>NZ_CP199956.1:0-5456693 GCF_053502565.1 Geodermatophilus sp. URMC 63
GAAGGACGCAGGAAGGGCCCCCACCGGGTGGTGGGGGCCCTTCCTGGAATGGTTGTCCGGCGGTGTCCTACTCTCCCACCCCGTCTCCAGGGCAGTACCATCGGCGCTGAGAGGCTTAGCTTCCGGGTTCGGAATGGGACCGGGCGTTTCCCTCTCGCCATGACCGCCGTAACACTGTGAACGTGACCAACCCCCGGCCCCCACACCCCCGGCGCGGATGTCCGCGGGCGGGGTGGGGCGGGTTGGGTGCGTTCAGAACCGCACAGTGGACGCGACACAAGACTCTTCCGATGCTGCTTGCTGGTGGCTTGACCGGTGGTGTGGCGTGGTCAAGCCCTCGGCCTGTTAGTACCGGTCAGCTCCACACCTTGCGGTGCTTCCACTTCCGGCCTATCAACCCGCTGGTCTGGGCGGGGGCCTTACCCCATTGACTGGGTGAGAGACCTCATCTCGAAGCGAGCTTCCCGCTTAGATGCTTTCAGCGGTTATCCCTGCCGAACGTAGCCAACCAGCAGTGCACCTGGCGGTACAACTGGCACACCAGAGGTTCGTCCGTCCCGGTCCTCTCGTACTAGGGACAGCTCTTCTCAAGTCTCTTACGCGCACGGCGGATAGGGACCGAACTGTCTCACGACGTTCTAAACCCAGCTCGCGTACCGCTTTAATGGGCGAACAGCCCAACCCTTGGGACCTACTCCAGCCCCAGGATGCGACGAGCCGACATCGAGGTGCCAAACCATCCCGTCGATATGGACTCTTGGGGAAGATCAGCCTGTTATCCCCGGGGTACCTTTTATCCGTTGAGCGACACCGCTTCCACCTGCCGGTGCCGGGTCACTAGTCCCAGCTTTCGCTCCTGCTCGACCCGTCGGTCTCACAGTCAAGCTCCCTTGTGCACTTGCACTCGACACCTGATTGCCAACCAGGCTGAGGGAACCTTTGGGCGCCTCCGTTACCCTTTGGGAGGCAACCGCCCCAGTTAAACTACCCACCTGACACTGTTCCTGATCCGGATCACGGACCCAGGTTAGACATCCAATTCGACCAGAGTGGTATTTCAACGGCGACTCCACGAACACTGGCGTGCCCGCTTCCACGTCTCCCACCTATCCTACACAAGCCGAACCGAACACCAATATCAAGCTGTAGTGAAGGTCCCGGGGTCTTTCCGTCCTGCCGCGCGTAACGAGCATCTTTACTCGTAGTGCAATTTCGCCGAGCCTGTGGTTGAGACAGCTGAGAAGTCGTTACGCCATTCGTGCAGGTCGGAACTTACCCGACAAGGAATTTCGCTACCTTAGGATGGTTATAGTTACCACCGCCGTTTACTGGCGCTTGAGTTCTGAGCTTCGCACACCCGAAGGCGCACTAACCCGTCCCCTTAACGTTCCAGCACCGGGCAGGCGTCAGTCCGTATACATCGTCTTACGACTTCGCACGGACCTGTGTTTTTAGTAAACAGTCGCTTCTCACTGGTCTCTGCGACCCCCCACCGCTACCCACCGCACGGATGGTCACAGTCAGGGGTCCCCCTTCTCCCGAAGTTACGGGGGCATTTTGCCGAGTTCCTTAACCACAGTTCGCTCGATCGCCTCGGTATTCTCTACCTGACCACCTGAGTTGGTTTGGGGTACGGGCCGCTCGGAACTCGCTAGAGGCTTTTCTCGACAGCATAGGATCATCGGATTCGCCTCACTCGGCTATGCGTCAGGCCTCACCCTGCATGTCCGGCGGATTTGCCTACCAGACGGGCCACACCCTTGCACCGGTACTACCACTCACCGGCCCGACTACCTTCCTGCGTCACCCCATCGCTTGCCTACTACCAGTCCGGGTCCCCAGCTACTCCCCGCGACCCGTCCGAAGACGAGCCACCGGTTTCGGTGGGTCAGCATCGCTGGGTCCAGCATGGGCGTTCCTTCGCGGGTACGGGAATATCAACCCGTTGTCCATCGACTACGCCTGTCGGCCTCGCCTTAGGTCCCGACTCACCCTGGGCGGATTAGCCTGGCCCAGGAACCCTTGGTCTTCCGGCGGGGGAGGTTCTCACTCCCCTCTCGCTACTCATGCCTGCATTCTCACTCGCATGGCGTCCACGGCTGGATCCCTCCGCCGCTTCACCCGCCACACGACGCTCCCCTACCCACCCCACCACCTGGCCGCCATCCCGAAGGATGCCGGCGGGCTATCGGTGGAGTGCCACGGCTTCGGCGGTGTGCTTGAGCCCCGCTACATTGTCGGCGCGGAACCACTTGACCAGTGAGCTATTACGCACTCTTTCAAGGATGGCTGCTTCTAAGCCAACCTCCTGGTTGTCACTGCGATCCCACATCCTTTTCCACTTAGCACACGCTTAGGGGCCTTAGCCGATGATCTGGGCTGTTTCCCTCTCGACTACGAACCTTATCGCCCGCAGTCTCACTGCCGCGCTCTCACTTACCGGCATTCGGAGTTTGGTTGACGTCAGTAACCTTGTGGGGCCCATCAGCCATCCAGTGCTCTACCTCCGGCAAGAAACACGCGACGCTGCACCTAAATGCATTTCGGGGAGAACCAGCTATCACCGAGTTTGATTGGCCTTTCACCCCTACCCACAGCTCATCCCCCAGGTTTTCAACCCTGGTGGGTTCGGTCCTCCACGCGGTCTTACCCGCGCTTCAACCTGGCCATGGGTAGATCACTCGGCTTCGGGTCTAGGACACGCGACTAGAAACCGCCCTGTTCGGACTCGCTTTCGCTACGGCTACCCCCCACGGGTTAACCTCGCCACGCACCACTAACTCGCAGGCTCATTCTTCAAAAGGCACGCAATCACCGCCCGCACACGAAGCGCGGATTCACGGCTCTCACGGCTTGTAGGCACACGGTTTCAGGTACTATTTCACTCCCCTCCCGGGGTACTTTTCACCTTTCCCTCACGGTACTCGTCCGCTATCGGTCACCAGGGAGTATTCAGGCTTAGCGGGTGGTCCCGCCAGATTCACACCGAATTCCACGGGCTCGGTGCTACTTGGGATACAGAAACAAGGAGACGACAGGCTTTCACCTACGGGGCTCTCACCCTCTACGGCGACCCCTTCCAGAGGCCTTCGGCTAACCCGACCGCTTTCTCACTCCCCGCCACCCCGGCAGAGGCGACACGACTGTCCCACGACCCCGACGACACAACGCCTGCCGGCTATCACATGCCATCGGTTTAGCCTCATCCGCTTTCGCTCGCCACTACTCACGGAATCACGGTTGTTTTCTCTTCCTGTGGGTACTGAGATGTTTCACTTCCCCACGTTCCCTCCACACGCCCTATGTGTTCAGGCGCGGGTCACACCACATGACTGGTGCGGGGTTCCCCCATTCGGACACCCTCGGATCAACGCTCGGTTGGCAGCTCCCCGAGGCATATCGCAGCCTCCCACGTCCTTCATCGGCTCCTGGTGCCCAGGCATCCACCGTGTGCCCTCAACATCTTGACCACACACAACCCACCCCTCCACGACCCCTCCCGAAGGAGACAGCCGCGCCCGGGGGCGGGACACCTACAAGCAAACACCCTGCAAACAAACTCTGCAAAACAGAGATCAAAAGATGCTCGCGTCCACTGTGCAGTTCTCAACGACCAACCCGCAAACCCTCCACACGACCCCACCAGCACCGAGAACACTCGGCCGGTCTGAGACCAGGAAGGCCCGGACGAAGACAGCAACCCCTCCCGCCACAGGCTCACACCCACAGCAGCAGAGCCCGCTCCCTCAGGACCCAACAGCGTGCCTACGACCGACCCACCCCTGCCACCCCGTTCCCCACGCCACCAGTGAAGATGACGCCGTACTAGGAGCAGCAGCAGCTGCCGGCCGAACTGGTCAGCGTTCCACCCTCGAGCACTGTCACGAGCACCCGCGGCCACCCGGTAGTGGGCGACCGTCACGACCCGCGCACAGCTCTGCACCCGACAACCATCCGGCTGCCGAGCGAGATGCTCCTTAGAAAGGAGGTGATCCAGCCGCACCTTCCGGTACGGCTACCTTGTTACGACTTCGTCCCAATCGCCGATCCCGCCTTCGACGGCTCCCTCCCACAAGGGGTTGGGCCACCGGCTTCGGGCGTTACCGACTTTCGTGACGTGACGGGCGGTGTGTACAAGGCCCGGGAACGTATTCACCGCAGCGTTGCTGATCTGCGATTACTAGCGACTCCAACTTCATGGGGTCGAGTTGCAGACCCCAATCCGAACTGAGACCGGCTTTTTGGGATTCGCTCCACCTCACGGTATCGCAGCCCTTTGTACCGGCCATTGTAGCATGTTTGCAGCCCTAGACATAAGGGGCATGATGATTTGACGTCATCCCCACCTTCCTCCGAGTTGACCCCGGCAGTCTCCCATGAGTCCCCACCATCACGTGCTGGCAACATGGAACGAGGGTTGCGCTCGTTGCGGGACTTAACCCAACATCTCACGACACGAGCTGACGACAACCATGCACCACCTGTGCACGACGCCAAAGGCACCCCGCATCTCTGCGAGATTTCCGCGCATGTCAAGCCTAGGTAAGGTTCTTCGCGTTGCATCGAATTAAGCAACATGCTCCGCCGCTTGTGCGGGCCCCCGTCAATTCCTTTGAGTTTTAGCCTTGCGGCCGTACTCCCCAGGCGGGGCGCTTAATGCGTTAGCTGCGGCACGGAGACCGTGGAATGGCCCCCACACCTAGCGCCCAACGTTTACGGCGTGGACTACCAGGGTATCTAATCCTGTTCGCTCCCCACGCTTTCGCTCCTCAGCGTCAGTTGTTGCCCAGAGACCCGCCTTCGCCACCGGTGTTCCTCCTGATATCTGCGCATTTCACCGCTACACCAGGAATTCCAGTCTCCCCTGCAACACTCGAGTCTGCCCGTATCGACTGCAGGCCCGGAGTTGAGCTCCGGGTTTTCACAGCCGACGCAACAGACCGCCTACGAGCTCTTTACGCCCAATAATTCCGGACAACGCTTGCACCCTACGTATTACCGCGGCTGCTGGCACGTAGTTGGCCGGTGCTTCTTCTGCTCCTACCGTCACTTCCGCTTCGTCGGAGCTGAAAGAGGTTTACAACCCGAAGGCCGTCATCCCCCACGCGGCGTCGCTGCGTCAGGCTTCCGCCCATTGCGCAATATTCCCCACTGCTGCCTCCCGTAGGAGTCTGGGCCGTGTCTCAGTCCCAGTGTGGCCGGTCACCCTCTCAGGCCGGCTACCCGTCGTCGCCTTGGTAGGCCACTACCCCACCAACAAGCTGATAGGCCGCGGGCCCATCCCCAGCCGGAAACCCTTTCCACCACCAGACCATGCGGCCAGCAGAGGACATCCGGTATTAGCCCCAATTTCTTGGAGTTATCCCAGAGCCGGGGGCAGGTTGCCCACGTGTTACTCACCCGTTCGCCACTCATCACCACCCGAAGATGGATCAGCGTTCGACTTGCATGTGTTAAGCACGCCGCCAGCGTTCGTCCTGAGCCAGGATCAAACTCTCCGTAGATGCTTGAACCAGGCCGAGAACCGAGACCTGACAGATCTCGATCACATCAACCAAAGGAATCCCACCCAGGCATCACGCCCAGGCCGGGGTTACTACTTGGCACTGACTTTCGGCACGCTGTTGAGTTCTCAAGGAGCGGACGCACACCAACTCCACCCTCTCGGGCTTCCTCGGTGACGGCTTGTCCCACTGTACGCCGACTCGTGGAGCCCTGCACCACTCGGGTGGTCTCCGCGGCCCTCCCGGGCCCGTCCGGCGCGAAGGGAACAGTACACGACCGTGGAGGGGTGTGCACGCCGGGTCCGGCGCACGCAGCCGGACCGGTCTCAGAGGCCCAGGAACCCCTCGATGCCCACGGTCAGGCCGGGGCGCCGGCCGACCTCCCGGACGGCGAGCAGGACGCCCGGCATGAAGGAGGCACGGTCGAAGGAGTCGTGCCGGAGCGTCAGGGTCTCCCCCGCCGCACCCATCAGCACCTCCTGGTGGGCCACCAGCCCGGTGAGCCGGACGGCGTGGACCGCGACCCCCTCCACGTCGGCACCGCGTGCCCCGGGCAGGGTGTCCGTGGTCGCGTCCGGCGACGGCGGCATCCCCGCCGACCGGCGGGCGGCCGCCACCAGGCGGGCCGTCCGCACCGCGGTGCCCGAGGGGGCGTCCACCTTGTTCGGGTGGTGCAGCTCGACGATCTCGGTCGAGGGGAAGAAGCGGGCCGCCTCCTGCGCGAAGCGCATGAGCAGCACCGCGCCGATCCCGAAGTTCGGGGCGATGACCACGCCGAGGTCGGGCTTGGGCCGGAGCCACTCCGCGACCGTGGCCAGCCTGTCCTCGTCGAAGCCCGTCGTCCCGACGACGCAGTGGATGTCCTGGTCGATGCAGAAGCGGATGTTGTCCATGACGACGTCCGGGCGGGTGAAGTCCACGACCACGTGGGCGCCGGCGTCGGACACGTTGAACAGCCAGTCGCCGTCGTCGACCATCGCGACCAGCTCGAGGTCGTCGGCGGCGGTGACCGCGTTGACCACCTCGGTGCCCATCCGGCCGCGCGCGCCCAGGACGGCGACCGGGATCCTCGGGGACTCCGACGCCGCGGTACCGGGGGCCTGCTGCTCGGACGACGGGCGGCTGGTGGTCACCCGGCCAGGCTTCCCGGCGTCCCCGCGCGGCGCAAGGCGGCTCCGGAGCCGGCGGTTCAGCGCGCCACGGAGCGGCGCTCGCCCGCGGACCAGGCGAGCAGGCCGAGGGCGACGCCGGCGCCGTCGGCCAGCCAGTCGAGCACCGACCCCGAACGCTGCAGAGCCGTGACCGCCTGCACCACCTCGCTCACCGCCCCGTAGGCGACCAGGAGGACGGCGAGCGGTCCCGGCCGGACCCCCGCCCAGCGTCCGGCGAGGGCCAGGGCGAGGAACAGGGTCAGGTGCACCACCTTGTCGACGCCGGGGGGTGCCGACGGCACGTCGGCGCCGGGCGCGAACAGGACGGCGAGGGAGACGAGCACCGTCACGGCGAACGCGCCGCGCGACAGCGCCCCGTGCACGCGCATGGCGGGGTGCGGACGGCGGGCGGTCATCGCGGGCGGTCCCCGGGTACGGGCGGGGTCAGAGCCGGTCGAGGTCGGACTCGCGGTACGGGCCGACGACGGCCAGGCAGGTCTCGCGGCCCAGCAGGTCGGCGGCCACGGCGCGCACCTGGTCCTCGTCGACCGCGGCGATCCGGTCGAGCACCTCGCGCACCGGCACGTACTCCCCGTGCGAGAGCTCGCTCTTGCCCAGGCGGCTCATCCGCGAGCCGGTGTCCTCCAGCCCGAGCACCGTCCCGCCGCGCAGCTGGCCGCGCCCGCGGGCGACCTCCTCGCCGGTGAGACCCTCGGCGGCCACCCGGGCCAGCTCCTCGCGGACCAGCCGCAGGACCTCGGGCACCCGCTTCTTCGCGCACCCGGCGTAGACGGAGAACGACCCCGTCCCGGCGTAGGAGGTCAGCGCCGAGCCGACGCTGTAGACCAGCCCCCGCTTCTCGCGGATCTCCTGGAACAGCCGCGAGCTCATCCCGCCGCCCACCGCGGTCTCGAGGACGGCGGCGGCGTAGCGCCGCTCGTCGAAGCGGCTCAGGCCCAGGCTCCCGAGCAGCAGGTGCGTCTGCTCGGTGCGGCGGGACACCAGCCCGGTGGCCCGCGCCGGCCGGTCGAGGACGACGTCCTCCCCGCGGCGCAGCGGTGCCGGGGACGCCGAGCCCGACAACCGCCCGCCGAAGACCGCCGTCACCAGGTCGACCACCTGCTGGTGGTCCACCCGGCCGGCGGCGGTGACCACCATCGAGGGGACGGCGTAGCGGGAGCGGTACCAGCCGTCGACGTCGTCGCGGGTCAGGCCCTCGATCGAGTCGATGGTGCCGAGCACCGAGCGGCCCAGCGGCGTGCCGCCGAAGAGCGTCTCGGAGAAGAGGTCGTGCACGAGGTCGGAGGGCTCGTCGTCGCGCATGGCGATCTCCTCCAGCACCACCGTGCGCTCGGACTCCAGGTCCTCGGCGGTGTTGAGCGCCTCGGTCACCAGGTCGCCGAGCAGCGTGACGGCCAGCGGCAGGTCACTGGCGAGCACGTTGGCGTAGTAGCAGGTGTGCTCCTTGGCGGTGAAGGCGTTCATCTCACCGCCGACGGCGTCCATCTCCGTCGCGATCTCCAGCGCGCTGCGGCTGCGGGTGCCCTTGAACAACAGGTGCTCGAGGTAGTGCGAGGCACCGGCGACGCGGTCGGTCTCGTCGCGCGACCCGACGCCCACCCAGATGCCGAGGGTGGCCGAGAGCACCCCGGGCATCGTCTCGGTCAGCACCCGCAGGCCGCCGGGCAGCACGGTGCGCTCCACCCGGCCGCCGACCTCGTCGACGTCGAGGACGCGGGGCACACCGACCGGGGCCGGGGCGGCGGCGAGGTCGGTGGACCCCTCCCCCGCCCCGGCCCCGGTCGTGATCGGGTCGGCGGTCGTGTCAGGCCTCCGCGGGCGCGGGGGCCTCGGCCGGCGTGGCGCCGTCGCCGGCGGGAGCACCGTCACCGGCACCCTCGGCGGCCACCGGCACGAGGCTGATCTTGCCGCGGGCGTCGATGTCGGTGATCTCGACCTGCAGCTTGTCCCCGACGTTGACGACGTCCTCGACCTTGCCGATGCGCTTGCCGCCGCCCAGCTTGCTGATGTGGACGAGACCGTCCTTACCCGGCAGCAGCGAGACGAAGGCGCCGAACGGCGTGGTCTTGACGACGGTGCCGAGGAAGCGCTCGCCGACCTTCGGCATCTGCGGGTTGGCGATCGCGTTGATGCGGTCGACCGCGGCCTGGGCCGAGGGGCCGTCGGAGGCGCCGACGTAGATCGTGCCGTCGTCCTCGATGGTGATGTCGGCGCCGGTCTCGTCCTGGATCGAGTTGATCATCTGGCCCTTGGGACCGATGACCGCGCCGATCTTGTCGACCGGGATGCGCACCGTGGTCACGCGCGGGGCGTAGGGGCTCATCTCGTCGGGGCCGTCGATGGCCTCGTTCATCACGTCGAGGATGTGCAGGCGGGCGGCGCGGGCCTGGGTCAGCGCCTGGGCCAGCACGTCGGACGGGATGCCGTCGAGCTTGGTGTCCAGCTGCAGGGCCGTGACGAAGTCCTTGGTGCCGGCGACCTTGAAGTCCATGTCACCGAAGGCGTCCTCGGCACCGAGGATGTCGGTCAGCGCGACGTACTGCGTCTTGCCGTCGACCTCGTCAGAGACCAGGCCCATCGCGATGCCGGCGACCGGGGCCTTGAGCGGCACACCGGCGTTGAGCAGCGCCAGGGTCGAGGCGCACACCGAGCCCATCGACGTCGACCCGTTGGAGCCCAGCGCCTCCGACACCTGCCGGATCGCGTAGGGGAACTCCTCGCGGTCGGGCAGCACCGGCACCAGCGCCCGCTCGGCCAGCGCGCCGTGGCCGATCTCGCGCCGCTTGGGCGAGCCCACCCGGCCGGTCTCGCCGGTGGAGTACGGCGGGAAGTTGTAGTTGTGCATGTACCGCTTGCGGGTCACCGGCGACAGCGTGTCCAGCTGCTGCTCCATGCGCAGCATGTTCAGCGTGGTGACCCCGAGGATCTGGGTCTCGCCGCGCTCGAACAGCGCCGAGCCGTGCACCCGCGGGACGACCTCGACCTCGGCCGACAGCGGCCGGATGTCGGTCAGGCCGCGACCGTCGATGCGGACCTTGTCGCGCAGGATGCGCTGCCGGACGACCTTCTTGGTGACGGCGCGGAAGGCGGCCGACACCTCCTTCTCGCGACCGGCGAACCGCTCGGCCAGGGAGGAGACGACCTCGTCCTTGAGCGCGTCGGTGGCGTCGTTGCGCTCCTGCTTGCCGGCGATCGACTGCGCCTGGGTGAGCCGGTCGAGGGCGGCGGACTCCACGGCGGCGTAGACGTCGTCCTGGTAGTCGAGGAAGCGGGGGAAGTCGGCGACCGGCTTGGCGGCCTTCTCCGCCAGCGCGGACTGCGCGTCGCACAGCGCCTTGATGAACGGCTTGGCCGCCTCGAGGCCCTGCGCCACGACCTCCTCGGTCGGGGCGGGCGAGCCGCCGGCGACCAGCTGGATGGTCCGCTCGGTGGCCTCGGCCTCGACCATCATGATCGCGACGTCGCCGTCCGGGAGGACGCGGCCGGCCACGACCATGTCGAAGACGGCCTCCTCGAGCTCGGAGTGGGTCGGGAAGCCGATCCACTGGCCGTCGACGAGCGCGACGCGGGTGCCGCCGACCGGGCCGGAGAACGGCAGGCCGGAGAGCTGGGTGGAGGCGGACGCGCCGTTGATGGCCAGCACGTCGTAGAGGTGGTCGGGGTCCAGCGCTAGGACCGTGATGACGACCTGGACCTCGTTGCGCAGGCCCTTGGCGAACGTCGGGCGCAGCGGGCGGTCGATGAGCCGGCAGGTGAGGATCGCGTCCTCGCCCGGGCGGCCCTCGCGGCGGAAGAACGAGCCGGGGATGCGCCCGGCGGCGTACATCCGCTCCTCGACGTCGACGGTCAGGGGGAAGAAGTCGAACTGCTCCTTGGGCTGGCGGCCGGCCGTGGTGGCCGACAGCAGCATGGTGTCGCCCGTGGTGACGACGACGGAGCCGGCGGCCTGCTTGGCCAGCCGGCCGGTCTCGAAGGTGATGCTGCGGCTGCCGCGACTGCCGTTGTCGATGACCGCGGTGGCGGTGGTGACCCCGTCCTCGGGGTCGAACTCGGCGGCGATGCTGTGCTGGGTGGGTGCGGACACTGTGTCCTCTTCCTTCGTCGCATGCGGCGACGTCCTCTGCGGCGCGATCTCGCGCCGGCGTCCTCCTCGGCGTCCCCTGCGCCGACGGCGTCCGGGGCGACCGGTCTTCGATCGAAACCCCCGGGACCCTGTGTCCCCCGCGGGAGGACCGGTCATGCCCGGGGGCCACCACCGAGGACCGGTGCGCTGCGCGCCGTGGTGGCCGGGGTCGTGCGGCGGGTGCCGCACGAGAGAGGGGACCGTCCCGGCGGGACGGTCCCCTCGACGTGCTAGCGGCGCAGACCGAGCCGCTCGATCAACGAGCGGTAGCGGGTGATGTCGGTCTTGGCCAGGTAGTTCAGCAGCCGGCGACGGCGGCCGACCAGGAGCAGCAGGCCCCGGCGGCTGTGGTGGTCGTGCTTGTGCTGCTTGAGGTGCTCGGTCAGGTCACTGATCCGGCGGGTGAGCATCGCGACCTGGACCTCGGGCGAGCCGGTGTCCCGCTCGACCGTCGCGTAGTCGGTCATGATCTGCTGCTTCGTCGCGCTGTCGAGCGCCATGGGCGGGCCTCCGGGGGTCCGGTCAGGTGTGGCCCCCGGTCTGGGTCACGGGGGCAGGTGGCACACACGTCGGGCAGGGCCCGACGTGGACGAGGTTACCAGCGCGGTCCGCGGGCCCCGTCGGCATGATCACCGCGCGGGCGGCAGCCCGAGCACGGCGCGGGTGCGGGCGACGTCGTCGGCCATCGCGGCGACCAGCGCGTCGACGCCGGTGAAGGAGGTCATCGGCCGCAGCCGCTGCACGAACTCGACCCCGACGTGCTCGCCGTAGAGGTCGCCGGAAAAGTCGAGCACGTGGGCCTCGACGGTGCGCCTCGACCCCTGGAAGGTCGGGTTCGTGCCGACCGAGATCGCGGCCGGGGCGCTGCCGAGGGTGGCCCCGGAGACGTCGCGGGTGACCAGGGAGCCGGCGTAGACGCCGTCGGCCGGGATGGCGGTGAACGGCGGCGTCTCGACGTTGGCGGTCGGGTACCCGAGCTCCCGGCCGCGCCGGTCACCCCGGACGACGACGCCGTCGACGCGGTGCGGGCGGCCCAGCGCCCGGGCCGCGCTGCCCATGTCACCGGCGGCGACGCAGGCGCGGATGTAGGTCGAGGAGATGGTCACCTCGCCGTCGGCCGAGGCGTCCCCGGCCAGAGGCACGCCCTCCACGGCGAAGCCGAACCGGCGCCCCGCCTGGGTGAGCGTCTCGACGGTGCCGGCCGCCCTGTGCCCGTAGGTGAAGTTCTCTCCCACGACGACCGCGGCCGCGTGCAGGTTCTCCACGAGCACCGCGTGGGCGAACTCCTCGGGGGTCCACCGGCTGAACTCCTGGGTGAACGGGACGACGCACATCGCGTCGACGCCCAGGCCGGCGACCAGCTCGGCCTTGCGGTCGAGCGAGGTCAGGATCGCCGGGTGCGTGCCCGGGCGGACCACCTCGGTGGGGTGCGGGTCGAAGGTGACCAGCACGCAGGGGCGGCCCAGCCCGCCGGCCCGGGCGACGGCGGTGCTGATGAGCTGCTGGTGGCCGCGGTGGACGCCGTCGTACATGCCGACGGTGACCACCGTCCGGCCGAGGTCGGCCGGGGTGTCCGCGAGCCCGCGCCAGCGCCGCACGCGCACGCTCCCCTGACCGCCGTCGGGGTCGCTCAGGCGACCCGGTGCAGCCAGCCGTGGGTGTCGGGCACCCGGCCGTGCTGGACGTCGAGCAGGTGCTCGCGCAGCCGCATGGTCAGCGGCCCGGGCTCCCCGTTGCCGACGGTGAAGTCGCCGGTGCGCGCCTTGACCTCGCCGACGGGGGTGATGACCGCGGCGGTGCCGCAGGCGAAGGTCTCGGTGACCGTGCCGTCGGCGACGCCGGAGCGCCACTCGTCGACGCTGAACCTCCGCTCGGTGACCCGATGGCCGGTCTCCCGGGCGACCGTGATCAGCGAGTCGCGGGTGATGCCGGGCAGCAGGGTGCCGGTGAGCTCGGGGGTGACCAGCTCGGCGTCGTCGCCGTCGCCGAGGACGAAGAACAGGTTCATCCCGCCCATCTCCTCGACGTAGCGCTTCTCCACCGCGTCGAGCCACACGACCTGGTCGCAGCCGGCGGCGATGGCCTGCTCCTGGGCCAGGAGGCTGGCGGCGTAGTTGCCGGCGCACTTGACGTCGCCGGTGCCGCCGGGCGCGGCCCGGATGTAGTCCTCGGACAGGTAGACGCTGACCGGGTGGACGCCGCGCGGGAAGTAGGCGCCGGCGGGGCTGGCGATGACCAGGAACAGGTACTCGTGCGCCGGGCGGACGCCGAGGAACGGCTCGGTGGCCAGCTGGTAGGGCCGGATGTAGAGCGTCTGGTCCGGACCGGTCGGCACCCAGTCACGGTCGGCGTCGACGAGGGCGTCGACGGCGCTGATGAACGCCTCCTCGGGCACCGGCGGCATGGCCAGCCGGCGGGCGCCGCGGGCGAAGCGGGCGGCGTTGGCCTCGGGCCGGAAGGTGGCCACGCTGCCGTCGGGCTGGGCGTAGGCCTTGAGCCCCTCGAAGATCGACTGGGCGTAGTGCAGGGCCGCCGTGGCGGGGTCGACCTGCAGCGGCGCGTACGGCGTCAGCCGGGCGTCGTGCCAGCCGCGACCGGCGGTCCAGCGGGCCACGAACATCGAGTCGGTGAAGTGCCGGCCGAAGCCGGGGTCGGCCAGCACGGCCTCCCGCTCGGCGGCCGGACGGCGGGTCACGTCCTCCACGGTCACCGGCACGCCCTCGGTGAAGACCCGGGAGGAGGTGCGGCTGTCGGCGAGCGTGTCGGTCATGTCTCCCACCTGCGCGTGCTCGGGGCGGGACCGGCGGACGACCGGCCCGCCGTCCACACTAGCGCCGGGCGCGGCGGCGGCCGGGAGGCGACCGCCGCCGTCCGCCCGCGGGGGTCAGGGCCGGTCGGGCGCCGAGCTCTCGATCACCTCGTAGGACCACAGGTGGGACGAGTCGCTCGCCGCGGGTGCCAGCTCGTCACCGCCGCCCTGGTGCGCCCGGGCGAAGTCCTGGCCGCTCTCCCAGTCGCGGTAGGCCTCCTCGCTCTCCCACCGGGTGTAGACGAGGTACTGGTCGGTGCCCTCCAGCGGGCGCAGCAGCTCGAACCACTCGAAGCCGGGGGTCTTCTCCACGGCTCCGCCGCGCCCGCGGAAGCGCTCCTCGAAGCGCTCCTGCGCGTGGGACGGGACGCTGATCGCGTTGATCTTCACGACGCTCATGGCAGTCCCCTTCCCGGCGGGCGAGCCGGTCAACCACTGCGGGGGTCCCCGGGCCGGGCGAGGATGGCCCGATGACCCCGGCCCCGCGGCCCGGCGTGCTGTTCGACGTCGACGGCACCCTGCTCGACACCAACTACCTGCAGGTCCTCGCCTGGTGGCGGGCCTTCCGCGACACCGGGCACGACGAGGTCGCGATGGCCGACTGCCACCGGTCGATCGGCATCGGCAGCCAGGAGCTGGTCACCCACCTGCTGGGGGACCACGCGGACGACGTCGACGCGGTGATGGAGGCCAAGAGCCGGCGCTACGAGCCGCTGCGCGAGCTGGTGACGCCCTTCCCGCATGTCGACGACCTGCTCGCCGCGTGCCGGGACCGGGGCCTGGCCGTGGTGCTGGCGACCAGCGGTGAGGAGTCCGACCTCGAGTGGATGGTGCCGGCGATCGGCGGCGAGGACGTCGTCGACGGGACCACCTGCTCGGCCGACGTCGAGTCGGCCAAGCCGGCGCCGGACCTCATGCAGACCGCCGTCGAGGCGCACGGCCTGGACGCCTCCCGCACCGTCGCCGTCGGCGACACGGTGTGGGACGTGCGGGCGGCCCGGGACGCCGGCCTGCCGTGCATCGCGCTCACCTGCGGCGGCATCTCGCGGGCCGAGCTGCTCGAGGAGGGGGCCGACGAGGTGTACGACGACCCGGCCGACCTGCTCGCCTCCCTCGACGACTCGCTCATCGGGAAGCTGGTCCGCGACTAGTCGGACGACCCCCGTACCCCCCCCACGCCTTGCACGCGCAGGCGGAGGGCCCCCTGCACGGGGGCCGAGGAGCACCTCACCCCGGGAAGCCGACGGCGACGCGGGCGGTGGGCCCGGCGTCCTCGACCAGCGCGACCAGCCGGCCCGCCGGGTCGACGGCGGCCGACAGCCCGGGCCGCCCGGTGGCCGCGATGCGCTGCCCGTACCCCAGGGCGCGGGCCTCGTCGTCGGTGAGCCGCCGCTCGGGGAAGACCGCGGTGGCGGCGTCGGGGAGGGTCAGCGTCCCCGGGCCGCCGCCCGCGGCGAGCGCGGCCGCCGCCTCCTCCACCGGCGCGGCCTGCGCGGTGGTGAACGGGCCGGAGGCGGTGCGCCGCAGCGCGGTGAGGTGCCCGCCGACGCCGAGAGCGGCGCCGGCGTCGCGGGCGATGGCGCGCACGTAGGTGCCCGCGGTGCACGCGACGGTGACCTCGACGTCGACCAGGTCGGGCGTGGGCCGGGTGACCCGGTGGACGTCGAGGCGGTGGACGGTCACCGCCCGCGGCTCCAGGACGACCTCCTCGCCGGCCCGCACGCGGTCGTAGGAGCGGCGGCCGCCGACCTTCACCGCGCTCACCGAGGACGGCACCTGCGACAGCGGTCCGGTCTGGGCGGCCAGCGCCGCGCGGACGGCGTCGTCGTCGAGGTGCCCGGCCGGCGTCGTCGTCAGCACCTCGCCCTCGCGGTCGTCGGTGACCGTCGTCTGCCCCAGCCGGACGGTGGCCTCGTAGACCTTGTCCGAGCCGCCGAGGTGACCGAGCAGCCGGGTGGCCGCGCCGACGCCGAGCACCAGCAGGCCGGTGGCCATGGGGTCGAGGGTGCCGGCGTGCCCGACCCGGCGGACGGAGAGGACCCGCCGGGCCCGGGCGACGACGTCGTGGGAGGTCATCCCGCCGGGCTTGTCGACCAGCAGCACGCCCGGGGTCACGTCGGCGTCGGCGGCGCGGCGGCGGCTCATGCCGGGGTCCCCACGCAGACGTGGAGCGCCGGCGGAGCGTCTTCGTGGGGTGAGCTCACGTCCCCACCGTGGCAGGTGCGGTCAGCCACCTCTCCCCCGCCACCCGGGCCAGGACGGCGACCAGCCGCAGCGCGATGAACAGCGTGAGGCCGGTCCACACGCCGGCCAGTCCCCAGCCCAGCGGGCCGGACAGCAGCGACAGCGGCACGAACCCGACGAGCGCGGCGCCGACGGTCACCGTGCGCAGGTAGCCGACGTCGCCGGCGCCCATGAGCACGCCGTCGAGGGCGAACACCACCCCGGCCAGGGGCTGGAAGCCGGCGAGGAACCACCAGACCAGCTCGGCCTGCGCCCGGACGGTGGGGTCGCCGGTGAACAGCGGGACCAGGAGCTCACGCCCGGCCAGCAGCAGCACCGCGACCACGACGCCGGTGCCCAGCCCCCACAGCGTGACCCTCCGGGCGGTGGCGCGGGCCTCGGCGGGGCGCCCGGCGCCGAGGGCGTGCCCGACCAGCGTCTGGGCGGCGATGGCGTAGGCGTCGAGGACGAGCGCGAGGAAGAGGAACAGCTGCAGCGCGATCTGGTGGGCGCCCAGCGCGGCCTGCCCGGTGCGCGCGGCGACGCCGGCGGCGACCAGGAAGGCCAGCTGCAGCACGGTGGCGCGCAGCAGGAGGTCGCGGCCGAGGACGAGCTGCGCCCGGACGGCGGCGGGGCGCAACCGCCAGTCGGCGCCCTCGCGCAGCAGCGCCCGCACGAACAGCGCCGCCGTCAGCGCCTGGCCGGTCAGGTTGGCCACCGCCGAGCCGGGCAGCCCGAGGCCGGCCGGGTGCACCAGCAGCGGGCAGAGCACCAGACTGGTGAGGCTCCCGGCCAGGACGAAGCGCACCGGCCGGCGCAGGTCCTGCACGCCGCGCAGCCAGCCGTTGCCGGCCAGGGACACCAGCAGCAGCGGCGCGCCGCAGCCGGCGATGCGCAGCCACTGCTCGCCGGCCGCGGCGACCTCGCCGGGCCCGCCGGCCAGCGCGCGGGTCAGCGGCCCGGCGAGCACCTGGAACAGCAGCACGACCGCTGCGCCGAGCAGCAGCGCCAGCCAGGTGGCCTGCACGCCCTCGGCGACGGCGCCGGCGCGGTCCCCGGCGCCGGCCCGGCGGGCGGCGCGGGCGGTGGTGCCGTAGGCGAGGAAGTTCAGCAGTGCGGCGGCCCACGCCAGCAGCCCGCCGCCGACGGCGAGGCCGCCGAGCGCGACGGTGCCGAGGTGGCCGACGACGGCGGTGTCGACGAGCAGGTACAGCGGCTCGGCGGCCAGCACCACCAGTGCCGGCACCGCCAGCCCGAGGACGCCGGGACGCGGGGGGCGGAGCCCTCCCGGCCCGGTGGCCTGAGCGGGCTCAGCGACGCCGGGGGACGGCTCCTGGCCGCGGTGCGGTCCGGAGGACCGCGGTGTCATGTGTCGAGGAGCCGGCGCAGCTGCGCGATCGTCGTCTCGTGGTCCTCGTGCGAGGTGAAGCCGGCCGCCGCGCGGTGGCCTCCGCCGCCGAGGGCCGTGGCCACCCGGGCGACGTCGGTCGCCCCGCGGGAGCGCAGCGACACCGACCAGGTGCCGTCGTCCTGGCCCTTGAGCACGCAGGCGACGTCGGCCTCGGCGGTGGAACGGACGACGTCGACCAGCGCCTCGAGCTGCTCGCCGGGCAGGGCGTGCTCGGCCGCCTCGGCGGTGCTCGACCAGGTCCACACAAGGCCGGCGCCGACGCCGGGCTCCAGCACCGCGCGGCCGGTGACCGCCGAGAGCAGCCGCAGCCAGCCGAAGGGCGCGGTGTCGAAGAGCCGCTGGCTGATCACCGCGTGGTCGATGCCGGTGGCCAGCAGCCGGGCGGCCAGCGCGTGGGTGTCGGGCCGGGTGCTGCTGAAGCGGAAGGAACCGGTGTCGGCCGCCAGGCCCGCGTAGAGCAGCGTGGCCAGCCGCGCATCGAGGGTGATTCCCAGCTCGTCGAGCAGACCGGCCACGAGGACGACCGTCGCCGGGGCGGCCGGGTCCACCAGGCGCACGGTCCCGAACCCGGGGTTGCTGGCGTGGTGGTCGAGGACCACCGACGTGCCGGCGCCGGTGAGCAGCGCCGCCAGCTCACCGAGCCGGGCCGGCGAGGCGGCGTCGAGGCTGACGAAGACGTCCGGGGAGGCGGGGACGGCGGTGGACGGGACCAGCCCCTCCGCGCCGGGCAACCAGCCGAGGGAGGCCGGCAGGCCGGGACGGCCGGGGAAGGTGGCCAGCACGCGCGCACCACGGCGGCGCAGGCCCTCGGCGAGGGCGAGCGTGCTGCCGAGGGCGTCGGCGTCGGGCTGGACGTGCCCGGAGAGCACGACGCTGGCGCGGGCGTCGGCGGCTGCGGCCAGGACGGCCGCCGGTGTGGGTGCGGGGCCGGCGACCGGCGCCGCCGGCGACCCCGGGGAGGCGGTGGTCACCGGGGTCAGGCGTCGGGGCCGGGGTCGGCCACGGGCGGCGCGTTGCGGTCCTCGGTGACCAGCCCGCCGCCGGGCGGCAGCGGCGGGCCGCCGTCGTCGGGCTCGTCCTCGGCGATGCTCGGCGCCTCGCCGATCTGGCCCTTCCGGCCGCCGTCGGTGGGGTCGCCGGCGCCGGGCTCGGCGCGCCCGCCGAGCTCCGAGCGTCCCTGCCCCTCGTCCGGGAGGTGCGGGTCGGGGTCGTTCTCGCTCACCAGGCCTCCTCGTGGGCGTCCGTCGGCCGCGGTCGCGGCGCTGTCGTGTCCCCGTGTGCGCTCGCCAGCCGGCTCACGAGGCGTTCCTGCGGTCGGTGACCGGGTCGGTGCCGGCGTCGAGGTCGGCCGGGGAGGCGTCGTCGGCGTCGTCCTCGTCGTCGGCCGGGTGGCGGTAGGGGTCGGCGTCGCCGGCGTAGCTCGCGTGCTCGCGCAGCCGGGCGAGCTCGGCGTCGGCCGACCGCACCCGCTCGAGCGCCTCGTCCAGCTCGCGGGCGGTGTCGGGCACGTGGTCGGCGACGAAGGCCAGCGTCGGCACGAACTTGATGCCGGTCTGGCGGCCGACCGTGGAGCGCAGGACACCGGTGGCGCTGGCCAGCGCGCGGGCGGAGTCCTCGACCTGGGTCGGGTCGCCGTAGACGGTGTAGAAGACGGTGGCCTCGCGCAGGTCGCTGGTCACCCGCGCGTCGGTCACGGTGACCATGCCCAGCCGCGGGTCCTTGATCTGCGACTCGATCGCGGCGGAGACGATCTGGCGGATGCGCACCGCGAGCTTGCGGGCGCGGGCCGGGTCAGCCACGGCGGACCTCCGGGGGTCGGGGCGTCACGTGGACGCCGGTGGACAGGGGCGCCCCCTCGCAGGGGCCCGGCCCGAGCGTGTGGGGGACGGGGGCGAGGGGGCCCGTCGTCAGTCGGTGTCGGAGAACAGCTGCCGGTGCGTCGTCAGCAGCGTCACCTCCGGCCGCTCGGCCAGCAACCGCTCGCAGGCGTCGAGGACGTCGGTCACCTGACCGGCGTCCCCGGCGACGGTGGCGACCCCGACCTGCGCGCGCCGGTGCAGGTCGACGTCGCCCACCTCGGCGGCGGCCACGGCGAAGCGGCGCCGCAGCTCGGCCACGATCGGCCGGACGACGGCGCGCTTGCCCTTGAGCGAGTGGACGTCGCCCAGCAGCAGGTCGGCGGTGAGCGTGCCGGTGAACACGCTCACCGCCTCCCTGCTGCTCGAACGGGGCCCCTACGCGCGGGGCTTCTCGCGCATCTCGAACGTCTCGATGACGTCCTCGATCTTGATGTCGTTGAACGACCCGAGCCCGATACCGCACTCGTAGCCGTCGCGGACCTCGGTCACGTCGTCCTTGAAGCGGCGCAGCGACTCGACGGTGAGGTTGTCGGCGACGACCACCCCGTCCCGGACCAGCCGGGCCTTCGAGTTCCGGGTGATCGTCCCGCTGCGGACGATGGAGCCCGCGACGTTGCCGATGCGCGGCACACGGAAGACCTCGCGGACCTCGGCCGAGCCGAGCGCGACCTCCTCATACTCCGGCTTGAGCATGCCCTTGAGGGCCGCCTCGATCTCCTCGATCGCCTGGTAGATGACCGAGTAGTACCGGACGTCGACGCCCTCGCGGTTGGCGAGCTCGGTGGCCTGACCCTCGGCCCGGACGTTGAAGCCCAGGACGATGACGTCGTCGGCCAGTGCCAGGTCGATGTCGCTCTTGGTGATGCCGCCGACGCCGCGGTGGATGACCCGCAGCGAGATGTCGTCGCTCACCTCGATCTTCATGAGGGCCTCCTCGAGCGCCTCCACGGTGCCCGAGTTGTCGCCCTTGATGATCAGGTTGAGCTGGCGGTTCTCCTTGAGCGCGGCGTCGAGGTCCTCCAGGCTGATCCGCTTGCGCATCGACGCGTTCTGCGCGTTGCGGATCCGGGCCTGACGACGGTCGGCGATCTGCCGGGCGACGCGGTCCTCCTCGACGACGAGGAACGTGTCACCCGCACGCGGCACCGAGGTGAGGCCGACGACCTGCACCGGGCGGGCCGGCAGGGCCTCCTTCAGCTTGTTGCCGTGCTCGTCGAGCAGCGACCGGACGCGCCCGTAGGCGTCGCCGGCCACGATCGAGTCGCCCTGGCGCAGCGTGCCGCGCTGGACGAGGACGGTGGCGACGGGGCCACGTCCCTTGTCCAGCTTGCCCTCGATGACCACACCCTGCGGGTCCTGCTGCGTGTTGGCGCGCAGGTCCAGCGAGGCGTCGGCGGTCAGCAGGATCGCCGTGAGCAGCTCGTCGAGACCCTGACGGGTGGTCGCGGAGACGTCGACGAACATCGTGTCGCCGCCGTACTCCTCGGCCACCAGCCCGTACTCGGTGAGCTGCTGACGGATCTTGGCGGGGTTGGCCCCCTCCTTGTCGATCTTGTTGACCGCGACGACGATCGGCACCTCGGCGGCCTGGGCGTGGTTGAGCGCCTCGACCGTCTGCGGCATGACGCCGTCGTCGGCTGCCACCACCAGGACGACGATGTCGGTCACCTTGGCGCCACGGGCACGCATCGCGGTGAACGACTCGTGACCCGGGGTGTCGATGAAGGTGATCGGACGCTCGTTGTCCTCCAGCTCGGTGACGACCTGGTAGGCACCGATGTGCTGGGTGATGCCGCCGGCCTCCCGCGCCACCACGTTGCTGTTGCGGATGGCGTCGAGCAGCTTCGTCTTGCCGTGGTCGACGTGACCCATGACGGTGACGACCGGCGGACGGGCCTCCCAGTCCTCCTCGTCACCCTCGTCGCCGAAGGTGAGGTCGAAGGTCTCGAGGAGCTCGCGGTCCTCGTCCTCGGGGCTGACGACCTGGATGTCCCACTCGATCTCGGCACCGAGCAGCTGCAGCGTCTCGTCGCTGACCGACTGCGTCGCGGTGACCATCTCGCCCAGGTGGAACAGGGCGGTCACCAGCGTCGCCGGCTGGGCGCCGATCTTCTCGGCCAGGTCGGTCAGCGAGGCACCGCGGGGCAGCCGGACGACCTGTCCGTGGCCACGCGGCAGGCTGACGCCGCCCATGCTGGGCGCCGCCATCTGGTCGAACTCCTGGCGCCGCTGCTTCTTGCTCTTGCGCCCGCGGACCGGACCGCGACCGCCGGGACGACCGAAGGCACCCGCGGTGCCCGCACCGGAGCCACCGCGGCCACGGCCGCGGCCACCGCCGCCACGGAAGCCACCGCCGGCGGGGGCACCGCCACCGCCGCCACCGGGGGCGCCGCCGCCACCGGGTCGGAAGCCACCGCCACCACCACCGCCGGGACCACCCGGACGACCACGGCCGCCGGGACCACCGGGACCGCCACCGGGACGGCCGGCACCGGCCGGCCGCGGCGGCATCATGCCCGGCGAGGGCCGGGGCGGCATCATGCCCGGGTTGGGACGGGGGCCGCCCGGACCGGCCGCGGGACGCGGACCACCGGGACGCGGGCCACCGGCACCCGGAGCGGGCCGCGGGCCGCCGGCACCAGGGCCGGGACGCGGGCCGGCACCGGCTGCGGGGCCGGGACGGGGGCCGCCGGCCGCCGGGCCCGGTCGCGGGCCACCGGCCGCGGGAGCCGGACGCGGAGCGCTGCTGAAGGGGTTGTTGCCCGGCCGCGGGGCCGGACGGGGACCCGGCCGCGGGCCGGCGCCCGGCGCGACCGGACCGGCACCGGGGCCGCCGGGACGGGGAGCGCCCGGCGCCGCGGGACGCGGCGCGGCCGGACGGGCGGGACCGGGGACGGGGCCGCCACCGGCCGGACGCGGCGACGGGGCACCCGGACGCGGGGCGCCCGGCGCGGCCGGCCGGGAACCCTCGGCAGGAGCCTGGGCCGCCGCCGGAGCGGGAGCCGCCGCCGGAGCGGGAGCCGCCGCCGGAGCGGGAGCCGCCGCCGGAGCGGGAGCCGGGGCCGGGGGCTGCTCGACCGGCGCGCTGGCGGCCGGCGCCTGCGGAGCGGGCGCGGCCGGACGCGGGCCGGGGGTGGGGCCGGGACGCGGAGCGCCCGGACGTGGACCGGGGGCGATCCCCGACGGAGCGGGCGCGGCCGGGGCCTGCGGAGCGCTGGCCACCGGCTGCGGCGCGGCCGGGCGGGGCGCGGACGGAGCGGCGGGACGGGCCGCGGGAGCACGGCCGCCGTTGCCTCCACCGTTGCCGCCGCCGTTGCTGCTGCCACCGGTGGCAGCGCCGAGGGCCTCCCGGAGCCGCCGGGCCACGGGGGCCTCGACGGTCGAGGAGGCGGACTTCACGAACTCGCCCTGCTCCTTGAGCTTGGCGAGCACGGTCTTGCTGTCGACCCCGAACTCCTTGGCGAGTTCGTGGACGCGGGCTTTGCCTGGCACGGATCTCCTCTGGTGAGGCCGGCGGCTCGCCCGCGCGACCTCGTCGTCAGTGGTGCATGGTCTGGCTTGTCATCGTGGGGACTTCACGGCTGACTCATCCGACGACGTCCTGCTCTCGACGTGCGGACCGGCCGGGTGCCGGTCCGTCGGTGGGACTGCGGTCTGTCGTTCGTGTGCGTTCGCCCGTCCGGGACCGGCCGTCCTCGGACGCCGCGGCGCCGAGGACATGGGCCCGGAGCGGACCGGCCTCCACCGCGGCGCCGCCCCCACCAGGGAGGCGCAGCGCCCGGGGGAAGGCCCGGCGTCGCTCCGCTGCGCGCAGGCACTCCGGAGTGGGGTGCAGCGAGGCGCCCCGGCCGGGGAGCCGCCGCCGCGGGTCGGGCACGAGGGCCCCGGCCCGGAGGACGACACGCAACAGGTCGGTGACCGGAGCGCGCTCCCGGCAGCCCACACAGGTGCGCACCGGGATCGACGTTTCGGCCACCCGTCATCCTAGCGCGCGTCGGGGCCCCGTTGTTCCGGGCGCCGCGGACCGGGGCGGAGGGTGCCCCCGCCGGGCGAGGGACGACCGCCGGGGGCGCCGGCGCGCACCGGCGGGGGGCCCGAGCGCAGCGGCGGGCGGCCCACCCCGGGCGAGGGCGCGGCGTCGTCGGGCTGGGCGTCGCTGCGGATGTCGATGCGGCAGCCGGTCAGCCGCGCGGCGAGCCGGGCGTTCTGCCCCTCCTTGCCGATGGCCAGCGACAGCTGGTAGTCGGGGACGACGACCCGCACCGCCTTGGCCTTGGGGTCGACCAGCTGCGCGCTGTTCACCCGGGCGGGGCTCAGCGCGGAGGCGACGAAGGCCGCGGGGTCGTCGGACCAGTCGACGATGTCGATCTTCTCGCCGTGCAGCTCGCTCATGACGTTGCGCACCCGCTGGCCCATCGGCCCGATGCAGGCGCCCTTGGCGTTCAGGCCCGGCACCGCGGTGCGGACGGCGATCTTCGAGCGGTGCCCGGCCTCCCGGGCGACGGCCACGATCTCGACGCTGCCGTCGGCGATCTCGGGGACCTCCAGGGCGAACAGCTTGCGCACCAGGTTCGGGTGGGTGCGCGAGACGGTCACCTGCGGGCCGCGGTAGGTGCGCGCCACCGACACGACGTAGGCGCGCAGCCGGCTGCCGTGCGGGTAGCGCTCACCGGGCACCTGCTCGGCCGCTGGCAGCACCGCCTCCACCTTGCCGATGTCGACCAGCACCGAGCCCTGCGCGTTACGGCGGGCGTCGGCCTGGACGACGCCGCTGACGATGTCGCCCTCCTTGCCGGCGTACTCGCCGAAGGTCTGCTCGTGCTCGGCGTCGCGCAGCCGCTGGACGATGACCTGCTTGGCGGTGCTGGCCGCGATCCGGCCGAAGTCCGAGGGGGTGTCGTCCCACTCGCGCACGACCTCGCCGTCGGCACCGAGCTCCTGCGCGAGCACGGCGACCTCGCCGGTCTTGCGGTCGACGTGCACCCGCACGTGCTTGGCGGCGCCGTCGGCGTGCCGGTAGGCGGTCACCAGCGCCGTCTCGATCGCCTCGATGACCGTGTCGGCGGGGATGCCCTTCTCCCGCTCGACCGCCTTGAGGGCGGTCACGTCGATGTTCACTGTCCTCCTCCGTCGTCGTCGCCCTCGTCGTCCGTCAGGTCGTCCAGCAGGTCGTCCGGGTCGTCGTGCGGGTCGTCGTGCGGGTCGTCGTGCTCGTCCCCGGTGCCGGGGTCCTCGTCGCGGCCGGGACGGGCGAACTCGACCTGCACGCGCCCGGCGCCGAGCTCGGCCCACGGCACCTGCCGCGGGGTGGGCGGCTTCCTCCGCGCGCCCGGCTTGCCCGGCTTCTCGACCGCGAGGGTCACCCCGGCGCCGTTGACGGCGGTGATCCGGCCGGTGAGCTGCTCGGTGGCGCCGGCCGGGCCGACGGTCACGGCGACGAGGCGGCCGGTGTTGCGCCGCCAGTGCCGGGGCTCGGTGAGCGGCCGGTCGACGCCGGGGCTGGTCACCTCGAGCACGTAGGGCGCCCGGCCGAGCTCGCCGTCGTTCTCGTCGAGCACCGCCGACACCGCCCGGCTGACCTCGGCGACGTCGTCGAGGCTGACGCCCTCGTCGCGGTCGACGACCACGCGGACGACGCTGCGCCGGCCGGCGGGGGTGACCACCAGCTCCTCGAGGTCGTAGCCGGCGGCGCCGATGACCGGCTCGATCCAGCCGGCCAGCCGGGTCGCGGCCGGGTCGTCCTGGCGACGCCCGGTGGCCGGGTCCTGCCGACGCCCAGCGGCCGGGTCCTGCCGACGCCCAGCGGCCGGGTCCTGCCGACGCCCAGCGGCCGGGTCCTGCCGACGCCCAGCGGCCGGGTCCTGCCGACGCCCAGCGGCCGGGTCCTGCCGTCGCGTGGACACGGGCTCCCTCCCCTCCTGCACCGGTCGGAGCTCGTGCTCGGCGGACCGCCCCGCCGGGGACCGCGCCGGCGGCCCGTGCGTCGCACGGCACCGGCCGGCGGCGCACCCGGGGAGTGGTCAGGCTACCGCTCTCCTGCCCGCTGCCCCTCCGGACGGTGTGCTGGGCACCCGCGGGCCCGGCACGGCACGACGCCCGCCCGGCGGTGCCCGCCCGGGAGGACGGCGCCTGGGAGGATGGCGTCGATGTCCGCACCGCCCCCCTCCCCGCCCGGCATCCCGCGGCGGAGCCTGCTCGCCGCCACGGCCGGCCTGGCCGTGCTCGCCGTGGCCGGGTGCACCTCCGGCGCGTCCGGGGAGGCCGCCGCGCAGACCGCGGAGCAGGTCGACCGGCTGGCCGGGCAGGTCGCCGTCCAGGAGGCCGCCGTGGCCGCCTACGCCGCCGCGGCCGCGGCCGACCCGGGGCTCGGCGACCAGGTCACCGTCCTCGCCGGTCAGGCCCGCGAGCAGCTGGAGCGGCTGCGCGCCGCGGCACCCGGGGCGCCGTCGACGGCATCGGGAGCGGGAGCGGCAGCCGCGCCCCCGCCGGCAGGTGGTGACGTGCGGGGCTGGCTGCGCGGGCAGGTGGGCGCGGCCGCCACGGCGCACGCCGGTGCCTGCGTCGACGTCTCCGGCGCTCGGGCGGCACTGCTCGGGTCGGTGGCGGCCGGGCTGCGCGGCCACGAGGCCGCGCTCGCGTGAGGGGGGACCGGCATGGCTGACGACGGAACCGGCGGCGGGGAGGACGCCGGGCTCCGCGACGCCCTGGCCGCCGAGCACGCCGCCGTCTGGGGGTACGGCGTCGTCGGGGCGGCACTGCCCCCGGACGCCCGGGCTGCCGCCGAGGAGGGCGAGCTGGCGCACCGCGACGTCCGCGACCGGCTGGCCGCGCTGCTCGACGAGCGCGGTGCGGACCCGGTGCCGGCCGAGGCGGGTTACACGCTGCCGTTCCCCGTCCTGTCGGCGGTCGACGCGGCGGCGCTGGGGGTGGTGCTCGAGGAGGGCGTGAGCGCCTCCTGGGTGGCGCTGCTCGACGCCGCGGAGCAGGCGTCGGTCCGTCAGCTGGCGGTGACCGAGCTGCAGGCCGCGGAGGGCCGGGCGGTCGGCTGGCGGGCGGCGGCGGGCCGGAGCCCGGTCACCACGGCCCTGCCCGGCCTCCCCACCGGCTGATCGAGGACCCTCGCGCCCCCCGGCCTCCCTGCAGGTTCCCGCCGCGAGCCCGCGACTGGTGGGGGCGGGGAGGTGCTCAGCCGAGGTCGCCGAGGAAGGCGTCGGTGACGCCGACGGCGGCGCTGCTGGACTGCCCCGCCTCGACGAGCACGGCGAAGGCGATGTCGCCCTGCGGGCCGCCCAGCTGGTAGCCCATGAACCAGCCGTGCGAGTCCGGCGGGGTGTTGCTGCCGAACTCCGCGGTGCCGGTCTTGCCGTACACCTCGCCGCGGTCGGCGAGCGCGGTCGCCGTCCCGGTGAGGACCACCTGGCGCATCAGCGGGCGCAGCTGGTCGAGCACGGCCTGTCCCGGGCCCGCCGGCGCCGGGCCCGCCGCGTCGGCGCCGACCACCTCGACCGGCGCCACGGCGCTGCCGCCGGCGACACCGGCGGCGACCAGGGCGAGCTGCACGGGGCTCATGAGCACCTCCCCCTGGCCGATGGCGTCGGCGGCCTTGGCGGTGCCGGTCGAGTCGGCCGGGACGCTGCCGGAGAAGACGTCGACCGGCAGCTGCCAGTCGCTGCCCACGCCGTAGGAGGCGGCCGCGTCGGCCAGCGCGTCGTCGGGCAGCCGCAGCCCCGCCTCGATGAACGTGGTGTTGCACGACTCGGCGAAGGCCTCGGTGAAGGGCACCGTGCCCAGGTCGAACTGGTTCTGGTTCTCGAACTCGCGGCCGTCGACGACCGTCGTGCCCGGGCAGGCCACCGGGGTGTCGGGGGTCAGCTCACCGGTGGACAGCAGCGCCGTGGCGGTGATCGTCTTCATGCTCGACCCCGGCGGGAACTGGCCGGTGAGCGCGTTGCCGGCGTTCGCCGCCTCGTTGGAGGCCACGGCCAGGACCTCCCCGGTGCCCGGCCGCACCACGACCAGGTGGGTGGCCAGCGGCTGGGTGGCGACGGCGGCGTCGGCGGCCTCCTGCAGCGGGCGGACCAGCGGCGTCTGCGCCGGCTTCCCCGGGACCGGGTCGACGGCGGCGACCTGCCGGCCGGCGTCCCCGGTGCTCTCGTCGGTGCTGACCACCGCGACGGTGAACCCCGGCGTGCCGGTCAGCTGCTCCTGCAGCGCGCGCTGCAGGCCCGAGAGGCCGAGCTGGTCGCCGGCGGCGTACGCGGCCACCCCGTCCTCGGTGGTCTCCTCGATCGCCTCGGCGGTGGCCGGGCCGACCCGGCCCAGCAGCGCGGAGGCGAACCGGGCCGAGGGCGCGAGCAGCCGGGTCTCGGTGGGGAAGACCGCCCCGGGCAGGTCGAACACCTGCGCGCGGATGGCCTCGAAGTCCGGGCGGCGCAGGGCGATGACCGGCACGAACTGGCCGGGCGGGGCGGCCTGGACGTCGGCGGTGATCTCCTCGGCCGGGACGCCGGTGGCCGCCGACAGGCCCGAGGCCAGCGCGGGCAGATCGGTGACCTGTCCGGTGTCGACGCCGACGTCCACCACCTCGGTGGGCATGAACAGCGGGTCGCCGGCCGCGTCGGTGAGGGCCGCGCGCTCGGGCAGGGACCGGGTCAGCCGCAGGCGCTGCCCCTCCCCCAGCTCCGGATGGACCACGGTGGGCTCGGCGACGACCTGCCAGCCGTCCTCGCCCTCCTGCAGCTCCAGGGTCGCGTCGTAGGTCCAGTCGGGAGCGGCGGCGAGGTCCCAGGTGGCCGTCCAGCCGGCGGTGGCGGTGCCGTCGTCGACGGTGACGTCGCCGAGCTCGGCGTCCAGCGTGGCGTCGGGCAGGTCGGTGGCGGTCTGCCCGAGCAGGGCGCCGGCCGCGTCGGGGTCGGTGGTGGCGGCGGCCGCGGCGTCGGTGTCACCGGCGGTCCAGTCGTCGAGGAAGGCCTGGGCGGCGGCGCGGACGTCGTCCTCGGAGCTGCCCGAGCAGGCCGCCAGCACCGGGGCGGCCAGGAGGGTCAGGACCGAACCGAGGACCGCCGTGCGTCGTGCTCCCACGGATCCCCACCCTGTCAGACGGCGGGCCCGATCCGGGGGAACGACCCCCCGTGCAGGCGGCCGGAGGAGTGGTCCTCCCTCAGAACAGCACGCTGGCGTAGCGGCCGACCTCGTGGAAGCCGACCCGGCGGTAGGCCGCGCGGGCGGGCGCGTTGTAGTCGTTGACGTAGAGGCTGACGACGGGCGCGATCGCCGTCCGCGCGTACTCGACGACGGCGGCCATCCCGGCCGCCCCCAGCCCGCGCCCGCGCCGGTCGGGGGCCACCCACACGCCCTGCACCTGGCAGGCCGCGCGGGACACCGCGCCGATCTCGGCCTTGAACAGCACCGTGCCGTCCTCGATCCACGCCAGGGACTGCCCCGCGCGGACGAGGTCCTCGACCCGGGCCCGGTAGCCGGCGCCGCCGTCGACCCGCAGCGGGCTGACGCCGACCTCCTCGGTGAACATCGCCACGGCTGCTGGGAGGAGGACGTCGACCTCGGCCGGGCGCACCGGCCGGACCCGCGGCTCCGGCACGACCGCGGGCGGGCCCTCGATCGCCAGGAGCGGCTGGCGCGGCCGGTGGTCGCGGGCCGGTCCCCAGTAGGGCTCGAGCAGGTCCCACAGCGGGTCGACGGCGGCGGCCGGGCCGACGATCGTCGAGCAGCGCCGGCCAGCCCGGCGGGCGCGCTCGGCGAAGGCGGCGGCCGCGGCCCGCTCGGCCCCGGGGACGGCGAACGGGATCAGGTTGGCGCCGGCCAGGCAGACGGCGTCGAGGTCACCGCCGGCGCCGACCCCCCACAGCGGGGCGCCCAGGGCGGCCGGAGCCGTGCCGGTGACCTCCACGCGGCCGGCGATGACGCAGGCCGCGACCGGGTCGGCGGCCAGCAGCCGGCGGACGGCCGGCTCGTCGGCCTCGTCGAGGACGCGGGCGGTCGGCGAACGGAGCACGGGAGGGGGGCGGGTCAGCCGACGGTGACGACCGGCGGGCCGGACGGGACGCCGTCCCCGGTCTGCTCCCCCGCGATGCGCATGGCCTCCTCGATGAGCGTCTCGACGATCTGCGACTCGGGCACGGTCTTGACCACCTCGCCCTTGACGAAGATCTGGCCCTTGCCGTTGCCCGAGGCCACGCCCAGGTCGGCCTCGCGGGCCTCGCCGGGGCCGTTGACGACGCAGCCCATGACGGCCACCCGCAGCGGCACCTCCAGCCCGTCGAGGCCGGCGGTGACCTCGTTGGCGAGCTTGTAGACGTCGACCTGCGCGCGCCCGCACGAGGGGCAGCTGACGATCTCCAGGCCGCGCTGGCGCAGGTTCAGCGACTCGAGGATCTGCGTGCCGACCTTGACCTCCTCGACCGGCGGGGCCGACAGCGAGACGCGGATGGTGTCGCCGATGCCCTGCGAGAGCAGCGCGCCGAACGCGACGGCGGACTTGATCGTGCCCTGGAACGCCGGGCCGGCCTCGGTGACGCCGAGGTGCAGCGGGTAGTCGCACTGCGCGGCGAGCAGCTCGTAGGCACGCACCATGACCACCGGGTCGTTGTGCTTGACCGAGATCTTGATGTCGCGGAAGTCGTGCTCCTCGAACAGCGAGCACTCCCACAGCGCCGACTCGACCAGCGCCTCGGGCGTGGCCCGGCCGTACTTGGCCAGCAGCCGCTTGTCCAGCGAGCCGGCGTTGACGCCGATGCGGATCGGGGTGCCGGCGTCCTTGGCCGCCCGGGCGATCTCGCCGACCCTGTCGTCGAACTTCTTGATGTTGCCCGGGTTCACGCGGACGGCCGCGCAGCCGGCGTCGATCGCGGCGAACACGTAGCGCGGCTGGAAGTGGATGTCGGCGATGACCGGGATCTGCGACTTCCGTGCGATGGCCGGCAGCGCCTCGGCGTCGTCGGTGTCGGGGACGGCGACCCGCACGATCTGGCAGCCGGCGGCGGTGAGCTCGGCGATCTGCTGCAGCGTGGCGTTGACGTCGGCGGTCTTGGTCGTCGTCATCGACTGCACGCTCACCGGGGAGTCGCTGCCGACGCCGACGTCTCCCACCACGAGCTGGCGGGTCTTGCGCCGGGGGGCGAGGACGGGCGGGGGCGCAGCGGGCATGCCGAGACTGACGGGGGTCGCCATGACCTCGAGTATCCCCGTTTCCGCAGGCTCGGCGCGGGCGCCTACTGCAGTGTGATCGGGTTGACCACGTCGGCGACGAGCAGCAGGCCCGACAGGGCGATGAACAGGCCGGCGACGACATAGGCCACCGGCATGAGCCGGGCGATGTCGAACGGGCCCGGGTCGGGGCGGCCGCGCCAGCGGGCCACGACCGAGCGGACCTTCTCGTACAGCGCCCCGGCGACGTGCCCGCCGTCGAGGGGGTAGATCGGCAGCAGGTTGAACAGGAACAGGACCAGGTTGACGCTGGCCAGCAGGCTGAGGAAGAAGCTGAGCTTCTCGACGCCGCTGAGCTGGTCGATGGCGAAGACCTCGCCGGAGATCCGCCCCACCCCGACGACACCGATGGGTCCGTTGCGGTCCCGCTCCTCGCCGAGGAAGGCGGCGCGGAACAGCTGCGGGACCCGCTCGGGGATCTGCACCAGCCGCTGCACCGACTGCGAGACGACCATGCCGAAGTAGCCGGGCAGCTCGCTCACCGACTGGCGGGCGAACCCGGGCAGCGGGGCGACGCCGAGGTAGCCGGCGGTCACCGTGCCCTCGCCGTCCTCGGTGGGCACGACGTTCCCGATGGGGGTGACCGTCAGCTCGCGGCGGGCGCCGTCGCGCTCGACGGTGAGGTCCAGCGGCCGCCCGGCCGAGCCGCGGATGGCCTGCTGCACCGCCGTCCAGCTGTCGTAGGCGGTGGGGTCCAGCGCCTGACCGCCGACGGCCACGATGGTGTCGCCGGGCCGCAGGCCGGCCTCCGCGGCGGGGCTGGCCGGGGGCAGCGCGCAGCCGGGGCTGCCCTCCTCGCACACCTGTCCGGCGTCGGCACCGGCGGTGACGATCGGGACGGCGCAGACGTCGGTCCCCTGGTCCTCGGCCACGGAGATGCTCTCGGCGTCGGCGGGGACGACGCACGCCGGCACGGTCCGCACCTGGGTGGTGATCACGGTGGTGCCGATGGCGGTGAGCGTGATGGTGAAGAACAGCACCGCGAGCACGAGGTTGTGGAACGGCCCGGCGAACATGACGATCACCCGCTGCCACCAGGGCTTCTTGTAGAACACCCGGTCGCCGTCGGTGGGCAGCACGTCGTCGAGGGCCTGGCCGCGCACCTCGGCGATGAAGGAGCGCATGCGGGTGGCGCGCGTGCTCTCGTTCTCCTCGGCCGGCGGGATCATGCCGACGATGCGGATGTAGCCGCCGAGCGGGATGGCCTTGACGCCGTACTCGGTCTCCCCCCGTCGGCGGGAGAAGACCGTCGGCCCGAAGCCGACCATGAACTGCGGCACCCGCATGCCGAACTTCCGGGCCCAGAAGAAGTGGCCGGCCTCGTGGAAGCCGATCGAGAACAGCAGGCCGACGAAGAACGCGACGATCCCGAGGACCGTCAGGAGGGTGCTCAGCTCGGTCCTCCGGCCAGGGCGGCGCGGGCGTGCTGCCGGGCCCAGCGCTCAGCGGCCAGCACGTCGTCCACGCAGGTGGGCGCGCCGAGGTCCGGCGCGTCGTCGAGCGTACGCGCGACGAGGCCCACGACGTCCGGGAAGCGCAGGCGACCCGCCAGGAAGGCCGCGACCGCCTCCTCGTTGGCCGCGTTGTACAGCGCCGGGACGACGCCGCCGGCCTCCCCCGCCGCGCGGGCGAGCCGGACCGCCGGGAAGGCCTGCTCGTCCAGCGGGGCGAACTCCCAGGCGCTCGCGGCCGACCAGTCCAGCGCCGGCTGCACGTGCGGGAGCCGGTCGGGCCAGGCCAGGGCCAGCGCGATGGGCAGGCGCATGTCCGGCGGGCTGGCCTGGGCGATGGTGGCGCCGTCGGCGAAGGTCACCATCGAGTGCACGATCGACTGCGGGTGCACGACGACGTCGATGTCGGCGTAGGGGACGCCGAAGAGCAGGTGCGCCTCGATCAGCTCGAGGCCCTTGTTGACCAGCGTCGCGGAGTTGACGGTCACGACCGGGCCCATGTCCCAGGTGGGGTGGGCGAGTGCCTGCTCGACGGTGACGTCGGCGAGGTCGGCGGCGGAGCGGCCGCGGAAGGGGCCACCGCTGGCGGTGAGCACCAGCCGCGCGACCTCGCCGCGGGCGCCGCCGCGCAGGCACTGGGCCAGGGCCGAGTGCTCGGAGTCGACCGGCACCAGCTGCCCGGGCGCGGCCGCCGCAGTGACGAGGTCACCACCGGCGACCAGGGACTCCTTGTTGGCCAGGGCCACGACGTTGCCCGCCCGCAGCGCCGAGAGGGTCGGGCCCAGCCCGATGGAGCCGGTGATGCCGTTGAGGACGACGTCGGTGGGGCGGGCGGCGAGCTCCTCGGCCGCGCGCGGGCCGGCGAGGATCTCCGGCAGCGCGTACTCCCCCGTCGCCCACCCGCGCTGCGAGGCGGCGGCGTAGAAGGCCAGCTGCAGGTCCTGGGCCGCCGTCGCGCGGGCGACGGCCACCGTGCGGACGCCGAGGCCGAGCGCCTGCTCGGCCAGCCGGGCGACGTCGCCGCCGCCGGCGGCCAGCGCGGTGATCCGCAGGCGGCCGGGGTTCTGCTCGGCGACCGCGATCGCCTGCCGGCCGATCGACCCGGTCGAGCCCAGCACGGTGACCTCGCGCGGCTCGCTCATGCGGTGATCCTGCCAACCGCCTCCCCGGCCGGGGGCGCCACCCGGGGTCCCGTGCGCCTCACGCGTCACTCCCGACCCGAAGTGATCACCCGGCTACAGCGGACCGGCGTCGTGCCGATGTGGATCACGACGGCCCGGGTGTCCGGGCCACCGACGCCCCCGGAGGGCCCCATGTCCCGCGTGTCCCCGCTCCGCCTCGTCCTGTCCACCGGGATCGCCGTCGGCACGGCCGCCGCGGGCCTGGCGCTCGCCCCGGCCGCCCTCGCCACCGGGCTGGCCGCGCCCACGGCCCCCACGACCGTCGCCCCGGGGCAGACCTTCACCGTCAGCGGCACCGGCTGCGTCACCGACGACCCCGAGCACCCCGAGTACGAGGCCCTCGTGGTCGTCGTCACCGACCTCGCCGACCTCGACGCCGAGCCGCCCACCGGGCTCTTCCCGGCCGACCCGTCCGACGCGGGCGCGTGGTCGACCCAGGTGTCGTTCCCGGCCGGCACCACCGGCGCGCACCAGCTGCACGCCGCCTGCGCCCCCTCCTACGCCGGGGCGCCCCTGGAGTACCCCTCCCTGACCGTCACGGTGGCCACGGCCGCCACCCCGACGGCCACCCCGACGGCGACCTCGACCTCGTCGGCGCCCTCCTCGGCGTCCTCCGCCGCCCCCACGACGGCGGCCACCGGCGCCATCCGCGGCACCTCGGCCAACACCCCGGGCGTGGCCAGCCCCGACAGCGGCGCCGCGACCGGCGACACCGCTGCGCCCGGCCGCAAGGTCGTGAAGGTCCTCACCGGTTTCAAGCCGGGCGAGGTGGTCACGGTGACCCTGCACTCGACGCCGCAGACCGTGGCCACCGCCACCGCCGACGCCAACGGCCGGGTGACCGTCGAGTTCACCGTCCCGGCGGGCACGCCGACCGGTGACCACACGCTCGTGTACGAGGGCAGCATGGGCACCTACTTCCAGGAGGCGTTCGCGGTGACCGCCGCCTCGGCCGCCTCGGCCGCCTCGCCGAGCCTGGCCTACACCGGCGCCAGCGTCGCGCTCCCGCTCGGCCTCGGCGCCGGCGCCCTGGCCCTCGGCGGTGGCCTCGTCGTCGTGGCCCGTCGCCGGTCCGCGGCCGCCGCGGAGGCCGCGCAGGCCTGAGCGTGACCGCACCGCACGACACCGACGCCGGCCAGGGCCCCCCTGGCCGGCGTCGGCCGTTCGCGCGGCCGCGGCGCGTCGTCCTCGCCCTCCTCGTGACGCTGCTGGCCGTCGCGGGGGCCGACACCGCGGCGGTCGCCGCGCGCGTCGACGAGGTGGCCGTCGACCTGCACGCCGACGACGGCGACGGCCGCACCTGGGTGCTCGTGGGCCTCGACTCGCGGGCCCGGCTCCCGCAGGGCGCCGACGTGGCCGACTTCGGGACGCCCGAGGCGGTCCCGGGGAGCCGGGCCGACGTCGTCGTGGTGGTCCAGCAGACCGACGCCGGCACGACGGCACTGTCGGTCCCGCGCGACCTCCTGGTCCTGGACGGCACCACGGCCGAACGGCTGACGACGACCTGGCTGGACGGGCCGCAGGCGACCGTCGCGGCGCTGTGCAGCCTGGGCATCCCGACCGACCACCTCGTCACCGTCGACCTCGCCGGCTTCGCCGCGGTCGTCGACGCCGCCGGCGGCCTGGAGGTCGACGTCCCCGAGCCCGTGCGCGACGAGCCGGCCGGGCTGCTGCTGCCCCGGGCCGGACGGCAGCACGTCGACGGCGCGACGGCGCTGGCGCTGGTCCGCTCCCGGCACCCCGAACACCTCGTGGACGGCACGTGGACCCCCGCCCCCGTCGACCCCGAAGGCCGCGCGGGGGCGGCGGGCACCGTCCTGTCGGCACTGCTCGACCGGGTCCGGGGATCGCTGTCGCGGCCCTGGCGGCTGCAGCCGGTCGCCTGGGCGGTCTCCGGTGCCGTCGCCGTCGACCCCGGCACCTCCGCGACCGATCTGCTCGGCCTCGCCGGCACCGGGGTCGGACCGGTGTCCGTGCTGCCCGCCGGCGACCCGGTCGGTGCGGCGCTCGCCCGGCCGCCGACGGCCGGCACCGCCGCCGCCGTGGCCGCAGCCGGGCTCACCTGCGGCGGCTGACGACCCGCCGCGACCTCGCCCGGTGGGGCAGGCCCCCGGCTGGCAGGATGGACAGCGTGAGCGAGCAGCACCGGGCCCGGATCGCACAGGACAACCCCGCCACCACGCGGGTCAACCAGCCGGGCCGGGAGGAGGGCGTCGCCCGCGCCGGCGAGCAGCCCATCGAGCACGAGCGTCCCGAGGACTGGGGCTGGCACGGCCGCGCCGGCAAGTGGGCGCAGGTCGCCGGCTGGCTGACGACCCTCGCGATCCTGTCCTACCTCTGGGGCAACCACGAGGGCCGGATGGAGGACCTCTGGCTGGTCGGCATCGCCGCGATCATGATCGGGATCCTGCTGTGGGACCTCCACCGCAAGAGGACCGCCTGGCGCCCTTGACCGCCCCTGACGGAGCACCCCCTGCCCCTCACTGCTCGCAGGCCGGTGGCAGGCCCCTGCAGGGCGCCGGTCAGGAGGCGGCGACCCCGATCGCCGCACCGATCACGTAGGTCGCGCCGGCGGCGACCGCACCGAAGAGCAGCTGGCGCAGGCCCGCGTACCACCACGGCCGCGGGGTGAAGCGCGACGACAGCGCACCGGCCGTCACCAGGCCCAGCCCGCCGCACAGCAGCGCCACCCACAGCAGCGAGAGCCCGAACAGGTAGGGCAGCAGCGGTAACACCGCGCCCAGCGAGAAGGTCAGGAACGACGAGACCGCCGCCGTCCGCGGCGAGGGCTTGTCCTCGGGGCTGAGCCCGAGCTCGGCCACGATGTGCAGCCGCAGCACGACCTCGGGGTCGCGGGAGAGCTGGACGGCGACCTCGCGCGCCAGCCCGTCCTCGACGCCGCGCACGCGCAGCATCCGGACGAGCTCGGCGAGCTCCTCCTCCGGGTGGTGCTCGAGCTCGCTGCGCTCCTTGGCCACCTCCAGGTCGAGCTGCTCGTTCTGCGTCTTCACCGAGGTGTACTCGCCCAGGGCCATCGAGATCGCGCCCGCGACCAGGCCGGCGACGCCGGAGAGCACGATCGTCCGCGGCGCCGCTCCCCCGCCGCCGACCCCGGCGACCAGCGCGGTGTTGGTGACCAGCCCGTCCATCGCGCCGAACACGGCCGCCCGCAGCCAGCCGCCGGAGACGTCGGCGTGGTGGTGCTCGTGCTGGGCGGCCGGGTCGTCGCCGGGGACCCCATCGGCGGGGATCTGGTCGGTGCCGGCCGTCACGCGTCGGCCTCGGCGCCGAGCGCCACGGGCGCCTCCGGCGTCGGGGTCGGGGTGGCGACGGTGGGGACGCCGTCGGCGCGGTCGGCCGCGGCGAGCTGGCCGCAGGCGCCGTCGATGTCCTGGCCGCGGGTGTCGCGCACCGTCGTCGGCACACCGGCGGCGCGCAGCCGGGTCACGAACTCCCGCTGCGCCGGCAGCGGGCTGGCGTCCCACGGGCTGCCCGGGGTCGGGTTCAGCGGGATGAGGTTCACGTGCGCCAGCTTCCCGGCCAGCAGCCGGCCCAGCAGCTCGGCGCGCTCGGGCTGGTCGTTCACGTCGCGGATCAGCGCGTACTCCACCGAGTACCGGCGGCCGGTGCGGGCGGCGTAGGCGTCGGCGGCGTCGACGACCTCGCGCACCTTGTACCGGGTGTTGATCGGCACGAGGGTGTCGCGCAGCTCGTCGTCGGGAGCGTGCAGGCTCACCGCGAGGGTGCAGTGCATGCCCTCCTCGGTGAGCCTGCGGATCGCCGGCACCAGCCCGACGGTGGAGACGGTGACCGAGCGCTGTGACAGCCCGAGGCCGTACGGGGCGTGCCCGAGCAGCGAGTGCAGGGTCTGGCGCACGCGCGGGTAGTTGGCCAGCGGCTCGCCCATGCCCATGAAGACGACGTTGGACAGCCGCCCGGGGCCGCCCGGGATCTCGCCGGAGGCCATCGCGGCCGCGGCGGCGACCGCCTGGCCGGTGATCTCGGCGGCCGACAGGTTGCGCGTCAGGCCACCCTGCCCGGTGGCGCAGAACGGGCAGGCCATGCCGCAGCCGGCCTGGCTGGAGATGCAGACGGTGGCCCGGTCGGGGTAGCGCATGAGCACGCTCTCGACCAGCGCCCCGTCGTGCAGCCGCCACAGCGTCTTGCGGGTGCGGCCGCCGTCGGCGGACTGGTGGCGCACCGGGGTGAGCAGGCCGGGAAGCAGCGCCCCGGTGAGGGTCTCGCGGGCCGCGGCGGGCAGGTCCGTCATCTCCGCGGGATCGGTGGTCCCGCGGTAGAAGTGCCGGGCGAGCTGGTCGGCGCGGAACGCCGGCTGGCCGAGCTCGGTGACGGCGGCGCGCGCCTCCTCGCGGGTCAGGTCGGCGAGGTGGCGCGGCGGCTTGCCCCGGCGGGGGGCGTCGAAGACCAGGGGCAGGGCAGTCATGGCGTCTGCCATCGTCCCACTCCCACGCGCCGCGCGGGCCGCGTCACGGGTGAGGTGGCTCGCTCAGGGCGCCAGCGACCCGAGGTCCGGCACGGGCAGCTGCGTCGTCGTGGGCGGCTGGGGGCCGGTCCCGGCGCCGCCGGGCTCGGGGACGTCGCTCGGCGCAGGGTCCCCGTCGGGGTCCCCGCCGGGGTCCTGGACCGTGTCCCCACCGGCGTCCCCGTCGGGGTCCCCGTCGGGGTCCGGGGTGGGGTCCAGGGCGGTGTCCCCGCCGTCCTGACCGGTGTCGCCACTGGTGTCACCACCGGCGTCGCTGCCCGTGTCGCTGCCCGTGTCGCTGCCGGTGTCCTGTCCGGCACCCCCGGCGGAACCCGGGTCCGGGCCCGGGTCGGTGTCCCCGCCGGTGTCCCCGACGGAGGCATCCGTCACCGGAGGCGCCGGAACGTCGCCGGGCACGGGGTCGGTGCTCGGTCCGCTCGATCCGGCGGGCACACCGGGCCGGCCGGTCGGCGCCGGGACCGGCGTCCCCGGAGCGGCCGGCGGGACCACCAGGGAGAGCGACGTGCCGGCGGTGGCGGCGGCCGAGGGGGCGGTGGTCCGGGCCCTCGTCGCGCGGACCGGGTCCGGAGCCGGAGCCGGAGCCGTGCCGGCTGTCGGCTCGGGCGCCGGCACCGGGACGCCGGTCGTGGGCGCGGTCGGCACGGGGTCCGGGACGTCGGAGGACCGGGGCGCGGGAGGAGTCCGCGGAGGTGTCGTGACCGGACCCGGCGACGTCTGCACGGCCGCGGTCGGGACCGGTCCGGACGAGGAGGTGGTGACCAGGGCCGCACCGGTGATGCCGGCCGTGAGCAGCCCCGCCACCACCGCGACGAGCACCCGGCGACGGGGCCGCACGCGCGCGCCGACGACGACGCGCGGGACCTCGGTCCCCACGGCGGCGGGCGAGGGGTCCGGGAGCGCCGTCTCCTGCTCGTCGGCCTCCGGGTTCGCGTCCTCCGCGGCGGCGTCGTCGGCCGCGTCGTGGTCCGCGGCGGCGTCCTCGGCCGCGTCGTGGTCCGCGGCACCGTCTCCTGGACCGGCCGTCGGCCCGGGGACCTCGAGGTCGCCGTCCTCCTGCGGGTCGCCGTCCTGCGGGTCGTCGTCCTCGACCTCGCCGGCCTCGCTGGCGCCCTCGTCGGCAACGGCCTCGGCGCCGGGTGCGTCCCGGACGGCCCCGGGGGTGCTCACCCAGTCGGGGAGCCACTCCTCCCAGTCGTCCTCCGGGAGCCCGGGGGTGCCCTCCGGCACCCCGTCGACCGGCACCCCGTCGACCGGCACCCCGTCGACCGGCACCCCGTCGACCGGCCCGACGGCGGCCGGCGCGGGCGCGGCCGGACCGGGAGCGTCCAGCACCTCGTCGTCCTGCTGCGCCGTCATCCCACCTCGCCGTCACCTAGAGCCACGCGCTGCTCACCTTTCGGAGTGGCTCATCGTGCCGGACGGACCTGGGCGGTCCTCGGAGGCGCGACCGGAACCGGGCGCGAGCCCGCCCACACGCACCGGCTGCCCCACGCCGGTCCACCCCAGCCGCGGCCCCGGCCGAGGAGCGGGCGACGCCAGCTAGCGTCGGCCGGGTGACGGAGGCCGACCGGGCGCTCCCGCCGCTGGACAGCGTCGGGGTGGGCCCGTGGCAGGGGCCGTGGCCCGCGGACCCCCGGTACGACCCCGAGCTGCTGGCACACGGCGACCGGCGCAACGTCGTCGACCGGTACCGCTACTGGACGGTCGAGGCGATCGTCGCCGACCTCGACCCGCGCCGGCACGGCTTCCACGTGGCCATCGAGAACTGGCGGCACGACCTCAACATCGGGACGGTCGTGCGCACCGCCAACGCCTTCCTCGCCGCGGAGGTGCACGTCGTCGGGCGCAAGCGGTGGAACCGCCGCGGCGCCATGGTCACCGACCGGTACCTGTCGGTGCGCCACCACCCCGACGCCGCCGCGCTCGGCGCGTGGGCACGGGCGGAGGGACTGCCGGTCCTGGCCGTCGACAACCTCCCCGGCGCCCGCCCGCTGGAGACCACGGCGCTGCCCCGCGGCTGCGTGCTGCTGTTCGGTCAGGAGGGCACCGGGCTGTCGGAGGAGGCGCGCGGGGTGGCCGACGACGTCCTGTCCATCGCCCAGTTCGGGTCCACCCGGTCGATCAACGCCGGCGTGGCCGCTGGCATCGCCATGCACGCCTGGATCCGTCAGCACGCCGAGGTGGACTGACCGTGGACGACGCCGACCTCGCCGCCGCCTGCTCCGGGGACGAGGCCGCCTTCGCCCGGCTGGTCGCCCGGCACCGCCGCGAGCTGGTGGCGCACTGCTACCGCATGCTCGGCTCCCCGCAGGACGCCGAGGACGCCCTGCAGGAGAGCCTGCTCGCCGCCTGGCGCGGCCTGCCCGGGTTCGAGGGCCGCAGCTCGCTGCGCACCTGGCTGTTCCGGGTGACCACCTCCGTCTGCCTCCGCCAGGCCCGGCGCCGGCCGCGGCTGCTCTCCCCCGACGCCGGACCGCCCCGGACCGACGTCACCGACCTCGGCGAGCCGGTCCCCGGGCCGGTCTGGCTCGAGCCGCTGCCCGCCGACCTCGTCGACGACCGCGCCGACGACCTGGCCGACGACACGGACCCCGCGACGGCCTACCTGCGCCGCGAGGGCGTGGAGCTGGCCTTCGTCGCCGCGCTGCAGCACCTGCCCGCCACCCAGCGGGCGGTCCTGCTGCTGCGGGAGGTGCTCGGGTACAGCGCGGCCGAGACCGCGGAGCTGCTCGCCACCACCACCGCCTCGGTGAACAGCGCGCTGCAGCGGGCGCGGGCCGCGGTGGCCGAGCGGGTACCGGCGCGCAGCCAGCAGGCGGAGCTCGCCGCGCTCGGGGACGCCGGCCGGTCGGCGCTCGTCGCGCGGTTCGTCGACGCCTGGGAGCGCGCCGACGTCCCGGCGCTCGTCGGCCTGCTCACCGAGGACGTGCGCTTCACGATGCCGCCGCTGCCGGCCTGGTTCGCCGGGCGCGGCGACGTCGCCCGTTTCCTCGCCGAGCGGGTCTTCGCGACCCCCTGGCGGCTGACGCCGGCGACCGTCAACGCCTCGGTCGGGCTGCTGTGCGAGCAGTTCGCCGACGGCGCCTGGCGGCCGGGCTCGGTGACCGTGCTCGGCCTGCGCGACGGGCGCGTCGACTGGATCGCCGCCTTCGTCGACCCCGCCCTGCACGAGCGGTTCGGAACGGGATCCGCCGGCGACCGATGAGTCGCGGCAGCCGCGTGTCTCTGCACGGGTACGGACCCACCGACTCCTGAGGAGACCTCCCGTGATCCCTGTCGTCGTCAGCACCCTCGTGTCCCTGGACGGGTACGTCGCCGGCCCCGGCGGCGACATCTCCCGCCTGCCCATGGACGGCTCGTTCGACGCCCTCAACCTCGAGCGGCTGCGCGCCGCGGGCACCCTGCTGCTGGGTGCCACCACCTACCGCCAGATGGTGGTGTGGTGGCCGGCCGTCGCCGCGGACCCGTCGGTGTCCCCCGCGGTGCAGCTGGACCCGTCCGCCGCCGGGCTGCACCGCGAGACGGCGCGGCGCAACGCCGAGCTGCCTAAGGTGGTCGTCTCCGACTCCCTGACCCCGGCCGACGCCGGCCCCTGGGCCGACACCACGACGATCGTCCGGCGGGCCGACGCGCACGCGGCCGTGGCCGCCCTCCGGGAGCAGGCCGGCAGCGGGGACGTGCTCGTCTTCGGCAGCCGGACGCTGTGGGGCGACCTGCTGGCCGCGGGGCTGGTCGACGAGCTGTTCCTCCTGGTGGGCCCCGCGCTGCTGGGCGCCGGGCTGCGTGCCTTCCCGGACGGCGTCCCGGCGGACCTGCGGCTGCGGGACACGTCCCGGCCTCTCGGCTCGGACAGCGTCCTGCTGCACCACACCGTCGACCGCGTCCGGCCGAGCTGACAGCCACGCCCGCGTGGGCCAGGCTCGGCCGGGTGAGCCGACTCGACGACGTCGACCTGTCCGCCCGGCTGCCGAAGAAGGAGGCCAGGGAGCAGCTCGCCGCGGCGCAGCAGCGCCTGGTGCACCTGCGCCTGCTGCTCGGCGGGCAGATCGGGTCCGGGGAGCTCGGCCCGCCGCTGTGCGTGCTCTTCGAGGGCTGGGACGCCTCGGGCAAGGGCGGGGCGATCAAGCGGCTGGTCGACGAGCTCGACCCCCGGCACGTGCGGGTCGCCCAGTTCGCCGCCCCCTCCTACGACGAGAAGCGGCACCACTTCCTGTGGCGCTTCTGGCCGGTCCTGCCCGGCTGGGGCGGCATGGCCGTGCTCGACCGCACCTGGTACGGCCGGGTGCTGGTCGAGCGGGTCGAGGGGTTCGCGTCCGAGGAGGCGTGGCAGCGGGCCTACGGCGAGATCGTCGACCTGGAGACGACGCTGGCCGCCGAGGGCACGGTGCTGGTCAAGTTCTGGATGCACGTCTCGCCGGAGGAGCAGCTGCGCCGCTTCGAGTCCCGCCGCGACGACCCCTACCGGGCGTGGAAGCTCACCGACGAGGACTGGCGCAACCGGGACCAGCGTCCGGCCTACGAGGACGCCGTCGAGGAGATGCTCGCGCGCACCGACCACCCGGGCGGGCGCTGGACGGTCGTCCCGGCCGACGACAAGCGGTACGCGCGGGTCGCCGTCGTCCGCACCGTGTGCGAGGCGATCGAGGCGGCGCTGGGCGCCCGCGGGGTCGATCCGGACGCCCTGCCGGCGTGAGCCCGCTGCTGCACCTGTGCGAGCCGGCCGCCTGGCGGGCGGCGCTGGCGGAGGGGGCGCTGCGGCCGCCGTCGCTGGACGACGCCGGGGTGGTGCACCTGTCGCACCCGGAGCAGGTGCACCTGCCGGCCGGGCGGCTGTTCCCCGGCCGGCGCGACCTGGTGCTGCTCGTCGTCGACCCGGCGCGCCTCCCCGACCCGGTGCGCGAGCAGCCCGGCGTCCCCGGCGACCCGGACGGGATGCGCTTCCCGCACCTGTACGGGCCGCTCCCGACGGCCGCCGTGGTCGCCGTCGTCCCGTACCGGCCGCCCGCCGTGCCGGTCCTCCCCCGTCCGGACGACGCGCTCGGGCGCGCGCTGGCGCTGTCGCTGTCGGTGCGCGTCCGGCGGGCCGCCGAGGTGCGCGACGTCCCCGGCGGCGTCGCCGTGCTGGACCCGCGCTTCCCGCACTCGCGCGACGACAACCGGCTGGTGCTGGCGGAGCCGGTCGACGCCGCCACCGTGGTCGCCGCCGCGGCCGACGCGGGCCTGCCGCACGCCACCGCGACCCTGACCTGGCCCGGTGCCGGCGGCGTCGCCAGGGAGCTGGCCGGTCGCGGGTGGCAGGCCGAGGAGCTGGTGGTCATGGCCCGCCCCGCGACGCCGGTGCCGCCGGGGCGCCGCGCCGAGGCGGTGGACCAGCGGGAGCTGCACGGCTTCTGGGAGCGCTCGTGGCGGCGTGACCTCGCCGGCCTGCCCGACCTCGACGAGGTGGTCGCCCAGCTCGTCGGCCGGGAACACCGCACCGACGCGGTCGTCGCGGTCACCGACCTCGCCGTCCGGGAGGGCGACCGCCTCGTCGCCGCGGGGCAGCTGCGCCTCGACGGCGCCACCGCGGCGGTGGAGTCGGTCCTGACCGAGCCGGCCGCGCGCGGCCGCGGGCACGGGGACGCCGTCCTGGCGGCGGCACTGGACCGCGCCGCGGCAGCCGGCTGCGACCTCGTGGTGCTGGAGGCCGACGCCGGCGACTGGCCGCGGCACTGGTACGCCCGGCGCGGCTTCGCCGTCGTCGGGTCGACCTGGGAGGTGACTGCTCAGAGCGGGGGCGCCACCCACGACAGCAGCAGGTAGGCCGCCACCGCCGACGGCAGCAGGCTGTCGAGCCGGTCCATGATCCCGCCGTGCCCGGGCAGCAGGGTGCCCATGTCCTTGATGCCGAGGTCGCGCTTGATCAGCGACTCCCCGAGGTCACCGGCGGTGGCGGTGACGGCGAGCGCGGCGCCGAACAGGACCCCGCCCCACCACGGGCCGTCGAGGGCGAGGGTGACGATCGGGGTGGCGACGGCGACGCAGGTCACGACCGACCCGGCCATGCCCTCCCACGACTTCTTCGGGCTCACCGACGGCGCCATGGGGTGCCGGCCGAACAGCACCCCCGCGGTGTAGCCGCCGACGTCGTTGCCGACCACGGTCGCGATGAAGACCAACACCCGCACGGCGCCGTCGTCGGGGACCAGGAGCAGCACCGCGAAGCCGGCCAGCAGCGGCACGTAGAGCGCGACCAGGACCCCGGCCGAGGCGTCGCGCAGGTACCCCTCCGGCCCGTCGCCGAGCCGCCACAGCAGGACGGCGACGACGGTGAACAGGAACGCGACGACCAGGCCGTCGGGCCCGCGGGTCCAGGCCAGCCCGGACATCGCGACCGTGCCCGCGACCAGGGGCGCCAGCGGAGCCCGCGCCCGCCCGGCCTCCAGCGCGCGCACCAGCTCGACGACCCCCACGAGGATCGCCACGGTGACGACGAGCAGGAACGCGGGCCGGTAGACGAGCAGCGAGGCGAGGATGACCGCACCGAGCCCCAGGCCCACCCCGATGGCGGCGACGAGGTCGCGCCCGGCCCGGCCGCTGCCGCGCCGGGCCGCCGGCCGCGAGGCCCCGGCCGCACGGTGCTCGGCCGGCTGGCGCTCGGCCGGGTCCGCGACCACGGCGGCCGGGACGGGCAGCTCCTGGGTCCGGGGAGGATCGGCCGCCGGCGCCCCCTCCGGGAGCGGGACGGCGATCGGGCTGGTCGGCGGCGGCTGGGGTGCCGCGGGGGGAGGTGGCGGGGACGGCCGCCCGACGACCGGGACGGGCCCGGTGTCCGCGTCCCCGGGCACCGGCCGGGCGGGCCCGAGCAGCCGGGTGACCTGCGGGCGGGGGCGCCCCGGGCCGGACGGGCCGGCCCCGGGAGCCTCGGGTCGGGGGGTCATGACGGAGTCGGGAGCGCTCAGACCTCGAGCAGCTCGCCCTCCTTGTTCTTGACCGCCTCGTCGATGCTCGACACGTGCTGGGCGGTGAGGTCGTCGAGCTCCTTCTCCGCGCGGCGCACGTCGTCCTCACCGGCCTCGCCGTCCTTGGCGATGCGGTCGAGCTCCTCCTTGGCGCGGCGGCGGACGTTGCGGATGGCGACCTTGGCGTCCTCGCCCTTGGACCGGGCCATCTTCACCAGGTCGCGGCGGCGCTCCTCGGTGAGCTGCGGGAACACCACGCGGATGATCTGGCCGTCGTTGGTGGGGTTCACGCCCAGGTCGCTGTCGCGGATGGCCCGCTCGATGGCCGACAGCTGGCTGTTGTCGTAGGGCTTGATGACGGCCATCCGCGCCTCGGGCACGGTGATCGAGGACATCTGCGGCACCGGCGTCGGCGCGCCGTAGTAGTCGACCAGGATCTTGTTGAACATCGAGGGTGCGGCGCGGCCGGTGCGCACCGAGCCGAGGTCCTCCCGTGCGACCGACAGGGCCTTGTCCATCCGCTCCTCGGCGTCGAGCAGGGTGTCGTCGATCACGGGTCTCTCCTCCTGCGGCGGGCTGCCCCGCCGCCCTCCTGGGTGCGGCTGCGCGTACGGGCGCCGGGCTCAGTCCGGCTGGCTGATCAGGGTCCCGATCTTCTCACCTGCGACGGCCCGGGCGATGTTGCCGTCCTGCAGCAGGTTGAACACCACGATGGGCATCTGGTTGTCCATGCAGAGGCTGATGGCGGTGGCGTCGGCGACCTTGAGCTGGTCGGCCAGGACCGTGGCGTACTCGAGGTCGTCGTACATGGTGGCCGACGGGTTGGTGCGCGGGTCGTCGTCGTAGACGCCGTCGACACCGTTCTTCGCCATCAGCAGCACCTGACAGCCGATCTCCAGCGCGCGCTGCGCGGCGACGGTGTCGGTGGAGAAGTACGGCATGCCCGCGCCGGCGCCGAAGATGACCAGCCGGCCCTTCTCCATGTGCCGGACGGCCTTGCGCGGGATGTAGGGCTCGGCGACCTGGCCCATGGTGATCGCGGTCTGCACCCGGGTCTCCAGGCCCACCTGCTCGCAGAAGGCCTGCAGCGCGAGGGCGTTCATGACCGTGCCGAGCATGCCCATGTAGTCGGCGTGCCGGCGGTCCATCCCGGCCTCGGCCAGCTCGGCGCCGCGGAAGAAGTTGCCGCCGCCGACGACGACGGCGACCTGCGTGCCGCCGTGGACGACCGCGGCGAGCTGCTCGGCGATGCTGTGCACGATGCCGGAGTCCACGCCCACCGTGCCCCCGCCGAAGGCCTCCCCCGACAGCTTGAGCAGCACGCGCTGGTACCCCGCGCCGTCGGCGGGCTGGAACGCGGTGGGAGCGGACGTGGGCGCGGTGGTGCGCGGCGCGGCGGTGTCGGTCAACGGGTCCATCCCTCGCTCGGCGTCGTTCCCCTGATCCTGCCGCACGGCTCCTGCGGCAGCTCGCGGGCGGGGTCTCCCGCACCGGCGCCCGGGACGCCACCGGCCCCCGTGTCCGGTGGGACGGACGAAGGACCCCGCCACCCCCCACGCCTCGCGTGCTCGGCGCGGGCCCCGGTGCCGGGGCCGATCGGGGGTGGCGGGGTCCTCGCTCCCGCTGCTGCTACGCCTGGCCGACCTCGAAGCGGGCGAACCGCTGCACGGTCAGGCCGGCGTCGTCGAGGATCTGCTTCACCGTGCGCTTGGGCTCGGTGATCGACGGCTGCTCGAGCAGGACGAAGTCCTTGTAGTAGGCGTTGACCCGGCCCTCGACGATCTTGACGATCGCCTGCTCGGGCTTGCCCTCCTCCTTGGCGGTCTGCTCGGCCACGCGGCGCTCGGTCTCGACCGCCTCGGCCGGGACCTCCTCGCGGGACAGGAAGCGCGGGCGGGCGGCGGCGATGTGCATCGCCAGCGAGCGCGCGGCCTCCTCGTCGCCGCCCTGGTACTGGACGGCGACGCCGATGGCCGGGGGCAGGTCGGTGGCCCGCTTGTGCAGGTACACCGCGGTCGGGCCCTCGAAGGTGGCGAAGCGGGAGAGGACGAGCTTCTCGCCGATGCGGGCGGACTCGGACTCGATCAGCTTGCCGACGGTCTGGCCGTCGACCTCGGTCGCCAGCAGCGCGTCGAGGTCGTTCGGCGACTGCTCGAGCACGATCTCGATCAGGCGCTCGGCGAGTGCGACGAAGTCGGCGTTCTTGGCGACGAAGTCGGTCTCGCAGTCGAGCTCCAGCAGGGCGCCGTGCTTGCTGACGACGATGCCGTTGGTCGTCGAGCGCTCGAGGCGCTTGCCGACGTCCTTGGCGCCCTTGATGCGCAGCAGCTCGATGGCCTTGTCGTACTCGCCGTCGGCCTCGGTCAGGGCCTTCTTGGCGTCCATCATGCCGGCGCCGGTGGCGTCGCGGAGCCGCTTGACGTCGGCGGCGGTGAAGGCAGGCATGTCACTTCCCTACGGGTGTGGAGTGGGTGGGTGCGGACGTGCCGCGGCGCCGCTGCCCGCCCGCGGACGCGGGTGGGCGGCGGCGCCGGCGGGTCAGCCGTTCTGGGCGCCCTGGGTGCCGGTGGCCGTGTCGCCGGTGGCGGGCACGCCCTCGACCGGGGCGATCTCCTCGGCGGTGACGGTCGGCGGGGCGTCCGGGGTCTCCGGCAGCGGGGTGGCCGCAGCGTCGGCGGCTGGGACCTCGGCGGCCGGGGCGGCACCGTCGGCCTGGCCGGTGAGCAGCTCGCGCTCCCAGTCGGCCAGCGGCTCGCCGCCACCGATCGCCGGCTCGCCGCCGTCCTCGCGTCCGGCGTTGGCCTGCGAGGCCGAGCGGGCCATGAGGCCGTCGGCGACGGCGTCGGCGACCACGCGGGTCAGCACGGTGATGCTGCGGATCGCGTCGTCGTTGCCCGGGATCTTGAAGTCGACCTCGTCGGGGTCGCAGTTGGTGTCGAGGATCGCCACGACCGGGATGCCCAGCTTGCGGGCCTCACCGACGGCGATGTGCTCCTTCTTGGTGTCGACGATCCAGATGGCGCTGGGCACCTTCTGCATGTCGCGGATGCCGCCGAGGCTGCGCTCGAGCTTGGCCTTCTCGCGGGTCAGGCCGAGCTGCTCCTTCTTGGACAGGCTGACCAGCACGCCGGTCTGCTCCATGTCCTCGAGCTCCTTGAGCCGCTGCAGCCGCTTGTGCACGGTCTGGAAGTTGGTGAGCATGCCGCCCAGCCAGCGCTGGTTGACGTAGGGCATGCCGACCCGCTGCGCCTGCTCGGCGACGACCTCCTGCGCCTGGCGCTTGGTGCCGACGAAGAGGATCGAGCCGCCGTGGGCGACGGTCTGCTTGACGAACTCGTAGGCACTGTCGATGTACCCGAGCGTCTGCTGCAGGTCGATGATGTAGATGCCGTTGCGCTCGGTGAAGATGAACCGCTTCATCTTCGGGTTCCAGCGACGGGTCTGGTGCCCGAAGTGGACGCCGCTGTCGAGCAGCTGCTTCATGCTGACGACTGCCATGTGCAGCCTTCCTGTCCGTGCGCGCGGCCGTCGGGCGGCCACGCTCCTCGGTTGACGCGGGCACCGGGTGGTGCACCGCCCTGGCGTCCCGCGGCGCCACCGACCCGGGGTGGACCGGGACCGAGGTGGGGCTGCCCCGCCGGAGCGGCGGGAGGAGGACGCGCGGAGTCGACCCGCCGTGACGGGTCGCACCGGAGAGCATACGCCGCGCCCCGGGTGGCCCTCCCCCGCCGTCGGGGCCGTCCACAGGTCACCTCGTCCGTCCCGCTCCGGCGGGGCGGACGGCGAGGCTCGCGGGGTGCGCCTGCGCCTCCTGACCGCCGCGCTCGTCGTGTCCGCCGCGGTGCTGCTGCCCGCCCCCGCGGTCGCCGAGCCGGCCGCCCCTCCTGCGAGCGTCTGGGTGTCCCCGCTGGGCGACCCGCCGACGGTCACCCGCCCCTTCGCGCCGCCGCCGTCGCCGTACGGGCCCGGGCACCGCGGCGCCGACCTGGCCGCGTCGCCGGGGACGGCGGTCCGGGCGGCCGGTGACGGCGTGGTCGTCTTCGCGGGGATGGTCGCCGGCCGGCCGGTGGTGAGCGTGGACCACGCCGACGGGCTGCGGACGACGTACGAGCCGGTGCAGCCGACCGTGGCCGCCGGCCAGGTCGTGGCCCGCGGTGCCCCGCTGGGCACGCTGCTGGCCGGTCACGAGGGGTGCCCGACCGAGGCCTGCCTGCACTGGGGCCTGCGCCGGGCGGAGACGTACCTCGACCCGCTGGCCCTGCTGCGCCCGCCCGAGGTCCGTCTCCTGCCGGTGGGGTGACGCGCGGGAGGGTCGTCCCGGGCCGGCCGCCGCCCCTAACCTGCGCGAGGTGCAGACCGAACGGGGCCTCGACCGTCTCGTCACGTTCCTCGACGCGGTCGTCGCCATCGCCATCACGCTGCTGGTACTGCCGCTCACCGAACTGCTCGACGGCGCCGAGCAGCGGACCGGCCTCGGCACGCTCCTGGCCGACGAGGCGCCGCAGATCGGCGCCTTCTTCCTCAGCTTCGCCGTGATCGCCCGGCTGTGGCTGATCCACCACCGGGTGGTCGAGACCGTGCGGTCCTACGACCGGGCGTTCCTCACCGCCAACCTGCTGTGGATCCTCACGATCGTGCTGCTGCCCTTCGCGACCCAGGTGGCGGCCTCCTACGGCACCGCCCGACCGGCCGTGGCGCTCTACATCGGCACGATCACGCTCAGCTCGATCTGCCTCACGTCGATCAGCGTGCTGCTGTGGCGGCGTCCCGGCCTGCGCCGCGACGCCGCCGGGCAGGTCCCGCCGCCGTGGCCCGCGCTGGTCGCCAGCGGGCTGTTCGTCGCCGCGCTGCTGGTCGGCGCGCTGGTGCCGGGCGTGCACTACTGGGCGATGTTCCTGCTGTTCCTGTCCGGGCCGCTGGAGTCCGCGGCGCGCCGCCGCACCGCTCCCGGACGGGTCGCCGCCGACTGAGGGTGCGGATCGGGCCGTTCGGCGCCGGTGCGGTGCCCGACCACCGGGACCGGGCCGTCGAGCCGCGTGGCAGCGCCCGCCACTCCCGGTGGGCCGGCGGGCCCCGGACCCTCGGTGCGGTCCCCCGCCGGTCCCACCCGGCGAGCAGCAGGGGCCCCTGCCGCTCGGGGCGGTGGACAGCCGGGGAGCGGAGGCCCGGAGAGGCCGCGATCAGCGGGCCGGGCCGGCAGGAGCGCACGCCCGAGCGCCACCGACGCCTCAGGCGATGTCACCTACCTCAGGCGATGTCGGCTACCTCAGGCGATGTCGGCGAGCTTGGTGCGCAGGTGGAGGACGGCCTTGGTGTGCAGCTGGCAGATCCGGCTCTCGGTGACGCCGAGGACACGGCCGATGTCGGCGAGGGTCAGGCCCTCGAAGTAGTAGAGGCTGACGACGACCTTCTCCCGCTCGGGCAGCTGCTCGACGGCGCGCGCGAGCAGCTGGCGTGCCTCGCCGTGCTCCGCGGCGGCCTGCGGGTCGAGGGCGTTGGCGTCCTGCAGGGTGTCGACCAGCCGGGGCGCGCCGCCGTCGTCGTCGGTGAGCAGCTCGTCGAGGGCCACCACGTTGACCAGGGAGAGCTGGCCGAGGAACTTGCGGACCTCCTCGACGTCCATGTCCATCTCCGCGGCCACCTCCTCCTCGGTGGGGCTGCGCTGCAACCGGCTCTCGAGGGCGGCGACGGTGCGCTCGAACTGGCGGGCCTTCATCCGCACCGACCGCGGGATCCAGTCGGTGCTGCGGAGCTCGTCGATGATCGCGCCGCGGATGCGCGACATCGCGTAGCTCTCGAACTTGACCTCGCGCGAGGGCTGGTACCGGGTGATCGCGTCGATGAGCCCGAAGGTGCCGTAGGAGACGAGGTCGGCCTGCTCGACGTGGGCGGGCAGGCCGCTGCCGACCCGGCCGGCGACGTACTTCACCAGCGGCGCGTAGTGCAGGATCAGCCGGTCCCGCAGCGCGGGGGCGCGGTCGGTGACGTACTGCGCCCAGAGTTCGGCCAGAGCTGCGTCGGCGTCCTCGTCGGACGTGCCGATCCGGTGGGTGGTCGCCTCGGGCACGGTGTGCACTCCCGCTCTCTGGGTGGTCCGGCGTCCCGCGGCGGGCGGGGACGCGGTGAGGGTGGACTCGGTGGGGCCCGGTAGGTGGCGGGCCGGCGTGTGGGGGTCCGCTGGGTGTCGCAGCACGGTCGACGCTCCGCTCAGGCCCGGGGGTGCGCCTGCGCGTGCACCGCGCGGAGGCGCTCGACCGTCACGTGCGTGTAGATCTGCGTCGTGGCGAGGCTAGCGTGGCCGAGCAGCTCCTGGACCGACCGCAGGTCGGCGCCGCCCTCGAGCACGTGCGTCGCCGCGGAGTGGCGCAGCCCGTGCGGGCCGATGTCGGGAGCGCCCGGCGCCCGGGCGACGGCGGCGTGCACCGTGCGGCGGGCCTCGCGGGGGTCGAGCCGCCGGCCGCGCAGGCCCAGCAGCAGCGCGGGCCCGGACTCCGGGGTGGCCAGCGCGGGACGGCCGCGGGTGAGCCACTGGTCGAGCGCCAGCTCGGCCGGCGCGCCGTAGGGGACGCTGCGCTCCTTGCGGCCCTTGCCGAGGACCCGCAGCAGCCGCCGGCCGCGGTCGACGTCGTCGACGTCGAGACCGACCAGCTCGCTGACCCGGATGCCACTGGCGTAGAGCAGCTCGAGGACGACGGCGTCGCGCAGGCCGGCGGGGTCGTCGGCGCCGGCGGCGGACTCGACGACCGCCCGCGCCTGGTCGGGGGCGAGCACGTCGGGCAGCGTCCGGTGCGCCTTGGGGCTGACCAGCCGCAGGCCGACGTCCTCGGGCGTGACCCCCGAGCGCCGCAACCACGCGGTGAACGAGCGGGCGGCCGCGGCCCGGCGGGCGGTGGTGGCGCGGCTGGCTCCCCGGGTGCGGCCCTGGGCCAGCCAGCTGCGCAGGACGGCGAGGTCGAGCTCGTCGGCCCGGACACCGCCGCGCCGGGCGAGGTGGTCCAGCAGCCAGACGGTGTCGGTGACGTAGCCCCGGACGGTGTGCTCGGAGAGGTCCCGCTCCTCGCGCAGCGCCTGCTCGTAGCCCTCGAGCGCGGCGGCGAGCGCCGGCGGAAGCGCGGCGCGGGCATCGGCGGTCCGGGCGGTCACACCCCGACCGTCCGACGGCGTCCCCCGGCGGTCAAGCCGCCGCGCCGCTCACCCGCCCGTGACGGAAGCCGGGTCACCACCGCCCCAGCCGTTGCGCACCCCGGCCGGCCCGCGCGGCACCGGCCGCCGCCGCGGAGAGGCCGCGCGGGACACCGCCATGACCCCGCCGAGACCCCGCGTTCGCCGGCGGCCGGCGTCACCGGCCCGCGCCGTGCCCCTCCCTCCGCCTCGGCGGCGGGGCCAGCCGCCAGCCGGTGCCGGTCCACTGCACGAGCTCGGCCAGCTCCAGCGCCGGCAGCACCCGCAGAGCCTCCAGGGGGCCGCAGCCGGCGACGGCGGCCAGCCGCTCGGCGCTGACGCCGACGCGCACCGGGCAGGCGTCGAGCACCCGCCGGGCCAGGTCGGAGAGCCCGTCGCGAGGTCCCGGGGGCCGCGCCGGCGGCTCGGCGAGGTCGGCCCCGATGCCACCCACCGCCTCGACCACCTGCGCGGCGCCGGTGACCAGGCGTGCGCCCGCCTCCTCCTCGCGGAGCAGCTCGTGGCAGCCGACCGACATCGCGCTGGTCACCGGGCCCGGCACGACGAGCACCTCCTTGCCCAGCCCCCGCGCGCGGCGCGCGGTGGCCAGCGCACCGGAGCGGGCGGCCGCCTCGACGACCACGGTGCCGCGGGTGAGCGCGGCGATGATCCGGTTGCGGACGAGGAAGCGGTGCCGGTGCGGCGCCGCGCCCGGCGGCCACTCGCTGACCAGCAGGCCGCCGCCGTCGGCGATGCGGGTGAAGACCGCCGAGTGGGCGACCGGGTAGGGCCGGTCGACCCCGCAGGCCAGCACGGCGACCGTCGGCGCCCCGGCGGCCAGCGCGCCGCGGTGGGCGGCCGCGTCGATGCCGTAGGCCCCGCCCGACACGACGGTCCAGCCCCGCTCCCCGAGCTGGTGGCCGAGCTCTGCGGCCACGTGCTCGCCGTAGGCGGTGGACGCCCGGGCCCCGACCACCGCCACCGACCGGTCGGCCACCTCGTCGAGCCGGGCGGTGCCGCGCACCCACAGTCCGACCGGCGGCACCAGCGCGGTCGTGCGGTCGGACTGCTCGACCTCCCCGGCACGGCTGACGACGGCCACGGTGAGCGAGTGCAGCGGCAGGGCCGGCCACTCGTCGTCCTCGGGGACCACCAGGCGGGCACCGCAACGCTCCGCGCGCCGCAGGTCGGCCAGGCTGGCGTCGTCCCCGGCGCGGACGCCGACCAGCGCCCGCGCCGTCTCCGGTGCCGTGCCCGCGCGCAGGGCCCGCACGGCAGCGACCGGGCCGACGTCGTCGATCCAGCGCCACAGCTCCACGGAGCCGGGCTCGGTCGCGCGGGTCAGCCATGCCCGCGCGCGCCGCAGGCCCGGGACGGCCGCACCGTCGACCGCCGTCGGCCCGCTCAGCGCCTCCTCGAGGTCTTCGTCGAGGGTCGGCGCGCTCATGCCGCCACCCGCTGCAGCCGCAGGCCCAGCGCCTCGGCCACGTCGTCGCCGTCGGGGACCGTGCGCCCGGCGAGGTCGGCCAGCGTCCAGGACACCCGCAGCACGCGGTCCAGCCCCCGGACCGACAGCACGCCGCGGTCGAGCGCCCGCTCGGCCAGGGCCAGCGCCGGCCGGGGCACCGTCCAGCGCTCGCGCAGCAGCCGGCCGGGCACCTGGCTGTTGAGCGCCAGGCCGGCGCGGCCCAGCCGGGCCGCCGAGGCCGCCCGCGCGGCCGCGACCCGGGCGGCCACCTGCGCGGTCGACTCCGGTGGCTCCTGCCCGCGCAGCCAGGCCGCTCGCGTCACCGGCGGCAGGTCCACACGCAGGTCGATGCGGTCGAGCAGCGGGCCCGACAGTCGGGCCTGGTAGCGGCGGCGTTCCAGCGGGCTGCACGTGCAGGCGGCGTCCCCCGCCGCGCTGGCGCAGGGACACGGGTTGGCGGCCAGCACCAGCTGCGCGCGGCACGGGAAGGTCGCCGACCCCGACGCGCGGGCGATGGTGACCGCGCCGCGCTCCAGCGGCTGGCGCAACGTGTCCAGGGTCGCGCGGGAGAACTCCGGCGCCTCGTCGAGGAAGAGGACACCCCGGTGGGCCCGGCACAGGGCACCGGGCCGGATCGCGCCCGAGCCGCCGCCGACCAGCGCCGCCATCGTCGCCGAGTGGTGCGGCGCCTCGAACGGCGGCCGGCTCACCAGGGGCACACCCGGCGGCAGCGTGCCGGCGACCGAGTGGATCCCGGTGACCTCCAGGGCGGCCCGCTCGTCGAGGACGGGCAGCAGCCCGGGCAGCCGCTCGGCGAGCATCGTCTTGCCCGCACCCGGCGGCCCGGTGAGGAACAGGTGGTGCCCGCCGGCCGCCGCCACCTCGACCGCGCGCCGGCCGGCGGCCTGCCCGACGACGTCGCCGAGGTCGGGGACCGGCCCCGGCGGGGGCAGGGGTCCGCGGACGTGCGGCGACAGGCGGGCGTGGCCCGACAGGTGGGCCACCAGGTCGCCGAGGGTCGCCGCCGGCAGGACCTCGACGCCGTGCACCAGCGCGGCCTCCTCCGCGTTGCCGGCCGGGACCACGACGGCGCCGTGCCCGGCCGCCGCGGCGGCCAGCATCGCCGGCAGGACGCCGCGGACCGCCCGCACGGAGCCGTCGAGCCCGAGCTCGCCGAGCAGGACGAGCCCGTCGGCGGCGTCGGCGGGGACGGTGCCGGCCGCGGCGAGGACGGCGGCAGCCAGCGCCAGGTCGAAGCCGCTCCCCTGCTTGGGCATCGACGCCGGGGACAACCCGATGGTGATCCGGCGCATCGGCCAGGAGGCGCCGGTGTTGACCACCGCGGCCCGGACGCGGTCGACCGACTGGCGCACGACGGCGTCGGGGAGGCCGACCAGGACCACCCCCGGCACACCGGCCGACATGTCCACCTCGACCTCGACCATGGCGCCGCTGACGCCGGCCAGGCCCACCGACCACGTGCGGGCCAGCGTCACGAGAAGGCCCCGCGCAGGTGCGTCACCAGGGCCGGCCGCTCCGGCCGCACGAGCACACCGACGACGTCGAAGCGGAGGTCGGGCGCGTGCTGGTCGTGCGCCGCCAGCCAGCGCTGGGCCAGCGTGCGCAGCCGCCGCTGCTTGGCGGGGGTGACCGCCTCCACCGGGTGGCCGAAGCCGGTGGCGCGGCGGGTCTTGACCTCGCAGAAGACGATCGCCGATCCGTCGCGGGCGACGATGTCGAGCTCGCCGTCGCGACAGCGCCAGTTGCGGTCGAGGACGAGCAGCCCGGCGTCGGTGAGGTAGGTCGCCGCGATGGCCTCGCCCCGGCTGCCGAGTTCGGTGGTGGTGGTCACCCGCCGACCGTCGCCGCTCCGGCCGCCGCCGGTGTGCCGCGGCGGCTCCCTGTGGACGGCGCAGCGGGCTGTGGACGGCCCGGGCGGCGATGTCGTCCCGGTCGGTCAGCCTGCCGGGCGTGCGGAGCGGATCAGGTCAGCCGGGGGCCGTCGGGCAGTTCGAGGTCGGGCTTGTCCAGCTCCTCGACGTTGACGTCCTTGAACGTCAGCACCCGGACGTTGCGCACGAAGCGCGCCGGCCGGTACATGTCCCAGACCCAGGCGTCGGAGAGCTTGAGCTCGAAGAACACCTCGCCGCCGGCCTCGCGGACCTGCAGGTCCACGGAGTTGGCGAGGTAGAAGCGCCGCTCGGTCTCCACCACGTAGGTGAACTGTCGGACGATGTCCCGGTACTCGCGATAGAGCTGCAGCTCCATCTCGGTCTCGTACTTCTCCAGGTCCTCGGTGCTCATCGAGGCTCTCCGGACACAGGGCGCATGCCCCCATCATCGACCATGCCGCCGGGACCGGTGAGTTGGAGCTCCCGGTCGGCGTGTGCGGCACGGCTGTGGGCGTCGCGGGCGCGCACCACGTTGACGAAGCGCGACCGGTGCTCGGGGCAGGGGCCGTGACGCTCGAGGGCGGCGGTGTGGGCCTCGGTGGTGTAGCCCTTGTGCACCGCGAAGTCGTACTGCGGGAAGCGCTCGTGCAGGTCGAGCATGATGCGGTCGCGCGTGACCTTGGCGAGCACCGACGCCGCGGCCACGCAGGCGGCGACCCGGTCGCCCTTCCAGACGGCGAGGTTCGGCCGCCCGAGGCCCGGCACGGGGAACCCGTCGGTGAGGACGTAGTCGGCCGCGGGGTCGAGCGCGCAGACCGCGCGGCGCAGCGCCTCGAGGTTGGTCACGTGCATGCCGCGCGCGTCGAGGTCGGCGACCGGGATGACCACGACCGACCAGGCGACGGCGCGCTCGACGATCTCGTCGTGGACCCGGTCGCGGCTGGCGGCGGTCAGCAGCTTGGAGTCGGCCAGGCCGGGGACGCGGCCGCGGCGGCCGGCGGGCAGGACGCACGCAGCGGCGACCAGCGGGCCGGCGCAGGCGCCGCGCCCGGCCTCGTCGGCACCGGCCACGGCGGTGAAGCCGCGGCGGCGCAGCGAGCGCTCCATGTCCCAGAGGGCGTCGTCGGGCGGGGGTGCGGTGGGGCGGGAGGTCCGGGGGGACGCTGCCCGGTGCGGGAGGGGGAGACGGCCGGCCATCGCCGTCCGAGACTACGACGGTGCCGCCGGGGCGCGGGCGGCCGGACACCGGACGACCGCGGGCCGGTCCCCGGGGTCAGAGGGGACCGGCCCGCGGACCGGAGCCGGGCCGGCCGGCGGCCGGCGGGGCACCTCCCGGACCGCCGAGGAGGCGGACGGCCCGGGCGTGGTGCGCCGGGCCCGGCGGGGATGCGCGCCGGGCCCGGGCGTCGGGGGTCAGACCTCGGCCGGGGCCGGGGCCGCGGCGGTCAGCCCGTGGGCGCCGCAGGTGCAGGCGGCCGGGTTCCGCGAGGAGAGGACCAGCGAGACGGCGTGCGCCCGGTCGCGGGCACCCAGCTTGCGCAGGATCGCCTTGACGTGGGACTTGACGGTGTCCTCGCTGATGAACAGGTTGCGCCCGATCTGCCGGTTGGACTGGCCCTGGAGGAGCTCGTCGAGGACGTCGGACTCGCGGCGGGTCAGCGGGACCTCGGGGGTCAGCGGCTTGCCGACCGGAGCGGCCGAGGGCTCGACGCGGCGGATCTGCGGGTCGACGACGGTGCGGCCGGCGCGGACGGCCAGGACCGCCCAGCCGAGCAGGGTCGGCGAGGTGTTCAGCAGCAGGTAGCCGCGGACGCCGGCGGCGACCGCCTCGTTCACCACGGCCGGGTCCTCGGAGGTCGCCAGGGCGATGACGGCCACCCGCGGGAAGCGGCGGCGCAGGTCGCGGACGACGTTGAGGGTGGCGGCGCGGCCGGCACCCATCTCCACGACCACGGCGTCGGGGCGGGCCGTCTCCACCAGGGTCAGCGCCCGGCGCATCTCCCCCGGGGTGCCGACCGACTGCATGCCGGCGGTCTCGTTGATCATGCTGACCAGACCGCGGCGCAGGACGGGGGCGTCGGCGAGGACGAGGACGCGGGTGACGCCTCGGGCGGCGCTCGCCATGGGTGCGGACACGACGTACTCCATTTCGGTGGACCGAGTTGCTCTCGAACACCTCATCGGAGTGGAATGGGAGTTCCTTGAACACTTCTTCGAGATTTCTCTCAGAAATTCGCTGCGACCCGGAATGGGTCGTCCCCACCACAGCAGAAACGCGACTGGGTCACGATCCGCAGATTGTCGACATGGTGACGCCATTCCCAGGGAATGGCGCGGGAACGACCGGACACACGACGACGACGCCGCCCCGCAGGGGGCGACGCCGTCGTGAGGCAGGTGCGGGCAGCCGCGCTAGCGGTCGGCGGTGCGGCGCAGCCGCCGCCGGCGGTGCCACACCGTCACGGGCAGCGCGCCGACCACCCCCGCACCCAGCGGGAGCACCGAGCCGGCGGGGCTCACGGTGCCGGACGGGGCCTCGGCCGAGGCCTCGGCGTGCTGGATGTCGGGGTCGTCGAGGGTGCCGAAGCGGTTGATCGGCCAGACGATGAGCGCGGCCTTGCCGATGACGTCGTCCACGGCGATCGTCCCGCTGTAGCGGTCACCGACGTGGGAGCGCGAGTCGGCCGACGCCGAGCGGTGGTCGCCCATCACCCACAACCGGCCCTCGGGGACGGTCACCGCGTCGAACGCACGGCTCTCCAGGGGCGTGTTCTCGTAGATGTAGGGCTCGTCGAGGGGCTGACCGTCGACGGTCACCCGGCCCTCGGCGTCGCAGCACTGCACGGTCTGGCCACCGGTGGCGATGACCCGCTTGACGTAGTCGTCCTCGCTCGGCGGCGCGACGCCGACCGTGCGGCCCAGCCACAGCAGCGCGCCGGTGAACCAGTTGTCCGGCTCCTGGACGTCGACCTCGGGCACCCAGGTGTCGGGACCCTGGAAGACGACGATGTCGCCGGGCTCGGGATCGCCGAACCAGTACGGGACCTTGTTCACGAGCACCCGGTCGCCGGTGCACCCGGGGCAGCCGTGCAGCGTCTGCTCCATCGACCCGGAGGGGATGAAGAACGCCTGCGCGAAGAAGGTCTTGACCACCAGCGCCAGCACGAAGGCCACCAGGAGCAGCACCGGCAGCTCGCGCAGCAGCGAGGTCTCCGACCGCTGGGCCCGCCGCCGGCGCCAGCGGCGGCTCGTGGCCTCGGCTCCGGAGGGGGGGACGTCCCCTAGGACGACGTCGGCGGACTCCCCGGACCGGTCGCTGCTCATCGGGAGCCAGCGTACGGCCGTGGGGAGCCCGCCGTGGACAGGCCGGGTGGGGCCGGCCGGGAGGTCGTCAGCGCGCGACGGTCTCGCGACGCTCCTTGATCTTGGCGGCCTTGCCGCGCAGCTCGCGGAGGTAGTACAGCTTGGCGCGACGGACGTCACCGCGGGTGACGAGCTCGATCCGCTCGACGACCGGGGTGTGCACCGGGAAGGTGCGCTCGACGCCCACGCCGAAGCTCACCTTGCGGACGGTGAAGGTCTCGCGGATCCCACCGCCCTGGCGGCGGATGACCACGCCCTGGAAGACCTGGATGCGCGACCGGTTGCCCTCGACGACGCGGACGTGCACCTTGACGGTGTCCCCCGGACGGAACTCGGGGATGTCGTCGCGCAGCGAGTCGGCGTCGAGTACGTCCAGGGTGTTCATCGCAGCATTCCTCGGTCTCAGCGGTGGCTCGTCGTCGGCCCGGCAGCGGGTGCCCCGCGCTCCGGTCCAGATGGCTGCGACTCCAGGAGGGAGTGCCCGTCGGCGGGCGCCTCCGGTCTGCAGCAGCTCTCTACTGTGCCACATCCGCGCTGGGCTGCCGAGCGGACCCCGGGCGGGCGCGGACTCAGTCGACGACGCGGGGTGGGCGGCGCCACGGTCCGGCGAGCAGTTCGGGCAGCACCGCGGCCAGCTCGCGGGGCGCGAACGCCTCGGCCGAGGCGGCCACCTCGGCCGGCGTCCACCAGCGGTGCGGCTCCTCGCCGAGCAGCTCCAGCTCCGTGCGCCCGGCCGGGTCCACCTCGTGCACAACGTCGCGCAGCACGAAGAAGGTCTCGCGCGAGTCGACCTGCACGCCGGCGAAGAGCCCCACGTGCCGCCGGAACCAGACCGGGCCCTCGAGCGCCGCGGGGTCGACGACCAGGCCGATCTCCTCGGCCAGCTCCCGGACGGCGGCCTGCCGGACGGTCTCGCCGTCCTCCACTCCCCCGCCGGGCGTGTACCAGAACAGCACGTCGCCGGGTGGGACGGCGGGGTCGGTCAGCCGCGCTCCGAGCAGCAGCACCCGCCTGTCGGGGTCGAGGACGACGACCCGCGCCGTCGGCCGCACCCACGCCTGCTCAGGCACCGTCGAGGACCGCCCGGTCGGCCGGCGAGAGGGCGTCCTCGGGCAGTGCGGCCAGCAGGTCCGGACGCCGGGCCGCCGTCCGCCGCAGCGACTCCGCCCGCCGCCACCGGGCGATCGCGGCGTGGTCGCCCGAGAGCAGCACCGGCGGGACGTCGAGCCCGCGCCAGGAGGCCGGCCGGGTGTAGGAGGGGCCCTCGAGCAGCCCGTCGGCGTGTGAGTCGTCCTCGACCGACTCGCGGTTGCCGACGACGCCGGGCAGCAGCCGGGTGACCGCCTCGACCATGACCAGCACCGCCGACTCGCCGCCGGCCAGCACGTAGTCGCCGATCGAGACCTCCGACACCGGCCCGGCCGCCGTGGCCCACTCGGCCACCCGCTGGTCGATGCCCTCGTAGCGGCCGCAGGCGAAGACCAGCCCGGGCTCGGCGGCCCACTGCGCGGCGACGGCCTGGGTGAACGGGCGCCCGGCCGGGGTCGGCACCACCAGGCGGGTGCCGGGCGGGCGGACCGCCTCCAGGGCGCGCGCCCACGGCTCGGGGCGCATGACCATGCCGGGGCCGCCGCCGTAGGGGGCGTCGTCGACGGTGCGGTGGACGTCGTCGGTCCACTGCCGGAGGTCGTGCACGCCGATGGCGACCAGGCCGCGCTCGGCGGCCCTGCCCAGCAGCGACTGGCGCAGCGGGGCGAGGTACTCGGGGAAGATCGTGACGACGTCGACGCGGTAGGGGCCGCTCACAGGTCGAGCAGCCCCTCCGGCGGGTCGACGACCACGACACCCTCGGCGAGGTCGACGGTGGGCACGATCGCCGCGACGAAGGGCACCAGCAGCTCGCCTCCACCGGTGCGCGCGACGACCAGCAGGTCGGCGCCCTCGTGGCGCACGGCGGCGACGGTGCCCAGCGGGGCGCCGTCGGTCAGCCGGGCGGCCAGGCCGACGAGCTGGTGGTCGTAGTAGGCGTCGGGGTCCTCCAGCGGCGGGAGGTCGGCGACCGGCACGTGCAGCTCGGTGTCGCGCAGCTCCTCGGCCGCCTCGCGGCTCTCCACGCCCGCGACGGTGAGCAGCAGCACCTCGCGGTGCCAGCGCACGCCGGCCACGGTCAGCGGACCGCGGGTGGCGGGTTCGGTCAGCAGGACGGCGCCGGGGACGAAGCGGTCGTCCGGGTCGTCGGTGCGGACCTCGACGGTCACCTCACCACGGACACCGTGGGGCCGGCCGATGCGGCCGACCACCACGGTGTCCGGTGGGGTATGGGCGTCCAAGGGACGGCGGGGCTCAGCGCCCGTCGGTGTCGACGACGTCGACCCGCACGCCGCGGCCGCCCACGCCGGTCATGACCGTGCGCAGCGCCTTGGCGGTGCGCCCGCCGCGGCCGATCACCTTGCCGAGGTCGTCGGGGTGCACCCGGACCTCGAGGGTCTTGCCGCGGCGACCACCGACCAGGTCCACGGTGACGTCGCGGGGGTGGTCGACGATGCCCTTGACCAGGTGCTCGAGCGCCTCTTCGAGCACGTCTTACTCGGCGGGCGTCTCGGCGGCGTCGGTGCCCGCCGCGTCGTCGGCCTTGGGGGCGGCCTTCTTCTTGGGCGTGGTGGCACCGGCGGCGGGCTCGTCGCCGTTGGTGCGCACGAGCTCCTCGTAGAGGGCCTTGCGGTCGGGCTTGGGGGCGGCGACCTTCATGGGCGGCGGCGCCGGCTCGCCCTTGAACTTCTGCCAGTCACCGGTGACCCGGAGGATGGCGGCGACGGCCTCGGTCGGCTGCGCGCCGACGCCCAGCCAGTACTGGGCGCGCTCGCTGTCGACCTCGATGAAGGAGGGGTCCTCCTTCGGGTGGTACTTGCCGATCGTCTCGATCGAGCGACCGTCCCGCTTGGTGCGGGCGTCGGCGACGACGATGCGGTAGTACGGGGCGCGCATCTTGCCCAGGCGCATGAGCTTGATCTTGGTGGCCACGGTGGCTCGGATTCTCCTCGAACGCTGTCTGACGGTGCTCGCCGGACGGACGCGTGGGGTTACGCCGGGGCGGAGCCAGGGACACGGCCGGCGTCGGTGAGAGGGCCGCGCACCGCCGTGTTCGACCGACCATGATGCCAGACGCGGGGAGGCGTGCGGTGACCAGCCGGGGACTGCTGCACCACGTGGAGCTGTGGGTGCCCGACCTCGCCCGCGCCGAGCGCTCGTGGGGCTGGCTGCTCACGGCCCTGGGCGCGGCGCCGTACCAGTCGTGGGAGCACGGCCGGTCGTGGCGGCTCGGCGGGGTCTACGTCGTCGTCGAGCAGTCTCCGGCGCTCAGCGCCGGCATCCACGAGCGCACGCGCCCGGGCCTCAACCACCTGGCGTTCCACGCCGGGGACGCCGCCGCCCTCGACGGGCTGGTGGCCGCGGCGCCGGCGCACGGGTGGCGGCTGCTGTTCGCCGACCGCCACCCCTTCGCCGGCGGCCCGGAGCACCGGGCGGCCTACCTCGAGGACGCCGACGGCTACGAGGTCGAGCTGGTCGCCGACCGCACCTGAGCGAGGACCGCGGCCGCGGCGTCGGCCACCGGCACCTCCTCGCGCTCCCCCGTCGCGCGGTCGCGCAGCTCGACGAGGCCCTGGGCCAGCCCGCGGCCGACGGTGACGATCGTGGGCATGCCGAGCAGTTCGGCGTCCTTGAACTTCACCCCTGGGCTCACCTTGGGCCGGTCGTCGTAGAGCACGGTCAGGCCGGCGTCGACGAGCTCCCCGGACAGCTGCTCGGCGGCCTCGAAGACGGCGGCGTCCTTGCCGGTGGCGACGACGTGCACGTCGGCCGGCGCGACCTCGCGCGGCCAGACCAGGCCCAGCTCGTCGTGCGTGGACTCGGCGATCGCGGCCACGGCCCGGGAGACGCCGATGCCGTAGGAGCCCATCGTCACCGTGACGAGCCTGCCGTTCTCGTCGAGCACCTGGAGACCGAGCGCCTCGGCGTACTTGCGGCCCAGCTGGAAGATGTGGCCCATCTCCACGCCGCGGGCCAGCTCCAGCGGGCCGGAGCCGTCGGGGGCGGGGTCGCCGGGCAGCACCTCGGCGGCCTCGATGACGCCGTCCCAGGTGAAGTCGCGGCCGGCGACCAGGTCGAACACGTGCGTGCCGGGCTGGTTCGCCCCGGTGATCCACCGGGTGCCGGACACCACGCGCGGGTCGACCAGGAAGCGGATGCCCGACGCGCCGTCGGTGCCGAGGACCTCCGGGCCGATGTAGCCCTTGACCAGCGCGGGGTGGGCCTCGAAGTCGGTGAACGCCTCGACCTCGGCCGGCGCGACCTGGGCCTCGAGCCGCTTGGTGTCGACCTCGCGGTCACCGGGGACGCCGACCACCAGCGGCTCGCGGGTGCCGTCGGGGTGCACCAGCGTGACGACGACGTTCTTCAGCGTGTGCGCCGCGGTGTAGCCGGCGTCGGGGAACAGCTCCCGCGCGACGGCGACGAGCGTGTCGATGGTGGGGGTGTCGGGGGTGTCCTCGACGTGCGCCGCGGGCAGCCCGTCGAGCGGGATCGACTCGGGGACGACGGTGCTGACCGCCTCGACGTTGGCCGCGTAGCCCCCGGCCGAGCGGACGAAGGTGTCCTCGCCGACCTCGGTCGGGTGCAGGAACTCCTCGCTCCTGGACCCGCCCATGGCGCCCGACATGGCCGAGACGATGACGTAGTCCAGGCCCAGCCGGTCGAAGATGCGGATGTAGGCGTCGCGGTGGGCGGCGTAGCTCTTGTCCAGGCCGGCGTCGTCGACGTCGAAGGAGTAGCTGTCCTTCATCGTGAACTCCCGGCCCCGGAACAGCCCGGCGCGGGGCCGCGCCTCGTCCCGGTACTTGGTCTGGATCTGGTAGAGCGACAGCGGCAGGTCCTTGTACGAGGAGTACAGGTCCTTCACCAGGAGGGTGAACATCTCCTCGTGGGTGGGGCCGAGCAGGTAGTCGGCGCCGCGGCGGTCCTGCAGCCGGAAGAGGTTGGGGCCGTACTCGGTCCAGCGGCCGGTGGCCTCGTAGGGCTCGCGCGGCAGCAGCGCCGGGAAGTGCACCTCCTGCGCGCCCATCGCGTCCATCTCCTCGCGGACGACGCGCTCGACGTTGCGGAACACCCGGTAGCCCAGTGGCAGCCAGGTGAAGCCGCCGGGGGCCGCCCGCCGGATGTAACCGGCCCGCACCAGCAGGCGGTGGCTGGGGACCTCGGCGTCGGCCGGGTCGTCGCGCAGCGTGCGCAGGAACAGCGTGGACATGCGAAGGAGCACGGGAGGAGTCTCCCAGGCCGCGCACGCCGGTTTCGTCGGGCCGCCGTCCTCCCTCACCGCAGCGCGTCCTCCCTCACCGCCCACCGTGAGGGAGGACGCGCCACGATCAGGTCACCTGATCGTGGCGCGGGGCCTCAGACGACGCGGCCGCGCAGGACGGTGAGCGCCGGGCGGGTCAGGGTGGCGAGGTCGGCGCGCGGGTCGGCGTCGTAGACGACGACGTCGGCCGGCGCTCCCTCCTCGATGCCGGGCAGGCCCAGCCACTCGCGCGCCGCCCACGACGCCGCGGCCAGCGCCGCCTCGGCCGGCATGCCGGCCTCGCACAGCGCCCGCACCTCCTCGGCGATGCGCCCGTGGTCGATGCCACCGCCCGCGTCGGTCCCGGCGAACACCGGCACCCCGGCCTCGTACGCCGCGCGGACGACGGCGCCGGAGGTCGCGTACAGCCGTCGCATGGTGCTCGCGTAGGTCGGGAACCGCTTCTCCCCCGCGGCGGCGAAGCCCGGGAAGTTCTCCACGTTGACCAGCGTCGGGACCACCGCGGTGCCCCGCGCGGCCATCTCGCCGAGGAGGTCCTCGGTCAGCCCGGTGCCGTGCTCGATGCAGTCGATGCCGGCGCGGATCAGGTCGGGCAGCGCGTCGGTGCCGAAGGTGTGCGCCGTGACCCGGGCACCCTCCTCGTGCGCCGCCGCCATCGCCGCGGCCAGGACGTCGGCGGGCCACTCGGGCGCGAGGTCGCCCACGCCCCGGTCGATCCAGTCGCCGACGAGCTTGACCCAGCCGTCGCCGCGGCGGGCCTGCACGCGCACCTCCGCGACGAGGTCCTCGGGCTCGAGCTCGACGCCCAGGCCCGGCAGGTAGCGGCGGGTGCGGGCGATGTGCCGGCCGGCCCGCACGATCCGCGGCAGGTCGGGCTCGTCGTCGAGCGCGCGGGTGTCCACCGGCGAGCCGCAGTCGCGCAGGGCCAGCACCCCGGCGGCGCGCTCGGCCAGCGCCTGCTCGCGCAGGCCCGCGAGGTCCTCGACGTGCACCCCGCCGCGGCCGATGCCGACGTGGCAGTGCGCGTCGACCAGACCGGGCAGCAGCCAGCCACCGCGGCTCACCGTCTCCGCGCCGGGCACCGGCTCGGAGGTGATCCGCCCGTCGCGCACCCACAGGTCGCGGTGCTCCCCCTCGGGGAGGACGACGCCGGACAGGTGCAGGTCGGGCAGCCGCGGGTCGCTCACCGGCCCGGCCGCTCGTCCTTGAACTTGTCGAAGTCCAGCTTGGTGAGGTCGGGCAGACCCTGCCCGGCCAGGCCCGGCGGCAGCTGCGGCATGCCGGCACCCGGCACGCCGCCCCCCGGGAAGCCGGCGCCCGGCGGCATCCCCGGCGCACCGACGGGGCGCCGCGCCGGCCCACCCTTCCCCTTGACGCCGCCCTTCTTGCCCTTGCCCTTCTTGGACTGGGCCTGCATCTGGCGGCCGCGGGCCTTCTTGGACATGGGGCCCATGCCGGGCATCCCCATGCTGCCGGCCATCTGGCCCATCATCTTCTGGGCCTGCGCGAAGCGCTCCAGCAGCTGGTTGACCTCGGTGACGGTCACACCCGAGCCGTTGGCGATGCGCACCCGGCGGGACGCGTTGATGATCTTGCTGTTGACCCGCTCCCCGGGCGTCATCGACTGGATGATCGCCGCGGTGCGGTCCAGGTCGCGGTCGTCGACCTGCTTGAGCTGCTCCTTCATCGCCCCGGCGCCGGGCAGCATGCCGAGCAGGTTGGCGATCGGGCCCATCTTGCGGATGGCCGTCATCTGCTCGAGGAAGTCCTCGAGCGTGAAGCCCTCGCGGCTGGCGAGCTTGCCGGCCATCTTCTCGGCCTGGTCGGCGTCGAAGGCCTGCTCGGCCTGCTCGATGAGGGTGAGCACGTCGCCCATCCCGAGGATGCGCGAGGCCATCCGCTCGGGGTGGAAGACGTCGAAGTCGGTGAGCTTCTCGCCGGTGGAGGCGAACATGATCGGCTGCCCGGTCACGTACCGGACCGAGAGCGCGGCACCACCGCGGGCGTCGCCGTCGAGCTTGGTGAGGACGACGCCGGAGAAGCCCACGCCGTCGCGGAAGGCCTCGGCGGTGGTGACGGCGTCCTGGCCGATCATCGCGTCGACGACGAACAGCGTCTCGTCGGGCGAGACGGCGTCGCGGATGCCGGCGGCCTGCGCCATCAGCTCGGCGTCGATGCCCAGCCGGCCGGCGGTGTCGACGACGACGACGTCGTGCTGCGTGCGGCGGGCGTGCTCGATCGAGGCGGCGGCGACGCGGATCGGGTCCCCGACGCCGTTGCCCGGCTCGGGCGCGTAGACGTCGACGCCGGCCTGCTGCGCGACGATCGACAGCTGGTTGACCGCGTTGGGCCGCTGCAGGTCGCAGGCCACCAGCAGCGGGGTGTGCCCCTGGGACTTCAGCCAGCGGCCGAGCTTGCCGGCGAGCGTGGTCTTACCGGAGCCCTGCAGGCCGGCGAGCATGACCACCGTCGGCGACTGTTTGGCGAAGCGGAGCCGGCGCGTCTCGCCGCCGAGGATCTCGATGAGCTCCTCGTTGACGATCTTGATGACCTGCTGCGCGGGGTTGAGCGCCTGGGAGACCTCCGCCCCGCGCGCCCGCTCCTTGACGGCGGTGATGAAGGCCCGCACCGCCGGCAGCGCGACGTCGGCCTCGAGCAGCGCGATGCGGATCTCGCGGGCCGTGGCGTCGATGTCGGCGTCGGTCAGCCGGCCCTTGCCGCGCAGGCCGGTGAAGACCTTGTCGAGGCGGTCGGAGAGTGTCTCGAACACGAGCAGTCCTCAGCAGTCACGGGCGCGTTCACGGGCCCGGACGGGCCGCGCCACCTGACCCCAGGGTATCGACCGCGGCCGGCACGCCCCCGCCGTGCGCGCTGCTAGGCCGCGCGGTGGTCGCGCGCGGCGGCCACCGCACCGACGACGGCCTCCAGGCCGCCGAGGAAGAACGCGCTGCCGCAGTCGGTGCACACCCACTCGGGGCACCCGGCGCCGTCGTCGGTGTGGCCGTCGACGCACGGGGGCTGCTCGAACGCCCGGTCCTCACCGCAGGTCGGGCAGGGCCAGTGCTGCTGGGCACTCACCAGGTCTCCTCCTCGCCGGTCGCGCCGGGACCGTCGGGTCCCGCTCGCCTGCGACCGTCGCACGCACCACCGACAGTCCCGCGGAGCTCAGCCCGGTGTGTCCCCCGCCCCGGCCGCGACCGGGTCCGGCACGGGCGGGTCGAGGACGGGCGGGTCCGGCACGGGCGGGTCGGGCACCGCGCCGCGGGTGGCCGCGACCAGCGCGGCCTCCACCCGCGCCCGCTGCCCGGCGTCGATGGGGCGGCCGGCCGGGTTGCACACGTAGAAGTAGTCGGCGGCATCGGCGCCGAGGGTCTCGATCCGGGCGCTGGTGACGTCGAGCCCCTCGGCGGCCAGCGCGGCGGTGAGCCGGTAGAGCAGCCCCGCCCGGTCGGTCGCGCGCACCTCCACGATGCTGGTCGCCTCCCCGCTGACCTCCGAGTCGTGCCAGGAGACCCGCGGCGTCCCCGCGCGTCCGTCGCCCTGCCGGTAGTCGGCCTCGCGCTGCCGCAGCCGCTCGGCCAACGGGAGCGTGCCCTCCAGCGCGGCGCGGACGGCGTCGGCCAGGATCGTCGGCTGCGGCGCGCGGCCGAACCGCGGGCGGACGGCGAACACCGCCGTCGCCCGGCCGCCCACCACGTTGACCTTCGCCGCCCGCACGTCGAGCTGGTTGAGCGCGAGCACCCCCGCCAGCCCGCTGAACAGCCCGGCCCGGTCGGGCGCGCCGATGGTGACCTGCTGGCCGTCGGCGACGTCCTCCACGCCCACGGTGACCGCCCTCGCCGCCTCGCCCTGCGAGACGGTCGGCTCGGTGGGGTGCAGCACCGGGTCGGGCTCGGGGTCCGCGGCCGTGACCGGCGCGCCCAGCCGGGCCTGCACGCGGGCCACCAGGTGCGCCACCAGGTGCGCCTTCCACGGCGACCAGGCCGAGGCGCTGGTCGCGGCGCCGTCGGCCTGGGCCAGCGCGTGCAGCAGCTGCAGCACCTGCGGGTCCTCGCCGATGGTCGTGGCGACGCGGTCGATGGTCGCGGGGTCGTCGATGTCGCGGCGGGTGGCGGTGTCGGGCAGCAGCAGGTGGTGGCGCACCAGGGTGCCGACCGTGGCGACGTCGGCGTCGGAGAAGCCCATGCGGGCGGCCACCGCGGCGGCCACCGGCTCCCCGGCCACGCTGTGGTCCCCGGGCCAGCCCTTGCCGACGTCGTGCAGCAGCGCCGCGACGAGGAGCAGGTCGGGGCGGTCGACGTCGTGGGTGAGCTCCGCGGCGGCCGCCGCCGCCTCCACCAGGTGCCGGTCGACGGTGAAGCGGTGCCACGGGTGGCGCTGTGGGAGCGAGCGGACGCGGTCCCACTCCGGCAGGAAGCGCGCGAGCAGCCCCTCCTGGTCGAGCTGCTCGAGGACGGGCACCGCCGCGCGGCCGCTGGCCAGCAGTCGCAGGAACCACCAGCGGACCTCCGCGGGCCACGGCTCGGGCACCGGCGGCGAGTGCACGGCGAGCACCCGCAGCGTGTAGGGCGACAGCAGGAGGTCCGCGCGTGCGGCGGCGGCGGCTCCGCGCAGCACCAGGCCCGGGTCGGTGGCCGGGCGGGCGTCGCGGGCGAGCACGACCTCGTCGCCCTGACGCACCACCCCCTCGGCCAGCGGCTCGCGCTGCACCCGCCGGTGGCGGGCGCGCGGACGGCGGACCAGGACCGCCTCGACCCGGCGCCAGGCGTCGTCGGCGACGAAGGCCAGCCGCCGGCCGGCGAGGCTCACCTCGCGCAGCAGCTGGTCTTCGTCGGCCAGGCCGAGGGCGACGGCGACCGGACGCTGCTCCTGGCGGACCAGGACGTCCCCGGCCCGGCCCGCGCGGCGGCGCAGCTCGTCGCGGACGTCGAGCAGGAAGGCGTAGACCTCCCCCAGCTCGGCGGAGGGCTCGTCGACGAGCTGGGCGGCGGCCACCGCGCGCAGCACCTGGCCCTCGCGCAGGCCGCCGTAGGCCTCCTTGAGGTCGGGCTCGAGGAGGAAGGCCAGCTCACCGACCTGCCGGGCGCGGGTGCGGCGCAGGTCGCGCAGCTGGGGCAGCAGCCGGGCCGCCGACTGGCGCCAACTGGCCAGGGTGGCGGTGCGCAGCGCCGTGGCGAGGGCGGCGTCGCCGGCGACCAGCCGGGCGTCGAGCAGCCCGAGACCGGCCTTGACGTCGGTGGAGGCGACCGCGACCGCCTCGGCGACCGTGCGGACCGAGTGGTCCAGCCGCACGCCGGCGTCCCAGATCGGATACCAGACGGCGTCGGCGAGGGCGGCGACCTCGGGCCGGCCGTCGTGCACCAGCACGAGGTCGAGGTCGCCGTGCGGCGGGGGCTCGCGCCGGCCGAGGCTGCCGACGGCGACCAGCGCGACGCCGTCGGTCCCGGTGCGCGGCGGCGGCCCGCCGCGGCGCTGCCGCGGTGGCGGCGTCCCGGCGACGGCGTCGGCCAGCAGGCCGTCCAGCCAGGCGTCGAGGACCCGCACCCGCTCGGCGCGGGGCAGGTCGGGCAGCGACCCCAGGTCCGGCACGGTCCCCCCTCGGTGTGGCGTGTGCGACGGCGTCGGCCGGGGCGGTGGGAGCCCACCACCCCGGCCGTCGAAGGACCCCCTGCCCCCCACGGCTCGCCAGCTCGCCGCGGGCCCCTGCAGGGGGCCGGGGGTCAGAGCGCGTCCTCGCCGCGCTCGCCGGTCCGCACCCGCACGATCTCGTCGATCGTGGTGACCCAGACCTTCCCGTCGCCGATCTGGCCGGTGGAGGCCGACTCGACGACGGCGTCCACGACGCGAGCGGCGTCGATCTCGCCGACGACGACCTCGATGCGGACCTTCGGCACGAAGTCCACCTGGTACTCCGCGCCGCGGTAGACCTCGGTGTGGCCCCGCTGGCGGCCGAAGCCCTGGACCTCGCTGACCGTCAGCCCGGTGATGCCGATCAGCTCGAGGGCGTTCTTGACGTCGTCGAGCTTGAAGGGCTTGACGATCGCGGTGACGAGCTTCACACCCGGCTCCTCTCAGTGGCGGGGGTGGTGCTGCGGGCCTCGGCGCGGGCCTGGCCGGCGGCCGTCAGGGCCGAGCCGCCGCCACCGCCGAGGGAAGCCAGGTCGTACCCGGTCTCGGCGTGCACGACGCCGTCGATCCCGGCGACCTCGTCCTCCTCGGAGATGCGGAAGCGCATGACCTTGGCGATGACGGAGCCGATGACCAGCGTCAGGACGAAGGAGTAGACCAGGACGGTCAGGGCGCCCAGCGCCTGGCGCCACAGCTGGTCGACCCCGCCGCCGTAGAACAGTCCGTCCACGCCGGCGGTGGTGGCGGCGGAGGCGAACAGGCCGACGGCGACGGTGCCCCACAGGCCGCCGACGAGGTGGACGCCGACGACGTCGAGGGAGTCGTCGTAGCCGAGCCGGTACTTCAGGCCGACGGCCAGGGCGCACAGCACACCGGCGACCAGGCCGACGGCGAGCGCGCCGAGCGGCGTCACCGAGGAGCAGGCCGGGGTGATGGCCACCAACCCGGCGACGACGCCGGAGGCCGCACCCAGCGAGGTGGCGTGCCCGTCGCGCAGCTTCTCGGTGAGCAGCCAGCCGAGGGTCGCGGCACCGGTGGCGGCCAGCGTGGTGACGAAGACCTCAGCGGCCTGGCCGTTGGCGGCCAGCGCGGACCCGGAGTTGAAGCCGATCCAGCCGAACCACAGGATGCCCGCGCCGATCATCACCAGCGGCAGGTTGTGCGGCCGCATGGGGTCGCGGCCGAAGCCGCGCCGCCTGCCGAGCACCAGCGCGAGCGCCAGGCCCGCGGCACCGGCGTTGACGTGCACCGCGGTGCCGCCCGCGAAGTCGATGGCCAGCAGGTCGTTGGCGATCCAGCCGCCGGTCTCGGACTCCGCGCCGTCGAACGCGAACACCCAGTGGGCGACCGGGAAGTAGACGAGGGTGGCCCAGACGCCGGCGAAGACCATCCACGGGCCGAAGCGGGCGCGGTCGGCGATGGCGCCGGAGATCAGGGCGACGGTGAGGATCGCGAAGACGCCCTGGAAGGCGACGAAGGCCAGCGAGGGGATGGTGAAGACCAGGTTGTCGGGGGCGAAGGCCCCGTCCAGGCCGGCGGTGCCGATGAGCGAGGACAGGCCGAAGAACTCGAACGGGTTGCCCAGCAGCCCGCCGCCGACGTCGTCGCCGAAGGCCGTCGAGTAGCCGTAGAGCACCCAGAGCACGCTGATCAGCGCGAGCGCCCCGAAGCTCATCATCATCATGTTGAGGACGCTCTTCGCGCGGACCATGCCGCCGTAGAAGAGCGCCAGACCAGGGGTCATGAACAGGACCAGCGCGGCGCTGACCAGGACCCAGGCGGTGTCGCCGGTGTCCACGGCAACCTCCTGACCGTGTGGTGTGGCGGGGCCACAGGACGGCCCCGGTCGCGAGGACGCGCCCGGGGTGTGTGTCGGGTGCGCCCACCTCCGGACGTCGGCCGGCCGGAGGTGGGCTGTGCGGCGTCCACCGTGCCGGGCCCGTGTTTCCGCGGCCGGCGTCCGCCCGTTTCCGGACGGTGAACTCCCCGTCGCGTGTCGCGCGGCGTGTGTCGGCCGTGTTGCGCGGGCCCTCCCCGGCAGCCACCGCCCCACCGGACGGGGAGCGGACCTGTCCGGTGCGACAGGTGTGCAGTTGCAAGTCGTGTGCAATAAGGTCGCCGCGTCCGTCCCGACGTCCCTGGAGGCAGCGTGAGCGTCCCCGCGGTGTCCGCCCGGCTCGGTCTCCCGGCGCGCCGGGCCGGCGCGGGCGGCTCGTTCAGCCCCCGGGAGTGGCGCTCGATCGGCGGCATGGCCGCGTTCGTCCTGCTGCTGCACGTCGTCGGGTGGGGCGTGCTGGTGTTCGCCGTGGCGCCCGCCGAGTACCCGCTGGGCAGCACCGGCGTGCTGGGGGTCGGCGTCGGTCTGACCGCCTACATGCTCGGCGTCCGGCACGCCTTCGACGCCGACCACATCGCCTCGATCGACAACACCACCCGCAAGCTGGTCGCCGAGGGCACGCCGTCGGTGAGCACCGGCTTCTGGTTCTCCCTGGGCCACTCCTCGGTCGTGTTCGCGGCGAGCCTGCTGCTGGTGGCCGGGGTGCGCTCGGTCGCCGGCGTCGTGCAGTCCGACGACAACTCCGTCGGCCAGGCCCTGGGCCTCGTCGGCACCCTGGTGGCGGGCACCTTCCTGCTGCTGATCGGGCTGATGAACCTCGGCTCGGCGGTGGGCATCGCCCGCGTGTTCCGGCGGATGCGCTCGGGTGAGTACGACGAGGCCGAGCTCGAGCACCACCTGCACAACCGCGGGTTCCTCGCCCGGCTGCTCGGCCGGGTGACCCGCCGGGTGAGCCGGCCCTGGCACCTCTACCCCGTCGGCCTGCTCATGGGCCTGGGCTTCGACACCGCCACCCAGGTGGCGCTGCTCGTGCTCGCGGCCGGCTCGGCGGCGTTCGTGCTGCCCTGGTACGCGATCCTCGTCCTGCCGGTGCTCTTCGCCGCCGGGATGAGCCTGTTCGACGCCGCCGACGGCGTCCTCATGACCCGCGCCTACGGCTGGGCGTTCCTCAAGCCGGTGCGCAAGGTCTTCTACAACCTGACGATCACGGTGCTGTCGGTGACCGTCGCGCTGGTCATCGGCACGCTGGTGCTCGTCGGGCTGCTCGTGGAGCGGCTGCAGCTGCAGGCGGCGCCGCTGGTGTGGCTGGCCTCGCTGGACCTCGAGTACGTCGGCTTCGCGATCGTCGGGCTGTTCGTGCTCACCTGGGCGGTGGCCGTCGCGGTGTGGCGGTTCGGCCGCATCGAGCAGCGCTGGTCCGCCGGCGCCTCCTGACGCGGCCTCCCTGCAGGGGCCCGCCGCGAGCGTGCGAGTGGCGGGGGGCAGGGAGGTCCTTCTTCAGTCGGCCCCGCCGACCAGTCCCTCGGCGAAGACCTCGGGCTCGAACGGCGCCAGGTCGTCGGCCCCCTCACCGAGGCCGATCAGCTTGACCGGGATGCCGAGCTCGCGCTGCACGGAGACGACGATGCCGCCCTTGGCGGTGCCGTCGAGCTTGGTGAGCACGACGCCGGTGACGTCGACGGCCTGGGTGAACACCCGCGCCTGCACGATGCCGTTCTGGCCGGTGGTCGCGTCGAGCACCAGCAGCACCTCGGTGACCGGGCTGACCTTCTCCACGACGCGCTTGATCTTCCCGAGCTCGTCCATCAGGCCCGACTTGGTGTGCAGCCGCCCGGCGGTGTCGACGACGACGGTGTCGACCTCGGCCTCCACGCCGGTGCGGGCCGCCTCGAAGGCCACCGACGCCGGGTCGGCGCCCTCGCGGCCGCGCACGGTGAGCACGCCGACCCGCTCACCCCACGTCTCGAGCTGGTCGGCGGCCGCGGCGCGGAAGGTGTCGGCGGCACCGAGCACCACGCTCCTGCCGTCGCCGACGAGCACGCGGGCGATCTTGCCGACCGTCGTGGTCTTGCCGGCGCCGTTGACGCCCACGACCAACACGACGCCGGGCCGGCCCTCGCGGCGGTCGGTGTGCAGGGTGCGGTCCAGGTCGGGGCCCAGGACGGCGGTCAGCTCGCGCACCAGCAGCGCGCGCAGGTCCGCCGGCGAGGCGGTGGCCAGCACCATCGACTGGGTGCGCAGGCGGTCGACGATCTGCTGGGTGGCCGCGACGCCGACGTCGGCGGCCAGCAGGGTCTCCTCGACCTCCTCCCAGTCGTCCTCCGTGAGCCGCTCGCGCGCCAGGACGGTGAGCAGGCCGCGGCCCAGCGAGGACTGCGAGCGGGCCAGCCGCGAGCGCAGCCGGACCAGCCGGCCGGTCGAGGGCGGCGGCGTCTCGAAGACGAGGTCCGGCTCCGGCTCGGCCGGCGGGAGCACGACCTCCGGCGGCGCCTCCGGCGAGACCGCGTCGGGCTCGGCGGGCGCCAGGCCCTGCCCCGAGGCGGTGGCACCGGCCGGCCGGCCGGTCGGAGGAGCCGTCGGCGGGGCGGCCGGTGGGCGCGGCCGGGTCAGCGTCGTGCCCGCGGCGGCGTCGTCGTCGAGCCGGGTGGTGCGCCGGCCGCGGCCGACGAGGAGGCTCACCCCCGCGACCAGGGCCACCAGGACGATCGCGATCGCGATCAGCACGAACTCCATGCCGGCCAGTCTCCCAGTCCCCGCTGCGCCGGGTCTGGGCGGAACCCGGGTCGGTGGGACAGGCTGGGCACCATGCCACCGCCCGCCGGGGACGCCCCCACGCTCCTGATCGGTCCGCTCCTGCGCCACGTCGACCCGGTGTCGGCGACCGTCTGGGTGGAGACCGACCGCCCCTGCGAGGTCGAGGTGCTCGGCCGGACCGCACGGACCTTCCGCGTCGGCGGCCACCACTACGCCCTCGTCCTGGTCGAGGACCTCGAACCGGGCAGCGTCACGCCCTACGAGGTCCGCCTCGACGGCGCCCGGGTGTGGCCGGAGGAGTCCTCCACCTTCCCGCCGAGCCGGATCCGCACGCCCGGCCGACCCGGCCCCTTCCGGCTGGCCTTCGGCTCCTGCCGCTACGCCGCCCCCACCACCGTCGACGTCACCGAGGGCATCCCGCCCGACGCCCTCGACGGCTACGCCGAGCGCGTGGCCGCCCTGCCCGAGGACGAGTGGCCCGACGCGCTCGTGCTGCTCGGCGACCAGGTCTACGCCGACGAGCTGACCGCGGTGACCCGCTCCTGGCTGCGCCGGCGCCGGGACGAGCCGGTGCCCGAGGACGGCCAGGTGCGCGGGTTCGAGGAGTACACCCGCCTCTACACGGAGTCCTGGACCGACCCGCAGGTGCGGTGGCTGCTGTCGACGATCCCGTCGTCGATGGTGTTCGACGACCACGAGATGATCGACGACTGGAACACCTCCGCGGCCTGGCGCCGGAAGATCACGGCCACCGACTGGTGGGACGAGCGGATCGCCGGCGGGCTGGTCAGCTACTGGGTCTACCAGCACCTGGGCAACCTGAGCCCCCAGGAGCTGGCCGCGAACACGACCTGGCAGGCGGTGCGGGCGCTGCCCGGGGGCGCCGACGCCGAGCCGGTGCTGCGCCGGATGGCCGTCACCGCGGACCGGGAGCCGCGCTCGGTGCGCTGGAGCTACGTCCGCCACTGGGGGCAGGCGCGGCTGCTCGTGGTCGACAGCCGGGCCGGCCGGGTGCTCGAGGAGCAGGCCCGCCGGATGGTCGACGACGAGGAGTTCGCCTGGGTCGAGGCGGCGATGCGCCAGGCCGTCGAGGACGGCGTCGAGCACCTGCTGGTGGGGACGTCGCTGCCCTGGCTGCTCCCCCACGCCATCGACTCGATCGAGCGGTGGGACGAGGCGCTGGCCGTCCGGCACGAGGGCCGCCCGCTGGGCCGGCTGGCCGAGGCGCTGCGCCAGGCCGCCGACCTCGAGCACTGGGCCGCGTTCGGGCACTCCTTCGACCGGCTGGCCGCCGCGCTGGTGGCCGTGGCCCGCGGCGAGCACGGCCGGGCGCCGGCGACGGCGGTGGTCCTCTCCGGCGACGTCCACCACGCCTACGCCGCCGAGGTGGTCTCCCCCGGCGACCTGGCCACCCGGGTCCACCAGCTCACCGTCTCCCCGCTGCACAACCAGGCGCCGCACCCCATCCGGGTCGGCTTCCGGATCGGCTGGAGCCGCTGGGCCCGCCGCTTCACCGGGACGATCGCGCGCCTGGCCCGGGTCCGGCCGCCCTCGGTCGACTGGGCCAAGGCGGCCGGGCCCTACTTCGGCAACCAGGTGGGCGAGCTGGTGCTGGAGGGCCGGTCGGCGCGGTTCGTGCTGCACGTGAGCGACCGCCGGCCCGACGGCGACGACGGCCTGCGGGAGGTGCTCGACCTGCCGCTCGCCGATCCGCGGACCGCCCCGGTGCCCGCTGCGACGGCCCCGGCCGGGTGACAGGCTCGCGGGCGTGACCGACGCCCTCGCACCGCGGCCCGCGCCCGGCCCCGACCAGCCGCCCATCCCGGTCCGGCTGGTCACCTTCAACACCCACCACGCGGTGGGCGGCGACCGGCGGCACGACCTCCCCCGGCTGGCGAAGGTGCTCGCGGCCGCCGACGCCGACGTCATCTGCCTGCAGGAGGTCGACAGCCACTTCGGCGACCGCAGCGAGGACGTCGACCAGGCGGTGCTGCTGTCGCGGGCGCTGGACATGCAGCTGGCCTGGGGCCCGGCCATCGACGAGCCGCGGCCCGGGGACGCGCCCCGCCGTCAGTACGGCAACGCGCTGCTGTCCCGGCTGCCGATCCTGGTCAGCGACGTCCACCCGCTGCCCGGCGGCGGCGAGCCGCGCAGCGCGCTGCGCACCCTCGTCGAACTCGACGGCGGCGCGCTGTGGGTGACCACCGCCCACCTGTCCACGCGGTCGGAGGCCGAGCGGGCCGCGCAGGCCGCCCTGCTGCGGGACCTGCACACCGAGCCGATGGCGACCGGCGTGGTCGCCGGGGACCTCAACGCCGGCCCCGACGCCCCCGAGCTGGCGCCGCTGCGCGAGGGGTTCACCGACGCGTGGGAGCTGGCCGGCGAGCGCGACGACCAGGCCCGCTGGCGGTTCTGGCAGCGCGAGGCGGGCCTGACCCACCCGGCGCGGTCACCGCACGTGCGCATCGACCAGGTGTGGGTGACCTCCGGCATCGCGGTGGCCGGCGCCCGGGTGCTCGACGGCGCGGGCGCGTCGGACCACCTGCCGCTGGTGGTCGACCTGCTCGTCCCCTCCGGCGTGTAGCGGAAGGACCCTCCTGCCCCGCCGCTCGCCAGCTCGCCGCGGGCCCCTGCAGGAGGGCCGGGATCAGGCGGGCTCGGGTTCGCGGAGGCGCTGGCTGATGACGCCGGTGATGCCGTCGCCGCGCATGCTCACGCCGTAGAGCGCGTCGGCGATCTCCATCGTCCGCTTCTGGTGGGTGATGACGATCAGCTGCGACGTCGACCGCAGCTGCTCGACGAGGGTGAGCAGCCGGCCGAGGTTGACGTCGTCGAGGGCGGCCTCGACCTCGTCGAGCACGTAGAACGGCGAGGGGCGGGCGCGGAAGATCGCCACCAGCAGGGCGACGGCGGTCAGCGAGCGCTCGCCGCCGGACAGCAGCGACAGCCGCTTGACCTTCTTGCCCGGCGGGCGCGCCTCGATCTCCACGCCGGTGGTGAGCATGTCCTCGGGGTCGGTGAGCACCAGCCGCCCCTGCCCGCCGGGGAACAGCGTGGCGAACACGCCCTCGAACTCGCGGGCGACGTCGGCGAACGCGGCGGCGAAGACGTCGTGGATGCGCCCGTCGACCTCGCGGACGACGGTGAGCAGGTCGCGCCGGGTGGCCTTGAGGTCCTCGAGCTGGGTGGCCAGGAAGCCGTGCCGCTCCTCCAGCGCCGCGAACTCCTCCAGCGCGAGCGGGTTGACCTTGCCCAGCGTGGTCAGGTCGCGCTCGGCCTGGGCGGCCCGGCGCTCCTGGACGGCGCGCTCGTAGGGCACCGGCGCCGGCTCGGGCTCCCCCGCGGCCTCCGCGGCGGCCAGCTGCGCCGGCGTGGGCGGGACGGGCGCGGCCGGCCCGTACTCGGCGACCAGGGTGGGCAGGTCGACGCCGAACTCCTCGGCGGCCCGCTCCTCCAGCGCCTCGATGCGCAGCCGCTGCTCGGCCCGGGCCACCTCGTCGCGGTGCACCTCGTCGGTGAGCCGCTCGAGCTCGGCGGCCGCCGCGCGGACGCGGGTGCGGACCTCGAGCAGCTCGGCCTCGCGGGCGGTGCGCTGGCGGGCCAGCTCGTCGCGCTCGGCGGCGGCGCGGCCCAGCGAGGTCGCCAGCGCGGTGAGCGCCTCCTCGGCCCCGGCCCGCACGCGGGCGGCGACCTCGGCGCCGCGGCGGCGGGCCAGCCGGGCAGCGGCGGCCCGCTCGCGGGCGGCCCGCTCCTGGCGGGCCTGGCGGCGCAGGGCGTCGGCGCGGCCGGACAGCGCCCGGGCGCGCTCCTCGGCGGTGCGGACCGCCAGCCGCGCCTCGGTCTCGGCCTGCCGGGCGGCGGCGACCTCCAGCCGCAGGCGGTCGCGCTGCTCGGAGGAGGGCTCCTCCTCGACCGGCGCCGCCTCGGCCTCGGCCAGCCGCGCCTCCAGCTCGGCCAGGCCGGCCGCCGACTCCTCCAGCGCCCGCTCGGCCCGCCGCCGCGCAGCCGTGGTGCGCTCGGCCTCCGCGGCGGCCGACCGGGCCGCGGCACCCAGCTCGGCCAGCTCCGCGGCCAGCTTCGACCGGCTGCGGTCGGCGGCCTGCCGGGCGGCCAGCGCGGCGTCGACGTCGGCGGAGCGGGCGCGGGCCGCCTCGCGGGCGGCGGCCAGCCGGTCGGCGAGGTCGGCGGCGCGCTCGGCCGCGGTGGCCAGCTCCCGCTCGGCCTCGTCGACGCGGGCACGCACCTCCAGGCCCGAGGGGGTGTTCGCCGAGCCACCGGTGGCCCAGTCGGCGCCCACGAGGTCGCCGTCGGCGGTCACCGCCCGCACCCGGGGGTGGGTGGCCACCAGCGTGGCGGCGTCGTCCAAGGTCGGGACGACGGCGACGCGGTCGAGCGCCCGGGCCAGTGCCGGGCGCAGCTCCTGGGGGACCTCGAGGAGGTCCAGTGCCCACCGCTGGCCCTCGGGCAGCGCCGGCCAGCCCTCCCGCGGCAGCGCCGGCATTCCGCCGGTGACCAGCAGCCCGGCCCGGCCGCGGTCGGTCTCGCGCAGGTGCGCCAGCGCGGCCGCGGCACCGGCCACCCCGGCGACGACGACGGCCTCGGCCAGCCCGCCCAGCGCCGCGGCCAGCGGCACCTCGGCGCCGGGCGCGACGGTGATCCGCTCGGTCACCGGCCCCAGCACGCCGGGCAGACCGGCGGAGAGGACGGCGGCGGCGCCGTCGGCGGGGGCGAGCCCGAGCGCGAGCGCGTCGCGGCGGGCCGACCACGAGGCCCGGTCGCGCTCGGCGGCCCGCTCGGCGTCGGCGAGCTCGGTGACGGCGCGGGCGGCGGCGGTGTGCGCGGCGACGGCGTCGGTGTGGGCGGTGACCAGTGCGACGTCCTCGTCGTCGGCGTCGGCGACCGTGGCGCGCCGCTCGTCGAGGCGGGCCTGCGCGGCCTCGGCCCGCTCGGCGGCCTCGGCGGCGGCCTGCGCGAGCCGCTCGGCCTCCGCGCTGCCGGCGGCGGCGCGCGAGCGGCCGGCGGCGACCTTGCCCGAGAGCCGGGCCAGGCCCTCGCGCCGGTCGGCGAGCGCGCGGGTGGCGGCCACCCAGGCGCGCTCCTCGGCGGCCAGCTCCTCCTCCAGCCCGGCCCGGGCGGCGACGGCGGCGGCCAGCCGGCCGCGCTCGGCCTCCAGTCCGGAGGCGAGCCCGGCCTCGGTGGCCGCGACCCGGTCGGCCTCGGCCTCGAGCTGGTCGGGATCGCGGCCGGCGGTCGTCGCGGGCCCGGCTGCCGAGAGGTGCCGGTGCCGCTCGGCGGCCAGCTGGGCGACGCCGCGGAAGCGCTCGGTGAGCGCCGAGAGCCGGTACCAGGTGTCCTGCGCGGCGCCCAGGCGCGGGGCGTCGGCGGCCAGGGCCGCCTCCAGCGCGCTCTCGCGCCGCGACACCCCGGCCAGCTCGGCCTCCACGACGGCGCGGCGCGCGCGGGCGGCGGTCTCGTCGGCGACGTCCTTGTCCAGGGCGTCGCGCAGTCCGACGAGGTCGTCGGCGAGCAGCCGCAGCCGGGCGTCGCGCAGGTCGGCCTGCACGCCCGCCGCGCGGCGGGCGACCTCGGCCTGCCGGCCCAGCGGCTTGAGCTGGCGGCGCAGCTCCGCGGTGAGGTCGGCCAGCCGGTCGAGGTTGGCCTGCATCGCGTCGAGCTTGCGGAGCGCCTTCTCCTTGCGCTTGCGGTGCTTGAGGACGCCGGCGGCCTCCTCGACGAAGGCGCGGCGGTCCTCCGGGCGGCCGGAGAGGACGGCGTCGAGCTGGCCCTGGCCGACGATGACGTGCATCTCGCGGCCGATGCCGGCGTCGCTGAGCAGCTCCTGGACGTCGAGCAGGCGCACCTTGTCGCCGTTGATCTCGTACTCGCTCTCGCCGGAGCGGTACATGCGGCGGGTGACCGAGACCTCGGTGTAGTCGATCGGCAGGGCGCCGTCGGCGTTGTCGACGGTCAGCGTCACCTCGGCCCGGCCCAGCGGGGCGCGGCCGGCGGTGCCGGCGAAGATGACGTCCTCCATCTTGCCGCCGCGCAGGCTCTTGGCGCCCTGTTCCCCCAGGACCCAGGCGATGGCGTCGACGACGTTGGACTTGCCCGAGCCGTTGGGGCCGACGACGGCGGTGATGCCGGGTTCGAGCCGGAGCGTCGTCGGGGACGCGAAGGACTTGAAGCCCTTGAGCGTCAGGCTGGAGAGGTGCACCGGACCGGCTCGGGTTCCCAGCGGGCGGCCCCGCTGCGGGGTCCCGCCACGGGGGTGTGGGTGGGCAGCGAGGTCCTGGCCTCAGGCCAGGGCGGGCTCGGCGTTGTCGCCGGCCAGGCTGAGCAGCTCGTGGGCGATGGCGGCCTCGCGCTGGGTGCGCAGCTCCTCGAGCTCCCGCTCCAGGCGCCGGACCCGGGCCCGCAGCACCGCGTTCTCCTCGAGGGCGCGGAGCTCCGCGCCGGATACGACGGAACCGAAGAGGGCCTTGGCCATGGCGGAACGGCCTTTCACAGCGAGAGGGGTGCCCGCCGCCCCGGGAGGTCGGTCGGCGCGGGCTCGGTGTCCTCAGGGTGACAGCCCCGGACACGCAGGTCAACGCCAGTGCCGGACCCGTCCCGTGTCGGGGCGGTGTCGTCTTCGTCACGCCGCCGTGATGCCGTCGTGACACGGCGGTGACGCGGCGAGGAGGGCAGGTCGTCAGGCCGTGGTGAAGCCCGATCCCCCCTGCACCGGGCGGTCCTCCCGGGTCACGCCGGTGACCGAGCCGGGCGCACGGGGACCGTCGAGGGCGGCGAGGACGGCGCGGACGTCGTCCTCCGGTCCCTCCAGCTGGACCTCGACCCGCCCGTCGGGCAGGTTGCGCGCCGAGCCCGACAGGCCGGCGGCGTCGGCCAGGCCGCGGACGAACCAGCGGTAGCCGACGCCCTGCACCAGCCCGGAGACGAGGGCGTGCACCCGGACGGTGCTCACGTCCGGCGGGCCCGCGGCCGGGGCTGGCACGTCGGGCAGCTGTAGCTCGACCGGTTCATGAACGACTCGCGCACGATCGCCGTCCCGCAGCGCGGGCAGGGCCGGTCGACCTGGCCGTAGACGGCGAGGAAGCGGGAGAAGTAGCCGCTCTGCCCGTTGACGTCGACGTAGAGCGAGTCGAAGGAGGTGCCGCCCTGCGCCAGCGCCTCCCCCAGGACGCTGCGCACGCCGTCGAGCAGGTCGGTGACCTGGGCCCGGGTCAACCGGTCGGTGGGCCGGGCGCCGTGCAGCCGCGCCCGCCACAGCGACTCGTCGGCGTAGATGTTGCCGACGCCGCCGACCAGTGTCTGGTCGAGCAGGGCGCGCTTGACCTCGGTGTGCCGCCGCCGCAGCGCGGCGCTGAAGCCGGACTCGTCGAAGGAGGGGTCGAGCGGGTCGATGGCGATGTGCGCCAGCCGCGGCGGGATGCCGTCCCCCTCCGGGGCGTCCTCGACGACGAGGCCGCCGAAGGTGCGCTGGTCGACGAAGCGCAGCTCGCGGCCGCCGTCGGTGAAGGTGAACCGGGCCCGCAGGTGGGTCTCGTCCGGTTGCGAGGGCTTCTCCACCAGCAGCTGGCCGCTCATGCCCAGGTGGGCGACCAGCGCCCGCCCGGCGGAGGTGCCGTCGTCCTCGGCCAGCGGCAGCCACAGGTACTTGCCGCGGCGGTGGGCCGCGGTGAGCGTGCGGCCGGTCAGTGCCGCGGTGAAGTCGTCGACGCCCTCGAGGTGCCGGCGGACGGCGCGCGGGTGGTGCACCTCGACGGCGGCCACGGTGCGCCCGGCCACCCAGCGCTCCAGGCCGCGCCGCACCACCTCGACCTCGGGCAGCTCGGGCACGGTCAGCCGCCGCCCGCGCCGGTCGCCGTCGGCAGTGCCGCCGTCGTCGCGGTGGGGTCCGCCTTGATCGCGCCGTAGGCGGCCGCGGCGGCCTCCTGCTCGGCGGCCTTCTTGGTGCGGCCGGTGCCGCGGCCGCGGACGACGTCGGCCAGCGACACCGCGGCGGTGAAGGTCTTGGCGTGCGGCGGCCCCTCGTCGCTGACGTCGTAGACGGGCGCACCGAGGCCGCGGGCGGCGCCGAGCTCCTGCAGGCTGGTCTTCCAGTCCAGGCCCGCGCCGCGGGTGGCGGCCTCGGCCAGCAGCGGGTCGAAGACGCGGTGCACCAGGACGCTCGTGGCGTCGAGCCCCAGGCCCAGGTGCAGCGCGCCGATGAGCGCCTCGAGCGCGTCGGCGAGGATCGAGTCCTTCTCGCGCCCGCCGGTGGTCTCCTCGCCGCGGCCCAGCAGCAGGTGCGGGCCCAGGCCGCCGGCGCCCAGCCGCCGGGCGACCGCGGCCAGGGAGGTCATGTTCACCACCGAGGCGCGCAGCTTCGCCAGCCGGCCCTCGGGCAGGTCGGGCTGGCTGCGGTAGAGCTCGTCGGTGACGACCAGGCCGAGCACCGAGTCGCCGAGGAACTCCAGGCGCTCGTTGGTCGGCAGACCGCCGTGCTCGTAGGCGTAGGAGCGGTGGGTCAGCGCCAACGCCAGCAGGCCGCCGGGCAGCTCGACACCCAGGGCGTCGAGCAGCCAGGCGGCCGCGCGGTCGGCGTGCGCCTGGCCCGCCGGCGGACCGCCGTCCGGGACCACCGTGCTGCGGGGAGCGGCGCTGGCCACGACCGGCCGGGTCAGACCGAGAGGACCTGACGGCCGGCGTGCTGGCCGCAGTTCGGGCAGGCCTGGTGCGGCGGCTTGAGCTGACCGCAGGCGCGGTTCGGGCAGGGGGTGAGCGTGGGGGCGCTCGCCTTCCACTGCGACCGGCGGGCGCGGGTGTTGGCGCGGGACATCTTCCGCTTCGGGACGGCCACGGTCAGTTCTCCTCAGGGTCGTCGGGGCGGTCGGGGACCGTCCCGGTGGTGGCGAGACCGGCGAGCCCGGCCCAGCGGGGGTCGAGCAGCTCGTGCGAGTGGTCGGCCGGCAGGTCGTCGAGGCGCTGGCCGCAGCCCGAGCACAGGCCGGCGCAGTCCTCGGTGCACGTGGGGGCGAGAGGGAGGGCCAGGACGACGGCGTCGCGGACCATCGGCTCGAGGTCGATGCGCTCGCCCTCGACGAGGCGGACCTCGTCCTCCTCGCTCGTGGCCTCCGTCGTGCTGCCCGGGTAGGCGTAGAGCTCCTGGATGTCGAGCTCGAGGGTGTCCTCGACCGGCTCCAGGCAGCGGGCGCACTGACCCTGCACTGGGACCTCGACGTCCCCGGAGACCAGCACGCCCTCCATCACCGACTCCAGCCGCACCCGCAGGTGCACCGGCGCGCCGGCCGGGACGCCGATGAGCTCGAGCCGCCAGCCCTCGGGCGCGGGCAGGGTGCGGTCGAGCTCCTGCATCGAGCCGGCGCGGCGGCCGAGCTCGCGGAGTTCGACGGCCCAGGGGTTGGTGGCGGGACGCCGGGCGTCCGTGGACGCGGCGCCTGGGCGGTGCGGTGCGGCAGGCATGTCAGTACTCGCGGTCGTCAGTGGGAGGGGATCCGGCCCGGGGAGGTCACCGGTGGACCAGCACCCGAGACTACCCGATCCCGGGACGACGCCGTCCGGCGCGGAGGGCGGGGGCCGTCCTCCCCCACCGCGGCGCGTCCTCCCTCACCGCAGCGCGTCCTCCCGCACCGTCCACCGTGAGGGAGGACGCGCCACGATCAGGTTCCCTGATCATGGCGCGCTCAGGAGTCGCGCAGCGTGGAGCGGGCCTTCTCCACCGAGCGCAGCATCCGCTCCAGCGTCGCGCCGAAGTCGGCCAGCCGGGTGTCGACGTACTCGTCGACCTCGGCGCGCATCCGGTCGACCTCGGCCACCGTCTGGGCGCCGAGCTCGTCGGAGCGGCTGACCGCGCCGCGGTAGACCTCGGTCTCGCTGACCAGCCGCTCGTGCTCGGCCTGCGCCGCGGCGAGGATCTCGGCCTGCTGGGCCTGCGCGTCGGCGACCAGCGCCTCGTGGTGGGCGCGCGCCTCGGCCAGCAGCCCGTCGGCCTCCGCCTCGGCCCGGGTGAGCAGCTCGTCGGCCTCGGCCTGCGCCTGGGCGAGCAGCTCGTCACGCTGCCGGCGGGCCACGCCGAGGACCTCGTCGCGCTGGCGGCGTGCCGCGGCCACCAGCCGGTCGGCGTCCTCGCGGGTGCGGCCGGTGAGCTGCTCGGCCTCGGCCTGGGCCTGCTGGAGGATCTCGGTGCGCTGCTCGACGATGGCGCCGGCGGCGTGCACCTCCTCGGGGAGGTTCTCCCGCAGGTCGTCGAGCAGGTCGAGCAGGTGGTCGCGCGGGACCATGCACGAGCCCGACATCGGCACGCTGCGGGCGCTCTCGATGACCCGGCTGAGCTCGTCGACGGTCTCATAGAGCCGGTAGACGACCTCCGTCACGCCCCGGCCCCGTCCCGCTTGGCCAGCAGCCGGTCGAGGACTGCCTTCGGCACCAGCCGCGAGACGTCGCCGCCGAAGGTGGCGATCTGCTTGACCAGGCTCGAGGACAGGTGGCCGACCTGCGGCGCGGTGGGCACGAACAGCGTCTCGACGCCGGCCAGCTCCCGGTTCATCTGCGCCATCTGCAGCTCGTACTCGAAGTCGCCGACGGCGCGCAGGCCCTTGACCACGACCGGGACGTCGTGGCTGCGGCAGTAGTCGACCAGCAGGCCGCTGAAGCTGTCGACGACGACGTTGGGCAGCTCGGCCACCGACTCGCGCAGCAGCTCCATGCGCTCGTCGACGGAGAACAGGCCGGCCTTGCCGGGGTTGACCAGCACGGCCACGACCAGCTCGTCGTACAGGGCGGCTGCGCGGTTGATGACGTCCACGTGGCCGTTGGTGACCGGGTCGAACGACCCGGGACAGACCGCTCGCCTCACGGGAGCCGACCGTACCGGAGCAGGGCCTCCCCGTAGCGGCGGTCGCGGATCCCCTCGAGGGGTGTCGGCCACTCCTCCGGGGCCCCGCGGGCCGGCCGCTCCACGACGACCACGGCTCCGGGCGCCAGCCACTCCCCCGAGACCAGCACCGCCAGGACGTCGCGCACCTCGGCGGCGGACGAGGCGTAAGGCGGGTCGGCGAGCACCAGGTCGAAGCGGGCCGGCGGGGGGCCGGACACGACGGCGCGCACGGGACCGGCCACCACGCGGGCCCCGGGGAGGCCGACCGCGGCGACGTTCGCGCGCAGCACCGGGAGCACCCGGGGCCCGTTCTCGACGAGCACCACCGTCGCGGCGCCGCGCGACAGCGCCTCCAGGCCGAGCGCGCCCGAGCCGGCGTAGAGGTCGAGGACGGTGGCGCCGTCGAGGTCGAGCAGGGTGCCGAGGCTGTTGAACAGGCCCTCGCGGGCGCGGTCGCCGGTGGGCCGGACGCCGCTCGGGGGCACCCGCAGCCGCCGTCCCCCGGCGACGCCGGAGATCAGCCTGGTCACCGGCCGGCCTCAGGCCTTCTCGAGGTAGGTCGCGCGCTCGTCGGTGGCCAGGGCGGCGACCTCGGCGGCCAGGCCGGGGTGGTCGGCCAGGCCGCGCTCGGTCTCCAGCAGCGCGGTGGCCTCGGCGCGCGCCACCGCGATGAGCTCCTCGTCCTCCAGCAGCGACAGCAGCTTGACCGTCGAGCGGCGGCCGGACTGCGCGGCGCCGAGGACGTCGCCCTCGCGGCGGGTCTCGAGGTCCACCCGGGCCAGCTCGAAGCCGTCGGAGGTCGAGGCCACCGCGGTCAGCCGCTGCCCGGTGGCCGAGGTCAGCGGCAGCTCGGTGACCAGCAGGCACAGGCCCCGGTGCTTCCCGCGGGCGACCCGGCCGCGCAGCTGGTGCAGCTGGCTGACGCCGAAGCGGTCGGCGTCCATGACCACCATGACCGTGGCGTTGGGCACGTCGACGCCGACCTCGACGACGGTGGTCGCGACCAGGACGTCGACCTCGCAGGCGGCGAAGGCCCGCATCGTCGCCTCCTTGGCCTCCGGCGTCATCCGGCCGTGCAGCACCGCCAGCCGCAGCCCCGCGAGCGGCCCCTCCGCGAGCCCCTCCGCCACGTCGAGCACGGCCAGCGGCGGCCGCTTGTCGTCCCCGCCGGCGGGCTCCTCGGGAGCGTCGGCCTCGTCCGGGTCGTCGTCGCTGGCGCCGGCGTCGTCGCCGATGCGCGGGCAGACGACGTAGGCCTGCCGGCCGGCGGCGACCTCCTCGCGCAGGCGCTCCCAGGCGCGGTCGAGCCACGCCGGCTTGTCGCTGACCGGCACCACCGAGCTCGCCACGCCGCCGCGGCCGCTGGGCAGCTGCCGCAGCACGGAGGTCTCCAGGTCGCCGTAGACGGTCATCGCGACCGTCCGCGGGATCGGCGTCGCGGTCATGACCAGCACGTGCGGCGGCCGGTTGCCCTTGGCGCGCAGGGCGTCGCGCTGCTCGACGCCGAAGCGGTGCTGCTCGTCGACGACGACCAGGCCGAGGTCGGTGAAGTCGACGCCCTCCTGCAGCAGCGCGTGGGTGCCGACGACGATCCCGGCGCTGCCGTCGGCGACCGCGGCGCGCGCCTCCCGCCGGGCGGCGGCCTTGAGCGACCCGGTGAGCAGCACCACCCGCGTGCCCGCCGGGTCGCCGTCGAGCTCGCCGGCGCGGGCGAGCGGGCCGAGCATCGCGGCGATGCTGCGGGCGTGCTGGGCGGCCAGGACCTCGGTGGGCGCCAGCAGCGCGGCCTGGCCGCCGGCGTCGACGACCTGGGCCATGGCGCGCAGCGCGACGACGGTCTTGCCGGAGCCGACCTCGCCCTGCAGCAGCCGGTGCATGGGCTGGTCTCGGTCGAGCTCGGCGGCCAGCTCCTCGCCCACCGCGCGCTGGCCCTCGGTGAGCGAGAACGGCAGCGCGGCGTCGACGGCGTCGAGCAGGCCGCCGGGACGGCGCGGGCGGGCGGTGCCGGGCTCGAGCGCGGCGGCGCGGCGGCGGGCGGCCAGGACGAGCTGCAGGGTGAGCGCCTCGTCCCACTTGAGCCGCTCGCGCGCGTGCTCGACGTCGTCGGACGAGGTGGGCCGGTGGACGTCGAGCAGCGCCGCCGGGAGGCTCGGCAGCCCGTGCCGGGTGCGCAGGTCCTCGGGCAGGGGGTCCTCGACGAAGCCGAACCCGCCGGCCGCGTCGAGCAGCAGCTTCACCGACTTCTGGATCACCCAGCTGGAGACGTCCTTGCTCGCCGGGTAGATCGGGATGAGCGCGCGGGCCCAGTCCTCGTCGTCGTCGCCGGAGATGAGGTGGAAGTCGGGGTGGGCGAACTGCTTGGTCCGGCGGTACTCGCCCACCGTCCCGGCGAACAGCCCCCACGCGCCCTGGCTGAGGTTGCCGTGCTTGCGGTTGAAGAAGACCAGCTGCATCTCCCCGGCGCCGTCGCCGACGGTGACCTCGGTGAGCGTGCCGGGGCGGTTACGCATCCTCCGCGTGGTGACGCGCGTGACCTGGGCGAGCACGGTGACCCGGTCGCCGACCTGCAGGTCGTCCAGCCGCGTCATCTCCCCGCGGCGGGCGTAGCGGCGCGGGTAGTGGCGCAGCAGGTCGCGGACGGTGCGCAGCTCCAGCGACTCGGCCATGGCCTTGGCCGTCTTGGCGCCGAGGACCCGGGACAGGTCGGTGTCGAGGGTGACCGCCACCTCACTCCACCCCGACCTGCAGCGGGACGGCGGCCGCCCCGCCGTCGTAGCGCACCACCTCGACGGTCGGGTGCGCGGTGGCCAGGTGGGCGCAGACGGCGTCGCCCAGCGCGGCGTCGGGGCCGACGACGAGGGTGGCCATCTCGCCGCCGGCCGACAGCAGCCGGTCGAGCAGGTCGCAGGCGACAGCGGCCGGCTCGGCCCCGATGACGACGACGTCGCCCTCGGCGGCGCCCAGGACGTCACCGGGCCGGCAGGGACCGGCGCTGGTGAGGGCCTCCTGCTCGGCGGTGCTGACCTCGGCCCAGCGCGTGGCGGCGGCGGCCTCGGCCATGGCGATGACGTCGTCGTCGAAGCGGCGGGCGGGGTCGGCGACGGCGACGGCGGCCAGCCCCTGCACCGGCGAGCGGGTGGGGACGACGGCGACGTCGCGGTCCTGCTCGCGGGCCCGGGCGGCCGCGCGGGCGGCGACGGGGGTGAGCGCGGCGTCGTTGGGCAGGACGACGACGTCGGTGGCGGCGGCGGCGACGATCTCGCGGAGCACCGCGTCCTCGGTCACGCCGTCGGGCCCGCGGGCGACCACCCGCACGCCCTCCCCGGCGAACAGCCGGGCCAGCCCGTCCCCCGGCACGACCGCGACCACCGCGCGGCGGCCGGGCACGGGCGCCGCGGCGCGCACCGGGGCCAGCGGGGTGACCGCGATCCGGTACGGCCGCCCGGCCTCGATGCCGGCCTCGATGGCGGCGCCGACCTCGCTGGTGTGGACGTGCACGTTCCACTCGCGGCCGGTCGGGGTGTCGACACCGACGACGACCAGGCTGTCGCCGAGGGCGGCCAGCCGGGTCCGCAGGCGCGCGACAACGGTCTCGTCGGAGTCGGCGAGCAGGTACTGGACCTCGCTGCCGGGGCCGGGCGGGGGCTGGTGCGGCGCGTGCCCGGGATCGCCGCGGCCGGCCGGGCGGGTCACCAGCGGCGGGCGCGCGGGCTCCGCCCCGGTGACCGTGCCGACCAGCGCGTCGAGGACCAGGCACAGGCCCGCGCCGCCGGCGTCGACCACCCCGGCGTCGCGGAGGACGTCGAGCTGGCCGGGGGTGGCCTCCAGCGCGGCCCGGGCGCCGTCGGCGGCGGCGACGACGACGTCGGCGAGCGCGGTGCGGCCCGCGGCGACCGCGGCCCCGGCGGACTCCGCGCCGGCGCGGGCGACGGTGAGGAAGGTGCCCTCCTCGGGGTCGGCGACGGCCGCGTAGGCGGTGTCGGCGGCCTTCTGCAGCGCGGCGGCGAGGACCGGGCCGTCGGCGGGCGGCGCGTCGGCCAGGGAGTCGGCCAGGCCGCGCAGCAGCTGGGCGAGGATCGTGCCGCTGTTGCCGCGCGCACCCAGGACCGCGCCCCGGGCGAGCGCCGTCCAGGCGGACCCCTCGCTGCCGGACCCGCCACTGCCGGCGGCCTCGTCGAGGGCGGCCTCGTCGAGGGCGGCCTCGTCGAGGGCGGCCACGGCGGCCTCGGTGGTGAGCAGCAGGTTGGTGCCGGTGTCGCCGTCGGGCACGGGGAAGACGTTGAGCTCGTCGAGCCGGTCGCGGCCGGCGGACAGCGCCGCGACCGCGGCCCGGCACCACCGGCCGACCGCGGCGTCGTCGAGCGCCTGCAACACGGCCGGAATGTACCTGCGGCCGCCGACGGCCCCGGGCGCCGCGCACCGGTGCGGCGGCGCCCACCCCGCCCTCGGCGACACGCGCGCCGCCGAGCGGTTAGACTCCTCGACGGTCTCGCGGTCGCCGTCTGTGCGCCGCCGTCTGTCAACGAACTTCCTGGGAGTGATCCACCGTGGCTGCCGTGTGCGACGTCTGTGGCAAGGGGCCCGGTTTCGGTATGTCGGTGTCGCACTCGCACCGCCGCACGCCGCGCCGGTGGAACCCGAACATCCAGTCGGTGCGGGCGCTGGTCGCCCCCGGCAACCGCCGCCGCATCAACGCCTGCACCTCCTGCATCCGCGCGGGCAAGGTCGTCCGCGCATAACGCGCCGGGGAGGGCCCGGTCGCGGGCCCGAACCCGTCCCGGCCACGGCCGGGCCGACCCCGGAGGTCGACGACCTCCGGGGTCCTCCGTGTGCGCAGGTGGGGCCGCGGGCGACCCGGACACCGGCGTGACCGTCTAGGCCCCCACGCCCCGCGACCGGGCCGCGGCCACGACGAGGTCGACGACGGTGCCCAGCGGCAGCGCGGTCCCGTCGACGACGAGGTGGTAGTGCTGCGCCGCCGCGGGGTCGCACCGGTAGAAGTGGCGGACGTAGGCCTCCCGCGTGCGGTCGTTGGCCTGCATCTCCTCCCGCAGCTCCTCCTCCGGGCGCCCGTAGCGCTCGACCGCCGCGCGCAGCCGGGCCCCGGGCGGCCCGTCGAGCCGGACGTGCAGGGCGTCGGGCCGACCGCGCAGCACCAGGGCCCCGGCCCGGCCCAGGACGACGCCGCCCGCGCCGTCGGCGATCTCGTGCAGCACCCGCTCGGTCTGCTCCCGGTAGGCCCGCTCGTCGGGCTGCGGGGTCAGCGGCACCACGCCGCCCACCGGGTCGGGCATGGCCCCGAGCGAGGCCACGAGCCGCCACAGACCGCGGACCACCCGCTCGTCGTTGGCCTCGGCGTCGTCCTGCGATACGCCCAGGCGCCCGGCCACCTGCGCCGGGATCGCCCGGTCGTGGAAGGGCAGGCCCAGCCGCTCGGCCACGGCCGGGCCCACCTCCGGGCCGCCGGCCCCGTAGGACGCGGAGATCGTCACGATGCCCACGGCCGCTCCTCGCTCTCCTCGGCGCCCTCCTCGGCGGGGGCGCCCAGCCGCTTGCCCAGGAACACCGCTCCCGACCCACCGGCGTAGATGCCGTACCCGGGGACGGGCGTGTACCCCAGGCCCGCGTAGAGCGCGATCGCCTCGGGCTGGCGGTCGCCGGAGTTGAGGACCACCGAGCGGTACCCGGCCCGGCGGGCCGAGTCCTCGAGCGCGGCCACCACGACCTGCGCCAGCCCGCGGCGCCGGAACGCGGGCTCCACGTACACCCGCTTGACCTCCGCCTGCCCGGGACCGCCCTCGACGTGCCGCCGCCACGCGCCGCACCCGGCGGGGACGCCGTCCACCTCGGCGACGAGGAACAGGCCCGCGGGCGGCACGAACTCCGCCGGGTCGACGGCGGCCTCGTCGGGTCCACCGTAGCGGTCGACGTACTCCTGCTGCACCCGGGCGACGAGTCCGCGGGCCACCGGGTCGTCGTAGGGCACGGCGCGCAGCGCGGCGGTCGAGCCGTCGCGCAGCCGCACGGCCTCAGCCGAAGTGGACATGCCCGGCCCTCCCGGCCCCGACGGCGGTGACCACGGCCGCCGCCGGTTCCCCGCTCACCAGCACCCCCGGGTCCCCCGCGCGGACCTCGCCGATGGCCACGAAGCCCTCCGGCAGCGCGGCGCCGGCCGGGAAGGTGGCCAGCAGGGCGTGGTCCTCCCCGCCGGTCAGCACCCACGACAGCGGATCGACGCCGAGCGCGGCGGCCACCTGCTGCATCGGTCCCGGCGGCTCCAGCGCCGCCCGCACGAGCGCCGCCCGGTCGATGTCGACCACGACGCCGCTGCTCTCGGCGACGTGGCCGACGTCGGCGAGCAGGCCGTCGCTGACGTCGCACATCGCGGTCGCACCGGCGTCCGCGGCGGCGGGCCCGGCGGCGTAGGGCGGAGCCGGACGGCGGTGCGCGGCCACCGCGGCGATCGGGCTGCTGAACCCGCGGCGCAGCACGGCCAGCCCGCACGCCGACCAGCCCAGCCGGCCGGCGACGGCGAGGACGTCACCGGGCCGGGCGCCCGAGCGCAGCACCGGGGCCCGGCCGCGGAGGTCGCCCAGCGCGGTCACCGACAGCACGACCGAGCCGCTGTCCGGCGCCGAGGCGACGGTGTCCCCGCCGACGACCGCCGCGCCCAGCGGCGCACACTCGGCGGCCATGCCGGCGGCCACCCCCTCCAACCAGGAGGTGGACGTGTCCGCCGGGCAGGCCAGGCCGACGAGCAGCGCGGTGGCCACGCCGCCCATCGCGGCGACGTCGGCGAGGTTGGCCGCGGCGGCCTTGTGCCCCACGTCCTCGGCCGAGGACCAGTCGCGGCGGAAGTGGCGGCCCTCGACGAGCACGTCGGTGGTGGCCACCACCCGGCCGTCGGGCACGCGCAGCACCGCCGCGTCGTCGCCCGGGCCGACGTCGGCGACCTCGGCCGACCCGGCCCGGGCGACGACCCGGGCGATGACGCCGAACTCGCCGACGACCCGCACGCTGTCGGCGAGGTCCCCGCGGCCGACCAGCGGCCGGGGCCGTGTCACCGGCCGCCCCCGGGCGCTGCGGTAGGTTGCGGTGCGATCCGCCCGCCGGTGCCGCGGAGGCACCGGCAGCGCTGCCCGAGGAAGGTCGTCCCGTGGTCCACGCCTACATCCTGATCCAGACCGAAGTCGGCAAGGCCGCCCAGGTGGCCTCGACGATCAGCGACATCGCCGGCGTGACGAAGGCCGAGGACGTCACCGGCCCCTACGACGTCATCGTCCGCGCCGAGGCCGACACCGTCGACGAGCTCGGACGCCTGGTCGTCGCCCGCGTGCAGTCCGTCGACGGCATCACGCGGACCCTGACCTGCCCCGTCGTCAACATCTGAGCCGCTGAGCGAGGACGCCCCCGACGACGGCGGCGCCGGGCCCGCCCGGCGTCCCGACCCGCTGCGGCGGTACGCGCTGGTCGCCGCCGCCGTCGTCGTCCCCGTGCTGGTCGCGCTGCTCGTGCTGGTCAACGTCCTGGGCGGCGACGACGACACCGGCGACGGCGCGGTCGCCGACGTCGGCGGCACGACCGGGCCGCAGCGCGAGGACCTGCCCGTGCTCCCGGTCGAGGTGCCTCCGGCGACCCCGGAGGCGGATGCGAGCTGCCCGGCGCTCATGCAGGCGCTCCCCCTCGACCTGCTCGGCGAGCCGTCCCGGCTCGTCGACTCGGACACGCCCTACGCCGCCGCCTGGGGCGATCCGCCGGTCGTGCTCGTCTGCGGCGTCCCCCAGCCGGCGGGCCTGGTCCCCGGGGAGGGGCTGTTCACCATCAACGGGGTCACCTGGTACGTCGACCAGTCCGACCCCGACGCCACCGTGTGGACGGCGGTCGACCGCGCGGTGTACGTCGCGGTGACCCTGCCGCCCGACGTCGACAGCGCCCCCGTCACCGCGCTCAGCGACGTCCTGGCCGACACGCTGCCCGCCCGCTGAGCCCGCGCCGGTGCGCCCGGCTGACCTCATGCCGGCGGCAGCCGGTCGACCTGGGCGAGCACGACCGCCCGCAGCTCGTCGGTGGCCGACTGCTCGCTCGTCGACACCGCGGTGACCGCGACGCTGAAGACCCCGTGCCCGCACCAGGCGAACGCCGCGGGACCGGTCAGCCGGGTGGCCGGGTCGGCCTGCGCGACGGTGAGCAGGCTGCAGCCGGCGGGCAGGCCGGGCGGGTCGCGGCGCAGGACGCCGTCGTAGACCGCGGCGTCGTTGGCCGCGAGGTCCTCGGCGTAGGCGGCCGCACCGCCGGCGTCGTCGAACTGGTCGACGAACACGGTGGTCAGCGGCCCCGTCGTCGACCCCCAGAAGCGCTCCCAGCCGTGCCGGTAGCCGTAGTCGCGCAGCACCGCGCGCTCGCGGGCCGGGTCCTCGGCGTAGCCGGCCACGTCGTCGACGGTCTTGGCGCCCGCCGGGGGCTGCAGGTCCCCGTCCGGGATCCGCGGCAGGCCGGAGGGCACGGCGGACAGCAGCAGGGCCTCGAGGTCCTCGACGGTGTCCGGCGTGACGGAGGCCGGCGCGGGGGTGGCGCTGCCGACCACGGTGGGGGTGCAGCCGGCCGTGGCCGGGACCACCGACAGCAGACCCGCCGTCAGCGCCACGAACCGGCCCGGGGTCACCGGGGGGTCCGCTGGTCCCCCGGCCGGCCCGCCCGCGCCAGCGCCGAGGCGACCAGCCGGTCGACCAGCTCGGGGTAGGCCACCCCACTGGCCGCCCACATGCGGGGGAACATCGAGATCGGCGTGAAGCCCGGCATCGTGTTGACCTCGTTGACCACCAGCCGGTCGGCGCCGTCCGATCCGGTGCCGAGGAAGAAGTCCACCCGCGCGAGCCCCTCGCAGTCCATGGCGAGGTAGGCGCGGCAGGAGGCCGCCTGCACCATCCGGGTCTGCGCCGGGGTCAGCTCGGCCGGCACGTCGAACTCGACGGCGTCCTCGAGGTACTTGGCGTCGAAGTCGTACCAGTCGGTGCCCGGGCGCAGCCGGATCTCCGCCGGCAGGCTCGCCTCGGGCGACCCGCCGTCGCGGCCGGCGAGCACGCCGCACTCGACCTCCCGCCCGGGGACGGCGGCCTCCACCACCACCTTCGGGTCGACGGCGGCCGCGGTGGCCACCGCCTCGGGGAACCGCGCCCAGTCGGTGACCTTGCTGATGCCGATGCTCGACCCCGCGCGCGAGGGCTTGACGAAGACCGGCAGCCCCAGCCGCTCGCGGTCGGCCGCGGTCAGCAGGTCGGGGTCGGCCGACACCGCCCCGCCGGCGTCGCGCAGCACCACGTGCTCGCCCTGCGGCAGGCCCGCGGCGGCCAGGAGCTTCTTGGTGTGCTCCTTGTCCATCGACGCCGCGCTGGCGAACACCCCCGACCCGACGTAGGGCAGCCCGCTCATCTCCAGCAGGCCCTGGATGGTGCCGTCCTCGCCGTAGGCGCCGTGCAGGACGGGGAAGACCACGTCGACCTCGGTCAGTGCCGGGCCGATCGCCGATGCGGGGTCGAGCACCGCCAGGCCGCGGCCGGCCGGGTCGCCGACCAGGGTCACCGCGGTCCCGCCGGTGACCTCCGGCAGCCGCCCGTCGGCGATGGCCAGCCGCTGCCCGGGGTCGGGCAGCACCCAGCGGCCGTCGCGCGCGATGCCGACCGGCACCACCTCGTAGCGCTCGGGGTCCAGCGCCGCCATGACGCTGCCCGCGGAGACGCAGGAGATCGCGTGCTCGGCGCTGCGTCCCCCGAACACGACCGCGACGCGCACCCTGCCTGTCCCGCTCATCGCGGCAGACCCTAGTCGACGTCCTCCGCGCGTCCGGTGCCTCCGGAGAGCCGACACCCCGCCGGTGTGGGAGCCTCGACGCGATGCGGGAGAACGCGGCCCCTCCGGTGGACCCCCGGCCTCCGGCGACGACGGCGGACCAGGGGGAGGTCCCGGCGCGCCCGTACCCGCTCCCCCTGCGGTTGGCCGGCGGGGCCGTGCACGTCTACACGGCCCTCGGGTCGGTGCTGGCGCTGCTCGTCGTGCTCGCCGCGCTCGACGGCGACGCGGTGACCGCGCTGTGGGTCGGCCTGGCCGCCCTGGTCATCGACGGCACCGACGGGATGCTGGCCCGCCGCGCGCGGGTCAAGGAGACGATCCCCTGGTTCGACGGCGCCCTGCTCGACAACATCGTCGACTACCTGACCTACGCCTTCGCCCCCGTCGTGCTGCTGTGGACCACCGGGGCGCTGCCGGAGGGCCCGCTCGGCTGGCTGCTGGCCGCGCTGCCGCTGCTGGCCTCCAGCTACCAGTTCTGCCGGGTCGACGCGAAGACCGACGACCACACCTTCCTCGGCTTCCCGAGCTACTGGAACGTCGTGGCCTTCTACGTCGTCGTCCTGGACCTGTCGCAGCCGGTGGTGGCGGCACTGCTCATCGCCTGCTCGGTGCTGGTGTTCGTGCCGGTGCGCTACCTCTACCCCTCGCGCACCGAGGCGCTGCGCGGCCTGAGCCTGGCGCTGACCGCCGTCTGGCTGGTCACCTACGCCGTCCTGCTCCTCCAGCTGCCCCACCCGCACCCGGTCGTCCTGGCCCTGTCGCTGGGCTACATCGCCTACTACGTCGCCATCAGCGGCTGGCTGACCGCCCGTGCCGCCGCCCGCCGCCGCTCGGCCGCACGGAGCGCCGCGCGCGCGGGCTGAGCCCCTCTCAGCCCGCGGCCCCCTCAGCGCGCGGCGGCCTCGAGCCCCGCGAGGAGGTCCGCGACGACGTCGGCGGTGTCCTCGATGCCGCAGGAGAAGCGCAGGAACCCCACCGGGACGACGTCCCCGCCCCACTGCGCCCGCCGGTCGACGGTGCTGTGCACGCCGCCGAAGCTGGTCGCGGCCGTCCAGAGCCGGGTGGCGGCGAGGAAGCGGGACACGGCGGACTCGTCGGCGAGCTCGGCCGAGACCACCCCGTTCGGCCGCAGCATCTGCCGCGTGGCCAGCTCGTGGGAGGGGTCACCGGGCCGCCACGGCCAGCGCACGCCGGTCACCGCCGGGTGGTCGGCGAGCACTGCCGACACCGCCGCGGCCGTGGCGCCCTGGCGGCCCAGCCGCAGGTCCAGCGTGCTCATCGACCGGTGGCCCAGCCACGCGTCGAAGGCGCCCGGCGTCGCGCCGGTGTGGTCACGCCAGCCCCTCAGCCGGTCGTACAGTTCCGCGGAGGCGGTGCTGACGTGGCCGAGCAGCAGGTCGCTGTGCCCGGTGAGCGCCTTGGTGTCGGCGCCGACGGTGAGGTCGGCGCCCAGGTCCAACGGCCGCTGGCCGAGCGGGGTGGCGGTGGTGTTGTCGACGGCGAGCAGCGCGCCGGCGGCCCGGGTGGCGCGGGCGACGGCGGCGACGTCGCAGACGTCGAGGTGCGGGTTGCTCGGCGTCTCCAGGACCACCATGCGCGCGCCGTCGAGGTCGCCGCGCGCGGCGACGTCGGCGATCTCGAGGGTGGGCACGTACTCCACCCGCACGCCGAGGCGCTCGAGCTCGTCGCGGGCCAGCAGGCGCGTGGCGTAGTAGCCGTCGGCGGGCAGCACGAGCCGGTCCCCCGCCGACACCAGCGCCAGCACCGCGGCGCTGACCGCGGCCATCCCGGTGGCGTAGGACAGGCAGCGGCCGCCGTCGAGCTCGCCGACGGCCGTCTCGAACGCCCGGTACGTGGGGTGCTCGGTGCGGGCGTAGGCGTCGGCGCCGCCCGCGCGCGGCGGGAGGTCGCCGAGGTGGAAGGGGGCGGCGAACACCGGCGAGGGCCGCAGCGGCGTGCCGGGCACCGGGGGCGCGTCACCGGCGTGCACCGCGCGGGTGCCGTCCCCCCAGCCGGCGGGCAGCGGCCCGGTGCTGCCGGTCACTCCTGCTTGGCCTCGCGGGACATGATCTCCTTGAGCATCTGCGCCGCGGACACACCCTCGTGGCACACCCGCACGACCGCCTCGGTGAGCGGCACGTCGACGTCGTGGGCGCGGGCCAGGTCGAGCACCGGACGGCAGCTCTTGACGCCCTCGGCGGTCTGCCGGGTGGTGGCCTGCACCTCCTCCAGCGACATGCCGCGGCCGAGCTTCTCCCCGAAGGTCCGGTTGCGCGACAGCGGCGAGCTGCAGGTGGCCACCAGGTCGCCGAGGCCGGCCAGCCCGGCGAAGGTGGTCAGCTCCGCGCCGAGGGCGGTGCCGAGCCGGGCGGTCTCGGCCAGCCCCCGGGTGATCAGCGAGGCGCGGGTGTTGTCGCCGAACCCCATCCCCTCGGCCATGCCGCAGGCCAGGGCGATGACGTTCTTCACCGCGCCGCCGAGCTCGCAGCCGACCAGGTCGCGGTTGGTGTAGGGCCGGAAGTACGGCGTGTGGCAGGCCGCCTGCAGCGCCTCGGCGCGGTCGGTGTCGGGGCAGGCGATCACCGTGGCCGCCGGCTGCTCCTCGGCGATCTCGCGGGCCAGGTTCGGCCCCGACAGCGCGGCCACCCGGTCGGGACCGGCGCCGGTGACCTCGCGGATGACCTCGCTCATCCGCTTCGTGCTGCCCAGCTCGACGCCCTTCATCAGCGACAGCAGGGTCGCGTCGGAGGGCAGCAGCGGCGTCCAGGCGAGCAGGTTGGCGCGCAGCGACTGGGAGGGGACGGCGAGCACGACGACGTCGGCGCCGTCGAGGGCCTGCGCCGCGTCGGTGGTCGCCGTCAGCGCGCCGGGCAGCTTCACCCCGGGCAGGTAGTCCGGGTTCTCCCCCGACTCGGTGATGGCCTGGCACAGCTCGGGACGGCGGGCGTGCAGGGCCACGGTGCAGCCGGCGTCGGCGAGCACCTTGGCGAACGTCGTCCCCCAGGAGCCGGCGCCGAGGACGGCGGCGCGGGTGCCGTGGCCACTGCGCCCGGGGCCGCTCACGCGGCACTCCCCGGCGCGTCGCCGGGCAGCCGTCGTCGCGCGCGGGGGGCGAAGCCGGAGGGCGCCGGCTCACCGCGCAGCTCGGCCAGGAGGTCGCGCACCCGGCCCATGACCAGGTCGGTCGTCTCCCGCAGCAGCTCGGGCGTCAGCGGCCGGCCGGCGCGCACCTCGGCGCGCAGCGCGGTGAGGTCGACCGGCTCCCCGAGGGAGTACTCGGCGGGCGTGCGCGGGCGCAGGTGCAGCTCCTTGGTGTGGTAGTCGTGCACCCGCTGCGGCCCCCACTGGGCCACGGGCAGCACGACGGCGTCGGTGGTGAGCGCCAGGCGGGCCACGCCGGTGCGCGCCTGCATCGGCCACCAGTGCTCGTCGCGGGTGACCGAGCCCTCGGGGTAGATGACCACGACGTTGCCGGCCTGCAGGTCGGCCGCCGCGGCGGCGAGCGCCTCCCGGGCCTCCGACGAGCCGCGCGCCACCGGGATCTGCCCGGCGTCGCGCAGGATCGCGCCGGCCGGCCCCCTGAACACCGCCTCCTTGGCCATGAAGTGCGGGATCCGGCCGTTGTCGTACACCAGCCGGGCGCAGGCCAGCGGGTCGAGCACCGAGACGTGGTTGGCCACCAGCAGCACCGGTCCCGTGCGCGGCAGCCGCTCCCCGTGCCGGTAGCGCAGCCGGAACAGCAGCGAGGCGACCGGGTAGACGACGACCACCGCCAGCTTCAGCGACCACGGCAGCCTGCCCCGCTCGTGCAGGACCCGCGTCCCGTGCTGCGCCCCGGCGGTTCGGTCCTCGGTCACCGGCACCCTCCGCTCGATCGCGACGACCCGCACATGATCGCACCGAGGCCCGCGGCGGCGTCCGGCGACCGGTCCGGGTGTGCTCACATGGGACCCGTGCGCTGGTCCCTCGTCGTCCCGGCGAAGCGGCTCGGTGCGGCCAAGACCCGCCTGAGACCGCTGACCGGCCCCGCCGGCGGCGGCGTGCACGCCGAACTGGTGCTCGCGCTGCTGGCCGACACCGTCGCCGCGGCCCGCGCCTGCCCGCTGGTCGCCGACGTCGTCGTCGTCACCGACGACGAGCGCGCCGCCGCCACCGTCCGGGCGTGCGGCGCGCGGACGGTGCCCGACGCGCCCGACCGCGGCCTGAACCCCGCGCTGGCCCACGGGGCGCTCGCGGCGGCCACCGGCGCCGTGGCCGCCCTGTCCTCGGACCTCCCGGCACTGCGTCCCGCCGAGCTGGCGGCGGCGCTGGCCGCGGCGACGGCCGCGCCGCGTTGCTTCGTCGCCGACGCCGCCGGCACGGGCACCACGCTGCTCACCGCGGCCGGGGTGCCGCTGGACCCGCGGTTCGGCCGGGACTCCGCCGCCGCCCACGCCGCGACGGGGGCGGTGGCGCTGGCCGGCGGCTGGCCGGGGCTGCGGCGCGACGTCGACACCCCCGGCGACCTGGCCGCGGCCGTGGCGCTGGGCGTCGGGACGGCGACGGCGGCCCTGCTCCCCCGGTTGCCGCGGCCGGCGGCCTGAGCGCACCCGCCGCACGGCCGTCGCCGTCCACCGCGGTGCGGCACGATGGCGACGTGGCAGCCGAGACGACGACCCCCGCGACCGCGACCGGGGGCCCCGCCGCCCCCGCCGAGCCGCCGGCCCTGCCCGCCGACCGCTACCTCAACCGCGAGCTGTCGTGGCTGGACTTCAACGCGCGGGTGCTCGAGCTGGCCGAGGACGAGACGCTGCCGCTGCTGGAGCGGGTGAAGTTCCTGGCGATCTTCGCCGGCAACCTCGACGAGTTCTACATGGTCCGCATCGCCGGGCTCAAGCGGCGGCAGAGCACCGGCCTGACCGTCCGCTCCCCCGACGGGCTCACCATCCGCGAGCAGCTGTCGCGGGTGACCGCGCGCGCCCAGGAGCTGGTGCACCGGCACGCCGTCGCCTTCGAGCAGGACGTCACCCCGCGGCTGGAGACCCAGGGCATCCGGATCGTGCACTGGTCCGACCTCGCCGAGCCCGAGACCCGGCGGCTGCGCGAGTACTTCCGCGACCAGGTCTTCCCCGTGCTCACGCCGCTGGCCGTCGACCCGGCGCACCCGTTCCCCTACATCAGCGGGCTGTCGCTGAACCTGGCCGTGCAGGTGCGCGACCCCGACACCGGCGCGCCGCACTTCGCCCGGCTGAAGGTGCCCAACAACGTGCCGCGCTTCGTGCCGGTGGGGGCGGGGGCGCAGGACACGGCAGGGGCGGGCGGGGCGCAGGACACGGCCTCGCAGGCGACGTTCCTGCCGCTCGAGGACCTCATCGCCGCGCACCTGACCGCGCTGTTCCCGGGGCTCGACGTCGTCGACCACCACCTGTTCCGGGTCACCCGCAACGCCGACGTCGAGGTCGAGGAGGACCGCGACGAGGACCTGCTGCAGGCCCTCGAGCGGGAGCTGGCCCGCCGCCGCTTCGGCCCGGCGGTGCGCCTGGAGGTGACCGAGACGATGGACCCGCAGATCCTCGCCGTCCTGGTCTCCGAGCTCGAGGTCGACCCGCAGGACGTCGTGACGGTGCCCGGGCTGCTCGACCTCGCCTCGCTGTGGGCGCTCTACGACCTCGACCGGCCCGAGCTCAAGGACGAGCCGTTCGTGCCGGCCACCCACCCGCGGCTGAGCGAGGGCGAGACGCCGAAGAGCGTGTTCGCCACGCTGCGCGAGGGCGACGTGCTGGTCCACCACCCCTACCACTCGTTCGCGACCAGCGTGCAGCGCTTCATCGAGCAGGCCGCGGCCGACCCACACGTGCTGGCCATCAAGCAGACGCTGTACCGGACGTCGGGCGACTCGCCGATCGTCACCGCGCTGATCGAGGCCGCCGAGGCCGGCAAGCAGGTCGTCGTCCTGGTGGAGATCAAGGCGCGCTTCGACGAGGAGGCCAACATCACCTGGGCGCGGTCGCTGGAGCGGGCCGGCTGCCACGTCGTCTACGGGCTGGTGGGCCTGAAGACCCACTGCAAGACGGCGCTGGTGGTGCGGCGGGAGAGCGGCGTCATCCGCCGCTACGTGCACATCGGCACCGGCAACTACAACCCGAAGACGGCGCGGCTCTACGAGGACCTCGGCATCCTCACGGCCGACCCGCGGGTGGGTGCCGACCTCACCGACCTGTTCAACACCCTCACCGGCTACTCGCGGCAGACCGCCTACCGGCAGCTGATGGTCGCACCGCACGGCATCCGCAGCGGGCTGGTGGACAAGATCCGCCGGGAGGCCCGCCACGCCGCCGAGGGCCGGCCGGCGGGGATCCGCATCAAGGTCAACTCGCTGGTCGACGAGCGGGTCATCGACGCCCTCTACGAGGCGGCGCTGGCCGGGGTGCCGGTGGAGCTGTTCGTCCGCGGCATCTGCGCGCTGCGGCCCGGCGTCCCGGGGCTGTCGGAGGGCATCCGGGTGCGCTCGATCGTCGGCCGCTTCCTCGAGCACTCGCGGGTCATGGCCTTCTGCAACGGCGGCGAGCCGGAGTGGTGGATCGGCAGCGCCGACCTCATGCACCGCAACCTCGACCGCCGGGTCGAGGTGCTGCTGCGGGTCTGCGACGAGACCGCCCAGCGGGAGCTGCAGGCGGTGTTCGACGCCGCGATGGCGCCGGGCGTGGACTGCTGGGAGCTGGGGCCCGGGGGGACCTGGACCCGCAGCGGCGACCGTGACTACCAGGCGGGGCTGATGGCGGCGGTGACCGAGCATGCCGGCTGAGCGGACGCGCGGGGTGGTCGCGGCGGCCGGCGGGGCGGTCTGGCGCCCGGCGGACGGCGGCGGCATCGAGACCGTCCTCGTCCACCGCCCGCGCTACGACGACTGGTCGCTGCCCAAGGGCAAGCTCGACGCCGGGGAGAACGCCCTGGCCGCCGCCGTCCGCGAGGTGCGGGAGGAGACCGGCCTCGACGTCGTCGCCGGCCGGCGCAGCGTCCGCACCCGCTACGCGGTCGCCGAGGGCGCCAAGCACGTCGACTACTGGCTGGTGCGGGCCGCGGACGGCGACCAGCCCTTCGCGCCCGACGACGAGGTCGACGAACTACGCTGGCTGCCCGTCGCCGACGCGTCGGCCCTGGTCACCCACGAGCACGACCGCACGGTGCTCGCCGACCTCGCGCGCACCGACGTCCCGCGGGCGCCCACGCTGCTGCTGGTGCGGCACGCCCGGGCCGGCAGCCGGGGCGACTGGGACGGCCCGGACGGCGAGCGGCCGCTCGACGCGCAGGGCCGACGGCAGGCGCGGCAGCTGGCCGACGTGCTGCCGGTCTTTGGCCCGGTCGAGCTGCTCGCCGCCGAGCGGGTCCGCTGCCGCCAGACGCTGGAGCCGCTGGCCGAGCGGACCGGGCTGCCGTTGCAGGCGCTGCCCGAGCTCGGCGAGGAGGAGTTCGCCGCCGACCCGGACGCCGGGATGGCGGTGGTCGAGCGCCTCCTGGCGCGCGAGGAGCCGGGGGTGACCGTGGTCTGCAGCCAGGGCGGGGCGATCCCCTCGGCGCTGCTGGCCCTGGGCGTCCGCTGGGAGGGCACCCGGCTGCACCCGCCGGCGGCCAAGGGCAGCGTCTGGGCGCTCGGCGGCCGGCCCGGCGCCCTGGTCGCCGACTACTACCGCGACCTCGGCCCCGACCCCGACGCCCCCGCGTGAGGCGCCAGGGCCGCGGGCTCAGGCCGGGAGGGCGGGGAGGGCCCGGGGTAGCCAGGACGGGCGCCGCGTCTCGTAGGCCTCGACGTCGGCCAGGTGCCGCTCGGTGAGGCCGACGTCGTCGAGGCCCTCCAGCAGCCGCCAGCGGGTGTACTCGTCGACCTCGAACGGCACGCTGTGGTCGCCGTAGGAGACCCGCCGCTCCTGCAGGTCGACGGTCACCTGCGTGGTGGGGTCGGCCTCCACCGCCGCCCAGAGCGCCTCGACCTCGGCCTGCGGCAGGACGACGGTGAGCAGGCCGGACTTGGTCGAGTTGTTCTTGAAGATGTCGGCGAACCGGGAGCTGATGACCACCCGGAAGCCGCCGTCGAGCAGCGCCCAGCAGGCGTGCTCGCGGGAGGACCCGGTGCCGAAGTCCGGGCCCGCGACCAGGATCGAGGCGTCGGCGTACTGCGGCTGGTTGAGCACGAAGTCCGGCTCGTTGCGCCGCCAGGCGACGAACAGGCCGTCCTCGAACCCGGTGCGGGTGATCCGCTTGAGGTACTCGGCCGGGATGATCTGGTCGGTGTCGACGGCGCTGCGGCGCAGCGGGGCGGCGGTGCCGGTGTGCGTGGTGAAGGCGTCCATCGGGCTCAGACTCCAGCGGTCTCGAGGTCGGCCAGGTCGGCGGGGGCGGTCAGGCGCCCGGTGAGGGCGGTCGCCGCGGCCACGGACGGCGACACCAGGTGGGTGCGCCCGCCCTTGCCCTGCCGGCCCTGGAAGTTGCGGTTGCTCGTCGAGGCCGACCGCTCGCCCGGCTGGAGCTGGTCGGGGTTCATGCCCAGGCACATCGAGCACCCGGCGCCCCGCCACTCGGCGCCGGCCTCGGTGAACACCTGGTCCAGGCCCTCGGCCTCGGCCTGCAGCTTGACGCCGACCGACCCGGGGACGACGAGCATCCGGGTGTTCGCGTCGATGTGCCTGCCGCGCAGCAGCTCGGCGGCCACGCGCAGGTCCTCGATGCGGCCGTTGGTGCACGAGCCCAGGAAGACGGTGTCCACCTCGATCTCACGCAGCGGCGTGCCGGGGGTCAGCCCCATGTAGGCCAGCGCCTGCTCGGCGGCGCGGCGCTCGCCCTCGTCGGCGAGGGCAGCCGGGTCCGGGACCGACTCCGCGATCGGCAGGCCCTGGCCGGGGTTGGTGCCCCAGGTGACGAACGGCGTCAGCTCGGCGGCGTCGAGGACGACCTCGGTGTCGAAGACCGCGTCCTCGTCGGTGCGCAGCGTGCGCCAGTGCTCGACGGCGGCGTCCCAGTCGGCGCCCTGCGGCGCGTGCGGGCGGCCCTGCAGGAACGCGAAGGTGGTCTCGTCCGGCGCGATCAGCCCGGCGCGGGCGCCGGCCTCGATCGACATGTTGCAGATCGTCATCCGGGCCTCCATCGACAGCGCCTCGATGGCGCTGCCGCGGTACTCGATGACGTGGCCCGCGGCGCCGTTGGTGCCGATCTTCGCGATGACGGCCAGGATGACGTCCTTCGCCGAGACGCCCTCGGGCAGCTGCCCGTCCACGGTCACGGCCATCTGCTTGGGGCGGTACTGCGGCAGGGTCTGCGTGGCCAGCACGTGCTCGACCTCGCTGGTGCCGATGCCGAAGGCCAGCGCGCCGAACGCGCCGTGGGTGGAGGTGTGGCTGTCGCCGCAGACGATCGTCGTGCCCGGCTGGGTCAGCCCCAGCTGCGGGCCGATCACGTGCACGATGCCCTGGTCGCGGTCGCCCATGGGGGCCAGCCGGATGCCGAACTCGGCGGCGTTGCGCCGCAGCGCCTCGACCTGGGCCCGGCTGACCGGGTCGGCGATCGGCTTGAAGATCTCCAGCGTCGGGACGTTGTGGTCCTCGGTGGCCATCGTCAGGTCGGGGCGGCGCACCGTGCGGCCGGCTGCGCGCAGACCGTCGAAGGCCTGCGGGCTGGTCACCTCGTGCACCAGGTGCAGGTCGATGTAGAGCAGGTCCGGCTCGCCCGCGGCACTGCGCACGACGTGGGCGTCGTAGACCTTCTCCGCCAGGGTCTTCGGCACGGGTCCCTCCAGGTGGGCCATGGTGGTCATCTCACTGAGTGGGATGAGAGTATTGCTGTGTGGGACAGCCTAACCCCGTTGCCGTGCTGGACAAAGCAGTGGCCATCCTGCGCGCCGTCGCCCAGGAGCCGGCGTCGCTCACCGACCTGGTCACCCGCACCGAGCTGCCGCGCGCGACGGCGCACCGGCTGGCCGTCGCCCTCGAGGGCCACCGGCTGCTGCGGCGCACGCCGGGAGGCGCGTGGGCGCCGGGACCGGCCCTCGCCGAGCTCAGCCACGGCAGCGCCGACCTGGCCCGGGTGGCCGGCCGGCACCTGGCGCTGCTGCGCGACGCCAGCGGGGAGAGCGCCCAGTTCTACGTCCGCGAGGGCGGGTCGCGGGTGTGCGTGGCGGTCGCCGAGCGGGCGCACGGCCTGCGCGACACCGTGCCGGTCGGCGCGCGGCTGCCCATGACGGCCGGCTCGGCGGCGCACGCGCTGCTGGCCTTCGCGCCCGCCGAGGAGGTCACCCCGCTGCTGCCGAACGCGAGCTTCACCGCCCGCACGCTGCTCGACGTCCGCCGGCGCGGGTGGGCGCACAGCGTCGCCGAGCGCGAGCCCGGGGTCGCCTCGCTGTCGGCGCCGGTGCGCGACCCGGCCGGCGGGGTCCTCGGTGCGGTCTCCATCTCCGGCCCGGTCGAGCGACTGGGCCGCCGGCCCAGCCCCGAGGTGGTCGGCGCAGTTCTGGAGGCCGCCTCGGCGATCGCCCGCGCCGCGAGCTGACGCCGCCCCCTCCGTGGTCATCGGCGGGTGGCGGCACCCCTGCAGTCGTCCGTCGCCGGGCGGCGCAGGTCGGGCGAGCCGGAGCAGGAGCCGCTCACTCGACCCGGACGACGTCGCCGACGCGGACGGTGCCGCCGTGCTCGACCTGCGCCCGCAGGCCGAACAGCAGGGCCCTCTCCCGGCCGAGCAACCGCAGCAGTCCGTCGCCCGCGGGACGGCCACCGTCGAGGAGGTCGACCATCCGGCAGCGGGTCATGCCCCCGTCGGGGCGCAGCAGGACCTCGTCTCCGAGTGCGAGGCACCGGCCGGCCCAGGCGTCCTCGATGAAACCGGCGCCAGGGACGTCGACGACGACGTTGGCGCGGAACCGCGTGGCGGCGACCGACGCGCCGAGCAGCTCGGCGACGCGGCGCAGACCGGCGGTCGTGACCACGTGCACCGGCGCCTCGTCGTGGTGGGGCACGGCGGCCTCCTCGGCCAGCCGCAGCCGGCGGCCCAGCACGGCTGAGACCAGGTCGTCGGCCGCTGCCGAGCCGACGGGCGCCGACCGGCCGCCGGGGGTGCTCACCGCCGGAGGCGTGCCGGCGGCCACGAGGCCGAGCAGCCCGTCCACCCGGCGGAAGCGCCGAGTGGTCTTGCCGCTCCCGATCCCGCCGTCCTCGGTGTAGGCCGCCCAGACGCGGTCACCGTCGAGACCGCGCGCCCCGATCGTCGTGGCGGCGAGCGGCTCACCGGCCATGGACTTCACCGGGTAGCGCGCCAGCGACACGACCCGTCCGACGTCGGTGGTCACGATGCACCACTGTGGCAGCCGCGCCCACGTCGCCGGTGCATCCGGCACGCTTGAGTCGGTTCTACGTTGTTTCGTAGCATGACGGCATGGAGGAGTCCGGGAGTCCGTCCTCGTCCCGGGTCCTCCGGGGTGCCGCCATCGGCTCCGTGCTCGGCCTCGTCGTCGCGCTGGTGCTGAGCGCGATGGACGTCGAGGCGGTCAGCCCCTTCCTGGCCGCGGCACTCGGCACCGCCCTGGGCGCCGGTGTCGGCGGCGACCCCTCCACGCACCGCGGCCGGGGCGCCGGCATCGGCGGCGACCCCTCCACGCACCGCGGCCGCCGGAGCCGAGGACCCCGGTGACGGGGCTGCCCGAGCGCCTGGCGCGGGTCGAGGAGCGGCTCGCCGCTCTGGAGACCGCACTCGCCGTCGACCCCGCCGCGCCCGGTGGCGCCCCGCCTCGCGCGGACCCTGGGCGCTTCGGCGTCCTCGAGCACCTGGCCACCGACGACGCCGCGCTGCCCGGGGGCGCGGTGGCCTATGCCGGCCGGGTCGAGCTGCCCACTGGCGAGGAGTACGCCTGGCAGCGCACGCACGCCGCTGCGGAGGTACGCGGCACGACCGCGGACGACGCCGTGACGGCCGCTGTCCTCGGTGCACTGAGCCACTCGGTGCGGCTGCGGCTGCTCCGCGAGGTGCTGTCCGGCACCCGGACCACGGCTGCCCTCGCGGCTCTGCCCGGCTTGGGCACGACCGGGCAGTTGCACCACCACCTGCGCCAGCTCACCTCGGCCGGATGGCTGCGAACGACCTCGCGCGGTGCCTACGCCGTCCCGGCCGAGCGCGTCGTGCCCCTGCACGTCGTCCTCGCGGTGGCGACGGCCTGACCGCCCACCCACCCGGCTCCCGCCCGGCCGGAGGGGTGACCCGGGGCGGCCGCGGAGCGGACACTGCGCGCATGACCGCTCCCGAGCGCAGGCACCGCGGCCGTGCCCGGATCGCCGGGCCGGGGGAGGGCATCGGCCTCGACGAGCTGGCCCTCGCCACCCGCAACCACGGGATGCCCCTGGAGGCGCTGCGCTACGACGTCACGCCGCCGGGCCTGCACTACGTGCTCACCCACTACGACATCCCCGCCGTCGACCCGGACAGCTGGTCGCTGGAGATCGGCGGCGCGGTCGGGCGCCCGCTGCGGCTGGACCTCGACGACCTGCGCCGCCGACCGGCCGTGACGGCACGGGTCCTGCTCGAGTGCGCCGGCAACGGCCGCGCCCGGCTGGAGCCGCGGCCGGTCGGCCAGCCCTGGTTGCTCGAGGCCGTGGGCAGCGCGGAGTGGACCGGCACCCCGCTGGCACCGCTGCTCGAGGAGGCCGGCCTCTCCCCCGGCGCGGTCGACGTCGTCTTCACCGGCGCCGACCACGGCGTCGAGCGCGGCGTCGAGCAGGACTACGCGCGCGGCCTGCCGCTGGCCGAGGCGCTGCGGCCCGACGTCCTGCTGGTCTGGGCCATGGACGGCGCGCCGCTGCCGCCCCAGCACGGCGCCCCGCTGCGGCTGCTCGTGCCCGGCTGGTACGGGATGGCGCACGTCAAGTGGCTGACCCGCGTCGAGGTGCTCGACCACCCCTTCGACGGCTTCCAGAACGCCAGGGCCTACCGGCTCAAGGTGGACGCCGGGGACCCCGGCGAGCCGGTCACCCGCATCGCCCCGCGGGCCCTGCTCGCCCCGCCCGGCTGGCCGGACCTGATGACCCGCGCGCGGTTCCTGCGCCCCGGGCCGGTGACGCTGACCGGGCGGGCGTGGTCCGGACGCGCCCCGGTGACCGGCGTGGAGGTCAGCACCGACGGCGGCACCACGTGGACCGCGGCCGCCCTCGCGCCGGCCGACCCCGCCCATCCGTACGCCTGGCGGGCGTGGCGGTGCACCTGGGACGCCCGCCCCGGCGACTCCGAGCTCGTGGTCCGCGCCACCGACACCGAGGGCGCCCAGCCCATCGAGCAGCGGTGGAACCGCCAGGGCATGGCCAACAACCTCGTGCAGCGGGTGCCGGTCACCGTCCTCGGGTGACCGGGCCCGGCGCCGGGGTCCTCCTTCAGTGGCCGGGGACCGTCCGGCCGCTGCCGTCGTCCTCGGGGTCCTGCCGGTCCGGCGGGGCCTCGACGACGATCGGGCGCAGCCGGACCCACAGCGCGAACGCCGCCGCGAAGACGATCATGGCGATCCCGGCCCACAGGTTGGCGTTGACGTCGCCGGTCCGCTCCTGGTCGGAGGGGGTGTCGCCGAACAGGCCCACGAGGACCAGGACGACGCCGTAGAAGCCGATCAGGCCGGCGATGACGTTGCGGACGTCGAAGGCGCCGGCCGCGTGCTTGCTCCCGGCGCCGCCGGAGGTGCTGCTGCTCATGACCGTGCTCCTGACGTCAGCGGAAGATCACGTTGAGGATGATGACCATGACCAGCGCGATCCCGGCCAGCTTGGTCGGCGACTGGTACCAGGGCAGCCGGTGCGCGTCGGGGTCGGTGCGCTGCTCCTTGGGCGTCTCGGAGTAGACGAGCCCGGCGAGCTGGGCGACCGGCTTCGGCGCGGTCACCGAGCTGACGGCCACGCTGACCACGATGTCGACGACGAAGGCGGCACTCGCGGCGACGAAGCTCGCACCCTGGCCACCGATCGGGAGCACGCCCAGCGACGCCGTCCCGAAGGCGTCCTCGCTCAGGAAGGCGACGAGGACCGCCGCCAGTGTCCCGGACACCAGCCCCGTCCAGCCGGCGGTCGGCGTCATCCGCTTCCAGAACATGCCCAGGATGAACGTGGCGAACAGCGGGGCGTTGAAGAAGCCGAACAGCGTCTGCAGGTAGTCCATCAGGTTCGTGTAGCCCGACGCGATGATCGCGGTCCCGATGGCGGCCACGGTGGCGCCGACCGTCGCCCACCGGCCGACGGCGAGGTAGTACCCGTCGGGCCGGTCCTTCTTCACGTACTGCTGCCACAGGTCGTAGCTGAAGACCGTGTTGAAGGCGGAGATGTTGGCCGCCATGCCGGCCATGAACGCCGCCAGCAGGCCGGCCAGCGCCACGCCGAGCAGGCCGTTGGGCAGGGTGTCGCGGATGAGCAGCAGGATCGAGTTGTTGTAGTCGAAGTCCGTGGCGGAGCTGGCCCGGGCCTCGACGACCTCCGGGACCAGGACCGTGGCGATGATGCCCGGGATCACCACGATGAACGGGACGAACATCTTGGGGAAGGCGCCGATGATCGGCGTGCTGCGGGCGGCGGACATCGACTTGGTCGCCATCGCCCGCTGGACCTCGACGAAGTTCGTCGTCCAGTAGCCGAACGAGAGTACGAAGCCGAGGCCGAACACGATGCCGATCACCGACAGGACCGGGCTGCCGATGCCGGAGAAGCTCCGTGGCCGGCCACGAGGTGAGCTCCTCGCCGCGGCCGGAGTCGGTGACCCGGTCGATCAGCCCGCCGACGCCGCCCACGCGGTGCAGGCCGATGAGCGTCAGCGGCAGCAGCGCGGCCACGATGACGAAGAACTGCAGGACCTCGTTGTAGATGGCCGCCGACAGCCCGCCGAGGGTGATGTAGCTGAGCACCACGGCCGCGGCCACGATGAGCGACAGCCACAGCGGCCAGCCCAGCAGCGCCTCGACGATGGTGGCCAGCAGGTAGAGGTTGATGCCGGCGATGAGGATCTGGGCGGCGGCGAAGCTCAGCGCGTTGACCAGGTGGGCGCCGGTGCCGAACCGGCGGCGCATGAACTCCGGGACGCTGCGGACCTTCGACCCGTAGTAGAAGGGCATCATCACCACGCCCAGGAACAGCATGGCCGGGACCGCGCCGATCCAGAAGTAGTGCATGGTGCTCATGCCGAACTGCGCGCCGTTGGCCGACATGCCGACGATCTCGACCGCGCCCAGGTTGGCCGAGATGAACGCCAGGCCGGTCACCCACGCGGGCAGCGACCGGCCGGACAGGAAGAAGTCCAGGCTGTCGGACACCCGCCGGCGCGCGGCGGCGCCGATCAGCAGCACGACGGCGAAGTAGGCGGCCACCAGCAGGTAGTCGACGAACGACGCGTCCAGTCTCAGATCGTCCACTCGGGCCTCCACTCGGGTCGGGTCATGTCAGCCGCCTCGCCCCGGGCGAGGGGACGGCGACGAACGCGCGGGGGGCACCGGCGCCCTCGCGCGCGAAGCGGTCGGCGACGCCGGCGGTGACGGCGTCCACGGCGTCGGCGTCGACGAGGGCGACGGCGCTGCCGCCGAATCCGCCGCCGACCATCCGGGCGCCGTGGGCGCCGGCGTCGAGGGCCGCCTCGACGAGGGCGTCGAGCAGCGGCACCGACACCTGGAAGTCGTCGCGCAGCGAGACGTGGCCCGCGGTGAGCACCGGGCCGACGGCGCGCGGGTCCCGGCCCGAGCGCAGCAGCCCGACGACCTCGCGCACGCGGGCGTCCTCGCTGACGACGTGCCGGGCCCGCCGCAGCAGCAGCCCCCCGCGGTCGGTGCCGTCGTCGAGCGGGGCCAGGTCGGCGACCTCGCGGACGTCGCACAGCAGCTCCACACCCAGCCGCCGCGCGGCCTCCTCGCACTCCCGGCGCCGGTCGCCGTAGCCGCTCTCGGCGTGGTCGTGGGTGGTGCCGGAGTCGAGCACGAGCAGCGCCAGCCCCGCCGCGGCGAGGTCGAGGGGCACCTGCTCGCTGCTGCGGTCGCGGGTGTCGAGGTAGAGCGCGTGCCCGGCGGTGCACAGCACCGAGGCGGACTGGTCGAGGATGCCGGTGGGTGCGCCGACGAAGTCGTTCTCGGCCCGCCGGGCGACGTCGACCAGGTCGCCGGGGCCCAGGGCGAGGGCGAGCAGGTCGCGCAGGGCCAGGGCGACGGCGCACTCCAGCGCGGCCGACGAGGACAGGCCCGCCCCGGCCGGGACGTCGCCGTCGACGAGCAGGCTCAGCCCGCCGGGGACGGACTCGCGCAGCTCGGCCACGACACCGGCGGGGTAGCCGGCCCAGCCGCCGGGGCTGCCGGGAGCGAGGTCGGCGACGGCCACCTCGGCGTCGGCCCCGGGATGCTGGTGCGAGACGAGCACCAGCCGGCCGTCGTCGCGGCGGGTCACGGCGGCCCGCGTCGTGTGCGGCAGCGCCACCGGCAGCACGTGCCCGCCGTTGTAGTCGGTGTGCTCGCCGATCACGTTGACCCGGCCGGGCGCGGCCCAGACCCCCTCCGGCGCGGCGCCGAACCGCTCGGTGAACGCGGCGACGGCGCGCTCGACGGCGGCCGCGTCGTCCAGGGGCCGGTCGCTCACGGGACCACGACCGCGCGCAGCTGCTCGGCGACGTCCTCGGGGTTGGTGTCGGTGACGAACGCGCCCATGCCCGACTCCGAGCCGGCCAGGTACTTCAGCTTGCCCGGGGCCCGGCGCAGCGAGAACAGCTGCAGGTGCAGCCACCAGTCGTCGCGGCCGGTGGTCACCGGCGCCTGGTTCCAGGAGGCGATGTAGGGCATCGGGGTGTCGAAGCGGTGCGCGAAGCGGCCCAGGACGTCGAGGTAGACCGCGGCCAGGGCGTCGCGCTCGGGGTCGTCGAGCGCCGGCAGGTCGGGCACCCGGCGGGTGGGGAACAGCTGCACCTCGTAGGGCCAGCGGGCGGCGGCGGGGACGAAGGCCAGCCAGTGCTCGTTGGCGGCGACCACCCGGGGGCCGGCGCGCTCGGCGTCGACCACCTCGGCGAACAGGTCGCCACCGGTCCGCTCGCGGTGCCGGCGCACCGAGGTCAGCACCCGCTCCACCCGCGGCGTCACGAACGGGTAGGCGTAGATCTGCCCGTGCGGGTGCGACAGGGTCACCCCGATCTCCTCGCCGGAGTTCTCGAAGCAGAAGACCTGCTCGACGCCGTCGATCGCGCTCAACTCGGCGGTGCGCTCGGCCCACACGTCGACGACCAGGCGCGCGCGGTCGCGGCCGAGGCCGGCGAAGTGCTGGTCGTGGTCGCTGGTGAACAGCACGACCTCGCAGCGGCCGAAGCCGGGGCGCAGCTCGGCCAGGGGGTCCCCCGGCGCGTGCGGCGCGACGTCGCGGTCGACCGAGGTGGCCAGCGACGGGAAGCGGTTCTCGAAGACGACGACCTGGTACTCCGACTCGGGCACCTCGGTGGGCCGGCCGGGCCGGGAGGGGTCCAGCGGGCACTGGTCGGCCGGTGGCAGGAAGGTGCGGGCCTGCCGGTGGGCGGCGATCACCACCCACTCGCCGAGCAGCGCGTCCCAGCGCAGCTGCGAGTGGGTGCCCACCGCAGGGAGGTCGCGGGTGTCCTCGGCGGTGCGGGCGGGTGTGCCGTCGACGTCGAAGTAGAGGATCTCCCGGCCGTCCGCCAGCCGACGACTCGTCCGGATCACCGTTCCCGCCTCCCGTCCCGGCCCGCTGACCGACCCCGCGCACGCTATGCCCGTCGGTGATCGCCCAGCCACTCGGGGACCGGGGTCCGGACGCACGAGGGCCCCCGGCCGGGTGACCGGGGGCCCTCGTGCTGAGCCGCGTGCTGTCGTGCGCGTGGTGCCGCTGTAGCCCCGAAGGGATTCGAACCCTCGCTACCGCCGTGAGAGGGCGGCGTCCTGGGCCGCTAGACGACGGGGCCGGACGGGCTCCATGGTGCCACGGGCGGCCGGCGTCCCGGGACGGGGCCCGGGACGCACGAGAGCCCCCGGTCGGCTGACCGGGGGCTCTCGCTGCGCTGTAGCCCCGAAGGGATTCGAACCCTCGCTACCGCCGTGAGAGGGCGGCGTCCTGGGCCGCTAGACGACGGGGCCGTGCGGTGGTGCTGTGCGGTGGTGCTGGTGGTGCGTGAGGAGGTGGTGCTTCCTCGCTGGGGTACCAGGACTCGAACCTAGACTAACGGAACCAGAAACCGTCGGGCTGCCAATTACCCCATACCCCAAGGTCTTGGCCGGCACCTCGCGGCGCCGGGCACGACGATACCCGATGCCCGCGGACCGGGTGTCACCACCCCCGGGTCCGCGGGTCGCCGGCCGCGACGCGCAGGTCCTGGGCCGCCGTGACCAGCTCGGGGTGCAGCCGCCGGCGGGCGGCCGCGACGGCGGCCACGTAGGCGCTCATCGACAGCAGCGTGAGCAGCAGGGACAGCAGTCCCACGCCCGCCGGGACCTCGTCGGTGGTCACGCCGTCGCCCAGCGTGCCGGCCAGGCAGAACACCAGCACGTTGTTCACCGCGTGCAGGACGATCGCCGCCTCGAGGCCGCCGGTGAGCCAGACCACGGCGGAGGCGGCCAGGCCGAAGGCGAACCGGTCGAGGAAGGTGACGACGTCGCCGGGGGCGTGCGCGGCCGAGAACAGCGCGGCGGTGACGACGGCGGCCACCAGCGCGCCGACCCGCGGGCTGCGGATCCACCCGGCGATCGCCTGGCTGAGGTAGCCGCGGAAGACGTACTCCTCGGCGGCGGACTGGATCGGCGTGGTGAGCACCACGACCAGCAGCAGCCAGACGAGGTCGTCGACCGGGCCGGTGACCGCACCCCCCTCGACCAGGAACCCGAGCAGCACCGACAGGCCGATGCCCACGCCGAGCGTGGCCAGGGCCCGCAGGGTGAGGGGCGCGAACAGCCGCCAGCGCAGCCGCGCCAGCACCGACGACGACCAGCCCGGCCGCATGCCGTGCGCAGCCACCCAGAGCAGCCACACGATCGGGATGGCGACGATCAGCGAGAGGTTGGTCAGCAGCAGCGTGCCGGGGTCGACCAGGTCGAGCAGCGCCAGGTCCGGGGTGATCCCGGTGAGCAGGGTCAGCAGGACGACGACGAAGGCCGCCACCGAGTAGGCGACGGCGAACAGCAGCAGCCCGAGCAGCGGCCGCCACCACGCCCAGTCGCGCGAGCGCATGGCGAGCAGGTAGGGCACCGGCTCGTCGTGCGGAGGCGTCCCGGGGGGCGGCGCCAGCCGCACGCCCGGCGGGAACACGGCCGGGGGCGGCGCCGGCCGGGCGTCGAGGACCGCCTGCTGCCAGGACGGGGCGCCGGGCAGGTGGGTGTGCGGGGCCGGCTGTGCGGGGACCGGCCCCAGCGGCCAGGGCACCGGTCCGGCCGCCGCGCCGGGCGGCGGCGGGTACCGGCCGCGGGACGCTCCCGGGACGTACGGCGGCGCCCCGTAGGGACCGGTCGGCGGCGGCCCGGTGTAGGGCTCGTCGCCACCGGGCGGCCACGGCCCGGGCGGGACGGTCACCCGGCCGTGTCCCGGGCGGCCGCGAGGCGGGCGAGCGTGCGCTCGCGGCCCAGCAGCTCGAGCGACTCGTAGAGCGGCGGGGACACCGTGCGGCCGCTGACCGCCACGCGCACCGGCCCGAACGCCTGCCGCGGCTTGCGCCCGAGGCCCTCGACGAGCGCCTCCTTGAGCGCGGTCTCGATCGCGGCGGCCGACCACTCCGCCAGCTCCCCGAGGGCTGCGGAGGCCGCGGCCAGCACCTCGCCGTCCTCCGGGCGCAGGTTCTTGGCCGCGGCGGCGGGGTCGACGTCGACGTCGTCGGTGAACAGGAAGCCGACCAGGCCGACGACGTCGGAGAGGACCACGGTGCGCTCCTGCGCCATCGGCGCGATGGCCCGCAGCACCCGGTCCTGCTCGGGCGTCGGCGGATCGGCGACCAGGCCGGCGCCGGCGAGGAAGGGCACGACCCGGTCGACGAACTCCTCGACGGGCAGCTGCCGCACGTGCGTGGCGTTGATCGCCTCGGCCTTCCGGACGTCGAAGCGCGCCGGGTTGGCGCTGACCCGGGTGACGTCGAAGGCCCCGGCCATCTCGGCCATCGAGAACACGTCGCGGTCCTCGGCGATCGACCAGCCCAGCAGCGCCAGGTAGTTGGCGAACCCCTCGGGGAGGAAGCCGCGCTCGCGGTAGACGTCGACGTTGGACGTGGGGTCGCGCTTGGACAGCTTGCGGTTGCCCTCGCCGGTCACGTAGGGCAGGTGGCCGAAGCGCGGGGCGCCCCGGGCGACGCCGACGTCCTGCAGCGCCGCGTAGAGGGCGAGCTGGCGGGGCGTGGAGGGCAGCAGGTCCTCCCCGCGCAGGACGTCGGTGATGCCCATGAGGGCGTCGTCGACGGGGTTGACGAACGGGTAGAGCGGCACGCCGTTGCCCCGGACGATGACGAAGTCGGGCACCGACCCGGCGGCGAAGCGGACCTCGCCGCGCACCAGGTCGGTCCAGGCGAGGTCCGCGTCGGGCATCCGCAGCCGCAGCACCGGCTCGCGGCCCTCGTCGCGGAAGGCGGCCTTCTGCGCGTCGGTGAGGAAGCGGTCGGCGTTGTCGTAGCCGAGCTTGGGGTCCTGCCCGGCCGCCCGGCGCCGCGCGTCGACCTCCTCGTTGGTCGAGAACGACTCGTAGGCGTGCCCGGCCTCGAGCAGCTCGGCGGCCACCTCGCGGTAGACGTCGTGCCGCTGCGACTGCCGGTAGGGGCCGTGCGGGCCGCCGACCTCGGGCCCCTCGTCCCAGTCCAGGCCCAGCCAGCGCAGGCTGTCGAGCAGGTGCCGGTAGGACTCCTCGGAGTCGCGGGCGGCGTCGGTGTCCTCGATGCGCAGGACGAGGCTGCCCCCGGAGTGCCGGGCGTGCGCCCAGTTGAACAGCGCGGTCCGCAGCAGGCCGACGTGCACCATCCCGGTCGGCGACGGGCAGAAGCGGGTGCGGACCTCGCCCGGAGCGCTCACCGCGCGGCCCCGGCGGTCGAGGTCGGGTCGGCCCCGCTGACGCCGTTGGTCAGCGATCCCAGCCCCTCGATGGCGCACTCGACGCGCTGGCCGGGGGCGATCGGCCCGACGCCGGCGGGGGTGCCGGTGAGGACGACGTCGCCGGGCAGCAGGGTCATGACCTGCGAGATGGTGGAGACCAGCGTGGGCACGTCGAACAGCAGCTGGCTGGTGCGCCCGGACTGCCGGAGCTCGCCGTCGACGGTGCAGGTGATCGCCAGGTCGGCCGGGTCCTTGCCCAGGACACCCAGGTCGGTCTCGATCCAGGGGCCGAGCGGGCAGAAGGAGTCGAACCCCTTCGCGCGGGTCCACTGCCCGTCGGCCTTCTGCATGTCCCGCTCGGTGACGTCGTTGGCGATCGTGTACCCGAAGACGCTGGCCGGGACCTGCTCCGGGGTGAGGTTGCGCGCTCCGCGGGCGCCGATGACGACGGCGAGCTCGACCTCGTGGTGGACGTTGGTGCTGCCCGGCGGGATGCGGATGGCGTCGCCGGGGCCGATGACCGACGTCGAGGGCTTGAGGAACAGCAACGGCCGCTCGGGGGCGTCGCCGGTGTCCATCTCCTTGACGTGCTCGGCGTAGTTCTTGCCGACGCAGACCACCTTGCTCGGCAGGATCGGCGAGAGCAGCCGGACGTCGGCCTGCGCGAAGCGCTGGCCGGTGAAGGAGAGGGTGCCGAACGGGTGGCCCTCGATCTGGGCGACCTGGCCGTCGCCGTCGAGGACGCCGAAGGACATGCCCGAGGGCGAGGCGAAGCGGACGATGCGCACGCCGTCGAGGCTACTGACCCGGCCGGACCGCGCCGACGCCGCCGGACCCCTACGGTCGGCGGCGTGGCCGCCCGGTTCAGTGAGCTCGTCGTCGACTGCCGCGACCCCGAGGCGCTGGCCGCGTGGTGGGCCGGGGTGCTGGGCTACCGGGTGCTCGGCCGCGACGAGGACGGCGCCGTGGAGATCGGCCCGGAGGCCGGCTTCGGGGGTGCCGCCCCGACGCTGGTGTTCGCGCCGGTCCCCGACCCCGCCCCGGGCAAGCCCCGGCTGCACGTCGACCTCTCCCCCACCGACCGCGACCAGGACGCCGAGCTGCAGCGGCTGCTCGACCTGGGCGCCACCCGGGCCGACGTCGGGCAGACCGGGGAGGAGAGCTGGCACGTGCTCGCCGACCCGGAGGGCAACGTGTTCTGCCTGCTGCGCACCCGGCTCGACCCGCTGTGACACTGTCGTCCTCCGGACGACACCGCGACCAGGAGCGCTGAAGGACCCCCTTCTCCCCGCCCCTCGCACGCTCGGGGCGGGACCCGGAGGGGGGCCACGCGGAGCCCTCCGGGCCCCACCCGGATCGACCGAGGAGACGCCGTGATCCTGATCGTCATCAAGTTCCCCGTCCGCCCCGACAGGATCGACGAGTTCCGCACCCACGCGGACGAGTACGCGGCGGCGGTGAACGCCGAGGAGGGCAGCCTGTTCTTCGAGTGGTCGCGCAGCGTGCTCGACCCGAACACCTTCGTCTGCGTCGAGGGCTTCCGCGATCCCGACGCCGGCGCCTCGCACGTGGCCACCCCGCACGCCAAGGCCGCCTTCGACTGGATGTCCGACCTCGTCGCCGAGCAGCCGCAGATCATCTACATCGACGCCCCCGACGTCAGCGGCTTCGGCCCGATGGGCGAGGTCCGGCCCCGCACCTGACCCGCCGGCCGGCGGACACGCGCCGGTGGCCCCCTCCCGGGCGGGAGGGGGCCACCGGCGTGTTGACCGGGCCGAGACGGCGGCGCGAGAGTGATCAGGTGACCCGCGCCCTCGCGGTGCTGACGCTCCTGGCACTGCTCACCGTGATGGTCGAGGCGACCGACGACCCGCACCCGCTGCTCCCCGTCGCCCTCGCGGTGACGTACGCGACGCACGCGCTCCTCGCGCTCCCGTGGCTCGCCCGCCAGCCCGTCCCGCGCCGGTACTGGCTCGCGGCCGGACACGTGTGCCTGCAGCTGCCGCTCGGGATCCTGCTCTTCGGCGTCTCCGGCCCCGGTGTCGGGACGACGCTGCTGCTGCTGGTGCTGGTCAGCCAGAGCGTGCTGCTCCTCCCCCTCCCGGCGGCCGCGCTGGTCACGGCCGCCGTCCCGCTCGTGCACCTGGGGATGAGCTGGGGGGACTTCGCGCGCAACGGCCTGGGCGCGCTGGGCGCCGCGGTCTTCACCGCCGTCGTCACCGAGCTGCTCAAGCGCGAGCAACGGGCCCGGGCCGAGCTCGCCGAGGCCAACGAGCGGCTGCGCGGGTACGCCGCGCAGGCCGAGGAGCTCGCGACCACCCGCGAGCGCAACCGGCTGGCCCGCGACATCCACGACGGCCTCGGCCACCACCTGACCGTCGTCCAGGTGCAGGTGCAGGCCGCCCGGGCAGTCCTGGCGTCGGACCCCGCCCGCGCCGACGACGTCCTCGCCAAGGCCCAGACGCAGGCGAGCGAGGCCCTGGCCGAGGTCCGCCGGTCGGTCGCCACGCTGCGCGAGCCCCGGACCGCACCACCGCTGCGCACCGCGCTCGAGGCCCTGACCGCGGAGGTCTCCGTGGCCGGCGTCCCCGCGACGCTCGAGGTCGTGGGCACCGAGCGGCAGCTCCCCGCGGAGGCCGAGGAGTCCCTGTTCCGGTCGGCGCAGGAGGGGCTGACCAACGTCGGCAAGCACGCCGGCGCGACGTCGGCCCGGGTGACCCTGACCTACGGCGAGGACGGGACGGTGCGGCTGGGCGTGCGGGACGACGGCCGCGGCCTCCCGGCCGGGGGACGGGACCCGCGCGCCTTCGGGCTGGTGGGCCTGCAGGAGCGGGCGGCCCGCGCGGGCGGCTCCCTCCGCGTGGCCTCGGTGCCCGGCGGCGGCACCGAGCTGCTGGTCCAGGTGCCGGGGTGAGCGCCGTCCGCGTGCTGGTGGTCGACGACCAGGCGCTCTTCCGCGAGGCGCTGGTCACCCTGCTGGGCACCCGTCCCGAGGTCGAGGTGGCCGGGGAGGCCGGCGACGGTCACCAGGCGCTGGAGCGCGCGGCCGCGCTGCGGCCCGACGTCGTCCTCATGGACCTGCACATGCCGGTCCTCGACGGCATCGGCGCGACCCGGCGGCTGCGCGTCGAGCAGCCCGGCGTCCGCGTGCTGGCGCTGACGACCTTCGACGACGACGAGGACGTCTTCGCGGCGCTCCGGGCCGGGGCGGTGGGCTACCTGCTCAAGGACGTGTCCGCGGACCGCCTCGTCGAGGCGGTGACCGCCGCGGCCCGCGGCGAGTCGGTGCTCCAGCCGTCGGTGGCGGCCAAGGTGCTGGCCCGCTTCGCGCAGCTCGACGACGCCCCCCGGCCCCGGCCGCAGCCGCTGGTGGTGCCGCTGTCCGGCCGTGAGCTCGACGTCCTGCGGCTGCTGGCCGACGGGAACAGCAACCGGGAGATCGCGGCGGCGCTGTTCCTGGCCGAGGGCACGGTGAAGAACCACGTGACCACCGTGCTGGGCAAGCTCGGCGCCCGGGACCGCACCCAGGCGGCGCTGCGGGCCCGGGCCCTCGACCTGCTCTGACGGGGGTCACGCCGGATCGTGACCGGGGAGCGTGACCTCCGGCACCTGGCGGGGACGGCGCGGCGCCCGACGCTCCCGGCATGACGACGCAGACCCCGCCCCAGCACACGCGCAGCCGCGGCCGGCGCACCTGGCACCTCGTCCGCCACTACCTCGAGATGCTCGTCGCGATGGTCGCCGGGATGGTCGTCCTGGGCGCCGCCGAGGGCCTGGTCTGGCCCGGGCTCGACGACCGCGCCGACGTCCACGCGGTGGTCATGGCGACCAACATGGCGATCGGCATGGGCGCCTGGATGCGCATCCGCGGGCACTCGTGGCCGGCGATCACCGAGATGTCGGCGGCGATGTACGTGCCGTTCGCGGTCCTGCTCCTCCCCTACTGGGCCGGCGCGGTCTCCGGGGACACCCTGTTCACCGCCGGGCACGTGCTGATGCTCCCGGCCATGGCGCTGGCGATGTGGTGGCGCCTCGACGAGTACGCCCACTGCTGACGCGCCATCCCGCCGTCCCGCCTCCCCGCGCACGGGCTGGCGGGACGGCGGGGTGTCAGCGGCAGCGGACGGCGTAGGTCAGCGCGTCGACCAGGGCGTGCCAGGAGGCCTCGACGATGTTGTCGTGGACGCCCACGGTGGTCCACTCGCCGACGCCGTCGGTGGAGTCGATGAGCACCCGGGTCGTGGCGCTGGTGCCGCCCTTCCAGCCGAGGATGCGGACCTTGTAGTCGGCCAGCGAGACGTCGGCGAGCTGCGGGTGGCGGCTGACCAGTGCCTGGCGCAGCGCGTTGTCCAGCGCGTTGACCGGGCCGTTGCCCTCCCCGGTGCTGATGACCCGCTCGGCCGTGCCGTCGGCGTTGGGCAGGAGCACCTTGACCGTCGCCTCGCTAACGACGACGCCGTTGCCCCAGTGCTCGACCGTCGTCCGGTAGCTCTCCAGCTCGAACAGCGGCTGGGGGGCGTCGGGCAGCGAGGCGCGCAGCAGCAGCTCGAAGGAGGCGTCGGCGGCCTCGAAGGACCACCCGTCGGCCTCGAGCACCTTGACCCGGTCGACGACGTGGCCGACGACGTCGGCGTGCCCGTCGAGGTCGACGCCGAGCTCGCGGCCCTTGAGCTCGACCGAGGCGCGGCCGGCCATCTCGGTGACCAGGATGCGCATGTCGTTGCCGACCAGCGCCGGGTCGAGGTGGTTGTACAGCTCGGGGCTGACCTTGATCGCGCTCGCGTGCAGGCCGGCCTTGTGCGCGAACGCCGAGGCGCCGACGTAGGGCTGGTGGTCGTCGGGGGCGATGTTGGCCAGCTCGGCGATCGCGTGGCTGACCCGCTGCAGCTCGGTCAGGCAGTCCGCGGGCACCACCGGCAGGCCCATCTTCGTGACCAGGTTGGCCACCAGCGCGAACGTGTCGGCGTTGCCGGCCCGCTCGCCGTACCCGTTGGCGGTGCCCTGCACGTGGGTCACGCCGGCCTCGACGGCGGCCAGCGAGTTGGCGACCGCGCAGCCGGTGTCGTCCTGGCAGTGGATGCCCAGCCGGCCCTCCACCCGGGAGCGGACGTCGGCCACCACCCGGCCCACGCCCATGGGCAGCATGCCGCCGTTGGTGTCGCACAGGACGCCGACCTCGGCGCCGGCGGCGAACGCCGTCCGCAGCACGTCGACGCCGTGGTCGGGGTCGGCGGCGTACCCGTCAAAGAAGTGCTCGCAGTCGACGAACACCCGCCGGCCGTGCGCGACCAGGTGCGCCACCGTGTCGCCGACCATCGCGAGGTTCTCCTCCAGCGTGGTCCGCAGCGCGTCGCGGACGTGCCGGACGTCGGACTTCGCGACCAGGCAGACCACCGGGGTCTCGGCGTCGAGCAGCGCCTGCACCTGCGGGTCGTCCTCCACGCGCACGCCGGCCCGGCGGGTCGAGCCGAACGCGACGAGCACCGCGTGGCGCAGCTTCAGCTCGGTGCGGGCGCGGGCGAAGAACTCGGTGTCCTTGGGCAGCGCCCCGGGCCAGCCGCCCTCGATGTAGCCCACGCCGATCTCGTCGAGCAGCCGTGCGACGGCGAGCTTGTCGGCGACGGAGAAGCTGATCCCCTCGCGCTGGGCGCCGTCGCGCAGCGTGGTGTCGAAGACGTGGAACGAGGCGTCGGTGGCCACGGGTGCTCCCGGGGGTTCGACGGCGACCAGGCCCCTCACACGAGAAAGACCCCCCGGGTACGGAGGGTCTGCGCGCGGTCGGGGTGCTGACCGCGCGCTAGCCGATGATGAGGGTCGTGCCGGGGAGGTGCATCACCGGGCAGTGTAGCCCTGGTGACGTGAGGGAACGGCCCCCTGCAGGCAGGAGGACCCCGTCCTCCTCACCACTCGCGAGCTCGCGGCGAGCCTCAGCACGGGGCCTGGGGCGAGCCTGCGAGCGGCGGGGGGCAGGGGGCCTTCCTCAGCCGGCGAGCGCGGCCAGGCGGTCGCCGACCTCGGCGGTCCGCACCGGCTGCTGCGGGTCGCGGGTGGACAGGTCGAAGGCGACCGCGGCCTCGACCTTGCGCGCCGAGTCGCCGCGGCCGAGGTGCCCCAGCAGCAGGGCGACCGACAGGACGGTGGCCGTCGGGTCGGCGACGCCCTGCCCGGCGATGTCGGGAGCCGAACCGTGCACCGGCTCGAACATGCTCGGGTTGGTGCCCGACGCGTCGAGGTTGCCGCTGGCGGCCAGCCCGATGCCCCCGGTCACGGCCGCCGCGACGTCGGTGACGATGTCGCCGAAGAGGTTGTCGGTGACGATGACGTCGTAGCGGCCCGGGTCGGTGATGAAGAACATCGAGGCCGCGTCGACGTGCTGGTAGGCCACGGTGACCTCCGGGAACTCCGCGCCCACCTCCTCGACCGTGCGCGACCACAGCGACCCGGCGTGGGTGAGCACGTTGGTCTTGTGGATGAGGGTCAGGTGCCGGCGCGGCCGGGCCGTGGCCCGCTGGAAGGCGTAGCGGACGACCCGCTCGACGCCGAAGGCGGTGTTGAGGCTGACCTCTGTGGCCACCTCCTGCGGGGTGTCGCGGCGCAGCACGCCACCGTTGCCCGCGTAGGGGCCCTCGGTGCCCTCCCGGACGCAGAGCATGTCGATCGCGCCGGGGTCGGCCAGCGGGCTGCGCACGCCGTCGAAGAGCTTCGCGGGGCGCAGGTTGACGTGGTGGTCGAGCTCGAAGCGCAGCCGCAGCAGCAGCCCGCGCTCGAGGATGCCCGGCGGCACGCTCGGGTCGCCGATCGCCCCGAGCAGGATGGCGTCGTGGCCGCGCAGCTCGTCGAGCACCGTGTCCGGCAGCAGCTCCCCGGTCCGCTGCCAGCGGGCGGCGCCCAGGTCGTACTCGGTGGTCTGGAGGTCCGGGACCACCCCACCGAGGACCTTGAGGCCCTCGGCCACCACTTCCGGACCGATGCCGTCTCCCGCGATCACTGCCAGGCGCATGGCGAGGACCCTAGGTCAGCGCGGGTCGAGGTCGGCCGAGCGGGCCTCACGCGCCCCGATGCGGCCGGCGATGTCGCCGAGCAGCTCGGCGGGCACCGGGCTGTCGACGGTGACCGCCATGAGCGCCTCGCCCCCGCGGGTGGTCCGGCTGACCTGCGCGCCGGCGATGTTGATGCCGGCCTCCCCCAGCGCCGCGCCGACGGTGCCGACGACGCCCGGCCGGTCGGTGTAGACGAAGAACAGCAGGTGGCCGGACAGGTCGAGGTCCATGTCGAAGCCGTCGACCTCGACCAGCTTGGGCACCTGGTTCTTGCCGAACAGGGTGCCGGAGACGGCGACCTCGCGGCCGTCGGCCATGGCACCGTGCACCCGGACGAGGTTGCGGTAGTCGGGGCTCTCGACGTCGCCGGTCAGCGTCACGTCGAGGCCGCGCTGCTGGGCGAGCAGCGGGGCGTTGACGTAGGTGACCTGCTCCTCGACGACGTCGGAGAAGACGCCCTTGAGGACGGCGAGCTGCAGGACCGAGTCGTCGAACTCGGCCAGCTTGCCGCGCACCTCGACGGTGACCGACTGGGCCAGGCCACCGGCGACCGCGGTGAACACCGTCCCCAGCTTCTCGGCCAGCGGCAGACCGGGTCGCACGTCCTCGGCCACGACACCACCGGCCTGCACGTTGACCGCGTCCGGCACGAACTCGCCCTGCAGCGCCAGGCGCACCGAGTGCGCGACGGCGGTGCCGGCCTTGTCCTGGGCCTCCGTCGTCGAGGCGCCCAGGTGCGGCGTGACGACGGTGTTGGGCAGCGCGAACAGCGGACTGTCGGTGCAGGGCTCCTGGGCGTAGACGTCGAGGCCCGCGGCACCCACCTGGCCCGAGGCGAGCGCGTCGGCCAGGGCGGCCTCGTCGACCAGCCCGCCGCGGGCGGCGTTGACGATGATCACGCCGCGCTTGGTGGTGGCCAGTTCCGCGGACCCGATCAGCCCGAGGGTCTCCGGCGTCTTGGGCAGGTGGACGGTGATGAAGTCGGCCTCGCGGAGCAGGTCCTCCAGCGACACCATCCGCACCCCGAGCTGGGCGGCGCGGCCGGGCTGGATGTAGGGGTCGTAGGCGATCAGCGTGGTGCCGAAGGCGGCCAGCCGCTGGGCCACCAGCTGGCCGATGCGCCCCAGGCCCACGACACCGACCACCTTGTCGGTGACCTCGACGCCGGTGAACCTCGAGCGCTGCCAGGTGCCCTCGCGCAGCGACGCGTCGGCGGCCGGGATGTGCCGGGCGGCGGCCAGCAGCAGCGCGACGGCGTGCTCGGCCGCGCTGACGATGTTCGACGTCGGCGCGTTGACGACCATGACGCCGCGCTCGGTCGCCGCGGCCACGTCGACGTTGTCCAGCCCGATGCCGGCGCGGGCGACCACCTTGAGGTTCGGCGCGGCCGCGAGTGCCTCGGCGTCGATCTGCGTGGCACTGCGGATCATGACCGCGGCGGCGTCGGCCAGTGCGGGCAGCAGGGCGGACCGGTCGGCGCCGTCGACGTGGCGGATCTCGACATCGCTGCCGAGCACCGCCAGCACGCTGGGGGCCAGTTGCTCGGCGATCAGGACGACGGGCGCGCTCTCGGTCACGGGCACACAGCCTAGGGAGACGACCGGCCTCCGCCCCGTCCAGCCCCTGGGGCGGCGAGCCGGGTCACCGCCTGGTCACGAGGTGCCCCGGCTGACTCGACACCCCGAACGAGGGGTGCTCTGGTTGTCCGTGTCGCGGCCGTCCCAGCATCCTGGCGGCCGGAACTGCCGGCACGGGCCGGCGCCAGCGGAGGGGACCATGAGCAACTACGGCAACGACCAGGGCACGGGCGGGACCCCCCCGTACGGCCAGGGCCAGCAGGGTCAGGGACAGCCCGACCTGACCAAGCGGTCGGACCAGCCGACGGGCGCCTCGGCCGCCGGCCAGCAGGGGCAACCCCAGCAGGACCAGTCCCACGGCCAGTACGGCCAGTACGGGCAGGACCAGCAGTACGGGCAGGGCCAGCAGTACGCACAGCCGGGCCAGCCGCAGTACGGGCAGCAGTACGGGCAGCCGGGCTACGCGCAGCAGTACGGGGAGGGCCACCCCCAGCAGTACGGGCAGCAGGGCTACGCCCAGCAGTACGGGCAGTACGGCTACGCCCAGCAGTACGGGCAGGGCGCCGTCCCGGCCAAGCCCGGAGGCGTGGTGACCGCCGCCGTGCTCGGCTTCGTCCTCGGGGCGATCGGTGTGCTGATCAGCCTGGTCACGATCTTCTTCGGGGCCTTCGCCGCCACCAGCGCCTCCTCCGGGGACCTCGAGGAGGAGCTACCCGGCTTCGGGTCGGTGGCCGGCGCCGTCGGAGGCGTGCTGCTGGTGTTCGGCCTGCTGGCGCTGGTCTGGACGGTGATCACGATCTGGGGCTCCGTGTGGGCCCTCACGGGGCGCAGCCGGGTGCTGCTGCTGATCGGCGGCTCGATCGCCCTGGTCTTCACGCTGATCGGCCTGATCGGGAACCTCACCGCCGCCGACACCGCCGGGGCGGGGGGCATCGTCACCAGCCTGCTGTTCTTCCTGGCCGCGCTGGCCATCGTCGTGCTCCTGTCGCTGAAGCCGGCCGCCGCGTTCTTCGCGGCACACCGCGCCCGCCGCGGCCGCTGACCGCTGTCACCAGAAGGGGTCTGTCCGTCCGGGCAGACCCCTTCTGGCGTCCCGGAGCCCCCTACAGTCGGCCACCGGCCGCCGACATGGCGCGACGACCTCCAGGAGGAACGATGACCGGCCCCAGCTCCGAGAAGGACACCCCGCCGGGAGGCCCGCCCGGGTACGGCGCGCCCTCCCCCTACGGTGCCCCGACGGGCCGGCGCCCCGGCACGGTGACCGCCGCGGCGGTCACCGGCATCGTGTGGGGCGCGCTCGGTGCCCTGCTGTCGCTGCTGGTGATGCTCGCCGCCTTCGGCTACGGGCTCACGCTGCTCGGGCTGCTGCTCCTGGTCTCGCTGGCGGCCTACGTGGCCCTGCTGGTCGGGGGGATCGCCGTCCTCCGGGGGCAGGTACCGAGGCTGCTGCTGTACACGAGCTACGCGCTGATCGCGCTGGGGCTGGTCAGCTTCGTCCTGTCCCTGGTGCAGAGCGGCGGGGACGCGGTCAGCGGCGTCCTGGGCCTCGTCATCACCGCGGCGATCGCCGCGCTGCTGCTGCAGCCGCAGTCCCGGCAGTACTTCGCCGCCCGCGGCCAGCGCTACTGACACCCTGGACCCGCCGGCTCCGTGTCCCCGGGGGCCACGTCGTCCGACCGGCACCGCCCGGGACGCAGGGAGGCCCCCGCTGCCGGCCGGCAGCGGGGGCCTCTGCGTGCTCCGGCCCCTGCGGAGGGGCCTCGGCTCAGCCGCGGGCGGCGGTGCCGGTGTAGTCGTCCGACGTCGACACCCAGCTCATCAGGCCGCGCAGCTTGCGGCCGGTCTCCTCGATCGGGTGCGCCTCGGCCTCGGCGCGGCGGCGCGTGAAGTCCGGCGCGCCGGCGTCCTGGTCGGCGATGAACTCCGCCGCCCACGAGCCGTCCTTGATCCGGGCCAGCACGTCCTTCATGGCGTCCTTGACGTGCTGGTCGATGATCTTCGGGCCGGACGTGTAGTCCCCGTACTCCGCGGTGTCCGACACCGACCAGCGCTGCTTGGCGATGCCGCCCTCGTACATGAGGTCGACGATCAGCTTGAGCTCGTGCAGGCACTCGAAGTAGGCGATCTCGGGCTGGTACCCGGCGTCGGTGAGGGTCTCGAACCCGGCGGTGATCAGCGCGCTGGCGCCGCCGCAGAGGACGGCCTGCTCGCCGAAGAGGTCGGTCTCGGTCTCCTCGGCGAACGTCGTCCGGATGACGCCGGCGCGGGTGCCGCCGATGGCCTTGGCGTAGGACAGCGCCAGCTGCAGCGCCTGGCCGCTGGCGTCCTGCTCGACGGCGACCAGCGCGGGCACGCCCTTGCCGTTCTCGAACTCGCGGCGCACCAGGTGGCCCGGGCCCTTGGGGGCGACCATGGCGACGTCGACACCCGCCGGGGGCTTGACGTAGCCGAAGCGGATGTTGAAGCCGTGCGCGAAGAACAGCGCGTCGCCGTCCTGCAGGTTGGGCTCGATCGCCTCGGCGTACACCTTCCGCTGCACGTGGTCCGGGACGAGGACCATGATCAGGTCGGCCTCGGCGGCGGCGTCGGACGGCGTCACCACGCGCAGCCCCTCCGCCTCTGCCTTGGCCCGGCTCCTGCTGCCCTCCGGCAGGCCGACGCGGACGTCGACGCCGGAGTCGCGCAACGACAGGGCGTGCGCGTGGCCCTGGCTGCCGTAGCCGATGACGGCGACGGTCCGCCCCTGGATGATCGACAGGTCGGCGTCGTCGTCGTAGAAGATCTCGGCGGCCATGCGGTGGTGCTCCTTCTGGTGAGGGGATGGAACGGCCCCCTCGCAGGGTCCCGCCGCGAGCCTGCGAGCGGCGGGGGGCGAGGGGGGCCTTCTAGGCGCTGCGGTCGACCGGGCGCAAGGTACCGGCGCCGCTCATCGAGCGCGGCCCCCGGCCCAGGGCGACGGTGCCCGACTGCGCCATCTCCTTGATCCCCAGCGGGGCCAGGACGGCGAGCAGGGCCTGCAGCTTGTCGGGGGTGCCGGTCGCCTCCAGCGTCACGGTGTCGGTGTTGACGTCGACGACGCGGGCGCGGAACAGCTCGGCGGTCTGCAGCACGGTGGTGCGGTCGGCCAGCGGCGCGCGCACCTTGACCAGCAGCAGCTCGCGCTGCACCGCGGCGCTGCCGTCCAGCTCCACGATCTTGATGACCTCGATGAGCTTGTTCAGCTGCTTGGTCACCTGCTCCAGCGGCGCGGACTCGGCGTCGACCACGATCGTCATCCGCGACAGGTCGGGGTTCTCCGTCGGGCCGACGGCCAGCGACTCGATGTTGAACGCGCGCCGGCTGAACAGCGCCGAGACACGGGCCAGCACACCGGCCTTGTTCTCGACGAGCACCGACAACGTGTGGCGGGTCATGTCAGAGCAACCTGCTTCCGATTCGTGTTCGGCCCCGTTCCAGGGGCCCGCCGCCGAGCGCAGCGAGGTGGTGGGGAGGAACGGGGTCCTTCGTCACACCTGGTTGTCACCGAAGACCGGGCGCAGGTCGCGCGCGGCCAGGATGTCGTCGTTGCTGGCGCCCGCGGCGACCATCGGCCACACCTGGGCGTCGGCGCCGACGACGAAGTCGATGACCACGGGGGCGTCGGTGATCGCCATCGCCTTCTCGATGACGGCGTCGACGTCGTCCTTGCTCTCGCAGCGCAGCCCGACGCAGCCCAGCGCCTCGGCCAGCGCCACGAAGTCGGGGATGCGCACCGGCTTGGGCCGGCCGTCGGCGTCGACCGGGTGCAGCTTGGTGTTGGAGTAGCGGCCCTCGTAGAAGAGGGTCTGCCACTGGCGGACCATGCCGAGGTTGCCGTTGTTGATGACGGCGACCTTGACCGGGATCCCCTCGATGGCGCAGGTGGCCAGCTCCTGGTTGGTCATCTGGAAGCAGCCGTCGCCGTCGATCGCCCAGACGGTGGTCTCCGGGCGGCCGTACTTGGCGCCCATGGCCGCGGGGACGGCGTAGCCCATGGTGCCGAGGCCGCCGCTGTTGAGCCAGGTGCCCGGCTTCTCGTACCTGATGAACTGGGCGGCCCACATCTGGTGCTGGCCGACACCGGAGGCGTAGATCGCGTCGGGGCCGGCGATCGCGCCCAGCCGCTCGACGACGTACTGCGGGGACAGCGAGCCGTCCTCGGGCCAGTCGTAGCCGAGCGGGTAGCGCGTGCGCCAGTCGTCGAGCTGCGCCCACCAGGCGGTGAGGTCGGGGGTGCGGCCGGCCCGGTGCTCGGTCTGCAGCGCGGTGACGAGCTCGGCGATCGTCTCCCGGGCGTCGCCGACGATCGGGACGTCGGCCTTGCGGTTCTTGCCGATCTCCGCGGGGTCGATGTCGGCGTGCACGACCAGCGCGGCGGGCGCGAACGAGGACAGCTCGCCGGTGACGCGGTCGTCGAAGCGGGCGCCCAGCGCCACCAGCAGGTCGGCCCTCTGCAGGGCGGTGACCGCGGTGACGTTGCCGTGCATGCCCGGCATGCCGAGGTTCTGCGGGTGGCTGTCGGGGAACGCGCCGCGGGCCATGAGGGTGGTGACCACGGGCGCGCCGGTGAGCTCGGCGAGCTCGGCCAGCTCCGCCGTGGCGCCGGACTTGATCACCCCGCCGCCGACGTAGAGGACCGGCCGGCGGGCGGCGGCGATCAGCGAGGCGGCCTCGCGGACCTGCTTGCCGTGCGGGCGGGTGGTCGGCTTGTAGCCGGGCAGGTCCAGCCGCGGCGGCCAGGAGAAGTCCGTGGTGGCCTGCAGCGCGTCCTTGGCGATGTCGACCAGGACGGGGCCGGGGCGGCCGGTGGCGGCCAGGTGGAAGGCCTCGGCGATGCGCTGCGGGATCTCCGCGGCGTCGGTGACCAGGAAGTTGTGCTTGGTGATCGGCATCGTGATGCCGCGGATGTCGGCCTCCTGGAAGGCGTCGGTGCCGATCGCGCGGCTGGGCACCTGCCCGGTGATCGCGACCATCGGGACCGAGTCCATGTAGGCGTCGGCCAGCGGGGTGACCAGGTTGGTCGCGCCCGGGCCGGAGGTGGCCATGCAGACGCCGACCCGGCCGGTGGCCTGCGCGTACCCGGTGGCCGCGTGCCCGGCGCCCTGCTCGTGGCGGACGAGGACGTGCCGGACGCGGGAGTCGAACAGCGGGTCGTAGGCCGGCAGGATCGCCCCGCCGGGGATGCCGAAGACGACCTCGACACCGACGGCCTCGAGGGAGCGCACCAGGCTCTGCGCGCCGGTGATGCCGGTGGCGGGCTCGGCGGCGGACTCGGCGATCGAGCGGGCCGTCGTCTCGACACCGGTGAGCGCCGCGGCGGCGTCTCGGGTGGCGGACTCGCTCGGGGTGGTCGTCATGGCGGCGTCTCTCCTGGGCCGGACGTGCGGGGCAGGGCGTGCGGTTCGGGTGTCTGGCCGGGTGTCGGGGCGGACCTCCCGGCGTCGCCGGGCCGGCCCGTCGGGACCCTCGTGGCCAACAAAAAACCCCTCGTGCCGCGGGCACAGAGGGGTGTAGCGCGTCGGTCGGGCGACCGGCGCGCTAGGCGATTACGAGGAGCGGACAGGCGGAGCGCACGAACACACTGTGCGCCTCGGCTGCCGCGACGTCAACAACGGCGTCCCACACAGTGGACGCCGCCAGCCGGATCATGGGACGACCACCGGGACGTCGACCTCGGGGCCGAGCAGCGTCGGGTCGAACCGGTCGACCACGCCGGCCAGGTCGGCGGCGGGCACCGGGCGGCCGGTCAGCCACCCCTGCAGGTGGCGGCAGCCCAGCCCGACGAGGACGTCGCGCTGCGCGGCGGTCTCCACGCCCTCGGCGACGACGTCCATGCCGAGGGTGCGGCCGAGGTCGATGACGCTGCCGACGAGCGCGGCGCCGCGGGGGTCGGTGTCGATGCCGGAGACGAAGCCGCGGTCCATCTTGAGCACGTCGACGGGCAGCCGGGCGAGGTAGGCCAGCGACGAGTAGCCCTTGCCGAAGTCGTCGAGGGAGACGCTGCACCCCAGCGCGGACAGCTCCGCGAAGCTCGGCGAGCACCCGCTCGTCGTCGTCCACGAGCACGCTCTCGGTGACCTCGACGCCCAGCAGCCGCGCCGGCAGGCCGGAGCGCTCCAGCGCCCGGGTGACGTCCTCGACCAGGCAGCGGGCCTGCAGGTGGCGCGCGGAGATGTTGACGCCCAGGCGGATGTCCCGGCCGCCGGCCACCAGGCGGGCGTGCTCGGCGGTCGCCGTCTCGAGCACCCAGCGCTGCAGCGGCACGATCAGGCCGTCGTCCTCGGCCAGGCCGATGAACTCCTCCGGCGACACCGGCCCGAGGACCGGGTGGTCCCAGCGGACCAGGGCCTCGACACCGGTCACCCGCCGCTCGAGGACCCCCACGATCGGCTGGTGGACCAGCCGCAGCCGGCCCTCGGCCACAGCGACGGGCAGGTCGCGGGCCAGGCGGCTGCGGCGCGCGGACTCCTCGACGAGGGTCTCCCCCGACGCCCGGACGCCGTTCTTGCCCTGGGCCTTGACCGTGCGCAGCGCCAGGTCCGCCTCCCGGACGGTGGCCGACGCGTCGATGCCCGGCACGACCTCGGCCACGCCCACGCTGGCCGAGACCCGGAAGACCGGCCCGGCGCCGTCGGGCGCGCCGGGCGCGGCACCGTAGCGGCGGGTGCGGTCGAGCCGGGCGACCAGCCGCTCGCCCAGCGCCATCGCCTCGGCGGGCCCGGCGTCGACGACGAGCGCGAACTCGTCCCCGCCGAGCCGGGCGACGAGGTCCCCCTCCCGCGCCTCGGCGCGCAGGGAGTCGGCCACCTCGCACAGCAGCCGGTCGCCGGCGTCGTGACCGGCCACGTCGTTGACCGACTTGAAGCCGTCGAGGTCGACCAGCAGCACGCAGGCGCGCCGGCCGCGGGTGGCCCGGTCGAGCGCGCCCTCCAGCGCGGCCATGAACCGGGCGCGGTTGGGCAGGCCGGTCAGGGAGTCGGTGTAGGCCAGCCGCTCCAGCTCGCGCTGGCCGGCCCGGCGCTCGGTGACGTCGCGCAGGTGCAGGACGAGCCCGTCGTCGGACCGGCGGGTGCCCGTGCGGGCCGCGCCGGAGACCTCGACGTCGCGCCAGCCGCCGTCGGTGGTCCGCATCCGGCCGGTCGCGGGCAGGCCGTCGGGAGCGCCGTCCCGCAGGGCCGCGGCGACCCGCTCCACCAGGTCGCGGTCGTCGGCGTGCAGGAGGGTCACCAGCGCGCGGCCGAGCAGGTCGCGCTCGGTCCGGCCCAGCTGGTCGGCGACCGGCCCGGACACCGACGTCACCCGCCCGGCCGCGTCCAGGACGACGGTGACGGCGTCGCCGCTGTGCACCAGCGCGCGGAACCAGCCCTCGGTCCGCTCCAGCCGCCGGGTGAGGCGCGCGGCGTCCAGCGCCCAGGACAGCGTGCGCGCCGAGGTCAGGACCAGCAGGACGGCGGCCGCGGCGGCCTCCGGGGCGCTCACCGGCCGGCCGGTCAGCACGCCGCCGGTGACGGCGAGCAGGGCGGCGGTCGACGTCCCGCAGGCCAGCACCGCGCCGCGCAGAGGCAGGACGCGCCGGCCGTCGGGCACCGCCGCCGGCCGGTCGGCCGCGGCGGCGCACAGGCTGGTGCCGAGCATCGTCAGCCAGGCGAGCACGGTGAGCACGTCCCAGAGCGGCCCGTCGCCGGCCGAGGCGCGGCCCAGCGCCCCGCCGAGCGCCACGGTGGCCATGGCGACGAAGGCCGCGAGCAGCCAGGTCGCCGAGCGGCGGCGCGCCTCGGGCACCGCGGTGACGGTGACCAGGCCGACGCCGCAGAGGACCGCCCCGACCAGCGGGTAGCCGGCCGCGATCAGGCCCTGCCCGGGTCCGGCGACCCGGACGAGCAGCTCGTCGAGGACGACGCTGCCGAGCACGGCGACGGCGACGGTCAGGACGGCGCCGTCGAGCAGCACCCGCGCGCCCACCCGCAGGCCCGTCCGCGGGGGGAGCAGGAACACCGCGACCGCCACGGCCACCGGGACCGCGAGCAGCGTGGGGAGGTCCTCGATCCCGCCGGTGGTCATGTCGCGGTACGGGCGCGTCACGGCCAGCACCTGGCCCAGCGCGAGCAGGCCGGCGGCCAGCGTCATCGCCCGCCACGGCCGCCCGGCCCGGCCCGGCACGCGGGCGGCGGTCCCGGCGAGGACGGCGGCACCGACGCCGGAGGCCAGCGCCAGGGCCGCGGGGACCAGCACGGCCGCCCGCGGTGAGGCGGTCAGCTGCAGGACGGTCGTGTCGGTGCCCAGCAGCGCGAGCAGGGACAGGACCGCGGCGACCGCGCCGGCACCCACCGGCCGGGCGGCGGCGGACCGGGTCCGCGGGTCAGACACCGCGCACCGCGCGCACGTCAGGGGTCTCGTCCGCAGCGCCGAAGTCGTCGGCCGACAGGCCGGCCAGACCCGGCCACAGGGCGCCGGCGCCCTCCTCGAGGACGCGCACGAGGTCGGCCAGCAGCAGCGGCCGCGACAGCAGGAAGCCCTGCGCGAAGCCCAGCCCCAGGCCGCGCAGCACGCCCAGCTGGGCGGGGGTCTCCACGCCCTCGGCGACGACGTCGAGGCCCAGGGCCCGCGCGACGGTGACGACGGCCTGGCACAGCGCGCGGCCCTGCGCGTCGCGGTCGACCCGCGAGACGAAGGTGTTGTCCAGCTTGAGGACGTCGATGGGCAGGCGGGTCAGGTGCGCCAGCGAGGAGGACCCGGTGCCGAAGTCGTCCAGCGCCACGTGCACGCCCATCAGCCGCAGCGCCCGGACGTCGGTGACCACGTGGTCGCCGTCGTCGAGCACGGTCGCCTCGGTGACCTCCAGGACCAGCCGCTGCGGGGCCAGCCCGGAGTCGGCCAGCGCCGTGGTGACGTCGTCGACCAGGGTGCGGGCGGCCACGTGCGAGGCCGAGATGTTGACGCCCAGCTGCAGCGGCGCGCCGCCGGCCTCGGGCAGCGCGACGGCGGCCGCGGTCGCCTCCCGCAGCACCCAGCGCTGCAGCTCGCCGACCACGCCGGCGCGTTCGGCGATCGGGACGAACTCCCGCGGCGGGACGTCGCCGAGCACCGGGTGCCGCCAGCGCAGCAGCGCCTCGACACCGGTGACCCGCTGCTCGTCCATCGACACGACCGGCTGGAACACCAGCCACAGCTCACCGCGCGCGGCGGCGCCGGGCAGGTCCTGGCGCAGCCGGTCGCGGCGCGCGGCGGCGGCGCCGAGGGTCGGCGTCCAGCGGGTGGCCCGGGACCGGCCGCCGCTCCGGGCGGCGGCCACGGCCAGTTCGGCGCGGGCGGTGAGCTCGGCGACGGTCAGGCCGTGCTCGACGGGGACGACGCCGACGTCGGCGGTGAGGTCGAAGAGGCCCGCGGGGGTGCTGACGGGCCGCTCGAGGACCGCCAGGCAGCGGTCGGCGAGCCGGTCGGCGGTGTCGCCGTCCCCTGCGGCCAGCACGGCGAAGGCACCGCCGGCGACCCGGGCGACGACCTCGTCGCCGCGCACGGCCTCGCGCAGCCGCCGGCCCAGCTCGACCAGGACGTCGGCGACCGCGTCACGGCCGGCGTGCTCGCGGACCTCGCCCAGGCCCGAGACCTCGAAGACGAGCACCGCCTTCCCCGTCCCGGCGTCGGCGCGCCCGGCGGCCGCGGCCAGCTCGGCGTCCCAGCCCGCCCGGTTGGGCAGCCCGGTGAGGGTGTCGGTGAACGCGACCTCCTCGAGGGCGCGCTCGCGGGCCTCCCGCTCGGTGACGTCGCGGCAGTGCAGAACGACCGAGGCGATCGCGGCGTCGCCGCGCAGGTCGGACACGCCGGCCTCCAGGCAGCGCCGCTCGCCGTCGGCGTCGCGCACGTGCAGCACCAGCAGCCCGCCCGCGGTGCCGGGGGCGCTGCCGGCGAGCCGGGTCCGCAGCGCGGCGGCGTCGTGGGCGTCGACCGTGCCGGGGCGCGTGGTCGGGGTGCTGCCGGCGAGCAGGTCGCGGCCGACCAGGTCGGCGGGGTCGCGGCCGAGCAGCGCCGCGAACGCCGGCGAGGCCCAGCCGACGCGCAGCCGCGCGTCGAGGACGAGCACCGGCTCGCTCGAGGCCGACAGCAGGCTGCGGAAGTAGGCCTCGTCGCGGCGCAGCCGGGCGCCGCGCAGGTGGTCCTCGCGGGCGGTGACCCAGCGGTGGACCGCCGCGAGCGCGACGCAGGCCAGCGCGCCGCCGAGGGTGGTGCCGGTCGGGGCGGTGCCCAGCACCACCGGCACGACGACGAGGGCGACGACGACGACCAGCGCCAGGTGCGGCAGCGCCGAGCGCAGCTGCGCGGCCCGCCCCCCCGGGTGCGCCCCGGCGGCCGGGGCGGTGTCGAGCAGGCGGGCGAGCACCAGCAGGGCCAGCCCGACGACGACGGCGACCCGGGTGGCGGGGACGGCGCCGGGAGCGCCCAGCAACGCCGCCGAGGTGCCGGCGCCGCGCCCGGCGCACACCGCCACCAGCCCGGCCAGCAGGGCCGCGGCTGCGGGCTGGCGGCGGGCGTCGGCGGCGCCGAGGACGGTGAGGGCGGCGGCCATGGTGGCCGCGGTGGCGAGCACGGCGGCGCCGAGGACGAGCCGGGCGACCGCCGACAGCGCCGTCCAACCGCTGCCCGGGCCGACGAGCAGCACCTGCATGACCACGAGCGCGGCGGTGCCGAACAGCGCGAAGCTCGAGACCCGTGCGCAGGCAGGTGGGGCGCCGCGGAGGGCGCCGGACCATGCCGAGCAGCGCGAGGACCGCGAGCACGTGGCCGGGGACGATGAACACCCAGCGCAGCACCACGTCCTCGAGGACCGAGGCGGGGTCGACGGCCACGCTGGTGAGCAGCCCGGCGACGGGCAGCAGCGGCGCGACCGCGAGCAGCCGCCAGGGCCGGTCGGCCGGCTCCCCAGGGCGCCCGGACCGCCAGAGGACCGCGGCGGTCAGCACCCCGGCGAGGGCCGGAACGACCTCGCCCACGGGGTGCAGCGCCGGGACGACGGCGGCCACGACGCACGCCACCGCGGCCGTCAGGGCACACGCCAGCACCCACTTGATCCGCCTGTCCACACCAAGGGTGTCGGCAGCGCGGCGGGCCGGCAGGAGCCGCGGCGGGCCCCCCTCACCCCAAGGAGGGGGGCCTCGGCTCAGGAGCAGATGGCGCCCTGCGCGGCCGAACCGACGAGCTTGGCGTACTTGCCGAGCACCCCGGTGGTGTAGCGCGGGGGCAGCGGCGCCCAGTCCGCGCGGCGGCGGGCGAGCTCGTCGTCGTCGACCAGCAGGTCCAGGGTGCGGGTCCCCAGGTCCAGGCGGATGCGGTCGCCGTCCTGGACCAGGGCGATGGGGCCGCCGTCGGTCGCCTCGGGGGCGACGTGGCCGACGCACAGGCCCGTCGTCCCGCCGGAGAACCGTCCGTCGGTGAGCAGCAGGACGTCCTTGCCCAGGCCCGCGCCCTTGATCGCGCCGGTGACGGCGAGCATCTCGCGCATGCCCGGCCCGCCGCGGGGGCCCTCGTAGCGGATGACGACGACGTCGCCGGCCTGCAGGGTGCCCTCGGTGACGGCGTCCATGGCGCCCTGCTCGCCGTCGAAGACGCGCGCGGTGCCCTCGAAGACGTCGGCGTCGAAGCCCGCGGACTTCACCACCGCGCCGTCCGGGGACAGCGAGCCGCGCAGGATCGTCAGGCCGCCGGTCGTGTGGATGGGGTTCTCCATCGCGTGCACGATCGTGCCGTCGAGGTCCGGCGGGGCGATCTCGGCGAGGTTCTCGGCCATGGTCTTCCCGGTCACGGTGAGCGTGTCGCCGTGCAGCAGGCCGGCGTCGAGCAGCGCCCGGAGCACCACCGGCACGCCGCCCACGCGGTCGATGTCGGTCATCACGAACCGGCCGAAGGGCTTGACGTCGGCCAGGTGCGGCGTGCGGTCGCCGATGCGGTTGAAGTCCTCGAGGGTCAGGTCGACCCGTGCCTCGTGCGCGATGGCCAGCAGGTGCAGGACGGCGTTGGTCGAGCCGCCGAGCGCCATGACCACGGTGATGGCGTTCTCGAACGCCTCCTTGGTCATGATCTGGCGCGCCGTGATGCCCTGGCGCAGCAGGTTGACCACGGCCTCGCCGGAGGCGACGGCGAACGCGTCGCGGCGGCTGTCGGGGGCCGGCGGGGCGGCGCTGCCGGGCAGGGCCATGCCGAGCGCCTCGGCCACGCTGGCCATCGTGTTGGCGGTGTACATGCCGCCGCACGAGCCCATCCCCGGGCAGGCGGCCCGCTCGACGGCGGCCAGCTCGTCCTGGCTGATCAGCCCGCGGGCGCACGCGCCGACGGCCTCGAAGACGTCGATGATCGTCAGGTCGTCGCGGTCCCCCAGCTTCCCGGGCAGCGTGGAGCCGGAGTAGAGGAAGACGCTGGCCAGGTCCAGCCGGGCGGCGGCCATGAGCATGCCGGGCAGCGACTTGTCGCAGCCGGCGAGCAGGACCGAGCCGTCGAGGCGCTCGGCGAACATCACCGTCTCGACCGAGTCGGCGATGACCTCGCGGCTGACCAGCGAGGCCCGCATGCCCTCGTGGCCCATGGAGATGCCGTCGGAGACGGAGATCGTGCCGAACTCCAGCGGGAACCCGCCGGCCGCATGCACGCCCTCCTTGGCCCGCTTGGCCAGCCGGTCCAGCGACAGGTTGCACGGGGTGATCTCGTTCCACGACGACGCGACGCCGATCTGCGGCTTGTCCCAGTCGTCGTCGCCCATGCCGACCGCGCGCAGCATCGCCCGCGCGGGGGCCTTGGTGATGCCGTCGGTCACCTCGCGGCTGCGGGGCTTGACGTCGGCGGTGGTGCGGGGCTCGTCCACGGTGGTCACGGACGAGCAGCGTAGGCCGGGCGGCGGCCCGTGCCGAGGCGCCGTCGATACTGGTACCGACACCACCACCGAGGAGCGCGCCGTGTCCGCCACCGCCCGGTCCGAGCTGGCCGAGTTCCTGCGCTCGCGCCGCCGGCAGGTCGACCCGCGGGCCGCCGGGTTGCCCGCGGGCGGGGCGCGGCGGACGCCGGGGCTGCGCCGCGAGGAGGTCGCGCTGCTCTCGGGGGTGAGCCACACCTGGTACACGTGGCTGGAGCAGGGCCGCGACATCCGCCCCTCCCGGCAGGTGGTCGACGCCCTGGCCCGGACGCTGCGGATGTCGCCGGCCGAGCACGAGTACGTGCGGCGGCTGACCGGGCACGGCGGCGCTCCCCCGGCCGACCCCGACGGCGGGATGCCCGCGCACCTGCAGCGCCTGCTCGACGCCCTGGACCCCTCCCCCGCCTACACGATCACCGCGGACTGGTCGATCGTCGGGTGGAACCGCGCCTACCAGCGGCTCTACCCGGGCGTGGCCGCCGTCCCCGCCGCCGAGCGCAACCTGCTGTGGCTGGTCTTCACCGACCCGGCGGTGCGCGCGCTGCTCGCCGACTGGCCGACCGACAGCCGGCGCTTCCTCACCCAGTTCCGCGCGGAGGTCGGCCCGCGGCTGGCCGACCCGGCGGTGGTCGACCTCGTCGCCCGGCTCGAGGCGGCCAGCCCGCACTTCCGCGCCGGGTGGGCCAGCCGCGACGTCGACCGGTTCAGCTCCGCCGAGCGCCGCTTCGAGCACCCCGAGGTCGGTCCCCTGCTGCTCGAGCACCACCAGCTGACGCCGGCCGACGCGCCCGGCCTGCAGCTCGTCGTCTACACCGCGGTCGAGGGCAGCGACGCGGCGCAGCGGCTCACCACGCTGGCCGGGTGAGGTCAGGGCGCGTCGATGCGCCCACCGGAGAGCACCGCGAGACGCGGGAGGTCACGCGCCCGCAGGACCGGCAGGCGCACCTCGGAGCCGCCGGTGGTCACCAGCCGGAGCCGGGCGCCGCGGCCGACGCGGATGCCGGCCAGGTCGCTCCACGCCACCCGGCGCGGGCGCAGCAGCGAGTGGGTGGTGATGCCGTCCTCGTCGACGTCGACACCGACCCGCAGCACCCAGGCCGCGGCCAGCAGCGGGAGCAGCAGGACCAGCGCGGCCCACGGCGAGGCCGCGGCGAAGGGCAGCACGCAGACGGCGAGGAAGACGACCGGCAGCAGGGAGACCCGGCTCAGCCGCATGCGCGCGAGGGCAGCCACGGCTGCCCATGCTCCCAGGCGCCGTGGTCCCGGGACCTCAGTACGCGGCCACCACGTTGACCAGCGGCTCCCCCGCCAGCACCCGGCGGAGCTGGTCGAGGACCGCGGCCTGCGCCCGGGCATCGGTGTCGGGCACGGAGCCGGCCACGTGCGGGGTGAGCAGCAGGCCGGGCGCCGACCACAGCGGGTGCCCCTCGGGCAGCGGCTCGGGGTCGGTCACGTCGAGGGCGGCGCGCAGCCGGCCCGCGGTGAGCTCGGCCAGCAGCGCGTCAGTGTCGACGACGACCCCGCGGGCGGCGTTGACCAGCAGCGCGCCGTCGCGCATCGAGGCGAGGAACGCGGCGTCGACCAGGCCGGTGGTCTCCTCGGTCACCGGGACCACCACGACGACGACGTCGGCCTCCGGCAGCAGCCGCGGCAGCTCGTCGGTGCCGTGCACGCCGTCGCGGGCGGTGCGGCCGACGAGGGCGAGGTCGACGTCGAAACCGGCCATCATGGCGCCCACCCGGCGGCCGATGTCGCCGGCGCCGACCACCACCACCCGCGCCCCGACCAGCGAGGAGTAGGTGCGCGGCGTCCAGCGGCCGGCGTCCTGCTCGCGGACGAGGTCGGGCAGGCCGCGCTGGACGGCCAGCGTCGCGGCCACGACCCACTCCGCCGTCGACGGGGTGTGGGCGCCGCGGGCGTTGCAGAGCACGACGCCCTCGGGCAGCCGGCCGACGAAGCGCTCGGCCCCGGCGCTGGTCAGCTGCACCAGCCGCAGCGCCGGGAGCGCGGCCACGAACCCCGGCTCCGGTGAGGCGCCGCCGCTGGGCGGCACCCACACCTGCGCCCGGGCGGCCTCCCCGGTCGGCGGGCCGTCGTCCGGGGTGGCCGGGAAGGCGCGCACCCGCGGGTCGAGCGCCTCGACCGTGGCGGCCGTGTCGCGCGAGGGGACGAGGACGGTCAGCGTCTCGTCGGGGCCGACGACGTCGGTGCCGCGGATCTCGGGAGCCACGGCACCCGACCCTAGGCGGGTGCGGCGGCAACCCCCTGGGCGGTGGCGATCCGGGCGTCCTCGGGGCGGACCACGGACAGCTGCGTGGACTCCGGCGGCAGCAGCGTCTGGAACAGCCAGTCGGCGGCGACGCGCACCCGGTTGGCCGTCGCCGGCAGCGCGTAGAGGTGGTACCCGCGGGTGACGACCTTGGCCAGCGGGCCGGTCAGCGGGACGCCGAGCGGCCGCGCCACGGCGTCCCAGCCGCCGAGGTCGGCGACCAGGCCGAGGTCGCGGTGCCGGTACCGGCGGGGCCGGCCGACGCCGAGGTCGGCGGCGACGTTGCGGCCGAGGACCGCGCCCTGCCGCTGCGCGTGCTGTGCCGTCGGCGGGGTGTCGGGCCGTGTCCCGCCGTCCGCGGAGACGGCGAGGTCGGGGACGGCGGCGGCGTCGCCCGCGGCCCACACGCCCGGCGCCCCGGGGACGGCGAGGTCGGCCCCGACGACGAGCCGTCCCCTGCGCAGCGGCAGCCCCAGCCGGCCGACCAGCGGGTGGGCGACCACCCCGGCGCCCCAGACCAGTGTGCGGGTCGGGACGGTCTCGCCGTCGGTCAGGACGACGGCGCCGTCGTCGACGGACACGACCGACGTCCGCAGCCGGACGTCGACCCCGCGGCGGGCGAGCAGCTCCAGCGCGCGGCGGCCGAGCTCGGGGCCCAGCTCGGGCAGGACGGCCGGGGCGACGTCGACGAGCAGCCACCGGACCTCGGCGGCGCGGGTGCGGTCCCAGCGGCCCTCGATGCGGCGCAGCCAGCGCTGGGTCTGGGCCACCACCTCCGTGCCGGTGTACCCGGCCCCCACGGCGACCACGGTGAGCCGCGCCGCCCGTTCCGCCCGGCCCGCCGGGGTGTCGGGCAGCGCGTCGGCGAGGTCGAGCTGCTCGAGCAGGTGGTCGCGGAGGAAGACCGCCTCGACCAGGGTCTTGAGCGCGCGACCGTGCTCGGGGACCCCCGGGACGGGCAGCTGGCGGGTGACCGAGCCGGGCGTGAGGAGGAGCCGGTCCCACGACATCGGCGCCGTCGTCCCGTCGGGCCGCTGCAGGGTCAGCGACCGGGCGGCCAGGTCGACGTCCTCGACCCGGCCGAGGACCAGGCGCACCCTGGGCAGCAGCCGCCGCAGCGAGACCGCGACGTGCCGGGCCTCCACCACCCCGGTCGCCACCTCGGGCAGCAGCGGGCTGTAGAGCAGGTAGTCCGTCGGGGTCACCAGCACGAGGTCGGCCGCGCCGGGCGGCAGGGTCCGCTGCAGCCGGCGCAGGGCCGCCAGCCCCGCGAACCCCCCGCCGACGACGACCACGCGCGGCCGCACCGGGCCGGACACCGTGCTGTGCATGCCGACCTCCGTCGCTCGGACAGCGGGTCCGGCCAACCTAGCGGCCGGAGCACCCACGCCGGTGGGGTCGCGCGCGCGGTCGGCATCCGGCTCCGGCCGCCGGTCGCGGACCGGCCGTACTGTGGACCGGGTGAGGCGGCTGCGGGGACGGCGTGCCGCCGCCGGGTGCGCGGTGGCCCTGACGCTGCTGCTGGCCGCCTGCGGCGAGGACGGCTACGAACCCGCCGGACCCTTCCGGCCGCTGCCCGAAGGGGCGCCGCCCGAGGTCGGGCCGCCCACCGAGTCCTCCCCCGCCCCGTCGCCGGGCGAGCCGGCCGGCCCCGGCTCCGGCACGGCCCCCGGGGACCCCAACGTGGTCGCCACCGGCCTGACCGTGCCCACCGGCCTGGTCGTGCTCCCCGACGGCAGCGCCGTGGTCGGGGAGCGCGAGACCGGCCGGCTGCTGCAGGTCTTCCCCGACCGCTCGCCGGCACGGGAGCTCATGACCGTGTCCGGCGTCGACACCGCCGGTGACGGCGGGCTGCTGGGACTGGCGCTGTCCCCCACGTTCGACGAGGACGGCCTCTTCTACGCCTACGTGTCGACGCCGGCCGACAACCGCGTCGTGCGCTTCCCCCTCGGCGGCACCCCGAACCCGGTGCTCACCGGCATCCCGCGCGGCGAGGTGCACAACGGCGGCGGCCTGGCCTTCGCCCCCGACGGCACGCTGTTCGTCGGCACCGGCGACACCGGCGCCCCGGCGCTGGCCCAGGACCCGGTGTCGCTCGCCGGCAAGGTGCTGCACGTCGACGTCTTCGGTCAGCCGGTCGGCGCCGGGCCGGTCTACAGCCGCGGGCACGCCGACGTGACCGCGCTGTGCCCGTCGCTGGACGACCCGCGCGCGCTCTACTCCGTCGACGAGTCCACCGACGGGCCGGACGAGCTCAACGCCGTGCTCGAGGACAGCGACCACGGCTGGCCCGCGGTCGGGTCCACCAGCACCGGCCCGCTGCTCGAGGTCCCGAACGCCGAGGGTGGCCTCGGCGGCTGCGCGGCCGTGGGCGGCACCGTGTTCCTCGGCGCACTCGACGGCCAGCGCGTGTACGTCGTCCAGACCGAGGCCGGCGCCGTCGTCGAGGAGCCGACCGAGCTGATCGCCGGACGCTACGGCCGGCTGCGCACGGTGGTGCTCGACACCGAGGGCGGGCTGTGGGTGACGACGTCGAACAGGGACGGCGTCGGCACCCCCGCCGAGGACGACGACAAGGTGCTGCGCATCCTGCCGCCCGCGGCGACCGGCACCTCCCGGCTGTGACACCGCGGTCCTACCGGACCGCACCGCGGCAGGTGGCCGTCCCCGACCTGAGCTGACCCCCACCGTCGCACCCCTCGCGGAGCCCTCCGGGGCCCATTCGGGCCCGACACGGCGGCGAGCCGCCGTCACCCCCCGAGGACGCGCTCCTCGAGCATCCGCCTCACCGTGGGGGCGTCGGCCTGGCCGCGGGTGGCCTTCATGACCTGGCCGACCAGGGCGCCGAGCGCCTGCACCTTGCCGCTGCGCACCTTGGCGACGACGTCGGGTGCGCCGGCGATCGCCGCGTCGACCGCGGCCACCAGCTCGTCGGACTCCCCCATGACCGCCAGCCCGCGGGCCTGCACGACCCCCCGGGGGTCGCCCTCGCCGGCGAGCACGCCGTCGAGCGCCTGCCGCGCGAGCTTGTCGTTGATCGTGCCCTCCGCGACCAGCGCGGCCAGCTCGGCGACCTGCGCCGGCGTGACGGCGAGCTCGGCCAGCTCGACCCCGGCGTCGTTGGCCCGGCGGGCCAGCTCGCCCAGCCACCACTTGCGGGCGTCGGCCGGCGAGGCACCGGCGGCGACGGTCTGCTCGACCAGCCCGAGGGCCCCGGCGTTGACCAGCCAGGTCATCTCGGTGGCCGACAGGCCCCACTCCTCCTGCAGCCGGGCACGCCGGGCGGCGGGCAGCTCGGGGAGGTCGGCGGCCAGCTTCTCGATCCACTCGGCGTCGGGGGCCAGCGGCACGAGGTCGGGCTCGGGGAAGTACCGGTAGTCGGTCGCCTCCTCCTTGCTGCGGCCCGGTGACGTGCTGCCGGTGTCCTCGTGGAAGTGGCGGGTCTCCTGCACCACCCGGCCCCCGGCGTCGAGGACGGCGGCCTGCCGGCGCATCTCGTAGCGGACGGCGCGCTCGACCGACCGCAGTGAGTTGACGTTCTTCGTCTCGGTGCGGGTGCCCCACTCGGGGCTGCCGACCGGGGCGAGGGAGGTGTTGACGTCGCAGCGCAGGCTGCCCTGCTCCATCCGGACGTCCGAGGCGCCGAGGGTCTGGATGATCTCGCGCAGCTCGGTGACGTAGGCGCGGGCCACCTCGGGGGCCTTCGCGCCGACCCCGGGGACCGGCCGGGTGACGATCTCGACCAGCGGGATGCCCGCGCGGTTGAAGTCCACCAGCGAGTGGTCGGCGCCGTGGATGCGCCCGGTGGCCCCGCCGACGTGCAGGTTCTTGCCGGTGTCCTCCTCCAGGTGCACCCGCTCGATCTCCACGCGGTGGGTCTCGCCGTCCACCTCGACGTCGAGGTGCCCGGCGGTGCACAGCGGCTCGTCGTACTGGCTGGTCTGGAAGCCCTTGGGGATGTCCGGGTAGAAGTAGTTCTTCCGGGCGAAGCGCGACCAGGGCGCGATGCGGCAGCCCAGCGCCAGGCCGATCCGGATGGTCGACTCGACGGCGGCGGCGTTGGCCACCGGCAGCGACCCGGGCAGCCCGAGGCACACCGGGCAGGTCTGGGTGTTGGGCTCGGCGCCGAAGGTGGTCGAGCAGCCGCAGAACATCTTCGACTCGGTGCCCAGCTCGACGTGGGTCTCCAGGCCGATGACGGGCTCGTAGCGGGTGAGGACGTCGTCGAACTCGACGAGGGTCTCGCTGCGGGTCTCGCTCACGTGCGGGGGTCTCCCTTCGGGGCGGTGCTGCGCCCGGTCAGCCACGCACCGACCGCGGTGAGCACCCCCAGGACGAGGAACACGGCGAAGAAGGCCTCGCCGGTGACCAGCCAGCCGACCACGCCGACGAGGACGACGAACACGGTCAGGCCCCAGGCGGCCTTGAGGGCACCGTTCACGCAGCACGCTCCACGAGGCGGTCGGTCAGCGGGGCGCCCAGCGCCGCCTCGACGGCGGCGGCGACCAGGTAGCAGCGGTCGTCGGCCAGCGCCGGTGCCATGACCTGCAGGCCCACCGGCAGCCCCTCGGACAGCCCGCAGGGCACCGAGATGGCCGGGACGCCGGCGAGGCTGGCCGGCAGCGTGCACAGGTCGGCGGCGTACATGGCCAGCGGGTCGTCGACGCGCGCACCGATCGGCCAGGCGACGGTGGGGCTGGTCGGGCTGACCAGCACGTCGACGCCGCCGCCGTCGTCGTCGTCGTCGAAGGCGGCGCCGAAGTCACGGCCGATGAGCGTGCGGACCTTCTGCGCCTGCCCGTAGTAGGCGTCGTAGTAGCCCGCCGACAGCGCGTAGGTGCCGAGGATGATCCGCCGCTTGACCTCCGGCCCGAAGCCCTGCTCGCGGGTGAGCGCCATGACGTCGTCGACGTCGCGGCTGCCGTCGTCGCCGACGCGGATGCCGAAGCGCATCCCCTCGAAGCGGGCCAGGTTCGACGACGCCTCGCTCGGGGCGATGAGGTAGTAGGCCGGCAGCGCCAGGTCGAACGCCGGGCAGGACACCTGCCGGACCTCGGCGCCGGCGGCCTCCAGCAGCGCGACGGCCTCGGCGAACCGGTCCAGGACGCCGGCGTCGTAGCCCTCGCGGGAACCCTCGCCGCCGAGCTCACGCACGACGCCGACCCGCAGGCCGGCCAGGTCGCCGCCGGCCCCCCGGCGGGCGGCCTCGACCACCGCGGGCACGGGGGCGTCGATGGACGTCGAGTCGCACGGGTCGTGGCCGCCGATCGCCTCGTGCAGCAGGGCGGCGTCCACCACCGTGCGGGCCATCGGGCCGGCCTGGTCGAGGCTGGAGGAGAAGGCGATGAGCCCGTAGCGCGAGACCGAGCCGTAGGTGGGCTTGTGCCCGACCAGGCCGGTGAGCGCCGCGGGCTGCCGGATCGAGCCGCCGGTGTCGGTGCCGAGGGCGAAGGGCGCCAGCCGGCCGGCGACGGCGGTGCTCGACCCGCCGGAGGACCCGCCGGGGATCCGGTCGGTGTCCCAGGGGTTGCGGGTGGGCCCGTAGGCGGAGTTCTCGGTGGAGGAGCCCATCGCGAACTCGTCCATGTTGGTCTTGCCGAGCAGGACCGTGCCGGCGTCGGCGAGCCGGCGGGCGACGGTCGCGGAGTACGGCGGGCGCCAGCCCTCGAGGATGCGCGAGCCGCTGGTGGTGGGCAGGCCCTCGGTGACGAAGACGTCCTTGAGCGCCACCGGGATGCCGGCCAGGCCGGTGCCCGCGCTGCCGGCGGCGTCGATCTCGGCGGCGCGCCGCAGGGCGCCCTCGTCGTCGACGTGCAGGTAGGCACCGAGCGCCCCGTCCTCGGCGTGGATGCGCTCGAGGTGCGCGCGGGTGACCTCGACGGAGGTGGTCTCGCCGGACGACAGCGCCTGCTGCAGCTCGACGACGCTCAGGGCGGTGAGGTCGCTCACGCCTCCTCCCCCAGGATGCGCGGCACGCGGAAGCGGTCGTCCTCGGCGGCGGGGGCACCGGCCAGGACGACGTCGCGCGGCAGGCTGGGCCGGGTGACGTCCGGTCGCAGGACGTTGGTCAGCGGCACGGCGTGCGTGGTCGCGGCGACGTCGGCGACGTCGGCGCGCTGCACCCGGGCCACCGCGTCGAGGACCGCACCCAGCTGGCCGGCGAAGCGGTCGAGCTCCTCGTCGGTGACGGCCAGGCGGGCCAGCCGCGCGAGGTGCGCGATGTCCTGGCGGTCGAGGGCCGGGTGCGCGCCGGGGTCGGGCATCGGCTCGGTGCTCATGAAGGGGGAGGACTCCTGTCGTCGGCGCCGGCCGGCGCCAGGGACGCAACCCGGTCACTGTACGTGGACCGGTGCCGGCCCCGGGGCGGCCGGGACGGTGACTCGACCGGAGGGCCTCGCATGGGGGAAGCTGCTGGGGCCACGCGATCGACGAGGATCGGCCAGCAGCTCGACGTCGTCAGCGGAGGAACCGTGTCCCATCTCCTGAGGCTGGTCGTCCCGGACCGCCCCGGCCTGTTCGGCGCGGTGGCGACCGCGCTGGGCACCGCGGGCATCGACATCGTCTCGGTCGACGTGCTCGAGCGCGGCAACGGCGTCGCCGTCGACGACGTCGTGGTCGACCTGCCCCCGGGCCGGCTGCCCGACAGCCTGATCACGGCCGTGCAGACGGTGCCGGGCGTGCAGGTGGAGGCGCTGCGCCCCTTCCACGGGCCGTTGGACACCCACCGTGAGCTCGACCTGCTCGAGGCACTGGCCCGCGCCGCCGAGGGGACCGCCGTCAAGCTGCTCGCCGCCGAGCTGCCGCGGGTGTTCCACAGCGGCTGGGCGGCGGTGCTGCAGGCGGCCGAAGGGCGCGGGTGCGAGGTGCTCGCCGCCTCCGACGCCGCGCCGACCTTCGACGGGATGCACCTGCCGTGGCTGCCGCTGGCCTCGCCGCGGCTGCTGCCCAGCGAGGACGACTGGCTGCCCGAGCGCTGGCGGGAGATGGCCGTCGAGATGATGGCCGCGCCGTTCGGCGACCCGGGGACGGCGACCGTGGTCGGCCGATCCGGTGGGCCCGCCTACCGGCGCTCGGAGCTGCTGCGGCTGACCCACCTGACCGGCATCGCCGCGAGCGTCGCCCACCTCCCGCCGGTCTGAGCCCGGCTGGCTCCACAGCTGTCCCCACGCTTCTCTGACCTGTGTCTTCGCCGTCCGCAGGTCGTGTTCGACCCTCTGTTCGAACGTACGATCGAAGACGTGACGACGGGGTCGTTGCGCGAGGTGCGCAACGCACCTGCGGTGCCCGACCTCGCGTCGCCGGCCGTCGGGTGGGCGGCCGGCCCGCTGGGTGAGGTGCAGGCCGCCGAGCGGGAGATCTCCCGCCAGACGGCGCGCCGCGCGCGGGCCATCGCCGCGTTCGCCGCGACCCGGCCGGCCTCGACGGACCGGGGGCAGGGTGAGCGTGGCGCGATGTCGGCCGAGCGGTGGGCGGCTCGGGCGGACGTGCTGCGCCCGGTGAGCGAGTGGGCCGCCCAGGAGTTGTCCATCGCGCTCGACGTCACCGCGCAGCGCGCCGAGGCCGAGCTCGAACGGTCCCTGCTGCTCGTCTCACGGCTGCCGCGGGTGATGGGCGCGCTGGAGTCGGGGCGGCTGCACGCCGGGCACCTGTGGTGCCTGCTCGAGCACGTGGCCCCCATCGCCGACGATGCCGTCCGCGCTGCCATCGAGGCGGAGCTGCTCGCCCGGCTGGGTCAGCGGCAGCGGGTGACCACCCCCGGCCAGCTCGGTGACCGGGTGCGGCGCGCGGTCGCGAAGCACGACGCCCGCGACGCCGCCCGCGACGCCGCCCGCGATCTCGTGCGGGCGCTGCGGGAGCGCGGTGTCTCGGCCCGGCCCGAGCGCACGGTGGGCATGTCGACGTTGACGGTGGTGTGCACCACCGCTGAGGCGCAGGCGCTGCTGCGGGCGCTGTCGGCCTACGCCGACGCGCTGGAGCCCGACCCGGCCGATGACCGCACCCGCGGGCAGAAGATGGTCGACTGCCTGCTCGACCTGGTGCTGCGGCCCGGGAAGTCCGACCTGCCGCCGGTGCAGGTGCTGCTGACCATCGTGGCCTCGGTGCAAACCCTGCTCGACGGCGACGGCCTCGGCGAGGTCGACGGGCAGCTGGTACCCGCGGAGATGGCCCGCCAGCTCGCCCGCGCCTTCGCCGGCCTGGAGCCAACGGGCCCCGCCGACTCGCCCTCGGACGCCACCGGCACCGGCACCACCGGCACGGGCCCCGCCTGTTCCGACGCCGGGGAGCCCAAGGACGGCGGGGCCATGGGCGGTGGGGAGCCCGTGGACACCAGCGAGCCTGTGGCCGCCGATGAGCTGCTGGCCGCCGACCAGTTCTCGGACGCTGGGGGGCCCACAGACGTCGAGGGCGGCCCGGTCGACCGGGCCGCCGCGCAGCTCGACGCGGGGGACTTCGACCGCTGGCTCGACGAGCTGGTGCGCGAGGCCTTCGGCGACGCACCGGCATCCGGCGACCCCGGCTGGACACCCGACCGGCCACCCGACCCGGCCAGGGAGGACACGACCCCCGGTGACGAGGACGACGCGCCGGCCCCGGCACCCACCGGCGCGGACGCCGGGCCGCTTGCCCGGAGCGGGATACCGGAGCGCCACGGCACCGCTGCGCCCGCAGACGGCAGCCCCTCAGCCGGCGGCTGGTGGGCGGCGGCCGACCGAGCCGTCGAGGACGCCGCCGTCGCGGTGCACACCGCCCGCCTCGCCCTCGGTGCGGCCGAGCGGATGGTGGCCACCGCCCGGCGGGCCGACGCCGCCGACGAGACCGCCTGGCAGACCAGCCCCGCCGGAGAGGTGAACACCGCCGCCGACGCGCTCGGTGCGCTGGCCGCCGCCACCGACACCCAGCGCGGCGACCTCGCCGCCCTGCTGGCCACCACCGCCGGCGGCGGACTGGCCGACCGCCCCCGCCTCGCCCTGGTCGACGCGGTCAGCGGTGCTCTGCTCGTCCTCACCGACCTACCCGGACTGCGCCGCACCGCACACTGCGGCGCCCGCGCCTGCCGCCGCCGGCCCGGCACGTGCGGCCACGACCTCACCGGCCGCCCCGACCTGACCGTGCCCGCGCCGGCCGACGGCTACCGGCCCGCCGCGGCGTTGGACCGCTTCGTCCGCGCCCGCGACCGGCACTGCCGCTTCCCCGGCTGCCGCCGCCGCATCCCGAGGGTCGGCGAGCTCGATCACGTCACGCCCCACCCGGACGGGGAGACGTCCGCGACCAACCTGGCCGGCTTCTGCACCACCCACCACCGCGGCAAGCACCAGGCACCGGGCTGGACCCACACCCTCACTCCCGAGGGCACCCTCACCGTCACCACACCCACCGGCCTGACCGCGGTGACCACCCCACCACCGTTCTGAGCGACCACCGAGGCGGCTCGCACGGCGATGGGCGCCCCGGAGGTCAGGCCTCCGCCGGCTCGGCCTCCAACGGGTCGGCCTGCATCGGCTCCGCCCCCGACGACTCGGCCCCCGACGACTCGGCCCCCGACGACTCGGCCTCCGTCGACTCGGCCTCCGGCCGCTTGGCTCTCGCCTGCTTGGCTCTCGCCCGCTTGACCTTGGCCGGCTCGGCCTCGGTCCCCGCGGCAGCCTCGTGCCCGGCCCCCGCCTCGTGCCCGGCCCCCGCCTCGTCCCCGGTCGGCTCTGCAGCTGCCGGCTCGCTGCCGTCACCGATCGTCGCCACCGCGCGGGCGGCCTCGGGGCCCTCGTCGAGCAGGACGCGCAGGCCGTCGTCGTCGAGGATCGGCGCCTTCACCTGGACCGCCTTGTCGTACTTGCTGCCCGGGTCGGCGCCGACGACGACGAAGCCGGTCTTCTTCGACACCGAGCCGGTGATCTTGCCGCCACGCTCCTGCACCGCGGCGATGGCCTGGTCGCGCGAGAGGTCCCGCAGCGAGCCGGTGATGACCACGGTGACGCCGGTGAGCGGCCCGGGCGGGGCGTCCTCACCGGCGTCGGCCAGCCGTACACCGGCCCGCCGCCACTTCTCCACGACCTCGCGGTGCCAGTCGACGGCGAACCAGTCGCGCACCGAGCGGGCGATCGTCGGCCCCACCCCGTCGGCGGCGGCCAGCTCCTCCTCCGACGCGGCGGCGATGCGGTCCAGCGACCGGAAGTCCCGGGCCAGTGCCTGCGCGGCGGTGGGGCCCACGTGCCGGATCGACAGCGCCACCAGCACCCGCCACAGCGGGACGTCCTTGCGGGTCTCCAGGTTGGTCAGCAGCCGCGTGCCGTTGGCCGAGAGGCTGCCGTCCTTCTTGGTGAAGAACGACGTCCGGCACAGTTTGTCCTCGGTGATGTCGAAGACGTCGCCCTCGTCCTCGAGCAGGTGCTCGGCCAGCAGCGCGATGGCGGCCTCGTAGCCGAGCACCTCGATGTCGAAGGCCCCGCGGCCGGCGACGTGGAACACCCGCTCCCGCAGCTGGGCGGGGCAGGACCGCGCGTTGGGGCAGCGGATGTCGGCGTCGCCCTCCTTCTCGTGCCGCAGCTCGGTGCCGCACTCGGGGCAGTGCGTGGGCATGACGAACTCGCGCTCGGAGCCGTCGCGGGCGGCGGCCACCGGGCCGAGGATCTCCGGGATGACGTCGCCGGCCTTGCGGATAACGACGGTGTCGCCGATCAGCACGCCCTTGCGCCGCACCTCGCTGGCGTTGTGCAACGTGGCCAGCTGCACGGTCGAGCCGGCGACCTTGACCGGCTCCATGTAGCCGAAGGGTGTCACCCGGCCGGTGCGCCCGACGTTGACCCGGATGTCCAGCAGCTCGGTGGTGGCCTCCTCGGGCGGGTACTTGAAGGCGATCGCCCACCGCGGCGCCCGCGCGGTCGAGCCCAGCCGCCGCTGCAGCGCGACCTGATCGACCTTCACGACGACGCCGTCGATCTCGTGCTCCACCGAGTGCCGCTGCTCGCGGTAGCGCTCGATGTAGGCCCCCACCGCCTCGAGGTCGTCGACCACCTCGTAGCGGCTGCTCACCGGCAGGCCGAAGCCGCGCAGCCGCTCGTAGGCCTCCGACTGCCGGCCGGGCTCGAAGCCGCGCCGGGCACCGAGGCCGTGCACGACCAGCCGCAGCGGCCGCGAGGCCGTCACCCGGGGGTCCTTCTGCCGCAGTGAGCCCGCCGCGGCGTTGCGCGGGTTGGCGAACGGGGCCTTGCCGGCCTCGACCAGGCCGGCGTTGACGTCGGCGAACCCCTCGAGCGGGAAGTAGATCTCGCCGCGGACCTCCAGCAGCTCGGGCACGTCGTCGGGGTCGCCGGCCAGCTGCTGCGGGACGTCGTCCATGGTTCGGACGTTGGCGGTGACGTCCTCCCCCGTCGTCCCGTCGCCGCGGGTGGCTGCGCGCACCAGCCGGCCGCGCTCGTACACCAGCGCGACGGCGACGCCGTCGACCTTGAGCTCGCACAGCCAGGCGATCCCGTGACCGGCGTCGCGCACCACCCGGGTGGCCCAGGCCGAGAGCTCGTCGCGGTCGAAGACGTTGTCCAGGCTCTGCATGCGCTCGAGGTGCGCGACCGGCGCGAAGGTGGCGGTGAACCCGCCGTTGACCTTCTGGCTCGGCGAGTCGGGGGTCAGCAGCGCCGGGTGCTCGGCCTCCAGCGCCCGGAGCTCGGCCATGCGCTCGTCGTACTGGCCGTCGCTGACCAGCGGCGCGTCCTGCACGTAGTAGGCGAACGCGTAGCGGTCGAGCTCCTCGGACAGGTCGCGGTGGCGGGTGCGCGCGACGTCGGGCACCTCGGTGAGGTCCGCCCGGTCGGCGGTGGCAGCCACCCGCGGGGCGTCGTCCTGGACGGTGTCGGCGGCGTCCGTGCTCACGCGGAGGACGGTAACCGGCGAGTACGACGGCACACCCGCCGCACTCACCCGTTCGGGATCACTCCGGCAGCAGGTACCGGGCGGCCTCCCGGACGTGGGTCATGGCCGCGCGTGCGTAGGCGGGACTCGCACCGGCCAGACCGCAGGCGGGGGTGAGCGTGACGGCCTCGTGCAGCGCGTCGGCGGGGAACCCCAGCTCGCGCCACCACGCGTGCAGCCGGGAGGCGGTCGCCCTCGGCGCCGGCAGCGGCGCGTCGGTCCCGGGGACGACGCCGACCACCAGGTGGGTGCCGGCCTCGACGGCGGTGCCGAGCGCGTCGAGGTCCTGCACCAGCCCGAGGTCGAACGACAGCGCGTCCGCGCCGGCGGCCCGCAGCAGGTCCAGCGGCGCGCGGTGCGCGCAGCAGTGGACGACGACGGGGCCGGGCACCGCCGCGACGACGGCGGCCAGCTCGGTCTCCACCACCGACGCCTCCACCTCGGGCAGCCGGCCGAACCCGCTCGCCGTGGGCAGGGCCCCCTGCAGGACGGCGGGCAGCGACGGCTCGTCGAGCTGGACGACCACCTGCGCGCCGGGCACGCGGGCGGCGACCGCGGCGACGTGCGCCGCGATCCCCTCGGCCAGCGACTGCCCGAGGTCCCGTCGGGCGCCGGGGTCGACGACGGCCCGCTCCCCGCGCTCGCGCTCGAGCCCGGCGGCCAGCGTCCACGGCCCGGTGGCCTGGACCTTGAGCGGTCCGCGGTGGCTCTCGGCGACGTCGTGCAGGGCGTCGAGGTCGCGGGCGAGGAACTCCTGCGCCCGGCGCAGGTCGATGCCGCCGCGGGGCACCAGCCGCCAGCCCGCGGGGGTCAGGTCGACGGCGAGGTCGACCAGCAGCGCGGCGCTCCGCCCGATCAGGTCCGCCCCGGCGCCGCGCGCGGGCAGTTCCGGCAGGTGAGGCATGCCGGGCAGCTCGCCCAGGACGACCCGGATCGCCTCGGCGGCGTCGGTGCCGGGCAGCGACCCGACGCCCGAGGCCGGCCCCCACGGCGCGGGAGCCGGCCCCGGGTCGGTGCTGGTCTGCTCGGGGATGCGTTCCGGGTCGATCGGGGAGGCCACGGCGGCGACGGTAGTCCCGCGCCGCCGGAGCCCCGACCGGATCGGGGTGCGCCGGCCGGTCAGACGGCCGTGCCGTGGTCGGCCGCCGGCGGACTGACCGGTGAGTGGGCCTCGACGTAGGCGACGAGGGCGTCGACGTCGACCGGGCCCACGGTGAGGTCGGTCCCACCGGTGAAGGTGGTGAACGAGTCGCCGCCGGCGGTCAGGAACGAGTTCGCCACGACCCGGTAGCTCGCCGCCGGGTCGACGGCCACGCCGTCGAGGGTGATCGAGGTGTCGACCACCCGCTCCCCGTAGGGCAGGTCGAGGTCGTAGGTGTAGGCGAAGCCCTCCGACGTGCCCAGGATCAGCTGGCTGTCGCGCGGGCCGCCGCCGAGCTGGAACTGCTCCTCCAGCACGTCGTCGATCTGCGCGCCGGTCAGCGTCAGCACGTTGACGGTGTTGCCGAAGGGCTGCACCGCGAACAGCTCGCCGTAGGTCACCTCGCCGGCCTCGATGTCGGTGCGCACGCCGCCGGGGTTCATGAAGGCGATGACCGGGTTGCCGAACTGGTCCTGCTGCACCGCCTCGAGCTGGGCCTGGGCGACCAGGTCGACGATGGGCTGCTCGGCGTTGCGGCCGGCGGACCCGGCGGTGCCGATCGTCGTGGTGGCCGAGCCGACGACGACGTTGCGGGCCTCCGCCGCTCGGCCGTTCCAGTAGTCGACGATCGACTGCACCTCGGGGTCGGCGGCTTCGCGGGTCACCGGCACGTTGGTCGCCGAGTAGGTGGCGCCGCGGTCGACGTCACCGGTGGCGCGGTCGATCGACAGCCGGATGTCGGTGACCAGACGGCCGTAGAAGCCGGCCTGGGTGACCAGCCGCGGCCGGCCGCTGGGGTCGTCCAGCCGGCAGTCGTAGGCCTGGTGCGTGTGCGCGCTGACGATCAGGTCGACCGCAGCGGAGGTACGGGCGTTGATGTCGACGATCGGGCCCGTGAGGCCCGTACAGCTGTCCGCGGTGGGGGCGGCGCTGGGGTCGGTGACCGTGCCGCCCTCGTGGACCAGCATACCGATCGCCTCGATGCCCTGCTCCTGCAGCTCGGGCACCCACCGGTTCACCGCGTCGGCCTCGTCGACGAACGCGACGTCGGCCACGCCGTCCGGCGAGACGATGGTCGGGGTGGTCTCGGTGACCACGCCGATGAGGGCGACCCGCTGGCCGCCGGCCACGTCGAGGACCTGGTACGGCGGGAGCACCGGCTCACCGGTCTCGCGCGAGACGACGTTGGCGGCGAGGTACGGGAACCGGGCGCCCTCGAACGCGTGCTCGCCCTCGCCGAAGCAGCCGTCCACGCCGGGCTCGACGCCCTCGCAGGCCTCGACGTCGTCGGTGTAGGTGCCGTCGGTCGCGGCCGAGATGCGCCGCAGCTCCTCGGTGCCGCGGTCGAACTCGTGGTTGCCGACGGAGGAGACGTCCAGGCCCATGGCGTTGAGCGCCTCGACGGTCGGCTCGTCCCGGTACACGCTGGACTCGAACGGCGAGGCACCGACCAGGTCGCCGGCGCCCACGAAGAACGAGGTGGACGGGCCCCGGGTCGTGTCGTCGAACGTCGCCTGCAGGCGCTGGACGGTCGCGGCGACGTGCGCCGCGCCACCGACCGGGACGCTGACGTCATCGGGGGTGCCGTACTGGCCGTCGGCACCGGGCGAGGTCGCCAGCGACCCGTCGGCCCCGGTCTGCGGGGTGATCCGCCCGTGGAAGTCGTTCACGGCCAGCAGCTGGACCGTCACGTCCGCGGGCGCGGCCGCGGCCACGGACGGGACGGCCAGGACCCCGGCCGAGGTGACGACGGCGGCAGCGAGGGCGAGGTGGGTGCGGCGCACGGCGTCCTCCGGGGGACCAGGGGGTGGCTCGCCGCACACGCTAGGTGACGGACCGGTCCCGCACCACGCGGGTCAGCCGGGGACGACCACCGGCGCCTGGCCGAGCACCAGGTCGCCGTGCACCGGGTCGGGCGCGTAGAGCACCGCCGACTGCCCCGGAGCCACGCCGCGCTGCGTCTCGCCGAGCGCGAGCACCAGCCCGCCGTCCCGGCCGGCGGACACCTCGCACGCCACGGCGGCCGCGTGCGCGCGCAGCTGGACCTCCGCCCGCAGCGGCAGGTCGGGAGCGGCGCCCGTCCACGTGGGCGGTCCCGTCCGGACGACGTCCACCCCGGTCAGCTCCGCGGTCCCGACCGTCACCGTGCGGGTGACCGGCTCGATCGCGAGCACGTAGCGCGGCCGCTGGTCGCCCACGGCCAGGCCCAGCCCCCGCCGCTGTCCGACGGTGAAGCCGTGGGTGCCCTCGTGCGTGCCGACGGTGGCCCCGGTGGCGGCGTCGACCACCGGCCCCGGGCGCGCGCCCAGCCGGCGGGTGAGGAAGCCGCGGGTGTCGCCGTCGGGGATGAAGCAGATGTCGTGCGAGTCGGGCTTGGTGGCCACCGCGAACCCGCGCTCGGCGGCGAGCGCGCGCACCCGCTCCTTGGTCATCGACCCCAGCGGGAACAGCGCCCCGGCCAGCTGGCCGGGTGTGAGCACACCGAGGACGTAGGACTGGTCCTTGGCCGCGTCGACCGACCGGCGCAGCTGCCCGCCGGCCAGCCGCGCGTGGTGCCCGGTGACGACGGCGTCGAAGCCCAGCGCCTGCGCCCGGTCGAGCACCGCGGTGAACTTGATCCGCTCGTTGCACCGCAGGCACGGGTTGGGCGTGCGCCCGGCCGCGTACTCGGCCACGAAGTCCTCGACGACGTCCTCGGTGAACCGCTCGGCGAGGTCCCAGACGTAGAACGGGATGCCCAGCTCGTCGGCGACCCGGCGGGCGTCGTGGGCGTCCTCGACGCTGCAGCAGCCGCGGGCGCCGCTGCGCAGGGTCTGCCGGTCGGGCGAGAGTGCGAGGTGGACCCCGGTGACGTCGTGGCCGGCGTCGACCGCCAGGGCGGCGGCGACGGCGGAGTCCACTCCCCCGCTCATCGCGGCGAGCAACCGCATCAGCGCCGTCCCATCCCGGCGCGGCGGGCCCGCTCCACCACCGGGCCGATCACCGCCAGCAACGCGTCGACGTCGGCGTCGGTGCTGGGCGAGCCGAGGCTGAAGCGCAGCGAACTGCGCGCCCGACCGGCGTCGGCACCGACGGCGGTGAGCACGTGGCTGGGCCGGGCCACCCCGGCGCTGCACGCCGAGCCGGTCGAGCACTCGATGCCGCGCGCGTCGAGCAGCATGAGCAGCGCGTCGCCCTCCGCGCCCGGGAAGGACAGGTGCGCGTTGCCCGGCAGCCGTCCCGGGCCGCCGGCGACGACGTCGTCCAGGGCAGCGCCGTTGAGCTGGGCGTCGGGGACCTCCTCGAGGACACCGGCCACCAGCCGGTCGCGCAGCGCGGCCAGCCGCGCGGCCCGCTCGTCCCGGCCGGCGACGGCGGTCGTGGCGGCCACGGCGAGGCCGACGATGGCCGGCACGTCGAGCGTGCCGGAGCGGACGTCGCGCTCCTGGCCGCCGCCGTGCAGCAGCGGCGTGCACTCCGCGTCGCGCCGCAGCAGCAGCACGCCGGCGCCCATCGGGCCACCGAGCTTGTGCCCGGTCATGGTGAGCGCGTCGACGCCGCTGGCGGCGTAGCCGACCGGCACCTGGCCGACGGCCTGCACCGCGTCGGTGTGCAGCGGTACCCCGACGGCGTGGGCCGCCTCGGCGAGCGCGGCGACGTCGCTGACCGTGCCGATCTCGTTGTTGGCCCACATGACACTGGCGACGGCGACGTCGGACCCGTCGCCGAGCGCGTCGGCCAGCGCCGCGGGGGTGATCCGCCCGGTGGGCTCCACGTGCAGCCAGGTGCAGCTCGGCGCCCTCGTGCTCGGCCAGCCACTCGGCGCTGTCGAGGACGGCGTGGTGCTCGGCGGGGCTGACCACGAGCCGCCGCCGGCGCGGGTCGGCTCCCCGCCGGGCCCAGTAGAGGCCCTTGAGCGCGAGGTTGTCGCTCTCGGTGCCGCCGCCGGTGAACAGGACCTCCGACGGCCGGGCGCCCAGCGCCTCGGCCAGCCGCTCGCGGGCCTGCTCGGCGGCCCGGCGCGCCGCCCGGCCACCGGCGTGCAGCGACGAGGCGTTGCCGACCCGGCCCATCTGCTCGGTCATGGCGGCCAGGACCTCGGGCAGCACCGGGGTGGTGGCCGCGTGGTCGAGGTACGTCACCTGCTCTCCTCACCACCGCTCGGCGGGGCCGTGCCCCGGGCCGCTCTCCCCTGGGGTGACCGCCCGGTCACCGGGGCCAGGGTAGTCGCGCGGGGCGACCGGCCGGTCGGGAGCGCCGGACCGCCGTCCCCGCGGTCGCGGCGGGTCCCGGTGAGCCGCGCCCGCGGACGTTGACACCTCCCCCCACACCCCCCACCGTGGACACGGCCCCGGACCCGGCGGCGGGCGGACCCGCGGGTCCGCCCCGCCGGAGGACCGGGGTCGGAGGAGGCCGTGTGCCGGGACCGTGTCCCGGCGACGGGGACACGGCCGCTCGCCGGACACCCCGCGGCGCGGTGCCCGGCGAGGACCGCCGGCCGCGGCGCGGTGCCCGGCGAGGACCGCCGGCCGCCGCGCACGGGCCACTCGGAGCGGGAGCCGGATCGATGATCACCGCACTCGTCGGAGTCCAGGGACGGCTGGAGGGTCAGCGGTTCCCGCTCGGCCGCACCCCGGTCACGCTGGGCCGGGGCGACACCAACGACGTCGTCCTCGCCAGCCGGTTCGCCTCGCGGGTGCACGCCGAGGTGCGCCGGGAGGGTGCGGGGTTCGTCCTCGAGGACCGCGACAGCGACAACGGGACCTGGGTGAACGGCGTCCAGGTCACCGTGCAGCCGCTGGAGCCCGGCGACGAGATCCGGATCGGCGACGAGGTGTTCCGTTTCGAGACCCGGGAGACGGCCACCTACGTCGGCCCGGTCGACGCCCTCGACGGCGGGTCACCCGACGTCCTGCGGGTCACGATCACCGGCGGCGGGCCGGTCGGCCTCAGCCTGGCCCTGCTGCTCGACCACCTCCTGGGCCCGCGGGTGGCGGTCCGGGTCCACGACCGCCGGTGGATGCGGGTCGGCGACCACCTGGAGTGGACGACCTACGAGAAGGGCAACGTCCGCCGCGAGCAGGTGGTCACGCTGCAGAGCCGCCAGTACCTGCGGCTGCCGCCGCACGTGCAGGAGCGGCTGTTCGCCGCCCGCGAGGACTGGTCGCAGATGTGGCCGGTCGGCCCCGACTCGATCGACGGCGCCGCGCCGCGCAACACCCCGGTCCGGTTCATCGAGGACAAGCTGCTCGAGCTGGCGAACGAGCGGTCCGAGCGCATCACGCTCGTCCCGGAGCGCTTCGACGCCGCCGAGGCGGCCGACGACCTCGTCGGCCAGCACGTGCTGGCCGTCTGCGAGGGCGGCCGCTCGCGCACCCGCGACCACTTCGCCGACCGGTTCGGGACGGCGGACACCTCCATGTACTCCGTGGACGGCGAGCACGTGTCGGACATGGTCCTGGGGCTGCGGGTCCGCTCCGGACTGCCGGACCCGACCAGCGTGCTGCTGACGGTGTCGCAGAACCGCTTCCTGCTCAACTCGCTGCACGGCGAGGGCTTCCTCAACATGCGGCTGACCGACCAGGAGGCGCAGGAGGCGGTGGGGATCAACCCGGTGCGGCAGGTGTTCACCGCCTGCATCCAGTCCGCCCCCTGCGTGCTGGAGCGGCAGCCGGACGGCGAGTACATGTGCGAGACCCACCGCACCTTCTTCCTCCCGGCGCTGCTCAAGGGCTCGGCGCTGTGGACGCGGGTGCAGGAGGGGCTGCGGCTGTTCGGCGTCCCCGAGGACCGGCTCACCGCGGTGACCGGGTTCCGGCTGGACATGGTCCAGCGGCCGCGGTTCACCGCACAGCTCTACCCGCCGACCCGCACCACACCGGGCACCTTCGCCTGCCTGCTCGGCGACGCGGGCAACGCCATCCACTTCTGGCCCGGCCGCGGCCTCAACAGCGGCCTGGCGTCGGCGATCTCGCTGGCCCGCACCCTGGCCACCGTCTGGCGGGGGACGCCGCTGCGCGACGCGGACTTCGTGCGCCACGAGGCGGTGATGGCGATGCTGCAGTACCGGCACAAGACCCGCGCCTGGCGCCAGATGGTGACCATCGACGCCACCGGGCGGCCGCGGACGATCAAGGGCCAGATCGCCCGGGGCATCGCGGAGGGCGAGCAGGGCGCCTTCGACCGGGCCGCGGACACCGAGGCGCTGATGGAGCGGCTGCGGCGCAACCGGGCCCGACTGGACGGACGCCTGCCCGGGCTGCCCGACGACGCGGCGCTGCTCGCCCAGCTGGAGCCGCTCACCGGCCCGACACTGCACACGCTGGCGGTCAGCGGGTCCTGGGACACCGCGAACGTCGGCGGCGAGGAGGTCGACGTCGGCTGGCTGCTCCCCGAACCCGAGCCGGCCGCGGTCCCGGCGCCACCACCGGCCGTCGACGCCGCGCGCGTCACCCGGCGGGTGTCGGGTGACCGGCCCGCCGCCGCCGTGCCGGGACCACGCGAGCGGCCGGACGCGCTCCGGGATCCCGCCGCCCCCGCGCCCGGGGCCTGAGACCCCCGGAACGCGCAGGCGCCGGCCCCCGCGAACGGGGACCGGCGCCTGACGTGCCGTGCTGTCGACGACGTGCTGTGCTCGGCCCCCTCACAGGGTCCCGCTGCGAGCCTGCGAGCAGTGGGGGGTGAGGGGGTCCTTCACTTGCGCGCGGCGATCTGCTCGGTGGCGGCGGGGACGACCTGGAAGAGGTCGCCGACGACGCCGAAGTCGGCCAGCTCGAAGATCGGGGCCTCGGGGTCCTTGTTGACGGCCACGATGGTCTTGCTGGTCTGCATGCCGGCGCGGTGCTGGATGGCCCCGGAGATGCCGACGGCGATGTAGAGCTGCGGCGAGACGGTCTTGCCGGTCTGCCCGACCTGGAAGCTGTGCGGGTAGAAGCCGGAGTCGACCGCGGCGCGCGAGGCACCGACGGCGGCACCGAGGGTGTCGGCCAGGCCCTCGATGATCGTGAAGTTCTCCGCCGAGGCCACGCCGCGGCCACCGGAGACGACGATCGCGGCCTCGGTGAGCTCGGGCCGGTTGCTCTTCTGCTCGACGACCTTGTCGACCACGCGGGTCTGCTTGGCCTGCTCGGACAGCGTGACCTGCACCGGGACCTCCTCACCGGCGGCGGGCGCCGGCTCGGGGGTCACGGAGTTGCCGCGCAGCGTGTAGATCGGCGTACCGGTCGTCACCTTCGCGTGCACGATCTGCTGACCGGCGAAGATGACCTGGGTGGCGGTGCCGTCGGCGGCGATCTCGGTGACGTCGGTCAGGAAGCCGCTGCCGGTCTTGAGCGCCAGCCGGCCGGCGACCTCGCGGCCCTCCGGGGAGGAGGGGATGACGACGGCGGCCGGCGAGACCTGCTGCACCAGCTGGGCCAGCACCTCGGCCTTGGGCGCGACGAGGTACTCGTCGATCTCCGGGGACTCGGCGACGTAGACCTTCGCCGCGCCGTACTCCGCGAGCCGCTCGCGGACGCCGGCGGCGACGCCGGGGCCGCCGGCGACGACCGCCGAGACCTCACCGAGCGCCCGCGCGGCGGTGAGCGCCTCGAGCGTGCCCTTGCGGACGGTGCCGTCGGCCGGGTTCAGCTCGACGAGGACCAGGACCTCTGCCATGGGTGTTCAGTCTCCTCTTCGCTGCGATCGACGGCCGGTCAGACGAGCTTCTGCTCGACGAGGTAGCCCACGAGCTTCTGGGCGCCGTCGCCCTCGTCGGTGACCTTGACGCCCTCGCCCTTGGGCGGGCGGCCGGTGACGTCGACGACCGCACTGGTGGCGGTGGCCAGGCCCACGGTGGAGGGGTCGATGCCCAGGTCGGCGAGGGTCTTGGTCTCGACCGGCTTCTTCTTGGCCGCCATGATCCCCTTGAAGGAGGGGTAGCGCGGCTCGTTGATGGTGTCCCAGGTGGACACAATCGCCGGCAGCGGCGCCTCCAGGGCCCAGAAGCCGCCGTCGGTCTGCCGCTCGACCTTCACCGTCGAGCCCTCGACGGTCAGCTTCTGCGCGCCCGACAGCTGCGGGACGCCCAGCCGCTCCGAGAGCAGCGCCGGCATGACGGCGACCTGCCCGTCGGTGGAGGTGGCACCCATCAGCACCAGGTCGTAGTCCAGCTGCTGCAGCGCCGCGGCCAGGATCGCCGAGGTCTGGATCGCGCACGAGCCGTGGATGGCGTCGTCGGTCACGTGCACGGCCTTGTCGGCGCCCATCGACAGCGCCTTGCGGATCGCGTCGGTCGCCGAGGCCGGGCCGACGGTGAGCACGGTGACCTCACCGCCCTCGCGGTCGCGGACCTGCAGCGCCTCCTCGATCGCGTACTCGTCGATCTCGTTGATGACGTTGTCCGCGGTGGCGCGGGCGACGGTGTTGTCCGCGGCGTCCAGCGAGCGCTGGGTGCCGGAGTCGGGGACCTGCTTGACCAGAACGACGATGTTCATCGCCAGACCTACCTCCGCGATCGGTCATGGGGTGACGCGGGCCGCGGCCCGCCTGGCTCCGATAGTGGAGGTTACTGCGGGGTAACGGGTCCGCGGGTCGGGGCCTCGGTGACGACGGTCACGCCGTCCAGCGCCCCGTCGCGGTGAACTCCTCGAGGACCGCCGCGTGCGGCGCGAGGTCTAGTCCGCGGGCGGCCACCCAGTCGTCGGAGAAGTACGTGTGCGCGTAGCGCTCCCCGCCGTCGCACAGCAGGGTGACGACGCTGCCGGTGCAGCCCGCGGCGACCATCTCGGCGACCAGCCGGAAGGCGCCCCACAGGTTGGTGCCGGTCGAGCCGCCGGCCCGCCGTCCGGTGACCCGCTCCAGGTGCCGCACCGCCGCCAGGGACGCGGCGTCGGGCACGCGGATCATCCGGTCGACCACCGAGGGCAGGAACGACGGCTCCACCCGCGGCCGGCCGATCCCCTCGATCCGGGAGGGCGTGCCGGTGGTCCGCCCCGGCTCGTCGGCCACCCAGCCGGGGAAGAAGGCGGAGTTCTCCGGGTCGACGACGGCCAGCCGGGTGGGGTGGCGCCGGTAGCGCAGGTAGCGGCCGAAGGTCGCGCTGGTGCCCCCGGTGCCCGCGCCGACGACGACCCACTCCGGCACCGGGTGGCGCTCCAGGGCCATCTGCTCGAACACCGACTCGGCGATGGTGTTGTTGCCGCGCCAGTCGGTGGCCCGCTCGGCGTGGGTGAACTGGTCGAGGTAGTGGCCGCCGGTCTCGACGGCCAGCCGGCGGGCCTCGTCGTACATGGCGGCGGCGTCCTGCACGAAGGAGCAGCGCCCGCCGTGGAACTCGATGAGCGCGACCTTCTCGGGGCTGGTCGAGGCGGGCATGACGGCGACGAAGGGCAGGCCGAGCATCCGGGCGAAGTACGCCTCGCTGACCGCCGTCGACCCGCTGGAGGCCTCGACGACGGTGCTGCCCTCGGTGATCCAGCCAGAGCAGAGAGCGTGCAGGAACAGCGAGCGGGCCAGCCGGTGCTTGAGGCTGCCGGTCGGGTGGGTCGACTCGTCCTTGAGGTAGAGGTCGACACCCCACTCGGGCGGCAGCGGGTGGACCAGCAGGTGGGTGTCGGCGCTGCGCAGCGCGTCGGCCTCGACGGCGGCGATCGCCCACTCCACCCACGCCCGGCCGGCGCGGTCGGACCGGTCGACGTCCGTCGGCTCGGGGTCGGTCGGGTCGGGGCTGGTCACCGCCCCATCCTCGTGCACCCCGCGGCTCAGACCCCCGCGGCTCCGTCCGCCGTGTCCCGGTCCGCAGTGGCCCGGTCCGCAGTGGCCCGGTCCGCAGTGGCCCGGTCCGCAGTGGCCCGGTCCCCAGTGGCCCGGTCCCCAGTGACCGGCTCGACCAGGGCGGGGCGCTCGGCGGGGGTGACGGTGACCGCCGTCCCCGGGGTGAGGCCCTGGCTCTCGGCGCTGGGGACGTCGGCCTGCACCTCGAGGCCGTCGGGCAGCGCGACCGCGAGGCGGGTGGTGGCACCGGAGAACGTGCGCGTGACCACCCGGCCGCTCCCCCGCGGGTCGGCCTGGACGAGCAGCGCCTCGGGGCGCACCAGCGCGAACGCCGGGCCCGGTGCCGCCGGGGTACCGAGCACCTCGCGTCGCACACCGAGGAACTCGACGTCGCCGTCGCCGAGGACGGCGGGGATGCGGTTCATGGCGCCGACGAACCCGGCCACGAACGCCGTCGCCGGGCGCTCGTAGAGCTCGTCGGGCGAGGCCACCTGCTCCAGCCGGCCGGCCCGCATGACGCCGACCCGGTCGGCCACCGAGAGCGCCTCGGCCTGGTCGTGGGTGACGAAGACCGTGGTGGTGCCCAGCTCCAGCTGGATGCGGCGGATCTCCTCCCGCAGCTGCACCCGCACCTGGGCGTCGAGCGCCGACAGCGGCTCGTCGAGCAGCAGCACCTGCGGCGCGACCGCCAACGCGCGCGCGAGGGCCACCCGCTGCTGCTGGCCGCCGGAGAGCTGGTGCGGGTAGCGCCCGCCGCGGTCGGCCAGCCCCACCAGCTCGAGCAGCTCGGCGGCGCGCCCGGCCCGTTCGGCCCGGTCCCGGCGGCGCACCCGCAGCCCGTAGGCGACGTTGTCGGCGACGGTCATGTTCGGGAACAGGCTGTAGGCCTGGAACACCATCCCGACGTCGCGCCGGGACGGCGGGACACCCGTGACGTCGCGGCGGTCGAACCACACCCGCCCCACGTCGACCTGCTCGAAGCCGGCAATCGCCCGCAGCGCCGTCGTCTTGCCGCACCCCGAGGGGCCGAGCAGGGCGAGGAACTCCCCGCCGGCGATCTCGAGGTCGAGGGCGTCGAGGGCGAGCACGGAGCCGTAGCGACGGGTCAGCCCCTCGAGGCGGACGGCGACCCCGGGCTGCGCGCGCAGGTCGGCGGGGGCGGCGCCGAGGGCGGTCATGCGGGCTCCTCCTCACGGCGCCGGCGGTCCAGCGCGGAGATCAGCAACAGCAGCACCCAGGTGAGCAGCAGCGACAGCACCGAGACGGCCACCGACAGCCGCGGCTGGGACCCCGAGATGCGCACGATCCAGGTCGGGAAGGTCTCGAAGCCGAGGATGTTGGCCACGGTGAACTCGCCCAGCACCAGCGCCAGGGTGAGGAAGGCGGCGTTGAGCACCGACGTGCGCAGCACCGGCAGCACCACCGACGTCATCACCCGCGGCCACGAGGCGCCCAGCACCCGGGCGGCCTCGGTGAGCGTGCGCAGCTGCGCGCCGCGGACGCCGGCGTCGAGCGCCCGGTAGACGAACGGCAGCGCCAGGACGACGTAGACCAGCACCAGGATCCACGGCAGGGCCGGCTCCTGGAGGGCGAAGAACGCGTCGGCCAGCGGCGTCCGGAAGAAGTACTCCGGCGCCCAGGCCAGCACGCTGCGCACCCCGACGACCAGCGCGATCGGGGGCAGCAGGAGCGGGACGAGGGTGAGCATCTCGACCAGCGGCCGCAGCCGCGGCAGCCGCAGCTCCACCAGGACGACGGTGGGCACCATGAGCACCAGCGCGACCAGCACGGTGAGCGCGCCCAGGGCCAGCGAGCGGCCGAAGTTCTCCGCGAAGCCCTCGGCGGTCGGGATGCCCGCGTAGACGTCGGCGCTGACCCCGCCCCGTGCCCGGTCGCGCACGGTGAACCACAGCGAGGCGGCCAACGGCACGAGGAAGTACAGGCCGAGGACGGCGAAGACGGCCCAGCGCCACCAGCCGCGGCCCCGCCGTCCGGGGCGCTCGCGGGTCTCGGGCTCGACGCCGCCGGCACCGGTGACCGCGGCCGTCGACAGGCCGGTCGTCGTGGCGCTCACGCCAGCCACCGCGACGTGCGCCGCTGCACCCAGGTGTAGAAGGCCATGACCAGCCCCACGAGCACGACCATGCCCAGCGCCAGCGCCTTGCCCAGGTTCTCCGCGCCGACGACGACATTGCTCGACAGCGAGTCGGCGATCTGCAGGGTCACCAGCGGCACGCTGCTGCCCACCAGCGCCTTGGCGGTGGCGTAGGCGGCGAACGCGGAGGCGAAGAGCAGCATCGTGGCGCCCAGCACCGGCGGGGCCAGCACCGGCCCGCCGACGTACCGCCAGTACTGCCAGCCGCTGGCCCCGAGGACGTCGGAGGCCTCCCGCCACTGCGGGCGCAGCGCCTCGATCGCCGGGACGATGGTCAGCACCATCAGCGGGACCAGGAAGTAGAGGTAGACCACCGCCAGCCCGGCCATCGAGTACAACGAGAAGCCGTCGAGGCCCAGCGTGTCGGTGAGCAGTGCGGTGACCACCCCGGCGTTGCCGATCGTGGCGAGGAAGGCGAAGGCCAGCGGGACGCCGCCGAAGTTGGCCAGCACCCCGGACGCGGTGAGCACCAGCCGCCGCAGCAGCCGACCCCGGCGGGTGGTGACGACGGCGAAGGCCAGCGCCAGGCCGAGGACGGCGCCGAGGACGGCGGTGACCGCCGACAGCTGCAGACTGCCGAGGTAGGCGCGGGCGTAGGCGCCGCCGGCGACCGTGCCGATGTTCGCCGTCGACCAGGTGTCCTCGAAGGTGACCGGGTCGGTGGCGCGGAAGGCCTCGACCGCCAGCACGCCGACCGGCAGCAGCAGGAACAATGCGACGTAGAGCAGGAACGGCACGATGCCCAGCACGGGCAGCAGACCGCCGCGCCGGCGCCCCCTGCGGGACGCCGGCGCGGCGGTGTCGACGACGGTGCTCAGCCGGAGATCTCCTGGTTCCACCGGGCCGCGACCACCTGCTGGGCGGCGCTCTCCTGCTCCTGGGTCGGGAACTCCGCGGTGCCCTCGACCGGCGGCAGGGCGGCCAGCGCATCGGCGTCGGCGGTGCCGGCCTCCTGCATCGCCGGCAGCCGGACCGGGCGGGCGCCGCCGGCCAGGTACAGGTTCTGTCCCTCGTCGCTGTAGAGGAACTCCTGCCACAGCCGTGCGGCGGCCGGATGCGGGGCGTAGGCGCTGACCGCCTGGCTGTAGTAGCCGCCGAACAACCCGTCGGAGGGGACGGCGACCTGCCACTCCACGCCCTGCTCGGCCAGCGTCGGGGTCAGGCCGGCGTTGAGGTAGTCCCAGTCGATGGCCAGCGGGGTCTCCCCGCTCTGGATGGTCGCCGGGGTGATCTCGACGGGGTTGAAGTTGCCGACCTGCTTGACCTGGGCGAAGAAGTCGATGCCCGGGCCGATGTCGTCGAGGCTGCCGCCGTTGGCCAGCGAGGCGGCCCACACGCCGGAGAAGGCGGCCGCGGCCTGGGTCGGGTTGCCGTTGAGCGCGACCTGCCCGGCGTACTGCGGGTCGAGCAGGTCGGCCATCGTCGTCGGGCACTCGGCGATCACCGTGGCGTTGCAGCCGATGGAGATGTAGCCGCCGTAGTCGTTGTACCAGTGGCCCTCGGGGTCCTTCTGGCCCTCGGGGATCTCGTCCCAGGTCTCGACCTGGTAGGGCGCGAGCAGATCCTGCGCCTGTGCCTGGCGGGCGAAGGCGGTGCCCAGGTCCAGCACGTCGGGCGCGCGGTCCTGCCCGCGCTGGCTCTCCACCGCGTTGAGCTCGTCCTGGCTCGAACCGTCGGGCGAGGCGCTGTTGACGGTGATGTCGTACTTCTCCTCGAACGTGGAGATGATCTCGCCGTAGTTCGCCCAGTCCGGCGGCAGCGCGATGACGTTGAGCTCGCCCTCGGCCTGGGCGGCCTCGACGAGGGCGTCCACGCCGCCGAGGTCCTCGGCCGAGGTGGCGCTCGCCGCGTCGGAGCCGCCACCGCCCCCACCGCCCGAGCCGCCGTCGTCACCCCCGCCGCAGGCGGCCAGCAACAGGGTCGCGGCGGCCAACACGGCCGCCGTCCTCGGGATGGGGGTGGCAGGGCGTCGCACGGGCGTCCTCCTCGACGAGTGGTCCGGGTGGCCCTCCGGTCCGGCGACGTGCCGGTGGTGGGGGTCCGCGGATCGTGACAGAACGGGACGGCCCACGGCAGACCGCGCGGGGACACCTTGGCGAAGTCGTGATCACCGGCGCTCCGGCGCCGGAACGGCGCTCAGCGACCGGCGAACGTGGCCTTGCCGGGACCGCTCTCGAGGAAGGAGCGCATGCCGGTCGACTGGTCCTCGGTGTCGAACAGCTCGGCGAACAGCCGGCTCTCCAGCTCCAGCCCGCGGCCGAGGGGGAGGTCCAGTCCCTCGTCGACGGCCCTCTTGGCCGCGGCCAGCGCCAGCGGCGGGCCGGCGGCGAACTTGCGGGCCATGGCGACGGCGGTGTCGTACACCTCGGCGTCGGGGACGACGGCGTCGGCCAGGCCGATCTCCAGCGCCTCCTCGGCACCCACGTGCCGGCCGGTGAAGACGAGGTCCTTGGCCTTGGCCGGGCCGACCAGGCGGGCCAGCCGCTGCGTGCCACCGGCACCGGGGATGACGCCGAGCAGGATCTCGGGCTGGCCGACCTTGGCGCCGGCACCCATCACCCGGAAGTCCGCGCACAGTGCCAGCTCGTAGCCACCGCCCAGGGCGTAGCCGGTGATCGCCGCGATGACCGGCTTGGGGACGTGCGCGACGGCGGTGAAGCTGTTGGTCAGCTCCCGCCCCCAGGCGACCATCGAGCTGCCGGTCAGCTGCGACATGGCCTTGATGTCGGCGCCGGCGGCGAAGACCCGCTCGCCGCCGTAGAGGACGACGGCACGCACGTCGGCCCGCTCGCCGGCCTCCAGCGCGGCCGCGCGGACCTCCTGGTGCAGTTGCTCGTCGATCGCGTTCATCTTCGGACGGTCGAGGCGGATCGTGCCCACCCCGTCCTCCACCGACAGGGTCACGAACTCCGGCTCTGCCATCGAAGGCCTCCCGCAGGTGTGGACGACGTCGTCGCCGCACCCTAGTCAGCGGCGGAGCTCACGCCTTCCGGCGGGCGGCGAAGCGGCCGTCGGCGCGCTCGAGCTCCAGCGGCAGGCCGAAGGTCTCCGACAGCGCCTCGGCGGTCAGCACCCCGTCCACCGGCCCGGCGGCGACGACCTGACCCTCCCGCATCAGCAGCGCGTGGGTGTAGCCCGGCGGGATCTCCTCGACGTGGTGGGTGACGAGCACCTGGGCCGGCGCGTACGCGTGGCGGGCGAGGGCGGACAGCCGGCTGACCAGGTCCTCGCGGCCGCCGAGGTCCAGGCCGGCGCCGGGCTCGTCGAGCAGCAGCAGCTCGGGGTCGGGCATGAGCGCGCGGGCGATCTGCGTCCGCTTGCGCTCGCCCTCGCTCAGCGTGCCGAAGGGCCGGTGCGCGATGCCCGCGACCCCCCACTGCTGCATGAGGGCGGCGGCGCGGGACAGGTCGTGGATGTCGTAGCGCTCCCGCCAGCGGCCGACGACGGCGTACCCGGCCGAGATGACGACGTCGCCGGTGCGCTCCCCCGGCTCGATCCGCTGGGCCAGTGCCGCGCTGGTCAGGCCGATCCGCGGGCGCAGCTCGAAGACGTCGACGGCGCCGAGCGTCTCGCCGAGCAGGCGGACCTCGCCGCGGGTGGGGTGCATGTGCGCGCCGGCCAGCTGCAGCAGCGTCGTCTTGCCCGCGCCGTTGGGGCCGAGCACGACCCACCGCTGATCGGCCAGCACGGTCCAGTCCACCCCCCGCAGCAGGGAGGCCCGGCCGCGGACGACGTCGATGCCGCGCATCTCGACGACCGGCTCGGACGTGGCGGGGAGGTCGGTCACCGCGCTGCTCGACACGACCCCATCCAACCAAGCACCCGCCTCCCTCCGCCGGACAGGCGGACCGGGCAGGATCGCCGGGTGAGGACGACTCCCGAGGACCGACCCGACGCCGCAGAGGTGTGGCCGGGCTCCCCCGCGCCCCTCGGTGCGCACTGGGACGGCACCGGCACCAACTTCGCGCTGTGGTCGGCCGGGGCCACCGCCGTCGACCTGTGCCTCTTCGACGCCGACGGCACCGAGCACCGGCACCGGCTGCGGGAGACCACCCACCAGGTCTGGCACGGCCGGATGCCCGGGATCGGACCCGGCCAGCGCTACGGCTACCGGGTGCACGGCCCCTACGACCCCGGCGCCGGCGCCCGCTTCAACCCGGCCAAGCTGCTGCTGGACCCCTACGCCCGGGCCGTCGACGGCGAGCTGACCCTGGACCCGGCGCTGTTCGGCTTCCCGTTCGAGGGCGGTGACACCGGCGCCCCCGACCCGCGCGACTCCGCGCCGCACGTCCCGCGCGGCGTCGTCGTCCACGACTCCTTCCCGTGGGACGGCGACCGGCGGCCGGGCACCCCGTGGTCGGACACCGTCATCTACGAGGTGCACGTCAAGGGCGCGACCATGCGCCACCCCGACGTCCCGCCGGCGCTGCGCGGCACCTACGCGGGGCTGGCCCACCCGGCGTTCGTCGAGCACCTGCGGTCCCTCGGGGTGACCGCCGTCGAGCTGCTGCCGGTGCACCACTTCGTCAGCGAGCCGCACCTGCTGCGCCGCGGGCTGACCAACTACTGGGGCTACAACACCCTCGGGTACTTCGCCCCGCACGCCGCCTACAGCTCGGCCGGGTCCGGCGGCGCGCAGGTGACGGAGTTCAAGGCGATGGTCAAGGCGCTGCACGCCGCGGGCATCGAGGTGGTCCTCGACGTCGTCTACAACCACACCGCCGAGGGCGACCACAGCGGCCCGACGCTGTCGCTCAAGGGCATCGACAACGGCGGCTACTACCGGCTCGCCGGCGGCAACCCGGCCCGCTACACCGACTACACCGGCTGCGGGAACACCCTCGACGTCCGCCGGCCGGCGGTGCTGGCGCTGCTCATGGACTCGCTGCGCTACTGGGTCACCGAGATGCACGTCGACGGGTTCCGCTTCGACCTGGCCAGCGCGCTGGCCCGCTCCTTCCACGACGTCGACCGGCTCTCGGCGTTCTTCGACGTCGTGCACCAGGACCCCGTGGTCAGCCGGGTCAAGCTCATCGCCGAGCCCTGGGACGTCGGCGAGGGCGGCTACCAGGTGGGCAACTTCCCGCCGCTGTGGACCGAGTGGAACGGCAAGTACCGCGACACCGTCCGCGACGTCTGGTCCGGCGCGCACGTCGGCGTCCGCGACCTCGCCTACCGGCTCACCGGTTCCTCGGACCTCTACCGCTCCGACGGCCGGCGCCCGTTCGCCAGCGTCAACTTCGTCACCGCCCACGACGGGTTCACCCTCGCCGACCTGGTCACCTACGAGCGCAAGCGCAACGAGGCCAACGGCGAGGACAACCGGGACGGCGAGAGCCACAACCGCAACTGGAACTGCGGCACGGAGGGCCCCACCGACGACCCCGACGTGCGGGCGCTGCGCGCGCGGCAGGTGCGCAACCACCTCTCCACGCTGCTGCTGTCGACCGGCGTGCCGATGCTCACCGCCGGCGACGAGCTGGGCCGCACCCAGGGCGGCAACAACAACGCCTACTGCCAGGACGGAGAGGTCTCCTGGATGGACTGGGCCGCCGCCGACGCGGACCTGCTGGCCTTCGTCCGCCGGCTGGTGGACCTGCGCCGCCGCTCCCCCGTGCTGCGGCAGGAGGCCTTCTTCGAGGGCCACGAGATCCCCGGCACCGCCCTGCCCGGCACGCACGGCACCCGCGACCTGGCCTGGTTCGCCCCCGACGGCGGGCAGCTGACCACCGCCGACTGGTTCGACAACCGGCTGCAGACGATCGGCATGTACCTCGACGGGCGCGGCATCCGGCACCGCGACCAGCGCGGCCGGCCCGTCGTCGACGACTCCTACCTCGTGCAGCTGCACGCCGGCCCCGAGCCGGTGACGGTCGACCTGCCGGGGCCGCCGTGGTCGGACGGCTACGAGTTCGTCGTCAGCACCGAGTACCCGACGGGGGCCCCGCCGCGGCCGGCCGTCGTCGCCCCCGGCCCGATCGTGGTGCCGCCGCGGACGGTCTGGCTCCTCCGCGTCCTCCGCCGCCCGTCCGCGGGGTCGCGCCAGGATCAGGGGACCTGATCGTGGCGCGTCCTCCCTCACCGCCCACCGTGAGGGAGGACGCGCTGCGGTGAGGGAGGACGCCGGCGCGCGATCCGCGCGGACCACGGCGCGCCGGCCCCCGCGGTGGCCCCGGACGTGCGAGAGCCCCGTCCGGCGGGCGGACGGGGCTCTCGTCGACGTTCGGTCCTGCTGGGTTCAGTCCTGCGGGTCCTCGTAGGTGATGACGGTCCAGCCCAGCAGCAGGCGGTCGCCGTCGGAGAGCGGGTGGGCGACGCCGGGCTCGAGCTGGGTCCACTCGGTGGCCTCGGGGCCGGCGACGTGCGTGCCGTTGAGCGAGCCGAGGTCGGTGAGGGTGACCTCGCCGCCGGTGCGCTGGATGGCCGCGTGGGCCGAGGACAGCACGTTCTGGGTGTCGGCGATCGGCACCGGGCGGGCCGTGCCGCTGGTGACCAGCTCGTGGCTGTCGGGACGACGGCCGAGGACGAGGTCCTCGTCGACGGTCACGACCAGGCCGTCGTCGAAGCGCAGCACGGGCGCCGAGGCCGACTCCGGCTTCCAGAAGGCCGTCTCCTCGCCGCCGTCGGTGGCGCGGGGGGTCTGACCGGACGCCGACGAGCCGCCGCCGGAGCCGTAGGACGCGGCGCCGGCGAACCCGGCGTCGGAGCCGGCCGTGAACGGCGACGGCGCCGGCGACGCGGCGGTGGCCGGCGGGACGGCGGCGGAGACGTGCGCGGCGGCGGCGAGCTGCAGCATCGCGCCGGAGCCGGGGACGGTGCCCTCGGCGAGGTCGTAGGCGACGCCCGGCGGCATCTGCGGCGCGGCCTGGCCGGGGCCCACGTAGAGCGTGGCGCCGAGCGGGAAGCCGGCGGCGATGCTGCAGCCGCCGTCGACCGGCTGCCCGGACACCGGGACGCCGTCGACGGCCGGCTGGCCCTTGCCCGACCACAGCGCGACGCCGGTGCCCGACCCCTCGGCCGGGTCGACGAGGACGAGCGCGAAGGACGCCGAGCCGCCGAGCCGGGACATCTGGGCGGCGACGGCCGCCAGGACGCGGTCGGCGCCGGGCCCCGAGACGCCCAGGCAGGCGTGCAGCGCGGCGACCAGGGCGGGTGAGCCGGGAGCGTCCACCCAGAGCAGACCCCCGCCGCGTCGGGCGACGACGGCGTCTCCGGGCAGGACTTCACAGCGGTCGGGCATGCGCGCCAGCCTAGTGACCGCTCGGCGAACCGCCAGGTCCGGCGCCACCGCCACGCCGGTCGCCGGGCCGCCTGAGGGCGCTGCGACCGGCGTGACGGGTGTGCTGCCGTCCGGGTCCTCCTCAGGCGCTGCGGACGAGCCCCAGCTCGGCGGGGTCGGCAAGGTGCTCGGAGTGCGGCAGCACCCGCACGGTGTAGCCGAAGGCGCCGGTGCGCTCCAGCGGCACGGTGGCGGTGAACCAGTGCCGGGAGCCCTCGGTGTGCTCGTGCTCCATGGGCACCGTGGTCACCTCGTGCAGGCCGTCGGCGTCGTCGACCCGCCCGTAGGCCGCCTGCACCTCGACGTCGCCCGGGGCCAGGTGCGGCAGCTCCACCTCGGCCCGCAGCGCCAGCGTCGAGCCGATCTCCGGGGTGTCGCCACCGCCGGTCGCCTCGACGTGGGCGACCCGCACGCCGGTCCAGTTCTCCTGCACCCGCGCCCGCCACTGCGCCTCGGTGCGCGCCGGGCCGTAGCCGCCGTCGGCCATGGTCCGCGACGAGCCGGCCGCCGGCAGGTAGAGCTGCTGCACGTAGTCGCGGACCATCCGGGTGGCCAGCACCCTCGGGCCGGTCTCGCGCAGCGTGTGCCGGACCATCTCCACCCAGCGGGTGGGCACGCCGTCGCGGTCGGTCTCGTAGAACCGCGGCACCACCTGCGTGCTCAGCAGGTCGTAGATGGCCCGCGCCTCGACGTCGTCACGGCGGTCGGGGTCGGCCACGCCGTCGGCTGTCGGGATGGACCAGCCGTTCTGGCCGTCGAACCACTCGTCCCACCACCCGTCGCGGATGGAGAGGTTGAGGCCGCCGTTGAGCGCCGCCTTCATCCCCGACGTCCCGCAGGCCTCCAGCGGACGCAGCGGGTTGTTGAGCCAGACGTCGCAGCCCCAGTACAGGTAGCGGGCCATGCCGATGTCGTAGCCGGGCAGGAACGCGATCCGGTGGCGGATGGAGGGGTCGTCGGCGAACTTCACCATCTGCTGGATGAGCTGCTTGCCGCCGTCGTCGGCCGGGTGGCTCTTGCCGGCGATCACCAGCTGCACCGGCCGGTCGGGGTCGAGCAGCAGGGCCCGCAGCCGCTCGGGGTCGCGCAGCATGAGGGTGAGCCGCTTGTAGGAGGGCACCCGGCGGGCGAAGCCGATGGTGAGGACGTCGGGGTCGAACGCGGCGTCGGTCCAGCCGACCTCGGCCTCGGCCGCGCCGCGGGACAGGGCCGTCTCCCGCAGCCGGCGGCGCACCTCGTCGACGAGCCGGCCGCGCAGCATCCGGCGGGTGCTCCACAGCTCGCCGGAGGGGATGCGGTCGACGCCGTCGAAGGACACCGGACCGCGGGCCTCGATCGGGTCGCCCTCGCGGGAGGTCTGCGTGCCGAGCTCGACGAGCTCCCGGGCGGTCCAGGTCGGCGCGTGCACGCCGTTGGTGATCGAGCCGATCGGGACGTCGCCCTCGTCGAAGCCGGGCCACAGGTCGCTGAACATCGACCGGCTGACGTGCCCGTGCAGCTGGCTGACCCCGTTGGCCCGCTGCCCGAGGCGCAGGCCCATGTGCGCCATGTTGAACTTCGACGGGTCGTCCTCGGCGCCGAGCGGGATGAGGTGCTCCAGCGGGACGCCGAAGCCGGCGAAGTAGCGCTCGATCAGCGCGCGCGGGAAGCGGTCGATGCCCGCGGGCACCGGCGTGTGGGTGGTGAACACCGTGCCGGCGCGGACGGCCTGCAGCGCCTCGGCGAAGGACAGCCCGTGGGACTCGGTGAGCTCGCGGATCCGCTCCACGCCCTGGAAGCCGGCGTGGCCCTCGTTGGCGTGGAACACCTCCGGCTGCGGGGTGCCGGTGAGCTGGCAGTAGGCCCGCAGCGCGCGGACCCCGCCGATGCCCAGCAGCATCTCCTGGCGCAGCCGGTGGTCCTCGTCGCCGCCGTAGAGCCGGTCGGTGACGCTGCGCTCGGCGGGGGTGTTCTCCTCGATGTCGCTGTCGAGCAGCAGCAGCGAGACCCGGCCCACCTGGGCCCGCCAGACGTGCGCGTGCAGGGTGCGGCCCTCGGGCAGCGGCACGCTGACGACGACGGCCGAGCCGTCGGGCTGGCGCAGCAGCTTGACCGGCAGGCCGTGCGGGTCCAGCGACGGGTAGCGCTCCAGCTGCCAGCCGTCGGCCGACAGGCCCTGCTCGAAGTAGCCGGCGCGGTAGAGCAGGCCGACGCCGATCAGCGGCACGCCCAGGTCGGAGGCGGCCTTGAGGTGGTCGCCGGCGAGGATCCCCAGGCCCCCGGAGTACTGGGGCAGCACCTCGGTGATGCCGAACTCGGCGGAGAAGTAGGCGATGCTGCGCGGCGCGTCCGCACCCAGCGACTGGTACCAGTGCTCGGAGGACAGGTAGTCCTCCAGGTCGTCGACGACGTCCTGCAAGTGGCGCAGGAACCGCCGGTCGCGCGAGAGGGTGGCCAGCCGCTCGGCCGACACCTCCCCGAGGACCGTGACCGGGTCGTTGCCGCAGGTCTGCCACAGCTCGGGGTCCAGCGCCTCGAAGAGGTCGCGGGTCTCGGCGTGCCACGACCAGCGGAGGTTCATCACCAGCTGGGAGAGGGGCGTGAGGGCCTCGGGGAGGGCCGCCCGGACGGTGAACCGACGCAGTGCTCGCACGCGGAGAGACTAGTCAGCGGCAGAAGACGGGACCGGCCGGGCGGTTCACCGGCCGACGCGCCAGGATGAGCCATGGCGAGCAGACGTCCCGGCCACCCCTCCGTCCCGCCGGTCCGGCAGCACGAACGCCAGCCGTCGGTGGCCGATGTGCTCACCCGACGCCCCGTCGATAGCGTGGCCGGGATGACTCGCCGCACCGACCTCCGTCTCGGTATCACCGATGTCGCCCCCGTCGTGTCCTGTGGGTCCTTCTCGGCCCGCGCCGTGGTCGGCGAGCACCTGCCGGTCACCGCCACCGTGTTCCGCGAGGGTCACGACGCCGTCGCGGCCGACGTCGTCTGGACCGCCCCGGACGGGACGCGCGCCCCGCTCAACCGGATGCGGCGCTACGGCGACCAGCCCGACCGGTGGATCACCTCCGTCGTCCCCGACCGGGAGGGCCGCTGGACCTTCCGGGTCGAGGCGTGGAGCGACCCGCTGGCCACCTGGCACCACGCCGTGGAGGTGAAGATCGAGGCCGGTCAGGGGCCGGCCGAGCTGGCCAACGACCTCGAGGAGGGCGCCCGGCTGCTGGAGCGGGTGGCCGCCGACGCCGACGGCGAGTGGCGCACCCGGCTCACCGACGCCGCCGCCGCCCTGCGCGACGACGACCGCGGCCTGCACGACCGGGTCGCCCCGGCGCTGGCCGCCGGCGTGCAGCGCTACCTCGACGAGCACCCGGTCCGCGAGCTGGTCACGCCCTCGCCGGACCACGAGGTGTGGGTCGACCGCCCACGCGCGCTCTACGGCTCCTGGTACGAGTTCTTCCCCCGCTCCGAGGGGGCGGTCGTCGGCGGCACCCCGACGCACGGGACGTTCGCCACGGCGGCCGACCGGCTGCCCGCCGTCGCTGACATGGGCTTCGACGTCGTGTACCTGCCGCCGGTCCACCCGATCGGGAAGGTCAACCGCAAGGGCCCGAACACGGCGGTCTACCCGGGCGGCAACCCCCACGAGATCGGGCCGGACGACGTCGGCTCGCCGTGGGCCATCGGCAGCGGCGAGGGCGGCCACGACGCCGTCCACCCGCAGCTGGGCACCATGGAGGACTTCCGCGCCTTCGTCGCCCGCACCCGCGAGCACGGCATGGAGGTGGCGCTGGACCTCGCGCTGCAGGCCGCGCCGGACCACCCGTGGGTCGAGGAGCACCCGGAGTGGTTCACCACCAAGCCCGACGGGACGATCGCCTACGCGGAGAACCCGCCGAAGAAGTACCAGGACATCTACCCGATCAACTTCGACAACGACCCCGAGGGCCTCTACGCCGAGGTGCTGCGGGTGGTGCGCGTCTGGATGGACGCCGGGGTGCGGATCTTCCGCGTCGACAACCCGCACACCAAGCCGCTGGACTTCTGGCACTGGCTGATCTGGAAGGTCAAGGAGACCGACCCGGACGTGCTCTTCCTCGCCGAGGCCTTCACCCGGCCGGCGATGATGCACCAGCTCGCGCGGCTGGGGTTCACGCAGTCCTACACGTACTTCACCTGGCGGACCGCGCGCGGTGAGATCGAGGACTACGGCCGCGAGCTGGCCGCCAACGCGCACTACATGCGGCCGAACTTCTTCGTGAACACCCCGGACATCCTGCACGAGAGCCTGCAGTACGGGGGCCCGCCGATGTTCAAGATCCGGGCGGTGCTCGCGTCGATGATGAGCCCCACGTGGGGCGTCTACTCCGGGTTCGAGCTCTACGAGCACGTGGCCGTGCGCCCGGGCAGCGAGGAGTACCTCGACAGCGAGAAGTACCGGCTGCGCCCGCGCGACTGGGCCGGCGCCGAGGCCTCCGGGCGGACCCTGGCGCCCTACCTGCGGCGGCTCAACGAGATCCGCCGCCAGCACCCGGCGCTGCAGCAGCTCCGGACGCTGCACTTCCACCCGGTCGACAACCCGAACCTGCTGTGCTTCTCCAAGACCGACCCGGGCTCGCAGGACGCCGTCCTCGTCGTCGTCGCCCTCGACAGCCACAACCGGCAGATCGGGACGACGGCGCTGGACCTGCCGGTGCTGGGTCTGGACTGGCACGAGCGGTTCGGCGTCACCGACGAGATCACCGGCGCCCGGTACGACTGGGGGCAGTTCAACTACGTCGAGCTCGACCCCTACCGGGAGCCGGCGCACGTGTTCTCCGTCGGGCTCCCGCGGCAGGTCACCTGGCCGCCGACGGCCCGCTGACCGCCACGACCTCCCCTCCACTCCCCTCCCCCTCCTCCACCAGCCGCTCCCCGACCCGAGGGCTCCCAGCACCGATGACGCTCCCCGTGCCCGACTCCGCCGACACGGGCTCCGCGCTCCCCGCGCGGGGCACCGACCCCCTCTGGTACAAGCGCGCCGTCTTCTACGAGGTGCTCGTCCGCGGCTTCGCCGACAGCAACGCCGACGGCATCGGCGACCTCCGCGGCATGATCGACAAGCTCGACTACCTGCAGTGGCTCGGCGTGGACTGCCTCTGGCTGCCGCCCTTCTTCGCCTCCCCGCTGCGCGACGGCGGCTACGACGTCAGCGACTACACCGCCGTGCTGCCGGAGTTCGGCGACATCGAGGACTTCAAGGACCTCATCGGCGAGGCCCACAGCCGCGGCATGCGGCTGATCATCGACTTCGTCATGAACCACACCTCCGACCAGCACCCGTGGTTCCAGGCCAGCCGCAGCGACCCCGAGGGCCCCTACGGCGACTTCTACGTGTGGGCCGACGACGACACCGGCTACGCCGACGCGCGGATCATCTTCGTCGACACCGAGAGCTCGAACTGGACGTTCGACCCGGTGCGCAAGCAGTACTTCTGGCACCGGTTCTTCGCCCACCAGCCCGACCTGAACTTCGAGAACCCGGCGGTGCAGGAGGCGATCATCGACGCCCTCCGGTTCTGGCTGGACCTGGGCATCGACGGCTTCCGCCTCGACGCGGTCCCCTACCTGTTCGAGGAGGAGGGGACCAACGGCGAGAACCTGCCCAAGACCCACGAGTTCCTCAAGCACGTCCGCAAGGTGGTCGACGTCGACTACCCCGACCGGGTGCTGCTGTGCGAGGCCAACCAGTGGCCGGGCGACGTCGTCGAGTACTTCGGCGAGGACGGCGACGAGTGCCAGATGGCCTTCCACTTCCCGGTGATGCCGCGCCTGTTCATGGCCGCCCGCCGGGAGCAGCGGTTCCCGATCTCGGAGATCATGGCGCAGACGCCGGACATCCCGGACAACTGCCAGTGGGGCATCTTCCTGCGCAACCACGACGAGCTGACCCTGGAGATGGTCACCGACGAGGAGCGCGACTACATGTGGGCGGAGTACGCCAAGGACCCCCGCATGAAGGCCAACATCGGCATCCGCCGCCGGCTGGCGCCGCTGCTGGACAACGACCTCAACACCCTCGAGCTGTTCAACGCGCTGCTGCTGAGCCTGCCCGGCTCGCCGGTCCTCTACTACGGCGACGAGATCGGCATGGGCGACAACATCTGGCTCGGTGACCGCGACGGCGTCCGCACGCCCATGCAGTGGACGCCGGACCGCAACGGCGGCTTCTCCACCGCCGACCCGCAGCGGATGTACCTGCCGCTCAACCAGGACCCGGTGTACGGCTACCAGACCACGAACGTCGAGGCGCAGCTGCGCAACAGCAACTCGATGCTGCAGTGGATCCGCCGGATGATCGCCGTCCGCAAGGAGCACCCCACCTTCGGCCGCGGCACCTACGAGGAGATCGGCTCGCGCAACCCCACGGTGCTGTCGTTCGTCCGCGAGTTCGGCGACGACGTGGTGCTCTGCGTCAACAACCTCTCCCGGTTCCCGCAGCCGGTGGAGCTCGACCTGCGCCGCTTCGAGGGCCACACGCCGATCGAGCTCACCGGCCGGGTCGAGTTCCCGCAGATCGGCGTCCTGCCCTACATGCTCACCCTCGCCGGCCACGGCTTCTACTGGTTCGAGCTGGCCAGGCCGCCGGAGGAGGCGGCCGAGCCGGTGGTGGAGGAGCCGGCCGAGCAGACCAGTCCCGTCGCCGACTCGCTGCTGGCCGCGGGCGTGGTCGCCGCCGCCGAGGAGATCCCCGGCGGCAGCGACACGCGCACCGGCGACGACGTCCCGCCCAGCACCGGAGGACCCCGATGAGCTCCGCCCCCCACACGGCCCTGACCGAGCTGCTGCGCGACTGGATGCCGCACCAGCGGTGGTTCGGCGGCAAGGGCCGCGAGTGGGCCGACGTCGCCGAGGAGGGCTTCCTGCTCTCCAAGACCGACCCGGTGCTCTCGGTGCACCGGGTCCGGGTCACCTACACCGACGGCGCGACCGAGACCTACCTGGTCCCGCTGTCGTGGCGGGCGCACCCGGAGGAGGAGCTGAGCGCGGCCTTCATCGGCGCCGTCCCGGGTGCCGACCGGGAGAACTACGCCTACGACGCCCTGCGCGACCGCGACGCGACGACGCCCTGGCTGACCCACCTCGTGGCCGCCTCGACGGTCGGGCCGATGCACTTCCACCCGGCCGGCGTCGAGGCCATCCCCGAGGGCGTGCCCGGCGACGTCGTGTCCACCGAGCAGAGCAACACCTCGCTGGTCTACGGCCAGGACGCGATCCTCAAGCTGTTCCGCCGGCTGGAGCCCGGGCTCAACCCCGACGTCGAGATCCACGACGCGCTGCGCCGCACGGACAACAAGCACATCGCGCCGCTGCTCGGCCACATCGAGATCGACGACCCCGACCCGGGCACGGAGCCGGCGACGGCCGCGATGCTGCAGACGTTCGTCCCCAACGCCAGCGACGGGTGGCGGCTGGCCACGGCCAGCGTCCGCGACCTCTACGCCGAGGGCGACCTGCACGCCGACGAGGTCGGCGGCGACTTCGCCGCCGACAGCGAGCGGCTCGGCGCGGCGACCGCGGCCGTGCACGCCGACCTCGCGCAGGTGCTGCCCACCGAGCCGGCCGACCGGGAGTGGTTCTCGGCCACCGGCCAGGCCATGACCGCGCGGCTGGAACAGGCGCTGTCGGTCGTCCCCCAGCTGGAGGAGCACCTCGCCGGCCTGCGCGCGGTCTACGCCGCGGTGGCCGACAGCCCGGAGTCCGTCGTGCGCCAGCGGGTGCACGGTGACCTCCACCTCGGCCAGGTGCTGCGGACGGCGACCGGCTGGGTGGTGCTCGACTTCGAGGGCGAGCCGGCGCGGCCGCTGGCCGAGCGGCGCCAGCTCGACAGCCCGATGCGCGACGTCGCGGGCATGCTGCGCAGCTTCGACTACGCCGCACGCCACATGCTCGTCGAGCAGCCCGAGGACGCCCAGCGCGCATACCGGGCGCAGGAGTGGGCAGTGCGCAACCGCGGCGCCTTCTGCACCGGCTACTCGGCGGCCAGCGGCATGAACCCGTGCGGGGACTCCCCCCTCCTGCGGGCCTTCGAGGCGGACAAGGCCGTCTACGAGTGCGTCTACGAGGCGCGCAACCGGCCCAACTGGCTCATGATCCCGCTGCAGTCGCTGTCACGGCTCACCGCCGAGGCGTGACCGGACCGGTCGGACAGCACGGCACCGCAGCACGCACGCAGACGACAGCGCACCCAGGAACAGGCAGAGGACGGCAACGCGACGATGACGACGAGTGACTCGACACCCGGGGACGCGCCCGCGACCAAGGACGAGCTGCAGCGGGTGGTCGCGGAGCGGACGGCGCAGGCAGAGGCAGCCGAGACCGAGCCGGTCATCAACCCCGGCCCCGCGAAGAAGCGCGCGCCGGCCAAGAAGGCCGCCGCGAAGAAGGCCGCCGCGAAGAAGGCCCCGGCGAAGAAGGCCCCGGCGAAGAAGGCGGCGGCCTCGGCGGCCTCGGCGGGCGCGGCCGACGGCGGCGCGGAGCCAGCGGCCGCGAAGAAGGCCGCCGAGCGCGCGACGAAGAAGGCCACCCCCGCCGGCGACGGCGCCCCGGCCACCCGCAGGCGCGCGCCGGCGAAGCGGACCGTCGCCGACACGATCGAGGAGCCGACCGGCGAGATCGTCGCCGAGCAGGGCGGCAGCACCCCGCCACCGGTCGTCGCCCCGGCGCCGATCGCCGAGCCGGGCTCGCCCTCCGGCGCCTCCGCGGAGCCGCCCGCACCCACGGCCCCGGAGTCGCCGGAGCCGGGCACCGAGACCACGCCCGCACCCGAGGCGGTCACCGGGTCCGCCGGCGAGGAACCGGCCGGCGGTCCGGTCACCGGGCAGGCCGTCCCCGACGACGTCGGCGAGGAGGACCTGCGTGCCATCGTCGACGGGTGGTCGCGCGACCCGCACCGCGTGCTGGGGGCGCACCCGGCCGCCGACGGCTGGGTGGTGCGCACGCTGCGCCCGAACGCGGTCTCGGTCGCCGTCCTCGACCAGGACGACACCCGCCACGAGGCCCGGCGGATCCACGACGGCGGCGTCTTCGAGGCCACCCTCCCGCACCAGCCCGGCGACTACCGGGTCGAGGTGACCTACCCCGGCGCCGACGGCGGGCAGGACACCTTCGTCGTCGACGACCCCTACCGGTGGATGCCGACGCTGGGCGAGCTCGACCAGTACCTGATCGGCGAGGGCCGGCACGAGCAGCTCTGGCAGGTGCTCGGCGCCCACGTGCGGCGCTACGACACCCCGCGCGGCACCGTCGAGGGCGTCTCCTTCGCCGTCTGGGCGCCCAACGCCCAGGGCGTCAAGGTCACCGGCGACTTCGACTACTGGGAGGCCCGCGCCCACCCGATGCGCCAGCTGGGCGCCACCGGGGTGTGGGAGGTCTTCCTCCCCGGCGTCCGGGCGGGCACCAAGTACCGCTACCACGTGCTCGGCGCCGACGGCGTCTGGCGGGAGAAGGCCGACCCGATGGCCTTCGCCACCGAGGTCCCCCCGGCCAACGCGTCGGTCGTCGTCGAGTCCACCCACCAGTGGAGCGACGACGCGTGGCTGGCCGACCGCGCGGCCGGCAACTGGCACGAGCGGCCGATGAGCGTCTACGAGGTCCACCTCGGCTCGTGGCGGCAGGGCCTGTCCTACCGGCAGCTGGCCGAGGAGCTCGTCGACTACGCCGTCTCCGCCGGGTTCACCCACCTGGAGTTCCTGCCCGTCGCCGAGCACCCCTTCGGTGGCTCGTGGGGCTACCAGGTCACCAGCTACTACGCGCCGACGTCGCGCTTCGGCAGCCCCGACGACTTCCGGTACCTCGTCGACCGGGCCCACCAGGCCGGTCTCGGCGTCATCGTCGACTGGGTGCCGGCGCACTTCCCGAAGGACGAGTGGGCGCTGGGCCGCTTCGACGGCACCGCGCTCTACGAGCACGCCGACCCCCGCCGCGGCGAGCAGCCGGACTGGGGCACCTTCGTGTTCAACTTCGGCCGCACCGAGGTGCGCAACTTCCTGGTCGCGAACGCGCTGTTCTGGTGCCAGGAGTTCCACGTCGACGGGCTGCGGGTCGACGCCGTCGCCTCGATGCTCTACCTCGACTACTCGCGCGAGGACGGCGAGTGGGTGCCCAACGAGTACGGCGGCCGGGAGAACCTCGAGGCGGTGTCGTTCCTGCAAGAGGTCAACGCGACGGTCTACCGCGAGGTGCCGGGCGTGGTGACCATCGCCGAGGAGTCGACCGCCTGGCCCGGCGTCACCCGGCCCACCTACCTCGGCGGCCTGGGCTTCGGCTTCAAGTGGAACATGGGCTGGATGCACGACTCGCTGTCCTACGTGCAGCGCCAGCCGGTCCACCGCAGCTACCACCACAACCAGCTGACGTTCTCGATGATGTACGCCTACTCTGAGAACTACGTGCTGCCGATCAGCCACGACGAGGTCGTCTACGGCAAGGGCTCGCTGCTGCGGAAGATGCCCGGCGACCGGTGGCAGCAGCTGGCCAACGTGCGCGGCTACCTCGCCTACATGTGGGCCCACCCCGGCAAGCAGCTGCTGTTCATGGGCTCGGAGTTCGCGCAGGACTCCGAGTGGGCCGAGAGCCGCTCGCTGGACTGGTGGCACCTCGACGACCCGGCCCACCGCGGCGTGCTGCAGCTGGTCACCGACCTCAACGCCCGCTACCGGGAGACCGAGGCGCTGTGGTCGCTCGACGTCGACCCGGCCGGCTTCCAGTGGATCGACGCCAACGACGCCTCGGGCAACGTCATCACCTTCCTGCGCTTCGGGCGCCCGAAGGTCGTCGACGTGCCCACCCCGACCCAGTCGGCGGAGTCCGGCGCCGGGGAGGCCCCGGCCACCGACGGCGGGCAGACGCCGGGCCAGACGCTGGCCGTCGTCTGCAACTTCTCGGGCTCCCCGCACCACGGCTACCGGATCGGCCTGCCCCGCGGCGGACGGTGGCGCGAGGTGCTCAACACCGACGCCGAGGGCTACGGCGGGTCCGGCGTCGGCAACTACGGCGGTGTCGACGCCGTCGAGGAGCCGTGGCACGGCCAGCCGTACTCGGCCACCCTCTCGGCTCCTCCCCTGGGCACCGTCTGGCTGCTGCACGAGGGCTGACCGCCCGGGCCACGGGTGCGGCCGGCGTCCGGACCGGCACGGACGCCGGCCGGACGCCGGCCGGATGCCGCCGCACGCTGGGCGTTCGCCGGCGCCGTCCCCGGGTAGGAGGCCCTCGATGGACCTGACCACGCGCTCCCGGGGCCTGCTCGTGCTGCTCGTGCTGGGCGCCCTGCTGACGTCGGGGTGCTCGTACGTCGTCGTCGGCCGGCCGAGCTCGCAGATGTCGCCGCAGGAGTCCGTCGGCGACGGCACAGTGCCGGTCGAGGGCGCGACCGACGGCCCGATCGACGATCTCGCCCGCAACGCCCTGGCCGACCTGCAGACCTTCTGGTCCCAGCAGTTCCCCGACGTCTACGGCCAGCCCTTCCCGCCGCTGACCGGCGGGTACTACAGCGTCGACCCGAACGACGTCGACCCGTCGACCTACCCCGACGGCATCGGCTGCGGCACCAATCCGCTCGACCTGGAGAACAACGCCTTCTACTGCTCGGCGCAGGGCGTGCCCAACTCCGACTCGATCAGCTACGACCGCGCCTTCCTCGCCGAGCTCGCCTCCCGCTACGGCGAGGTGCTGCCCCAGCTGGTGATGGCCCACGAGTTCGGCCACGCGGTGCAGGCCCGGGTCGGGTACCCGCAGACCTCGATCGCCACCGAGACGCAGGCCGACTGCTTGGCCGGCGCGTGGACGGCCTGGGTCGCCGACGGCAACGGCGAGTACGCGCGGATCGACACGGCCGACCTCGACCAGCTGCTGCGCGGCTACTTCCTGCTGCGCGACCCGGTCGGCACCGGCAGCGGCGAGCAGCAGGCGCACGGCTCCTACTTCGACCGCGTCTCGGCCTTCCAGGAGGGCTTCGACGACGGCACCGAGGCCTGCCGCGACCGGTTCGGAGCGGACCGCCTGTTCACCCAGGGCGAGTTCACGAGCGACGCCGACTTCGCCACCGGGGGCAACGCACCCCTCGACGAGACACAGGGCCTCATCGAGGACTCCCTGCCGGAGTTCTGGACCCGCGCCTTCACCGAGGTCCTGGACGGGACCTTCCAGCCCCCGTCGCTGGAGACGTTCTCGCGCAACCCGCCGGGCTGCGCCACGGAGGACGTCGCGCTGGTCTACTGCGCGGACGGCGGCGACGGGGACGCCGGGCTGGTCGCCTACGACTCCGGCTTCGCCCGGGACGCCTACGAGCTGGGTGACTTCGCGCTGGTCACCGCCGTGTCCCTGCCCTACGCGCTGTCGGCCCGCGACCAGCTGGGCCGGTCCACCGACGACACCGCCGCCCTGCGGTCGGCGGTCTGCCTGACCGGCTGGTACTCCGCGCAGGTCTACCGCCAGCAGCTGTCGGTGCGCATCTCCCCGGGCGACCTCGACGAGAGCGTGCAGTTCCTGCTGGAGTACGGCAACGACCCCGACGTGCTGGCCGACACCGAGCTGACCGGGTTCCAGCTCGTCGACGTCTTCCGCGCCGGGTTCCTCCAGGGCGCCGGCCCCTGCGACGTGGGGGTGTAGGCCTCCCTGCAGGGGCCCGCGCCGAGCGGAGCGAGGCGTGGGGGGCGAGGGGGTCCTTTCAGTAGAGGGCGGCCATGAGCTGGCGGCGGGCGGCGGCGACGCGCGGGTCGGCGTCGCCGACCACCCCGAACAGCTCGACCAGGTGCTGGCGGGCCCGGTCGCGGTCCTCGCCCGCGGTGCGCCGGACGAGGTCGACCAGGCGGGTGAAGGCGCCCTCGACGTCGCCGGTGCCGAGCAGGAAGTCCGCGGCCCGGGTCTGCGCCTCGACGTCGTCGGGTGCGGCGTCGGCGCGGGCCAGCGCGTCGGGGCCGGCGGCGTCGGCGCGGCGGAAGAGCTGCACCTGGCGCAGCGCCAGGCCGGCGACGGGGTGGTCGGGCTCGGTCTCGAGGATCGACGCGTAGGCGGCCTCGGCGGCCTCCAGGTCACCGCTCTCCAGAGCGGCCTCGGCGGCGTCCAGGCGGGGGTCGTCGAGGCCGTCGTCCTCGCCGTCGGCGGCAGCGGGCACCGCGCCGCCGGTGGTGGCCCGGACCAGCTCGGTGACGAACTGGCGGGCCTGGTCCTCGGGGATGGCACCGGTGAACTCGGCGACCAGCTGGCCCTGCCAGACGGCCTTGACCGCCGGGATCCCCTGGACGCGCAGGCCCTGGGCGAGGGCCGGGTTGGCGTCGACGTCGACCTTGGCCAGCACCCAGGAGCCGCCGCCCTCGGCGGCGAGGCGCTCGAGCACCGGGGACAGCTGCTTGCACGGCCCGCACCACTCGGCCCAGAGGTCCAGGACCACGGGCACCTGGAAGGAGCGGTCGAGGACCTCGGTCTGGAAGGTGGCCTCGGTGACGTCCACGACCGCCGCGCCGGGGGCGCCCGCGGGGGCCGCGGCGCTCGGCGGCGGCGCGGCCTGGGCCCGTGCGGCGGCCTCGGAGCGCGCCTTGACGGCGGCGAGGTCGACCGCACCGGCCAGGGAGGCGGCCAGCTGTGCCTGCTGGGCCTGCGCGCGCGGGTCGGGGCGTCCGGGACGGGTGGGCTGCATGCCCCCATGATCCCACCGGCGGACGGCGCGGCGCCGCCGGCCGCTCAGCCTCCCTCGACGGCGCCCTCCGCGACGTCCCCGGCCCCCAGCCGGACCCGCCGCAGCACCCGGAACAGCATGTCGAGCTCGGCCTCGGGCAGGTCGCCGAGGCCGAAGTCGAGCGCGGTGAGCTCGCCGGTGGCCACCTCGACCACCGCGCGGCCGCGCTCGCTGATGCCGGCCAGCACACCGCGACCGTCGGCGGGGTTGGGCCGGCGGTCGACGAAGCCGGCCGCGACCAGCCGGTCGATGGCGTTGGTGACGCTGGTCGGGTGCACCATCAGCCGGCTGCCGATGACCTTGAGCGGCAGCTGACCGGTGCGGCTGAAGGTGAGCAGCACCAGGACCTCGTACCGGGCGAAGGTCAGCCCGTGCGGCCGCAGCACCTCGTCGAAGCGGGCGAGCAGGATCTGCTGGACCCGGAAGACCGACGTCGCCGCGCGCATCGCCGCGGCCGGCCCGAAGCGCTGCTCCCAGGTCTCCCCAGCGCGCTCGATCGGGTCGAACGGCAGCCCCAGCGCCCGGACCATGCCGCCGACGCTACCTGCCCGCCCGCCGAGTGCCCGCCTCCTGCGGTCACCCCCACCCCGAGCGCCGCTCGTCGACCTGCGGCGCCCTCGACGCTGCCGGGAGCACCGCAGGTCGACGACGGGTGCCGGCTGTGGACGACGCGGGCGCCCGGCCGGCCCACTCGGTCATCCTCCTGCGGTGCCCGTCCACCCCGTCCGCCCCGACGTCCTCCGCGGTCGCGTGTTCCGCGGCTCGGATCAGGTCGCTGCCGGTCGCCTGACTCGCGGTCAGCTCCGCGGCCCCGCCTGGCAACGCCTCTTCCGGGACGTCTACGCGTGCTCGACGGTCACCGTGACGCACGAGGTGCGGACCATGGCTGCCGTCCGCCTGCTGCTCCCGCGGGCGGTCGTCTCCGGCCGCAGCGCCGCGGTCCTGTGGGGCGTCACCGCCTCGGGCGCCACCGACGACGTCGAGCTGACCGTCCCGCCCGGGTCGTCCGCGTGCACGGTCCCCGGTGTGCGCGTCCGGCGGTGGGCGCTCGACCCCGACACGGTCGCCGTCCGACGTGGCCTGCCGGTCACGACCCCGGAGACGACCGCGGTGGACCTCGGTCGGGCCGTCACCCCGCTCGCTGAGGCGGTCGGGCTCGTCGACGCGCTCGTGGTGGCCAGAGCCACCCGCATGGACGTCGTCCGGGCAGCCGCGGCGACCGCCACCGGACCCGGCTGCCGGCGCGCGCGGCAGGTGGTGGCACTGGCCGACGGCCTCGCGGAGTCCCCGCAGGAGACACGGCTGCGCCTGCTGCTCCACTCATCCCGCCTGCCGCGACCGGAGGCCCAGCACCGCGTGCGGGACGCCACTGGCCGGGAGATCGCCCGGGTGGACTTCGCCTGGCCCGAGCAGCGAGTGGCGGTGGAGTACGAGGGTCGGTGGCACGGACGACCGCGGCAGGTCGCTCCCGACCGGGCCCGACTCAACCGCCTCACCGCGGTGGGGTGGCGGGTGGTCTTCGTGACCGCCGGGGATCTGCGCGAGCCCGAGCTGGTCGTCGCCCGCATCGCTGCAGCACTCGCCGGGTGAGCGCCCGTCGTCGATCTGCGGCGCTCTCGGCGCCCCTGAGCCCGCCACAGGTCGACGACCGGCGATCGAGCGGCCGACGCGAGCGGGACGGGCAGGGCGCTCAGGCGGCCGGGCGCAGGGGCGGGACGTCGCGGACGCCGAACACCTCGCGCAGCGCCACCTGCGCGGCGTTGTCGCCGCAGGCGCCGTGCACGGCCGGCCCGGGCGGCGTCGCCGACGAGGCCAGGTAGACGCCCGGCACGGGGGTCTTGTAGGTGTTCCAGCGCGGGACCGGCCGGGCGAGCATCTGCCGCAGGGTCGCCTGGCCGTTGGAGATGTCCCCGCCCAGGTACATCGGGTTCCAGGCCTCCATCTGGACGGCGTTCTTCGTGGCCCGCTCGACGACCGTGTCCTTGAACCCGGGGGCGAAGCGCTCGATCTGGTCCTCGATCGCCGCGGTCATGTCGACGTCGGAGCCGTTGGGCACGTGCACGTAGGCCCAGAAGACGTGGCCGCCCTCGGGAGCGCGCGTCGGGTCCGGCACGGTCGGCTGGACGGCGAGCACGTAGGGACGGTCGGTGATCCGCCGGTGGTTGGGGGCCCGCTCGCCGTCGATCGTCTCCTCGAGGGTGCCGGCGACGTGGATGGTCCCGGCCCGCCGCACCTCGGGGTTGGTCCAGGGCACCGGCTCGGACAGGATCCAGTCGATCTTGAAGACGCCGGCGCCGTGGTCGTAGCGGTCCACCCAGCGGCGGTAGCCCTCGTGCACCCGGTCACCGGCCATCGACACGAAGGCCTCGGGTGTGGTGTCGAGCAGCACGGCCGGCACGCCGTCGAACTCGCGCAGGTCGGTGACCAGGTGGCCGGTCTCCACCTCACCGCCCTGCTGCTCCAGGGCGGTCACCATCGCGTCGGCGAGGTTCTGCGACCCGCCCTCGACCAGCGGCCAGCCGGCGTGGTGCCCGAGCATCGTGAGCAGCATCCCGAGCGCGGAGGTGAGCGGCCGGGTCAGGTCGAGCATCCCGTGCGCGGCCGCTCCGCCGAGCAGCGCGCGGGCCCCCTCGGTCTCGAAGTACCGGTGCGCCAGCCAGCGCACGTTGGGCAGCCCGTGGAGCCCGAAGTGCGCGATCTGCGGCACGCTGTGGGTGGGCAGCCGCCGCAGCCGGCTGGTCAGGAAGAAGTCGACGACGTCCTGGCCGTGCTCGACGAGCGGCTCGAACAGCCGCCGGTAGGCCGGCCCGTCCGGCCCGAGGGCGGCCGCGGTCTCCTCCAGCGAGTGGTACGCGACCGAGGCGCCGCCGCCGTCGAGGGGGTGCGCGAAGTTGACCTCCGGCTGCACGAGGCGGACCCCCCGGCTGGGCAGGTCGAACTCGCGGAAGAACGGCGCCGCGGCGGCCATCGGCTGCACGATCGAGCAGACGTCGTGCCGGTACCCCGGCCGCACGAGCTCCTCGGTGCGCATCCCCCCGCCGGGCTTCGCGGCCGCCTCGACCACCTGCACGCGCAGGCCGGCGGCGGCCAGTCGCAGGGCGGCGGCCAGGCCGTTCGGCCCGGATCCGACGACGACGGCGTCCGGCTCGCCGTTCATGGACACAGTCCGTTCATCGGGCCAGTCTCCCCGGGACGGGTCAGAGCTGCCCGAGGAGCCGGTCGGCCGCGCGGTAGGGGTCGGTCTCCCCCGCCACCACCGCGTCGGCCAGCGCGGCCAGCGCCGCCGATCCGCGCACCTCGCCCATCCGCTCGCGCAGCCCGGCCAGCGCGATGGCCTCGATCTCCCGGGCGGCCCGCTCGGCACGGCGGCGCGCCCCCTCGCCGGACCCCTCCAGCCAGCGCCGGTGCGCCTCGACCTGCTCGAGCACCCGGTCGACGCCCTCCTCGCGGGCGGCCACGGTCCGGCAGATCGGGGGCCGCCACGCACCCGGCCCGGTGTGCCGGCCGCCGAGTGACTGCGCGTACCGCAGGTCGTGCACCGTCTGGTCCGCGCCGTCGCGGTCGGCCTTGTTGACGACGAGGACGTCGGCCACCTCGAGGATCCCGGCCTTGGCCGCCTGGATGCCGTCGCCCATCCCGGGGGCCACGAGCACCAGCGTGGTGTCGGCCAGTGAGGCGATCTCCAGCTCCGACTGGCCGACCCCGACCGTCTCGACCAGCACGACGTCGCAGCCGGCGGCGTCGAGCACCCGCACCGCCTGCGGGGTGGCCCAGGCCAGCCCGCCGAGGTGGCCGCGGGAGGCCATGGAGCGGATGTAGACGCCGCGGTCGCCGGCGTGCTCCTGCATCCGGACGCGGTCGCCGAGCAGCGCTCCGCCGGAGAAGGGCGAGGACGGGTCGACGGCGAGCACCCCGACGCGCCGGCCCCCGCGCCGCAGCGCCCGGACCAGCGCGGTCGTCGTCGTCGACTTGCCCACCCCGGGCGAGCCGGTGAGGCCGAGCACCTGGGCGTGCCCGGTGTGCGGGGCCAGCGCCGCGGCGACCTCGCGGAGCACCGGACTGGCGTCCTCGACCAGCGAGATCAGCCGGGCCACCGCGCGGGGCTCGCCGGCGCGGGCCCGGGTGACGAGGTCGGGGACGTCGACGTGCCGGCGCCCCCGGCGCCCGGGCGGGGCGGCGGGGGCGCCGGTGCGGACGGCGAGGCCGTCGGAGGTCACGCCGTCGCGGGCACGTGCAGGACCAGCGCGTCACCCTGGCCGCCGCCGCCGCACAGCGCGGCGGCACCGACGCCGCCGCCGCGGCGGCGCAGCTCCAGCACCAGGTCGAGCACGATGCGCGCGCCGCTCATGCCGATCGGGTGGCCGAGGGCGATGGCGCCGCCGTTGGGGTTGACCTTCTCCGGGTCGATGCCGAGCTCGCGGGTGGAGACGATCGCGACGGCGGCGAAGGCCTCGTTGAGCTCGACGAGGTCGAGGGCGGCCGGGTCGATGCCCTCCCGGGCGCAGGCCTTCTGGATGGCCCGCGACGGCTGGCTCTGCAGGGTGGCGTCCGGACCGGCGACGACGCCGTGGGCGCCGATCTCGGCGATCGGGGTCAGGCCCAGCTCGGCGGCCTTCTCGGCCGACATGACCACGACCGCGCACGCGCCGTCGGAGATCTGCGAGGCGGTGCCGGCGGTGATCGTGCCGTCCGGGGCGAACGCCGGCTTGAGCTTGGCCAGCGTCTCGACGGTGGTGTCGGGGCGGACGCCCTCGTCCTCGCGGAACTCGATGGGGTCGCCCTTGCGCTGCGGGATGAGGACGGGGGTGACCTCCTCGTCGAAGACCCCGTTCTTGGCCGCGCGGGCGGCCCTCTGGTGGCTCTCCGCGGCGAAGGCGTCCTGCTCCTCGCGGGTCAGCTGGTACTCCGCGTTGGCCTGCTCGGTCAGCGCGCCCATGGCGACCTGGTCGAAGGTGTCCGACAGCCCGTCGTGGGCCATGGAGTCGACCAGCGTGGCGTCGCCGTACTTGGTGCCGGTCCGGGAGCTGGGCAGCAGGTGCGGGGCCTGGCTCATCGACTCCATGCCGCCGGCGACCACGACGTCGAACTCGCCGGCGCGGATGAGCTGGTCGGCCAGGGCGATCGCGTCGATGCCCGACAGGCAGACCTTGTTGAGCGTGAACGAGGGCACCGACATCGGGATCCCGCCGGCCACGGCCGCGGGCCGGGCGGGGTTCTGCCCGGCGCCGGCCTGGATGACCTGACCCATGATCACGTAGTCGACCTGGTCTCCGGAGATGCCGGCGCGCTCGAGCGCGGCCTTGATGGCGATGCCACCGAGGTCGACCGCGGAGAAGTCCTTGAGGGAGCCGAGGAGCCGGCCCATGGGGGTCCGGGCGCCGCCGACGATGACCGAGCGGGACATGCTGCCTCCAGTGCCGGTCGCCGCCACTGGCGACCGCGGGATCGGTACCGCCGCGTCACGGCGACACGGCATCCATCCCTCGCAGGATAGGACGGCGGTCTCGGCGCGGTCACCGGCGTGACGGGCGTCTCGATGCGTTCGATCGCGTGCCACCGGGTAGGGCGCCGGTGATCACACACCTGAGACGAGCACCCGAGACGAGGGAGACCCCATGCCCCGACTGACCGTCGGCACCGAGAACGGCCAGCCCGTCGAGCTGTACTACGAGGACCACGGCACGGGCCGCCCGGTCGTGCTCATCCACGGCTGGCCGCTGTCCGGCCGCTCGTGGGAGGCGCAGGTCGGGCCGCTGGTCGAGGCCGGCCACCGGGTCGTCACCTACGACCGCCGCGGCTTCGGCGCCTCCTCGCAGCCCTGGACCGGTTACGACTACGACACCTTCGCCGCCGACCTCGACGCGCTGCTCACCGCGCTGGACCTGACCGACGTCACCCTCGTCGGCTTCTCCATGGGCGGCGGCGAGGTCGTGCGCTACCTCTCCCGCCACGGCGCCGCCCGGGTCCGGAGCGCCGTCCTGGCCGCCGCCGTCCCGCCTTACCTCTACAAGAGCGCCGACAACCCCGACGGCGGCCTCGACGACGCGACGATCGAGCAGTTCCAGCAGGGCGTCCGCACCGACCGGCTGGCCTTCCTGGACGGCTTCACCAAGGACTTCTTCTCCCCGGGCGGCTCGGGGCTGCTCACGAGCGCGGCGGTGAGCGAGGAGCAGCGCCGCTACGCCTGGCAGATCGCCGCGTTCGCCTCGCCGAAGGGCACGCTCGACTGCATCACCGCCTTCGGCCGGACCGACTTCCGCCCCGACGTCGCGGCGGTGACCGTGCCGACCCTGGTCATCCACGGGGACAGCGACGCCATCGTGCCGCTCGAGGTCAGCGGCAGGCGCTCGCACGAGGCCATCGCCGGCAGCGAGCTGGTCGTCATCGAGGGCGGCCCGCACGGCGTCAACGCCTCCCACCCCGAGCAGTTCAACCGGGCGCTGCTGGACTTCCTCGCCCGCTGAGGGACCCGACCGCAGGGGCCCGTCGCACCGCAGGTGCGGCGGGCCCCTCTGCGTGCGCGCCACCCACCGATGTCGTCCCAGACGTCTTGCGCCACCATGACCCGATGACCGCCGACGCGCCCGCGGGTCTGCCCGCCGAGCTGTTCACCACCATCGACCACGTCGGCATCGCGGTGCCCGACCTCGACGAGGCGATCGCCTTCTACGCGGCCACGTTCGGCGTGCGCTCGGTGCACGAGGAGACCAACGAGGAGCAGGGTGTCCGCGAGGCGATGCTCGCCGTCGGCAGCGGCGACACGCGCATCCAGCTGCTGGCACCGCTGACCCCCGAGTCGACCATCGCGAAGTTCATCGGCCGCTCGGGCGCCGGCCTGCAGCAGCTCGCCTTCCGGGTCGACGACGTCGAGGCGGTCGGCGCGACCCTGCGCGAGCGCGGTCTGCGACTGCTCTACGACACCCCGCGGCGCGGCACCTCGGACAGCCGGGTCAACTTCGTCCACCCCAAGGACGCCGGCGGGGTCCTCGTGGAGCTGGTGGAGCCGGCGGACGGCGCCGGGACCACCCGACCTGAGAGCTGACCGGGTTCTTACCCATCCGTAACATGTGCCGCCACCGCACTGCCCCTCCACCGACTCACGAGCCGACAGAGCCCCGGGAGACCGCGTGAAAGAGATCAGGGACGCCATCCTCACCGACGAGCTGGAGGCCGTGGCCGGCCTCCCGGTGCCGGAGTCCTACCGCGCCGTGCTGGTCCGCAAGGACGAGCAGGGCATGTTCGAGGGCCTCTCCACCAAGGAGAAGGACCCCCGGCAGTCGCTGCACGTGGAGGAGGTCGCCACCCCCGAGCTGGGCCCGGGTGAGGCGATCGTGGCCGTGATGGCCTCCTCGGTGAACTACAACACCGTCTGGACGTCGATCTTCGAGCCGGTGAGCACCTTCGGGTTCCTCGAGCGCTACGGCCGCCAGAACAGCCTCACCAAGCGGCACGACCTGCCCTACCACGTGGTGGGCTCCGACCTGGCCGGCGTGGTGCTGCGGGTCGGTCCGGGGGTGAACCGGTGGCAGCCCGGTGACGAGGTGGTCGCGCACTGCCTGTCGGTGGAGCTGGAGGACCCCGCCGGCCACGACGACACGATGCTCGACCCCCAGCAGCGGATCTGGGGTTTCGAGACCAACTTCGGCGGCCTGGCCGAGCTCGCGCTGGTGAAGTCCAACCAGCTCATGCCCAAGCCCGCCCACCTGACCTGGGAGGAGGCCGCCGCCCCCGGGCTGGTCAACTCCACCGCCTACCGCCAGCTGGTGAGCAAGAACGGCGCGGCCATGAAGCAGGGCGACGTGGTGCTCATCTGGGGCGCCTCGGGGGGCCTGGGCTCCTACGCCACGCAGATGGCGCTCAACGGCGGCGCCATCCCCGTCTGCGTCGTCTCCTCCCCGGAGAAGGCCGACATCGTCCGGTCGATGGGTGCGGAGCTGGTCATCGACCGCACGGGCGAGGGCTACCGGTTCTGGAAGGACGAGGACACCCAGGACCCCAAGGAGTGGCAGCGCTTCGGCAAGCGGATCCGCGAGCTCACCGGCGGCGACGACGTCGACATCGTCTTCGAGCACCCGGGGCGTGAGACCTTCGGGGCATCGGTCTACGTCGCCAAGAAGGGCGGCACGATCGTCACCTGCGCCTCCACCAGCGGCTACATGCACTCCTACGACAACCGCTACCTGTGGATGAACCTCAAGCGGATCGTCGGGTCGCACTTCGCCAACTACAAGGAGGCCTGGGAGGCCAACCGGCTCATCGACAAGGGCCTCATCCACCCCACCCTGTCCAAGGTCTACCCAATGGAGGAGGTCGGGCAGGCCGCCTGCGACGTGAAGAACAACTGCCACCAGGGCAAGGTCGGGGTGCTCACCCTCGCCCCCGAGGAGGGCCTGGGTGTCAAGGACGCCGAGAAGCGCGAGCGGCACCTGACCGCGATCAACCGCTTCCGCGGCGTGTGAGCGGTCCCGTGGGCCCTGCCGCCGGCACGCCCGCGACAGGGCCCACGGTCCGCTGAGCGCAAGGCACCGCCCGGCCCGTCCGGCGCGGTGACGCCCTCCGGCCGACTCTGCGAGGATGGCGTCATGAGCGACCCCCGCCGCGACCTGCTGCCGATGCGCGAGGCCCAGCACTCGTTCGACGTGGTGCTGCGGGGCTACGACCGGCACCAGGTGGCCGAGACCATCGAGCGGCTCGAGGCCGACATCCGCGTGGCCCTGGCCGACCGGGACGCCGCGGCGAGCCGGTCGACCGACCTCGCCGGCCAGCTGTCGGCGATGCACGCCGAGATCGAGCAGCTGCGCCGCAAGGCCGCCAACGCCGGCCCGGCGACGTTCGAGAACATGAGCGAGCGCATCTCGCACATGCTGCGGCTGGCCGAGGAGGAGGCCGCCGACATCCGCGGTCAGGCCGAGCAGGAGGCCCGCGCGCTGCGCGAGCACACCGCCGCCGAGGAGCGCGCGATGCTCGAGCGCCAGGCGGCCGGCCGGGCCGAGGTCGAGCGCATCCTCGCCGAGGCCCGCCAGAACGCCGAGCAGATCGCCAGCAAGGCGCAGATCCGCGCCGACGAGCTGGTGACCAAGGCCCAGGAGAAGGTCGCCCGGCTCGACGCCGAGTCGCAGGCCCGCCGCGCCAAGGCCGAGGAGGACTTCGAGATCGCGCAGCGGGCCCGCCGCGCCGAGGCCGCCCGGCACGAGGAGGAGCGCGAGCGGGCCTCCACCCAGGCCGCCCGGGACCGGGTCGCCGCCGCCGAGGCGCACGCGGCCGCCGTCGTCGGCGACGCTGAGGCGTCCGCCGCCGCCGTCCGGCGGATCCGCGACGAGCTGGCCGGCCGGCTCGGCGAGGCCCGTCGGGTGCTCGCCACCCTCCCCGACCTCGCCGACCGGCAGCAGGCCGCGCGCCCGGCCCCGCAGGGTCAGGCACCGCAGGCTCCCCGCGGTCCGGCGCCGCAGCCTCCGCAGGGCCAGCCCGTCCCGGCGTCGCAGGAGCCGGCGCCCGCACGCCGCGACGGCCAGGGCGCCCAGACCGCAGCACAGCCGGTGGTCGGTCCGCGCACCGCCGTCCAGCCGGCCGTCGGCCCGCAGACGGCGGTGCAGCCGGCCGTCCGGCCGCAGACGGCACCGCAGCCGGTGCCGCCGCGGCCCACGCCGCACACCCGGTCGCCGGAGTCCCCGGCCGGTGGCGCCGGCGAGGCCGCGGCGGCGCGTCAGCCCGTCCGGGCGCCGGCTCCGCCCACCCAGCCGGCCGTGCAGGCGCCCGTGCAGCAGAACGGCGCCGCCTCCCCTGCCGCGCAGACCCAGGTGATCCGGCCGGTGTCCGCGCCGGACCAGGGCGGCGCGCCCGGGCGGCACGCGAGCGACGCCCCGTCCGGCTCCACCCGGACCGTCCCCGGCGAGCGGCCGGAGGCCGGCGAGTCCGAGGGGCCGCGGACGGCAGTGCAGCCCGCGGTGGGCTCCGACTCCCGCGCCGACTCCCGCGCCGACTCACCCGCCGACTCACCCGCCGACACCGGCGGCCAGCCGGCCGTGCCCGGTCGCCGCTGACGGCTACCACCCGTCCGGGCCGCTCCGCGCGCGCCACGGACCGCGACACGGTAGGCAGTGTCCGTGTCTGACGCCGACGGACCGGGGCGCGCCGGTCCGTCGGGTCCACCGGGCGAGGACCCCTCCCCCGCGCCACGGCCCCCGCGCCGGCACCACGCACGGCACCGGGCGCGCGTCAGCGGGCTGCTCCTGCCCTTCCTCAGCGGTGTGCTGCTGACGCTGGCCGTCCTCCTCGGCGGTGCCGCCCTGCTCGTGGCACTGGACGACCCCCCGCCCGCCGCGGGCGGTGACCCGGCGAGCACCGCCCCGGAGAGCACGGCCCCGGCGAGCACCGCACCGGGGAGCACCGCACTGGGCAGCGGGGAGCCGTCCCCGCCCGCGGCGGTCCCGTCCGACGCGCCCGGCGGCAGCGCCGCGGTCGGGGCCACGCTGACCGGCTGGCTGCCCGACGCGCTGCCGGAGGACACCGACCTGGCCGCCTCGGCCGCCGTCCGCGACGAGCTCGCCGCGCAGGGCGTGCTGGCCGACCGGCTGCGCCCGGCGGAGGACGGCGTGCCGGGCGGCACGCTGCTGGCCGTCGTCGGCCCCGCACCGGCGGGATCGCGCGTGCTGGCCCGCTTCGACCGGCCCGGTGACGGCAGCGAGCTGCTGGTGGTCGACCCGGCACCCGGCGAGCCGACCGCCGAGGAGGTCGACGGTCGGCGGGCGCTGGCCGAGGCCCTGCTGGCCAACCCGACCACCGGTGCCACCGGCCCGACCGCGGACGTCCTGTCCCGGGCCGACGTGGACCGGCGGCTGCTCAGCCTGCTCGCCGCCCTGGCCGCCCGTGACGGGATCGGCATCGGCTCCTTCCCGGCGCTCCCGGGTGAGGAGGGGTCCGCCGTCCCGGCGCGGCGCGTCGTCCTCTCCGCCCTCGGCGGTGCGCCCGTGCCCGGCGACCCAGCCGCCACGGACCGGCTCGTGACCTGGCTCGCGGCGCAGCTGCCGCCGTTCGCGCCCGACGAGGTGCAGGTGACCGACGACGGCGTGCTGGTCGCCTTCCGCTACGTCTCCGACCCCGACGCCGTGGTGACCGCCGCGACCCGGTGACGATCCGCCCGGGGCGCCCCCGAGGTGCGGCCGGGTCGCCGACCCGGTAGACCGTGGGTCGTCACTCCACCACTCTGCGGCACTGCCGCGGGGCTCTGAGCAGCGGAGGCACCTGTGACGAGAACGAGCCGGATCCTGGCGGTGACGGCCCTCGCCGCGGCCGTCACGGGCCTGCCCATGGCGACGGCGAGTGCTGCCCAGGGCGGCCTGCTGCGACTGGCGCACCTGTCCCCCGACACCCCGGCCGTCGACGTCTACGTCGACTCAGTCGCCGACCCGGCCGCCGGCCAGGTGTTCCCGGGCGTCGACTACGGGACGGTGTCGGCGTACCAGGACGTGCCTCCCGGCACCTACGCGATCAGCATGCGCGCGGCCGGGGCCGACCCGGACAGCCCGCCGGTACTGTCCACGACCGTGCAGGTCACCGCCGACAGCGCGCGGACGGTGGCCGGCGTCGGCCCGTTCGCCGACCTCGGGCTGGAGGTGCTGCAGGACGACCTGACGCCTCCCCCGGCCGGCAGCTCCCGGCTGCGCGTCATCGCCGCGGCGGCCGCGGCCGACACCCTCGACGTCGCCGTCCCCGGCGGCCCGGCCCTCGCCGCCGACCTCGCCTTCGCCGACACCACCGGCTACGTCGACGTCCCGGCGGGCGCCACGAGCATCACCGTGACCCCCGAGGACGGGCAGCCCACCGAGCTGCCGGTGCAGGTCGCCGCCGGCTCGGTGTACAGCGTCCTGGTCCTCGACGCCCCCGGCGGCGGGCTGACCGTGCGGACCGCACTGGACGCCGCCAGCCCGGGCGTCGTGCCGGTCGGTGGCGTGGAGGCCGGGGCCGGTGGCACGGCGCCGGAGGGCCCGCCGCTGCCCGTCGTGGCCGTCGCGGTCGGCGGCTCCCTCGCGGTGGGGGCCGGCCTCCTGGCGACGGCACGGGCGCTGCCGTCGCGGGTCGGGGCGGCCGGGGCTCCCCGCGTCCGGGGCCGGCACGCCAGGCGCTCCCGGACGCGGTGACCGGCACCCGGTACCGCGGGACCGTCCGGCAGCGGCACCGCGCTCCCGGGCGGCAGCCGCGGCACCGCGCGTCGCGCCGGCGCGGCGCGGTCGGGCTCCGGCTGGTCCTGACCGTCCTCGCGCTGGGCGCCGGGGCGGTCGCCCTGCTCGTCCCTCCCGGTCCGGCACCCGCCTCGGCCGGCACCGGCACGGCTCCCGGGCCCGTCCTGCTCGCGGCGCCGCCGGGAACCGCTCCCGCGGCGCCCATCCGGGTGCGCGTGCCGGCCATCGGGCTGGACAGCGGGCTGGTCGGCCTCGGCCTGGACGCCGCCGGGGCGCTGGAGGCGCCGGCCGAGTACGGCACGGCCGGGTGGTACGCGGGCGGGACCGTCCCGGGGGCCGTCGGGCCGGCCGTGGTCGCCGGCCACGTGGACTCGGTCGACGGTCCCGCGGTCTTCTCCCGGCTGCGGGAGCTTCGCCCCCGGCGAGGAGGTGTTCGTCGACCGCGCCGACGGGACGACGGCCCGCTTCACCGTCACCGAGGTCGAGCGGCACCCCAAGGACGCGTTCCCGACGCGGGAGGTCTACGGGCCGACCGCGGACGCGCAGCTGCGGCTGATCACCTGCGGCGGCGACTTCGACCGCTCCGCGCGCAGCTACGAGGACAACGTGGTCGTCTTCGCGACGCTGACGGGGTGGGCAGCGGGGGCCTCCCGCTAGTGGCGGCGGCCCCGGGCCCGCCAGCAGGCGGTGTGCCAGTGCCGGCGGAGGTCGGCGGCCGAGTCGGTGTCCCAGGGATCGAGGTCGGAGTCGCGCGCGTACGCCGGCCAGGTCACCAGGTGCGGCGTCCCCGGGCGGACCTCCTGGTCGCAGCCCGGGCAGCGGTAGGCCTTCGTGCTGGCCGAACCGGTCAGCGACCGGACCACCCAGTCGCCGTCGGTGGCCTCCTCGACCGGGTCGGCACGACGCAGCGGGGGGCGGCCCTCAGGCCGCCCCCCGCCGGTGCGTCGTCCCCGCCGAGACACGCCGCGGCACCTCAGTGCCGGGAGTGGTCCCGGAACCCGCGGCCGGTCTTGCGGCCGAGGTAGCCGGCGGTGACCAGGTGCTCGAGCAGCGGCGCCGGCGCGAAGCCCGGCTCGCGGAACTCGGTGTAGAGCTCCCGCTCGATGGCCAGCGACACGTCCAGGCCCACGACGTCGAGGAGCTCGAAGGGGCCCATCGGGTAGCCGCAGCCGACCTTCATGGCGGCGTCGATGTCGTCGGCGGTGGCGTAGTGCGCCTCGAGCATCTTCACCGCGTCGTTGAGGTAGGGGAACAGCAGCGCGTTGACGACGAACCCGGCCCGGTCGGTGCAGGAGACCGCGTGCTTGCCCAGCTGCGCGCAGACGGCGTGCGCGGTGGCCGCGACCTCGGGCGCGGTGGCGATGGTGCTGACCACCTCGACGAGCCTCATCACCGGCGCGGGGTTGAAGAAGTGCAGGCCCACGACGTCGGCCGGCCGCTCGCTGGCCTTGGCGCACTCGATCACCGGCAGGCTCGACGTCGTCGTCGCGAGGACCGCACTCGGCTTGGCGATCTCGCCGAGCGCGGCGAACAGCGCCTGCTTGACCGGCAGCGACTCGACGACGGCCTCGATGACCAGGTCGCGGTCGGCGAACTCGTCGAGCGATGTCGTCCCGCGGACCCGGCTCAGCACCTCGTCGCGGCCGGCCTCGTCCAGCCGCCCGCGGGCCACCTGCTTGTCCAGCGACCGGCGCAGCGCGGTCTGCACCGCCTCGACCTTCTCCGCCGAGCGGGCCTGGAACAGCACGTCGTAGCCGCCCTTGGCGACCACCTCGATGATGCCGGTGGCCATCGTCCCGGAGCCGACGACGCCGACGGCCGAGACCGGGCGGGCGCCCTCGGCCGCACCGCCCGGGACGGGCGTGCTCTCGTCGGCCACGACCTCGGCGGAGTCGCGGCCGGCGTAGGTGTAGAAGCCGCGGCCGGACTTCCGGCCCAGCAGCCCGGCCGTCATCATCTGCTTGATGATCGGGCTGGGCGCGTGCAGCCGGTTGCGCGACTGCTTGTACATCGTGTCGAGGATCTCGTAGGCGGTGTCGATGCCGATGAGGTCCATGAGCGCCAGCGGCCCCATCGGCAGGCCGCAGCCCAGCCGCATGGCCGCGTCGATGTCCTCGCGGCTGGCGTAGCGGTTCTCGTACATCGAGACCGCGTGGTTGAGGTAGCCGAACAGCAGCGCGTTGGCGATGAAGCCGGCCTTGTCGCCGATGGTCACGTCGACCTTGCCCAGCCGCTCGGCCAGCGCCTCGACGTCCTCGACGACCGAGGGCTCGGTGACGACGGTGCGCACCACCTCGACCAGCTTCATGACCGGCGCCGGGTTGAAGAAGTGCATCCCGATGACCTTGCTCGGCCGCCCGGTGGCCACCGACAGCTCGGTCACCGACAGGCTCGAGGTGTTCGTCGCGAGGATCGTGTCGGGCGGGCAGATCTTGTCCAGCTGCGCGAACAGCTCGGTCTTGAGCTCCATCCGCTCCGGGACGGCCTCGATCACCAGCTCGGCCACCGCCAGGTCCTCCAGGGAGGTGGTGAAGCGGATCCGCCCGAGGATGGCGTCGCGGTCGGCGGGGTCGAGCTTGCCGCGCTTCACGGCGCGCCCGGTGGACTGCTCGACGTGCGCCCGGCCGCGGGCCAGCGCCTCGTCGCCGATCTCGACGGCGGTCACCGACAGGCCCGCGCGGGCCATGACCTCGGCGATGCCCGCACCCATCGTGCCCAGGCCCACCACGCCGACCTCGGTCAGTTCTCTGGCCACGCTGCCATCCCTCCACAACGGATCGTCGGCGACGAGTCTCTCACCACGCCGGCCCCGCCCCGAGGCTCACCCCGAGCTCGCGAGGGGTGCGCAGGACGGGGTCCTTCGTCAGAACAGCCGCTGGGTGGGGTCGTCGGTGCCCTTGAGGACGGCGTAGTCGACGGTGACGCAGTCGATGCCGCGGTCGTGGGCCAGCACCCGCGCCTGCGGCTTGATCTCCTGCGCGGCGAAGACGCCCTTCACGGGGGCCAGCAGCGGGTCGCGGTTGAGCAGCTCGAGGTAGCGGGTCAGCTGCTCGACGCCGTCGATCTCCCCGCGCCGCTTGATCTCCACGGCCACCGTCGCGCCGTCGGAGTCGCGGCAGAGCAGGTCCACCGGGCCGATCGCCGTCGGGTACTCGCGGCGGACCAGCTGCCAGCCGGCCCCGAAGGTCTCCACGTGCAGGGCCAGCAGCCGCTGCAGCTCGGCCTCGACGCCGTCCTTCTGCAGGCCGGGGTCGACACCCAGCTCGTGCGAGGAGTCGTGCTCCACCGACTCGATGGTGATGACCAGCTGCTCACCGGCCCTGTTCGTGACCGTCCAGGTGCCGGCCCTGCCGTCCGGGGTGTCGACGAGCTCGTCCTTCAGGGAGCAGGGCGGCGTCATCCAGTTCAGCGGCTTGTAGGCGCGGTCGTCGGCGTGCACCGACACCGAGCCGTCGGCCTTGACCAGCAGCAGCCGGTTGGCCATGGGGAGGTGGGCGGTCAGCCGCCCGATGTAGTCGACCGAGCAGCGGGCGATGACCAGGCGCACGGGCGCCGACGGTACCGGGCCGGCCGCCCCGGTTGTCGGGAACCGGACCGGCCGCCCGGGCGTCGGAGGACCGTGACCCGTCGCGTGACCCGTCGGAGGACCGTGAGGCGGAGCGCGGCGCGGGCCGCGGGCCGCGCCGCCGCGCTGGTCCTGCTGCTGGCGGTCGCGGCCTGCGCCTCCGGCGGGGCCGCGCCGTCCGGGGACGCCGGCGCCCCGTCGTCCGGCCCCGCGCCGCTGCCGACGGGTCTGGTCCTCCAGGTCGCCGAGACCGGCGGCTTCACCACGCCGGCGGAGCTGGCCACCCGCCTGCCGCTGGTCACCGTGTACGGCGACGGCCGGGTCCTCACCCAGGGGCCGCGCATCGCGGTGTGGCCGGCGCCGGCGCTGCCGAACGTCCAGGTGCAGGAGGTCGACCGGGCGACCGTCCGCGACCTGGTCGACCGGGCGGTGGCCGCGGGGGTGACGGGGACCGACGACCTCGGGCAGCCGCCACTGGCCGACGCGACGACGACCCGCTTCACCCTCGTCACCGAGGACGGGACCGCCGTCCGGGAGGTGTACGCGCTGGCCGAGACCCCCGACGACGCCCTGACCGCGGAGCAGCGGGAGGCCCGCGGCCGGCTGCGCGACCTGCTCGACGGGCTCACCGGCCTGCCGGGGACGACGCGGCCCCACGTCCCGCAGACGGTCGCCGCGGTCGTGCAGCCCCACACCGGCGGCGACCCCGAGCTGCCGCAGCCCGACGTGGCCTGGCCGGGACCGGAGCTGCCCGGCACCCCGCTCGGGGCGGGGCTGACGTGCGTGAGCGCGACCGGGCAGCAGGCGGCCGACGTGCTCGCCGCCGCGGCCTCGGCGAACGCGCTCACCCCGTGGGTCACCCCGGACGGCGGCCGCTGGTCGATCGTGCTCCGGCCGGCGCTGCCGCACGAGAGCGGGTGCGCCGACCTCGGGTGATCGCCCCCGTCGTCCCGTGATCCGGCCCTCCTGCAGGGTCCCGCCGCGAGCGTGCGAGTGGTGGGGGGCAGGAGGGTCCTTCAATCGGTCCAGACCGGCGGGCGCTTCTCCAGGAACGAGCGCATGCCCTCGCGGGCACCGTCGAGCTGGCTGGCGGCGGCCATGACCTCGACGGCGGTCGTGTAGGCGTCGCGCTCGGGACGGTCGAGCTGGGCGTACATCGTCTGCTTGCCCCAGGCCTTGCTGGCCCGCGAGCCGCGGACCGCCCGCCCCAGCAGGTCGTCGACGGCGGCGTCGAGGTCGGCGTCGGGCACCACGCGGTTGACCAGGCCCCAGTCCAGCGCCGTCCGGGCGTCGATGACGTCGCCGGTCAGGGCCAGCTCCATCGCCCGCTTGCGCCCGACGTTGCGCGCGATGGCCACCATCGGCGTGTGGCAGAACCAGCCGCCCTTGCCGCCCGGGGCGGCGAAGCCGGCCGACTCGGCCGCCACGGCGAGGTCGCAGGAGGCGACCAGCTGGCAGCCGGCGGCGGTGGCCAGGGCGTGCACCCGCGCGAGGACCACCTGCGGCACCGACTGGACGGCCTCCATCAGCTCCGTGCACAGCGCCAGCAGGCTGCGCACCTCCGGCAGCGGCGCGTCGACGACGTCGGCGAAGTCGTGCCCGGCGCTGAACACCGGCCCCTCGGCGGCCAGCACGATGCCGGCCGCGTCCGACCCGCCCACCTCGGTGACGGCGGCCAGCAGCTGGCCCAGGTGCTCCCGCGACAGCGCGTTGCGCTTGCGCGGCCGGCACATCGTGATGCGGACGACGTCGCCGTCGCGCTCGACCCGCGGAGCGCCCTCTGCAGTCATGTGAGCGACCTCACCACGCGCCCCACCCGGGAGGCAACGGAGGCTGGGGGCGTGCAGCCCGAGGACGTCACCGACACCGCACCGCGAGCCGCCGGGCGGACCCTGTTCAGCCAGGGCTGGCGCGACGTCGCCTTCCTGCACTGGGCGGTCGACCCCGCGCTCGTCGCGCCGCTGCTGCCGCCGGGGACCCGGCCGGACACGACCCCGGACGGGCGCACGTGGGTGGGCCTGGTCCCCTTCCGCATGCGCCGCATCGGCGTCCTCGGCTCCCCCGGGCTGCCCTGGGTGGGCTCGTTCCTCGAGACCAACGTGCGGCTGTACTCCGTGGACGGGCAGGGCCGCCGCGGCGTCGTCTTCCGGTCCCTGGACGCCGACCGGCTGCTGCCGGTGCTCGTCGCCCGCGCCGCGGGGCTGCCCTACCTGTGGGCGCGGATGCGGTTCGCCCGCGACGGCGACCGGGTGACCTACACCTCCCGCCGGCGCTGGCCCGGCCCCCGCGGCGCCGGCGGCCGGATCGAGATCGGGGTGGGACCGCGGCTGACCGCCCCCGGCCCGCTCGAACGCTTCCTCACCGGCCGGTGGGGCCTGCACCAGACCTGGCGCGGCCGCACGCGCTACTGGCCCAACGAGCACCCGGCCTGGCCGCTGCACCGCGCCGAGCTCCTGACCTGGGACGGCGACCTGCTCGCCGCGGCCGGGCTGCCCGGCACCGGCGGCCCACCGGACAGCGTGCTGTTCTCCCCCGGGGTCGACGTCCGCTTCGGCCCCCGGCTCTGACGACCCGCCTCAGGCGGGCGCCGCCACCCGCTCGTCGAGCCCACGGGCACGGCGGACCACGTCGACGACCTGGCCCATGATCTCGTCGAGCCCGAAGTCCCTGGGGGTGAAGACGCGGGCCACCCCCTGCTCGCGCAGCCGGCGGGCGTCGCTGTCGGGGATGATCCCGCCGACGACCACCGGGACGTCGTCCAGCCCGGCCTCACGCAGGCCCCGCAGGACCGCCGGCACCACCTGCAGGTGCGAGCCGGACAGCACCGACAGGCCGACGACGTCGACGTCCTCCTCGACGGCGGCCGACACGATCTGCGCCGGCGTGAGCCGGATGCCCTGGTAGACCACCTCGAAGCCGGCGTCCCGGGCGCGGACGGCGATCTGCTCGGCGCCGTTCGAGTGCCCGTCGAGACCCGGCTTGCCGACGAGGAACCGCAGCCGGCCGCCCAGCTCCTCCCCGGTGGCCCGCACCCGCTCCCGGACGGCGGTCAGCGTCTCGTCGGCCTCGCCGCCCCCGGTGGCCGCCGCGACCCCGGTGGGCGCGCGGTACTCGCCGAACACCTCCCGCAGGACGCCGGCCCACTCCCCCGTCGTCACGCCGGCGCGGGCGCACTCGAGGGTGGCCGGCACCAGGTTGACGTCGCTGCCGGCCGCCTCGCGCAGCGCGGCGAGCGCCCGCTCGACCGGTCCGGGGTCCCGCCCGGCGCGCCACGCGCGGACGGCCTCCTGCGCGGCGGCCTCCACGGCGGGGTCGACGACCTGGATGGCGGCGTCGAGGTCGGCCAGCAGCGGGTTGGGCTCGGTGCTCTGGAACCGGTTGACGCCGACGACGACGTCCTCGCCGCTCTCCATCCGCCGCCGGCGCCGGGCCAGCGAGGCGACCAGCTGGCCCTTCATGTAACCGGACTCGACGGCCGCGACCGCCCCGCCCATCTCCTGCACCCGGGCGATCTCCGCGCGGGCGCCCTCGACCAGCTCGCTGACCTTCGCCTCGACCACGACCGACCCGGTGAACAGGTCCTCGTACTCGAGCAGGTCGGTCTCGTAGGCGAGCACCTGCTGCAGCCGCAGCGACCACTGCTGGTCCCACGGCCGGGGCAGGCCCAGGGCCTCGTTCCAGGCCGGCAGCTGGACCGCGCGGGCGCGGGCGTCCCGGGAGAGCGTGACCGCGAGCATCTCCAGCACGATCCGCTGGACGTTGTTCTCCGGCTGCGCCTCGGTCAGCCCGAGGGAGTTGACCTGCACGCCGTAGCGGAAGCGGCGGTGCCTCGCGTCCTGCACGCCGTAGCGCTCGAGGGTCAGCTCGTCCCAGAGCTGGGTGAACGCCCGCATCTTGCACATCTCCTCGACGAAGCGGACGCCCGCGTTGACGAAGAAGGAGATGCGCGCGACCACCTCGCCGAAGCGCTCCTGCGGCACCTGGCCGGAGTCGCGCACCGAGTCCAGGACCGCGATCGCGGTGCTCATCGCGTAGGCGATCTCCTGCACCGGTGTCGCCCCGGCCTCCTGCAGGTGGTAGCTGCAGATGTTGATCGGGTTCCACTTCGGCATGGCCGTCACCGTGTAGGCGACCACGTCGGTGATCAGTCGCATCGAGGGCCCGGGCGGGAACACGTAGGTGCCCCGCGACAGGTACTCCTTGATGATGTCGTTCTGCGTCGTCCCGGCCAGCTGGGCGACGTCGTGCCCCTGCTCCTCGGCCACGGCCTGGTAGAGCGCGAGCAGCCACATGGCGGTGGCGTTGATCGTCATCGACGTGTTCATCTCGTCGAGCGGGATGCCGTCGAACAGCGCCCGCACGTCGCCGATGTGCGTGACCGGCACACCGACCTTGCCGACCTCACCGACCGCCAGCTCGTCGTCGGGGTCGTAGCCGGTCTGCGTCGGCAGATCGAAGGCCACCGACAGGCCGGTCTGCCCCTTGGCCAGGTTCCGGCGGTAGAGCGCGTTGGACTCGGCCGGCGAGGAGTGGCCGGCGTAGGTGCGCATGACCCAGGGGCGGTCGCGCTCCCACGGCTGCGAGGGGAACGGCATGCCCGCGGAGTGTAGGGGCCGGCTACCGACCAGTAGCAGCCCGGTGGGGTGACGTCAGCGGTGGCACACTCGGGGGAGGACCCTCGTGCCCCCGCCCCCCGCTCCGCTCGGGCCGGGCCCCTGCACGAGGGCCGGTCGTGCCGAAGGAGGACGGGTGCTCCAGCCGGGCAGCCTCAGCTACATCGCCGGACCGGTCGTCGCGGTCGTGGTGATGGTCCTGCTGGCCCTGTTCATGCGGTGGGCCTTCGGCAGCGACGGTGCCGGCAGCGGCCGCCGGAGCCCGGCACCGTCCGACGACGGGCTGCTCACCCGCGTGGCCACCCTGTCGCGCCGGGAGTCGGCCCTCGCCCTGCGCGCGGTGCTCTCCGACGCCGGGATCCGCTCGACCGTCCGCTTCCCCACGGCGCACCGGGCCGACGTGCTGGTCTTCCCGGAGGACGCCGCCCGCGCCCGCGAGCTGGCGGCCTCCTTCCCCGCGGCGTGAAGGACCCCGCCCCCCACCGCCCACCCGCTCGCGGCGGGCCCCTGCACCGGGCCGCTAGTCGGGACGCTCGACCCGCCGGACCTGCGCGCCCAGGCCGCGCAGCTGCTCGACGAAGTCGGGGTAGCCGCGGTCGACGTGGTGCACGTCCTGAACCTCGGTGACGCCGTCACTGACCAGCCCCGCCAGCACCAGCCCCGCGCCGGCGCGGATGTCGGTGGCGAGCACGGGGGCGCTGGAGAGCCGCTCGCGGCCGCGGACGACGGCGTGGTGGCCGTCGATGCGCACGTCGGCGCCCAGGCGCACGAGCTCGTTGACGAACATGAACCGGCCCTCGAACACGTTCTCCGTGATGAGCGCCGAGCCGGTCGACACCGCCGCGAGCGCGACCGCCATCGGCTGCAGGTCGGTCGGGAAGCCCGGGAAGGGCAGCGTCACGACGTCGACCCCCCGCGGCCGGTCGTCCATGGCGACCCGGACGCCGTCGGGCACGACCTCCACCGTGGCGCCGGCGCCGGTCAGCTTGTCCAGCGGGACGGCGAGGTGGTCGGCCACGGCCCGCTCGACGACGACGTCGCCGCGGGTCATCACCGCGCCGATGGCCCAGGTGCCGGCGACGATCCGGTCGGGCACGGTCGTGTAGGTGACCGGCGCCAGCCGGGTCACGCCCTCGACGGTCAGCGTGGAGGTGCCCGCGCCGTCGATCCGCGCGCCCATGGCGGTGAGCATCGAGCAGATGTCGACGATCTCCGGCTCGCGGGCGGCGTTGTCGATGACGGTGGTGCCCTCGGCGAGCACCGCGGCCATGAGCAGGTTCTCGGTGGCCCCGACCGACGGGAAGTCCAGCCAGATCGACGTCCCGCGCAGCCGGGGCGCACTGGCGACCAGGAAGCCGTGCTCGCTGTGGATGGAGGCACCGAGCCGCTCGAGGCCGGAGATGTGCATGTCCAGCCCGCGCGAGCCGATCGCGTCACCGCCGGGCAGCGCGACCCGGGCGCTGCCGCAGCGGGCGACCAGCGGGCCGAGCACGCTGATCGAGGCGCGCATCTTGCGGACCAGGTCGTAGTCGGTCTCGGTCGCGGGGACCTCGGGGACGTCGACGACCACGCGCCCGCCCCCGCCCGGGTGGCCCGATCGCTCGTAGGTGACGCCGCAGCCGAGCCGGCGCAGCACCTCGCTCATGATCGAGACGTCGAGGATGTCGGGGACCTCCTCGACGGTGGTCCGACCGGAGGCCAGCAACGCGGCGGCCATGAGCTTGAGGGCGCTGTTCTTCGCCCCCGTGACCCGAACCCGGCCGGTCAGGGCCGTGCCGCCGGTCACCTCGAAGCACTGCACCGGCACACCCTACGGTGGCCCCGCTGCAGGGTCCCGCGCACGACCTAGGCTCGCCCACATGACCGTCCGGCTGACCCGCATCTACACGAAGACCGGTGACGCCGGCCAGACGCACCTGGGCGACATGAGCCGGGTCGCCAAGACCGACCCGCGGCTGGTCGCCTACGCCGACGTCGACGAGGCCAACAGCGCGCTCGGCGTCGCGCTCGCGCTCGGCTCGCCGTCCACGGAGCTGGTCGAGCTGGTCCGCAGCGTGCAGAACGACCTCTTCGACGTCGGCGCGGACCTCTCGACCCCGGCGGTGCCGGACCCGCAGTACCCGCCGCTGCGGGTGACCGCTGCCTACACCGAGCGGCTGGAGGCGGCCTGCGACGAGCACAACGAGGCGCTGCCGGCGCTGACCAGCTTCATCCTCCCCGGAGGGACGCCGCTGGCCGCGCTGCTGCACCAGGCGCGGGTCGTCGTCCGGCGGGCCGAGCGCAGCGTGTGGGCGCTGCTGCAGGCCGACGGCGAGCGCACCAACCCCGAGACGGCGCGCTACCTCAACCGCCTGTCGGACCTGCTGTTCATCCTCGCCCGCGCGGCCAACCCCGGCGGCGACGTGCTGTGGGAGCCCGGCGCGCACAGCGGCGTGCACGCCCAGCGCGCGGCGCGCCGCGAGGGCTGAGGGTCCTCTCCGTCAGCGCCCCGGGGGCGCGGACTCCACCCAGGAGAGGAAGCCGGTGACCGTCGAGGGCTCCATCGCGAGCTCCTTGCGCCCACTACCGGTGGCACAGGACAGGACGACGACGTCGTCGGGCAGCGCCACGTCGTCGCGGGCGGCACCGCGGCGGCCCTCGATGCGCACCTCGCTGCGGCACAGCCGCTGCTGGGGACGGACCGACAGCGACAGGCCCCGGTACCAGAGCAGGGCGTCCCCGCCGTACCAGGCCACGCCCACCGACCAGCGGGAGCTCCCGGCCGGCCGCAGCCACATGGTGACCGCGCCGAGCCCGGTCAGGAGCAGGCGGCGGCGGAGCAGGAAGGCGACCACCAGGGCGACCACGAGCGTCACCGCCAGGACGATCAGGAACGTGGTCACCGGCGGGTCGCGCGCCCCGCGGGCCGGCCCTCGTGCACGGACCCGGGCCGAGCGGGGCGAGGTCCGGGGGGCACGAGGACCCTCAGTCGGCCTGGCCGGCGGCCCGCAGCCGCGACTGGGCGCGGCGGGCGGCGGCGAGGGCGTCGGGGTCGTCGCCGCCCTCCTCGGCCCGGCGCAACGCCTCGCGGGCGCGCTCGACGTCGATCTCGGAGGAGATCTCGGCGGTCTCGGCGAGGATGGACACCCCGCGCGGGGTCACGGAGAGGAAGCCGCCGTGCGCGGCGACGACCAGGTCCTCGCCCTCGGTGGTGCGGATGGTCACGACGCCGCCGGGAGCCAGCTCACCGAGCAGCGGGGCGTGGCTGGGCAGGACGCCGATCTCACCCTCGGTCGTGCGGGCGATGACCATGCTCGCCTCACCGGACCAGATGATCCGCTCGACGGCCACCAACTCGACCTGCAGGGTCGCCACGACACTCCTCCGGGTCCACCGACGAACGGTGCTCAGGGCGCCGGGCCGGGCGGGCACGGCGACGGTCGTGCTCACTCTAGCCGCGCGACCGGGGACGCCCGGCGCGGGCCGGGCGGCGCCACCCGTCCGTGCGGCCCGGGGGCGGAGGGCGGGGTCCTGCTTCAGGCCGCCCGGCGGTACAGCAGCGTCCAGCGCCCCACCCGCACCCACGGGTGGCGGACCGTCGAGGCCGGGGCCCAGTCCTCGGTGTCGAAGCAGCGGGCGTCGACGTGCGGCACCGGTGCTGATGGCGGCCAGGTCCAGCCGGGGTCGATCGCCCCGGCACCGGGCAGCCGGATCGGCGTGCCGTCCGTGCTCGTGGCGTCCAGCCAGTCCATCGTCGTCTCCCGCAGTGCGCGTCCGGTCCCTCCGGTCACCACCTGCTCGATCGGCAGGGATGCTGCTGCACTTGAGGGGCGACCGCCAGGCCCGTGCCCACGGACCCGGGCGCACAACCACCCCAGGTCGGCGACACGGAGCGTCCCGACGCACGGTGAGGACACCGGTACGTCGACACCACGGACGGGCCACCACGGACGCTCCACCACGACGCACGACCGCCGGGCCCCCCTGCGGGGACCCGGCCGTCGGTGACGTGCGGGAACGACCCCTCGCCCCCGCCGCGGGGGGCGGGGGCGAGGGGTCCTCCTCAGCCGCGCTTGAGCTTCTCGGCGTTGCGCTCGAGGTCCTCGAGGCCACCGCACATGAAGAAGGCCTGCTCGGGCACGTGGTCGTAGTTGCCCTCGGTGAGCGCCTTGAAGGCCTGGAGGGTCTCCGACAGCGGCACGTACGAGCCGGGCTGACCGGTGAACGCCTCGGCCACGAACATGTTCTGCGAGAGGAAGCGCTCGATCCGCCGCGCGCGCTGCACGGTGACCTTGTCCTCCTCGGACAGCTCGTCGATGCCGAGGATCGCGATGATGTCCTGCAGCTCCTGGTAGCGCTGCAGGATCTGCTTGACCGTCTGGGCGACCTGGTAGTGCTCCTGCCCGACGTACTGCGGGTCGAGGATCCGGCTGGTGGAGTCCAGCGGGTCGACGGCCGGGTAGATGCCCTTCTCCGAGATCGGCCGCGAGAGCACGGTCGTCGCGTCGAGGTGGGCGAAGGTCGTGTGCGGTGCGGGGTCGGTGATGTCGTCGGCGGGCACGTAGATCGCCTGCAGCGAGGTGATCGAGTGACCGCGCGTCGAGGTGATCCGCTCCTGCAGCTCGCCCATCTCGTCGGCGAGGGTCGGCTGGTACCCCACGGCGGAGGGCATGCGGCCCAGCAGCGTGGAGACCTCGGACCCGGCCTGGGTGAACCGGAAGATGTTGTCGATGAAGAGCAGCACGTCCTGGTTCTGCTCGTCGCGGAAGTACTCCGCCATCGTCAGTGCCGACAGCGCCACCCTCAGCCGGGTGCCCGGCGGCTCGTCCATCTGGCCGAAGACCAGCGCGGTCGAGTCGATGACGCCGGACTCCGTCATCTCGGTGATGAGGTCGTTGCCCTCCCGGGTGCGCTCGCCGACGCCGGCGAACACCGACACGCCACCGAACTCCTGGGCGACGCGGCGGATCATCTCCTGGATGAGCACCGTCTTGCCGACGCCCGCCCCGCCGAACAGGCCGATCTTCCCGCCGGCCACGTACGGCGTCAGCAGGTCGATGACCTTGATGCCGGTCTCGAGCAGCTCGGTGCGGCCCTCGAGCTGGTCGAAGCGCGGCGCGTGCCGGTGGATCGACCAGCGCGGCAGGTCCCGGCCGTAGCCGGGGGTGTCCAGGCACTCGCCGAGTGCGTTGAACACGTGGCCGGTGACGTCCGGGCCCACCGGGACGCTGATCGGCGCGCCGGTGTCGGAAACCTCGGCGCCGCGGACCAGCCCGTCGGTCGGGGCCATGGAGATGGTGCGGACCACGTTGTCACCCAGGTGCTGGGCGACCTCGAGGGTCAGGGTCTTGCCCAGGTCGGCGAGGGTGACGTCGACGTGCAGGGCGTTGAACAGGTCGGGCATCGCGTCGCGCGGGAACTCGACGTCGACGACCGGCCCGGTGACCCGGACGACGCGGCCGGTCGTCTGGGTGGTCGGACGGTCCTCGGTGACGGTCATGGGGAGTGCTCTCCTGCCCTCGCAGCTTCAGTGGTGTCGCAGTTGCAGTGTCCCCGTCCGTGGCGACGGCGGGGACCGGTCGGTCAGTCGTCGGCGCCGGCCGAGACCAGCGCGTCGGCGCCACCGACGATCTCGCTGATCTCCTGGGTGATCTCCGCCTGCCGGGCCTGGTTGGCCTGGCGGGAGAGGTTCTTGGCCAGCTCCTCGGCGTTGTCGGACGCCGACTTCATCGCCCGCCGCCGCGACGCCGACTCCGAGGCCGCCGCCTCGAGCATCGCCGCGTAGATGCGAGTGGTGACGTACTTGGGCAGCAGCGCGTCGAGCAGCGCCTCGGGCGAGGGCTCGAACTCGTAGGAGGTGGGGACGCCGCTGTCACCGGCCGGCCGGCCGGCTGCCGCCTCGTCGGCGTCCCCGTCGCCGCCCTCGACGTCCTCGGGGTCCATCGGGGCCAGCCGTTTGGCGACCGGCACCTGGGCCAGCAGCGACCGGAACTCGGTGTAGACGATGTGCACCTCGTCGACACCGCCACTGCGGTCGCCGTCCTCGGCGGGCTCGAAGACGTCGATCAGCGCGCGACCGACCTCCTGCGCGTCCGAGTAGGCCGGCTGCTCGGAGAACCCGGTGAAGGTGTCCTCCACCGGCCGGTCGCGGAAGGAGTAGTAGGTCTCCCCCTTGCGGCCCACGACGTAGAGGACGGGCTCCTTGCCCTGCTGGCGCAGGGTGCCGAGCAGCTCCTCGGTCCGGCGCAGCACGTTGACGTTGTAGGAGCCGGCGAACCCCCGGTCGGAGGTGATCACCAGGACCGCCGCCCGTCGGGTGTCGGTGCGCTCGTTGAGCAGCGGGTGCTCCAGGGACGCCGAAGCCGAGAGCGCGGTCAGCACGCGGGTGATCTCCCGGGCGTAGGGCTTGGAGGCCTCCACCCGGGCCTGCGCGCGCACGATGCGGGCACCGGCGATCAGCTCCTGAGCCGAGAAGATCTTCTTCGTCGACTGGGTGGAGCGGATGCGGCGCCGCAGCGCGCGGAGGGAGCCGGCCACGTCAGGCGCTCTTCGTCGTCGAGACGCCCTGGGCGCTGGCGCCCGCCTCGTCGTCGTCGGTCAGCGAGCTGCCGTCCGTCGTCGTGAAGTTCCGGTAGAAGCCCTCGACGGCGCGCTCGAGGCTGCCGACGGCGTCGTCGCCGAGCGTCCGCGAGGTGCGGATCTCGTCGTAGACGCCGGGCTCGGCCCGGGCGATGTGGTCGAGGAACTCCGACTCGAAGCGGCGGACGTCACCGACCGGGACGCGGTCGAGCTTGCCGGTGGTGCCCAGCCACAGCGAGACGACCTCGCGCTCGACCGGGTAGGGCTGGTACTGCCCCTGCTTGAGCAGCTCGACGAGGCGCTGGCCGCGGTCCAGGGTGGCGCGACTCGAGGCGTCGAGGTCCGACGAGAAGGAGGCGAAGGCCTCCAGCTCTCGGTACTGCGCGAGGTCCAGGCGCAGCCGGCCGGCGACGGACTTCATCGCCTTGATCTGCGCCGAGCCACCGACCCGGGAGACCGAGATGCCGACGTTGATGGCCGGGCGGACGCCGGAGTTGAACAGACCGGTCTCGAGGAAGATCTGCCCGTCGGTGATCGAGATGACGTTGGTCGGGATGTAGGCCGACACGTCGTTGCCCTTGGTCTCGATCAGCGGCAGACCCGTCATCGACCCGGCGCCCAGCTCGTCGGAGAGCTTGGCGCAGCGCTCCAGCAGCCGGGAGTGGAGGTAGAAGACGTCGCCGGGGTAGGCCTCGCGGCCGGGCGGGCGGCGCAGCAGCAGGGAGACGGCGCGGTAGGCCTCGGCCTGCTTGGACAGGTCGTCGAACACGATCAGCACGTGCTTGCCCTCGTACATCCAGTGCTGGCCGATGGCCGAGCCGGTGTAGGGGGCGATGTACTTGAAGCCCGCGGCCTCCGACGCCGGGGCGGCCACGATCGTCGTGTACTCCATCGCGCCGGCCTCCTCGAGGGAGGCGCGGATGGCCGCGATCGTCGAGCCCTTCTGGCCGACCGCGACGTAGATGCAGCGCACCTGCTGCGCCGGGTCTCCGGTGGCCCAGGCCTGCTTCTGGTTGATGATCGTGTCGGTGACGATGGCGGTCTTGCCGGTCTGCCGGTCACCGATGACCAGCTGGCGCTGGCCGCGCCCGATCGGGGTCATGGCGTCGATCGCCTTGATCCCGGTCTGCAGCGGCTCGTGCACCGACTGGCGCTGCACGACGGTGGGCGCCTGCAGCTCCAGGGCGCGGCGGCCGGTGGTCTCGATCGGGCCGGCGCCGTCGATGGGGTTGCCCAGCGGGTCGACGACGCGGCCGAGGTAGCCGTCACCGACCGGGACCGACAGGACCTCCCCGGTGCGGCGGACCTGCTGGCCCTCCTCGATGCCGGCGAAGTCACCGAGAATGACCACGCCGACCTCGCGGACGTCGAGGTTCAGGGCCAGGCCGCGGACGCCGCTCTCGAACTCGAGCAGCTCGTTGGTCATGACCGAGGGCAGGCCCTCGACACGCGCGATGCCGTCGCCGGCCTCGGTGACCATCCCGACCTCTTCCCGGGAGACGTCCGGGGAGTACTCGGTGACGTAGTTCTGGATGGCACTGCGGATCTCGTCTGCGGAGATCGTCAGCTCGGCCATGGCTCGCGTCCTCTTCCCTGCTGGGTGTGCTGCTGGGTGCTGTCTGGTGGTTCGGTGAGCGGGTACCGCGACGTCAGCCGGTGAGCCGGCGGCCCGCGATCTCGAGCCGGTTGGCGACGCTGCCGTCGATGACCTCGTCGCCGACGCGGACGACCAGGCCACCGAGGACGTCGGGGTCGACGGTCACCTGCAGGCCGATCGCCCGCCCGTAGATCCGGCCGAGGACGTCGCGCAGCCGCTGCTCCTGGGCCGCGGTGAGCGGCGTCGCCGTCGTCACGTGGGCGACCGACCGGCCCCGCCGCGCGGAGGCGGCCTCCGAGAGGCGTTCCACCCGGTTCTCCGCGTTGCCGACGTGCCGGGCGGTCAGGGAGTTCCGCAGCAGCTGCTCGGTCACCGGGCTCACCCGGCCGGAGACCAGCCGGTCGAGCAGCGCGGTCTTGCCCTCCACGGGCGCCCGGTCGTCGGAGAGGATGCGCGAGAGCTCCGGGTCGCCGGCGACGATCCGGCCGAACCGGAACAGCTCGTCCTCGACGCCCTCGAGCTCGCCACGGGCCTCCGCGGCGTCCAGCGAGGCCTCGGTGGCGAGGGTCTCGACGGCCTCGACGAGGTCCAGCGGCCGTGACCAGCGCTGCCGGGCGACGGTCTGCACGAGGTCGACGGTGGCCTCCGACACCCGGCCGCCGAGGACGCGGCCGACCAGGCCGGCCCGGTCGACGGGCTTGGCCGCCGGGTCGGACAGGGCCCGGCGCAGCGCGATCTGCCCGTCGAGCAGCCGCGCGACGGCGAACAGCTCGTCGGCCAGGGCGAGCAGCCCCGGGCCCGCGGCCCCACGGGTGGTCTCCGCCAGGCGCTCGCGCGAGAGCACGAGCGCCTCGCGGCTGGAGGCGTCCATCAGCGGTCGCCGCCGGGCACGAACACGGTGCTGCCGGTGCGCCCGTCGGGCGCGCCGCCGCCGGTCATGCCGTCGAGCTGGTCGAGGAAGCGGTCGACCGTGCCGCGGCGACGGGCGTCGTCCTCCAGGGACTCCCCCACCACGCGCCCGGCCAGGTCGACGGCGAGGGCGCCGATCTGGCCGCGCAGCTCGGTGACGACCGACTGCCGGTTGGCCGCCAGCTGCTCCTCGCCGCGGGCGACGATCCGGGCCGACTCCTCCTGCGCCTGGGCCCGCAGCTCCTCGAGGATCTGCTGGCCCTCGGCGCGCGCCTGGTCACGGATCTGGGCGGCCTCGGTGCGCGCCTCGGCCAGCTGGGCGCGGTACTGCTCCAGCGCGGCCTTGGCCTCGGCCTGCATGGCCTCGGCCCGCTCGATCCCGCCCTCGATGGCCTCCCGGCGTGCCCGGAAGACCTGCTCGAAGCGCGGCGCGACGAACCGGAAGAACACGAACATGACGACCGCGAAGGCGATCAGTCCGATGATGATCTCGCCGAGCGGCGGCAGGAGCGGGTTGTGCGCTTCCTCCGCTGCGAGGGTTCTCATGGTCTCAGTGTCCCTGTCTGGAGTCGGTGACCGTGCCCGTGGGCACGGGTCAGATGCCGAAGACGAAGGGGACGACGAAGCCGATCAGCGCGAGGGCCTCGGAGAGGGCGAACCCGAGGAAGGCATAGGTCCGGGTCAGGCCGGCCGACTCGGGCTGACGCGCGGTGGCCTGGATGTAGGCGGCCCACACGATGCCGACGCCGATGCCCGGGCCGACGGCGGCGAGGCCGTAGCCCACGGAGCCGATGCTGCCGCTCAGCTCAGCGAGAAGATCCAGATCCATGACGGGGTGTTCCTCCTGTGTCGTCGCCCGGGCGCTCCGGGCGGCTTGCGGGGGTCGTGCGGGTGGTGCGGTCCGGGGGGCCGAGCCCGAGGCTCAGTGCTCGGCCTCGATCGAGCCGTTGAGGTAGGTCCCCATCAGCACGGTGAAGACGTAGGCCTGCAGGAAGATGACCAGCAGCTCGAAGAACGTCATCACGATCGCCATCAGTGCCGAGATCGGCCCGAACACGATCGAGAAGTTGTCGCGGCTGAAGAGGTAGACCGCGCCGAGGGAGAAGACGACCAGCAGCATGTGACCGGCGAACATGTTGGCGAAGAGCCGGACGGCCAGCGTGAAGGGCCGGACGATGAAGTTCTGCAGGATCTCGATCGGCGTGACCAGGATGTACATCGGCTTGGGCACGCCCGGCAGGAACAGGATGTCCTTGAAGTAGCGGCCGGCGCCCTGCTCGCGGATGCCGATGTAGATGTATATGACCCAGCAGATGAGGGCCAGCACGAGCGGAAAGGCGAACCGCGACATGGGGGAGATCTGCGCCAGCGGCAGGATCGACATAAAGTTGTTCGCGAGGATGAAGAAGAACAGCCCGGCGAGGAACGGCGCGAAGGGGATGCCCTTCGGGCCGACGACGTCGCGGGCGATGCCGTCGCGGACGAGCGAGTAGCCGCTCTCGCCGACGAACTGCAGCTTGCCGGGGATGATCTGCGGCTTGCGGACCGTCAGCACCATGAAGACGAGCATCGCCAGGGTGGCGAACCACAGGCCCAGCGTGATGCGCGTGATCTCGAAGTCGACGCCGAGCAGTGAGAACTGCGCGAGGGGCTCGGGGTAGAACTCGCCGAGACCGGGGGCCTGGAACCCGTCACCCGCTGCGCCGCCCTCGGCGGCGAGGACGTCCACGTGCGCGAGGGCGCTGGAGGTCACCGTTGTCCCTTCTGCGTCCTGGGCCGGCTCCGTCGTCCGCCCGGGGTGCTGTTGCCGTTCTCGGACGCCCCCGGCGTCGGGGGCAGACCGCCGTACCGTTTCACGACCAGGTAGATGGCCGCCGAGATGCCGAGGAGGATCCCGACCGGCAGGAACACGCGCGTGTCCCACCACCGGTCGAGCAACCACCCGGCACCGCCCCACACGGCCATCCCGGAGATCATCGTGCCGATGACCGCATAGCCGGTCTCGGCACCGCTGCCCCGGGGGGCTTCCCGCGCAGGTCGGGGCCGAGGGGGATCCCCGCGGGCGGGGTCGTCCTCGGCCATCGCGGGGACCCTATCAGCCGCGTGTCGCGGGCCCGTCCGGTCCCGGGGTCACGGTCGCCTGACCGGGTGGCGCCGGCGGAGTCACGTAGTAGAGCGGCCGGGTCCACACCCAGCGCAGCTGCACGCCGCTCCACAGCAGGGCCCCGACGATCACCGACCAGGCCATGGTCAGCCGGTCCAGCCAGCCGTCCTCGGGCAGCGCGTTCAGCAGACCGAAGAGGAGCAGCGCCTTCACGACGAACGTCCCGAGCGCGGCCGGCAGGGTGAAGCTGTCGTGGATCCGGCCGGCCCAGGCGATGACGACGCCCGAGACGACGAAGAAGGACGTGACCACCGCGGCGGCCGCGAGCACGCCGACCGCGTCGGCCCAGCCGCCGACCAGCCCGGCGACCAGCGCGGCGACCGCCGCGACCACCGCGGTCGCGAGGGCCCCGACGCGCAGGAAGGACAGGTCCCATCCGGGCCGCTCCGGCGGGAGGCAGGTCACGGGATCACCTGCCCGGCGCCGGTGCGGCGCACCGCGGGGGCGGTGCTGGGACGGTCCGCGGAGGCGGTGCTGGGACGGTCCGCGGAGTCGGCGCTGGGACGGTCCGCGGGGTCGGCCGGGAGCGCGGGGCCACGGGTGCTCGGGTGTGCGGCGCGGCTGCGGCGCCGCTGCGCGGCGATCTCGGCGGCCCGGGCCTCCCGGGCCGCACGCCGGGCGTGCGGGCCGAGGACGACGACGACACCCACGGCGAGCAGCACCCCGATCAGGACGAGCAGCTCCACCTTGCCGCCGGTGATGGACAGTGCAACCGCGCCGAAGGACAGGAGAGCCGCCCAGAAGTACATGGTCAGCACCGCCCGGCGGTGCGAGTGGCCGATGGCCAGGAGCCGGTGGTGCAGGTGCATCTTGTCGGGCGAGAACGGCGACTGGCCGCGCCGGGTCCGCCGGACGACGGCCAGGAGCAGGTCGACGAACGGGATGAACAGCACCGCGATCGGCACGAGCAGCGGCAGGGTCAGCGGCAGCAGGTTCGCCGCGGAGCCCAGGGTCTGTGAGTCGGTCTGCCCGGTCGCGGACACCGCGGCCGCCGACAGCATCAGCCCGACGAGCATCGAGCCCGAGTCGCCCATGAAGATGCGCGCGGGGCTGAAGTTGTGCGGCAGGAAGCCCAGGCAGGCACCGGCGAGCACGGCGGTGATCAGGGCCGGGGCACTGGCCACGTCGTCGTAACCGACCCGGCCGAGGTGGTAGCTGTAGGCGAAGAAGGCCAGCGCGGCGATGGCCGAGACGCCGGCGGCCAGGCCGTCGAGGCCGTCGATGAAGTTGAGCGCGTTGACCGTGAAGACGGTCAGCAGGATGGTCGCCGGCACGCCCACGTCCGGCCCCAGCGACAGGGTCCCGATGTCGGCCACGGGCAGGAACAGGAACGCCAGCTGCACCCCGATCAGCACCATCACGCCGGCGGCGGCGATCTGGCCGGTCAGCTTGGTGAGGGCGTCGAGGCCGAACTTGTCGTCGAGGACGCCGAGCAGGCAGATCAGCCCGCCGGCCACGAGCACCGCGGCGGTCTGCGAGTCGTCGAACGTGCGCTGCAGCGCCGGCAGCCGGGTGGCCACGAGCACCGCGGCGGCCACACCCAGGTACATCGCCACTCCCCCGCCGCGCGGGGTGGGGATCACGTGCACGTCCCGCTCGCGCGGCGCGGCCATCATCCGCAGCCGGACCGCGGCGACCCGCACCACCGGGGTGGCCAGGAAGGTCACCAGCGCGGCGGTCAGCAGGACGACGGCGTACTCGCGCACGGCTCAGCCCCCACGGGGACCGCGCAGCACCCGGGCCGGGAGCGCGGCGGAGGGGCTCATCGCGACGGTGCTCCCCGGGGCGAGGCGACAGGGCTGACCTCCCACGGTATCGCCACCCCTGCGCCCGGAGGCGGACCGAAGGCCCTCGGCCGGGCGCGCGGCCCTCACTCGGTGGTCTCGGGGACGACCTCGCGGAGCCGGTCCACGGGCACCGCGCCGACCCGCAGCACCCGCGGCACGGGGCCGGTGCAGTCGACGATCGTGCTGGCCCCCGACCCGGTCCGCGGGCCGCCGTCGAGGACCACCGCGGCGTGCTCGCCGAGCTGGGCGACCGCCTCCTCGGCCGTCGTCGCGGCCGGCCGGCCGGAGCGGTTGGCGCTGGAGACGGCGAGCGGACCGGTGCGGCGGAGCAGGTCGCGGGCGACGTCGTCGTCGGGCAGGCGGACGGCGACCGTGCCCTCGGCGTCGCCGAGGTCCCAGGCCAGTGACGAGGCGTGCTCGACGACGAGGGTCAGCCCACCGGGCCAGAACGCCTCGGCGAACCGGGTGGCGACCGGGGGCACGGTCAGCACCAGGCCGGCCAGGGTCGAGGCCTCCCCCACCAGCACGGGCACCGGCATGGCCCGGCCGCGGTTCTTCGCGGCGAGCAGGCCGGTGACCGCGGCGGGTGAGAAGGCGTCGGCACCGACGCCGTAGACGGTGTCGGTGGGCAGCAGGACCAGCTCGCCGCGGGCGATGGCGGCGGCCGCGGCGTCCAGGCCGGCCGCGCGCGCGTCGGGGTCGGTGCAGTCGTAGACGTCGGCCACGGGTGGTCAGTCTCGCGCGGCCCGGCGGGCGGTGGTGAAGCGGGGGCGGCCGGCGAGGTCGGGGTGGTCGGCGACGTCGGTGAACCCGCCGGCGCCGCGCACCAGGGCCGGCAGCGCGTCCCCCTGCTGGTCGGCGTGCTCGATGCCCAGCGCGCCGCCGGGGCGCAGCAGCCGGGCGGCGGTGCGCAGCAGCCCACGGACGACGTCGAGGCCGTCGGGGCCGCCCCACAGCGCGAGCGGCGGGTCGTGGTCGGCGACCTCGCGGGGCACGCGGGCGCCGTCGGGCACGTAGGGCGGGTTGGAGACGACCAGGTCGACGGCGCCGTCGAGGCCGGCGAGCAGCGCGGGGTCGGTCATGTCACCGGCGAGCACGGTCACCGGCCGGTCGCCGGCGGCGGCCCGCAGGGCGGCGTTGTGCCGCGTCCACTCCAGCGCCTGCGGGTCGCGCTCGACGGCGGTGACCTCCGCGCCGGGGTGCTCGTGCGCGAGGGACAGCGCGATGGCCCCCGAGCCGCTGCCCAGGTCGACGACGACCGGCTCGTCGAGACCGGCCAGCCGGGCGAGTGCCCACTCGGCGAGCTGCTCGGTCTCCGGCCGCGGCACGAACACGCCGGGGCCGACGGCGAGCTCGAGGTGGCGGAACGGCGCCCGCCCGGTCAGGTGCTGCAGCGGCACCCGCTCGGCGCGCTGGTCGAGCAGCGCGGCGAAGCGGGCGGCGGCCGCGTCGTCGACGTCGGCACGGGTGAGCAGCGCCGTCCGGGGGACGCCGAGGACGTGGGCGAGCAGCAGCTCGGCGTCCACGCGGGGCGACTCGACGCCGGCGTCGGCCAGGCGCCGGGCGGCGCCGGCCAGGAGGGTTCTGACACTCAGGGACACGGTTCTAGGAGCCGGCCGCCAGCAGCTCGGCGGTGTGCGCGCGGGTGAGCGCGTCGATGACCGGGTCGAGCTCGCCGTCGAGGACGGCGTCGAGGTTGTGCGCCTTGAAGCCGACCCGGTGGTCGGAGATGCGGCTCTCCGGGAAGTTGTAGGTGCGCACCCGCTCGCTGCGGTCGACGGTGCGCACCTGGCTGCGCCGCTGGTCGCTGGCGGTGGCCGCGGCCTCCTCGCGGGCGGCGGCCAGCAGCCGGGAGCGCAGCACGCGCAGCGCCGACTCCCGGTTCTGCAGCTGGCTCTTCTCGTTCTGCGAGCTGACCACGATGCCGGTGGGCAGGTGGGTGATGCGGACCGCCGAGTCGGTGGTGTTGACGCTCTGCCCGCCGGGGCCCGAGGAGCGGAAGACGTCGATGCGCAGGTCGTTCGGGTCGACGGTGACGTCGACCTCCTCCGCCTCGGGCAGCACCAGCACGCCGACGGCGGAGGTGTGGATGCGGCCCTGGGACTCGGTGACCGGCACCCGCTGCACGCGGTGGACGCCGCCCTCGAACTTCAGCCGCGACCAGATGCCCTCGTCGGTGCGGGACTTCACCGCGATCGAGACGTCCTTGTACCCGCCGAGCTCGGCGGGGACGGCGTCGAGCACCTCGGTGGCCCAGCCGCGGCGCTCGGCGTAGCGCAGGTACATGCGCAGCAGGTCGCCGGCGAACAGCGCCGACTCCGCGCCGCCCTCCCCCGCCTTGATCTCGAGGATGACGTCCTTGTCGTCGTCGGGGTCCTTCGGCAGCAGCTGTTCGCGCAGCCGGTCGGTGAGCTCCTCGATGCGGCCCTCGAGCCCGGAGGCCTCCTCGGCGAAGGAGGGGTCCTCGGCGGCCAGCTCGCGGGCAGCGCCCAGGTCGTCGCGGGCGGCGTCGAGCGCCCGCGCCGTCTCCACCACCGGCGCCAGCCGGGCGTAGCGGCGGCCCAGCCGCCGTGCGCGGCCGGGGTCGGCGTGCACGGCCGGGTCGGCCAGCTCGGTCTCCAGCGCGGCGTGCTCCTCGAGCAGCCCGCGCAGCCGGTCGGGTGCGGCGTCGGTGGGACTGCTCACGCGGACCTCTCGTGCAGGACGGGCACTTCCGCGGAAGCGCCCACGGGGGCGGACACGACGACGGCGCCCGTCCCACGCGAGGTGGGACGGGCGCCGTCGGGGGTGCTACTTGCCGGCGGTGGCGCCGCGCTTGCCGAACCGCTTCTCGAAGCGGGCCACGCGGCCACCGGTGTCGAGGATGCGCTGCTTGCCGGTGTAGAAGGGGTGGCAGGCCGAGCAGGTCTCGACGGTCAGCTGACCGCTGGGCGCGGTGCTGCGGGTGGTGAAGGTGTTCCCACACCCACAGGTCACCGTGGTGGTGTGGTAGTCGGGGTGGATACCGGGCTTCATGATGCGGGCCTCTTCCGGGACGTCGTTGCTGTCTGTCTGAACGCGGGCGGCCGACCGGTCATTCCGGCCGCTCCCCGCCGTGGCGCGGGGCTCGGCCGACCAGTATCCCTGACCGGCCGGGCCCCGTCGCCGGGCCCTCCTGCCCTCCCCACCCGAGCCTGCGAGGGGTGGGGGGCAGGAGGGTCCTTCGTCAGTCGAGCGCGGTGCCCGGCGTGTTCTTCTGGACCTGCATGAGGAACTCGACGTTGTTGCGCGTCTTGCGCAGCTGGCCGAGCAGTAGCTCCAGCGCCTGCTGCGGCTCGAGGGCGGCGAGCACCCGGCGCAGCTTGATGACGATGGCCAGCTCGTCGGGCGACATGAGGATCTCCTCCTTGCGCGTGCCCGACGCGTTGACGTCGACGGCCGGGAAGACCCGCTTGTCCGCCAGGCGGCGGTCCAGCTTGATCTCCGCGTTACCCGTGCCCTTGAACTCCTCGAAGATGACCGTGTCCATCGTGGAGCCGGTCTCGACCAGCGCCGAGGCGATGATGGTCAGCGAGCCGCCGTTCTCGATGTTGCGGGCGGCGCCGAGGAAACGCTTGGGCGGGTAGAGCGCCGTGGAGTCGACACCACCGGAGAGGATGCGCCCGCTGGCGGGGGCCGCCAGGTTGTAGGCGCGGCCCAGACGGGTGATCGAGTCCAGCAGGACGACGACGTCGTGACCCATCTCGACCAGGCGCTTGGCCCGCTCGATGGACAGCTCCGCGACCGTGGTGTGGTCCGACGGCGGCCGGTCGAAGGTCGAGGCGATGACCTCGCCCTTCACCGAGCGCTGCATGTCGGTGACCTCCTCGGGCCGCTCGTCGACGAGGACGACCATGAGGTGGCACTCGGGGTTGTTCGTCGTGATCGCATTGGCGAGGGACTGCAGCACCATCGTCTTGCCGGCCTTGGGCGGGCTGACGATGAGCGCCCGCTGGCCCTTGCCGATCGGCATGACGAGGTCGATGACGCGCGTGGTCAGCTGGTGCGGCTCGGTCTCCAGCCGCAGCCGCTCCTGCGGGTAGAGCGGCGTCAGCTTGGTGAACTCCGGCCGGTTGCGCGCCTGCTCGGGGTCCAGGCCGTTGACGGTGTCGAGGCGGACGAGCGCGTTGTACTTGTCCTTGCGCTCCCCCTCGCGCGGCTGGCGGACGGCGCCGGTGATCGCGTCACCGCGGCGCAGGCCGTGCCGGCGCACCTGCGACAGCGAGACGTAGACGTCGTTCGGGCCGGTCAGGTACCCGGAGGTCCGGACGAACGCGTAGTTGTCGAGGACGTCGAGGATGCCGGCGACCGGCAGCAGGACGTCGTCGTCGCTGACGGTCGGCTCGGTGGGCTGGTCGAAGCGCTCGCGCCCGCCCCGGCGGTTGCGGTCGCGGTAGCGGCGCCCGCGACGGCCGCGGCCACCCTCGAAGTCGTCGTCGTCGTCCTCGCGGTCGGCGCTCCGGTCGTTGCCGCGGTCGGCGCTCCGGTCGCTGCGGTTGTCCTGCCGGGCGGCGCGGTCGGGGCGCTCGCCCCGGTCGGGTCCGCGGCCGTCCCGGCCGTTGCCGTCGCGGGCGCCGTCGCGGTCGCGGCCGGCACGCTCGGCCCGCTCACCGTCACGGCCACTGCTGTCACGACCACTGCCGTCACGGCCACTGCCGTCGCGGGTGCGCTCGGCGCGCTCCCCGTCCCGGCCGCCGTCGCGCTCGGCCCGGCCGCCGTCGCGGCCGTTGCCGTCGCGGTCACGGGTGTCGCGGCGGTTGCGGTCGCGACGGGCCGGACGGTCGCCGTCGGTGCGGTCCTCGGTGCGGTCACCCTGACCGTCGGTCCGCTCGCCCTCCGTCCGCTCGTCCTCGGTCCGCTCGCCCTCCGTCCGCTCCGCGGGCGGGGCGGCGGGCGCGGCAGTGGTGGCCTGCTCGGGGGCGGGGGCCGAGGTCGAGGCCGGCTCGGCGCCCGCCTCGGTGGGCGCGCCGGCGGGGCGGCTGGCCGCGCGGCGGCGGCGGGGCGTGCTCTCGGCGCCGTCGGTGGTGGGCGGGGCGGTCAGCGGCCCGCCGTTGGCCCCGCCGCTGACGGGGGCCTCGAGGGGCGCGGCGGTCGCCGCGACGCCGCGCGCCGCGGGAGCACCGGCGGCCTCGGCGGTCGTGCTGTCGGCCGGGGCGCTGGGCGCCGGGGCGCTGCTGCCCGGGGCCTCGCCGCCGACCTGCCGGGTGGAGATGGCGGCGACGAGGTCGCCCTTGCGCATGCGGCCGGTGCCGGGGATGCCCAGCTCGGTCGCGAGCCGCTGGAGCTCGGGGAGCAGCATCCCGGCCAGTCCGCTGCCGCGGCGGCGGGACCGGCCCGCCGTCCCCGTGGCCGCAGCTGCCTCGCCCGCCGCGGTGCCCTCGGTGGCACCGACGGTCGCGAGGTCGGTGGTTTCGCTCACGTACAGGTCCTTCCCTGCGGTGACCTGCGCCTACCAGCGCAGGGGGTGACCCGGCGCCTGCCTGTCCGGCCGGATGACGGGACAGCGGGACAGACGGCGGATCGAGTGGGTGCGGAGCGGATTCAGCGACGACGGGTGAGAACGTCTGCATCGCCCCGCGCGAGGCTCGCCCGAGGGGGCGGCTGAGCCGAACTTTAGACTCACCCCACGGACGGGACAACACCGCTGGACGGCAGTGTGTTCCTCGTCATCGAGACGATACCCCAGGTCCCGGCGCCAGCACGTGGGCTCCGTCGCCGTCCACCTCCACGGGGTACACCTGCCACCCCGGAGGGGTGAGGCAGCTCACGTCGCGCACCACCGCGTCGGGGTCCCCGGCCCCGAGCACCAGCAGGCTCGGGCCGGCGCCGGAGACCACCGCGGCGTGCCCCGCGGCGCGCAGCCGCTCCAACAGGTCGATCGAGCCCGGCATCGCCGCGGCGCGCTGCCGCTGGTGCAGCCGGTCCTCGGTGGCCTCGAGCAGCAGCGCCGGCTCCCGGGTCAGCGCGTGCGCCAGGAGCGCGGCCCGGCCGGCGGCGTGGGCGGCGTCAGCGTGCGGGACGGCGTCGGGGAGCAGCCCGCGGGCGACGTGCGTGGACAGCCGGGCCTCGGGCACCAGCACCACCGGCCGCACCTCGGGCAGGACGGCCAGTCGCGCGGCACGCGCACCGCCGTCGGTCATCCACGACAGCGTCGCCCCGCCCAGCAGGCAGGGCGCCACGTTGTCCGGGTGCCCTTCGAGCTCGGTGGTCAGCCGCAGCACGGCGTCCTCGTCGACATCGTCGACGTCGGGGCACAGCGCCCAGGCGCCGACCGCACCGGCGACGACGGCGGCGGCCGAGGAGCCCATCCCCCGCCCCTGCGGGATGCCGTTCTCCGCGACCACCCGCAGCCCCGGTGGCGACCAGCCGAGCACCGCGCAGGCGGCGCGGAACGCCCGCACCACCAGGTGCGACTCGTCGGTGGGCAGCTCCCCCGCCCCGACGCCGGACACCTCGACGCGCAGCCCGGCGTCGGCGACGGCGAACTCCAGGACGTCGTGGCAGGTCAGCGCCAGGCCCGCGCAGTCGAAGGCCGGGCCGAGGTTGGCACTGGTCGCGGGCACGCGGACCCGGACGGACGCGCCGCTCGGTCCGGCCACGTCCCGGGCCGGCCCGCTGCAGGGTCCCGCCGCGAGCGTCGATCGGCCCCCCTGCAGGGTCCCGCCGCGAGCCTGCGAGCGGTGGGGGGCAGGGGGGTCCTTCTCGGGGGGCAGGGGGTCCTTCTGCGAGCGGAGGGGAGGACGCGGTCCTCCCATCAGAGACCCAGCTGCGCGGCGGCCGCGGTGGCGTCGACGGGAACGGTCACCGGCGTGGGCGCGCCGGAGATGGCCCAGTCGGGGTCCTTGAGCCCGTTGCCGGTGACGGTGCACACGACGCGCCGTCCCGGCTCGAGTTCGCCCGCGGCGGCCACCTTGAGCAGGCCGGCCACCGACGCGGCCGACGCCGGCTCGACGAAGACCGCCTCGCTGCGGGCGAGCAGGCGGTAGGCGGCGAGGATCTCGCGGTCGGTGACGGCGTCGATCCGCCCGCCGGACTCGTCGCGCGCGGCCAGCGCCTTGGTCCAGGACGCGGGGTTGCCGATCCGGATGGCGGTGGCGATGGTGCTCGGCTGCTCGACCACCCGGCCGGTGACGATGGGTGCGGCGCCGGCGGCCTGGAAGCCCCACATCCGCGGCGTCCGGGTGGCCACGCCGTCGGCCGCGTACTCGCGGTAGCCCTGCCAGTAGGCGGTGATGTTGCCGGCGTTGCCGACCGGCAGGCAGTGCACGTCGGGGGCGTCGCCGAGGACGTCGACGATCTCGAACGACGCGGTCTTCTGCCCCTCGATGCGGTACTGGTTGACGCTGTTGACCAGGCTCACCGGGTAGTCGATGGACAGCTTGCTCGCCAGGGCCAGGCAGTCGTCGAAGTTGCCCTCGACCTGCAGCAGCTTGGCGCCGTGCACCAGCGCCTGGGCCAGCTTGCCCAGCGCGATCTTGCCCGTGGGCACGAGGACGGCGCAGACGATGCCGGCCCGCGCGGCGTAGGCGGCGGCGCTCGCGCTGGTGTTGCCGGTGGAGGCGCAGATGACCGCCTGGGCGCCCTCCTCCACGGCCTTGGTGATGGCCATGGTCATGCCGCGGTCCTTGAACGACCCGGTCGGGTTGGCGCCCTCGACCTTGAGGAACACCTCGCAGCCGGTGCGCCGCGACAGCTCGGCCGCGGGCACCAGCGGGGTCGCCCCCTCGTGCAGCGTCACCACCGGCGTCGTGTCGCTGACCGGCAGCCGTGACCGGTAGGCCTCGATCAGCCCGGGCCAGACCGGCGAGACGGCCCCGCGCAGCGTCCCCGTCATGACAGACCCTCCACCCTCAGCACGCTCGTGACCCCGCGGACGGCGGGGACCTCCCGCAGTGCGGCGATCGTCGCCGACAGCGCCGCGTCCGGGGCGCTGTGCGTGACGATGACCAGTGTGGCCGCGTCGCCGTGCCCGTCCTGGCGGACGGTGGCGATGCTGACCTCGTGCCGGGCGAACTCCGTGGCCACGGTCGCCAGCACGCCAGGGACGTCGGCGACGTCGAGGCTGACGTGGTAGCGCGTCGGCGTCTCGGCGATCGGCCGCGCCGGCAGGTCGGCGTAGGCGCTGGGCCCGGCCCCGGCGGCGCCGGACACCCGGTTGCGGGCGACGGCGACCAGGTCGCCGAGGACGGCGCTGGCGGTGGGCTCGCCGCCCGCGCCCTGGCCGTAGAACATCAGTTGCCCGGCTGCCTCGGCCTCGACGAAGACGGCGTTGAAGGCCCCGCCGACGGCGGCCAGCGGGTGGCTGGTGGGGATCATCGCCGGGTGCACGCGGACGGCGACCGAGTCGCCGTCCTCCCCCGCCACCCGCTCGCAGATGGCCAGCAGCTTCACCGTGCAGCCGATCTCGGCGGCGCGGGCGACGTCGGTGGCGGTGACCGCGGAGATGCCCTCGCGGTGCACGTCGGCGGCGGTGACGGCGCTGTGGAAGGCCAGCGACGCCAGGATGGCGCCCTTGGCGGCGGCGTCGAACCCGTCGACGTCGGCGGTCGGGTCGGCCTCGGCGTAGCCGAGCTCGGTGGCCTCGGCCAGCGCTTCGCTGAACCCGGCGCCGGTCTCGGCCATGCGGGAGAGGATGTAGTTGGTCGTGCCGTTGACGATGCCGACGACGCGGCGGATCTGGTCGCCGGCCAGCGACTCGCGCAGCGGGCGCAGCAGCGGGATCGCGCCGGCCACCGCCGCCTCGTAGTACAGGTCGACCCCGGCCTTGGCCGCCGCGGCGTGCAGCGCGACGCCGTCCTCGGCCAGCAGCGCCTTGTTGGCGCTGACCACCGACTTGCCGGCCTCGACGGCGGCGAGGATCAGCGAGCGGGCCGGCTCGATGCCGCCGATGACCTCCACGACGAGGTCGACGTCGTCACGGGTGACCAGCCCGTGCGCGTCGGTGGTGAGCAGCGCGGCGGGCACCCCGGGGTGCCGGTCGGGGCGGCGGACGGCGACGCCGACGATCTCGACGGGCCGGCCGACCCGGGCGGTGAGGTCGTCGGCCTGCTCCTCGACCAGCCGCAGCACGGCGCTGCCGACGGTGCCGCAGCCGAGCAGGGCGACCTTCAGGGGTGTCACGGCTGTACTCCTACGCCGACTCTCGAGCTCGTCGGCCGAGCTCCCACGGCGTGCTCGGGGGCGGGCTGGGACGGGGCGGGGGGCGCGGGCGTGTCCGCGAGGACGGCGTCCAGGGCGAACACGTCGGCCAGTGTCTGGCGCCGCACGATCTCGGTGGCGGCGCCGTCCCGGACGGCCACCACCGGCGGCTTGAGCAGGTAGTTGTAGTTGCTGGCCATCGACCAGCAGTACGCGCCGGTCGCGGCGACGGCGAGCAGGTCGCCGGCCTGCACGTCCGACGGCAGCCACAGGTCGCGGACCAGCACGTCGCCGCTCTCGCAGTGCTTGCCGACGACGCGGCACAGCGCCGGCGGGGCGTCGGAGGTGCGGTTGGCCAGCACGCAGGTGTAGCTCGCGTCGTAGAGGGCGGTGCGGATGTTGTCGCTCATCCCGCCGTCGACGGAGACGTAGTTGCGCACCTGCGGCGCGCCGTGGCCGCCGCTGCCGAGGCGGACCGGCTTGATGGTGCCGATCTCGTAGAGGGTCACCGTGCCGGGCCCGGCGATGGCCCGTCCGGGCTCGACGGCCAGCCGCGGGACGGGGAGGTCCAGCGCCGCGCACTCCGCGGCGACGACCGCGCCCAGCCGGCCGGCGACGTCGGCGGGGGTCACCGGGTCGTCGTCGGAGAGGTAGGCGATGCCGAAGCCGCCGCCGAGGTTGAGCTCCTCGAGCACCTCGCCGGTGGCTTGCTGCACCTGGCCCATGAGGCCGACGACCCGGTGTGCGGCGGCCTCGAAGCCCGCGGTGTCGAAGATCTGCGAGCCGATGTGGCTGTGCAGCCCCGACAGGCGCAGCGCGGGCTCCCGGATGACGCGCACGGCGGCGGTCAGCGCGTCGCCGGTGGCCAGGGAGAACCCGAACTTCTGGTCCTCGTGCGCGGTGGCGATGAACTCGTGGGTGTGCGCCTCGATGCCGACGGTGGTGCGCACCAGCACCGGCACGGGCGTGCCGCCGGCGGCCACCCGGGCGGCGGCCATCGGCACCAGCCGGTCGATCTCGTCGAAGGAGTCGAGGACGACGTGGCCGATGCTGGCGTCGACGGCCAGCTGCAGCTCGACCAGCGACTTGTTGTTGCCGTGCAGGGCGATCCGCCGCGCCGGGAAGCCGGCGGCCAGGGCGACGGCGAGCTCGTTGCCGCTGCAGGCGTCCAGGTGCAGGCCGTCGTCGGCGATCCAGCGGGCCACCTGGCCGCAGAGGAAGGCCTTGGAGGCGTAGTGGACGTCGGCGCCGTCGAACGCGGTGGCGAAGTCGGCGGCGCGGCCGCGGAAGTCGTCCTCGTCGAGGACGAACAGCGGGGTGCCGTGGGCGCGGGCCAGCTCGGTCACCGGCCGGCCGCCCAGGTGCAGCTCGCCGTCGACGCGGCGGGCCGAGCGCGGCCACACCTGCGGGTCGAGCGCACCGAGGTCCTCCGGCGGGAGGCCGACCGACGGCGGCGGGGTCATGCCCCCGTGCAGCGGACCCGCCGGGTGCGCCCTCACATCCGCTCCGGGGCGCTCACACCGAGCACGTCCAGACCGTTGCGCAGCACCACGGCGGTGGCCGCGCACAGCCACAGCCGCGCGGTGGTCAGGGGGCCGGCCTCCTCGTCGCCGCGCGGCAGCACCCGGCAGACGTCGTAGAAGCGGTGGTAGGTGCCGGCCAGCTCCTCGAGGTAGCGGGCCACCCGGTGCGGGGCGCGCAGCTCGGCGGCCGAGGTCAGCACCCGCGGGAACTCGCCGATCGCCCGCAACAGGTCGTTCTCCCGCTCGTGGGTGAGCAGCCCGGCGTCGACACCGTCCGCCCCGCCCAGCGACAGCCCGAGGTCGGCGGCGTTGCGCAGCACCGAGGCGATCCGGGCGTGCGCGTACTGCACGTAGAAGACCGGGTTGTCGTTGGTCTGCCGGCTCCACAGGTCCAGGTCGAGGTCGATCTGCTGGTCGACCGAGGCCCGGGCCAGGGCGTAGCGGGCGGCGTCCTTGCCGACGGCCTCCACGAGGTCCTCGAGCAGGACGACGGTGCCCGCCCGCTTGCTCATCCGCACCGGCTCGCCGTCGCGGACGAGGTTGACCAGCTGGCCGAGCAGGATCTCCAGGTTGGCCTCGGGGTCGTCGCCGACCGCGGCCACCAGCGCCTCGTAGCGGCCGACGTAGCCGGCGTGGTCTGCGCCCAGCATGATCACGACCTTGTCGAAGCCGCGGGTGCGCTTGTCCAGGTAGTAGGCGCAGTCGGCGGCGAAGTAGGTCGGGTCGCCGTCGCTCTTGACCAGCGGCCGGTCCTTGTCGTCGCCGAAGTCGGTGGTGCGCAGCCAGACGGCGCCGTCGGCCTCGTAGACGTGGCCGTTCTCCCGCAGCCGCGCGATCGCCTTCTCCAGCGCGCCGGTGTCGTGCAGCGTGCGCTCGCTGAAGTAGACGTCGAACTCGACGCCGAACGCGGCGAGCGTGCGCTTGATCTCGGTGAACATCAGCTCGACGCCGCGCTCCCGGAAGCGCTCCTGCTGCTCGGCCTCGGGCAGGGCGAGGACGCCGGGCTCGGCGGCGACGACCTGGGCGGCGATCTCACCGACGTAGTCGCCGGCGTAGCCGTCCTCGGGTACCGGCCGGCCGTGCGCGGTGGCCATCAGGCTGCGCGCGAAGCGGTCGATCTGCGCGCCGGCGTCGTTGAAGTAGTACTCCCGCGTGACCGTGGCGCCGCTGGCCTCCAGCAGCCGGCCGAGGGCGTCGCCGACCGCGGCCCAGCGGGTGCCGCCGATGTGCACCGGGCCGGTCGGGTTGGCCGACACGAACTCGAGGTTCAGCTTCTGCCCGGCCAGGGTCGTGGTGCAGCCGTAGGTCTGCCCCGCGGTGACCGCCTCGACGGCGATGCGGCCCAGCGCGCCCTGGGCGAGGCGGATGTTGAGGAATCCGGGGCCGGCGACGTCGACCGCGGCGATGCCCGCCTGGGCACGCAACTCCTCGGCCAGGACCTCCGCGACCTCGCGCGGCGGCCGCCCGGCCGGCTTGGCCAGGCGCAGGGCGACGTTGGTGGCGTAGTCGCCGTGCTCGGGGTTCCGGGGGCGCTCGATGACGACCTCGTCGGGGACGGCGACGGCGAGCGTGCCGCGCTCGACGACCGCCCCGACCGCGGTCCGCACGAGGTCTCGCAGCTGCTCGGGTGTCACCGCGTCATCGTAGGCAGCGGACGCGACGCGCTCCCCCGCCGCACCCGCGCGGTCGGGGGAGCACACAGGGAACCGACCTAGACTCGCGGACGAGCAGCGGCCGCGGGGCCGGAGGCCCTCATCGTGGGCTCCCCCGCCCGAGAGCACCACCCGGAGCCGCCGCACACGAGGACACGACCGCCGCCGGACGGCGACGGAGCCCGAGGACGAGGAGAGCCCGTGGCCAAGGACCGCAAGCCCGATGCCGGCCGTGCCGGGGGCGGGCCGAGCCGGTCGGGCTCCGGCGCCCGTCCGGCGGCGAACCGGGCCGGCAACCGCGGCCGCACCCGGCCCCCGACGCAGGTGGTGACGCAGCAGCGGCCGTGGGGGCTGATCGCCGCGGCCGTCGCGGTCGTCGTCTTCGCCGCCGCCGCGATCACCTACGCGGTGGTGCAGGTGCGCCAGGCCGACGCCGAGCAGATCGACGCGCTCGACGAGATCGCCGGCATCCGGAGCTTGGACTACGCCGCGGGGCAGGAGCACGTGAGCACCCCGGTCGACTACGAGCAGTCGCCGCCGGTCGGCGGCCCGCACGACGGCGAGTGGGCCGACTGCACCGGCACCGTCTACGACGTCGACATCCGGCACGAGAACGCCGTCCACTCGCTGGAGCACGGCGCGGTGTGGATCACGTACAACCCCGACGAGGTCGCCGACGACGACGTCGCGAAGCTGGCCGAGCTCGTCGACGGCGTCTCCGGCCGGCTCATGTCGCCCTACGCCGGGCTGGACTCCGCGGTCAGCCTGCAGTCCTGGAACCACCAGCTCAAGGTCGACTCGGCCGACGACCCGCGCATCGAGCAGTTCGCCGACTTCCTCACCTTCAACGGCGACGTCGAGGGCCACTACCCCGAGATCGGCGCGAGCTGCGAGAACCCGACGTTCGTGACCGACCCGCTGGTCGTCGGCGACGGCAGCCGCGGCACGGGCGCGATGACCACCGACGCCCCCACCACGCCGACCCCCCAGTGAGCCCGCGATGACCGCCACCGCCGTCCGCCCCGACCAGGACGCCCCTGCTCCCGCCCCCCGTGGGCGCGGGCTGCGCGTCGTCCTCCTGGCGGTCATCGCCGTCGCGCTCGTCGCGCTCGGCGGGGGGCTCGCGGTGGGGCTGGGCATCGGCCAGGAGCGGACGCCGTCGACCGACTCGGTCGACGCCGGGTTCGCCCGGGACATGTCGGTGCACCACCGGCAGGGCGTGGGGATGGCCAACCTGGCGCCGGAGCGCAGCACCGACCCCGAGATCCGGCAGATCGCCTTCGACATCTCCAGCACGCAGACCAACCAGGCCGGCCGGATGGAGGGCTGGCTGTCGCTGTGGGGCCTGCCCCGCTCGGGCGGGGAGCACATGGCCTGGATGGGCGGCGAGCACGCCGGGCACGACATGGCGTCGACGTCGGGGTCCGACGGCGCGCTGATGCCCGGCATGGCCACCGAGGCGGAGCTCGCGGACCTGCGGTCGCTGTCGGGGACGGCGTTCGACGTCGCGTTCCTGCGGCTGATGATCCGCCACCACCAGGGCGGCCTGGAGATGGCGCAGTACGCCGCGGAGCACGCCGCAGAGCCCGCGGTGCGCACCCTCGCCCGCTCGATCGCCGACACGCAGACCGCCGAGGTCACCACGATGGTCGGGATGCTGACCGCGCGGGGCGGGACGCCGCTGCCGGCGCCCTGACCGCCCGTCGGCGGAGGACGCGGAGGGGACTGGTAACTTCTCCCCTGCCCCACCGCGAGCCCCCGTAGCTCAGGGGATAGAGCACCGCCCTCCGGAGGCGGGTGCGCAGGTTCGAATCCTGCCGGGGGCACCAGACGAAAGAGCTGCTCAGCAGCTTGTCGGCCCGTTCCGGACGACGTCGGATCGGCGATGACACGCCCGCGAGTCCGCAAAGAGTCCGCAACCCGTGCGCGGACTGCCTGCACGGCCTGGTCCAGTCCCTCGGCGACGGCGTCCAGGTCGTCGTCGAACAGGTCGGCGTAGGTGTCCAGCGTCATGGCCGCCGAGGCGTGACCGAGCATCCGCTGCACGGCCTTGACGTTGGCTCCGGAGGACACGGCCAGGCTGGCGGCGGTGTGCCTCAGCTCGTGCGGCACCAGGCCGTCCAGGCCCACCGCCGCGGCGGCCCGGTCGAAGCCGGCCCGGCGGAAGATCCGGTTGCGCAGCACTCCTCCGCCCCGCAGGCCGGTGAACACCAGGTCGTCCGGCGCCCGGTCGGCCAGGTGCCGCCGCAGCTCGTCGGCGAGGAACGCCGGGACGGGCACCGACCGGCGTTCGTATCCCTTGGGCACTCCCCAGATCAGTACGCCGTCGACCTCGACGACGGACTCGGCCACCTCGATGCGCCGACGCCCGAGGTCGACCCGCGTGGCCTTCAGCGCCGCCAGTTCGCCCCAGCGCAGGCCGCAGTAGGCCAGCACGAGCACGACGAGGCGGTAGGAGCCCATGACCTCCCGCTCTCGGTACGGCAGCCGGGTGCCCGGCCGCGGCAGGCAGGTCTCCTCGGCCAGGCGGTGGACCTGGTCGTGGGTCAGGTAGCGGCGGCGGGCCTGCTCCAGCCGCGGGAGGTTGACCCCCTGGCAGGGATTGCGGGGCAGCCGCCCGTCACGCACGGCGAGTTCCAGGACGAGGCTCAGGACCCGGAAGTGCTTGCGGACGGTGGCCGGCGCGACGCCGTCAGCGCGTTGCCGGGCGACCCACGCTTGGACGTCGGCGTGCGACACCGCCACCAGCTGGACCGAGCCCCATGGCGGCAGCACGTGGCGGTCGAGGATGCCGCGGTAGCGGGACCGCGTCGTCGGCTTGAGCTGGGCCTGGCCGTCCAGCCACTTCCGCGCCCACTCCCCCACGGTGATCCGGCCAGCGCGAGGGTCGACGTAGGTGCCCGTCTCGACGGCCGCGGTGACGGAGTTGAGCCATCGCTGGGCGTCGACCTTGCGGTCGAAGTGCCGGGCGTGTTCCTTGCCGGCCGAGTCCCGGTAGCGGGCGCGCCACTGCCCGGACGGGCGTCTGGCGATGTTCGTCATGACCTTCGGTCCTCGGCGGCGACCCGCGCCTCAAGCGCCTCGCGGGCCAACTGGGAGAGTGTCATGCCCTCCCGGGCGGCGATCTCGGCGGCGCGGTCACGGACGTTGGGGGTGACGCGGAAGACGATGCGCGGCGATGCGGCCGCCTCGCCGGTCAGGGAGGGGCGGCCGCCGCGGCGGCGCACCTCCTCGACGATCTCGCTGGCGCCCTGCTCGGTCAGCCGGGTCCCGTCCGCCAGCCGGACGTCCTCGGCGTCGAGGTCGACGTCGGGCCCGATCGGCGAGGCGGTGGTGACGGGTGGCGGGATGCGCTCGGTCATGGATGTCCTCCTCGGAGCTGGGTCGGCATCACGTGGATGACCAGCAGGTAGGGCGAGGCGCCCTCTGTCGGTCCGACCTCGATGGCGATGACCTCCAGTTGTCGCCCGCGCTCGTCGGGTCCGACGTAGAGCCAGGCGTCTGTGCCACGGTGGGTGGTGACCGGCGTCGGTGCGGTGCTGGCCATGACGTGCCGCGCGGAGGCCCGGCCGATGCGGTGCTTGCGCGCAGCCTGGGTGAACCGGATCTCCCAGGCGCCACTATTGTCCGACACAAGAGACTCGGTCAAGGGCGACCGGTGCTGCCCTGCTGGCGCTGGGCGTCGATCCAGGTGTGCAGGTCGTCGCGGCGGTAGAGGACGCGGCGGCCGAGCCGGAAGCTGTGCGGGCCGGTGCCCAGGTGGCGCCAGTACCGCAGCGTGGCGACCGGAGCACGCAGCAGCAGGGCCGCTTCGGCGATGGTGAGCAACTCGGCAGGGGACTCGGCGCTGGGTTCGTGACCCAGGGGGTGAGTGGTCATGGTTGTCTCCGAGGGCTGGACGGGTTCGGGCGGCTGTGTACCTGGAGAAGGCGCCGTTTCGCGGCCGTTGGTGACAGCCCACAGCCAACTTTTTTGATCGATCTCCTGTTTTCCTCCGGCTGGGCTCCTGTCGCCGGGGTGATGTCCCCGCCGGTGGCCCGACCGGTGGGAGCCGCCGATGTGACGACCCGTCGTGGGGGCCGGCGCGGGGTGGTGGCGTCCGGCAAGGGACCGGCTCGGGCAGGGACCTGCCGGAGGTCGACAGCTCCTCCAGTTGTCCTCCACTTCTCCTGCAGTTCCGTTCTCCTGCAGCCCCCGCTCGCCGGGCCTGGCAGCAGGCCGGGGAGCGCCTCCGCTCACCGCCTGAGGCCCGGGGTGACACCCTGCGCGGACCGTGGCCCGTGGCGCTCGGACTCGGGCCGCGGTACACCCGCCGGGAACGCGCCCGGCTCCGGCGTGACGGCTCGGCGCCGCTGGCGGTCGGCGTCGTAGTGCGCGCGCCAGGCGTCACGAGCTGCGGTGAGCCGGCCGGGCGGCTGGCTCAGCAGGGCCGAGTCGGCCTGCAGGTCGGCGATGCGGGTCCGGGCGGCGGTCAGCTCGTGCCGGGTGGTGGCGATCGAGCGCTTGACGTCGGCCAGCCGCCCGGCCGGGTCGGGTGCCCAGGCGAGCGGCCCGAGTGGGTCGAGCCGTTCGGCGCGGCGGCGCTGCGCCTCGGCCAGGGCGGCCCGGGCCTGCTCGGCGGCCCGGCAAGCGGCCTCAGCGGCGGCGTGCAGCCCGACGCGCTCGGGATGCTCTCGTCCGGTGGCCCGGCGGGCGGCGGCGTCGAACGCCCGCCACAGCCCGGGCCGGTCGTCGCCCCGGTCGGCCACCCGCGCGAGCTGTTCCACGTCGGTGGGCAGTGCGGGCAGGCGCGTGCGCCACCGGTCGGCCCAGCCGGACAGCTGCTCACCGGCCCGGGTGACGGGTGCGCGCTTGAGACCCCACCAGCCGGGCCCGTCGAGCACCACCCGGGCCGCGGTGCGGGCGGCGCCGTGCTCAGCGTCCCAGGAGGCAACCAAGCGGTCGCGGATCCGGTCGGCCTCCTCGGCACGTGCGACACCAGCGGCCTCGGCCCGCTGCGTCGCCTGTTGGGCGGCCAGGACCGCCTGCCGGTGCTCAGCCTCCAGCCGGGCCAGGTCGCCGGTGTGGGTGGCCTCGAGCGCGATGGTCTGGCGCAGCACGTCGCACCAGGGCTGCAGGACGGCCAGCCGGTCGAGGCAGCGCTGCTCGACCGTCCACACCTGCTGCAACGCCGCCAGCACCTGCTCCAGCGGGCGCGGTGTGGCGTAGCGGGCCGCCTCGGCAGCAGCCAGCTGCGCGGCGTGGCCGGGTCCGAGGTCGGCGCGGTCGCGGCCGAACACGGTGATCCACTGCTCGCGCGCCTGGTTGAGGTCGGTGGCGATCAGGTGGGCGGTGTTGGCGGTGCGGCCGCGGGTCATCCCGACGTAGGCCGATGCCGCGCCGGTGTGCTCACCGACCACCAGGTGCGCCGCGGGAACCGTCTCGCCCTGCGCGCCGTGCGCGGTGCTGGCGTAGGCCAGGTCCACATGCGAGGTGACGTAGCCGGCAGGCAGCACCCGCTCCCCCATCCTCGCCGGGGTGACACCGGACGGGACGGCGTCGATGGGGGTGACGTCGGCCGGGATGACGGTCAGGCAACCGCCCTGGCCGACGGCGGTGACGGTCCAGGTGTCGCGGTTGGCCACGCTGAGGTCACGGTCGTTGCGGCGGGTGGCGATTCGGTCCCCGACCCCGATGCGCTGCCCGGCGCCGGTGATCGCGACCCGGACATCATCGACGCGGCCGTCGGCGACCAGCCGCTCGCGGATGGCGGCGCTCAGCTCGGCGGCCTGCTCGCGGGTGTCGACCACCACGGCCACCCGCTCGCCGTCGCGGTGATGGGCGGCGACCAGCATGGCCAGGGCGTGCTGCAGTGCTGCCGGGTCGGCATGCACGCGGATCTGGCCGCGGGTGACGAGGGCGTCGAACACCGCGCCCGGGTTGGCGCCGGTGCGCATGGCCAAGGTCAGCGCGGCGTACTCGGTGTCCGGGGTCGCCCGGCCGGTGTCGTCGGTGCAGCTGAAGCGGTGGACCCCGTCGAGCACCAGGTGGCCTGCCGGGTCGACCTGACGCACTGCGAGGTCCAGCACGCCGCCGCGGCCGACCGCGGTCAGCTGGTGCCGGTCACCCAGCAGCGCCAGGCGGGCTCCGGCCTCGTCGGCGACGGTCAGCAGAACTCGGGCGGTGTCCTGGTCGAGCATCCCGGCCTCGTCGACCACCAGCAGGTCCCCGGAGGTGAGGCCCGCCTTCCGCGCCGGCCCGGTGTAGACGGCTCCGGTGCGCGGGTCGATGTCACCGGCAGCCAGCCGGGTCCAGAGGCCGTCGTCGGTCCAGCGCCAGCCGTGCTGATAGGCCAGCCACGCTGCTGACCCGGTCGCGGTGCCGACCTCGGCGGCGGCGACCTTGGCCGCCTTCAGCGTTGGGGAGACGACCACCAGCCTGCGCCCTCGCGCCTCGAGGAGGGCCCGGGTGGCGGCCAGCGTGGTGGTCTTGCCCGCACCGGCCGCTCCCTCGACGACGACCAGGGGCCGGTCACCGGCCAGCGCGGTGACCGCCGCCGCCTGCCCGGTATCCAGCAGGCCACGCACCACACTCGGCAGTTCCGGCTCGTGCTCTCGCCGCCGGTCGGCTGGTGTCGGGGTGCTGCGGGCGGCGAGCCGGTCGCTCAGGTCGGCCTCGACGTTGAGCACCGGCTGGGAGGTCCAAGCCCGGATGTGTTCCGGAACGCCGACCCGTTCCCGGTCCAGCAGCGGCACGCACCGGGCCATGGCACGGACAGTGAGGTCCTCGGCCACCTCGGTCCGCACGCCGGCGTCGACGACGACGCCCTCGGCGGCGAGCAGCAGCTCGACCTCCCCACGCACATCGGCGGTGTTCCACGCCGAGCGCCCGGCAGCCAACCGGGACAGCACGCGCTCGACCGCACCGTCCCGGTCCAGCCCGCCGATGGGCGTGCGGGTCAGGACGACAGGTCGCCCGGGGTCCCGGTGACCCAGAGCGGCCAGCTCGGCCACCCACCGGGCGGTGAGGTCGGTGCCGCGCTGTGGGGTGACCTTGTCCGGGCGGCCCTCGGCCCACGCCCGGGCATCCCACGCCTGCCGCAGCGCCGGCCCGGGGACCTCGCCGGGGTGCGCTCGGGTCCAGTCGCTTTCGTAGCGGTCCCGGTTGCGGCGGATCTGGGCCGCCCGGGCGCTGAACGCGGCGGCGTGGGCGGCGAGCTCCGGTATGTCGCCGGTTGCGTCCAGGATGTAGCCGTGCGCGGCCAGCGCCGCACGGAACTGCGGGTCCGCGACGACGGCGGCGTGTCCGATGCCGTTGATCGCGCCGAGGAAGTCGCGCACGCCCACGGTGTGCAGCCCCCGCCAGCGGCCGTCGGCGAACACCCGAGCGCCCAGCTGCAGGTGCAGATGCCGGTGCGGATCCCCGGCGCGGGAGGTGTGGTGCCGCACCGTCACCGCCTCCAGGCACTCCACGGGTACCTGCACCTGCCCGCCGCGCGGGCCGACCCGCGTGGTGGCGTGCTCGGTAAGCCAGCCGGTGATCTGGGTGGCGGCGCGGTCCTGGGCGGCGTCGTAGGCGGCGGCGATGTCCGGGTGCAGGGCGGCGGCCAGCGACCAGGATTTCGGGCCGTTGATCACCACCTCGACGAACCGCACCGCGCGGTCGTCGGTGCGCAGCCGACCGCGCGGCTCGCCGGTGTCGGGGTCCAGACCGCCTACCCATGCCTCATAGCCGTCTCCGGCCAGCGGAGCGAGTTCAGTCACCCGGCCGTCGGCGGCGATGTAGCGGCGCGCGATCCCGGTGCCCTCGGTGAGGTAGTAGTCATCGGCCCGGCCCCGGCCGGCCTCCACATAGTGGCGGGCCGCCGACGGGGCGCCAGCGTAGATCTTCAGGCCGCCGTGCATTTCTCAACGCCATCCAACAATGACCAACACGTCACCCCTAGAAACGGCAGTGGGCCCCGCAAGGCGGGGCCCGGACTACCTCTATTGGTAGCATGCGTGCCGCATCTGTGGTCAAGCTTCCTGACCTCCACCGGTAGGTCAATCTGAAGCAGGTCAGCGGGTGTTGAAGGTTAAGGTTGCCAAGGGGTTAATAAGCGTTGATTGTTCTATCTACGCAGAAGCGGCCGAGCAGCGAAGATGAGCTTCGCGCCGACGGTGGCGCTTCCCGCGCCGACCCAAGGCTGAGGAGTTCATAGGATCGTCAAGGTGAAGACGATCGTCCTCGATGCCACGGAACTCGCGCGCGACTATCTCTGCACTGGTCTGGCCTATGAGGTGCTGGGACACATGCTCCACGCCACGTGGTTCAACGTGTACGTCCCAGCGTCGGTGTTCGAGGAAGTTGTCGCCAGTCACGGCCGTGCAGTGCAGGAGGCGCGGCGGTCGGTTGAGCGTCTGGCTCGGCCGCGGAGGCTGCTCGGCCTCTCGCCGATCGCGGTCGAGGACGTGCCGTTCGACTACCGCGCGTACCTTGCCGAGCGGTTCGACGCCCAACTCGGCATCACGGTCTTGCCATGGCCCGCGGTCCCACACGAGAAACTCGTCACGCGAGCAGTGACGCGCACTCCGCCGTTTGATGAGAAGGGCGGTGGCTACAGGTATTCCTTGGTCTGGGCCGACGTCGTCGAGTTGGCGCGCACCGGCCACGACGTCGCCCTCGTGTCCGCGGATAGGGCATTCGCCGGCAAGGGCGAGCAGTTGGCGCCGTCTCTAGAAGACGAGGTCAGGGCCTTGTCCGGGAGTGTCGAACTCGTGCGCGACTTCGGCTCCTGGTTGGTGTCCGCATTGCCGTGGAAGGCCGAGGACCTCCGGTCCGCCGTGGCGAGGAGTCGTGACGAGGCGTTCTACAACTACTACCTTCAGTCGGACCTTCAGGACGAGCTGGTCCCCACGGTGGAGGAGCTGGGGTTCCGTTGGCCTCCGTACTCGTGCGCGATCTTGGAGGTCCGATGGGATGGTCACTTCGATTCGGTGAACGCCTCCTCGGGACCCGACGGCCTGACCCTCGTCGAGTACGAACTCGACCAAGTCGTGGAGTTCACCGCCGACTTCCCCGAGGGCGTCGAACCCGAGCCCGACTGGGAAGTCTTCGAAGCTGATGTGTTCGGTCGCGTGCACGTCACGGGCGAAGTTCGCATGATCGTCCGCATCGCGGTCCTGTCCGGGGCGGAGGTGGGGTTCAGCGTGGACCAACTGTCCTGGCGACGGGCGGACGGGACGGGGCCGGGGGCACCGACTTACCGCCCGGAACATGACCCCAACCAGCTGTCGTTGCTCGATTCCGCCAGCGATCCCTCGGCGGACTGACGATGGACGCGGGACGCGGGACGGCTGTCGCCGTTCGCTGAATGCCAGAAGCGTCGATGCCATGGCGTCAGGGGCGGCTTTGACTTCGGACGAGTGCAGATCTAAGCCGATTGTCTCCTTATGGGTCCTCGTCGGAGACTGTGGTCGACCAGGGGGTGTCGCCGCTTCGGCGTCCGGTCCGGGGTGACGGGATGGCCTACGACGGCCTTACGGCACTCCCTGGGCTTGGTCGCGCGAACGTCCTTCGAGCGGCACCCCACGGCATCACAGCTGAGATGTCACCCCTTCGTGCAGCAGTCCCCCAGACAGCGCATCGGCAAGCGATGGGACGTCGGGCGGCGCGTCCGCGCCCTGTCCAGCCTGCGGCCTCAAGGCGGAAGTGACGAACGGAACCTGTCGCACTCGGCCAGGCCCCGCACCCTCACCAGCATGTGCGTCTTTGGGACCCACGAGTCCCTCGAATTCGGTCGGCAGCTGAGCCGGAGCCACAGGATGCGGCGCGGTAGCCGAGACCGCGACTGGACGTGCCTCGGGACGCGGCGAGGCCAGGCCGAGCACTGCGGCGACTTGACGTCCGGCGGCCTCCGCCAGCGGTGGTGGAGTGGCGTTGCCCGCGAGCCGCACCTGGTCGCGGTCGTCTCCGGTTAGCACCCAGCCAGGAGGGAATCCTTGCAGGGCGAGTCGCTCCTCGACTGCGAGCGGGCGGTTGTCCCAGTGAAACGGGCCAGTCCCGGGCCCAGGCGACGCGGGCAGTGTCCAGCTGGGCCGGTCGCGGGCCAGTTTCAGCAGGAATGACCAATAGCGGGTACGCCAGCCAAAGAGTTCCGGTCCACCGCCGCGCTTTGTCAGGTAGAGATAGTTGCCGCCCTCTGGAACACATGGCAAAAGTGCGGCCCACTTGCCTTTAGCCGTTGGCAGCACGGCCGGCTGAAGGCTATGAAGTGCTTCCCAGGCCGTCACGTGCCGGTTCGCGTGCGTTGCGGGCGGTGGCCCGTCTACACACTGCCCCTCTCGGAATGCGGTGGCGATAACTCGCTGGCGGTGCTGGGGAACGCCGTAGTCAGCCGCGTCTACGACGTACCAAGTCAGCGAGTAGGACGTAGCGTACTTGTCGTTGATCTGATCGAGCCTGGCGGTAATGACTTCCTCGGCGCTGACGTCCCCGTCAAGAAAGCCGGCGACGTTCTCGATGAGCATGGCCTTCGGGCGGAATGATTCAAGGAGGTCTAGCATTCCGAGGACCGCCTGGCCGCGCGGGTCGGCCATGCCAACTCGGGACCGCTGCGACCACTGCGCCGCCTTGCTGAATGGCTGGCATGGTGGGCCGCCGGCCAGCAGATCCAATTGACGAGCACGCAGCCCGAGGTGCCTCGGCTTGAGTTCGGCGCCGGCCTTGACGACGTCGGCGGGTGTCAGCAACGTCCAGGCGGGGCGGTTCGCCATGAGGGTCCGGCGGGCATCCTCGTCGGTCTCAAACAGCCCGACTGTGCGAAAGCCGGCGGCCTCCAGGCCCAGGTCGAGGCCGCCGGCGCCACTGAAGCAGGACAACACGGTCGGCCTCCCCCCTCGTGCCCTTCTCACAGTTGCCCTCCTCGTGCCCGCCCGTCGCTGTCCTGCCGAGCTCACCCGGCGCGGGCGGCCGTGTCAAGAGGACGCGCGAGACGGCGGTGCGCTCCGGGGGGCCGCCGCGCGGGTCGTACCGCCGGCAGTCCGTGTTCGCATGACCCCCAGGGCACCCATTAGAGCAGGGTCGGCTCCGAGGGCCATGCACTGGTCTCGGTCGAGGAGTTCCCAGATCCTGAGCCGGTCCAGGACCAACTCTGTATTGCAGGTGAGTTCGGTCCAGTGCGCCCAGTCCTGGGGCAGCACGTGAGGCACCGCGAGTGCTGTAGTCAGGCTGTGCTCCGTGAGCGCGAGAAGCTTGCCCCACTCGGAGGCGGTGGTCTCCCTGGCCTTCGCAACCAGCGTTGCCTGCTGTCCGATGGTGCACTGACAAAGCACGGTGGGATGCCCGTGCCGCAGGCTCCGGAATGGCCGCCACGCGACCACGTCGAGTCCGTGATCCTTGCGTTCCTTCCGGGCGCGGTACGGGTGCGCCTCGACGTTGAGTCGATCCCCCAGTTCGGCGATCGCGCCCCTGATCTTGGGATGGAGTTCGGATAGGACGTAAGCCTCGCCGCCGGTATACGTCCGAAGCGCCTCACGGCTGATCGTCTCGAACACGCGGCTGGGCCTGTGCCCGCTACCAGCCAATATCCGCGAGGACTGGTGCACCGACAGCGTCACGAGGAACTCCCACAGCGCACGGTCTTCGTCCGTGCCGGCCAAGCTGACCGCCCCGTCGAGGACCTCGAACGGGTAAGCGATGACTGCGGACCTGCGCCGCAGTTCGGTGCGCACGCTCCCGACGAGCAGCTCCGCTTCCTCGCTGTCAGGGTCATCGTCGACGTACGTCTCTGCCACCAACGCACCGACGTTCGACCAGCTTAGGCGCCCCCGGCGAGAGGTGAGCACAGCCAGTTCGACGCGGTCAGTCAGGTTGACGATTTCGCTGCTGTCAGCGGTCGCCATTGTCTTCATCCGCCGCCTCATCAACGAGGTCTTGCTCCTCGTCGTCGAGTTTGAAATCGTCGGATTCCGCTTCCTCGTTCGTCGCCTCGACCGAGGATGGCGCCACCAGCGGTCCCAGACCGGTGACGGCAACGTGCAGCTGGGTGATGGCGCTCTCTACCGCGTGGTCCCTCAGAAGCCCGTCAAGGTCGTTCGTCATCGCCTTGACGGCCGCGAGCGCCTTCGACGCGTTGTTCAGGAACCGATCCCGGCCAGCGCCTGACATCGCCTCGGCCTCGTCCAGGTTCCGAGTCTTGCGCAGATGGTCGGTCGCCTCCGCCGACTCCAGAACCTGCCCGAGGTCGCGCAGACGACGCGCGTCGGTGAATACCGGTTCCTCGGTATTGCTTCCATAGATCCAGCTCAGGAGTTCTTGCATCTCTGCGTCGTTCGCGTTGTAGGCAGTCTCCATGTCCACGGTGACGCTGCCCGCGCCCGTGGCCTGAATGAAGTTCCGCACTCCCCGGCTACTCAGGGCCCTGGTGAACACGCCGAACTCTTGCCGGGCGGCCGTCACATCCGTGCCCGCCGCCTCGGCCTGTTTTAGCAGCGTGTAATCACGGATGTAGGTCCTGATGCGGGTCGGACTCTCCCCGGTTAAGACTGACACGCTCTGGAACACACCGTCGTCGGTCGAGCCCGCCTGATCCGCTTGCCTTGCGACCAGCTGCTTCACGAACGCTGCCTTCTCGTACGCGTCCCACTTCTTGATCCCGACGATGTGACGGAAGCCGATCACTGGGGCGGCCTCGTCCCGGTCGGCCACGACCTGGACCGGCACCACGCGGAGCCCTTGTCTTCGGTCCTCCGTCAACGACGCGGCCAGGTCGTCCCAGGCGTCGTCAACCTCAACCTCATTCCGAAAGCCTTCATCAAGCAGGAGCGTCAGCGCGAGGAGCCGGCGGTTCCCCTCAACCACGACGAACCTGTCCCCCTCCTCATAGGCGATAAGGGGGTCGGAATCAAAAAATCCAAACTGCACCATCGACCTGCCGATCGGCAGGGGATCGTGCTTGTCAGCGAGGCGTCGGGCGGCCTCTGCCGCATCCAGCGGCTGGCCGCCGCTACCCGGATCGACGAGGCGCGGATTGAGCGGATCCAACACAAGCCGTTCCCGTTCGATCATGCGAATCGGGGAGACTGAGGTGTTCTCAACGGATTGGTCGCTCGGCAGTGGTCAGAACAAGTGCGGCCGCGATGATGGCGCCGATTCGCTGAGGACACAGTCGGATGCGCTGCAGCGCCTTCCACCGGTTCTTGAGCAGCGCGATGCCGCGCTCGCCTTCGGCGCGCAGCCGGGTCAGCAACTGGTTGCGGCAGGCGCTGCTCGGGGCCAGGTTGCCGCCTTTAGCCGGCGTGTGGATGCCGACGCCGGCGCCGTCATAGCCCTTGTCGGCCAGGGCGGGTAGGCCCAGCAGGGCGGCCGCGGCGTGCAGCGCACCGAGGAAGCCGGTGGCCCGGGCGGCGGCGAGGTCGTGCATCGAGCCGGGCTGGACGTCAGAGACCGCCACGGGGAAGCCGACCGGGTCGCAGATGATCTGCACGTTGCCGCCGTGGGCGCGGTGCTTGCCGGAGTACCACAGGTCGTGACCGGACTCGGGGTTGTGCACCCGGCAGCGGTCGGTGCGGACGAGCGTGCCGTCGAGGACGACGTGGCTCCAGCCGGCGGCACTTCCGGCCTCAAGCACTCGGTGCAGGTCGGGTGCTCGGTCGGCGAGCACGTCGATGCCCTCGTGCAGGTAGCGGTAGCCGGTGGCCGGCGAGATGCCGGTGTCGCGGGCCAGGGTGGGCATGTCGGCGTCCTGGCGGAACCAGCGCAGCACCAGGATGGCCTGATCGCGGGCGGAGGCAGCGCGGGCGCCGATGCCGGTGCCGCGGCGGCGGCGTTCGGCGATCAGCAGGTCGGTGAGCAGGACGGCGGTGGCCTCGGGCACGTCGAGCGTGGCAGAGTAAGTGATCACGTGGGGTCCGTGCGGATGAGGGTCGTTCTTGGTCGACGCCATCATCGGCTGGGCCCCACGCCCTTTGCAGTGACGTCGTCGTTCCAGCCACTGACCTGCTCACTCAGCGTTCAGCAAAGCCCTTCCGCGCAGATCCGTTGAGAAGACCTCACTGTCTCCTCGGGCATGGCGCCTCCCAGTTGTTGGGTTATCAAGTTGATCACGTTGACCGGTGGCGCGCGGCAGACACGCCGCGCGGCGGCCGCTCCCAACGGGCTGACTGCGGGAGCGACCTAGGGACTGTCCTGGCGATCTTGCATCGGTGTGATTCAGGCTTGGTTGATGGTCGGCCGACACGAACTCACCGACACCGCCTGGGCCCGGATCGAGCCCCTGCTGCCGCCGGCCGGTCGCCGGGGCGGGCGCTGGCGGGATCACCGGCAGGTGATCAACGCGATCCTGTGGCAGGCCAACACCGGCGTGCCGTGGCGTGACCTGCCCGAGCGCTATGGGCCGTGGAAGACCGCGCACGAGCGGCTGCGCCGGTGGACCGCCGATGGCACCTGGGACCGCATCTTCGCCCACGTGGTGGTCAAGGATGACGCGGTCGGTGCGGTGGAGTGGACGATCAGCGTGGACTCCTCCTCGGTCCGGGCGCACCAGCACGCCGCTGGCGCCCGGAAAAAGGGGGCTGCAGTGCCGGCGTCGAGGCCCTCGCCGTCGAGGGCGAAGCGCTGGGGCGCTCCCGCGGCGGGCTGACCAGCAAGGTCCATCTGGCCGTGGATGGGCGCGGGCTGCCGATGGCTGTGCTGCTCACCGCCGGTCAGGCCGGGGACAACCCGCAACTGCTGCCGCTGCTCGACGCCATTCGGGTGCCCCGCGTCGGCCCTGGACGGCCGCGCAAGCGTCCCGATCACCTGATCGCCGATAAGGCCTACTCCCATCCCTCCACCCGCCGGGCGCTGCGCCGCCGTGGCATCGCGCACTCGATTCCGGAGAAGCGTGACCAGCGGGCGCACCGGCGCGCGCGGGGGTCGGCCGGTGGGCGACCGCCAAAGTTCGACCGTGACCGGTACAAGCAGCGCAACGTCGTCGAGCGCTGCTTCAACCGGCTCAAGCAGTTCCGCGCCCTGGCCACCCGCTACGCCAAACGCGCCGCCTACTACCGGGCCATCCTGCTGCTGGTCAGCGCAGTCCTCTGGCTCCGCACATGATCCGCGGGACAGGCCCTAGCCGCCCCTCACATCACGTCGTCAAGCGCCCGTGGACACGCGTGGCGAAGCGCGAGCGCCGCCCCTGAGTCCCTTTCCTTGCACACACGTCATCAAGGCGACTGAGGGTTCTTCTGTGGCCGCCCCGTACCTGCCCTCTGCCGGCCGATGCGGGTTCGGACAAGGAGGGGCCGAAGGCCCATCGCCAAGCGACGCGCAGCGCCCTTGAGCCCACCAAGGCGGCCGGGACACTGCTCGGCTGGTCAACGGCGGCTCAGGAACGGTCCGGCTGCGGGCGCGGGCCCGCGGAGGCCCGGTAGGCGGCGCGCGCGGCGGCGATCTTGAGGTGCAGCGGGTGCTCCTTGTTGTGGTCCTGGTTCAGCGACGGGCCCAGTCGGGCGATGACGGCGGCCTCGACGGCGTGCGGGTCGGGATGCTCGGCCCACGTGACGCGCATGTGTTCGCGCATCCACGCCGAGAGCCGCGCCTCGTCGGCGTCGACGGGCACGACACGCGTCCGGTTCCACCTCGTCGTGTAGCCCTCCGACGCGTGCAGCAGTGCCACCAGGGCGCGGCGCAGGGTCGAGGACCCGGTCGGGCCGCGAAGGTGGTTGTCGGCAACCCGTGCGTGGAGGTTCCGGGCCAGGCCGACGTAGAGCAGTTCCCGCCCTCCGACGTCGAAATGAGCCGGGCCGGAAACACCGGGCAGCACTCCGGGACGTGCCCAGTACGCGTAGAGCCCCGGCGCTCGGGGCAGGCGGGCGGCCGCGTCGGAGCTGCCAGCGGCTCGCCGCAGAGTTCCCGGGCGATCATGCTCAGGTCTGTCACGCGCGGCGCCGGGCCTGTTGGCGCGCCGCGACGGTCGCCTGCACCCGGGCGGCGACCATGCCGGGGTCCTCGTGCTCCCAGGCGCGAACGACAGCCCAGCCGGCAGCGGCCAGGCGGGCGTCGGTATCCCTGTCCCGGGCCCGGTTGGCGGTTAGCTTGGGGCCCCAGTAGTCGCGGTTGGACCGCGGGGTGTTGCCGTGCTCGGGGCAGCCGTGCCAGAAGCAGCCGTCGACGTAGACGGCGACCCGGGCGGGACCGAAGACGAGGTCGGCGCGCCGCCGCAGGCCGGGCAGCGGCGCCCGGTCGACGCGGTAGCGCAGGCCAGCGGCGTGCAGCAGCCGCCGGACGGCGATCTCGGGCCCGGTGTCGCGGGTCCGCTGGGCCTGCATGCGCGAGCGGACGCCGGAGGTAACGGCGGTGGACCTGGCGGCGCTCGCCTCCTGCCGCCTGCGTTCCGCGGTCCGGGGGCGGCCGGTGCGCCAACCAGTGACAACCTGTGGGTGGTCCGCCCCGCGCCGGGAAGGGGTTGCCCGCCTCGTGGGCGCCTCCTGGGGGGTCACCGAAGCTCCGGGGCGTAGCGGACCAGGCGGCACAGCGCCTTGGCGACGGCGTCCTGGTGCCCGCCGAGTTCGGCGGCGCGGGGCGGGGCGACGTCGAGGGCGAGCCGGGACAGGCTGGGGGCGTAGGTGCCGATGACGGCGTCAATCGTCACTGGGGTGGGCTGGCCGTCGGCGGGGGGCTGCTCGTCGATGTCGAAGACATAGATTCAGTTGGGTGGCTGGGCCTGGCGCCCAGCCAGGACGGGGTCGTCTGCAGGCCGGTCTCCGGCGGCGACCAGCCGGAAGGTGCCGTCGTCTCGCTCGACCAGCTCCGGTGTGCCGAGGAAGGGCTGCCAGGAGTCCCAGACCGGGCGCAGGATGGCGAGCACGCAGCCGGCTGAGCTGTCCCTGCGGGTGAGCTGGAACTTGACCATGACCTGGTAGAAGGTCCGCTTGAAGACGTTGCTGATGTTGGGGCCTTCCACGCTGCGGCCGGGCCAGTCCGGGTGAGCGGCGATCTGGTCGGGGAAGTCGCCGCGGTACAGGTCCCGGGCGCTGACCATGGCCTCGACGGCGTGGCGGTAGCTGCCGTGGGTGTCGGCGGTCTGGACCTCGATGACGCCGTAGCGGCCCAGCCGCACCGGCGGCGGGTCATCCTCAGCCCCTGCCCGGGAAGCCCGCCGCTCACCGGGCGCCCCGGCGCTGGCCGCTCGACAGGTCACCGGCGATTAGCTCGGCGGCGGCGTCGGACAGCGACTGGCCGTGCGCGCGGGCACGGTCCTGCAGTTCGTCGGCGACGGCAATGGGCAGCCGCACCAGCACGGCCCGACGCTCACCTCGCCATTGGGGGCGCCGGGCGGTATCCCGGCCGTCTTTCGGCACGGGCCAATGTTGATACAGCTTCCCGCCGCCGGGCCGCGGGCCGGTGGGGGCGTGTCGCGGGCCGGCGGCGTAGGACCGCAGAGTGAGGGTGACCATGTCAGCTGCGGAAGGCCGCGGCGCGCAGAACCCGCTCGACCAGGGTGCGGAGGGCCGCGGTCGTGCCGTCGTCGGTGGTGTCGGCGGCGAGCGCCTCGCCGTCGTAGGCCTGCTCCGGGGCGTACAGCGCCACGGCCCAGCCACTGTGCTCGGCGCGCGCCCACGCGAGGCTGTCCTCGGCGTCGGTGACCAGCAGCGTGTGGCCGCCGTCGAGCCGGACCTCGAGCGCAGCGTTCATCCCGCCGGTCTGGGTAAACACCGTCGGCAGGCCGGCGCCAGACAGGGCGTCGATGACGTCCTGGTACTGCGCCTGCCCGAGCGCCATGGTCGCCTCGTAGCTGAGCAATGCGGCCTCCTCGTGGTTCTTCCGGTCTCGGCCGACGGTACGGGGAGGCATAGACAGAACTGGGCGACCTCCGACCCGGAGTGGGTGGTCCGCACCTGCGCCGCCTCGACGCGTGTTGGTCGCCCGCTCGGTTGAACGCGGCCCGTGCCACGCTGACCCCGTGCCGTGGACCGTCGGGCGGTGCGCGAACTGTGACGCGCCCTTGCATCTCGCATCCAGGCGCGCCCGGCTTCTCTGTGGGAGCTACTGCACGTCCTAAGCCAAGGACGTCCGCTGATCTCGCGCCTGCCGGCCGCGACGTACGCCACACCGACCCGCTGGTCGCGCAGGCCCTCCGAGTACGCCTCGCCTACTTGGTCGCCGGCGGCTACGACGAGACAGCTCGGCGGGTCAGCCCTTGGCTGCGAGCCGAGGCACTCACCGCTGCAGGCGGGATGTGCGCTGCCTGCGGCCAGCGGCCGGCCACCGAGGCCGACCACGTGATGGACTCAGCGGCGCCCGCGAGAACCTGCAGGGCCTCTGTGGGCCCTGCCACCGGGCCAAGACAGCCGACGGCCTGGAAACGATGTCGCCGATCCAGCTGGCCGTCCGGGCGGCATTCATCGCCCGCGTCGAGGCCCGGTTACCGGCACGTGCCTGTGACGAACACGTGGGCTGGAACGACCTGCAGCGGCATCTGCTTGAGCGCTCCCGCGCGTGGTGGTGATCCGCCCAACCCGTCGAGGATCTCGGCCGCCTCGAGTTCACGCCCGATGGCCGCCCGGTGATCATCGGACCTGGGAGCAGCGAGCGTGGCCAGGTCAGCGCCCCCCGAGGGCGCACGTCCGGATGTTGTGGACAGGAGCCGTTGTCCACAGGCACCAATTGCGCACGAGCGTCCCGACGCTCGCGGACTGCATGGGCCAACAGGAGGACAACTGCAGGAACCCCCGGTCAGCAGCGGACCTTCAGTACTTCTCCAGTCCCTGCGGGGAACGGTTCCCGACTGTCGTCGGCCTACCGGAGAACGTCCTTCACAAGCACGGGCGGCGCGGGTCGGTCAGGGACAGCGTCGCGGAGGACAACCGGGCATCGGCCGGAGACGAAGTGGAGGCGGTCCCGGGAGACCGCGTATCCGGACAGGGTCGAACCCAGCCGCGGGACCGGGGGCTGTCCACCGGCGGTCCCGGCGCCGCTCCCCGGCGTCGGCAGATGAGGGCCTCCATCGCTGGCAGTCACGCGCCAGGGGCGCCTACAGGAGAACAACCGGCGACAGTCAGACAAGGCTGGCTGTGAAGTGTCACCGCCGGGCCCGAAATGGCGCCTTCTGTGGTGAAGGCACCGCCACCGACCACCCCCGGGAGCCAGCCATGCCCGACCCCGCCGCCGACCACGAGCCCGAGTTGCTCACCATCACCGAGGCCGCGGACGTGCTCCGCGCCCCCGTCGCCACCCTCCGGTACTGGCGACACCTAGGCACAGGGCCGAACAGCTTCCGACTCGGCCGGCGCGTCCTTTACCGCCGCGCCGACCTGCACACCTGGATCGACGCACAAGCAGACCAGTCCCCGCGCCGATAGCCCCCGCCTCCGGAGAGCGGCTGAACGGGGCGCGAGGCCGCTTCGGACCCCGGACACACGGTGAGGCAATGTGGCCCCCCGGGACCCGCCGGCGCAACCCCGGCAGGGCAACGCACCGTGCTCGTCGTCGACCTCGACGGCGAGCCGCTGCGCGCTCTGGAGGAAATCCTGCTGCGCCTGGGCACGTGGGGGGACGACGACCAGCGGGATCCGAGCACCGACCCGGAGCCGCTGCGGTTGCCGGCGGCGCTAACCGATCGGGTCGCCCTCGCCACCGTGCAGCGCCTCTCACCGCCTTGCCGCCCACCCAGTCCCGGGGACCGGGCACGGTCGGCTGCTCGCCCCGGACGGCCGCTACGGGCACGCGCCGATGAGACCGCGCTCACCCTGCCCGCCGCCGACATCGACCTCCTCTCCGCCACCGCCGCCGCCCTCGGGCACCCTCGGCTTAACGCCGACATCGCCGAGCTGGTCGCCGCCCAAGCCGAGCAGCTCGCCAGCGGCTACCGCCGGGCCGACCGCAGCGAGCTCGTCTCGCTCCCCGCGCGGCTGGCCGGCCTGCTCGACCTCGCTGCCACCGACGACACCCGGCTGCTCACCGCGCGGCTGCGGGCCACCTCGCCCGGCACCGACTGTCTGCTCAACGACGCCGAAGAAGCAGCCCACGCCCGCACCGCCGACCGCATGAAGCACATATGGGCGCACGGCTCCGGCATCGACCGCTACCCATACTGAAACCGCGGCCGGGACATTCTTGGCCCGCGCCAGACAACCGTTGTCTTATCCGCTGAGGAGGCGGCCCGCCACAACGCCCGGCTGCCGGATGAGATGGAACGCGCTGGTCACCATGGCTCCTGGATGCCGAGCATGAAAATTAGCCGCTCGGGAGGCACTCACCTCATCCTCGAGAGGATGAAGTAGGCCCAGCACCTTTCCGCGGGGCGTTCGCACGGCGGGCAAGTGGTCGTCTACGGGGTTCAACGAGAAGTCCTCAGCGAAGGCGGCAAGCAGTTTTCGGTCTCGGTCCTCGGTGTTCGTTGGAGTCAGGGGCCGGCCCAACAGGAGTCCCAGCATGTCTCCTGCGAGCCGCCAGTCGAGAAGACTGTGCCAGTGGCTGTTGCGGTAGTCGCGCAGGCAGGCATAGCAGCTGCTGTCGCATGTGCTTGTGCCGTGCTGCTGGAGGTCTTGCGCGTACGCGTCTGCTCTCGCCAACAGCTCCTCGGCGGTCTCGGCGAGCCGAGTGGCGTAGCCAGCCCCGTTCTCAAGGGTATCGCCGATGAAGGCCTCTCCATGTACGCGTCCCCCGACGACGCGGGGGTGAACGCCTACCTGGAGTTCGTCAGGACCGATGTCGAGCCACTTCACCGCTGTGTCGCGGAGCGCATAGCCCAACGATGCCCAAGCCGCCCGACCGGTGGAAGTCCGCGGGCTCGCCTCCACATCGGCTGGCTGCTCCCGGAAGCCCACAACCAGAACATCAGTACGTCTGCGAGCGGCCAACGCGACAAGCGGTCCAGGCGTGCCAGCTCGGCGGAGGTTCGTCGTTTTGGCCCTCTGCGCGGCCTGCCCGTTGCTGAGGAAGGCGTCCTCTAAAAGCCCGCTCACGTTCTTCGCCGCGCCGGCCCAGGTGCGCGTAGCAGAACTGAACGTATATCCGTCGCCACGATTGTCGTTGACCGCAACGACCTCCGCGTTCGCGGCTGCCCGCAATTCCGCGTTATGAACGAGGTTAGGCGCGGTCTCCGGAAGGACGAGTCGGGGTTGCGAAGCGCGACTCGCCGGGTCGCCTAGCTGCTCGTAGTCGCGGGGCGAGTACGAAGTCCGGTAGGCCGTTGGCTCCACAAGTTGCAGGCGGTTGAACTCTGGGGCTTCCGCGCTGCACGTGGGACAGCGATCGCCGGGTAGTTCGGTCAGTCCGAGGCAGGAGCGGCAAAGGCCAGCGTCGACGGGAGTGCCCAACGGATCGCCTCGGTCGATCCAGCCACCACTAGCCGTTTGCATGAAGTCAACAACACCGACTGCCGTATGAATGGCCTTGTCCTTGACCACCTCGGAACCTGGTGCGAACTCAGAGATCGCGATGCCGGAGTCTCGATCAAGTGTTGACGGCTCTACCCCTCTTCGCGGCGCCTCAGTGAAGAGCACCTTGACCTGCGTGGGGAATCCGAACATAGGTAAGAGGCCCGCCCGAGCCAGTGCCTCGGCGAGATCGGGCACCGTTGCTGTGTTGGCAGTCCTGTCGACCTCGGACGCCAACTGTGACGTGATCCATCCGACTAGACCGTCCTCGTCCACGTCGTTCAGGTCTGTCTCTCGTAGCACGCTCTGCACAGTTGCGCGGATCGATTCGACCTTCCCCCCGAGATAGTCCGTCAAGCGACTTCGGAGCACCGCGTCATTGAGCCACTGGTCGACGCTGCCGAACTGTCCGTGGACGGACCGTCCACCATCGAAGCTTGTGTGGCTGTTCCCAACGTCCTCGAAAGCGGACGTCAGCACGTCGGCGATGATCGCTCGACGTGCGATGCGTCCTGCCGACATGTCAAGGAAGGGCTGGGGCGGTGGATCCCCGGTGATCTGCTCCGGGTGGGCGAAGTAATGCTCATCGTGGCTTCGGGCCCCTCGGCACACGGTTAGGGCGATCGCCAGGTGCTCTGTGCGCCGGCCCGCACGACCAACTCGCTGTTGGTAGTTGAAGCGCTGCGGCGGCATATTCGCCATGACGACGCCGCGAAGCGCGCCGATGTCGACACCAGCCTCCATCGTCGTCGTCACCGAGAGGACGTCCACGCCGTCGACTCGTGGCTGACCTCCGTCGCCCAGAAATACGTCCTGAAAGCGCGCCTGGCGGCGTTGCGAAGCAAGAGGATCTGTCTGCCCTGTGAGTTCCTCGCAGTGCATGCGCGTAACGCCTGCCGGCTCACCTGCGAGCCAGGCGTAGTAGTCGTCCACGGGCACGATGGATTCTGGTTCGCGATTGAGCGGTCCATAGCAGTTGACACACACCCCTGCGCTGGCGTGCAGATGGCGCGTGCTGCAGATTGGGCAGCGCCACGGCTGCCCGCCGGTTTGCTGCACGCGGATGTGTGCGGCGAGGATGCGATAGCCGCTGCCTGGCCCTACACCCAGCGGAGACTCCAGTCGTCCAAGGATCCCAGCACCATCCAGAGGGCCGGGATGCATCCGGGCGACGGCATCCGCGTATTCCCTGGCTTGTCGAGCCCAGGAATCGCGTGCATCCCCGGCGGGCGGAACGCGCCACCGGCGACCCATGATCCTCATGACACTGCTGACGACCTGTACGGCCACATCGGTCCCGTAGCCGGGAAGGCTGACGGGGGCTGTGGGCCTCGCGTGGGCGATGCCAAGGCTCTCCACGTCGCGGCCGCCGGCGGCAAAGACGGTTCGGATGACCTGCACTTGCAACGCATTGCGAATGTCGGCCAAGAGTTCTCGCTGGGCCTGATCAAGGTTGCCGCCTCGGTCCTGGACCGCGGCATCACCGGACGGCCATGTGAACAGTGAGGTCCACGGCCGGCTGTCACGGTCGGCCTGGAGGCTCGGCTGAGGCCCGGCTGGGTTGATGCCAAGGCCGAGGAGTCGAGGCTCCACTGCCGTGACGAGGTCGTCGAGGGTGGGGATACCGCTCAGCGACACCTCGGCGTCCGCAATGGCCTGCTGGTCGGACTCGGACAGTGGCAGGCCGGTCTGCTTCTTCATGTAGGCCACGGCCGCGTTCGGGAACGACATCTGAAAGCTGGTGAAGGCCGACGCGGCCTCAGGGCCGCGGTCGGAGCCGCTCAGGTAGGCCCGCACGAGCGCGCTGGATCCGGATCGGCGCCCCAGCTCCTCCAGGAGGAGAGCACGAACCACGTCCTGGTAGTGATTGAGTTCGAGGTTGGCGGATACGCGGGCGGCTCCCTGTCGACTGTCACTGAACACCACGAGGTTGGAGGCTGGGCGCTTACCGAGCTGCCGTCGCAATGCGCCGGTCAGGACCTGGTTAGCACGGTCAAAACCGATGCCTTGCGTGCGGATGGGGGAACGGCTGCGGTTCGCGTCCTCGGGGGGGCCGAGCCAGCGCCGTTCGCCGTCAGCAGCGCATGACGGGCACCGGGTGGGAAGGCCGGGCATGCGTCGGAGACTGTCGGGACTGCGGGGTGCGTCGATGCGGAACGAGAAGCCCGTGGGTGCTGGTTGTCCGACTTGAAGTAGCCCGGTTCCGGGCGCCAGTGTCGCTCTCTGCCACTTCATGTCATAGCTGAAGGCGGCGTCCGTTGGTGTTGCGGGCGTCCCTGGCCGGCTCCAGGTCGTGACCAGAGCCTGCGGCCGCGAGGTAGGCCAATAGACGCGATAGTTGGCTGCTGTACGGGCCGTTATCGAGGCGTCTGGCAGCTCGTCAAGGTTCCCCAGCGACGAGACCAGGAATTCGCGTGCGCCGCTGCGGGTGATGTAGCCGCCGAGCATGACCTCGCCGCAGGACTCGCAGTACAGAAGTTCGAGCACGCGCGCCCCGCATTCGCAGGTGAAGCGCGCAGTGTCGTAGAGCTTCCCGACCCGGCGCTGGTCGTCGCAGTACAGCTCGTCTAACGCTTCGCATTTCGGATCAGTGCAGGCCCAGAGCCCTTGTAGTGTCTTAACGAACAGGTGGGCGCGCAGTCGGGCAGACGGCTCATCGAGTTCTCCGAGCAGGCTCACCAACCGGTCCAGGCCGGCGGTCGCGTCGCCCCGGGAGACGTCCGGCAGCAGCTGTGTCGCTACATCCGCGAAGGATCTCGCGCGTGGGCCGTTCTCATCCGCGAGCGCACGAGTGAAAAGCCGGGGCAAAGTTCCATCCGTCGGAACGTCGGAGGCTCGCGCTGTTCCCGCGACCAGCGCCGGTCCGAGGGAGCCCAAGGAGTCCGCTCCAGCGGGCGACTCGGGGGCGGCGCTGACGAAGGAGAACGGGGTCCGGGCGGGGCGAGCAAAGAAGCCGCGGAGGAACTCATGACCCACGGCGTCGTCCCCGATGCTGGCGGATGTGGCCACGATGGATAGCCGCTCCGGGTAGCGGTCTAGCCCGAGCCTGCGGAAGAGCCGCCGCAGCAGGTACGCGACCTCGGTCCCGGCGGTGCCTCGATACATGTGCAGTTCGTCGACTACGAGAGTGAAGACGTTGTCGGCCGAGGCGGCGATCCAGTCCCGCGTGGCGTCGAGTAGCGGCTGCTCGTCTTCTCGGCTGAGTGCGATGGAGAGCATGCTGTAGTTGGTCACCAGGATGTCCGGTGGGGAGTGCTGCATGTCCCACCTGGACCGCATCTCGGCGCCCGCCACCGAGGGCAGGAAGTAGCGTTGGTCCGGATCGACGTCACCGGCCGTGACCTTCCGGAGCAACTGGGCATGGCTCCGCTCGGCACCTTGCATCAGCTCAGCCAGGTACTTGATCCTGTCGTTGCTGGCGGCCTGACGGGTCCCCGGGACTGGGGTGCGGCCCGTATACCGGCCGAAGAAGAATCTCGCTCCTGCTCGGTTGGTGTCGAGCCAGGCGTGGGCCTCTGCCGAGTCGAACGCTCGCCGAAGCCGCAGCAGCTGATCCTCTACCAATGCATTCATGGGATACAGAAGCAGGGCCCGGACGGCGGCGGGCCGACCGTCGTCTCGTGGGCGCTGAGGGGTGTAACTACCTCGCGCTGACCACCATGGTGGGTTGACTGCTGGCCGTGTCGGATTCCAGGAGCGGGACTCCCGTACAAGTCGGGCGAGGACCGGCAGGAGGAAGCCCTCGGTCTTGCCTGACCCCGTGCCCGAGCCGATGACGACGTCCCTGCCGGTTAGCGCGTGCTCGAGCGCCTCTGCTTGGTGGGCATAGGGTCGGTCGTATGGAAGCAACCCTGCCCGGGCGAGCTCAGTGGCCTCGGGGACTCCAAGGCGGGTCATGAGTTCGCTCGTAGTCTCGGTGGCCGAGGCATAGCTCGGCATGAGTTCGATGTAGGGCTCGGCGAACAAGCTTCCCGGTTGGTTGAGTAGCTCGGAACGCTCGCGCGTGACAGCCCCAGACCGCAGCTCGTACGCGGTGTTGTAGTAGCGCATGAACGACCCGTGCAGATAGTCGCGCAGTCCCGCCACCGTCAGTGGGCTGGCCGTCGTCAGTTCGGGCGTCATGGGACCTCGAGAGCTGCTGTTGTGGTGACATGGTTCTGGCCGATGGTGCGGGCCGCCTGCTGTGCGATCTCGGCGTTGACATTGTCATACACGAGGTAGTTCGTAGGGCTGGGACGCTCGTTTGCGCGGACATCCCGGGCGAGCCACGGAGGAAGGCCTGTCCGGAGAGCGAGTGCGCGCGCGAGCAGCGGTGGGAGCGGCATGTCTGCGTCCACCAGGAGCCGACTGCTCGTCGAGTGGTGCAGGAGTCGGGGGTCACGGCCACGGGCGCGTTCGTCGGCCCAGATGCCGAGGTATCGGTCGATCTCAATCAGAGGCTCGTTCAGTGCGGCGCGGAAGCCGAACACGTCCCGCCACCCCAGGCGAAACCGGTATAGACCTGGCTGGTCATCCGTCGTCCTGTCTCGCCACTCAGGAGGCTGGTACGGCGACCAGGCCCGGACTTGTTTCTGGCGCGCGGGGGAGGCGGTGAATTGTGTCGCCGTCGCGAGCGCCTCATCAAGGGTTGGCAGAAGCGAGAGCACGCTGCTCGTCTCGACCTCCACGCCTAGGACGCGTAGCCCGTCAACGACGGCGTCACGGCAGGCCAAGTCCCACTCGACGAGCACAACGGTTGGACCAGCGGGCTGATCATCGCGAAACGGTGTTCTTCGATGGACGATGAGAGCGCTGCTGGCCTCGGCCACGCGCTCGTCCGGATCATCCGGGTCATCGATCCGCTCGAGCAGCGTGATGGGACGAGCCCCGCACAAGACGTGGAGTCCATTCGAGACCGGCAATCGCAACAGCGTTGCAGGTGCGACGGCAACTCGGCGGCGGTTCTGATCCACTTCCACATGCCCCAGCCGGCCAAGGATGGCCAGAGCTCGCCGCCACTGGTAGTTCATCTCGGTGAGCCCAGCTGCATCGCAGGCCCAGGCCCACGTGTCACGGAAGGCATCGAGACCCGCACCGCCGGACTCCCTCTCGGAAAGCCAAGACAGTATGTCGTCGTAGGGATTGGGGAACGAGCCATCACGGATGTCGCGCCGCCGTCTCGGCGGGACCAATGTCATGCCTTCAGGCCCGCTGGCCTTCCGGTTCCGTGCCCAGGTCATCGCGAGCGCCCGTAACTCGGCTTGGAGCCGGGGCGCCTCTGATCCGTACCACTGCCACGGGCGCCCGAAGATCTCAGCCACCAAGTCCGGACGCTGCAGCCGGCGCATCAGGCCTGGCAACAGCTCGACGTCGGGCGGGATCTCGGTACTGCCGATGCGACCGGACCGCTTGCTCCACGAAAGAAAGACTTGAGGGCGAGCCGGCATGCTGCTCCGTACAGTTTGCAGAGCGTCCACCTGCAGCGGGTCAATGGCCGCCTCGGCGACCCACCGTGCAGGACTAGGCCAAAATTGCATCAATGCGCCGGACGCGTCTAGCGCGAGATACTCCAGGCCAGCACCCGCACGCAACATGGGCGGGTTCGGGCTCTCGCGACCGTGTAGTACGCGCGCCCCCGACAAGCCGGACGAGTTCGTTCGACACGGTCCACTTACACGGTGCCCGGCGCCAGCGACTGCCAGTGGCCAGCCGCAAGCGCCACCTTCGGCTCGAGATCGCATGCCAGAGACGGACGTGAAGCGCACGGTTTGCCCATCAGGGAACGTGATCGTATGCGTTCCGGGGTCCAGACCTAGGTCCGACAGCCGAAACTCCAGCTCTCGAGCGACATGCTCCGTGCCGCCGACAACCACGAGCCCCGGGGCGCGCAACTCGAGCGTTGGTTCGCCGCCACACAAGTAGGTGTTGGGGGCGACGCGAAGGCCTCCCCTGAGGCGAGAGGCGGGTCTCGGCGCCGGCGCCAGGCCGCCCAGGCCGAGCTGAGCAAGAGTTGCAGAGGCCGGCAGGCGACCCAAAACCCATATCCAGGCCCAGCCTTCAATCGATGCTGACCGTCGCTCAAAGGGAGTCCCTGCGCTCGACAGCACCGCCTCGACATCCGCGACGTCCGCAAGCCGAACCAAGAGTCGACAGTCGAGAGCCGTCACCGGGCCGATGACCTGCAGTAGTAACCCCAGGGGCGGCTCATCAACGAACGCATAGGCTCGTGCGGCATCGAGGCTGACGGCCAAGCCTGGCGCGACCTCTAGGGACAAGCCTTCTTCTACGAGTTCACGTGCAGTCGCTGATGCGGACAGGGGGATGAAGCCGGTCGCCTCATCAACAACGATCCGATTTCCGTCTCCTGGATCCACCTCGATCCCGACAAGGCGCTCATCGCGGACGACCGCCGCGAGCGTGTCGGTCCAGTCGTCCAGGGTGAGCAAGCCCGACACAGACGCTGTGCCGCCACGCGACCTCGTGTACCCCGTCCAACGGGCTGCTTCCTCGGCCAGCACGTCCTCAGCCACGGCGCGCTCCACGCCCCCGCCCAGCCTCGCGAGAAGTTGCTCGCCTGCGGCCCCCCGATAGCGAAGCCATTGCTCGAAGGCATCAAGGAGAAGAGCAGGGGCCGGGCGCGATCCAGGAGGGAGCCCGGTCGCAGCGAAGAACGCCTCAATGAGCCGCCGGTCGCGGAATCTGAACAGTGCTTGGCTACGGGCCCACCCCTGGTGAACCCAGCGGTCGTGAGAGCGCGCTGTAGGCAGACCGAAGTCGCGCCCCTTCACCTGCAGCCATTCGTTGAAGATTGTCCATAGCTGCGGGACGTCCTCTGCGTAGCCGGGCGGACGAGTGGTGTCCACCGGGCGGCCCAACAGGTGGTTCTGCACCCGATAAACGCTGTCCGTATCCCCAACTGGGTCGGAGGTCACGGCAAGAACGGTCAGCGCCAAAGCCCAGAGGTGCGGGGGCGTGCCATGGCAACCCTCGCCTCGCCAGCGCCTGGCCTGTCGCACGGCATAACCAAAGGGGCGTCCCGCGAACGTGAACGGTCGGCTCGCGGCGAGAAACTCGGCAAGAGCCGTCTCGCGGGGAAGTCCACTGGCCTCGGCAAGGACGTCCTCGTCCACATAGAAGTACAGCGGCTCCTCGTGACGCCCCGGGACGAGTAGCGCCGCCGCTAGATGCTGGTTCCACATGACGAGAGGGGTAGCGGTGCTCACGGCTCCTTCATCGGCGGAAGTTAGATGATCATGATCTTGAGTCACCCTGGAGGGACAGACTGTAACCGCGGCGGAGACGGGAGTCGACGGTCCTCCTCAAGGTCCGCACCGCGGCCGTCGAGCGGCTCGACGCCCAGGTGGAGGCCGAGGTCGCCCCTTTCTCCAGGGCGGTTGAGCTGCTCGGCACCATTCCCGGCCTCGGCCGGCGCACGGCGTGGGTGATCCTCGCCGAGGCCGGCCCGGACATGACCCGCTTTCCAAGCGCGGCGCACCTGGCGTCCTGGGCCCGGCTGTGCCCGGGCAACCACGAGTCGGCCGGCAAACGACCCTCCGGACGCGCCCGCAAGGGCGACACCGCATTGCGCACCGCGATGGTGGAGGCTGCTTGGGCCGCGACGCGCACCCGCAGCACCTACCTAGGCGCCCAGTACCAGCGCTTCCGGCGGCGCCTCGGCAGCCGGGGCGAGACCAAAGCGATCTTCGCCGTCGCGCACACGATGCTGGTGATCGCCTGGCACGTCCTCGCCGAGCACAAGCCCTACGCCGAGCTCGGAGTCGACTACATCACCCGCCGCGCCGATCCCGAAGCCCACGCCCGACGCCTCACCCGCGAGATCGAGAAGCTCGGCTTCGACGTCACCATCCAGCCACACGCCGCCGCCTGACCCGACGCCCTCACTCACCGCGGCTCGGCCGTGGAACTGACGCCTGCCTACGAACCGGGATCCTCGTGTCAGAGACACCTGAAGGGCTCTCCGCCGACGGGGTGACAGCGCCCTTGTGGACCGGGCGGCTTTGACTCGTCACCCCTAGCCTCCGAGGCATGCAGCGGCTGTCGTGGCGTAGCCCAGTCCGTTGGTGCTTGATCGCTGTCTTCGTCCTGGTTGGTCTGGTCGCGGTCATCATGTGCATCTGGTGGACCGCGGTTGCCATGCCAAGAAGTCTCGCGGATCGCCCATGTGAGTGACGACCTGCGCCGGTGTTGCACCTCGACGCCGCGAATTGGGCGACCGTTTGCAGGTGACCGTCTCTTGCCAGTGTCGTGACCGCAATACTGCGATGGCCCTTCTCGCCTCTCCGGCACTCGCCAGAACCTTCCGTGTCAGGCTTGACCGGACCAGCGATATGTGGTGCACGGAGACTGGCCGATGAGGAAGATGCTGGTTGCGTCGCTGTTCATCAACGCCCTCCTGCTTGCCGTTGTCAGCGTCCTCGTCGTGACGGCATACGCTGTGCAGGACCGCCTGGAGGCTGTCGAGGTACAAGCAGCTGCACCCGGGCCGCCGGGGCCACAAGGCCCACCAGGTCCACCCGGACCTGCAGGACCTCGTGGCTCCAACGGTCGTGATGGTGAAGACGGGATGGCGGGTGCGGATGGACGCGATGGCATCGACGGCCAGGACGGCGCCCCGTGCCTGTCAGGGGTACCGACTGCGGTCACCGTCGTCACCGATATTGGAACCGAAATAATCACTGGGCGGACACGAATCTCGAAGCGCACAATTATGGTTTGCGCCAACTAGGTGCAGCGATCCGGCAACCGTCCTGTCTCGTGAGCGGCCCACTTCCGGACACATCGTCGAGCGGCCGCTGTTCATAGGGTCCAGCCACCTCGCTGGCGCGGAGGGACGGCGACGGAGAGGATCCGGCGGTGGTCCCTCGAAAGCCGCGCGTCGCCCCGATGGCAACACACGGCCCTTCGCGAGCGCTAGGCGAGTATTCACACGTGGAAGGGGCTGATGTGGTGATCGACACCAAGATGGTCAAGACGGCGGGAGAGCACACTGCTTGCGCCGCACTGGCACGCCACGGCTGGGCGCCCGCATTAACGCGCGACGGGATTGCTCGGACAGACATCCTCGCCGTGGGCACGCACCTGCCCGATCGGCCGACCGTCGAAATCCAGGTCAAGACGGCCACGCAAGTCGGCGCTCGGACCAGTTGGCAGATTAACGACAAGGCACAACAGTCAGCCCGCTCCCCGCACGAATGGTTCACCTTCGTCCTTCTCCCAACCCCGCCCAAGCCGGCGCGCTGCTTCGTCGTGCCGCGCGACCATGTCGCGGCGGCGACATGGGCTGTCCACATGAACTGGATGACTAGCCCTGACGCAGCGCCAGGAACGCGCAATACACCGCTCAGTCGTGCCCGGGTGGATGACACCGTGTGGGGACCCTATGAGGATCGCTGGGATCTGCTGGGCCTGCCAGGTCCCAAGGTCCCAGTCTTACTGCCGGAATTCGTGCGCAAGTTCATGCAGATCGAGCGGGTCGGCCTGCCGCCCTCGCATCCCTGGCAGTCGGAGCCGCCAGAGTGGCTGGGATAGGCCACCTGAGCGCTCATCGCTTGGCTTCAGGCCTGTCCCCGGAGCCGCCCTCAGGCCGAGCCGGCGGCGGTGTCCGTAAGGGGCCCACTCTGGGGGAGTAGCAGTGCCGGTAGTGGACGTGGTCGCGGTCGGCCAGGACCTGGCGCGGTGGGTCAACCGGTTGAGCGCCGTCATCTACCAGCCTCCTCCGGCCTACTGCCCGTGGCCGCGCGGATGGTCGGCGACATGGGCGACCGACCGGACCGCGGCCTCGTGTTGTGGGCGCACCACGACGGCATGGGGCTGAAGGATCGCCGCTGGGCGATGTCGCTGCTGGCGTGTCATTAGGCCGTGCACCGAGTCGCCGACTCAAACAACGCGCGCGTTGGCCGATAGATGGGTGGAGGGCCGCGGTGATGCGCGGCGGCTTGGCGATGGCGCCCACCTAAGGCGCGGACATACGGACATGCTGGAGGCAAACGGTGACTGCTCACCAAGAGGACGCCGACTACACCGACTTTGCGTCGCAAGTCAGTGATCAGACGCGGGACGCCCTGCGTCGACTGGGTCGCATGAACCTGTTGCTTGTTGGCAAGACGGGCACCGGCAAAAGCACTTTGGTCAATGCCATGTTCGGCGACGCCCTCGCCAAGACGGGTGTGGGGCGTCCGGTCACCCGAGGTCTGGACTATTTTCATGTGCCCGGTAAGCCGCTCGGCCTGTATGATTCTGAGGGTTTTGAGACTGGTCAAGACGGCGACACCATCCTGTCCCGACTGCAGGAGCACGTCGAGGAGAAGCGGCAGCTGCCCGTCAGCGAGCACATCCACGCGGTGTGGTACTGCCTGCGCTGGTCTGACCGCCGCTTCGAGGATGGCCAGGCGGAGTTCGTGCGAGCCCTGCGGGCCATGGGACTGCCCGTCATCCTTGTCCTGACCCAGGTGCCGAGGAACCCGGCCGGGGAGATTCACAGCGACGCCCAGGCGCTTGCGGACGATATTGAGGCCCGCGGCCTGGGCATTGCGCCAGCCGGTCGTGTGCTGTTCACGAACGCGGTGGCAGACGGCTTCATGGGGTGGCCGGCGCACGGCCTCCAAGAGCTGCTTGATGCCACCTTTCTGATCGTGCCGGAGGCGGCGCGGGCTGCCTTGACGGCGTCCCAGCAGATTGACTTAGAGCGGAAGCGCACGTTCGCGCGAACGGTGATCTTGGGAGCCGCTGCCACCGCTGGGGCAGTTGCCGCGACGCCAATCCCCCTCGCTGACGCCGCGGCCATCGTCCCCATCCAGAGCGGAATGATTGCCGGCATCTCGGCCATCTACGGCCTGCCCGTCAGCATGGGAACAATCGGATCACTGGCCGCTACGGCCTTCCTTGCACAGGGGGTTTCGGCGGTTGCAAAGAGCGCTGTCCGGACACTCCTCAAGTTCGTGCCAGGTGTAAATATTGCGGTCGCCACTGTGCAGGCGGGAGTGGCAGCCGCCTTCACTACAGCCGTTGGTCAAGCCCGGATTGTGGTCTGCGAGTTCCTGCACGACAAGAGTGCCGAGGTGATCGAAGCCCTGGTGGGCTCGGATGAGATCAAGCAATTGTTCCTCCTGAGCTTCAAGGCGGCCGCCAAGGCGTCAGTTGCTAAGGCGTGAATTTCTCGCAGGCTGACCCTCTGGAACGGCGTTGGCAACGCGTAGCTCCGCCGACGGCGTTGGCGACCTCGTTGAGCCTGGCTTGACGTGTCCCGTAAGCCGCCTTTGGGGACAGCGGCTCCGCTGAGGTGACAGCCCCGTCGAGGGGCCGCCGGACACCGAGACCAACTGTGCGTATGAACGCGTCAGTGGCCGCGTCCTGAGTCGCGACGATTGGGCGCCTCCACACCTCTGCCTGCTTCCCTACAACCGGCGTCCCTCCGGCTGACGCAGGGCGGGGGAAGGGTGGGCCGTAGGCCCATCCCGAAGGGACGCGAAGCGCCCTCCCAGCGACTGACTGCAGGCGGCACGTTAGCCGGGTGGAGGGCGGATGCGCTGGCCGAGGAGTCCGCAAGGAGTCCGCAAGGAGTCCGCAGAACTCCCCTAGGAAGCCGTCGACGCCCAACTATCGTCAACTGCATCGCTGCAGCTCAGAGCCGCAATAGCCGACCTAGCCGCAGGTCGGAGAACCGTCTGAATCGGCCTCCGGAGGCGGGTGCGCAGGTTCGAATCCTGCCGGGGGCACTTTGTGAAAGGCCTGCTCGGAGCGGGGATCCGCCGCTCCGCCGGGCGTCGTCCAGGTCGATGACCTCGGCCTCGGGCAACACTCGGGCAACAGCAGCGGCGCGCGCGGCCGCCATCGCCTCGGCCACCTCGTCCAAGCGGTCGCCGAACAGATGCCCGTACTGGTCCAGCGTCATCGCCGCGGAGGCGTGCCCGAGCATCTGCTGGACGACTTTGACGTCGGCGCCCGACGCGATCGCCAGCGACGCCGCGGTGTGCCGCAGCTCGTGGGGGTGCAGGCCGGGCCGGCCGATGGCGGCCGCCGCGGCGGTGAAGCCGGCCCGGCGGAAGACCGGGGCCCGCAGCGGGCCGCCCGACCTGGCCCCCGGGAACACCAGCTCGTCCGGGACCCGGCCGGCGACGTGGGCGGCGAGCTCCTCGACGAGGAACGGCGGGATGGGCACCTCGCGGCGCTCGTGGCTCTTCGGGGTGCCGAACACCTGGCGGGAGCCGACCAGGGTGACCGACTCGGCGATGAGGGCCCGGCGGCGGCGGAGGTCCAGCCGACCGACGCGGAGGGCGGCCAGCTCGCCGAAGCGCACGCCGGTGTAGGCGAGGAACAGCACGATCAGCCGGTGGTCGTCGTGCCGGCGCTCGGCGAGCCGTCGGTGCTTGCTCACCGGCTCCCCCGGCGGAGCGGCGCAGGCCTCGGCGAGCCGCTCGACCTCGGTGTGGGTCAGGTACTGCCGCTCCTGCCGGGTCACCCGGGGCAGGCCGACGCCGGCGGCGGCGTTGCGGGCCAGCCGGCCGTCCTTGACCGCCAGCGCCAGGACCAGGGACAGGACCCGGTGCACCTTGCGCACGGTCGCCGGCGAGCGGTCGGCCGCGAGCCGGGCCACCCAGGACTGGACGTCGGCGTGGGAGACGTCGCCCAGCCGCACCCTCCCCCACTGCGGCTCGATGTGCTCGCGCAGGATGCCGGCGTAGCGTTCCCGGGTCGACGGCTTGAGGTGGGTCTGGTCGGCCAGCCAGCGGGCCGCCCACTCCCCGACGGTGAGCCGAGCCAGCGACGGATCGGCGAAGGACCCGGTCAGCTTCGCCGACTCCACCGTGGTCAGGAACCGCTCGGCGTCGCCCTTGCGGGCAAAGGTCTTGTTCCGCTGCTTGCCGTCGGGCGTGCGGTAGTGAGGTTTTCTCACCAGCTTTGACGGCTTGACTTGTGTCGTCGCTCGTGGCGGCCGGGTCTCAGGAAGAGGGCGCGGACTCTCGGGGCGAAGATCGTCTCGCCAAAGGTTCTCCTCTTCCCCGGGAGCCCGCTGTGTCTCATCGTGCCAGCCGCCATGCCCACTTGGACGTGTCCGCGCCGATCCTCCAGGCCGTCACCGGGTGGATCGCCCGCCACCGTCGCCGCCCCGGAACTCGACCGGCGCAGCGGGCCGGCACGGTGCACACCCACGTCGCCCTCGTGCTGCGCTGGCTGCGCCACCGCCTAGACGTGCGCACCCTCGCCGGTGACGCGGGCCTGAGCGTCGCCACCGCCTACCGCTACCTGCACGAAGGCCTCGACGTGATCGCCGGACACTCGCCCGACCTCCAGGCCGTGCTCGCCGAGGCCCGAACTGTCGGGCTGCCCTTCCTCTGCCTGGACGGCACGCTGATCCCGACCGACCGGGTGGCCGCCCGCGCCGAGCGTGGCCATCACCTGTGGTACTCCGGCAAGCACCACGCCTTCGGCGGCAGCGTGCAGGTCCTCTGCGACCCCGGTGGCTTTCCGCTGTGGGTCTCTGACGTCCGGCCCGGCTCGACCCATGATCTGACCGCCGCCCGCGAGCTGGTCCTGCCGGCGCTGTACCCGCACGCCGCCCGCGGGCTGCCGGTGCTGGCCGACAAGGGCTACACCGGTGCCGGCATCGGAGTGCACGTCCCGATCAAGCACCACCCCGACGGGCCGCTGCACACCGACAACCGCTGCTACAACCGGCTGATCACCGCACTACGCGCACCCGCCGAACGAGGCCATGCCCTGCTCGGCCGCTGGCGCGCCCTCGACCGGGTCACCGTCAGCCCGCACCGCATCGGCGCCATTGTCGCCGCCGCATTGGTGCTCATCTCACTCGACCGCGGAACCAGGTGAGAAAGCCTCAGTGGGCGCGCCAGCTCGACCGCCCATCACGAACCCGCTTCTCGATGCTGCTCATGTCCGCCGCCCCTCCCCTCCGTACCCGTCTGTCCCGGGAGCGCCGCTGCGGTCAGCGACACGGGCTTCGAGCGCCTCGCGGGCGAGCTGGGAGACGGTCTTGCCCTCGTGGGCGGCGATCGCGGCGGCCCGGTCGCGGACGGCCGGGGTGATCCGGAAGGTGATGCGCGGTGAGGCGGCGGCCTCCCCGGTGAGGGAGGGGCGCCCGACGCGGCGGCGAACCTCGTCGACGATCTTCGCCGCTTTGTCCTCGGTCAGTCGGCTCCCGTCGGCCAGCCGGACGTCCTCGGCGTCGAGGTCGACGTCGGGGCCGATGGGCGTGCGGGGGGTGACGGCGGGTGGGGTGCGGTCTGCCATGGAGCTCATCCTCGGAGCTGGGTGGGCATGACGTGGATGACGAGCAGGTACGGCTGCACGGCGTCGGCCGGCCGGACCTCGAGCGCGATGATCTCCAGCTCTCGGCCCCGTTCGTCGGGTCCGACGTAGAGCCAGGCGTCGGCGCCGCTGCTGGTGGTGATCGGCCTGGGGTCGGTGCTGGCCAGCACGTGCCGTGCGGAGGTCCGGCCGATGCGGTGCCTCCTCGCCGACTGGGTGAACCGGATTTCCCAGTGGGGACTATTGTCTGACACAAGGGCCTCGTCAAGGATGACCGGCGTCGGCCTGCCGGCGTTGGGCGTCGATCCAGGCGTGCAGGTCGTCGCGGCGGTAGACGACGCGGCGGCCGAGGCGGAAGCTGTGCGGTCCGGTGCCCAGGTGGCGCCAGTACCGCAACGTGGCGACCGGAGCGCGCAGCAGCAGGGCCGCTTCGGCGATGGTGAGCAGCTCGGCGGTGTGATCGCGGCTGGGGGCTGGTCGGTCATGGCTGTCTCCGGGAGGCTCGACGGGTCTGGGCGGCTGTCCACCTGAAGAAGGCGCCGTTTTCCGGCCATTGGTGACAGCCCACAACCAACTTCTCCTGTCGACCTGCTGTCTTCCTCCGGTTGGGCTCCTGTGGTCGGTGGCTCGACAGGTGGGAGCGCCAAGTTCCTGGCCCGCCGTCGAGGCCGGCGCCGAATGTTGGCGGCCGGCAGGAGATCGGCTCTGGCAAGGACCGGTGGGGGTCGGCAGCTCCTTCAGTCGTTCTGCAGTTCTCCTGCAGTGCCCGCCCGCCGAGCCCGACAGCGGGCCGGAAAGCGGCCCCGCTCACCGCCCGAAGCTCGGTATGACCGCTGGCGCGGGCCGTGGCCCGTGACGCTCGGACTCGGGCCGCGGGACGCCCGCCGGAAAAGCGGACGGCCCCGGCGTGGCGGCTCGGTGCTGCTGGCGGCCGGCGTCGTAGTGCGCACGCCAGGTGTTGCGGGCTGCGGTGAGCCGGTCGGGTGGTTGGCTCAGCAGGGCCGGGTCGGCCTGCAGGTCGGCGATGCGGGCCCGGGCGGCGGCCAGCTCGTGCCGGGTGGCGGCGAGGTGGTGCTCAAGGTCGGCCAGCCGCCCTACCGGGTCGGGTGCCCAGGCGATCGGCCCGAGCGGGTCGAGCCGTTCGGCGCGGCGGCGATGCGCCTCGGCCAGGGCGGCCTGGGCCTGCTCGCCGGCTCGGCAGGCGGCCTCGGCGGCGGCGTGCAGCCTGACATGTTCGGGATGATCGGCTGTGGCGGTCCGGTGGGCGATCGCATCGAAGGACCGCCACAGCGCGGGCCGGTCGTCGGACCGATCAGCCACCCGCGCGAGCTGTTCGACGTCGGTGGGCAGTTCGGGCAGGTGCGGGCGCCACCGGTCGGCCCACCCGGCCAGCTGCTCTTCGGCCCGGGTGAGGGGTGCGCGCTTGAATCCCCACCAGCCGGGCCCGTCGAGCACCACCCGGGCCGCGGTGCGGGCGGCGCCGCGCTCGGCGTCCCAGGAGGCGAGCAGGCGGTCGCGGATCCGGTCGGCGTCCTCGGCACGTGCGACACTAGCGGCCTCGGCCCGCTGCGTTGCCTGCTGGGCGGCCAGGACCGCCTGCCGGTGCTCAGCCTCCAGCCGGGCGAGGTCGCCGGTGTGGGGGGTTTCCAGGGCCACGGTCTGGCGCAGGACGTCGCACCAGGGCTGCAGGACGGCCAGCCGGTCGAGGCTGCGCTGCTCGACCGTCCACGCCTGCTGCAGGTCGGCCAGCACCTGCTCCAGCGGGCGAGGTGTGGCGTAGCGGGCCGCCTCGGCCACAGCCAGCTGCGCGGCGTGGCCGGGGCCGAGGTCGGCTCGGTTGCGGCTGAACACGGCGATCCACCGCTCCCGCGCCTCGGCGAGGTCGGCGGCGATCAGGTGGGCGGTGTTGGCGGTGCGGCCGCGGGTCATCCCGACGTAGGCCGCCGCCGCCCCGATGTGCTCACCGACCAGCAGGTGCGCGGCGGGAACCGTGTCGCCTTGCGCGCCGTGCGCGGTGGAGGCGTAGGCCAGCTCGACGTGGGCGGTGACGTAGCCGGCGGGCAGCACCCGCTCCCCGGTGTCCGCGGGGGTGACACTGGACACGACAGCCCCTGGTGGGGTGACATCGGCCGGGACGACGGCCAGGTAACCGCCCTGGCCGACCGCGGTGACGGTCCAGGTGTCGCGGTTGGCCACGCCGAGGTCGCGGTCGTTGCGGCGGGTGGCGATCCGGTCCCCGACCCCGATCCGCTGCCCTGCCCCGGTGACCGCGACCCCGGTGTCGTCGACGCGGCGATCGGCGACCAGCCGCTCCCGGATGGCGTCGCTCAGCTCGGCGGCGTGCTCGCGGGTGTCGACCACTACGGCCGCCCGCTCGCCGCCGTAATGATGTGCGGCGACCAGCATGGCCAGGGCCTCCTGCAGTGCTGCCGGGTCGGGATGCAGGCGGACCTGGCCGCGGGCGGCCAGCGCGTCGAACACCGCGCCCGGGTCGTCGCCGGTGCGCATGGCCAAGGTCAGTTCGGCGTACTCGACGTCCGACACGGTTTGTCCGGTGTCATCGGTGCGGGTGAACCGGTGCACCGCATCCAGGGTCAGGTGCGCTGTCGGGTCGACCTGGCGCACGGCGAGGTCAAGGACCCCGCCGCGGCCGACCGCGGCCAGTTGGTGCCGGTCGCCGAGCAGCGCCAGCCGGGCTCCGGTCTCGTCGGCGATGGTCAGCAGCGCGCGGGCGGTGTCCTGGTCGAGCATCCCGGCCTCGTCCACCACCAGCAGATCGCCTGCGCCCAGGCGCGCCGCATCCCGCGGGCCGACGTAGGGCACGCCGGTAACCGGATCGACCTCACCGAGGGCCAGCCGGGTCCAGGCGCCGTGGTTGTTCCACCGCCAGCCGTGCTGATAGATCAGCCCCGCGGCTGACCCGGTGTGGGCGCCGACCTCGAGGAAGGCGACCTTGGCCGCCTTGAGGGTCGGGGTAACGACCACCAGCCGGCGGCCGTTCGCGTGCAGCAACGCCCGAGTGGCGGCCAGGGTGGTGGTCTTGCCCGCCCCGGCCGCACCCTCGATGGCGACCAGGAGCCGGTCGCCGGCCAGTGCGGTGACTGCCGCCGCCTGCCCGGCGTCCAATCGCCCCCGCACGGAAGCGGGCAGCGCCGGCTCATCGACAGCGGCGCCGGTCCTGCCCCGGGCGGCGAGGCGATCGGTCAGGTCGGCTTCGACGTCGAGCACCGGCTGCGAGGTCCAGGCCCGAATGTGCTCCGGGACGCCGGCTGCGTCCCGGTCCAGCAGCGGCACACACCGGGCCATCGCGCGAACGGTGAGGTCCTCGGCCAACTCGGTGCGCACGCTCGCGTCGGCGACGATGCCGGTGGCGGCGATCAGCTGCTCGATCTCGCCGCGGACGTCGGCGGCGTTCCACGCCGAGCGGGCGGCGGCCAACCGGGACAGCACCCACTCGACAGCGGCGTCACGGTCCAGGCCACCTACAGGAGTGGGGGTCAGGTCGACCGGTCGCCCGGGATCGCGGTAGCCCAGGGCGGCTAGCTCGCCCACCCACCGGGCGGTCAGATCGGTGCCCGGTCGTGGGGTGACCTTGTCCGGGCGGCCCTCGGCCCACGCCCGCGCGTCCCAGGCCCGCCGCAGCCCCGGCCCCGGCGTCTGGCCGGGGTGCGCGGCCATCCACTCCCGCTCGTACCGATCCACGTTGCGGGCGATCTGGGCCGCCCGGGCGCTGAACGCCGCAGCGTAGGCGGCCAGCTCCGGTAGGTCTCCGGTTGCGTCCATGGTGTAGCCGTGCGCGGCCAGCGCCGCACGGAACTGCGGATCGGTTGCCACCGCCGCATGTCCGATGCCGTTGATCGCGCCCAGGAAGTCGCGCACCCCGACGGTGTGCAGCCCTCGCCAGCGGCCGGCGGCGAACACCCGGGCGCCGATCTGCAGGTGCAGATGCCGGTGCGGATCCCCGGTCCGGGAGGTGTGGTGCCGCACCGTCACCGCCTCCAGGTGCTCCACGGGTACCTGCACCTGCCCACCCCGGGGCCCGACCCGGGTGGTGGCGTGCTCGGCGAGCCAGCCGATGATCTGGACGGCGGCTCGGTCCTGTGCGGCGTCGTACGCCTGCGTGATGTCGGGGTGCAGTGCGGCGGCCAGTGACCAGGATTTCGGCCCGTTGACGACCACCTCGACGAACCGCACCGCGCGGTCGTCGGTGCGCAGCCGGCCCCGCGCCATCCCGGTGTCGGGGTCGGTGCCGGCGACCCACGCCTCGTAGCCGTCTGCGGCCAGCGCAGCCAGCTCGGCCACCTGACCGTCGGCGGCGGTGTAGCGGTGGGCGAGCCCGGTGCCCTCGGTCAGGTAGTAGTCATCGGCCCTGCCCCGGTCGGCCTCCACGTAGCGGCGCGCTGCGGTAGGGGCGCCAGCGTAAATCTTTATTCCGCCGTGCATTATCAACGCCTGCCGATAATGACCAACACGTCACCCCCAGAAACGGCGATGGGCCCCGCAAAGCGGGGCCCGGACTACCTTCATTGGTAGCATGCGTGCAGTTCTTCAGTGAAGACTTGAGTGTCAGCAATCAGGGTTGGGCGTTATGGTCGGCAACTCGTCGTCGGTGTCAGCTCGTTGAGCGTTCCTGGTGATTGTTGGCGCAACCAGGATGTCGCCTCAGTTCCTGATGATGGAGTTGGGCTTCGCGATAGCACCGGTTCGCGGTCGCGCAGCAGCCTCCTGCGAAGCAGGGGCGTAGGTGTCGAGCGGCCGGCGGACGACGCGGCTCTCCCGGTCAGCGGGGCGCCCCTGTTGTCTCTCCCAGGCGGGACGGCTCACCGGGCTGGTCTTGCGGTACGGCGGCCGAGGGGCACGTGCTCTGTCCGGCGATGTTCTGGGTTGAGGTTTCGCTGAGCGGGACGCAGGTCGACCACGACGTGATCGCGAGGCAGGGGCCTGTCAGCAGTTCTGTGTAAGTGCGTGACCGGGGTGGTCATCGGTCAGGCTCGGTCGAGCCGGCCGGGGAACATGATGTCGAACTGGTTGAGCGCTGTCTTCCAGGCGTAGGGAGTGCGTCCGCCTTGGCCCTTGCGGGAGGTGCGGCCGAGTTCTCGGCAGCCGAGGTAGAGCAGCTTGATCAGGGCCTGGTCGGTCGGGAAGTGCCCGCGGGTCTTGCTGATCTTGCGGAGCTGGTAGTTGATGCTCTCGATCATGTTGGTCGTGTAGAGCACCTTGCGGACCTCGGGCGGAAAGGCGAAGAACGGGGTCACCTGCTCCCAGGCGGCCTCCCACTGCCGCTTGATCGCGGGGTACTGCCGGCCGACCTCGGAGTCGGTCCAGGCATCGAGTGCCTCGCGGGCGGCGGCCTCGGTCGGGGCGGCGTAGATCAGGCGGAGCTGGGCGGCGACGCGCTTGCGGTCTTTGTAGTTGACCCAGCGCAGGCTGGCGCGGGTCAGGTGCACGATGCAGGTCTGCACGATCGTGTCCGGCCAGACGGCGGTGACCGCCTCGGGCAGCCCGGTGAGTCCGTCGCAGACGACGATGAGGACGTCTTCGACGCCGCGGGCCTTGAGTTCGTTCATCACCCGCAGCCAGGATTTGGCGCCCTCGACTGCCTCCACCCAGATGCCCAGGACCTCCTTCTTGCCGTCGGTGTCGACCCCGACGGCCAGATGCGCGGCCTTGTTGCGCACCGTGCCGTTGTCTCTGACCTTGCAGACCACCGCGTCTAGGAAGATCACCGGCCAGACCCGGTCCAGCGGTCGGGATTGCCACTCGGCGACCTCCTCGAGCACCGAGTCGGTGATCGTGGAGATCAGGTCCGGGCTGACGGTCAGGTCGTAGATCTCGGCCAGATGGGCCTGGATGTCACGCACCGTCATGCCGCGGGCATAGACGCTGATCACCAGCGCGTCGACCCCGTCCCGGCGGCGCGTGCCCTTGGGCACGATGGCCGGGTCGAAGGTGGCGTTGCGGTCTCGCGGCACCTCCAGGTCCACGTGGCCGGCCTCGGTCAGCAGCCGCTTGGCCGTGACCCCATTGCGGGAGTTGCCGCTGCCCCGACCGGCCAGATCGCCCTCCTCATAGCCGAGGTGGTCGGTCAGCTCCTCGGCCAGCGCCCGTTCCAGCACCGCCTTGGTCATCTGCTGCAGCAGCCCGCCCTCGCCCAGCAGCTCCACGCCCTGCTCCTGAGCCTGGGCGATCAGCTTCTCGGCCAGCTGCTCGTCGACCAGGCGCTGCTCTGGCCGACGACGCTTGCCCATCGACTCAGTGTCGACCGCATCGCTCATCGCGTGTCCTCTCCGAGCCGCCCACGCGGCTCCGGTTCAGGTCACGCACTTAGCTTGGCTTTTAACCCGCCGGGCGCGCTGAGGGCGTCGCCGTGATGCTGGGCCTGGCATGAGGGCGGCCACCGCTGGATCCTTCGGAGTTGCGAGGCTTCGAAGCGACGGCGGTGGCCGTGATGAACAGTCTGATCCTGGCCGGTGGGGTTGACCAGAGCCTGACGACCGCGGGCCTGCAGCGCTTCCGCGGCGAGTTGTACCGATGCCTGGGCCGGCGGCGGGATGCGCTTTTCGAGCTGGTCGACGCGCTGCTGGCGGCGGAGGCGATGCTGTCGCTGCCGCATCTGAGCCTGGTCCCGACACACCGGCGCGGCTGGGGCAGCGTGTATGCCGCCCTGGCCGTCGGCGAGGTCGACGCCCAGCGGCTGGCCGAGCTGCTCGTCGCCCACCGGGGCGGTGGTGCGCCGGTCTTCGCGGTGGATGCCAGCACCTGGCCCCGCTGCGATGCTGAGTGCTCCCCGGGCCGGGGGTTCTACTACTCGCCGACCCGGCACTCGGCCGGGCAGCCGATCGTGGCCGGCTGGTGCTACTCCTGGATCGCCCAGTTGAGCTGGGCGCGCGACTGCTGGACCGCGCCGCTCGACGTCCGGCGGGTGGCTCCGGGCGAGGATCCCGGGCAGGCCACCGCCGCTCAGATCCGCACGTTGACCGAACGGCTCGGAGCCACGGGCTGGGTGCCGATGTTCGTCTTCGACGCCGGCTATGACCCGATCGCGCTCACCGTCGACCTGGCCGACACCGCCGTGGCGATCCTCGTCCGCATCCGCGGCGACCGGGTCTTCTACACCGATCCGGCGGCCCGGGGTCCGGGGCAGCTGGGCCGGCCGCGCCGACACGGCGCCCGATTCTGCTGCGCCGACCCGGCCGGCTGGCCGCCGCCGGACCAGATCCTGGAGTCCGGCGATGAGCAGTACGGCCGGGGTGCAGGTGACGGCCTGGGCGGGGCTGCATCCCAAGCTGGCCGGCCGCGGCCGCTGGACCGACTACGACCTACCGCCGATCGTGGCCGGCACGGTGATCCGGGTGCAGGTCGAGCACCTGCCCGGCCCTCGTGGGCGGGCGGTCAAGACGCTGTGGCTGTGGTGGACCGGACCCGGCACACCGGACCTGGATCTGTGCTGGCGGGCCTATATCCGGCGCTTCGACCTCGAGCACACCTTCCGCTTCTGCAAGCAGGCCCTGGGCTGGACCACCCCGCGGATCCGCACGCCCGAGCAGGCCGACCGCTGGACCTGGCTGGTGATGGCCGCCTACACCCAGCTGCGGCTGGCCCGCCTCATCGCCACCGACACCCGGCTGCCCTGGGAACGACGGCTACCCACCGAGCAACTGACTCCCACCCGAGTGCGCCGCGATTTCCCCCGACTGCTGGCAGAGCTAGGCACCCCGGCCAGTCCACCAAAACCCTGCGGACGCTCACCCGGACGCCCCAGAGGCAGCCGACGAGGACCAGCCCCACGCCACCCGGCGCGTCACAAGACCGCAGCCTGAGTTAAATGCCGAGCTTAGAGTGTTCGGGAACGACGCGCACCACCACGGGGTAAAAGATGGGTGAACTCCACGGGATGGCGGAGGTCGGGACGTGGGCGTTAATCGCCCCTTTCATGCGGCTTGTCCGGTGAGCCTTCTCGGCGGGCACGGGTCGGATGAGGTGCCTTAGCAGAAGATCCCCTGCGGGACGACGGCGGCTGGCTGTCCGCTCGGCTTAAGGCGCTGGGAAGGAATTGAGGCGGGCGGCACCAAGGCTGGGCAGGCCGCCGACGGCATGGGAAACGGCGGTGAAATTCTGCCAAACAGGTTGATGGTGACCGACGGCCGGATGCTCGGTGAACGCTGTGGCCCCTACTAGACGCCGCGCCGAGAGGGCTCGACGCGACCGCGCGGCCATGCCCTAATGAAGGCACGGAGACGCCGTCGTGGCGCCATCACTGTGGGGGTCGTCATGGACAGCAGGAACACTGCGGCGTGACCGCGCTAGCCGCGGTTGAAGGCGCCAACGCCTCGATGCTCCAACTCGTCGGGGCAGGGCTGTTCGGCGTCGTGCTTGGCTGGTTCGTGTACTTCGTGAACCGGCATCGCCGAGACGAGGTGGCGCTGACCGACATCGGGTCGTTGATCGCCGCCGTCGGGGCCGGAGGGGTGCTCTCTCTGTTCCCTGCCGGCACGGACCTGTTCGGCGCCTACGGCATCGGTCTCGCCGTGGGCTTCTTCTCCTACTTGATCGTCCTCGTCGTCCTGGTCCGGAGGACTCCGGACTGGTCGATGGCCTGGTTTCTAGACGGACGGCGCCCTGCACTCCGGGACGCGGAGATGGCTGGTGACGGGGACAGGCCCATGGGCGGACAAGATTCGCAAGGCTCCAACATCCGCTGATCCGGAGCAGTCATGGAATCCCGCAGACTGGCCGCCGCGGCTCTCGCCGTCGCCGAGCCGGATCCGCGGGGAGCGTTCGGTGACGATGAACTTGCCAACCTTCGCGCCAGGATCCACAACTTGCTAGCCCGCCTGCTCCGGCCGGGCAGCGCGACGCAGCTGGCGGCAGGCCTGACTCTTCGGCCAACCGTCGGCAAGCGCATCGAGCAGGAGCTGGCGGATTTGCTTGCTCAGGCCCCCGCCCTGGCGGCGGAGCTTGAGCACGCGCTGTGGCGCTTCAACCTTCTTGAGCAGGAGATACTGCGCGACCCCGTACGTGCCGTGGCCGAGCGGCGCCGCCGCAACCGAAGCATGCAGGACGAACGCACGAGGGTGGAGCTACAAAAGGACGAGGAGCGGCCGGAGGACCCCCTAGAGGAGCAGGGCGATGCTGGCCAACGTTTGGAGTGGGACCGTGGGGAGCGGCCTCAACGGCTGGAAGCTGAGCAACTTGAGGAGCTGCTCAGCGGCGGCTACCCAACCGATGTCGTCGAGGACCGCCCTTTGGAGGACGTCTACGACGGAGACAGCCTCTCAGACACCTCCGAGATCTTGCGGCCCGTCGAGCCGTCGATGAGCGACAGCGACGCAGGCGACATCGTCGGGGACCGCCCGTCGGAGGACGTCTACGAAGAAGACAGCCTCTCAAACCTCATCTCCGAAATCTTGCGGCCCGTCGAGCCGTCGATGAGCGACAGCGACGCAGGCGACGCCGTCGGGGACCGCCCGTCGGAGGACGTCTACGAATCAGAGGTCCTCGAGAATTTGCAGCCCACTGAAGTTAATTCAGAAGAGGTCCCCGACCGAGAGGAGTATGGGGAGGCCCCAGATCTTTTGAACCTGGTGCGGCGCCAACAGGAGGCACAGAACCGTGAGACGGACCCCCCGCGGGAGGAGTTGCGCTACTGGAATGATCCGATGTGGGGGCTGTGGAGCAAGCTCCGCCGACAGCAGGAGGAGGCGTCCCCGAGTCGGCCGTCCGAGCCTGAAACGCAGCCGTACTCGCCGCTGCCCACTCCCAGCTTCCCTTCAGCGTCCGACGTACCTGGCCATGTCGACGAACCGGCCCCCCCTAACAATTCACTCGTGCAACCGCGCCGGATCGTCAGCAGCGGGGTAGCCGCGGTCAAGGGAGACCACCGTCCGCTTGACTCCCGCACCGTTCTGGGCGCCGGCCGAAAGTACCTCTACTGGTTCGCCGTCGGCCCCGAGCCCAGGCCTGGACGCGTTGACGTCGGAAGAGCTCAGCTGCTCCCTGCCTTCGGGGCCTCGGCCGGTACCCGTCTCGTGGTCATCCTGTTCCCGTTCGCCGGCGGGCTGGTCCTCGACCCCGACGCGGACGAAGGGGAACTGGTCTTCCAGCAAGACGGGCCCCTGGTCGTCTCCCATTCACCGTCGCTGATCGGGCGTTCCGGGGACGAGCGGCTCCTGTTTCCGATCCGAACCCCGAAGGAGCCAGGTACCTACTCCCTGCGCAGCAGCGTTTACCTGGGCGCCCGATTGCTGCAGTCGCGGGTCCTCCAGGTGCAGGTCGGCCGTCGGCAGCAGCTGGCTCCTCATCAAGTGATCACGTCGACGACCGACTACTCGGTCTCCGAATCACTACGCGACTCGACGCTTGCCCGCATGGACCCACCGCGCGTCAGCATCCTGGTCAACGACGGCCCCAACGGTAGCCACGAGTTCCGCTTTCGCGGGGACGGCGACGTGCACGCAACTGCGTCACTCGACGGCGACATGCTCGGCAGGTTGCTGCTCAACGCTCGGACGGCTTTGGGCAGGGCTGTCTGGGGCACCGAACAACCGTGGTGCGAGGGGAACTCAGACCGCTATGCGGCCCCACGCCTGCAGCAGGAGGTCATGGCCGATCTTGTGGCGATGGCCCGCACCGGCTACCGGATCTGGTTTGCCCTGCAGGACGCCCTCGCGCGAACTGTAGCCGGGCAACTGCCGGCGCGGGAGGAGCGAACGCTGGCCGAGCGGCTGACAGCCTTACTGCAGCCGTCGGGAGCGCTGGAGCTGGCTTGTCGGCAATCGCTGCGCTTGGCCGTGCCCAGCGCACTGGTTTATGACTACCCCTTGGACTCCGGCTCGGATGACCTGCGCTTCTGTCCGGAGGCCACGCGGGCCGTGTTCGACGGCGGTGGTGACCTCACCGTGGAACCGTGCTTCGACGGGGACTGTCCACACTATGACGACCTCAACATCGTCTGCCCCGGCGGGTTCTGGGGCTACCGGCACGAGATCGGGGTACCCGTGTCGCTGAACGACGGCTCCGCCGGTGGCGCCGTTGACATCACCCCCACCATCCCCGGCGCGACGGCACCGGTCTTCGTCGTAGGCACCACGACCGATCCGTCCTTCACTGGACGGCTCCGGCACCTGGGCCGGCTGCACCAGGTCCATGTCCCGATCACCTGGCAGATCGGCGAGGAGCGGGACGTCGTGCTGCAGCTCCTGAGGAAGACCACGCCGCACGTCGTCTACTTCCTCTGCCACGGCGTCGAGAAGGACGGCCTCCCCGGCCTCGTGGTCGGGGATCCCACCCGGTCGTCGGCCATCACGCCGGACAACCTCGCCGCCTACAAGATCGCCTGGCCAGACACCCGCCCGCTCGTGGTCCTCAACGGATGCCGCACCACCGCGCTGGACCCCACGAAACCAATCAACTTCGTTGAGGCGTTCCTGCGTCATACCCACGCCTCTGGTGTGCTCGGCACCGAGGTCACCATCTTCGAGCCGCTGGCCACCGCCTTTGCCGAGGAAGTGCTGCAGCGGTTTGTGCACGACGACGTCACCCTAGGCCGCGCCGTGCGCGAGGCGCGCTTGGCCCTGCTGCGTCGTCGCAACCCGCTGGGCCTAGCCTACGTCCCCTACGCCCCGACCGAACTACAAATGACGTGAGCCGCGGCCATAGCTTCTGCACACCTGCAGCGATTGCGGCGTGCTGAATTCTCTGCGCGCCGGTGTGCGGCGACCCGCCCCAGCAAGGTGAACTCGTGAAGCGCCGAGAAGGTGCTTCACGAGGCCACCAGTTGATGCCCTATGAGGCCGATCTCGTGCGAGGAGCGTCGGGATGGATGCTAACCACAGTGCGCGCTGGCGCAACCAACATGACGACCATGGCACCCGTCACCCGTTCGTCCTCAGCGTTACCGACAACTTCGGCTCACAGTTGACCTCGGGCGGCTTCCGCCCCGACAGCAGCGGCTCCTCGATGGGCGGCAACCTGAATGTCGGCCAGATCTTGCTGCGAGGGCGCGGACGTTCGGAGACAGGACCTCATACGGCAGGTCCGTCTCGCCATCGGCTACCGCAGCGTGATTCGGGCCGCTTTCCCACAACCGGCATTGATCCGGCTGCAGCGGGCTGGGGAAGGGTGGGCCGTAGGCCCATCCCGGAGGGACGCGCAGCGCCCTTCCGGCGACCGGTGCAGCCGGCACACTCCCCGGTGAGAGGCGGCAGCTCCCGTCATCCTGCCTAGTGTCGAAGTTTGCACCTAACGATCATCAAGAGCGGGTGTTACAGGAACGGCGCGAACTCGAGCCCGGTGCTGGCGAGGAAGCCGGCCAGCAGTGCGGGGCGGTGCTGCATGCGTCTGAGCCGGGTCTTCACCAGGACGGTCAGCTCGGCGAGGGTGTGTTTGGTCAGGTTGGCCAGCGACCGCTTCAGGTGCGACCAGACCGACTCGACCGGGTTCAGCTCGTGGGCGTACGGCGGCAGCCGGAACACCGTCAACCATGGCCGAGCCGCGATGAGCTCGGTCATGGCCCTGCTGGTGTGGGTGCTGAGGTTGTCCCAGACCAGCACGATCGGTCCGCCCAGCTGTCGATGGGCGGCGTCGAGCAGGGCGGCATAGTCGGCCTCGGTGAACCCCTTGCGCCCGCCGCCGCGGCGGCCGCGATGGGTGCGGTAGAGCAGCCGCGGCCGGTGCCCGGGCTTGATCGCGACCAGCGCGGCCACCGACAGCCGCGGGCTGATCGCGGCGGTCACCCGGACCACCGGCGTGCGCCCGCGGCGGCCCCAGGTCCGTCCCTTCGGCGGCCTCAGCCCCTGGCCGGATTCGTCTTCGAAGACCAGCCAGGCGCCCAGGTCCGCCGCGGCCCTTTTATCGCCGGCCAGCTTTCCTGCCGCCAGGCGGCGATCTGCTGCTCGTCGCGCTCGGCCGCACGCCGGGCCGGCACCTGCACGCTCCACCCCATCCGGTGCAGCAGCAGGTCCAGCCCGGGCAGGGTGTAGTCCACGCCGAACCGCTCGCGCGCCACCGCGGCGATGCGCGGCAGCGTCCAGCACTGATCCGCCCAACCCCAGGCGCCCGGGCCGGCGTCGAGCAGGTCGGCCAGCTCATTCAGCTGGGCGGGGTTGAGCCGGCAGCGGGCCCCGCCCGGGCCCTTCGACGCCAGCGCCGAGCGGCCGCCTTCGGCCAGCGCGCGGCGCCACCGGTTGGCCGACATCCGCGTCACCCGGAACCGGGCGGCCACCTCCCGGTCGGTGGCGCCCTCCTCGATCCACTCCGCGGCCGCCAGCCGCACCTTCTCCCGCCGGGCGCACTCCGCGGCGGTCAGCCCACCACCCTGGGCGTACCTCATGGGTACGGCATAGCGCGCGCCGCGGTGGCTGTCAGCAGGCTACCGAACACCCGCCATTAATGATCGTTACTCCGCGCTCAGTCCGCAGGACGTTCAGCTGAGGCTCTTGATGACCGTAAATCCGCGCTGCACCGACGGCTGCACGATCAAGCCCACAGCTCGGGTCTAAATGGCCAAAGCGCGGTCCGCGAGCTGGTCTTAATGCCTGGCAAAGCACTCTCGGGTCCAGGACGAACCAGCCAGTAATCGCCGCGCCGTCGCATTTCAATCCACTGCACTTCCAAGTCGTCTTCACGGACGTGGCCCGACGTTATTGTCACGTCCGTGCTGCGGCACCAGGTTCGCAACGTTGAGCTGCTCTGCGCTCCTGCCCGGCACGGCGCGCCAAGTGGCTTAGACGTCCGTGGGCCGTTCGCGCCATCGGCGACGACCACTCGGTGCACCGGGCCAAGGCGGTGGGCCGCTTCGCCGACGCCACCAACGAGGCCGTACGTTCTGGCGCAATATCAAGCACGACGGCGTAGCTCTTGCTGCTTTCGAGGCCCGGCGTCCCGATAGGCGGTCAGGTACAGGTTCGGCAGCGAATCAATGATGTCGGTTACGACTTCCGGGAGGCCGGTCAATGACACCGCTTCACTTATTGCCCGGACGGACTGGTGTGACTGGTGGGCGTCTCGGGCGGGTTGGTTTCGAGGTTCCGACATGCATCGATCTTGTTCCACAGTGAGATGAAGTTCCTCCAAGCAGGCTTCCCGACGTTGTCCGGCGCGACCATCGCCTTCACGTAGGGTGCGTTCTGCAACAACTTTTCGATGCGAGAGCCATACAGCTCATCTGCCAACACCAACGACACCACTCCTCTATCAACGAGGTTCCCCAAGCGCTCGAACGCGGCTGTGTACCGCCTGAGCTCGATCGCATTGGGGTCGAATATGTTATTGTTGGGGACCGACACTTTGCCTTTATTCAACTCTTCCCGCAATTTCTCGAAACGTTCCTGATTAAGTAGCTGATCAAGAGCGAGCACGGCCTGCGCCTCGGAGGCGGCCTCGGCCCGCATGGCCGTTGCCTCGGCCCGCGCGGCCGTTTCTGCTGCCACTTTCAGCTGCCTCACAGCCAGCACCAGTGCAACAGCGGCGATCGGGATACCAATAAGTTGAGCAAGGTTGGCGAGGATACTTAGCCACTCTTGACACATAAGCGCCTCCCGAAGGCTCGGGTTGTCTGCACTTCCGTGCGCGTAAACCGAGATGCCTTGCTTGGCTCAGTCTCCGCCGCTCCCGCGAGCTCGTCGAGACCCTACGGAGGGCGACGAAAGTAATGGCCGCGGACGTCCTGCGCCGCCACGGCGACGCAAAGCGATCCCGGGACCTAGCCGTGGTCCGCAACTACACTGGCGGGGTGCGCAAGGTCGGCCAGTCCGGGGTCACTGACAAGCGCGCCGAACTAATCAAGGCCGATGATCAGGTGCAGCATCAGGCGCTGGTCCTCGTCGCCGATCATGCCCGCAACCTCGACCTCACTCTCGCCCGCTGGCGCGGCCGATCGGACAATCGTGCGTCCTGGCGCGCCTGCCAGCGCGGCCCGAGTCTGACGACCAGCTCCGCGAGCATTTCTCGGGACAGTCCGGTTACTCGGCGATCGGCGACAGCGGCGGCAGCGGCGGCAGGGCCAGGCTCCTGGGCACACCACGAGCCTGCTCCGTCGGTCATGAGCAGCCCGTCCCGACAACCATGCACGAGGTCGCAAGCCCAGAGGACACGACTTGAACCTGGCCATCGCAAGGCTCGCGTCAGCCAACAACCGCGATGGATTGAGTGGACGTAGAGGAACTCCCATTCCGAGGAAAAAGAGCATCGATATTGGGGTCAGCGAGAATCCTAGCCGTAATAGTGGTGCTGCCACTCTCCGTGCCGGATCCGGCTCTGCCAGTGAAGGTGAAAGTATCCGTCTCTCCAACCCGGAGGGTAGAAACGTCGCTACTAGTTGGATCAAATAAAAGGAAGCCAACTTCGCTACCTGCGGCTATCGGATCACCACTGATATCGGTTGCCGATCCGTTGGTCGGCACTCGAATTTTGATCACGTCAGGATTCGCGACGCGGATTGAGAACCGCACATTGCTTAAAGCGATGCCACCGTTGTCCGCCGGTGCATTGGTCACCGTCACCGTGAATTTGAAGGTTTCTCCCGGGTTTATTGATTCACCATTGTCTGGCTTTGGAGGGGATACGGTCACTGTCACCTTGTCATTCAGATAGGCCTTCACTGCCTGAGGCAGGTCGGAAAGGTTAAGAGCCATAGCCATTCCTCCGTGCAGGATGAGTGTGGACTTGAGTGCCCATCTTCACCCGCCAGCGTCACCACAGTGTCAACGATGCGTCACTGTCTTCGCGGTCACCGTCAAGCTGATAGGCGGGCGGAGCCTGTCTCTGGTGCCACATTCGGGGATACAGGCCACCGGACGGACGGTTGCGGCCGGAGCGGACCCGGTCGATGTTGTCGCCGGCGACGATGAGCAGCTCGGCAGCGGTGTCGGCGCCGATGCCGAAGGCCGCGACCAACTGCGGCACGAGCTGCCCGGTGAGTTCTGCCAGCAGCACCTCATGGGCCTTCATCTCCTCGTGCAGCTGCTACCAGCGTCGATCGATGGAGCGCAGCGTGTGCTTGGTCGCGGCGGCCACGGTGGTCACCCAGCCGGGACGCAGGCCGGCGCGGTGGTCGATCAGCGCCATCGTCGACAGCGGCTGCAAGGGACTGCTGCAGCTTCGGTTGCTGGCGGTTGGGACTGATCATGCCGCGACGGCGGCGTCTTGATCGGTGAAGACGAGTTCGTACTCGACCGGGGTGACTTGCCGAGGGCGCGTTGGCGCCGTCGGCGGTTGTCGGTGCGCTTGATCCAGAACAGGATCGCGGCGTGCAGCTCGTCGCGGGTGCGCCAGCGGCGGCGATCCAGGACGTTCTTCTGCAGGAGGGCGTACCAGGACTCCATGGCGGCGTTGTCGCCGGCCGAGGCGACTCGGCCCATCGATCCTTACAGCCCGGCGGCGGTCGGCACGGCGCGGAAGTATCGTGCTCGGAATTGGGCGGATTCAACCGGTCGTCGCAACACCTTGACGAGGAGGTGTCGCGGTGGCCTACGGAAGGCGTCAGCAGCAGGTCCGTCTGTATCGAGGGCAGATCCCGTCGCCGGGCCGCCCGACGGCGGCGTGGCGACAGGATCGGGTGAAGTTCTGGTTGGCGATCACTCGCGGGGTCAAGACCGAGCATGCGGCGGCCGAAACGGGCGTGTCTTCGCCCGTGGCGTTTCGGTGGTTCCGTCACGCTGGCGGGGTGAATCCGGGCCTGCCCGCGACGGTGTCGGGCCGGTAGTTGTCTTTCCGCGAGCGCGAGGACATCGCTTTTGTGGCGCGCGCAGAATGTCACTATTCGAGAAATCGCCCGGCGACTGAATCGTGTGCCCTCAACGGTCTCCCGTGAGCTTCGCCGGAACGCCTCCACCCGGGCCCACCGTCTGGACTATAAGCCGCGGCGTCCTCAGAGCCGGTCGGTCCAGGTGTCCTCGTCGCGGCTGCCCCAACTGGTCGATGAACGCGTCTGCGGCGCAGACGTGGGAGTCAACTGGCCTAGCGCGCGCAGCGCCTCTGCGCGCGTCAGCGAGCGCAAAGAGTCAACAGGCCGCCCTACGGCGGCCTCAATGGCCTGTTGACGCTCCGCCATGGACGCGAAGCCTTGGGCGGTGAGCGCTCCCCGGAGGGACTCGACGAGCCAGTCGGCACGTGGTTGTTCGGTAGGGAGGGGCGGGGTCGGCGCGCTGGGTGGATCCTCGCCGAACAACGAGAGGTCGCCTGACATGGCGCAATTCTACGAGCGCGTCGGTGACCGCTGGGCCGAAGGTCGAGGGATCCACCACGCCAGTCTCATCGCACCCCGGGCGGTCAACTCCGCGGCCAGCAGTTGGCGAGGACACACTCGCCCGTACATATCCGCCGCCAGCAGTTGGCGAGGACAGAGCACCCGTAGATGAAGGACGTTCCCTACGGGCGCGTCCGACCTCGCTCCGACTCTTCACGCGAGCCTGGGTAGTGCGGTCCACTGGGAAGCCAGCCAGCTCCACCGGAGAGCGCACTCGAGTCTTGAATGTCGCCCCACTCCCCATACCGGTTGTCGAACATCTGGGCTACATCTTCAAACAAGTCAGCGCCGCCACCGCACAAGCCCTTGCTCAACAACGGGTGTTCATCGCCGGCGTTCCGCACCTCTCTGCGGATCGCCTTTCCCACCGTCGTTCTACGCTGACCACCAGGGCCAGCACTCTCAATCCGCAGGTACGGATACCGCTCGCCCCAAGCCTTATAGTGCACCTGCCTGAAGTAGGTGCTAGCAACACCGACGAGGTACTGCCAGCGCTCCCACGCACGGTCAAACGACTCCTGCCATGCGTCGTCGTTCAGTGCGCCCTCGAGGTACTGCCGCAGTCGCTGAGCCGACCAGCCATCCGAATACATCAGGTCGGAGGTCAGCAGGGTGACCGCTGGGCCGTCGTCCTCACGGGATGGATCGTCGACTTCCAGCGCATCTGAAAGCAGCAGCGCCAGCAGCTCGTCGCGCCTCCCAGCGCATGCCCCCAAACCGGCCGCTGTGAACACAAGCACCGCGGGCGCACGCATGAGGTCAATGAGCTTCGTGTAGCCGCTCGCGCGAGGCGCCTGGTTCAGCTCAGTGATCAGCTCCAGCAGGTGCCGGTCGAGGTCAGGTGATCCCCAGCGCGCAGCAGCAGCAACGAGCTGCACAAGTCGACGAGCCGCGTCCTCCAACGCGGCCAGTCTCCGCTGGTACTCCGCCTGAAGGTCCGGCATGCCGTCGAACTCTCCTCGACCTTGGACGAAGGGGATGGCTTTGACCGCCCAAACCGCGTCACTGATTGCGCGCTCGACTCGTGCAGCGCCGGCGGGCGCGGCAAGTGCTTCGCGCAGGTCGTCTGACGTCGATGTGCCCCTGAGCACTACGGCCGGGCGTCTATCACCCTCCTGATCGGACTCGGTAGCACCGCGGACCCATCCGGGTCGCGGCTGCATGCGCATCGCCTCGGGGATGGACGCAAGAACCTTCTGGGCCAGGTCCGCGGCGTTGGTCCAGAACTGCACGGTGTGGCGCTCGCTGTCGCGCACCTTCGTCCAGAAGGCGTCGCGCTGCTTTCCCTTCTTGCCGGTGTCGTACTGGTTGGCGGGCAGCCTGGACGGCTCCGCATGCAGGAACGGTAGGACCGGGATGCCCAGCTCCAGCGCATAGTCGTACTCGCGCTCGGTGTAGCTACGACCGTCGCCGCCCACGCTTGAGCCGTAGCGCCCCGCGAGGAGAAGGATCATGTAGTCGGTGGTGTCGAGGGCGGACTTGATGACGTCCCACGGAGGCAGCCCGCTCGCGGTGAAGAGTTCCATGCCGGCCGGGATGCAGCGCAGCCTAAGCAGTTGCTCGGTCACCTGCTGGCGCTCCTCAATCAGGTCGGTGTAGGTGGAGCTGACGAAGACCTGGAAGCGCTTGTCGATCACCTCCGAGACTTACCACGCGCTCGCGGCGGTTCCGGTCATTGCTTCGAGCGCCGCGCCGTTGTCACACCCCCCGGCCAGACTTCTTCCGATATGGGGTGGTTATCGGTAGTAGGAGGCCAGGCAGTGGGAACGTGACAGAACACCGCTGAGCGAGACCGCGAAGCGGTTCTCGACGTGCATCGCCGACAGCCTTGAGCAGCCGCCGTGTGGTGCTCCGGCCACGACACTGCTGACCCTCACCTGCGCTGCTCGCCACCGGCGGCTGCTGAGCACCTGTGACGAGCACACCGCCGTCGCGCGGGAGATCGAGCCCGCGGCACTGGGGCCGTGTCTGGCCTGCGAGCACGTCACCGGCGTCGACGAGCCCATGGCAATCGCCGCGATCGAACCCTGGGGCGCCGAGCACCCGGTGATCGTGGGGCTCGAACGTGACCGCCGAGAGCTGGACCAGCTGTGAGCATCGAGCCACTCACTGACCTCGCGGACACGAGCACCGTTCCCGCGGTGCTCGAGGACGCGCCGGCGGCCGTCGTGCTGGCCGCACTCGCGACCGAAGGCTAACGCCTCGACGAAGCGGCGCGGGCTCGCCGCACGTGGAAGAGCTACCAGGGCGACTGGACGCACTTCACCGAGTGGTGCGCCAGCGTCGACCTCGACCCGCTGCCCGCAGCACCCTCGACCGTCGCGCTCTATCTGACCGACGCCTCCCGCACCTTCAAGGTCTCCACGCTGCGCCGGCGCCTGGCTGCGACCAGCGTGGTCCACCAGGGCTACGGGCACCCCTCCCCCACGGCCGACGTCGCGGTTCGCACCCGCATGAAGGGCATCGCGCGGGACAAGGCCGACGAGTCCGTCACGCGCAAGGCTCCGGCGTGGGGCCGTGACGTGCGGCGCATGGTGGCCGACCTCGGCGACGACGCCCGCGGCGCCCGGGAGCGCGCGCTGCTCACCATCGGCTTCGCCGGGGGCTTCCGCCGCTCCGAGCTCGTCGGCCTCGACGTCACCGACGTGACCGAGACCAACGACGGCCTGGTGGTGCGCATCCGTCGATCCAAGACCGACCAGGAGGGCACCGGACGCACCATCGGCATCCCCTACGGCTCGCACCCGTCGTCGTGTCCGGTGCGCGCGTTCCGCGCGTGGCGGCAGATCAACGACGGCCTATCAGGGGCGTTGTTCCGGCGCATCCACGGCCAAGCCACCCTCGGGAAGCGCCTCACCGACCGCAGCGTCGCGTTGATCGTGAAGGCCAGCGCCGAACACATCGGCCTGGACCCCGCCGACTTCGGTGGGCACTCGCTGCGCGCCGGCTTGGTCACCTCGGCCGCCGACGGCGGCGCCAGTGAGGCCGCGATCATGGAACAGACCGGCCACCGCTCTACCAAGCAGCTGCGCGACTGCCACTTGGTCGCCGACCCTCGGTCGTCGAGGTCGATGAGCCGGACGCGCATCCCGTCCATCGCAGCGGCGGTCGCGAGATTCACGGCCGTGGTCGTCTTCGTCGTCCCGCCCTTGGAGTTGAGGACGGCGGTAATCCTGTTGGCGGTCAAGTGGGGCCTCCCTTCAGCGCTGCGATGGGGAGCACCACAACGATTTTGAGGCGGAACGCTAGCCAGGTACCTCGGGTATCTGGGGGACCCCAGGCACCTCAGGTAGCCGGCCACTCTCTTCGAATGCGGCGCCGAAGGCGCCCGGCCAGTGGTCCTGGCCGGGACACCCGACCCCGCGCCTGGCCGGCAGGTTTGTGCTCCCCCGATTGGACTCGAACCAATGAGGTTTTCTCACTAGCTTTGGTGGCCTGATCGGCGTTGCTGCTGGTCGCAGCCGGGGTTGGTGGATTCAGCTGGTCGTCGCAACACCGGCTGATTGATCGGCGCAGAGTAGCCGGTCGAGCTCTCGGCGGGTGTGCGGAATTCCAAGGTCTTGCGAGGTTGACCGTTGAGCTTGTCGGCGATCGTGTCGAGGTCGTTGGCGGTGTGCTGCGAGAGGTCGGTGCTCTTGGGTAGGTACTGGCGCAGCAGGCCGTTGGTGTTCTCGTTGCTGCCGCGCTGCCAGGGCGAGTGCGGATCGCAGAAGTAGACCGGCAGGTCGGCGGCGATGGTGATCTCGGCGTGCCGGCGCATCTCAAGGCCCTGGTCCCAGGTCAGCGAGCGGCGCAGGACGGCCGGCAGAGTGGTGATCTTGTCGGTGATGGCGTCGCGGACGGCTTCGGCGTCGAACCCGTCGGGTAGGTGCAGCAGCAGGAGGAAGCGGGTGGAGCGCTCGACCAGCGTGCCGACCGCGGTCTTGCCGTTCTTGCCGATGACGAGGTCGCCCTCCCAGTGCCCGGGCACCGCCCGGTCCTCCACCTCCGGCGGCCGCTGGCTGATCATCAGCTTGTTCTTGATCCGTTCACGGCGGCCATCGGCGCGGCGGTGGGGTTTGCGCAGTGCCCGGCCGGTGCGTAGGCAGACGGCCAGCTTGCGGCGCAGCGCACCCCGGCCCTGCACATAGATCGACTGGTAGATCGCCTCGTGGCTGATCCGCATGGACTCATCGTCGGAGAACTCCACCCGCAGCCGGCGGGCGATCTGCTCAGGACTCCACTGCAGCCGCTCGAGCTTGTCGGCCACCCAATCGCGTAACCGCGGATGCACGACCAGCTTGGCCGGCTTGGGCCGGCGGGCCCGGGCATCGGCGCGGGCCTGGGCCAGGGAGGCCCGATAGCGACCCCGCGGCCTGCGGTTGAGGCAGCCACGGGCCAGTTCCCGGCTGATCGTCGAGGGACTTCGGCCCAGTCGTCGGGCGATCTCCCGAACGCCCAGACCGGCCGCTCGGTGCAGCGAGATCTCCTCCCGCTCCCCCAACGACAGAGAGCGGCCAGTCGGCTCGGCCACGGTCATCGGCGGCATGCCGCCAGCCTCAATGAACCAGCGCATCCCGGTTCTGCGGTCGATGTCGACCGCCGCGGTCGCCGCTTCGGTCGAGGACCCGGCGACGATCAGCCGCCAGAACCGCCGACGCAGCTCCATCGGCAGTGGAACAGCCCCGGTCACGCCCATCGACAGCACCTCCTCCCACCGAGGTGTTGCGACGACTCCTAGAACTCACGGTTGTAGAAAAGGGCGCGGGCTCTCGGGGTGAAGATCGTCTCGCCAAAGGCCGATCTCCACTTCCCCGGGAGCCCGCTGTGCCTCATCGTGCCAGCCTGGACGTGTCCGCCGCGGTGTTGAAGGCGGTGACCAGCTGGATCGCCCGGCACCGCCGGCGGCCCGGAACCCGTCCCGCGCAGCGGGCCGGCACGGTGCACGCCCAGGTCGCCCTCGCCCTGCGCTGGCTGCGCCACCGCCTGGATCTGCGCACGCTCGCCGGCGACTCCGGCCTGAGCATCGCCACCGCCTACCGCTATCTGCACGAAGCACTCGACGTGATCGCCGCGCGCCTACCCGAACTGCACGACGTCCTGGACCGCGCGCACGCCGCCGGGCTGCCCTACGTGAGCCTGGACGGCACGCTCATCGCGACCGACCGGGTCGCCGCCCGCGCCGACCGAGGACATCACCTCTGGTACTCCGGCAAGCACCACGCCTTCGGCGGCAACGTGCAGGTCATCTTCGACCCGACCGGCTTTCCGCTGTGGGTCTCCGCCGTCTGTCCCGGCTCGACCCACGACCTGACCGCCGCCCGCGAACTAGTGTTGCCCGCGCTGTACCCGCACGCTGCCCGTGGACTGCCGGGGCTGGCCGACAAGGGCTATACCGGCGCCGGTGTCGGCATCCACGTTCCGACCCGCCGCCAGCCCGAGGGCCCGCTGCACACCGACAACCGCTGCTACAACCAGCTGCTCACCGCGCTGCGCGCACCGACCGAACGCGGCAACGCCCTGCTCGGCCGCTCGCGCGCCCTAGACCGCGTCACCGTCTGCCCGCAACGCATCAGCGTCATCGCCGCTGCTGCACTTGTCCTGACCTCACTTGACTGCGGAAGCAAGTGAGAAAACCTCAGTGTCGGCGGCCGCTACGTCACTTGGCCGGCAGCGCCGCTCTCTGGATGGGTGAGGGCGACATACCTGGCGTACTGGGTCGCCGCCGCGGCGTGCCGATCCATCTCTTGATAGCTCTAGCCGAGCATCTCGGCCATGAGCGGAGCAGGTACCTCGGCGACGAGTCCGCGGAGGGCGGCGTTCCGAGCGCCCAGGAGGCTGATTCTGAGGCTGCGGAGTCGATCCATGAGGGTTTGCGGGTGCACGTGCCGACCCGCCCGGGTGCTAGGGAACAGCCACGGCTGTCGCCGTGGTTGCCGGTGCTTAGGTTGGGACGGTGAGCTGAGGTTTGAATCCCGGAACCGCTGCTGGGATACCGGGCCGGTGTCAGGCGGCGGGTCCGAGGGTGACGGTCTGTCCGAGCTTCTCCAGTTCGTGGAGGACTTTGCGGATGCGGTGCTCGCGCGAGCGTCGGCGGTGGGCCCAGTCCGGTCCTACGTTGGCGTAGTCGACGCCGTCGTGGACGACGTGCCAGTACGCGATGAGCAGTTCGTGGCGGGTGGCCGCGATCGCCTTGGCCACCCCCCGGGTAGCCTGGTTTCACCGACCATCACGCGATGGCCCCTCTGACCGCTGTGTTGGCGGCCGTTGCGCTATGCAAGTCCTCACCTACCGACATGCATACTCAATAGTGCAGTCAGGGGACAATGATTCCCTCTGAGTATACATTTCGCTCGTTGACTTTCACTTCGAATGCGCGGATTATCAACAACTCGGTCATATACCTGACGCCTATCTGCACGGAGGTGAGTCGATTTCCATCTATGAGCTGGAATCTATACCACACACTGCGGTGCAAAAGTCGCTGACCAGAGCTCCGAACCTCCACTTCGGATCCGGTAAGCCTGTGGCCATCCACTGACAAGAAGTGGGCACCCGTGTGCAGAGTTCGATAATGAACCAGGTACTGGTCATGGCGGAGAGATATCATTAAGGCCCGAGTGCGCCGGTCGCTATGCTTGATCTGCACTCTAGCCGATTGCCCTAGTTGCCCGCTCAGGATCAGCTCTGCCCCAGTGATGACCTTCTTGATGTCGCTTGGGTAATCTTCGTGTCGCAGCCGTACCGCGGGTTGAAGATGGAGCTCGGCGAGCGTTTCAGGAAGTTCATCTGGGGCGGGCATCCCCGTATCCTCGAGCAGAACTGGCATTATCGGTATGTTGCGACTGAGGGCAGTTTCTAGTTCATGCCGAACATAATCTCGCTCGTTCTTCAGACGCGTCCGTCCGGACGCACGGTCGACGGGGTTCCACTTGCCCCCAATCACCGCAAGGACGAGGATTCCGCGATCGATGGGACGGTTGACGCCGGCTATAAAGTCCTCGATCTGCTTTACAAAGTTTACTCCCGGTTCCACGGCTTCAGTGTCGAAGAATATGGTCCAGTCGTGACAGCGAGCAGAAAGAGTTGCATGCAGCCTCCCCGCCTGGTCCTTTTCCGCTCGCCGATAGCTGATGAATACGTCTTTGCCCGCCGCTGAGGAGTTGCTCATCGCTCTGGAGATAGGGGCACGCGTGAAGCATCACCTACTGCATCACTGTTATCCGTTGCAATTGTCTGATGCTTCGCAATATCCACCAGCCCCCACGCCAGCGCCACCTAAGCCTGTCCCAGGGTGGTCTCGAAGAACACCGTCCCCGTTGTGAATCACGGTGGTGCCGTGCTCTACCACCCGGCTGGCCGCGCCACCACAGCTAGGAGCAGCAATCAGAGGGGATGCCAGGGCAATAAGCACAACTATTGCCCTGGTGTGACCAGGCTGCTTCATCGGTTCACCAACCTCTCGGTCATGGCAGCAGCGGGAGCCTACCCCCGCGTGGATAGAGTCACTACCCCTTATTGCGCCGCCTGGATCGTGGACGACGGTTGTATTCATCACCCAGTTAGCACATGGCCCCACCGGCGGCCACGAGCCTTCCGCGCCTCAGTTCCAGCACTTGCTGGCGGAGATGATGGGCCCCAAGCGTCACGGCGCCGTCACGTCCACGCCGCGATCGTCAGGACGCGCCTGGGGGAGGCGGTGTGTGACGCGGCCGAGCGGTACCGAGTTCAGCGGAGGCTCGGAACTGACGGGGCGACGGTAGTCGCCGCGGAGTTGTGCCGGTGAAAGTTGTCCTCGTGCTCGGGCCGGTGGGACCAGTTCGATTTCGCTGTGCAGACGTCGGTGGTTGAACCAGTCGATTTACCCGGCCACGGCGATCTCGAGGTCGTCGATGCTCTTCCAGGGGCCGAGGCTGCGGACCAGTTCGTCCTTGAGCAGCGAGTTGAAGGCCTCGGCCAGAGCGTTGAAGCTGAGGTGTGAATGCCGGAACCGCTGCTGGGATGTCGGGCCGGTGTCAGGCGGCGGGTCCGAGGGTGACGGTCTGTCCGAGTTTCTCCAGTTCGTGGACGAGCTTGCGGATGCGGTGTTCGGGTGAGCGTCGGCGGTGGGCCCAGTCCGGTCCCAGCTCGGCGTAGTCCACGCCGTCGTGGACGACGTGCCAGTAGGCGATGAGCAGGTCGTGGCGGGTGGCCCCGATCGCCTTGGCCACGCCGCGGCGGCTGCGGATGTGGGCGTGGTGGGCAGCTAGATAGGTGCCCTTGGTGCGGGCGGCGGCGTGTGCGGCCTCGGTCAGCGCGGTGCGCAGGGCGACCGAGCCATGCCGAGTGCGCCCGGATCTGGGCCGGCCGCCGGAGCTGTTGTTGCCCGGGCAGATGCCGGCCCAGCTGGCCAGGTGCGCGGCGGTGGGAAAGACGCTCATGTCGGCTCCGCACTCGGCCAGCAGCATGAGCGCGGTGCGCTCGGAGACGCCGGGGATCGTGGTCAGCCGCCCGAGGATGGGACGAAAGGGCTCCGCGGCGGTGGCCAGGAGGGCGTCGAGGTCGGCGATCGCAGCGTCGAGGAAGTCGATGTGGGCCAGCATCTGGGCGGCCAGCAGCCCGTGGTGCCCGGTCCGGAACCGCCCGGCCAGCGCCTGCTGCAGGGCGGGGATCTTGGCCCGCAGCCGGCCGCGGGCCAGCTCGGCCAGCACGGCCGGATCGGACTGGCCAGCCACCAGCGCCTCCAGCATCGCCCGCCCGGACTTGGTCAGCAGTCCCGAGGCGACACTGGTCAGCTTGATCCCGGCGTCCTGGCACACCTTCTCCAGCCGCTGGATGACCCGGGTGCGCTCCTCGACCAGCGTGCGCCGGTGCCGGGTCAGGTCCCGCAGTTCCCGGATCGGCGGGGGTGGGACGAAGCTGGGGCGCACCAGCCCGTGCTCGATCATCTGCGCGATCCACGCCGAGTCGGCCACGTCGGTCTTGCGGCCGGGGACGTGGTGCAGATGTTCGGCGTTGATCAGCCACACCTCGAGCTGGTCTTCGAGCAGGTAGTAGACCGGTTTCCAGTACACCCCGGTCGATTCCATCCCGGCCCGGCTGATGCGGTGCTCGGCCAGCCAGTCACCCAGCGCGCAGATCCCCGCCGTCGTGGTCGCGAACGTGCGGGTGGCTTGCTCCTGCCCCCGCCTGCCGCGGGCGGGCACCCGGACCGTGGCCACCACCGTGTCCCGGTGCACGTCCAACCCCGCGCAGCGCTCCACCAAAACGTCCATGCCGGCCTCCTCCCCGACGGGCACGTCGCCCCGGGGAGGCCTGCCATCGAAGAGTCTGAGGTTCGCGCTCGCAGCAGCAGGACAGGGTGCCTCAAGCCTCCACGCCACACTCCTATGCGGGTTCGCGGCACCAAGCAATCACGGCGTCTGACCGAGGCGACGGCCCACCGATTCTCATCCGGCAGGGTGGGCCACGGCCACAACCACTCCTATCAAGCCACGCGGCCACCGGGCGGAAACCCGGCGGGGCCGCACATCGCTGGACAAGCCACCGGCCGCAGCCGGGGCAGCGAAGAAACGAGCGAACCCCGCCGGGCGCCTCTCATGCTGGCATTGAGGTTTTCTCACCAGCTTTGACGGCTTGACTTGTGTCGTCGCTCGTGGCGGCCGGGTCTCAGGAAGAGGGCGCGGACTCTCGGGGCGAAGATCGTCTCGCCAAAGGTTCTCCTCTTCCCCGGGAGCCCGCTGTGTCTCATCGTGCCAGCCGCCATGCCCACTTGGACGTGTCCGCGCCGATCCTCCAGGCCGTCACCGGGTGGATCGCCCGCCACCGTCGCCGCCCCGGAACTCGACCGGCGCAGCGGGCCGGCACGGTGCACACCCACGTCGCCCTCGTGCTGCGCTGGCTGCGCCACCGCCTAGACGTGCGCACCCTCGCCGGTGACGCGGGCCTGAGCGTCGCCACCGCCTACCGCTACCTGCACGAAGGCCTCGACGTGATCGCCGGACACTCGCCCGACCTCCAGGCCGTGCTCGCCGAGGCCCGAACTGTCGGGCTGCCCTTCCTCTGCCTGGACGGCACGCTGATCCCGACCGACCGGGTGGCCGCCCGCGCCGAGCGTGGCCATCACCTGTGGTACTCCGGCAAGCACCACGCCTTCGGCGGCAGCGTGCAGGTCCTCTGCGACCCCGGTGGCTTTCCGCTGTGGGTCTCTGACGTCCGGCCCGGCTCGACCCATGATCTGACCGCCGCCCGCGAGCTGGTCCTGCCGGCGCTGTACCCGCACGCCGCCCGCGGGCTGCCGGTGCTGGCCGACAAGGGCTACACCGGTGCCGGCATCGGAGTGCACGTCCCGATCAAGCACCACCCCGACGGGCCGCTGCACACCGACAACCGCTGCTACAACCGGCTGATCACCGCACTACGCGCACCCGCCGAACGAGGCCATGCCCTGCTCGGCCGCTGGCGCGCCCTCGACCGGGTCACCGTCAGCCCGCACCGCATCGGCGCCATTGTCGCCGCCGCATTGGTGCTCATCTCACTCGACCGCGGAACCAGGTGAGAAAACCTCATTGACGCGAAGAAAGCCGAGGTGGACTCAACCGGTCAGCGCAACACCTTCTCGATCATGGAGGTGTGCGGTGGCGAAGCTGGGCCGGCCGGGCATGAGCGACGAGTCTCGCGCGCAGTTATGGGGGATGTGGGCTGCAGGAAAGTCGTTCAGCGAGATCTCGAGGGCCATCGGCTATCCGCCCGGCTCCATCTTCACGGTGATCAAACAAACCGGGGGCTACGTTCCGGCGCCGCGTAAGCGCCGGTCGGATGCGTTGACGTTGGTCGAGCGCGAGGAGATCTCCCGCGGGCTGGCCCGGAAGGAGTCGGTGCGCCAGATCGCCCGCACGCTCGGCCGGGCTGCCTCAACGGTCAGCCGGGAGATCGCCGGTAACCGCGGCCGGCGCACGTACCGGGCGGTGGATGCCGATGACCGGGCCTGGCGGCGGGCCCGCCGGCCCAAGGCCTGCCTGCCGGCGCGCAATCCGGCGCTGCGGGCCTACGTCGCTGCCAGACTCGGCGAGGACTGGTCGCCCGAGCAGATCGCCGGTGTGCTTGCCAGAGACGCCCCGATCGGGACCGGAGTCCGGGTGTCGCACGAGACGATCTACAAGTCGCTGTTCGTGCAGTCCCGCGGCGTGCTGGCCAAAGAGCTGCAGAAACACCTGCGCAGCGGGCGTCCGACCCGCCGCAACATCCACCACACCGTGACTGGCCAGTGGCGCTCCCAGATCAAGGACGCGGTGTCGATCCGCGAGCGCCCCGCCGAGGTCGCCGACCGGGCCATCCCCGGGCACTGGGAAGGCGACCTGCTGCTGGGCCGGCACTGGAGCCAGGTGGCGACCGTGGTCGAGCGGGCGACCCGCTTCACGGTGCTGGTTGCCCTTGACGGCCGGGACATGACCACGGTGAGCGCCGGCCTGGCCCGGGAGATGACCCGGCTGCCCGAGCAGGTCCGCAAGTCACTCACCTGGGACCGCGGCATGGAGCTGGCCGACCGACAGGACCGTCACGGTCACTACCGGCCTGGCCGTCTACTTCGCCGATCCCCGCAGCCCCTGGCAGCGCGGCACGAACGAGAGCACCAATCGGCTGCTGCGCCAATACCTGCCCAAGGGACAAAGCATGGCGCACTTGACTCAGAACGATCTGGACGCCATTGCCGCGAAGCTGAACTCCCGGCCCCGTAAGACCCTCGACTTCGACACTCCCGCCGATAGGCCCGCCGCACTGTTGCGCTGACCGGTTGACTTCACCGCCGCGCTCTTCAAGATGGCATTTGCCCGGCGCAGCTCGCGGACCTCACGTTCGAGCTCGGCCAGCCGAGCGGCGTCACCGGTTGTCTTGCCCGGCCGGTGGCCCTCGTCGATCTCGGCCTGGATGACCCAGTTGCGCAGCGTCTCGGAATTGATACCCAACTTCTCACCGATCCGCATAAACGCCCCCGACCGGGTGGCCGGGTCACGCCGTTCTGGGGAATGAGAGCCTCCATCAGACCCGGTACGGGACACAACGCCCACCGCAACCCCAAGCTCGGTACCGCGTTCGTGCACACCGTGCTCGACGACCACAGCCGGGTCGCCTACGCCGAGATTCACGACGACGAGACCGCTGCCACCGCCGTCAGGGTGCTGCGTCGAGCGGTGGCCTGGTTCGCCGCCCGGGGCGTCACCGTGCAGCGGGTGCTTTCTGACGACGGGTCGGCCTACGCTCCCGCGCCGTGCGGGACGCCAGCCTCGAGCTGTGCATCAGGCCCAGCGGACCCGGCCCTACCGGCCGCGGACCAACTGCAAGATCGAGCGCTCTCACCGCACACTGGCCGACGGCTGGGCCTTCGCCCGGATTTTCCTCAGCGAGTCAGCCCGCCGCGAAGCCTTGCCGGCCCGGCTTCACGAGTACAACCATCACCGGCCCCACACCGCGATCGGGAACCGACCCCCAATCACGCGCTGACCAACCTCTTTGGGCAGTACAGCTAGACAAGCATGACGATGATGAAGCCGACCAGGTAGGTGGCGGCGAATAAGACTGGGATCCACTTTTCGATGTGGCTGAGCGGCCAGTACTTCGTGCGGTCCTTGCCCTCGCCGAGTGCCGTCCATTCCGCGCGCCAGTACGGCGAAGCGGGAAGTCGTTCCTCTAGCTGTCCGATCACCTGGTACTTTGCCGTGTTAAGTTGCCGATAGGAGCGGAGCAAATAAAACCAGGCGCCGCACTCGCCGAGCAGTGCGATTACCGGGAAAACCAGCAGCCCGGTGGCCGCCTGCTGCTGGATCTGCAGGAAGACACCGATGAGCGTGAACACGGCGGTGTTGAGAGTCAGGAAGAAAGTGTTGGTCAGCGCGCGCCGGGCGCTAATTCGGTCGGGCCATTTCCACGTACGTCTTGTATTGCTCGAGGATGGCCGCCCGGTACTTGTCGGCGGGCTCATTGTAGCTGTCGGCTGAGATGGCCGCGTTCCAAAGGTCCTTGCCGTCGGGGTCAGTCACGTCGTCTCCGTCGATCCCTCGCTACTCTCCTGTCCTGATGGCCTCAAGGAGTCCGAGGATCCGTGCGCATCGATCCATCTCTGTAGCTCGTCGGCCGCGGCGTAATTACCCAACGCGCGGAGGTCGATGGCGAGGTTGTTCGCCGAGGTCAAGGTGTGGGGGGTGATTGTCGCCGAGCACCCGCCGATACCGCTCAAGGGTGTTCTGGTTCAGGTCCTGGGCGGCGGCGTACTCCCCGAGATTGCGCAGGTCAAGGGCGAGGTTATTCGCCGAGATCAGGGTGTAGGGGTGATTGTCGCCAAGCACGCGCCGGTAACGTTCATAGGTATCCTGGTGCATGTCCCGGGCGGCGGCATGCTCACCCAGCGCGGCCAGGTCGAGGGCGAGGTTGTTCGCCGAGGTCAAGGTGTCGGGGTGGTCGTCGCCGAGCACCCGCCGGCACCGCTCAAAGGTGTCTCGGTCCAGGTCCCGGGCGGCGGCGTACTCCCCGAGGGCGCGCAGGTCGCCACCGAGGCTGTTCGCCGAGGTCAAGGTGTCGGGGTGATTGTCGCCGTGCACCTGCCGTTTCCGCTTGAGGGTGTCCTGGTTTAGGTCCCGGGCGGCGGCGTACTCCCCGAGGGCGCGCAGGTCGTTGGCGAGGTTGTTCGCCGAAGCCAGGGTGTCGGGGTGGTCGGGCCCGTGGCGTTGTCTCTTGAGCTGGTAGGCGCGCTCGAACAGAGGGCGGGCGGTGCGGGGTTCGCCGCGGGTCTGCAGATAGCTCGCGGCGCTGACGAGCAGCCACCAAGCGTCGTCCTCGATGCCTTCCATTGGCCGGGTGGCGCCGGTGAGGGCCAATACGTGGGGCAGAAGTTGCCGCCAGGCTGGCCAGACGGCCGGGTTGTTCCACACCTCGCCTGAAAGCGCTACGACGAGCAATTGGGCGGCTGCGTATCGCGGCTTGGGCAGTTCAGGGTCGGCGCCGGGGCGAGAGCCAAGTAGCGTGGTCACCAGCCGGTGGATCACCTGGATGCTGTCGGGGCCCAGACGAATTAATGCGCTACGGCGCAGCAACCCGATTAGATCGGCCATACCAAGCGGATCGGCCGCGGCCTGGGCCAGCGGCTTGGGCAGCAGGTCAGCGTGGGCGGTGAAAAGGGTCAACGGAATCGGCTCGGGCGCCAGCTGAGCGACCAGGGTGAGCAGCTGGAGTCCGGCGGGAGTGTCGGCGGCGAGCCGGTCAAAGGCCAGGGTGAGCGACGTCGCCAGCGGCATCGGATAGCCGGGCGGGAGGCCGCGGGCGAGCACCTCATTGGCGCGCTCGGCCAGCAAGCACAGGTAGTCCTCACCCCCGGTGCCGGTCTGGTTCATGAAGGCCGCCGCCTGGGCCAGGGCCAAGGGCAGATCATCGAGGGCGTTGGCGATCCGCTCGATCAGGTCCGGTGTCAGCTCGGGCGCCTGAGAGCGCAGAAAGCTCACCGACTCGCCGCGGTGGAATGCCTCGATCGACTGCGGTTGGGCCAGCGCCTGCCAGCCTGGGTTTCGGGAGGTGATCAGCATGTGGCCGGCGCCACCAGGAAGGAACGGGGCCAGCGCGGTGGGGTCCTCGGCATTGTCGAAAATCAACAGCCAGCGCTCCCGCTGCCGCAGGTCGCCGAGCAGACGCGCCAGCGCCATCGGGACCGGGTCGGTGGCGGCGGCCAGGCCGAGGCCGCGGGCGAGCTCGGTCAGCCGCTCGGCGATCAACGCCGGATCCTCAGCTGACACCCACCAGACGGTGTCGTAGTCCCCACTGAAGCGATGGGCGTACTCCACCGCCAGCGTGGTCTTGCCGACCCCGCCCGCGCCGTGCAGCGCCTGGACCCCACCGGAGCCCCTTACGCGCAGAGCCTCCCGCAGGTCGGTCAGCAGCTCCTCGCGGCCGGTGAAGGCGCCGTTACGGGCCGGCACGTTCCAAACCCGACCGGCCGCACCGCTGCTGTGAGACGACTGCACCTGCATTAACGCCTGATAGAGCTTCTCGCTCAGCTCCGGCGGGCTGGTGACCGTCGCCGTAGTCAGCCCACTCTCCAGCAGCCGGGCCCGGAAGGCCGCCTGTCGCTCGGGATACTTGGGTTCAAAGAACAGCTCCGCATCGCCAGGCGTCTTCGCATCGAGCAGGAACACCAGCCGGGGCATCCCCGCCGCACTGGCCTCCTCAAACTCCAGCTCGGTGTAGCAGACCTCGGGCATGTCCCGGACCGGCGTGCCGTAGCGGAAGCCGACGATCGCGACGTAAACATCGGTGGCGCGCACGGCCTCCCGGGACACCTGCGCCGGGCTCTTCTCCTGGGCGGTGAAGTAGTCCATGTCGGCAACCACGTCCCCGGCTCGTAACACCGCCTGCTCGGCCGCCCGGATGAAGGAACGGTCGGTCGGCAGGCGGCGCAACTCCGAGGTGTGGCTCAGGAACACCATCCGCCGCCTCGACACGGCGTACAGCATCGCAGTCGTTACGTCGCGTCGCCCACGCCCGCCGCACGGTGTCCGCAGGCGCATCCGATCACCACGCCCGGTGCCGATCCGCTGGCTAGGGTGGACGCCCGGTGTTCTGGGGGGACGCGGTCAGCGAGGGCACGGCGAAGGACCTCTTCATCAGCTATAGGTCAAGTCCCGGGCGGGGTGTTTGGCGGCTACCGCGGGATCGTTCTGGTCGGTCAGGCGCTGAGCACCCGAATGGTCACCTCCTCAGTGGTCTCGTCGGTGTCCTCGACCGGCCGCAACCGGCAGCGGGCGAGGACGTCGAGATCCAGGTAGCGGCGGCATTCGGTCCATTCGTCGTGCTGCTCGGCCAGCACCGCTCCGATCAGGCGGATGAGGGCGTCGCGGTCGGGAAAGATGCCGACCAAGTCGGTGCGCCGGCGGATTTCCCGGTTGGGCCGCTCGCTGGGGTTGTTGCTCCAGATTTGCCGCCACACCTCCTTCGGGAAGGCCGTGAAGGCCAGCACCTCGGCCCGCGCCTGCTCGAGGTGCTCGGCCACCCGCGGCAGCTTGTCGGCCAGCGCGGCCAGCACGTGGTCGAACCTGGCGTGCACGGAGGCGGCGTCGGGCTGTTCGTAGACCGAGTGCAACAGCGCCCGCACCCAGGTCCAGGCCTTCTTCGGGCAGACCGGCATCAGGTTGGCCGCGTAGTGGGTGCGGCAGCGCTGCCAGGCCGCACCCCGCAGGGCGGCGCCGATCGTCTCGACCAGCCCGCGATGCGCGTCGCTGGTCACCAGCTGGACCCCGGTGAGGCCGCGGGCGGTCAGGTCGCGGAAGAACCCGAGCCAGCCGGCGCCGTCCTCGGCGGAAGTGACCTGCAGCCCGAGGATCTCCCGGTGCCCGTCGTCGTTGACGCCGGGGGCGACCAGGGCATGCACGTTGACCACCCGGCCGCCCTTGCGGACCTTGAGCACCAGAGCGTCAGCGGCGACGAATGTGTACGGCCCGGCATCCAGCGGTCGGTGCGGAAGGCCGCGACCTGCTCGTCGAAGTCCTTCGCCATCTCGCTGACCTGCGACTTGCTCAGCCGGGTAATCCCCAGCGACTCGGCCAGGCGCTCCATCCGCCGGGTGCTCACCCCGAGCAGGTAGCAGGTCGCCACCACGGTGGTCAGCGCCCGCTCGGCCCGGCGGCGGCGCTCGAGCAGCCAGTCGGGCAAGTAGGCCCGGCCCACAGCTCGGGAATCGCCACGTCAAGGGTGCCGGCGCGGGTATCGAACTCCCGAGGCCGGTAGCCGTTGCGGACGTTGGTGCGCGCCTCGCTGCGCTCGCCGAAGACGGCGCCGCAGACCGCGTCGGCCTCAGCGGACATAAGCGTGTGGATGAACGTGGTCAGCATCTGACACAGCCGATCGGGGTTGGCCTGGGCCAGTTGCTCGTGAATTAACTGGGCAGGATCGATACTGCTCGGAGCGGGCATCGCGTCGAACTCCTGAAGGACTGTGAGAGGTCATTCAGAAGATCACGCGGTGGCCGCCTTGACGTCCCTCGGCCCGCTGCTCACAGGGCCGTCGCACACCACCCTGGTGGACGACACTCCTGAGGCTCTGACGCGCGTCCTGTGACCGGCTGAGCAACACGTGGATGAGCGCCAGACATGGCCGGTGCGGCCGCGTCAACTTCTGCTCGATCCGCCATGCCAAGGCGGCCGGCGGCCCGGTCGACCTGGAGCGGCCAGTGGCTGCGGAAGGCGTGTAGCAGGCCGGGGCGCGCGGCGCCTGTTTGGAGCACGCCGGTTTGGTGCCTGACCGGATGCTCGTGTCCCCTGCCCGCCGCGCGGTACAGAATTGGGAACAGACCGGCGCCGCACTGTCATCAAGAGCTCCCCCGCCGGCCGGGAAGCATCCGTAGCATAGCTCTCGCGTGCAACATCCGTGCAACATGCAGCGGCACAATGGGGTCTCCAGGGGCCTCCTGCGGGTAGTGCCGGTCGCATGGCGAAACGGTAAAGATACAGGTTAGTCGGCGAATCGCCCGCTGGGAGGGCTCGCATAGCGGCCTAGTGCGGCGGTCTTGAGATCCTCTGCCTCTAACGACCTTCGATCGATTCGCTCGCGGCCGAGATGTCGCGAGCGCGGTCATGAATACCGTCTAAATCGGGCTTGAGGCCGGAGCCGCGGATCGCCTGTTCCAGGGCTGCGACGACCTCCTGCTCTGCCCGAACGCACGCTCGACCTCCTTAGTACTGCAGCGGCAGTTACGGCGGGGCCTGTCCGCGGGCGCGGTAGTGGGCGGCGCGGGCCTGGGCCTGGCGTCGTCGGCGCCACCAGGACCAGTCCGCGGCATGGTCCAGATCGGGTCGCGGTCTGCGGATGAGCGTGTTGAGCAGGCGTCGGAGCTGGGGCACGGTCAGCGCGATGAGTTGCTCGGTTCCGGCTGCAGACCCCCTTTTTCCGCGGTGGCGCGAGCGGCGGATAGATAGGCGTGGACCAGCATCGCCATGGTGATTTGCCCAGGCGGTGTAGTCACGCACCTAGTAGGAGGTGGGCGTGGATGTGCGCATCGAGCCACTGGCATCTCGCGGACAGGTTTATGTCAAGGGCCTAGTTCATCACGGAGGCCTCCCGGAGGAGGCAGCGGGAGATTTCCGAGTGGTCTCTCCTATTCACAGCGTGAGCTGTGAGGACGATGCGTATAGTCGTCGCCACCCTGAGCACTTTCCTCACCGCATGGAGTGATACAGGTCGCACGACGGATTTATGGCCTTGACTGATCAGCGGATACGCGGATGATCGCGGCTTATGGCTACCAAGACTTCCGTCGTCCTCATCGACGACCTGGACGGCGAGAGCCCCGCCGACACCACCGTCAGTTTCGCCCTAGACGGTAAGAGCTATGAGATCGACCTCTCGGACGACAACGCCGCCGAATTCCGCGACGCTCTGTCCAAGTACGTCTCGGCGGGTCGCAAGTCCGGCTCGACGAGCAAGGACCGGATTGCTGTTCGTCACACGACCACCGACTCGATCGACCCCGCGGCCGTCCGAGCATGGGCCAAGAGCCAGGGCATCGACGTCTCTCCGCGCGGTCGCATAAAGAGCGAGGTGATCGAGCAATTCCGGGCCGCCGGCAACTGATGGTGGGGCGAGCCGCCTCTGAGTGCTTGCTCACCATCTGACGCCTTTCTCAGGAGCAGGCGACCTTTCAGAGGGCTGAAGGTGGTTACCCGCAGCCCCGTGTCGACGTCAGCTCAAGTGACCTGGTGCCCCCTCTCTGTGCCGTCGCCACAGGCCACCGACGCGAGGCGTGGTCCCGTCCGAGCGGAGGATGCCGGGAGGCGATGCTGCCCGGCCACATGACGTCCGGGCCACTCGAGTCACATTCCTGTCGGCTCCCCGTAACCGGCCCCATCCGGCTGCCGCGGGTTGGGGGAAGGGTGGGCCGCAGGCCCATCCCGTAGGGACGCGACAGCGCCCTTCCGGCGACCCGCGGCAGCCGGCACGCTAATGGCCGGGGAGCGGTCGCCCGCCGCCGCGAAGGACGGCGGGACGTGTCCAGCGAGTCGACGCGCACCGCGGTGCTCAGGGTCTCATGGCCGGCGGCCGGCATGCCTCTGCTTTTGATGGCCTCGGGGATGGCCGCCGCCCGACCCGGCCTCCAGTCCGCACAGAGTCCGCAAGAGGTCCGTTTCTGGCCGATGGTGATCAACTACCGCCGACGCTATTCGCGCAGTTCAGCGCCGGAGTCCCAGAAGTCCGCACAGGTCAGCGAGGCGTTTCGAATCATGTCGGGGATGACGCTAAGTGCTCCCCATCAAGGCCGCGGATGCCCTGTGTCCGTGCGTCTCCCTCAACGGCCCATCAGGGACAGCCCGGCGGGATGGGCGGGTAGGGCGTCTTGCCGTTACGTCTTCCCATCCCGGGTCGCGTGGCCCATGTAGGAGACCCACCGAGTCCTCGTCTGCCCGAAGTCGAGTCGTCGGCTCAGCTCCCCGTAGGAGATCCGTCCCCGTGCGGCTCGCCTGAAGTTGAGGACCACGCCGACCGGGTTCTTGGCCCGTGGCCCCAGTCCGACCGTCTCGTGCAAGCGCAGTCCATGGCGTGTCAGCGTGGCGGCGAGTTCTCTGGGCTTGATGAACATGTCCCACGTATGCAGGGGCGTGTCGAGGATGCGGGTCGCGCGCCAGTCCTGCATGACCTTGATTCCCAGTAGCTTGCTGACTGGTGTGCGGTTGACCGTGTCGAACAGGTAAAGCCCACCCGGCTTCAAGGCGCGAGCGGTCTCACTGATCACCTGATCGAGGTCGTTGACGTGCTCGAGGACGTCGCAGCAGTAGGCGAGGTCAAACTCCGCGTCCTGCACCGGGAGGTCCTCTCCGGCGCCGACGCGGTACTCGATGTCCCATCGGCGGTCGGCGGCGTGGCGGCGGGCGGTTTCCAGCGACGGAGCCGAGGGGTCGACGCCCACGACCCGGCAGCCCAGACGGGCGAACTCCTCGGCGAGGAAGCCACCGCCGCAGCCGATGTCCAGAACACGCAGTCCCGTGGGGTCACGTTCGAGCTTCGCCAAGACGGCGATGAAGTAGCGCAGGCGTGCCGGCGTGACGCTGCCGTGCAGCATGTTCAGCGGGTCGTTCTCGTCCCACCATCGGTCCGCGTGCCGGTTATAGATGTCGTTGTCGATGGTCATCGCAGCTCCTGTCGTGCACCGAGTGCCGCGCTAGACGATGTCGACGTCTGGCACCTCCGTGCACGCGCCGTGGGTGTCGAGAGGAAGGGCCGGTGCGACCGGCTTCCGTCCACGGGCGTCATCTGTACGCGTGAGGCGTCACTGGCGCGTCACGGTCACGTCACCAGGGGTCTGCAGGGGTCGGCGCACCAGCCTCCGGGCTTGCAACCGAAGGAGCGCGCCGACCGGCATGAGGCCAGCGAGCGCCGGCGGGAACGGGTGCATTGCCGGGCTCCGATCGCTGGCCTGGGCGACCGCCGGCAGCAGGCGGTCGCCAGCACCACAAAGAACGCGGCCACGGCGATTCATGCAGCAGAGTTCTGTGGGCGATGCACGCCTAAAGCGTCGTCCGCGTTCAAAAGGTGGTCGTCGACGCCACGACGCGGGAGGTCACGCCTGCGAACGTCGTCTTTCGACCACGGGCAGCGCATGACATGGTTCCTCCACCCGCGTGGCTCCATCCGCTCCTCGACCCAGGGACGACGGACATGACCGGAACGCGCCCTTTGGATGTGTACGAGCTGGCCTACCTCGCCGCCGGGCCGCGCCGGGCCGCAGAGGTCGCCGTGATCGCCCTGATCGAGGCCGGTGTCTTGCGGGCCAACCGCACGACCGGGGAGCTCATCCTCCTGCAGCGCCGCCCGTGCTCGGACTTGGAGGCGGCGGTGGTGGACGCCGTGGGATCCCGCGGGCACCGCCTGTTGGGCGCGGTGTGCTGGCGGCTGCGCGACGACGTGCGTCTCACCGGCATCGGTCAGTGCCTGAAGGAGGAGGGGTTGCTCGTCCGCAGGGCCGCTCCCGAGTCGCTGCGGCGCCGGTGGTGGACGGCGGTGTGCCTGAGCGGCGCCGGTCGGCGCGTGCTGCGGCAGCAGCGCCGCCAGCTCGACGCCGCCCCGACCGATGCGCTGCGGGTCGCCCTGTCCGGCCCGGCCGCGATGCATGACCGTGGCCTGTACGTCGTCCTGTTCGACCCTCCGCACCTCACCTTGGCGCGGCGGCTGCGGTGGGGCACGCCCGCGGCGCTCCCCGCCGGAGGCTACCGCCACGGCGATGCGGCGTATCTCGCCGGTGGTGCGTTCAGCGGCGGTGGGGGCTTCGACTGCGGCGGCGGCGGTGGGGACGGCGGCTGCTGAACCGGTCAACACTGGCCGATCCACCGCCGTAAGGAGTGCTGTGGGGATGCTGCGGGCCGCCCGCCCGGCGAGGTGCCGTCCTCGCCGAGTCCGGGCAGCCATGAGCGGCGGATGTCGGCAGCGTGGTCGTGCGCTTCTCGGCGCCCTCGTCCTGGTCACGGTGCTCGCTGCCTGCACGCCCACGGCCGGATCCCCTCCTCCGGTCGCCACCGGTGCGGATGACCTGCCTAGTGATCTGGCCAGTCGTGTCGTGCGCAGTGAGGACCTGCTCGAGCGCACGCTGTCCCCGGACGAGCCGGGCTGTTCGGCGGCGGTGGGCGTCGAAGGAGAGGTCGTGTGGGCCGCCGCCCGCGGAACAGCTGACCTGGCGACGGGACGGTCCTTGACACCGTCCACGACGTTCGACATCGCCTCGGTGTCCAAGCAGTTCACCGCCACCGCGGTGCTGCTACTCGTTCAGGAGGGCCGCCTGAGCCTGGATGATCCGCTGTCCCGCTGGATGCCGGACCTGCCTGCATGGTCGAACGAGACCACCATCGACCAGCTGCTGCACCACACCAGCGCGATCCCGGACTACACCTCCCGGCTGGCCGCCGGCCACGAGTTCACCGAGCGGACCAGCCAGGAGCAGGCGATCGCCGTGGTCGCCCGGATCCAGTCCCTCGACGACCGGGTCCGCGGGAGGTTCGAGTACTCCAACTCCAACTACCTCCTGCTGGCCGAGGTCGTTCAGCATGCGGCGCAGCTGCCCCTGGCGGAGTTCGTGCGCACGCGGATCTTTGAGCCCCTGGCCTTGGACATGGTTCTCGACCCCTATGGCGCCAGCCCCGACAACACCGACCAGTCCTCGGCGCGCAGCTACCAGACCGCCCCTCCCAGCGGAGCCTGGGAGCCGGCCGGGTCCCGCTGGGAGCAGGTCGGCGACGGCTCGATCCAGACGACACCCACGGAGCTGGTGCGCTGGGCCGACAACTACCGCACCGGCCGCCTTGGCGGCGGCCAACTCCTCGACGCCCAGCTGAACACCACCACCGCGGCTGGCTCTGACGGGGACCGGTACGCGGCCGGCATCGTCATCACCCGAGACGGCGCGTTGACGCACAACGGTTTCTGGGCCGGGTTCACCACGGCGTTCGACGTCTCCGCCGACCGCCGCACAGCAGTCACCGTCTCCTGCAACGGCATAGACCCTCGATCAGGCCCCGACATCGAGGCGATGATCGAAGAGCTACGAGTCGATTGGTTCACGGCCTGAACCGCGGACGCGCACCCGGTGCCTCGTGGGGACCGGCGCCGGTGGCGGGCGCCGGTGCCCACAAGGCACCGGTGCGGACAACATCCGGGCTGGGTAGGCCCGTCGTCGACGGCACGGGCTCGGCGTCGCATTGCCGGACCGCTGCGTCCCCCGGCGTTCAGTCGCACAGCGATCATGAGTCGACTGGCGTCGCGCCATGGGTCTGCCCTCTCGGGCAACACTGGGGCAACACGAGGTCCGTCTAGCGCCATCGATGGCCATCGGCAGTCAAGAGCCGCTCAGGCCGCTGACCTGCGAGAACAGCTAGCAATTGGCATCTGCCAACGACGGTCATTCCTCGTCCTCCCGCTCTCCGGAGGCGGGTGCGCAGGTTCGAATCCTGCCGGGGGCACTTCGTGGAACGCCCGGTCGGGGCGGTGGGACGCCGTCCCGCTGGGCGTCGCCTCGGTCGACGATCTCGGCCTCGGGCAACAGCAGCGGCGCGCGCGGCCGCTATCGCCTCGGCCACCTCGTCCAGCCGGTCGCCGAACAGGTGCCCGTACCGGTCCAGCGTCATCGCCGCGGGGACGGCACCGACCTCGCTCCCTCGGGTGAGGCGGGCCGTCCGTGCATGGCCCGCCGGCTCCCCTGCCCGGATCGTTCCCTCCCCACGGGCGGAGGAGGACGGCGATGTGGCTGTGGAACGACTGGACCGATGCGCTGCAGCTGTGGCTGGCGGTGACCGCGGTGGCGGTCCTCCTGCTGGCCCTGGTCGCTGCCGTGGACCGGTGTGCGCCTCACCGGGCCGCAGCGGATGACGACGACGCGGGCCTGACCGCCGAACTGCAGCGTGGGTGCGCCACCAGCCACGTCCGGCCAGCAGCGTCCCTCGGCTCCGAGGTCGAGGGCACACGCAGCTGAGCCGGCAGCCACTGCCGACCTGGAGGAACTCGCGTCCGTCTCAGCACCCGCCGCCGGCACCGCCACCGCCGGCGCCGCAGTCACCGCCATAACCGCCCCCGAGGCCGCCCCAGTCGGCCGCGGCCCACCCTGCTCCGGCGCCGTGAACCCACGTTGCGGAGCGGCTCCGGCGGCCCTCGCGCCCGCTCGACTCCGGGTCCGCCGGTGGATGCGGCCGAGGAGCTGCGAGGACGACCGCCCGCAGCAGCTCGCCGTCCGCCCACGTCCGAGGCCCACCCAGTGCCACCGCGTGGGCCTCGGAGCGCCCGACGAGCGTCGAGTCGGACCGGAGGCGGCGGAGGGCGCGCCGTCCGGCCCGGGTCAGTCCGACGGCCGTCCAGGGCCACTCCCCTGTGGCGTCGACGCCGCCGCGCCGGGAGACCAGACCGGCCTGCCGGAGGCCATCGGCGAGAGCGACCAGCCGGGCGTCGGTGCGCACCCGCCGGACGACCCCGTCGAGCGACCGGCGGGCGTGCGGCTCTGCTGCGTCGAGCACGGCGGCCTCGACGGGGTGTCGGGGGTGGGGGTCGACCACGTGCACCTCGGCGATGGACCGGAAGACCCGCAGGCGCCCGGCCTCGATCAGGGCCACCACCGCGGCGTCGACCACCCGGCGCGGCCCGCCGGCCAGGAGGGCGACCTCGTACAGGTCGGAACCGAGGAGGGGGACGTGCGCTCCGGTCATGCCGTCGTCCTTGCTCGAGGATCGGATGCCGCGTTCGGGCACACGATCTCAGGAACCACCGCGTCCCGGAGCGACGTACACGCCGGCTCTGATCGGCCTCTAGCCTCGGTCCTCGTGTCCGACCCGGTCGAGCAGCCCGCGGACCTGCACCGCGTTCGGGCGTCCTACGACCGGGTGGCTGACAACTACGTCGCGATGGGGATCGGTGACCTGGCGCCGTCCCCGTGGCTGCGCGCCGCTCTCGGTGCGTTCGCCGAGGACGTCCGCGCCCTCGGTCCGGTGCTCGACGTCGGCTGTGGCCCGGGAACGGTCACCGCCCACCTGGCGGGGCTGGGCGTCGACGTCTCCGGTGTCGACCTGTCGCCGCGGATGATCGCGCACGCCCGCCGGCTGCACCCCGGACTGCGGTTCGCCGTCGCCTCCGCCACTGAGCTCGACCTGGCCGAGGCATCCCTCGGTGGCGTGCTGGGCTGGTGGTCGCTGTTCAACCTGCCTCGCCACGTGCTGCCCGACGTGCTCGCCTCGTTCGCCCGGGCGCTGCTCCCGGGTGGGCAGCTCCTGCTGGGGATGCACGTGGGCGACGGCGACTTCGATCGCACCGAGGTCTACGGCGAGCCCGTCACCTGGACGACCCACCTCTGGCGGCCCCGGCAGCTGGCCGCCCTGCTCGCCGGGGCCGGCCTGCAGCCGGTCGCCGAGCTGCGGCTGCCGCCGCCTGCTGCGGATCCGTCGGCCCTTGCTCTCCCGGGTCAGGTGGTCCTCGCCGCGCGGCGGCCGGGCTGACCCCGGTCCGACCGGTTCGACCCCCGATCCGGCTCAGCGGTCGGTCGAGCGCGGTGACGACCTCACAGGAGCGTCGGCGGGTCCGTCACGAGGCCACCTCCACCGCGGCCTGCGCCGGGGCGAGCTCCTGCCAGAGCGCGCGGGCGAGCGCGTCGTTCTGCCGGAAGAACGGGGCGTTGGTGCCCGGTCGGGCGAAGGCCGCGACCTGCGCGCCGGAGGTCCAGTAGCCGGCGGCGAACAGCCGGGGGTGCGGGACGCCCGCGGCGTCGACCACGCGCTGGGCGGCATCGACGTGCAGCCGGCCCCCACGGCCCCTGCCGGCCGCCTCGTCGCGCTGCAGCAGGCCGCTGACCAGCGGGTCCGGAGAGACGGCGACGTCGGGGGCGGGCAGCCGCGCCTCGACCAGGGCGCGGGCCTCGGTGACGCCGTCGACACTGGCCGACGTCGCCCGGAACAGGCCGGTGGAGGCGTCGAGGTCGATCTGCACGTCGCCGCCGAGGAAGCGGACGACGCCGGCCTCGGAGAGCGCGACCAGCTCCTCCAGCCGCGGTGCCGGCGGACCGCTGGCCAGGTAGCTGAACAGGTTCATCCACCAGCCGGCGACGTCCTCGGCCTCCGAGCGCGGGGTGAGCCGGCCGGTGGCGGCGAGGGTGGCCACCGTGCCGTGGCAGAACAGCAGCGCGGTGAAGACCGCGGCGTCCGGGCTGTGGGCCGGGTCCGCGGCGCGGGCGAGGTCGGCGCGGACGTGGGCCCGCAGCCACTCCTGCAGCTCGGCGGCGTCGCCGAACCGCCGGCCGGCCAGCGGGCGGTTCCGGGCGGGCAGGTCGAAGCGGTCGGCGGGGTCGGGGACGGCCTGCTCGACCAGCGCGTCCACGCCGTCCGGGTCGGTGGCGAAGCGCTCGGCGAACTCGTCCCAGGCCATCCGCGTCCGCTCCGGGTGGGCGCGGAACAGCTCGGTGTGGTGCGCCCACGCGAGCTCCCGCTCGATGACCGGCGCGAGGTCCACGCGCAGGTCCAGCTGTCCCGGGCCGAACGCCTCGTCGATCGCCGCGGGGGTGAAGAAGCGCAGCGGGACGGGCGGGCCCGGCCAGACGTAGCCGAGCTTCGCCCGGTAGGGCACCCCGCGGCGGGACCCGACGTGCAGCACCGGCTCGCGCCCGGAGGCGAGGTAGCGCAGCCGGCCGTCGTCGCCGCGCTCGAACTCCCCGCCCCGGCCGCTGGTGAGCAGGACGACGAGGTCGACGAACGCCAGCCCGGCGCCGCGCACGAGGACGTCCTCACCGGGCCGGAGCACCGAGAGGTCCAGGTCGGCGGTGTAGCCCGGCGGCACGTAGGTGAGCCCGCGGGCGGCGGCCCAGCGCTGCGTGGCCCGCTCGGTGGTGGTGGGCCGGGCGTCGAGGTGGCCCTGGGCCAGCAGGACGACGTCGGCCGCGAGCACCCGGCCGTCGGCCAGCACGACGTCGGCGCCGTCCGGCCGGGGCCGCACGTCGACCGCCTGCTGCCGGTGGCGGTGCACCCGCACCTCCGGCTCGCCGGCAGCCACCACCTGCTCGAGGACCCAGCCGAGATAGGCGTTGACCAGCGGCCGGGACGGGAACGACGTCGGGGTCAGCCGCCGTGCCTCGGCGCCGACCGGGTCGGCCTCGGGCAGCATGCGGCCGACGCGCTCGACCCACTGCCACAGCGTGGTCCCCTCCCCCACCGGCCCGTCGACGACGACGGAGCGGTCGGGCAGCACGGTGACGTCGGCGACGAGCGAGTTGGCCCACAGCAGCCGCGGCTGCTCGGCCCGCCAGACGCGGCCGCCGCCCGGCGGGTGCGGGTCGACCAGGTGGACCTCGAGCGGCCGGCCGTCGCGCAGCTCGACGGCGTTGGCGACCAGGCGCTCGAGCACGCCGACGGCGGTCGGGCCGGCGCCGACCACGCACAGGACGGCGGGACGGGGAGACGGGAGGGTCATGAGAGGGGGACTCCAGGCCGGGACGTCGCGGGAGGGACGGCGGTCAGCAGGCCGGGCACAGGGCGCTGCTGGTGCGGAGCAGGTCGATGTGCCGGCGTCGCGACAGGACCGGTCGGCGCACGCGTCCCCTCCTCTCCTCACCCGGGACCAACAGCGGGCCCGCGCCCGGCCTTCCCGGGGTCACCGGGGATCTCCGCCCGCCGCGCCCAGGGCCGGCGAGGGGACACGGGTCGTCGACCGGCTGCCAGCGGCCCTGCCGGCGCGCGGAGCCGACGCGTGACCGGTCCCGACCCTGCCGAGTGAGGGGCATACCCGTCGAATCCGATCGGGATGGGTAGTCCACTGTGTGGCATGGGCACGATCGCCGTCGTCGGCAACCCCAAGCCCCGTTCCCGCACCCGCGCGGCGGCCGAACTCGTGGTCGAGCGGCTCACCGGCGCCCCGCCGGACGTCGTGGTCGACGTGGTCGACCTCGGTCCGGGCCTGCTCGGCTGGGGCGACCCCGCGGTCGGCGCGGCGGTCGAGGCGCTGACGGCCGCCGACGTCGCCGTCGTCGCCAGCCCCACGTACAAGGCCACCTACACCGGGCTGCTCAAGCTGTTCCTCGACCAGGTCGGCACCGGCGACCTGGCCGGCGTGGTCGCCGTCCCGCTCATGCTCGGCGGCGGGCCGACCCACCACCTGGCGCCGGAGCTGCTGCTCAAGCCGGTGCTGGTCGAGCTGGGCGCGACCGCGCCCACCCGCGGGCTCTACCTGGTGGAGAAGAGCTGGGACGACCCGGCGGCGCTGGACCCGTGGCTGGCCACCGCCGCGCCGCAGGTGGCCGCGGCGCGGCGGCGCTGAGGGGACAGCCGTCAGGGCAGGGGCGCCAGGCCCAGGTGGTCGCGCAGCGTCGTCCCCTCGTAGTCGGCGCGGAAGACACCGCGCTCCTGCAGCAGCGGGACGACGGAGTCGACGAAGGGGTCCAGCCCGCCGGGCACCAGGTGCGGCACGAGGATGAAGCCGTCGCTGGCGTCGGACTGCACGAGGTCGTCGATCTCCGCGGCCACCGTCTGCGGGCTGCCGACGAACGACTGCCGGCTCTGCACCTCGATCATCAGCTCGCGGATGGAGCAGCCCTTCTCCGCGGCGAGCTCGCGCCACTGCCGCGCGGTGGCCAGCGGGTCGCGGTACATGCGCACCTGCGCCCGGCCCTGGGCCACGTGGGTCTCCCCCACCAGCGGGTCGACGTCGGGCAGCGGGCCGTCGGGGTCGTAGGCGGACAGGTCGCGGTTCCACACCTGCTCGAGGAACCGCAGCGCCGTCTGCCCGGACACCTGCTGGCGGCGGATCTCGTGGGCGAAGCTCCGCGGCCTCGGCGTCGGTGGCGCCGACGACGAACGTGGCCGCCGGCAGGATGAGCAGCTGGTCGGGCGTGCGCCCGTACTTCTCCAGCCGGCCCTTGACGTCGCGGTAGAAGGCCTGGCCGGCCTCCTTGGTGGCGTGCCGGCTGAAGATGGCGTCGGCGGACGACGCGGCGAACTCGCGGCCCTCCTCCGAGTCGCCGGCCTGGAAGACGACCGGCCGGCCCTGCGGGCTGCGCGGCACGGAGAACTGCCCGGCGATGTCGAAGTGCGCGTCGGAGTGCGCGAACGCGCCCGGGTGCGGGTCGCGCAGGAAGACCCCGGACTCCCTGTCGGCCAGGACCTCGTCGCCGCGCCAGGAGTCGAACAGCTCCCACGTGGTCTGCAGGAACGTGCGGGCGCGCTCGTAGCGCTGGTCCTGCGGCAGGAAGCCGCCCCGGCGGAAGTTCTCGCCGGTGAAGGCGTCCCACGAGGTGACGACGTTCCAGGCGGCTCGCCCGGCGGTGAGGTGGTCGAGGCTGGCGAACTGGCGGGCCACCTCGAACGGCTCGTTGAACGTCGAGTTGATCGTCCCGGTCAGGCCCAGCCGGTCGGTGACCGCGCCGAGGGCGGCCAGCACGGTGAAGGTGTCCGGCCTGCCGACGACGTCGAGGTCGTAGATGGCCCCGTTCTGCTCGCGCAGCCGCAGCCCCTCGGCGAGGAACAGGAAGTCGAGCCTCCCCCGCTCGGCGGTCTGCGCGAAGTGCACGAACGAGCTGAAGTCGATCTGGCTGCCCGAGGCGGGGTCGCTCCAGACGGTGGTGTTGTTGACGCCCGGGAAGTGCGCGGCGAGGTGCACCTGCTTGGTCACGGTCTCTCCTGTCACGCGACGGTGGCGTCGTCGCGGGCGTAGCGGTTGGCCGGGCGCGGCAGGCCGAGCAGCCCGCGCAGCGTCCCGGCCCCTGCCCCGGCCTCGTACCCGGTGCGGAACGCGCCGCGGCGCTGCAGCTCGGGCACCAGGCCACGGGTGATGGCGGTCAGGTCGTGCGGCAGCGCGCCGGGGCGCAGCCGGAACCCGGTGAGCCCGGCGGCGGCCCACTCCTGCAGCAGGTCGGCCAGGTCCGCCGGCGTGCCGGTGAGGACGACCGCGTCGCTGCGGTACTCCGCACCCGCCCGCTCGTCGAGGCGCTCCCTGCGCGCGCGGGCCGCGGCCGCGTCGTCGTCGACGAAGACGACGACGTCGCCGAAGAGGTGCACCCGCTCGCCGGCACGGCCCACGGCCTCCTGCGCCTGCCGCACCTCGGCGACGATCGCGCGGGCGTCGTCGGCATGCCGCGGGGTGACGAAGCCGAGGTCGGCGGACGAGGCGACCAGCTCGTACGGGATGCGCTGGTGCGCCAGCGCCGCGACCAGCGGCTGGCCCTGCGGCGGGCGCGGGGTGATCGAGGGGCCCTTGACCGAGAAGGAGCGGCCCGCGAAGTCGACGTAGTGCAGCTTCTCGCGGTCGACGAACCGGCCGGTGGCGACGTCGCGGATCTCCGCGTCGTCCTCCCAGCTGTCCCAGAGCCGGCGGACCACCTCGACCCAGTCGGCGGCCTCGTCGAACGCGTCGCGCAGCACCTGCTGCACGGCCGGGTCGTCGCGGTCGACGCGGGTCAGCTCGGGGAACTCGCGCCGGCCGAACAGCCGGGCCTCGTGCTGCGCCAGCGACACGCGCACCTGCACGCCGGCGCGCCCGCCGCTCACGAAGTCGAGGGTGGCGATCGCCTTGGACAGGTGGAACGGCTCGGTGTGGGTGACCAGGGCGGTCGGCACCAGGCCGATGTTCCGCGTGAGCGGGGCGACGCGGGCGGCGACGAGGACGGCGTCGAGCCGGCCGCGCACCCGGTCGGTGCGGTCGTCGGGCCGGAACCGGTCGTCGGACTGCAGCGCGAAGGAGTCCTCGAGGGTGACCAGGTCGAGCAGGCCGGCCTCGGCCTCGCGCACCAGGTCGGCCCAGTACCCGGCGGTGAACAGCTCCGCCGGGCGGGCGTCCGGCTCGCGCCAGGCAGCGGGGTGCCAGCCGGCGCCGTCCAGGGCGACGGCCAGGTGTAGGTGGCCGGTGTGCAGGGGGTCAGGCACGGGAGGCCTCCAGCCGCTCGTACGGGATCCGCTCGCCGGCCTCCACGGCCACGGGCAGCCGGTTCTCCGCGGGCGGCAGCGGACAGGTGGCCAGGTCGGTGTAGGCGCACGGCAGGTTGGTCGCCCGGGTGAAGTCCAGGGTGACCGAGCCGTCGGGGCCCGGCACGCCCAGGGACAGCGACCGGTTGGCCGCGTAGGTGGTGACGCCGCTGGTGGCGTCGGTGAACAGCACCATGAGGCTGCCGGGCTCCTTGCCGGGGAACGCGGTGAGCGCCAGCGGCTGCCCGCCGAGCTCGAACTCGACGCGGCCGGGGGCGTCGTAGACGTGCAGCAGCCCGTCGACCGCGGCGCCCACCGTGGTCGGCCGCGGCTCGTCGAACGGGACGTAGCGGCCGGGGACGACCCAGCGCGGGTCCGGCTCGTAGGCCGGCGTGCCGCGGAAGCGGGCACGCAGCGGGTTGTCCGGGTGCCGCGGGCGCAGGATGTCGTGCCCGCCGCGCTTGGCGATCTCCAGCACGGTGTCGCCGCAGGTGGCCAGCACGCCGCCCCGCTCGGGGACGACGCCGAAGGAGTGCCGGCCGGCCAGCGGGACGCCGTCGAGGGCGATCTCCTCGCCGGGGTCGAGGACGACCTCGACGCCGTCCGGCCCGGTGGACCAGGCGCCAGGCACGCCGTCGAAGCGCCGGGGGTCGCCGGTGAGCCAGTGCAGGGCGGTGACGGCGAGGAAGCCGTGCGGGTCGGCCAGCCGGGCCTCGTGCTGCCGGTGCCAGTCGGCCCAGGCGCGGGCGAAGACGTCCCGGTCGGGAAGGGTGGTGGTCATGACGCTCCTCGGACGGTGACGGCGGGGGCGCGGCGCGGGCTGCCCACGGGCATCACGATCCCACCGGCGGGACGACCACCGGCGCGTCGACCGCTCGTCGGGCAGCTCCCACCGGCGGCCCGGGCGCCGTGTCGGGACGGGCGAGCTCGTGCACGGTCGCTCCGGCTGTCGCCGCCTCCGCGGGACGGGCGTCACGAGCCGCTCCGCCGGGCCGCAGCGGCGGTCGGGACCGGTCGCGCGCGCCGGCCGGCCGGGCGCCCCAGCGCGCGGAGCCCGAGCAGCAGGTCGAGGACGGCCTTGACCAGCGAGAAGGCGATCCCGGCGAGCACCAGGCACAGGAGGTCGGGGGTGGAGCCGAGCAGCAGGGGGACGGTGAACGGGGAGCCGAGCAGCAGGGTGCCCAGTCCCACGAACACCCCGAGGTACAGGGCTCCGGCGAGGAGGACGTCGAGCACGACGGTCGGCGCGAGGGCGCCCCACCGGCCGCGGCGGGCGGCCCGACCGGGCAGGGACGCCGCCCACCTCCGCCGGCGCCACAGCGACCACCCCATCGCCGCGAGGGCCAGGACCGTGGCGGCGTCCACGACGGCGTAGGTCCACCCGAATGCCCGGCTCGGGTCCGCCGCGGGCAGGCCGGCCAGCGCGTGCAGGCCGGCGCGGTAGGCAGCGGCCGGGTCGGTGAGGAACCCATTGCGGGCGGTCAGGACGACGAGGGCCTGCCCGGTGTCGGGCAGCAGCCCCACGTCGGCGTGGAACCCGACCTCGTCCCCGCCGTGGGCGACCACCCGGTGCCCGCCGACGCTGCCGATCCCCCACCCGAGGCCGTAGGACGCCGTGTCCTCGGCCGCGGCGCCGGGCGGCGTCGGCACGGCCGCGGTGTGCATGGCGCGCAGGCCGGCCGCGGAGACGACCCGGCGCCCCTGCCAGGTGCCGTCCCCGAGCTGGAACCGCAGGTAGGTCGCCAGGTCGTGCGCGGTGGAGACCAGCTGGCCGTCGGCCAGCGCGCCGTCGTACCACCGCGCGTCCTGGCCGACGCTCAGCCCGAACCAGACCGTCGACCCCTCGGGCAGGCCGTCGGCCGCCGCGTCGGCGAGCCGGACGGAGCTGTGCGCCATGCCGAGCGGCGCGAACACCTCGTCCTCGACGTAGTCGCCGAAGGACCGCCCGGACACCCGCTCCACCAGCAGGCCCAGCACGGCGTAGTTGAGGTTGCAGTAGTGGAACGCGTCGCCGGGCCGGCTGACCGGCTCGACGTCCGCGGCTCCGGCGACCCGCGCGCGCAGCGACAGCCGCGGGTCCGCGTAGACGTCCAGGCCCGCCTCGGTGGGCAGCCCGCTGGTCTGCTCCAGCAGGTGCCGCACCGTGACGACGGCGGCCGGGTCGGCGGTGCGGAAGCCGGGCAGGTAGCGGGCGGCGGGCGCGTCGAGGTCGACCAGCCCGCGGTCGGCCAGCTGCACGACCGCCAGCGCGGTGACGGTCTTGGTGACCGAGCCGATGACGAACGGGGTGTCGCCGTCGATGCCGGGACCCCAGCCCCCGGTCCGCACCCGCCCGCCGTCGACGACCGCGTAGGACGCCACGGGGACGGAGGACGCCGCCAGCTGGGCCCGCACCCGCTGCTCCACGCCGGTGGGGGCCACGCCGCCCGCCGGGGCGGCGGAGGCCGCCGCTCCCGGGAGGAGGACCAGCGCGCCCGCCACCCCGGCCACCACCCCAGCCGCCGTCGCGCGCGCCAGCCCGGGCAGCGTCCCGGCCCGCGGCGCGCGGCGGCGGGGCGCCGTGCCCGCCGCGGGCCGGCGGGGAGACCTCCGGTCGGCGAGGACCCACACGGCCGCGGCGAGCACCCACACCAGCGCGAACACCCAGCCGTCCGCGCCGTCGCCCACCCCGTCGTCCCGGAGGAGGAGCCCGCCGAGGTTGACCAGGGCGTGGAAGACCCCCGCGATCAGCAGGGAGGAGCCACGGCCGCGCTCCACGGCCACGCCCAGCACCACGGACATCGCCACGCCGGCGAGCACGAAGGCACCGGCCACGACCACCCCGCGCGCGAGGACCTGCACGTGCCAGGCGGTCCACAGCAGGCCGACGACCGTGCTGGCCCCCAGCACGGGGAAGCGGCGGCGCAGCAGCGGCTGGAGCAGGCACCGCCAGCCCAGCTCCTCGCCGCACGCGCCCAGCAGCGCCAGCGAGGCCACGACCGCGAGCGGAGCGGTCAGGTCGCGCAGCGGCAGCACCTCGACCGGCTCCCCCAGCACGGCGCGGACCCCCACGTACGCGAGGAGGACGAGGGCCACGGTGCCCGCGACCGGACCCAGCCGGCGCACCGTGGCGGCGCTGCTCCCGCGGACGGTGGCCGCCACCAGGCTCCGCAGGGGCGGGGAGACCGCGAGCACGGCGGCCACCGCGATCGAGGGCGCGAACTGCACGAGGCTCCAGGCCTGGGGGGAGGACCCGGTCGCGTCCGCCACGAGCTGCAGCGCGCCCGCGGCCGGCAGCGCGACCGCGCAGAACAGGACGACCGGCCGCCACGCCCACCGGTCGCCGTCCCGGCCGGTCGGTCCGGGCACCTCGCTGGCCGCCATCGCGCTCTCCCCTCGCCGGTGTCCCGCTCGGGACGGCCCCGGACGCTAGGAGCGGCGGAGCCGGGTGCGCGTCACCCGGCGGCGGGGTCCTCGACCTCCCCCGGGGAGGGCACGGCGAGGTCGTGCACCCGACCCGGGGAGGAGGCCGGGTGTCGTCCTGGAGGAGGACGCCACGGGCCCGGCCCGGCCCTACCGTGGCGGCCGTGGCGCACTCCCCCGCCCCCGCGCGACGGATCCCGCCCCGGCTCGCCGACGTCGCCCTGACCGGAGCCGTCACCGTGGTCACCGCGGCGCAGCTGCTGGCCGCACCGGCCGCGGTCGCGGGCCAGCGGCCCGTCGACGCCGGCGCCTGGGCACTGGCCGCGCTGGCCGCGCTGCCGGTCCTGCTGCTCCGGCGGCGGCCGTGGACGGCGATGGCGCTGACCTCCGCCGGGGTGGTCGGCTACAGCCTCCTGGGCTACCCCGAGTCGATCTCGGGCTACGGCGTCCTCGTCGCGCTCTACGGCGTGGCGGCGCGGTACCCGCGGCGGATCTCGCTGGGGGCGGTCCCGCTCGTGCTGGCGGGCATGGTCGTCTTCACGTTCTCGTGGCCGCAGGGGTACACCCTCAACGACGTGCTGGCCGACCTGCTGGTGACCGGCGCCATGTGGGCCCTGGGCGACGCGGCCCGGACGCAGCGGCGGCAGGCCCGCGCCCTGGCCGAGCGGGCCCGGGAGGCGGAGGCGAGCCGCGAGGCGCACAGCCGCGAGGCCGTCGTGCACGAGCGCCTGCGGATCGCCCGCGAGCTCCACGACGTGATGGCGCACAGCATGAGCGTCATCGCCGTCCAGGCCGGCGTCGGCCGCCACGTCATGGACCGCGACCCCGGGACCGCCCGCCGGGCGCTCACCGTCGTCGAGGACACCAGCCGCCGCACCCTGGCCGAGATGCGCCAGCTGCTCGGCGTCCTCCGCGTCGACGACGTGGCCGCCGACGACGTGGCCACCGACGGCAGGGCCACCGATGGCAGGGCCACCGATGGCAGGGCCACCGACGGCAGGGCCACCAGCGGCAGGGCCACCGGCGACGGCGCCGCACCGGCGGGCTCGGCGGCAGGAGCAGCGACCCGCACCCCCCAGCCGGGGCTCGACCGGCTCGAGGAGCTGCTGGCCACGGCCCGGGCAGCCGGGTCCGCGGTCACGCTGTCGACGTCGGGGACGCCCCGGCCGCTGACCGCCCAGCTGGACCTGGCCGCCTACCGCATCCTGCAGGAGGCGCTGACCAACGCCGCGAAGCACGCCGGCCCGGCGACGGTCGAGGTCGCGCTCACCTGGCGCGAGGACGGCCTGCTGATCGAGGTGGACGACGACGGGCCCGGGCCGGCGAGCGGTCGGCCCGGCGGCGGCTACGGGCTCGTCGGCCTGCGCGAGCGCGCCGCCTCGGTCGGCGGGCACCTCGAGACCGGGCCCGGACCGCGCGGCGGCTTCCTCCTCCGCGCGAGGCTGCCGCTGCACGTGCGGCCGGCACCGGCGCCGCAGGGCCTGCCGTGACCGTCCGCGTGCTCGTCGTCGACGACCAGGAGCTGGTCCGGGCCGGCTTCTGCGCCCTGCTGCGCGACGACGGCCTCGAGGTCGTGGGCGAGGCCGGCGACGGGCAGGAGGCCGTCGAGCTGGCCTGCGCCCACCGCCCCGACGTCGTCCTCATGGACGTCCGGATGCCGGTGATGGACGGCATCGAGGCCACCCGGACGATCCTGGAGCGCTGCCGGGCCGACGACGGGAGCCGGCCGCGGGTCCTGGTCCTCACCACCTTCGACCTCGACGACCACGTGTTCGCGGCCCTGCGCGCCGGCGCCTCCGGCTTCCTGCTCAAGGACACCCGGCCGGTCGAGCTCCTCGCCGCGGTCCGGGTCGTCGCCCAGGGCGACGCGCTGCTCTCCCCCGCCCTCACCCGCCGGCTCATCGCCGAGTTCGCCCGCGGCCCCGACCCCTCCTGGCGGCCGGCCACGGTGCGCCTCGACGGCCTGACCGACCGGGAGGTCGACGTCCTGCGGCTGGTGGGAACCGGCCGCAGCAACCAGGAGATCGCCCGCGAGCTGTTCGTCACCGAGGCGACGGTGAAGACCCACCTGGGCCGGGTCACGGCCAAGCTGCACCTGGGCAGCCGCGCGCAGGCCGTCGTGGTCGCCTACGAGAGCGGCCTGGTCAGACCCGGCGCGCCGCGCACCTAGCCCCGGCCGCAGGGCCGCCGGCCGCCGCTGTGGGCGACACCACCGACCGGTTCGGTCGGTAGACCGACCGATACGGTCGGCCCGCCGTACGGTGGACCCCGTGGGACGACCCTTCCGGCAGCAGGTCGACGAGGGCATCCTCGACCGCGCCGCCGCCCTCTTCGCCCGTCGCGGCTTCACCAAGACGTCCGTGCAGGACGTCGCGGCCGCCGTCGGCCTGTCCAAGGCCGGGTTGCTGCACCACTTCCCCTCCAAGGACGCGCTCCACGAGGCCGTCCTCGCCCAGGCCGACACGTTCGGCAAGCAGGTCCTCGACGAGGTGCGCGACCTCCCGGCCGGCGCGGAGCGCGACCGGCGCGCCGTGGAGGTGCTGGTCGACGTCGCCCTCGCCCACCCCGGCCTCGTCGCCCTGCTGCTCGCCCCGGTCACCCGGCTCGAGGGCACCCGTATCGATGGCGTCGACGACCCGGACACCTCGGTGCCCGAGCTGGTGCTGCAGGTCTTCGGCGTCGACCGCGAGGCCACCGAGCCGCAGCGACTCGTCCGGGTCCTCGGGGCGCTGGCCGCGCTCGCCGTCCTGACCCTCGCGGCCCACGCCGAGGACCGCACCACCGCGTGGCGGCCGCACGTCGTCGCCACCTGCACCGACGCGCTGGGCCACCGCCGCCCCGGCGCCGCCCTCCCCACCCCCGACCAGGCGGAGGCCTGATCAGCATGGCTGTGTTGTTGTCCCGGCTCGGCGCCTCCTCGCACCGGCACCGGCTGTCCGTCCTCCTCGTCTGGCTCGTCGTCCTCGTCGCCGGTGGCGTCGGCGCGGTCACCCTGGCCGGCGAGACCACCAACTCCTTCTCCATCCCCGGACAGGAGTCGACGACCGCGCTCGAGCGGATCGGCGAGGAGTTCGGCGTGGGCGGCGGCGCCAGCGCCCGGGTGGTCGTGCAGGCCCCCGACGGCGCCCCCCTGACCTCGCCGGAGAACGCCGCCGCGGTCACCGCGCTGGCCGGCGAGCTGGCGCAGCTGCCAGGCGTCGCGTCGGCGACGAACCCGCTGGACCCGGCGGCGCCCACGGTGAACGCCGACCAGACCACCGGCTACAGCACCGTCACCTACGACGCCGCGCCCGGCGAGGTCACGCCCGAGGAGCAGGACGCCCTGCTGACCGCCGTCGACGACGCCCGGGACACCGGGCTGACCGTCGAGGTCGGCGGCGAGGCCGTCCAGGAGCCGCCGCACGTCGGGGGTCCCGCCGAGGCGATCGGCGTCGTCGTCGCGCTCGTGGTCCTCGCCGTCACCTACGGCACGCTGGTGATGGCCGGGCTGAACCTGCTGACCGCGCTGGTCGGCGTGGGCATCGGGGTCCTGGGCATCACGATCGCCACCGGCTTCACCGACCTGTCCTCGACGACGCCGACGCTGGCCGCGATGCTCGGCCTGGCCGTCGGCATCGACTACACGCTGTTCATCGTCACCCGCTTCCGCCAGGAGCTGCGCCGGGGCGCCGACGTCGGCACCGCGGTCGCCGTCGCCACGGGCACCGCGGGCTCGGCCGTGGTCACCGCCGGTCTCACCGTGGTCATCGCGCTGGTCGGCCTGTCGGTCGTCGGCATCCCGTTCCTGACCCAGATGGGCGTGGCCGCGGCCGCCACGATCGTCGTCGCCGTCCTCATCGCCCTCACCCTCGTGCCGGCCGTCCTCGGGTTCCTCGGGCACCGCGCGCTGCCGAAGCGGCACCGGCCCACCGCGGTGCGGCACGGGCTGCACGAGGCCCCCCGACGCGGCTTCCTGGTCGGCTGGGTCGGCACGGTCACCCGCCACCGGGTGCCGTCGCTGTTGCTCGCGGTGGCCGCCCTGGCGATCGTCGCCGTCCCGTTCTTCTCGATGCAGACCACGCTGGTGCAGACCCCCGCCAGCGACAGCACCCAGGCCCGCGCCCAGCAGCTGCTCGCCGACGGCTTCGGCGAGGGCGTCAACGGCCCGATCACCGTCCTGTTCGAGGGCGACGGCGCGGCCGAGGCCGCGGCCGGGGTCAGCGGCGCGGTCACCGGCCTCGACGACGTTGCGCTGGTCACCCCGCCGGTGCCCGACGCCGACGACACCGCGGCGCTGCTCACGGTCGTCCCGCGGTCCGGTCCCACGGACCCGGCCACCGAGCAGCTCGTCGCCGACCTGCGCGACCTGCTCGCCGGCACCGACGGGGTCCAGGCGTCGGTGACCGGCCAGACCGCGGTCAGCGTGGACGTCGCGCGGAGCCTGGACGAGGCGATGCCGGTCTACCTGGCGCTCGTGATCGGCCTGGCGCTGGTCCTGCTCGTGCTGGTCTTCCGCTCGCTGCTGGTGCCGCTGGTCGGCGTCCTGGGCTTCGTGCTCACCATCGGCGCCTCGCTCGGGGCGACGGTCGCGGTGTTCCAGTGGGGCTGGCTGGCCGACGTGGTCAACCTCGACGCGACCGGGCCGCTGATCAGCCTCACGCCGATCCTGGTCATCGGCATCCTGTTCGGCCTGGCGATGGACTACCAGATCTTCCTGGTGTCGCGGATGCACGAGGCGCACGCGCACGGCGCCTCGCCGCTGGAGGCGATCCGCACCGGCTTCCGGCAGGCGGCGCCGGTCGTCGTCGCGGCCGCGCTGATCATGTTCAGCGTCTTCGCCGGGTTCGTCCCCGCCGGCGAGGCGACCATCAAGTCGATCGCCTTCGCGCTGGCCGCCGGCATCCTCTTCGACGCCTTCGTCGTCCGCATGGTGCTGGTGCCGGCGGCGCTGGCGCTGCTCGGCCACCGGGCGTGGTGGCTGCCCCGCTGGCTGCGCTGGCTGCCCGTCCTCGACGTGGAGGGCGCCGGCCTGCAGCGTCCGGTCGCCGCCGAGGACCGGCCCGAGATGGTCGGCGCCGCCCGGCGCTGACCCCGCTCCCCGGGGCCCCGCCGTGCGCGGGGCCCCCGGGGCGGCGTCAGCTGGTGAGCATGCCGCCCTCCACCGGGATCGTCGTCCCGGTGACGTAGCCGCCGGCGTCGCTGACGAGGAAGACGAGCGCGGCGGCCAGCTCCATCGGGTCACCGGGCCGGCCGGCGAGGACGCGGCCCATCTGCTGGTCGAGGTAGCCCTCCGGGTACTGGTCGGTCATCTCCGAGGCGAAGAAGCCCGGGGCCAGCGCGTTGACCCGGATGCCCTTGCGGCCGGTCCACTGCTGGGCCAGGTCGCGGGTCAGGCCGATCAGCCCCGCCTTGCTGGCCGCGTAGGCCGCCTGCGGCAGCCCGGCGGTGGTCAGCCCCAGCACGCTGGAGATGTTCACGATCGAGCTGCCCGGCTGCATGACCCGTCCGCAGGCCTGCGCCATCCAGTAGCAGCCGTTGAGGTTGACGTCGATGACCTGCCGGAACTCCTCGGGCTTCTCCCGGGTGGCCGGCGCCGCGGTGCCGATGCCGGCGTTGTTGACCAGGACGTCGACCCGGCCGAACTCGGCCATCGCGGCGTCGACCAGGGCCTGGCAGTCCTCCACCTGCGCGACGTCGGTGCGCACGGTGATCGCCCGGCGTCCGGCCGCCTCGACCGCCTCCTTGGTGGCGGTCATCCGATCCTCCCGCCGGGCGCCCAGGGCGACGTCGGCCCCCGCCTGCGCCAGCGCCCGGGCGAACACCACGCCCAGCCCCGAGGACGCTCCCGTCACGATCGCCACCCGGCCGTCGAGCCGGAACATGTCCAGGACAGTGCTGTCCGCCACGAGTGCACTCCTTCTGTCGGTCCCTCTGTCGGTCCCCCCGACTCCACCGGGACCGTAACCGTGGTGTGGGGTGTATCACCGGCCGGGCGGGTAGGGAGCCCCCGTCAGCCGGTCCGCACACGGAGGAGGTCCGTCCATGACGTCGGGGACACCGTCGGGGTCGCCGCAGTGGCGGCAGGCGTTCGACGCCGTCGAGCGCCGCGTCACCCCGCACGCGGACAACCTGGTCCGGACGCCGGGATTCGCCACCGGCGTCGCCCTCGCGCGCCGCGCGCAGAACCTCGCCCGCGACGGCGCCCGTGGGGTGTCGGCCCGCGCCTGGCACCTGCTCAACCTGCCGGCCGGCACCGACCTGGCCCGCCTGCGCGCCCAGATCGGCGCGCTCGACCGGGAGGTCCGGCGGCTGACCGTGCAACTGGAGAACGAGCGGCGCCGACCCCGCGCCGCTGCCGACGCGACCCCGGAGGAGCCCGATGCCGACGGCGCCCAGCCCGCAAGCAGTCCTCGACCGCGTCCGGCGCGACGTCGAGCGCAACGCCCTCAGGGCACGTAACGGCATCAAGCTCGTCGCCGGCGTCGACCGGCCCGGCGTCGGGCTCACGCCCAAGGACGTCGTCTGGGAGCGCGGCCGCACGCAGCTGTGGCACTACCGCAGCGACAGGGTGCGGTACTCCCCGCCGCTGCTCGTCGTGTTCAGCCTGGTCAGCCGCAGCTACATCCTCGACCTGACGCCGGGCAACAGCTTCATCGAGCAGCTGCTCGACGCGGGCTTCGACGTGTACATGGTCGACTGGGGCGAGCCGGACGCCCGCGACGCGCAGAACCGGCTCGAGGACTACGTCGACGACTACATCCCCGCCGCCGTCGAGCGGGTGCGGGAGATCTCCGGCGCCGACGAGGTCAACCTCTTCGGCTACTGCTTCGGCGGCGACCTCTCCCTGCTCTACGCCGCCCACCACCCCGACGCACCGGTGCGCAGCCTCACCGTCCTCGCCACCCCGGTCGACTTCACGCAGATGGGCCCGATGGCCGACGTCTTCCGCGGCGGTCTCGAGGTCGACGACGTCGTGGACGAGGACGGCAACGTGCCGCCGCGGGTGGTGGTGCAGGGCTTCAAGACCCTCACGCCCACGGCCGAGGTCACCCGCTACGTGACGCTGTGGGAGAAGCTCTGGAGCGACGAGTACGTCTCGGCCTACCAGGCGATGACCGGCTGGTCGGACGACCACATCCCCTTCCCCGGGGCGGCCGCGCGCGAGACGGTGCAGATGCTCGTGCGGGACAACGGGATGGTCACCGACCGGCTGACCGTCGGCGGTGACCGGGTGCACCTGTCCGACATCCGGTGGCCGTTCCTGACCGTGCGGGCCGACCGGGACCACATCGTGCCGCCGGACGCGACCGCGCCGCTGATCGACCTGGTCGGGTCGGAGGACAAGCACGAGCTGCGCCTCAAGGCCGGCCACATGGGCCTGGTCGTCGGCCGGACGGCGGCGAAGACGACGGTGCCGGAGATCATCGACTTCCTCCGGCGACGCAGCGACGAGAGCGCGCCCGGCCCGGCGGCCGGGCAGGAGGAGGACCAGTGACGGTGGAGGTCCTCCAGCTGCAGGAGGCGCACGGCGACGCCCTGCTGCGCTTCTTCGGCGGGCTGCCCGAGGGCGACCTGACGTTCATCGAGGAGGAGGTCACCGACCCCGACGTCGTCCGGTCGTGGGCGACCGGGAAGGCCGGCGGCCGGCGGTGGGTGGCCGTGGACGGCGACTCCGGCGAGGTGGCCGGCTACGTCGCCGTCCGCCCGCTGACCGGCTGGTCGTCGCACGTGGGCGAGGTGCGGCTGGTCGTCTCCCCGACCCGGCGCGGCTCGGGGCTGGGCCGGCAGCTGGCCCGCCTCGCCCTGGTGTCGGCGGTCGGCGACGGGCTGGCCAAGCTGGTGGTCGAGGTGGTCGCCGAGCAGGGCGCGGCGCTGGCGCTGTTCACCGACCTCGGCTTCACCGGCGAGGCGCTGCTGCGCGACCACGTCCGCGACCGCGAGGGGCAGCTGCGCGACCTGATGGTGCTGGCCCACCACGTCGACGAGACCTGGGCCGGCATGGCCACCGTCGGCCTGGACGAGGCGCTCGGCCAGGACCTGAGCTGACCTGCGCAGGCGCCCCCGCAGGTCGGCTCACCCTCCCGTGACCCGGCCGCCGTCGACGGCGATGCGGCGGGTGGTCGCGACCGCCTCGAGCATCCGGCGGTCGTGGGTCACCAGCAGCAGCGTGCCGGGATAGGCGGCCAGCGCCGACTCGAGCTGCTCGATGGCCGGCAGGTCCAGGTGGTTGGTCGGCTCGTCGAGCACCAGCACGTTGACCCCGCGGGCCTGCAGCAGCGCCAGCGCCGCGCGGGTGCGCTCGCCCGGGGAGAGCGAGGTGGCCGGGCGCAGCACGTGCTCGGCGGTGAGGCCGAACTTGGCCAGCAGGGTGCGCACCTCGGCGGTCGGCCAGTCGGGCACCTCCGCGGCGAACGCGTCGAGCAGCCGGCGCTCGCCGACGAACAGCCCGCGCGCCTGGTCGACCTCGCCCAGCCGCACCGCCGGGCCGAGCGAGGCGCTGCCCGAGTCCAGCGGGACCCGCCCCAGCAGCGCACCCAGCAGCGTCGTCTTGCCCGACCCGTTGGGCCCGGTGATGGCCACCCGGTCGCCCCAGTCGACCTGCAGGCTCACCGGCCCGAGCGTGAACCCGCCCCGCCGGACCACGGCGTCGCGCAGGGTGGCGACGACGGCCCCGGCGCGCGGCGCGGCGGCGATGGTCATCCGCAGCTCCCACTCCTTGCGGGGCTCCTCGACCACCTCCAGCCGCTCGATCCGCCGCTCGGTCTGCTTGGCCTTCGCGCCCTGCTTCTCCGCCGTCGCCCGGTTGTGCGCCGTGATGAACTTGTCGGGGTCCCGTCGCTTCTTGACCGCGTCCCGCACGCCCTTGGCCAGCCAGTTGCGCTGCATCCGCGCCCGGGCCTCGAGGTCGGCCCTCGTCTCGGCGTACTCCTCGTACTCCTCACGCGCGTGCCGGCGGGCCACCTCCCGCTCGGCCAGGTAGGCCTCGTACCCGCCGTCGACCACCCGGACCAGCTGCTGGGCCAGGTCGAGCTCGACGACGCGGGTGACCGTGCGCGACAGGAACTCCCGGTCGTGGCTGACCAGCACGATGCCCGCGCGGTTGCCGGCGACGAAGGCCTCCAGCTGCTCGAGGCCGGCCAGGTCGAGGTCGTTGGTCGGCTCGTCGAGCAGCAGGACGTCGTGGCGCGACAGCAGCAGCGCGGCCAGCCCGACCCGCGCCGCCTGGCCACCCGACAGCGAGGGCATCGGCGCGTCCGGGTCGACGCCGGGAGCGACGTCGACCAGCACCTGACCGAGCCGCTCGTCGAGGTCGGCGCCGCCGAGGGCCAGCCACCGCTCCAGCGCCTCGCCGTAGGCGTCGTCGGCACCGGGCCGGCCGGCGGTGAGGTCCTCGGTGGCGGCGTCCAGGGCGGCCTGCGCGGCGGTGACGCCGGTGCGGCGGGCCAGCGCCGCGGCGACGGTCTCGCCCTCGCGCCGCTCGCGCTCCTGCGGCAGGTGGCCGACGGTCGCCGTCGGCGGGCTCAACGCGATCGAGCCGGACTCGGCCGGCAGCTCGCCGGCCAGCGTGCGCAGCAGGGTGGACTTGCCGGCGCCGTTGACGCCGACCAGCCCGACGACGTCACCGGGGGCGACGACGAGGTCGAGGTCGGAGAAGAGGACGCGGGCTCCGTGGCCGGCGGCCAGGCCGCGCGCGACGAGGGTGGCGCTCATGAGGTGCTCCCGGGAGGACGGTCGGATCCAGACGACGTCGGTCTCGGGGCTCACAGCACGGGGCCACCATAGCGCGCGAGCGGCTCAGCCGTCCTCGTCGTATCCGGGGTCCGCGCCCTCGAACAGGCCGCCCACGTCGTCCTCCGGCCCAGTGGCCAGCACGTCGTCGGTCAGCTCGTCGAGCATCTCCTCCAGGGCGTTGTCGTCCTCCCGCGGCGGCCGGCGCTGCACCAGCCACGGCTGCAGCTGCTCGTAGCCGCGCACCGAGACCCGGCGCAGCGGCCGCACGCGGTAGCCGTGCAGGCCGCGCAGGTGACCGGCGAGCACGCGGTCGACCAGCACCGTCCCGGGCCGGGCCACCGAGGTCAGCCGGCTGGCCAGGTTGACCACCGGCGAGTAGACGTCGCCCAGCCGCGTGAGCACCGTGCCGTGGGCGGCACCCACCCGCAGCGGCGGGCGGTCCTCGGTCTCCCACGCGTCGGGCAGGGTCAGCCCGATCTCGACGGCGTCGACGGCCGAGGCGGCGGTGTAGAGGACGCCGTCGCCGACGGTCTTGACGACCCGGCCGTGCGAGCGGGCGATCACCTCGGTGGCCGTCGCCTCGAACGCCTCGACCATCGCGCCGAGCTCGCGGCCGTCCATGCCGCGCGAGCGGGCGGTGTAGTCGACCAGGTCGGCGAAGCCGACGGCCAGCTCCCGCCGGTCCCCCGGCGCGTCGGCCGACAGCAGCCGGTCGACGTTGGCCGCCAGGTGCCGGCGCCACACGTAGTCCTGGGTGCGGGTCAGCAGCGGCAGCAGCACCTCGGCGGCGGCCACGGCGTCGGCCCTCCCGTGCTCCCGGGCCTGCCGGGTGAGGACCTCGGCGAGCATGTCGGTCTGCCAGTCGGCCAGCCGCGACAGCGCCTGCGCGGTGGCCCGGGCGATCGAGGCCTCGGTGTCGGCGTCGACGAAGCCGGAGTCGATGAGCGCCGTGAGGGTCCCCAGTGCCCCGACGTCGGCGAGGGTGAAGGCGGGGTCGTCGTCGGCGACGTCGGGGAACCCGAGCGCCCGCCACAGCCGCTGGGTGCGCTCGGGCGGCATGCCGGCGGCCTCGGCGACCTGCAGCCGGGTCAGCCGGCGCGGCCCGCCGAGCAGCAGGCGCTCGAGCGCGTCCCGGATCGCGGAGTCCGGGTCCCGTCCGGGAGGGTCCGTGCCGGGAGCGTCCATGGCGGCCGGACCGGCGGTCAGTCGGTGGCGTGCACGACGGGCTCGCCACCGACTGACCGCCGGCCCGGCCGCCGGGGACCGCCCGCGCGGAGGGAGGGGACGGAGCCGTCCGTGCCGACCACGATCGTCCGGTAGGCGCTCACGGCGCGACTCTAGTGACCGGCGGACGGCACCGTGCCGCCGGTCATGCCGTCTCGGGGACGTCGCGGGAACCGCCCGGGGAGGGCGTGTCGCGGCTGCCGGAGCTGCCGTCCGCGGGGCCGCGTGGGCCAGGATGGCCGGTGCACGGGGGTGGACGACGAGGGGAGACAGGGCAATCGCGACCACGGCCAGCGACGCGGCCGGTCACCGCGGACCCGTGCGGGTCGAGGTGTCGGGCCTGACCAAGAGCTTCGGTCCCGTGCGGGCGGTCGCCGACCTCGGCTTCACCGTGGAGCCGGGCGCGGTCACCGGTTTCCTCGGCCCGAACGGAGCAGGCAAGACCACGACGCTGCGCATGGTGCTCGGCCTGATCACGCCCGACGCCGGCACCGCGACCTTCGACGGCGCCCCCTACGCGGCGCTGCCCGACCCGGTGCGCACCGTCGGCGCGGTCCTCGAGACCGCCTTCCACCCCGCCCGCTCCGGGCGCGACCACCTGCGGGTCTACTGCCGCGCCGCGGGGCTGCCCCTCGCTCGCGCCGACGAGGTCCTCACCACCGTCGGCCTGGCCGCGGCCGGCCGGCGCCGCGCCGGGGGCTACTCCCTGGGCATGCGGCAGCGGCTGGCCCTGGCCACCGCCCTGCTGGGCGACCCGCCGGTGCTGGTGCTCGACGAACCGGCCAACGGCCTCGACCCCGAGGGCATCCTGTGGCTGCGCGGCTTCCTGCGGCACCTGGCCCACGGCGAGGGCCGGACGGTCCTGGTCTCCAGCCACCTGCTGGCGGAGATGGAGCAGACCGCCGACCGCGTGGTCATCGTGGGCGCCGGCCGGCTGGTGCGGCAGGGCTCGATCGCCGAGCTGCGCTCCGGCGCGCACGGCGCCGGCACCGTGCTCGTGCGCAGCCCGGAGGCCGGCCGGCTCGCCGCCGTGCTCGCCGACGCCGGCCTCGACCCCTCCCGCGGCGAGGACGGCGTGGTGACCGTGACCGGGTCGACGCCGGCCGAGGTCGGCGCCCGCGCCTTCGCCGCGGGGGTGGAGCTGCACGAGCTGCGGGCCGAGACCACCGGCCTGGAGGACCTCTACTTCCGGCTCACCGCCGGGCAGGAGCAGTTCGCCGCCGGCTCCCCCACCCCGACCCCCGAGGGAGCCGCGCGATGACCGGGCTCGTCCGCGCCGAGTGGACCAAGCTGTTCACCACGCGCGTCTGGATCGGCCTGCTGGTCGGCGCCTGCGTGCTCGTCGCCGGGTTCAGCATCCTGTTGACCGCCTTCGCCGGGAACGCCCGGAGCCCGGTCCCCTCCGTCGGCAGCGACGTCTACGAGCAGCTGGCCTTCGCCACCAGCACGAACGTCGTCGTCCTGTTCCTCATCCTCGGCGTCATCGGGACGACCCAGGAGTACCGGCACCGGACGGCGACACCGACGTTCCTCACCACACCTCGCCGGGGCCGCGTGGTGACGGCCAAGCTGCTGGCCTACGCGCTGGCCGCCGTCCCGCTGGCGCTGGTGGTGCTGGCCGTCAACGTGCTGGTCGTCTACGTCGCCGCCGGCGCGCGCGGCGCCGTGCCCGACCTCGACGGGGACGACCTCCGCGTCCTGCTCAGCAGCGGGCTCGCGCTGGTGGTCTACGCGGTCATCGGGGTGGGCATCGGCGCCCTGCTGCGCAACCAGGTCGGGGCCATCGTCGGCGCGCTGGTCTACCTCTACGTGGTCGAGCCGATCATCCGGCAGATCCCGGCCACCGCCGCCGCATACAAGTGGATGCCGGGCGGCGGGCTCGAGGCGCTGACCGCCACCCTGCAGGCCCCGGACCTGCTCGGGCCCGCCGCTGGCGGCCTGTTGTTGCTCGGCTACGGTCTGCTCACCGCCCTGCTCGGCACGGTCCTCGCCGTCCGCCGCGACGTGGTCTGAGCCCGGGCGCCGCACGGAGGACGGGGGACCCCGGATGACGACCCGCATGACCGCGCCGCGCCTCGCGCGGCTGGTGGCCGCCGGCGACGTCGCCGGGGTGCGGACGGCGGTCGCGGACGCTCCTCGACTCCTGACCGGCACGGTGGAGCACGCCGGCGAGACCGGCTGGACGCCGCTGCACCTGGCCGCGGCAGCCGGCCGGGAGGACGTCGTGCGGGTCCTGGTCGGCGCCGGTGCCGACCTCACGACCCGCACGGAGTCCGGGCGCACGCCGCTGCACGTGGCCGTCGAGCACGCCCCCGGGCTGGTGGACGTGCTCGGCGAGCTGGGCGCCGTGCCGGACGCACCGGCCGCGGCCTCCCTCGACGACGCCCGCCGGCTGGCCCGCGAGCTCGACGCCGGCGCCCCGCTCACCGACCCGGCCAGCGGCCTGGACCTGCTCACCCTCGCCGCGGCCGGCGGCGCCGCGCAGACCCTGCGGCTGCTGCTCGACCGCGGCGCCGACCCCGACGGCGGCGCGCTGGCGGCCGCGGCCACCGTCCGGCGGGCCGACCTGGTGCGCGTGCTGCTGGCGGCCGGCGCGTCGGTCGACCGGCGCGACCCCGACACCGGGCGCACGCCACTGCACGAGGCCGTGTCGGCCGGCGCGGGCGGCGACGCGCCCGAGGTGGTGCGCGTGCTGCTGGCCGCCGGGGCCGACGTCAACGCCACCACCAGCGACGGCGCCAGCGCCCTGGACATCAGCCGGGTCGCCGCAGCCCGCTCCCGGCGCGACGACGCAGGTCGGGCGCGGGCCGTGGACGGCCTGGTCGACCTCCTGGTCGCCTCCGGCGCCACGGATTGACCCACTGCACCGACGGGCCGCGGACCCCCTCCTGGCGCCCGCGTTCCGCCGTTCGGCCCCCACCGACGGGCGTAGACTCCGGCCCCGGCTCAGAGACGTCCACCGACGACGACGAAGAAGGCACCCGACCCGTGTCACGCGACAACTCACCCCGGCCGTCCACCACCTCCTCCTCCTCCGCGGTGGCGGGATTCGGCACCAACGAGTGGCTGGTCGAGGAGATGTACCAGCAGTTCCTCGCCGACCCCTCCAGCGTGGACCAGGCCTGGCACGAGTTCTTCGCCGACTACCGGCCGGGCAGCCCCGTCGCCGCCAGTGACGACCGCGAACGCGGCTCCGCCACGCCGACCGACGACACCACCCCCGCCCCTGCCCCGGCCGCTCCGGCCTCCGGCAACGGGTCGGCGAACGGCGCGGCCCCCGCCGCCCGCCCGCAGCAGCCCGCCCCCGCGGCCGCCGCCACCTCCCCCGAGCGCCCCGCCGTCGCCGACGCCGCCGGCTCGGCCACCCGGCCCAGCAGCCCCGCCGTCGCCCCGGGCGCGCCGGAGCCCGCCCCGCGGTCCACCCCCGTCGCCGAGCGGACCGAGGCCACCGTGGTCGGCCGCGCCGCCGACCGCGCCGACCAGCAGCGCGCGGCCTCCCCCGCGGCCGCGCCGGCGCCTGCGCCGAAGGCCGCCCCGAAGGCAGGCCCGAAGGCCCCCGAGACCCCGGCCGCCGACGGGCCGAAGCGGACGCCGCTGCGCGGTGCCGCCGCCAGCGTCGTGAAGAACATGAACGCCTCGCTGACCGTGCCGACGGCGACCAGCGTGCGCTCGGTGCCGGCCAAGCTCCTGGCCGACAACCGCATCGTCATCAACAACCACCTCAAGCGGGCCCGCGGCGGCAAGGTCTCCTTCACGCACCTGATCGGCTACGCGCTGGTCCGGGCGCTCGACGACTTCCCGGAGATGAACGCCTCCTTCACCGAGGTCGACGGCAAGCCGACCCTGGTGCAGCCCGAGCACGTCAACTTCGGCCTGGCCATCGACCTGCCCAAGTCCGACGGCACCCGCTCGCTCGTCGTCGCCTCCATCAAGGCCGCCGAGACGATGGACTTCGCCCGGTTCTGGGCCGCCTACGAGGACGTCATCCGCCGCGCCCGCGCCGGCAAGCTGACGCTGGAGGACTTCTCCGGCACCACGATCAGCCTGACCAACCCGGGCACCGTCGGCACGAACCACTCGGTGCCGCGGCTGACCGCCGGCCAGGGCGCGATCATCGGCGTCGGCGCCATGGAGTACCCGGCGGAGTTCCAGGGGATGAGCCCCCAGTCGCTCACCGAGATGGCGGTCAGCAAGATCATCACGCTGACCTCCACCTACGACCACCGGATCATCCAGGGCGCGCAGTCCGGTGACTTCCTGCGCCGGCTGCACCAGCTGCTGCTCGGCGAGGACGGCTTCTACGACGAGGTCTTCCGCTCGCTGCGCCTGCCCTACGAGCCGGTGCGCTGGATGCCGGACGTGCGGATCAGCCGCGAGGGGCAGATCGACAAGGAAGCCCGGGTCATCGAGGTCATCGAGGCCTACCGGCGCAACGGCCACCTCATGGCCGACACCGACCCGCTCGAGTTCAAGGTCCGCAGCCACCCCGACCTGGACATCCTCCAGCACGGCCTGACCCTGTGGGACCTCGACCGCGAGTTCCCGGTCGGCGGGTTCGCCGGCGAGCGGACCATGCCGCTGCGCGACATCCTCGGCGTCCTGCGCGAGTCCTACTGCCGCACCGTCGGCGTGGAGTACATGCACATCACCGACCCCGAGGAGCGCCAGTGGCTCCAGGAGCGCATCGAGGTCAAGCACGCCCAGCCCGACCGTGAGAAGCAGAAGCACGTGCTCGGCCGGCTCAACGTCGCCGAGGCGTTCGAGACCTTCCTGCAGACGAAGTACGTCGGCCAGAAGCGGTTCAGCCTCGAGGGCGGTGAGTCGCTGATCCCGGTGCTGGACGAGGTGCTCATCGCCTCCACCGACCACGGCCTCGACGAGGTCGCGATCGGCATGCCGCACCGCGGTCGGCTCAACGTGCTGGCCAACGTCCTCGGCAAGAGCTATGCGAAGATCTTCGGCGAGTTCGAGGGCAACATCGACCCCGGCACGGTCCAGGGCTCCGGCGACGTCAAGTACCACCTGGGCACCGAGGGCACCTTCCGCAACCCCTTCCGCGCGGACGCCGAGATCGGCGTATCGCTGGCGTGCAACCCCTCGCACCTGGAGACGGTCAACCCCGTCCTCGAGGGCATGGTCCGCGCCAAGCAGGACATGATCGACAAGGGCGAGGGCGGCTTCACCGTCCTGCCGGTCCTGCTGCACGGTGATTCGGCGTTCGCCGGTCAGGGCGTCGTCCAGGAGACGCTGAACCTCTCGCAGCTGCGCGGCTACCGCACCGGCGGCACCGTGCACGTCGTCGTCAACAACCAGGTCGGGTTCACCACCAGCCCGGCCGCGGCCCGCTCGAGCCTGTACTCGACCGACGTCGCCCGGATGATCGGCGCCCCGGTCTTCCACGTGAACGGCGACGACCCCGAGGCCTGCATCCGCGTGGCCCGGCTGGCGGTGGAGTACCGGCAGGCGTTCCGGAAGGACGTCGTCATCGACCTCGTCTGTTACCGCCGCCGCGGGCACAACGAGGGCGACGACCCGTCGATGACCCAGCCGCTGATGTACGACATCATCGACCGCAAGCGCTCGGTCCGGAAGCTCTACACCGAGGCGCTGGTCGGCCGCGGCGACATCACGCTGGCCGAGGCCGAGGAGGCGCTCAAGGACTTCCGCGACCAGCTGGAGCGGGCCTTCGCCGAGACCCACGACGCGCGCGACTCCTCCAAGCCCCAGCCGGTCATGGACCCGCGCACGGCCGAGCAGTCGACCGTCGAGACGGCGATCACCACCGAGGTCCTCAAGACCATCGGCGACGCCCACGTCTCCTTCCCGCAGGACTTCACCGCGCACCCGAAGCTCAAGCGCATGCTCGAGCGCCGCGCCGCGATGACCAGCGAGGGCGGGATCGACTGGGCGATGGGTGAGCTGCTGGCCTTCGGGTCGCTGCTGGTGCAGGGCGTCCCGGTGCGGCTGGCCGGCCAGGACTCCCGCCGCGGCACCTTCGTGCAGCGGCACGCCGTGCTCATCGACCGCGACTCGGCCGCCGAGTACACGCCGCTGGCCCACCTCGCCGAGCAGCAGGCCAAGTTCTTCGTCTACGACTCGCTGCTCAGCGAGTACGCCGCGCTCGGCTTCGAGTACGGCTACTCGGTGGCCAACCCCCAGGCGCTGGTGCTGTGGGAGGCGCAGTTCGGCGACTTCGTCGACGGCGCGCAGATGGTGATCGACGAGTTCATCAGCTCCGGCGAGGCCAAGTGGGGGCAGCGCTCCGGCGTCGTCCTGCTGCTGCCGCACGGGCTGGAGGGCCAGGGCCCCGACCACTCCAGCGGTCGCATCGAGCGGTTCCTGCAGCTGTCGGCGGAGAACAACATGACCGTCGCCAACTGCACGACCCCGGGCAACTACTTCCACCTGCTGCGCCGCCAGGCGCTGTCGGACGTGCACCGGCCGCTGGTCGTGTTCACGCCGAAGTCGCTGCTGCGGGCCAAGGCGGCGGTCAGCCCGGTCTCCGCGTTCACCGACGAGGGCTTCCAGCCGGTGCTGGGCGACCCGGGCGTGGGCGGCGAGCCGCTCGACGACGGCGCGGTCCGCCGGGTGCTGCTGTGCAGCGGCAAGGTCGCCTACGACCTGCTGGCGCAGCGGGAGACCGCGGGCACCACCGACACCGCCGTCGTCCGGGTCGAGCAGCTGTACCCGCTGCCGGCCGAGCAGATCCGCCAGGCGGTCGGGCGCTACCCGAACGCCACGGACCTGGTGTGGGTGCAGGAGGAGCCGGCCAACATGGGCGCCTGGTCGTTCATGGCCCTCAACCTGCCCGAGCACCTCGACGGGCGGACGCTGCGCCGGGTCAGCCGCCGCGCGTCGGCGAGCCCGGCCGTGGGCTCGGCGAAGGTGCACGAGGCGGAGCAGAAGGAGCTCGTCGCGCAGGCCTTCGCCGGCTGACGGGGGCACCGACCGTGTACTCCACCGACCGCGGGCTGGAGGAGCTGGCCGACCGGCGGGGCGAGGAGCAGGTGAGCCTCGCCTGGCTGGCCGACCAGCTCCAGGCCTTCGTCGACGAGCACCCCGACTTCGAGGTGCCGGTCGAGCGGCTGGCCACCTGGCTGGCACGCGGCGGCACCGACGACGTCGACGAGTGACGGCGATGATCAGGTGACCTGATCGTGGAGCGTCCTACCCGACCGTGGAACGTGAGGGAGGACGCTCGATGATCAGGTCCCCTGATCGTGGCGCCGGTGCGCCTCCCCCGCGGGCCCGGTGCGGGGAGAGACGCTGCGTGGGTGCTCGGTCACTCGCACGCCCTGTCCGGTCTGGCCGCCGGCGCGGCGACCCTCCCCTGGGCGCCGGTCGAGGGCGCCGTCGGCCAGGTCGCCTGGGTGGCCGCCGTCGGCGGGTTCTCGATGCTGCCCGACCTCGACCACAGCGGCTCGACGGTCTCCGACATGTGGGGCCCGGTGACCGACGTCCCGTCCGGGGCGGTCGGCCGGCTGGCCGGCGGCCACCGCTGGGGCACCCACGACGCCCTGCTCGCGCCGATCGCCTGCGGTGCGCTCGCGCTGGCCGCGGCGAACCTGTTCTGGTCGAGCCTGCTGGTGATGGCGCTGGCCATCGGGCTGGGGCTGCGGGCGCTGCACTTCGTCATCCCGGGCCGGGCGGAGAACACCGTCGTCGGCAACCTGGTGCTGTCCTGGGGCGGCGCCTGGCTGCTGCTGGCCGACACGCCCCAGCCGACGTGGCTGCCGTGGGCGGTCGCGCTCGGCGTCCTCACGCACATCGCCGGGGACCTGATCACCACGCAGGGGGTGCCCGTCCCGCTGCTGTGGCTGCTGCGCCGCAGGCGGCTGGCGCTGACCCCCATGCGCACCGGGACGACGCTGGAGAAGGCGGTGCTGGCGCCGCTGTTCCTCGGCGTCGCCGTGTGGTTCGTCTACGCCAACACCGGCGCCCACACGCTCCTGGACCCCTACCTGCAGGCGCTGCGGGACCTCGGCTGAGCCCGGCCGCGCCGGGCGGGTGAGGGGCCGTCCTCACACGGTGACCTGCTCCTCGCGGGCGCAGCCGGCCACGGCCTCGGCGACCGCGGTGGCCACCCGCCGGTCCAGGGGGCTCGGGACGATGTACCCCGCCGCCAGGTCCTCGCCCACGACCCCGGCGATCGCCTCGGCCGCCGCGATCTTCATCCGCTCGGTGATCGCCGTGGCGCGGGCGTCGATCGCGCCGCGGAACACGCCGGGGAAGGCCAGCACGTTGTTGATCTGGTTGGGCAGGTCGCTGCGGCCGGTGGCCACCACCGCCGCGTACCGGGCCGCCATCTCCGGGTCGACCTCGGGCGTGGGGTTGGCCAGCGAGAACACGATGCAGTCCGGCGCCATCGCGGCGATCGCCGCCTCGGGCACCGAGCCCCCGGACAGGCCCAGGTACACGTCGGCGCCCTCCAGCGCGCCGACCATCGTGCCCGCGTAGCCGCTCCGGTTGGTGTTCTCCGCGACCCAGCGCTTGATCGGCGTCAGGTCCTCGCGGCCGGTGTGGATGACGCCCTTGGAGTCGGCGACGGCGAGGTCGCCGACCCCGGCTCCCAGCAGGATCTTGGTGCAGGCCACGCCGGCCGCCCCGGCGCCGGAGACGACGACGCGCAGGTCGCCCATCTGCCGGCCGGTGACCCGTGCGGCGTTGCGCAGCGCGGCCAGGACGACGATCGCCGTCCCGTGCTGGTCGTCGTGCATGACCGGGATGTCGAGCCGCTCGCGCAGCCGGTCCTCGATCTCGAAGCAGCGCGGTGCGCTGATGTCCTCGAGGTTGATGCCGCCGAAGGACGGCGCGATCGCCGCGACGGTCTCGACGATCTGGTCGACGTCGGTGGTCGAGAGCACCACGGGCACCGACGACAGCCCGGCGAACTCGCTGAACAGGCAGGCCTTGCCCTCCATGACCGGCAGCGCCGCGGCCGGGCCGATGTCGCCCAGCCCGAGGACGGCGGTGCCGTCGGAGACCACCGCCACCACGCGCGGCGCCCAGGTGAACCGGCGGGCGAGCTCCGGCTCGGCGGCGATGGCGCTCGACACGCGGGCGACACCCGGGGTGTAGGTCAGCGCGAGGTCCTCCCGCGACTCGATCCCGCGGGTGGGCCGGACGGCGAGCTTGCCGCCCTCGTGGACGCCGAAGGCCGGGTCCTGCGCGAAGCGATCGACCGCAACGGCCTGCGGGACGCGGTCGGCACTGTCCCCGGCGGTGTCCGTCTGTGCACCCATGGGTCGGGAAGGTAGTCCTGTCCACCGGGTCGCCGCCCGGCACCGCCGCGGCCCGCTCGCTACCGTGCCGCCCGTGGAGATCCGCGAGCTCGCCGTGCCGGACGGCTACGTGCTCGACCTGGTGCCGCACGGGGACGACCGCGGTCGCTTCACCGAGTGGTACCGGGCCGACGTCCTCGCCGCCGCCACCGGGTGGGCGCTGCCGCTCGCGCAGGCCAACCACAGCGTGTCCGCCCGCGGGGTGCTCCGCGGCGTGCACTTCGCGCTCGTCCCGCCCGGGCAGGCCAAGTACGTCTACTGCCCGGCGGGCCGGGTGCTCGACGTCGTCGTCGACGTCCGGGTCGGCTCCCCGACGTTCGGCGCGTCCGACGCCGTCGTGCTCGACGCCGAGCGTCCCCGCGCGGTGTTCCTGGCCGAGGGCCTGGGCCACGCCTTCCTGGCCCTGGAGGACCGCTCCTCGGTCACCTACCTGGTCTCCTCGGGGTACTCCCCCGGCCGGGAGTTCGGGATCTCGCCGCTGGACCCCGACCTCGGGTTGTCGTGGCCGGCCGACGTCGAGGTGCGGCTCTCGGACAAGGACCGGGCCGCACCGACGCTGGCGCAGGCCCGCGAGCAGGGCCTGCTGCCGACCATGGAGCAGTGCGCCGCCCGCTACGCGCAGCTGCGCGCGGGCGGCTAGGAGAGCCCGCCGGGGTCCGGCGGCGGGGGTCCGACCCGGCCGGGGCGGGGACGCAGCCGGACGACGACGCGGCCGACGGCGACCGCGGGCCCGTAGGCGCGGCTGTCGTCGGTGACCAGCGGGTTGTCGCCGACCACCCAGACGCCGCCGTCGTCGAGGACCCGCTGCACCCGCTTGACCACGAGCAGGTCGGGGCGGGACGGGAAGCGGGCCAGGACGACGTCGCCCGGCCGCGCAGTCCCGGGGCGCGACCGGCGCACCAGCAGCCGGTCGCCGTGCCGCACGGTCGGCGTCATGGACGGGCCGCTGACCCGGGCCAGCACCCAGGCCGAGGGCAGCCCGGGGACCCCGCGCTCGGACGTGTCGGGTCCCATCACCGCGAGTAGGGTCGCAGACGACCAGATCCCGTGACACCGAGAGGCAGGGACATGCTGTTCAGCCGCCTGTTCTCCGCCGTGGAGGCCACCGCGCACTGCGACCTCCCGTGCGGCGTGTACGACCCGGCCCAGGCCCGCATCGAGGCGGAGTCCGTCAAGGCCATCCAGGAGAAGTACCAGGGCAACGAGGACCCGGTCTTCCGGATGCGCTGCGTGCTCATCAAGGAGCAGCGCGCCGACCTCGCCAAGCACCACCTGTGGGTGCTGTGGACCGACTACTTCAAGCCCCCGCACTTCGAGAAGTACCCGCAGCTGCACGAGCTGTTCAACAAGGCCACCAAGCAGGCCGGCGCGGCCGGTGGCAAGGGCAGCATGGACCCCGCGGAGGGCCAGAAGCTGCTCGACTACATCGCCGAGATCGACAAGATCTTCTGGGAGACCAAGGCCGCGGCCTGACGAAGGACCCCCGTGCCCCCCACCGCTCGCAGGCTCGCGGCGGGGCCCTGCACGGGGCCGTTCCAGGACGTCACAGACGGCAGCGGCCGGCGGGCACCTCGGTGCCCGCCGGCCGCTGCCGTGCACGGGCCCGGCGACGAGTTCCGGCGGCCCGTCCGGTCTGCACCCCGACCGACCCCCCGCACCCCCAGGAGACCCGATGGCCGTCCGGCTCAACCCCTACCTGCACTTCGCCGGCAACGCGCGCGAGGCGATGGAGTCCTACCGCTCGCTGTTCGGCGGGCAGCTCGACGTCATGACCTTCGGTGACGTCGGCGGGGGCGGCGACGAGTACCCGGCCGACGGCGTCATGCGCGCCTTCCTGCGCACCGGGCACGGCCTCGAGCTCATGGCCTCCGACGGCCACGACCCGGACGCCGGCGGACCGGACACGGTGTCCCTGTCGCTGTCCGGGGACGACGCCGAGACCCTCACCCGCTGGTCCGAGGCGCTCGCCGAGGGCGGGCAGGTCGACGTCCCCCTGGAGGAGCAGGTGTGGGCGACACCTTCGGTCAGGTCACCGACCGCTTCGGCCTGCGCTGGCTGGTGAACATCGCCACCCCCGCCGGCTGAGGGACCCCGCGGCCCGCCGGCGGCGGTTCGCGCTGACTGCGGCCCGGTACCGTCTGACCTCGATGCGTATCGACCCGGCCGGGTGGCCGTTCATCACCGGGCCCCTGGCGCCCGCCGCCGTCCTCGCCGCCGCCGGACGGGCCGCCGGACACCGCCCCGGACACCGCGCCCTCCGGCTGGCCGCCTGGCCGTTCCTGGCCCTGTCGGCCTACATGGCCCTGTTCTTCCGCGACCCCGAGCGGGACTGCGACCGCGTCGAGCCGCCGTCCGACGTCGTCCTCTCCCCTGCCGACGGGATGGTCATGGTCGCCGGGGAGCCCCAGGAGGGCGTCGCCCCGGAACCGGCCCCCGCGGGTGGCTGGCAGCAGGTCAGCGTCTTCCTCTCCGTGGTCGACGTGCACGTCAACCGCTCCCCCTACCGGGGCGAGGTGGTGGAGAGCTCCTACCGCAGGGGCAGCTTCCTCGCGGCCTACCGGGCGGAGTCGGCGCACCGCAACGAGCGCAGCGAGCTGTGGCTGCGCGACGGCGACCGGACGCTCGTCGTCCGCCAGCTGGTCGGCGCGCTGGCCCGCCGCATCGTCACCCGCACCGGCGTCGGGCAGCACCTGGCCACCGGGGAGCGGTTCGGCCTGATGAAGTTCGGGTCGCGGATGGACGTCTTCCTGCCGGCCGAGTGCACCCTGACCGTGCGCAAGGGGCAGCGCGTGCGCGGCGGCGAGACCGTCATCGCCCGCTGGCCCGCCGCCGGCTGAGGGGTCCCGGTGCCCAGTTCTGCCTCCGGCTCCGGCCGGCCCCAGACGCGGCGCACGGCCACCGTCGAGTTCGTGCGCGGCTCCGTGCGCGGCTCCCGCCGCCGCGCGCTGGCGACCCTGCCCAGCCTGTTCACGCTGGGCAACATGATGTGCGGCTTCGCCGCCATCCTCGTGTCCATCCGCGGCCAGTACACCCTCGCGGCGGTCCTCATCGGCCTGTCGGTGCTCTTCGACATCACCGACGGCGCGGTGGCCCGGCTGGTGGGCGCGGTGAGCTCCTTCGGCCTGCAGTTCGACTCCCTGGCCGACCTCGTCTCCTTCGGCCTGGCCCCGGCCCTGCTCGCGTTCACGCTGTTCTCCCAGGGCCGCGACGAGTGGGACCCGCTGGGCTGGGTGATCTGCTTCCTCTGGGTGGCCTGCGCGGCGATCCGGCTGGCCCGGTTCAACACGACCATCGACCCGACGGCGGACAAGCGGTACTTCACCGGGATGCCGAGCCCCGGCGCGGCCGGGGTCGTCCTGGCCTCGGTCTTCGCCTTCGGCGACCAGATGCAGGGCCGCGACCGGCTGTGGGTGCTGCTCATCGTCGCCGTGCCGGCGCTGCTCATGGTCAGCACCATCCGGTTCCGCTCGTTCCGCTCGCTGGTGAGCCCGAGGAGCGGGCGCCCCTACGGCCTGGTCGCCGCGGCGCTGGCCCTGGTGATCGGCTTCGCCACCGTCCCGGTGGTCACCGGCTGCCTGCTGGCCTACGGCTACCTGCTCGCGCCGGTGCTGGTGCCCCTGGTCTCGCCGCTGGGCCGGCTGGTGCCCGAGCGGGTCCGAGAGGCGCTCACGTGACGGTCCGCCCGGTCGAGCCCGACGACGTCGCCGCCGTGGTGGACCTGGTGCGCGAGCTGGCCGAGTACGAGCAGGCCGCGCACGAGGTGCGGCTCACCGAGGAGCAGCTGCACACCGCGCTGTTCGGCGGCTCCCCGGCCCTGTTCGGGCACGTCGCCCTCGGGCCGGACGGCGCCGTCGTCGGGGTGGCGCTGTGGTTCCTCAACTTCTCCACCTGGCGCGGCACCCACGGCGTGTACCTCGAGGACCTCTACGTCCAGCCGCGGCACCGCGGCGCGGGACTGGGCCGGGAGCTGCTGCGCACGCTGGCGGCCACCTGCGTCGAGCGCGGCTACGACCGGCTGGAGTGGTCGGTGCTCGACTGGAACGAGCCCGCCGTCGGGTTCTACCGGGCCGCGGGCGCCGTCCCGATGGACGAGTGGACCGTCTTCCGGCTCACCGACCAGGCACTCTGCGACGTCGCCGCCGACCGCCGTCCCTGAACCTCCCGCCCGACGCGCACCGGGCCGGTACGGCAGGCTGGCGGCGTGAGCACCGAGCGTGCGCCGGCCGAGTGCTGGCTGACCGACATGGACGGCGTCCTCGTGCACGAGGGGCTGGCCCTCCCGGGGGCCGCCGACTTCCTGGCCCGCCTGGTCGACACCGAGCGCCGCTTCCTCGTCCTCACCAACAACTCGATCTTCACGCCGCGCGACCTGGCCGCCCGGCTGGCGCGCTCCGGGCTGCAGGTACCCGAGGCGTCGATCTGGACCTCGGCCCTGGCGACGGCGGACTTCCTGTCCGGCCAGTTGCCCGGCGGCTCGGCCTACGTGATCGGCGAGGCCGGCCTGACCACCGCGCTGTACGAGGCCGGCTACACCCTCACCGACACCGACCCCGACTACGTGGTCCTGGGCGAGACCCGCACCTACTCCTTCGAGGCGATCACCCGCGCCATCCGGCTCATCGGCACCGGCGCGCGGTTCATCGCCACCAACCCCGACGTCACCGGCCCCTCGCCGGAGGGGCCGCTGCCGGCCACCGGGTCGGTCGCCGCGCTGATCACCGAGGCCACCGGCGCGAAGCCCTACTTCGTCGGCAAGCCCAACCCGATGATGTTCCGCAGCGCCATGAACCGCATCGAGGCGCACTCGGAGAGCACCGTGATGATCGGGGACCGCATGGACACCGACGTCGTCGCCGGCATCGAGGCGGGCCTGGACACGATCCTGGTGCTCACCGGGTCGACGACCGCGGCCGACGTCGCCCGGTTCCCGTTCCGCCCGGGCCGGGTGCTCGACTCGATCGCCGACGTCGTCGGCCTGGTGTAGCTCAGCGGTCGGAGAACGCCAGCCGCGCCTCGGGCGTCATCAGCAGGTACAGCTCGGCGACGGCGAGGGCGATCAGCGGGATGCCCAGCAGCGGCTGCTGGCCGGGGAAGGCGGTGCTGTAGCCGAAGAGCCCGAGCAGGATCTGCAGGGCGACGACCGGCCCGCGCGACCACGACGCCACCCGCCGCAGCCCCGCGGCGGCCACGGCGAGCGCTCCGCCGAACAGCCCGACGTAGACGACCTCGGCCAGGGCCCGGCCGACGCTGTCGGGCGAGCCGGTGAGGGTCAGCCACAGGACCACCAGCGCCGCGCCGAGCAGCAGCGCGGCCTCCACCGCGGCGACCAGCGCGGCCCGGCGGACCGCGGCCGGCGCCTCCCGTCCGGGCCGGCGGGCAGGGCGGGACGAGGGTGCGGCGGCTCCGCCGAGGAGCCGCTCGGCGCGGCTGGGGCGCCGCGCCCGGTCCTCGTCCGTCACACCGGTGAGGCTACGCGTCACCGGCCACGCCACGGCCGTCCGCGCCGGTCAGCGGCCATCCGCGCTGGTTAGCCTGACCGTCATGCGTGCGCTCGTGGTGGCCAACCCCGCGGCGACGACGACGACCGGGCGGGTGCGTGACGTCCTCCTGGGCGCCCTGGCCGGCGAGCTCAAGGTCGACCTCGCGGAGACGACCCACCGCGGTCACGCGCGCGAGCTGGGCCGGCAGGCGCTGGCCGAGGGCGTCGACGTCGTCGTCGCTCTCGGTGGCGACGGCACCGTCAACGAGGTGGTCAACGGGCTGCTGTCCGACGGGCCGGGCGCGCACGTCCCCACGCTGGCCGTCGTCCCCGGCGGCTCGACCAACGTCTTCTCCCGCGCGCTGGGACGCTCGCGCGACCCGGTCGAGGCCACCGGCGAGATCCTCGCCTCGCTGCGGTCCGGCCGGACGCGGCGGGTCTCGCTGGGCACTGCCAGCGCCACCGGCACGAGCGGCGCGACGCTCGGCGGCGGGGACCCCGCGGTCGCGTCGGCCCGCGCCGCGACCGACGCCGCGACCGACGCCGCGGCCGGCGGGGGGTGGACCGAGCCGCGTTGGTTCGTCTTCGCCGCGGGCATGGGCTTCGACGCCGACGTCATCGCCCGCGTGGAGGCGCAGCGGGCCCGCGGCCGCCGGTCCACCGGGTCCCTCTACGTGCGGGAGGCCGCGCGCACCTTCGTGCTCGGTCGCGAGCGGCGGCGCCCCGCCATGACCCTGTCCCTGCCCGGCGAGCCCGACCTCGACGGGCTGTTCCTCTGCCTGGTGTCCAACGTCAGCCCCTGGACCTACCTGGGGTCCCGGCCGGTCAACCCGAGCCCCGAGGCGTCCTTCGACGCCGACCTCGACGTCTTCGCCCTCGGCCGCACGGGCGTGCTGCGGATGCTGCACCGCGCGCGACAGGTCCTGGCCCGCCGGCCCGACGCCCGCGGCCGGGGGGTGCACCGCCGACACTCCGTCGCCGGGCTGACCCTGACCGCCTCGCGCCCGCAGGGCTGGCAGCTCGACGGCGACCACCTGGGCACGGCGACCGGTCTGCACGTGCGATCGGTGCCCGCCGCCCTCTCCGTCGTCGCCTGAACGACGGACCTCCCCACCCCCACCGCTCGCCGCGGGGCTTCTAAGCACGCCGCCCCGACCGTGTCAACCACCCAGGGGGTGTCGAGTGGCGGCCCTAGCACGCGCGTGGTGAGGTTGCTCACGAGGGGTCGAGACAGGACCTCCGTGCGCTTGACACGCGTCCCTCAGGTGAAAACATCGCGGGAGGAACGCAACCTGCCGGTAACAAGCGGCGGGTGGTCGCTGGAACGAGGCGCTGGGGAACCGGTGTCGCCTGCGCGAGCGGCCCGACGTCAGCGATCTGCAGCACCGACCGTAGCCGACACCGAGGAGTACACCGACATGGACTGGCGCCACCGCGCGCTCTGCCGGGACGAGGACCCCGAGCTGTTCTTCCCCATCGGGACGACCGGCCCCGCCCTCGTGCAGATCGAGCAGGCCAAGGCGGTGTGTGGCCGCTGTCCGGTCGTCCAGTCCTGCTTGGACTGGGCGCTGAGCGCAGGCCAGGACTCCGGCGTCTGGGGCGGGCTCTCCGAGGACGAACGGCGCGCGCTCAAGCGCCGTCAGTCCCGCGCCCGCATCCGCGCCTGAGCCCCACCACACAGCACGCGCCGACGACACGAGGCCGGTCCCCCGACGGGGGACCGGCCTCGTGTCGTCGGCGAACCTACCGCCGGGGTCTCGCGGCGCCGGGGACGTCGAGGACCACCTCCGTGCCGGGCCGCCCCGGGCCCGGCGGCTGCGCCGGCGTCGTCATGCGCAGCGAGCCCCCGAGCTCGCTGGTGACCAGCGTCCGCACGATCTGCAGGCCCAGACCGTCGCTGGCCGCCGGGTCGAAGTCCCCCGGCAGCCCCTGCCCGTCGTCGCGCACGCGCACCACCAGGTCGTCGCCGTCCCGCTCGGCCACCAGCTCGATCGAGCCGGGCTGGCCGTCGGCGGGGAAGGCGTGCTCGGCGGCGTTGTGCAGCAGCTCGGTCACCGCCATCACCAGCGGCGTGGCGGTCGCCGCCGGCAGCTCGCCGAAGGCGCCCACCCGCCGCGTGCGCGCCGCCGGGCCGATCGAGGTGAGGTCGCCGAGCATTGGCAGCACCCGGTCGAGCACGTCGTCGACGTCGACGACGTCCTCCCGGCTGCCGGCCAGCGTCTCGTGCACGACGGCGATCGAGGCCACCCGGCGCACCGACTCCTCGAGCGCCGCGCGCGCCGCCGGCTCGGTCATCCGCCGCGCCTGCAGCCGCAGCAGCGCGGCCACGGTCTGCAGGTTGTTCTTCACCCGGTGGTGGATCTCCCGGATGGTGGCGTCCTTGGTCAGCAGGGCCCGGTCGCGGCTGCGCAGGTCGGTGACGTCGCGGACGAGCACCAGGGCGCCCTCCTCGGCCCCGGGTGCCTGCAGCGGCAGCGCCCGCACCAGCAGCGTGGCCGTGTCGCCCTCGACGTCCACCGGGTCGGGGAACCGGCCGCCCACCGCCGCGGCGATGCCCGCCGCGGCCGCCTCGCCGGCCACCCGGTCGGCGGCCGCCGTGCGCGTCAGGTGCGCCAGGTCGGCGCCGACGAGGTCGCCGGTCACCCCCAGCCGCCGGTAGGCCGACAGGGCGTTGGGGCTGGCGTACACGGCGCGGCCGGCGGCGTCCAGGCGCACGAGTCCGTCGCCGACGCGTGGGCTCATCTCGCCGCCGAGCAGCTTCTCGGGCGGGAAGGTGCCGGCCGAGACCATCAGGCAGAGATCCGCGGCGATGTCGAGGTAGGTCAGCTCCAGCGTCGACGGCGAGCGCGTGACGGCCAGGTTGGTGTCCTTGGCCAGCACGGCGACGACGACGCCGTCGTGCCGCACCGGGATGACCTCCCGGCGGCGGGGGTTGGCGCCCGACCAGTCCGGGTCGCCCTCGGTCACCGGCCGGCCCTCACGGTGCGCCACGCGGAACGGGTCGGCCTCGGGGCCCTCGACCTCGCTGCCGACGAGGTCCTCGGGCTGGCTGGTGGGAGCGGTGAGCGGGCGCACCTGGGCCACGCACCACCAGGCGCCGGTGCGCAGCGGGACCCAGAGCGTGAGGTCGGCGAAGGCCAGGTCGGCCAGCAGCTGCCAGTCGGCCACCAGCCGCCGGGCGTGGTCGACCTGCGAGGGGGCGGTCGCCGAGCCGCGGTGCAGGCGTTCGGAGAGGGTGCTCATCGTGCCCCGAGGGTAGGTTCCTGCCCGCAGGGTCCCGCCGCGAGCCTGCGAGCGGCGGGGGGCGCGGAGGTCCTCTCTCCAGGCTGGCCACCCCTGGCTCTCCCCTCCCCCGCTCCGCCTCCCGTGACCGTCGAGGACGCCGCGCCCGCCGACTTCCCGGCCGTCGCGGCACTCACCGTCGGCGTGTACCGCGACGAGGGGCTGGCCTCGGACGCCTACCTGCCGCAGCTGGCCGACGTCGAGGGCCGCGCCCGGGCGGGCGCAGCTGATCGTGGCCCGGGCGGGCCGTCGCGTGGTCGGCGCGGTGGCCCTGGTCCTCGAGGGCGACTTCGGCGAGATCACCGAGTCCGAGGACGAGGCGGCGTTCCGGATGCTCGTCGTCGACCCCGGCGTGCGCGGGCGCGGCGTCGGGGAGCTGCTGGTCACCGAGTGCCTGGCGCGGGCGCGGGCGGCCGGCAAGCGGCGGGTGGTGCTCTCCACCGACCCGGTGATGACCGCGGCGCACCGGCTCTACGCCCGGCTCGGCTCCACCCGGCTGCCCGGGCGCGACTGGGCGCCGCGGCCGGGCATCGACCTGCTGGTGGACGCGCTCGACCTCTGAGCGGCCCGCTCAGCTGCGGGCGCGGGCCGCTCCGCTGCGGGGCCGGGCCGGACGGCGGGGCGCGGGGGCGGCCGGCGGGGCGGCCGGCGGGGCCTCCGGCGGCGCCACGCCCGCCGCGGCGGCGAGGGCGTCCAGGTCGTCGAGGACGTCGCCGAGCAGCACGTCGACGTCCGGCAGCAGCTCGGCGCACGAGACCAGGCCCCAGTCGAGGCGGTCGAGGTAGCTCTGCACCGTGATGTTGAGGCCCTGGCCCTCGATGATCGTCGAGACCGGGTAGTAGTGCTCCAGCCGCGCGCCGGCGGCGTAGAGCGGAGTGCGCGGGCCGGGCACGTTGGAGATGACGAGGTTGCCCGGCGTCAGCCGCGAGCCCAGGCGCAGCCGGGCGGCGAGCCGCATCGCCCGCGCGAAGACCGCCGGCGGCGGGAACTCGGCGAAGTCGGTGAGCCGCTCGGCGGGGAGCGCGGAGAACAGCTCCTTGCTCGTGGACATCGCCTCGTGCACGCGCCGGACCCGCTGGACCGGATCGGGCTCGTCGGTGGGCAGGACGGCCGAGAGCATCGACACCCGGTTGGTCCAGCGGTCGGTCTCCTCCCCGGTGCGCACCGAGACCGGGACGAGCGCCACGAGCGGGTCGGTGGGCAGCGCCCCGCGGCGGTCGAGGAAGATGCGCAGACCGCCGGCGCACGCGGCCATGACGACGTCGTTGACGGTGACGCCGAGGGCCGACTTCACCTGCTTGACCACGTCGAGCGACGTCGACCGGATGGCGAGCTTCCGGTGCGGGGTCACGGGCCCGTTGAACGGCGTGCGCGGCGGCCGGACGCTGGGCAGCGGTGGCGGCTGGTCGGGCTCCTCGGGGCGGGAGCGGCCGAGGTTGAGCACCGTGCCCAGCGGGCCGCGCAGACTCCGGCGGACGTCGTTGGCGGCCCGCACCAGCACCGGGTTGCGCGTCGCCCGGCCGATCTCCCGGGCGCTCCACGCGGCGAGCAGCACCCCGCGCGCGGGCTTGCGGGCCAGGCCGAGCGCGCCGCGGGCCAGCATCTCCAGGTCACCGGGCGGCCGCTCGGGCGTCCACGGCTCGGTCTCCGGCGGCACGGTGCCGCCCTCGGGACGGTCGTCGAGCATCAGCGTCATCAGCTCCACGCCGGATGCCCCGTCGATCGTGGCGTGGTGGACGATCGTCAGGACCGCGAACCGGCGGTCGGCCAGGCCCTCGATGACGTAGGACAGCCACAGCGGCTTGCGCCGGTCCAGCGGCCGCGACACCAGGCGGGCGGCCAGCGCCGCGAGCTGGTCGTCGGTGCCCGGCGGCGGGACGGCCGTGTGCCGCACGTGGAAGTCGAGGTCGAAGGCGGGGTCGGCCACCCAGTACGGGTGGTCCAGGCCCAGGGGCACCTCGGCCAGGCGCCGGCGCAGCGGCTCGAGCAGGTGCAGCCGCTGCTGCAGCTGGGCCCGCCACGCGTCATAGGGCCGGTAGTCCGGGTCGTCCGGGCGGGAGTAGACCGACAGGCTCGAGACGTGGCCGAACTGCGCGGAGGTCTCGAGGTGCAGGAACGTCGCATCGAGCCCCGACAGCTGCTTCATCGTCCCTGCCCCCTCGCGTCGGCGGCGGGGACCACGGACCGCGCCCCACCGGCGACACGCCCCGGGTGGCCCCCGGAGTGTGCAGGAGTGTGCCAGGAGTCACACTCCTCCGTGCGAGACGGGCGCCCGGGCACCTGGAGGTGGGTGCCGCGCCGTCCCGGCACACGGACGGAGACGAGGACACGACATGGGCACAGCGCCACCGCTCCACCGGGCACCGGCCGGGGACGCTCCCCCGTGGACCGGCGCCTCCCCGGTCGCCGCGCTGCTGGCGGCGCAGCGGCCGTGGCGGGAGATGGCCGCCCTCCTGCGCTCCCCCGTGTGGCGCGGACGGGACGTCCCGGACGGCGGCGGCCTGCCGGTGCTGCTCGTGCCCGGCTTCCTGGCCGGCGACCCGTCGCTGTCCGTGCTGGAGCGCTGGCTGCGCGCCCGGGGCTACCGGACGTGCGCCTCGCAGATCCGCGTCAACGTCGACTGCACCCGCGCGGCGGTCGAGCGCCTGGAGCGCCGCCTGCTGGAGTTCACCGACCGGACGGGGCGGCCCGCGGCGATCGTCGGCCAGAGCCGGGGCGGGCTGTTCGCCAAGCTCATGGCCGTGCGCCGGCCCGACCGCGTCAGCGGGATCGTGACGCTGGGGAGCCCGAACGTCGACCACATGGCGATCAACCCGCTCGTCGCCACTCAGGTGCGACTGGTCGCCGCGCTGGGCACCGCGGGTGTCCCGGGCCTGTTCCACGACGACTGCCTGCAGGGCGGGTGCGCCGGCGAGCTCGCCGAGGAGCTGGACCGGCCCTTCCCCGCCGGCGTCCCGTACGTCTCGGTCCACTCGCGCAGCGACTGGGTGGTCGACTGGCACGCCTGCGTCGACCCGGCCGCCGACAACGTCGAGGTCGACTCCAGCCACATCGGCATGAGCGTCCACCCGGGGGTCTACGGGATCCTCGGGCAGCGGCTGGCCGAGCTGGCCGGGCGGACCCCTGCGCGGCTCGGCGGAGCCGGCTGACGGAGCCGGCTGACGGAGCCGGCTGACGGAGCCGAGCGGCCTGGGCGTGCCCTGAGCCGCGCGGCTCAGCCGTCGACGACGGTGGCGATGAGGTCGCCCTCCTGGAGCACCTCACCCTCGACCACGTGCAGCTCCTGCACGACGCCGGCGAGCTCGGTGAGGACGGGGATCTCCATCTTCATCGACTCGAGGATCACCAGCGTGTCCCCCGCGGAGACCTCGGCACCCGGCGCGACCAGGACCTTCCAGACGCTGGAGACCATCTCGGCGTGGATCTCCTCGACGGCCACGGACCACTCCTCTCCGACCGGGAGCCCCATCCAAGCAGGCGGCCCCACCCGGCTCCTGTCCTGAGCAGGTGGCTCCCGTGCCGGGTTTCGCCGCGGGCCGCGTCCTCTCCGGTGGGGGTAGAGCCCTCCGTCAGCTCCCGGGTGCGCAGTCCCCGTCGGCCAGCCGGTCGAGCACCGCGCAGACCTGCGCGCCGTCGTGCGGGACACCCGTCTCCGGGAGCCCGGCGAGGGCGGCGCCGGCGGCCCGGGCGGCGGTGGCGGTGTCGGCGGCCCCGGCGCTCACGGTGGCCAGCAGCGCGTCGTACCAGCCGTCGAGGCGGTCGCCGGGGTCGTAGCCGCTGACCGCCACGACCTCGGTCTGACCGGTGGCGCCGCGCAGCCGGCCGGAGTCCGGCAGCGGGCCGGTCACCCGGCCGGCCCGTCCGGGCGGCAGCGTGGCGCGCAGCTGGACGGCGACGGCGGCGCGGGGAGGGTGGTCGTCACGGACCCGCTGGCGCGGCGCGCGCTCCCCGGCGGCGGCGGCCAGCGCCAGGTCGACGGCGTCGACCCGGTGCGCCCGCTCCAGGACCGACACGTCGAGGGAGAAGCCGGCCGCGACCTCGCCGAGCTCGCCGTCCTCGGAGACCCCCACGGTCACCAGCCCCCGCCAGCCCACCTCGGCCAGCCGCTTGGCCCCCGGCGGGACCTCCCCGCCCGGATCGGGCGTCCAGGAGACCCGGGCGATGCCCGCGGCGCGGTCGCGGGCCACCGGCGTGGTGAACTGCAGGCCGTCCTCGGTGACCAGGGCGAGCAGTCCGTGCTCGCTGGCCGGCTCCACGCCGTCGCCCCCGAGCCGCTCCAGCACCTCGGCCGGCGGCCCGACCCAGGTCAGCCCGGCGGCGGTCACCTCGCCGGCCAGGGCGGCGTTGCCGGCCAGCGCCGGTGGCACGGGCAGGACGGCGGCCACGCCGCTGCGGCGGGCGGCCTCGACGATCCGGTCGACGGCCAGGTAGGACTCGGTGGCCGAGGCCGGCCCGAGCAGCACCGCGTCGTCGGCGAGCCGCACGTGGCGGGCCGACCGCTCGGCCTCGGAGTAGACGGCCACCGCCTTGACCCCGAGACGGGTGCAGGCAGCGACCACCGCGCAGGCGGCGGGCCCCCGCCCCGCCACGAGCACGCTCTCGATCCCGTGCTGGCCCACGTCCGTGCGTCCTCCCGTCCGGTGCCGGGGTCGCCTCTCCCGGCCTCCCTGCATGGTGCTCCTCGGGACTGACACCCGCCGCACCGGCCGGGGGCGACTCCCCCGGCTGTGGGACCCTGGAGGCAGACCCGGCGGTCCCCGCCGACCCACCCGACGACGAGGAGAGGAGGGCAGCGATGTCCAAGCGTGGACGCAAGCGGCGCTCCCGCAAGGGGAACAAGGCCAACCACGGCAAGCGCCCCAACGCCTGAACCCACGAGCGCCTGAACCCACGAGCGCCTGAACCCACGAGCGCCTGAACCCACGAGCGCCTGAACCCACGAGCGCCTGAACCCACGAGCGCCTGAACCCACGAGGCCCCGCTCCGGAGATCCGGAGCGGGGCCTCGTCGTGGGGCTCCCTCAGTCCTCGGACCAGTCGGTCCGCACGACCTCGGTGCTCACCTGCTCGACGCTGACGTGCGTGCCGTCCTCCTCGAACGAGACGGTGGTCAGCTGCATCTTGATGCGGTCCTTGAGGCCGATCGGCGGCTTGTCCCCGCCGCAGCGGCGCCGGACGAGGGCCTTGAACTCCTGCTCGATGCCGAACTCCCGCAGGCACCCCGAGCAGTCCTCGAGGTGCTCGGCGATGACCGCGCGGCGGGCGTCGTCGGTCTCGTGGTCGAGGAACTCGAAGACGTGGGACAGGACGTCGTCGCACGAGGAGATCTCGGCCGGGTGCTCCTGCTCGGCGCTCACGACCCGGCCCCGTCTCCGGCGCCCGCGCGGACGAAGCCGCGCTCGCGGGCGTAGTCGGCCAGCAGCTTCTGCAGCCCCCGCCGGCCGCGGTGCAGCCGGGACATCACCGTGCCGATGGGCGTGCCCATGATCTCGGCGATCTCCTTGTAGGCGAAGCCCTCGACGTCGGCGAGGTACACCGCCAGCCGGAAGTCCTCCGGCAGCTGCTGCAGGGCGTCCTTGATGTCGGAGTCCGGCAGGTGGTCCAGCGCCTCGATCTCGGCCGAGCGCAGGCCGCTGGAGCTGTGCTCCTCGGCGGCGTAGAGCTGCCAGTCCTGCACCTGGTCGGTGGGGTACTGCTGCGGCTGCCGCTGCTTCTTGCGGTAGCTGTTGATGTAGGTGTTGGTCAGGATCCGGTACAGCCAGGCCTTGAGGTTGGTCCCCTCGGCGAACTGGTGGAACGCGGAGTAGGCCTTGACGAACGTCTCCTGGACCAGGTCCTCGGCGTCGGCGGGGTTGCGGGTCATCCGCAGCGCCGCCGGGTAGAGCTGGTCGAGGTAGGGCAGCGCGTCGCGCTCGAACCGGGCGTCGCGTTCGGCGCGGGTCTCGGCGACCTCCGTGCGGCTGCCGCCCTCGCGGGCCTCGGGCACGTCCACCGGAGCCCCGACGGCCCGTCCCTGCGGGGTCTCGACGGGCTCGACGGCGGGGCTCCCGCCCGCGGACTCCTCAGGCACCGACCGTCCTCTCTGCGGCGCCCGGAGGCGGGCGACCACGTCGGACGATCCTAGTCGCGCGGCGTCGGGACGGCCCGGGGGCCGCCGGTGCGGAGCGCGCGTCCGCGCGCTCGAGACGGTGCTGCTCACGGTCCCTGCAACCGCGCCGGCGACGGCGCGCATTCCCGGGCCGGCCGCTCGGCGGAACTCGACGGCGACCGCCCGGCGACGTCGCTACGCTCCCGGCCCGTGGCGGCGACCCCCGCGGTGCGGGCCCTGGAGCGGGCGCGGGTGGCACACACCCTGCACCCCTACGACCCCGAGCACCCGAGCGACCAGGGGCACGGCGAGGCGGCGGTGGCCGCGCTCGGCGCCGATCCGCGGCGGGTGTTCAAGACCCTGGTCACCCGGGTCGACGGTGCGCTGACCGTGGCCGTCGTCCCGGTCAGCGGGAACCTGGACCTCAAGGCGCTGGCGGCGGCAGCGGGCGGGCGGAGGGCGGCCATGGCCGACCCGGCCGACGCCGAGCGCACGACCGGCTACGTCGTCGGCGGGATCAGCCCGCTCGGCCAGCGCAAGGCGCTGCCGACGGTGGTCGACGAGTCGGCGCTGGCGTTCCCCACGGTCATGGTCAGCGCCGGCCGCCGCGGGCTGCAGGTGGAGCTGCCGCCGGCCGACCTGGTCCGCCTGACCCGCGCCCGCACCGCCCCCATCGCCAGAGGACCCCTCGCCCCCACCACTCGCGAGCTCGCGGCGGGTCCCCGCGAGGGGCCGACTACGACCCGGGGGCGGCGTAGGGGGTGAGCAGTTGGTCGACGGGGGCGGCGTCGTCGGTGAGCACCTGCGCGTCGCCGGCGAAGGCGGCCACCTCCTCCTCCGGGGCGACCTGCCAGGTCGAGCCCTGCGCCCGCAGGGCCGCGGCGAGGGCGTCGGTGTCCAGCGGCCGGGCCGAGGCGACGGCGACCAGGTTGCCGCCGTCCTCCCCGGCCAGCACCGGCGCGCGGGCCAGCAGCAGCACGTGCGGCCACACCTGGCGCATCGTGGCCAGCTCCGCGCGGACGAAGGCCAGCGGCGGGTGGTCGATGAGGTTGGCGACGTAGACGCCGTCGTCGGTGAGCGCGCGGTCGACCAGCTCCAGCGCCTCCACCGTGGTGAGCTGCCACGGCACCGACAGCCCACCGAAGGCGTCACCGACGACGAGGTCGCGCTCCCCCGCCGGCTCGGCGGCCAGCCCGACCCGCGCGTCGCCGACCCGCACCTGCAGGTCCGGCGAGGTCTGCAGGCCCAGCTGCGCGCGGTCGATCCCGACCACGCCGGGGTCGACCTCCAGCACCCGGCTCTGCGTGCCGGGCCGGACCGCGGCGAGGTAGCGCGGCACGGTGAGCCCGCCCCCGCCCAGGTGCAGCGCCGACAGCGGCTCCCCGGCCGGGGCCGTCGCGTCGGTGACGGCGGCGACGGCCTGCACGTACTCGAACTCCAGGTGCGTGGGGTCGGCGAGGTCGACGTAGCTGTGCCGCAGCGTGTCGAGCAGCAGCACCCGTCCGGTCGCGCGCTCGGGATCGGCCACGACGCGGGCGCAGTGGTAGGCCGTCTCCTCCTCGCACGGCGTCGGGGCCACCGCCGCCAGCAGCGTCCCGCCCACGGCGAGCAGCAGCAGCGCCGCCGGCAGTCGGCCGGCCGACCCCGACGCCCGGCGGCGCAGCAGGACGAAGACGGCGACCCCCGCGACGGCGGTGACCAGCCCGGTGCCCACGAGGATGCCGCTGCTCGGGAAGACGGCGATGAGCAGGAACCCGGTGACGAAGGTGGCCGCGATCCCGCCGAGGGTCCCGATGCCCGACAGCCGCCCGACCACCGAGCCGGTCTCGGCCAGGCTGGCCAGCTGCAGCTTGACCACCATCGGCGGCACCGCCGAGAGCAGCGACGCCGGCACCACGATCGCGACGGCGGCCAGCAGCAGCACGCTGCCGGCGTCGGCGCCGGTGAGCAGCGACCCGGCGAAGCGCACCAGCGGCAGGACGGCGACCACCAGCGCGCCGCCGGCCACCAGCAGCGGCGCGATCAGCTGCCGCGGGTCGCGGCGGTCGGCGGTAGCGCCGCCGGCCCACGCGCCGGTGGCGATGGCGGCCAGCGTCAACCCGATGACGGCGGTGTTGGTCTGCAGGGTGATGCCGACGTAGGGCGCGATCAGCCGCAGCCCGACGATCTCGAGCACCAGCACCGCACCGGAGGCCAGGAACGTGACGCCGGCGGCCACCCAGCCGGGCAGCGCGGCCCCGGTGGCGGGCCCGGTGGTCTCCGCGGCCCTCGCGCGTTCGCTCAGGGGACGCTCCTCAGAAGAGCGCCGGCTGGTCGGCGGGGGCGCTGGTGCCCTCCACGCGGGTCAGCAGCTCGGCGCCGTTGTTGCGGACGTTGTTGACCGCGGTGCCCACCGGGCGCAGCTCGAGGGACTCGACCAGCTCCGGCGGGGTCGGCTCGGCCAGCGTCTCGACGTCGTCGCGGGCCGGGTCGAGCCAGTCGGCCCACCGCTCGCGCGGCAGCACCAGCGGCATCCGGTCGTGGATCTCGGTGAGCGCACCGGTGGCCGGGGCGGTGACCACGGTGCAGGTGTAGAGCCGGTCCTCCCCCTTGCCCCAGACCTCGTAGAGGCCGGCCATGGCCAGCACCGACCCGTCGGCGGGGGTGATGAAGAACGGCTGCTTGTCCGGCGCGTCGAGCCTCTTCTGCCACTCGTACCAGCCGTCGGCCGGGACCAGGCAGCGCCGCGACCGGGCGGCCGAGCGGAAGGCGGGCTTCTCGGTGAGCGACTCGACGCGGGCGTTGAGCAGCCGGTTGCCCACCGAGACGTCCTTCGCCCACGAGGGCACCAGCCCCCAGCGGACGCTGCGCAGCTCGCGGTGCCCGGCGCCGGTGGGGCTGCCCTCGGGGTCGCGCTCCCGCTTGGTCCGCACCACGTAGACGTCCTTGGTGGGGGCGACGTTGTAGTCGGCCGGCAGCGGCGACTGCCCCTCGGCGGGCACCGCCTCGAACTCGACCACGAGGTCCTCGGGACGGCGGGTGGCGGCGTAGCGACCGCACATGGCTGGTCCTCCCGGCTGGTCGGCGTCGACGGGGTCGGTCCGGACGGGGCGCCCGGTACGGCCCCCGTCCGACTCTAGGGGCGCCCACCGACACGCGACCGGGGAAGGGCCCCCGCGCCCCCCACTCCTCGCAGGCTCGCGGCGGGACCCTGCACGGGGGCCGTCCAGGAGCGAGGATCGACCCGTGACCGCTACCCAGAACCCCCCGCACGAGCAGCCGAAGACCGCCAGCGACTCGGCCGAGCGCCGCTACGCGACGGTCAACCCCTTCACCGGCGAGACGGAGGAGGAGTTCGACTTCACTCCGACCGAGGAGATCGACGGGATCGTCGGCCGGGCGCACGCGGCCTACCAGGAGTGGCGGCAGCGGTCGGTCGAGGACCGCGCCGCCGTCGTCCGCCGGGCCGCCGAGCTCATGGACGAGCGCCGCGACGACCTCGCCCGGCTCATCACCACCGAGATGGGCAAGCGGCACGAGGAGGCCACCGGCGAGCTCTTCCTGTGCTCGATGATCCTCAAGTACTACGCCGACAACGGCCCCGGCTTCCTCCGGCCCACGCAGATCACGCCGCTGATGGGCAAGGGCGAGGCGGTCGTGGAGACCCAGCCGATCGGCGTCCTGCTGGCCATCGAGCCGTGGAACTACCCCTTCTACCAGGTGGTCCGCGTGGCCGGCCCGAACCTGGTGCTGGGCAACACCGTCATCCTCAAGCACGCCGAGATCACCCCGCAGTGCGCGGTGGCCATCGAGCAGCTGTTCACCGACGCCGGCGCCCCCGAGGGCGTCTTCACCAACACCTTCCTGCGCATCGCCGACGTCGAGCAGGTCATCGCCGACCCCCGCATCCAGGGCGTGACACTCACCGGCAGCGAGCGGGCCGGCAGCGCCGTCGGGGCGCTGGCGGGCAAGTACCTGAAGAAGTCGGTGCTCGAGCTCGGCGGCAGCGACCCGTTCATCGTGCTCGACGCCGACGACCTCGGCGCCACGGTCAAGGCCGCGACCATGGGCCGGATGCAGAACACCGGCCAGGCCTGCACCGCCTCCAAGCGGCTGATCGTCACCGAGGAGCTCTACGAGCCCTTCGTCGAGGGCCTCAAGCAGGCCTTCGGCACCTTCTCCCCCGGTGACCCGGCCGACCCCTCGACGTCGCTGGCCCCGCTGTCCAGCGAGCGCGCCGCGCAGGACCTGCACGCGCAGATCCAGGACGCGATCGACAAGGGCGCCACCGTGGTCGCCGGCGGGAAGCGGCCCGAGCACCCGGGCGCGTTCGTCGAGGCCACCATCCTCACCGACGTCACCCCGGAGATGCGGGCCTTCCGCGAGGAGCTGTTCGGCCCCGCGGCCGTCGTCTACAAGGTGAAGGACGCCGACGAGGCGGTCGCGCTGGCCAACGACAGCGACTTCGGCCTGGGCGCCACCGTCATGAGCAGCGACCTCGACCGCGCGCGGGCGGTGGCCGAGCGGCTCGAGGCCGGCATGGTGTGGATCAACCAGCCGACCGGCTCCTCCCCCGAGCTGCCCTTCGGCGGCGTCAAGCGGTCGGGCTACGGCCGCGAGCTCTCCGAGCTGGCGATGTTCGAGTTCGCCAACCGCCGCCTGGTGCGCACGGTCCCGGTGAAGAAGGCCGACCGCCCGCTCGGCGGCTGAGCGGTGGGCGGTGCGGTGTCGCGGGCCGGGCAGGATGGACCCGTGACCCAGGTCTGGACGACGCCGCACCGCCCGGCGCCCGTCGACGCCGTCGTCCCCCTGCCCGGGTCGAAGTCGATCACCGCCCGGGCGCTGGTGCTGGCCGCGCTGGCCGACGGGCCCGGCCGGGTCGTGCGGCCGCTGCGGGCCCGCGACACCGACCTGATGGCCGCCGGTCTGCGGGCGCTCGGCGTCGGCATCGCCGACGACGGGGACGACTGGCTGGTCACCCCCGCGGAGCTGCGCGGGCCGGCCGAGGTCGACGCCGGGCTGGCCGGCACCGTGCTGCGGTTCCTGCCGCCGGTCGCCGCGCTGGCCGACGGCCCGGTCCGGTTCGATGGCGACCCGCGGCTGCGCGAGCGGCCCAACGCGGGGCTGATCGCGGCGCTGCGCGACCTCGGCGTCCGGGTCGACGACGGCGGGCGCGGCCGGGCGCCGTTCACCGTGCACGGCACCGGCGCCGTCCGCGGCGGGGCGGTGACCGTCGACGCGAGCGAGTCCTCGCAGATCGTCTCCGGGCTGCTGCTGGCCGCCGCCCGCTTCGGCGACGGGATCGACCTCGCCCTGGCCGGCGGGGTGCCGTCGATGCCGCACGTGGAGATGACCGTCGTCGCGCTGCGCGAGCACGGGGTGGACGTGGACGCCACCGAGCGCGGGTGGCGGGTCGCGCCCGGACGCGTCGCACCACTGAACCGGGTGGTCGAGCCCGACCTGTCCAACGCCGCGCCGTTCCTCGCCGCCGCGCTGGTCACCGGCGGGCGGGTCACCGTCCCCGACTGGCCGCGGCTCACCACCCAACCCGGGGCACAGCTGGAGCGGCTGCTGCCGCTGATGGGCGCCGAGGTCGAGCGGACGCCGGACGGGCTGCGGGTCACCGGCACCGGCCGGATCGCCCCGCTGGTCGCCGACCTCGGCGAGGTGGGTGAGCTGACGCCGGTGCTCGCGGCGCTGTGCGCGCTGGCCGACGGCCCGTCCCGGCTGACCGGCATCGGTCACCTGCGCGGGCACGAGACCGACCGGCTGCAGGCCCTCGACGAGGTGCTCAGCGCCGTCGGCGCGCGGGTCGAGCAGCTGCCCGACGGTCTGGTGGTCACCCCCGGGCCGGGGCGTCCGGCGCTGGTGGACTCCTACGGCGACCACCGCATGGTGCACGCCGCCGCCGTCCTCGGCCTGGCCGTCGACGGCGTCCGGGTGTCGGGGCCGGAGGCGGTGACCAAGACGCTGCCGGACTTCCGCGAGCGCTGGGCCGGGATGCTCGGCGCGACCGCCGGGGTGGGCTCCTGAGCCGCCGGCACGACAGCCGGTCGGACGAGGACGACGTCCGGGTCCGGCCCAACCGGCGCGGGTCGCGGCCGCGCACCCGCACCCGCCCCGCGCACGCCGACGCCGTCCCGGGGCTGGTGGTCGCGGTCGACCGCGGGCGGATGACCGTGCGCGTCGAGGCGCCCGACGGCGGCCCGCACGAGGTCACCGCGATGCGCGCCCGCGAGCTCGGCCGGCACGGCGTCGTCGTCGGCGACCGGGTGCGGCTGGTCGGCGACACCACCGGCCGGCCCGACACCCTGGCCCGCATCGTCGTCATCGAGGACCGGACGACGTCGCTGCGCCGCACCGCCGACGACACCGACCCCACCGAGCGGGTGGTCGTGGCCAACGCCGAGCAGCTCGTCGTCGTCACGTCGGTGGCCGACCCCGACCCGGCGCTGGGCTTCCTGGACCGCTGCCTGGTCGCGGCCTACGCCGGTGGGCTCGAGCCGCTGTTCTGCCTGACCAAGACGGACCTGGCCAGCGCCCAGCCGCTGCTCGACCGCTACGCCGGCCTCGGGGTCGACGCGGTCCCGATGTCGCGCGAGACGCCGCTGGACCCGCTGCTCGAGCGCCTCGCCGGGCGCACCAGCGTCTTCGTCGGGCAGTCCGGGGTGGGCAAGTCGACGCTGGTCAACCGGCTGGTGCCCGAGGCCGACCGGGCCATCGGCGACGTGAGCAAGGTGGGCAAGGGCCGGCACACGTCGTCGTCGGCGGTGCTGTTCGACCTGCCCGGCGGCGGCACGATCGTCGACACCCCGGGCATCCGCTCGCTCGGGCTGGCGCACGTGACCGCCGACGACGTCGTCGGCGCCTTCGAGGACCTCGCCGAGGCCGCCGTCGACTGCCCGCCCGGCTGCGGGCACTCCGCGCAGGACCCCGACTGCGCGCTCGACGCCTGGGCGGCAGCCGGGCCGCCGGGTCGAGCCGAGCGGCTGGCCAGCGTGCGGCGGCTGCTCGACGCCGTCGGCCAGCTCGGCCCCGGCTATTGAACGAGGAGGTCTCCGTGGAACAGCAGGTGCACGTCGTGACGCTCGCGACGGCCGACCTCGACGCGGCGCGGCGGTTCTACGTCGAGGGGCTGGGCTGGACGCCGCTGCTCGACGTCCCCGGCGAGATCGTCTTCTTCCAGATCGCGCCCGGCACGGTGCTCGCCTTCTTCGAGGCGGGCAAGTTCGCGCAGGACCTCGGCAGCGGCCCGGCGCGGCCGGCGGTCTCCGGCGTGACGCTGGCCCACGACGTCGGTGACCGCGACGCCGTCCGGACGCTGGTCGACGCGATGACCGCCGCCGGCGGCACGGTCCTCACCGCGCCCGAGGAGGGTGCCTTCGGCGGGGTGTTCCACGCGCTGGTGCGCGACCCGAACGGCGTCGTCTGGGAGGTCGCGCACAACCCCGGCTGGTCGGTCGACGCCGACGGGACCGTGCGGCTCGGTTAGCGCGGCCGGTCCCGGAACAGGACGTCGGCGATCGGCTCGTCCGCCGCCTCGATCCGCACGTCCGGGCCAGGTCCGAGCGACTCCGGGTCGTCGACCCCCACGCAGACGCCCGTCGCCCCGTCCAGCCGGACCCGGTGGACGTCGGGGCAGGGCCCTCGGGCCGCTCCGGACTCGCGCTCGTCGACCTCCGGGGAGCGCAGCAGCGGGCAGCACCCGCAGCGCGGCTCGTCGGACGGGGTCGGGCGGACGAGCGCCTCCCAGGCCGGCCGCCCACCGGCGTCGGACACGTCCGGAGTGTGACCCCGCAGGCCGGCGCGTGTCCCGCGAGGAGTCGTGCTCTGCCCACAGGTGTGGGCAGAGCACGACTGCCCACGCAGGGGGGTGCGCCGTCGAGTCGGCATGGCACGGGAGGCCGCGGGGACACGGGGACCCGCCCCTCGACCTCAGCCGTCGCGGCCGGCGTTCTCCACCGTGAGGTCCACGAGGCGGACCGTGTCCAGGAGGACCAGCCCCCGACGAGGACCGCCACGACGGCCAACGCCACCGCCGGACCGCGGAGGGCTCGGGCCACGGCCCGGACCACGGACCTGCTGCCGGCACCTCGCCGGCCGGTGGCGGACCACCCGTCCTGCGGTAGCTGCCGTGCGGCGTACGGCGCGAGGCGGTCGAGGTGGCGGACCGGCGACTCGTGCGCGTGGGTCACCACGTCCTCCGTCGTGAGCTCCGGCAGGTCCGCAGGGGGCGGCGCCGGGACCCGGGCCGCCTCCGGGGCCGACCGCCGGCGCCGGTCGGCGACCACCGCCACGCCCGCGGGGACGGCGACCAGCGCGCCGAGGAGGAGCACCGAACCCACGGTCCGGTCCGGGTCCACCGCCTGTCCGCCGAACGGGGGCCCGAGCGCCCAGACGAACCGGGGAGTCGCCGACCTCTGGGTCCCCGCAGTCGACCTCCGCGTGGTGGCGGTGCCCGTCGTGACCCACCCAGGTCACCCCGCAGCCGCCCTCCCGGTCGTTCGACACAACGGTCGCCTCGGCGGTGTACCCGGTCAGCACCAGCCAGGCCCAGCCGGCCACCCAGAGCGCGGCCAGCCCCAGGCCGAGCCTCGGCCACACGCGGACCCGGCGAGGGGACCGCGGCGGAACCGCGGCGTCGGGGGCCTGCCGCGCGACACCCCGCTGCAGCAGCTGCACCACCAGTCCGGCGTCGTCGTGGTGCAGCAGGAGCCGGGCACGGCTGTCCGACGGGAGCAGCAGCTGCAGGGCGGCGTCGTCCGCCCGGGCCTGGCGCTGCCTCGGCTCCACGACGGCGGACAGCACCCGGGCGCCGGCGAGGTCGACCGGCCCGGAGCCCCGGCCGTGCCAGACGAGCACGTGCGGTGACATCGTCAACCGGCCGCGTGCGAGCGGGCCGCCGTCGACCTCCAGCCGCGCCCGGCACCGGGTCGCCGCACCCACCTGCACGCTCGCCCGGCGGCGCCGCGCCGCCCGCGCCCGCCAGGTGGCGGCGAGCACGCCGACGACGACCCCTGCCAGCGGGATGAGGAGTTCCACCACGACCCCTCATCGGCAGGTCGCGTGCCCGACCGGAGCCGTGTGGCCCGAGCCGCCCCCGGACGGGGTCCTCAGACGTCGACCCAGCCGCCGGAGCGCCAGTACAGCCCGGCCGCGCGGGAGAGCAGGCCCTCGTCGACCAGGTAGCGGCGCAGCGCCGCGGTGTCGGGGTGCCAGACGGCCAGCAGCGCGTTGACCTCGCGCTCGGGGTAGCGGACGCCGACGTCGAAGACCCGCACCAGGTGCTCGAGCACGACCCGGCGCTTGCTCTGCTGGGCCGGGATGGACACCAGCCGGCCGTCGCGGACGAACGCGGCCAGGACGCTGGACTCCGCGGGGTCCTCCGACAGCGGCTCGGGCGCCGGCGCGGCCTCGGCGGCGGCCCGCGCCGCGGCGCCGAAGCGGTCGGTCAGCAGCTCGAGGGTGTGCCCGTCGCGGCGCACCAGCCCGCCGCGGGCGAGCCGGCGGGCGGCCAGTGCGACGTCCTTGAGCGCCAGCCCGGAGGCGTCGGCGACCTCCTCGATCGTCCCGGCGCCGAGCGCCAGGGCCGCCACCACCCTCAGCCGGGCGGGGTCGGCCAGCAGCCCCGCGATCCTCGCCGCCTCCACGCCCGCGACGGTATCCGCGCATCGAGCCACGTGGGCGGGGGTAGGCCGACCGGCATGGTGAGCCCCATCGACATCCAGAAGGCCCTCAAGGGCATGGACTACCCGGCCAGCAAGCAGCAGATCCTCGAGCACGCCAAGGGCGGCGGCAAGGACGTGCTGGACGCGCTGGAGAAGATCGACGACCGGGAGTACGAGGGTCCCAGCGGGGTCAGTGCGGCGGTCTTCGACTGACCGCCCGCTAGGTTCGGTGCCCATGACACCGGGCCGGGACTTCACGGGGGACATGCACCTGGCGCACGTCCTCGCCGACCAGGCGGACTCGATCAGCATGGAGCGGTTCCGGGCGCTCGACCTCACGGTCGAGACCAAGCCGGACCTCACGCCGGTCACCGACGCCGACCGCGCCGTCGAGGAACAGCTGCGCACCACCCTCGCGCGGGCCCGCACCCGCGACGCCGTCCTGGGCGAGGAGTTCGGCGTCACCGGGCACGGCCCGCGGCGCTGGGTCCTCGACCCCATCGACGGGACGAAGAACTTCGTCCGCGGGGTGCCCGTGTGGGCGACGCTCATCGCGCTGTTCGACGGCGACGAGGCGGTCGTCGGGCTGGTCTCGGCGCCCGCCCTCAACCGCCGCTGGTGGGCGGCCAAGGACGTCGGTGCGTGGACCGGCCGGCGGCTGGAGTCGGCCACCCGCTGCCGGGTGTCGGGCGTCTCCGACCTCGGCGACGCGAGCCTGTCGTTCTCCAGCCTCTCCGGCTGGGAGGAGCGCGACCTGCTCGACGGCTTCCTCGACCTCACCCGGTCGGTGTGGCGGACGCGCGGCTACGGCGACTTCTGGAGCTACGTGCTGCTGGCCGAGGGCGCGGTCGACGTCGCCTGCGAGCCCGAGGTGTCCCTGTGGGACCTCGCCGCGCTCGACGTCATCGTCCGCGAGGCCGGCGGCCGGTTCACCGACCTGTCCGGTGCGGCCGGGCCGGCCGGCGGCAGCGCGCTGGCCACCAACGGCCTGCTGCACGACGCCGCGCTGGCCCACCTGCGGCCGTCCCAGCCGGTGGCCCGGGCGGCTGACGACACCCAGGCGGCGGACGGCGACGGAAGCGCCTGACGCCGACGGCCCCTGACGACGACGGCCCCTCCCCGGGATCCCGGGGAGGGGCCGCCGTCGTGTGCGGGTGGGTTCAGACCGTCGGGGTCGTGCCCCCGGTGCCGCCCGTGCCGCGCCCACCGGAGAACCGGCGGCGCGCGTCGTCGATCCGCGCCCTCGTCTTCGGGTCCTTCGCCAGCTGCTGGGCCCGGGTGGTCACCTGGCGGAGCGCCTGCTGGCCCTTGGGACTGCGGGCGAACTGGGCCACCTTGTCGAACACCGACGCCATGTCGCGTTCCTCCTCTCGCCGGAGCCCTCGCCGGGCCCCGCTGCTGGGTCAACGGTCCCCGGACCACCGCCGTTCCACACGCTCGGCGGCACGGGCGGCCGACCGGTGTCACCACGGCGTCACCACGGCGTCACGGGCCCTGGGAGGACGCCCCTCCCGAGGTCATGCTGAACGCGATCCGCGGGGACGGCCGCGGTGCAGGCCGGTCGCCCTGGTCACGGGTGTGGCGGGCGGTCTCGTGGCGGTGCCAGCGAGCCTGGTGCTCGTCGCGGATCCCCTGCCCGAGTACCTCGGGGATCCGGGCTACCTCGGCGGCCCGACCCACCCACCGACCTGGCCCCGCTCATGGACGTCCAACTGGTGGCCCTCGCCCTGCTCGCCGCAGGACTCCTGGCGGTGGGGACACCAACCGCCGTGGGGCGGACGCTCCTGGCGGCGGCGGCCGGGCTGGCCACCGCGCTCGTCACCGGACTGGGCAGTTCGTGGCTGTACGGCTCCACCGTGCCGTCCGCGCCTCGGGGGGTGGCGGTCCGGGTCCTGGCCCTGGTGGTCGTCGGGGGCCTGGCCGCCACGCCGGTCCGGTACCGGCTGCGGCAGTGGCTGGTCGGCGTCGTCCGCCGCAGGCCCCGCCCCACCTAAACCCACCGCCTGGCGGGTTCAGGCCTCGCGCCAGCGGCTGGCCGCCTCCTGCAGCCCCGGGTCGGTGCGGGGCTCCACCACCCGGCCGGGCTCCTGCCGGACCGCCACGGCCGTCCCGGTGCCGCGCGCGGCGAGCAGGGCGGCGCCGACGGCCGAGGCGCTGCGCAGCGGCAGGTACCGCACCGGGACGCCGAGGACGTCGGCGAGGAGCTGCTGGACGACGGTCGAGCGCCCGCCCCCGCCGGTGAGGACGACGGGACCGCCGCCGCCGAGCAGGTCCGCCGCCGCGGCGACGGCGAACACGACACCCTCCACCGCGGCGCGGGCGAGGTCGGCGCGCGTGGTGCCCACGGTCAGCCCCGACCAGCTCCCCCGCGCGTCCGGGCCGGCCACCCCGCCACGCTCGCCGGTCAGGAACGGCCGGAAGACGACGCCCCCGGCCCCGGCCGGCACGCCCGCCGCGACCTCGAACAGCTCGGCGTCCCCGAGGCCCAGGACCCGGCCCACCCACGACCAGGCCAGGCCGGCGTTCTGCAGCGCGGCCATGCCGTACCAGCCCTGTCCGGTGTCGGCGTAGGAGTGCACGACCGGGTCCGTGGCCGGTGCGGGCCGCCACCCGGGCCGGAGCAGCTGCGCACCGGTGCCGAGGTTGACCTGGACGCCGGTCCGCGTGCCGGCCGCCAGCAGGGCCAGCGGGGTGTCCGCGCCGCCGACGACGACCGGCACCTCGGCGCCGGGCAGGTCGGCGGCGGGCAGGTCGGCGGCGCCGGCCACGGTCGTCCCGGGGACGACGGCGGGCAGCAGGCCCGGGTCGATCCCGGCGGCCGCCGTGGCCGCCGTCGACCAGCGGTCGCCGGGGACGTCCCAGAGCAGGGTCGCCGAGGCGTCGCTGCGGTCGGTGCGGCGCCAGTCGGCCCCGGGCAGGAGCATGGCGCGCAGCGCGTCCTTGGGGAGCAGCACGCCGCCGGCCCGCGCCAGCAGCTCGGGCCGGCGCGCGCCCAGCCAGGCCAGCAGCGGCCCGGTCATGCCGGGCACCAGCGGGTTGGCCAGCGCGGCGCAGTCGGCCGCGGGGAGCTCCCGCCACCGCTGCAGCTCGGCAGCGGCCCGCTGGTCGGGCCACAGCAGCGCCGGGGCGAGCGCCGTCCCGGCGTCGTCGACCAGCACGGCGCCGTGCATCTGCCCGGACAGCCCCAGCCCGCGGACGGTGGCGCCGCGCAGGGCCGGTGCCACCTGCTCGAGCGCGGCGTCCAGAGCCGCGCGCCACGTGCCGACGGCGGTCTCCGCCCAGCCGGGGTGCGGCCGGTCGACCGCGTAGCCGGCCTCCGCCTCCGCGACGGTCGCGCCGCCGGCGTCGAGCGCGACCAGCTTGAGCCCACTGGTCCCGAGGTCCGCGCCGAGCAGGACGTCGGTCACCGGGGGTGGTGGGCGAAGCCGCCGCTGCGGCCGTTGCGGTCGGCGAGGAGCCCGGCCAGGGTGCTCAGCGCGATCTCGGCCGGCGCGCGGGAACCGATGTCCAGCCCGATCGGCCGGTGCACCCGCGCGACCTCCTCGGGCGGGACGCCGAGCGCGGCCAGTGCGGCCACGTGCGGGCCCTCGTGCCGGGGGTTGCCCATCACGCCCACCCAGCGCACCCGGCGGGCCAGCGCGTCGCGCAGCACCTCGCCGAGCTCGGGGCGGTGGTGGTCGGTGACGACGACGTCGGCGTCGGAGAGGTCCTCGGTCAGGTCGTCGAGAGCGACGACGCCGGCCCCGCGGGACGGATCGGGGTCGAGCAGCACCGTGCGGAAGCCGAGCTCCGGTGCCCAGCGCTGCAGCACCTCGGCCACCGGCGAGGCGAAGACGGCGACCAGCACCCGGCCGGTGGGCGCCTCCGCCGGCGCCCCGTGCGCGACGCCGCAGGTCGCGTCGGTCACGTGCCCGCCGGTGCCGTGCTCATGGGTGACCTCGCGAGCTCGGTCACGACGCCTCCCCCAGGAAGCCGACCAGCGCCGCGGCGAAGGCCGGCGCCCGCAGCGCGGTCGAGTGGTCGCCGGGGACGACGGTCACCCGGGCACCGGGGATGGCCGCGGCGAGCACCTCGGGACGGACGGCCAGCGGGTCGGCGTCGCCGGCGAGGACGAGCGTGGGGGCGGTGATGGCGGCCAGGTCCGCGCCGTGGACGTGCACCGCCCGGGCGTGCGCAGCCAGGGCGCGCCGGTCGGCGTTGAGGGCGTCGGCCAGCCGGCGGTGGAAGACGGTGGCGGGATCCCGCACGTCGGCGACGTCGGCGGCCTCCAGCGCGGCGGCCAGCCCGGCCATGAGGACCGAGCGGCGCTCGAGGCCACCGGGCTCGACGAACGCGGCGCCGGCACCGCAGACCACCAGCCGGCGCACCCTCGCGTCGGTGGCCGCGGTCAGCATGGCGACCGTCGCCCCCATCGAGTAGCCGGCCAGGTCGAAGGAGTCGTGGCCGAGCGCGTCGGCCACCCGCCGCAGGTCGTCGGACATCCTGGCCTCCCCGTAGGCGGCGGGGTCGTGCGGCTTGTCCGACCTGCCGTGCCCGCGGGCGTCGACGCCGACGACCTCCCGCCCGGCCGACAGCAGGGCCGCGACCGCCCCGGTGCCGACCCAGTTGAGCCGGGTGTCGGCGACGAAGCCGTGCTGGAGGTACACGGGCGGCAGGTCACCGGCGGCGCCCCACCGGTGCACGGCGACCTCGACGCCGTCCGCGCCGGGCACGCGCAGGGTGCCGGTGGAGACGGTCACGCGGCGCGCTCGGGGCTGTCGCCGTAGGCGTAGGACGCGTCGACGTACCGGCCGCCCTGCGCGACCCCCGGCGGGGCGATCTCGCCCAGGCGCGCCAGGTCGGCGTCGGAGAGCCGCACGGCCGCCGCGCCGACGTTCTCCTCCAGGTATGGGCGCCGCTTGGTGCCGGGGATCGGCACGACGTCGTCGCCCTGCGCGAGCACCCAGGCCAGCGCCAGCTGCCCGGGACTGACGCCCTTCTCCTCCGCCATCGCCCGGACGGCGTCGACCAGCCGCAGGTTGGCGGCGAACGCCTCGCCGGTGAAGCGCGGGTGGCCGCGGCGCCAGTCGTCCTCGCCGAAGTCCTCCGGGCTGCGGATCGCCCCGGTGAGGAAGCCGCGGCCCAGCGGGCTGAACGGCACGATGCCGATCCCGTGCTCGCGGGCCACGCCGAGCACCTCCGCCTCCAGGTCGCGGGTCCACAGCGACCACTCGCTCTGCAGCGCGGCGACCGGGTGGACGGCGACGGCGCGGCGGATCGAGGTGGCCGAGGCCTCCGACAGCCCGAGGTGGCGGACCTTGCCCTGCTGCACCAGCTCGGCCATCGCGCCGACGGTGTCCTCGATCGGCACCCTGGGGTCAACCCGGTGCTGGTAGTAGAGGTCGATCACGTCGACGCCGAGCCGGCGCAGGCTGGCCTCGGCGCGGGCGCGCACGTTCTCCGGGCGGCCGTCGATGTCCATGCCGCCGCGGTCGTTGCGCGACAGGGAGAACTTCGTCGCCAGCTGCACCTCGTCGCGGCGGCCGCGGATCGCCTCGCCGACCAGCTCCTCGTTGTGCCCGTCGCCGTAGACGTCGGAGGTGTCGAGGAAGGTGACGCCGAGGTCGAGCGCCCGGTGGATCGTCGCGACCGACTCGTCGCGGTCGGCCGTGCCGTACATCTGGCTCATCCCCATGCAGCCGAGGCCGAGCGCGGAGACGACGAGGCCGTTCCGGCCGAGGGTGCGGGTACCGACGGGAGAGGTCATGCCCGCATCCTCGTCGCCGCGCGCGACACCCCGCCACCGCCCGGTTGTGCCCCGGGCCGACCGGGTAGCCGCCCCGGACAGCGACCTCCGGGAGGACCCATGAGCTCGAGCCCGCCCCGCCGCCGTACCGCCCGCCTGCTCGGCCTGGCCAGCCTGGGCCTGGGCACCTCGATGCTCGTGGACCCGGCGGGCGTCGCCCGGTTCGCCGGCGTCGACGACTCCCCCGTGGCCCTGCCGGTGGTCACCGCCGTCGGGGCCCGGGAGCTGGCGCACGCCGCCGGCCTGCTCGCCGGCCGGCCCGGGTGGGCCTGGACCCGCGTCCTCGGCGACGCCGTCGACCTGACCGTCCTGGGCACGGCACTGCAGAACCGGCGCGGGGAGCGCGAGCGCCGGCTGCGCTCCGTCGTGGTCGGCGCCTCCGCCCTGGCCGTGCTGGACCTGCTGACCGCGCTCGCCTCGCGGCGCGCCCGCACCACCGCGCCCGACCTCACGCCGGTGACCCGGCCGAGGACCGGCCTGGTGGCACCGCTGGTCGACGTCCGGGCGGCGCTGGCCGGCGAGCCCCGGCGGCCGGTGGCCCCGCGGCCCGACGTCCCGGCCGAGCGGATGCCCGACGCCCCGTAGGCGCGCCCGCCCGCGGTCAGCGCCTGGCCAGGCCGTCGATCCGCGCCACCTCGTCGTCCGACAGGGAGAGGTCCCCGATCGCCAGGTTGGCCCGGATCCGCTCCGCGGTCGCCGACTTGGGGATGACGACGACGCCGTGCTCGACGTGCCAGCGCAGCACCACCTGCGCCGGGGTCACGCCGTGGGCCTCGGCGACCTCGCGCAGCACCGGGTCGGCGAGGTCGGTGTTCGTGAACGGGCTGTAGCCCTCCAGGACGACGCCGCGCTCCCGGTGCCCGGCCTCGACGGCGGCGTCGTAGCGCGACGGCGCCCAGCTGACCTGGTTGACCGCCGGCCGCACGCCGCTCGCCTCGGCGAGCCGGTCGACCTGGTCCAGCGAGTAGTTGCTGACGCCGACCGCCCGGGCCCGCCCGGCCTCGCGGGCCTCGACGAAGCGCTGCCACAGGTCCTCCCCGGCACCCCCGGGCGGCCAGTGCACCAGCCACAGGTCGACCGCGTCGACGCCGAGCGCGTCGAGGGACGCCGTCAGCGTCCGCTCGGCCCGGCCGGCCTCACGGGGCGGCAGCTTGGTGGTCACGAAGACCTCGTCGCGGTCGACCCCCGAGTCGCGCAGCGCCCGCCCGACCTCGGCCTCGTTGCGGTACATCGTCGCGGTGTCCAGGTGCCGGTACCCGGCGTCGAGGGCGGTCCGGACGGCGTCGTAGCACCCGGCGCCGGTCATCTGCCAGGTGCCGAAGCCGAGCAGGGGCATGGCGCCGCCGCCGTCGAGCGGCACGGTGGGGAGGCTCGCGGTCACCCCGCTGCCCTGCCCGTGCCCGCCGGCGGCGACACGTGCCCTCAGCGGACGGACCCGGTCAGGAACCCGTCGACCACCGTCGCCAGCTCCGGAGCGGTGGCGACGTCGTAGTGGGTGCGCCCCGGCAGGACCGCCAGCCGGGACGCCGGGCGCCCGGCGCCGTCCCAGCCGGGGTCGCGCAGCCCGCCGCCGAGCAGTCCGTAGAACTCCGCGGCGTGCGCCGGCGGGACGCTGTCGCAGTCGCCGTAGGCGAGGAGCACGGGGGCGGTGATCGCGCGCACCTCGTCGCTCCAGTCGTAGGGGGTGCGCAGCAGGTCGCCCGTCTTGTCCATGAGGGCCGGGAACGCGTCGACGTCGGGCGCCACGGCGGCGTAGGCGTCGTACACCGGCGACTGCCGCATCCACTCGAACCCGGCGCTGCTGACGCCGGCCATCCCCTCCAGGACGTCGGGCAGCCAGCCCTCGCGGCGGCACGGCGCCGCCACCACGACCAGGCGGCGCACCAGCTCCGGGTGCCGGATCGTGGCGCGCAGGCTCACCCCGCCGCCGAGGGAGTAGCCCATCAGGTCGACGGGCCCCAGGTCCAGGTGCCGCACGAGGGCGGCCACGTCGTCGGCCAGGACGTCCCAGGAGAAGGGCCGGTCGACGTCGGCGGTGCGGCCGTGCCCCTGCGGCTCGACGGCGACCACCCGCCGGTGCGCGGCCAGCCGCTCCAGGACCCCGCCCCACGCCTCGACCACCCCGAAGCCGCCGTGCACCGCCACCAGCGGGGTGCCGCCCTCCCCCAGGCTCCGCCAGTACGCCCGCACGCCGCCGGTCACCGGTGCGTACCCCTCGTCGACCCGCAGGCCCGTCGTCGTCATGCGGGGTGGGACGGCCGGACCCGCCGGAACTCATCGGAGGTGGTGGGATGGGAGAGGTCGAAGGCGCCCGTCCGGGCCCCGGCGAGGAGGTCGCGTGCAGTACGTCGAGAACGTCATCGAGCTGGTGGGGAACACCCCGCTGGTCCGGTTGACGTCCGTGACCCGTCACCTCGGGCCGGACGCGCCGCTGGTGCTGGCCAAGGTCGAGTACCTCAACCCCGGCGGCTCGGTGAAGGACCGCATCGCCGTGCGGATGGTCGACGCCGCGGAGGCCAGCGGCGCGCTGCGGCCCGGCGGGACGATCGTGGAGCCGACCAGCGGCAACACCGGCATCGGTCTGGCGCTGGTCGCCCAGCAGCGCGGCTACCGCTGCGTCTTCGTCTGCCCCGACAAGGTGGGCAAGGAGAAGATCGACGTGCTCAAGGCCTACGGCGCCGAGGTGCACGTCTGCCCGACCGCCGTCGACCCGGCCGACCCGCGCTCCTACTACTCGGTCTCCGACCGGCTGGCCCGCGAGACGCCCGGCGGGTGGAAGCCCGACCAGTACGCCAACCCGGCCAACCCGCGGTCGCACTACGAGAGCACCGGTCCGGAGATCTGGGCCCAGACCGAGGGGCGGGTGACCTGCTTCGTCACCGGCGTCGGCACCGGCGGCACGATCAGCGGCACCGGCCGCTACCTCAAGGAGGCCTCCGGCGGGCGGGTGCGCGTGGTCGGCGTCGACCCGCAGGGCTCGGTCTACTCCGGCGGCACCGGGCGGCCCTACCTGGTGGAGGGCGTGGGCGAGGACTTCTGGCCCGACGCCTACGACCGCAGCATCGCCGACGAGATCGTCGCCGTCAGCGACGGCGACTCCTTCGCGATGACCCGGCGGCTGGCCCGCGAGGAGGGGCTGCTGGTGGGTGGATCGTGCGGCATGGCGGTGGCCGGCGCGCTGCGCGCCGCCGAGCGCCTGACGCGGGACGACGTCGTCGTCGTCCTCCTCCCGGACGGCGGGCGCGGCTACCTCGGCAAGATCTACAACGACGACTGGATGGCCGACTACGGCTTCCTCGAGCAGGCCACGCAGGGCACCGTCGGCGAGCTGCTGGCCCAGAAGGGCGGGGCGACGCCGGAGCTCGTGCACACCCACCCGAACGAGACGGTGCGCGACGCCATCGACATCCTCCGCGAGTACGGCGTCAGCCAGCTGCCGGTGGTGCGCGCCGAGCCGCCGGTGACCGCCGGCGAGGTCGTCGGGTCGGTCGAGGAGAAGACGCTGCTCGACGCGCTGTTCGCCGGGCGGGCCAGCCTCGCCGACCGGGTGGAGCGGCACATGTCCCCGCCGCTGCCGATCATCGGCTCCGGCGAGCCGGTCAGCGCCGCGGTGGCGGCCCTGGGGACGGCGGACGCGCTGCTCGTGCACGAGGAGGGCAAGCCGGCCGGCGTGGTCACCCGGCAGGACGTGCTCGGGCACCTGGCCGGCACGTCCTCCGCGGCACCGGCCCCTACCGTCGGGGCATGACCTCCTCGGCCGGCTCCCCCGGCTTCAACACCCGCGCCATCCACGCCGGGCAGGACCCGGACCCGGCCACCGGCGACGTCGTCGTCCCCCTGCACCTGGCGACGACCTTCAAGCAGGACGGCGTCGGCGGCCTGCGCGGGGGCTACGAGTACGCGCGCAGCGGCAACCCCACCCGGACGGCGCTGCAGGAGGCGCTGGCCGCCCTCGAGGAGGGCCGGACCGGGCTGGCGTTCGCCTCCGGCCTGGCCGCCGAGGACACCCTGCTGCGCACGGTGTGCCAGCCGGGCAGCCACGTCGTCCTCGGCGGGGACGCCTACGGCGGCACGTTCCGGCTCATCTCCCGGGTGGCCTCGCGCTGGGGGGTGGAGCACACGCCGGCCGACCTCAACGACGTCGACGCGCTGCGGGCGGCGATCCGTCCGGAGACGCGGCTGGTCTGGTGCGAGACGCCGACCAACCCGCTGCTCAACGTCGCCGACATCGCGCTGGTCGCCGAGGTCGCGCACGACGCCGGTGCGCTGCTCGTGGTCGACAACACCTTCGCCTCGCCCTATCTGCAGCGGCCGCTGACCCTCGGGGCCGACGTCGTCGTGCACTCGACGACGAAGTACCTGGGCGGGCACTCCGACGTCGTCGGCGGCGCGCTGGTCGTCGGGGACGACGAGGAGCTCGCCGAGCAGCTGGCCTACCACCAGAACGCGATGGGCGCGGTCTCCGGTCCCCTGTCGGACTGGCTGGTGCTGCGCGGCATCAAGACCCTCGGCGTCCGCATGGACCGCCACCAGGACAACGCCGGGCGGATCGCCGAGCACCTGCTCGCCCACGACGCCGTGTCGCGCGTCCTCTACCCGGGCCTGCCCGACCACCCCGGGCACGACATCGCGGCGAAGCAGATGTCCGGCCCCGGCGGGATGCTGTCGTTCCGGCTGGCCGGCGGCGAGGAGGCGGCGCTGCGGGTGTGCGAGCGGGCCCGGCTGTTCACGCTGGCCGAGTCCCTGGGCGGGGTCGAGTCGCTGATCGAGCACCCGCACCGGATGACCCACGCCAGCGCGGCGGGCTCCCCGCTGGAGGTGCCGGCCGACCTGGTGCGGCTCTCGGTGGGCATCGAGGACGTCGAGGACCTGCTCGCCGACCTCGACCAGGCGCTGGGCTGACGGCCCCCGTGCAGGGGCCCGCCGCGAGCCTGCGAGCGGTGGGGGGCACGGGGGTCCTTCCTCACCTCCGTGCGGTGAGGATGCGGGGGCCGTCGTCGGTGACCGCCACGGTGTGCTCGACGTGCGCGGCCCGGCTGCCGTCGGCGCTGCGCAGCGTCCAGCCGTCGGCGTCCACCCGGTAGTCGTCGCTCCCGCCGGCGAGGAACCACGGCTCGATGGCGATGACCAGCCCCGGGCGCAGCGGCAGCCCGCGGCCGGGCCGGCCCTCGTTCGGCACGGACGGCGGCTCGTGCATGGACCGGCCCACGCCGTGCCCGCCCTGGTCGGTGTTGATGCCGCAGCCCCCGGCGCGGCCGACCGCGCCGATGGCGGCCGAGACGTCGCCGACCCGGTTGCCGACGACCGCCGCGGCGATCCCGGCCGCCAGCGCGCGCTCGGTGGTCGCGACCAGCTCGAGGTCCTCCGGCCGCGGCGTGCCCACCGGGAAGGTGGTCGCGGAGTCGCCCACCCAGCCGTCGAGGGTGGCCCCCGCGTCGACGCTCAGCAGGTCGCCGTCCTCGAGCTCCTGGGTCGTCGGGATGCCGTGCAGCGCGACGTCGTTGACCGACAGGCAGACCACCCCGGGGAACGGCGGCGTGGTGGACAGCGGCGCGTAGCCGAGGAACGGCGAGCCGGCACCGGCGTCGGCGAGCACACCGCGCGCGACCTCGTCCAGCCGGGTCAGCCGGACACCCGGTGCGGCGGCGGCACGGACGGCGGCCAGCACGTCGGCCACGACCGCCCCGGCGGCGCGCATCGCGTCCAGCTCCCCCGGCGTGCGCAACTCGATCACCGGCGTCCTCCACCTACCCCTCGACGGACAGCGCTCCGGTCGGGCACTGCGCGATCGCGTCGCGGACGGCGGAGTCGTCGTCCGGCTCCTCCTGCAGCACCCGCACCGCGCCGTCGTCGTCGTCGACCTCGAACACCTCCGGCGCGAGCAGCTCGCACTGCCCCGAGCCCACGCAGATCTCGCGGTCGGCGGTGACCCGCATCAGCGCAGCCCGGTCAGCCGCGCCGGGAGGTGCTTGAGCCCGTTGACGAACGACGAGCGCAGCCGGTCGGGCGGGCCGGTCACCTCCAGGTCGGGCAGCTGGTCGAAGATCGCCCGGAAGGTCACCTGCAGCTCGCGGCGGGCCAGGTGGGCGCCCAGGCAGAAGTGCGGCCCCTTGGACCCGAAGCCCACGTGCGGGTTGGGGTCGCGGCCGACGTCGAAGCGCTGCGGGTCGGCGAAGACGGCCGGGTCGCGGTTGGCGGCGTTGTAGAACAGCAGGAACTTCTCCCCCGCCGTGAACCGGTGCCCGCCGACCTCGCCGTCCCGGGTGGCGGTGCGGCGCATCCAGGTGACCGGGCTGACCCAGCGCACCACCTCCTCGACGGCGGTGCGGTCCAGTGACGGGTCGGCGGCCCACCGCGCCCACTCCTGCGGCCACTCCGACAGCGCCAGCAGGCCCTGGGAGATCGCGTTGCGGGTGGTCTCGTTGCCGGCCACCAGCAGCAGGATGAAGAACGACGCGATCTCCTGGTGCGTGAGCCGCTCGCCGTCGACCTCGGACCGCACCAGCGCGGTGGTGAGGTCGTCGCGGGGGTCGGCGACCCGCTCGGCGGCCAGCCGCTCCATGAGCGCGGCCATCTCCATGCCGGCGGTGAGGAAGGCGGTCAGCGGGTCGTCGTCCTCGATGAGGTCCGGGTCGCCGCCGGAGAGGATGACGTTGGACCGCGCGAGCACGCCGGGCCGGTCCTCCTCGGGGACGCCCATCATGTCGCAGATGACCCGCAGCGGGATCGGCGCGGCAAGGTCGGTGACCACGTCGATCACCCCGCCGTCCGCCTCCGCCGTCGCCCGCGCACGGGCGAGGACGTCGTCGACCACGGCGCGGACGGAGTCCAGCGTCCGCTCGAGCATCCGCGGGGTGAACGTCTTGGACACGATGCGGCGGATCTTGGCGTGCCGAGGGTCGTCCATGCTGATCAGCGAGCCGTAGAACTCGTGCAGCTCGGCGGGGACGTCCTGCATGGACACCGCGCCCTGGCCCGAGCAGAACAGCGCCGGCTGCGAGCTGATCGCCTCCAGGTCGGCGTAGCGGGTGACCGCGTGGTACCCGGGCCCGGCCGGGATGCCGGGCAGGTCGGGCTCGGCGAAGAAGGCGAAGGGCTGCTCGGCGCGCAGCCGGTCGAGTGCCGCGTGCCGCTCCTGCGCCGGGCGGACCCACCAGTCCCGGTCGGAGAGGTCGACGGTGGAGAGGTCGACGTCCTCGGGTGCGACGGTCACGGGCGGGCCTCCAGGGTCGGGCGGGGGAACGGTCAGGCCACGCTAGAGACCACGCCCTGTGACCGGCAACACACCCCGTCGTCAGCGCCCCGAGCGGGCGACAGCCGCCCCCCGGGTGTCAGGAGCTGTGGTCGACCAGGTCGCCGTACTCCGGGTGGCGCTCGATCCAGCCGCGGACGAACGAGCAGCGCGCCACGACCCGGCCGCCCTTCTCCCGGACGTCGTCGAGGGCGGCCCGGACGAGCTTCCCGCCCAGGCCCGACCCCTCGGCGCCGGGGTCGATCTCGGTGTGGGTGAAGACCACCTGCTCGCCGTGGCGATGGTAGGCGGCCAGGCCCAGCAGGCGGTCGCCGTCGCGGATCTCGTAGCGCTCGGCGTCCGGGGCGTCGTGCACGGTCGGTTCCATGCCGTGCGCCAACCGCCGCGGCGCCCGGGCTGTTCCGGACACACGACGAGGGCCCCGGAGCGGGTGCTCCGGGGCCCTCATGCCAGTAGCGGGGACAGGATTCGAACCTGTGACCTCTGGGTTATGAGCCCAGCGAGCTACCGAGCTGCTCCACCCCGCGTCGGTGAGACCGACTGTACACGCTCCCGCGCGCCCCCTGGGCACCGGCCGGACACCGGCCGACCCCGGCCCTCGGGAGGGCCGGGATCCGCCGGTCGTCCTCAGGCGGCCGTGCGCGCGCCGGCCGCCGCCGGCTCCTCCGCCCGCCGGCCCGGCTGCTCGGCCGCGCCGCCGGAGGGGACCCGGCGGGTCCGGGCCCGCAGCAGCCGCGACAGAGCCGTCGGCTGGCCGAAGGCCGCGGTGAGCCGGTCGAGGAAGATCGCGAGCAGGACGACGGCGAGGCCGCCCTCGAACCCGGAGGCGACGTCGAGCTGGGTCACCGCCCGCACCACCACCGCGCCGAGGCCGGCGGCGCCGAGCAGCCCGGCCGTGACGACCATCGACAGTGCCAGCATGATCACCTGGTTGACGCCGGCCATGATCGACGGCAGCGCGAGCGGCAGCTGGACCTCCCGCAGGACCTGACCGGGCCGGGCGCCGAAGGCGTGCGCCGCCTCGACGACCTCCCGGTCGACCTGCCGGATGCCCAGCTCGGTCAGCCGGACGCCGGGCGGGATGGCGAACAGGATGGTCGCCACGACGCCGGGCACGACGCCCACGCCGAAGAAGAAGACGGCCGGGATGAGGTACACGAACACCGGCGTCGTCTGCATGAAGTCCAGGACCGGCCGGACGGCGACGCTGAGCGCGCGGTTGCGGGCCGCCAGGATCCCGATCGGCACCCCGATCGCCGTGGCGATCACCGCGGCCACGAGGACCAGCGCGAGGGTCTGCATCGTCTCGGTCCACAGCTCGAGGGAGATCACGAGCAGGAACGCCACCACCGTGTAGACCGCCAGCCCCCACCCGCGGACGACGAGCGCCACGAGCGTGAAGACGGTGAGCCACACGACGGGCGGTGGGGTGACCAGCAGGTCGGTCAGGCCGTCGACGAGGGCCGACATGACCGTCGAGACGGCGTCGAACAGCCACGGCACCGTGGCCAGCAGCCAGTCGATGAGGTCGGCTACCCACCGGCCCAGGGGGATGTGCGGGATCATCAGCCCTCCCGTCGTGCGGGGACGGCGGCGAGCGCGTCGAGCACCGCCGCCCGTGGCACCACGCCCAGCAGCCGCCCGTCGTCGTCCACGACACCCAGCGGCACCGGGTGCCGACCGACGAGGTGGACGAACTCGACCAGCGGGCGGTCCGGCGCGGTGGTGGTGTAGTCGCCGACCAGTTCGCGCGGGCCGACGGCCGTCCGGCCCTCCTGGCGCGCCCGGGCGAGCAGGTCGTCGCGCGCCACGCCCGCGATGCGCCGGTGGTCGTCGAGGACGTACACGCCGTTGGCCTCCGCGGCCCCGAGGGCGCGCAGCACCTCCCCCGGGGACTCGCCGAGCCGGGCGGTCATCCGCGGCTCGCGCAGCAGGTCCCCCGCGGTGAGCACGCGGGTGCGGTCGACGTCGGAGGTGAAGTCGGCGACGTAGGCGTCGGCGGGCGCGGAGATGATCTCCGGCCCGGTGCCCAGCTGGACCGTGCGCCCGTCCTTGAGCATGAGGATCCGGTCGCCGAGCCGCATGGCCTCGTTGAGGTCGTGGGTGATGAAGACGATGGTCTTCGACAGCTCCGACTGCAGCCGCTCCAGCAGGTCCTGCATGTCGCGGCGGATCAGCGGGTCCAGCGCGGAGAACGGCTCGTCCATGAGCAGCACCTCCGAGTCGGCGGCCAACGCGCGGGCCAGGCCCACGCGCTGGCGCATGCCGCCGGAGAGCTGGTCGGGCCGGGCGTCGGCCCGCTCGAGCAGCCCCACCGTCTCCAGCGCCCAGTCCGCCCGCTCGCGCTGCTGGGCGGCCGGGGCACCGCGCACCTTGAGCGCGTAGGCGGCGTTCTCCCGCACCGTGCGGTGCGGGAGCAGCGCGAAGTGCTGGAAGACCATGCTGATCTTCTCGTTGCGCACCGTGCGCAGCTGCGCGTCGTCGAGGGCACGCAGGTCGCGGCCCTCGACCTCGACGGTGCCGGCGCTGGGCTCGATCAGCCGGTTGAGCAGGCGGACGAGGGTGGACTTGCCCGACCCCGACAGGCCCATGACGACGAACAGCTCCCCGCGCAGGACGGAGAAGCTGACGTCGTGGACAGCGAGGGTCGCCCCGGTCCGCCGCTGGATCTCGTCACGCCCGAGACCCTCGCCGGCCAGCCGCAGCGCCTCCTGCTCGCGCGCCCCGAAGACCTTCGTCAGGCCCGAGACGCTCAGCACGGGCGGCGTCACGTCAGCCGACCCACTCGTCGATCTGGTCGCCGTGGTCGTCGACCCACTGCCGGGCGACGTCGGTGACCTCCTCGCCGTCGACGTCGACCTGCTTCTGCATCTGCTCCATCTCCTCGACGGAGATGCGCAGGTCGGTCAGCAGGCCGGCGAACTCGGGGGCCTGGTCCTGCAGCTCGGTGCTGGCGGCGATGTTGGCGCTGTACGACGGCATGGCGCAGGCGCCGTCGCCCTCGGGGGCCAGGCAGCCCTCGGTGTAGGGCGTGGGCTCCTCGAGCTGCACCATGTCGTACTGCGCGAAGACCGCGTGCGGGTGGTACAGGTACAGCACGATCGGCTCCTCACGGCTGTAGCTGTTCTCCAGCTGCGCCAGCTCGGCCGCCTCGCTCGCGACGACGTGCTCCAGGTCGATCCCGTAACCCTGCAGCCGCTTGGTGTTCTGCTCGGTGGTGATGTAGCCGGGGTCGGCGTCGTAGAACTTCCCGCCCAGCGCGTCGGCGTAGTCGTTGAGCTGGGTGACGCTGGTCAGCCCCTCCAGCGGGCCGCCCGGCGCGACGGCGTAGGCGGGCACGAACCAGCCCTGCGCGGCGTCGCCGTAGGTCTGCGACACGATCTCCACCTCGTCGCTCGCGCTGTCGGCGAGCTCCTGCTGGTTGGGCAGGGCGACCTCGGTCAGCAGGTCGATGTCACCGCGCTGGGCACCCGCCCAGGCCGCGGCCGGGTCCAGCTGCGTCGTCTGCAGCGACGCCACACCCAGCTCCGGGTGGTCGGAGGCGATCTCGCCGATGATGGAGTTGGTCAGGCCGGCGGCCGTCCAGCTGAACTGGGCGGTCTGGACGGTGATGCCGTCGGCACTGCCGGCGTCCTCCTCGGCGCTGCACCCGGTGACGGTCGCGGCGAGGAGGGCGGCCAGGGCCACCGCGGATGCGCGGGGACGGATCGTGGTGCGCAGCATGAGGTCTTCTCTCGGTGTGGCGCCGGGTGCGTGCTCACCCGGCGGGTGGTCGTGCGACGAGGCGCAGGCCCCCTCGGAGGGGACCTGCGCCTCGCCGTGCGGTCAGTTCTCGGGTACGAGCGTCGTGCAGGTGCCCGGTCAGGCGCCAGTCGGGCCGATCGGCCGGTCACCCCGGAGCGTGATGCGGTGCATGACCCGCCGCTGGTCGCCGTAGTCGCGGTTGGCGTAGTGCACGGTCGAGCGGTTGTCCCACATGACGACGTCGCCGACCGACCACCGGTGCCGCACGATGTGCTCCGGCTTGGTGATGTGCGCGTAGAACAGGTCGAGCAGGTGGCGGCTCTCGGCGTCGGAGACGTCCTTCAGGTGCGACACGAAGCCGGGGTTGACGAACAGGCCCTTGCGGCCGGTCTCCGGGTGCACCCGCACGACCGGGTGCTCGATCGGGACGAGGGCCTGGAACTGCTCCCCCTCCCACTTCGTCCGCTCCTCGCGCTGCGCGAGGTAGTAGCCGAACTCCCGCGTGCCGTCGTGCACCGCGACGAGCTGGTCGGCCAGGCGCCGCACCGGCTCGCTGAGCGACTCGTAGGCCAGCTCGAGGTCGGCCCACTGGGTGTCCCCACCGGTGGGCGGCAGGACGACCGCCCGCAGGACCGAGCCCAGCGGGGGGCGGCGCACGAAGGTGACGTCGGTGTGCCAGACGTCGGCGAAGCCGCCCGTGGAGCTGTCGAGCGCGTAGATCTCCGGGTGCTTCTCGTCGACGCCGGGGACGACGGGGTGCGACTCGGTGACCTCACCGAGGCGGCGGCCCAGCGCGATCTGGCCGTCGGGGTGCAGGTCGTGCTGGCCGGAGAAGAACAGCACCTTGTACTCGGCGAGGGCGGTCCGGATGGCGCGCACCTGGTCGTCGGTGGCCCGGCTGAGGTCGACGCCGTGGACGCGGGCGCCGATGGTCGGCTCGAGGCGCTCGAGGTCGAGACCGGCCGGTGCGGTGGCGTGCTGGACGAGGGGGGCGATGGTGGTCGTGGCGGCTGCGAGCAGGGTCATCTGAGGGCTCCGGGAACTGGGTGGCGGGTCTGGACGGACGTTCAGGCCGTACAGAGCGCGCTCGCGCACCGCAGCAGGTCGACGTGCCGGCGCTCGGCGAGCGCAATCCGCACAATCCCGACCAGGAACATGGGGATTACCGTAGCGTGCACCGGCGCCGCCGCGTCAGCGGGTCCGCGCGCGTCCTCGGCAACGGCACTCCGGGACTCCCCGGACCCCCCGCGCCTCCCTCCGGCCGACCTCTTCAGTCCCCGGCCGGCAGGTCCACCTGGACGCCGTCGCGCGCGGCCCGGTCGGCGGCGCAGGCGAGCGCGTGGCTGCGCAGCGCCTCCTCGTAGGGCACGCGGACCCGGGGCGCCCGGCCCGAGAGGACGTCGACGAACTCACGGTCCTCGGCGGCGATCGGGTCCTGGTCGGAGCGCACGACCTCCTCGCCGTCCGCCGTCACGATCCGCAGCTCGTGGTCGGTGAGCCCGCGCTCGGACACCTCCACGACCAGGCCGTCGGCCACGGCGTGCAAGGCGACCCGGTGCCGCCAGCCGAGCACGCGGGCGGAGGAGATGCTGCCCACGGCCCCGGAGCGGAAGCGCAGGAGGGCGCCGGCCGCGGCGGCGACGTCACCGGCTCCCCCGTCGGCCGCCTGCTCGGCCGCCACCACGGTTCCGACCTCGCCGACCAGGTGGCGGGCCAGGTCGAACAGGTGCGTCGTCTGCTCGACCACCTGACCGCCCGACCGCTCCCGCTGGGTCCACCACGGCACCCTCGGCGTCCGGTCCCACCAGTAGCCGGTGACCAGGTGCGCGGGGGCCGCGGCGAGCAGGTCGGCGGCCCGCTGCACGACGTCGAGGTGGCGCCAGTGGTACCCGGCCGCGGTGGCCAGGCCGCTGCCGGCCAGTCGCGCGGCCACCGCCTCGGCGGCCGGGAGGTCCGCCGCGAGCGGCTTCTCGACGAAGAACGGCAGCCGGCGGTCGATCGCCGCCGTCTCCAGCGGCCCGTGGGCGAACGGGGGGACGCACAGCCAGACGGCGTCGAGGTCCTCGGTCGCGAGCATGGCGAGCCCGTCGTCGTGGGCCCGCGCCCCGTAGCGGGCGGCGGTCTGCCCGGCCCGGTCCGGATCGACGTCGGCGACCGCCACGACCTCGACGTCGGGGAAGCCGGCCAGCGCCTGCAGGTGCAGCCCGGCGATGAAGCCGGTGCCGACGCAGCCGACCCGCAGCGCCCTCACTCCCGGCCCCCACCGGCCGGGCGCAGCGCCGACTCGTACACCGCGAGCGTCTCGGCGGCCATCCGCTCGCGGCCGAAGCAGGTCAGGTAGCGCTGCCGTCCGGCGGCGCCCTGACGGCGGCGCAGCCCCGGGTCGGCGAGCAGGTCCCCGATCGCGGCTCCGAGGGCGGCCGGGCGGGCCGGGGGCACGAGGACGCCGGTGACCCCGTCGTCGACGGCCTCCGAGCTGCCGATCACGCGGGTGGCGACGACGGGCAGCCCGGCCTCCATGGCCTCCAGCACGACCAGCGGCAGGCCCTCGTGCCGCGACGGCAGGACGAACACGTCGGCCGCCGCCAGCAGCAGCCGGGCATCGGGGCGGTGCCCGGCGAACCGGACGACGTCGGCGACACCCAGCCCGGAGGCCTGCTTGGCCAGGGCCTCGCGCAGCGGGCCGTCGCCCAGCACGACGACGGCCAGGTCGGGGAACCGCGCGACGAGGTCGGGGACGGCGTCGACGAGGTGGCACTGGCCCTTCATGTGGGTGAGCCGGCCGACGGTCATCACGACGGGCTGCCGCGGGTCCAGGCCCAGGACCTCCCGGGCCGACGGCCGCTGCGTCCGCACCCGGACGGGAGCGATCCCGTTGAGCACGGTGGTGAACCGCTCGGGCGGCACCCCGATCCGCTCGTAGGTCCGGCGCAGCGCCTCGGAGACCGCGATCAGCCGGTCGACCGGCTCGACGGCCACGTGGTAGGCCCGGCGCTTGCGCGGCGAGGACAGCAGGTAGGGCAGGTGCTGCGTCTGCACGACGGCGCGGCAGCCGGCGGCGCGGGCGAGGCGGACGCCGTCCCAGTTCTCGGCGCCGGTCCCGACGTGGCAGTGGAAGACGTCGGCCGGGTGTGCGGCGAGGAACCGCGACACCGTGGGGCCGAACGCCGGGTCGCGGGGGGACGGCAGGCCCAGCGTGCGGGCGCCCAGCGCGGTGGCCCGGTCGAGCAGCCACCGGGCCCGGGACGTCGCGCGGCCCATCAGCGACACGTCCATCGACCCGGCGAACGAGGCGACCAGGTCGAGGACGTGTGCGCCCATCCCCGAGGGGTCCGTCGACGGCGTGTACAGGCACAGGGAAGGCGACACCCACCCTCCTCGCGGTCCGGGTCCCGGCGTCTCCGGGAGCGGCCGAACCTACTGGCTCGGCGCGCGCACGGCACGGCGTGGAGCTGTGGGAACCGGTGCCCACCCGTCGGGCGCCCACCCCGCACCGCGACAGCACCCGCTCCCGGCCCCCGAGGGGCCGGGGGCACGGGCAGGTGCACACCCCGCTCCGGTCCCAGGCTGCAGCGCCGGCGCCGATCAGGAGACCGCGGCCCCGAGTACGGTCGGCTCAGCCGACCGTTGGGTGGTGGGGCCGTGGTGGGTGCTGCCGATGCCCGTGCCGATGCCCGTGCCGATGCCCGTGCCGATGCCCCTGCCGGTGACCGGCCGGGGACGCCCGGGTTCGACGCCCTGGTCGGGGCGGTCGACCTCCTCCCCTTCGGGGTCGCCCTGCTCACCGAGGACCTGCGCACGCTGCACGTCAACCCGGCGGGCTGCGCCCTCGCCGGCACCGGACCCGACCCGCCGGGAGGTGCGACGACGCCGCCGCCCGCGGAGCTCGCCCGCCCCGGCGGCGCGACGGCTCCCGACGGCGACGGACGACGGGGGGTGGACTCCTCCGACACGCCGGTCGACGTCGAGGGGCGACGCCTGCTCCTGCGGGTGTTCCGGGACGTCGCCGAGGAGCGGCGCGCGGTCCGCGAGCTGGCCTCGCTCAGCCACGTCGCGGCGCGGGTGGCGATGGCCGAGTCGCTGGAGGCCACCCTCGAGACGGTCGCCATCTGCTTGCTGGAGTCCACCGGGATGAGCGGCTGTGCCGCCATCGTCTTCGACGGTGAACCGACCCGCCTGCGGGTCGCCGGGACCGCGGGCCTGCCGGCGGACTACGCCGCGCGGTTCCAGCGAGCTCTGGCAGCCGGCAGCGAGGTCCTGCCGGCGGTGTCGGCCTGGCGCAGCCGGCGCACGATCGTGGTGGACCGCACCCGCGACGAACCCGTCCTCCGCACGATGGAGGACCTCGACGGCGACCTGCCGTGGCGCAGCATCGCCTCCGTCCCGATGATCGCCCGCGGCCACCCGGTCGGTGCCATCAAGACGTTCTGGCCGGGCCCGCCGCCGGACGGCGACGGACTCCGCTTCCTCGCCGCGGTCGCCGACCAGGCCGCCACGGCCGTGGACAACGCCCGGCTGCTCGCCGACGCCGCCGCGTCGTCCCGCCGCGACGAGGGGCTCATCGCCGCCGGGCTGACGCTGGCCTCCGAGTTGGCCCTGCCCGCGGTGCTGACCACGATCGTCGAACTGGCCTGCGACGTGGCCGACGCGCAGTACGGCGCCGTGGGGGTGCTCGGCTCCGACGGTCGCCTCGAGGACTTCATCACGCACGGCATCCCCGGGCAGCAGCGCGCCGCGATCGGACGCCTGCCCATCGGCCGGGGCATCCTCGGCGCCCTGATCTCCGACGCCCACCCCATGCGGCTGACCCGCATCCAGGACGACCCCCGCTCGGTCGGCTTCCCGCCGCACCATCCGCCGATGACCTCCTTCCTGGGCGTGCCGATCACCGTGCGCGGCCGGGTCTACGGCAACCTCTACCTCACGGAGAAGCGCGGGGAGTCCCCGTTCACCGACGACGACGAGCGCGCGGTGGTCACCCTCGCCGCACAGGCCGGTGTCGCGATCGAGAACGCCCGCCTGTTCGACGAGGCGCAGCAGCGACTCGCGCTCGAGGCCCGTCACCGCCTCGCCCGTGAACTGCACGACTCGGTGTCGCAGGCGCTGTTCTCCATGACGCTGGAGACCCGGGGGGCACAGCTGCTGCTCGAACGCGCCGGCCTGCCCGCCGACGGCCCGTTGGGCGAGCGGCTGGCCAACCTGCGGCAGCTGACGCAGGGCGCGCTCGCGGAGATGCGGGCGCTGATCTTCGAGCTGCGCCCGGAGGCACTGCGGGAGGAGGGTCTCGCCGCCGCCCTCCGCAAGCAGGCGGAGGGGATCAGCGCGCGCAGCGAGATCGCCGTCGAGGTCCGCCTGCCGGCGAGGCGCATCCCCCTGTCCGGCGACGTCGAGGAGCAGGTCTACCGGCTGGTGCAGGAGGCCCTCGCCAACGTCGCGAAGCACTCCGCGGCGCACCGTGCGGTCGTGCGGCTGCGTCGCCGGCGCAACGGGCACGAGCTGCTGGTGGAGGTGACCGACGACGGCGTCGGCTTCGACGCGTCCACCTCCCAACCCGGCCACCTCGGCCTGCGCACCATGGCGCAGCGGATGGAACAGCTGGGTGGCTCCCTCCTGGTGGACCCCCGTCCCGGACGAGGCACCCGGATCTCCGCCACCATCCCCCTGTCCCCCGTCAGGACCCGGATGGCGCCAGCTGCCGGGACGCCGGACGAGGGCCGGCGATGACCGCACCCGGAGCGGGCGCGGACCCCATCCGGGTCTGCCTCGTCGACGACCACGCGGTGGTGCGGCGCGGACTGCGCGGCTACCTCGAGCTCGTCGAGGACATCGAGGTCGTCGGTGAGGCCGCCGACGGACACGCAGCGCTGGAGATGGTGGCCGCGCTGCTCGCCGGCGGGAGGGCCCCGCACGTGGTGCTCATGGACCTGCTGATGCCGGGCACGGACGGGGTCACCGCCACGCGGCTGCTCACCCAGCGCTACGACGGGATCGCCGTCGTGGCCATGACGAGCTACAGCGAGGTCGACCGGATCCGCAGCGCCCTGGAGGCCGGCGCCTCGGGGTACCTGCTCAAGGACGCCGAGGCCGACCAGGTCGTCGACGCCATCCGCCAGGCCCAGCGCGGGGAGATGCCGCTGGGACCGGCGGTCGCCCGCCAGCTCGCCCGTGCCTTCCGGACACCCGGTCGAGCGGCACGCGACCCCCTCACCGCCCGCGAACACGAGGTCCTCGTCCTGCTCGCGGCTGGGCTGTCGAACCGGGAGATCGCCTCCCGTCTGTCGATCAGCGAGCGCACCGCCCGCACCCACGTCAGCAACATCCTGGACAAGCTGGGGTTGCGGTCCCGCACCCAGGCGGCGCTGTACGCGATCCAGCACGGCCTGACACCCGCACCCCCGTCCGCCTAGACCGGCCTCGGCCGTTCCGCCCTGCCGCGGCAGGACATCGCGCCGATGACGGCCGCCCCGGCGAGTGGTGGGCTCGTCTGCAGGCTCTCCGGTCCAGGGGGCAGCGTGAAGGTGCTGATCGCCGCTCGGGACGTCCGCGTCCGTCGGGCACTGTCCAGGCTGTTGGAGCTGGACGGCGGCCGGGTCGTCGGCGCCACCGCCGCGCTGGGCCTGCTGCCCGAGCTGGACGACCAGGTGGATCCCGACCTGGTCGTCCTGGAACTGGACCGGCGGGAGGACCCGCGGGACCTCCGGGTCGTCGGGGAACTCGTCCGTCGGGGACGGGCGGTGATCGCCGTGTCCAGCGGGTCGACCCGGAGTGCCGCCGTCCTCGCCGCGGGTGCACGGGCGTGTCTGGAGAAGGACTCCGACTTCCCCGACCGACTCGCCCAGGTGGTCCGGGCGGTGGCCGGACCCCTGCCGTCCCCTCCTCCCGCGTGACGGCCGGACGGGTCCGACGGCGGGACTACGTCAAAGATCCCCCTCCGGTCCGGTCATCCCGCCGATGCCCTGGCTGCCGACCGACCCCGAGACTGCCGCTGGACGCCGCGGCGGACCCCAGATCGCGAGGACCGCTCCCATGCACTGACCTGCGGAGGGCCGGCATGACGCAGCAGACCCGCGGTCCTCGGGACGACCCCTCCCCCGACCGGCTCGTGGACGTGGTCGTCGTCGGTGCGGGACAGGCCGGCCTCGCGATGGCGTGGCACCTTGCCCGCCAGGGTCTGCGGTTCGTCGTCCTGGAGGCCGCCGGGGACGTGGGCCGGTCCTGGCGCGACCGGTGGGAGTCGCTGCGCCTGTTCACCCCGGCACGGTTCGACGCCCTGCCCGGCATGGCCTTCCCCGCGCCCGCCGACACCTACCCGGGCAAGGACGCGGTCGCCGACTACCTCCGGGCCTACGTGGCCGCCTTCGACATCCCGGTCGCCCTGGACAGCCGCGTCCTCCGCCTGGACCGGACCGCGGAGGGGTTCGAGCTCCGGACCGCCGACACCGTGTGGCGGGCCCCGCAGGTGGTGGTCGCCACCGGACCGTTCCAGGTGCCCGCCGTGCCACCCCTCGCGGCAGGACTGGACCCCTCGGTGACCCAGGTCCACAGCGCGGCCTACCGCCACCCCGCGGGGCTGCCGGACGGACCGGTGCTGGTCGTCGGCGCGGGCAATTCCGGCCTGCAGATCGCCGAGGAACTGATCGGCGCGCGCCCGGTGGACGTCGCGGTGGGCACCAGCCTGCCGGCGCTGCCCCAGCGGATCCTGGGCCGGGACCTGTTCTGGTGGCTCACCCGCCTCGGCGCGATGCGGGTTCCCGCCACGTCCCGGCTCGGCCGGCGGATGCAGGCGCGCGGCGAGGTCGTGATCGGCACCGGCCGCGAGCGGCTGCACCAGGCCGGGGTCCGGTTCCGCCCGCGGCTGACCGGCGCCGAGGGGCGCACGGTGCGCTTCGCCGACGGCAGCACCCTCGACGTCGGCGTCGTCGTCTGGGCGACCGGCTACCGCAGCGACCACAGCTGGATCCAGGTGCCGGAGGCGTTCCGCGACGGACGGATCGTCCACCGGCGCGGCGTCACCGACGTCCCCGGCCTGTACGTCCTGGGCCTGCCCTGGCAGCACACCCGCGGCTCGGCCCTGCTCGGCTTCGTGCACGAGGACGCCGCCCACCTCGCCGAGCACATCCGCGACTCCGGCGGCAGCCGACGCACGGCGCCGGCGGACATCCGCAGCCGTCAGCCCTACCCCTGAGGAGAACCGCCATGACCACGACCATCACCGCCCAGATGCTCGACACCTACCCGAAGGACCTCGGCGGGGTCGACCGGGAGCGGATGCGGGCCTGCATCGACGCGTGCGCCGAGTGCGCCGAGGCGTGTACCGCCTGCGCCGACGCCTGCCTCAGCGAGGACATGGTGGCGGAGCTGACCAAGTGCATCCGCACCTGCACCGACTGCGCCGACGTCTGCACCACCACCGGCCGGGTGCTGTCCCGCCACACCGGCTACGACGCCGACCTGACCCGCGCCGTGCTCGAGGCCTGCGCGACCGCGTGCCGGGCCTGCGGTGACGAGTGCTCGCAGCACGCGTCCATGCACGACCACTGCCGCATCTGCGCCGACGCGTGCCGCCGCTGCGAGCAGGCCTGCCGCGACCTCATCGCCGCGCTGGGCTGACGGACGACGGCGGAACCCGTGGTGGAGCCGAGAGAGGAACGAGCCGTGACAGAGAACCGAACCACCTATCCGGTCCGCGTGGACGCGTCGGAGGACGCCGATGCCTCCCGGGGGCTGTGGCTGGTCAAGTGGCTGCTGCTCATCCCGCACTACGTCGTGCTGGCCTTCCTGTGGCTGGCCTTCTGCGTGGTCGGCGTGATCGCGTTCTTCGCGATCCTGATCACCGCGCGCTACCCGCGCGCCCTGTTCGACTTCAACGTCGGCGTGATGCGCTGGAGCTGGCGGGTGCACTACTACGGCTACGGCGCCAACGGCACCGACCGCTACCCGCCGTTCACCCTCGCCGACGTGCCGGACTACCCCGCCCACCTGGACGTGCCCCACCCGGAGCGGCTGTCGCGGGGCCTGGTCCTGGTGAAGTGGCTGCTGGCCATCCCGCACTACCTGGTCCTGTCGGTCTTCGTCGGGGGCGGCCTGTGGCTGACCACCCGCAGCGCGTCGGACAACGGCTGGGACGACTGGAGCGCCGGCGGCGGCCTGGTCGGCCTGCTCGTGTTCATCGCCGCGGTCGTGCTGCTGTTCACCGGCCGCTATCCGCGGCCGCTGTACGACTTCGTCCTCGGCATGGACCGGTGGGCGCTGCGGGTGGCGGCGTACGTCGGGCTGATGACCGACCGGTACCCGCCCTTCCGCCTCGACCTGGGCGGCCCGGACCCGGGCTCCGTCCCGGCGGTGCCGCCGCCCCCGCCGCCGTCACCGGCGGGAGCCCCGGCCGCACCCGGCGGCCCGCCGTCCCCCTCGGCGGCCACCCCGGGTGCGACCGGCCCCGCCGTCGGCATCCGCGGATAGCCCCTGGCGGGTGGTGCCGAGCGCTGGCCCCGGTAGCGGCGACCCGATCGACCGGGTCACCGCCGCCGGGGTCACCGTCGCGGTCCCGGTGTCCGGGGCCGGTGAACCCGACGGCCCGCCACCCCCGCCACCAGGTGAGCAGGCCCGAGACACCGAGGGCGAGCACTCACGTGGTGACCGTCCGGCCGGCCTCCTCGCCGAGGCCGACCAGCGCGGAGACGCCTACGCCCAGCAGGACCAGCCCACGACCGCAGCGGCAACTGCCGCCGTCGTCATCAGCGGGCGCCGCTCCACCGCCGCCGGTGCGCCCCACGGCAGCGGCAACGGTGTCCGCCACGCGCTCCTCCCCCCGCAGATCCTCCGGGAGCACTGCACTCCTCCTGTCATCGCCGAGCCGCGTCGGCACCCGGGCCGCACGGTGTGACCAGCCGCCGATGAGCGTGCTCTGCGGACGAGCGACAGGCGTCCTCCGCACGACCGAGATTCCGCGCCCCGCATGGCCTGCAGGTAGGCGCTGAGCTGCTGTGGCTGGCGGCCGACGCCGCCGGAGCGCGGCTGCGCGACGTCTTCCCGGACACCTGGGCCGAGCATCACGCCGACTGGGCGGCCACCGACGCAGCGCGCATCCACTCCGCCGACCAGCCGCGGCCGGACGGCTGTCGTCTCTGTCCGTCCAACCCGTCGGAGGGCATCGTCACGCCCGCCTCCTGACCTGCTGCACGGCTGCTGGGGCCGCTCCGACGTCAGTCCCTGTCGCCGCGCTGGACCTCGTCGACCAGGTCTGCGGCGATGTCGCGCAGCTTGCGGTTGTTCAGCTGGGACTCCTTCGACAGGAGATCGAAGGCCGCGTCGGCGGACATGCCGGGGTGGCGGGCCATGAGGATGCCCTTCGCCTGGTCGATGACCGCCCGCGAGTCCAGGGCGCGCTGCAGGTTGGCCGCCAGGGTCGCGGTGCTGGCGTAGACACCGGCGTTGGCCACGGCCACCGCCGCGTAGGAGGCGAACGCGGTGGCCAGCTCCTGCTTCGCCTCGTCGAACGGGGTGTCGTCGGCGCCGTAGACGTTGAGCGCCCCGATCGTCTGGCGCTGCACGGGCAGCCCGATCGACATGGTGTGCCGGACGCCCTTGCGGGCGGCGGCCCGGGCGAAGTCGGGATAGGTGGGGCTGTGGGCGGTGTCGTCGATGGTGATGGTCGTGCCGGAGGTCGCGGCGTCCATGCACGGGCCGAACCCGGCCTCGTACTGGCGCTCGTCGAGCTGGGCGGCCAGCGGTCCGGTGAAGGCCGCGCTGGCCACCTCTCCGTCTCGCAGGAGGGTGACCGACACATCGGCCGCACCGGGGATGGTCTGCTTGGCCAGCTCGGCCACCCGCTCGAGGGTCGCCGACAGCGGCTGCTCACCGAGCATGATCTTGCTCAGCTCGGCGAAGGCGGCACGGGGATCGCGCGGCGGTTCGATGTCGCCCGGATCAGGCGCGGACACGGCGGTCTCTGCTCTACGACGGACTGCGGGGTGACACCTCGCGACAGTCCAGGAATGGCGTCACCGGTCGTCCACGAGAGGACGACGGGGACGAAGAACCGGGCCGAGTCCTGCAGCGTCCGGGGTCCGGCCATCGGAACGGCGCCAACTCGCCGTGATCGTGTGACCGCCTGGTCGCTCCACCCTACGCGCACGCGGTGCATGAACGTCCGCACCGGCGCCGCCCGATCAGCCTGTCCGATGGAGACGTCGAACAACTGGTCCCAAGCCGCAGCAGAGCGCACCTGGCCACGAGAGCTGCTGCCCGGCCGGGCGGCCGGGCGGAGGACTCACAGCCCAACAGCAGGCCTCGGCTCACCCCCATCCGCCGGCGCAGCGCCCCTCGGTGCCTCGACGACCCGACGACCCGACGACCCGACGACCCGACGACCTCGAGGTTCCCGGTGCCTCCCTTCACTGCGCCCGCCTGCCCGCTGACCGTGATCGCCTGGCGGCTGGGGGCCCTCACCGTCACCGACCTGTGGTGGCGCTACGCCGAGCTGGGCGGGAACCGGCCTCGTGCCGCGCTCGTCGAGTACCTCGCCGGCATCGCCGCCTGGCCAGCCTCCGAGCACAACGCCCTCATCCACGCCCTCAACGAGTGCCTGTGGGACCTGGGTCACCCGAGCATGGCCCCCTACCGGGAGCTGCCGAACGCCCGGCCCTCGACGGCCTCGCAGACCGAGGGATCGGCTGAGACCCCGTAGCTCGTCCAGCGCCGCCACCGGTGTCGGCATCGGCACCGGTGCCCGCACTCATCTGGGCGGGTACCCGGCGGAGCGGCTGCCAGCCCGATCACGCCTGACCGGGCGGTCGAGTGTGCCCGGCCGCCGACGGGGGTACCTGACCGGGCGCAGGACCGGTCCTGTTCTCTCAGCGGGTTTGGCGTTGACCGTTGCGGCCGGCCACGGTGGCCGAGGCAGTCGCCCGCCGGTTCCCGTCCCGGCCCGCGCTCGCGCCCTGCCGGTGACGCCACTCACGTGGGCTGTCGCGAGGCACATCCAGCGGCCCATGCCGATCCCCGCGGGATCGAGGTAGGTCATGGAAACGTCCGGTAAGCAGCCCGCCGGCCGCTCCCCCGCCCGACGCGGCCTCCGCCGGTGAGCGCCGGAGGCGCCGACGCGGACGGGGCCCGAGCTCACGGCCGACAACGCCCGTACGCCGGATCCCGCTTCGGAGATCCGAAGGCACTGGCATGAGCCCGGCGTGGGGGCAGGAGCCGAGGCCGGAACCGGGGAGCGATCCCATGCTCGGGCACTGGGTGCCGGCCGGCCCGGCCGACCTGACCGCCGACCGGCGACGGCTGGCCGCCGCTCTGCACGACGGCGCCCGCCCGCCCGGCACCGAGGAGGGCGCCGTCGAACGCCTGCTGCTGGCCTACGAGGAGCTGGTCTCCAACGCGCTGCGACACGGCCGCAGCCCGGTCGAGGTCACCGTGACCGGCAGCGACACGTCCTGGCTGCTCGAGGTCAGCGACGCCGCGGCTGACCGGCCGCCCAGCCCTGCCATCGGCCGCGATCCGGCGAGGGGCGGCCTCGGGCTGTACCTGGTCGCCCGACTGTGCGACGCACACGGCTGGGCGATCGACGGGGACCGCAAGATCGTCTGGGCGCGTATCGACCACACCCCTCACTGAGACCCGGACGGCGGCGCGGATCCGGACGGCCCCGTCAGCTCCCCACCGCCGCCGCTGCGCTGGCCCCGGGGCGCCCCGGCGCCGGTGACACAGCCGCCTGGGCCTACCGGAGGGGAACTCGCCGGTGTGCACCAGGTGGTCGGCGATGTCCCGCAACTTCCGATTCGTCTTCATCGACGCCTGGGCAAGCAGCTGGAAAGCCTGGTCAGGCGTGATCTTGTACCGCTCGATGAGTACCTCTTCGGGCTGATCGATCACCGCACGGGACTCCAGTGCGGCCTGCAGGTTGTCGGCCAGGTCCCGCGCTCGCTGGTAGGCGTACAGGTTGCCGGCAGCGACCGCCGCGTACGGGCCGAACCGAGTGGCGACCGCCCGGCTGGCCTCGTCGAAGCCCTGGGGCTTCGGGCGTGGATGTTCAGCGCGCCCGTGACTGTTCGTCCTCGTCGATGATGAGCGGCATCGACAGGGGGCTGAGGTCGCCACGCTCGGCCGCGCGCCCGACGTAGTCCGGCCACCGGGTCTCGGTGCGGGTGTCGGCGATCTCAGTCAGCTCGCTGGTACGGGCGGTGTGCAGGCAGGGTCCGTGGCCGCATTCGTCCTGCGTCTCGTCGAGGTCAACAGCGCGCTGACCGGTGTGCACCACCGTGGTGGGCTGCTCCTCGACCAGCAGCAGGACCGACGTCTCCGGCTGGCCGGGCATCACCGACTTGCTCAGGTCGACCACCGTCTGCAGCAAGCTGTCATCGACAGCTCCCGCAGGGACAACCGGCTCAGGCGCTCCAGCGCCTGAGCGGCGTTCGCGGGCCGCGGGGTCTTGGCTGCTGGCCACGGCACGGCCTCCGGTCTTGACCCGCTCCGCAGACCCGCCCCACCGGGGGGCGGCGGAGCGGCTCCGCGGCGTGCCGTCCTCCCGGCCGGCCGGGAGAACGGTCCTCCCGCGGGCGCCGTCGAGTTCGAGGGCTCAGCGCTGCCCTTCGCGTCCGTGTATGGCGGCGGAACTCCGGGCCACCGGCTACGGCCGGGCGATCCCGTGCTGGTAGGCCCATCGGACCGCCTGGGCGCGGTCGCGCGCCGCGGTCTTGGCGAAGATCCGGTTGACGTGCGTCTTGACCGTCGCCTCGGCGACGACCAGCCGGGTGGCGATCTCGGCGTTGGACAGCCCGTCGGCGATGAGCGCGAGCACCTCGGTCTCCCGGTCGGTGAGCGGCGGCGGGCGGTCTCCGGCAAGGCCGTGCAGCACCTGGGCCTGCACCTGCGGGTCGAGCAGCACCTGCCCGGCGTCGGCGGCGGCGACGGCGCGGGCGATCTCGGCCATCCCGGCGTCCTTCGTCAGGTAGCCGCGGGCACCGGCGCGCAGGGCGGCCAGGACGGAGTCGTCGTCGGCGTAGGTGGTCAGCACCACGACCTCGACGTCGGGGTGGTCCCGGCGGATCCGGCGGGTGGCCTCGACGCCGTCCATCACCGGCATCCGCAGGTCCATCAGGACGACGTCGGGCCGCCGTTCGGCGACCTGGTCGAGCGCCTGTGCGCCGTCCCCGGCGACGCCGACGATTTCGACGTCGTCGACCAGCTCGAGCAGCGCCGTCAGCCCCTCGCGCACCAGGCGCTGGTCGTCGACGACCAGGACGCGGATCACGCCGGGACCTCGAGGCGGACGTGGAACCCGTCGTCGACCGGCCCGGCGTGCAACCGCCCGCCCAGCAGGGCCGCACGCTCGGCCAGGCCGGACAGGCCGTGCCCGCCGCCGGTCTCGTGCAGGGCGGCCCGCCCGTGACCGCCGCCGTCGTGGACCTCGACCACCGCGCCGTCGGGCCGCCAGTCCAGCTGGACGTGCACCGGAGCGCCGGCCGCGTGCTTGCGGGCGTTGGTCAGCGCCTCCTGCACGGTGCGGTAAACGGCCAGCGACGCCTCGGAGGCCAGTGGCACCGGCTCGCCGCGGACGTCGAGGGTGCACCGCGTCCCGGTGGCCGCCTCGTGCTGCGCCAGCAGCTCCGGCAGCGCGTCGGGTCCGGGCACGACGTCCCCCCGCAGCGTGGAGACCGCCTGCCGGGCCTCGACCAGCCCGCCGCGCGCCAACTGGTGCGCGCGGGCCAGCCCCCCCGCGAGGGGGTCGGCGGCGCGCTCGGCCCGGACAGCGAGGGCCTCCAGCTGCAGGACCAGCGCGGACAGCGTGTGCGCGAGGACGTCGTGCATCTCCCGGGAGATCCGGGCGCGCTCGGCGAGCGCGGCGGAGGCCTTCTCCGCCTCACGGCTGCGTTCCAGCTGTTCGACCAGGCGGTCGGCCCGCGCGCGCTGCTCCTGCTCACCGCGCAGCAGCAGGCCGAACAGGAAGAACAGCGCCGCGCCACCGGTCACCACGGTGATGAACACCGCCGCGTTGGGCGCCTCCAGCGCGAGTACGACGTCGAAGAGGAGGACGCTCACCGCGGCGACGGCCACGGCCGGGCGGCGCGGCAGCCGCAGCGGTGCGTAGGCCACGCCGAGGTAGAGCCCGATGCCGCCGGTGCCGGTCGGGTCGCCGTGCCGGGCGGCAGCCGAGGCCACGGCCATGACCAGCAGCAGCGCCACGGTGATCCGGACCGGCGCGTCGAACCACAGCAGGAAGACCAGCGCCGCCGCGGCGTAGACCGCCACCGACAACGTGACCACCAGGGCGTCGCCGGAGGTCCCGAGCCCGACGCTGCTGCCGGCGTTGGCGACCACCACCAGCGCGACGACGGCGAGCCCGACCGGCAGGACCCACCGCCGCTGCCCGTGCACGGGCGCCAGTCTCCACCCACGGGTGGACGCCGAAGACCCACCCACGCGCCGACGATCCGACCGCCCGGCGGCGGCACCGTCTGCGCATGCTCGCCGCAGCGCAGGACCTCAACCTCGCCGTCCGCTTCGGACTGGAGCTGGGCCTGCTGGCCGTCGTCGCCGTCGCCGCCCGGCGAGGCGCCCGGTCGCGCACCGGCCGGCTGGCCGCCGTCGTGCTGGTCCCGGGCGCCGTCGCGGTCGGCTGGGTGCTGCTCGTGCACGGCGCCTCCGTGCCGCAGCCGGTGCGGGTCGCCGCCCAGCTGGGCGCCCTCGCCCTCGGCCTCACCGCCGCGCTCGCCGTCGGCAACGCCGCGCTGCTCGCCGTCTGGAACCACTGACACCCCACCCCGAGGAGGACCGCCGTGCACACCACCGCCCCCAGCCCCGTCGCCGTGGCTCACCCGAACGCCCCCGCGGTCGCGGCCGCTGCCTACGTGCTGTCCTGGATCGCCGGGCTGCTGCTGGCGCCGGCCGCACCCGGGCACGACGCGCCGCCCGCGCAGATCGCCGGCTTCTACGCCGACTCCGGACCGGCCGTGGTCTCCTCCGCGCTGCTCGTGCACGGCACCGCCGGCCTCGCCCTCGCCGGGCTCGCGGTCGGGATCGCCCGGGTCACCGCGGTCCGCGGCGGGCTACGCCGGGCCGTGGTCGGGATCGGCCTCGCCGCTGCAGCGCTGTCCCTCCTGCAGTTCGCCCTCGCCGTGGCCGCGGTCCTCGGCGAGCACGCCGCCACGACCAGCCGCACGCTGCTGCTCGCCATCGACTCCGTCGACGTCCTGAAGATCGCCCTGCTCGCGGCCTTCGCCGCGGTCGCGACCACCGCCGCGGCGCGAGCCGGCGCCGCGCCCCGCTGGCTGCAGATCACCGCAGCCGTCCTCGTCCCCCTGCTGCTGGTCGGCAGCGCGGCGCTGGTCGACGTCGACGCCCTGATGCCGGTGCTCGAGGTCTCCCTGCTGCTCCTGCTCGCCTGGGCGGCCGCGACCGGCTACCTCGTCGCCCGCTCCGCCCGCCCGCACGCCGGGCCCCAGCCGGTTCCCACCGCCTGACCACGACCGCGCACGAGGAGGACTCCATGAGCTTCGCGACCCTGATCAACTGCTTCGAGGTCGCACCCGAGCAGGACCAGCGCTTCCTGCAGCTGTGGCGGCAGGCCGACGACCTGCTCCGCGGCAGGGGCGGCTACCGCAGCACGCGCCTGCACAGGGCGCTCGGCCCGCAGGCCCGCTTCCGCTACGTCAACGTCGCCGAGCTCGACTCGGTCGAGGCATGGCAGTCCGCCGTCAGCAGCCCCGAGTTCACCGCGATCGCCGCCCAGATGGCCGACTTCTCCCCCTCCCCCGGCCTCTACACCGTGGAAGTCACCCACAGCACCGCAGAGCAGGAGCAGGACCGGTGACCCCCGACGTCTGCCGCAGGCACCGGAGTCGGCCGTCCCCGCCGACCCGGGCAGCCCTCCCCGCGCAGCCCGGCGCTCCATCGACGCTGGTGGTCACCTGTTGGTCGAGCCCCGGGACTCCGGATCAGCGATCTGACGCGGGACATGGACACCCTGCGAGCAACGCGTCATCCGGGTCGATGACGTGGGTGCCGACGGCCGGTGGCCGTAGTCCCCCCTGACGACCGGCGTGGTGGCATCGACCACCTGGCGTCACAGGCGGTCAGCAGTTCGCCAGGTCCCCGAGCGCGGTGGCCGCCAGCGCGTGCACCTCGCGGTCACCGGCGGTCTCCGCGGCGTCGTGGATGGCTTGCAACTCCTCCCGGGCGCCGGGTTCGCCGTCCTCGGCGCGCACGGTGGCTCGCAGACAGGCGGCCAGCGCGGCCCCCTCGCCGGCGCCGGACTCGCTGTACCAACGGTGAGCAGCCTCCAGCAGGTCCCGGGCCTCCGCTCGCTCGCCGGCGCCGCGGAGGACCTCGGCCTGGGCCACCTGGGCCAGTGCGAGCAGCCGCCGGTCTCCGGCGAGCTGCGCGCCGGCCACCGCCCGTCGCAGTGTGTCCGCCGCGCCCGGGTCGCCGCCGTGGTGCTGGGCGCGCCCCAGCTGCACGCGGTGCAGCGCGGCCGCCCCGCCGAACCCGAGGCGGTCCGCGGCCTCCGCGGCGTGCCCGTGGTGCCGTGCAGCATCCGCACACCGCTTCTCGGCGTGCGCGATCCTGCCGAGCGCGCCTTCGGCGTGCAGCAGCGCCCAGGCGTCGCCGATCGGCCGCAGGATCCCGATCGCCTCCTCGCAGGCCGCACGGCCTCCGGCCGTGTCACCTAGCGCCAGCGAGGCGAACGCCGCCAGCAGACAGCTGCCTCCCTCCTCCCAGGTGGCGCCGGCGGCGGCGTAGGCGTCCCGGCAGCGCGCGAGGTCGGCCAGGGCCTCACCCGCCCGGCCCTCCTGGGGCAGGACGAAGCCGCCGTACCAGCGGGCCAGGACGGCCAGTGAGGTGTCGTCCTCAGCGAGGGCGGTGGCTCGGTCGAGGAGGGTGCGGGCGGCCGTGAGGTCTCCCGACATCGCCTCCGACCAGCTCTCGAGGAGCAGCGCCGTCACCTCGAGGCCGCGCGGCGGCTGGTCGACGGCGAGGCGGGCGGCGCGCAGCCGGGCGGCCGCGGCCGCGTCGTCGAGCACAACCCAGGCCCAGCCGAGGTCGACCGCGATCTGGAGTCCCGTGCAGGGCTCGGTGGTGCGGGTCCGGTCCAGGGCGGCGTCGATCGTGGCCCGCTCGGCCGCGGTGGCGGCGACCCGGGCGGCCTGGTCCGGACCGCGGACCGTTCCGGCGACGGTGCTCGCGAACTGAACCGTCCAGGCGACCAGTGCGTCGGCCGCGGCACCGGCCGCGCCTGCCTCGGCCGCGCGGTCGGCGGCGAACGCTCGGACGCTGTCCAGCAGGCGGTACCGCGTTCCTGCGGTCGCGTCGGGGTCCGCGGTGATCAGCGAACGGTCGACCAGGCGGTCGACGACGTCGATGGCGGATCCGGGGGGAACGCCGAGTCCGCTCAGGACATGCTCGAGCGCCGGCAGGGTGGCCCCGCCGGGGAACTGGGCGAGGGCCCACAGGCCGCGCTGGTCGTCGGGGAACAGCAGGTCGTAGCTCCAGGACAGGGCCGCGGTGAGGGTGCGCCGGCGCTCCGGGCGGGTCGACGTCGGGTCGGCCAGCAGCGTGAACCGGTCGTCGAGCCGCCGGGCGATCTCGGGCACCGTCATGATGCGGGTCCGCGCCGCGGCGAGCTCGATCGCCAACGGCAGGCAGTCCAGGGCGCGGCACAGCTGCGCCACGGCCGGCGCGGTCTCGCCGGTGAGCGCGAACGACGCCCGCCGCTCGGTGGCCCGCTGGGCGAACAACGCGACGGCGTCGGCCTCCGGCAGCGGGTCGAGCGGGTGGACCAGCTCGGCGTCGAGCCCGAGTGGCCGCTGGCTGGTGGCCAGCACCCGCATCCGCGGGGCGCTCTGGAGCACTGCGGCGACCAGCGACGCGACGTCCTCCGCCAGGTGCTCGCAGTTGTCCAGCAGCAGGAGCATGTCGGCTCCGCGCAGGGTCGTGGCGACGTCTCCGCGGGAGCCGTCCACTTGCGGGAGGGCGTCCGAGATCGCGTCGGGCAGTTCGTCGGCGGTGCGGACGCCCTCCAGCCGGACCAGCCAGGCACCGTGCGGGGCGGCCCCCCGGCCGGCGGCCTCCAGGGCCAGCCGGGTCTTGCCCACGCCTGCGGACCCCACGACGGTGACCAGCCGGTGGCCCTTCAGGGCCGTCAGCAGCGCAGCCAGCTCGTCGACGCGGCCGACGAGCGGGCCCGCAGGCACCGGGATGTTCCCGTGGCGGCGCCCGACGGGCTCAGACGTGACACCGGGCGAGAGCGCCGGGTCGTGCGCCAGCACCCGTCGCTCGAGGGCCGCCAGCTCCGGGCCCGGGTCCATGCCGAGTTCGTCGGCCAGGACCCGGGCCACCCGGCGGGAGGCCGCCAGCGCATCCGCCTGACGGCCGGCCCGGTAGAGCGCGGTGATCAGCAGCGCCCACAGCCGCTCGCGCAGCGGGTGGACGGCGACCAGGGACTCCAGTTCGCCCACGAGCTCCCCCGTGGCCCCGAGAGCGAGACGTGCGGCGAACTCGTCCTCGAGCAGCCGCAGCCGGGTCTCCCCCAGGCGGACCCGGTGCGGGAGGACCCAGTCCGCCGCACCCGCCGCGGGCAGCACCTCGGCGCCGAACAGGGCCAGCCCCTCCCGGCAGATGACCGCCGAGGCAGCGGGGTCCCCCGCCGCCAGCAGCGCGGCGCCCTCCTCCGCCAGCCGGAGCGCGCGCACCGCATCGACCCGGCCCGGGTCGATGGCGAGCGTGTAGCCCTCCGAGGCGCCGATCAGCGCGGCCGGGTCGCCGAGTGCCCGGCGCAGCTGCGACACCTTCGCCTGCAACGTGTTGAGCCGCGTTTCCGTCGTACCGGGCCACAACTCCTCCACCAGCCGCTCGGCGCGGACCGGACGGCCGGCATCCAGCGCCAGCCGCACCAGCAGCTCCGTGGTCAGGCCGCTGGGAACGGGAGCCGGCACCCCGTCGCGCCGCACCTCCACCCGGCCCAGCACCGCGACGGTGAGCACCCGGCGAGCCTAGAGCCGTCAGCCCGTCGTCAGCGGCTCGTCAGCGCTCTCGTCGACGCTTCCGTGCATGGCAGCTACCAGCAACCCGGAACAGCTCATCCGGGATCTCATCGCGGACAGCGCCGGCGCCACCGACGCGATCCTCGAGGCCGCCACGACTAGCCAGGACCCGGCCGTGCTCGTCGGAGCCGCCCTGGTCGCCCCCGGCCGGTCGGCGCTGCTCGCCCGAGCTGCCGCCTCGGCCAGCCGCCTTCGCGATCGGCAGTTGGTCGCCGTCGCGACCGCGCACCTACGCGGCGACGGCGACCGCGCTCTCCTGCTGGCCCGCGACCACTTGGCCGAGCACCCCGACTCCCTGCTCGTCGCGCACATCGCCGCGCTGGCCGCCCAACGCTGACCACCCGCTCCCTCCACCGGACAAGGAACCGCTCGCCATGACTCCTCGCCGCACCGCGGTGCTCATGATCACCGCAGCCGTGCTCCTCAACGTGGCCTTCACCGGCCTCGGGTCCGTCTTCGACTACCCCGACGTGCTCAAGCAGCCCGCCGGCGACGTGCTGGCTTCCTTCCGGAACTCCCAGACCACGGTCACCGCCTGGTTCCTGGCCCTCGGGTTTGGCGCCGCACTTCTGGCCCCCGTCGCCGTGGGCGTTGGCCGGCTGTCGACATCACGGCCCATGCGATGGGCGGTTCCCGTCGGTATCGCCGCCGCCCTCGTCCAGGTGATCGGCCTGCTCCGCTGGCCGTTGCTGGTTCCCGGCTGGGCCGCGACCGCTGCCGGCAACGACCCGGTGGCCGCCGCGAATGCCCGCGCCGCGTTCGGCACCGCCAACCGCGTGCTCGGCAACCTGATCGGCGAGACCGGCGGCTACCTCCTCACCGCGGCCTGGACGCTGCTCGTCCTCGCCGCGCTGGGCACCGCGTTCGCCGGCCGCTGGTTCGTCGCCCTCGGCTCGGTGTCGGCCGCCCTGGTCTTCGCCGGAGTTCTGTCCCCGCTGGACCTGCCCTTGATCGACACCGCCAACTTAGCCGGCTACGTGCTGTTGAGCGTGTGGCTGATCGCCTTCGCCGTCGTCCTCATCCAGCGGCACCGCCGCCGGTCCACCGTCCCCGTCCAGCCGGCCACTGCCGGTGTCAGGAGCTGACCACCATGACCACCAACCAAGCCTCCCGAGCCACCCGACCGTCACACCTGCGCAGCTGGCTGATCTGGACCGCCGGGTTCCTCGCCTTTCCGCTCGCCGGGCTGGCCGGAACCGGGGTTGCCGGCCGCGTCGACAGCCCCGTCGCGGCGCTGCTCGGCGGCACCGTCGCCGGCCTGGTCATCGGCGTCGGACAGACACTGGCCAGCCGGGGCCGACTCGACATCCGCCGGTGGGCACCGGCCACCGCGACCGGCATGGGTATGGGGCTCCTCCCGGGCGCCGTCACCGTCGGCTACGGCACCTCCCTGGCCGACCTGGCGCTGATGGGCGCACTCACCGGTCTCGTCCTCGGGCCCGCGCAGGCCCTGGCCCTGCCCCCCAAAACCCGCCACCGCTGGACATGGGCCGCCGCGATGCCCGCCCTGTGGGCGCTGGGCTGGACCACCACCACCCTCGGCGGGATCGCCGTCGACAACCAGTTCACCGTCTTCGGCGCCTACGGCGCGATCACCTTCTCCGCCCTCTCCGGGATGCTCCTCCTCCGGCTCCTGCCCGACCGCACCGCGGCCGACTCCCCCGTGACATCGACACCGAGCGAGGCACGCGCATGACCACCGCACCGCGACACGTCATCTTCGGCACCGGCGCGATCGGCCTGGCCACCCTGGACGCGCTGCGCCGTCGCGGCAAGACCGCTCGGCTGATCAACCGCTCCGGCGCCGCCCGCGTCCCTGACGACGTCGAGGTCCTCGCCGGCGACGCCCGCGACCCCGCCTTCACCACCGAGGTCGCCCGCGGAGCCGACGTCGTCTACCAGACGCTCAACCCGCCCTACCCGGAGTGGACCGCGCAGTTCCCCCTGCTGCAGGCCGGCGTGCTCGCGGCCGCCGAAGCCGCCGGCGCCCGGCTGGTCAGCATGGAGAACGTCTACATGTACGGGCGCCCCGCCGGGCGTCCGCTCACCGAGGACCGCGCCTACAACGCGCACACCAAGAAGGGACAGCTCCGCGGCGCGATGGCCCGCGAGCTACTCGCCGCCCACGACGCCGGACGCGTCCAAGTCGCGATCGGCCGCGCCTCGGACTACTTCGGCCCCCGCGGCGGCGCCCAGTCCAACCTCGGCGACCGCCTCTTCCCAGCCGCACTGGCCGGGAAGACCGCCGCCGTCCTCGGCGACCCCGACCAGCCGCACACCTACACCTACATCCCCGACATCGGCGAGGGCCTGGCCGTCCTCGGCGAACACCCCGACGCGCCAGGGCAGGTGTGGCACCTGCCCAACGACCCCGACACCCGCACCACCCGCGAACTGGTGGACATCGTCTACCGGCAGGCCGGGCGCTCCCGCGGCAAGGTCCACGCGATGCCCGCGCCACTGCTACGCGCCCTGGGCGTGGTCAACGCGACCATGCGCGAACTGGTCGAGATGCAGTACCAGTTCGACGAGCCCTTCATCGTCGACAGCAGCAAGATCTCCAACAAGCTCGGTGCCGAGGCCACCCCCGTCGAGCAGGCCCTCACCGACACCCTCGCGGAGTACCGCGATGCCTGAGAACGAGACCGGCTGGCCGATGGGCATGACCGACCGGAACCTCTCCGACCGGCCGATGATCTTCAACCCGCGGGGCTTCCTCGTCGCCATCCTCACCGACGCGGACGAGGCGGATCGGGCCGTCGACGCGCTGGGGTCGGCCGGGTTCGCCGACCGCAAGCTGCGTGTCTACACCAGCCAGGAGATCCTGGCCGACCACGACCTCTACAGCGCCCAGTGCAGCGTGCCCCGTCGCGTCGTCGGTGCCCTCACCGATGACCAAGGGACCATCGCCCTGTACTTCGGCTACGCCCGCGACGGCCGCTCGGCGCTATGGATCCAGGTCGACGATGACGCCGAGGCCAACCGCGCCATCCGTGGCCTGGCCGACTTCGACACGCTGCACATCCGGCACTACGGCCACCGCAGCCAGACCGACTTCCATCTCCGCCGCCCCATGTCGTGACCCGTGCGATGAGAAGCAGGCCGCCTTCGAGTCGTCGTTGAGAGCGCCGTCGCACCGCTTGGTCCGGCAACGCTGCACGGACCCAAGCGAGTGCTGAGCTCAGGGTGGATAAACGGAATGGCGTGTCAGTGTGGCTACGCATGCCCCGCCTTGGCCCGGACGTGCATCCGCTCGCCCTGTTCTCCGAACAGGCTCAAGACCTCCGCGGACTGGGCCCCGGTGCTGCCGAACCAGTGCGGCACGTGGGTGTCGAACTCGGCCACCTCACCGCGTCCGAGGACAAGGTCCTGCTCGCCGAGGAGGAGCCGCATGCGACCGGTCAGGACGAACAACCACTCGTGGCCCTCATGGGTGCGCAGTTCGGGCTCGGCGGTCGAGATGGGGATGAGGATCTTGCGGGCCTGGATGCCGCCGGGCTGCTGCGTGAGCGGGATGACGGTCCGCCCGCGGGCTCGGTGCGGCTTGAGGCGAAGGCGCGGGTCGGCGACCTCGGGCGCGCCCACGAGGTCGTCCAGGGGTACGCGGTAGGCCTGCGCGAGCGGGAGCAGCAGCTCCAGGCTCGGGCGTCGCTGGCCGGTCTCCAGCCGGGACAGGGTGCTCTTCGAGATGCCGGTCGTCGCCGCGAGACCGGTCAACGTCACCCCCCGCCCGGTGCGCAGCCGTTTCAGCCGCGGCCCCACCTGATCGAGCGCCGCCGCGATTGCCGTGGTGTCCACGCACCCATCCCACCGCGATTCCCGGAAACAGGGACGTTTGTTGTCGCGCCGGTGATGCCCCCGCCAGCCTTCCGGCATGAGCGATTACGACGTAGTGGTCATCGGCGGCGGCGCGGCCGGGCTGTCCGCAGCGCTGGTGCTGACCCGCGCCCGCCGCCGCGTTCTCGTGGTCGACGCCGGAGCGCCGCGCAACGCCCCCGCCACGCACATGCAGGGATTCCTGTCCCGCGACGGCCTGCCGCCCAGTGACCTCCTGGCCCTCGGACGGGCGGAGGTGACCGGCTACGGCGGGGAGATCCTGCCCGGCACCGTCAGCGAGCTCGTGCGGTGCGGCACCGCCGGGTTCTGGGCACTCCTCTCCGACGGCCGGCGGATCTCGACGCGCCGACTGCTCGTGATCACCGGCCTGCGAGACGAACTGCCCGACATCCCCGGATTGCGGGACCGGTGGGCGCGCGACGTGCTGCACTGCCCGTACTGCCACGGCTACGAGGTCCGGGACCAGCCCCTCGGCGTCCTCGGCGGTTCACCCGACGCGGTCCGCTACACCCACATCGTCCGCCAATGGGCCGACGACGTCGTCCTCTTCACGCAGACCGGCAGCCTCACCGCCGCCGAGCGAGCGCAACTGGTGGCCCGGGCCATCGGGATCGTCGAAGGCCCGGTGAAGCAGGTGCTGGTCGAGGACGACCGGCTGTGCGGCGTCGAACTCGACGACGGGCGCGTCGTCCCGCGGACGGCGCTGTTCGTCCCGCCGCGGTTCATCCCCAACAACGACCTGCTGGTCGGCCTGGGCTGTGCCCTCGACGAGAACGGCTGGGTCACCACCGGTCCCCACGGGTCGACCAGCGTCGGCGGCGTCTGGGTCGCCGGCAACGTCGCCAACCCGCGCGCCCAGGTCATCACCGCCGCCGGCGAAGGTTCCGCGGCCGCCATCGCCATCAACGGCGACCTCGTCGATGAGGACGTCCGCGCCGCCGTGCACGCCTTCACCACCGGCGCCGTGGTCTGAGACCCACCCCGCCGACCCGCACCCCAGCGTCTCGACCCCAGGAGCACCCATGTCCGACCGTTCCCCGATTCCCGCGTCCGCGCCGATCGCACCGCCGAGCAAGCACCAGCTGGCGCTGATGATCTGGCTGGCCGTCTTCCCCACCCTCACCGTGCTCAACCTGGCACTGGGCGACTGGCTGACGACGCTGCCACCCCTGCTCCGCACCTTCGTGCTCGCCACCGTCGCGGTGCCGATCGTTATCTACGGGCTGATGCCCCAGCTGCATCGGCTGCGGGTCCGCCTCACCAGCCGGCGGACCATCTCGCGCGGGAGGATCCGGTGACCGCCGTCCAGGCCGGGGATGCGGGGCCGCGGCTGCCCCCCTTGACACCCGTTCCGGCCGCGAGGAGCGTCCCCGACGCCACCTCACGTCGTGAGGTGCGCATGCAGCGGGGGCGCTCCACCGGCACTCCGGCGTTCGCCGGGATAGTCACGAGCCGATGGGCGGAGAGGTCGTCATGACCGAGTACCGCCCGTCCTACCCCGTGCGTGTGGACGGGGCCGCCGAGCCCGAAGCCGTCTCCCGCGGGCTGTGGCTGGTCAAATGGCTGCTGCTGGTGCCGCACCTGGTCGTGCTGCTGTTCCTGTGGCTGGCGTTCTACGTGGTCGGCATCATCGCGTTCTTCGCGATCCTCATCACCGGCCGCTACCCGCGGGCGCTGTTCGACTTCAACGTCGGCGTGCTGCGCTGGTCCTGGCGGGTGCACTACTACGGCTACGGGGCGCTGGCCACCGACCGGTACCCACCGTTCACGTTGCACGAGGTGGCGGACTACCCGGCGCACCTGGACGTCGCCTATCCCGAGCGGTTGTCCCGCGGACTGGTCCTGGTCAAGTGGTGGCTGCTGGCCATCCCGCAGTACGTGATCGTCGGCGTCTTCGTCGGCGGCGGCCTGTGGTTCGGCGCGCACGGGCAGCACAGCAGCGACGCGTGGGCGGCCGGCGGGCTGGTCGGGCTGCTCGTGCTCATCGCCGGCATCGTCGTCCTGTTCACCGGCCGCTACCCCCGCCCGCTGTACAACTTCATCCTCGGCATGGACCGCTGGGCGCTGCGGGTGGCCGCCTACGCCGCGCTGATGACCGACCGGTATCCGCCGTTCCGGCTCGACCAGGGCGGCACCGACCCCGGCTCCCCGGCGGTCCCCACGGCCCCGCCACCTTCCGGGGTGCCGGGCGGTCCCAGCCCGGTGGCTCCGGCGCCGGTCGCCTAGCCGACATTCCATCGGGCGCCAACCTTGTCGGCCGGCTAGGGACGGCCTTCCACCCCGGCACCAGACCAGGCGGGGCGCCCACTGATCCGTCCCTTCTTCCGGACCCGCAACCGTTCTGACGGTTCCAGCATCGTGGCTCGACCACAGCGGCACAGCGACTTCGCCCTCCAGCGCGCCACCTCCCGAACGACCCGGTCAACGACGAGAGAAGACGGTCCCGATGGCGACCACGCAGTCCAACCCGCTCACCGACCCGCCCGGCACAGCCGGTGGCCGCCTGACCATGACGTCGGTCGTCCAGGACCGCTACGGCCCCGCCCCCGAGGAACTTCTCCGCGTCGCACAGATCGAGCGGCCCACCATCACGGACGATGAGGTCCTCGTCCGGGTCCACGCCGCCAGCGTCGACCGCGGCACCTGGCACATCCTGGCCGGGCTGCCCTACCCCATCCGGCTGGCCGGCTTCGGGGTGCGCCGTCCCAAGTACGCCAACCCGGGACGGAGTCTGGCAGGAACGGTCGAGGCGATCGGGACCGCTGTGACCCGCCTCGCAGTGGGCGAGGCCGTGTTCGGTGTCGGCGACGCCACCTTCGCCGAGTACGCCCGCGCCCGACCGGACAAGCTGGCCGCCAAGCCGGTGAACCTCACCTTCGACCAGGCGGCCGCCGTACCCGTCTCCGGACTGACCGCGCTGCAGGCCGTCCGCGACCACGGACAGGTCCAGGCCGGCCACCAGGTGCTCGTCATCGGCGCCTCCGGTGGGGTCGGCAGCTTCGCCGTCCAGATCGCCAAGGCGTTCGGGGCCGAGGTCACCGGCGTGTGCAGCACGGCGAAGATCGACACGGTCCGGGCGTTGGGCGCCGACCACGTTCTCGACTACACCCGGGAGGACGCCACCGACGGCAGGCACCGCTACGACGTCGTCCTCGACACCGGCGGCAACGGCCGGCTGTCCCGGCTGCGCCGCGCGCTCACCCCGACCGGACGGCTGGTCATCGTCGGCGGCGAGACCGACGGACGGTGGCTGGGTGGCAGCGACCGCCAGATCCGGGCCACGCTGCTCTCGGCGTTCATCGGCCAGAAGCTCGGCACCTTCCTCGCGTCGGAGAACGCCGCTGACCTCGACGCCCTGTGCGAGCTTCTCGAGGCCGGCTCGATCACCCCCGCCGTCGACCGGACCTACCCGCTGACCGGCGTCGCCGCAGCCATCCGTCACCTGCTCGACGGGCGCGCCCGCGGCAAGCTCGTCGTCTCCATCGCCCCCACCACGACCCCCACTCCGGACGCGGGCAGCGCGGCATGACCGAGAACCGGTCACGGCGGATGATCGGGAAGACGGTGCTGATCACCGGCGGTACTGGAGGCATCGGCAAGGCGACGGCCCTCGGCCTGGCCGCGCTCGGCGCGCACGTCGCTGTCACCGGCCGCGACCCCCAGCGGACTGAGGACGCCGTCCGCGAGATCCGTGCCGCCGGCGGCGGACCGGTGGACGCGTTCATTGCCGACCTGTCCGCCCAGTCCGAGGTGCGGCGGGTGGCCGGCGAGGTGCTCGGGCGCCTGCCCCGCATCGACGCGCTGGTCAACAACGTCGGGGGCTACTGGAACACCCGACACCTCACCGCGGACGGGCTCGAGCGCACCTTCGCCCTCAACCATCTCGCGCCGTTCCTGCTCACCAACCTGCTCCTCGACCGGCTCAAGGACAGCGCCCCGGCCCGCGTGGTCAGCGTCGCCTCCAACGCCCACAAGCTGGGCCGCATCGACTTCGACGACCTGCAGGGCGAACGCAGCTACTCCGGCGCTCGGGCCTACAACCAGTCCAAGCTCGCCAACGTCCTGTTCAGCTACGAGCTGGCCAGGCGACTGGAGGGCTTCGCCGTCACCGCCAACGCCCTGCACCCGGGCATGGTGCGCACCGGCTTCGGCGCCGAAGACCCCGCAGGCACCCAACGCATCTTCGTCCCGCTGCTGCGGCCGTTCATGAAGTCGACGGCCCGAGGGGCGGTCACCTCCATTCATCTGACCTCGTCCCCTGAGCTGGCACAGGTGAGCGGCCGGTACTTCGTCAGCAGCACAGCCACGAGGTCCTCCCCGGGCAGCTACGACGAGGCCGTGGCTGCGCGGCTCTGGCAGGTCAGCGCCGAACCGGCCGGGCTCACCGCGACCGGCTGACCCACCCAGCGGCACTCGGCCGACCCCCACACCGCCCATCAACCCGACGTCAGCGAGTTGGCACATGATCACCATCGAAAAGCTCACCAAGCAGTACGGCAGCACCCTCGCCGTCGACGACGTCAGCTTCACCGCCTCCCCGGGCCGGGTCACCGGGTTTCTGGGACCGAACGGGGCCGGGAAGTCGACCACCCTGCGGATCATGGTCGGGCTCACCCGGCCCGACGCCGGGAGCGCCACCATCGCCGGGCGCCGCTACGCGGACCTGCCCAACCCGGGACTCGAGGTCGGCGTCCTGCTGGACGCCTCGGCCCAGCACGCCGGCCGCACCGGCCGGGAGATCCTCACCCTGGCCCAGCAGTTCCTCGGACTGCCCCGGGCCCGCGTCGAGGAGATGCTGGAGATCGTCAGTCTCACCCCGACCGAGGCGTCGCGTCGGGTCGGCGAGTACTCCCTCGGGATGCGTCAACGGCTTGGGATCGCGACCGCCTTGATCGGTGACCCCGAAGTGCTGATCCTCGACGAGCCCGCCAACGGCCTGGACCCGGCCGGGATCCGGTGGATGCGTGACCTGCTCCGCGGCTACGCCAACCGCGGCGGCACGGTCCTGCTGTCCTCGCACCTGCTCCACGAGATCGAGGTCATCGCCGACGACATCGTCATGATCGGGCTCGGCCGCATTGTCTCGATGGGCGCCAAGACCGACCTACTCCACCAGGCCGGCACCGTCGTCGGTGCCGCCGACCTCCTCGCGCTAGAGCTCGCCCTCACCCAGCGCGGGCTGACCGCCACCACCTCCGACGGCTCGACGCTGCACACCGATGCTGCCGCCGCCCTGGTCGGGCAGGTCGCCTTCGACGCCGGCATCCCGCTCACCGAGCTCCGGGCCGCCTCCAGCGCCGGTCTCGAAGACACGTTCCTTCAGCTCACCGCCGGCACCCAACGCGAAGGAGCCCCGGCATGACCGCCATCACAGCAGGCCGGGTCGGCATCCCTCGCGCGACCGTCAAACCGATCCCCCTGACCCGGATCATCGCGGTCGAGCTCCGCAAGATGTTCGACACCCGCTCGGGGTTCTGGCTGATCGCCAGCATCGCGATCACCTCACTGCTGGCCGCGGGCGGCGTCATCCTGTGGGCACCCGACGGGGGCCTCACCTACTCGACCTTCGCGACCGCCATCCGGTTCCCGGTCGTCATCATCCTGCCGCTGATCGCCATCCTGGCGGTCACCAGCGAGTGGAGCCAACGCACCGGACTCACCACGTTCACCCTGGTCCCACACCGCAGCCGCATCATCACCGCCAAGGCCATCTCCTCAGTCGGCATCGCCATCGCCGCCATGGTGCTGGCGTTCGCGGTCGGCGCCCTCGGGAACCTGGCCGGCGCCGCCATCAGAGGTACGGCCCTCGTCTGGGACGTGAATGTGACCCAGTGCCTGTACTACGTCCTGGGAATGGTGCTGAGCCTGCTCACCGGCTTCATGCTCGGAGTGCTCTTCCGGGCCTCGATCGGTGCGGTCGTGGCCTACTTCGTGCTGACCTTCCTCATCCCCACCGTGTTCGGACTGCTGGCCAACTCACAGCAGTGGTTCCACACCCTGCAGCCCTGGGTCGACATCCAGTTCGCCCAAGCCGGACTGTTCCTCTTCGCCCACGCCCTGACCGGCCAGGAATGGGCCCACATCGCCGTCACCGGCATCACGTGGCTGCTCATCCCCCTGCTGATCGGCCTCCGTCTGGTCATGAGGTCCGAAGTCAAGTAGAGGCAGGGCGAGGTCATCTCATCGGTCACGTCCGCATGACTCCCGACCTGACCCACCGCACGGCGTTCGCCAGCAGCGGCACGAGCCGCCTGCACACCGCGCACCACCACTTTCGAAGGTGACCATGACCGCCACCGCGCACACCCCGGCCGCCGCACCAGCCGCGAGGAACCCGATGAGGGGCCGAGCCCGCCTCGCCGGCGCGCTCTACCTGCTCACCTTCGTCTCGATCCCCACCCTCGGGCTCTACAACCCCATCCGCGATCACGCCGACTTCATCCTGGGAGCCGGAAGCCAAACCGGCGTGCTCTGGGGCGCCCTCACCGAGGTGATCGTCGGCGTTGCCGGCATCAGCACCGCGCTCGTGCTGTTCCCCGTGCTCAAGCGGCAGAACGAGTCCGCCGCCCTCGGCCTGGTCGCCGCCCGACTCGTGGAGACCACGCTCATCTTCGTCAGCGTCACGAGCCTGCTCACGATCATCACCCTGCGCACCGACGTCGCCGGAACCGCCGGCGCGGACAACGCCTCCCTGACCACAACCGGGCACACCCTGCTCGCGGCCTACGACCGGACGTTCCTGCTCTCGCAGAGCCTCATGCCCGTCTTCTGCGACCTTCTCCTGGGCTACCTGCTCTTCAGGTCCCGCCTGGTACCGCGCATCCTCCCGATCGTCGCGTTCGTCGGCGCCCCGCTGCTGCTCGCCTCCGACATCGCCATCTTCTTCGGGGTCTACGACCGGGTGGCGCTCCTCGCCGGGCTCGCCGTGATCCCGGTCGCTGCCTTCGAGCTCTCCGTCGGGATCTGGCTGCTCGTCAAGGGCTTCAACCCCGCCTCCCCTGTGTGGGCGCGACCGAACACCGAGGCCGGAATTCCCGCCCCCAGGACCGGTCACCCCCAACTCGACGAGCGGGGCTCGGAACTCGTCCGATAGCGAGCCGACCACGGCCGCTGCCGCACGGCACGCCCGCGCGGCTTCGGGCCGCGTCCCTCCCCCATCGACGCAGGGCCCGGTCGGCCCACCGGGGCCCCGCGTCGGTCTCGGGGAGCGGGGTGCCGGGACGGTCGGCCGCCACCCCGGACACCGAGCCGAGCTGGGATGCAGGACGCGCAACCACCGCCGTTCCAACCCGACCCACCGCATCCCCACCGGAGGCCCAGCATGCGCACCATCACCCGCAGCGTCGAACTCGACGCCACCCCACAGCAGGTGTGGGAGGTGCTGACCGACGGCCGCGCACACGCCGACTGGAACCCGTTCATCACCAAGATGGACGGCGCCCAGGAGGTCGGCCGGCGGATCGAGGTCCGCATCGCTCCGCCCGGCGGCAAGCCGATGACCTTCCGTCCCACAGTCACCCACGTCGACCCGGCACACCACCTGGCGTGGCTCGGCCACCTCCTCCTGCCCGGACTGTTCGACGGGGCGCACTCCTTCACCCTCGAGCCGCTGCCCGACAACCGCACCCTGCTGACCCAGAGCGAAACCTTCCGTGGCCTCCTGGTGCCCCTCGCGGGCGGTCTCATGTAGCGCACGGAAGCGGGTTCCGCCGCGATGAACGAAGCGCTGCGTCAGCGGCTGGCTCAACGGCATCCGTGGACGCCCGACAGGTAGTCGTGGCCACTGGACCGTTCCAGACGCCGGTCGTCCCTGCGCTGGCCCGCCAGCTGCCGCGGGACGTGTTCCACCTGCACAGCGCGGACTACCGCAATCCGACCCAGGTGCTCGGCGCCGGCCGCGTGCTCGTCGTCGGCGCCGGCAACTCCGGCCTGCAGATCGCGGCCGAGCTCGCCGCCACTCAGCCGGGCACCGTCGCGGTCGGCTCCGGCCGCTGGAGCTGCCTCAGCGGATCTTGGGCCGCGACCTGTTCCTGTGGCTGACCCGGTCGGGACTCTTGACCGTTCCGTCGCACAGCCGCATTGCCCGCCGGCTGCGCAGCCTCCTTCACCGACGGCGGCACCGCCGAAGTGTCCGCCGTCGTGTGGGCCACTGGCTACCGCAGCGACTACCACTGGCTGCACGTGCCCGGTGTCGTCGACGATGGACAGGTCCGGCACGAAGCGGGCGTCACTGACGTCCCCTGCCTGTACTTCCTCGGTCTGTCATTGCAGACCTGCCGGAGCTCAGGGCTCGGCTTCGTCCCGGTCGGGGACCGCGCCGGCGTCGGGCCGCAGGTGACCGACGTCTCCATGCGACTGCTCGCGGATCCTTGCGCATACGACAGGGGCCCTCACAGTCACTGTGAGGGCCCCTGTGCCTTAGTAGCGGGGGGACCGGCCGAACCACCGCTCTCGCTGTTGAACCTCGACCGTTTCCGCAGGTCGCAAGCCCCTGCCTACGCATCTGCACACCCCCGTGGTAGTTCGTTTCCAGGTCCACCGTCCGGGACCTCGGGATACGGGAACGATCATGCCGGTGACGCCGGACAGTGATCTCGACGCCGCGAGCCCTCGGACTGGGCCGGCCGACTGCCGACGGCCTGGACCCGGACACCCCGCAGGTGCACAGCGCCGCCTACCGCAACCCCGCTCAACTGCCCCGAGACGGCCGAGTGCTCCTCGTCGACGGCAACTCCTGCGACGGGTGTAGGGCTACGTGGCGTTAGCGCCCTCGGCGGCCGCCCCACACAGCGACTCCAACACCAGCCGAGCGGCCAGCACCAGCTCAGATCGAACCGGAGGTCACCCCCAGCAACACGCCGACGACCGCGACGTCGCTGCCGGGGCGGTGGCCGCCACGGTGCAGCAGGCGCAAGCCGGGAACGGAGCGCTGCCCAGGCGCATGAGCGGATGCGCGCCCACGGCGAACTGCTCGCAGCGCTGGCCGAGCAGGTGCTGGCGGTGACCGCCTAACGCGACCGCGACATGGTCGAGCTACTGCATGCCCGGCCGCGGCCGAGCAACCGGGCGCTCGCCGCGGAGCTGGGCATGAGCCGGCAGCGGGTCGACCAACTCGCCCGGCACGTCCAGCCCGGAGGCCGGGCCCGCCGCGACCGGTGACCGTCGCCGAGGCGGACCGGTCGGGCTCGCCTCCGCCCGCTCGGTGATTCCCAACGCGCTGTTGGTGGACCGTCGCCAGCCCAGCACCAGGACCGGCTGGCGGCGCACGGTCGTGCTGCAGCACCCTGCTGCACGACCGTCGGCAGGGTGTCGGCGCCGGCCAACGCGCGCGTGCCCCCTCCCGGGCCGGTCGGCGCCGGAACCCGCGGCCGGGCCGTCACGGCCCCGCCGCCGCCACCCCGGGTGCCCGGCGCACCGGCCGCTACTTGTCGCACCCCACCGCCAAGATCACCGGCATGGCCACCGTGGACCCGCCCGAGCCGCCTCCCGGCCCCTGGCGGTGGGAGCGCGTCACTCCCGGTGCCCTGGAGCGGCGACGTCATCCGGTCGCCGGGCGCGATGACGACCACGCCGCCCGCACCGACGCCGGACCGCGCGGCTGGGGCCTGATCGGCGCCGACGGCCGACCAGTCCTGCTGCACGACGCCGGCTGGGGCACCGTCGACCTGGGGGACGGCCTCGGCTTCCGCCCCGATCACCCGATCGCCGCACTGTTGGCCCGCGCCTGGGAGATCCCCCAACTGGAAGCCGCGCTCGCTCACGCCCGAGCCGGCGTCGACGACGTCGAGGAGCTGCGCGCCCTGGCCCGCCGGCAGGCCGCCGATCTGGCCGAGGCGCACGCCCGCCACGAGCAGCTCACAGCGGCGCTGCGCGAGGCACGCAGCTGGGCCTCGCTGTTGGCTGACACGTTCGGCGTTCCGCGCGCACCGGGCTCGGGCCACCACCGGACTGGCTGCTCCCCGCGACGGGACAGCCGTGACCGCGCCGCACCAGCTCCCGGCCGACCGCCTCCGCACGGTGCTGGGCCAACTGGCCGACATGACCACGGCAGACCGCGAGGACCTGCTCCATGACGGGCTGGCCGCGCTGCACGAGTTGGAACGTCGTCTGGGCGAGACGCGGGCATCGCTGCGAACCGCCGAGGAGGTCGTGGTCCGGCAGCGGGAGCTGCTGGAGACGGCGACGGAGCTGATTGAAGAGGCGCGGCGCTGGGCGCGGTCGCTGTGGGACGACGAGCCCGCCTCGGAGGAGCCGGTGATCCTCAACGAACCTGAGCTTGCGCCGGCCTGGCTGACTACCGACGGCCCCCGCCACACCCGGCCGCCGCAGAGGACGCAACACAAGCAGCCACACGGCGCCGGGCCGGGCGCGGCCGCGCGCGGGCTGCGGCTGGCCGCTCTGCGCCGCGCACTGGACGACATCCAGAACGCGTGGGGGCCACTCAGCGCCGAGGACCTGCACACCGCCGCGGAGCAGCTGCCGAACCGCGGGTAGCCCGGGAGCGCCAGCCTCGGCCCCGATGAGAGCGTCGCCCCCGGCTGCCGTGGCCACGCTCGCTGTCCGGCCGCCATCGGCTGGGCAGGCCGGGCTTCGGTGCCCCACACCTGGCAGCCAGGTACGCAGTTCGGATCCCCACCGCAAGCGGTGGCCGCGACGCCAACCGACCACAGGCTGCGGATCGCCGTGGTCACCGCCGGCGCCGTCCTCGAGTCGGACGACGGCGGGCAGACCTTCACCGATGTACTGAGCGGCTGATCCGCCGGGCGCCGCGGCCCCGCCTCGACGGATGTCGAGGCGGGGCCGCGGTGACCGGTCAGCCGAGGGAGCCGATCAGGTCCCGGCAGGCGGCCTCGCACCGGCGGCACGCCTCGGCGCAGACCCGGCAGTGCTCGTGCATCTCCGCGTGCTGGGCGCATTCGTCGCCGCACGCCTTGCACGCCGCCGCGCAGGCCTCGAGCACCGCCCGGGTGAGGTTGGCGTCGTAGCCGGTGTGCCGGGACAGCACCCGGCCGGTCGCGTCGCAGACGTCGGCGCAGTCGGCGTTGGTGCGGATGCACTTGGCCAGCTCGGCGACCATGTCCTCGCTCAAGCAGGCGTCGGCGCAGGCGGTGCAGGCCTGAGCGCATTCGAAGCACGCCTCGATGCAAGCAGTGAGCCTGCTCTTGTCGATCCCGCCGAGGTCCTTCGGGTACGTGTCGAGCATCTGAGCAGCGACGGTCATGTGAGCCTCCTCGGGTCGGCGGCCGGCGACCGGTGCCACCAGGGGAATCCCGCCGATAACTCCCGCATACCCGTACGGATGTCACCTCAATGTGCTGGGGTACGAAACCACCGTGCGCGAGTTGAACCACGACCACCCGGTCGACCCCGCCCGGGTGGCCGCAGCGCGTTCCCGGCTGCCGTCCGCGGCCGATGCCGAGCGGATGACCTCCCTGCTCGGCCTGCTCGCAGACCCCGTGCGCGCCCGGCTGCTCTACGCCCTCGACATCGCCGAGGAGCTCTGCGTCGGGGACCTGGCGATGGCGCTGGACGTGAGCGAGGACCAGGCCGGCTACGGGCTGCGGGTGCTACGCAGCGCCGGCCTCGTGAGCCGGCGGAAGGCCGGCCGCGTCGCCTATTACCGCCTGGCGGACGGCTTCCCGGCCGCCCTACGAGAGCACTGCCTTCGCCGACTCATCGAGCTGACCCGTACTCCGCTCGACGACGATGACGCCTGAAGCGGCGAGACATACACCGGCTGCGTACGCCGAGCTCAGCGGGCGGGCGCGCATCCAGCGAGGACGTCGCGTCCGCTCACCTGATGTCCCGCGGGAGTTGAGCCAGGCAGCGACAGTGACGAGGGCAGCGTGGATGGCCAGGGTGATGCCTCCGAGCATCGTTGGGTGGTGGAGGACAGGCCCATGAGGCGCCACAGGGGCGGTCACCGGCCGTAGGCGCCGTAGACGTCCGGCGACGTCTCCTGCGACAGGGTGGTGAACTCAACGGCATCCGTGCGCCCTGATGCGCGTCAGGTGTCCGTCCGGCAGGGTTCGCGGCGCATGAGCCAGGTGCGCGGACCATCGTCCGGTAGGTCGACGACGCAGGTCACCGTGAAGCCGAGGCGTCGGTAGAAGCGGACATTGGCCTCGGCACTGGTCTCCAGGCACACCGGCGAGCCGTTGCGGTCGGCGCGGTCCAGGCCGGGAGCCAGGGCCGCCGTCCCCAAGCCATGCCCCTGCTGGTGCCGCACGACGCCGACGCTGGCCAAGAGCACGTGCTCCTCGGTCGGCCGATGCGGCGCCAGCACCGCCTCGGCCGCGGCCGCAGCGGCCGCCCGGCTGCCGGCCAGCTGAGCGGTCGCAGAGCCGATCTCGGCCCAGACGTGCTCGGGGACCGCGGCGCCGGGCAGCCAGACGACGACGGTCGCCAGGCCCTCGGAGGTGGTGCCGATGTCCACGTGCCCATACGGCAGGGCGACGGAACCCAGGTCGAGCCGGAACAGCTGGCACAGTCGCCGGGCGTGGTCGTCGGCGTCGACCGTCCACCGGGTCCAGGGGTAGTCGGTGAAGGCATCGGCCAGTACTTCGGCGGCGGCCGGGACGTCGTCGGGCCCGGCCGGACGTACGTGCAGTGTCATCCGTTCCTCGGTCTGCGCTGGTGCCCTGTGGCCCGTCGGATCGGTCGTCGCGCGGCAACCCCCGCACGCCGATGTAGGCGTGCGGGGGTTGCCGGGCGGGGGCTCAGGTGGCCTGGACGGTGAACGGCACGGTGATCACCTCGCCGTCGGCGAGCCGGAACTGGGCCCACAGCCGGTACGTCCCGGCCGTGGGGAACTCGGCGTGCACGTCGAGCTCGGGTCCGAACGTCTGCCCGGGCAGGGCGAAGACCGGTCGGCCCGATGCGTCCTGGACCTCGGCGTGCTCGTGGGCGAACGTCTGCCCGTCGGCCCGCATGACCACGACGTGGCCGGCGGCGGCGAGGTAGGGCTGCAGGTCGTCGAGCGGCCGGCCCGTTTCGGCGTCGGTGAGCGAGAAGGCCAGGTCGCTGGCTCCTCCGACCTCAGTGTCCCCATCCAGCTCGACCCGGACGCCGTCGACGACCACGGTGCGCGTGCCGGCGGTCAGCACCACCGGCACCGGCGCGCTGCCGGCCACGGTGACCACCTGCCGCTGGTGGACGTCGCTCATGTCGCCCTGCCGCCGGAACTCGGTGTTGACGACGTACCGGCCCGGAGTGGGAAAGGTGACGTCGACGGCGAGCTGCCCAGGTCGGCCGGTCGGCTCCGGGTGGACGTGCGCGAACGTGCCCAGGTCCTCGCGGGTGGCGATGAGGTGCATCCACGCCTCATGGCTGCGCGTGAGGTCCTGGATCGGCTCGCCGGAGGAGGCATCGACGATGGTGGCGACGACCCGCGTGGGCTCGCCAGGCCGCACCCGCGCGGGCAGCTCGAGCCGGACCTCCACCCCCTCGTCGGCGGCCTCGGTGGGTGGCACCTCGGCGGTCATCATCTCGCTCATCACCGGGCGCATCGGCATGCCGGTGCCCTGCATCCAGGCCAGCGTGCCGTTCATGCCACGCTCGGCGAACTCCATCCGGCTCACCGCGGTCAGCCCGGTGCCCAGCGCCAGCGCGACGACCGCGATCCCGGCCAGGTAGGCGTACTGACCGATGCGGGCGCGCAGCGGCGGGTGCAGGATCTCGCCGGCGGTCGCCGGGCGCCGGAACCGGCGCAGCCGCAAGGCGTTGGTGACCACGCTGACCGAGCTCATCGCCATCGCCGCCGACGCCAGCACCGGGTCCAGCAGCAGGCCGTTCCACCAGTACAGGGCGCCGGCGGCGACCGGGACGAGCAGCAGGTTGTAGATCCCGGCCCAGGCGAGCCCGGACTTCATGGTGGTCACGGTGCGCCGGGACAGGGCGATCGCTGAGACGATGCCGCGCAGGTCGCCGCCGACGAGGGTGACGTCGGAGGCGGCGATCGCGACGTCGGCGCCGGTCCCGATGGCGATGCCCACGTCGGCCGCACTGAGGGCGGCAGCGTCGTTGATGCCGTCGCCGGCCATCGCCACGACGTGGCCCTGCTCCTGCAGCCGGCGCACCTGCGCCGCCTTGTCCGCCGGCAGCACCTCGGCGAGCACGTGGTCGATGCCGACCTGCCCGGCGATCGCCCGCGCCGTGGCGGCGTTGTCACCGGTCAGCATCCACACCTGGATGCCGAGCGCTTCCAGCTGCGCCACGGCCTCGCCCGACTCGGGCTTGATCGTGTCGGCGACCGTGAGCACCGCGGCCGCGGCACGGTCGACCGCGACGAACATCGGCGTGCGGCCGGCCGCGGCCTCGCCGTCGGCGGCGGCCTGCAGCGGGGTGACGTCGACGCCGCGGGCGGCCATCAGCGCGGCGTTGCCCACCAGGACGTGCCGGTCGCCGACGCCGGCGTCGATGCCGTGGCCGGGCACGGCGTCGAAGGAGCGCAGCGCCGGCAGGACCAGCCCGCGGTCGGTGGCGGCGGCGACGATCGCCTCGCCGACCGGGTGCTCGCTGCCGGTCTCGGCAGCGGCGACCAGCGCCAGGACGTCGTCCCCGGTCCACCCACCGGTGGGGGTGATGCCGGTGAGGGCCGGCCTGCCGCGCGTGATCGTGCCGGTCTTGTCGAGGACGACGGCGGTGACCCGGCGGGCGGTCTCCAGCGCGTCCCCGTTGCCGATGAGGATGCCGAGCTCCGCGGCGCGGCCGGTGCCGACCATGACCGCGGTCGGCGTGGCCAGGCCCAGCGCGCACGGGCAGGCGATGATCAGCACCGCGATCGTCGTGGTGATCGCCATCGTCAGCCGGCCGGGGTCCGGGCCGAGCAGCGCCCACGCGAGGAAGGTGGCCGCGGCCAGCCCGAGCACGATCGGGACGAACCAAGCCGAGGCCCGGTCGGCGAGGCGCTGCAGCGGGACCTTCGCGCCCTGCGCGTCCTCCACCAGTCGGACGATCTGCGCGAGCGCGGTGTCGGTCCCGACCGCGGTCGCCCGGAAGACCACGGTGCCGGTGCGGTTGATCGTGGCGCCGATGAGCTGGTCGCCGGCCGCCTTGTCCACCGGCAGGCTCTCCCCGGTCAGCATGCTCTCGTCGACCGCGGTGGCGCCGTCGGTGACGACGCCGTCGACCGGCACCTTCTCCCCCGGCCGGACCCGCACCAGGTCGCCCACGACGACCCGCTCGACCGGGACGTCGACCTCGGCGCCGTCGCGCAGCACGCGGGCCGTCTTCGGCGCGAGGCCGACCAGGGCGGTGATCGCCGCGGCGGTCTGCTTCTTCGCCCGGGCCTCCATCCACCGGCCAGCCAGGACCAGGGCGAGGATCACCAGCGAGGTCTCGAAGTACACGTGCAGCGGCAGGCCCCACCGCTCGGCGGCGGCCGGCCACAGGGTCACGAACGCGCTGTAGCCGTAGGCCACGCCGGTGCCCAGCGCCACCAGGGTGTTCATGTTCGTCGAGCGGTGCCGGGCGGCGGCCCAGGCCGCGCGGTAAACGTCCCGGCCGGCCCAGAACTGCACCACGGTGGCGATCACGAGGACGGCCGGCATCAGCCAGTCCATCGTGTCGAGGTACAGCGGCACGTACATCAGCACCATCAGCCCGAGGCCCACCGCGAGCGTGATCTGCCACCTGCGCCGGAGCGAGGTCAGCCGCGTCTCGTCGTCGCGACCTCCGGTCGCCGTCTCGGGGCCGGCGTCCTGGTCGGCGGGCCGGGTCTCCCGGCGCGGGGTGGCGGTGTAGCCGGCGCGGGTGACCGCGGCGGTCAACTCCTCCAGCCCGACCTGTGCTGGGTCGAAGCGGACGGTGGCGACCTCGGTGGCCAGGTTGACCTCAGCGGCGGCCACGCCGTCGACCCGGTTCAGCGCCTTCTCCACCCGGCCGACGCAGGAGGCACAGGTCATGCCGGCGATGTCGAGGGTGCAACTGGCGGTGGCCTCGGTCGCCGCAGGGGGCGGCGCGGTCGTCGTCATCGCGGATCTCCTGGTCGAACGAGGTTCTGCGAGGTGACCGATGGTCGGCCGCGGGTTCCCGGCTCGGACCGGGAAAACCGCCGGGTTCCCCGGACCGCGGTCAGCCCCGGGCGGCCGCGTCCGCGTAAGCCGCGGGGGTCCACGCGGCCAGGACCTTGTGCCGGAGGGTCGCGCCTAGGCGGCGGTAGAACCTCTGCGCGTCGACGTTGTCGACCTCCATGCCCCAACGGATGAGCAACTGCTCGGGCGCGGCCAGCCCCGCGAGCGCGGCCATCAGCTGACGGCCGACACCGGCGTCACGGTGGCCGGGGCGCACGTAGAGGTCGTCGAGGTTCAGGACGTCGCCACCGGTCCACAGGTGCAGCTGCCGGACAGCGGAGACGTAGCCGACGGCCGCGCCGCGGCGCTCGGCCAGCAGCACGATCACCTCGGGGCGCTCGAGCAGCGCCCGCCACTGGGCGTCCTGTACGTGCACGTGTGCGGTCTGGTCCTCGTGTGCGGCGATCTCGGCCACCATCGCGGCGACCTCGGGGGCGTCGGCCGGGGTGGCCCGGCGGATCGGAACGGCGGGTGCGGCGGTGGTCGGGGCGTCGGTCATCGGGGAGCTCCTCGCGGGGTGGGGCGGCGGACGTCAGCCGCTGCGGCGGCGGCGCGGACGGCGGCGCGCGGCCGGCCGGGCGAACCGGTGGGTGCGGGCGTCGTGGAGCAGTTCGGCCTGGCGGGCCCGGAAGAGCTCCTCGTAGAGCAGGTTCACGGCGGTGCGTCCCTTCCGTGGGGCGGGCTCGGTGGTGGAGGACGGAGGGCCGGGCGTCAGGACCGGCCCGGGCGGCGGCGGGACGGGCCGGTCGCCTCCCGCCACCGCAGGGCCATCACGGGACGAGGGAGTAGCCGGCCTCGTCGACCGCGGCGGCGATGTCGGCGCGGTCCAGCGGTGCGGAGGCGGTCACCGTCACCGTGCCGGTGGCCAGGTCGACGGTGACCGACTCGACGCCGGCCACGCCGGAGATCTCCTCGGTGACCGCCCGCTGGCAGTGCGCGCAGGTCATGCCGGTGACGGTGAAGGTGGTCGAGCCGACGAATGTGCGGGGCGTGTTGGACAGCACAGGAACTCCTCGGGGTGGTGGTGTCGGTGACGAGAGTCGGCGTGGAGGTGGATCGCTCTCACCGGGAAGATCGCCGGGATCTCCACCGGGATCGCCGGGGAGTGCTCAGTGGCCGTGGCCGTGGCCGTGGCCCGCGGCCCCGGCAGTCGGCCGGCCACCGGGCACGGCGAGTGCGGTGAGGACGAACAGCGCGACCAGGACGCCGGCGGTGGCGGCGAAGGCGCGGCCGTAGCCGTTGATCAGGCCGGCGGAGGTGGCGAGGTCCCCGGCGACGGCGGTGAGCCCGGCGACGCCGAGGGCGGCGCCGATCTCGTGTCCGGTCATCATCAGCCCGCTCGCGACACCAGAGCTCTCGCCCGGCACGTCGCTCATCGCGGCGACCGCGATCGCCACGAACATCGGCCCGACGCCCGCACCGACCAGCAGGAACCCGGGCAGCACGTCGGCGGCGTAGGAGGTGCCGCCGGCGTTCACGGCCAGCAGGAGCACGCCGCCGGCCATGACGACCAGGCCGCCGAGGATCAGCGTGCGGGCGCCGACCCGGCCGATGACCTTCGACGCAACGGCGGCGGCGAGGGTGATCGCGGCGGCCAGCGGCAGGAACTGCAGGCCGGCCACGACCGGCGAGGCGCCGACGATGTCCTGCAGGTACAGCGAGGTCAGGAAGATGGCGCCGACCACCACACCGGTCACGCCGGCCATGACCGCCGAGGCGGAGACCAGCGACCGGATGCGCCACGTCGCCGGAGGCACGAGGGGATCCGCGGCCCGGCGCTCGAGCCGGGCGAACAGGGTCAGCAGCACCGTGGCGGCGGCCAGCGCGGCCCAGGTGCGGGGCGCCGCCCAGCCGGCCGAGCGGGTGGCCTCGATGCCGAACACCAGGGCCAGCAGCCCGCCCACCAGAGTGAGCGCGCCCGGCACGTCCAGGCGGCGCAGCGCACCCGTCTGGGAGGCGCCTCGCGCCACGGCGCGCAGGGTGCCGAGGACGACGGCGACGCCGATCGGCACGTTGATGAAGAACACGGCCCGCCAGCCCAGCGCGCTGGTCAGCGCCCCGCCGAAGAGCACGCCGGCGGCGATGCCCAAGCTGCCCACGGTGCCCCACACGCCCAGGGCCGTCTGCCGCTGCTTGCCGGCGTAGACGGTCATGATGATCGACAGCGCCGCGGGGGTGAGCAGCGCAGCGCCGGCTCCTTGTGCGGCGCGGGAGACGATCAGCATCCACGGGGCCTGGGCGAGCGCGCTGGCCAGGGAGGCGGCGGTGAACAGACCGACGCCACTGAGGAACGCCCCCCGGCGGTTGAGCAGGTCCGCGATCCGGCCGCCGAGCAGCAACAGACCACCGGAGAGCAGCACGTAGGCGCTGACGGTCCACTGGTAGTCCGCGGCCGAGAGGTGCAGGCCGCGGCTGATCGACGGCAGAGCGACGTTCACCACGGAGACGTCGAGGATCACCATCACCTGCGCGGCGATCATCAGACCGAAGACGGTCCACGGCCGGCGCGGCTCGTCGAGGGGAGGCGCGGTCGGGTGGGCTGACGGGTGCGGAGAAGCGGGCGCCACCGGTCCGGCGGCGGAGTGGGTCGACATGGGTCTCTCCTGGGTGAGCAGGTCCGGATGTGCCTGCTCACCGTCTTGCGTGGACGGGATCGGTCGCGCCGGTGATCCCGCCGGGATGGGCTGCTCGCGCGGGCGACGACGTCGTCCGGCCGGACACCGCGCGGGGAAAGCGGCACGGTTCCGTCCCCGAGCGCACTAGGGTCTCGGCGTGCTCTCCGGCCGGGACCCCGAGCGCGCAGCCATCGCCGCACTGGTGGACGAGGCGTGGGCCGGCCGGGGCGGGGCGCTGGTGCTGGTCGGACACCCAGGCGTGGGCAAGTCGGCGTTGCTGGCCGACGCGGTCGCGCGGGCCGACGGCATGACGGTGCTGCGCACGCAGGGTGTGGAGTCGGAGTCCCCGCTGGCGTTCGCCGCGCTGCAACGCCTGCTGCGCCCGGTCATGGCCGCCGGCGCGCACCACCTGCCGCAGCCGCAGGCCCGGGCGCTGCGGGCGGCCTTCGGCGAGATCGACGACGGCCCCGGCGACCGCTTCCTGGTCTTCCTGGCCGCGTTGAGCATCCTCGCCGACGCCGGACAGCAGCGCCCGGTGCTCGCCGTCGTCGACGACGCCCACTGGCTCGACGACGCCTCCGCCGCGGCGCTGCTGTTCGTGGCCCGCCGGCTGCAGGTCGAGCGGGTCGCCCTCCTGTTCACCGCCCGCGACGCCGACGTGCGCACCTTCGACAGCGGCGACCTGCCCCGCCTCTGCCTCGGCGGCATCGACGCCGACGCCGCCGGTGAGCTGCTCTCCGCCCGCACCGGGGTCCCCGTCCCCCCGGACGTGCGTGACGCGCTGCTCGCGAACACCGGGGGCAACCCGCTGGCGCTCGTGGAGCTCGCCGAGGTCCTGACCCCCGAGCAGTTGTCCGGCCGGGTGCGGTTGCCGGCCCGGCTGCCGCTCACCGAGGGCGTGGAACGCGCCTTCCTCGACCGCTACCGGCGGCTGCCCGAGCCGGCGCGGACGATGCTGCTCGTCACGGCCGCCGACGACTCCGGCCGGGCGCGGGTCGTGCGGCGGGCGGCTGCCTCCCTGGGAGCCGGAGAGGACGCCCTGCAAGTGGCCGAGCGCTCGGGGCTGCTGCAGTTCCGCGACGCCGCCGTCGACCTCCGGCATCCGCTGGTGCGCTCGGCTGTGTACGGCGCCGCCACCAGCACCGAGCGCCGCCGGGCCCACCGGGCCCTGGCGGCCGTACTGACCGGTCCCGACGAGGCCGACCGGCGCGCCTGGCACCTCGCCGCCGCCGTCGAGGAGCCGGACGAGGCCGTCGTCGCCGAGCTCGACGCCGCCGCCGAGCGGGCCCTCGCGCGAGGGGGTCTGGAGGCGGCCGCGTCCGCCTGGGAACGCGCCGCCGAGCTCTCACCGGCCGGGGACGACCGGGCCGGGCGGCTCTACGCCGCGGCCCGCTCGGCCTGGCTGGCCGCCCAACCCGCCCGGGCCCGGGCGCTGGTCGACGCCGCCGCGACGCAGGCCCGCGACGCGCTGCGGCTCGCCGACGTCCTCCGGCTCCGGGCTCGCATCGAGTGGAACACCGGCTCGTTGCACGCCGGGCAGCGGATGGTGCTCCAAGCGGCCGCCGAGGTCGCCCCGCACGATGCCCAGCGGGCGCGGGAGATGGCCATGTTCGGCGCGGCGCTCGCCGCGTTCGGCGCACGCTCCGGCAGCGCCGTCGTCCCCACCGCCCTCGTTCCCCGGCCCGGGCCCGACGCACCGGTGCGCGCCCGGTGCTTCTCCGACCTGCTGCACGGTCTCGACGCCGCCGTCCACGGCGACTGGCAGCTGGCGATGCCGCCGCTGGAGGAGGCCTTCGCCCTCGCCGAGCGCCTGGCGGAGGAGGACCTGGACCTGCTGCCCAACCTGGGCATCGCGGCGATGTACCTGGGTGACGATGCGCTGACCCGGCGCTACCACGAGCAGCTGCTGACCCGCGCCCGCAGCACCGGCGCGGTCCTGATGATCCTCTACTCGCTGGCCCGGCTCGGCTTCGCGGAGGTGTCCACCGGCCGGTGGACCGCGGCTCGCGCCGCGGCCGCCGAGGCGCTGCCGCTGGCCGACCAGTCCGGACACCGGGGGCTGGCCGCCCTGCCGACCGCGTGGCTGGCGTTGGTGGCCGCGCTGCGGAGCGATGAGGCCGTGCACCGCTACCTCGCCGACGCGGAGCGGATCTGCGCCGACCATCCGCTCGGCATCCTGGCCGAGGTGGTGCCCGACGTGCTGCGCTGGGTGCGCGGCGTCCGCGACGCGGCCACTCCCGCCGCCGCGCTGCACCAGCTGGAGCAGATCCGCCATCCGATGACCCGCCGGCTGGCCGCCACGGACCGCATCGAGGCCGCCGTGCGAGCCGGCCGGCCGGAACAGGCCCGCGCCTGGGTGGATGAGCTGGCCGGCTTCGCCGAGGCCACCGGTTCCGCCTGGGCCTCCGCCGTGGCCGAGCACGGTCGAGCGCTGCTCACCGACGGCCCCGAGGCCGAGCGTCACTTCGAGCAGGCCCTCGCCGCGCACGCCAAGACCGAACGGCCGCCCGACCGGGCCCGCACCCAGCTGGCGTACGGCGCCTTCCTACGCCGCTCCCGCCGCCGGATCGACGCCCGGCCCCACCTGCGCGCCGCCCTGGAGACGTTCGAGGACCTCGGTGCGCAGCCGTGGGCCGAGCGCACCCGGCAGGAGCTGCGGGCCTCCGGCGAGACCGCCCGCCGTCGCGACGCCTCCACCGTCGTCGACCTCACCCCGCAGGAACTGCAGGTGGCCCGGCTGGTGCGGCAGGGGCTGGCCAACCGCGACGTCGCCGCGCAGCTGTACGTCAGCCCGCGCACCGTCGACTTCCACCTGCGCAACGTGTTCGCCAAGCTCGGCGTCAGCAGTCGCACCGAGCTGGCCGCCCACCCACTGGACTGACGCCCGCGCAGGCGGCCGGAACCCACCCGGTGGTCTCGCCGGTGTGGCGGGAGGCGGGGAGTTCGTAGCGTCCGGAGGATGCGGAGCAGCCCGTGGACGCCGGTCCGAACGGCGATCGACCCCTCCGCCGTCGTGACGCTGGTCGCGGTGCAGCTGCGGCTGCGGGCCGGCGCGGATCCCGGCGCCTTCCCGACCTGGATCGACCGGATCCGCCCGGAGCTCGCCCGCACCCCGGACCTCGTCGGCTACGCGTTCCGGCTCACCGGCGGTGCCCTGCGGGTGGTGTCGGCCTGGAGCCGCCGGGCGTCCCTCACCGCCTTCGAGCGCGGCCCCTTGCACGCCGCCGCCAAGAACGAACTCGCGGCGCTGCTCCACCCCCCGGCGGTCGCGGTGTGGAGAGCCGCGGGAGGCGACCTGCCACCGGCCTGGGGCGACGTCCGCCTGCGCCTGGCCGCCGCCGACCGACGGACGCGCACGCGGCTGGCGGGCAGCCAGCACCTCGGCCCGTGAGGCCCGCGGCGCTCGGTACGGTCGGCGCCGTGCTGGCCGGACGGGACGCCGAACGTGGGCGGATCACCGCCCTGCTCGACGGGGCGCGCGCCGGCACCGGAGGTGCCCTGGTGGTCCGCGGCGTCGCCGGAGCCGGCAAGTCGACGCTGCTGACCGAAGCGGTGGACGCCGCGGCGGACATGCGGGTGCTGCGCACGTCGGGTGTGGAGTCGGAGTCGCCGCTGGCCTTCGCCGCGCTGCAGCGGCTGCTGTGGCCCCTGCGGTCCCTCCTCGCCGGGTTGCCCGCGCCGCAGCAGGCCGCGCTCGGTGCCGCCCTCGGCGAGGCCGCCGGGGAGGGAGAGCGCTTCCTGGCCTTCCTCGGCACGCTGAGCCTGCTCGCCGACGCCGCCGAGGACTCCCCCGTGCTGGCCGTCGTCGACGACGCCCACTGGCTCGACGACGCCTCGGCCGCAGCGCTGCTGTTCGTCGCGCGCCGACTGCAGTCCGAGCGGGTGGCCCTGCTGTTCGCCGCCCGCGACGGCGACGCCCGCCGCTTCGACGCGCCCGACCTGCCCGCCGTCGTCCTCGGCGGCATGGCCGGGGCGGACGCGGACGCGGTGCTCTGTGCCCGGGCCGGTACCGCGGTGGACCCGGCGGTGCGCGACCGACTCGTGGCCACCACCGGCGGCAACCCACTGGCACTGGTCGAGCTGGCCGGGGTGCTCACCCCCGAGCAGCTGGTCGGGCGGGCGCCGCTGCCCATCCAGCTGCCGCTGACCGGAGGGGTGGAGCGGGGCTTCCTGGACCGCCACCGCCGGCTGACCGACCCGGCGCAGCGGCTGCTGCTGCTGGCCGCGGCCGACGACACCGCCAGGCTGACGGTGGTTCGGGCCGCCGCCGAGGACCTCGGGGCCGGCGACGACGCCCTCGACGAGGTGGAGCGCGCCGGGCTGCTGCGCGTCGACGGCGACGTGCTGACCCTCTACCACCCGCTGGTGCGCTCGGCGGTCTACCGGGCCGCGACCAGCGCGCAGCGCCGCGCGGCACACCGCGCGCTCGCGGCGGCGGTCAGCCCCGACGCCGACCGCCGGGCCTGGCACCTGGCCGCGGCCGCCGACCGGCCGGACGACACCGTCGTCGCCGCCCTCGACGGCGTCGCCGAGCGCGCCGCCGCCCGCGGTGGTCACGAGGCCGCGGCCGCCGCGTGGGCCCGCGCCGCCGAGCTGACCGCCGGCGGCGCGGCCCGCGGCCGGCGGCTGTACGCGGCCGCGTCGTCGGCCTGGCTGGGGGCGCACCCCTCCCAGGCCACGGCGCTGGCCGCCGCCGCCGCGGCCGAGCCGCTCGAGCCCTGCCTGCGGGCGCAGCTGCTCCTCCTGCAGGGGCAGCTCGAGTGGAACACCCGCTCGCTCGACGACGGCTACGACCTCGTCCTGCAGGCCGCCCAGGTCGCCGCGGGCGGCCTGCAGGACGAGGTGATGGCACAGCGGCTGGCCATGCTGGGCGCGTCGCTGTCGGCGTTCGGCGCCCGGTCGGCCCGGCAGTTCGACTTCACCACGCTGGTCCCCGAGCCCCCGGGGGATGCTCCGGCACCGGTGTGGGCCGCCTTCCACCTGCTGCATGGTTTCCGGGCGCTCGCAGGTCAGGACCACGCCGCCGCGGCCGGGTCCTTCCGCCGCGCGTTCGCGCTCACCGACGCCGACCCGCTCGACGACGACCACGTGCTGCAGCCCAACCTCGCCATCGCGGCGTGGTTGATCGACGACGACGAGCGCGACCTCCGGCTGCACCAGCAGCAGCTCACCGCCGCTCGCCGCGCCGGGGCGCTCAACATGGTCGAACACGCCCTCACGCGCGGCTTCTTCGCGCAGATCGCGACCGGGGCGTGGGCGAGGGCGGCCGCCGCCGCGGCCGAGGCGCTGCCCCTGACCACGGCCACCGGTCACCCCGGCCTGACCGCACTGCCGACCGCCGAGCTCGCCCTGGTCGAGGCCCTGCGCGGGGACGCCGCCGCGGATCGCCACCTCGCCGAAGCCGCTGCGACCCGGAACGAGCACCCGGTCGGGATCACCGACAGCCTGGTGGTCGACGTGTCGCACTGGGCCCGAGGGCTGCGTGCGGCTGCACAGCCGGCCGGCGCCGTGCACCACCTCGAGCAGATCGGCGGCCCCGGCCTGCGGCGGATGGCCGCTCTGGACCTGTTCGACGCCGCCACCCGCGGCGGCCGCCCCGACGTCGCCCGCGCCTGGCTGGGAGAGTTGGAGCGGTTCGCCGCCGGGACCGGCTCGCCGGCGGCCACCGCGGTCGTCGAGCACGGCCGGGCCCTGCTCGCCGACGACGGGGAGGCCGAGGCCCACTTCCTGCGTGCGCTCGCCGCGCACGCCGGGTCCCCGCGCCTGCCGGACCGGGCCCGCACCGAGCTGGCGTTCGGCGAGCACCTGCGTCGCGCGCGGCGCCGCGTCGACGCCCGGGAGCACCTGCGCACCGCGCTGTCGCTGTTCGAGGAGCTGGGCGCGACCCCGTGGGCCGAGCGGGCCGCGCAGGAGCTGCGCGCGTCCGGGGAGACCGCCCGGCGCCGCGACGTCTCCACGGCCACCGAGCTGACCGCCCAGGAACGGCAGGTCACCGCCCTGGTGCGGCAGGGCCTGTCCAACCGGGACGTCGCCGCGCAGTTGTTCGTCAGCCCACGCACCGTCGACTTCCACCTGCGCAACGTCTTCAGCAAGCTCGGGGTGGCCTCCCGCGCCGAGCTCACCGCCCTCCCCCGGGACTGACGCCGCTCCTGCCGGGCCGCTCGGGGACCCCTGAACCCGGCGGTTTCACCGGCGTGACGCCTCCGCCCCGCTCCTAGCGTCCGGCGCAGACCCACCCCGGACGGAGGAGCCCTCATGACCAGCAGCGCCGCGACCGCGTCACCCGTCACCCGCCGCGCCCTCGGCCTGAGCGGCGCGCTCTCTCGCCGCTGGCCGACCGCGCTCGGCGCGGTCGGCGCCGCCAACAGCTTCGTGCTCGTCGCGCAGCTGCCCCAGCCCGCGCAGGCCTGGTTCAGCGGCTGGAGCGTGCTGCTCGCCGCGGTCGTCTACCTCACCTGGGGTACGGCTCGCGGCGACCTGGGGAACCGGCGGCTGCTGACCGCGCAGACCGCGGCCGTGCTCGGGTTCGGGGCCGTCGCGATCGCCGCGGTCGCGGTCGACTTCGACGTCGCGCGCTTCGTGCTGGCCGCCGGCTGGCTCGCCCACGCCGCCTGGGACGTCGCCCACCACCGCCTCGGCCGGGTCGTGCCCCGCTGGTACGCCGAGACCTGCCTGGTCGCCGACCTCACCATCGCCGCCGCGTTGCTCACCGTCGGCCTCGGCTGACCGCCCCGCCCGTCCGCCTCCCCCACCGTCCTCCCTCACGCCTGCCAGGAGTCGTCATGCCCACCCCTGTCCCCACCGACCGGTCCCTCGACGTGCTCGTGATCGGCGCCGGCCAGGCCGGTCTCGCCGTCGGCCACCACCTCGCCCGCCGTGACGCGGACTTCCTCCTGCTCGACGCCGGGCCCGAAGTCGGCTCCTCGTGGCGCTCGCGGTGGGACTCGCTGCGGCTGTTCAGCCCCGCCCAGTACGACTCGCTGCCCGGCCTGCCGTTCCCCGCACCGGCCGGCACCCATCCGAGCAAGGACGACGTCGCCGACTACCTGGCCGGCTATGCGCGGCACTTCGCCTTGCCGGTGCAGCAGAACTCCCCGGTGCTGCGGCTGCACCGCAACGGCGACGGCGGCTTCACCGCCACCACGCCGAGCGGGACGGTGCGCGCGCAGCAGGTCGTCGTCGCCACCGGGCCGTTCCAGACCCCGCACATCCCCACCCTGGCCCAGCAGTTGGACCCGGCGGTACCGCAGCTGCACAGCGCCGAGTACCGCAACTCGACCCAGGTGCCCGGCGCCGGCCGGGTGCTCGTCGTCGGGGGCGCCAACTCCGGCCTGCAGATCGCCGCCGAGCTCGCCACCACCCAGCCGGTCACCGTCGCCGTTGGCACCCGGCCGACTGAGCTGCCCCAGCGCATCGCCGGCCGCGACCTGTTCACCTGGCTGGACTCGGTCGGGTTCTTCACCGTGCCCACGCACACCCGCATCGCCCGCCGGCTGCGCGCCCGCGGTGACCTGGTCATCGGCACCCGCACCCGCGACCTGCGCCGCCGCGGCATCGAACTCCGGCCCCGGCTCACCGGGATCACCGGACGCACCGCCCGTTTCGCCGACGGCACCACCCTCGACGTCGACGCAGTCGTGTGGGCCACCGGCTACCGGGCCGACTACTCCTGGCTGCACGTGCCCGGCGTGGTCGTCGACGGGCAGGTCCGCCACACCGCCGGCGTCACCGACGTGCCTGGGCTGTACTTCCTCGGGCTGCCCTGGCAGACCTGCCGCGGATCGGCGCTGCTCGGCTTCGTCGGCGCCGACGCCGCCACCCTCTCCGACCGCATGACCGCCGACGCGCGCCGGCCGGGGCTGCAGGGCCAGTCCGCGATCCGGCGGTTTCACCGGCGTGACACCTCCCCCGCGTTCCTAGCGTCGACCCCGACCTGCCGAAGGAGGCACCGATGCCCACCGCGACCCTCGCACCCGCAGTCGACCCGCGCACCGGCGCGCCGCCGACCCCGCCGGCCGGCGTCTCCCCGCTGGTCCGGACGTTCCTCCTCCGCTACACCGCCACGCTGCTGCCGCTGCTGACCGCTGTGCTCGCGCTCGAGTTCGGCTGGGGACTGTTCGGCGGCAGTTCCTGGCCGACCACCGCGGCCGCCGTGACCGGCTGGGCGCTGGCCGTCGCCGCCTGGCTCCGCCACTGCAACTGGTCGGCCGGCGCCGTCCTCGCGACCAGCGCAGCGCCGGCCGCCGTGCTCGCCCTACCGGCCACGGTGGGCTGGCTGTCACCCGCCGGGCTCGTGCTGTGGGGACCGGTGAGCACGCTGCTGGCCGCGGCGCTGGCGATGGCCACGCAGATGCCCGCCTCGGCCGGCCCCTCCGCCTGACCATCCCGACCGAGGAATCCACGATGACCGCACACCGAACCTCCCGTCCGCGGATCGGCCTGCTCGCCGGGCTCCTGGCAGCCGCTGCCGGCGAAGTCACCGCCTCCGCCACCCGCCGCGGCCGCTCGCCGTCGTCGGGGCTGGCCCGCGGCCTGGTCGATGCCTCTCCCGCGATGCTCGTCGACGGCGGCGTCGCCCTCGTCGGCCGTGCCGACAAACCCGGGCTGGCCGTGCTCGCGGCCGGCGCCAGCGGGCTGGCCGCGGCCGCCGGGGGACGCCTGGCCGGCCGCCGGCCGTTGCTGGGCGCCGCGGCGGCGGGCATGCCGCACGCCCTCGGCGGCTTTCTCGCGCTCCGCCGCGGCGACGCCTCCCGGCAGGACACCGCCGTCGCGGTCGCCGCCGGTGTCCTGGTGTCCGCGACCGCGGTCGCCCCGATCCGGGCGCGCCCCCGCGCGGCGCTGACCGTCACCGCGATGGCCACCGGCGCGGCCGTCACCGCGGACCGGCGTGCCCGTCGCCGCGCTGCCACCGCCCTGCGTGGCCGCGTGCAACTGCCCGCGCCCGCGCGGCCGCTGCCGCCGGTGCCCGCCGCCGACACAGCACCGCGGCCCGGCGTCGCCTCGCTGCTCTCGGCGCCCGGGGAGATGGTCGTCATCGACATCACCGTGCCCGAGCCACGGATCGACCCGGACACCTGGCGGCTCGAGGTGGACGGCGAGGTGGAGAAGGCCCTGTCCGTCGATCTCGACCAGTTGCTGGCGTGGCCGCTGGAGGAACGCGACCTGCTGATGGTCTGCGTGCACAACCCGGTCGGCGGCGCTCGGATGGGCTGCGCCCGCTGGACCGGCATCGGCCTGGCCGACCTGCTGGATCGAGCCGGGGTCACCGACAACGACGGATGGCTGATCGCCGAGGCCGTCGACGGCTACACCAACGTGCTGCCCCTCGAGGCCGCCCGCACCCACGGCTTCCTCGCCGTCGGCATGGCCGGACAGCCACTTCCCCGCGAGCACGGCAGCCCCGCCCGACTGCTGGTGTCCGGCCGGCACGGCCAGGACGGCAACCTCAAGTGGCTCCGGCGGATCACCGTCACCGCGGAGCCACCGTTGTCGTACTGGGGCTCCCGCGGTTGGGTCGATGGCACCTACCCGGTGCACCCGGCGTCCCGCATCGACAGCCCCGGGACCCGCTCCCGGGTCGAACCCGGCGAGGTCACCGTGCGCGGCTACGCGTGGGCGCCGCCGGTCGGCATCGACCTCGTCCAGGTGCAGATCGACGACGGCCCGTGGATCGACGCCACGCTCGGCATCGACCTCGGCCCGGACGCCTGGCGTCCCTGGACGGCCGGCTGGACAGCGACGCCGGGCCGGCACCGGCTGCGCGTGCGCTGCCGGACCGCGGAAGGTCAGTGGCAGGAGGAGACCGTCACGACACCGTTCCCCCACGGGGTCCGCGGTATCCACGCCGTTCCCGTCTACGTCGGCGGCAGTGCGCTCCGGTCGTTGACCCGGCGGCTGACCACCGAGGCCACGACCCGTCTGAGCTGGGCTGCGCGTAGCACGGCCGCGTGGCGGAGCCAGAGCGCAGCGGGCCGGACGGTCGACCTGTGTGGCAAGCGCCCTTGATCGTGGCCGTCCCGTGAGCAAGGTCGAGGCGGGGGTGACCTCGCCGGACACGTTGCCGGCCTGTGCCGGCTCCGGTTGCGTCCGACCGCCTCGCGGCTCGGAGGCTCGGTGAGGACGGCCCGCGGCCAGCGGGGCCGGGCTCGCCGCAGCGAGGCGACGAGCTCAGCGCCCGGCCCGGGTGAGCCGTTTGGGCCGGGCGGTGACGACCGGGCCGGTCAGCCCGAACGCTCCCCGCACTGCTCGCGGCAAGCGTGGGATGTGGTCGTAGTCGATGCCGCCCCAGGGCGGTCGCGGGTCGTAGTCGATGGCCCGTTGCACCCGGCGGGCGGTGGCCTCGTCGGTCAGGCGGGCCGCGAGGTGCAAGGCCATGTCGATGCCGGCCGACACCCCGGCGGACATGATCAGGTTGCCGTCCTCGACCCATCGGCGCTGGTGGTAGGTGGCGCCCAGGTCCTCGAGGATCCCGGAGTAGAACCAGTTGGTCGTGGCCTGGCGCCCCTCCAGCAGCCCGACCGCGCCGAGGATCAGTGAGCCGGTGCACACCGAGGTGACCAGCTCGGCCGAGGCGGCGGCGGACCGCACGTAGTCGCGGACCAGCGGGTCGCTCATCGCACGGATCGTGGGGATCGCGCCGCCGGGCACGAGCACGATCGCCGGGTGCGGGACCTCCTCGAACGTCCGGTCGGGCACCACCGACACACCGGCGTCGGTGGGCACCGGCTCGCGGCGCGCCCACACGGTCACGGGGCGGTAGCCCGGGACGAGTCTCTGCAGCATGGTGAGCACCTGCAGCGGGCCGACCATGTCGAGCACGGTGAGCCCCGGGTAGAGCATTAAGGCGATGAGCCGCTCGTCCCGCGCGGGTCCGCCGGTGGGGGCGCCGTCGGGGTCGCGCAGCGTCCGAGCGAGTTCGTCGTCGGCCGGATCCGGTCCCACCCGGCCGAACGGAGGCTGCGGGTCGTACTCCGCGGACAGCTGCCCCAGCCGGGCGACGGCCCTTCCGCGCAGCCGGGCCAGCAGGGTCAGCGCCAGGTCGATGCCGGCCGTGCCGCCGGCCGCGGTGTGCAGCCGGCCGTCGACCCGCCACCGCTCGGAAGAGCCGAGCGCACCCCCCAGCTCCTCCAGCGGCTCCCGGTAGGCCCAGTGGACGGCCGCCCGCTCGCCGCGCAGCAGGCCTGCCGCGGCCAGCACGAGAGCCCCGTTGCCGGTGGAGCCGACCACGTCCGCCCCGGCGGCGGCCGAGCGGACGTAGGACAGCAGCGCCTCGTCCCCCGCCGCGGCGAGGGTGCTCGCGCCTCCGCCGGGCACGATCACCGCCCACGGGTCGGGGACGTCGGCGAAGGTGGCGGCCGGCACGAGCTGCAGCGGCGTGTCGGTGGCCAGGGGCTCGGCGCGCTCACCGACCACGACGGTGCGGTAGCGCGCCCCCCCGATGCCGGGCGTCTTCAGCACCGTGAGCGGACCGATCAGGTCCAGCGGCGTCATGCCGGGGTGGACCGGGAACGCGAGGACCTTCTCGTTGCCGGGCATGGCGGTCTCCTTCCGGTGCTCGGCGGTCAGTTCCGGACAGGCGGCGCCGCCTGGGCATCAGGCGCATCCCGCGGCCCGGGCACGTGCACGCTGTTCCTCGCGGCGGCGTCGACCACGTGGGCGGCGTCGTCGGCGACGAAGCCCAGCAGTGCCGAGCCGCGGGTGTGCTGCCAGGGCAGGCCGAGGAAGTACAGCCCGGGGACCTCGGTGATGCCGCGGGAGTGGACGACGCGGCCGTCGTCCAGCACGCCGAGGACGTCGATCCACGAGTAGTCGGGCCGGTAGCCGGTCGCCCAGACGACGACGCCCACCTCCCGGCTGGTGCCGTCGGCGAACCGCACGGTGCGGCCGGTGGCGTCGACCAGCCGCGGCCGGAGCCGCACGCCGGCCCGCTGCAGGCCGCGCCGGCTGGTGCCGATGAGGAGGAACTCGCCGCGGCTCTGCATGCGCCGCCCGAGCCGCGAGCCGACGGTCACCCGCATCAGGCCCAGCCTCGTCAGCCACCAGAACAGGTCCCGACCGAGCAGCCGCTGCGGCAGCGCCGGGTAGGTCGAGCCGACCGACAGCTCTACCGGCCGGGTCCGGGCCAGCTCCTCGGCGATCTGGAAACCGGAGTTGCCGCCGCCGACGACGAGTACGGGCCCGTCGGGCAGCGTCTCGGGGCTGCGGTAGGCGAAGCTGTGCAGCTGGGTCACCGAGGCGTCCAGGCCGGCGGCCAGCGGCGGGACGAACGGGGCCTGGAACGGTCCGGTGGCCACGATGACCTGCCGGGCGGTGTACGTCCGGTCGTCGGTGCCGAGCCGGAACCCGGTGTCGGTGCCCTGCAGCCGGGTGACCCGCGCGTCCAGCTGCACCGGCAGGTCGAAGGCTGCGGCGTAGTCGCGCAGGTAGTCGGCGACCGCCTCCTTGTTCGGATAGGTGCCGGCCGGCGCCGGGAAAGGCAGGCCGGGCAGCGCGTCGTGCTCGGCCGGGGTGAACAGTCGCAGTGACTCCCACCGGGTGCGCCAGGTGTACCCGAGTTCTGCCGCGGCCTCCAGGACCAGGAAGCGCAGCCCCCGCTCGCGCAGGTGCCAGGCGGCGGCCAGGCCGGCCTGCCCGCCGCCCACGACGACGATGTCGTACGGCCGGTCCGGGGCGGTCACGACGTCGCCGCCCGGTCCACGGTGAAGCTGAACATCATCCCGGCGTGCATATGCTCGGCGATGTGGCAGTGCGCCATCCACAGGCCGGGGTTGGTGACGTCGAGGAGGAGGTCGACGGTCTGCCCGGTCGGGATGAGCACGGTGTCCTTCCACACCAGGTTGGGCTCGGGCGCCCCGTCTCGGGCGAGGACGAGGAAGCGGCCCGCGCCGTGGATGTGGAACGGGTGGTGCATGGGGTGGTCGGAGTCCATCTCGTTGACCAACCGGATCTTGACCCGCTGCCCGGCGGTGAAGTGCCAGTCCACGGGGAGCCCGTCGCGGCCGGCGGTGCGGTCCAGCAGCTTCCAGCGCACCGTCTCGGTGGTGGTGGCCCGGTTCATCTCGGCCATCCCGTCCTCCCACTCGATCCCGTCGGCGGTGGCGGAACCGTGGTGGTGGGCGTGCCCGTGCGCGGCATCGTGGTCGCTCGCCGACACCTCCTGGGCGGCGGGATCGTGGCCCACGTCGTGGCCCATGTCGTGGCCCACGTCGTGGCCCATGTCGTGGCCGACGGCGGCGCCGGTCGGGGCGGTCGGGGCGGTCGGGGCGGTCGGGGCGGTCGGGGCGGTCGGGGCGGTCGGGGCGGTTGCCATCAGCTTCATGCCGCACTTCGGGCAGCGCCCCGGCTCGTCGCCGACCACCTCCGGGTGCATCGGGCAGGCGTAGGTCGCCGGGCCGGCCGCCGCGGGCGCGTTCGGGTCGTCCATCTCCGCGACGATGGCGAGGGTCTCGTCCGGCGGCGCGGCCAGCCACGGGGCGAGCTGTTCCCGCTCGGCGGCCAGCTCGGGTGCGGTTCGCAGCACCCCGAACTGCTCCCCAAGCGGCGGCTCGGCGACCGCACCGGAGACGGTGATCACCGCCAGCCGGTAGGTGCGGTCCGGGGTGCGGTGCTCCAGCGCGAACTCCCCCGCCCGGTCGAACAGCAGGTCGACGACGGCCCGCTCCGACGGAGCCAGCACCACGTCGTCGATGAACTCCTCGTGCTCCACCCGGCCGCTGTCCCCGCCGACCAGCTTCATCCGCGCCCCCGGCACCCCGACCCGGAAGACGCGGCTGTTCGCGGTGTCGACCAGCCACAACCGGACCACCTCGCCGGTCTTCGCCGTCAGCGCCGGGGCGGTCTCCCCGCCGGTCAGCATCAGGTTGCCGTAGCGACCCATCGCCGCGTAGTTCGTCTCCGTACCGCTGAACGGGGCGATCACGCCGTCCTCGAGCAGCAGGTCGTCGAGGGTCAGCACGACGTCGCGGTGCGCCGGTGGCCAGTAGTCCGGGTCGGCCGGGTCGACCAGGATGCAGCCGTAGAGGCCCAGTTCCTGGGTGACGTCCTCGCGGATGTGCGGGTGGTACCAGTACAGCCCCGGGTCGGGGAACTGGATGCGGTAGGTGAACTCCCCACCCGGCGGGATCGGCGCCTGGGTCTCATGCGGCACCCCGTCGAAGCGGTTCTCCAGCCGCAGCCCGTGCCAGTGCACGGTGGTGTCGAGATCGGTGCCGTTGGTGACGTGCACGACGACCTCCGAGCCTTGTCGCACCTTCAGCGTGGGGCCGGGGATCGAGCCGTTGTAGCCGAGCATCCGCACCGTGCTGTCGCCCAGCCGCTTGGCGACCGGGCCGGGTCGCAGGTACAGCTGGTCGCCGTCGGCGAGCTCGAGCACTCCGGGCCGGGTGGCCTCGGGCAGGTCGGTGAGATCGGTGGAGAAGACGGTGGTGTCCACGGGAGGACCCCCCATGCGGGTCGGGTAGGGATGCGGGGTGCCGTCGACCGGGTCGGCGGCGTAGCCGGCGGCGGAAAGGGCGGCGGTGAGCGCGGCGGGGGCGGCCGAGCCGCTCACCCGAACTGTCTGCGTGGCCAGGTCCGCCTGGAGGGTCCGCACGCCGGGGACGTCGCTGATCCGGGCGCTGACCGCCCGCACGTCCCGCCGGGAGCGCATGCTCGGCACGCGGACCACGATCACGGCGCCTCCTCGTGCGGGTCGGTCGGTGCCCACCGTGCCGCTGGGCGCTGTCCGTCCGCTGTCCGGTCGCTGACCACCGCGCTGCGGCGGCCGGTACGCGGGTCCGTTGTGCCGGCGTCGCAGCACGGCCGAGAATCGGCGGACGTCGGCGAGACGACCTCGTCCCGGGAGGGCGGTCCATGCAGATCCGCGTCCTCGGGCCGGTCGAGGTCCTCGTCGACGGGCACGCCCGCCCCCCGCCTGCAGCCGGGGAGCGGGAGTTGCTCGCGTTGCTGGCCCTCGCCGCCGGCCGCGTGGTCCCCGTGCCGTCCCTGGTCGACGCGCTGTGGGGCGAGCAGCTGCCGGCGAATCCGGGCAACGCGTTGCAGGTGCGGGTGTCCAAGCTGCGCCGCGCCCTGACCGCCGTCGGCCTCGGGAACTCGCTCCTCACCCGCCCGCCCGGGTACCTGCTCGACGTCGACCCGCTGTCCGTGGACGCACTGCGCTTCACCGATCTGGTCGCCGCAGCCCGCGCGGTCGCCAGCAGCGATCCGGACGCGGCCGCCAGGCGCTACCGGGAGGCGCTGGCGCTGTGGCGGGGGGCCCCGCTGGCGGAGTTCGCGGAGACGAGATGGGCCGGGCCGGAGGCGGCCCGGCTGACCCGGCTGCAGCTGGCGGCCCGGGTGGAGCTCGTCGACGTGGAGCTGGCCGCCGGCCGGCACACCGAGGTGCTCGGCGAGCTCCAGGCACTCACCGCCGTCCATCCGCTCCACGAGCCGCTGCACGCCCGCCTGGTGCTGGCGCTCTACCGCGCCGGCCGGCAGGCCGACGCGCTGGCGGCCTACCGCCGCGTCCGCGCGGTGCTCGACGCGGAACTCGGCCTTCACCCCGGCGCGGAGTTGCGCGGTCTGCAGGAGGCGATCCTGCGCCAGGACCCCGACCTGCTGCCCCCCGCCCGGGTCACTGCGACGCCGCTCGGGCCCCCGCCGTCGACGCGCTCCCCGGCGCCACCGGGGCGGCGGCTGCCGCCCCGGCTGACGTCGTTCCTCGGGCGGGACGCCGACCTGCACCGGGTCGGCGAGCTGCTGGGCAGCGCGCGGCTGGTCACCGTCACCGGCCCGGGCGGCGTCGGTAAGACCAGCCTCGCGCTGGAGGCGGCACGGGCCGCCGCGGGCCGCTTCCGTGACGGGATCGGGTTCGTGCGGCTCGGCGGCGTCGCCGATCCCGTCCAGGTCCCGCGGGCGGTGCTGGCCGCCCTGGACATCCGGGACGTGGCCACGGCGACCGCGGAGGACCAGCTGCTCGGCCACCTGCGGGACCGCGCCGTCCTGCTCGTGCTGGACAACTGCGAGCACCTCGTCGACGCCTGCGCGCTGCTCGCCGAGCAGCTGCTCGAGTCCTGCCCGCGCGTGCGGCTGCTGGCCACCAGCCGCGAGCCGCTCGCCGCCCGCGGCGAGGTGCAGTGCGCGGTCGACCCGCTGCCCGTCCCACCCCCGACGGCCGACGGGGCGGAGCTGGCCGGCAGCGCCTCCGTCCGGCTGTTCCTCGACCGGGCGAGCGGCGTCCTGCCGGGCTTCGAGCTCGACGAGGAGAACTCCTCCGCGGTCGCCGGCATCTGCCGGCACCTCGACGGCATGCCCCTGGCCATCGAGCTCGCCGCCGCCCGCGTCGCGGCCCTGCCGCTCGACGAGCTCGCCCGGCGGATGGGCGACCGCTTCGCCCTGCTGACCACCGGCCCGCGTACCGCGGAGGTCCGGCAGCGCACGCTGCGCGCCACCGTCGACTGGAGCTACCAGCTGCTCACCGAGCCCGAGCAGGTGCTGCTGCAGCGGCTGTCGGTGTTCCGGGGCAGCTGGACGCTCGACGCCGTGCAGGCCGTCGCCGGCGGCGAGCCGTTGACGCCGGCGGCCGTCGTGGACCTGCTCGGCCGGCTGGTCGACCGGTCGCTGGTCGTGGTCGACCGCACCGGCGCCCGCTACCACCTGCTGGAGACCATCCGGGAGTACGCCGCCGAGCGCCTGGCCGAAGCAGGCGAGACCGACCGGCTGGCCCGGGCGCACGTCGCCTACCTCACCGACCTGGCCGAGCGGGCCGAGACGGAGCTGCGCGGCGACGGGCAGGCCCGGTGGCTGCCGCGGCTCGCGCTCGAGCGGAACGACATCGACGCCGCGCTGGCCTGGTGCACCGCGCACGCGGACACCGAGCCGGACGCCGGACTGCGGCTGGTCGCGCCGCTGGGCTGGTACTGGTACTTCGCCACGCGTCCGGACGGCGGCCGGCGGGTCGCCGCCGTGCTCGCCGCCGCACCCGGCGGCACACCGGAGGCGCGGGCGCGGGCGCTGCAGGCGCTGGCCGTCGCCGCCCGCCCCGGGGCGTGCATCGTGCACCCCGACGCCGCGTGCGCCGCCGCCGCCGGGCAGAGCCGGGGACTGTTCGTCGAGCTCGGCGACGCGTTCCGCGCCGCGCTGTCGGACACGCTGCTCGCCGTCGAGGCCATCGGCAGCGACGATCCGGCCGAGGCCTTGAGCGTCCTGGCCGCGGCCGAGCGGGAGTTCACCCGGGACGGCGACGCCTGGTGCGCGGCGCTCGCCGACTTCGTCCGGCTGGAGCTGCACGCCGGCACCGGCGACCTGGACGCGGCCACCGCGGTCGGTTCCCGGGCGCTGCTGGCGTTCCGGGTGCTGGGCGACCAGTGGGGTGTGTCGGCCATCCAGTTCCACCTCGGCATGGCCCTGTACCGCGCCGGCCGCCTCGAGCAGGCCCTGGAGATGTACGACGGGGCACTCGCCAGCGTCCGCGACGTCGGGCCGGCCAACACCGTCCAGTACGCCCTCGCCGGCGCCGGGCACGTCACCCTGCTGCTCGGCGACGCCGACCGGGCCGGGCAGCTGTTCGCCGAGTCCCACGAAGTCGCCCGCCAGCTCGGCGCCGCGGGCAACCCGCGGGCCGCGGTCGGCGAGGGACTGCTGGCCCGCGAGCGCGGCGACGCTGCCGCCGCCTGGGAGCGGCTGACCTTCGCGCAGCAGCTGCTGGCCGGGTTGACCGAGCCGGAGTGGACCGCCGCCGCCCTGGTCGGCCTCGGCCACGTCGCCGAGGCCGACGGTGATCTCCCCAGCGCCGAGTTCTCCCACCGCCGGGCGTGGCAGACCGCACCCGGGTACGCCGCCGCGCTGGACGGGCTCGCCTGCGTGGCCGCCGCGCGCAACGACGCCGAGGCAGCGGCCCGGCTGCTCGGCGCGGCCGCGGCCTGGCGGCAGCGTCGGCACCGGCCCGCCGGCCGGCTCGAGCGGGCCGACGCCGGCCGGGCCGAGAAGGACGCCCGCGCGGCCCTGGGCGACAGCGGGTTCGACGCGGCATACCGAGCCGGCCGGGCCGAGCCCGACACCGTCCTCGACGACGACGCCGACGGCGTGCCCGCGCGGCGCTGAACCGGCTCCGACGACGGGCAGTTCCCTCCGTCGGCCGGACGGCTCGACCCCCGGAGGGAACCGCCTGGTCGCGCGGTGGGCGCTACGCATCGCGCCGGCGCAGCAACACCGCCGCGGCGACGAGCACGGCCGCGGTGTAGGTGGTGAACAGTCCCCATCCCAGCCACGGCGACACAGGACCGGTCGCGGGGCCGGTCTGGAGGATCGCCATGCCGGCATTGCTGGGCACGTACGGCGTGATCGAGGGAGCGAGCAACCCCACCAGCGGCAGCACGAACAGGAACCCGAACACCGCCGCCAGCGCCCCGGCGGTGCTGCGCACCAGCCACCCGAACGCCGTGCCGAGCACGGCCGAGACGGCGAGCACCAGCGCCGACCCGACGATCGCGCGCGGTACACCGGGCTCGGACAAGGAGATGGACACGTCCACGCCGGCGAGCACCGCCTTCGCGGCGATGAAGGCCGCGAGCACGGCGGCGAGCGTCGCGGCGAACGTCGCGACCGCGGCCACGGCGGCCTTGCCGGCCAGCACCGGCAACCGGGACGGCACGGCGGTGAACGTCGACCGGATCAGGTCGCTGCCGTACTCGCTGCTGACCAGCACGACGCCGAGGGCGGCGATGAGCAGCTGGGTGAAGCTGACGCCGCTGAGCGCGCCGCCGGTGGCATCCGCGGTCGCGCCGCCGGAGCGGTCGCCGGCCAGGGCGAACGTCAGCGCAGGTGACACGCCGGCCACGGTGAGGCTCGCGACGGCGGCGGCCAGCAGCCACCAGGTCGAGCGCGCGCTGCGGGCCTTGATCCACTCGGCGGCCAGGACGCGGCGGCCGGTGACGCGGACGCCGTCGCGCGCCCGCACGGGGGAGGACGCCGGGGAGGTCCTCGCAATGGTGGTCATGCTGCGCTCCGGAGGTCGGGGCGGTCGTCGGCGGCCGCCCGGTACTAGGTGTCGTGCTCGGTCATCGCGAGGTAGGCCTCCTCGAGGGAGGCGTGCCGCGGGGTGAGCTCGGTCAGCAGCAGCCCCGCCGCCAGGGCGGTCTCCGCGATGTGCGTGCTCGTGGTGCCGGTGACCGACAGGATGTCGGGGCCGTCGGGGCGCACGAACGCCCCGCCCGCGGTCAGCAGCCGGGCCAGCTCGGCGGCGTGCGGGCTGCGCACGTGGACCTGCCCAGAGGCCGACGCGGTCATCTCCTGCATCGACACGTCGGCGAGCAGCCGGCCGCGGCCGAGGATGACCAGCTGGTCGGCGGTCTGCTCCATCTCGCTCATCAGGTGCGAGGAGACGAACACGGTCCGCCCTTCGCCGGCGAGGTCCCGCAGCAGCTGCCGGATCCACCGGACGCCGTCGGGGTCCAGGCCGTTGACCGGCTCGTCGAGCAGGATCACGGCCGGGTCGCCGAGCAGTGCGGCGGCGATGCCGAGGCGCTGCGCCATGCCGAGGGAGAACCCGCCGACCCGCCGGCCGGCCACCTCGGTCAGCCCGACCAGGTCCAGCACCTCCTCCACCCTGCCGCGGGGCAGGCCGTGGGTGGCGGCCAACGCCCGGAGATGGGCGACGGCGCTGCGGCCGGGATGGGCGGCGCGGGCGTCCAGCAGCGCCCCGACCTCCCGCAGCGGTGCGGGGTGCTCGGCGTAGCGCCGGCCGGCGACCAGCACCTCCCCGGCGGTGGGCCGGTCCAGCCCGAGGACGGTGCGCATCGTGGTGGACTTGCCGGCCCCGTTGGGGCCGAGGAAGCCGGTGACGCGGCCCGGGTGCACGGACACGGTCAGGTGGTCCACGGCGGTGGTCCGGCCGTAGCTCTTGGTGAGGTCGCGGATCTCGATCATCACTGCTCCTCCGGGGCGGCGGATGGCGGTCGGTCAGTTCGGCGGGAGCGTCGTGCCGGTGCGGGCGGCCCGGACGACGTCGTCGATGGCCTGCGCCGACTGCTGGGCGCCGGATGCCTCGTCCAGCAGGCCGGCGTGCGCGGCGTCCGCCTGGCGGTGACTGCTGTTCGTCGACAGCGCGGCCATCCGGTCCTGCGCGTCCGCCCAGTCCGGATCGGCGTCGTGTCCGGCAGCGGTGAGCACCACCGGCGGCGTGTTGCCGAGAGTGATGAGCTCCTGGGCCTGGTTGAACAGCGCCGGCATGGTGGCGGCTTCGTCCACGGTGTTCCCCCAGCGGCGGGGGCTGCCGGCGAACGCCGCGTACTGGCTCGCCGCCGGCTCGGGCAGCGCGGACCAGAAGGATTTCGGGAGCAGGCGGCCGACGCCGAGGCGGGCGAGGCTGGGCACCAGGGCGACCGGGCCGGGCGGGCCGGCGTGGGTGGTGCCCGTGGCGGTCCGGTAGGGGCTGGTGGCGTCGAGCAGGACCATCCCGGCGACCTGCTCGGGGTAGCGGGTGGCGTAGACCATCGCGTAGTCGCCCCCGATGGAGTGCCCGACCAGCACGTACGGGCCGTCCTCGCCGGCGCGACCCAGCAGGGTGTGCAGATCGCTGGCGGCGGCACCCCCGTCCTGCGGTGCGGAGGCGTCCTCGCTCCATCCCTGCCCGGCGCGGTCGTAGGCGCAGACGCGGGTGCTGCCGGCGACGGGCGGCGCGATCCGGGCCCAGCCCGCGGAGAACCCACCCAACCCGCTGATCAGCACCACGGTCGGACTGCCGGAGCCGGTGCAGTCCAGGTGCAGCCGGTGGCCGCCGACGTCGTAGAGACGGCCGGGCATCGCGTAGGTGCGCTGATCGGAGGCCAAGCCGACGGTCTCGACGGCGCCGCCGACGGCTGCCACGGCCATCACGACCACGACCGGGTGGAGCAGCCACCGGCCGCTGCCGGCGGCGAGGGAGCGGCGCACCCGGATCCCCATCCACACGGCGAGCGCCACCAGCAGCGGCGGCCACCCAACTGGCGGCGGTCAGCGCCGCGTCATCCGGAGTCGTCACCAGCAGCGCCAGCCCGGTGGCCCCGAACGCGGCGGCCGGGATCCAAGCCCACCGCTGGGGCTGGGACGTCATGCGGGCCGACAGCACCGCCAGCATCACCCAGCCGACCGCGGAGCCGAGCAGCGCCGACCCGGTGATCACGGCCTCGGAGCGGCCGCCGAACACGAGCAGGGGAAGGACGGCGGCCAGCACCGTCCCGGTGAGCAGCGATCCGGCAATGACCCGGCGGATGGGGCCGGTGCACGGCCGCGGGTCGGTGGCGGCCGGCCCGCCGGCGGGGGCCGGGGGTCGTGGGGTCGCCTGGGTGGCGGTGGCCATGAGGGTTCCTCTTCAGCGAGGTATGTGGGTGGTGCAGGTGTCGAACCTGTCGGCGACCCCGGGCGGTCACCCCGGTGGATCCGCCGGGATCGCACGCACGGTGGGACCGGCGGTACTCCCCGGCCGTGGGCGGCTGACGCGATCGCGGCGGAGCGGCAGGTCAGCCACGGAAGGGCGCGAGCCTGATCGCGAGGTCGAAGGCGCCGTAGCGGCGCAGGAACTGCACCCGCCCGCGAGGCACCCGGGCGGCCTCGGTGCGGCACGCGGTGGTGAACTCGCCCTTGAACCCGAGCCGGGGATGCTGGTCCACCACTGCGGCGAGCAGGTCCGGGGGCAGCTGCCAGGAGCGCAGGCCGACGACGTCGAGACCCGCGCCGGCGGCCAGCAGGTAGGCCTCGGGGCCACGCGCCGGCGGGACGCCCGGACTGAGGTGCAACGTGATCGCGGTGCGCATCGTCTCGGTGGCGGCCGCGGGCAGGCCGACCTCCTCGGCGACATCCCGCGCGATGCGGGCGCTGTTGCGGGTGAAGTCGACGTCCTGGTCGCTGGTGGGCAGGCCGGTGTCGTGCAGCAGCGCTGCGGCGAACAGCAGCTCCGCGTCGACGGTGAGCCCCTCCAGCGCGCCGAGGGCGGCACCGAACGCGAAGGTCCGGTAGGAGTGGTTGAGCAGGGCGGGACTGAGTCGGTGCCGCGCCTGCTCGACGGCGGCCCGGGTGAGCGCCGAGCTCGGCGGAACCAGCAGTGAGGGTGCGACCCGGGCGCGGCGGCCGGAGTTCAGCCGGACCAGCATCGACAGGCGACCGGCCGCGTTGGCGGCGTGGGTCCGGGCCACCGGAACCAGCAGCGCACGGCGCTCGGCGCCAGACAGCTGGCCACCGGTGCGCTCGACCCAGTCGAGGGTCCCGAGGTCTGCGACGGCGGCTTTGCCGCCGGGCCGGACGGGCGTCGGACTGGAGCAGGACCGGTCGTACGTGGTGTTGTACATGACGGCTCCTTCGCGGCGAGGGACCGGCTCGAACGCTGTCGACGACCGGTGGTGCGGCGTCGAGGACGCTGCTGGAGCCCGCTGTCGCGGCGCTGTCGAAGCGCTGACCACGGCAGACAGCCGCCGCGGGGTTCGCGCCGACGGTGGAAACGGCCGCCGCGGCGGTGGGTGCGGTGGTGGGCATCATGCGGCCCTCCTGGTCGGCTGGGGTTGACGGCTGGCGTCGAGCGTCGACGGCGATGGCGCGGCTCGACCCGGTGGTTTCGCCAGGAGCTCAAGAGGAGGGGAGGACGCCGACCGCGACCGCGACGGCGACGAGGCCGGCGGCAACGAAGTCGACGGCGGCGCAGAACGGCGGCCACCAGCGGGTGCCGGCCACGAAACCGGTGCGGTGCTGCCACGTGTCCTTCACGCCGTGGCCGGCCAGCCCGGCGACGATCAGCCAGGCCGATCCAGGCACCGCGGCCGTGGCGACGACCACGAATGCTGCAGCGACGACCGTCTCGACGGCCAGGACATGCCGGCGTCCGTCGGCGACGGCGAAGCCGACGTAGACCGCGGCGATCAGGGTGAGCCCGAGGGCGTAGACGGTCGCGGGGGCGATCCAGAAGAAGGCGAACGGGGAGGCGGCCTGGATGACACCGACGACGACGCCCCAGGCCAGCGGGCCACGCAGGCTGCGGCGGGTGGGGGTGGTCGGGATGCCGGTCATCGGGTCTCCTGCTGGGCGGTAGGGGTCGGCCTGGGATGGATCGAGGATCGCCGCCATGCGCAGGACTCGGACCGGTGATCTCACCGGGTTCGGCAGCCCGTGGCAGCCCGTGGCGGCCCCTGAGCGCCCCGGCCCGCGCCCTCGACGGCGATGCTCAGGGCGGAAGGTGTAGCCGGCCTTCTCGACGGCCGCGGCGATGTCCGCGCGGTCGACCGGCCGGGAGGCGGTGACCGTGACGGTGCCGCTGACCGGGTCGACGGTGATCGACGCGACGCCGTCGAGGTCGGCGATCGCCGCGGTGAGCCGATGAGGGTGCGCGGCGTGCCGGAGAACACGAGCGCTCCAGGGACAGCTGGGGTGGTGCGACGGTCGGTGAGCAGACCCGGCGCACCAGGGCCCGTGCTCACCACGCGATGCGTCGGGCTCACCGCGGGGTCGAATCCCCGGAGCCCGGCTCGTGAGATCGGTACCGTCCGGGCCGTGCTGGCCGGGCGGGACGCCGAGCGCGCCGAGATCGCCGCGCTGCTCGATGCCGCCCGCGCCGGAACCGGGGGCACCCTCGTCGTGCGCGGCGTGGCCGGGTCGGGCAAGTCGGCCCTGCTCGCCGACACCGTCGCCGCAGCGGCGGGGTCTGCACCGTCGGGGCTGCGCGTGCTGCGCACGTCGGGTGTGGAGTCGGAGTCGCCGCTGGCCTTCGCCGCGCTGCAGCGGCTGCTGTGGCCGCTGCGCGGGAAGATCGGCGCGCTCCCGGCGCCGCAACAGGCGGCGCTGCGGGCGGCGCTCGGCGAGGCCGAGGGCAACGGCGACCGGTTCCTGACCTTCCTCGGCACGCTCAGCCTGCTCGCCGACGCCGCCGACGACGCCCCCGTGCTCGCCGTCGTCGACGACGCGCACTGGCTCGACGACGCCTCCGCCGCGGCGCTGCTGTTCTGCGCCCGCCGGCTGCAGGCCGAACGGGTCGTCCTGCTGTTCGCCGCCCGCGACGGCGAGGCGCACGCCTTCGACGCGCCCGACCTGCCCAACCTCGCCCTCGCCGGCGTGACCGGTGAGGACGCCGCCGCGCTGTTGGCCGCCCGCGCCGGCCACACGGTGGACCCGGCGGTCCGCGACTACCTGGTCGCCGCCACCGCCGGCAATCCGCTCGCGCTCGTCGAGCTCGCCGACGCCCTCACCGGCGACCAGCTGGCCGGCCGGCTGCCACTGCCAGCGGAGCTGCCACTCACCGGCGGAGTCGAACGCGGGTTCCTCGACCGCTACCGGCGACTCGGCGGGCCGGCGCAGCGGCTGCTGCTGCTCGCCGCGGCCGACGACACCGGTCGGCTGACCGTGGTCCGGGACGCCGCGGACCACCTTGAGGTCGGCGACGACGCCTTCGACGAGGCCGAGCGCGCCGGGCTGCTCCGGCCGGACGGGGACGCGGTCACCCTGTTCCACCCGCTGGTGCGCTCCGCGGTCTACCGGGCGGCGAGCAGCACGCAACGGCGGGCCGCCCACCGGGCGCTGGCCGAGGTGCTGGCCGCCGACCCGGACCGGCGGGCGTGGCACCTGGCCGCGGCCGCTGGCCGTCCCGACGAGCAGGTCGTGGCCGCGCTGGACGACGTCGCCGTACGTGCCACCGGTCGCGGTGGCCACGAGGCCGCCGGCGCCGCCTGGGCCCGCGCCGCCGAACTGACCGCCGCCGGGCCGGCCCACGGCCGCCGGTTGTACCGGGCCGCGGCTGCAGCGTGGCTGGGCGCGCACCCGTCCCGGGCGGCGGCGCTCGCGGCCGCCGCCGCGGCCGAGGTGACCGAGCCGCTGCTGCACGCCCAGTTGCTGGCGCTCCAGGGGCAGATCGCCTGGACGACCGGGTCGCTGAACGACGGCTACGACCTCGTGGCGCAGGCCGCGCGGGTCGCCGGCGACGTCGACCCGGCGCTGGCGCAGCAGCTGGCGGTGATCGCCGCGGCCCTGGCCGTGTACGGCGCCCGCTCCCCGCGCGCAGTGGACCCGGCCGGGCTGGTGGCCGCCCCCGCACCGGACGCCCCGCCCCGGGTGCGGGCCGCCGCGGCCCTGCTGCACGGGTTCACGGCCGCGGCCCGCCGCGACTGGACAGCCGCGGCGGACTCCTTCGGCGACGCCTTCGCACTGACCGACGCCGACGTCCGGGACGACCACGTGCAGCGCAACCTCGGCATCGCCGCCCTGGTCATCGGCGACGACGAGCGCGGACTGCGGCTGCACGAGCAGCTGCTGACCATCGCCCGCCGCACCGGAGCGCTCGCCACCGTCGAGTACGCACTGACGCGCGGCGTGCAGATCCAGCTCGCCGTGGGCGCCTGGGCGCAAGCGGCCAGCGCAGCGACAGAGGCGGTGCGGCTGGCGACCAGCACCGGCCACCCCGGGATGATTGCGCTCCCGACCGCGCAGCTCGCCCTGCTGGCGGCCCGCCGCGGCGACGACGACGCCGAGCGTCTCATCGACGAGGCGGCCGGCATCCGGGCCGCGCACTCCGGCGGGGTCACCGACGTCGTCGTGGTCGACCTGCTGCACTGGGCGCGGGGCCTGCGCGCCGCCCGGCAGCCCGCGACCGCCCTGCACCACCTGGAGCAGATCACCGAGACCGGGGTGAGCAGTCTGGCGGCGCTCGACCGCCTGGAGACCGCCGTCCGGGTCGGTCGGGACGAACTCGCCCGCGCGTGGCTGAGCGAGCTGGCGGCGTTCGCCGCCGGCACCGGCGCCCCGGCCGCGGTTGCCGTCGTCGAGCACGGCCGCGCCCTGCTGGCCGAGGGCCCCGACGCCGAGGAGCACTTCCGGCGCGCCCTGACCGCGCACGCCGACTCCCCGCGCCGGCCCGACCGGGCACGCACCGAGCTGGCCTTCGGTGAGCTGCTGCGCCGCATCCGACGCCGGATGGACGCCCGCGAGCACCTGCGCGCCGCGCTATCGCTGTTCGAGGACCTCGGCGCCACTCCGTGGGCCGACCGCGCCGCCGCCGAGCTGCGAGCCTCCGGGGAGACCGCCCGCCGCCGCGACGTGTCCACCGCCACCGACCTGACCCCGCAGGAACGCCAGGTGGCCGCGCTGGTCCGGCAGGGGCTGTCCAACCGGGACGTCGCCGCGCAGCTGTTCATCAGCCCACGGACCGTCGACTTCCACCTGCGCGGCTGCTTCGCGAAACTCGGCGTCACGTCGCGCGTCGAACTGACCGCCCTGCCGCTCGACGCCTAGCTTCCGCTTCGATCCACAGCCGGGCTCGCCAGGCACCGGCCCGGAGCCGTGCCTGATGCTGCTCGTGGCCCGCGGGTGGGCGTCGTCCGCCTCCTCGCGCCAGCTGTGGCGTCGGCGTGCCGCGGTTCGCGGTCGAGGAGGGGCATCAACGGGGTCGTGACCGCGACAGCATCGCACCGCCCGTGGCTCATGCACCGAGAACGACGCCTCGCCGCTCCGCGTACCGCGCCAGGGACTGACGGCAGACCACGCGCGGGCCCCCGGCCAACCCCGCGACCTCCTCGAGATGACCCTTCTGCACCAGGTCCTCAACGACGAGCAGCGGCACGTCCAGCCGCGCGGCGGCGACATCGACCGGAACCGTCCGGGCCTGCAGCTGGCGGCGGCGCCGGTGCTCGTCGCGCAGACGGCTGACGTCGCCGGGGGTGAGCCGGATGTCGCCGCCTCTCACCTTCTGCAGGCCGGTGACGCGCACCTCGCGCATCAGCGCGTAGAGCTGGTGGTAGCTCAGTTCGAGGTCGCCGGCGAGCTCCTCGATGGTGGGGTTGTCGGCCGTCCACTGCCGGTAGATCTCGACGTCCGCGGCCGGGCACATCCACACGTCGCGGCGTCCTCGGCGGACCAGCCGACCGCCGGGGATGACGCCCTCGGCCAGCCGGCGGCGGGCGGTGGTGACGCCGATGTCCAGGGCACGGGCGACCTCCTCGGTGGTCAGCAGCGCCTGCCCGCTGTCGGTGCGGGGCTCGACGAACCAGCCGCGGGCCGCCAGGGTGGCGTAGATGTAGCGCTGCCGGTCGCGCAGCGGGTTGCCGCGGCCGAACGTCTCCCGCCGGCCCGTGGACACGAGCAGGCAGCCCCCGAGCTGGTCGTCGATGAGGGCCTCGATCGCGTGGGTGACCGGCAGCCAGGCCCGCAGGTCCTCCTCGGCTCGGGCCGGGCGCCGCAGGTAGGCGGTGGCGTGCACGTCCTCGCCGGCGGCGTGGCCGATGTAGCGGCGGGCGAGCACCGGGTCGACGCCGGCGTCCTTGAGGTCAGTGGCGAGGTAGGCGCGCAGCTCGTGCGGCGTGATGGTGCCGTACAGCTCGGTGTCGATCTCCGCGGCGACGATGGCGGTCTTGAGGGCCGCGCGGTGCGCGGACTGGCCGCTACGGTCGGCGGTGCGCAGGCCGGGGATCAACCGTGCCCCCAGGTCGACCTCGCCGGTGACCGGGTCGGTGTGGAACGCCTCGATCACCGCCCGGATCACGTCCATGACCTGGCGGGGCAGCCGGATGACGCGGTTGGAGACCTCGTTCTTCATCCGGTCCTTCTCGTCGGCGACGACGATCTGGCCGCCGACGCGGACGAGGAACGGCTCGCCGCCCTGCCGGTCGAGCACGATGGCGCCACCCAGGTCCGGGCCGAAGTCGAGGACGTCACCCACGTGGGGGCCGAAGCCCTCGCTGATCCGCACCCCGAGCAGCCGCTCCAGCCACATGGTCAGCTGGTGGACGACCGGCAGGTGGGCGGCGATGCGGCCGAACAGCGCCAGCGGCGCGTGCGGGTTCTTGCTGCGCCGGGGCGGCGCACCCTCCGGGTGGACCGCGGCGATGCCCTGCATCGGCTTGCCGGTGAGCTCGATGCCGTTGGCCTCGGCGAGGTTGAGGATCATCTTCAGCACGTTGAGCTCGTTGCGGGCGGTGGTGGCCTGGTTGCCCTTGCGCGCCCCGACGGCCCTCCGAGCCCGCCCGTGGGCGGCCCGCAGCTCGTCGACCCGGATCCGGACCTGGCCGTCGAGCGGGTCGCAGTGCCAGCTGGGCAGCAGTCCGCCGGTGTACCACCGCTTCACGGTCGACCGGGAGGTGCCCGGCAGTGCGGCGGCCTCGGTGAGGGTGATCTCGGTATGCCCGTTCAGCTCCGGCCACGGCTCCAGCTGAGGTATGTCGACGGCGTCCAGGGCGGCCAGGTGGGCGGCGAGCTTGCCGACGAGCTCGTGGGTGAGGGCCTCGATCACCGACACCTGGTGCCGGGCGAGGAAGGGCTTCAGGTCGTTGTCGATCACCGCGACGACCGCCGCGCGCCGCTCGGGCTGCCCGGAGCGCTGCCGGTCGTGGTGGTGCACCAGGAACGCCTCGGCGACCTCGTCGAACCGGTGCCCGTAGGCGGCGGTCGGTCCGGCCCACCAGTGCGCCGGGGTCCGGTCGCCGAGGGCGAGGGCGGTCAGCGCCGGCGGGGGTCGGCTGGTGCGGTAGCCGGCCGGGTCGGGCAGCGGGTGTCCGGCGGCCAGTGCCCACTCGCCGTCGGCGTACCAGCGGCGGACCGCGGTCTCGTGGGGGTCGGTGAACTGGCGCGTCTGCTTGCTCCCCACCGCGATCGGCAGGCTGACGGTCCACTGGCCGTCCGGGCGCTGGACGACGCCCTTGCGGGGGCGGCCCATCAGGCGGCCCGCCCGTTGCCCAGAGAGGCCACCAGGCCGGCGTTGACCTTGCGCAGGTGAGCGACGTCCTCGCGGAGCAGCTCGATCTCCCGGTGCAGCGCGGCCTCCTCCGCGCGCAGGGTGAGAAGCTCGTCGTGGTCGGCGTCGCGCTCACGCTCGGCGCGGCGGCGGGCGATCACCGCCTCCGGCTCCCCGTCGGCGACCTGCTCGGCGGTGAGGAGCCCGGCGGCGAACAGCGCCGAGGCCGGGATGTAGATGGTGCCGGTCGGGTCGCCGGGGTCCTTGCCCGCGCCGGGCAGCCTCCCGTCCTCGACCCAGCGGCGCAGCGTGTCGACGGACTCGTTGATCAGGTCGGCGGCCTCGCGCAGCGTGTAGCGCTGGTCGTCGGCGGTCATCGCTGGTGGTCCTCCCACCGGCGCATGGGCATCGCCGGCCGAGCGGACCGTCAGCAGGCGGGCGCGGTCGGCAATCGAGCTGGAGAAGGGGTGGACCACCCGGTGCCCTGGGCTGCGCAGGGATGCCCACCCCGGGTGGGCAGGCGGGGCCGTGGAGAGCGTGGTCAGCGGTGGGTGGGCAGGGCTGGGCAGCGTCGGCCTGCGTAGGCAGGGGTGGTCCAGCCGATCGGGAGAGTCCGGAAATCCGTCCGGAAACCGGCCCGCAACGCAGCGAAGGCCGGCGCGATTGCGCCGGCCTTCGCTGTCAGGAACCGATTTCCGGACCCTGGTGAGTAGCGGGGGCAGGATTCGAACCTGCGACCTCTGGGTTATGAGCCCAGCGAGCTACCGAGCTGCTCCACCCCGCGTCGGTGGGACCACCATACACCAACCGAGCGCCTCCCTGCCGGGCCCCACCGCTCGCCGGCGGCGGGACCCGGCAGGGGCCGGGCTCAGCCCGTCGGCTGCGCCGCCTGCGCGGCCCGGTAGGCCTCGACGGCGGCCTGCAGCCGGGTCAGCGCCTCTCCCTGGGCCGCGAAGTCGCCGCTGCGCTGCGCGTCGGAGAGCGCCTGCAGCGCCGCGTCGAGCTCGGCCACCGCGGCGTCGAGCCCCGGCGCCGGTGTCCCGCTGTCCGCCGGTGGCGTCGTCGGTTCGGCCGGGGTCGTCGGCTCGGCGGGCGGCGTCGTCGGGGTCGTCGGCTCCTGGGTGTCCGGCGTGCTGCCGGCGTCCCCGCTGTCGACGGCCGTGTCCCCCGCACCGGGGCCGAACACCTGGTCGAGCGCGTCGGACAGGGTGTCGGCGTAGCCGACGCTCCCCCCGTAGTTGACCAGCACCTTGCGCAGCAGCGGGAAGGAGTTCTCCCCCGTCCCCTCCACGTACAGCGGTTGGACGTAGAGCAGCCCGTTGCCGCCGATGGGCAGGGTCAGCAGGTTGCCGAACACCGCCTGGGAGTTGCGGCTGTTGAACAGCGTCAGGTCCTGCGCGACCTCGTCGTCGGTGTTGAACGACTGCTGCACCTGCTGCGGTCCGCGGAAGGGCGTGTTGCCCGGCAGCCGCAGCACCTGGATCTGGCCGTAGGTGCTCGGGTCGCTGGACGCCGAGATGAACGCCGACAGGTTCTGCCGGCGGAAGGCGTTCAGCGCGCTCGTGATCTGGAAGGTGGCGTTCGGCTCGTTCGGGCGGGCGGCCAGGATGTAGTACGGCGGCTGCGCCTCCTCGGTGTCCACGGTCGGGTCGGCCGGCACCGCCCACCGGTCGTTCTGGTTGTAGAAGTCCGTCGGGTTGCTCACGTGGTAGCGGGTCAGGACGTCGCGCTGCAGCTTGAACAGGTCCTCCGGGTACCGGACGTGGCTGACCAGCTCGTCGCTCATGGACCCGCGCGGCTCGATGACGCCGGGGAAGGCCGCCCGGTAGGCCTTGAGCACCGGGTCCTCCTCGTCCCACTCGTACAGCGTCACCTCGCCGCTCTGGGCGTCGACGGTGGCCTTGACCGAGTTGCGGATGTAGTTGAACTGCTCGTTGGGGAGCGCGGTGGTCCCGGTGCCGGTGAGCGCGTCGGAGGCGGCCTCACCGAGCTCCATGCGCTCGGAGTACGGGTAGGCGTCCGACGTCGTGTAGCCGTCGAGGATCCAGGTGACCCGGCCGTCGATCACCGCCGGGTACGGGTCGCCGTCGACCTCCAGGAAGGGCGCGGCCTTCTCCACCCGCTCGCGCGGGTCACGGACGTAGAGCACCTTCGAGGCGTCGTTGACCGCGCCGGAGAGCAGGAAGTTGCGCTCCCGGTAGTAGATCGCGAACGTCAGCTGCCGGAAGAAGCTGCCGATCGCGACGCCGCCCGCGCCGTCGTAGGTGTTGTTCACCTGGCCGTCCGAGCCGTCCTCGGGCCGGTCGAACTCCCGCGGCGCGGCACCCTCGGGGGCGCCGACGACGGAGTAGTCGTCGATGAGCTCGCCGTAGTAGATGCGGCCCTGCTCGACCGGGATGTCCCCGACGGTGGGCAGGTCGCGGCTGGTGAAGTTCGGCTCGCCGCCCTCCTGGCCGGTGACCACCTGGTTGGCCGGCGCGGCCACGAAGCCGTTGCCGTGCGTGTAGACCGTGTGCCGGTTGATCCAGGTGTCCTGGTTCTCCGACAGGCTGCCGCTGTCGAGCTCGCGGACGGCGACGACGTAGTCGCGGGTCTGCCCGTTGATCGTGTAGCGGTCGATGTCGAGCTTCTGGGGGAAGCCGTAGACGTTGCGGATCTGCTGGCGCGCGGTGAACGTGCCGGAGAGCACGTTGGGGTCGAGCAGCCGCGCGTTGGGGATCGTGGCGTCGTCGGCCCGCAGCTGGGCCAGCGCGGCGGCGGTGTCGACGTCGTCCCCGGTGGTCTGCTGGGCGAAGTCGACGTAGTCGACGTCCGAGAGCCCGTAGGCCGCGCGGGTCGAGGCGATCGCCCGCTCGATGTAGGCGGCCTCGCGCTGGTCGGCGCTGGGCCGGACGACGAACTGCTGCACGATCGCGGGGTAGGCCACGCCGATCACCAGGCTGGACAGCAGCAGCAGCACCAGGGCCGCGGCGGGCAGCCGGAAGTTCCGGACGACGACGTTGGCGAAGAAGGCCACCGCGCAGAAGGCCGCCGCGAACACGAGGATCGTCTTGGCCGGCAGCAGCGCGTTGACGTCGGTGTAGCTGGCGCCGCTGAACAGCTCCCCCCGGTCGGAGTAGACCAGGCTGTAGCGGTCGAACCAGTAGGCGATCGCCTTGAGCGCCACGAACAGGCCCAGCAGCACCGAGAGCTGCACCATGGCCGCGCCGGTGAGCTTCTGCCCCGGCGTCTGCAGCCGCAGGCCCCCGAACACGTAGTGGGTGAGCAGCGAGCCGATCAGCGCCAGCAGCACGATGGCGAAGCCGAAGCTGATCAGCAGCCGGTAGAAGGGGTACTCGAAGACGAAGAACGACAGGTCCAGGCCGAACTGCGGGTCGGTCTGGCCGAAGGGCCGCGCGTTGCGGAAGGTCAGCCAGGTCTCCCAGCTGCCCTGCGCGGTGAAGCCGGCGAACAGACCGACGACGACGGCGACGGCGGTGAGCACCAGGGTGCGCCGGGGCTCGAGCGACTGGCGGTAGCGCTCGAGGTTCTGCTGCTCCAGCGACATCGGCCGGAACGCGGGGCGGAACCGGTAGGCGAGGTGGATCGCCAGCGCGGTGAGTCCACCGGTGGCGACGCCGGCCACCGCGAACAGCAGGGCGCGGGTCTGGAGCTCGGTCCAGAAGACCTCGGTGTACCCGGTCTCGTCGAACCAGAGGTAGTCGACGTAGACGTTGGTCAACGTCCCGATGGCCGTGAACAGCACGAGCAGCACGGCGATGGACCCGATGACCACCTTCGCGCGCCGCGACAGGGTCGGCACGGACACGGGGGGCCGCATGGCCACGAGCGGTCTCCTTCAGTGACGGGTGCGGCGGTGCACCGGGGTGCACCGCCGCGGTGGGGCGACCGCGGTCCTGGCGGTGCGGTCTCGCTGAGCGGTCGTGCGGTGTCGGACGTCCGGTCGGCACGGGCTCCGGTCCGGCCCGGCTCCGGCGGTGTCGCCCCGACCAACGTCCGGCGCGGCACCGGGTTCCCCGGGAGTCCCCTGCCGGCCGACAGCTTCCCCCAAGCCGCCGGGTGCACGTCGGGCGGCCGTCGTCGCGGGTGCCGTCGGGGGTGCCGTCGCGGGCCGGGCGGCGGCCGGACGCCGCGGGCCCGCGGTCTCAGCAGCCGGGGGGCGTGCGCCCCTCGCGGAGGTCGCCCAGGGCGGTGAGGGCGTCGTCGAGGGTGCTGACGCGGGCGAGGGTCAGCCCGGGCTGGGGCGCGGCGAGGGCGTCGGCGCAGTTGTCGGCCGGCACGAGGAACAGCTCGGCGCCGATCCCGGCCGCCGCGACCATCTTGAGCTGGATGCCGCCGATCGGGCCCACCGTGCCGTCGGCGTCGATGGTGCCGCTGCCGGCGACCACCGCGCCCTCGGTCAGGTCGGTGTCGCCCACCAGGTCGAGGATGCCGAGGGTGAGCATCAGGCCCGCCGAGGGGCCGCCGACGTCGGCCACGTCGATGTCGACGTCGAAGGGCGCCGAGGGCTGCTCGACGACCGTCACGCCCAGCACCGAGCCGTCGCGGTCGGGGGCCTGGGCGGTGGTCACCGTCGCCGTCGCGGGCTCGCCGAGCCGGGTGTAGGCCACCTCGACGGGGGTGCCGCCCGGGATGGCGGTGAGCACGGCGGTCAGGGTGGCGTTGTCCGGCGTCGGCCGGCCGGCGACCGACTCGATGGCGTCGCCCTCCTCGAGCACGCCGTCCGAGGGCGAGTCCTCGCCGGAGACCCCGCGGACGACGATCTTCTCCGGGTAGCCCAGCTCCCCCAGCGCGGCGGCCTCGGCCGACTCCTCGGAGGTGAGGAACGCCTGGCGGTTGGCCTGCTCGATCTCCTCCTGGGTCTGGTCGGGCGGGTACACCGACTCCTCGGGGACGACGCTGACCTCGTCGTCGAACCAGCCGCGGACCGCCTCGACCAGGCTCAGCCCCGCGCGACCGACGCCGACGGTGGTCAGGTTGAGGTTGCCGCTGGTGTCGTTGCGCTCGCGCCCGCGCACGGAGATGACCGGGTCGCCGTCGATGTCCCCGAGGGTGTTGAACGTCGGTCCGGGCACCTGGGCGACGTAGGGCACCGGCAGGGCGGCGCCGAGGACGCCGGCCACCAGCAGCAGCACCACACCGACGGCGAGGACGGCGATCCGACGGGTCACGACCGGCCAGCTTAGGAGAAGGACCTCCCTGCCCCCCACCGCTCGCACGCTCGCGGCGGGCCCCTGCACGCAGGCCGCCCTGCCACCCACCGCTCGCGCCGGGCTCTGCAGCGGGTCGGCCGTCCGCCGAGAGCGGACGGCGGGGCCGCCGATCCGGCCGCGACGGGGTGATCACGCGTCTACCGTGGGGGCATGAGCGACCTGCCGTTCGGCTTCGGGATGCCCGACCGCGACCCCGAGCGCCGCGACCAGCCGGGCTCGAACCCCGCCGACCCGTTCGGCTTCGGCGCGCTGTTCGGCGCCGGCGGCGCCGGGAGCGGCACCCCCGAGGACCTGCTGGGCAAGATGCCGCTGTTCGCCGAGCTCCAGAAGCTCATGAACTGGTCGGGCGGCCCGGTCAACTGGGACCTCGCCCGCCAGGGCGCGATCAGCACGCTGGCCACCGGCACCCAGCCCACGTCGGAGGCCGAGCGGGCCGCCGTCGCCGAGGCGCTGCGGCTGGCCGACCTGTGGCTGGACCAGGCCACCGACCTGCCCTCCGGCGTCGAGCGCACGCTGGCCTGGTCGCGCGTGGAGTGGGTCGAGCAGACGCTGCCGGCCTGGAGCGCACTCATCGACCCGCTGGCGGAGAAGGTCGTCGCCGCGATGACCAGCGCCCTCCCGCAGGAGGCCATGGCGATGGCCGGGCCGCTGGCCGGGATCATGGGCCGGATGGGCGGGCTGATGTTCGGCGCCCAGGTCGGCCAGGCCTTCGGCCGGCTCGCCGGCGAGGTCCTCACCGGCACCGAGGTCGGCCTGCCGCTGGCCCCGGCCGGCGCCGGCGCGCTGGTGCCGCAGAACGTCGCCGCCTTCGCCGAGGGGCTGGACCGGCCGGCCGACGAGGTGCGCCTGTTCCTGGCGCTGCGCGAGGCGGCCTCGCTGCGGCTGTTCGCGCACGTGCCGTGGCTGCGCCAGCAGCTGCACGACGCCGTCCACGCCTACGCCCGCGGCATCACCATCGACCGGGAGGCGATCGAGCGCGGGCTCAACGACGCGATGGGCTCGATGGGCGGCGGCTTCGACCCGTCGAACCCGGAGAGCATCCAGGAGCTCCTCGGCAGCGGGCTGCTCGAGCCGGAGGAGACGCCGGAGCAGCAGATGGCGCTGCGCCGGCTGGAGACGCTGCTGGCGCTGGTCGAGGGCTGGGTCGACGCCGTCGTCGCCGCCGCGGCCGGCGAGCGGCTGCCGGGTCACGACGCCCTGGCCGAGACGATGCGCCGCCGTCGGGCCTCCGGCGGCCCGGCCGAGCAGACCTTCGCCACGCTCGTCGGCCTGCAGCTGCGCCCGCGCCGGCTGCGCGACGCCGCCACGGTCTGGGGCGCGATGGCGCAGCGCCACGGCGCCGCCGAGCGCGACCGGCTGTGGTCGCACCCCGACCTGCTGCCCACCTCCGACGACCTCGACGAGCCGCTGGACTTCGTGGCCCGGCAGGGCGTCGACGACGAGCTGCGCCAGCTGACCGCCGACGACGCCGGGGAGGCCCGCGACGCGGGCCCGGCCGACGGCTCGGACGAGCCGTCCGGCGACGGGGACGACGCCGCCCGCTGAGCCCGGCGCACGCGCTCGGATCGGCCCTCCGTGAGGCGGGCGGCACCGGGCCCGGCCGTCGCCCTCAGTCGACGAGGTCGCCGGCTGCGTTCCCGCCGTCGGCGTCCGCCCCGTCGGCGCGGGCGGACTCCACGCCCTCGAGGAAGCCGCGGGCCCGCTCGGCGCGCGGGTAGCGGGCCACCAGGGCCCAGAACCGGGCGTCGTGGCCGGGCTCCAGCAGGTGGGCCAGCTCGTGCACCAGGACGTAGTCGACGACGTACTCGGGCATGGTGCGCAGCCGGCTCGACAGCCGGATGCTGCCGTCGGCGGGCGTGCAGGAGCCCCACCGCCGCTGCTGGTTGCCGACCCACCGGACGCTGGTCGGCCGGGCGACGCCGTCGAGGTGCGCCGCCGACAGCGCCCGCGCCCGCGTCATCAGCTCGTCGTCCCCGCCCATCGAGCGCCGGCGGCGCTCCTCGCGGGTCTGCAGCTTGGCCACCATCTGGGCCACCCACCGCCGCTCCTCGGCCGGGGTGAAGGCCGCCGGGATGAGCACGATCGTCCGGCCGGACTCCCGGTAGGCGGTCACCGTCCGGCGCCGGCGCGCGCTGCGGCGCACCTCGACCGGCCCCGGTGCGGAGAGGGGGCCGGACGGGGAGTCGGAGGTCGCGCCGCGCACGACTGGACCGTAGTTGCCGCCACCGGCCGGTGCGGCGGCGGGAGCCACCCGCACGGGTACGAGTCGCACGGACGGTGGACAGCCGCGGTCCGCCTCCCATGACCCCGTCCACAGTGCGGCGGGCCGATCGGTGCAGGTGGCGGGCGCGCGCCGGGCGGGGACGGCGCGGCGTCCCCGGCCCGTCCCCTGGGAGCGCACAGCGACACGCCGCCGCGTCCCCACGTGTTCCCCAGGGCCGTCCACAGGCTGTGGGCACACGGCCGGGGCCCGACCGCCCGTCGTACCGGGGCCCGTCGGACCACCCGGGTAGCGTTCCCCGACGACGGCGGCGGCCGGGGACGGACGCCGAGCGGCCCGACGACGAGGAGGAGGCACCGTGGCGGAGAGCTACAACGGCTACTGCGTGAAGTGCAAGGAGAAGCGGGACTTCGACGGCGAGGTCAAGGTCAGCGAGTCCGGTCGCCGGATGGCACAGGGCACCTGCCCGGTCTGCGGCACGAAGATGAACCGGATCCTCGGCAAGGCCTGAGGGAGGACCCTCCTGCCCGCCCGCTCGCAGGCCGCGGCGGGCCCCTGCAGGAGGGCGACACGGCGGCGTCCCGCACTGCAGGACGCCGCCGTCGTCGTCTCCGGACCTGTGGACAGCGCCGGCACGCCGGCCCCCTCCCCTGCCACCCTGCCCCGGTGTCCGACGCCCACCCCCTCCTGCCACCCGGCACGCCGCTGCTGCAGCGCGAACCCGACGCCCTCCAGGTGGGCGGTGTCGACGGCGCCGACGGCCTGCTGGTCGGCGCCGACCCGGCCACGGTCGCCGGCCTGCTGCGCGGCCTGGACGGCCGGCGCGCCCAGCGGGTGGTCCTCGCCGACGCCGGCGCGGCGGGTCTGGACCCCGGCTCGGTCGGCGAGCTGCTCGACCGGCTGCGGGCCACCGGCACGCTGGTCGACCTCGAGGCCGCCGACCTGCTCGCCGCCGACGCGGGGCCGGCTGCCACCGCCCGCGCAGCCACGGAGCTGCCCGCCGCCCGCGACCGCGCCGGCTCCTCCCGCTGGCACGCCCGCCGTGCGGCGTCGGTGGTGGTCGAGGGCGCCACGCGGGTCGGCGTCCCGGTGGCGGCACTGCTCGCGGCCAGCGGGGTGGGGCGCGTCGCCGTCCGCGACGAGGGCGCCGTGGCCGCCGGGGACGCCGTCGTCGGTGGGCTCACCGCCGCTGACGAGGGCCGCCCGCGACGCCAGGCCGCCGCGGACGCCGTCCGCCGTGCCAGTCCGCTCACCGACCTGCTGCCCCTGCCGCCGGGCGCCGTCCCCGACCTCGTCGTGCTCTCCCGGCCCTGGTCGGCCTCCGACCCGCTCGTGGCCGGGCTGCACGACGCCGGGGTGGCGCACCTGGTCGCGACCGTGCGCGGCGAGACCGGCGTCGTCGGGCCGCTGGTGGTGCCAGGGGTGACCAGCTGCCTGCGCTGCGCCGACCTGCACCGCCGCGACGCCGACCCGCGGTGGCCCGTGCTGGCCGCACAGCTCACCGCCGCCGCGGTCGTGCCGAGCGGCGCCACGCTCACCTGCTGGGCCACCGCGCTGGCCGCCGCGCAGCAGGCACTGGCCTACCTCGACGGCAGTGGCAGCCCGGCGGCGCTGTCCGCCGTCGTCGAGCTCCGCCCGCCCGACCTGGCGCCCCGGCTGCGCCGGTGGCCGCCCCACCCCGGCTGCGGGTGCACCGGCCCCGACCCGTCACCGGCTGCCCGGGCGCACGGGACACCCGGTCCCGCCAGCGGCCCGAGCGCTGCGCAGGGGACAATGGCACGGTGAGCGACGACGCACGGGGGATCCCCAGGGGCTCGATCTCGCGCACCGCGCGACTGGCCTCGCTGCCCCTCGGTGCGGCCGGGCGCGCCACGCTGGGCATCGGCAAGCGCCTGTCGGGTCAGCCACAGGAGGCCGTGACCGCCGAGCTGCAGCAGCGCACCGCCGAGCAGCTGTTCGCCGTGCTCGGGCAGCTCAAGGGCGGCGCGATGAAGCTCGGGCAGACGCTGTCGGTCTTCGAGGCCGCGGTGCCCGACGAGGTGGCCGCGCCCTACCGCGAGGCGCTGGTCAAGCTCCAGGAGGAGGCGCCGCCGATGCCGGTGCGCACCGTGCACGCGGTGCTCGCCCAGCAGCTCGGCGGTACCTGGCGCACCCGGTTCCGGGAGTTCGACGACGCCCCGGCCGCGGCCGCCAGCATCGGTCAGGTGCACCGCGCCACCTGGCGCGACGGCCGTGAGGTGGCCGTCAAGATCCAGTACCCGGGGGCGGCCACCGCGCTCATGGCGGACCTCAACCAGCTGGCCCGCTTCGCCCGGTTGTTCGCCGTCCTCTTCCCCGGTCTGGACGTCAAGCCGCTGATCGCCGAGCTCAAGGCGCGGGTGGTGGAGGAGCTCGACTACGGGCTCGAGGCCGACGCGCAGCGGCAGTTCGCCGCGGCCTACGCCGGCGACCCGCTGATCGTCGTCCCGCGGGTGGTCGCCAGCGCGCCCAAGGTCATCGTCTCCGAGTGGCTGGAGGGCCTGCCGCTGTCGCGGGTGATCGCCGAGGGCACCCCGGAGCAGCGCGACCGCGCCGGGCACCTGATGGCGGTCCTGCACTTCTCCGCGCCGCAGCGGGCCGGCCTCCTGCACGCCGACCCGCACCCGGGCAACTTCCGGCTGGTCGACGGCGACCGGCTGGGCGTGATCGACTTCGGCGCCACCGCCCGGCTGCCCGACGGACTGCCCGAGCCCATCGGCCGGCTGGTGCGCTGGGCGCTGGAGGGACGCGCCGAGGACGTCCTGGCCGACCTGCGCACCGAGGGCTTCGTCCGCCCGGGCGTCCAGGTCGACGCCCAGGGCGTGCTCGACTACCTGCGGCCGATGCTCGAGCCGATCGAGCGACACGGCTTCCGCTTCACGCGCGCGTGGATGCAGGACCAGGCCGCCCGCCTCGCCGATCCGCGCAGCGAGGCCAACCGGCTGGGCCGCCTGCTCAACCTGCCGCCGGCCTACCTGCTCATCCACCGCGTGACGATCGGCTCGATCGGCGTGCTCTGCCAGCTCGACGCCGCCGCCGACTACCGCAGCGTCTGCGAGGAGTGGTTGCCCGGCTTCGTCGCCTGACCGCGACGCCGAGGAGGCCGGGTCCCGGACGCACCGGGAGCGTCCGGGACCCGGCCTCGGCCGGTGCGGGGGTCGGCCCCCGCGGATCGGGTCCGCAGGGACGGCCCCTGCGGACGGCGGCGCTGCCTCCACCGGGCGCGTGCGCGCGGTGGGGGCAGCGGGTCCGCTACCGGACGGCGGCGCTGGCGCGCGCGGCACGCCGGGTGGCGTACTCCGCGCGCCGGGTCCACCGCCGGGCGGCGAGCAGCCGGCGCGCGCGGGCGGCGGCGTCGGCCTCGGCCCGCAGCTCGCGCAGCCGGGTGGTGGCGAGCTCGTACTCGTAGGTGCTCATCTCGGTTCCTCGGTGCTCGGCGGGTGGAGAGCCCGCGCGGTGTCAGGATGTCGGATGCCGGCCGCGGCTACGCCGCGACGACCTTGCGGGGCCGGCCCCGCGGGCGCTTGCGCGGGATGACGACACCCCGCTCGAAGATCTCGCCGCCCCAGACGCCCCAGGGCTCGCCGCGGTCGAGCGCGCCGGCCAGGCAGGCGTCGCGGACCGGGCAGTCGCCGCACAGGACCTTGGCCTGCTCGAGCAGCGCCGGGCTCTCGGCGAACCAGAGGTCCGGGTCGTCGGACCCGCGGCACGGCAGGGTCCGCCGCACCGGTGCCGGGGCCAGCGGTGGGCGCGGGGCCCTCGGGGTGGCGCCGCCGGTCCGGGGGAGCCCGGGTCGGCGGTGGGACGTCGGGCGGGCGATCGTCTGCTGCACTGCCGCTCCTCCTCGTACTCGTCGTGTGCGCGGCCGGCGGGGGCCCGCCGACCGGGTGGTCGGGGCCGGGTGCCGCGAGAGACGAAGAGGCCGCGGATCCCGGGTTCGGGTTCCGCGGCCTCGAGGAGGACCGGACGAGCGGCTAGCTCTGCGGTCTCCTCGGGGGAGGGATCCCGAGGGTGGTGCTCGTGGTGGGCTTCGGGTCGGTGGTGGTACGGAGGACGCCGGTGCGGTCACCGATACCGAAGACGTCGGTTCCGATGACGGCGGTGCCGAGGACGTCGGTGGCGGTGAGGCCGGCGGTGGTGAGGCCGGCGGTGGGCAGACCGGTTCCGTGCACAGCGACGCCGGCGGCCGCGAGGCCGGTCCCGGTGAGGGCGAACGGCGTCATGGACCGGACGACGGTGTGGCGCGGGCGAGCGGACGGCCTGACGCCACCCAGCGCACCTGCCTGCGGCGCACGCACGGTGAGGGCACCCGGGCCGGAGACCCCGGCGGGGGTGCAGATCCACGAGGTGTCGATCATGGGTACCCCTCCTCCCGGGGTCGGAGCCGGCGGTCGGGCCGGGCTCGGTCTGGCGCGCCCGAGGGGTTCCGCCAGGCGCAGATCGGACAGTAGGGGCGGTCACGGATCCGGCGCAACGCAATTAACGGCGCCGTCCTCCACCCGCGGGACTGGTCCACCCAGCCCCGCCCCGCCGGCACTCGATGTGAGCGGTCAACTGCTGACGGTCGCGAGCACGTCCTCGCCGTAGAGCTCGAGCTTGCGGGCCCCCACACCCGGCAGCCCCGACAGCTCGCGCAGGCTGGCCGGCCTGGCCTCGGCGATGGCCTGCAGCGTTGCGTCGGTGAAGACGACGTAGGCCGGCACCGACGCCGCCTGCGCGGCGCTGCTGCGCCAGGCGCGCAGCCGCTCGAACAGCTCCCCCGCCTCACCGTCGAGGACGACCTTGACCTTCTTGGCCTTCCGCGGCACCGGCGCCGCCGACGGCGTGGACCCGGGCACCAGGCCCTCGAGGAAGCGGCTCCGGGGACGCGGGCGCCGGGCACCGGGGTTGCGGACCAGCGACCAGGACAGCGTCAGCTGCTCGCGGGCCCGGGTGACCGCGACGTAGAGCAGCCGGCGCTCCTCCTCCACCGCCTCGGGCCGCGACAGCGACTGGGCGATCGGCAGCACGCCGTCGACCAGGCCGACGACGAACACCGCGTCCCACTCCAGGCCCTTGGCCGCGTGCATCGAGGCCAGGGTGACCCCCTGGACGGTGGGCGCGTGCTGGGCGTCGGCCCGCTCCGCGAGGTGCGCGACGAAGCGCGGCAGGTCGACGGTCGGGTCCTCGGCGACCAGGTCGACGGCGAGGTCGACCAGCGCGGCCAGCGACTGCCACCGGTCGCGTGCCGCACCGCCGGCCGGCGGCCGGTGCTCGACCCAGCCGGTCGAGGCCAGCACGTCGCGCACGGTGGGCACCAGCGCGCCCGGCTCGCTGCCGCCGGCCGCCGCCCCGCGCAGCAGCACGACGGCCTCGCGCACCTCGGGCCGCTCGAAGAACCGCTCGCCGCCCTTCAGGACGTAGGGCACCCCGGCGTCGGCGAGCGCCGACTCGTAGACCTGGGACTGGGCGTTGATCCGGAACAGGACGGCGATCTCGGCGGCCGGCGTCCCCGCCTCGACCAGGGCGCGGCAGGCCTGCGCGACCGCGGCGGCCTCGGTGGGCTCGTCGGGGTGCTCGAAGAAGCGCGGAGCGGGCCCCTCGGCGCGCTGACCGAGCAGTCGCAGACCCGGCAGCCCCTTCCGCGGCGGCGCCTGGCCGATCAGCTTGTTGGCCAGCGCGACCACCTGCGGGGTGGACCGGTAGTCGCGCTCGAGCTTGACCACCTCCGCGTCGGGATAGCGGTCGGCGAAGCCGAGCAGGTGGTCGGGGTCGGCGCCGGTGAAGGAGTAGATGGTCTGGTTGGGGTCACCGACCACGCACACGTCGGCACGCCCGCCGAGCCAGGCGTCGAGCAGCCGCTGCTGCAGCGGGTTGACGTCCTGGTACTCGTCGACGACGAAGTACCGGTACTGCGCCCGCACCTGCCGGGCGACGTCGGGGTGCTCCTCCAGCGCGAACGCGGTGACCAGCAGCAGGTCCTCGAAGTCCAGCGACCCGTCGCGCTGCTTGGCCGACTCGTAGGAGGCGTACACCCGCGCCACGGCGTCCGCCTCGAACGGCGGCTCCCGCCCCGCCGCCTGCGCCCGCTTGGCGTAGTCCTCGGGCGTGGCCAGCGTGGTCTTGGCCCACTCGATCTCGCTGGCGAGGTCGCGCAGGCTGGTGCGGTCGGTGGTCAGCCGGTTGCGGGTCGCCGCCGAGGCCACCACGCGCAGCTTGTTCTCGATCAGCGGCGGCAGCGGCCCGCCGAGCACGCGCGGGGCGAAGTAGCGCAGCTGGCGCATCGCCGCGGCGTGGAACGTGCGGGCCTGCACGCCGCCGACACCGAGGCCGGCCAGCCGGGTGCGCAGCTCCCCGGCCGCCCGGGCGGTGAAGGTCACCGCCAGCACCTGCTCGGGCACGAAGGCGCCGGTGTGCACGCCGTAGGCGATCCGGTGGGTGATGGTGCGGGTCTTCCCCGTCCCGGCGCCGGCGAGGATGCAGAGCGGACCCGTGACCACCTGCGCCGCCGTCCGCTGCTCCTCGTCGAGACCGGCCAGCACCGCCTCGGCGCCGGCGGCGGAGGGCGCCGGAGACCCGGCGGCACGTCCGGGTGCGTCGGCTGTCCGCGGCATGCGGGGTCCCTCCAAGTGGTGTGCGGGCGGGCGGTCGCGCGACCGTCCCCCGAGTCTCCCAGCCGGGGACGACACCCGGCGGGGACACCCCGGGCCTGGGGACGGCGGGGTGCGTGGGGACGGGGAAGGTCCGCCGCGGTCGGGGTGTTGCCCTGCCCGGGACGCCGTGCGCCCCGCACCCACCGACTGCCTGGAGGACCCCGAGTGACTGCCGCACCCGCCGCCGTGACGATGTACACCACCACCTGGTGCGGGTACTGCGTGCGGCTGAAGAAGCTCATGCAGATGGAGGGCATCACCTACTCCGAGGTCGACATCGAGCGCGACGAGGCCGCCGCCGACGTCGTGATGAACGCCAACGGGGGCAACCGCACGGTGCCGACCCTCGTGTTCGCCGACGGCAGCGCCCTGACCAACCCCAGCATCGACCAGGTGAAGGCCCAGCTGGCGCAGCAGCCCGGCGCCTGAGACGGCGGGTGGTGCACGGTCACCGACCCCCGACGGTGCATCATCGACCCTCGGCGGGTCGAGACCGTGCCCCCCGACCGTCCCCGGCCCGCCCGGCCGGACCAGCCCCGGGAGCCGCTGCCGTGACCTCGGACGCCGCGCACCTCACCGCCGTCGACACGCCCGGTTCCTCCCCCGGTGACCCGGCGGACCGGCCGGCCGTCCTCGTCGCCCGGACCGGTCGCGGCTGGAGCGTGTTCGCGCCCGGCCGCGCCGAGGACGTCGGGGACCTGCTGGAGGGCATGTCCCTGGCCGACCTCGTCGCCGAGGAGCTGGGCGCCCCCGCCGAACCCGACCGCACCGCCCGCCGGGCGGCCCGCGGCCCGGCGGCCGACGAGATGGCGGCCGACCCGCACGAGGCCCGGATCGCGGCGCTGGAGCGCACCGTCGCCCAGCTCGAGCACGCGCTGGCCTCGCGCGTGTTCACCGAGCGGGCCATCGGCGTGCTCGCCGAGCGGCACACCACCACGCCGCGCGCGGCGTTCGAGGCGCTGCGGGCCCAGGCCCGGTCCTTCGGCCGCCCGGTGCACGAACTCGCCCGCGAGGTGCTGGCGACGCTGGAGCGGCTGCCGGGCGACCCGCCGCCAGCCGCACCCGTCGCGCCGGCCGGTCCCGCAGCGGCCGCTCCCGCACCGGCCGCTCCCGCACCGGCCGCCGAGACGGCGACGACCGCGGTACCGCCCGCACCGCGACGGACCGCCGGCCGGCGGGTCGAGCGCGGCAGCAGCCGGCCGGGCCCGGCGTCGCCCGCGGACGGCCGCCGCTGAGCGGTCCGCAGCCGCTGACCCCGGGCGCGCTGGCCCAGCGGCTGGCCGCCCTCCTCGCCGACGTCGAGCCCCTGCCCGGGGCCGCTGCGCTGCGGGTCGCCGTCGACGGCCCCGACGTGGCCGCGCCGGTCGACATCGCCGCCGCCGTCGCCGGGCGGCTGCCCGTCCTCGGCCGGCCCGCGGTCGTCGTCCCCGCTGCCGGGTTCCTCCGGCCGGCCTCGCTGCGCCTGGAGCACGGCCGCACCGACCCCGACGCGCGCTACACCGACTGGCTCGACACCCGGGCGCTGGCCCGCGAGGTGCTCGACCGGGTGGGGCCGGGTGGTCCGGGCGAGTACCTGCCCGTGCTGTGGGACGTCGAGCGCGACCGCGCCGCCCGCGCCGGTTACCGGCCGGTGCCGCCCGGCGGGGTGCTGCTCGTGCCGGGGGCGCTGCTGCAGGGCGTGGGGCTGGCCTTCGACGTCGTGGTGCACCTGCGGGTGGCGCCGGCCGCGCGCCGCCGGCGGTTCCCCGCGGAGCAGGCGTGGGAGCTGCCCGCCTTCGACCGCTACGACGACGAGGTCGACCCCGCCGCGCTGGCCGACGCGGTGGTGCTGGCCGACCGGCCCGAGCACCCGGCGCTGGTGCTGCAGAACCGGTGGGCCGCGCCGCCGCGGTGATCAGGTGACCTGATCCTGGCGCGTCCTCCCTCACGGTGGGCGGTGAGGGAGGACGCTCGACGATCAGGTGGGCTGATCGTGGCTCAGCCCAGGTCGCCGGCGATCCAGCGGTCGATGATGTGCCGGGCGATCGACACCGGCGGCGGCAGCGCCTCGGGACCGCGGCCGGCGGCGAGCTCCTCACGGGTCCACCAGCGGGCTTCCTCGATCTCCGTGGGGTCCAGCCGCAGCTCCAGGTCACCCTCGGCCCGCGCGACGAACCCGAGCATCAGCGACTGCGGGAACGGCCACGGCTGGCTGCTCACGTAGCGGATGTCGGTGACGGCCAGGCCGACCTCCTCGGCCACCTCCCGGGCCACCGCGCCCTCGGCGGACTCACCGGGCTCGACGAACCCCGCGAGGATCGAGAACCGCCCGGGCGGCCACACCGCCTGGCGGCCGAGCACGCAGCGGTCGCCGCCGTCGTGCACGAGCATGATCACCGCCGGGTCGGTGCGCGGGAACAGCTCGGTGCCGGTGACCGGGTCGCGCTGCACCCAGCCGGCCCGCTCGATCGTCGTGGGGGCACCGGACACGGGGCTGAACCGGGCGCGCTCGTGCCACTCCAGGATGCCGATGGCCTCGGCGAGCAGACCGGCGTCGAGGTCCCCGAGGTCGGCGCCCACCTCGCGCAGCCCGGTCCACAGGTCCACCGCCCGGCCGTTGACCGTCAGCGCCCGCTCCCCCCGGACTGCCGCGTACGGGACGCCGTCGGCCTCGCCGAGGTACACCGCCCCGACCGGCAGTTCCGGCTGCTCGTCCCACACCAGCGCCGGGCCGCCGTCGGTCTCGACGACGGGCACGGCGCGCCGCTCGTCGACGGTGAGCACCCGCACCGGGCGGCCCCCCGTCGGGTCGGGCAGCGACCGCGCCAGGTGCGCGCGGTCGTGCGCCGAGCGCGACAGCACCGGCACCGCACCGGTGGTCGTCCGGGTGCCGGCGGGCCAGCTCTCCCGGGTGGGCGTCACGTCGTCCGGCGTGCTCCCGCCGGGCGGGACGCTCATGCCGGCTCCGGTGCCGTCGCGGCGGCGCTGGCGGTGACGTCGACCGGGCCGAGGGCGCGCAGGGAGTCGGTGACCCGCTCGGCATCACCCACGATGACGCCGGTGAGCGCGGCCGGGGCCAGGTAGCGCCGCGCGGCCTCCTGCACCTGCTCGACGGTGACCTCGGCCAGCGCGCGCTGGTGCTCGGCCAGCCACTCGGCGGACAGACCCGACCCGGCCAGCGCCGAGAGCGTGCTGGCCAGACCGGCGTGCGTCGCGGTGGACAGCGCCATGCTCCCCAGCACGTAGCGCCGCGCGGCGTCCAGCTCGGCCTCGGTGACCGGCGCCAGCGCCATCCGGCCCAGCTCGGCCCAGGTCTCCAGGAACGCCGGGCCGGTCACCTCGGTGGCGACGTCGGCCTCGACGAGGAACGAGGACGCGGCGGCGAGGTGGTCGACGGTGCTGCGCGGGCTGTAGGAGTAGCCGCGCCGCTCGCGGATGTTTTCGACCAGCCGCGAGGAGAAGTAGCCGCCGAAGACCATGCCGGCCAGCCGGACGGCGGGCAGGTCGGGGTCGGTGCGGCCCGGGGCCGGTCCGCCGAGGCGGATGTTGGACTGCACCGCGCCGGGCCGGTCGACGACCTCCAGGTGCCCGGGCGCCAGCGTGGGAGCCGGTGGCGCGCCGGCCGCGGCGCCCTCGCCGGCCCACTTCCCCAGCGCGTCGGCGACGGCGTCGGTGGCCCGGCCGGCGTCGAGGTCGCCGACCAGTACCAGGGTGCTGCCGGTGGGCAGCACCCGCTCGCGGTGCAGCCGGCGCAGCGCGGCCGCTCCGACCCTGCCGACCAGCTCCGGCGTCGGCAGCTGGGCGGCGTAGGGGTGGGTGCCGTAGCGGCGGGCGGCCAGCGCCGTCCGCGCGATGACGCCGGGCTGGGAACGGGCGATGGCGATCCGCTCGGCCACGCGGTCGCGCTCGGCGTCCACCCGGTCGGTCGGGTAGGCCGCCTGTGTGAGCACCTCGGCGAGCACGCCGAGGACCGGCGCGAGCCCCTCGGACAGCAGCGTCGTGGAGAGGAGCAGCCGGTCGGGGTCGGCGGCCACCGACAGCTCGGCGCCGTGGCCCTGCAGCAGCTCGGCGATCCCGGTGGCGTCGTGCTGCGCCGTCCCGAGGAGGACGGCGCCGGAGAGCACCGACGCACGGGCGGCGTGTTGGGCGGCGCCGCGCGGGGAGGTGGCGGCGAAGGGCACCCGCAGCCGCAGCTCGACCAGCGGGACGCCGGGCCGCGGGACGACGACGACGGTGAGCCCGCTGGGCAGCGTCGTCGTCGCCACCTCCGGCACCGGCTGCGGGCGGGGTTCGCCCAGCGGCGGGACGAGGTCGAGGTCCAGGACCGGCGCGCTCACCGGGTACCCCCGGTGGCCCGCAGCTCCAGCACCGCGGCGGTGCCGGGATCGAGCCCCTTCGCCGCCGCCTGCACCTCGTCGGGGGTGACCGCGGCCAGCCGGGCGGCGATCTCCCCGGCCAGCTCGGCGCGGCCGTGCACCAGCTCCGCGGCGGCGAAGCCCAGGGTGCGGCCGAGCACCGAGTCGGCCTCGCGCAGCAGCTGGGCGCTGGTCCGGGCCTGCACCCGGGCCAGCTCCTCGGCGGTGACGCCCTCGGTGACCACCCGGGCGATCTCCTCGTGCACCGCGCCGAGGACGTCCTCCACCGGCACGGCGGCGGGGTGGTGCACCTGGGTGGTCAGCAGGGTGGCGTCGCGGACGTCGAACGGGTCGCCGAAGAGGCCCACGTAGCTGCTCTGCGCCACCGCCAGCCGGTCGTCGTGCACCAGCCGGCGCTCCAGCCGAGAGGCGTCGCCCTCGCTGAGCAGCTCGGCCAACAGCACGGTGCCGAGGTAGGTGTCGAGGTCGCCGACCGGGTCGGGCACCCGCCAGCCGAGGGCGACGGCCGGTGCGGGGGCCAGCCGGTCCTCGACGACGCCCGAGCGCACCGTCGTCGGCGAGGGCTCGCCGGTGACCGGCGTCGGCGGCACGTCGCGCGCCTCGACCGCGCCGAACCAGCGGCGCACCGACCGTTCGGTCTCGCCGACGTCGAGGTCGCCGCCGATGCACAGGACGGCGTTGCCCGGGGCGTAGTAGCGGGAGAAGAAGTCGGTGGCGTCGGCGACGGTGGAGCTCTCCAGGTCGACGAAGGAGCCGTAGCCGTCGTGGGTGTTGGCGAAGCTCTCGAAGGCCAGCTGCGGCAGCTGCAACCAGGGGAAGGCGCCGTAGGGCCGGTTGAGCACGTTGACCCGGATCTCCTCCTTGACCACGTCGATCTGGTTGCGGAGGTTCTCCTCGGTGATCGCCGGCGCGGCCATGCGGTCGGCCTCGAGGAACAGCGCGCGCTCGAGCGCCTCGGCCGGCAGCGCCTCGTAGTAGTTCGTGTAGTCCTGGTGCGTCGAGCCGTTGAACGTGCCGCCGGCGGCCTGCACCAGGCGGGCGTGCTCCATCTTCGGCACGTGCGCCGAGCCCTGGAACATCACGTGCTCGAAGAGGTGGGCGAAGCCGGTGCGGCCCTCCGGCTCGTTGCGCATGCCCACGTCGTAGAAGACGGTCACGGCGACGACCGGCACGCTGCGGTCGGGCGCGAGGACGACCCGCAGCCCGTTGTCCAGCGAGAAGCGCTCCACCGGGTGCCGCAGGATCAGGTCGGCCCCAGCTGATGTCACGGACCGACCCTAACCGCGCCGGACGACGCCCCGCCGGGCGGTCGGGGGACGGAGCCGGGATCAGGTGACCTGATCGTGGCGCGTCCTCCCCCACGGTGGGCGGTGAGGGAGGACGCGCTGCGGTGAGGGAGGACGCGCTGCCGTGAGGGAGGACGGGCGGCCGGGGCCGGGTGGCCGGAGTCGGGCTCAGCGCGTCGATCGAGCTCGGTGCCGGGGCCCGTCCGCCTGAGCGAGCGAGACGTGGGCGCGCCGAGGGCCTCCGGAGCACGGGGCCGCGTCCGGAGGCGAGGCGCCCTGCGGGGCCGTGCCCGGGGACGGACCCGCGGGGTCCTCGCCGGGTGCGGCGGCACGGCTCAGCGCAGGCCGGGACGGCACGTGGGCGCGGGGCGGAGGACCGCAGTGTCACAGCACGTCGATGTCGCCGACGACCCGGTCGATGACCCCGTAGAGCTCCGCGTGGGTGTTGGGGATCGAGAGGTAGAGCAGCGCGGGGTCGGGACGGCCGACGTCGACCACGACCAGCGCCGCCCGCTCCCCGGTGGAGTCGTAGCCCTCGACGTCCCAGCCGAGCTGGAACTCGATCAGGTGCGCGGCGTGGCCGTCGACGGTGAGCGCCTCGTCGCGGAGCACCTCGCGCTCGTTCGGTTGGGGGTAGTAGGACGCACGGACGGTGTCGGCCAGCGCAGTGACGGTGGCCTGCTCGCTGCCGGGGCCGGTCCAGCCGAAGCCGTCGGACACCGGACCCGAGGTGCACTGGGCGATGAAGATGCCGGCCGGGGTCTGCTCCTGGGTGGTGAAGTACTGCCCGGCGATCGTGCGGGTCTCGGTCATCGGGCCGAGGTCGTACTCGTACCAGCCGGTGCCGAGGAACGGGTAGGAGATCCCGGAGTCCTCGTCGACGATCCGCACCGTGCCCGGCGGGAACGTCGTCCCGGCCGACGGGGAGCTCGCCACCGTGGGGTCGGTCGTCGTCGCCGTGCCGCTGCGCCCCGACAGGCCCACCACCAGGGCGAGGACGACCACGGCCACCACGGCGAGCACGCCACCGCCGACCCACCAGGCGGCGCGGCGGCGCGGCGGGGCGGCGACGGGCGGCCAGGGCGCCGCGGACGACGGCGGCTGCGGCGGCTGCGGCGGCGCGGCCACCGGCGTGTGCACCGCGACGCCCGGGCCGGCCGGCGTCGTGACGTCCGACCAGCCCGCCCCGTCCCACCAGCGCACCATCCCGGCGGCGCCGTCGGGATCGGGGTACCACCCCGCGGGGGCGCTCGGCTGTCCGGGTCCGGTCACGCGGTCAGGCTAGGTCCCGGCCGGCCCGTTCCCCGGCACCCGCGTCGCCGCGGTCCCCCGTCGTGGGTCAGCGAGCCGCCAGCTCCCGCCACAGGTGCGCCGCGGCCTCCGCCCCGCGGTACAGCATCGGCAGCAGCACCCGCTCGTTCGGCGAGTGGATCCGGTCGGTGGGCAGCCCGGCGCCGAGGAACACCAGCGGGGCACCGAGCACCTCGACCAGGTCGGCCTCGGGGCCGCTGCCGCCCTCACGGGTGAACAGCACGTCGTCCGGGGCGGTGTCGAAGGCCTGCCCGATCGCGCGGAGCAGGGCCGCCGTGTGCGGCGAGTCGAGGTCGCTGGCGCACGGGGCGACGCCGCCGGGCGGGGTGTGCACCTCGGCCTCGATGCCCTCGGGCAGGTGCTGCTCGACCCACTCGCGCAGGACCGGGCCGACGTCGCCGGGCCGCTGGTCGGCCACCAGCCGGAAGGTGAGCTTGGCGTGCGCCTCGGCCGGGATGATCGTCTTGTGGCCGGGGCCGGTGTAGCCACCCCACACGCCGTTGACCTCGGCGGTCGGGCGGGCGCCGATGCGCTCCAGCGTGCTGAAGCCCTCCTCGCCGGCGGTGGCGCGGGAGGCGGCCGGCCCGGCGAGCCACGCGGCCTCGTCGAAGGGCACGCGGCCCATCAGCTCGCGCTCGCGGTCGGTCAGCGCGCGCACCTCCTCGTAGAAGCCGGGCAGGGTGACCCGGCCGTGCTCGTCGTGCAGCGCGGCGAGCAGGGACGCCATGGCGTGCAGCGGGTTGGGGACGGCGCCGCCGAACGAGCCCGAGTGCAGGTCGACCGCGGGGCCGCGCAGGGTGATCTCGGCGTCGGCCAGGCCGCGCATGGCGACGACGGCGCTCGGGACGTCCGGCGCGGCCATGCCGGTGTCGCTCACGACGACGACGTCGCAGGCCAGCCGGCCGGCGCGCTCGCGCAGCAGGTCGGCGAAGTGCGGGGAGCCGGACTCCTCCTCGCCCTCCACCAGCAGCTTGACCGTGACGGCGGGGGTGTCGCGGCCGGTGGCCGCCAGGTGCGCGCGGATGCCGAGCAGGTGCATCGCGACGTTGCCCTTGTCGTCGATGGCGCCGCGGGCGTGCAGCTCCGGGCCGTCGGGACCGTCGACGCGCACGGGCTCGAACGGCGCGTGCTCCCACAGCTCGAGCGGGTCGACCGGCTGCACGTCGTGGTGGCCGTAGACCAGGGCCACCGGGGCGCCGTCGTCGGCCGCCGGCCACTCGGCGTAGACGGCCGGGGCCCCGGCGGTCTCCCACACCTCGACGACGGGGAAGCCGGTGCGCCGCAGCGCGGCGGCCAGCCACCCGGCGCTGGCGGCGACGTCGGCGGCGTGCGCGGGGTCGGCGGAGATCGACGGGATGCGCAGCCAGGCGTCGAGGTCGGCGTGCAGGTCGTCGAGGTGGGCCTGCACGAAGGCGCGTTCCGGGCTCGTCACGGTCGCCGACGGTAATCGTGGACTTCCACCGGCTAGGTTCCGGCCCATGGCCGGAGAGCTGTTGAGAGTGGACGTCGGCGACCTCAGCTTCGACGTGCGGGCCGACGGACCCGAGGACGGGCGGCCGGTGCTCCTGCTGCACGGCTTCCCCGAGACGTCGCTGTCGTGGGCGGCGGTGACGCCGCGGCTGACCGGGGCGGGGCTGCGCACCTACGCGGTCGACCAGCTCGGCTACTCCCCCGGCGCGCGGCCGCTCGACGTCGACGCGTACGCGCTGACGAACCTCGCGCAGGTCACCGCCGACCTCATGACGGCCATGGCCGTCCCGGTGGCCGACGTGGTCGGGCACGACTGGGGCGCCAACGTCGCCTGGGCGCTGGCCGCCTGGCACGAGGACCGGGTGCGCTCGCTGACCGCCGTCTCGGTGCCGCACCCCACCGCGTTCACCGCGGCCTGGCGCAGCGACCCCGAGCAGAAGGAGCGCTCCGCCTACATCCGGCTGTTCTGGCAGGAGGGCAAGGCCGAGGAGGTGCTGCTGGCCGACGACGCCCGCCGGCTGCGGCGCATGTTCGGCGACGCCGTGGACCGCGAGGCCGTCGACGAGTACGTGGCGGTGCTGTCGGCGCCGGGCGCGCTGACCGCGGCGCTGAACTGGTACCGGGCGATGAGCTCGGCGACGCCGGTCGACGACGTTCCGGTGCCGACCACCTACGTGTGGAGCGACGGCGACATCGCGATCGGCCGGATCGCCGCCGAGGGCTGCGCCGAGTACGTCAGCGGCGACTACCGCTTCGTCGAGCTGGCCGGCGTCAGCCACTGGATCCCCGAGCAGGCCCCGGACGAGCTGGCCGCCGCGATCCTGGACCGCGTCGCGTCGACGTGACCGTGCGGCTCCGCGTCCCGATCCCGGAGGACGCCGGGACCTGGGCGGACCTGTTCGACGACGCGGAGGTCATGCGGTACGTCGGTACCGGCGAGCTGCGGGACCGGGCGTGGTACCGGGCGTTCGTGCAGCGGCAGCGCGAGCTGGCGGAGAGCACCGGCCTGTGCCTGTTCACGGTCCTCGTCGGCGAGCAGGTCGCCGGGTTCACCGGCGTCCAGCCCTGGACCCAGCCGTGGGGACCCACCGGGGTGCCGGAGATCGGCTGGCGGCTCGGCCGCCGGTTCTGGGGGCAGGGCACCGCGACGACGGCGGCGCGCACGGTGCTCGACCGGGCGCGGGCCCTCGCGGTGCCCCGGGTGGTCGCGCTGGTGCACGCGGACAACGCCGCCTCGCGGGCGGTCGCGCGCAGGCTCGGCCTGACCGAGGAGACGTCCCTCCGGACGCCGTCCGGCGCACCCGTCGTGCAGTACGGCACGGCGCTGACCGCGCCGTCCTGACAGCGGTCTTCAGGTGGTTTGGTGGGTGGAGTAGCCGGCATGGGCGAACCAGCCAGCGGCGTCGGTGGCGGTGACCGCGGCCAGCGCCACGGCGATGGCCGCATCCAGGGCCGCGCGGGTGCGCGCGCCGGCGGCTTTCACCAGGGCCTTGATCTTGCTGAACGCCTCCTCCACCGGAGAGAAGTCCGGCGAGTAGGCGGGCAGGAACACCAGCCGGCAGCCCGCGGCCTCGACCAGCGCGCGCATCCGCTCAGGCTTGTGCGCGCCGACGTTGTCGACCACCACCACCTGCCCGGGCCGCAGCGCCGGCAGCAGCACCCGCTGCAGATAGGCGGCGAACACCGCCGCGGTCGTACCGCCCTCCACCGTCATCGCCGGGCTCATGCCCGACAACGCCAGCCCGGTGATCAACGTGGTCACCGCACCGCGATTACGCGGCACCGCGCCGCGCGCCCGAACCCCGCGCACCGCCCGCGCGCGGCGGCGGGTCATCGAGGTGTGAGTGCCGCACTCATCGACGAACACCAGCCGGGCCGGATCGGTGGTGGCCACCTCGCGGTGCCACCGAGCGCGCGCGGTCTCGTCGCGCTCGGTGGCGCTCAGGCTTTTGACTTCAGCGGCCGACCCGGCCGCCGCCGCCGCCCGGTCGGCGTCAGCGCCTGATCCGGCTCGTCGGGCGGCAGCGCGGCGATCGCCCGGGACATCGTCGCCGCCGACACCACCACGCCCCGCTGGCTGGCGAAGGCGCTGACATGCTCGGCCAGGGTGGCATCGGCCGCCGCACCCAGCCGATCCGGCAGCCAGGCCTGCAGCTGCTGCTTCTTCGCCGGCACCGGCCCGTGCCGCTGCGCGGTCGGGGCCAAGCTGCCGGTGTTCCGCCGCCGAGCCAGATATCGGCCCACGGTGTTGACCGACACCCGGAAGGTCACTGCCGCCCGCTCTTGGGTCATCCCGCCATCGACTGCGGCAACAACCCGCTCACGCAGATCCATCGAGTACGCCCGCATGCCTCAGGCCTACTCCACCAAGCAACCAGCACACCGCTGTGAGGCCCGCGCCCGCACCACGCCGTCGGGCAGCGGGCCGCGTCACCCGAGTTCCGGGTCCTCCTCCGGCGGCGGGGGCAGCACGTCGTCCGGGGGCTCCTCGGGCAGGTCCTCGCCGGTGACGAGCGCGAGCAGGCCGGCCTCGTCGAGCAGGTCGACCGGGCGCACGGTGACGCCGGCGGCGACGTGGTGGAACCCGGCGCTGACCCGCTCGACCGGGACCCCGGCCAGCCGCGACCAGCCCAGCCGGTAGGCGGCCAGCTGCACCGCCGCGGCGGCCAGCTCCGCCCCGGACGGCGGCGGGCCGGTCTTCCAGTCGACGACCTCGAAGCCGCCGTCGCCGTCGTCGAAGACCGCGTCGATGCGGCCGCGCAGGGTCAGCGGGCCCAGCGGCGTCTCGAACGGCACCTCGACCTCGACCGGCTGCCGGTCGGCCCACGGACCGGCGAGGAACGCCTCCTGCAGGGCGCCCAGCGCGCCGTCGGGCGGGGCGCCCTCGTCGCCGGAGCCGGGCAGCTCGTCGAGGTCGAGCAGCCGCGCGGCGCCGAAGCGCTCCTCCAGCCAGGCGTGGAAGGCGGTGCCGCGGCGGGCCAGGGGCGCGGGCGCGGCCGGCAGCGGCCGGCGCAGCCGCCGCGCCAGCCCGGCGGGGTCACGGCGCAGCGCGACCAGCTCCGACACCGACAGGTGGCTGGGCAGCGGCACCTCGACCGTCGGCCGGGCGGAGCGCCGGCGCTCGCGCAGCAGCAGGTCGGCGTCGCGGACCCAGTCGGCCACCGCCGGGTCGCCGGTGCCGAGGACGGCGGCGGCGTCCAGCGGGTGTGGTGGGGTCGCGGCCACCAGCTCGGCGGCGGCGGTGAGCGCGCGGCGGCGGGGCGGGGACAGCGGGTCGGCCGGCCACACCCCGACCGGCCACTCGTCCAGCGCCGGGTTGGTCGCCCCCTCCTCCGGCCGCTCGGCCCAGGCGACGACGACGCCGGCGCCGGCGGCGCACGCCCGGCGGACGGTGTCGAGCAGCACCGAGGGGCCGTTGGGCCGGACGCCCTCGCGCCACCAGCTGCCCGAGCAGACCAGCAGGTGCTTGGCGCGGGTGACCGCCACGTAGCCCAGGCGGATCTCCTCGGCCGTGCCGAAGTCCTTCCACGCCTCGACGTAGTCCTCGAGCGCGGCCCGCACCGCGGCCTGGTCGCCGGAGCCGGGCACCGGCAGGCGCAGCTGCGGCAGCTCGGCGCGGTCGGTGGTGCGCAGGTCGACCGGGACCGCGCCGGGGTCCTTGACCCACGAGTCGGCGGTGTCGGTGCGCGCCGGGAACTGGTCGGCGGTCATGCCGGGGACGGCGACGACGTCCCACTCCAGGCCCTTGGCCGAGTGACCGGTGAGCAGCTGGATCGACTCGGGGTCGACGGCGACCTCGCCGGGTTCGAGCCCCCGCTCGCGCTCCTCGGCGTCCTTCAGGTAGCCCAGGAACGCCGGCAGCGAGGGCAGCTCGGCCAGCTCGGTGAACTCGGCGGCCACGCCGTGCAGGGCGTCGAGGTGCGCCCGCGCCGCGCCGGGGCTGACGCCGGGCGCGCTGGCCAGCTCGGTCTCCAGGCCCAGCGTGCGTGCGACCTCGTCGACCAGGTCCGGCAGCGGGTCGCCCAGCCGCCCGCGCAGGTGCGCCAGCTCCGCGCCCAGGCGCCGCAGCCGCCGGTGGGCCACGGCGGAGTAGGCCGACGGGTCGCCGAGGTCGTCGAGCGCCTCGACGATGCTGCCGCGCTCGGACGGCCGGGCGGCGGGGTCGTCGTCCTCCCGGGCGGCCCGGCGCGAGCGCACGAGCACCCGGGCGCGGGCCTCGAGCGCGGCGAGGTCGCGGGGGCCGATCCGCCACCGGGCGCCGGTGAGCAGCCGGCCCAGGGCATCGCCGGCGGTCGGGTCGACGAGCACGGTGAGGGTGGCGACGACGTCGGAGACCTCGGGCACCTCGAGCAGCCCGCCGAGGCCGACCACGGTGACCGGCAGCCCGCGGGCGCGCAGCGCGGCGGCGATGCCCGGCAGCTGCTTGCGGGTGCGGACGAGCACGGCCGTGGTGGGCGGGCGGCCGTCGGGCCGCGGCGGCAGCGCCGGGTCCTCGCCGCGCCAGCAGGCGGCCAGCCGGTCGGCCAGCGCCTCGGTCTCCTCGGCGACCGTCGGGTACAGCCCGGCGGCGACCAGTCCCGGGCCGGCCCCCGGTGCCGGGGTGAGGTCGGGCAGCGGCACCTCCGGGGCGGGCAGCAGCCCGGCGACGGCGTTGGCGACGGCGAGGACGGCGCCGTCGTTGCGCCAGCTGGTGGCCAGGGTGAGCCGCTCGGACCGCCGCCCGCGGACGCCGGGGAAGGTGCGGTCGAAGCGCTCGATCGTGCCGGCCGAGGCGCCGCGCCAGCCGTAGATCGACTGGCGCGGGTCGCCGACGGCGAGCACCGCGTGCCCGCTCGGACCCCCGAACAGCGCCTCCAGCATCCGCAGCTGCCCGACGCTGGTGTCCTGGTACTCGTCGAGCAGCACCACCGGCCAGCGGGCCCGCTCGCGGCGCCCCACCTCGGGCGCGGTGACCGCGACCCGGGCGGCCAGCGCCACCTGGTCGGAGTGGTCGATCGCGCCGGCGGCCCGCTTGCGCGCCTCGAAGGCCTCGACCAGCGGCAGCAGCGCCACGCGGGCGCGCTGGCGGGCGAGCATCTCCCGCACCGGCGCGTACGGGCCGCGCTTGCCCTTGGCGTCGGGGTAGCCGGCGATCCGCCGCTCCAGCTGCGCGGTCCACGCCCGCAGCCGGTCGGCGGTGACGTCGTGCTCGCCGAGCTCGCCGGCCAGCGCCAGCACGTCCTCGACGGTGGTCAGCGGGCTGAGCGGGACGTCGTCCATGTCGCCGGTCCAGCCCGAGACGACGGAGGACGCCTGCCCCCAGCACATGGCCGGGCCGAGGACGCCGGCGCCGGGCTCGACCCCGATCCGCAGGCCGTGCTCGGAGACCAGCGACGCGGCGTAGCCGTGGTAGGTCGACACCGTCGGCGCCGCCACGGCCAGCTGCTCGCACAGCGCCGGGTCGGTCTCCGGGTGCCGGGCGAGGGCCGCCAGCCGGATCCGGATGCGCTCGCCCAGCTCGCTGGCGGCCTTGCGGGTGAAGGTCAGGCCCAGGATCGCGTCGGGCGCGACCAGCTCGTTGGCCACCAGCCAGCAGACGCGGGCCGCCATCGTCTCGGTCTTGCCCGACCCGGCGCCGGCGACGACGACCAGCGGCCGGTCGGCCGGCGCGGACACCACCCCGGCCTGCTCGGGCGAGGGCGCGTAGGACAGCCCGCAGCGGGCGGCGACCTCGGCCGGCGTGAGCAGCCGCCGCTCGCGCACCGGCTCGGGTGCGGTCCCGAAGAGCTCGTCGTCGAAGGACAGCTGTTGGAGGACCCCGTTCCCCCCTCCGCTCGCGCGCTCGCGAGGGAACCCTGAACGGGGCCTCGTGCCTCGAGGACTCACGAGGTGACCTGCCGGCCGCGCTCGTGCAGCGGGCAGCTGCGCCGCGCGGGGCAGCGGGAGCAGTGGCTGCCGGTGCGCACCTCGAAGGTGGCCGCGCCCATGCCGTCGCCGACGCCGGCCACCAGCTCCCCGGCCCACGTGTCGTGCACCGGCACGCCCCCCGGCAGCGGCTCCTGCGCCTGCTCCTTGGCCTTCGAGCCCGACCCGACCTGCAGCAGTGACGCCCCGCCCGGCGCGTCGCCGTGCTCGCCGAACCCGCCGGCCGCGACGGCGACCTGGTAGGCGGCCAGCTGCCCGTGGCCGTCGACGTCCTTGGCCGGCGACCGGCCGGTCTTGAGGTCGACGACGACCAGCCGCCCCTGCCCGTCGCGCTCGAGCCGGTCGACCTGGCCGCGGATGCGCGCCCGGCCGACGGTGACGTCGAAGTCGGCCTCGGCGGCGACCAGCTCGCGGCGGTTGGCCGCGTGCCACCGCAGGAAGCGGTCGAGCATGTCGCGCGCGGCCACGCGCTGCCGCTGGTCGGCCCAGCCGGGGCCGAGGGCGAGGACGTCGAGCTCGGCGGCCAGCGCGGCCGGCGCCTCGGCCGGCGGCAGCCCCTCGGCCACCCGCTGGGCGACGGCGTGCACCGCGGTGCCGACCGTGCGGGTGGCGTCGGGCGAGGCCTCGGCACCGACCGCGCCGAGCACCCACTTCAGCGGGCAGCGCTGGAAGGTCTCGATCGCCGACGGGCGCACCCGCACCGGCTCGCCGTCGGGCACCAGCGGGGCGTCGTCGGACACCGGCGCGAGCCCCCACCAGTCGGCCGGGGACGCACCGGGGACGCCCTCGTCGGCCAGCCGGCGCAGCACCGCGGCGGCCGCCGAGCGGCGCGCCGGCTCGGTCTGCGGGTCGCTGACCGCCCGGCGCAGGTCGGCCACCAGCGCAGGCAGCCGCAGGGAGCGCGGCAGCGGGGTCAGTGGCCGGCCCTCGTCCGGCGGGGGGACGACGAGGTCGAGGAAGCGGGAGGCCGTGGCCCCGGAGTCCGGGCCGTCGAGGGCACCCTCGACGGCGGTGACGACCAGCCGGCGGCGGGCGCGGGTGGCCGCGACGTAGAACAGCCGCCGCTCCTCGGCCAGCAGCTGGGTGCGCCGGTCGACCACGGTGCCGTCGATGCCGGCGACCCGCTCGACCAGCAGCTCGGTGCCCAGCAGCGTGCCGCGGTCGCGCAGGTCGGGCCAGACGCCCTCCTGCACGCCGGCGACGCAGACGACGTCCCACTCCAGGCCCTTGGACGCGTGCGCGGTGAGCAGCCGCACCGCGTCGGGCAGGCCGTCGCGCGCCGCGCCGGCGACGCCGGGCAGCTCCTGGGCCGCCAGGTGCTCGACGAAGGCCCCGACGGTGGCCGAGGGCAACCGGTCGACGAAGCCCGCGGCGGCGTCGAACAGCGCCACGACGGCGTCGAGGTCGCGGTCGCCCACCGCTCCGGCGGCCCCGCCGGCGGCGCTGGCGCGGGCCCACTTCGCGGCCAGGCCGCTGCGCTGCCACATCGCCCACAGCACGTCCTCGGCCGAGCCGTCGCGCGCCAGCGCCACCCGGCCGGCGGCCAGGACCGCCGCGACCCGCCGGGCCGGCCGGGACACCGGCTCGGGCAGCTCCTCGAGCAGCAGCTCGTCGGCCAGCGCGGTGGCCAGCGGTTCCCCGCGCTCGTCGGCGTCCACCCCCCGCTGGGCCTGGGCGACGCGCACCGCCCGGCGCAGCCGGCGCAGGTCGAGGACGGTGGCCCCGCCCAGCGGGGAGGCCAGCAGCGCCTCGGCGCCGGGCTCGTCCAGCGACAGCGCGCCGGGCTCGGCACCCCGCGGGGGCAGCAGCGCGGAGAGCGCGGCGAGCAGCGGGGCGACGGCCGGCTGCGCGGCCAGCGGGACGTCGTCGGCGGAGACCTCGACCGGCACGCCGGCCGACGTCAGCGCGCGGCGCAGCGGACCGATCGCCAGTGCGGTGCGCACCACGACGGCCATCTGCGACCACGGGACGTCGTCGACGAGGTGCGCGCGACGCAGCACGTCGGCGACGTAGGCGGCCTCGATGCTGGCCGAGCCGAACACGTGCACCTCCGCGGCGCCCTCCTCGGCTCCGGGGACGGCCTGCAGACGGCGGTGCTCCCACGGCCCCGGCAGCGCCTCGGCCACCCGCCGGCTGACCGCGAGCAGCCCCGGCCCGGAACGCCGGCACACACCCAGCGACAGCCGCGGCGCCGGCCGGCCGTCGACCCTGCGGAAGCGGTCGGGGAACTCGACGATGCCGCGGGGCTCGGCGCCCCGGAAGGCATAAACCGCCTGGTCGGGGTCGCCGACGACGACCAGGTCACCCCCGCCGCCGGCGAGCAGCTCGAGCAGCTCGACCTGGGCGGGGTCGGTGTCCTGGTACTCGTCGACGAACAGCCAGCGGGCCCGCTCGCGCTCGTGGCGCAGCAGGTCGGGGTCGTCCTCGAGCTCGGCGATGGCGGCGCGGACCAGCTCGGCGGGGTCGTAGCCCGAGGCGTCTCCCCCGCCGGCGGTGGAGAAGGCGGTGACCGCCTCGTACTGCTCCAGGAACGCCGCCACGTGCGGCCACGCCTCGGTGCCGGTCTCCCGGCCCCAGGCGGCCAGCAGCTCCGGGTCGACACCCCGCTCGGTGGCGCGCAGCAGCAGGTCGCGCAGCTCCCCGCGGAACCCGGCGGTGGCCAGCGCCGGCAGCAGCGACGCCGGCCAGTGCACCGCGCCCTCCCCCGCGAGGTCACCCCGGAGCAGCTCGGCGACGACGGCGTCCTGCTCGGCGGCGGTGAGCAGCCGGGGCGGCGCCTCGCCGCGCAGCAGCGCCGCCCGCCGCAGCAGACCGTAGGCGTAGGAGTGGAAGGTGCGGGCCAGCGGCTCGCGGATGGTGCGGTCGACGCGCGCGGTGATGCGCGTGCGCAGCTCGGCGGCGGCCTTGCGGCTGAAGGTCAGGACCAGGATCTGCTCGGGGTCGACGCCGCGGTCGATGCGCGCGGCCACGGCCTCGACGATCGTCGTCGTCTTGCCGGTGCCGGGGCCGGCGAGCACCAGCAGCGGGCCGCCGGCGTGGTCGGCGACGGCCTGCTGCGTGGGGTCGAGCCGAGGACGCCGCACCGGCGCCGGCGCCGTCTGCACGAGCCGGTACACCGGCGCTGCCTCGTCCCCCCGCAGTGCCACCCCTCGATGAGACCACGCGGGCCCGACAGCTCGGGGAGCTGCTGGTCACGCCCGCGCGCACGGACCGCGGTGTGTGCACACAGCGCGGGCGGGGGACGCCGCCGGCAGCGGCACGTGCACACGGCGCCGTCCGGCCGGCTCAGTACCGGACGCGGTACCAGTGCTCGCTCTCACCGGGGAGGCGGTCGAGCAGCACCGGCGTCCCGCCGGGGTGGTCGAACACCCGGACGCCGTCGCCGAGCAGGACCGGCGCGAGGAACAGCAGCACCTCGTCGAGCAGCCGGGCGTCGACCAGTTGCCGGGCGACGTCGGCCCCGAGGACGTTGACGACGCCGTCCCCGGCCGCCTCCCGGGCGAGGTCGACGGCGCGGTGCAGGTCGTCGGTGGCGGTGACCCCCTCGAGCGGCTGCGCGGCCGGCCGGTGGGTGAGCAGGACGACCGGGCCGGACCACTGCCCGCCGAAGGCGCCCTCCTGCTCGGTGCCGCGGTTCGGGTCGTCGCCGCCGAAGGTCCGGGCACCGACGAGCAGTGCGCCGACCCGGGCCAGCAGCCGGTCGGCGGTGGGGTTCGGCGCCGCCAGGTGCGGCGTCAGCCAGGACATGTCACCGCCGGGACCGGCGATGAAGCCGTCCAGCGACGCGGTGGCGGAGTAGAGCAGGGTGGCCACGGTTCCTCCCGGTCAGGCGGTCACGACGACAGACCGCCGCGGGTCCGCCGACTCATCGGCTCAGGGCCAGCCGACGGCGGCGAGGTCCACCCGGCCGTCGCGGACCGGCACGCCCTCGCCGGCCAGCAGTTCCAGCTGGCGGACCCGCACCGGCTCGGCGCAGGTGCCGTCGGCGCGCAGCACGCGGTACCAGGGCACCGCTCCCCCGCCGGTCGACAGCGCCCGGGCCACCCGCCGCGGGCCGACGCCGACCAGCCGACCGATGGCGCCGTAGGTGCTCACCCGGCCCGGCGGGATCGTCTCGACGACGTCGAACACGGCCTCGTCCACGTCGGCCGGGTCGGCCGGTTCACGCACGGCGGCCGAAGCGCGCCAGCAGACGGACCTGCGGCGGGGCGCCCTCGGGGACCTCGACCGGCGGGTCGAACAGGCCGGGGACGCCGTCGGCAGGCAGCCGGTCGGCGAGGGACCCGGCGGCGCGCACCAGCGCCGGGTCGAGCTCCTCGTCCCCGCCGGTGGCGCGGGCGAGGTCCCAGGAGTGCACGCTGAGGTCGGCGGTCAGCTCCTCGACGTACTCGTGCGCCGGCGTCGGTCCCCGGGAGAGGTGCACCGTGCCGGTGAGGTCCCCGGCCGCGGCGACGGCGGCCAGCGCCTCGTCGGCCACGGCCTCCCACGCGGTCAGCGGATCGGGGGCCAGCAGCGCGTCGGTCCCCGCGGGCACCTGCGCGGCGACGTCGTCGAGCGGCTCGCCGGCGAGCAGGCCGGGCACCCAGTGCGCCTCGCCGACGAGGTGGGCGACGAGGTCGGCCACGGTCCAGCCGGGCAGCGCCTCGAGGTCCCACTGACCCGGCTCGACGGCGTCGACGCGGTCGGTGAAGGCGGCCTGGGCGCGCTGGAAGAGCTCGAGCAGCTCGGTGGCATCGGGAGGTGCGGTCACCCGGACAGTCAACACAGCCGCCGGGGGCCCGGCACCCGCGAACGGGTGCCGGGCCCTCGGTGAGCGCCTGGAACGGCCCCCCGCAGGGCCCCGCCGCGAGCGTGCGAGCGGTGGGGCGAGGGGCTCCTTCGTCAGTAGGTGGGCAGCGTCTTGTCGATGCGCGTCGCCCACGCCGTCACGCCGCCCTGCACGTGCACGGCGTCCTTGAACCCGGCGTTCTTGACCGCGGCGAGCACCTCGGCCGAGCGGACGCCGGTCTTGCAGTGCAGCACGATCGGCTTGTCGTTCGGCAGCTCGGACAGCGCCCGGCCGGAGAGGATCTCGTCCTTCGGGATGAGCTTGGCGCCCGGGATCGAGACGATCTCGTACTCGTTGGGCTCGCGGACGTCGATGAGCTCGAAGTCCTTGCCCGCGTCCATCATGTCCTTGAGCTCGTCGACGGTGATCGTCGAGCCCGCCGCCGCCTCCTGGGCCTCGGCCGAGACGACGCCGCAGAAGGCCTCGTAGTCGATGAGCCCGGTGATCGGCTCGCCCTCAGGGTCCTTGCGCACCTTGATCGTGCGGAAGGTCATCTCCAGGGCGTCGTAGACCATCAGCCGGCCGAGCAGCGTCTCGCCGATGCCGGTGATGAGCTTGACCGCCTCGGTGGCCTGGATGGCGCCGATGGTGGCGCACAGGACGCCGAGCACGCCGCCCTCGGCGCAGCTCGGGACCATGCCGGGCGGCGGGGGCACCGGGTAGAGGTCGCGATAGTTCGGGCCGTGCTCGTTCCAGAAGACCGACACCTGGCCGTCGAAGCGGTAGATCGAGCCCCAGACGTAGGGCTTGTCCAGCAGCACGCACGCGTCGTTGACCAGGTAGCGCGTGGCGAAGTTGTCGGTGCCGTCGACGATGAGGTCGTACTCACCGAAGATGTCCAGCACGTTGTCGCTGTCCAGCCGCGTCTCGTGCAGCCGGACGTTCACCAGCGGGTTGATCTCCTTGATGGAGTCGCGCGCGCTCTCGGCCTTGGACCGGCCGACGTCGGACTGGCCGTGGATGATCTGCCGCTGCAGGTTGGACTCGTCGACGACGTCGAACTCGACGATGCCCAGGGTGCCCACGCCGGCCGCGGCCAGGTACATGAGCACCGGCGAGCCCAGACCGCCGGCGCCGACGGCGAGCACCTTGGCGTTCTTCAGCCGCTTCTGCCCGTCCATCCCGACGTCCGGGATGATCAGGTGGCGGCTGTAGCGGCGGACCTCGTCGATCGACAGGTCGGCGGCGGGCTCCACCAGGGGTGGCAGGGACACGCTTGACTCCTCGGGTCGCGACCAGCGGCCCCAGCAGGGCCGGCGTTCGTGCGGGTAACAGCGTCCCAGGCCGGCCTGTTCCCTCAGCCGCGGAGGTCCCGGCGGGCGTAGCTGGCGATCCCCACCACACCCAGGACGGCGGCGACGAGCAGCATCCCGACCGCGCCGGCGACGTCCACCGGCTCGGCCGGCACGGCCGCCAGGTGGGCGAACGGGGAGACGCCCCGCACCCAGGACGGCCAGCCGAAGGTGTCGGCGAACACCAGGAGCAGGTAGCCGCCCGCGGCCGGCAGCACCCCGACGGCCAGCACCGCCGAGGGCAGCCACCCCAGCGCCAGCAGGGCCGCACCGAGACACAGCAGCGCCACGGGCACGACGTCCAGCGCGCCGCGCAGCGCGTCCCCGAACCCGAGCCCGGCGCCCACCCAGGTGGCACCGGCCCAGGTGGCCGCGCCCGCGGCCGCGGCCACCACCACGGTGCCGACGGCGACGGCCGCGGCCTCCGCGCCGGCCCACCGCACCCGGGACACCGGCCGGGAGTACAGCAGCGTCAGCCGGGAGGCCGCCTCGTCGGCCGCGAGCCCGGCGACCCGCCCCGCGGCGTAGGCGCCCACCGGCACGGCCAGCAGCGAGAACAGCGACGCGGCGTAGCCCTCCACCGACGCCAGCCGGGCGAAGCCGGCCGCGGCGGCCATCTGCGCGAAGACGGGGTTGTCCCGCAGGAAGTCCAGCATCGCCGTGGCGAGCAGCCCGATGAGCAGGAAGTAGGCGCCCACGCCGAGTGACCAGGTCACCGTCGCGCGGCGGGTGCGGTGCACGGCCAGACCGGGCAGGGACCGCAGCAGCCGGCTCGGTGACCGCACCCGGTCGCGCCCGCGCCACCGCCCGGTGCCGACGTCGCGCGACCGGGCCGCCGCCAGGGCCAGCACGGCCGGGACGGCGACCTGCGCGGCCAGCACGAGCAGCGGCGCCGCGCGGTCCCCGGCGTACGGCGCCACCCGCGCCACCAGGCCGAAGGGGCTCAGCCACTGCAGCCAGGACAGGGCCGCCACGCCGTCGCCGACCATGCGGGCGAGCAGCGCCGCGAGGAGCAGGGCGACGCCGAGCCCCGAGGCGGCGCGGCGCTCGGACAGCAGCTGCCCGGTCAGCACACCGAGGGCGCCCCCGGCCATCGCCGTCCCGCCGACCAGCGCCCCGAACAGGACCGTGCCCGCCGGCGCGGCCCCCGCGAGCAGCAGGCCGACGACCAGGGCCACGCCCACGACCGCGCCGGCCCCGAGGACGACGGCCAGCGCCCGCCCCACCAGGGAGGTCAGGCGGACCCGCCCGGCGAGCAGCAGGTCGGCCCGCCCGGCGTCCTCCTCGCCGCGGGTGACGCGGGTGCCGGCGAGCACGGCCCACACGCCGGCCAGGACGGCGAGCACCGTGCCGGTGCGCCAGACGGTGAAGCCGCCGGGGTCGTCGAGGGCCACCGGCGGGCCGAACAGCGTGCGGATGGCCGGGTTCTCCGCGAGCGCGGTGAGGGAGTCGGCGCCGACCGCGCCGCTGAAGGTGCTCTCGTACTCCGCGGCGACGAAGGCGGCCAGCCCGCCGCAGACCACGGCGACGACGACCGTGCCGCGGCGCAGCTCCCGGACCAGCCCTGCGGTGACGGCGGCACCGGCCCGCGGGAGCGCGGGCCGCGACGGGGCCGGCGCGGTGCGCGGCGGGGTCCGGGTGGTCACGCCGCGGCCTGGCCGTAGTAGTCGAGGAAGATCTCCTCGAGGGTCGGCTCCCGCACGTCGAGGCGCACGACGTCGGCCTCGCCCAGGGCCCGCAGCACCGGACCGGGCGGGCCGGTCAGCGCCAGGGTGAGCTGCAGCGGCGACGTCCACCGGACGTCGGACACCCCCGGCAGCCCGGCCAGGGCGGCCAGCCCGGGCGCCGGGCCGGCCAGCTCGACGGTGACCTCCGAGCGGCGCAGCCGGCGCAGCTCCTCGAGTCCGGCGACCTCGACGAGGTGCCCGTGGCGCAGGATCCCGACCCGCGTGCACACGGCCTCGACCTCGGCCAGCTGGTGGGAGCTGAGGAAGACGGTCTGCCCGCGCTCGGCGGCCTCGGCGATGCACCGGCGGAACTCCCGCTCCATGAGCGGGTCGAGGCCGCTGGTGGGCTCGTCGAGCACCAGCAGCGGCGCGCGTGTGGCGAAGGCGGCCACCAGCGCGACCTTCTGCCGGTTGCCCGTGGAGTACGTCCGCGCCCGCTTCCCGACGTCCAGGGCGAAGCGCTGCACGAGCTCCTCGCGGTAGGCGAGGTCGGTGCCCGGGCCCACGCCGGCGAGCAGGTCGAGGCACTCCTGGCCGCTGAGGGCCGGCCACAGGGCGACGTCGGCCGGGACGTGGGCCAGGTGCCGGTGGGCGCGCTCCACGTCGCCCGCCGGGTCGCCGAAGACCTCGGCACGGCCGGCGGTCGGCCGCAGGAGGCCCAGCAGCAGGCGGATGGTGGTGGACTTGCCCGCGCCGTTGGGGCCGAGGAAGCCGAACACCTCACCGGCGGGGACCCGCAGGGACAGGTCCACGACCGCCTCGGTGTGCCCGAAGCGCTTGCCGAGGCCGTCGAGGAGCACGGCGGGCGTGGTCGCGGCTGCAGTGGCCATGGCGCTCCCATCGGGCCGCCGGGAGCACCACTGCCGGGCGGACGTCCCGGCGCACCGGCAGCGCAGCGTAGTCCGGTGCGCCGGCGCCGGGGAGTCCCCGCGGCGCCGGAACCGGTCCGCCCCGGAACCGCCCTCGGCGCCGGGCCGCTACGGGAAGGGCCAGGCGTTCCTGGTGCAGCCCTCGAGACCGAGCGTCTGCTGCTGCATGACCGGCGCGGGCCGCCCCGGGCCCGGGCAGGACCGGTGGCCGTTGCCGAGCGCGTGGCCCACCTCGTGGTTCACCACGTACTGCCGGTAGGTCGCGACGTCGCCCTCGTAGTCGGGGACGGCGGTCTCCCAGCGGGCCAGGTTGATGACGGCGCGCTCGCCGTAGCGGCAGGAGGTGTACCCGCCGGTCCCCACGCCCGGGCACCACCGCTCCATGCTCCCGGGGCTGACCAGGCTGACCCGGAACTCGTACTCGCCGGCCGCGGCCTCCTGCTCGCCCACCCGCTGGAAGGACATGCGCCCGCCGCTGCCCCACGAGCGGGGGTCGCCGAGCGTGGCCTCGACCGCGGCGGCGAAGGTCGCCCCGTCGACGCCGATGCCGTCCTCCACCTCGACGACGAAGCGCTGGAGCGGGCCGCTGCCCTGGACGGCGGAGGTGCCGGGGACGACCGTCATGGAGCCGGCGCCCCGCTGCACGTACGTCGCCGCGGCGGGGCCCGCCGGGATCTCGGTCGGGCCGGCGTCGCCCTCGGCCGGTGCGGTCGGCGAAGCCGAGGTCGGCGTCGTGCCGCCGGCGGCATCCTCGTCCGCGGGGACCTGGCCGCCGTCGGCCGTGGCCGCGGGGGCCGGCTCGCTGCCCCGGGCGGGGAGGACCAGGTCGACCAGCGTCAGCACCGTGGCGACGGTGAGCAGCGGGATGGCGTAGGCGCGCCACCCGTGCCGGGCGACGAACCGGCGCAGCCACCCGGCGCGCCGGCGCGGCGGCGGCGGGTGGGGGCCGGTGGACCGCGGCCCGACGTCCGGGCGGACGGCGACCGGGTCGCGGCGGGCGACCAGCGGCCCGGCCGGGCGGGACCGCGCCGGCGGGCGGCGCACGAACGGCCGGTCGGGCAGGTCCCGGGAGACCGGACGCCGTCCCGGCGGGGGCGGGACGCGGGGCAGGCCACCGACGGGCTCGGGACCGGGCCACGGCTCCGGACCCGGCCTGGGACCCGGCCTGGGACCCGGCCTGGGACCCGGCCTGGGACCAGGCCTGGGCCGGGGACCGGGCTCCGTGCGGAGCGGCCGGCCGGGGTGCGGTCCTGCCACGCGCGGCCTCCTCACCGGTGCGGCCGGGGCTCGGGGCCGCGTCTCGTCCTGCCGGTTACGCAGGCGGCCGGGGCCGTCACCGCGCGTCCACCGGTCAGGTTCTCACGGCTCACCGGGCCGGGCCGGCACCCGGGTCGGAGGCACGCCGTCGGTCAGCCGGCCCACTCCTCGACGGCCGGCGCGCCCCACGGGGTGACCGCCGCCGTGTTCCCCGCCGTGTCCCCCGCGGTGTCCCCCGCGGTGTCCTCGAGCAGGCCGAGCACCGCCCGCGCCGTCTGCTCGGGCGCCTCCAGCATCGCGACGTGCCCGACCCCCTCGAGGACGAGCAGCCGCGCGTCCGGGACGGCGGCCGCCAGGCGCGGCGCCAGGCGGGGGTCGACCAGGCGGTCGCGGTCGCCCCACACCACCAGCGTCGGCACGCGCAGCGCGCGGGCCAGGCGCCAGGCGTTGGCCCGGCCGATCCGCAGGTAGGAGGTGATCAGCCCCCGCATGCTGCGGACCAGCGCGCGGTTCGCCCACGCCTGCGCCGTCCGCTCGCGCATCTCCTCGACGGCGGCGTCGAGCCGCTCGGGCGGGACCCGCCGGGGGTCGCCGAAGCACACCTGCAGCATCCCGCGCACCGACTGCTCCGGCGTCACCCCGGCCAGCCGCCGCTCGGCCAGCGACGGGACGCCGGGCAGCAGGACCAGCAGCAGCGCCCGCCCGAAGGCCTGCGGCACGCGGTGGACCGGCATCGCCGGGGAGATCAGCGTCAGGGAGGCGACGAGGTCGGGCCGCCGGGCGGCGACGAGCAGGGCGACCAGCCCGCCGAGGCTGTTGCCGAGCAGGTGAACCGGCCGGCCGGCGGCCTCCCCGGGCCGGGCCCGGACGTGCTCGAGGACCTCGACCACGGCCCGCACGTGCCCGCGGACGGAGTACGAGCCGTCCGGCGGCGGCGAGGAACGCCCGAAGCCGGGCAGGTCGATCGCCCAGCCCTCGCAGCGGACGGCCAGCAGCGCGGCGAGGTCGGTCCAGTTGGTGGACGCCCCGCCCAGGCCGTGCACGTACAGCGCGCGTTCCCGCGGCCCCCCGGGCGGACCGACCCACGGGGTGCCGCGCACGTACACCGAACCCCCCTGGACGGCGACGTCCTCCCCCGGCCAGGCCGGGGGAGGGGGGTCGGTCGAGGGCAGCGCCGCCGCCGACAGCCGCGCGGTGGACGACGGCGCGACGGTCGGGGGCGCCAGGGCTCGGCGGGTGCGCGTGCGGGAGGCCTCGGGCACCCGGCGACCGTAAGCCAGGCCGTCGACGTGCGTGCACGCGGTGACCCGCCGGTAACATCCCCGGCGCCATGCAGCCCTCACGCCCGGTCCCCGTCCGCCGCACCTCACGGCTGCCCCGGGGTGCCCGGCGACTGCAGCTGCTCCAGGCCGCGCAGGAGGTGTTCGTCGCCCACGGCTTCCACGCCGCGGCCATGGACGACATCGCCGACCGCGCCGGCGTCAGCAAGCCGGTGCTCTACCAGCACTTCCCCGGCAAGCGGGAGCTGTACCTGGCGCTGCTCGAGCAGCAGGTGACCGAGCTGACCGACCGGGTGCGCGAGGCGATGGCCGGCACCGAGGACAACCGGCAGCGGGTGCACGGCGCGGTGGGCGCGTACTTCGACTTCGTCGACGCCGAGGGCGGGGCCTTCCGGCTGGTCTTCGAGTCCGACCTGCGCAACGACGACGACGTCCGCGCGCTCGTCGACCGCGGCAACCGGGCGTGCGTGGAGGCGATCGCCGAGGTGATCGCCGGGGACACCGGCAGCTCGCCGGAGCAGGCGCACCTGCTCGCCTCCGGGCTGACCGGGCTGGCCGAGACGAGCGCCCGCTGGTGGCTGGCGCACAAGGGCACGCTGCCGCGCGAGGAGGCGGTGTCGCTCATGTCGTCGCTGGCCTGGCGCGGCATCTCCCGGTTCCCTCGGGTCGAGGGTGAGCCCTCCGCCGGCTGAGCGCCGCCGTCGGTCCTGCCGGGCCGTTCGCTGTCGGCGCACCTGCGCGGCGGGGCCGCCCGGCCGGCCCTGGACTAGCGTGGTCGGCAGCCGTGCAACCCGAGGAGGCATCCCGCGTGGAAGTCAAGATCGGTGTCCAGCACTCCCCCCGGGAGCTGGTCGTCGACAGCCCGAAGACCCCTGAAGAGATCGCCGCCGACGTCGCCGCTGCCATGGGCGGCGCCACCAAGGACGGGTTGTTGACCCTGGAGGACGAGCGCGGGCGCCGCGTCCTCGTCCCGGTCGACCGCATCGCCTACGTGGAGATCGCCCAGGCCGACCAGCGCCGGGTGGGCTTCGTCGCCGGGGCCTGACCGCCGAGCACACGTCAGGCGCCCCCTCCGTCCGGCGGAGAGGGCGCCTGACGCGTGTCCGGGGACCGCTCGCGCGGCCCTCCCTCAGGGGTTGAGACCCAGGGTGCGCATGCGCTCGGTGTGCGCGGCGGTGATCCGCTCGACCAGCCGGCCCAGGCCCGACAGGTCACCGGTGCCGCTGACGATGAGCCGGGCCAGCTCGTCGCGCTCGGCGACGACCGCCTGCGACCGGGAGATCGCCTCCCCCACCAGCCGCCGCCCCCACAGCGCCAGCCGGCCGGCCAGCGCCGGCTGGGCGGCGATCGCGGCGCGCACCTCCCGGACGGCGAAGTCGGCGTGGCCGGTGTCGGCGAGCACCTCGAGGATCAGCGACCGGTCCGGCTCGGGCAGGAACCCGGCGATCTCGCGGTGGAAGTCGGCGGCCAGCCCGTCGCCGACGTAGGCCTTGACCAGGCCCTCGAGCCACGTCCGCGGGCGGGTGCCCTCGTGGAAGCCGTCGAGCGCCCGCACGAACGGCGCCATCGCCCTCGCGGGGTCGGCGCCCAGCTCGGTCAGCCGCCGGGTCAGCCGGTCGTGGTGGCCGATCTCGGCGGCGGCCATGCGGGCCAGGGCGGCGTGACCGGCCGGGGTCGGCGCCATCCGGGCGTCCTCGGCGAGCCGGTCGAACGCCGTCAGCTCGGCGTAGGCCAGCACGCCGAGCAGGTCGACGACGGCTCGGGTCTCGACCGTGGTCACGGGACACCTCCGGGGAGCGGCTCGGCCGCGCCCGCCTCCCCCGGGCGGGACGGGTCGCGGGGTGTCCCCGCGCGCGGCGACCGAGGCTAGCCGCTGCGCGCGCTACCATGGGAACAAGCGGGCCGCCAGGCTCGCTGGTATCTGTGCGCTGACGACCGCCCCGCGACGCCCCGAGGAGTCATCCCGGGCGAGGGGCCGTCCCCGGGAGCCCACCCGCTCCGCTGGCCGCGTCGGCGCTGGAACGCACTCCCGCGACACCCGACCGCGGAGCGCCCGGCGACGTGGACGTCGCCCCGGCCGCTCCCCCAGCCGACCAGAGGCGAGACCACTGACCTCCACCGAGAGCACCCCCACCGAGAGCACCTCCGCTCAGGGCACCTCCGCTCAGGGCACCTCCGCTCAGAGCACCCCCGCTCAGGGCACCCCCGCTCAGAGCACCCCCACCGAGAGCGCTCCCACCACCCCCGAGCTCGACCACGCCGAGACCGGCGCGCCGGCCCCCGAGCAGCTCGAGCAGGCCGTCGAGGCGCTCGGCGGCGCGCCCGTCGAGGAGACCGCGCCGCTGTTCAGCGACTTCGACGTCCACCCCGACGTCGTCGCGGCGCTGGCCGAGGCGGGCATCACCCGCACCTTCGCCATCCAGGAGCTCACCCTCCCCCTGGCGCTGGCCGGCCACGACCTCATCGGGCAGGCCCGCACCGGCACCGGCAAGACCCTCGGCTTCGGCGTCCCGATGCTGCAGCGCGTCGTCCCGCCGGCCGAGGGCGGCGACGGCGTCCCGCAGGCCCTGGTCGTCGTCCCCACCCGCGAGCTGTGCGTGCAGGTCGCCCGCGACCTGGCCACCGCCGGCAAGAAGCGCGGCACCCGCGTGCAGGCCATCTACGGCGGGCGCGCCTTCGAGCCGCAGGTCGCCGCGCTGCAGGCCGGCGTCGAGGTCGTCGTCGGCACCCCGGGGCGGCTGCTCGACCTGGCCCAGCAGGGCCACCTGATCCTCGGCAAGGTCCGCGTGCTGGTCCTCGACGAGGCCGACGAGATGCTCGACCTGGGCTTCCTGCCCGACATCGAGCGGATCCTCGCGATGGTCCCGACGCAGCGGCAGACCATGCTGTTCTCGGCCACCATGCCCGGCCCGATCGTGACCCTGTCGCGGTCGTTCATGACCCAGCCGACGCACATCCGCGCCCACGGCAACGACGAGGGCTCGACCGTCCCGCAGACGACGCAGTTCGTCTACCGGGCGCACAACCTGGACAAGCCCGAGCTGCTCGCCCGCGTGCTGCAGGCCCGCGGCCGCGGCCTGGCGATGGTCTTCTGCCGCACCAAGCGGACCGCGCAGAAGGTCGCCGACGAGCTGGTCGACCGCGGGTTCGCCGCGGCCGCCGTGCACGGCGACCTCGGGCAGGGCGCCCGCGAGCAGGCGCTGCGCGCCTTCCGCAGCGGCAAGGTCGACGTCCTGGTCGCCACCGACGTCGCCGCGCGCGGCATCGACGTCACCGGCGTCAGCCACGTCGTCAACTACCAGTGCCCCGAGGACGAGAAGACCTACGTGCACCGGATCGGCCGCACCGGCCGCGCCGGCCGCGAGGGCGTCGCCGTCACGCTGGTCGACTGGGACGACATCCCGCGCTGGCAGCTGATCAACAAGGCGCTGGACCTGGAGTTCACCGACCCGCCGGAGACCTACTCGACCTCGCCGTGGGTCTACGCCGACCTGGACGTGCCCGAGGGCGCGACCGGCCGGCTGCCCCGCGCCCAGCGCACCCGCGAGGGCCTCGACGCCGAGGTGCTCGAGGACCTCGGCGAGACCGGCAAGCGCACGAAGGGCGCCGGCCACGGTGCCGGCCACGGTGCCGGCCACGGTGCCGGCCGTGGCCCCGCCCGCGAGGAGCCGCGCGAGGGCGGCGACCGCCCCGCCCGCTCCCGCCGTCGCACCCGCGGCGGGGCCGGCAGCCAGGCCGGTGAGGTCGGCAGCCCCGCGACCGACGCGGACGCCCCCGTCGCCGACGGCCCCGCGGCGGACGGCGCGGACCCGGCCAAGCCGCGCCGGCGCCGTCGTCGCCGCGGCGGCGCCAAGCGCAGCGGCGGCACGGGCGAGACCGGCGGCTCCGACACCGGCTCCGACACCGGCTCCGGCGGCGACTCCGAGTCCGCCGCCTAGCGTCGTCGTCCGCCGGTGGCGCCGCGCTCCCCGTCGCTGCGTCCTCCGGCGCTGCGTCCCCCGCCGCTGCGGGTGTGGGTCTGGACCGCGGCCACGCTCGCGCTGGTCGTCGTCGCCACGCTGCTGTGGCGGGGGTCGAGCGTCGCCGCCACCGACAGCACGACGGCGCCCGTGCCGAGCGTCCCCGACACCGCCCCGGCCGCGCAGCTGACCCAGGCCTGGTCGGCCGACGCCGGCGCTCCCCTGCCCCGGCGGGTGGTCGACGGCGGCCGCGTCCTGGTGCCCGATGCCCACGGGTTCCGCGCGCTCGACGCCAGCACCGGCGAGGAGGCCTGGCACTACCGTCGGGCCGACGCGCGGCTGTGCGACGCCACCGCGGTCGACGGGCTGGTCGTCGCCGTCTTCCGCACCCACGACCGCTGCGACGAGGCGCTGGCCCTGACCGCGGCCACCGGCGTGCGGGCCTGGACGCGCAACCTCAGCCTGCGCGGCGACGCGACGCTGGCCGGCACCGACCAGGTGGTGCTCGCGTCCAGCCCGACCGGGATCGTCGTGCTGGATCCGGTGGGCGACAACGTCCGCTGGCGCTACGCCGCGCCGGAGGGCTGCCGGCTCACCGGCTCCGACGTCGGCAGCGCCGGGGTGGCCGTGCTGCAGCGCTGCGCCGGCTCGGCCGCGGTGCAGCTGCGGCTCTTCGACGGGTTCTCCGGCCAGGCCCGGTGGAGCCGCGACCTCGCCGTCCCCGAGGGCGGCACCGTCGCGCTGGCCGGCGCCGACCGGCTGGTCGACGCCGTCGTCGGCGACACCCTGCTCGTCCACCGCCCGGACGACGGCGCCCTGCTGCAGGAGCTCCCCCTCCCCGCGGCCACCGGGGACCCGGCCGGGGAGGTGCTGCACCAGACCGGGGCCGGCGACCTCGCGCTGGTGTGGGCCCGCGGCACCGTCCGGGCGCTGGACCCCGCCACCGGCGCACCGGTGTGGCAGCTGCCCGCCCTCGGCCTGCCGTCGGCGACCGACCAGTCGCGGACCTGGGTGCCCGAGGAGGACGGCTTCGTGCTGCGCGACGTGGCCACCGGCGCCGAGCTGGGCCGCTCGGCCGTCGACGGCGGCCTGACCCCGGGCGGGCGGACCTCGGTGGTCGGCCCGGTGCTCGTGTACCGCCTGCCCGACCGGGTGGTCGGGTACTCGTGACCGGAGGCGGCGCGGCCGGCCGTCGCGCGGTTCACTGGGGACCATGGTCCTGCCCGGGAGCCCCGACACGCCCGCTCTCCTCGTCGCCGTCGCCCCCGACGACCTGCGCCAGCTCGCCGACCACGACGCGACGCCGCGGACGCTGCCGGGCCGGACCGGTCCGCTGGCCGCCCTGGACACCGGCGGGGAGGGGCCGCGCGGCACGGTGCTGATGGTGCCCGGGTACACCGGCAGCAAGGAGGACTTCGCCCCGCTGCTCGCCCCGCTGTCCGCATCGGGCCACCGCGTCGTCGCGATCGACCAGCGCGGGCAGTTCGAGTCGCCCGGCCCCGACGACCCGGCCGCCTACTCCGTCGCCGAGCTCGCCGCCGACGTGGTCGCCGTCGCGCACCTGCTGCGGGGGGAGACCGGGCCGGTGCACCTGCTCGGGCACAGCTTCGGCGGCCTGGTGGCGCGCGCCGCCGTGCTCGCCGATCCGGGAGCCTTCCGGTCGCTGACCCTGCTGGGCTCCGGGCCCTCGCGGCTGACGGGCCCGCGCGCGGACCTGCTCGAGCACCTCGGCCCGCTGCTGGACTCCGGCGGTGTCCCGCTGGTGCACGCCACGCTCGAGGAGCTGGCCATGACCGACCCGCGCGCGCAGGCGGTGCCCGAGCCGACCCGCGCGTTCTACGCCCGCCGGTTCCTCGCCACCGGCGCCGCCGGGCTGCGCGGCATGGCCGACGCGATGACCACCGAGCCCGACCGGGTCGCCGAGCTGGCCGCGACCGGGGTGCCGGTGCTGGTCGTCCACGGCGAGGCCGACGACGCCTGGACGCCGGCCGCGCAGGCGGAGATGGCCGCCCGGCTCGGCGCCCGTCACGAGGTGGTCCCGGCGGCCGTCCACTCCCCCGCCATCGAGAACCCGCCGCGCACGCTCAAGGTGCTCGAGTCGTTCTGGTCCTCCGTGGGCGCCCGGTGAGCGGGGGGCGCCCGTCGGCCCGCGACTGGACCGACGAGGAGGACCGGCTGGGGTTCTTCGGGCCCGACAGCGTCACCTGGCGGGTGCACGCCGACCCCGTCTACAGCGTCGGCGGGCTGCGCGCGCTGCTGCTGCAGGCCCTGCACCCGGTCGCGATGGACGGCGTCGCGCGGAACTCGGTGTTCCGCGAGTCGCCGTGGCAGCGGCTCACCCGCACCGCCGAGTACGTCGACACGCTGACCTTCGGCACCCGCCGCGAGGCGATGCGCGCCGTCCGGCGGGTGCGCGGACTGCACCGCCGGCTGGGCGGCACCGAGGAGACGACCGGCCGCGCCTACCGGGTCGACGACCCCGACCTGCTGCTGTGGGTGCACTGCTGCGAGGTCGACTCGCTGCTCGACGTCGCCCGCCGCGCCGGCGTGGTCACCGACGCGGAGGCCGACCGCTACGTCGCCGAGCAGGTGGTGGCCGCCGAGCTCATCGGCATCGACGCCGCCGACGTGCCCGACTCGGTCGCCGCGCTGGCCGCCTACTTCGACCGGGTCCGCCCCCAGCTCACGGTGACGCCGGCGGCGCGGGACGCCTGGCGGTTCGTCGTCGTCCCGCCGATGCCGGGGTGGGTGCAGCTCCTGACGCCGGCCCGGCCGGCCTGGGGGACGCTCGCCTCCCTGGCGGTGGCGACCCTGCCGGCGTGGGCGCGCAGGCTCGGCTCGCTGCCGGGGCTCGCGGTCACCGACACCGCGGCGACGGCGGCGCTGTGGGCCTTCCGCACCGGGGTGCTGGCGCTGCCGACGCGGGCCCGGCTCTCGCCGATCGTGCGCGCCGGGTTCGACCGGACCGCGGCCGGCGCCGAGAGCGCCTAGGAAGGGGTCGACGCCTCGTCGTCGTCGGCCGCCAGGAAGCTCCACGGCTCGCGGGCCGGCGTCGCCGCCCGGCCGGGCGGGCAGCTGGCCCGGAAGTCGCACCAGCCGCACTGCCGGCCGGGCACGGCGGGGAACGCCTCGTCGGCGGGGACGCCGTCCTCGAGGGCCGTCGTGGCGACGGTGATGTCGGCGGCGACGTCCTCGGCCCGCCGGACGTGGTTGGCCAGCGATCGCTCGGTGTGCTCGAAGGCGGCCACCGTGCCGCTGGGCAGGTGGTGCAGCTCGACCCGGCGGCACGGCCGGCGCAGCGTGCGCTGGACCCCGAGGACGTAGACGGCCAGCGCCGGTGACCCGCGCGCCTCGTCGTCGGTGCTGGGCACCCGGCCGGTCTTGTAGTCGACGACGACGAGCTCGTCGCCGCGCTGGTCGATGCGGTCGACCCGCCCCGACAGCGCCAGCCGCTGTGTGGTGGCCGCGACCTGCCGCTCGGTGCCGACCGGCTCGGCGTCGGGGTCGAGGCCGGCCACGTAGTCGGTGAGCCAGCCGGCCGCGCGGGCCCGCCAGCGCCCGGCCTGCTCGCCGTCGCGGAAGCCGGTGGCCGACCAGACGCCGTACAGCAGCTGCCGGGCGGCGCCGGCGGTGCGGCGCTCGCGGGTCAGCTCCCACCACGACCGCAGCGCCGCGTGCACCGCCGAGCCGACGGTGTTGTGCGCCCACGGCGGGCCCTTGGGCGGCGTCGGGCGGTCGACGTAGGCGTAGCGGTAGCGGCGCGGGCAGTCGGCGAAGGTGGCCAGCTTGCTCGGCGTCGCGGGGAAGAGTCGCTGCGGCATGCCCGGCATCTCCAGCTGCGCGCCTCCCATGTCCGTCACGCTAACCGGCGGGGCCGACCCCCGGCGTCAGCCGGTGAGCGGCGCGCTGCCCGTGCCGGCGGCCAGCAGCGCCTCGTACTGCGCCGGGTGGGTGGTGCAGACGGCGATCGGCGTCGTCTTGTTGGTGCCGTGGTAGTCGCTGGAGCCGGTGGTGAGCAGCCCGAGCTCGCCGGCCAGGCCGCGCAGGTGGTCGCGCTCGGCGGGGCCGTGGTCGGGGTGGTCGACCTCCAGGCCGAGCAGCCCGGCGCCGGCCATGGCGGCGATCGCGGCGTCGTCGACCACGCGGCCCCGCCGGGTGGCCAGGCCGTGGGCGAACACCGGCACGCCCCCGGCGGCGCGGACCAGCCGGATCCCGTCGAGGACGTCGGTGTCGGCCTTGGCGACGTGGAAGGGGCTGCGGTGGTGCAGCAGGTCGGCGAAGGCCTGGTCGACCGACCCGACGACGCCGGCCTCGACCAGTGCGCGGGCGACGTGCGGCCGGCCGACCACCCCGCCGCCGCTGGCCGCGACGACCCGCTCCCAGGCGACCGGGTAGCCGGCGGCCGCGAGCGCGTCGACGATCCGCTCGCCGCGGCTGAGCCGCTCGGCGCGCAGCCGGGTCAGCTCGGCGCCCAGGCCGGGGTGCGCGGGGTCGAACAGGTAGGCCAGCAGGTGCACGCTGACCGGCGGCCGGTCAGCCGCGAACCACCGGCAGGACAGCTCGAGGCCAGGGACGACGGTCAGGCCGGCGGGCCGGGCGGCCTGGGCCTGCGCCCACCCGGCGGTGGTGTCGTGGTCGGTGAGGGCGACGACGTCGAGGCCGGCGGCGGAGGCGGTGGCCAGCAGCTGCGCGGGCCCCTCGGTGCCGTCGGACACCGACGAGTGGGTGTGCAGGTCGATGCGCATCGGCGTCCAGCGTCCCCCAGCTCCCGCCGGGGCGCTCAGCCCGGCGCGGGGCCGTCCTCGCCGAGGGTGCCGGCACCGGGGATGGGCTGGGTGTCGTACCGGCCGCTCCGGCCGCCGCCGGGCGGCTCGGCGTCGCCCTCGTCGTCGCCGGACACCGCGCTCCCCCGGTCGTGGCCGAACAGCAGCGCGCTGACCTGGTGGTAGAGCCGGTCGGCCCGCGGCAGGAAGGTGATTTGCGAGAGCGCCTGCTGCTGGCCGGCCGACTCGAAGCGGAAGGTGCCGTAGCCGAGCAGCTGCCCGAGCAGCGTCTCCTTCCAGGTCAGGTCGGTGATCCTGCGCAGTGGCAGCAGGGTGACGGTGCGGGCGACGATCCCCGAGGTCAGCAGCACGCGGCGGCGGGTGACGATGAAGTGCCGCATCCACCACTCACCGGCCCGCAGGGCGAAGGACCCGAGTGCCCAGGCGACGACGAGCACCCCGACGGTGGCACCGACCCGGTTGTCCGGGTCGAGGGTGAGCACCCACAGGCCTCCGAGGAGCACCGGGAGGCGCTTGGCCGCCGGCTCCAGCAGCACCGCCCAGTGCCGGCGGGTGGCCACGACGGCCTCCTCGCCGGGGAGGAGGTACTTGGCGGCGTCCTTGGCCCACCGCGGCGGGTGGCCGTCGGCCGCGCGCGCCGGCCCGGTCACGGTCGCCTAGCCGAGGGAGCCGATGAACGAGGCCAGCGAGGAGGCGGCGTCGCCCAGGAACTGGCCGGCGTTGCGCACCACGTCGGCCGAGGCCTCCGGCTGCTTGATGACGTAGAAGACGACGAAGGCGATGGCCAGCCAGACGAGCACCTTCTTCAGCACCGCCACCTCCGGGGATCGGCTCGGACCCGCGGACGCAGCGCCCACGCGGGTCGGCCCGGAGGCCGCCGCATGCGTAACACAGGCCCCAGCGGCCCCCGACCGGACACGCCGGGGCGGACCGGTCCGTTCACTCCCCCGGCAGCAGGTGCTCGCTGGGCGGCCCCAGCGGCAGGTCGGGGTAGAGCCGCTCGCGCAGGTCGAGCAGCTCCATCTCCTCGGCCAGGAGCCAGCCCGCCGACATCGGCCACATGACCAGCCACAGCCACACGCCGTAGGCCTCGCCGACGAAGGCGGCCCGGTCGTCGGCGGTGGGCACGGCCCACAGCGGCGCGTGCTGGCCGGCGGCCTCGACCGACGCCGAGGAGGGCCCGGTGATGACGTCGCCGGGGTCGAGGCCGGGCAGGCCGGCGTAGCCGCAGCCGACCCCCATCCCCGGCTCCTCGGCGACGAGCACCAGCTCGGCCGACCCGCCCAGCGGTGCGGGGCCGGCGCACCCGACGACGATGGCCCGGGCGCCGGGCTCGCCGCCCCAGGCCAGGCCGGTGACCGACCAGCCCGAGGGCACCGGGTCGGGCACCCACGCGGGCACGCGGGCGTCGGCGGTGACCGCGGCGATGGCGTCGTGCGCGATCAGGGCCGTGTGGTGCAGGGGCGTGACGGCGCCGTGGACGTGGCACCAGGCCTGCGCGGAGTCCCCGGGACGCACCACCAGCGGCTCGCCGCAGCGGGGGCAGACCGGGGAGGCGCTCATCGGGTCACACCGTCCTGTCACCGCGGGCCTACGTCAAGCGCAGGACGGCGCCCTCCGGCGCGCCGCCGTACCCTGCGCGCGTGCCCGCCTCCCCCGCCGGCGACGCCTGCCGCGCGCCCGCCGTCCCCGCGCTGCCGGTGCAGGCCTGCGTGGGGGCCGTGGTGCTCGACGACGCCGGCCGGCTGCTGCTCGTGCGCCGGCGCAACGCCCCCGGCCGCGGGCTCTGGTCGGTGCCCGGTGGGCGGGTGGAGCCGGGCGAGTCGCTGGCCGAGGCCGTGGAGCGGGAGGTGCAGGAGGAGACCGGACTGGCCGTCCGCGCCGGCGAGCCGGTCGGGCGCATCACGATCCCGGGCGACGGCGTCGTCTACGACGTCGTCGACCTCGTCTGCACGCTGACCGGGGCCCCCGCCGAGCCGGTGCCCGGCGACGACGCCGACGCGGTCACCTTCGCCGACGCCGCCGACCTCGACCGCCTGGCCTGCACGCCGGGCCTGGTGGCGACACTGCGCGGCTGGGGCGTCCTGCCCGGCTGAGCCGGCGTCCGCAGCCCGGTCGGGGCCCCACCGGGGCGGTCAACGGGCGGCCGGCTCCGGACGACCCGGCTGCTCGCCGCCGCGGGCCTCGCCGTAGGAGCGCTTGGGCACCATCACCTTGCGCCGGAAGACGCAGACGACCGTGCCGTCCTGCTTGTAGCCGATGGTCTCGACGTGGACGACGCCGCGGTCGTCCTTCGACCTCGACTCGGTCTTGTCCAGCACCGTCGTCTCGCCGTAGATCGTGTCGCCGTGGAAGGTCGGCGCCACGTGCCGCAGCGACTCGATCTCCAGGTTGGCGATGGCCTTGCCCGACACGTCCGGGACGCTCATGCCGAGCAGCAGCGAGTAGACGTAGTTGCCGACGACGACGTTCCTGCCGAAGTCGGTGGTCTCCGCCGCGTAGTGGCTGTCCAGGTGCAGCGGGTGGTGGTTCATCGTGATCAGGCAGAACAGGTGGTCGTCGTACTCGGTGACGGTCTTCCCGGGCCAGTGCTTGTAGACCGCCCCGACCTCGAACTCCTCGTAGTACCGACCGAACTGCATCTGCGCGCTCCCGACGTCGTCGTGGGGTGGTCGGCCACGGCAGCGCGCACGGGCCGCCCCGGCACCGGAGGCCAGTTGCCACGACGCGCGCCGGTGACCCAACCGGACGGCCGCCGATCCTACGATGCCCCGGTGGTCCAGTCCTCCCGCGCCGCAGACCCCGCGGAGACGGAGGTCGTTCCGCTGTCCCCGGCCGGCCGCCGCGCCCGCCTGGCCGCCTCGGCGGTGGTCCTCGCCCTCCTGCTGGCCGGCACGGTGTGGGGCACCGACGACTCGTTCCCGTTCGGCCCGTTCAAGATGTACTCGACCCGCGCCTCGACCGACGCACCGGTGGTCTCCACGCGCGTCGTCGGCCTCACCGGCGACGGGGAGGAGGTGCGCCTCTCCGGCGGCGAGGTCGGCCTGCGTCGGGCCGAGTTCGAGGGTCAGCTGCCCCGCCTGGTCGACGACCCGTCGCTGCTGGCGCTGGTCGCCGACGCCTACGCCGAGCACCACCCCGGCGCCGAGCCACTGGTGGCGGTGCAGGTGGTGCAGCGCCGCTTCGAGCTGACCGACGGCGAACCCACCGGCGAGTGGACCGACCGGGTCCTCGTCGACCAGGACCTGGAGGTCGGCCCGTGAACACCCACCCGCCCTCGGCGCCCGAGCCCGCCGCCCCGGTCCCGGCTCCCGCCGGCACGGCCGGCCAGGGTCTGCCCGGCGCGGTCTCCCGGTGGTGGACCCGGCCGGTCCCGCTGGCGCGGATCGCGGTGTTCCGCACCATCGCCTACCTGTTCGTCCCGGTCGACGTCTTCCTCACCACCGCCTGGGTGAGCGCCCACGCGGCCGTCCCGACCGCCTACTACCAGCCGCTGCTCATCGGCCGGCTGCTGCCGCTGCCCACCCCGACCCCCACCGTCGTCCACGTCGTGCAGTGGGCGCTGGTGGCCGCCGCGCTGGCCGCGGCCACCGGTCGGGCACCCCGCCTGCTCGGCACCGCGGTGTTCGTCCTCTACCTCGAGTGGATGGTCATCGCGATGAGCTACGGCAAGGTCGACCACGACCGCATCGCCTACCTCGTCGCCCTCGCGGTGCTGCCCACGATCGGCGTGGCCCGCTGGCGCGACCGCCGGTCCTCCGAGGCCGCCGGGTGGGCGATGGCCGCCGTGCTGGTGACCGTGGTGCTCACCTACTTCCTGGCCGCCTGGGCCAAGATGCGCTTCGGCGGCTGGGACTGGGCGACCGGGGCCACGCTGACCCGCGCCGTCGTCCGCCGCGGCACGTTCCTCTCCGACTGGACCCTGGAGGTCCCCGGCCTGCTCATGGCGCTGCAGTTCGCCATGCTCGTGCTGGAGTTCGCCGCGCCGCTGGTGCTGCTCGTGTGGTCCGACCGGGCCCGGGTGGCGCTCGTCGTCTTCCTGCTCGGCTTCCACGTGGTGGTCTACGCCGGCGTGACGATCGTCTTCCTGCCGCACTGCGTCGCGATCCTGTCGATCCTGCCGTGGGAGAGGGCACCGGAGGCGCTCGCGGCCCTGCGCCGGCGGCTGGACGCCGGGCGGGCCACGGTCGGCACCGCGGCCCCGCCCGGCTGACCGCCGCGGGCGCTCAGAGCAGGGCGCCGATCCGGGCGGCCACGTCGGCCTCGTGCTGCTGGTAGGAGCCGGCCACCTGCGTGAGCAGGCCGCCCATGCCGGTCAGCGCGTCGGTCACCCCCTGCGCCGACAGCCGCCACTGCTCGTACAGCGAGCTGAACTGCACCGCCGCCTGGCTGTCGGTCCACCCGTCGAGCACCGAGGTGTTGACGTTGCTGGAGAGGGTCGCGTGCCGGGACGCCGCCTCCGCGGCCTCCGCCTGGCACTGACCGGCCATCGACTGCAGGGTGGCGATGTCGACCTTCATGGTTCCTCCTGTCCGTCCCGGGACCTCCCCGGTGGCGACGCAGGTTAGGCCGCGCGGAGGCCGGAGCCGCCCGGTCGTCCACAGCCGGTCCGGTGGTCCACAGGACCCGCCCGGCCCGCACCCGGGACCGCTCCCGCCCGCCACCGTCGGCGGGTGCCCGACGCCTCCTCCACCGCCCCTCCCCCCGCCGAGCTGCGCTGCTGGACCGTCGTCGGCCCCGGGGGCGCCGTCGACGTCGAGGTCGAGGCCGCGGACGACACGCGACTGGGTGTGGTGCTCCCCCTGCTGACCGCGACGCTCGGCGTGCCGTCGGCGGCACTCTGGTCGGGCACCACCCGGCTGGCCGAGGAGTCGTCCCTGGCCGATCCCGCGCTGGCCCACGGCGCCGTCCTCGGCCTCGGCCGGCCGGTCCCCCGCTCCGGCGGGCCGGCGCAGAGCCCCCTGGAACTGCACGTGGTCGGCGGCCCTGCGGCCGGCACCACCGTCCCGCTCGTCACCGGGCGGCACGTGCTCGGCCGCGGCGCCGGTGCCACGCTGTCCCTCCCCGACCCCGGCGTCTCCCGGCGGCACGCGCAGCTCGACGTGGGCGCCGGCGGGATCACCGTCACCGACCTGGGCTCCACCAACGGCAGCAGGCTCGACGACACCGACCTCGACGCCGGTGCGCACGACTGGCCCTCCGGAGCCGTGCTCCGGCTGGGCGCCAGCTCCGTGGCGGTGGCCGGTCCGCGGGACGGCCCGGTCGGTCTGCGCCCGGGGCCGGGAGGACGGTGGCTGGTCTCCTCGGCCCCACGGCCGGACACGGGACGTCCCGACGTGGAGGTGCAGCTGCCCGGTGCACCCGCGGAGGTCCCCCGGCGCCGGCTGGCCTGGATCGCCGTCCTGCTCCCCGCGGTCGCCGGCGCCTCGCTGGCGTGGCTGCTGTCGGCACCGTCGTTCCTCGCCGTCGCGCTGCTCAGCCCGGTCGTCGCCGTCGGCACCTGGGCCTCGGACCGGTGGAGCGGATCCCGCAACGGGCGGCGGGCGGCGCGCGTCCACGCCGAGGAACTGCAGGCGGCGCGGAGCTCCCTGGCCGAGGCCGTGCGCGCCGACGTGCGGCTGGCCCGGCGGGCCTGCCCCGACCTCGCCGCGCTGACCGCGGCCGCCCGCCGCAGGACCAGCCTGCTGTGGCACCGCGGTGCGGCGGACCCCGGCGCCCTGGTGGTCCGCGTCGGCACCGGGCCCGGGCCCTCCCGGGTGTCCCGTGTCGAGGACGGCCGTCGCGTGGCCGAGCCGGCCGCCGACCTGCCGGTGACGGTCGACCTGGGGAGCACCGGCGGCCTGGGGGTGACCGGGCCGCGCGGGCCGGCGCTGGGCGTGGTGGCCGGGGTGCTCGCCCAGCTGGTGACCCTGTCCCCGCCCGGGGACGTCGACGTCGCGGTGCTGACGACGGCCGACCGGCTCGGCGACTGGTCCTGGACGCGCTGGCTGCCGCACGTGGTGCCGGGGTCGGTGCACGTGCGGCCGGTGGAGGAGGCGGCCGCCGCCGCGGCGGACGCCGCCCTGCTGTCCTGGCTCGGCGGACTGGCCGGACAGCCCGGCCGGCCGGTCCCGGCGGCGCCACACCCCCGCGCCCGGAGCCGGCTCGTCCTGGTCGTCGACCGGCCCGTGGACCCCGTGCTGCGGGCGGCCCTGCGCGGCACCCGGGACGCCGGCGTGGTCACCGTGGGCCTCGCCGGGGCGGTGGAGCAGCTCGCCGGGAACGCCGACGCCGTCCTCCGGGTCGGCGGGGAGACCGGCGACACCGGGCTGCTGGACCTGGGTGCGGCCCGCCGGGCGGAGCTGCTCGTCGACCGCCTGCCGCCCGGGGTCGCCGGACGCCTGGCGCGCGACCTGGCCGCGCTCGCACCGGTCCGGCCGGCGGCGGCGCTGCCGGCTGCGGTCCGGCTGCTCGACCTCGCCGACGGGGAGCCCGCCGGCGCGGGCGTCCGGGTGGACTGGTCGCGGAGCCGCTCGTCGCTGCGCGCCCGGCTGGGGATGACCGCGGACGGCGTCGCGGAGGTCGACCTGTGCCGCGACGGGCCGCACGCCCTCGTGGCCGGGACCACGGGCTCGGGCAAGTCCGAGCTCCTGCGGACGCTGGTCGCCGGTCTGGCGCTGGCCCACCCGCCCGACCGCTGCTCCTTCCTCCTCGTCGACTACAAGGGGGGCGCCGCCTTCGCCGAGGCGGTGTCGCTGCCGCACACCGTCGGCGTGGTGACCGACCTCGACGCGGCGGCCACCGCCCGCGCCCTGCGGTCCCTCACCGCCGAGCTCACCCGCCGTGAGGCGCTGCTCGCCGCTGCCGGCGTCCCCGACGTCGCGGCGCTGCCCCCGGAGGTGGAGCTGGCGCGGCTGGTGATCGTCGTGGACGAGTTCGCCGGCCTGGCCGAGGAGCTCCCCGACTTCGTCTCCGGCCTGGTCGGCATCGCCCAGCGCGGCCGCTCGCTCGGGGTCCACCTGGTGCTGGCGACGCAGCGGCCCGGTGGCGTCGTCTCGCCGGAGATCCGGGCCAACTGCTCACTGCGGCTGTGCCTGCGCACCACCGACGAGGCCGACTCCCGCGACGTCCTCGGCACCCCGGAGGCCGCGATCCTGCCCGTGGACCGCCCCGGTCGCGGCTTCCTGCGCCTGGGCGGCGCGCGACCCGTGGCCTTCCAGGCGGCCTGCGTGGCCCTCGGCACGGCCGAGCGGGGAACCGGCCCGGGCGTCCGCCGCTGGACGTGGCCCGTGCCGCCGGCGGCACCGGTCGTGCGGTCGGCGACGGGTGGCGGCCCCGGCGACCTCGCCCGGATCGCCGCCGTCACCACCGAGCTCGCCGAGCGCACCGGCCTGCACCGCCCGCACCGGCCGTGGCGCCCGGCGCTGCCCCGCCGGCTCGAGGCCGCCGACCTCGCGCCCGCCGCGCCACTCCCCGGTGACCTCTCCCTCGGCGACCTCTCCCCCGGCGACCTCTCCCCCGGCGGCACGGGCGCTGCGGCACGGCCGCCCACGCACCTGGTCGTCGGGCTCGTCGACCACCCCGAGCGGCAGTCGCAGGAGCCGCTCGTCCTCGACCTGGCCCGCGGCGGTGGGTGGCTGGCCGTGGGCGGCCCCGCAGCGGGCGCACCACGCTGCTGCGGACGCTCCTGGCCGAGGCGGTCGGGCAGCTGGCGCCGGACCGGCTGCACGTGCACGTCCTCGACCACGGTGGCGGCGCGCTCGGGGCGGTGGCCGCGCAGCTCCCGCACACCGGGACGGTGGCCGGCGCCTCCGCCGCCCTCCGCACCGTGCGGCTGCTGGCCCGGCTCGCCGAGCAGACCGCCGCGCGCCGGGCCGACCCCGCTGCTCCCGGCCCGGCGGTCCTCCTCCTGGTCGACGGCGTGGAGTCGCTGACCGCCCAGCTCGACGAGGCGGTCCCCGGCACCGGGTCGGCCGAGTTCCTCCGGCTGGTCCGCGACGGCGCGGCGGCCGGGCTCACCTGCGTCATGACCGCCGACCGCGCGGTGCCAGGAGGGCGGCTGGCCGCGGCCGCGGGGACCCGGCTGGTCCTCCCGCTGCCCGACCGCGCCGACTACGCCGTCGCCGGCATCCCGGTGCGGTCCGTCCCCGGCAGCCGGCCCCCCGGGCGGGCCCTGCTCGGCGAGGAGGCGCGGGAGTGCCAGCTGGCCCTCCCCCGGCCGCTGCGGCCGGCCGCGTCGACCGGGACGGACGCACCTCCCCCGCTGCGCATCCCGGAGCTGCCGGCCGACCCGGAGCTCCCGACGACCCCACCGGCGCCGGCCGGGGCCCCGGCTCGCCTCCCCGAGGCCCTGCCGGTCGGCCCCGGCGGCGACGAGGGAACGGTGCTGACCGTCGACCTGCGCCGCACCGGCGGGCTGCTCGTCGTCGGCCCGCCGGGCAGCGGCCGGACCGCCACGCTGCAGGCCCTCGCCACGAGCGCGGCCGCGGCCGGCACGGCCGTCCTGCGCGTCACCCGCGGCCGGCGCGCCGTCCGCGGTCCGGCCGGCGCGCGGACGCTCACCGCCGACGACGTCGGGGGCTGGCGGGCGTGGCTCGAGGAGCTGGACGGCCGGCCGGGTGCCGTCCTGCTCGACGACGTCGGCACGCTCGCCGACTCGGCCGTGCTCGCGTCGATGGCGTCGGCCGACCTGGGTGACCGGGACGTCGTGGTCCTCGCGGCCGGCACCGCCGCGGAGCTGTCGGGCGTCTTCCGCGGTCCGGTGGCCGACCTGCGCCGGGGCCGCAGCGGGCTGCTGCTGTGTCCCGGCCCCGGGGACGCCGACCTGCTGGGCGTGCGGCTGCCCCGTACACCGGTGCCCGTCCGTCCCGGGTCGGGTTGGCTGGTCACCGCGGGCGCCGCCCAGCGGGTGCAGGTCGCCCGCCACCGCGAGCCCCTCCTCGTCGCCGGCCGGGACGAGGAGGCCGCGTGAGCTCCCGCTCAGAGCAGCTCGAGCGCCGGGCCGATCTCCTGGTTGGCGTACCAGGCCAGCTCGTGCCCCTCGGCCTGGTCGACGGCGAACTGGGCGTCGTCGCTGCCGAGGTCGGCCTCCAGGACGACGGCCACGGCCGCGCGCACGTCCTCCTCGGCCTCGGCGCCGTCGACGTGCGCGCTGGCCACGTCGCCGAGCGCGACGTCACCGGTGACCCGGACCGCGCCCGGGTCGGTGTCCGCGTCGTCGATCGGCTCGACCGCGGCGTCGGGCACGTCGACGGCGAGCACGACCCGCCGGCGCGCCGCGGTGGGGTCGACGTCGATGAGCCGGAGGCTGGCCCGGGCCGCGGCCAGCAGCGCCGCGTACTCCAGCTCCTCGACGTCGGCCCCGGCATCGCTGAGCGCGTAGTACTCCCGCAGCCGCGGGGTGACCGCGAACCCGGTGTGCGGCCCGGGGAGCCGGCCCTCGTCCACGAGGGTCCGCAGGACGCTCGTCGTCGCCGGCAGGTAGATCCGCACCCGGCCGCTCCCTTCCTCGATGAGGGGACGACGGTAGTCCGCCGCCGCCCCGCGGCCCGGAGCGCCTCGGCTGTGGCCCCGGACGAGGACGCGCCGTCAGCGCACGGACTCGGTCAGCGCGCCGACCTCCTGCTCGAACAGGTCGGCGAGCACGTCGACGTCCCCGACGCCGTCCCGGTCGGCGTTGAACCCGACGTGGACCCGGCCGTCGTAACTGGTCATCCCGACCGCCAGCCCCTGGCCGCCCACCAGGGGCACCACCGGGAAGACCTCGAGCATCCGGCTGCCGGCCGCGTAGAGGGGCACCTGCGGTCCGGGGACGTTGGTGACGACGAGGTTGAACACCCGCCGCGACAGGCCGCGGGCCGCGCGGGCACCGAGGGCGTGCAGCGTCGGCGGGGCGAAGCCGGTGAGCGCGACGAGGCTGTCGGCCCGCACCGACCGGCCCGAGTCGGTGAGGCTGCGCATCGCGTAGCCCAGGCGCGCCAGCCGCACCCAGGGGTTGGGCTCGCCCACCGGCAGGTCCACCAGGTGGGCCGCCACGCTGCTGCCCGGTTGCTCCCGCTCCGTGCCCGACACCGACACCGACACCGGCACCAGCGCCCGGACGGCGGTCGAGCCCAGCACCGGCTCGCCACGGGAGAGCAGCCAGTCGCGCAGCGCCCCGGTCAGCACGGTGAGCAGGACGTCGTTGAGGGTGCCGCCGTGCGCGCGGCGGATCGCCTTGAGGTCGTCGAGGTCGGCGCGCGCGACGGCGACCCGCCGCTGCGTCCCGGCCCTCCGGTTGAGCGGGCTGTGCGGAGCGGGGACGACGGCCGAGCGCGCGGCGCGCACGAGGCCCCCGGTGGTGTTGCGCAACCGGGCCGCGGTCGAGCGCAGGTCGCCGACCGCCGACCAGGCCGTCTCGACCACCGCCGTCGGCCGCTGCACGTACTCGGCGACGGCGTCCGCGACCAGCTCGACGCGGCCGGGCACGCGGCGAGGCGCCCACTGGTCACCGGCCGGTACGCGGGCGGCGCGCCGGAGGTCGCCGCCCGCCGGGTCGTCACGGGTGGGGTCCTCGCGGGTGGGGTCGAGCAGCACCTGGGCGATGTCCACCGCTCCCAGGCCGTCGACGAGCGCCGGATGGGTCTTGGTGACCACCGCGACCCGCCCCTCGGCGAGCCCCTCGACCAGGTAGACCTCCCACAGCGGGCGGGTGCGGTCCAGCGGGCGCGAGGTCACCCGGGAGACGAGGTCGAGCAACTGCGCCTCGGTGCCCGGACGCGGCACCGCCGAGCGCCGGACGTGGTAGGCCACGTCGAAGTCCGGGTCGTCGGCCCAGACGGGGTTGGCGAGGTGCCCGGGCACCGGCACGACGCGCTGTCGGTAGCGCGGCACCAGGGGCAGCCGGGCCGCGATGAGGGCCGCGAGCGCGTCGAGCCCACCGTCGACCGGCTCGAGGACCAGGACACCGGCGACGTGCACCGGGGCCCCGGCGTCCTCGAGGTACAGGAACGACGCGTCCAGGGTGCTCAGCCGCTCGGTCATCGTCCTCCTCCGGCTCGGGGCCCACGCTACGTGGGGCGCCGGGCCGGGGGCGGCCGTCGGGTCCGGCGCCCGGGGTCACCCGGCGCGCCGCCGGGGCCGCCGACGGCCGGCTGCGGGTTCGGGGACCTGCGCCAGGGCGGCGGCCAGCGACCGCAGCCCGGTCCGCAGCGGCGATGCGGGCGCCACCTCGGCGAGGGTCCGGCCCGAGGCGAGGGCGGCGTCGGTGGCACGGCGGTCGGCCGGCAGGAACGCGCGGACCTCCCGGCCGGCGAAGCGCCCGAGCGCCTCGCCGATCTCCCGCCGCGGATCGCCGGGTACCGGGCCGCGGCGGACCTGGTTGACCACCACGGCCGGCTCCACCTCCGGCAGGAGGTCGCGCAGCTGACCGAGCGCCCGGATGGTCCGCTGCAGCGCCACCGGGTCGGCGCCGCTCACGCAGAGGACGACGTCGGCCGACTCGAGCACCGTCACGGTCGCGCCGTTGCGGCGGGGCGCGGCGGTGTCGAAGGACAGCTCCTCGTCCTCCTCGAGGTTGAAGGCGCAGTCGACCACCGTGAGGTCGGCCGACCGGCGCGCCTCGTCGAGGACCGCGGCGACCGCCCGGGGGCGCAGCTCCGGCCAGCGGTCGGCCCGCGCCAGGCCGGTCAACACACCCAGGTGCGGCCGCACCGACCAGGCCAGCCGGCCCAGCGCGGACCCGTCCAGGGTGCCCGCGGCCGCCTGGCGTGCCGCTCCGGCGAGCCCCGGGGACTCGTCGAGCAACCCGAGCACCTGCGCCACGACGCCGCCGTAGACGTCGGCGTCGACCAGCAGCGTCGGGACGCCCAGCCGGGCGGCCTCGTCGGCCAGGCCGACCGCGACCGTCGTCCGGCCGGGGGCGCCGGTCGGGCCCCACACGGCGACCACCCGGCCGCCCGGGGGACGCCGGTCGTCCGGCCTGGTCCCACCCACGTGCGGGGCGGGTAGGGCGGCGCGCGGGTCGGCAACGTCCCGACCGGCCGGCGCGCCACCCGCCACGGCCTCGCGCAGCGCGCGGACGATCTCCTCGGGAGCGGCGTCGGCGGGCAGGACCGTGGGGACGCCCAGTGCCCGCAGCCGCTCGCCCGCACGCTCGTCGTCGGGGTCGACCAGCCCGACCACCGCCACCCCGGCGGCGGCGAGCCGGGCGACCGCGTCGGCATCGAGCCGGCGGAGGTCAGCCGACAGCAGGGCGGCCTGTGCGGTGCCCGTGGCGGCGGTGGCCAGGAGGTCGGAGGCGTCGACGCAGCGGCGGACGACGGTCACGCCGTGGTCGACGCGGTCGAGGGCGCCGACGAGCGCGGACTCCCACGCGGCGCCGGTGACGGCGGTGACGACCTGCAGCGCCATCAGGCCGTGGGTCCGGCCGGCGTGCCCGGCACCGGCGGGGCGGCCTGTGCGGACGGGGTCGCCACGGACGGGGTGGTAGCGGACGGGGTGGTAGCGGACGGGGTGGTAGCGGACGGGGTGGTAGCGGACGGGGTCGCTGCCGACGGTCGGGGCGAGGCCGGCGCCGACGGACCGGCGCCGCTCGCCGCAGCGCCGGCCTCGCCGTCGACCGACCCGTGCACGACGACGACCAGCGGCCGGCCGCCGATCGCGCCCAGCACCCCCGGCGCCTGTGCGGCCGGCACGGCGACGACCACCTGGACGGTGGTGGTCGCCGTCGACAGCACACCCTCCGTCCGGCCGCTCACCGCCTGCACCGGTGCCGCCGCGACCACCGGGACCACGCCCTCCCCGGTCGTGGTACCGGCCGGGTCGGTGACGCCGTAGACGTCGACCACCTGCCCACGCACCAGGCCGGGCGGCACGTACCCGGCCTGGACCGGCAGGGCGACCTGCACGAGCTCCTCGGGCTCCTCCAGCGCCGTGCGGGGCAGCAGCTCCCCCGCGCGCACCGCTCGCGCCAGCGTCCGCCCGGCCGGGTCGGTGCCGGTGGAGAGGTAGGAGCCCGCGGCGTCGCCGAGCCGCACGTCGACGGCGACGAGGTCCCCGGGGTCGAGCTGGGTGCCCGCCGCCAGGTCGCCGGCCACGGACCACACCGGCACGGTCGCGTCGGCCGCCGTCACCACCCGGGCGCCCAGGAGCACCGAGCCTAGGACGAGCAGCACGCCGAGCACCAGTCGCAGGTCCAGCCAGCGCGGCGGACGCACCCGCCGCGGCACCGGGCCGGCGACCCCCTCAGCGCCCGTCACGGGGGCAGGGGCCGTGCGTGTGGCAGCGCTCACCCGGCGCTCCTCCCTGCGTGTCCGGGGCTCCCCGGACGCCCACCGTCCCGGCGGGCGCGCGTCCGACCGGCGGGTGTGCGCGGTCGGATGCAGATGATGCGGTACGGACGCGGTCGCGTGCACCGACCGTCCACACGTTCGGGTGTGGACAGGATGCGCCCGGGTGAGCGTCGTCCTGACAGACTGGCGGCAACGGACGGAGACCCCATGCCCTCACCGCGCTTCCTGACCCTCGACGACGTGGCCGAGGTCCTCAACGTCTCGTGGTCGCAGGCGTACGCGCTCGTGCGGCGGCGGGAGCTGATCGCCATCCAGATCGGTGGCCGCGGCCAGTGGCGGGTGGAGGTCGACGAGCTCGAGCGGTTCATCCAGCAGAAGTACGCCGAGGCCCGCGCCGGCGCGGTGCCCGCGCCCGACGAGCTGGCACCCGAGGGCGACGGTCCCGACGGCGGCGGCCCGGGCGGGCAGCCCGACGGCGAGCCGGCCGCAGCGTCGCCGGGCCGGGCCCCGGCGCGGGGACGTCGCCGCAGCTGACGTCAGGCGGCGCCGGGCGCCAGCGTCCGCACGACCGTCACCGCCCCCAGCACCACCGCCCGCACCCGGCGGACGGCGGCCGGCCGGCGGAAGTCGTCGGCCGCGTGCTCGGCCAGCTCGACGAAGTCCGCGCCGACGCGGTCGAGGGTCCCGGTCAGCACACCGCCGTCGTCGAGCACCAGCGCCACCGCACTGCGGTCCCGCACCAGCCCGCGCAGCGCCCGCCGCAGGTCCACCGCCGCCCGCACCCGCGACGCCGGCTCCGGCGCCGCTGTCGTCCGCACCAGCCCGGTCACTGCGAGCAGGGCCGGCAGCGACACCAGCACCTCCCGCCCGGCGTCGTCCTCCAGCAGCAGCCAGTCCGGGCCGCACCCGGTCAGCCGTCCGGCCACCTCCCCCGCACCCCGACAGCGCAGCGACACCCGCGCTCCCAGCGCGCCGGCGAGCCGCTCGGCCAACCGGACCGCGCCGGTCTCCGCCCGCGCCCGTGAGGGCAGTTGGGCCCACTCCTCGGCCGCCTCGGCCTCCTCGAACTCCGCCTGCAGGTCGGCGAACAGCTGCTGCCAGCGCATGCCCGAGAGCCTAGATCCACATCGTTCCTTGCGTTTGCACGCGTTTGCTTGCTTCAGTATGCCGTCCGCTTCGACGAGGAGGTTCCGTGTCGGTACGTCGACTGGTCGGCACGACGGTGGTGATGACCGCGGTGGCCGTGGTCCTGCGCCTGCTCAGCCCCGACCTGGCGTGGGTGACCGCGGGCAGCGGTGGCCTGCAGCGGGCCGTCGACGCCGCCGCGCCGGAGACCCTGCTGCTGAGCGCGGTCGCGGCCGTCGCCTGGCTGGTGTGGGCCTGGGGCGCCCTCGGGCTCGTCCTCACCGCGCTGTCCGCGTTGCCCGGACTGGCCGGCACGGTCGCCCGCGCCGTCCTGCGCGGCGTGCTGCCGGCCTCCGCCCGTCACGCCGCCGCCCTGGCCCTCGGCGTGGGACTGGCCACCGCCCCGGTGCTGACCGCCTGCACGACGGCGTCCCCGCCGACGGTCGCCGTCCGGACCGTCGCGGTCACGAGCGCCGTCCCCGACTGGCCGGCCGCGCCCGCGACGGCGCAGCCGGGTCCGTCCACGACGGCCGGGCCGATCCCGCCCGACTGGCCGGCCCCGCAGCCGGGTGACCACGTCGTGCTGCGGGGCGAGTGCCTGTGGTCGATCGCCGAGGCCGACCTGCGAGCCCGGACCGGTCTGGACCCGCGTGACCGCGACGTGGCCGCGGCCGTGGCCCGGTGGTGGGCGGCCAACGCCGACGTCATCGGCCCCGACCCCGACCTCCTGCTGCCCGGCCAGGTGCTGCGCCCGCCGTCCTGACGCCCCGCGCACAGCCCGCCCGCACAGCCCCGCCCACCGCACAGCCCACGCCCACCGCACAGCCCGCGACCCGCCACCGTGCGGCCGCTCCCCCGGCCCGCGTCGTCCCGTCCTCCGACCCGACCCCGGGAAGCTCCCGTGACCGCACCGGCACAGCCCGCCGCCCGTCCCTCCGCCGTTTCCGCCGCACCGGCCGCACCCGCCGTCCCGGCTCCGCTCCGGACGCTGCGGCTGGCGGTCGTCCCCGCCCTGCACCCGGCCCTCGACGGTCCGGCCGTGGCGCTGGTCGACCCGTCCACGCCGCCACCGCGCCCGCCGCACCGACCCGGTCCCCGCCCGACACCGCCGGGGCAGCGCCGGGTGCCCGTGGACCCCTTCGGGCCGGCCTGGTCCGTGCGGGCCGACCTCCCCGACCCGCGCGCCGCCGGCCGCCTGCTGCTCACCACCACGCTGGAGGCCCTGGCCGGCCGGCGGCCGCTGTCCCAGGTGCAGCGGCTGACCTCCCCCGGCGTGCACGCGGCGCTCGTGCAGGGCCGGCGGCCGACCTGGTGCCGGGAGGGGACGGCGCCGCTGGTCCTGGGGCCGGTGCACGTGTGCGAGCCGGTCGACGGCGTGGCCGAGGTCAGCGCGGTGGCACGGCGGGCCGGGCGGGCGCACGCGGTGGCCGCCCGCCTGGAGGGCGTCGACGGGCGGTGGCGCTGCACCGCCCTGTCGATCGGGTGAGGGACCTGGTCGCGCCCATGCCCCGCGGACAGCCGCGCCCCGACGACCCGGTCGGGTCGGCGGGGCGCGGTCGCCGGAGCGAGGGCCTCAGCGGCCGGCGACTCCGTGGCACACCTTGTACTTCTTGCCCGATCCGCAGGGGCACGGCGCGTTGCGGGCCGGCTCCTTGGTGCCGGTGACCGTCGCCGTCTTCGCCGCCTTGGCCCGGCCGCTCTCGCCGGGTGAGGCGTCCAGGCTGGGCGCCGAGTAGCTGAGGCCCTCGGTGCGGTGCGGCTCGTCGAGTCCCTTGACCGCCAGCTGCGGGCCGGTGCCCGATGGCGCCGGCGCCTCCTCGGCCGGAGCGGCGGGCGCAGCCGGGGCGGTGTTCCGAGCGGCGTGCCGACCACCCGGCCGGTTCGCCGGAGCACCGGTCGAGCGCCGGGCAGCGGGCTTGCCCGCCGGCTTGGTCACCGACACCGCAGCCGCGGACGGTGCGGCGCCGTCCCCGTCGACAGCAGCGGCGCGCTCGGCGGCAACCGGCTCAGCAGCAGGCTGGGCAGCAGCAGGTCCGGCGGTCGGCACGGCAGGAGCCGGCGCGGCCTCGGGCGCGGACGTCGCGGCCTCGGCCGCCGCGCTCTCGGCCGCTGCCCTCGCCGCCGCGGCCTGGCGGGCGAGCACGCGAGCGGTGCCCTCCTGCGCGGCGGCCAGCGCCTTGGCCTCGGCCTCGGCCTGCCGGGCCTGCGCCTCGGCGTCCTGCTGCTCCTTGGTCTTGACCTCCAGGTTGAACAGGAAGCCGACCGACTCCTCCTTGATGCCGTCGAGCATCGCGTTGAACATGTCGTAGCCCTCGCGCTGGTACTCCACGACCGGGTCGCGGTTGGCCATCGCGCGCAGGTGGATGCCGGCCCGCAGGTAGTCCATCTCGTAGAGGTGCTCGCGCCACTTGCGGTCCAGCACGCTCAGCAGCACCCGCCGCTCGAGCTCCCGCATGACCTCCGAGCCCAGCGCCGACTCGCGCTCCTCGTAGGCGTGGTGGGCGTCGTCGAGCAGCTCCCGCTTGAGCACGTCGGCGCCCAGCGAGGCCTGCTCGCCGTCGGCGACCCGGTCGAGCAGCTCCGGCACGCCGAACCCGACCGGGTAGAGCGCCTTGAGGCCGGTCCACAGCTGGTCGAGGTCCCAGTCCTCGGCGTAGCCGGTCTCGGTGGCGCCGTCGACGTAGGCGGAGACGACGTCGTCGAGCATGTGCTGCACCTGCTCGTGCAGGTCCTCGCCGTCGAGGACCTTGCGGCGCTCGTCGTAGATGACGGTGCGCTGCCGGTTGAGGACCTCGTCGTACTTGAGGACGTCCTTGCGGACCTCGAAGTTCTGCTGCTCGACCTGGGTCTGGGCGGAGCGGATGGCGCGGGTGACCATCTTCGACTCGATCGGCTGGTCGTCGGGGACGCGCAGCGTGGTCATCATCGACTCGAGCATCGGGCCGTTGAAGCGGCGCATGAGGTCGTCGCCGAGGGAGAGGTAGAACCGCGACTCCCCCGGGTCGCCCTGCCGGCCCGAGCGGCCGCGCAGCTGGTTGTCGATCCGGCGGCTCTCGTGCCGCTCGGTGCCCAGCACGTAGAGGCCGCCGGCCTCGGTGACCTCCTCGTGCTCGGCCCGGACCTGGTCCTTCGCCGTCGCCAGCGCCTCGTCCCAGGCGGCCTCGTACTCCTCGGGCGTCTCCGACGGCGAGAGCCCCCGGGCCCGCAGCGCCTCGTCGGCGATGAACTCGGGGTTGCCGCCGAGCTGGATGTCGGTGCCGCGGCCGGCCATGTTGGTGGCCACGGTGACCGCGCCGAGCCGGCCGGCCTGCGCCACGATGTGCGCCTCGCGCGCGTGGTTCTTGGCGTTGAGCACCTCGTGCGGGATGCCCTTGCGGACCAGGAACGTCGACAGGACCTCGGACTTCTCGACGCTGGCGGTGCCCACGAGCACCGGCTGGCCGGCCTCGTGCCGCTCGGCGATGTCGTCGATGACGGCGTCGAACTTGGCCTTCTCCGTCTTGTAGATGACGTCGGAGCGGTCCTCGCGGACCATCGGCCGGTTCGTCGGGATCGGGACGACGCCCAGCTTGTAGGTCTGGGAGAGCTCGGCCGCCTCGGTCTGGGCGGTGCCGGTCATCCCGGAGAGCTTCTCGTAGAGCCGGAAGTAGTTCTGGAGGGTGATCGTGGCGAGCGTCTGGTTCTCGTCCTTGATCTTCACCCCCTCCTTGGCCTCGATGGCCTGGTGCATGCCCTCGTTGTAGCGGCGCCCGGCCAGCACGCGGCCGGTGAACTCGTCGACGATGAGCACCTCGCCGTTGCTGACGATGTACTGCTGGTCGCGGTGGAAGAGCTCCTTGGCCTTCAGCGCGTTGTTGAGGTAGCCGATCAGCGGGGTGTTGACCGCCTCGTAGAGGTTGTCGATGCCGAGCTGGTCCTCGACGAACTCCACGCCCTCCTCGGTGACGGCGACCGTGCGCTTGGCCTCCTCCACCTCGTAGTGCACGTCCCGCTCCATCAGCGGCACGATCCGCGCGAACTCCACGTACCACTTGCCGGCGGTCTCGGCCGGCCCGCTGATGATCAGCGGGGTGCGGGCCTCGTCGATGAGGATCGAGTCGACCTCGTCGACGATCGCGAAGTGGTGACCGCGCTGGACCAGGTCGGCCTTGCTCCAGGCCATGTTGTCGCGCAGGTAGTCGAAGCCGAACTCGTTGTTCGTGCCGTAGGTGATGTCGGCGGCGTACTGCTCGCGGCGGTGCGCCGGCTTCTCCCCGGAGAGGATCGTGCCCACCGACAGGCCGAGGAAGCGGTGCACCCGGCCCATCCACTCGGCGTCGCGCTTGGCCAGGTAGTCGTTGACCGTGACCACGTGCACGCCCTCGCCGCTCAGGGCGTTGAGGTAGGCCGGCAGCACGCCGGTCAGGGTCTTGCCCTCACCGGTGCGCATCTCGGCGATGTTGCCCAGGTGCAGGGCGGCGCCGCCCATGAGCTGCACGCGGAAGTGCCGCTGGCCGAGCGTGCGGGTGGCGGCCTCCCGGACGACGGCGAAGGCCTCGGGCAGCAGCTGGTCGAGGGTCTCGCCGTCGTCGATGCGCGCCTTGAACTCGTCGGTCCTCGCCCGGAGCTCGGCGTCGGTGAGGTCGGAGACGTCGTCCTCCAGGGACTCGATCGCGTCGGCGATCCGGTCCAGTCGTCGGAGGATCTTGCCCTCACCGGCTCGGAGGATTCTCGAGAACACCACGCCACCAGCGTAGGCGGGGCACGCACACCTCAGCGGTCCCGCGCCGCCGGACGGCGGTGCGGGCTGCGGGCCGGGGCCTCAGCGGCGCACGAGTCGCCGCTCCCGGGGGTCGAGGACGACCTCGCGGGCTCCCTCGCGCAGGCCGTCGAGCACCGCCGCCACGACCTCCTCCTGGTCGTGCCCCGCGGGCAGCCGGGGCGGGGTGCCGGCGAGCGCGCGGTCGACCAGCCCGGTGTCGACGTGCGGCGGCCGGACGTCGAGCACGGTGATCGAGCGGCCGCGCAGCTCCCGGCGCAGCACCGAGGCCCACGCCGAGAGGGCCGCCTTGCTCGCCGAGTACTCGGCCATGCCCAGCGTGGGCGCATCGGCGACGATCGCCGACAGCAGCACGACCGCCCCGCCGTCGGTCAGGTGCGGCAGCGCGGCCCGGACGAGGCTCATCGGCGCCAGCGTGTTGACGGCGAAGAGCTCCTCGGTGACGGCGTCGTCGGCGACGGCGGCCGGGCCGAAGGCCACCACGCCCCACGCGACGACGACGGCGTCCAGACCGCCGAGGGCCTCCGCGGCGGCGTCCACCGCGTGGCGGACGGAGTCGACGTCGACCGCGTCGGCGGGGAGTGCCGGAGCGCCGCCGAGCTCTCCGGCCAGCGCCTGCAGCCGGCCGTCGTCCCGACCGGTCAGCGCCGGCCGGGCGCCGGCCCCGGCCAGCGCCCGCGCGAGCGCACCGCCCAGCACGCCCGTCGCCCCGGCCACCAGCACGCGCGCACCCGCCAGATCCACGTCGCGCCGGTGCCCGCGACGCCGTCGACCTAACCTCGTCGGCGTGGCCCACGACCTGCACGATCTCGGTCCGGAACTGCTCGCCTTCCTCCTCGCCGAGCGGCACCTGGCCACGCTGACCACGCTGCGCGCCGACGGCAGTCCGCACGTCGTGCCGGTCGGCGTCACCTACGACCCCGACACGCGCACCGCCCGGGTGATCACCTCCGGGAGCTCGGCCAAGGCCCGGCACGTGCGGGCCGGGCAGGCGCGGGTGGCGGTCTGCCAGGTCGACGGCCGCCGCTGGCTGACCCTCGAGGGGACGGCGGTGGTACGCGACGACCGGGCCGCCGTGGCCGACGCCGAGGCCCGCTACGCGCAGCGCTATCGCACCCCGCGGGAGAACCCGGCGCGGGTGGTCATCGAGATATCGGTCGACCGAGTGCTGGGCAGCGCGTGACCATCAGGGCATGACCGCTTCTCGGCCCCGTCCGGAGGCTCGTCGCGAGCGTGCGAGCGATGAGAGGGACGGGGTCCTCTCTCTGACCGGCGTCGACCTGACCACCGAGGTGGTGCGCACCCACCGGCTCGTGCTGCGGCCCTACCGGTCCGACGACGCCGACGCCGTGTTCCGCGCCTGCCGGGATGCAGAGACCCGGCGGTGGCTGCTGGCCCTGCCCGAGCCGTACACCCACCAGGCGGCCGAGGACTTCGTCACGAGGACCTCGCCCCGCGGGCGCGCGGAGGGCCGCGACCTGTCGTGTGCGATCGAGGCCGACGGCGGGCTGGTCGGCTCCTGCGGCCTGCACCACCTGGACGACGGGCGCCGGCTCGGCCCGGAGGTCGGCTACTGGGTGGCGCCGTGGGCCCGCCGTCGGGGCTACGCCACCGAGGCGGCGCGGGCCCTGGCCGACTGGGCGCTGGAGCGGGGCGCCCCGCGGGTCCACCTGCTGGCCGACGTCCGCAACGGCACCTCCCAGGCGGTCGCCGAGCGGGCCGGCTTCGTCCGCGAGGGCGTCGTCCGCTCCTGCCTGTCCTACCGCGACGGCACCCGGGCCGACGCCGTCCTGTTCGGCCGGCTGCCCGGTGACTGACGGGCACGGGCCCGGCCCGGTCGGGCCGGGCCCCTGCCGCGGTGTCAGCGCGGGACGGCCGCGGGCTCGGCCGCTTCGGCGGAGGTGCTGTGCTGCTCCCCCAGCGGGGGCTCGACCAGACGGATGAGCCCGTAGTCGAAGGCGTGCCGCCGGTAGACGACGGTCGGCCGGCCGGTGTCGGCGCACTGGAAGAGGAAGAAGTCGTGGCCCACGAGCTCCATCTCGAGGAGGGCCTGGTCGACGGTCATGGGGACGGCGGGGTGGTGCTTCTCGCGCACCACCCGGCCGGGCAGGTGCTCGTCGAGGTCGCTGACCAACGGCTCGCCGTCGACCTGCTGCTCGAGCGCGGGGTCCGGCGCGGCGGCCACGGGCTCGGGCTCGGCGGAGGGGCCGGTCACCCGGACGCTGGGTGGGGTGCGCCGGCCGTGGTGCACGCGCCGGCGGTCGTTGGCGCGGCGCAGCCGGTTGTCGAGCTTGCCGGCGCTCAGGTCGAGGGCGGCGTAGAAGTCCGGCGCACAGGCCTCGGCCCGGACCACGGGGCCCTTGCCCCGCAGGGTGATCTCGACGCGCTGGCAGTTGGCCGCCTGCCGGGGGTTCTTCTCGTGGAACAGCTCCACGTCGATGCGCGACAGCTTGCCGTCGAACCGCTCGAGCTGGCCGACCTTGTCCTCCACGTGCTGGCGGAAGTGCTCGGGGACCTCCACGTTGCGGCCACGGACCACGATCTCCATCAGACCTCCCGGTCGTCGGCGGGTGTGACCAACACCACGCTAGTCGCTGCCGGATGACTGCGACAGTCGATCAGGTCGCTCACGGAGGGTGATCGGCGCGCGTCTCCGCGTCCGTCCGGGGAGTTCCCGCCGACTGCGCTCCCCGACCCTCCCGGGGAGTGGCCGCCACCACCGCGGCGAGCACCGGCGCACCGCCGGCCGGTGGTCCGGTGGCCAGCGCGGCAGCCGCCTCGGTGAGCGTCGCGCCACTGGTGAGGACGTCGTCGACCAGGACCAGCAGCGCCCCCGGCGGCGGCTCCGGCCCCGGCCGGCGCAGGAACGTGCCGGCAAGGTTGGCCCGGCGCTCGGCCACCGAGAGCCCGGCGGAGTCGCGGACGCGGCCGGTGCGGGCCAGCAGCGGGGCCAGCCGGGCGGGGACCCCGACGGCGCGCAGCTCGCCGACGGCGACCGTGGCCAGCTCGCGGACGTGGTCGCGGCCGCGGGCCCGCAGCGACGCCCGGCTCGGCGGCACCGGGACCAGCAGGACCGGCCGTGCGGGCACGACCGCGGCGCCGGCCGCGGCGGCCAGCGCGAGGGCGGCGCCGAGCGGACCGGCCAGCTCGGACCGCCCCCGCTCCTTGAAGGCGATGACCGCGGCGCGCACCGGTCCGGCGTAGTCGCCGGCGGCCACGGTCGGCGGCAGGCCGCGGGGCACCCGGCGGGGCGTGGCCACCCGCGGGGAGCCCAGCAGGCGGGCGCACCGCCGGCACAGCACCGATCCCGGCACCCCGCAACCGGCGCAGGTGCGCGGGAGCACGACGTCGGCCAGGGCGGCGGCCAGTGCGGCGCCGTGGGCGCGCACCTGCGGCTGCCCGGCTCCCACCCGCCCAGCCTGCGGTCCGTGCCGGCCCGGGCGGCGGCTCACCGCGGATCTGTGGACACCGGGCTCCGCCGTCGACCGCGGCCCCTGGGTTCCACCCTGCCCCTGCGGAGGTGGGGCAGCGGGGTCCTCGGATCAGACCGGGTAGAACGGCTGGTCGCCGGGCACCGGCTGCTGGCCGCGGATGAGCGTCGCCCAGGTGCCGCCCGACAGCTGCCACACCGTGCCGCCGGCGCTGACCAGCGGCAGCTGACTGGGTGCGGCGGCCAGCGCCGTCGGCGGGCTGGGCAGCCCGGAGGTGGGCACCTCCGACAGCCCCCACCCGTCGACCCCGACGACGTAGGGCACCACGCCCTCCTCGGCGTCCCCGGCCAGCACCATCAGGCTGCCCGCCGTCGGCCAGGCGACGTCGACGACGGAGCCCAGCGACGGCGCCACCTCGCGCAGGTCGCGCAGGGCCACCGGACCCTCGTCGGAGCGGACGACGGTGCCGACGAGCAGCGCCGAGCGGTCCGCCCGGCTCACGAGCACGGCGGCGCGCACCCCGTCGGGCGAGAGCTCCAGCGCCGTCGCCCGACCCTGGCCCTGCAGGGTCGGGACGTTCACCGGCTGCGGGGAGCCGCTCGCCGGGACGCGGACCACCGCGCTCTCGTCGCGCACGACCCAGAACTCCGGCCGGGTGGCCGCGACCGTCGGCGCGGAGAGCCGGGCACCGGCGAGGATCGGCGTGAGCTCCCCGCCGTACGGGCCCGACAGCAGCGTCGTCGTCGCGCCGGTGACCGCCGTGCCGACCATCGAGGTCAGCGCGCTGGTGCGCGGATCGGCCGACACCGCCGCCGCGCTCAGCCCGTAGGCGCCGGCTCCGGCCGGGCCGGGCGCCGGTGACCTGTCGCCGGTCATGAGCCGGCCGGCGTCGAGGTAGTGCCCCTCGGCGTCGGCGGGCGCCGCGTCGGGGTCGAACCCCGCCCAGTCGTCGGTGCGCTGCACGGCGGGGACCCCGTCGGCCGCCAGCGGCTCGCCGTTGGCCCGGATCTCCACCGAGCTGACGCCCTCGAGCTGGTCGAGCGTCCACACCAGCTGGGCGCACAGCAGCGGCAACTGCGCCGCCGGCACGTCGCGGAGCCCGGCGAGGTCGACGGTGACCATGGCGCCGGCGATGGTGACGGCACGGGTGAGGGTGACGCCGTCGAGGGCGTTGCGGACGCCGGCCGCGAGGGCAGGGGACGGGCCCTCCAGCAGCCGCTGCACCAGCGCGGTCGGCTGCGCCTCACCGGTGAGCAGGTAGTGCGGGTCGGGCACCACCCGCTGCCCGGTCGGGTCGACGAAGTAGGCGGCGCGCTCGTCGTAGAGCCGCTCGAAGTCGGGCACGAGCATGAGCAGGCCGTCGGGCGGGTTGGTGATCCGCCACTCGCCGTCGACCTCGACCAGGGTGAAGTCGCGGGTGTAGAGGTCCCCCGCCGAGCCGGTGAAGACGCCGCGGGTGTCGACGCTGCCGACCAGGTCGCCGGTCACCACGATGGTGCCGGCGTCCGCGTTCACCGTGGCGTAGTCGGGACCGATGAGGGTGATGCCGGCCTCGTCGGACCAGGTGTCGGCGGCCTCGGGGGTCAGGTACTCCTGGGCCACCGGGTGCCCGCCCACCGTGCTGGCCGCGGCGTCGATGAAGCCGCGCACGACCTCCTCGGGCAGGGCGCCGCTGAGCGGCTCCTGCGGCTCGATGCCCACCTGGCCGGCGGGCCGGGTCGGCGCCTCGGTGATCTGCACCGGGGCCGACCCGGTGGGCACCGTCGAGCAGCCGCTGAGCAGGACGAGCAGCAGCGCGGCCAGCACGGGCGTTCCGCGGCTCACGGGCGGACCCTCGGCCGGCGCACGATCGTCGGCCGCAGCGGCAGCGGCGAGCCGGTGAGGTCGGCTCCGGCGGTGAGCGGCAGGGTGAGCCGGAACTGCGCACCCAGCCCCGGCTGGCCCCAGACCTGCAGCCAGCCGCCGTGCAGCCGGGCGTCCTCGAGGCTGATGGACAGGCCCAGGCCGCTGCCGCCGACCGTGCGGACCCGCGAGGGGTCGGCCCGCCAGAACCGGTCGAAGACGTGCTCGGCCTCGGCCGGGGACAGGCCGACGCCGTGGTCGCGCACCGTCACCGCCGCCGCCGACCGGTTGGCCACCAGGGTCACCTCGATGGGTTCGCCCGCACCGTGCTCGACGGCGTTGCCGATCAGGTTGCGCAGGATCCGCTCCACCCGGCGGGCGTCGACCTCGGCGACGACCGGGCCCGGCGGGCAGGTCACCGTGAGCTCGCAGCCGTGCCGCGTGGCCAGCGAGGTCATGCCGTCGACCACGCGGCCCACGATCGCCCCGAGGTCGGCGGGCTCCCAGTCGAGGACGGCGGCACCGGCGTCGTACCGGCTGATCTCCAGCAGGTCCGACAGCAGCCGCTCGAAGCGGTCGAGCTCCTCGTGCAGCAGCTCGGCCGAGCGGGCGACGTGCGGGGGGAAGTCGCCGCGGGACTCGTGCAGGACGTCGGCGGCCATCTGCACCGTGGTCAGCGGCGTGCGCAGCTCGTGCGAGACGTCGGAGGTGAACCGCTGCTGCAGCTGGGAGAGCCCCTCGAGCTGGGTGATCTGGCGCTGCAGGCTGTCGGCCATCGCGTTGAAGCTGGTGGCCAGCCGGGCCAGGTCGTCCTCGCCGCGCACGGCCATGCGCTCCTCGAGCTGCCCCTCGGCCAGCCGCTGTGCCGTGCCGGCGGCGCGCCGCACCGGGTCGACGACCAGCCGGGTGACCAGCACGCCGATCCCCGCCACGAACAGGGTCAGGGCGATGCCGCTGATCGCCACGGTGCTGCGGATGAGGGAGAGCGTCTCCTGCTCCTGGTCGAGCGGGAACGCGTAGTACAGCTCGAGCCGGCCGACCGAGGAGGCCCCGCCGGGCACCGGGGACCCGACCAGCAGGGTCGGGTGGGGCTGTCCGGCGTCGTTCGGCACCATCGCGTACTGGCTGTACTGGGCGCCGCCGGCGACCCCGGCGCGCAGCCCCTCGGGCAGCGCCGGGTAGATGCCCGGCCGGCTGACCGCGGGCGGCCGCTCGGTGTCCCCCGTGCGGTAGACCATGACGACGTCGAAGTCGCCCGCCGACCCGCCGCGGGTGAGCAGCTGCTGCACCGTGCGGTCGAGGGTGGCGCGCACGCTGGCGGCGTCCCCCGCGGCGATGCCCACCACCTCGGTCTGGGCGTAGACCACCCCGGCCTGGGCCTGGTCGACCGCGGCCTGCTCCTTGACCGACAGCAGCTGGGTGCGGATCTGGCTGAAGAGCACCAGGCTGACGATCACCACGACCGTGCCGGCGACGACCATCGTGATCGCACCGATGCGCACGTGCAGCGACGACCGCCAGGCCGAGACGGCGCCGGCCACCGCCTGGCGGGCGCCGCGGCGGGCGTGGGCCACGCTGCGACGCAGGCCGCGCCGCAGCGGGCGCGGGTCCTGCGGCCGGCCGGAGCGCGGCGGGACCGTCGTCGGGCCCCCCGCGGGCGCGGCGACCGTGGAGCCGCCGGCGCCGCCGACACCACCGGTCGGCCGCGCCTGGTCGGTGGCACTCACGGGCGGCTCACGGCGGTCCCGCCTTGTACCCCACGCCGCGCACCGTCAGCACGATCTCCGGCTTCTCCGGGTCGCGCTCGATCTTGGCGCGCAGCCGCTGCACGTGGACGTTGACCAGCCGCGTGTCGGCGGCGTGCCGGTAGCCCCACACCTGCTCGAGCAGCAGCTCGCGGGTGAACACCTGGCGCGGCTTGCGGGCGAGGGCCACCAGCAGGTCGAACTCGAGCGGGGTCAGCGCGATCGGCGTCCCGTCACGGGTGACCTGGTGGGCCGGGACGTCGATCTGGACGTCGCCGATGGACAGCGACTCGGCCTGCCCGGTCTCCCCGCGGCGCAGCTGGGCGCGCACCCGGGCGACCAGCTCCACCGGCTTGAACGGCTTGGTGACGTAGTCGTCGGCGCCGGCCTCCAGCCCCTGGACGACGTCGATCGTGTCGCCCTTGGCGGTGAGCATGACGATGGGGACGCTGGACTGGGTGCGGATGTCCTGGCAGATCTGCAGGCCGTTGCGGCCGGGCAGCATCAGGTCGAGCAGGACGATGTCCGGCCGGGTCTGCTGGAAGACCCCGAGCGCCCGGTTCCCGTCGGACACGAAGGCCGGGTCGTACCCCTCCCGCCGCAGCACGATGCCGAGCATCTCGGCGAGGGCGGCGTCGTCGTCGACGACCAGGACACGGCCGCGGCTGGGCCCGTTGTGCGGTGCGGTCGGTGGCACGGGCCCATTCTGCGCGACGCGCGCCCGGAAACGCTCCGCCCCGCCCGAGGAATGCCCCGGGCGGGGCGGAACGCGGGTTCAGGCCCCCTGCAGGTCCGCCGCATGTGTGCCAGGCGTGGGGGGTGGTCCTCTCAGTAGCGGTAGTGCTCGCTCTTGAAGGGCCCCTCGACGGGCACGCCGATGTAGTCGGCCTGCACCTTGGTCAGCTCGGTGAGCTTCACGCCGAGCGCGTCGAGGTGCAGCCGGGCCACGTGCTCGTCGAGCTTCTTCGGCAGGACGGTCACGCCGGGCGTCTGGCCCTCGTAGGCGGCCCGGTTGGTCCACAGCTCGATCTGGGCCAGCACCTGGTTGGAGAACGAGGCGCTCATGACGAAGCTCGGGTGCCCGGTGGCGTTGCCGAGGTTCAGCAGCCGGCCCTCCGACAGCAGGATGATCGTGTGGCCGTCGGCGAACCGCCACTCGTCGACCTGCGGCTTGATCTGCGTCCGCTCGATGCCCGGGGTGCGGGCGAGGCCGGCCACGTCGATCTCGTTGTCGAAGTGGCCGATGTTGCCGACGATCGCCTGGTGCTTGGTCTGCCCGAGCTGCTCGGCGGAGATGATGTCGCGGTTGCCGGTGGCCGTGATGATGATGTCGGCCTTGCCGATGACCTCGTCGAGGGTGGTCACCTCGTACCCGTGCATCGCCGCCTGCAGGGCGTTGATCGGGTCGATCTCGGTGACGATCACGCGGGCGCCCTGGCCGCGCAGCGACTCCGCGCAGCCCTTGCCGACGTCGCCGTAGCCGCAGACGACGGCGACCTTGCCGCCGATCATCACGTCGGTGGCGCGGTTGATGCCGTCGATGAGGGAGTGCCGGCAGCCGTAGAGGTTGTCGAACTTGCTCTTGGTGACCGAGTCGTTGACGTTGATCGCCGGGAAGAGCAGCCGGCCGTCGCGGGCCAGCTCGTAGAGGCGCATGACGCCGGTGGTGGTCTCCTCGGTGACACCGGCGATGCCCTGCCCGATCCGGGTCCAGTAGCCGGCGTCGGCGGCCAGCGAGCCGCGCAGGACGTCGAGGATGACGCCGTACTCCTCGGAGTCGGCCTCGGTGGTGTCGGGGACGGCGCCGTCGGCCTCGAAGCGGGTGCCCAGGTGCACCAGCAGGGTGGCGTCACCGCCGTCGTCGAGCAGCATGTTCGGGCCCACGACGTCGCCGGACTCGTCGCGGAACTCGAACAGCCGCTGCGTGCACCACCAGTAGTCCTCGAGCGACTCGCCCTTCCAGGCGTAGACCGGGACACCGGCGGGCGCCTCGGCGGTGCCACCACTCGACTCGGGGCCGACGACGATCGCGGCGGCCGCGTGGTCCTGGGTGGAGAAGATGTTGCAGCTCACCCAGCGGACGTCGGCGCCGAGCGCGACGAGGGTCTCGATGAGCACGGCGGTCTGCACGGTCATGTGCAGCGAGCCGGCGATGCGGGCGCCGGCGAGCGGCTGCGCGTCGCCGTACTCGGCGCGCAGCGCCATGAGGCCGGGCATCTCGTGCTCGGCGAGGCGGATCTCCTTGCGGCCGAAGCCGGCGAGGGAGAGGTCGGCGACGCGGAAGTCGCCGTCGGTCAGGACGCGGGTGCCGGTAGAGGCGGTCATGTCGCTCCAGGGTCGATGCCCGTGCTCGGTGCCCCGCCGGGGCCGGCGGGCGTACGGGTCACTGAGGTGAGCGAGCATGCCGAGGCTTCGGCGGGGCTCGTGCCGTCGTCCAGGATACGCGGGGTCCGGCCCGGACCCTCCCCGGCGGTGGTCGACCCGCGGTCAGGACCGGGCGCCGGGGCCCGGGGCGACCACCCGCACGCCCACCTGCTCGTGCGTCGAGGGGTGGGCCAGGTACGCCACGGTCGTGCGGTCCGGTCCAGCCACTCCTGCCGGGCGCGGTACTCGTGCTCCTCCCAGCCGGCGTGGTCGAGGAACTCGTCGACGAGCAGGACCGAGCCGGCGGCCAGCCGGGGCCCGACGTGGCGGGGCACCGCCGCGGCCGAGGAGTACCGGTCCGAGTCGACGTGCACGGAGTCCACCGGGCCGGCCCGCCCGCGTGGCGCCCCCGGCTACTCGCAGCCGACGCCGTCCCCGTCGCGGTCGAGGGCCGCGTTCCAGCCGGGGTCGCCCTCCCGGATCGGGGCGGCACCGGCGGCGCGCACCGCGGCGCAGTCGGCGTACGGATCGGCCGGCGCGGCCGGCGGGACGCCCGGCGGCTCCTGCTGGGCCGGCGACGGGTCCCGGGCGGGGAGCGGCTCACCCGGGCAGGTGGTGAGCACCGCGGACGCCGCGTCGCGCTCGGCGGCGGTCATCCACAGGCCGTAGGTGAGCTTGACGGCGACCTGGCGGGCGACGTAGGCGCAGCGGTAGGAGCGGTTCGGCGGCAGCCAGGTCGCCGCGTCGCCGTCCCCCTTGCCCTGGTTGAGCGGGCCGTCGACGGCGAGCAGGTTGAGCGGGTCGTTGGCGAAGGCGACGCGGCGGTCCGCGTCCCACCGCCGGGCGCCCTTCTGCCAGGCGTCGGACAGCGCCACCACGTGGTCGATCTGCACCGCCTCGCTGGTGCCCTCACCGCGACGGAAGGCGATGGTGCGCCCGGAGTAGGGGTCGGCGAGGGTGCCGGTGCGCACGACGCAGTCGCGGGTGCCCGGTTCGAACGTCTCGCCGGTGAGGTCGCGGGCCAGGACGTCGTTGCGGGTGTCGCAGCCGTTGCGGTCGGTGTCGGCCCACCCGTCGCCGAACCGGTCGCGCGCGTAGCCGGTGCGCGGCGCCCGGCCGTGGACCTCGACCGAGGCCAGCGCCTCCAGCGCGCTGCCGCTGACCGCGACGGGAGGGACGGCGTCCCCCGCCGCGCCGGCCGAGGAGCCGTCGAGGTCCGTGCAGCCGGCGCCCAGCACGGCGACCAGGCCGAGGGCCAGCGTACTCGTCAGCGCCGTGCGGAGGGACACGGTCGACGCTACGTCCGGCGCCGCGGGCGACCGGGCCGCGACACGCGCCCCGGCGCCGGGTGTCAGCGGCGGCCGGTCGCCGTCGTCAGCGGATGTTGGTGGTGGCCCGGTACAGGACGGCGGGGCCGCGGGCGGCGACCGGGACCCCGGCCGGGACGAACGCCGACTGTCCCCGCTCCAGGACCACCTCGTCGTCGGCGCCGGCCAGGACCGCGCGCCCCTCGGCGCACAGGACCACCTGCGGGCCCCGGGTGGTGAACGGGCCGGCCTGCTCGTCGAGCTGGGCGCGGGTGAGGTCGAAGTCCTCCACCGGGACCGGGTAGCGCAGCCCGCCCGGGCCGAGCACGGGGTGGATGACCGGGATCCGGCCGTCGGAGAAGTCGAGCACCTCGATGAGCGCGGCGAGGTCGACGTGCTTGGTGGTCAGCCCACCGCGGAGCACGTTGTCCGAGCTGGCCATGACCTCCACGCCCGCCCCCGAGAGGTAGGCGTGCAGGTTGCCCGCGGGGAGGAAGACCGCCTCACCGGGCGCGAGCTTGAGGTGGTTGCACATCAGCGAGATGACCACGCCCGGGTCGCCCGGGTAGGTCTCGGCCAGCGTCGCGGCCCACCGGTAGGTGTTGATGAACTCGGGGTCGTGCGCGGCGACGAAGTCGGCGGCCCTCCGCGCGACGACGTCGACCAGGTGCGTGCGCCGCTGGCCCGACAGCGCCAGCAGCTGCGGGATGGCCGCCTGCAACCCGCCACGGGCCAGCGCGGCGATCGTCGGCTTGAGCTCGGGCAGCTGCAGCTTGGCCAGGCAGTGCAGCGACTCCTCCACCGGCCGGAAGCCGCAGAGGGCCTCGAAGGTGCTCAGGGCCAGGAGCAGCTCGGGCTTGTGCCACGGGTCCTTGAAGGTGCGGGCCGGGTCGTCGTGCCGCACGCCGGCGGCCTCCTCGGCGGCGAAGCCGGCCTGGGCCTGCTCCATCGTCGGGTGTGCCTGCAGCGACAGGGGCGTGTCGGCGGCGAGCACCTTCATGAGGAAGGGCAGCCGGTCGCCGAACCGCTCGACGACGGCCCGGCCGAGCAGCCGCTCGGGCTCCTCGGCGATCGCCTTGTCCAGCGGCCGCCCGTCGGCCAGCACGCTGGGCTCGTCGGGGTGCGCCCCCATCCAGAGCTCGGCGTGCGGCCGCTCGGCGGGACTGGGCTGGCCGAGCAGCTCGGGGATCACGGTCCTGCTGCCCCACGGGTAGAACCGGACCGAGCTGGTGAGCTGCCACATCAGGGCGAGGCTACTGGCGAGGTGGGCACAGGAGAACTGTCGTCCTCCTCACCGGCCCAGGGGATCCCCCGAGTGGGTCCACCTCGCGTGATCCTCGCTACTCGACGACGGCGGTCGTGGCTCCCGAGCGCGCGGGGTCCGGCGGGCGCCGCAGGTCCGGCTCGAGGTAGATGACCCGGGCGATCGGCACGGCCTCCCGGATGCGCGCCTCCGCGGCGTCGATGGCGCGGGCCACCGCGCCGGCGGACTCGTCGTGCCGGACGGCGAACTTGGCCGCGACCAGCAGCTCCTCCGGGCCCAGGTGCAGGGTGCGCATGTGGATCACCGATGTGGCGCCGTCGGCCTCGAGCGCCGCGACGATCCGCCGCTGGTGCTCCGGGGTCGCCGACTCCCCGATCAGCAGGCTCTTGGTCTCGACCGCCAGGATCGCCGCGACCACGACCAGCAGCAGGCCGATGGCGATCGTGCCCAGCCCGTCGAAGACCGGCTCGCCGGTGAGCGCGGTGAGCCCGACGCCGAGCAACGCGAACAGCAGGCCGAGCAGCGCGGCGGTGTCCTCGAGCAGGACGACGGGCAGCTCGGGGGCGCGGGCGCGGCGGATGAACGTCCAGTAGCTGACGCCCGGCGCCTTGACCGCGCCGGTCTCCTTGACCGCCGTCCGCAGCGAGAAGCTCTCCAGCGCGATCGCGACGAGCAGCACGCCGATGGCCCAGACCGGCGACTCGAGCTCCTCCGGGTGCTGCAGCTTGTGCACGCCCTCGTAGACGGCGAACAGGCCGCCGACGCTGAACAGCACGACCGCGACGAGGAAGCCGTAGACGTAGCGGTCGCGGCCGAAGCCGAACGGGTGCTGCGGCGTGGCCTCGCGCCGCGCCGTCCGGCCGCCGATCAGCAGCAGCACCTGGTTGCCGGAGTCGGCCACCGAGTGGATGGCCTCGGCCAGCATCGACGAGGCGCCGGTCACCAGGAAGGCGATGAACTTCGCCGCCGCGATGCCGAGGTTGGCGCCGAGCGCGGCGATGATCGCCTTGCCGCCGCCGTGTCCCCCGCCGTGACCCCCGCCGTGACCCCCGCCGTGGTCCGCCCCGTGCCCGTCGGGGGCGGCCGGGGACGTCGTGGCGGGTCCCGCGTCCGCCCGGTCGGCGCTCATCTGTTCAGGGCCCTCTCCTGGTCGAGTGCCAGCGCCAGGTAGACGGCGCCGAAGTCGGCCACGGCCAGCTGGCGCGCCAGGCGCGGCAGCCGTCCGTGGCGCTCGGGGTCCCCGTGCTCGGCCAGCCCGCTGACCGGGACGTTGCCCGCCGCGGCGGTGCGCAGGACCTCGGCCATCGCCTCGGCGGCCGACCGGGGCTCGCGCTCACCCCCGCCGTCGTGGTGCGCGGCGTCGGTGTCGCGGATGGTGATCAGCCGCAGCCGGCGCCCCGCGTCGTCGGTGCGGTCGCGGAAGAAGTCGTCCTCGTCGTGCGGGGCCAGCGGTCCGCCGAGCACGGCGCGGGCGGCCACCCGCTGGTCGGGGAGCCGGAAGCCGCTGGTGGGCAGGCCCGCCAGGGTGGCCAGCTGGTCGGCGAACCGGGTGGCCGCGGTGTCGGCCAGCGGCCCCTCCGCCACGACGACGGGGAGGGAGTCGAGCAGCTCCAGCGCCAGGGTCTTGGCGGGGTTGACGAACGACTCCCGCGCGGGCCCGCACTCGGCGGCCACCTCGTCGAGCGCCGCGGCGACCGCCTCGCAGTCGGCGGCGCTGTGTCCGACCAGGCCGAGGTCGGTGGCCAGGCGCAGCAGCGGGGTCAGCAGCGACCACAGCGTGGTCTGCCGGACCCGCGAGCGCGGCAGCGGGACGTAGGGCATCCGCGCCGTCGAGCAGGCTGCCCGCAGCGGGGCGTCGTCGGCGCCGATGCCCAGCAGCGACACGCCGCGGCGGGCCGCCTCGTAGGCGGGTGTCACCGCGTACCGGCCCGCGCCGGTCCGGGTGGCGACGACGGCGATGTCGGTCGGGCCGGTCCACACGGGCAGGTCCGGGCCGGGGACGACGTCGACGGTGACCGGGCTGGACGGGCCGAGCAGCGCGCGCAGCACCGAGGCGGCCACCGCGCCCTCGCGCCGGGCCACGATGACCAGCCCGCGCGGACGCCCCGCGGAGGTGATCCGGTCCAGCCCGGCCTCGTCGGTGAGCCGCGCGGTCTCGCGCACCTGGGCACCCGCCCCGGCGACGGCCGGCAGCAGGCCGCGCGGGTCGCGGGTGCGCAGCGCGTCGAGGTCGTCGAGGACCTCCTCGGCCAGCTCGGGCGAGGTCACGGCGCCGCCGTCCCCCCGCCGTCGCGGTGCCGCGCCTCGTCCAGCAGCAGCACCGGGATGCCGTCGCGGACCGGGAAGGCCCGGTCGCACGTCGTGCACAGCAGCTCGCTCGCCGCCTCGTCGACGGTCAGCGGGCTGTGGTGGGTGTCGGGGCAGGCGAGGATCTCCAGCAGCGCCGGGTCCAGGCCCAGCGGCCCCCGGGTCGTCGGCTCCTGCGGCGTGCTCATGCGCGCACCATCTCCAGCACCTGGTCCCTCAGCCGTTCCATCCGCGCCCGGTCGGGCGCCTCCACGTTGAGCCGCAGCAGCGGCTCGGTGTTGCTGGCCCGCAGGTTGAACCACGAGCCGTCGGGCAGATCGACGGTCAGCCCGTCCAGCTCGTCGACGGTCGCGTCCTCGGCCTCGAACGCCTCCCGGACGGCGGCGGTGCGGCCGGCGGCGTCGTCGACGGTCGAGTTGATCTCCCCGGAGGCGGCGTAGCGGCCGTAGGCGGCGGTCAGCTCCGACAGCGGGGCGCTCTGCTCACCGAGCGCGGCGAGCACGTGCATCGCGGCGAGCATGCCGGTGTCGGCGCGCCAGAAGTCGCGGAAGTAGTAGTGCGCCGAGTGCTCGCCGCCGAAGACGGCGTCGGTGCGGGCCATCTCCGCCTTGATGAAGGAGTGCCCGACCCGCGTGCGCACCGGCGTGCCGCCGTGCTCGCGGACGATCTCGGGCACCGCGCGGGAGGTGATCAGGTTGTGGATGACCGTCGTCCCGCGACCCTTGGCCAGCTCGCGGACGGCGACCAGCGCGGTGATCGCCGAGGGGCTCACCGGCTCGCCGCGCTCGTCGACGACGAACACCCGGTCGGCGTCGCCGTCGAAGGCCAGGCCGATGTCGGCGCGCTCGCGCACGACGGCCTCCTGCAGGTCGACCAGGTTGGCCGGGTCGAGCGGGTTGGCCTCGTGGTTGGGGAAGGTGCCGTCCAGCTCGAAGTACAGCGGGACGACGTCGAGCGGCAGGCCGGCCAGCACCACCGGCACGGTGTGCCCGCCCATGCCGTTGCCCGCGTCGACGACGACCCGCAGCGGCCGGCTGCGCGAGAGGTCGACCAGGGAGCGCAGGTGCTCGGCGTAGGCCGGCAGCAGGTCGCGCTGGGTGATCTCGGCGGTGCGCGCGGGCACCCGGTCGTAGGAGTCGCGCTCGGCCCACTCGCGGACGGTGACCAGGCCCGACTCCTGGCCGACCGGGGCGGCGCCGGCGCGGCAGAGCTTGATGCCGTTGTACTGCGCCGGGTTGTGGCTGGCGGTGAACATCGCGCCGGGCACGTCGAGGCGGCCCGCGGCGAAGTAGAGCAGGTCGGTGGACCCCAGCCCCGCCTCGACGACGTCGACCCCGCGGGAGAGGACGCCCTCGGCGAAGGCGCGCGACAGCGGGACGGACGAGGGGCGCATGTCGTGGGCGGTGACGACGGCGGTGGCGCCGCTCTCGGTGGCCACCAGCTCGGCGAACGCGGCGCCGATGCGCCGCGCGTCGTCCTCGTCCCACTGGTCGGGGACCACACCCCGCACGTCGTAGGCCTTGATGATCGCCGACAGGTCCGCCACTGCCCACCCTCGTCCCGACTGACCGGGCGCTCGGCTGCGCGCGGTGCCGGTCGACCCTAACGGCGGGCCGGGGAGGGTGGCACGGCGGCGCGGACCGGATCCGTCCGCCGGGGGACGGTGCCGCGCGGCGCGCGGCTCAGGTGATGTCGGGCAGGACGCGCAGGTGGCCGCGGCGGGTGCCGCGGCCGTCGTCGGCCGGCGGCCGCGGGGGCTCGGGACGGGCGGCCTCGCGGACGGCGTCGGCCAGCGCGAGCAGGTCGTCCCCGGTCGGGCCGGAGTCCTCGACGTCGATCTCGTGCCGGACGACCTCCCAGCCGCGCGGCACGGTCAGCCGCCCGGCGTGGAACTCGCAGAGGTCGTAGCTGTGCGGCTCCGAGAAGGTCGCGAGCGGGCCGACGACGGCGGTCGACTCCGCGTAGACGTAGGTCAGTGTCGCCGCCGCCGGTTGCGCGCAGCCGCTGCGCGAGCAGCGACGTGACTGCCTCACCACCGGTTCCTCACGCAGGGCACAGTAGCCGCGTCCCCCGGCTGTCGGCGACAGGCGCACCGGCCGGTCGTCCCTCCGATCCCATCCTCACCACCCATCCAACCCGACGCCCCCGGGCACTCCGGCACCGGGTGCGCGGCCGGCCGGGCGGCGGACCGGCTGCCCTCGCCGCCGGTGGGCCGTACGCTCGCCCCGCCATGAGCCGACCCGACCGCCGCTCCTCCCGCTTCCGCCGCGACCGGCACGGCCGGGGCCTGCGCGGACGCCTCGTGCCCGGTGACGTCCCGCTCTCGCGCAGCCGCGCCGAGCAGTTCGACGACCTCGTGCTCGACGCCGTCGAGGACCTCGAGCGCCGCTGGGAGCGGGAGCTGGCCGGCGTCGAGTTCGCCGTCGAGGACGTGCCGTGGGTCGACCACACCGACCCCGACGAGGTGGTGCTCGACCCCGACGTCCTCGACGACGGCACGGTGCCGCTGGCCCGGGTGCTGCCGGCGCACCGCGAGGACGGCCGGGAGGTGCCGGCGCGGATCGTCGTCTACCGGCGGCCGCTGGAGATCCGGGCGCACGACCGCGACGACCTCGCCGACCTGGTCCGCGACGTCGTCGTCGACCAGGTCGCGGTGCTGCTGGGCCGCGACCCGGAGGAGATCGACCCCACCGCCTGACGAAGGACCCCCTCGCCCCCCACCGCTCGCGGCGGGCCCCTGCGAGCAGGCCGTTCCCTCACCTCGCCACCGGGCTGCCGAGCTCGGCGGCCATCGCGCGCGCCTCCTCCAGGCGGGCGCGGGCGAAGGCGGCGTCGAGGCCGTCGCCGCGGTCGGACCGGGTCAGCCGGGCGACGAGCTGCTCGAGGGCCACGGCGTGCCAGAGCAGCCCGACGTCGGGCTCCTCCCACCCGGCGGTGCGGGCGAGCACGACCTCGCCGACCTGGGCGCGGTCCTGCGCGTCGGGGGTGGTGGCCCACAAGGTCAGCAGGTCGCGGTGCCGGGGCGCGGGGCGCACGCCGGACCACTCGAGGACCACCAGCCGGTCCTCCCCCTCGGTGCCGGCCGGGTCGTGCGGGGGGACGTCGATCACGGCGTTGGCCGCGCGGAGGTCGCCGTGGCCGGCCTCCGACAGCGGCAGCTGCGCCGCGGCGGCGCGCACCGCCCGCAGCTCACCCAGGCGCACGCCGCCGCGCAGCAGCCGGCCGGTGCCGCCCACCGTGGCCCGCGCCCGGCGCAGCGCCGGGCCGGCGGGCGGCGCCCACGGCTGCCCGGGCGGGACCGGCAGCGGCGCGATCCGCACCGCCGCCTCGACCGCGGCGGCGGTCCACCGCGGCCCGCCCGAGGGAGCCGGGTGCACCCGCCGGGACAGCAGCCAGCGGCCGTCGTCGGCGGCGGCCAGCACCTCGGGGACACCGACCTGCCGCTCCTCGGCCCAGCGCCGGCCGCGCAGCTCGGCGCGCAGCCGCCGGCGGCCGCTCTCGGTGACGGCGAGGTCGAGGACCCGGTCGGCGAGCACCCCGTGGACGACGCCGAGCCGCGCGGTGTGGTCGGCGACGGCGACCACCGGCTGGTCGACGCCGAGCTCGGCCAGCAGCGAGGTCACCCGCTCGCGCATCCCCGCCGCCGGGCCCGACGGCCCCGGTGCTCCTCCCGCTGCGCTGCCGGCCACCCCGGGATGGTGGCAGGAGCCCCGGGCGCCCGCACGCACCTCCCGCCTCCGGCGGGCCGGGGCGCCGCTCCTGGGATGCTGGCGGGGATGGACTCCCCCGCGCCGGTCGCCGCCTGGGTCGTGCTCGGCGTGGCGCTCCTGGCGCTGGCCGCCGTGGCCGCCGGACTGCTGCTGACCCGCCCCCGGCGGCCGGCGGGCGAGGCGGTCGGCGACCGCCCGGAACCGCCGCCCCGGCCGCCCGCCCGCGCGCACTGGGCGCACTGGGCGCACGACGACCTGCCGGCGTTCGCCGCGGCACCGCCGGGCACCCCGGCCGTCCCGGAGGCGGAGGCGCCCGGCCCGCCGGAGCCGCCGGTGCCGGCCGGGCCGGCGACGCCGGACCCCGCGGGCCGGGCGGTGGCCGGGCTGACCGCCGCGGCGCTGGCTCTGGTGGCCGGGCTCGCCGGGCTCGCCCTCGCCGCCGGGGACGACCCGGCGGGGCGGGCCGCACCGGCCGCGACGGCGTCCGCACCGGCACCGCGCCCGTCCCCACCGGCGCCCGCGCCGCCGACCGCACCCCCCGACCTGCCCGCCGTCCCGGCCGAGCCGCTGCCCGGCGAGCAGGGCGCCGGAGCGCTCGCGGCGCGCTCGGTGCCGCTGGGCGACGACGGCGTCACCGCCCGGCTGGCCCTGGGCGGTCTGGTGCTCGAGCACCGGGCGGTCGGCGTGACGGTCACCCGCCCGTCGGTGAGCGTCACCGTGGGCCCGGACGGGACGGCGCTGGCGCACCTGCGGCTGCCCACCTGGAACTGCCTGGGCACGACCGCGCCGCCCGACCCGCCGGCGGCCGGCTGCACCCCGACCGGGGTGGAGTACGCCGACCTGCCCACGCCGGCGCTGGGCGTGACCCGGGACGGCGGCGCGCTGCGGCTGACCGGGCGCTTCCCCACCTACACCCGCCCGGCCGGGACGCCGGCGGCCTACACCGGGCAGGTCTACCCGCTGACCGTGACCGTGGCCCCCGCGACGGCACCGGAGGACGGCGAGGCACCGGCCGAGGGCGCGCTGTTCCTGGGGACCGAGCGGGCGCAGGCCCTGCCCGACCGCACCCTCAGCCGGATCCGCGACGCCGGCTGACCGGCAGCTCCGGCAGGAGGCCGGCCGCGCGGTCGACGACCCCGCGCAGGACCCGGCCGCGGCCCTCGACCGCCAGCCCGACCGACGGCGCGCCCGGCTCGGTCCCCAGCCCGCCGACCGCCGACCAGCCCCACCACGGCAGCCGGTCGTCCCCGTCGAGCAGCGTCAGCAGCCCCGCGCGCAGCCGGCCGTCCTCGTGGACGGTCGCCACCTCGACCCGGCCCAGCGCGGCGTGCAGGCGGGCGGCGGCGCGGACGAGGTCCCGTGCCCGGCGGTCGCGCTCGCCGGCCAGCAGCGCGGGCAGCACCCGGTCGACGTCGCGGGCGTCGCGGCTGCGCACGACCCGCCCGCCGTCCAGCGCGCCGTCGTCCAGGCCGTCGACCAGGCGGGTGCTGCGGGCGGTCGCCAGCCGCGCGTCGGGCCGCAGCCGCACCAGCGCCCGCACGGTCGGGTCGCCCATGGGCAGGCCGGCCAGCCGCAGCCGCCAGGGCCGGCGCAGCGCGGTGAGCACGCCGAGGACCCCGGCGGCGAGCCGCTGGGCGGCGTCCTCGTCGCGGGCCAGCAACCGCGCGGGGGGCCGCCCACCGGGCACGGGCAGGCCGTCGCCGGGCAGGGTGGCGGTCACCACCGGGCCGGCCGTGGCCAGCGCCAGCAGGGCGAGCGCGTCGGGCCGCCCGGACCCGCGCGGCTCCACGACCACGGCCACCGGCAGCAGGCGCGGCCGGCGGTGCGCCGACTGCACCGACAGCACGGTGGTGAGCCACGGGGCGGTGGCGGTGACCGGGGCGGCGAGGGTGCGCGCGAGCGGCACGGCGGCCCGGACCTCGGCGGCGACGCGCGCCCGGCCCACCGCGACCCGCGTGTGCCTGTCCCCGTCGGTCACCGGGTCATCCGACCACACGCTCCCCCGTCGTCCGGGTGGTGCCGGAGGACGCCGCAGCCCCCGACGGCGGGGCCGTCGGGGGCTGCGGGGGGGGGTGGACTCGTGGGTGCGGTCGCACGTCGGTGTGTCGAGGTGCCCGTCAGGCCCCGTCCCGGGCCCCGCCCCGAGCTCGCGAGGGGTGGGGAGGACGGGGTCCTTGCCTCAGATGGCGCGGCGGCGCAGGCGGCGGCGCTCCCGCTCGGAGAGCCCGCCCCAGATGCCGAACCGCTCGTCGTTGGCGAGCGCGTACTCGAGGCACTCGGCCTTGACCTCGCAGCCGGTGCAGATCTTCTTGGCCTCGCGGGTCGAGCCGCCCTTCTCGGGGAAGAACGCCTCGGGGTCGGTCTCGGCGCACAGCGCCTGCTCCTGCCACGCCTGCGCATCGTCGGCCAGGACCGCACCGAGCATCCCCATCAGCCCCTGGTCGGGCATCCCGGCACTCCGGGGAGCCCGATCCGTCGCGCTGACGTAGTCGCTCAGCCACGAGACCTCTGCCATGACGATGCGTCCCCTCTCGCTGTCGTCCCCGGCGCGGGTCCCCGGGTCCGCCCCGGGCGCTCCCGCGCCTCACACCGGTCGGAATTACACGCGTGTCGTTGCCCGAGCGTCAACTCAGCCCGGTGTAGGCGCCAGGCCACACCAGCCCCACCCGTCACGGCTCCTTCGTCACATCTCGTGCCCCCGCCCGACACGCCCGGGGAACAGTGGACAACTGCCCATCGGGCACGATGACTTTCGTGGAGATCGTCGTCCTCGCCGGAGGTGTCGGGGGCGCCCGTTTCCTCACCGGCCTGCGGGCCGTCGCCCCGCCGTCGTCGATCACCGCGGTGGTCAACACCGGCGACGACGTGACCCTGCACGGCCTGCGCATCTGCCCCGACCTGGACACGGTCGTCTACACCCTCGGCGGCGGCATCGACCCGGTCCGCGGGTGGGGCCGGGCCGGGGAGTCTTGGACGGTCAAGGAGGAGCTGGCCGCCTACGGCGCCGACCCGGCCTGGTTCGGCCTGGGCGACCGCGACCTGGCCACCCACCTGATCCGCACGCGGATGCTCGACGCCGGCTACCCGCTCTCCGACGTCACCGCCGCGCTGGCCGACCGCTGGCAGCCGGGGGTGAGCGTGCTGCCGATGAGCGACCAGCGGGTGGAGACCCACGTCGTGGTCGACGACCCCGACACCGGCCGCCGCGGCGCCATCCACTTCCAGGAGTGGTGGGTGCGCCACCGCGCCGAGCCGCAGCCGCACGCCTTCGTGCAGGTGGGTGCCGAGCGCGCCCGCCCGGCGCCCGGCGTGGCGGAGGCGTTGGCCCGCGCCGACGCCGTCGTGTTCGCGCCGTCGAACCCGGTCGTGTCGATCGGCACGATCCTCGGCGTGCCCGGCCTGCGCGACGCGCTGCGCGCCACCCCCGGGCGGGTCGTCGGCGTCTCGCCGATCGTCGGCGGCGAGGTCGTGCGCGGCATGGCCGACCGCTGCCTGCCGGTGCTCGGCGTCGAGGTCAGCGCCGAGGGCGTCGGCCGCCACTACGGCGCCCGGTCCGACGGCGGGCTGCTCGACGCCTGGCTCGTCCACACCGGCGACCGCGCGCAGGTGCCCGGGGTCGACGTCCGCGCCGTGCCGCTGCTCATGAGCTCGCCCGAGGCCACCGCGGAGATGGCCCGCGCCGCACTGGACGCCGCTCGTGTCCGCTGACCCCGGGGGCGGGCTGCGGGTCCTGCCCGTCCGTGGGCTGCCGGAGTTCTCCCCCGGCGACGACCTCGCCGCCGCGATCGCCGCCGCCGCCCCCTGGCTGGCCGACGGCGACGTCGTCGTGGTGACGTCCAAGGTGGTATCCAAGGTCGAGGGCCGCCTGGTGCCGGTGCCGCCGGGCGCCGACCGGGAGACGGTGCGGCAGCGGGCCATCGACGAGGAGACGGTGCGGGTGGTGGCCCGCCGCGGCCCGCTGAAGATCGTCGAGACGCGGCACGGGTGGGTCGTGGCCGCCGCCGGGATCGACGCCTCCAACGTGGCCGGCGACGCGCTGGTGCTGCTGCCCGAGGACGCCGACGCCTCGGCCCGCGCCCTGTGCGCGCGGCTGCTCGACCTCCTGGGCGTCGAGGTGGCCGTCGTCGTCAGCGACACCTTCGGCCGGACCTGGCGCGAGGGGCTCACCGACGTCGCGGTCGGCTCGGCCGGCATCCCCGCGCTGGTCGACCACCGCGGCGCCGTCGACGCGCACGGCAACCGGCTGGAGACCACGCAGGTCGCCGTCGTCGACGAGCTCGCCTCGGCCGCCGACCTGGTGAAGGGCAAGCTCGACGGCGTGCCGGTGGCCGTCGTCCGCGGGCTGGTCCTGCCCCGGCCGGACGACGACACCGGCACCCGCCCGCTGGTGCGCCTGGGCTCCGGCGACCTGTTCCCCTACGGCAGCCGCGACCTGCTGCCCAGCCGGGCCCCGGCCGCCGACCTGGTGCCGCGGCCCGGGGACCGCGAGGCGGTGGCCGAGGCCTTCCGGGTGGCCAGCGCCGCGCTGCCGGAGTTCCCCGTCGTGCTGCGGCACGGCGGGGAGGGCGACGGCGCCGTCGACGTGCACCTGCCCGAGCGGGCCACCACGACCGCGGCACTCAACCTCGGCGCGCTGATCGGCGCGGTCGTCGTCCAGCTGCACGCGGAGGGCTGGGCGACGCGCTGGGAGCCGGTGGGCACGCCCGGTGGCTCCTCACTCGTCGGGAGGTTGTGGCTCGGCTCGCCCCGGGCCTGACACCCGCGACTGGGTAGCGTCCGCCGGCATGCGGGGGATCATCCTGGCCGGGGGGACGGGCAGTCGGCTGTTCCCGATCACCCAGGCGGTCAGCAAGCAGCTGATGCCGGTCTACGACAAGCCGATGGTGTACTACCCGCTCTCGACGCTGATGATGGCCGGCGTCCGCGAGGTGCTGGTGATCACCACGCCCGCCGACCAGGCCGCCTTCCGCGCGCTGCTGGGCGACGGAGGCCGGCTCGGCATGCGCATCGAGTACGCGGCGCAGGAGCGGCCCGAGGGTCTGGCGCAGGCGTTCCTCATCGGCGCGGACTTCGTCGGGGACCAGGCGGTGGCCCTGGTGCTCGGCGACAACATCTTCTACGGCGCCGGCCTCGGGACGGCGCTGGGCCGGCTGCCCGACCCCGACGGCGGGCACGTCTTCGCCTACCACGTGGCCAACCCGGCCGACTACGGCGTCGTCGAGTTCGACCGCGACGGCCGGGTGCTCTCCATCGAGGAGAAGCCGGCGCGGCCCAAGAGCTCCTACGCCGTCCCGGGGCTGTACTTCTACGAGTCCTCGGTGGTCGAGGTGGCCCGCGCGATCACGCCCAGCGCGCGCGGCGAGCTGGAGATCACCGCGGTCAACGAGCACTACCTGCACCGGGGCCGGCTGACCGTCACCGTCCTCGACCGCGGCACCGCGTGGCTGGACACGGGGACCTTCGCCTCGCTGCGCCAGGCCACGGAGTTCGTCTCGGTGGTCGAGGAGCGGCAGGGCCTCAAGATCGGCTGCATCGAGGAGGTCGCCTGGCGGCAGGGCTGGCTCGACGACGCCGGCCTGCGCCGCGCCGCCGAGCCGCTGGCCAAGAGCGGCTACGGCGACTACCTGCTGGGCCTGCTGGACGGCCGCTGAGGGGCGGCCACGATCAGGTGACCTGATCGTGGCGCGTCCTCCCGCACGGTGCACGGTGAGGGAGGACGCGCTGCGGTGAGGGAGGACGGGGTCCGGGGCCCTCAGAAGCGGCGGTAGTTGGTGGGCGCCGTCCGCGGGCCGCGCCGGGGCGGCATGCTCCCGCCGACGTGCAGCAGCCGGACCACCCGCTGCCGGTGCCCGCGCCAGGGCTCGAGCAACTCCATCATCCCGTCGTCGTCGGTCTTCCGGCCGGCCAGCGACCAGCCCACCAGGTTCTTGAGGTGGTAGTCGCCGTAGCTGACGGTGTCGGGGCAGCCGTGGGTGCGCTGGACGACCTCGGCCGCCGTCCACACCCCGATGCCGGGCACCGTGCGCAGCTTGCGCTGCAGCGTCGGCGAGTCGCAGCCGCCGTCCGGCTCGAGCGCGTGCGCCACCGAGGCGACGTGCAGCAGCGCCCGCCGGCGGGCGCCGTCGAGGCCGCAGCGGTGCCACTCCCAGTCCGTGATCTCCCGCAGCCGGCGCGGCGAGGGCAGCACCCGCATGCCCGCGGGCGCGGGGCCGGGCGCCGGGTCGCCGGCCAGCCGCAGCAGCGCCCGCCACACCCGGTGCGCCTCGACGACGGTCACCTTCTGCTCGAGCACCGCCGGCACCAGGGCGTCCCAGGTGCGCCCGGTGCGGCCCAGCCGCAGGTCGGGCGTGCGGCGGGCGATCTCGCGGACCAGCCGGTGGCAGTCGGGGTCGAAGCCGTCCGGGCAGTCGTCCGCGCCGAGCCAGCCGGGCACCGCCGTCCCGGCCCACTCCGCGCCCGGCCCCCACGCCTGCACGTGCACCTCGCCGCCGCGGCACGTGATGCGCACCGTGGCCGGCCCGCACGGCGTGGTGGTCGTGCGCCACACGGCGTCGCCGTCCCACTGCATCGCCGGGTCGCCGGCGCTGCGCTGGTGCGGACGCAGGACCGCCCTCAGGTCGAAGCGCCAGTCCGGCCGCCAGCAGTCGGTGAAGTCCGCGCCGTCGAGGGGAGGCGCGGGTGCCGGCGGGGTCGGGGCCGGCGGTGCAGCGGTCACGCGGGTCTCCGGGGACGAGCCAGGGTCAGCGGGGGGCCATGCGCAGTGCGCCGTCCATCCGGATGACCTCGCCGTTGAGGTAGCCGTGCTCGACGATGGCGAGCGCGAGCCGGGCGAAGTCGTCGGGGCGGCCCAGCCGCTTGGGGAACGGGATGCCGGCGGCCAGGGCCTGGCGGGCCTCCTCGGGCAAGCTGCCCAGCAGCGGGGTGTCGACCAGGCCCGGGGCGATGGTGCAGACCCGCACGCCGACGCTGGACAGGTCGCGCGCCGCCGGCAGCGTCATGCCGACGATGCCGCCCTTGGACGCGGAGTAGGCGACCTGGCCGATCTGCCCGTCGTAGGCGGCGATCGAGGCGGTGTTGACGACGACGCCGCGCTCGCCGTCCTCCTCCGGCTCGGTGGCGGCCATGGCGGCGGCGGCCAGGCGCAGCACGTTGAAGGTGCCGACCAGGTTGACCATGACGGTGCGCAGGAACGGGTCGAGGTCGTGGGGCGTGTTGCCCTTGCCCACCGTGCGCTGCGCCCAGCCGATGCCCGCGCAGTTGACCGCGACACGCAGCGGCCGGTCCTTCGTCGTCGCGTCGGCGACCGCGGCGGCGACCTGGCCCTCGTCGGTGACGTCGGTGCGGACGAACGTGGTGTGCCCGCCCAGCTCGGCGGCCAGCGCCTTCCCGCGCTCCTCATTGAGGTCGACGATGGTCACCGCGGCGCCGCGCGCGGCCAGCGCGCGCGTGGTGGCCTCCCCGAGGCCCGAGGCCCCGCCGGACACGACAGCTGCGACGTCGAAGCTCTGCATGGCGGTGTTTCTACGGCACGGGCTCAGGACACCCGGTGACCGGCCTCACCCGAGGGCACGACGACGTCGGCGACCGCGGGGACGGCGGCGGCCGCGGTCGCCCCGGCGGCGTGCCGGTGCTGCGCGGGCCCGCGAAACCCCGGCGCCACGCCCAGCCCGATGCGCGCCTCGGCCTCGGCGAGCGCGACCTGCCGGGCGAGCCGGACCAGCCGGGCCTCCTGCTCGCGGAACCGGACGCCGGTGCTGCCGACCAGGTAGATGAGCACCAGCGCCAGGACGTAGAGGAGCAGGTCGGTGCCGCGAGTGACCCCCACCGCGTCGGCCGCCCACTGGGTGGCGTCCGGGAAGATCACCGCCAGCACGCCGGCGACGAGGGTCGCGCCGGCGAAGAGCTTGCGCCGCGCCTGCCCACGCAGCGACGCCCGCGAGCGCAGCGACAGGTACACCGCCAGCACGAGGGCCGGCACGAGCAGCCACTTGATGATCACGACCGGCCTCCGTGGCTGATCCGGTGGGCGATCGTGTCGGCCAGGATGTTGACGCTGTTGAGCAGCGGCTGGCCCTTCGCCCGCGAGTAGTCGGTGTAGAGGATGTGCACCGGGTGCTCGACGACGCGCAGGCCGGGGCCGGTCAGCTGCTCCTCGAGCTCCGAGGCGTAGGCCATCCCGGTGTGCGAGAGCCGGATCCGCGCGGCGACGTCCCGGGTGATCAGCCGCAGGCCGTTGTGCGCGTCGGTGAGCTGGGTGCCGGAGCGGCGGTTCATGACCTTGGTGGCCAGCCGCAGGATGAGCTTGCGCAGCGGGCTCATGGTGGTCTTGGAGTCCAGGAACCGCGACCCCATGACGACGTCGTAGCCCCCGCGGATCCGCTCGATCATCGACAGCAGGTCCTCGAGCTGGTGCTGGCCGTCGGCGTCGAAGCAGGCGATGTAGCGCGCGTCGGTGAAGCGCAGCGCCGCCTCGTAGCCGGTCTGCAGCGCACCGCCGGCGCCCAGGTTGACCGGGTGGCTGATCCGCAGCGCCCCGGCGGCGTCGATCTCCTGGGCGGAGGTGTCGGTGCTCGCGTCGTCGACGGCGATGACCGCCAGGCCGGCCTGCACGAGCTGCTCGATGACGCCGCGGACGACGGGCGCCTCGTTGTAGACGCGGACCACCACGACCGTGTCGTCCCACGGGCCCGCGGGCTGCCCCTCGGGCCGGCCGGCCTGGGCGAGGTGCAACTGGGGCGCGGTGCCCAGGGGCTGCGCCTGGTCCCCGTGCCCTCGCTCACCGTGCCCGTGCGTCATCGCCCGGGATGCTAGCTCCCCCGCCGTCGCGGGTCCGCGGGACGGGAGTGACCGGGTGGCTGCCAACTGCTGCTCCTCGGAACGGGTGGCGCTCGGCGCCCGGTCCTCGGCGAGGAGCGGCGCGAGCGTGTGGCCGGACGGGGGCGGCGACGGGCACGTGTGGCTCACGCGCACGAGGGTCTCCGTCCGGGTGCGCCCCGCCGTCCGGTGGACGCGGCGACGCGGCTGCGGCCACGGTAACGGCCCGACCGGCGCGCGCGGGGACGTGCGCGGGGTGGGTGTGACGGAAGGGTCACCCGCGCCGGGTGCACCCGGACGGACGGCGGGCGCCCTCAGCTGTAGCGGGCGCCGAACCGCTCCTCGACGGCGGCCAGCAGCTGCTTGACGCGCTCGGCGACGCCCACCGGGCAGACCATCGTCACGTCGGCGGTGGCGACGACGACGCTGTCGCGGACCCCGACCAGGGCCACCACGTGCCCCGGGTCGTCGCTGAAGACGATGTTGCCCGCGCTGTCGAGCGTCACCGCGAGCCCGGCGACGGCGTTGCCGTCCTGCCCGGCCAGGGTCTGCGCCAGCGCCGGCCACGAGCCCACGTCGAGCCACTCGGCGTCGAGGTCGGCGACGAGCACCCGGCCGGGCTCGGTGGCGGCCGGCTCGAGGACGGCGTAGTCGACGCTGGTCTTCGGCAGGGTCGGGAACACCTCGGCGAGGACGGCGTCGCGCGCCGGCCCGGCGGGCGCGGCGAGGACCTGCGCCAGCCCCCCGGCGGTGGCCGGCAGGTGCTCGGCCAGCGCCTCGAGGACGGTGCGGGCCCGCCACACGAACATGCCGGAGTTCCACAGGTACTCCCCCGACGCGAGGTAGGCCTCGGCGGTGGCGCGGTCGGGCTTCTCCTTGAAGGCGGCGGCCTCGGCGACGCCGGGCACGCCGGCCGGGGCGCCGCGGCGCACGTAGCCGAAGCCGGTGGCCGGCGCGGTGGGCCGGATGCCGAGGGTGACCAGCGCCCGCGGGCGCCCGGCCAGCGCGTCGTAGGCCGTGCCCAGCGCGGCGGCGAAGCGCTCGACGGGGCGGATGACGTGGTCGGCGCTGACGACGGCGAGCTCGGCGTCGGGGTCGGCCTCGGCCACGAGCGCGGCGGCCAGCCCGACGGCGTTGGCGGTGTCCCGGGCCACCGGCTCGAGCACCAGCCGGTCCGGCCGCAGCCGCGGGAGGGCGGCCTGCACCTGCGCGCCGTACCGGGCGGCGGTGCACACCCAGATCCGCTCGGCGGGCAGCACGGTCTCCAGCCGGGCGAAGGCCTCGGCCAGCAGGCTGTGCGCTCCGCCGCCGTCGGCGTCCCCGACGACGTCCAGGAGCTGCTTGGGCCGCGCGGCGCGCGACAGCGGCCACAGCCGGGTGCCCGAGCCGCCGGCCATGATCACGGCGTGCCTCATGCGCCGGCCCTCCGGCGCACCCGGGCGGCGCGGCCGACGTCGTCGGCACCCCGTCGGCCGCGGCCGACGTCGTCGGCACCCCGTCGGCCGCGGCCGACGTCGTCGGCACCCCGTCGGCCGTGGCCGACGTCGTCGGCACGGCGCTGGAAGCGGGCACCGGCGGCGACGCGGCCGCTGACGTAGGAGACCAGCATCCGGGCACCGAGCCCAGCCCGGAGCGCACCGCGCAGCGGCGCGTGCCACCGGCCGGGGTACTGACCGGCCAGGTAGCGCAGGGCGCTGGTGTGGTGCACCCGCTGCATGCGGTGCGGCTCGCGCCGGGTGGCGTGGCCGCCCTCGTGCACGACGACCGCCGACGGCGCGTAGACGTGCAGGTAGCCGGCCCGGCCCAGCCGCTCGGCGAGGTCGACGTCCTCGAAGTACATGAAGTAGCCGGGGTCGAAGCCGCCGACGGACCAGAACGCCGCGAGGTCGACGAGGAAGCAGGAGCCCGACAGCCAGCCGGCGGTGCGCTCGCGCGGGGCCTCCCGCTCGCGGCGGTAGCGCGCCGTCCAGGGGTTGGCCGGCCACGCCCAGCCCAGCAGCGCGTGCCCCGCGCCGGTCGACAGCCGCGGCAGGTCGCGCGCCGACGGGTACAGCTCGCCCTCGGGGGTGCGGATGGCCGGGCCGACGGTCGCCGCGCGGGGCCAGCGGGCGGCGACGGCGAGCAGCTCGTCGACGGCGCCGGGCTCGAAGCGGACGTCGGGGTTGGCCACCAGGGCGTACCCCTCCGCCGCCCCGGCCAGGCCCGCGTTGACCGCCGCGCCGTACCCGACGTTGCCGCCGGTGCGCAGCAGCCGCACCTGCTCGTACCGGGCCGCGACGTCCTCCGGGACGCCGTCGGTGGAGCCGTTGTCGGCGAGCACGACCTCGACCGGTGACGTCGTCGCGTGCGCCAGGGAGGTCACGAACCCCTCGAGCGCCTCCCCCGGCGAGTACGTCACCGCCACCACGCGCAGTGGTCGGGCAGCAGCGGAGGGGGGCACGGGGTGACTGTAGAGGCGGCGCTCCCCTGGCCTGCGTGGGCGCCACCCGTCGGGGTGAGCCGCCGGAGGCGTGCCCGACGGGCCCGGTGGGACCGGTGGGACGAGGGGGACGGGCCCGTCACGAAAGGCGCCGGACACCCCCGCTCGGACCGGAGCGGGAGGAGCCGCGCCGGTACAGTCGCGAGGCGTGACCTCAGCCCGTCCTGACCTCGTCGTCGTCGGTTCCGGCTTCTTCGGCCTGACCGTCGCCGAACGGGTGGCCAGCCAGCTGGACAAGCGCGTGCTCGTCCTCGACCGTCGCGACCACATCGGGGGCAACGCCTACTCCGAGCCGGAGCCCGAGACCGGGATCGAGATCCACCGGTACGGCGCCCACCTGTTCCACACGTCCAACGAGCGGGTCTGGCAGTACGTCAACCAGTTCACCGAGTTCACGAAGTACCAGCACAAGGTGTACTCGATCTACGCGGGCAAGACGTACTCGCTGCCGATCAACCTGGCCACCATCTGCCAGTACTTCGACAAGAGCTTCTCCCCGTCCGAGGCCCGGGCGCTGGTGGCCGAGCAGGCCGGCGAGATCGACACCGCCGAGGCGCAGAACCTCGAGGAGAAGGCGATCTCGCTGATCGGCCGACCCCTGTACGAGGCGTTCATCCGCGGCTACACCAAGAAGCAGTGGCAGACCGACCCCACCGAGCTGCCCGCCGCCGTCATCGCCCGCCTGCCCGTGCGCTACACGTTCGACAACCGGTACTTCAACGACACCTACGAGGGCCTGCCGGTCGGCGGCTACACCGCGTGGCTGCAGAAGATGGCCGACCACCCCAACATCGAGGTGCGCCTCTCGACGGACTGGTTCGACGTCCGCGACGAGCTGCCCGCCGACGTGCCGACGGTGTTCACCGGGCCGATCGACAAGTACTTCGACTACGAGGCCGGGGAGCTCGGCTGGCGCACGCTGGACTTCGAGACCGAGGTCCTGCCGATCGGCGACTTCCAGGGCACCTCGGTGATGAACTACGCCGACGAGGACGTCCCCTTCACCCGCATCCACGAGTTCCGGCACTTCCACCCGGAGCGGGACTACCCGGCCGACAAGACGGTCGTGGTCCGCGAGTACTCGCGCTTCGCCGAGACCGGCGACGAGCCCTACTACCCGATCAACACGCCCGAGGACCGCGCGAAGCTCGAGCGCTACCGCGAGCTGGCCAAGAAGGAGGCCGCGGAGCGGCGGGTGCTCTTCGGCGGCCGCCTGGGCACCTACAAGTACCTGGACATGCACATGGCCATCGGCTCGGCCCTGTCCATGTTCGACAACCGCATCCGCCCGTTCTTCGACGAGGGCGGCGCGCTCGACGGCCGCCTCGACGACTGACCGCCTCGACGACTGACCGCTTCGACGACTGACCGCCTCGACCTCGACGCAGAGGACTGATCTCCCCCATGACGACGACCGCACCCCAGGTCTCCGACGCCCCGGTCAAGCCCGACACCGTCAGCGAGCCGGCGGACACGGACCTCACCCCGGACAAGGCGGTCACGCTCGTCCAGCGCGTCCTGATGCCGCGGCCGGCCGACCCGCTGAAGGTCCGCAGTCTCTACCTCGACGAGGAGAACGCCTCGGCCCGCGTCCGGCAGGACGGGCGCCACTCCGGTGCCATCGCCGCCGGCGACGAGGTCTCCTTCGCGACCTACTTCAACGCCTTCCCGGCCAGCTACTGGCGCCGGTGGAGCGTGCTGGGCTCGATCGTCCTGCGCGTGACGGTCTCGGGCACCTGCCGGATCGACGTCCACCGGTCCAAGGCCGACGGCGAGTCGATGCACGTCACCGGCGTCTCGCACGAGGGCGACGAGGAGCGCACCGTCGAGTTCGAGCTGGACCTGGCGCCGTTCATCGACGGCGGCTGGTACTGGTTCGACGTCACCGCCGAGAGCGACACCGTCGTCCGCGAGGCCGGCTGGTACGCCCCGCAGGCGCCGACCGAGGAGCCCCGGCTGGCCGTCGGCATCTGCACCTACAACCGCCCGGTCGACGCGCTGGCCGCCGCCCGCGCGCTGGTCGAGGACCCCGCGGTGCTCGACATCCTGTCGCTGGTCACCATCGCCGACCAGGGCAACAACCACGTCAAGGACGCCGTGGGCTACGCTGAGGTCAGGGCGGCGCTGGGTGACCGGCTGCACGTGGTCGAGCAGCCCAACCTCGGCGGCAGCGGCGGCTTCGCGCGCACCATGCACGAGGCGTTCACGCGCAGCGACGCCACCCACGTGGTGCTGCTCGACGACGACATCATGATCGAGCCGGACAGCCTGCTGCGCGCGCGGGCGTTCGCCGCCTACGCGAAGAGCCCGATGCTCGTGGGCGGGCAGATGCTGGCGCTGCAGAACCGCTCGGTGCTGCACAGCATGGGTGAGATCGTCGACCGCGAGACCTTCTTCTGGACCAACGCGCCCAACACCGAGTACCACCACGACTTCGGCAAGAAGACGCTGCGCGAGTCGCCGGACCTGCACCGGCGCATCGACGTCGACTACAACGGCTGGTGGATGTGTCTCATCCCCAGGACCGTCGTCGACTCGATCGGCATGCCGCTGCCGGTGTTCATCAAGTGGGACGACGCCGAGTACGGCCTGCGTGCGTTCGCCGCCGGCTTCCCGACCGCGTCGTTGCCGGGCACGGCCATCTGGCACCTGTCCTGGGGCGACAAGGACGACGCCAGCGACTGGCAGGCCTACTTCCACATCCGCAACCGGCTCATCGCCGCGGCGTTGCACTCGCCGCACAAGCACGGCGGCAAGTTGTTCCGCGAGATGCTCCGGGCCGACCTGCGGTTCCTCATCAACCTGCAGTACTCGACGGTCGAGCTGCACCACCTGGCCTACCGTGACTTCCTCGCCGGCCCGGAGCCGCTGTTCAGCGGGATGCCGCGATCCGTGGTGAAGGCGCGCGAGGTGCGGACCACGCACGCCGACGGTCAGGTGCTGCCCTCCTCGGCCGACCTGCCCCTGCCCTCGATGCCGACGGCGAAGGCGGTGCGCTTCCGCCGCATCCCGGTCAAGCCTCTGCAGATCGGCAAGACCCTGGTCAAGGCGCTGGCGCACAACGCCCGGCCGGTCGACCCGGAGAACCTGGAGACGCCGCAGCTGAACCTGGCGTTCCAGGACGCCCGCTGGTTCCTGCTCTCCCGGCTCGACAGCGCCACCGTGGGCACCGCCGACGGCCGCGGCGTCACGTTCCGCCGTCGTGACCCGGCGACCTTCCGCCGGCTCGCGGCCACCTCGGCGCAACTGCTGCGCCGGATGTCGGCGGAGTTCCCGTCGCTGCAGCGCCGCTACCAAGCGGCGGCCGGCGAGCTGACCTCGATGGACCGCTGGAGCGAGGCGTTCGAGGAGTGGGGCTACACCCGCGTCTGAGGAAGGACCCCCTGCGCGGCCCCGCCACCCGCAGGCTCGCGGCGGGGCCGCGCAGGGGGCCGGAAGTGGAGAGGGCCCCGCACCGGTCTCCGGTGCGGGGCCCTGTCGTTCCTCCCGGCGTCAGGGCCGGGTCAGCCGCTCCCGTCGGCCGGCGCGGGTCAGCCGGCGCCACTCGCGCCAGCCCGCGGGGTCGCGTCGGGAGACGAGGAAGAACCAGCCGAAGCGGACCGTCTCCAGAGGCCGCAGCCAGCGCATGCCGGGCTGGGCCATCAGGTAGCCGCGGTTGCGGTACGTGAAGTACCGCTTGACCTCGTTGGCCGGGTACTGCGCCGACAGACGGCCACCGAGGATCGGCGCGAACTCCGTCGTCCCCTCGGGGTGCAGGTAGGTCGCCTGCGGGCAGGTGCCGAACCGGAGGCCGGCGCGCAGGAGCCGCCGGTGGATCTCGGTCTCGTCCCCGCGGAAGAACAGCCGGTGGTCCGGGACGCCGACGACGTCGAGGGTCTCGGCGCGGAACAGCGCGCCGTTGAACAGCGAGGCGTAGCCCGGCAGCAGGTCGAGGCCGGCGAAGTCGCTGCGGCGGCGGCGCCAGGTCAAGCCGCGGCGCAGCGGGAAGGCCAGCCGTTCGGGGTCGGCCATGTCGGTGACCAGCGGGCTGACCTCCGCCAGCCCGTGCCGCTGCGCGGCGTCGAGGAGGGTGGCCAGCACCGTGCCGTCGGCCGGCCGCCCGTCGTCGTCGGCGCACCAGACCCACTCCGCGCCGATCGCCAGGGCGTGCAGCATGCCGTAGGCGAACCCGCCGGCTCCGCCCAGGTTGCGCCGGCTGGGCAGGTGGGTGGCCGGCAGCCCGCTGGCCGCGACGACGTCGACAGCCGACTGGTCGGGGCCGTTGTCGACGACGACCACGAGGTCGACCGGCCGGGTCTGCGCGGCGATCGCGGCGAGACTCTCGGCCAGCAGCTCCCGCCGGTGGCGGGTGACGACGACAGCGACGACGCGCTGCCCCGCGGCGGGGTCGGCCGGAGGGACGGACTGCGGCGAGGTGCGGGCCGCCGCCGTCACGCCGGCAGGCCCTTGTAGGCGCGCAGCACCTCGTTGAGCTCGCCCTGCTGCTTGATCTGGCCGTGCTCCATCCAGATCGCGGTGTCACACAGTTCGCGGAGGAACTCGTCGGAGTGCGAAGCGAAGACCAGCAGCCCCGAACGCTCGACGAGCTGCACCAGCCGCTGCTTGGACTTCTCCAGGAAGGCCGCGTCGACCGCGCCGATGCCCTCGTCGAGCAGCAGGATCTCGGGGTCGATGCTGGTCACCACTCCGAGGGCCAGGCGCACCCGCATCCCGGTGGAGTACGTGCGCAGCGGCATGCGCAGGAAGTCGCCCAGCTCGGTGAAGTCGGCGATGTCGTCGACCCGCTGCTCCATCTGCTTGCGGCTCATCCCGAGGAACAGGCCGCGGATCATGATGTTCTCGAGGCCGGAGATCTCGGGGTCCATGCCGACACCGAGGTCGAACACCGGCGCGACGCGGCCGCGGATCTCGGCGACGCCGCGGGTGGGCTCGTAGATGCCCGACAGGAGGCGCAACAGGGTGGACTTACCGGCGCCGTTGTGGCCGACCAGGCCGACCCGAGCGCCGTGCTGGAGGTCGACGGTGACGTTTCGCAGGGCCTCGATGACCGGCACCTTGCTGCCGCTGTCGATGTTGCCGCCGACCAGACCCATGACGGTCTTCTTCAGCGAGCGGCTCTTGGCGTCGAAGATCGGGAAGTCGACGCAGGCGTCCTTGGTCGAGATGCCGATCGAATCGGGGATGCTGTCGGACACGCTCACACCCAGTAGGAGACGCGGGACCGGTAGCGGCGCAGGACGAGCATCGTCAGCGCCCAGCCGGCCACGGTGATGGCGAGGACGACCACCCAGTACCGCAGCTGCTGGTCCTGGCCCAGCAGCGGGCGTCGGATGATCTCCACGAAGTGCAGGAACGGGTTGAACTCGGCCAGCCGCGCGCGTTCGGCGATGGCGGGGTTCGGGCTGTCGATCAGCTCGTCGTAGACCCAGACGATCGGTGTCAGGAAGAAGGCCAGCTGCACGACGCTCTGCGTGATCGGCAGGATGTCGCGGAACCGTGCGGTGATGACACCGACGGCCAGCGCCACCCACGCGCCGTTGACGGCCAGCAGGAGGAAGGCCGGAACGGCGTAGACCACCGTCCACTTCAGCGGCTGCGGGAAGACCAGCAGCATGACCAGGTAGACGATCAGGTTGTGGGCGAAGAACAGGGTCTGGCGCCACACCAGCCGGTAGACGTGCACCGACAGCGGGGACGGGAGGTGCTTGATCAGCCCCTCGTTGGCGATGAACACCTCGGAGCCCTCGGAGATGCAGCCGCTGATGAAGGCCCAGACGATGAAGCCCACGAGCACGTGCGGCAGCAGCCGCTCGAGCGGGATGTCGAACAGTCCCGAGTAGAGGATGCCCAGCGCGATGGCGGTGACCGCCATGCTGATGGTGATCCACACCGGGCCGAGGACCGAGCGCCGGTAGCGCTGCCGGATGTCCTGCCAGCCCAGGTGCCCCCACAGCGACCGCTGCTCCCAGCCGCGCCGCAGGTCGACCACGGCCGCGGTGAACGTGCGTCCGGCCGGTTGTGCGAGTGCCACGCTGGTCCACGCTACCTGCGCGCCCGGGACCGGCCCGCCACCGCTGGGGTCGGCGGGACCGGTGGGACGGCCGTGACGGCGGAGCCGGCTCACCCCCGTCAGGAGGGCGTCCGGCCCCCGGCTGACAGGCGCAGCCGGCGGACCTCCTGGCCGATGCCACGGAGGCCGTGGCCGAGCAGGGTCCGGACGGCGTCCGGGCGACGCCTGCGGACGGCGGCCGGCAGGTAGGTGAGCGCGTGCAGCCGCGAGGAGGTGTGCAGGCGGGCCGCGCGGGCGGCGCGGTGCCAGCCCAGGCGGTCGAGCTCCTCAGCGGCGGTGAGGAAGAACCGACGCTCCTCGTCGAAGCGGGTGCCGTCCAGGGCGCGCCAGGAGGAGTCGCTGCCCGAGTGCCGGCGGTAGGCGAAGCAGATCGTGGGGTCGTACACGAGCGTCTCGCCGCGCATGAGCAGGTCGAGCACCAGCTGCAGGTCCTGGACCACGTGCAGCCCCGGCCGGAAGCCGACCTCGCGGATCTTGGCGACGTCGAAGCACAGCGCCGGGAAGTAGAGCCAGTTGCCGCGCAGCAGGCTGCGGGCCAGGTCCTCGCCGCCCATGACCGTGCGCTGGGCGAGCTTGGGCTGGTACAGCCGCTTCTTGGTCTCGTCGACCAGCGTGCGGACCTCGGTGCCGTGCTCGTCGATGACCTTCACACCGGGCTGGATGACCGCCGCCGTGGGGTGCGCCGCCCGGGCCGCGGAGACGACGGCGACGTACTCGGGCAGCATCAGGTCGTCGGCGCCGAGGATGACCACGTCGCGCTGGCGCGCCAGGTCGATGCACTTCTCGTAGTTCTTGTTGGCGCCCAGGTTGACCTCGTTGCGCAGGTAGGTCACCCGGTCGTCGCCGAGGGCGCCGAACCACTCGGCCACGGTGGGGTCGGGGTAGCCGTCGTCGACGACGGTCAGCGTCCAGTCCGGGCTGGTCTGGGCCTGGACGCTCCGGACGGTGGCCCGGAGCATGTCCGGGTCGCCGTAGAACGGGATCATGATGTCGAGCGTCAACGGGGCTCCTCGTGCGGGGTGCGGTCGGGGACGGGGGCGGCCGGCTCGCGGAGCGCGAGCCGCACCAGCCCGTACGGCGAGGTCAGCTCGTGGACGGCCAGCGTCGTCGCGGCCACCACGGTGGTCACCAGGACGATGCGTCCGGGCGAGTCGCCCAGCAGGAGCAGGCCGGTGGCCTGCGCGACGGCGGCCAGCGCCACCAGGACGATGAGCACCCGGTCACGCCGGGCCAGGCTCATCATGATGTGGACGTGCACCAGGGCCAGCAGCGTCATGGCCACGGCCAGCGGCGCGGCCAGCGAGTAGGCGCCGGCGTAGGCGGCGCCGAAGACGCCGGTCACCAGCGACGCCGGGGCCAGTGCGATGGCCACCGCCACGACGCCACCGGTGACCACGGTCGCGGCCATCACCAGCAGCGCGGGCCGGCGGACGCTCAGGCCCGCCTCCAGCCGCGCGGTGACCTTGGGCAGCAGCACCAGCGCCAGCGCGGACGGGCCGTAGAGCGCGATCTTGCCCAGCAGCGCGGCCGACGCGTACAGGCCGGCCTCGGTGGCGCCGAGCGTCACCTTGCCCACCAGCAGGTCGACGTTCGTGAGGGAGGCGAAGGCGGCCAGCGCCACCAGCGCCGTCCGCACGTCGGGCAGCGGCGGGGTGTCGCCGTTGGCGGTGCGCTCGCGCCGGCGACCGGCGAGGAGCACCAGGCCGGCGACCGTCGCGACGACCATGGCGCCGAGCGCGCCGACGACGCCACCCAGCAGCGCCAGCGGTACGAGGAGGAGCGGCCGGAAGACGCCCATGGGGCCACCGAGGACGGCGGCGACGACGCCGAACTGTTCGCGCCCCTGCCGGGCGCCGAGGCCCACGTAGAGGCCCATGCCCAGCACCAGCCAGGCTGCCCCCACCAGCCACACCCACGCCGAGGTCAGGTCGAGGACGGCGACCGCGGCGGGGGTGCCCAGGACCAGCAGCGCCAGGATGCCGGCCTGGACCACCGCCATGCGCCGGGCGACGGCGCGGGCGAGCGCACGCGCCCGGTGGCCCTGCCCGCGTGCCTCGAGGGCGGCGGTGTCGCGGGCGAGCGCGGCCTGGACCCCGGTGGCGGGCATGAAGGCGATGGTGGCCAGCCCGGTGATCGCGCTGACCTCCGCGAACTCCGCCGGCGTCAGGAGCCGGGCGGCCAGCACGTAGTACAGGTAGTTGCCGACGTGCCCGGCGAGCGAGCAGACCAGCAGGACCAGCCCCGAGCGTGCACCCGCCGACGTCAGCACGGCAGGCAGCCGGGAGCGGGAGCTCACCGGGGCGCCGCCGTGGGTCTCGCTCACCGCGTGGAGCACCCCATCTCGCACCTTCCCTCTCTCCCCGGCCCGTCGCCGAGACCGGCCACCACGACCTCGAGTGGTCGGTGACCGCGGCGTCCACCCGGACGCAGGAGTCCTCCGGGTTCCGGGCTCGGTGCCGGTCTCGGGACAGCGAGGAGCCGGCACGGTCGCAGACCGCCCGCGGAGCGCCTGCGACTCTAACGGCCGACGGGCTCCCCCGCCCGGTCCCCCGGTACCTCGGGACCCCGTCAGCCCCACGCGCCGCGCCCGTCCCACCCGGCCGGACGCCCGGCGTCCCACCGGGTGGGACCGTCAGCCCGGCTGGACCTCGACGGCGCCGTCCCGGACGACGATCCGTCCGCGCTGGAAGTCGACCTGCCCCGTTCCGTCCCTCACGTACTGGTCCCCCACGGGTTCGCCCAGGCTGCCGGTGGGGCCGCCGGCCGAGACCCAGGCGTCGAGCACGTCGTTGCCCATCCGCCGCGCCACGCCGGTCGAGGTCCAGTACAGCGCACCTCCGGTGAAGCGCTGGACCACGCCGCCTCCGAGTGCTCGCTCGTCCGACGTCGGCGCACCCAGCGCACCGGACAGCCCACCGGCCGCCGACCAGGCCGCTCCGATGCCGCCGCGCACCGGGTGCGCGCCACCGGCCGCCGTCCAGTAGATCGACCCGCTCTGGAACCGCTGCACCTGCGCTCCGCTGACGGTCGACTCCTCGGCCATCGGGAAGCCCAGCGGCCCACCGGGACCACCCGCGGCCACATACGCGTCGCGCAGCCGGGCGCTCACCGCCCGCCCCCCGGTGGCCTCCGACCAGTACACGGTGCCGCCCACGAACGCCTGCGACCGCCCCGGGCCGGCGCCGACCTCGTCCGACGTCGGCGCACCCAGCGCACCGGACAGCCCACCGGCCGCCGACCAGGCCGCTCCGATGCCGCCGCGCACCGGGTGCGCGCCACCGGCCGCCGTCCAGTAGATCGACCCGCTCTGGAACCGCTGCACCTGCGCTCCGCTGACGGTCGACTCCTCGGCCATCGGGAAGCCCAGCGGCCCACCGGGACCACCCGCGGCCACATACGCGTCGCGCAGCCGGGCGCTCACCGCCCGCCCCCCGGTGGCCTCCGACCAGTACACGGTGCCGCCCACGAACGCCTGCGACCGCCCCGGGCCGGCGCCGACCTCGTCCGACGTCGGCGCACCCAGCGCACCGGACAGCCCACCGGCCGCCGACCAGGCCGCTCCGATGCCGCCGCGCACCGGGTGCGCGCCACCGGCCGCCGTCCAGTAGATCGACCCGCTCTGGAACCGCTGCACCTGCGCTCCGCTGACGGTCGACTCCTCGGCCATCGGGAAGCCCAGCGGCCCACCGGGACCACCCGCGGCCACATACGCGTCGCGCAGCCGGGCGCTCACCGCCCGCCCCCCGGTGGCCTCCGACCAGTACACGGTGCCGCCCACGAACGCCTGCGACCGCCCCGGGCCGGCGCCGACCTCGTCCGACGTCGGCGCACCCAGCGCACCGGACAGCCCACCGGCCGCCGACCAGGCCGCTCCGATGCCGCCGCGCACCGGGTGCGCGCCACCGGCCGCCGTCCAGTAGATCGACCCGCTCTGGAACCGCTGCACCTGCGCCCCGCTGACGGTCTCCTCGTCGGTGACCGGGAGCAGCAGGGGCCCGGACTCGCCGCCGGACCGCACGTAGGCAGCCAGCACCCCGCCGTGGACGGCGACGGTCTGGGAGCTGGTCAGGCGGTAGAGGACACCGCCCTGGAAGTCCTGGCCGATCTCCCCTCCGGGCAGCCGGCGCTGGTCTGCGATGGGCAGTCCGAGGAAGCCGGTCGGACCTCCCCGCGCTGCGAACCCGCCCTCGAGCGCGTCCAGCACAGCATGACCCTCGGTGGCCGGTGACCAGTGGATCGTCCCTCGCTGGAACTCCTGGACGACGCTGGTGCCGCCGGGGACCAGCCCCTCAGGTCCGACCGGGTACCCGAGGTCACCGCCGGCAGCCCCCAGCCGCCGGTAGGTGGCGAGCACGCCGCCACGGACCGGCTGGGCACCGGTGGAACCAGACCAGTAGAGGGATCCACCCTGGAAGTCCTGGACCCGTCCGACGCCGTCGCCCGCCGGCAGTTCCCCGCTGACCGGGAACCCGAAGACGCCGGCGTCAGCCCCGAGCGCCGTCCACGTGGCGAACATGCCACCTCGGATCGGCTGGGCACCGGTGGCCGGCGACCAGAGGATGCTGCCGCCCTGGAACCGCTGCACCCGGCCGACGCCGTCCGCCGTGGACAACTCACCGGTGGTCGGGAACCCGAAGACGCCCGTGTCGGCGCCGAGGCCCGCCCAGGTGGCGAGGACGGCCCCGCGGACGACCTGGGCACCGGTGGCCGGGGCCCAGTAGATGGTGCCCCCCTGGAACTGCTGGAACCGGCCGACGCCGTCAGCGGTCACGACCTCCTCGCCGACGGGGTAGCCGAGGAGGCCCGTCTCCCAGCCGGACTCGGCCCACTTGCCGCCGATGCCGCCGCGCAGGACGTGCGCACCAGAGGCCGGCGACCAGTAGATGGAGGCCTGCTCGAAGTGCTGCAGGCAGCCTCCCGCCACCAGGCCGCAGACGGGCTCCGCCAGCGGGGCACCGATCGACGCCGGGCCCATCCGGTAGTAGGCCGCGGAGATCTCGGCCGTCCCGGCGTCGTGGGTGGAGCCGAACCAGTCGGTGTAGTAGTTGTAGAAGTTCCGGTTGCCGTAGGCGGAGCACCCGTCACCGGTGCCGTAGCCGGCCCGCAGCGCTGCCGTGTTGGGCTGGTAGGGCGTGTAGGTGTAGAGGCCGGCCGTGGCCTGGTTGAGGATGAAGACCGACGAGCTGCCACAGGCGGAGTTCGGGTTGTAGAGGATGGTGTTCCACCGGCCGGGGAAGTAGTTCCGTGGCCTGGCCGCGTACTCCTTGAACCGGTGGGCCGCGCTGTACACCTGGTTGGAGAAGCCGAAGTAGAGGCTGTCGCAGGGCGCGGTGTCCGGGCAGGCGTAGCCCGTCGCCTTCTGGTACTTCGTCGCGTTCGGTGACGTGGTGGTGACCAGCCCCTGCTCCTTCTGCACCAGCACCAGCAGCACACGCGGGTTGATCCCACAGGCCTGGCCGACCTCGGCGATGATCGCGGCAGCCGTCTCACCGGCCTGCCCGTCGTAGAACCCGCAGTGGGCGTCGGCGGCTCGGTCGGGAGTGTTCTGGGTGTAGGCCCGCAGGCACGGGCTCCCGTCCGAGCCGGTGCGGCAGTTGGCGCCCTTGAGGTCCAGGAAGCGCTGCACGTCGGCGGTCGACATGGACCAGCCGTCGAAGAACACGGCGTCGCTGATGATGTCGCCGGGCTGGAAGCGTGAGAGGTCGGCCGTCTCCTCGAGGCGGTCCCGGTCGCCGGACAGCGTCACCGTGAGCAGGAGGGCCAGGACGGCGAGAACACCTGCCGAGGTCAGCAGGCGGGTCCGGGCCCTGCTCACGGGATGACGACCTGCACGTCGGCACTGGAGCCGGAGGACCCCTCCGAGCGGTAGTCCAGCCGAGCGACCCACGTGCCCGGGGCGAGCCGGTCGACCGGCACCGACAGGAGGGCGCAGGCCGTCGACTGGGCGTCCGCGAAGGCCTCACCCTCGACGCTGACGTCGGGCCGGCCGGCGTGGCTGAGCACGAGCACGCAGCGCCCACCGTCCTCCACCAGAGCGGGGACGAAGCCCGACACCTCGACGGCGGCGCTCGCCGGCGTGACGGCGGCGTAGGTCACGAAGACCTCCCGGTCCGGACCGGGCCGGACTCCGGCGGGCGAGTCCGTGGCCACGTCGGTCGGCTCCGCGTCGTCGGTCGGGCCGGCGCTCGGGGACGACGCCGTCCCCGTCGCCCCCGTCGGCGCGGCCGCCGGGGAGGTCGACGCCGGGGAGGTCGACGCCGGGGAGGTCGACGACGGGGACGGCGCGGCGGAGGAGTCGTCCGGTGCGGAGCCCGAGGAGGAAGAGGAGCAGCCGGTCAGCACGAGGGCGGCCACGACCGCCCACCCGCCCCCAGCGAGCGAGGTCCTCCGCGTGGTCACCCGTACACCACCGTGGTGCGCCCGGTGGCCGCCGTCCAGGTCACCGTGCCGCCCTGGAAGCGCTGCAGCACGCCGCCGGTCGTGGCGGTCTCCCCGCTGGTCGGGTAGCCCAGCCGGCCCGAGAGCCCGCCGGCGGCCGACCACGCCGCCCCGATCCCACCGCGCACCACGTGCGCCCCGGTCCCGGCCGACCACCAGATCGAGCCGCTCTGGAAGGTCTGCACCCGCCCTGCACCGTCGGCCGTGGCCACCGCCTCGCCGGTCGGCAGACCCAGCACGCTCCCCGGACCGCCGGCAGCGGCGTAGGCAGCGGCGAGGTCGCCGGGCACCACGTGGGCCCGCGTGCCCGCCCAGTACACCGACCCGCCCTGGAAGCGCTGCACCCGCCCGGCGTAGCCAGGGGTGTCCTCCTCGCCGCTGGTCGGGTAGCCCAGCGGGCCCAACAGCCCGCCGGCGGTCCGCCAGGCGGCACCGATCCCACCGCGCACCAGGTGCGCCCCGGTCCCGGCCGACCAGTACACCGAGCCGCTCTGGAAGGTCTGCACCACGCCTCCCCGCTCGGTCGGCGTCTCCCCCGACGTGGGGAACCCGGCCGGCCCGGCGGCACCCCCGGAGGCCGTCCACGCGGCCAGGACCCCGCCGTGGAGCGGATGGCCCCCGGTGGCGGCCGACCAGTACACCGACCCGCCCTCGAAGTGCTGGACCCGGCCGGCGACGCCCCTCGTGTCCTGCTCGTCGGTGACGGGGTAGCCGAGCACTCCCCCGGTGGCACCGACGGAGTGCCACGCTCCGGCGACACCCCCGCGGACGACGTGCCCGCCGGTGGCGGCCGTCCAGTAGATCGCGCCGCTCTGGAACTCCTGGACCCTGCCCCGTCCGCCCGGGGCGTCGGTCTCCTCACCGATCGGGAAGAGGAGCGGCCCGCTCGGTCCGCCGGCTGCGTCGAAGGCACCCAGCACCCCGCCCCGGACCACGTGCGGACCGGTGCTGGCCGACCAGTAGACGGCGCCCCGTTCGAAACGCGACACCGCGCCGTCGGAGGCGGCCTGCTCGTCGACGACCGGGTACCCCAGGGTCCCGGCCTCGGCGCCCAGGGAGAACCAGTGCCCGGCGATGGCACCGCGGACGACGTGCGCGCCGGTCTCGGCGGTCCAGTAGACGAAGCCCCGCTGGAACTCCGCCCGCACACCCCGGCCGTCGGGCAGCACCCTCTCCTCGACGGTCGGCGCCCCGAGCGACGCGGGGCCGCCGGCACGCTGGTAGGCACTGAGCACCCCGGCGCGGACGAGCTTCACCCCTGTCGCGGGGGTGTAGTAGAGGTTGCCGCCCTGGTAGGTCTGCCAGATGACACCGGCCGACTGCTGCTCCGGGCCGGTCTTGGCGCCCAGCAGCGCACGCAGTGCGGGGTCGGAGTCGTAGCGCTGGGTGATCTGCGGTGTGGTCGCGGCCAGCGCCGCGGCGACCTTGGTGCGGATCTCGGGCAGCCGGGAGTAGCCGTACCGCCCCGGGCAGGCGGTGTTGCCGACGTCGCGGTGACCGAAGACGGTCGGGAGCGTGATCGTCGTCCCGGCGGGATACCGGGAGGTCCCGGACCCGCCACCGGTCAGCTGGGTGGTGCCGGTCGGGTTCACGCCGTACAGCGAGAACTTCCACGCGATGACGGCGGCGACCGAGTCGACCATCGCCTGGGGGGTGTCGACGACGTCGTAGTTGCCGATCATGGAGACGCCGAAGGTGCCGGTGTTCCACCCGCCGGCGTGCGCGCCCACGACCGTGCTCGCCAGGCCGCCCTTGCGGCCCTCCCACAACCGGCCGAACCGGTCGACCAGGACGTTGTAGCCGATGTCGCCCCAGTCGTTGGTGACGGCGTGCGTGTAGTAGATGCCGCGCAGGATGGCCGGCACCTCGTCGGCGCCGTAACCGTTGCCCGAGGCCGTGTGATGCAGGGTCGCGGCCTTGATCGTCGACGCGTACTGCGGCGCCCACGTCATCAGCTTCTCGTCGGCGCCCCACTGGGCGCGTGAGTACACCGGCGGCATGGCCAGCGCGGCCTCGGCCGTGTCGGTGATCTCCGGGTCCTGCGGGCCCGAGTCGGCCGCGCTCTCCCCCGGGTCCACCAGGCTGAGCTGGACGTCGGTGGGCTGGGCTCCGGAGCGGGTCACCAGCTCGGCCTCCACACCGTGGCTCGGGCCGGTCCACAGCGGGGAGGTGCCGCCGCGCCACCCGGACCGGTCGCTGCCGGGATCGGGCGTGGCGTCCTCGGTCCCGGTCTCGGTCCACTCGCCCCAGTCGCCGTCCTCGTCCTGGACGCGGACGTTGACCACCGTGTCCGTCACCGCGGGGTCGTAGGCCCAGTTGACGCTGACCATCGAGAACTCGTCGAGGTCGGTCTGCCGGACGGTCAGGGTCGGCGTGGTGTCGCCGACGCCCACGACGGGGTCGGTCGTCCCCTGCTGGACGTCGGCCTCGGGCGCCGGCGCGTCGACCGAGCCGAGCGTGACCTCCTCGGCGGTGACCTCCACCGGGACGGGCTCGGGCGCCGGCTGGGCGTAGACGGGCAGCACGAGGAAGGTCCCGGTGAACGCGACGAAGGCGGTGGATCCCGTGATCAGGCGGCGCAAGGGGTGAGTCCTCCGGGGTACCGGCGCCCGGCCGCCCCGCGGGGACGACCGGCTTTCCCCCGGAGGATCGACGTCCCGGCTGCGGGGCCCGGTGCTCCGACACGGGTTCGCGCCTGTGAGCACGTCCCACCCGTCACACCCACCGCAGCCACCCCGGCGGAGGCGAACCGGTCGGTCACGGCCGGGCGGGCGCGGCCGCGACGGCCGGGTGGGACCGGACGGGGCTCAGCCGAGGCCGGGCACCGCCAGGGACAGGGCGGCGCGCCACGGCCGGGGCGCCGGGAGGCCGGCGGCGAGCCAGGCGCTGCCGTCGAGGACGGAGTACGCCGGCCGCGGCGCCGGCCGCGGGAAGTGCTCGGTCGTCGTCGGGGACACCAGCGCGGGATCCGCGCCGAGCTCCTCGTAGACGGCGCGGGCCAGGCCGAACCAGCTGACCGCGCCGGCGTCGGTCCGGTGCAGCACCGCCGGGGCCGGCTCCTCCCGCTCCCCCACCGCGACCAGCCCGGCGGCGAGGCCGGCCGCCCAGGTGGGCGAGCCGACCTGGTCGTCGACGACCGACACCGGGGCGCCGGCGGCGGCGCGGCCGGCCATGGTGCGCACGAAGTTGGCCCCGTGCCGGCCGTAGACCCAGGCGGTGCGGACGACGGTGGCCTCCCCGCCGGCCGCGGCGACCGCGCGCTCGCCGACCGCCTTGCTGCGCCCGTACGCCGAGCGCGGCGCCAGCGGGGCGTCGACGGGGTAGGGCTCGGTGGCGGAGCCGTCGAAGACGTAGTCGGTGGAGACGTGCACCAGCCGCCCGGCACCGGCCAGCTCCTGCGCCAGCCAGCCGGGCGCGTGCCCGTTGACCACGGTGGCGGTGTGCTCGTCGCTCTCGGCGGCGTCGACGGCGGTGTAGGCGGCGGCGTTGACCAGGACCGCCCGCCGCCCCGCCGCCCGCGCACCGCCCAGCCAGTCGCGGACGACCCGGCGGACGCCGGCCTCGTCGGTGAGGTCGAGCCGGTCGCGGCCCAGCGCGGTGAGCGCGTCGTCCGGCCGGCCGGCCAGCAGCGCCGTCAGCTCCCGGCCGAGCTGGCCGTGCGCGCCGGTGACCAGCCAGGCGGTGGGGACGCTCACGCGCGGGCCGTGGCCGCGGCGGCCTTGAGCGGCTCCCACCAGGCGCGGTTGTCGCGGTACCACTGCACGGTGAGGGCCAGCCCCTCCTCGAAGGGCATCCGGGGCGCGTAGCCGAGCGCGGCGGTCCTGGAGTAGTCGACCGAGTAGCGCAGGTCGTGCCCGCCGCCGCGCGGGTCGACGATCGGCTCGACGTAGCTCCAGTCCCGGCCGGTGGCCTCCAGCAGCTTCGCGGTGAGCTCGCGGTTGGACAGCTCCCGGCCGCCGCCGATGTTGTAGAACTCGCCGGCCTCCCCCCGCTCGAGCACGAGCTGGATGCCGCGGCAGTGGTCGTCGACGTAGAGCCAGTCGCGGACGTTGGCCCCCTCGCCGTAGAGCGGGACGGGGAGCCCGTCGAGCAGGTTGGTGACGAACAGCGGGATGACCTTCTCGGGGAAGTGGTAGGGCCCGTAGTTGTTGCTGCACCGGGTCACCGAGACGTCCAGGCCGTAGGTCCGCGCGTACGCGCGGGCGAGCAGGTCGCCGCCGGCCTTGGCCGCCGAGTAGGGCGAGTTCGGCTCGAGCAGGGTGTCCTCGGTCCAGGAGCCCTCGTCGATCGAGCCGTAGACCTCGTCGGTGGACACGTGCAGCACCCGGCGCACGCCGTGGCGCACCGCGGCCTCGAACACCTGCTGGGCGCCGAGCACGTTGGTGAGGACGAACGCCGAGGCGCCGGTGATCGACCGGTCGACGTGGGACTCGGCGGCGAAGTTGACGACGACGTCGTGGCCGGGCAGGGCGGCGTCGAGATCGGCCGGGTTGCAGATGTCGCCGCGGACGAAGCGGTAGCGCGGGCTGCCGGCCACGGGCGCGAGGTTGGCCGGGTTGCCGGCGTAGGTGAGCTTGTCGAAGACGGTCACCTCGACGTCCTCGTAGCCGGCGTAGCCTCCGGTGAGCATCGTCCGGACGTAGTGGGAGCCGATGAAACCCGCTCCTCCGGTCACGAGCACGCGCATGGCCGCATCCTGCCGCCGGCCGGCACGCCGGGCATCCTCCGCCGGTGTGACGTCTGTGCCGGGTGGGGTCGGGCGCGACTGGGCGGGCGGCCGGTGCCAGACGGGCACCGACGCCGGCGAGACGGAGCGTTCCGCCGTGTCGCGGGCCCGGCGCGCCCCCCGCTCGCCCCTAACCTCGGTCCCGTGAGCCGAGACCGCAACGAGCACGGCGGCGCCCCGGGCCGGCCGCTCCCGGCCCGGCTCGACCCGCGCGCCGGCCGCGCCCCCCGCTCCGACCGCAGCCAGGACGCCCCGGCCGACGGGGCCGGGCGCCGCGCCCCCCGGGAGCACGCCGACCGCGCGCCGGGCCGCCGCCCCGTCGTCGTCGCGCGGGCCGCGGCCGCCGTCCTGTCGGTCGTGCTGCTGGCCGGCAGCGGCTGGGGCTGGTACCTCGGGCGGGTCGCCGAGGCCACGGTCAACCGCACCGACGCCATCCCGACGGCGGGCAACTCCGACGCCGGGGACGCCCCCGAGGCGATGAACATGCTGCTGGTCGGCAACGACAGCCGCGCCGAGCTCACCCCCGAGCAGCTCGCCGAGCTCGACGCCGGCGAGGACTCCGGGATCAACACCGACACGATGATCCTGGTGCACGTCCCGGCCGACGGGTCGCGCGCGTCCTTCGTCTCGTTCCCGCGGGACTCCTACGTGGAGATCCCCGGCTACGGCATGGACAAGCTCAACGCCGCCTACGCGCACGGCTACGCCGAGGTCGACGACTCGGCGACCGAGGAGCAGCGCCAGGCCGGCGGCGCGCAGCTGCTGGTGCAGACGATCAGCCGGCTCACCGGCCTGCAGATCGACCACTACGCTGAGGTCGACCTGCTCGGCTTCTTCCAGCTCAGCAGCGTCGTCGGCGGCGTGGAGGTCAACCTCTGCGAGGCCGTCGACGACTCCGCCTACTCCGGCGCGGTCTTCCCGGCAGGCGAGCAGGTCATCGAGGGCGCCGACGCGCTGCGCTTCGTGCGGCAGCGCCACGGCCTGCCCCGCGGCGACCTCGACCGGATCGTCCGCCAGCAGGTGTTCCTCGCCGGCGTGCTGCGCAAGATGCTCTCCGACGACGTGCTGCTCGACCTGGGCACGCAGCGGGAGCTGGTCGAGGCCGCCTCGCAGTCGCTGACCATCGACCGCGACCTCGTGCTGCTCGACCTGGCCCAGCAGATGCAGGCGGTGACGGCGGGCAGCATCGAGTTCCAGACCGTGCCGATCGTCGGCGACGACCGCGACGAGCAGGGCCGCTCCATCCTCCGGCTGGCCGACGAGGACACCCTGCAGGCATTCTTCGCCGAGCTGTCGGCCGAGCCCGAGGCGGCCGCGCCCAGCACGACGGAGGCACCCGCGGCCGTGGCGCCCTCGGACGTGTCGGTCGAGGTCTACAACGGCTCGGGGGTCTCCGGCCTGGCCGCCGAGGCCGCGGCGTCCCTGGAGGACGCCGGCTTCACCGTGACCAGCACCGGCAACGCCGACAGCAACGACTACGCGCGGACGACGGTCCGCTACGCCTCCGGTGACGACGCGCTGGCCGCCACCGTGGCCGCCGCCATCCCCGGCGCGGCCACCGAGGAGAGCAGCGACGCGAGCTCGGGGACCGTGCAGCTGGTGCTGGGCGAGGACTTCAACGGCGTCGGCCAGCAGACCACCGAGCAGGCTCCCGCCCCCAGCAGCGCGGCCGAGGAGACCCCGCGGACGGCGGCCGACACCTCCTGCATCAACTGACGAAGGACCTCCCTGCCCCCCGCCACTCGCAGGCTCGCGGCGGGGCTCTGCAGGGAGGCCGTTCCAGCACGTCACCACGCTCGGCGCGGGCCCCTGCGAGGGGGCCGTTCCAGCCGGTCACCTGCTGGGAGGCTGGGGGCATGCCTGCCTCCCCGCGGACGCCCGCGGACCTGCTGGCCGCGGCGCTGCGCCGCGAGCCGGCCGCGCCCCTGATCACCTCCTACGACGACGCGACCGGTGAGCGGGTCGAGCTGTCGGGCACGACGCTGGCCAACTGGGTGGCGAAGACCGCCAACCTGCTGCAGGACGAGTTCGACGTCGGCACCGGCAGCACCGTCGCCGTCGCGCTGCCCGTGCACTGGCAGACCGCCGCGGTGCTGCTCGGGGTGTGGAGCTGCGGGGCCGCCGTCCTCGACACCGCGGCCGAGGACGACGGGCGACTGGACGCAGCCGACGTCGTCCTCGCCGCGCAGGACCGCCTCGCCCCGCTCGACGACCAGGACGTGCCCGAGCTGCTGGGCCTGTCGCTGCACCCCCTGGGGCTCGGCATGACCAGCTACTCCGGCCCGGCCCGCGACTTCGCCCTCGAGGTCCGCGCGCACGGCGACGTCTTCACGCCCCACGTCCCCCCGGACCCAGCCGCGCCCGGCCTGCTCGCCGGCGGACTGGAGCTCACCCTCGGCGGGCTGGCCGCCGCAGCCGCCGAGCTGGCCGGGCGGCTGGGCATCACCGCCGGCGACCGGCTGCTGGTCGACGGGCGGACGGCGGCCGAGGCCGGTCCGGTCGCCTGGCTGCTGGCCCCGCTGGCGGCCGGCGCCTCCCTGGTGCTGTGCCGCGACGCCGATCCGACCGCGCTGGGGAGCCGGGCGGCGTCGGAGCGGGTCACCGCTACGCTCGGCCTCCGGATCGAGGGCTTCCGCGAGCTCGGCCGTCCCGCCTGAGGGACCGGCCGGGCCGCCTCAGGGACGGACGGTGGTCAGCTGATGGACAAGGTCGTCGCGAGCGCGCGGGAGGCGGTGGCCGACATCGGGGACGGCGTCACCCTCGCCGTCGGGGGGTTCGGGTTGTGCGGTGTGCCGATCAAGCTGATCGACGCGCTGCTCGAGCAGGGCGCCTCGGAGCTGACCACGATCAGCAACAACTGCGGCGTCGACGACCAGGCCCTGGGCGTGCTGCTCTACGCCGGGCGGATCACCCGGACGATCAGCTCGTTCGTCGGGGGCAACAAGGAGCTGGCCCGCCTCTACCTGTCCGGCCAGCTGTCCGTCGAGCTGACCCCGCAGGGCACGCTCGCCGAGCGGCTGCGCGCCGGTGGCACCGGCATCCCGGCGTTCTACACCCCCACCGGGGTGGGCACCATGGTCGCCGACGGCGGCATCCCGGTGCGCTACGACGCCGACGGCAACGTCGTGGAGACCTCCCGGCCCAAGGAGATCCGCGAGTTCGACGGCCGGCAGTACGTGCTGGAGACCGCGCTGACCGCCGACTTCGGCCTGGTCCGCGCCGCGAGGGGCGACCGGCACGGCAACCTGGTGTTCGCCGAGTCGGCGCGCAACTTCAACCCGCTGGCCGGCATGGCCGCGCGGATCACCGTCGCCGAGGTCGAGGAGCTCGTCGAGCCCGGCGAGATCACCCCCGAGGACGTGCACCTGCCCGGGGTCTTCGTCGACCGGGTGGTCGTCGTCGGCACCGAGGGCAAGGGGATCGAGAACCGCACCACCCGACCGCGCACCGACCGCTCCGCCGCACCGGCCGCCGCCGGCGACGAGGCCACCGAGGGGGACGCCCGATGAGCCTGACCCGCGACCAGCTCGCCGCCCGCGTGGCCCTGGAGCTCGAGGACGGCCAGTACGTCAACCTCGGCATCGGGATGCCGACCCTGGTGCCCAACTTCGTGCCCGACGACGTGCACGTGGTGCTGCACTCGGAGAACGGCATCCTCGGCGTGGGCCCCTACCCCTTCGAGGGCGAGGAGGACCCCGACCTGATCAACGCCGGCAAGGAGACCGTGACGATCCTGCCCGGGGCCAGCTTCTTCGACTCCTCGCTGAGCTTCGGCATGATCCGCGGCCAGCACCTCGACGTGGCCGTGCTCGGCGCGATGCAGGTCAACCCCCGCGGCGACCTGGCCAACTGGCTCATCCCCGGCAAGATGGTCAACGGCATGGGCGGCGCGATGGACCTCGTCCACGGCGCCCGCACGGTGATCATCATGATGGAGCACGTGGCCCGCGACGGGTCGCCCAAGCTGGTCGAGGAGTGCACCCTGCCGCTGACCGGCAAGGCCTGCGTGGACCGGGTGGTCACCGACCTGGCCGTCGTCGACGTCACCGGCGAGGGGTTCGTGCTGCGCGAGGTGGCACCCGGCGTCACGCCCGACGAGGTGGTCGAGAAGACCGGCGCCCCGCTGTCCGTGCCCGGCGACGTCCCGACGATGGCGCTGCCGGCCACCGTCTGACCGCGGCCACCCTGACCGCGGCACTGGCCACGGCACCGCTCCCCCGGTGACGTTCTCGGTCGTCGCCCGCGACCCGCTGACCGGCGAGATGGGCATCGCGGTCTCCTCCTGCATCCTGGCCGTCGGCCGTGCGGTGCCCAGCGCCCGGCCCGGGGTGGGTGTCGTGGCGGTGCAGGCGCGCAGCCCGCGCGGCCTCGGCAACGTGCTGCTGGGCGGGCTGGCCGAGGGCACCGCGCCGGCGGTCCTGGTGCGGCGGGCCGCGCACGCGGCCGAGGACGCCGACCGGCAGCTCGCCGTCCTCGGCGCCTCCGGCGAGGTGGCCGCCGACACCGGGCCGGGCTCGTTCCCGGTCAGCGGCCACCTCGTGGGCGCGGACTGGAGCGTGCAGGGCAACATGCTCGCCTCCCCCGGCGTGCTCCCGGCGATGGCGCGGGCGGCCGAGGCCACGTGCGGCCCGCTGCCCGACCGGCTGCTGACCGCGCTCGCCGCCGGCCAGGACGCCGGCGGCGACCTGCGGGGACGGCAGTCGGCCGCGCTGCTGGTGGTCAGCGGCGAGCCGGCCTCCGAGGAGGACGACGGCGTGCGGGTGGACCTGCGCGTCGACGACTCCGGCGACCCGGTCGCCCAGCTGCGGGTGCTGCGCACCCTGCAGCGCGCCTACGACGAGCGCGACTACGAGACCCTCGCGCTGTTCGCGCCGGAGGGCGCGCGCGACCTCTACGCCGCGCTGGCCGCGTCCCGCCGCGGCGACCGGGTGGCCGCGCGCGCGGCCCTCGAGGCCGTGCGGGCCCGCCCCGGCTGGTCGGCGTGGCTGGCCGCCATGGCCGGGGACGCCCGCCTGTCGGCGGTCTCCCGGCTGCTCGGCTGAGGTGGCCGCCGCTGCGCGCGCTGACGTCTCGACCGCGGACCTCCCGACGTGCAGGACCGTCGTGCGCCGTCGGCGGGCGCCCGTCCCCACCGCCGTCCGGGTGGTGGCCTCTCCACGGCACGGCGGCAGCGCCGCCGTGCCGTGCGGCTCCGCTCGGGGAGACACCGTCGGGTCCCGGTCCCCGAGCCACCTCGGCGTCCCCGGGGACTGCCGCTCCCGACTCGACGACGCCAGGCTGCCTGGTCGGCCGGCTCCGGTGGGCGATGCCCCTCCGCACGGAGCCGAGGAGTGACCTGCCCGCCAGGAGAGCGGGATGCCGCCGTTCCCGCAGGCGTCGCAGGAGGACGGCTTCGTCCCCGGGACCGCGACCGCACCGCTCGACCGGCAGTCCGATCAGTCGACGTCGCCCGGATCGGCGCAGGCCTCGTCATCGGACGGGGGGACGGCGTCGTGCAGCTCCACCTCGTAGATGGTGGCTCCCTCGTTCGTGAAGACCGGCCGCAGGGACCGGGAGTCCGCGAGGTCCTCCAGGCCCGGCACCCGGTGCATGGTCGGGAAGATGAAGCCCTCAGCGACGTAGACGTAGCGGATCCGGTAGTCCTCGACGATCCTCCGGACCTCGGGGTCGGAGTCGATGCAGTCGAACCTGAACAGCACGGTCCGCTGGGGGGCTCTCAACGGAGGGTCGTCGGGGTTGACGATCGCCTGGCCGAACATGGGCCGGATCCCGTGGAGGGCCCACATCCACGCGGAGCCGTCGCCCGGGTCGTTCATGACCGTCTGTCCTGGCTCCGCCAGACCAGCCAGCACGTCCATGGCCTCCAGTTCACCAGGAGTCACGGAATCACCTGATCCGAGCGCGAACTTCTGCTGCAGGCGGTCGTGGTTGTACGCGGCGTAGAAGCCGCCCGTGAGCAACCCGAAGGAGGCCAGCACCACGGCGAGCGCCACGGCGGGACGTCCGACGGAGCGCGGGACACGCACACGACGCAGGACCGTCGTCAGTCCCTCGGCGACGACGATGAGTCCGTTCGTGCAGATGACCGCGAGCCCGAGGACCGCGAGCGCGGAGAAGCGGAACCGATCGTTCCACCACGGCCCGGTGAGCACCGCGACCAGAGGGCCCTCGTAGGCAGCCGCGAGCACCAGGAGCACGACGAAGACGGCACTGGCCAGGAGCCACCAGGCAGCGCTCGCGAGTCGACGCACGCCGGCCAGCCCGACGACGAGCAGGACCACCAGCCAGACCTGCGGATAGGCCGCGAAGTAGTTGAACGTCAGCAGCTCACCCACCGCAGCGCCGGGAGACTGCACGGCCGGCCAGTCGTAGGCGACACCGGACCCACTCACCGCGAGGGTGGACGCGATGGCCGGGAGCGACAGGAGCACGGTCGTGCCGGCCACCACGCCCAGGGGCACCAGGTCGGTGCGCAGTCGGTGGGGCTCACCGATCCACCGTTGGACCAGGTAGGCAGCGGCGAAGACGGCGGCAGCCAGTGCTGCACTCGGGTGGACCGCCAGCAGTCCGGTGGCACCCAGAGCAGCGAGCAGGCCCGCAGCCGGGGAGTGCTCCCGCACCACGGCCGTCCAGAGAGCGAGGAAGGCGGGCACCAGCGCCACCCCCAGTGCGAACGGCCAGATCGGTCCTCGCCACATCAGGTCCGTCGGGAAGGCGGCGATGCTGATGGCGACGAACGGGACCACGACGGCATGGGTCGGCAGGCGCAGCTGCCACAGCACGGCTGTCAGACCGAGTACGAGCACGGCGGGGATGAGGGCGACCAGTGCGTTGGTCGCGACCACGGTGCCCACTCCGAGGTCGACCGGCAGTGCGGCGAGAGCGTGGAAGGCGATGGGGTAGTACGTGTCACCGCGTTCGAAGTGGTTGACCGCGCCGATGGCGGCAGGATCGGCGTCGAGGGTCTCACTGATCCACTGCACGGCGTTGACGTGGAACAGCACGTCGAACTCCTGGTTGATGCCCGTCAGGCCCCCCATGCCCCAGACGGCGACCCCGGCGGCCACGACGCCCGCGACCAGGGGGGACGCGACGGCGAGCACGGCCGCCCGTGGCGGTGTGTGGACCTCCTCGGTCCGCGCCCATGGCAGACGCTCACCGATCGCCGAACGGGTCACCGCCCACCGGATCCCGTAGACGACAGCGGCCGACACGGCGACCAGGACCCAGAACGAGACGGCCGTCCAGGCCAGTCCCGTGGCCGTCGTCAGGCGGCTGAGCACGGCGACGAGACCGAAGGTGATCGCCGGGCCGGCCGTGACCGCCAGTACCCGGCTGGTGCCGGCGGCCAGGCCGACGACCAGCCCGGGAAGGACCAGGTGGACGAGCGTGACGAACAGCGGCGTCAAGCTAGAGAGGAACAGGACAACCCTCCAGGGTCTCGGGCGAGCGGCCCCACAGCCCACCGCGCAGAGGCCCAGCGCCATGGCATCCCCGGCCGGTCCACGGCACGAGCCGACCATGACGGCGCGGAGACGGCGCGGGATCTCGGCCGTGTGCACGTGCGCACACGGTGGGGATCGGCCACCAGGTTAGCTCCGAGATGGGTGGTCGGAACGCGACCGTACGGCGATGTGCACACCCGGTCACACGCGCCACACGCGCTCGCTCCGTGAGGACCCCGACCGCCGGACCCGCGCGGCGCCGGCCCGGGCCGGTCCCGGGCCGGTCATGTCCCGCCTGCGCTCACCTCTCCGTCCCGGGTGCTCCTGCGTCGCGACGGGACGGCGAGGTCCCCGAGGTCCCGGACCGCTCACGGACGGTGGGGGTCCGACAGCGACCGTCCGCTCGACGCTGGTCGGGATGGCCGGACACCACGGTCTCAGCGCAACAGCGAGCGGGCGATGACCATGCGCTGGATCTGGTTGGTGCCCTCGTAGATCTGGGTGATCTTGGCGTCGCGCATCATCCGCTCGACCGGGAAGTCCTGCGTGTAGCCGGCCCCGCCGAAGAGCTGGACGGCGTCGGTGGTCACCTTCATGGCGACGTCGGAGGCGAAGGCCTTGGCCGCGGCGCACAGCCGGCCGAGGTCGGGGTCCACCTTGCCGCCGTCGTGGGCAGCCTCGCCGCGGGCGGCGGCGACGTAGACCAGGTGCCGGGCGGCCTCGATCTGCATGGCCATGTCGGCGAGCATGAACTGCACGCCCTGGAAGTCGCTCACGGCCTTGCCGAACTGCTTCCGCTCGCGGGTGTACTCGACGGCGGCGTCCAGCGCGCCCTGCGCGACGCCGACGGCCTGCGCGCCGATGGTCGGGCGGGTGAAGTCCAGCGTGCGGAGCGCGGTCTTGAAGCCGGTGCCGGGCTCGCCGATGATCCGGTCGGCCGGGACGGTGCAGTCGGTGAAGTACAGCTCGCAGGTGGGCGAGCCCTTGATGCCCATCTTCCGCTCCTTGGGGCCCACGGCGAACCCGGGGTCGTCGCGGTGCACGACGAAGGCGGAGATGCCGCCGGCCCGCTCCTCCGGGTCGGTGACGGCCATGACCGTGTACCACTCCGACACCCCGGAGTTGGTGATCCAGGCCTTGGTGCCGTTGAGCACCCAGGTGTCGCCCTCCAGCCGGGCGCGGGTCCTCATGGCGGCGGCGTCGGAGCCGGCCTCGCGCTCGGACAGCCCGTAGCTGATCATCGCGTCGCCCGCGGCGATCGAGGGCAGCACCTGCTGCTTGAGGTCCTCCGACGCCGACAGGATGATCGGCATCGACCCGAGCTTGTTGACCGCCGGGATGAGCGAGGCGGAGACGTCGACCCGGGCGACCTCCTCGATGACGATGCAGGTGGCGATCGCGTCGGCCCCCTCACCGCCGTAGGCCTCGGGGATGTGCGTGGCGTGGAACCCGGCCGCCGTCAGCGCCTTCTGCGCCTCGATCGGGAAGCGGGAGTCGGCGTCGACCTCGGCCGCGTACGGCGCGATCTCCCGCTCGGCGATGTCCCGGACCGCGGCCCGGACCGCGTCGTGCTCCTCGGTCAGCTGGTAGAGCCCACTCGTCGTACTCACGAGTGGATGCTAGGACGTCCCAACACCGCCGGGGCCACCGGCGAGCCGATCGCGCAGCGCGGCGTCGCGGGCGACGACGGACCCGGCGAGGTCGGCCTGGAACCGCTCGACGGCCGCCCGCAGCTCCGGGTCGGCCGCGGCCAGGATGCGCACCGCCAGCAGGCCGGCGTTGCGCCCGCCGCCGATCGACACCGTCGCCACCGGCACGCCGGCGGGCATCTGCACGATCGACAGCAGGCTGTCCAGTCCGTCGAGCCGGTCCAGCGGCCGCGGGACGCCGATGACCGGCAGCGGTGTCGCCGCGGCGAGCATGCCGGGCAGGTGGGCCGCCCCGCCGGCGCCGGCCACGAGGACGCGCAGGCCGCGCCCGGCCGCGGTCGCGGCGTAGTCGAGCATCCGGTGCGGGGTGCGGTGCGCGGAGAGGACGTGCACCTCGTACGGGACGCCGAACTCCGCCAGCGCCTGCGCGGCCGGCTCCATCGTGGGCCAGTCGGAGTCGCTGCCCATCACGACGCCGACCAGTGGCTCGCTCACCTCGGTGCTCCTCGGGGAAGGCGGACGCCGGGCCGGTCGCGGCGGGCAGCGCAGCGGGCCACCTGGCGCCACCGTATCGAGCGGGTGCCGGCAGCTCCATCGCGGTGGCCGGGGCGGGTGGGATCCGTGTGACCGGTGGTGCGGGCGCGCCGTCGACCGCCACACAACGAGCGCGATGTCTCTGCGTGGTCATTACGCTGCGATCTGTGAGCAACGCCGTCGCCGAACGACGGAGGGACGACCTCCGTGAGCTGGCCCGGACCTACGCCGCCGACGCGCGGGTCCGCACGGTCGCCGTCGTCGGCAACAAGCCGATGACGCCGGACGCGGAGCGCGTGGCGGCCGTCGACGGATCCGACCTGGTCATCCGGGTGAACGGATTCCGGCTGGACGACTCCGCTGGCGAGGTCACCTACGGCCAGCAGGCGCACGTCGTCTTCTTCAACCGGGCGCTGCGCGCCACCCCGTGGTTCTTCGCCGGCTACCAGGACCGGCTGCACCTCATGGTCGAGCCCGGACGGTTGCACTGGGAGCCGGAGCAGGTGCCGTCGTGGTGGCCGGCCGACCTGGGGCACCTGCACGTCGCCAATGACGACCTCACCATCCCGCTGTCCGAGGACCTGGGCCTCGACTCCCGGGCCGAGGGGCTGTGGTCGACCACCGGGACCATGGCGGCCTGGTGGGCACGCACGACCTTCCCCGCCGCCCACGTCCACCTCGCCGGGTACTCCTTCGTCGACGATCCCGGCCAGACCCGCTGGGCACACGCCTCCGGCGACGACTGCATCGTCGGTCCCGAGCACCGCATCGCCCTGGAGTCCCGGCTGATGCACCGCTGGGCGGCCACGGGCTCCGTCACCATCTGGCCGTAGGGCGGCCGCGTTCGACCTGCCCGCGGTGACCGCCGCGGGCTCCGCAGGACCTGAGGGAGACAGACCATGAGGGCCATGCGAACGAGGCTCACCCACCGCATCAGCCGCTCCATGGCCTGGCGGATCGAGGAGCAGACCTCCGCGACCTTCGCCGGCCTGCGGGGGCACGTCGATGCGCTGGCGGACACCGTCCACCGGCTCGAGGACACCGTCCGCGGGCTCGCTGACTCCGGGGAGCACCTCGACAAGCGCCTGGCGGAGCTCGAGCGCCGGGTCGACGACGTCGCCCGTGAGAGCTCGTGGTCGGCCAACGAGCTGGCCCGGCTGGCTCCGCAGGCCGCGTCGTTCGAGGTCCGCCTGGAGCAGAAGGCCCGGCCGGTGGTGCTGACCGGCGCCCTCGAGGACCTGCCCGAGAGCCGCCTGCTGGTCGACGTCGTCCGGGAGGAGCACGCACGGGTGCGGGCCCGGCTGTCGCTGGTGTCCGCCTACGAGGAGCGGCTGCGGCGACTCGAGGCCCAGGCGGCCGCCCGGGCCTCCGCATGAGCCACTTCGGCGCGCTGCTCGGCGGCACCTCCCCCTGGGTGGTCGCCGAGCTGTCGGGGAACCACGACGGCAGCCTCGACCGGGCACTGGCGACCATCGACGCCATCGCCGCCACCGGCGCCCAGTCGGTCAAGTTCCAGACGTACCGCGCCGAGTCGATGACCCTGGACTCCGACGCCCCGCCCTTCCGCATCCGCGCGGGCCACGAGCTGTGGGGCGGGCGGGGGTTGTTCGACCTCTACCGCCAGGCCGGGACGCCCTACGAGTGGCACGAGCAGCTGTTCGCGCACGCCCGCGCCCGCGGCCTGGTGCCGTTCTCCAGCCCCTTCGACGGGACCGCGCTCGAGCTGCTGGAGTCGCTGGACTGCGGCATCTACAAGATCGCCTCGGCCGAGCTGGTGGACCTGCCGCTGATCCGCGCGGCCGCAGCGACCGGCAAGCCCCTGGTGCTGTCCACGGGCATGGCCACGCTGGCCGAGGTGGAGGCGGCACTGTCGGCGGCGCGGAGCGCGGGCTCGGGCGACCTGCTGCTGCTCAGCTGCACCGCCGCCTACCCCGCGGACCCCGCCAGCAGCCACCTGGCCAACATCGCCGTCCTCCGCCAGGCATTCGGCCTCCCCGTGGGGATCTCCGACCACACGCCCGGCATCGGCGTGCCGGTCGCCGCGGTGGCGCTCGGCGCGGTCGCCGTCGAGAAGCACGTGACCCTCGACCGCAGCGGTGGTGTGGACGCCGCCTTCTCACTCCTGCCGGAGGAGCTGGCGGCCCTGGTCCGCGAGTGCACGGCGGCGCGGGCGGCCACCGCGTCCGGCCCCCGCTTCGGCGTGCGGCCGGGCGAGGAGGACACCGCCCGGCTGCGGCGCTCGCTGTGGGTGGTCGAGGACGTGCGCCCCGGGGACCTCGTCGGCCCCCGCACCGTGCGCGCGCTGCGCCCCGGCGGCGGACTGGCCCCCGCGCACTGGGACGACGTCGTGGGCCGGCCCTTCGCCCGCTCCGTCCGATGCGGGCAGCCGCTGGCGTGGGACCTGCTGGGGGCTCCCGCCGAGGACTGAGCCGCGCCGGGCCGCGCCGGCCCCCACCGAGCTCCTCAGGCGCCGAAGAACCCGCGCACGAGGTCGCAGACGCGGTCGACCTCGCCGTCGGAGAGGCCCACGTACAGCGGCAGGGAGATCTCCTCCCGGTACCACCGCTCGGCCACCGGGCACTCGCCGCGGCGGTGACCGAGGTCGGCGAACACGGGGTGCCAGTACGCCGGCACATAGTTGACCTGCACCCCGATGCCGTGGGCCCGCAGGTGCTCGAACAGCGCACGGCGGTCCTGCTCGGGCACGCGCGCCGGGTACAGGTGCCAGGCCACGTCGGCGTCGGCCGGGCGGTGCGGGATCCGGACCTCGGGGAGGTCGGCCAGCGCCGCGTCGTAGCGAGCCGACAGCTCCGCGCGGCGGGCGACGAAGCCCCGCAGCCGCCGCAGCTGGCTCGAGCCCAGGGCACACAGCACGTCGGGCAGCCGGTAGTTCAGGCCGAAGGCGTGCACCTCCTGGTGCCACGGCCCCTCGTCGGGCCGGCGCTGGTCGGCCGGGTCCCGGACCAGCCCGTGGTTGCGGAAGGCGGCCGCCCGGGCGAGCAGCTGCGGCGAGGGACTGAGGACGGCGCCGCCCTCGGCGGTCGTGAGGTTCTTGGTGGCGAAGAAGCTCAGCGTCGTCAGGTCGGCGAGCTCTCCCACGTGGCGGCCACGCCAGGAGGTGCCGACGGAGTGGGCGGCGTCCTCGAGCAGCAGCGCCCCGGCGTCCCCGGCCACCCGCCGCAGGGCGTCCATGTCACCGGGCAGGCCGGCGTAGTCGACCGACGTCACCACGGTGGTCCGCGGTGTGACGGCGCTCGTCGCGGAGGCGGGGTCGAGGCAGCCGGTCACCTCGTCGACGTCGGCGAAGACCACCCGCGCGCCGAGCAGGGCCGCGGTGGCCGCGGTGGCCACGAACGTCAGCGGCGGGACGACGACCTCCGAGCCCGGTCCCACGCCGGCAGCCGCGTAGGCGGTGTGCAGCGCCGCCGTCCCGGAGGTCACCGCGACCGCTGGCACGCCCCCGCAGGCCGCGGCCACGTCGGCCTCGAAGGCCGTCACCGCCGGGCCGGTGGTCAGGTAGGGCGCGGTGACCGCCGCGGCGACGGCGGCCACGTCGGACTCGTCGACCGACTGGCGGGCGTAGGGGAGCACGGGATCAGTCGAGCTCGTCGAGGACCGTCTTCAGCTCCTCGACGGTGAGCAGCAGGTCGTTGGTGTCCGAGCGGTAGGCGAACCCGTCGGGCATCTGCGCACCCGCCGGTGGCTCGTAGCCCCAGCCGGCGAGGTACGGCGTGATGACGTACCGGTCCTCGGTGCGGATCGTCCGGCGGGAGTCGTCGGCCGCGATCATCTCCTCGTGCAGCTTCTCGCCGGGGCGGATGCCCACCTCCACGGTCTCCGACCCGGGAGCGATGGCCTCGACGAGGTCGACCAGCCGAGTGCTGGGGATGCGCGGCACGTAGAGCTCCCCGCCGCGCATGATCCGCAGCGAACCCACGACGAACTCCACCGCCTGGGGCAGGGTGATCCAGAAGCGGGTCATCCGCCGGTCGGTGACCGGTAGCGGCCGGCCCTCCGCGGCCAGCCGGCGGAACAGCGGGATGACGCTGCCCCGGCTGCCCATCACGTTGCCGTACCGCACGACGCTGAAGCGCGTCTCGTGGTGTGCGGCGTAGTGGTTGGCCGAGATGAACAGCCGGTCGGCGCACAGCTTGGTGGCGCCGTAGAGGTTGATCGGGCTGGACGCCTTGTCCGTCGACAGCGCCACGACCTTCCGCACGCCCGCGTCGATGGCCGCCTCCATGACGTTCTCGGAGCCGTTGACGTTGGTCCGGACGTACTCGACGGGGTTGTACTCCGCCGTGTCGACCTGCTTGAGCGCAGCAGCGTGCACGACCACGTCCACCCCGTGCATCGCCCGCCGCAGCCGCTCGCGGTCGCGGATGTCCCCGATGAACCACCGCAGCCTCGGGTCGTCGTGGAACTGCGCCCGCATGTCCGACTGCTTGAGCTCGTCCCGGCTGAACACCACGATCCGCTGGGCGCCCAGGTCCAGCGCCCGCTGGACGAAGGCCTTGCCGAAGGAACCGGTACCGCCCGTGACGAGGACGGACGTGCCCTCGAGGGGGTTGCTGAAGGCGTCCCGCAGGGAGACGTCGCTCTCGCTCATCGATCCGGAGGGTACGCGCTACGTGACCGGTCGGAGTCGCCCGGGGCGGGGCGGGCAGGATGGTGCCGTGCGTGTCACCGCCGTCGTCCAGGCCCGCACGGGCTCCACCCGCCTGCCCGGCAAGGTCCTGCGCCCGCTGGCCGGCCGGCCCGTGTTGAGCTGGGTCCTGCGTGCCGCCGCCGCGTGTCCCGGCATCGACGAGGTGGTCGTGGCGACGACGACGCTGCCCGGGGACGATCCCGTCGCGGAGCTGGCCCGCGCCGCAGGGGCATCCGTCGTCCGCGGGCCGGTCGACGACGTGCTCGAGCGCTACCTGCGCGCCCTGGACGCCTCGCCCGCCGACGCGGTGGTGCGGCTGACCGCGGACTGCCCCCTCCTGGACCCCGACCTGCTCGGCGCGGTGGTCGCCGCGTGGCGGGCGGCCCCGGACGCCGCCGACTACGTGGCGACGACCCTGGTCCGCACACTCCCCCGCGGGCTCGACGTCGAGCTGGTCACGGCAGCGGCGCTCCGCCGGGCCGGCATGGAGGCCCGGGACCACCACCGCACGCACGTCACCTCCTACGTGTGGAGCCACCCCGACCGCTTCCGGCTCACGGGGCTGGTCGTCGCCCCGGCCGCGGACGACCTGCGGATCACCCTCGACACCCCGGAGGACGCCGCCCTGATCGAGGCCCTCGTCGAGGTGGTCGGCGACCGCGCACCGTCGTGGCGGGAGCTGGTCGCGGTCCTGCGCGAGCGGCCCGAGCTCGCGGCGCTCAACGCCGCCGTCGTCCAGAAGACCCTCGCGGAGGGTTGAGGTGACGCGGCTGGCGCTGCTCCGGTGCGACGCGGTGGTCACCGGAGGGGTCGGCCACCTGGTGCGCTGTCTCGCCGTGGCCGAGGCGGCGCGGGAGGCCGGGTGGGACGTGGGGCTCGTGGGCTCGTTCGAGGTCCCGCTGGCGGCGGCGCTCGTGACCGGGACGGGTCTGCCGGTCCTCGCCGACGGGAGTGAGCCGCTCGAGACGACCGCCCGCCGGACCGGGGCGCAGGTCGTGCACGTCGACCACTACACCGCCGCCTGCCCACCGCCCGGACACGGCCACCCCGGCGAGGTGGGGTTCCTGGTCAGCTCGGTGCAGGACGGGCGGTGGGGCCGGCGCGGCGCGGACGTGGTGCTGGACGCCTCCCCCTCCGGCCGGGTCACCGCCTCGGTCGTCGGCGCCCGCGTCCGCCTCACCGGCCCCCGCCAGGCACTGGTGCGCGCGGACGTGCGCACCCGGCCGGGCACCCGCGAGCCCACCCGACGGGTGCTCGTCGTCGCCGGCGGGACGGACGCCGCCCGGATCCTGCCCGCGCTCACCGCCGTGGCCACTGCGGCGGTGGACGGATCCCCGGACGACCAGCCGTACGAGGTCCTCGTCATCGACCCGGCTGCTGCCCCAGCGGGGTGCCGGGACAGGCTCGGCGTCGTCTCCCGGCCACCCGGGCCCGACCTCCTCGACCTGGCCGCCGGCTCGGTGCTGGTGGTGACCGCCGCCGGCACCACCACCTCCGAGCTGGCCGTGATGGGCGTGCCGATGGCCGTCGTCCAGGCGGTGGACAACCAGGCGGAGACCTACCGGGACCTGGTCGCCTCCGGCGCGGCCCTGCCGCTCGGGACGGCCACCGGGCTGTCCCGCGACCGCGACCGGCTCGCCGCCGACCTGCGGGGGGTCCTCGGGGACACCGACCGGCTGGCCGGGCTGTCCGCGGCGGCCGCCGCCCGGGTCGACGGACGCGGCGCGGCACGGTTGGTCACGGCGTGGGACGCGGTCTGGGAGGGCCGGGCGAGCGACGCCGACCGCGGGTGGTGGGTGACCCCCGCCCGCCCGGCGGACAGCGGCCTCCTGCTCTCCTGGCGCAACGACCCCGTGACCCGCGCCCGGTCGATCACCACTGCCCCGGTGCGCCCGTCCGACCACGCGGCGTGGTTCTCCGCCGTCCTGGCCGACCCGGACCGCCACCTGCTCCTCGTCGGCTCCGGTGGGCAGCGCGTGGGTACGGTGCGCTTCGACCGGGTCGACGCCGGCACGTGGGAGGTGTCGCTCACCCTCGCGCCGGAGTCCCGGGGCCGCGGGCTCTCCGGCACCGTCCTGGCGTGCGGAGAGGAGCACCTGCTGGCCCACGGCGGCGGAGGTGCCCGTCTCGCCGCCCGGGTACGGCAGGACAACGCGGCCTCGCTGGCGCTCTTCCGCCGGGCGGGGTACGGCCCGGCCGACGCCCGGACGCGCGCCTCCGGTGGCGGTGACCACCACGGTCTCCACGTGCTGACGAAGGACCTCGCCTGAGGAGGCGGTCGGGACACCGGTCGACGGCCGGTCCGCGTCCCCGCTGTCCCCGGGCGGGTCGGTCCGGCGCTCCTCAGTGCTCCTGGGCGAAGGCGAACGCCGGGTCCACGACGCCGTCGGCCAGGTAGCGGGCCGCGGCGACCGCCCGCGCGCGGACCTCCTCGAGGTCCTCCCCCAGCGCGGTGACGTGCCCGAGCTTGCGGCCGGGGCGCTGGCCCTTGCCGTACCAGTGCAGCTTGACGTCGGGCCAGTGCGCCATCAGGTGGTGCACCCGCTCGTCGGTGCCCGGGCCGTCCCAGCCGGCGGCCGCGGCCCGGCCCCCGAGCACGTTGGCCATGACCACGACCGGAGCGACCATCGCCGTCGAGCCCAGCGGGTAGTCCAGGACGGCGCGCAGGTGCTGCTCGAACTGGCTGGTGCGCGCGCCCTCGATGGTCCAGTGCCCGGAGTTGTGCGGGCGCATGGCCAGCTCGTTGACCAGCACGCCGTCGCCGACCTGGAACAGCTCGACGGCCATGACCCCCACGACGCCGACGCGGTCGGCGATCCGCACGGCCAGCTCCTGGGCGGCCAGCGCGCCGTCCTCGTCCAGCCCCGGAGCGGGCGCGAGCACCTCGGTGTTGATGCCGTCGCGCTGCACCGTCTCCACCACCGGCCAGACGGCGACCTGGCCGAACGGGGAGCGGGCCACCAGCACGGCCAGCTCGCGCACCAGCTCCACCCGCTGCTCGGCGAGCAGGCTGCCGTGCGCGGCGAGCAGGTCGGCGGCCTCCTCGGCGGCGTCGAGGACGAACACGCCCCTGCCGTCGTAGCCGCCCCGCGGGGTCTTGACGACGACCGGCCAGCCGGTGGTCGCGGCGAAGCGCGCCAGCTCCTCCTGCGACCGCACCTCGGCCCAGACCGGCTGGGGCTCGCCGGCCGCGGTCAGCGCCCGGCGCAGGACGAGCTTGTCCTGGGCGTGCACGAGCGCGTCGGGGCCCGGGGCCACCCGCACGCCGTCGGCGGCCAGCGCCCGCAGGTGCTCGGTCGGCACGTGCTCGTGGTCGAAGGTGACCACGGTGGCGCCCTCGGCCAGGGCGCGCAGCGCGTCGAGGTCGCGGTGGTCACCGAGGCGGACGTCGGCGGCGACCAGCGCGGCGGACTCGGCGGGGTCGGTGGCCAGCACTCGCAGCGACTGGCCGAGCGCGATCGCAGCCTGGTGGGTCATCCGGGCGAGCTGCCCACCCCCGACCATGGCGACCACGGGCAGGCCGGTCCGCGGGTCAGTCGGTGCGGGCGCCAACACACCGAGAGGTTATCCGGGCCGTCGTGCAGCACCATCGGCGACTCCGACTGCCGGCACCGGTCCTGCACCTCTTCGTGCACGACGACTCGATCACGCCGACCCGAGGACGGGCGTCATCAGGAGGGCCTCGGTCACTCGCGTGTCCGGACCGGGCCGCACCGCAGCGCCGAGCGATCTCGGCGGTGCCCCGCGGCTGGTTGCTCGGTTCGCCTCCAGCGGTCAGCGTCCGTGTTCCGCACCGGCTCCGGCGGCGTTCCGCGTCGACCAGGTCCGACCCCCGCGCTCAGCGCATGCCGACCAGTTCCGCGCGCAGGCGCCGGCCGACGACGTCGGCGACCTCCTGGGTCGGGTGGACCCCGTCCGCCGAGGTGCCGGGCGCGTAGGCGCCGTCGACCGAGATCCCCTGCCACGGGTCGACGTGACGCCACCCCTGCGCCGCGGCCAAGTCCTCGAGCTGGCGGTTGAGTGCCAGCGCCTGGGCCGGGTCCGCGTCGAGGGGCGGGATCGCCGAGAGCAGGACCCGCGCGACGCCCACCGTGGCCACGATCGCCCGCAGGTCGTCGGCGGTGACCTCCCAGGGCAGGCGGAAGAGGTCGTTGGTGCCGGCCAGGACGACCACGACGTCCGCGGACGAGGGGACGACGCCGGCGCGCATGTCCTGGGTCGTGGCGCCCGGGACCGCCCAGCCGCCCTGGAACTCCAGCGGCGGACCGAGCGCGGCGGGCAGCCACGAGCGGGTCCCCGGGACCGCCGTCCCCTCGATCGGCAGCGAGCCGGCAGTGATCGAGTCGCCGACGACCGTGAAGGTGAGGGGCGTGTCGACGGTGGCGGGAGCCTCCGCCGGGCCGGGGTCGGCCGTCGCGCCGGTCGACGGGCTCGGGGTCGCCGAGGAGGACGCGCTGCCGGCCGGGCCGGTGCCGTCGTCGGCGTGGGACCGGGTGCAGCCGGCCGACAGGGCCACCGCGAGGACCACCGCCGTCACCAGGGCCGCCCTCCCCCGACGGCCCGCTCCCCCCATGCGCCCAGTATCACCGCCGCCGGCCCCGGACCACGGCCGACCCGGGGACCGCCCGCCGCGTCTCGCGGGAGGACCGGCCGCGGGTCCGTACAGTCGTCGGGCGTGCCCCTCCTGCCGGCCGTCCGCCGTCGCGCCGGGACCACCTGGCGACTGCTGCTCAAGGAGCTCTCCGCCTTCGGCGTCGTCGGGAGCGCGTGCTTCGTCCTCGACCTCGGGCTGTTCCAGCTGCTCTACGCCCACCTGGGCGTCGGCGCGGTCACCGCCAAGTTCTCCTCGACGGTCGTGTCGATGACCGTCGCCTACTTCGCGCACCGGCACTGGTCGTTCTCCCACCGGGCGCGGACCGGCCTGCGCCGGGAGTACTCCCTCTTCGTCGTGGTCAACGGCCTGACGCTGGCGCTCGGGCTGGCCCTGGTGGCCCTGGTGCGCTACCCGCTGGGCCAGGAGAGCGCGCTGGTCCTGCAGGTCACCAACGTCGCCTCGACGGGGCTCGGGACGCTGATCCGCTTCCTGTCCTACCGGCGGTGGGTCTTCGTCGCCGCGGACCACCCGGCGGCCCTGTCCGCCACCCCGTCCCCAGCCCCGGCGGACGCCGCGGCCGGGCCGGCCGAGCGGGCGGGGCACCAGGCCGGCGTCCCCGGTCGGGCGCTGCCCGGGCTCTGAGCCGCCGCCGGCTCAGCCGGCCAGGCGCGAGCCCGACCGCCCGGCGACCACCTCCAGGCGGGTCGGGACGCGGGTGCGCAGCTCCTCGAGGTGGCTGATGACGCCGACCGTCCGGCCGCCGCGGCGCAGCTCGTCGAGCACGGTCATCACCGCGTCGAGCGCCTGGGCGTCGAGCGTGCCGAAGCCCTCGTCGACGAAGAGCGTGTCCATCTGCACCCCGCCGGCCTCGGCGGTGACGACGTCGGCGAGCCCGAGGGCCAGCGCGAGGGAGGCCATGAAGCTCTCCCCGCCGGAGAGGGTCTTGGTGGGCCGGCGGGTGCCGGTGTACTCGTCGAGGACGTCGAGGCCGAGCCCGCCGCGGGCGCCGTGGCGGCCCATCGCGTCGCTGTGCAGGAACGTGTAGCGCCCCCGCGACATCTCCTGCAGTCGCCGGCTGGCCACCTCGGCCACCTGCTCCAGGCGGGCGGCGAGGACGAAGGACTGCAGCCGCATGCGCAGCGTGTTGGCGCCGCGGCCGCCCACGAGGTCGGCGAGCCCGCCCACCTGCTCGGCGCGGGCGCGGCGCTCGGCGAGCTCGACCTCGGCGGCGACCACGTCGCCGGCGAGCCCGTCGAGGGCGTCGGCGCAGCGGCGGGCCTGGTCCAGGGCGGTCACCGCCTCCTCGCGGCGGGCGGTCAGCTCGGCGCAGCGCGCCTGCAGCGCCGCGACGTCGGGCCGGTCGCCGAGGTCGGCGAGGTCGGGGTCGGCGAGGGTGGCGGCCAGCACCGAGCGGGCCTCGTCGTGCTCGCGCAGACGCCGGTCGAGCCCGGCCAGCTCGCCGTCGGCCAGCAGGGCACCGGCCGCGTCCAGGACGTCGTGGAAGCCGGCCGCCGCGGCGCGCGCCTGCGCGGCGGTCCGGGCCTCGGTGGCGGCGGCCAGCGCGCGGTGCTCCTCGTCGGCCGCGGCGACGGCGGCCTCGCACCGCTCGGCCTGCCCGGCCAGCCGGTCGACCCGGGCGCGCAGGTCGGCGTCCTCCCCGCGGGCGGCGTCGAGCCGGGCGGAGAGCTCCGACAGCGCGTCGGCGCGGGCCGCGCGCTCGGCGGTGCACCGCTGCAGGGCCTCGCGGTCGGTGGCCAGCGCGGCGACGGCGGCGTCGCGCCGGCCCTCGGCGGCGGCCAGCGCCCGGCGCGCCTCCTCGGCACCCCCGGCCAGCCCGGCGACCGCCGCCCGCTCCGCGCGGGCGCGGGCCGCGTGCTCGGCGAGCTCCGCGGCCGGCCGGTCCCCGGAGCGCTCCCGCAGGACGGCGAGCTCCCGCTCGAGCTCCTCGACGGCACGGCCGGCCGCGGTGCGCCGCTCGTCGGCGGTGTCGACGGCGGCGCGGGCGCGCTCCTCGTGCTCGGCGGTGACCGACGCGCCAGCGGGCACCGCGGGGCGCGGGTGCTCGGTCGAGCCGCAGACCGGGCAGTCGGCGCCCGCGCGGAGCCCGGCGGCCAGCTCGGCGGCCATCCCCTCGAGCCGGGCGGTGCGGACCTCGACCAGCCGCTCGCGCGCCGCCAGCCAGGTCAGCCGCGCGGCGTCGGCGTCGGCGCGCCCCCGCTCGAGCCGGCCGGCAACCGCGGCGGCGCGGGTCGCGGCGTCCAGCGCGGCGCGGACGGCCTCCTCGGCCGCGGCCAGGGCGGGCAGCCGCGCCACGGCGGCCTGCGCGGTGTCCAGCGCGGCCTGCGCGGCGGCCACGCGGGCCGGCTGCTCCTCGACGGCCCGGACGCCGTCGGCGCAGCGGGCGGCGAGCCGTTCGGCGGCACCGGCCAGCCGGGCGACCTCGGTGGTGAGCTCCGCGGCCCGGCCGGCCTCGGGCAGCAGGACCCCGGCCGCCGCGGCGGCGTCGCGCAGCTCCCGGGCGACCGCGGCGTCGGCGTCGCGGCCGCCGGAGACCGCCGCCCAGGCGGCCGCGGCGGCTCCCCGGCGCGCGGTGGCCCGCTCCGCGGCCAGGGCGGTGCGGCCCGCCGCCTCCAGCACGTCGCGCAGCGCCTCGGCGCGGCGGCCGGCGTCGGCGCGGGCCCGCAGCGGCGCCAGCTCGGGCTCGCGGGCGGAGAGCCGCTCCCGCTCGGCCCGGGCGCGGTCGCGGCGGGTGTGCCGGTCGGCCAGCGCCCGCGCCGCGGCCAGCTCGGCGTCGACGCGGGCGTTCGCGGCGGCGGCGTCGTCGGCCCGGGCCGCGGCGTCGGCCTGCCGCTCGGCCGCCCGGGCGCGCACGCCGCGCACCCAGGCCTGCACCGAGGCGCCGGGGTGGGCACCGACCAGCTCCGGCGCGAGCTCCTCGGGCACCTCGACGTCGGCGATCTGGGCGACCCGGTGCAGCAGCGTGCTCACCCGGTGCCGGTCGGCCCGCAGCGCCTCCTCGGCGGCCCGCCGCTCGCCGGCCAGCCAGTCCTCCGCGCGGGCGAACCGGTCGACGTCGAACAGCGTGCGCAGCAGCCTCCCGCGGTCCTCGGGCTCGGCGCGGAGGAACCGGGCGAAGTCGCCCTGGGGCAGCAGCACCACCTGGCAGAACTGCTCGGCCGACAGGCCCAGCCGCACGCGCAGGTACTCCGAGCCCTCGTCGATGCGGGTGCTGACCGGCTCCCAGGTGCCCTCGCGCCACCGCTGCACGACCAGCCGCGCCTGCTCGGTGGTCTCGCCGGCGCCGCGCTTCTTGGGGCGGGTCTGCTCGGGCCGGCGGGCGACCAGCAGCCGCTCGCCGGCGAGGGTGAGCTCGCAGGAGACCTCGGTGCGGGTGCCGGCGTCGGCGTGGTCGCTGCGCAGCCGCCGGGCCTCGCCGCGGGCGCCGGGCACGGTGCCGTAGAGGGCGAAGACCACCGCGTCGAGCAGCGTCGTCTTGCCCGCCCCGGTGGGGCCCCACAGCAGGAACAGCCCGTCACGGGCGACCTCGTCGACGTCGACGGTCTCGGTGCCGGCGAACGGGCCGAACGCGGTGATGGACAGGGAGTGCAGCCTCACCGGGTCAGCTCCTCGCGGGCGGCCGCGCCCAGCGCCCGGACCAGCAGGTCGCGCTCGGCCGCGGTGGCGCCCACCCCGCCGCGCACGTGCGCGACGAACTCCCCGGCCACGTCGAGGTCGTCGCGGCCGCGCAGGCGTTCCTGGTAGCTGCGGCCGTCGCCGGCGCCCCCGCCACCGGTCCACTCCAGGTGGACGCAGTGCGCGAAGCGGGCGCGCAGCTTGCGCATCGGGTCGGCCGGGCGGACGTCGTCGGTGAGCCGCACGGACACGAAGGCGTCCTCGGCGGGGGCGTGCGCGGGGTCGGCGAGCAGGTCGTCGAGGGTGCCGGTGAGGACGGCGAGCGGCCGGGGCGCCGGCAGGGGCACCGGGCGGACGCCGGCCAGCCCGGCGGCGTCGAGGTCGACCAGCCACACCTGCTTGCCCTGCCCGGCCTCGCCGAAGGAGTAGGCCATCGGCGAGCCGCTGTAGCGCAGCCGGTCGGTGAGCGACTGCGGCCGGTGCAGGTGTCCCAGTGCCACGTAGTCGACGCCGTCGAACACCGACGCCGGCACCACCTCGACCCCGCCGACGCAGATGTCGCGCTCGCTGTCGCTGGCCACGCCCCCGCCGACGAAGGCGTGCGCGAGCACCACCGAGCGCGCGCCGGGGCGCAGGAACAGGTCGGCCCGCACCCGGTCCATCGCCGCCCGCAGCACCGCCTCGTGGCTGCGCGCCGCGTCGTCGCCCCGCCCCCCGAGGCCCAGTTCGTGGCGGGCGATCTCCGGCTCCAGGTAGGGCAGCCCGTAGACGGCGACCTCGCCGTGCGCGTCGGCGAGCAGCACGGGCTCGTCGAGCCGGGAGGTGGCGGCGCGCACGTGCAGGCCGGCCTTGGTCAGCAGCCCGGAGAAGGTGCCCAGCCGGCGGGCGGAGTCGTGGTTGCCCGGGGTGAGGACGACAGTGGCCCCGGCGCCGAGCAGCCGCTCGACGACGCGGTCGAGGACTGCCTGGGCGTCGGCCGACGGGACCGCCCGGTCGTAGACGTCACCGGCGACGACGACGGCGTCCACGCCCTCGGCGGTGACGACGCCGGCCAGCCCCGACAGCACCGCCTCCTGCTCGGCGAGCAGGTCGGCACCGTGCAGCGACCGCCCGATGTGCCAGTCGGAGGTGTGCAGCAGCCGCATGGGTGCGCAAGGTAGGTCGGGGGGCCGACAGAACCGGCCAGGCTCGCCGTGACCGATCGGTCACACCCTGCCTCACCGGCCCGGTCAGTACGGGGAGGTGGAGTGCCCCGGCGCCCGGTGCCAGCCGGAGGCCCAGCCGTCGTGCGGGTCGGCGTCGTACGGGTCGGCGTCGTACGGGTCGGCCTCGTACGGGTCGGCGGACCGGCCGGCCTCGTGCGCCCGCCGCTCGTCGTCCTCCTCGATCAGGTGGTGCAGCAGCGCCGCGGTCCCCTCGACGTCGGGCACCCGCTCGAGGACGAGGGCACCGCCGTCGCCGACCGACTCGACGGTCAGCGTCCCGGAGCGGGTGAGCCGCTGCCGCAGCGTCTGCCGGAAGGAGACGTCGGTGACGCGCGACAGCGCGACGTCGCGCCCGCGGCGAGAGCGGACCCCCTCGCGGGAGAGCAGCCGGCGCGTGGTGAGCACGTGGTGGGTCGTGCGCCAGCGCAGCAGCGGCCCGGCGACGAGGACCGCCAGGGCGCCCAGCGCGACGGCGAGCAGCGTGAGGCGCAGTGCGCCCTGTTGGGGGCCGGGCGGGACCAGCGCGGCCAGGTAGGAGCCCGCGCCGACGACGACGAGGGACCGGACGACCGGCCAGAACAGCGTCGTCCAGTGCGGGTGCAGGTGGACGACGACCTCCTCGTCGTCGACGAGGAGCTTGTCGGGGTAGGGCACCCCGCCAGGATGACCGAGGGCGGGCCGCCGGTCAGGCTCCGCGCGGGCGTGTTCGCACGTGCTGGACGTCGCCGCTGGCGAGCTCGACGGTGCCGGCGCCGGTGCGGACGACCAGCCGGCCGTCCCAGTCGACGGAGGTGGCCGTGCCCGACAGCGTCGAGCCGTCGGGCAGGCTGACGGCGACCTCCGCGCCGACGGTGGAGCACCAGGCGAGGTAGTCGCCGGCCAGGCCCGTGGCCACGGGGTCGCCGAGCGCGGCGGTCCAGGCGAGGTAGCGCCGCTCGAGCGCCCGCAGGTAGGCCAGCAGCACCGGCGCCCGGTCGACCTCCGCGCCGGTCACCTGCGCCAGCGAGGTCCCGGTCGGCGGGAGCTCCCCGGCGCGGGTGGACACGTTGAGCCCGGTGCCGACGACGACCGCGGTGCCGCTCACCTCGGCCAGGATGCCGGCGAGCTTGGCGCCGTCGGCGGCCAGCAGGTCGTTGGGCCACTTGAGCGAGGTGCGCACGCCCGTGACCTCCCCCACGGCCTCGCCCAGCGCGATGCCGGCGAGCAGGGGCAGCCAGCCGCGGCGGGCGGCGGGGACGTCCGGGCGCAGCAGCACCGACACGGTCAGCCCCGCCCGCGGCGGGGAGGTCCAGGTGCGGGCCAGCCGGCCGCGCCCGGCGGCCTGGTGCTCGGCGACGAGGACGACGCCCTCGGTCCCCTCCTCGTCGGCGGCCCGCTCGGCGAGGACGGCGTTGGTGGAGCCGACCTCCTCGACGACCTCGAGCGCGCGCCACAGCCGGCTGTCGCGGGTGAGCGCCGCCTGCAGCGCGGGGCCGTCCAGCGGCGGGCGGTCGAGCTCCGACCAGCGGGCGGAGGACGCGTCGGTCACTCCCCTACGCTACGGCCGGTGACCGGGCCCGCGAGGGCACGGGCAGCAGAGCAGTGCCCGCACGAGCCGGGCCGACGAGCGCCAGCGAGGAGAACCCGTGAGTGCGGCTGAACTGGAGAGCGCCGGGGAGACCCCGTCCGGCGACGTCGACGTCCACACGACCGCCGGCAAGCTGGCGGACTTCGAGCGGCGGGTCCAGGAGGCCACGCACGCGGGCTCCGAGCGGGCGGTGGACAAGCAGCACGCCGCCGGGAAGATGACCGCCCGCGAGCGGATCGAGGCGCTGCTGGACCCGGGCTCGTTCACCGAGCTCGACGAGTTCGCCCGCCACCGCTCCAGCAACTTCGGCATGGAGTCCAAGCGGCCCTTCGGCGACGGCGTGGTCACCGGGTACGGCACCGTCGACGGGCGCCCGGTGTGCGTCTTCTCCCAGGACGTCACGGTCTTCGGCGGCAGCCTCGGCGAGGTCTACGGCGAGAAGATCGTCAAGGTCCTGGACCTGGCCGTGCGCAACGGCTGCCCGATCATCGGCATCAACGAGGGCGGCGGCGCGCGGATCCAGGAGGGCGTGGTCTCCCTCGGCCTCTACGGCGAGATCTTCCGCCGCAACGTGCACGCCTCGGGCGTGATCCCGCAGATCTCGCTGGTCATGGGCGCCGCGGCCGGCGGCCACGTCTACTCCCCCGCGCTCACCGACTTCGTCGTGATGGTCGACCGGACCAGCCAGATGTTCATCACCGGCCCCGACGTCGTGAAGACCGTGACCGGCGAGGACGTCAGCCTGGAGGAGCTCGGCGGCGCCCGCACGCACAACACCAAGTCCGGCGTCGCGCACTACCTGGCCGAGGACGAGGCCGACGCGCTCGACTACGTCAAGGCGCTGCTGTCCTACCTGCCGAGCAACAACCTCGACCCGCTGCCGGCTCTCGAGGTCGCCCCGGCCGACACCACGACCGACGGCGTCACCGACGACGACCGCGAGCTCGACACGTTCGTCCCGGACTCGGCCAACACCCCCTACGACATGCACACCGTCATCGAGCACGTGCTCGACGACGGCGAGTTCCTCGAGGTGCAGCCGCTGTTCGCGCCCAACATCGTCGTCGGCTTCGGCCGGGTCGAGGGGCGGCCGGTCGGCGTCGTGGCCAACCAGCCCACCCAGTTCGCCGGCACACTCGACATCGACGCCAGCGAGAAGGCGGCCCGCTTCGTGCGCACCTGCGACGCCTTCAACGTCCCGGTGCTGACCTTCGTCGACGTCCCCGGCTTCCTGCCCGGCACCTCCCAGGAGTGGGAGGGGATCATCCGCCGCGGCGCGAAGCTGATCTACGCCTACGCCGAGGCGACCGTCCCGAAGATCACCGTGATCACCCGCAAGGCCTACGGCGGCGCCTACGACGTCATGGGGTCCAAGCACCTCGGCGCCGACCTCAACCTCGCCTGGCCGACGGCGCAGATCGCCGTCATGGGCGCCCAGGGCGCGGTGAACATCCTCTACCGGCGCGAGCTCGCCGACGCCGACGACGCCGAGGCCCGCCGCGCCGAGCTGATCACCGAGTACGAGGACGCGCTCCTGTCGCCCTACATCGCCGCCGACCGCGGCTACGTCGACCAGGTGATCCGCCCGTCGGAGACCCGCGTCGAGATCACCAAGGGGTTGCGCCTGCTGGCCAACAAGCGCCAGACGCTGCCGCCCAAGAAGCACGGGAACATCCCGCTGTGACGATGACACCGTCGTCCTCCGGACGACACCGCGGCCACGAGGAGTCCCCGGCCCGCGCGGAGCCCACTCGGCCGCTCGTCGGCGACCCTCCGGGCCCCGCTCCTCGCGGCCAGGAGCCGTCACCTGGGACGCCACCGCTGCTGCGGGTCGTCACGGGCGAGCCGACCGACGAGGAGCTCGCCGCGCTGACCGTCGTCGTGGCCGCGCTGTCGCGGCGCCGGCCGCGTCGCCGTCCGGTGCCGGTCGGCGCGTGGGCCTCGCACGCCGACGCCCACCGCCGGCCGCTGCAGCCAGGGCCCGGCGGCTGGCGCGCCTCCGGGAGGCCGGCGTGAGCGTCGACCGCCGGCTCGTGCTGGCGTCGGCCTCGCCGGCCCGGCTGGCGCTGCTGCGCCAGGCCGGCCTGACCCCAGAGGTCGTGGTGAGCGACGTGGACGAGTCGGCGGTGCGGGCACCGCGGGTGGCCGAGCGCGTGGCGCTGCTGGCCGCGGCCAAGGCGAGCGCCGTGGCCGGCCGCGAGACCGACGCCCTGGTCGTCGGCGCCGACTCGCTGCTGGAGTTCCGCGGGCAGGCCATGGGCAAGCCGGCCGACGCCGCCGAGGCGCGCGAGCGCTGGCGGCGGATGTCGGGCCGCGCCGGGGTGCTGCACACCGGTCAGGCGCTGTTCGACGTGCGCGACGGCGCCGTCCAGGCGCGCGACGTCGTCGTGACCTCGACCGTGGTGCACTTCGCCAGCCCGAGCGCCGCCGAGGTCGAGGCCTACGTCTCCACGGGCGAGCCGCTGGCGGTGGCCGGCGCCTTCACCCTCGACGGCCTCGGCGCCCCCTTCGTGCGCCGGGTCGAGGGCGACCCGGCGGCCGTCGTCGGGCTGTCCCTGGCGGCGCTGCGCGAGCAGTTGGGCCGGCGCGGCCTCGCGGTCACCGACCTCTGGCGGCGCTGAGCGGGCCGAGCGCCGCCCGCGCGTCCACAACGCCTCCCACGGAGTTGGTCACAAGCCGCCAACAGGTCGCCGCCGAACACGCCGCGCACCGTCATTGCTCAACGTAACGGTGTCATTACTGTTCCGGCCGTGGAGTCAAGGACTGCTCACCAGGAGCTGAAGGCGGGTCCCCGCCGTCTCGAGAGCATCCGGGTGATGCGTGGGGTGGCAGCGCTCGCGGTGGTGTGCGCCCACGGCGTGGACCTCGTCGAGTCGCAGCCGCACCTGGGGCCGTCCCGGATCGCCGGCCTGGGCCACCTGGGCAACTCCGGGGCCATCGGCGTGGACCTCTTCTTCGTCATCAGCGGGTTCGTCATGGCCCTCTCGGTGGCTCGGATGTCGGGGGCCCGGGACGCACGCCGCTTCCTCGTCCTGCGGTGGCTGCGCGTCGCGCCGCCCTTCCTCGTGGCCTGCGCGCTGCTCATCTGCCTGCACACCTTCGTCGGCCAGCCGTACCCGCTGCCCTGGCAGGCGGCGGCCAACGCGACGCTGTTCGTGCCCGTCGTGGACCAGGTCGCCTACACCCTCCCCGTGCTCGACGTGGGCTGGACGCTGTCCTTCGAGTTCACCTTCTACCTGGGCGTCGCGGCGCTGGTCCTCGGCGGCCAGGCGCGACGGGCGTGGCTGCTCGTCCCGGCCCTCACCGGGCTGGTCGCCGTGGGCGCGGTGCTCGCCCCCTCGGCCTTCCTGCTCCGCTGGGTGACCAACCCGATCATGATCGAGTTCGCCTTCGGGATCCTCGCCTACTGGCTCTGGGACCGCGGCCTGCTCGAGCGGGTCCGCCCGGTCTGGTGGGCCCTGGGCGCCATCGCCGGCGGCGTCCTCGTCGCGGAGGTCGTGGTCGGCTACGGGGGCGCGTCTGAGGCAGGGACGGTGCTCGACGGCTCCGGCAGCACGCTGCGCGTGCTCGTCTGGGGGATCCCGGTCCTGTTCGTCTTCCTCGCTCTCCTGCCGTTGGGACGGTCGGAGGGGATCTCCCGCGCCGGACGGCTCGCCCGGCACCTGGGCGACAGCTCCTACTCGCTGTACCTGGTGCACATGTCGGTGTTCGGCTTCCTCGGCGCGCTGCTGAGCCGGCTGCCGGCCCTGCCGGTGGCCGACGTGCTGCTGCCCCTGAGCGTGGCCGTCGCCGCGGTCGCGGGCTCGCTCTTCCACCGCTGGGTCGAGGTCCCGATCAACGCGTGGGTCCGCGACCGGACGTCCCGCCGGACCGGGCCCGCCCCGGCTCGCCAGCACGCGGTCGGGCAGCCGGCCGTGCCGGCCCCCGTGCCGCTCGCCACCCAGCGGCTCGTGCTGACGGCGCAGCGGGAGGGCGCGTGGCCGCCGCCCGCGCGCCCGGCCGTGCCCGCCCAGCCGCAGGTCCCGTCCGCGCGGGCGAGGTCCGGTGGCGCACACCGGGCCGCCGAGGCCGCGCAGCGCCGGCCCCGCGTGGAGGCCCACCCGGTGCACGGGTCCCGGCCGGCGGCATCGCTCCCGCTGGGCGCGCCGAGCCGGTGACGCGCCGGCGCGGACGCCTCCTCCCGGGCGTTCCGGGGACCGGACCTGCCGGGAGCGGTCGGCCCTCCGCTGGCTAGAGTCCGACCGGTTCGTCTTCGAGGGAGAGCGCCGGTGCAGAAGGTCCTGATCGCCAACCGCGGGGAGATCGCGGTCCGCGTGGCGCGCGCGTGCAAGGACGCCGGGCTCACCAGCGTCGCGGTCTACGCCGAGCCCGACCGCGACGCCCTGCACGTGCGGGTGGCCGACGAGGCCTTCGCCCTCGGCGGGACGACGCCGGGGAACTCCTACCTGGTGATCGACAAGGTCATCGACGCCGCGCGGCGTTCCGGCGCCGACGCGGTCCACCCCGGCTACGGGTTCCTGTCGGAGAACGCCGGCTTCGCCCAGGCCGTCATCGACGCCGGGCTCACCTGGATCGGCCCCTCACCGCAGGCGATCCTCGACCTCGGCGACAAGGTGGCCGCGCGGCACATCGCCACCCGCGCCGGCGCTCCCCTCGTGCCCGGCACCAAGGACCCGGTGGGCGGCGCCGACGAGGTGGTCGCCTTCGCCGAGGAGCACGGCCTGCCGGTGGCCATCAAGGCCGCGTTCGGCGGTGGTGGGCGCGGCCTGAAGGTGGCCCGCACCATCGAGGAGATCCCCGAGCTGTTCGACTCCGCCGTCCGGGAGGCCGTGTCCGCCTTCGGCCGCGGCGAGTGCTTCGTCGAGCGGTTCCTCGACAAGCCGCGCCACGTCGAGGCGCAGGTCCTGGCCGACACCCACGGCAACGTCATCGTCGTCGGCACCCGCGACTGCTCGTTGCAGCGGCGCAACCAGAAGCTGGTCGAGGAGGCCCCCGCACCCTTCCTCACCGACGAGCAGCGGGCGCGCATCCACGAGTCGGCCAAGGCCATCTGCCGGGAGGCCGGCTACCACGGTGCCGGCACCGTCGAGTACCTCGTCGGCACCGACGGGTCGATCTCCTTCCTGGAGGTCAACACCCGCCTGCAGGTCGAGCACCCGGTCAGCGAGGAGACCAGTGGCCTGGACCTGGTCCGCCAGCAGTTCCGCATCGCCGACGGCCTGCCGCTGGAGGTCACCGAGGACCCGACCCCGCGCGGGCACAGCATCGAGTTCCGCATCAACGCCGAGGACGCCGGCCGCAACTTCATGCCCGCCCCCGGCCCGGTGACCCGCCTGGAGATCCCGCAGGGCCCCGGCGTGCGGTGGGACTCCGGCGTCGAGACCGGCGGCGAGGTGGCCGGCGCGTTCGACTCGATGCTGGCCAAGCTCATCGTCACCGGCGCCAGCCGCACCGAGGCCCTGCAGCGGGCCCGCCGCGCGCTCGACGAGCTCGTGGTCGAGGGGATGCCGACGGTGATCCCGTTCCACCGCGCCGTGGTGCGCGACGAGGCGTTCACCACCGAGCCGTTCACGGTGCACACCCGCTGGATCGAGACCGAGTGGGACAACCAGGTGCCGCCGTACGCCGCGGCCCCGGTCGAGCAGGGCGAGGACGAGCCGCGGCAGACCGTCGTCGTCGAGGTGGGCGGCCGCCGGCTCGAGGTGTCCCTGCCCGCCGGCCTGGCCGCCGGCGGGGGTGCGCCGGCCGCCGCCGGGGGCGCCAGGCCGCGCAAGCGGGGCTCCGGGCACGGCGGGTCGGGCGCCTCCGGCGACTCCCTCACCTCGCCCATGCAGGGCACGATCGTCAAGGTCGCCGTCGAGGAGGGCGCACTGGTCGAGGCCGGCGACCTCGTCGTCGTCCTCGAGGCGATGAAGATGGAGCAGCCGATCGCGGCGCACAAGGCGGGCACCGTGACCGGCCTGTCGGCCGGGGTGGGCGCGAGCGTCACCAGCGGCGCGGTCATCTGCACCATCACCGACGCCGAGTAGACAGCCGCCGACGCCGAGTAGACAGCCGCCGACGCCGGGCGGACAGCGGCAGGCGTCGGGGCCCGTCACCGCGTGGTGACGGGCCCCGCGTGCCATCCGGGCGGTGCGGTCAGGAGCCGCGGACCTGCCCGGTCCTCGCCGACCAGTACAGGCCGCCGCCCTGGAAGCGCTGGGAGACGTCGCCGTTCGACAGCGTGACCGGCTCGGCCACCGGGTAGCCGAGATAGCCGTTCTCCCAGCCCAGCTGCCCCCACCGGGCCCGGATGGCCCCGTTCACCGGCTGCGCGCCGGTGGCCGGCGACCAGTACACCGAGCCGTTCTGGAAGTGCTGGTAGCACCCACCGCTGCGCAGCCCGCACACCTCCCCCGTCACCGGATAACCCAGCCAGCCGTTCTCCCAGCCCAGCTGCCCCCACCGGGCCCGGATGGCCCCGTTCACCGGCTGCGCGCCCGTCCCCGGCGACCAGTACACCGAGCCGTTCTGGAAGTGCTGGTAGCACCCACCGCTGCGCAGCCCGCACACCTCCCCCGTCACCGGATAACCCAGCCAGCCGTTCTCCCAGCCCAGCTGCCCCCACCGGGCCCGGATGGCCCCGTTCACCGGCTGCGCGCCGGTGGCCGGCGACCAGTACACCGAGCCGTTCTGGAAGTGCTGGTAGCACCCACCGCTGCGCAGCCCGCACACCTCCCCCGTCACCGGATAACCCAGCCAGCCGTTCTCCCAGCCCAGCTGCCCCCACCGGGCCCGGATGGCCCCGTTCACCGGCTGCGCGCCGGTGGCCGGCGACCAGTACACCGAGCCGTTCTGGAAGTGCTGGTAGCACCCACCGCTGCGCAGCCCACACACCTCCCCCGTCACCGGATAACCCAGCCAGCCGTTCTCCCAGCCCAGCTGTCCCCACCGGGCCCGGATGGCCCCGTTCACCGGCTGCGCGCCCGTCCCCGGCGACCAGTACAGGGAGCCGTTCTGGAAGTGCTGCCGACAGCCGCCGTCGCGCAGGCCGCACTGTTCGCCGATGACCGGGGACCCGAGCCAGCTGCTCGATCCACCCAGCCGCCGGTAGGCCGCAGCGATCGCGGACTCGGCGACCGGACCGCCCGGCGACGTCTGCACCGTGACCGTCGCCCCTGACGCGGACGTGCTCGTGACGCTGAGGGAGAAGACGCCGCCGAGCGGGACGGGGCTCCCGGCCGGCAGCACGGACCGCTCGTCGGACTCCCAGTCCGCCTGGATCGTCGGGGTGCCGTCGAGCAACAGCGACGTGCTGCTCGTGGGCCCCGGCCCGTCGACGCGCACGAGCACCCCGGCCTCCAGCCCGGCGCTGAGGACGGGATCGGACAGCCAGCCGTCACGGCCCACCGCGGCCCGGTACTCGACCCAGTACCGGGTGCTGCCGGCCGTCAGCGCCAGGACCCGCACCCCGCTGCGGGCGCCGAGGGGAGCGAGGGTGTAGGTACCGCCGCTCCCCGAGGCGGGGACCACCTGCTGCGCCGACGGCGGCAGGGAGCCCAGCCGGGCGGCCTGCGGGGCGTTGAGCGAGCCCACCTGGTCCCAGGAGACGCCCATGACGTCGTACGGGTCCCGGTACTCCACCGTCCGACACGGCGTCGCCTCCGGCGAGCCGTCGCACTGCAGGGACGACGAGTGGCCGAGCCCGAAGTTGTGCCCGAGCTCGTGGGCGATGACCGAGGCCCTGGTGTCCTGCACGTAGAGCAGGCCGCCGGCACCCGTCCCCGAGCCGATCGTGCCCAGACCGTAGGCGCAGGAGGGCGTGTGGGCCGGGACGTAGAGCAGCAGGTGCTCGCCCGGGCCGCCGGCCCAGCCCACGGCCGCGGCCACCTCGTCCCAGAGGGCGAAGGGGGTGCGGCAGTCGGCGGTCGTGGGGATCCAGTCGCGCCGGCCGGTCACCGCGACGGTGACCGCGCCGTCGGTCTGCTCGTTCCAGAACCGGCGGACCGGCCCGTCCACCGCGGCCACGACGTCGGCGAGCGTGGTGCCGTCCCGTGGCGCACCACCGGGCTGGACCATCACCACGGTGACGGCGTCGGTCGTCGGGGCGGTGGCCTGCGCCGTCCCGGCGGGGGCGACCACCTGGGCGTCGAGGACGTCGCGGGCGGGGGCCAGCCCCTGCTCGACGACCCCCTCGTCGCGCACCGCGGCACCCACGGTGACCTCGACGGTGGCCCCCACCTCGAGATCGGCGACGTCCTCGGTGGGGACGCGCACCGACGCGCCGTCCTCGGGGTCGATCCAGCTCAGGAGGGTGTCCTCGGCGCCCGCGCCGGCAGTCGGTCCGGCGTGCTCGGGGTCGGCGAAGGCCTGGACCAGCTCGCCGACGACGACGTCGCCGGCGACCCCCTCCGGCGCCGGGTCCTCCGCCGCGGCCGGACCGGCGAGCAGCACCGGGGTCAGGACCGCGGTGGCGGCCGCGAGGGCGAGCAGCCGCGGGGACCGCGGACGGACGGCGAGGGGCACGGGTCTCTCCAGGTCGGGGGGTACCGATCTCCTCATCGGCGGGCCCGGCGCCGGACTGGACCCCGGAGGCCGCGGCTGCACCCGTCCGGGCGTCAGGGGCGGCGGCGCAGCAGGGGCAACCGGCGGGCGGCCAGCGCCGTCCCGCCGACGCCGAGCAGGCCGCCCGCGGCCAGCGCCGGGGTGGTCCAACCGGGGCTCGCGGGGGCCGTGGCGGCGGCCGCGACCGGCGCGGCGACGGGAGCGGGGACCTCGGTCGCGACCGTGACGGACGGCGCCGCGGGCGCGGGCGCCGGCGGCTGCGCGGTGTCCGCGGCCGGCGACGGGGCGGCCGCCGGCACCGGGGCCGAGGCCGTGGGGACGCCGGCGCGGGCCGGCGCGCCCGGGAGCACCGAGGGCGCCGGGCCGGCCGGCGTCGGGGCGGTGCCGGCGACCGCGGCGCCGCTGACCACGGTGACCGTCGCGCCCTCGGGGGTGACGGCGTCGACCGTGACGGTCAGCTCCCCGCCGGCGACCGTCACCGGGACGCCGGGCCGCAGGGCGGCCTGCAGGTCGCCGTCCCAGCCGGCCGCGGGCGACGGCGTGCCGTCGAGCAGCAGCGAGGTGTCGGGCAGCGCACCGCCGCGGTGCAGCAGGACGCCGCTGTCGAGCCCGTAGCGGTTGTCCGAGGCCAGCCAGGCGTCCCGGCCGACGGCGGCGCGGTACTCGAGCCAGTAGTCGGTGCCCTCGGCGTCGGTCAGCCGCGCCGCGCGGGTGCCGCTGCTGCTGCCGAGCGGGGTGAGGGTGACCGTCTGGGTGCCGGTGCCCGCGGGCACGGTCCGTGTCGCGGCGGCCGGCAGGACCCCGAGGCGCGCGGCCTGGGCGGCGGTCAGGCTGCCGACGCGGTCCCACGAGACGCCCATGACGTCGTAGAAGTCGCGGTAGGCGGCGGTGCGGCAGTCGGCGTCCCCGCTCGTGTCCTCGGTCGTGCCGTCGCACTGCAGCCCGCTGGAGTGGCCGAGCCCGAAGTTGTGGCCCAGCTCGTGGGCGATGACGGCGGGCAGGTCGTCGCGGACGTAGAGGCGGCCGCCGGCCGTCGTCCCGGAGCCGACCTGGCCGAGGGCGTAGGAGCAGCCGGGCAGGTCCTGCGGCTGGCTGCTGACGTAGAGCATCAGGTGCCGGCCGGGGCCGGGCCGGAAGCCGACGCGGGCGGCGGCCTCGTCCCACAGCGCGGTGGGGTCGGTGCAGCCGGCGGTGGTGCGGATCCAGTCGTGGGCCTCGGTGACCCCGACGGTGACCGCGCCGCCGGTCTGCTCGGACCAGAACCGCGCGACGGGGTCGTTGACGGCCGAGACGACCGACGACAGCGCCGTGCCGTCGGGCGTGCCGCCCTGCGGGACCACCATGACGACGGTGACCTGGTTGGTGACCGAGCCGGCCGGCACGGGGGCGGCCGTCGGGGCGGGCTGGACGACCTCGGTGCCGAGCACCTCGCGGGCCGGCTCGTAGCCGTCCTCGACGGCGGCCTGGTCGGTCTGGGTGCCGCCGACGGTCACCGCGACGGTCGCGCCGGGCTCGATGCCCTCGACGTCGTCGGCGGGGACGCGCACCGAGGTGCCGTCCTCTCCCTCGACGAGGGTCAGCGGCTCCTCGTGCGACTCACCGGCGTGCTGGCCCTCGATCGAGGTCTCCGGCCACACCTGGACGAGCTGGCCGGTGAACGTCTCGCCGGTGGTCTCGTCGGCCAGCGCCGACGACGCGAGCGGGCCGGCGCAGAGCGCGAGCACGGCACCGGCGACGGCCAGGGACCGCGACAGGCGGGCGGGGACTCGGGGCGCTGACATCTCCCCCGACATCGGCGGGCCGGCGTCCCGTGCGCACCATCGGGGACCCGTCCGTCACACCGGACCCGCCCGCCCCGTCCCGGGCGTCCCACCCGTCACGCGAGCGCGTCGGCCCCCATCAGTCGCCGGCCGGCCTCGGTGATCGAGCCCGACAGCGACGGGTAGATCGCGAAGGTCTGCGCCAGGTCGCTGACGGTCAGGCCCTTGGTCACCGCCAGCGCGATCGGCAGGATCAGCTCGCTGGCCCCCGGCGCCACGACCACCCCGCCGACGACGACGCCGGTGGCCTTGCGGGCGAACAGCTTGACGAACCCGGCGTGCAGGTCGCTCATCTTGGCCCGCGCGTTGGTGGCCAGCGGCAGCCGGACGACGTCGAGGTCGTGGCCCTCGGGCAGCGTCTTCTCCTGCACGCCGACGGTCGCGATCTCCGGGTGGGTGAAGACGTTGGCCGCCACGGTCTTCAGGCGGATCGGCTGCACGGCCTCGCCGAGGGCGTGCCACATGGCGATGCGGCCCTGCATGGCCGCCACGCTCGCGAGCTGGAAGACGCCGGTGACGTCGCCGGCGGCGTAGACGCCCGGCACGTTGGTGCGCGAGACCCGGTCGACGACGACGTGGCCGGACTCGCGCAGCTCGACCCCGCAGGCCTCGAGGTTGAGCCCGGCGGTGTTGGGCACGGTGCCCACGGTCATCAGCGCGTGCGAGCCCTCGACCGTGCGCCCGTCGGTGAGCTCGACGAGCACGCCCTTCTCGGTGCGGGTGACGGCCGCCGCACGGCCCCGCTCGGCGATCCGCCCGCCGCGGGCCTGGAAGACCTCCTCGAGCACCTCGGCGGCGTCGGCGTCCTCCCCGGGCAGCACCTGGTCGCGGGAGGAGACCAGGGTGACCGGCACGCCGGCCTCGAGGTAGCCGGAGGCGAACTCCGCGCCGGTGACGCCCGAGCCGACGACGACGAGGTGCTCGGGCATCTCCTCGAGGTCGTACACGTCGCGCCAGTCGAGGATCCGCTCGCCGTCGGGCTCGGCCCCGGGCAGCACGCGCGGGTCGGCGCCGGTGGCGATGAGGACGACGTCGCACTCGAGGGTCTCGGCGACCCCACCGTCGGCGTCGAGCACCTCGACGCGGTGCTGGACCAGGCCGCGGACGTCGTCGGCGAGCCGGCCCTGACCGGCGACGAGGCGCACGCCCTCGGCGGTCAGCCGGGCGTGGATGTCGGCGGACTGGGCGACCGCGAGGCCCTTGACCCGGTGGTTGACGGTGGCCAGGTCCAGCCCGACCGTGCGCAGGTCGGTGCCGCGCAGCCCCAGGACGCTGGAGTCGCGGACCGAGGTCATCGTCCCGGCGGCGGCGATGAGGGTCTTCGACGGGACGCAGTCGGTGAGGACGCTGGCCCCGCCGAGTCCGTCGCGTTCGACGACGGTGACCTCCGCACCGAGCGAGGCGGCCACCAGCGCGGCCTCGTAGCCGGCCGGGCCGCCACCGATGATGACGATGCGGGTCATGGCGCTCTCCTGCGTCAGGGGGTCGTGCTGTGCCCCTCATCCTCCCAGCCGTCGGCGCCGGAGTCGGGCAACTCACGGGTCGCGCGGGCCACACCGGCCCGTAGGCTCGGTCGGCGATGGGTCTCTACGCCGCCTACGGGTCCAACATGGACCCCGACCAGATGCAGCGCCGCTGCCCGTCCTCCCCGCACGTGGGCACCGGCTGGGTGCGCGGCTGGCGGCTGACCTTCGGCGCGGAGGAGTACGGCTGGGAGGGCGCGCTGGCCACCCTGGTCCCCACCGACGACGACTCCCCCGGCGTGTTCGTCGCGCTCTACGACCTCACGCCCGCCGACGAGCAGGCCCTCGACGCCTGGGAGGGCGCCGACTCCGGCCTGTACCGCAAGCTCAACCTGGGGGTGCACACCCTCGGCGGCGACGTCGTCGCCTACGTCTACGCGCTGGACGCCTTCGAGGGCGGGCTGCCCTCGGCCCGCCACCTGGGCGCGATCGCCGACGCCGCGGAGGCCGCCGGCGCCCCGGCCGACTACCTCGCGGAGCTGCGCGCCCGCGAGTGCCGCTCCACGGGGGCCTAGCGTCTGGCTCACCGCTGCCCACGGCAGGACCCGGGGACGCCACCCGGGGAGACCGGGCGGTGTCGGCCGGATACGTTCCTGGCCATGAACACCGAGGCCCGGAACGCCGGAGTCGCACCACCTCGGCAGGTGCCGTCCGCGTCCCTGGCGACACGACTGCGCGCGCGTGTCCCGCCGTCCGTGCGACAGGCGGTCCTGAAGGTGCTCAACCAGCCCTGGGACCTGGAGCGGGCAGCCGGTCGGCACGCGTTCCGCACCAGCGCCGAACTCGTGGCCACGTCGATGCCGCTGGCGCGCGTGTTCCGGACCCCGTTCGCGGTCCTCGACCACGCGCTGGCGGCCGCTCCGCCGACCGGCCTGGTGGCCGAGTTCGGCGTGCACTCGGGATCGACGTTGCGGCGGATCGCCCGCGCCCGCTCCGGCGCTCACGGCTTCGACTCGTTCCAGGGGCTGCCCGAGGACTGGCGTCCCAGTCACCCCCGGGGGACCTTCGCCCTGAGCACGTTGCCCTCCGTCGGCGACGCCGAGCTGCACGTCGGCTGGTTCGAGGAGACGCTGCCTCCCTTCCTCGAGGGCAACGACCAGCCAGCGGCGCTCCTGCACCTCGACGCCGACCTGTACTCCTCCACCGCGACGGTCCTGACCGCCTTGGCGAACCGCATCCGGCCGGGCACGGTGCTGCTGTTCGACGAGTACCTGAACTATCCCGGGTGGGAACAGCACGAGCACCGGGCGTTCACGGAGTACGTCGAGCACACCGGTGTCCGGTTCGACTACATCGCCTACAACAGCCGGGGCCAGCAGGTAGCGGTGCAGATCCGCTAGCCGCCGGGACGGCGACCCGTGCTGTCCCGGGGGTCGGCGAGGAAGGTCTCGAGCAGCCGGCGGGCGGCCAGCGCGGGGGTCAGCTCCCCGGCCAGGACGGCCTCCTCCAGCTCCGGCGCCGACGACCGGACGCCGGGGTGGGCGCGCAGCCGGTGCTCGAGCCCGTCGCGCACCAGCTGCCAGGTCCAGCGCACCTGCTGCCCGCGGCGCCGCTCGTCGAACGCCCCCGAGGCGCGGGACCGGTCCTGGTGCTCGACCAGCTTGGCCCACACCTCGGCCAGCCCGTCGCCGGTCAGCCCGGCGCAGGTCAGCACCGGCACGTCCCAGCCGCCGGGGGTGGGGCCGCGCAGCATCCGGATCGCGCCGGCCAGCTCGCGGGCGGCCTTGCGCGCGTCGCCGGCGGCCGGCCCGTCGGCCTTGTTGACGGCGATGACGTCGGCGATCTCGAGGATCCCGCGCTTGATCCCCTGCAGCTGGTCGCCGGTGCGCGCGAGCGTGAGGAACAGGAAGGAGTCGACCATCTCCGCGACGGTCACCTCCGACTGCCCGACGCCGACGGTCTCGACCAGCACGACGTCGTGCCCGGCCGCCTCCACGACGACCATCGACTCGCGCGTCGCCTGCGCCACCCCGCCCAGCGTCCCGGCGGTCGGCGCCGGCCGGATGAAGGCGTTGCGGTCGACCGCCAGCCGCGCCATGCGGGTCTTGTCGCCGAGGATCGACCCGCCCGAGCGCGCCGACGACGGGTCGACGGCGAGGACGGCGACGCGGTGCCCGGCCGCGGTGAGGTCGACGCCGAGTTGGTCGATGAACGTCGACTTGCCCACGCCGGGCACGCCGGAGATGCCGACCCGGCGGGCGTTCCCGGCGTGCGGCAGCAGCTCGACCAGCAGCTCCTGGGCGCGCTCGCGGTGGTCGGCGCGGCGCGACTCGACCAGCGTGATCGCGCGGGCCAGCGCCCGGCGATCGCCGCCCAGGACCCCCTCGACGAGCGCCGGGACGTCCGGACCCGGCATCAGTGGCCCATGCCGTCAGTGACCCATGCCGTCAGTGACCCATGCCGTCAGTGACCCAGGCGCGAGGACAGCGTCGTCAGCAGCTCCTGCGCCGCCTCGGCGATGACCGTGCCGGGCGGGAACACCGCGGCGGCGCCCATCTCCCTCAGCGTCGGCACGTCGTCGGGCGGGATCACGCCGCCCACCACGACGAGCACGTCGTCGGCGCCGAGCTCGGCAAGCGCGTCCCGCAGCGCCGGCACCAGCGTCAGGTGGCCCGCCGCCAGCGACGAGACCCCGACGACGTGCACGTCGGCCTCCACCGCCTGCCGGGCGACCTCCTCCGGCGTCTGGAACAGCGGGCCGACGTCGACGTCGAAGCCGAGGTCGGCGAACGCGGTGGCGATGACCTTCTGCCCGCGGTCGTGGCCGTCCTGACCCATCTTGGCGACCAGGATGCGCGGCCGGCGTCCCTCGGCCTCCTCGAAGGCCTCGGTCATGCGGCGGGTCTCCTCCAGCGGGCCCGAGCGGCCGGCCTCCTCGCGGTACACCCCGGAGATGGTGCGCACCTGCCCCGAGTGCCGCCCGTAGACCTGCTCGAGCGCGTCGGAGATCTCCCCGACGGTGGCCTTGGCCCGCGCCGCGTCGACGGCGAGCTTGAGCAGGTTCGCGTCCAGCGAGGAGTCGCGGCGTCCCTCGGCCGCCGCGCGGGCGGCGTCGGTGAGCCGGCGCAGCGCCTCCTGCAGCGTCGAGGCGTCCCGCGACGCGCGCAGCTCCTCCAGCTTGGCCTTCTGCTGCGCGAGCACGTCGGCGTTGTCGACGCGCAGCACCTCGATCGCCTCGTCGGCCTCGACCCGGTACTTGTTGATGCCGATCACCGGCTGGCGGCCGGAGTCGATGCGCGCCTGGGTGCGGGCGGCGGCCTCCTCGATGCGCAGCTTCGGGATGCCGTCGTCGATGGCCTGTGCCATCCCGCCGTGCTCGGCGACCTCCTCGATGTGCGCCCAGGCGCGGCGGGCCAGGTCGTAGGTCAGCTTCTCCACGTACGCCGACCCGCCCCACGGGTCGATGACCCGCGTCGTCCCCGACTCCTGCTGCAGCAGCAGCTGGGTGTTGCGGGCGATGCGCGCGGAGAAGTCGCTGGGCAGCGCGAGCGCCTCGTCGAGGGCGTTGGTGTGCAGCGACTGGGTGTGCCCCTGGGTGGCGGCCATGGCCTCCAGGCAGGTGCGGACGACGTTGTTGTAGACGTCCTGCGCGGTCAGCGACCAGCCCGAGGTCTGCGAGTGGGTGCGCAGCGACAGCGACTTGTCCTGCTGGGCACCGGCCTCCCGCATCAGCCGGGCCCACAGCAGCCGCGCCGCCCGCAGCTTCGCGACCTCCATGAAGAAGTTCATGCCGATCGCCCAGAAGAAGCTCAGCCGCGGCGCGAACACGTCGACGTCGAGCCCGGCGTCCTTGCCCGCCGTCACGTACTCCACCCCGTCGGCCAGCGTGTACGCCAGCTCCAGGTCGGCCGTCGCCCCGGCCTCCTGCATGTGGTAGCCGGAGATGGAGATCGAGTTGAACCGCGGCATCTCCTGCGAGGTGAAGGCGAAGATGTCGCTGACGATCTGCATCGACGGCTTCGGCGGGTAGATGTAGGTGTTGCGGACCATGAACTCCTTGAGGATGTCGTTCTGGATGGTCCCGGCCAGCTGCTTCGGGGCGACCCCCTGCTCCTCCGCGGCGAGGACGTAGAGCGCCAGCACCGGCAGCACCGCGCCGTTCATGGTCATCGACACCGTCATCCGGTCCAGCGGGATGCCGTCGAAGAGCTGCCGCATGTCCAGGATCGAGTCGATCGCCACCCCGGCCATGCCGACGTCGCCGACGACGCGCGGGTGGTCGGAGTCGTAGCCGCGGTGGGTGGCCAGGTCGAACGCGACCGACAGGCCCTTCTGCCCGGCGGCGAGGTTGCGCCGGTAGAACGCGTTGGACTCCGCGGCGGTGGAGAAGCCCGCGTACTGGCGGACCGTCCACGGCTGGGTCGTGTACATCGTCGGGTAGGGGCCGCGCAGGAACGGCGGCAGGCCCGGGTAGGTGTGCAGGAAGTCCAGGCCGGCGAGGTCGGCCGGGGTGGCCAGCGGCGGGACGGCGATGCCCTCCGGCGTCTCCCAGGTCGCCTCCTCGACGCCGTGGCCGGTGACCTCCTCGAACCGCTTGGCCCAGTCGGCCACGCCGCCGCCGGCCGCGGGGCGGCCCAGCTCGACGCTGCCGAAGTCGGGGATCCCGCTCATGCCCGCACCTCCACCTGCTGGTCGTCGCCCTCTGCGCGATCGAGGCCCACCTGGTCGTGCACCGTCCGGAGGACGTCGAGTGCGTCGCACCCGGCGTACACGTACCCGTCGACGCCGTCCACACCCAGCGACGGCCGGCCAGCGAGCCAGACGGAGGTGGCCCCGGCGGCGCGCAGCTCCGCGGCCAGGGCCGCCGCGGACTCCGCGTAGTCGCCGTCGGTGCCGCAGATGCAGGCCACGGTCGTCCCCGCCCCGGCGAGGCCGGAGGCGCCGTCACCGGCCGGGGTCTCCAGGCCGCCGGCCTGGAACAGGTTGCCGGCGAAGGTGGCCCGCGCGGTGTGCCGGGCCACCGGGCCGATCGTGGCGAGGTACACGCGCGGCCGGGTGGGGGCGGCGTCGGCGCGGTCGCGCAGCTGCTCGTACTCCTGCGCCGCCCGCACGCGGGGCAGGCCACCGGTCGGGTGCAGGTCGGCGGCCGGCTGCCGCTCGGGAAGCTTCTCGGCCAGGTGGGGGAACTCGCTGACGCCGGTGATCGCCTCGGAGCGCTTCGCCAGCCGGCGCGACCGCTCGTCCCACGCGGACGCCAGGCGGTCGCGGACCAGCCCGGACGACAGCGCCGCCGCCAGCCCGCCGGCCCGCTCGATCTCGGTGAACCACGCCCACGCCGCCTGGGCCAGCGACTCGGTGAGCGACTCGACGTACCAGGAGCCGCCGGCCGGGTCGAGCACGCGGGCCAGCGACGCCTCCTCGACCAGCAGGCTCTGGGTGTTGCGGGCGATCCGGCGGGAGAACGCGTCGGGCAGGCCGAGGGCGGCGTCGAAGGGCTGCACGGTGACGACGTCGGCGCCGCCCACGCCGGCGGCGAAGCAGGCCACCGTCGTCCGCAGCATGTTGACCCAGGGGTCGCGCCGCGTCGTCATCACCGACGACGTCACCGCGTGCTGGCGCATGGCCCGGGCGTCGGCGGAGGCGCCGCTGACCTCGCCGACGCGGTCCCACAGCCGGCGGGCGGCGCGCAGCCCGGCGATGGTCGTGAACTGGTCGGCCGAGGCCGACCAGCGGAACTCGAGCGCGGCGCACGCCTCGTCGACCGACAGCCCGCCGTCGGTCAGCGCGCGCAGGTAGGCGACCCCGGCCGCCAGCGCGCAGCCCAGCTCCTCGACCGCGGTGGCCCCGGCGTCGGCGTAGACGGTGGCGTCGACGACGACGGTGCGCCAGCCCGCGGGGGTGCGCCGGACGAGGTCGGCCAGCCCGGCCAGGTCCTGCTCCTCGCCACCGGCGGCGTGCACGCCGAGCGGGTCGAGGCCCAGCGAGCCGCCGGGCGCGAGGTCGGTGCGGTCCCCGACCAGCGACAGCAGCGCCTCCGCGGCGGGCAGCCCTCCGGAGACCGACACCGGCGCGAGGTCGAGGTAGACGTCGGAGAGCACGTCGCCGAGCGCGTCCACGGGGACGGCGCCCTCCCCCAGCACCAGCCACAGCGAGGTGACGCCGTTCTCCAGGTCGGCGGCGATCGCCTCCCGGGTCACCGCGACGTCGGGGTGGGCGTGCCGCTGCCGCACGTCCCAGCCGGCCGGGACGTCACCGGCCGCCGTGCCACCACCCGAACCCGCCCGCGACCCGCGGACGAACGGCGCCAGCCCCGGCACGCCGACCGCCGTCGGCAGGTCGCCGGCGTCCTCGGCGGTGTAGAGCGGGGCCACGCTCACCCCGGTGGCCACGGTGCGGCGCAGCGCGTCCTCGACGGGGTCGGGCAGCTCCTCGCGGCCGGCCTTCCGCAGCACCCCGGTGACCAGTTCGCGCCATCGCTCGCGGCCGGCCGGCGGGAACCCGGCGGCCAGGGACAGCTCGTCGGGCACCTCGTGCTCGGCGGGCACCTCGTCGTCACCCGGTGTCGCTGGCTGCGGAGTGGCGTTCATCGTCGAACTCCCGGCGTCGGCTCTGGGTCCAGGGACGTTCTACCGCCGTTCGCCCGGCCGTGGGCGGGCGGGGTGTCCCGGGGACGGCGGTCCGGCGGCCGGGCCGGTGCTCCCGGCGTCGGCGGCCAGCGCCTGCAGCGCGGCGCGCACCATCAGCCGGACGCCCACGCCGATGGCGCGCTCGTCGACGTCGAAGGTGCCGCGGTGCAGGTCGAGCGGCTCCCCGCCGCCGTGCGTGCCGAGCCGGGCCAGGGCGATCGGGACGACGTCGGCGAACCAGCCGAAGTCCTCCCCGCCCATGCTCTGCGGCGCCGGCCGCACGCCCTCGGGGCCCACGGTGCCCAGTGCCGCGGCGCGCAGCAGGGCCACCGTGCGCGGGTCGTTGACCACCGGCGGGACGCCGCGCACGTAGTCGACCGCCACCTGCGCGCCGGTCGGGGAGGTGACCCGCTCGACCAGCCGCCGCACCCGGCTCTCCGCGCCGGCCCACTCCTCGCGGTCGAGGACGCGCACGGTGCCGCGCAGGGTGCCGCGCTGGGGGATGGCGTTGGCCGCGACCCCGGCGTTGACCGCGCCCCACACCAGCGACATCCCCGCCCGCGGGTCCACCTGCCGCGACAGCAGCCCGGGCAGGTCGGTGATCAGCCGGCCGAGGGCGTCGACCAGGTCGACGGTCAGCTGCGGGCGGGCGGTGTGCCCGCCGGGCCCGGTGAGGACGACGTCGACCCGGTCGCAGGCCGCGGTGATCGAGCCGGTGCGCAGCCCCACCGCCCCGACGGGCGTGGCCGGGTCACAGTGCAGCGCGAACGCCCGCGACGCGCCCTCGAGGACGCCGGCCTCCACCACGTGCGCGGCCCCGCCGGGCACGGTCTCCTCGGCGGGCTGGAAGACGCAGCGCACGGTGCCGGGCAGGCCGTCCAGCTCCGCCAGCGCGAGCGCGGCGCCGAGGACGACGGTGGTGTGGACGTCGTGGCCGCAGGCGTGGCACATGCCCTCGCGCGTGGAGGCGTAGGGGACGTCCTTGAGGTCGGCCAGCGGCAGCGCGTCGATGTCGGCCCGCAGGACGACGGTGGGGCCGGGCCCGCCGCCGACATCGACGACCAGCCCGGTGCCGCCGGGCAGCCGCCGCGGGGCGAGCCCGGCCTCGGTGAGCCGCTCCTCCAGGTGGGCGGTGGTCTCCACCTCGGCGTAGGCGATCTCGGGGTGGGCGTGCAGGTGCCGGCGGACGCCGACGAGCTCGTCGGACCGGTCGGCCACCCACGCGTCGAGGCCGGCGGCCAGCTCCTCGGGGGTGCGGGTCATGCGGCGTGCCCGCCGGCGCAGGCCGCCGGGCCGGGGACGGGGCCGTCCGGAGAGGTGGCCGGGCCGTCGTCGGGCAGACCGTCGCGCAGCTCGCTCAGCAGGCCGTCGACGACGGTGCGCAGGTCGCCGCCCGCCGCGAGCGCGGCGGCGCGCTGGCGCTGGTAGGACGCGCCGACGGCGAGGACCCGCTCGACGCCGGCCAGCTCGGCCTCGCAGCCCAGCCGCCGCGCGGTGGGCGTGAGGTCCTCGGCGAGGTCGAGCAGCGCCTGGCGCACCGGGCGCACGGTGGCCTTCTCGTCGACGATGACGTCGGCGTCGAGGCCGTAGCGGGCCGCCCGCCACTTGTTCTCCCGCAGGATCCAGCTCGGCGGGGTGGGCAGGGTGTAGCCGCGGTCGAGCTGGGTGTCGAACTGCTCGACCAGGCACTGCGACAGCGCCGCCACCACGCCGATCTCCTCGAGCGTGGGCAGACCGTCGCAGATGCGCAGCTCCACGGTGCCGAAGCCGGGGTGCGGGCGGATGTCCCACCACACCTCGCGCACGCTCTGGACGGAGCCGGTGGCGATCAGCGTCTCCATGTAGGTCTCGAAGGCGGCCCAGTCGCGCAGCTGGTGCGGCAGCCCCGCGGTCGGCATGGCCTCGAAGACCTTGCTGCGCGCCGACGCCAGGCCGGTGTCGCAGCCGACCCAGAACGGCGAGGAGGCCGACAGGGCGAGGAAGTGGGGCACGTACTGGGTGAGCGCGTTGACGATCGGCATCGCCTTCTCCGGCGCGCGGACGCCGACGTGCACGTGGACGCCGAAGATCTGCAGCCGCCGGGCCAGCCACTGCATGCGCTCGACCAGCTGCAGGTAGCGCTCCTTGGGCGAGATCAGCTGGGTCTGCCAGTCGGTGAACGGGTGCGTGCCGGCGCACAGCAGGCCCAGCCCGCGGCGGTCGGCGGCGGCGGCGACCTCGGCCACCGTGCCGGCGAGGTCGGCGGTGGCCTCCTCGACGGTGGTGCACACGCCGGTGATGACCTCGACGGTCGACTGGAGCAGCTCGTGCTTGGCCTTGGGGTGCTCCTCGGCGCCCTCGGGGCGGATCTCCTCGAGGATCTCGACGGCCCCCGGCGACAGCTCCCGGCTCTCCCGGTCGACCAGCTGCAGCTCCCACTCCACACCCAGGCTGGCGCGCTCGGAGGAGGCGAAGGGGATCTGCACGCCACGAGGATAGGGACGACCGCGCCCCACCACCGCCCGGAACGGCGCGGACGGGTCAGACGGCGGCCAGCTGCGGTTCGGCGTCCGCCGGCCGGGCGAGCTGCACGGCCGCCGGCACCCGCCCGATCACCGCCGCGACCGCCCGGCGGCCGTAGCGGTCGGGGTGGACCCGCACGCAGCACAGGTCGCGGCTGACCACCGAGACGCCGGCGCCGTCGTCGGTGGGCAGCACCGCCTCGACCCGCGACCAGGGGATGCCGTGCACGTCGCCATCGGCGTCGCGGTGGGCCAGGCCGTCGTCGGAGACGACGAGCGCCACGCGGGCCGCCGGGTCGAGCAGCCGCCGGTGCAGGGGCGGCCGGAACAGCGTCCCGGCCGGGAGGTCCGGCAGCGTGCCGCACAGCGGACGGCGGACCACCCGGGGGTCCGGCCCGTCCCAGGCCGCGGTGTCGGGCACGGCCAGGACGGCGGTCGGCTCCGCGCGGCGCAGCGCCGCGGTGACCTGCGCGGGCGTGGTCGCCCGCCAGGCGGCCAGCGTGGCGGCCGGGGACCGGGAGGGCAGCCCGACCGCGGCGCAGTAGGCGGCATCGGCCAGCTCGGCGCCGGCGGCGTCCTCCTCGTCGAGCTCGGCCTCCAGCCCCGCGACGGCGTGGGCGACCTCCTGCGGCGTCGGGCCGTCGGCGCACAGCTCGGCGAACGTGTGCCACAGCAGGTCGGCGACCTCGGCGTCACGGCCGGAGCGGGCGTCGACGACGACGGCCACCTCGCGCCGGTCGGCGGCGAGGTCGAGGGTCAGCGAGTCGACGGCGTAGGAGAGCCCGCGGGTGTGCCGGGCCCGCTCGCGCAGCCGCTCCTTGGCGACGTCGATCCCGACGGCCAGCGCGACGTCGCCCGGCCGGTCGGTGGCCAGCAGCAGCCCGACGCCCGGTGCGTCGGTGCGGGTCCACACCGGGCCGTCCTGCGGCCGCGGGGCCGGCACCCGCCGCAGCGGCCGGGGACCGTCCGGCAGCGGCAGCCGCAGGCCCTCGGGCAGCGGGCCGTGGCACCACAGCGCCGCGTTGCCGCGGACGAACCAGCGGGCGGCGTGCGCCCGCACGGTCTCCTCGGTCAGGTGCTCCGGGCCGGGCCCGGCCGACACGGTCAGCCCCGGCCCGGTCAGGCCGTAGCGGGCGGCCCAGAGCGCGCTGACCGTCGAGGAGCCGGTGCCGCACCCCTCGGCCTGCAGGACGCCGGCCTCGGCGGCCAGCCGCTGCGTCGGCAGGTCGGCCAGCGCGCGGCAGATGCCCTCCAGGAACGCCCGGACGGCGGCCGGGCGGCCGGTGGCGAAGAACGCGGTGCTGTCGACGTCGGTGACGGCGTTGCAGCGCAGGTGCGTGCGGGGCAGCGCGGCCATGGCGAGGTGCTCGACCAGGTGCGTGACCTCGATCGTCGCGAACGTCTCGTCGCGCAGCCCGACCCCGAAGACGAGCGCAGCGGTCGTGCGCTGCGGTCCGGCGGCGGTGAAGACGGGGACGCCGTCGATCTGCGTTCGCTGCACGGCGGTCATGGTCGCGGCCGGCCGGCCCGCTCCCCCGGGCCGACACGCCACCCGGGGCGACTGGGGCGGGTGAGCCCGGTCGCCGTCCCGGGCCCGGGGTCCTGCGTTAGCGTCGCCCGGTGAGCGCACCCCCCGCCGGGACCGACCCCGACGCCCTCGCCCGCATCGCCGCGGCCGAGCTGACCTCGGCCCTGGGCGGGGGCCACGACGTGGCCGTCGTGATGGGCTCGGGCTGGGCCCCCGCCGCCGACGCCTTCGGCGAGCCCGCGGCCTCGGTCGGTATCGGCGACCTGCCCGGCTTCGCCGCCCCCACCGCCGTCGGCCACGGCGGGCAGGTGCGGTCGGTGCGCGTCGGCGACCGGCGGGTGCTGCTCTTCCTCGGCCGCACCCACCTCTACGAGGGCCGCGGCGTCGAGCCGGTCGTGCACGGCGTCCGCACCGCCGCCGCGGCCGGCGTGCGCACCGTCGTCCTGACCAACGCCGCCGGCGGCCTGGACCCGGGGCACCGGGTGGGCCAGGCGGTACTGATCGGCGACCACCTCAACCTGACCGCCCGCTCCCCGCTGGTGGGGGCGACCTTCGTCGACCTCACCGACCTCTACACCGCGCGGCTGCGCGCGCTGGCCCGGTCGATCGAGCCGGACCTGACCGAGGGCGTCTACGCGGCGCTGCCCGGGCCGCACTACGAGACGCCGGCCGAGATCCGCATGCTGCGCACCCTCGGCGCCGACCTGGTGGGCATGTCCACCGCGCTCGAGGCGATCGCCGCCCGCGCCGCCGGGATGGACGTGCTGGGCCTGTCGATGGTCACCAACGCCGCGGCCGGCATCACCGGGGAGGAGCTCGACCACGCGGAGGTGCTCGCCGCGGGCAGGGCGGCGGCCGGCGGGCTGGGCCGCTTCCTCGTCGAGTTCGTCGGCCGGCTGCCGTGAGCGGCCCGGTCCTGGTCACGGGCGCGGCCGGGCGCATCGGCACGGTGCTGCGCGAGGGGCTGCCCGAGCGGGGCTGGCCGGTCCGCAGCCTCGACGTCGTCGTGATCGCCGAGCCGCGGCCGGGTGAGGAGACCGTCGTCGCCGACGTCACCGACCTCGGTGCGCTGACCGCCGCCACGCAGGGCGCGGCCGCCGTCGTGCACCTCGGCGGCCTCTCCGGCGAGTCCACCTGGTCCGCGATCGCCCACGCCAACATCGAGGGCACGTACTGCGCGCTCGAGGCCGCCCGCCGCGCCGGCGTGCGCCGGGTCGTGCTGGCCAGCAGCAACCACGCCACCGGGTTCACCGGGCGCCCGGCGTCCGGCCCGCTCGGGGAGCACGACGGCCCGTCGCGGCCCGACACGTACTACGGCGTGTCCAAGGTGACCATGGAGGCGCTCGGCTCGCTGTACGCCGACCGCTACGGCCTCGACGTCGTCTGCCTGCGCATCGGCACCCAGGCCCCCGAGCCGCCGACGACGCGGGCGCTGGCCACCTGGCTCTCCCCGCGCGACGCCGTCGCGCTGGTCGACGCCGCACTGCGCGCCCCCTCGCCGGGCTTCCGCGTGGTGTGGGGCGTCTCGGCCAACACCCGCGGCTGGTGGGACCTCACCGGGGCCCGGTCGCTCGGCTACGAGCCGCAGGACGACGCCGAGACCCATGCCGCGGCGCTCACCGCGGCGCACGGCGAGCCCGACCCGGCCGATCCGGTGCACGCGCGGGTGGGCGGGGAGTTCACGCTGCCCGACCACGACGCCGAGGAGCAGGCGTGAGCGTGCTGGACGCCGCCCGCGCCTGGGCCGCCGCCGACCCCCACCCCGGTGACCGCGCCGAGGTCGAGGCGCTGGTCGCGGCCGGTGACACCGCCGAGCTCGGGCGCCGCTTCTCCGGGCCGCTGACGTTCGGCACCGCCGGGCTGCGCGGCCCGCTGCGCGCCGGGCCGGCCGGCATGAACGCCGCCGTCGTGACCCGGGCCGCCGCCGGGCTCGCCGCCTGGCTCACCCGCGCCGGGCACGCCGGCGGCGGCGTGGTGGTCGGCTTCGACGCCCGGCACCGCTCCGACGAGTTCGCGCACGTCTCCGCGGCGGTGCTGGCCGGCGCCGGGTTCGCCGTCCAGGTGCTGCCGCGGCCGCTGCCGACGCCGGTGCTGTCCTTCGCCGTCCGGCACCTCGGCTGCGCCGCCGGGGTGATGGTGACCGCGAGCCACAACCCGCCGCAGGACAACGGCTACAAGGTCTACCTCGCCGACGGCGCGCAGCTCGTCCCGCCGGCCGACCGCGAGATCGAGGCCGCGATCGCCGCCGTCGGCCCGGCGCGGGAGGTGCCGACGTCCGACGACTGGGTCACCCTCGGCGACGACGTCGAGGCCGACTACGTGGCGGCGGTGGTCCGGGCGCTGGACCCCGCGCAGGTGCCGGCGATCGTGCGGCAGGGGGTGACCGTGGCCTACACCGCGATGCACGGCGTCGGCGCGGCCACCACCCGGGCGGTGTTCGCCGCCGCCGGGTTCGCGCCGCCGGTCAGCGTGGCCGAGCAGGACGTCCCCGACCCGGCGTTCCCGACCGTCGCCTTCCCCAACCCGGAGGAGCCCGGCGCGGTGGACCTGCTGCAGGAGCTGTCCTCCCGCGTCGGGGCCACCGTCGCGATCGCCGAGGACCCCGACGCCGACCGCTGCTCGGTGGTGGTCGACGGCCGGCAGCTCACCGGCGACGAGGTGGGCGGCCTGCTCGCCGACTGGCTGCTGCGCCGCGGCGTGCGGGGCACGTACGCTTCGTCGCTGGTCAGCGGCTCGCTGCTGCACGCGCTGACCCAGGCGCACGGCGTCCGGTTCGCCGAGACCCCGACCGGCTTCAAGTGGATCATCCGCGCCGGCAGCGACGACGAGCCGCTGGTCTTCGGGTACGAGGAGGCGCTGGGCTACGCGGTGACGCCCGCGGTCGCGCGGGACAAGGACGGCATCTCCGCCGCCCTCGCCGTCGCGCTGCTGGCCGCCGAGCTGAAGGCGACCGGCCGCACCCTGGTCGACCGGCTCGACGAGCTCGCCGTCGAGCACGGGCTGTTCGCCACCGGCCAGCTGTCGGTGCGGGTCGAGGACCTCTCGGTCATCTCCGGCGCGATGGCCCGGCTGCGCGCCGCCCCGCCGACGCGGCTGCTCGGCCGGGAGGTCACCGCGACCGACCTGCTGCACGAGGACCCGCCGGTCGACGCCGTCCGGCTGCTCGGCGACGGCGTCCGCGTGGTCGTGCGCCCCAGCGGCACCGAGCCCAAGCTCAAGGCGTACCTGGAGACCGTCGTCCCCGTGCACGACGACGCCGGCGTCATCGCCGCGCGCGGCCGCGGCGAGGACGAGCTCGACCAGCTGCGCGCCGAGATGGCCGCCGCCCTGGGGGTGTGACCGTGGAGGTGCAGGCACTCGTCTTCGACGTCTTCGGCACCGTCGTCGACTGGCGCGGCGGGGTCGCCCGGGAGGCGGCCCGGCTGCTCGGCCCGGACGTCGACGCCGCCGCGTTCGCCGACGCGTGGCGGGCGCGCTACCAGCCGGCGCTGGACCGGGTGCGCTCCGGCGAGCGGCCGTGGACGGTGCTCGGCGCGCTGCACCGCGAGTCGCTGCCCGAGGCGCTGGCCTCCGTCGGGGTCGACGGGGTGACCGGCGACGTCGCCGGCGAGCTGGTCCTGGCCTGGCACCGCCTCGACCCGTGGCCCGACGCCGTCGCGGGGCTGACCCGGCTGCGCCGCTCCCACGTCCTCGCACCGCTGTCCAACGGCGGGGTGCGGCTGTCGGTCGACCTGGCCCGCCGCGCCGGCCTGCCGTGGGACCTGGTGCTCGGCGCGGAGGTCGCCGGCCACTACAAGCCCGACCCGGAGGTCTACGACTCCGCGCCGCGACTGCTCGACGTCCCGCCGTCGGCGGTGTGCATGGTCGCCGCGCACACCGACGACCTCGCCGCCGCCCGCGCGCGGGGCCTGCGGACCGCGTACGTGCACCGCCCCGACGAGTTCGGCGGGGACCCGGTCCCGCCGGCCGCCGACCCCGACGCCGACCTGTCGGTCGCCTCGTTCGAGGAGCTGGCCACCACCCTCGGCTGCTGAGCGCGTAGTAACGACTTGAGCGGTGGAGGTCTGAGACATCCCCCTGATGGGGTCGACGGGCTTGGTGTCCCAACCGCATCAGGAGGATGTCGTGTCCAACGGTAGTGTCCGTCGGCTGTCGCGTGGTGACCGTCGGCGCAACGAGAGGCTGGCCCAACTGAGGGCGGTGGTCTCCCGGGAGTCGGCGGTGTTGGCCTTCGATCTGGCCGCAGACAAACAGGTCTGCGCGCTGTGCGACTCCGACTCGGCGGTGATCGCTCGGCGCACGATCCGCGCGAAGGCCTGGCAGCTGTCCGAGGCGGTGGCCTGGGGGCTGGCCCAGGCGGCCGCGGCGGGTTTCTCCTCGGTCGTGGTGGCCTGTGAGCCGACCGGTCACCGATGGCGGGTGCTGGACCAGATCGCCGATCAGGCCGGTGTGCGGCTGGTGTGCGTGCAGCCGCTGCTGGTCGGCCGGGCCCGGGAGGCGGAGGACTTCACCCGGAACAAGAACGACGACTCCGACGCGGTGATCATCGCCCGGCTGGTCACCGAGCTGCGCTGTTACCTGCCCGAGCGGGCCGAGCCGGCCTGGGCCCGGCTGCGGCACCTGGGCGCTCGCCGCGCCGGCCTGGTGCTGGCCGCCGGCGCGGCCGGCGCGCAGGTCCGTGACCTGCTCGAGTGCGCCTGGCCGGTGGTGTTGGGCGCGGCGGTCGAGCCGCTGGAGTCGGCCAGCTGGCGGGCCGCGGTGACCGTCGTGCTCGACCGGGTGGGCGACACCGGCGATCTGGGTGTGATCCGTCGGTCGGGTTGGTCTCGGTTCGCTGCCGCGGTCCGCCGCGAACTGCCGCGGCAGGGCACCGCGCGCTGGCACTCGCCGATCGTGCGGGCGGTGTTCGCCGCCGCCACCGACCCGGCCCAGGCCGGTCTGGGGGTGGCTGAGCAGCGCGCCGGGGCGCTGGAGCGGGTCCGCTTCGCGTTGGAGGACTTGGCTCATGCCCGCGCCGAGCTCGCCGTCGTCGAGGCCCGGATGCGCGCCGTCCTCGACGCCTTGGGGCTGACCGAGCTGGTCACCAGCATTGTCGGGCTCTCCGCGGTCGGCGCGGCGGCGATCCTGGCCGAGACCGGCGACCCGCGCCGGTTTCCCAGTGCCCGCGCGCTGGTCAAGCACGCCGGGCTCTGCCCGCGGGACAACGCCTCCGGCGGCTACCAGGGCAAGACCGCCATCAGTGGCCGCGGTCGGGCCCGGCTACGGCTGGCCGCCTGGCGGGCGATCTTTCCCGCGCTGCACCACAACCCGGTGCTGGCCGCCCGCTACGCCCACCTGGTCGGCCGCCCCGACCGGCCGCTGACCGACGCCCAGGCCCGGGTCGCGGTCGCCGGCAGCCTGCTGCGCCAGCTGCACGCGGTGATCACCACCGGCACCCCGTGGGATCCGGCGATCGCCGCCGGCACCACCCGCGCCGCAGGGGAGGCCGTCCCGGCAGCTTGAGCGCCTGCTGGTCACGGGCGGGGCGAGCCCGCATGCGCGTCGGGATCACATCCCGCAAGGGACCCTGGGCAGCCCCGCCCGTCTCCTATCAAGCCCGGATGAAGGCTGTCGGGAACAACCCGCTTGACGCTACGTAGGGCCGGAGACGGGCACCGGGCACCGCCCGCAGCAGCGCACACCTACCACCGAGATCAGCTCGATCGGGACACCGGCCGAGCCACCCCACCCTGCCCGCACCACCCCAACCCCGGACTTGACCTCGACCTCATAGGTTGGTCCCTGCCGGTCGAGGCCCGCGGGGTCAGGCGGGCACGGTCTCCCGGCAGCCGGAGGCCAGCGCGCGGGAGGCGGCGGCGAGCACGACGACGACGTCGCGGGCGAAGCCGACGTCGAGGGCGGAGGTGCCGCCGGTGAGCGCCGCCTGGGTGAGCTCGGTGACCGCCGCGCGGTGCGCCTCGACGACGGCCGCGTCGTCCCGTTCGGGCAGCAGCACCAGCCGGCCCGCGTCGCCGTGCACGGTCACCTCGACGCCGCCGGCCATGGGCGCCACCGTCGACGACAGCGTCACCGTGCTCGACGCCCCGGAGGCGTGCCGCAGCACCAGGTGCACGGTGTCCCCGCGGCCGGCGCCGGCCTGCACCGAGACGACGGGGCCCAGCGCCGGCACGAGCAGCCCGAGCGCGTGCGGGCCGACGTCCCACAGCGCGCCGTGCTCGCGCCGCCAGGCCGTGTCGAACGGGCTCCCGGCCAGGGACCCCAGCCAGCTGACGGCGCCGCCGGCCAGCGGGGCGCGGGCGGCCTGCTCCAGCCAGGTGGCGGTGTCCGGGCGGAACCGGTCGGTGAAGAACACGACCGAGGCGACCCCGGCCGCGCGGACGGCGTCGACCACCCGCTCGGCGTCGGCGACGGTGAGCCCGATCGGCTTCTCCAGCAGCAGGTGCCGGCCCGCCGCGGCGGCGCGGACGGCGAGCCCGACCTGCACGTCGGGCGGGACGGCCACCGACACCGCGTCGACGTCGGCGAGCAGCGCGTCGAGGTCGTCGGTGCCCGGGACGTCGAACTCCGCCCCGGCGGCGGCGGCCTTGGCGGCGTCGCGGCCCCAGAACGCCACGAGCTCGGCGTCGTCGGCCCCGGCGAGGGACGTCGCGTGCACCCGAGTGGCCCAGAACCCGGTACCGAGGACGGCGAAGCGCACGGTCAGACCGCGCCGAACTGGCGGTCGCCGGCGTCACCGAGGCCGGGGACGATGTAGGCCTTGTCGTCGAGCCCCTCGTCGACGCTGGCGGTGAACACCCGCAGCGGCAGACCGCTCTCCTCCAGCCGGGCCAGCCCCTCGGGCGCGGCCAGCGCGCACAGCACGGTGATCTCGGTGGCGCCCCGGTCGGTGAGCAGCGTGCAGCAGTGCACCAGCGAGCCGCCGGTGGCCAGCATCGGGTCGAGGACGAAGACGTGGCGGCCGACCAGCGACTGCGGCAGCGAGGCCATGTAGGCCTCGGGCTGGAAGGTCACCTCGTTGCGGGCCAGCCCGACGAAGCCCATCTGCGACTCCGGCAGCATCCCGTGCGCGGTGTCGGCCATGCCCAGCCCCGCCCGCAGCACCGGGACGATCAGCGGCGGCGCGGCCAGCCGGTAGCCCGTCGTCGCGGTGACCGGCGTGCTGATCGGCTCCTCGGCCACCGCCAGGTCGCGGGTGGCCTCGTAGACCAGCATCTGGGTCAGCTCGCGCAGCGCCGCCCGGAAGGCGGCGTTGTCGGTCCGCTCGTCGCGCATCCGCGACAGCCGGGCGCGGGCCAGCGGGTGGTCGACGACGGTCAGCTGCACGCGCGCCACCGTATCGGTCGGCTCACGGGGCCACGGCCAGGAAGAGGAACCCGGCCAGCAGGACCAGGTGGACGACACCCTGCAGGCCCGTGGCCCGGCCCGGCACCACGGTGAGCACCGCGACGGCCAGCGCCGCGACCGGCGCGACCGTGGTCCAGGCCAGCAGGGCCGGGCGGGTCGTCGTCGCCATGCCCCCACGCTTCCACGCGCGGGGGTGAGCCCCGGGTGACCGCGGTCCCGGAGGAGCCGGTCGCCCAGGGAGAATGGCCGCATGACCCACGTGCTCGACCCCGGGACGCTGGCGGCCGGGACCCGGCCCGGCCCGGGGTCCGGGACGGCGTTCGACGACGTGACCCGCTCGGACGCCACCCTCCGCGCCTTCCTGCACGGCCTGCCCGGCGTCGACCAGGTCGGTGCCGAGCAGCGCGCCGCCACCCTCGGCACCCGCTCGATCAAGACCACGGCCAAGGCCTGGGCGATCGACACCGCCATCTCGATGGTCGACCTGACCACCCTCGAGGGCGCCGACACCCCCGGGCGGGTCCGCTCGCTGGCCGCCAAGGCACGCCGCCCGGACCCCACCGACGCCTCCTGCCCGCCCGTGGCCGCCGTCTGCGTGTACGGCGACCTCGCCGGCGTCGCGGAGGAGGCCCTGGCCGGCACCGGCATCAAGGTCGCCGCCGTGGCCACGGCGTTCCCGAGCGGCCGGGCGAGCCGGGCGGTCAAGCTCGCCGACGTCCGCGACGCCGTGGCCAACGGCGCCGACGAGATCGACATGGTCATCGACCGCGGCGCCTTCCTGGCCGGCCGCTACCTCGACGTGTTCGAGGAGATCGTGGCCGTGAAGGAGGAGTGCGCGCGCGTGGACGAGGACCCGGCGCACCTCAAGGTCATCCTCGAGACCGGCGAGCTGGTCACCTACGACAACGCCCGCCGCGCCTCCTGGCTGGCGATGCTCGCCGGCGCCGACTTCGTCAAGACCTCGACCGGCAAGATCTCCCCCGCCGCCACCCTGCCCGTGTGCCTGGTGATGCTCGAGGCGGTCCGCGACTTCCGCGCCGCCACCGGCCGCCAGGTCGGCGTCAAGCCCGCCGGTGGCATCCGCACCACCAAGGACGCCGTCAAGCACCTGGTGCTGGTCAACGAGACCGTCGGCGCCGACTGGCTCTCCCCCGACTGGTTCCGCCTCGGCGCCTCCAGCCTCCTCAACGACCTGCTCCTGCAGCGGCAGAAGCTGCGCACCGGCCACTACTCCGGCCCCGACCACGTGAGCGTCGACTGACATGAGCCAGCTCTTCGAGTACGCCCCCGCCCCCGAGTCCCGCTCGATCGTCGACGTCGCGCCGTCCTACGGCCTGTTCGTCGACGGCGAGTTCGTCGACGGCTCCGGCGAGACCATGAAGACGGTCAACCCGGCCACCGAGGAGGTGCTCAGCGAGATCGCGGTGGGCACCGAGGCCGACGTCGACCGCGCCGTCAAGGCCGCCCGCCGCGCGTTCACCCGCGTCTGGGGGCCGATGCGCCCCGCCGACCGCGGCAAGTACCTGTTCCGCATCGCCCGGCTCCTGCAGGAGCGCGCCCGCGAGTTCGCCGTCCTGGAGTCGCTGGACAACGGCAAGCCGATCCGGGAGTCCCGCGACGTCGACGTGCCGCTGGCCGCGGCGCACTTCTTCCACCACGCGGGGTGGGCCGACAAGCTCGCCCACGCGGGCCTGGGCCCCGACCCGCGGCCGCACGGGGTGGCCGGCCAGGTCATCCCGTGGAACTTCCCGCTGCTGATGCTGGCCTGGAAGGTCGCCCCGGCGCTGGCCACCGGCAACACCGTCGTCCTCAAGCCGGCCGAGACCACCCCGCTGACGGCGCTGCTGTTCGCCGAGGTGTGCCGGCAGGCCGACCTGCCCCCGGGCGTGGTCAACATCGTGACCGGCGCCGGCGACACCGGGCGGGCCGTCGTCGAGCACGAGGACGTCGACAAGGTCGCCTTCACCGGCTCGACCGAGGTGGGCCGCTCGATCGCCCGCGCCGTCGCCGGCACCCGCAAGGCGCTGACCCTGGAGCTCGGCGGCAAGGCGGCCAACATCGTCTTCGACGACGCCCCGGTCGACCAGGCCGTCGAGGGCATCGTGCGCGGCATCTTCTTCAACCAGGGCCACGTGTGCTGCGCGGGCTCGCGGCTGCTGGTCCAGGAGAACGTGCACGACGAGGTGGTCGCCTCGCTGCAGCGGCGGATCGGCACGCTGCGGGTGGGCGACCCGCTGGACAAGAACACCGACGTCGGCGCGATCAACTCCGCCGAGCAGCTCGCCCGCATCCGGGAGCTCTCCGACGTCGGCGAGGCCGAGGGCGCGCACCGCTGGCAGCCCGCCTGCGAGCTGCCCGACCGCGGCTGGTGGTTCCCGCCGACGGTGTTCACCGGGGTCTCCCCCGCCCACCGCATCGCCCGCGACGAGGTGTTCGGGCCGGTGCTGTCGGTGCTCACCTTCCGCACGCCCGACGAGGCGGTGGCCAAGGCCAACAACACCACCTACGGGCTGTCGGCGGGCATCTGGACGGAGAAGGGCTCGCGGATCCTGGCGGTCGCCGACCGGCTGCGCGCCGGCGTGGTGTGGGCCAACACGTTCAACCAGTTCGACCCGACGTCGCCCTTCGGCGGCTACAAGCAGTCCGGCTATGGCCGCGAGGGCGGCCGGCAGGGCCTGGCCGCCTACCTGAAGGGGGCGTCCTCCTGATGACCGACCGCCTGGCCGTCCGCAAGACGTCCAAGCTCTACCTGGGCGGGGCCTTCCCGCGCTCGGAGTCCGGCCGCACCTACCCGGTCACCGACGCGCGTGGGGCGTTCCTCGCCAACGCCGCGCAGGCCTCCCGCAAGGACGCCCGCGACGCCGTCGTCGCCGCCCGGGCGGCGTTCGGGAAGTGGTCGGGGGCCACCGCCTACAACCGCGGCCAGGTGCTCTACCGGGTGGCCGAGGTGATGGAGGGCCGGCACGCGCAGTTCTGCGAGGAGGTGGCCGCCGGCGAGGGGGTCTCGGCCGGTCGCGCCCGCGCCGTCGTGGACGCCGCCGTCGACCGGTGGGTCTGGTACGCCGGGTGGACCGACAAGCTCGCGTCGGTCCTGGGCAGCGCCAACCCGGTCGCCGGGCCGTTCTTCGACTTCTCCCTGCCCGAGCCGACCGGCGTGGTCGCGGTCCTCGCGCCGCAGCGCTCGTCGCTGCTGGGCCTGGTCAGCGTGCTCGCACCGGTGCTCGCCGCCGGCAACACCGCCGTGGTCGTCACCTCGCGGGACCGGCCGCTGCCGGCCGTCACCCTCGGCGAGGTGCTGGCCACCAGCGACGTGCCCGGCGGCGTGGTCAACCTGCTCACCGGCGACGCCGCCGAGCTGGGCCCGTGGCTGGCCGAGCACGACGACGTCGACGCCGTCGACCTGACCGGCGCGCCGCCGACCCATGCGATGGAGCTCGAGCGGCTGGCCGCCGGGAGCATCAAGCGGGTGCTGCGCCCGCCGGCCGAGGAGGCGGACTGGGCCGCCGACCCGGGCCTCACCCGGATGACGGCCTTCCTGGAGACCAAGACGGTCTGGCACCCGATCGGGCTCTGACGGCCCTCCTGCAGGGACCCGCCGCGAGCTCGCGAGTGGCGGGGGGCAGGAGGGTCCTTCCGCTGGGACCCGATCGACTGGTGACCGGCCCCGTGCCGCGGCTCACCGCGACCGACGCGTGGCTCACCGGCCACCACGCCGACCGTGACGCGCCCGTCCCGGCGTGACCGGCGGCGTGGCAGCGGCTCCCCGGGTCGCGGTCACCGGTGGACCCGGCAGGATGGGCGCGTGGCCAGGCCCAGCATCGTCCCGATCGCCCTCACCGTCGACGACCGCACCGGCTACACGCTGTGGGCTCCGCCGTGGGAGGAGGACGGCGAGGAGTGGCAGGCCTTCCTCGGCACCTCCGAGGGCGAGACGGCGACGGTCCACCTCTTCCCCACCCCGGCCGCGCTGGCCGCGTTCTGCCGCACCAGCACCGACCACGACCTCGCCGACCACCCGGTGTGGCCGGTCGTCACCGGGCTGGGCGCCGCGGACCTGACCCCGGACGACGACCACCGCTACGACCTCGACGGCGTCTACGACATCGCCGCCGAGAACCCCGACCGCTGGGCGGTGGAGGAGCTCGCGGCCACCATCGACATCGTGAGCCGGCTGGCCGAGTGCCTGGACAGCGCCGGCCCCGACGAGGACGACGCCGCGCCGGTCACCCGCGACACCGACACCGCGGACGACGACACCGCGGACGACGACACCGCGGACGACGACGAGGAGACCGAGTTCCCGGCGCTGGCCGAGCTGGTGGCCCGCCCCGAGATCGGCTCGTTGGGCCTGGGCGTGGACGCGTTCGTCGGCCGCTCCGGCGAGGACGCCTGGGTCGGTGTGGGCGGCGCCCTCGACGACCTGTGGGAGGACGTCCTCGAGGAGCTCGCGGCGCACCTGGACTGGACCGGCGCCGGCACCACGACCCTCGAGGCCTACCCCTCGGTGGCCGAGGACGAGGACGACCTCGACGACGAGGACGACACCGCGGACGACACCGAGGACTCCGAGGACTCCGAGGAGGACACCGGCCCGACCGCCGGTCCGCAGCGGACGGTCGCGCTGGGCTCGGACGGCTCGGGCAACCGGCCGGCCGCGGGCTCGACCGCGGCCGCCCCGGCGGAGGCCGCGACCGCGGGCGTGAGCACCATCCGCGGCGGCAGCCGGATCACCGCGACGCCGGCCGCGGTGGCCGCAGCGGCGGAGTTCTGGGAGGCCGTCGGCATCCTGCCGGTGGAGATCGTCGTCCCCGAGGGGGCCGGGGTCACCCTGCGCTGCTACGTCGAGGACGTCGCCCGCTTCCTCGGCCGCGACGGCGAGGTCTTCCTGTTCGACACCCCCACGGACCTGGCCCGCTTCTGCGCCGGCGACGAGCGGCACGACCTCACCGAGATCGCCTCCTGGCCGGAGGTGGCCGACACCGACACCCTTCCGCTGCCGGCCGAGCAGGACCGCTACGACCTCACCGAGCTGTCGGAGGTGCTGGGCGAGGTGGCCGGCGGCGCCGGCGGCCTGGTCGACCACCGGGTGTTCGCCCAGCCCGTCGAGGGTGTCCGGGACGTCGCCGAGTACGCCGGGCTGCGGCGGGTCGACGAGCTGCTCGCGCCCGGCGCGCCGCTCGGCCGCGCGGTCGCCCGCGCCGAGGCCGACCCCGGCGCGCCGCTGGCCGCCGAGGACGCCGCCGCACTGCGCACCGCGTGGGACGAGGTCGTGACCCAGGTCGAGAGCGCGCTGGTCTTCCGCCACTGAGGTCCGGCCCTCCACCCACGCGCCGGGGTCGGCGCTCGGGGTGGAGCGGGACGCCCGGACCCCTGTCCCCGGCATCGTCGTGCTCTGCCCACCGTGGTGGGCAGAGCACGACGATGCCGGGGGGTCCTGCCGGCTGGGGACGCACAGCGGCCGGCCCCGGGGACCCCGGGACCGGCCGCTGGTGCCGTGCTGGAACGGCCCCTCCTCAGGGTCCCGCGCCGAGCGTCAGCCAGGTGCGGGGGCGGAGGGGTCCTTCGTTCAGTCGCGCGCCGGCGTCGGGCGGTCGGGCCGCCCGCCGCGGGAGCCCTCGCCGGGGCCCCGGGACCGGTCGCCGTGGGGACGGCGCGGGCGGTCACCCTCGCCAAGGGGACGCCGCGGGCGGTCGCCGTCCCGGCGGGGACGGTCGCCCTCACCGTACGAGCGACGCGGCCGCTCGCCGTCCCGGCGCGGACGCCGGCCGCCGGGACCGCCGTGCGGGCGGCGCGACTCGCGCGCCGGCCGCTCGACCGGCTCCACCGGCACGCCGCTGGCCACGAGCTCGGCGATCGAGGCGTCGCCGGGCCGGACGCGGTCGACCCGCGGGTCCACCTTGGCCTGCCGGAACCGGCGCTTGGCCTGCCCCACCTGGTCGGGCAGCAGCAGCGAGACGACGACACCGGCCGCCCCGGCGCGGGCGGTGCGGCCCGAGCGGTGCAGGTAGGTCTTGTGGTCGGCCGGCGGGTCGTAGTGCAGCACCAGCGAGACGTCGTCGACGTGGATGCCGCGGGCGGCGACGTCGGTGGCGACCAGCACGGGGCTGCGGGCGTCGGTGAACGCCTCCAGCGCCCGGCGGCGCGCCGACTGCGGCAGGCCGCCGTGGATGGCCTCGGCCTTGATGCCGACCGCCTGCAGGTTCTCGGTCAGCCGGTCGACGCCGAGCTGGGTGCGCGCGAAGACGATGGTGCGGCCCGGACGGGCGGCCAGCTCCTGGGTCAGCGGCACCTTGTCGCGGAAGGCGATGCTGTAGGCGAGGTGCTCGGCCGGCGGCGCCTCGCCACCCGGGCGCTTCACCTCGTGCCGCGCCGGGTCCGTGAGGTAGCGGCGGACCAGGGTGTCGACCTCGCCGTCCAGGGTGGCCGAGAACAGCAGCCGCTGGGCGTCGGGGCGGGTCTGGTCGAGCAGCTCCTGCACGACGGGCAGGAACCCGAGGTCGGACATGAAGTCCGCCTCGTCGACGACGCTGACCTCCACCTCGGCGAGGGTGGCCTCGCCCTGGGCGATGAGGTCCTGCAGCCGGCCGGGGGTGGCGACGACGACGTCGACGCCGCGGCGCAGCTGGGTGATCTGGCGGTACATCGAGGCGCCGCCGTAGACGGTGGCGAACTGGACGCCGGTGGCCTGGCCGAGAGGGGCCAGGTTGTCCGAGACCTGCTGCGCCAGCTCGCGGGTGGGCACGAGGACCAGCGCCCGCGGGGCACGCGGTCCGCGGCGGGCGGTGAGGCCCATGCGGGCGAGCACCGGCAGGCCGAAGGCCAGGGTCTTGCCCGAGCCGGTGGCCGCCTTGCCCAGCACGTCGCGCCCGGCGAGCGCGTCGGGCAGCACGGTGGCCTGGATCGCGAACGGGGAGCGGATGCCGCGCCGCTCGAGCGCGGTGACCAGCTGCTGGGGCAGACCCAGCGCGGCGAAGGAGGGCCCGGTCGGCTCGTCGGCCGGCTCGGGGGTGGTCGGGATGTCGATCGAGGGGTCGATCCGGGTGTCGATGGCGTCGACGGGGTCGAACGAGGACATGCGGGTGTGGGACTCCGATACAGCTCGGGCGCGTCCCGTGGCGGTGCGCGGGCGCCACCCCATCGAGAGGGTCGGCGTCCTCACTGGCGATCCCGGGCGTCGGGGACGCGACGGATCTGCACGGATGCGCTCGTGCCCGGACGGACCGTCCGGGAGGATGACCGGCGAGTGCCGGTACGTCAAGGGTAGCAGCGGTGATCAGCTCGTGATTCCGGCGAGCGCGGTGTCCGTGGTCACCGCAGCTCAGGAGGCTCGGGAGCGGCTCGGGAGCGGCTCAGGAGCGCAGCGCCGCGAAGCCGGGCCGCACCACGTCGTCGAGCAGCCGCGCGCGCTCGGCGTCGTCGGCGAACGCCGCCGCGAGCGCCCGCTCGGTCACCGTCTGCACGTCGCCCCACCCCCAGCCGCAGGTGGCGGCGACGGCGGCCAGTTCGCTGGTCACCGAGACCCCGCTCATCAGCCGGTTGTCGGTGTTGACGGTGACCGCGAACCCCGCGCGGTGCAGCCGGCCGACCGGGTGGGCGGCCAGGGAGGGGTAGGCGCCGGTCTGCACGTTCGACGACGGCGCGACCTCCAGCGGCACCTGCGCGTCGAGGACCCGCTGCGCGAGCGGCCCGAGCGGGCCCTCGCCGGGCACCTCGTCGGCGATCCGCACGCCGTGACCCAGCCGCTCGGCGGAGGCGCCGTCGAGGGCGGCCCGGATGCTGTCGACGCCGGCGGCCTCCCCGGCGTGGATGGTGCGGTGCGCCCCCGCCCGGTCGAGCAGCGCGATGGCCCCGGGGTGCCGGTCGGGCGGGAAGCCGATCTCCGGGCCGGCGAGGTCGAAGCCGACGACGCCGGCGTCGCGGTACCGGACGACGAGGCCGGCGACCTCCTCCCAGCGGTCGGCCTGCCGCATGGCGCACAGCAGCGTGCCGACGCGGATCGGGGTGCCTGCGGTCGCGGCCTCGGCGCTGCCGGCGGCGAACCCGTCGAGGATCGCCTCCACGGCCTCCTCGATCGGCGTCCCGCCCGCGGTCAGCAACTCGGGGGCCATGCGGACCTCGGCGTACACGACGCCGTCGGCGGCCAGGTCGAGCGCGCACTCGCGGGCCACCCGCCGGACCGCCTCCGGCCGCTGCATCACCCCGACGGTGTGCGTGAACGTCTCCAGGTAGCGCACCAGCGAGCCCGAGTCGGCGGCCTGCCGGAACCAGCGGCCCAGCTCCGCCGCGTCGCCGGCGGGCAGGTCGCGGTAGCCGGTCTCGTCGGCGAGCTCGAGCACCGTCTGCGGCCGCAGCCCGCCGTCGAGGTGGTCGTGCAGCAGGACCTTGGGGGCGCGGCGGATCGAGTCGGCGTCGAGCGGTGCGGGCACCCGGCCATTGTCGCCGTCGCCGCCCGCAGCCACGCCGAGTGGTCGGTCGTGGCCGACCGTCACGGCGTGTCCGCCTGGGTCAGGCGCCTCCGCGGGCGGTCGCGGCGCGACCTCACCCCTCGCGGTCCTGCCAGCGGAAGGTCAGGACGCACAGGACCAGGCCGGCGACGCACCAGGCGCCGAGGACCAGCGCCACCCGCCCGAGCTCCCACGAGCCGGCCGCCTCCTGCGCGGCCAGCGCGTCGGGGAGGAACACCGACCGCAGGCCCTGGGCCAGCCACTTGACCGGGAAGACCGAGGCGACGTCGCGCAGCCAGCCGGGCACCTGGTCCAAGGGCACGAAGACGCCGGAGACGAACTCCAGCACCAGCGCGATCGGGGTGACCGTCGCCGACGCCGACCGGCCGTTGCGGGCCAGCGTCGAGACGGCGATGCCGAGCAGCGTGCACCCCGCGGCGCCGAGCACCGACACCCAGGCGAAGGTCACCCAGTCCGCCCCGGAGGGCAGGTCGACCCGGTACACGAGCACGCCGACCAGGAGCAGCAGCGCGATGGTCGCCACCGCCACGGCGAGGACCTGCACGACCTTGCCGGCGAAGTAGGCGCTGGCCGGCAAGGGCGTGCCGCGCAGGCTCTTCAGCGTCCCGTCGGAGCGCTCGCCGGCGATGTGGATCGCCATGTTCTGCAGGCTCGCCCCGACGATCCCCGCGGTGATCACGCCGGCCATGAAGTACTGCGGGAAGTCGACGCCCGAGCCGAGGTCGTAGTCGAGCGCCGCGCCCAGGGCCAGCAGCAGGATCACCGGGAAGGCGAGGGTGAACACGACCGACTCGCGCTGGCGGAAGAACTCCTTGAGCTCCACCCGCGCCCGGGTGCCGTAGACCCGCGGCAGCGACGGCAGCGGCGGGGCGCTCACGAGCGGTCGCCGATCATCTTCAGGTACACGTCCTCGAGGGTGGGCCGGGCGACGGCCAGGTCGGGCACCTCGCCCGGGAAGCGCGCGGCGAGGTCGCGGACGAACGCCGTCGGCGTCGCCGTCTCGGCGGTGCGCCGGACGCCGTCCTCGGTCCAGCTGACGACGGCGGGCGCGGAGCCGCGTCCGCCGAGCGCCGTCGGGACGGCGACCTCCGCCAGTTGGCCGTGCGCGAGGACGCCGACCCGGTCGGCCAGCGTCTCGGCCTCGTCGAGGTAGTGGGTGGTGAGCAGCATCGTGGTGCCCAGGTCGCGCAGGGAGCGGATCAGCGCCCAGAACTGCCGGCGGGCCTCGGGGTCGAAACCGGTGGTGGGCTCGTCGAGGAACAGCAGCCGCGGCCGGCCGACGATGCCCAGCGCCACGTCGAGCCGCCGCCGCTGGCCGCCGGACAGGGTGCGCCCTCGCGCGCCGGCCTTCTCCGTCAGGCCGACCAGCTCGAGCACCTCGGCCGGGTCGCGCGGGTCGGCGTAGTACGACGCCCGCGCCTCCAGCAGCTCGCGCACCGACAGCTGGCTGTCCCCCGCGCCGTTCTGCAGCACGATGCCGAGCTCGGCCTTCCACCGGCGCCCGCCCCGGGCCGGGTCGACGCCGAGCACCCGCACCGCGCCGCCGTCGCGCCGGCGGTAGCCCTCGAGCACCTCGACCGTCGTCGTCTTGCCGGCGCCGTTGGGGCCGAGCAGCGCGAAGATCTCCCCGCGGCGGATGTCGAGGTCCAGCCCGTCGACGGCGGCGCGGTCGCCGTAGCGCTTGACCAGCCCGCGCACGGAGACGGCGGCGTCGGGGTCCAGCGGGTCGCCCGGTCGCGGCCGGCTGTCGGCCGCCACGGGCACGGGCGCGCTGCTCACGGGGACACAGTGTCCCCCTGCCCGCGCCGGGAGGGGTCCGCACCCCCGGCGCCCGCTCGTCGCGGCGAGATCTGCACAGTGGCGGCCATCAGGAGCCGGGAGTCCACCACTGTGCAGATCTCGCGGGACGGGTCCGGGCTCAGACGGTGATGCGGTCCAGGACCAGGGGCAGCGGCTCGTCGCCGGTGTCGACGCCGATCGCGCCCTCCAGCGCCTCCAGCGCCCGCGGGATGCGGGCGGCGTCGTCGGTGTGCAGCTCCAGCAGCGGCCGGCCCGCGGTGACCTGCTCCCCCACCGTCGCCGTCCAGGTCACCCCGGCCGCGGCCGAGACCGGGTCCTCCTTGCGGGCGCGGCCGGCGCCCAGCCGCCACGCGGCGACCCCGAGCGCGTAGGCGTCGAGCCGGGTGAGCGTGCCGGTGGCGGGGGCGGTCACCACGTGCCGCTCGGCCGGCTGCGGGAGCGCGGCGTCCGGGTCGCCGCCCTGCGCGGCGATCATCCGGCGCCACACGTCCATGGCCCGGCCGTCGCGGAGGGTGTCGGCCGGGTCGACGTCGTCACGTCCGACGCCGGCGAGCATCTCCCCCGCCAGCGCCAGGGTCAGCTCGACGACGTCGGCCGGGCCGCCGCCGGCGAGCACCTCCACCGACTCGGCGACCTCGACGGCGTTGCCCGCGGCGCGGCCCAGCGGCCGGTCCATCGCCGTCACCAGGGCCACGGTGTGCACGCCGGCCGCCTCGCCCAGGCCGACCATCGTGCGGGCCAGCTCGCGGGAGGACGCGGGGTCCTTCATGAACGCGCCCGACCCGGTCTTGACGTCGAGCACCAGCGCGTCGGCGCCCTCGGCGATCTTCTTGCTCATGATCGAGCTGGCGATCAGCGGGATCGACTCCACGGTGCCGGTGACATCGCGCAGTGCGTAGAGCTTCTTGTCCGCCGGCGCCAGGTCCGCACCGGCCGCGCAGATGACCGCGCCGACGTCGCGCAGCTGCGCCAGGTAGGCCTCCTCGTGCACGTCCGCGCGCCAGCCGGGGATCGACTCTAGCTTGTCCAGCGTGCCGCCGGTGTGCCCGAGGCCGCGGCCGGACAGCTGCGGCACCGCCACCCCGCACGCGGCGACCAGCGGTGCCAGCGGCAGCGTGGTCTTGTCGCCGACGCCACCGGTGGAGTGCTTGTCGGCGGTCGGCCGGCCCAGCACGGAGAGGTCCTTGCGCTCGCCGGAGTCGATCATCGCCTGTGTCCAGGCGGCGAGCTCGCCCGGCGACATGCCGCGGAAGAACACCGCCATGAGCAGTGCGCTGACCTGCTCGTCGGCCACCACGCCGCGGGTGTAGGCGTCGACCACCCAGCGGATCTGCTCCTCGGTGAGCGTCCCGCCGTCGCGCTTGGCGCGGATGACGTCGATGGCGTCGATGACGTCGAGGGTCACCGGGCGGCCCGCACCAGGTCGTCGGGGCCGAACGCGTCGGGCAGCACCTCGCGCATCGGCACGATGCCCAGCGACACGGTCTCGAGGAGCATGTCGGCGCCGCCGTGCTCCCACAGCAGCTGCCGGCAGCGTCCGCAGGGCATGAGCGGCTGCCCGTCCCCGCCGACGCAGGCCACGGCCACCAGCCGGCCGCCGCCGGTGCGGGCCAGGTCGCTGACCATCCCGCACTCGGCGCACAGGCCCAGGCCGTAGCTGGCGTTCTCGACGTTGCAGCCGGTGACCACCCGGCCGTCGTCGACCAGCCCGGCCACGCCGACGGGGAAGCGCGAGTACGGCGCGTAGGCGTGCGTCATCGCCTCCCGGGCGGCGCTCCTCAGCGCCGCCCAGTCCACGTCCTGCACTAGTGCTCCCCTCGTCGGTAGACCAGCCCGTCGGCCTTGGGCATCCGCAGCCGCTGGGAGGCCAGCGACAGCACCAGCAACGTGGTCAGGTGCGGGGTGAACGACACCAGGCCCGGCGGCAGCTCGTCGACGGTGAGGAACCCGACCAGCGAGGCCGCCGCGACGACCGCGGCGATGCCCGCGGGCAGCAGCCGGCCGCGCAGCGCCTGCACCACCGCGATGACCGCGAGCAGGATCGCCACCAGCAGGAACAGCGCGACGACGGCGGAGCGGCTGCGCAGCTGCAGGGCGTCGGTGAACCCGAACAGGGCGGCTCCGGCGGCGAGCCCGCCGGGCCGCCAGTTGCCGAAGATCAGCGCCGCGAGGCCGATGAACCCGCGCCCGTTGACCTGCCCCTCGCGGTAGATGCCGGCGATGAACACCAGGAAGACCCCGCCCAGGCCGGCCAGCGCGCCGGAGACGAGGACCGCGACGTACTTCAGCCGGTAGACCGGCACGCCCAGCGAGTCGGCGGCGGCCGGGTTCTCACCGCACGAGCGCAGCCGCAGGCCGAACGCCGTCCGCCACAGCAGCAGGTAGGACGCCGGCACCAGCAGCACGGCGACGAGGGTGAGCAGGCCGACGCCGCTGGTCAGTCCGCGCAGGATGCCGGCGAGGTCGCTGACCAGGAACCAGTGCCGGCTCTCCAGCGACCCGAGCAGGTCCGGCCCGGACGAGAGCACCGGGACGGAGAACGTGGGCGGGTCGCCCTTCACCGGCGGGGACTGGGTGACGCCGCCACCGGCCGCGTTGTCGGTGTAGAGCAGCTCGGAGAGGAACCGCACGATGCCGCCGGCGAGGATGTTGATCGCCACACCGGAGACGACGTGGTCGACGCCGAAGGTCACCGTGGCCACCGCGTGCAGCAGCCCGCCGACCGCGCCGAACACCAATCCGCCGAGGACGGCGGCGCCCCAGCCCCACTGGTAGCCGGCGAACCCGGCCCCCCAGGTGCCCAGCACCATCATCCCGTCGAGGCCGATGTTGACCACGCCCGCGCGCTCGGCGAACAGCCCGCCGAGCGCGGCCAGGCCGATGGGCACCGCGAGCAGCAGCGCCGCGGCGATGGTCGAGGAGCTGGTCAGCGCGTCCTGGCCGCTGACCATGCGCACCACCGAGACCAGCAGCAGGATGCCCAGCAGCAGCCAGGTCAGCCGCCGGGCCCGGCCGCCGCCGGTGAGCAGGTCGGTCAGCGGGCCGCGGCCGGAGCGGGTCCCGCTGCCGGGAGGGGCTGCGACGGCGCTCATGCCCCGGTCTCCTGCCGCTCGTCGGTGCGCTGTCCGGCACCGGTGGACGTGCTGACGCCCGCGCCGGTGCCCTCGCCGGTCGGCGCCCCGACGCCGCCGGTGCTCTGCCCCGGCCCGGTGCTGCCGTCGCCGGCGACCGCGGCGGCCGGGGCCGACCCGCGTTCGGCCGAGCGGCGGGCCACCCGGCGGGCGACCTCGTTGGCGACGACGACGGCGAGCACGATCGTGCCCTGGATGATCGTCACGACCGAGGCCGGGAAGTCCTGGATCTGCAGCGGGACCAGCGCCCGGTCGAGGAAGGCGAACAGCAGCGCGCCGAACGCGATGCCGATCGGTTTGTTGCGGCCGAGCAGGGCGACGGCGATGCCGAGGAAGCCCAGCCCGGCGGTGAAGTCGGTGGTGTAGGCGTGCGTCGAGCCGAGCAGGTCGGGCATGCCGATCAGCCCCGCGACCGCGCCCGAGAGCAGCATCGTCTTGACCACCATGCCGCGGGAGTCGACGCCGCTGGCGCTGGCCGCCGACGGCGACAGTCCCGCCGCCCGCAGGTCGAAGCCGAAGCGGGTGCGGTTGAGCAGCACCGCGACGGCGACACCGACGACGACCGCCACCAGCAGGAAGCCGTAGAGCTGCCGCGGCGGGTTCGCCAGGCCCAGGGCGCCGAAGACGCCGTTGAGGCTGGGCATCCACCCCGACTCGGGGATCTCGGCGGTGCTGATGATCGAGGCGCCCTCGGCACTGCCCCGCAGCGGGCCGGTGAGCAGGAACGACGCGATGCCCAGCGCGATGACGTTGAGCATGATCGAGCTGATCACCTCGCTGACCCCGCGGGTCACCTTGAGGACGGCGACGACGGCCGCCCAGATCGCGGCCACGGCCATCGCCACGACGATGATCAGCAGCACGTGCAGCGGCCCGGGCAGGGCGACGGCGGCGCCGACGCCGGCGGCGAGGACGGTGGCCAGCCGGTACTGGCCCTCGACGCCGATGTTGAACAGGCCCATGCGGAACGCGATCGCCACGGCGAGGCCGGCGAGGAACAGCGGCACCGCCCGGTTGAGGACGACGACCACGGCGGTCATCTGCTGGCTCGGGGTGTCGCCGAAGTCGACCATCACCGCGAACACCCGGACCGGGTCGACCTGCAGCGCGGCCATGACCGCCGAGGAGAGGACGACCGCGACGACGACGGCGAGGACCGGCGCGAACAGCGCGAGGCCGACCCGGCGGAGGACGATCACGCCGCACCCGCCGTCGTCCGGGCGCCGGTCATGTGGCCGCCGAGCTCCTCGGGGGTCACCGCCGACGGGTCAAGGGTGGCCACCAGCCGGCCGCGCAGCATGACATGCAGGGTGTCCGACAGGCCGATGAGCTCGTCGAGGTCGGCCGAGACCAGCAGGATCCCCATCCCCTCCGCGCGGGCGTCCTCGAGCAGCCGCCAGATGGCCCCCTGCGCGCCGACGTCGACGCCGCGGGTGGGGTGCGCGGCCAGCAGCAGCCGCGGCCGCGCGCTCATCTCCCGGCCGACGATCAGCTTCTGCTGGTTGCCGCCGGACAGCGCGACGGCGAGCGTGTCCGGCCCGGGGGCGCGGACGTCGTACTCGCGCATGATCCGCTCGGTGTCGGCGCGGGCGCCGCGGCGGTCGATGAAGGGTCCCTTGACCGCCGGGGGGCGGGTCTGGTGGCCGAGGATGCGGTTCTCCCACAGCGGGGCGTCGAGCAGCATGCCCTGGCGGTGCCGGTCCTCGGGGATGAAGCCCAGGCCGGCCTCGCGGCGGGCCCGGGTGCTCCACGCGGTGATGTCGTCGTCGCCGAGCAGCACGGTGCCGGCGGCCAGCGGGCGCAGCCCCATGACGGCGTCGACGAGCTCGGCCTGGCCGTTGCCCTCGACGCCGGCGATGCCGACGACCTCGCCCTCGCGGACGGTGAGGCTGACGTCGTCGACCGGCGGGCGGCCGGTGGGTGCGGCGACGGTGACCTCGCGCAGCTGCAGCACCGGCGTCTCCCGGACCGTCGAGGTGCGGATCTCCGGCGAGGGCAGCTCGCTGCCGACCATCATCTCGGCGAGCTGACGGGCGGTCGTCGTCCTCGGGTCGGCGGTGCCGACGGTGGTGCCGCGGCGGATGACGGTGATCGCGTCGGCGACCTTCCGCACCTCGTCGAGCTTGTGGGAGATGAACACGACCGTCAGGCCCTCGCGCTTGAGCTCGGCGAGGTTGCCGAACAGCTCGTCGACCTCCTGCGGGACGAGGACGGCGGTCGGCTCGTCGAGGATGAGGATGCGGGCGTCGCGGTAGAGCACCTTGGCGATCTCGACCCGCTGCCGGTCGCCGACGCCGAGGTCCTCCACCAGGTCGTCGGGGCGCAGGCCCAGGCCGTAGCGCTCGGAGATCTCGGTGATCCGGCGGCGGGCGGTGGCGCGGTCGAGCCGGCCGCCCCGGGTCGGCTCGCTGCCCAGGACGACGTTCTCCAGGACGGTGAAGTTGTCGGCCAGCATGAAGTGCTGGTGCACCATGCCGATGCCGGCGGCGATCGCGTCGGCCGGGCTGCGGAAGGACACCTCGCGGCCGTCGAGCAGGATCTGACCCTCGTCGGGGCGGTGCTCGCCGTAGAGGGTCTTCATCAGCGTCGACTTGCCGGCGCCGTTCTCGCCCACGATGGCGTGCACCTCGCCGCGGCGGACGCGCAGCTCGATGTCGCGGTTGGCGACCACGCCGGGGAAGCGCTTGGTGATGCCGCGCAGCTCGACGGCCAGGGGCGCGGTCCTGCCCCCGGCGCCGTCCGCGCCGCCGTCCGCGGCCGGCCCGGGCGGCGCGCCGCCGGCCGGGCTGCCGGGTGCGGGCGTCCCCGCCGTGGGCGTCCCTGGTGTGGCCATGGTGGGCCCTTCCCTGTCCTCGCGTCCCGCGGGTGCGCGGGCTCGCGTCCACTGTGGTGCACCGGGTTCGCGGGATCGACCGCACCCGGTGCCGTGCGCCGGTGCCGGACGGCGCGTCGGCATCCTCCCCGACGGCGAGGACGCGCGAGGACCCGCCCGGTGACGGCAGCGGGCCCGGGGGTGCTGCTGCTCCCCCGGGCCCGTGGTGGTGCCCGATCAGCCGGCCGGGTGGCCGGCGGGTGTCACGGGGTGGTCGGGACCTCGATCTCGCCGTCGATGATCCGCTGGCGGTAGTCGTCGAGCTGGTCCTGGATGTCGTCGATCTGCCCGCCGGAGGTGGCCAGGCCGACGCCGTCGGCCGCCAGGTCGTAGCGGATGTCGGTGCCACCCTCGACGCTGTCGTCGACGTAGGAGTCGATGAACGACGACACCGCGGTGTCGACCCGCTTGAGCATCGAGGTCATGATCACGGCCTGCAGCCGCGGGTCGTCGACGGTCTGGTACTGGTCGGAGTCGACGCCGATGGCGCGCCCGCCGGCGTCGGCGGCCGCCTCGAACACGCCCTGACCCGAGCCGCCCGCCGCGTGGTAGACGATGTCGGCGCCGGCCTCGTACATGCCCTGGGCGACCAGCTTGCCGCGGGCCGGGTCGCTGAAGCCGGAGAAGTCCCCGGCCGGCGAGATGTACTGCCGGTCGATGACGATCTGCGGGTTCACCGCCTGGGCACCGGCCACGTAGCCGGCCTCGAACTTCTGGATCAGCGGGCTCTCCACGCCGCCGACGAAGCCGATGTGGCCGGTCTCGGACTTCAGCGCCGCGGCGACGCCGGCGAGGAAGGACCCCTGCTCCTCGGCGAAGACCAGGCCGGTCAGGTTGTCGGCGCCGACGTCCTCCGCGGAGGAGTCGATGATCGCGAAGGTGGTGTCGGGGTACTGCTCGACGACGTCGCCGATGACCTCGCCGTAGGCGAAGCCGACCGCGATGATCGGGTCGTAGCCGTCGTCGGCCAGCTGGGTCAGCAGGTCGGCGCGGTTGGAGGCGTCGGCGTTCGGGGTGAGGTCCTGGTACTCGCCGCCGTGCTCGTCGACGGCGGCCTCGAGGCCGACGATCGCGGCGTCGTTGAAGGAGCGGTCACCGCGGCCGCCGGTGTCGAAGGCCAGGCCGATGCGCGGCCCGCCGCTCTCGTCCCCGCTGCCGCCGCTCCCGCTGCCGCTGCCGGACTCGTCGCTGGCACAGGCGGCCAGGGCCATGCTGCCGGCCAGCAGCAGCGCCGCGACCTTTCTCTTCCGCGCTCGGCGCAAGACGCTCTCCTCTCTGGGGGGAGCCACCCGCGCCAACGGTGGGGGTGCCTCCCGTGGGGTCCTGGTCCGTCGCGTCCGGGTTGCACCCGGCGCGGCCGGGGGCGCCGGACGCGCCGACTCGGGCACGCTAACCGCGGACGGCGTCCGCGCCGCCACCCGTGCGGTGGACCGAGATGGGATCGTTGCGAAGTGGCTGCCCGCCGTGCCCCGGGCCACCGTCGACGCCTCCGGGCGGCCGGGCCGGTGCCCTGCCCGGCCGGCGTCCGGCCCGCGCGGCGGGGACCGGGGACGCGGTGGTCGCTGCTGCCCGCCGTCCTCCTGGCCGTGCTGCTCGCCCTGGCGCCCTGGCCCGCCGCGGCCGCGCCCCGGTCTCCGGTCGCACCCCCGCCGACGGCCGCACCCCGGCCGGCGGAAGCCCCGTCGGCGCCTGACACGCGCCCCACCGTCGACCCCGCCGCGCCGACGCCCACCGCGCCCCTGCCGGGCGGACCGCCGCAGGGCCACGGCCCGGGCGGGGTCACCGTCGGCGGGGAGGGGCTCGACACCCGCGGCACGGTCGTCGTCGACGGCGCACCGCCGCTGCCCGACGGCGTCGTCGCCCCCGGCTGGCTGGTCGCCGACGTCACCGGCGGGGAGGTCCTCGCCGCCCACGACCCGCACGGCCGCTACTACCCGGCCAGCACGCTCAAGACGCTGACGCTGCTCACGCTGGTGCACCGGCTCGACCCCGCGCTGGTCGTGGAGGGCACCGTCGAGGACGAGGCGATGGAGGGCACCCGGGTCGGGATCGTCGCCGGTGGCCGCTACCCCGTGGCGCTGCTGTTCGAGGCGCTGATCCTGCAGTCGGGCAACGACGCGGCCAACGCGCTGGCCCGGGCGGCGGGCGGGGCGGCGGCGACGGTGCAGGCGATGAACGCGACGGCGCTGGGGCTCGGCGCCTTCGACACGGTGGCGGGGACGCCGTCGGGGCTCGACGTCGCCGGGCAGTCCTCCTCGCCCTACGACCTGGCGCTGGTGTTCCGCGAGCTGGTCGCCGACCCGGTCACCGCCGCCGTCCTCACCACGCCCACCGCGCGGATGCCCGCCGTCGAGGGGCGCTCGGCCGGCTTCGAGATCCAGAACGAGAACCCGCTGGCCGGCTATCCCGGCGGGCTGGGCGGCAAGACCGGTTTCACCGACGCCGCGCGGCACACCTACGTCACCGCCGCCGAGCGGGGCGGGCGGCGGCTGGTGGTCAGCGTCATGGGTACCGAGAAGCGGCCGCTGCGCGCCGCGGACCAGGCCGCGCGGCTGCTCGACTGGGGCTTCGCCGTCCCCGCCGGGCTGGGCGGGGTGGGCACGCTGGTGCACTCGGCGTCCGACGTCCCCGCGCCGGAGCCGGCCGTCTCCGCGACGCCGGTGCCCGCCGGCCCCGCGCCGGTGGCCGCCGGCGCGCCCTCTCCGGCCGCCGACGACCGCCCCCACCGGCTCCCGGCGGTCGGGCTCGGGGCGGCCGCCGTCGCGGTCGTCGTCGCGGCGCTCATCGGCCGCCGGCGGGCGGTGCGCCGGACGGCACCGGCTCCTCCTCGTCCTCCTCGACGGCGTCCTCCTCGACGGCGGGGACCGCCGGCGCCAGGGACGGGAGGGTCGCCGTCCACGCGGCCGTGAAGAAGGCGAAGCGGACCACCAGGTTGATCCACACCAGGGTGCCGACCGCCCCGCCGAACGCGGAGGACGTGACGTTGCCCGAGATCAGCGACAGGTAGAGGCTGCCCAGCAGCTTCATGACCTCGAACCCGGCGGCCCCGAGCAGCGCTCCGGGGAGCAGCAGCCGCAGCGGGTGCGACGTCGAGGGCACCACGCGCAGCAGCCACAGGAAGCCCACGACGTCGCCGGCGAACGCCAGCCCGAGGCCCAGCGTGCCGGTCAGCAGCGCGAGGCCGGGGGCGTCCTGGATGCCGAGCAGCGAGAGCACCCACGACGTGGCCCGGGTCGCGAAGCCGGTCAGCCCGATGCTCGCCAGGCCCACCGCACCGAACGCCACCAGCGCGACGAGGTCGGCCAGGTTGTCCCGCCAGAACTCCGGCTCGTCGACCTGCCCCTTCCAGGTCTGCTCCATGCCGATGCGCAGCTTGTCCATGGCCCGCAGCCCGGCGTAGAGGAACCCCGCCGCGCCGAGCAGGGTGGTGATCCCGGCCGCGCCCACCGCCGAGCGCAGCTCCCCGACGATGGTGCGGCCGGTGGAGCCGGGGAACGCCTCCCGGACGGCGGAGAACAGCTCCTGCTGCAGCAGCGCGTCGCTCGACAACACCAGCGCCAGGACCGAGGCGACCAGCAGCAGGACGGGGAACAGGCCCAGGAAGACGAAGTAGGTGACGCCGGCGGCCAGGAGGTCGCCCTGCGTCCGGGTGTAGCGGCCGCCGGCCCGGGCCAGGTGGTCGAACCACCGGCGACGCCGGCGCTGCGACTCGACGACGGCCGTGATCCGGCCGCCCACCACGGCGACCCGCTCCCACGGCCGGCGCAGGGCGGTGCCGCCACGGGCGGCGGTGCGGACGGCGGCGGTGCGGACGGCGGCGCCGCCCACGGTCGCGGTGCGGACCGCCGCGGTGCGCACGCTGCCGCCCCGGGAGGTGCCGTCCGTCCGCGGGCCGCCGTCCCGAGGTGCACCCATCCCGGCCAGTCTGGGCCCTGGGGCGCCCCGCCGCTGCGCGGCCCCGTCCCGGGCGCCGCCGGGAGCCCGCGAGGCGTCCGTCCGGGGGTCCCTCAGCGGTGCGGGGGGCCGGTGAGCGGGTACTCGCGCGCGACGGTCCAGACGCCGGCCGGCGTCTGCTCGTACTCGGTGAAGGACGAGACGCGGAACTCGGCGGCGAGGTCGCCCAGGCCGGTGTAGGCCAGCTCGAGCATGTCGCGCGGGACGTCGTGGGCGACGGTCACGTGCGGGTGGTAGGGGAAGGACAGGGTGCGGGCCAGCGGTCCGGACCGGACGTCGGAGGCCAGCAGCTCGCAGTTGCCGATGCCCTTGGCGACGGCGACGAAGACGACGTCGGAGACCGGGGCGAACGTGCCGGTGCCCGACAGGTGCATCTCGAAGGGCGGGTGCCCGGCGGCGACGCGGGCGAGGTGCTCGCCGATGGCCGCGCGCTCGCTGCGGGGCACCTCGGTGGGCGGCAGCAGGGTGACGTGCGGGGGGACGAGCGTCGCCTGGGCGTCGCCCACCTTGGCCCGCCAGTCGACCAGCAGCTGCGCCCACGGCTCCGGGACCGGCACCAGCACGCCGACGACGCAGGTCTCCGGCAGCGCCGTGCGGCTGCGCCCGACGAAGGTGTCGTCGTTCACGCGCCCGCTCCCGCCGGGGGCAGGAACCCGGCCCGCTCGTAGGCCACGCGGACGGTGGGGGCGGCCACCTCGCGGGCGCGGGCCGCGCCGGCGGCCAGCAGCCGCTCGAGCTCGGCGCGGTCGTCGAGCAGCTCCTGCGTGCGGGCGCGCACCGGCGTCACGAAGTCGGTCACCACCTCGGCGAGCTCCTTCTTCAGGTCGCCGTAGCCGCGACCGGCGAAGTGCTCCTCGAGCTCCGGCACCGACCGCCCCGACAGCGCGCTGTGGATGGCCAGCAGGTTGGTGACCCCCGGCTTGCCCTCCGGGTCGGCGACGACCTCCCGGCCGGTGTCGGTGACCGCCGAGCGGATCTTCTTCGCCGTCACCTTCGGGTCGTCGAGCAGGAACACGCAGCCGGCCGGCGGCAGGCTCTTGCTCATCTTCTTCTCGGGCGACTGCAGGTCCATGACCCGCGACCCGCCCTGCGGGATGAACCCCTCGGGGACCGGGAAGGTGTCGCCGAAGCGGCCGTTGAAGCGGATGGCGAGGTCGCGGGTGAGCTCCAGGTGCTGGCGCTGGTCGTCACCGACCGGCACCTGGGTGGCCTGGTAGACGAGGATGTCGGCGGCCATCAGCACCGGGTAGGTGAACAGCCCGACCGAGGAGCCGGCGGTGCCCTCGCGCTGGCTCTTGTCCTTGAACTGCGTCATCCGGCTGGCCTCGCCGAAGCGGGCCAGGCACTCCAGGACCCAGGACAGCTGGACGTGCTCGGGGACGTGGCTCTGCACGAACAGCGTGCTGCGCCCGGGGTCGACGCCGAGGGCGAGCAGCTGGGCGGCGGCGGTGAGGGTGTTGCGCCGCAGCTCCTCGGGGTCCCAGTCCATCGTGATCGCGTGCAGGTCGACGACGCAGTAGAACGCCTCAGCCGTCTCCTGCAGCGCGACCCACTGCCGCAGCGCACCGAGGTAGTTGCCGAGGTGGAAGGAACCCGCCGTCGGCTGGATGCCGGAGAGGACACGGGGAGGAGCCACGACGGCCATCAAACCAGCCGCGGCTCAGGCGACCGGCGCACCGGTGCCGACGGTGTCGAGGACGGTGTCGAGGACGGTGTCGAGGGCGGCCAGGAACAGGTCGTCCTCCTCGGGGGTCCCGACCGTCACCCGGATCCCCTCACCGGCGAAGGGCCGGGTGATGATCCCGCGCGACTCCAGCGCCGCGGCCACCCTGGCGGTCGGCTCCCCCAGCGGCAGCCACACGAAGTTCGCCTGGCTGTCGGGCACCTCCAGGCCGCGCCCGCGCAGGGCGGCGGTCAGCCGGTCGCGCTCGGCGACGACAGCGGCCACCCGGCGGGCGACCTCGTCGGCGCTGCCGAGCGCGGCGACCGCGGCGGCCTGGGCGAGGCTCGAGACGCTGAACGGCACGTGCGTGCGGCGGACGGCGTCGGCGACGGCGGGGTCCTCCGCGACCAGGTAGCCGACCCGCAGCCCGGCCAGCCCCCACGCCTTGGAGAACGTGCGCAACACCACGACGTTGGACCGGCCGCGCACGAGCCCGAGGCCGTCGGGGACGTCGGGGTCGGTGACGAACTCCCGGTAGGCCTCGTCGAGGACGACGAGCGCGGTCTCGGGCACCCGGTCGAGGAAGCGCTCGAGCGCGGCCCGGCGCACCGCCGTCCCGGTGGGGTTGTTCGGGTTGCAGACGAAGACCAGCCGCGTGCTCTCGTCGACCGCGTCGGCCAGCGCGTCGAGGTCGTGCGTGTCGGGCGAGCCGCCGGGGGTGCCGGGCACCAGCGGGACCTGGGTGCTGCGGGCCCCGGCGACCTGGGCCAGCAGGGGGTACATCTCGAAGGAGCGCCAGGCGAAGGCGATCGTCGTCCCCGGGTCGTTGAACGCCTGGGCGAGCTGCTGGCAGAGCATCACCGCGCCGCAGCCGGGCACCACCTGTTCCGGCGCCACGCCGTAGTGCGCGGCCAGTGCGGCGGTCAGCACGGCCGCGCCGTTGTCGGGGTAGCGGTGGGTCTCCCCCGCCGTGGCCGACAGCGCCTGCACGACCGCCGGCAGCGGCGGGAAGGCCACCTCGTTGCTGGCCAGCTTGACCGCGCGCTCGACGCCGAGCTCGCGCGCCAGGTCGGCGGGGTTGCGCCCCGGCTTGTAGGCCGGCAGCGCCTGCACGGCCGGACGTGCGCTGACCACGGACAGGTCCTCCCGGACGACGGCTCCTAGGGTGGCCCCCATGCGAGTTCTCGTCGCCGGTGGGGCCGGCTACATCGGCAGCGTAGTCACCGCCGCCCTCCTCGAGGGCGGCCACGAGGTCACCGTGCTCGACGACCTGTCGACCGGGCACGCCGACGCGGTCCCGGAGGGGGCCCGGTTCGTGCAGGCCACGCTGCAGGAGTCGGCGCCGGTGCTGGCTGACGTCCGGCCCGAGGCGGTGCTGCACTTCGCGGCCAAGAGCCTGGTCGGCGAGTCGCAGGGAAAGCCGGAGATCTACTGGGAGCACAACGTCGGCGGGTCGCTGGCGCTGCTCGAGGCGATGCGGGCGGTCGACTGCCGGCGGATCGTCTTCTCCTCCACCGCGGCCACGTACGGCGAGCCGGAGCAGGTGCCGATCCGCGAGGACGCGCCGACGCGGCCGACCAACACCTACGGCGCCACCAAGCTCGCCGTCGACGCGATGCTGACCAGCTACGCCACCGCCTACGACTTCGCCGCCGTGAGCCTGCGGTACTTCAACGTCGCGGGCGCCGCGCACGGCCTGGGCGAGCGGCACACGACCGAGACCCACCTCATCCCGATCGCGCTGCAGGTCGCCGCCGGCACGCGCGAGGCGATGACCGTCTACGGCGAGGACTACCCGACCCCCGACGGCACCTGCATCCGCGACTACATCCACGTCTCCGACCTCGCCGACGCGCACCTGCTGGCGCTGACCGCCCCGGAGCCCGGCGAGCACCGCATCTACAACCTGGGCAACGGCACCGGCTTCTCGGTGCAGCAGGTCGTCGACGCCGTCCGCGAGGTGACCGGGCACCCGGTGCCGGTGGAGGTCGGCGCCCGGCGGGCCGGCGACCCGGCGCAGCTGGTGGCCGCCAGCGACCGGATCCGGGCCGACCTGGGCTGGACGCCGCGGCACACCGACCTCGCCGGGATCGTGCGCGACGCCTGGGAGGTCGCCCAGAAGCGCACCTGAGACGGCCCAGGCATGGGAAGCTCTCCCCACGTCCGCGGCACCTCGGACGTAGGGAGAGCTTCCTATGCCTCGGGGTCGGCGGCGGCGGGCTCGGGGTCGGGGGCGCGGGTGACCGACAGGCGGGCGATCCGCCGTCCGTCCAGCTCGAGCACGGTGAGCGTGCGCCCCTCGGCCTGCACCGCGTCGCCGACGTCGGGCAGCCGGCCGAGCTCGGCGAGCACGTACCCGGCGACGGTCTCGTAGGGCCCCTCGGGCAGCCGCAGGCCGGTGACCTCGGCGAAGTCGTCGAGGTTGAGCAGCCCGTCGACCTCCTGCGGCCCGCCGGGCTCCTCCGCCCCCTCGGGGACGACCTCCGCGTCGTACTCGTCGTAGATCTCCCCGATGACCTCCTCGATGAGGTCCTCGAGGGTGACGATGCCGTCGGTGCCGCCGTACTCGTCGACGACGACGGCGAGGTGCTGGTTCTCGCGGCGCATCTCCGACAGGGCGGTGAGCACGCCGGCGGTGCCGGGCAGCCGCTTGACCTCGCGGGCCAGGTCGCCGACCGTCGCCGCGCGGCCGGCCGGGTGGCCGGGCAGCAGCAGGTCGCGCACGTGCACGAAGCCGACGACGTCGTCCTGGTCGCGGCCGGTGACCGGGTAGCGCGACCGGCCCGACTCCGCGACCTGCCGCGCCGCGCGGCTGACCGTCGTCGAGGCGTCGAGGAACTCCACCTCGGTGCGCGGCGTCATGACCTCGCGCACCTCGTGGTCGCCGGCGCGGAAGACCTCGTCGATGAGCCGGCGCTCGTCGCTGCTTAGCGACTCGTGCGCGGCGACGAGGTCGCGCAGCTCCTCCTGGCTGATCGCCTCGCCGCTGGCCCGGGGATCGCCGCCGAGGAGCCGGACCAGGACGTTGGTCGACGCCGACAGCAGCCAGATCACCGGCCGGGACAGCGCGGCGATGGCGTCGAGCGGGCGGGCCACCAGCAGCGAGAAGCCCTCGGCGCGCTGCAGGGCCAGCCGCTTGGGTGTCAGCTCCCCCACGACCAGCGACACGTAGCTGATCGCGACCGTGACCAGGACGAGCGCCAGCGGGTCGGCGACGCCCTCCCCCACGCCCCGCCGCACCAGCCAGTCGCTCAGCGGTTCGGCCAGCGTGCTGGCACCGAACGCGGCCGACAGGAAGCCGGCGAGGGTCACGCCCACCTGGACGGCGGCGAGGAAGCGGTTGGGGTCGCCGAGCAGGCGGGCCAGCGCCCGGCCGCGGCGGCCGCGCTCCGACAGCGCCCGGACCTGCGCCTCCCGCAGCGAGACCAGCGCGATCTCCGCTCCGGCGAAGACGCCGCCGACCAGCACGAAGACGACGACCATGACGATGTCCAGCCAGACGTCGCTCACCGGCGGGGCGCTCCTCGGTGCTCGGGGGGATGGCGTCTCGGGGTGGTGGCCGGTGTCCATGCTGCCGGGACGGCCGGCCGGAGCTCACACCGGCATCCGCGCCACGTCCGTCCGTGACCTCGGTCACACCACCCTGCCGAGGAGCGGCTGGCTACGGTTAGTCTTCACTAAATCACACGTAGTGACATGTCGACTCCCGTGAGGTCTCCCGTGCACCACCGCCGGCCTTCCCCGCCGTCCGCCCGTACCCGCGGCGTCCTCGCCCGGCTGATCAGCCTGCCGCGGTTCCTCCTCGCGCGGCGTGGCGCCCTGCCGGCGCTGCTCGTGGCGCTCGTCGTGGCCGGGATCGCCCTGCTCGCCCCGCTGCTCGCCGCGGGCCGTGGCGGCCTGACGACGGCCGAGTCCGCGGCGACGGGGTCCACGCGCACCGCGGACGGCGGTCACGCCCGGCGCACCGGCGTGGTGGAGATGGGCGTGGACGGCGAGCGGTCCGCGCCGGGGACGACGGCCGGGTCCGGTCCTCGGAGGACGTCGTCGGGGTCGGCGTCCGCCCGGGCGTCCTCGGCCGGGACGTCCCGCGCCGGCGGGTCCTCCGCCGGCCCGGGAACGTCGACCGCGGGGTCGTCCTCGGGGGATCCGTCCGCGGCGGGTCCGCCGGCGACCGGGACCTCCGTCGCCGACGGATCGCCCGACGCGTCGTCCACGGCGGGGACCTCGACGGGCGGCGCCTCGTCATCCGGGACTTCGTCGTCCGGGGGCTCGTCGTCCGGGGGCTCGTCGTCCGGGGGCTCGTCCGAGGACGCGGCGCCCGGCACCTCCTCCACCGGGGACTCGGCGGCGGGCACCTCGTCGGCGGGCAACGCGGCTGCCGGGCCGCAGACGTCGTCCAGCCAGACGCCGTCCGGCACTGCGACCTCACCGTCCGCCACCTCACCGTCGGCCACGTCGGCGTCCGCCACCCCACCGTCCGCGACGAGCAGGTCCCTCCCGGCGGCCGCGGCTCCGGCCGGTGCGGAGGCCACGGTGTTGACGCTGGTCAACCAGGCCCGCGCCGACGCCGGGTGCGGGGCGCTGACCGCCGATCCGGCCCTCGCCGCGGTGGCGCGTGCCCACAGCGCCGACATGCGCGACCGCGGGTACTTCTCGCACACCACCCCGGAGGGCCTGTCGCCGTTCGACCGGGCCCGGGCCGCCGGGGTCGGCTACGCACGGGCCGAGAACATCGCCCAGGGGCAGCCCGACGCCGCCGCCGTCATGCGGGCCTGGATGGACAGCCCCGGCCACCGGGCCAACATCCTCGACTGCTCGCTCACGAAGCTCGGCGTCGGCGTCGCGGAGGGGTCCGGCGGCCCCTGGTGGACCCAGCTCTTCGGGGCCTGACCGACGTCCACGCCGCGCCGAACACGTGCTGAGGGCCCTCTCGCGACCGTCGAGGGGGCCCTCAGCGTGTGTTCGTCTCTACCAGCCGGCGCGCATGCAGGGCCCGGATGCGTGCCGCCAGCTCCCTCGGGTTCCGGAGGTCCTCGACCGTCACGTGCAGGACGACCCATCCCGCGGCGACCAGCCGGTTCAGGCGCCGCCGGTCGCTGAGGAAGGCTCGCCGCCCGCCGTGCCAGAGCCCGTCGTACTCGATCGCGATCTTCAGGTCGGGGTAGGCGAGGTCGACCCGGGCCACGAAGCCCTCGTCGTCGAACACCCGGACCTGTGCCGTGGGTGCTGGGAGCCCGTCGCGGGGCAGGAGCAGGCGCAACCGGGTCTCCTGGGGCGAGCCGGCCAGGCCGTCGGCGAGCGCGGCGGCTCGTCGTGCCCGTCCACTGCCCCGGCAAGGCCGGAGCGCCCGGACGGCGGTCCGCACGTCGTCCAGCCGCACCATGCCCTCGTCACAGAGGCGATCGAGAAGGATGACCGCGTCCTCCTCCGTGGCGGCCCACCGGATGAGGTCCACTGCCGTGTCCACCCGGCTCGAGCACGGCCACCGCCCTCGGCGGACCAGTTCCCGCCCATCCGGTGACGACCGGACCTGGACTCCGGGGCCCGCGTTCCACCGGGAGCCGGTTTCCAGGATCACCTCGACCGGATCGTCGGGAGTCGCGATGCCGGGAACGCCCCACAGGGTCGCGGCGCTCCGGCCGGTGAACCCGGCGCCCGCGGGCAGCACGAGCCCGACCGCGCTGACCAGTAGCCGGTGCGTCACAGGGAGCGCCGAGTCGGCGTACACGTCCTGCCGCAGCCGTCGCCAGGCGGAGCTGCGCAACTGCTTCCGCGTCAAGAGGCCCTGCCGGACGACCGCGCTCCCTCGGAACACCCGTCCTCGGAGGGCCGGCGGGCGCGCAGGTGGAACCGGCACGCCTGCCACCCTGCCGCGCCGGGCGGTCCGCAGCGGCGCCGTCCACAAGCCGCAGACACGGCAGTGGCCCCCTCGCACTCGTCGAGAGGGCCACTGCCGTGTGTTCGTCACCCGCGCAGGGTGACGGCCTCAGGTCTCAGGCCATGGCCTTCTGCAGGTTGCTGTCGATGGCCGCCAGGAAGTCCTGGGTGGTCAGCCACGGCTGGTCCTTGCTGATCAGCAGCGCGAGGTCCTTGGTCATCTGGCCGCTCTCGACGGTGTCGATGCAGACCTTCTCCAGGGTCTCGGCGAACCGGGTGACCTCGGGCGTGTCGTCCAGCTTGCCGCGGTGGGCCAGGCCCCGGGTCCAGGCGAAGATCGACGCGATCGGGTTGGTCGAGGTCTCCTTGCCCTGCTGGTGCTGCCGGAAGTGGCGGGTCACCGTGCCGTGGGCGGCCTCGGCCTCGACCGTGCGGCCGTCGGGGCTCATGAGCACCGAGGTCATCAGGCCCAGCGAGCCGAAGCCCTGCGCCACGGTGTCGGACTGCACGTCGCCGTCGTAGTTCTTGCAGGCCCAGACGTAGCCGCCCTCCCACTTGAGGGACGCGGCGACCATGTCGTCGATGAGGCGGTGCTCGTAGGTGATCCCGGCCTTCTCGAACTGGTCGGAGAACTCGGCCTCGAAGACCTCGGCGAACAGGTCCTTGAACCGGCCGTCGTAGGCCTTGAGGATCGTGTTCTTCGTCGAGAGGTAGACCGGGTATCCGCGCTGCAGGCCGTAGTTCATCGAGGCGCGGGCGAAGTCGCGGATCGAGTCGTCGAGGTTGTACATCGCCATCGCGACGCCACCGCCGGGCGACTGGAACACCTCGTGCTCGATCGGCGCGGAGCCGTCGGCCGGCTGGAAGCTGATCGTCAGCGTCCCCTCACCGGGGAACTTGAAGTCGGTGGCGCGGTACTGGTCACCGAAGGCGTGACGGCCGACGACGATCGGCTTGGTCCAGCCGGGCACCAACCGCGGCACGTTCTGCATGATGATCGGCTCGCGGAAGATGACGCCGCCGAGGATGTTGCGGATCGTCCCGTTCGGGGAGCGCCACATCTTCTTCAGGCCGAACTCCTCGACCCGCGCCTCGTCGGGCGTGATCGTCGCGCACTTGACGCCGACGCCGTGCTGCTTGATGGCGTTGGCGGAGTCGATCGTGACCTGGTCGTCGGTGGCGTCGCGGTGCTCGATGCCCAGATCGTAGTACTCCAGGTTGACGTCGAGGTACGGCAGGATCAACTGGTCCTTGATGAACTGCCAGATGATCCGGGTCATCTCGTCGCCGTCGAGTTCGACGACGGTGCCCTCGACCTTGATCTTGCTCACGTCAGACATTCCCTCTCCACAGCTCCGGCCCCTCGGGCCGGAAGTCGGTCACAGGTCGGCCGTCACAGGTCGGCCACGTCGGCCTGCTTGGCCCGCACGGCCTCGGCCGCCTCGCGCAGGCCGGACAGCTCGCTCTCGGACAGGTCCCCCTCGACCACGCGGCGCACCCCCTCGCGCCCGATCTCGGCCTCCACGCCGAGGTAGACGCCGGAGATGCCGTACTCGCCGTCGACCCACGCGCACACGGGCATGACGGCCCCGGAGTCCTCGATGACGGCCCGGGCCATGCGGGCCGCGGCCGCCGACGGCGCGTAGTACGCCGACCCGGTCTTGAGCAGCGCGACCACCTCCGCGCCGCCGTTGCGCGTGCGGTCCACGAGGTGCTCGATGCGGTCGGCGGCGAGCACGTCGGCCAGCGGCTTGCCGTCGACGGTGCAGCGCGAGGGCACCGGCACCATCGTGTCGCCGTGCGAGCCCAGCGTGAGGGTCTGCACCGAGGACACCGGGACGCCGAGCTCCTCGGCGACGTTGTTGGTGAAGCGCGCGGTGTCGAGCATGCCGGCCTGGCCCATCACCCGGTTCTTGGGGAAGCCGGTGGCCAGCTGCGCCAGCGCGGTCATCTCGTCGAGCGGGTTGGACACGACGATGACGACGGCGTCCGGCGAGCTCTGCGCGACGTTCTCGGCGACCTGGCGGACGATCTTGGCGTTGGTCTCGATGAGGTCCATGCGGCTCATGCCGGGCTTGCGGGGCAGGCCGGCCGTGATCACCACGACGTCGGACCCCTCGGTGCCCTCGTAGGAGCCGCCGCCGACCCCGAGGACGCGCGTCTCGAAGCCCTCGATCGGCCGGGACTGGTTCATGTCGAGGGCCAGGCCCTCGGGCTTGCCCTCGACGATGTCGGTGAGCACGACGGTCTCGAAGACGTCGTACTCCGCGAGGCGGAGGGCGGTGGTCGAGCCGTAGAAGCCGGCACCGACGACGGTGACCTTTCCGTTCCGGGTCTGCTCTGCCATGGGCGTCAACCTAGCGCCGTGGGCCGGGCGCCGCGCTCCGCGGTCCGTGGCACTCAGTCCCCCGGCACGGCGAGGGTCAGGGCCGACAGCAGGACCCCCGTCCCGGCCAGCAGGACGACGTCGACCGGGCGGCTGCGGACGGCGAGGAAGCCCACCCGCCGCACCGGCAGCACCAGCCGCAGCACCCCGGCTCCGACGAGGGCGAGGCCCACCACGAGCAGCCCGCGCCGCCAGTGCTCCAGCGCGACCATCGCCAGGCCCACCGCGACGGCCACGAGCACCGCCAACAGCGGCAGCTGGCGCAGCAGCCCGGCCAGGAACGGCCGGCGGGTGTAGAGCGGCGGTCGACTCATCAGGCCGTGAGCGCCTCGACCCCGGCGGCCCGCTCGGCGGCCAGGACGACGTTCTGCAGCAGCATCGCCCGGGTCATCGGGCCGACCCCGCCCGGGTTGGGCGCCACGTACCCGGCCACCCCGACGACGTCCTTCGCGACGTCCCCGGCGATCTTCCCGTCCACCCGGCTGACGCCGACGTCGAGCACCGCCGCGCCCGGCTTGACCACGTCGGCGCCGATCAGGCCGGGCACCCCGGCCGCGGCGACGACGACGTCGGCGGTGCGGACGTGCGCGGCCAGGTCGCGGGTGCCGGTGTGGCACAGCGTCACGGTGGCGTTCTCGGAGCGCCGGGTGAGCAGCAGCCCGAGCGGCCGGCCGACGGTGATCCCCCGGCCGACGACGACCACCTCGGCGCCGGCCACCGGGACGCCGTAGCGGCGCAGCAGCTCGACGATGCCCACCGGCGTGCACGGCAGCGGCCCGTCGACGCCGAGGACCAGCCGGCCGAGGTTGACCGGGTGCAGGCCGTCGGCGTCCTTGGCCGGGTCCATCGCCTCGAGGACGGCGTACTCGTCGACCTGCCGCGGCAGCGGGAGCTGGACGATGTAGCCGGTGCACGCGGGGTCGGCGTTGAGCTCCTCGACGACGGCGAGGACGTCGGCGAGCGTGGCCGTCTCCGGCAGCTCGCGCTGGATGCTGGCGATGCCGACCTGCGCGCAGTCGGAGTGCTTGGCGTTGACGTACCAGCGGCTGCCCGGGTCGTCACCGACGAGCAGCGTGCCCAGGCCGGGCCGGTGCCCGGCCGCGGTCAGGGCCGAGACCCGTGCGGTCAGCTCCTGGCGGATGGTCGCTGCGGTCGCCTTGCCGTCGAGGATCGTCGCGGGCACCCGGACAGTGTGCCGGAGGCGTCCCCGGGGCAGGTCCGACGGTCCTACCCTCGCAGGCGGGAGCCGCAGATCCCGCACCGCGACCTGCACTGCCGACCTGCACTGCCGACCTGCACTGCCGACCTGCACTGCCGACCCAGGAGAGCAGATGACCGAGCGCGACCCGTCCACCCGCCAGGTCGGTCCCGTGCAGCCGGGCGACGACTGGCGGGAGCAGACCACGCCGGGCATCCCCGCCGTCGGTGGCGCTCCGGCGGTGACCCCCGGCGCGCACGGCCCCACCCCGCCGTGGAGCGGCGCCCCCACGGCACCGGACTACTCCACGAGGCCGGTGCCCGTCCGCCGTCCCGCCTCGCTGGCCGGGCTGCTGCTGATCCTGGCCGGGATCGCCGCCGCGGTCAGCCTGGCGCTCCGCTGGCTGCGGGAGCCCGGCGACATCGGCTGGGACCTGGTCACCCGCGGTTTCGACGAGCTCGGCGGCGGGTTCGTCAGTCTGGTCGACTCCGGGTTCTGGCAGCCGCTCGCCGTGGTGCTCGGCGGCGGTGTGCTCCTCGTGCTCGGCCTGCTGCTGTGGCTGCCGGCGCGCACCCACCGGTTCCTCGGCGTGCTCGCGCTGTTCATCAGCCTGCTGGCACTGGCCGCCGTGCTCGTGCCGTTCGCCTCGGCGGACTGGGACCCGCGCGCGTTCTCGCTCGGCTTCTGGTTCGCCTGCGCCGTCGGCGTCCTCGGGCTGCTCGGCGCCCTCACGGCCATGCTCGCCGGCCCCCGGTACCGCTGACGCGACGACGTCATCGGCCTACCGGCCGACACCGCGACGACCCCCGCGGGGCGGCTCACCTATCCCTCGACCAGGGCTCCGTACGACGTGGCGACCTGGACGGCCTGGACGAGGTCGAGGCGGACGCCGGTGAGCTCGAGGGCGCGCCACGGCAGCGCCTCGGTGGCGGCGCCGCGCAGGTCGCTGCCGCGCAGCTTCGTGCCGACCTGCATCCGCGCACGGTCGAGGTCGGCGCCGGTGAGGTCGCACTCGCGCAGGTCGGCGTCGGTGAGGTCGGCCTCGCGGAACCGCTGACCGGACAGGTCGCTGCCCGAGAGGTCCACGCCGCGCAGGGAGGTCCAGCTCCAGTCCGAGTCCCTCGTCGTTAGCGGCCGCAGCACCGCGCCGGGGAACTGCGAGCCGGTCAGCTTGCAGCCCTCCCAGACGGCGTCGATCAGCCGCGCGCGGTCGAAGCGGCAGGACAGGAACGCCGTCCCCCGGTGCCGCGAGCCGCTCATCCGCACGCCGGTGAGGACGCAGGAGTCGAAGACGCAGCGCCGGGTGACCAGCTCGGTGAGGTCGGCGTCGTCGAAGCGGCAGCGGGTGAACGTGACGCTCTCGAGCTCCGCGCCCCACCAGTCGACGCGGGCGAGGTCGGCGCCGGTGACCTCCGCGCCGGCCTCGGGCGGCCGGACGTGCGGTTTCGATCCCGGCATCAGTGGGCGAAGTGGCGGGTCCCGGTGAGGTAGAGCGGGACGCCGGCCGCCCGCGCCGCCTCGACGACCTCCTCGTCGCGCACCGACCCACCGGGCTGCACCACCGCGCGGACTCCGGCGTCGAGCAGCACCTGCAGGCCGTCGGCGAAGGGGAAGAACGCGTCCGAGGCGGCCACCGACCCCGCGGCCCGCTCCCCTGCCCGCGTGACCGCCAGCCGGGCGGCGTCCACGCGGTTGACCTGGCCCATGCCGACGCCGACGGTCGCCTTGTCGTGCGCCAGCAGGATCGCGTTGCTGCGCACCGCGCGGACGCTGCGCCAGGCGAACACCAGGTCGTCGAGGCCGGCGGCGTCCAGCGGCTCCGCGCACGCCAGGGTCCAGGTGGTGGGGTCGTCGCCGGGGGCGTCGATGCGGTCGGCGCGCTGCAGCAGCAGCCCGCCGCCGACCGGGCGCAGCTCGACCGCGGGCCGGTCGGCCTCGGGCAGCCGCAGCAGCCGGATGTTCTTCTTCGCCGTCAGCACCTCGACGGCGTCCTGGGTGAACGACGGCGCGACGACGACCTCGGTGAACACGCCGGCCACCTGCTCGGCCATGGCGAGGTCGACCTCGCGGTTGGCCGCGATCACGCCCCCGAAGGCCGAGACGGGGTCGCAGGCGTGGGCCTTGCGGTGCGCGGCGGCGATGTCGGTGCCGACGGCGATCCCGCACGGGTTGGCGTGCTTGATGATCGCCACGCACGGGTCGGTGTGGTCGTGCGCGGCCCGCCAGGCGGCGTCGGTGTCGACGTAGTTGTTGTAGGACATCTGCTTGCCGTGCAGCTGCTCGGCGTGCGCCAGCCCGGGCTGCCCGCTGCGGTAGAGCGCCGCCTGCTGGTGCGGGTTCTCGCCGTAGCGCAGCACGTCGGCGCGCTCCCAGGAGGCACCCACCCAGGCCGGGAAGCCGGTCTCGTCATCGGGCGCGAGGACGCTGCCCATCCAGGAGGCGACGGCGATGTCGTAACTGGCGGTGTGCCGGAACGCGGCCACGGCCAGCCGCTGCCGCTGGGCCGGGGTGAAGCCCCCGCCGGCGACCGCGGCGAGCACGTCGCCGTAGCGGGCGGGGTCGACGACGACGGCCACCGACGGGTGGTTCTTCGCCGCTGCGCGCACCATCGCCGGGCCGCCGATGTCGATCTGCTCGACGCACTCGTCCGGAGTCGCGCCCGAGGCCACCGTCTCGGTGAACGGGTAGAGGTTGACCACCACCAGGTCGAAGGCGGCGACGCCCAGCTCCTCGAGCTGCTGCACGTGCTCGGGCCGGCGGCGGTCGGCGAGGATGCCGGCGTGCACCGCCGGGTGCAGCGTCTTCACCCGGCCGTCGAGGCACTCGGGGAAGCCGGTGACCTGCTCGACGGGCGTCACCGGCACGCCGGCGTCGGCGATCCGGCGGGCCGTGGCCCCGGTGCTGACCAGCTCGACGCCGGCGTCGGCCAGGCCACGGGCGAGCTCCTCGACACCGGTCTTGTCGTAGACGCCGAGCAGCGCGCGGCGGACGGGCGTGCGGACCTCGGCCCCGGCGGGCGTGGTCTCGGTCATCGGGGGGTCTCCTCCGTCGTCCCGGTGACGAGTCGCGCCACCGTCTCCACCAGGAGCGTGCGCTCCACGGCCTTGATCCGTTCGTGCAGGCGGTCCTCGTCGTCGCCGGGGAGGACGGGGACCTCGCGCTGGGCCAGCACCGGGCCGGTGTCGACGCCGGCGTCGACCAGGTGCACCGTGCTGCCGGTGACCTCGGCGCCCGCGGCGAGCGCGTCGCGGACGGCATGCGCGCCGGGGAAGGCCGGCAGCAGCGCGGGGTGGGTGTTGACCAGCCGGCCCTCGTAGCGGTCGAGCACGGCCGGCCCGACGATCCGCATGAACCCCGCCGAGACGACGAGGTCGGGGCGGTGCTCGGCGATGGCGTCGGCCAGCGCGCGGTCCCAGGCGGCCCGGTCGGGGAAGTCGCGCAGGCGGCGCGTGGCGGTGGGCAGGCCGCGGCGGCGGGCGTGCTCGAGACCCGGGGCGTCGCGGTCGCTGAGGACGGCCACGACGTCGGCCGGGTAGCCGGGGTCGTCGGTGGCCTCCAGCAGCGCGGCGCACAGCGACCCGGTGCCCGACAGCAGGACGACGACCCGTGCCCGCGGGGATCGTCCGGGGTCGGGCACGCCGCCGACCCTATAAGGACCCCCTTGCCCCCCACCGTTGAAGGACCCCGTCCCCCTCACCGTTCGCAGGCTCACGGCGAGCCTCTGGACGGGGCCGGCGGCGGGACCCTGCAAGGGGCCGGGAGGCCGGAACTCTCTCAGCTGAGGGAGCGCCAGCGCGCGACGGCACCGCCGACCGCGGCGGCGACACCGGCCTGGGCGGCGATGAACAGCGCGGTGGCCACCGGCGGCGCCCCGACGTCGGCGAGGGCGCCGTCGCCGAGCGAGCCGCCGGCCACGGCGACGACCACACCGGCCGCCAGGCCGAGCAGTCCCCCGGTGAGGACGCCCCACAGGCCGGCGACCACGGACCCGCCGTCGTCGTCGGTCAGGCGCCGGCCCAGCGTGGTGCCGGCGACCAGGCCCGCGAGCGCGGGCACCGCCTGGGAGACGAAGGCCAGCAGCGGCACCGCCCGGGTGTCGGGCAGCGCGGCCAGCAGCGGCAGGGCCGGCACCGGGCCGAGGCTGATCCCGTGCACCGACACGACGGTCGCGGTGCCCACGGAGAACCCCGGGCCGGCGGCGACGCCGAGCGCCGCGGCGGCGGCGTTGGGCAGGAGCAGCGCGCCGAGGGCGAGCAGGCCGACCGCGCCGGCGCCCGAGCCGCCGAGGGAGCGCGCGACGGCGGCGTAGCCCGCGGCGTCGGCGGCCAGCGCGACGGCGACCACCGCGGCACCGAGCCCGAGCGCGGTCAGCAGCCCGGCGAGCACGGCGGGCAGCACCGCCCGGACCGCGCCGGGCAGCCGGTCGAGGACGGCGTCGAGCAGGCCGCTCTCGCGCAGCACGCCCCACCCGGTGGCGACCGCGGCGAGGACGGCCGGACCCGCCGCGCAGCGCAGCAGGTCGGTGCGGGCACCCGGCCCGTCGACGGCGAGTGCGAGCAGCACGGCGAGGAGGGTGTGGACGGCGACGACGGTCCCGGCCACGCCGGCAGCCGCGCGACCGCCCACCGGGTCGACCGCCCGGACCACGCCCCGGGCGGCGCGGCACAGCCCCCACGCGACGGCGACGGTGAGCAGCAGCGGGGCGAGCACCAGCGGCCCCGACGGCAGCACCAGCGCCCCGCCCTGGGCGAGCAGCCACAGCTGCCCGGCCACCCGGGCCGAGCCGCCGACCGGCAGTCCGCCCGACGGGTCGAGGGTCTGCACCACGAGGACCGCCAGACCGAGACCGACCAGCCCCAGCAGCGACACCGCGAGCGTGGCGGCGGCGGCGAGGGCGACCGGGTACCAGGGCCGCCGGGCGTCCGGGTCGCGCTGCCCGGGGAAGGGCAGGCGGGTGAGCAGGGAGACCACGTCCCCACTCTCGCAAGACCCGTCGCCGGACGGGCGCCGCACGCGCCGAGCAGCCCCCGGCGCCCGCTCCGACGGCGCTCCGGACGACGGCGAGGACCGGGCTCAGCCGGACGTGGGTGCGATCCCGGTCAGGACCCGCCCTGCCCGGAGGCGCTGGAGCCACCGTGCTGACCGGGCGCGTGCTGACCGGGCGCGTGCTGACCGGGCGCGTGCTGACCGGGCGCGTGCTGACCGGGCGCGGGCTCACCGGACGCGTGCTCACCGGACGCGTGCTGACCGGACGGGAGCTGCGCCCCCGGGTCGGCCGCCGGCGACGGCGTGGCGGGCTGGGTCGGCTCGCCGTTCGCCTCCGGCTCCCCCCACGACGGGCCGGGCTGAGCGAACTGCCCGGGCTCGGTCGACTGCCCGGGCGACGACGGGCCCGGGTGGGTTCCGGCGCCGGCCACCGGCTGGGCCGCCCAGGGCGCCGCGCCGGCGGGACCACCCGGCGACGTCGGCCGGCCGCGCAGCTCGGACAGCAGCCGCAGGACCGCGAACACCGTGGCGGCGGCGACGACCAGCAGCGCCAACAGCCCGGAGACCGGGAAGTCGACGTCGGTCAGCGTGGCCACCTGGAGGAAGGCGACGAGCGTGAGGAGCAGGGCCAGGCCGGTGAGACCCACCGTGACCCAGCTGCGCGGGAACCCCAGCTGCAGGTCCACGAGGGCCGGGAGCAGCGCCCACACCGCGGCCACGAGCAGCAGGACGAAGGCGACGGTGACCAGGCCGCTGGAGGTGAAGCCGGAGAAGCTGTAACTGACCGCCGGGACGTCGAAGCCGGGGATGTCGAAGCTGTCGCTGGAGTAGCTGACCCAGGGCAGGAGCGCCAGCACCAGGTAGGCCAGTGCGCTCACGGCGACGACGTGGTCGGCGAGCCTCAGCCGCTCGAGGTCGAAGCCGACGGCCGGGCGGCCGGGGCCCGCACCGTGGAGCGCCGCGCCGTAGGGGGACGGCTGCCCGAGGGGCTGGTACTGCCCGTAGGGCGCACCGGGGACCGACGGCTGCCCGTACGGCTGGTACTGGCCGTACACCTGCTGCCCGTGGGGCTGGTACTGCCCGTACGCCTGCTGGCCGTACGGCTGCTGGCCGTACGCCTGCTGCTCGTACGGCACGCCGTAGGCCGGCTGCCCGTACGGCTGCTGGCCGTACGCCTGTTGTCCGTACGGCTGCTGGCCGTACGCCTGCTGCCCGTACGCCTGCTGCCCGTAGGCAGGCGGCTGCCAGTAGGGCTGGTCGTAGGACGACGGGGCGTGGGACGACGGGGCATGGGACGACGGGGCATGGGACGACGGGGCGCCGTACGGCTGTCCCAGCGGCGGCTGGCCGGAGGGCGGCGGAGCGACGGGAGGCTGCTGCCCGGAGCCCGGCTGACCCTCGGGGCCCGGCTGCCCGGACTCCTCGGGCCGCTCGGAGGGCTGGCTGGACGTCATGGATCGACTACCTCTCGTCACATCGGTCGGAGCGACGCGGATGCTCTCCCCCGCCACGTCCTCGTGCAACCACGCCACGCTCCCCGCTCGGCACCGCCGGCGCGATCGTGACCGGGTCGCGACCGCGGTGCCGCCGGCGTCCGGTAGGCCGGCCCGCGGTCAGGACCGGCCAGCACCCGGCGGCAGCACCCCCGTACGCGCAGGAGGCGTCCGCCCGGTCCGTGGACGGACCGGGCGGACGCCTCCTGCGGCGCTCGTGCCCCGTCCGGGTCCCGCCGCGTCCTGCGCGAGCGGTGGGGAGGACGGGGTCCCCGCTCAGGCGCCGACGATCTCCCGCATGAGCCGGGCGGTCTCCGACGGCGTCTTGCCGACCTTGACGCCCGCGGCCTCGAGGGCCTCCTTCTTGGCCTGCGCGGTGCCGGCCGAGCCGGAGACGATCGCGCCGGCGTGGCCCATCGTCTTGCCCTCGGGAGCGGTGAACCCGGCGACGTAGCCGACGACGGGCTTGGTCACGCTCGCCTGGATGAAGTCGGCGGCGCGCTCCTCGGCGTCGCCACCGATCTCGCCGATCATCACGATGGCCTCGGTCTCCGGGTCGTCCTGGAAGGCCTGCAGGGCGTCGATGTGCGTGGTGCCGATGACCGGGTCGCCGCCGATGCCGATGGCGGTGGAGAAACCGATGTCCCGCAGCTCGTACATCATCTGGTAGGTCAGCGTGCCGGACTTGCTGACCAGGCCGATCCGGCCCTGCTGGGTGATGTTGGCCGGGATGATGCCGGCGTTCGAGCGCCCGGGGCTGATCAGGCCCGGGCAGTTCGGGCCGATGATCCGGGTCGAGCCGCCCTGGGCGTGCGCCCAGAAGGCGGTCGAGTCGTGCACCGGGATGCCCTCGGTGATGACGACGGCCAGACCGATCTGGGCGTCGACGGCCTCGATGACCGCGCCCTTGGCGCCGGCCGGCGGCACGAAGATGACGCTGACGTCGGCTCCGGTCTCCTTCATCGCCTCGGAGACGCTGCCGAACACCGGCACGCTGGCGCCGTCGAAGTCGACGCTCTCGCCGGCCTTCTTCGGGTTGACGCCGCCGACGATGGCCGTGCCGGAGGCGAGCATGCGCTGGGTGTGCTTGCGCCCCTCCGAGCCGGTCATGCCCTGGACGATGACCTTGCTGTTCTCGTTGAGGAAGATCGACATCTCTGTGGTGTCCTGTCGGGAGTCGGGGCGGCGATCAGGCGGCGAGCTCGGCGGCCCGGCGCGCGGCGCCGTCCATCGTGTCCACCACGGTCACCAGCGGGTGGTTCGCCTCGGCGAGGATGCGGCGCCCCTCCTCGACGTTGTTGCCGTCGAGCCGCACCACCAGCGGCTTGGCGGCCTCGTCGCCGAGGATGCCGAGGGCGGAGACGATGCCGTTGGCGACGGCGTCGCAGGCGGTGATGCCACCGAAGACGTTGACGAAGACGCTCTTCACGGCCGGGTCGGAGAGGATGATCTCCAGGCCGTTGGCCATGACCTCGGCCGAGGCGCCGCCGCCGATGTCGAGGAAGTTGGCCGGCTTGACCCCGCCGAACTCCTCACCGGCGTAGGCGACGACGTCGAGCGTGCTCATCACCAGGCCGGCGCCGTTGCCGATGATGCCCACCTCGCCGTCGAGCTTGACGTAGTTGAGGTCCTTCTCCTTGGCCCGCGCCTCGAGCGGGTCGGCGGCGGCGGAGTCCTCGAGCTGCGCGTGCTGCGGGTGCCGGAAGGCGGCGTTCTCGTCGAGGGTCACCTTCGCGTCGAGCGCGAGCACGGTGCCGTCGGGCGCCTTGGCCAGCGGGTTGACCTCGACCAGGGTGGCGTCCTCCTTGGCGAAGGTGTCCCACAGCTGGACGGCGATGGCGATCACCTGGTCGCGCACCTCGGCGGGGAAGCCCGCGGCGTCGACGATCTCGGTGGCCTTGGCGGTGTCGACGCCGACCGTGGCGTCGACGGGGACGCGAGCCAGGGCCTCGGGGCGCTCGACGGCGAGCTGCTCGATCTCCATGCCGCCCTCGACGCTGGCCATGGCCAGGAAGGTGCGGTTGGCGCGGTCGAGGAGGTAGGAGAAGTAGTACTCCTCGGCGATGTCGCTGGCCTGGGCCACCATCACGCGGTGGGTGGTGTGCCCCTTGATGTCCAGGCCGAGGATGTCCTGGGCCCGGGCGCGCGCCTCGTCGGCGTCGTCGGCGAGCTTGACGCCACCGGCCTTGCCACGGCCACCGGTCTTGACCTGCGCCTTGACGACGACGCGCGAGCCGATCTCCCGCGCGATCGCCTCGGCCTGGTCGGGTGTCTCGGCCACGCCGCCGGGGAGCACGGGCACGCCGTGCGAGGCCAGCAGGTCACGCGCCTGGTACTCGAAGAGGTCCACGAGCGAGCACCGTAGCTCCCGCGGATCCGGCTCCTCGCACCGGCGTGGGCAGGGTGCGCAGCGTCACAGGGCGCGGCGGGCGGGGCCGTCCCGCGGGCGGCCCGGCCGACCAGGGGCGCCGGATCGCTCCCGCCCAGCTCGCGGCGAGGACGGCGCCAGGCGACCGCGCCGGTCAGCGGCCGAGCGCGGCGACGACGTCGACGGGCGGGGTGCCGTCGGCGAACCGGCGCACGCCCGCGGGCAGCTCCCCGCCGTCCGGGCCGCCGAGCACGAAGGCGGTGACGTCGTCCACGCCGGCGGCGGCCAGCTGCTCGAGCACCGCGGCGAGCAGATCCGGCGGCGCGCCGGCCACGCCCACGGCGTCGGCGTCCTCCTGCACCACGGTGGCGGCCAGCGCGGCGGCCGACCGCGGGACGCCGGTCAGGACCACCTCGGCGCCGGCGTCGCGCAGGGCGCGGGCCAGGGAGACGGCGCGGGGGTCCTCCGGGGCGTCGGGCCCGGCGACGACCACCCGGAGGCGCTCGGCCGTGGTCACGGCGCCGGCGTCCGGCGCAGGCGCCAGGCCAGCACGGTGAGCAGCGCGTAGGCCAGGCCGGCGGCGAGCAGCCCGGCGCCGGGCACGGTCCACTCCAGGTCCGGGGAGGCGACGGCGTCACGCAGGCCGGTCAGCCCGGCCGACAGCACGGTCACGGCGAGGGCGAGCAGGCCCCCGACCGCGGCCAGCCGCGGCCGCAGCGAGGGTGCGAGCACCGCGCCCAGCAGCACGGCGCCGGCCAGCAGCAGCCCGCCGAGCAGCGCCAGCCCCGGCCGCTCCAGCAGCGCCTGCGGCCCCTGCTGCTCGACGACGACCTCGAGACCGGTGGCCGGGTCGTCGACGAGCCGGTCGGGGACGTCGGCCGCGGGGAGGGCCAGGCACAGCACGGTGAGGACGCCGAGGAGCACCGCGCTCCCCGCCAGCGCCGGGCGGACCGGGTCGAGGGCACCACGGTCCTCCATGAGCGTGCGGCCCCACGCCGCGGCGGCGCACCCTCCGGCGAGGACGGCCAGGCCCAGCGCGGCCACCTGCAGCCACCAGCCGGCACCGGTCGCCACCGAGCTGGTGAGCACCCGCTCACCGGCCAGCACCTCGATGCCGGGGCGCACCGTCGAGCTGCTGCCCCGGTAGACCTCGATGAGCAGCGAGCCGAGCGCGAGCACCCCGCCCACGCCGGCGTAGGCCAGTCCGAAGCGCGGGACCCGCCCCGCCGCCAGCCCGGCCCCGACCGCCACCGACGCCAGCGGGAGGACGAGGCCGACCAGCACCGCGCCGACACCCCGGCCGAGGGTGAGCGCCTGGCTGCCGACGACGAGGTAGGTCGGGAACAGGGCGACCGCCCCGGCGAGCCCGGCCAGGACGAGCAGGACGCCGGCGAGGCGGGCGGTGCGCGGCGGCTCGCCGACGACGAGGCCCTCGGTGCGGCGGCCCGGACCGGTGCCGGGAGCCTCCGGCCGACCCGTCGACGACGGGCGCCGGTTCGCGGCCGGCCGGCCGGCCTCGGCTCCCCGGACGTGCGCAGGAGAGCCGGTGCGCCGGGCGGTCCCGCTGGGGGCGCGGTCGTCGCGGGCAGAGCGGTCCCGGGCGGCCACGGGTCCTCCTTCGTCGAGAAGTGTCACGAAGCGGCCTCGATGTCGTCGAGACTCGGCATCGCTCGTGTGACCGTCGCCACACGAGGGCATTACCGTCATGTGAACGGAGCACGAGCTCGGTGCTCCGGCCACAGGTGGGCTCCCGGGTCCCGGGACCCGGCCGGTGGCCGACGAACGGGAGGACCAGCTCATGCGCGCGACCGGCGATCCCGGGTGCAGTCCAGAGTCGCACACCGCGACGCTCCCTCCGGGGACGCCACGGGGCCTGCTCCGCTCGCTCGTCACACCGGCCGCCGTCGCCGGAGGGCTGACCGAGCTGGCCTGGGTCGGCGCCCACGCCCTCATGTACCCGCTGGGCACGAGCGAGGAGGTACTGCGGCTGGACCCCCGCTGCCGGCCCGGTGAGCAGCCACCCGGCGTCCGCGCGCTGTTCGCCCCCGACCCGCTGGCCGCGCGCGTCCCGGTTCTGCTGGTGCACGGGCTGATCGACAACCGCTCCATCTTCACGGTCATGCGCCGCGGCCTGCGCCGGCGCGGGTTCGCGCAGGTCTGCACCTGGAACTACAGCCCGCTGCTGCGCGACGTCGCGGCGGGCGCCGCCGACCTCGGCGACCAGGTCGAGCGGATCTGCGCCCAGACCGGGCACGACCGGGTGCACCTCGTCGGCCACAGCCTGGGCGGCCTGATCGCCCGCCACTACGTGCAGCGCCAGGGCGGCGGACGCCGGGTGGAGTCCCTGGTGACCCTGGGGACGCCGCACGGCGGGTCGGTGCTCGCCCACCTGCTGCCCACGCCGCTGGTCCGCCAGCTGCGCCCCGGCTCCCCCGTGCTGCGCGAGCTCGCCGAGCCCGCGCCGGACTGGTCGACCCCGATGACCGCCGTCTACAGCGACCTCGACCAGCTCGTCGTCCCCACCCGCGCCGGGCGCTGCGACCACCCGGACCTGAAGGCGCGCAACGTGCTCGTCCGCGGCGTGGGGCACATGACGCTGCCGTTCCACCGCGGCGTCGTCGACGAGGTCGCCGTCACCCTGGCCGGGCGGCGGCCGGCCACCCCGGCGCAGCCGGTCGCGGCGGCGGTCGCCTGAGCGTCCTCACCGCCGGCCCCCTCACGGAGGAGGTGAGAGGCCTGCGCGCCGGGCCGCTACCCGGGCTCAGCGCTCCTGCGGGGAGCGACGATCCCCCGTCTCGTGACTGGCGGCGGTGACGCGGGCGCCACCGTCGGCCAGGAGGCGCAGTGCCCGGTCGCGGCTGCGGTCCGAGGAGCACGCGACCGCGTCCCCCAGGATCTCCACGGTCAGACCCCGGCGGAGGGCGGCCTCGGCGGTGGCCCGGACACACCCCTTGGCGAACAGCCCGGCGATCACCAGGTGCCTGATGCCGCGATCGTCCAGTGCGGCGCCCAGAGCTGGGTTGCTGAACCCGCTCCCGGCGGATTTCGGCACGTAGAGCGCCTCTTCGACGTCGATGCGGTCGTCCCAGGCAGTCCCAGCCGAGCCCGAGACAGCCGCTCGGCGGCGCAGGAGGTTGCCGATGACGTCCCTGCGGCGGAACTCGTTGCCGACCTTGACGATGAGGTCGCCACGGAGCCGCGCCTCGTCCACGGCGCAGCGGGTGGCGGCGAGAACCGGGGCGACGTGGTGGCGGGCGACGGGCATCCGCCCGTCGTCGGCGAGGAAATCGCGCTGGAAGTCCAGCAGGACGAGTGCCCGCCGGTCAGGCTCCGCGGCCGTGGTCATGTCTCACTCCGAATCGTCGAGGAGCGGCTCCCGCCGCGCTGCCGTCGCAGACGGTGCCGGGCCGCTCGTTCCTCACTCTGACCGTTGAGAGGCCCGCCGGGTGACATGACGACACGCACCGTCGCCTACCCGCGGCTCTGGTGACTGCACGTTACGGTCCGATCACGGCGCCGGTACCCACCGGCGGGTGTCCCTCGGGCGCCTCCACCGCCGTCGCTCCGCCGACGGACCGCTGCGCACAGGGGTCCCGGGAGCGTGGACGAAGGGTGTCCCGTGACCCGGCAGAGTGCTCCCGCGCTCCTCGAGCGCCCGACGGGCGCCCTCCCGCGCGTCACCGCCCGCCCGGCGCTCGTGCCCATCCCCGCCCCGCGCGCCGCCGGGGACGCCGTCCCTGCCGACGCCACCACCCCGCAGGCCGCAGAGGAGGTCGCCCCGGAGGAGGCCGCGCCCGCGACGCGCCGCGCCGTGCGCCGCCCGCCCGGCCGGCGCGGCCCGCTGTGGCTGGCCGCGCTCGTCGTCGGAGCCGTGCTCGCGGCGGTCCCCGCGTTCACCGGCGGGACGCCCGCGACCACCTCGGTCAGCGCGGCCGACTACGGGCTCGGCGCGGCCGACCTGGGCCTGACCGGGGACGTGGAGGACGCCGAGGCCCGCCGCGGCATCAGCGAGGCCGAGGCCCAGCAGCGCCTCAGTGAACTCGCCGCCTCGCGCGCCGCCCGCGAGCCACGGACCGTCCTGCCTGCGCAGGGCCGCATGACCACCTGCTTCTGCATGCGCTGGGGCTCGATGCACTACGGCATCGACCTCGCCGGCCCGCTGGGCACCCCGATCTACTCGGCCACCGACGGCGTCGTGCTGCGCGCCGGCCCGGCCACCGGGTTCGGCAACGCCGTGTACATCCAGGACGCCGACGGCAACGTGCACGTCTACGGCCACATGCGCTACTACGACGTCGAGGCGGGCCAGATCGTGCACGCCGGCGACCAGATCGCGAAGATCGGCAACGAGGGCCAGTCGACCGGCCCGCACCTGCACTACCAGATCAACCGCGGCAGCATGGCCGGCCGGCCGATCGACCCCGAGGAGTGGCTCGCCGAGCACGGCGTCACCGTGTGAGCGAGCGCCGCTCCACGGGTGTTCCTCGTGCTCTGCGGGTGCTGCAGCACCCCCGGAGCACCCTCCGGAGCACGAGGAACACCCGCAGAGCGGACCGACGGCCGTGCACCTGGACCGGCGGGACGAGGGTCCGCACGACCAGTGCCGCACCAGGACGCTGCGTGACCTCGGCGCCGGCGTTCAGAGCTTGACGAGCGGGGCGTAGCGCAGCACCAGGCGCTTGGTGCCGCCGGAGCCGAAGTCGACCGTCGCCTGCGCCTTGTCTCCGGCGCCGTTGACCTCGACCACGGTGCCCAGGCCGAACGCGTCGTGGCTGACCCGGTCGCCGACCTCGACGGAGATCACCGCCCGGTTGCCCGCGCCGCCGCGCAGGCCGCCGGTGGACAGCCCGGTCGCGGCCACCCGCGACTGCGCGGAGCCGTAGCCGGTGCTCGGCGCCGGCGTCGGGTCGACCCGGGCCCAGTGCACGGCCTCGCCGGGCAGCTCGTCGAGGAAGCGCGAGGGCGGGTTGTAGGCCGGCTGGCCCCAGCTGGTGCGCACCGTGGCGCGGGAGAGGAACAGCCGCCGCTGGGCGCGGGTGATGCCGACGTAGGCCAGCCGCCGCTCCTCCTCCAGCTCCCGGGGGTCGCCCAGCGCGCGCAGGTGCGGGAAGACGCCGTCCTCCAGGCCGGTGAGGAACACGACCGGGAACTCCAGGCCCTTGGCGGTGTGCAGCGTCATCAGCGTGACGACGCCGGCCTCGTCGCCGGAGACGGGGATCTGGTCGGCGTCGGCCACCAGCGAGACCTGCTCGAGGAAGTCGGTGACGGTGCCGCCGGGGTTGGCCGCCTCGAACTCGGCGGCCACCGAGACGAGCTCGTTGAGGTTGTCGACGCGGCCCTCGTCCTGCGGGTCGGTGCTCGCCTCCAGCTCGGCGAGGTAACCGGTGCGGTCGAGGATGCTCTCCAGCAGCGCCGCGGGGCCCGAGCCGGTCTCGACCAGCTGCTCGAACTCCTCCAGCAGCGCGACGAAGTCCTGCAGCGCCTTGAGCGAGCGCGGGGCCAGCGTGGTGATCTCCGGGCAGCGGCGCAGCGCGGTGGCGAACGCGATCCGCTCCCGGTCGGCGAACTGCTCCACGCACGCCTCGGCCTTGTCGCCGATGCCGCGCTTGGGCGTGTTGATCACCCGGCGCAGGCTGACGACGTCGGCCGGGTTCGACACGACCTTGAGGTAGGCCAGCGCGTCGCGGACCTCCTTGCGCTCGTAGAAGCGCACCCCGCCGACGACCTTGTAGGGCATGCCGACGCGGATGAACACCTCCTCGAACACGCGGGAGGCGTTGTTGGTCCGGTAGAAGACGGCGATGTCGGCCGGGCGGGCCTGCCCCTCGTCGACCAGCGCGTCGATCTGCTCGGCGACCCAGGCCGCCTCGTCGTGCTCGTTCTCGGCGACGTAGCCCTCGATCAGCTCGCCGTCGCCGGCGTCGGTCCACAGGTTCTTGGGGCGGCGGCCGGTGTTCTTGGCGATGACGGTGTTGGCCGCCTTGAGGATGCGCTGCGTGGAGCGGTAGTTCTGCTCCAGCAGGATCGTCGTCGCCTGCGGGTAGTCGCGCTCGAACTCGTCGATGTTGCGGATCGTCGCGCCGCGGAAGGCGTAGATCGACTGGTCGGCGTCGCCGACGACGCACAGCTCGGCCGGCGGCACCGGACCCTGGCCGGTGCCGACCAGCTCGCGGACCAGCACGTACTGCGCGTGGTTGGTGTCCTGGTACTCGTCGACCAGCACGTGGCGGAAGCGGCGGCGGTAGTGCTCGGCGACGTCGGGGAAGGCCTGCAGCAGGTTGACCGTCGTCATGATCAGGTCGTCGAAGTCCAGCGCGTGCGCCTCGCGCAGCCGCCGCTGGTAGAGCGTGTAGGCCTCCTTGAGCACCTTCTCCGGCGCCGTCTGGGGGCTGAAGCCCTCCTCGTCGACCAACTCGTTCTTCAGGTTGGACACCTGGGCGGCGAGGCTGCGGCCGGGGTAGCGCTTGGCGTCGAGGTCGAGGTCGCGGGCGACCATCGTCATCAGCCGCACCGAGTCGCCCTGGTCGTAGATGGTGAACGACGACTTCAGGCCCAGCTTCGAGGCCTCGGCGCGCAGGATGCGCACGCACATCGAGTGGAACGTCGAGACCCACATCGCCCGGGCGCGCGGGCCGACCAGCGCGGCGACCCGCTCCTTCATCTCACCGGCGGCCTTGTTGGTGAAGGTGATCGCCAGGACCTCGCCGGGCTGCACACCACGGGCGCCCAGCAGGTAGGCGATGCGGTGGGCGAGCACGCGGGTCTTGCCCGAGCCGGCGCCGGCGACGATGAGCAGCGGACCGCCCTCGTGGACGACGGCCTGGCGCTGGGGACCGTTGAGGCCGGCCAGCATGCGGTCCAGTTCCCGGCCCACCGAGCCGGGGGCGGAGCGCTGGAGCGCGGCGGTTCCGGGGAGGGCCTGCTGCACGCTGCTCATAGCCACACCACTGTAGTTCGGTCGGCGGCCGCTCCCCCGGCCGCCGACCGGCCCTGGGGACGGCGGCCGCCGGACACCGTGGCGCCCGTCACCGGCGCTGTGGCACACTCCCCTCGTGCTGCTCGCCACCGTCGAGTTTTCCTACGGGCACCGGGTTCCGGTGTCCGTCGCCGCTGGCTGAGCAGCCGCCGCAACGAACGCCCCGGGCCCGAGGAGCCCGGGGCGTTTCTCGTTCCCGGGGTCCGACGGCCACCGACCCGCCCCGGAGGACCCCGATGACCGCGACCGTCCCCACCCCGCTCGCCACCCCGCTCGCCACCCCGCTCGCCACCGTGCCGGACGCCGACACCCGCATCGCCGAGCTGCGGGAGGAGATCGACGCCTGCGACGCGGAGATCATCCGGGTGGTGCAGCGCCGGCTCGCCGTGTCGCAGGAGATCGGCCGGCTGCGCCGCGCCGCCGGCGGCACCCGGCTGTCGCTGGCCCGCGAGAAGCAGGTGATCGACCGCTTCCAGGACGCGCTCGGCCCGGACGGCGCGACGCTCGGGATGATGCTGCTGCGCCAGGGCCGCGGGCGCCTCTGAAGGAGGTCCACCCCTCCCCCCACGCCTCGCAGGCTCAGGCGGAGGGGACCCTGAGGGGTGGCCGTTCCGCCATCTCACCTGTGGCGCGGGTCGGCCGGCGGGAGGTCGGCGTGCCGGTGGACCAGCCACCAGTCGCCCTCGACCCGCCGGTACACGTGCGTCACCCGGAGCGTCATCTCCTGCGGCTCCCCGCCGTCGACGCGGACGGTCCCCTGCTCGGAGCCGACGGTGTAGGCGAGGTCCCCGCTGACGGCGACGACGTCGTAGCGCGGGACGAGCCGGCCGTCGCTGAAGCGGCTGCCCACCCACTCGAAGGTCCGCGTGACGGCGTGGTGGCCCCGCTCGACCGGCCCCCAGGCGCCGAACAGGGTCACGTCGGGCGAGTCCGCCCAGCAGCCCACGTAGGGACCGGGGTTGCCGGCCCCCATCGCGGCGAGGCCGTCCGCGACCCGGTCCATCGCCCGGGACAGTGCTGGGTCCACCTCGGCTCCTCCCCCGGCGGACCGTGGCGGCCCGCCGTGCCCCACTGGCGAGTCAGGGTCCGCGCGCCTCGTCCGCGGCGGAACCCCCGGCCGCGTGTCACACCGCGGGCCGCTGCGTCGTCTGCATGGACACGCCCCGACGGAGAGGACACGCCATGACCGGCAGCACCACCGCCCGCATCCCGCTCGACCCGCCGCGCACCCTGCTCACCCGCGCCGTCGACCGGTACTCCCGCCGCGCCTACGGCGCGACGCTCACCCCCGCCGCCGCGATGGGGCACCACCCGCGGCTCCTGCTCACCCAGCTCCGCCACGAGAGGTCGCTGGCCAGGTGGGACCGGCTCGACCCCACCCTCAAGTCGCTCGCCGTCATGTCGGCGGCGGTGACCGTCGGCTGCTCCTGGTGCGTCGACTTCGGCTGGTGGGTCACCAGCCAAGAGGGCGTGGACCCGGCCAAGCTGCGCGCCGTCCCCACCTGGCGGGACAGCGACGCGCTCACCGACCTCGAGCGGCGGGTCGTGGAGTACGCCGAGGCGATGAGCACCACGCCGATGGGCGTCACCGACGAGATGGTCGCCGGGCTGCGGCGCGACCTCGACGACGCCGCCCTGCTCGAGCTGACGACGATGGTCGCCGTGGAGAACAGCCGGGCCCGGGCCAACAGCGCCCTCGGCCTGCACAGCCAGGGCTTCCGGGACCGCTGCGAGCTCCCGGCCCGCGCGTGACCGACCTGCTGCCGGCCTTCGACGCGCACCGGCGGCTGCTGTTCACCGTCGCCTACCAGGTGCTGGGCAGCGTCGCCGACGCCGAGGACGTCGTCCAGGACGCCTGGCTGCGCTGGTCGGCCGCGGACCGCGACGACGTCACCGACCCGCGGGCGTGGCTGGTGCGGACGACGACCCGGCTGGCGCTGGACCGGCTGACCTCCGCCCGCGCCCGGCGCGAGACCTACGTCGGCCCGTGGCTGCCCGAGCCGCTGCTCACCGCCCAGGCCGGCGACCCGGCCGACGAGGCGGTGCTCGGCGACGAGGTGTCGCTCGCGCTGCTCGTCGTCCTCGAGACCCTCTCCCCCGTCGAGCGCGCCGTGTTCGTGCTGCGCGAGGTGTTCGGCCTACCCGTCGCGGAGGTGGCCGCCGCGCTGGGCCGCTCGGAGGCCGCCGTCCGGCAGGCGGGGCACCGCGCCCGGGAGCACGTGGCCGCTCGCCGTCCCCGGTTCGACACCGACCGGCAGGCGCACCGGGAGGTCACCGAGCGCTTCCTGGCCGCGTGCCTGGGCGGCGACGTCGACGCGCTGCTGACCGCGCTGGCACCCGGCGCGGTGCTCGTCACCGACGGCGGCGGCCGGACGAGGGCGGCGCTGCGGCCGATCACGGGCGCGGAGAAGGTGGCCCGCTTCCTGGCCGCGGTCGTGCAGGGCGGCGCGTCGCTGCCGGGCCTGCGGATGGACCTGACGGAGGTCAACGGCCTGCCCGGGGTGGCGGCGTGGACCGACGCCGGGCCCTACGTGGCGGTGTCGCTGGTCGTCACCGACGGGCTGGTGCAGCAGGTCCTCGTGGTGCTCAACCCCGACAAGCTGGCCGGCCTGCGGAGGTGAGGGCCCGACCCCGCGCATAGGCTCCGCCGGTGACCGCGCCGCTGCCGTCGAAGCCCGCCGAGTTCGTCGAGCGCGCCCTGTGCGTGCTCGCCCACCCCGACGATGTCGACTTCGGCAGTGCGGGCACCGTCGCCACCTGGACGGCGGCCGGCACCGAGGTCACCTACTGCATCGTCACCGACGGCGACGCCGGCGGCTTCGACGAGACGCCGCGCGAGCAGATGCCGCTGCTGCGCCGGGAGGAGCAGCGGGCCGCCGCCAAGGCCGTCGGCGTGAGCGACGTCCGCTTCCTCGGCCACCCCGACGGCCGGCTGGAGCTGACCCTCGACCTGCGCCGCGACATCGCCCGCGTGATCCGGCAGGTGCGCCCGCAGCGGGTGCTCACCAGCTCGCCGGAGCGCTGGTACGAGCGGGTGGGCGCCAGCCACCCCGACCACATGACGGTCGGGGAGTCCACGCTGCGCGCGGTCTACCCCGACGCCCGCAACCCGTTCGCCTTCCCCGAGCTGCTGGCCGACGAGGGCCTCGGGGCGTGGACGGTGTCGGAGGTCTGGCTGGGCGCCAGCCCGCGGGCCGACCACGCCGTCGATGTGACCGACGTCGTCGAGCAGAAGTTCGCCGCGCTGCGCAGCCACGTGACGCAGGTCAGCCACGTCGACGACCTGGAGGGCTTCGTCACCGGCTGGATGGCGCAGACCGCCCGGCGGTTCGACCTGCCGCCCGGCCGCCTCGCCGAGGCCTTCCACGTCGTACACACGGGGTGAGGTCCCCACGGTCAGAGCGGTCGGTGACCCCGCCCTGCGAGGCGTCGCGAGGAGTGGGGCCGGAGTTCCCGCGATCGAGTGACGGGAAGGGCTCAGCGCCGCTGGGGAACGGCACCTGGCCGCGGTGACGTCCGGCAGGACGTCAGAGCAACCGGTTGGTGGCGGCCCAGCGGGTGAGCTCGTTGCGGTTGGACAGCTGCAGCTTGCGCAGCACGTTGGAGGCGTGCGACTCCACCGTCTTCACCGAGATGAACAGCCGCCCGCCGATCTCCCGGTAGGTGTAGCCGCGGGCGAGCAGCTGCATGACCTCGCGCTCGCGGGCGCTGAGCAGGTCCAGGCCGGGGTCGGTCGCGGGGTCCTCCGGCTGGGGAGCCGACGGCGACGTGGCGGCGAAGGCGTCGAGCACGAAGCCGGCCAGCCGGGGGCTGAAGACGACGTCGCCCTCGGCCACGCGCTGCACGGCCGCGACCAGGTCGGGCCCGGAGATGGTCTTGGTGACGTAGCCGCGGGCGCCGGCGCGGATGACGGCGATGACGTCCTCGGCGGCGTCGGACACCGACAGCGCCAGCCAGCGCACCTGCGGCAGCTCCGCGCGCAGCGCCTCCAGCACCGCCCGCCCGCCGCCGCCGGGCAGGTGCACGTCGAGCAGCACGACGTCGGGGACGGCGGCCCGGATGCCGGCGATCGCGGAGTCGGCGTCAGCGGCCTCCCCCACCACCGTCACGGCGTCGCCCAGCTCGGACCGCACGCCGGCGCGCACCATCGCGTGGTCGTCGACCAGGAAGACGCGGGGGCGGTCGCTCACGCCGCGGCCTCGCGGGGCAGGCAGAGCTCCACCTCGGTGCCCTCCCCCGGCGTGGACCGGACGCTCGCCGTCCCGCCGAGGCGGGTCAGCCGCCCGGTCACCGAGTCGCGCAGGCCACGCCGGTCGGCCGGCACCGCGGCCGGCTCGAAGCCGGCGCCGCGGTCGCGGACGAACACCAGCACCCGGGCCGCCGTCACCTCCGTGTAGAGGTCGGCCGACGCGACCCCGGCGTGCTTGGCCGCGTTGACCAGCGCCTCCCGGGCGGCCGCGCCGAGGGCGGCCAGCGCGTCGTCGACCGGCGCGTCCCCGACGACCACCGGGTCGACGGTGAGCTCGTGGTCGGCCTCGACCTCGGCCACGATCTGCGACACCAGCGCCGTCCACGTGCCGCCGGCGGCCGCCGCCGGCTCGTAGAGCCAGCTGCGCAGCTCGCGCTCCTGGCCGCGGGCCAGCCGGGCCACGGCCTGCTGGTCGTCGGAGTGCCGCTGGATGAGGGCGAGGGTCTGCAGCACCGAGTCGTGCAGGTGGGCGGCGACGGCGGCCCGCTCCTCCGACCGGATGCGGGCGGTCCGCTCGGCGGCCCGGGAGTCGAGCAGCCGGCGCCAGAACGGCGCGGTGGCCAGCACCACGCCGGCGAGGATGACCAGGGTGGCGGCGAACCCGTTGCGGGCGTTGGCGAGCTGACCGGTGGTGGCCAGCAGCAGCACCACCCCGCCGGCGGCCAGCACCGCTCCGCCGGCCAGCACCCAGCGGACGCCGGGGCGGGCGAGCGTGTAGTCGCTGTCGAGCTGGCGCCAGATGACGGCGAGCCCACCGCCGAGCAGCAGCAGCGGGGCGAGCAGGTCGCTGCCGCCCCAGGTCGCGAGGTTGCCCAGCACCACCATCGCACCGAGCCCGGTCAGCACCAGCCCCAGGGTCTGCCGGCGGCTGGGCCGCGCGTCGGCCGGAGCCGGGACGGCGTCACCCTGCGGGACGAAGAACCACAGCAGCGCGTAGACCACGATGCCGATGCCGGCGACGGTGCTGAGCGCGACCAGGACCACCCGGACGACGAGCGGGTCGACGCGCAGGTGCGCCGCCGTCCCCGCCGCGACCCCCGCCAGCAGCCGGCCCGACCGGGGCCGGACCAGCGGCGGCCGCTCACCCGCAGTCGCAGCCGCAGGAGCAGCCGCAGCCGGGGCGACGGGCGCGGGAGCCAGGCCGCCCGACAGGGGTGCGCCCGCGGGCGCGGGGACAGCCGCCGGCACGGCTGCCGGGGGTCCGCCCGCGGGGGTCGGCGCCGTCCTCGTCACGCGACGATCGTCGCACCGCACGTCCTCCTCCCGGTACCGGGAAGCCCCCGGAGGAGGAGGACCAGGGTCGGATGGGGGCGTTCCCCGATACCGGCGCGGCGCCCGGCTGGGCACGCTCTGCGCCATGACCGCCGCACCCCCTCCCGCTCCACCCACCGAACCCCCGCCGGTCGCCCGTCCCGCGCTCCGCCGCAGCCGCACCGACAAGGTCGTCGGCGGCGTCGCCGGCGGGCTGGCCGAGTACAGCGGCATCGACGCGCTGCTGTGGCGGGTCGGCTTCGTCGCCCTGACCGTCGCCGGCGGCTCGGGCGTCCTGGTCTACCTGCTGCTGTGGCTGCTCATGCCGGCCGGGCCCCGCCGCCCGGTCGACGGAGCCCCGGCCGCACCTCCCGGCCCCCGTTCCCCCGTCGCCGGGATCACCGTCGCGGGGCTGCTGATCGCCGTCGGGCTGCTGGTCCTGGTCACCCGCTACACCGACGTCGACCTCGGCCCCCGGGGTTTCCTCGCCACCGCCCTGCTCGTCGTGGGCGTGGGGCTCGTCGCCTCCAGCTTCGCCCGCGGCCGCTCGCCCCGCGGCGGGCTGATCGCCGTCGGCGCCGTGCTGTCGCTGGCGGTGCTGTTCACCTCCTCCGTCGACGAGAACGACCTCAGCGGCGAGCTCGGCGACCGCTCCTACCAGCCGGAGAGCGTCGCGCAGGTGCAATCCGTCTACCGGCTCGACGCCGGCGACCTCGACGTCGACCTCTCGGAGATCGACGTCGAGGAGATCGACACGCCGCTCCGGGTGCGCATCGACCACGGCCTCGGCGACCTCGAGGTCACCGTGCCCGAGGACGCCGACGTCCGCATCGAGGTGGAGAACGGCGTCGGCGAGGTCGACCTGTTCGACGGGGGCTCCGACGGCGGGCTGTTCCGTGCCGAGGACGGCGACGGCCGTGTCGACCTCGTCCTGACCATCGACCACAGCCTCGGTGACGTGGAGGTGTCCCGTGCCTGACTACAGCGAGTTCCCCACCACCCCCACCGGCTGGCAGGAGCGTGCGCTGGCCGAGCAGTGGCAGTACCCGACCGCGCTGGAGACGCAGGACGCCCCGCCGCAGCGGCGCCGGCCCGACCTGGTCACCTTCGTCCCGGGCGTCGTCTACGTCGTCCTGGCCCTGCTGGTCCTCGCCGGGATCACCGTCCCGCTGGGCTTCCTCGCCGACGGTGGCCTGCTGTGGCTGCTGCTGGTCGGCGCCGGCGTCGGGCTCCTGGTGAGCGAGCTGCGCAAGGCCCGCCGCAGGCGCTGAGCACGGAGAGCGGTCGGGACGGAGGGCCCGGGGAGCTGGTGCTCCCCGGGCCCTCCGGCGTGGTCAGCCGGCCACCCGGGCGCAGAAGGCCAGGGCGTCCCGCCAGAGGGCCTCGGTGGCGCGCGGGTCGTACTCGGCGGGCAGGCTCGGGTCGGTGAACAGGTGGCCGCTCCCCTCGTGGTCGACGACCTCCAGCCGGCCGCCGCCGCGAGCCACGTCCGCAGCCAGCGCGGTCACCCACTCCTGACGCCGGAACGGGTCACCCACGGTGTGGTGCAGCTGGGCCGGCACCCCGGCCGGCCACCGCGCGTCCCCGAGCAGCTCCAGCGGGAGCGCCCCGGAGAACAGCAGGACCCCGGCGCAGCGGCGCTGCGTGGCGACGTGCTCGGCCATGCCCGCGCCGTTGGAGAAGCCGGCGGCGACGAACCCGTCGGGCAGGTCCCGCACGCCGTCGACGGCGGACCGCAGCAGCGCCGGGATCCCCACCTCCTCGAAGTACGCGCCGGCCTCCGCGTAGTCGTCGAACACGCGGCCGTCGTGCTGGTCGACGACGCGCACCTCGTGGCCGGCGGCCCCCAGGCGGGTGGCGGCGTCGGTGATGCCGGGACGGACGCCGAGGACGGAGTGGAAGAGCGCGATGGAGGTCATGCGGTCACCCTGGGACGCCCCCGGTGACACCGTCCTGTCACCGTCTCCTGGGAACCTCCGGCCGTGAACCGCACCGACCGGCTGCACGCGCTGACCGAGGAGCTGCGCCGGGCCGGCCCGCGCGGGCGGACCGCGCAGCGGCTGGCCGCCTGGCTGGAGGTGTCCACCCGTACGGTGAAGCGCGACGTCAGCGCCCTGCAGCAGGCCGGGGTGCCCGTCTGGGCGAGCGCCGGGCCCGGTGGCGGGTACGTGCTCGACGCCGCGGCCACGCTGCCGCCGGTCACCCTCACCCCCGCCCAGGCCGTGGCCGTCGCCGTCGCGCTGGCCGGCGCGCCCGACGCGCCCTTCGCCGCCGACGGCCGGGCGGCCCTGGAGAAGGTGCTCGACGTCCTCGGCGGCGAGGCGCGGGCGGAGGTCGAGCAGCTCGGCAGCCGGGTGTGGGTCCGCGGCCGGCCGGGTGGACGCCGCGACCCCGCCTCCGTCGTCGAGGACGCGCTGGCCCGGCGTCGCGTCGTCGCGATCTCCTACCGCGACGGCGCGGGCACCCCGTCCCGCCGGCGGGTGGAACCGCACCTGCTCGCCCGCGACGGCGGCTGCTGGTACCTGCTCGGCTGGTGCCGGGAGCGGGATGCGCCGCGCTGGTTCCGCCGCGACCGCATCGAGGCGGCCGACCTCACCCCGGAGACGGTGCCGGCCCGCGATCCCGCCGTCTTCGGCACCCCACCCGAGGACGCCCGCAGCGTCCGCTCCGGACAGGCGCCGCTCACGCCGCCGGGGAGGGCGGCACCAGGGTGAACCCCTCGGCTGCGGCGGCCGCCCGCAGCTGCCGGTCGAACGCCGCCAGCGTGGCGCACTCCGGCAGAGCGTCCCGGGCGGCGAGGGCGCAGGCCAGCTGCACGGCGTCGTGGGCGCGCAGCCCGTGCACCGCGCACAGGTCGGCCGCACCGTCCAGGACCCTCACCGTCGCGGCAACGGCGGAGAACCTCGGGGGCTCGGCCACGGTGCCGGACCAGTCGGCCTCGAAGGCCGAGGTCAGCAGACGCGCGGCGCTCCCGTCCAGTTCCCCTAGGCGCTGCTCGCGCCGGATCGCGGAGGGCACCTCGACACGGGCCAGCTGCGAGACGACCAGCCGGTCCAGTGCCCGCACGAGCTCGTGCCCGGGCTCGTCGGCGTAGAGCGTGACCAGCGCGCTCGAGTCGGCGAAGACGCTCACGCCCGATCGGACGTGATGATGTCCGACAGCGGTGTACCGCGCCCGGCCGCCGCACGGGCCGCTGCCAGGCTGTCGGCGTCCGGGCGCCGGCGAGGTGTCCCGGTCGGGGCCAGCAGACCCGCCCGCGCCAGCCGCTCACGGATCCGCTCGACGTCGTCCCCGGCCAGGTCCGGATCGGTGGCCGCACCGAGCACCGCGACGACGTACTCGTTCATGCTGCGCCCCAGCCGTCCGGCGGCAGCACGCACTCGCTCGACCAGCTCGTCGGTGGTGCGCACGGTCAGCTGGGCCATGCCTGCACACCAGCAGGCATGCCTGCACACCCCCCGCGCGTCGCACGGGGACCGAGGGACGCGGGGTCCCCTACTCCCACTCGATGGTGCCCGGCGGCTTGCTCGTGACATCGAGCACCACGCGGTTGACCTCTGCCACCTCGTTGGTGATCCGGGTGGAGATCCGGGCCAGGACGTCGTAGGGCAGCCGCGTCCAGTCGGCGGTCATGGCGTCCTCGCTGGACACCGGCCGCAGCACGACCGGGTGGCCGTAGGTGCGCCCGTCGCCCTGGACGCCGACCGAGCGGACGTCGGCCAGCAGCACCACCGGGCACTGCCAGATCTCGCGGTCCAGGCCGGCGGCGGTGAGCTCGGCGCGGGCGATCGCGTCAGCCCGCCGCAGCACGTCGAGCCGCTCCTGGGTGACCTCGCCGATGATCCGGATGCCCAGCCCGGGGCCGGGGAACGGCTGCCGCCACACCAGTGACTCGGGCAGGCCCAGCTGCAGGCCGACCTCGCGCACCTCGTCCTTGAACAGGGTCCGCAGCGGCTCGACGAGGGTGAAGGTGAGGTCCTCGGGCAGCCCGCCGACGTTGTGGTGGCTCTTGATGTTCGCCGTCCCCGTGCCACCGCCGGACTCGACGACGTCGGGGTAGAGCGTCCCCTGCACCAGGAAGTCGACGGTCTCGCCGTGCGCCTGGGCGTCGGTGACGACGTCGAGCGCGGCCTGCTCGAAGACCCGGATGAACTCCCGGCCGATCGTCTTGCGCTTCTGCTCCGGGTCGCTGACCCCGGCCAGCGCGCCGAGGAACTGCTCGCGGGCGTCGACCACCCGCAGGTCGGCGCCGGTGACGGCGACGAAGTCCCGCTCGATCTGCTCGGTCTCGCCCTCGCGCATGAGCCCGTGGTCGACGTAGACGCAGGTCAGCCGGTCGCCGACGGCCCGCTGCACCAGCGCCGCGGCGACCGCGGAGTCGACCCCGCCGGACAGCGCGCACAGCGCCCGCCGGTCGCCGACCTGTGCCCGGATCTGCTCCACCTGTTCCTCGACGACGTTGGCCATCGTCCAGGTCGGCTCCAGGCCGGCGATGTCGAACAGGAAGTGCTCGAGCACCGTCTGCCCGTGCGCGGTGTGCCGCACCTCGGGGTGGAACTGCACGCCGGCGAGCTTGCGGTCGACGTCCTCGAAGGCGGCGACCGGCGCCCCGGTGGAGGTGGCGGTGACGGTGAACCCGGGCGGGGCGGCGCTGACGGCGTCGCCGTGGCTCATCCACACCGACTGCTCGACCGGCAGCGAGCCGAACAGCCGGCCGCCCGTGGTGACCGTCAGCGGTGTGCCGCCGTACTCGCGGTCGCCGGTGCGGGCGACGGTGCCGCCGAGCGAGGCGGCCATCGCCTGGAAGCCGTAGCAGATGCCGAACGCCGGGACGCCGCCCTCGAACAGGGTGGGGTCGACCTGAGGGGCGTCTTCGGCGTAGACGCTCGACGGGCCGCCGGACAGGACGATCGCCGCCGGCTTGCGCGCGACGATCTCCTCCGCCGGGACCTCGGAGGGGACGATCTCGGAGTAGACGCCGGCCTCGCGGATCCGCCGCGCGATGAGCTGGGCGTACTGCGCGCCGAAGTCGACGACGAGGACGGTCGGGAAGTCCATCAGCCGATCTCGGGGCCGGTCGGGCTGCCGCCGATCACCAGGTCCACGCGCTGGAACTCCTTGAGGTCGCGGTAGCCGGTCTTGGCCATCGTGCGGCGCAGCGCGCCGAAGAGGTTGGTCCGGCCGTCGGCGGTCTCGGCCGGGCCGAGCAGCACCTGCTCGAGCGACCCGGCGGCCGGCACCGGCGCCGACGTCCCGCCGCGGGGCAGCCGCGGGTGGGCGGCCACCGAGTCCCACCAGACGCCGCCGGCCGGGGCCTCCTTCGCCGCCCGCAGCGGCTCGCCGATCTGGACGGCGTCGGCGCCGCAGGCCAGCGCCCGGGCGATCGACCCGCTGGTCTCGATCCGGCCGTTGGCGATGACGTGCACGTACCGGCCGCCGGTCTCGTCGAGGTAGTCGCGGCGGGCGGCGGCGGCGTCGGCGATCGCGCTGGCCAGCGGCACGCGGACGCCCATGACGGCGTCACCGGTGGAGAAGCTGTCGGCCCCCACGCCGACGATCACGCCGGCCGCGCCGGTGCGCATGAGGTGCAGCGCGGTCTGGTAGTTCGCCGCGCCGCCGACGATCACCGGGACGTCGAGGTCGGCGATGAACTCCTTGAGGTTCAGGGCGTCGCCCTGGGTGGTGACGTGCTCGGCGGAGACGATCGTGCCCTGGATGACCAGCAGGTCGACCCCGGCGGCGAGCACCGCGGGCGCGAGCTGCTGCGTGTGCTGCGGCGAGACGCGCACCGCCGTCGTCACCCCGGCGTCGCGCATCTCCTTGATCCGGGCGCCGATCAGGTCGGGCTCCACCGGCTGGGCGTAGACCTCCTGCAGCAGCGACACCGGCGGCGGCGACTCGGCGGCGGCGTCGCGCAGCCGGCGGTACACCGGCAGCGGGTCGTCGTAGCGGGTCCACAGCCCCTCGGCGTTGAGCACGCCGAGCCCGCCGGCCTGGCCGACGGCGATCGCCGTCGCCGGGCTGACGACGGCGTCGCTCGGGCTGGTCACCAGGGGGATGTCGAAGCGGAAGGCGTCGATCTGCCAGGCCGTGGAGACGTCGTCGACGTCGCGGGTCCGGCGGGACGGGACGATCGACACCTCGTCGAGGTCGTAGCCGCGGCGGGCGAAGCGGTTGAGGCCGATCTCGACGGTGTCGCGCGCGGGCACGGTCACCGCCCCCGGTAGTTCGGGGCCTCGACGGTCATCTGGATGTCGTGCGGGTGGCTCTCGGTCAGGCCCGCCGCGGTGATCCGCGTGAGCTGCCCGCGCTCCTGCAGGTCGGCCACGGTGGCCGCGCCCGCGTAGCCCATCGACGCCCGCAGGCCGCCGACCAGCTGGTGGGCCACGGTGGCCAGCGCGCCGCGGTAGGGCACCTGGCCCTCGATGCCCTCGGGGACGAGCTTGTCGTCGGAGAGGACGTCGTCGGCGAAGTAGCGGTCGCGGCTGTAGGACTGGTTGCCGCGCTTCTGCATCGCGCCCAGCGAGCCCATGCCGCGGTAGGTCTTGAACTGCTTGCCGTTCATGAACACCAGCTCGCCCGGGGCCTCCTCGACCCCGGCGAACAGCCCACCGATCATGACGGTGTCTGCACCGGCGACCAGCGCCTTGGCGATGTCGCCGGAGTACTGCAGGCCGCCGTCGGCGATCACCGGGACGCCGGCCGGCCTGCACGCGAGGCTCGCCTCGTAGACGGCGGTGATCTGCGGGACGCCGACGCCGGCGACCACCCGGGTGGTGCAGATCGAGCCCGGGCCCACGCCCACCTTGACCGCGTCGACGCCGGCGTCGACCAGCGCCTGGGCACCGGCGCGGGTGGCCACGTTGCCGCCGACCACCTGGACGCCGCCGTCGCCGCCGAAGTCGGCCCGCACGCGGGCGACCATGTCGAGCACCGCCCGCTGGTGGCCGTGCGCGGTGTCGACGACGAGCACGTCGACACCGGCGTCGACCAGCAGCCCGGCCCGCTTGTAGGCGTCCTCGCCCACGCCGAGCGCGGCGCCGACGACCAGCCGGCCGTCGACGTCCTTGGTCGAGTTCGGGTACTGGTCGCGCTTGACGAAGTCCTTGACCGTGATCAGGCCGCGCAGCCGCCCGGCGTCGTCGATGATCGGCAGCTTCTCGATCTTGCGCTGCGACAGCAGCTGCAGCGCGGTGTCGGGGTCGACGCCGACCGGCGCGGTGACCAGCGGCATCGGCGTCATGACGTCGCGCACGAGCCGGTTCTGGTCGGTCTCGAAGCGCATGTCGCGGTTGGTGACGATGCCGAGCAGCACGCCCTCGTCGTCGACCACCGGGGCCCCGGAGATGCGGTACCGGGCCGACAGCGCGTCGACCTCGGCGAGGGTGTTGTCCGGCGAGCAGGTGACCGGGTTGGTGACCATCCCGGCCTCGGAGCGCTTCACCAGGTCGACCTGGCCGGCCTGCTCCTCGGCGGCGAGGTTGCGGTGCAGGATGCCCACGCCCCCGATGCGGGCCATCGCGATGGCCATGCGGGCCTCGGTGACGGTGTCCATGGCGCTGGAGAGCAGCGGCACGGCCAGCCGGATGCCGCGGGTGAGCCGGCTGCTGGTGTCGACCTCGGCCGGGACGACGTCGGACTCACCGGGGACGAGCAGGACGTCGTCGTAGGTCAGGCCGAGCGGGGCGAACTTCGCCGGGAAGCTCGGGCCGGTGCTCATCGGGGCCGTGGTCGTCGGGCTGCATGGGATGCCGCCACCCTCTCCGTCGGGCGTGCCCCGGCCGGGCGCACGGGAACCCCCCGATCGTAGGCCGCCGCCGCACGCGGCCGGGACGCCGCCGACCGGCGCTGGGCGTGAGATCCGTCGGCGGGGGCGACTACCGTGGGCCCCCGGACGCGCGAGCCCGCGCGCCCTCCAGGAGCGACAGCGCCGCCGGCGCGTGGGAGGCACCGTGAGTCCCTTCGACGACTCCCCGGGGCCCGACTTCGGCTCCTCGCCGGCGGACCCGCCACCGCTGTCGATGGAGGAGCGGGCCGGCGTCCTCGACGACCTGGCCGAGCTCGAGGTCTTCCGCACCCTGCTCGAGCCCACCGGCATCAAGGGGATCGTGGTCGACTGCCCCGACTGCGACGAGGAGCACCACGTCGACTGGGCGCTGATGCAGGCCAACCTGCGCCAGCTGCTCGAGGAGGGCCAGACCGGCCGGCACGAGCCGCCGTTCGACCCCGACCCCGCCGACTACGTCAGCTGGGACTACGCCAGCGGCTACGCCGACGGGATCGCGGCGATGGCCGAGCGCGACGAGCCGACCGGCTCGCAGCGGGGTGGCCGGCACGCCCGCGACGACTGAAGAAGGACCTCCACCCCTCGCGGGCTCGGGACGGGCCCCTGCAGCGGGGCCACCGCCGCGGCCAGGGCCGTCCCGACCGGGAGCCTCCGGACCCGCGGCGGTCCGCCGTCGGTCCGCCTCGGCACCACGGCGCGAGAACGCGCTGAGGGCCCCCTCCCGGGATCGGGAGGGGGCCCTCAGCGCGTGGTCGTCCTGCTCAGGTCATCATGCCGCGGCGGAAGCCGGTGGCCACCGCCTCGGCGCGGTCCTTGGCGCCGAGCTTGCGGAACAGCCGGCGGGCGTGGGTCTTGATCGTGTCCTCGGACAGGTAGAGCTCGCGGCCGATCTGGGCGTTGCTCTTGCCCTGGCTCATCCCGGTGAGGACCTGCATCTCGCGCACGGACAGCGTGACCGGCGGCGCGGCCTCGCGGACCGTCGTGCTCACCGCCCGGGGCCCCGCGCCGCTGAGCGGCGTGGCCCAGTTGGGAGCCGGCGCCCCGACCGAGGCCAGCGGCACCGGCGCGGCCGGCTGCGGCGGACGGCCGTCGGCGCGCAGACCCACGCGGGACAGCCCCAGGCCCATCTCCAGGGCGCTGGCGTCCCACCGCAGGTACCCGCGGGCCCCGACGGCGACCGCGGCGCGCACCGTCTCGGCGTCGTCCGGCGCGCCGAGCAGCAGCACCGGGACACCGGGGTGGGCGCGCAGCACCTGGGTGGCCACGGTCAGGCCGGTGTCGACCGCCCGCTGCGTGCCCACCAGCAGCACGTCGGGCTGGCGGGTGGCCAGCCGCTGCACCAGCACGGCCGCGTCACCGACGACCTCCACGCGGCCCACGAAGGGCAGCGCCACGAGGCGGGCGGCGACGTCGTCGCGGACCCGGCGGCGCTCGTCGTACACCCACACGGTCGTGGCCCCGTGGCCGGGCCCACGCATCCTGTCGTCGATCACGCGTACTCCTCGTCTTCCCCCGGCCGTGCAGGGCGTTCGGGTCCTCGACCCGGGGAACGGCACGGCCTGCAGTCACCATGAGCGACCACCCGGACCGGCAACAGCCGTGCTCACCCTGCGGAGGGAGACGAGGACCGGCAAAATGTCGGATCCCGTTGTGTTTGGCGCCACTGGCCCTCGGGCACCGGCCCCCATGCAGCCGGACCGCCCCCTCCGGCTCGCATCGAGCCGAGGAGGACCCAGATGGCCGACATCCGCCGCCTGCCCACGCCCGTTGCCGAGGTCTGGGACTGGCAGCTCCACGGCGCCTGCCGTGGAGAGAGCACGGCCCTGTTCTTCCACCCCGACGGTGAGCGCGGCCCCGCCCGCGCCCGTCGGCAGGCCGCGGCCAAGGCCGTGTGCGGCAAGTGCCCGGTCGTCGAGGCCTGCCTCAAGCACGCGCTCAGCGTCCGAGAGCCCTACGGCGTGTGGGGCGGCATGAGCGAGGAGGAGCGGGCCCGGCTCATCGCCGCGGAGCCCGCCGCCGTCGCCGCCGGGGTCTGACGGCGGGCCCCGTCCCCCGGGGCCACCGCACGGACGACGAGAGGGCCGGTCCAGCAGTTGCTGGACCGGCCCTCTCGTGTCTGCGGGGGGAGCGTGCGACGGCGTCCTCCCCCACCGGAGCGCGTCCTCCCCCACGGTGGGCGGTGAGGGAGGACGCGCGGCGATCAGTGGAAGGACCTCCCCGCCCCCCGCCACTCGCACGCTCGCGGCGGGACCCTACGGGGAGGCCAGAAGTGCCCGGCGGTCTCTAGTGGGCGTGGCCGTGACCGTGCGAGTGGCCGTGGGTGTGGTGACCGGCCCCCGCGTGGTCCTCCTCCTCCGGCGCCTCGACGACGGCGGAGTCGGTGGTCAGCACCATCGCGGCGATCGACGTGGCGTTGCCCAGCGCGGCCTTGGTGACCTTGACCGGGTCGATGACGCCCTGGGCGGCCAGGTCGCCGTACTCGCCGGTGGCGGCGTTGAAGCCCTGCCCGACGCCGAGGTCGCGGACCTTGGCGACGACGACGCGGCCCTCGAAGCCGGCGTTGTCGGCGATGCGGACCAGCGGGGCCTCCAGTGCGCGCTGCACGGCGCGGGCGCCGGTCAGCTCGTCGCCTGCGAGGCCCAGCCCGTCGACCGCGGCGGCGGCGTGCACCAGCGCCGAGCCACCACCGGGGACGACGCCCTCCTCGACCGCCGCACGGGTGGCGGCGATGGCGTCCTCGATGCGGTGCTTGCGCTCCTTGAGCTCGACCTCGGTGGCCGCGCCGACGCGGATGACGCCGATGCCGCCGGCCAGCTTGGCCAGCCGCTCCTGCAGCTTCTCGCGGTCCCAGTCGGAGTCGGTCGACTCGATCTCGCGGCGGATCTGGGCGACCCGGTCGCCGATCGCCTCACCGGTGCCGCCGCCGTCGACGATCGTGGTGGTGTCCTTGTCGACCGTGACGCGCCGGGCGGTGCCGAGCACCTCGAGGCCGACCTGGTCGAGCTTGAGGCCGACGTCCTCGCTGACCACCTGGCCACCGGTGACGATCGCCAGGTCGGTCATGAACGCCTTGCGACGGTCGCCGAAGTAGGGCGACTTCACCGCGACGACCTTGATCGTCTTGCGGATGGAGTTGACGACGAGGGTGGACAGCGCCTCGCCCTCGACGTCCTCGGCGACGATCAGCAGCGGGCGGGCGCCGGTGCCGAGCACCTTCTCCAGCAGCGGCAGCAGGTCGGCCAGCGCGCCGATCTTGCCCTGCACCAGAAGCACGAGGGCGTCGTCGAGGACGGCCTCCATCGCCTCGGGGTCGGTGACGAAGTAGGGCGAGAGGTAGCCCTTGTCGAACTGCACGCCCTCGGTGACGTCGAGGTCGGTGGAGAGGGTGTTGCTCTCCTCGACGGTGATGACGCCGTCCTTGCCGACCTTCTCCATCGCCTGGCCGATCAGCTCGCCGACCTCGGCGTCCTGCGCGGAGATGGTGGCGACGCCGGCGATGGCCTGCTGGTCGTCGACGGGGATGGCGACCCCGTCGAGGGCGGCGGAGACCGCGTCGACGGCGGCGCGCATGCCGCGGCCGAGCGCCATGGGGTTGGCGCCGGCGGCGACGTTGCGCATGCCCTCCTTGACCAGCGCCTGGGCCAGCACGGTCGCGGTGGTGGTGCCGTCACCGGCGACGTCGTTGGTCTTGGTGGCGACGTTCTTGGCCAGCTGGGCGCCGAGGTTCTCGTAGGGGTCCTCGAGCTCGACCTCGCGGGCGATGGTGACGCCGTCGTTGGTGATGGTCGGGGCGCCGAACTTCTTGTCGAGGACGACGTTGCGGCCGCGCGGGCCGAGGGTCACCTTGACCGCGTCGGCGAGCTTGTCCACGCCGCGCTCGAGCGCCCGGCGGGCGTCCTCGTTGAACTTGATGATCTTGGCCATGGGGCCCTTCCGATCAGGGGACGGGGTGGGACGACGACCGCCCCGGGACCCGGTCTGTCGGGTCGCCGGGGCGGACGTGACGTGCTGGAACGGCCCCGTCGCAGGGGCCCGCTCGCGAGCGTGCGAGCGAGTGGGGGGCGACGGGGTCCTTTACTTCTCGACGACGGCGAGCAGGTCGCGGGCGGAGAGCACCAGGTACTCCTCGCCGGCGTACTTGACCTCGGTGCCGCCGTACTTCGAGTAGATGACGACGTCGCCGACGTTGACGTCGAGCGGGACGCGGTTGCCGTTGTCGTCGATGCGGCCGGGGCCCACGGCGATGACCGTGCCCTCCTGCGGCTTCTCCTTGGCGGTGTCCGGGATGACCAGGCCGGAGGCGGTGGTGGTCTCGGCCTCGTTGGCCTGGACCACGACGCGGTCCTCGAGCGGCTTGATGGTGACCTTGGTAGCGGTCGTCACGAGGTGACGCCCCCTTCGGGATCGGACGGCTGGGTGGCTTGCACGTTGTGGCACGAGGCCTGGGCCTGCCGTCGCGGGGGTCAGGCGCCGACCTGTGTCGATTGGCACTCTACCCACGAGAGTGCCAGCCCCTCAACCGGGTCCACCACCCGGGCGACCGGGCCCTGCGGGAGGCTGGCGCGGTGCCCGAGGAGAGCCCCGTCGCCCTGCTGCGGACCGCCGAGGGGACGGCGGCCACCGCCCGCGCCGCGGCCCTGCTCGCCGAGGGCGCCGACGTGCTGGCCGGCGTGGCCCGGCTGCGCGCGGAGGTCGGCCCGGAGCTGGCCGGCCCGGCGTGGGAGCTGGCGCGGCTGCGGGCGCGGGCGCGGCCGGTGTTCGGCGCCGACGCCGATCGGTTGTTCCTCACCGCCGACACCCTCGAGCAGGCCGGCCGCCCGGAGCTCGCCGCCCGCCGCGCCGCCCGGCTGCTCGCCGATGGCACCGACTCCGCCGCCGACCTGGGCTGCGCCGCCGGCACCGACACCGTGGCCCTGGCGCGGGCCGGTGCGCGGGTGCTCGCGGTCGACCGCGACCCGGTGGCCCGGGAGCTGACCGCCGCCAACGCGGCCGCCCTGGGTGTCGACGACGACGTCTGGGTGGTCGCCGGGGACGTCGTCGAGCTGGTGGACGCCGCCCGCGGTGGCGAGGTGGCCGGGTGCGGCGCCGCCGTCCTCGACCCCGCCCGGCGGGCCGGTGGGCGCCGGCAGCTCGACCCCGACCGGTGGTCACCGCCCTGGTCGACGGTGGCCGCCCTGCTCGACCGGGTGCCGCGCGCGGTGGTCAAGGTGGCACCCGGTCTCGACCACGAGCGGGTGCCGACGGGCGTGGAGGCCGAGTGGGTGTCGGTGCGCGGCTCGATCGTCGAGGCGCTGCTGTGGGGCACCGGCATCGCGGCGGTGTGGCGGCGGGCGACCGTCGTCCGCGGCGACGAAGTGCACGAGCTCACCGCCGACGCCGACCCCGGTCCCGCCGACGCCGGGCCGGTGCGGGGCTGGCTGCACGAGCCCGACCCCGCCGTCATCCGGTCGGGGCTGGTGTCGCCGGTGGCCGCGGAGCTGGGCGCCACGCTGGTCGACCCGACGATCGCCTACCTGACCTCCGGGGCGGCTGCGGACTCCCCCTGGGTCACCTCCCACCGCGTCGACGAGGTGCTGCCGTTCGGCCTCAAGCGGCTGCGGGCGCTGTTGCGGTCACGCGGCGTCGGGCGGGTGGTGGTGAAGAAGCGCGGGTCGGCGATCGAGCCGGAGACCCTCGCCCGGCAGCTGCGCGGCCCGGGCCCGCGGACGGCGACCGTCGTCGTCACCCGGGTCGCGGGCGCCCCCACCGCCCTCGTCTGCGACGTCAGCGGGTGACGACGTCGACCGGCAGCGAGCTGTCCGCGCCCAGGTCCGGCGCCGACGGAGCGACGCCGGCGGCGACCAGCCGGGAGCCGAGCGCGGCCACCATCGCGCCGTTGTCCGTGCACAGCCTCGGGCTGGGCACCCGCAGCACGATCCCGGCCGCGGCACAGCGCTCCTCGGCCAGCGCCCGCAGCCGCGAGTTGGCCGCCACTCCCCCGCCGAGCACCAGGTGGTCGACGCCGTGCTCGCGGCAGGCGCGCACCGCCTTGGCGGTCAGCACGTCGGCCACCGCCTCCTGGAACGACGCCGCGACGTCGGCCACCGGCACCGGCTCCCCGGCCCTCCGGCGGGCCTCGACCCAGCGGGCGACGGCGGTCTTCAACCCGGAGAACGAGAAGTCGAGGGGCGCGTCGTGGGGGCCGGTCAGCCCGCGCGGGAAGTCGATCGCGGCCGGGTCGCCCTCGCGGGCGGCGCGGTCGATCGGCGGACCGCCTGGGAACGGCATGCCCAGCACGCGGGCCACCTTGTCGAACGCCTCGCCGGCGGCGTCGTCGATCGTCCGCCCCAGCGGGGTGACCTCCCGGGCCAGGTCGGGCACCAGCAGCAGCGAGCTGTGCCCGCCGGAGACCAGCAGCGCCAGGGACGGCTCGGTCAGCCGGCCGTGCTGCAGCTCGTCGACGGCGACGTGTGCGGCCAGGTGGTTGACGCCGTACAGCGGCTTGTCCAGCGCCAGCGCGTAGGCCTTGGCCGCGGCCAGCCCGACCAGCAGCGCGCCGGTCAGCCCCGGGCCGGCGGTGACGGCGACGGCGTCCACGTCGGACGCCGCCACCCCGGCCTCGGCGAGCGCCCGGTGCACGGTCGGCACCATGGCCTCCAGGTGGGCCCGGGAGGCGATCTCCGGGACGACGCCGCCGAAGCGCTCGTGCTCCGCCATCGAGGTGGCCAGCGCGTCGGCGAGCAGCGTGTGCCCGCGGACGACGCCGACCCCGGTCTCGTCGCACGAGGTCTCGAACCCCAGCACCAGCGGCTCGGTCATCGCAGCTCCTCCCGCCTCATCACGACCGCGTCGGTGTTGCTCGGCTGGTAGTAGCGCGGCCGGCGGCCGATCTCGGTGAACCCCCGCCGCCGGTAGAGGCCCTGCGCCAGCTCGTTGTCGGCGCGGACCTCCAGCAGCACGACCGGGCTGCGCCGGTCGGCCTCGGCCAGCAGCGCGTCGAGCAGCAGCGCGCCGATCCCCTCGCCCTGCCGGGCCCGGGCGACGCCGATGGTGGCCACGTGCGCCTCGTCGTCGTAGGCGATCAGCCCGGCGTACCCGACGACGGCGCCCTCGTCCTCGGCCACCAGGTAGTGCCGGGTGTCGGTGCGGGCGAGCTCGTCGCGGTACATCGCGCGGGTCCAGGTGTCGGGCGCGAAGAGCTCCTCCTCCAGCGCCATCACGGCGTCGAGGTCGGCCAGCCGCATCGGCCGCAGCCGCACCGTCACGACGTGGTCACCGGCTTGAAGGACGTCGGCGGGACGGCGTCGGGCCGGCGCAGGTACAGCGGCACCAGCGGGCCGGCCGGCGACGGGTCGTCGAGCAGGGGCGCCGCCGCGCGCAGCAGACCCGCCGTCGTCACCTCGGCCGGGGTGACCTCCGCGCCCAGCCGCCCGGCGAAGCGCGGGTCGCCGACCAGCGGGCCGGCGAGTCCGGCCTCCTCGGGGCGGGCGACGCCGGGGCCGCCGACCCGCGTGCCGGCGGCGTCGTAGGCGGCCCAGTAGACCTCCTTGCGGCGGGCGTCGGTGACCACGGTCCGCGCCCCCTCGCCGATCGCGTCGAGCGTGCAGACACCGACCGCCGGGACGCCGCGGGCGTCGGCGAGCGCCGCGGCGGTGACCACGCCGACGCGCAGCCCGGTGAAGGGCCCGGGTCCGAGGCCGGCGACGACGGCGTCGACGTCCGCGAGCGCCACCCCGGCCTCGGCCAGCGCCTCGCGCACCGCGGGCACCAGCAGCTCGGCGTGCCGGTTGCCCGAGGGCACCGCGCGCTCCGCGAGCACCTCGGCGTCCCCTCCGGCGGAGCGGCGGGCGACGCCGGCGACCAGCGTGGGGGTCGCGGTGTCGAGGGCGAGGACGAGCACGAGAGGCCAGGCTAGTCCGCCGGCGCGCCCGCCCGGGTCACCCGCTCGACCAGGCCGGCGTAGGACGGGTGCGCCAGCGCCAGTCCGCGCACCCCGGTCGCGGACACCCAGCGCAGCTCGTCGTGCTCGTCGAACTGCCGGTTGCGCGGCTCGCCGTCCCACGCGCGGACGGCGTACACCGCGAGGTCCAGGTCGCCCTCGGCCACCCGCAGCACCGGCTCGGCGTCCACCCCGGTCGCCTCGACGCCGATCTCCTCGCGCAGCTCGCGCAGCAGGGCGGCGCGCTCGTCCTCCCCCGGCTCGACGTGCCCGCCGATGACGTCCCACACGTCGGGGTACCAGTGGCGGGCCGGCGACCGGTGGCCCAGCAGGACCCGGTCGCCCCGGACCAGCACCCCCGCGACGACGCGGTGGACGGTCACCCGGTCAGCCGCCGTTCCCAGCCGGGGCCGTGCGGCACGAGGACGGCGGTGCGGACGTCGTCCTCGCGCCGGTCCAGCCGCACCTCGAGGTGCTCGTCGGCGAGCTGCTCGACCAGCCCGGACCCCCACTCGACGACGGTGACCGACTCCTCCGTCGAGGCGTCGAGGTCCAGGTCGTCGACGTCGGCGACCCCGCCCAGCCGGTAGGCGTCGACGTGCACCAGCGGCACCCGCCCGCCGCGGTGCACGCGGGCGATGACGAAGGTCGGCGAGGTGACCGGCTCGGTCACCCCGAGGGCGGCACCGAGGCCCTGGGTGAGCGCGGTCTTGCCCGCACCCAGCGGGCCGGTGAGCACGAGCAGGTCACCGGGCGCGACGACCGCGGCCAGCGCGGCGCCCAGGGCCCGGGTGTCCTCGGGCGCGGGCAGGACGTGTTCCCGCCTCACGACAGGCTCGCCGCCACCGCGGTGAGGTCCGCCAGCAACCCGGCGCGCGGCGCCCCGGCCGGGCCGAACCGGATGGCCGCCGAGGGGTGGTAGGTGGCCCAGACGGCGCGGCCGCCGACGTCGTGCGGCCGGCCGCGGGCCTCGGCGAGCACCGTCCTCGGCCCGAGGAACCACTTGGCCGACGAGAGCCCCAGGGCGACGACCACCGGCGGGTCGAGCAGCTCGAGCTGACGGCGCAGCCAGCCGCTGCAGCGGGCCACCTCCGGTGTCCTCGGCGTCCGGTTGCCCGGCGGCCGGCACTTCACGATGTTCAGGACGGCGGCCTCGGCGCGGTCCAGCCCGGCCTCGGCAAGCAGCTGGTCGAGCAGCTGCCCCGACTTCCCGACGAAGGGCCGGCCGGTCTCGTCCTCGTTCGCGCCCGGCGCCTCGCCGATCAGCGCGAAGCGGGCCCGGCCGCGCACCGGCGGGTCGCCGACGACGACGTGCTGCCGGGTGGCGGCCAGCTCGGGACAGGCGACGCAGGGGGTGGCGGCCGCGGCCAGGGCCGGCCAGTCGGCGGCCGCGGCGGCGGTGCGGGCGACCTCCTCCGCCTCCTCCCGGGTCGCGGCGTCGATCCGGGGCGGACGGGGAGCGGCCACGCGCCGACCCTACGGCGGCCGCCTCGGCAGGACCTCGGGCCTTCCGTCGGCGGCCACGTCGTGTCACCGTGCCCTCACCACCCCGCGCCCGAGGGAGACGCCATGTCGCAGCCGGACGTGTACGACGTCGCCACGCTCGCCGGCGGCCCGCACCGGGTGGTCGACACCGCTCTCGTCGCGCTCGCCTCGACCGGACGGGTCCGCGCGGTCGCGCCGGGCGAGCTGCAGGTGGTCGACCCGCGCCGCCGCCACCCCGTGGAGGCCGCCGTCCTCGATGCCGTCGGCGCCCGCGGTCGGCGCTCGGTGGACACCGTGCACTGGCGGGCGCTGGGCGACGAGCGGGTCACCGCCATCGGGCGGCGGCTGCACGACGCGGGCCTGCTCGGCCGGGTCCTCGGCCCGACCGCGGCCGGCCGCCGGCTGCTGCGCGAGCTGCGCGCCGCCGTCGGCCCCGGCGACCTCGTCCGCCGGGTGGCGCTGGACGGGCGGGAGCAGGTGACCGACCCCGCCCTGCACGCCGCGGTGTTCGAGCCGCCGCGCCACCCCGTGCTCCCCGGGGGCGGGACCGCGCCGTGGGAGCTGTCCTTCGCCGACGGCTGGCAGGTCGCCCACCGGACGCGGGACACCCTCGTCGCCCGCGGCCACGGGTCCCGGGGCTGAGCGTCAGTCCCGCGGCCGGCCGGCGGTCTCGGCGGCCACCCGGCGGATCAGCCGCGACAGGGCCGCGGTGACCTCCTCGGGCTTCTCCAGCGGCACGAGGTGACCGGCGTCCGGCACGACCACCAGCTCCGCGTCGGGCAGGTGCTCCACGAGCAGCTCGCTGTGCGCCATGGGGATCATCCGGTCCCGGTCGCCGGTGAGGACGAGGACGGGCACCCGCGCCAGCGGCGCGAGCGCGCCGGTCTCGTCCAGGCCGGCCAGCGCCGGGTAGAACTCCGCGATCACGTCGACCGGCGTGCCGGCGATCATCGCGTCGACGTAGCGGCCCAGCCGCGGGTCGACGTCGGTGGAGGCGAACGACAGCGCGCGGGTGGCGGCCGAGACGACGTCGGCGGCCAGCCGGCGGGTGCGCTCGGCGAAGACCGGCCGGTGGCGCATCGTGTAGGCCGCGATCGGCAGCACGGCGGTCCGCACCCGCGTCAGGAACTCCGGCAGCCCGAAGTCGAGGTCGGCGAGGTTGCCGCTCGACGTCGACACCAGCGCGACCCCGACCACCTCCGGGCCGAACAGCTCCGGGTGGACGTCGGCCAGGCCCATGACCGTCATGCCGCCCATGGAGTGCCCGACCAGCACGACCGGCCCCGAGGGCACCCGCGTCTCCAGCACGGCGGCCAGGTCACGGGCCAGCTGCTCGATGGTCGAGTGCTCGGCCGGCCCGCGCGAGGAGGAGCCGTGCCCCCGCTGGTCGTAGAAGACCAGCCGGACGTCGGGGCGGTGGCCGTTGGCGGTGGCCAGCGCCGCGGCCAGGGACCGCCGCTGGTAGGTCCAGGAGGCCATCGACAGCGAGTAGCCGTGCACGAAGACGACGGTCAGCGGCGCGTCGAGCGGGCCGATCTCCTCCACCGCCAGCAGCACGCCGTCGTCGGCCTGCACCAGCGCCGTGCGGTCGGCCCGCCGGGACGCCGGCCCGAGCGGGTCGTCCTCGCGCAGGTCGGCGTCGCTGGCGCCCTCGGGCAGGGCGCCGGCCGGGGTGAGCCGGTCGGCCCGCACCCGCCGCGTGGCGATGCGCGCGACGGTGACGCCGACCGCCGCCGTCGCCGCCGCGAGGCCGATCACGGTGCCGGCGACGCCGGCCACCGGGTGGCGCGACAGCGCGCCGGCGACCGCCGACCGGGCCGGGTGCGCCGGCTTCCCGGGCGACGCGGACCTCTGCGCCCGTGCCATCAGACCGCCCCCGCGGTCCCGACGTGGCGGCGGGTGAAGCGCCCGCCGACCCGCGTGACCAGCTCGTAGTGGATGGTGTCGACCGCGTCGGCCCACTGCTGCGCGGTGGGCTCGCCGCGGTCCCCGGGCCCCCAGAGCACGACCTCGTCGCCGGGCCGCACCTCCGCGTCGCCGACGTCGAGCACGAACTGGTCCATGCACACGCGCCCGGCGATCCTCCGCTGGGCGCCACCGGCCAGCACCGGCGCGCGGTTGCCCGCGGCCCGCGGCACGCCGTCGGCGTAGCCGACCGGCACCAGCAGCAGGGTGGTCTCGCGCTCGGGTGAGTAGGTGTGGCCGTAGGAGACGCCGACGCCGGCCGGCACCCGCTTGGTCAGCGCCGCCGTGGCGCGCACGGTCATCGCCGGCCGCAGCCCGTGGGCCGCGGGGTCGCCGCCCAGCGGGTCCAGGCCGTAGAGGGCGATGCCGGGGCGGACCATGTCGTACCAGGTCTCCGGCAGGGCGACGGTCGCCGCGGAGTTGGCCAGGTGCAGCCGGGCGTCGGTCAGCCCCGCCGCCCGGGCGATGGCCACGGCCTCCTCGAACACGCGCACCTGCGCACCGATCGTGGGGTGGGTCGGGGCGTCGGCGTAGGCCATGTGGCTCCACAGCCCGACGACGGTGACGTCGCCGTCGGCCGCGGCCCGCGCGGCGGCGGCGACCAGGCCGGGCCAGTCGCTGCCGGTGGCGCCCTCGCGGGACAGCCCGGTGTCGGCGCACAGGTGCAGCCGGGCGGGGCGACCGGTGGCGCGGGCCGCCGCGACCACCTCGGCCAGTCCCCACTCGGCGTTGACCGACACCTCGACGTCGGCGGTGAGCGCGGCGGCGTGGTCGGTGCCAGGAGCGTGCAGCCAGGCGAGCACCGGGGCGGTGACACCCGCCGCCCGCAGCGCCAGCGCCTCCTCGAGGACGGCGACGCCGAGCGCGTCGGCTCCCCCGGCCAGCGCCGCCCGGGCGGCGGGCACCAGGCCGTGCCCGTAGCCGTCGGCCTTGACCACCGCCATCAGCGGCCGGCCGACCCGCTCGCGCAGTGCGGCGGTGTTGGCCGCGATCGCGTCGAGGTCGACGACCACCTCGGCCCGGGTTGCTCGCTCGCTCACGCCCCCGAGTCTCGCAGGCGGCCCTCACGCACCCGGCCCACCGTCTCGGGGAGTCGCCGCACCAGGTCCCCGGCGATGAGCGGCCCGCGCTCGCCGGCCAGCTGCCCGGCGCGGCCGTGCAGGTGGGCGGCGGCCGCGGCGGTCTCCGCGGCGGGCGTGCCGGTGGCCAGCAGCGCGCCGAGGATCCCCGACAGCACGTCGCCGGTGCCCGCGGTGGCCAGCGCTGAGGTGCCGGTGGCGTTGACGTACGCCGTCCCGTCGGGCGCGGCGACGACGGTGGCGTCGCCCTTGAGCAGCACGACGGCGCCGAGGTCGGCGGCCAGCCGGCGGGCGCTGCCGATCCGGTCGGCGCCCACCGGGACGCCGAAGCGCTCGAACTCGCGGTCGTGCGGGGTGAGCACCGTGGGCGCGCTCCGCCCCCGCACCAGGTCCGGCTCGCGGGCGGCGATCGTCAGCGCGTCGGCGTCGACGACCACCGGCAGGTCGGTGGCCAGCACCTCGGCGAGCACGCTGCGGGCGGCGTCGTCGGTGCCCATCCCGGGGCCGGCCACCCAGGCCTGCACGCGGCCGGCGTCGGCGGGCCGGCCGTCGGTGACGATCGCCTCGGGCCAGGCCGCGCGGACGCCGTCGGCGGCCGTGCCGGCGTAGCGGACCAGCCCGGCCCGGGTGCGCAGCGCCGCGCCCGTGCACAGCACCGCGGCACCCGGGTAGACCGACGAGCCGGCGACGACGCCGACCACCCCGCGGGAGTACTTGTCGTCGCCCGGCTCCGGGGGCTGCAGGTGCGCGGCGACGTCGGCGTCGGTGAGCTGGTGCGCCCGCGGCCGGGTGAGGTGCGGGCCGAGGCCGATGTCGACCAGGTGGACGGTGCCGGCGCACCCGCGGCCCTCGCCGACGACCAGTCCGGGCTTGACCGCGCCGAAGGTGACCGTGTGCAGGGCGGCGAACGCCTCCCCCTGGACCGCACCGGTGTCGGCGTCGACCCCGCTGGGGACGTCGACGGCGACGGTCAGCCCCGGACCGGTGGCCGCCCGCCGGGCCAGCGCGGCCGCGGCCGGTCGCAGGCCACCGCGGCCGCCGATGCCGACGATGCCGTCGAGCACCAGGTCGGCGCGGTCGAGCCCGTCGGGGTCCCCGGTGCCGCTCACCCGGCCGCCGGCGCGCCGGAGCGCGGCCAGCCCGGCGGGGTGCGCCCGGTCCGGGTCGAGCAGGACGGCGGTCACCCGGGCGCCCCGGGCCGCCAGGGAGGCGCCGGCGAACAGCGCGTCGCCGCCGTTGTTGCCGCCGCCCACCAGCGCGGTGACGCGGGAGCCGTGGGCCCGGCCGAGCAGCCGCAGGCAGATCGTGGCCAGGCCGGTGGCCGCCCGCTGCATGAGCGCGCCCTCGCGGGTGCGGGCCAGCAGCACGTCCTCGGCGGCGTGGACCTCGGCCACGGTGGACAGGCCGATCACCGGTCCTGCCGCCCCTGCGCGAGGCCGCCCTCGGCGACGACCACGGCGGAGGCGATCCCGCCGTCGTGGCTGAGGGAGAGGTGCCACGTGCTGATCCCCAGCGCCGCGGCCCGCTCGGCGACGGTGCCGCGCACGTCGAGGTGGGGCCGGCCGCGGTCACCGACGACGACCTCGGCGTCGTGCCAGCGCAGCGAGGCCGGTGCACCCAGCGCCTTGGCCAGGGCCTCCTTGGCGGCGAACCGCGCGGCCAGCGACTCCGGCGTGCGGTTCCCCCCCGAGGGGGTCCGCTGCTCGGCCTCGGTGAACAACCGGTCGCGCAGACCCGGGGTGCGGACCAGTGACTCGGCGAACCGGGCCACGGGGACCACGTCGATCCCCACCCCGATGATCACCCGCCCAGTCTGCCGTGTGGGTGCGCCGTCCGCCGTCCCGGGACGTCCTCCCTCACCGCAGCGCGTCCTCCCTCCCCGTGGGCGGTCGGGGAGGACGCGCCACGATCAGGTTCCCTGATCGTGGCGCGCCCCCACCCGGGCCTACTCGACGGTGACGCTCTTGGCCAGGTTGCGCGGCTGGTCGACGTCGTACCCGCGGGCGGCGGCGATCTCGCAGGCCAGCACCTGCAGCGGCACGGTGGTGACCACCGGCGCGAGCAGGGTCGGCGTGCGCGGCACCCGGATCAGGTGGTCGGCGTAGGGGACGACGTCCTCGTCGCCCTCCTCGGCTATCACGATGGTGCGCGCCCCGCGGGCCCGGACCTCCTGGATGTTGGAGACCACCTTGCCGTGCACCGACTCCCGCGACCGCGGCGACGGGACGACGACCACCACGGGCGTGCCCTGGTCGATCAGCGCGATCGGCCCGTGCTTGAGCTCACCGGCGGCGAACCCCTCGGCGTGGATGTAGGCGAGCTCCTTGAGCTTCAGCGCGCCCTCCAGGGCCACCGGGAACCCGACGTGCCGGCCGAGGAAGAGGATCGTGTCGGCGTCGGCGAGGGAGCGGCCCAGCTCGCGGACGGGCTCCATCCGGTCGAGCACGCTGCTCACCGCGTCGGGCAGCCCGCGGATGTCCTCGACGATCGCGCCCACCTCGTCGGCGTACTTGATGCCGCGGATCTGGGCGAGGAAGAGGCCGACCAGGTAGCAGGCGACGATCTGGGCGAGGAACGCCTTGGTCGAGGCGACGGCGATCTCCGGCCCGGCGTGGGTGTAGAGGACGGCGTCGGACTCCCGCGGGATGGTCGAGCCGTTGACGTTGCAGATGGCCAGGGTGCGGGCCTTCTGGTCGCGCGCGTGGCGCAGCGCCATGAGGGTGTCCATCGTCTCGCCGGACTGGCTGATGACGACGACCAGCGTGGAGCGGTCGAGCACCGGGTCGCGGTAGCGGAACTCGCTGGCCACCTCGACCTCGACCGGGATGCGGGTCCAGTGCTCGATGGCGTACTTGGCGATCAGGCCGGCGTGGTAGCTCGTGCCGCAGGAGACGACGAAGACCTTGTCGACGTCGCGCAGCTCCTGGTCGGACAGCCGCACCTCGTCGAGGACGAGCTCGCCCTCGTCGCCGAGGCGGCCCAGCAGGGTGTCGGCGACCGCCTGCGGCTGCTCGGCGATCTCCTTGAGCATGAACCAGTCGTGGCCGCCCTTCTCGGCGGCGGCGGCGTCCCAGTCGACGGTGTAGGCGACCGGTTCGACGACGGTGCCGTGGAAGTCGGTGACCGTGAGCCCGCGGCTGCGGTCGATCTCGACGACCTGGTCCTGGCCGAGCTCACGGGCCTCGCGGGTGTGCGAGATGAACGCCGCGACGTCGGAGCCGAGGAAGTACTCGCCGTCGCCGACGCCGACCACGAGGGGGCTGTTGCGCCGGGAGGCCACGAGGGTGTCGGGCTCGTCGGCGTGCGCGGCGACGAGGGTGAAGGCGCCCTCCAGCCGGCGGCTGACCGCCCGCAGCGCCCCGGCCAGCCGGTCGGGACCCGCCGGCAGCTCGTCGTAGGCGCGGGCCAGCAGGTGCGCGGCGACCTCGGTGTCGGTGTCGGAGAGGAACTCGACGCCGGCGTCCTCGCACTCGGCGCGCAGCGCGGCGAAGTTCTCGATGATCCCGTTGTGGATCACCGCGACCCGCCCGTCCGCGGACAGGTGTGGGTGGGCGTTGCGGTCGGTCGGCCCGCCGTGCGTGGCCCACCGCGTGTGCCCGATCCCCAGCGTCGCCGCCGGCAGCGGCTGGTCGGCCAGCACCTTCTCCAGGTTGGCCAGCTTGCCGGCCTTCTTGGCCGCGCTCAGCTCACCCGACCCCGGTCCGTCGACCCGGACCGCCACACCCGCGGAGTCGTACCCGCGGTACTCCAGTCGGCGCAGACCCTCCAGGACGACGTCCAGAGCGTTCTGCGGACCGACGTAACCCACGATGCCGCACATCTGTCCGAGGTTACCGGCAGTGGCGGACCGCTCCGTCCTGCCCGGGCCGTGTCACCGCCGTCCGGCACCGTGACCCCCAGCCGTCCCAGCCGTCCCACGGCGACGCGTCCCCGGGCCGGCTCCTCCGCAGGGTCCCTCCGCTGAGCCTGCGAGGCGTGGGGGCAGAGGGGTCCTCCCTCAGTCGACGGCGGCGACGACGGCGGCCAGGCGCTGGGCGATCTCGTCGGCCTGCTCCTGCGTGGGCGCCTCGACCATCACGCGCACCAGCTGCTCGGTGCCCGAGGGGCGCAGCAGCACGCGGCCGTGGTCGCCGAGCTCCTCCTCCACGGCGTTGACCGCGCCGGCCACCGCGTCGCTCTCGACGACGGCGATCCGGTCGCGCACCGGGACGTTGACCAGTGTCTGGGGCAGCCGCTGCACCACCGAGGCCAGCTCGGCCAGCGACGCGCCGGTGCCGCTCATGCGGGAGAGCAGCGACAGGCCGGTGAGCAGGCCGTCGCCGGTAGTGGCGTGGTCGAGGAAGACCAGGTGGCCGCTCTGCTCGCCGCCCAGGCTCAGCCCGCGGGCGCGCAGCGCCTCGAGCACGTAGCGGTCGCCGACGGCGGTGGTGTGCACCGCGATGCCGGCGTCGCGCATCGTGTGGTGGAAGCCGAGGTTGCTCATCACCGTGGCGACGACGGTGTCCTGGGCGAGCTCGCCGCGCTCCTTGAGGCCGAGCGCGCACACCGCGAGGATCGCGTCGCCGTCGACGACCTCGCCGTCGGCGGTCACCGCCAGGCAGCGGTCGGCGTCGCCGTCGTGGGCGATGCCGAGGTCGGCGCCCAGGCTGCGCACGGCCTCGGTGAGCGGCCCCAGGTGGGTGGAGCCGATCCCGTCGTTGATGTTCCAGCCGTCGGGCTCGCCGCCGATGACGGTGACGTCGGCGCCGGCACGGCGGTACACGTCGGGCGCGCAGGCGGCCGCCGACCCGTGCGCGCAGTCGACGACCAGGCGCAGCCCCGAGACGGGGGCCGGCAGCGTCGCGAGCAGGTGCGCGGCGTAGTCCTCGGCGCCGCCGGCGAGGTCGCGGACCCGGCCGACGCCGTCCCCGGTGGGGCGCACGCCGGCGCCGTCGCCGGCGAGGACGGTCCGCTCGATGGCGGCCTCGACCGCGTCGGGCAGCTTGTGCCCGCCGCGGCTGAACAGCTTGATGCCGTTGTCGGGCATCGGGTTGTGGCTCGCCGAGATCATGACGCCGAGATCGGCGCCGCTGGAGGCGGTGAGGAAGGCGACGGCGGGGGTGGGCAGCACGCCCACGCGGAGGACCTCGGCGCCCGCGCTGGCCAGACCCGCCACGACGGCGGCCTCGAGCATCTCCCCGCTGGCGCGGGGGTCCCGGCCGACGACCGCGACGGGACGCGTGGTCCCGTCGCGGTCGGCGAGCACACCGGCGGCCGCGCGGGCCACCGAGAGAGCCAACTCCGGCGTGAGGTCGGCGTTGGCCCGACCCCGGACGCCGTCGGTCCCGAAGAGGCGACCCACGGCCGTACCGGTCAGCGCTTCGAGTACTGAGGCGCCTTGCGGGCCTTCTTCAGGCCGTACTTCTTGCGCTCCTTGACCCGCGCGTCGCGGGTGAGGAAGCCGGCCTTCTTCAGGGCGGGGCGGTCGTCGGCCTCGACCTCGATGAGGGCGCGGGCGATGGCCAGGCGCAGCGCGCCGGCCTGGCCGGTGACGCCGCCGCCCTTGAGGAGGCCGACGACGTCGTACTGCTCGGCCTTCTCGAGGGTGACGAACGGCTCGCGGATGAGCTGCTGGTGCACCTTGTTCGGGAAGTACTGCTCGAGGGTCCGGCCGTTGAGGCGGAACTGGCCGGTGCCCGGCACGAGCCGCACGCGGACGACGGCCTCCTTGCGCCGGCCGACGGTCTGGACGGGACGCCCCTCGGCGTCGGTCACGGTCATGGGCGTGGTCACTGGGCCACCTGCTTGATCTCGAAGGTCTGGGGCTGCTGGGCGGCGTGCGGGTGCTCCGGCCCCGCGTACACCTTCAGCTTCTTGATCATCTGCCGGCCGAGGCTGTTGTGCGGCAGCATGCCCTTGACGGCGCGCTCCACCACCCGGTCGGGGTGGGTGCGCAGCTGGTCGCCGACGTTGATCGCCCTCAGGCCGCCCGGGTAGCCCGAGTGCCGGTAGGCGGTCTTCTGGTCGCGCTTGGAGCCGGTGAGGGCGATCTTGCCGGCGTTCACGACGACGACGAAGTCGCCGGCGTCCAGGTGGGGCGCGAACTGGGGCTTGTGCTTGCCGCGCAGCAGGGTCGCGACCTGGCTGGCGAGTCGACCGAGCACCACGTCGGTGGCGTCGATGACGTGCCACGCCCGGGTGATCTCGCCGGGCTTGGGTGAGTACGTGCGCACGGCGCTCGTGTCCTCCGTCGTCGTCGGGGCGGCTGGTGGGATCGCCTCACCGAGCACGGGAGGCGGAACGGCGCGCGCGCACCAGCCGGCGGCTGCGCACCAGCCGACGACGATACCAGCCGGTCAGCAGCGGCCCGGCAGGCGGCGACCGGCGCAGCGACGCCGTGCACCCGGCCCGCGTCGCCGCCACGGGCGGCGGGCCGGGTGCGGCGTCGGGGCAGCTCAGGCGCCCGGCGCCGGCTCCACCTGGTGCAGCCGGCCGGTGGTGACGTCGTAGACGGTGCCGCAGACGTCCTTGGACAGCAGGAACGGGCTCTCCTGCAGCAGCCGGATGGACTCGCGCACGTCGTCGTCGGCGTCGGTGAAGGCACGCGCCGGCCACGGTGGGCGGACACCGGTGGCCTGCTCGACGAGGTCGGCGAAGGAGGCGTCGTCGGTCTTCTGCAGCCCGCAGTCGGTGTGGTGCACCAGCACGATCTCCCGGGTGCCCAGCAGGTGCTGGGAGATCGTCAGCGAGCGGATGGTGTCGTCGGTGATGACGCCCCCCGCGTTGCGGATGACGTGCGCGTCCCCGACGTCGAGACCCAGCAGCGGGAACAGCGGCATGCGCGAGTCCATGCACGCGACGACGGCGACCTTCCGCTTCGGCGCCACCGGCAACTCGCCGCGGAAGTCCCGCGCCCACTCCTCGTTGGCGGCCAGCATCCGCTCGTACTCGGCCACGCGTGGCTCCTCTCGCGCTCGGGGGCATAGGAGGCTCTCCGCACGTCTGCCGACGTGCGGACGTGGGGAGAGCTTCCTATGCCCGCGACCCGGGGGCGACCCGCACGGTGCTGCGACCCGGGCGGCCGCGGCCGGTCGCTGCCGCATCCGCCAGGATGGCCGGGTGCGCACGGTCGAGGAACACCAGGCGGCGGTGGCCGCCCTGCTCGCGCCGCTCGGCGAGGAGGAGGTGCCCCTCGTCGCGGCACACGGGCGCGTCCTGGCACGTGACGTGTCCTCGACGGTGCCGCTGCCGGGCTTCGACAACTCCGCGATGGACGGCTACGCGGCCCGCTCCGCCGAGCTGACCGGGCTGCCGGTGCGGCTCCCGGTCGCCGACGACGTCCCCGCGGGCCGCACCGACGTCGTCCCGCTCGTCCCGGGCACGGTGCAGCGGATCATGACCGGCGCGCTGCTGCCGCCGGGCACCGACGTCGTCGTCCCGGTGGAGCTCACCGACGCCGCCACCGACGTGGTCGAGATCCGCGACGCGCCCGCTCCCGGCACCCACCTGCGCCACGCCGGGGAGGACATCGCCGCGGGCACCGTCGCGCTGACCGCCGGCAGCCCGCTGGGCGCCGCGCAGCTCGGACTGGCCGCGGCGGTCGGCGTCCGCACGCTGTGGGTGCGCCGCCGCCCGCGGGTGCTGGTGCTCTCCACCGGCAGCGAGCTGGTCGAGCCGGGCGAGCCGCTGCTGCCCGGGCAGGTGTACGAGTCCAACTCGCTGCTGCTGTGCGCCGCGGTCGAGGACGCCGGCGGCGGAGCCCGGCGGCTGCACTTCGTGCCCGACGACGTCGACCAGTTCCTCACCACGGTGCGCAGCGAGCTGGCCGACGCCGATCTGCTGGTCACGAGCGGCGGGGTGAGCGCCGGCGCCTACGAGGTGGTCAAGGACGCCTTCCGGACGCTAGGCACCGTCGAGTTCGGCAAGGTCGCCATGCAGCCCGGCGGCCCGCAGGGGGCCGGCACGGTCGACGGCGTCCCGGTGGTGACCCTGCCCGGCAACCCCGTGAGCTCGTTCGTGTCCTTCGAGGTGTTCGTCCGGCCGGCGCTGCGGCGGGCGCTGGGCCACGCGGCGCCCGACCGGCTGCGCGCCCCCGCGGTGCTCACCGCGCCGCTGCGCTCCCCCGCCGGCCGCCGGCAGTTCCTGCGCGGCCGCTACGACGCCGGGCGGGTGTCGCAGGTCGGCGGGCCCGGCTCCCACCTGGTCGCCCACCTCGCCCGCGCCAACTGCCTGGTCGTCGTGCCCGAGGACGTCACCGAGCTGCCCGCCGGCGCCACGGTCGACGTCGTCCTGATCGAGGGAGCCCTCCAGTGAGCGATCGCCTCACCCACGTCGACGAGACGGGCGCGGCCCGGATGGTCGACGTCTCCGCCAAGCCCGTCACCGCCCGCGAGGCCACCGCCGCCGGGCGGGTGCTGGTCAGCCCCGAGGTGGTCGCGCTGCTGCGCGGCCGGGGCGTGCCCAAGGGCGACGCGGTCGCCGTCGCTCGGATCGCCGGCATCGCCGGGGCCAAGCGGACGCCGGACCTGGTGCCGCTGTGCCACCCGATCGCGTTGCACGGGGTCACCGTCGACGTCGAGGTCACCGACGACGCCGTGGAGATCACCGCGACGGCGCGCACCGCCGACCGCACCGGCGTGGAGATGGAGGCGCTGACCTCGGTCGCCGTCGCGGGGCTGACCGTCATCGACATGGTCAAGGCCGTCGACCCGCGGGCGTCGGTCACTGACGTGCGGCTGCTGGCCAAGTCCGGCGGCAAGAGCGGGGAGTGGCGGCGGTGAGCGAACTGCCCCCGGACGCGCGGGCGGTCGTCGTCACCGCGTCCAACCGCGCCTCGGCCGGCGTCTACGAGGACCGCAGCGGGCAGGCGCTGGCCGAGGGGCTGCGCGCGCTGGGGTTCGCCGTCGAGGGGCCGCACGTGCGCCCGGACGACGTCGAGACGCTGGCCGCGGTGATCCGCGAGGCGGTGGCATCAGGCGCGGACGTCGTCCTCACCACCGGCGGCACCGGGCTGTCCCCCACCGACGTCACGCCCGAGGCCACCCGCGCCGTCGTCGAGCGGGAGGCGCCGGGCATCGCCGACGCCGTCCGCCGGGCCGGGGAGGAGCAGGTGCCGACGTCGGTGCTCTCCCGCGGGATCGCCGGCACCGCGGGGCGGACCCTGGTCGTCAACCTGCCGGGGTCGACCGGCGGGGTGCGGGACGGCCTCGCCGTCCTCGGCCCGCTGCTCCCCCACGTGGTGTCCCAGCTCCGCGGCGGCGACCATGCCTGACGTCGGCCTACCGGCCTCCACCGCGGCCACGTGCCGTCCCGGCCTGCGCTGAGCCCCCTCCGGCGACCCGCCGGGGACCCTCCGGGCCCGCCGACGGGCCACCGCCTCGCGGGGCGGCTCCGGTCGAGGGCACGGCGGCCTCAGTCGAGGAGGATGCGTTCCTGGCGGGTGTAGACGTTGCAGCCGTCGCCGCGCAGGAAACCGACCAGGGTGATGCCGACGTCGGCGGCCAGCTCCACCGCCAGCGACGAGGGCGCCGACACCGCCGCCAGCACCGGGATGCCGGCCATCGCCGCCTTCTGGGTCAGCTCGAAGCTGGCCCGCCCGCTCACCACGAGCACGTGCCCGGACAAAGGCACCCGGCCCTCGCGCACCGCATCACCGATGACCTTGTCCACCGCGTTGTGCCGGCCGACGTCCTCGCGCAGCACCACGAGCTCGCCGTCGGCGGTGAACAGCCCGGCCGCGTGCAGCCCACCGGTGCGGTCGAACACCTCCTGCTCCGCGCGCAGCCGGTCGGGCAGCGCCAGCAGGGTGGCCAGCTCCAGCCGGGTGGCGTCGGCGGCGACGTCGTGCCGCGTGCGCGTGCGGATCGCGTCGATGCTGGCCTTGCCGCACACCCCGCACGAGCTCGAGGTCAGGAAGTTGCGGTCCAGCGCGGTGTCGGGCGGGTCGACGCCGGGCGCCAGGTCGACGTCGACGACGTTGTAGGTGTTGCGGCCCTGGTCGTCGACGGAGTTGCAGTAGCGCAGGCCGGCGACGTCCTCGATGCCCGTGATGACGCCCTCGGTGGCCAGGAAGCCGTGCACCAGGTCGAAGTCCGCGCCGGGGGTGCGCATGGTGACCGCCAGCGGCGACCCGCCCAGGCGGATCTCCAGGGGTTCCTCCGCGGCCACGGTGTCGGGCCGGGTGGTGCGCAGGGGACCCCGGATGCGCAGGACCGGGGTGCGGCTGGTGACTCGTCCCACGGGGGGCGACGGTACCCACGCCCGGCCCCTACGGTCGCCTCGTGACCCCGGCCGCCCCGCTCCCGCCCTACGCGGCGGTGGTGCTCGCCGGCGGCCGCGCGGCGCGCCTGGGCGGGCGCGCCAAGCCCCAGCTGGAGGTGGGCGGCCGGACCCTGCTCGCCGCCGTGCTCGCGGCCGTCCCCGACGCCGAGCCGCGCGTGGTCGTCGGCCCGCCGCAGCCGGTGCCCGCAGGCGTCGCCGTCGTCCGCGAGCAGCCCCCCGGTGGCGGCCCGGTCGCCGCACTGCGCGCCGGCCTGGCCGCCGTCGACACCGACGTGGTCGCCGTCCTCGCCGGCGACCTGCCGTTCGTGCCCCCGGAGCTGGTCCGCGACCTGCGCGGGCGGCTGGTCGACGACGGCGTGCTCGTCGTCGATGACACCGGCCGCGACCAGCTGCTGCTCGGGCTCTGGCGGGCCGCGGCCCTGCGGAGGGCGCTGGGTGCCACCGGCGGGCCCACCTCGGTCCGCCGGCTCGTCGCGCCCCTGTCGGTGACCCGCTGGCACCCGCCCCGCGAGCCGGGGCGGCCACCGCCGTGGACCGACTGCGACACCCCGGCCGACCTCGCCCGCGCCCGCGCCGCCGCCGGGGAGCCCGACCGGGGGTGACCGGGCCGGCCGGCGGGTAGGCACCGGCCATGCGCGTCGCCATCGCCGGTGCCCACGGACAGGTCGCCCGCCGCCTCGGCCGGCTGCTGGCCGGGCGCGGCGACACCGTCCTCGGCATCGTCCGCAACCCCGACCACGCCGCCGACCTCGAGGCCGACGGCGTCACGCCCATCGTGCTCGACCTGGAGTCCGCGTCGGTCGACGAGGTGGCCGACGCCGTCCGGGGCGCCGACGCCGTCGTCTTCGCGGCCGGCGCCGGCCCGGGCAGCGGCGGGGCCCGCAAGCACACCGTCGACCGGGGCGCCGCGGTGCTGCTCGCCGACGCCGCCGAGCGGGCCGGCGTCCGCCCGTACCTGCTGGTGTCCTCGATGGGCGTCGAGCAGGCCCGGCAGGGGACGCCGCGGGGCATGGACCCGGTGTTCGCCGTCTACCTGCAGGCCAAGCTGGCCGCCGAGGACACGATCCTGCCCCGCCCCGCCCTCGACACGGTGATCCTGCGGCCCGGCCGGCTCACCGACGACCCCGGCACCGGGCAGGTCACGCTCAGGCACGGCGTCGAGTACGGCGAGGTCCCCCGGGACGACGTCGCCGCGGTCCTCCTCGCCCTGCTCGACGCGGGCAAGACCGACGAGGTCGTCGAGCTGGTGAGCGGCCCCACGCCCATCGCCGAGGCGGTCGCCGCCCTGCCGTGAGCGGCGCTCAGGCCCGCCGGGCCCGGGTGACCAGCGCGCGGGCGGCGAGGTCGGCGTCGGCCGGGTAGTCGACCCGCACCAGCGTCAGCCCGCCGGGTGGGGCGACGCCGACGTCCCCGGCGCGCTCGGCGCGGCCGAGCAGGCCGGCCGGCCACTCCGGTGGCCGCCGCCCCTCCCCCACCGCGAGCAGCGCGCCGACGAGGCTGCGCACCATCGAGTGGCAGAAGGCGTCGGCCGACGCGGAGACGGTCACCAGGTCGTCCTCGCGGGCCACCACGAGCGCGAGCAGCGTCCGGATGGTGGTGGCGCCCTCCCGGCGGCGGCAGAAGGCGGCGAAGTCGTGCTCCCCGGGCAGGAGGCGTGCCGCGCGGCCCATGGCCGCGGCGTCGAGCCGGCGCGGCCAGCCGACGGTGTCGGCGCGGCGCAGCGGCGGCGGTCCGCCGTCGGCGTCGCTGAGCCGGTAGACGTAGTGCCGGGCCAGCGCGCCGAACCGGGCGTCGAAGTCCGGCGGCGCCTCGTCCACCGCGGGGACGGCGACGTCGGGCGGCAGGACGCCGCGCAGCCGCCGGACCAGCCGCCCGCGCTGCTCCTCCCAGACGGCGCGGGGGACGTCGGCGTGCGCCACCTGCCCGGTGGCGTGCACGCCGGCGTCGGTGCGCCCGGCGACGGTCAGCTCGACCGGGCAGCGCAGCACCCGCGCCAGCGCCTCCTCGAGCTCGCCCTGCACCGTGCGGCGGGCCGGCTGGCGAGCCCACCCGGACAGCGCCGTGCCGTCGTAGGCGACCTGCAGCCGGAGACGCACGAGCCCGCCCCCGGGGTCGGGGGCGGGCTCGTCGTGGGGTGCTGGAGTGCTCAGCGACCGCTCACTCGGGGTCGGGCGCGGACTCGCCGCCCGGCGCCAGGGTGCCGGAGGTGGCCGCGTCGCCCAGCTCGGCGGCCTCGATCTCAGCGGCGGCCGCGCGGGCCACGTCCGGGGACAGCGCCGGGTCCTCGACGACGGCCGCGTTCTCGCGCTGCGGCTCCGGCCGGACGTCGTTCTCGTCCTGGCGGTCGCCGTCGGGGTTGTAGAGGTCGCGGACGATCTCCTGCGCCTCGGGGTCGACGTCGCCACCGGTGACGGCCGGCGAGGTGTCGCCACCGGGCCCGGTCGTCTCGCCGACGGAGGTGGCCGACTGGTCACCGCCGCTGGCGGGGACCCCGACCGCGCCGGCGTTGCCGCCCTCGCCGGCCTCGCGGTCGCTCACCGTGTGCCGCCGGTGTCCCCGGGGGACTCGGCGTCGGCGGCGACGGCGTCGGTGGCCTCGTCGGTGGCCACGGCCTCGTCGGCAGCGGCCTCGTCGGCAGCGGCCTCGTCGGCAGCGGCCTCGTCGGCAGCGACGGCGTCCGCCGCGGTGGCCTCGTCGGCGTCCTCGTCGACGGCGACGGGAGCGGCGTCGTCCGCAGCGGTGTCGGTGTCGGTGTCGGCGGCCTCCACCGCGTCGGCGGTGACCTCACCGGCGGCGGAGGCGGCACCGGCGCCCGCGGCGAAGCGGGTGCCCCGGGCGCGCTCGGCCTCGCCCACGGCCGCCTGGGCCACGGTCAGACCCTCGACCAGTTCGATGACCGCCATGGGCGCGTTGTCACCCTTGCGCGGGCCGACCTTGGTGATGCGCGTGTAGCCGCCCGACCGGTTCTCGTAGCGCGGGCCGATCTCGGCGAACAGGTGGTGGACGACGTCCTTGTCGCGGATGACCGTCATCACCTGGCGCCGCGCGTGCAGGTCGCCGCGCTTGGCGAAGGTGACCAGCTTCTCGGCGTACGGGCGCAGCCGCTTCGCCTTGGCCTCGGTGGTGGTGATCCGCCCGTGCTCGAACAGCGACGTGGCCAGGTTGGCCAGCATCAGCCGCTCGTGCGAGGGGGATCCGCCGAGACGGGGGCCCTTGGTGGGGGTGGGCATGTCGGTCCTTCCTCACGCGGCCGGGCGGGCGGCTGCCGGTCGCATCCAGGTGGTGCTGTCGTCGCTGATCAGTGTGGCGGGCCGCCGGATCCGGGGCCCACGCGGCCCGGCCGGGCGGCGGGTCGCCCCGCCGCTCGGCCGGTGCAGCCTCAGAGCTGCTCGGTCTCCTGGTAGGAGCCGTCGTCGTACTGGACCTGGCCGTACTCGGCGCCGTACTCGCCGGTGCCGTGGTAGGCGTCGGTCTCGTAGCCCTCGTCGTAGCTCTCGACCGAGGTCGGGATGAACCCGGGCGGGCTGTCCTTGAGCGCCAGGCCCATGGCCGCCAGCTTCATCTTGACCTCGTCGATGGACTTGGCCCCGAAGTTGCGGATGTCGAGGAGGTCGGCCTCCGAGCGGGTGACCAGCTCCCCGACGGTGTGCACGCCCTCGCGCTTGAGGCAGTTGTAGGACCGGACGGTGAGGTCCATGTCCTCGATCGGCATCGAGAAGTTCGCGATGTCGGCTGCCTCGGCGGGGCTGGGGCCGACCTCGATGCCCTCGGCGTCGACGTTGAGCTCGCGCAGCAGACCGAACAGCTCGACCAGCGTGGACCCGGCCGAGGCGATCGCGTCGCGCGGGGCGATCGACGGCTTGGTCTCGACGTCGACGACCAGGCGGTCGAAGTCGGTGCGCTGCTCGACGCGGGTCGCCTCGACGGCGTAGGTGACCTTGAGGACCGGCGAGTAGATGGAGTCGACCGGGATGCGGCCGATCTCCTGGCCGGGCTGCTTGTTCTGCGGCGCCGGCACGTAGCCGCGGCCCCGCTCGACCACCAGCTCGACCTCGAGGCGGCCCTTGCCGTTGAGGGTGGCGATGTGCAGGTCGGGGTTGTGCACCTCGACACCGGCCGGCGGCGCGATGTCGGCGGCGGTGACCTCACCGGGACCCTGCTTGCGCAGGTACATGGTGACCGGCTCGTCGGAGTCGGAGCTGACCACCAGGCCCTTGAGGTTCAAGATGATCTCGGTGACGTCCTCCTTGACCCCGGGCACGGTCGTGAACTCGTGCAGGGTCCCCTCGATCCGGATGCTGGTCACGGCCGCACCGGGGATCGAGGACAGGAGCGTCCGGCGCAGGGAGTTGCCGAGGGTGTAGCCGAAGCCGGGCTCCAGCGGCTCGATGACGAACCGCGAGCGCTGCTCGGAGATGGTCTCCTCGGTCAGCGTGGGGCGCTGTGCGATGAGCATGGGTGTTCTCCTCAGGGTCCTCCGGCGCCCGCCATATGACGCCGTGAGGGGGGTGGTGCAGGCCCCGGCGGACATCCGTCCGCCCGCCGGGGCCGTCGTTCGGCCCCCTTGCAGGGACCCGCGCCGCACGGAGCGTGGCGTGGGGGCAAGGGGGTCCTCCTGCTACTTGGAGTAGAGCTCCACAATCAGCTGCTCCTGGACCGGGGTGTCGATCACCTGGCGGGCCGGGACGCTGTGCACGACGGCGCGCAGCTGGCCGCTGATGACCTCCAGCCACGGCGGCACGGGCCGCTCGCCGGCGCGGGCCTGGGCGATCTCGAAGGGCACCATCCGCCGCGACTTCTCGGCGACCTCGACGATGTCGTTCGCGCTCACCCGGTAGGACGGGATGTCGACCTTGCGGCCGTTCACGCGGATGTGGCCGTGCTTGACCAGCTGGCGGGCCATGTCGCGGCTCTCGCCCCAGCCGGCCCGGTACACGACGTTGTCCAGCCGCGACTCGAGGATCTGCAGCAGGACCTCACCGGTCTTGCCGGTCTTGCGGTTGGCCTCCTCGTAGTAGCCGCGGAACTGCTTCTCGAGGACGCCGTAGATGCGGCGGGCCTTCTGCTTCTCGCGCAGCTGCAGGAGGTACTCGCTGTCCTTGCTGCGGCCCCGGCCGTGCTCGCCCGGCGGGTAGGGCCGGATCTCGATCGGGCACTTCGGGGACTCACACTTGCTGCCCTTGAGGAACAGCTTCATCTTCTCGCGCCGGCACATGCGGCAGTCGGCTCCGGCGTAACGGGCCACGTCAGGTACTCCTCGTTCTTCTCGTCAGTGGCCGGTCAGACCCGGCGGCGCTTCTTGGGGCGGCAGCCGTTGTGCGGCTGCGGGGTGACGTCCTGGATCTGCCCGACCTCGAGGCCGGTGGCCTGCAGCGAGCGGATCGCGGTCTCGCGGCCGGAGCCGGGGCCCTTGACGAAGACGTCGACCTTGCGCATGCCGTGCTCCTGCGCCTTGCGCGCGGCGTTCTCGGCAGCCATCTGGGCGGCGAACGGCGTCGACTTGCGGGAGCCCTTGAAGCCGACGTGGCCGGCGGACGCCCAGCTGATCACGTTGCCGGTGGGGTCGGTGATCGACACGATCGTGTTGTTGAACGTGCTCTTGATGTGCGCGGCGCCGTGGGCGACGTTCTTCTTCTCCTTGCGGCGGACCTTCTTGGCACCAGCCGCGGCGCGAGCCCTGGGAGGCATGTCTCTCCGGTTTCCTTCTGACGATCAGTGGCCAGGTGAGCACGAGCGGCGCGCCGTCGCTCCCGCCCTCACGGGTCGTGCGACGACGCGCCTCACGGCTTACTTCTTGCCGGCCTTCTTCTTGCCGGCGATGGTCTTGCGCGGGCCCTTGCTCGAGCGCGCGTTGGTGCGGGTGCGCTGACCGTGGACGGGCAGCCCGCGGCGGTGGCGCAGGCCCTGGTAACAACCGATCTCCACCTTGCGGCGGATGTCGGCGGCCACCTCGCGGCGCAGGTCACCCTCGACGCGGAAGTGCTCGTCGATGTAGTCGCGCAGCCTCAGCAGGTCCTCGTCGCCGAGGTCCCGGACGCGCAGGTCGGGGCTGACGCCCGTCGCGGCCAGGGTCTCCTTGGCGTGGGTCTTGCCGATGCCGTAGATGTAGGTGAGCGCGATCTCCATCCGCTTGTCGCGGGGCAGGTCGACGCCGGCCAGTCGTGCCATGTCCAGGTACTCCCTCAGCCCTGCCGCTGCTTGTGGCGGGCGTTGTCGCAGATGACCATGACCCGGCCGTGCCGGCGGATCACCTTGCACTTGTCGCAGATCTTCTTCACCGACGGCTGGACCTTCACCGGTGCCGCCCCTCATTCCTGTCGATCGATGGCCGCCCGCACGGCACCCGGAGGCACCCCGCGCCGGCGGCGGTCACTTGTAGCGGTAGACGATGCGACCGCGGGTCAGGTCGTAGGGCGAGAGCTCCACGACGACGCGGTCCTCCGGCAGGATGCGGATGTAGTGCTGGCGCATCTTGCCGCTGATGTGGGCGAGCACCCGGTGTCCGTTCTGCAGCTCGACCCGGAACATCGCATTGGGCAGCGGCTCGACGACGCGACCCTCGACCTCGATGGCCCCGTCCTTCTTCGCCATGCCCGACACGGCCTCCCTGACTCGGTGGTGCATTCCGGTGTGGTGCTGGATCGCGTGCGACCATGCCGGGGCCCGGCGGGGTCGTACACGGTGGTTTGCGGGACAACTGGTGCAGGCGCTCCCGCGAGGGCGTCCCGCGCCGCGCGGCCACAGCACGACGACAGGACGGCGCGAACGCCGTTGTTCACTGTACCCCGCTGTCGCGGGCCCCTCCAACCCGCCCTCCGTCACACCGGAAGGCCCCCGCAGAGAGGTCAGGTGCGGGGGGTGATCCCGAAGGGGGCGAGCCCCGCGACGCCGCCGTCCACCGCCGTCAGGACCCAGGGCCCCTCGGGCGTGATGGCGACGGTGTGCTCGAAGTGGGCGGCCCGCGAGCCGTCCTTGGTGACCACGGTCCAGCCGTCGTCGAGCTCGGCGGTGGCCGGGTCGCCGACGGTCACCATCGGCTCGATGGCCAGCGCCAGGCCCGGCACCAGCCGCGGCCCGCGCCCCGGCCGCCCGTAGTTGAGGACGTGCGGGTCCTGGTGCATCTCGGTGCCGATCCCGTGGCCGCCGTAGTGGTCGACGATGCCGTAGGGGTGCGCCTCGGCGGTGACGACGGACTCGACGGCGGCGCTGATGTCGGTGAGCCGGCCGCCCGCGACGGCCCGGGCCAGCCCCGCCCACATCGAGCGCTCGGTGACCTCCAGCAGCGCGGCGTCCTCTGCCGACGGCTCCCCCACCGTGACGGTCACCGCCGAGTCGCTGTGCCAGCCCTCGAGGATCGCACCGCAGTCGATGGAGATGTTGTCGCCCTCGGCCAGCCGCCGGTCGGGGTCGGGGATCCCGTGCACGATCTCGTCGTTGATCGACGCGCAGATCGTGCCGGTGAAGCCGTGGTAGCCGAGGAAGTTCGGCACCGCGCCGTGGGACCGGATGTGGTCCTCGGCGACGGCGTCGAGCTCCTTCGTGCTGACACCGGGGCGGACGGCCGCCGTGACGGCGGCGATCGCCCCGGCCGTCACCAGGCCGGAGGCGCGCATCAGCTCGATCTCGTGCGGCGTCTTGATCTGGATCATGCGTCCACTCCACTTCGCCAGCAGCGGGAGGCGGGTCAGGATCCCGGCCGACATCGGCGCCGCCGTCCCCTCAGCTGTCGTTCGACTGCCCGGACCGCCCCAGCGCGGACATCGCCCGGTCGGTGACCTCCTCGACGGTCCCGATCGCGTCGATCTGCGCGAGCAGCCCCTCGGAGTCGTAGAAGCCGGAGAGGGGGGCGGTCTGTTCCCGGTACACCTCGAGGCGGTGCCGGACGGTCTCGGGCTTGTCGTCGTCGCGCTGCACCCACTCGCCGTCGACGAGCATGCGGCGACCGGACAGCCGGCGCACCAGCTCGTCCTCGTCGACCACGAGCTCGAGGACGCAGTCGAGGTGCTGCCCCAGCTCGTCGAGGGAGCCGCGCAGCTGCTCGGCCTGGGCGATGGTCCGCGGGAAGCCGTCGAGGAGGAACCCGGCCTTGGCGTCGGGCTCGGCGAGCCGGTCACGGACCATTGCGACGGTGATCTCGTCGGGCACCAGGTCACCGGCGTCCATGTAGGCCTTGGCCTGCTTGCCGAGGTCGGTCTGGCCGCTGACGTTGGCGCGGAAGATGTCGCCGGTGGAGATGGCCGGCACCCCGAGCCGGCCGGCGATGACCTGGGCCTGGGTCCCCTTGCCCGCCCCCGGGGGGCCGAGCAGCACGACGCGCACTACTTCAGGAACCCTTCGTAGTTGCGCTGGTTGAGCTGCGTCTCGATCTGCTTCACGGTCTCCAAGCCCACTCCCACCATGATGAGCACTGCTGTCCCGCCGAACGGGAAGTTCTGGTTCGCTCCCTGCTGCGTGATGGACAGGAAGAAGTTGGGCAGCACGGCCACGATCCCGAGGTAGATCGACCCGGGCAGGGTGATCCGGGAGAGCACGTACTGCAGGTACTCCGCCGTCGGCCGTCCGGGGCGGATGCCGGGGATGAAGCCGCCGTAGCGCTTCATGTCGTCGGCCCGCTCCTCCGGGTTGAAGGTGATCGACACGTAGAAGTACGTGAAGAACACGATCAGACCGAAGTACAGGGCCACGTGCACCGGGCTGGCCTGGTCGATGACGTAGTTCTCGAAGAACTGGCGCATCGGGCCGGTCTCGTCGCCCTGGAGCTGGGTGATCAGCTGCGGCAGGTAGAGCAGCGAGGAGGCGAAGATGACCGGGATGACGCCGGCCTGGTTGACCTTCAGCGGCAGGTAGGTCGACGTCCCGCCGTACATGCGGCGGCCGACCATGCGCTTGGCGTACTGCACCGGGATGCGTCGTTGCGCCTGCTCGACGTAGATGACCGCGCCGATGATCAGCAGCGCGAAGGCGCAGACGACGGCGAAGACGACGCCGCCGCGGGTCTGCAGGATGGAGCCGCCCTCGGCCGGGATGCGCGCGGCGATCGAGGTGAAGATCAGCACGGACATCCCGTTGCCGATCCCCTTCTCGGTCAGCAGCTCGCCCAGCCACATGATCACGGCCGTGCCGGCGGTGAGCGTGATGACCAGGACGATCGTCGACCAGATGCTGTCCGACGGGATGATCTCCTGCTGGCAGCCGGGGAACAGCTGGCCGCTGCGGGCCAACGCGATGATGCCGGTGCTCTGCAGGATCGCCAGGGCGATCGTCAGGTAGCGCGTGTACTGGGTCAGCTTCTGCTGGCCCGACTGGCCTTCCTTCTTCAGCTGCTCGAACCGCGGGATGACCACGACCAGCAGCTGCACGATGATGCTGGCCGTGATGTAGGGCATGATCCCGAGCGCGAAGACCGACAGTCGCAGCAGCGCCCCGCCGGAGAACAGGTTGACCAGCGAGTAGACGTCGCGCTGCGACCCCGACTGGGCCTGCTCGAGACAGTTGTTGATGGCCTCGATCGACACCCCGGGCCCCGGCACCGAGGCGCCCAGCCGGTAGACGGCGATCATCGCCAGGGAGAACAGCAACTTGCGCCGGAGGTCTGGCGTCCGGAACGCCGCGGCGAACGCCTGCAGCACGTGCCCTCCCCTGCTCGGTCGGATGAGGTTAGCAACGACGGAGGACCTCCCCGCCGCCCGCCACTCGTGCGCTCGTGGCGGGCCTCTGCGGGCAGGCCGCCGGTCCCGCACTCGGGAGGGCGGGCCGGGCAGCGCACGACCCCCGGGGCGCCGATGGCGCGCCCCGGGGGTCGTCGTCGCTCAGATGCGGGTGGTGCTGCCCCCGGCCGCGGCGATCTTCTCGGCGGCCGAGCCCGAGAAGGCGTGCGCGTGCACGGTGACCCGGACGTCGCCGAGGTCCCCGGAGCCGAGGACCTTCACCGGCTGACCGCGGCGGACGGCGCCGGCCGCGGCCAGGGAGTCGGGGTCGACGTGCCCGCCCTGGGGGAACAGCGCCGCGATCCGGTCGAGGTTGACGACCTGGAACACGACCTTGTTCCGGTTCTTGAAGCCCGACAGCTTGGGCAGCCGCATGTGCAGCGGCGTCTGACCGCCCTCGAAGCGCGGGGAGGTGTTGCCGCGCGCTCCGGTGCCCTTGGTGCCGCGACCGGCGCTCTTGCCCTTGGAGCCCTCACCCCGGCCGACGCGCGTCTTGGCGGTGTGGGCGCCCGGAGCCGGGCGCAGGTGGTGGACCTTGAGAGTCATGGTGAGTCCCTGCTCAGATCTCTTCGACGGCGACGAGGTGCGTCACCGCGGCGACCATCCCGCGGATCTCGGGACGGTCCTCCTGCACGACCGTGTCGTTGATCCGCTTGAGGCCCAGCGAGCGCAGCGTCTGCCGCTGGTTGGGCTTCGTGCCGATCGCCGACCGGACCTGGGTGACCTTCAGCTGCGCCACGTCAGACCCCCTGGCCCGCACGCGCCCGCAGCATGGCGGCCGGGGCGACGTCCTCGAGGGGCAGCCCGCGACGGGCGGCGATCTCCTCGGGGCGGACGAGGTCCTTCAGCGCCTGCATGGTGGCGTGCACGATGTTGATGGGGTTGGACGAGCCGAGGCTCTTCGAGAGCACGTCGTGGATGCCCGCGCACTCGAGGACGGCACGGACCGGGCCACCGGCGATGACACCCGTACCGGGGCTGGCCGGCTTGAGCAGCACGACGCCGGCCGCGGCCTCACCCTGCACCGGGTGCGGGATGGTGCTGGCGATGCGCGGCACCTTGTAGAAGTGCTTCTTGGCCTCCTCGACGCCCTTGGCGATGGCCGCGGGCACCTCCTTGGCCTTGCCGTAGCCGACGCCCACGGTGCCGTCACCGTCGCCGACGATCACCAGGGCGGTGAAGCTGAAGCGCCGACCACCCTTGACGACCTTCGACACGCGGTTGATCGCCACCACGCGCTCGATGAAGTTGCTCTTCTCGGCAGGCGCGCCGCCGGGCCCCCGCCCGCCGTCACGACGGTCGCGGCGGTCGTTGCCGCCGCCGGCGCCGCCGCCGCGTCGCTGTGGTCCTGGCATCAGACGTCCCTCTCGATCTGCTGGTTCGCGGTGCTGCTCATCAGAAGTCCAGCCCGCCCTCGCGTGCGCCGTCGGCGAGCGCGGCGATGCGGCCCTGGTAGCGGTTGCCACCCCGGTCGAACACGACCCGGCTGATGCCCGCGGCCTGGGCACGCTCGGCGACCAGGGCCCCCACCCGGCGGGCCAGGGCGGACTTGTCGCCCTCGGCGCTGCGCAGGCTGGCGTCCAGCGTCGAGGCGCTCACCAGCGTACGGCCGACGGTGTCGTCGACCACCTGCACGTGGATGTGCCGCGAGCTGCGGTTGACCACCAGGCGCGGGCGCTCGGCGGTGCCCGCCACGCGCTTGCGGAGCCGGTTGTGGCGGCGCAGCCGCGAGACGCGGCGCGCGGTGCTGATGTCGGTGCCGACGGGCGTGTGCACCCGAGCGGCCTTCTCGGTCTGTGCCATCACTTACCCGTCTTCCCGACCTTGCGCTTCACGACCTCGCCCTGGTACCGGACGCCCTTGCCCTTGTAGGGGTCCGGCCGGCGCAGCCCGCGGATGTTGGCGGCCACCTGACCGACCTGCTGCTTGTCGATGCCGGTGACGCGCAGGCGCGTCGGCGACTCGACGGTGAAGGTGATGCCCTCCGGGGCCCGGACGGGCACCGGGTGGCTGAAGCCGAGGGCGAACTCGAGGTCCGACCCCCGCGCCTGGACGCGGTAACCGACACCCACGATCTCGAGGGTCTTGGTGTAGCCCTCGGTGACGCCGGTGATCATGTTGGCGATCAGGGTGCGGGACAGGCCGTGCAGGGCCCGGCTCTCGCGCTCGTCGTCGGGACGCTGCACCGACAGGACGCCGTCCTCGCCCCTGGCGACGGTGATGGGCGCCGCGACGGTGTGCGCCAGCTGACCCTTGGGGCCCTTCACGCTGACCGTCTGGCCGTCGACGGACACATCCACGCCGCTCGGCACGGGAATCGGGAGTCGTCCGATCCGTGACATCTCGCTCGCTCCTCTTACCAGACGTAGGCGAGGACTTCCCCGCCCACGCCCTTCTTGGTCGCCTGCCGGTCGGTCAGCAGCCCGGTGGAGGTGGAGATGATCGCCACCCCGAGGCCGCCGAGCACCTTCGGCAGGGCGTTCGACTTCGCGTAGACCCGCAGGCCCGGCTTGGACACCCGGCGCACCCCGGCGATGCTGCGCTCGCGGTTGGGGCCGTACTTCAGGTCGATCACCAGCTCCTTGCGGGTGGCGCCGTCCTTCTCGACCTCGTCGACGCGCCAGCCGGCGATGTAGCCCTCCTGCTGGAGGATCTCGGCGATGTGCGTCTTCAGCTTCGACGACGGCATCGCCGCCTGGTCGTGGTAGGCCGTGTTCGCGTTGCGCAGCCGCGTGAGCATGTCCGCGATCGGGTCGGTCATCGTCATGGGTGTCGTGCCTCTCTCGCCGCGGTTCCGCACGCGTCCTTCGCGTGGGCCTCTCGGCGGTAAGGACCCCCCTGCCCCCCGTCACTCGCACGCTCGTGACGGGACCCTGCAGGGCGGCCGTGTGCCAGGTGCCTCCGTTACCAGGAGGACTTGCTGACGCCGGGCAGCTCGCCGGCGTGCGCCATCTCCCGCAGGCAGATCCGGCACAGGCCGAACTTGCGGAAGACCGAGTGCGGGCGACCGCACCGCTGGCAGCGGGTGTAGCCGCGGACCGCGAACTTGGGCGTGCGGGCCGCCTTGTTGATCAGCGCCTTCTTGGCCATCTGTCTCTCCTGCCCCGGCTCAGCGGGTCGTGGTCACGACGGTCAGGCCGGCGAAGGGGAAGCCCAGCAGGCGGAGCAGCTCGCGACCCTCCTCGTCGGTCGTGGCGGTGGTGACGAGGGTGATGTCCATGCCGCGGGGACGGTCGATCCTGTCGACGTCGATCTCGCGGAACATCGACTGCTCGGTCAACCCGAAGGTGTAGTTGCCGTGCCCGTCGAACTGCTTGGCCGACAGGCCGCGGAAGTCGCGGATGCGGGGCAGGGCCAGCGCCAGGAGCCGGTCGAGGAACTCCCACATCCGGTCGCCGCGGAGGGTGACCTTGGCGCCGATCGGCATGCCCTCGCGCAGCTTGAACTGGGCGATGGACTTGCGCGCGCGGACGACGGCCGGACGCTGACCGGTGATGGCGGTCAGGTCGCGGACCGCGCCGTCCATCAGCTTGGCGTCACGCGTGGCCTCGCCGACACCCATGTTGACCACGATCTTGGTCAGCCGCGGGATCTGCATGACGTTGGCGTAGCCGAACTCGTCCTGGAGGGCCGGCACGATCGACTCGCGGTAGTGCTCCAGGAGGCGCGGGAGCTCGCGGGTGGGGGCAGTCATCGTCACAGGTCCTTACCGGTCCGCCGCGACACCCGGATGTTGCGGCCCTCCTCGTCCTTGCGGTGGCCGACCCGGGTCGGCTTGCCCTCGGAGTCGATCACCATCACGTTGCTGACGTGGATGGGAGCCTCCTGGGTGACGATCCCGCCCTGCTGCGCGCCCCGCTGGTTCGAGCTGATGCGGGTGTGCTTCTTGACGCGGCCGACGCCCTCGACGAGGACCTTCTGCAGCTTGGGGTAGGCGGCGATGACGCGGCCCCGGGCGCCCTTGTCCTTGCCGGACAGCACCACGACGGTGTCGCCCTTCTTGACCTTCATGGACGGGGTCTTCTTCGTCTCTGCCATGGTCAGAGCACCTCCGGAGCGAGCGAGATGATCCGCATGAAGCGCTTGTCGCGCAGCTCGCGGCCGACGGGACCGAAGATGCGGGTCCCCCGCGGGTCGCCGCTGTCGCGGATGATCACCGCGGCGTTCTCGTCGAAGCGGATGTAGGAGCCGTCGGGACGACGCCGCTCCTTCGCCGTGCGGACGACGACGGCCTTGACGACGTCGCCCTTCTTGACGCCGGCGCCGGGGATGGCGTCCTTCACGGTGCCGACGATGACGTCGCCGATGCCCGCGTAGCGCCGCCCGGAGCCACCGAGCACCCGGATGCAGAGGATCTCCTTCGCACCGGTGTTGTCGGCGACCCGGAGCCGCGACTCCTGCTGGATCACGTCCTACTCCCAATCTCAGTGGTGACAGCCGGGCCGGATCGGTGAACCGGCTGTCCGGCATCCACGTGCGGACGCACCGGTAGCGGATGCCACCGGTGCGTCCGACACGGGTACCGGGATGTGGCGCACTCCCGGAGGGGCGCCAGTCGTCCAGGGTACCCGGTCCCGTGACGCTGCCCGGAGGGCGTGGGTCACAGGGTCCGGTGGACCCCGAACGGTGCTACTTGGCCTTCTCGAGGACCTCGACCAGCCGCCACCGCTTGGTGGCCGACAGCGGCCGGGTCTCCATGATCTGCACGCGGTCGCCGATCCCGGCGACCCCCTGCTCGTCGTGGGCCTTCAGCTTGCTGGTGCGCCGGAGGACCTTGCCGTAGAGGCCGTGCTTCACGCGGTCCTCGACCTCGACGACGATGGTCTTCTCCATCTTGTCGCTGACGACCAGACCCTCGCGGACCTTGCGGTAGCCACGACCGGCCAGGCCGGGGCCGCTGGCGACAGCGGTGTTCTCGGGCTCGCTCATGCCACACCCTCGCTCGGGGCGACCGAGAGACCCAGCTCGCGCTCGCGCATGATCGTGTAGATCCGGGCGATGTCGCGGCGGACGGTCTGCAGCCGCCGGTTGTTGTCCAGCTGGCCGGTGGCCACCTGGAACCTCAGGTTGAACAGCTCTTCCTTGGACTCACGCAGCCGCGTGGCGAGCTCGTCGGCCGAGAGCTCGCGCAGCTCCGGGGCGGTCAGGCCGGCGGCCATCACACCTCTCCTTCACGCGTGATGAAGCGGCACTTCATGGGCAGCTTGTGGATGGCGCGGCGCATGGCCTCGCGGGCCACCGGCTCGGCCACACCGGAGAGCTCGAAGAGCACCCGGCCCGGCTTGACGTTGGCCACCCACCACTCCGGCGAGCCCTTGCCGGAACCCATGCGGGTCTCGGCCGGCTTCTTGGTGAGCGGACGGTCCGGGTAGATGGAGATCCAGACCTTGCCACCACGCCGGATGTGGCGGGTCATGGCGATACGGGCGGACTCGATCTGCCGGTTGGTCACGTAGGCCGGCTCCAGGGCCTGGATGGCGTACTCACCGAAGTTGATCTCGGTGCCGCCCTTGGCCCGGCCGGAGCGGCTCGGGTGGTGCTGCTTGCGGTGCTTGACGCGCCGGGGGATCAGCACGTGTCAGCCCTCCGTCGTGGTCTCGGCCGCGGTCGTCTCGGCCGCGGCGGTCGCCTCGGGCCCGGCGGCCTGGGCGACGGTCTGCTCGGGCGCGACCTCGCCGGAGGTCACCGCCAGGGTGCTGTCGGCGGTGTCCGGGCCGGTCGGGGTCCCGGTCGACTCGGCCGCGGCGCGGCCGGCCTCGGTGCCGCCGGCGGTCGTGCCGCTGGAGCCCGACCGGCGGGGGCGCTGCGGCCGCTCACGGCGCTGCTGCCGGGCGGCGAGGGCCTCGAGGGCCTCCCGCTCGGCGCGGGAGCCGCTGACGTCGCCCTTGTAGATCCACACCTTCACGCCGATCCGGCCGAAGGTGGTGCGGGCCTCGTAGAGGCCGTAGTCGATGTTGGCCCGGAGGGTGTGCAGGGGCACGCGTCCCTCGCGGTAGAACTCCGACCGGCTCATCTCGGTGCCGCCCAGGCGCCCCGAGCACTGCACCCGGATGCCCTTGACCTGCGGGCTGCGCTGGGCGGACTGCATCGCCTTGCGCATGGCACGCCGGAAGCTGACGCGGCTGGACAGCTGCTCGGCCACGGCCTGCGCGACCAGCTGGGCGTCGGCCTCGGGGTTCTTCACCTCGAGGATGTTGAGCTGCACCTGCTTGCCGGTCAGCTTCTCCAGCTCGCCGCGGATGCGGTCGGCCTCCGCGCCGCGGCGGCCGATGACGATGCCCGGCCGGGCGGTGTGGATGTCGACGCGGACCCGGTCACGGGTGCGCTCGATCTCCACCTTGGAGATGCCGGCGCGCTCCATGCCCTTGGACATGAGCTTGCGGATGGCCACGTCTTCCTTGACGTAGTCCTTGTACAGCTTGTCGGCGTACCACCGGGACTTGTAGTCGGTGGTGATGCCCAGGCGGAACCCGTGCGGGTTGACCTTCTGACCCACTAGCGGGTCCCTCCCCTCGTGTTGGAGCGCTGCTGCGTGCCCTGCTGCTGCGCCGCGGGGCCGGACTGGCCGGTACGGCGACGGGCGGTGCGGGACTTGCCGGCGAGGTCGGCGCTGGCGCTGACCTCGGTCACCTCGACGGTGATGTGACTGGTCCGCTTGTTGATGCGGTAGGCGCGACCCTGGGCGCGCGGACGGATCCGCTTGAGCGTCGGGCCCTCGTCGACGTACGCGGCGCTGACGACGAGCGCGGCCGGGTCCAGCCGCAGGTTGTGCTCGGCGTTGGCGACGGCGCTGGCGACGACCTTGGCCACCGGCTCGCTGGCCGCCTGCGGGGCGAACCGCAGCAGGGCCAGGGCCTCGTCGGTGGGCAGGTAGCGGATGAGGTCCACCACCCGGCGTGCCTTCATGGGGGCCACGCGGACGAACCGGGCGGTGGCCCGGGCGACCTGCGTGTCCTCTCCCAGCTGGGAAGTCATCTCGTGTCTCTCTCTCCCGGGACCGTGCTCAGCCCCGCCGGGACCGGCGGTCGTCCTTGACGTGGCCCCGGAAGGTCCGGGTGGGGGCGAACTCGCCCAGCTTGTGCCCGACCATCGCCTCGGTCACGAAGACCGGGACGTGCTTGCGCCCGTCGTGCACGGCGATGGTGTGGCCGAGCATGTCGGGGATGATCGTCGAGCGCCGGGACCAGGTCCGGATGACGGTCTTGGTACCCCTGTCCTTCTGCGCGTCCACCTTGGCGAGCAGGTGGTCGTCGACGAACGGGCCCTTCTTCAGGCTGCGTGGCATGTCTGTCGGACTCCTCTACCCGCTCAGCGCTTCTTGTTGGTGCGGCGACGGCGCACGATCAGGGCGTCGCTGGCCTTGCGCTTGCGCGTGCGGCCCTCCGGCTTGCCCTTCGGGTTGACCGGGTGGCGGCCACCGGAGGTCTTGCCCTCACCACCACCGTGCGGGTGGTCGACGGGGTTCATGGCGACACCGCGGACGGTCGGGCGCTTGCCCTTCCAGCGCATGCGGCCGGCCTTGCCCCAGTTGATGTTGGACTGCTCGGCGTTGCCCACCTCGCCGACCGTGGCGCGGCAGCGGACGTCGACGTTGCGGATCTCGCCCGAGGGCATGCGCAGCTGCGCGAATCGGCCCTCACGGGCGACCAGCTGGACGCTGGTGCCCGCCGACCGGGCGATCTTCGCCCCGCCACCGGGACGCAGCTCGATGGCGTGGACCACCGTGCCGACCGGGATGTTGCGCAGTGGCAGGTTGTTGCCCGGCTTGATGTCGGCTGCGGGGCCGCACTCCACCGTGTCGCCCTGCTTGAGCCGCGCCGGCGCGAGGATGTAGCGCTTCTCCCCGTCGGCGAAGTGCAGCAGCGCGATGCGCGAGGTGCGGTTCGGGTCGTACTCGATGTGCGCGACCTTCGCCGGCACGCCGTCCTTGTCCGCCCGGCGGAAGTCGATCAGGCGGTAGGCGCGCTTGTGGCCACCGCCCTGGTGGCGGGCGGTGACCTTCCCGTGCACGTTGCGTCCGCCGCGACCGTGCAGCGGCCGGACCAGCGACTTCTCGGGATGGTCGCGGGTGACCTCGGCGAAGTCGGCGACGCTGGAGCCGCGGCGGCCCGGCGTCGTCGGCTTGTACTTGCGGATGGCCATGGGTCTGGAGTCCCTGTCTGTTCTCTCTGGTCCGGATCAGTGGTTGCGGGTGCGGGTCGGCGTGGGCCGGCTCAGGCGCCCGGACCGCCGAAGATCTCGATGCGGTCGCCGGGGGCCAGCGAGACGATGGCGCGCTTGGTGTCCTTGCGCTTGCCCATCCGGGTCCCGCGGCTGCGCTTGCGCTTGCCCTGGCGGTTGGCGGTGTTCACCGACAGGACCTTCACGTTGAAGACCTGCTCGACGGCGATCTTGATCTGCGTCTTGTTCGCCTCGGGCAGGACCACGAACGTGTACTGGTTGTCGTCCAGCAGCCCGTAGCTCTTCTCCGAGATGACCGGGGACAGCAGGACGTCCCGGGGGTCGCGGACGCTCACTTGCTCTCCTCCGTGGGGTGGGCGGCCTCGGTCGGGGCGAGGTCGAGGTCGGTGGTGCCCTCGGCCGGCTGGATCGACGGGATCGCACCCGGGATGTCCGGCGTCGTCAGGTCGGGCTTGGCCAGCGAGACCGCGCCACCGTGCGGGCCGGCGACGAACTCGGCGAGGGCGGTCTCGGTGAAGACCACCTCGTCGCTGAGCAGCACGTCGTAGGTGTTGAGCTGGCCGGCCTCGAGCAGGTGCACCCGCGGCTCGTTGCGCAGGCTCACCCAGTTGAGGACGTCGTCGCGGTCGAGGACCACGAGCACCCGCTTGGCCGAGGTGAGCGCGTCGAGGGTGGCCAGGGCCGCCTTGGTCTTCGGGGCGTCGCCCTCGACGAAGGTGGTGACCACGTGCACGCGGCCCTCGCGGGCCCGGTCGGAGAGGGCACCGCGCAGGGCGGCGGCCTTCATCTTCTTGGGCGTGCGCTGGGAGTAGTCGCGCGGCTGGGGGCCGTGCACCGTGCCACCGCCGGTGAACTGCGGCGCGCGGATCGAACCCTGCCGGGCGCGGCCGGTGCCCTTCTGGCGGTAGGGCTTGACGCCACCACCGCTGACGGCGCCGCGCGTCTTCGTCGCGTGCGTGCCCTGGCGGGCGGCGGCCAGCTGGGCCACGACCACCTGGTGCATGAGCGAGACGTTGGCCGACGTGTCGAACAGGGCGCCGGGCAGCGTCACGCTGCCGGCCGTCTCCCCCGCCGGCGTGCGGACGTCGACCTGGCGGTCGGTGCGCGCGGCCTCGCTGACGGGCGACTGGGTCGTGGTCGACTGGGTCACTGGTTCTCACTCCCCACGGGGCCGCCCTTGACGGCCGAACGGACGAGCACGAGGCCGCCCTTGGGGCCCGGGATGGCGCCCTTGATCAGCAGCAGCCCGCGCTCGGTGTCCACCTTGTGGACGTTGAGCGAGAGGGTCGTGGTCTTGACCGCGCCCATGCGGCCGGCCATCCGCAGGCCCTTGAACACGCGGCCGGGCGTGGACGCGCCACCGATGGAGCCGGGTGAGCGGTGCTTGCGCTGGGTGCCGTGCGCGGCGCCGAGGCCCTTGAACCCGTGCCGCTTCATGACACCGGCGGTGCCCTTGCCCTTGCTGGTGCCGATGACGTCGACCTTCGCGATGCCGTCGAACACCTCAGCGGTCAGCTCCTGGCCGACCGTGTAGTTCGCGGCATCCTCGGTGCGCAGCTCCACGAGGTGGCGCCGCGGCGTCACGCCGGCCTTCGCGAAGTGGCCGCCCTCGGGCTTGTTCACCTTGCGGGGGTCGATCTCGCCGAAGCCGAGCTGGAGGGCCGAGTAGCCGTCCACCTCGGGGGTGCGCACCTGCGTCACCACGCACGGACCCGCCTTGACGACGGTCACCGGCACAATGCGGTTGTTCTCGTCGAATACCTGGGTCATCCCCAGCTTCTCGCCGAGGAGCCCGCGGAACGTACTCGCCATGACTGGTCTCGGTCCCTTACTGGATGTTCACGTCGACCGAGGCCGGCAGGTCGATGCGCATGAGCGCGTCGACCGTCTTCGGCGTCGGGTCGAGGATGTCGATGAGGCGCTTGTGCGTGCGCATCTCGAAGTGCTCGCGCGAGTCCTTGTACTTGTGCGGCGAGCGGATGACGCAGTACACGTTCTTCTCCGTCGGCAGCGGCACCGGGCCGACGACGCGCGCACCGGTCTTGGTCACCGTGTCGACGATGCGCCGCGCCGAGGCGTCGATCGCCTCGTGGTCGTAGGCCTTCAGCCGGATGCGGATCTTCTGTCCCGCCATCGCTGTCTTCTGCTCCTGCCGATCGGTGTTCGTTCGTAGCTGGGGAACGCCGGGTGGTCGCGACCGTCATCCGGTCAGCCCCAGCGGTTCGGGTGGCACTGCCCACACGGGACGCTGCCACCCGGGGACGGGCGGCGGTGCAGGGGTGCACCGCCGCCCGTCAGGGGTGTTACTTGATGATCTTGGTGACGCGACCGGCGCCGACGGTGCGGCCACCCTCACGGATGGCGAACCGCAGGCCCTCCTCCATGGCGATCGGCTGGATCAGCTCGACCGTCATCTCGGTGTTGTCGCCCGGCATGACCATCTCGGTGCCGGCCGGCAGGGTCACGACGCCCGTGACGTCCGTGGTCCGGAAGTAGAACTGCGGACGGTAGTTGTTGAAGAAGGGCGTGTGACGACCACCCTCGTCCTTCGAGAGGATGTATACCGACCCCTCGAAGTTCGTGTGGGGGGTGATCGAGCCCGGCTTCACGACGACCTGGCCGCGCTCGACGTCCTCGCGCTTGATGCCGCGCAGCAGCAGGCCCACGTTGTCACCGGCCTGGCCCTGGTCGAGCAGCTTGCGGAACATCTCGACGCCGGTGACGGTGGTCGAGGTCGAGTTCGGGCGGATGCCGACGATCTCGACGGTCTCCGACACCTTGACGATGCCGCGCTCCACGCGACCGGTCACCACGGTGCCGCGGCCGGTGATGGTGAAGACGTCCTCGACGGGCATGAGGAACGGCTTGTCGATCTCGCGCTGCGGCTCCGGGATCGCCGTGTCGACGGCGGTCATGAGCTCCATGAGCTTGTCGCCCCACTCGGCGTCGCCCTCGAGGGCCTTGAGCGCCGAGACGCGGACCACGGGGACGTCGTCGCCCGGGAACTCGTACTCGCTGAGCAGCTCGCGGACCTCCAGCTCGACGAGCTCGAGGATCTCCTCGTCGTCGACCATGTCGGCCTTGTTCAGCGCCACGACGATGTAGGGGACGCCGACCTGGCGGGCCAGGAGGACGTGCTCCTTGGTCTGCGGCATCGGGCCGTCGGTCGCGGCGACCACCAGGATGGCGCCGTCCATCTGCGCCGCACCGGTGATCATGTTCTTGATGTAGTCGGCGTGCCCGGGGCAGTCGACGTGCGCGTAGTGACGGTTCTCCGTCTGGTACTCGACGTGGGCGATCGAGATCGTGATGCCGCGGGCCTTCTCCTCGGGCGCCTTGTCGATCTGGTCGAAGGCCGACGCCTCGTTGAGGTCGGGGTACTTGTCGTGCAGCACCTTGGTGATCGCCGCGGTCAGCGTGGTCTTGCCGTGGTCGATGTGCCCGATGGTGCCGATGTTGACGTGCGGCTTGGTCCGCTCGAACTTGGCCTTGGCCACTGGGTTCCTCTCCTCGTGGTGTCGCAGTCGTGCGCGAACTCTGGGGTGGGCTTGCTGGGGAGCCGGGCGGGGACGCACCCCGCCCGGCGGGTCACTCGCCGGTGGCCTTGGCGATGATCTCCTTGGCCACGTTCTGCGGGACCTCGGCGTACGAGTCGAACACCATGGTGTAGCTCGCCCGCCCCTGGGTGCGGCTGCGCAGGTCGCCCACGTAGCCGAACATCTCCGAGAGCGGGACCAGGGCCCGGACGACGCGGGCGCCGGAGCGCTCCTCCATCGCCTGGATCATCCCGCGCCGGGAGTTCAGGTCGCCGATCACGTCACCCATGTAGTCCTCGGGCGTGACGACCTCGACGGCCATCATCGGCTCGAGCAGGGCCGGGCTGGCCTTGCGGGCGGCCTCCTTGAAGACCATCGAGCCGGCGATCTTGAAGGCCATCTCCGAGGAGTCGACCTCGTGGTACTGGCCGTCGACGAGGGTCGCCTTGACGCCCACCATCGGGTAGCCGGCGAGGATGCCGTACTGCATGGCGTCCTGCATGCCCTGGTCGACCGAGGGGATGTACTCCTTCGGGATGCGACCACCGGTGACGGCGTTGACGAACTCGTAGGTCGGGCCGTCGGCGGCGACCTCCAGCGGCTCGATGCTGACCTGCACCTTGGCGAACTGGCCGGACCCACCCGTCTGCTTCTTGTGGGTGTAGTCGACCTTCTCGACCAGCTTGCGGATGGTCTCGCGGTAGGCGACCTGCGGCTTGCCGACGTTGGCCTCGACCTTGAACTCGCGCCGCATGCGGTCGACGAGGATCTCCAGGTGCAGCTCGCCCATGCCGGAGATGACCGTCTGGCCGGTCTCCTCGTCGAGCTTGACCTGGAAGGTCGGGTCCTCCTCGGCGAGCTTCTGGATCGCCGTGCCCAGCTTCTCCTGGTCGCCCTTGGTCTTGGGCTCGATGGCGACGGAGATGACCGGGGCCGGGAAGGTCATCGACTCGAGGATCACCGGGTTCTGCGGGTCGCAGAGGGTGTCACCCGTGGTCGTCTGCTTCAGGCCGACGACGGCGACGATCTGACCGGCACCCACGCCCTGGCGCTCCTCGCGCTTGTTGGCGTGCATCTGGTAGATCTTGCCGATCCGCTCCTTGCGGTCCTTGGTGCTGTTGAGCACCGGGGACCCGGAGGACAGCCGGCCGGAGTAGACCCGGACGTAGGTCAGCTTGCCGAGGTGCTGGTCGGTCTGGATCTTGAAGGCGAGCGCGGAGAACGGCTCGTCCTCGTCGGCGTGCCGCAGGACCTCGGTCTCGCCGTCCATGGCGGTGCCGACGATCGCCTCGACGTCCAGCGGGCTGGGCAGGTAGTCGGTCACGGCGTCGAGCAGGGGCTGCACGCCCTTGTTCTTGAACGCCGTCCCGGTGAGCACCGGGTTGATCTGCGCGGCGATGGTGGCCTTGCGGATGGCGGCCTTCAGCGTCTCGACGGAGATCTCCTCGCCAGCGAGGTAGGCCTCCATGAGCGCGTCGTCGGTCTCGGCGATGGTCTCGAGCAGCTTCTCGCGGTACTCCGCGGCCTGGTCGGCGAGCTCGGCGGGGATCTCCTCGACGGCGTAGTCCTCACCCATCGCGGTCTCACCGCGCCAGGTGAGCGCCCGCATCTGCACCAGGTCGACGACGCCGACGAAGTCGGCCTCGGCACCGATCGGCAGCTGCAGCACCGCCGGGTTGGCAGCCAGCCGCTCAACCATCATGTCGACGCAGCGGAAGAAGTCCGCGCCGGTGCGGTCGAGCTTGTTGACGAAGCACATGCGCGGGACGCCGTACTTCTCCGCCTGCCGCCAGACCTGCTCGGTCTGCGGCTCGACACCGGCGACACCGTCGTAGACGGCCACGGCACCGTCGAGCACGCGCAGGGACCGCTCCACCTCGACGGTGAAGTCGACGTGCCCCGGGGTGTCGATGATGTTGATGTCGTAGCCGTTCCAGGAGCACTTCGTCGCGGCGGACGTGATGGTGATGCCGCGCTCCTGCTCCTGCTCCATCCAGTCCATCGTGGCCGCGCCGTCGTGGACCTCACCGATCTTGTAGTTGATGCCGGTGTAGAAGAGGATGCGCTCGGTCGTCGTGGTCTTGCCGGCGTCGATGTGCGCCATGATCCCGATGTTGCGGGTCTTGGCGAGCTGGGCCTCGTTGCTGGCCATTCCTCACTCCTCTGTGCTCAGGGTCCGCGTGCGGACGTCCGGGGGTGGCCCGGACTCCTCCGCCGGCCGCGGGTGCTGGCTCAGGCCAGCGTGGTGCGACTACCAGCGGTAGTGCGCGAAGGCCTTGTTCGACTCGGCCATCTTGTGGGTGTCCTCGCGGCGCTTGACCGCGGCACCGAGGCCGTTGCTGGCGTCGAGCAGTTCGTTCATGAGGCGCTCGGTCATGGTCTTCTCCCGGCGGGCGCGGCTGTACTGGATCAGCCAGCGCAGGCCGAGGGTGGTGCTCCGGGAGGCGCGGACCTCCACCGGGACCTGGTAGGTCGCTCCACCGACGCGGCGGCTGCGGACCTCGAGGGCCGGCTTGACGTTGTCCAGCGCGCGCTTGAGCGTGACCACCGGGTCGGTGTCGGTCTTGGCGCGGGCGCCCTCGAGGGCGCCGTAGACGATCGCCTCGGCGACCGAGCGCTTGCCGTCGACGAGCACCTTGTTGACCAGCTGGGTCACCAGCGGCGACTGGTAGACGGGGTCGGCGACCAGCGGACGGCGCGGTGCGGGGCCCTTGCGCGGCATGTCAGCTCTTCTCCTTCTTCGCGCCGTAGCGGCTGCGGGCCTGCTTGCGGTTGCGGACGCCCTGGGTGTCCAGCGAGCCACGGATGATCTTGTAGCGCACGCCGGGGAGGTCCTTCACGCGGCCGCCGCGCACGAGCACCATGGAGTGCTCCTGCAGGTTGTGGCCGACGCCCGGGATGTAGGCGGTCACCTCGATGCCACTGGTGAGGCGGACGCGAGCGACCTTGCGCAGCGCCGAGTTCGGCTTCTTCGGCGTCGTCGTGTACACGCGGGTGCACACGCCGCGGCGCTGAGGGGAGCCCTTCAGTGCCGGGGTCTTGGTCTTCTCGACCTTGTCCTCGCGGCCCTTGCGGACCAGCTGGTTGATCGTGGGCATGGGTGGCCTGGATCTCCTACCTGCGCTGCGGTGGTGCTGTGGACGGTGCTGCTGTCGTGTCGCCGGTGCCGGTCCTGCCGGGGTCGGCCGCTGCCGGCCGCCACCCACCCTCCGGTCCCCGGGGTCGGGCGTGTCGCCCTTCCCGGAACCGGCCGGTGAGTCGAACCGGATCGGTCGCCCCCCGCGACTCGGCGCCGCCACCTCCGGCGACCGTCCTCGGGACGGTCCGGCCGGTGGGGACCCGCGGCCTGGAGGACGGACCTCCGGACACTCAGGCACACCGCGAACGGGAGCAGGCCCAGGGCACCCTGGGCACGGCTCACCACGATACCCGCGTGCTCGGAGCCGGTCAAAGCCGGGTCCCGGGCCTCGGGGCGGGCAGGACGACCTGCCTCGCGAGGCGACACCCGGGGCAACGACGCGAGGCCCCGGGGCATTCCGGGCGCCGGCGGTCGGACGCGGCGGCGGGTGGCGAGGACTGTACCGCGGCACGGCCCGGATGCCAGGGCTCCGACACCGTCCCGTGACGCCCGACCCGGGCCGTGGGCCTCACGTGTCGTCCCGACGGGTGGTCCGCGCGCGGATTGTCAGCACCTCCCCCTACCGTCGGTCGCAGTAGAGATACACACCGCAACGGAGGTCACCGTGCAGATCGACTCGGCGCGCGAGCTCAAGGCGCGTCTGTCCGCCCGGCTGGCGGAGGGCTTCTCCCCGGTCCGGGCCAGCGACCTGGGTGGCCGGCTGTGGACCCGCCCCGCGCTCGGCCTGGCCCCGGTCGCCCCCGGCCGGTTCCGCCTCGCCATCCGGGTGGCCGCGGCCGCCGACGCCCGGCTGCTCCTCGGCGACCTCGACGACGTGGTGCGCGCGGAGGTCGACGTCCGGGTGACCGGACCGATCGTGCCCCAGTCCTCCCCCGCCCCCGAGGCGCTGCAGCGGCGCACCCGCCCGCTGTTCCCCGGCCTGTCCGTGGCGCACCCGGCGGTCAGCGCGGGCACCCTGGGCGGCTTCGTCCGGCTCGGCGGCCGGCTGGCCGTCCTCTCCAACAACCACGTGCTGGCGGCCGGCGACGCGGCCGAGGTCGGCGACGCGGTCCTGCAGCCGGGGCCGGCCGACGGCGGGACCGTCGCCGACCGGGTGGCCACCCTGACCGCGTTCCAGCGCCTGTCCGGCGGCCCGAACCGCGTCGACGCCGCGGTCGCCGTGCTCGACGAGGGTGTCGACGCCCAGCCCGGCCGGGTCCCCGGCGGCCCGCTGGCCGCCACCGTGCCCGACGGGGTGGAGGTCGAACCCGACGAGGAGGTCGAGAAGATCGGCAGGACCACCGGGCACACCCGGGGCCGGATCACCGCGGTCGAGGTCGACGGCGTCGCCGTGCAGTACGACGACGGTGTGCACGTGTTCGACGACCAGATCGAGATCGAGGGCCTGTCGGGCCCCTTCTCCAGCGGTGGGGACAGCGGCTCGGTCATCTGGCGGTCCAGCGACCGCGCGCCGCTGGCGCTGCTGTTCGCCGGCAGCACCGAGGGCGGGGGCAACGGCGCCGGGCTCACCTTCGCCAACCCGCTGTCGACCGTGCTGGCCACGCTCGGGGTGGAGTGGGTCGCCTCCTGAGTGGGACTCCTGGGACGGGACGCGTCACCCCCTGAGGTGAAGGGGTCACCTCCTGGGCCGGGGGTATGTCGCTCCAGGCGGGGACGGGGCACCATGGGGAGGTGACCGAGCCCGCACGGCCGTCCGGGGACCCCCCACCTCCGGGCGACAGGCCTCCGGGCGTCAGCGAGGAGATCTCGTGACCGACCGTGCCGCCGCCCGTGCCGCTAAGAAGACCCTCACCGACCGGTTGTCCGCCCAGTCGGGCGTGGTCGGCATCGGCCTGGCCCGACGGGACACCGGCTACGTCGTCAAGGTCGACGTGGCCGACGTGGACGCGGCCGGCCGGGTCCCCGGTGACGTGGACGGCGTGCGGGTGGTCACCGAGGTCGTGGGGGCCATCCGCCCCCTGCGCAGCCGCACGGCCTGACCCGGGGCACCCGATACGGTCCCGGTGGCGCCGACGTGGGCGCCGCCGACCAGAGGAGTGCAGGTGCGCATCGGCATCCAGGCCAGTTACGCGGGGGGTTTCCAGGAGACGGCGGCCGAGATCGTCGACCTGGAGGCCGCAGGGCTCGACCTGGCCATGTGCGCAGAGGTCTACACCTTCGACGCCGTGAGCCAGCTCGGCTACCTGGCCGCCGTCACCCGACGGGTCGAGCTGATGAGCGCCATCCTGCCGATCTACAGCCGGACCCCCGCGCTGACGGCGATGACCGCGGCCGGGCTGGACTTCGTGTCCGGTGGCCGGTTCACCCTGGGCCTGGGCGCCTCGGGTCCGCAGGTCATCGAGGGCTGGCACGGCGTCCCCTACGACGCCCCCCTGCAGCGCACCCGCGAGGTGGTCGAGATCTGCCGGCAGGTCTGGCGGCGCGAGCGGCTCGTGCACGAGGGACCCAAGTACACGGTGCCTCTGCCGGCCGACCAGGGCACCGGCCTGGGCAAGCCGCTCAAGCTGATCAACACCCCGGTCCGTGAGCGGATCCCGGTCATGCTCGCCGCCCTGGGGCCGAAGAACGTCGAGCTCGCCGCCGAGATCGCCGAGGTGTGGGAGCCGATCTGGTTCATGCCGGAGAAGGCCGACGTCGTCTGGGGCGACTCGCTGCGCGCCGGGAAGGCCAAGCGCGACCCCGAGCTCGGTGACCTGCAGGTCATCTGCGGTGTCCCGGTGGCCATCGGGGATGACGTCGACCACCTGCACGAGCGGGTGCGCCCGCACCTGGCGCTCTACGTCGGCGGCATGGGCGCCAAGGGCAAGAACTTCTACAACGACCTCGCCCGGCGCTACGGGTTCGAGGAGGCGGCCGACACCGTGCAGGACCTGTACCTGTCCGGGAAGAAGGACGAGGCCGCCGCCGCGCTGCCCGAGGACTTCGTCCGCCGGGTCTCGCTCATCGGGCCCGAGGGCCACGTCGCCGAGCGCGTCGCCGCCTACGCCGAGGCGGGCATCACCACCCTGGCGCTGCAGCCGCTCGACGACAGCCGCGAGGGCCGACTGCGCACCGTGGAGACCATGCGTCGGCTGGCCGACCGCTAGCCGGCGGTCGCCCGCGTCCCGTCACGTGACGGGACGCGGGCGGAGGTGGGCCGGCCACCGGGTGCCGCCGTCCTCCCTCACCGCAGCGCGTCCTCCCTCACCGTCCACCGTGAGGGAGGACGCGCCATGATCAGGTCACCTGATCATCGCCACCGACACCCCAGGACGCGAGAGGGCCCCCGGACCGATCGGTCCGGGGGCCCTCGTCACGTGCTACGGAGCATCAGCCCCGCCAGTCGTACTCCTCGAGGCGCACGGCCTCGCCGGAACCCGACCCGAAGACGTCCGGGCTGTAGTACTGCCCGTCGTCGTACCCGGCCATCGTGTAGACGGCGGCGCGGGCCTCCTCGGTCGGCTCGACCGTGATGTTGCGGTAGCGGCTGATGCCCGTACCCGCCGGGATCAGCTTGCCGATGATCACGTTCTCCTTGAGGCCGAGCAGGCTGTCGCTCTTGCCCTGGATCGCGGCGTCGGTGAGCACCTTGGTCGTCTCCTGGAAGGAGGCGGCCGACAGCCACGACTCGGTAGCGAGCGAGGCCTTGGTGATGCCCATGAGCACCGGACGGGCCGAGGCCGGCTCGCCGCCCTCGGCGACGACGCGGCGGTTCTCCGTCTCGAACAGCGTCCGCTCGACCAGCGCACCGGGCAGGAACTCCGTGGCGCCCGAGTCGATGATGGTCACCCGCTTGAGCATCTGGCGGATGATCACCTCGATGTGCTTGTCGTGGATCGACACGCCCTGGCTGCGGTAGACCTCCTGGACCTCGCGGACCAGGTGCAGCTGCACCTCGCGCGGGCCCATGATCCGCAGCACCTCGTGCGGGTCCACCGCACCCTCGGTCAGCTGCTCGCCGACCTCGACGTGGGCGCCGTCCTCGACCCGCAGCCGCGACCGGCGCGACAGCTTGTCGTAGACGACCTCGTCGGAGCCGTCGTCCGGGGTGATGGTCAGCTTGCGGAACTGCTCGCCGTCCTCGATCCGGACGGTGCCGGCCAGCTCGGCGATCGGGGCCTTGCCCTTGGGGACGCGGGCCTCGAAGAGCTCCACCACACGCGGCAGACCGTGGGTGATGTCCTCACCCGCGACACCACCGGTGTGGAAGGTGCGCATCGTCAGCTGGGTGCCGGGCTCACCGATGGACTGGGCGGCGATGATGCCGACCGCCTCACCGACGTCGACCAGCTTGCCGGTCGCCAGCGACCGGCCGTAGCAGGTGGCGCAGGTGCCCAGCAGCGACTCGCAGGTCAGGACGCAGCGGACCTTGACCTCGCTCACGCCGGCGTCGACGAGGGCGCCGATGAGCACGTCACCGAGGTCGGAGCCGGCCTGGGCGATCAGCGTGCCGTCCTCGGCCGTCACGTCGGCGGCCAGGGAGCGGGCGTAGACGCCGGTCTCGACGTGCGGGTCGCGGGTCAGCTGACCGTCGACCACCGTCGCGATCGGCATGATGACGCCGCGCTCGGTGCCGCAGTCCTCCTCGCGGATGATGACGTCCTGGGAGACGTCGACCAGCCGGCGGGTGAGGTACCCGGAGTCCGCGGTCCGCAGGGCGGTGTCGGCCAGGCCCTTGCGCGCGCCGTGCGTGGAGATGAAGTACTCCAGCACGGACAGACCCTCCCGGAAGTTGGCCTTGATCGGCCGCGGGATGATCTCGCCCTTCGGGTTGGCGACCAGACCACGCATGCCGGCGATCTGGCTGATCTGCATCATGTTGCCTCGGGCGCCCGAGTTGACCATGACCCAGACCGGGTTGGTGGTCGGGAAGTTGTCCACCATCGCCTGGCTGACCTCGGCCCGCGCGCGGGTCCAGATCTCGATGAGCTCGCCACGACGCTCGGCGTCGGTGATGACACCGCGCTCGTACTGCCGCTCGATCTGCCGGGCCTCGGCCTCGTGCCGGTCGAGGATCTCCTGCTTGGCCGGCGGGGTGACGACGTCGTCGATGGCGATCGTGACACCCGAGCGGGTGGCCCAGCGGAAACCGGCCGACTTGAGGGCGTCCAGCGTCGCCGCGACCTGCACCTTGGGATAGCGCTCGGCGAGGTCGTTGACGATCGCCCCGAGCTCCTTCTTCGGCACCTGGTAGTTGACGAAGCGGTAGTCCTCGGGCAGGGCCTCGTTGAACAGCACGCGGCCCAGGCTGGTCCGGACCAGCGCGGGCTGACCGGGGGTCCAGTCCTCCGGCTGCTCCCAGGCCTCGTTGACCTTGCCGTTGTCGACGCCGAACACCTCGTCGAGACGGATCAACGCCCGCTCCTGCAGACCCAGCGCACCCTTGTCGAACGCCATGATCGCCTCGGCGGTCGAGCCGTAGGCCGCCGGCTGGCCACCGTCGGCCTCGTACCGGCTGGCCACCAGGGTGGTCAGGTGGTACAGGCCCAGCACCATGTCCTGGGTCGGCGCGGTGATCGGGCGACCGTCGGCCGGGCTCAGGATGTTGTTGCTCGACAGCATGAGGATGCGGGCCTCGGCCTGCGCCTCGGCCGACAGCGGCAGGTGCACCGCCATCTGGTCACCGTCGAAGTCCGCGTTGAATGCGGTGCAGACGAGCGGGTGGATCTGGATGGCCTTGCCCTCGACCAGCTGCGGCTCGAAGGCCTGGATGCCCAGGCGGTGCAGCGTCGGCGCCCGGTTCAGCAGGACCGGGTGCTCGGTGATGACCTCCTCGAGCACGTCCCAGACGACGGGACGGGCACGCTCGACCATGCGCTTGGCGCTCTTGATGTTCTGCGCGTGGTTGAGGTCGACCAACCGCTTCATGACGAAGGGCTTGAACAGCTCCAGCGCCATCTGCTTGGGCAGGCCGCACTGGTGCAGCTTCAGCTGCGGGCCGACGACGATGACCGACCGGCCGGAGTAGTCGACGCGCTTGCCGAGCAGGTTCTGGCGGAACCGGCCCTGCTTGCCCTTGAGCAGGTCGCTCAGCGACTTCAGCGGGCGGTTGCCCGGGCCGGTGACCGGCCGGCCGCGGCGGCCGTTGTCGAACAGCGCGTCCACGGACTCCTGCAGCATCCGCTTCTCGTTGTTGACGATGATCTCGGGTGCGCCGAGGTCGAGCAGCCGCTTGAGCCGGTTGTTGCGGTTGATGACCCGGCGGTACAGGTCGTTCATGTCGCTGGTGGCGAAGCGGCCACCGTCGAGCTGCACCATCGGGCGCAGGTCCGGCGGGATGACCGGGACACAGTCGAGCACCATGCCCATGGGCGAGTTGCGCGTCTGCTGGAACGCCGCGACGACCTTCAGGCGCTTGAGGGCCCGCAGCTTGCGCTGGCCCTTGCCGTTGCGGATGGTGTCGCGCAGCGAGGCGGCCTCGGCGTCGAGGTCGAAGTCGGCCAGCAGCTTCTGCAGGGCCGCGGCACCCATGCCGCCCTCGAAGTACTCACCGAAGCGGTCGCGCAGCTCGCGGTAGAGGCCCTCGTCGGCGATGAGCTGCTTGACCTCCAGCTTGCGGAAGGTGTCGAGCACCTCCTCGAGGCGGTCGATCTCCCGCTGGGCGCGGTCGCGCAGCTGGCGCATCTCGCGCTCGCCGCCCTCGCGCACCTTGCGGCGGACGTCGGACTTGGCGCCCTCGGCCTCCAGCTCGGCCAGGTCGGCCTCCAGCTTCTGCTGGCGGGCCTCGACGTCGGCGTCGCGGCGGTTCTCGAGGTTGGACTTCTCCGCGCTGATCTCGGCCTCGATGGTCGGGAGGTCGCGGTGGCGCGTCTCGTCGTCGACCGAGGTGATCAGGTACGCGGCGAAGTAGATGATCTTCTCGAGGTCCTTGGGCGCCAGGTCGAGCAGGTACCCCAGGCGCGAGGGGACGCCCTTGAAGAACCAGATGTGGGTGACCGGCGCGGCCAGCTCGATGTGGCCCATCCGCTCGCGGCGGACCTTGGCCCGGGTCACCTCGACGCCGCAGCGCTCACAGATGATGCCCTTGAAGCGGACGCGCTTGTACTTGCCGCAGTAGCACTCCCAGTCCCGCGTGGGACCGAAGATCTTCTCGCAGAACAGACCGTCCTTCTCCGGGCGGAGGGTGCGGTAGTTGATGGTCTCGGGCTTCTTCACCTCACCGTGCGACCACTGGCGGATGTCGTCGCCGGTGGCCAGACCGATGCGGAGCTCGTCGAAGAAGTTGACGTCGAGCACTGAGTGGACCCCTTCCCGGGGGCTCGTTACTGCACTTCTAGCTGTTTGTCAGGGGCGCCGGCCGGCCCCGCTGCTCGGGGCCGGCCGGCAGCCGATCACACGTCCTCGACGCTGGAGGGCTCGCGGCGGGACAGGTCGATGCCCAGCTCCTCCGCGGCCCGGAACACCTCGTCGTCGGTGTCGCGCAGCTCGATCGCCTGCCCGTCGCCGGAGAGCACCTCGACGTTGAGGCACAACGACTGCAGCTCCTTGAGCAACACCTTGAACGACTCGGGGATGCCCGGCTCGGGGATGTTCTCGCCCTTGACGATGGCCTCGTAGACCTTGACCCGGCCGAGGATGTCGTCGGACTTGATGGTCAGCAGCTCCTGCAGCGCGTAGGCCGCGCCGTAGGCCTGCATCGCCCAGCACTCCATCTCACCGAAGCGCTGGCCACCGAACTGCGCCTTACCACCCAGCGGCTGCTGCGTGATCATCGAGTAGGGGCCGGTCGAGCGGGCGTGGATCTTGTCGTCGACCAGGTGCAGCAGCTTGAGGATGTAGACGTAGCCCACCGAGATCGCCTCGGGGAAGGGCTCCCCGGAGCGGCCGTCGAACAGCCGCGCCTTGCCGGTCTCCTGCACCATCCGGTTGCCGTCGCGGTTCGGGGTCGTCGAGCCCAGCAGCCCGATGATCTCCTCCTCGCGCGCACCGTCGAAGACCGGCGTCGCGGTCCGCGTCCCCGGGGCGGCCGACTTCGCGGCCTCCGGCAGGTTGGCGGCCCACCCGGGCGTGCCCTCGACGTCCCAGCCCTGCTTGGCGATCCACCCGAGGTGGGTCTCCAGGACCTGGCCGACGTTCATCCGGCCGGGCACGCCCAGCGGGTTGAGCACGATGTCGACCGGGGTGCCGTCCTCGAGGAACGGCATGTCCTCCTGGGGCAGGATCTTCGCGATGACGCCCTTGTTGCCGTGGCGGCCGGCGAGCTTGTCGCCGTCGGAGATCTTGCGCATCTGGGCGACGTAGACCCGGATCAGCTCGTTGACGCCGGCGGGCAGCTCGTCGCCGTCCTCGCGGGAGAACACGCGGACGCCGATGACCTTGCCGGACTCACCGTGCTTGACCTTCAACGACGTGTCGCGGACCTCGCGGGCCTTCTCGCCGAAGATCGCGCGCAGCAGCCGCTCCTCGGGGGTCAGCTCGGTCTCGCCCTTGGGCGTGACCTTGCCGACGAGGATGTCGCCGGGGACGACCTCGGCGCCGATGCGGATGATGCCGCGCTCGTCGAGGTCGGCGAGGACCTCCTCGGAGACGTTCGGGATGTCCCGGGTGATCTCCTCGGCACCGAGCTTGGTGTCGCGCGCGTCGACCTCGAACTCCTCGATGTGGATCGAGGACAGGACGTCGTCCTGCACGAGGCGCTGCGACAGGATGATCGCGTCCTCGTAGTTGTGGCCCTCCCACGGCATGAACGCGACGAGCAGGTTCTTGCCCAGCGCCATCTCGCCCTGGTCGGTGCACGGACCGTCGGCGATGACCTGGCCGACCTCGACCCGCTGGCCCTCGTCGACGACGGGGGTCTGGTTGATCGAGGTGCCCTGGTTCGAGCGGCGGAACTTCAGCAGCCGGTAGGTCTGCCGGGTGCCGTCGTCGGCCATGACGGTGACGTAGTCGGCCGTGGAGTCCTCGACCACACCGGCCTTCTCCGCCACGACGACGTCACCGGCGTCGACGGCGGCCCGCAGCTCCATGCCGGTGCCGACCAGCGGCGCCTCGCTGCGCAGCAGCGGGACGGCCTGGCGCTGCATGTTCGCGCCCATGAGCGCGCGGTTGGCGTCGTCGTGCTCGAGGAACGGGATCATCGCCGTCGCGACCGAGGTCATCTGCCGCGGCGAGACGTCCATGTAGTCGACCTCGGCCGGCGGCAGGTAGTCGACCTCGCTGCCCTTGCGCCGGACCAGCACGCGCTCCTCGGCGAAGCGGCCCTGCGCGTCCAGCGGCGAGTTGGCCTGGGCGACGACGAAGCGGTCCTCCTCGTCGGCGGTCAGGTAGTCGATCTGGTCGGTGACCGTGCCGTTCTCGACCCGCCGGTAGGGGGTCTCGATGAAGCCGAAGGCGTTGACCCGGCCGTAGGCCGACAGCGAGCCGATCAGGCCGATGTTCGGACCCTCGGGGGTCTCGATCGGGCACATCCGGCCGTAGTGGCTCGGGTGCACGTCGCGGACCTCCATGCCGGCCCGCTCACGGGACAGGCCGCCGGGACCCAGCGCCGACAGGCGGCGCTTGTGGGTCAGGCCCGCGAGGGGGTTGGTCTGGTCCATGAACTGCGAGAGCTGGCTGGTGCCGAAGAACTCCTTGATGGAGGCGACGACCGGCCGGATGTTGATCAGGGTCTGCGGCGTGATCGCCTCGACGTCCTGGGTCGTCATCCGCTCGCGGACGACGCGCTCCATGCGGGAGAGGCCGACCCGGATCTGGTTCTGGATCAGCTCACCGACGGTGCGCAGGCGGCGGTTGCCGAAGTGGTCGATGTCGTCGACACCGTGGTCGGGCTCGCCGGCGTGCAGTCGCACGACGTACTCGATGGTGGCGACGATGTCGTCCTCGGTCAGCGTCGAGGTGCCCTGCGGGACGTCGACGCCGAGCTTCTTGTTGACCTTGTAGCGGCCGACCTTGGCCAGGTCGTAGCGCTTCGGGTTGAAGAAGAGGTTCTCCAGCAGCGCCTGCGCGCTCTCCCGCGTCGGCGGCTCGCCCGGCCGCAGCTTGCGGTAGATGTCGAGCAGGGCCTCGTCCTGCCCGGCGACGTGGTCCTTCTCCAGGGTGGCCAGCACCGTGGGCGACCACTGGAAGTGCTCGCGGATGCGGTCCTCGGTCCAGCCCAGCGCCTTGAGCAGCACGGTGACCGGCTGGCGGCGCTTGCGGTCGATGCGGACGCCGACGGTGTCGCGCTTGTCGACGTCGAACTCCAGCCACGCACCGCGGCTGGGGATCACCTTGGCGCTGAAGACGTCCTTGTCCGACGTCTTGTCCAGGGTCTTGTCGAAGTAGACGCCGGGGCTGCGGACCAGCTGCGAGACGACGACGCGCTCGGTCCCGTTGATGACGAACGTGCCCTTGTTCGTCATGATCGGGAAGTCGCCCATGAACACCGTCTGGCTCTTGATCTCGCCGGTGGTGTTGTTCATGAACTCGGCGGTGACGAACAGCGGCGCCGCGTAGGTCATGTCCTTGTCCTTGCACTCCTCGAGGGACGCCTTGACGTCCTCGAAGCGCGGGTTGGAGAAGGACAGCGACATCGAGCCGCTGAAGTCCTCGATCGGGGAGATCTCCTCGAGGATCTCGGCCAGCCCGCCGATGGCGGAAGCCTGGTCCTCGGGTGCCAGGGTGGCCTTCCACTCGGGGCTGCCGACCAGCCAGTCGAAGGAGGCGGTCTGCAGCGCCAGCAGGTCCGGCACCTCGAGGGGCTCGGAGATCTTGGCGAAGGAGACGCGCAGCGGCGCGCCGGGGATCTTCTGCTGGTCGGCCTCACCGGTGCGGGGGCCGGTCTGGGGAGCCTGTGACTGCTGGCCGTAGGGGCCGGCGTCGGTGGTGCGGGGGTTGATGCTGGTGGGGCGAGAGCCTGCCAAGATGCGTCCTTCCAAGGACCTCACGACGTGCGGGCGGTCGGTGCGGGTTCGTCCTGGGTCGTCGTCGGTGATGGCGGCGCCGTCCGCGGCGTCCGGCCCACTGTGTCGACGGGGAGGTCGACGGGGAGGTCCACGGGGGACCGGGCGATCCCGGGCACCCCAGGTGACCCGTCTCGGCGGGCAGGCAGTCGGAGGGCAGCGCAACAGGGAACCTTACCCCTGCTGACGCACGCTGTCCACGTCGGGGAGGTGGGGGCGACCCACGCCACACCCCCGGGAAGGACAGCGACTCGCGTCCGGGCGGTTCCGCGCGGCAATGATGCCAGTCCCCGGTGCCCGTTGTCTCCGCCACGCCGTCCGGCGGGCAGTCCCTGGCCGCACCGAGTCCCGCGCGGCGCTCCCCTCGGCGTCCTGCGCGACGGCCCCCCAGCGGGGCGCGGGGAGGCCCGGCCGGCGTCCGCGCGAGGGGTCGGCGGCCCCTCGACCGGGCCGGGCGCGGCAGGCGCACCTCGCGGCCCGGGACGCCACAGGGGCCGCCCTCCCGGAGGAGGACGGCCCCTGTGGCGTGCCCGGTGCTGCGGCCCCGGCCTGGTGCGGCCGGGCGGGGGTCACCCGAGGGTGACCGACCCGGCCGTGGGAACGGCCGGGCGGGGGGTCACTTGACGGTGACGGTGGCGCCGGCGCCCTCGAGAGCGGCCTTGGCCTTCTCGGCGGCGTCCTTGGCGACCTTCTCCAGGACCGGCTTCGGCGCGCCGTCGACGAGGTCCTTGGCCTCCTTGAGGCCGAGCGAGGTCAGGCCGCGCACCTCCTTGATGACCTGGATCTTCTTGTCGCCGGCAGCCTCGAGGATGACGTCGAACTCGTCCTGCTCCTCGGCGGCGGGGGCACCGCCGTCGCCGGCACCGCCGGCGGTCGGGGCGGCCGCGACGGCGACGGGGGCAGCCGCGGTGACCTCGAAGGTCTCCTCGAACTGCTTCACGAAGTCGGACAGCTCGAGCAGCGTCATCTCCTTGAACGCGTCGAGCAGCTCCGTGGTGGACAGCTTGGCCATGATCTCTCCTTGGGGGTCAGTCGGTGCTGGCCGCGGTGTCCGCGGCGTCAGCGGTGTCGGGGGTGGTGTCGGCAGCAGCGGTGTCGGCGGCGGGAGCGGCGGAGCCCTCGGCGGACTCCTTCTTCTCCTGCAGCGCGGCGGCCAGGCGGGCGACCTGCGACAGCGGGGCCTGGAACAGGCCGGCGGCCTTGGTCAGGTTGCCCTTCATCGCGCCGGCCAGCTTGGCCAGCAGCACCTCGCGCGGCTCGACGTCGGCCAGGGCGGTGACCTCGGCGGGGCTGACGGTGCGGCCCTCGACGACGCCGCCCTTGACGACGAGCAGCGGGTTGGCGCGCGCGAAGTCGCGGATCGCCTTGGCGGCCTCGACGACGTCGCCCTCGATGAAGGCGATCGCGGTCGGGCCGTTGAGCAGCGGGGCCAGGTCGGTGTGGCCGACCGAGTCCGCCGCCCGCTTCGTCAGGGTGTTCTTGACGACGGCGTAGCTGCTGCCCGCACCGAGGGAACGGCGCAGCTGGGTCAGCTGCGCCACGGTCAGCCCGCGGTACTCGGTGAGCACGGCCGCGCTGGACTTCTGGAACCGCTCGGTGATCTCGTCGATCACCGCGGCCTTCGCCTGCGTGGGCATGGGCCTCCTCTCGTCTGACGGGCGACCGCTCGTACGCCGTACGAGGGCGGGCGATCCCGGGCCCGGAGACGAGGAACGCCCCGGCGCAGGGCGCACGGGGCGAGGGACGCGGGCACGGGGCGCCGCGTCGATCGATCCGTCCTCCTGCGCGGGTCGCCCGGGGATCCGGGACCTTCGATCACACGCGGACGTGCGACGACCAGCGGTCGTGGGGGAACGCCGACGAGCGTACACGGGGTGAGCGTCCGGTCGTCCGGCCCCCGGGTCAGCGCTCCCAGCTCCGCCGGGTGCGTCCATCCGGTGCCAGCCGAACCGGGCGGACCAGGGCTCCAGGTCGAGGTGGTCCTGGCCCAGGGCGACCAGGAACCGCCGTGTCCCGCCCAGCCGGAGCCACTCGGCCACGTGCGCCACCAACCAGGTGCCGATCCCGGCACCGCGGGCGTGCTCGGCGACGTGCAGCTCGGCCAGGTCGGCCCAGCCGTGCAGGCGGGAGAGGCTGCCGCCGCGGGTGTGGTCGTCCTGGGCCTCCGCGAAGCCGACGACCTCGCCGGCGAGGACCGCGTCGAACCGGGCGCCGAACGTCCCGACGATCCGGCGGACCGTCAGACCCGGCAGCGGCGCCGGACCGGGATCGGGGACGTCGCCCAGGCCGCCGGCGAGGTGGATCTCCTCGCGTGCCGTCCCCGCGTCGAAGCCTGCGGCGGTGAGGACGCCGGCCACGTGGGGCCAGGCGTCGGGGATGCCGTAGGTGGCCGGCGTGGGGAGGTCGCCGTCGGCGAAGCACCGCCGCACTCCCCAGCCGGCCAGCGACCGCAGGCAGGTCGCCGCCAGCGCCTCGCCGGCGGGCTGGTGCGCCGGCCAGCAGACGAGCCAGGCGATCTCGCCGGCGCCTCGCCAGTCCGGTGCGACGTCGGCATCCGCGCGGTAGCGGCGCAGGTGCGCGGCGGCGACATCTGCACACTCGCCGCCTCGAGGAGGCTGGTGCGCCCGGGTGTGCAGATCTCGCCGCAGAGACGACGGAGGCCCCGCAGCAGACGCTGCGGGGCCTCCGGGTGTCGCTGCCCGGTTCAGGCGGTGGGCTCGTCCACCAGCATGTTGCGGGTGCGGTTCGGGTCGACCGGGATGCCCGGGCCCATGGTCGTGGAGATGGTGACCTTCCTCAGGTACCGACCCTTGGCCGCGGCGGGCTTGGCCCGCAGGACCTCGTCGAGGGCGGCGGCGTAGTTCTCGACCAGCTTCTCCTGGTCGAAGGAGGTCTTGCCGATCACCAGGTGCAGGTTGGCCTGCTTGTCGACGCGGAAGTTGATCTTCCCGCCCTTGATGTCGTTGACCGCCTTGGTGACGTCGGGTGTCACCGTGCCGGTCTTCGGGTTGGGCATCAGGCCACGCGGGCCGAGGATGCGGGCGATCCGGCCGACCTTGGCCATCTGGTCGGGCGTGGCGATCGCCGCGTCGAAGTCCAGGAAGCCGCCCTGGATGCGCTCGATGAGGTCGTCGCTGCCGACGACGTCGGCGCCGGCGGCCTCGGCCTCGGCGGCGCGGTCACCGGTCGCGAAGACGATCACGCGGGCGGTCTTGCCGGTGCCGTGGGGCAGGTTGACCGTGCCGCGGACCATCTGGTCGGCCTTGCGCGGGTCGACGCCCAGGCGCATGGCCACCTCGACGGTGGCGTCGTAGGTGGTCGGCGAGGTCTCCTTCGCCAGACCGGCCGCCTGCAGCGGGCTGTAGAGCGACTCCCGGTCGACCTTGGCCGCGACCTCGCGGTACTTCTTGCCGTGCTTCGCCATGGTGGTGTCCTCTCCCCCGGGACGAGCCGGGGATCGTGTGGTGCGCGGGCCTGGCGCGGCCCTCCCACGAGTGCGCAGACGGGTCCGTGCGGACCCGGTGGTGCAACGCCGCCGTCGTCCGGCGGCTTCCGTCTCAACCCTGGACGGTGATGCCCATCGACCGGGCGGTGCCGGCGATGATCTTCTCGGCCTCGTCGAGGGAGTTGGCGTTGAGGTCGGCCATCTTGGTCTGGGCGATCTCGCGGACCTGGTCGCGCGTGACGGTGGCGACCTTGGTCTTGTGCGGCTCGCCCGACCCCTTCTCGACACCGGCGGCCTTGAGCAGCATGCGCGCGGCCGGCGGGGTCTTGGTGACGAAGGTGAACGAGCGGTCCTCGAAGACCGAGATCTCGACCGGGACCACGTTGCCGCGCTGCGACTCCGTGGCGGCGTTGTAGGCCTTGCAGAACTCCATGATGTTGACGCCGTGCTGGCCCAGCGCCGGACCCACGGGCGGGGCGGGGGTGGCCGCGCCGGCGTTGATCTGGAGCTTGATGACCGCGGTCAACCGCTTCCTGGGGGGCATGACTTCTTCCTTCTGTCCGACTGGGACGTCGTGGTCCGGGCTGGAAGGCCTCGGTGCAGGGACCCGCCCTGCGCGGAGCGTGGGGTGGGGGGCACCGAGGTCCTACAACTTGGCGACCTGGGTGAACGAGAGCTCGACCGGCGTCTCCCGGCCGAAGATGGAGACCAGCACCTGCAGCTTCTGCTGCTCGGCGTTGATCTCGTTGATCGTCGCCGGGAGGGTGGCGAAGGGGCCGTCCATGACGGTCACCGACTCGCCGATCTCGAAGTCGACGACGGTCGTCGGCGCCGCGGCGGCGGCCGGCGAGGCGGTCTCGGCGACCTTGGCCGCCTGCGGCGGGGTCGCCGGGACCAGCAGGTTGACGACCTCGTCGATCGACAGCGGCGAGGGCCGGGAGGTGGCGCCGACGAAGCCGGTGACGCCGGGGGTGTTGCGGACCGCGCCCCAGGACTCGTCGTTGAGGTCCATGCGGACGAGCAGGTAACCGGGCAGCTTCTTCCGGTTGACCTGGGTGCGCTTGCCGTTCTTGATCTCGGTGACCTCCTCGGTGGGCACCTCGATCTGGAAGATGTAGTCCTCCATGTCCAGCGACTGGATGCGGGACTCGAGGTTGGTCTTCACCTTGTTCTCGTAGCCCGCGTAGGAGTGGATGACGTACCAGTCGCCGAACTGGGTGCGCAGGGTGCGCTTGAGCGTCTCGCGCGGGTCCTCGTCCTCGGCCGCAGCCTCGGCCAGCGCCCCGGTGACGATCGGGTCGTGGTCGGGGGCGGGCGCGGCGAGCGGGTCGCCGACGAGGCTGTCGCGGCCGCCGCTCTCGACCACCGGGGTCACGTCGGCGACGCCGGTGGCGGTGTCCTGGCCGGTGGTGTCGACCGAGCCCTCGGCGGAGCCGACCTCGCCGGCGCCGGTCTCGAGGTCGACGCTGCCGCGCACGTCCATCCGCTGGTCGTCGAGGTCGATGGCCTCGACGTCGCTGTCGGTGTCGAAGGGCTCGCGGGGGTCGGTCACGGGGTTCTCTTCCTTGTCGGGGTGCGTGCAGGCGCGGGGGCGGGTCAGCCGAAGACGGCGAGCACGCCCTGCGCGAAGAGGACGTCCAGGCCGGCGACCAGCGCGACGATGAAGGCCACGAAGAGGATCACGACGGTGGTGTAGGTGACCAGCTCGCGGCGGCCCGGCCAGATGACCTTGCGCAGCTCGGCGACCACCTCGCGGAGGAAGCGGCGCAGACTGCGGCGCTGACGGACCTCGGTGGCCCGGGCGCGCTGGGCGGCGGCCCGCGAGCGCGTGCCGCCGTCCTCGGTCGCGCGGCCGGCGGGACGGCTGCCGGCCGCGCTGCTGCCGCGGGCGGCACGGCGGGTGCGCGGTGCGGCGGCCCCGTCCTCGTCGTCGTCGCCGGCGGTGATGCGGCCACCGCGCCGGCGGCTGGGCGCGGGCACGACCTTCTCCTCGTCGGCCTCGGCCTCGGCGGCGATCTCGGCCTCGGCGGCCTCGAGCTCGGCGGCGTCCTCGACGCCGGGGGCCTCCCGGTCGAGCTGCTCGTCGGTCAGCTCGGCGTCGGAGGCGGTGCGGGGGTCCTCCCCGCGGCCCGGCTTCTCGTCGCTCACTGCGCCTCGCTCGCGTCGTGGTGGTGGCCGCTGGTGTCGGGCCCTGGGGTCTGGTGCGTCACGGGCTGGTGCGTCCCGTGCGGCGCCGTCCGTGCCGGCGCACGGTCGGTGCCGGGTCGTGCTGCCCACCGGCACGGCCGGCGGCACGGGCAGGGGTGACAGGACTTGAACCTGCAGCCTGCGGTTTTGGAGACCGCTGCTCTGCCAATTGAGCTACACCCCTAGTGCCCGGGAGCGCGCCGCGCGGGCGGCGGCTCCGAGCTGCCCCGGGGCGGCCGGGCCCGCCGTCCGGCGCGGTCCCCCGGGATCGGGGGCACGCCGGTGGCGGGGTCGATCACCCCAGGGCCGCCAGTGTACGGGACCGCGCCCGGTGCCCGTGACCGCGCTCCGGCCGGCGCCCCCCGGACAGGTCCGGCGTGGGCGGCGAGCGCCTCCTCGACGGCACGGCACTCCCCCGCGGCGCGCGGCGGACGGTCGGGTGGCGGCGGCGACGTCGGTCCCGCACGTGCGGCCGCGCCGGACCGGGAACTGACGGGGCCCACCCGGGCGCCCTCCGACATGATGGGGACATGACCGCCGTCTCCCCGCCGGAGTCCGCCACCCTCTCCCCCGCCGAGCGTCGCGTGTCGCGGCGCATCGGGTCCATCGCCGAGTCCGCGACCCTCGCGGTCGACGCCAGGGCGAAGGCGCTCAAGGCGGCGGGCAAGCCGGTCATCGGCTTCGGGGCCGGCGAGCCGGACTTCCCGACGCCGGACTACGTCGTCGAGGCCGCCGTCGCCGCCTGCCGCCAGCCGGCGATGCACCGCTACACCCCGGCCGGGGGGCTGCCGGCGCTCAAGGAGGCGATCGTCGCCAAGACCGCCCGCGACTCGGGCCTGTCGGTCACCCCGGCCCAGGTGCTGGTCACCAACGGCGGCAAGCAGGCGGTGTACGAGGCCTTCGCCACGATGCTCGACCCCGGCGACGAGGTGCTCGTCCCGGCGCCGTACTGGACCACCTACCCCGAGGCCATCGCGCTGGCCGGCGGCGTGCCGGTGCCCGTGGTGGCCGACGAGCAGAGCGGCTACCTGGTCTCGGTGGCGCAGCTGGAGGCCGCCCGCACCGAGCGGACCAAGGTCCTGCTGTTCGTCTCGCCGTCCAACCCGACCGGCGCCGTGTACCCGCCCGACCAGGTGGAGACCATCGGCCGCTGGGCGCTCGAGGCCGGGCTGTGGGTGCTCACCGACGAGATCTACGAGCACCTCACCTACGACGGCGTGACCGCGCCGTCGATGCCGGTCCTCGTCCCCGAGCTGGCCGACCGCTGCGTCGTCGTCAACGGCGTGGCCAAGACCTACGCGATGACCGGCTGGCGGGTGGGCTGGATGGTCGGCCCGGCCGACGTCGTCAAGGCCGCCACCAACCTGCAGTCGCACGCCACCTCCAACGTCGCCAACGTGTCGCAGGCCGCCGCGGTGGCCGCGCTCACCGGTGACCTGTCGGCGGTGGCGGAGATGCGGACGGCGTTCGACCGTCGGCGGAGGACGATCGTGTCGATGCTGCGGGAGATCCCCGGCGTGGCCTGCCCCGAGCCGCAGGGCGCCTTCTACGTCTACCCGTCGGTCAAGGCGCTGCTCGGCCGTCCGATCGGGGGCCGGACGGCGTCGGACACCGTGGAGCTCGCCGAGATCGTCCTGGAGCAGGCGGAGGTCGCCGTCGTCCCCGGGGAGGCGTTCGGGACCCCCGGCTACCTGCGGATGTCCTACGCACTCGGCGACGACGACCTGGTGGAGGGCGTCAGCCGCATGCAGCGGCTGCTCGGCGGAGTCGGCTGACGGAACCGGCTGACGGCGCCGGACTCCCGGGCGCTCGGTCGGAGAGCGGGAGGACCCCGTCCTCCTCCCGCCTCGCACGCTCGGCGCGAGCCTCGGGACGGAGCCTCAGTCCAGGGCGCCGGCGCGCACCAGCACGTCGAGGGCGGCCGGGAGGTCGGCCAGTGCCGCGGCCAGGTCCTCGGGTGTGGCGATCGTCCACGCGCTGGTCTGCACGTAGCAGCGCAGCGCCGCGTCGAAGGCCTCCGGACCGGCGGCCTGGCGGGCGGCCAGCAGGGCGGCGCCGCCCTTGCCGTAGACGACGTCGAAGTAGGTGCCGGTGTCGTCGAACTCGTCCATCGACGCGCCGACGTCGCCCGGGACGGCCAGCGCCCTGTCCTGCGCCGCCTGCGGCGCCTGGTCGTCGAGGGACTCGGCGTAGGTGGCGAACGCCTCGTCCAGCCACGGATCGCGGAACTGCGAGTCGCCGACCATCCCGTAGAACCACATGTGCGCGACCTCGTGCTCGAGCACCACCCGGCTGGCGCCGGCGAGCAGGATCGAGCTCGGGTACTCGATGCCGCCGCCCTCGTCGGGCAGCAGCGGCACGGTGAGGGTGGCGTAGGGGAACGCGCCGAAGCGGTCGGCCAGGGCGGTGACGTCCTCGCCGGCCCAGTCGGCGAGCTCGCCGGGGCCGATCCCGGCGTCCGGCAGCACCCCGGTGGTGATCTCCACGCCCGCCGGGGTGGTGAGCGTGGCGGTGCGGAACTCCCCGGCGGCCACGCTGACGTCGCGGGCCACCGGCTCGTGCGAGGTCCAGGTGCGCCGCCCGTCCTCGGGCGCGGTGGGCTCGTCCTGGTCACCGGTCATCAGCACGGTGAGCTCCTCGGGCACCGAGACGCTGACCGTGGTATCGGCGACCGGGCTGGTGGCGGTCTCGCCGAGGATGCCGACGAACGGGTCGTGGGCCCAGCCGACGCCGGGCTCCCACGCGAGCAGCGGGAAGCCGCTGGCCCACCAGGAGGCGCCCTCGACCGCGCCGAGCCGCTCGAAGCCGCCCCCGCCGAGGGCGACGGTGAAGTCCAGCTCCACCTCGGTGGACTCCCCCGCCCCGAGCTCGTCGTCGAGGGTCACCACGTAGAGGCCGCCGGGCTCCTCGGCGCCGGCGTCCTCGTAGCCGGACCGCTCGACGTCGTCGCCGCGGACGTCGTCGACGGTGAGCCGGTTGCCGAGCCCGGCCGCGCCGGGGCCGTTGGGCACCAGCCGGAAGACCATCTCCCCGGTGGCGACGTCCGGGGTGAAGACGACGGTCTCGGTGCCGGTGACCGTGCGCAGGTCGTCGGAGAGCCGGAAGTCGAGGTCGACGACGGGGCGGTCGGGGTCGGGCTCGGCCCGCCCGCCCGGGCAGCCCTCCTCGTCACCGGCCGGGGACGACGGGGCGGCGCCCCGGCCGGCCGCATCCCGCTCGGCGGCGAGGGTCTGGGCGAAGGACGTGCAGCCGGTCAGCAGGAGCAGCGCGGCGGCGGCGGGCACCACCCGCCGGGCGGTCATGCCAGGGCGACGGTGGCGCGGGCCAGCGAGAGGACCTTCTCGCCGCCACTGGTGACCGTGAGGTCGACGCGCACCCGGCCGCCGTCGAGGACGGCCCCGACCCTCCCGCGGACGGTGACCTCGGCGCCGGTCTCGTCGTCGGGGACGACGACGGGGCGGCTGAAGCGGACCTGGTACTCGACCACCGCGCCCGGGTCGCCGGCCCAGTCGGTGACCGCCCGGGCGGCCAGGCCCATCGTGAGCATGCCGTGGGCGATGACCCCGGGCAGGCCGACGGAGGCGGCGACCCGGTCGCTCCAGTGGATCGGGTTGAGGTCCCCCGAGGCGCCGGCGTAGCGGACCAGGTCGGCGCGGGTCACCCGGTGGGTCTGCTCGGGCAGCTCGGTGCCGACGGCGACCTCGGCGGCGCGCGGCCGGGCGGTCACGCCGTCCCCCGCGCCACGAGCAGGGAGGTGGCGGTGCAGACGGCCTCGCCGTCCTCGGTGGCGACGTCGACCCGGGTGGTGAGCATGTCGTTGCCGGCCACGCTGCGGACCGCCTCGATGGTCGTCGTGCTCACCAGCCGGTCGCCGGCCCGGATCGGGCGGTGGTGGGTGAAGCGCTGCTCGCCGTGCACGACCCGGCTGTAGTCGAGGGCCACCTCCGGGTCGGCCAGCACGACGTCGGCCGCGCCGAGGGTGACCACGATGGCGAAGGTGGGCGGCGCGACGACGTCGGGGTGGCCCAGCGCGCGGGCCGCCGCGGGGTCGGTGTGCGCGGGGTCGGCCGCGCCGACGGCGGCGGCGAACTCGGCGATCTTCGCGCGGCCCACCTCGTAGACGGCGGAGGGCGGGTAGCCGCGCCCGACCAGTCCTGCGTCCAGCGCCACTCCCGCCCTCCCTCGTCCCTCGCGAGCCGGCGTCAGCGGGTCTCGCGGTGGACCGTGTGCCTCTTGTCCGTGGGGCAGTACTTCTTCAGCTCGAGCCGGTCGGGGTCGTTCCGACGGTTCTTGCGGGTGATGTAGTTGCGGTTCTTGCACTCCTGGCAGGCCAGGGTGATCTTCGGACGGACGTCGGTGGCTGCCATGGAGGCTCTCCTCGCCTTGTCGGTACCGACCCGCGGCGGGCCGGGGATCCGTGGCGGCGGGAGCCGACACGGCGACGGACCCCGGGGAGCCGGGGTCCGTCTGGGGTAGCGGTGACCGGATTTGAACCGGTGACACAGCGATTATGAGCCGCTTGCTCTGCCTGGCTGAGCTACACCGCCGGGAGGACCGCGCGGCCCGGTCTCGCGACTGGACCGGTGGTCGGAGCCCCTTTACGGAATCGAACCGTAGACCTTCTCCTTACCATGGAGACGCTCTGCCGACTGAGCTAAAGGGGCGTGCTCGAAGAGCCGTCGAGGACTATACCCGACTCCTTCCGGCTGCCCTGCAGGCCCCTTCCGCGAGCCCGGTGAGGCGCCGGGACGGCCGCTCGTCAGGTGCGGACGAACAGCCGGCGGTGCTGGGCACCGGCAGCGACGGACCGGACGCCGGTGCGGGCGAGCAGCCAGCTCTCCAGCCGCTCGTCGGGCAGCGGTCGGCTGACCAGGAAGCCCTGGAGCTTGTCGCAGCCCATCTCGGTGAGCAGCTTGCGGGTCAGCTCGTCCTCGACGCCCTCGGCCACGACCAGGAGGCCCAGGTTGTGGGCCAGCTCGATGATCGAGCGGGCGATGAACGTCGCGTCCTGGCTGGTGGACATCCCCAGCACGAAGGACTTGTCGATCTTCACCTCGTCGATCGGCAGTTGTCGCAGCTGGGACAGCGACGAGTAACCCGTGCCGAAGTCGTCCATGGACAGTCGCAGGCCCAGGGCGTGCAGCTCGGCCAGGACGTTGCTGGAGCGCACCGAGTCGTCGATGACGCTGCCCTCGGTGAGCTCGAGGATGAGCAGCTCGCCGGGGACGCCGTGGCGGCGCAGCGCCCGCTGCACCCGCTCGACCAGGTCCGGCTCGGTGAGGCACCGGGCGGAGAGGTTCACCGCGACCGACAGGGCGATGTCCTGGTCCAGCCAGCGGCGGCAGCGGGCCAGCGCCAGGTCGAGGACGTGGTCGGTGAGCGGGCCGATCCGGCCGATCTGCTCGGCGAGGTGGATGAAGTCGTCCGGCGGGATGGCGCCGAAACGCGGGTGGGCCCAGCGGACCAGCGTCTCGACCGAGACGATGTCGGAGGTCCGGGCGTCGATGATCGGTTGGAAGACCACGCTGATCTGCCCGTCGGCCATGGCCTGCTCGAGCTCGGTGCCCAGCTGCAGGCGGCGCAGGCTCTGCTGGTCGAGCACCTGGTGGTAGCTGGCCACGCGGCCACCGCCCCCGTCGCCAGCGGCCAGGAGCGCGACGTCGGCTCGCTGCATGAGCGTGCCGGAGTCGGTGCCGTGCACCGGCGCCGCGGCGACGCCGACGGTGAGCGTGACCTCCAGGTCCAGCCCGGCCACCCGGGCCCGGGTGGAGGTGGCCTCGCGCAGCCGGCGGGCAGCCCGCTCGGCCGCGGCCAGCGACAGCCCCGGCAGCAGGACGGCGAACTGCTCGCCCTCCATCCGGGCCACCAGGGCGTCGGGCGGCGCGTGCTCGCGCAGCAGGCCGGCGGTGACCAGTAGCAGCTCGTCGGCAGCTGCGTGCCCGAGGGTGTCGACGATCTCGGTGTGGTTGTCCAGGGCGGCCAGCACCAGGCCCAACCGGGCGCCGACGGGGTCGGCGGTGAGCACCTGGTCGATCTCGGTGGCCAGCCGCTGCCGGTTGGGCAGGCCGGTGAGCCGGTCGTGGTCGGCGTCGTAGCGGATCTGGGTCAGCAGCTGCTGCTGGCGGATGGCCGCGTTGACGTGGGTGAGCATCGAGTCCAGCGCGGAGCGGTCGCCCTCGGAGAAGGAGACGACGTCGCTGCGCCGGTCGCACACCTCGAGGTAGCCCGGCTCACCGGCCGCCGTGGCGATGGGCGCGCCGAGGACCTCCTCGGCACCGCGGCGGGCGAGGGCGGCCGCCTCCGCCGGGGTGGCCCGACCGACAGCGACCAGAACGGGGCCCGAGTTCCCGGGTTCCAGCGCGCGGCGCCGCAGGACGTCGTCGGGGTCACCGGGTCCGTCGTAGTACGCCATCTCCTCGTCCCCGACCACGACCAGCTGCGGGGCCTCGTCGAGGTACGGAGGCAGCCAGAGCGCGACCTTGTCGGCGTTGAGCAGCTCCCGTACCGCAGCCACCATCTGGCGCGTTCCCGCGTCGTCGGGACTGACGCTCTCCACCTGCCGGGCGAAGTCGTAGACCCGTTGGATGCTGCGCCGCTCGCGGGAGGCGGAGGCGGTCAGCCGGAAAGCAGCCACGATGGCGACGAGGACGGGCAGCACGAGCAGCCAGGCCCACGGGTTGGTACGCATGAGCAACAGCGACGCCACAGCGGCGGCGACGCTGAGCGGGCCGATGACGACCTGGGGACCGAGGGCGCTGAGCCAGAAGGACCAGTCAGGACGGCCGCCGGTCAGTGAGATCGCCGTCGCCACGCACAGCAGGGAGACGAGGTCGGCGACGGCGATCGCCACGACCAGCCCCAGCCATGTGACCGGCGAGGCGAGGTCCAGCGACGGGAAGGCGGAGAGCACGACGACGGCGGCGGCCGTGGTGAGGATCGCCGAGGCGACGTTGAAGACCGACTTGGCGAGCGGATACCGCTGGTGGGCCTGGATGAGGACCAGCGCGCAGCTGTGCATCAGCGTGGTCCAGAAGCCGCCGACCTCCACGAGACCGATGACGAGGACCAGTTCGGTCGTCGTGAGGATGTAGGTCTGCCGGCGCAGGTCGAGGTTGAACTGCACCGACTCAGTGAGCAGGAACGCGGCCAGGATCGTCAGGAGCACCAGCGGGGCGGCCGATCGGTAGGCCCCGGGCAGGACCAGGGCACCGACGAGACAGGCAAGCGGGGCCGCGGCGAGGGCCACGACCTCAGGGCGCCGCAGTGCCGGGTTTGGTCGTCCGGCGGATGCGGCCAGCGGCACGGGGGGCTCTGCAGGGGGAGCCGGTTGCTCGGCCAACGGGACCCTAGTCTCTTCGGGGGGCGGCGTCGGCAGAGGTTAACAGCGGACACGCTTCGCGAGACTCCTGCGCGGAGGTCCTCACCCGTCAGGGGCAGCCGTCCGATCGCGCGACGGCCCCGCGCGGCGGAGGGTCCGCGTCGGCCCGGGCAGGATCAGCCCCAGCGGGAGATGCGGCCCCAGCGGGAGATGCGCTCGGCGGTCGGGACGGTGGTGTTCATGACGCCTCCTGAGGCACGCAAGACAGCTCTTCTGGTGCGGGCTGTCACCCAGGCGCGGGGGCAGAGCGTCGTTCGTGTACGGACCGCAACCAAGACACTGCTGCCCTCACACGCGCGTGGCAACCACAGAAAATGACCAACAGGTGACACGCCGTTATACTTTTACAGTCTGTGTCGCAGACTCTTCCGTGTGTCACCGGATCGGGTGAAGGGCGGACACGGGGGACGGACCGTCCTGTGGAGGCGCGACTCTCTATAGGACGGCGGCCCTACGCTGCGCGCCGTGCCAGCGGGGACAGGGGCGGCCGACGCCGGCCGGGAGCGGGGCTCGGCTCTGCCGTTCGTGTTGGTCTGCTGGCTCGTGGCGGCGTTCACGGCCCTCGGGGCGATCGCGGCGTCCGACGCCTTCCTCGAGCGGCAGGACGTGCAGGCGGTCTGCGACGGCGCCGCGCTGGCCGCGGCCAACCGCACCGACGAGGGGCGGGTCTACGCGACTGGGGTCGGCGACTCGCTGCCGCTGACCACCGAGACCGCCCGGGGCGCGGTCGCCGACCACCTGGCCTACGGCGGCACGGGCCTGGACGCCTGGTCGGCGGAGTCCGACGGCGCGGAGGTCACCGTCCGCTGCAGGCGCTCGGTCGAGATCGCCTTCGGCTGGTTGTTCCTCGACGGTCGGCCCCTGGAGGTCACCGCCGTCGCCAGCGCCCGGGCTCCCACGCTCCCCTGAGCCACCCGGACGCGACAGCGGCCCCCGACCTGCCGGTCGGGGGCCGCTGCACGGGGGTGGCGGGTGAAGGATTCGAACCTTCGTAGGCTAAGCCGACGGATTTACAGTCCGCTCCCATTGGCCACTCGGGCAACCCGCCGTGGTCCCACGGGGAGAGAGTACAAGACGGGCCGGCGACGGCCCGACGGGTCCCGCACCGGGTCGCTCCGGCGCGGGGGGATGGAGCAGAGATGGCCGACGCGTCCTTCGACGTCGTGAGCAAGGTCGATCGCCAGGAGGTCGACAACGCGCTCAACCAGGCCGGCAAGGAGCTGTCCCAGCGCTTCGACTTCCGCGGCACGAACGCGGCCATCGCGTGGGCCGGCGAGGAGGGCGTCACCGTCACCGCCGACACCGAGGAGCGGGTGGTCGCCGCCCTCGACGTCTTCAAGGAGAAGCTCGTCAAGCGCGGCATCTCGCTGAAGTCCCTGGACGCCGGCGACCCGCAGTCCTCGGGGCGGACCTACAAGATCTCCGCGCGGATCAAGCAGGGCATCGAGTCCGACACCGCCAAGAAGATCGCGAAGATCATCCGCGACGAGGGCCCGAAGGGCGTGCAGGCACAGGTCCAGGGCGACCAGCTGCGCGTGAGCGGCAAGAAGCGCGACGACCTGCAGACGGTGCAGCAGCTGCTGCGCGGCAAGGACCTCGACGTCGCCCTGCAGTTCGACAACTACCGCTGAGCCGGCTGCCGCCCGCGGTGCCACGGCCCCCGTCCCGGACCCGGCGCGCGGCCGGCGGCGGGGCACGGCGGCGGCCCGGCGTGGTGGGACGGTGACCGCGGGGAGCGCGGGGACGGCCCTGCTGCGGGCCGAGGGCCTGCGGGTCGGCTACGCCACCGAGCCGGTGTGCGCGCCGGTCGACGTCGTCCTAGAGCCTGGGCGGGCCCTGGGCCTCGTCGGCGCCAACGGCGCGGGCAAGTCCACGCTGCTGCAGACCCTCGTCGGGCTCCTCGCCCCTCTGGGCGGGACGGTCGCCTTCGACGGCCGGGAGGTCGACGAGCGGCGGGCCGACTTCCGCCGGGACGTGGCCTGCGTGCTCGACGACGACGCGTTCTTCCCGTCGCTGACCGGCCGCGAGCACCTGCTGCTGACCGCGCGGGGCCACGGGGTGCGCGACGCCGAGGCGGTGGTGGAGGCCGAGGTGGCGGCGTTCGGGCTGGCCGACCGGGTCGACGCGCTGCCGTCGCAGCTGTCGTCCGGGCAGCGCCGCCGGCTGGCGCTGGCGGCGGCCCTCGTCCGGCCGGCCCGGCTCGTCGTGCTCGACGAGCCCGAGCGGCGTCTCGACGCCGGGATGCGCGCCCGGCTGGCCGGACGGCTGGCCCGGCACCGGGACGAGGGCGCCGCGCTCGTCTTCGCCTGCCACGACGCCGACTTCCTCCGCGCCGTGGCCGACGAGGTGCTCCTGCTCGGCGAGGCCGCCTGCCACCGGCTCGACCCGGCCGCGGCCGCCGACGTCCTCCCGACCCTGTGACCGGCTCGTCCCCTGTCGTCGCCGTCCGCGCGGCCGAGCTCTCCGGCGCCGCCGTCCGGCGGCTCACCCGGCGGGCCACGGCCGCCCGGGCCGACACCACGCTGACCGCCCGGCTCGGCGAGGTCCACGGCCACCTGGTCTCGGTGGCGATCGGCGTCGCGGTGCTCGCCGGGGCGGTCGCCTCGCTGCGCGAGCGGATCTCGCTGGCCGGGGCGCCGGTCACCGTGCCCGTGCTGCCGGCCGGGGTCACCGCCGCGGTCGCCGCCTCGCTGGCGGTCGCCGGTCTCGTCGTCTGCCTGGACCGGCTGGGACCGGTGAGCAGCACCCCCGCCGCGGCTGCCTGGTGGCTGCCGCTGCCGGCCGGCCGCCGCGAACTCCTGCGCGGGGAGCTGGTCCGGGTCGCCACGGCCGTCACCGGCACCGCCGTCGTGCTGGCCCTGCCGCCGGCGCTGACCCTGACCGACACCCCCTCCCCCGCCGGCGTCGCCGCCGTCCTCACCGGGACGGCGGGGTGCGCGGCCGCCGTGGTGGGGGCCGTGGCCCTCAACCAGACGCGGGGGCGACCGGGCCGGCTGGCACCCGTCGCCGGCGCCGTGGCCGTGGCGACCGCCGTGGCGGTGGTCGCCGTGGGCACCGCGTCCGCGCTGACCGGCGGCGGGGTCGTCCCCTCCCTGCCCGTGGCACCGACCGGCGGTGCAGTCGTGCTGGCGGCCGCGGCCGTCCCCCTGCTCGGCGGCGCCGTCGCCGGGCTCGACCGGCTGGGCGCCGCGCAGCTGCGCGCGCTCGGCGCGACGTCGCAGCACGCGGCCGCCTCGGCGGTCTCGCTCGACACCCGGGAACTGGGCCGGGCGCTGGCCGCCCGCCGTCCGCGCGCGCCCCGGCGCGGCCGCCGCTTCGCCCGCGTCTCCGGAGCCTGGCAGGCGGTGGTCGCCGCCGACGGCACCGCGCTGGTCCGCTCCCCGTGGCACCTCGGCCAGGCGCTGGTCGCGATCGCGGTCCCCGTCGTGGTCGCCCGCACCGAGGGGCTCGGGTCCCTCCCCCTGGCCGTGTGGACCGCGTGCGTGGCCGGCTGGGCGCTCGCGGCCGTCGCGGCCGGTCACCCGGCGCGTCAGGCCCAGGCGGCCCCGGCGCTCGACCGCCTGCTGCCGCTCTCGGCCGCCGGGGTCACGGTCGCGCGTGCCGTCGTGCCGTTCGCCCTGCTCGCGGCGGTGACCGCGCTGACCGGGCTGCTGATCGGCGTGGCGAGCGACGCGCCGGCCCTCGTGACCGGCCTGTGCGCCGCCACGGCTCCGGCCTGGGCCGCCGCGTCGCTGCGTGGCGCGTTCCGTGCCGAGATCGACTGGTCCGGCCCGGTCGTCGCCACCCCGATGGGCGTGGTCCCCACCGGGGTGGGGGCGACGCTCGTGCAGGGGGTCGACGTCGGGCTGGTGGGCAGCCTGCCGCTCGCCGTGGCCCTCGTCTCCGGTGGGCCGACGCCGTTCCTGCTGGCCGTCCAGCTCGCGTGGTCGGCGCTGCTGTGCGCCGGCGCGCTCGCCCTCGTGGCCCGCCGCGGCAGCCGGGCCCGGTGACGGCACCGCCCCGTGCCGCGCGGTCCTCGCCCGGACGGCGCCGGCGCGGTCAGACGGGAGCCGGCGTCAGCGACCGCCGCCGCGGGACGAACTCCCCGCGCGCGTCGAGCACGTACTCCTCGGCGCCCTGCGGGGTGGCGGCGATCTCCCGCAGCGCCTGCCCCAGCAGCGGGATGTCGGTGAGGTAGGTCTGCCGGTTCGCGCTGACCCGGACCGCACCCGGCAGCCGGTGCCGGGCCCCGCTGCGGACGTCGGCGTGGAACCGGGCCACGTCGGCCTCGGAGAGACCGAGCAGCCGGCCCATGTAGGGGTGGGCGCAGAAGCAGCCGCTGCGGGTGCCGATCGCCCACTCGTTGGCCAGGCGGGCGGCGAGCAGCCCGTGCGGCACGCCCTCGAGGTTGAAGGCGGCGACCGGCAGCCGGTCCCCGGTGACCGGGCCCAGCCGGCGCAGGCCGGGGACGGAGCGCAGCTCGGAGTCCAGGGCACGGACCAGGTGGTCCTCGTGCGCCCGCACCGACGACCACCCGTCGCTGCGCAGCTCGTCCGCGGCGGCGGTGAGGGCCACGACGCCGACGACGTTCGGCGAGCCGGCGTCGTCGCGGTCGGGACCGTCGGCCCACACGACGTCGTCGAACGAGACGGCCTTCACCGCGCCGCCGCCGACCAGGAACGGCTCTCCCGCGGCGAGCAGCGCGTGCGGGACGACGAGGGCGCCGGCGCCGAACGGCGCGTACATCTTGTGGCCGGAGAAGGCGATCACGTCGATGCCCAGGGCGGTGATGTCGACGGGGCGGTGCGGCACGAGCTGGGCGCCGTCGACCACCACCAGGACGCCGCGCTGGCGGGCCGCGGCGGCGATGGCCCGCAGGTCGGGCAGCCAGCCGGTGACGTTGGAGCCGCCGGTGACGGCCAGCACGCGCGGCCGCGGGTGCTGGTCCAGCGCGGCCTCGACCGCGGCGACGTCGAAGGTGCCGCTCTCGTCGACGTCCACGACGCGCAGCCGGGCGTGCCGCTGCCAGGGCAGCAGGTTGGCGTGGTGCTCGACGGCCGTGGTGACGACGACGTCGTCCCGGGTGAGCCCCAGCCGGAAGGTCAGCAGGTTGATCGCCTCGGTGGTGTTCCGGGGGAACAGCGCGGTGTGCGTGGCCGGGTCGCCGCCGACGAAGCGCACGACGATCTCGCGCGCCTCCTCGTAGCGCCGGCTGGTGAGCTGGGACCGGATGCCGGCCCCGCGGTGCACGCTCGCGTACCAGGGGAGGAACTCCTGGACCGCGCGGGCGACGACGACCGACGCCGAGCTCGTGGCGGCCGTGTCCAGGTCGACGTACTGGCGGGGCTGCCCGTCGAGCACCGACACCCACAGGTCGTCACCCACGTACTGGCCGGCCGTGAAGGACAGCGTCATCTCCATGGCAGCCTGATCGACGTCCGGGCGCCGAACTTGAGCGACTCCCCCGATCTCACCCGGAGGGGGAACCTCCCGTGAGGTCGCTCAAGTCACGTCCGACCGGGTCCGATCTGCCCGGCATGACGATGCACGAGACCGGCGCCGGGGCGCAGCCGCGTCCCCGCCGGGCCTTCCGCCTGACCTCCCGGGTCTTCTGGGACATGGCGATCTACATGGTCGGCCTGGGCCTGGCCGTCGGTTTCGTGTTCCCGCCGTTCGCGGTGCTGCTCGGCGTGCCCGAGACCATCGCCGACCGCCCGCTGTTCGCCTCGGCCTGCCTGGTGGCCGGCTTCCTCGTGGGCGCGATGAACTACGCGCTGTGCCGCGGGGTCGTCGGCGGCCGGATGGAGGTGCTCGGCAGCCACCTGCGGTCGGCGACCGGTGTCATCACCTCCGCCACCAGCTCCGGCGACTGGTCGGCGGCGGTCTTCGAGCGGATCACCGTCGACTCCGACGACCAGATCGGCGAGGCCGGCCGCGCCTTCAACAGCCTGCTCGGCGCCGTCGAGGGCCGCAAGGAGCTGGAGGACCGGCTGCGCTACCAGGCCTTCCACGACGCGCTCACCGGCCTGCCGAACCGCGCCCTGTTCATGGAGCGGATGGCCGAGGCCGACCTCGCCCGCCGGGAGTCCGGCACGCCGTCGGCCGTGCTGTTCCTCGACGTCGACAACCTCAAGGCGGCCAACGACAGCCTCGGGCACGAGGGCGGCGACGCCCTGATCAGGCTCCTCGCCGAGCGCATGGTCGGCAGCGTCCGCGACACCGACACGGTGGCCCGCCTCTCCGGTGACGAGTTCGCCATCCTGCTCACCGGTCCCGGCAGCGCACACCAGGCCGAGCGGGTGGCGCACCGCATCCTCGACTCGCTGCGGGCGCCCACGCGCGTCGGTGACCACGTGGTGCGCACCGGGCTGAGCATCGGTCTGGCCACCTCGGACGCCTGCGCGGCCAGCGCCATCAGCATGCTGCGCGCCGCCGACCTGGCGATGTACGCGGCCAAGACGGGCGGCAAGGGCCGGCTGGAGGTCTTCCAGCCCAGCCACCACACGGCCCAGGTGCAGCGCGACGCCGTCCGGGCGGACCTGTCCGGCGCGCTCGACGCCGAGCATCTGGAGCTGCACTACCAGCCAATCGTCGACGTCTGCACGCAGGTCGTCGTCGGGTTCGAGGCGCTGGTCCGGTGGCGGCACCCCGAGCGGGGACTGGTGTCCCCGCTGGAGTTCATCCCGCTGGCCGAGGAGACCGGCCTGATCGTGCCGATCGGCCGCTGGGTGGTGCAGGAGGCGACGCGGCAGGCCGCCGTCTGGCAGCACCGCTCGCCGCTGGGCCGGCTGCGGATGAGCGTCAACGTCTCCGTCCGGCAGTTCCACCACCCCGACCTGGTCGGGGACGTCGCCGAGGCGCTGCGGCAGTCGGGCCTGGCCCCGTCGCTGCTCACCCTGGAGATCACCGAGTCGCTGTTCGCGCACGACATCGAGGAGACGACCCGCAAGATCGACCAGCTCAAGGCCCTGGGTGTCCGGCTGGCCCTCGACGACTTCGGCACGGGCTACTCGTCGCTGGGCTACCTGCGGCGCTTCCCGATCGACACGCTGAAGATCGACAAGTCCTTCATCGACGGGGTGACGACCGGCGCCGAGGGGCACGCCGTGGTCGCGGCCATCACCCGGCTCGCCCAGGACCTGCACCTGGAGGTGGTGGCCGAGGGGCTCGAGACCGGCGACCAGGTCGAGACCCTGCGCGCCCTGCACTGCCCGCTCGGCCAGGGCTACCACTTCTCCCGCCCGCTGGTGCCCGGCGACGCGGTGAAGCTGCTGCTGACCGGGCGCCGGTCCGAGCCGGCGATGCTCGTCCCCGCGTGACACCGAGGCGCCACGCCACCGAGGTCCCCGCGCCACCCGGCGCGGGGACCTCGATCGGCATCGGGACTCAGCCGCCGCGGGGCCCGCGCGCCATCCGCTCCAGCCGGGCGATCCGCTCGGCCATCGGCGGGTGGGTGGCGAACAGCGCCGCCAGCCCGGCCGACGGGAAGGGCGCGGCGATCATCAGGTGGCTCTGGGTCACCAGGCGGTCGTCGGCCCGCAGCGGGCGGGCCGCCGCCCCGCGGGAGATACGGCGCAGCGCGTCGGCGAGGGCCAGTGGGTCACCGGACAGGCGCGCCCCGTCGGCGTCGGCCTGGTACTCGCGGCCGCGGCCGACCGCCAGCTGCACCAGGACGGCGGCCAGCGGCCCGAGCAGGACGAGCAGCAGCGTGCCGAGCACGTTGCCGCCGCCCCGGTCCTCGGAGCGGCCGCCGGTGAGCGCGCCGAACGCGGCCAGGTGGGCGAGGTACGTGACGACGGTGGCCAGCGCGCCGGCGACCGAGCCGAGGAGGATGTCGCGGTTGTAGACGTGGGAGAGCTCGTGGGCCAGCACCGCGCGCAGCTCCCGGCGGTCGAGCAGCTCGAGGACGCCCTGCGTGCAGCAGACCGCCGCGCGCCGCGGCGTCCGGCCGGTGGCGAACGCGTTGGGCTGGTCGGTGGGGCTGACGTAGAGGCGCGGCATCGGCTGGCGGGCCTCGGTGGCCAGCTCGCGCACCATCGCGTACAGGCCCGGTGCCTGCGTCTCGGTCACCGGGAAGGCGCGCATGGCGCGCAGCGCCAGCCGATCGGAGCGCCACCACGCCCAGCCGTTGACCCCCAGGGCGACGACGAGGGCGACCAGCAACCCCCCGCGGCCGCCGACGAGGGCCCCCGCGGCGAGGACGAGACCGGCCATCACCCCCAGCAGGAGCGCGGTCCGCACCTCGTTGCCCCAGCGCCGCACCCCCCGTGAACGGAGTGCCCCCGACCACCGTTCCCGGGTCCGACGGGTGACGCCGCTTACGGACGGCAGCGTCCGGAATCCTCGGCGGCCACGCTCGGTTGTCGCCTCCGAACGCCACACGTGCCAACCGCTGACGTGATCCGCGTCCCGCGACCAGCCGGGACACACGCCCGTAACCTGGGGCCTCTGGAGGTAGCACACGATGACTGCTCTCGAACCGTCCACCACGCCCGGCAGCTCGGCCCCCGGTGGCCTCGTCAAGAGCGTCGTCGAGCTCGACCGCGTCGTCATCCGGCTCGCCGGCGACTCCGGCGACGGCATGCAGCTGACCGGCAACCGCTTCACCAGCGAGACCGCGTCCTTCGGCAACGACCTCTCGACGCTGCCCAACTTCCCGGCCGAGATCCGCGCGCCGACGGGGACCCTGCCCGGCGTCAGCTCCTTCCAGCTGCACTTCGCCGACCACGACATCATGACCCCGGGCGACGCCCCCGACGTCCTGGTGGCCATGAACCCGGCGGCGCTCAAGGCCAACCTCGCCGACCTGCCCGGCGGCGGGCTGGTGATCGTCGACAGCGACGAGTTCACCCCCCGCAACCTGGCCAAGGTCGGCTACGCGACCAACCCGCTCGAGGACGGCTCCCTCGACGGCTGGCAGGTCGTCAGCGTGGCGCTCACGAGCATGACGCTGGAGGCGCTCAAGGACACCGGCCTCGGCAAGAAGGAGGCCGAGCGGAGCAAGAACATGTTCACGCTCGGCCTGCTCAGCTGGATGTACCACCGGCCGACCGAGGGCACCGTCCGCTTCCTCGAGCGCCAGTTCCGCCGCAAGCCGGAGATCGCCGCGGCGAACATCGCCGCCTTCCGCGCCGGCTACAACTACGGCGAGACGACGGAGGCCTTCGCGGTCTCCTACGAGATCAAGCCGGCCCCGATGGCCCCGGGCCGCTACCGCAACATCTCCGGCAACCAGGCGCTCGCCCTCGGGCTGGTCGCGGCCGGCCAGCGGTCGGGCCTGCCGGTCTTCCTCGGCGCCTACCCGATCACCCCGGCGTCGGACATCCTGCACGAGCTGTCCCGGCACAAGTCCTTCGGCGTGCGCACCTTCCAGGCCGAGGACGAGATCGCCGGCATCGGCTCGGCCATCGGCGCCTCCTTCGGCGGTGCCCTGGGCATCACGACGACGTCCGGCCCCGGCGTCTCGCTGAAGTCCGAGGCCCTGGGCCTGGCGGTGATGACCGAGCTGCCGCTCGTCGTCGTCGACGTCCAGCGTGGTGGCCCCTCGACCGGGCTGCCGACCAAGACCGAGCAGTCGGACCTGCTGCAGGCGATGTTCGGCCGCAACGGCGAGGCGCCGCTGCCGGTCATCGCGCCCCGCTCCCCCGGCGACTGCTTCGACGCGGCGCTGGAGGCGGCGCGGATCGCGCTGAAGTACCGGACGCCGGTGATGCTGCTGTCCGACGGCTACCTGGCCAACGGCGCCGAGCCGTGGTCGGTCCCGTCGGTGGAGGACCTGCCCGACCTGGCGGTGGACTTCGCCACCGAGCCCAACGGCGCGGCCGCCGACGGGACGCCGGAGTTCCTGCCCTACCTGCGCGACCCCGAGACGCTGGCCCGCCCGTGGGCCGTCCCGGGCACCGCGGGCATGCAGCACCGCATCGGCGGGCTGGAGAAGGCCGACAAGACCGGCAACATCTCCTACGACCCGGCCAACCACGACCTGATGACCCGGCTGCGGCAGGCCAAGGTCGACGGCATCGCCGCCGACATCCCGCCCACCGACGTCGACGACCCCGACGGCGACGCCCGCGTGGCGGTCATCGGCTGGGGCTCGACCTACGGGCCGATCGGCGCGGCGTGCCGGCGGATCCGCCACTCGGGCCGCTCGGTGGCCCAGATCCACCTGCGGCACGTCAACCCGATGCCGGCCGACCTCGGTGAGGTCCTGAGCCGCTACGACCGGGTGGTCTGCCCCGAGATGAACCTCGGGCAGCTGTCGCTACTGCTGCGCGCGAAGTACCTCGTCGACGTCCAGAGCCACACCCAGGTGCGCGGGCTGCCCTTCCGGGCGGCCGAGCTCGCCGCGGTGGTCCAGGACGTCATCGACTCCACCGCTCCCACCACCGCCACCGGAGGCACGAAGTGACCACCTCCCCGCACGTGCACGACCTCGGCATGCCGGGGACGCCGATCGACGCCAACATCCAGCAGGCGATCGCCGACTCGGTCGACAGCCAGGGCGAGAAGCAGACCTCGCTCAAGGCGAAGGACATGAAGACCGACCAGGAGGTCCGCTGGTGCCCCGGCTGCGGTGACTACGTCATCCTCAACGCCGTCCAGAGCTTCCTGCCCAGCCTCGGCATCGCCCGCGAGGACATGGTCATCGTCTCGGGCATCGGCTGCTCCTCGCGCTTCCCGTACTACATGAACACCTACGGGATGCACTCGATCCACGGCCGCGCCCCGGCCATCGCCACCGGCCTGGCCGCCTCCCGGCCGGACCTGTCGGTGTGGGTCGTCACCGGCGACGGCGACGCGCTGTCGATCGGCGGCAACCACCTGATCCACGCGCTGCGCCGCAACGTGAACATGACGATCCTGCTGTTCAACAACCGGATCTACGGGCTGACCAAGGGGCAGTACTCCCCCACCTCCGAGGTCGGCAAGGTCACCAAGTCCACCCCCATGGGCTCGCTGGACCACCCGTTCAACCCGGTGTCGCTGGCGATCGGCGCCGACGCGACCTTCGTCGGCCGGGCGATGGACTCCGACCGCAAGGGCCTCACCGACGTGCTGCGGCAGGCGGCCGAGCACGAGGGCACCTCGCTGGTCGAGATCTACCAGAACTGCAACATCTTCAACGACGGTGCGTTCGACCTGCTCAAGGACCCGACCACCGGCCCGATGTGGACCATCCCGCTGGTGCACGGGCAGCCGCTGGTGTTCGGCCCGGACGGCGCCGCCTGCGTGGTCCGCGACGAGTTCGGCGGGCTGCGGATCGCCGAGACCAACCAGGTCGACGCCGGCGAGATCGTCGTCCACGACTCCACCCGCCAGGACCCGTCCTACGCGTTCGCCCTGTCGCGGCTGTCGAGCCAGGACCTGCGCTACACGCCGATGGGCGTGTTCCGCTCGGTGCAGAAGCCGACGTACGACCGGATGATGGCCGACCAGCTCGAGGAGGCCCGCACGCAGGCGCCGGGCGACCTCGAGGCGCTGCTGTCCGGCGGCGACACCTGGACCGTCTCCGCCTAGTCCTCCTCGGTCCCGACCGGGCCCGTCCCCGCACCGCGGGGACGGGCCCGGTCGGCGTTCACGACCGCTCGGGCGTCGCGCGCAGCACCGTGGCCAGCAGCGTGGCCAGCACCGGCAGGGCCCGGGTGAGCTCGGCGCGCGGCGGCGCGGCGAACCCGAGCACCAGGCCGGCCGCCGGCCGGTGCGGGTCCGGGCCGGCCCAGTGGCGTCCGAGCCCGTCGACGACGATCCCCCGCGCCGCCGCGTCGGCGACCGCGGCCTCCTCGGCGTCCCGGCCGGGCAGCGGGACCAGGACGTGCGCACCTGCCGGGTCGCCCTCCACGGGCACCCCGGCGCCGGCCAGCGCGCCGACCACCAGGACCCGCCGCTCGGCGAGCTCGCGGCGCAGCCGGCGCAGGTGCCGGGCGAGGTCGCCGGAGGCGGCCAGCGCGGCGAACACCCGCTGCCCCGCCCGCGCGGGACGGGTACCGGTCGCCGTCCGGGCGGCCAGCAGGCCCGCGCGCAGGGACGGGGGCGCCACCAGCCAGCCGACGCCGAGGGTCGGGCTGACGACCTTGCTGCTGGTCCCGAGGTGCGCGACGACGTCGGGGCCGAGCGCGGCCAGCAGCGGCAGCGGGGCGACGTCGTAGCGCAGCTCCCCGTCGTAGTCGTCCTCCAGCACCCACCAGCCCTCGGCCCGTGCCCGGGCGACGAGGGCCACCCGCCGCGCCGCGGACAGCCGCCGGCCCAGGGGGAACTGGTGTGCCGGCGTGCAGTAGACCGCGGCCAGGCCCGCCGGCAGCGCATCGACGACCAGCCCGTCGCCGTCCACCGGACAGGGGACCACCTGCACGCCGGCGGCCCGCAGCGCCCCGGCCGCCCGCTGGTAGCCGGGGTCCTCGAGCCCGACGCGGCTGCCCGGGGGCAGGAGGCGGACGACCTCGGCGACCGCCGCGGACGTGCCCGCGGTGGCCAGCACGTCGGACGGGGCCGCCGACAGCCCGCGGTGCCGCAGCAGGTGCTCGGTGACGGCGAGCCGGAAGCCCGGGTCCCCGGCCGCCTCCGGGTCGCCGTCGGGTGCGAGGTCGCCCGCGGCCCGCCAGGCGCGTCGCCAGGCGGCCCGGTCGAGCACCTCCAGGCAGGGCGTCCCGGCGCGCAGGTCGACGGCGGCCGGGGTCCGGGACGGCGCCGGCGGCCGCGGCACGGACACGGCAGGACCGGCGGGAGCCGCCCCGACCACGAAGGTGCCCGAACCGCGCCGCCCGGCCGCCCACCCCTCGGCCAGCAGCTGGTCGTAGGCGGCGGAGGTCACGGTGCGGCTCACCCGCAGCGCCGCGGCCAGCTCGCGGGTCGAGGGCAGCCGGTCACCGGCGCGCAGGACCCCGCCCGCGGCGGCCGCGCGCAGCGCGTCGGCGAGCTGCACCGACAGCGACCGCCCCGACGTGCGGTCGAGCACCACGGGAGGCACGTCCACGCCCACCTCCGCGCTCGAGTGGCCTGCCGGACTGGCAGCCTACTGGCCCTGGGAAGAGGCCAGTCGCTGCCCCAGGGTGGAGGCGTGACCGCTACGACCCCGCTCTCCCCCACCGCCCGCAGCACCGTCCGCCGCGGCGCGGCGCGCGCCCGGACCGACCGTGCCGAGCTCCACGCCGTCCTCGACGCCGGGTTGGTCGGGCACCTCGGGATCGTGCTCGACGGCGCGCCGGTCGTGCTGCCCACCGGCTACGGCCGGCGGGGCGACACCCTCTACCTGCACGGGTCCACCGGCGCGGCGACCCTGCGCGCCGCGGCCGCCGGCGGTCCGGTGTGCTTTACCGTCACCCACCTCGACGGCGTCGTCTACGCCCGCTCGGCGTTCCACCACTCGATGAACTACCGCTGCGCCGTCGTCCACGGGGCCGCCCGGCAGGTCACCGACCCCGCCGAGCGGCTGCTCGGGCTCGAGGCCCTCACCGAGCACCTGGCGCCGGGGTCGTGGACGGCGACCCGGCAGCCGGACCGCAAGGAGCTGGCCGCGACGGCGCTGCTGGCCCTGGACCTCGCCGAGGCCAGCGTCAAGGTGCGCACCGGCCCGCCCGGCGACGACGAGGACGACCTCGGCCTGCCGGTGTGGGCCGGGGTGCTGCCGGTGCGCACCGTCGTCGGGGAGCCCGAACCGTGCCCGCTCCTGCCGGCCGGGACGCCGGTGCCCGACCGGGTGCTCAGCCGGCGGGTGTGACCACGACACGGTCGGCCTCCCGGCCGACACCGCGGCCAGGTGCCCGGAAGGACCTCGGTGCCCCCTACACCTCGCACGCTCGGCGCAGGCCCCTGCACCGAGGCCGATGGCGGCGCTGAGCCCGACCCGCCACGCCTGCGCGGACCCTCCGGGGCCCACTCGGCGCGACGACCGCTACGCGGGGACGACGCGCAGGAGGCGGTCGTCGCCGTCGCCGTTGTCGGTGGTCAGGTAGAGCGCACCGTCGGCGCCGAGCAGCGGCGTGCGCACCCGGCCGTAGGCGTCCTCCAGCTCCGGTACGCGGAACTGCTCGACCAGCTCGCCCTCCTCGTCCAGGCGCAGCGCGAGCACCCCCGTGCCCTTCTGCACCCCGAGCAGCAGGACGCCGTCGTAGCCGCCCCACTGCGGGCCGCTGAGGAAGTCGCCGCCGCTGGTGGCGATGGTCGGGGCGCCGGAGGACCACACGGCAGTGACGGCGCCGGGGATGCCGGGGTCGGTCATCGGGACGCTCTCGTCGTATGCGCCGGCCGGTCCGTCGGGAGCGCCGTCGGGGTCGTAGCCGTAGTTCGCGCCGGGGACCGACCGGTTGACCTCGTCGTCGCGGCGGGTGCCCTGCTCGACGGTGTAGACCTCGCCGGTCCCGGGCCGGACGGCGATGCCCTGCACGTTGCGGTGGCCGTAGCTGAGCACCAGCCGGGTCCGCGGGTCGGCCGAGCCGGCGAACGGGTTCCCGGGAGCCGGGCCGCCGGTGGCCGGGTCGATCCGCAGCACCTTGCCGGCGAGGGTCGAGAGGTCCTGCGCGTTGCTGCCGACGGCGTTGTCCCCGGTGCCCACGAGCAGTGCGCCCGAGGGGTCGAAGCGTACGCGGCAGCCGCCGTGCCGGCCGGTGCGCTCGTTGACCGGGATGTCGCCGAGCAGCGGGTCGTCCACGCGGGTCGCCGTCGTCCAGCCGGCGTCGACGGTCCAGGCCATGACCTGGATCTCCGCTCCGCCGTCCTCCTCGACGCCCTGGCAGGTGTAGAACCGCCGGTTCCCGGCGAAGGCCGGGTCGAGCACCAGGCCCATCAGGCCGGTCTCGCCGTCGGCGAAGAGGTCGGAGGAGTCGGCGTGGAGCGCGCGGATCGTCCCGCCGGGCAGCACCGCGGTGAACCCGCCGCCGCGCTCGTCGACGAGCAGGGTGCCGTCCGGGGCGAGAGCGACGTCCCAGGGGTGGTCGAGCCCGTCGAGGACGGTCTCCACCTGCAGCGCCGGGACGGGCACCGAGGGACTCGCGACGACGCCGGGGATGTCGGGCGCCCCCTCGTCGACCTGCGCGGCACTGCAGCCGGCGAGCAGCACCAGGGCCACCAGCACGGCCCCCGCGCAGGGACCCGCCGCGGGCCGGCGAGCGGTGGGCGGCACGGGGGTCGTCAGCTGGTGCGGGTCACCACGTAGTCGCACAGCGCCGCGAGGGCGTCGCGGACGTCGCCGGCCGGCACGTCGGACAGGGAGGCCCTCGCGCGGTCGGCGTAGTCGCGCAGCACCTCGGCGGCCCGGGCCAGCGCCGCGGACCCGCGCAGCAGGGCCAGCGCCTCGGCGTGCTCGGCCGCGTCGGACAGCGGGCGGGCGACCAGCTCGCGCAGCCGGGCCTCGGCGGGATCGGCGCCGGCCAGCGCGATCAGCGCGGGCAGCGTCGCGATGCCCTCGCGCAGGTCGGTGCCCGGCGACTTCCCGGAGGCGCCGTCCTCGCTGACGATGTCGATCAGGTCGTCGGAGAGCTGGAAGGCCACGCCCACGAGCTCGCCGAAGCGGGTGAGCGCCTCGACGAGCGCGGGGTCGACGCCGGCGAAGGAGGCGCCGAAGCGGGCCGAGGTGGCCACCAGGGAACCGGTCTTGTCGGCGAGCACCTCGAGGTAGTGCGCCACCCGGTCCTCGCCGGGGCGGGCCCCCACGGTCTCGCGGATCTGCCCGGTGACCAGCCGCTCGAACGTGCGTGCCTGGATGCGCACCGCCTCGGGCCCGAGGTCGGCGAGGATGTCGGAGGCGCGCGCGAAGAGGAAGTCGCCGGTGAGGATCGCGACGCTGTTGGTCCAGCGGCTGTTCGCGCTGGGCGCTCCGCGGCGGACAGCGGCCTCGTCCATGACGTCGTCGTGGTAGAGCGTCGCCAGGTGGGTGAGCTCGCAGACGACGGCCGCCCGCACGACCTCCGGCGCCTGCGCATCGCCCAGCTGGGCGGCCAGCAGCGCCAGCATCGGCCGGAACCGCTTGCCGCCCGCGGCCATCAGGTGCCCGGCCGCCTCGGAGACGAACGAGTGGTCGCTGGCCACCGCAGCCGCCAGCGCCGCCTCCACCCGGCCCAGGCCGTCGGTCAGGGACGCGCCGAGCGGGCCGCCGGGCAGCCAGGCGCCGACGGTCGAGGCGGGGGTCGAGATGCGGTGCCAGACCTCGGCCGGGGCGTCCCCGTCGACGGCGGCACGGGGTCCGGTCATCAACCGACGAAGATAGCCGCCTGGTCCGCCAGGCCCAGCACCGACCCGGGGACGATCCCGAGGACGAGGGTGGCCGCCGCGGTCACCGCGAGCACGATCGTGGTGGGCAGGCCGGGCACGCCGACGGTCGGGCCGTCGACCGCGGGCTCGGAGAAGTACATCAGCACGATGACCCGCAGGTAGAAGAAGGCCGCCACCGCGCTGGCCAGCAGCGCCACCACCGCCAGCGGCCAGGCGCCGTCCTCGATCGCGGCCCGGAAGACGGCGAACTTGCCGGTGAACCCGCTGGTCAGCGGGATCCCGGCCAGTGCCAGCAGGAACAGGCTCATCACCGCGGCGGTCAGCGGGGAGCGCTGCGCCAGGCCCGCCCACTGCGACAGGTGGGTTGCCTCGCCGTCGCCGCTGCGCACCAGGGTGAGGACGGCGAAGGCGCCCAGCGTGGTCAGGCCGTAGGCCAGCAGGTAGAACATCGTGGCCGACAGCCCGGAGCCGGCGGCCTCCCCGGCGACGGAGAACCCGAGGACGCCGGTGAGCAGGAAGCCGGCGTGCGCCACCGACGAGTAGGCGAGCATCCGCTTGAGGTCGGTCTGGGTGAGCCCCAGGACGGCGCCCACGACCATCGAGACGATCGCGACGCCGTAGACCAGCGGCCGCCAGGTCCACTCGTCGGTGCCGAAGGCGACGTAGAGCAGCCGCAGGATGGCGCCGAAGGCCGCGACCTTGGTGCAGGCGGCCATGAAGGCGGTCACGGGGGTCGGCGCGCCCTGGTAGACGTCGGGCGTCCAGGTGTGGAACGGCGCCACGCTGGCCTTGAACAGCAGGCCGACGACGAGCAGCGCCAGCCCGAGGACGAGCAGCACGCCGCCGCCGCCGGTGCCCACGGCGTCGCGGACGTCGGCGAGCCGCACGCTGCCCGTGGCGCCGTAGACCAGCGCCAGGCCGTAGAGGAAGAACGCCGAGGCGAACGCCCCCAGCAGGAAGTACTTGACCGCCGCCTCCTGCGAGAGCAGCCGGCGCCGGCGGGCGAGGCCGCTGATCAGGTAGAGCGGCAGGCTGAGCACCTCGAGGGCGACGAACATGACCAGCAGGTCGTTGGCCGCGACGAAGAGCATCATGCCGCCGATGGCGAAGGCCGCCAGCGGGTAGACCTCGGTCTGCACCCGCTGGACGGTGAGCAGCTCCCGGTCGCGGACGCTGCCGGCCGGCACGGCCGCGGAGACGACGAACGCCGAGCGGGCGGGGTCGAGGTTGCGCTCGGCGAACAGCAGGATCGACAGCGCACCCAGGCCGGCGATGGTGGCCTGGAGGAACAGCCCGGCGCCGTCGACGGCGAGCGCCCCGCCGGCCGTGATCTCGTGGGCGCCGGCCAGCAGCAGGGTGCTGACCAGCGCGCCGATGGTCCCCAGCAGGGCGATGGCGACCTGCACCGCGTGCCGGTCGCGCGGGCCGAAGGCCTCCACCAGCACCCCGACGCAGGCGGCGGCGAACACGAACAGCAGCGGCGTGAGCGCGGCCAGCGACAGGTCGGGGGCCTCGATCGGCATCAGTCGGTCCCCTCGGGAGCGCCGGCGGGAGTGGTGCCGGCCGGGTCGGCGCCGACGTCGCCCATCGTGGCGGCGACGGCCGGTTCGATCAGCCGGACCAGCGGCTGCGGGTACACGCCGAGCACGACGATCAGCGCGACCAGCGGGGCGACGACCGCGACCTCCCGGCGGGACAGGTCGCGCACCCGCAGGACCGCGCGGGCCGGTGCCGGTGCGGTGAGCGTGGCCGTCGCCGTGGCCGACGCGGCGCTCGCGCCGTGCCCGCCGGCGGGGGCTGCCGGGACGCCGTCGGTGTCGGTGTGGGCGTCGGTGTGAGCGTCGGGGTGGGCGTCGGCGTCGGCGGGCCCGGCGAGGACCCCGCGCGGCGGGCCGTGCATCGTCCGTTGGTAGAGCAGCAGCACGTAGAGCGCGGCGAGCACGATGCCGACGGTGGCGAGGACGGTGAACACCGGACGGGTCGGGAACGAGCCGATGAGCACGAGGAACTCGCTGACGAAGCTGTTGGTGCCCGGCAGCGCCAGCGAGGCGAGCCCCGCGACGAGGAACACGCCGGCCAGCTTGGGCGCCGCGCCGGCCACACCTCCGTAGTCGCCGACCAGCCGCGAGCCGCCGCGGGCGATGAGCATGCCGACGACGAGGAACAGCAGACCGGTCGCGATGCCGTGGTTGACCATGTAGAGCACCGCGCCGGTGCCCGCCTCGGTGGTGAACGCGAAGACGCCCAGCGCGATGAAGCCGAAGTGGGCGATCGAGGTGTAGCTGACCAGCCGCTTCATGTCGCTCTGCCCCATCGCCAGCAGCGCCGCGTAGAGGACCCCGGCGACGGCGAGCACGAGGACGTAGGGCGCGAACTCGCGCGAGGCGTCGGGGAACAGCGGGAGGCAGTAGCGCAGGAAGCCGAAGGTGCCGACCTTGTCGAGGACGCCGACGAGCAGCACCGCCCCGCCGATCGGGGCCTCGGCACCGGCGTCGGGCAGCCAGGTGTGGAAGGGCACCAGCGGTGCCTTGATGGCGAAGGCGACGAAGAAGCCGAGGAACAGCAGCCGCTGCACGCCCGGGTCGATGTCGATCTCGTTGAGCGCGGTGAAGGAGAAGGTGCCCTCCCCCGCGGCCTCGCTGACGACGTAGAGCCCGATGACGGCGGCGAGCATGACCAGCCCGCCGACCAGGCTGTAGAGGAAGAACTTCACCGCGGCGTACTGCCGGCGCGGGCCGCCGAAGCTGCCCACGATGAAGTACATCGGGACGAGCATCGCCTCGAAGAAGACGTAGAAGAGGAAGACGTCGGTGGCGGCGAAGACGCCGACCATGCAGGCCTCGAGCAGCAGCAGCCAGGCCCAGAAGGCGCGCATCGAGCGGTGGCCGGGCGCGACGTCGCGCCAGGAGGCGAGCACCACGACGGGGACGAGGACGCCGACCAGCAGCAGCATCACCAGTGCGATGCCGTCGACGCCGAGGGCGAAGTCGACGCCGAAGCCGGGGATCCACGGGACCGAGCTGGTCAGCTGGAACCGGTCGCCGCCGGGGTCGAAGGCGACGGCGGCCAGCACGGCCAGCAGCAGGACGACCAGGCTCACGCCCAGGGTGACCTGACGGGCCAGAGCCGCGTTCGCGCGGGGCAGCGCCGCGACACCGGCGGCGCCGAGCGCGGGCACCACCAGCATCGCGAGCAGGAGCAGGGAGTCGCTCACGCCAGGCTCCTCGGTGTCGTGGTCCGCACGTCGTCGTCTCCTCCGGGCACAGGGGACCCGCTCACCCGGCCGTCACCGCCAGCAGTGCACCGGCGACGACGACCGCGCCGCCGAGCATGCCGAGGGCGTAGGACCGGACGAAGCCGGTCTGCGCGCGGCCCAGCCGGGAGGAGGAGCCGCCGAGGGTGGCGGCGAGGCCGTTGACCGCGCCGTCGACCCCGCGGTTGTCGACCCACACCAGCGCGCGGGTCAGCCACTGCCCGGGCCGCATGAACAGCGACTCGTTGACCGCGTCGGCGTACAGGGCGCGGCGGGCGGCGCGGGTGACCGGCGAGACGCGCGCCGGCGCCACCTCCGGGATCTCGCGGCGGCCGACGAACAGCCACGCGGCGAGGACGCCGACCAGCATCACCGCGGTCACCACGATCCCGACGGCGGCGGGGGCCACCACGTGCTCGGCCTCCTCGGGGGCGCCGAACACCGGGGCCAGCCACTCGTCGAGCGGGAACACGTTGACCAGCAGGAACCCGGCGGCCACCGAGCCGACGGCGAGCAGGACCATCGGCGCGGTCATCACCGACGGCGACTCGTGCGGGTGCACGTCGGGTGTCCAGCGCGGCCGGCCGAGGAAGGTCATCAGCATCAGCCGGGTCATGTAGAAGGCGGTGAGCCCGGCGCCGACGACCGCCACCGTGCCCAGCAGCCAGCCCGACGTCCCGCCCCGGTCCAGGGCGGCCTCGATGATCGCGTCCTTGGTCCAGTAGCCGGACAGGAACGGGAACCCGATGAGGGCCAGGTAGCCCAGGCCGAAGGTGACGAAGGTGACCGGCAGCCGCTTCGCCAGCCCGCCGAAGCGGCGCATGTCGACCTGGTCGCCCATGGCGTGCATGACCGACCCGGCGCCGAGGAAGAGCCCGGCCTTGAAGAAGCCGTGGGTGAGCAGGTGGGCGATGCCGGCCGCGTAGCCGACCGGGCCCAGGCCCACGGCCAGGAACATGTAGCCGATCTGGCTGACCGTCGAGTACGCCAGCACCTTCTTGATGTCGTCGAAGGCGCAGCCGCTGATGGCTCCGATGAGCAGGGTGACCGCGCCGACGGCGAGGACGACGGCGCGGGCGGTGGGCGTCAGGTCGTAGACCGGCGCCGACCGGGCGATGAGGTAGACGCCGGCGGTGACCATCGTCGCGGCGTGGATGAGCGCCGAGACCGGCGTCGGGCCCTCCATGGCGTCGGGCAGCCAGGCCTGCAGCGGGAACTGCCCGGACTTGCCGCACGCGCCGAGCAGCAGGAGCAGGCCGATGGCGGTGACCGTCCCGCCGGCGAGGGCCCCGATGCCGCCGAAGACGCCCTCGTAGCTGACCGTGCCGAGCTGGGCGAACATCGTGAAGATCGCCAGCGCCAGGCCGACGTCGCCGACGCGGTTCATGATGAACGCCTTCTTGGCGGCGGTGGCCGCCGCGGGGCGCTCGTGCCAGAAGGCGATGAGCAGGTAGGACGCCAGGCCCACGCCCTCCCACCCGACGTAGAGGGCCACGTAGTTGTCGCCGAGGACGAGCAGCAGCATCGCCGCGACGAACAGGTTGAGGTAGGCGAAGAACCGGCGCCGGCGCGGGTCGTGCGCCATGTAGCCGATCGAGTAGACGTGGATGAGCGCGCCCACGCCGGTGATCAGCAGCACGAAGGTCGCCGACAGCGGGTCGACGAGCAGGCCGGCCTGCACGTCGAGCGAGCCGGCCGAGACGAAGGTGAACAGGTCGACGTCGACCGAGCGGCCCTCGGTGCCGGCCAGCTGCACGGTGCACAGCAGCCCGACGAGGAAGGCCGCGACGACGGTCGCCGTCCCCAGCAGGTGGCCCCAGCGGTCGGTGCGCCGGCCGCCCAGCAGCAGGGCGGCGGCGCCGGCCAGGGGCAGTGCGATGACCAGCCAGGATGCGCCGAGCAGTCCCTCGGCCGCGACGGTGTCCATGTGCGCCGGCTCCCGTCAGTACTTGAGCAGGTTGGCGTCGTCGACCGACGCCGACCGGCGGGTCCGGTAGATCGACATGATGATCGCGAGGCCGACGACGACCTCGGCGGCGGCCACGACCATGACGAAGAAGGCCATGATCTGGCCGTCGACGGTGCCGGTGGCCCGGGCGAAGGTGACCAGCGTGAGGTTCACCGAGTTGAGCATCAGCTCGACGCACATGAACACGACGATCGCGTTGCGCCGCACGAGCACGCCGACCGCGCCGATGGTGAACAGGATCGCGGCGAGCACCAGGTAGTGCGTGAGGGTCATCGGTGCCCGTCCACCACGCCGTCGGGGGTGCCGAGCGCCGCGTCGGGGCTGCCGAGCTGGGCCCGGCCGGTGGGACGGGGCATCTGCTCGACCTCCTGGGCCTCGATCCCGGTGGCGACGGTCTCCTCGGCGGCGCGCCCGTCGGGCAGCAGCGCGGGGGCGGCGACGGAGTTGGCCCGCGCGTACACCCCGGGACCGGGCAGCGTCTGCGGCCGGTCGGTGAGGAAGCGCGCCCGCGACAGCTCCTTCTGCGTCCGCCGCGTACCGGGCTCGCGCTCGATGTGGGCCAGCACCATCGCGCCGACGGCGGCGGTGATCAGCAGGGCGCTGGTGACCTCGAAGGCCAGCAGGTAGCGGGTGAACAGCAGCTCGGCGATCGCCTCGATGTTGCTCCGGTCGCCCTGCGCGTCGGCCAGGCCGGTGGCCGCGGTGTCCTGGGTGGCGCGCGCGATGCCGGCGCCGACGAGACCGGCGAAGCCGACCCCCAGCACGATCGCCGCCACCCGCTGGCCGCGCAGCGTCTCGACGACGGAGTCGGAGGAGTCCCGGCCGACCAGCATGAGGACGAACAGGAACAGGATCATGATCGCGCCGGTGTAGACGATGATCTGCACCGCGCCGAGGAACGGCGCCTCCTGGACGACGTAGAAGACGCCGAACGTGAGCATCGTGTTGACCAGCCAGAGCGCCGAGTGGACGGCGTTGCGGCTGAACACCATGCCCAGCGCCCCGGCCAGCGCGATCGGCCCCAGGGTCCAGAAGACGACGGCCTCGCCGGTGCCCAGCTGCACGGACGTGTCGGCGGCCGCCGCGACGACGCTCACGCCCGCTCCGCCGTCACCGGCTCGGCCGCGGACCCGGGCTGCGGCTCGCGCACGTAGTAGTCCTTCTCGTCCTCGCCCAGCCGCATGGCGTGCGGCGGGGCCTCCATGCCGGGCAGGAGCGGGGCCATGAGCTGCTCCTTGGTGTAGATCAGGTCCTGCCGGTTGTCGTCGGCGAGCTCGAAGTCGTTGCTCATGGTCAGCGACCGGGTCGGGCAGGCCTCGATGCACAGCCCGCAGAAGATGCAGCGCAGGTAGTTGATCTGGTAGACGCGCCCGTACCGCTCACCGGGGCTGTAGCGCGCGTCCTCGGTGTTGTCGCCGCCCTCGACGTAGATGGCGTCGGCCGGGCAGGCCCAGGCGCACAGCTCGCAGCCGACGCACTTCTCCAGCCCGTCGGGGTGCCGGTTGAGCACGTGCCGGCCGTGGTAGCGCGGCTTGGTCACCTTGGGCGTCTCGGGGTACTGCTCGGTGGTCACCTTCTTGAACATCTGGCCGAAGGTGACGCCGAAGCCCTGGCCGGGCGCCGGGAGCAGGCTGCGGCGGGCCGGCGCGGCGCCGCCGTCGCGGCCGGCCCGCTCGACCGCCCCGCGCGACGCCTGCGCGAGGCCCTTCTCCCCGCCGGTGGTCGTCGGGTCCTGCTGGGTCACGGGAGCCGGGTCCTGCTCAGCCATCGAGGTCCTCCTGTGCGCGGGTGGCGGTGCTGCCGCGGCGGCCGCTGCTGACGACACCACCGGGGCTGCCACCGGGGGTGCCACCGGCGGGGGCACCGACCGGCTCGGCACGGCGCAGCCGGGGCGAGGGCGGCACGGTCAGGTCCATGGGCGGCACCGGGTAGCCGCCCTCGGCGCGGGCCGGACCGGCGCCCTGCGCGGGCCGGTGGCGCGGCCCGGCCGGCGGCAGCACGTCGGGCTCGGGGTCGGTGGCGTGGATGCCGCCGGCGGCGGCGTCCTCGGCCATGAGCCGGGTGTCGCGGTTGGCCGTCCGGCTGGCGATCAGCAGCCCGGCGAGCACGACCAGCGCGATCGGCACACCGACGAAGACCGCCACCTCACCGGTGGACAGCTCCGCCTCGCGGGAGACGGTGCGCATCGTGGCCACGACGAGGATCCACACCAGCGCCGTCGGGACGAGCACCTTCCAGCCGAAGCGCATGAACTGGTCGTAGCGCAGCCGGGGCAGCGTGCCGCGCAGCCAGATGAAGACGAACAGCGCGGCGGTGACCTTGAGGAAGAACCACAGCAGCGGCCACCACCCGGAGTTGGCGCCGTCCCAGATCGACAGCGGCCACGGGGCCCGCCAGCCGCCGAGGAACAGCGTCGCGGCCAGCGCCGAGACGGTGACCATGTTGATGTACTCGGCGAGGAAGAACAGCGCGAACTTCAGCGACGTGTACTCGGTGTGGAACCCGCCGACCAGCTCGCTCTCGGCCTCGGGCAGGTCGAACGGCGCGCGGTTGGTCTCCCCGACGACGGCGACCACGTAGATGACGAAGCTGACCGGCAGCAGGATCGCGAACCAGCTCGGCCCGGTGACCTCCAGCCCGAAGAAGGACAGCCGGTTGCCGTCGGCCTGCGCCGCGACGATCTCCGAGGTCGACATCGACCCGGCGTAGAGGAACACCGCGACGATCGACAGGCCCATCGCGATCTCGTAGCTGACCATCTGCGCGGCGCTGCGCAGGCCGCCCAGTAGCGGGTAGGTCGAGCCGGAGGCCCACCCCGCGAGCACGATGCCGTAGACGCCCATCGCCGAGCAGGCCAGCACGACGAGCACGCCGATGGGGGCGTCGGTCAGCTGCAGCGGCGTGCGCTGGCCGAAGATGCTGACGACCGGGCCGAGCGGGATGACCGAGAAGGCCAGGAACGCCGGGACCGCGGCGATGACCGGCGCGAGGAAGTACACCGGCCGGTCGGCCAGCGCCGGCATGATGTCCTCCTTGAACGCCAGCTTCAGCCCGTCGGCGAGGCTCTGCAGCGAGCCGCGCGGGCCGACCCGGTTGGGGCCGGAGCGCTGCTGCATGCGGGCGACGACCTTGCGCTCGAAGACGATCGCGAACAGCGTCATCAGCACCAGCACCGCGAAGACGCCGACGATCTTGAGCAGCACGATCCACCAGACGTCGTGCCCGAAGTCGGCCAGCGTGGGCTGGTCGGCCGCGACGGCGAGGACCCTCACGCGGCACCCCCCGCACGGGCGGCGGTGGCGCCGGTGCGGACCGCACCGAGCCGGACGACGCCGCCCGGCGCGGTGCCCAGCGAGCTGCGCAGCTCGCTGCCGGGTGAGCGCATCGGCAGCCACACGACGCCGTCGGGCATGTCGGTGACGCAGACGGGCAGGGTCACCGACCCGGCGGCGCCGGTGACGGTGAGCAGCTCGCCGTCGGCCAGGCCCAGCCGCGCGGCGGCCTCGGCGCCGATGCGCGCGACCGGCGGGCGGGCCGTGCCGGCCAGCTCGGGCTCGTCGCGCTGGAGCGTGCCGACGTCGAGCAGCTGCCGCCAGGAGGCCAGCACCGCCTCGCCGTCGCCGGGCCGGGGAGCTGCCGCGGGCGGGACGTCGAGCCCGGTGGCCTCGGCCCGCTCGGGAGCGGCGCCCAGCGCGGCGAGCTCGGCGCGGGCCGCCTCGGGCCCGGGCAGCCGCAGGTCGACGTCGAGGTACTCGGCCAGGCCGTGCAGCACCCGGCCGTCGGGCAGCTGCCCGGTGCCGTGCAGGGTGGCGTCGAAGGAGCGCACCCGTCCCTCCCAGTCGAGGTAGCTGCCGGCCTTCTCCGGCGCCGCGGCGACGGGCAGCACGACGTCGGCGTGCTCGGTGACGGCGCTCGGCCGCTGCTCGAGGCTGACGACGAAGGACGCCGCGGAGAGGGCCTGCGCGGCCAGCCGCGGGTCGGGCAGGTCCGCGGGGTCGACGCCGCCGACGAGCAGGCCGGCCAGCCGGCCGTCGCGGACGGCGGTGAGGATGCCGGTGGTGTCGCGGCCCGGCGCGGCCGGCAGGCCGGTGGGCTCCAGCCCCCACAGGGTGGCGACCTCGGCGCGCGCGACCGGGTCGGCGACCGGGCGCCCGCCGGGCAGCAGTCCCGGCAGCGCGCCGGCCTCGACCGCGCCGCGCTCCCCGGCCCGCCGCGGCACCCAGGCGACGCGGGCGCCGGTGGCGCGGGCGAGCGCGGCCAGCGCGGTGAACGCCCCGGGGACCTCGGCCAGCCGCTCGCCGGCGAGCACGACCGCGCCCGGCTGCCGCAGCGCCTCGACGGCGGGGCCGCCCCAGCTGCCCTCACCGAGCGCGGTGAGGGCGCGGGCCTCGTCGCCGGGCCGGGTGACCAGCACGGTGGCCTGCAGCTTCTGCGCCGCGCGGGTGGCGAAGGGCGCGAGGTCGTAGACGGCCAGCGAGCCCTTCCGGACCGCCCGGCGCAGCCGCAGGAAGACGATCGGCGACTCCTCCTCCGGCTCCAGCCCGGCCAGCAGCACGACCGGGGCGGTGGTGACCTCGTCGTAGGTGACCGCGCCGCTGCCGGGGGAGGTGCCGGCGACGTGCGCGGTGAGGAAGGCCTGCTCCTCGGCCGAGTGCGCCCGGGCGCGGGCGTCGACGTCGTGCGTGCCCAGCGCGACCCGCGCGAACTTGGCGTAGGCGTAGGCGTCCTCGACGGTCAGCCGGCCGCCGGGCAGCACGCCCACCCCGCCGGCCGCCCGGGCCGCGCGCAGCCCCTCGGCCGCGGCGGCCCAGGCGTCGGGCCAGGACGCCGGCGCCAGCACGCCGTCCGCGCCGCGGACCAGCGGGGTGGGCAGCCGGTCGTTGGTGGCCGCGTAGCGGAACGCGTACCGGCCCTTGTCGCAGGTCCACTCCTCGTTGACCGCCGGGTCCTCGCCGGCCAGCCGGCGCATGACCTTCCCGCGCCGGTAGTCGGTGCGCATGGCGCAGCCCGAGGCGCAGTGCTCGCACACCGAGGGCTCGCTGCGCAGGTCGAAGGGGCGCGACCGGAACCGGTACTGCGCACTGGTCAGGGCCCCGACCGGGCAGATCTGGGTGGTGTTGCCGGAGAAGTAGGAGGAGAACGGCTCGTCCTCGTAGACGGCGACCTGTTCCAGCGCGCCCCGCTCGAACAGCTCGATGAACGGGTCGCCGGCCACCTGCTGGGAGAAGCGGGTGCAGCGGGCGCACAGCACGCAGCGCTCGCGGTCGAGCAGGATCTCGCTGCTGATCGGCAGCGGCTTGGGATAGGTCCGCTTGACGTCGACGAAGCGGGTCTCGGTGCGCCCGTTGCTCATGGCCTGGTTCTGCAGCGGGCACTCCCCGCCCTTGTCGCAGACCGGGCAGTCCAGCGGGTGGTTGATCAGCAGCAGCTCCATCGTGCCCTGCTGCGCCTTGTCGGCGACCGCGCTGGTCAGCTGCGTCTTGACCGCCATGCCGTCGGTGACCGGCATGGTGCAGGAGGCCACCGGCTTGCGCTGGCCCTCGACCTCGACCAGGCACTGCCGGCAGGCGCCGACCGGGTCGAGCAGCGGGTGGTCGCAGAACCGCGGGATCTGGATGCCGACCATCTCGGCGGCCCGGATGATCAGCGTCCCCTTGGGCACCGCGACGTCGAAGCCGTCGATGGTGCAGTGGACGGCGTCGGGCGGGGTGTGCGGGCCCGGGACGCCGGGCGGCACCGCCGCAGCGGGCTCGGGGCTGGTGGGGGTCAGGGTCACGAGGCCACTCCGACGGGCTCGAGGCGCAGGGAGCGGCCCAGGCGGGCCTGCTCCTCGGGGGGCAGCAGGGCGACGTAGTCGTCGCGGAAGTACTTCAGGGAGCTGGTGATGCAGCTGGTCGCGCCGTCACCGAGCGCGCAGAACGACCGGCCGAGGATGTTGTCGCAGGTGTCGGTGAGCAGGTCGAGGTCGGCCGCGGTGCCCCGGCCGTCGACGAGGCGCTGCAGCACCTGCACCAGCCAGTAGGTCCCCTCGCGGCACGGGGTGCACTTGCCGCAGCTCTCGTGCGCGTAGAACTGGGTGAACCGCAGGGTCGCCTCGACGATCGAGTCGGTCTCGTCGAACACCATGAGCGCCGTGGTGCCGAGCATCGAGCCCGCGGCGCCGACGGAGTCGAAGTCGAGCGGGACGTCGAGGTGCTCGGCGGTGAAGTACGGCGTCGACGAGCCACCCGGCGTCCAGAACCTCAGCTCGTGCCCGGGGCGGACGCCGCCGGCCATCGCCAGCAGCTCGCGCATCGTCGTGCCCATCGGGGCCTCGTACTGGCCGGGGCGCACCACCCGGCCCGACAGCGAGTAGATCTTCGGTCCCGGCGACTTCTCCGGACCGAACCGCTTGAACCACTCCGCCCCGCCGCGGACGACGAAGGGCACGGTGGCCAGCGTCTCGACGTTGTTGATGACCGTCGGGGCGCCGTAGAGGCCGGCGACAGCGGGGAACGGCGGCTTGAGGCGCGGCTGGCCGCGGTAGCCCTCGAGCGAGTCGAGCAGCGCCGTCTCCTCGCCGCAGATGTAGGCCCCGGCGCCGGCGTGCACGACCAGCTCGAGGTCGTAGCCCGAGCCGAGGACGTCGGTGCCGAGGTAGCCGGCCGCGTAGGCCTCCTCGACGGCGTTGACCAGCCGGCGGTGGGCGTGCACGGCCTCGCCGCGGACGTAGATGACGGCGAACCGGCAGCGGATCGCGTACGCCGAGATGATGACGCCCTCCACCAGGGCGTGCGGGTCGGTCATCATCAGCGGGAGGTCCTTGCAGGTGCCCGGCTCGCCCTCGTCGGCGTTGACCACGAGGTACTTGGGCATGGCGGCCGGCCCGGTGGGCGTCTCCCCCGGCCTGGGCTGCGGGATGAAGCTCCACTTCATGCCGGTGGGGAACCCGGCGCCGCCGCGGCCGCGCAGGCCGGAGTCCTTGACCAGCGAGACCAGCTCGTCGGGGGCCATCGACAGCGCGGTGCGCAGCGCGGTGTAGCCGTCGAGCGACTCGTAGGTGGACAGCCGCCAGGGCTGGTCGGCGCCCCAGCGCGAGGTGAGGACGGGGGTGAGCGGCATCTCAGACCTTCCCTGGACCCTGGCCGGAGGTGCCCGGCTCGGTCCCTGCGGGGGTGTCGGGGGTGGGACGCGGACCGGACGGCGTCTTGCGGCCGTACTCGGTGCCGCGGTCGGGGTGGGTCTGCGCCGCACCGGCGCGCTCGGCGGGGTTGTCGGCCGCGGCGACGCGCGCGTCGGCGGCCTCCTCCTCCGGCGTCTGGCCGGCGTCGCCGGACAGGGTGTCTGCCGCTTCGGCGTCCGACGTCTCGTCGGCCCCGTCCCGGGTCCCACCCTGAGCCTGCGAAGGGTGGGGAGGACGGGGTCCTTCCGCCGTGTCGGCGGGCTCGCCGTCGTCGGCGGCCTGCGGCTCGGGGCCGTCCATCGGCGGGGCGGCCTCGCCGCGCTCGGCGGCCAGCCGGACGCCGGCCAGGGTGGGGCCCCACTCCCCCGGGGCGTCGACGGCGGCCCGGGCGGCCGCGGCGTCGGCGTGCTGGGAGAAGCCGGCCAGCTGGCGGGAGACGCCGCGGAAGTCGGTGAGCGGCGCGCCGCGGGTGGGGTGCGGCTTCTCGCCCCGGCGCAGCGCGGCCACCAGCGCGCGGGCGCTGTCGACGTCCTGCTGGTCGTAGAACTCGTAGTCGACGGTGACCACCGGCGCGTAGTCGCAGGCGGCCAGGCACTCGGCGTGCTCGAGGGTGACCGAGCCGTCGGCCGCCGTCTCGTCGTGGTGGACGCCGAGGTCCGCGGACAGGGCGTCCATGATCCGCTGCCCGCCGAGGACGGCGCACAGCGTGTTGGTGCAGACGCTGACGATGTGCCGGCCGGTCGGGCGGCGCTTGTACATCGTGTAGAAGGTCGCCACCGCGCCGACCTCGGCCTTGGTCAGCCCCAGCTCCTCGGCGCACAGCGTGACGCCCTCGGGTGAGACGTAGCCCTGGTAGCTCTGCACCAGGTGCAGCATCGGCAGCAGGGCCGAGCGCGGCTGCGGGTAGCGGGCCATGATCTCCCGCGCCTCGAGCCGGGCCTGCGCGGGGATCGGCGGCAGGTCGGCCGGGGCCGGCTCGACCGGGCTGTCGACCAGCCCCGTCGTGGCCGCCCCCTCCGACGACCCGGGCAGCGAGCTCACGACGTCTCCTCGCTGGCGCTCGTCGACGCCGCTCGTGGCACTGCTGTGCTCCTGGGTGAGCTCGCGAGCTCGCTCACCTGTCCACACCTCCCATGACGGGGTCGATGGAGGCGATGGCCGCGATGACGTCGGCGATCATGCCGCCCTCGCTCATCGCCGCGGTCGCCTGCAGGTTGACGAAGCTGGGGTCGCGCACGTGGACGCGGAACGGGCGGGTGCCGCCGTCGCTGACCACGTGGTAACCGAGCTCGCCGCGCGGCGACTCGACCGGCACGTACACCTGCCCGGCCGGCACCCGGAAGCCCTCGGTGACCAGCTTGAAGTGGTGGATCAGGGCCTCCATCGAGGTGCCCATGATGTGCTTGACGTGCTCGAGGGAGTTGCCCATGCCGTCAGCACCCAGGGACAGCTGCGCCGGCCAGGCGATCTTGCGGTCCTCGACCATGACCGGGCCGGGCTCGAGCCGGTCGAGCGCCTGTTCGACGATCTTGAGCGACTCGAACATCTCGGCCATGCGCACCAGGTAGCGGCCCCACGCGTCGGACGTGTCGGCCGTCGGCACCTCGAAGTCGTAGGACTCGTAGCCGAGGTAGGGGTCGACCTTGCGCAGGTCCCACGGCAGGCCGGCCGCGCGCAGGATCGGCCCGGTGACGCCCAGCGCCAGGCAGCCGGTGACGTCGAGGTAGCCGACGTCCTTGAGCCGGCGCTGCCAGATCGGCTGGCCGGTGAGCAGCTTGTGGTAGCCGGCCAGCTGTCCGGGCATGACCGCGAGCCACTCGCGGATCGACTCCACCGCGCCGGGCGGGAGGTCCTGCGCGACGCCGCCGGGGCGGATGTAGGCGTGGTTCATCCGCAGGCCGGTGATCTCCTCGAGCAGGTCGAGGCACAGCTCCCGCTCGCGGAAGCCGTTGGTCATGCCGGTGAGCGCGCCGAGCTCCATGCCGCCGGTGGCCAGCCCGACCAGGTGGGAGGCGATCCGGTTGATCTCCATGACCAGCACCCGGATGGTCCGCGCGCGCTGCGGCACCTCGATGCCGAGCAGCTTCTCCACGGCCATGCAGTAGCCGGCCTCGTTGAACAGCGGGGCCAGGTAGTCCATCCGCGTGACGAACGTCGTCCCCTGCGTCCAGTTGCGGTACTCGACGTTCTTCTCGATGCCGGTGTGCAGGTAGCCGATGACGACCCGCGCCTTGGTCACCGTCTCGCCCTCGAGGTCGAGCACCAGCCGCAGGACCCCGTGCGTGGACGGGTGCTGGGGCCCCATGTTGACGACGAGGCGTTCCTCGCCGCTGAGGTCGCTGCCGAGGGTCTGGTCCCAGTCGCCGCCGGTGACGGTGTAGACGCGGCCCTCGGTGGTCTGCCGCGACCCGGCGTACGGGTCGTACGTGGTGCTCATCGCAGGCCCCTCACCGGTAGGTGCGCCGGGTGTCGGGCGGCGGGATCGTCGCGTCGTGGTACTCGACCGGGACGCCGCCGAGCGGGTAGTCCTTGCGCTGCGGGTGCCCGTCCCAGTCGTCCGGCATGAGGATCCGGGTGAGCGCCGGGTGGCCGTCGAAGACGACGCCGAACATGTCGTAGGTCTCCCGCTCGTGCCAGTCCGCCGTGGGGTACACCGACGACACCGACGGCACGTGCGGGTCCTCGGCGGTGACCGCGACCTCGAGGCGGATCCGCCGCCGGTAGGTCATCGAGGTCAGGTGGTAGACGACGTGCAGCCGCGGCCGGCCGGGGGTGGCGGCGGGGCCGCCGCTGCCCTCGTAGTCGACGCCGGAGACGCTGCTGCACAGCTCGAAGCGCAGCGCGTCGTCGTCGCGGAGGGCCTGCACCAGGGTGAGCAGGTGCTCGCGGGCGACGAAGTAGGTGATCTCGCCGCGGTCGACCAGCACCCGCCGGACGGCGGCGGCGTAGGTGGCCGCGCCGACGGCGTCGACGAGGGCGTCGGTGACCTCGTCGAACCAGCCGCCGTAGGGCCGGTCGGTGGAGTGCAGCGCCACCGCGCCGCCGGGCTCGACGCGGACCAGGCCGCCGAAGCCGGAGGTGTCGCCGCTGCCGCTGACGCCGAAGGCCCCCTTGCGGAACCCGCCGCTCGGCGCGGTCACGCCCTGGCCGGCGTCGGCGCCGCTGCGGTCGCCGGGGCCGGTCACCGCTCGCTCCGCACGTACGGCTCGGGCAGCAGGACGGCCTTGCCGCCGCGCTGGTCGATGGCGAACTGGCCGGTCCGCCCCTCGGCCGCGGCCTGCTCGTAGGCGCGCCGGGCGGCCTTGTCGACCCGCACGCTGGAGGGCATCTCCACCAGCAGGTCGCGGGCGCGCCCCTCGGCCCGGTCCCGCTCGAGCTGGCGGGCCCGCCGCTCCCCCAGCGGCTCGTTCTGGATCTTGTGGTGGAGCTTGAGGATGGCGTCCATCAGCATCTCCGGGCGCGGCGGGCAGCCGGGCAGGTACATGTCCACCGGGACGACGTGGTCGACGCCCTGCACCACCGCGTAGTTGTTGAACATGCCGCCGGAGCTCGCGCACACGCCCATGGCGAGCACCCAGCGGGGCTCGGGCATCTGGTCGTAGATCTGCCGCAGGACCGGCGCCATCTTCTGGCTCACCCGGCCGGCGACGATCATCAGGTCGGCCTGGCGCGGCGAGGCGCGGAAGACCTCCATGCCGAAGCGCGCGAGGTCGTAGCGGCCGGCGCCGGTGGCCATCATCTCGATGGCGCAGCAGGCCAGGCCGAAGGTGGCCGGCCACAGCGAGGACTTGCGCGTCCAGTTGACCAGCTTCTCCACGCTGGTCAGCAGGAAACCGCTGGGCAGCTTCTCCTCGAGACCCATGTCAGCTCCTCACCGTCAGTCCCACTCGAGGCCGCCGCGGCGCCACACGTAGGCGTAGGCGAGGAAGACGGTCGCGATGAACACGACCATCTCGACCAGGCCGAAGACACCCAGCGCGTCGTTGGCGACAGCCCACGGGTAGAGGAAGACGATCTCGATGTCGAAGACGATGAACAGCATCGCCGTCAGGTAGTACTTCACCGGGAAGCGGCCGCCGTGCAGCGGCTGGTCGACCGGCTCAATGCCGCACTCGTAGGCCTCGAGCTTGGCCCGGTTGTAGCGACGCGGACCCACGAACGGGGCGACCGCGACGGAGAACAGGGCGAAGGCCGCGGCCAGCGCGAACAGACCCACGATGGGCACGTAGGTCGAGAGCACCAGCGCCTCCCCTCGGCGTCACACGACGTGCACGGAGCTTGTGAACAAATTCACAAACGGACGGTTCCGAGCCTATGCCTCGGGTCTGCCGATCGGAAGCGCGGGGGGTCGTCGAGTTCACACCCGCCGGTCACGGTCCGGTCACGGACTGCCTCACCCCGACGTCAGACCGACGGGGTGAGCCGGGTGAGCAGCGCGATCACCCGGTCGAAGCGGTCGCCGTCGCGGCCGTCGGAGAGGTTGCCCATCAGCCGCAGGGCGGCGGCCACCACCGCCGGGCGCTTGAGCCCGTGCGCGGTGGCGAAGCGGACCAGAGCCGGCCGGTCGAGCAGGGCGAGGAAGGCCGTGCCGAGGCGGTGGTGGCGGCCGTACTCCTCGCGCAGCCACTGCGGGTAGCGCCGCAGGACGGCCTCGCGGGCCGGCCCCTCCGCCGCCGCCAGTGCCGCCGCCGCCGTCTCGCCGGCCATCCGGCCGGTCTCGAGCGCGTAGCTGATGCCCTCGCCGTTGAACGGGTTGACCACGCCCGCGGTGTCCCCGGCCAGCAGCAGGCCGCGGGTGTAGGCCGGCCCGCGGCCCAGCGCCATGGGCAGGCCCGCGCCGCGCAGCGGGGTGACCGCGTGCTCCTCGCCGAGCTGCCACTCCGGCGGCAGGGTGGCCAGCCACCGGCGCAGCACGGTGCGGGGGTCGGTGTCGCCGCCGCGCCGTGTGTCGAGCAGGCCGAAGCCGACGTTGGCGGTGCCGTCGCCCATGCCGAAGGACCAGCCGTAGCCGGGCATGGAGTCGGCGGTCGGACCCTCGGCGGAGAGGTCGAAGGAGATGTCGAGCCAGGGGTCCTCACCGCGCGGCGTCGCGACGTACCGGCGGACGGCGACGCCGAGCGGCCGGTCCTCGCGGCGGGTGAGCCCGATCGCCTTGGCCAGCCGGCCGGACAGCCCCTCGGCGGAGACGACCAGCGGCGCCCGCCAGGTCACCGGCTCCCTGCCGGGACCGGCCTGGGCGTGCACCCCGGCGACCCGGCCCGCGTCGTCGAGCAGCGGGTCGGTGACGGTGACCTCCTGCTCGAGCCGGGCACCGGCAGCGACGGCGTGCTCGGCCAGCATCGGGTCGAGGTCCCTCCGCGCCCGGATGAGGCCGTAGGAGGGCCAGGAGTCCAGCCGCGGCCAGTCGACCTCGACCACCTGGCCGCCGCCGAACACGCGCAGCCCCCGGTGCCGCACCCAGCCGGCGGCCGGCGAGGTGTCGACGCCCATGTCGTCGAGCGCCTTCACCGCACGCGGCGTGAGGCCGTCGCCGCAGACCTTCTCGCGGGGGAAGCGGGCCTTCTCCAGCACGACGACGTCGAGTCCGGCGGTGGCCAGCGTCCAGGCGGCGGCCGACCCCGCGGGGCCGGCACCGACCACCACGACGTCGGCGGTGCCCCCGGCGGTCGGACTCGTCACGCGCTGGCCCCCTCGGTGCTCGGCTGCAGCCCCTCCGGACCGCCGTCCGAGCCTAGGCGGGGGACCCGGCCAGGGCCGCCGCGACCTCGTCGTCGGTGGTCTGGCCGAAGTCGTCGTAGTACCGGCCGACCGCGCCGAACGGCGAGGGGGTGAGCAGGCAGACGACCTGGTCGGCGTCGAGCCCGGCGCAGACGTCGGGCGCGCCGACGGGGACGGCCACGACGACGGCGGCGGCGGGACCGGCACCGCGCACGGCGCCCAGCGCCGCGCGGGCGGTGGAGCCGGTGGCCAGGCCGTCGTCGACGAGGACGACGGTACGGCCGGCGACGTCGGGCGGCGGCCGGTCGCCGCGGTAGGCGCGCTGACGGCGGCGCAGCTCGGCGAGCTCGGCGCGGTAGACCTCGTCGGCGGCCGCGGCGTCGACGGTCACGCGGGCGAGGACGGCCTCGCTGCGGACGCTCTCGACGGTGTCCCCCACGGCGGCGAGGGCGCCCATGGCCAGCTCGGGGTGGCCGGGCAGCCCGAGCTTGCGGACGGCGACGACGTCGAGCTCGGCTCCGAGCGCCGCGGCGACCTCGGCGGCGACGACGACCCCGCCGCGGGGCAGGCCGAGGACCAGCGCGTCGGGCCCGAGCGGGACGGCGCCGGTCGGGCCCGGGTCGGCGAGGCGCGCGGCGAGCTGCCGGCCGGCGTCGCGCCGGTCGGCGAACGGGCGACGGTGGCCCACCGCGCCGCCGCCGCGTCAGACGGGCTGCGGTCCCGAGGGCGGTGGGGCGGTGGGGTCGGTCGGGCTGGGCTGCGGGAGCGGGGCCGGCGACGGCGGCGAGATCGGGTCGACCGGCGACGGGGAGGGCCCGGGCGGCTCGGGCATCGGGGTCGGTGTCGTCATGGACCGACGCTACAAGGACCACGTCGCCCCCCACACCACGCTCCGCGCGGTGCGGGCCCCTGCGACGCGGCCGTTCCAGCAGGTCGCCTACGGACGGCGGGCGCGGTGCAGCGCGACGATGCCGCCGGTGAGGTCGCGCCACTCGACGTCGGCCCACCCGGCCGCCTGGATGCGCGCGGCCAGCGCCGGCTGGTCGGGCCAGGCGCGGATCGACTCGGCCAGGTAGACGTAGGCGTCGGGGTTGCTGCTCACCGCGCGGGCGATCCGCGGCAGCGCCCGCATCAGGTACTCGGTGTAGACGGTGCGGAAGGGCGCCCAGACGGGGCTGGAGAACTCGCAGACGACGAGCGTCCCGCCCGGCCGCACCACCCGCGCGAACTCGCGGAGCGCCGCGTCGGGGTCGGCCACGTTGCGCAGGCCGAAGGAGATGACCAGCCCGTCGACGCTGGCGTCGGCCAGCGGCAGCGCCATCGCGTCACCGGCCACCTTGGGCACCGGCCGCGCCGCGCCCGCTCGCAGCATCCCCAGGGAGAAGTCGCAGGCGACCGCGTGCACGCCGGCCGCCGCCAGCTCGACGGTCGACACCGCCGTCCCGGCCGCGACGTCGAGCACCGTCGCCCCCGGCCGCGCCCCGAGCGCCGCCCGCGTGGCCCGCCGCCACCCGGCGTCCAGACCGCCCGACAGCACGGTGTTGGTGACGTCGTAGCGGCGGGCGACCCGGTCGAACATCGCGGCGACGTCGGCCGGCTGCTTGTCCAGCCCGGCCCGCACCCCGGCGGTGTGTGCGCTCTCTCGCCGGTGTCCCACGGCGGCCGACGCTACCGGCTGCCTACATTGGAGCCGTGACCGCGGCGGCCGTGACCTCGACGGACGCCGCCGCGCCCGCCGTCACGACCGTCGCGCTCGAGGACTCCCCCGACCTGTTGGGGCTGCTGCCGCGCACCGGCGCCCTGTCGTGGGTGCGCCGCGGCGAGGGCCTGGTGGGCTGGGGCGAGGCCGACCGGCTCGAGGTCCGCGGCCCCGGCGCGCTCGCCGAGGCCGCGGCCTGGTGGGCCGCCCGCACCGCCGACCTGGTGGTCGACGACGAGGTCGGCGTCCCCGGCTCCGGGCCGGTCGTCTTCGCCAGCATCGCCTTCGACCCGGCCGCGGAGACGTCGGTGTTCGTCGTCCCCGAGGTCGTCGTCGGCCGGCGCGCCGGCGTCGCCTGGCTGACCTCCGCCGGCGACGCCGACCCGCGCGACCTGCTCGCCGCCGGCCCGCCGCTGCCCCCGGCACCGGCCCGGCTGCGCTACGCCGACGGCGCGCTCGACCCCGCCTCCTGGTGCTCGGCGGTCGCCGCCGCGGTGCAGCGCATCGGCGCCGGCGAGCTGGCCAAGGTGGTCCTCGCCCGCGACCTGCTGGTCACCGCCGACGTCCCGCTCGACCCGCGCCGGCTGCTCGACCGCCTGGCCGCCCGCTTCCCCGACTGCTGGACCTTCGCCGTCGACGGCCTGCTCGGCGCCACCCCGGAGCTGCTGCTGCGGCGCACGGGCCGGGAGCTGTCCGCGCGCGTGCTGGCCGGCACCGCACCCCGGGGCGCCGGGGCCGACGACGACCGGCTGGCCGCCGGGCTGCTGTCCTCGGCCAAGGACCGCGCCGAGCACGCCCTCGCGGTCGACTCCCTGGTGCAGGCCCTCGAGCCCTACTGCACCGCGCTGTCGGTGCCCGCGGAGCCCGCGCTGCTCACGCTGGCCAACGTGCGGCACCTGGCCACCGACGTCACCGGCACCCACCGCCGGTCCGGCGCCGGCGGCCGCGCCGGGCTGCTGGAACTGGTCGACGCCGTGCACCCGACCGCCGCCGTCTGCGGCACCCCGCCCGACGTCGCCGCCTCGGTCATCGCCGAGCTCGAGGGCACCGGCCGCGGCCGCTACGCCGGGCCGGTCGGCTGGCTCGACGGCCGCGGCGACGGCGAGTTCGGCCTGGCCCTGCGCTGCGCCCAGCTCTCCGACACCGACCCGGCCACCGCCCGGCTGTTCGCCGGCTGCGGCATCGTGGCCGGCTCCGACCCGGCCGCCGAGCTGGCCGAGACCCAGTCGAAGTTCGCCGCCGTCCAGGCCGCGCTGGAGAGCTGATGCGACCGGTCCCGGACCTGTCCTGGGACCACGACGCGCACTACCGGCCGGTGCTGCTCGGCGCGCTGCCGTCCCGCTGCGAGCGGGTGCTCGAGGTCGGGTGCGGGGGCGGCGACCTGGCCGTCCTGCTCGCGGAGCGGGTCACACGGGTGGACGCCGTCGACCGGTCGCCGGAGATGGTGGCGCTGGCCCGGGCGCGGGTGCCCGCGGCGGTCCGCGTCGTCGCGGCCGACGTGCTGGACCTCGACCTGCCGGCGGGGGGCTACGACGCCGTCGTGAGCACGAGCGTGCTCCACCACCTGCCGCTGGAGGAGGCGCTCCGGTCGTGGGCTGCGGCGGTGCGGCCCGGCGGCGTCGTGGCCGCCGTCGCCCTGCCGCGGGTCGACCTGCCCCGGGAGCTGCCGGTCGAGGCGGTCGCCGCCGTCGCGCACCGCGTCGTCGGGGCGGAGCGGCTGCTGCGCGGGGCGCCGCGCGCGGAGCGGACGCCGGGGATGCCGCTGCGGGAGCCGGGGCTCACCGTCCGGGAGGTGCGGCGGCGGGCGCGGGCGGTGCTGCCCGGCGTCCGGGTGCGGCGGCTGCTGTTCTGGCGCTACGTGCTGGTGTGGCACCGCCCCGGGTGAAACCGGTCGGCAGGCCGCGTGCGGACTGGTTGGGTGTGCCGGTGCCCGCCGTCCCCCTCGTCCTCGGCGACCGGTCGCTGCCACCGCCGTTCGACTCCCACCCGCACGCCTCGGCCGAGGCCCGCGCCATCGCCGAACGCGGCACCGTGCTGCGCGCGCAGGTGGGCTCCGGCGTCCACGGCACGGCGGTGGCCGGCCAGGACGACCGCGACGAGATGGGCCTGTGCCTGCTGCCGCCGGAGCACGTCACCGGCGTGGCCCGGGTGCCGGCCGGCACCTCGACGACGGCGACGGTGCCCTTCGAGCAGTACCACCGGCACACCGCGTGGGACCGGCCGGGCGGGCTGGCCAACCGCTCGGGCGCCGGCGACCTCGACGTCGTCGTCTACTCCGCGCGCAAGTGGGCGCGGCTGGCGCTGGCCGGCAACCCCACGGTGCTGCTCCTGCTGTTCGTGCCCGACGAGGAGGTCGTGTACCGGGACGCCGCAGGCGCCGAGCTGGTCGCGCACGCCGACCGCTTCGTCTCGCGCGTGGCCGCCAGGCGCTTCCTCGGCTACCTGCGCTCCCAGCGGGCGGCGATGACCGGCGAGGTCGGTGCGCACACCAACCGGCCCGAACTGGTCGCCGAGCACGGCTACGACGTCACGTTCGCGATGCACGCGCTCCGCCTGGGCGTGCAGGGCGTGGAACTGCTCAGCACCGGCCGCATCACCCTGCCGGTGCCCGAGCCCGACCGCGCGCACCTGCGGGCGGTCCGCCGCGGCGAGGTGCCGCTGGCCGAGGCGGTCGCCGCGGTCGAGGACGCCGAGGCGCGGTTGGTCGCGCTGTCCGACAGCGCCGCCGTGCCACCCGAGCCCGATCGGGCGTGGGTCGACGGGTGGCTGCACCGCTCCCACCTGGCGTACTGGGGACCGTCCGGCGGCTGAGGGCCGGGTCAGGCGAGGGCCCGGGATACCGCGTCGCGCAGGCTGACGGCGAGGTCGGCCTCGGCCCGCTGGTCGGTGCGGACGACGACCACGCGGGGCCCGCCCGACGCCAGCGCCGCCGGGAGCTCGCCGGCGTCGCGCACCGCCGTCGCCGGCCAGCCGAGGGCCTCGGCGACCGCGACCAGGTCGCGGCCGTGCGGTGTCCCGAACACCCGCCGGTAGTCGCGGGCGTGCGCCGGCCGGCCCGGCTCGAGCTGGGCGAAGATGCCGCCGCCGTCGTTGTCGGGCACGACGACCGTGAGGTCCGGCCGCGCCTCCCCGTCGCCGGTGAGCAGGCCCTGCAGGTCGTGCAGGAACGTCAGGTCGCCCATCAGCGCCACGGCCGGCCCGCCGTGCACCAGCGCCGCCCCGACCGCGGTGGAGACCGTCCCGTCGATCCCGGCGACGCCGCGGTTGGCCAGCACGGTCACGTCCCCGCGGGGGACGGCGAGCCGGTCGACGTCGCGCACCGGCGTCGACGAGCCGAGCACCAGCAGCGCCCCGGCCGGCAGCCCGGCGACGACGTCGCGGGCCAGCCGGGCGGCGGTCAGCCCGCGCGCGGCGCCGAGCAGCGCGTCGACCGCCGCCCCGACCCGGCCGGCGGCGTCCCGCCAGGCGGCGGCCCAGCCGTCGTCGGACGCCGGCGCGGTCGGCGGGGCGGCCCGGGTGACCAGTGCACTCGACCGGCCGGCGTCGGGCCAGCGCGGCGTCGCGACGACCGTCTCCACGCGCACCCGCGGGTCGGCCAGCAGCGCCGACACCGGCCGCGACAGGGTCGGCCGGCCCACGACGACGACCCGCTCGGGCCGGTGCGCGGGCAGCCACGCGGGCACGCCGAGCAGCAGCGCCCCGCCGCGGACGGCGTCGCCGGTCCACGCGCCACCGCTGGGCTCGGCCACCACCGGCCAGCCGGCCGCCGCGGCCCCGGCGGCCCAGGCCCGGCCGAGCGTGGTCGGCCCGTCACCGGCGACGACGAGCGTGCGGGGCCCGCCCGGCAGCGGGTCGGCCCCGGGCGCCGGGGCGGAGCCCGCCGTCCAGGGCGCGCCGCCGTCCCGCCCCGCCCACGCGCCGGCGAGCGGCGGCTCCCCGTCGGGCAGCAGCGGCTCGCGGAACGCCAGGTTCAGCTGCACCGGCCCGGGGTCGCCCGACAGCCCGCCGGTGGCCGCCAGCAGCGCCCGCGACACCACCGAGCGCCAGTAGCGGTTCTGCGCCTCCTCGCGGCCGGACTCGGGGACGCCGACGTCGGCCGCCCAGCGCACCGCGCCGCCGTAGAGGCCGGGCTGCTCGATGGTCTGGTTGGCCCCGGTGGACCGCAGCTCCGGCGGCCGGTCGGCGGTGAGCGCCACCAGCGGGACGCCGCTCGCGTCGGCCTCGAGGACGGCGGCGTGCAGGTGCGCCGTCGCCGTCCCCGAGGTGGTGAGCACCGGGACCGGCCGGCCCGACGCGCGCGCCAGACCGAGGGCGAGGAAGGACGCCGTCCGCTCGTCGATGCGCACGTGCAGCCGCAGGACGCCGGCCCGCTCGGCGGCGGCCAGCGCCAGCGCGACCGGCGCCGAGCGCGAGCCGGGCGCCACGACGGCGTCGGTGACCCCGCCGCGGACCAGCTCGTCGACCAGCACGCGGGCCAGTGCCGTGGAGGGGTTCACGCGGCCAGCACCGCGGTCAGCCGCCCGGTCCACCGGCCGGTCACCTCCGGGTCGGCAGCGACGCCGGCGAGCCCGTCGGGCGTCACGGCCCGCACCGGCAGGGCGCCGTCGACCGGCAGCAGCGGTGCGTCGGTGACGTCGCCGGAGAGCAGCGCGACCGTGGCCAGACCGCAGGCGAAGGGCAGCTCCGGCAGCGCCGCGGCCAGCGCGACCCCGGCCGCGATGCCGACCGAGGACTCCAGCGCCGAGGAGACGACGCACGGCAGCCCGTGCGCCTCGGCCACGCGCAGCGCCGCCCGCACCCCGCCCAGCGGCTGCACCTTGAGGACGACGACGTCGCAGGCCTCGCGCAGGTCGACCGCGAGCGGGTCGTCGGCCCGCCGCACCACCTCGTCGGCGGCCACCCGGACGTCGACCCGCCGGCGCAGCGCGGCGAGCTCGTCGAGGGTGGCGCAGGGCTGCTCGACGTACTCCAGGCCCACCCGGTCGAGCTCCCGGACGCGGGCGACGGCGGTGTCGACGTCCCACGCGGCGTTGGCGTCGACCCGCACCGCGCCGTCCGGACCCAGGGCGTCGCGGACGGCCTCCACGCGGGCGAGGTCGTCGGCCGGCGTCTGCCCGGGCTCGGCGACCTTCACCTTCGCCGTCCGGCAGCCCGACGCCGCCACGATCGCGTGCGCGCGCCCGGCGTCCACCGCCGGCACCGTCACGTTCACCGGCACGCGGTCGCGCACCGGGGTCGGCCAGCCGGTCAGCGCCGACTCCGCGGCGGCGGCCCACCAGCGCCGGCTCTCGACGGTGCCGTAGTCCCAGAACGGGGAGAACTCGCCCCAGCCGGCCGGGCCGCGCACGAGGACGCCGTCGCGGACGTCGATGCCGCGGAAGCGGGTCCGCATCGGCACCGACCACACCGCCACCTGCTCGATCCCCTCGGGGAGGCCGGCGGGGGTGATCACGCCGACCAGCGTATGTCGGGCTCGCCGTAGTCTCGTTCGACGTGCCCCGGCAGCTGACCGTCCTCCCCGCGCCGGACTCCCCCGACGCCGTCCTCGGCACCGTGCTGCCCGCCGTCCGCGCCTGCCTCGACGGCGGCGCGCCGCTCGCCGTCCTGCCCGCCGGGCCGGCGGCGGCCGCGGCCCGCGCGGCGCTCGCCGCCGACGAGCCGCTCGAGGACGGCGCCGACCTCGTCGTCGTCACGTCCGGGTCGACCGGGCGCAGCCGCGGGGTGCTGCTGCCGGCCCCGGCGCTGCGGGCATCGGGCACCGCCACGCTCGACCGCCTCGGCGGGCCGGGCACCTGGCTGCTGGCGCTGCCGGTGTCGGCGATCGCGGGGCTGCAGGTGCTGTGCCGCTCGGTGCTGGCCGGAACGCTGCCCGCGGTCCTGGGACCGGGCGAGGACCTGGCCGCCGCGGCGGCGCGCACGGAGGGCGACCGGCGCTACACCGCCCTGGTCCCCACCCAGCTGCGCCGGTACCTCGACCGCGAACCGGACGCGCTGCGCGCCTTCCACGCCGTGCTCGTCGGGGGCGCGGCCACCGACCCCGCCCTGCTGACGCGGGCCCGCGCCGAGGGCGTCGCCGTCGTGACCACCTACGGCATGACCGAGACCGCCGGGGGCTGCGTGTACGACGGCGTCCCCCTCGACGGCGTGCGGGTGCGGGTGGACGACGACGGCAGTGGCGCAGGACCCGGCGGAGGAGCCGTCGCGATCTCCGGGCCGGTGCTCGCCCTCGGCTACCGGCGCGACCCGGAGGGCACCGCGGCCGCGTTCGCCGGCGGGGAGTTCCGCACCCGCGACGCCGGCACGATCGAGTCCGACGGCCGGCTCACCGTCATCGGCCGGCTCGACGACGTCGTCGTCACCGGCGGGGTCAACGTCGCGCCGCAGGCGGTCGAGGGCGTCCTGCGCGAGCACCCCTCGGTGGCCGACGCGGTGGTGTTCGGCCGGCCCGACGAGGAGTGGGGGCAGCGGGTGGTGGCCGCCGTCGTGCCCGCACCCGGCGCGGTGCCCGACCTGGGTGCCCTGCGGCCGTGGGTGGTCGAGCGGCTCGGCGTGCCGTCGGCCCCCCGGGAGCTGCACGTGCTCGACGCGGTGCCCACCCTGCACACCGGCAAGCCCGACCGCCGCGGCGTCGCCGCGCGCCTGCAGGGCCGGTCGTGATGGCCACCCCGGCGCAGTGGGTGGCCGGTGCCCGGCCCCGCACGCTGCCCGCCGCCCTCGCCCCGGTGCTCGTGGGCACCGGCGCGGCCGCCGCGCTCGACGGGTTCCGGCTCGTCCCGGCGCTGCTGGCCCTGCTCGTGGCGCTGGCGCTGCAGGTGGCGGTCAACTACGCCAACGACTACTCCGACGGGCGGCGTGGCACCGACGCCGACCGGGTCGGGCCGATGCGGCTGGTCGGGTCGGGCGCGGCCTCGGCCCGCGCGGTGCTGGTCGCGGCGCTGCTGGCCTTCGCCGTCGCGGGGGTGGCGGGGCTGGCGCTGGCCGCCCTGTCGAGCTGGTGGCTGGTCGCCGTCGGCGCGGTGTGCCTGGTCGCCGCCTGGACCTACACCGGCGGCCCGCTGCCCTACGGCTACCGGGCGCTGGGCGAGGTCTTCGTCTTCGTCTTCTTCGGCCTGGTCGCCGTCACCGGGACGACGTTCGCGCAGACCGGCCGGGTCGAGGGCCTGGCGCTGGCCGCGGCGGTGCCGGTCGGGCTGCTGTCGGTGGCGCTGCTGGTGGTCAACAACCTGCGCGACGTCGACGGGGACGCCCTGGTGGGCAAGCGGACCCTGGCGGTCCTGCTCGGCGAGCACGCCACCCGGCTGCTCTACGTCGGCCTGCTGGCGGTCGCGTTCGCCGTGGTCGTCGCGATCGGCGTCGTCCGGCCGTGGGCGCTGCTGGGCGTGCTGGCCGCACCGCTGGCGCTGCCGCCGTCGCGGGTGGTGCTCTCCGGCGGGCGCGGGCCGGCGCTGATCGCGGCCCTGCAGTCCACCGGCCTGCTCACCCTGGTCACCGGCGTGCTGCTGGCCGCCGGGCTCGCGCTGTCGGGCTGACCGCCGATCAGGCGGAGGCGTCCCCGCTGAGCCGTGCGCGCAGCTGCTCCTTGCGGGTGCGCCGCGCGACGTTGCGCGCGGCCAGCGCCTCGGTGAGCCGGTCGCGCACCGGGCGCAGCAGCAGGTAGGCCACCGGCATCGACAGCAGCAGGCCGAACAGCAGCGCCGGGAAGCCGGGCAGGCCGACCAGCCAGATCAGCGAGATGAGCACGACGGCGACGACCAGCCGGCCGAGCGTGTAGAGCAGCAGCCACGGGGCGATCCGCGGCGGCGTCGCCGGGCCTCCGGACGGGGCGCTGGGGGTGGGGCTCTCGGCCATCGTGGGGTCCTCCTGACTGCGGTCGGGCGTCACGCCGTCCGCCCCTCCCACTTGGTGGAGAGGACGACGGTGGTGCGGGTGCGGGCGACGCCCCTGATCCTGTTCAACGCGCTGATGGCCGCCTCCAGTGCCGGGATGTCGGTCACCCGGACCTTGAGCACGTAGCCCTCGCTGCCGGCCACGCGCCAGCAGTCCTCGACCTCGGGCATCTCCCACAGGGCGGCCTCGACGCCGGTGTCGTCGACCGAGTCGCTCTCGATGACGCCGATCAGCGCGGTCACGTCGAGGCCGAGGGCGGCGGGGTCGACGACGGCGCGGTAGCCGGTGACGACCCCCGCGGCCTCCAGCTTGCCCACCCGCTCGTGCACCGCCGGTGCGGACAGGCCCACCTGGCGCGCCAGCTCGGCGTAGCTGGCCCGGCCGTTGGCGCGCAACAGGTCGATCAGCTGCCGGTCGACGGCGTCGATGAGGCCCTCCGTGTCGGTGCCTGGCGGGGCGGGTCGCGCCCCACCCCCGAGTATCCCAGCGGACGTACATTGGCGGTGAGGCCGAGTCGAGGAGGTGCGCCCGGTGGCGTTCGTGGTGCTGCTGGCGATCGCGGTGGCCGTGGTCGTGCTCGTCGTGCGAGCGACCGCCGTGGCCGGGAGGGGGCTGCGTCAGCAGCGCCCGGCCCGCCGTCCGCGCCCGCCGCGCGCCACCCGTCCGGTGGCTCCCGACGACGACCCGGAGTTCCTCCGCGAGCTGGGCCGCCGCGTCCGCCGCGACGACGGCTCCCCCGCCTAGCGCGCCCACCCGTGGCCCCCGCGGGGGGCCGCCCCGAGCCCGGTGAGGTGCCGGCACGGCCTCCCTGCAGGGGCCTGGTGACGTGCTGGAACGGCCTCCCTGCAGGGGCCTGGTGACGTGCGGAGCGAGGCGTGGGGGCAGGGAGGTCCTTACATCAGGCCGCGCGGCCGCCGAAGAGCCGGCGCCAGCCGCCGCGCGGACCCGGCGGCCCGGGCTCGTCCCCGGGTGCGGGCACGGGCGGGACGGCGTCCATGCGGGCGGTCTCGTCGGGGCCGCCCGGTGCCGTGTCGCCGGCGGTGTCGGTCGACCCGGGCCAGCCGAGCCCGCCACCGGTCGTGGTGTCCCCCGGCCAGCCGAGGCCGCTCTCCGTGCCCTCGGCGCGGGGTGCGTGCCGGGTGACGGGTGCGCCGGCCGGCTGCTGCGCGAGCGCGGCGGCGACGAGCGGGTCGGTGCCGGCGTCGTCGGGCGCCGCGTGCCTACCCACGGCGTCCTCCGCGGCGCTCCCCCGTGCATGCAGTCATGGAGGAATGGAAGCACGCAACCGAGCCCACGCGCCCACGCCCTCGCGCAGGGGCGACGGGTGTGACCGGGTGGGGCGGATGAGGTGGGGTCAGCTCAGCCCGCCGTAGCTGTGCAGCCCGGTCGACACCATGTTCACGTAGAGCAGGTTGAAGACCATGACCGCCAGGCCCACCACGTTCACCCATGCCGCGGGCCGGCCGCGCCAGCCCGCCGTCGTGCGGGCGTGCAGGTAGGCGGCGTAGACGACCCAGGCGATGAAGGCCCAGGTCTCCTTGGGGTCCCAGCCCCAGAACCGGCCCCAGGCGCTCTCGGCCCAGATGGCGCCGGCGATGACGGCGAAGGTCCAGACGGGGAACCCGAAGACGGCGGTGCGGTGGGCGACCCGGTCGAGGGCGGCCGCGGTGGGGAGGCGGGCGGCCAGCCCCGATGCGTCGCCGCCGCGGGCCTCGTGCCGCGACCGGACCAGGTACAGGACGCTGGCGATGCCGCTGACGAAGAAGACGCCGAAGCCGAGGATCGCCGTGGTCACGTGCACGGCCAGCCAGCTCGAGCGCAGCGCGGCCACCAGCGGGCCGGCCTCGGCGTAGAGGAACAGCCCGATCGCCACGAGGCTGACCACGACCGGCGCGAGCACGAACACGGCGGCGTGGCGCAGGCCCGGCGAGCGCAGCGCCAGCACCAGGAAGGCCACGACGGCGACGAGCACGACAGCCGTCGCGAACTCGTACATGTTGCCCCAGGGCAGCCGGCCGGTGGCCATCCCGCGGGTCACCAGGACGCCGGCGTGGGTCAGCGCCCCGAGTCCGGTGAGCGCCATGGCCGCCTGTCCCCAGCGGCGCACCGGCGCGGGGTCGGCGTCCGGCGCGGGGGCGGCCGGCGCGGCCGGGGCGCCGGCGCCCACCAGCTCCTGCGCGCGGGCCGGGCGCCGGCCGAAGGCCAGCTGCGCGCAGGAGGCCACGACGGCCAGGGAGTAGAGACCGACGCTGATCGTGAACAGCGTGTCGGACAGGGCGGCCAGCTGGTCAGCGGTCACGCGGGGAGGCCTCCGGTCGCGGTGCGCCGCCGTCGGGGGACGGGGCGCGGGTGGTGGCGCGGGCGGCCAGGGCCGCCCGCAGGTCGTCGGTGAGCGCCGTGAAGCGGAGTGCGCCGTCGCCGCTGCCGCGCGTCAGGACCCCGACGCCGAGCACGGTACCGCCGTCGCCGGGAGCCGTGTCGGCGCGGGCGAAGACGCGCTCCCGGCGCAGCAGGAGCATGCCGAGCAGGCCGGCCAGGACGGCGATCGCGGCGGCGAGCACCCAGACCTGGCCCGGGTCGTGCGAGAACTGCAGGGAGGCGAACTCCTTGGCGCCGGTGAAGGTCACCGTCGTCCCGTCGGGCAGGGTGAGGGACTCCCCGACCGACAGGTTGCCCCGGCCGACCTCGCTGAGCCGGCCGCGCTCGATCTGCGAGGCGTCGAGCGAGTAGACCGACTGCGGCAGGCCGGAGTCCAGGCCGAGGTAGCCCTGGTAGGCCACGATCGCGACCTGCGGCGCCAGCGGCCGCGGGTCGATCGAGGTGAGGATGCCGCCCTGCACGAGGCCGGTGGGGGCGAAGAAGCCCTGCAGGGCCAGCTGGTCCTCCGCGCCGGCGCCGAGGTCGGGGAGCTTGAGCGCGCCCTCGCTGGCCATCGTGGACTGCTCGGTGGGCAGGAACGGCGCGGAGACGTCGTCGAAGGTGGTCCCGTCGGGCAGCGTCACGGTGAACGTCGGGCTGAACCCGTGGCCGGTGACGTAGACCCGGTCGCCGTCGACGCGCAGCGGGTCGTTGACGCCGATCGTCGTCGGCCGGCCGGCCTCCCCCGGGGCGCCGTAGGTGACGTCGGCGGTGAACGAGGCCGCGGTCAGGTCCTCCTCGTACTCGGCGCGGAAGTCGTCGAGGCCGACGCAGATCGGCGTCAGGTCGCTGCCCTCGACGAGCGCGCCGGCGGAGTAGGTGTCGTACTGCTGGAAGGAGTTGCAGAACCGCTGGCCCTCGGTGACCAGGATGCTGCCCTCGTAGCCCCACAGTTTGCCGCCGGCCAGCGCCAGCAGCAGGGCGACCAGGGCCAGGTGGAAGACCAGGTTGCCGGCCTCCTTGAGCAGCCCCTTCTCCGCCGAGAGCTCCGGCACGCCCCCGCGCTCGCGGCGGACGACGCGGTAGCGGCGGACCCGCAGCTCCTCCTCGATCACGTCGAGCGCGGCCGCCGCGGGCAGCGGGGTGGCCAGTTCCGCGGCGTCGGGCAGTCGGGAGAGCCGGCGCGGGGCGGGCGGCGGCGGGGTGCGCAGGGCGCGGGCGTGCTCGAGCGCGCGGGGCAGCACGCAGCCGATCAGCGAGACGAACAGCAGCAGGTAGACCGCGGCGAACCACGGCGAGCTGAAGACGTCGAAGAGGTAGAGCCGGTCGAGCAGCGGCGCGAGCGTGGGGTGGTCGGCGGCGTACTGGCTGACCTTGCTCTGCGACAGGGAGCGCTGCGGCAGCAGCGAGCCCGGGATGGCGGCGAGCGCGAGCAGGAACAGCAGCACGATCGCCGTGCGCATCGCGGTGAGCCGGCGCCACTGGCGCAGCAGGAACCCGGCCAGCCGGCGGACGGCGGAGGGGCGGGCCGGCGGCGGAGGGGCGGCCGCCGGCCGGGGCGGAGCGGTGACCGTCACAGCAGCGACTCCCCCAGGCCGGTGGCGGCGAGCCACGCGCGCAGCCACGCCATCATCTCGCTCCAGGCGCCGGTGACGAGCAGCAGCCCGACCAGCACGAGGACGGCGCCGCCGAAGCGGGTCACGGCGCGGGCGTGCCGGCGCAGGAACGTCGTCGCCCCGACCGCCCAGCGGGCGCCGAGCGCGACGAGCACGAACGGGACGCCCAGCCCCAGGCAGTAGGCGACCGACAGCAGCGCCCCGCGGCCCGCGGTGGCCTCGGTGTAGGCCAGCGAGTACACCGCCGACAGCGTCGGGCCCAGGCACGGCGTCCAGCCCAGCCCGAAGACCACGCCGAGCAGCGGCGCCCCGGCCAGCCCGGCCACCGGCCGGACCGACAGCCGCCGGGTGCGCTGCAGGAACGGCAGCCGGCCGAGGAAGGCCAGGCCCACGACGATGACGACGACGCCCATCACCCGGGTGATGACGTCGTCGTACTGCACCAGCAGGCGGCCCAGCCCGCCCAGGGCGGTGCCGACGGTCACGAACACCGCGGTGAAGCCGAGGACGAACAGCACCGCGCCGAGCACCATGCGCCCGCGCGGGGAGCGCTCGTCGGTGCGGACGGCGGTGGCGGTGGCGCCCTCCCCGGCGGGCACGGGAGCGGCGGTGCGCACACCGCTGCCGACCAGGCCGGTGACGTAGGAGAGGTAGCCCGGCACCAGCGGCAGCACGCAGGGCGAGGCGAAGCTGACCAGCCCGACGAGGGCGGCGACGGCGGCGGCGACGAGCAGCGGGCCGTCGGTGACGAGCGCGGCGAACTCCTGCCCCACCTCAGGCCTCCTCGCCGAGCAGCCGGTCGATCACCGCGCGCAGGTCGTCCTGGGCGACCTCGCCGGTGTAGACGGCGGCCACCCGGCCGTCACGGTCCAGCACGATGGTGGACGGGATCGCGGTGGCCGGGTAGTCCCGGAACGCCAGGGCCACCTCGCCGGCGGGGTCGTAGAGCGAGGGGAACTCGATGCCCTGGCTGTCGACGAACGCCTGGGCGAACTGCTCGTCGGCCTCCTTGACGTCGAGCCCGAGGAAGGACACGCCCCGGTCGCGGACGTCGGCGTAGACCTCCTGGAACCGCGGCGTCTCCACCCGGCAGGGCGGGCACCAGGAGCCCCAGAAGTTGAGGACGGCGACCTCTCCCGCCAGCGCGTCGGAGGTCCAGTCCCCGCCGCCGAGCAGGGTGCCGCCGAAGTCCGGCGCCGCGGCCCGCTCGGCCGCCGGGATGACCTCCCCGGCGGGCGTGCCCGCGACGAAGCGGAACTCCCCGCCGTTGGTGACGTCGACCTGGCCCTCCCCGGTGGAGCAGCCGGTGAGGACGGCGAGCGTCGCGGTCGCGGCGAGCAGGGCACGTCTCCGCGGGGTGGTCATGCGCCCGGTACCGCGTCGGGGTCGGTGGCCCCGGCGGGCTCGGCGTAGCTGACGCCGGCGACCCGGTCGCCGTCGTAGGTCACCGAGGTGACGCTGGCCAGCCCGCACTGCCGGCGGCGCGGGTCGTGGGCGTAGCGGCGGCCCTCCAGGTGCAGCCGCAGCGTCCAGATGGGCAGCTGGTGGCTGACGCAGACGGCGGCGCTGCCGCGTGCGGCGTCGCGGGCGGCCTCGACGGCGGCCAGCATCCGCGCGGCGATCTCGACGTAGGGCTCGCCCCACGACGGCCGCAGCGGGTTGCGCAGCTTCCACCAGTGCTGTGGCGAGCGCAGCGCGCCGTCGCCGACACCGACCCGCAGCCCCTCGAAGGCGTTGCCGGCCTCGATCAGCCGCTCGTCGACCGCCACCGGCAGGTCCAGGCGCTCGGCGAGGGGCGCCGCGGTCTGCTGGGCGCGCTCGAGCGGGCTGGACACCAGGTGCGTGACGCCGCGGCCGGTGAACCACTCCGCCGCCGTCCGGGCCATCTCCTCGCCTGCCGCGGACAGCCGGTAGCCGGGCAGCCGCCCGTAGAGGACACCCCGGGGGTTGTGCACCTCCCCGTGCCGGAGCAGGTGGACGACGGTCGTCTCCATCAGGGCTGCAGCTCCTGGGCGTCCTTGGCGACCTCGGCGGGCGGCGCGTCGGCCGGGTCGGCGGCCGCGGCCGCGCGGGCGGCGGCCGGCAGCGCCGCGAGCACCCGCTCCACGGCCTCGTCGTCGAGCGCGGCGCTGACGAACCAGGACTCGAAGGCCGAGGGCGGCAGGTACACCCCGCGGGCGAGCATCTCGTGGAAGAAGGCGCGGTGCGCGGCGGTGTCCTGGGTGCGGGCGTCCTCGTAGTCGCGCACCTGGCGCTCGTCGGGCACGAAGAACACCGAGAACATGGAGCCGGCCTGCTGCACCCGGTGGGGGACGCCGGCGGCGAACAGCGCCGCGCTGGTCGCGCCGCGCAGGACGACGGCCGCCTCGTCGCAGCGGGCGTAGACCTCCTCGGTGCAGTGCCGCAGCGTGGTCAGGCCGGCGGCGACGGCGACCGGGTTCCCCGACAGCGTGCCGGCCTGGTACACCGGCCCGGTCGGGGCGAGGTGGTCCATGAGGTCGGCCCGGCCGCCGAAGGCCGCGGCCGGCAGCCCGCCGCCCATGACCTTGCCGAAGGTGAACAGGTCGGCGTCGACGGGGTCGAGGCCGTACCAGCCCGAGCGCGACACCCGGAAGCCGGTCATGACCTCGTCGAGCAGCAGCAGCGCGCCGTGCGCGGCGGTGATCCGCCGCAGGTGGCCGTTGAAGCCGTCCAGCGGCGGGACGACGCCCATGTTGCCCGGCGCGGCCTCGCTCACCACGACGGCGATGTCGGCGCCGCGCTCGGCGAAGACCTGCTCGACCGCGGCGACGTCGTTGTAGGGCAGCACGATGGTGTCGGCGGCCGCGCCGGTGGTGACGCCCGGGGTGTCGGGCAGGCCGAGCGTGGCGACGCCGGAGCCGGCCGAGGCCAGCAGCGCGTCGACGTGGCCGTGGTAGCAGCCGGCGAACTTGACCACCAGGGGCCGGCCGGTGGCGCCGCGGGCCAGCCGCACCGCGGAGAGCACCGCCTCGGTGCCGGAGTTGACCAGCCGGACCCGCTCCACCGGGCGCATCCGGGCGATGATCTCCTCGGCCAGCTCCAGCTCGCCCTCGGTGGGCGCGCCGAAGGACAGCCCGCGGCGGGCGGCCGCGGTCACCGCCTCGACGACGGCCGGGTGGGCGTGGCCGAGGATCATCGGCCCCCACGAGGCGACGAGGTCCACGTAGCGGCGCCCGTCGGCGTCGGTGAGGTAGGGGCCCTGAGCCTGCGCCATGAAGCGCGGGGTGCCGCCCACGGCCCGGAAGGCGCGGACCGGGGAGTTCACGCCGCCGGGGATGACCTGCTGCCCGCGGGCGAACAGGTCGGCCGAGACGGGCGCCGAGTAGTCGTACCGAGCGGTGTCCAGCGAGGTCACGGCCCCAGTGTCCCCCTCGGCCCGGAGCGGCTGCCGGGGGTGTCGGGGTCGGCGACCTGTGACGTCGGGCTCCCCGGCACCGACCCGAGCAGGGCCGCGCCCAGCGCGGCGGGGTCGCGGGTGGGCACGAGCACGGTGCGCCCGTCGGTCAGCCGCAGCGGCAGCCCGGTGCGGCCGCGCGGCACCGACCAGCCGCCGCCGAGCACGGGGGCGCCGGCGTCCACGCCCGCCGTCCCGTCGCGGACGGCGCGCAGGTGCGCGGCGTCGACGTCGGCCAGCGGCACCCGCTCGCGGCCCACCGAGAGCGCGCCGTCGGGGCCCCGCGGGTCGACCCGCACGGTCCAGACGCGGCGGGCGGCCGAGCAGACCGAGGCGGCGACGCCGAGCACGGCGACCGCGGCGAGCAGCCACACCAGCGGCGGCACGCCGGGCCCGGGGAGGACGGCGTCCAGGACGGCGAGGAGCCCGAGGACCCCGGCGGCCAGCAGGAACGGCCGCCAGGAGCCCCCGGGCTCGACGTAGGACATCAGCTGCTGGTCACCGGCGCAGCAGGCGCGCGGCCTCGACCGCCCAGTAGGTGAGCACCTGGCCGGCACCGGCCCGCCGGATGGCGGTCAGCGTCTCCAGGATGGCCCGCTCGCGGTCGATCCAGCCGTTGCGGGCGGCCGCCTCGACCATCGCGTACTCGCCGCTGACCTGGTAGGCGCTGACCGGGACGTCGACGGCGTCGGCGACCCGGGCGACGATGTCGAGGTAGGGCAGCGCGGGCTTGACCATGACCGCGTCGGCGCCCTCGGCGAGGTCCTGGGCCACCTCGCGCAGCGCCTCGTCGGCGTTGGGCGGGTCCATCTGGTAGGTCGAGCGGTCGCCGAACTGCGGCGCGCCCTCGGCCGCCTCGCGGAAGGGCCCGTAGAAGCCCGAGGCGTACTTGGCGGCGTAGGCGAGGATCGGCGTCTCGGGAAAGGCGCTCGAGTCCAGCGCGCGGCGGATGGCCGCCACCTGCCCGTCCATCATCCCGCTGGGGGCGATGACGTGGGCACCGGCCCGCGCCTGCGCGATCGCCACGGCGGCGTAGCGGTCCAGCGTCGGGTCGTTGTCGACGACGCCGGACGGGGTGATCAGGCCGCAGTGCCCGTGCGAGGTGTACTCGCACAGGCACAGGTCGGCCATCAGCACCAGCTCGTCGCCGAGGTCGGCCCGCAGCTCGCGCAGCGCGACGTTGACGATGCCGTCGGCGGCGTCGGCCTGCGAGCCGACCTCGTCCTTCTCCGCCGGGATGCCGAAGAGGACCAGCCCGCCGATGCCGGCCTCGGCGGCCTCGTGCGCGGCCTTGCGCAGCGAGTCGACCGTGTGCTGGACGACGCCGGGCATCGAGCCGATGGCGACCGGCTCGTCGATGCCCTCCTTGACGAAGACCGGCAGCACGAGGTCGGCCGGGGCCACCCGGGTCTGCGCGGTGAGCCGGCGCAGCGCGGGGGTCGACCGCAGGCGGCGCCCGCGTGCGAAGCCCGGGTTCGCCCCACCCTGCGCGGCGGTCACTCCCCGGCCTCCGCCCGCCGGGCCTCGGCGAACTCGGCCAGCGCGTCGACCAGCGGGCCGACCGCGGCGGTCTCGGGCTGCACGTCCACGCGCAGGCCGAACTCCTGCGCGGTGGCGGCGGTGGCGGGGCCGATCACCGCGACGACGGTCTTGGCGTGCGGCTTGCCGGCGATGCCGACCAGGTTGCGCACGGTGCTCGACGAGGTGAAGCACACCGCGTCGAAGCCGCCGCCCTTGATGGCCTCGCGCACCGGCGCCGGCGGCGGGGCGGCCCGCACGGTGCGGTAGGCGGTCACGTCGTCGATCTCCCAGCCGCGCTCCTGCAGGCCCGCGGCGAGGGTCTCGGTGGCGATGTCGGCGCGCGGCAGCAGCACCCGGTTGATCGGGTCGAGGACGTCGTCGTAGTCGGGGAAGTCGGCCAGCAGGCCCTCGCTGGACTGCTGCCCGGTGGGCACCAGCTCCGGCACGATGCCGAACGCGCGCACCGACTCGGCGGTCTGCTCGCCCACGCAGGCGACCTTGACGCCGGCGAACGCGCGGGCGTCGAGGCCCAGCTCGGCGAACTTCTCGCGGACGGCCTTCACCGCGTTGGCCGAGGTGAACACGATCCACCCGTAGCGGCCGGTGACCAGGCCCTTGACGGCGCGGTCCATCTGGGCGGCGCTGCGCGGCGGCTCCACGGCGATCGTCGGCACCTCGACCGGCACCGCGCCGTAGGCCCGCAGCCGGTCGCTCATCTCGCCGGCCTGGTCCTTGGTGCGCGGCACGAGGACGCGCCAGCCGAACAGCGGCCGGCTCTCCCACCAGGAGAGCTTGCCGCGCTTGTCGACGGCCGAGCCCACGGTGGCCACGACCGGGCCGGTGAACGGGTCGAGCCCGGCGGTCTTCTCGGCGACGGCCGACAGCTTGGCCACGACGCTGCGCTGGCCGGTGCCCGAGCCGCCGCTGGTGACGACCACCGGGGTGCTGCCGGACAGGCCGCCCTCGACCAGCCGCGCGGCGGCGTCGGGCAGCTCCTCGACCGCGCCCTGCAGCACGATCGGGGCGCCGAGCGCGCCGGCCGCACCGGCCAGCGCCGGCAGGTCGACGTCGCCGGCGCGCAGGTCGGCGGTCAGCGAGGTGCCGCCCAGGGCGACGCCGGCGAAGGCCGGGACGGCGGTCGCCGGCGCGACGCCGGGGACGACGTCGAAGGGCACCGAGGTGCGGCCGACGGCGAGCACCTCCCTAACCGCGGCGTCGGAGGTGAACGGGTCGCCGGCGACGAGCCGGACGACGACCTCGCCGCCCTTGGCCGCGGCGACGGCGGCCTTGGCGACCTCGGCCGGCTCGCCGCTGACCGCGGTGAGCTCGAGGCCGGGGCGGCCGTCGCGGACGGCGTCCTGCACGGCGGCGGGGACGTCGGGGTCGACCTGCACCACCGTGGCCTCGGCCAGTGCGGCCGTGGCCCGGGCGGTCAGCATGCCGGGGTCGCCGGGGCCGGCGCCGACGAAGACGACGCGGCCTGGGGTCTTGCGGAAGCGCGTCATCGCGAGCTCCTGGTCCTTGTGTGTGTCGTGGCCCCCGGGAGGGCGTGTGCGGGGGTCGTGGGCGCCGGGGCGGGCTGCCCGGCGGAGGGGGTCACCGGGACGCCGCCACGAGCTCGGCGGCGCCGCGGTCGAGCAGCTCGGCGGCCAGGGCACGGCCCAGCCGATCGGCGTCGGCGACCGGGCCGGTGACGGAGTCGCGGACGCCGTCGCTGCCGTCGATCGCGGTGACCGAGGCGCGCAGCCACAGCTCCAAGCCGTCGTCGCCCTCGGCGAGCTCGGCGTACGCCGCGACGGGAGCGCTGCAGCCGGCCTCGAGGGCGGTCAGCGTGGCCCGCTCGGCCACCACGCAGGCGCGGGTGCCGGCGTCGTCGAGCGGAGCGAGCAGCTCGCGCGTGCGCGCGTCGTCGGCCCGGCACTCGACGGCCAGCGCGCCCTGCGCCGGCGCGGGCAGCACCTGCAGCGGGTCGAGGGTCTCGGTGACCGCGTCGAGCCGGCCGAGGCGGGCCAGGCCCGCGCGGGCCAGCACGACGGCGTCGAGGTCGCCGGGGACGACGCGCGCCATCCGGGTGTCGACGTTGCCGCGGATCGGCACGACCTCCAGGCCCAGGCCGAGGGCGCGCAGCTGGGCGACCCGGCGCGGGGCGCCGGTGCCGACGCGGGCGCCGACGGGCAGCCCGCCCAGGGTCAGCCCGTCGCGGGCGACGAGGGCGTCGCGCGGGTCCTCCCGCGGGGGGACGGCGGCCAGCGCCAGGCCCGGCTCGGGCGCGGTCGGGAGGTCCTTGTAGCTGTGCACGGCGACGTCGACGGTGCCCTCGAGCAGCGCGCGGCGGATCGCGGTGACGAAGACACCGGTGCCGCCGAGCTGGGCGATGGCCGCGGCCGAGCGGTCGCCCTCGGTGCTGATGTGCACCAGCTCGACCGGCACGCCGCTGGCCGCGGTGATGGCGTCGGCGACCGTCTGCGACTGGGTGCGGGCCAGCTGGCTGGCGCGGGTGCCCAGCCGCAGCGTGCCCGTGGCGGTGAGGGTCATGCCGCACCGCCGGGGCGCAGCTCGTCGGGGTCGACGGTGACCGCCTCGGCCAGCCGCGTGCCGTCGGTGGGGACCTCGGCGTCGATGCCCAGCCCGAACAGGGCGCGTAGCGCGTCGGCGTAGTCGACACCGCCCGGGGTGCTGGCCAGCTCCTTGACCCGCACCGTCGGCTCGTGCAGCAGCTTGTCGACGACGCGGCGCACGGTGCGGGCGATCTCGTTGCGGGCGCGGGCGTCGAGGTCGGGCAGGCGGGTGGACAGCCGCAGCAGCTCGGCGTCGACGACCTCGGCGGCCTGGCTGCGCAGCGCCGACACGGTGGGCGCGACGGCGGCGGCCTGCCGCTCGGCGCGCAGCAGCGCGGTCTCGGCCTCGATCAGCACGTGCGCGGCGGAGACGTCGTCGGCACCCACGGGCCCGGCGACCGGGTCACCGCCGGCGGCCGAGCGCTCCCCCTGCAGCAGGGCCAGGTCGACGACGTGGACGCCGGGCAGCGCGGCGACGCCGGGGTCGACGTCGCGGGGCAGCGCCAGGTCGACGACGGCCAGCGGCCGGCCGGTCCGCCCGGCCATCGCGGTGGCGACGGCGTCGGTGCTCACGACCAGGCCGGTGGCGCCGGTGCAGGTGACCAGCACGTCGGCGGCGGCGATCGCCCGCGGCAGGTCGGCCAGCTCGGCGGTGTCGCCGTCCACGGCGGCGGCCAGCCGCGCGGCCGACTCCGGCGACCGGCTGGCGACCGTGACCAGCGCGCCGCGGCGGGACAGCGTGGTGGCCGCCAGCGCGCCCATCGACCCGGCGCCGACCACGAGCGTCGGCCGGCCGGCCAGCGGGCCGACGCGGGCCTCGGCGTGGTCGAGCGAGACGGTCACCAGGTTGGCGCCGGCGCGGTCGATGCCGGTCTCGGCGTGCACGCGCTTGCCCACGCGCAGGGCGTGCTGGGCGACCGGGTGCAGCTCACGGCCGACCGTGCCCTCCTCCTGGGCGAGGGCGTAGGCGGCGCGCAGCTGGCCGAGCACCTGGGTCTCGCCGACCACCATCGAGTCCAGGCCCGCGGCGACGGTGAACAGGTGGGCGACGGCCTGGTCCTCGTAGTGGACGGTGACGTAGGGCGAGAGCTCCTCGACCGTGGCGCCGGCCTGGCGGGCCAGCACGCGGCTGACCTCGGCGACGCCGCCGTGGAAGCGGTCGACCTCGGCGAAGACCTCGACCCGGTTGCAGGTGGCCAGCACGAGCGACTCGCTGACGTGGTCGCTCTCGACCAGCTCGTGCAGCGCCTTGACCTGGTCGTCGCGCGACATCGCGAACTGCTCGAGCAGGGCGACCGGCGCGGTCTGGTGGCTGATGCCGACGGCGAGCAGGCTCATGCCATCCCCCCGGCGAGGACCGCGGAGGAGGCAGCCGCGGGCCCGCGCTGCTTGTCGAGGAAGGCGAGGACCTGCAGCTCCACGGAGAGGTCGACCTGGCGCACGTCGACCTCCGCGGGGGCGGTGAGCGCCACGGGCGCGAAGTTCAAGATGCTCCTCACCCCGGCCGCGGTCAGCCGGTCGCAGACCTGCTGGGCCACCTCGGCCGGTGTCGCGATGACCCCGATCGTCGCCCGGGTGGCGGCGACGACCTCGTCGAGCTCCTCGATGGGCCGGACCGGCCGGCCGCCGACCTGCTGGCCCACCCGGGCCGGCGAGGCGTCGAACAGGCCGACGAACTCGAAGCCGCGGCTGCCGAAGCCGCCGTAGCCGGCCAGCGCCGAGCCGAGGTTGCCCAGACCGACGAGGACGCAGGCGTGCGCCGTCTCCATCCCGAGCACACCGGCGATCCGGTCGCGCAGGGTGGCCACCTCGTAGCCGACGCCGCGGGTGCCGCAGGGGCCGAGGTGCGAGAGGTCCTTGCGCAGCCCCGCCGGGTTGACGCCGGCCGCCGAGGCGAGCTCACCGGAGGAGACGGTGCCGCGACCGCCGTCGGCGAGCCCGGTGAGCACCCGCAGGTACACGGCCAGGCGGGCGACGGTGGCCTCCGGGATCCGGGGCCGCGGCTGCATCACGGGCCTACTCCACAGTGGTCGCACCCGGGCGACGGCGGGAGCCGAGGGGGGTGGACGGCATCGGGGATCCGGACGGAGCGCCGCCCGGTGTCTGCCACGGTAGCCGCTTGTGAACGCAGGAACAAAGTCCCGGTGACCTCACCGGGTCCCGGGCCAGCACGGACGGGTCCTGCCTGTGTCCGACACCATAACAAGGACCCCCTCGCCCCCCCATCTCGCGAACTCGCGGCGAGCCCCTGCACGGGGGCGTCTAGCGGAGTCCCAGGTCCCGGCGCAGGCGGGGCACGTCCACGGTGAAGTACGAGTGCTCGCGGCCGTCGAGCAGCACCACCGGCACCCGGTCGCCGTACTCGGCCCGGAGCTCCGGGTCGGTGTCGACGTCGACCTCGCGACTGGTCACGCCGGCCTCGGCGGCGACCCGGGTGACCGTCTCCCGGGCGGTCGCGCACAGGTGGCACCCGGCGCGGGTGAGCAGCTCCAGCCGCACGGGGGGATCGGTGGTCACGGTGCGCTCCCGTCGGTGACGGCGTCCTCGGGCGGGGCCGGTCCACGCGGCCGGCTCGCTCGGCCGACCTCGCCGGTGGGCGAGTGTGGCAGGGCCGGCGGGAGGCCGTCGACGTCGCCACCCCCGCAGCGGGTGGGGAGGGCGACGGCGTCGGACCCCCGACCTCGGGCACGGGGACGTGGAGGTGGTCTCCACCGGCCGATGTGGACGCGGAGCGACGATGGCGTCACCATGGGAGAAGACACGCAGCGCCGCAGGCACCCGTCGGGCTGCGAGACCCCCGTCGGGCGAGCCGCCGCGGCTCGGCGGGCCGACGAGGAGGACGACGCCCGCATGCCGCAGTCGCGCCCGGTGGACGCGCGGTCGCCCGCCGTCCCGGCCCGGCGGCCCAGCCCGCGCCCCGCACCGCTCCCCCACCACGACGTGGAGAGCACCGCCGCACCGGACGGCGCTCCCGAGGAGGACGTCGACGCCGACCCCCTGGTCACGCGGCCGGGTGCCGGTCCGGGCACCCGCGAGCCGAACGTGGTCGCCGAGCTGCCCCGGGAGGGCGCGGACCAGGACGGCGCGGCCGCCGGGGAGGCGGCCGCCCACGGGGAGGAGCGACCCGCCGACCGGGTCGACGTCTGGGAGCTCGTCCGCAGCACCCAGGCCGGCGACGCCGAGGCCTTCGGCCGGCTCTACGACCACTACGTGACCCTGGTCCACCGCTACGTGCTGCACCGGGTGGGCGACCGCGCGCAGGCCGAGGACTTCACCAGCGAGACCTTCGTGCGGGCGCTGCGCGGCATCGACTCGCTGTCGTTCCAGGGCCGCGACGTCGGGGCGTGGCTGGTGACGATCGCGCGCAACCTCATCCGCGACCACGTGAAGAGCGGCCGCTTCCGGCTCGAGGTCACCACCGCGGACATGCGCGACGCCGACCGCGCCACCGACGGCCCCGAGGACGCCGTGATCGCGCGCCTGACCAACGAGCAGCTGCTGGCCTGCATCCGCCAGCTGGGCGGCGAGCAGCAGGAGTGCATCTCGCTGCGCTTCCTGCAGGGACTGTCGGTGTCCGAGACGGCCGCCGTCATGGGCAAGAAGGACGGCGCGGTCAAGGCGCTGCAGCACCGGGCGGTGCGGCGGCTGGCCGGCCTGCTGCCGGAGGGGCTGTGGTGACGTGCGCCACCCACTCCGGCAGCCGCCGCGTTGTCACCTCCCGCGTTGTTACCTCCCGGTACGCCGTAACGGGCCCTGAGCGGCCTCGTTGCTCCGGTCGACCGCACACCCGACCGACCGGAGGACCACGGTGAGCCCCAAGCACGGCGGCGCGGGCGGCTCGCACCGCGCGCCCGTGCCCGACCGGGAGGCGGCTCTGGAGGCCCGCCTGCGCGCGCTCGCCGCCGACCTCGACGACGAGCCGGCCTCCGGGTTCCGCGCGGCCACCCGCGCCCGGCTGGTCGCGATGGCCGCCGTCCGGTCCCCGGAGCCGGCGCCGCGGCGCCTGCGGTGGCTCACCCCGCGCGGTCCGGCGCGGCTCTGGCGGGCACGGCTGACCGCCGGCCTGGCCGGTGCCGCCCTGACCGTCACCGCGCTGGGCGCGCTCGTCGCGCTGGCGACCGACGCCCAGCCCGGCGACGCGCTCTACGGGCTCAAGCGCGGCACCGAGCAGACCCGGCTGGCCCTGGCCGGCGACGAGCGCGGGCTGACCCTGCTGGGGTTCGCGAGCACCCGGCTGCAGGAGCTCGACGAGCTGGTCGACGGCCCTCCCGGGACGCCACCGGCGGACCTGGTGCGCGACACGCTGGCGACCATGGACGCGCAGACCGAGGAGGGCGCCGCCCTCGTGTTCTCCCGCGCGGTCGACGCCGGTGACGCCGCGACGCTGACGGTGCTCAGCGGCTGGGCGCAGGAGCAGCGCTCGGGCCTGTCCGAGCTGCAGCCGGCGCTGCCCGGCGACACCGGCACCGCGGCCGGCCACTCGCTCGGCCTGGTCACCGAGGTCGGTGCCCGCGCCGGCGACCTGCAGGCGGTGCTCGAGTGCCCCACGGGCCCGGCGACGGCGGGCAACGACGAGCTCGGCCCGCGACCGGCCCCCTCCTGCGGGACCGCCGGGACACCGCCGCCGAGCCCGGCTCCCCCCTCCGCCGGCACTCCCGACCCGGCTCCCCCGACGACCGACCAGCCCTCGGGTGCGGCCGGCCCGACGCCGGGTTCCGACGCCTCGGCGCCCACCTCGGCCGCCCCCTCCGGCGACGGTGGTGCGGACTCCTCCGCGGCGCCCACGGGCGGGAGCACGCCCGCGCAGACGTCGTCCCCTGCCGTGCCCGGGGGCGAGCAGCCCGACCCGTCGGGGCCGCCGGCCGACGGGACCGGCAGCTCCCCGAGCTCGCCGACACCGGCTCCCGGCGGACCGTCCGGGCCGGTCCTGGACACGCCGCTGCCCGTCTGCCTCCCACCGCTGGTGTGCTGAGCACCTAGCCGGGCCCGGCCACCCGGGCCCGGCTAGGGTCGCGGGGTGCCGCCTCCGGGCGGCCGGGGGAGAGCAGGGAGGTGCCCGGTGCCGGGACTGCCGTTCCGGAGCCGCCGCGGGCGGGCTGCCGAGGTCGTGCCGGACGAGGAGACCCGGGCGCACGTCGCCGGTGCGGCGTCCGCGGCCGCTGCGGAGGTCGAGCCCGTCCCGGCCGTCGTCGTCGACCGGACCGCGGCCGCGTTCTTCGACGTCGACAACACGATGATGATGGGCGCCTCGCTGTTCTGGTTCGCCCGCGGCCTGGCCTCGCGCAAGTACCTGACCTCGCGCGACCTGAAGCGCTTCGTGTGGCAGCAGGCCAAGTTCCGCGTCGCCGGCAACGAGAGCGCCGGCGACATGCACACCATCCGCGAGAGCGCGCTGGCCTTCGTCACCGGCCGCGAGGTCGCCGGGATCGTGCAGGCCGGCGAGGAGATCTACGACGAGCTCATGGCCGACCGGATCTGGTCGGGCACGCGCAACCTCGCCCAGCAGCACCTCGACGCCGGGCAGCGGGTGTGGCTGGTGACCGCCACACCGGTCGAGCTGGCGCGGATCATCGCCCACCGGCTCGGCCTCACGGGAGCCCTCGGCACGGTGTCCGAGGTGGTCGACGGCTGCTACACCGGCCGGCTCGTCGGCGAGCTCATGCACGGTGAGGCCAAGGCCGAGGCGGTGCGGGCACTGGCCGAGCGGGAGGGCCTGGACCTCTCCCGGTGCACCGCCTACAGCGACTCGGCCAACGACCTGCCGATGCTCACCCTCACCGGGACCGCCGTGGCGGTGAACCCCGACAGCGAACTGCGCGCCGTCGCCCGCTCGCGGGGGTGGACGATCCGTGATTTCCGCACCGGCCGCAAGGCGGCGCGGATCGGCGTCCCCACCGTCGCGGCCGCGGCGCTCACCGGCGGCGTCGTCGGCGGCACGATCGCCTACCGCCGCCGCCGGCTGATCTGATCCGTCGGCCGGCCGGTCGCGCCCCGGTGTGTGCACACACTGCGGTGCGCGGACGCACCGGACCGCGCTGTGTGCACACACCGGCGTCTCGACGCCCCTGAGGGCCCGGCTGGGTGCACGACCGTCAGGAGGTGACCGGCCGTCAGGAGAACACGGAGGTGCGCTGCAGGAGCAGCTGGTAGATCGACTGCTGGATGGTCTCGCGCACCTGGTCGGTGAGGTTGAAGACCAGCATCGGGTCCTCGGCGGCGGCGGGCCCGTAGGACGCCGTCTCGATCGGGCGGCCGAAGGCGATCAGCCACTTCGACGGCAGCGGCACGAGCCCGAGCGGGCCGAGCGCCGGGAACGTCGGCGTGATCGGGAAGTAGGGCAGGCCGAAGAGCCGGGCGACGGTCTTGGCGTTGCCGACCATCGGGTAGATCTCCTCGGCGCCCACGATGGCGCAGGGGACGATCGGCTTGCCGGTGCGCAGGGCGGCTGTGACGAAACCCCCGCGGCCGAAGCGCTGCAGGGTGTACCGGTCGCGGAACGGCTTGCCGATCCCCTTGAACCCCTCGGGGAACACGCCGACCAGCTCCCCGCCGGTCAGCAGCCGCTCGGCGTCCTCGGTGCAGGCCAGCGTGGCGCCGAACTTGCGGGCCAGGGAGCCGACCGCGGGCAGGTCGAAGACCAGGTCGGCGCCGAGCAGCCGGAACCGCCGCTGCGCGGGGTGGTCGTCGTGCAGCGCCACGGTGGCCATGAGGGCGTCGACCGGGATCGTGCCGGAGTGGTTGGCCACGACCAGCGCCCCGCCGTCCGCGGGCACGTTCTCGACGCCGTGGGTCTCCACCCGGAACCAGCGGCGGAACAGCGGCCGCAGCAGCGGCAGCAGCACGTGGTCGGTGAGGTCGGGGTCGAAGCCGAACTCATCGGTCCCGTACTCGCCGGTCATCCGGCGGCGGAGGAACTCCAGGCCGCCGACCACCTGCTCGTCCCAGGTCGGGTCCGACGCCGACGGGACGTGCGACTGCTCGTCGTCGGGCCGCAGCGGGATGACGCGCGCCTCAGGCATCGCGCACCGCCCGCAGGCCGGGGGACGCCGGCGCCGGCCGCAGCCGGCCGTGCACCGCGCTGCCGACCGACGAGGAGAGCGCGCCGGCGCGCGCCACCAGCGCTTCGGCCTGCGTCGTGACCTCACCGACCAGGTCCTTGGGGACGACGGGCGGCACGGTGCGTGCGTAGTCGTCCAGCGCGGCCTCCGTGCTGTACCGGGGGGTGTAGCCGAACTCGGTGCGCAGCACGGTCGTGTCGACGACGCGGCCGAAGTTGAGGAAGCGCATCTGCTCCGGGGAGTAGTCGACGAAGCCGAACCGGCGGGTGAGCCGGCCCAGCGAGCCCAGCGCGGGCGAGGGCACCGGCAGCTGCAGCCGGCCGAGCCGGCGGATGACCTGCGACAGCAGCAACGTGCCCTCTCCCCCGACGTTGACCGTGCCCGCGAACTCGCCGGTGGTGGCCCGGGTGAGCACGCCCAGCGCGTCGTCCTCGTGCAGCAGCTGCACGCGGGCGTCGTAGCCGAGGGCGGTCGGGACGACCGGCATGCGCAGGAAGCCGGTGAGCACCGAGTCGATCCGCGGGCCGATGAAGTTGGTGAACCGCAGGACGGCGACCCCGACGTCGGGACGGCGGCGCGAGAACGACCGCGCGTAGCCCTCGATGTCGAGGCTGTCCTTGGCGAACCCGCCCGCCGGCACCCGGCGGGCCTGCATGGCCTCGGTGAAGACGGCGGGGTCGCGCGGTGAGGCGCCGTAGACGGCGCTGGTCGACTTGAGCACCAGCCGGCGCACCGACGGCGCGCGCTGGCAGGCGGCGAGGAGCTGCATCGTCCCGATGACGTTGAGCTCCTTCATCGGCCCCCGCCCGCCGGACCCGGCCGGGGTGGAGCTGATGTTCATGTGCACGACGGTGTCGACACCCGCCGTGCTGATGACCTTGCCGATCAGCGGGTTGCGGATGTCGGCGCGGACGAACTCGGTGCGACCGAGGCGGCGGAGCAGCTCGGCCGACGGGGGGACGGTGTCCACCCCGATGACCCGCCCGATGGCGGGGTCGCGAGCCAGCTCGGCCGCCAGCGCACCGCCGAGCCACCGGCTCACACCGGTGACCAGGACGACGGCAGGCGGCACGAGCGTCAGCTCACTTCTTGTTGCGACGCTGCACGCGGGTCTTCTTGAGCAGCTTGCGGTGCTTCTTCTTCGCCATCCGCTTGCGCCGCTTCTTGATGACCGAACCCATGTCCTGCTCCCGACGTCGTGGCCGCGTGGCACGGACCGCAGGGGCGGAACCGGGCGCCACGCGAGTGTGGATCAGCTCGTGTGCGACGGCTCCGGCCGGGGCCGGGGTGTCGCTCGGGGCCCGAGCCTACCCGGCGCCCCCGCGGCGACGCTGCCGCGGGAACCCGGCCGGGGTCGATCCCACCACCGGAGGGGATCAGGTGGCTCCCTGCAGGGGCCCGCGCCGAGCGGAGCGAGGCGTGGGGGCAGGGAGGTCCTCACCTCAGGCGATGTCGGTGTAGGCGTCGCGCAGGTAGTCCTGGACGGCGCGCTCGGGGACGCGGAAGGAGCGACCGACGCGGACGGCGGCGAGCTCGCCGGCGTGCACGAGGCGGTACACGGTCATCTTGGAGACGCGCATCATGCTGGCGACCTCGGCGACGGTCAGGAAGGTGACCGTGGCGCGCTGCTGCGGGACGACCGGGCGGCCGACCGGGACGGCGGCCGGGTGCTGCGGGCCGACGGGGCGGGCCATGGTGGCGGCCGGGATCGGGCGGCCCATCGGGCGCGGGCCGGGGACGGCCGGGCGGACGTAGGCGGCGTGGGTGCGCTGGGGCATGGTCATGATCAGTCTCCAGACCTAGCACGCGTCGGGCGTCGGCTTCCCCACCGACTACGGGACACGCACGTGCTGATACAGAGAGTAGGGGGACCGACGTGACAGATGCGATGGAAGAAACGGACAGGCGGAACGGTCCGTCCTGGGCAGAACTACACGTAGGCAACACGCTGCACAGCCGTATCGGCGCGTCGTCAAGGCGCTGTGTCGACTCGGTGACGCAGCGTCCCCCTTCGGCCGCGTCGTAGCGGTTACGGTCAGCGGCTCCCGTCGGCCCGGCCGAGCTCGACCGAGCGCTGCGCGGCCGCCTCGATGGCCGAGATGAGCGCCGACCGGACGGAGTGGCGCTCCAGCTCGCGGATGCCGGCCATCGTCGTCCCGCCGGGGCTGCTCACCGCGTCGCGCAACTGGGCCGGGTGCTGGCCGGACTCGCGCAGCATCACCGCTGACCCCAGCGCGGTCTGCACCACCAGCTCGGTGGTCAGCGCCCGCGGCAGGCCCAGCAGCACGCCGGCGTCGACCATCGCCTCGACCAGGTAGAAGAAGTAGGCCGGGCCGCTGCCCGACAGCGCCGTCACCGCGTCCTGCTGGTGCTCGGGCACGCGGGCCACCCGGCCGACCGTCGACAGCAGCGCCTCGGCCTCGTCGAGCTCGGCCTCCCCGGCCGAGGCCCCGGCCGACAGCACGCTCATGCCCTCGTCGACCAGCGCGGGGGTGTTCGGCATGACCCGCACCACCGGCACCCCGGCCGGCAGGGCCGCCTCGAGGGTGGCGGTGGACGCGCCCGCGGCGATGCTGACCACCAGGTGCCCGGGGGTGACCGAGGGAGCGAGCAGGCGCAGCAGCGCCGGCAGGTCCTGAGGCTTGACCGCCAGCAGCAGCACGCGCGAGCGGGCGGCGGCCTCCTCGAGGCCGACGACCTCGACGCCGTACCGCTGCGCGAGCTCCTGCCCGCGCTCCGGGTGCTTCTCGCAGACGACGACGCCCTCGGGCCCGGACCGCCGGACCAGCCCGGCCAGCAGCGCCTCGCCCATCTTCCCGCCGCCCAGGACCGCCAGGCCCCGCCGCTCGCTCATGTCCCTGCTCCCGCCTGTCGAGGTCCCGGTCGGACCGTAGTGCGCCGGGCGTGTGCCACCCCGCGGGCCCGGGTAGCCGCCGCCGCATGGCAGGAGAACTGGACGGGATGAAGGTGGCCGTGCTCGCGACCGACGGCGTCGAGCAGGTGGAGCTCGAACGGCCGTGGCAGGCGCTGGAGGAGGCCGGAGCGGAGCCCGAGCTGGTGTCGCTGGACAGCGGGACCATCACCATGTACCAGCACATCGACAAGGGCGACCAGAAGCAGGTCGACACGACCGTCGCCTCGGCCGACCCCGAGGACTACGCCGCGCTGGTCCTGCCCGGCGGCGTCATCAACGGCGACTTCGTGCGGGCCGACGCCGACGCGGTCGCCTTCGTGAAGGCGTTCTTCGACGCCGACAAGCCGGTGGCGGCGATCTGCCACGCGCCGTGGGTGCTCGCCGAGGCCGACGTCGTACGCGGCCGGCGGATGACGTCGTGGCCCTCGCTGCAGACCGACCTGCGCAACGCCGGTGCGAAGTGGGTCGACGAGGAGGTCGTCGTCGACGGCAACCTGGTCACCAGCCGCAACCCCGACGACCTCGACGCCTTCGGCGCGGCGATCGTCGAGCAGTTCGCGCAGGCCGCCACCGACGGGGACGACGAGGACGAGTGAGGAACCGCCGCCGACGCCTCAGCCGGCGGCGGCGAGCAGCCCGGCGGCCGGGGCGATGGTGAGCAGCGTGCCGGCGAAGACGAGGACGGCGACCAGCCGCGGGCCCATGGGCTCCCGGCCGGCGCGCTGCCGCCACGCGGCCACCCCGGCGACCAGCGCGGTCACCGCCAGCGGCGCGAGGACGACCGCGACCTGGGGCAGCTGCTCCCAGACCACGGTGGACAGGAAGTAGATGCCCACCCCGGCGGCCAGGGCCAGGACCAGCTCGCCGGCGAAGCGCAGCCAGGCGACCACGCCCTCGCGGGTGCCGAGCGGCTCGTCCTCGAGCACCTCGGGCTGGTCGGCCCGGGTCACCGGGATGGGGCCGGTGGCCGGCGCGGCGTCTCCGGCGGCACCCGGGACGCCGGGCTTGCCGCCGGTGGGCCGCAGCCCCGGGATGGCCGCGGTGGACGGCTCGGCCGGCCCCTTCACGGCCGCGGCGGGCGGGGGGACGCCCCGGGACGAGCGCCCGGCGCCGGCCACCCGTCCGGTGTCGCGGGACACCCGTCCGGTGTCGCGGGACACCCGCCCGGCACCGGGGACCCCTCCGGTGTCGTGGGAGAGGCGTCCGGTGTCGGCGACCCGGCCGGTGTCGCTGGCACGCCGGCCGGGGTTGGGCCGGCCGGCGTCGGTGTCGGGGTCGCGCCGGCGCTGCCGGATGGGGGTCTCGCCGGTGTCCTCGCCGCGGCCCCGGCGCCGGACGCTGCGCGGCGCCTCGATGCCGGCCTCGCGGAGGATGTCGGCCAGCGGGCGACCGCCGGTCTCCGGGTCCCGGCGGGGCCCGGGGTCCCTGGGCGGCTGGCTCATCCCACGTCCCCCAACGAGTCGAGTCGCCGGAGGATGACCCCCTCCCGCAGCGCCCACGGACAGATCCGCACGGAGGGTAGATCCAGCGCCTGCATGGCGGACCGCGCCACGACCGCGCCGGCGGGGATCTGGTGCGCGCGGTCGGGCGACACGCCGCGCAGCTCGGCCAGGGCGCGCGACTCGATCCGCGACACGAAGCCGATCAGCTGCCCCAGGCCGTCGCCGGTGAGCTCCCGGTGCACCCGGAGCCCGGCCGAGTAGGGCGCGGCGCCGGTCAGCCGCGCCAGCGTGCGGAACGTCTTGCTCGTGGCGGCCACCAGGTCCGGCGGCCCGGCTCCCCGGAGCTTCCTGGCCGCGGGCCGGAGCACGTCGGCGGCGTACTCCCCCAGGGCGGTGAGGGCGGCGAGGTCGGGCCGGCCGCCGGTGGCCGCCTCGGGCAGGAAGCGGCGGGTCATGCGGCCGGCGCCCAGCGGCACGGACAGGGCGACGTCGGGGTCCTCGTCCGTGCCGCCGGCCAGCTCGAGCGAACCGCCGCCGATGTCGAGCACCAGCAGCCGGCCGGCGCTCCAGCCGTACCACCGGCGCACGGCGAGGAAGGTCAGCCGGGCCTCCTCCTCCCCGCTGGTCACCTGCAGCTCGACGCCGGTCTGCCGGCGGACCCGCTCGAGCACCTCCATGCCGTTGCGCGCCTCGCGGATGGCGGAGGTGACCAGCGCGAGCACCTCCTCGCACCCCATCTCCTCGGCCTTCTCGCACGCCTTGCGCACGGCCTTGACCAGCGCCTTCTCGCCCTCCTTGGACAGCACGTCGTCGTCCCCGACGTGCTCGGCGAGGCGCAGCAGCCAGCGGTCGTCGTGCTGCGGGGTCGGTTGGCCACCGCGGTGGGCGTCGACCACCAGCAGGTGGACGGTGTTCGAGCCGACGTCCAGCACCCCGAGCCGCATGCGGTCAGTCTGCACGGCCCCCCTCCGGAGGCTCGCGCCGAGCGGAGCGAGGCGTGAGGGGGAGGGCCTCCCCTCTCTAGGCTGGGGCCGTGGACGACACGCCTCCCGAGGTCGATCCCGACTTCGCCCGCGAGTGGGTCGAGTTCCCCGACCCGGCCGACCCGCGGCACCGGGTGCGGGCCGACCTCACCTGGCTCTCCTCGGCCTGGACCTGCGTGTTCGGCCGCGGCTGCGCGGGTGTCGTCCCCGGCCGGGCCGACGACGGCTGCTGCAGCCACGGCGCATTCTTCAGCGACGAGGACGACCTGATGCGGGTGACCGCCGCGGTCGCCGACCTCGACGACGAGGACTGGCAGCTGGCCCCCGTCGGGCGCGGCGCCTGGACCGAGGAGGACTCCGCCGACGACGAGGGCCCCAAGGAGGGCGGCGTCCGCTCCCTGCGCACGCGCCTGGTCGACGGCGCCTGCGTCTTCCTCAACCGGCCCGGCTTCCCCGGCGGCACCGGCTGCGCGCTGCACCGCATGGCCCTGCGCGAGGACCTCCACCCCCTGACCACCAAGCCCGACGTCTGCTGGCAGCTGCCCGTGCGCCGCGAGCAGGAGGAGGTCGAGCGACCCGACGGCAGCACCGTGCTGGTGAGCACCATCGGCGAGTTCGACCGGCGCGGCTGGGGCCCGGGCGGCGCGGACCTGCACTGGTGGTGCACCGGCTCCCCCGCCGCGCACGTCTCCCCCGAGCCGCTGGTGCTCACCTACGGCCCCGAGCTGACCGCGCTGCTCGGCCCGGCGGCGTACGCCGAGCTGCGCCGGCTGACCGAGGCCCGGCTCGACCAGGGCCTGGTCGCGCCGCACCCGGCCAGCCCCGCCCCGGTGTCCCTGACCCTGCAGCGGCGGGGTCACCCGGCCGGCTGACCCGACGCCCCGCCCGGGCCGCGGGAGCGCCCGGAGCGCACCGTCCGCCAGTACCCTGCTCGCCACCACCGCGACGACCGGACGGCGAGGACTGTGAGCGACCGACAGGCGGCGAGCCCCGGGGCGGGCGCGTCGAGGTCGTCGGCCGGCGGGCAGGTGCACGAGAACGCGTTGCTGGCGCTGCTGCGCATCCCGGTGTTCCGCCGCATGTGGGCGGCCATCGCCGTCTCCAGCCTGGGCGACTGGCTGGGTCTGCTGGCCACCACCGCGATGGCCCAGCAGCTGACCAGCCAGGAGTCGACCGCCGTGCAGGGCGCGGCCATCTCCGGCGTCATCCTGACCCGGCTGCTGCCCGACCTCGTCCTCGGCCCGCTCGCCGGCGCCCTGGCCGACCGGCTCGACCGGCGCACCACCGTCGTCGTCGGGGACCTGCTGGCGCTGGGCCTGTACCTGTCGATCGGCCTGACCTACGAGCTCACCTGGCTCTACGTCGCGCAGTTCCTCGTCGAGGCCGTCGGGCTGTTCACCAACCCGGCCAAGCAGGCGATCTGGGTCGCGATCGTGCCGCGGGAGCGGCTGGCCGTCGCCAACCAGGTCTCGCTGTTCAGCGTCTACGGCGCGGTCCCGGTCGCCGCGCTGCTGTTCGCGCTGCTGTCCACGGTCAGCCGGGTCTTCCCCGGCAGCGGCGGCACCTCGGACGCGCGGACGGCGATCGTCGTCGCGCTGCTGTTCAACGCGGCGAGCTTCGGGGTCTCGGCCACCACCGTGCTGCTCTCGCGGGCGCTCATCCCGCCCACGGCGGTCGACCGCGAGGCGCCGACCAACGTCTTCTCCCTCGTCGTCGAGGGCGTGTCCTTCCTGCGCAACCAGCCGCTCATGCGGGCGCTCTACGTCGGCGTCATCGGCGCCTTCGGGGCCGGCGGGCTGATCATCGGGGTGGCCCAGCTCTACATCGCCACGCTGGACGCCGGCACGGCCGGGTACGGCGTCGTCTTCGGCGTCGTGTTCACCGGCCTGGCCCTGGGCATGCTGGTCGGGCCGCGCATCCTGCCCACCGTGCCGCGGCGGTCGCTGTTCGCCCGCTCGATCGGCCTGGCCGGGGTCGCCCTGCTGGCGATGTCGGTGCTGCAGGACTTCGTCCTGGCCACCGGCGCGGCCTTCCTGGTCGGCCTGTTCGCCGGGGTCTCGTGGATCATCGGCTACACGCTGATCGGCTTCGAGGTCGAGGACCGGCTGCGCGGGCGGGTGTTCGCCTTCGTCATCTCCTCGGTGCGGATCGTGCTGCTGCTCGCCGTCGCCGTCGGGCCCGGCCTGGCCGGCCTCCTCGGCACGCACGACCTGCGCTTCGGCGAGCTGCTGCTGACCCTGAGCGGTCCCGGCCTGACCCTGCTCATCGGCGGCGTCATCGCCCTGCTGGTCAGCGCCTACGCCGTGCGGCAGGTGGCCCCGCGCGGCCGGTCGCGCACCCGCCCGCGGGACACGCTGCGCCTCCTGTGGGGCAGCTCGGACATCCTCTCGGCCTCCTCCAGCGGGATCGGGCTGTTCGTCGTCGTCGAGGGCGCCGACCGCGACCTCACCCGCCGCTACACCGCCGACCTCGCCCGGGTGCTCCGCGAGGCCGGCCGCCCGGTGGTGGCCACCCACGAGCCGAGCGACACCGCGCTGGGCCGGCAGGTGCGCCGGCTGCTGTACCCGCCGGCGCCCGAGCCGGCCGACGACCGCTCGGTGACCGACGGCGAGGGCCGGTCGGTGGCCGCCTACACCGCGGCGCTGCTGGCCGCGGCCGACCGCGCCGAGCACGTGGCCACGGTGATCCGTCCGGCGCTCGGCCGCCGCGAGGTCGTGGTGTGCAACCACTACGTGGACACCTCGATCGCCTTCCACGGCGCCGGGCAGGGCCTGGACGCCGACCGCATCTTCCGCACCTCGCTGTGGGCCACCCGAGGCCTGCTGCCCGACCTCACCGTGGTGGTCGACTCCCCCGTCACCGCCGGCCCGGCCGACGCCGACGCCGGCGCGGTCCGCGCGGCGTTCCTCGCCCAGGCCGAGGCCGCGCCCGACCGCTACGTCGTCGTCCCGGGCGAGCTGCTGGGCGCCGACGGCACCCCCGACGGGGGCGGCCTGGTGTCCCACGCCGTCCGCCGGCGGATCAGCACGCTGCTGGCCCAGCGCTACCCCGAGCACGGCGAGGGCCGGACCGAGGACGCCGTCGGCGTGGCCGGAGCGCCGGTCGGCGCGGCGCGGACGGGTCCCGGGCGCGGCACCGGCGGCTCCGTAGGCTGACCGCGTGACTGCCCCGGTGACCTGGACGACCGAGGACACCGAGGAGGTCGACTGCTGCCTGTGCGGTGTGCGCGGCCGGCTCGTGCACGACCTCGCCCCCTTCGGCGTCGTGCGCTGCCCCCGGTGCGGCCTGGTCTTCATCAGCCCGCGGCTGGCGCCGGCAGCCCTGCAGCGGCTCTACGACGACGTCGGCTACTTCGAGGGCGGCGTCTACGGGGACGCCGCCCAGGAGCCCCGGCGGTTCGACGCCGCGATGCTGCTGCAACGCACCTGGACCGCCGGTCGGCTCGCGCTGCTCGACCGGGTGCGCGGCCGCGGCCCCGGCGGCCGGCTGCTGGAGGTCGGCGCCGGCTACGGGCTGTTCCTGGACGCCGCCCGGCGGGCCGGCTGGGAGACCAGCGGGGTGGAGCTGTCGCGCACCGGCGCCCGGCACGCCCGCGAGACGCTCGGGCTCGACGTCTTCTGCGGCCAGCTCGCCGAGGCCCCGCTGCGGCCCGGCGTCGACGTCGTCTGCGCGTGGGACACCGTCGAGCACGTCCCCGACCCGCTCGACCTCTGGCGCACGGTGCGGTCCCTGGTGGCCGACGACGGCGTCGTCCTGTTCTCCACGCCCTACGTCTCGTCGCTGCCCGCCCGCCTGCTGGGCACCCGCTGGTGGACGCTCAAGCCGGCCGAGCACATCTGGCACTTCACCCCGCGCACCCACGCGGTGCTGCTGGCCCGCGCCGGGCTCGCGCTGACCCAGGTCGTGCGCAGCCCGCTGGCCGCGGCCAACGCCGGCCGGCTGGACTCCCTGGTCGGGGTGGCCCGGCCCGTTCCCCTGGACTGACGCGCAGGTCCGGGCACCGGTGTCCCGGCGGACGAGGAGATCCCGTGCAGGTCGGTCTGGACGGGCTGGTGCCCTCAGGACTCCTGCGGCACGTCCCGGAGAGCCGGGCGTTCTACGCCGCGCGCGGGGAGCGGCGAGGCCCCGCGTCCCTGGAGGAACTGCGGGAGGCCCGGGCCGCGCTCGTCCCCGCTCCGCAGCGCGAGGGCGTCACCGTCGAGCGGGTCGCGGGTGCACCCGGCCGGGAGGTGCCCGTGCGGATCACGGTGCCGGAGGTCGCGGAGGTGCGCGGCGTGTACCTCGACATCCCGGGTGGGGGCTTCTCGCTCGGGCCGACGGCCGGCGCCGACGCCCGCAACGCGGCACTCGCCGGGTCGCTCGGGATCGTCGTCGTCAGCGTCGGCTACCGGCTCGCCCCCGAGGACCCCTGGCCGGCCGCGCCGGACGACTGCGAGGCCGCCGCGCTCTGGCTCGTCGAGCACGCCGGGGCCCGGTTCGGCACCACCGACCTGGCGATCGGCGGGAGCTCGGCCGGGGCCACCCTCGCCGTGACGACGCTGCTGCGGCTCCGGGACCGGGGCCGTGCGGACCGCTTCTCCGGTGCCGACCTGCAGTTCGGCACCTACGACCTCAGCGGCCGGACCCCAGCGGGTCGGCGGATCGCCGACGAGTGGTTCCTCGAGGCCTACGCCGGCCACCTGGCCGATCGCAGCGTCCCTGACGTGTCGCCGGTCTTCGGCGACCTGCGCGGCCTGCCGCCGGCGCTCGTGACCGTCGGGGCGTCGGACGTCCTGCTCGAGGACAACCTGGTCATGGCGGCACGGCTCTCCGCCGCAGGGGTGGACGTCGACGTCCGCGTGTACCCGGAGTCGCCCCACGGGTTCACCGGTCACCCCACCGGCATGGCACGAGCCGCGCTGACCGGCCGGGACGCCTGGCTGGCCGAGCGCCTCGCCGCACGGACGACGTCCCGCCGTCCCTGACTGCGAGCGCGTGCAGCGCAGGGCCGACGGGTGGAGTCCTACGCGGCCGAGCCCTCACCGGCCGGCACCGCGGCGGCCGTGCGGAAGGTCTGCCGGTAGGCCCGCGGGGACACCCCGCGGCGGCGGGCGAACTGCTCGCGGAACCCGGCAGCGGTGCCGAAGCCGACCAGCCGCGCGATCTCCTCGACGGGCGCCTCGGTCTCCTCCAGCAGCGCCTCGGCGGCGGCCAGCCGCTGCGCGAGCAGCCAGGCGTGCGGCGTCGTCCCGGTGGTGGCCTTGAACCGGCGGGCGAAGCTGCGCGGGCTCATCAGCGCCCGCCGCGCGAGCGCCTCGACGCTGATGTCCTCGGCCAGGTGCGCGCGCGCCCAGTCGAGCACGATGCCCAGCAGGTCGTCCTCGCAGCGGGCGACCGGGGTGTCGATGTACTGCGCCTGCCCGCCGTCGCGGTGCGGCGGGACCACCATCTCGCGGGCCAGCGCGTTGGCCGCCGTCGCACCCCACTCCCGCCGGACGAAGTGCAGCAGGGCATCGACGCCGCTCGCCGTGCCGGCGCCGGTGATGACCGTGCCCTCGTCGACGTAGAGGACCCGCGGGTCGACGTCGACGCGCGGGTAGCGGGCGGCCAGCTCACCGGCGTACCGCCAGTGCGTGGTGGCCCGCCGGCCGTCGAGCAGGCCGGCCTCCGCGACGACGAAGGCGCCGGTGCAGTGGCTGATGATCTGCGCACCGCGGGCGTGCACGGCCCGCAGCACCTCGAGGACCGCCGGCGGGACGGGCGCGGACAGCTTCTCCCACGCGGTCACCAGGACGACGTCGGAGGTGTCCAGCCGCTCGAGACCGTGCTCGACGTACAGCGCCAGGCCGGTGTCGGTGCGCACGATGCCCGGGCGGTCGGTGACCACGGCGAAGTCGAACCGCGGCATGCCCAGGCGGCGGTAGTCGTAGCCGAAGACCTCGGCGGCGACGCCGAGGCCGAAGGCGCCCAGGACGCCGTCGCCGGCGAGCAGGCTGACGACGAGCGGGCGGTCGGTTCCGGTCACGCCGACATCATGGCAGGAAAGACGCGATCCGTGTCACATCTGCCACTCGTCGCGCCCCGCGGGCCGGAGCACGCTCGTCCCATGTTGCTGATCACCTGCCCCGTGACCCGGACCGACGAGCTGGTCGCCGACCGGCGGATCCGATCGGTCGCCAACCACCCGACGCACGTCGCGCTGTCGGTCGAGTGCCCCGCCTGCGGGAGCGTGCACGTGTACCGGACCGGCCGGCGCTGGGAGCAGGCCCGCGCCGCGGTGGCGGCTGCTCGACCTGCGGCGGAGCTCACCCACGCCTAGACTCGAACACATGAGCGAATCGAACGTCAACACCGGACAGGCCGGCGACCCGACCGCGGAGAAGGACCCGTCGGACTGGGTGACCGGCGACGAGCCCGCCACCGGGGCGCAGAAGAGCTACCTGCACACCCTGGCGCGCCAGGCCGGGGAGGACGTCCCGGAGGACATCACCAAGGCCGACGCCTCGAAGAAGATCGACGAGCTCCAGGAGGAGACCGGCCGGGGCCAGTGACCCCGCGGGCTCCCAGCCGGACGGCTTCGTCATGCGGGCGGCTCGAACGTGAGCCGCCCTGCGGAGGACGGCGGACCGGTCGCGGGGCCGGAGGCTCCCGCCCGGGACGCCGTGGCAGGGCTCAGCGCCAGGTGACGAGGCACCTGGCCGCGGTGTCGGCCGGTAGGCCGACAGTGTCATCGTGTCATTGCTCGAACTTGTAGCCCAGGCCGCGGACGGTCACCAGGTGCTTGGGGTTGGCGGGGTCGGGCTCGATCTTGGCGCGCAGCCGCTTGACGTGGACGTCGAGGGTCTTGGTGTCGCCGACGTAGTCCGAGCCCCAGACCCGGTCGATGAGCTGCCCGCGGGTGAGCACCCGTCCGGCGTTGCGGAGCAGCAGCTCGAGCAGGTCGAACTCCTTGAGCGGCAGCGCGACCGCCTCGCCGTCCACGGCGACGACGTGCCGCTCGACGTCCATGCGCACCGGGCCGGCCTCCAGCGCGCCGTCGGCGGGCGCCTCGACGTCCCCCCGGCGGCGCAGGACGGCGCGGATGCGGGCGACCAGCTCGCGTGCCGAGTACGGCTTGGTGACGTAGTCGTCGGCGCCCAGCTCGAGGCCGACCACCTTGTCGACCTCGGAGTCCTTGGCCGTCAGCATGATGATCGGGACGTTGCTGCGGGAGCGCAGCGCCCGGCAGACCTCCGTGCCGGGCAGCCCGGGCAGCATGAGGTCGAGCAGGACGATGTCCGCCCCGGCGCGGTCGAACTCGGCCAGGGCCTCGGGGCCGCTGGGGGCGACGACCGCCTCGAACCCCTCGCGGCCGAGCATGTAGGACAGCGCGTCGGAGAAGGACTCCTCGTCCTCCACCACCAGCACTCGGGTCATGACCGTCCTTCCTGGAGGACCTGCGCGGCGTCGGCCGCCGCGGCGGGGGTGTCCGGGCGGCCCTCGACCGCCAGGGGGATGCGCAGGGTGAACGTGGAGCCGAGGCCCTCCTCGCTCCACACGCTGATCGAGCCGCCGTGGTTGCTGGCCACGTGCTTGACGATCGCCAGGCCCAGCCCCGTGCCCCCGGTCCTGCTGGCCCGCGACTGGTCCACGCGGTAGAACCGCTCGAAGACCCGTCCCCGGTCCTGGCGCGGGATGCCGATGCCGCTGTCGGTCACGGCGATCTCGGCGAAGCCCGAGCGCGCCCGGGCGCCGACGGCGATGCGGGTGTCGGCCGGGCTGTAGGCCACGGCGTTGGCCAGCAGGTTGGTCACGGCCGTCGAGAGCTGGGCCTCCACACCGCGCACGACGAGCCCCCGGCGACCGCCGACGGCGATGGTGATGCCCTTGGCGGCGGCGGCGAGGCCGGTGCGGTCGACGGCCTCGGCGAGCACGGTGTCGACGTCGACCGGCGCGAGCTCGGGCAGTGGCTCGGCGCCCTGCAGGCGGGAGAGGTCGATGAGCTCGCGGACCAGGCGGGCCAGCCGGTCGGCCTCGTGCGCCATGCGGGTGGCGAAGCGCTGCACCGTCTCGGGGTCGTCGGCGGCGCCCTGCATCGCCTCGGCCAGCAGCCCGAGCGCGCCGACCGGCGTCTTGAGCTCGTGCCCCACGTTGGCGACGAAGTCGCGGCGGACGGCCTCCACCCGGCGGGCCTCGGTGACGTCCTGCAGCACCAGGGCGACCGGGCCGGGCACCGGCGCCGGGCCGCTCTCCAGCCGCACACCGTGGACGCCGACCGTGCGCGGGCCGCCACCGACGAGGTCGCCGGGCAGCGTCACGTCCGCCCGGCGGCTGCCCCCGCCGCGGACGTCGCGCACCAGGCGCAGCAGCTCGGGGACCAGCAGCCGGTGGTCGCGGACGATGCCGAGCCCGCGGGCGGCGGGGTTGGCCAGCACCACGGCGTCGTCGACGTCGAGGACGAGCACCGCCGGGTCCATGAGGTCGAGCAGCCGCCGGGCCAGCTGCGCCTCCCGCGCCGCGCCGTCGGGCTCGCCGGCGGTCCGCTCGGGGTGGGCGGCCGGGCGGCGGACGAGCAGGACGACGGCGGCCGCGACCACCGCGCCGACGACGAGGCCGGTCACGAGGGCGACCAGCGGGCTCACGAGGCAGATGCTAGGCCGCAGGGCGGCCCGGTCGTCCCCCGTCGGGGTGACCGCGCGGCGCCGGGCGGGGACTGTTCACGCGGGCGTGTCCGCCCGTTCACCGGGCGGGGATCCGCACCACGCCCAGGGCTCCTACCCTCGGGATCCAGACGACGGCGCACCGGATCAGACGGTGGCCGCACCCGCCGCCGGCCTCCGTGCGGCCGGCCACGAGGAGGACCCGTGCGCGAGCACTACCGCGGAGAGCTCGAGGACATCAACGCCTGCCTGGTGGAGATGGCGAACTCGGTGGGCTCGGCGATGAGCACCGCCACGACCGCCCTGCTCGACGCCGACGTGTCCCTCGCCGACCTGGTCATCGCCGGGGACGAGCACGTCGACGCGGTGCGCGAGAGCATCGAGGAGCGCTGCTTCACCCTGCTGGCCCGCCAGCAGCCGGTCGCCACCGACCTGCGCACGATCACCACCGCGATGCGCATCGTCGCCGACCTCGAGCGCATGGGCGACCTCGCCGTCCACGTGGCCAAGCTGGCCCGGATGCGCTTCCCGGAGTCGGCCGTCCCCGCCGAGGTGCGGCCGATCCTCCTCGAGGCCGGCCACGTCGCGCAGAGCCTGGTCGCCAAGACCGGCGCGGTGATCGCCCGCCTCGACGTCCGGGCCGCCGCCGAGCTCGAGAGCGACGACGACCTCATGGACGCGCTGCACCGTCAGCTGTTCGGCGTGCTGCTGAGCCCCGGCTGGCCGCACGGCATGGAGGCGGCCATCGACATCACGCTGCTCGGCCGCTACTACGAGCGCTTCGCCGACCACGCCGTCAGCGTCGCCCGCCGCGTCGTCTACCTGGTCACCGGCGAGCGGCAGATGCAGGAGACCGCGAGCTAGGGCCGGTACCGGCCGCTCACGGGACGCCAGTCCTCCGGCGGGTCCTCGCCGACCCGGCCGTCGACGGCCTCGCGCAGCAGGTCGGCGTGCCCGGTGTGCCGCCCGTACTCCTCGAGCAGGTCGCACACCAGCCGGCGCAGGCCCACCGGCTGCCCGTCGGGGCCCGAGAGGTGCACCGTCCGGTCGAGCCCGCCGTCGGCCACCGCCTCGGCCAGCCGCACCCGGGACCGTGCCACGGCGTCGTCCCAGGTCGCGTAGAGGTCCGCGGGGGCGTCCTCGGCCGCCGAGGTGAACGGCCACTCGAAGTCACCGGCCCGGGCGACCGCCTCCCAGCGCTCCCCGGGTGAGGCTCCCGGCAGCTTCCACGTCGTGGTGAGGTCCTCCACCAGCGCGAGGTGCTTGAGCAGCCCGCCGAGGGTCAGCGAGGAGACCCCGACCCGCGCCCGCAGGCCGTCGGCGTCGAGGCCGTCGGCCTTCCAGCGGAACGTGGTGCGGAGCCGGTCGAGGGCACCGAGCAGGTGCTCGGTCTCGGTGCCGGTGAACGGGGGCTCCCAGGGCGGGAGCCCACCGGTCACTTCTTGCCCTGGTTCTTGACCGCCTCGATGGCGGCCGCGGCGGCCTCCGGGTCGAGATACTCACCCCCGGGCTTGACCGGCGTGAGGTCGGCGTCGAGGTCGTAGCGCAGCGGGACGCCGGTGGGGATGTTGAGGCCCACGACCTCGTCCTCCCCCATGCCGTCGAGGTGCTTGACCAGCGCCCGCAGGCTGTTGCCGTGCGCGGCCACGAGCACGGTGGCGCCGCTGCGCAGGTCGGGCACGATCGCGTCGTACCAGTACGGCAGCATCCGGACGACGACGTCGGCCAGGCACTCGGTGGCCGGGCGCACCTCGGGCGGCAGGAACGCGTAGCGCGGGTCGCCGTCCTGGGAGTACTCGCTGCCGGCCTCGATCGGCGGCGGCGGGGTGCTGTAGGAGCGGCGCCACACCATGAACTGCTCCTCGCCGTACTCGGCGAGGGTGGCGGCCTTGTCCTTGCCCTGCAGCGCGCCGTAGTGCCGCTCGTTGAGCCGCCACGACCGGCGCACCGGGATCCACTGCCGGTCGGCGGTGGCCAGCGCGAGCTCGGCGGTGGTGATCGCCCGCTTGAGCAGCGAGGTGTGCAGCACGTCGGGCAGCAGGCCGTGCTCGGCGAGCAGCTGCCCCCCGCGGGCGGCCTCGGCGCGGCCCTTCTCCGACAGCTCGACGTCGACCCACCCGGTGAACAGGTTGGCCTTGTTCCACTCGCTCTCGCCGTGGCGGAGCAGCACGAGGGTGCCCGGGGCGTTCACCGCTGACGTCGTCACGGGCCCATCCTGCCCGAACCGAGCTCAGCCGGTCACCAGCGGCCAGAGCACCCAGACCTCGTAGAGGACCGGCGGCGCCAGCCCGGCCAGCAGCCACGGACTGCGCACCCGGCGGGCCGCGCCCCACCGCACCGCGGCCACCAGCGCCACGCAGCAGGTGACGGCGACGCCCAGCCACAGCACGGTCGCAGCCACGTCGACGACGAACAGCTGGGCGAACACCAGCTGCACGGCGCACAGCAGCAGCGGGTAGACCAGCCCGGAGGCGGCGACGACGCCGATCAGCGCGCGGGCCAGGCGCTCCTGCTGCGCGGGCGGGTCGGTCACCGGCCCCACGCTAGGCGTCGGGGCACGCCCACGCGCGGGTGTTCAGGACGGCGTCGACCGCGGACGACGCCGTCCCGGGAGCCAGACCAGGACGACGACCGCGGCGACCGCCGAGGCGGTGGCCGTCCCGACGGCGGTGACGTGCATGGCGGAGACGAACGCCTCGCGGGCGGCCCCGACCAGCGCCTCGGCCGCGGCGGCCCGCTCCTCGTCGCCGGCCGCGCGGGCCGCGACGGCGGTGACCCGCGCGGCCTCGAGGGTGGCCGCGATCGAGGTGCTCGCCTCGTCGCGCACCGCGGCCGGCAGCACGTCGACGACCCGGCCGACGTTCGCCGCGTAGGCGGTGGCGAGCAGCGAGCCGAGGATGGCCACGCCCAGGGCGCCGCCGACCTGGCGGACGGTATTGTTCACCGCGGCGCCCGCGCCGGCCTTCTCCCGCGGCACCACCGACATGATCGACTCGGTGGCCGGCGCCATCACCGCGCCCATGCCCAGACCCTGCACGCTGAGCGCGGTGACCAGGAGCCACAGCGGGGCGTCCTGGTCGAGCAGCTGGAACCCCAGGAACGACAGCGTGATGAGCACGAACCCGCCCGCGCAGACGGCCTTGGCGCCCAGGCGCTCGGCCAGCCGGGAGCTGCGGGTCGCCATCAGGGCCATCCCCAGTGCCACCGAGATGAGCGTCGCGCCCGACTGCAGCGGGTCGTAGCCGCGCGCCCCCTGCAGGTAGTACACGAGGTAGAAGGTCGCGCCCATCAGGGCGAAGAAGTTCAGGCCCAGCGCCGCGGCCGCCGCGGAGAAGGCCGGCAGGCGGAACAGCGAGACGTCGAGCGCCGGGTGCGTCGACCGCCGCTGCAACCAGACGAACAGCGCCATGAGCACCACGCCGCCGACCAGCGGCAGGAGCACGCCCGGCGTCGCCCAGCCCACCCCCGAGCCGCCGTGGATGATGCCGTAGACTAGGCCGGCCAGGGCGGCGATCGACAGCAGCACCCCCGGGACGTCGAGCCGGCCCGGCTCGGGGTCGCGCGACTCCGGCACGAACGCGACCGTGCCCAGCACGCCGAGGACGGCCACCGGGACGCCGATGAGGAAGATCGCGCCCCACCAGAAGTGGGTGAGCACCGCGCCGCTGGCCAGCGGCCCACCGGCCACGGCCAGGCCCGCGGTGGCCGCCCAGATGCCGATCGCCCGGCCGCGCTCGCTCGCCGGGAAGACGTTGGTGATGACGGCGAGGGTGGTCGGCTGCACGGCCGCGCCGCCGACGCCCATCACCGCCCGGTACGCGATGAGCTCCAGCGGGCTGTCGGCGGTGGCGGCCAGCACCGAGCCCGTCGCGAAGACGGTCAGGCCGATGAGCAGGACCGTGCGCCGGCCGATCCGGTCGCCGATGACGCCCCAGGAGAACAGCAGCCCGGCGAAGACGACGATGTAGGCGTCCACGGCCCACTGCAGCTCGCCCTGGGTCGCGCCGAGCTCGCGCTGCAGCGTCGGGATGGCCACGTTGAGCGTCGTGTTGCCCATGATCACCACGAGCAGGCAGACCGTCATGGTGGCCAGCACCCACCACCGCCGGGGGTAGCCGGGACGCTCCCCGGCCGGTGCCGCGGCCGGTGCGGCGGGCGCGGCCGGTGCGGCGGGCGCGGCCGCGCGGTCCCGCCCGGTCGCGGTCACGCCCCGCCGTCCGGGGCGGTCCCTCCCCCGTCGCCCCGGGCCGGGCCGGGCGCGCCGCCCGGCGTCTCCGAGCGGCTCCCGGCCTGCGCGAAGGCGGCGAAGGCCTCCAGGTTGCGCAGCGACTCCCCGCGCTTGACCCGCCACTCCCACTCCCGGCGGATCGAGCTGCCGAAGCCGATCTCGAGCATCGTGTTGAAGTGGTCGTCGGCGTAGCTGAGGACGGCGCCGAGCAGCCGGTCGAGCTCGTCGGGCGTCACCGCGGCGTGCGGGACCCGGCCGGTCAGGTAGACGTCCCCGACCCGGTCGACCGAGTACGCGACGCCGTACATGCGGGCGTTGTGCTGCAGCAGGTAGGTCCACAGCTGCTCGCGGTTCTCGTCGGGCTGGCGGCAGACGAAGGCCTCCACCCGCAGCGCGTGCTCGCCGACGATGAGCCCGCACACCGTCTTGAGCTTCTGGGTGCCGGGCAGGTCGACCAGCCACCGGCCCGGCGCCGGGTGCTCGTGCGCCAGCTCGGCATCCCGCAGCGTCCGGTCGATGACCGCGTCCAGCGCGGCGACGACGTCCGTGCGCGCCGGCCGCTCGCCGCCGTCGGTGCTCACCGCGTTCCCCGGCTCACCGTGCCACCCGCATCACCAGGCCACCTGGGTCCCGGGCACCGGCCACAGCGCGCCGACGGCCCGCTCGCGCCGCACGGCGGCCGCCGCCGCGGCCATCTCGGCGGCCGCGGAGCCGTAGGCCGCCACCAGCGCGTCGGCGGTGCGGTCCCAGGAGAAGTCCCCGGCGTGCCGACGCGCGCCGGCGGCCAGCAGGGGGCGCCGGGTGAGCACCGCGCGGATGGCGGCGGCGTAGGCGGCGGGGTCGCGGCCCTCGACCAGCACCCCGGAGACGCCGTCGCGCACGGCGGTCCGCAGTCCGCCCACCGCGGCGGCCACGACGGGCGTGCCGCAGGCCTGCGCCTCGAGCGCGACCAGGCCGAAGGACTCGTTGTGGCTCGGGACGACGGCGACGTCGGCGGCCCGGTAGTGCAGCGCCAGCCGGTCGGGCGCCTGCGGCGGCAGGAAGCGCACCCGGTCGGCGATGCCCAGCCGCCCGGCCAGCTCCTCCAGCCGGCGCGGCGCCTCCAGGCCCGACCCGCTGGGCGCGCCGACCACGTGCACCCGCAGCCGGTCGCGCAGGTCGGGGTCGTCCTCGAGCATCCGCGCGGCTGCCTCGAGCAGCAGGTCGGGGGCCTTGAGCGGCTGGATCCGGCCGACGAAGGTCAGCACGACGGCGTCGGCGGGCACGCCCAGCGCGCGGCGGGCGGCGGCGCGGTCGCCGGGGCGGAAGCGGTCGAGGTCGACGCCCGGGGGGACGACGAGGGTGCGCCGGGGGTCGGCCCCGTAGTGCTCGACGAGCTGGCGGGCCTCCTCCTCGGTGTTGGCCACCAGCCGGTCGGCCTCGGCGACCACCTGCTCCTCGCCGATGACACGGGCGCGCGGCTCGGGCCGGTCGCCGGCGGCCAGCGCGGCGTTCTTCACCTTGGCGAGGGTGTGGGCGGTGTGGATGAGCGGGACGCTCCACCGGTCGCGGGCCAGCCAGCCGACCTGCCCGGACAGCCAGTAGTGCGAGTGGACGACGTCGTAGTGGCCCGGCTCGTGCTGCGCCTCCTCGCGCAGGACACCGGCGGTGAAGGCGCACAGCTGGGCGGGCAGCTCCTCCTTGCCCAGACCCTCGAACGGGCCGGCGCTGACGTGCCGCACGGTGACCCCGGGGCTCATCTCGACCACGGGGGGCAGGTCGCTGGAGGTGGCCCGGGTGAACACGTCGACGGCGATGCCCCGCGCGGCCAGCCGGCGGGAGACCTCGACGATGTAGACGTTCATCCCCCCGGCGTCGCCCGCGCCGGGCTGGTCGAGCGGGCTGGTGTGCACCGAGACCGTGGCCACCCGCCGGGGCGCGCGCGGGGTGAGCAGGCGGCGAGCAGGCACACCGAACCTCCCGCCAGCACCCGTCCCGGGCGCCGTGAGAGCACCCCTGTCGACTCTCCATCCTGCAACAGGGTCAGGATGACCACATGTCCGCCCCCGCCTCCTCCACGCTCCCCGGGACCGGGCGCACCGCCGTCGTCACCGGTGCCACCAGCGGCATCGGGGCCGCCACGGCCACCCGGCTGGCGGCCGAGGGCTTCGACGTCGTCCTCGGTGCGCGCCGGATGGACCGGCTGACCGAGCTGGCCGGCACCATCGGCGCCCGGGCGCTGCCGCTCGACGTCACCGACGCCGCCTCGGTCGACGCCTTCGTCGCCGAGCTGCCGCGCGTGGACGTGCTGGTGAACAACGCCGGCGGCGCGTTCGACGCCAACCCGGTGGCGCGGGCCGACCTGGACTCCTGGGCACGGACCTTCGAGGTCAACGTGCTCGGCACCGTGCGGCTGACCAAGGCGCTGCTGCCCGCGCTGATCGCCTCCGGCGCCGGCGACGTGCTGTTCGTCGGCTCGACCGCGGGGCTGGTCAGCTACGAGGGCGGGGCGTCCTACACCGCGGCCAAGCACGGCGTGCACACGCTGGCCGAGACGCTGCGCCTGGAGGTGTTCGACCAGCCGGTGCGGGTGATCGAGATCGCGCCCGGGATGGTGCGCACCGAGGAGTTCGCGGTCAACCGGGTCGGCGACCAGGAGCTGGCCGACGCCGTCTACCGCGGGGTGCGCGAGCCGCTGGTGGCCGACGACGTCGCCGACTGCATCGCCTGGGCGCTCACCCGACCGCACCACGTCAACGTCGACCTGCTCGTCGTCCGCCCGCGCGCGCAGGCCGCCCAGCACAAGGTGCACCGCGAGGCGTGAGCGTGTACGTCCGCGAGGCCACCGACGACGACTGGCCGCGCATCCACCCGTTCTTCCGGACGGTGGTCGACGCCGGCCGCACGGATGCCTACCCGGAGGGGCTCTCGCTCGAGGACGCCCGGCCCCTCCGGATGGAGGAGCCGCCGGGACGCACGGTCGTCGCCGTCGACGGGGAGGCCGTCGGTCGGCAGCGCCGAGATGGGCCCCAACCGACCGGGCCGCGGGTCACACGTCGCGACGGCGAGCTTCCTCGTCGCCCCGGCCGCGCAGGGCCGCGGCGTGGGACGCGTGCTCGGCGGGCACGTCCTCGCGTGGGCGCGCGCCGCCGGGTACCGCGGCATCCAGTTCAACGCCGTCGTCGAGACCAACACGCCTGCCGTGACCCTGTGGCGCTCGCTCGGCTCCGGGGTGGTGGGCACCGTGCCGGGCGCCTTCCGCCACCCCGAGCACGGGTACGTCGGCCTGCACGTCGTGTACCTGGACCCCACCGGGGGCTGAGGCGCCCCGACCTCACCGCACCGTGCCCGTCCTCGCGCTGCGGGGTGAGCTTGGGCACCATGAGCCGGGGGCGGACCCGGCCGTCGGTCACAGCCGGGTGGGCTCCGGGACCAGCGTGACGCCGAAGCGCTCCCGGACGGTGGCGACGACGCGGTCGGCGAAGGCCAGCAGCTCGGCCGCCGTCGCCCCGGGCTCGGTGGTCAGCGCCAGGCTGTGCCGCGACGACGTCCCGACCCGGCCCTCCCGCGTGCCGCGCCCGAAGCCGGCCGACTGCACCAGCCAGGCGGCGCTGAGCTTGACCCGCCCGTCGCCGGCCGGCCAGCTCGGGCAGCCGGGCACCGCCTGCTCGGCGGGGACGACGGGGTTGGTGAAGAACGACCCGGCGCTGCGGGTGTCGGGGTCGGCCGGGTCGACGACCATCCCCTTGCCGCGGCGCAGGTCGAGCACGGCGGCGCGGACGTCGGCCAGCGGCGCCCGCCCGCCGAGGTCCACGCCCAGCCGCTTGGCCAGCTCGGCGTAGCCGACGGGGCGCGACAGCGGGCCGGGGTCGAGCGTGAAGTCCACGGTGAGGACGACGAAGCGGCCGGGCTCGCGCTTGAGCCGGCTGTCGCGGTAGCCGAAGGCGCACTCGTCGGTCGAGAGCGTCCGCTCGTTCTTCTCGGCGCGGTCGTAGACGCGCACCGCGGTGATCGTCTGGGCGACCTCCTGGCCGTAGGCGCCGACGTTCTGCACGGGCGTCGCGCCGGTGGAGCCGGGGATGCCCGAGAGGGCCTCCATGCCGGCCAGCTCCTGCTCGACGGTCAGCGCGACCAGCTCGTCCCAGTCCTCACCGGCCTGCACCTCAAGGGTGTCGCCGCGCCGCTCGACCCCGCGGCTGCGGACGGCGACGACGTCACCGTCCCACCCCTCGTCGGGGGCGACGAGGTTGGACCCGCCGCCGAGCACCAGCAGCGGCCGGCCGGCCTCGTCGGCCTCCCGCACGGCGGCGACGAGCTCGGCGGCGTCGGAGACCTCGACCAGCCGGCCGACGGGTCCCCCGATCCCGAGGGTGGTCAGGTCGGCGAGACGGGCGTCGGAACGGACGAGCACCGCCCCACGGTAGCCGCGGCGCGCCAGCCGGCCCGGGAGGCGGACTACGCTCGGGACCGGTGAGCGAGGGGGGCAGCGAGCACAAGCGCCGGGCGAGCCTCACCTCGCGCACGGCCCACCCCCGCCTGGCGGCCGGCCGGGCGCGGGCCCTCGGCCTCCCGACCCGCGGGACGACGAACGCCAACCGGCTGCGCCGCGTCGACCGCTGGATCCTCGCCACCCAGGTGCCCCGGCTGCGCGACGCCGCCCGGCCGCTGGTGGTCGACCTCGGCTACGGCTCCTCGGCGGTCACCACCCTCGAGCTGGCCGAGCGGCTGACCCCGGAGGTACCCGGCCTCGAGGTGGTCGGCCTGGAGATCGACCCGGCCCGGGTCGCCGCCGTCGCCGAGGACCGCGACCCGCCGCGCATCGACTTCCGCACCGGCGGTTTCGAGCTGGCCGGGCTGCAGCCGGTGCTGGTGCGGGCGTTCAACGTGCTGCGCCAGTACGACGAGGCCTCGGCGGCGCGGGCGTGGGAGACCATGCGCGCCGCGCTGGGGCCGGGGGGGCTGCTGGTGGAGGGCACCTGCGACGAGTGGGGACGCCGCGCCACGTGGGTGGCGCTGGACGCCGACGGGCCGCTCATGCTCACCCTGGCCGCCCGGGTCGCCGACCTCGACCGCCCGTCCGACCTCGCCGAGCGGCTGCCCAAGGCGCTGGTCCACCACAACGTGCCGGGCCGGCCGGTGCACGGGTTCCTGCGCGCCCTCGACGCCGCGTGGGCGGCCGCGGCGGGGCTGGCGACCTTCGGCCCGCGGCAGCGCTGGGCGGCGGCGGTGCAGACGCTCGCCGACGAGGGCTGGCCGCTGGTGGGCTCCACCCGGCGCTGGCGGCACGGGGAGCTGACCGTGCGCTGGTCGGCGGTCGCGCCGACGTGAGACGGCCCGACCGTGCACCGGTGGTCCCGCCCGGCCCCACGGCGGTCGACGGCGGCACCGCCGAACTCCTCGGCGACGCCGACCGCGACGGCTCGTGGGTGCTGGTCGTCGACGGCACCCCGCAGTCGCACGTCGACCTCGACGATCCCGCGCACCTGGAGTTCGAGTACGTGCGGCGGATGGGCCACGTGCTCGACCTGGCCGCACCGGAGGGCGAGCCGGTGGACGCGGTCCACCTCGGGGGCGGCGCGCTGACGCTGCCGCGCTACCTGGCGGTGACCCGGCCCGCCTCGCGCCAGCGGGTGGTGGAGCTCGACGGGCGGCTCACCGACCTGGTGCGCGCCCACCTGCCGCTGCCGCGGGGGGCGCGCGTGCGGGTGCGGGCCGCCGACGCCCGCGCCGGGCTGGCGGCCCTCCCCACCGGCAGCGCCGACGTCGTGGTCAGCGACGTCTTCGCCGGCGCCCGCACGCCGGCCCACCTGACCACCGTCGAGTTCGCCGCCGAGGCGCGGCGGGTGCTGCGGCCCGGCGGCGTCCTCACGGCCAACGTGGCCGACGGCCCGCCGCTGCGCTTCGCCCGCGGGCAGGTCGCCACGCTGCGGGCGGTGTTCGGGCACGTGTGCCTGCTCGCCGAGCCCGGGACGCTGCGCGGGCGCCGCTTCGGCAACCTGGTCGCGGTCGCCTCCGACGCGCCGCTGCCGGTCGCGGCCCTGACCCGGCGCTGCGCCGCCGACCCGATGCCGGCCCGGGTGGTGGCCGGGGACGACCTGGACCGGTTCACCGGGACGGCGCAGCCGGTGCACGACGCCGACGCCACGCCCTCCCCCGAGCCGCCTCCGGGTGTGTTCAGCCGTTGACCAGGGTCTTCCCCGATGTCGCGACCCGACCGGCGCGCCTAGGGTCGGGTCATGACCTACCCCGCCCCGCGCCGTCTCGCCCGCGACACCCAGCACGCGATGATCGCCGGCGTCTGCGCCGGCCTCGCCCGCAGCTTGGGTGTCTCGACGGGCGCCCTGCGGCTGGCCTTCGTGATCTCCTGCGTCCTGCCCGGGCCGCAGTTCGTCGCCTACCTGGTGCTGTGGCTGATCATGCCGCGCGACGACCGGTTCTGACCGGCCGCCGCGGCACTCACCAGGAGCTGTTGCCCCGCTGGACGCCGCGCACCGCGGGACGCACGTCGACGAGGTAGACGACGCCGGCGATGACCGCCGGCAGGCCGAGGAAGCTCATCGGCCCCTGCAGGAACAGGACGACGGCCGAGAGGGCCGTGATCGCGACCCACGCCGGTTTGGTGAGCTTGCCCGCCGCGACGTAGCCGGTGGCCGGGCGGACCACCGCGTCGACGAGCGCCCAGGCCACCAGCGCCAGGGTGAGCCAGTACAGGCCCTCAAGCAGGACCCCGTCGAAGGACATGCCCGGAGGGTACCCGCCGGGTCGGCTCCGGCACCCCCTCCGACGGGGCAGTCCCGGGACGGCACAGGGCCCCGGAGCGCGGGTGCAGCTCCGGGGCCCTGGGCCCTCGGCCCTCCTGCAGGGCCCCGCCGCGAGCTCGCGAGCGGTGGGGGCAGGAGGGTCCTTGCTCAGTTGGTGCCGGTGGCCTTGCGGGTGCGGCTCACGCGGACCGAGGTGCCCTTGGCGCCGGTCTTGGCGGCCGGGCTGGTGCGCGTGGCCGGCTTGCGGGCGGCCTCGGCCACGGTCTCGTCCACGGTCTCGGCGGTCTCGGCGGTCTCGTCGATCGCCGCCTTCGCGGAGTCGGCGGCCTCGTCGACGACGGCCTCGGCCTTGGCGGCGGCCTTGGCGGTCTTCGAGGCGGCCTTCTGGACCAGCGAGGTGACCTCGTCGGAGGCCTCGCTCACGGCCTCGGCGGTCTCCTCGATGGCCTCCTCGACGACGTCCTCGACGCGGTCGACGACCTGCTCGGCGCGGCCGGCGAACCGACGGAAGGCCGGCTGGCGGCGCAGCTCCTCGAGGACGTCGGCGCCACGGTCGGCCAGCGTCTCGATGGTGCTCACGGCCTGGGTGCGAGCGGTCTCGAGCAGCTCGGCGACGTTGTTCGCGACCGTGTCGGGACGGACGGCGACGGCCAGCTGACGGGCGCGGTCGGCGGCCTGCTCGGCGCGGGTCCGGGCCTCCTTGGCGGCCAGGTCGACCTGGACCTGGGCCTCACCGGGGAGGGCCTCGGCGCGGGAGCGCAGCGTGGCGAGCACGGTGCGGGCCTGCTCGACGGCCAGGTCGCCGGCGCCGACGGCGGCCAGCAGCGGGGTGCGGCCGCGCTCGGCGACCTGCTTGACGGTGTCGGTGGTGCTCATGCGGACTCCTTGGAGGGGGCGGGGGCCGGTCCGGCCCCGGGGGTGCGGTCCTGGACGGCGTCCTCCGGGGTGCCGGAGGGAGCGCCGGTGGTGTCGGGCGCCGTCCGCTCGCCGACGGCGGCGTGCTCGCGGACGTAGGTCTCGTACAGCTCCAGCAGCACGGCCTTGTGCCGCTCGGAGAGCTGGTCGTCGGACCGGATCGCCGCGAGGGTGTCGGGGTTGCCGGCCCGCCGGTCGAGGATGCCCGCCTGCTCGTAGAGCGACTCAGCGGAGATCTTCAGACCCCGGGCGATGGCGGCCAGGATCTCCGCCGACGGCTTGCGCAGCCCTCGTTCCACCTGCGAGAGGTAGGGGTTGCTCACCCCCGCGGTGCGGGCGAGCTCGCGCAGGGACACCCGGGCCGCGCTGCGCTGCTCCCGGATGTACTCCCCCACCTGCGAGCGCACCGCCGAGACCGACTGGGCCTCGGCCGCGACGGTCTCCGCGACGCTGCCGGCGAGCTGGTCCACCTTCTCGCGGACCGACCTCACCTGACCGCTCACGAACTCGCCGGGGGTCTGCACGAACTCGACGGTAATCAGCAGTGCTAGCTGTTGCAAGCGCAGGAGCTAGCGCTCCCCCGTGAGTCCCCTCACACCGCGGCGGGTCGGCTGGATCCGGCCAGGACGGCCGACGGCCGGACCTCGCCGACGACCCCGTCGCCGCCGCTCACGGGGGTGACCGCCCAGCGCGCCAGCGCGCCGGCGTCGACGCCGAGACGGCGCAGCGCGGCGGCGAGCACCGAGGTCCGCCCGCGGTCACCGCCGTCGTCGAGCTTGACCGCCACCGCACCCTGCCCGGGCAGCGCGGCGACGTGCACGCCGTCGGCGCCGCCCTTGACCAGCAGCCCGGGGACGGCGGTCATGAGGTCGGTGTCCTCCCGGCCGGTGCCGGCCACGTACCAGGGGTGCGCGCGCATCGCGTCGGCCACCGCGCGCTCCGGGCTCCCGGACGGCGCGGCCACCAGCGAGCCGACGCCGCGGGCGAGCCCGGTCAGCGAGAGCCCGTGCTGGGGCGCACCGCACCCGTCGACGACGACCGCGGCCACCGGCTCGCCGGCCGCTGCAGCCAGCCGGGCCTCGATCGCCTGCTGCAGCGGGTGCTCCCGGTCGAGGTAGCCCGCGGTCGGCCAGCCGGCGGCGACGCAGGCGGCCAGCATGGCGGCGTGCTTGCCGGAGCAGTTCATGGCCAGCCGCTCGGGCTCGCGGCCGGCGACCAGCCAGGCGGCGCGGGTCGGCTCGTGCCCGGGCAGCGCCGCAGGGCAGCCGAGCGCCTCCGGGCCCAGTCCGGCGGCGGCCAGCACGCCCGCCGCGAGGTCGCGGTGCCCGTCCTCCCCGGAGTGCGAGCCCGCGGCGATCGCCAGCTCCTCCTCCGAGCGGGGGCGCCAGCCGGCGGTCAGGTAGGTCGTGGCCTGGACCGGCTTGTTGGCCGAGCGCGGCAGCACCGGCCGCTCGACGTCGCCGGCCGACCAGCGGACCTCGCCGTCCGGGCCCAGGACGACCACGGCGCCGCGGTGCACCGACTCGAGGAACCCCGAGCGCCACACCTCCACGAGCACCGGCGCCTCCGGCCACCCCGGTGGTGACGTGCTGGAAGGGCCACGCTCCAGGGCCCCGCGCCGAGCCTGCGACGCGTGAGGGGGAGCGTGGTCCTTCATCGGCCCTCGTCGGCGAGCAGGGCGGCGACGTCGGCCTCGCCGTTGCGGTAGCGCCGGGCCAGCTCGCCGGCGAGTGCGTCCATGACCTGCTGGACGCCGCGGCGCCGCTCGGACAGCTGCCCCTCCGCGGCGGCGAGCGCGCGGGCGGCCTGCTCGAGGTCGGTGTCGGGCAGCTCGGGGACCGCGGAGAGGTCAACGTCCGGCGTCAGGCCGTTCACCCACGACTCGGCCTCGCCGGGGGCCGCCGGCTGCACCGTCTGGTGCCGGCCCAGGCCGTGCGCCGGGCCGCGGCCCTTCTCGGCGAGGATCTCCGGCAGGAGGTCGACCAGCGAGCGGCCGTCGTGCTCGGCGCGCCGCTGCAGCTCGCGGCGAACGATGTCGAGCCGCCCCTGCAGCAGCCGCCGGGTGTAGGAGAGGTCGACCTCCGCCTGCTCGGCCCGGCGGCGCAGCGCCCGCACCTCGGACATGGGGCGCGCGTCCACGCCCTCCAGGAAGCCGGGGTGCAGCAGCGCGTCGACGGCCTGCCCACCGGCGGGGGTCGGGGAGGAGCTTCCGGAGGTCACCGCCCGATGGTGGCAGACCGGACGGCCCGGACCCGGTCGCGGGCCGCGGCCCGGGTGTCGTCGCGCGCGTCGCGGTCACCGGCGACGTCGTCGGGGTCGAGCGCGGCGCGCGAGCCGCCGACGGTCAGCGCGGCGTCCGGGGCCACCGACCGCTTGACCAGAGCCAGGGCGACGACGCCGAGCTCGTGGTGGCGGACGGCGGTGCCGACCCGGCCGACGTCGCGGGTGCCGGCCAGCACCGGCGTCCCCGGGACGGGCAGGTCCTCGCTGACCCCGTCGAGGTGCAGCAGGACCAGCCGCCGCGGCGGGCGGCCGAGGTTGTGCACCCGCGCGACGGTCTCCTGCCCGCGGTAGCAGCCCTTCTCGAGGTGGACGGCGGTCGAGAGCCACGCCAGCTCGTTGGGGATGGTGCGGTGGTCGGTGTCGACGCCGTGCCGCGGGCGGCGGGCCTCCACCCGCAGCGCCTCGTAGGCGTCCAGGCCCGCGACCCCGGCGCCGGCGGCGGTCAGGGCGTCGGCCCGGGCGGCCAGCTCGGCGCGCGGCACGAGCAGGTCGAACGCCGTCGCCCCGCCGTCGCCGAGGGCCGGCACGCGCCGGACGAAGCCGCCGCCGGGCAGCGCCACGACGGCGGACGGCGCGTCGGGGGCGGGCAGCCCCGCGGCGGCCAGGACCTCCGGCGAGCGGGGGCCGACCAGCGAGAGCAGCGCCCAGGCGTCGGTGACCAGCGCCGGCTCGACGCGGAGCATGAACACCATCCGCTGCAGGAAGGCGAGCAGCTCCGCGCCCGTGCCCGGCTCGACGTCGGCCCAGGTGGTGCCGCCGAGCTCGGCGAGGACGAGGTGGTGCTCGACGTGGCCGTGCGGCGAGAGGACCAGCGCCTCGGTGCCGCTGCCGTCGGCGAGCCGCTCGAGGTGCTGGCTGGTCAGGCTGTGCAGCCAGGTCAGCCGGTCGGCGCCCGGCACGGCGAGCACGTCGCGGTCGCTGCGGTCGACGAGGCCGGCGCCCTCGGCGAGCAGCCGCTGCTCGCGCAGCGGGTCGCCGTAGTGGACGGCGACCTGGTGGGCGGCGGCGGTCGCACCCTCGGCGACGACGGCCCCCGGCCGCGCGGCCAGCGGTGAGGTGGTGGTCATGACTGCTCCGTCCCGGACTCTCGGCAGCGGCGGCACGTCCCCGACAGCGCGACGTGCCCCACGTCCACGGTGAAACCCAGGTCGGCCGCCAGACGTTCCGCCGCCTGGTCGAGCAGCGCGGGGTCGGCCGAGGCGATGTCGCCGCAGGAGGCGCAGACCACGTGCAGGTGCGGGTGCTCGGAGGAGTGGTAGACCGGCGCCCCCTTGCCCAGGTGGGTGTGCCAGACCAGGCCGAGCCGCTCGAGCAGCTCGAGGGTCCGGTAGACCGTGGACGTGTCGGGTGCCGCGCCGCCGGGCCCGGCCTGCTCGCGCAGCCGCGCGCCGATGGCCTCGGGCGTGGCGTGGTCGAGCTCGGAGACGGCCGCGAGCACCTGCTGGCGCTGGGGCGTCAGCCGCAGGCCCTGGGCCCGCAGCCGCTCCGCCAGCGGCGCACCTCCGCCCTCGGTCGTCACCCCACTGAGCCTAGTGAGAGGACCCCTCTGCCCCCCACGCCTCGCAGGCTCGGCGCGGGGCCCTGCAGAGGGGCCGCTAGGCGACGGCGCTGCGGGCGCCGGCCAGCACCCGGGACAGCGCCTCCAGGTAGCGGGCGGGGACGGCGTGCTCGCCGCGCGGGGCGAGGAACCGGGCCACGGTCGCGCCGGTGACCTCGGCGGCCGCCGCGGCCTCCGCGCCGACCGCCCGCACGACCGGGGCGTTCCCCCAGGAGGCACTGGCCGCCAGGTGTGCCATCGCCGCTGCGCTCTCGGCCCGCTCCCCCACGCAGTCGAACGGCTTCTCGGTGGCCCACAGCGCGCGGAAGCCGTCGGCCAGCGACACGTCGTCCAGGGGGTTGCCGCCGAACATCTCCACCGCCTCGGCGGGGCGGAGGAAGACCGCGAAGCAGAGGAAGGTGAACAGGCACTTGTCGCAGTGCAGGCACCAGCGCTGCTCGGCCTGTCCGCCCGTGTGCCGCTGGGTGTAGGAGCGGTTGCAGCTGAGGATGTCCGCGCGCAGCGGCAGCGCGGCGACGGCGGCGACGGTGGCCAGCTCCGACAGCTGCCGGGTGAGGCTGAAGTAGCCGACGCCGAGCTCCGCGGCGGCCGCGGTGAACAGCTGCTCGAAGGCGAAGGACTTCGAGTACTGGTGGTTGACGCTCGCGCCGCCGATCGTGAGCGTCTCCTCATCGGCCGAGCGCTCGTTGGCGAACACCACCGGGTCGTAGCCGCCGAGGACGGCCGCCAGCGTCGAGATCGCCGAGTTGATCGCGGTCACCGGCACGTGCCCGTTCAGGCCCCCCTGCGCCGTCCGCTCGGCCAGCAGCGGGTCCAGCCGCCGGCGGACCTCGACCAGCGGCGCCCCGGCCGCCCGGGCGACGTCGCGCTGCGCGCCGGTGGGGTTGACGGCCAGCGCGGTCCCGTCGGGGATGACGACGAGGGCCAGCGCGGAGTCCTTGCCGCCGCCCACCGGCAGCAGCGCCCCGCGGGTGCCGCCGGCCGGCGCCGGGCCCGGCTCGCGGATCTCGACGTCGAACTCGACGCGGTGCGGCACCGCCAGCCCGTTGACCGCGGCGAACTCGCCGAGCCCGTGCGTGTAGGCAGCCGCGGCGACGGCGGCCTGGGCGGCGGTGACCGGCCGCTCGACGGTCACCCGGCCGGGCGCCACCAGCTTGTAGTAGCTGGTGCCCATCACGAGGTGGACGAGGTCGAGCGCCGCCTCCACCTGCTCCGGGGCGCTCCCGGTCAGCAGCGAGGGGTCGAGGGTCAGCCGCTCGGTGAACTCGTCGTCGCCGAGCCGGTAGGTGAAGGCGGCCTCGCCGGTCGCCGGGTCGAACGAGCGGCCGGCGACGACGAAGGCGCCGGTCTCAGAGCGCGCGGACACGCTCGGCGCCGGCGTCGACGAGGATCTGCTCATAGGTGGCTGCCAACTCCTCGAAGTCGCGGAAGCGGTTGTAGCTGGGGGCGCCGGGCGAGAGCAGCACGACGCCGCCGGGCGGGGTGGTCGCGACCGCCGTCGCCACCGCCTCCTCCAGCGACGCCGTCTCGGCCAGGCGCATCGGGACGCCGGCGGCCTCCCGGCGGACGTCGGCGGCCAGCCGGGCCCCGGTGTCGGGGATGGTGACCAGCGCGACGGCGTCCCGCCGGGTCACCAACGCGCGGGCCAGGTCGGTGTAGTCCAGGCCGCGGTCCTGGCCCCCGGCGACCAGCGTGACCGGGCGCCCGGCCAGCGCGTCGAGGGCGGCCAGCACCGAGACCGGCGTGGTGGACAGCGTGTCGTCGACGAAGGTGACCCCGCCGAGCGCGGCCACCGGGGAGAGCCGGTGCGGCAGCGCGCGGAAGCCGGCCACGGCGGCGGCGACGGCGTCGGCGCGGCCGGCCAGGTCGGCGCCCATGAGCGCGCAGGCGCCCAGCGCGACCCCGACGTTGCTGCGGTTGTGCGCGCCGGGCAGGTGCACCGGGACGACGCGGTCGGCCAGCCCGGCGGGGACGACCTCGGCGGGGTCGACGAGCTGCGCCGGGTCGAGGAACCGCCCGGCGAGCGTTCGGGCCTGCGCGCTCACGACCACCGAGCGCTCGGGGCAGGCGCCGAAGACCCGCAGCTTGTCGCGGTAGTAGGTGTCGACCGAGCCGTGCCAGTCGAGGTGCTCGGGCGCCAGCGAGGTGAGCGCGCCGCGGCCGGTGAAGTCCGGGACGGCGGCGGCCTGGTAGCTGGAGACCTCGACGACGAGCGTGCGGTCGCCGACGTCGGCCAGGACGTCGAGCAGCGGGGTGCCGATGTTGCCGGCGTGCACCGCCGGGCGGCCCGCGGCGGTGAGGACGGCGGCGGCCAGGGCGCTGGTGGTGCTCTTGCCCTTCGTGCCGGTGACGCACAGCACCGGCACCCCGCGGTCGGCGGCCTCGGCCAGCGCGACCCCCGTCCCGGTGGTCACCACGGTGCGGTCGGCCAGCGCCCGGGCGTCCTCCCGGTAGGGGCTGATGCCCGGCGACCGGAAGACGACGTCGCAGCCGGCGAGGTCGGCGACGTCGGCGGTCGCGACGCCGGCGGGCAGCGACGCGGGGTCTACCCGGCGGCTGTCGGCGACCAGGACGGCGGCGGCCCCGGCGTCCAGCGCGGCCCGGACGGCGGCCCGCCCCTCGCGGCCGTGCCCCCACACCCCGACCCGCCGGCCGGCCAGCTCGGCCAGGCGGAGGGAGCGCTCCCGCGGGGGCGGCGCGGGGCGGGGGTCCACGGCGACCACTCTACGGACGTGCTCCGGCCACGGACGGCGACGACCGGACCCCGCCGGTAGGCTGCCCCACGGCGTGCCGGGAAGTCTGGTCGGCGGTGTCCGACCCGACCCCTCCCCCTGGAGCCGCCCCGTGACCACTCCCGCCGGATCGACCCGGGTCTTCGCCCGCGGCTCCTGGTCCGAGGCCCGCCGCATCGCCGACGTCCTGCGCAAGGAGACCGTGGGCGGTGTCCTGCTGCTGGTCGGCACCGTCGTCGCGCTCGTCTGGGCCAACTCGCCGTGGGCGGACTCGTACGAGGCGCTGCGGGACACCCGCGTCGGCCCGGCGTCGTTGCACCTGGACCTCACCCTCGGGACCTGGGCCGCCGACGGGCTGCTCGCGATCTTCTTCTTCGTCGCCGGGCTGGAGCTCAAGCGCGAGTTCGTGGCCGGCGACCTGCGCGACCCGCGCCGGGCCGTGCTGCCGGTCGCGGCCGCCGTGGGCGGGATGGCCGCGCCGGCACTGCTCTACGTCCTGGTCAACCTCGGCGGGGACGGGGCGCTGCGGGGCTGGGCGATCCCCACGGCCACCGACATCGCCTTCGCCCTGGCCGTCCTGGCGGTGATCAGCACCCACCTGCCCAGCGCGCTGCGGACCTTCCTGCTCACCCTCGCCGTCGTCGACGACCTGCTGGCCATCACGATCATCGCGGTCTTCTACACGTCCTCGCTGGCCGCGGGGTGGCTGGCGCTGGCGCTCGTGCCGCTGGCGGTCTTCGGGTTCCTGGTGCAGAAGCGGGTCCGCTCCTGGTGGCTGCTGCTGCCCCTGGCGGTGCTCACCTGGGTGTTCGTGCACGAGTCCGGGGTGCACGCCACGGTGGCCGGGGTGCTGCTCGCGTTCACCGTGCCCGTCGTGCGCAGCGAGGCGGCCGGCGGTCCGGAGGCGGGGCCGGGCCTGGCCGAGCACCTCGAGCACCGGTTCCGGCCGCTGTCGGCCGGCGTCGCGGTGCCGCTGTTCGCCTTCTCCGCCGCCGGGGTCACCGTCGGCGGGCTCTCGGGCCTGGTGGAGTCCCTCGGCGACCGGGTGGCCCTGGGCATCGTCGCGGGCCTGGTCGTCGGCAAGGTCGTCGGCATCGTCGGCGCCACCTGGCTGGTCACCCGGTTCACCCGGGCGGAGTTCGCCGACGAGCTGGGCTGGCCGGACCTGGTGGGCATGGCCCTGCTCGGCGGGATCGGGTTCACCGTCTCGCTGCTCATCGGCGAGCTGGCCTTCGGCGTCGGCAGCGAGCGCGACGACCACGTCAAGGTCGGCGTCCTGCTGGGCACCCTGCTCTCGGCGCTGCTGGCCACGGTCGTGCTGCGGCTGCGCAACCGGCGCTACCGGCGGATCGAGGAGCTCGAGCGGGTCGACGCCGACGCCGACGGCATCCCTGACGTGTACCAGCGCGGCCCCGACACGCCCGGGGCGCCGAGGACGCGCCGCGGTTCCGCTGACGGCTGAAGAACGTCGTTGCCGACCTCCGGACCGCGTCGTACCGTCGAGGTACACGAGAGAGGAGGTGGTCCGTACTTTGCATGCTTATCGGACTCGTGAGGTGGCTGTCCGCTAGCCGCCGTCCAGATGGGCCGCCCGTTCGGAGTGGAACCCGAACGCCGGCATCCTGATCGCCCGTCCGTCGCACGGCGGCGAGCGAGAACCGGACAGTCACCCGACCCCCGGGCCGCCGACACTCGTCCAGTCGGCCCACGCGCAGCCGCCTCGCGGTGGCGCCGTGGAGCAGCCCGGGGGTCGTCCGTCCCTGGGGACAGGTCCCCAGTCGCACCCGCCGGGGAGGGCCGAGCGGCCGTGGACACCGCCACGCGCAGTGCACCGGCCGGACGCTGGATCGCCGAGGCGGTCCGCGCCGCCACCCCCGACACCGTGGCCGCGCTCGTGCCGGCCCGCTTCCCCGCCTACGCCCGCGTGTTCCACCCCGCCGTCCGCTACGCCGGCGACGACGACGTCCACGTCCGCTGGGACGAGGTGGCCGCGGCCAACGGCGCCACCCCGCACCGCCTCATGCAGTGGCCGGGCGTCACCGGCTCCTGGGACTTCGTCAGCGAGCTCGACCAGCCCGGGGTGTGGAACGACGCCCCCGCCGAGGGCCACCTGGTCGAGCACGTCGCCCGGGAGGTGGCCGCCGTCCTGGCCACCGAGACCGCCACGCCCGGCGAGTGCTGGTTCGGCTGGGACGACGGCGGTGCGGCCGACCTGCCGCGGCTGCGGCTCCCCCGCACCGACCTGCTGCTCGTCCGCGGCCCCGTGGACCGGGCCACCGCCAACTTCGCCCCCGAGCCGCAGGAGCAGAGCGCGGCGCTGTGGTGGCCGGCCGACCGGGCGTGGTGCGTGGTCACCGACCCAGCGCTGATGAGCACCTACGTCGGGGGCAGCGTCGACGCCGTCGACGCCCTGCTCGCCACCCGGCTGGAGGTGGCCCCCGCACAGCCGGGCGACCCGGTGACCCCCGACAGCGACCCGGTCAACCCGGTCGAGCCCCGCTAGCGCCTCAGTCCGCGGTCGTGGCCGCGGTCGCCGCGAGCACCTGCTCCCACGGGGTGGCCGCCAGCCCGAACGCCCGCGTCGTGGCCGTGGCGTCGAGGACGAACTCCTGGTCGAACTGGTGCCGGATGTCGACCAGCTCGCGCACCGTCGGCGAGAACCGGCCGACCGCCCGCAGCACGGGCCACGGGATGCCGCTGACCGCGACCGGCTCGCGTCCCATCGCCCGGGCCAGGTCGGCCAGGGCCTGCCGCTGCGAGCGCGGCGGGTTCGTGGGCACGTGCCAGGCCCGCCCGAGGGCCCGCTCGTCGGTGCCGAGTACCGCCAGCGTCGCGGCGACGTCGGGCAGGTACGTCCAGCTGCGGAGCGCGTCCGGGTCCCCGACCACCCAGGCCCGGCGGCCGCGGCGCAGCGCGGGGAGCTGGCGGACCAGGTGGGAGTGGTCGGCCGGCACCTGCGGCCCGACGAAGTCCCCCGCCCGCGCCTCGGTCACCCGGACGCGGCCGGCCTCGTGCGCGGCGAGCGCCTCGCGCCACATGGCGACCCGGACCCGACCCTTGGTGTCGGTGGCGGCCAGTGGGCTCTCCGGCGTCATCGGCCCGGTGGGGCGGCCGTAGACGTAGAGGTTCGACATCGTCACCAGGACGGCGCCGGTGCGCTCGGCGGCGCCCAGCAACGCGGCGGCCACCGGCGGCCAGTCGGTGGTCCAGCGGTGGTACGCGGGGTTGACCGCGTTGTAGAGCGCGGCGGCGCCGGCGGCCGCGTCGGTCAGCGCGGCGGTGTCGGCGGCCTCGACCCGGCGGTGCTCGACCCGCTCGGTCGAGGGGCCGCCGCTGCGCGACAGCACCCGCACGCGGTGGCCCTGGTCGGCCAGCAGCTCCGCCGTCGTCAGACCGACCGGCCCCTTGCCCACGATCACGTGCAGTGCCACGTCCCCTCCTCGGGAGGTCCGGCGAGAGCGGTGCTCTCGCTCATGCCTCACCGTCCCGCCCCCACCGCCGTCCGTCAAGAGCACCGCTCACGGTTGCGCACACCGCTCTCGTCACGTCACGATGACCTGGTGCCGTCCGCCCGCGACCGTGTCCGCGCCGAGATCACCGCCGAGATCACCGCGGCGGCCCGCCACCAGCTCGCCGAGGTGGGCGCGGCCGCCCTGTCGCTGCGCGCGGTGGCGCGGGAGCTGGGGATGGCCTCCTCGGCGGTCTACCGCTACTTCCCCAGCCGGGACGACCTGCTGACCCGGCTGATCATCGACGGCTACGACGACCTGGGGGCCGCGGTCGAGGCCGCCGACGACCCGGCGACGCCGCCCGCGGAGCGGTGGCGGGCCGTCTGCGCCGCCGTCCGCGGCTGGGCGCGGGCCCACCCGCACGAGTACGCGCTGCTCTACGGCTCCCCCGTGCCCGGCTACACCGCGCCGCGCGACACCGTCCTCCCGGCCTCACGGGTCGGGGTCGTGTTCGGCCGTGTCCTCGGCGACGCCGCCCGCGCGGGCCTGCTGACCGGGGACGGCGGGGGCCGGGAGCCCGGCCTGCTCGGCGACGCCGCCGTCGAGGTCCTCGGCCAGGACCACCCCGCCCTCGACGACGCCGTCCGGGTGCGCGCCCTGCTGGCCTACAGCGCGCTGTTCGGCACGGTGGGCTTCGAGCTGTTCGGCCAGCTGGTCGGCTCCGTCGAGGACGCCGACCGGTACTTCGACCTGGTGACGGCCGAGCTGGCCCGCCTGGTCGGCCTCGGGGCCGCCGACTAGAGCTGCGCGAGCTCCGCCTCGAGGTCGTCGAGCCCGAGCGAGCCCTGCGACAGCGCGGCCATGTGCCACGCCTTGAGGTCGAAGTCCGCGCCCCGCGCCCGTCGCGCGGCGTCCCGGCCGGCCCGCCAGGCGCGCTCGCCGAGCTTGTAGCTGATCGCCTGCCCCGGCAGCCCGAGGTAGCGGACCAGCTCGCTGTCGAGGAACGCCGGGTCGCTGCCGAGGTGCTCGCCGGCGAAGGCACGCGCCAACTCGGGCGTCCACGGCCGGCCCCGGTGCTCGGCGAGCACGCCCGCGGCGTCGTCGGGGACCGGCAGCCGCAGGTGCATGCCGATGTCGATGACCACGCGGATCGAGCGGAGCTGCTGGGCGTCGAGGTAGCCCATGCGGGCGCCGGGCTCGGTGAGGTGGCCGAGTTCGTCCATGAGCCGCTCGGCGTAGAGCGCCCAGCCCTCGACGTTGGCACTCACCGAGCCCAGCGACGTCTGGTAGGTGGACAGGTCGCGCGAGACGTACGCCCACTGCGCCAGCTGCAGGTGGTGGCCCGGGACGCCCTCGTGGTACCAGATCGAGACCAGGTCCCAGAGCGGGAAGCGCTCGCGGCCCAGGGTGGGGAGCCAGGTGCGGCCGGGGCGGGAGAAGTCCTGCGCCGGGCGGGTGTAGTACGGCGCCGCGGCGCTGCCGGGCGGGGCGATCATCGCCTCCACGCGGCGGACCGGCTCGGCCAGGTCGAAGTGCGTGCCGTCCAGCGCCGTGATCGCCTCGTCCATCATCGCCTGCAGTCGCTGCCGGATCGCCTCGACGCCGTCGACCGCGGGGCCGTGCTCGCCGAGCCAGCGCATGGCCTCGACCGGCGTGGCGCCGGGTCGCAGCGCCTGCGCCTCGGCCCGCTGCTCGCCGAGGATGCGCCGGTACTCCGACCAGCCCCAGGCGTAGGCCTCCTCCAGCCGGTCCCCGGCGCCGAGGTCGGACCCGTTCCAGCGGCGCGCGGCGACCGCGTACCGGTCCCGGCCGACGGCGTCCGGAGTCCCCTCGGCCCGCGGCAGGTAGATGTCGCGCAGGAAGTCGCGCACCTCGGCCACCGCGGCGTCCGCCGACCGCGCCGCGGCCTCCAGCTCGCCGCGCAGCGCGTCGGGACCCGAGGAGGCCAGGCCGGCGAAGAACGGCCCGGACAGCCACTCGCCGAGCTGGCCGACGACGGTGGACACCTGCCGGGGCGCCACGAGCAGCCCGCGCCGGGCGCCCTCGGCCAGGGTCTCGAGGTAGCCGCGGTAGGCCTCGGGCACCCGGGCCATCCGGCGGGCGACGACGGCCCAGTCCTCCTCGGTCGCCGTCGGCATGAGCAGGAAGACCTGGCGGATCGAGTGCACCGGGCTGAACAGGTTCGACAGGGAGCGCAGGCCCTCGCCCGAGTCGTGCACGAGCAGCTCGGCGCCCAGCCGCTCCCGCAGCAGGCGGGCGCAGCGGCGCTCGACCGCGTCGTCGTCCAGGGCGGGGTCGGCGGCGAGGACGGCGTCGAGCTCGGCGAGCGTGCGCCGGGTCAGCTCCGCCTCGGCCTCCAGGCCGGCCGGGCTGGGGTCGGGCAGCCGGTCGTCGCCGGGCCGGGTGCCCAGCGACGTGGCCACGATCGGGTCGAGGTCGCACACCGCGTCGACGTAGCGGTCGGCGACCTGGCGGGGCGTGGCGGCCGGGCCGGTCACCGGAGGCGCTCCAGCCGGGCCGACATGGTCGGGCGCAGCGGGGTGTCGGCCCCGGCCCGGTCAACGGCGTACATGAGCGCTCCTTCGACGATGCCGTACAGCCGCACGGCGCGGGTGGTGTCCGGGGCGTCGGGGGTGCGGGCCACGACGTCGCTGGTGAGCTCCCAGCTGGTGGTCGTGCGCGCCGTCCCGACGTAGAGCTCGACGATGCCCTCGGGGCTGGTCACCAGCAGCTCGACGTCGTCCTGGCCGCGCGGCCGCCAGAACCCGGACTCCCGGACGCCGGGCCCCTCGACCCGGCCGTCGTCGCCGATCAGCCAGGTGCGCGACTCGTAGGCGAGGAAGTCGCGGCCGTCGTGCGCGAAGCGGACCCACTGGCCGAAGCGGCGGTCGCCGGCGTCCCCACCGGCGGCGACGCCCTCGCCGTGCCACTCGCCGAGCAGGGGCAGCACCGACAGCAGGGCGGGCGCCACCTCCGGGCCGGAGCGGACGTCGACGGTGTCGGCGACGGGCAGGTCGGTCGGGCCGGTCACCGGCCGGCGTCCCGGGGAGGCATGACCGCCACCGTAGTCGGCGGGCCCGCCCGCCTCTCCCCGCGGACGGCGGCTCAGCGGCCGCGCGGAGCGCGCCCGGGGGGTGCCGCCGCCGGCTGCCGGCGCGCCGCGCGCCCGGGGCGGGCCAGGCGCCGGGCGGCGAGCAGGCAGGCGAGGGCCGCCACCGCGTACAGCGCGACCAGGACCCAGGCGGCGACCATGGCGCCACGGTAGGCGCGCACCCCGGCCGGCGGCGCCGGACCCGCCGCGCCGGGCAGGATGCGTCGCGTGCCGTTCACCGGGAGCCACCCCGCGGCGGTGCTGCCGCTGCTGCGCACTGGACTCCCGGCCTCGGCGCTCGTGGCCGGGAGCCTGGCCCCGAACCTGCCCTTCTACCTGCCCGGCCGCCCGGACTGGCCGACGCACGGCCTCCTGGGGATCGTCACCGTCGACGTCCTCCTCGGCGCCGCGGCGTGGGCGCTGTGGCACGGCCTGCTCGCCGCCCCGGCACACGCCGCTGCCCCGACCGGGCTGCGCCGCCGGGTGCCGCGGCCGCCCGGGCTGCGGACCCGGCTGTCGTCGGCGCGGGCGGTCGCGGCCGTCCTCGCCGCCCTGTCCGTGGGCGCGGCCACGCACGTCGGCTGGGACGAGTTCACCCACGAGGGCCGGTGGGGCGAGCAGCACGTGCCCGTCCTCGCCGCCCGGTTCGGCACCTGGCTCGGCCACCCGTGGACCGGCGCCGACGTCGCCCAGCACCTGAGCTCGCTGGCCGGCGCGGCGGTGCTCGCCGGCTGGCTGGTGCGGTGGTGGCGCCGGTCCCCGACCCGGCCCGGCGACCTGCGCGGCGCGGCCTGGGCGGTGTGGGCCGGGCTGCTCGCCCTGGGCGCCGTCGCCGGGACCACCGCCGCGATCCGGGCCTCCGGGGTGCTGGAGGCCGGGTTCGACGGCGCGACCGCGGGCGGCGCGGCCATGGCGCTCGCCGCCGCGGTCGCCGCCGCGGCCTGGCGCGCCCGCCGCCGTCCGGCCGCCTGACCTGCGACCGCCCGGGACGCGACCGGACCGGTGGTGCACGCTGGAGGGCCGGGGACCTCCCCGGCGGAGCGGAGAGGACGGCGCCATCGACAGCCGACGGACCGTGCCGGACGGCGACCCGCTGCACGCGGTGGAGGCCGAGCTCGCCCGCACGGCGGCCCGCTACGAGCGCGTCCTGGCCAACGTGGCCGACGGCATCTACGGCCTCGACCACGCCGGGCGGGTGGAGTTCGTCAACCCGGCCGCCGAGCGGATCACCGGCCGGCCCGCTCCCGAGCAGCTCGGCCACGACCAGCACGAGCTCATGCACGGCGTCCGGCTCGACGGCTCGCCGTACCCGCGCGAGGAGTGCCCGGTCTGGCAGGCGCTGACCACCGGGCAGCCGGCGGCCGCCGATGACGAGGTCTTCTGGCACGCCGACGGCTTCCCGGTCCCGGTGGAGCTGATCGCCGTCCCCATGGTCGAGGACGGCGAGGTGACCGGCGTCGTCGTCTCCTTCCGCGACCTCACCGACCGGCTGGCCGCCCGCCGCCAGGCCGCGGAGCTGCAGCGGCTGGCCGCGGAGAACGCCGCCGAGCGCGCGCTGTCCGACCGGCTGCAGCAGGCCCTGCTGACCCCGCCGCCCGAGCCCGACCACCTGCACGTGGTCGTGCGGTACCGGCCGGCCGCGCACGGTGCCCAGGTCGGCGGCGACTGGTACGACGCGTTCCTGCAGCCCGACGGCGCGACGGTGCTGGCGATCGGGGACGTCGTGGGCCACGACAGCGACGCCGCGGCCGCGATGGGGCAGCTGCGCGGGCTGCTGCGGGCGCTGGCCTACGACGTCGACGAGCCGCCGTCGGCGACGCTGGCCCGCGCCGAGCGGGTCGCCCGCGGACTGGCCGTGAGCACGCTGGCCACCGTGCTGCTGGCACGCATCGAGCAGCTGCCGGACGTGCCCGTGACCGGCACCCGCCTCCTGCGGTGGAGCAACGCCGGCCACCTGCCGCCGCTGCTGCTCGACCCCGACGGGACGACGACCCTGCTCACCACCCGCCCAGAGGTGATGCTCGGCGTCGATCCCGGCGCCCGCCGCACCGACCACACCGCCGGGATCGGCGTCGGGCAGACCCTGCTGCTGGTCACAGACGGCCTGGTCGAGCGGCCCGGCCTCGACCTGGACGAGGGCACGGCCGCGCTGCGGGAGGCTCTGCGCGACCTGGGCGAGGAGCCGCGCGACGGTCTCTGCGACACGCTGCTGGCCCGTCTGGTCCCGGGACACGGCCGTGACGACGTGGCGCTGGTCGCCGTCCGCACCTGTCCCGAGGACCGTCCGCGGCCGCCCGAGGCCGGCCCCAACCGGCTCCCGCCCGGCATCGAGTAGTCCCGGACACACACGACAGCGCCCCTCCCGGCCGGGCCGGGAGGGGCGCTGGTGACGCGAGGGAACGGCCACCCCTCAGAGGCCCTCCGCCTGCGCCGGCGAGCCGCGGGGGGCGAGGGGGTCCTTCGACGCTCCTATGACGCGTCAAGCCGCGGCCGGTGGTGATTCGAGGCGGCGGTAGAGCTCGCGGGCGATGTAGCGCTTGAGGCAGCGTTGATCTCGCGGTCGGTCTTGCCCTCGGTGCGGCGACGGTCGGCGTAGGCACGGGTGCGTGCGTCGCGTTGCAATCGGCTGAGGACGACGGTGTGCAGGGCGCGGTTGAGCTGGCGGTCGCCGGAGCGGTTGAGCCGGTAGCGGACGGTTCTGCCCGAGGACGCCGGGATGGGGGCGGCGCCGGCGAGCATGGCGAAGGCGGCGTCGTTGCGGCAGCGGCCGGGATGGGACCAGGCAGTCAGCACGGTGGCGGCCACGATCGGACCGACTCCGGTCAGCTCGAGCAGGTCCGGCCGCCAGGTGCGCACGATGGCGCGGATGGCCTGCTCGTGGCCGAGGGCTTCGGCCTCCAGGAAGCGGATGCGGCCGGCCAGGTCGTGCAGCACGGTCAGCGCGGTGACGGTCTCGACGTCTCCGCTGCTGGCGCCCGGTCGGAGTCGGGCGGCGGTGGTGATCATGGCGCGGGTGGTCTGTCCGCGGAACCGGGCGCGCACCGGCTCCGGTGCGGTGATGACCATCGCCAGCAGCTGCCGCTGGGCGGTGCTGGCGGCCTCCACGGCGGCGCGGCGGGCGGTCAGCCGCATCTGCAGCGCGGCGCGCTCGGCGCCGGACTTGGGCTGGGCCAGCCGGGTGCGGGCCAGTGCGTCGCGGGCGGCCCGCTCGGCGTCGATCGGATCGGACTTGGCCCCGGCCCGCCGGGCGGGGCGCTTGGGCCGGTCGAGTTCGACGACCATCTCCTCGGCGGCGGCCAGGTGCCGGGCCAGGCCGGCGCCGTAGCCGCCGGTGCCCTCCATCGCCCAGGCGCGCAGGCCGGAGTGCTGTTCGGCCAGTTCGACCAGTGCGGCGTAGCCGTCGGGGTCGGCGGGCACCGTCGCGCGGGCCAGCACGCCGCCGGTGCGGGCGTCGAGGACCGCGGCGGTGTGGGTTTGGCTGTGGGTGTCGACGCCGATGACGACCTCGACGGTGTCTGCCAGCATGGACATGCGTTCTTCTCCTTGACCGGGGGGTACGCGGCAGGTCCCGGTCCGGTGCGGAGATGGCAGGACTGTGATGAGACACGCCAGCGGCTACTGGCGGTCAAGCTCCTGATCAGGCCAACGTCTCCGGCCGGGCCGGTGCCGGCAGCAGCGGGCGGACAAGTCGCTCGAAGGGCACGAAGCCAGTCAGACGAAGGGTCACGTCCACTGCTGCCGACCGTCAGCCCATCACCGAAGGACCGACCCGGCCAGCCTCACAGTCAGCCGAGGGCGATGGTCGTCTCGTTCAGCCCGACCTCTGCGGAGAGCGCGCGCTCCCCCCTGCCGACCGGGGCCAGCGACCGGACCTTCCACTCCCCCGGGGCGGCGAAGAAGCGGAACTCACCCTCCGGGCTGGTGACCACCTCGGCGGTGAACTCGTCGGTCGAGTCCAGCAGCCGGACGTACGCGCCGGCGACGGGCGCGCCGTCGTGCCAGACCTGGCCCTGGATCACCGTCTGGGTGGAGAGGTCGATGCCGGCCAGGGCGCCGCCCTGCTTCGGTGCGCTGCACATGCTCAGGCCCCCTTCTCGATCGGGACGCCGACCAGCGAGCCGTACTCGGTCCACGAGCCGTCGTAGTTCTTGACGTTCTGGTGACCGAGCAGCTCGCGCAGCACGAACCAGGTGTGGCTGGAGCGCTCGCCGATGCGGCAGTAGGCGATGGTGTCCTTGCCGGTGTCGAGGCCGGCCTCGGCGTAGAGCTTGGCCAGCTCCTCGTCGCTCTTGAACGTGCCGTCCTCGTTGGCCGCCTTGCTCCACGGCACGTTCACCGCGGTGGGGATGTGGCCCGGTCGCTGCGCACCCTCCTGCGGCAGGTGTGCGGGGGCCACGAGCTTGCCGGCGAACTCGTCGGGCGAGCGGACGTCGACCAGGTTCTTCTCGCCGATCGCGGCGACGACCTCGTCGCGGAAGGCGCGGATCGAGGTGTCGGGCTCAGCGGCCTTGTACTGCGTCGCGGGGCGGGAGACGGCGTCGGTGGACAGCGAGCGGCTGTCGAGCTCCCACTTCTTGCGGCCGCCGTCGAGGAGCTTGACGTCGGAGTGGCCGTAGAGCTTGAAGTACCAGTAGGCGTAGGCGGCGAACCAGTTGTTGTTGCCGCCGTAGAGGACGACGGTGTCGTCGTTGCCGATGCCGCGCTCGGAGAGCAGCTGCTCGAACTGCTCGCGGCTGACGAAGTCGCGGCGCAGCGGGTCCTGCAGGTCGGTCTTCCAGTCCAGCTTGACCGCGCCCTCGATGTGGCCCTTGTCGTAGGCGCTGGTGTCCTCGTCGACCTCGACGAAGACGATGCCGGGGGCGCCGATGTGCTCCTGGGCCCAGTCGGCGGTGACGAGCACGTCGTTGCGGCTCATGGGGGGTGTTCCTCCCTGTGGTGGGTGTGCGGACGATCAGGCGGTGCGGGCGCGGGCCCGCCGGACGGTCAGGTACAGCTCGCAGCCCAGGCAGAAGCCGGCGGCCGCGTTGAGCAGGGCGGCCACGAGGGCCAGCCCGGTGGCGACGGCGCCGAGCACCGGGGCGCCGGCCAGGTACCCGCCCGCGCCGACGGCGGCGAAGACGAACCCGACGAGCTGGGCGAAGCGCACCGGGGGCTCGGGCTCGCGCTCGCGCACCGGGCCCAGCCGCGGCGCGACGAGCGCGCGGAAGAGGACGCCGTAGGGCGCGTACCGCAGGCCGGCGGCGGCGCCGACGGCGAACACGACCGCCTGCGCGGCGGCCAGCCAGCCGCTCGCGGTCAGCAGGACGGCGGCGAGCACGGCGCTGGTCACCCAGGCGGCGAAGCGCGGACCGCGCACGTCGACCGTGCGCGCGGGACTGTCGGGCATCAGATGGGCTCTCCGGACGGCGGTGGGGGCACGTCTGGGCGGAGCGGGGCCGCCCTCAGGAGGCGCGACACAGGCAGCTGCCGACGCGGCACAGGTCGACTGTGCGGCGCGATGTCAGCAGGGTGCCCACGTGGCGAGGGTAACCGATCACGACCGGGCTCCCGTGTGGGCGTCGACGAGGGCGGTGAGGTCCTCCGGCCGCGGCGCGCCGCTGCTGCGGCCCAGCAGCCGCCCCTGGCGGTCGAGCCAGAACAGCGTCGGCGTGCGCCGGACGTCGAGCTCGCGGACGGCGTCGAGGTGGCTCTCGGCGTCGACGTGGACGTAGGCCAGACCCGGCCGGGTGCCCCGCAGGTGCTCCAGGCGGGCGCGGGTGGTGCGGCACGGCCCGCAGAAGGCGGTGGAGAACTGGACCACGGTCAGGTCCGCGTCGCCGGGCCGGACCCCGAGCCCCTCGAGCACCGCGGTGGACCCCACGCCGTCCTCCTCCGTCGCGTCGGTCGCGGCACGCAGCCGCCCGTCGCGGGTGCGCAACCACCAGGCCGCCACCGCGGTGAGCACGAGCGCGGCGGCGAGCACCAGCAGTCCGGTCCCACTCATCCCCGGCGCCAACCCGGCCGGGACACCGGGCATTCCCCGGGTCACCCGGTCAGGTGGCGCGGAAGACCGTGTCCGTGGCCGCGACCGTGACGACGACACCGTCGTCGGCCGGCGTGACCCCGGTCAGCCGCAGCCCGAACGGCAGGCGGACCGGGTACCGCAGGTCCAGCGTCGCGGCCGCGCGGTCGACGACGAGGTCGGGCACGTCCACGCCGGCGGCCTCGGCGTCGTCGACCTCGACGACGAGCTCGTCGCCCTCCAGCACGACGTCGCCGACCGCGGTGAGCGGCACCGTGTAGCCGAGCACCTCGACGGTTCGGGTGACCTGCAGCCCGTCGCCGGCCCGCTCGAGGGTGGTGTCGGCGCCGAGCTCCCGCGACAGCAGCGCGTAGGACAGCGTCGCGGTCCCGTCGACGCGGTCGACCGGCACCTCCCGCACCGAGCCGGACAGCACGTCCGACAGCGGCACGTGCACGCCGTGCAGCGTGACGTCGGCGCGGGTGCCCTCGGGCCGGCCGAGGTCGGCGGCGGTCAGCGTGATGCGCACCTCGTCGTAGGTGCCGGCGACCGCCTGGGTGAGGAACGGCCAGCCCGTGACGTCGACCTGCGGGGCGCCGGCGAGGTCCCCGGCACTCTGCAGCTGCGCGGCCACCCGGTCCTCCGCGATCCCCTCGGCGACCGGGTCGGCCACCAGGGCGGCCACGACCAGGACGACGAGCAGGGCGAGCAGTGCGCGCACGGGTCAGGCGACCGAGAGTGCGAGCAGGACCGGGGCGCAGACGGCCAGCGGCAGGACCGCCGCCACCAGCACGCCGGCGCCGGGCCGGGCACCGTCCGCGTCGGCGTCCGGGCCGCTGCGCGCGTCGGTCAGGGCGTCGGTCAGGGCGTCGGTCAGGGCGAAGGAGGTGGCCAGACCGGCCAGCGCGGCGGCCAGCCCGAGCACGAGCCCGGTGGTGACCCCGGAGAGGACGTCGACCAGCTCCCCGGTGCCGCTCTCCGCCAGCGCGACGGCGACACCGGCGAGCAGGGCCAGCAGCAGCCCCGGCACCCCGCGGGCGACCCCGGCCGCGACGACGGGCCGGGGCAGCGCGGCGTCGGCCAGGTGACCGGCGGCCAGGGCCGCGCCCACCACCAGCACCGGCGAGCCGACCGGCTCCCCCTCCTCGCCGGTCACCTCGGGGAGCAGGAGCAGCGCGAGGGCGCACACGGCCGCCACCAGCAGCGCCGTGCTGCCGAGGGAGCCCACCACGTCGCGCCGCGGGGGCCGGCGCAGCATCTGGTGCAGCACGGCGGCGAGCAGGGCCGGGCCGGCGACGGCGAGCAGCACCCCCGGGCCCGGCCGGTCGGCCAGACCGACGAGCAGGTCGGCGCCGCCGGCGGCCGCGAGGGCCAGGACGAGGACGCCGAGGGCCCCGGGCGGGACGGTGGCCAGGACCCAGCCCGCGGCCAGCGCGACCTGCAGGACGACCACCGCGGCCGACCGGCCGGCCGTGCCGAGCAGGTCCGGCGCGAGGACCAGCAGCGCCGTGGCGACCGCGACGGCGGCGGCGGAGCCGAGGTGCCCAGCCCGGGCGCCGGGCCGGCTCTCCAGCGCGGTGGTCACGCACCCTCCTCGCCGGGACCGGCCGGCCCGCGCGGCGGCGCCGCGGGGTCCCGCTCGCTCCCGATCGTCGCAGACGCCGCCGGGCCGGGGCGCCCGACGGGCGCAGCCGGTGCGGGCCGGCGTGTCCGCGGGCCTCTCCGCGCCCGGCCACACCGTTCCGCAGTCGTGACCGTCGGTGCACAGGTCGCCTGGAGCCGGTCGGCTATCCTGCTGTCCCGCGTTCGACAGCGCCGTCGATGCCCTCCCCGAGGAGACGACATGCGACTCGTGCTCATGACCGCGGCGCGTCAGGCGACCACCGAGGTGCTGCCCGCGCTGGGGCTGCTCGGCCACCAGGTGCGCGTGGTCGCCCCCGAGCTGTCCAGCCTGCTCGACGGCGACTCCGGGGACGTCGTCCTCGTCGACGCCCGTCACGACCTCGTCCAGGCGCGCACGCTGTGCGGCCTGCTGTCCTCGACCGGGGTGGCCTCGGCGCTGGTCGCCGTCCTCTCCGAGGGCGGGCTGGTCGCGCTGTCGGCAGACTGGGGGGTCGACGACGTCCTGCTCGACACCGCCGGTCCCGCCGAGGTCGACGCGCGCCTGCGGTGGGCCACCGCCCGCCGGCTCGCGGCCGCGACCCCGACCGACGGCGCCGACAGCGGCCTCACCCAGGCCGGCGAGCTGGTCATCGACGAGCACAGCTACTCGGCCAAGCTGCGCGGACGGCCGCTGGACCTGACCTACAAGGAGTTCGAGCTCCTCAAGTACCTCGCCCAGCACCCGGGCCGGGTCTTCTCGCGCGCGCAGCTGCTGCAGGAGATCTGGGGCTACGACTACTTCGGCGGCACCCGCACCGTCGACGTCCACGTCCGCCGGCTGCGCGCCAAGCTCGGCACCGAGCACGAGGCGCTGATCGGCACCGTCCGCAACGTCGGCTACAAGCTCGACCAGCAGGTCGCCGACGCCACCGCCGCCGCGGCTCGCGCCGAGCCCGAGCCCGGCGACGTCGTCCCCGGCCCGGCGCGCAGCACCGCGCCCCTGCTCTGAGCGCGCCCACCGTCCGCGACCCCGGGCGGCTCGACCCGGCCGACACCGCGGCGGTCCTCGCCCTGCTGCGGGCCACGGCCGAGGCCGACGGCGTCCGCCCGCTGTCGGAGGAGGCCGAGCTGCGCCTGCAGCACGGCGGCCCGCCGGGTGGCCACGACCTCGTCGCGACGGCCGACGACGGCGTGCTCACCGGCTACGCGCGCCTCGAGCTGGGCGCCCCGGGGTCCGCCGACGACGCCGAGGTCGAGCTCGTCGTCGCCCCGGGTGCCCGCGGCCGCGGGGTGGGCACGGCGCTGCTGGCCCGGGTGGAGGAGCTGGCCGCCGGCCGCCCGCTGCGCGGGTGGGCCCACGGCGACCTGCCGGCGGCGACCGCGCTGGCCACCGCCCGCGGCTACACCCGCGCGCGGGTCCTGCTGCAGATGCGCCGGCCCCTCACCGACGACGACCTCGACCCCCGCCCGGCGCTGCCGGCCGGCGTGCGCGTGGCCGCCTTCCGGCCCGGCCGCGACGACGAGGCGTGGCTGCGGGTCAACGCCCGCGCCTTCGCCACCCACCCCGAGCAGGGCTCCTGGACGCCGGAGGACCTGCACCTGCGCGAGGCCGAGCCCTGGTTCGACCCCGCCGGGTTCCTGCTGGCCTGGCGCGGCGACCCCGACGCCGGCGGCACGCTGCTCGGCTCGCACTGGACGAAGGTGCACCCGCCCGGGGACGCCGGTCCGGACGCCGCCGGCGAGGTGTACGTCCTCGGCGTCGACCCCGGCGCGCAGGGCCTGGGCCTGGGCCGCGCGCTCACCGACCTCGGCCTGGCGCACCTGCGCGGCCGCGGCCTCGACGAGGTGCTCCTCTACGTGGAGGAGGACAACGCCGCGGCGGTGCACCTCTACGAGGGCCGCGGCTTCTCCCGGTACGCCGTCGACGTCTCCTGGCGGCGCGTCCCCTCGAGCTGAGCCGGGCGGCGCCGACCGTCCGCCGCTGCCGCACCCGCGGGGACCGGCGCCACCCGACGCGCCTGCGTTCACCGACCCGTCGTGACGGCGCCCTCACCCCGTCGGCAAGGGCTCCTCGGCCGTTCACCCGTCGTTCACCGATCGACCCGGGACCGGCCACCTGCGCTGCCTACCGTCCTCTCTCGACGGTCCCCGCCTGCCCGGCAACGACGTCCGGGCCCCCTCGAGAGGCATCGGCTTGAAGCTCAGCACCCGGTCGCGCGCCGCCGTCCTCGGCACGGCGCTCGCCAGCACCCTCGCGCTCGCCGCGTGTGGCGCCGCCAACGAGTCGGACAGCTCCTCGGGGGGTGGCGGCGGCAACGGCAGCGACGCGAGCGCCGCGTCACTCAGCGGCAGCCTCGTCGGCGCCGGCTCCAGCGCCCAGCAGGCGGCGATGGAGGCCTGGCAGGCCGGGTTCTCGGGCGAGTACCCCGACGTGCAGTTCAGCTACGACCCGGTCGGGTCCGGCGGTGGCCGCGAGCAGTTCACCGCCGGCTCCGTCGACTTCGCCGGCTCCGACGCCGCCCTCGACGACGACGAGCTGACCGCCGCGCAGGAGCGCTGCGGGGGCGGCGACGTCTTCGAGCTGCCGAACTACATCTCCCCGATCGCGGTCGTCTACAACCTCGAGGGCGTCGACGACCTGAACCTGGCGCCGGCCACCATCGCCGGGATCTTCGCCGGCCAGATCACCACCTGGAACGACCCGGCGATCGCCGCGGACAACCCGGACGCGACGCTGCCGGACACCGCGATCACCCCGGTCCACCGCGGCGACGACTCGGGCACCACCAACAACTTCACCGACTACCTGTCGAAGGCCGCCGGCGACGTGTGGACCTCCGAGCCCGACGGCGAGTGGCCGCTGCCCGGTGGCGAGGCCGCCAACGGCACCTCCGGCGTCGTGTCGGCCGTGCAGGCGGGCAACGGCACCATTGGCTACGCCGACGCCAGCCAGGCCGGCGACCTCGGCGTGGCCGACGTCGGCGTCGGCGGCGACTACGTCGCCCCGTCGGCCGAGGCCGCCGCGGCCGTCGTCGAGAACTCCCCGAACGTCGAGGGCCGCGGGCAGTACGACTTCGCCATCGAGGTCAACCGCACCACCGAGAGCGCCGACGAGTACCCGATCGTCCTGGTCAGCTACCACATCGGCTGCATCCAGTACGACGACCAGGCCAAGGCGGACAACGTCGGGGCCTTCATGTCCTACGTGATCAGCGAGGACGGCCAGCAGGCCGCCGCCGACAACGCCGGCAGCGCGCCGATCTCCGACACCCTCCGCCAGGAGGGCCAGTCCGCGGTGGACGCCATCACCGCCGGCTGACGACCAGCGCCCTCCCCGTGGCCCGGGGTGTCTCCGGACACCCCGGGCCACGGGGCCGCCCAGACCGGGCGACCCTCCCCGCACCCCCGACCGGAACCGGAGCCACGCGGTGACAGCCATGAAGGCGCAGCCCCGACCCACGGACGCGGCGAGGCGACGGCCCGGCGACCGGGTCTTCGCCGCCAGCGCGACCGGATCCGGCATCCTCATCCTGGTCGTCCTCGCCGGCGTCGCCGTGTTCCTGATCAGCGAGGCGATCCCCGCGCTGACCGCCCCCGCCGGTGACATCCCCGGCGGCGAGGGCCTCGGGCACTACGTCGCGCCGCTCGTCTTCGGCACCCTGGTCGCCGCGGTCATCGCGCTGGTCGTCGCCACGCCGCTCGCCGTCGCGATCGCCCTGTACACCACCTACTACGCGCCGCGGCGCCTGGCCGCGGGCACGGGCTACGTCATCGACCTGCTGGCCGCGATCCCCAGCGTCGTCTACGGGTTCTGGGGCCTGGCCGCCCTCGCGCCGGCACTGGTGCCCTTCTACGCGTGGGCCGAGCGCAACCTCGGCTTCATCCCGCTGTTCGCCGGTCCCGCCTCGGCCACCGGCCGCACGATGCTCACCGCCGGCCTGGTGCTGGCCATCATGATCCTGCCGATCATCGCGGCCATCTCCCGCGAGGTCTTCAGCCAGGCCCCGGCCCTGCACCGCGAGGCCGCGCTCGCCCTGGGCGCCACCCGCTGGGAGATGATCCGGATGGCCGTCCTCCCCTACGGCAAGTCCGGCGTCATCGGCGGCGCCATGCTGGGCCTGGGCCGCGCGCTCGGCGAGACCCTCGCCGTCGCGATCGTGCTGTCGGGCTCCGGCAGCATCACGGTCAACCTGATCAGCAGCAGCAACCCGTCGACGATCGCGGCGAACATCGCGCTGCAGTTCCCCGAGGCCACCGGCATCGGCATCAACACGCTCATCGCCAGCGGCCTGGTGCTGTTCGCGATCACCCTGGCGGTCAACATGCTCGCCCGCTGGGTCGTCGAGCGGCGCGCCGACTTCTCCGGAGCCAACTGATGAGCACCTCCACGCGGTCCGCGCTGCAGGTCGCCCCGGAGCCGGACGGTTCCGTTCCCCGGCACAGGTCCCTGCCCCGCTGGGCGCCGCTGGGCCTCTACCTCGCCGGCGTGGCCCTGGGCGCCCTGGTCTCGCTGCTGACCGGCTTCAGCATCGCCCTCACCGTCCTCTACGGCGCCATCCTGGGGACGATCGCCGTCCACGTCGGCTCGCGCGTCGTCGAGGGCCGCCGCAAGGCCACCGACCGCCTGGTCACCGCCCTGGTGACGACGGCGTTCGCGATCGCGGTGCTGCCGCTGGTCTCGCTGATCTGGACCGTGCTCGACAACGGCCTCGCCCGGCTGGACGGCACCTTCTTCAGCAACTCGATGTTCCGGGTGGTCGGCGAGGGCGGCGGCGCCTACCACGCCATCCTCGGCACGCTGGTCATCACCGCGCTCGCCACGGTCATCTCGGTCCCGGTCGGCCTGCTCACGGCGATCTACCTGGTCGAGTACGGCCGCGGCCGGCTCAAGCGGGCGATCACCTTCTTCGTCGACGTGATGACCGGCATCCCGTCGATCGTCGCGGGCCTGTTCGCCTTCGCGCTGTTCACGCTGCTGTTCGGCAACGACGTGCGGCTGGGCGTCATGGGCGCCGTGGCGCTCTCGGTGCTGATGATCCCGGTCGTCGTGCGGTCCTCCGAGGAGGTCCTCAAGCTCGTCCCCAACGAGCTGCGCGAGGCCAGCTACGCCCTGGGCGTGCCCAAGTGGCGGACGGTCGTCAAGGTGGTCGTCCCGACCGCCATCGCGGGCCTCGGCACCGGCGTGACGCTGGCCGTCGCCCGCGTCGTCGGTGAGACCGCGCCGCTGCTGGTGACCGTCGGCCTGATCACCGGCACCAACCTCAACCCGTTCGACGGACGCATGGCGACGCTGCCGGTGTTCGCCTTCTACCAGCTGACCCAGCCGGGGGCGCGGCCGCAGCCGTCCCTGGACCGGGCCTGGACCGCAGCTCTGGTCCTCATCGTCCTGGTGATGGCCCTCAACGTCGTGGCCCGTCTGATCAGCCGCCTGTTCGCCCCCAAGACCGGTCGCTGACCGGCCCGATCCGGAGGACACCCACGTGGCCAAGCGCATCGAGGTCTCCGACCTCGACATCTACTACGGCGACTTCCTGGCCGTGCAGGACGTCAACGTCTCCATCGAGCCGCGCAGCATCACGGCGCTGATCGGGCCCTCGGGCTGCGGGAAGTCGACCTTCCTGCGCTCGCTCAACCGCATGCACGAGGTCATCCCGGGCGCGCGCGTGGAGGGCAAGGTCGTGATGGACGGCCAGGACCTCTACGGCGCCGACACCGACCCGGTCGACGTCCGCCGGCAGATCGGCATGGTCTTCCAGCGCCCCAACCCGTTCCCGACGATGTCGATCTACGAGAACGTGCTCGCCGGCAACCGGCTGAACAACAGGCGGATGAAGAAGGCCGAGGCCGACGACGTCGTCGAGCGGTCGCTGCGCGGTGCCAACCTGTGGAACGAGGTCAAGGACCGCCTCGACCGCCCCGGGTCGGGCCTGTCCGGCGGGCAGCAGCAGCGGCTGTGCATCGCCCGCGCGATCGCCGTCGAGCCCGACGTGCTGCTCATGGACGAGCCGTGCTCCGCCCTGGACCCGATCTCCACCCTGGCGATCGAGGACCTCATGACCGAGCTCAAGGACCGCTTCACCATCGTGATCGTCACGCACAACATGCAGCAGGCGGCGCGGGTCAGCGAGTCCACCGGCTTCTTCAACCTCAACGGCGTGGGCCAGCCCGGCCGGCTGATCGAGTTCAACCCGACCGAGAAGATCTTCAGCAACCCCGACCAGAAGGCCACCGAGGACTACATCTCCGGCCGCTTCGGCTGAGGGAGGCTCCCTCACCCACCTCTCGCGAGATCGCGGCAGGCCGCTGCGAGGGGCCTGGCCGGGCCGCGCCGTTCGTGTCGTGTGCACACAGCGCGGACGTCGGGCCGGGCGCTCGGCGTCGTGTGCACACGGCGCGGACCGCGCTCAGCTGCAGCTGACGGGCTCCGTACCGGCCGCGGGAGCGCTGGCCGCGGGGGTGGTGTCCGCGGCCGGGGTCGCCGCGGCGGCCGGCGCCGGTGCGGCGACCTGGACCGGCACGACACCGGAGAAGCCCGGCCCCAGGACCAGCTGGACGGTGTCGCCAATGGCGTCGCTGGGCTGCAGCACCGCACCGGGGACAGCGGCGGCCACCGTGCGCGCCTGCTCGAGGACCCCCGGGCCGTGGCGGACGACGGTCCGGTCCACCACGCCGCGCTCGTTGCCGACCTCGCCGACCGTGAACCCCTGCTGGCGCAGCTGGTCGCCCACGGTCCCCGCCAGGCCGGCGGTGGCGGTGCCGTTGAGGACGTCGACCGTGACGGCGGACGGGGCGGCGGTGAGCGGCTGGGCGGCGGGGCCGGCGGCCGGCTGCTCGGCTCCGGTCGTCGCCGCCGCGGGCTCGACGGCCGCCGGGGTCGCCGGGGCGGTGGCCGCCGCGACGGCGGGGGTGGCCAGCTCAGCGGGGACCTCGCCGTCCTCGATCACCGTGTCGAACAGCGACCGGACACCGTCGCCGTCGAGCAGGACGTAGGCCTGGTCGGAGCCGGCGGGCACGTAGCCGACCTGGGCGACCGGCAGTGTCGCCCGCTGGACGGCGTCACCCTCGAGGTCACCGAGGGCGACGCCGAGCGTGCGGAGGTCGCCGAGGGTGGTCTGCTCGTCGAGGGTGAGCGCGTCGGCGGCGCGGGTGAGGAAGCGGGTCAGCTCCCACGGGTTGCCCAGCGTCTCAGCGGCGAGGGCCGAGCGCAGCGTCGCCGAGAGCAGGAGCTCGGTCCGCTCGGCCGCGGCCGCGCCGGTGACGTCGGATCCGGCGTCACCGGGCGTCAGGTACTCGCCGGCCTGCGCCCCGGTCAGCTCCGAGGTGCCCGCCGGCAGGGGGCGGGCGGACGCGGCGACGGCGGCCGTGGTGGTGGGCAGGCAGATGCTGACCCCACCGATCGCGTCGACCACCGAGGGCAGCCGGCCGAGGTCGACGGCCAGGTAGTGGTCGACTCGCAGGCCCGACAGCTGCTGCACCGCGCGGACCGTGCACGCCGGCCCCCCGGCCAGCAGCGAGGCGGCGAAGGCCTCCGACACCGGGTCGCGGACGGTGCCCTCGTCGGTGCGGCAGCCGGGGGTGTCGACCAGCGCCGTCGGCGGCACGCTGACCAGCACCGCCCGGTCGCCGCCGGAGTCGACGTGCACGAGGAGGGTGGTCACCGACGCCGGGCCGGTGGCGCCCGGCAACCCGGTACCCACGACGAGGTAGGTGGTCGACCCGCCCTGCAGCTGCGGGGCGATGACCTCGGGCCCCTCCGGGGCCAGGGCGGCCACCCGGTCGATGCCGCGGTCGACGTAGACGTAGAGCCCCAGGTGGTAGGTGACGACGAGGCCGACGAGCGCGGCGAGGACGAGCCCCGCGCGGATCAGCCGACGCCGGGCGGGGCTGCGCGCCGCCCGCCGGGCGGCGCGGCGGTCGAGGGCCGGGCGGCGGGTGCTCCCGGCGCCGGACATCGCAGGAGCGTCCAGGCCGGGGATCGGCGGGACGGGCACCGACCGGTGCGGGGACAGCACCGCGGACGGCCTGTCCACCGACGGGAGTCCCGCACGCGCGGCTGCCGCGTGCGTGCCGGGGAGCGGTGGCACCGGCGCGGAGAGGCGGACGCCGCCGGCGGGTGCGCCCGACAGGCCCGGCAGCGGCGGGACCGGCGCGGAGTACCGGACGCCGGCGGCTCGCGGGAGCGGTGGCACCGGCGCCGAGTACTGCACCCCCTGCGCACCGGGCGGGGGCGGCACCGGCTGCGGGCGGTGCGCCGAGCCGGCGGCGGGCGCGCGGGCCGGCACGGCGGGCGGCACGGCGGGCGGCACGGCGGGCGGCACGGCGGGCGGCACGCCGGGGACCGGCGGGAGGCCACGGCGCGGGCCGGGGTCACCGTGGGGGGTCGCGTCTCCGTGCGGGACGGCGTCGGGCCGCGGGGTGGAGGGTGCGGACCGTTCACCCGGGACGGGCGGGAGGGGACCGCGGTGGGCGGGCAGGGACTCACCGGGGCCGAGCGGGATGGGCACCTCGCCGGTGCGGCGGGCCGCACGACGGCCGGTGGCGTTGCCGGAGCGGGCGATCAACTGCTCGACGGTGATGGGCCCGGGGTCGACCGAACCGCCGTGGCCGTCGGCCCGGCCGTCGCGCCCACGCTCGTCCCCCACCGGTGTCGGCATCCCATCGTCGTGTCCGTATCGTTGCGCCCCGCACGCGCGGCAGCACACAACGATACGGCTGGCGGGCTGCAGGAGCGGGAACCCGACACCGGACCCGCCGTGACGACCGCGCACCGGGGCTCCGCGCCCCGGGGTCCCACCGGTCGCTGACGAGGCGGCCGGTGGAGTGCGGCCGTAGCGTGCGGCTCGTGAGGCTGCCGTCCATCCCCGGTCCGTCCGACGTCGTCTCCGCCGTCGAGGGCCTGCGTGACGGGGTGGCGGAGGCCCTCGCGCTGGTGCCCCGGCTGGCGGCGGCGGTCACCCGACTGGAGGGCCTGCTCGACCGGGTCGACGGCGTGGTCGACCGGGTCGACGGCGCGATGGTGCGCGTCGACGGCGTGGTCGACCGCGCCGACGGCCTGGTGACCCGCGCGGCCGGCACCATCGAGGCGGCCGAGCAGGCGATCGACACCGTCGGCGGGACGCGGCAGCGGGCCGACACCGCGATCGGGGACGTGCAGCGGACCCGCGAGCGGGCCGACACTGCGATCGGCGACGTGCAACAGACCCGTCAGCGGGCCGACGCCGCGATCAGCGCGGTCGAGCAGACCCAGCAACGCGCCGACGCCGCGATCGGCAACGTCGAGCAGACCCAGCAACGCGCCGACGCCGCCATCGGCAACGTCGAGCAGACCCAGCAACGCGCCGACGCCGCCATCGGCAACGTCGAAGGCACCCAGCAACGCGCCGACGCCGCCATCGGCAACGTCGAAGGCACCCAGCAACGCGCCGACGCCGCCATCGGCAACGTCGAGCAGACCCAGCAACGCGCCGACGCCGCCATCGGCAACGTCGAAGGCACCCAGCAACGGGCCGACGCGGCCATCGGCAACGTCGAGCAGACCCAGCAACGGGCCGATGCGGCCATCGGCAACGTCGAAGCCATCCAGCAGCGCGCCGACGCCGCCATCAAGGCGGTCGGCACCACGATCGACCGGTCCCGAGGTGCCGTGGAGCGGGCCGAGGGCGCCGTGGTGCAGGCGGAGGGCACGCTGGGGCGCGCCGGGGAGGCAGTCGGGGACGCCGAGAGGCTGGTCGGGCGGATCGACCCGATGGTGACCCGCTACGAGGAGCCGCTGACCCGGCTGGCGCCGTCGGTGCACCGCCTGGCCGAGACGCTGGAACCGCACGAGGTCGAGGCGCTGGTCACGCTGGTGGACCGGCTGCCCACCCTCGTCGACGGGCTGGACCAGACGGTCATCCCCGTCCTGTCCTCGCTGGAGGGTGTCGGCACCGACGTGCACGACCTGGTCGACACCATGCAGGACCTGCGCCAGGTGGTGAAGGGGTTCCCGGGCTCCAAGCTCTTCCGGCGGCGCGGGGCCGAGGAGATCGCCGAGAACGAGGGCGGCGACGGGGAGGACGAGGAGGAGGCCCAGGAGCGCACCGGCTCCTGAGCCTCCCCCGGGCCCTGCCGGTCAGGTCTCGGTCGGGTACCCCAGCGCGCGGACGACGTCGCCGATCCGCTCGTAGGTCTCCCCCTCGGGCAGCCGCCGCAGCTCGTCGACCACCGCGTCGGGTGCACGGTGGTCGAGCGCGGCCTCGACGAGGTCGGGACCGCTGCTCGGGAAGTCGGCGCGGTCGAGCCAGCGTGCGAGCTCGGCACGGGCGACGACGGCGTCCTCGGTCATCCCGACCGGAACGCCCCCGACCAGCGTGCCCTCCGGGTTGGCGGAGATGTCCGGCTCGCCCTCGGCGACCGGCTCCACCTCACGCCACTCGTGCGCGCGCGTGGCCCGCTCGGCCTTGAGCATCCCCTGGATCTCGTGCTCGAGCTCCTCGTCGAGCCGCGGGTTGTGCTTGTTGCTGCGCGATGACGCCCCGGCGAACTGGTCGTCGGTCTCGCTCACGGTCGCCTCCTGGTTGCTGTGCCGCGCCTGTACAGGTGCCGCGCCTACTTCTCGTGCAGCGCCGAGGGCTTGTGCACCGCCGACTTGCCGCTCTTGTCGCTCTCGACCTCGTACTGCGGGTCGTCGGGGCTGGCCTTGACCGTGCGGCCGGCCGCCTCGGTCTCCTTGGTGATCTTCTTCTTCACCGTGCCCTCGGCCTCGCCACCGTGGCTCTTCCAGGTGACGTGGTCACCCTTCTCGAACTCGTCGGCCATCCCCGTCCTCCTCGTCTCGGTCCTGCCCCTCCCGGTGCCCGCGCCGCCGGGGGGGCACACATGGCGCGCTGTGGACACGTCACAGGAGCGCGAGAGACCCAGATCACACAGCTGGAGTGCATGATCACCCGGTTGGGTCCTGGCACTCTGCCAGCAGTCACGTAGCGTGCACGGTGACGGGGGCCGGTCGAGTGAACCTCCTGCTGAGAGTCGAGCAGAGGTCACACTTAGTAACGGAGCCCGTCCTCGATCGCCGGCCCGGTCGACCCCATTCCCCCGGGGTCGGCCGGGTCGGCCCCCGTCGGCGCCGGTTCTACGCTCGCCCGCGTGACCGCTCCCGCCGGCGACCTCCTCCCCGGGGACCCGCACCCCGTCGACGTCCTCACCGTCGTCTCGGTCGCCGACGCCACCCCGTCGGTGCGCCGGGTCGTGCTGTCGGGCAGCCCGGACGCCGTGGGCGCGGCCGGCCCCACGGTCAACCTGCTGGTGCCGCGGGTGGGCGACACGGCCCCCCGCTGGCCGGCCGTGGCCCGCGACGGCCGGATCGTCTGGCCGTCCGGCGCGCACGGGGTCAGCCTGCGCAGCTACACCGCCCGCCGGCAGGAACCCGGACGTGGCGAGGTGGAGATCGACTTCGTGCTGCACGGCGACGGGCCGGCCGCCGCCTGGGCCGCCGCCGCCGCTCCCGGCGCGCTGCTCGCGGTGGCCGGCAGCGGGCCGCTGGGTGACCGGCCCGCCGGCACGCTGCTGCTGGCCGGCGACGAGACGGCGCTGCCGGCCATCAGTCGCATCCTCGCCGCGGCCGACCCCGCCGCCCGCGGCCTCGCCCTCGTCGAGGTGGCCGGGCCGCGGGAGGAGCAGCCCCTGGCCGCACCGGAGGGGGTCGCGGTGCGGTGGCTGCACCGCGGCGGCACCCCGCCCGGCGGGAGCACGCTGCTGGCCGACGCCGTCGCTGCGCTCGACCGCCCCGACGGCGACGACCTCTTCGCCTGGGTCGCCGCGGAGTCGGCCGCCGTCCGGGCCGTGCGCGCCGACCTGCGCGGCCGGTGGGGACTGTCCCGCGCCCAGCACCACGCGATCGGGTACTGGCGGCGCGGCCGCGCGATGGCGCCCGCCGGCTGAGAGGGGCCCGCCCGCCCCTCGACCGGTCTCGGCGCGCACGGGGACCGTGACGTCCAGTGAGCTCACAGGTAGCGTCCAGCACGGGCGCAGCCCCGCGCGCGACGCTCGGGACATGACGACGGCAGCCAGGCGTCCCACGGGAGAGGTCGTGACGGGGACCCGCACCTCACGAGGCACCACCCCGGAGGCACGCCTCCTGGTGGTCGACGACGAGCCGAACATCCGCGAACTGCTCTCGGCCAGCCTCCGCTACGCCGGGTTCGAGGTCGCGACGGCGTCCGACGGGCAGCAGGCGCTGCTGTTGGCGTCGTCCTTCCGCCCCGACCTGCTCGTGCTCGACGTGATGATGCCGGGCCTGGACGGCTTCGGCGTCGTCCGGCGGCTGCGCGAGAGCGGCCGGCACACGCCGGTGCTGTTCCTCACCGCGCGGGACGCGGCCGAGGACAAGGTCTCCGGCCTCACCCTCGGCGGCGACGACTACGTGACCAAGCCGTTCAGCCTCGACGAGGTGCTGGCGCGGATCCGGGCGGTGCTCCGGCGCAGCACGGGTCAGCAGCGCGCCGTCGAGAGCTCCCGGCTGACCTTCGCCGACATCGAGCTCGACGAGGAGTCGCACGAGGTGGTCAAGGCGGGCACCGTCGTCAGCCTGTCCCCCACGGAGTTCAAGCTGCTGCGCTACCTGATGGCCAACGCCGGTCGGGTGCTGTCCAAGGCGCAGATCCTCGACCACGTGTGGAACTACGACTTCAACGGCGAGGCGAACGTCGTGGAGTCCTACATCTCCTACCTGCGGCGCAAGGTCGACACCACCGAGCCGCGCCTGCTGCACACCATCCGCGGGGTGGGCTACACCCTGCGGCTGCCACGCGGCGCGTGAGCACGGCGACCAGCTCGCGGCGCAACCGCCTGTCGCGGGTCCCCCTGCGCGTCACGCTGGTCGCCCTGCTGCTCGTGCTGGTCGCCGTCGCGCTCAGCGCCACCGGCATCACCGCCGCTTCGCTCCTGCAGCGCTACCTCGGGCAGCAGCAGGACGCGGAGCTGAGGAACACGCTGCGGGACTTCAGCGACGACCGCGGGATCCTGGCCGCCTGCTGGACGCGGGAGGAGCAGGAGCGCTTCACCGGGCCCGGGACCTACTTCGCGTGTCTCGCCCCCGGGAGCGACGAGCCGCTGGTGCTCGCCGGGCCACTCTCGGACGACGAGCTGCCGGACCTCGACGCCGCCGCCCTCGACGCCCTGGTCGACCGCGGCCCCGGTCCGCGTGGCCCCGATGACGTGCCGGCGATCACGGCGACCACGGTGGCCTCCGCCGACGGCGACCGGGCCTGGCGGGTCACGGCCACCCGGCTGCCACAGGGACTGATCCTGGTGGCGGGCGGCGACGTCGACCGCGACGACCGGGTGATCGGCCAGCTGGTCGCGATCGAGGTCGTCGTCGGGCTGATCGTGCTGGCGCTGCTCGGGCTGGTCGGCTACTGGCTGGTGCACAGCAGCCTGCGCCCGCTGGCCGCTGTCGAGCGCACGGCGCAGGCGATCGCGGCCGGCGACCTGTCGCAGCGCGTGCCCGCCGGGGACGGCCGCACCGAGGTCGGCCGGCTGTCGCAGGCCCTCAACGGCATGCTGGCCCGCATCGAGAGCTCCTTCCGCTCCCAGCAGGCCTCCGAGGAGCAGGCCCGCGCCTCGGAGGAGCGGATGCGGCGGTTCGTCGCCGACGCCAGCCACGAGCTGCGCACCCCGCTCACCTCCATCCGCGGCTTCGCCGAGCTCTACCGGCAGGGTGCGGTCGCCAGCCCCGAGGAGACCGCCCGGCTCATGCAGCGGATCGAGAGCGAGGGGTCGCGGATGGGCGTACTGGTCGAGGACCTCCTGCAGCTCGCGCGCCTGGACCAGCAGCGGCCGCTGACGATCACCCCCGTCGACCTGGCCGAGGTCGCCGCCGATGCCGTCCACGACGCCCGGGTGCTGCAGCCCGACCGGCCGGTCGACCTGCGCCTGGACGAGTCGCTGACCGAGGTGCCGGTGGTGCTCGGTGACGAGGCCCGGCTGCGGCAGGTGGTGGGCAACCTGGTGACCAACGCGCTGGTGCACACCCCGCCCACGGCCGCGGTCACCGTCTCCCTCGGCGAGGACACCAGCGACGGCGGCGACCGGGTGGTGCTGCAGGTGGCCGACGAGGGCCCCGGCATGCCCCCCGAGGACGCCGCCCGGGTGTTCGAGCGGTTCTACCGCGCCGACGCCTCGCGCAGCCGCGTCGGCGGGGGCACCGGCCTGGGCCTGTCGATCGTGGCGGCGCTGGTGGCCGCGCACGGCGGCGACGTCGCGCTGGACACCGCCCCGGGCCGGGGCGCGGTCTTCACCGTCCGGCTGCCGCGCTCGGGCCCGGCCGTGCCGGACGCCGCGGTCCCGGCCGCACCGCAGGAGCCGCCCGGGCCCGGCCGGCCGTCGTCCGGACGCCCCGGGCTACCGTCCGCGGGTGACTCCTGACCTCGAGGGCGCTCCCTACGACCCCGAGCTGATGGCCGCCGTCGCCGACCTCGGCGAGGCCCTGCGCGGCCTGGTCGACGCCTCGGTGCGCACCACCGTGCCGCCGTCCGAGCTGCGGGACGTGGCCGCCGTCGTCCGCGCGGCCCGGGAGCGGCTGGCCGTCCGCAGCCGCCCGGCGACCCGGCTGTCCGAGCTCGACGACCCGGTGACCTTCCGCCGCGTCTACAACCCGGTGAACGGCGTGGGCAGCGCGCTGGCGCCGCCGGTGCACTTCCGCTCGGCGTCCGACGACGGGGAGGACGGCGCCGTGGTGGCCGAGACCTCCTTCGGGCTGGCCTACGAGGGGCCGCCCGGGTTCCTGCACGGCGGGATGAGCGGCCTGGTGATGGACCAGGCCCTCGGTGCCGCCGCCATCCGCGCCGGGCTGTGGGGCATGACGGCCCGGCTCGAGCTGGACTACCGCCGTCCGGTGCCGCTGGACACGCCGGTCGTCCTGCGCGCCGCGGTCGCCGAGAGCGCGGGCCGCAAGGCCGTCGTCACCGGCACCATCGCGCTGGCCTCGGCGCCGGGCACCCCGCTGGTGGAGGCCCGCGGCCTGTTCGTGCTGCCCCGGGAGGAGCTGCGCGCGGCCTACTTCGCGGAGATCACCGACGCCTCCGGCCGGCACGCCCCGCCGTCGCGCCCCACCGACGCGACCGCGCCGTCGGGAGCCCGGACGTGAGGGACGTCGAGGTGGCCGCCGCCGCGGCGCGGGCGGCCGCCGACGTGCTGGTGGAGCTGCGCGCCGGCGGTCTGAGCGGCCGCGCGCTCGGCGACGCCGGCGACGCCGCCGCCCAGACCGCGATCGCCCGGGTGCTGGCCGCGCACCGGCCCGACGACGTCGTCTTCAGCGAGGAGGCCGCCGACGACCGCAGCCGGCTGACCGCGGGGCGGGTGTGGATCGTCGACCCGCTCGACGGCACCCGCGAGTACGGCGAGACGGACCGGTCCGACTTCGCCGTGCACGTCGCCCTGTGGGCCGGCGGAGGACTGTCCGCGGCCGCGGTGGCGCTGCCCGCCGTCGGCGAGGTCCTGGTCACCGACCCCGCCCCGGTGCTGCCCCCGGCGGACGCGCGGCCCCCGCGGATCGCGGTCAGCCGCACCCGCCCACCGGCGCAGGCCGACCGGGCCGCCGAGGCGGTCGGCGGGGAGCTCGTACCCCTCGGCTCGGCCGGCTGGAAGGTCACGGCCGTGGTGCGCGGCGAGGTCGACGCCTACGTGCACGCCGGCGGCATGTACCAGTGGGACTCCGCCGCCCCGGTCGCCGTCGCCCGGGCGGCGGGGCTGACCGCGCTGCGGCTGGACGGGACGCCGCTGCGCTACAACGACCCCGACCCCTCGCTGCCGGACCTGCTCGTGTGCCGTCCGGAGCTGGCCGGGGACCTGCTCGCCGCCGTCCGCTGAGGGGGTCGGGCCGGGTCGCCCGGTCCGCGTGGCGGACACTGGAGCCGTGACGACCCCCGACTACCGGCTCACCCAGCTGGAGACGCTGGAGGCGGAGTCCATTCACGTGATCCGCGAGGTGGCCGCCGAGCTCGAGCGTCCCGTGCTGCTGTTCTCCGGCGGCAAGGACTCCATCGTCATGCTGGAGCTGGCCCGCAAGGCCTTCGCCCCGGCGCGCATCCCGTTCCCGGTGATGCACGTCGACACCGGGCTGAACTTCCCCGACGTGCTGGAGTTCCGCGACAAGCGGGTCGCCGAGCTCGGCGTGCAGCTGGTGGTCGCCTCGGTGCCCGACGCGATGGCTCAGGGGCTGGTCAAGGAGGAGCCCAACGGCTCGCGCAACCGGATCCAGACCCCGGTGCTGCTCGACGCGGTCGAGGAGCACGGCTTCACCGCGCTGTTCGGCGGAGCCCGGCGCGACGAGGACAAGGCGCGCGCCAAGGAGCGGGTGTTCTCCTTCCGCGACGAGTTCGGCCAGTGGGACCCCAAGAACCAGCGCCCCGAGCTCTGGGACCTCTACAACGGCCGGATCCACCTCGGCGAGTCGATCCGGGTGTTCCCGCTGTCGAACTGGACCGAGCTCGACATCTGGCAGTACATCGCCCGCGAGGGCATCGCGATCCCGCCGCTCTACCTCGCCCAGGAGCGGGAGGTCGTCGAGCGCCAGGGGATGCTCTACGCGGTCAACGAGTTCATCCGCCCCCGGGACGGCGAGCACGTGTTCCGGGAGACGGTGCGCTACCGGACCGTCGGCGACGCCAACCTCACCGCCGCGGTGCGCTCCCGGGCGCGGACGGTCGAGGAGGTCATCGCCGAGATCGCGGTGACCCGGCTGACCGAGCGCGGCGCGACCCGCGGCGACGACAAGGTCAGCGACGCGGCGATGGAGGACCGGAAGAAGGAGGGCTACTTCTAGAAGGACCTCGGTGCCCCCACGCCTCGCTCCGCTCGGCGCGGGCCCCTGCACCGAGGCCGTTCCAGCACGTCACGAGCTCGCGGCGGGGCCCTGCAGGGAGGCCATCCGCCCGCCCGCGACGCCGTCGTACGGTCTCGTGACCGGGACGTGCTCCGAGCGCGGACCGGGGACCGACCAGGAGGCGTCGATGAGCAAGGTGCGCAGGATCGTCGTGGCGGCCGTCCTGGGCGCCCTCGTGCTGGCCGGAGCGGTCGCCGTCCCCTCCTCCGCCGCGGCGGCCCCGGGTGACGTCGGGTACGAGGACCAGTCGTTCACCGGCGCCCCCAACCCGCCGACGGCCGACAAGCCGCAGAGCAAGCTGTGGTTCCACGACGGCTCCTGGTGGGGCGTCCTGTTCGACTCGGTGTCCCGGACGTGGCACATCCACCGCCTCGACCGCTCGACGCAGACCTGGGTGGACACCGGCGTGCGCGTCGACGACCGCCGGGAGACCTCCTCCGACGTCCTGTGGGACGGCACGAAGCTGTACGTGGCCACCAACTGGGTGGCGGTGTCGAACACGACGGCGCCCCAGGCCTCGGTCGGCGGCCGGCCGGCCCGGCTGTACCGCTACAGCTGGTCGCCGGCGACCAGGACCTACACCCTGGACGCCGGGTTCCCCACGGCGATCAACGACAACTCCAGCGAGTCGCTCACGATCGCGGAGGACACCACCGGGACCCTCTGGGCGACCTGGACGCAGGTGCGCGGCTCGTCGGCCACCGGCTGGTCGTCGTCGGTGTACGTCAACTCGGCTGCCGACGGCGGCGCCACCTGGGGGACGCCGGCCGTCCTGCAGGCGACCAACGCCAACAGCGCCGTCTCCCCCGACGACATCTCGGCCGTGGTGGCCTTCGGCGGCAACCGGGTGGGCGTCCTGTGGGGCAACCAGGCCGACGACACCGTGTACTGGGCCGTCCACGTCGACGGGACCGCCCCCGGTCAGTGGCAGGGGTCGGTGGCCGTCCGCGGCCGGGGCCAGGCCGACGACCACGTCAACGTCCGCTCGCTGCAGTCCGACCAGGCCGGGCGCGTCTATGCGGCGGTGAAGACCAGCCTCGAGGAGCTGCCGACCTCGGCGCCGACCGACCCGATGATCCAGCTGCTGCAGTTCAAGCCCGGCACCGGCGCGTGGACGGTGACGACGATCGGCACGCTGGCCGACTGCCACACCCGCCCGCAGGTGCTCCTCGACGACCAGCAGCAGATGGTGCACGTGGTCGCCACCGCGCCGAGCAGCGGCGGCTGCCCCGCCTCGGGGACCCCCGGGACCATCTACACCAAGTCGGCGCCGATGGCCGACCCGGTGTTCCCCGCCGGCCGCGGGACGCCGATCATCCGGGACGCCGACTCGGCCGAGATCAACAACGCGACGACGACCAAGCAGGCCGTCAACGCCGGCACGGGCATGGTCGTGCTGGCGAGCAACACCGTGACGAAACGGTACTGGCACGCCGACCTGCCGCTCGGCACCGCGCCGGCGCCGCAGCCGGGCACGGTGACCGCCGGGGCCGCGAGCACCGCCACGAGCACCGCTGCGGTCACCGACGTCACCGTCGGCCGGCCGGTGGGCGTGGTCACCGGCGACGTCCTGGTCGCCGAGGTCAACGCCGACAAGGCACCCGCGATGGCGGGCGTGCCGTCCGGCTGGCAGCCGGTCGTCGCGCCGCTGGCCGTCAACGGCCTGGCGACGACGTTCGTCTACGTCCACGTGGTGGCCGACGCCGCCGCCGAGCCGGCGAGCTACACGTGGCGGCTGTCGACCGCCCAGAAGTGGAACGCCGGGATCACCGGCTTCCACGGCGTGGACACCGCCACCCCGTTCGACACCCCGGCGACCACCGCCGTCGACCCGTCGGCCTCCTCGACCGGCCTGACCGTGCCGGGTCCGACCACGGTGACCCCCGGCGCGATGGTGGTCGGCGGGGTGGGCCCGAACAGCACCTCGGCCACCGTCGCGCCACCGGCCGGGTGGACGGAGTCCTTCGAGGCCACCACCGCGCAGGTGGCCGAGATGGCGTACCGGTCGCAGCCGACCGCCGGCGCCACCGGCGACCTGCGCTGGACGTTCGACAAGGGCGCGGACTCCGTCGGCTGGGCCCGCGCCCTGCGCCCGGCCGCCCGGGCCTGAGCGGGGACCCGGGGAGGCCGCGCGCCGTCCGCGACGAGGTCAGAGCCGGGGCGCCGGACCCGGCTGCCCGCTGCTCCTGGGCGCACGCCCCCTGGCGGCCCGGCGCCGGGCGGCCCGGCGCCGCCGGCGCAGCAGCGCCCACACGGTGACGGCGAGCAGCAGCAGCCCGGCAGGCCAGGCCACCGCCTCGGGGGCGGGGACGCCCAGCGCCTCGGCGACCGCGTAGGCGAGGGCGTAGCCGAGCGAGACCACCAGCAGCGCCGGGACCAGGACCACGAACCCGCCCACGCCGTCCCCTCCCCGCCGGCCAGCGTGGCCGTGCGCACACCAGCGTCCCCCGATCCGGCCCCGGACGCTGCCGTCCGCTCCCGGCTGGGACGATGAGGGCATGTCCGAGCCAGTCGTCGACGTCCACTCCCCCGCCGCCGAGCAGGCGGCCGAGCTCGCGACGGCGCGCAAGGACATCCTCCGCATCGCGACCGCCGGCTCGGTCGACGACGGCAAGAGCACCCTGATCGGGCGGCTGCTCTACGACAGCAAGGCCGTGTTCGAGGACCAGTACGAGGCGATCGAGCGGGCCAGCAAGGGCGACTTCGTCGACCTGGCGCTGCTCACCGACGGCCTGCGCGCCGAGCGGGAGCAGGGCATCACCATCGACGTCGCCTACCGGTACTTCAGCACACCGCGGCGCACGTTCATCCTGGCCGACACCCCCGGCCACGTGCAGTACACGCGCAACATGGTCACCGGCGCCTCCACCGCCGACCTCGCCATCGTGCTGGTCGACGCCCGCAAGGGGATGCTCGAGCAGAGCCGCCGGCACGCCTTCCTCGCCTCGCTGCTGCGGGTGCCGCACCTGGTGGTCGCGGTCAACAAGATGGACCTCGTCGACTGGTCACAGGACACCTACGAGTCGATCGCCGACGAGTTCAGCGCGTTCGCGGCCAAGCTCGACGTCCCCGACCTGACCGTCGTCCCGATCTCCGCGCTGCACGGCGACAACGTCGTCACCCGGTCCGACCGGGCGCCGTGGTACCAGGGGCCCTCGTTGCTGCACCACCTCGAGCACGTGCACGTGGCCAGCGACCGCAACCTCGTCGACGTCCGGTTCCCGGTGCAGTACGTCGTCCGGCCGCAGTCCGACGCCCACCACGACTACCGCGGGTACGCCGGCACGGTGGCCAGCGGCGTCCTGCGCCCCGGCGACGAGGTGCAGGTGCTGCCCAGCGGCCTGACGACGACGATCGCGGCGATCGACGGCCCGCGGGGCCCGGTCGAGGAGGCGTTCGCGCCCATGGCGGTCACCGTGCGGCTCACCGACGACCTCGACGTCTCCCGCGGCGACCTGCTGTCCCGGCCGGGCAACGTGCCGCAGGCGACGCAGGACCTCGACGCCCTGGTCTGCTGGATGGCCGACGAGCCGCTGCGGCCGCGCCAGCGCCTGGCGGTCAAGCACACCACCCGCACGGTGCGGGCGGTGGTCAAGGAGCTGACCTACCGGCTCGACGTCAACACGCTGCACCGCGACCTCGAGGCCACCGGGCTGGGCCTCAACGACATCGGCCGGGTGAAGCTGCGGACCACGCAGCCGCTGTTCGTCGACGACTACAACCGCAACCGGGTCACCGGGCGGTTCATCCTCGTCGACGAGGCGACCAACGCCACCGTCGGCGCCGGGATGCTCCCGCCGCACCGCTAGGCGGCGCGGCGGGAGCGGCCCGGGTTCAGGCGGCGGCCGCCACTCCCCCCGACGCCTTCTCCAGCGCCCGGCGGGTGAGCAGCCGGGCCAGGTGCCGGCGGTACTCCTGGTCGGCGTGCATGTCCGCGCCCGGGCTGGTGCCCTGATCGGCCAGCGCCGCGGCCTCCTCGATGGAGGCGCCGCGGGCCAGGGCCTCCTCGGTGGCGGTGGCCCGCACGACCGAGCCGGCCATGTTGGCCAGCGCCACCCGGCCGTCGACCGCGGCCGCGGAGACGATCGGCCAGTCGTTGGCCCGGCGGGTGAACTTCTCGTAGGCCCAGCCGACCGAGCCGGTCCGCGGCACCCGGATCTCGACGATCAGCTCGTCGGGCTGCAGGGCGGTCTCGAAGAAGCCCAGCCAGAACTCGGTGATCGGGATCTCGCGGCGCCCGCCCGGGCCCTGCGTGACGACGGTGCCGCCGAGGGCGAGCAGCGCCGTGGGCAGGTCCGACGCCGGGTCGCTGTGCGCGACCGTGCCGCCGAGGGTGCCGCGGTGGCGCACCTGCGGGTCGCCGACCTGGGCGGCCACGTAGGGCAGGATCGGCACCTCCGCGGCGGCGACGGCGTCCCTCTCCAGCTCGTGGTGGCGGGTGCCCGCACCGATGGCGACCTCGTCCCCCTCCACCCGCACGTAGGACAGGTCGGGGATGCCGCTGATGTCGATCAGCACGGACGGGATGGCCAGCCGCAGCTTCATGATCGGCAGCAGCGAGTGGCCGCCGGCGAGCAGCTTGGCGTCCTCGCCGTGCTCGGTGAGCGCGGCCACGGCCTCGTCCACCGACCGCACCCGCACGTACTCGAACTGCGACGGGATCACTCGTCCTCCTCGCTGGCGCTCGTCGGGCTCGTGACCCGGGATGCTCTGTTCCTCCACGACCTCGCGAGCTCGGTCATGCGTCCACCCCCTGCGCCTGCGGCACCTGGCCGGCGGCCGGGCCGGCCTGGGCGGCGGACCGCACCGCCCGGACGATGTTGTGGTAGCCGGTGCACCGGCAGAGGTTGCCCTCCAGCCCCTCGCGGACCTCGCGGTCGGTGGGGTCGGGGTTGTCGGCCAGCAGGCCGACCGCCGCCATGACCATGCCCGGGGTGCAGAACCCGCACTGCAGGCCGTGCTCCTCGCGGAAGGCCCGCTGCACGGGGTGCAGCTCGCCGTCCGGTCCGGCCAGGCCCTCGAGCGTGGTGACCTGCGCACCGTCGGCCTGGACCGCCAGCACGGTGCACGACTTCACCGACAGCCCGTCGACGATGACCGTGCACGCGCCGCAGGAGGTGGTGTCGCACCCGATGTTGGTGGCCTTGAGCCCGCGCACCTCCCGCAGGTAGTGCGCCAGCAGCAGCCTCGGTTCGACCTCGTCGGTCCGCTGCTGCCCGTTGACGGTGATCGAGACCTGCATCAGTTGCCTCCCCGTGCCTGCTGGATGGCCCGGAACACCCGCATCGGGGTGGTGGGCATGTCGATGTGCCGGACGCCGAGGTGGGCCACCGCGTCGATGACCGCGTTCTGCACGGCCGGTGTGGCGCCGATCGTCCCCGCCTCGCCGATGCCCTTCGCGCCCAGGGCGTTCATCGGGGTCGGCGTGGCCATCTCGACCAGCTCGAAGCTGGGCAGCTCGGTGGCCGAGACGAACGGGTAGTCGGCCAGGGTCGACGTCGTCGGGTTGCCGTCCTCGTCGTAGAGGACCTCCTCCAGCAGCGCCTGCGCGACGCCCTGGGCGTAGCCGCCGTGCCGCTGCCCCTCGGCCAGCAGCGGGTTGAGGATGGTGCCGGCGTCGTCGACCGCGACCAGCCGGCTCACCTCGGCCTTGCCCGACTCGACGTCGACCTCGGCGACCACCACGTGGGCGCCGAAGGGGAACGTCGGGGCCGCGGCGGTGAACCGGGTCTGCACGAGCAGCGGCTCGTCGCCGGCCAGCTCGGCGAAGCTGACCCCCGTCCCCGGCGTCCCGCGGACGGCGAGCCCGGCGACGCCCAGGTCGACCACGAGGTCGCCCGGGGCGACCTCCAGACGTTCCGCGGCGCGTTCCCTGGCCAGCTCGACGAGCTCGACGGCCGCCTGGTGCACCGCCGCGCCGCCCTGCTGCAGACTGCGCGAGCCCATCGTGCCGCCGCCCTGCGGGATCAGGTCGGTGTCGCCGTGGATGACGGTGATCTTCTCGATCGGGATGCCGAGCTGGTCGCTGGCGATCATCGCCCACGCCGTGGCGTGCCCCTGGCCGTGCGGGGAGGTGCCGGTGAGCACGGTCGCCGTCCCGTCCGGGTGCACCTCCAGGGAGGCGGCCTCGCCGGTGCCCGCGCCGTTGTCGGCGCCGGTGATCTCGACGTAGACCGACATCCCGACGCCGAGCTGCCGGACGTCCCCGCGCTCCCGGCGCCGGGCCTGCTCGGCCCGCAGGTCGGCGTAGCCGGCGACCTCGAGGGCCTTGTCCAGGGCGGCGGTGTAGTCGCCGGTGTCGTAGGTGGCGCCCATCGGGGTGGTGTGCGGCTCGTCGAACGCCGGCAGCAGGTTCTTCCGGCGGACGTCGGCCGGGTCCATGCCGATCTCGGCGGCGAAGCGGTCGATCGCCCGCTCGAGTGCCGCGGTCGCCTCCGGCCGTCCGGCGCCGCGGTAGGCGCCGATCGGCGTCGTCGTGGTGGCCAGGGCACGGGCCTGGGCGTGCACCTTCGGGAAGCCGTAGACGCCGGGGGCCATGAGCATGGTCAGGGTGGGCAGCACCGCGCCGATCCGCGGATAGGCGCCGCAGTCCTGGTCGAACACGATGCTGTACGCCTCGACCGTGCCGTCCCGGCGTCCGCCGATGGTGACCACCTGGTCCTGGCCCCGGCCGTGGAGCATGCCGATCATGTTCTCCGAGCGGCTCTCCGCCCACCGCACGGGCCGGCCGACGTGCTTGGCCAGCCACGCGACGAAGGCGTACTCGGGGTCGGCGCCGATCTTCGCGCCGAAGCCGCCGCCGACGTCTGGGGTGATCAGGTGGATCAGGTCGGGGTCCATCCCCAGCCAGTCGCCGAACTGCCCGCGGGCCTGCTGGGCGCCCTGGTTGGTGCACCAGGCGGTGAGCCGGCCGTCCTCGCTCCAGGCGGCGGCCGCGGCCCGGCCCTCCAGCGGCACCGGCGCCACCCGCTGGTTGACCATCGGCTGGGTGACGACGACCTCGCAGCCGTCGAAGAAGTCCGCCGGCGCCGGCTCGCCGAACGCAGCCATCACGTTGGTGCCCGCCTCGGGGAAGAGCAGCACCTCGTCGGAGGCCGCCGCGGCGGTGCCGACGACCGCCGGCAGCGGGTCGATGTCGACCGCGACCATCTCGGCGGCGTCCTCGCCCTGGTAGCGCTCCTCGGTGAGGACGACGGCGATCGGGTCGCCGACGAAGCGGACGCGGTCCGACGCCAGCCAGGGCCGGGTCATCGCGGCGTTGATGAACGGGAAGGGCGGTGGGATCGGGACGAGGTCGGCGAGGTCCTCGGCGGTGACGACGGCGACCACGCCCGGCGCCTCGCGGGCGTCGGAGGTGTCGACCGACAGCAGCCGGCCGTGGGCGACGGTGGACCGCACGAAGGTCGCGTGCAGCGCCCCGGCGAGCCGCTCGTCGGCCAGGTCGTCGGTGTAGGTGGCCCCGCGGGTGAGGAACAGCGGGTCTTCGGTGCGGACGACGCGGGTGCCGAGGATGCTCATGCGCTGACCTTCCGTGGGACGGCGGGAGACTCCGGTCACTATTTCGGACGTCATCCCGCTCCGCCAGCCACGCGCGGACGGGCGCGCCGCCGGCGGCAGCGCGCTGCGGCCTCCCACCCGTCGCGCGCCGGGCGGGAGGCCGCCCGCCGACCCCCGCCGGGTCCTGCCGCGGTCCCGCCGCGGTCCCGTCCGGAGGCTCACCCCGAGCTCGCGAGGGGTGAGGGGGACGGGCGGCCCCCCTGCAGGGTCCCGCTGCGAGCCTGCGAGTGGCGGGGGGCAGGTGGCCCCGTCCGGAGGCTCACCCCGAGCTCGCGAGGGGTGAGGGGGACGGGCGGCCCCCCTGCAGGGTCCCGCTGCGAGCCTGCGAGTGGCGGGGGGCAGGTGGCCCCGTCCGGAGGCTCACCCCGAGCTCGCGAGGGGTGAGGGGGACGGGGTCCTTCCTCAGGCCGGGTCGTCCGGCGGCGCGGGGGTCTCGCTCGCGTCGCCGTCCCAGTCCTTGCCGGCCTTGTAGGCGTGGCCCGAGGCGCTGTCGGTCTGGCCGGCGACGGTCTCGATCATCTCCTCGTCGCTCAGGCCCTCGCCGGCGGCCTCGGTGTGGCTGGTGGGCTCGCTCATCGCGTCTCCTCCGTCGGGTGTGTGGGGTCCTCCCAGCCCTCCCCGGCGGCCTCCTGCCCCAAACGCCGACCCCGGACGGCGGTCCCGGTGTCAGGCGATCTCGGACGGTGGCCCCGGGTGTCGGTCGGTCCCGGAGCCGATGACGAACCAGACCCGCTTGCCGCCGTCGGCGTCCTCGACACCCCAGCGGTCGGCGATCGCCTCCACGATCTGCATGCCGCGGCCCCGCGGCTGGTCGCCGCGCAGCGCGCCGACGACGGGGCGCACGGCCGACCCGTCGGCCACGGCGATGCGCAGCCAGCCGTCGGAGAACTCCAGCTCGAGGGACAGGACGCTCTCGCCCCCGACGTGGTCGACGACGTTGGCGACCAGCTCGGTGACCAGCAGGGCGACGTCCCCGTCGTCCTGGGGAGCTCCCCAGGCCCGCAGCACCTCGTGCACCAGGTGACGGGCCGCCGGGACACTGCCCGCTGTCGGGAGGAGGTCGACGCGGGTGGTGAGTGTCGACACGAGGCTCGTCTCCCAGCGACCGCCGGGGCAGTCGGTTGCGCATGACCGGATCGGCGGCGACCCTCCCAGTTCCGCACAAGCCTGGCAACCCGCCTTGCGTGCAAGTCGCCTTGCATGCCACAGGCCTTGCATGCAATGGGCATTGCGGTCGGTAGGGTGCAGCCGTCCGGCGGGTCGGCCGCCGACGGCGCGGAGGGGGTCCGGTGGAGGCGAGTGCGGAGACGCCGGCGGCGGACGAGCGCGGGCCCCGGAAGGCCGCGGTCGGCGAGGACACCGCGGTCAGGGCGCTCGAGCAGCTGCTCCACGAGATCGACCGCTGCGCCGTCGAGCTGCAGGGCGCCCGGGAGCGCGCGGAACTGCTGCTCGCCGAGCGGCGGGCCGGGCACAGCTGGCTGGAGATCGTGAGCGCGGAGGCCCGCCCGCTGGTCGTCGAGCGGATCTCGACCGTGCTGTCCTCCCTCTCCGGCGCCGGGTCGTCCTGGCGGCGCGCCCAGGCCCGGGCCCTCCAGCAGGAGCGGGTGAGCATCAACCGCATCGCCACGCTGTTCGGTGTCACCCGCCAGCGGATCTCCGCCCTGCTGCGCGAGGGCGCGCCCCGCACCCCCGACGACGCCGTCGGCTGAGCCCCGGGGACCGGCCCCTCAGGGCGTCAGCGCGTCGATCGCCTTGTGGACCCGCTGCTCCGACACCGGCCGCGGGGTGCCGACGACCTGCGCGAACAGGCTGACCCGCAGCTCCTCGACCATCCACCGGACGCGGGTGACCGGGTCGTCCGGAGCCCCGGTGGAGGGCACCTGCCGGCGCAGCTGCTCGTACTCGGCGGTCACCGCGGCGACCTGCTGCGTCCACAGCTCGTCGCGGACCGCGTTGGCCGGCAGCTTCTCCAGCCGGTGCGCCATCCCCTGCAGGTAGCGCACCAGGTCCGGCAGCCGCCGGCGGCCGGCGTCGGCCACGAAGCCGCGGTGCAGCAGCCCGCCCATCTGCCGGCGCAGGTCGGCGATCGCCGCGTCGGGCACCCGGCGGCCCGGCGCGGCACCGATGGCGACGGCGACCTCGCGGGCCTGGGTGAGCACCGCCTCGACCCGGCGCACGGTGTCCTGCGTCAGCGGCAGCAGCTGGTGCTTCGCCGTCGTCACCAGCGCGGCGAAGCCGGCCTCGTCGCGCGGCGGCCCGCCGGCGGCGGCCAGCAGCTCGTCGGCGACGGCGTCCACGCAGTCGTCGACCAGCGCGGGGATCTCGCCGTCGGGGTTGAACTGCAGGGCGAGCCGGGTCCTCGGCGACAGGCCCTTGACCACCTGCCGCGCCGGTGAGCCGGCGACCAGCACCAGCAGGCGCCGCGCCCCGCGCCAGGTCAGCCGGGTCGCCTCGACCTCGGTCGACACCACCCGGACGCCGACCGTCGCGCCCTCGTCGACCAGCGTCGGGTACGCGGTGACCACGTGCCCGCCGCGGCGGACCTCGACGGTGCGCGGCAGCTCCCCGATCGTCCAGGCGGTCAGCCCGGTGCGCTCGACGTCGGACGCCGCCGCGGCCAGGCTGGCCCGGGCCTGCGGCGCCACCGCGGCACGCAGCGCGGCCAGCTCCTTGCCCTGGGCCAGGGTGCGGTTGCGCTCGTCGACCACGCGGAAGGTGGCCCGCAGGTGGTCGGGCACCTGCGCCGGCGCCCAGGCGTCCGGCGGGACGACGACGCCGGCCGACCGGCGCAGCTCCCGCTCGAGCGCCGGCAGCAGCGGCTCGGCCGGGTCGATGCGCGGCAGCACCTCCCGGACCCGGTCGGGGATCGGCACCAGCGCGCGGCGCAGCTGCTTGGGCAGCGTCCGCAGCAGCGCCGTCACCAGCTCCTCGCGCAGGCCGGGCACGGTGAACGCCAGCGACTCCCCCGACGTCCGCTCGGCGACGGTGTCGAGGACGGCCAGCGGGACGTCGACGGTGACGCCGTCCTGCGGCGTGCCCGGCGCGAACGCGTAGGACAGCGGGAGGGTCAGCCCCTGGGTGAGCGGCACCTCGTCGGGGAAGTCCTCGACGCGTACCTGCCCCGCCGCGGCCGCGTTGGTGAGCACCTGCGGGGTGAGGGTGAGCAGGTCGGGGGTCTCCCGTCGCGCCTGCTTCCACCACCGGTCGAAGTGCCGGGTGGAGACGACGTCGGCCGGGATGCGGGCGTCGTAGAGCTCGAAGACGGTCTCGTCGTCGACCCGGATGTCGCGGCGGCGGGCCCGCTCCTCCAGCTCGGCCACCCGCTGCAGGGCCCGCTGGTTGTCGGCCCAGAAGCGGTGGTGCGTCGTCCACTCGCCCTGCACGAGGGCGTGCCGGATGAACAGCTCGCGGGACACCACCGGGTCGATCGAGCCGTACTGCACGCGCCGGCCGACGACGAGCGGGATGCCGTGCAGGGTGACCCGCTCGGTGGCGACGACGGAGCCGCGCTTGGCGTCCCACCGGGGCTCGGAGTACTCGCGCTCGACCAGGTGCCCGGCGAGCCGCTCGACCTCCTCGGGGTCGATCCGGGCGACCGTGCGCGCGAACAGCCGGCTGGTCTCCACCAGCTCGGCGGCCACCACCCAGCGCGGCGGCTTCTTGGCCAGCGGCGTGCCGGGGGCGATGACGAACCGGGCGCCGCGGGCGCCGAGGTACTCCCGGCCGCCACGCCGCCGGTCGCCGTCCCGCTGCTGCGCCCCCTGCCCACCCCGCCGCCCCGACGGTCCCTCCAGCTGGAGGCCGACCTGGGAGAGCAGGCCGGACAGCAGCGCGGTGGTGATGCCGCGCTCGTCGGGCTCGGCGGCCGGCGAGCCGGGGGTCATGCCGAGGCGGCGGGCGGTGCCGCGCAGCTGGCCGTGCAGGTCCTGCCACTCGCGGATGCGCAGGTAGTGCAGGAACTCCCGCTTGATCGTTCGGCGGAACGCGCTGCCCGACAGCGCCTCCTGCTGCTCGGTGAGGTACCGCCACAGGTTGAGCAGGGTGAGGAAGTCCGAGTGCTCGTCGGCGAAGCGGGCGTGCGCCTGGTCGGCGGCCTGCTGGTGCTCGGCGGGCCGCTCGCGGGGGTCCTGGATGGTCAGCCCCGCAGCGATCACCAGCACCTCCTCCAGCACACCGCGCCGGTCGGCCTCGACCACCATGCGGCCCAGCCGGGGGTCGAGCGGGAGCTGCGCCAGCGCGCGGCCGGTGTCGGTGAGCCGGCCGCGGTCGTCGAAGGCCCCCAGCTCCTCGAGCAGCGCGCGGCCGTCGGCGACGGCACGCCGGTCCGGGGGGTCGACGAACGGGAAGTCCTCGACCGCACCGAGGTCGAGCGCGGCCATCTGCAGCAGCACCGAGGCCAGGCTGGTGCGCAGGATCTCCGGGTCGGTGTACTCCGGCCGGCCGTCGAAGTCCTCCTCGGTGTACAGCCGGATCGCGATGCCCTCGGCGACGCGGCCGCAGCGGCCGGAGCGCTGCCGCGCCGAGGCCTGGCTGATCGGCTCGATGGGCAGTCGCTGCACCTTGGTGCGCGCGCTGTACCGGGAGACGCGGGCGGTGCCGGGGTCGACGACGTAGCGGATGCCCGGCACGGTCAGCGACGTCTCGGCGACGTTGGTGGCCAGCACGACGCGCCGTCCGGTGTGCGGCTGGAACACCCGGTGCTGGTCGGCGGCCGACAACCGCGAGTAGAGCGGCACCACCTCGACGCCGGGGAACCGCTCGGTGAGGACGTCGGCGGTGTCGCGGATCTCGCGCTCGCCGGCGAGGAAGACCAGCACGTCGCCGGACCCCTCGGCGGCCAGCTCCTCGACGGCGTCGCCGATCGCGGTGACCTGGTCGCGGTCGGGGTCGGCGTCCGGGTCGTCGGGGTCCACCACGGGGCGGTAGCGGACCTCGACCGGGTACGTGCGGCCACTGACCTCGACGACGGGCACGTCGGCACCGTCCGCGGAGAAGTGCTTGGCGATCCGGTCGACGTCGATGGTGGCCGAGGTGATGACGACCTTGAGGTCGGGGCGGCGGGGCAGCAGCTGGGCGAGGTAGCCCAGCAGGAAGTCGATGGTGAGGCTCCGCTCGTGCGCCTCGTCGACGATGATCGTGTCGTACTGGCGCAGCAGCCGGTCGCGGGCGATCTCGGCCAGCAGGACGCCGTCGGTCATCAGCTTGACCAGCGTGCCGTCGCCGACCTGGTCGGTGAACCGGACCTTCCAGCCCACCGCCCCGCCGAGGGGGGTGTCGAGTTCCTCGGCGATGCGCTCGGCCACCGTGCGCGCGGCGATCCGCCGCGGCTGGGTGTGCCCGATCCGCCCGCGCACGCCGCGGCCGAGCTCCAGGGCGATCTTGGGCAGCTGGGTGGTCTTGCCCGAGCCGGTCTCGCCGGCGACGACGACCACCTGGTGCTCGCGGAGGGCGGCGGCGATGTCGTCGCGGCGCGCGCTGACCGGCAGCGCCTCGGGGTAGGTGACCGCGGGGACGGCGGCGCGGCGGCGGGCGATCCGCTCCTCGGCGGCGGCGACGTCGGCGGCGACGTTCCCGAGCGCCCGCTCGCGCGCGGCCTCGTCACGGGTCCGGCGCAGCGCCTCCAGCCGGCGGCCGAGCCGGTGCTCGTCGTCGAGGGTGAGCCCGGTCAGCCGCGCGCGCAGGTCGTCGGGCGGGGTGCTCACGCAGGTCTCCTCATCGTGGTGGCGGGCCGGTGCGGGGGCGCCCCGGTGGTGCGCACGCGGCGGCGGGGAGGCCGCAGACCTCGCGGGTGACCCGTCCACCGACGGGTATCCCCTCCCCAGGATCCCACCGCACCCGACGGGTGGGACGTGTCCCGCCTCACTTGCATGCGCCGTACAACTGGTTGCTTGTCCCGGACAACGGGTTGTACGGTGCACATGTTCCCACCCCCTCGTCTCCCGGAGGTCCCGTGCCCTCCTCCCCCGCCGCGCCCGGGTCGACGACGCTCCCGGACGACCGGCTCGCCGAGCTGCGCACCCTGGGCGAGCAGCTCCCCCGCTTCATCCGGGTGATCCACGCGCTCAAGGCGCAGGCCACCGAGGGACGCGACCGCGCCGCGCTGGTGCTGCTCTTCCCGCTGGTCCGGCTCGGGCCGCTGCGGCAGGGTGCCCTGGCCGAGCTGGTGCACGCCGATCCGTCCACCGTCAGCCGTCACGTCGCGGTCCTCATCGAGCACGGGCTGGTGCAGCGCGTCGCCGACCCGACGGACGGCCGGGCCAGCCTCCTCGTCGTCACCGAGGCCGGACGGGACGCCCTCGAGCAGCTCCGCACCGAGCGCGAGACCCACCTGGCCCGGGTGACGGCCGAGTGGTCCGCGGCGGACCTGCACGCCCTCACCTCCCTGTTCGGCCGCCTCGTCGACGACCTCGCCGGGTCCCTGCCCACCGAGTCCGCCGCGCCGACCGCCCCGTCCCCGAGAGAGAGCTCATGACCCAGACCACCCGCACCAGCGCGGCCGAGCGCCAGGACGCCCGCGCGGCGGCCGCCGCCCCCGCGGACGACGGCGCCTTCACCCACCGGCAGATCCTCACGATCATCGCCGGCCTGATGGTCGCGATGTTCCTCGCGGCCCTCGACCAGACCGTCGTCGCCACGGCCATCCGCACCATCGCCGACGACCTGGACGGCTACGACCTCCAGGCGTGGGCGACGACGGCGTTCCTCATCACCTCGACGATCTCCACGCCGCTCTACGGCAAGCTCTCCGACATCTACGGCCGGCGGCCCTTCTACCTGTTCGCCATCGCCGTCTTCGTCCTCGGCTCGGTGCTCTGCGGCATCGCGAGCTCGATGTACGAGCTGGCCGCCTTCCGGGCGGTCCAGGGCATCGGCGCCGGCGGGCTCATGTCGCTGGCCCTGGCGATCATCGGCGACATCGTGCCGCCGCGGGAGCGCTCCCGGTACCAGGGCTACTTCATGGCCGTCTTCGGCACCTCGAGCGTCCTGGGCCCGGTCATCGGCGGGTTCTTCGCCGGTCAGACGTCCCTGCTGGCCCTCGACGGCTGGCGCTGGATCTTCTTCATCAACGTGCCGCTCGGCATCGTGGCCTTCGCCGCCGTCTTCCGGGTGCTGCACCTGCCGCACGAGCGCCGGGACCACCGCATCGACTGGCCCGGCGCCCTGGCGCTGATCACCTTCATCGTGCCGCTGCTGGTCGTCGCCGAGCAGGGCCGCATCTGGGGCTGGACGTCGACCCGCGCCCTGGTCTGCTACGCCGTCGGCGCGGTCGGCCTGGTGCTCTTCCTGCTGGCCGAGCGGGCCTACGGCCGTGAGGCGCTGCTCCCGCTGCGGCTGTTCGGCAACCGCAGCTTCAGCATCGCCACCGCGGGCAGCGTGGTGGTGGGCGCGGCCATGTTCGGCGGCCTGCTGCTGCTGCCGCAGTACCTGCAGATCGTGCACGGGTCCAGCGCCACCGTCGCCGGCCTGCAGATGATCCCACTGGTCCTCGGCATCATGATCGGCGCGATGAGCTCCGGCGTCGCGATCTCCAAGACCGGCAAGTACAAGGTCTTCCCGCTGGCCGGCACCGTGCTGATGGCCGCGGCGCTGGTGTCGCTGTCCTTCGTCGTCGGCGCCGAGACGTCGATCTGGACGCTGGTGCCGTTCATGATCATGCTCGGCATCGGGCTGGGCTTCAACTTCCAGCCGGCCGTCCTCGCCGTGCAGAACGCCGTCCCGCCGAGCGAGATGGGGGTGGCCACCTCGTCGGTCACCTTCTTCCGCCAGATGGGCGCCACGGTCGGCACCGCCGCGTTCCTCTCCGTGCTGTTCAGCCGACTGCCGGTGGAGATCGAGTCGGCGCTGACCTCGGCCGCGGCCAGCGACCCGCGGGTGGGTCAGGCGCTGCAGAGCGGTCGGCTGCAGGGTGGCAGCGGCGACCTGTCGGACACGTCGTTCATCCAGGACCTGCCGTCGTTCCTCGCGCTGCCGTTCAAGACCGGGTTCTCGAACGCGATCGACCTGGTCTTCCTCATCGCCGCGTGCGCAGCGGCGGTCGGGTTCATCGTGTTCCTGTTCCTGCCGCAGCTGGCGCTGAGCAACAAGTCGGGCATCCAGGCCCGTCAGGCGGCCGCCCAGACCGCCGGCGAGCCGGAGGCCGACGCCGCCGGTGAGCAGGCGGCCCAGGCGGCGGGCGCCGCGGCCCCCACCTCCACCCCGCCGCCGGCCGGCCGGCCGGGAGACGCCGTCGCGGACGGCGGCGCACCGGAGGACGAGGGTGCCGCCCACCGCCGGCGGCAGGCCGGCCGGCACGAGGCGGCCGGCCACGTGCCCACCGGCCTGGCCTCCGTCCCCGCTGACCAGCTGGGGGACGGCGCCGGCCGACCGCGCGACTGAGCACCCACCCACGACGCAGGCCCCTCCCCGCACCCGCGGGGAGGGGCCTGCGTCGTCCTCGGCGGTGCACCGTGACGGCCACCGGTGGGCGGCCGCAGGTGGGTCAGGGCGTGAACACGGCCCGGACGCAGCCGTCCTCCTTGTCCTTGAACATGCGGTAGCCGCGCGCCGCGTCCTCCAGCGGCATGACGTGCGTGGCCAGGTGCTCGGTGACCAGCTCGCCGCGGCGCATGTGCTCGAGGATGCGCGGCGTGTAGCGCTGGCCGTGCACCTGCGCGCCGCGCAGGGTGAGCCCCTTGTTCATCGCCGCACCGAGCGGGAACTTGTCCACCGGGCCGGCGAAGACGCCGAGGACGAAGACAGTGCCGCCCTTGCGGCAGGCCGTGATCGCCTCGCGGACGGCGCTCGGCCGGTCGGTCTGCAGCCGCAGCTGCTGCTTGGCCTGGTCGTAGAGGCCGTGGACGCCGGGGCTGTGCGCCTCCATGCCGACCGCCTCGATGCAGACGTCGGGCCCGCGGCCGCCGGTGCGCTCGCGCAGCTCGGCCAGCACGTCGGTGGCCGAGTAGTCGATGACCTCGGCACCGACGTGCTGCTGCACCTGCGCCAGCCGCTCGGGGAACCGGTCGATCACGTACACCTGCTCGGCGCCGAGCAGCATCGCCGCCCGCGCGGCCATCTGCCCGACCCCGCCGGCGCCCCAGACGGCCACCGTGTCACCGGGCTTCGTCCCGGCCATGTCCGCGCCCATCCACCCGGTGGAGACCGCGTCGGAGGCGAACAGCGCCCGCTCGTCGCTGACCTCGTCGGGGATCACGAAGCTGCCGACGTCGGCGTAGGGCACCCGGACGTACTCCGCGTGCGACCCGGCGTACCCGCCCATCGCGTGCGAGTAGCCGAAGCAGCCGCCGGGGCTCTGGCCCCACAGCCCCTCGGTGATCCCCGGGTTCGGGTTGCCGTTGTCGCACAGCGAGTACAGCTCCTGCCGGCAGTACCAGCACGAGCCGCAGGCGATGAAGGAGTTGACGACGACGCGGTCGCCGACGCGGCGGTCCCGGACGCCGGGGCCGATCTCCACGACCTCGCCCATGAACTCGTGGCCCAGCACGTCGCCCGCCCGCATCGCGGGGATGTAGCCGCCGAGCAGGTGCAGGTCCGAGCCGCAGGTCGTCGTCCGGCGCACCCGCAGGATTACGTCGTGGTCGTTGAGGATCTGCGGGTCTGGGACGGTCTCGACCGACACCTCGTTCACGCCGGTCCAGGTCGCGGCCCTCACAGCACACCCTCCCGCGGAGCCGCCTGTGCGGCGCCCTCCAGTGCAGCACCCTGCGGGGTGGCCGCGCGCCTCCCGTGCGGCTGCGGGTCCACCCGCAGCACCTCGCCGACCTCGAGCAGCGCCTTGGCCTCGCGCAGCGCGGCGCGCAGGTCGCCCACTTCGTCCTCGGAGGGCGTGCCGCGGTACCGGGCGGCCAGCTCGGCGCCGCGGTCGCCCGGAGCCGCGGTCACGCGCACCTCGATGCGGTCGCCGAGCGCGGCCAGCGGCGGCAGGGCCGTGGCCTCGACGTCGGCGGGGTCGCGCAGCACGGTCACCGCCCGCCAGCGGCGGGCGGCGCGCTCCGGGTCGTCGGTCACCGACGCCTGGCCGACCCCGGGGAGACGGACGTGCTGCACGCGGCTGAGAGCTGCCGCGCCGAACTCCGAGGCGAGTCCGGTCAGCCGGCTGAGGATGGGAGGTGGAGGCACGACACGCCCTTTCGACGGGTCCCCTGCGGTACCCCTGCCCGCACCCGGGCCAACCGCGCCCGCGGCGCCCCGCCGCTCAGGCCGGCGACAGGGTCGCACTCACCTCGCCGCTCCCGTGCCGCGTCCTGAGCCACTCGGTGAGCTCGGCGCCGGCCATGGGGCGCGCCCAGTGGAAACCCTGGACGACGTCGCAGCCGAGACGGGCCAGCGCCTGGTGGGTGTCGAGGTCCTCGACGCCCTCCGCGACGACGGTGAGCCCGAGGTTGTGGCCGAGGTCGATCGAGGACCGCACCAGCACCGCGTCGTTGTCGTTGTCCTGCATGTCCATGACGAACGAACGGTCGATCTTGAGCTCGTCGACGGGGAGCCGCCGGAGGTAGGACATCGACGAGTACCCAGTGCCGAAGTCGTCGATGGAGATCGACACGCCCAGCTGCCGGAGCTCGGTCAACGCGGCGAGCGCCCGGGACGGGTCGGCCATGATGGTGCTCTTGGTGAGCTCCAGTCGCAGCAGCCGGGCGGGCACGTCGCGGCGTCGGAGCATCTCCGCCACCAGACGGGGCAACTCGAGCTCCACCAGACACCGCGGTGACAGGTTGACCGCGACCTGGAGCTCGTAGCCGGCCTGCGCCCACCGACCTCCCTGGGCCAGCGCCAGCTCCAGGGTGTGCAGGGTGAGCGGCACGATCAGGCCGGTGCCCTCGGCCAGCGGGATGAACTCCGCCGGCGGGACCAGGCCGCGCTCCGGGTGCTCCCACCGGACCAGCGCCTCGACCCCGTGGACAGCGGACCCGTCCATGTCGACCTTGGGCTGGAAGTGCAGCACGAACTCGTCCTGCTGCAAGGCGCGGCGCAGGTCCCCGAGCAGCGCCAGCCGGCCGAGGCTGTTGACGTCGAGTGCGGGGTCGTAGACCGCGACCTCGCGCTTGTTCTCCTTGGCCTCGTACATCGCCACGTCCGCCGCCCGCAGCAGCTCGTTGGCGTCGGACCCGTGCTGGGGGGCGAGTGCCACCCCGACGCTCGCGTCGACCGAGAGGCTGACCCCGTCGACGACCAGTGGCTCGTGGAGCGCGCGCAGGCTCTTCTCGGCCAGCGTGCGGGCCGCGGTGGCGCCCGCGACGTCGGGCAGCACGACGGCGAACTCGTCACCGCCCAGCCGGGCCACGGTGTCCGAGGCCCGGAACGACCGCCGGAGGCGCTCGGCGACGGCGGTCAGCAACCGGTCGCCGTAGTGGTGGCCGAGGGTGTCGTTGACCTCCTTGAAGCGGTCCAGGTCGATCAGGAGGACCCCGACGGTCGTCCCGCGCCGCATGCCCATCAGCAGCGCCTGCTCCAGCCTGTCGGTCAACAGCCTCCGGTTGGGCAACCCGGTCAGCTCGTCGGAGAGGCCGGCCTCCCGGATCCTGCGGTTGCCGACCCGCTGGCTGAGCCCCGCGACGGCGAGCAGGCCGACGGCGGCGAGCGCTACCGCGACGGGAGCCGGGCCGACGGACTGCCACCACGCCACCGAGCCCAGCGGGGCCGTGACGACGACGGCCCACGAGTTGAGGTTGTCCACGGAGACGGGGACCGGGGCGACGACGACCCGCTGGTCGTCCACCGTGACCCCCTCGCCCGCGGCACCCCCGGCGGTGAGGGCGCGCAGCCGCGCCGGGCCCAGCGCGGCCGGGCGCTCACCGCCGAGGACCTCCTGGCCGGTGGTCGTGTCCACGATCAGCACCCGGGAGCCGCCGACGGCCGGCTGCGGCCGGAAGCTCGCCAGCGTGACCTCGAAGTGCAGCAGTCCCCACACGTCACCGGTCGACGACACCATCGGGGTGCTGTTGGCGATGACCTGCCGCCCGGTGTCCGGGGACTGGTACGGAGCGGACTGGTACACCCTCCCGGCCGGCAGGCGCAGCGTGGGGGCGAAGAACGGGGTAGCGGCCTCCTCCGTCGAGAGGTCCTCGGCCGGGGCGACCCCGCCGTCCACGACGCGGGCCAGCTCGGTCCCCGTGTCGTCGATCAGGCACGCCTCGCTGATCCGTCCCGGGTACAGCGCCTCCAGGTGCGCCAGGGACCCACTGGCCTCGATGGAGGCGAGCCGTCCGGCGCGCGGCGCACCGGGGTGCCCGGGCTCGAACTGGCGGAGCGACGAGTCGTGGGCGAGCAGGAGCTCCACGCTCCGCGCCCGGTCGAAGTACTCGGTGAGGTCGCTGGCCGTGCTCGACGCCGACGACCGCAGCGCCGCGTCGAGGTCGTCGAGGGCCGCGTCCTGGCCCACGGTCACGGCGCTCGCCACCGCGACCCCCAGGAGCACCGTGCCCAGGAGCCCCGTGGCCGCGCGGAGTCCCCGCCCACCGTGGCGGGCGGGGATCCGACGTCGGGTGTCCATGACAGGAGGGTCGACCGGAGGGACGGCGGTCTTGAGGGCACGCCGGCGACGGCCGGAGGGTCTCACCCCGTCGGGTCTGGCGGAGCCTAGTGTGGCGACGTCCCCGTGCACCCTGGAGGCCCCTCGTGTCCCCCTCGCTCATCCTGTCCCGGCGCGACCTGGACTTCCTGCTCCACGAGTGGCTGGAGGTCGAGACGCTGACCAAGCGGGCCCGCTTCGCCGAGCACTCGCGGGAGACCTTCGACGCGGTGATGGACCTCGCCCAGGAGATCGCCACCGAGCACTTCGCGCCGCACAACCGCACGGCCGACGAGAACGAGCCGCGGTTCGTCGACGGCCGGGTGGAGATGATCCCCGAGGTCGCGCAGGCACTCGCGGTGTTCCGCGAGTCGGGGATCATGGCCGGCACCTTCGACGAGGAGTACGGCGGCATGCAGCTGCCGCAGACCGTCGGGCAGGCGGCCTTCGCCTGGTTCAAGGCGGCCAACGTCGGGACGTCGAGCTACCCGTTCCTGACCATGGGCAACGCGCGGCTGCTGCTCGCGCACGGCTCGCAGGAGCAGAAGGACACCTGGGTGCGGCCGATGCTCGAGGGCCGCTGGTTCGGCACGATGGCGCTCTCGGAGCCGCAGGCGGGGTCCTCGCTGGCCGACATCACCACCCGTGCCGAGCCGCAGGACGACGGCACGTACCGGCTGACCGGCAACAAGATGTGGATCTCGGCCGGCGACCACGAGCTGACCGAGAACATCGTCCACCTGGTGCTCGCCAAGATCCCCGGCGGCCCGCCCGGGGTGAAGGGCATCTCGCTGTTCGTCGTGCCCAAGGTGCTGGTGCGCGAGGACGGCTCGCTCGGCGAGCGCAACGACGTCGTCCTGGCCGGGCTCAACCACAAGATGGGCTACCGCGGGACGACGAACACCCTGCTCAACTTCGGCGAGGGCGTGCACACCCCCGGCGGGCGGGCCGGCGCCGTCGGCCACCTGGTGGGCGAGCCGCACAAGGGGCTCTCCTACATGTTCCACATGATGAACGAGGCCCGCATCGGCGTCGGGATGGGCGCGACCGTGCTCGGCTACACCGGCTGGCTGCACGCGCTGGAGTACGCCCGCACCCGCACCCAGGGCCGCTCGGCGAGCAGCAAGGACCCGTCCTCGCCGATGGTGCGGCTGGTCGACCACGCCGACGTGCGCCGCATGCTGCTGGCCGCCAAGAGCTACGCCCAGGGGGGCCTGGCGCTGGGCCTGTACTGCGCCCGCCTGGTCGACGAGGAGAAGACCGCCGAGACGCAGGAGGATCGCGAGCGGGCCCACCTGCTGCTCGACACGCTGACGCCGATCGCCAAGGCGTGGCCCTCGCAGTGGGGTCCGGTGGCCGACGACCTGGCCATCCAGGTGCACGGTGGCGCCGGCTACACCCGCGACTACCCGGTCGAGCAGTTCTACCGCGACAACCGGCTCAACCCGATCCACGAGGGCACCAACGGCATCCAGGCCCTCGACCTGCTCGGCCGCAAGGTCACCGTGCACGGCGGGGCCGGGCTGCGGCTGCTCGCCGAGACGATCGGCGCGACGACGCGGCGGGCGGCCGGCACGCCGTTCGCCGACCTGGCCGCCGACGTCGACGCCGCGCTCGCCCGGCTGGTCGCGGTGACCGGCACGCTGTGGGGCGCCGGCGACCCGGCGCTGGCCCTGGCCAACGCCAGCGCCTACCTCGACGCCGCCGGCCACACCGTCGTCGCCTGGCTGTGGCTGGAGCAGGCGCTGGCCACCCGGGACGAGACCAGCGACTTCCACGAGGGCAAGCGCGCGGCGGCGCGGTTCTTCCAGCGCTGGGAGCTGCCGAAGGTGCACACCTGGCTGGACCTGCTGGAGTCCCTGGACCGGACGGTTCTCGACACCTCCGACGCCCACCTCTGACCACCTCCGGACCGGCCGGGCCCCGAACCGACGCGGGGCCCGGCCGGCCGCTCAGCCGGTCACGGCGAGGGCGTCGATCTCGACGAGCATGACCTCGTGCGGCAGGTCGACGAACACCGTGGTCCGGGCGGGCAGCGCCCCGCTCGGCACGTGCTGGGCCACGAAGTCGGCGTAGACCTCGTTCATCTCCGCGAAGTGCTCGCGGCGGGTGAGGTAGACGCGCAGCATGACGACGTCCTCCAGCCCGGCCCCACCGGCCTCCAGGACGGCACGGACGTTCTCCAGCGTGCGGCGGGTCTGCGCCCGGACGTCGCCGGCGCCGACGTACTCCCCGGTGGCGGGGTCGACCGCCCCCTGGCCGGACACCTGCAGCAGACCGCCCCTGCGCACGCCCTGGCTGAACGTGTGGGCCGGGGCCGGCGCGCGGTCGGTGCGGACGACGGTCTTCGGGGCCGTGTCGGTCATGCGGTGCGTCCTCTCGTCGTGTCGGACCGGGGCTGCCAGCCGCAGTCCCGGGAGATGCGCTCGGTGACGGTCAGCAGCGAGGGCACGAGCTCGACCAGCCGGTCGTAGGGCAGCACGATGTCCGGCACGGAGACCGACACCGCCGCCACGGCGCGACCCGACGCGTCCCGGACGGGTGCGCCGATGCAGTTGATCGAGGGCTCGTTCTCCTCGCGGTCGTGGGCCCAGCCCTGCTCGCGCACCCGCGCCAGTTCCGCGAGGTAGCCCTCCCGCGTGGTGATGGTGTGCGGCGTCGCCCGGGCGAAGGTCACCGCCGCGAGCACCGCCTCGAGCTCCGCGGGCGGGAGGTCGGCGACCAGCACCTTCCCGGCCGCGGTGGAGTGGACCGGGCCGCGCAGCCCGATCCGGGAGGCCATCCGGACGTGGTCGTGCGACTCCAGCTTGTCGATGTAGACGATCTCGGCGCCGGAGAGCTCGGAGAGGTGGGTCGTACGGCCGTGCTGCCGGTTGAAGGCCGCCAGGTGCGGCGCGGCGATGCTCCGGACCTCCCGCTGCTCCAGCCCGCGGCTGGCGAGCTCGAACACCTGCGAGCCGAGGTGGTAGCGGTGCTGCCCGTCGCGGAACACGAAGTGCTCCTCGGCCAGCGTGCGGAGCAACCGGAGCACGGTCGTCTTGTGCACCCCGACGGCGGTCGCCAGCTGGTCGAGCGTGGCGGGACCCTCACCGAGGTGCTCGAGCACCTGCAGCGCCCTGCCCAGGCTCTGGCTCATCGCGCTCCTTGCGCTCGGAGCGGCGTCCCGAGGCCCGCCGCGCTGACCCTGATCCTCGCCCAGTCGTCGTCCGAGGCGTCGAGCAGCGGGTCGAGGACGGCGTCCGGCGGAGGCTGCGCCGAGTCGCCGGGCACGGTCAGCACGGCGGCGGCGCCCAGGTGACCGCGGCGCAGGCACCGGACCACCGGCTCCCCGCGGACGACGCCGGTGAGCAGGCCGGCGGCGAAGGCGTCGCCCGCACCCACGGGCTCGACCACCTCCACCTGCAGCGCGGGCTGGTCGACCACGGCCCCGTCCCGGCGCACCGCCACCGCCCGGCGGGCGCCGTCCTTGACGACGATCCAGTGCGGGTGCGGGAGCAGGCGGCGCAGGGTGGCGGGGTCGTCGGTGCCGAAGACCCGCTCGGCCTCGTCCCCGCCGACCAGCACCACGTCGGCCCGGCCGGCCAGCTCGGCCACCGCGGCGGTGTCCCCGGTGGGCCACATCTGTTCCCTCCAGTTGACGTCGACGCTGAGCAGCCCGGTCCGGGGCCGCTGCGCGAGCTCGCGCACCAGCGCGGCGCAGGAGTCCGGGGCGTTCTTCGGCGCGGTGCTGCGCGCCACCGGGGTGGGCGAGGCGCTGGCGGGGTCGATGACCGCCGGGGGGCTCCCCGTCATCCTGGCCGCCTACCTGATCAGCTCCGCGCTGCGCCTGGCCCAGGGGTCGGCGACGGTCGCGATCGTCACGACGGCCGGGATCATCCAGCCGCTGGTCGCCGCGGGCGGCTACTCGCAGGCCCAGATCGCGCTCATCGTCATCGCCGTCTCGGCCGGGTCCATCATCGCGAGCCACGTCAACGACGGCGGGTTCTGGATCGTGGCGAAGTACTTCAACATGTCGGTGAAGGACACCCTGAAGACGTGGACCGTGCTCGAGACCATCCTCTCGGTGGTGGGCTTCCTCATGGCGAGTCTCGTCTGGCTGGTCGTCTAGCGGTCCGCCCTCCCCCGGACAGCACGGCGCCCCGCGACTCCGGACAGGAGGCGCGGGGCGCAGGAGGTCCTTCCTCAGGCGGCGCGGGCCCCCACCGGCTCGGCGGCCCGGGCGGGAGCCGGCGAGGCCGCGGCCCGCTGCTCGCGCTCGTAGCGCGCGGTCGTCGAGGTGCCCATCGCGATCACCAGTCCGGTCAGGACGAGGAACCCGACCAGGGCGACAGCTGGCCACAACACCATCTCGAACGTCCCCTTGCTCTCCGTCTCGCAGCCGCGGATCCGGAACCCGCCGGCATCGTCAGAGTCTCCAATCCCCCGTCCGACACCGTCTCAACCATCATCGGTGCTGTTCACCTGCCGTTCGGTGACCGTTCTCACTCGCCGGGGTGGGGCCGACCCGGCCGGGCTGCCGCCGCGGGCACGTGGTGTCATCGGACCGTGCCCGCCGGTCCCGGAACCCCCCGTACCGGCGCCGTGTCCACCCCGACGCCGACGCGCCCCGCCCTGCTCGTCCTCGCCCTGTCGCTGGCCGTGACGACGCTGTCGCTGCTGCAGAGCCTCGTGGTCCCCGTCCTCGGCCCCATCGGCGAGCAGCTCGGCGTCTCCTCCGCGGCTGCCGGGTGGGTGCTGACCGCCAACCTGCTGGCCGCCGCCGTCCTCACGCCGGTGCTCGGCCGGCTCGGCGACACCCGCGGCGAGCGGCCGGTGATCCTCGGCATCCTGGCCGCCGTCGCGCTGGGCACCCTGCTGGCCATCGTCACCCGGTCGCTGCCGCTGCTGATCGTGGCCCGCGTGCTGCAGGGCTCCTCCTACGGGCTGTTCCCGCTGTCGATCAGCGTGCTGCGGCGGGAGCTGCCGCCGGAACGGCTGAGCGTGGCGATGTCCGTCGTGAGCAGCACGCTCGGCGTCGGCGGCGTCGTCGGGCTGGTGGCGGCCGGGCTGCTCACCGGCGACGGCGGCGACTACCACCGGCCCTTCTGGATCGGCCTGGGCGTGGCGCTGGTGTCGCTGGCGCTGGCCGCCGTCCTGCTGCCCCGCCGCCCGGCGACGGCCACCGGCGGGGTCGACTGGGGCGGGGCCGTCGTGCTGGGCATCGGGTTGGTCCTGCTGCTCCTGCCGGTCTCTCAGGGCAACGGCTGGGGCTGGACCTCCCCCACCACGCTCGGCTGCGCGGCCGCGGCGGTCGCCGTCCTGGGCGGGTGGGTGCTGCTGCAGCGCAGGCGCGCGCAGCCCCTGGTGCGCCCGGCGCTGCTGACCGACCCGCGGATGCTGGTGCCCAACCTGGCCGGGCTGCTGACCGGTGTCGGGCTGTTCGTCTCCTTCCTCGCCGTCATGCAGTACGTGCAGACGCCGCCCTCGGCCGGCTACGGCTTCGGCGCCGCGGTGCTCGAGGCCGCCGTCGTCTACCTCCTGCCCGGCGGCGTGGTGGGCATCCTGCTGGCGCCGGTGGCGGGCACGGTCGTGGACCGGCTCGGTCCCCTGCCGACGCTGCTCAGCGGGGCGGCCGCCGGTGTCGCCGGCTTCGCCGTGTTCGCGCTGGGCCGGTCGCAGCCCTGGCTGGTCGTCACCGCGGGGCTGCTCAGCCAGGTCTGGGTCACCGTGGTCTACGCGGCGCTGCCGACCCTGGTCGTCCGGGCGGTCCGGCGCAGCGAGACCGGGGTGGCCAACGCGGTCAACTCCATCGCGCGCTCGCTGGGCCAGGCGGTCGGCAGCACGCTCACCGTCGCGCTGCTGGGCGCCGCGCTGGACCCGACCACCGGCTTCCCCCGCGCGTCGGCGTTCACCGAGGTGGCGGTGCTCGGCACGGCGGCCGCCGCCGGCGTCGCGCTGGTCAGCCTCGCGGGGATGGTGCAGGCCCGTCGCCGCGGCCCGGGCGACCCCGACGACCTGGCCGACGTCGAGCACGCGACCGCGCGCGCCGGCGAGTGGTCGCCGGTCTCGGGCATCCGCTGAGGTCCCCGGGCGCGACGCGCCCGGTGATCACGGGGCTGCATGGAAGCGGTCCGTCCGGGGAACCGATCACCCGATCCGCACCCCCTGCACCGGAGGACGACGATGGCCCGTTCCCACGGCTCCCGCGCCGCGAGCACCGAGGAGTCGAAGCAGGCACGGTTCTCCGGCAACAGCGCCGGCGACCCCGCGCCGCACGACGACAAGATCAACTCGACCCGCTTCGACAACGCGCCGCGCGGGACCGACACCAAGCCCACCTTCTTCGGCACGGTCAAGCGGACGGTGAAGGAGTTCAGCGAGGACAACCTCACCGACTGGGCGGCGTCGCTCACCTACTACGGCGTCCTCGCGCTCTTCCCGGCGCTGATCGCGCTGACCTCGATCGTGGGCCTGCTGACGACCCCGCAGCAGCTCACCGACGCGCTGACCACCGTCGTCCCCGCGAGCGCCGCGGACACCCTGGGCCCGGTCATCGAGCAGGTCGCCGGCAGCCAGAGCACCGCCGGCCTCGGCCTGGTCATCGGTCTGGTCGGTGCGATCTGGTCGGCGTCGGGCTACGTGGGCGCCTTCACCCGCGCCTCGAACGTCGTCTACGAGACGCCCGAGGGCCGCAAGATCTGGAAGCTCAAGCCGCTGCAGCTGCTGGTCACCCTGATCGGCATCCTGTTCGCCGCCGTCATCGTGGCGATGCTGGTGCTCAGCGGCCCGGTGGTGGAGGCCATCGGCTCGGCCATCGGCCTGGGCAGCACCGCGCTGACGGTGTGGAACGTCGCCAAGTGGCCGGTGATCCTCGTGATCCTCGCGTTGATGATCGCCGTCCTCTACTACTCGACGCCGAACGTCAAGCTGCGCGGGTTCCGCTTCATCAGCCCCGGCGCCGGCGTGGCGATCCTGGTCGCGGTCGTGGCCTCGGCCGCCTTCGCGTTCTACGTCGCCAACTTCGGCAGCTACAACAAGACCTACGGCGCGCTGGCCGGCGTGGTCGTGTTCCTGATCTGGTTCTGGCTGATCAACCTGGCGCTGCTGTTCGGCATCGAATTCGACGCCGAGAAGGAGCGGACCAAGGAGCTGCAGGAGGGCGTCCCGGGGGCGGAGAAGGAGATCCAGCTCGACGCCCGTGCCGAGCCCAAGCCCCGCAACACCAACTGAGGACGGACCTCCCTGCCCCCCGCCGCACGCTCCGCGCGCCACGGGCCCCTGCAGGGAGGCCGGGCGAGGGCGTCCTCCTGAGCACGGGAGGGCGCCCTCGCCGTGCGTTCAGCGGGCGGTGGGCGGGCCGTCGCCGCGGCGGGCCGGCGGGGTCCGCTCGACGACGGCGGCCACCGCGGCCAGCCCGCGGCTGACCACCGTCCCGGCCGGCGCCAGCGGGCCCGGCACCCGGCGGACGACGGCGTCGACGAGGTCGCGGCTGCGGTCGAGCAGCGACAGCGGCAGGCCCGACAGGGCGTTGCCGGGCGGCCGGCGGGACACCGTGGGGTGCGGGCGGGTCGGTGCGACCCGCCGGACCAGCGCCCACTGCCGGCCCAGGCGGCGCAGCTCGGCTGCCTCGAGGCGCTCCTGCAGCCGCGGGAGCAGCAGGTCCTCCTCGTCGCGGACGTCCTCCTGCAGCACCTCGACGAGCCGGGCCAGCCGCTGCGCGCGCCGGGGGTCGTCGTGCGCCAGCGACTCGAGCTCCGCCCCCAGCTCGTTGACCTCCTGGTGCTCGGTCTCGATGCGGCGGGTGAGCTCGTCGCCGTCGGTCAGCACCCGACGGATGACCGGCCACAGGACGGTCTCCTCGGCGAAGGCGTGGCTGAACACCAGCCGGTCGATGCGGGTGAGCACCTCCTCCTGGGCGCGGCCGGTGCTGCCGTCGAGCTCGCGCAGGAGCCCGTCGAGCCGCTCGTGGTCGTCGCGCTGGCGCACCAGCACGCTGCCGGAGCCGCCCAGCTCCTCGTCGGTCTGGTCGGCGATCGATCGGGGCACGAGGCCCTCCTCCGGGTCGTGCGGACGGAACCCGGGGTTCCTGCCCGGATCCGTCCGCCCACATGCCCGGGCGCCGGTTGTGCCGCCGGTCACCGGGTAGGGCGGGCGGACGGGACGCCGTCGTCCCCGCCGTGAGGAGGCAGACCCGTGGGTGACCGGACCGCCGTGACGTCGGACTTCTACGAGCTCGAGGCGCTGCTCGACGACCAGGACCGCGAGACCCTGCACCGTGTCCGCGCGTTCATGGACGAGCAGGTCGAGCCGATCATCAACGAGTACTGGACCCGCGCCCAGTTCCCGCGCCAGCTGATCCCCGGGATCGCCGAGCTGGGCATCGCCGGCGCCCAGTACTCCGGGTACGGCTGCCCCGGCCGCTCGTCGCTGTTCGACGGCATGGTCTCGATGGAACTGGGCCGCGGCGACCCCTCGGTGGCCACCTTCATGGGCGTCCACGGCGGCCTGGCCATGGGCACGCTGCAGCTGTGCGCCTCCGACGAGCAGAAGGAGCGCTGGCTCCCGGCGATGGCGCGCATGGAGCTGATCGGCGCCTTCGGCCTCACCGAGCCCGAGCACGGCTCCGACGTCGCCCGCGGCATTCAGACCACGGCCCGCCGGGACGGTGACGAGTGGGTGCTCGACGGGCAGAAGAAGTGGATCGGCAACGGCAGCTTCGCCGACCTGGTGGTCATCTGGGCGCGCGACGTCGACACCGACCGGGTGCTCGGCTTCGTCCTCGAGCAGCCCACCCCCGGGTTCAGCGCGGTCGACCTCGAGGACAAGATCGCGCTGCGCGCGGTGCAGAACGCGCTGATCACCCTCGACGGCGTCCGGGTGCCCGAGGAGAACCGGCTGCAGAACGCCAACAGCTTCCGCGACACCGCCAACGTGCTGCGGGCGACCCGGGTCAGCGTGGCGTGGTCGGCGGTGGGCTGCTCGCGCGGCGCCTACGAGCACGCGCTGCGCTACGCCCTGGAGCGCGACCAGTTCGGCCGGTCGATCACCTCCTTCCAGCTCGTGCAGGACCTGCTGTTCCGGATGCTGGGCAACATCACCGCCTCGGCCGCGCTGTGCGCCCGGGCCTCCCAGCTGCAGGACTGCGGGATGCTGCGCGACGAGCACGCCTCGATGGCGAAGGGCTACTCCACGATGCGCATGCGCGAGACCGTCGGCTGGGCGCGCGAGCTGATGGGCGGCAACGGCATCCTGCTGGAGAACCACGTGGGCCGGTTCGTGGCCGACGCCGAGGCGATCTACTCCTACGAGGGCACCCGCGAGGTCAACAGCCTCATCGTCGGCCGCGCGATCACCGGCACCAGCGCCATCACCTGATCGAGGACCCCCGCGCCCCCCACCACTCGCGAGCTCGCGGCGGGGGGCGCGGGGGCCGTCAGCGGCCGTCCCACCACTGGGCGGCGGCCTCGGCCGGGGTGCGGCCGTCGATGGCCACGGCCCGGTTGAGCCGGATCAGGTCGAACGTCGTGAGCTGGGCGCTGACCGCGTCGAGCGCCGTGCGCAGCCGCTCGCCGGCCCGCTCGAGCACCGCCGTCCGCACGACGGGCACCACGTTCTCGCGCGGCTGCAGCGACCGGTCGTCGCGCAGCAGCAGCAGCGAGGCGTCGAGGAGGTGGGCGTCGGTCGTCTCCAGCATGCCGACGTCGACCTGCCCGGTGAGCAGCGCCTCGACCGTGGCCGCGCGCGACGGCATGCTGCGGACGGCGGCGAACTCCAGGCCGTAGACCTCGCGCAGGCCGGGCAGGCAGAAGCGCCGCTCGGCGCACTCGGGCGGTCCGCCGAACACCAGCCCGGGAGCCACCGCGGCCAGCTGCGAGAGCGTGGTCATCCCGTGCTGCTCGGCGAGGTCGGTGAGGACGACGAAGCCGTTCTGGTCCTCGGCCGCCGCGGCGGCGGTCACGGTCATCCCCCGCGGCGCGAGGTCGCGCGCCAGCTCGTCCCGCAGGACGGCCGGGTCGGTGCTGCTCGACCCGGCGCCGGGCTCCAGGAACTCCGACGCGGTGCCGAGGTAGTCGACGACGACGTCGACCACGCCCTGCTCCACCGCCGGGAGGACCACCTCCCGGGTGCCGATGCCGTGCTCGACCGACACCGCCAGCCCGGCCCGGCGCAGCCCCTCGGCGTACACCTCCGCCAGCGTCTGGTTCTCGGGGAAGTCGTAGGAGGCGACGCGGACGACGTCCTCCGCCGCCGGGGCGGGGTCGGCGGGCGTGTCGCCGCACCCGCACACGGCCAGCGTCAGGAGCAGCACGGCGGCGAGCACTCGGCCCCGCATCGCAGACCCCCTCCAGGAGGCGGCGCCCCGCGGTGGAGCTGCCCGGGGAGGGCCACGCTAGCCCGCGCACGGGACCAAGGTCGATGGTCTCGCGGACGCATCGGGTGCAGCATCGGCGGGCATGGCGGCTACGACAGGGACGCCGGCGGCGCAGGTGCCCGCACCGCGGGCCCCCGCGGCGCCGGCCTCGGCGGTGGCAGGCGTCCGTCGCCCCGACCCACCGCCGATCCAGCGCGTCCACCGCCGCCGCCGGCCCTCCGGTGAGCCGCCGCCGCTGCCGCGGCACCTCAACGCCTCCGGCAAGTGGTGGCTGGGCCTCAGCGCCGTCGTGCTCGTCAGCTGGGTCGTCGTGCTCGCCACCGGCAGCGTGGCGTTCTTCGACCTGGTCGACACCCGGGTCCTGCAGGCGATCGGCACGATCCGCTCCCCCGGGCTCACCGAGGTCGCCGAGGTGGCCGGTGTCCTCGCCACCGGCCGGGCGATCCACGTGCTGTGGGTGGTCGACCTGGTCGTCCTGGCCGTCTTCCGGCGCTGGCGGCACCTGTTCGTGTGGCTCGGCGTCGGCATCGTCGTCATCCACACCGCCGCCACCGTGGCCTCGGCGCTGCAGCGGCCGCGGCCCTACGAGGTGGCGGTGCTGGGCCCCTGGTCGGGGTTCTCCATGCCGTCGGTGCCGATGACCGTCCTGGCCACCCTGCTGGTCAGCACCCTGTACTCGCTGGTCCCCGCGGGGCGCCCGCGCAGCACCGGCAAGTGGGTGGTCTGCGGCCTGCTGGTGGTGACCGCCGCCTCGCGGCTCTACCTGGCCCAGGACCACCCGACCGACGTCCTCGCCGGCGTCGTCCTGGGGGTGGCGGCCCCGCTGGCCGCGTTCCGGATGCTGACGCCGAACGAGGTGTACCCGGTCGTCTACCGGCGCGGCAGCCCGGCGCACCTGGACGTCTCGGGGGCGCGCGGGGAGGCGATCGTCCGGGCGCTGCAGGACCAGCTGGGGCTGGTGGTCACGGCGGTCGCGCCCTTCGGCCTGGCCGGGTCGGGCGGCTCCACCCCGCTGAAGATCACCGTCAAGGCCCCCGACGCCGCGGAGCAGGACGAGAGCTGTGTCTTCGGCAAGCTCTACGCCGCCACGCACGTCCGCTCCGACCGCTGGTTCAAGCTCGGCCGCACGCTGCTCTACGGCCGGCTGGAGGACGAGAAGCCCTACCACAGCGTCCGCCGGCTGGTGCAGTACGAGGACTACGTGCTGCGGCTGCTCTCCGACGCCGGGCTCCCCGTCCCGCACCCGCTGGGGATCGTGGAGATCACCCCGGAGCGCGAGTACCTGCTGGTCGCCGAGTTCCTCCAGGGCGCCCGCGAGATCGGCGACCCCGAGACGGTCGTGGACGACGGCGTCATCGACCAGGGCCTGGCCGTCGTCCGGCGGCTGTGGGAGGTCGGCGTGGCCCACCGCGACATCAAGCCGGCCAACGTGATGGTGCGCGACGGCACGCTGTTCCTCATCGACTCGGCCTTCGCCGAGGTGCGGCCCAGCCCGTGGCGGGAGGCCGTGGACCTGGCCAACATGATGCTGGTCCTGGCGCTGGCCACCGACGCCGAGCGGGTGTACGCCCGGGCCCGGGTGTACTTCTCCGACGAGGAGATCGCCGAGGCGTTCGCGGCCACCCGCGGGCTGACCATGCCCTCGCAGCTGCGCCGGATGCTGCGGGCGCAGGGCCGCGACCTGCACGCGGAGTTCCTCCGGCTGCTGCCCTACCGGCTGCCGCCCGTGCGCATCCAGCGGTGGACCTGGCGCCGCGTCGGGCTGAGCCTGGTCACCGGGCTGGCGCTGCTGCTCGCCGTCGCCGTCGGGGTCGGCCTGCTCGGGTCGCCGCTGTGAGCCGGTCCCGGCGCACCGCCGCGGCGGTCGTCCTGCTCACCGCGGCGCTGTCGGCCGCCGCCTGCGGCGGCGGCAGCACCAGCGTCAGCGACGAGCTGCCGGCGTGCGCGAGCGGGGACGACGCGACCGCGGCCCACGGCGTCGTCCTCATGGCGCAGGCGGTGCCGACGGCGGCCTGGGTGCCGTGCGTGGAGAGCGTGCCCGTGGGCTGGACCTTCGCCGGCCTCGACGCGCACTCCGGCGGCGCGCGGTTCTGGCTGGACTCCGACCGCGACGGCGCGCACGCCATCGAGGTGGCCCTGGACGCCGGCTGCGACACCGGCGGGGCGACCGAGATCCCCAGCGAGCGGGAGGACCTGCGCCGCTTCGAGCGGGTGACCCAGGTGACCCCGCAGTACCACGGCCGGCGCTACTACGTCTTCGACGGCGGCTGCACCACGATCACCTTCCGGCTCACCGGGGAGAACCGGGGCGAGCCCCTCGCGCTGGCCACGCAGAGCCTCGGCGTCGTCAGCCGCGAGGAGCTCGCCGGGCAGGTCCACCAGGAGAGCGGCGGCCGGCTGCAGCTCGACCCGCCCGCCGACCAGGGAGGCCCGGCATGACCGCCGTCACACCGCAGGCCGCGCCCACCCGGCCGCCGAGGGGGAGGCCCCTGTGGCGGCGCGTCGTGCCCCCGCTGCTCTCCCTCGTCCTGGTCGCCGCCGTCTTCTTCTGGTTCCTGCCGCAATTCACCAGCCTGTCCGACGTCTGGTCCGCCGTGGCGGCCATGACCTGGGCCGAGCTGGCGCTGCTGGGGATCGCCACGCTGTGGAACCTGGCCACCTACCAGTTCGTGATGGTCGTGACCATGCCCGGCCTGCGGCTGCGGGAGGCCACGGTCTCGACGCTGACCACGACCGCCGTGTCGAACACCGTGATCGGCGGCGCGGCCATCTCCCTCGGGCTGACCTACGGCATGAACTCCTCGTGGGGCTTCTCCCGCTCCCGGACGTCGGTGATGCTGCTGCTGTCGGGGCTGTGGAACAACTTCGCCAAGCTGGCGCTGCCGGTGCTCGCCCTGTCTCTGCTGGCCCTCACCTCCACGCCGACCACCGGCCGGCTCCTCGCCGGTCTGGCCGGGGTGGCCGGGCTGGTCGCCGCCGTGGTCCTGCTGGGCCTGCTGCTGCGCAGCCGGGAGAGCGCGGCCCGGATCGGCAGGGGCGCGGGCCGGGTGGCCTCGGCCGTCCTGCGGCCGCTCGGCCGGCCGCCCGTGCACGGCTGGGACCTCGCGACGACGAAGTTCCGCGACCGGACGGCGCTGCTGCTGCGCGCCCGCTGGCACTGGCTGACCCTCGCGACCGTGGTCAGCCAGCTCTCGCTGTTCCTCGTCCTGGTGGTCGCGCTGCGCGCCGTGGGCGTCACCGCCGCGCAGGTCGGCGTCGTGGAGGCGCTGGCGGTCTTCGCCTTCGCCCGGCTGCTGACCGCCGTCCCCTTCACCCCGGGCGGGCTGGGCGTCATCGAGCTGGCGCTCATCACCGGTCTCTCCGCGGCCGGCGGCGACCGGGCCCTGGTGGCGGCGGCGGTGCTGGTCTTCCGGGCGCTCACCTACGTGCTGCCCATCCCGCTGGGACTGGGCACCTACGTGTTCTGGCGGCAGAACCGCTCGTGGCGGCGGGAGCCCAACACGGCACCGCGCACGGAGCTGGTGCCGGAGACGGTGTGAGCGGACCAGCGGTCAGGCCGCGCACGATCACGCGGCGGGGCCACGACGCCGTCCTGGCCGCGGTCGGCGCCGCCGTGCTCGTCCTGGCCGCGCTCCCGGTCGAGCGGACGTCGGTACCCGCGGCCGAGACGGCGGTGTTCCGGGCGGTCAACGGCGTCGACGTGCTCCCGTTCGTGCTCGTCTGGCCGGTGATGCAGCTGGGCAACGTCCTGGTGGTGCCCGCCAGCGCGCTGGTCGCCGCCGCGCTGCGCCGCTGGCGGCTCGCGGCGGGGCTGCTGCTGGCCGGGATCGGCACCTACCTCGCGGCCAAGGTGGTCAAGGACGTGGTGGTGCGGGGCCGGCCCGCCGGCCTGCTCGACGACGTCGTCGTCCGCGGGGCCGCCGCGCAGGGCCGCGGCTTCCTCTCCGGTCACGCCGCCGTCGTCGCCACCGTGCTGACCGTGGCCTGGCCGTGGCTGGGGCGCCGAGGGCGGATCGCCGGGGTCCTGCTCGCCGCGGCGGTGTGCCTGGCGCGCGTGCACGTGGCGGCGCACCTGCCGCTCGACGTCGTCGGCGGCGTGGGGCTCGGCCTGCTCGTGGGGGGACTGGTCCGTCTCCTGCTCGGGCGCCCGGGCTGATGCTGGTCGACTCCCGTCGCGGGTTGTGGGTCAGCGCGGCGCTGCTGGCCGGGGCCGGGGCCGTCGGCGTGCTGGTGGCCCTGCCGGCCACCCGCCCGGCGGTGCAGGCGGTGGACGACGCGGTGTGGGAGTGGGTCGGCGCGCACCGCAGCGGGCCGGCCACCGCGGTGGCGGTCGCGTTCTCCTGGCTGGGCAGCGCGTGGGTGAACTGGCCGCTGCGGGCCGCGGCGGTCCTGCTGCTGGCCTGGCGGCGGCACTGGGCCCGCGTGCTCGCGTTCACCCTCGCGGTGGTCAGCAGCGAGGCCGCGATCGGGCCGGTCAAGGCCGCCTTCGACCGCCCCCGTCCCCCGGGGTCGCTGATCGCGACGTCGGCGGCCTCGTTCCCCTCCGGGCACGCCATCGCCGGCGCGGTGACCGCGGTCGGGCTGGTGCTGGTGCTCGCGCCGCCGGGACCGGCCCGGTGGCGCTGGGAGGTGTGGGCGGTGGTGTTCTCCACCGTCATGGCGCTGTCGCGGGTGTACCTGCGCGCGCACTGGCTCTCCGACACCGTCGCCGGGGCGCTGCTGGGCGCCGGACTGGCCCTGGGGTGGCCCGCGCTCGTGACGGCCGTGCGCGACCGGCACGCCCGCGGGGCCCGGGCGTCCCCCTGAGCGGGACGCCCGGCCACCGGGCACCGGCACCGGAACGCACGTGTGCCCGGTCCCACCCGGCGGGTAGGGGCCCCTGCGGGGCGTCCGCCCCCCGCCGCAGGGAACCCCTGTGGTTGAGTGAACCGGCTCAGAGGCCTGCAGCGACACCAGGAGAACCGGGATGACCACCACTGCTCCCCGCCCCTCCGACGACTCACCGCGCCCGCGTCCCGCGCCCGTCCGCGACACCGGCTCGGCGGAGGCGCCGGAGGCGTCGGATGCGGTCATGGGGCTGGACATGGTGCTCGTCGACGGTGCGCGCGGCCCGCTGCGGCGGATGATCCCGCCGGCGCGGACCGTGGGCCGGCTCGGGGCCGCGCTGGTGCGCAAGCCCGACGTCGTGGCCCGCCGCTCCGGTGAGCTGGTCCGCGAGCTGGGCGGGATCCTCACCGGCCGCTCCGAGATCGCGCCCAACCCCAAGGACCGCCGCTTCGCCGACCCCGCGTGGGCGGGCAACCCGCTGCTCAAGCGGGTCATGCAGGCGCACATCGCGGCGGCGCAGACCGCGGCGGGGCTCGTCGAGGACGCCGACCTCGAGTGGCAGGACGACGAGCGCATCCGCTTCACCCTCACCAACGTCGTCGACGCGCTGGCGCCCAGCAACAGCCTGCTCAACCCGCTGCTGTGGAAGGCGGTCATCGACACCGGCGGCCGCAACGCCGTCAGCGGCGCGCGCCGGCTGGTCGGCGACCTGGCGTCCGCGCCGCGGGTGCCCTCGATGGTGGAGCCCGACGCCTTCACCGTCGGCGAGGACCTCGCCGTCACCCCGGGCGCGGTGGTCCTGCGCACGCCGGTGTTCGAGCTGATCCAGTACCGGCCGACGACCGAGACCGTGCGCAGCGTGCCGCTGGTGATCGTGCCCCCGACGATCAACAAGTACTACGTCACCGACCTCGCGCCCGGCCGCAGCATCGTCGAGCACTACGTGTCCGCCGGCCAGCAGGTCTTCATGATCAGCTGGCGCAACCCCGACGAGCGGCACGCCGACTGGGGCCTGGACGCCTACGGGCAGGCCGTCCTCGACGCGATGGACGCCGCGGAGAAGATCACCGGCAGCGACCGGGTGGCCCTGCAGGGCTTCTGCTCCGGCGGCATCATCCAGGCGATGGTGCTCGCCCACCTGGCGGCCACCGGCGCGCTGCAGCGGGTGGCCGCCTCCAGCTACGCCGTCACCGTCCTCGACTGGTCGCACGCCGGCACGATCGGCGCGCTCATGGACGAGGAGGCGGTGCGGGACGCCACCGAGAAGTCGCGGAAGAGGGGCTACCTCGACGGCGCCACGCTGGCCGAGGTGTTCGCCTGGCTGCGGCCCAACGACCTGGTGTGGAACTACTGGATCAACAACTACCTGCAGGGCAAGCCGCCGCCGGCCTTCGACATCCTCTACTGGAACGCCGACACCACCCGGATGACCGCGGCCCTGCACCGCGACTTCATCGACGTGTCGGTCGGCAACCTGCTGACGAAGCCGGGCGGGGCGACCATGCTCGGCTCGCCGGTCGACCTGTCCGCCGTCGACGTCGACGCCTACGTCACCGCCGGCATCGCCGACCACCTGTGCCCCTGGCAGTCCTGCTACCGCACGACGCAGCTGCTCGGCGGCCGCAGCCGGTTCGTCCTGTCCACCGCCGGCCACATCGCCTCGCTGGTCAACCCGCCGACCAACCCGAAGGCGTCGTTCCAGGCGGCCCCGCAGACCCCGGCCGACCCCGAGCAGTGGCTGGCCGCGGCGACGAAGGAGAAGGGCTCGTGGTGGCCCGACTTCATGACGTGGCTGGGCGAGCGGGCCGGCGACGAGGTACCCGCCCCGACCTCCCTGGGCAACGAGGAGCTGCCGCCGCTCACCGACGCGCCGGGGACGTATGTCTTCGACAAGTGAGGAGCCGGAGCCGCGGGGCCGCCTGGTGAACCCGGCCCTCGCGGCCCGGGCGGGCACCGGTGAGCTCGTCCGGTCGGTCACCGTCTCCGGCCGCACCCTGCGGGTCTCGGTGCGCCGGGGGGACGGGTCGGCGCCGCCGCTGCTGCTGATGAACGGCATCGGGGCGAGCCTGGAGGTCCTGCAGCCCTTCGTCGACGAGCTCGACCCGCGGCGGACGGTGGTCCGGTTCGACGTCCCCGGCGTCGGCGGCTCCCCGCGGCCCGTCGTCCCCTACGTGCTGGCCACGTTCACCCCGGTGCTGGCCGGAGTGCTCTGCGAGCTGGGGTACGACGAGCCGGTCGACGTCCTGGGGCTGTCCTGGGGCGGCGCGCTGGCGCAGCACTTCGCCGTCCAGCACCGCCGGCGCTGCCGCCGGCTGGTGCTGGCGGCCACCGGCACCGGCAGCCTGATGGTGCCCGCGCACCCGCGCGTGCTGGCCCGGATGCTGACCCCGCAGCGGCACCGCGACGCCCGCTACGCCGAGGAGGTCGCCGCGACGCTCTACGGCGGCACGGTCCGCACCGACCCGGCGATGGCGGCCCGCGTGCTGCACTCGGCCAGCCGGCTGGGGCCGCGGCGCGGCTACTACTACCAGCTGGCAGCCAGCGCCGGGTGGAGCAGCCTGCCGTTCCTGTCGCTCATCCGGCAGCGCACGCTGGTGGTCGCCGGCGACGACGACCCGATCATCCCGGTGGTCAACGCCAGGATCCTGGCCCGGGGCATCCCCCGCGCGCAGCTGCACCTCTACTCCGGCGGGCACCTGGCGCTGGTCACCGAGGCCGCGGAGCTGGCCCCGGTGGTCGAGCGCTTCCTCGACGCGGACTGAGACGCGGACCGACGGTCAGAGGCCGCAGGCGCTCCCGCCGTCGACGAACCCCTGCCGGAAGGAGTCGACGAGCTCGAACCCGGACAGCCCCGACCCCGGGACGACGGTCGGCTCGGTGGCGTACCGCAGCAGCACCACCGCGGCCTCGTCGACGTCCCCCGGGGAGATGGCCGGCACCGGCCCGTCGACGTGCCCGAGGCGCAGCTCGCGGGCCAGCCAGCCCACGGCGCACACCGAGGCGGTGACCGCGGCCGCGTCGTCGACCGGCAGTCCGCGCTGCCCGCGCACCGCCGTGGCGTAGGGCAGCCCCAGCAGCGTCGTCACGGCGAAGTCGCCGACGTCCTCGTAGGCCGGCTGCAGCAGGCCGGCGGCGTCGTAGCGGACCGAGTCGTCCTCGCTGCACCACTGCAGGTCCCGCTCGACGCCGGCGCCGCCGCAGACCGGCCCCGGCCCGTCGGCGGCCCGGACGTCGGGGACGTCGAGCCGCCCGCCCAGCGGCGCGGTGCTGGGGAAGCCGCGGGTGAGCGCCTGGTCCCAGAACGCGGCCAGCAGGTCGCCGCTGCCGGAGACGACGTCGCCGTAGGGCAGGTCACCGCCGTCGGCCGCCTCCCCCGGGCCGAACTCCTCCTCGGTGAAGACGCGCGAGGCGTCGAAGGCGGCGCAGGTCCGCGGGCCCTCGGCGTAGCCCTCCTGGAAGGCGGAGAGCTGGTCGAACAACAACCCGTGCGCGTCCTCGGCGTCCGGTGAGGTACCGACGGCGTCGCCGAAGTAGAGGTAGCCGAGCAGGTAGGGGTCGAGCTCCTCCGGCCGGACGGAGGAGTGGGCGGCCCTGCCGTCGACCACCCACCGGGTCCAGCCGCCGGCGAAGCACTCGGCCTGCGTCTCGGCGACGATCGACGGGTCGGCCAGCCCGGCCTGCTCCTGCACGGCGTGGCCGATCTCGTGCGCCATGACCTCGGCGACGACGAAGGGCCCGTAGTCGTCGGCCAGCCGGGCCAGCCACGCGCGGTCGTAGACGACGACGTCGTCCTCGCTGCAGTAGGAGGCGTTCTCGGCCAGGTCGTCGACGTCGTCGGAGAAGCACGGGCCGCCGGGCAGGTCGCCGGGGTCGGTCTCGTCGGGGTCGATCGACCAGAACCCCCCGTCGACCGCCCCGAACTCCCCGCCGTAGAGCCGCGGGTAGGTCCGGTCCCAGTACGCGAGGACGTCGGCGATGGCGTCGCGCGCGACCCGGTCGGTCCCGTCGCCCGTCTCGGCGAGGTGCACGCGCAGGCCGGCGTCGGTGCGCGCGCCACCGACCGGGGACGCCGTCCCGGCGACCGCGGTGGTGCACCCGCCGAGGGCCAGGGTCGCGGCGAGGAGCGCCCCGGCGGCGGGGCGGCGGACGCGCACGCGGGCTCCTCCGGGTCGGACGGCGGGCTCGGACGGCGTCCGGCTCGGGGACAGCAGGCTGCCGCGCGCAACCGGCCCGGTCAACGGGAGGGCTCCCCGCAGGTCAGGACGCCGGGGTGGCCTCCGGCAGCGCGCCCATCAGCGCGCCGGCGACGTCGGCCGGGAGCGGGCGGTGCAGCAGGTAGCCCTGCGCGAGGTCGCACGCCTGGGTGCGCAGCCGCTCGAGCTGGGCCGGCTCCTCCACGCCCTCGGCGACGACGTCGAGGCCGAAGGTGTGCGCCGCGCTGATGATCAGGCCCACGAGCTCCCGCTGGCCGGGGTCGGGCGAGGCCACGAAGCTGCGGTCGATCTTGAGCGTGTCGACCGGCATGTGCCGCAGCTGCCCGATCGAGGTGTAGCCGGTGCCGAAGTCGTCGATGGCGATGGACACGCCCGTGGCCCGCAGCTCGGCCAGGTGCGTCATGGCGACCGGGTCGTCGACCAGGACCGTCTCGGTGACCTCGAGGACCAGCAGGCGCGGCGGCAGCCCGGAGGCGGCCAGCGCGTCGGCGACGTCGGCCACGACGCGCCGGTCGGTCAGGTGCCGGCCGGAGACGTTGACCGCCATGGTCGGCTCGGCGGCACCCGGGACGGCCGGCGTCGCGGCCCGCCAGGCGGCGAGCTGCCGGGTGGCCTCGTGCAGCACCCAGCGGTCGAGGTCGCAGATGAGGCTCGAGCTCTCGGCGACGGGGATGAACTCGTCCGGCGGGACGACGGTGCCGTCGGCGCGCACCCAGCGCACCAGCGCCTCGTAGCCGCGCAGGTGCTGGTCGGTGACGTCGAGCACGGGCTGGTAGACCAGCCGCATCCCGCCGTCGGTGAGCGCCGCGGCGATCGCCGTCTCGGTCGCGGCGCGCGTGGCGAGCTGCCGGCGCAGGGCGTCGTCGAAGATCTCCGCCCGGCCGCGGCCGTGCTGCTTGGCGCGGTAGGCGGCGGTGTCGGCCTCGGCGAACAGCGCGTCGGCGTCGGCGCCGCCGTCCCGGCTGACCGCGACGCCGACGCTGGCGCCGATCTGCACCAGCCCGCCCACCTCGATCGGCTCGCTGAGCCCGGCGATGAGGCGCTCGGCGAGGTCCATGAGGTCCCGCTCGGTCTCGACCGGCTCCACCAGGACGACGAACTCGTCCCCGCCGAGGCGGCAGACGACGTCGCCCTGGCGGACCATCGCGCGCATCCGGGCGGCGACCTCGCGCAGCACGGTGTCGCCGGCGGCGTGGCCGTGGCCGTCGTTGACCGCCTTGAACCCGTCGAGGTCGACGAAGAGCAGACCGGTCATGTCCCCCGAGCGGCGGGCCCGGTGCAGCGCGGAGGTGACCAGGGTCAGCGCCTGGGCGCGGTTGGGCAGCTCGGTCAGCGGGTCGTGCGTGGCCCGGTGGGCCAGCGCGAACTGCAGCTCCTCGCGCTGGCGGACCGAGGTGACGATCTGGCGGATCGAGGCGTGCACGACCTCGCCCAGCGGGCCGGGCAGCGGCTGGTCGAGCAGGGCGTCGTCGAGGTCCCCGCGGGCGACCGCCTGGGCCTGGTCCTGGATCCGGCGCAGGCCGGCGACGGCCGCGCCGAGGGCGGCCGACACGGTGCGCACCTCGCGCGGCCCGTGCACCTCGACCTCGACCAGCTCGCCCTCGCTGATCCGGGTGGCCTGGCCGGCGAGCAGCCCGAGTGAGCGCGACACGGTCCGGCCGAGCCACACGGCGCCGAGCGCCGCCACCAGCAGCAGGCCGAGGCCGAGCTCGACCGTCCGCCGCAGGACCGCGGCGGCGTCCTCGCGGTCGGCCGCGGCCAGCGCGCGCACGTTGTCGACGGCGGTCCCGACCAGCCCGGCCAGCGCGGCGTCGCGGTCGGCGGTGCGGAACAGCAGGTCGGTCAGGCGGCCGACGTCGGCGGTCAGCTCGCCGGCCGTGGTCGCGGGCGTGACCAGCGCGTCGAGCTGGGTCACGAGCTCGGAGTCCCGCAGCTGCACCCACGCGGCGTGCAGCGACTCCTGGGACAGCTCCTCCATCTGCCGCTGCGCGTCGGTGTAGGAGAGCCAGCCGGTCTCCCACGCCAGGCGCGAGCCGATGAGGGCGCCGTCGGGGGCGAACAGCGAGCCGAGGTACAGGGGCGTCTGCCGGGTGGCGTCCTGCGCCAGGGTGGCGATGGTCAGCACGTCCTGGACGGCCCGCGCCGTCCGGGCCGGCACGCCCTCGGAGACGGCGGCGGCGGCCGCGGCGCGCTCGGCGGTCATCACGTCGTTGGAGACGTCGAGGTAACCGAGGTACAGCTGCTCGAGGCGCACCTGACCGGCGTCGCTGTCGGCCCGCAGGGCGGCCAGGTCCGCGGCCACGTGCTCGGCGACGGGGGCGCCGAGCGAGCCGGCGGGCACGGCGGCCAGCGCGGCGTCGGTGGCCGTGCGCGCCTCGACGGCGCCGTCGACCGCCATGCCGCGCGCGGCCGTCAGCATCCACGGCGTGACCCGCAGCGCGGTGGCGGCGGCCGGGTCGTCGATCACGGCCAGCGCGAGCGTCGGCAGGATCTCCTGCTCCGCCGCGGTCCGGACCGCGTCGAGGGAGGCGATGGCCCGCACGGCCGCCTCGGCGCGCCGGGCGCTGTCCACGTCCCCGCTGGTGTGCACGGCGATGAGCGACGTCAGGACGCCGACGCCGGCCAGCGGGACGGCCACCAGTGCGGTGAGGTGACACCAGAGGGCGGTCCCCCGGTGCCGGGTGCGGCGGGTCCGCGTGCGTGCCATGGCTCGTCCTTCGACAGGGTTGCGGACGGACTTGACCCGCCCTCCCGCCGGAGGGTGAGGCCGGTCCGTCCTCGATCGTGACCTCGTGGGCCCGCGGGCGGTCGCCCGCGGGCGGGCCGGGTCAGCCGGCGCCGCGGACGAGGCAGCCGCTGGCCGCGCCGCCGAGAGGCTCGGCGTCGAAGCCGCGGACGGCGAGGACGTCGGCCAGCGCGGCGTTCAGGACCTGCTGGACGTCGACGTCCACGTCGGCGCCGTACACCTGGTCGACGCTCATCCGGTCGTGCTGGCGCCAGGCGACGACGATGCCGTCCAGGGCCGGCTCGGCGCTCAGGCAGACGCCGCCCAGCGCGCCGTCGGGGCCGGTGGCGTCCCACAGCGGGAGGCCGGCCTCGGTCAGCGCGGCGGCGACCTCGACCACCAGGCCGGCCAGCGGGTCCTCCTCGGCGAGGCCGGTGTCCCAGTCCTCCGGCAGCCGGTCGAGCTGGTCCCCGAGGTGGGCCAGCCAGGCGGAGTCCTGCGCCGAGATCCGCCGGACCACCGTGCCGTCTGCGCGCAGGACGCCGTGCACCGCGCGGACGGACCCGTCGAGCCCGGTGGCCAGGGCCGTGCAGAGGGCGTCGGCCCGGGCGGCGAAGGGCCCGGCCACCGCGTGCTGCCCGGGCCGGTCCTCCGCGGAGTCGACCAGCCACCACGCCGTCGCCCCGCTCCCCGCCCCCAGCTGCCGTCCGGCGGGGTGGGTGGCCGGGTGGGGAGCCGGGTGCGTCGCCAGGCCCACCGCGGTCCGGGCCGCCGGGCGGCCCGGCGCCACGGCGCCCGAGGGCGCCGCCGCGGCGCCGGGGCCCGCGGGCACGGCCGGCACGCGGATCCCGGTCGCGGTGCCGGGCCCGGTGGCCGGCCCGGTCCGGCCGTCGGCGTCGTGCGGCCGCTGCTGCCGGACGGCGTTGCGCTCGAACTCGTAGCGGGCCGTCGAGCTGCGGCCCAGCACCACCACCAGCCCGGCCAGCGCGAGGAACCCCACGACGGCGACGACCGGCCACACGAGCAGCTCGGCGCCGCCGGCGGGGACCGGCGGGGTCACCAGGCGCACCAGGAGCGCTGTGGGCCGGCACCCCAGTCGGCCGCCCGGTGCAGCGCGGCGCGCGTCCGTGCGAGCAGGTCGGCGGGGCGGAGGGCAGCCGCGCCGCCGGAGGGCGCGACGCCGGCGGGGAGCTCTGCGCCGTCGGAGAGCTCTGCGCCGTCGGGGAGCTCGGTGTCGGCGGGGTCGATGCCGAGCAGGTCGAGCAGGCCGGCCAGACCGAGGCCGTCCTCGGCGGTGGAGGACGGGACGCGGAACGGCCGGCGCGCGAGGGAGAGGGTGGACGTGCTCATCGCGGTCAGGCGGCGCAGCGGACGACGGAGCCGCTCGCCCCGCCGCCGAGGGCGTCGACCTCGAACCCGCGCAGCCAGAGCACGTCGGCCAGGGCCACGTTCATCACCTGCTGCACGGCGCTGTCGGTGTCGGTGCCGTGCAGCTGCTCGACGCTCATCCGGTCGTGCTGGCGCCAGCCGACGACGACGCCGTCCAGGGCCGGCTCGGCGCTCAGGCAGACGCCGCCCAGCGCGCCGTCGGCGCCGGTGGCGTCCCACAGCGGCAGGCCGACCTCGGCCAGCACCGCGGTGACCTCGACCAGCAGGGTGGCCAGCGGGTCGTCGTCGGCGAGGCCGGCGTCCCAGTCCTCGGGCAGCCGGTCGAGCTGGTCGCCGAGGTGGCCGAGCCACGCCAGCTCCTGCGGCGAGGGCCGGCGGTGCAGCCCGCCGTCGGGGCGCCGGACGCCGTACACCGGTCGCACCGGCTCGTCGTCCTCGTCCCGCGCCGCGGCGGCCCAGCCGGCCCCGGCGCGGTCCTCGAAGGGGCCGGCGACGAGCCGGTCGGGGCCGTCCTGGCCCTCGACGACCAGCCACCAACCCAGGCGTGCCTCGCTGTCGAGGCGCAGTCCAGTACTGCGGAGGTCCACGTGATCCACCGTTCATCCCGTCCATGGGGCCACCGCAGGGGAAGTGCGACGGCATCCGCGAGCCGCCGGTGAGGGCGGCGCGGACGAGGGAAGTGTGGGGTCCGGGCCACCCCGCCACGCGCCCCGCGGCACGTGGTGGGACGCGGCATTACCGGATCGTTGTGCAGGCGTCCGGCCAGGCCGGTGACCCGCTGCTGCCGGCACCCACAAGTCGACCGGTCCGGCTCCCGCCGTGCGTGCGGACCTGCTGGGGAGCCGCGGTGACCCCCGACGGCGCCGCCGGCGCGGCGTGTCCGCGCGGCCACCCCGCGAGCCCGGGCTCCTCGTGCGCGGGGCGCCCGGCGGGCCGACACTGCACGGACTCCCCCCGCCACCCCCGCCTGGAGGCCACGTGTCCCGTCCACCCCTGCCGCCGTTCACCCGGGCGACCGCCGAGGAGAAGGTCCAGGCCGCCGAGGACGCATGGAACACCCGGGACCCGGAGCGGGTCGCGCAGGCCTACACACCCGACACGCAGTGGCGCAACCGCAGCGAGTTCCTCACGGGACGCGAGGCGGTGGTCGGGTTCCTGACGCGCAAGTGGCGGACCGAGCTGGACTACGCCCTGCGCAAGGAGCTGTGGGCCTTCACCGACGACCGCATCGCCGTGCGCTTCCAGTACGAGTGGCACGACGCGGGCGGCCAGTGGTGGCGCTCGTACGGCAACGAGCAGTGGGAGTTCACCGCCGAGGGCCTCATGCGGCGCCGGGAGGCCAGCATCGACGACGTCGCCATCACCGCCGCCGAGCGCCGGATCCACGGCCCCCGGCCGGCGGGTGACCGCACCGGCCTGCCCCTGCGCTGACCCGGACCGTCCGGCCGACCGCTCGCGGGCCGACCCGCCGGTGTGGACGCTCGTCCACATGGCGCCCCAGCAGGTTCCGGACCAGCGGACCATGCGCGAGCGGATGCTCGCCGGGGACCTGTACCTCTTCGACGACCCCGAGCTGGCCGAGACCAGCGCCGCGGCGTCGGACCTCGCGGCGGTCTACAACGCGACGACCGCGCGGCAGGAGCCGCTGCGCCGGGTGCTCCTGGTGCGGCTGCTCGGCGCCGTCGGGGACGGCACGGTGATCCGGCCGCCGCTGTACGTCGACCACGGGTCGCAGATCAGCGTGGGGGCCCGGTGCTTCGTCAACGTGGGGCTCGTCGCCCTGGACGTCGCCCCCGTCACCATCGGCGACGACGTGCAGATCGGGCGGAACGTGCAGCTGCTCACCCCGCTGCGCCCGGTGGAGCCCGGCCCCCGTCGCGACGAGTGGGAGGCGGCCGGGCCGATCGGCATCGGCGACAACGTGTGGCTCGGCGGCGGCGTCGTCGTGCTGCCCGGCGTGACGATCGGGGAGAACTCCGTCGTCGGAGCCGGGGCGGTCGTCACGAGGGACCTGCCGGCGAACGTCGTGGCCGTCGGCAACCCGGCCCGTGTGGTGCGCACGATCGACGAGCCCCCCGGCCGCGACCGGGCCGACCGGGAAGCCGACCGGGAGGCCGACCGGGAGGCCGGACCGTGACCTCCGGGGCGGGTCCGGTCGCGAGCGCCGGGGCGGCGACGGAGGCGCCCGGCGAACCGGTCCGCCGGGCACGTCGTCACGACCCCGACCGGCGCGCGCGGCTCGTCGCCACGGCGCTCGACGTCATCGCCGAGCACGGCGTCGCCGGTGCCACCCACCGCGCGATCGCGCGGGCCGCCGACGTGCCGCTGGGATCGACGTCGTACCACTTCTCCTCCATCGACGAGCTGCTGGCCGCCGCGTTCACCGTCCACGCCGAGCAGGTCGCCGGAGCGCTGGAGGAGTGGATGCGCGCCGCGCCGGACCGGCAGGCGGCGTTGGACGCGCTCGCCGCGCACCTGACCGAGGACCTCCTGGGGGACGAGCGCACGCTGGTGCTGGCGGTGGAGCTCTACGTCGCTGCCGCCCGGCGCCCGCAGCTGCGCGCGGTGACCCAGGAGTGGATGGTGCGCAGCCGCCGAGCGCTGGAGCTGCACTTCGACCCGGTGACCGCCCGGGAGCTCGACGCCCTCGTCGAGGGGCTCGTCCTGCACCAGTTCCTCTCCACGGACCCCATGACACCCGAGCAGGTCCGCCACGCGCTGCTCCGCATCACCCGCTGACCCGACGGCCGCCGCCTCGCGGCGCCCCTCTGCCCGACCGCTCCGGAGCCCTCCGCCATGTCGTCCGCCACGCCCTCCGCCACGCCCTCCGCCACGCCCTCCGCCCCTGTCGTCGAGCACCGCCTGCGCCAGGCGCGCGCCGCGGTGTCGGCGCTCTTCTTCCTCAACGCGGTCCTCTACGCGAACCTCGTGCCGCGACTGCCGGACATCAAGGACCGGCTGGACCTGAGCAACGCCGCACTGGGCAGCGCGATCGCCGCCATGCCGGTCGGCGCGCTGCTGGCCGGGCTGCTGGCCCCGCTGCTCATCCAGCGGCTGGGGTCGGCCACGGTGGGCGCGCTCGGGCTGGTCGTGCTCGCCGTGGCCGTGGCCGGCGTGCCGCTGGCCGGGTCGTGGGCCGCGTTCGCGGCCCTGATGCTCGTCGTCGGGGCGCTGGACGCGGTCGTCGACGTCGCCCAGAACGCACACGGGTTCCGGGTGCAGCGTGCCTACGGCCGCTCGATCGTCAACGCCCTCCACGGCCTGTGAAGCATCGGCGCCGTCGTCGGCGGGCTGCTCGGGTCCGTCGCCGCCGGGCTGTCGGTGCCGTTGACCGTGCACCTGGCGGCGTCCGCGGCCGTGTTCAGCAGCGTCGCACTGGTGGCGCACCGGTTCCTCCTCGCCGGTCCGGAGGACGCCGAGCGCACCGGCCCCGGTGACGGGGAGGCGATCCCGGCCGCCGGCCGCTCCCTGATGGGGCACGTCGCCGGCCGCACGGTCCTGCTGCTCGGCGTGCTGGGTGTGCTGGCGTCGTGCGAGGCGTTCGTCCAGGACGCCGGCTCGACGTGGGGCGCGCTCTACCTGCGTGGTGAGGTCGGGGCCGGCGCGGCCGTCGGCGGGCTCGCCTTCGTCGCGCTGCAGGTCGCCATGACCGCCGGCCGGCTCGTCGGCGACCGCGTCGTGGACCGCTTCGGGCAGCGCCGCGTCGTCCGCGTCGGCGGAGCGCTCACCGCCGCCGGCACGGGCCTCGCCCTCGCCGTGCCGTCCGTCGGCACGGTGATCACCGGCTTCGCGCTGGCCGGCCTCGGCGTCGCGACGCTCGTCCCCGCGGTCATGCACACCGCCGACGAGCTGCCCGGCCTGCCGCACGGCGTCGGCCTGACCGTCGTCAGCTGGCTGCTGCGCGTGGGTTTCCTGCTCTCCCCGTCGGTCATCGGCGTGGTCGCCGACGCGATCAGCCTGCGCGTCGCCCTGCTCGGCGTCGTGCTCGCCGGCCTCGTCGTCCTGCTCGGCGGACGCGTCCTGGCCGCGACCGCCCGGACCGGCGCCGACGAGACCGTGGACGTCGCGTCCCCGCCGGCTGCAGGCGGCGCACCGGCCACGGACGCCGTGGCACGATCCCGGGAGTGACCAGCAGGCCCGCCGCCGCGCAGCGCCTGGAGGACCTCGCGCGGCTCCGCCGCGTCCGCGACCGGATCGACCGGGAGTACGCGCAGCCGCTGGACGTCGAGGCCCTCGCCCGCGGCGTGCACGTGTCGGCCGGGCACCTCAGCCGCGCGTTCCGGCAGGCCTACGGCGAGTCGCCCTACGCCTACCTGATGACCCGGCGCGTCGAGCGGGCGATGGCACTGCTGCGGCGGGGGGACCTCAGCGTCACCGAGGTCTGCTTCGCCGTCGGCTGCTCCTCGCTGGGGACCTTCAGCACCCGCTTCACCGAGCTGGTGGGGATGCCACCGAGCACCTACCGGCGCCTGGCCGCCCAGGGCACCGAGGGCCTGCCCGCCTGCGTCGCCAAGCAGGTCACCCGACCGGTCAGGAATCGAGAAGCACCGGCGCGCGAGCCGCTCCTAGCGTGAGCGCCATGGACCTCACCATCCACACCACCGTCCTCCCGCACACCGACCCGGACGCCTCGCTGGCCTTCTGGCGCGACACCCTCGGCTTCGAGGTGCGCACCGACGTCGGCACGGGCCCGATGCGCTGGATCACCGTCGGCCCCGCCGACCAGCCCGGCACGTCCGTCCTGCTGGCACCCCCGGCCGCCGATCCGGGCATCACCGACGACGAGCGCCGCACCGTCGCCGAGATGATGGCCAAGGGGACCTACGGGTGGATCCTCCTGGCGACGAAGGACCTCGACGGCACCTTCGAGCGGCTGCAGGCCGGCGACGCCGACGTCGTCCAGGAGCCCACCCGGCAGCCGTACGGGGTGCGCGACTGCGCCTTCCGGGACCCCGCGGGCAACCTGGTCCGCATCCAGGAGCTGAGCTGAGCGCTCCGCCGTCAGCCGGACGGGTGTTCCGACCCGCGGGCGCCCCCGCCGATCAGGTAGACAGCGGACCGTCGCGGCGCCCGCGCCGGCCCTGCCGATGGACGGAGACACGATGAGCACGGTCACGAGCACCGATCCGCGGTCCCCCGCGGAGCACGCCGCCGACAGCCACGACCTGATCCGCGTGGTCGGCGCGCGCGAGAACAACCTCCGGGACGTCAGCCTCGAGATCCCGAAGCGCCGGCTGACGGTGTTCACCGGCGTCTCCGGCTCGGGCAAGAGCTCGCTGGTGTTCGACACGATCGCCGCGGAGTCGCAACGGCTGATCAACGAGACCTACAGCGCCTTCGTGCAGGGCTTCATGCCGTCGCTGGCGCGGCCGGAGGTGGACCTGCTCGAGGGCCTGACGACGGCGATCATCGTCGACCAGGAGCGGATGGGCGCCAACCCGCGCTCCACCGTCGGCACCGCCACCGACGCCAACGCGATGCTCCGCATCCTGTTCAGCCGGCTCGGCACGCCGCACATCGGTCCGCCCACCGCCTTCTCGTTCAACGTGCCGACGCGCAGGGCGAGCGGGGTGATGAGCACCGAGAAGGCCGGGGGCCGGGTCGAGAAGGCCGTGGTGCGCGACGTCGTCTACCTGGGCGGCATGTGCCCGCGCTGCGAGGGCATGGGGTCGGTCTCCGACTTCGACCTCACCGCGCTCTACGACGGGACCAAGTCGCTCAACGAGGGCGGCCTGATGGTCCCCGGCTACAGCATGGAGGGCTGGTACGGCCGCCTCTTCCAGGGCATCGGCCTCGACCTGGACAAGCCGATCGGGCGGTACACGAAGAAGGAGATGCACTCCCTCCTCTACGAGGCGCCGACCAAGATCAAGGTCGAGGGCGTCAACCTGACCTACGAGGGCGTGATCCCGCGGGTGCAGAAGTCGATGCTGTCCAAGGACGTCGACTCGCTGCAGCCGCACGTCCGGCGCTTCGTCGAGCGCGTGATCACCTTCCAGACCTGCCCCGAGTGCGACGGCACGCGGCTGACCCCGGAGGCCCGGTCCTCGACGATCGGCGGCAGGAACATCGCCGACCTCTGCGCCCTGCAGATCAGCGACCTGGCCGACTGGGTCCGCACGCTGCACGAGCCGTCGGTGGCCCCGCTGCTGACCGGGCTGCAGCACCTGCTCGACTCGTTCACCGAGATCGGGCTGGGCTACCTCTCCCTGGACCGGCCCGCGGGCACGCTGTCCGGCGGGGAGGCGCAGCGCACCAAGATGATCCGCCACCTCGGGTCGTCGCTCACCGACGTCACCTACGTCTTCGACGAGCCCACCATCGGCCTGCACCCGCACGACATCGAGCGGATGAACGGCCTGCTCCTGCAGCTGCGGGACAAGGGCAACACGGTGCTCGTCGTCGAGCACAAGCCCGAGACGATCGCGATCGCCGACCACGTCGTCGACCTCGGTCCGCTCGCCGGCACGGGCGGCGGCGAGGTCGTCTACCAGGGCGGCCTCGAGGGGCTCCGGGCCAGCGGCACCCTCACCGGCCGCCACCTCGGCTACCGCGCGGCGCTCAAGCCGGAGGTGCGGACGCCGACCGGGCGGCTCGAGGTGCGCGGCGCGCGCACCCACAACCTCCGCGACGTCGACGTCGACGTCCCGCTCGGCGTCCTCTGCGTGGTCACCGGAGTCGCGGGCTCCGGCAAGAGCTCGTTGATCCACGGCTCCGTCGCACCGAGGGACGGCGTCGTGGTCGTCGACCAGGGCGCAATCCGCGGCTCGCGCCGCAGCAACCCGGCCACCTACACCGGCCTGCTCGAGCCGATCCGCAAGGCGTTCGCCAAGGCCAACGGCGTCAAGCCGGCCCTGTTCAGCTCCAACTCCGAGGGCGCCTGCCCGACCTGCAACGGCGCCGGCGTCATCTACACCGAGCTCGGGGTGATGGCGACGGTGGAGTCCCCGTGCGAGGAGTGCGAGGGCCGGCGCTTCCAGGCGTCGGTGCTCGAGTACACGCTGGGCGGCCGCGACATCGCCGAGGTGCTCGCGATGTCGGTCACGCAAGCCGAGGAGTTCTTCGGCACGGGCGAGGCGCGCACGCCGGCCGCGCACACGGTCCTCGACCGGCTCGCCGACGTCGGGCTGGGCTACCTCACGCTCGGCCAGCCGCTCACCACCCTCTCCGGCGGCGAGCGGCAGCGGCTGAAGCTGGCCACCCAGATGGCCGAGAAGGGCGACGTCTACGTCCTCGACGAGCCCACCACCGGGCTGCACCTCGCCGACGTGGCCAACCTGCTCGCGCTGCTCGACCGGCTCGTCGACGCCGGCCGGTCGGTGATCGTCATCGAGCACCACCAGGCGGTCATGGCCCATGCCGACTGGATCGTCGACCTCGGTCCGGGCGCCGGCCACGACGGCGGCCGGGTCGTCTTCGAGGGCACCCCGGCCGACCTGGTCGCCGCCCGGTCCACCCTCACCGGCGAGCACCTGGCGGCCTACGTCGGCGCCTGACCGGAGGTCCTGCCCGGCGGCTGGGGACGGCGTCGGCCGCCGGCGGGTCGCCGGTGACCGGCTGCCGTCAGGGAGCCGCGGTCGCGGCGGTGGCCGCCTGGTCGACGACGTCGGCGGCCACGACCTCCGAGGCCGCGGTCGCGTCCCCGCCGTCCCCGCCGCCTCCGCCGTTCCCGCCGCCCGCACCGGCGCCGCCGTTCCCACCGTCGCCCCCGGCACCGCCGGTGGCGGTCGCGGCACCGGAGGTCGCGTCACCGGTGGTGGCGGTGTTGTCGGCGGTGGCGGTGTTGTCGGCGGTGGCGGTGTTGTCGGCGGTGGCGCTGCCGTCGACGGCGACGGCGGCGGCGGTCTGGGTGACCGTGGGTGCGTTCGCCGCCGTCGAGGCCGCGGTGGCGTCCCCGCCGTCCCCGCCGTCGCCACCGTTGCCCGCGCTCGCGTCGACGACGGCGGCCTGGTCGCTCCCGCTGCCGGGGGACGCGGACTGCTGGACGGTCGGGCCGGTGGTGACGGTGCCGCCGGTGCTGTTCGCGCCGCCGTTCCCACCGTCGCCCCCGGCACCACCGGTGGCGGTCGCGGTACCAGCCGTGGCGTCACCGGTGGTGGCGCTGTTGTCGGCGGTGGCGCTGTCGTCGGCGGTGGCGCTGCCGTCGACGGCGACGGCGGTGGCGGTCTGGGTGACCGTGGGTGCGTTCACCGCGACCGAGACGGCGGTGGCGTCCCCGCCGTCGCCGCCGTCCCCGCCGTTGCCGGCGCTGGCGTCGAACAGGAGGCTCTGGTCCCCCTCACCGCTGTGCGGCCGGTCCTGCTGGACGGTCGGGCCCGTGGTGATCGTGCCGCCGGTGCTGTTCGCGCCGCCGTCGCCACCGTCGCCCCCGGCGCCTCCGACGGCGGTCGCGGTACCAGCCGTGGCGTCACCGGTGGTGGCGCTGTTCTCGGCGGTGGCGCTGCCGTCGACGGCGACGGTCGTGGCGGTCTGGGTGACCGTGGGTGCGTTCACCGCGACCGAGACGGCGGTGGCGTCCCCGCCGGCACCGCCGTCCCCGCCGTTGCCGGCGCTGGCGTCGAAGACGATGCTCTGGTCGCCGTTGCCGCTGTGCGGCAGGTCCTGCTGGACGGTCGGGCCGGTCGTGATCGTGCCGCCCGTGCTCCCCGTCCCCCCGGCTCCGCCCGCGCCTCCGGCACCTCCGCTGGCCGTCGTGGCACCGGAGGTCGCGGCGCCCGTCGTGGCGGTGTCGCCCGCGGTGGCGGTGCCGCCGTCAGCAGCTGCCGTGGCGGTCTGGGTGACCGTGGGTGCGTTCACCGCGAGGGAGGCCGCCGTGGCGCTACCGCCTGCCCCGCCCGCTCCGCCCTTCCCGGCGCTCGCGTCGAAGACGACGACCTGGTCCCCGTCGCCGCTGTGCGGCAGGTCGAGCTGGACGACCGGCCTGCGGCTGATGGTGCCGCCGGTGCTGCCTGCCCCGGCAGTCGTGTCGTAGACGACGGTCTGGACGCCCTCGCCGCTGTGCGGCAGGTCCTTCTGGATGACGCGGGGCGTCGTGGACGCGCCGGGAGGGGCCGCGAGCGCCTGCGTCGAGCCGGCGAAGACCAGAGCGCTGGCGAGCACCGTCGCGGCCGTCATCCGGGTGACCGTGCGGGATCCCACGATCCGTCCCCCTCCGTCGGAACGTCCTGCGACGAGGACCGGATCCGCGCGGCAGGCAGACCCGACCCCTCGCCCGAGCGCACCGGGGAGCGCCCGGCGGGAACCGTAGGGGGGACGGCGACGAGCCGGACAGGGACCAAAGACCCTGGACTCCTCGCTCCGCGGGGCTCACGGTGCCGGCCGGCTCAGGCCCGGGGCAGCTGCCCGGTGTGGACCAGGTCGGCGGCGACCGCGCGCAGCTTCCGGTTCGACCTCACCGACATCCGTGCCAGGACCTGGAACGCCTGGTCCGCGGTGAGCCGGTGGCGCGCCATGAGGATGCCCTTGGCCTGGTCGATGACCGCTCGCGACTCCAGGGCGGTGCGCAGGCCGGCGGCGGCGTCGCGGGCGCTCCGGTAGGCGTGCAGGTTGCCGGCGGCGACCGCCGCGTAGGGGGCGAACTCCGTGGCCGCCGAGCGGCTGTCCTCGTCGAAGGCGTGCGGCTCGCGGGCGTAGATGTCGAGCGCGCCGGTGACCTGCTCGTCGTCGACCGCCAGCGGGACGGACAGGGAGCTCAGGGCGCCGCGCTCGACCGCACGCGGTGTGTAGTCCGGCCAGCGGCTGTCGGTGCGGGTGTCGGTGATCTCGGTCAGCTCGCCGGTGCGGGCGCTGTGCAGGCAGGGGCCGTGGCCGCGGTCGTACTGCGTCTCGTCCAGCTCGGTGCCAGTCGGCCGGTGGAGGCCACCGTGCTCGGCCTGCCCTCCACGAGCAGCGTCACCGACGTCTCCGTGCGGCCCCGCACCACCGTCCCGGTGAGGTCGGCGACGGTCTGCAGCAGGCCCTCCATCGACAGGTCGCGCAGGGACAACCGGCCCAGGCGCTCCAGCGCCTCGGTGGTGCTGGGGGAAGGGGGGTTGCGGTTGCTGGCCACGCCGCGGCCTCCGGTTCGGTCACCCGGGGATGACCTCGGCTGCGGGCCCCGACGTGGGGACCGTCTGCAGGAACGCCGACTGTGTGACGCGCCGTCGATGCCGGATCGCCCCGGCGTCCCGCCCGACGCTACTCGCGTCGGGCGTCTCCCGGGCCCGGATCGTCGTCGGCCGCGGGTGGGCGCCCGCGGGCAGGCGACGGCAGCTGCGGTGCCGTCACGACCAGTCGGCCGCGGTGAGACCGTCGGGATGGCCGGCGGGCCACTGGACCAGCTCGATCCGGTTGCCGTCGGGGTCGGTGACCCAGGTGGTCAGGAAGTCCGCGGAACCGTCGGGCGACCCGGGCTCGGCGACCTCGATGCCTTTCGTCCTGAGGTCGGTGACCGTCGCGTCCATCGACTCCACCGAGACGACGAGGTGGCTGAGGCCGGAGCCCGCCTCCCTGCCGGCCTCGCCGGGGTCGAAGACGAGCTCGACGCTGACCACGTCGTCGTCGGGCAGCTTCAGCATCGTCAGCTGCCCGGCCGGGGACTCCGGCACCCGTCCGACCACCTCGTAGCCGACGGCCGTGTAGAAAGCGACCGCCCGCTCGGGATCGGCGACCCGGAGGCCGACGTGCAGGGTCCTCATCCGTTCCCTCCTGCGTCCGGGGTGGGCGACGACCGCTGGACGCGGTAGCGGAGGTGCAGGACCCGGTGGGCGGGGTCGGTCCCTGCGGCGTCCAGCTCGCGGATCAGCTCGAGTTCGATCCGCTCGGCGGGCAGGTGGTCGAACAGCCGCCGTCCCTGCCCGAGGAGGACGGGTACGACGTGCAGTTCCATCTCGTCGAGCTCGCCGGCCCGGAGCAGCGCCTGGGCGGCCCCGGCGCCCAGGACCAGCACGTCGGCGTCTCCGGCGGCGGCGCGGGCCTGCGCGGCGCAGGCGTGGACGTCGGTCACGTAGCGGACGCTGCCCGGCGGAGGCTCCTCCGGCACGTGGTGGGTGAGCACGAGGACCGGGACGCCGTCGTGGTGGTCCCCGTTCCAGCGGTTCGCGTGCTCGTAGGTGCGGCGGCCCGAGATGACCGCCCGGGTCGCGGCCGACTCGGCGACCACCTGGCCGTTCGGTCCCGGGTCGGAGCGGGAGTCCAGCCAGTTGAACAGCCGGAACCCGCCGACGCCCATCGGCTCCTCCGTGCTGTCCCGCGGCCCGACGACGAAGCCGTCGAGGGACACGGTCATGTCCAGCCGGATCGCCGGGGTCGCGACGCTCATGCAGTCCTGACCGACAGCGGACGCCGAACTCATCGGGCCGCCGCCCGATCCCCAGCACGTCGGCGAAGTAAGGTGAGGCTCACCAAGCCCCGCCAGCCGTCCCCAGGAGCCGCCGCATGGCGCACCCGACCGATGCGCCGTCGCGCACCGCCGGGCCTGCGGGACCCCCGGCAGGCGCTCCGGCGACCCGGCGGCCCCCGCGGGGCGGCCTGCTGCGCAGCCGCACTGCCCGCTGGCTGGGGCTGGCGGTCCTGCTGGCCGTCGTCGTCGCGACCGCCGCGCTGAGCCTCACCGTCGGTACGCGCTCCATCGGCATCGGCACGGTCTGGCAGGCGCTCACCGCCTCGCTGCAGACCGAGGAGACGATCATCGTCCGGGAGCTGCGGCTGCCACGGACGGTCCTCGGCGTGATGGTGGGCCTCGCACTCGGCGTCGCCGGCGCGCTGACCCAGGGCCACACCCGGAACCCGCTGGGCGACCCGGGCCTCCTCGGCGTCACCGCCGGCGCCTCGCTCGCCGTCGTCCTGGCCATCTGGCTGCTCGGCGTCGGCAGTCCGGCCGGCTACGTCTGGTTCGCCTTCACCGGTGCCCTCGTGGGCACCGTCCTGGTGTTCCTGCTCGGCTCCGTCGGTCGTGGCGGCGCCGGCCCGGTCACGCTGGCCCTCGCCGGCGCCGCCCTCAGCGCGCTGTTCTACGCGCTGGTCAGGGCGATCCTGGTCAGCGACGCCCAGAGCCTGGACAGCTTCCGTTTCTGGGTGGTCGGCGCGCTCGCCGGCCGCGGGGCCGACGTCGCCTGGCAGGTCGCCCCGTTCATCGCCGCCGGCCTGGTGCTCGCCCTGCTCAACGCCCCCGCCCTGGACCTGCTCGGACTGGGCGAGGACGTCGCCCGCGGTCTGGGTCAGCGGGTGTGGCTGGCCCGCCTGACCGGTCTCGCCGCGGTCACCCTCCTCTGCGGGGCCGCGACCGCCGCCTGCGGGCCGATCGCGTTCGTCGGGCTGGTCGTGCCGCACGCCGTCCGCGCGGTCACCGGCCCCGACCACCGCTGGCTCGTCCCCTGCTCGGGCCTGGTCGGGGCGAGCCTGCTGCTGGTGGCCGACGTCGTCGGCCGGGTGGTCGCCCGCCCCGGTGAGGTGCAGGTCGGCATCGTCCTGGCCCTGCTGGGCGCGCCGTTCTTCATCGCCCTCGTCCGCCGACGGGAGCTGGCCGCCCCGTGACGACCGCGGCTGCGCAACGTCCGGCCCCCGCCGCCCGTGACGCGACGGGCGTGCGCGTCGGCCCGGTGTCCGGCCGGGTCCGCAGGCGCCAGCTGCTGGTGCCGGTCGCCGCCGCGGCCGTCGTGGTCCTGGTCGGCGCGGTCGGCCTCGGCCGGGGCGACTACCCCATCGGCGTCGGGGACGTCCTGCGCACGCTGGCCGGCCTGGGGGAGCGCAGCCAGCAGCTCGTCATCCTGGACCTCCGGGCGCCCCGGATCGTCGTCGGCCTGCTCGTGGGGCTGGCGCTCGGGATCGCCGGGGCCCTGTTCCAGACCTTCGCCCGCAACCCGCTGGCCTCACCTGACGTCCTCGGCATCACCCAGGGCGCCTCGGCCGGTGCGGTCGCCGCGATCGTGCTCAGCGGGACCTCCTCGACCGGCGTGTTCCTCAGCGGCGTGGGCGTCCCGCTCGCCGCGCTCGCCGGGGCGCTCCTCACCGGCGCGCTGCTGTTCGCGCTCACCTGGCGGGCGGGCATCGACGGCTACCGGCTGGTGCTCATCGGCATCGCGCTGTGGGCGGTGGCGGCCGCGCTCACCGACTGGCTGCTCACCCGTGCCGAGATCCACGACGCCGCGGCGGCGTACGTGTGGATCACCGGCTCGCTCAACGCCCGCACCTGGGACCACGCCGTCCCGCTGGCCCTCTCGCTGCTCGTCCTGGTGCCCCTGGCGCTGGCGACCAGCCGCGTGCTCGGCGTGCTGCAGTTCGGCGACGACACCGCCCGGGGGCTCGGCGTGCGGCTGGCCAGGGCGCAGGCGGCCGTCGTCCTCGTCGCCGTCGGGCTCACCGCCACGACGGTGGCCGCTGCCGGACCGATCGCGTTCGTCGCCCTGGTCGTGCCGCAGATCGCCGTCCGGCTCACCGGCGGGTCGCGGCCGCCGCTGCTGGCCTCCGGCCTGCTCGGCGCCGCCCTGGTGCTCACCGCCGACCTGCTCACCCGCACCGTCCTGCCGCAGGCCCTGCCCGTCGGCATCCTCACGGCGGTCGTGGGCGCTCCCTACCTGCTCTGGCTCCTCGTCCGCGGAAGGCGATCCACGCTGTGACAGCGCACCTCGCGACGACCTCCCCCTCCCGGACCGGAGCGGTCCGCCTCGCCGCCGAGCGGGTACGGCTCGCCTACGGCGGGCACGTGGTCGTCGACGGGCTGGACCTGGAGCTCACCGAGGGGTCGTTCACCGCGATCGTCGGTCCCAACGGCTGCGGCAAGTCCACCCTGCTGCGTGCGCTCGGCCGGCTGCTGCGTCCCACCTCCGGCCGAGTGCTGCTGGACGGGCGCGCGATCGCTCGCATCCCCACCCGCGAGGTCGCCCAGGTGCTCGGCCTGCTCCCGCAGACGCCGATGGCTCCCGAGGGACTCACCGTCACCGACCTGGTCGCCCGCGGCCGTCACCCGCACCAGACCTGGCTGCGGCAGTGGTCGCGGGGCGACGAGGCCGCCGTGACCGAGGCGCTGGCGTGGACGGACATGACCGCACTCGCCCACCGGCCGGTCGACCAGCTCTCCGGCGGCCAGCGGCAGCGGGCGTGGATCTCCATGGCGCTGGCCCAGGGCACCGACCTGCTGCTGCTGGACGAACCGACGACCTACCTGGACCTGTCCCACCAGATCGACGTGCTCGAGCTGGTCGCCCGGCTGCACACCGAGCGGAGGCGCACCGTCGTCGTCGTGCTGCACGACCTCAACCTCGCCGCGCGCTACGCGCAGCGGCTGGTCGCGATGAAGGACGGCGTGCTGGTCGCCTCGGGAACGCCGGCGGAGGTCCTCACCGAGCCCCTGCTGGCCGAGGTGTTCGACCTGGAGGCCCGGGTCGTCCCCGACCCGGTGGCCGGGACGCCGATGGTGGTGCCGGTCCGCAGGCTGCGCTGAGCCGAGGGGCGCCGGGAGCCCCTCGGGCGCCGGCGGGCTCACCCGCCCACGCGGAGGACCACAGGACGGCACGTGGTTAGGTGAGCCTTTCCTAACCTTACGCCGGGAGGCTCCGTGTCCCGAACCACCACCTGTGCTGCGCTGCTGACCACCGCACTCGTCCTCGCCGGTTGCGGCGCGGACGAGGACGAGGACACCGCTCCCGAGGCCGGCGGCGTCTCCGACGCCTTCCCGGTGACCGTGGCGACCGCCTTCGAGGAGGTGACGATCGAGGAGGAACCCGCTCGCGTCGTCGCCCTGGGCTGGGGCGACGCCGAGACCGCGCTGGCCCTGGGGGTGCAGCCGGTCGCGGCCAGCGACTGGCTGGGGTTCGGCGGCGAGGGGGTGGGCCCGTGGGCCGCGGGGTCGTACGACGAGGCGCCGGAGATCATCGAGACGCTCGAGCCCAGCCTCGAGGCGATCGCCGCCCTGGAACCGGACCTCATCCTCGACACCCGCTCCGACGCGAGCCAGGAGCGCTACGACTCCCTGAGCCAGATCGCGCCCACCATCGGCCAGCCCGACGGCGTGGGGCCGTACCAGACCACGTGGCAGCAGCAGCTGGAGATGGTCGGTGAGGCGCTGGGCCGCGACGAGGAGGCCGCGCAGGTGCGCGCGGACGTCGAGCAGGAGTTCGCCGACACCGCCGCCGCACACCCGGAGTTCGACGGCACCGAGGTCGCTGTCGGCGCCTACACGTCGGAGGGCTTCGGCGCGTACGTGCGCGGGGATGCGCGCGTCGACCTCATGGAGCAACTGGGCTTCGTCAACAAGCCGGCCGTCCAGGATTTGGCCGGGGAGAACTTCTTCGTGCCCCTGAGCGACGAGCAGGTGGGCCTCCTCGACGCTCCGCTCACCGTGGTCTTCCCGATCTTCGTCGACGCCGCCGAGATCACCGGCCATCCGCTGTGGCCGACACTGGGCTCCGTGCAGCAGGGCCACGCCGTGGTCCTGGACGACGAGACGCTGGTCAGCGCCTTCTCCAGCGGCTCGGCACCGGGCATCCGGTACGCCCTGGACAACGCCGACTCGCTGTTCGCCACGGCCCTCGCCGGTTGACCACACCGACCCGGAGCGGGACCCGGAGGCCTGGAGGTCGAACGCGACGACGCCGGCACCGACCGGATCCCCCGCGGCCGCGTGGGTCCTCCCGGTCCGGGCCGGACGACCCGGCCCGGACCGGAGGGACTCAGCCCTGCCGCTCGGCGATGTCCTCGAGGTCGTCGAGGACCAGCTGGGCGCCGAGCGGGCCGATCGCGAGGAACCAGCGGTCGTCGCTGACCTCGTGGGCGCGGCCCTGCTGGACGGCGGACATGCCCTGCCAGAGCTGGCCGGAGGTGATCTGGTCGGCCGCGGTCACGCCGTCCTGTCCGTACGCGGCGTAGAAGACCACGTCGGCGTCGGCCTGGCTGATCTGCTCGGGGCTGACCTCGACGAAGGTCTCGCTGGTCTGCTGGGCCGCCGGTCGGGCGAATCCGACGTCAGCGAGGACGGAGCCGATGAACGAGCCCTCGCCGTAGAGGCGCACCGCGCTCCCGTCGAGGAAGCGGGCGATGCTCACCTGGGTCGCGGCGGGGTCCCCGAACGGTTCCCCCACCTCGGCGGCCCGCTCCTCGTACTCCGCGAGCAGCTCCTCGGCCCGTTCGGCGCGACCGAGCGCCTCCGCCGCCAGCTGCAGGTTCTCCTTCCACGTCTCGCCGACGGCCTCGGCGTACACGGTGGGGGCGATGGCCGAGAGCTGGTCGTGGATGTCCTCGTGGCGGACCCTGTTGGTGAGGATGACGTCGGGCTCCAGTACCGCGATGGCCTCGAGGTCGGGCTCCTGGATGGTGCCCACGTTGTCGATGTCGGCGGGGTCGACCCCGGCGTCCTCGATGTAGGCCGGCAGCGCGTCGCTGACGTCGGTCCGGACGGCACCCACCGGCGTCACGCCGAGAGCCAGCACCGCGTCGAGCTCTCCGGTGTCCAGGACGACGACCCGCTCGGGCGTGCCCTTGATCTCGGTCTCCCCGAGTGCGTGGACGACCGTCCGGCCCTCCTCCGGCGTCGCGCCGTCCTCCGCCTCGGTCTCGCCCGCTCCGCCACAGCCGGCCAGCACCACGGCCAGACCCAGCCCGAGAGCCGCACCGCGCGACCTCGGACGACCGCTCCGGTCCATGCCCGTCCCTCCCTCCGCCGGCATCACCGGCACGACGGCGCTCCGGCACGGTCGCCCGAGCGCTCGGTCCCGCGGAGCCCGACGCCGCACCTGCGGGCAGCAGACCGGCCTCCGTTGCCGGGGCGGTCCCACCGGCATGTCGAGGTGAGGTTAGCCTCACCTATATGGCGGGCCGACGAGTGGTGCCCCTCCGGCCTGGAGGGAACGGGGAGACCTCCGACCCGGCCACCGTGGCCGAGGTGACGGTGCGGTCGTCGGCCGTGCCGCAGTGGCGGTTCTTCAGGGCCCGTGTCGCCGGCGTCCGCCGCGTCGGAGCCGATGTCGTCCGACTGACCCTCACCGGTGAGGAGCTGACCGGTTTCGGGTTCGCCGGGGACGACCAGCGGATCAAACTCCTCCTGCCGCACGAGGACGACGCAACCGGCTCCGGTCTCGAGCAGCTCCTGCGCTCGACCGGACACTGGCTCACCCGTCACGGGGCACTCCCGGCCGGCCGGCGTCCGTACCTGCGCACGTACACGGTCCGGACGGCTCGCCCCGAACGAGCCGAACTGGACCTCGACGTGGTCCTGCACGGGCTGGCTGACGGGCAGGCCGGCCCTGGCTGCCGGTGGGCCGCCGGCGCCGTGCCCGGCGACCCGGTCGTGCTGCTCGGCCCGGATCGCCCGGGTAGCGGGCGGGCCTGGGGCTGCGAGTGGGCTCCTCCGTCGACCGCGCGCTCGTTGCTCCTCGCCGGGGACGAGACGGCGGTCCCGGCCGTGTCCGCCATCCTGGAGGCGTTGGATCCGGCGTCCCGCACCGTGACGGCACTGCTGGAGGTGCCCACCGCCGCCGACGTCCAGGCGCTCGCGTCGACGGGTGCGGTGACCGTCCGGTGGCTACCCCGCGACGGACGTGCGCACGGCGATCGACTCGTACCGGCGGTGCGGAAGGCGCTCGCCGAGATGCGGATCGGCTCTGCGACGCCGGGTCAGGAACCAGGGGACGTCGACGGGGCGGTGCTGTGGGACGTCCCCGATCAGGTCGGGGACTCCAGCGGGTACGTCTGGCTGGCCGGTGAGGCCGGCATGGTGGCGCAGCTGCGCAGGTCGCTGGTCCGCGACCTCGGCGTCCCCCGCGACGCGGTGGCGTTCATGGGGTATTGGCGCCGGGGCTGCGCCGACCGCTGAAGGCCGGCGGCGGAGCGGTTCTGCCCCGGCGCCCCCGCCGACGGTCCGGGGCCGGGACCTCGAGCGTCACGCCCTCCGCACGTCGCGTGGACGCCGCCATCATCCGACGACCCGAACACGGTCGGGGTGCCGGGTCAGCGCGGTGGGCCCCGTGGGGATCGAACCCACAACCCGCGGATCGAGAGTCCCGACCAGGGCGTGACGGGCGGTACCGCATGATGCCGTCCCTGCAGGTGAGGGCCGCACACGTTGCCGCACGGTGCCGCTCCTGCGGCCCCGCTGACGGGCAGTGCACGACCACACCGCGACCACATCGGGGGCCCTTCGCACCCTCCGCCCTCACGGGAGGGGCCCCGCCGTCATGGCCCACGACGACTGGATCATCGACCTGGGCCGGGCGCGCCGGGCACGACGGCGGGCGCCTCGTGTTCGAGTGGACGCCGGCCGAGCTGGTGGCGGACCGCTCCACGCTGACCGGGCAGCACCTCGCGGAGTACGTCGGCACCTGACCTCGGACCGCCCTGCCCTCCGGCCCTGCCGCCACCCTGCGCTCGGTCGCGCGACGGCTGCTCGCCCATCTGTCCCAGCTCAGCCGTCGTGCGGTCGCGTCAAGGGGCAGCCGTCAGGGCCGCGAGGTCCCGGAAGACCTCGGCCGCGTGCGGCCGCGGGCCGAGCACCTGGAAGGCGACGTGGTCGGCGCCGGCGTCGCGGTGCTCCTGCACCCGGCGACCGATCTCCTCGACGTCGCCGATGGCGACGAGGGCGTCGATCAGCCGGTCGCTGCCGCCGTCGGCCAGATCATCCTCGGTGAACCCGGAGCGCAGCCAGTTGTTGGTGTAATTGGGCAGTCCGAGATACGGCGCAAGGGCCGTGCGGGCCATGTCACGCCCCGCCACCCGGTCGTTGCTGAGCACTACCCCGAGTTCCGGAACGACGACGGCGTCGGGACCGATCCCCTCGCGGACGGCCGCGGTGTTCTCGACCGTCACCAGGTAGGGGTGGCTGCCGGCGGTGCGCTCGGCGGCCAGCCGCATGACGACGTAATGGATTGGGCACAACCCAGCGGTGAAAACCACGGTGATCGCTATTCTCGGCGGCCTGCTGACGCTGGCCGGCATCGCGCTACTCGTCCTGCCAGGTCCGGGGTTCGTGCTCGTCGCGGCCGGCCTGGCCGTGCTGGCGACACGCTTCACCTGGGCCAAGAAGCCGCTGGACTATGCCAAGGACAAGGCACAGGAGGGCGTCGAGGAGGTCGCCAAGAGCCCCCTGCGTGCCGCCGGGGCGGCGCTGGCCGCCTCGGTGCTGATCGTGCTCGGCGTGCTCGCCCTGGTGGGGGTGGACCTGCCCTTCGTGAACGCGTTCACCGCCGTCGTGCTCATCCTCTCCGGGCTCTTCCTCGTCGGGACGGTTCTGTTCGCCCGTCGTCAGGAGAAGCTCGAGCAGGCCCGTGCGCACCGCCCGGCGGGCGAGCGCGGCGTGGCCGGCGCCTACCGGGCCGCACCCTCCCGCGACTGATCATGGCCGCGTAGGGCGCTTCGCGAATGCAGGCGAGACGCCGCGTCCCAGCCCGTCCCGCCACTGGTGACCCAACGCTCCCCGGCCCGATCCGAGGCGTGGCACAGACATCGATCACCGGCGCCGCGTTGGCCACTGAGACGCTGCCGACATGACGGTCGTCCGGTCGATCCTGCTGTTGGTGGTGGCCGCGGTCGCCGAGATCGGCGGCGCCTGGCTGGTCTGGCACGGTGTGCGCGAGCACCGGGGATGGCTGTGGATCGGGCTGGGTGTGGTCGCTCTCGGCGCGTACGGGTTCGTCGCGACCCTGCAGCCGTGCCGACTTCGGGCGGATCCTCGCCGCCTACGGCGGCGTCTTCGTCGCCGGCAGCCTGGCCTGGGGGATGGTCGCCGACGGGTTTCGGCCGGACCGCCATGACGTCATCGGCGCGCTCATCTGCCTCGTCGGCGTCGCCGTGATCATGTATGCGCCGCGCTCGGCGTAGCCCGCCGCGGCCCCGTGCCGGGCAGCACACCGGAGACCGATGGAGCCCGGTCAGGACGATGCGGGCCGCCGGCCCAGCTGCCGGCGGCGGTCGTCGTCGTCCTCCAGGCCCCACCAGTCGACGATGCGGCCGCCGCGGACGGTGAACCAGTACACCTCGCGTACGTCGCGGAAGGCGCGGCCAGTGGGCGGACGGCCCATCCAGGGCCCGGTGTGGGTGCCCGAGCAGCGGAACTGACCGACGACGGTGTCGCCCTCGCCGACCAACGCGACGGTCTCCATCCGCACGTCGGGGAAGGCCGCCCGGAACGGCGTGACCCACTCTCGGGCCGCGGCGGCGATCGACGGCGCGTACAGCTCGTCGACCGCATCCAGGTTCCCGCCGTTGATGACCTCGGTGATCGCGCGGGCGACCAGCCGCTTGTTGTCCTCGACGCTCACCGCCACCGCCCGCCGCGCCATCGGGGCCCCGTCATGGTCCGGCATGATTGGTCCACGGCGGACGCCGTCGTCGTGGCCCGGGCCGAGCGCCACCTCGGATGACCGGGATCCCCGCCTCCGCCGGCGCCGGGTGACGCCGCCTCGAGCGGTCCGGCCGTCGCCATCTCAGCTCGATCACCCCTCATCCGCACGTGCCTCTCCTCCGGACCTCATCACTATCATCGGCGCATGACGATGATGGAGGTCGACGCTGAGTCCATCCCCAGCGTCGGAGGTGGCGACGCGGTCGAGGTCGCCGCGGGAGACGCGGCGCCCGTCGACGAGGCCGCGGCGCTGTCGGCGGCCGCCTGCCTGTTCCGCAGCCTCGGGGACCCGACGCGGCTGTCGATCATCCGTCACCTGCTGCTCGGCGAGCACCGGGTGGTCGACCTCACCGCCCACCTCGGACTGGCCCAGTCGTCGGTGAGCGCGGCGCTCGCCTGCCTGAGGGACTGCGGCGTCGCGACGTCCCGTCCCCAGGGGCGGGCATCGCTGTGGTCGCTGACCGCACCCGCGCAGGTGCTCGAGGTCCTCGCCGCGGCCGAGCGGCTGCTCGCCGCGACCGGCGACGCGGTCGTCCTCTGCCCGACCTACGGCTCGGCGGCGCAGCGGTGAGCGCCACTCACACCCACCCTGCACCCACTGCCGCCGAGCGGGCGCGCCTCGGCCGCCGCGCGCAGCTGCTCGCCGGCGCCAGCGTCACCTACAACGTCATCGAGGCCGTCATCGCCATCTCCGCGGGCGTGGTGGCCGGCTCCGTGGCCCTCGTCGGCTTCGGCCTGGACTCCGTCGTGGAGGTCTCCAGCGGCCTGATCATCCTCTGGCAGTTCCGCCACCGGCTGCCCGAGAGCCGGGAGCAGCAGGCGTTGCGACTGATGGCGTTCTCCTTCTTCGCCCTGGCCGCCTACGTCACCGTCGAGTCGGCTCGCGCCCTGCTCACCGGCAGCGACCCGGACTCCTCCCCGGTCGGAATCGGACTGGCGGTCGCCTCGCTGATCGTCATGCCGTTCCTGTCCTGGGCCCAGCGCCGCACCGGCCGAGCCCTGGGCAGCAACGCCGTGGTCGCCGACTCCACTCAGACCCTGCTGTGCACCTACCTCAGCGCCGTCCTGCTGCTGGGCCTGGTGCTCAACGCCACTCTCGGCTGGAGCTGGGCCGATCCGGTCGCCGGACTGGTGATTGCCGCCGTCGCGGTCCGGGAGGGCGTCCAGGCTTGGCGTGGCGAGGGCTGCTGCGCTCCAGGCCCGGGCGCCGACGGGCACGAGGCGGCCGACGGCTGCGGGTGCGGCAACGGCTGCACCGACGCCTGCTGCTCACCGGCGCCGGCCGCGCCGCAGACCCTGGCCATTACGCCTCGGGAGCAGCTTCGGTGACTACCGTCGCCCTGGTCCTGTACGGCATCGCCTTGGTCGTGCTGAGCTGCTCTTCACTTCGCCCGGAGGAGCCGTCCTCCGGATCGGCAACTTCCGGAAGCTCGTCTTCGACGAGGCTGCCCGACGGGCCGGACTCGACGGCCTGACCCCTCACGAACTCCGCCACACGGCTGCCAGCCTGGCGGTCTCTGCCGGCGCGAACGTCAAGGCGGTCCAGCGGCTCCTCGGACACGCCTCGGCGGCGATGACCCTGGACGTGTACTCGGGCTCGTTCGATGACGACCTGAACGCCGTCGCCGACCGCCTCGACGAGGCGGTGACTCGCGCTCGTGCGGACTCACTGCGGACCGTGCGGCAGACGGACGAGGTCGACTCACTCGATGCTCGGCACTGACCTGCGCATTCACGGTGGGCCCCGTGGGGATCGAACCCACAACCCGCGGATTAAAAGTCCGCTGCTCTGCCAGTTGAGCTAGAGGCCCGGCAGGTGCAGAAAACCCTCCAGACGCAAGAGACAACGCGTGATGGAACTGGGAGCGTCTGCAGCCCGGTCCGAGGCTAGCGCGCCGACCCCGGGCGCCGGCCCCCTCGCCCGCAGGGGCCGGCGCTACTCGACCACGTCGGCGGCCTCGAGCGGCTCGACGCCGAGGCCGACCCCGCCCGTATCCCAACGCCTGGATGCACGTCGAAGGCCCGGCCCGCCGGGTCCTGCGCCTGCAATTGATGCACCGCCGCGACCACCTGCCACCGCCGCCGAGCACACCGCCCACAACCAGATCGGCGCCGACCTGCTGTGGCTGGCCGTCGAGGCCACCGAGGCCCGTCTGCGCACTCTGTTCCCGGACACCTGGGTCGAGCAGCACGCCGCCTGGGCGGCCATCGACGCCGCGCGGGTTCACACCGCCACCGACCCCCGGACCTCCGGGTGCCGCCTGTGGCGCCCTCAACCCGCCGGCACACCGGCTCCTCTGCGGCGGCGTGACCGCTGCGACCGTGTGGCCCCGCCTGAACACGGCGGGGCCACACCGCACCGGTGCCCCAGCCGGTGTGCCGGCCGCGTCACAGGCGCCCAGTCGCGCCTGCGTCACTGGCCGGTGACGTCCCCCGGGAACCACTCCTCCGCGCGCACCCCCCCGGCGAACACCCAGTCCCCGCCGAGGTGAGTGGTGACCGCGCCGGTCGAGTCGACCCGGAACCGGCCGCCACTCGGCCGCACCGCCAACAACCGCTCAAGCACCACTCGCGCCGGGGCGCTGTCGATCTGCCTGTCCAGATAGGCGCTGTCGGCGAGCCGCAGAATGCCCAACGTGCTGACCGAGTAACGCTCGCCGGCAGGCGAGTAGGGGGTCCCGATCGGCGGATCGTCGGCCCCCGCTTGGGCCGAGTCGTCAGTCAGCCGCCCCAGGTAGGTGAGCACTCCGTCGACGTACGTCGTCGCATCGCCGTCCTCGTCCACCCACACGCGGCCGCCCTGCGGTCGGATCTCGAGGAACGAGTCGATCAGACGAGCAGCGACGGGGGCCGGCAACACCTCGTCCAGCGACAGGTGACCGTCGTAGGTGACCAGCGACTCGCGGGCGCGGGACAGGGTCCACACGTCTCCGCCGCGCGCGTAGGGCCATTCCTTGCCCGGCGGAGGAAGGGTGGTTCATCCGCCGGGCTGTCAGCTCCAGCGGCCCCGTGCATGTCGGTGAGGTCCGCAAGCAGGGTCTGCAGCTGCTCGAGGAGGTCCGCCAGGGACTCCTGGTCCGGGTCGGCGAGTGCTTCCCCGAAGGCGACGGTTCCGGCGAGATTCTCCCGGTCCGTCTCCGCCTCACCGGACTGCCGTTCCGCCTCCGCGATGGTCCGGTTGTGTGCCTCCAACTGCTCTTGCAGGGCCGCCCGCTGCCTGTCGGACTCGGCCAGGCGCTCGGCCTGATCCGCCGCCCGCGGCCCGGCGGGTGCAGGACCGATCGGACGCCCCACGGGACGACGCGTGGGTCGTCCGTGGCGCCTGCCGCCCGCTGCGAGGCCAGCGCGCCGTCGCCGTGCCGGCGGGCGCCCCGAGCGGTGACGACGGGGGCCGGGCCGCCTGGCGCCGCAGCTCCCCCGGCCTGACCAGCCGACCGGGTCGGCTCCCGGTCAGGCCGGTTGCAGGTCGGTGACCGGGAGACGGCTCGGCACGCCCAGGGCTGCCTCGAGTTGCGCCGAGGTGATGTGGCCCTCGGCGACGGCCAGGTCACCGAGCCGCATCCAGGCGGCGTCGCTGGTCGCCTGCAGGTCGAGCAGGTCCCGGAGCTGGGCGTTGCTGAGCGCGCCCTGCGCGACGAGGACCTCGCCGATCCGGCGGTGGCGGAGGACCGGGCGGATCCGGACCAGGCGCACCGCCTGCCCGACGCGGCCGGACCCGACGTGCAGCAGGGGGAGCGCGCAGAGGAGGGCCGTGAGGCCGGCCCACACGTAGAGCGCCGGGTAGTCGTGGTGCAGCAGCGGGCCGGCGAGCAGTGCGACCGCCGCCACCGCCAGCCACAGCAGGTGCGGGCGGAAGGTCCGCCACGTGTCCCCGGTGGCGGCGCTGCCCTTCGCGGTCACCACGTACACCAGCGGTCGTCCGGCCAGCTGGGCGGCGGCCGCGGCGACGTAGACCGGTGCGGTGACCAGGTCGAGCAGCATCCCCGCCAGGCCCCAGGAGGTGCGTTCGTGCTCCACCAGGTTGAAGCGCCGCATGCAGAAGGAGAAGAGCAGCCCGGCCAGGAGGTTGGCGCCGAACAGCACCGACCACTGCAGCACCGGCAGGTGGGTCACCGTCACACCGCCCACCAGGTACAGGACCGAGAGCGCGATGCCGCCCACCCAGACGACGGCCGTCGTCGGGTAGTGCGTCTGCAGGGCGAAGAAGGACAGCCGCTGCTGCCCGGTCCGCATCCGCGGGAAGACGTGCGGGGAGTGCTGGCGGGCGATCTCCCAGACGCCGTAGGCCCAGCGCTTCTGCTGGCTGAAGAAGTCCGAGTAGGTGGCCGGCCCCTCCCCGACCGCCACGATGTCGGGCGTGTAGACGCCCTTCCAGTTGCGTCCGGTCGCCTCGTTCACCGCCGTGTAGACGATCATCGACGTGAGGTGGTCCTCGATGATGCAGTCCTGGTACCCGCCGATCTGCGCGAAGGCGGCCGGCCGGTAGAGGTGGTTGGTCCCGATCAGCAGCGGGGCGTCGTGACCGTTGCCGCCGCGCTGGATGATGCCGTGGAAGAGGTAGGCGAGCTCCGCCGCGCCACGGGCGACGAAGGACTCGGTCAGGTTGCCGTAGACCTGCGGTGCGACCACGAAGGCCACGTCCGGGTCGGAGAAGTAGCCCAGGGTGCGCTCGAGGAAGTTCGGGAACGGCACGTGGTCGGGGTCCATCTGGGCCACGACGTCGTACAGGTGCTCGTGCCGGCTGCGCCAGGCGTTGTGGTTGCCGTGCTTGGTCCTCGCCCGGAACGGCCCGCTCGGCTGGTTCCACTCCGGCCGCCCCTTCCGGCTGAAGTGCCGCACGCCGAGCTCGGCGCAGCGTCGGCGGACCTCCGGGTCGTCCCCCTCGTCGAGCAGCCACACGTCCAGGAGTCCGTCGTGGCGGATCCGGGTCATCGCACGCAGGGTGGCCATGACCAGCTCCAGCGGTTCCTTCCCGGGCACGATGGTGGTCAGGACGGCGACGCGCAGCCCCGGCCGTGGCCGCATGGGGATCGGGTCGCGTGCCTGCCCCGCGTGGTAGGTGACCGTCCAGGTGCGCAGCCCGGCGATCAGCTGCAGCACCACCATCACGACCAGACCGGCCACGGACAGGGCGTCGACCAGGACCCCGCCGCCGAGTCGGGGGAGGTTGGCCGGGAGCAGCAGGTAGCCGGCCAGCGCGAGGGCGAGGACGACGTGGAACCAGCCCAGCCCCAGGACACCGCGCCGTTGCCGGGCGGTGAGGGCGTCGCGGTAGCGGACCCGGTCCTCCCCGCCCTGGACCGCTCCGGTGACCTCCGTCGCGGTCCGGCCGTAGAGCCGTCCGCTCTGCCGCCGTTCCTGGACGCCTGCGCGCGGCCCCGGGCCCGTGTCACTCACGCCATCTCTTCGGGAGTCGGGGCCCACGGACGCAGCGGTTCCCCGCGAGACCACCCGAAGGGATGAACGGGTCCCTGGCGAGCCGCGTGCGCACCACGGCGCGCGGCCCGACCAGTCGCCCACGTGCACGGTGAGCCCCGACGCGGCGATCCCCTCGTCGCCCGCGCCCGCTCACCGGAGGGTGTCCGCTCCGGGTGGACCACGCGGCCGGCGTCGACCGGCGGATCGAGAGCGGACCCGACGCCGCTGACGTCCGGCGCGTGCGGTCACCGCACCCCGGCCGTTCCCCAGGAGGTACGGCCGGCCCGGTCGTGGGGACCCGCGCCGCGCGGGCGGCTCAGAGCACGTCGAAGGCGATCAGCAGGACCAGCGTCAGCAGGGCGGAGACCAGCAGGCTGCCGAGGCAGCCGAGGCGGCTGGAGAAGAGGAAGAACACCGACGGGGGGTGCCCTCGGACCATTGGGCACAACCCTGCGTGACGGCCGCCACCCTCCCCGGACGGGTACTACCCGTTCAGGGGATCGCGGCAGCGGAAGCCCGCTACGTAGCGTCATCGCCGGCGCGGAGGACGACCGCCCGCGCCGCCCGACTCCGGTCCGGCCGTCCCGATCCCCCCGGGACGGTCGGACCGGTCCTCGTAGGGGGCTCAGTCGCAGACGCGGTCGACCAGCGCGGCGAGCACGTCCCGCTGCGCCTGGTCCAGCGGCAGGTCCACCGGCACCTGGTCGTCGTCGCCCACGCGCACCGCCATCGGGAAGACGTAGGGCTGCTTGGTCTCGGCCAGCACGTGCGGGTCGCAGGACGCCGACGTGAACTCCACCGGCACCTCCAGGCGGCGCTCCCCCGCCGCGAGCGTCGCCGGCAGGTCCACGCCCACGCCGTAGACCACGTTGCGGCCCAGGCGCACCACCTCCACCGCCCGGTCGTCGTCCCCGGCGCGGGTGAGGACGACCGACCCGGTCGCCGCCTCGCCGTCGAGCGCCAACCCGCTCACGGCGACGTCCGCGACGGCCAGCACGGCCCGCACCGCGCACTCCTCGGTGTGGATCCGGCCGAGCACCTCGGCGGCGAGTGGGACCCGCAGCTGCTCGCTCCCGCCGTCGGGGCGGACGACGGTCAGCCGCGCGGCCGCCGGCTCCGCGGCGCGGTCGCAGACCACCTCGCCGTACTGCGTGGGCAGGTCGAAGCGGCGTCCGGGCGGGAACTCGACCTGCACCGGCCGGTCCGGCACGGGGGCGAAGCCGGCCGACTCGATCGCCACGGAGGTGACCGTGAACGGCTGGGCCCCGGTGTCGGTGACCGTCACCTGCACCTGCCCACCGACCGCCTCGTCGGTGCGCCACTGCCGCACCTCTGCCTCGATGCCGGGGACGGCGGGCACGGACGGGCCGGCGGGCAGCGGGACGGACGAGGACGACGCAGACGACGGCACCGCGGACGACGGGGCGCTGCCGTCCCCCGAGCACGCGGCGCACAGGAGGACGGCCAACCCCACCACCGTCCGCCGCATGCCGCGGCAGCGTAGGCGGGCGGCGCCCCTACTGGTGCCGGCTGGGCAGCCGCGCCATGACCCGCCCGGCCTCCATGCGGACCTCGAGCTTCTCCTGCGGGTTGGCCGCCGGACCGCGCCGCGGCTCCCCGTTCTCCAGGTCGAACGCCGAGTCGTGCCACGGGCAGACCAGGCAGGTGTGCCCGCGCACCTCCTCGACGCTGCCCTCGTACAGCGGGCCGGCCAGGTGCGAGCAGGCCCCGACGAAGACGTCGACCCGGGCGCCCCGGCGGACCGCGGCCAGCGGCGCCGCCACGCCGCTGCCGCTCCCGGTGCGGAGCGCCGGCCGCCCCTCGGGGAGGTCGTCGAGCGGGCCGAGGTCGATCCAGTCCGACGTCAGCGCGCGGGCCGCCGTCGCGGCGTGCGAGGCGCCCGAGGACTGCGCGTAGGACATGTGCCCGCCGATCGCGGCCGAGCCGGTCGCGATGCCCAGCCCGGAGTAGGACAGGACGCGACCGAGCGTGTCCCGCCCCCGGGCCCGGGCGACCAGCGAGCCGACGTAGAGCCCGAGCGCGGCCACGTTGGACACCGCGTGCAGCGCCCCCAGCCGGCGGACGCCGATCTCCTGCTCCGACCAGTCGGCCGCGCCGGCCATGGCGGCGGGCACCGAGACGGCGACGCCGGTGCCGATGAGCACCGTGGCGGCCGGCCGCAGCGGGGGGATGGCGTCGAGCAGGCCGGCCGAGGCCCAACTGCCGACGGGGATCTGCACCAGCACCGGGTGCAGCGGATGGCCGAGCCAGGTGCCGTGCAGGGCGTCCTTGACCGATCCCCTGAGCACCGCGAGCACGGCCTTGCGGGCCGGCTCGATGGCCTTGTCGAAGCTGCTCACGTCCGCGAGTCGGTCGAGGATCCCCATCAGGCTCATGCGCGGGCCACTACCCCGCCGCGGCCCGTCGATACCGGGCAGTCGGCGGCGCGCACGGGACACCGTCGCCGACGGTCACGCCGCCTCGCTCGTGGGCGATCACACACCGCCACCGCAGTCCCCGGCGCGTATTGCGCTCGTCCACCGGGAACTGTCAGTGGCAAGGTCGACAACAACACCGTGCACACCGAGGAGAAGACGTGACCTGCCCGTCGCTGCACCGCCCCGTGGCGGTCGCCGACCTGGTCGGCGACCTCGCCGCCCTGCTGCGGTCCGACGGCGGTGTGGGCCAGTTCGCGCGGTTCGTCCTCGTCGGCGGGTTCTCCAGCGCGGTCTACGGCCTGCTGTTCGTGCTGCTGCGGGGGCTGGGCGAGGTCCCGGCCAACCTGGTCGGCGCGGCGCTGTCCTCGGTGCTGGCCAACGAGTTGCACCGGCGGCTGACCTTCCGCGCCGGCGAGCGGGTCGGCTGGTTCGCCGCGCAGTGGGAGGGTGGCGCCCTGTGCGTCGCCGGCATGGTCGCCACCAGCCTGGCGCTGCGCTGGCTCAACGAGGTCGTCGCCGAGCCCGCCGTCGTCACCGAGATCCTGCTGATCGCCGCCGTCACGGCCACGATCGGCACCCTGCGGTTCCTGGCGCTGCGCTGGGTGTTCCGCCCCCACCACGCCTGACTCGCCGTGTGCGCCTCCGGGAAGAGCGTCGCACTGGTCCCTGTTGGTTGAACGCAAAACCACTTGACCACCCACGAACAGGGAGCCGATCGACTATGACCAAGATCGCCGTCATCTACTACTCGTCCACCGGCAACGTGCACCAGCTGGCCGCCGCCCTCGCCGAGGGCGCCGCGGAGGCCGGCGCCGAGGTGCGCCTGCGCCGGGTCGAGGAGCTCGCCCCGCAGGAGGCCATCGACTCCAACCCGCTGTGGCGTGCCCACGTCGACGCCACCGCCGACGAGGTCCAGGAGGCCACCCCGGCCGACATGGAGTGGGCCGACGGCTACGCCCTGGGGACACCGACCCGCTTCGGCACACCCGCCGCGCAGATGAAGCAGTTCATCGACACCCTCGGCGGGCTGTGGTTCACCGGCAAGCTCGCGAACAAGGGCGCCACCGCCTTCACCAGCGCGCAGAACGCCCACGGCGGCAACGAGTCGACGATCCTCACGCTGTTCAACGTCTTCTCACACTTCGGCGCCGTCATCGTGCCGCCCGGCTACACCGACCCGCTGCTGTTCGAGGCCGGCGGCAACCCCTACGGCGTCTCCAACGCCTCCGGCGGCAAGTCCGCCACCGCGACCGAGGCGGAGCTCGCCGCCGCCCGCTACCAGGGCCGCCGCCTGGCCGAGGTGACGGCGAAGCTCGTCGCCTGACCAGCACCTCCCGCCACGATCAGGTGACCTGATCCGAGCGCGTCCTCCCTGCCCGTGCACCGTCGGGGAGGACGCGCGGCGGTGAGGGAGGACGCCGGCGCCCGCCCTCTGGCAGCCCCGCGCGCCCCCTCGGCCGCCGCTAGCCTCGGCGGGATGGACGAGCCGACGCCGCCACCGGCCGCCGGCCATCGGCGCAGGTGGGCGCGGACCACCGCCCGGTGGTCCGCGCGGCTGCTCGTCGCGGTCGCCGGCGCGGTCCTCGGCATCCTGCTGCTCGGCCGCGTCGAGGCGCCGATCGGCCCCTTCGACGCATCCCTCGCCCTCACGCCCACCGGCGGCGGCGCCACCGTGGAGGTGCCGCCGCTGGGCGCCCTCGCCGTCGACGCCTACGACGGCCCGCTGGGTCTCGACGTCCAGCTGCGCCGCGTCGACGAGGCGCGCGTCCAGGCGCTGGTGGCCGACCCCGCCCAGCTCGACGGCCTGGTCGACCGGGTGAGCGACGACCTGCAGGCCGCCGTCGTCCGGCTGGCGTGGACGACGGCCGCGGCCGGCCTCGGTGGCGCCGTCCTCACCTCGCTGGTCGTCTTCCGGCGCTGGCCCGAGCCGCTGCTCGCGGCCGGCGTCTCCGTCGTCCTGCTCGCCGGCACCGCCGGGCTGGGCGCGGCCACCTGGCGGCCCGAGGCGCTCTCGCAGCCGACCTACACCGGCCTGCTGGTCAACGCGACCAGCCTCATCGGCAGCGCCGAGGACATCGTGGCCCGGTTCGACGCCTACCGGGCCTCGCTCGAGGAGCTCGTCACCAACGTCGGCACGCTCTACTCGGCGCTCTCGGCGCTCCCGGCCCCGGGCGGCCCCACCGACACCGTCGCCCTCCTGCACGTGTCCGACCTGCACCTCAACCCGGCCGGCTTCGACCTGGTGGCGCAGGTGGTCGACCAGTTCGCCGTCGACGGCGTGCTCGACACCGGGGACATCACCGACTGGGGCAGCGAGCCGGAGAACCAGCTGATCAGCCGCGTGGGGCAGCTCGGCGTCCCCTACGTCTACATCCGCGGCAACCACGACTCCGCGGTCACCGCGGGGCTGGTCGCCTCCCAGCCCAACGCCACGGTGCTCGACGACACGGCGACGACGGTCGCCGGCATCACCGTCGTCGGGGCGCCGGACCCGCGCTTCACGCCCGACAAGGACGCCACCGGCGACACCGAGCCGCTGGCGCAGACCGGCGAGGACCTCGCCGACGCCGCCGAGGCGTTGCCCGAGCCCCCGGCGATCGCGATCGTGCACGACCCGAAGCAGGCACCCCCGCTGGACGGCGTCGTGCCGCTGGTGCTGGCCGGGCACACCCACGAGCGCGCGGTCGAGACCCTCGACGACGGGACGCTGCTCATGGTGCAGGGCTCCACCGGCGGCGCCGGCCTGCGCGGCCTGCAGGGTGAGTACCCCGAACCGCTGACCTGCACGGTGCTCTACCTCGACCCGGACACCGGGACGCTGGTCGCCTACGACGACATCACGCTGGGCGGGCTCGGCGAGACCGAGGCGATGATCGCGCGCACCGTCGTGCCGGAGGCCGCCAGTGGCGCGGCCGACCCGGGCGACGGCGGGGCGCCCGCCTCCCCGACGGGCTGACCGCTGCCGCCTACGCTCGCCGGCATGGTCCCGACGACGCGCACCGCCCGCCTGGCCGCCGGACTGCTCGCCGGAGGGCTCACCCTCGCGCCCTTGACCGGCTGCTCGTTCACCTCGGACAACCTGTCGTGCAGCGCGTCGTCGTGCACCGTGACGCTGGACGGGCAGGGCTCCGAGGTCGAGGTCCTGGGCACCACGTTGACCCTGGGCAGCGTGCAGGACGGCCGGGCCCAGATCAGCGTCGGAGGCGCGAGCGTGTCCTGCGGGCAGGGGGAGAGCGTCACCGCCGGGCCGCTGGCACTGGAGTGCACCAGCGTCACCAGCGACGCGGTCGAGCTCACCGCCACGCTGAACTGAGGAAGGACCCCTCTGCCCCCCACCGCTCGCACGCTCGCGGCGGGGACCCTGCAGAGGGGCCGTTCCGGCACGTCACCGGGCGCGCGGCGGGACCTGCAGGGAGCCGTTGCAGCACCCGCGCCGGGCTCAGGCGGGGTCGGCGACCTCCACGACGATCCGCGACGGGTCCTCCAGTGCGTAGACGCGGAACGGCGCCCGCCCGCTGGTGCCGACGAAGGCGACCGTCGTCCCCTCGAACGTCGCGTCGTAGGCGACCTCGGTGACCGTCTCCGTGCCCTGCCCCGGCAGCGGATCGGGGCCCGCGTACTCCTCGACGCCGGTGTCGTACGGGTAACCGACGCCCGTGACGGTCACCTGGAGGACGGCGTCCCCGGCGACGTCGACCGGATCGCCGCTGCCCTGGGAGGTGGCGGCGTCGACGTAGCGGACGTCCCAGCCGGGCGTCCCGGTGCCGTCGACCTCGAACACCACGCGGTCGAAACCGTCGTGGCGGCCGGTGCGGACGTCGGTGACCGTGACCAGGGCGTCCGCCGACGCCTCGGCGGTGTCGGGCTCGGTGTCCGCCGTGAAGGACGGGGCGGGCGTGCCGCCGTCGTCCCCGGCCGCGTCCGTCGCGCCGCTCTCCTCACCGCTGTCTACGGCCGGGTCACCCTCGTCGGCGCCGGACGCCGTACCCGACGCCGGGACGGTGCCGGACGCCGAGGCGGTGGCCGGCTGCTCCCTGGCGCACCCGGTGAGCAGGACCGCCGCGGCGAGGAGGGTGCAGGCGGGGACGAGGGAGCGGCGGGTCACCCCCCGAGCGTCGCAGCCCGCGCGCCCCGGCCGTGGCACCGCCGCGTCCGTGTCGCGGCGGAGGGTCGGGACACCCGCCGGCAGCAGGCGAGGACCGGGCCGCGGACGGCGACCGCCACGCCCCCGCGGAGGGGGGTCCGAGGGCACGTCCGACGACCATGTAGAGTTCTCGCTGCCCCCGGCGAACACGAGCCCCCATCGTCTAGCGGTCCAGGACGCCGCCCTTTCAAGGCGGTAGCACGGGTTCGAACCCCGTTGGGGGCACGCACGACACACAGCAAGGCCCTGTAGCGCAGTTGGTTAGCGCGCCGCCCTGTCACGGCGGAGGTCGCGGGTTCGAGTCCCGTCAGGGTCGCTTCCCCGGTGGAACGTCACCGGGAGGGGCAGGTAGCTCAGTCGGTACGAGCGCTCGCCTGAAAAGCGAGAGGTCGGCGGTTCGACCCCGCCCCTGCCCACACCGAGTGGTTCGCGTAGTCCGAGTGAATCGCTCAGAGATGCCGGCTGACCGCCTGACCTGCACAAACAGGTAGAGCTGGGGGCGCGCCCGGACCGTGGCGGGCGGACGGCGAAGGGCGAAGGGCGAAGGGCGACGATACGAACCCGCCCACTCTCATCTGCGGACGTCACGACGCCCAGAGAACTGTCGCTACCGCGCGGCACAGTGGATGCGTGACCACGGTGACCGATCCGGTCAAGGACACCGCGGCGGATAGCGCCCGCGCGCAGGAACTTGATCGGTTTGGTGTGCGGGTTCGGCAGCTTCGAGAGGCGGCCGGGCTTCGACAGGCGGACCTGGCTGGCCTCGACCACATAGCGATCAGCAACATCGAACGCGGGCTACGAGACGTGGGGCTGGTTCGAGCCGCTGCGATCGCCTGCGCGCTCGGGGTTCACCCTGAAGTCCTCCTCTCCGACGACTGAGACGTCATGCGCGCGGTTGGATGGACGGATGCGACAGGTTCCCACGCCGGAGGCGACGGTCAGGTGTCCACCGTTGGACCCACCGTGTCCGACAACCGCATGGAACCGCCTGCACTCGGCCTGTCGCGACACAACGGGGAGTCCCTGAGGCCGCGAGCCGCTAGGGTCCGCGCAACCGCCGCGAGGGGGTTCGGTCAAGAGCTGGCGGGGAACGGCAAGAGGATTCACTCCGTTGGGCGGATTGACCCGAAAGATTTACATCGCCGTTGCCTGCAGCACCTCTATCATGACACGCCCGAAGTTGCGGCCGAGGATGAGGTGAGCAAGTGTTGATCGTCACAGGCCGCGACGGGATGGGGCACGCACTACATGACCAAGGCGACCGGCAACGCGCGGAAGGGTCGATCCGCCACCCGGAGCGCCGCCACCCCGCCCCCCAGTTCGGACTCGCTCACCTACTTGGTCGTTCGGCAGGTGAAGTCCGAGATCGGGTTGAAGCCAACGCGTCGAAAGACGCTTGCGTCCGGGCTCGGACTGCGGGGGATCGGCCAGACTCGCGTCCATCGCCAGACTCGCTCCGTACTGAAGATGATCGAGCAGGTGAGCAACCTCGTAGAGGTTCACGAGGTCGAACAGGAGGGGACCCTCGGGTCGCCCGTGACCGAGCCGTCTCTCGACGTCCACAACGGGGGGCCCGTCTTGACTGAGGCCTTGTACGAGACTGACGGCGGACCGGCGATCTATTTCGGGTTGGAGGCGGACGCCGGCATCGAATCTGCGCCTGCCTCTTACGTGGCTGCCGAGCGCCACAAGGACTTCTTTAGTCTTGTTTGGTCAACACCCCTCTCTCTGGCCGCCGCAGTGGAGGAGCTCCTCGGCTCCTTCCCAAGGAACGGACCCCACCCTCATCGCACCGCACAGGCCGTCTTCATCGATCAGGATGGAGTGCACAAGACCGGCCTGAAGGAAGCGTTGGCGCAAGCGCGATCCAGCACCCGCCCTATCAGTCTGCTACGCCTTGAGTTTCCCGCGTATACCTTCGTGTGGCGCGGGCCATCCAAGCGCGGACAGGGGCGGCTCGCCGAGATCGGCATGATGTGCACGGTTCCCGATGATGCGTTTTTGGTCGAGTTGGTGGAGCGCACAGGCACCGAGATGCTTAAGAAGCAGTCGTGGAAGTACGTGCATCGTGCCCTGCAGGTTGTCGCCGCAGACGTCGCGTCTGGCTGACACCACGAACCGGCGCTGTCTAGGGCAGACTGTCCCGGTGCGCGTGAACATGGGGGACGAGTCGGTCCACGTCGAAGTTCATCTTGTCGACAGCATCCCGCCAGGGCAGTCCGGGGCGCAGACGGTCACGATCCGCAACTATCTAGCCATAGCGGCGTCGGTCCAGGTGTCGTCCAAGTCCGACACCGCTGACCTCACCTACCAGTCTGGACAGCAGGAGTGGACTGAAGTAGTGCAGGTCCAGCCCAACCGGAGGGGCGTCGCGGGAGTCAAGAAGAAGCCCAACAACCTGAAGCATGCCAACCCAGGAACCTGCACGGGCGCAGGATCGCATGAGGTTGAATTGGCCGCCAGCTACCGAGCGCCGGCCGCCGGGCCGCAGGAAGACCTTGACCCAAGCAGCCTGACCGTCACCTGCTAACGCGATGAATGCAGGGGTTGAGGAAGTTCCACATCTCGCCGTAGCCGCCCCATTCATCGTAGGGGCTGCCCTTATCCTGCTTCTGCAACCCCTCGGCCGATTTGTCAGCGCCTTCTTCGAGAAGGAGGTCGACCGGGTCTTTCAAGTCGCAGACGCCAGGAGTCTTGGCGTTCTCGGGAGCATTACTCCAGCACTGCTCTACCCCGCGAGCCTGCGACAACGCTTCGAACACTCCGCCGACACGCTCGCCAGTGCGACCGCAATCATCGCTCCGGTTGGCTCGGTCCTTGCCCTGAAGATTTCTGGCGTGGTCGATAATGTATCGACCATTCTCATACTGGTGATGGGAGCATGCTTTTTCTTGGTCTTTTCACTACTCCTCGTAAACCCGGGTAAATATGCCACCTTCTCCTTCCCGAAAGGGAAGTTTGCATTGTCGCTAGTAACATGGGTGAGCCTAGTTCTCAACATCAGTGCAGCCGTAATCGCTTACACCTTGGCAGACCCGGTATTGACACAAAGCATGCCATAGGGCTGCCTCAGCGCGAGGCGCGCGTATGCCACCAGGACGGCCACGTCTGGCGCGGGGCCATCCGGGCGTCCTGCGATCAATCATGGACGCCTCGGGGATGCATCCTAGTGCTCCGTCGCGGTGCTCCTTGATGTGATCTCACGGCCAGGGTGACCATTTCTCATGGCCGCGCACGTGCGGGTGGTACAGGTACCGGAGGGCGATCGGCGGGAGCTCACGCGGCGGGTTCGGGACAAGGGCGCACCGGCACGGGTGGTCGAGCGGGCCCGGATCGTGCTGCTGGCCGCCGACGAGGTGCCGGGCAAGCAGATCGCGACGACCGTGGGCTGCGCCGAGGGCACGGTGGTGACCTGGCGTGGTCGCTATGCCGAGTCGGGCCTGGCCGGGCTGGAGGATCTGCCCCGTCCCGGCAAGCCGGCCCAGCTGCCCGAGGCACTGCGGGATCGGGTGCTGGAGCTGACGCTGACCGAGCCGCCGGATCAATTCGGGGCGACGCACTGGTCCTCCCGGCTACTGGCCACCGCACTGGCCGGCGAGGGCACGCCGATCTCGCACGCCACCGTCGCCCGGATCTGGCACCGCTTCGGCGTGCAGCCCTGGCGGGCGCACACGTTCACGTTCTCCACCGACCCGCAGCTTGAGGCCAAGGTCCGTGACGTCGTCGGGCTGTATCTGCATCCGCCGGAGCAGGCGGTGGTGCTGTGTGTCGATGAGAAGCCGCAGATCCAGGCGCTGCAGCGGACCGCCCCGACGCTGCCGGTGCGGCCCGGACACCCGGCGGCGGCCAGCTTCGACTACGTCCGGCACGGCACCACCACGCTGTTCGCCGCGCTGGAGGTGGCCACCGGCAAGGTGACCGAGGCGTGCACCGAGCGGCACCGCCATCAGGAGTTCCTGGCGTTCCTCAAGCAGGTCGCGGCCGCCTATCCCCGCCGCGAGCTGCACGTCGTGGTCGACAACCTGGCCACCCACAAGCATCCGGCGGTGCGTTCCTGGCTGGAGCGCCATCCCCGGGTGACCCTGCACTTCACCCCGACCTCGGGGTCCTGGCTCAACCTGGTCGAGGCGTTCTTCTCGATCATCACCCGGCAGGCCCTGCGCCGCGGCAACTTCCCGACCGTCGCCGACCTGATCGCCGCCATCGAGCGCTTCATCGCCGCCTGGAACGACCGGTGCGCTCCCTTCACCTGGACCAAGGACCCCGACACCGTCATCGCCAAGGCCACCGATCCGCGGCGCCGCAAAACATCAAGCGCGTCCGTTACGGAGCACTAGAGGTCGATGCCGCAGCTTATCCCGGTTCGGCAAGCCTTAGGGTCCTGCCCACCCTCGGCCTGAGGTCGATGCCGACGGCGCGACACGCGCCGCGATGAGCCAATATGTGGGCACGTCGGATCAGCCATGAGGCGCAGTAACGTCATCCCCTTCCCGACCCCTGGAGCCGACCATCCCGTACGGCCTCAACAACCGGCTGGTCATCGCCATCTCGTCAAGCGCCTCTTCGACCTCAAGCAATCGACGCTGCATTCCGTAGCGAGAGCGGGGCCACCTACCGCGAATACCAGGACGAGCACATCAACGACCCGCTGGCTCCGGGAGTCGCCTTCATCCAGCGACTGCCTCACTAAACCATCTCGGCGAGGTCGCATGCGAGCCGCTGATTGTGGTCATCGTGATGTCCCGCAACGATTCATTCACCGGAGTCCGCGCCATGCGCTCAGCCCGGCATCACCGCCTCGCAATGACTCGGGCCATCTTATGCAGGACAGGTCGCCGCTCAGGTTCGTCTAGGGGTTGTCGATGTTCCTCTTGCTCCCGGCTAATAAGGGGACGACCGCGAGGCGGTCAGCCAGGAATTCCCACGGGGCAGGTGCTCCATTCGTCGGCCGTCACAGACGATGACGATGACCTGCGGATGGTCTTGACTTCGACGGTGTGTTCGCAGACGACCAGTCCGAGCGCGTCATGCAGGAGAGCGGCTCAACGCCTTCCACAAGCATGAGGCGACCAACGACGTCACGCCGCATAACCCTGGCCACCCCCGCGACCTCCTCGTTGAGATGAACATGAACCAGTACCGGGAAGAGGAACGGCGCTAGAACGACCCGGAGTCTGAGATCCGCATTCACGTCTCCATCGTGACCACCCAAAGCGCCCCTAATACGAGCGCGCCCTACGCAGCCTCATAGAGTGGGGCGTCACCGTGAACGACGCCTTCCTACTGGGCGGCATCGACACGGGCGAGGTCCTGGAGACCCTGCGACCGCACATCTTCTTCTGGCCAGATCGGCCACCTTCGCTCGGCGTCCCGAGTGGCGCCGAGCGTTTACATCCCCTACGGCGTCACAAACGCCACGCAGTTGCCGGAACCTGCATTAGAATCCCGACTTCATCGGCTGTAGCCGTGACGGACCCGCCGCACGGCCTCTGAGTCAGCTTGGAGAAGCCCCCGTGGATACGGGCCGCGACGCCCGAAATGTCTGCGGAGTTCACGGGATGCCCCGACATCTGGTCCAGTACGGGAAGGCAGCGATCCTTTTGTCACAGGCACCAATCCTCGACGACGCAAACCGATGCCACCTAAGGGATTGTGCACCGAAAGGTATCTCCGACAGCTGTCGGAGATACCGCTCTTTGTCACTATGATGCTGAGGATATACATCACCTATCCCGTGGGCTTGCGCTTGAACACTGCCTTTCCCGGCCCTAACGGCAAAGGGTATCCTTAAAAGGTCCGGTGCCGTCCGCGGCCTTCTGGGGGCGCGGACGGGTCTCCGCTAGGGACCGGCGCGACGCCCGGAGAAACCCCAAAAGTCGGGCACCTGAATATTCGACAGGCCGGAAAAACTTTCAGGCTGGTCACGGTGGTTCTACCACTCACATACTCTCGCCCCTGGACGGAGCCCGGTGGTCGTCGAGCCCCGCGACCCGGCCACCGACCCGGTCCTCGCCGCCCGCCTGCTCGACCTGCAACGCGCCGCCTACGCCGTCGAGGCGCGGCTGATCGGCGACGACCGCATCCCCGCCCTGCACGAGGACCTCCCCGCGCTCCGGGACGCCGGCCTGCACTGGCTGGTGGCCGAGGAGGACGGCGTCGTCGCCGCCGTCGCCTGGCGGGTCACCGACGGCTGCCTCGACCTCGACCGGCTCGTCGTCGACCCGGCGCACGCCCGCCGCGGGCTGGGCCGGGCGCTGGTCGGCGCCGTCCTGACCGAGGCCGCCGGGCGGCGGGTCACCGTCTCCACGGGCCGGGACAACACCCCGGCGCGCCGGCTCTACGCAGCGCTGGGCTTCCGCGAGGTCGGCGAGCGCGAGGTCCTGCCGGGCCTGTGGCTGGTCGACGCCGTCCACCGGGCCGACGCCGCCCACCGGACCGACGGCGGCTGAGTCACACCCCGACCGGCCGGTCGGCCAGCACCTGCCCGTAGACCTGCTCGTGCACCGCCCGCACCGCCGCCTGCTGCCCGGCCCGCCACGCGCGGTCGGCCGGCCGGGGCATCGGCCGGGTCAGCGCCGCCGCCACCGCGGCGCCCAACGAGACCGGGTCCAGGCCGCGCTCCTCGTCGTTGCCGTAGACGACGACGTCGGACCACTGGTCGGCGAACCAGCCGCAGCTCGGCGCCACCACGCGGGTGCCGACGTCCCGGCACACCTCGAGATCGCGCGAGTGGGTGCCGCAGCGCTCCGGCAGCACGGCGACGTGCAGCTCCTGCAGCTGCTGCGCCCAGCGGGCCGGCTCCCGGGTCACCACCTCGAGCCCCTCCACGACGGCGAGGCCGGAGTCGGCGGGCAGCGCCCGTCCCGGCTCGACGAACAGCCGCAACCGCCCGCCGCCGGACACCGCGCCGGAGAGCGCGGCGCGCACCAGCGCGGCCGGCTCGGGAACCGCGGTCCGCCCCGTACCCAGCGCCAGCCCGACGAGGCCCCGCTCGGCGCCGGTGTCCGGGTCGGCCGCGGCGAGCGACGGGTGGGCCACCACGATCGCCGTCCGCCCGAAGCGCTCGGCGATCTCGTCGGCCGCACCCGGCGTCAGCGTGAAGACGACCTCGGCCGTGGCCAGCAGGGCGGCGAGGTGCGCGTCGTGGCGGGAGCGGGCCGGCTGGTCGGGATCGCGCAGCTGGTGCACGGTCACGACCAGCGGGACGCCGGTGCGCCGCAGCGCCTCGGTCCAGCTGACCACCTCGTCCTCGGGCAGGTGGCCGTAACCGGTGTGCACGTGGACGACGTCGACCCGCCCGGCGTGCGCGGTGAGGTAGGCGGGGTCGAGCCACGGGCTGGGGTCGTGCCCGGGGCCCACGCGGACCGCGGTCGCCGGCAGCACGGCGTCGACGTAGGCGTCACCGTGCGGGACCGCGGCGACGCGGACCGGCACGGGGGACACGGACGAGGTCAGGGCGTGGACCACGCGAGCGGGCACTCCTCCTGCGGTCGAGCACGCGACGGCAGGGCGGTGCTCCTCGACGATCTACGGCAGTTCCGGTACCCGAGCCCAGTGCCGCACAACCGTCTGCGGTGCTACCGGATGACGCTGCTCACCCGTCCGGGCCGGCCCTGGGCGAGGGCGCGGCCCTCGCGCGCGGCGGCGTACGCCGGCGCCCGGAAGCGGGCCATCGGCCCGTCGGCGAGCAGCCCCGGCGGCGGGTTGCGGACGGCGTCGAAGCGCAGGTCCGGGTCGAGCTCGGCCACCGGTGCGGTCAGCGTCAGGCGGCCGAAGGACACCCAGTCCTCCGCACCGCGGGCGACCAGCAGCCGGAACACCAGCCCGCGCTCGGCGACCGCGGCGGCGACCGGACGGGGGTCGGACGCCACGCCGTCGGGACCGTCCGGGACGGCGGCCAGCCGCAGCGTCCCCGCCGGCGAGCGGTAGCCCATGAAGGAGGAGTAGCTCGACGCCGCGTCGACCCGCGGGACCGGCAGGAACCGCGTCCAGCGGCCGCGGCCGCCGGTCGACAGCAGCAGGTCGACCGGCCGCTCCCCACCGGGCAGGCGGACGGCGAGGCCGAGCAGGTCGGGCAGCGGGGTGGGCAGTCCCGCCCCGCGGGAGAGCCGGACGACGGCGGGCTCGCGGCCCGGCTCCTCCAGCCAGCGCACGCCCCAGCCCCGCGCGCCCCCGGTGCGCTCGAGGACGGCGTCGAGGACCACCCCGCGGGGGTGCATGGGCTTGCCGGCCCGCCACCGGGCCAGGGTGCCCAGCGGCACCGCCGCGAGCCGGCCGGCCAGCCTCGCCAGGTCCTGCACGACGTCCCCCTCCCCGGCGCGCCGACCTCCGGGCACCAGGGGCGGCCCTACCCGCGGCGGCCGGGCTCTCCCCCGTTCGGCGTGTTCCGTTCGCCACCGGCGACCGGACACGGCCGGCACGCGCCGTCCACCGGCGACACCTGCCCGTGTCGGAGCCGGATGTCCGTCGTCTTTCGCCCTGTGACACGGACCGGTTCACTACCTACCGTGAGTGCGTGCTCACGACGCTCTTGGTCATCGGCGGGGTCCTCGTCGGGCTCCTCCTGCTCCTCGCGCTGATCGTCACCCTGAGCGCCCGGCCCGCGACCCGCCCGGCCGGCCGGCCCGCCGGCTGGGTGGCCGACGCCGGCCGGCCGCACCCCGACGCGTGGGCGCCGCCGAGCGGCACCACCGAGGAGATGCGCACGGTCCGGTGACCGTCCCCTGACCCGGCGTCCCGGCGGCTGCGGACAGCGCGCCGCCGGGACAGCCCGGAGTCCCCGTCCTCCGCGGCGACTCCCCGCGGCCCTCAGCGCAGCGGCCGGCCCCACTCCGTCTCCTGCCGCAGCACCGGCTTGAGCACCTTGCCGCCGGGGTTGCGCGGCAGCACGGCCGGGCGCACGGACACGAACTGCGGCACCTTGAAGTCGGCCAGGTGCGCGCGGGCGTGCGCGAGCACGGCCTCGACGTCGAGCTCGGTGCCCGGCAGCGGCACGAGGACGGCGCCCACCTTCTCCCCCATCATCGTGTCGGGCACCCCGACCACCGCGACCTCGAAGACGCCCGGGGCCGCGGCGAGGACGTTCTCCACCTCGACGCAGTACACGTTCTCGCCGCCGCGGTTGATCATGTCCTTGGCCCGGTCGACGACGTAGGTGAAGCCCTCGTCGTCGATGCGCGCCAGGTCGCCGGTGTGCAGCCAGCCGTTGACGAAGGTCTCCGCCGTCGCCTCGGGCTTGTTCCAGTACCCCTGGACGACGTTCGCCCCGCGGATGAGCAGCTCGCCGACGCCGGTCCCGGGGTCGGGATCGACCACCTGCAGGTCGACCACCGGCGCGGGGAAGCCCACCGAGGAGGCGTGCGTGCCGGCGTAGTCGTGCGGCAGGAACGTGGAGATCGACGAGGTCTCCGACAGCCCGAACCCGTTGCCCACCCGCGCGGCGGGGAACGCCTGCTTGATCCGCTGCACCAGGTCCGGGGCGATCGGCGCACCGCCGTAGGTGGCGAACCGCACGCCGCTCACGTCGACGTCGGCGAAGCCCTCCTGGCTGATGGCCAGCCAGAAGATCGCCGGCACCGAGGTGACGACGGCGACCCGCTCCTCCGGGATCAGCCGCAGGAAGCGGCCCACCTCGAACGCCGGCATGACCACGGCCGCCGACCCGCCCTGCAGCGCGACCAGCAGCTGGCTGTTGCAGCCGGTGACGTGGAACAGCGGCACGCTGATCAGGTTGCGCAGCGACGGGTCGTGCCCCGACAGCCCGACCACCCGGCGGGCGGTCTCGGTTTTGCTGAGGAAGTTCTCGTGGCTGGTCATCGCGCCCTTGGGGAAGCCGGTGGTCCCCGAGGTGTAGAAGATCGCGGCCAGGTCCGAGCGCTGCAGGTCCTCGGCGACGTGCGGGTCGCCGTCGGGGAGCGGGGTGCCGGGCTCGAGCACCACCCGGGCCCCGCTGTCCTCGACGACGTAGCGGGCCTCGGACTCGGTGAACCGGGTGTTCACCGGCACCGCGACCGCGCCGGTCATCAGGGTGCTGAAGAAGCCGAGCACCCAGTCGACGCCGTTGCCCAGCCGGATCGCCACCCGGTCGCCGCGCTGCACGCCGGCCGCGCGCAGGCCACCGGAGACGCGGGCGGCGGCGTCCCACAGCTCCTGGAAGGTCAGCCGCGGCCCGTCGACCTCCACGACGGCCTCGCCGCCGGGATCGCGCTCGACCGACGTCCGCAGCATGGCGACGACCGAGTCGGGCAGGTCGGTGTAGTGCTTGACGCCGGCCGCGTCGCGCTCGACGCCGGTCTCGTCGAAGGGGTGCAGGGTCATCAGTACCTCCCGACGTTCTCGAAGTACCGGCGCGGGTTGTCCACCAGCATCGTGGTGATCTGCTCCTCGGTCACGCCGTGCTCGCGCAGGTAGGGCAGCACGTCCTCGTGGATGTGCGTGTAGTGCCACTGCGGCAGCAGGTCCATGACGCCCGGGGCCAGCCAGTCGATGTAGCAGGAGGCGTCCTGCGAGAGCACCATCTGCCCGGCGAAGCCCCGGCGGCACATCTCCACGACGATGTCGGCGCGCGCCTCGAACGTGGTGTCGAGGTTGATGCCGAAGCGGTCCATGCCGAGCACGAAGCCGGCCTCGGCCAGCTCGGTGAGGTGGTCGGCGTCGGTGCTGTCGCCGCTGTGGCCGAGGACGACACGGCGCGGGTCGACGCCCTCGTCGCCGAGCACCTTCTGCACCTGCAGCCCGGTGTGGCTGCCCGGGTGGGTGTGCACGGTGATCGGCACGCCGGTGGCGCGGTGCGCCTTGGCCACGGCCCGCATCACCCGCTCGACGCCGGCGGTCAGGCCCTGGTGGTCGATGGCGCACTTGAGGACGCCGGCCCGCACGCCGGTGCCCGCGATGCCGTTCTCGATGTCGCCGACGAACATGTCGACCATCGGGTCGGGGACCTCCGCGCCGACCGCCTCGTCGAGCGCCGGGCCGCGGTAGTGGAAGAAGAACGGGACGTCGTCGTAGGTGTAGCAGCCGGTGGCGACGACGATGGTGAGGTCGACCTGCTCGGCGATGCGCTGGATGCGCGGGATGTAGCGGCCCAGGCCGATCACGGTGGGGTCGACGATGGTCCGGACGCCGGTCGCGGCCAGCTTCGTCAGCTTCTCGACGGCGTCGGCGACGCGGTCGTCCTCGCTCCCCCACTCCTCGGGGTAGTTCTGCTGGACGTCGGCGTTGAGCACGAACACGTGCTCGTGCATCAGCGTCGGGCCGAGCTCGGCGGTGTCGACGGGGCCTCGGACGGTCTGCACCTGCGGCACGGGATGGGTCCTCTCGACGGGGGGCTGCACCACGGGGGCTGCAACACGGGGGCCCGACGTTAACCGAGGTGTGATCCGGACCACGAGGGGGTCAGCCGGCGCCCATCAGGTCGGCGGCGCGCTCGCCCACCAGGACGGCGGTCGCGGCCGGCCCGCGGGTGGGCACCTCGGGCAGCACGGACAGGTCCGCCACCCGCAGGCCCTCGACCCCGCGCACCCGCAGGTGCTGGTCGACGACGGCGCCCGGGTCGCCGTCGGGTCCCATCCGGGCGCTGCCGGCCAGGTGCTGGGCGGTGGCCAGGTGCGCGGCGACCCAGTGATCGAGGGCGGTGTCGTCGGCGAGGACGTCGTCGGTGGGGTCGGAGCGGGCGGCCACCAGCGGGGCCAGCGCGCGGGTGCGCAGCAGCGCGGCGGCCAGCCGCACGGCCTCGCGCAGCCGCCGCCGGTCGGCCGCGGTCGCCAGGTAGCCGTGCGCGATGCGCGGCACGGCGGCGGGGTCGGCGCCGGCCAGGGTCAGCTGCCCGCGGCTCTCCTCCCGGTAGAGGCCGGCGGCCAGCGACAGCGTGCGGTGGTCCCCGCCGCCGCCGGGGACCACCCGCCCCCACGGCCGCAGCCACGGCAGCACCTCCAGGTCGCCGGGCACCGGCGAGCCCTCGGACGTGGCGTTCAGGCAGCTGTGCAGCGGCAGTGGCCAGTCGCCGTCGGGCAGCCCGGCGACCGGCGTCCACGGCAGGTAGACCAGCGGGTGGTCGCTGAGTCCGGCGCCCACGCCCGGGGCGTCGGCGACCACGCCGATCCCGTGCTCGCGCAGGTGCGCGGCCGGGCCGACACCCGACAGCAGCAGCAGCTGCGCGGAGCCGACGGCGCCGGCGGCCAGCACGACCTCGGCGGCGCGCACCGGGCCGGCGTCGGTGTCCACGCCCACCGCCCGGCCGCGCTCGACGAGCACCCGCCGCACCCGCACCCCGCCGCGCACGGTCAGCCCGGGCAGGCCGCGCCGCGGCGAGAGGTAGGCCATCGCGGTGTTGACCCGGACGCCGTCGCGCACGGTGAACGGCACCGGCCCCCACCCGGGCGGGCCGCCGGCGTTCTTGTCCGGCTCCTCCGCGACGCCGAGCTCGGCCGCCGCGGCCGCGAGGCCGTCGGTCAGCGGGGAGCCGCCGGTCGGGCGGCCCACCGGCAGCGGCCCGCCGGCGCCGTGGCCGGGCCGGTCGCCGTAGTCCCGGTCGGCCTCCAGGCGGCACCAGGCCGGCAGGGTGGCCGCGAGGCTCCACAGGTCGTTGCCCGCGGCGGCCCAGCCGGCGTGGTCGGCCGGGGTGGCGCGCACGAAGTAGCCGCCGTTGACCGCGCTGGACCCGCCGGCGCCGCGCCCCCGGGGCAGCGGCACCCGGACGCCCGGGGTGAGCTCGGTGGTGAGCGACCAGTTCGCCGGGTGCCCCGGGACGGTGGCGCCCAGGGTGGCGGCATCGCGCAGGTCGGCCGGGAAGTCGCCGGGCCGGGCGCGGTCGGCGCCGGCCTCCAGCAGCAGCACGCGCCGCCCGGCGTCGGCCAGGCGCGCGGCCAGCGCGCAGCCCGACGAGCCGGCGCCCACGACGACGACCTCCGCCTCGGGGGTCACGGCCTCGGGGGTCACCGCCTCGGGGGTCACGGCCTCGGGGGTCACAGCCCGAGGACCGCCGGCAGGTCCAGCCGGCGCACCTTGCCGGTGGAGGTGCGCGGCAGCTCGCCGACGGGGTGCAGGCTCTTGGGCCGCTTGGCCGGGGACAGCCGCTCGCGCGCCCAGGCGGCGAGCTCCGCGGGGTCGGCGTCGCCCACGTAGGCGGCCACCACCCGCTGGCCCCACTCGCCGTCGGGGACGCCGACCACCGCGCTCTCCACCACGCCCGGGTGCGCGTCGAGGACCGCCTCGACCTCGGCCGGGTAGACGTTCACCCCGCCGGAGATGACCAGGTCCTCGCGGCGGCCGTCGAGCCAGACGGTGCCGTCGTCGTCGACCCGGCCGAGGTCGCCGACGGTCACGCGGTCGCCGCGCCAGGCGGCCGCGGTCTTGTCCGGCGCGCGCCAGTACTCGAACCGGGCCCACCGCGGGACGGCGCACCACAGCTGGCCGCGCTCGTCGGTCTCCAGCCGCCGGCCCGGGCGGGCGCGGCCGACGCTGCCCGGGTGCGCGCGCCAGTCCTCCGGCGAGCAGACGGTGAACTGTGCCTCCGTGGAGCCGTAGAACTCCCAGACGCTGCCCTCGGGCGCCGCGCCGAGCACGGCCCGCTTGAGCGGCTCGGGGCAGGGCGCGCCGGCGTGCACCAGGCGGCGGAAGGAGCTCCAGTCGACGGCGCCGTGCGCGAGCAGCCGCTGCAGGTGGGTGGGCACGCAGAAGGCGGTGGTGGGCCGCAGCGCGCCGATGGCCTGCGCCGCCCGGGTCGCGTCGAACGGGCCGGGCAGCAGCACCTCCCCGCCGGCCAGCAGGGTGTGGACGGCGAAGCGCAGCGGCGCCGAGTGGTGCAGCGGCGAGAGCACCAGGTGCCGGTCGCCCGGGCCGAAGCCCCAGAGGTCGATCTCCTCGGCGGCCAGCGCCCGGGCGTCGTCCTCGGCCAGGACGCCGGACCACACGCCCTTGCGGCGGCCGGTGGTGCCCGACGTGTAGTGCATCGGCCGGGCCAGCGGGACGTCGGCCAGGTCGGCCTCGGCGGTGCCCTCGAGCAGCCGGTCGGGCGCGGCGCCGGCGTCCAGGGCGGGGTCGGCGTCCTCGGCCAGCGCCGCGCGCTCCGCCGCGGGCAGCGCGGGGTCGAGCACCACGGGGACGACGCCGGTGCGCAGCGCCCCGAGGACGACGGCCAGCAGCGCCGGCGAGGACGCCGCCGAGACGAGCAGCCGGTCGCCGGGCCGCAGGCCGCCCGCCCGCAGCGCCGCCGCGGCCCGCCGTTGGTCGTGCTCGCTGTCGGCGGCCCGGACGACGGGGACCGTCACGGCAGCCGCACCCGGTCGCCGTCGACCTGCACGTGCCCCTCGGCGGCGAGCTTGGCCAGCGTGGCCCGGGTGGACTGCGCCGCGGCCGGCCACAGCGCCTGCGGCACCTCGGCGTAGACGTCGGCCACCAGCGCGTCGACCGTCCCCGCGCCCCGGACCAGCGCCGCCAGCAGCTGGGCCTCGCGGAACGCGCGGTGGGCCAGGTAGTAGTCGAGGACGGCGGTGGGGTCCTCGGTCAGCTCGGGGCCGTGGCCGCAGTAGAGCGCGCTCGGGCCGAGGTCGTGCACCCGGCGCAGGGACTCCAGGTAGGCGACGACGTCGCCCTCGGGGTGGGTGACCACGGAGGTGCCCCGACCCAGGACGTGGTCGCCGACGAGCACCGCGCCCGACTCCAGCCGGAACGCGACGTGGTCGGCGGTGTGCCCGGGCGTGGGGACGACGTCCAGCACGGTGCCGGCCAGCCGCAACCGCTTGCCCGCCTCGAGCACCCGCCCGCGCGGGCCGGCGACGGCGGCGTCGGCGGCGGCCACCGGGGCGCCGAAGCGGGCTCCCCAGGGCTGCGCGGCCTCGGCGTGGTCGCCGTGGTGGTGGGTGACCAGGACGGCCACGCAGCGCGCGTCGCGGGCGGCCAGCGCCTGCTCCACCGCGGCGAGGTGGGCCGGGTCGTCGGGCCCGGGGTCGACGACGACCACCTGGCCGCTGCCCGGCTCGCCGACGAGGTAGGTGTTGGTGCCGTCGAGCGTCATCCCCGACGGGTTGGGCGCCAGCACCCGCGTCACGAGCGGCTCGAGCGCCGCCGTCCGCGGCAGCGCGCCGGGCGCCGGGAGGTCCCAGGAGGTCCGCGGGTCGGCCGGGGCGTGCACACCCGGCACGGTAGCCGCGCGCCGGGGCGGGCCGCCTGCCCGGCGGCTAGCCTCCCCCCATGCGCTCCCTGTGGTCGAGGTCCCGTCCCGTGCTGGTCACCGCGGCCGCCGCCGTCCTGCTCACCGCCTGCGGCGGCGGGGGCGAGGGGTCCGACAACGCCGAGGAGTCCGCGGAGGTCACCAGCGCCGAGACCAGCTCCAGCGCGGCGTCGTCGACCGGCGCCAGCAGCTCGGCGGCGAATTCCACCAGCGACGACCCCGCCGTCGCCCAGTTCTGCGCCCAGGCCGCCCAGTTCGACGAGCTGGGCAACCAGCTGACCGCGGCCACGCCCGAGCAGCTGCCCGGCCTGCTGCAGCAGGCGGCGGCCGCGTTCGACAGCGTCCAGCCGCCCGCCGAGATCGCCAGCTCGTGGCAGGTCGTCGGCGACGCCGTCCAGGCCTTCTCCGACACCGCCAACTCGGTGGACGCCACCACCCCCGAGGGCCAGCAGCAGCTGCAGACCGCGGCGCAGGACTTCGTCGGGGTCGCCGGCGGCCCCGACGGCACCGCCGTCCAGCAGTTCGGCCAGGCCAACTGCGCCTCGGCGGCACCCACCAGCTGAGTTCGGCCCCCTGCAGGGGCCCGCTGCGAGCCTGCGAGTGGCGGGGGGCAGGGGGTCCTTCCTCAGCAGCCGCTGATGCTCACCCCGCGGGCGCGCAGCCACGGCACCGGGTCGACCTGACCGCCGTACATCGCGCCGGACGGGTGGACCTCGAAGTGCAGGTGCGGGCCGGTGGACTGGCCGCGGTTGCCGACCTCGGCGATGAGCTCCCCGGCGACCACGCGCTCACCGGTGCTGACGTACTCGGCGTTGACGTGGCCGTAGACGGTCACCGCGCCGTCGGTGCCCCGGATGTAGACCGCCACGCCGAAGCCGGTGGCCGGCCCGGTGCGGACGACGGTGCCGGAGGTGGCCGCGTAGATCGGCGTCCCGATCGGGGCGGCGATGTCGACGCCGCCGTGCAGGGCGCCCCAGCGGAAGCCGTAGCAGCTCGACGTCCGGCCGGAGGTGGGCTTGACGTAGTTGCCCCCGCCGGCCGACGCGGCCGCGGTCGCCGACCCGGACGACGAACCCGAGCCCGACCCCGACCCCGACCCCGACCCGGAGGAGGCGGCCGACGAGGCGGCGGCCCGGGCGGCGGCCGCGGCCGCGGCGGCCTCCTCGGCGGCGCGGGCGGCGGCCGCGGCGGCGGCGGCCTCCTCGGCGGCCTTCTGCCGCTGCCACTCCTGGTAGGCGTCGCGGGCGCCCTGCAACTCCAGCAGCTGGATCTGGGCGGCCTGCAGCTGACCGTCGAGGTCGGCCTTGTGCGCGGTGGCCGCCTCGACGGCGCCCTGCTGCTGGGCGACCTGCGCGTCGGCGGCGGCCTTGGCGGCGGCCGCCGCGTCCTCGGCGGCGGCCATCTCGTCACGCGTCTGCCGCGCCGTCGACTCGGCGTTGGCCTGCTGCACGCGGGCGACCTCGAGCTGGTCGAGCACGTCGACCTGCGTGTCGCCGACGTACTCGAGCATCGCAGCCCGCTGCACCAGCTCGCCGGGGCCGGCGGAGTCCAGCAGCGCGGCGGCGGTGGTGAGGGTGGCGCCGTTGACGTAGCTGTCGTGGGCGAAGCCGGCGATGCGGCCGAGGGCGGCGTCGACGGCCCCCGTGGCCGCCTCCAGGTCCGCGGCGGCCTGCTCGGCGGCCGCCTGGGCCACCCCGAGTGCCTCCTCGGCGGCCAGGTAGGCGGTGCCGGCGGCCTCGGCCTGCACGGCGAGGCGCTCGAGCTCGGTCTCGGCGGCGGCGACCTCGGCGGCCAGCCGGCCCACCTCCGCGGCGGCGGCCTCCTGCGTGGCCTCGGCGTCGGCGAGCTGCCCGTCGGTCGGGTTCGGCGGCGGCGCGGGGACGGCCGACGCCGGCCCGGCCACGCCCAGCAGGACCGCCCCGGTGAGCAGACCGACCAGTGCGCCGCGGGCGCCCCGACGACCCCGTGCTCCTCCGGCGGGACCGGACGGGCGCCGGCCGGGACGGCACTGCAGCATCGATCGCTCCCTGGGGAAGAGGGTGGCGCGGGGGCCGGTCCAGCGTCGCACCGGTGACGTCCCGTCACGTGCACAGCACGCGGCACGGGTGTCACCCGGGTCCCACGGGACGCCGTCTCCCACATCCGTCCCTCCTGTTGTCGTCACCCGGACGGGGGACCTTGAGGCCGGCGGGCGATCGGGTTTCCCGGATCCCAGGGGGCCGTGACGCCCGCGTCTAGGGTCGGGACCGTGGACGTCTTCGGATCCGGCGCTGAACAGGTCGTCTTCTGCTCCGACCCCGCGTCGGGGCTCCGGGCGGTCATCGCCGTCCACTCGACGGCGCTGGGTCCCGCGCTCGGCGGCACCCGCTTCCACCCCTACGCCAGCGAGGACGACGCGGTCGCCGACGCCCTGCGCCTGGCCCGCGCCATGGCCTACAAGAACAGCCTCGCCGGGCTCGACCTCGGTGGCGGCAAGGCCGTCGTCATCGGCGACCCGCGCACCGACAAGACCGAGGCGCTGCTGCGGGCCTACGGCCGGTTCGTCGAGGCGCTGGGCGGCCGCTACCTGACCGCCTGCGACGTCGGCACCACCAACGCCGACCTCGACGTCGTCGCGCGCGAGACCCGCTTCGCCCACGGCCGCTCCGAGGTGTACGGCGGGTGCGGGGACTCCTCGGTGCTCACCGCCTTCGGCGTCTTCCAGGGGATGCGCGCCGCCGCCCTGCACCGCTGGGGGTCACCCACGCTGGCCGGGCGGACCGTCGCCGTCGCCGGGGTCGGCAAGGTCGGCTCCTGGCTGGTCGACCGGCTGGTCGCCGACGGCGCCGACGTCGTGGTCAGCGACGTCGACACCGCCGCGGTGGAGCGGGTGCTCGCCCGGCACACCGGCGTCGACGCCGTCGACGACACCGCCGCGCTGGTGCGCACCCCCGCCGACGTCTACGCCCCCTGCGCCCTCGGCGGCGCCCTCGACGACGAGACCGTGGCGGTGCTGCACGCCGAGGTCGTCTGCGGCGGGGCCAACAACCAGCTCGCGCACGACGGCATCCCCGACCAGCTCACCCGGCGCGGCATCCTGTACGCCCCCGACTACCTGGTGAACGCCGGCGGGGTGATCCAGGTGGAGGACGAGCGGCACGGCTTCTCCTTCCCCCGCGCCGAGGCCAAGGCCGCGCGCATCTTCGACACCGCGCTGCGCGTCTTCGAGACCGCGGCCGCCGAGGGGGTCTCCCCCGCCGTGGCCGCCGACCGGCTCGCCGAGCAGCGCATCGCCGCGGTGGGCCGGCTGGCCACCATCCGCCTGCCCCGCTGAGCCCCGGCCGGCGCCTCGCCGGTGTGCCGCCGGCCACGGTCGGGGGACGCCGGGGGGAGGACCCGTGCCCCCGTTCCATCGGTGTCGTAAGCTCGGTCCAGACACAGTCACTCAGTCGGGGTCGCCACGCGGGCCGTCCAGCCCGTGAGCTGGGCTCCCGTTCTCCGTTATGAGGGGGTCGAGCCGATGGGGCGCGGCCGAGCGAAGGCCAAGCAGACACGCGTGGCCCGTGAGCTCAAGTACAGCTCACCCAACACCGACCTCTCCGCGCTCCAGCGCGAGCTGGCCGGGTCTCCGTCGTCCTACACCGCCCCGGCGGGCAAGGACGACGACGATGACGACGGCGACGAGTACGCCGACCGTTGGGCGGACGACGACGCGGACGACGACTGGGCAGCCAGTCGCTGACGGGCCCGGTCCGGGGGCTCACCCCGACTCGTGAGGGGTGAGCCCCCGGACCGGGGTCCTCAGCAGCGGTAGCTGCCCGTCAGCCGTGCGCCGGTCCCCCCGGCGGTGACCACGCCGGCCACCCACGACGGCACCCCGCGCCCGGTCAGCAGCCGCACCGTCCGGTCGGCGGCCTCGGCAGCGACGACGGCGACCATGCCGACGCCGCAGTTGAACGCCCGCTCGGACTCCTCGCGCGGCACGCCGTGCTCCTCGAGCAGCGAGACGGCCGCGGGCAGCGCCCAGGTGCCGCGGTCGAGCACGGCCTGCAGCCCGTCGGGGACCACCCGGGCGGTGTTGCCGGCCAGCCCGCCGCCGGTGACGTGCGCGAACGCGTGCACGCCCTCGACGCCGAGCTCGCCGACCAGCGCCAGGCAGTCGAGCGCGTAGACGCGGGTCGGCTCGAGCAGCACCTCGCCCAGCGGGCGGTCCAGCCCGGCCGGCGTGGTCGTCAGGTCCAGCCCCGCGGCGGACACCACGCGGCGCACCAGCGAGTAGCCGTTGGAGTGGAAGCCCGACGAGGCCATCGCCACAACGACGTCGCCGTCGCGGACCCGCTCGGGGCCCAGCACCGCGTCGGCCTCCACGACCCCGACCGCGGTGGCGGCCAGGTCGTAGTCGTCGGGGGCCATCAGGTCGCCGTGCTCGGCGGTCTCCCCGCCGACCAGCGCGGCACCGGCCTGCTCGCAGCCGGCCGCGATGCCGGTGACGATCGCGGCGACCCGCTCGGGCACGACCGTCCCGACGGCCACGTAGTCCTGCAGGAACAGCGGCTCGGCGCCGCAGGCCACCAGGTCGTCGACGACCATGGCGACCAGGTCGATGCCGACCGTGTCGTGCCGGTCCAGCTGCCGGGCCAGCGCGAGCTTGGTGCCCACACCGTCGGTGGAGGAGGCGATCAGCGGCCGGCGGTAGCGGGTCGTGTCCAGCGCGAACAGCCCGGCGAACCCGCCCAGGCCGCCGACCACCTCGGGGCGGCGGGTCCGCTCGACCGCGGTCCGCATGAGGGCGACGGCGCGCTCGCCGGCGTCGATGTCGACGCCGGACGCGGCGTAGGTGAACTCCCCCGCGCGCCCGCTCACGGACGGCTGGTTCACGGGCGACGCAGCGCGTCGTCGGCGCCGCCGGGCACCGCGGGGCTGCCGGCCTGCCGGCCGGTCCAGCCGCTGCCCGAGCGGACGTCGTCCACCCGGCGCTCGATGCCCTCGAGGACGTGCTTGCCCAGCACGCCGGCCTCGCCGAGCGGGATCGGGTACTCGCCGGTGAAGCAGGCGGTGCACAGCCGGCTGGCCGGCTGCTCGGTGGCGGCGATGAGGCCCTGCTCGGAGACGTAGCCCAGCGAGTCGGCGTTGATCGAGGCGCGCACGCCGTCGACGTCGAGGCCGTTGGCGATCAGCTCGGCGCGGCTGGCGAAGTCGATGCCGTAGAAGCACGGCCACTTCACCGGCGGCGAGGAGATGCGCACGTGCACCTCGAGGGCGCCGGCCTCCCGCAGCATCCGGATCAGCGCGCGCTGGGTGTTGCCGCGCACGATCGAGTCGTCGACGACGACCAGCCGCTTGCCGCGGATGACGTCGCGCAGCGGGTTGAGCTTGAGCCGGATGCCCAGCTGCCGGATGGTCTGACTGGGCTGGATGAACGTGCGGCCGACGTAGGAGTTCTTGACCAGGCCCAGGCCGTAGGGGATGCCGGAGGCCTCGGCGTAACCGACCGCGGCTGGGGTGCCCGACTCCGGCACGGGGATGACCAGGTCGGCGTCGGCGGGGTGCTCCTTCGCCAGCCGGCGGCCGATCTCGACGCGGGCGGCGTGCACGCCGCGGCCGCCGATCGTGGTGTCGGGCCGGGCGAGGTAGACGTACTCGAAGACGCAGCCCTTGGGCTCGGCCGGGGCGAAGTGCTGGCTGCGCAGGCCGTTCTCGTCGACGGCCAGCAGCTCGCCGGGCTCGACCTCGCGGACGACGGAGGCGCCGACGATGTCCAGCGCCGCCGTCTCGCTGGCGACGACCCAGCCGCGCTCCAGGCGGCCGAGGACCAGCGGGCGCACGCCCTGCGGGTCGCGGGCGGCGTAGAGGGTGTCCTCGTCCATGAACGTGAAGCTGAAGGCGCCGCGCAGCTGCGGCAGCACCTCCATCGCGGCGGCCTCGACCGACAGGTCCGGCCGCGCGGCGATCAGCGCCGTGACCAGATCGGAGTCGGTGCTGGAGGTGAAGGCCCCGCGGACACCGGCATCGGCGGCCCTGCTCGCCAGCTCGGCGGTGTTGACCAGGTTGCCGTTGTGGCACAGCGCCAGCCCGGTCCCGGCGTCGGTGGTGCGGAACGTCGGCTGCGCGTTCTCCCAGGTGGAGGAGCCCGTCGTCGAGTAGCGGGTGTGGCCGACGGCGAGGTGGCCGCGCAGGCTGCCCAGGGTCGACTCGTCGAAGACCTGGCTGACCAGCCCGAGGTCCTTGTAGACGACGACCGAGGCGCCGTCGGAGACGGCGATGCCGGCCGCCTCCTGACCACGGTGCTGCAGGGCGTACAGGCCGAAGTAGGTCAGCTTCGCGACCTCCTCCCCCGGCGCCCAGACACCGAAGACGCCGCAGGCGTCCTGGGGGCCGGGAGCGGAGGGGTCGAGGGCGTGCGTCAGCCGTCCGTCACCGCGAGGCACCTCTCGAGGGTACCGGCCGCCGGCCGTCCCGCCCGGTGGTGCGCACCACGCGCGGCCCGCGGCGCCGGCCGGGGGAACCCCGGCCGCCTCCGGCCCGTTGACGGTCGGCACGCGTGGAAGAGGAGCGGACATGAGCAACGACCGGCCCGACCCGAACGACTTCCTTGAGATGGCCCAGCGGGCGCTGCGCAGCCTGTTCGACCCGTCGCGCGGCGACGACGACCCCTGGGCGCGAGCGACCGACCGGGGTCCGGCCCCGCGGGAGCGGCACCGGGAGCCGAGCGCCGAGGAGCGGCGCGAGAACCTCACGTTCGCCCTGGCCACCCGCGCCGTCGAGGCGCTCGAGGACCTCGCGCTGAACGTCGCGGCGATCCGCCAGCGCCTGGAGCGCACGACGACGCCGGAGGGCGGCCCCGGCGACGGGAGCAACGACGGCAGCGCGGCCGGGGACGACGCCGACCGGGCGTGAAGCCCGGCGTGGTCGGCCCCGGCCGGCCGCGTCTCAGTGCACGGTGCTGATCTCGGCGGAGATCCTGGTGTCCTCGCCGTGCCCGGTGTGCACCACGGTGTCGCCGTGCAGGGTCAGCAGCCGGCTGCGGATCGAGTTCAGGATCGTCGGCTTGTCGCTGAACGAGCGGCCGGTGGCCCCGGGCCCGCCGTGGAACAGCGTGTCCCCGGTGAAGACGGCGGCCAGGTCGGGGGCGTGCAGGCAGGTGCTGCCCGGGGAGTGACCGGGGGTGTGCAGCGCGGTCAGCGTCGTGCCGGCGACGCGGAACGTCGTCCCCTCGCCCAGCGCCTCGTCGGGGTCGACGCCCTCGTGGACCTCGCCGTAGACCATGTTCCAGAGCATCCGGTCGGCGGGGTGGAACCAGATCGGCGCGCCGGTGGCCTCACGCAGGTCGACCGCGGCGGTGATGTGGTCGTTGTGCCCGTGGGTGAGCACGATCGCGGTCACCCGCCGGCCGCCGATGGCCTCGACGATCGGCTCGACGCGGTGCGGGGCGTCGATCACGAGCACCTCGTCGTCGTCCCCGACGAGCCAGACGTTGTTGTCGACGTCGAAGTCCTGCCCGTCGAGGCTGAACACACCGCTGACGACGGCCTTCTCGATGCGGACGCCCTGGGTCGACCCGGCCATCAGAGGACGACCACCGAGCGCAGCACCTCGCCGGCGTGCATCTTCTCGAAGGCCTTCTCCACGTCGTCCAGCCCGATGGTCTCGGAGACGAAGTCCGCCAGCGGGAAGCGGCCCTGCCGGGACAGGTCGGCCAGCAGCGGGAAGTCCCGGCTGGGCAGGCAGTCGCCGTACCAGGAGGACTTGATCGCTCCACCCCGGCCGAACAGCTCGATCATCGGCAGGGTCAGCTGCATCTCCGGGGTCGGCACCCCGACCAGCACCACCCGCCCGGCCAGGTCACGGGCGTAGAAGGCCTGGGTGAACACCTCCGGACGGCCCACCGCGTCGATCGCCACGTCCACCCCGAACCCGCCCGTGTAGCCGCGGATCGCCTCCACCGCGTCGGTGTCGCGGGAGTTGACGGTGTGCGTGGCGCCGAACTGCTCGGCCCACGCCAGCTTGCGGTCATCGACGTCGACGGCCACGATCGTCGTCGCCCCGGCCAGCGCCGCCCCGGCGATCGCGGCGTCGCCCACCCCGCCGCAGCCGAACACCGCCACGCTCTCCCCGCGCTGCACCCCGCCGGTGTGGATCGCCGCCCCCACCCCGGCCATCACCCCACAGCCCAGCAGCCCCGCGGCGGTCGCGGGGGTGGCCGGGTCGACCTTCGTGCACTGCCCGGAGTGCACCAGCGTCTTGTCGGCGAACGCGCCGATGCCCAGTGCCGGGCTCAGCGCGGTGCCGTCGGCCAGGGTCATCGGCTGCGCGGCGTTGTGGGTGTTGAAGCAGTACTGCAGCTGCCCCTTGGCACACGCCCGGCACTGCCCGCACACCGCCCGCCAGTTGAGCACCACGAAGTCCCCGACCGCGACGTCGGTGACGCCCGCGCCGACCGCGGCGACGGTGCCGGCGGCCTCGTGGCCGAGCAGGAAGGGGAACTCGTCGTTGATCCCGCCCTCCCGGTAGTGCAGGTCGGTGTGGCACACCCCGCACGCGGCCACGTCCACCACCGCCTCCCCCGGGCCCGGGTCGGGCACCACGATCGTCTCCACGCCGACCGGTGCTCCCTTGCCGCGGGCGACGACGCCCCTCACCTCGTAGGCCATGGCGCGAGCCTAGGGGTGACGCCGCCGGGACGCCCCGGGGCCGCCCGAGGGTCGTGCGGCATCGCATGCCGCGCAACGATCCGGTCTCGGCGTCCCCCGATCGGGTCCGCTGGCCGCGCGACACGTCTGAGCGCGACATACCGTCCTCGCGGGTCCGTGACCTCGCGCACAGGCCCGTCCATGGGGGAACCCGAACGTCGCGACCGGAGGTCCGTCTGTGGCAGTACCGAGTTTCCTGGCCCGGGAACGCATCGTGGCCCGGCCCGGGTTCAACCGCTGGCTGATCCCGCCGGCCGCGCTGGCGGTCCACCTGTGCATCGGTCAGGCGTACGCGACCAGCGTCTACAAGGCATCCCTGGTCTCGCACTTCGAGACCAGCCTGACCGCGATCGGCATCATCTTCTCGATCGCGATCGTCATGCTCGGCCTCTCCGCCGCGCTGTTCGGCACCTGGGTCGACCGCAACGGCCCGCGCGCGGCGATGTTCACCTCCGCCGTCTTCTGGGTCACCGGCTTCCTGGTGGGTGGGCTGGGCATCGAGACCCGCCAGCTGTGGCTGGTGTACCTGGGGTACGGCGTCATCGGTGGCATCGGCCTGGGCATCGGCTACATCTCGCCGGTGTCCACGCTGATCAAGTGGTTCCCCGACCGTCCGGGCCTGGCCACCGGCATGGCGATCATGGGGTTCGGTGGCGGTGCGCTCATCGCCTCGCCGCTGTCCCGCCAGCTGATGAGCTGGTACGACCCGACCTACGTCCCCAGCGACAGCACCTCGGTGCCCGATGGCGACGCCGTGGCGGCGCTGTTCTTCACACTGGCCGCGATCTACCTGGTCTTCATGATGTTCGGCGCCTTCATCGTCCGGGTGCCGGCCGACGACTGGCGGCCTGCGGGCTTCGACCCGTCGTCGGTCAAGAAGAAGGCGCTGGTCACCACCGAGAGCGTCTCGGCGGCCAACGCCATCAGGACGCCGCAGTTCTGGCTGCTGTGGACGGTCCTCTTCTGCAACGTCACCGCGGGCATCGGCATCCTCGAGCAGGCCTCGCCGATGATCCAGGACTTCTTCCGCACCGGAGAGACGTCCACGGTCCTGCCGGCCACCGCAGCCGGCTTCGTCGGCGTGCTGTCGCTGTTCAACATGGGTGGCCGGTTCGCGTGGTCGACGACGTCGGACTTCATCGGCCGCAAGCCGATCTACATGGTCTACCTGGGCGTCGGGATCGTGCTCTACGTCATCCTGGCCCTCGTCGGCAGCTCGGCCACCTGGGTCTTCGTGCTCACCGCCGCGATCATCATCAGCTTCTACGGCGGTGGCTTCGCCACGGTCCCGGCCTACCTGCGCGACCTGTTCGGCACCTACCAGGTGGGCGCCATCCACGGCCGGCTGCTGACCGCGTGGGCGGCCGCCGGTGTGGCCGGCCCGCTGATCGTCAACGGCGTCCTCGACACCCAGGGCACCCCCGGCCAGCTGGTCGCGGCGAATTACCGCCCGGCGCTGTTCATCATGGTCGGCCTCCTGGCGGTCGGCTTCGTCGCCAACCTGCTGATCCGCCCGGTGGCCAGCAAGTGGCACGAGCCCCACGCCACCACCCACGCCACCACCCACGCCACCGCCCGCGCAGACACCGAACGGAGCGCCGTCCGATGAGCACCCCCGTCACCGACGACCGCACGCCCACGCACACCCCGGTGGGGCTGATCGCCGTCGCCTGGGCCCTGGTGGGCGTCCCCCTGCTCTACGGGCTGTACAACACGGTCAAGGCAGCCAGCGCCCTGTTCGGCGGCTGACCCGCACCACACGCCACCGCGCCCCCGCCCGGTCCTCCGGGCGGGGGCGCTGTGCTGTCCGTCGTCCTACCGGACGACACCGCGGCCAGGTGCCGTCCCCCTGCTGTACGGAGCCCACCCCGTGTCCCCGCCGGGGACCCTCCGGGCCCCGCGCCGGGTCCACCCGCGACGCACGCCGGGCCCCGTCACGTGCCGCGGCCCAGAGGCCGCAGGGGGAGGTGCGCGGACAGGTCGGCGCGGTTGCCGCTGGCGCTGACCCTCCCCTCGGCGACGGCCTCGGCCCAGCCGAGCTCGCCGGTGGCCAGCCGCAGCCAGGTCGCCGCATCGGTCTCGACGACGTTGGGCGGCGTGCCGCGGGTGTGCCGGGGCCCGGGCACCAGCTGGACGGCGACGTGCGGCGGCACCCGCAGCTCCACCGACCGTCCGGGCACCTGCTGGGCCAGCCAGCGGGTGCTGGTCTTCACCGCGGCGCCGAGCACCGACCGGGGCGGCTGCTCGGCCTCCCCCGCCAGCCACGGGCGGACGGCGTCGACGGCGGCCCGCAGCTCCCCGGCGGGGATCGGTGCGGCCGGCACGGTCAGCTGGTCGGGACCGCGCCCGAGGGGACCGTGCCCACCGCGGCCTCCGGCGTCCCGAACAGAGCCGGCAGCGTCGCCGTCCACGCGGCGCGCAGCTCCGCCAGCGGGATGTCGGCCACGCCCTCGACGGCGAGCGCGTCCCCGCCCGTCGTCCCCAGCTCGGTGACGGCGACGCCGGCCCACTCGGCCGTGGTGCGCACCCCCTCGGGGTCGGTGGTCGTGACGACGGCGCGGGCGGCGGACTCGCTGAACAGCGCGGTGAACGCGTCGTCGCCGAGTCGCAGCCGCGCCCCGGTGCCGTGGCGCAGCGCCGACTCGGCCAGCGCCTGCGCCAGGCCGCCGTCGGCGAGGTCGTGGGCGGAGGTGACCAGGCCCTCGCGGCCCAGCGCCCCCAGCAGCTCGGCGAGCGACCGCTCCGCCTCGAGGTCGACCGCCGGCGGGCGGCCGCCGAGGTGGCCGTGCACGACGCTCGCCCAGGCCGAGCCGCCGAACTCCGGCCGCGTCTCGCCCAGCAGCAGCACCGTCTCGCCGTCGCCTCGCCAACCGGTGGACACCCGCGTGCGGACGTCGTCGTGCACGCCCAGCACGCCGATGACCGGGGTGGGGTTGATCGCGACGTCGCCGGTCTGGTTGTAGAGGCTCACGTTGCCGCCGGTGACCGGCAGGCCCAGGTCGCGGCAGGCGTCGGCCAGGCCCCGGACGGCCTCGGAGAACTGCCACATGACCTCCGGCTCCTCCGGGGAGCCGAAGTTGAGGCAGTTGGTGACCGCCAGCGGGCGTGCGCCGCTGACCGCCACGTTGCGGTAGGCCTCGGCGAGGTTGAGCTGCGCGCCGGTGTAGGGGTCGAGCCGGGCGAAGCGGGCGTTGCCGTCGAGGGCCAGCGCGATGCCGCGGTGCGAGTCCTCGTCGATGCGGACCAGGCCGGCGTCGTCGGGCTGGGCGAGCACGGTGTTTCCGCGCACGTAGCGGTCGTACTGCTCGGTGACCCACGTCTTGTCCGCGCCGTCGGGGCTGGCGACGACGGCCAGCCAGTGCGCGGTGAGCTCCTCCGGCGTCGCCGGGCGGGGCAGCGCGGCTGGGTCGTCGGCCCGCAGGTCGTCGAGGTCGGCGGGGCGCTGCATCGGCCGCTCGTACACCGGGCCCTCGTGCGCGACCGTACGCGGCGGGACGTCGACGATCCGCTCGCCGTGCCAGTCGACGGTCAGCCGGTCGCCGTCGGTGACCTCGCCGATGACGGTGGCCAGCACGTCCCACTTCCGGCACACGGCGAGGAACTGCTCCACCTTGCCCGGCTCGACGATCGCGCACATGCGCTCCTGCGACTCGCTCATCAGGATCTCGGCCGGCGTCAGCGTGGAGTCGCGCAGCGGGACGGCGTCGAGGTCGACGTGCATGCCGCCGGTGCCGGCGCTGGCCAGCTCGCTCGTCGCGCAGGACAGGCCGGCGCCGCCGAGGTCCTGGATCCCGGTGACCAGGTCGGCGGCGAAGATCTCCAGGCACGCCTCGATGAGCAGCTTCTCGGTGAACGGGTCGCCGACCTGCACGCTCGGGCGCTTGGCCGGGCCCTCCTGGTCGAAGGTCTCGCTGGCCAGCACGCTCACACCGCCGATGCCGTCACCGCCGGTGCGGGCGCCGAAGAGCACGACCTTGTTGCCGGCGCCCTCGGCCTTGGCCAGCCGCACGTCCTCGTGCCGCATGACACCGACGCACAGCGCGTTGACCAGCGGGTTGCCGGCGTAGCACTCGTCGAAGAGCAGCTCGCCGCCGACGTTGGGCAGCCCCAGGCAGTTGCCGTAGCCGCCGACCCCGGCGACGACGCCGGGCAGCACGCGGGCGGTGTCGGGGGCGTCGGCGCGGCCGAAGCGCAGCGAGTCCATGACCGCCACCGGGCGGGCGCCCATGGTGAGGATGTCGCGGACGATGCCGCCCACCCCGGTGGCCGCGCCCTGGTAGGGCTCGACGTAGCTCGGGTGGTTGTGCGACTCGACCTTGAAGGTGACCGCGTAGCCGTCGCCGACGTCGACCACGCCGGCGTTCTCGCCGATGCCCACCAGCAGCGCCTCGCTGCGCGGCAGGTCCCCGAAGCGGCGCAGGTGCACCTTCGAGCTCTTGTAGGAGCAGTGCTCGCTCCACATCACCGAGTACATGGCCAGTTCGGCGGTGGTGGGCCGGCGGCCGAGGATGTCGCGGATGCGGGCGTACTCGTCGCTCTTGAGGCCCAGCTCGGCGTAGGGCTGTTCGACGTCGGAGGTGCTCGCGGCGAGGTCGACGGTGTCGAGCCGGTGCGACAGCGGGCCGGGCCCGGTGTCGAGGTCGGAGAGCCCCGCGGTGGCCGACTCGGTCACGCTGCCACGACCGCCTTCAGGACGCTGGTGAAGAACCCGAGCCCGTCGGTGCCCGGGCCGGTGAGGTCCTCGACGGCGTGCTCGGGGTGCGGCATCAGCCCGACCACCCGGCCGTCCGCGCTGGTGACGCCGGCGATGTCGCGCAGGCTGCCGTTGGGGTTGCCGCCGACGTAGCGGACGGCGACCCGGCCCTCGCCCTCGAGCCGGTCCAGATCGGCCGGGGCGGCGACGTAGCGGCCCTCGCCGTTCTTCACCGGGACGACGACCTCCTGGCCCTGCGCGTAGTCCGACGTCCAGGCGGTGTCGGCCCGCTCGATGCGCAGGCGCTGGTCGCGGTTGCGGAAGTGCAGGTGGCTGTTGCGGGTGAGCGCGCCCGGCAGCAGGCCCGCCTCGCACAGCACCTGGAAGCCGTTGCAGATGCCGAGGACGGGCATGCCCTGGCGCGCCCGGTCGACGACGTCGCGCATCATCGGCGCCCGGGCGGCGATGGCGCCGGCGCGCAGGTAGTCGCCGTAGGAGAAGCCGCCGGGCAGGACGACGGCGTCGACGTCGCGCAGGTCGTGCTCGGCGTGCCAGAGGGCGACCGGCTCGGCCCCGGCCAGGCGCACGGCACGGGCGGCGTCGACGTCGTCCAGGGAGCCCGGGAAGGTGATGACACCGATGCGCACGGTGGTCCCTCTCAGTCGGTGGTGAGGTGCAGCTCGACGTCCTCGATGACCGGGTTCGCGAGCAGCGTCTCGGCGATCTGCCGCAGCTCGGCCTCGTCGGGGGTGCCGTCGACGTCGAGGACGAAGTGCTTGCCCTGGCGGACGCCGGTCACCTGGGTGTGCCCCAGCCGGCCGAGCGCGCCGAGCACCGCCTGCCCCTGCGGGTCGGAGATCTCCGGCTTGAGGACGACGTCGACGACCACCTGCGGCACGCCGCCGAGGGTACCGGGGTGGCGCGGGCCACTGACCGGCCCGCGGGTCGCCGGGTCCCGCCCTCTCCCGTCGGTCGAGATCCCGTGATCTCGCATGCTCGACGCGGGCCGGGTGTGCGAGATCACGGGATCTCGTCACCGGAGGGCGCGGCGGATCTCCGCCGCCACCTCGTCCGGACGTCCGAGCACGTCAGCCGAGGTGAAGCGCAGCACGGTCCAGCCGGCCGCGACCAGCCGGTTCTGACGACGCAGGTCCTCGACGAAGACGTCCCGCTCGCGATGGACGTCGCCGTCGAACTCGACGAGGACCCGCCGATCCGGCCAGGCGAGATCCGCTCTGCCGAGGAACCCGCCGGCTCCGTCCCGGACGACGTGCTGCAGCTCGGGCGCGGGCAGGCGCGCCTCGTGCACCACCCAGCGCAGCACGGACTCCATCGGTGACTCGGCGCGGGAGTCCGCGATCGGCAGCACCTCCCGCGCCCGTGCGCAGCCGCGACCGGCCGGTCGGCGGGCCAGCTGCCGTTCCAGGGCTGCCCGTGGGACGGAGCGGCGGAGCATCTGGTCGGTGACGGCGAGCAGGGCCGCGGGCTGGAGGACGCCCGCGAGGTCCCGCCATGTACGCGCCGGCGTGGTGACGGGCATCCCCTCGTGCCGGAGGACCTCATCGTCCTCCAGCGCGAGGCGGTGGATGCGACGGTCGCGCCGGCTCTCCGCCCGCCCGGTGGCCGGCACGGTGACGTCCACCCGGTGGTCGCCGCGGTCCTGCAGCGGGATCTCGACACCCCACAGGGCGGCTGCGGTGCGGTGGCTGGCGACCGCCCCGGGCGGCGCGGTCAACAGCACGGCAGCCAGTCGGGCGCGCGCGTCACCGGCCATCGACACCGGCAGGTAGGTGTCCCGCGAGAGGTGGAGCACGCCCGGCTGCTGCAGGTGCCGGTCGTTGAGCCCTGCGGCGCGCGCTGCGGTCCGGGTGAGGGGGCCAGTGATGTGGATCCGGGGTCGGCGCTGCATGCGGGCACCGTGCCGGGCTCGGCGGGTCGCTCGCTCCCGCTGTCCACAGCCCCGTCGAGATCGCGTGATCTCGCAGCCCAGAGCGGCCTGGACGATGCGAGATCACGCGATCTCGGCGAACCGGGGGTCAGGCGCGCAGCAGGGACCAGACGGCGTCCGGGGCCTCCCAGTGGGCGTTGTGCCCGGCGCCCTCGACCAGCACCGCGTCGGGGTCGACCCGGCGCATCGCAGCGAGGCCCACCATCGGGTCCGCTGCACCCGCCGCCAGCCGCAGCGGTGCGGCGGCCCGCCGCAGCACCTCCTCCACCGACGGGCCGACGGCACCGAACGCCCGCGGGTCCAGCGCCGGGGTGAAGCCACCGGACGTCTCCCGGACGCCGGCGAGCGCCACCCCGGAGGACGGGTCCACGAGCCCCGTCAGGCCGGCCAGCCGGAGGTGCCGCTCGGCGGCCTCGGCGGCGGTGGGGAACACCTGCGGCGGGCGGGCGGCCATCCGGCGGGCACCCGCCTCCTCCTCGGGCGTCCAGTCGATCTTCACGCCGAGCGCGACGACCCGGGCCACCTCGACGCCGTACCAGCCACCGGCGAGGACCGCGCCGACCACACCGCCGAAGGAGTGGCCCAGCACGGTCACCCGGGAGGCACCGGCGGCCAGGGACGCCACGTCCGCGGCGTGCACCGCGTAGCCGTAGGGCGGCTCGGCCACCGACCGGCCGTGCCCGCGCAGGTCGGGCACCGCCCAGGAGCCGGGCCAGTCGCGCTCGACCAGCGGCAGCAGCCGGTCCCACACCGCTCCGGTGGCGCCCAGCCCGTGCAGCAGCAGGAGCAGGTCCCCGCCCGACCCGCCGGAGCGGTGGGAGATCCCGGCCCGCGTGCGCATCACCGGAAGGTCGCGCCGGTCAGCTGCTCGTAGGCGGCGACGTAGCGCGCGCGGGTGGCCTCGACGACGTCGTCCGGCAGCTCCGGCGGCGGGGAGACACGGTCCCACCCCGACGACGTCAGCCAGTCGCGGACGTACTGCTTGTCGAACGAGGGCTGCGCCGCGCCCGGGGACCACGACGACGCCGGCCAGAAGCGGGAGGAGTCCGGCGTGAGCACCTCGTCGCCGAGCACCAGGCCGCCGTCCGCGGTGAGTCCGAACTCGACCTTCGTGTCGGCCAGCACGATGCCCGCGTCAGCCGCGATCTCGGCCCCCCGCCGGTACAGGGCGAGTGTCAGCTCGCGCAGCTCCTCGGCCCGCGCGGCACCCACCAGGTCGACCACGCGCGCGAAGGGGATCGCCTCGTCGTGGTCCCCGACGGCGGCCTTGGTCGAGGGCGTGAACACCGGCTCCGGCAGCCGCGAGCCCTCGACGAGGCCCGCCGGCAGGACGACGTCGACGATCGACCCGGTGCGCCGGTACTCCGCCGTCCCCGAGCCCGACAGGTAGCCGCGGGCCACGCACTCCACCGGCAGCATCTCCAGCCGCCGCACCAGCATCGCCCGGCCCGCCACGTCGGCCGGCACGTCGGTCGCCGACAGCAGGTGGTGCGAGGCCCCGAACGACGACAGCACCGGCGTCAGCTGCGCGAACCACCACACCGACAGCTGGGTGAGCACCCGCCCCTTGTCCGGGATCGGCGTGGGCAGCACGTGGTCGTAGGCCGAGATGCGGTCCGAGGCGACCAGCAGGAGGCGGTCGGCGCCGGCGTCGTAGACCTCGCGGACCTTGCCGCGCGCGACGAGGGGCAGGTCGGGCATCAGGTCAGCGCCGCGAGCCGGTCGAACAGCGGGCCCAGCCGGCGCACGTACCCCTCGGGCCGGCAGATCTCGTCGAGCCGGGCCTCGTCCAGCGTCACCCCGGAGGCGTCCGCGCGGGCCCGCAGCGTCGACCGGAACGGCGTCCCGGTGTTCCACGTCTCCATCGCCGCCGACTGCACCAGCGCGTAGGCGTCCTCGCGCGACAGGCCGCCCTCGACGAGCTCCAGCAGCACGGCGGAGGTGTAGATCAGCCCGCCGGTCGACTCGAGGTTGGCCCGCATCCGCTCGGCGTCCACGACCAGGCCGGAGACCAGCCCGGTGGTCAGGTGCAGCAGGTAGTCGGTGGTGATCGCGGCGTCGGGCAGGAAGACCCGCTCGGTGGACGAGTGCGAGATGTCGCGCTCGTGCCACAGCGGGATGCCCTCCATCACCGGGACGACGGCGGCGCGCACCACCCGCGCGAGCCCGGCGATGCGCTCCGAGCGGATCGGGTTCTTCTTGTGCGGCATCGCGCTGGAGCCCTTCTGGCCGGAGCCGAAGGCCTCCGACAGCTCCCGCACCTCGGTGCGCTGCCCGTGCCGCACCTCCAGCGCCACGGCCTCGCAGACGGTCGCGATCACCGCGAGGGCCGCGACCCACTCGCTGATCGAGTCGCGGATGACCACCTGGGTGGACGCGTCGGCGGGCGCGAGGTCCAGCGCCTGTGCGACGGCGACCTCCACCGAGGGGTCGATCAGCGAGTACGTGCCGACGGCGCCGGAGATGGCGACGACGCCGACCCGCTCCCGGGCCGCCTTCAGCCGGTCGCGGGAGCGCGCCATCGCGAAGGCCAGGTCGGCGACCCGGTGGCCCCACACGTCGGGCTCGGCGTGCACGCCGTGGGTGCGGCCGACCTTGATGGTGTCGCGGTGGGCCAGCCCGTGGTCGCGCAGCACGGCGACCAGCCGGTCGGCCTTGGCCAGCAGCACGTCGGTGGCCTCGGTGAGCTGGACGGCCAGCGCGGTGTCGAGCAGGTCCGACGACGTCATGCCGTGGTGCACGTACGCGGCGGCCGAGCGGGGCTCGGTGTTGTCGGCCCACGCGGTGAGGAAGGCGATGACGTCGTGCTGCGTCGTCTCCTCGATCTCGGCCACCCGCGCGGCGGTCGGTGGCGGGGCGTTGCGCACCGGCTCGACGACGTCGGCCGGCACCCGCCCGGCCGCCGCGTGCGCCTCCAGCACGAGGGTCTCCACCCGGCACCAGAGCTCGTACTTGTGCTCGTCGCTCCAGACCCGGCCCATCTCGGGGAGCGTGTAGCGGTCGATCACGCGGGTACCGCCCGCACCCGGTCAGCTCGTCGAAGCACGTGCGCATCCTCCCGCAGGGCTAGCGTGATCGAGAACGGGCCCCACCTCACCCCGCGGAAGGACCGGCGATGCTGCGACGGGCCACCCACCTGGTCGCCCGGGCGCGCGAGCAGATCCGCACCGCGGCCGAGCGGGACCCGCACGCCTGGCCGGAGCGCGACGACGACCGGGCGATCCTCGTCCGCGACGACGAGCCGTGGACGACGGCCGACGACGGCGGCGGCGCCGGCAACGGCGACAGCGGCGGCAACGGCGGTGACAGCGGCGGTGACGACGACGCGCCCCTGGGCAGCCCCGCGCCCGACGCCCCCGACCTCGACGGCCCGCTCGGGCCCGGCGGGGTCAGCGGCCCGCCCGAGGGCGGCCGGCCGCACCGCCCCGCCGAGCGCGGCCGCCGGCTGCTCGGCCCCGGCCGGGACGTGCCGCACGGCGACGCCGCGGTGCCCAGCGGGCTGCGGACGGCGGCGTCCTGGTCGTGGCGCATGATCGCCGTCCTCGCCGGCCTGTACGTGCTGCTCTACGTGGCGGCCTACGTGGCCGTGGTCCTCGTCCCGGTCATGGTGGCGCTGCTGCTGGCCGCGCTGCTGCAGCCGGGCGCGGCGGCGCTGATCCGGCACGGCTGGCCGCGCTCGCTGGCGGCGCTGGTGATGCTGCTCGTGGGGCTCGGGGTGGTCGCCGGGATCATCACGCTCGTCGTGCAGCAGGTCACCGCCGGCTTCACCGACCTCGCCGACCAGGTCACCCAGGGCCTCGACCAGATCCGCGACTTCGTCGTCGAGACCTTCCCGGTCAGCCAGCGGCAGATCGACGAGGCCCTGACCTCCTTCCAGGACTTCGTCGCCGGCAACCAGGAGGAGCTGGCCTCCGGCGCGATCACCACGGCCGCGACCGTCGGCGAGGTCTTCACCGGCGTGGCCCTGGCGCTGTTCACGCTGTTCTTCTTCCTCAAGGACGGCCGGTCCATCTGGCTGTGGCTGGTCGGCCTCTTCCCCCGGGACTCCCGCGCCTACCTCGACGAGGCCGCCCGCCGCTCGTGGCGCACGCTCATCTCCTACGTCCGCGCGACCGTCGCCGTCGCCCTCGTCGACGCCGTCGGCATCGGCATCGGGCTGGCCGTCCTCGGTGTGCCGCTGGTGGTCCCGCTCGCCGCACTGGTGTTCCTCGGCGCGTTCATCCCGATCATCGGGTCGTTCCTCGCCGGGTCGGTGGCCGTGCTGGTCGCGCTCGTGGCGGTCGGCCCGATCAAGGCGCTGATCGCCCTGGCGATCGTCGTGCTGGTCATGCAGCTGGAGGGGCACGTGCTGCAGCCGCTCCTGCTCGGCAAGGCGGTGCACGTGCACCCGCTGGCCGTCGTCCTCGCCATCGCGGCCGGCCTGCTGGTCGCCGGCATCTTCGGCGCGCTGATCGCGGTGCCGGTGGTGGCCTGCGCCAACGTGGCCGGCACGTACCTGTCCCGCCGGCACGACGGCCCGCGGCCGCCCGAGCCGCGGCCCGAGCGCGCCCGCCCGGCCGTCGGGGTCCGCACCTGAGGGACGGCCACGATCAGGTGACCTGATCGTGGCGCGTCCTCCCTCACCGCCCACCGTGAGGGAGGACGCGCTGCGGTGCGGGAGGACGCGCTGGCGTGCGGGAGGAGCCGCTAGGTGCCGGGGACGGCGATCCGGCCCTCGACGGCAGCCAGCGCGATGTCGCTGCGCCAGTGCGCCCCGGCCAGCCGGACGGCGGCCACCCGCTCGTAGGCGGCCTGCCGGGCGGCGGCGAGGTCGGCGCCGGTGGCGGTCACCGCGAGCACCCGCCCGCCGGCCGAGCGGACCGTCCCCTCGGCGTCCACCACGGTGCCAGCGTGCAGCACACCCTCGCCGTCGGCGCCGGTGACCGGGTCGCCGGTGCGCGGCCGCTCCGGGTAGCCGGCCGCGGCCACCACGACCGTGACGGCGGCACCGGACCGCCAGCGCAGCGGCGGGTGGTCGGCGAGCGTGCCGGTGGCCGCGGCGTGCAGCAGGCCGGCCAGCGGCGTCTCCAGCAGCGGCAGCACCACCTCGGTCTCGGGGTCGCCGAAGCGCGCGTTGAACTCGACCACCCGCACGCCGCCCGCGGTCAGCGCCAGCCCGGCGTACAGCAGCCCGGAGAACGGCTCGCCGCGACGGCGCATCTCGTCGACGGCCGGCTGCAGCACCGTGGCCAGCACCTCGTCGACCAGCCCGGACGGCGCCCACGGCAGCGGCGCGTAGGCCCCCATCCCGCCGGTGTTCGGGCCGGCGTCGCCGTCGTCGCGGCGCTTGGCGTCCTGCGCGGGCAGCAGCGGCAGCACCGTCGTCCCGTCGGTGACGGCGAACAGCGACACCTCCGGCCCGTCGAGGTACTCCTCCACCAGCACCGCGCCCCCGGCCTCGAGCACGCGGTGCCCGTGGGCCACCGCGGCGTCCCGGTCGGGGGTGACGACGACGCCCTTGCCGGCGGCCAGCCCGTCGTCCTTGACCACGTACGGCGGGCCGGCCTCGTCGAGCGCGGTCTCCAGCTCGGCGGGGCCGCCGACCGGCCACGACCGCGCGGTCGGGACGCCGGCGGCGGCCATCACGTGCTTGGCGAAGGACTTGCTGCCCTCGATCTGCGCGGCCTGCTCCGACGGCCCGAAGCAGGCGATCCCGGCGTCGCGGACCGCGTCGGCGGCCCCGGCCACCAGCGGGACCTCCGGCCCGACGACGACCAGGTCGGCACCCCAGCCGGTGGCCAGCGCCGCGACCGCGACCGGGTCGGCGACGTCGACCGCTGCGGGCTCGGCGAGCGCGCGCGTGCCGGCGTTGCCCGGCGCGCAGGCCAGCGCGGTGACCGCGGGGTCGGAGGACAGAGCGACGCACAGGGCGTGCTCCCGGGCACCGGAGCCGATCACGAGCACGCGCACGGGGCGACGCTACCCAGGCGGCGGCGCGGCGGCCGGCAGAGCGGGGAGAGGGCTACCGCAGCCGGTTCGGTTGCGCCCGCTGCGCGCGGTGCAGCGCCTTGACCCGGGCGTGCTCGGCGGCCCGGGCGCGGGCGTCGGCGCGCAGGAGCTGGCGGTGCGCCTCGGCCTGCAGCTTGCGCCAGCCGAGCAGGCGGCCGGGGTCGAGCCGGCCGTCGTCGATCGCCGCGGCGACGGCGCAGCCGGGCTCGGTGCGGTGGGCGCAGTCGCGGAACCGGCAGCCGGCGGCCAGCGCGGCGACGTCGGCGTAGGCGGTGTCGACGCCCTCGTCGTCGTAGAGGCCGAGCTCGCGCATGCCGGGGGTGTCGACCAGCAGGCCGCCGCCGGGCAGCACGTGCAGCTCGCGCGCCGTGGTGGTGTGCCGGCCGCGCCCGTCGGCCTCCCGCACCTCCCGGGTGGGCGCCACGATCCGGCCGGCGAGCGCATTGGCCAGGGAGGACTTCCCGACGCCGGACGGGCCGACCATCGCCGCCGTCTGCCCGGGCCCGACCAGCGCCCGCACCGCGTCCACGCCCTCACCGGTGCGCACGCTGACCGCCAGCACCTCGACGCCGATCGCCTCCTCGGCGACCTCCGCCACCGCGGCCGGGACGTCGTCGCACAGGTCGGCCTTGGTGAGGACGACGACCGGCGTGGCCCCGCTCGACCACGCCACCGCCAGGTAGCGCTCGACCCGGCGGGCTCGCGTCGGGCCGGCGAGCGCGTCGACGACGAGCACGGTGTCGATGTTGGCGGCCACGACCTGGGCGGCCGACGTGCGCCCCGCGACGGTGCGGGTGAACGCCGAGCGGCGGGGCAGCAGCGCGACGGCGAGCTCGCCCCGCAGGGCCACCCAGTCCCCCACCGCGGGCGCGTCGACGCCGTCGGGGTCGTGCAGCGCGGCCGCGGGGTGCACCCGCCGTTCCCCGTCGGCGGTCAGGACGGTCAGCCGGCCGCGGTCGACCCGGGTCACCCGGGCGAGTCGGGTCCCCGTCGGCAGGGACTCCTGTGACGGGGGTGACCCGCCGATGTGTGAGACATGCGCCACACCCCGGATGATGGCCCGCAGGTCAGCGGCACGTCGCCTCGTTTTGGCACGACTCGCCCCGCGTCGTTCGCCTCCGCGCAACCTGGCTGGGGTGTCCTGGATGTCATGCACGCGATCGAGTCGCTCGCGACTCCCGCAGTGGCCCGCCTCCCCCGCGCCGTCGTCGTCGGGCACCGTGGTGCCTGCGCGTACCGCCCCGAGCACACGACCGCCAGCTACGAGCTGGCCATCGACATGGGCGCCGACCTGATCGAGCCCGACCTCGTCGTCAGCAGGGACGGCGTCCTGATCGCGCGGCACGAGAACGAGCTCTCGCGCAGCACCGACGTCGCCGAGCGGCCCGAGTTCGCCGACCGCCGCACCACCCGCCGGGTGGGCCGCAAGCGCAAGACCGGCTGGTTCGCCGAGGACTTCACGCTCGCGGAGCTGCGCTCCCTGCGCGCCGTCGAGCGGATGCCGGAGCTGCGACCGCTCAACACCGCCTACGACGGCCAGTTCGGGGTCCTCACGCTCGAGGAGGTCGTGGAGCTGGCCCGCCGCCGGTCCACCCCCCAGCGGCGGGTCCGGGTGCTGGCCGAGCTGAAGAAGCCGAGCTGGTCGGCCCAGCGCGGCCAGCCGATGACCGAGCTGGTCGCCGCCGAGCTGCGCCGTCTCGACGCCGCCACGTCCGACGGCACCGTCGTCCTGCAGTCCTTCGACGCCGGCGCCCTGCGCCGGCTGCGCGCCGACCTCGGCGACGGCGGCCCGCGGATGCTGCAGCTGGTCGACGTCGCCCCGACCGACGACGCGCTGCTCACCAACGCCGGCCTGCGGGCGGTGTCCACCTACGCGCAGGGCATCGCGCCCAGCCGCGACCGGATCCTGCTGCGCGACGACGACGGGGCGCTGACCGGCGTCTCCGACCTCGTGACCCGCGCCCACCACGCCGGCCTGTTCGTCGTCCCGTGGACGCTCGCGGCGGAGAACGCCTTCCTGCCGCGGCACCTGCGGATCGGCACCGACCCGGCCGCGACCGGCGACGCCCGCGGCGAGGCCCGGCTGCTGCTGGCGCTCGGCGTCGACGGCGTCATCACCGACAACCCCGACGTGGTCGTCGCCGCCCGCGCCGAGCTCGAGCAGCCGGCCACCACCAGCCGCGCCGCCTGAGGTGTGGACGCCGCGCGGTGATCAGGTGACCTGATCGTCGAGCGTCCTACCTGACGGTGGGACGTGAGGGAGGACGCTGCACGATCAGGTCACCTGATCGTCGCGCTCAGCCGAGCAGGTCGTGGACGACGACGTTCTCCTGGCGCCCGGGGCCCACGCCGACCACGCTGACCCGCGCGCCGGAGAGCTCCTCGACCCGGCGCACGTAGGCCTGGGCGTTGGGCGGCAGCTCGTCGAAGGACCGGCAGTGCCGGATGTCCTCGAACCAGCCCGGCAGCTCCTCGTACACCGGCGTCGCGTGGTGGAAGTCCGTCTGCGTCATCGGCATCTCCTCGTGCCGGACGCCGTCGACGTCGTAGGCCACGCAGATCGGCACCGTCTCCAGGCCGGAGAGCACGTCGAGCTTGGTGAGGAAGTAGTCGGTGATCCCGTTGACCCGGCTGGCGTAGCGGGCGACGACGGCGTCGAACCAGCCGCAGCGCCGGTCGCGGCCGGTCGTCACGCCGACCTCGCCGCCCTGCTTGCGCAGGTACTCGCCCCACTGGTCGTGCAGCTCGGTCGGGAACGGGCCCGAGCCGACCCGGGTCGTGTAGGCCTTGAGGATCCCCACGACCCGGGAGATGCGGGTGGGACCGATCCCGCTGCCGGTCGCGGCGCCGCCGGCGGTCGGGTTGGACGACGTGACGAACGGATAGGTGCCGTGGTCGACGTCGAGCAGGGTGCCCTGCGAGCCCTCCAGCAGCACCCACTCGCCGGCGTCGAGGGCGCGGCCCAGCAGCAGGCGCGTGTCGGCGATGCGACCCCGGAGCTGCTCGGCGTAGCCGGCATACTCCTCGACCACCTCGTCGACGTCGATGGCCTTGCGGTTGTAGACCTTGACCAGGACCTGGTTCTTCTCCTGGAGCGTGCCCTCGAGCTTCTGGCGCAGGATCGACAGGTCGAGCAGGTCGGCCACCCGGATGCCGGTGCGCGCGACCTTGTCGCCGTAGGCCGGGCCGATGCCGCGGCCGGTGGTGCCGATGCGGCGCTTGCCGAGGAACCGCTCGGTGACCCGGTCCAGCGCCCGGTGGTGCGGCATGATCAGGTGCGCGTCGGCCGAGAGCACCAGCCGCGAGGTGTCGACGCCGCGCTCCTCCAGCCCGGCCAGCTCACCGATGAGCACCTGCGGGTCGACGACGACGCCGTTGCCGATGACCGGCGTGCAGCCCGGCGTGAGGATCCCCGAGGGGATCAGGTGCAGGGCGTAGCGCTCCCCGTCGGGCGTGATCACCGTGTGCCCGGCGTTGTTGCCGCCCTGGTAGCGGACCACGTAGGGCACCCGGCCCCCGAGGAGGTCGGTGGCCTTGCCCTTGCCCTCGTCGCCCCACTGGGCGCCGATCAGCACGACTGCCGGCATCTCGCTGTCGTCCCCCTCAGGACTCGTCACCGGCGGTCGACCGGCTGGCAGGTGGCAGGGTATCGGCATGTCCCTCGTCGAGTTCGACCTGCGCGGTCTCGAGCCGGGTCAGGCACCCGAGCGGGCAGCGGTCGCGGAGGCGGCCGGAGCCGGGGCGCTGCTGGTGCGCGGGCCGGTGCCGGCGCTCGCGGCGGTGCTCGCCGCCCTGCACCGCGCCGGTCGGACCGCCGAGGTGCCCGTGTCGTGGGAGCCCGCCGACGACAGCTCGTCCCGGGGGCTGGCCCGCGACCTCGGCGTCGGCACTGGCAGCGAGCGGGAGCTGACGCTGGTCCGCGACGACCACGGCGGGGTGCTGCTGCAGCACGGGCGCTACGAGGCGGCCGAGCAGGGCCGGCTGGGGCTGGCCGCGCGGCTCGGCGTCCAGGCCCACCACGACGACGCCCGCGTGGCCGACGGCCTCGTCGCGCGGATCGACGTCCGGCCCGACTGGCGGGCGGTCGACACCATCCGCGTCGCCGTCTCCCCGCAGCTCCTGCGGCCACCGCGGCGCAGCACCGGCCGGGCGCTGCAGCTGGCCAGCGACCCGGCCCGGGTCACCTGTGACGGCGTCCCGCACCCCCGGCCGGTCACGCGCTGGACCTGGTACGCCGACGACCGGGTGCGCTGGCGGCTGGCCCCCTGAGCCACGGCCCGGCAGCGTGCCGCGTCCGGGGGCGCGCGCGGGCGTCGTGGAGACTGGGGTCCCGAGCCGAGGAGGTCCCCCTGCGCCCGTTCCCGCCCGCGCCCGGGGTGCCGTGCCGGTGAGCGCCGACCGCCTGCCCCTCTCCCGTCGTCCGGCGCCGCCGCGGCGCCGGCTGCCCGACCGGGTGCTGGCCCGGCCCAGCCTGGCCGCGGCGCTGGGACTGGCGGTCGTGGTCGTCCTCTTCGGACTGCGGGTGCCCGACCTGCTCACCGTGGGCGGCCTGGCCGCGGTCCTGGACACCGCCGCACTGCTGGGCATCGGCGGGGTGGCCGTGGGGCTGCTGCTGGTGGGTGGGCACTTCGACGTCTCGATCGGCACGCTCACCGTGTCCAGCGCCGTCCTCACCGGGGTGCTGGTCGGGCCGGCCGAGTGGGGCGTGTGGCCGGCGCTCACCGCGTCGCTGGCCGCCGCGCTCGCGGTCGGCCTGCTCAACGGGTGGCTCGTCGTCCGCACCGGCCTGCCCAGCTTCCTGGTCACCCTCGCCACGGCACTGGTCCTGCAGGGCGTCACCGTGGCCGGGCTGCCGCTGGTGGCCGGCGCGCCGCGGATCAGCGGGCTGGACGAGGCGCGCGGCTGGTCCTCGGCCTCGGCGCTGTTCGGGTCGACGGCGGAGGTCGGCGACGGCGTCTTCTCCGTCTCGCTGCTGTGGTGGGTCGCGCTGACCGCGGTCGCCGGCTGGCTGCTGTGGCGGACCCGCTTCGGCAACGAGGTCCTGTCGATGGGCGGGTCCCGCCGGGCCGCTCGCGAGCTGGGCGTGCCCGTGCACCGGACGACGCTGGTGCTGTACGCGCTGACCGCCTTCGCCGCGTGGCTGCTCGGCACGCTGACCCTGGTGTCGACGGCGAGCGTGGCAGCCACACCCGCGCTCGTGACGGCGATCGACTTCGTGGTGGTCGCCGTCCTCGGCGGGTGCCTGCTGACCGGCGGCTACGGCTCGATGGCCGGCGCCGCGATCGGTGCGCTGCTGTACGCGGTGGCGCGCCGGGGCGTGGAGCTCGCCGGCTGGGACCCGCGCTGGTCGCAGGCGCTGCTCGGCGTCTTCCTGCTCGTCGCGCTGCTGGTCGGAGGGGTGGTGCGCGGCCGGCTGCGGGCCGCACCGCGCTCGTGAGCGCGGCCGGGGTGCCGCCGGTGCTGGAGCTGCGCGGGCTGACCGTCCGCTTCGGCAGCGTGGCCGCGCTCGACCGGGTCGGCGTCGCGCTGCACGGGGGCCGGATCACCTGCGTGCTCGGGGAGAACGGCTCGGGCAAGTCGACGCTGGTGTCGGTGCTGTCCGGGCTGGCGCGGCACGACGAGGGTGAGCTGCTGCTCGACGGCGTCCCGGTGCGCTTCGGCAGCCCCCGCGCCGCCCGGGCCGCGGGGATCGCCACGGTGTGGCAGGACCTCGCCGTGGCACCGCTGCTGTCGGTGTGGCGCAACTTCTGCCTGGGCGCGGAGCCGACCCGCGGGCGGTGGCCGCTGCGCCGGCTCGACGTCGACGCCGCCCGCGAGACCGCCGTGCGGGCGCTGGAGCGGGTCGGCGTCACCGGCGTCGACCCCGACCGGCCGGCCAACGCGATGCGCGCCGGCGAGCGGCAGAGCCTGGCGATCGCGCGGGCCCTGCACTTCGGCGCCCGCGCGCTGGTGCTCGACGAGCCGACCGCGCCCCTGACGATCGCGCAGCAGACGCTCGTGGGCCAGGCCGTGCTGCGCGCGCGGGCCGCGGGCCTCGCCGTCGTCCTGGTGACGCACAACCCGCGCTACGCGCACCTGGTGGGCGACCGCTTCCTGCTGCTGGCACGCGGCCAGGTGGCCGGCGACCTCACCCGCGCCGACGTCCACGCCGACGACCTCACCCGGCTCATGGCCGGCGGCGAGGAACTCACCGCCCTGACCGCCCGCCTGCGCGAGCTGCACCCCGAGCTCGGCGACCGCTGAGGACGGCACCCCCCGATCCACAGGTGGGGTTCCGGCCGGCGCCGGGTCCGTGCGGGCACCCAGCGCCGGCCGGGGTCACCTGGTGAACAGGCTGACGCCGCCGGGACCGACGAGCAGCCCGACGATGATCAGCACGATCCCCCAGAGCAGTTGCCGACGCACGATCGCGAGGATCCCGGCGACGACCAGGACGACGGCGAGGATCCAGAGCAGTGTTGCCACGTGCCACCTCCGGTGAGAGCCGGGCGGACGCCCGGGAACACGGAGTGTGGCCCTGACCAGGCACGGTCCACCACCCGTGCACCACGTGGGAGTGCACGGGCCCGTGTCAGGCCGCGAGGCTCGGGTCGCAGTCGCGGAGCAGCTGGGTGCAGCGCTCCTGCTCGTCCACCTCGCCGATCGCCTCCGCGGCGCGGGCCAGGACGGTGACGCAGCGCAGGAAGCCGCGGTTGGGCTCGTGCGACCACGGCACCGGGCCGTAGCCCTTCCAGCCGTTCCTGCGCAGCGCGTCGAGACCGCGGTGGTAGCCCGTGCGGGCGTAGGCGTAGGCCTCGATGGTGCGCCCGCCCTCGACGGCCGCCTCGGCCAGCGCCGCCCAGGCGGCGCTGGCCCGCGGGTGGGCGGCGGCGACCTCGGCGGGGTCGGTGCCGGCGGCCAGCGCGGCCTCCGCCTCCGGGTCGCCGGGCAGCAGCGTGGCCGGCGGCTCGCCGAGCAGGTTGTGCGAGTGCGTCACGGGTCAGGCGCCCTGCGACTGGCCGGCCGACAGCAGGTCCTCGCAGGCCTCGACGACGCGCGCGGCCATGCCGGTCTCGGCGAGCTTCATGTAGGTGCGCGGGTCGTAGGTCTTCTTGTTGCCGACGTCGCCGTCGACCTTCAGGACGCCGTCGTAGTTGGAGAACATGTGCCCGGCGATGGGCCGGGTGAAGGCGTACTGGGTGTCGGTGTCGACGTTCATCTTCACGACGCCGTAGGACAGCGCCTCGCGGATCTCCTCCTGCGCGGAGCCCGAGCCGCCGTGGAAGACGAAGTTGAACGGCTTGGCGCCCTCCCCCAGCCCGAGCTCGGAGGCGACGACCTCCTGGCCCTGCTGCAGGATCTCCGGGCGCAGCTTGACGTTGCCCGGCTTGTAGACGCCGTGCACGTTGCCGAAGGTCGCGGCGAGCAGGTAGACGCCCTTCTCACCCAGGCCGAGGGTCTTCGCCGTGGCCACGAAGTCGCCGGGCGCGGTGTAGAGCTTGTCGTTGATGTCGTGGCTGACGCCGTCCTCCTCACCGCCGACGACCCCGATCTCCAGCTCGAGGACGATCTTGGCGGCCGCGCACTTCCCGATCAGCTCCTCGGCGATCTGCAGGTTCTCGTCGAGGTCGATGGCCGAGCCGTCCCACATGTGCGACTGGAACAGCGGTGCCTGGCCGGCGTCGACCCGGTCCTTCGACAGGGCGATCAGCGGGCGGACGTAGGCGTCGAGCTTGTCCTTGGGGCAGTGGTCGGTGTGCAGCGCCACGTTGACCGGGTACTTCTCGGCGACGACGTGGGCGAACTCGGCCAGCGCGACGGCGCCGGTGACCATGTCCTTGACCCGGGTGCCCGAGCCGAACTCGGCGCCGCCGGTGGAGAACTGGATGATCCCGTCGCTGCCGGCATCGGCGAACCCGCGCAGCGCCGCGTTGACCGTCTCCGACGAGGTGCAGTTGATGGCCGGGTAGGCGAAGCCGCTCTCCTTCGCCCGGCTGATCATGTCGGCGTAGACCTCGGGGGTCGCGATGGGCATGCGGGCTCTCCTCGTCGATCGGCGCTGGTCGCCGGTCAGCATCCCACCTGCCGGGGTGGCGCCGACAGCGGGCGCTGCCCCGGACGGAGCCTCAGCCGCGGCGGCGGAGCACCTTCCCGGGGTTGAGCAGGCCGGCGGGGTCGAGGGCCTGTTTGATCGAGCGCTGCACGTCCAGGGACACCGGCCCGGCCTCGCGCTCCAGCCACTCGGCCTTGAGCGTGCCGACGCCGTGCTCGCCGGTGATCGTGCCGCCGAGGGAGAGCCCCAGCTCGAGGATCGCGTCGAACGCGGCCACCGCCCGCGCGCGCTGCTCGTCGTCACCCGCGTCGAAGACGATCGTCGGGTGCATGTTGCCGTCGCCGGCGTGCCCCATGACGCCGATGACCAGGTCGGACTGCGTCGAGATCGCGTCGCAGCCGTCAATGAAGGTGGCCACCCGGGAGCGGGGCACGGCGACGTCGTCGAGCAGCACGTTGCCCAGCCGCTCGAGCGCCGGCAGCGCCATCCGCCGGGCGGTGAGCAGCAGGTCGCCCTCGGCGGGATCGGGGGTGGAGTGCACGAGGTCGGCCCCGGCCGCCTCGCACAGCCGGGTCAGCTCGGCGATCTCGGCCAGGCCCGCCGCTCCCCCGGCGTCGGAGCGGGCGACCAACAGGGCCTGCGCGTCGCGGTCGAGGTCGGCGCGGAGCAGGTCGTCGACCGCGCGGATGCAGGTGCGGTCCATCACCTCGAGCATGCTGGGCACCACGCCGCTGGTGACCACCGACTCGACCACCTGGCCGGTCTGCGCGCTGGTGGCGAAGGTGGCGACGAGGGTGACCGGGTCGTCGGCCGGGGCCGGCCGCAGCGCCAGGGTCGCCTCGGTGATGACGCCGAGGGTGCCCTCCGAGCCGACGAACAGCCGGGTGAGGTCGTAGCCGGCGACGCCCTTGACGGTGCGGCGTCCGGTGCGCAGCACCCGCCCGTCGGCGAGCACGACCTCCAGGCCGAGCACGTAGTCGGTGGTGACGCCGTACTTCACGCAGCACAGGCCGCCGGAGTTCATGGCCAGGTTGCCGCCGAGGGTGCACCAGTCGTAGCTGGCCGGGTCCGGTGGGTAGAACAGCCCCTCCGCGGCGACGGCGTCGCGCAGCGTCTTGTTGACCACGCCGGGCTGGACGACGGCGAGCCGGTCGGCCGCCGACACCTCCAGGACGGCGTCCATGCGGGTCATCACCATGGTGATCCCGCCGTCGACGGCGTTGCTCGCGCCCACCAGTCCCGACCCGGCGCCGCGCGGCACGACCGGGATCCCGTGCCGGCCGGCCAGCTCCACGACCGCGACGACGTCGGCGGTGTCGCGGGGGAAGACCACCGCGGCCGGGGTGCCGGCGTCGGCCAGGACGGCCTGGTCGCGGGCGTAGGCGGCGGTGACGTCGGGGTCGGTGCGGACGCTGTCCGCGCCGAGCGCGGCGGTGAGCTCGTCGACCCAGGCGGTGGTGAGTGCGGTCACCGTCCCACGGTAGGCCCGGCCGCGATGATCAGGTGACCTGATCACCGAGCGTCCTACCCGACGGTGGAACGTGAGGGAGGACGCTGCACGATCAGGTCACCTGATCATCGCCGGGGATCACCGCCCGGGGGGTCATCGCCGGGGGGTCATCGCCGAGGGACGACCACCGACGGGGTCAGGCCAGGCCGAGGTCGGCGAGGTCGTAGGCGGCGCGGTACTCCAGGCCCGCGGCCTCGACGGCGGCCCGCCCACCGCGGTCGACGATCACGGCGACCCCGAGCACCTCCGCGCCGGCCTCCTGCAGGGCCTCCACGGCGGCCAGGGGGCTGCTGCCGGTGGTGGAGACGTCGTCGACGACGAGCACCGCCCGCCCGGCGACGTCGGGGCCCTCGATGCGGCGCTGCAGGCCGTGCGCCTTGCCGGCCTTGCGGACGACGCAGGCGTCGAGGAAGCCCTCACCGTCGGCCGCGGCGTGCAGCATCGCCGCCGCGACGGGGTCGGCGCCCAGGGTGAGCCCGCCGACGACGTCGTAGCGCAGGTCGCCGGTGAGCTGGCGCATCACCCGGCCGACCAGCGGCGCGCCCTCGTGGTGCAGCGTCAGCCGGCGCATGTCGATGTACCAGTCGGCCTCCTGCCCGGAGGACAGCGTCACCCTCCCGTGCACGACGGCGAGGTCGACGATCAGCTCGAGCAGGCGGTCGCGGTCGGGCCGGGCGGTCCCGTTCCAGGGGCCCGCCCCGGGCGACGGGGAGCGGGCGGGAACGGGTTCCGTCGGCATGCGGCCGACCCTACGCAGGCCACCGGCCCGGCTCCCCCCGTGGGAGCCGGGCCGGTGCTGGTGCCGCCCTGCGGCCCCCTTGCAGGGCCCCGCTGCGAGCTCGCGAGCAGTGGGGGGCAAGGGGGTCCTTCGTCAGGCGGTGGCGGGGGCCAGGACCTGGTCGACGATGTAGACGGTGGCGTTCGCCGTCTGGACGTTGCCGCAGACGACCGAGGCCGGGGTGCCGGTCACGGTCCGGGCCACGGTGAAGTCCTCCCCCGAGCCCTCGATGGTCACCTGGTCGCCGGCGAGGGTGGTGTGGGTGCCGGCGAGCTGGTCGGGGCTCAGGCGGCCCTCGATGACGTGGTGGGTGAGGATCGCGGTCAGCTGGGCGTTGTCCGCGAGCACCGCCTGCAGCTGGTCGGCCGGGATCGCCTCGAAGGCGGGGTTGGCCGGGGCGATGACCGTGATGTCCTGGGTGCTGTTCAGGGCGTCGACCAGGTTGGCCTGCATGACGGCCTGGACCAGCGTGGACAGCACCGGGTTGTTGCTGGCGGCGGTGGCGACCGGGTCGTCGGTCATGCCGGTGAAGGAGCCCTCACCGTCGGCCGGGACGTCGGCGCAGCCTGCACCGAAGGGCTCGTCGCTGGCCGGCGTGGCGCTGCTGCTGCTCGATGCCATGCTGTCGTCGGCCGAGCTGCTGGCCGCCGAGCTGCTGGTGTCCGACGAGGCCGAGCTGTCGGTCGAGCCGCTGTCGGTCGAGCCGCAGGCGCTCAGGGTGACCGCGAGGGTCGAGGCGGAGGCCAGCAGGATGCCGCGGGTCAGGGTGTTCTTCACGGGGTGCTCCTCGGTCGTCGTTGCGGGGTCTCCCCCGGCCCGGGGAGGGTCGGGAGAGGCGTCTGCGGCCAGGGGCCGAGACGGGTCTGGAGGGGTCCGGGCGGTCGCCCGGCCGGAGCCGGGCGTGACCGCTACGTCGCGATCACCCGGATGGACTGCAGGCCGCTGGCCCCGTCGGGGAAGGGGGCGGCGCGCTCCGCGGTCTGCACCTCGCCGTCGGCCGCGGTGGCGCGGACGGTGAGCTGGTAGGAGCCGGGGGCGAAGTCGAAGGGCAGCACCCACTGGCGCCAGAGGTCGGCGTCGACCTGGGGGGACAGCTGCGCCTCCTGCCACTCCCCCGCGTCGACGCGGACCTCGACCCGGGCGATCCCGCGGGTCTGCGCCCAGGCCACGCCGGCGATCGGCCGGCGGCCGGCCGGGAAGCGGCGCAGCGGGGCCGGGGTGTCGATCCGGGAGAAGAGCTTGACCGGCGCCTGCCGCGCCCAGTCGCGCGCGGTCCAGTAGACGTCGAAGGCGTCGTAGGTCGAGGCCTCGATCTCGGTCATCCACTTGCAGGCCGAGACGTAGCCGTAGAGGCCCGGGATGAGCATCCGCACCGGGAAGCCGTGCTCGACGGGCAGCGGCTCGCCGTTCTGGCCGAAAGCGACCATCGCGTCCTCGACCTCGAGGGCCGCGCGGGTGGAGGCGCCGATCGTCATGCCGTCCTGCGATCGGCACACCAGCTGGTCGGAGCGGGACTGGATGCCGTTCTCCCGGAGGAGGGCGCCCAGTGGGATGCCGGTCCAGCGGGCGGTGCTGGCCAGGGTGCCGCCGACCTCGTTGGAGACGCAGGTGAGCGTGATGTCGCGCTCGACGACGTCGTCGCGGTCGAAGAGGTCGGCCAGCGTGTAGGTGCGGGGCGAGTTGAACATCCCGCGCAGGGTCAGCGTGTACTCCGACGGCCGGATCTGCGGGACGGTGATCGCGGTGTCGACCCGGTAGAAGTCGCGGTTCGGGGTGAACAGCGGGGTCAGGCCCTCGACCTGCTCGGCGAGGTCGGCGCCGGGCGGCAGGGCCGCCGCCGGTGACGCCGGGGCCGGCAGGGTGAGGTCCCCGCGGGCGCCGCTGACGTCGAAGCGCCGCTGGAGCAGCCGGCCACCGCCGCCGGTCACCGCCGCCGCGCCGAGGGCGATCCCGCCGGTCAGGAAGAAGCGGCGGCGGTCCATGCCGCTGCCCTTGCGGTCGGCCATGGCCAGGGCGCCGCGCAGGCGGTCGAGGACCGCCTCGTCGGCGTGCCGGCCGGCGTCGTCCACGGCCGGGGGTGCGCCGGCCGGAGCGGGGGCGGGCAGCGTGAGGGGCCGCACCAGCGGCAGCAGGGCCAGGGTGCCGGCGAGCGCGCCGACGACCGACGGCAGCGCGTCGGGCAGGCCGCCCGCGGGCCGCGTGACCGCGGCGAGGGCGCCGATCAGGCCGAACAGCGCGGTGCCGGCGACGCCGAGGCGGCGGGAGCGCAGCGCGACCAGGCCGACGAGCACCGCGTACAGGGCGACGAGGACCAGGGTCCCGACGATGAGGGCGATCTTGTCGTTCGCGCCGAACGTCGCGATGGCGAACTGCTCGACCGGCTCGGGGACCAGCGTGATGACCGTGTCGCCCACCGCCACGACCGGCGAGGACGCCGGGCCGACCAGACCGGCCGCGAGTTCGGCGACACCCAGCGCGACGCCGGCCGACAGCAGCCCGGCCGCGGCGGCGAGCGGACGGCGCCCGCGGGGGGCCGCGACGTCCGGCCCGGTCGCCGAGGCCGGGGCCTGCTCGGTGGTGGTCACGACGGGTCTTCGGGACCAGCCGCCCTCCGGGTTCAGATCTCGCGGTAACGGTTGGATGACGAGGTGTCAGCGCAGCCCGGCCTGCCGGCGTGCGGTCATCGCGCGGTACCACTCGCTCGAGGGCCGCAGCGCCAGCGCGACGACCCCCACGAGCGTGATGAGGGTGGAGAAGACCGACAGCGAGTCGAGGAACCCCGAGCCGGCGACGCCGCTGCCGGCACCGCTCAGGGCGCTGAGGCCGAACAGCACGCTGAGCCCGCCGAGCACCAGCAGCACGGTGCGGGCCCAGTTGCGCCCCTTCCAGGCGAACCAGATGAACAGCGCCTGGAGGACGACCAGCAGCAGCCCGATCACCGCACCGACGACGACCCCGGCACGGACGACGTCCTCGGTGAGGGCCGGGTCGTCGGCGAGCGCCACGGCCTGCGCGACCAGGCCGTCGACGTCCGAGAACTGCACGAGGGAGGAGATGACGCCCAGGATCAGCGTGGCGAGGAAGGCCCCGATCCCCACGCGCACCGTCGTCGGCCGCTCGGGGGCCTCCGGCGCGAGGCCCGGGCCGGGCGCCGGCGGAGCGGCGGCCCAGCCGTACGGCGGCGGGCCCTGCCAGCCCTGCGGCGGCGGGTCCTGGCGGCCCGGCTGGTCCTGCCAGCCCTGCGGCGGCGGAGGGCCCTGCCAGCCCTGCGGCGGCGGGTCGTGGCGGCCCGGCTGGTCCTGCGGCGGCTGCCACCCCTGCTGGGGGTCCGGACCACCGTGGCCTGACGTCATCGCTCGCTCCTCGCTCGCCGGTCGGGTACCTGGCGCGATGGTGACCCGGCCGGTGAGGCCCCGACCAGGACCGGGAGCGGATCGAGACCGGATCGATGGCGACGCGCACGGGCCCCGCCGTCCCGGGTGGGACGGCGGGGCCCGGTGAGCGACCGGAACGGCCCTCCTGCAGGGCCCCGTCCCGAGCGGCGCGGGAGTGGGGAGCCCGATCAGCCGCGGCGGACGGTCAGGCCCTCCTCGGCGAGGTCCTCGGGCGCGTCGACGACGACCTCGTCGCCGTCCCGGATCTCCCCGGCCAGCAGCGCGCGGGCCAGCGGGTCACCGATCGCCGACTGCACCAGCCGGCGCAGCGGACGGGCGCCGTAGACCGGGTCGAAGCCGTTGATCGCCAGCCACTCGCGCGCGGCGTCGGTGACCGTCAGCGTCAGCCGGCGGGCGGCCAGCCGGCGGGCGAGCACGCCGACCTGGATGTCGACGATCCCGGTCAGCTCCTCGCTGCCCAGCGCCCGGAACACCACGACGTCGTCGAGGCGGTTGAGGAACTCCGGCTTGAAGTGCGACCGGACGACGTCCATCACCGCGGCGCGCCGCGCCTCCTCGGGCAGCGACTGGTCGGCGATCAGCTGCGAGCCGAGGTTCGACGTCAGGATCAGGATCGTGTTCCGGAAGTCGACCGTGCGCCCCTGCCCGTCGGTGAGCCGGCCGTCGTCGAGGACCTGCAGCAGCACGTCGAAGACGTCGGGGTGGGCCTTCTCCACCTCGTCGAGCAGGACGACGGTGTAGGGCCGCCGCCGGACCGCCTCGGTGAGCTGGCCGCCGGCCTCGTAGCCGACGTAGCCCGGAGGGGCACCGACCAGGCGGGCCACCGAGTGCTTCTCGGAGTACTCGCTCATGTCGATGCGGACCATCGCCCGCTCGTCGTCGAAGAGGAACTCCGCCAGCGCCTTGGCCAGCTCGGTCTTGCCGACGCCGGTCGGGCCGAGGAAGAGGAACGACCCGGTGGGCCGGTCGGGATCGGAGATGCCCGACCGTGCCCGGCGGACGGCGTCGGCGACGGCGCGGACGGCGTCGGGCTGGCCGACGACCCGCCGGGCGAGCTCGTCCTCCATCCGCAGCAGCTTCGCCGTCTCGCCCTCGAGGAGCCGGCCGGCGGGGATGCCGGTCCAGGCCTGGACGACCTCGGCGATGTCGTCGGGGCCGACCTCCTCCTTGAGCATCGACTCACCGGTCTGCACCGAGTCCTCGGCCGCGGCCAGGGAGCGCTGCAGCTCGGGCAGCCGGCCGTAGCGCAGCTCCGCGGCCCGGGCGAGGTCGCCGTCGCGCTCGGCGCGCTCGGCCTCGGTGCGCGCCGACTCGAGCTCCTCCTTGATCCGCTGGATCCGCTCGATCGCCGACTTGTCCTGCTGCCAGCGCGCGGTCAGCTCGTCGAGCTCCTGGCGCCGATCGGCGAGGTCGCTGCGCAGCGCCGCCAGCCGCTCCATCGAGGACGGGTCGTCCTCCTTGGCCAGGGCCATCTCCTCGATCTCCATGCGGCGGACGGCGCGCTCGACCTCGTCGACCTCGACCGGCCGGCTGTCGATCTCCATCCGCAGCCGGCTGGCGGCCTCGTCGACCAGGTCGATCGCCTTGTCCGGCAGGAACCGGGCCGTGACGTAGCGGTCGGACAGGGTGGCGGCGGCGACGATCGCGGCGTCGGTGATCCGCACACCGTGGTGGACCTCGTAGCGCTCCTTGAGGCCGCGCAGGATGCCAATGGTGTCCTCGACCGAGGGCTCGCCGACGAAGACCTGCTGGAAGCGGCGCTCCAGCGCGGGGTCCTTCTCGATGTGCTCGCGGTACTCGTCGAGCGTCGTGGCGCCGACCATCCGCAGCTCACCGCGGGCGAGCATCGGCTTGATCATGTTGCCGGCGTCCATGGCCGAGTCGCCGGTGGCACCGGCGCCCACGATCGTGTGCAGCTCGTCGATGAAGGTGATCACCTGGCCCTCGGCCTCGGTGATCTCCTGGAGGACGGCCTTGAGCCGCTCCTCGAACTCACCGCGGTACTTCGCGCCGGCCACCATGGCGGAGAGGTCCAGGGCCATGAGCCGCTTGCCCTTGAGGCTCTCGGGGACGTCGCCGGCCACGATCCGCTGGGCCAGGCCCTCGACGATCGCCGTCTTGCCGACGCCGGGCTCCCCGATGAGCACGGGGTTGTTCTTCGTGCGCCGGGAGAGCACCTGCACGACCCGCCGGATCTCGGTGTCCCGGCCGATGACCGGGTCGATCTTCCCCTCGCGGGCGCGCCCGGTGAGGTCGACGGCGTACTTCTCCAGCGCCTGGAAGGTGCTCTCCGGGTCGGCGGTGGTGACCTTGCGGTTGCCGCGGACGGTGCGGAAGGCGGCGAGCAGCGCGTCGCGGGTGGCGCCGGCACTGGTGAGCACCGCACCGGCCTCGCCCTCGGAGCCGGCCAGGCCGACCAGCAGGTGCTCGGTCGAGACGTACTCGTCGCCGAGCGCACTGGCCTGCTCGCCGGCGGCGTTGACCACGCGCAGCAGTTCGCGCGACGGCGACGGCGCGGCGACGGTGGCGCCGCTCACGCTGGGCATGCGCCGCAGCGCCGCCTCGGCCTTGGCGCGGACCTCGGCCGGGTCGGCCCCGGTGGCGGTCAGCAGGGGGCCGGCGATCCCGTCGGTCTGCTGCAGCAGCGAGACCAGCAGGTGCAGGGGCTCGAGCGCCGCCTGCCCTCGCTCGACGGCCAGGCGCTGGGCGGCGGCGAACGCCTCCTGGGAACGGGTGGTGAGCTTGCTCTCCATGGTCGGTGTGGCTGGTCCTCTCGTCGCACGGGTGGCCGGGTGTCCCCGGCCGTGGTCGCTGTCGTGGGCTGCAACGACCCAGGAGTTGAGTCTGTTCCGCTCAACCCGGTCTCACACAGGGGGCAGTAGGGGGTTGCCCCGGAGGGATTGACACACTCACAACTGCATGCCGCACCACAGGGTTGCTCCTACACTCGCGGGCATGACGACGACACGCGAGGAGTCACAGCTCCCCGCCCCGAGCGTGGCGCTCGACGACCAGCTCTGCTTCGCCCTGTACGCGGCCTCGCGTGCGATGACCGCGCGCTACCGGCCGATGCTCGAGGAGCTGGGCCTCACCTATCCGCAGTACCTCGTGATGATGCTGCTCTGGGAGGAGGACCAGCAGACCGTCGGCCAGCTCGGCCAGCGGCTCGCGCTGGACAGCGGGACCCTGTCCCCCCTGCTCAAGCGCCTGACCACCGCGGGCCTGGTGACCCGGCACCGCCGGGTGGAGGACGAGCGCTCGGTCGCCATCGCCCTGACCGACGAGGGGCGCGCGCTGCGCGACCGGGCCTTCGCCATCTCGCAGGACATGATCTGCGCCCTGCAGCTCGGCATCGAGGACTTCGCCGACCTCAAGCAGACCCTGCACGTGCTGACGCAGCGGGTCAGCGAGGCGCCGCGCCACGGCTGACCCGCTCAGCGCCGGACGGCGCGCGGCGGGGGCGGGATGGATGGGTTGCGTACAACCCATCCGGGTACGGGCGCGGGGTCCTGCCGGTGAGACACGCCGGCACCCCGACCGGAAGGCAGCAGTCCCATGCCCACCCGCACCGCACGCACCGCCTGGAACGGCACCCTCGAGCAGGGGTCGGGCCAGGTCGAGCTGAGCAGCTCCGAGGTCGGCACCTACGAGGTCAGCTTCCCGAAGCGCGCCGCTGACGACGCCGGCGGCACGACCAGCCCCGAGGAGCTCGTCGCCGCGGCCCACTCCGCGTGCTACGCCATGCAGCTGTCGGCCAACATCGCCCAGGCCGGCGGCACTCCGCAGTCCCTCGAGGTCAAGGCCGACGTCTCGCTGGGCCCCGACCCCGCCGGCGGCTTCCGGCTCACCGGCATCCAGCTGACGGTGCGCGGCGAGGTCGAGGGCCTCGACGCCGCGGGCTTCGAGAAGGCCGCGCAGGAGGCCAAGGCCGGCTGCCCGGTGAGCAAGGCGCTGACCGGCGTCGACATCTCCCTGGACGCCGCGCTCGACTGAAGGACCACCCTGCCCCCCGCCACTCGCACGCTCGCGGCGGGCCCCTGCAGGGCGGCCACCACGACGACGGCCCGCTCCCCTCAGGGGGAGCGGGCCGTCGTGCGTTCTCGGGCCCTCGCGGGGCGAGGGTCCTCGCTCAGCGCCGGGTGCCGACCGCCGCGTCGTCGGCCAGGGCCGGCTCGGACTCCCGCTGCAGCCGCTCCTCGCCGCTCTCGGTCCGCAGTGCGATCTCGCGGATGAGCAGGATGGCGAGGACGGCGACCACGGCGATCACCGCGGAGACCAGGAAGATCCGCCCGGTCGCGTCGCCGTAGGAGACGCGGATGAGCTCCTGGATGGGCGCCGGGGCGTCGGCGAGGTCGGCCAGGCCGACGCTGCCCCCGCCGGTCGCGGCCGCGGCCTCCGGCGGCAGGCCGGCGGTGATGAGGGTGCCGACCCGGGCGCTGAGCACCGCGCCGAGCACCGAGACGCCGATCGTGCCGCCGAGGCTGCGGAAGAAGGCGACCGCCGAGCTGGCCGCGCCCAGGTCGGTGGCCGCGACCGTGTTCTGCACCGCGAGCACGAGGTTCTGCATGGTCATGCCGATGCCCACGCCCAGCACGAACAGGAAGACGCCGAGCAGGACCATGTCGGTCTCGTGGTCGATGGTCGACAGCAGCCCGAAGCCCGCGACGACCAGGACCGAGCCGGCCACGAGGAAGCGCTTCCACCGGCCGTACCGGGTGATGAGGATGCCGGAGACGGTCGAGGAGACCAGCAGCCCGCCGACCATCGGGATGGTGAGCAGGCCGGCCGCCGTCGGCGAGTAGCCGCGCGAGATCTGCAGGTACTGGCCGAGGAAGACCGTCGAGCCGAACATCGCGACACCGATCGCGACGCTGGCGACGATGGCCAGCGTCGTCGTCCGGTCGCGGAACAGCCGCAGCGGGACGATCGGCTCGGCCGCGCGCAGCTCGGTGACGACGAACGCGGCGATCGCCAGCGCGCCGCCGGTCAGGAACAGCGCCGTCTCCAGCGAGGCCCAGGCGAACTGGTCGCCGGCCAGGGTGACCCAGATGAGCAGCGCGGAGACGCCGGTGGTCAGGAAGGCCGCGCCGAGGTAGTCGATGCGGACCCGCCGCTTGGTGACCGGCAGGTGCAGGGTGCGCTGCAGCAGGACCAGCGCCACGGCGGCGAAGGGCACGCCGACGTAGAAGCACCAGCGCCAGCCCAGCCAGCTGGTGTCGACCAGCAGGCCGCCGAGCAGCGGGCCGCCGACCGTGGCCACGGCCATGACGCTGCCGAGCAGGCCGGAGTACCGGCCGCGCTCGCGCGGGCTGATCATCGCCGCCATCGCGATCTGCACCAGCGCCTGCAGGCCACCGAGGCCCAGGCCCTGCAGGACGCGCCAGCCGATCAGCGTGCCGACCGACTGGGACAGGCCGGCCAGCATCGAGCCGACGATGAAGACGACGATCGCCAGCTGGATGAGCAGCTTCTTGCTGAACAGGTCGGCCAGCTTGCCCCAGATGGGCGTCGACGCCGTCGAGGCCAGCAGGGTGGCGGTGACCACCCAGGTGTACTGGCTCTGGCTGCCGCGCAGGTCGGTGATGATCGTCGGCAGGGCGTTGGAGACGACGGTCGAGGACAGGAACGCCACGAACATCGCCAGCAACATCCCCGAGAGCGCCTCGAGGATCTGGCGGTGGCTCATGCGGCCCTGCTGCTCCACCGGCGCCTGGGGCTCGACCGAGGGCCGGGGCTCGACCGAGAGCTGCGGAGCCGGGGCGGCGCCGGCTCGGGCGTCGGGTTCACGGGTGGTGGTCACGGTGCTCCTGGGTGGTTCGCGGTGGGTCGTGGACGACAGCGACGGCGGCAGCGGCGACGACGGCGCGGACGGGGGCGCGGACGGGGGCGCGGACGGGGGCGCGGACGGGTGGGGCCGGCTCACGAGACGGCTCCGAGGGGCTGGCGGGCCGGCGGTGCGGCGCGGTCGAGGTCGGCGGCCAGCCGCTCCAGCAGGTCGCCGAGCCGCCGGCCGTCCTCCTCGTCCCAGTCGGCGAGGGCGGCGGCGGCCCACTCGGAGCGCACGGCGCGCGTGCGGGCGAGGGCGGCGGCACCGGCCTCGGAGAGCTGGATGAGGCTGGCCCGCCCGTCGTGCGGGTCCGGGCGCCGCTCGAGGTACCCCTGCCGCTCCAGAGCGGACACCTGCCGGCTGACGACGGAGACGTCGACGCCGGTCTGCGCGGCCAGCGCGCTGCACCGCTGCTCCCCCTCGCGCTCCAGCGGGAGGAGCAGCGCCCAGCCGGAGGGGGGCAGCCCGCCGTAGCCGGACTCGGCGGCCCGCGTGGAGACGTGCCGGCCGGTGCGGATCACATGGGCGATGCCGGCGACGAGACGGTCGCGCGTGCCGGGAGAGAGAGGCATGGGGTCCTCACGGGACGAGGAGGTGTTTGCAGACTGCAACCATACATCCAGTTGGTTGCCGCAGACAACTTCCTGTGTGTGTCCCGTGGCTCACGTCCCAGGCACCTCAGGCGCCCCGGGGGTCCCGGGCGGCACCCCGGCTACTCAGACCGGGCCGCCGTCCTCCCGGAGCTCGGCGGCCAGCGCGGCAGCGGCCGACTGCAGGAGCGGCACGACCCGTGACACCGCGTCCATGCTCAGCCGGCCCGCGGGACCCGACACCGACATGGCCCCGGCCGAGGAGCCGCCCGGCACCGGGACCGCGACACAGCGGACCCCGGCCTCCTGCTCGCCGTCGTCGACGGCGTAGCCCCGCTCGGCGATGGCCGGCAGCGCGGCGAGGAGCTCGTCGGGGTCGGTCACCGTGCGCTCGGTGCGCACCGGCATGCCGGCCTGCACCAGCAGCTGTCGCGCCTGCTCGGCGGGCAGCTGGGCCAGGAGGACCTTGCCGACGCCGGTGCAGTGCAGGTGGACCCGACGGCCCACCTCGGTGAACATCCGCATCGAGTGGCGCGAGGGGACCTGGGCGACGTAGACGACCCGGTCGCCGTCGAGCATGGCCAGGTTGGCCGTCTCGCCGATGTCATCGACCAGCCGGGACAGGTGCGGCTGGGCCCAGGTGGCCAGCATCCGCGAGGAGCTCTCCCCCAGGCGGATCAGCCGCGGACCGAGGACGTAGCGCCGGGACGGCACCTGCCGCACGTAGCCCCGGGCCACGAGCGTGCGGACCAACCGGTGGATGGTCGACAGCGCCAGACCGCTGTCGGCGGCCAGCCGGCTGATGGCGACCTCGCCCCCGGCGTCGGCCATCAGCTCGAGGAGCACGAACGCGCGCTCCAGGGACTGCACACCCTCCGCCGCGCCGCCCGCGCCCGTCCTGTCGGTCGCCACCGCCCCTCCTCCCCGAGGCCGTCCGCCGTCCGGGATCCCTCCCGACCACCCCGCCTTGACCCCCGGCGACCGGGCGCACTACCTTCCGGACCGATTTCCGGACTGTAGACAGCACCTTCCACGATGCGGAACGCCTGTCGGCGGTCGATCTCGATTCGCTGAGCGGGCCCGACAGCGGCACGATGACCGACCACGACGACGGGGAGGACGATGACCAGCAGCGCGGACGTCGCAGGTCCCGAGGTCCCCGGCCCCACGGGCGGCCGGTACGGGGAGGTCCCGGCGCCGGACGCGCTCGAGCCGGTCGCGCTGCTGCACCGCGAGCCGGGCGGGCACCGGCCGGAGCCGGTCACCGAGCCGGCGCCTGCCGACGATCGCCCGGGCTCCCCCGTCCTGCCCGCGCACGAGCGGATGCCCTGACCGGCGCGGCGGACGGCACGCGCCCGGTACCGACCTGACGGACACTGACCCCACTGACACCGACGCAGCGACGCGGACGGAGGCCGGCACGTGAGCGGCATGCACGGCACGGAGACGACGGCGGGACCGGTCGAGGGGCCGGTCCCACCGGAGGCGACCAGCGCCACCGGTGAGGCCGGCAGCAACCCCGAGGCCATGGCCGCGGTGACCCGCGCGGTCGAGGCGGCGCTGCCGCCGGACACGGTGATCAGCGACCACATCCGGTTGCGCACCTACGAGTGCGACGGGCTGGCGCACTACCGCGTGACCCCGGCGCTGGTGGTCCTGCCCGAGACCACCGAGCAGATGGCCGCCGTCGTGCGGGCCTGCTCCGAGCACGGCGTGCCGTTCGTCGCCCGGGGATCGGGCACCGGCCTGTCCGGCGGCGCCCTCCCCCGAGCCGACGGCGTCCTCGTCGTCACCTCGCGGATGCGGACCATCCACGAGATCCGCCCGGCCGACCAGCGGGCGGTCGTCGACCCCGGCGTCATCAACCTCGACGTCACGCACGCCGCGACCCCGAAGGGCTACTACTACGCGCCCGACCCGAGCAGCCAGCAGATCTGCTCGATCGGCGGCAACCTGGCCGAGAACTCCGGCGGGGCGCACTGCCTCAAGTACGGCTTCACCACCAACCACGTGCTCGGCGCGGAGTTCGTGACGCCGCAGGGCGAGGTCGTCGAGCTCGGCGGGATGGCACCCGACGCCCCCGGCTACGACCTGCTCGGCGCGGTCGTCGGGTCCGAGGGCACCCTCGGCATCGCCACGAAGACCATCGTCAAGCTCACCCGCCTCCCGCAGGAGGTGCGCACGGTGCTCGCCGGCTTCGCCTCCACCGACGATGCCGGCGCGGCCACCTCGGCGATCATCAGCGCCGGCATCGTCCCGGCGGCCATCGAGATGATGGACGCCCTGGCCATCGAGGCCGCCGAGGCCGCCACGCACTGCGACTACCCGGCCGGCGCCGGCGCGGTGCTGGTCATCGAGCTCGACGGCGCCGCGGTCGAGGTCGAGCACGAGTTCGCCGAGGTCGAGCGCATCTGCCAGGACAGCGGGGCCTTCGCGATGCGGGTGGCCACCGACCCCGCGGACCGGGCGCTGATCTGGAAGGGCCGCAAGTCCGCGTTCGCCGCGGTGGGCCGGATCAGCCCGGACTACATCGTCCAGGACGGCGTCATCCCGCGGACGGCGCTGCCCGGGGTGCTGCGGTCGATCGCCGAGCTCTCGGAGTCCTCCGGCGTCCGGGTGGCCAACGTCTTCCATGCCGGCGACGGCAACCTGCACCCGCTGGTGCTCTTCGACGACGCGATCGAGGGCGCCGCCGAGGCGGCCGAGGAGGTCAGCGGCGCGATCCTGGACCTCTGCATCTCCCACGGCGGGTCCATCACCGGCGAGCACGGCGTCGGCATCGACAAGGCCGCCTACATGCCCAAGATGTTCAGCGACGACGACCTCGACACCATGCAGCTGGTCCGTTGCGCCTTCGACCCCGACGGCGTCGCCAACCCGGGCAAGGTCTTCCCCACCCCGCGGCTGTGCGGCGAGGTGCCCGGGAGGAAGAAGGGCGCCCCGCACCCGCTGGTGGCCGCCGGCAAGGCGACGGCGTTCTGATGACCACCCTCGACGTCGACCTGGCCGCCGCGCGCACCGCGCTGTCCTCGGCCTGCGGGGAGGTCGCCGACGCCGGCCCCGCCGACGCCGTCGACGGCGTGGCGCCCGCCCTGGTGGCCCGGCCGGGCTCCACCCCGGAGGTCGCCGAGGTGCTGCGGGCCGCCGCGGCGCACCGGCTGGCGGTCGTCCCCCGCGGCCGCGGCACCAAGCTGACCTGGGGCCGGCCGCCGGAGCGCGCCGACCTCGTCGTCGACCTGGGCCGGATGGACGCCGTCCTCGACCACGCCGCCGGCGACCTCATCGTCGAGACGCAGGCCGGGACGCTGCTGGCCGAGGTGCAGCGGACCGTCGGCGGGGCCGGCCAGCGCCTGGCGCTAGACGAGACCGTCCCCGGCGCCAGCGTCGGCGGCACGCTGGCGGCCAACACCAGCGGCCCCGGCCGGGTGGCCTTCGGCACCGCGCGCGACCTGCTGATCGGCGTCACCGTCGTCCGGGCCGACGGCGTCGTGGCCAAGGCCGGCGGCCGCGTGGTGAAGAACGTGGCCGGCTACGACCTGGGCAAGCTGGTCATCGGCTCGTTCGGCACGCTCGCCGTCGTCACGGAGGCGGTCTTCCGGCTGCACCCCCTCCCGGCCGCCCGCCGTGTCGTGTCCGCGCCGTTCGAGCGGCCGGAGGAGGCCCAGCGCCTCGTCCAGGCCGTGCTGCAGGCCCAGGTCGTGCCCTCCGCGGTCGAGGTCGCGTGGCGCTCGGGCGGTACCGGAACCGTCTCGGTGCTGCTCGAGGGCATCGAGGCCGGCGTCGAGGGCCGCACGGCGACGACCCGGCAGCTGCTCGGCGACGCCGCCACCGACACCACCGAGGTGCCCGGGGACTGGGCCGCCCACCCCTGGCAGGGGGTCGAGGGGCGGCCCACGGCGCTCAAGGCGACTTTCGCCCTCTCCGGGCTGGCCCGCGTGCTCGACACCGCCCGCTCGGCCGCCGCCGACGCCGGACTGGCGCTGGACCTGCGCGGGTCCGGCGGAGCCGGGGTGCTCCACGGCGCCCTGCCGGCCGGCGCCGATCCGGCCGCGGTCGCCACGGTGGTCGAGCGGCTGCGCGCGGAGTGCACCGCGGCGGGCGGGGCGCTCGTCGTCCTCGATGCCGCACCCGAGGTGGCCGCCGCGGTGGACACCTGGGGCCCGATCCCGGCGCTGGACCTCATGCGCCGGGTGAAGGAACGGTTCGACCCGGAGCGCCGCCTGGCACCCGGCCGGTTCGTGGGAGGGATCTGATGACGACGACGCCGGAACGGCCGGTGCAGCTGGGCATGCCGGGACGCGGTGCCTTCGACGAGCACCACCCGCCGTCGTCGGAGCTGATCAGCGACTGCGTGCACTGCGGGTTCTGCCTGACCACCTGCCCCACGTACACGCTGTGGGGCGAGGAGATGGACTCCCCGCGCGGGCGCATCTACCTGATGAAGTCCGGGCTCGAGGGCGAGCCGATGACCGACTCGATGGTGCAGCACTTCGACGCGTGCCTGGGCTGCATGGCCTGCGTGACCGCGTGCCCGTCGGGCGTGCAGTACGACAAGCTCATCGAGGCCACGCGGGCGCAGGTCGAGCGCAACCACGACCGCTCGCCGGGGGACCGCGCGCTGCGCAACGCCATCTTCGCGCTGTTCCCCTACAAGCGGCGACTGCGCGCGCTGCGCGGCCCGCTGCGGCTCTACCAGCGCAGCGGCCTGCCGAAGGTGATCCGCCGCAGCGGCCTGCTCGAGCGGCTGGCGCCGAAGCTGGCGGTGATGGAGAGCCTGGCCCCGCCGCTGGAGAAGCGGGAGCCGATCCCCGCCCGGACGCCGGCCACCGGCACCCGGCGCGCCGTCGTCGGGCTGCTCACCGGCTGCGTGCAGGGGGAGTTCTTCCCCGGTGTCAACGCCGCCACCGTGCGGGTGCTGGCCGCCGAGGGCTGCGACGTCATCGTGCCCCGGTCGCAGGGCTGCTGCGGGGCGCTGTCGGTGCACAACGGCCGCGACGACGAGGCCAAGCGCTTCGCCCGCCGCACGGTCGAGGCCTTCGAGAGCGCCGGCGTGGACTGGGTCGTGGTCAACGCGGCCGGCTGCGGCTCGAGCATGAAGGAGTACGCCGACCTGCTCGCCGACGACCCGGCCTACGCCGAGCGGGCGCGGGCGTTCACCGACAAGGTGCGCGACGTCTCGGAGATCCTCGCCGAGCTCGGCACGGTCGCCGAGCGGCACCCGCTGGAGGTGACCGTCGCCTACCACGACGCCTGCCACCTGGCGCACGCCCAGGGCGTGCGGGCCCAGCCGCGGGCGCTGCTGCAGGAGATCCCGGGCCTGCAGCTGCGGGAGATCCCCGAGGCGGCGATCTGCTGCGGCTCGGCCGGCATCTGGAACGTGCTCAACCCCGAGCCGGCCCGCGAGCTCGGTGACCGCAAGGCCGCCAACATCGTCTCGACCGGCGCGTCCCTGCTGGTGACGGCGAACCCCGGCTGCCTCATGCAGGTGGCCTCCTCGCTGCAGCGCCGCGGCGCCGACATCGGGATGGCGCACACCGTCGAGGTCCTCGACGCCTCGATCCGCGGCCTGCCCGTGTCCTCCCTCGGCGTCGGGACCTGAGCGCCTCCCTCACTTCCCCTGCCCCACCTGCACCGCCGCACCACTCCCACACAGCCACACCCCCTCACCGTCGAGGGAAGGAGCCCCGTTGTTCGAGCAGGTCGTCGACCCCGTCGGTGGGTCACTCGCACTGAGCGCCCTGGTGGCAGCGGTACCGCTGCTGACCCTGTTCGTGCTCCTCGGTGCGCTCAAGGTCAAGGCCTGGCTGGCGGGCCTCATCTCGCTGGCCGTCGCGCTGGTCCTGGCCATCCTCGCATTCCGCATGCCGGTCGGGCAGGCCGCCCTGTCCGCGACCGAGGGCGCGGCGTTCGGGTTCTTCCCGATCCTGTGGGTCGTCATCAACGCGATCTGGGTCTACAACCTCACCGTCGCCACCGGGCACTTCGACGTGCTGCGGCGCTCGTTCGGGAACGTCAGCCCCGACCTGCGGATCCAGGCGATCATCGTCGCCTTCTGCTTCGGTGCGCTGCTGGAGGCCCTCGCCGGCTTCGGGACCCCGGTCGCGATCACCGTCTCCATGCTGATGGCCCTCGGCTTCCAGCCGATGAAGGCGGCGGCCGTGGCGTTGATCGCGAACACCGCCCCGGTCGCCTTCGGCGCCCTGGCCACCCCCATCGTCACCCTCGCCACCGTGACCTCCGGCGTGAGTGACGACGCGCGGCTGACCGTCGACACCCTGGGCGCCATGGCCGGCCGGCAGACACCCATCCTGGCCGCGATCGTGCCGCTGGTGCTGGTGCTGGTCGTCGACGGCAGGCGGGGCATCAAGGACACCTGGCTGGAGGCCCTGGTCGCGGGCGTCGCCTTCGGCGTCGCCCAGTTCCTCGCCGCCAACTACATCTCGGTGCCGCTCACCGACATCATCGCCGCGCTGGTGTCCGCGGCCGCCGTGGTCGCCGTGGTGCGCATGCGCAAGGCCAGCTACGAGCCGGTCACCGCGGCCTCCCTGTCCCGCGCCGGGACCGGGGCCGACGCGGCCGGCGGTGCGGGCACCGTCGCCGCAGGGTCCGGTCGCCGTGGGCGTGCCGGGGTCGGCGCCACCGCCGGCGAGGAGCTCGGCGACGCCCCGGGGCGCCAGACCGCGCGCGACCCGCACGCCCCGGCGTCCGGTGCCGAGGACGCTCCGCTCCTGCCCGACACCCCGGCGGAGGTCGCCAAGGCCTACGCCCCGTACGGGATCGTCATCGTGATCTTCGCCCTGGCCAACCTCGGCCCGGTGAAGTCGGCGCTGGCCCAGGCCCCGTGGACGACGACCTTCCCCTGGCCCGGGCTGAACGTGTTCGCGGCCGGCTCGACCGAGGAGCTGGCGTCGACGACGTTCACCTTCAACTGGCTGCCCGCCGCCGGCACGCTGATGATCATCGCCGGGCTGCTCACCATGCTGGTCCTGCGGATCTCTCCTGGGCGCGGACTGAAGGCCTACGTCGACACCTACCGGGAGCTCAAGTGGGCCATCGTCACCGTCATGGCGGTGCTCGCCCTGGCCTACGTCCTCAACCAGTCGGGGATGACCGGCCACCTCGGCCGCGCCCTGGCCGAGACCGGGGGCTTCTTCGCCTTCCTCTCGCCCATCCTGGGCTGGATCGGGGTGGCGGTCACCGGGTCGGACACCTCCGCCAACGCGCTCTTCGGCGCACTGCAGGTGCAGACCGCCACGGGTGCCGGCCTGGACCCGGTGCTGCTGGCCGCGGCCAACTCCTCCGGTGGCGTCATGGGCAAGATGGTCAGCCCGCAGAACCTGGCGATCGCGGCGGCCGCCGTCGGCATGGCCGGCAAGGAAGGCGAGCTGTTCCGGAAGGTCTTCGGCTGGAGCATGCTGCTCCTGCTGCTGATGTGCCTCATCGTGGTGCTGCAGGCCTCACCGGTGCTCGGCTGGATGGTCCCGGGGCAATGAGGGACCCCTCTGCCCCCCACCCGCGAGCTCGCGGCGGGACCCTGCAGAGGGGCCGGTGACGACGGCGCCCCCGTACCGATCCGGTACGGGGGCGCCGTCGTCTGTCTCGTGCGTCAGCGGGAGGAACGTGAGCCCTCAGCTGCTCTCGGCCTCCCGGGCCTCGCCGAGCCGGTTGAGTCGGGCCAGCAGCTCGCCCAGCGTGGCGACGTCGTCGGCCGGCCAGCCGGAGAGGTCGGCCTCCCAGCGGGCGCGCCGCGCCTCGCGGATGCGGGCCAGCCGCGCCGCCCCCTCGGCCGAGGTGGTGAGCACCTGCGCCCGCCCGTCGGCGGGGTCGGGCGCGCGGGTCACCATCCCGAGGTCGACCAGCGAGGCCACCTGGCGGCTGACGGTGCTCTTGTCCAGGCCCAGGCGGGCGACCAGGTCGCTGGCGCGCAGCGGGCCGGCGTCCTGCAGCAGGGCCAGCAGCCCGTAGGCCGCGCCGTCGAGATCGGGGTGCAGCTCGCGGGCCAGCCGGGCCGAGATCGCCCGGGAGCGGCGCAGCAGCAGGCCGATCTCGCGCTCCAGCCGCACGAAGGACCCGTGCGGGTCGGACCCGGGGGCGCCGGGGCGCTGCGGGTCGGTCACGGCGCTCACCGGCTCTCCCGCGGGCGCCACACGACCAGCGCCGAGCTGGGCGGGCGCACCGGCACGAGGTCGGCCCGGCGCAACGGGGACCCGAAGCCGCTGCGCAGGGCCGACTCCGCCGCGATCCGCCGGTGCTCGGAGTCCTCGAGCTCTCCGAGCAGCTCGTGCACGCGCTGCTGCAGGGCCTCGACCCGCGACTCCAGGTCGATGATCCGCTTGATGCCGGCCAGGTTGACGCCGTCCTCCTGCGAGAGGCGCTGCACCTCCCGGAGCAGGGCGACGTCGCGCGGGCTGTAGCGCCGTCCGCCGCCGGGGGTGCGGCCCGGGGTCACCAGGCCGAGTCGGTCGTACTGCCGCAGCGTCTGGGCGTGCATGCCGGCGAGCTCGGCGGCCACGGAGATGACGAAGACGGGGGCGTCGTCGGCGACGGCGCGGGTGGCGTCCCGCCGCTCCCGGCCGTCGGCGCCCGGCGCGCTCACCGGGTGCTCCCCTTCTCGACGGCCGCGGTGATCTGCGGCCGCGGGTCGCCGAGCTCGGCGTCGAGCGTCTTCACCGCCCGCTCGGCCTCCGCGGAGAGCCGCTGTGGCACGGAGACCTCGACGGTCACCAGCAGGTCCCCGGAGCGGCCGCGGCCCGGGACGCCCCGGCCGCGGACCCGCAGCGTGCGCCCGCTGGCGGTGCCGGCGGGCACCTTGAGCGTCACCGGCGCCTCCAGCGTGGGCACGGTCAGCGTCGTCCCGAGGACGGCCTCGGGGAAGGTGATCGGCACGGTGAGGGTGAGGTCGTCGCCCCGGCGGCCGAACAGCTCGTGGTCGCTGACGTGCACGACGACGAACAGGTCACCGGCCGGGCCGCCCCGCCGTCCGGGCGCGCCCTTGCCGGCCAGCCGGATGCGCTGGCCATCCTTGACGCCGGCGGGGATCCGCACGGTGATGGTGCGGGTCTGGGTGGTCACGCCGTTGCCCGCGCAGGTCGGGCACGGGTCGTCGACCACCGAGCCGCTGCCCCGGCAGTTGCGGCAGGGCTCGGAGAAGGCGAACGCGCCCTGGCTGCGGCTGGTGACGCCGGCGCCGCCGCAGACCTCGCAGGTGTGCGGCGAGGTACCGGGGCGCGCGCCGCTGCCGGCACAGGTCGGGCAGGTGCCCGGGCTCTGCATGCGCAGCGGCACGGTCACGCCGAGGACGGCCTCCTCGAAGGAGAGCGTCGCCTCGGTCTCGACGTCCTGGCCGCGGGCCGGGCCGGACGCCGCCTGCTGCCGCGCGCGGGTCGAGCCGGGCGCCGCGCCCCCGGCGCCGCCGCCGCCGCCGCCGAAGAGGTTGCCGAAGATGTCTCCCAGCCCGCCGCCGGCGCCGCCCCGGCCGCCCGCGGCGCCGAAGAGGTCACCGAGGTCGAAGGGCTGGCCACCGCCGCCGGTGCCGGGGAAGCCGCCGGGGAACCCCGCCCGCGCACCCGCGCCGCCGCTGCCGAACAGCCGCCGGGCCTCGTCGTACTCGCTGCGCCGCTTGGGGTCGGCGAGGACGTCGTAGGCCTCGGAGACCTCCTTGAAGCGGGCCTCGGCGTCGGCGTTGCCCGGGTTCTTGTCCGGGTGCAGGTCGCGGGCCAGCTTGCGGTAGGCCTTCTTGATCTCCGCGGCGTCCGCGCTCTGGGAGACGCCCAGTGCGGCGTAGTAGTCCTTCTCGATGAAGTCCCGAGTGCTCATCGGGCGCCTCCTCTCTTCGCGTCCGTGGTGCGTGCGCGGCCGGTCAGCCGGCGGCCGGGGTCTCCCCCGGCGCACCGCTGCCGGTCGCGTCCTCGACGGTCTGCCCGGTCACCGGCTCGCCGGCGACGACGGCGCCACCGGCGGGCTCGCTGACGGCGACCATCGCCGTGCGCAGGACGCGGTCGCCGCGGCGGAAACCCTGCCGCAGGACCGTCGTCGCCGTCGGCACGCTCACCTGGTCGGACGTGTCGTGGAGGACGGCCTCGTGCAGCGCCGGGTCGAACGGGTCCCCCGCGACGCCGAAGGCCTCGACGCCGAGGCCGTCGAGCAGCCCCAGGACGCGGTCGGCCACGACCTTGAAGGCGCCGGTGAGGTCACCGTGGTCCCGGGCCCGCTCGATGTCGTCGACGATCGGGAACAGCTGCGTGGCGAACCGCTCGGCCGCCTGGTCGACGACGACGGTGCGGTCGCGGTCGACCCGCCGGCGGTAGTTCGCGTACTCGGCGGTGACCCGCTGCAGGTCCTCGGTGCGCTCGGCCAGCTGGCGGGACAGGTCCTCGCCCGCTGCCACCGGCAGGACGACCTCCGGGCCGGCGACGGTCTCGTTCTCGCTCATCTGCTCCCCTGGCGACGGGTCGGCTGTGGACGGGCCCGGCGGGGCGCCGGTCGGCTGCTGGCCGGCCGGCGCCCGCACCGCGCCGCTGACGGGGTCGATCCGCCGCTTGTCACGGATCACGACCCGCGGCTGCTCGTCCCCCTGGCTCATCGGCGGTCGCTGTCCTCGTCGACGATCTCGGCGTCGACGACGTCCTCGTCGGCCGAGGACGCCGACGCGCCCGCCCCACCCGGCGCACCCGTCGCGCCGTCACCGGTGCCGGCCGCGCCGGCCTCGGCCTGCTGGGCGTAGAGCGCCCCGCCGACCTCCTGCGAGACGCGGGCGACCTTCTCCTGCGCCGACTTGATCGCGGCGATGTCGGAGCCGCCGAGGGCCGAGCGCAGCTCGGTGAGGGCCTCGCCGAGCTCCTCCTTCTTGTCGGCCGGGATCCGCTCGCCGTTCTCCGCGAGGAACTTCTCGGTCTGGTACTGCAGCGACTCGGCCAGGTTGCGGGTCTCGGCCTCCTCGCGGCGGCGCTTGTCCTCCTCCGCGTGGGCCTCGGCGTCCTTCATCATCCGCTCGATGTCGTCCTTCGGGAGCGCGGAGCCGCCGGTGATGGTCATCGACTGCTCCTTGCCCGTGCCGAGGTCCTTGGCGGTGACGTGCACGATGCCGTTGGCGTCGATGTCGAAGCCGACCTCGATCTGCGGCACGCCGCGCGGGGCCGGCGGCAGCCCGGTCAGCTCGAACATGCCGAGCTTCTTGTTGTAGGCCGCCATCTCGCGCTCGCCCTGGAAGACCTGGATCTGCACGGAGGGCTGGTTGTCGTCGGCCGTCGTGAAGATCTCGCTGCGCTTGGTCGGGATCGTGGTGTTGCGCTCGATGAGCTTGGTCATGATCCCGCCCTTGGTCTCGATGCCCAGGGACAGCGGGGTGACGTCGAGCAGCAGGACGTCCTTGACCTCACCGCGGAGCACACCGGCCTGCAGCGCGGCACCCACGGCGACGACCTCGTCGGGGTTGACGCCCTTGTTGGGCTCCTTGCCGCCGGTCAGCTCGCGGACCAGGTCGGTCACGGCCGGCATGCGGGTGGAACCACCCACCAGGACGACGTGGTCGATCTGGCCGATGGAGATGCCGGCGTCCCGGACGACCTGGTTGAACGGCGCGCGGGTGCGCTCGAGCAGGTCCTGGGTCAGCCGCTGGAACTCCGCACGGGTGATCGTGACGTCGAGGTGCAGCGGGCCCTCGGCACCGGCGGTGATGTAGGGCAGGTTGACGTTGGTCGACTGCGCGCCCGACAGCTCGATCTTGGCCTTCTCGGCGGCCTCGCGGAGCCGCTGCATGGCCAGCTTGTCCTTCGACAGGTCGATGCCGGTCTGCGCGTTGAACGTCTGCACCAGGTGCTTGACGACGCGCTCGTCCCAGTCGTCACCACCGAGGTGGTTGTCACCGGCGGTGGCCTTCACCTCGATGACGCCCTCGCCGATCTCGAGCAGGGAGACGTCGAAGGTGCCACCACCGAGGTCGAAGACGAGGATCGTCTGCTCGGTCTCGCCCTTGTCCAGGCCGTAGGCCAGGGCGGCGGCGGTGGGCTCGTTGACGATGCGCAGGACGTTGAGGCCGGCGATCTCACCGGCCTCCTTGGTGGCCTGGCGCTGCGCGTCCTCGAAGTAGGCGGGGACGGTGATGACCGCGTCGGTCACCGGCTCGCCCAGGTAGGTCTCGGCGTCCCGCTTGAGCTTCTGCAGGATGCGGGCGCTGATCTCCTGCGGCGTGTAGCGCTTGCCGTCGATCTCGCCGGTCCGCCAGTCGGTGCCCATGTGGCGCTTCACCGAGCGGATGGTGCGGTCGACGTTGGTGACCGCCTGGTTCTTGGCCGACTGGCCGACCAGGACCTCGCCGTTCTTGGCGAAGGCGACGACCGAGGGCGTGGTGCGCGAGCCCTCGGAGTTGGCGATGACCGTCGGCTCGCCGCCCTCGAGGACGGTGACGACGGAGTTGGTGGTGCCGAGGTCGATACCGACCGCTCGAGCCATGAGCTGGCCTCTCTTCCGTGTGCGGGTGCGTGCTGTGGGTGCTGTGCTGGTCTGCAGGTCGTCGCGCGGCCGCGCTGCCCGGTCGTGCACCGGCTTGCGTCGGGTCCGCTCAACTTTCCTGCCCAGCCTAACGGCACACGCACCGACCGTGTTCCCCGCCCCGCCGTCCTCCTCCCCCGTGAGGTGGACCACGGTCGGAGGGAGTGCGGACGGAGCCGGCTCCCGACGCGACGACGGCCGGGGCGCCCGACCGGGGTATGAGCCCGGTCACCTCGTCCCCCGCCGGCCCGGACCGGCCCGCACGCCGGCCTCCTGCCACGGTCCGCACGCGCTCCCCGAACGCCCCGGTCAGGCCGCGGACGGCGGGGCGGCGAGCACCGTGGGGCGGTTACAGGTCGGGGCGCGGCGCCCGGGGTTACCGTTGAGTAACCTGTGCTCCGGCCAGCTATCGTGCGGGCTGCACGGGCACAGGCGCCCGCGCGCGATCCGCCGCCGGCCCACGGGCCGGTGGGGACGGCGGTGAGGCCCCTCTCGCGCCGTCCGGGCGGACCGGAGACAACCGACGCCGCGAGGCGTGGGGAGAGGGAATCATGACGGGCCCCCTGCAGATCGTGCTGGGCACGATCAGCGTGCTGTTCCTCATCGTGGCGGTCGTCTTCGCCTACCGCGCCGTCCGGGCGATGGTGCGGATCATCCGCACCGGCCAGCCGGACTCCACCCGCAACGGGCCGGTCGGCCAACGGCTCAAGACGCTCGCCGTCGAGTCGCTCGGCCACACCCGGATGCTCAAGTGGTCGGCCATCGGCGCCGCCCACTGGTTCGTCTTCGTCGGCTTCTACGGGCTGTTCCTCACCCTCGTCGAGGCCTTCGGCGAGGTCTGGAACCCGGCCTTCCACCTGCCGCTGATCGGCGAGTGGAGCCTGTGGAACCTCTTCGCCGACGTCATCGGCGCCGGCACGGTCATCGGGATCCTGTACCTGATCTACCGGCGCCAGAAGGACCACCCGCGCCGCCAGGGCCGGACCAGCCGCTTCGCCGGCTCCAACGAGGGCCGCGGCTACTTCGTCGAGGCCGTCGTCCTGACCGTCGGCATCTGCATCCTGCTGATCCGCGCGCTCAAGGTCTCCTCCGGGCTCACCGAGGCGCCCACCTGGTCGCACCCGTTCGCCAGCCTGCTGGCCACCGTGCTGCCCGACAGCCCCGACCTGCTCAGCGTCGTCGCCTTCGTCAAGATCGTGGTCTCGTTGACCTGGCTCGTGGTGGTCAGCCGGATCCTCAACATGGGCGTCGCCTGGCACCGGTTCAGCGCGTTCTTCAACATCTACTGGAAGCGCAACGACGACGGCAGCGTCGCGCTCGGCCCGCTGCAGCCCATGACCTCGAACGGCAAGCCGATCGACTTCGAGGACCCGGGCGAGGACGACGTCTTCGGTCGCGGCAAGATCGAGGACTTCACCTGGAAGGGGATGCTCGACTTCACCACCTGCACCGAGTGCGGGCGGTGCCAGAGCCAGTGCCCTGCCTGGAACACGGGCAAGCCGCTGTCCCCCAAGATGGTGATCATGGACCTGCGGGACCACCTGTACGCCAAGGCCCCGTACCTGCTGGGTGAGAAGACGGCGTCGGAGACCGCGCCGGACTACGACGTCCTCAAGCCCAGCGACGAGCAGGTCTGGGCGTCGGGCTACGCCCGCATCGAGGGCACCAACGACGCCCAGGCGCACCGCCCGCTGGTCGGCACGCTGGAGGAGGGCGGGGTCATCGACCCCGACGTCCTGTGGAGCTGCACCAACTGCGGCGCCTGCGTCGAGCAGTGCCCGGTCGACATCGAGCACGTCGACCACATCGAGGACATGCGCCGCTACCAGGTGCTGATCGAGTCCAACTTCCCGTCCGAGGCCGGCGTGATGCTGCGCAACCTCGAGAACCGCGGCAACCCCTGGGGTGTCAGCCCCAGCACCCGCGAGGACTGGATCAAGGACATGGACTTCGAGGTGCGGATGGCCGACGGGCCGCTGCCCCAGGAGGTCGAGTACCTGTTCTGGGTCGGCTGCGCCGGTGCCATCGACGACCGCGCCAAGAAGGTCACCAAGGCCGTCGCCGAGCTGCTCCACACCGCCGGCGTCGAGTTCGCCGTCCTGGGCTCCGGGGAGACCTGCTCGGGCGACCCGGCCCGCCGCATGGGCAACGAGTTCGTGTTCCAGATGATGGCCCAGGAGAACGTCGAGACCCTCAACGGCGTCTTCGAGGGCCGTGTGCCGGGCACCCGCAAGATCGTCACGACCTGCCCGCACTGCTTCAACTCCCTCGGCCGGGAGTACCCGCAGGTGGGCGGCGAGTACGAGGTCGTGCACCACACGCAGCTGCTCAGCCAGCTGGTGGAGGAGGGCCGGCTGACCCCGGTCACCCCGGTCGACCGCAAGGTCACCTACCACGACCCGTGCTTCCTCGGCCGGCACAACAAGGTCTACACGCCGCCGCGGGAGATCCTCGACAGCGTGCAGGGCCTCTCCACCCAGGAGATGCACCGCTGCAAGGACCGCGGCTTCTGCTGCGGCGCCGGCGGCGCGCGCATGTGGATGGAGGAGAAGATCGGCAAGCGGATCAACGTGGAGCGCACCGAGGAGGCCCTCGGCCTCGACCCGGACGTCATCTCCACCGCCTGCCCGTTCTGCATCACGATGCTCTCCGACGCCCTGACGTCGAAGAAGCAGAACGGCGAGGCCGCCGAGCACGTCGAGGTCCTCGACGTCAGCCAGATCCTGCTCCGCTCGATGGCCACCGTCGGCACGCCGGGCACCGAGCACGGCACCGAGGTCGGCACCGCCGACGACGATGTCGCCGGCACCGGCTCGGCCGCCACGGGACACGGCCCGCAGGCCTGAAGAAAGGACCCCCTCGCCCCCACCACTCGCACGCTCGCGGCGGGCCCCTGCGAGGGGGCCGTTCGCGCACCACAGCACTCCACGGACGCCGTCGGCGACGGAAGGACCCCCTGCCCCCCACCACTCGCGAGCTCGCGGCGGGGCCCTGCAGGGGGCCGTTACCGGCGGCGTCCGTCGTTCCGCACCGGCGTGCGGTAGGACGGCCCGGTGCTGCTGCAGCTGAGGGTGACCGTGCCGCCCGACCGCACCGGGGCCGTCCGCGACCTGTTCGACCGCTGCCCGGGGACGGCGCACCTGGCCGTGCTCCCCGGCGCGTCGGTCTCCCCGCCCGGCGACCTCATCCTCGCCGACGTCGCGCGCGAGTCCGCCGACGCCCTGGTGGCCGGCCTGCGGGAGCTGGCCGTCGACCGCGACGGCGGGATCGCGGTGGTCACCGTCGACACCGCCGTCTCGGCCCGGGCACAGCGGGCCGAGGAGGCCGCGCCCGGCGACGGGTCCGACGCCGTGGTGTGGGAGCAGGTGGTCCGGACGACGGCCGCCGACTCGGCGCTGTCGGTGTCCTACCTGTCCTTCCTCCTCATCGCGACGCTGCTGGCGGCGGTCGCGGTCGTCAACGACTCCGCCGTGCTGGTGATCGGCGCGATGGTCCTCGGCCCGGAGTTCGCCCCGCTGGCCGCGCTGGCCGTCGCCGTCGTGCACCGCCGGCGCGGCATCGCCACCGCGGCGGTCCGCGCGCTGGTGGTCGGCTTCGGCGTCGCGATCGCGGTGACCGCGCTGGCCACCCTCGCCGCTCGCGGGCTGGGCTGGTTCGGCACCGAGGTGCTGACGGCCGAGCGCCCGCAGACCGGCTTCATCACCGCGCCGGACCGCTGGTCGGTGGTGGTGGCCGTGCTGGCCGGCATCGCCGGGGTCCTCTCGGTCACCTCGGCGAGGAGCGGCGCGCTGGTCGGCGTCTTCATCTCGGTGACCACCGTGCCGGCCGCCGCCGACATGGCGGTGTCCCTGGCCCTGGGCGGCGGCACCGAGTTCGGCCGCGCGGCCCTGCAGCTGGGCCTCAACCTGGCCGGGATCCTGGTGGCCGCCCTCGTCACGCTGGCCCTGCAGCGGGTGCTCCGGCAGCGCGTGCCCCGGGTCGTGCCCCGCATCGAGGCGGTCAGCCGCACCCGCCTGCGCGCCTGACCAGCGGATTGATTGCAGCGCGCACCCACCAGGCACCATCGGGGGGTGACCCGTACCGCCGCCGCCCCCACCACCGCCCCGGCCGCCGCGGACCGGCGCCGCGGTCTGGTCCTCGTGGCGGTGGCCATCGTGCTCACCGCCGCCAACCTGCGGACGGCGGTCAGCTCCGTGGGCCCGGTGCTCGAGGAGCTCGAGGCGGGGCTCGGCGTCTCCAGCGCGGCGGCCGGCGTGGTGACGACGATGCCGGTGGTCTGCTTCGCCGCCATCGGCTTCGCCGGCCCGCCGCTGGCCGCCCGCTTCCGGGACGCGCACGTGCTGGCCGGCGCGCTGCTCACCATGGCCGCGGGGCTGGTGCTGCGCGCGGTCGTCGACTCCTTCGCCCTGTTCCTCGTCGGCACGGCGCTGGCCATGGTCGGCGGGGCCCTGGGCAACGTGCTGCTGCCCGGCCTGGTCAAGCGCTGGTTCCCGGAGCGCACGGGCCTGCTGGTGGGCGCCTACAGCGCCGCCATGGCCATCGGCGGCGCTGTGGCGGCGACGGCCACCGCTCCGATCGCGGCGGCGGTCGGTCCGGGCGGCTGGCGCTGGGCGCTCGGCGTCTGGGCGGTCCTGGCGCTGCTGGCGGCGCTGCCCTGGGCCGTCACGCCGCGGCAGCCCGGCGCCTCCCGGGGCGAGCACCGCTCGGTGCGGATGGCCCCGCTGCGCCGCAGCCCCACGGCGCTGGTCCTCGCGGCGTTCTTCGGCCTGCAGGCCACGCAGGCCTACGTGGTCATGGGCTGGTCGGCGCAGTACCTGCGCGACACCGGCCTGAGCGCGGCGACGGCCGGGCTGCTGCTCGGCGTCAACTCGATCGTCGTCATCCCGGTCAACGCCGTCGCCCCGGCGCTCACCGTGCGGCAGCGGCTGCAGCGGCCGCTGCTGCTGGGCTTCATGGCCTGCTACGTCGTCGGCTGGGGCGGGCTGTGGCTGGCCCCCCTGACGCTGCCGTGGCTGTGGATGTCGGTGCTGGCCGTCGGCATGGGGACGTTCAGCATGGTGCTCGCGCTCATCGGGGTGCGGGCCCGCACCCCGGAGACGACGGCGGCGCTGTCGACGGTCACCCAGGGCTGGGGCTACCTCCTGGCCGCCGCCGGCCCGCTGCTGGTGGGCGTGCTGCGCGACGTGACCGGGGGCTACACCGGCATGTTCGTGCTGGTCGCGGTGACCACCGCCGGGCTGACGGCCACCGGGTGGCTGGCCACCCGCGAGCGGTACGTCGACGACGAGCTGCCCGGCTGGTCCCCGGCGGGACCGGCCGCGCCGGTCAGTCCGGCACGCGCCGCGTCTCCGCGCGGGTGAAGTTGCGGTAGGACCGCGACGGCGTGGGGCCGCGCTGGTCCTGGTAGCGGGAGCCGTACACCGCCGAGCCGTACGGGTGCTCGGCGGCCGAGGTGAGCCGGAACAGGCACAGCTGGCCGATCTTCATGCCCGGCCACAGGGTGATCGGCAGGTTGGCCACGTTGGAGAGCTCCAGCGTGATGTGCCCGGAGAAGCCGGGGTCGACGAAGCCCGCCGTCGAGTGGGTGAGCAGTCCGAGACGGCCCAGCGATGAGTTGTGCGTGGGCACGTAGGAGTCCCCGATGAGGAACATCCCGCTCGGTGAGGAGACCTGGATGCACCGAACGGGGACGGTCGGTACCTCGCGCACTGCGCGAACGGCGCGGAACTCGTGGCCGCAGTCATCGGTCCTCAACCGGGCGGCCTTGCGTGCCAGCCGGAAGACCGGCAGCCGGCGCGGCGTGAACTTCACCTGGAAGGCCGGGCCGCAGTCGACACCGTCGAGCATCGCTCGCTGCTTCCGGTGGGTCGGCCGTAGCCCGAGGCTGGCGGCCAGTTCGTGCACGGCCCAGGCGATGTCCTCGCGCGTGTTGACGAACTCACAGCGGCCGTGCTCGTCGATGTAGCCGTCGGAGTCCATCAGCCCCTGCAGCAGCGCCAACCGCTGGTCGACGTCGGCGGTGAGGTAGACAGCCGGCACCCGCTTGTCCCCCAACAGGCCGAGCGCACGGAGGTGGCTGCTCAGGGAGCCGTTGCCACCGAACCGCCCACCCTCGCGGCGCCGGTGCTCGTGGTCCACGTGGCGCGCGGCGCCGCCGAGGCGGTACGCATGCGGGCTCGTCGCCGACCAGACGGTGTAACCGGCGGCCTCGAACGAGGCGAGGACCTCCTCGTCCCCACGGCCAACCGTGATCTCGCCCTCGTTGCTCGTGCCGTCGCCGAGCCAGTAGCCGAGGACGTAAGGGTCCATCGGCAGCTCGGCGGTGGGGTACTGCGCGGGTCCGGCCAGCGCGATCCGGTGACTGAACTCCTTGCCGTACCGGAGGGTCGCGGCGATCTCGTCCGTGGTCTTCGCCGATGTGGTCCGCGGACGACCCGGGCGACGCTCCTGCTTGCTCGTGGTGACCCACAGGTGTGAGGCGTCGGCGGTGAACAGCGCCCCGTCGCTGAGTTCCACCTCCCGGCAGGGACGCCCGAGCATGACCTCGGTCGCCGCCACCACTCGGCACGGGATGCCGTTCTCGTCGAAGACCTCGTCGCCGACGACAAGCTCGCCCATCGTGCTCCAGCCGGTCGGCGTGGGCACGGACGTCTCCAGCGCCAGCGCCTTCCCCTCCAGGCGGGCGGCGAGGTCGTCGGGGATGGACACGACCTCCAGCGTGGAGCCGAGCACGAACTCGCCGGGGTGCAGCACGAACGGCTCGTCACCCTCGGTCTCGACCGCGGTGGTCAGGTCGTCCTGCTGCTGGGCGGGGTCGATGTGGGTGTACCGGGCGTTGTTGAACACCCGGAAGTAGCGGTCGAGCCGGACGTCGATGCTCGAGGGCTGCACCAGCCCCGCGTCGTGCGGCTCGATGCCGAGACGCCCCTCGGCGATCGCGGCGCGGATGTCGCGGTCGGACAGCAGCATGGCGCGGAGTCTAGGGAGGCGACCTCATCCTCCCGGGTCAGACCCGGGGCCGTCCCCCTCCGCGCGGCCGGCCGGCGTGCCGATGCCGTCCTGCTGGCCCCCGCCGGGAGCCGGTGGCGCCCGGGCGGACCGGGCTGGGAGGAGGGGCACGTGTCCACCCTGAGGAGGCGCACCCAGGCGGGTGTGCTCGTGACGGCCCTGGTGGCCGGCTACGCGGGAGCGGCGGCCTACACGGCCCTGGCCGCACCCGCCGTGGCCGTCGCCGGGGACTTCGGTGCCGGTGACGGCCTGACCCGCTACGTGGTCACCGCGGCGTCCGGGGACGCCGCCGGGCTGCTCGAGCCGCTGGGCACCCTGGACGGCGTCGCCAACGTCCAGCGGCTCAGCGACGGGCGCGCCCTGGTGGCCACCGGCTCCCTGGACGAGGGCGACCTCGCCGCGGTGGACGGCGTCGCGGCCGTCGAGCCCTCGCCCACCGTCGAGGTCTTCGGCACCGTCAGCGACCCCTACGTGCCCACGTACGGCTGGAATCTGGACAACACCGGCAGCAACGCCCCGCAGCAGACGGCGGTGGCCGACGCCGACACCGACGCCCCCGACGGCTGGGCCGGCGGGCGCGGCTCCGGGGTGGTGGTCGCCGTCGTCGACACCGGCTACGACTCCGACCACGAGGACCTCGCCGGCGCGCTGTGGACCAACCCGGCCGAGCCCTGCGGCACGGTCGACACCGACCGCAACGGCAAGGCCGGCGACTGCCACGGCTGGAACTTCACCACCAACTCGCCGGCGGTCGACAACGGCGCCAACGGCACCCACGGCACGAGCGTGGCCGGAGCCGTCGGCGCCCGCGCCGACAACGGCCGCGGCACCGCCGGCATCGCGCCGGAGGTGACGATCATGCCGCTCGCCGCCGGCAGTGGCAGCGGCGTCGACGTCGCGCTCGCCGCCGAGGCGATCCGCTACGCCGCCGACCACGGGGCCGACGTCGTCAACGCGTCGTGGGGCGGCCCGATGTCCGGCTGGGCGCTGGAGACCGTGCGCTCCGCGGTGGCCTACGCCGGGTCCAAGGGCGTGGTGGTCGTCGCCGCGGCCGGCAACGACGCCGCCGACCGCGACCGCAGCCCGGTGTACCCGGCCAACCTGACCGAGTCCAACGTCATCACCGTCGGCGCGAGCACCGCCGCGGACACGATGAGCTCGTTCTCCGCCTACGGCGCCACCTCGGTGGACCTCTTCGCGCCCGGCAGCCGCGTCTTCTCCACCTGGAACGACGGCGGTTACCGCCTGGTCGACGGCACCTCCTTCTCCGCGCCGCAGGTCGCGGGCGCGGCGGCCCTCTACCGGGCCGCGCTGCCCGACGCCACGGCCGAGCAGGTGCGCCAGGCGCTGCTCGCCGACGTCGACCCGGTGGCCGCCTTCCGCGGCCGGTCGGTCACCGGCGGGCGGCTCTCGGTCGCCGGCCTGGCCGACGCGGGTCTCGGTGCCGTCGACTACTCCTTCAGCGGCATGACCGCCCCCGCCGGCACGGTCGGCCCGCGCATCGCGGTGAGCGGCACGTCGGCGCCGGGCACCTTCGGCGTCACGCTCGGGCTGGGCATGCAGTACGAGGGCAGCACCTGGGCCGTCGCCGACGTCCCGATCGCCCTCGGCGGGGCCACGGTGACCACCGACGACGAAGGCCAGGCGACCTTCACCCTGGGCGCGCGCACCTCGCCGGCCGGGCTGGCGTTCGCGCCGACGATGACGCTCGGCGACGGCCGGTACGTGCTCACCGTCCAGCTCACCCGCGACGGCGCACCGGTCGGTCTCACGCGGGCGGCTCCCCTGCTGGTCGGCGCAGCCGCCGCGGCCGGCCCCGACGCCGGGAGCGGCACGGGCAGCGGCTCCGGTGACGCCGGGAGCGGCACCCCGGGCACCGGCTCGGGCGGGACCGGCACGGGCTCCGGCTCCGGCGGCTCCGGCACCGGCGCGGGGACCCCCGACACCGACACCGGCACCGGCACCGGCACCGGCTCCGGCGGCACCGGCTCCGGCGGCACGGGCTCCGGTGGCACGGGCTCCGGTGGCACGGGCTCGGGTGGCACGGGCTCCGGCTCCGGCGGCTCCGGCACCGGCACGGGGACCCCCGACACCGGCACCGGCATCGGCTCCGGCGGCACCGGCTCCGGCGGCACGGGCTCCGGTGGCACGGGCTCGGGTGGCACGGGCTCGGGTGGCACGGGCTCCGGCTCCGGCGGCTCCGGCACCGGCACGGGGATCCCCGACACCGGCACCGGCACCGGCGCGGGGACCCCCGATACCGGTACCGGCACCGGCACCGGCACCGGCTCCGGTGGCACGGGCACGGGCTCGGGCGGCAGCGGCGGCTCGGGCAGCACCCCGCCGCCGGACGGCTCGGACACGGTCAGCTTCCCCGCCCGCGGGCAGTTCCAGATCACCTCGATCAGCCCGGTGCGGGTCGGCGTCACCGGCGGCACCCAGGTCCGGATCACCGGCCTGGCCCTGCCGCTCGGCGCCCGGGTGCTCGTGGGGACGACGGGCGCCGCCCAGGTGGTCAGCAGCACGAGCACCGCCCTGGTGTTCCGCACCCCGGCCCGCGTGGCCGGCCGGTACGACGTGACGGTCTTCGCCCCCGACGGGCGCCTCCAGGTGCTGGGCACGGTGCTGGAGTACGTCGCGTCCGGCTCCGGCGGGAGCACGGCACCGACCGCTCCCGACGGCAGCGGGACCGGCGGGACGTCGCCGGGCACGACGCCGGGCACCACGCCGGGCACCACGCCGGGCACGACGCCCGCGCCGGGCACCACGCCGACGCCGGCCCCCGCGCCCGCACCGGCCACCCCGCCGGCGGACGGCGCGGCTCCCTCGACGCCGGACGAGCGGACCGGTCCCGGCGGCCTGCGACTGGTGCGCTCGGCCCGCCTGGCCGCGGTCCCCGCGTCGCTGTGGACGCTGGACTGCTCGGCCTCGTGCCGGGGGGTGGTCCTCGACGTCTGAGCGGACCGGCCGCGCCGCGCCGGGGACCTCCTCGGCGCGGCGCGGCCGGATCGCCCGTCGCCGTTTCGGCTGACGTCCGGGGACCCGGCTGCCGATACCCGCGGGGACACCCCGGTCCGGAGCCAGGAGGACGCGTGCTGGAGACCATCCCGCGGACGGCGGCCCGCCGCGGCGCACGGACGCCCGTCCGGCCCACCGGCGAGGAGCGCACCTTCTCCGCCGAGGAGCTCATCGTCTCCAAGACCGACCTGCGCGGCGTGATCACCTACGCCAACGACGTCTTCCTGCGCGTGGGCGCCTACGAGCTCGACGAGGTCATCGGGCAGCCGCACAACCTCATCCGGCACCCCGACATGCCGCGCGCTGTGTTCAAGCTGCTGTGGGACACCCTGGCCGCCCGCCAGGAGCTGTTCGCCTACATCGACAACCTCGCCGCCGACGGCGCCCACTACTGGGTGCTCGCGCACGTGACGCCGTCCTACGGCGCCGACGGCTCGGTCGTGGGCTACCACTCCAACCGCCGGCGACCCTCGAGGCGGGCGCTGGACCGGGTCCGCCCGCTCTACGAGACCCTGCTCGCCGAGGAGCGCCGCCACCCGAACGCGCGCGCCGCCGTCGCCGCCTCCTCCGCGCTGCTCGACCGCCTGATCGCCGAGCACGCCGCCTCCTACGAGGACTTCGTGTGGACGGTCGTCACCGAGGAGGAGAACTGACGTGGGCCGCAACCAGGGGCGCTCGGCAGCCGCGGAGCTCGAGGTCTACCGCGCCTTCGTCCGGCGTCTCACCGAGACCTGCGAGGCGGCCGCCCGCGGCGACCTCGAGGCCCGCGCCGTCCCGGTCGCCGGCTCCGACGCCGTGCCGGAGCTGGCGGCGCTGCAGCACGGGGTCAACCGCACCCTCGACGTCAGCGACGCCTTCGTCCGCGAGTCGCGGGCCGCGCTGGCCTCGGCCGCCGAGGGCCGGTTCCACCGCAAGGTCCTCCGCACCGGCCTCCACGGCGCCCACCGCCAGGCGGCCACCGACATCAACGCCGCCCGCGACGCCATGCGCGACACCGCGGGCCGGGTCACCGAGGCGCAGACCTCCCGGCTGCGGCTGGCCGACGACTTCGAGTCCGTCGTCCTGGCCATGAGCGAGCAGGTGGCGACGGCGGCGACGGAGATGAGCGCCTCGGCGGCCGGACTGACCACGGCGGCCGAGGCCGCGGCGTCCGAGGTCGGCAACGCCTCGGCCACCCTCGCCTCCCTCACCCGCACCTCCACCGAGATCCGCCAGGTGATCGCGCTCATCGAGTCGGTGGCCGCGCAGACCCGGCTGCTGGCGCTCAACGCGACGATCGAGGCCGCCCGCGCCGGGGAGGCCGGCAAGGGCTTCGCCGTCGTGGCCTCCGAGGTCAAGGACCTCGCCGACCAGACCTCCCAGGCCACCGAGCGGGTGACCGCGCAGGTCGAGGCGATCCGCGTGGCCTGCGACGACGTCACGGCCGTCATCGGCTCCGTGGGCAGCACCGTCGCGGACATGAACGGCCTGGTCGACGGGATCGCGGCGGCGGTCGACGGTTCGGCGTCCCTGGGCGCGACGGCCACCGACGTCACCGGCCTGTCGCAGATGGCCGAGCGGCTGCGGTCGGAGGCGACCGGCTTCCTGGCGGAGATGCGCCGCTGACGGGTCCCGCCCGGGCAGGTCCGGCGACCTCGCAGCCGGCGCATGTACGGTGGCCGACAGTCAGGTGGCCGGTCCGGCCACCGAGGTCCTGACGCCGAGCGGGAAGCTCGCTGCGGCGTGCTCGCGGGAGGGTCGTCCTGGAGGTGCGCGTGGCCCCGGACGCCGTCGGTGGTCCGGACTCCGAGGACGTCTTCGCCGGCGGCAGCGAGAACGGCCGGCTGATGGCCGCCTTCGACTGGTCGACGACGCCGGTCGGCCCCGTGAGCAGCTGGCCGGCGGGCCTGCGCCACGCCGTCCGCACCGTGCTGGCCTCGCGGTTCCCCATGATCCTCACCTGGGGCCCGCAGTACACGCAGTTCTACAACGACGCCTACGCGACCCTCATCGGCGGCAAGCACCCCGGCGCCATCGGCGAGGACCTGCGGGTCACGCTGGCCGAGGGCTGGGCGGCCCTGGAGGAGCCCGTCGAGCGGGCCATGGCGGTCCGCGAGGCGTCGTGGATCCCGCAGCTGCTCCTGCTGCTGGAGCGCGCGGGCTACCGCGAGGAGACCTACTTCACCGTCTCGCACGCCCCCGCGTTCGGCGACGCCGGCGAGGTCGCCGGCATGCACGCGGTGTGCACCGAGGTCACCCGCCAGGTCATCGCCGAGCGGCGGCAGCGGCTGCTGCACGAGGTGTCCACCGCCGCGTGCCGGCGCGAGGACGAGCACGACCTGGCCGAGCAGGTGTGCCGGGCCCTGGCCGGCGACCCGCTCGACGTCCCCCTGGCCGCCGTCTACCTCACCGCGGAGGACGACGGGCGGCTGCGGCGGGCCGCCACCGTGGGCGTGCCGGCCGAGCGGCTGCCCGGGACCGCGGACACCGCCGAGGAGCTCCGCGCCGTCCCGGTGGCCGGCCTCGGCGTCGCCGGCGGCCCGTTCGACGACGCGGTCACCGAGGCGGTGGTGCTGCCGCTGTCGGGCGGGGCCGGCCGGGAGCCGGTGGGGGCGCTGGTGGTCGGCGTCAGCCCCAACCGCGCGCTGGACGAGGAGCACCGGACCTTCCACGAGCTGCTGGCCGGGCAGGTGGCCGGCGCCGTCGTCGACGCGCGGGCCTACGCCGCCGAGCGCGCCCGCGCCGAGGCGCTCGCGGAGCTGGACCGGGCCAAGACGACGTTCTTCTCCGACGTCAGCCACGAGCTGCGGACGCCGCTGACCCTGCTGCTGGCCCCCATCGCCGACGCGCTCGCCGACCCGGGCGGGCAGCTGCCGCCGGCGGTGCGCGACCAGCTGACCCTCGCCCTGCGCAACGGCACGCGGCTCAAGCGCCTGGTCGACGACCTGCTGGAGTTCGTCAGCATCGAGTCCGGCCGGACGTCGGCCGTGCGGGTGGAGACCGACCTGGCCGCCGCCACCGCCGAGCTCGCCGGCGTGCTGCGCGCCGCGGCCGAGCGGGCCGGTCTCACGCTCGCCGTCGACTGCCCGCCGCTGCCCCGCCCGGCCGCCGTCGACCCGCGGATGTGGGAGAAGGTCGTCCTCAACCTGGTCGCCAACGCCGTCAAGTACACCTTCGTCGGCGGGATCACCGTCTCGCTGCGCGCCGAGGACGACGCGGTGGTGCTGCGCGTGTCCGACACCGGGGTGGGGATCCCCGCCGGTGAGCTTCCCGGCGCTGTTCGAGCGCTTCCACCGGGTCACCGACTCCCCCGCCCGCAGCCGCGAGGGCACCGGGCTGGGCTTGGCGCTGGTCCGCGAGCTGGTCGGCCTGCACGGCGGCACGGTGGAGGTCGACAGCGAGCCGGGCGTGGGCAGCACGTTCACGGTGCGGGTGCCGTTCGGGACGCCGGACGCCGCCGCTCCCCCGCCGTCGGCCCCTCCCGCGGTCCGCGGCGCGGCGCTGACCCCCTGGGACGACGACCTGGGCTGGAGCGCCCGCCCGGTGCAGCCGGCCGGCCCGCTGGGCACCGTGCTCGTCGTCGACGACAACGCCGACATGCGGGCCTACCTCGTCCGGCTGCTGTCCCCGTCGTGGACCGTGCGGACGGCGGCCGACGGCGAGGCGGCGCTGCTCGACGCGGCGCGCTCCCGGCCCGACGTCGTGCTGACCGACGTCATGATGCCCCGCCTCGACGGCTTCGGGCTGCTGCGGGCGCTGCGCGCCGACCCGGTCACGCGCGGCGTACCGGTGGTCATGCTCACCGCACGCGCCGGGCAGGAGGCCGCCGTCGAGGGCTTCGACGCCGGCGTCGACGACTACCTGGCCAAGCCGTTCGAGTCCGCCGAGCTGCTCGGCCGGCTGCGCTCGGTGCTCGAGCGCTCCCGCGGCGGTCGCGGGTCCACCCGGCCGGTACCGGCGCGCGCCTCCGCCCCGCTGCCCGACCCGCTGCCCCCGCGTCCGCGCGGTGCGGACGCGCCCGCACCGGTCACCCGGCCGGCCCCGGCCGCCTGCGGGCCGGTCACCGCCGCGTGGCGGTTCCCGTCGTCCGCCGCCTCCATCCCGCCGCTGCGGCGCCGGCTGCGCGCGCTGCTCACCGGCGCCGGCCTGCCCGAGGAGCGGGTCTACGACCTCCTGCTGGCCACCTGCGAGGCGGCGACCAACGCCGTCGAGCACGCCCAGGACCCGGCCGAGCCGGTCGTCGACGTCCGCGTGACCGTCGACGACGGCGCGGTCGAGATCGCGGTGCACGACCACGGGCAGTGGCGGGAACGGACGTCGAGCATGGACCGCGGCCGCGGCTCGATGCTCATGAGCGCGTTCGCCGACGTCGTCGCCACACCGAGCCCGTCGGGCACCACGGTGGTCATCCGCAGCCCGCGCCCCGACGGCGGCTGACCGCCGACCTCTGCGGCTTGCTACGCTGACGGCCGGCCCCCGGGCCACCGCGGGTGTAGTTCAATGGCAGAACATCAGCTTCCCAAGCTGACAGTGCGAGTTCGATTCTCGTCACCCGCTCCACGTAAAACCGCAGGTCGGGGCGGCTGTTGGGTCCTCCGGAGGAGTACCGGAGGATCGTCTGAACGGCCCCTTACAGCCCGCTGTGACCCTCTGTTCTCCGCCGCGTAGGTCATGGACAGGTCACGCCAAGAGTCCCTATGCGCAGGTGAGGCGCCCGTCCCGAGATGCGTGCCGCTCGCTGTGACCAACATCGGTCATGCGTTCTCGCCGGGCGGATACTCACGGGGCGTCGCCCTTCCCGGCCTGCTCGAGACCATAGCGTCGAGGCATGACGACCCTCCACGGTGACCTCGGTCGACGGCCGCGCGGCAGCGCCATGGAGTACCACGACCGTGCCCTCGAGGAGGGCGAGCATGCGTTCGCCCGGTCGGGGCAGAGCAGGAGGTCGTCGCAGCCCTGGATCAGATCCGCAGCTCTGGCCTTCAGCCTGATCCCACCCGCGTCCGTGAGCGCGCTCGCGGCATCTCGGCCGCGAGCGAAGCGATCGAGGATCGTTGAAGGCGAAAGTTCTCGAGCCTGATACAGGGACTTCCGAATCAACACCGATCAACCGTTCTCGCAGGTCAACGCCTGAATCGCTGAGACCGCCGGCTATCGCCGACAGCCCCTATGTGCCCGTGGCACGGGCACATGGGGGGCACGGGCGCTGGGCCCCGGGCCGGCTCCTCACGAATGACCCCGCGGTACGCGGGCGGGGAGCTACGGAGCGGACGCGGCTGGACACGCCGAGGAGGCCAGCCTCGGCGGTGCTGTGGCTGGCCTCCCCGGGTGCCCGGTTCTCTATGGGCGCGATGCTCGCGATGGCAACGGTGTCAGCTACTTGCGCAGCTGCTCCTTCAGTCCAGTCGCTGGCGGGTCGCCACCACCAGCAGGTCCGAGGTGGTGCCGCCTGCGACTCCGATGCCAGCCGGGCGGGGGGTGAAGCCGGGCACGTCGGCCAGCCCGTCGCTGACGTCCAGCGCTCGCACGGTGAGCGGCCCGTCGCCGTCCACGACGAACGTGGCCCGGACCCCCTCGGCCGGCGGCGCGGAGAAGGTCACGGTCAGCCGGTCCTGCTGCAGCGCCTGGGCGGGAACGGCCCGGTCGGCGACGGTCGCATCGGTGACCGTGGCCCCGGCGACGTCGAACATCACCTGCCGGGCCGGACGCCGGGACTGCACCGCGACGGTCACCTCCCGTCGCCCGCCGGCCAGCTCGCGGACGGAGGTCGTCAGCGCCGGTGCCGGCAGGTCGGCGGGCTCGGCCTCCCCGGTGGCGACGTCGCCGCCCAACACGGGCACCGCGTCGGCCAGCTCACCGGGAGGGGCGTCTGCCCCCGCGAGGTACTGCGCGGTCCAGTCGACCGGGTCGTCCTCGAGGCTGACCCACCAGGCCTGCCCGCGGTCGGCCTCCATCCAGTACATCAGCTCGGTGGGCACCGGGTGCGCGGCGTCGAAGGTGTCGACGTGCAGGCCGGTGGCGAACAGCGCGACGGCACCGACGACGGCCGTGGCCGGCACCAGCGCACTGCCCAGCCGGCGCGGCCGCTCCCCGGTCGGGAAGAGGAACTCCAGCACCGGCAGCAGGGCCAGTCCGAGCAGGACGGTGAGCAGCGCCGGGAACGCACCGACAGCCAGCCCCAGTAGGGGGAAGAGCAGCGCGATCGTCGGCGCCAGCACCACCACGGCGACCGCGCCGCCGACGACGGCGGCCACAAGCCGCACCACCGGCCCGCCGGCGAGTCCAGCCAGACCCGTGAGCGCACCTACCGACGCGGGGAGCGCGGTCAGGTAGGAGCCACCCGGCACGAGCGCGGCCAGGACGACCCCGATCACCGCGAGCCAGGCCAGCCCCCCGATCGCCAGCGCACGAGGCCCGACCCGGCGCCGTAGCAAGGCGTACCAGACCAACAGCACGGCCAGGGTCAGGAGCACCACACCGAGCCGGTACCAGCCAGGGCGCCAGGGGTCGATCATCTCGCCGTAGCCCGGCCGGACGGCGAGTAGCAGCGCCCAGGCCGCCTGGGCGGCCAGCGGGGCCAGCACCACCGGCACCACGGCCAGCCCGAACCCCGCGAGCGACCGGCGCAGCGACGTCCCGGTCCGCCGCCGGGCGACGGCGGCCAGCGCACCGACGGCGACCACCGCCAGCCCGGCGACCGGCCACACCAGCCAGCCCGGGTACCGCACCAGCCCGCCCAGCACGGGGAAGTACACCGCGTCGCTGGAGGAGGGCTCGGCGAGGTCGTGGAGGTCGTCTGCACCCAGCGCCCGGGCCAGCGCCAGGGTGTTGTCCCCCATCGCCTGCAGGCTGCCGCGGTCCATCCGGTCCGGGGTGTCCTGCGGGGTGTGGTAGGCGGCGTTGCCGTCGATGAAGGCGGTGTTGAGGCCGGTGAAGCCGCGGGCGAGCAGCACGCTGAAGTCGGTGTCGTTGGTCAGTGCCCGGTAGACCTCGACGGCGAAGCTGGTGGCCGCCGGGTGCGGAGCGGCTCCGGCGTAGACCCCGACGAGGTCGGCGTTGCCCGACGCCGTCTCGAACATCAGCGGCGGGCCGCCGGTGCCGCGGGCCTCCAGGTTGAGCACCACGCCTCCTTCGGCGCCCAGCGGGTCTGAGTCGACGAACGCCTGGGCACCGAGCAGGCCCGCCTCCTCGGCGTCGGTGAACACCACCACCACGTCGTTGCGCAGGCGGGGCCCAGCGGCCAGCGCCCGCACCGTCTCCAGCACGGTGGATACCCCGGCGGCGTCGTCGCTGCCGCCCGGCCCGGTCGCCACCGAGTCGTGGTGGGCGAGGAGGAACAACCGGCCGGTCGGGTCGGATCCGGGCAGGACGGCGACGACGTTGCGCACCGGGGCCACCGCCACCGAGCCCGGGCCGTCGGCGTGAGCGCCGACCGCCTCCTGCACCCGGGTCTGCAGCCCCATGCCGGTCAGGACGTCGACCAGGTGGGCGCGGACCCGGTCGTCGGCCGCACTGCCGGTCACGTGCGTCGTGGCCGCGATCTGCTGGACCTCGGCGAACGCACGGTCGGCGCTGAACGCATCGGCAGGTGCGTCCGCCGGTGCCGGTGCCGGAGGCTGGAGCACCAGCACGCTGAGCGCCGCCAGGGCGGTGAGCAGCAGCAGCGCCGCGACCCCGAGGACGCGACCGGCACGCACGGTGTGGGCGGCGTCGGCCCGACTGGTGCTCACCGTCCGGCGCTGCCGGTGGCGGCGACCGGGACTGCCTGCGGGCGGGTGGTCGCGGGGCGGCGCACCAGCAGCAGGCAGAACACGACCGCGGCGAGCACCTGGGTGACCAGGTCGTAGCCCGGGTCCAGCGGGGTGCTCCAGATCGCCGGGCTCGGCAGGGCCGAGTGGGGGTGGTTGACGATCAGCACGACGAACGCGTTGTTCGCGGCGTGGACGCCGATCGCCAGCTCGAGCCGGTTGTCGCGCAGGGTGACCACCGCGAGCAGGGCCCCGGCGAGGAGGTAGGTGCCCGCCGTCGGCAGGGGGTTCGCGAGCAGCTCGGGGTTGAGCGCATGCGGGGCGGCGAACAGGAGGGCCGAGATGGTCACGAGGACCCACGTCCTGCGGGTCAGCAGCCCCAGCGCCTGCAGGGCGTAGCCGCGGAAGAACAGCTCCTCGGCGGCGGCCTGCAGCGGCGTGAGGAGCAGGACCACGGGGGCCCACACCAGCCACCGGCCCGGGCCGGTCAGCAGGTCGGTGGTCAGGGCGAACTGGTCCGGGTGCCACAGGGCCTGCAGGGCGCGGGTGGCGCCGAGCAGCGCGGTGAAGACGGCGAAGCCCTGCAGGACCCGGCGGACGTCGATGCGCCGGCGCGGGGTGACCAGGGAGCGCACCGGACGGTGGTGCACGTACCGCACGGCCACGGCCACGCCCACCAGAAGGCACAGCAGGCTGGCGTTGACGATCAGGTACCCACCGAGGGACCTTCCGGTCCAGCCCGCGGGGTCGTCGCCTGCGGCCGCTCGCATGGCGAGCACGGTCACCACGCCGCCCAGGACCACCCAGAACCCGAGAATGGTGGCCACGGCCGCCAGGTGGCGCCGCCAGGAGGTGCGGCCCAGCCTGCCCAGCTGGGTGAAGTCGGTCTCGCCGGGCGCCGTGGCCACGCCCGGGCTCACCGCCGCGCTCATCGCCGGGCGCCTGGCGGACGGCACTGATCGGGTCGGTGGGTCGGGGGAGACGTGGTCGGTGATCACGAGAGATCCTCCTGGTTCAGCCGGTCGGCGGGACGTCGCAGGAGCTCGGCCCGGGCTTCAGCTTCCTGGCAGGTGGACGCCGTCCACGAGCCTCGGGCGGGTCGGTGTGCGCCCTCGCGGAGGTGGTCTTCTGGCAGCCGTTGCCCCTCCGGCCCGTGGGGCGGCTCCCTCGGGCGAGGGAGGGCGGCCGCCTCTGACGGGTGTCGCGGTCCGGCGGGGTGCAGAGGCACGATGGGAGGTGTCGTCCTCCGCTGCCATCACCCACCGCCGTGCCGGCGGGCGCCGGTGGGCACCGACCCGGCCCGATGCGCAGCTCACCGCGGCGATGGCGGTGGTGTCGGTCGGCGCGGCTGTCGCCTTCCCGGCCGAGGCTGCCTACCGGCCGGTGGACGTCCTCGGGCTCTGCCTTGCCGCGATCGCCCCGATCGGGCTGTTCTGGCGTTCGACGGCACCCTCAGCCGCACTGGCCGTGTCGGGTCTCGTCGTCGTCGGCACCGCGGCGGCCGGGTACAGCGCCGGGCCGGTCGTCCTGGCCCCCTGGATCGCCCTGTTCACCTGCTTCGCCGTCGGCGGACCCCGGCTGCGGACCGTGGCTACCGGGATCGTCGTCCTGGCTGTCGCCGGTTACGAGGCGTTCGACCTCGGCGCCACGCTCGGGAGTGACGTGCTCGTCCTCGGCACCGACTTTCTCCTCGCCTCCGTCGCCGGTGAGCTCAGCAGCCGCCGGGCCCGCGCCACCGCGGCGGAGGTGCGGCGAGCGGACGAGAGCCGCCTCCAGGCACTGGCCGCCGAACGGCTGCTCATGCAGGAACGCACCCGGCTGGCCCGCGAGCTGCACGACTCGCTCGGGCACACGGTCAACGTGATGGTCCTGCAGGCCGGGGTGGGGCGGCGGGTGTTCGCCGACAACCCCGGCTTCGCCCACGAGGCCTTGGCGCGCATCGAGACGGTGGGGCGCGGCGCGCTGGAGGAGCTGGACCGGCTGCTGAGAGTGCTCCAGCCCGATGAGGGCAACCGGCAGGCCGTCCCCTTCGCACCGACCCTCGCCGACCTGGAGGAGATGGCCGACCGCATCCGGGCCACCGGGCGCCCGGTGGACCTGCGGGTGGACGGCGTCGAGCTGCCCGACAACACCGCGCGGGCGCTGCATCGGATCGTGCAGGAGGCGCTGACCAACGCCGTCCGGCACACCGCGGCCGGCCGCATCCGCGTGGAGGTCGCGCGGGACGGTGACCGGGTCGTGGCCGACGTCCTCAACGAGGGCACCCGGTGCGACGAGCCGGTGCAGGGCCGGGGGATGGTCAACATGCGCGAGCGGGCCCGGCTGGAAGGTGGCTTCCTCGAGGCCGGCCCGGTCGAGGGCGGGTTCCGGGTGCGGGCGGTACTGCCGGCAACCTCGGCGGTGACGGCGTGATCCGGGTCCTGCTCGCCGACGACGATGCGCTGGTGCGCAGCGGGCTGCGGGCGCTGCTCAGCGTGGAGGACGACATCGACGTCGTCGGGGAGGCCGCCGACGGCCGCGAGGCGATCAGCCGGGCGCGGGAGCTGCAGCCCGCCGTGGTCCTGATGGACGTCCGGATGCCCTCGGTGGACGGGGTGAGCGCGACGCGGGAGATCGTGTCCTGGCCGCGACGCCCACGGGTGCTGGTGCTCACCACCTTCGACCTCGACGAGGTCGTCGACGACGCCCTGAGCGCCGGGGCCGACGGGTTCCTGCTCAAACGCGCCACCCCCGAGCAGCTCATCGATGGCATCCGCACCGTCCACGCCGGTGACGCCCTCGTCGCCCCCGCGGTCACCCGCCGCCTGCTGGCCGCCCACGCCGGCCGGCGGCCACCGGACCGCGACCGGCTGGTGCGGGCCGCGCAGCTGACCGAACGCGAGACCGAGATCCTGCGCGACCTGGCCGAGGGCCTGTCCAACGCCGAGATCGCCCGCCGCATCTGGCTCTCACCCGAAACGGTCAAGACCCACGTCAAGAGCATCTTGGCCAAGCTGCAGGTGCGCGACCGCACCCAGGCGGTGGTGTGGGCCTACCGCACCGGCTTCATCGACACACCCTGACCGGCGCAGCCGGGTCGATGACCATCGGCCTCGTGTAGAGGCCGGTTCGGGTCTCTGGGGAGACCGTGCTGTTCGTGTCGTGCCTGCCGGCCGCCGAGCGACGCCGACGAGGCACCCGATCCGGCGGCGGGCACTGGGCTGCTACCGACAGGCGGTGCTGGTACTGCGCTGGTTTCTCAACGGCACCCGACCGGCCCAGCTGGCCGCCGACGACCGGATCGGCCGCTGGACGGCCTACCGCTTCCTGCACGAGGGCATCGACATGCTCGCCGCGGCCGCCCCCGGGTTACCTGGCGCGCTGCTGGCCGCTCGCGCCGCCGGCCATCCGCACGTGACGGTGGATGGCACGCTGATCCGCCCCGACCGCTGCCGCGCCCCGGGTCCGGCCGCCTGGGCCGACCGCCCGGATCGCCGGGGGCACCTGTGGTGGTCGGGCGAGCACGCCGCCCACGGCGGCAAAGTGCAGGTCATCGCCACCCGGACGCTGGCCCATCTGGACCTCCCCGGTCCGGCCGCGAACACGACACCACCGCGCTACGCGCCAACGCCCGAGGCGCTGCCGCTGCCGGCGCAGTGGACCGACACCCACCACGCCGCCCTCGCCGACTGGGCTACGCGGGCGAACAGGACACGCTCACCCTCCCGATCAAGCGCACCGCCGACCGATCCCTGACTGACAATCAGCGCACCGTCAATGCTCTGCACGTGGCCACCCGAGCGCTCGCCGAACGCGGCAACTCGCTGCTCAAGACGACCTTCAAGGCCCTGCACCGGGTCAGCCTTTGCCCTTGGCGCATCGGCGCGATCACCGCCGCCCTGGTCCTGCTCCACACGAACATGACCGCACTACGTGATCAACAAGTGGCCCAGATCATCACTGGGAATGACTCAATGCACACCAGGGCGACCGGCAAGTCGTAGCCAACGATGTTCAACGGCTCGATCGCCACCGCTTGAGAAGCGTTGATTCCTACACCGCACCATCGACAATCAAGCCTTCACTCAGATGCATGTACGCTACCGACTCGAATAGAACGGCGCCGCTCTTTCGACAGATCGCGAACGCTGAGAATGATTTGATCGGCGAGTCGTCGAGGACGGACTGCTCGTGAGCGCTCCACTGGAGCAGAGGTCGCCCTGCCCCGTACGCCGCTGAATCCGTCCGGTTGTCCCCGGCGCCGGACGACTGACAGGGTCGCCCCGTGTCCGCATCGGCGCAGCTCGCCTCCGCCCTGCGGACCTGGGCCGCGCGCGGCGACGACGCCTCGGCCACCCTCGCCCGCCGCCTCTCCGGCGAGGCCGGGCTCCGGACCGTCGTGCTGGTCGAGGGGGTCAGCGACCGCGAGGCGGTGGAGGCGGTCGCGCGGTCCCGGGGCCGGGACCTCGCCGCCGAAGGCGTGTGCGTCCTGCCGATGGGCGGCGCCACGAACGTCCGCCGCTACTCCGCGCTCCTCGGACCGCACGGGCTCGACGTCCGCGTCACCGGGCTGTACGACGCCGCGGAGGAGCCGTTCTTCCGACGCGCGGTGGAGGGGACCGGGTACGCGGCCGGCGGAACCGGGGGTGCCCTGTCGGCAGCCGGGTTCTTCGCCTGCGTGGCCGACCTCGAGGAGGAGCTCATCCGGTCGGTGGGGATCGCGGGCGTCGAGGACGTCGTCCGAGCACAGCGCGAGGCCCGCGCGCTGACGACCTTCCGCCGCCAGCCGGCGCACCGCGGTCGCCCGCCCGAGCAGCAGCTGCACCGCTTCCTGGGCACCACCAGCGGCCGCAAGGCCCGGTACGCGCGGGCGCTGGCCGAGCGGCTCGACCCGTCGTCGGTGCCCACACCGCTGCTCCGGCTGCTGGCCGCCACCTGAGCCGCACCGGCACCGAGGCATGCCGCAGGTATCGGACACCGACCCCGGCGACAGGATGGCCACGTGCCCGAGCAGCTCTCCTACGTCGTCACCGGCGGCGCCCAGGGCGTCGGCCGGGGCATCGCCGAGCGGCTGGCCGCGGACGGCGAGGTCGTCGTCGTGGACGTCGCTCCCGCACTGACCTGGGTGCACGACCGCGTACGGCTGGTCAGCGGGGACGCCCGCGACCCCGGAGTGGCGGCGCGGGCCGCGGATGCGGCCGAGGCCCGGGGCGCACTGACCGGCTGGGTGAACAACGCCGCCGTCTTCCGGGACGCGTCGCTGACCAGCGCCTCCGCCGGCGAGGTGCTGGACCTGGTCACCACCAACCTCGCGCTCGCCCTGACCGGCTGCCACGCGGCGGTCGGCCACTTCGTGACGCACGGCCGGGCCTGACCCGCGCCCCGCTGACCCGGCGCGAGCGATCAGTCGGTGCCGGACTCCATCGCCGCGCGGTCGAGCAGCTCCTCGTCGCCGCCCCGTGCGCCGCGCGCCGCGATCGCCTCGGCGCCGCCCTCGGGCATGGCACCGATCAGCCCGGTCGCGGCGGCCTGCGCGGCGCCGACCAGCGCCGGCCGCTCATTGCCGACCATGCCCAGCGAGGCGTACTGCTCGAGCTTGGCCCGCGAGTCGGCGATGTCGAGGTTGCGCATGGTCAGCTGCCCGATGCGGTCGCCCGGCCCGAAGGCGGGGGCCTCGGTCCGCTCCATCGACAGCTTGTCCGGGTGGTAGCTGAAGGCCGGTCCGGTGGTGTCGAGGACCGACCAGTCCTCGCCGCGGCGCAGCCGCAGGGTGACCTCGCCGGTCACCGCCATGCCGACCCAGCGCTGCAGCGACTCCCGCAGCATCAGCGCCTGCGGGTCCAGCCAGCGACCCTCGTACATCAGCCGGCCCAGCCGGCGGCCCTGCAGGTGATAGGTCTCGAGGGTGTCCTCGTTGTGGATGGCGTTGACCAGCCGCTCGTAGGCCGCGTGCAGCAGCGCCATGCCCGGTGCCTCGTAGATGCCGCGGCTCTTGGCCTCGATGACCCGGTTCTCGATCTGGTCGGACATGCCCAGGCCGTGCCGGCCGCCGATGGCGTTGGCCTCCAGCACCAGGTCGACGGCGGAGTCGAACTCCTTGCCGTCGATCGACACCGGCCGGCCGTTGGCGAAGCCGATCGTCACGTCCTCGGTCTCGATCGCGACGTCGGGGTCCCAGAACCGCACGCCCATGATCGGCTCCACGATCTCCATGCTCGCGTCCAGGTGCTCGAGCCGCTTGGCCTCGTGGGTGGCCCCCCAGATGTTGGCGTCGGTGGAGTAGGCCTTCTCCGCGCTGTCCCGGTAGGGCAGCCCGTGCGCGGTCAGCCACTCCGACATCTCCTTGCGGCCGCCGAGCTCGGTGACGAACGCGGCGTCCAGCCACGGTTTGTAGATCCGCAGTGATGGGTTGGCCAGCAGGCCGTACCGGTAGAAGCGCTCGATGTCGTTGCCCTTGAACGTCGAGCCGTCGCCCCAGATCTGGACGTCGTCCTCGAGCATCGCCCGGACCAGCAGGGTCCCGGTCACCGCCCGGCCGAGCGGGGTCGTGTTGAAGTAGCTGCGCCCGCCGGAGCGGATGTGGAAGGCCCCGCAGGTCAGCGCCGCGAGCCCCTCCTCGACCAGCGCCGCGCGGCAGTCGACCAACCGGGCGATCTCCGCGCCGTAGCTGCCGGCCCGCCCGGGCACCGAGGCGATGTCGGGCTCGTCGTACTGGCCGATGTCGGCGGTGTAGGTGCAGGGGACGGCGCCCCTGTCGCGCATCCAGGCGACCGCCACGGAGGTGTCGAGACCACCGGAGAAGGCGATCCCGACGCGTTCGCCGACGGGGAGACTGCTCAGCACCTTGGACACAGCATCAGTATGCACGACTCTGCATGACGACTCATGGGCGGGCGTCGAGGACCACCGCGACTTCATCGCCTCGCGCGACTTCTTCTTCCTCGCCACCGTCGACGCGACCGGCATGCCGACCATGTCCCACAAGGGCGGCGCCCTTGGCCTGGTGCGGGTCCTCGACCCCGGCACGCTGGCCTTCCCCGACTACGACGGCAACGGCATGTACCTGTCGATGGGCAACATCAGCGACTCCGCGAAGATCGGCATGCTGTTCATCGACCTGGAGACGCCGAACCGGGTCCGCGTCCAGGCGACGGCGAGCGTCATCGCCGACGACGAACTGCTGGGCGAGTGGCCCGGCGCCTGCCTCGTCGTCCGTGCGCGGGTCGAGCGGGTGTTCCACAACTGCGGCCGCTACATCCACCGGCACACCCGGGTGAGCGACTCCCCGTACGTGCCGGACGCCGAGGGCAACGCCCCCCACCCGGCGTGGAAGCGCATCGACGCCGTGCAGGACGTGCTCCCGCCCTCCGACCGCGACCGGACCGCGCAGGCCGGTGGCGCGATCGGGTTCGGCGACTACCTGGACAGGCTCGCCACCGGGGACTCCTGACGCTCCCGGGACGGCCGGCCGGACCGCCGCGGCCGGCTCCTCCGGAGGTCCCTCAGTCGCCGACGGCGACCGGGCGGTCGAGGGCGTGGCTGTACTGCGACCAGGACCCGGGGTAGAGCCGGCCCGCGGGCAGCCCGGCCAGCTCCAGGGCGAGCAGGTTGTGGCAGGCGGTCACACCGGAGCCGCAGTAGGACACCACCGTGCTGTCCCCGGTGACCCCGGCGGCGGTGAAGCGGGCCCGCAGCTCGTCGGCGGGCAGGAACCGCCCGGACGCGTCCAGGTTGCCCCGGCACGGGACGTTGACCGCGCCGGGCACGTGCCCGGGCCGCGGGTCCAGGGGCTCCTGCTCGCCGCGGAAGCGCTGCGTGTCGCGGGCGTCGACCACCACGTTCGCCGGGTCGGCGGCGTCGTCGATGCCGGCCAGCTGCCCGGCCGGCCACGGCCGGGCGGTGAACGAGGCCCGCGGCGGGTCGGGCGCCGTCTGCTCCAGCGGGCCGTCCCACGCCGCCATCCCGCCGTCGAGCAGGGCGGCCTGGTGCCCGGTCGCGCGCAGCATCCACACCAGGCGGGCGGCGATCACCCCCCCGGCGTCGTCGTAGGCCACCACCGTGTCGCCGTCGCCGATGCCGAGCCCGGCCATGCCCTCGGCGAAGACCTCCGGCTCGGGCAGGGGGTGGCGGCCCTCGGCGGGGCTGCCGTGCGCAGCCAGCCAGCGGTCGAGGTCGACGAAGACGGCGCCGGGCAGGTGGCCGGCGTCGTAGGCCGCCCGGCCGGACCGGCCGTCGAGGTACCAGCGGACGTCGGCCAGCCGGACGTCGCCGCGGGAGGCGTCCAGCCAGGTCACGTCGACGACGGGAGGGATCACGGCCCGACCGTACGACCCCGGCGAACCGGGAGGAGGAGCCTGGGGCCGTGCTCCTCTCCCCCGCGGCCATGGCGGACCTCGTCGCCCGGCTGCGTGCGGCCGGCTGCGTGTTCGCCGAGGACGAGGCCCGGCTGCTCGCCGGCGCCGCGGCCTCCCGCGCCGGGCTCGACGACCTCGCCGCCCGCCGGGCCGCGGGGACGCCGCTGGAGCACCTGCTCGGCGCCGTCGAGTTCTGCGGCCTGCGGGTCGCCGTCGGCCCCGGCGTGTTCGTCCCCCGGCAGCGCACGGCGGCCCTGGTGGCGCGCGCGGTGCAGGAGGCCGTCGGCGTCCGGGACCGCACGGGGCGGCGGCCGGTGGCCGTCGACCTGTGCTGCGGCTGCGGCGCGGTCGGGCTGGCCCTGGCCACCGCCGTCGGGCTGGCCGAACTGCACGCCGCTGACGTCGACCCGGCGGCACTGCCCTACGCGCGGCGCAACCTGGCTCGGGTGGGCGGGTGGGTGCACGGCGGCGACCTGTACGACGCGCTGCCCGGGCGGCTGCGCGGCCGGGTCGACGTCCTGGTGGTCAACGCGCCCTACGTGCCCACCGGCGCGCTGGCCCTGCTGCCGCCGGAGGCCCGGCTGCACGAGCCGCGCACGGCCCTCGACGGCGGCGGTGACGGACTGCAGGTGCACCGGCGCGTGGCCGCCGGGGCGCCGGTCTGGCTGGCACCGGGGGGCAGCCTGCTGGTCGAGGTCGGCGAGGACCAGGCCCCCGCCCTGGTCGAGGTCGCGACCCGGGCCGGACTGTGCGCCCGGGCCGACGTGTCCCCGGACGACGGGACGGCGGTGGTCACCGGCACGCTCCCCGCCCTACCGGTCGGTTGAGTTCCGAGTCCCGGGTCCTTGGTCCCTGTCCGATCGGAGAGGGGCACGCCACGATCGGCTCATGGCCGACACGCCCGTGGAACCGCTCCGGCTGGCGCCGCTGCTGCCGCGCCGTCCCCGGCCCCGGCTCGTGGTGCACGTGGACGGCTCCTCCGCCACCTACGGCGCGCTGGTGTGGGCCCTGCGCGAGGCGGCCCGCCGGGACGGCACCGTGCTCGCCGCCGGTGTGGTGGCCGACGCGCCCGACGGCCTGGTGCCCGCCCCCCGCTCGGCCGGTGAGCGCACGCGGGAGGCGGTGCGCGCGCAGGTGGAGGCCCAGGTCGTGCGGGCGATCGCCGAGACCGGTGTGACCGGGCGGGTGCGCACGGCCACGGTCGAGCAGTCGGTGTTCGACGCGCTCGAGGCGGCGGGCCGCGGCGGGGACCTGGTCCTCGTCGGGGGTGCCGGACGCACGCTGCTGCGGCCGGTGGTGCCCCGCCCGGGACGTCGCCTGGTCCGCGGCGCGTGACGGTCCCGGTCGACCAGCCGGCGCGAGATGCCTCCGAACGGGCCCTGACCCCGCCCGGCCCGGAGGTCGCGCCATCGGCCGCCGAGCCCGCGCTCGCCGCCGCGGTGCGCGCGGCCGCCGCCGGCGGGCGCCTGGAAGCCACGCTGCACGACCTCGTCGAGGCCGCGGTGGCCCACGCCGACGCCACCTACGGCGCGCTCGGCGTCCTCACGCCGGACGGACGGCGGCTGGACCGCTTCGTCATCGTGGGCATGGACGCCTCCGACGAGGCCCGCATCGGCAGCCTGCCGGGGGGCGCCGGCATCCTGGGCCTGCTGGTCGACCACCCGGTGCCGCTGCGGCTCGACGACCTCGGCACCCACCCGCGGTCGGTCGGGTTCCCCGACGGGCACCCGCCGATGCACTCCTTCCTCGGCGTGCCGGTGTGCGTGCGCAACGCCGTGTTCGGCCACCTCTACCTCACCGAGAAGCGCACCGGCGGGCCGTTCACCCCGGCCGACGAGGAGGCCGTGCTCGCCCTGGCCGCCGCCGCCGGCCTGGCCATCGAGAACGCCCGGCTGGCCGAGGCGGCCGAGCGCCGCCGGGCGTGGGTGCAGGCGGCCACCGAGGTCTCCACCGCGCTGCTGTCGGGAGCCGAGCCCGAGGCCGTGCTCGCCACCGTGGTGGCCCGGACGGCCGCCCTCAGCGGCGCCGACCGCGCCGGGGTGCTCGTCGCCCAGGAGGGCGACGCCGGGGCGCTGACCATCGTCGCCGCGGCCGGGCCCGGCGCGCGCGACCTCGAGGGCGTGCGGATACCGCTCGCGGACACCCACGTCGGCCGGGTGCACAGCTCCGGCGTCGGGGAACTCGTCGAGGACATCCGCGTCGACCCGGTGCGGGGCCGGCACGCCGCGGTCGCCGTCGAGCTCGTCCGCGACTACCGGTCGGCGGTCATCGTGCCGCTCGGGCCGGCGCTGGGCACGATCGTCTGCATGCGCGCGGAGGACCGCGAGCCCTTCGACACCGAGGACCTCGACGCGCTCTCGGCCTTCGCGGCGCAGGCCGCCGTGGCCCTGGAGCTGGCCCGCAGCCAGCGGCGCGAGCGGCGCCTGCAGGTGCAGGCCGACCGGGACCGGATCGCCCGCGACCTGCACGACCACGTCGTCCAGCGGCTCTACGCCACCGCGCTGGCACTCGACCGGGTCGCCCGCTCGCTGGAGGACGTCGACCCCTACACCGCGCAGCGGGTGGGGCGCAGCGTCGACGAGCTCGACGCCACGATCACCCAGATCCGCTCGTCGATCTCCGGCCTGCACGACGGTGTGAGCACCCCGGCCGGCCTCGGCCGTGAACTGGCCGAGATGGTGCGGCTGGCCACCGAGGGCTCCGGCGTCCGGCCCGACCTGCGGGTCCACGGCGACCTCGACGGCCTGCCGCCGACCCTCACCGCCGACCTGCTCGCGGTGGTGCGGGAGCTGGTGAGCAACGTCGTCCGGCACGCCGGCGCGACCCGGGTGGCGGTCACGGTGAGCGCCGGTGAGGACCCCGGCGCCGGGGTGCGCGTGGTGGTCGCCGACGACGGCCGGGGCCTGCCGGCGGTCACCGTGCGCAGCGGGCTGGCCAACCTCGCCGAGCGGGCCGCGTGGCACGGCGGGCGGCTGACCACGGCCGGCGGGCCGGCGGGCACCGAGGTGACCTGGACGGTGCCGCGACCGAGCCGGGTCTGAACCGGGGCCGGGTCTGGACCAGGGCCGGGTCTCGGCCCGGGCCGCGACCCGGCCGGGACCGCGCCCGCCGGCGGTCAGCCGCCGGGCCGCCGTTCCCGCAGCTCGGTGGCCAGGATCGCCGCCTGGGTGCGCCGCTCGAGCCCCAGCTTGGCCAGCAGGTGGCTGGTGTAGTTCTTGACCGTCTTCTCGGCCAGACCCATCCGGTCGCCGATCTGCCGGTTGGTCAGCCCCTCGCCGATCAGCGCCAGGACGGTGCGCTCCTGCTCGGTCAGCGCCGCCAGCCGCCGGTGGACGTCGCCGTCGGACCGCGGCCGGGGGCCGGGCGCGCCGCCCAGCGTGCCCCCGGCCGCGACGGTCCGCACCGCCGAGACCAGGTCCGCGCCGCGCACCTGCTTGACCAGGTAGCCGGCCGCCCCGGCGGCGAAGGCGGCGGCGATCGCCTCGTCGTCGGCGTAGCTGGACAGCACGAGGAAGCGCACGTCCGGCAGCCGCGCCCGCAGGTGCCGGACGACGTCGGCGCCGTCGCCGTCGGGCAGGCGCATGTCGACCACCGCGACGTCGGGCCGGACCGCCGGGACGCGGGCCAGCGCCTCGGCCACCGTGCCGGCCTCTCCCACCACCACCAGCCCCGGGTCGTCCTCCAGCACCTCGGCCACGCCGCGGCGGACCACCTCGTGGTCGTCGACCAGGAACACGCGGACGGACGATCCGGACGGGGCCACGACCATCCTCCCTGCCGCAGAGTGACGATGGTCACACAGCGTAGCGCCGAGGAGGGCGCACCTGCGCGTTCAGGTGGGCAGCAGCAGGCTGGCGTAGAGCGTGAGCCCCGGACCGAAGGCCATGGCCACGACCGGGCCGTCGACGTCGGCGAGCTCCTGCAGCACGAGCAGCACGGTCGCCGACGAGCAGTTGCCGTGCTCGGCCAGCACCCGGCGCGAGGCGCCCATCTGCGGCTCGGTCAGCCCGAGCTCGTCGCGGACCACGTCGAGGATGCGCGGCCCGCCGGGGTGCACGGCCCAGCCGGCGACGTCCTCCACCCGCAGGCCGGCGTCGCCGAGCAGCTCGGTGACGACGTCGCCCACGTGCCGGGACAGGACGTCGGGCACCCGCGGGGACAGGCCCATCCGGAAGCCGAGGTCGGTGACGTCCCAGGTCATGTGGTCGGCGGTGGAGGGGTCGGTGCGGGCCACCACGCCCGCCAGCCGCCGCCCCCGGCCGGCGCCGGGCTCGACGACGACGGCCGCCGCCGCGTCGGAGAACAGCGCGTGCGCCACCACCTGGTCGAGCTCGCGGCGCGCCGGCTGCACGTGCAGGCTGGTCAGCTCGCAGCACAGCAGCACCGCCGGGCGGGATCGGGCGGTGACGTAGTCGCCGACGGCGGCGAGCCCCGGGATGGCGGCGTAGCAGCCCATGTGCCCGACCAGCAGCCGCTGCAGCCCCGGCGGCATGCCCAGGTCGCTGGCCAGCCGGATGTCCAGGCCCGGGGTCGCGTACCCGGTGCAGGTGGCCACCGCGAACAGGCCGACGTCGCCCGGCGCGAGCCCGGCGGCGTCCAGCGCCCCGGCCACGGCCTGCTTGCCCAGCGGCAGCGCCTCCTGGACGTAGCGGGCCATGCGGGCGCCGGTGCCCCACCGGCTGAGGTCCTCGTCGACGGGGTTGGCCACCGCGTGCCGGGTGCGCACGCCGGCGCCGTCCCAGATGCGGCGGGCGGCGCGCACGCCCTCGTAGTGCCGGGCGAAGAAGCCCTCCCACGCGGCGTCCTGGTCGAGGGTCGCCGGCAGTGCCGTGCCGGCGCCGGTCAGCACCGCGGCGCTCACCCGCGCGGCCCCCGGGACGACGTGCTGCTCAGCAGGGCGGTCATGTCCCGACCGTACGTGCGGGCGCGGCGGGCCGCCGCTGTGGTGTCCCGGCGTCACCGGGCGGTCGCGACGGGTCGCGCTTGCGGCCGTAGCCCGCGAACAGCACCGCCGTCGTCGGCACCGGGCGCATGCGGACGACGTCGCGCCGCCCGCGCCGCCACGCCAGCACGTCCCGGACGGACGGCCGCAGGCCGACCAGCCGCAGGTCCAGGCCCAGCCGGTCGGCCGCGGCGAGCAGCCGGCGCCGGTCGACGAACAGGTCCGGGTCGTGGATGCCCGGCGGCGGGCCACCCGGCACGCGCTCGCCGATCCGGACGGCGACCAGCGCGGCCAGCCGGGTCGCGGCGATCGCGTCGACGACCAGCGTCCCGCCCGGCCGCAGCAGCCGGGCGGCCTCGGCGAGCACCGCGACGTCGTCGGCGACGTGCTCGAGGACCTCGCCGGCCACCACGACGTCGGCGCACCCGTCGCGCAGCGGCACGGCGAGCACCGACCCGCGGACGGCGAGCACGCCGTGCCGGGCGGCCACCGCCAGCCCCGCCGCGTTGAGGTCGACGCCGACGTGCCGGTAGCCCAGCCGGGCGGCGTGCGGCGCCATCAGCCCCCCGCCGCAGGCCAGGTCGACGAGGACGGCGCCCGGCCCCGCGGCCGGCGGGACGTGCTCGGCGCGCGAGGCGGCCAGCCAGTGCAGCATCGCGAACCCGCCCGAGGCCTCCCACCACTGGTCGGCCAGCTCGTCGTACTGCGCGTTGTCGTTGCGCCGCGGGTCGTCGATGCGCACGCCGGGGCCGCTACTTCTTCAACGGGTCGTGACCCCAGTTCATCAGCGAGTACCGCCACCGGGAGTCCTCGACGTCCTCCTTGGCCGGCTCCTGGGCCAGGTGCCGCTGGACGTAGCCGTGGACCTTCCTCATGTGGGCGTAGTCCTCGTCGGTGAGATCGCCCTTCTTCTTGTGCAGGAGCTCGACGATCCGGCGGCCGGACTCGTGCCCGGTCGACTCGCCCGACCCGCCGCTCTTCTGCCCCACCGACTGCGACTCGTCGGTCCCCAACCACCTCTCCAGCTCCGAGGCGCTCATGTTGACCGCCTCGTCGAAGTCCTTCCTGATGGTGTCCCGGTCGTCGTCGGCCACGGCTCCTCCTCGGTCGGTCCCCTCCCGCGGTACCGCGCGGCCCACCCCGGGAAACGGGTGTCGCCGACCGGCGCCCCCGGGTACCCGGGGGCCGTGGCCGCGAACGGGTCGGGGACGGACGCCGGACCGCGGTCGCGCGGCCGGTTCGACCCGGCGGCCGCCGTCCGCAGCGCCCGGGCGCGCGGCGAGACCCTCGACCAGCTGCTCGACCGCAACCTCGCCGAGCTGCTGCAGGAGCTGCGGGTGGCGATCACCGGCGTGCAGGTCCTGTTCGCCTTCCTGCTCGGGCTCGCCTTCACCGCCCGCTTCGACGGGCTCGACGCCTTCGCGCTCACCGTCTACACCGTCACGCTGCTGGCGACCGCGCTGGCCACGGTGGTGCTCATCGCGCCGGTCTCCTTCCACCGGCTGGTGTTCCGGCGGCGGCAGAAGGCGGTGCTCATCGCGGTGGCCGACCGGATGCTCGTGGCCGGCCTGGCGCTGCTGGTGCTGGCCATCAGCAGCGGCGTCCTGCTCGTGCTCGACGTCGTGCTGGGCCGGGGTCCGGGCGTCGTCGGCGGGGTCGGCGTGCTGCTGGTCGCGACGGTGCTCTGGTACGGGCTGCCGGTCTGGGCGCGGCGCACCGCCGCGGGCGTCCACCCCGACGAGCCGCCCGGGTCCGACCCGCCCGGAGAGCAGGACCCCGCAGGATGAGGTGCTGATCCCCCACGTCCCGGAGGCCGCCCCGTGTCCGTCACCGTCGTCGGCAGCCTGAACGAGGACGTGCTCGTCGCCGTCGGGCGGCTGCCCGGCCGCGGGGAGACCGTCGTCGGCCGCGACGCGGTGCTCGCCCCGGGCGGCAAGGGCGCCAACCAGGCCGCGGCCGCCGCCCGGCTGGCCGACGACCGCCGCGTCGTCCGCCGCGTCGTCCGCCGCGTCGTCATGGTGGGCCGGGTGGGCGAGGACCCGGCCGGGGAGCGGCAGGTCGCCGCCCTGGCCCGCGACGGCGTGGACACCGCGCTCGTGCTGCGCACCCCGGGCACCCCCACGGGGTCGGCGACGATCCCGGTGGAGGACGGCAGCGGGGAGAACCTGATCGTCGTCGTCCCCGGGGCCAACGGCGCCCTGACGCCGGCCGACGTCGACGTCCCCGCCGTCCGGGAGGCGGCGGTGGTCCTGCTGCAGCTCGAGGTCCCGCTGGAGACGGTCCGGGCGGCGGCCGGCGCGGCGTCGGGCACCGTCGTCCTCACCCCGGCACCGCCGCGGCCGCTGCCCCCGGAGCTGCTGCGGCGGGTGTCGGTCCTGGTGCCCAACGAGCACGAGCTGGTGCAGCTCGCCGGCGCCGACCCCGGGCCGCGCTCGCCCGCGGAGCTGGCCGGGCTCGCAGGCGGCCTCGGCGTGCCCGCCACCGTGGTGACGCTGGGCGCCCGCGGCGCGCTGGTGGTGCCCTCGGACGGGCCGGTCGTGCTGCAGGCCCCGCCGCCGGTCGAGGCCGTGGACACCACCGGCGCCGGCGACTGCTTCACGGGGGCGCTCGGCGCCGCGCTCGCCCGGGGGACCGACCTCGCCGCTGCGGTGCGGGAGGCGGTCGCTGCCGCGGCGCTGTCCACGACCGGGCCCGGCGCCCGCGGGGCGCTGCCCGGCGCGGCCGCCGTCGCGGAGCTGCTGCCCCGCGTGCCCGCCGCCGTCCCGGTCGGCCGGTCCGGGGGGTTGCGCGGGGCGGGTGCGGGGCAAGCCCCCCGTGACCGCACGCACGCCGCACCCGAGGAGGATGCCGTGACCGAGTCCGAACGGCCGCCGCGCAGCCCCGAGCGGGCGGAGGGCGACCCGGCGGGCGAGGAGCCCGACGCCGGCCGCACCCCGCACCCCGACGACCCCGCGGAGGGGCAACCCCTCGGCGACGGCCCCGCCGACACCCCCGGCAGCTGAGCCCGGACGGACCGGTCCGCCCCGCCGCCGGCCGCGTGCCTGGGCGTGAGGCAGATCTCCCACCCGGACGGGTCGTCCCTGCTCAGCGGGCCGTTTCCCGGCGCGACCCGTCGGGCAGCCTGGAGCCGTGGACGACACCCGACGCGACCGGCAGACCCACGACAGCACCGCCGAGCAGGGCGGCGACGCCCGCACCCCCGAGGCCGCCGGGGCCGCCGGGGCCGTCGTGCGCCTGCTCGCCAACCCCCGCCGGGTCCGCCGCTCCTGACGGTGCCCCGCGGCGGCCCCGGCCGGCGCGGGACCGCCGCGGACCCGACGGGCGCCGTCCCAGCGGTCCCACCGCTCACCGGTGTCCCGACCTGCGCGTTCGCCCCTCGTCGCGCAGCCGTGGCCCGTACCCGGCGTGCCGTGGACTGCTCCGTCACGGGACCCGGCACCATCGCCGTGTGACCGCTGCCGCCCTCCCCCTCGCCGACGTCGACCCCTCGGCCCCGGTCCGCCGCAGCCGCGCGGAGCGGGAGGCGATCGTGCTCGACACCGCCGAGCGCCTGTTCGCCGGCCGCAGCTCGCGCAGCGTGGGCATGGACGAGCTGGTCCGCGAGACCGGCCTGGGCAAGATGACGGTCTACCGGCTGTTCAAGAGCAAGGACGACCTGGTGGGCGCCTACCTCGCCCGCAAGGCCGCCTCGGTGCTGGCCGGCATCGACGCCGAGCTGGTGCGGCTCGAGGGCGACCCGCGCGCCGCGCTGCTGTCGGTGGTCGACGCCGTCGAGCGCGACGTCACGCGCGCGGGCTTCCGCGGCTGCCCCTTCACCAACGTGAGCAGCGAGTACGACGACCCGCAGCACCCGGCGCGCAACGCGGCGGCCGACTACAAGTTCGAGCTGCACGCCCGCCTGGAGCGGCTCGCCGGCCTGGTGGCCCCCGGCGCCGGCGACGACCTCGCCGCCCAGGTGCACCTGATCATCGACGGCATGTACCTCTCCGGCGGCCTGCTCGGCCCCGACGGCCCGGCCGCGCACGGCCGCGAGCTGGCCGAGCGGCTGGTCGACCTGGCCGCCGCCGGCCCGGCCCGCACGGTCTGAGCCGTCCGCGGGAGGGCCCCTCGTCCCGCGGTCGGCGGGCGGGGGCGGGGAGCAGCCCGCAGGATGGGCCGGTGACCGTCGACCGCAGCCGGCCCGACCTCGACGACACCACGGTCGAGGGGCTGGGCAAGCTCTCCGAGGCCCTGGAGACCATCGAGCAGGCCCGCGGCCAGCTCTACGGCTTCCACCAGCACTCGGGCAAGGCCGACCTGCTGCTGCAGGACGCCGTCGAGCTGCTCCGCAAGGCCGGGCACACCCAGCTCGCCGACGACCTCGACCGCGACCTGGTCGGCCGCAACGTCATCGCCGACCGCTGGACCTTCCAGATCGTCGAGGACTACGACGCGAACTACTGGTCGGTGTTCCGCGCCTTCGACGAGCGCGCCCGCACCGAGCTCGCCGACGGCGACCGCCACGTGTTCGAGGCGCGGATGAAGCAGCGCGAGCGCAGCGCCGGGCACACCGCGCACGAGGCCGGCCCCTCGCTCGCGGACTGATGGAGGACCTCCCTGCCCCCGCCACTCGCGAGCTCGCGTCGGGACCCTGCAGGGAGGCCGAACCGGGTCGCCGTCCGGCCGCCGGGAACGCAGACTCGGCGGGTGAGCACCCGCGAGCAGAAGATGCCCGAGCCGGAGACCCCGCGCTCCGTCGGCCCCCTGGGCAGCGCCACGTCCGGCCCGCCCGCGCCCGACTCCGACGGCCCGGAGGACACCGGGCCGGCCGACGGCGCCGCCGGCCCGTCCTACCCGCCCGCGGGGACCGAGCCCGCCGCGCACCGCGACTGAGCCCCGGGCCCGTTTGGCGCGGGGTCCGCGCGGACAGTCCTCCTGCGTGACCGCTCCCGGAACGCCTGCCGAGCCCCGGCCCTCAGCGCCGGGCACCGACCCGTTCGAGGCCGGCGCCGCCCCCTACGGGACGGACGCGCCGGCCTCGACCCCGCCCGCTCCCGCCCGCTCCGGGACGCCGTCCCGGGCGCGGTCGGCCGGCCGCACGGCCGGCCGGGGCCTGGCGCTGGCCCTGCTGATCGCCGTCACGGTGATCCTGGTGCTGTTCGTCGTCTTCAATGGGCAGACCGTGCAGATCAGTCTCGTCTTCACCGACGTCCAGGCCCCCCTGGTGCTGGCGCTGGTCATCGCCGCGGTGCTCGGGGCGCTGGTCGCCTCGCTCGCCGGCGCGGTGCTGCGCGCCCGCCGCCGCCACCGCTGACCGCGCTCCCCCGGCGGATCGCCGCCGACATCCCCCGCCCGCTCCGACCTGACCCCTGCGGGCGGGTCCCGCACGCGCTTCCTTGCTCCTGGTTACCCGCCGGTAATACCGTTGGTTACCGGCGAGTAGGCCTCGCCGTCCACCGGCACGGAGCAACGGAGCGCGACCCCATGAGCCACTACACGGCGAACCTGCGGGACCTGGAGTTCAACCTGTTCGAGTTCCTCGACACCAAGGACCGCTTCGGCACCGGGCCGTTCGAGCAGATGGACGCCGAGACCGCCCGCGGCGTGCTGGCCGAGGTCCGCCGGCTGGCCGAGGGCCCGATCGCCGCGTCCTTCGCCGACGCCGACCGCAACCCGCCGGTGTTCGACCCGGCCACGCACTCGGTGACGCTGCCCGACAGCTTCAAGCGGTCCGTGCGTGCCATCGAGGACGGCGAGTGGTTCCGCCTCGACCTGCCCGAGCACCTCGGTGGCTTCGGCGCCCCGCACGCCCTGACCTGGGCGGCGTTCGAGATGGTGCTCGGCGCCAACCCGGCGGTGTTCATGTACGGCTCGTGGTCCGCCTTCGCCGCCGTGCTGCACGAGCTGGGCACGCCCGAGCAGAAGCGCCTGGCCGAGCTGGTGCTCGAGCACAAGTGGGGCGCCACCATGGTGCTCACCGAGCCCGACGCGGGCTCCGACGTCGGGGCCGGCCGCACGAAGGCCGTCCGGCAGGACGACGGCTCCTGGCACATCACCGGCGTCAAGCGGTTCATCACCTCGGCCGAGCACGACCTGTCCGACAACATCGTCCACCTGGTCCTGGCCCGCCCCGAGGGCGCGGGGGCCGGCACGAAGGGGCTGTCGCTGTTCGTCGTCCCCAAGTTCCACGTCGACCTCGGGACCGGCGCGCTCGGCGAGCGCAACGGCGTCTACGTCACCAACGTCGAGGAGAAGATGGGGCTGAAGGTCTCCACGACCTGCGAGCTGACCTTCGGCGACGGCCCGGTGCCGGCGACGGGCTGGCTGGTCGGCGACGTGCACGACGGCATCGCGCAGATGTTCCGGGTCATCGAGCACGCGCGGATGTTCGTGGGCACCAAGGCGATCGCCACCCTGTCGGCCGGCTACCAGCAGGCGCTGGCCTACGCCAAGGAGCGCGTGCAGGGCGCCGACCTCACCGCCACCAGCAAGGACGCCCCGCGGGTGACGATCACCCACCACCCCGATGTCCGCCGCTCGCTGATGCTGCAGAAGGCCTACGCCGAGGGCATGCGCGCGCTGTACCTCTACGCCGCGACCTTCCGCGACCAGGTCACCGCGGCCGAGGCGGCCGGCACCGCCGACAGCGAGCAGGCCCGGCTCGCCGCCCGCGTCAACGACCTACTGCTGCCGGTGGTCAAGGGCTTCGGCTCCGAGCGCGCCACCCAGCTGCTCACCGGCGAGTCGCTGCAGTGCCTCGGCGGCTCGGGCTACCTGCGGGACTACCCGATCGAGCAGTACGTCCGGGACTCCAAGATCGACACCCTCTACGAGGGGACGACGGCCATCCAGGGCCAGGACTTCCTCTTCCGCAAGGTGGTCAAGGACGGCAGCGTCGCGCTGACCTGGCTGGCCGGCCAGATCCAGGCCACGATCGACGCCGAGGCCGGCAACGGCCGGCTCAAGGAGGAGCGGGCACACCTGGCCACCGCGCTCGGTGAGGTCCAGGCCATGCTCACCGCGCTGTTCGGCCGGCTCACCGCCGCCCAGCAGGACACGGCGAAGCTCTACGAGGTCGGCCAGAACACCACTCGGCTGCTGCTGGCGGTCGGCGACCTGGTGACAGCGTGGCTGCTGGTCCGCCAGTCGGAGGTGGCGCTGGCCGCGCTGGCCGGCGAGGTGAGCGAGGGCGACCGGCTGTTCTACGAGGGCAAGCTCGCCGCCACCCGCTTCTTCGCCACCCAGGTGCTGCCGCGCCTGGCCGGCGAGCGGGCGATCGTCGAGGCCACCGACAACGCGCTCATGGAGGTCCCCGAGGCGGCCTTCTGATCGAAGGCCCTCCGACAGCACCCCACCGCGGCCGTCGTCCCACCACGGGACGGCGGCCGCCGGTCGTTTTCGGGCCCGGGACGGCGGGCATGGCTCCCCGGACAGCGCCGTCGGACAGGAGGCTCCCGTGAGCGACCCCCAGGGCAGCGACCGCATCCAGCAGGGCATCCCGACCGCGTCGGGCAGCGGCGACAACAGCAGCACCGGGTCCGGGTCCAGCTTCGACGACGTCCCCCTCACCGCCGACGAGGCGATCGAGCGGGACGCCGCCTCGGGTGACGACCTGCCGGCCCGTGCCGACAGCGACGTCGCCCGGGCCCGCACCGACGGCCCGTCCGGCGAGGTGTCCGGCCCCACCCCCCGATCCGGAGGCGGAACAGACTGATGAGCGAGTCCGACAGCAGCGGTTACCGCGAGTCCCCCGACACCACCGACGGGCCGAGCGAGAGCAACCTGGTCGACGGCGTCCCGGGCGAGGACCGCCGGGACGGCGGGGAGGACGACGTCACCCTGACCACCGACGACGACGCCCAGCGCGACGACTCCGTCGTCCGCGGCGGCAACGAGGCCAGCTAGCGCAGGCCCCCGTGCAGGGGCCCGCCGCGAGCCTGCGAGCGGTGGGGGGCACGGGGGTCCTTCGTCAGATCCAGCCGTGGCGGCGGGCGACCTCCACGGCGGCGTGCCGGTTGGCCGCGCCGAGCTTGCCCGCGGCCGAGGACAGGTGGTTGCGCACCGTCCCCGGCGACAGGTGCGCGCGGGCGGCGATCTCCTCGACCGGCGCCCCGCCGGCCGCCAGCTCCAGGACGTCGGCCTCCCGGGGCGTGAGCGGGCTGTCCCCCGAGCTGATCGCCTCGGCGGCCAGCTCGGGGTCGACGTAGCGCCCGCCGCGGTGCACCGTGCGGACGACGTCGGTGAGCACCGGCGCGCTGACCGTCTTCGGCAGGAAGCCGCGCACCCCCGCCGCCAGGGCACGCTTGAGGTGTCCGGGCCGCCCGTGCCCGGTGACGATGACCACCGCGCAGCCGGGGAGGACGGCGGCCAGCTCGCCGGCGACGGAGATGCCGTCCCGGTCGGGCATCTGCAGGTCGAGGACGGCGACGTCGGGGGTATGGGCCCGCGCCATGGCCAGCGCCTCGCCGCCGGAGGCCGCCTGGGCCACGACCTCGAGGTCGTCCTCCAGCGCCAGCAGCGCGGCCAGCGCGGAGCGGATGAGGTTCTCGTCGTCGGCGAGCAGCACCCTGATCACGCCGGGACCCGCACGGGCACGGTCGCGGCGAGGACGAACCGGTCGCCGTCCGGACCGGCCGAGAGCCGGCCGCCGCCGGCCGCCAGCCGCTCCGCCAGGCCGGTCAGGCCGTTGCCCCAGCCCGGCGCCCCCGCCGGGACCCCGTCGTTGACCACCCGGAGCTCCGCCGCGCCGCGGGTCGCCGACAGCTCCACCGTGCACGAGGTCGCGCGGCTGTGCCGCAGCACGTTGGTCACCGACTCGCGCACCGCCCAGCCCAGCGCCGTCTGCACCTGCTCCGGCAGGGTCACGGCCTCCTCCTCGCCCCGCACGGTGACCTCGACGCCGGCGGCCCGCAGCACCGAGCGCGCACCGGCCAGCTCACCGGGCAGGTCGCTGCCCCGGTAGCCGCGGACGACGTCGCGCACCTCGCGCAGCGACTCCTCGGCCACCCGGCTGATGTCGGCGAGCTCCTCGACCGCGCCGGCCCTGCCGCGGCGCACCAGCTCGGCGGCCAGCTGGCTCTTCACCGCGATCGCCGAGAGGTTGCGACCCATGACGTCGTGCAGGTCGCGGGCGAAGCGCAGCCGCTCCTCGGCGACGGCGAGCTGGGCCTGCACACCGCGGGTGCGTTCCATCTCCAGCACGACGTCGAGGATCCACACGGTGAACCGGAAGGCCGCGGCGGTGACGGCCACCACCACGGCGATCGAGAGCCCCAGGGTCACGACCGCCGGCGCCGGGCTCCCGTCGGCGAGCGAGAGGGCCGCCGTGAGCACCCCCACGGCGGCGGCCCCGGCCACCAGGCCGCGGGTGCGGACGGTGACCGAGGACGCCACGAGCACGACCGCGCCCACCATGCCCGCGGCCCACGGCACGGCGGGCGAGGGCCCGTCGGTCACGACCAGGGTCGTGCCGACGGTGAGCAGGCCGGCGACCGCGGCGGCCGCCAGCGCCCTGCGGTCGGGTCCGGCGGTGCGGTGGGTGAACCCCTGGCGGGCCACCAGCAGGCAGGCAGCCGTCGTGGCCAGCGTGGCGACCACCAGCAGCAGCACCGCCGGCCCCGGGGAGTCGTCGGCCCAGGCCGGTGACACCGCCCCCAGCAGCAGCAGGGGCAGCAGCGCCAGCGTCAGGTAGTACGACCAGCGGGTGTAGAGCTCGATGCGCTGCGGGTCGGTGCGGCTGCTCCACCAGCGCGCGACGGTCGGCACGGCGACCATGCTGCCGTACCGACCGTCGTCCGCAGGCCGCGTCGGGGTGTCCGGCCTCAGCGCTTCGGCGCCCAGCGGAACCACCGCCGGCCGGCCACCCCGGCGAGCAGGACCCAGGCGGCCGCGACGGTGAGCGGGACGAGCGCGGCTCCCCACAGGCCGGCGCCGGCCACGACCTCGCCGTCCCACGTCCGGCCGGTCAGGCCCAGCTGCACGAGCTCCACGACCGGGGTGAGGGGCAGCAGCCGGGCGCCGGCGGCCAGCGCCTCGGGCAGCACGGACAGCGGGAAGAACAGCCCGGACAGCGCCGTCGCCCCCAGCACGACCGGCAGGGTGGTGATCTGCGCGGACTCCGGCGTCCGGGTGTAGACGCTGCTCAGGGTGGCCAGCACGACCATCAGCACCGCCCCGAGCAGCACCGCGAGCACCGGCAGGACGGGGTCGACCGGGGCCCGCCACTCGCCGAGGACGACGACGCCGGCCGTGACCAGGACGAGCTGGACGGCGGTGACCAGCAGCGTCGGGACGGCGGTGCCGGCCAGCACCTCGCCGTCGCCCAGCTCGCCGGTGCGCATCCGCTGCAGCACCAGCGCCTCGCGCCGGGCGACGTAGGTGGTGACCAGGTTGTAGTAGGTGAGGAACACCAGCGTGAAGGCGGCCGCGGAGACCAGCAGGGTCGGGCCGAGCGGCGCGTCCCCGGCCCCGAACAGCGGGACCAGCGCCACGAGCAGCAGCGGGGAGAGGACCGAGTTCACGACGGCGGTGCGGTTGCGCAGCAGCAGCCGGGTCTCGGCGGCGGCGAGGGCGCCCACCCGGCGCAGGCGGGAGGGGCCGGCGGGGGCCGGGAGGACTGCGGTGGCGGTGGTCATCCAGGAACTCCTCGGGGAGGGACGGTCAGGAGGGGTCGGCGCCGTCGGCGACGGCGAGGAAGGCCTGCTCGAGGGAGGCCGCGCGGGCCTCGAGGCCGTGCAGCAGCACGCCGGAGCGCTCGGCCCAGGCCAGCAGCCCGGCGAGCACCGGCTGCAGGGCGCGGGTGTGCCACTCGACCCGCGGGGCGGCGGAGACGACCTCGACGCCCGCGGGCACCGGCGGCCGCGGCGCGGCGGGGTCGAGGACGAACCGGACGGTGGCCGGCTGGGTGGCGGCGATCTCCTCGCGGGTGCCGTCGAGCACGATCGTCCCGGCGCGCATGATCGCGATGCGGTCGGCGAGCTGCTCGGCCTCCTCGAGGTGGTGGGTGGTGAGCAGCACCGCGGCGCCGTCGTCGACCAGGCGCCGGACCAGCTCCCACACGGTGCGGCGGCTCTCCGGGTCCAGCCCGGTGGTCGGCTCGTCGAGGACGAGCACGCGCGGCCGGCCGAGCAGCGCCGTCGCGAGGTCCAGGCGGCGGCGCTCGCCGCCGGAGAGGCTGCGCACCCGCACGTCGGCGCGTCCGGTCAGGCCGACCTGGGCCAGCGCCTCCCCGGCCGGGCGGGGCGCGGTGAGCGTGCCCGCCCACGTCCGGACGGTCTCCGCGACGGTCAGGTCACCGGGCAGGCCGCTGGCCTGCAGCACCACACCCAGGTGCGGGCGGACGGCGGACCTCTCCCGGCGCGGGTCGGAACCGAGGACGCGGACCGTCCCGCCGGACGCGGCGGCCAGGCCCTCGACCACCTCCAGCGCGGAGGTCTTGCCGGCCCCGTTGACGCCGAGCAGCGCGAAGACCTCCCCGGGCCGGACCTCGAAGGAGACGCCCCGGACGGCCTCGAACGAGCCGTAGCGGCGGCGCAGGTCGGCCACCTCGACGGCGGGCGCGTCCGCCGGGGCCGGCGCCGGGGACGGCGCGAGGGTGGGGGTCGGGTGCACGGCGGGACCTCCTCGGCGTGCCCGCCGGCCGGGGGTCGGCCGCTGTCGTCGGGGCACGGGACCACGCTCCCGCCGGCCCCGGCCCGGCACAGGTGCCGTCCCTCACGACTTCCCCCCGCACGCGCACGGGCCCCCCGTGACACGTGTCACGGGGGGCCTGTGAGCCGGCCTCACACCGACGTGTGCGACCGGCCCTCCCGGACGGCGACCGCCTGGTCCGCGGCCAGGTCGCGGGTGCGGGTCTCCCCGTAGGACAGGACGGCGACCAGCGTGATGACGGCGCAGACGGCGAGGTACACCGCCACCGCCGTCGCGTTGGGGTCGGTGAAGCTGCCGAGCAGCGCCACCGCGATCAGCGGCGCGGGGGCGCCGGCGACCACCGAGGCGAGCTGGTACCCGACCGAGACGCCCGAGTAGCGGGCCTTGGTGCCGAACAGCTCGGAGAGGAACGCCGCCTGCGGGCCGTACATGGCGCCGTGGAAGAGCAGTCCCACGGTGATCGCCACGACCACGAGGGCGAAGCTCCCGGTGTCGAGCAGGGTGAAGAACACGAAACCCCAGACCCCGACGCCGACCGCACCGAACAGGTAGACCGGCCGGCGTCCGATGCGGTCCGACAGCGCCCCCCACAGCGGGATGGTCACCAGGTGGACGGCGGCGGGGATGAGCACCGCGTTGAGCGCGAACGAGGTCTCCAGGCCGAGCACCTGCGTCAGATAGGTGAGGCTGAACGCGGTGACGACGTAGTAGGCGACGTTCTCGGCGATGCGGGCACCCATGGCCACCAGCACCTCCCGCTTATAGCGGGTGAGCACCGTGACGATGGGGGCCTTCTCGACCGCGTCGGTCTGCCGAGCCTTCTCCTCGGCGAGACGCTGCGCCTCGAGGAGGACCGGGGACTCCGAGACGGCCAGCCGGACCCACAGCCCGACGAGGATGAGCACCGCAGACAGCAGGAACGGGATCCGCCAGCCCCAGGCGGCGAACGCCTCGTCGGACTGGAACACGGCCAGGACCGCCAGCACACCGGTCGAGATCAGCTGGCCGGCGGGCGCGCCGGCCTGCGGCCAGGACGCTCAGAAGCCGCGGTGCTCCGGCCTGCCGTGCTCGACACGATGAGCACCGCGCCACCCCACTCGCCGCCGAGGGCGAACCCCTGGATCAGCCGGAGGGCGATCAGCAGGATCGGGGCGAGCACGCCGACCGTGGCGTAGGTGGGGAGCAGGCCGATGGCGAACGTGGCGCCGCCCATCATGAGCAGCGAGATGACCAGCAGCTTCTTGCGGCCGATCCGGTCACCGAAGTGGCCGAAGACCAGGCCGCCGATCGGGCGCGCGGCGAACCCGATGGCGTAGGTGGCGAAGGCGGCGAGGACGCCGACGAAGTCGTCCTGCTCCGGGAAGAACAGTGGTCCGAAGACCAGCGCGGCGGCCGAGCCGTAGAGGAAGAAGTCGTACCACTCGACGGTGGTGCCGATGATGCTGGCGCCGACGACGCGGCCGAAGTGACCTCGCTGGCGGGGCACCGGAGAGGGTGCGGTCATGCGGGTCTCCTGAGGGACGAGGGAGTCCGGGCGCTGCCTGACGTCAGGGACGATCCGGAGCCGATCCCATGTGCGCCAGGCCAGACCTCTCACCCGGTCCATGTGTGCCCACGCCATGTCATCGACGCGGTGAGACAGGTCGGCCACAGGGTGTGACCGGCGCGGCGTCATGTGGCAGCACGCCATCCACCGGCCCGGAGCTGTGTGGTCCGGCGCCGTGGGAGTGGCGCACACCACGGCCTACCGTCACGGCCATGAGCGCGAAGGACCTCGAGGGTCGGCGGGCGATGGTGACCGGTGGCGGCTCCGGCATCGGCCGGGCGGTGGCCGCACGGCTGGCGGAGGCCGGCGCGGAGGTGGTCGTCGTCGACCGGGACGGCGCGGCCGCCGAGGACGTGGCGCGCAGCGTCGGGGGCACGCCGCTGACGGTCGACCTCTCCGACCTCGCCGCCGTCGACGCGATCGACGTCGACGTCGACGTGCTGGTCAACAACGCCGGCTTCCAGCACGTCGCGCCGGTGCACGAGTTCCCCGTCGAGGTGTTCACGGCCATCCAGCGGCTGATGGTCGAGGCGCCGTTCCGCCTGGTCCGCCGGGCGCTCCCGCACATGTACGGCCGGGGCTGGGGCCGCGTGGTCAACGTCAGCTCGGTGCACGGGCTGCGGGCGTCGGCCTACAAGGTCGCCTACGTCACCGCCAAGCACGGGCTCGAGGGCCTGTCCAAGGTGGTCGCGCTGGAGGGCGCCCCCCACGGGGTCACCTCCAACTGCGTCAACCCCGCGTACGTGCGCACGCCGCTGGTCGAGGGGCAGATCGCCGACCAGGCCCGCACCCACGGCATCTCCGAGGAGGAGGTCGTCGAGCAGGTCATGCTCGCGCCGGCGGCGCTCAAGCGGCTGATCGAGCCGGCCGAGGTCGCCGACGCCGTCGCCTGGCTGTGCTCGCCGGCGGCCACCTCGGTCACGGGCACCTCGCTGGTCATGGACGGCGGCTGGACCGCCCACTGATGGCGGACCACCTGCCCCTGACCACCCGCGGGCCGGCGGCAGAGCCCTCCGGGGGGCCGGCACCGGGCAGGGTGCCGGCCCTGGTACGGACCGCGGCGCTCACCGCCGACGGGTCCGGCCGTGCGCCGCGGGTGACGTCAGCGGCCGCGGAGTACCTGCGGCTGGTCCTCGACGACGCCGCGGCCATCGAGTACGAGGGGCCGCTGGTGCGCGCCCGGGCCGCGGGCGCCGACGCCGGCACACTGGCCGGGCTGGAGGACGTCCGGCTGCTGGCGCTGCAGGTGCGCGCCGCGTTCGCCGCCCGCCGCCGTCGCGAGTCCGAGCTCTCGGCGCTGTTCGACACCGCCAGCGACCTGGCGACGCTGCGCGGCGTCGACTCGGTGCTCACCGCGATCGTCCGGCGCGCCCGGCAGCTGCTGGGCACCGACGTCTCCTACCTGACCCTCAACGACGACGCCCGCGGCGACACCTACATGCGGGTCACCGACGGCTCGGTGTCGGCGCGGTTCCAGGCGCTGCGGCTGCCCATGGGGGCGGGCCTGGGCGGCCTGGTGGCGCAGACGGCGGCGCCCTACGCGACGGCGAGCTACTTCACCGACCCGCGGTTCCGGCACACCGACGACATCAACGGCGGCGTCCACGAGGAGGGCCTGGTCGCCATCCTCGGCGTCCCGCTGATCCGCGGGTCGCAGGTGATCGGCGTCCTCTACGCCGCCGACCGCACCGAGCGGACCTTCGACCGCTCCGAGGTGGCCCTGCTGGGCTCGCTGGCCGCGCACGCGGCGATCGCCATCGACAACGCGCGGCTGCTGGAGGAGACGCGCACCGCGCTGGAGGAGCTCTCGGCGGCGACGCGGGCGATGCGGGCGCACACCGAGTCGGTGGAGCGGGCGGCGGGGGCGCACGACCGGTTCATCGACGTCGTCCTGCGCGGCGGCGGCGTCGAGGACGTCGCCACGGCCGTGACCGAGGCGCTGGGCGGCCGGATCACCGTGCTCGACGAGGAGGGCCGGCCCACCGGTGGGGACGACGACGGCGCCGCCCTCCCGCCCGACCCGGCCGGGGCCCTGGCGCTGGCCCGCGCCACCGGCCGGACCGTGCGCGACGGCGAGTGGTGGACGGCTGCGGTCACGGTGGGCAGCGACCTGCTCGGCGGCCTGGTGCTGCAGCGGGCCGACGAGCTGGCCGACTCCGACCAGCGGATCCTCGAGCGTGCCGCGCTGGTGACCGCCCTGCTCCTGCTCATCCGGCGCACCGCCGGCGAGGCGGAGGGCCGGGTGCGCGGCGAGCTGCTCGACGAGCTGCTCACCGCGCCGCTGCGCGACCCCGACGGGTTGCGCGAGCGGGCCCGCCGGCTTGGTGCCGACCTCGACCGGCCGCTGTCGGTCGTCGTCGTCCGCGTCGAGGAGCGCTCCCGCGGCCGGGCGCTGGCCGCCGCGGCGCACCTGGCCGCCACGCGCGCCGGCCTGGCCGGTCAGCGCGACGGCCGCGTCGTCCTCTGCCTGCCCGACCTGGCCGCGGGGGAGGCGGCCGCGCTGGCGTGCCGGGAGCTCACCGCCGCGGCCGGGCGGCCGGTGACCGCCGGGGGCGCCGGTCCGGTGCACGGCCCGGCCGCGGTGGCCGACGCCTGCGCGGAGGCGGGGCGGTGCGCCTCGACGCTGGAGGCGCTGGGGCGCGCGGGGCAGTCGGCCAGCGCCGACGAGCTCGGCTTCGTCGGCCTGCTGGTGGGCGAGGGCCGCGACGTGCCGGGGTTCGTCACCGCGACGCTCGCGCCGGTGCTCGAGTACGACGCGCGCCGCGGCACCGACCTGGTGGCCACCCTGCGCGCCTGGTTCGACACCGGCGGCTCCCCCGCCCGGGCCGCCGAGGTGCTCGGCGTGCACGTCAACACCGTCACGCAGCGGCTCGACCGGGTGGGCCGGCTGCTCGGGCGCGACTGGTCGGCTCCCGAGCGCGCGCTGGAGGTGCAGCTGGCGCTGCGGCTGCACCGGCTCACCACCGCCGACGGGGTGTGAGCGGCTCCTACGCTGGTGCGGTGACCGCCGTCCTGCCCCGCCTGTCCGCGGCGGAGTGGTCGGCCCGGGCCGCGGCGCACGAGGCGCGGGTCGAGCGGTGGACGGCGCCGCACCGGGAGCGCCGGCGCCGCGGCGAGACGCACCCGGTGCTCGACTTCCTGTTCACCTACTACTCGCACGCCCCCGGCCGGCTGCGCCGCTGGCAGCCCGGCGTCGGCGTCGCCCTGGCGCCGTCGCCGGAGGGTCCGGCGCCGCACGCGGGGTGGCGCTGGTACGCGACCGGGGACGACGGGACGGTGCGGCTCGACGTCGCGGCCCTCCTCGCCGACCGGGGGGACACGGTGCGGTTCGTCCGCGACCTGCTGGCGGCGACCGCGTCGCGGCCGGCGGCCACCGGGTGCTTCGGCCTGCACGAGTGGGCGATGGTCTACCGGGCCGGGGAGCGCCGGCACGCCGTCCCGCTGCGGCTCGGGCAGGCGGGCACCGACGCCGTCGTCGAGGCCGCGCAGATCCGGTGCACCCACCACGACGCGTTCCGCTTCTTCACCCCGGACGCCGTCGGCCTCAACCGGCTGCAGCCGACTCGCGAGACGCAGGTAGCCATGGAGCAGCCGGGGTGCCTGCACGCCACGATGGACCTGTACAAGTGGGCCTACAAGCTCGGCCCCGCCGTCCCCGGCGAGCTGGTCGCCGACTGCTTCGCCCTCGCCGCGCAGGTGCGCGAGCTGGACATGCGGGCCTCCCCGTACGACCTGGGCGACCGCGGCTACGCGCCGGTGCCGGTCGAGACGGCGGAGGGCAGGGCCGAGTACGTGGCCGCCCAGCGGGGGTTCGCCCGGCGCGGCGCGGAGCTGCGCTCCCGGCTGCTCGAGGTCTGCGACGCCCTGCTGGGCTGACGCGGCCGCTGCGGGAACGTCCTCCCTCACCGCAGCGCGTCCTCCCTCACGGTGGGCGGTCGGGGAGGACGCGCGATGATCAGGTTCCCTGATCGTGGCGCGCCCCCCGCCGTCAGACGCCGTCGCGGGGGCCGGCGCCGGCGCCCACCCCCCGGGCGGCCGTCTCGCGCAGCTGCTCGACCACCCGGCCCGGCGCCGGGGTCCCCCCACCCGTGGGGGTCGCGGGACGCCGTCCGGCCCGCCGCTCGCGGAGCCGCGCGACCACCCCGGCGATGCCGCCCGGGACGAAGAAGACGACCAGCACGAACAGCGAGCCGAGCAGGAACAGCGGCTCGGAGAGCGGCACCCGCAGCCACGCGGGCAGGTCCTGCACGGCCGGCGAGGAGGCCAGGTCGGTGAGGCGGCTGTCGAGGTAGGTGTAGAGCACCCCGCCCACGACGGCGCCCCACCGGCTGCCGGCGCCGCCGAGCACCACCATGACCAGCAGGCCGAGGGTGAAGTCGGCGGTGGTGGTGCGCGGCGTGGAGCCGCCCAGCAGCAGCAGGTGCACCACCCCGCCGAGGGCGGCCAGCAGCCCGGCCAGGACGAAGACGACCAGCTTGAAGTCGTAGGGCCGCAGGCCGAGCACCTCGACGCGGCGCTCGTTCTCCCGGATCGCCTGCCACACCCGACCCGCGCGCGAACCGGTCACCCACGCCACGACGGCGTAGACGACGGCGAGGTAGGTCAGCGCCAGCCAGTACAGGTTCACCGTGTTGAGCACGCCGACGAAGGCGTCGGGGACGTTGCCGCGGTCGAGCGCCAGGCCCTCCTCGCCGCCGGTCAGGCCGCCGGGGTCGCGCAGGACGACGATCGACCCGACCTGCGCGACGGCCAGCGTGACCATCGAGAAGGCGATGCCCGACACCCGAAGCGCCACGGCGCCCACCAGCAGCGGCAGCACGACGCCCACGGCGGTGGTCAGCGCCAGCGCCGCGCCCAGGCCCCAGCCGAGCTCGGTGAGCGCCAGGTTGGCCACGTAGGTGCCGGCGGCGAAGTAGAGGGCGTGGCCGAACGAGAGCAGCCCGGTGAACCCGAACAGCAGGTCGTAGGAGAGCGCGACCCCGCCGAGGACCAGGCACAGCGCGAGCAGCTGCAGGGTGCCGGGGCCGTTGAGCACGCCGTCGAACAGGCCCGGGACCTGCAGGGTGGAGAACGGCAGGACCGCCAGGACGACGAGCACCACCAGCGGCGCCAGCCGCGTCAGCTTCCGGCTCATGCCACCCTCGCAGTCAGCCCACCGGGGCGGGTCAGCAGGACGACGGCGAGCAGCAGGACGACCGACAGGTCACCCACCCCGCTGGCCGCGTAGTAGTTGGCGAACTGCTGCACGAGCCCGACCAGGACGGCGGCGACGGCCGCGCCGGTGATCGAGCTCATCCCGCCGATGACGACGACGATGAAGGCGAAGATCAGCAGGGACGTGCCCTGCCCCGGGGAGATCGAGCCCAGGTAGACCCCGCCGAGCGCGCCGGCCAGGGCGGCGAACGCCCCGCCGAGCGCGAAGACCAGCGTGAACGCCCGCCGGACGTCGATGCCCAGCGCGGTGACCATCGACCGGTTCTCCACGCCGGCCCGGATGACCAACCCGAAGCGGGTGAACCGGAGGAAGGCCAGCACCGCCAGCAGCACGACGACGGCGCTGCCGACCAGCAGGAAGCGGTCGTTGGGCACGCTGGCGCCCAGGATCGACGTGGTGTCCTTCGCCCACGCCGGCGCGGGGAAGGGCCGCGGGTCGGCGCCCCAGACGGCCCGGACGAGCGCCACCAGCGCCAGGCTGAGCCCGACGGTGACCAGCACCTGCTCGATGTGCCGCTCGTAGAGCGGGCGGATGAGCGCCAGCTCCACCAGCGCGGCGACCAGCGTGCCCACCGCGACGCCGAAGGCGACGGCGAGGACGAACCCCCAGCCGCTCCCGCCGGCGCCGGGCAGGTTCCCCGCGGCCCACCAGGTGCCGTAGGCGCCGATGGTGAGGAAGGCGCCGTGGGCGAAGTTCAGCACGCCCATCAGCCCGAAGATCAGCGAGAGGCCGGAGGCGACGAGGAAGTACAGCGCCGCGAGGCCCAGGCCCGTCACCGCCAGCAGCACGACGGTGCTCATGCGCCGGCCTCGCCGGCGCTCGTCCGGTGCACGCGCACCCGTGGCTCCGTCCCCGGTGGGCCCACCGGCTCGCCCGCCGCGTGCGTCGTCCCGCTCGTGGCGACGCCGAGCAGCTCGCGGGCGCGGTCGGCGTCGGCGAGCAGGTCGGGGGCCGGCCCGGACCAGGCCACCCGGCCCTGGTCGACGACGACGGCGTCGGTGGCCATCCGGCGCACCACGGACAGGTTCTGCTCGACGAGCAGCACCGTCACCTCCTCGGCGGCGCGGGCGAGCACCTCGGCGACCTCGGCCACCAGCAGCGGCGCCAGGCCCTTGGTCGGCTCGTCGACCAGCAGCAGCTGGTTGTCGTTGAGCAGCAGCCGGGCGATGGCGACCATCTGCTGCTGGCCGCCCGAGAGCGTCCCGGCCAGCTGCCTGCTGCGCTGCGCGAGCTCGGGGAACAACTCGTACACCCGGTCGTGGTGGTGGGCGGAGTCGCGCCGCTCGGCCAGCGTGAGGTTCTCCGCCACGGTGAGCCCGCCGAAGACCTCCCGGTCCTCGGGGGCGTAGCCGATGCCCAGCCGGACGACGTCGTGGGTGCGCCGGCCCGAGAGCCGGTGCACGCGGCCACCGACGTCGGTGAGCTCGATCGTGCCGGTGGAGGGCACCAGGCCGAGCACCGACCGGACCGTCGTCGTCTTGCCGGCGCCGTTGCGGCCCAGCAGGGCGGTGACCCCGCCGCGGCGGACGGTGAGGTCGACCCCCTGCAGGACGTGGCTGCCCGAGAGGCGGACGTGCACGTCCTGCATGCGCAGCAGCACCGGGCGCCCGGCGGTCACAGCTGGTCCCCCAGGTAGGCCTCCTGGACGGCGGGGTCGGCGGTCACCCTCGCCGGGGTGTCCAGCGCGAGCAGCGAGCCGTGGTGCATGACCGCGACCCGGTCGGCCAGGCCCAGCAGCACGTCCATGTGGTGCTCGACCATGAGGACCGTGCGGCCCTCCTCGCGGTGCACGTCGGCGATGACCTCGGTCAGGCCGGCGACGTCCTCGATGCTCACCCCGGCCATCGGCTCGTCGAGCAGCACGACCACCGGGTCGGTGGCCAGCAGGATCGCCAGCTCCAGCTTGCGCTTGTCGCCGTGGGAGAGGGCACCGGCCAGGGCGTCGCCGCGCCGGGCCAGGCCCACGCGGGTCAGCGCCCGCTCGGCCACCTCGTACGCCCGGTCGCCGGCCCGCACCCGCTGCCACGGCCGCAGGCTGCCGCCCAGGCGGGCCTGCGCGGCCAGCCGCACGTTCTCCCGGACGCCGAGTCCCGCGAACACCGACGAGGCCTGGAAGGTGCGGCCCAGGCCCCGGCGGGCCCGGGCCGCCGGGCTCGCCGAGGTGATGTCGGTGCCGTCGAGGGTGACCGTCCCGCCCGTCGCCGGGAGCAGCCCCGACAGCAGGTTGAACAGCGAGGTCTTGCCCGCCCCGTTGGGACCGATGACGGCGACGAACTCGCCGGGGGCCACGTCGAAGCCGACGTCGGACACGATCACCGCGCCGCCGATGGCGCAGGTCAGGCCGGCCACCTGGAGCACCGGCGCGCCCGCGGGGCGGGCGGCCGGCGCGGCGCCGGCGGCGAGGGTGCTGCCCACGGCTGGTCCTCCGGGATCCTGCGTCGTCGGGGTGGTCGTGGCGGTCGTCAGGAGGTGGCGACCGGCGGGGCGACGGACTCCGGGTCGAGCGTGTCGACCAGGACCGGCACGAGCTCGCCGTCCCGCTCCTCCAGCCGCGCCTGGAACATCGGCTGCAGCAGGGCGTGGTCCTCCTCGCGGATGGTCAGCTCGCCCTTGACGCCGTCGAAGGTCCAGCCCTCGAGGGAGTCGACCATCGCGCCGACGTCGTCCCCGCCCTCCTGGAGCGCGTGCACGACCATCTGCGCGGCGGTGAAGCCGTCGGGGGTGAACAGGTCGACCTGGCCGCCGTCGGCCTCCACCCGCTCGGTCATCGCCTGGCTGACCTCGTTGTCGACGGCCTCGGCGAAGTAGTGCGACAGGTAGTCGATCTGGGTCGCCTGGGCGCCGTAGGTGGCGTAGCTGGCGCGGATGTCGAGACCGGTGACGACCGTCGTGGAGTCGAGGACGCCCTGCTGGCCCATGGCCTGCCACATCGCCGGGGCGGTCTCGCCGGCCCAGGCGACGAAGACCAGGTCGGCGCCCGCGTCACGGGCCTGCGAGGCGAAGGGGGTGAGGTCGGTGGCGCTCGCCGGGACCAGCAGCGGGGTGACGGTCGCCCCACCGCCGCCGAGGACGGCGGTGACGGCGGCGACGTTGGCCTGCCCGAAGGCGCTGTCCTGGGCGAAGACCAGCACGTCCTTGCCCTGGGCGTCGCCGATGAACGACTGCGCGGTGAGGATGTCCTGGTAGGTCTGCCGGCCCGACCGGAAGGTGTTGTCGTTGACGCCGGTGATCGCGTCGGTGGCGGCGGACCCGGAGATGAACAGGACGTCGTTCTGCTCGGCCAGCGGCGCCACCTGGGTGGCCACGCCGGAGGCGGTCGACCCGGCGAGCACCTGTACGCCCTGGCCGATGAGGTCGGTGGCCTCGGCGACGGCCTTGGCCGGGTCGCCGGCGTCGTCGCGCTCGACCACCTCGACGCGCCGCCCGTCGACCTCGCCGCTGCCGTCGGTGGCGTAGTCGAGGCCGGCCTGGAAGCCCTGCAGGTACTGCTCGCCGTAGGTGGCCAGCGGCCCGGAGGCCGAGTAGACCAGCCCCACCTGGACCGGGGACTCCTCCCCGCCGCCGCCGTCGCCGCCCCCCGAGCTCGTGGCGGTGGGGCTGCCGCAGGCGGCCACCGACAGGGCCAGCACGGCCCCCGTGGCGAGGACGGCGGTCCGGGGACGGGGACGCGACATGGCGGGCTCCTCGGGTGTGCGGCGGTGCACGGGCACTCCGGACGACGTCGTCCGGAGTGGTCTGCACCACACGCTAGAGATACCGCTCGGTACTGCCCATGGCGGTGATCACCACAGCCGTAGCGGGAGGTGTGGGTGGCGACCACACTCCGACGGCGCCCGCCGTAACGTCGGGGGGTGACCTCCGTGCGCTCCGAGCGCTGGCTGCGCCTCGACGGGACCACCAACACCCGCGACCTGGGCGGCCTGCCGACCACCGACGGCGGCACGACGGCGTTCGGCCGGGTGCTGCGCAGCGACAACCTGCAGACGCTCAGCGACGACGACGTCCGCCGGCTGGCCGAGGAGGTGCGGCTGACCGACGTCGTCGACCTGCGCACGACCGCGGAGGTGCTGCTCGAGGGGCGCGGCCCGCTGCGGGCGGTGGAGGGCGTCACCCACCGGCACTTCACCCTGCTGCCCGAGCGCGGGCACCACACCGACGTGTTCGCCGTCGAGGAGGACGAGGTCCCGGAGCTGCCCGCCGACTGGGCCGAGACGGTCCTCCCCCGGCAGACGACGGAGGCCGACGAGGTCGAGCCGCCCGCGGTGCGGGCCTACCTCGGCTACCTGCACCACCGGCCGGAGAACGTCGTGGCGGCGGTGCGGGCGCTGGCGGCCGGGAGCGACGGCGCAGCGGTCGTGCACTGCGCGGCGGGCAAGGACCGCACGGGCGTCGTGGTGATGTTCGCCCTCGCCGTGGCCGGGGTGCCCGACGAGGAGATCGTCGCCGACTACGCGATGACCGCCGAGGTCATCGACGCGCTGGTGGCCAAGCTCCGGAGCTTCCCCACCTACGCCGAGGACATGACCCGCCGCGACGTCGCGAGCCACACCCCGCGCGCGGAGACGATGCGGCGGGTGCTCCAGCTGCTGCACGAGCGCCACGGCGGCCCGCTCGGCTGGCTGGCGGAGCACGGCTTCGGCGCCGACGAGCAGGCGCGGTTGCGCGCCCGCCTGCGGGACTGAGGAAGGACCCCGTCCTCCCCACCCTCCGCACGCTCAGGGTGGGAGCCGGGACGGGGCCGGGCGGGGCCGGAGGGGCCGGTCAGGTGGCCCGGCGCGGTTCGGGGGCCGGCGGGCGGTCGCGGTGCTTGTGCAGGTACATGGCGGCGTCGGCGTCGCGCAGCAGCTGCTCGGCCACCGCGGAGGAGTCGCCGGCCTCGCCGGTGTGGACCGCGACGCCGGTGCTGGTGCCGACGTCGACGGGGATCCCGTCCAGCCGGAACGGCTCGGCGAAGGCCGCGTCCACGCGGGCGACCACGCCGTCGGCGTCGACCGGGTCGGCCAGCCGGGGCAGCAGCACCGCGAACTCGTCGCCGCTGAGCCGTCCGACCGTGTCGCCGGGCCGGATCGCCGCCCGCAGGCGCGCCGACACCTGGCGCAGGAGCTCGTCGCCGGCCGCGTGGCCGAAGGTGTCGTTGACCGCCTTGAACCGGTTGAGGTCGCAGAAGAGGACACCGACCGAGCCGGTCGCCGGGTTCGTGGCGATCGCGGCGGCCAGCCGCTCCCGGAACAGCGCCCGGTTGGGCAGCCCGGTGAGCGAGTCGTGGGTGGCCTGGTGGCGGACGGTCTCCAGCAGCCGCGCCTTCTGCAGCGCGGTGGAGGCCTGGTCGCCGACACCGCTCAGGCGGGCCAGGACGTCGGCGTCCGCGACGCCGCTGACCTCCCCCCGCGACCAGCCGGCCGTCACGACCCCGAGGAAGGTGGCGCCGGCCAGCAGCGGGACGGCGACCGCGTCGGTCAGCCCGAGGGTCGACAGCAGGTCGCGCAGGGGGCCGCTGCTGCCGGTGGCGCTGAGCGCGCGCGGCTCGCGGTCGGTGAGCATGCCGAACAGCTCGGGCACGTCCTCGGCGCGCAGTGCGGTGGCGTACATGACCGCCTCCTGCTCCCGGGGCAGCCCGGTCGAGGCGGCCGTGGCGAGGGTCGCGGCGGCCGGGTCCCACAGCATGACGGAGGCGTTGCTGCAGCCGACGACGCTCGGCAGGGCCTCGGCCACGGTCCGGCAGATCCCGTTGGCGTCGGTCGCCCGGGCCAGCCCGTGGGCCAGCTCGAGCAGCGCGCCCGCCCGGCGGGCCTCCATGCGGCTGCTCTCGAGGACCATCACCAGGTCGAGCGCGGCCGCGGCGTGGCCGGCGTAGGCGGCCAGCATGGCCCGCTCGTCGCCGAGCCCCCCGTCGCCGGCCCGCCCCAGGGCGGCCAGCCGGCCGTGGGTCCGCCGCGCCGACCGGACGTCGACCACGACGGCACCCGGACCCAGGTCGTCCCCGGCGAGCAGCCGGGCGGCCAGGGCCGGGACCTCACCGGCCGGCAGGCCGGAGCTGTGCACGAGGGGCGCGCCGCCCTGCGGCGCCGAGACGGCGAGCAGGTAGGCCGGAGCCAGGACGGCCGCGGCGGCCCGCTCGACGATGCGCGGGAGCACCGTCTGCAGGTCCCCGCCCTCGACGAGGTCGGTGGCGGCGGACTGCAGGCTGCGGACCTGGCTGCGCAGGGCGGTGATCTCCGGGTCGGCCGCCGGCGCGCCCCGGCGGCGCCACGGCCGCAGCCGGCGGTCCCAGGACAGGTGGTAGAGGCAGGCCTCGGCGCCGGAGGACTCGCACTCCTCGTGCACGACCCGCGCCGGCGCCAGCCCGAAGATCGTGGGGACCATGCTGATGAGGCCGCGGGCGTAGTCGCAGTCCAGCCGCGAGTGGACGTACCCGTCGTGCAGCTCGTAGCGGATCGTCGCCGAGGTGGCGTCGGACGAGAGCACCGTCATGGTGGACGTGGTGCTGAAGTTGGTCACCGCGCGCGGCAGCCGGGCGTAGACCTGCCGGGGCGAGCCCATGGCGCGCACGAGCAGCACCACGGTGGCGTTCATGCCGTTGCGCAGCGACTCCGCGCCCATGCGGAACATGGCGTCGGGGTCGCCGAGCACCTCGGTGGCCGCGGCGAACAGCCGGACGCGCGTGTCGTAGCCGGTCCAGGTGGCCGGGTCGGACAGCTCGGCGGCTGTGAACGGCACACCGGCCCGGCGCAGGGTCTCGGCGACGGCGGCGTCCCCGCCGTGCTCCCTGAGGTAGCTCATGAGCAGCGCCGTGGTGACCCCGGAGGTCTCCCGCGGCTCCGCGGCTGCCGCGGTCACCGGGATCCCCCGTCGGCGTCGGGACGGGGGTCGACCCCCGGGCGCACTCCACTCACGGCGGGGTCATCGGCACACTCCGGTGCCGGGTTGAGCCGCCTGCCCCGAACGGGGGACCGGGGGCGGGGCGACGATCAGGGGACCTGATCGTCGCGTGTCCTCCCTGACCGCCCACGGTGAGGGAGGACACGCTGCGGTGAGGGAGGACGGCCCGGCGAGGGCCGGCACCCCGGAGAGCGATCGGGCCCGCAGTCGGCCCCGTCAGCGCTCGGCCCCGTCAGCGCTCGGCCCCGTCAGCGCTCGGCCCCGTCAGCGGTCGGCCCCGTCAGCGGTCGGCCCCGGCGAGAGCCCGTACCCCGGACAGCGGTCGGCCCCGGTCAGCGGGGTGCGGACCGGGGCCGTGCGAGTGCGCCCAGCGAGGCGACCCCCTGGAGAGGGGCCGCCGCGGGCCTGCGTGCGGTGGCGGACGGGGAGGTCCGCCCTCCGACGCGTGGTTCAGAAGCCGCGATTGGCCATCGTGAGCAGCTCGTCGCGCATCGCCGGGCTGCTGGTGCGCGCGAGGGCCCGGTCGAGGGCCCGCCGCGTCCGAGCCGCCTGCCGCCGCTGCCGCCAGGTGGTCCCGCTGTTCATGTCCGTCGTCTCCTCTGCGGTGCTGCTGATCCGTGCACCAGTGGCAATGCAGGTGGAGACGCCGGTGTTCCGACGATGCGCAGGAGGAGACGGGTCTCACCCGACGATCCTTCGGTCCACGGGGTGAGGCCGGCCCGTCCCTCAGCCGCGGACGAGGACGGCGCGCGCCGCAGCGCGGCCGGCCCGCGGGTCGTCGGCGGCCAGTGCCGCCGCCGCGGCCTCCTGGCAGGCGGCGAGGTCCACCGTGGCCAGCCGGGCCCCGACACCGGCGACGGCCGGGGCGGCGCAGGACAGCGAGGTCACCCCGAGCCCCACGAGGACGCAGGCCAGCAGCGGGTCGGCGGCGGCCTCGCCGCAGACGCCCACCGGCTTGCCCGCACGCCGGCCGGCGCTCGCCGCGGCCTCCACGAGCGCGAGCAGGGCCGGCTGCCACGGGTCGGTGAGGTCGGCCAGGTCGGCCGACAGCCGGTCGGCGGCCAAGGCGTACTGGGAGAGGTCGTTGGTGCCGATCGACAGGAAGTCGACGTGCTGCAGCACCCGGTCGGCCAGGAGGGCGGCCGAGGGCACCTCGACCATGACGCCGGGCACCATCCCGCGGGCGCGCACCCGGGCGGCGAAGTCGGCGGCCTCCCCCACCGTGGCCACCATCGGCGCCATCACCCAGGGCGAGGCGCCGGTGCGGCGGGCCGCTTCGGCGACGGCGTCGAGCTGCCGGTCGAGCAGCCCCGGGTCTCGCCGGGCCACGCGCAGCCCGCGGACGCCGAGGGCCGGGTTGGCCTCCTCCGGCGGGGTGGCGAACTCCAGCGGCTTGTCCGAGCCCGCGTCGAGGGTCCGCAGGACGACGCGGCGGCTGCCGACGGCCTCGAACACGTCGGCGTAGCCGCGGGCCTGTTCCTCGACCGTCGGCTCGGCGGCCCGGCCGAGGAAGGCCAGCTCGGTGCGGAAGAGCCCGACGCCCTCGGCGTGCGCCGCGATCGCCAGGCGCGTGCCCTCGCCGTCCTGGACGTTGGCCAGGACGGGCACGGGGACGCCGTCACGGGTGGCGGCCGGCCCCTGGTAGCCGGCCAGGGCCGCCGCCGCGCGCCGCGCTGCCTCGAGCTGGCCGGCGGCGGCCTGGGGGTCGGGGTCGACGGTGAGCGCGCCCTCCTCGGCGTCGAGGAGCACGGTCACGCCGGCCGGGACCGCGTCGAGCCCCTCCACCGCGACGACCAGGGGCAGGTTCAGCTGGCGGGCGATGATCGCCGTGTGGCTGGTCGTGCCGCCCAGCCGGGTGGCCAGGCCGACGATCCGCGCCGGGTCGAGCCCCGCGGTGTCGGCGGGGGCCAGGTCGTCGGCCAGCAGGATGGAGGGCACCTCGGGGGTGGGGACGCCGGGCTCGCCCTGGCCGGTCAGCTCGGCGACCACCCGGTCGCGGACGTCGCGGACGTCGGTCACCCGCTCGGCCATGACCCCGCCCAGCGAGCTGAAGACGTCGACGAACTGCTGCGCCGCCTGGACGGCGGCCACCGCGGCAGGGACGCCGGAGGCGATCCGCTGCTCGACCGCGCCGAGCAGCCCGCGGTCGCGGGCGAGGCCGGCGGTGGCCGAGAGCACCTCGGCGGTCATCCCGGTGGCGGCGGCCGCGCGCTGGGCGAGCCGGTCGGCGACGGCGTCCGCGGCGGCCGTGAAGCGCGCCTTCTCCTCTGCACGTACAGACTCGGGCAGCGGGTCGAACGCCTCGCCGGGCAGCGCGACCGCGCCGGCCGGGCGCACGACCGGGCCGAGGACGACGCCGGGGACGACGGGCGTGCCCGTGAGGACACCCGCTGCCGGGCGGTCCGCGGTCGGGACGGTCGGGGTGGTGGTGGACATGGGCACCTCATCGGGTCGGCAGGCGGGCAGGGGCGGGACACCGTCGTCCGTCGGTGACCAGACTCACGAACCGGTGTTGACTTGTCAACGGATCCCACGTAGAACAACAGAGACACAAGCCCGGTCCCACACATTCGGACACGAATGTGATCCGGATCAGGGACACCGACGGGATGACGAGGAGGTGGCCGGTGTACGCGGAGGAACGTCAACAGGCGATCGCCACGCTGGTCGTCGAGCAGGGCCGGATCGCGGTGACCGCCGTGGCCGAGCAGTTCGGGGTCACCACCGAGACGGTCCGCCGTGATCTCGCCGTCCTGGAGCGGGGCGGGGTGCTGCGCCGGGTGCACGGCGGGGCCGTCCCCTCCGGCGCGCTCACCCTCATGGAGACCGCGCTCGCCGAGCGCCACGCCACCCGCGCGGAGGCCAAGCGCAAGATCGCTGCCGCGGCGGCCGACCTGCTGCCCGGCCCCGGCGGGAGCGTGCTGCTCGACGGCGGCAGCACCACCGCGGCCCTGGCCGAGACGCTGCCCACCGACCGGAACCTGTTCGTCGCCACCAACTCGGTCCCGATCGCCGCCCGGCTGGCCACCGCCCCCGGGCTGACACTGCACGTGCTCGGCGGCCGGGTCCGCGGGCTGACCCAGTGCGCGGTCGGCGAGACGCCGGTGCGCGCGCTGGCCGACCTGCGGATCGACGTCGCCTTCCTCGGCGCCAACGGCATCACCCCCGGCCACGGGCTGACCACCCCCGACGAGGCGGAGGCCTCGGTCAAGCGGGCCATGGTCCGCGCCGGCCAGCGCGTGGTCGTCCTCGCCGACGGCAGCAAGCTGGGCCGGGAGCACCTGGTGCGCTTCGCGGCCGTCGACGACGTCGACGTCGTGGTCACCGACAGCAGCGCCGACGAGGCCGTCGTCGGGCGCCTCGAGGACGCCGGCGTCGAGGTCGTGGTCGCGTGAGCGGCGACCGCGTCGTCACGCTGACGGCCAACCCGAGCCTCGACCGCACGCTCGTCCTGCCCGGCCCGCTGGCCCGCGGCGAGGTCGCCCGGCTGGGCACCAGCTCCACCGAGCCCGGCGGCAAGGGGGTCAACGTCGCCCGCGTGCTGGCCGCGGCCGGCACCGACGTCCTCGCCGTCGTCCCGGCCGACGAGACCGACCCGCTCGTCACGGCCCTGGCGGCGCTGTCGCTGCCGCTGCGCACCGTGCCGACCGGCGCGCCGGTGCGCACCAACTACACGCTCACCGAGCCCGACGGCACCACCACCAAGCTCAACGAGCCGGGGACGGCACTGGACGCCGACACCCGGGCCGCCCTGCGCGCGGCGCTGCACGACGCGGCGCGGGACGCCGGCTGGGTGGTGCTCTCCGGCTCGCTGCCCCCGGGCACGCCGGCGGACTGGTACGCCGAGCTGGTCCGGGCCGTCCGCGACACCGGCGCCCGCGTCGCCGTCGACACCTCCGAGGCGCCGCTGCTGGCGCTGCTGGCCGCCGGTCCCGCGTCGGCGCCGGACCTGGTCAAGCCCAACAGCGAGGAGCTGGCCCAGGTGGCCGGCACCACCGAGGCCGAGCTGCTGGCCGACTTCGCCGCCCTGCGCGCCGCCGTCGACGCGCTGCACGCCGGCGGCATCGCCGAGGTGCTGCTGACCCTCGGCGGGGACGGCGCGGTCCTGTCCACCGCCGACGGCGAGGTGTGGTCGGCCCGCCCGCCGCGGATCACCGTGCGCAGCACCGTCGGCGCCGGCGACTCGAGCCTGGCCGGCCACGTGCTGGGCGCCCTGGCCGGGGCGCCCGCGGCCGAGCGCCTGCGCCGGGCGGTGGCCACCGGCGCGGCCGCCGCGGCGCTGCCCGGCTCGGCCCTCCCCACGCCCGCCCAGGTCGACCTGGCCGGCGTCTCCGTACAACCCGGCCCGCCCGGGTCCGCCCCACCCGCACCGCCCGCTGCCCGACCCGTCCCGGCCGCCGGCCGGGACGTCTCCTGACGCCCCGGAAGGTCCGTCATGTCCGCACTCATCACCCCCGAGCTGGTCGTCCTCGACAGCGACCTCGGCTCAGACAAGGCCGCGGTGGTCCGCCGGCTGGCCGGCCTGGTGGCCGACGCCGGCCGGGCGACGGGCGCCGAGGCGCTCGCCGGTGACGCTCTCGCCCGGGAGGCCCAGGCGGCCACCGGGCTGCCCGGCGGCATCGCCATCCCGCACTGCCGCTCGGCGGCGGTGACCCAGGCGTCGCTGGCCTTCGCCCGGCTCGCGCCCGCGGTCGACTTCGGCGCCGCCGACGGCCCGGCCGACCTGGTCTTCCTCATCGCCGCCCCGTCGGCCGGGGACGCCGACCACCTCACGCTGCTCAGCGCGCTGGCCCGCGCTCTCGTGCGGCCGGACTTCGTGGCCTCGCTGCGCGCCGCCGGCTCGGCCGCGGACATCGTCGGTCTGGTCGAGGAGGTCGTCTCCCCCACTCCGGCCAGCGGCGCGAGCGCCGCCGCCTCGGTGCCGGCCCCGGCCACCTCCGCGGCCGCCGCGGCGCCGGCCTCCGCCGACGGGGCCCGGGGCCGCCGCCGCATCGTGGCCGTCAGCGCCTGCCCGACCGGCATCGCGCACACCTACATGGCCGCCGACAAGCTCACCGCCGCCGCGCAGGCCGAGGGCGTCGACCTCGTCGTCGAGACCCAGGGCTCCTCGGGCTCCACGCCGCTGGACCCGGCGGTCATCCGCGAGGCCGACGCAGTGATCTTCGCCGTCGACGTGGGCGTCAAGGACCGGGACCGCTTCGCCGGCAAGCCGGTCGTCCAGTCGGGCACCAAGCGGGCGATCAACGAGCCCGAGGTCATGATCCGCGAGGCGCTCGCGGCCGCCGACGACCCGAACTCGCGGAAGGTGCCCGGCTCCGGCACCGCCGCGGAGGCCGCCACGGCCGGCTCGGGCGCCCGCCCGAGCACCGGGGCGGAGATCCGCCGCTGGCTGCTCACCGGCGTCAGTTACATGATCCCGTTCGTCGCGGCCGGCGGCCTGCTCATCGCGCTGGGTTTCCTCTTCGGCGGCTACCAGATCGTCAACGGCAACCCCGCCACCGACGGCCAGAGCTACGCGCTCAGCTGGGTCCTCAACAACACGTTCCTCAACCTGCCGAGCGCCCCGGGCATCGAGGGCCTCAACGACGGCTTCTGGGGCTACCTCGGCGCGGTGTGCACCGTGCTCGGCCAGGCCGCCTTCGGCTTCCTCGTGCCGGCGCTGGCCGGCTACATCGCCTACGCCATCGCCGACCGCCCGGGCATCGCGCCCGGCTTCGTCATCGGCGCGGTCTCGGTCAGCGTCGGCGCCGGCTTCCTCGGCGGCCTGGTGGGCGGCATCCTCGCCGGCCTGGTGGCGCGGTGGATCGCCTCGTGGAAGCTGCCCACCGGCGTCCGCGGGCTGCAGCCGGTCGTGATCATCCCGCTGCTCGCCACGCTGATCTCCAGCGGGATCATGGTCGCGGTGCTCGGCCGGCCACTGGCCGCCGCGCTCGAGGGCCTGGGCAACTGGCTCAACGGCCTCAGCGGCACCTCGGCGGTCCTGCTCGGGATCATCCTCGGCCTGATGATGTGCTTCGACCTCGGCGGCCCGATCAACAAGGCGGCCTACCTGTTCGCCACCGCCGGCCTGGCCTCGCAGACCAGCGGCTCGCTGGTGATCATGGCCACCGTCATGGCGGCCGGCATGGTCCCGCCGCTGGCGATGGCGCTGTCCACCGCGATCCGGCCGAAGCTCTACACCCCGGCCGAGCGGGACAACGGCAAGGCGGCGTGGCTGCTGGGCCTGTCCTTCATCTCCGAGGGCGCGATCCCGTTCGCCGCGGCCGACCCGCTGCGGGTCATCCCGTCGATGATGCTCGGCGGCGCGACCACCGGCGCGATCGTCGCCTCCAGCGGCGTCGAGCTGCGGGCACCCCACGGCGGCATCTTCGTGTTCTTCGCGATGAACAACGTGCTGGTCTTCGTGCTGGCCCTCATCGCCGGCACCGTCGTCGGCGGACTGGCGGTGACGATCGCCAAGAGCATCGGCCGCACGAAGGCCGAGGCGGTCCCGGAGGACGCGGTCGACCTGGCCCACGCCCACACCGCGACCCCGGCCTCGACCGTCAGCGCGCCCGCGCGCGCCTGACAGGGCAGGCTCGACCCCGACAACCCAGCCCCATCACCTGAAGCGAGGACGACGAATGCCCAGTCAGACCGTCACCGTCGGCTCCCGGGTCGGCCTGCACGCCCGCCCCGCCGCACTCATCGCCGAGGCCGTGGGCAAGGCCGGTGTCCCGGTCACCCTGGCCACCCCGGGCGGCGCGCCCGTCGACGCTGGATCGCCACTTATGATCATGACCCTGGGTGCCCAGAAGGGCGCCGAGGTCACCGTCAGCAGCGACGACGCCGGCGTGGTCGAGCAGATCGCGGGCCTGGTCGCCCAGGACCTCGACGCCGAGTAGCACCCCCACCCCACGCACGCCTGGGGGTGGGCCTCCGGACACGGCAAGAACGACGACGGCGCCCGTCCCCTCCACGAGGGGGCGGGCGCCGTCGTCGGTGCCGGGCGCGGATGGGGGCCCGGTGCCCGGCTCAGGGCTGGTCGGGGCGGGAGACGTCGCCGCGCCAGGCGCCGGTCTCGCTGCCGCGGCTCTCGATGAACTCCTTGAACCGCTTGGCGTCGGCCTTGACCTGACGGTCGTCGAACCCGAGCGCGGCGCCGGCCTTCTCGACGACGCCCGAGGGCTCCCAGTCGATCTGGATCATGACGCGGGTCTTGGTGTCGTCGAGGCGGTGGAAGGTGACCACCCCGGCGTGCTTGGAGTCGCCGGTCGTGCTGGTCCAGGCGACCCGCTCCTCGGGGTGCTGCTCGGTGATCTCGGCGTCGAACTCGCGCTTGACGCCGTCGATGTTGGTGACCCAGTGGGTGTGCGTGTCGTCGAGCTGGGTGATCCGCTCCACCCCGCCCATGAACTGCGGGAAGGACTCGAACTGCGTCCACTGGTCGTAGGCGACCCGGATCGGGACGTCGACGTCGACGGACTCCTGCACGCTGGCCATGGGGAACGCTCCTCGTGTCTCGAGCTGTCGTTGCGGTCGATCGCGCCCTACCCCCGCCGTCGCGCGGGGACACGTCCGCCCCGCGCCGGCGCGATGATGGGGTCGCGACGGCGGGAGGGGTGCGGGGATGACGGGACGGCGGACGGCGACGGTGGTCGGCGGCGGCATCGCCGGGCTGGCGGCCGCGGCGTCGCTGCTGCGCGCCGGCTGGCAGGTGACGGTCCTGGAGCGGGCCGCGGCCTTCGGCGAGGTCGGTGCGGGCGTGGCCGTCACCCGCAACGGCATGGCCGCGCTGGACGACGTCGGGGTGGGCGCGCGGGTCCGTGCGGCCGGGCGCGCGACCTCCACCGCCGGCACCCAGGACCGGCACGGGCGCTGGCTGCTGCACCTCCCGGCCCCGGGCGACGACCCGGACCCGGTCAACCGTCTCTGGGGCGTGCACCGGCAGCGGCTGCACGCCGCCCTGCTGGACGCCGCCGGGGACGCCGACCTGCTCACCGGCGCCGCCGCCGTCCGCGTGACCGCCGGCGACCCGGACGGGGAGCCGGCGTCGGTGACCTGGCGCTCCGGCGGCACGGAGCACACGCGGACGTCGGACCTGCTCGTGGCCGCCGACGGGATCCGCAGCGCCGTGCGGGGGCAGCTGTTCCCCCGTGCCCGGCTGCGCTACAGCGGGTGGAGCAGCTGGCGGGCGGTCGTCGACGTCCCCGGGACGACCCACGACCGGTTCGTCGCGGTCTGGGGACCGCAGGCCGAGTTCGGCACCGTGCCCATCGGCCCGGTCCAGGTCTACTGGTACGGCTACGTCCGCTCCCCCGAGGGCGTCCGGCACGACGACGAGCACGCCGCGGCCGTCGCGCACTTCGCCGGCTGGGCGCCGCACGTGCGCGCCACGGTGGACGGCACCCCGCCCGAGCGGCTGGTGCGCCACGACGTCCACCACCTGCCCGGCGGGCTGGGCTCCTACGTGCGCGGGCGGACCGTCCTGGTCGGCGACGCGGCGCACGCCATGCTCCCGACGATGGGACAGGGCGCCAACACCTCGCTCGAGGACGGCGTGTGCGTGGGCCGGCTGGTGGGCGGGCCGGTCGCCGCGGGCACGCCGCTGGCCGACGCGCTGGCCGCCTACGACGCCGCCCGTCGCCCGCGCTGCCGCCGGATCGCCCGCGGGTCGCTGGTGACGGCGCGCATCGGCGCCCACGTGCCCGGCGGCTGGCCCCAGGCGGCGCGCAACGCCGCCTTCCGGCTGCTGCCGGCCGGCCTCCTCGTGGACGCCGGCGCGCGCGTCGTGCGCTGGACCCCGCCGGCGGCCGTGCCCGGCGGCTGACCGGGCACGGCGCCGGGCGGGTCAGAAGGCCAGCGCCGTCCCGGGGTCGAACAGCAGCGCGCCGACGTCGGCGAGGAACCGGGAGCCCAGTTCGCCGTCGACGATCCGGTGGTCGAAGGAGAGCGCCAGCTGCGTCACCTGCCGCGGCCGGACCCTCCCCTTGTGCACCCACGGCATCTCGCGCACCGCGCCGAAGGCGAGGATCGCCGACTCGCCCGGGTTGAGGATGGGCGTCCCGGTGTCGACGCCGAACACCCCGACGTTGGTGATGGTGATCGTCCCGCCGGTCATGTCGCCCGGCGCCGTCCGCCCGGCCCGCGCGGTCTCGGTGAGCTCGGCCAGCGCCCGCGCCAGCTCGGTCAGCGACAGCCGGCCGGCGTCCTTGACGTTGGGCACGACCAGCCCCCGCGGGGTGGCCGCGGCGATGCCGAGGTTGACCTGCCCGTGGACGACGATCTCCTGCGCCGCCTCGTCCCAGGAGCTGTTGACCATCGGGTGCCGCTGGGCGGCCAGCAGCAGCGCCTTGGCGACGAACAGCAGCGGGCTGACCTTGACGCCGGCGAACTCCGGGCGCGCGGCGATCCGCGACCGCAGCTTCATCGTCCGGGTGACGTCGACGGTCAGGAACTCCGTGACGTGCGGCGCGGTGAAGGCGCTGGCCACCATCGCCGCCGCGGTGTGCTTGCGGACGCCGCGGACGGGGATGCGCTGCTCACCGCCGGTGGGGACGGGGGCCGGCACCGCGGCCAGCGCGGGGACGGGCGCGGGGCCGGCGGCCGCGGCGGTGACGTCCTCGCGGGTGATGACCCCGCCGTCGCCGCTGCCGGTCAGCGCGGTGAGGTCGACGCCGAGGTCCTTGGCCAGCTTGCGCACCGGCGGCTTGGCCAGCGGCCGGGGCCGGCGGTGTCCGTGCTCGGCGCTGCGGGAGGGCGCGGCGTCCCCGGACAGGGCGTGGGCCTCGGCCTGCCGCCCCACCTCCAGGCCGCCGTGGCGCACCGGCTTGGCCGTCATGTCCGGCGCGGTGGCGAGCAGCGGCGGCCGCTCCTGCCCGCCGGAGCCGTAGTCGGCGCCGACCGGCGCGGGGGCGGCAGGGGTCGCGTGCTCCGCCCGGCGGGGACGGCGGCGGGCCTCGGTGGTGCGCGGGCCGTAGCCGACCAGCACCGCCGTCCGGCCTCCGGGTGCCGCACCGCCGATGAGTCCCGCGGCCGGCTCGACGCCGTCCCCGCCGGGCTGCGGTGCGGGCGCCGGGGCAGGGGTCGGGGCGGGGGCGCCGTCGTCGATGGTGATGATCGGCGTGCCGACGTCGACCGTCGTCCCGGCCTCCGACAGCAGCTCGGTGACCGTGCCGGCGTACGGCGAGGGCAGCTCGACGGCGGCCTTGGCCGTCTCCACCTCGCACAGCGGCTGGTTGACCGTCACCGTGTCGCCGACGGCGACCAGCCACTGGAGGATCTCGCCCTCGGTGAGCCCCTCCCCGACGTCGGGCAGCTTGAACTGACGCAGTGCCATGTCCTCAGAACCCCATCGCGCGGTCGACGGCGTCGAGCACCCGGTCGAGGTCGGGGAGGTACTCCTCCTCGAGCTTCGACGGCGGGTAGGGCGTGTCGTAGCCGCCCACCCGCAGCACCGGCGCCTCCAGGGAGTGGAAGCACGCCTCGGTGACCCGGGCGGCGATCTCCGCGCCCAGGCCGAGGGTCACCGGCGCCTCGTGGACGACGACGCAGCGCCCGGTGCGCCGCACCGAGTCGAACACCGGGTCGAGGTCGAGCGGGCTGACCGTGCGCAGGTCGACCACCTCCAGCGAGCGGCCCTCCTCCGCGGCGGCCTCGGCGGCCTGCAGCGCCGTCTTCACCATCGGGCCGTAGGCCAGCACGGTGACGTCGTCGCCGCCCCGCAGCACCCGCGAGGCGAACAGCGGGTCGGGGGTGGCGTCGGGGTCGACCTCGGCCTTCTCCCAGTACCGCCGCTTGGGCTCGAGGAAGACGATCGGGTCGGGGTGCGCGATCGCCTGCTGGATGCCCCAGTAGGCGTCGACCGGGTTGCTCACCGCCACGACCTTGAGCCCGGGGGTGTGCGCGAAGTAGGCCTCGGGGCTCTCGCTGTGGTGCTCGACCGCGCCGATGCCGCCGCCGAAGGGGATGCGGATGACGATCGGCATCGCCAGCCTCCCCCGCGAGCGGGCGTGGATCTTGGCGACCTGGGTGACGATCTGGTTGTAGGCGGGGAAGACGAACCCGTCGAACTGGATCTCGCACACCGGCCGGTAGCCGCGCATGGCCAGGCCGACGGCGGTGCCGAGGATGCCTGCCTCGGCCAGCGGGGTGTCGACGACGCGGTCCTCGCCGAAGTCCTTCTGCAGCCCGTCGGTGATGCGGAAGACCCCGCCGAGGCGGCCGATGTCCTCGCCCATGAGCACGACCTTGGCGTCGTCCTCCATCGCCCGGCGCAGGCCGAGGTTGAGCGCCTTGCCGATGGTGAGGGTCTGGGTGCTCACTCGTGGCCTCCCTCGAAGCTCGCCTGGTAGGCCTCGAACTCGGCCTGCTGGGCGGCCAGCGGCGGGGTCTGCTCGGCGTAGACCTGGTCGAACATCGCCGTCCCCGGCGGGTCGGGCATCTGCAGCGTGCCGGTGCGGATCCGCGCGGCGAGCTCGTCGGCCTCGGCCTCGACGGCGTCGAAGAACGCCGGGTCGGCGGTGCCCGTGCGCGACAGGTACGCCTTGACCCGCGCGATCGGGTCGCGCAGCTTCCACTCCTCCAGCTCGCTGGCCAGCCGGTAGCGGGTGGGGTCGTCGGAGGTGGTGTGCGCGCCCATCCGGTAGGTGAACGCCTCGACGAAGGTGGGGCCCTGGCCCTCGCGGGCGGCGGCCAGCGCCGCCCGCGTGACCGCGAGGACGGCGAGGACGTCGTTGCCGTCGACCCGGACGCCCGGGAACCCGAAGCCGGCCGCGCGCCGGTGCAGCGGCACCCGCGACTGGCGCTCCAGCGGCACGCTGATCGCGTACTGGTTGTTCTGGCAGAAGAAGACGACGGGCGCGGAGAAGCTCGCCGCCCAGATCATCGCCTCGTTGACCTCGCCCTGGCTGGTGGCGCCGTCGCCGAGGAACGCGACGACGGCGTCCTCCGCGCCGTCGCGCTGCACGCCCATGGCGTAGCCGGTGGCGTGCAGGGTCTGCGCGCCGATGACGACGGTGTAGAGGTTGAACCCGGTGGCGACCGGGTCCCAGCCGCCGTTGTCGACGCCGCGGAACAGGCTCATGACGTGCAGCGGGTCGACCCCGCGGGCCCAGGCGACGCCGTGCTCGCGGTAGGTGGGGAAGGCGACGTCCCCGGGCGCCAGCGCGCGGCCCGCGCCGACCTGGGCGGCCTCCTGGCCCAGCAGCGAGGCCCAGATCCCCAGCTCCCCCTGGCGCTGCAGCGCGGTGGCCTCGGCGTCCCAGCGGCGTACGAGCACCAGGTCGCGGTAGAGGTCCCGCAGCTCCTCGGCGGAGACGTCGATGGCGTACTCGGGGTGCTCGACCCGCTCACCCTCGGGGGTCAGCAGCTGCACCAGGTCGGTGTCGCGGGGCAGGTGCGGCGCCTCCGCCCCCGGTACGGGATCGACCACCTCGGTCGTTCCGCTGGACACGCTCACGTGCTCCTCCTCGCCTCGGCCGCAGCCACCGGGGTCGCCGGTCGCGCTGGGGCGCTGGACGTCCGTTCGTGGCGCCGGGGTGTGGCGACACTCACACATCCTGACACGACCCCGCGCTCACCGGAGCACAGCACCACCCGGTCGAGGTGCGCAAGGGCCGGTTCGTGAACTGAGCAGGATGCCCGGACGGGCGCGTCCCGACGTGTCAGACTGCTCCGGTGCCCGCGCCGCAGGACCGCCTAGACGCCACCGACGCGCGCCTAGTGCAGGCGCTGACCGACGATCCGCGGGCCACGGTGATGGCGCTGTCCCAGCGGCTCGGGCTGGCCCGCAACACCGTGCAGGCCCGGCTGGCGCGGCTGGAGTCCGGCGGCCTGCTCGCGCCCTACGAGTCCCGGGTGCGCCCCGAGGCGCTGGGCTACCGGCTGGGCGCCTACGTCACCGTGCAGGTGGTGCAGCGCAGCCTGGAGGAGGTGGCCGCCGCCCTCGCCGCGCTGCCCGAGGTCCTGGAGGTGACCGCCCTGTCCGGCGCGGCCGACCTGCTGGTGCGGGTGGTCGCCGTCGACGCCGACGACCTGTGGCGGCTCACCGAGCAGGTGCTCGCACTGCCGGGCGTGCAGCGGACCGACACCGCCCTGGCGCTGCGGCGCTACGTCGACCACCGGGTCACCCCGCTGCTCGAGCGGGCGGCCGGCACCGGCCAGCGCCCCGACTAGCGACCCCGCCGCCGGGTAGGGGCGGCCGGTACCGACCCCGCTGACCGACCTGCTCGACGAGCTGCTGCGCACCTACGGCCCCTGCGGCGAGGAGGGCGCCGTGCGCGGCGTCGTCCGCCGGGAGCTCGAGCCGCTGGCCGACGAGGTGACCGTCGACGCCGCCGGCAACCTGGTGGCACTGCTGCACGGGACGGACCGGTCCCTCCCGCCGGTGCGGGTGATGGCGCACCTCGACGAGCTGTCGATGGTCGTCAAGCGGGTCGAGCCCGACGGCACGCTGCGGGTCAACTCGCTGGGGGTCATGTACCCGGGCAACTTCGGGCTCGGGCCGGTCGCGGTGCTCGGCCGCCGCGAGACGCTGACCGGCGTGCTCACCCTCGGCTCGGAGCACACCACCCCGGAGAGCCAGCGGATCTGGCAGACCAAGCCCGACGGCGGCGACCAGGCCATGGACTGGACGCACGTGTACGTCTTCACCGGCCGCGACGCCGACGACCTCGCTGCCGCCGGCGTGCACCCCGGGACGCGGGTCTGCGTCCACAGCGACAAGCGCGGGCTGACCGAGGTCGGCGACTTCCTGGGGTCGTACTTCCTCGACGACCGGGCGGCGCTGACCGCGCTGGTGGGGGCGGCCCGGCTGCTGCACGCGGACGGCGGGCGGCCGCCCGGCGACGTCTACCTGGTGGCCACCAGCAGCGAGGAGATGGGCGGGATCGGTGCCCTGCACGCCAGCCGCACGCTGCCCGGCGACCTGACCCTGGCCCTCGACGTCGGCCCGGCGGAGGCGGAGTACCAGGTGGCCGTGGACGGCGGGCCGGTGGTCGCCTACGCCGACGACGCCGTCGTCTACGACCGGGAGGTCGCCGACGCGCTCGTCGACGTCGGCCGGGAGCTGGGCCTGGAGCCGCAGACGGCGGTGTGGCAGTCCTTCGACTCCGACGCCTCGCAGTCGAAGGCCGCCGGCCAGACCCCGCGCGCGGCCCTGCTGAGCCTGCCCACGCTGAGCACCCACGGCTACGAGGTGCTGCACAGCGGGACGGTGGAGCGGACCGCGCGGCTGCTGGCCGCCTTCCTCGCCCGTCCGGTGCCGGCGGTCAGCGGCTGACCCGCCGGACCCGGACGGGACCGCGGGCGGTGGCCACGTCGACCACCGTGCCCCGCTGGGTGACCTCGACCGCGCCCGCCGCGGCCAGCCGGCCGGCCGCCGCCCGCGCCGCCGGCATCAGGTCGCGCCAGCCCGCCGGGTCGACCGCGCGGGCCGCCTCCGACGGGCAGATCGTCGCGCCGGGCGCCCGGGTGGCCAGCAGCTCCTCGATCGCCCGCTCCAGGGCGGGGCCGGCGTCGTCCACTCCCCCAGGGTGCGCCCGTTTGTCCTGGTGAGCGCGACGGGTACGCCGTTGCGCATGGCGAAGCGCACCCCCGTGGGGACGATCGGCAAGGGCAAGCGCGGCATCAGCACGCTCGGCTGGGCGCTGCGCGGTGCGGCGGCCGGTGCGGCCGGCACCACCGCGCTCAACGCCGTCACCTACCTCGACATGACCGTCCGCGGCCGCGGCACCAGCTCCACCCCGGAGCAGACCGTGGAGAAGCTGGCCGAGAGGGCGCACGTACCCATCCCCGGCGACGAGGAGCACCGGCAGAACCGCATCCAGGGGCTCGGGCCGATCACCGGGCTGGTCGCCGGCGTCGGCGTCGGCGTGCTCATCGGGCTGACCCGGGCCTCGGGCCTCCGGTCGCAGCCGCTGGTGGGCACGGTGCTCACCACGCTCGGCGTCCTGGTCGCGGCCAACGGCCCGATGACCGCGCTCGGCATCACCGACCCCCGCACCTGGTCGGCCACGGACTGGGCCAGCGACATCGTGCCGCACCTGGCCTACGGCGCCGTCGTCAAGACCACGATGGACGCCTTCGACCGCCTGTGACCCCGGAGGCTCACCGACCAGCCCGCGCCGCCGCGGCGCACCTCAGGCGGCGGCGAGCCGCCCGGTGAGGTCGTCGACGCCGGGTCCCGTCAGCTGCGCCAGCCCCACGGGCCGGCCCGCGACGGTCAGCAGCAGGTCCGACACCCGTCCCCGGACCTGGAGCCCCTCCCCCGTCGACCACTCCGCGTCGGTCGCGACCGGCTGCAGCCCCGCCACCCGCCGGGTCCGCCCAGCAGCCGGTTCCCCGCGAGGTGCCCGAGCACCTGCACGGCGACGTCGGGCGGCGTCGCGTGGTGCCGGCCGAGCGGGCGGGCGATGTCCTGGGCGTGCACGACGACGTCCACCAGCGGGTCCATCGGGCCGCTGAGGGGCATCCGGCGCGCGGACTCCGCGCTCTCGCGCAGCTGCCGCACGAGCCCGGCGGGGGCGAAGGCCGCGGAGCGGCGGTGCGCCACGTCCGCCGTCGTGCGGTCGGAGCTGACCCGTGCCCGGATCGCGTCGCCGAGGACGGACCGGAGCGTGGCCCGGGTGGTGACCGCGAGGTGCGCGACCACCTCGCGGAACGTCTCCGGACGCGCGCCGGACACACCGCCGCCGCCCGCCCGACCGCGAGATGTGCACACTCGCCTCCATCGGCACCGGGAAGGGGACGAGTGTGCAGATCTCGCGGGGTCAGCGCGGCAGCCCCCAGCCGGCCTCGTCGACGCCGCCGGGGACGGGGGCGGCGGGGTCGTAGGGCGTGCGGGTGAACACGAACGTGCCGAGGTCGAGGTGGTCGGCGGCGATGCGCAGCGGCTCACCGGCGTAGTAGCCGTCCAGGCCCACCCACGTGCCGTCGTCGCGCCGCCGGAAGCGGCTGGCCCGCCCCGCGCGCCCGGGCAGCGGCCCCAGGTGCAGCAGCCCGCCGGGCAGCGCGCGCAGGGCCAGCGGCGCCGGGCCCCAGTACCAGATCCCCAGCTGCTCGAGCGGCACCGGCGCCGGCGAGGGCACCCAGGGGTCGACCACCCGCGGCTCGGCGGCGCGCAGGTCGGCCAGCAGGCCCGGGACCAGCGCGTCCAGGCCGCTGGTCGTGTTGGCCAGCGAGACCCCGCCGGTGCGCTCCTCGCGGTCGACGAACACCCCGGCGAGGAAGCCGGGCATCGAGCCGCCGTGGCCGGTGAGCGTGCGCCCGTCGACGCGCAGCACCTGCAGGCCCAGCCCGTAGGCCGACCACGCCGGCGAGGAGGGGTCGACGCCGGCCGGCACCGCCATCTCCTCCAGCGTCGCGGGCGACAGCACGTCGCCGGTGTCGCCGAGCAGGAAGACGGCGAAGCGGGCGAGGTCGGCCAGCGTCGCCCACAGCTGCCCGGCCGCGGCCATGACGCCGGCGTCGTGCTCCGGCTCGGGCAGCACGACGTCGGCCCACGGGTGCACCGCGTGGCCCTGGGCGGCCCGGCCGGAGGGGCGCGTCGTCGTCCGGGTCATCCCCAGGGGGCCGAGCACCTCGGCGGTGACGACGTCGGCCCACGACCGGCCGCGCACGCGGGCGAGCAGCTCGCCGAGCAGGCCGAACCCGAGGTTGGAGTAGTGGAAGCGGCGGGCCTCCCCGAGGACGACGTGCTCGCCGGCCAGCCCGAGGTCGGCCAGCGACCCGCCGGGGACGCGCTCCCACCACCCGCCGGGGCTCTCGGCCGCGGCGCCGGCGAGGTGCGACAGCAGCTGCCCGACGCTGCGGTCGCCGAACGGCGTGCCCGGCAGGTGCCGGTCGAGGAGGTCGTCGAGGCCGAGGCGGCCCTCGTCGCGCAGCCGCATCACCGCGACGGCGGTGACCGTCTTGCTGATCGAGCCGAGCCGGTACTGGACGTCGGTGTGCGGCTCGTCGACGTCACCGCGGCCGGTCGACCACGCCGGCCCGCCGTCCCGGACGACGCCGGCGACCAGGCTCGGCGCCCGGCCGTCGCGCTGCACCCGGGCGGTGCGGGCGAGCAGGGTGCGGGCGGTCGCGGGGAGGACGGGCTCCGGCATGCCCGCACGGTAGGTCAGGCGCGCGCGGGCTCCTGCAGGCGGCCGGTGCGCGCGGCCCAGCGCTCGAAGACGACCGTGGCCAGCGGGGGCACCGAGGCGGCCAGCGCGAGCAGCGCCGTCCACCGCGACCAGCCGAGCACGCGGGCGGCGACCAGGGCGACGAGGACGTAGGCGACGAACACCGCCCCGTGCACCGGGCCGAAGAACTGCACGCCCGCCTCCGTGGTCGCCGGCACGTACTTGACGTACATGCCGGCGAGCAGGCCGACCCAGGACAGCGCCTCGGCGACGGCGACGACGCGGAAGGCGAGGACGACGGTGCGGGGGTTCATCGCGGGGAGGTCCTCCGGTGGACGGTCGGGTCTCCCCTGTCCAACGGCGACCGGACGTCGAGGGTCCCGGCCGGCGGTGTGACCTCCGTGGCAGGGTCGGTGGGCGTGCGGGGTCTGGCGCGGCGGGAGTTCTGCCTCGTGCTGCTCCGCCGCATGGCCGACCTGCGTCCCGACCTGGTCGCCGGGGCGCTCCCCCGCCTCGGCGCCACCCGCGCCGAGGCCCACGCCGCCCACACCCGCTGGCAGGCGCTGCACCACGCGCCGCGGGCGCCGCGCGGGCTGGCGCTGCGCGCCGCCGTCCTGGGGCCGGCGGAGCAGGTCGAGGAGCGCCGGTTCGGCGACCTCGACCTCGAGGTGCGCCGCTGGCCGCTGCCGCTGTGGCCGCACCTGCGCTGGGAGGTCGTCGCGGGCCCGGGCGCGACGGTGCTGCACGAGCACCTCGTCCGGGCGCCCGGCTCACCCGTGCCGCCGGCGACCGCGGGGCGGCTGCGGGTGTGGGAGCACGTCGTCGGCGACGTCAGCGGGCTGCCCGGCGCCGTGGACGTCGACCCCGGCGTCGTGACCCGCTGGGAGGTCCGCCTGCCCTCGGGCGCCACGGCGGCCTTCGTCTGGGGCCTGCTGCAGCGGGTCAGCGCGCCCGGGCAGCCGCCGCGTCCCTGACCGGCGGCTGCAGGGCCGCCGGGTCGGACAGCAGCGCGCCGGCGGCCGCGACCACCGCCAGGACGGCGGCCGGCACGGGCCCGGCGAGGTCGGCCAGGGCGGCGACCGCGCCCCCGAGCACGGCCAGCTTCGTGAGGACGAGCAGCGCCCGCGCCCGGACGGCGGCGCGGGGCGCGGCGAACAGACCCCACAGCACCGCCGCAGCCGCCGGCAGGCCCGCTCCGAGGAGCACCCGGAGGGCGACCGCCTCCGGCACGGTGGCCCCCCACCAGGCCAGCACGCCCAGCGCCGCCGTCTCCGAGAGGAGGGCGGCGGCCGCCCACGTCCATGCCCCTGTACGGCGCATCCCGGCCTCCTGCTGTGAGCACTGCTCTTTTATGCGAGCAGCGTTCCACACCGATCGGCCGGCGTCCAGACGCAGCGGAGCCCCGGCTCCCGAGGGAGGGCCGGGGCTCCGCGAGCGGTCGCCGCGTCAGGTGAGGCGGCGGGCGCCGGCGTAGCCGCCCATCGCGTCGATGCTGGCCACCTTGACCACGTCGCCGGAGGTGGGGGCGTGCACCATCTGGCCGTTGCCGACGTAGATGCCGACGTGGCTGACCGGGCTGTAGAAGAAGACCAGGTCACCGGGCTGCAGGTCGGCCCGGGAGACCGCGGTGCCCATGCGCGACTGCATGCCGCTGGAGTGCGGGAGGCTGATGCCCGCGGCGCGGAAGGCGTACTGGGTCAGGCCGGAGCAGTCGAAGGAGCCCGGGCCGGCCGCCGCCCACACGTAGGGCTTGCCGCGCTGGGCCATGGCCGTGGCCACCACCGTCGCGGCGGCGCCGCTGCCCCCACCCGACGGCACGGCGGCCGGGGCGCTCGAGGTCGGGGACGACGACGAGGACGGGGACGAGGAGCCCGGGGACGACGCGGGCGCGCTCCCGGAGGTCGCGGCGGCGCGCTCCTCGTCGCGGCTGGCCCGCTGGGCCTCCTCGGCGGCGTGCGCGGCGGCGGCGGCCTCGAGGGCGGCGCGCTTCTCCTCGGCGCTCAGCCGGGCGAAGTCGGCCTGGTACTCGGCGATCTGCGCCTCGAGGCCGGCCTGCTGGCTGGCGACGTCGTCGTACCGGCGCTGGGCCTCGGCGGCGGCCTCGGCGGCCGCCGTCTGTGCCGCGGTCGCGGTCTCGGTGGCCGTGACGGCCTCGCCGAGCAGGCCGTTCTGGTACCCGGCGACGCCCTGGAGCAGGGTCACCCGGTTGACGAACTCGTCGGCGTCCTGGCTGGTCATGAGGGCCTGCAGCGGGCCCATCGCGTCGCCGGTGTAGGCCGACCGGGCGATCCCGACCACCTGGTCGCGGGCGGTGTCCACCGATGCCTGGGCCTGGGTCAGCGTCGCGGCCGCGGCGTCGGCGGCGGCCTGCTGGGCGGCCAGCCCCTCGCGCGCCTCGTTGAACCGCTCCGTGACGACCTCGAGGTCGTGCCCGCGGGCGGCGACGAGCTCGGCGGCCTCGGCCGCGGTGGTGGGCTCCTCGGCGGCGGCCGGCGCGGGGACGCTCCCGAGACCGAGGCCGATGCCCAGGGCGCCGACGAGGGCGAGGACGACGCGGCGGCGCGACCGGGTGGTCGCGGTCAGGCAGGCGACGGACGTGCTCAGGGGCGCCACGGGTCGGCGTCTCTCCTTCTCCTCCCAGGCCGCCTACCGGGTTAGCTGACGGGTTCGGGCGTGGAGTCGCCCGGCGCGCGCGGACCGCGCACGCTTCACCCCGGGACTGCGTTGGGTCCCCGGCCCGGCCCCCCTCGCGGGAGGACCGGCTCGACGGCGTCCACGGGGTGTCACCCAGGTAGGTGACGGAACGCCCCGTTGGACGTACACAGCGTAAGGGCGTAACCGGCTCGTGACAATGAGTACTTTCCCGTCATCCCGCTCACACCCGACCGGTGGGTCGCCGCCCGGTTCCGGCACACCCGTTTGGGAGGGCGCCGGGACGAGCACGAGTCGGGCATGTCCTCCTCCACGCGCTCGCGCCTCGCCCGGCCGCTCGTCGTGCTCGCCCTCCTCGGCTCACTGGTCGCCTGCGGCGACAACACCGACTTCTCCCGGGGGCCCACCAACTGCGACTCCAGCGGAGAGGACGCGAGCAACCCCAACGACGCCAGCTGCCAGGAGACCGGCGAGAACCCGGGCAACGACGCGCCGACCACCGACGACGCGAACCCCGGCGGCTGAGCGCTGCCCCGGACCGTCGGCGGGCGCGCGACCGCCCGGGTCGTGAGCCGGTGAGCCGGGGACGGAGGTGGACGGCGGCCGGGCTGGGCGCCGCGACGCGCGCGCTCCTGGTCGGCGCCCGGCGCCTGCTGCGCGGCCGCGACCTCGCCCTCATCGCCGCCGGGCTGACCTTCTACGCGGGCATCGCGGTCGTGCCACTGCTGCTGGTGGCCGTGCGGCTCACCGCGCTGGCCACCTCACCCGCCGAGGTGCGGGCACTCGTCGGCCGGCTGACCGAGCTCCTGCCGGCCGAGCTGGGCGCGCCCGGCGCGGTCGAGCGGCTGGCCTCCGCCGGGGTCCGGCTGGACCTGCTCGGCTTCGTCCTGGCGCTGGTGCCCCTCTCCTTCTACGGCGAGGGCCTGCGCCGCGCCCTGCTGCGCTTCAGCCGGCACCGGGACACCGACACCCTCACCGGCTGGCGCGGACGGCTGCTCACGCTGCCGCTGGTCGTCGTGACCCCCGTGCTGCTGTACCCGCTGCTGCTGGCCGCCCGCTTCATGGCCGACCTGGCCCAGCAGGACGGCGTGGGCCCGGCGGTCGGCCGCTTCTTCGTCGGCTACTACTCCGTGCTGTTCGTCCTCACCGTGCCCCTCGCCTGGGGCTTCGGCGTGGTCGCCGCCGGCCGGCACCGCCGGCGCGCGGTGGCGTGCGGCGCCCTGTTCACCGCGGCGTGCCTGTCGGGGTTCCTGCAGGGGTTCGTGGTGTTCCTGTCGCTGCCCCTGGACCTCGGGGCGCCCTTCGGCGGCCTCGTCGCCGTGGGCGCGGTGGTGGCCGTCGGCCTGTGGATGTTCATGCTGCACCTGGTGCTGCTCGCCGGGTGGCTGCTCACCCAGTCCCTCGACGAACTCCTGGGCCAGCGGCAGCAGGAGGACTACCCCGGCGGGAACCCCGGCGAGAACCCCGGCGGCAGTCCGGGTACGGGCAGCTCCGGCCCCGGCAGCGCCGGGGCCACCGGCGGCTCGGGAGCCGGCTCCGGTTCCGGTGCCGGCTCGGGGGCCGGTTCCGGTGCCGGTGGCGGCGGCTCGGGTGCCGGCGCGGGCTCCGGGGCCGGCGCCTCGGGCGCGGGGGCGGGCGGGGGCGGCTCGGGCGCCGAGGACGTCTCCGGTGCGGGCCGGGGGTCCGGCGCCGGGGCGGCCGGGGGCTCGGGAGCCGGCTCGACGTAGTCGCTGCCGTTGCTCACCAGGATCGACACCTGCTGGCCGGGGACGGCGCGGCCGCCGCGCGGGGGGCTGGTGCCCAGCAGCGTGCCCTCCGCCTCGTCGCTGTCGACGCGCACGGCCCGGGAGGTGAACCCGGCATCGGCGAGCGCGCGCTCGCAGGCCCGCACGCTGGAGCACCCGGGCACCGGCCGGGTGTTGCCGTCCTGCACGGTGGGGTCGGCGGGCGGGAACTCGCCGCTGCCGCGCGCCTGCAGCACCGGCGCCATCGCGTCGTGCCAGATCGTGGCGCCCTTCCCGCCGCCGAAGCCGCCGACGTCCTCGTTGCGCTTGGGGTTGAGCACCATGACGCTCGCGGTGATCTCGGGCGTGTAGCCCACGAAGGCCACCGAGTAGTTGTCCTGCGAGGTGCCCGTCTTGCCGGCGATCTGGTGCCCCGGCACGTAGGCGCGTGACCCGGTCTGCCCGGGGTTGCCCGGCTCGACGTCCTTGCGCAGCATCTGGGTGAGGGTGTCGGCCACGCCCGGCGGGACCGCCTCCGGCGTGCAGCGGTCGCCGACGTCCAGCGGCTCGCCGTCGGCACCGACGGCGGGCCGGCCGTGGGCGTCGAGGACGGAGGTGACCGGGACGACGTCGCACCGGGTGCCGCTGGCGGCGAAGGTGGAGTACGCGCTGGCGAGCGCCAGCGGGCTGGTGGCCTCGGCACCGAAGGTGAACGAGCCGCGGTTCTCGTCGACGATCTGCTGGGCCAGGCCCGGCGGGCTGAACTGGAACAGCCCCGCCGCCTCGGCCATCCGCACCGGCTCCTCGACGCTGCCCAGGGCATCCTCGAGTGCGAGGAAGTACGTGTTCGACGACTGGTAGAGCGCCGTGGTCAGGTCGAGGGTCGGCCGGTAGCCCGACCCGGCGTTGCGCACGCAGTACCGGCCGTCGGTGGCGCGGCCCTCGCAGGGGCCGCCGTAGACCCGCGACACGTAGGGGTCGGGCGCCGTGAGCGTGTAGTGCGAGGAGAAGCCGCGGGCCAGCGCGGCGGCGGCCACGAACACCTTGTAGGTGGAGCCCGAGCCCTGGCTGGGCCAGGTGTTGAGGTTGAACGACTCCTGCGTCGGGTCGGCCCGGTCGTAGCCGAAGGTCCGGTTGACGCTCATGGCCAGCAGGTGGCCGGTTCCGGGCTCGACGGCGGTGAACATGCCGGCCAGCGAGTCCTGCGGCGCCAGCGTCTGCAGCACGGCGGCGTCGGCGGAGCGCTGCAGCTCCGGGTCCAGCGTCGTCTGGACGACGTAGCCGCCGTTGTCGAGCTGCTCCTGGGTCAGGCCGAGGTCCTCGATCAGGTGCCGCTGCACGAAGTCGCAGACGAACGGGCCGACGCCGGCCTGCACGCAGCCGCGGGGCGGGGCCGGTCCGGGCGCCAGCCCCAGCGGCTCGGCCTGCGCGGCGGCGGCCTCGTCGGCGGTGACGAGGCCCTGCTCGGCCATCCGCGACAGCACCTCGTCGCGGCGCGCCGTGGCCGCCTCCGGGGCGGTGAACGGGTCGTCGGAGGTGGGACTCTGCACCAGCCCGGCCAGGAGCGCCGCCTGCGGCAGGGTCAGCGCGGCGGCGTCGACGCCGAAGAAGGCACGGGCGGCGGGCTGGACGCCGTAGGCGTTCTGGCCGAAGTAGACCAGGTTGAGGTAGCGGGTGAGGATCTCGTCCTTGCTGTAGGCGTCCTCGACCGCCAACGCCAGGCGGGCCTCGCGCACCTTGCGGCCGAGCGTCTGCTCCGTGGCCGCCGCGCGCTCCTCGGCGGTGTCGGCGGTCTGCAGCAGGGTCTGCTTGACCAGCTGCTGGGTGAGCGTCGACCCGCCCTCCTCCACGCCGCCGGCGGCGATGTTCATGGCCAGCGCGCGCGCCGTCCCCTGCACGTCGAGGCCGTGGTGCTCGTAGAAGCGGGCGTCCTCGATGGCCACCATCGCCTGCTTCATCACCTCGGCGATCTCGCCGGGCTCCACCGGGTCGCGGTTCTCGTCGTAGAAGTACGTGATCGGCTCGCCGTTCGCCGCGAGCAGGACGGTGTTGCCCGCCGGCGGGTCGACGGTCAGCTCGGTGGGGAGGTCGCCGAGCAGGCCGGTCGACTGCTGGGCGGCCAGCGAGGGCACGCCGACCCACGGCAGGAGCAGCCCGGCCAGCAGGGCACCGGCGACCAGGATCACGGCGGCCAGCCGCACCATCGTGCCCAGCCGGCTCGGCAGCGGGTCCATGGGCCTCCCTCCTCGGGCCGCGCACACTGCAACAGGAATCGGTGCGGGTCACAACCACCCGCGCCGTACGTCCTCCGGACGGGGACGGACGGGCCGGTGGCGCTCAGCCGCTCAGCACGGCCGGCAGGTCGTCGCGGTGCAGCACGACCAGCGTGCTGACCGCGCGGGTGAGCACCACGTAGAGCCGGTGGAGCCCGCGCGGCTCGGCGGCCACGATCGCCGCCGGGTCGGCGACGACGACGGCGTCGAACTCCAGCCCCTTGGCCAGCGTCGCGGGCACGACGGCGACCCGCGCGGCGGCCGCGCCGTCGTCGGCGAGCACCGCGGCCGGCAGGCCGGCGTCCTGCAGCAGCCGCGCCACGTCGGGCACCGCGGCGTCGGCGCAGACGACGCCCACCGACCCCGGCCCCGCGGCGAGCCCGGCCACCACGCCGGCCAGCGCCCCGGCCAGGTCGGGGACCGGCCGCACGCGCAGGGAGCCGGGGTCGCGGCGCACGGCCGTCGCCGCCGGCAGTCCGGGCGCGATCGCCGGCAACAGCCGGTTGGCGTAGTCGAGGACCTCCCCCGGCACCCGGTAGCCGCGCGTCAGCGGGTGGACGGCGGTGTCAGGGCGGCCCAGGCCGGCCAGCGTGGGGGACCAGTCGGCCGCCGACCAGGGGCTGGTCGCCTGCGCGAGGTCACCGAGCACGGTGAGCGACCCGGCGGCCAGCCGGCGCGCCACCGCCCGGCACTGCATGGGCGAGAGGTCCTGCGCCTCGTCGACGACGACGTGCCCGTAGCCGCCGGTGCGCTCCAGCAGCCCGGCGGCCTCGTCGACCAGGACGGCGTCGGCCGCGGTCCACGGCGCGCTGCGCACCGACCGCGCGGGCGGGCGGCGCAGCAGGGCCTGCTCGTCGTCGGTGAGCACGCCGCGGGCCGCGCGGGCGAGGACGGCCGGGTCGGACAGCAGCGCGGCGACCAGCCCGGCAGCGTCCCGGGCCGGCCAGACGGCGTCGCAGAACGCCCGCACCTCGGCGCTGCGGGCGGCCCGGCGGGTCTCGGCGTCGGTCGGGCTGCCGCCGGCCTCCTCCGTCTGCCGCCGCGCGTCCTCGGCCAGCAGCATCGCCAGCCGCTCCCGGCCGGCGGCGTGGTGCAGGCGCTGCTGGTCGTCGGGGACCCGCCCGCGGCGGCGCAGGTCGTCGACGTGGCGCTTGAGCCGCTCCACCGGCACCCGCCAGCGGCGGCCGGCGAGCGGGACCAGCACGTCCTCGGTGGGCTTGGCGATCGACCCCCACAGCGCGCGCGAGAGCACCTCGGCCATGCGGGCGTCCCCCTTGAGGACGGCGACCTCCGGCGGGTCCTGCGCCCGCACCGGCACCCGGCCGGTGAGCTCGGCGACCGTCGTCTGGTCGACGTCGACCTCGCCGAGGGTGGGCAGCACCTGCTCGATGTAGCGGAGGAACGCCCGGTTGGGCCCGACGACGAGGACGCCGGTGCGCGCGAGCTGCCCGCCGTGCGTGTAGAGCAGGTAGGCGGCGCGGTGCAGGCCCACCGCCGTCTTGCCGGTCCCCGGGGCGCCCTGGACGCAGACCGACTCGGCCAGCGGCGCCCGCACGATCTCGTCCTGCTCGGGCTGGATGGTGGCGACGATGTCGCGCATGGGGCCGCTGCGCGGGCGCTCGATCTCCTGCCGCAGCAGCGTCCCGTCGCCCTCCTGACCGGCTCCGAGCAGCTCGTCCTCGTAGCTGGTCAGCTCGCCGCCGGAGAAGCCGAAGCGGCGGCGGCGCACGAGGCCCTGCGGGTCGGCGGCGCTGGCCCGGTAGAACGGCCGGCTCATCGGGGCGCGCCAGTCGATGACCACCGGGCGGCCGGCGGCGTCGCGGACGTGCCGGCGGCCGACGTGGAAGGTCTCGTCGGCGGCGTCGGTGCGGCCGAAGAAGGCGGGGACGCCGGGGTCGGCGGCCAGGGAGCGCAGCCGCTCGGCACGGGCGGCGCCCAGCCGCTCGGAGGCCCAGGCGTCCACCCCGGCGTCGACGACGGCGGAGGCGGCGCTGCGCATCTGGCTCAGGCAGTCCCCGGCGAGGGCCAGGTGGGCGCGCTCGGCGGCGAGGACCGGGTCGGCGGCGGGGTCGGCGGCGGGGTCGGTCGGGGTCGTGTCGGTCGGGGTCGCGGACACGGTCGGTGGACGTTACGCCGGACCGTGCTCCCCGTCACCCGAGTACGGGCAGTTCCGCGTCACCGCACGCCGGGCGCCACGTGTGGCGCCGCGGGCCCCGGGGGAGGACCGGGGCATGCCCGACTCGATGCTCGCCGGCCGGTTGAACGTGCGCACCAGGGAGTTCGCGGTCACGGAGGTGCCGCGGCCCACGCCCGGCCCCGGCCAGGTCCTCGTCGAGGTGCGGGCGGCGGGGATCTGCCTGTCCGACGTCCACCTCGTCGACGGCACGCTCAGCCCGCTGTTCCTCCGGGGCGAGGAGGTGACGCTCGGACACGAGGTGGCCGGCGTCGTCGCCGGGATCGGCGAGGGGGTGACCGGCTGGACGGAGGGCGCTCGCGTCACGCTGCAGGCCGGCGAGGAGGTCGACGGCTGGATCCACACCCGCGGCGTCGACTACGACGGCGGCTGGGCGCAGTACGCGCTGGCCACGGCCGGCACGCTGGTGCCCATCCCCGACGACCTGCTCTTCGAGCAGGCCTGCATCGTCCCCGACGCCGTGTCGACGCCGTGGGCCTCGATCGTGGAGACCGCCGGCGTCCGGGCCGGGGAGCCGGTGGGCGTGTGGGGCATCGGCGGGCTGGGCGCGCACGCCGTCCAGCTGCTGCGGCTGGCCGGGGCGGCACCGATCGTCGCCGTCGACCCGGTGGAGTCGGCGCGGGACCGCGCGCTGGCCTTCGGCGCGGACCTGGCGCTGGACCCGGCGGAGGACGTCGCGACGCGGGTGCGCGAGCTCACCGGCGGCCCCGGGCTGTCCCACGCCTTCGACTTCGCCGGGGTGCCGCCCGTGCGCGAGCAGGCGGTGCGCTGCCTCGAACGCGACGGCGGACTGGTGCTCGTCGGCCTGACCGACCAGCCGCTGACCCTGCGCAACGGCACCCAGTTCAGCTACTTCGGCCAGCGCCTGCTGGGCCACTACGGCTCCGCGCCCCAGCACGTGGAGCAACTGGTGCGGCTGATCCGGCACGGCCGGCTGGACCTGTCCCGCTCGATCTCGGGCACCCTGCCGCTGGCCGAGGCCGCGCGCGGCGTCGAGATGCTGGAGCACAAGGAGGGCAACCCGATCCGCCTGGTCCTGCTCCCGCACGGCTGATCGCTAGCGGCGGTCCGCGGGCTCGGTGATGTGCACCCGCACCGCCCGGAACTGCGTGGGCGTCGTCTCCAGCACCGCCCTCGTCGGCTCCCCGACCTGCAGCGCGGGCTCCCGGCGCAGCGCCGCCAGGCGCCGCAGCCGGGGGTCGGCGAGCACGTCGTCGACCATCGGCCGGTCGCCGCCGGTGAACAGTCCCGCCACCTCCCCGGCGTGGGGCAGCAGCACCCGGGCGGCGGTGTCGGCGGCGGCTCCCACGACGGCGTCGGCCTGGGAGGCGCGGCGGCGGGCGAAGCGCTGCTGACTCCAGCCGCCGGCGGCGGTGCGGCCCTGCACCAGGCGGGTGTCGACCTTGGAGACGACGAGGCCGGTCCCGTCGAACACGCCGGCGGCCCAGCGGCCCCGCCGCACCAGCAGCACCGCCGCCCGCCGGGGCTGCCGGGCCGCGGCGGTGAACGAGGTCAGCAGCGGCCGGGCCGGCGTCCACCCGAAGGGCGCCCGCAGGGTCACCGCGGTGCCGTCGGCGCAGGTGAGGTGCAGCGCGCCGGCGTCGTCGACGGCCGTCTCCGGCGCCCCGTGCCGGGCGACGACGCCGTCGAGCCACCGGCCCAGCCGCTCGGGGGCGACGCCGAGGACGCGGCCGCCGCCGGCCGCCGGCCGGGGGCGCGTCACGGGCCCGGGCTCAGCCGGCCATCGCGGGCTCGGCGGCGTGCTCGGCGGGCACGTGCAGCAGCCGCTGGAACGCCAGGACGACGAGGGCGGCGAGGCCCGCGGAGACCGTGGCGACGAGGAACGACGCGTTGGCGCCGTAGGTGTCGACGATCTTGCCCGCGACCGAGGTGCCGACGGCGACGCCGAGCCCCAGCGCGGTGCCGATCCAGGTGAAGGCCTCGGTCACCGCCGAGCGCGGCACGATCAGCTCGGCGAGGGTGAAGGAGCTGATCAGCGACGGCGACACGGCGACACCGGCGATCACGACCAGCGGGATCATCACCCAGACGTTGCCGACCAGCGACAGCGGCACGGTGAGCACGGTCAGCGCCGCGAGCACCACCAGCAGCCGGTGCCGCAGCGGGTGCCGCCAGTGCACCGCGCCCCAGCCGATGCCGCTGGCCATCGACCCGACCGCGAGGCCGGCGATCAGCACGCCCGACAGCGCCATCGCGTCGACCGCGTCGGCGAAGGCGACCAGGGCGATCTCCAGCGTGCCGAGGATCGAGCCGACCGCGGCGCCGACGACGAAGAGCACCTTCAGGCCCGGCGTCCGGATCGCCGCGGGCCCCTTGCGGGCCTCGTGCCCGTGCGGCGGCGGCTGGGTGCGGCCCTGCGCGGCGAACAGCAGCGCGCCGACGACGGCCAGCGCGAACGCGGTGACCACGCCGGAGGTCGAGTGCCCGGTGGTGGAGAGGAAGGTGACCAGCACCGGCCCGACGATGAATACGAACTCGTCGACGACGGACTCCATCGCCAGCGCGGCCGGCAACCGGGTGGTGCCGCGCAGCAGGTGCGTCCAGCGGACCCGGATCATCGAGGCCACCGGTGGGATGCAGGCCCCGGCGAGGCCGGCGGTGACGAAGAACGTCCAGCGCGGCCAGTCCTCCTTGACCGCGGTCAGGAACAGCGTGCCGGCCGCGGCGAAGACCACGACCACCGGCAGGAGCGTCCGGCGCTGACCGTGGGTGTCGGCCCACCGGCCCAGCAGCGGCCCGGCGATCGCGGTGGTGACCGCGCCGGCGGCGGCGACGGCGCCACCCAGGCCGTAGGACCCGGTCTCGGAGGCGACGAGCAGGACGCAGCCCAGGCCCACCATCGACAGCGGCAGCCGGCCGATGAAGGCGGCGAGCACCATGGGCAGCGCGTGCGGGGTGCGCAGCACGTGCAGGTAGGGATTGGGCACCGAGGGGAACCTGTCGTCAGGGGGATGCCGTTCACCCCACGCTAACCGACACCCGGCCGCGGGGCCCGGAGACGGCCGTGCCCCCGTGTCGGAACGGGCGCGGGCCCCGCCCCGGACGACGCTGTCCGGTGCGGGGCCCGCGTGGCTCCCCTGGCCCCCCTGCCGGGGCAGGGGCTTCTCTCAGGCGAGCCGGCTCTTGAGGATCTCCAGCTCGTCCCACATGGTGCTGGGCAGCTTGTCCCCGAACTTCTCGAACCACTCGGTGATCTGCGGGATCTCCTCGCGCCACTCGTCCTTGTCGACGGCGAGCACCTTGCGCACCCGGTCCTCGGTCATGCCCAGGCCCGAGACGTCGAGGGAGTCGGCCGCCGGGACGTGGCCCACCGGGGTCTCCTCCGCGGCGGCGGTGCCCTCGAGGCGCTCGACGACCCACTTGAGCACCCGGCTGTTCTCGCCGAAGCCCGGCCACAGGAAGCCGCCGTCCTCGTCGCGGCGGAACCAGTTGACGTAGAAGATCTTCGGCAGCTTGGTCGCGTCGTGCGCCTTGCCGGTCTCGACCCAGTGCCGGAAGTAGTCACCGGCGTTGTAGCCGATGAACGGCAGCATGGCGAACGGGTCGCGGCGGACGACGCCGACGGCGCCGGTGGCCGCGGCCGTCGTCTCCGAGGACAGCGTGGCGCCCATGAACACGCCGTGGTTCCAGTCCCGCGCCTCGGTGACCAGCGGGATCGTGGTCTTGCGGCGGCCGCCGAAGAGGATCGCCGAGATCGGCACGCCCTTCGGGTCGGTGTACTCCGGCGCCAGGATCGGGCACTGGGTGATCGGGGTGCAGAACCGCGAGTTCGGGTGCGACGAGGGCTCGTCGGACTCCGGCGTCCAGTCCTGCTTCTTCCAGCTGGTGAGGTGCGCCGGCGGCTCGTCGGTCATGCCCTCCCACCAGACGTCGCCGTCGTCGGTGAGGGCCACGTTGGTGAAGACCGAGTTGCCGTTGTCGATGGTGCGCATCGCGTTGGGGTTGGTGTCCCAGCCGGTGCCCGGGGCGACGCCGAACAGCCCGTACTCCGGGTTCACGGCGTAGAGCCGGCCGTCCTCACCGAACCGCATCCAGGCGATGTCGTCGCCGATGGTCTCGACCTTCCACCCGGGGATGGTTGGCTCGAGCATCGCCAGGTTGGTCTTGCCGCAGGCGCTGGGGAAGGCCCCGGCGACGTAGTACGTCTTCTGCTGCGGGCTGGTCAGCTTGAGGATCAGCATGTGCTCGGCGAGCCAGCCCTCGTCGCGGGCCATCGCCGAGGCGATCCGCAGGGAGTAGCACTTCTTGCCCAGCAGGGCGTTGCCGCCGTAGCCCGAGCCGTAGGACCAGATGGCCCGCTCCTCGGGGAAGTGCACGATGTACTTGGTCTGGCTGCAGGGCCACGGCACGTCCTCCTGGCCCTCCTCCAACGGGGCGCCCAGGGAGTGCATGGCCGGCACGAACGGCCGGTCGGTGCCCATCGCCTCGAGGATCCGGCTGCCGATGCGCGCCATGACCCGCATGGAGACGACGACGTACTCCGAGTCGGTGAGCTCGACGCCGAACATCGGGTTCTCGGCCTCGACCGGGCCCATGCAGAACGGGATGACGTACATCGTCCGGCCCCGCATCGAGCCGCGGTACAGCTCGGTCATGATCGACTTCATCTCGTCGGGGGCCATCCAGTTGTTGGTGGGCCCCGCGTCGGCCTCGTCGACCGAGCAGATGAAGGTGCGGTCCTCGACGCGCGCGACGTCACTGGGGTCGGAGGCGCACCAGAAGGAGTTGGGCTTCTTCTCCAGGCGGGTGAAGGTGCCGGCGTCGATCAGCTTCTGGGTGAGCCGCTCCCACTCCTCGTCGGTGCCGTCGACCCACACCACCTGGTCCGGCTGTGTCAGCTCCGCCATCTCGCGCACCCACGCGAGCAGGCGGGCGTGGGTGGTCGGGGCGTTGTCGAGACCGGGGGTGGCCAACTGAGTCACGGCGTCTCCATCCTCTGGGGCACGCCGGGTGCGGAGGACGCCGGCGCCGGTACGTGCTGTGTGCGGGACGGCGGAACGAGTCCGGCCGTCCGGTCGGGTCAGCGTACAAGCGGGGACACCCGTCTGTAACGGTGAGAGATGTTACGTATAGGACGTCTTGTCGTGCGGGGTCCCGTCCCTCGGAAGAGGGCCGATCCGCGCGGTTCCGGGCTCCGGGCGTGACCGGTTCCACACCCCGACACCCGCCGCGTCCCGGCGGCCGCTCGCCCCGGCGGGCCCCGCGCTCCACCGGCCGGTTCCGTCCTCCACGTGCCGGATCGGGCCGGCGCGGCACCGATCCGGCCGGTGGAGCAGAGCGCCTCAGCCCTCCGGCGTCCGCCCGTAGTCGGGACCGGTGGCGGCCAGGAAGGAGTCCCAGTCGGCGGGGGCAGGGCGTCCGCCGACCTCGGCGTCCAACCCGTCAAGGTACCAGTGCCAGCCCAGGGCGTAGTCGACGACGTCGGTGCCGGCCGCGAAGACCTGGACGAAGTGCAGCGTGGTGCGGCCGCTCGCCACGGCGAGGACCAGCTCGACCCGCCAGTCGGCCTGGTCGACCCACTCGACGACCAGCCGGCGCGGCGGGTCGCACTCGGCGATCCGCACCGCCTCGCCGACCGGCTGCGCCTCGTGCGTCATCGTCAGCGTCCCGCGACCGCCGAGCGCCCGCTCGCCGTCGTAGGTGCCGAACCAGCGGGCCAGCCGGTCGGGCTCGGTGAGCGCGGCCCAGACGTCGTCGGGCCCGTCGGGCCAGGAGCGGCGGAACTCCAGTCGCCGGCGCCCGTCGGGGAGCTCGGTGACCACGCCGCTGCGGTGCGTCGGCGGGTCGGCGGGGGTCGTCCGGTCGGTCACGGTGCGGCTCCGTCCGTCGGGGGGTGGACCCGGGCCCGGCGGCCGCGGGCGATCTCGGTGTCCAGCGCGTCGAGCCGCTGCGTCCACAGGCCGCGGTAGGACTCCAGCCACTCGTCGAGCTCCCGCAGCGGCCGCGGGTCGAGCGCGTAGAGCCGCCGGCGTCCCTCGACCCGGCTGCTGACCAGCCCGGCCTCACGCAGCACGCGCAGGTGGCGGCTGACCGCCGGCCGGCTCACCGGGAACCGGCCGGCGAGCTCGCCGGCGGCCAGCTCACCCCGCGCGAGCAGGGCGAGCAGCTCCCGCCGGATCGGGTCGGCGAGGGCCGCGAGCGCCTGCACGGCAACTGCGTAACACATCGGTTACGGGTCCACCAGGGGTTCGCCGGCATCGCCGGCGGGCACCCGACGCTCCATGACCGTCACCGACCCCGACGTCCCGGACCCGCTCAACGACCCCCGGACGGCACAGGCCGACCCCGGCGCCTACGGCCAGGGCGCGGACCTGGCCTCGACCGGCGACGACCCGGCGTCCAGCGGCGAGGACGAGCTGGCCGCCGACGACGCGGAGACGACCGCCGGGCAGACCCTGGCCGACGACGCCGGCGGGGGCGACGTCACCGGCGGGGCGTTCTCCGAGGCGCCGACGGACGCCGGCCGCTCCTGAGGCGGACCGGTCCGTTTTCACCGGGCGGTGACGGGGAACCTGCTCGGTCGCCCATCCCCATCGACGAGGAGGTCCCCCATGGCCACCGGTGAGACCGGCTTCGAGGACGTCACGTACGACCTCATCTCCGTGCAGTACCACTCGCTGAAGGCCGGGCACGACTACGGCCAGTACGTCCGGGACGCCGAGAACGCCGGCCTGGACGACATCGCCGCCTTCTTCCGCGAGGTCATGGAGCAGGACTCGGCGCGCGCCCGGCGCTGCCACGAGTTCCTGCGCACCCTCTCCGGCACGGAGCAGGGCGGCCCGGCCACCCAGTAGCGGGCGGATCCTCTGCCCCACCGCTCGCGGCGGGATCCTGCAGAGGTGCCGGTCCAGCACGTCCCGAGGGCCCCTCACCCGGCGGTGAGGGGCCCTCGGCACGTCTCAGAGCGTGTCCGAGAACTGCGGTCAGCGGGCCAGTCTGCGGGACATGGTCATGATCATGGCGATGGTGACCATGGCCTCGCTGGTGTCGATGCGTCGCTCGTAGTCGCGGACGCAGCGGCGGTGTTTGCTGATCCAGGCCAAGGTGCGCTCGATCACCCAGCGCCGGTGGAGCACGCGGAAGCCGACCTGGTCATCGGCGCGGCGCACGACCGCCACGGTCAGCGCCCAGACCTGGGCGGCGTAGGTGACCAGGCGCCCGGCGTAGCCGGCATCGGCCCACACCCACGAGATGGTCGAGTACTTCTCGCGCAGTCGGGCCAGCAGGTGCACCCCACCGTCGCGGTCCTGGATGCCGGCGACGGTGACCAGCACCGCCAGCAGCCAGCCGTTGGAATCCACCGCAATGTGCCGTTTGCGGCCGTTGACGCGCTTACCGGCGTCATACCCGCGGCTGGCCGCGGCGACGGTGTCAGCGGCGCGCACCGACTGGGAGTCGATGATCGCCGCGGTCGGCAGCGGCTTTCTGCCCTGGCGCACCCGCAGCAGGTCCACCAACACGTCGTGGATGCGCTGCCAGACCCCGGTGCGCACCCACCGGGTGAAGATCGTCCACACCGTCGACGGCGGCGGGAACTCCCGGGGCAGCTCCCGCCACGGGATGCCGCCGTGCACCAGGTAGAAGATCGCGTCGCACACCAGGCGGCGGTCGTGCTTCTCCGGGCGCCCGCCGCGTCCGGAGGTGTTGCCCGCCGGTGGCAGCAGAGGTGCGATCACCGCCCACTGGGCGTCGGTGGTCGCCGAGGCGGGATAGATCTCACCGCGGCTGAGCTGACCGCGACGACCACGGTCGTTGCCGCGGTGAGCCGGGCAGGACGAGCAGACGCAAGCCAGGGAAGATGGCACGCGGACTCCTGGTAGGGCAGTGGCCTAGACACCTACCGGCCTACCAGGAGTTCCTCACATCAGCCGCTCAAGCCCGAGTTCTCGGACACGCTCTCAGGCGCTCGCGACGGGCGCGCGCTCGGCCCAGGCGCGCTCGATCAGCTGGAGGAGCACGTCGGCCGGCTGGGCTCCGGCGGCGCCGTAGCGGCGGTCGACGACGAAGAACGGGACGCCGGTGGCGCCGAGCTGCTGCGCGGTCGCGGCGTCGGCCAGGACGGCGGGGCGGTACCGGTGGTCGGCCAGCGTCGCGCGCACCTCGGCCTCGTCCAACCCGACCTCGACGGCGAGGGCGGCGAGGGAGTCGACGTCGAAGACCGGATGCCCCTCCTCGAAGTAGGCGTGCAGCAGCCGCTCCTTCGTCTGCGCCTGCAGCCCGCGCTCGGCGGCGAGGTGGACCAGCTCGTGGGCCAGCAGCGTGTTGCCGCTGACGCCGTCGGCGAGGGAGTACTCGAGCCCCTCACCGGCGGCGGTCTCCTCGACGTGCCGCATCATCGCCCGCATCTCCTCGACGGGGCGGCCGTACGTGGCGGCGAGCGCCGGCAGGGTCGGGTGCGTCTGCCCCTCGGGGATTGAGGGGTCGAGCTGGAAGGACCGCCAGACCACCTCGACCTCGTCGCGGTGCGGGAACCGCGCCAGTGCGGTCTCCAGCCGGCGCTTGCCGATGTAGCACCACGGACAGACGACGTCGGACCACACCTCGATGCGCACCGCCGGCCCAACCGTGGCCGGCCGTCCGTCATTCCGGCCGGTGCACCTCCGCCCGCGCCCGGCCGTCGCCGGGGGTGGGGTCGAGGAAGACGTAGCGGACGCCCTCGTGCCGGGAGACCAGCCGCCGCTCGGCCTCGTCGGAGGCGTGCTCGATGTCGGCGACGGTCGCGGTGTCGGCGAAGTCGACCTTGGCCATGACGACGAGCTGCCCGGGCCCGATGACCGTGGTCAGGAGGACCGGGACGCCGTCGACCTGCGGGAGCCCGGCGATCTCCGCACGCAGCTCCTCCTGGAGCCGCGGGGCCACCGACCGGCCGATGAGCAGCGAGACGTTGGCCCGCGCCAGCGAGCCGGCCACCAGGAGCAGCAGGACGCCGATGAGGATCGCGGCGACGCCGTCCCACACCGGCTCGCCGGTGATCTGCTCGAGGAAGAGCCCCAGCGCGGCGAGGACCAGGCCGACCAGCGCGGCGCTGTCCTCGAACGTGACGGCCTTGACCGTGGTGTCGGTGGTCTCGGCCAGGTAGCGCCGGGGCGTCGTCCCCCACTTCCGCGCCGCCCCCCGGACCTGCCGGACGGCCTTGAGCAGGGACGAGCCCTCGAGGACGAAGGAGACCGCCAGGACGACGTAGGCGATGAGCGGGTCGCCCTGCTCCTCACCCACGAGGATCGTCTGCACGCCCTGGTAGAAGGAGAAGCCGGCGCCGAGGGTGAAGGTGGCCAGGCAGGCGAGCAGCGCCCAGAAGTAGGTCTCCCGGCCGTAGCCGATCGGGTGCCGGGCGTCGGGGGCCTTGTTCCCGCGCTTGAGCGCGACGAACAGCAGCACCTCGGTGATCGTGTCGGCCAGCGAGTGCGCCGCCTCCGACAGCATCGCCGAGGAGTGGCTGATCAGGCCGCCGACCAGCTTGGCGATCGCGATGCCGAGGTTGGCCAGCCCGGCGACGACGACGGTGCCGGTGGACTCGCCGCCGGACTCGCCACCCGACTCGCCGTGGGTGCCCTCGGTGGCGAGGGCGTGGTCACGGGTGGGAACCGGCTCGCTCATGGCCGCACCGGTGCCCCGCCGTTGCCCCGGACAACCACCGGGCTCCGCGACGATCAGGGGACCTGATCATCGAGCGTCCTCCCTTCCGTCCCACGGTGAGGGAGGACGCTGCACGATCAGGTCACCTGATCGTCGACCGACCCGGTCAGCGGATGCCGACGAGGTCGACGACGAAGACCAGCGTCGCGCCGGGCTTGATGACGCCGCCGGCCCCGCGCTCCCCGTACGCCTTGTGCGCCGGGATCGTCAGCCGGCGCCGGCCGCCGACGCGCATGCCCTGGATGCCCTCGTCCCAGCCCTGGATGACCATGCCCACGCCGAGCCGGAACTCCAGCGGGTCGCCGCGGTCCCAGGAGGCGTCGAACTGCTCGCCGCCGTCGTGGGTGACGCCGACGTAGTGGGCGCTCACCAGGTCGCCGGCCTTGGCCTCGGGGCCGTCGCCGACGGTGATGTCCTCGATCACCAGGTCGTCGGGCGCGGGGCCGGTCGGCGGCTCGACGTCGGGGCGGGTGGGCTGGGACATCGGTGCTCCTCGGGTCGGTGCCGGGTGGTCCCGACGGGTCCCGCCCATCCAAACAGCGGCCCGGCCGCGGCGCTCAGCGGCCCCCGGAGACGTCGAGCAGGCTGCCGGTGCAGTAGCCGGAGCCCTCGCCGAGCAGCCACAGCACCGCCGCGGCCACCTCCCCGGGCAGGCCCGCCCGGCCCATCGGCACCGACGGCCCGATCCGCGCGACCCGGTCGGGCTGGCCGCCGCTGGCGTGGATGTCGGTCTCGATGATCCCGGGGCGGACGACGTTGACCCGGACGCCCTCGCCGGCCACCTCGCGGGCCAGGCCGAGACCGAGGGTGTCGACGGCGCCCTTGCTCGCGGCGTAGTCGACGTACTCCCCCGGCGAGCCCAGCCGGCTGGCCGCCGAGGAGACCAGCACGATCGAGCCGCCGGGCCCGCCGTGGCGCGTCGACATCCGCAGCACGGCCTCCCGGCAGCACAGGACGGCGCCGAGCACGTTGACCGCCAGCATCCGCTGCACCCGCTCGGCGCTCATCTCGTCGACCCGCGCCCGCGCGCCGACGATCCCGGCGTTGGCGACCAGCCCGGTCACCGGCCCGAGGGCGTCGGCCGCGGCGAACGCGGCGAGGACGTCGTCCTCCACCGAGACGTCGGCGCGCACGGCCGTGGCGGTCCCGCCGGCGGCCTCGACGTCGGCCACCACGGCCGCGGCCGCCGCGTCGTCCTCCCGGTAGGTCAGGGCCACCGACCACCCGGCGGCCGCGGCGGCGCGCGCCGTCGCGGCGCCGATGCCGCGGCTCCCGCCGGTCACGAGCAGCACTCCAGGGGGCACGGTCGGCGACCGTAGCGGGTGGGGGCGCAGCGGGTGCGGGGCGCTGCGCGCCGTGCTGGGCTGGGAGCCGTGCCCGAGCAACCCCCGTGGTGGACCCGCGCCGTCGTGTACCAGGTCTACCCGCGCTCGTTCCAGGACTCCGACGGCGACGGGATCGGCGACCTCGGCGGCATCCTGCAGCGCCTGGACCACCTGGCCGACCTCGGCGTCGACGTCGTGTGGCTCTCCCCGGTGTACCCGTCGCCGCAGGCCGACAACGGGTACGACATCAGCGACTACGAGGACGTCGACCCGCTGTTCGGCACGCTCGGGCAGTTCGACGAGCTGATCGCCGGCCTGCACGCGCGCGGGATCCGGCTGGTGATGGACCTGGTGGTCAACCACACCAGCGACGAGCACCCGTGGTTCGTCGAGTCGCGCTCGTCCCCGGACTCCCCCAAGCGGGACTGGTACTGGTGGCGGCCGCCGCGCCCCGGGATGGCCCCCGGCGCGCCGGGCGCCGAGCCGACCAACTGGCACTCGTTCTTCTCCGGGCCGACGTGGGAGCTCGACCCGGCCAGCGGCGAGTACTTCCTGCACCTGTTCGCCGCGAAGCAGCCGGACCTCAACTGGGAGAACCCGGAGGTCCGGCAGGCGGTGTACGCGATGATGCGGCGCTGGCTCGACCGCGGCGTCGACGGCTTCCGCATGGACGTCATCAACATGATCAGCAAGGACGTCGCCCCGGACGGCTCGCTGCACGACGGGCCGCCGCTGCCGGGTGTCCCCTACGGCGACGGGTCGGCGTCCTTCCTCTGCGGGCCGCGGATCCACGAGTTCCTGCAGGAGATGCACCGCGAGGTGTTCGCCGGGCGGCCGGACCGGCTGCTGACCGTCGGCGAGATGCCCGGCGTGACCGTGGAGGAGGCGCGGCTGTTCACCGATCCGGCGCGGGGCGAGGTGGACATGGTCTTCCAGTTCGAGCACGTCGGCCTGGACTTCGACGACTCCAAGTGGCGCCCGCGACCGCTGCGGATGCGCGACCTCAAGGCCTCCTTCGGCCGCTGGCAGGCCGGGCTGGCCGAGGTCGGCTGGAACTCCCTCTACTGGGACAACCACGACCAGCCGCGGGCGGTCTCCCGCTTCGGCGACGACTCACCGCGGTACCGGCGCGACTCGGCGACCTGCCTGGCCACGCTGCTGCACCTGCACCGCGGGACGCCCTACGTCTACCAGGGCGAGGAGATCGGGATGGCCAACTTCCCGTTCACCGCGCTCGAGCAGTTCCGCGACGTCGAGTCGCTCAACCACCACGTGCAGGCCGTCGCGCACGGCGCCGACGCGGGCGACGTGCTCGCCGCGATGCGCCGGATGAGCCGGGACAACGCGCGGACGCCGGTGCAGTGGGACGCCTCGCCCCACGCGGGCTTCACCACCGGGACGCCGTGGATCGCGGTCAACCCCGACCACGCCGAGTGGAACGCGCAGGCCCAGCGCGCCGACCCGGGCTCGGTGTTCGCCCACCACCGGCGGCTGATCGCGCTGCGGCACGAGGACCCGGTGGTGGCGCTGGGCGACTTCACCATGCTGCTGCCCGAGCACGACGAGGTGTACGCGTTCACCCGCTCCCTGGACGGCGACACGCTGCTGGTCGTCTGCAACCTCGGCGGGTCGGTCCAGGACCTCGCCGGGCTGCTCCCGGAGGCCGTGGGCGCCGGGGTCGTCCTCGGGAACCTGCCCGAGGACGACCCCGCCGTCCTGCGGCCGTGGGAGGCCCGGGTGCTCAGGCCGGCTCGGTGACCCGCTCGGCGGGCCGGTCCGCGGGCTCGTCGAGCGGGTGGGCCAGCTCGTCGTCGGGCAGCCGCCAGGCCAGGACGGCGGCGACGGCGAGCACCGGCGGCACGAGCCCGGCCAGCAGGAACGTGCCGGTCAGGCCGACCGTCTGGCTGACCGGGCCGGCCAGCGCCATCGACAGCGGCATGAACGCCATCGAGACGAAGAAGTCGAGGCTGGACACCCGCCCCAGCAGCGCCGGGGGCACCCGCCGCTGCAGCAGCGTGCCCCAGATGACCGTGCCGGCCTCGAACGCCGCCCCGAGCAGCCCGGCCGCCGCGATCATCACCCACAGCTGCGACGTCGCGCCGAACACCACCAGCGGCACGCAGCCGGCGCCCCACAGCAGGTTCATCACCGTGAGGTAGCGGCGCGGCAGCCGGAACGAGGCGACGACGGCCGACCCGAGCGCGCCGCCGATGCCGAACGCGGCCAGCACCCAGGCGTGCTCGGCCGGGCCACCGCCGGCCCGGTCCCGGACCGCGAAGGGCACCAGGACCTCGAACGGACCCATGATCAGCAGCACCATCAGCGAGGCGAACAGCAGCGTGGCCAGCAGCCACGGCGTGCCGACCATGTAGGCCACGCCCTCGCGGACGTCGGTGAGCAGCCCCGGGTGCTCGCCCTCCCGCCGGACCGGCAGCGTCGGCAGCGCCGCCACGCAACCGGCCGCGGCGGCCGAGGTCAGCGCCGTCGCGGCCAGCGCCGCGCCGGGTGAGAGGACCGCCACCAGCAGTCCGCCGACCGCGGGGCCGGCGGCCATCGCCAGCGCCGGCCGGACGACGCCCTCCAGGCCGTTGGCGGCGAGCAGCTCCCCCGGCGGGACGACGCCGGGCACGAGCGCCGAGTAGGCCGGGTAGTACAGACCCGTCGCGACCCCGCCGACCAGCGCCGCGGCGGCCAGCGGCCCGAGCGCCAGGACGCCGGCCAGCGACATCAGCGCGACCGTCCCGACCGCCGCCGTCTGCAGCAGCGCGACGCCGAGCAGGATGCGCCGCTGCGGCACCCGGTCGGCCAGCGCGCCGCCGACCAGGGTGCTGGCCAGCATGCCGGCGGCCTGCAGCGAGGTGGCCAGGGAGAGCGCGCCCGGCCCGCCGCCGAGGTCGACGACCTGCCAGACGAGCGCCACGGTCCACAGGCCTTGCGCGAACAGCGACAGGCCCATGGACGACGCCAGCAGCCGGTAGTCCCGGGAGCGCAGGGGCGCGAGCGCGCGCGGCAGCCTGGCCATCTCCCCCTCCGTCGTCGGCGGGCGCACCGTCGCGCCCGGAGCCCCATGCTCGCGGAGGGCACCGACAGCGGGCACCCGGTTTCTCGGACGACGGCCCGCATCCGGACGGCTACGGTCCGGGCTCGTGGGGGGACTGGTCGAGGCGGTGCTGCCGGCCCGGATGGGCCCGTCGTTCCGCTGGCTGGTGGCGTCGTCGTGGGCCGGCAACCTCGGCGACGGCATCGCGGTCGCCGCCGGGCCGCTGCTCGTGGCGGGCCTGACCAGCGATCCGCTGCTCGTCGCGCTGGCCGCCCTGCTCCAGAAGCTGCCGTGGCTGCTGTTCGGCCTGCACGCCGGCGTCCTCGCCGACCGGGTCGACCGCCGCGTGCTGGTGGTCTGCGTCGACCTCGCTCGGGCCGGCGTGCTCGCCGTCCTGGTGCTCGCGCTGGCCACGGGCGCCGTCGGGATCGCCACCGTCCTCGCGGTGCTGTTCGTGCTGGGCACCGCGGAGGTGTTCGCCGACACCGCGTCGGGGACCCTGCTGCCGATGGTGGTGCCCCGCGCCGACCTCGGCATCGGCAACGCCCGCCTCATCACGGGCACGCTGACGATGAACCAGCTGACCGGCCCGGCCGTCGGCGGCGTGCTGTTCGTGGCCGGCGCCGCCTGGCCGTTCCTCGCCCAGGCGGTGCTGGTGGCGCTCGGGGCGGTGCTGGTGGCGCGGATGCGGCTGCCGGCGGTGGCGCGGCCGGCGGAGCGCGCGTCGGTGCGGCACGACGTCGTCGAGGGGCTGCGCTGGACGTGGCACGCCCCCGCCGTCCGCACGCTGACGCTCACCATCGTCCTGTTCAACGTCACCTACGGCGCCGCCTGGTCGGTGCTGGTGCTCTACGCCGGCCAGCGGCTCGGTCTGGGCGCCGCCGGCTTCGGGCTGCTCACCACGATGGTCGCCGTCGGCGGGATCGCGGGGACGGCGTCCTACGACTGGCTCGAGCGGCACGTCGGCCTGGCCTCCCTGATGCGCGTGGGGCTGGTCATCGAGACGCTCACCCACCTCGGGCTGGCGCTGACCCGCACCCCGTGGGTGGCGATGGCGGTGCTGGCCGTCTTCGGGGCGCACGCGTTCGTGTGGGGGACGACGTCGCGCACGGTGCGGATGCGCGCGGTGCCGGCCGGGCTGCAGGGGCGGGTCGGGAGCCTGTACGCGATGGGCGTGTTCGGCGGCATCCTGGTCGGGCAGGCCCTCGGTGGGGTCCTCGCGCGGATCTGGGGGGTGACCGGCCCGTTCTGGTTCGCCTTCGCCGGGTCCGCGGTGCTGCTCGCGCTCCTGTGGCGCGAGCTCGGCCACCTGGCGCACGCCGACGCAGCCGCCTGAACCGCTCCTGCCGACGGTCGTGCTCTGCCCACAGGTGTGGGCAGAGCACGACCGTCGGCAGGGGCACTAGGTGAGCGGGCTGCGCGGCAGCAGGCGGTCGCTGATGATCCGCTTCTGGATCTCGCTGGTGCCCTCGAAGATCGTGGTCAGGCGGGCGTCGCGCCAGTGCCGCTCGACCTGGCGCTCGGTGGTGTAGCCGTTGCCGCCGTGCAGCTGCATGGCCTGGTTGGTCACCCGCACGGCCATCTCGGTGGCCTCCAGCTTGGCCATCGACGCCTCCCGCTCGCAGCGCACGCCCACGTCGATCAGGTGGGCGACCTGCCGGTAGAAGGCGCGCGACTGCTCGACCTGGGCGGCCATCTCGGCGACGGCGAAGCGCAGCGCCTGGAAGTCGCCGATCGGGTGGCCGAACTGCTCGCGTTCCTGCAGGTAGACGATCGAGTCCTCGAGCGCGGCGCGCGCCAGACCGACGGCGCGGGCGGCGGTGTGCACACGGGCGGTGTTGAGGAAGCGCTGGGCCTCGGCGAACCCGGCGCGCGCGCTCTCCGGGCCGTCGCCGCCGCCGGCGCTGCCGGGGTCGGCGAGCTCGTTGCCCGCGGGGATGCGGACGCCGTCGAAGACGAGGTCCCAGGTGAGGAAGCCGTGGTAGCCGACCTTGTCGATCGGTGTCCCGGTCAGCCCCTCGGGGAACGAGCCGCGCTCCTTCTCCAGCAGCAGGTTGGTCAGCCCGCGGGACCGGGACTCCCCGGGCTCGGGGTCGCGCACGCGCACCAGCACCTGGATGAAGTCGGCGGCCTCGGCGTTGCCGCACCAGCGCTTGTGGCCGGTGACCACCCACTCGTCGCCCTCGCGGACGGCGCGGGTGCGCACCCCGGCGAGGTCGGAGCCGGCGTCGGGCTCGGACAGCGCGATCGCGCCGATCCACTCGCCGCGGGCGCTGCGACGCAGCAGGTCGGCGCGGCGTCCGGCGTCGGGCACCGCGGCGCCCAGCCCCTGGGAGCGGGCCAGGATGCTCGCGCTGCTCATCCACGCGCGGGCCAGCTCCTCGGACACCATGCAGTACTCGAAGACGCCCAGCCCCAGGCCGCCGTGCTCGGCCGGGACGGTGATGCCGAAGTACCCGAGCTCGGCCAGGCGCCCGAGCAGCGACTCCGGGAGCAGCCCCTTCTTCGGATCGAGCTCGTCGGCCACCGGCAGCACCTCGTCGTAGGCCAGACGGCGGGCCTGCTGCTGCAGGGCCTCGCGCTCGGGCGTGTGCCAGGGCGGCAGCAGGGCCGGCGGCTCCGGCTCGAGCAGCTCGGTGGGGCGGTCCTGGGTCGACGTCATCGTCGCGGGCCTCTCCTCGGCGGTGCGGTCGCTTCCACCCTGCGGGCCGCCGTCGCGGTCCGCTCGACGGCTGTGCCGGCGCCACCATCTCACGAGCACTTCACAGACCTCACACACAGATGGTAGGAAAGCACCGTGGCCGACCGACTCGACGTGACGCTGCGGCTGGTGCGCAACGCCGGGCGGGCGTCGCTGGCCGACCTCGCCGCCCGGCTGGGCGTCTCGGAGATGACCGTCCGCCGCGACCTCGACGCCCTGCAGGCGCGCGGCCTGGTCGAGCGCGTGCGCGGCGGCGCGGTCGCCGTCGCCGAGCCGGAGAGCGCCGCCGGGTTCGCCGCCCGCGCCGGCTGGCAGGCCGGCCTCAAGGACCGCATCGGCCGGGCCGCCGCCGCGCTGGTCGCGCCGGGCGCCACCGTCCTGCTCGACGCCGGGACGACGACCGTGCACGTCGCCCGGGCACTGGCCGACCGCGCCGCCGCCGGCGAGGGCCCCTTCACCGCCGCCGTGCTGAGCCTGCCCGTGGCCGAGGCGCTGGCCGACCGGCCCGGCGTCCGGCTGCTGGTCGTGGGCGGGGAGTCCCGGCCGGGCGAGCGCAGCCTGGCCGGGCCGCTCACCGCCGCGGTGCTGCGGCAGCTCACCTTCGACCTGTTCGTCATGTCGATCGGGGCGGTCAGCGCCGAGGCCGGCTGGTCGGAGTTCACGCTGGAGGACGCCGCCGTCAAGCAGGTCGCCCTGCAGCAGGCCCGCAGCAGCCTGGTCGTCGCCGACGCCTCCAAGCTCGGCGTCCGCGCCTTCGCCGCGGTCGCGCCGCTGGGCGCCGTCGGCCGCCTGGTCACCGACGCCAGCGCCGGCGACCCCCGGCTCACCCCCGCGGCGCAGGACACCCTCGCCGCCCTCGAGAACGCCGACGTGGAGGTCCTGCTCGCGTGAACCAGCCCCTGATGATCCTGGTCGCCGGCCCCTACCGCGGGGGCACCGGCGACGACCCCGACCGCATCGCGGCCAACCACCGCGCCATCCGGGAGGCCTGCCTGGCGCTGTTCCGCGCGGGACACCTCGCCGTCAACGGGGAGGACCTGGCCCTGCCGCTGGCGGAGCTCGCCGGGTCCACCCGGGTCGGCGACGCCGCCTTCGACGAGGTGTTCCACCCGATGGGCCGCCGGCTGGTGGAGCGGGTCGACGCCGTCCTGCGGCTGCCCGGCGCCTCGGCCGGGTCCGACGAGATGGTCGCGCTCGCCCGGGCCCGGGGTGCCGCGGTCTACACCGGCCTCGACCAGGTGCCGGCGGTGGCGCGGTGACCGGCGTCGTGGGGGTCGACGTCCCCGACGCGCGCGGCCGCACCGGGCTGGACCGGGCCGGCCGCGACCTGACCGGCAACCCCGACGTCGTCGTCCGCGACGTCGAGGTGCTCTCCAGCTCCTGGTACGTCAACCGGCGGACGACGTTCGACCGGCGCGGGCGCGACGGCGCCTGGCACACCGAACAGCGCGAGACCCACGACCGCGGCAACGGCGCCACCCTGCTGCCCTACGACACCGCGCGGCGGACGGTGCTGCTCACCCGGCAGTTCCGCCTCCCCGCCTACGTCAACGGCTCCCTCGACGGGGTGCTGGTCGAGGCCGCGGCCGGGCTGCTCGACGAGGACGACCCCGAGACCGCCGTCCGCCGGGAGGCCGCCGAGGAGCTCGGGGTGGCGGTGGGCGCGCTGACCCGGCTGCCCGACGTGTGGATGAGCCCGGGGTCGGTGACCGAGCGGCTGGCGTTCTTCGCCGCGCCCTACACCCCGGCCGACCGGGTGAGCGCCGGCGGCGGACTCGCCGAGGAGGGCGAGGACATCGAGGTGCTCGAGCTCGACGTCGACGAGGCGCTGGCCATGGTCGACGACGGCCGGATCGCCGACGCCAAGACCATCCTGCTGCTGCAGTGGGCGGTGCTGCACGGGCCGTTCCGGGACCGTCAGAGCCGGGGCGGGCGGTAGGGGGTGCCGCCGGGCTGGTCGAGGCCCCAGCTCACGCCGTCGTACCAGCTCGAGCAGACGGTGTCGGCGAAGTACTGGCCGGGCCGCCCGCACTGCCGCGGGCCGGTGCCGGGGTCGTTCGGCGTGGCGTGGCCCATCCCGGCGACGGTGTAAGTGGTCACCCGCGCGGTGCCGTCCGCGTCGGCGTAGCGGGCGCGGATGGTGCCGGCCGGCAGGGCGGTGGTCGACGACGGCACCTGCGGGAGGCCGTGCACCGCCGTCCACTGGTCGCGCAGGTCGAGCGCGTTGGCCGGGTTCACGGTGCGGTCGTCGGTCCCCTGCCAGAGGGAGACCTCCGGCCACTCCGTCGTCCCCGCCGGCGCTGCCGCGCGGACCGCGTCCGCCCACTGCCCCGGCGTCCGCTGCCCGGACACGGTCATGCACGCGAGCGCGGTGAGCAGGTCGTCGGCGCAGCCGACGGGGACGCCGGCGATGACCGCGCCGGCCGCGAAGACGTCGGGGTAGGCGGCGAGCAGGGCCGCGCTCATCGCGCCCCCGGCCGACAGCCCGGTGACGAAGACCCGCCCCGGGTCGGCGCCAGACGCGGTGACCGCGTGCGCCACCATGCTGCGGATCGAGGCCACCTCGCCCTGGCCGCGGGTGACGTCGCCGGGCTGGAACCAGTTGAAGCACCGGTTGGCGTTGTTGGCGGCGACCTGCTGCGGGAGGACGACGGTGAAGCCCCACCGGTCGGCCAGCTCCGGCCAGCCCGAGCCGAGGGCGTAGCCGGCGGCGTCCTGGGTGCAGCCGTGCAGGGCGACGACGACCGGCGCGCCCGCGGGCAGCCCGGCCGGTCGGTGGGCGTACATCTGCAGCGCGCCGGGGTTGGCGCCGAAGTCGGCGACCCGGACCGGGGGCCCGGCCGCGGCCGCCGGGATCGCCCCCGTGCTCAGCAGGCCGGCGGCCACGAGGGCGGGGACCAGCAACGTTCGGAGCAGGGGACGGCGTCGCACGGGGCCTCCTCGGTCTCGGGTCACCGACGGTAGGACGCCGGTGACGGGCCGCGCTGCAGGGCCCCGTCCTCCCTCAGCGGGCGCCGCGCTCCCGGGCCAGCGCCACGTAGTGCTCGACGAGTGACGCGTCGTCCACGGCCCCCGGGTTGACCGCCTTCTCGGGCGGCACGCCCTGGAACAGCCGCTTGAGCGGCACCTCCAGCCGCTTGCCGGTGCGGGTGTGCGGCACGCCGGGCGCGACGAGGATCTCGTCGGGCACGTGCCGCGGGCTGGCGGAGCTGCGGATGGCGGCGCGGATGCGGTCGCGGAGGTCGTCGGTCAGCTCGGCGCCGGGGGTGAGCTGGACGAACAGCGGCATCCAGTAGCCGCCGTCGCGCTGCTCGACGCCGAGGACGACGCAGTCGGCGACCTCCGGGAAGCCCTCGACGGCGGCGTAGATGTCGGCGGTGCCCATGCGCACGCCGCCCCGGTTGAGCGTGGAGTCCGACCGGCCGGTGATGACGCAGGTGCCGCGGTCGGTGACCTCCATCCAGTCGCCGTGCCGCCACACGCCCGGCCACGGCTCGAAGTAGGACTCGCGGTAGCGGGTGCCCTCGGGGTCGTTCCAGAAGTACAGCGGCATGGAGGGCATCGGCTCGGTGATGACCAGCTCGCCCAGCTCGCCGACGACCGGCTCGCCGCTCTCGTTCCACGCGGCGGCCGCGACACCGAGCATCGGCCGCTGCAGCTCGCCGGCGGTCACCGGGAGGAGCAGCGTGCTGCCGATGAAGCCGGTGGCGACGTCGGTGCCGCCGGACGCCGAGCTGAGGAAGACGTCGCCGCCCACCGCGTCGTAGACCCAGTGGAACGCCGACGCGGGCAGCGGGGAGCCGGTGGACCCGATGACCCGCAGCGCCGACAGGTCGTGCGTCTCCCCCGGCCGGATGCCCGCCTTCTCGCAGGCGATGAGGTACCCGGCGCTGGTGCCCAGGTAGGTGATGCCGGTGCGCGCGGCGAGGGCGAACTGCGCGTCGACCGAGGGGTACGCCGGTGCGCCGTCGTGGACGACCACGGTCGCGCCGCGCAGCAGCGCCGAGGTGGCGATGTTCCACATGATCCAGGCGGTGGAGGCGTACCAGTAGAAGCGGTCGCCGGGGCCGACGTCGCCGTGCAGGCCCAGCTGCTTGTGCTCCTCGAGGACCACGCCGCCGTGCCCGTGCACGATCCCCTTGGGCAGCCCGGTGGTGCCCGAGGAGTAGACGATCCACAGCGGGTGCTCGAACGGCAGTGCCTCGAACACCGGGTCCTGCCGGTCGGCGACGGCGTCGGCCCAGCTCAGCGCCCCGTCGGGCACCTCGTCGGGGAACAGCCGGGGCACGGCGACCGTCGCCGTCACGGTCGGCAGGGCAGCGCGCAGCTCCGCGACGACGTCGCGGCGGTCGAACTCCCTGCCGTTGAACCGGTAGCCGTCGACGGCGACCAGGACGGTGGGCTCGATCTGGGCGAACCGGTCGAGGACGGCGCGGGTGCCGAAGTCGGGTGCGCAGGAGGACCACACCGCGCCGATCGCCGCGGCGCCGAGGAAGGCCACGACCGCCTCGGGGACGTTGGGCAGGTAGCCCGCGACCCGGTCGCCGCGCCGCACGCCCAGCCGGCGCAGGGTGGTGGCGAACGCGCCGACCTGCCCGCGCAGCTGCGCCCACGACACCTCGGTGGGCTCAGCGTCCTCGGCGACGGCGATCAGCGCCGGGTGCTCGTCGGTGGCGTGCCGCAGCGCCTGCTCGGCGTAGTTCACCGTCGTGCCGGGGAACCACTCGGCGCCGGGCATCTCGCGGCGGGTGAGCACCTGGTCGTCGGGGACCCGCGGCAGCACGCCGGACCACACGGCCACGTCGGCCCAGAACTGGTCGAGGTGCTCGACCGACCAGCGCCAGATCGCGTCGTAGTCGGTCGGGTCGAGGTCCAGCCCGCGGCGGGCGGCCGCGTCGCGGGCGAAGGCCGCGAGGCGGGTCGCCTCCCTCGTCTGCGGGGTGGGCTGCCAGAGCACCGGGGCGGCGGAGGTGTCAGCGGTCACAGCAGCACCCTGCCACCGGCCTGCGCGCGCCGGGTGGCCGGGCGGGCGGGGGGCGGCGGCACCCTCTCCTCTGCGACGATCTCACCGTGACCGAGCCGGAGCGCAACGTGCTGGGCGGCGAGCTGCAGCCGTGCGGCACCCAGCCCCTCACCGGGTTCTACCGCGACGGCTCGTGCCGCACGGGCCCGCAGGACGTGGGCAGCCACACGGTGTGCGCCGTCGTCTCCCAGGAGTTCCTGGAGCTCCAGCGCGAGCTCGGCAACGACCTCGTCACCCCACGGCCGGAGTACGGCTTCCCGGGGCTGCGGCCGGGCGACCGGTGGTGCGTGGTGGCCGCGCGGTGGCTGCAGGCCTACCGGGCGGGCGTGGCGGCCGGCGTCGTCCTGGCGGCGACCAACGCCCGCGCGCTGGAGATCGTGCCGCTCAGCGCCCTGCGCCAGCACGCCGTCGACGTGCCCGACGACATCAGCAGCCTGGACTGAGAGGACCCCGTGACCCCCACGACCCGCGAGCTCGGGGAGGGACCCCGCGAGGGGGCCGCCGACCTGCTCTCCGTGCCCGTCTCGACCCTGCAGGGCGAGGAGACCACGCTCGGCGCGCTCACCGGGGGCCGGCCCGCGCTGGTGGTCAACGTGGCCAGCCGCTGCGGGCTCACCCCGCAGTACACCCAGCTCGAGCAGCTGCAGCAGGAGTACGGCCCGCGCGGCTTCACCGTCGTCGGCGTGCCGTGCAACCAGTTCGCCGGACAGGAGCCGGGCACCGCCGAGGAGATCGCCGGGTTCTGCTCGGCCACCTACGGCGTCTCCTTCCCGTTGACCGCGAAGGTCGAGGTCAACGGCGAGGGCGCGCACCCGGTGTACCGGCAGCTGACCGCCGTCCCCGACGGCTCGGGCGAGGCCGGGCCGGTGCAGTGGAACTTCGAGAAGTTCCTGCTGACCGGGGACGGCGAGGTGGTCGCCCGGTTCCGCCCGACGACCGACCCGGCCGCCCCGGAGGTCCGGACGGCGATCGAGGCCCTCCTCCCCCGCTGACCGCGGCGCGCTCCACCGGCTCGTCCCGTCCTCCGCGGGCCGGATCGGACCCGTGGCGCGCGGAACCGGCCCGTGCAGCGGCCTCACCGCCGCCCGGGCGCGCGGTGCTCGGGCGGCCGGACGGCGACCGCGGGGCCAGCATGGGGGCATGGCCGACCTGCGCTTCTACTTCGACCCCGTCTGCCCGTTCGCGTGGATGACCAGCAAGTGGGTCCGCACGGTGGCCGCGCAGCGCGCGTACGACGTCGACTGGCGGTTCATCTCGCTGCGGCTGCTCAACGCCCACGTCGACTACGACAGCCACTTCCCGCCCGAGTACGAGGCGGGCCACACCTCCGGGCTGCACCTGCTCCGCGTCGCCGCCCGGACCCGGGCCGAGCACGGCGCGGCCGCGGTCGGCCCGCTCTACGAGGCCCTCGGCCGGCACGTCTTCGAGGACCCCGCCGGCCAGCCGCCGCCCGAGCGCGCGACCAGCCGCGAGTTCCTCGACACGGTGCTGGGCGAGGCCGGTCTGCCCGCCGACCTGGCCTCGGCCGTGGACGACGACTCGTGGGACGACGGCATCCGGGCCGAGACCGACGAGGCGCTGGGCCTGACCGGCCGCGACGTCGGCACCCCGATCCTGCACTTCGAGCCGCCGGAGGGCGTGGCCTTCTTCGGCCCGGTCATCAGCCGGCTGCCGAGCGAGGAGGAGGCCGTCGCGCTGTGGGAGTCGGTGGTGCACCTGGCCCGCTTCCCGGGCTTCGCCGAGCTCAAGCGCAGCCTCCGCGAGCGCCCGCAGCTGCCCGCCTTCGGCGTCACGGAGGACGAGGTCGGGGTGCAGGAGGACTGGCACGGGGGCAGCCGTCGGCTCAAGCGCTGACCGGCGGCGCGGGGGTCACACGGCGGAGCGGGTCCCCGGCGCGAGCGGCGCGGGCGTCTCCGGGAGGGGCGCCGGCGCCGGCCGCGCGGCGGTGCGGGCGGTCTGCGCGAGCGCGATGCCGCCGAGCACCACCAGGCCGCCGGCCACCTGCCAGCCGGTGAGCACCTGCTCCACCCACAGCCAGGCGACGACCGAGGCGAACACCGGCTCGACGGTGGCCACCAGGCCGGCGGTCGTGGGCGGCAGGTGCCGCAGCGCGGCGATCGAGAGCCAGAACGGCACGATCGCCCCGAGGACGGCGATCCACAGCACCAGCAGCCACAGCGGCAGGGTCGCCTCGCCCAGCGACACCGGCACCTGCTCGCCGAGCACCGCCGGGTCGAGCGGCGCGGTGAACGGCGCGACGACCGCCCAGAACAGGCCCGCGGCCACGAACGTCCAGGTGGTGAGCGCGACCGGGTCGCGGGTCGCCGTACCCCGCTCGCCCATCAGGTAGTAGGTGGCCAGGCACACCGCCGCCGCCAGGCCGGCAGCGACGCCGAGCGGGTCGAGCGAGCCGCCGCCCTGCCACACCTGCGCCACCAGGACCAGCCCGGACAGCGACAGCGCCAGCGCCGCCCAGATGCGGGGCCGCACCGGCTCCCGGCGCACCAGGCGCACCCACAGCGCGATGCCGACCGGCGCGGTCATCTCGAAGACGAGCGCGATGCCCACCGGCAGCCGGCCGATGGCCACGAAGTAGAGGAACTGGGTGAGCGCGACACCGACCACGCCGAACACGGCGAGGAAGGGCACCTCGCGCCAGGTGACCCGCAGCCGCCGCGGGGCGACGACGGCCAGCGCGACCAGTAGTCCTCCCGCCGCGCCGGCGCACCGCATCGCCGTCAGCCAGGTCGGCGGGACCCCCGCCTGCAGCGCGAGCGTGGACACGGTGCCGTTGACGGCGAACAGCCCGCCCGCCGCCACGGTGAGCAGGTAGCCGGCGGCGGGACGGCGGGTGTGCGGCACCCGTCCGACTGTAGCGGGCGTCGCGCTCGACGCCCCCTACCGGCCCCGGCCGCTCCACCGGTCGGCGCCCCAGGGCGTCGGGGACACCACACCGCGCTCCCGGGTGTCCCACAGCCGCAGCGGGCACCCTCGGGGCGTGACCGAACTGCGCCCCCCGTGGTCCCCGCGCCGCCGCCGGACGCTGGGCGGCCTGGCGGTGGGCGCGGTCGTCTGCGGCATCGGGGCCCTCCTGCTGCCCGCGGAGATCGGGGTGACCGCGGCCCTGCTCGCCGCGCTGTGCGGCTTCCTGTTCCTGGTGGCGCTGGTGCTGTTCTTCGCCGTCCCGGGCCCGGACACGGTCGGCACGCTGCTGCGCTCGCCGTCCCTGGGCGGGGCGGTGACCGTCGTCGCCGTCCTGCTGTGGTTCTCGACCGCCGGCCAGCCGCTGCGCTGGCTGTGGGCGCTGGCGGCGGCGGCCGGCCTGGCCTGGCTGGGGACGGCGCTGTGGCTGGTCCGCCGCGGCTGACCCCCGCCCGGGGCGCCGGCCGGGCGGCGGCAGACTGCCGGGCGTGGACCTGCCCCCCGCCTTCTACGTCCCGGACGGCGACGGCCTCGTCGCCACCGCGCTGACCATCGGGCCCTGGGACCCCGGTCTCCAGCACGCCGGCCCGCCCGCCGCGCTGCTGGCGCGCGAGGCCGAGCGCGCCAGCGGCATCCCCGGCGGCCAGACCGTGCGGCTGGCCTACGACGTCCTCGGGCCGGTCCCGGTCGGGCCGGTGCGGGTGGCGGCGCGGGTGCTGCGGCCGGGCCGGCGGATCGAGCTGGTCGAGTCCACGCTCACCGCGGGCGGGCGGGCGGCCATGCGGCTCACCGCCTGGCGGATGCGCTCCGGCGCGGCGACGGCGGTCTCCCCAGCACGGCGCCACCCGGTGGGCCCGGAGGACGCCGCGCCCGCCGAGTTCAGCGTCTTCTCCGAGCCGGTCGCCTACCACCGGTCGCTGGAGTGGCGGCTGGCCGCGGGCTCGATCACCGCACCCGGGCCCGCGGCCGCCTGGACCCGCCCGCTGTGCGCGCTGGTCGAGGGCGAGCCGATCACGCCGTTGCAGCACCTGCTGGCCATGACCGACGCCGCCAGCGGCATCTCCGCAGAGCTCGACTGGACCGAGGCCACGTTCGCCAACGTCGACCTCGTCGTCGCCCTGTTCCGGCAGCCGGCGGGCGAGTGGCTGGCCATGGACGCGACGACGACGCTGGGGCCGGCCGGCGCGGGCCAGTGCGGCGCCGACCTCTACGACGTCGAGGGGCGGATCGGCCGCTCGGTCGCGTCGCTGTTCGTGGAACCGCGCTGAGCGTCCTGCCAGGGAGAGCCGGTTGGATGGGACGACGCCGTCGACCGCCCGGAGGACGTGACCTGTCATGGGCCCACTGACCGACCTGCTCGAGTGGCTCGCCGGCCGCGGCCTGGAGATCGTGCTGATCATCCTGGGCTCGGTGCTGCTGGCCCGCTTCATCACGTGGGTGGGCACCCGGATCACCGACCGCATCGACGCCCGCTCCACCGGCGGCGACGTGCTCGTCCGCTCCGAGGCGGCCAAGCACCGCCACTCGCTGACCCAGGTCGTCACCTGGACGCTCATCGTGCTCGTCTACACGGTGGCCGCCTTCTACGTGCTCGACCGCCTCGGCGTCCCGGTCACCGGGCTGGTCGCGCCGGCCACGGTGCTCGGCGTCGGCCTCGGCTTCGGCGCGCAGCGGATCGTCGGCGACGTGCTCGCCGGGTTCTTCCTCATCACCGAGCGGCAGTACGGCTTCGGCGACGTCGTCTCGATCAACGTCGTCGGCGGCGGCGACCCGGCCGAGGGCACCGTGGAGGACGTCACCCTGCGGGTGACCCGGCTGCGCTCGGCCGACGGCGAGGTGGTCACCGTCCCCAACGGGCAGATCGTCAAGGTCGTCAACCTCTCCCGCGACTGGGCGCGCGCGGTGGTCGACGTCCCGGTGCCGACGACGGCCGACGTCACCCGGGTCAACGAGATCCTCCGCGACGTCGGCAAGCAGGCCTTCGCCGACCCGGGGCTGCGCCGGCTGCTGCTCGACGAGCCCAGCGTCATGGGCGTGGAGAGCATCGACCTCGAGCAGGTCAACGTGCGCGTGGTGGCCCGGACCCTGCCCGGCCGGCAGTTCGAGGTCGGCCGCGACCTGCGGGCGCGCATCGTGCTGGCCTTCCGGCGCGCCGGGCTCACGCTCACCCCGGCACCGCCGCCGGACCCGGCCACGCCGGCCGGCCCCTCCCGGCAGGGGGCGCAGCAGTGACCGTCCCGGGCACGCCCCGGGCCGAGGAGGAGCGCGCCGGCGGCGACCCCGCGGCGCGCGGGCGCTTCGGGCTCTCCCGCCGCCCCCGGGTGCCCGGGCACGTCGGCCGCGCCCGCACGTCGACGGTGGTGCTGGTCGTGCTGTTCCTCGGCCTGGGCCTGCTCTACCTCTACGTCCGCCCGGAGACCGTCGTCCCGGCCGGGGAGACCGGTACGCCGGGGGTCACCACGCCGGCCCCGGCCCCGGCGACGACCCCGGCGCCCGCGACGACCGCGCCGACCACCACCGGCGAGGCCCCCGCGACGACGACCGGGCCCACGACCAGCGAGCCGACGCCGACCCGCGACGAGCCGGCGGACGGGACGGCGCCCGGGGAGACGGCGCCCGGCGAGACCGCGCCCGGCGAGACCGCGCCCGGGGAGACGGCGCCCGGGGAGACGACCCAGGAGTCGGCGCCGGGGACGACGAGCGCGCCGACCACCACCGGCGAGGCGCCGCGGACCACCGTCGGACCGGCGCCGACCTCGGGGACCACGCCGACCGGCTGACCGGCACGTGGACAGCTGACGTGAACGGCCGTTAACGTCCGGGGTGACCACCCCGCCCACCTCCCGGAGGACGACATGGCAGCCGACGTCGACGCCGCAGCGGAGGTGACCGCGGCTGCGCCGGCCCCACCCCGCGCCCGGCACGAGGCCCTGGTCGCCGACCTGCGCGAGCGGCTGCGGCAGCGCGCGCTCGGCGGCTCCGGGTCGGCGCGGGCCCGGCACGTCGAGCGCGGCAAGCTGCTCCCCCGCGACCGCGTCGCCCACCTGCTCGACCCCGGCAGCCCCTTCCTCGAGCTCTCGCCGCTGGCCGCCGAGGACATGTACGACGGCGACTCCCCCGGCGCCGGGATCATCACCGGCATCGGCCGGGTCGCCGGGCGGCCGTGCGTCCTCGTCGTCAACGACGCCACGGTCAAGGGCGGCACCTACTACCCGATGACGGTCAAGAAGCACCTGCGAGCGCAGGAGGTGGCGCTGCAGAACCGGCTGCCGTGCGTCTACCTGGTCGACTCCGGCGGGGCGTTCCTGCCGATGCAGGACGAGGTCTTCCCCGACCGCGAGCACTTCGGCCGGATCTTCTACAACCAGGCCACGATGAGCGCCCGGGGCATCCCGCAGGTCGCCGCCGTCCTGGGCTCGTGCACCGCCGGCGGGGCGTACGTCCCCGCGATGGCCGACGAGTCGGTGATCGTCCGCGAGCAGGGCACGATCTTCCTGGGCGGCCCGCCGCTGGTGAAGGCCGCCACCGGCGAGGTGGTCAGCGCCGAGGACCTCGGCGGCGGCGACCTGCACAGCCGCGTCTCCGGGGTCACCGACCACCTGGCCGACGACGACGAGCACGCCCTGGAGATCGTCCGCCGCATCGTCGCGACGCTGGCCCCGCCCGCGGCGCCGGCCTGGGAGGTCGCCCCGCCGCGCGACGCCGTCCGTCCGCAGACCGACCTCTACGACCTCGTGCCGGTCGACCCCCGCACGCCCTACGACGTCCGCGACGTGATCACCACGCTCGTCGACGGCGGCGAGCACCAGGAGTTCAAGGCGCTCTACGGGCCGACGCTGGTGACCAGCTTCGCCCGGCTGCACGGGCACCCCGTGGGCATCGTGGCCAACAACGGCGTGCTGTTCGGCGAGTCGGCGCAGAAGGGCGCGCACTTCGTCCAGCTCTGCGACCGGCGGCGCATCCCGCTGCTGTTCCTGCAGAACATCACCGGGTTCATGGTCGGCCGCGACTACGAGGCCGGCGGCATCGCCAAGCACGGCGCCAAGATGGTCACCGCCGTCGCCTGCGCCCGGGTGCCCAGGCTGACCGTCGTCATCGGCGGGTCCTACGGCGCCGGCAACTACTCGATGTGCGGCCGGGCCTACTCCCCCCGCTTCCTGTGGATGTGGCCCAACGCCCGCATCTCGGTGATGGGCGGCGAGCAGGCCGCCTCGGTGCTGGCCACCGTCCGCCGCGACGGGCTGGCCGCCCGCGGCACCGACTGGCCCGCCGACGAGGAGGAGGCGTTCAAGGCGCCGGTCCGCGCGCAGTACGAGGCCCAGGGCAACCCCTACTACTCCACGGCGCGGCTCTGGGACGACGGCGTCCTCGACCCCGCCGACACCCGCACCGTCCTCGGCCTGGCGCTGTCCGCGTGCGCCCAGGCCCCCCTCGACGACGTCGCCTACGGCGTCTTCCGGATGTGAGCGCCGTGCCGAAGACGACGCACCTGCCGGAACCGCCGGCCACCGACGATCCGAACGAGTGCGGAGTCGAGCGATGAGCACCTTCGACACCGTCCTCGTCGCCAACCGGGGCGAGATCGCCGTCCGGGTGATCCGCACGCTGCGCCGGCTCGGCATCCGCTCGGTCGCCGTGTACAGCGACGCCGACGCCGACGCGCCGCACGTCCGCGCCGCCGACGTCGCCTACCGCCTGGGCCCCGCCCCGGCCGCGCAGAGCTACCTGTCGGTGCCGCGGGTGGTCGAGGCCTGCCGGGCCACCGGCGCGCAGGCCGTGCACCCCGGCTACGGCTTCCTGTCGGAGAACCCGGCCCTCGCCGGCGCGCTCGCCGACGCCGGCGTGGTCTTCGTCGGCCCGCCGGCCGAGGCGATCCGGGTGATGGGCGACAAGATCACCGCCAAGCGGACCGTCGTCGCCTCCGGTGTGCCCGTCGTCCCCGGCACCGCCGAGCCCGGCCTCACCGACGACGACCTCGTGGCCGCGGCCCCCGGCATCGGCTTCCCCGTGCTGGTCAAGCCCTCGGCCGGCGGCGGCGGCAAGGGCATGCGGGTGGTCGAGGACGCCGCGGACCTGCCGGCCGCGCTGGTCAGCGCCCGCCGGGAGGCCGCCGCCGCGTTCGGCGACGACACCCTGTTCCTCGAGCGGTTCGTGCAGCGGCCGCGGCACGTCGAGGTGCAGGTGCTCGCCGACGCCCACGGCGCCGTCGTCCACCTCGGCGAGCGCGAGTGCAGCCTGCAGCGCCGCCACCAAAAGGTGGTCGAGGAGGCGCCCTCGCCGCTGCTCGACGCCGCCACCCGCGCCCGCATCGGCGACGCCGCCTGCGCCACGGCCCGCAGCGTCGGCTACACCGGCGCCGGCACGGTGGAGTTCATCGTCTCGGCCGACCGGCCCGAGGAGTTCTTCTTCATGGAGATGAACACCCGCCTGCAGGTCGAGCACCCGGTCACCGAGCTGGTCACCGGCCTGGACCTGGTCGAGCAGCAGCTGCGCGTGGCCGCCGGCGAGCCCCTGGCGTTCGGCCAGGACGACGTCGCGCTGACCGGCTGGGCGGTCGAGGCGCGGGTCTACGCCGAGGACCCCGGCCGCGGCTTCCTGCCCACCGGCGGGCGGGTGCTCGCCTTGGCCGAGCCCGCCGGCGCCCGCGTCGACTCCGGCGTCGCGGCCGGCACCGTCGTCGGCTCGGACTACGACCCGATGCTGGCCAAGGTGGTCGCGCACGGCCCGGACCGGGCCACCGCGCTCGCCGCGCTCGACCGCGCGCTGGGCGACACCGCGGTGCTCGGCGTGACCACCAACGTCGGGTTCGTCCGCGCGCTGCTGGCCGAGTCCGACGTGCGCGCCGGGCACCTGGACACCGCGCTGCTCGACCGGGTGGCCGCCTCCTACGCGGCCCCGCCGGTGCCCGACCTCGCCGTCCTCGCCGCCGCCGCGCACCTGTGGCTCACCGCCTGGGCCGCGGCCGACCCGGCCGACCCGTGGAGCGCGCCGACCGGCTTCCGGCTGGGGGACGCCGCGCCGTTCACCGTCCGGCTCGAGGCCGGCGGCCGGCCACGCACGGTGGCGCTGACCGGCACGCCGGCCGCGGCCCGCGCCACCCTCGACGGCGCCGACGCCGGGACGCTGTCCTGCGCGGCCGAGGACGGCGGCCTGGCGCTGGTCCGCGACGGCGTGCGGTCCCGCTGCCTGGTCGCCGCCGACGGCGACGGGCACGGCGACGGGCACGGCCTGTTCGTGCACGCCGATGGCGCGGACTGGCCGCTGCGCCGGGCCCGCCGCGTGGTGCTGCGGCCCGACAGCGCCGCGGCGCACCCCCCGGAGCTGACCAGCCCGATGCCCGGCTCGGTGATCGCGGTGCCGGTGACCGACGGGCAGGCCGTCGCCGCCGGGGAGCCGGTGGTCGTCGTCGAGGCGATGAAGATGGAGCACACGCTGCGCGCCCCGGCCGACGGCGTCGTCGAGCTGCTCGTCGCGGCCGGCGACCAGGTGCGGCTCGACCAGGTGCTCGCCCGGCTCACCCCCGCCTGAGCCGGAGCCCGCTCCGCTAGGGTCGGCGCAGGCTCACGAGAGGCAGCGTCAAGCACCTGGCTGGCTGCCCGGCAACCTCTCTCCGTCCGAGGTGCTCCAGGGGAAGAGCCGGCCGCGCGGCACCCGCCGCCCGGCAGGACGGAGTCCTCCGTGCGCCGCGGGGTCTCCCGAACGAGAGGAGACGGCGCGTGACCGACCCGCAGAGCTGGAGCTTCGAGACCCGGCAGGTCCACGCCGGCACCAGCCCCGACCCCACCACCGGGGCCCGCGCCCTGCCGATCTACGCCACGACCGCCTACCAGTTCCGCGACAGCAAGCACGCCGCGGACCTCTTCGCGCTGGCCGAGATGGGCAACATCTACACGCGGATCATGAACCCGACGCAGGACGCGCTCGAGCAGCGCGTGGCCTCGCTGGAGGGCGGCGTCGCGGCGCTCGCGGTGGCCAGCGGCATGGCGGCGGAGACGCTGGCGCTGCTCAACGTCGCCGAGGCCGGCAGCCACGTCGTCGCCTCGGCCTCGCTGTACGGCGGCACCTACAACCTGCTGCACCACTCGCTGCCCAAGCTCGGCGTCGAGGTGTCCTTCGTCGAGGACCCCGACGACCCGCAGAGCTGGCAGTCGCTGGTGCGCGAGAACACCAAGGCGCTCTACGGGGAGTCGATCGGCAACCCGAAGGGCGACGTCCTCGACATCGCCGCCGTCGCCGAGGTGGCCCACCGCAACGGCGTCCCGCTGATCGTGGACAACACCATCGCCACGCCGTTCCTGGTGCGCCCGCTGGAGCACGGCGCCGACGTCGTCGTCCACTCGGCCACCAAGTACCTGGGCGGGCACGGCACCGCGATCGCCGGGGTCATCGTCGACGGCGGCACGTTCGACTGGACGTCGGGGAGGTTCCCCGGGTTCACGACGCCGGACCCGACCTACCACGGCGTGGTCTACGCCGACCTCGGCGCCCCGGCCTACGCACTCAAGGCCCGCGTGCAGCTGCTGCGCGACCTCGGCCCGGCGATCAGCCCGTTCAACGCCTGGCTGGTCGTGCAGGGGATCGAGACGCTGTCGCTGCGGATGGAGCGGCACGTGGCCAACGCCCAGCGGGTGGCGGAGTTCCTCGAGGCGCACGACGAGGTCGAGTCGGTGCACTACGCCGGCCTGCCGTCCTCGCCGTGGCACGCCGCCCAGCAGCGCTACGCCCCGCGCGGCGCCGGCGCGGTGCTGGCCTTCGAGATCCGCGGCGGCGTCGAGGCCGGCCGGCGCTTCGTGGAGGCGCTGGAGCTGCACAGCCACGTGGCCAACATCGGCGACGTCCGCAGCCTGGTCATCCACCCGGCCTCGACCACGCACTCGCAGCTCACGCCCGAGGAGCAGCAGACCACCGGGGTCACGCCCGGGCTGGTGCGCCTGGCCGCCGGGCTGGAGGGGATCGACGACATCCTCGCCGACCTCGAGGCGGGGTTCCGCGCCGCCAAGGGGGCGTGATGACGGGGGTGCGGGACGTCCCGGCGTCCCGCACCCCGCCGCGCACCGGTGGGTGGCGCGACGGCGACCCCGCCGGGGACCGGCTGTTCCTCGACCTGGACGGACCGGTCCGCCTCGAGCGCGGCGGGGTGCTGCCCGGCGTCCGGGTCGCCTACGAGACCTGGGGGACGCTCGCGCCCGACGGCGGCAACGCGGTGCTCGTCGAGCACGCGCTGACCGGCGACAGCCACGTCACCGGGCCGGCCGGGCCCGGGCACCCGACCCCGGGCTGGTGGGCGCCGCTGGTCGGGCCGGGGGCGCCGTTGGACACCGGGCGGCTCTTCGTCGTCTGCGCCAACGTGCTGGGCGGCTGCCAGGGGACGACGGGGCCGTCCTCGACCGCGCCCGACGGCGCCCCGTGGGGCGCGCGCTTCCCCGAGGTGACCGTCGGCGACCAGGTGCTCGTGGAGGCCGCGCTCGCCGACGCGCTCGGCGTCCGCCGGTGGGCGGCCGTCGTCGGCGGGTCGATGGGCGGGATGCGCGCGCTGGAGTGGGCGGTGGCGCTGCCCGAGCGGGTCGCCGGGCTGCTCTTCCTCGCCTCCGGCGCGGCCGCGACCGCCGACCAGATCGGCACGCAGACCACCCAGCAGGCCGCGATCCGCGCCGACCCCGTCGCCGGGCTCGGCGTCGCCCGGCGGATCGCGCACCTCACCTACCGCAGCCCGGTCGAGCTGGAGGAGCGGTTCGGGACGACCGTGCAGGACGACGGCCGCTTCGCCGTCGCCTCCTACCTCGACCACCACGCCGACAAGCTCGCCCGCCGCTTCGACGCCGGCAGCTACGTGGTGCTCACCGAGGCGATGAACACCTGGGACGTCGGCCGCGGCCGGGGCGGGATCGAGGCCGCGCTGTCGCGGGTGACCGCGCGGGCCGTCGTCGCCGGGGTGGACAGCGACCGGCTCTACCCGCTGGAGCTGCAGCAGCGGGTGGCCGACGCGCTCGGCGTCCCGCTGCGGGTGGTGTCCTCGCCGCACGGGCACGACGGCTTCCTCGTCGAGGCCGGTGCCGTCGGCGCGCTGGTGCGCGAGCTGCTCGGCACCTGAGCCTCCCCGCCGAGATCGCGCGATCCCGCACGTCCTGGTGGCCCCGCGCGTGCGAGATCGCGCGATCTCGACAGACTGGCGGGGTGAGCGACGACGACCTCGACGCCCTGCGCCTGGCCTGCGACCGCGCGCTGAGCGGCCACGGACCGGTGCGCGCCGCGGACCTGCTGGCCACGATCCCCGCGGACACGGCGGTCGACCGGTACGGCACGGGCGGGGTGGTCGCCGAGCTGGAGACCGAGGTCGCGCAGGTGCTGGGCAAGCCGGCCGCGGTCTACCTGCCCAGCGGGACCATGGCCCAGCAGTCGGTGCTGCGCGTGCACGCCGGGCGCAGCCGCCGGGAGACGGTGGTGGGCCACCCCGAGTGCCACCTGTTCCGCCACGAGGGAGGCGCGCTGGCGCGGCTGCAGGGCCTGGTCGAGCGCCCGGTCGGCGACCGGCACCGGGTGCTGCTGCGCGCCGAGCTCGACGACGTGGCCGAGCCGCCGGCCGCGCTGGTGGTGGAGCTGCCGCAGCGCGACCTCGGCGGGCCGCTGCCGCCCTGGGACGACGTGGTCGCGCAGGCCGCGTGGGCGCACGACCGGGGCACGGTCGCGCACCTCGACGGCGCGCGGCTGTGGGAGGCCGCGACCGGGTACGGCCTGCCGCCGTCCGACGTCGCGGCGCCCTTCGACACCGTCTACGTGAGCTTCTACAAGGGCGTCGGCGCGCTGGCCGGGTGCGCGGTGGCCGGGCCGGCCGACGTCGTCGCCGAGGTCCGGGAGTGGCGCCGGCGGATGGGCGGCACGCTGTTCGGCCTGTGGCCCGGCGCCGCCTCGGCGCTGACCTGCCTGCGCCGCCGGCTGCCGCTGTTCCCCGGCTACCTCGAGCGTGCGCGGGAGGTGGCCGACGCCGTGCGCGGCCTGCCCGGCGTGCGGGTGGTCCCCGACCCCCCCGGAGACGCCGATGCTCCACCTGCTGCTGTCGGCCACGCCGGACGCCTTCCGCGCCGCCGCCCGCGCGCTGGCCGAGGAGGGGCTGTGGACCTGGGCGGAGCCGGGGATCACCAGCGACCCCACCGTGGTGCGCGTGGAGCTGTCCGTGGGCGACGCGACCCTGGCCCTGTCTCCGGAGGAGGTCCGCGCCGCCGTCGCCCGCCTGGCCGGCGGCGTGTGAACCCGCGAGATCTGCACACTGGCGGCCTTCGCGGCCCGGGAGACCGCGAGTGTGCAGATCTCGCGGACGGGCCTAGTCGGCCGCGTCGCCCGGGATGTACCCGGCCGGGGGCAGCGGACGCCGCACCACCGGCCGCACCTTCCGCGCCGCGGGCAGCCGCTCGGTGTAGCTCTGCGCGTTGAGCCGGATGTGGGTGAGGTCGTCCTCGGTGGCCTGCCGGATCACCTTCGCCGGGATCCCGGCCACCAGCGACCCCGGCGGCACCTGCGTGCCCTGCGTGACGACGGCGCCGGCGGCCACGATCGAGCCCGAGCCGATGTGCGCGCCGTTCATCACCACGCTCCCCATGCCGACCAGCACGTCGTCGTCGACCCGCGCGCCGTGCAGCACGACCCGGTGCCCGACGGTGACCCCCCGGCCGACGACGAGCGGGAACCCCGGGTCGGCGTGCAGGGTGCTGCCGTCCTGCACGTTCGAGCCCTCGCCGATCTCGATGACCTCGGCGTCGGCCCGGGCGACCGCGCCGTACCAGATGCTCGAGCGCGGCCCCATGGTCACCGCACCGACCACCACCGCCGTCGGTGCGACGAAGGCCTCGTCGTCGATGGCCGGGGCGCCGAACGGCAGTTCCGCGATGTAGTTGTCCGCCACGGCGTCCACCCCAGCACATCTCGGCTCCCCGCGGGCAGACTCCACCCGTGCCCGCCCCGCTGCCGCCGCTGCCCACCACCGTCGTCGGGAGCCTCCCCCAGCCCGGGTGGCTCATCGACCGCGACCGCCTGGCGCACCGGTTCCCGCCCCGGGTGCGCGCCCGGAAGCTGTGGCGGCCGGCCCCCGAGCTGCTCGAGGAGGCGCAGGACGACGCGACGCTGCTGGTCCTGCGCGCCCAGGAGGCGGCCGGCCTCGACGTCGTGGTCGACGGCGAGCAGCGCCGGGAGTCCTACTCCAACCACTTCGCCACGGCGCTCGAGGGCGTCGACGTCGACACCCCCGGCACGGTGGTCAACCGGTCGGGGAAGCCGATCCCGGTGCCGCGGGTGGTCGGCGAGCTCCGCCGGCGCGGCCCGATCCAGGCGCGCGACGTGCGCTTCCTGCGCGCGCACACCGACCGGCCGGTGAAGACCACGCTGCCCGGCCCGTTCACGATGGCGCAGCAGGCGGCCGACGAGCACTACGGCGACGACCGGGCGCTCGCGCTGGCCTACGCCGACGTCGTCCGCGAGGAGATCGCCGACCTGTTCGCCGCCGGCGCCGACGTCGTCCAGATCGACGAGCCGTGGCTGCAGGCGCGGCCCGAGGTGGCCCGCCGCTACGGCGCGGAGGCGGTGACCCGGGCGGTGGAGGGCGCGCCCGGCCCGGTGCACCTGCACCTGTGCTTCGGCTACGCGGCGATGGTCGCCGAGCGCCCGGAGGGCTACTCGTTCCTGCCCGAGCTCGCCGACACCCCGGTGGACACCGTGTCGGTGGAGACCGCCCAGTCGCACCTGGACCCCGCGTCGCTGCGGCCGCTGCGCGGCAAGGGGATCGCGCTGGGCGTGCTGGACCTGTCCACGCCGGAGGTGGAGACCCCGGAGGTGGTCGCCGACCGCGTCCGGCGCGCGCTCGACGACGTCGACGTCTCGCGGCTGGTGCTCTCCAGCGACTGCGGCCTGAAGTACCTGCCCCGGGCCTCCGCCGAGGGCAAGATGCGCGCCCTCGCCGAGGCGGCCCGCGTGCTGCGCGCGGAGCTGTGAGCACGGAGCTGCCGTGAGGGACCGGCAGGGGCCAGGATCGCCGTCGTGACCGTGCCGACCGACCTGCCCGTGCTCGCCTTCCCCGACCAGACCGCCCTCGAGGCGTGGCTGGAGGCCGAGCACGCCACCGCCCCCGGCTGCTACGTGCGCCTGGCGAAGAAGGGCGCCGGGGTGCCCTCGGTGACCCAGGCGGAGCTGGTCGAGTCGCTGCTGTGCTTCGGCTGGATCGACGGCCGCATCAACCGGCTCGACGAGCGCTCCTACCTGGTGCGGGTCACCCCGCGGCGTCCGCGCAGCGTGTGGTCGCAGAAGAACGTCGCCGCCGTCGCCGAGCTCACCGCGGCCGGCCGGATGCGCCCGGCCGGCCTCGTCCAGGTCGAGGCGGCGCGGGCCGACGGCCGCTGGGACCGCGCCTACGCCGGCGCGGCCACCATCACCGTGCCCGACGACCTCGCCGCCGCCCTGGCCGCCGAGCCGGCCGCGCAGGAGGCGTTCGCGGAGCTCGACGCCACCAACCGCTACGCGGTGCTCCACCGGGTGCACACCGCGGCCACCCCGGCCACGCGGGCGAAGCGGGTCGCCGCGGTCGTCACGATGCTGGCGGAGGGTCGCCGGCCGCACCCGGCCGCTCCCGCCAGAAGCGGCCGTCGCGCCACCGCCACAGGAGCATGAGCAGCACGCCGGCGACCAGGACCCCGACGCCGATGACCAGCGGCGGGCCCAGCCCGAACCACGCCTGCCCGCCGTAGCTGTTCGCCGGGTCGGCGAGGTCGCGCGCCGAGAGGACGAGCAGCCACAGCAGCACCGCCGCGCCGGCCACCGGCCCGACCCCGAGCAGCAGCAGGTCGCGCGCGCTGCGGGTCAGCCGCCGGCGGAACCACCAGGCGCAGGCCAGCCCGGTGAGCGCGTAGTACAGCGCGATGAGCAGCGACAGCGCGGTGATGGAGTCCAGCAGCGCGTTCTCGCTGACCAGGTGCACGCCGACGTACCAGGCCACCGCCACGCCGGCGACCCACCAGGTCGACACGTCCGGCGTCCGGTACCGCTCGGACACCGAGCCGAACGGGACCGGCAGCGCCGCCCGCCGGGCCATGGACAGGGCCGTGCGCGACGCCGGGATGATCGTCGTCTGCGTGGAGGCGATCGCCGAGGTGGCGACGGCGAGCAGCACCACCCAGTCCCAGCCGCCGAGCACGTCGGTGGACAGCAGCGCGAACACCGCCTCCTCCTGGTCGGCGTTGCCGGCCAGGAAGCCGGTGCCGGCGAAGGAGACGACGGCGACCGCGACGCCGAGGTACGTCAGCAGCAGGACGACGGTGGCGAGCACCCCGGCCCGCCCGGGCGCCCGCAGCGGGTCGCGGGTCTCCTCGGTGAGGTTGACCGCCGACTCCCAGCCCCAGAACGCGAAGACGCCGAGCAGCAGCCCGCCGGTCAGCGCCGCGCCACCCGCGCCGGAGGGGTCCAGCCAGCTCCAGGACGGCACCAGCCCTCCGGAGGGCGTGTCGCCGCGCACCCCGCGGACGACGGCGACGACGGCGAACACCGCCAGCGCCAGCGTCTGGGCCAGGATCAGCCCGTTCTGCAGCCGGGCCGAGATCTCGGTGCCCAGCACGCACAGCGCGGACATCCCCACGACGAGCGCCACGCTCAGCGCCACCACCAGCGGCGTCGAGGCCTCCCAGGCGTCCAGCCCGAGGGCCAGCAGGGTGAAGCGGACGCCGACCTCGGCCAGCGACCCGACCACCAGGACGCCGGTCATCGTGATCGCCCAGCCGCCGATCCAGCCGGTGGTCGGGCCGAAGGCGCGGGTGACCCAGGAGAACGTCGTCCCGCAGTCTGGGTCGGCCCGGTTGAGCGCGGCAAACGCCCCGGCGATGAGCAGCATCGGGACGAAGGAGGCCAGCACGACCCCGGGGGCGTGCACGCCGACCAGCGCCACGACCGGCCCGATCACCGCCGCCAGCGAGTACGCCGGCGAGGTCGCGGCCAGGCCGATGACCAGCGCGTCGAGGAAGCCGATCGCCTCCGGGCGCAGGGCCGGCTGCGGTCGCTGCGCTGCCCGGGTCACCGGCGGCACGTTACGTCGCCGGCGTTCAGGCGATGCGGACGGCGCCCCGGTAGCCGGACTGGTCGACGCTGGTCACCGCGACCGGCGAGCCGAAGGTGCGGGCGTGCACCATCTTGCCGTCGCCGACGTAGATCCCCACGTGGCTGACCGGTGAGTAGAAGTAGACGACGTCGCCGGGCTCGAGGTCGGCCCGGGCGACCGGCGTCCCCAGCTCGGCCTGCGCGCCGCTGGAGTGCGGCAGCGAGATCCCCGCCGCGGCGTAGGCGTACTGGGTCAGCCCCGAGCAGTCGAACCCGTCCGGGCCGGAGGATCCCCAGACGTAGGGGTCGCCGAGCTGGGCCAGGGCGGTCTGCACCGCGACGGCGGCGGCCGGCCCGGGGGCCGCGGCGACCGCGTCCACGGTGGACGGCGCGGTGAGCGCCGGCCCGGCCAGCGCGGAGGTGACCGCGGCCTGCTCGGCGGCCGAGAGCCGGGTGAAGTCGGCCTCGTAGGCGTCGACCTGCTGCTGTACCTGGGCCTGCTGGTCGTGCAGCGCGGCCAGCGCCGCGGCGGCTTCGTCACCGGCGGCGTCGGCCGCCGAGCGGGCCTGCTCGGCGGCGGCCTGGGCGGCGGCCACCTCCGCGAGCACCCCCTCGGTGTGGTCGGCGATGAGGTCCAGCGTGGTCATCTGGGCGATCAGGTCGTCGGCGGAGTCGCTGGCGAGGAAGGCGGCCACCCGCGACCGCGTGCCACCCGTGTAGCCGGTCTGCGCGATCGCCCGGATGCGCGGTCCGTACTCCGTCAGCGTGGTCTCGGCCTGCGCGGCGGCCCGCTCGGCGTCGGTGGCGGCCTGCTGACGGGCCTGCACGGTCAGCTCGGCCTGGTGCACCTGCTCGTCGAGCGCGGTGAGCCGGCGGCCGGTCTCCTCGACCAGCCGGGCGGCCTGATCGGCGGTCGCAGGTGCGGTCGTGGGTGCGGCCGAGGCGGGGGCGGGGGCGAGCACGAGGGCCAGCAGGCCGGTGGCGGCGACGACCGCACCCGACCAGCGGCGGCCCGTCGTCCGGTTGCGCTGCACGTCCGCCGTCCCCCCTGCCGCCGGTGGCGGCCCCCGTTGATCCACACGGACCGTAGGGAGGTGGTGACCAGAGGGTGAGGGCGGCGCGCGGGCTCCCCCGCGGGGGAGGGCGCACCCGTCACACCCGTCCCGGGAGGCGCCGGCCGTCCCGCGGCCGGCCGGTGCGGTCAGGACCGGGTGCTGCGGCGGCGGTCGGGGGCCATGGGTACCAGCAGGTCGGCGACCGCGCCGGTGACGAAGGAGTAGAGGGCCTTGCCGGCGACGTCGACGACCCGGTCGCGGCGCGACCAGGTCCACGGCGGGTCACCGACCCCGGTGGCGTTCTCCAGGGTCTGGTCGGTGGCCAGCCGGACGGAGGTGTGCCAGGCCGAGGCGCGCCAGCCCCGCAGCCCGCTGGCCGACCAGACGCCGCGCAGCGCGCCGACGGTGGCACCGGTGCCCCAGTGCATGACGTGGTTGACCACCGGGGGGCGGGCCGACTCGGGCAGCCGCCGGCCGGTGGTGAGGGCGATCAGGGTGCGGCCGGGCACGTAGCTGTCCGGCCGCCCGGTCACCTGCTGCTCGACCTTCTCGGCCAGGGTCATCGCCGCGGTGCCGGCCAGTCCGGCCAGGGCGCCGCGCAGCGCCGCTCGTCCCAACACGGGGCACTCCTACCCCGGGACGGACGTCCCCCGAACCCCTCTCCCGCGAGAGGCGGAGGAGCAGGCGGCCCTCCTGCAGGGCCCCGCCGCGAGCCTGCGAGTGGTGGGGGCAGGAGGGTCCTTCGATCAGCCGGCGAGGGGCTCCTCGGCATCGAGCCCGGACAGCCGCTCCAGGTCGCGGAGGACCGCGGAGAGCTCGTCGGCGGTCCAGGGCTCGCAGCAGTCGCAGCCGTCCTCGCGGAAGCTGCGCAGGCCCAGCGTGCCGCCGGACTGGTCCTCGTCGATGGCCAGGCGGCCGGCGACCGGGGACCGGTGGCAGGGGCACGAGGAGGCACACAGGCCGATGCCCCACCCGGAGACGACGACGGTGTTGCCGTCGTCCCAGATCTGGCCCACCTGGAAGACGGAGGGCTTCTGGCTGCGGGTCATGAGGCGCTCCCCTCGACGCCCCCGTCCCTGGGGGGCCTGCTGCGGTCGCCCGAAAGTTAATCGGGAGACGGCGTTTGAGGACAGCAGCCGTGCGGTATCGAGCGAGGTTTCGGCGCCCGTCGTCACACCCGCCCCAGGCGCCGCGACTCAGACGTCGGTCACGCGGAGACCGGCGTGGGCCTTGTAGCGGCGGTTGACGCTGATCAGGTTGGCGGTCAGGGCCTCGACCTGGTGGGCGTTGCGCAGCCGCCCGGCGTAGACGCCGCGCATGCCCGGCACCAGGCCGGCGAGCGCCTGCACCAGGTCGGTGGCCTCCCGGTCCCCGCCCAGCACGAGCACGTCGGTGTCGACGGAGGCCACCTCGGGGTCGTCGAGCAGGACGGCGCTGACGTGGTGGAAGGCGGCCACCACGCGGCTGTCGGGCAGCAGCGCCGCGGCCTGCTCCGCCGCCGACCCCTCGGGGACGGCCAGCGCGTACGCGCCCTGCCCGTCGAACCCCAGCGGGTTGACGCAGTCGACGACGACCTTCCCGGCGAGGTCCGCGCGCAGGCCGGTCAGCAGGTCGGCGTGCCCGTCCCAGGGCACCGCGACCACGACCACGTCGCCGGCGCGGGCGGCGCCGCCGTTGTCCTCTCCCGTGACGTCCCCGCCGGTGGCCGCGGCCAGGTCGGCGGCGGCGGCCTGCGCACGCCCGGCGTCGCGGCTGCCCAGCACGACGCGCACGCCGGCCGCGGCGAACCGCCGCGCCAGGCCCCGCCCCTGCGGGCCGGTGCCGCCGAGCACCGCCACGGTCAGGCCCTCGGGCAGGGTGGTGCCACGCGCCTCGGTCGTCCGTGCCTCGGTCGTCCGTGCCTCGGTCATCCGTGCCTCCTCGCCGCGCTCCCCGGTGGAGCACCCGGGCGGACGCTAGCGGGCGCCTCCGCGCTATCGGTGCGCAGGGTTCGTCGGGGCCGGTGCCTCGGCCCCGATCGCCCGCACCCAGACGGTGGTCAGCGTCCGCAGCAGTGCGTCGCGGTCGAACTCGCGGCCGAGGGTGAGCCACACGTAGCAGGTGTGGTCGACCATCGCGCCGAGCACCTCGGCGGCCAGCACCGGGTCCAGCGACCGGTCGGCGACGCCGGCTTCCTGCTGGTGGGCGATGCCGCGGGCTGCGCGCTCGACGAACGCCTCGCGGACCTGCAGCCGCAGGTGCCTGAGCTCGGGGGTGGACGTCCCGACCTGCTCGACGAGCGCGATGATCCGGGCCCGCGGACGGTAGGCGTCGACGAACCGCTCCATCGCCGCGTACGCCCGCTCGTACGGGGTCCCGCCGTGCGCGTCGGCCCGCAGCGCGACCAGCATCTCGCCGACGACGCCGGTGGCGACGGCCTGGAAGACGGCGTCCTTGGAGTCGAAGTACGTGTAGAAGGTGCCCTGGGCCACGCGCGCCTCGGCGACGATGTCGGCCACCCGGGTGTCGAGGAATCCGCGCCGCTCGAACACGCGCCGGGCGGCGTCGAGCAGGGCGGCCTTGCGCGCCTGGCCCTTGCCGGTCAGCGGCCCGGCCTCGCGGCGCTCCTGCTGCCCGGCGCCGCCCGCCGCGCCCACGGCCGGTCCCCGGGGTGCGCTCACCGGCCGCCCTCCCCCGGCCCGGGGTCGTCGCGGGCCAGCTGCGCGCGGCCGCGCTCGAGCAGGCCGGCGCGCCGGCGCTCCACCTCGGCGGGGTCGTGGCGCGCCGCCCACTCCGCGGCGGTGGCCGCCTCGACGGCGAACCCCTCACCGACGGCGGCGGCCTCGACGTCGCGGTAGGAGCGCAGCAGCCGGCGGACGGCGGCGCGGTCGTTGCCGGCGATCGTCGCGGCCAGCCGGTGCGCGGCGGGCAGCAGCTCGGCGTGCGGCACCACCTCGGTGACCAGGCCCGCGCGCAGCGCCCCGGCGGCGTCGAGGTGGTCACCGGTGAGGCTCATCCGGCGGGCCAGGCCGCGGCCGACGGCGAGCGGCAGGAGCACCGTCAGCCCCCAGCCGGGCAGGATCCCGACCCGGGCGTGGGTGTCGGCGAAGCGCGCCCGCTCGGAGGCGACCAGGACGTCGCAGTGCAGCGCCAGTTCCAGGCCGCCGGTGACCGCCGGGCCGTTGACCGCGCCGACCACCGGCGTGGACAGCCGCGCCCAGGGCTGCCAGGACGGCCGGCCGTCGTCGCCGCCGGCGGAGGGGTCGATCGCGCCGCCGCCCAGCTGCCGCAGGTCCAGCCCGGCGCAGAACGCGGGGTCGGCGCCGGTGAGGACGACGGCGCCGACGTCCTCGTCGGCGTCCAGGGCCGCCATCGCCTCCCGCAGCCGGGCCAGCAGCCCGGGTGAGAGCGCGTTGCGGACCCCGGGCCGGTGCAGCGTGACGGTGGCGACCGGGCCGTCCCGCTCGACGAGGACGACGTCGGGCTCGGTCATCGCGGTCAGGCCGGCTCGAGGACGGCGTCGGCCAGCCGCCCGGCGGCCGCCGCCCGCCCGCCGAGCAGCGCCGCGTCGCTGACCGCGCGCTTGTAGTGCAGGTGCGTGGGGTGCTCCCAGGTGAAGCCGATGCCGCCGTGCACCTGGACGGTGCCCTTGGCCACCCGCAGGTGGGCCTCGGTGGTGACGACGGTGGCCAGGTCGGCGGCCAGCCCGGGGTCGTCGGTGCCCTCGTCGGCGGCCCACGCCGCGTGGTAGGCCGCCGAGCGGGCGTGCTCGACGTCGACGAGCATGTCCGCGCAGCGGTGCTTGACCGCCTGGAACGAGCCGATCGGCCGCCCGAACTGCAGCCGGGTGCGGGCGTGCTCGACCGCGGAGTCCAGCAGCCGCTGGGCACTGCCGACGGCGGCCGCGGCGAGCACGACGGCGGCGGTGCGGCGGGCGGTGGCGACGGCCTCCGCGGCGTCGGCCGCGGACCCGACGGGGCGGGCCGCGACGCCGTCGAACCGCAGCCGGGCCTGCCGGCGGGAGAGGTCGAGGCCGGACTGCACCTCGCGGGTCAGCCCGGGCGCGCCGCCGTCGACCAGGTACAGCGCCGGGCCGTGTTCGCCGGCCGCCAGCACGAGCAGCGCGTCCGCGGCCGCGCCGTCGAGGACGTGCGCCTGCTCGCCGGTCAGCGTGCCCCCGTCGGCGATCACCGAGGGCTGCGCCGGGGCCCAGCCGCCGCGGTCGTCGGTGGCCGCCAGCGCCAGCACCGTCGAGCCGTCGAGGACGCCGGGCAGCAGCTCGGCGGCGAGGGCGGCGTCGCCGGCGGCCAGCAGCGCCGGGACGGCGAGGGCGACGGTGCCTAGCAGCGGCCCGCCCAGCAGGGTGCGGCCGGTCTCCTCGGCGAGCAGCGCCAGCTCGACCAGCCCGGCGCCGGCGCCGCCGTGCTCCCCGGGGACGGCGAGGCCCAGCAGTCCGACGTCGGAGCCCAGCCGCCGCCAGACGGCGCGGTCGAAGCCCTCCGGCGTCCCCATGAGGCGGCGCACCTCCGCCTCCGGGGAGGAGCGGGTGCAGACGTCGCGGGCCACCTCGCGCAGGGCCCGCTGCTCGGCGGTGAACTCGAACTCGACCACGGGTCGGTCCTCTCGGGTCAGGACGTGCCGCCGTCGACGACGACGCGCTGGTCGGTGAGGGAGGCGCAGGCGGGGTCGACCAGCGTGCGGACGACGGCGAGCGGACCCGGCTCAGCCACGGGGGACCTCGCGCCACGGTCGGTTCGTGTCGGCCCGGGGCTCGCCGGGCAGGCCCAGCAGCCGCTCGCCGAGGATGTTCCGCAGCACCTCGGAGGTGCCGCCCTCGATGGTGTTGGCGCGCGAGCGGAGGAACGCCCGCTGCACGTCCCCGACGCCGGCGAGCTCGTCGGTGGCGTCGTCGACGCCGTCGGGCGGGTCGTAGGAGCCGTAGAGGGTGGCCTCGATGCCGAGCAGGTCCATGCAGAAGTCGTGGACGGCCTGGTTGAGCTCGGCGCCGACCAGCTTCCCGATGCTGCCCTCGGGCCCGACCGGCCGGTCGCCGCTCTCCACCCGCTGCCGCTCGCCGGTGAGCCGGGCGGCGTCGGCCTGCGCGAACAGCGCGGTGAGCCGCTCACGCAGCGCCGGGGTGCGCAGGTCGGGCCGCTCGCGCCACAGCCGCAGCGCCGTGCCGATGCTGCCGCTCCCCCGCCGGCTGCTGCCGCCGCCGATGGCGCGCCGCTCGTTCATCAGCGTGGTCATCGCGACCCGCCAGCCCTCGCCGACGCCGCCGAGCCGGTGGGCGTCGGGGATGCGGGCGCCGTCGAGGTGCACCTCGTTGAACTCCGCGGCGCCGGTCATCTGGCGCAGCGGGCGGACCTCGACGCCGGGGTCGGTCATGTCCAGCACGAAGTAGGTCAGCCCGCGGTGCTTGGGGACGTCGGGGTCGGTGCGGGCGAGCAGCAGCGCGCGGCGGGCCCGGTGGGCGAGGCTGGTCCACACCTTCTGCCCCTCGACCACCCAGGTGTCGCCGTCGAGGACCGCGCGGGTGGCCAGCCCGGCGAGGTCGGAGCCGGCGCCCGGCTCGCTGAACAGCTGGCACCACAGCTCCTCGCAGGTGGCCAACGGGCGCAGCAGCTGCGCGGCGACCTCGGGCCGGGCGTGCTCGACGACGGTGGGCGCGGCCATGCCGTAGCCGATGGGGTTGAGCGCGAAGGGCACCGGCCCCCCGGCGCCCTGCAGGATCGAGTCGGCGAGGTCCTGCAGGCCGGCCTCGACGCCGAGCCCGCCCGAACCGCGGGGGAAGTGCACCCACGCCAGACCGGCGTCGAAGCAGGCGCCGAGGAACTCCGCCCACGGGGTGGACGCCGGCGGGTGCTCGGCGACGACGCGGCGGGCGGTCTCGGCCACCAGCTCGCGGTGGGTGGCGGGAGCGGTGGTGGTCACGGTGACCTCCGGGGGTCTCTCAGGCAGCTCGGTCAGGCAGCTCGGTCAGGCATCGCGGAAGACGGGGTCGCGGCGGCCGCGGAAGGCGAGGGCGGCCTCGTCGGCGTCGCGGGTGTAGGTGGTGAGGATCTGCGTGCGGTTCTCCAGGTCGATACCCGCCTGCAGGCTGCCCACCTCGAGCTGGCTCCACATGACCTCCTTGGTCATGCGCACGCCCATCGGCGAGTTGGCCAGCACCGCCCGGGCGGTCTCCAGCGCGGCGTCGAGCACCTCGCCGTCGGGGACGACGCGGCTGACCAGGCCGGTGCGGTCGGCCTCGGCGGCGTCGACGACCCGGCCGGTCAGCAGCATCTCGAAGGCCCGGGACGCCCCGACCAGCCGCGGCAGCAGCCAGCTGACGCCGATGTCGCAGCCGGAGAGGCCGATGCGGACGAAGGCGACGCCGAACCGGGCGCCGGCCGCCGCGATCCGGACGTCGGAGGCCAGCGCCAGCGCCAGTCCCCCGCCGGCCGCCGGGCCGTTGACCGCGGCGACCACCACCTGCGGCAGCGCCCGCAGCTTGGGCACCAGCGCGGCGATGTGCTTCTGCAGCGCCAGCCGGCGCTGCGGGCTGTCGGCCTCGCCCCGGCGGTCGGTGCCGCCCATGTCGTAGGCGGTGAGGTCGAGCCCCGCGCAGAAGCCGCGGCCGGCGCCGGTGAGCACCAGCACCCGCACCGACGGGTCGCCGGCCAGTCGGTCGAGGGTGGCGTGCAGCTCCAGCAGCAGGTCCGGGGAGAGGGCGTTGAGCCGCTCGGGCCGGTCGAGGGTGAGCACCGCGATCCCGGGCTCCGGGTGCTCCAGGCGCAGGGGGGTGGTCACGGGCGTCTCCGTCGGCGGGTGGGGTGTCTCAGCGGCCGGTGAAGCGCGGCTCGCGCTTGCCGCGGAAGGCGGCGACGGCCTCGGCGAAGTCGTCGGTGCCGACGTTGACCTGCTGGCTGCGCGCCTCGTCCTCGAGCGCGCGCTCCAGCCCGACCTCGAAGGAGTCGGTGAGCATCCGCTTGGACTGCCGCACCGCCACCGGTGGGCCGGCGGCCAGCCGGGCGGCCAGGGCCGCGACCGTGGCGTCGAGCCCGTCCGGTGGCACGACCGCGCGCAGCAGCCCGGCCTCCAGCGCCTCGGCGGCGTCGACGACCTCGCCGAGCAGCACCAGCTCCATGGCCCGCCGCAGGCCGACCAGCCGGGGCAGCAGCCACGAGCCGCCGAAGTCCACCGACAGGCCGCGGCGCACGAAGATCTCGGAGAACCGGGCCCGGTCGCTCGCGATGACGAAGTCGCAGCCCAGCGCCAGGTTCATGCCCGCGCCCACCGCCACGCCGTCGACCCGGGCGATCGTCGGTACCGGCAGGCGGTGCAGCGCCAGGCAGGCGGCGTTCACCACGGCCATGCCGGCCATCGGGGCCCGCGGCCGGTCGCTGTCGGCGGAGAGGTCGGCGGAGAGGTCGGCGCCGGCGCAGAAGTCGGTGCCCGCACCGGTCACCACCAGCACCCGGGCGTCGGAGCGGGCCACCTCGACGAGGACCTCGCCCAGCAGGCGCCAGGCCTCGGGCGTCATCGCGTTCTTCCGCCGCGGGTTGGCCAGGGTCAGCGTCGCGACGTCGCCGTCCCGGGTGAGCGCGACCGGCGGGGCGCCGTCGGGGCTCACAGGTCGGCCGCCAGCTGCTTGAGCTGCTCGACGGTGCGCAGCCGGTCGGCCGGGTCGGGCTGCACCAGGGAGGTCATCAGCGTGGTGACGCCGGCGTCCCGCAGCGCCGCCAGCCGCTCGGCCACCCAGCCGCGGGGACCGACCAGCGAGGTGGCCTCGACCATCTCGGCCGGCACGGCCGCGGCGGCCTCCTCCTTGCGCCCGGACAGGTAGAGGTCCTGGACGGTGGCGGCGGCCTCGGCGAAGCCGTAGCGGACGGTCAGCTCGTTGTAGAAGTTCTTGCCGCGGGCACCCATGCCGCCGATGTAGAGCGCCAGGTCGGCCCGGGACCGCTCCCGGACGTGCTCGAGGCCCTCCCCGATCGCACACGGGACGCCGACGCGGACGTCGAGCGGCCCCAGCGCCGGGTCCCGCTTCGCCCGCCCGGCCTCCAGGGACGGGCCCCAGATCTCGGCCGCCCGCTCGGGGACGAAGAAGATCGGCTCCCAGCCCTCGGCGATCTCCGCGGTCATCTCGACGTTCCTGGGGCCGATCGAGGCGAGCGTGATCGGGATCCGCTCCCGCACCGGGGTGTTGATCAGCTTGAGCGGCTTGCCCAGGCCGGTGCCCTGGTCGGCGGGGAGCGGGATCGCGTAGTGCTTCCCCTCGTACACCACGCGCTCGCGGCGCCAGACCATCCGGCAGACCTCGACGATCTCCCGCAGCCGCCCCAGCGGCGCGTCGTAGCGGACGCCGTGGAAGCCCTCGACCACCTGCGGGCCGCTGGCGCCGAGGCCCAGGGTGAACCGGCCGTCGGAGACGAAGTCCAGGCCCGCCGCCGTCATCGCGGTCAGCGTGGGGGTGCGGGTGAGGGCCTGGAGGATGCCGCTGGTCAGCTCCATGCGCTCGGTGACCGCCGCGAGGTACCCGAGCTGGCTGACGGCGTCGAAGCTGTAGGCCTCGGCGATGGACACCACGTCCAGGCCGGCCTTCTCCAGCTCGCCGATCTCCCGGGCCGCCTCGCGGAAGCCGCCGCTGTACTGCACCCGCATGCCGATGCGCATCGGTCGCCGTCCCCTCGGAGGTGCTCCGGGCGCGGACCGGTCGTCCGCCGCGGTGCGGTCGTGACGCTGACGTCAACGTCGGGCAGTCAACGGGCGGAGCCGGTCCGCTGTCAACGCCGCCGGGCGCGTCGTCCGGCGGCCCGGCACCGACACGGCCGAGGGCTCCGCCGAGAGGCGGACCGGTCCGTCCCGTCCTCCGCACCCGGTCGACGTTGACGTCAAGTGCCGGCGCTGCCATGGTCGAGCCCACCCGGCACCGCGGTCGGACAGGAGGTCGCATGACCACGCTCGACCAGCCCGCCTCCGGCGCCGAGGTCACCGGCTCGGCGCTGCCCGCCCGGCTGACCGCGCTGCTCGACGAGCTCGACGCCTTCGTCGCGGCCGAGATCGACCCGCTCGAGCAGCAGGACGACAACGTCAGGTTCTTCGACCACCGCCGCGAGTTCGCCCGCACCGACGTCGAGGCCGGCGGCGTGCCGCGCGCGGAGTGGGAGGAGCTGCTGGCCGAGGTGCGCCGCCGCGCCGACGCCGCCGGCTGGCTGCGCTACTCGCTGCCGGCCGAGCTCGGCGGCCGGGACGGCGGCAACGTGGACATGGCCGTGATCCGCGAGCACCTCGCCCACCGCGGGCTGGGCCTGCACAACGACCTGCAGAACGAGCACAGCGTCGTCGGCAACCTCGTCGTGCCGCACCTGCTGCACCTGTTCGGCAGCGCCGAGCAGCGCGAGGAGTTCGTCGAGGCGCTGGTGACCGGCGAGCGGCGGATGTCCTTCGCGCTCACCGAGCCCGACCACGGCAGCGACGCCACCTGGATGGACACCCGCGCGGAGCGCGACGGCGGCGACTGGGTGATCACCGGCCGCAAGCGCTGGATCACCGGCGTGCACACCGGCACCCACCTGCTGGTCTTCGCCCGCACCTCGGGCCGCCCGGGCGAGGCCCGCGGGATCAGCGCCCTGCTGGTGCCGATCGACGCGCCGGGCCTGTCGGTGCCGCACTTCTGGTGGACGCTCAACATGCCCACCGACCACGGCGAGGTCGTGCTCGACGGCGTCCGGGTGCCGCGCTCGGCGGTGCTCGGCGCGGAGGGCGAGGGGCTGGCCGTCGCGCAGACCTTCGTGCACGAGAACCGGATCCGCCAGGCGGCCTCCGGCGTCGGCGCCGCCCAGTTCTGCATCGACCGCTCGGTCGAGTACGCCCGGCAGCGGTCCACCTTCGGCCGGCCGCTGGCCGAGCGGCAGGCGATCCAGTGGCCGCTGGTCGAGCTGCACACCGAGGCCGAGCTGGTGCGCACGCTCATCCGCGCCACCGCGGCCGACCTCGACGAGCTGACCGCCCGCGGCGAGCCGGCGGTGACCATCGGCCACCGCGTCTCCATGTGCAACTACCGCGGCAACCGGCTGGTCTGCGACGCCGCCGACCGCGCGATGCAGGTGCACGGCGGCATGGGCTACTCCCGCCACCTGCCCTTCGAGCACATCTACCGCCACCACCGCCGCTACCGGATCACCGAGGGCAGCGAGGAGATCCAGATGCGGCGGGTGGCCGGGCAGCTGTTCGGCTTCCTGCGGTGACCGAGGGGCCGGCGAGCGCCCTCGCCCGGCGGCTGACCCGGCTCACCGGCCGGCCGGTGACCGTCGAGGGCCTGACCCGGCTCACCGGCGGGGCCAACCGCGAGACCTGGGCCCTCACCGCGGTGGACCCCTCGGGGCGCCGTGACCTGGTGCTGCGCGGCGGCGCCGGCACCGGCGGCGCCCCGCTGGCGGTGGAGGCCGAGGCGATCGCCGCGGCCGCGCGGGCGGGGGTGCCGGTGCCCGAGCTGGTCGACGTCGGCACCGGGGAGGACGGCCTGCCGGCGGAGCACCTGCTCATGGGCCGGGTGGACGGCGAGACGATCCCGCGCCGCCTGCTGCGGGACGAGGCCTACGCGGGCGCGCGGGCGGGGCTGGCCCGGGAGCTGGGCGCCGTCCTCGCCCGGCTGCACGCCGCCCCCCTCGACACCCTGGCCGTGGTCCCGGCCATCGGCGACCCGCTCGAGCGGCTGACCGCGACCTTCCTCACCGGCGGGCCGCCCCCGCCCGGGCTGGCGCTGGGCCTGCGCCGGCTGCGCGAGCACCGCCCGCCGCCGCGGGGACCAGCGCTGGTGCACGGCGACTTCCGGCTGGGCAACCTCATGGTCGGCCCCGACGGGCTGCGCGCCGTCCTCGACTGGGAGCTGGTGCACCGCGGCGACCCGCTGGAGGACCTCGGCTGGTGCTGCGCCAAGGTCTGGCGCTTCGGCTCCCGGCTGCCCGCCGCCGGGGTCGGCACCCGGGAGGACCTGCTCGACAGCTACGCCGCGGTCGCCGGCTGGCGGCCGACGGCGGCCGAGCTGCACTGGTGGGAGCTCTACGGCACCGTCCAGTGGGGCCTGATGTGCCGGGCGATGACCGAGCGGCACCTCTCGGGCGCCGAGCCGTCGGTGGAGCTGGCCGCGATCGGCCGCCGCGCCGCCGAGCAGGAGTTCGACGTCCTGCTCTCCCTCGGCCTCGACACCCCTGACGCCGGCGCGCCCGAGGACCCGGCCGACCCGGACGACGACCTGCTCTTCGGCCGGCCCACCGCGGCCGAGCTCGCCGCCGCCGTCGGGGACTTCCTGGCCGGCGAGGTGCGGGCGGCCACCGAGGGGCGGACGTCGTTCCACGCGCAGGTGGCGGCCAACGTGGTCGCCACGGTGCGCCGCGAGCTGCTGCTCGGCGACGGCGCGCGGGCGCGGCGGCGGGCCCGGCTGGCCGGCCTGGAGCTCGCCGACGACGCCGCGCTGTCCGGGGCGATCGCCGACGGCACGCGCGACGACCGCTGGGACGCCGTGGTCGACGCCGTCCGCGAGGGCGTGCGCGACCGGCTGCGGGTGGCCAACCCCCACCACCTCGCCGTCCCCGACGCCTGACCGCCGGCACGGGGTGGGCGAACACCGGTCCTGGAACCAGAACCAGACGATCCACACGAGCACGAACGCGCCGAGCCCGACCAGGAGCTCGTCCAGCGGCGGCAACGGGTGGTTGAGCGGAGGGGCCCCGTCAGCGACCACCTGCACCATCGCCCTCCGATCGAGCCGCCCGCAGGTCCACCGTCTGCATCGGCCACGACCGAGGGTCCTGTAGACCCGATCGGCCGCCGATCCGGCGCCTTGCCGGAGTTCCTCGCGCGGTGCGGGCACTACAGCGCCGGCACTGCGCGAGGAACGGCCGCACTGGCTCGTCCCGAGCGGCCGCCGTCCTCAGCTGGCGGGCGACACCGAGCTCATGTTGAAGTCCGGCACCCGCACCGGCGGCATCGCGGCGCGGGTGAACCAGTCGTTCCACTCGCGCGGCAGCGTCCGCTCGGTCCGGCCGACCTCGGTGATCCGCGCCAGCAGGTCCACCGGCGACTCGTTCCACCGGAAGTTGTTCACCGCGCCGGTCACCTCCCCGCCCTCGACGAGGAACACGCCGTCGCGGGTCAGGCCGGTGAGCAGCAGCGTCTGCGGGTCGACCTCGCGGATGTACCAGAGCGTGGTGAGCAGCAGCCCGCGGTCGGTGGCGGCGACCATCTCGTCCTGCGTGGCCGTCGCCTCCGGCGCCTCCAGGACGAGGTTGTCGACGGCGGCCACGGCCGGCGCGGTGGTCTTGAGCGCCCACGCCCGCGGCCGGATCAGGTTGGTGAGGACGCCGCCGGAGATCCAGTCGACCGCCGGGGTCGCCATGCCGTTGTCGAACACGCTCGCCGACCCCGACGAGGCACCCACGACCTGGAACGGCGCGGTCTCCAGGCCCGGGGCGGCCGGGTCGCTGCGCAGCGTGAGCGGCAGTGCGGCCAGCCGGTCGCCGATGCGGTTGCCGCCGCCGGCGCGCGCGTAGACGTTGCGGCCCTCGTCGGCGTCGCGGGCCTCCATGGTCCAGTAGGCGTAGAGCATCAGGTCGCTGACCGCCGAGGGCGGCAGCAGCGTCTCGTGGCGGCCCGCCGGCAGGTCGACCCGCCGCCGCGACCAGCCCAGCTTGCGCTCGACCTCGGCGGCGAGGCCGGCCACCGAGACGTCGCGGAAGTCGCGGGTGCCCACCCCGGCCCACACCGAGCGGGAGAAGTCGGTGCTCTTGCCGTTGAGCTCCACCCGGCCGGTCGGCTGGTCGTGCCGCAGCCGCAGCCCGGTCGAGGTGCCCAGGTAGGTCGTGGTCAGCGAGTGCTCGGCGTAGCCGAACAGCAGGTCACCCCGGTCGCGCGCGGCGCCGAACGCCTCCCCCAACGCCGGCGCGAACTCGGCGAACACCTCGATGGAGGTCTCGGCCGGGTCGGCGTCCCAGTCCCCCACCCCCGGCGGCGCCTCGCCCAGCAGCGGGACGGCGTCCTCGGCCGGCCCGGCGTCGCGGGCGGCCCGCTCACTGGCGGCCACCAGCGCGGCGACGTCCGGCGTCCCCGTCCGCGCGACCGTGCCGGCCGCCGTCCCGGCGCCGCCGTCGACGAAGGAGACGACGACGACCTGCCGCGAGCGCATCGCCCCGTTGGTGGTCAGGCTGTTCGACGCCCACCGCAGGTTGGCCTCGGTGCTCTCGACGACGTAGGCGACGCAGCCGTCAGCGGTCGAGGCCGCCAGGACCTGCTCGACCAGCTGCTGTGCCGTCAGCCGGCTCATCGCCCGCCCTCCTGGACCGTGTTGAGGATGCTCACGCCCTCGAACAGCGCCGCCGGGCAGCCGTGGCTCACCGGCGCGACCTGCCCGGGCTGGGCCTTGCCGCAGTTGAACGCCCCGCCGAGGCGGTGGGTGGAGGGGCCGCCGATCGCGCGCATCGAGCCCCAGAAGTCCGTCGTCGTCGCCTGGTAGGCGACGTCGCGCAGCTGCCCGGCCAGCCGGCCGCCCTCGATGCGGTAGAAGCGCTGGCCGGTGAACTGGAAGTTGTAGCGCTGCATGTCGATCGACCAGCTCTTGTCGCCGACGACGTAGATGCCGCGCTCCACCCCGCCGATCAGCCCGGCCAGGTCGGGGCCGTCGGGTGCCGGCTGCAGCGACACGTTGGCCATCCGCTGCACCGGCACGTGCCGCGGCGAGTCGGCGAACGCGCAGCCGTTGGAGCGCGCCATGCCGCCGAGCCGGGCGGTGTTGCGGTCGACCTGGTAGCCCACCAGCACGCCGTCGCGCACGATGTCCCACCGCTGGGCGGCGACGCCCTCGTCGTCCCAGCCGACGGTCGACAGGCCGTGCTCGTCCACCCGGTCGCCGGTCACGTGCATGAGCTCCGAGCCGTACCGCAGGCTGCCGAGCTTGTCCACGGTGGCGAACGACGTCCCGGCGTAGGCGGCCTCGTAGCCGAGCGCCCGGTCGAGCTCGGTGGCGTGGCCGACCGACTCGTGGATGACCAGCCACAGGTTCGACGGGTCGACGACGAGGTCGTAGCGGCCGGGCTCCACCGAGGGCGCCTTGGTCTTCTCCCGCAGCAGCTCCGGCACCTGCGCCAGCTCGCCGTCCCAGTCCCAGTGCCCGCCGGTGAGGTACTCCCAGCCGCGGCCGACCGGCGGGGCGAGGGTGCGCATGCTCTCGAACGCGCCGCTGGTGCGGTCGACGGTGAGCGCGGTGAACTCCGGGTGGATGCGCACCCGCTGCTGGCGGGTGCGGGTGCCGGCGGTGTCGGCGTAGTACTTCTGCTCCTTGACGTGCACGCACCCGGACTGCACGTGCTCGACGCCGTCGGCGGCCAGCAGCCGCTCCGACCACTCGGTGAGCAGCGCGGTCTTCTCCGCGTCGGGCACGTCGAAGGGGTCGACGTCGTAGGCCGACACCCAGGTGCCGTCGGGGTACGCGGGCTCGGGCGCCAGCTCCACCCGGTCGCTCGCGACGGCCGCCGACACCTTCGCCACGGCGACCGCCTGCTCGGCCAGCCGCACCGCCTCGGCCGCGGTGAGGACGACGCCCGCGGCGAAGCCCCACGTGCCCTCGTGCACCACGCGGACGGCCAGGCCGAGGTCCTCGCCGTCGGTGAGCGCCTCGAGGCGGGCGTCGCGCAGACTGATCGACTGGGTGCGGATCCGCTCCACCCGCAGGTCGGCGTGCTCGCAGCCGAGGTCGACCGCGCGGGTCAGCGCCGCCTCGGTGAGCGCGGACAGGGGGAGCGAGAGGAAGGAGTCGTCCACGTCGCGGGATCCGGACACCGGCCCTGTCTACCAGCCACCGCTTCTCCGCCCGCGTGCACTTCCGCGGCGGCGCACGGCGGCCGTGCCAGCATCGCGGCGTGTCCCCGACCCGGGCCTGCGCCGACCTCGCCGTCGCGCTGGTCCTGCTCGCCCTGTCGACGGCGGTCGCCGTCCTGGCGCTGGTCACCGCGCGCGGCGTCGTGCACCTGGGCGGGGACTCCTACCGGACCGAGTTCGTCAGCGGCTGGTGGTGGCTGGCGTTCGCCCTGGCGCCGGTGCCCGCGCTCACCGCCCGCCGGCGGCCCGCGGCGGCGCGCGCGCCGACCCTCGCGCTGGTGGGGCCGCAGGTCGTCGCGGCGGCGGTCTGTGTGGCGCGGTACCGCTCCTCCGGGTGGGGCGACGGCCTGGAGGTGCTCGCGTTCCTCCACCCGCTGCTGCTCACCGCCGTCACGGTCGCGCTGGTGGCCGTCGTCCGCCGCCGCGCCTGACCGCGCGGACCGCGGGGTAGGGGGCGCGCATGACCGGCCCGGACAGCACCGACGACGTCACGCTCACCTTCGGCGGCAACGCGACGACGCTGTTGCGGCTGGGCGGGTTCACCCTGCTCACCGACCCGAACTTCGTGCGCCGGGGGCAGCGGGTCTACCTGGGCAAGGGGCTGTTCGCCAAGCGCCTGACCGACCCGGCGATCCTGCCCGCCGACCTGCCCGACCTCGACGCCGTCCTGCTCTCGCACCTGCACGGCGACCACTGGGACCGGATCGCCTACGCCACGATCGACGAGGCCACGCCGATCGTCACCACGCAGGCCGCGGCCCGGACGCTGTCGTCCCGCGGCTTCTCCGCGACGGCGGACCTGCGGCCGTGGCAGGTGCACGAGGTGGCCCGCGGTGAGGAGACGCTGCGGATCACCTCGGTGCCCGGCGAGCACGGGCCCGGGCTGCTGGCGCGGGTGCTGCCCCCGGTCATGGGCAGCGTGCTGGAGCTCGAGCGGGCCGGCCAGGTGACCTGGCGCGGGTACGTCACCGGCGACACGCTGTTCCGCCCCTACCTCGCCGAGGTGCTGCAGCGCTGCGGCCCGCTCGACGTCCTCGTGCCGCACCTGGGCGGGACGAAGGCGCTCGGCGTCACCGTGACGATGGACGGCCGGCAGGGCGCCGACCTGGTGGAGCTGCTGAAGCCGCCGGTCACCGTGCCCGTGCACTTCGACGACTACGACCGGTTCGCCTCGCCGCTGGGCGACTTCGTGCGGGAGGTCGCCCAGCGGCGGGCGCCCGGGGAGGTGCGGGTGGTGCAGCGCGGGGAGACGATCTCGCTGCGCGCCTGACCCCTCAGCGGGCCAGGACCTCGTCGAGGCGCTCGTAGCCCTCGACGACGCCGACCTCCATGCCGCTGGCCAGCATCGCGTCCCGCTGGGCGAAGGAGTCGCACAGCGAGGTGGCGGTGAGCCGGGTGCGGCCGTCGCCGAGGTCGGTGAGCACGAGCTTCTCCAGGGCGACGCCGTCGGGCATCCCCTCGAAGGTGAACGTCTGCACGATGAGCTCGTCGGGGCGGACCTCGTGGAAGCAGCCGCGGAAGGCGTACTCGCCGTTCGCGTCGCTGTGCACGTACCGGTAGGAGCCGCCGGTGCGGCAGTCGTAGGAGTCGATGCGCATCTCCACCCCGCGCGGGCCGAGCCACTGCACGAGCAGGTCGGGGTCGGTGTGCGCGCGGAAGACCTTGGACCGCGGGGCGTCGAACTCCCGGGTGATGCGGATGAGCGGGACCTCGGGATCGGCGGCGATCTGCGTCCGACGCGTGCTGGTGGTCATGACGGGTTCCCTCCCTGCGGTGGTGGGTCGTCGTCCGGCACGGACCGGAGGACGTCGTCGAGGCGGCGGTAGCGCTCCTCGGCCTGGCGCCGGTAGCGCTCGATCCAGGCGGTCATGAGGTCGAACACCTCCGCCTCCAGGTGCACCGGGCGGCGCTGGGCCTCCCGGCTGCGGCTGACCAGGCCGGCGTCCTCGAGCACCCGCAGGTGCTTGGACACCGCCTGCACGGTCACGTCGTAGGGGGCGGCGAGCTCCCCGACCGTCGCGTCCCCGACGGCCAGCCGGGCGACGATGTCGCGCCGGGTCGGGTCGGCCAGCGCCGAGAACACCCGCGAGAGCGGATCCGCCACCACCTGCGGCCTCCTCGTTCAACCACCTGGTTGATGAAGAGGATAGGGCGGTGCGTCGGTCCTCGTCAACCACCTGGTTGAGGACGCCGGGGTCCCGGCTCGGCGTCCTCCCGCACCGCGGCGCGTCCTCCCTCACCGCAGCGCGTCCTCCCTCACCGCCCACCGTGCGGGAGGACACGCGACGATCAGGTCACCTGATCGTCGCCGGCGCCGCTCAGTGGGCCAGGCGGGCGGCGCGCTGCGCCACCTCGGTCCGCAGTGCCCCGACGTCGACCGTGGTGACCGCGCCGTCGGCGACCACCTGCCGGCCGCCCACCCACACGTCGCGGACCAGCCGGGAGACGCCGGACCAGACCAGGTGGGTCAGCCAGTCGGCGGCGTCGCCGACCGGCTCGAAGCCGAGGTCGCGGGTGTCGACGTGCACCAGGTCGGCCCGCCGCCCCGCCTCGACCTGGCCGAGGTCCGGGCGGCCGATCGCGTCGGCCGCGCCGCCGGTGGCCAGCCAGAACGCCTCGGCGGCGGTCAGCGCTGTCGCCGACGACCCGCGCAGCCGGGCGAGCTGGGCGGCCAGGCGGACGTCGGCCAGCAGGTCCAGCCCGTCGTTGGACGCCGGCCCGTCGGTGCCCAGGCCGACCCGGATGCGCCGGTCGAGCATGTCCCGCACCGGCGCGACCCCGCTGGCGAGCTTGGCGTTGCTGGCCGGGCAGTGCGCGACGGCGACGTCGTACTCGGCGAACAGCTCCAGGTCGCCGTCGTCCACGTGCACGCAGTGCGCGGCCAGCACCCGCCCGCCCAGGACGTCGTGCGCGGCCAGCAGCGCCGGCACCGACAGCCCGTGCGCGGCCAGCAGGTCGGCGCCCTCGCTGGCGGTCTCGGCCACGTGCAGGTGCAGCAGCAGGCCGTGCTCGCGCGCGAGCTCGGCGGCCCGGCGCAGCAGGGGCAGCGGCACGGTGTAGGCCGCGTGCGGGCCCAGGCCGTACTCGACGGTGCCGTCGCCGGGGACGCCGGCGGCCAGGTCGACGGCCGCGGCCATCTGCTCCTCCAGCGGCGGCATGCCCGGCAGCGGCACCATGGGCGCCGCGATCAGCGCGCGGGCGCCGGTGGCGCCGACCGCGGCGGCGATCCGCTCCGGGGAGAAGTACATCTCCACGCTCGTGGTGACCCCGCCGCGCAGCAGCTCCGCCGACGCCGCGGTCATGGCGACCTCGACGTCGTCGGGCGCCAGCCGCGCCTCCCGCGGCCACATGACCTCGCGCAGCCAGCGGTCCAGCGGCAGGCCCTCGCCCTGGCCGCGGAACAGCACCATCGGCGCGTGCGAGTGGGCGTCGACCAGCCCCGGCGCGAGCAGCCCCGGCAGCGCCACGACCTCGGCGTCCCCGGCCGGCGGGGCGTCGGCGGCCGCCCCCACCCAGGCGACCCGCCCGTCGTCGACGTCGACGACGGCGTCGGGGACCACGGTGCCCGCCCGGTCCCCCACCACGACGGCCCGGGCGGTGAGTCGCTGGCGCATGGCGGCACGCTAGCCCCAGCGGCCCCGCGCGTCCGGTCGACGTCCAGGCGGCCTCCAGGAGCCCCCCTTACCGTGGAGGCCATGTCGTTCCTCGCCGCCGCGGCCGCTTCCGACCAGGGCGGGATCACCGGCTTCCTGCTCGACCTCGTCGAGAAGCTGGGGCCCGTCGGCGTGGGGTTCAGCATCCTGCTCGAGACGGTCATCCCGCCGATCCCCAGCGAGGCCGTCCTCGGCCTGGCCGGGATCCTCATCAACGACGGCCAGCTCAACGTGGTCGCGGTCATCGCCTGCGCCACCGTCGGCTCGATCCTGGGCGCGCTGTTCTTCTACTACGTCGGCCGCGCGCTCGGCCCGCGCCGCTCGCACGCCTTCCTCGACCGGCTGCCGCTGGTGGAGACCGCCGACGTCGACCGGACCTTCGCCTGGTTCGAGCGGCACGGCCGCTCGGCGGTGTTCTTCGGCCGCATGGTGCCGATCGTGCGCAGCTTCATCTCCGTGCCCGCAGGCGTCGTACGGATGCCGATCCTGCAGTTCGTCGTCTACTCCGCCGCCGGCAGCCTGATCTGGAACAGCGTCCTGGTCACCCTCGGCGTCCTGGCCGGCGACTTCCTGCAGGACAACCTGCACTACCTCGACTACGTCGTGGTCGCGGCCTTCGCCCTCGGCATCGGCTACCTGGTCTACAAGCGGGCCAAGGACGTGCGCCACCACCGCCGCCGGCGCACCACCGCGGGGCGCGCCGAGGACGCCGGCAGCGACCGGCCGGCCGCGTGAGCGAGCTCGCGAGCTCACCGATGCACACGGCAGCGCCGCGAACGCGGCTGACGAGCGCCAGCGAGGAGGCCGCGTGAGCGAGCTCGCGAGCTCACCGATGCACACGGCAGCGCCGCGAACGCGGCTGACGAGCGCCAGCGAGGAGGCCGCGTGAGCGCCCGCCGTCCCGACGTCGTCGCCTTCGACGTCAACGAGACGCTGCTCGACCTCGCGCCCGTGCAGGCGGCGATGGTCGAGCTCGGCCTGCCGTCGCACCTGCTGCCCACCGTCTTCGGGCGCACCCTGCAGACCGGGTTCGCCGCCACGGTGGCCGGCACCTGGCTGCCCTTCCGCGCCGCGTTCGAGACCGCGCTCGCCCAGCTCACCGACCTCGCCGACGACGACCGGGGCCGGGTGGCCGACGCCTTCCTCGAGCTCTCGCCGCACCCCGACGTCGAGCCCGCGCTGCGCCGGCTGGTCTCGGCCGGGGTCCGCGTGGTGACGCTCACGCACGGCTCGCCCGGGGTGGCCGAGGCGGGGCTGGAGCGCGGCGGGATCACGCCGCTGGTCGAGCGCACGCTGACCAGCGAGACCGTGCGGACGTGGAAGCCCTCCCGCGCGGCCTACCTGTGGGCCGCCGGCGCCTGCGGGGTCGCCCCGGACCGGATGGCGCTGGTCGCCGCGCACGGCTGGGACGTCCTGGGCGCGGAGCAGGCCGGCCTCACCGGCGCCTGGTTCCCCCGCGCCGAGCGCGTCTACCCGCCGGCCTACCCGGCGCCGGCCGTCGTCGCCGGTGACCTGGCCGGGGCGGTGGAGGCGCTGCTCGCGCTCCCGGAGTGAGGCTCGTCCCGACCCCGCTCGGGCCGGCCGGCGTCCACCGCGACGACCCGGACGGCGACCCCCGCGGCACGCTCGTGCTCGGCCACGGCGCCGGCGGGGGCGTCACCTCGGCCGACCTGACCGCCGTGACCGCCGCCGCGGCCGCGGCCGGCTGGCGGGTGCTGCGCGTCGAGCAGCCGTGGCGGGTGGCCGGGAGGCGGATCGCCCCGGCGCCGCCGCGCCTGGACACCGCCTGGACGGCGGTGCTCGCGGCGCTGCGCCCCGAGCTGTCCGGCCCGCTGGTGCTCGGCGGCCGCAGCGCCGGCGCCCGGGTGGCCTGCCGGACGGCGGCCGGTCAGGGTGCCGACGGCGTCCTCGCGCTGGCCTTCCCGCTGCACCCGCCGGGCCGCCCCGAGCGCAGCCGCGCGCACGAGCTGGCCGCGGCCGGGGTGCCGCTGGCCGTCGTCCAGGGCGGGACCGACGCGCACGGCCGCCCGGCGGAGGTCGAGGCGGCCCTCACCGGGGTGCCCGGCGCCTCGGTGGTGGCCGTCCCGGGCGACCACGCGCTGTCGAGGGCCCCCGCAGCGGTGGCCGCGGCGGCGGTGACCTGGCTGGACGAGCTGGCCGCGGCCTCGCTCCCGCGGTGACCACGGCGATCCCGCACCGCCGGCGGCGAGGACTCAGCGCCGGCGGCGAGGACTCAGCGCCGGCGGCGAGGACTCAGCGCCGGCGGCGGCGCCGGACCACGAGGGTGATCAGCAGCAGCACCGCGGCCACCCCGGCGGCCGGGGCGGCGAAGCGGGCCATGGCCGCGCCGCCGGCGACCTCGAGCAGGTCGATCGGCTCCGGCTCCTCCGCCGGCTGCCGCACGGTGGACGGCGTGCTGCGCGGCGGCGCGCCCGTGGCCGGGCGGGTGGGCGGCGCGGTGGGACCGGACGGCGGGGGGCTGGGTGCGCCGCCGACCGGGCTGAGGGCCGGCGTGGTGTCGGTCGCCCCCGCGGCCGCGTCGCCCACGGCGGGGACGGGCGCGGTGTCGGTGGCGCCCACCGCGGAGATCGAGACGGTGTCGGTCGCGCCGGTGCCCGCGGCCGCCGGGGCCGTGCCGGCTCCGTCGGTGGCGGACGCCGCGGCCTCCCGGGCCGCCGTCCCGGCCTTGCGCACCGCCTCGGCGACGGCGTTGTCGCCGGGGGTCTGCTCGACGGAGGCGGCGACCTCCTCGGCGACGCCGGTGGCGGTCGCGGCGGTCGAGGACGCGGCGGTCGAGGACGCGGCGTCGGCCCGCGCCGCGTCGCCCTGCGGGTCGCCCTCACCCAGCTGGGCGGCGAGCTTGTCGGCGAACTGGCCGAGCAGCTTGTTGCCGACGTCGGTCATCACGCCGCGGCCGAACTGGGCCGGCCGGCCGGTGATGTTGAGGTCGGTGAGGACGTCGACCCGGGTCGAGTCCCCCTCGCCCTTGAGTTTGGCGGTGATGAGCGCGGCCGCGGTGCCGTTGCCGCGCTGGTCCTTGCCGCGGCCGTCGATGACGGCGCGGTGCGTGGCCTCGTCCTTCTCCACGAAGGACGCCTTGCCCTGGTAGGTCAGGTTGATCGGTCCGAGCTTGACCTTGACCCGGCCGGTGAACGAGTCGCCCTCGACGGAGTCCAGGGCCGCGCCGGGCATGCACGGGGCGATGCGCTCGATGTCGAGGAGCACCCGCCAGGCCTCGTCGACGGGCACGGGGACGGTGAACGAGTTCTCCAGCTGCACGGTGCGACCTCCGGGGTGGGATGACGCCTCGGCCGGTCCGCCCCGAGGGGCGGGCCGGCCGAGGGAGGAACGGGCGGTGCCGGGCGGTGGACCGAAACTACAGCCCCGCGGCCGCCGTGACCGCCCGGCGGGTGAGCACCTGTGCGAGGTGCTCGCGGTAGTCGGCCTGGGCGTTGAGATCGCTGCTCGGGCTGGTGCCCTCCGCGGCCGACCGCGCCGCGGCCGCGACCGCGTCGGCCGTCGCCGGGGCCCCGGCGAGGGCGGCCTCGGTGGCCGACGCGCGCAGCGGCGTCGGGCCCATGTTGGTCAGCCCGATGCGCGCCTCGGCGATGTGTCCGTCCTCCCGCCGGACGGCGGCCGCGACCGCGACGATCGACCAGGCCTGCGCCACGCGGTTGAGCTTCTCGTAGCGCACCCCCCAGTCGCCGACCAGCTTGGGCACCCGGATCTCGACGAGGATCTCCCCCTCGTCGAGAGCGGTCGTGAGGTAGTCGACGAAGAACTCCGACGCAGGCACCGTCCGCCGGCCGGACGGGCCGGCGACGACCATCTCGGCGTCCAGCGCCAGGGCCACCGCCGCCAGGTCACCGGCCGGGTCGGCGTGCGCCAGCGCCCCGCCGAAGGTGCCCCGGCGGCGGGTCTGCCGGTCGGCCACCGTCTCGGTCGCCTCCGCGATCAGCTTCGCGTACCGGGCGATCAGCGGGTCGGCGATCACCTCGGCGTGCGTGGTCATCGCGCCGATGACCAGGTGGTCGCCCTCCTCCCGCACGCCGCGGAGCTCGGCGACGCGGCCGAGGTCGACCACCGTCTCCGGCGCCGCCAGCCGCAGCCGCATGACCGGGATCAGCGACTGGCCACCGGCCATGATCTTGACGTCCTCGCCGCCCTCGGCGACCGCCTGGACGGCCTCCTCGACCGTCGTCGGCCGGACGTACTGGAACGCAGAGGGGATCACGGCTTCACTCCAAGGTCGTTGCGGCGGATCACCGGTCACCTCCGAGGGACGACTGCGGGGTCGAGACACCGGCGGTGGTCTCGGTCTGGGCGCCGCCGTAGGCATTGGTCCCGGCCGTGGCCCGGTCCCCGCCGTCGCCGCCCTGGTGGATCGCCCGCCAGACCCGCTCGGGGGTCAGCGGCATGCGGATGTCGCTGACGCCCAGGTGCCGGACGGCGTCGAGCGCGGCGTTGACCACCGCCGGGGTGCTGGCGATGCAGCCGGCCTCGCCCACGCCCTTGGCGCCGATCGGGTTGCCCGGGGCCACGTGCACGGTGTTGCCCGTGTCGAAGTGCGGCAGGTCGGCGGCCGAGGGCACCAGGTAGTCGACGAAGGTGCCGGTGGTGAGGTTGCCGTCGGCGTCGTAGACGGCCTCCTCGTACAGCGCCTGCGCGATGCCCTGGGCCAGGCCGCCGTGGACCTGCCCCTCGACGATCAGCGGGTTGACGATGGTGCCGACGTCGTCCACGCAGGCGTACTTGCGGATCTTGACGAACCCGGTGTCGGTGTCGACCTCCATGGCGCACACGTGCGTGCCGTGGGGGAAGGAGAAGTTGACCGGGTCGAAGGTCGCGTCGGCGTCGATCGAGGGCTCGACGTCGTCGGGGTAGTCGTGCGCGGCGAAGACGGCGAGCGCGATCTCCTGGATGGACAGACCCGACCCCGGCGTCCCGCGGACGGAGAACTTCCCGCCGGAGAAGTCGAGGTCGTCCTCGCTGGCCTCGAGCAGGTGCGCGGCGACCTTGCGGGCCTTGGCGATCACCTTGTCGGCCGCCTTGACCACCGCGGTGCCGCCGACGACCAGCGAGCGCGAGCCGTAGGTGTCCATGCCCCGGGGGGAGACGGCGGTGTCGCCGTGCAGGACCTCGACGTCCTCGAACGGCACGCCCAGCTGGTCGGCGACCAGCTGGCTCCACGCCGTCTCGTGGCCCTGGCCGTGCGGCGTCGAGCCGGTGACGACCTCGACCTTGCCGGTGGGCAGCATCCGGATGGAGGCCGCCTCCCAGCCACCGGCGCCGTAGGACAGCGAGCCGAGCACCCGGGACGGGGCCAGGCCGCACATCTCGGTGAACGTGGAGAAGCCGATGCCCAGCTGCACCGGGTCGTTCGACTCCCGCCGGCGCCGCTGCTCCTCGCGCAGCTCGGCGTAGCCCAGCAGGTCCAGCGCCTGCTCGGTGGCCGAGTCGTAGTCGCCGCTGTCGTACTCCAGGCCGGCCACCGTGGTGAACGGGAACTCCTGCGCCTGGATCCAGTTCTTCCGGCGCAGCTCCAGCGGGTCCATGCCGAGCTCGACGGCGAGCTCGTCCATGATCCGCTCGACGGCGAAGGTCGCCTCGGGCCGCCCGGCGCCGCGGTAGGCGTCGGTGGGCACCTTGTTGGTGAAGACGCCGTCGCACTCGAAGCGGTAGGCCGGGAACTTGTAGATGCCCGGGAACATGAACGCGCCCAGCGCCGGGACGCCCGGGGTGATCAGCCGCAGGTAGGCGCCCATGTCGGCGAGCAGCCGCACCCGCAGGCCCTTGACCTCGCCCTCCCGGGTGGAGGCGATGTCGATGTACTGGATCTGGTCGCGGCCGTGGTGGGCGGTCATGAGCGACTCGCTGCGGGTCTCGGTCCACTTGACCGGCTTGCCGAGGCGGCGCGCCACCAGCAGCGCGAGGACCTCCTCGGGGTTGACCTGCAGCTTCCCGCCGAAGCCGCCGCCGACGTCGGGGGCCACCACGCGCAGCTTGTGCTCGGGGATGCCGGTCACCATCGCCAGCATCACGCGCAGCACGTGCGGGATCTGGGTGGCCGACCACATCGTGAAGTTGTCGCCCTGCGGCTGGACGACGACCGAGCGCGGCTCCATGAACGCCGGGATGAGCCGCTGGTTGACGAACCGCCGGCTGACGACGACCTCGGCGTCGGCGAAGGCCTGCTCGGTGTCGCCGCCGGTGCCGGCCTCGCCGGCGTCGAAGACGAAGTGGTAGCTGGTGTTGGTGCCGGCCGAGTCGTGCACGAGGTCGGCGCCCTCGCGGACGGCCTCCTCCATGTCGAGCACCGGCGGCAGCAGGTCGTAGTCGACGTCGACGAGCTCGACGGCGTCGGCCGCGGCGGTGCGCGAGCGGGCGACGATGACCGCCACCGCCTCACCGACGTGGTTGACCTGGTCGACGGCGATCGAGGGGTGCCCGGGGTTGACCATGTCCGGCGTCACCGGCCAGGCGCAGGGGATGGAGCCCTGCTCCTCGGCGAGGTCGCGGCCGGTGAGGACGGTGACGACGCCCGGGGCCTCCTTCGCCGCGGACACGTCGACGCCGGTGATGCGGGCGTGGGCGACCGGGCTGCGCACGACCGACAGGTGCAGCATCCCGGGCAGCACCATGTTGTCGGTCCAGGTGGTGCGCCCGGTGATCAGGCGGGCGTCCTCCTTGCGGCGGCGCGCCTTGCCGACCTCCTTCTGCGGTGCGTCGGCCTGGGTGGCCGGGTCCTCGGTGACGGTCATGCCTGCGCTCCGGTGGTCTCAGGGGCGGCGGTGGACGACATCTCGCCGGCGGCCTGCTGCACCGCGCGGACGATGTTCTGGTAGCCGGTGCAGCGGCACAGGTTGCCCTCGATGCCCTCGCGGACTTCGGTGTCGCTGGGGTTCGGGTTCTCCTTCAGCAGGTCGATCGAGGCCATGATCATCCCCGGGGTGCAGTAGCCGCACTGCAGGCCGTGCATCTCGTGGAAGGCCTTCTGGACCGGGTGCAGGGTGCCGTCGTCGGCGGCGACGCCCTCGATGGTGGTGACCTCGGCGCCGTCGGCCTGGACGGCCAGGACGGTGCAGGACTTCACGGCCTGCCCGTCGAGGTGGACGGTGCAGGCGCCGCAGTTGCTGGTGTCGCAGCCGACGACGGTGCCCACCTTGCCCAGCGCCTCGCGCAGGTGGTGGACCAGCAGCGTCCGGGGTTCGACGTCGTCGGTGTAGGTGACGCCGTCGACCCGCATGCTGACCTGTGTCATGGATCCTCCGCTGTCGTTGCAGGGGCCGGACGCGCCCGTGCTGCGGGCGCTCTCGGGCGGAGTCTGACAACGGCGGAGTGACTTAGGCCACGCTTACCTCGGTGCGGACGGCGGTGGGTTCCGCGCATGCGGAGGGCGAACCCGCCGGACACCCGTCGTCGCGGACCGTTGGCGCGCGAGGAACCGCAGGCGAGAGGTTGCAGGGTCGTTGCAGCGGTGCCAGGCGGCTCAGGCGGCCGGGACGGCGCGCAGCTCGCGCCGGCGCAGCGCCGCGGAGGCGGCCAGCGCGACCAGGCCGGCGGCCGCGAGCGCGGCGCCGACCAGGCTCGGCGCGGTGTAGCCGTGGCCGGCCGCGATCACCACCCCGCCCAGCCAGGCGCCGAGCGCGTTGGCCGCGTTGAGCGCGGAGTGGTTGAGCGCGGCGCCGAGCATCTGCGCCTCGCCGGCGACCTCCATGAGCCGCAGCTGCAGGCAGACGACCAGCGTCGAGGCGCTCATCGCGAGCAGGAAGACGACGGCGAACAAGGTGCGGCCGGTGGCCGCCGCGGGGCCCACGACCAGCAGCAGCGCCAGGACGGTGACCATCGCGCCCACCAGCGAGCGGAACAGCGCCAGGTCGGCCAGCCGCCCGCCCAGCGCGGTGCCGATGAAGCCGCCGACGCCGAAGGCCAGCAGCACCCACGGGACGGCGCCCCGGGCGAGCCCGGCCACGTCGGTGGTGATCGGGGCGATGTAGCTGTAGACGGCGAACATGCCACCGAACCCGACCGTGGCCACGACGAGCGTGAGCAGCACCTGCGGCCGGCGCAGGGCGCCCAGCTCGGTGCGGATGCCGGCGTCGCCGTCCTGCGGTGTCGGCGGGACGACGGCGAGCACCGCGGCGACGCTCAGTGCGGCCAGCACGACCACGGCCCAGTACGCCGCGCGCCAGCCCAGCGTCTGCCCGAGCCAGGTGGCCGCGGGGACCCCGGCGAGGGTGGCCGCGGCCAGGCCGAGCATGACCGTGCTGACCGCCCGCCCGCGCAGCTCCGCCGGCACCAGCGCGGCGGCCACCAGCGAGGCGACGCCGAAGTAGGCGCCGTGCGGCAGGCCGCTGACGAAGCGGGCCAGCAGCAGCGCCGTCGACCCGGGCGCCAGCGCACTGAGCACGTTGCCGGCCAGGAACGCCGTCATCAGCCCGACCAGCAGCCCGCGGCGCGCCAGCCGCGACCCCAGCGCGGCGATGACCGGCGCACCCACGACGACGCCGAGGGCGTAGGCGGAGATGACGTGCCCGGCCGTGGGGATGTCGACGCCGATCCCGGTGGCGATGTCGGGGAGCAGCCCCATGGTCACGAACTCGGTGGTGCCGATGGCGAAACCGCCCAGTGCCAGCGCGACCAGGGCCACCGCCACGCGCGGGGTGCCGAGCGAGGTCGGCGCGGGGGCGGGCGGGGCGGCGGCGCGGACGGTCACGTGACCGTGCCAAGGCCCCCGGTGCGGGGGGCATTCCCGGCCCGGCGTGTCCTCAGCCCCGTGGGCCCCGGCGCAGGGCGAGCAGGTGGGCGGCGGCCGCGGGCCGGCGCGGTGAGCCGGGCGGCAGCACCTCGAGGAGGGCCTGCCACGCGGCGGCGTCGTCCCGGGCCTCGGGCAGGGCGGTGAAGCGCAGCAGCAGCTCGGGCCGGCGGGCGCCCAGCACGGCGGCGCGCACGGCGGCGGCGGTCCGGCGGCGGGCGGCGGCCACGCCCGGCGCGCCCGAGCGGGGCAGCACCGGGCCGGTGTAGCGGTCGAGGGCCGCGGCGACGGCGCCGCGGTCGACCAGCCGGCGCACGCGGTCGAGGTCGGTCTCCAGCGGGCCGAGCAGCCGGTAGGGCCGCGAGCCGACCAGCTCGGGGCCCACCAGCCGGCGCAGCCGGGACAGCTCGGCGCGCACGGTGACGGCTGCGGCGCCACCGTGGCACTCGGCGGCCAACCGCTCGGCGCTGCGGCCCTCGCCGGTGACCGCGGCCTCGGCGAGCAGCAGGAGCAGCTCGGAGTGGCGCAGCGAGAGCTCGACCGGGCCGCCGGCGCGGGTGAGGCGGGCGCGGTCGCGGCCGAGCACCTCGAGCAGCGGTGCGGTCTCGCGCGCCGGGGCGGCCGGCACGGCCCGCGACCCGCCGCGCTCCTCCCGGTGCAGCCACCGCAGCTCCGACTCGACGGCGGCCACGGTCGCGCGGACGAGGGTGAGCACGTGCGGGCTGGCCACGTGGTCGCCGCCGGTGACGTCGATGGCGCCGAGCAGCACCCCGGTGACCGGGTGGTGCACCGGGGCGGCCGAGCAGCTCCACGGCTGCACCGGCCGGCGGTAGTGCTCGCTGCCGTAGAACTGCACCGGGTGGTCGAGCGCCAGCGCCGTCCCCGGCGCGTTGGTGCCGGCGACGTCCTCCGACCACCGGGCGCCGGGCACGAAGTGCATGCCCTCGGCCAGCGAGCGCAGCCGGCGGTCGCCCTCGACCCACAGCATCCGGCCGTCGGCGTCGGTGACCGCCACGATCATCCGGTCGGCCTCGGCGTCCTCGACCAGCAGCCGCCGGATCACCGGCAGCACCGGCGCCAGCGGGTGCGCGGCGCGGTAGGCGGCCAGGTCGTCGTCGAGAAGGTCGACCGGCGGGCCCTGGCCGTCGGGGTCGACGCCGCTGCCGAGGCTGCGCCGCCAGGAGTCCCAGACGACGGCGCGCACACCCGGGCGCTGCGGCGGGGAGCCACGGGTCACGAACGTCTCGTGGGCGGCTCGGAGCTGGCGGGTCAGCTCGGGCGTCGGGCGGCCACCGGGCAGCGCGAGCCACGGGCTGACGCCGGTCACGGCGTGGTCCGGGGGCTGGGACTCATGACCCGCCCATGGTGACGCCGATCCCACGACCGCGCCAGGCTGCCGGGCCGCTGGTCAGCCGGGTGGTGGACGGGGCCACGATCAGGGGACCTGATCGTCGCGCGTCCTCCCTCACGTCCCACGGTGAGGGAGGACGCACGATGATCAGGTCAGCTGATCATCGCGCGGGCCCGCCGGGCGGCGGGCGGGCGGGCAGCAGCGCTCGGGGGTCGCCCGCGCGCAGCGCCCCCGCCCACAGCCCGGCGCCGTAGGCGAGGTCCTCGAGCCGGCGGGCGGCCGCGAAGCGCACGGGGCCGACGTCGGCCCGGTGCGGCCACCAGGCGAGGGCGGCGTCGGCGACCGCGACCGCGGCGGCCGCCCGCCGGGCGCGGCGGGAGACGACGGCGGCCGCGGCGGTGAGCGGCCAGTGGTGCCGGGTGGCCGCGCGGGCCAGCGTGCGGGCGGCCGCGACGGTGCCGCGCAGGACCAGCGCGGCCGCCAGCCCGTGGGGCGCCGGCCGGCCCGGACCGGCCAGCCGGGCAGCCAGGCGGGCCGCGGCGAACACGAGGGTGCCGGCGGCCAGCACCCGGCCGGGTCGGCCGCCTCCTGCGGCGAGCGCCAGCGCGGCGGCCGACCACGGGGAGACGACGACCGGGGCGACCGCGCTGCCGTGCCGGGCGGCCAGCGGCGCGGCGCCGGTGCCGTAGAGCGCGCGGCGGCGCAGCCAGGCGGCCGTCGAGGTCGGGTGGTCGTGCGCCACGCGCGCGGCCGGGTCGTAGCGCACCCGCCACCCGGCCCCGGCCAGCCGCCAGATCAGGTCGACGTCCTCGGCCACCCGCATGCCGGCGTCGAAGCCGTCCCCCAGGGCCGCCCGCCGGGCCAGCAGCGCGGCGCTCGGGACGTAGGACAGGCCGGTCAGCGGCACCACCGGCGCCGGGGACGGGCCCATGTCGAGCGCGCTGACGGCCGTCTCGTAGGCCGTCACCCAGCCCCGCCGGGCGGCCGGCAGGGCGGTGACCCGCGGGGCGACGACGGCCAGCCGCGGGTCGGCCAGGTGCGGCAGGAGCACCTCCAGCCAGCCCGGCTCCGGCACGCAGTCGGAGTCGAGGAAGGCCACCGCGGCCGTCGTCGCCGCGCGCAGGCCGGTGTTGCGCGCGGCGGCCGGGCCCCGGGAGCGGTCGTGCCGCAGCACCTCGACGCCGGCACCGGAGGCGGCCGCGGCCAGGGCGGCGGGGTCGGCCGAGCCGTCGTCGACCACCAGCACCCGCACGCCGGCGGTGGCCGGGTCGGCGCGCAGGGCGCCCAGCAGCCGCGCGACGCCGGCGGCGCGGTCGCGCACCGGCACGACGACGGTGACGCCGTCCGGCCCGGGGGCGGGACCGGCCGGTTCGGGGACGGCGACCCCGGTGTCGAGCAGCCGCGCCGCGAGGGCCGCCGTCGCCGGGCCGGTGACGGCGAGCCGGTCGCCGGCGAACAGGTCGCGGGCGCGCGGGGCCAGGCGCAGCAGCCGCAGCGGCGAGCCGCCGAGCAGTGCCGCGCCGTCCTCCCGCCGGCGGGTGCCGGGGGCCAGCCGGACGGCGTACCCGTCGGGCAGCCGCTCCTGCGGCGGGGCGGGGACCGCGGTCACCCGCGCAGGACCGCGGCGGTCGTGGTTAGCTCCACCAGCGGCGCGTAGAGGCCCATGAGTCGCAGCGCGCCGTCGTGGTCCTCGTCGCCGGAGCCGGCGCAGGCGTCGGTGACCACCCGCACCGGGACGCCGGCGTCGGCCGCCGGCAGCACGGTGGAGACGACGCAGCAGTCGGTGGCCACCCCGGCCACGGTCAGCGGGCCGTCACCGACGAGCCCGGCCAGCTCCGGTCCCCACTTGCCGAACGTGGGAGCGTCCAGCACCGGCGCGGTGCCGGGGTCCTCGACCAGCGCGTAGAGCGGCGCGTCGGGCGGCTGGAGGGCGAAGGGCCACTGCTCGTAGTAGTCCACCCAGGCACCGGCCGGCTCGCGCGGGGCGACGAACCGGGTGAAGACGACGCGCTCGCCGAAGGCGGCGACCAGCGCGCGGATCCGGGGGCGGACCTCCGCGAAGCGGGGCGCCGCCCAGGGTGAGCCGGGGTCCCCGAACACGTGCTGGAGGTCGACGACGACCAGCCAGCCGGGGGGACCGCTCACGGCCGGAGGCTAGCCGGGGGCCGTGTACGCCTCGGGACCGCCGTCCCGGCAGGCGGGGTCAGCGGACGACGGGAGGCCGTCCCGCCGGCAGCGGGGCGGCCTCCTGCGCCCGCACCGCCGCGCGGCGCAGCAGCAGCGTGCCGAGCAGCCCGACCAGGAACGCGGCGAGGACGCCGAGGTTGGCGTAGGCCCACGCGCCGTCGCGGCCGCCGAGGCCCAGCGGGCCGAGCAGGTAGCCCTGCCAGTCCAGCCAGCCGGCGGAGGTGTTGGTGACCAGCCCCCAGCCGAGCACGGTGCCGAGGGCCAGCAGCAGCAGCGGCACCGGCGGGACGGCGCCGTAGCGGCCACGGGGGTCGTAGAGGTCGGCCTCGGCGTGGTCGCGGCGGCGCAGCGCGAGGTCGGCCAGGAAGATCCCGCACCACGCGGCGATCGGCACGCCCAGGGTGATGAGGAAGCCCTGGAACTGCACGAAGAACCCGCCTGTGGCGAGGAAGACGACCCAGACCGCGCCGAGCACCATGAGCGTGCCGTCGATCCCCGCGGCGACCGGGCGCGGCACCCGGAGGCCCGCGGCGAGCAGCGACAGGCCCGAGGAGTAGATGTCCAGCAGCGCGCCGCCGACCAGGCCCAGGACCGCGACGACGACGAAGGGCACGAGGAACCAGGTCGGCAGGATCGACCCCAGCGCCCCGATCGGGTCGGCGCCGATCGCGGCCGACAGCTCGGCGTCCGACGCCGCGAGCAGCAGCCCGGTGGCCAGCAGAAGCACCGGGGCCAGCGCGCCGCCGACCGTCGTCCAGCCGACGACGCCCGCGGTGGACGCCGTCCGCGGCAGGTAGCGGGAGTAGTCGGCCGCGGCGTTGACCCAGCCGAAGCCGTAGCCGGTCATCGCCAGCACCAGCGCGCCCACGACGGCCGCCGCGGGCCCACCGGGGACGGCCGTGACCGCCGACCACTCGACCTCCCCGGCCACCAGGGCCACGTAGACGACGGTGAGGACGCCGCTGACCACGGTGATCCAGCGCTGCATGCGCATGATCGCGTCGAAGCCGAGGACGCCGCCGCCGACGACGAGCACGGCCACGACGAGCAGCGCGACCACCTGGGTCGTCGTCCCGCCGCTCCACCCGAGTTGGGTGAAGACCGTGGCCGTCGCCAGCGTGGCCAGCGAGACCAGGACGGTCTCCCAGCCGACCGTGAGCACCCAGGACAGCACCGCGGGCACGCGGTTGCCGGTGACGCCGAAGGCCGCGCGGCTGAGCACCAGCGTCGGCGCCGAGCCGCGCTTGCCGGCGATGGCGACCAGCCCGCAGAGCAGGAAGGAGACGACGATCCCGACGACGCCGGCGACCAGCGCCTGCCCGGCCGAGATGCCGAAGCCCAGCAGGAACGAGCCGTAGGCCAGGCCGAGGACGCTGACGTTGGCGCCGAACCACGGCCAGAACAGCTGGGCGGGCCGCCCGCGGCGCTCCTCCTCGGCGATGACGTTGATGCCGTTGGTCTCGACGGCGACCCGCCCGGCCGCCGCCGGGCTCCCCTGTGTCCGGTCCACGGCCGGCTGGTGCGCCATGTGCGTCCCCTCTCGCTGGGTGCTCGGACATCCTGGTGCCCCGAACCGAGGAGGGCCCGTGCACGAGTACCCGCAGATGATCGTCCCCGTCGGGCACGTCGAGCCCGTTCCCCGGCGCGTGCGCGCGCTGCTCGGCGGGGTGGTCGTCGTCGACACCACCCGGGCGCGCTACGTCTGGGAGTGGCCGCCCTATCCGCAGTACGCGATCCCGGTGGACGACGTCGCTCCCGGCGTGCTCGCCGACGAGGGGGAGGCGGTGGAGACGCCGGTCGGCACCGCGGCCCGGCACGGCCTGCGCGCCGGCGACCTCGAGCGGCCGGGCGCGGCGCTCGTGCACGGCGGCGACCGCGTCCCGGAGCTGGCCGGGCACGTCCGGTTCGACTGGGCCGCGCTCGACGCCTGGTTCGAGGAGGACGAGGAGGTCTTCGTCCACCCCCGCAACCCCTACGCCCGGGTCGACGCCGTCCGCTCGTCGCGGCGGGTGCGGGTGGAGCGCGACGGCGTGGTGCTGGCCGAGTCCGCCTCGCCGGTGCTCGTCTTCGAGACCGGGCTGCCCACGCGGTCCTACCTGCCGCGCACCGACGTCCGCTGGGAGCACCTGACGCCCAGCGGCACGGTGACCCAGTGCCCGTACAAGGGGCGCACCAGCGGGTACTGGTCGGCGCACGTGGGCGGTGGGGTGGTCGAGGACGTCGCCTGGTCCTACGACTTCCCGACACGGGAGGTGTCGCCCGTCGCCGGGCTGGTCGCCTTCTACGACGAGGAGGTCGACGTGTTCGTCGACGGTGTCCGCCGGGAGCGGCCGCGCACCGACATGCGCTGACCGTGAGGCTGGCCGGGTCCCGGCCGACGGCTCAGCGCAGCCGGCCGTCCGCGCCGACGTCCCAGCGCCCGACGGCCGCCGTCAGCCGGGCGGCGATGCCGGCCAGCAGGCGCGCGCCCTCCTCCGCCGAGGCGCCGGCCGGGTCGCCGAGCACGCCGGTGGGGCTGACCCCGCGCACGCCCTCGGCCCGGAGCCGGGGCAGCAGCTCGGCGATCGGCGCCGTCTCGCCCGGGACGGACCGGTCGGTCCGCACCGCGCGTGGTTCCACGTGCAACAGCAGCGAGGTCTCGGTGCGGCCGGCGTGCGCGTCGCCGCCGGGGATCCCGCACGGGAACCAGGCGGCGTCGCGGCCCTCGGCCCGCAGCAGGGGGACCGCGCGGCGCAGCGCCTCGAGGTTGCCGCCGTGGCCGTTGACGACCAGCAGCCGGCCGGCCCACCGGCAGGCGGAGCGGCCGTACTCGACGAGCACCGCGGCCAGCGCCTCCGTGCCGATCGAGACGGTGCCGGGGAAACCCTCGTGCTCGCCGGAGGCCCCGTAGGCGAGGGCGGGGGCCACCACGGCGTCCAGGCGTGCGTGCTCCACCACCGCGGAGGCGACCGCGGTGTCGGTGGCCAGCGGCAGGTGGTGCCCGTGCTGCTCGACCGAGCCCAGCGGGACGACCAGCAGGGGCCGGTCGGGCAGCTCCGGCCACACGGCGCCGGCCAGGTCGGGCACGCGGGCAGCCTAGGCGGGGTCGGGCACCTCGTCGGGCAGCTGCCACGGGCGGACGACGAGCACCAGGACGGCGATCGCGGTGACCAGCGCCGCGACGACGACCGTCCCCATGGCGACCGCGTCGTTGCCGAGCACGCCGACCAGCGGGGCCACCGCCGCGCCGACGCCGAACTGCACCGCGCCGAGCAGCGCCGCCGCGGTGCCGGCCGCCTCACCGTGCCGCGACAGCGCCAGGGCCGGGGCGTTGGGCAGGGCCAGGCCGGAGGCGAACAGCACCGCCCACAGCGGCAGCGCCACCGCCCACAGCCCACCGGTGCCCGTGGCCGAGAGGACCACCAGCACCACGCCGGCCAGCGCGCCGACGACCACCCCGGCCACCAACACCTGGGCGGGCGAGAAGCGGCGCAGCGCCACCGGGTTGAGCTGGGTGGCGGCGATCAGCCACACCGCGCCGGCGCCGAACAGCAGACCGAACTGCTGCTCGTCGAGGCCGAACTGGCCCTGGAAGACGAACGACGAGCCCGACACGTAGCTGAACAGCCCGGCCATCGTCAGGCCGGCCACCAGCACCAGGCCGACGTAGACCCGGTCGCGGAACAGCGCCCGGTAGCCGCGCAGCGTCCCGGCGGGGCCGGCGGTGCTGCGCCGCTCGGGCGGCAGCGTCTCCCGGACGGCGAACCAGCCGACGGCGAGCAGCAGCGCCCCGTAGAGCGCGAGCAGCAGGAACACCCCGCGCCACGAGGTGAACCGCAGCACCTCCCCGCCGATCGTCGGCGCGAGCACCGGCGCCGCGCCGAGGACGAGGAACAGCCGCGAGAGCATGGTCGCGGCGGCGCGGCCCTCGAACAGGTCCCGGACGACGGCGAGGGCGATCACCGCGCCGGCCGCCGTCCCCACGCCCTGCACGAACCGCAGCGCGCCGAGCACGGCGATCGACGGCGCCACCAGCACCAGCAGCGAGGCGAGGACGTGCAGCGCGGTCCCGGCCAGCAGCGGGCGGCGGCGGCCGAACGCGTCGGACAGCGGGCCGAGGACCAGCTGGCCCAGCGCCAGCCCGACCAGCGTGCCGGTGAGCGTGAGCTGGACGGTGGCCGAGCTGGTCTGCAGGTCGTCGGCGATGGTGGGCAGCGCCGGCAGGTACATGTCGATGGTCAGCGGGCCGAGCGCCACGAACGCGCCGAGGGTGAGCGCGGTGCGCGCCGTCCCCGGACGGTCGGCGAGGGCGGGCGCCGCGGCCGGCCGTTCCTGGGTCGTCGTCACGACAGGGGGCAAGCCGCTCCGACGCCGGCGCATTCCGCCGGGGTCGTGTCAACCGGCCGGATCGGGGAACGAGGGACCCATGACGACTCACTCCCCGGACGCCACCCGCAAGGTCGCCGAGCTCATGAAGGGACAGAGGTTCGGCTTCCTCACGACGACGATGCCCGACGGCCGCCTGACCAGCCGCCCGATGGCGCTGCAGGAGGTCGAGTTCGACGGCGACCTGTGGTTCTTCGCCGAGCACGACGCCCCCTGGCTCACGCACATCGCGGCCTCGCCGCAGGTCAACGTCGGGGTCGGCTCAGGCGGGACCTGGGTGTCCCTGACCGGGACCGCGCGCGTGGTCGGCGACGTCGCGAAGAAGAAGGAGCTGTGGAACAGCGGCGTCGAGGCCTGGCTTCCCCAGGGCCCCGAGGACCCGTCCGTGGTGCTGGTCAAGGTCGACGGCGACACCGCGGAGTACTGGGACAGCCCCGGCAACCGGCTGGCCACGGCGCTGAGCTTCGTCAAGGCCAAGGCCACCGGGTCGCAGCCCGACACCGGCGAGAAGGACGTCGTCGACCTCTGAGAGGACCCCTCGCCCCCCCGCCCCCCGCCCCTCGTTCCCGCTGCAGGGGCCCGCCCCGAGCCTCCGAGTGGCGGGGGGCAGCGGGGTCCTCCCGTCAGCGGATCGTGTAGCCGGCGTCGACCGGCAGGGTCACACCGGTGACGTAGCGCGCCTCGTCGGAGACGAGGAACAGGATCGCGTTGGAGATGTCGACCGGGTCGACGTAGGGCACCGGCAGCGCGTGCAGCGTCTCGAACAGCTCGGTGAACTCCTCCCTCGTGGGGTTCGGGTCGTCCGACGTGAACAGCCCCCAGGTCTTCTCGTTCTGGATCATCACGGTGTCCACGCCGGTCGGGTGCACGGTGTTGACCCGGATCGACTGCTTGCCGAACTCGTTGGCCAGGGTCCGCATGACGCCGATGACGCCGTGCTTGGCCGCGGTGTAGTGGATGGTGTTCGGCGTCCCCTTGAGCCCGGCGGTCGAGCTGGTGAGGACGATCGACCCGCCGCCGGAGGAGATCAGGTGCGGCAGCGCCACCTTGCAGGTGTTCCAGACGCCGGTCAGGTTGATGTCGAGCATCTCCTGCCAGGCGGCGTCGGAGAGCTCCAGCGACGGCGCCAGCTCGAAGACGCCGGCGTTGGCCAGCACGATGTCCAGGCGGCCCAGCTGCGCGACGCCGTCGTCGACCGCCGCCCTGAGCGCCGCGGGGTCGCGGACGTCGGCCTTCGTCGCGACGATCCGCCGGTCGAGCGCCTCGACCTGCCGCACGGTCTCGGTCAGGTCCTCCTCGGTGGCCGGCGGGTACATCCGGATCGACTCGACCGGGCCGCAGAGGTCGACGGCGATGACGTCGGCCCCCTCCTGGGCCAGCCGCAGCGCGTGGCTGCGGCCCTGGCTGCGGGCGGCTCCGGTGATGAAGGCGACCTTGCCCTCGACGCGTCCTGCCACGGGTTCCTCCTGTGCGGTGTCGGGCTACTTGGTGATCCAGCCGGCGTCGACCCGGTGGGTGGTCCCGGTGATCCACCGGCCGGAGTCGTCGGCGGCGAGGTAGAGCACGGCCTCGCTGACGTCCTCGGGCTGCACCCACGGGGTGGGCAGCAGGTTGAGGTCCTGGAAGACCCCGCTGACGTCGTCGCGGGTCGGGTGCTCGAGGTCGGGCCGGAAGAGCCGGTGGACGTTCTCGTTCTGGATCAGCGGGGTGTCGACGTTGGTCGGGTGGATGGAGTTGACCCGGATCCGCTCGGGCGCGAGCTCGAGGGCGAGGGAGCGCATGAGCCCGACGACGCCGTGCTTGGCGGCGACGTAGGACGCCACGTTGGGCATGCCGCGCAGCCCGAGCGCGGAGCTGACCAGGACCAGCGACCCGCCCTCGCCGTGCGCGCGGACGTGCGGGACGGCGGCCTTGGCGGTGAGGAAGACGCCGGTCAGGTTGACCTCGAGCATGTCCCGCCACTCCTGCGCGGGGGTGTCGGCGACCTCGTGCGGCGGGACGCCGATGCCGGCGTTGGCGATCGCGCAGTCCAGCCGGCCGAGCTGGGCGACGCCGTCGGCGAGCCCGCCGGCGAGGGCGTCCTCGTCGGTGACGTCGGCCTGGAAGGTCACCATCCGCCGGTCGAGCGCCTCGACCGCCGCGACCGTGCCGGCCAGGTCCTGCGGCGTGGTCACCGGGGCGGTGGCGCTCGGGATCGGCCCGCAGACGTCCATGCCGATCACGTCGGCGCCCTCGCGGGCCAGCCGGATGGCGTGGCTGCGGCCCATCCCGCGGCCGGCGCCGGTGACGAAGACGACCTTCCCGGCCATCCGGCCGGCCACTACTTGACCACCGACCCGGCGTCGACGGGCAGCTGGACGCCGGTGACGTAGCGGGCGTCGTCGCTGACCAGCCAGAGGATGGCGTTGCTGATGTCGGCCGCCTCGACCCACGGGACGGGCATCGCGTTGAGGCCCTGGAACAGCGGCGCCACGTCGTCCTGGGTGACCTCGTCCTCGGGCCTGTCCGGGACGAAGTTCCCGTAGGTCTTGCGGTTGTGGATCATGTCGGTGCTCACCGCGGTCGGGTGCACCGAGTTGACCCGGATCATGTGCGGCGCCAGCTCGTTGGCGAACGTCTTCACCAGCCCGACGACGCCGTGCTTGGCGGCCACGTAGTGCGCGAGGTTGCCCAGGCCCTTGATCCCGGCCGTGGAGCTGGTCAGCACGATGGCGCCGCCCTGGCCGTGCGCCTTGAGGTGCGGGACGGCGGCCCGGACGGTCTTGAAGACGCCGGTGAGGTTGATGCCGATCATGTCGTCCCACATGTCGTCGTCGAGGTCCTCCACCGGCGCGAAGCTGGCGATGCCGGCATTGGCCAGGACGATGTCGAGGCGGCCGAGCTCGGCCACGCCCTCGTCGACCGCCGTCCTGAGCGCCGCGGTGTCCCGGACGTCGGCGACGCGGGAGACCACCCGCCGGTCCAGGGCCTCGACCTGGCGGACGGTCTCGGCGAGGTCCTCCTCGGTGGCCATCGGGTAGCCCACCGTCGGGACGTCCGCGCAGCGGTCGACGGCGATGACGTCGGCGCCCTCCTGCGCCAGCCGCAGCGCGTGGCTGCGCCCCTGGCCGCGCGCGGCCCCGGTGATCAACGCGACCTTGCCGTCGAGCTTGCCCATGCCCACTCCTCCGCCTCGCTGGTGACCTGGGCCACAAACTATGCGGATGGTGTGCAGGGACACAAGGTGCGGGAGGCGGCCGCCGGACGGGAGGCGGGCTGGTCGGACCGCGAGTGCGTGCCAGCGGACTCCCAGCCGCCGTCCCGCCGGCGGTCAGCTGGGGGGACGACGCTCAGGGAGCTCTCCCCAGGGCGCCCCTCCGGCTCGCGAGGGGGCGCTCCGGGGGGAGTCCACCCACGACTCGGAGGTGCCCGGTGCTCGTCCTGACCGTGCTCGTCGTCCTGCTCGTCACCATGACGCTGGCCGACCTCGCGCCCGCCCTGCTGCCCGAGGGACCGACGCTGGTGGCCCTGCGCTGAGGGTCAGCCGGCGAAGCCCGCCAGGGGCGACTCGTCGCAGATCTTGGCCGGCGGGACCGCCGGCATGCCGAGGAGCGTCGGCTGACCGCGCACCGGGCCGGTGTGCGAGTGGTCGACGTGGCTCTTCGGCGTGACCAGCTCGAGGTCGCGCGCGGCCAGGGCGGACTCGCCGTACCCCTGCACGCACTCGGGGTCGGGCCCGTCCAGCGGCAGGCCGGTGAAGAACTTCGCCGCCATGCAGCCGCCACGGCAGGCATCGAAGTGCGCGCACTTCGTGCACGCGCCGCCGGTCTGCGGGCTGCGCAGCTCCTGGAACAGGTCGCTCTGCTGCCACACCCGCTGGAAGCCGCCCTCGCCGCGGACGTTGCCGGCGAGGAACTGCTCGTGGATGGCGAACGGGCAGGCGTAGACGTCACCGACCGGGTCGATGAGGCACACCACCCGCCCGGCGCCGCACAGGTTGAGGCCCGGCAGCGCCTCGCCGTAGGCCGACAGGTGGAAGAACGAGTCACCGGTGAGCACCCGGTCGCCGTTGGCCTGCAGCCACGCGTACAGCTCGCGCTGCTGGGCCTGGGTGGGGTGCAGCTGGTCCCAGACGTCGGCGCCGCGGCCCGAGGGGCGCAGCCGGGTGATCCGCAGCTGGGCGCCGTAGCGGTCGGTCAGCGCCCGGAACGCGTCGAGCTGGGAGACGTTCTCCCGGGTGACGACGACCGAGACCTTGAAGTCCTTCATCCCGGCCTCGGCGAGGTTCTCCAGCGCCCTCGTGGCGGTGGCGAACGAGCCGGTGCCGCGGACCCGGTCGTTGACCTCGGCGGTGGCGCCGTCCAGGGAGATCTGCACGTCGACGTAGTCGGTGGCCGCCAGCTGCCGCGCCCGGGTGCGGTCGAGCTTGACGCCGTTGGTGGAGAACTTGACGCCGACGTCGTGGCCGATGGCGTAGTCGAGGAGGTGCCAGAAGTCCGGTCGCACGGTGGGCTCGCCGCCGCCGACGTTGACGTAGAAGACCTGCATCCGCTGCAGTTCGTCGATGACGCCCTCGGCCTCGGCCGTCGTCAGCTCGCGCGGGTCGCGCCGTCCCGAGGAGGACAGGCAGTGCACGCACGCCAGGTTGCAGGCGTAGGTCAGCTCCCAGGTCAGGCAGATGGGGGCGTCGAGGCCGTACTCGAACTGGTCGACCAGCCGCCCGCCGGTCGGGCGCTCGGGCGCGGGGGGACGGGACGGCAGGACGGCGGTCACGTGCGCACCTCGATCATCTGGGAACGGGCGAGGTCGGCCAGCGCCTTGACGTAGGCGGGCCGCTGGGCCTCGGGGACACCGCACGCGAGCAGGGTCGCGTCGGCGCTGGGCTGGTCGGCGAGCGCCTCGACGACGGCGACCAGCGTCTTCGACTTGAGGAACGACAGCTTCCGGTTGCCGAAGTGGTAGACCAGCGCCCCGAACGGCTCCGGCCGCAGGGCCACCGACCGGGCGCGCCGCCAGGGCAGGGCCGGGTCGAACACAGCCGGGTCGAACGTGGCGGGGTCGGGGACGTCCGCGGCCGGAGCGGTCGAGGTCACGTCGGTCGGCTCAGTAGACGCCGCACATGCCGTCGATGGAGACCTCCTCGACGAGGGACTCCTCGACCAGCGCCTCCTCGGCTCCGGTCGCCTGGGTCTCGGCCTGGGTCTCGGTCTGGGTCTCGGTCTGGGTCTGGGTCGTCTCGGGCATGGGGACCTCCGGGTTCCGGGGGACGGGGATGGCGAGGACGTTAGAGACACCGGGTGCCACCGGCAAGCGCGTCCCCGCGACCCGCCCGGTCGACGGGGACCGCCCCGTCCGACCGGGTGGGCGAGGATGGGCCGGTGAGCACGTCGCCGGGTCCCGCCGTCCCCGGGCCGGTGCCGGACGCCCCCACGGCCCTCCCCCGCGCCGTCGGCGGCGTCCGTGCGGCGACGCGCGCGCGGATCGAGCAGGCGGCCCTGGAGCTGTTCACCGCGGAGGGCTTCGAGCAGGTGACGATCGAGGAGATCGCCGCGGCCGCGGGCACCAGCCGGCGCACGTTCTTCCGGCACGTGGGCAGCAAGGCCGACGCCGTGTGGGGCGACTTCGCCGGCCACGTGTCCCGGCTGGCCGGCCTGCTCGCCGCCGCCGGCGACGACGTCCCGGTCCTGCCGGCCGTCTTCGGCGCCTACGTCGAGGCCAACGCCTACGCCGGAGCCGACCTGCCGGTGCTGCGCCAGCGGATGCGGCTGATCCTCACCGAGCCGGCGCTGCTGGCCCACTCGCAGGTGCGCTACGCCGACGTCGACCGGGTGGTGGCGCGGTACGTGGCCCGGCGCCGCGGCGAGGACCCGGCGGGGCTGCTCCCCCGGCTGGTCGCCACGACCACCCGCGCGGCGGCCACCACGGCGTTCGAGGTGTGGCTCGACGACGACCGGGTCACGCTGGCCGACACCCTGCGCACCGCCTTCGGCCAGCTCGCGGCCGGCTTCCCCGAGCTCCGCGCCCCGGCACAGGAGGCTCTCCCCACGTGAGCGGCCCCGTCGACGTGGGGAGAGCCTCCTATGCCTCGACCAGGGCCGCGGACAGGCCCTCGAGCAGGCGGTCGACGTCGGCGTCGTCGCTGTAGGGCGCCAGCCCGATGCGCAGCCCGCCGGCGTCGCCGAGCCCGAGCCGGCGGGAGGCCTCGATCGCGTAGAAGGAGCCGGCCGGCGCGTTGACACCGCGCCCGGCCAGCGCGCGCGACACCTCGGCGGCCGGCCGGTCGGCCCAGGTGAGCAGCAGCGTCGGCGTCCGGGAGGCGGCGCGCGACCACAGCGTGACGCCGGGCAGCCCGGTGACGGCGTCCTCGACCCGCTGCCGCAGCCGGTCCTCGTGCGCCTCGACCGCGGCCATCCCGGCGACCAGGCGGGCCCGCCGGTCCCCCTCGGCCCCGCCCAGCGCCGCCAGGTAGTCCACCGCCGCGGTCGTGCCGGCCAGCAGCTCGTAGGGCAGCGTGCCCAGCTCGAACCGCTCGGGGACGGCGTCGGTGGAGGGCAGCAGCTTGTCCGGGTGGAGCGTCTCCAGCAGCGAGGGCGCGGCGACGACGCAGCCCAGGTGCGGGCCGAGGAACTTGTAGGGCGAGCAGGCGTAGAGGTCGGCGCCCAGCGCGGCGACGTCGACGGCCGCGTGCGCGGTCAGGTGCACGCCGTCGACGTAGGCCAGCGCGCCGGCCCGGTGCGCCAGCGCGGTGATCGCGGGCACGTCGGGCCGGGTGTCGATGAGGTTGGACGCGCCGGTGACGGCCACCAGCCGGGTCCGGTCGGTGAGCACCGCGGCGACCGCCTCGGGGGTCAGCTCGCCGGTGTCGGGGTCGAGGTCGGCCCAGCGGACGGTGGCCCCGCGCGCGGCGGCGGCCTGCACCCACGGGCGGACGTTGGCGTCGTGGTCGAGCCGGGTGACCACGACCTCGTCGCCCGAGCCCCAGCCGGCCGACAGCGCGAGGGACAGGTCGTAGGTCAGCTGGGTCATCGACCGGCCGAAGACGACGCCGCCCGGGTCGCCGGCCACCAGGTCGGCGACCGCGGCCCGCGCGGCCACGACGACCGCGTCGGCGGTGCGCTCGGCCTCGGTCACCTGCCCCCGGTTGGCGATCGGGGCCACCAGGGTGGCCGCGACCGCCTCGGCGACCTGCCGCGGCACCTGGGAGCCGCCGGGGCCGTCGAAGTGCGCGGCGCCGGCGCGCAGCGCGGGGAAGTCGGCACGGACGGCGGCGACGTCGTAGGTGGTGGCAGTGGTCACCCCCGCAGCATGCACGCCCCCCTCCGGTCGGGCAGGTGCACCTGGCCGGACGGGCCGACCTGCTCCTCCGGACGGCCGGTTCCTCCCGCCGCCCCCTGCCGCCGGGTGGAACCCGGCTCATACCGTCCGCGCCGACGGCTCCCGCAGGCAGACGGAAGGACCCCTCCCATGCAGGTCGAAGAACTCCTCAAGCCCTTCCCCATCAAGGAGTTCCACCCGTTCCCGCGGGCGCTCATGGGCCCCGGTGCGCACGAGATCATCGGCCCCGAGGCGCTCAAGCTGGGCTTCACGAAGTCGCTGATCATGACGTCGGGCCTGCGCGGCTCGAACATCGTGGAGAAGATCGCCGAGTCGATGCGCTACCACGGCCTGGAGGTCGTGGTCTTCACGCTGCGGCCGGTGGTCGAGGACGCCGAGGGGCACGGGCACGCCCACGACGACCTCGAGGACTCCGGCGAGCTGACCCGCATGACCTGGTCGCCGGACCCCGACGCCGAGGTGCAGGAGGGGCACAGCCACGGCAAGCCGGTGGACATCAAGGAGTTCTTCGATCCTGCGGACCTCGCCGCGCAGTACAACCTGCACCAGGAGGCGAACAGGGTCGACCTCGCCTCGCTGACCCAGCAGATCGTGCTGTCGTCGGAGAGCGCGAGCGGCCCGGCCGAGGACGCCCAGCAGGTGCAGCTGGAGGTCTCGCGGCTGCACGACCCCGGCCTGCCCGGCGACCTGGTGCGCGGCGGCGGCACCCGGCTCGACGTCGAGCTGACCGTGGCCCAGCAGCAGGCGCTGCGCGACTGGCTGGCCGACCCGGTCGGCGACCTCGACCCGGAGGTGGCCGAGGCGCTGCGCCGCCAGCTCGCCGGGGTCATCGAGGACCTGCCCGAGCTGCTCGCCGCCCACCTGCAGAAGCTCGCCGAGATGACCGACCTGGCCATCGAAGAGCGCGAGCTGGCCCGGGCGCCGGTGGAGAAGGTCACCGAGGCCGAGCGGGCGCGGATCGAGGAGTCGCTGCGCCGGCTGGCCACCTCGCTGCACGGCGGGCTGACGCACAAGAAGCGGCAGTACCCCCGCGGGCGGGTCGACGTCTCCCGGACGATGCGGCGCAACCTGCGCTACGACGGCGTCCCGTTCCGGCCGGTGACCACCCGGCTGGCCGAGGACAAGCCGCGGCTGGTCGTGGTCGCCGACGTGAGCCTGTCGGTGCGGACGACGGCGCGGTTCAGCCTGCACGTCGTGCACGCGCTGCAGGACCTGTTCGCGCAGGTGCGCACGTTCGCCTTCGTCGACGACGTCGTGGAGATCACCGACCTGTTCGACGAGCACCCGCTCGAGCACGCGCTCGGGCTCGTGTTCGGCGGGGACGTCGTCGACGTCGACGCCTCCAGCGACTACGGCACCGTGTTCGCGAAGCTCGCCGCCGACCACTCCGGCGCCTTCACCCGCCGCTCCACGCTGCTGGTGCTCGGCGACGGCCGCGGCAACGGCAACGCGCCGCGGCTGGACGTCTTCGGCGACCTCACCCGCCGCGTGCGCGAGACGATCTGGCTGACCCCCGAGCCGCGGTACTCCTGGGCGCTGGGCGGCTGCGACCTGCCGGCCTACGCCGAGTACTGCGACCGCGTGGAGGTCATCCGCGACCACAGCGGCCTGGAGACCTGGGCCACCGACGTCGTCACCCGCGCCTCGTCCCGCTGACCGCGGGAAGCGGCCCGGTCAGCGGCCGGCCCACGCGGGTCGGGAGGTGGGGGGCGGTCCCCCCGTGGTCGCGATGCGGTCCAGCTCCTCGGTGTCCGCAGGGCCGAGCACCAGCCCACCCGCCGCGAGGAGCTCCTCCAGCTGGACGAGCGAGGTGGCGCTCGGGGCGACCAGCACGTTCGGGGAGCGGGCCAGCAGCCACGCGATGGCCACCTGCACCGGGGTCGCCCCGACCCGGCGCGCGACGGTGTCCAGCACCGCCGTCTGCACCGGGCTCATCTCCCCCACCGGGAAGAACGACGTGTAGGAGACCCCCTCCAGCGCCGTGTAGGCCAGGCCGTCCCGGGCCAGCTCGTCGACCAGGGCGTCGTCGGTGCGGTGGATCAGGTTGTAGTGGTTCTGCACGCAGGCCAGCGGTGCGATGCCGCGCGCCTCGGCGACCTGGCGGCCGGTGCTGTGGCTGACCCCGAGCTGACGGACGAGCCCCTCCTGCCGCAGCCGGACCAGCGCCTCGAGCGGCTCCGCGAGGGAGCGCTCCGCAGGCTCGCCCAGGCCCGGCATCCGCAGGTTGGCGACGTGCAGCGCGTCGAGCCCCAGGTGCTCGAGGTCCTCCTCCACCGACCGGCGCAGCTCGTCCGGCGTCAGCGCCTCCTCCCAGCCGCCGTCCGGTGTCCGGCGGGCGCCGACCCGGGTGACGATGACCAGGTCCTCGGGATAGGGGTGCAGCGCCTCGCGGATCAGGTCGTTCACCACGTGCGGGCCGTAGAGGCCGCTGGTGTCGACGTGGTCGACGCCCAGCTCGACGGCCCGGCCCAGGACGGCGAGCGCGACGTCCCGGTCGGCCGGGGGCCCGGTGACCCGTGGCCCGGTGAGCTTCATGCCGCCGTACCCCAGGCGGTGCACGACCCGGTCGCCGAGGGGGACCGGTCCGGACCTCGCCACGGTGGTCGTCATGCCGCGCGAAGGTAGGGTCGGGCGGGCGCCGGACGACACGTCCGTTGGACACTGTCCGGCGCGGCCGTCACGGGTCGTGCGGCCGACTGCAGCACGTCGTGGGCCGCCTCCAGCGTGTCGTCGGTGTGTCACCGCGAGGCCGCCAGGACCCGGTCCCGGGCCGTCGGGGGCAGCCGCGGCGCGGCGGGACCGGCCCGGCACGTCGCTGCGCCGGTGCGAGACTCCCCGGGTGACCGACCTGATGTTCTCGGACTCGATCGTCGTCGCCGCCTCGCCGGAGGCGGTCTACGACCTGGTCAGCGACGTGACCCGCACCGGCGAGTGGAGCCCGGTGTGCGTGGCCTGCTGGTGGGACGAGGGCGCCACCGGCCGGGTCGGCGACTGGTTCACCGGCCGCAACGTGACCCCCGAACGCACCTGGGAGACCCGCAGCCGGGTGGCCGTCGCCGACCGCGGCCGGGAGTTCGCCTGGCTGGTCGGCGGCTCGCGGGCGCGGTGGGGCTACACCCTCGAGCCGGTCGAGGGCGGCACCCGGCTCACCGAGTCCTGGGCGTTCCTCCCCGACGGCCTGGCGCTGATGGCCGAGCGCTACGGCGCGGACGCGCAGGAGCAGGTCGCGCTGCGCACCCGCACGGCGCACGAGGGCATCCCGGCCACCCTGGCCGCGATCAAGCGCGTCGCGGAGGGCTGAGCCGGTCAGCCCGTCCGCGGACGGGCCGCCGGCTCGGCCGGTCAGCCCTGGCAGAGCGACGACCCGTACCGGCAGGCCACGACGTCCGGCGTGTCGACGGGACGGCCGGCGTCGACGGCGTGCGCCAGCCGGATGAACCCCGCGTGGCTCCAGGACAGCGGAGTGGCCGAGAACGTCGGCTCGCCCGGCTCGAACTCCGTCCCCTCCGCCGACGGCGGCTGGTCGTCCCACACCTGCTCGGCGAGGAAGAACGACGCGTCGTCGGCCGAGCGGGCCATGGTGTCCAGCCGCTCCTGGGCACTCGCCGCGGCGTCCCCGCCGAGGGCCAGCTCGTACTCCCCCCGCTCACCGGTCAGCAGCGGCCAGCCGCGGCCGATCGTCTCCCGGGAACCCGGGTCCACCGGCTCCCACTGGGTGCCGTCGGCCTTCTCCCCGTACCCGTCGAAGCTCGACCGGTGCCAGAACTGCCCGTTGGCGGTGTCGTAGCCCAGCTGCTCGTCGATCAGCCGCAGGGTGGTGGTGACCACCGGGTCGTCGGCCGGCACGATCCCCAGCCGCACCAGGTCGAGGAAGCTCGGGTCGAGCACCTCCCGCTGGTCGACCAGCGGGCCGCCGTCGGCGATCTGGATCTGCGTGCCGGCGTCGGCGTCCCCGTCGGCGGTGATGCGCAGGTAGTACGGGTCGGGCGACAGCGGGCCGGTGGTGGTCACCGTCCACTCCGCCAGGCCGGCCCGCCAGGCGTCGGCCGTGGCGAGGTAGGTGTCGGCGCGGACGCTGTCGCCGTTGGCCCGGGCGATCTCGGCGGCGGTGACCAGGCCGGCGATCTCGGCGGCGATGGTGTTGGGCGACCAGCCGGCCAGGTTCTCCCAGCGCTCCTGCTCGGTGTCGGGTCCCTCGGCCACCAGGAAGTCCGCCGAGAGCCGCACGCGCGCCCAGTCCTCCGGCCCGGTGCGGCCCAGCTGCCAGGCCAGCACGATCGGCAGGGCGACCTCGTCCATCTGCAGCCCGCCGAACACCGCCTCCCCGTCCAGCCGGGCGTTCTGCGGGAAGCTCCCGTCGGGGCGCTGCTGCACCGTCCACAGGTGGTCCAGCGCCCGCTCCGCGGCCGCCTCGTCACCCATCGCGATCAGTGCGGTCGCGTGCTGGTAGAGGTCGCGTGACCAGACCTCGTGGTAGACGGGGAAGCGCTGCAGCTCGTTCGCCCACGCCCACGGCTTGCCCGGGGAGGCGACGAACCCGCCGCGGAACGTCTTGTCCTCGCTCGCCGCGACGACCATCGCCGACACGTCGTACTCCGTGCGCCACTGCTCGACGCTGGCCGGCGCAGGGGCGAGGCCGTCGAGGTAGCCGTGCCAGCCCTCGGTGTAGGCGGCCAGGGCGGCGTCGAAGCCGCGGTCGAGGGCCTGGTCGGCGGCCTGCGCGGCCTCGTCCTCCGTCGTCCCGAAGCCCAGCGCCAGCGTGAGCCGCTGGGCGCCGTCCAGGCCGGTGAGGTCGGTCCGCCCGATCTGGACGACGTTGCCCGGGGTGGGCGCGTCCCAGGTGTCGTCGAGCACGAAGTCGTCGCGCAGGTCGGACCAGCCGTCGCTGCGCTCGAGGTAGCCGCTGGAGGTGTCGGTGAGACCGCCGGAGCTCACGACCGCGCTGCTCAGCGCGCCGTCGGTGGCCAGCAGCCGCCCGTCGGCGGAGCGGCCGGTGTCGTCGTTGGCGTTGAGGCCCAGGCCCACGTCGTGCAGCACGTAGACCTGGTAGGGCTGCCCGTCGAGGGACTCGACCTGCACGTCGACGAGCACCGCCGACCGGTCGGGGTCGGTCGTGTAGGTCTTGGTGATCCGGTACCGGCCGCTGGTCGCGGTGTTGGTCTGCCGGTAGACCAGCGCCCGCGGGTCGACCAGCTCGACGACGGAGTCGGTGTCCTCGTCCTCGCGGTCGGCGAAGGTGGCCCCGTCGGTGACGACCAGCTGGGTGTCCCGCGAGCTCGGGGTGTCGATGCGCGGCGCGTAGACCTCGCTGAGCGCGCCGTCGTTCAGCGTGTACCAGACCTTGCTGTCGAGGGCGCCGATCGCGGTCCCGAAGCCGTCCTTGTCGCCGGGCGACCAGTCCGCCGCCTGACCGGGGTACCCGGGGGCCGCCTCCTGGGCGGCGGCGGGCGGCACCACGCCGAGGACGAGGACGCCGACGGCGCCCCCGAGCAGCGCGCGGGCCGGCCCCCGCAGGCGCCTGCCGCGGCGCGGACCCTGGACGACGTCTCGAGCGCTCACCGGCTGCTCCCCCCGGCCGCCGCCGCCCGACCCGGGACACCCCGCGCAGGCGGGGTCCGGGGTCGCGGCACGCGGGGCACCGTTCGGTCGGTGCCGACCCGCCGGGCGTCGCCGGGGCCGGCGCGGCGCCGCTCGCGGACGCCGCAGCTGGGCGGGCCGCCACCCGGGGCTGAGGTGTGACCCGCGCCACACCCTAGGGAGCCCAGCCGCACCGCGCCACCGCCGGACGGGGCTGCGGCGACCGCGACACGTGCACAGGACGCGACCCGGACGCGTCCGCCACCGCGGGGAGTGCACGAACCGCGGACGGCACCTCTCAGATGAGCCCCAGCTTGGAGCCGGCGTACACCGCCTCGGCGCGGCGGGAGACGGCGAGCTTGCGCATGAGGTTGGTGACGTGGAACTTCGCCGTCGTCGCCGAGATGTAGAGCTCCCGGCCGATCGCCTCGTTCGACAGGCCCCGGGCCAGCAGCGCCAGCACCTCCCGCTCGCGGCCGGTGAGGTCCGGTGACGACGGCGAGGGCGGCGAGGGCGGCGAGGGCGGCGCGGGGGCGGCCAGCGACCGCACCACCATCGCCGCGCTGTGGCTGTCGAAGGCGCTCTCCCCGCGGCGCACCGCCCGGATGGCGGCCACCAGCGCGACGGCGTCGACGTCCTTGAGCACGTAGCCGCGGGCCCCGCGCTGGATGGCCTCGAGCACCAGCCGCTCGTCGAGGAACGTCGTCACCACCAGGACGCCGGGGGCCGGCGTGCGGGCGGTGAGCTCGCCGCACAGCGCGAGCCCGGTGACGTCGGAGCCGGCCGACAGCTTGAGGTCGAGCAGCACGATGTGCGGCCGGACCCGGGCGACCAGGTCCAGCGCGTCGGCGGCGGTGCTGGCCTCGCCGACCACCTCGACGTCCGGCTCGCGCTCCAGGATCGAGCGCAGCCCCTGCCGGACGATGGCGTGGTCGTCGACGATCACCAGCCGGATCGGCTCAGACACCGGCGCCCTCGTAGTCGAGGATGTGCCCGCCGTTGCTGGCGACGACGGCGACCGCCTTGGCCGCGTCGATGACCGAACCACCGCCCAGCCCGATGATCACGTCGCAGCCGCTCTCCCGGTAGCGCTGCACACCCTCGGCGACCTCGGCGTCCTTGGGGTTGGGCGTGAGCCCGGACCAGACGGTGGGCCGCAGGCCGGCGTCGACGAGGTGGCCGGCGAGCTCGGCCCACCAGCCGGCCTCGATCAGCCCCGCGTCGGTGACCACGAACGGACGGCGGGCGCCCAGGCGCAGCGCGGCGAAGCCGGCCTCCGACAGCGCACCCCAGCCGAAGACGACCTCGGGCACCAGGTACTTGGTGAACCCGCCGCGGGCGGGCGCCGGCGTGGGCGTGGGGCGCGGCCGCAGCTCGCGCCCGATCGGGAGGCGGGTCGCGGGCGGGCCTGCCCGCAGCGGGACGGCGGTCACCGCGGGGGGCGGGACGGCGGAGCGGGGGCGCGGGTCTCTGCGGGCACGGCGACCTCCGGAGGCGGGCAGCCCGCCCACGATAGCCGGTTCGTAGTGCGCGTCACAGTATCGTGCGCGATGAACGCCCCTCCCCGGCCGGGAGGGGCGGGGCGCATCCGGAGAGGAGCTGCCTCAGCGGCCGAGGATGCCGCCGATCGCGCCGCCGAGGCCGCCACCCTGGCCACCGCCGCCGCTGAGCATCTTCACGAGGTCCATCGGGTCGAGGCCGAGCTTCTGCAGCAGGCCGGCGTGCTGGTCGGTGTCGACCTGGCCGGGCAGTTCCTGGTCGGCCTGCTGCGCCTTGGCGTCGTCGCCCTGGGAGCGCAGCAGCTGGAGGATCTGGTCCTTGTCGATCTGCATGGACCGCCCCTACCCCCGGGGTCCGGCCGGCACGCGCCGGCAGGTCAACACGCGGCGCGCACGATGCGGTCGGGCCGGACGGCGACGGAGGTGGCGCGGCCGGCCCGCAGCCACGCGGCGAGCACGCCGTCGACGTCGTCGACCCGGGTCCGCCGCCCGCCGGCCTCGACGGTCAGGACGCCGTCGCCGGCCGCGGTGAGCACCGCCGGCCCGGTCCCGAGGACGTCGTCGAGCCGGCACTCCCGTCCGTCCACGCGGACCCGCGCGCGGGGGACCAGCGTCCCGGCCAGCCGGCGCCCGGCCCGGCCGCGCCGGTCCACCAGCGGCCCGCGGCGCAGCGGCGGCGTGCGGCTGTCGGTGGCGTAGGCGGCCAGCGCCGGCACCCGGTCGACGGCGGCGAGCACCCCGCGGCGCACCGGCACGGCGGCCGCTCCCCCGCCGGTCATCAGCCGCCCGACCAGCGCCGCCAGCCGGACCAGGGCCCGCGCGTACGGCTCGCGCTCGGCCTGGTGGGTGTCGAGCAGCTCGTCGCCGGCCGCCCCGCCGACGACGGCGGCCACCTTCCAGGCCAGCTGGTGGACGTCGCGCAGGCCGAGCCCGAGGCCCTGGCCGACGAACGGCGGGGTGAGGTGCGCGGCGTCGCCGGCCAGCAGCACCCGCCCGCGGCGCCAGCGGTCGGCGACCTGGGCACGGTGGACGTACTCCGCCGTGCGCACCACCTCGGCGTCCTGCGCACCGAAGGGCGCGAGGAGGGCGCGCAGCGCCGCCGGCCCGGTGAGGTCGGCCGGGGTCTCCCCCGGGCGCAGCCGCGCCTCGGCGCGGTAGCGGTCGCCGGCGACGGGCATGAACGTGGCCGCGCGGAACGGGTCGCAGACCTGGTGCACCCCCGGCCAGACCCGCAGCGGCGCCGCCGAGCGCAGGTCGACCACCAGCCAGCGGTCGGGCCGGCCGAGGTCGCGCATCCGGGCGCCCAGCAGGCCGCGGACGGTGCTGCGTGCGCCGTCGCAGCCGAGCACGGCGGAGGCGACGACGTCCTCGCCCGGGGCCCCGTCGTGGCGCACCCGGACCGTGACGGACCGGTCCGCGTCCTCCAGCCCGACGACCTCGACACCCGTGCGCACCGTGACGCCGGGCGCCCGGTCGACGGCGGCGCGCAGCAGCCGCTCGAGGTCGGGCTGGTGGAACATCGACGCCTGCGGCCAGCCGTGCCGTCCCGCTCCCGGCGCGCGGCGGAACTCCGCCAGCGTCCGGTGGCCGGCGTCGAGCAGCCGCAGGCCCGCCATCGGCCGGCTGACCGCGAGGAAGCCGTCGGCGATGCCGGCGTCGGCCAGCGCCCGCAGCGCCTCGTCGTCGAGGTGGACCGCGCGGGGGAGGTCGTGCGGCCGGGGCCGGCGGTCCAGCAGCAGGACCTCCAGGCCCTGCCGCGCCAGCAGCAGCGCCGCGGTGGTGCCGACCGGGCCGGCGCCGACCACGACCACCGGCGCCGGGTCCGAGGCGAGCTGCGACACGCCGCCCAGTGTCGCGGACCCGGTCACGGCCGCACGGCTGGCATCGTGGTCGCGCCATGGCAGTCGCTCCCCCGCTCGCCCGCCACCGGGGCGACGCGTGGCGCACGCTCGCCGGTGGCCTGGGCCAGACGCTGGTCACCCTCGGCGTCGTCTGCCTGCTCTACGTCGTCTACCAGCTGTGGGTCACCGACCTGTTCGCCGCGCGCGACCAGGACCTGCTCGCCGACCGGCTGCAGGGCGAGTGGTCCGCGTCCGGGACCGCGCCGGCGGCGCCGGCCCCGCCGGCGGCCGTGGGCGTGGGTGAGCCGTTCGTGGTGCTGCACGTGCCGCGGCTCGGCGAGGACTGGTCGCGCGTGGTGCTCGAGGGCACCGCCGAGGACCAGCTGTCGCAGGGCCCCGGCCACTACGTCGGGACGGCGCTGCCCGGCCAGCAGGGCAACGCCGCGTTCGCCGGCCACCGGGTGGGCCGCGGCTCGCCGTTCCTCGACCTCGACGCGATGCGGCCCGGCGACCCGATCGTCGTCGAGACCGCCGACGGGTGGTTCACCTACCGGGTGCTCGGCGACCCGGTCACCGGCGACGTCACCGCGGACCCCAGTGGCATCCCGGGCGTGGAGGTGGTGTCGCCGTCGCAGACGGAGGTCATCGCGCCGACGCCGGACGACCCGGAGGCCGGCCCCACCGGCGCCTACCTGACGATCACCACCTGCCACCCCCGCTACTCGGCGCGGCAGCGGCTGGTCGTGCACGCCGTCCTCGACGGCCCGGGCGTGAGCAGGGCACAGGCACCCGACGGGCCGCCGGCCCTGACCGAGGGCTGAGGAGGAGCGCGTGTACCGCTGGATCTGGCGCCACCTGCCGGGGAGGACGGCGAGCCGGGCGGCCCTCTCGCTGCTGCTCGCGCTGGCCGCGTGTGCGCTGCTGCTGTTCGTCGTCTTCCCCTGGGTGGAGCCGCACCTGCCCTTCAGCGCGGTGACCGTCGACCCCGGCCGCTGAGCGTCCCGCCGCGGGCGACTTGACGACGGTTCCGTCCCGAATGAGTCTGTGGCGCGGCGCACACGCGCCGGGACCCGGCCGACGAGGGCCGGGCCGGACGGAGGGACGAGGGTTGAAGACCAAGGGCGCGATCCTGTGGGGTGTCGGCGAGGAGTGGTCGGTCGAGGAGATCGAGCTGGGCGACCCCAGGGAGGGTGAGGTCCAGGTCCAGCTGGCCGCCTCGGGTCTGTGCCACAGCGACGAGCACCTGGTCACCGGCGGCACGCCCGTCGCCTTCTACCCCGTGATCGGCGGGCACGAGGGGTCCGGCGTCGTCACCAAGGTGGGCCCGGGCGTCACCGGGCTGCAGGAGGGCGACCACGTCGTCACCGCGTTCATCCCCGCCTGCGGGCAGTGCCCGCCGTGCTCGAAGGGGATGCAGAACCTCTGCGACCTGGGCGCGAACCTGCTGGCCGGGACGGCGATCTCCGACGGCAGCTACCGCGTGCAGGCCCGCGGCAAGGACGTCATCCCGATGTGCCTGCTCGGCACGTTCTCCCCGTACATCACCGTGCACCAGGCGTCGGTGGTGAAGATCGAGCCGGACATCCCGCTGGAGATCGCCGCGCTGGTCGGCTGCGGCGTCACCACCGGCTGGGGCTCGGCCACCAAGGTCGCCGACGTCCGCCCGGGCGAGAACGTCGTCGTCATGGGCGCCGGCGGTGTCGGCATGAACGCCGTCCAGGGCGCGGCCGCGGCCGGCGCCAAGCGGGTCATGGTCATCGAGCCGGTGGCCCGCAAGCGCGAGTGGGCGATGGACCTGGGTGCCACGCACACCTTCGAGTCCGCCGAGGAGGCCACCGAGAGGGTCAACGAGCTGACCTGGGGCCGGATGGCCGACAAGACGATCATCACCGTCGGCGACATCCAGGGCGAGGACATCCAGACCGCGTTGAGCCTGACCGGGAAGGGCGGCCGCGCCGTCGTCACCGGCATGGGCAACGCGGCCAACACCGACGTCAAGCTCAGCCTGTTCGAGCTGACGCTGCTGCAGAAGGACCTGCAGGGCGCCATCTTCGGCGGCCTGGCCCCGCGCGCGGCGATCCCCGAGCTGCTCAGCCTCTACCAGGAGGGCCAGCTCAAGCTCGACGACCTGGTGACCACGCGGTACTCCCTCGAGGACATCAACCAGGGCTACCAGGACATGCGCGACGGCAAGAACATCCGCGGGATGGTCGTCTACACCGACGCCGACCGCTGACCCCTCCCCCCGCCGACGCCGTCGTGCTCTGCCCACGGGTGTGGGCAGAGCACCACGGCCGCGGCGAGGACCTCAGCTCCCCCGCAGCTCCGGGAAGTCGGTGTCGGCGTAGTCGGTGCCGGTGCCCCGCGGCGCCGCGTGCTCCTCGCGCTCGCGCAGCTCGACCCGGCGGATCTTCCCGGAGACCGTCTTGGGCAGCTCCGCGAACTCCACCCGGCGCACCCGCAGGAACGGCGCCAGCCGCTCGCGGGCGTGCCGCAGCACCGCCAGCGCCGTCTCCGGGCCCGGCTCCCAGCCCGGCGCGAGGGTGACGTAGGCCTTCGGGACGGCGGCCCGCACCGGGTCGGGCACCGGGACGACGGCGGCCTCGACCACCGCCGGGTGCTCGATGAGCACGCTCTCCAGCTCGAACGGGCTGATCTTGTAGTCGCTGGCCTTGAAGACGTCGTCGGTGCGCCCGACGTAGGTGATGTAGCCGTCGGTGTCCCGGGTCGCGACGTCGCCGGTGTGGTAGTAGCCGCCGGCCATCGCCTCGGCCGCCCGCTCGGGGTCGCCCTGGTAGCCGGTCATCAGGCTCAGCGGCTCCTGGGAGAGGTCCAGGCAGATCTCGCCGTCGTCGCCCTGCTGCCCGGTGATCGGGTCGACGAGCACCACGGGGACGCCGGGCAGCGGCCGCCCCATCGAGCCGGGCCGGACCTGCGCGCCGGGCGGGTTGCCCACCGACGCCGTCGTCTCGGTCTGCCCGTAGCCGTCGCGCAGGGTGAGCCCCCAGTGCCGCTGCACCTGGGTGATGACCTCGGGGTTGAGCGGTTCCCCGGCGGCGATGACCTCGCGCAGCTGCCCCGGCCCGCCCGACAGGTCGGCCTGGATGAGCATCCGCCAGACCGTCGGCGGCGCGCAGAAGGTGGTGATCCCGGCGCTGCGGATGCGCTCGAGCATCGCCGTCGCGTCGAAGCGCCGGTAGTTGGCCAGGTAGACGGTGGCCTCGGCCGCCCACGGCGCGAAGAAGCAGCTCCACGCGTGCTTGGCCCACCCGGGCGAGCTGATGTTGAGGTGCACGTCGCCGGGCTGCAGGCCCAGCCAGTACATCGTCGACAGGTGCCCGACGGGGTAGCTGACCTGGGTGTGCTCGACGAGCTTGGGCCGGCTGGTCGTGCCGCTGGTGAAGTAGAGCAGCAGCGGGTCGCCGGGGTCGGTGCCCGGGTGGCCCAGCGGCCGGTCGGGGGCGGCGGCGGAGTCGGCGTAGGGCGCCCAGCCGGCGGGCTCGCCCCCCACCGCGATGCGGCCGTAGTCGCCGGGGACGTCGTCGAACTTGGCCGCCTCGGCGGCGTCGACGACCACGTGCCGGGCGCCGGTGCGGCCGATGCGGTCGGTGAGGTCGGCGGGCGGGAGGGCCGTGGTGGTGGGCAGGATGACCGCCCCGAGCTTCATGACGGCGAGCATCGACTCCCACAGCTCGACCCGGTTGCCGAGCATGAGGACGACGCGGTCGCCCCGCTGCACGCCGCGCTCGCGCAACCAGGCCGCCACCTGGTCCGAGCGGCGGGACAGCTCGGCGAAGGACCACCGGCCCTCGCTGCCGTCGTCCTCGGAGATCACCAGCCCCGGTCGCTCGACGCCGCGGGCGATCTCGTCGAACCAGTCGACCGCCCAGTTGAAGGGCCCCTCGATCGCCGGCCAGCGGAACTCGGCCGCGGCCTTCGCGGAGTCGCCACGCAGGGCGAGCAGCTGGTCGCGGGCGGCGCGGTAGGCGGAGGTGGCAGGCCCGGGCATCGCGGCCTCCTCGTCGTCGTCGGGGTGCGTTCCCGGCATGGTCGGCGAGACCTCCCCCGCCCCGCCACCCCCGATCGCGCCGGACCCGGCGGCCCTCGGGCCGCGCCGGCGATCCCCCCTCCCGAGCTGCGCTAACGTGACCGGGGTCACCGCCCGTGAGCGAGGAGGTCCGCGTGCCCCTGCCGGCCGCCGCGCGCCCCGACGACCGCGACGTGCTGCGCGCCGCCGTCCGCGAGGTCCGGGCGACCTCCGGGATGAGCGTCGCCTTCGCCGGCCCGGCCGGGTCGGGCAGCGTCCGCATCGCCGAGCTGCTGGGCGGGCGCACGCGGTACCTGCGGGGCCTCGAGGTGCGCTCGGGCGCCGGGCTGGGCGGCCGGGTGCTGCAGGAGGGCCGGCCGGCCGGGGTGGAGGACTACGGCCGCGCCCTCGACATCACGCACGACTACGACGGCCCGGTGTTCGCCGAGGGGCTCCGCACGGTGGCCGCCGTCCCCGTGCTGGTCGACGGCCGGCCGCGGGCGGTGCTCTACGCCGCCAGCCGGGAGGGCGGCTCGGTCGGCGACCGGGTGCGCGACGCGCTGGCCCGGGCGGCCGCCCGCATGGCCACCGAGCTCGCCGTGCGCGACGAGGTCGACCGCCGGCTGGCGGTGGTGGCCGCCGTCCCCTCCGGGACGCCGGCGGCGGAGGACCCCGCCCGGTGGGAGGAGGTCCGCGCGGTGCACGCCGACCTGCGGCTGGCCGCGCAGGCCACCGACGACGCCGCCCTGCGCGACCGGCTGCTGTCGGCCTGCACCCGCCTGGCCGCCCTCGGCGCCGCCGGGGACCCGCCGGCGAGCGTGCACCTGTCGGGCCGCGAGGTCGACGTCCTCACCCAGGTGGCGCTGGGCTGCAGCAACCGGGAGACCGCCGCGCGGCTGTCGCTGCGCCCGGAGACGGTGAAGAGCTACCTGGGCTCGGCGATGACCAAGCTCGACGCGCACACCCGCCTGGAGGCCGTCGTCCGAGCCCGCCGGCTGGGCCTGCTGCCCTAGCCGCAGCCGGCCGCACGTGCCGCTGCCCGACCGGCTCAGCCCAGCAGGCGGGTCAGCGCCGGGCCGAGGTCGCGCACGGTGCGCACCATCTGCGCCGTCCCCCCGCCGCGGGCCGCGAGCGCGCGGGCGGCCTCCTCGGCCTCGGGCGTGGGCAGCGGGCACAGCACGTGCAGCCGGTCGATGCCGCCGAGCGCCGACTCCGGCGGGTCGCCGGTGGTGTGCAGGCAGTCCGACAGCAGGACGACGACCCGCTCGTCGGCGACGTCGGCGGCCAGCTGCAGGCGGGCGGCGCGCAGCGCGGCGGCCAGGTCGGTCATGCCGTGCCCGCGCAGGCCGACCAGGTGCGTGACGACGTCCTCGGCGGCCCGCCGGTGCCCGGAGCGCTGCACGACGTCGACGTCCCGGCCGAAGGTGATCAGGCTCGTGCGCAGCTTCTCGTCGCCGGTGAGGACGACGCCGGCCGCGGCCACCGCCGCGATCGCCACGCCCAGGCCGGTCATCGACCCGGAGGTGTCGACGGCCAGGCACACCGCCCGCCGGTGCCCCGTCCACCGGCGGGTGACCAGGTCGCCGGGCTCGAGCGGGGTGCCGAGGTCCCACCGGTCGAGGGTGCGGTCGAGGTCGAGGTCGCCGTCGCCGCGGTGGTCGGGCACCAGCCGCCGGGTCCCGCGGGTGCGGGCGCGGCCCACCCGCCCGACCTGCACGAACACCCGGCCGGCCAGCCGCCGGGCCGCCGCGCGCAGCTCGCGGTCGGTGGCCGCGGCCAGGTCGGTGAGCAGCGCGGCCGCCGCGTCGGCGTCCTCGGCCATCAGCGCGGCGAAGGCGTCCTCGTCGAGCTCCCCGACCTCCGGGCTGACCTCCTCGAACGCCTCGTGCCGGGCGGCCATCTCCCGGCGGCTGGTCTGCCGGCGCGCGCCACCGGACCGGCGGTCGCGGCGCAGCGAGGAGGGGGGGTCCGTGCCCGCCGGAGCGTCCGGCGGGCTATCGGCTTTTCCCTGACCACCTGCGTCCGCGGGCTCGGCGGCGGGGGCGTCCTGCTCGTCGGGCGGTGGCGGACCCGTCTCGGGCCAGACGTCGTCGAGGATGTCGTCGATGACCGCCTCGGGCGTCCGCTCGACGCCCTCGGCGATGCGGATGCGCCCCGACAGCGCGGCGTAGGCGGCGTCGCGGGCGGTCTCGCGGGCACCCTCGGCACCGAGGCCGGACTGCCCGCGGACGTCGAGCAGGCCGCCGAGCAGCAGCACCAGGTCGGTGGCGCCGCGCACCGAGGAGCCCATCCGCACGTCGCGGTGCTCGCGGGAGGCGCGCACCAGCCGGACGGCCAGGCCGATGAGCGCCGGCGGCGCCCCGGTGACCGCCCCGACGATCGCCCGCTCGGCCGCGGCGTCCTGGTAGCCGAGGACGACCCGGCACATCCGGTCGGCGATGGCCTGACCGACCCGCGCGGTCCCGATGGCGTCGAAGGGGTTCATCGCCGCGATCAGGCGGAAGCCGGCCGCCGCCCGCACGTGCCCGAGCCGGGGCACGGTGATCTCGCCCTCGGTGAGCACCGTGATGAGGACGTTGAGCGTCTCCTCGGGGATCCGGTTGAGCTCCTCGAGGTAGAGCAGCCCGTGCCCGCGCATCGCCGTGAGCAGCGGCCCGTCGGTGAAGCTGTCGGGCACGTACCCCTCGGCGAGCACGGCGGCGGGGTCGTACTGGCCGATGAGCCGGGCCGGGGTCAGCTCCGCGTTGCCCTCGACGAAGACGACCTCCTGGCCGGCGTCGGCCGCGATCGCCCGCAGCAGCGTGGACTTGCCCGTGCCCGGCGGCCCCTCGAGGACGACGTGCCGGTTGGTCCGCAGCGCGACGGTGAGCACCTCGCGCTCCCGCCGCAGCCCGATGACCGGGTGCGGCCCGGCCGGTGCGCTCACGCGGTCCTCTCCTGGTCGTGCGGGGGCTGCACACCCGCGGCGTCGGTCACGCCCCTGAGTGTGCAGCCCCCGGTGTGCCCGGCGTCACCCGGGCTCAGGCCGGCGTGCCCTCCAGCGGCGCGGTGTCGTAGACGATCACGCCGCGGATGTTCTTGCCGTTGACCAGGTCCTCGTAGCCCTCGTTGACCTGGTCGAGGGTGTAGGTCTTGGTGATCAGCTCGTCGAGCTTGAGGTCGCCGGACTGGTAGAGCTCGATCATCTTCGGGATGTCGTGGAACGGGTCGCCCGAGCCGAACAGGCTGCCCTTCACGGTCTTCTCGAACAGGGTGAGCAGCGAGCTGCTGAGCTCGATGTTGGTCTTCGTCGGGTCGGCCAGGCCGGTGATGACCGCCGTGCCGCCCTTGCGGATGGTGTTCACCGCGTCGGTGACGACCTTCGCGTCAACGACGCCCACGGTGATGATGGCCTTGTCCGCACCGACGCCGCGGGTGAGCTCCTGGACCAGCTCCTGCGCCTCCTCGGCGGTCTCGCAGCTGTGCGTGGCGCCCATCTGCTCGGCGGCCTCGCGCTTGTTGGGCAGCGGGTCGACGGCGACGACGTTGCGCGCCCCGGCCAGCGCCGCGCCCTGCACGCTGTTGATCCCGATGCCGCCGATGCCGTAGATGACGATCGTGTCGCCGGGCTCGGTGGCCGCCGCGTGCACCGCCGAGCCCCAGCCGGTCGGGACGCCGCAGCCGATGAGCACGACCTTGTCCAGCGGCAGGTCGGGGTCGACCTTGACCGCGGAGTTCTCGCTGATGACGGCGCGCTCGGAGAACGTGCCGAGCATGCACATGCCGCCGTAGTCCTGGCCGTCGTCGTCGTGGAAGCGGAAGGTGCCGTCGGGCAGGTTGCCGACGAGGATCGAGGCGCCCATGTCGCAGAGGTTGGACTTCCCCGTCGAGCACCAGCGGCAGTGGCCGCACACCGGCAGGAACGAGCAGACGACGTGGTCGCCGGGCTGCAGCCGGGTGACGCCGGGCCCGACCTTCTCGATCACCCCGGCGCCCTCGTGCCCGCCGACGATGGGGAACTGCGGGACGATGTCGCCGTGCCGCAGGTGCTCGTCGGAGTGGCACAGGCCGGCCGCGACGTAGCGGATGAGCACCTCACCGGCCTTGGGCTCGTCGAGCTCCAGCTCGGTGATCTCGAACGGCTGCCCGACGTCCCGCAGCACGGCTGCCCTGGTCTTCATCGATCCCTCCAGTCCCCGGCACCCGCGGGCACCGGCTCGGCTCCTCGGAGACGCGGCAGACCGTCGCCACCGGAGGTCCATCGTTCGACCCCGCCTGTGACGCAGGCCACCCCCGGACGGGGGGAGGTGCGGGTGCTCAGGACGGGCGGCCCCCCAGCAGCGGCCGCGGGTCGAAGGTGACCCGGATCCGCGAGATCCGCCCGTCCTCGACGTGGATCCAGTTGGCCGTGGGCGCCGGCGGCGCGACCGAGGTGTGCAGGTCGAACCAGGTGAGGACGTCGGGGCCGTCGACGAAGCGGTGCCGGACGACGACGTCGGTGAGCAGGCGCTCGCGCATGCCGCGCAGACCGGCGACGCACGCGTCGGCGTCGTCAGCGGTGCCCAGCGGGCCCTCGAAGGTGGCGTCGTCGGCGAGGGCGCTGCGCAGGGTGGCGAAGTCCCCGTCCACCCAGCAGCGGAAGTAGGTCTCGGCCAGTGCGGCGGGCGTGCGGTCGGTGTCCATGCCCTCACGCTGCCCGCGCGGGAGCCATGCGTCCAAGACGCGGTCGTGTTCACTGCCATAACCTCCGGTTGTGGAACTGCACCAGTTGCGCTACCTCGTCGCCGTCTGCGAGGAGGGCAGCTACACGCGTGCGGCGGCCCGCGAGCACGTGGCCCAGCCCGCGGTGAGCGCCGCGCTGGGCGGCCTGGAGCGGGAGCTCGGGGTGACCCTGCTGGAGCGCGGCCGGCACGGCGCCCGCCCCACCGAGGCCGGCCGGGCCGTCCTGGCGCACGCCCGGGCCGCGCTGGCCGCCGTCTCCGGCGCGCGGCACGTCGCCGACGAGCTCACCGGGCTGCTGCGCGGCCGGGTGCAGGTGGGCATGGTCGTCGGCTGCACCTCCGAGGTGCTCGCCGACCTGCTGGCCGACTTCACCGGCGCCCACCCGGCGGTGGAGGTCGCGCTGGAGGAGGGCGGCAGCGACGAGCTGCTGGCGCGTCTGGCCGGCGGCGAGCTGGACCTGGCCTGGGTCGGGCGGGCCGGGCCGCCGCCGGCCGGGATCGAGACCGCGGTGCTGTACGAGGAGGAGCAGGTGGCGGTCGTCCCCGCCGCGGAGGAGCAGGCCGGCCGCCTGCCGCTGGCCGAGCTGGCCGGACGGCGGCTGGTCGCACTCCCGCGCGGCACCGGCGGGCGGACGGCGCTGGACGAGGCCTGCGCCCGGGCCGGCGTGGTCCCCGCCGTCGCCTGCGAGGCCACGGGCCTGGAGATGGTGCTCCGGCTGGCCGCCCGCGGGCTGGGGACCGGGCTGGTGCCGGCCTCGGTGGCCGCGGCCCACGGCGGGGCGGTGGCGGCTCGGCCGCTGGACCCGCCCGTGCGCTCGCGCATCGAGCTGGCGTGGCGCGCCGGCGGGCCGGCGTCCCCGGCCGGACGGGCGCTGGTGGCCGTCGCCCGGGAGCACGTGGCCCGGGAGCACGTGGCCCGGGAGCACGTGGCCCGGGAGCACGTGGCCCGGGAGCACGTGGCCCGGGAGCACGTCGCGCGGCCGGCCGGGGTCAGCGCGGCCGGGGCACCGGCCTGACGGCGTCCCCGGCGCGGGCCGGGTCCAGCGGCACGGCGCTGGTCAGGACAGCGGGGCCCAGCCGCAGGACGCCGTCCGACAGGGGCGTGCAGCGCACGCCGCCGCGTCCGCGCATCCCGCGGTGCGCGCCCGGCGCGAGCACGGTGTCCAGCCAGGCGCAGGGGTTGGCCGGGCGGCCGCCCTGCAACAGCACCACGCCCTCGCCGCAGTCGAGGGCGAACCGCTCGCCGCGCAGCGCCTCGACCTCGGCGCCGCGCAGCACCACGTTGCGGCGGGTCAGCAGCGGGTCGAGGGGGCCGGCGCCGAGCTCGGCGGCCAGCGCCTCCACCGACTCGGCGGCCAGCACGGTCACCGCGGCGTCGCGGTGCGCGGGCCGCCCGGCGTAGCGGTCGCCGACGATGCCGTGCCCGGCGCGGACCTCGACGTGGTCCACCCGGTCGCCGTCCTGGGGCGGGACGGCGCCGCCCGGCCGCCCGTCGTACCGGTGCACCGGTGAGACCAGCAGCCCGACGACCTCCACGTCGTACCGGTGCGGCAACCCGAGGGACTCGCTCACCCTCCCCTCGTGATCACCGGCAGGTGGCTGCCCGACACCCGGCCCCCACGGCCACCCGCCGATGATCACGGCGGTCTCCAGCCCGCCAACGGTCGCTCAGCGATCGGCGGTGCGGTGGATCGGGCCCTCGATCCCGGTCAGCCGCTCGCCCGTGCCGCCCCACCGCCCGGCGATGATCTCCGCGGCGATCGACACGGCGGTCTCCTCCGGCGTGCGCGCGCCCAGGTCCAGCCCGATCGGGGAGGACAGCCGGGCCACCTCGTCCTCGGCCAGCCCGGCCTCGCGCAGCCGGTCGAGCCGCTCCTCGTGGGTGCGCCGCGAGCCCATCGCGCCGACGTAGGCCACCGGCAGCCGCAGCGCGACCTCCAGCAGCGGCACGTCGAACTTCGGGTCGTGGGTGAGCACGCAGAGCACGGTGCGCTCGTCGATCCGCCCGGCGTCGACCTCGGCCTGCAGGTAGCGGTGCGGCCACTCGACGACGACCTCGTGCGCGTCGGGGAAGCGGCGGGCGGTGGCGAACACCGGCCGGGCGTCGCACACGGTCACCCGGTAGCCGAGGAACGCCCCGACCCGGGCGACGGCGGCCGCGAAGTCGATCGCGCCGAACACCACCATCCGCGCCGGCGGGGCGAAGGAGGAGACGAACAGCGTCAGCTCGTCGCCGCGCCGCTCGCCGTCGTGGCCGTAGGTCAGCGTCCCGGTGCGGCCCGCGGCGAGCATGCCCCGGGCGTCGTCGGCGACGGCGGCGTCCAGGCGCTGCAGACCGAGGGTGCCGGAACTGCGGTCGGGCCAGAGCACCAGCCGCTTGCCGAGCCGGTCCTCCGGCCCGCGGACGACGGTGACGACGGCGACCGGCTCGTGCCGGCCCACCGACTCGGCGATCTCGCCCAGCTCGGGGAACGACTCGCGCGAGACCGGCTCGACGAACACGTCGAGGATGCCGCCGCAGGTCAGGCCGACGGCGAAGGCGTCGTCATCGCTCACGCCGTACCGCTCGAGGGTGGGGACGCCGGTCTCGACGACGTCCTTGGCCTCCTCGTACACCGCCCCCTCGACGCAGCCGCCGGAGACGCTGCCCACCGCCGTCCCGTCGGGACCCACCAGCATCGACGCCCCGGCCGGCCGCGGCGCCGAGCGCCAGGTGGCCACCACCGTCCCCATCCCGACCGTCTCGCCGGCCTGCCACCAGCCGACCAGGTCCTCCAGCACGTCCCGCACCGTCGTCCACCTCTCTGCCGCCCACCTGCTCAGGCACGGGAGATCACTCCCGACAGCTCCTCGAACGCCGCCAGGCTGTGCCCGGAGACGAACACGTCCACCGACGGCAGCGCGGCCTGCATCCCGCCGGTCAACGGCTCGTAGCCGGCCCGGCCCTTGTGCGGGTTGACCCACACGACGGCGTGCGCGAGCCGGCGCAGCCGCGCCATCTGCTCACGCAGCAGGTCGGGGCTGCCGCGCTCCCACCCGTCGCTGCACACGACGACGATCGCGCCGCGGGCGGTGCCGCGCTGGCCCCAGCGGTCGAGGAAGGCCTTGAGCACCTCGCCGAGCCGGGTGCCGCCCGACCAGTCGGGGATGGCGTCGCCGCTCGCCGCGAGCGCCCGGTCGGGGTCGCGCAGCCGCAGCTCCCGGGTGACCCGGGTGAGCCGGGTGCCCACGGTGAACACCTCGGTGGAGGACGGCCGGGCGCGCACCGCGGCGTGCGCGAAGCGCAGCAGCGCGTCGGCGTAGGGCGCCATCGAGCCCGAGACGTCGACCAGCAGCACCACCCGCCGCGGCCGGGGCCGGGCCCGCCGGTGCAGCAGCCGGGCCACCTCGCCGCCGTCGCGCAGCGCCCGCCGCACGGTGCGCGAGGCGTGCACCGCGCCGTGGTGGCTGGGCCGGCGCCGCCGGGACGGGCGCATCGGCGCCGCCGGGACCAGCAGCGCGAACAGCCGGCGCAGGTGCTCGCGCTCGGCGACGGTGAGGTCGGCGACGTCGCGGTGGCGCAGGACCTCGTTCCCGCTGGCCTGGGCGGCCAGGTCGGGGGCGTCCTCGCCCTCCTCGCCGGTGCCCGCACCCGCGTCCACGGGAGCCGAGGCGGCCAGGGTCGGCGGCTGCTGCGCCACCGACGCGGTGCGGCGGGGCGTCTCGCCGGCGAAGTACGCGGCGAAGGCGGCGTCGTAGCGGTCGAGGTCGTCGGGGCCCGCGCACAGCGTCAGGCGCCCGGCCCAGTAGACGGCGGTGGCGTCCAGGACGTCGAGCGCCGAGACCGCCGACAGCATCGCCTCCACCCGGTCCGGCGAGGCCGCGACACCGGCCGCCCGCAGCGTCCGCGCGAACCCCAGCACCGTGGTGACGACGTCGTGACGTGCTGGAACGGCCCCGTCCGGAGGTTCGGGCCGAGCCTGCGCGGCGTGAGGGGGAGGGGGTCCTCCGTCAGCCGCCACCGAACAGCGCTCCGCGGGCGAGGGAGTGCACCCGGTCGGTGTCCTCGCGGTACTTGAGCACCGCGCCGAGCGTGCGGGCGGCGAGGTCGGGGTCGAGGTCGCGCGCGCCGAGGGTGTGCAGCGCCGTGGCCCAGTCCATGGCCTCGGCCACGCCCGGCGGCTTGAGCAGGTCGAGGGTGCGCAGCGTCGCCGCCGCCCGGGCCACCTCGCGGGCCAGCTGCTCGGTGACCTCGGGCAGCCGGGTGCGCAGGATGGCGACCTCGCGGTCGAAGTCGGGGTGCTGCAGCCAGTGGTAGAGGCAGCGGCGCTTGAGCGCGTCGTGCACCTCGCGGGTGCGGTTGCTGGTCAGCACCACCAGCGGGGGCACCTCCGCGCGGACGGTGCCCAGCTCGGGGATCGAGATGGTGAAGTCGGAGAGGACCTCGAGCAGGAACGCCTCGAACTCGTCGTCGGCCCGGTCGACCTCGTCGACGAGCAGCACGCTCGGGGCGTCCTCGAGGGCCTGCAGCAGCGGCCGGGCCAGCAGGAAGCGGCGGTCGTAGAGCGAGGCCTCCAGCGACTCGGTGTCCCCGGTGGCGTGCGCGGCCTCCGCGGCGCGCAGGTGCAGCAGCTGGCGGCCGAAGTCCCAGTCGTAGAGCGCCTGGCTGGCCTCCAGCCCCTCGTAGCACTGCAGCCGGTACAGCGGGCGGCCGGTGACCTCGGCCAGCGCCCGCGCCAGCGCCGTCTTGCCCACGCCCGCCTCGCCCTCGAGGAAGAGCGGACGCCGCATGACCAGCGCGAGGTAGGCGGCGGTCGCCAGCCCCTCGTCGGGGAGGTAGCCGGTCTGCCGGAGCGCGGCGGCCAGCTCGTCGGGGCCGCCGGGCAGGCCGTCGGTCGCGGTGGGCGCTGCCGTGGTCTCGGTCACGCGCCGAGCATCCCACCTGCGTCAGCGGGGGACACACCGCCGACCGGACCGGTCGGACGGCCTACGCCCACACGGCGCGACGGCCGGCCGGAGGGTGTCCTCCGGCCGGCCGTCGCGGTCAGGTGCTGCAGTTCCCCCGCAGGGGGTGGTACCTCAGCGCCCGATCTTGCCGTCGTTGTCGCGGTCGAGGGCGTCCTTGGCCTTCTGCACCAGGCCGCGGTCGTCGTGACCCGTGGTCCCGGTCGTGGTGCCGGTGCCGGCGACGCCGGTCTGGCCGCCGTCGACCTCGATCTGCTCCTTGCGCACGTCGCCGCTGACGGTCTCCTGACCGGTCACGGTCTCGGTGTCGAGGCGGACCCGCTCGACCGGCGTGGCCTCCTTGGAGACGACGGGACGCTCGGCGTGCAGCGTGACCTCGTGCTCCTCCTCGGAGATGGCCGGCCCGTCCATCGCGCTGGGCATGTTGGCGTCGGTGATCGGCTCGCGCTCGACCCGGACCTCCTCGCGCGAGACCGGCACGGTCTCGGTCACGTTCTCGGTCACCACGTACTTGCGCAGCCGCGCCTTGCCGGCCTCGACGCGCTGGGTGCCCACGTTGAGGTGCTCCTCGGAGCGGGTCATGGCGCTGTCGGTGGTGGGACCGGAGGTATCGCGGCCCACGGCGCGGCCCTGGACGTCGTCGTAGACGCCGTCGCCGTCGCGGTCGCGGCTGGTGCCCGTGGTGGCCATCCCGGCGGTCCCGGCCGTGCCGGCGGTCCCGGCCATCCCGGCGGTCCCGGTCGTCCCGGCGGTGCCCGTCGTGGTCTGCGTGGTCTCGGTGGTGGACTGCGTGCCCATGCCGGTGCCCGTGCCGCTGCCGAGGCCGTAGTACCGGTACAGCTCCTGCTCCTCCTGCGGGGACAGGTGGCCGTCGGTGTCGATCCGCGGGGCGTCCTTGACCTGGGCCTTGCTCACGCGGACGCGCAGGCCGTCGTTGGTCAGGTCCGCGTCACGCAGCGGGACGAAGGACTCCTTGGTGCCGAACAGACCGGTGCGCACCGTGGCCCACTCCGGCTGACCGGTCTCGTCGTCGAGGTAGACCTCCGAAGCCGAACCGATCTTGTCGCCCGACTCGTCGTAGACGTCCTGTCCGATCACACGGCTGATGGTGTCGGTGCCGATCATCGTCGTTCTCGCTCCCATCTGAGCTCTGGTGGAACGGTCGGGTGGATGGGTGACCAGGCACGACGGACCGAAACGGCCGGATTGGATCTTCCTTCGGGCAGGGGCACTGCGTGACCGTCCCCGCGGTGTGCGGATGGGGCTGACCACGACTCGTTCGTACGGCATAAGCCCAGCTCAACGGCTCGTCGGGCACACGGGACGCTGTACCCGACGGCGCCCGGCCGCCCGCGACGAACAATGACGGAGCGCGATCACCGCCATGCCCGGGCGTGTCGCACTCCACTCGGCGACACCCCGTCCCGGCGCGTCTCCCCGGGGAGCGAGCCGTCATCGCGTCTCCTGGGGGCGTGCCGCCGCGTTCCCCCTATGACGACCTGGTGCACTCGCGCACCGTCAAGAAGCCGCCGCCGCAGGTCGCCGCCGAGCGCGACCTCGTGGTCGAGGACCCGAGCTCCGGCTTCGTCGGCGCCGTCGTCCGCTGCGAGAAGGACGTCGTCCACCTCGAGGACCGCCGCGGGCGCGTGCGCGCCTACCCCCTGGGCCCGGGCTTCTGGGTCGACGGCCGGCCGGTCGCGCTCGTGCGCCCGACACCGGAGGGCCCGGCGACGCCGACCCGCAGCGCGTCCGGCTCGACGTACGTGGCCGGGGCGCGGGCGCGCGTGGCCCGTGAGGGCCGGATCTACGTGGAGGGCAAGCACGACGCCGAGCTGGTCGAGAAGGTCTGGGGCCACGACCTGCGCATCGAGGGCGTCGTCGTGGAGCCGCTGCACGGCGTCGACGACCTGCCCGGCATCGTCCGGGAGTTCCGCCCGTCGTCGGTACGGCGGCTGGGTGTGCTGGTCGACCACCTGGTGCGCGGGTCGAAGGAGTCGCGGATCGCCGAGCGGGTGACCGGGGAGCACGCGCTCGTCGTGGGCCACCCGTTCATCGACATCTGGCAGGCGGTCAAGCCCTCGGTCGTCGGCATCCGCGAGTGGCCGACGGTGCCCAGGGGCGAGGACTGGAAGACCGGCGTCTGCCGCCGGCTGGGCTGGGAGGACGACACCGGCTACGTCTGGGCGCAGCGCGTCCTCGCCCGCGTGCGCACCTGGACCGACCTGGAGCCCGCGCTGATCGGCCGCGTCGAGGAGCTCATCGACTTCATCACCACCGAGTAGGCCCCCAGCTGACGATCACGGCGCCGTGACCGTCCCGGAGAGGTCTTCCGGTGGTCACGGCGCCATGGTCGCGGGGGCGTCCCTCAGCGGGGCACGTAGTCGAAGGTGTCGGGGTCGGGGCCGGTGCGCTCGCCGCGGTCGAGGCCGGTGATCGTCGCCATCTGGCCCTGGTCGAGCTCGAAGTCGAACAGCGCGAAGTTCTCCTCGACGCGGCTGCGGGTCACCGACTTGGGGAAGACGACGTCGCCGCGCTGCACGTGCCACCGGAGCACGACCTGCGCCGGCGTGCGGCCCAGCCCCTCGGCGATCGCGGTGATCGCCGGGTCGTCGAGCACCTTGCCCTGCGCGATCGGCGACCAGGCCTCGGTGACGATCTCGTGGTCGGCGTCGAACACCCGGAGCTCGTCGTTGGCGAGGTAGGGGTGCGCCTCGATCTGGTTGACCGCCGGCCGCACCTGCGTCTCGCCGAAGAGCCGCCGCAGGTGGTGGGCCTGGAAGTTGGAGACGCCGATCGCCCGGCAGCGACCCGACGCGTAGATCTCCTCCATGGCCTTCCAGGTCTCGACGTAGTCGACGTCGATGGTCGGCAGCGGCCAGTGGACCAGGAAGAGGTCCAGCTGGTCGAAGCCCAGGTCGGCCAGCGTCTGGTCGAAGGCGCGCAGGGCGTCGTCGTGGCGGTGGAAGCCGTTGTTCAGCTTGCTGGTGACGAACACCTCCGACCGGTCGATCCCCGACTCGCGGACCGCCTGGCCGACCTCCTTCTCGTTGCCGTACATCTCGGCGGTGTCGATGTGGCGGTAGCCGACCTCGAGTGCGGTGCGGACGGCCGCGGCGGTCTCCTCCGGCGGGATCTGGTAGACGCCGAAGCCCAGCTGCGGGATCTCGACGCCGTTGTTCAGGGCGATGGTGGGCACGGGTGCCACGGGGCCTCCTGGTGGGTCCGCAGAGGGGGTCTGCGGAGTGGGGTCTGCGGACGGCGGGCGGCGCGCCACCCGGTGGCACGCGATCTCCCCGCCCGCTGCGCCTACCCGCCGACCGCGTCCTCAACCGGTGCCGGGGCACCCTCGCCCGGTGCAGCCGCGGGTGCCCGGCCCAGCAGCGGCGCCCCGGCCAGGGAGAGGAGCGCGGCCGCAGCGGCCGCCAGCGCCGGGACGGCGAACGCCGCCTGCGCGCCCCAGGCGTCGACCGCCGCGCCGGCCAGCGCCGACCCGGCCGTGACGCCGAGGGTGAGCCCGGTGTTGGTCCACGCCAGCGCCTCGGTCAGCGCCGCGCGGGGCACCCGCGACTCGACCAGCGAGGCCCCGGAGACCAGCACGGGCGCGACGGCGAGCCCGGCGAGGAACCCGGCACCGACCAGCAGCGGGAGGGAGCTGACCGCCCACAGCCCCTGCGCGGCCAGCCCGAAGGCGACGGCGGTGGCCAGGAAGCGGGCCGCCAGCGTGCCGCGCAGCCGGGCGACGCCGTAGGCCAGGCCGGCCAGCAGGCTCCCGCCGGCGTAGAGGGCCAGCGCCAGGCCGGCCAGCGCGGGCACGCCCTGCTCCTCGGCGAACCCCACGACGACGACGTCCATCGCGCCGAAGACCGTGCCCACGCCCAGGAAGCCGGCGCAGACGACGAGCACCGCCGGCCCGAGCGCAGCCGCCCGCCCGTGCCGCTGGCCGGCCGCGACCGGCACGACCGCGGGCTCGGTGCCGCGCTGGCGGGCCAGCCACAGCCCGCCGACCGTGCCGAGCACGATGCCGGTGGTGAAGCCGGCGGCCGGGGCCACCATGGTGCCCAGCACGGTCACCAGCGGCGGGCCGACGACGAAGACGACCTCGTCGACCACGGCCTCGAAGGCGAACGCGGTCTGCCGCCGCTCGGCGTCGGCCAGGGCGGCGGCCCACCGGGCCCGCACCATCGCCCCGATGTTGGGCAGGCTCGCGCCGGTGAGCGCGGCGAGGAGGAACCAGCTCCAGCGCGGCGCGTCGAGGACCACCACCCCGACGAAGGACAGGCCGGTGACCAGGTAGGCGGCCATGGCCGGCCGCAGCGCGGCACCCTGGCCGCGCCGGTCCATGGCCCGCGACCACTGCGGCCCGGCCACCGACGCCGACAGCGCCAGGGTCCCGGAGACGGCGCCGGCCAGCGCGTAGCTCCCCGACTCCCCCTCCACGAGCAGCACCGCACCGAGGCCCAGCATCGGCAGCGGCAGGCGGGCGACCCAGCCGGCCAGGGAGAACCACGCGGCCCCCGGGACGGCGAACAGACGGGCGTAGGGCCTGAAGACGGTGCGGGGTGACACGGGCTCTCTCGCGCTTCCTGGCCACAGGCGAGTGCGGATCCGTCCGCCGGCTCCTCGGGTGGCGTCCCCGACGGTAACCAACCGCTCCCGCGTCGTCGTCCCGGTTTGTCGACACCGCGTGTCCCGGAGCGGTACATGAAAATTCATGTACTCTCCGCCACGACCCGCTCACCGACGATGAGGAGCCCTGTGGCCCCCACCTCCCGGCAGCCCGCGTCCCGCCCGCTGCCCCTCCGCGCCGTGCCCCTCCGCGCCGTGCTCGTCGCGCTGCTCGCCGCGCTGTCCGCCCTGCTCGCGCCCGGCACCGCGTGGGCCGGCGGCGACGACGGCGGCACCGCGGCCGGCAGCGCCGGCGGCGACTTCGCGGTCACCGTCAACGGCCGGACCCACGACCCCGCCGCCGGCCGCGAGGTCCGCCTGCAGGGCGTGACGCCGACCGGTCCGATCACCGTGCGCGGCGTGCACGTCACGTACAGGATCGACCCCGCGACGCTGGGTGTCTACGACTACACGCTGACCGGTGCGCCGAGCCCCGAGCGCATGGTCACCGCGCCGACCGTCGTCTTCGCCTCGAAGGTCCCCGTGCTGACCGCCGCGCAGCTGCGCGACGTCCGGATCAGCGACCTGCGGCTGCGCGACGACGTCCTCGTCGCCGAGTTCACCACCGCCGCCGGCAAGTTCAAGATCCAGTCGAAGGACGCCCCCCAGGGCGGCATCTTCCAGATGGAGCAGGAGTTCGGCACCGCCGTCGAGTTCGTGCACACCCTCGGCGCCGGCGTCTTCTACTTCGTGAACGAGTACACCGGCAAGGTCAACTTCGGGAACGGGATCGCCGCCGACGCCACCCACCGGATGCTGCTCGGCAAGGACAGCCCCCAGGTGGCCACCAAGCTGTCGCAGACGGCGACGACGACGCGCTGGTCGGTCGCCTCGGGCGGCCGCATGGGCGGCGTGCTCGGTGAGGACGCGATCGAGCTGTCGGCCGGTGCCACCAACTGCACCACCGACTGCCAGGCCCAGAACCGGGTCCAGGGCGACCTGGTCGTGCCGCAGGACCCGACCGACCCCACCCCGATCGGCTGACACCCGGCTGATCTGCACTCCCCCGACGGGGGCGGCCCGCACCCGGGTCGCCCCCGTCGCCGTGTCCGGGGGCGGCGCGGCCGGGCCCGACGCCACTACATTCGCTGGTGTGACCTCCCCCAGCCCCCTGCCCGACCCGGTGGTGCGCCGCCCGGCGCTCCCCGCCACCGCGCCCGGCAGCGGCGGGCTGGTCGACCGGCACGGCCGGGTCGCCACCGACCTGCGGGTCTCGCTGACCGACCGCTGCAACCTGCGCTGCACCTACTGCATGCCGGCCGAGGGGCTGCAGTGGCTGCCCAAGATCGAGCAGCTCACCGACGACGAGGTCGCCCGCCTGGTCCGCATCGGCGTGGAGCGGCTGGGCATCCGGGAGGTCCGGTTCACCGGCGGGGAGCCGCTGCTGCGTCCCGGGCTCCCGGGCATCGTCGCGGCGGCCACCGCGCTGACCCCCCGACCCGAGGTCAGCCTGACGACCAACGCCATCGGGCTGTCCCGGACGGCCCCGGCCCTGGCCGCGGCCGGCCTGGACCGGATCAACGTCAGCCTCGACACCCTCGACCGCGAGCGGTTCCGGACGCTGACCCACCGCGACCGGCTCGACGACGTCCTCGCCGGCCTGCAGGCGGCCCAGGACGCCGGGCTCACCCCGGTGAAGGTCAACGCCGTCCTGCTGCACGGCCTCAACGACGTCGACGCGGTGCCCCTGCTCGACTTCTGCCTCGAGCACGGCTACCAGCTGCGGTTCATCGAGCAGATGCCGCTGGACGCCCACCACGCCTGGACCCGGGGCCGGATGGTCACCGCCGAGGACGTCCTCGAGCGGCTGTCGGCCGCCCACACGCTCACCCCCGACACCGAGGAGCGCGGCTCCGCCCCGGCCGAGCGCTGGCTGGTCGACGGCGGCCCGGCCACGGTCGGGATCATCGCCTCGGTCACCCGCTCGTTCTGCGGCGCCTGCGACCGCACCCGGCTCACCGCCGACGGCCAGATCCGCAACTGCCTGTTCGCCCGCGAGGAGTCCGACCTGCGGACGGCGATGCGCGAGGGCGCCACCGACGACGAGCTGGCCGACCGCTGGCGGATCGCCACGCTGGCCAAGCTGCCCGGCCACGGCATCGACGACCCGGCCTTCCTGCAGCCGACCCGCCCCATGTCGGCGATCGGGGGCTGAGCCGGTGACCGTCACCGTGCGCTACTTCGCCGGCGCCCGCGCCGCGGCCGGCGTCGACACCGAGACCTGCGCGGCCGGCACCCTCGAGGAGCTGGTCGGCCGGATCGTGGACACCCACGGCGAGCGGCTCGAGCGCGTGCTCACCGCCTGCTCGTTCCTCGTCGACGGAACGCAGACGCGCGATCGCTCGTTGCAGCTGGCACCCGGGGCGGTCGTCGACGTGCTGCCCCCCTTCGCCGGAGGATGACCGCGCCCCTGTGAGCCTGCCTCACCATACGAGCCGTCCCCCGTCCCACCTCCGTCCCCGGACCACCGCATGACCGAGTGGTTGCTCGTCCTCGTCGGTGTCGTGCTGGTCCTCGCCTGTGCCGGCTTCGTGGCCTTCGAGTTCGCCCTGGTGACCGTCGACCGGGCCACCGTGGAGCGCGAGGCGGCCGCGGGCACCCGCGGCGCGCCGGGCGTGCTCGCCGCGCTGCGCACCCTGTCCACCCAGCTGTCGGGCGCCCAGCTCGGCATCACCGTGACCAACCTGGCCATCGGCTTCGTCGCCGAGCCCTCGATCGCCGCCCTGCTGCGGGGGCCGCTGGAGTCCGTGGGCCTGTCCGGCGCCGCGGCCCGGTCGGTGTCGATCACCCTGGCGCTGGTCCTGGCCACGGTCCTCACCATGGTGTTCGGCGAGCTGGTCCCGAAGAACCTCGCGATCAGCGACCCGCTGCGCACCGCGCGGGCGGTCGCGGGCTTCCAGCGGGGCTTCACCCGCGCCACGGCGCTGGTGATCCGCCTGCTCAACGGCTGGGCGGACGCGGTGCTGCGCCGGCTGTTCGGGGTGGAGCCCCAGGAGGAGCTGGCCTCGGCCCGCTCCCCCGAGGAGCTGACCTCCCTGGTCCGCCGCTCGGGCCGGCAGGGCACGCTGCCGGCCGAGACCGCGGTGCTGCTCGAGCGCGGCCTGGCCTTCGGCGAGCTGCGGGCCAGCGACGCCGCCACCCCGCGCACCCGGATGACCACGGTCGATGCCGGGGAGTCCGTCGCCGCGGTGCTCACCGCCGCCCGCGACTCCGGGCACTCGCGCTTCCCGGTCGTGTCCGCCGGCGGCGTCGACGACGTCGTCGGGATGGTGCACGTCAAGCACGCCCTCGCCGTCGCCCGCGACCGGCGGGGGGCCACCCCGGTGTCGGCGGTCATGCTGCCGGCGCTGTTCGTCCCGACCTCGCGCCGCCTCGACGACCTGCTCGGCGACCTGCGCCGCGGCGGCCTGCAGATGGCCGTCGTCGTCGACGAGTACGGCGGCACCGACGGCGTGGTGACCGTCGAGGACCTGGTCGAGGAGCTGGTCGGCGACCTCACCGACGAGTACGACACCGAGGCCGGTGACGACGTCGTCGACCGCGGCGACGGCACCTGGTCGGTCTCGGGCCTGCTGCGGCCCGACGAGGTGGCCGCGGCCACCGGCCTGGCCGTCCCCGCCGACCGGCACTGGGAGACCCTCGGCGGGCTGGTGCTGCACGTCCTGGGCCGCATCCCCGACGTCGGCGACCGGATCGAGGCCCGCCCCACGCTGCCGCCGGAGCTGGCCGCCGAGGCCGAGGGGCTGCCGGCCGGCGTGTGGGTGCGGGTCGACCGGGTCGACGGCACCCGGGTGGAGCGCGCCGTCGTCGGCGGCCTGCCCGCCACCACCGGCGACGAGGAGGAGGACGACCGTGGGTGACTGGGTCGGCGTCCTCGTCGCGGTCGTGCTGCTGCTGGCCAACGCGTTCTTCGTCGGCGCGGAGTTCGCGCTGGTCTCCGCGCGCCGCTCCTCGATCGAGCCGCTGGCCGAGGCCGGCTCGCGCCGCGCCCGGACGACGCTGGCGGCGATGGAGCGGGTCTCGCTCATGATGGCCGGCGCCCAGCTGGGCATCACCGTGTGCTCGCTGGGTCTGGGCGCCATCGGCGAGCCCGCGGTCGCCCACCTGCTCGAGCCGGTGTTCGAGCTGCTCGCCGTCCCCGAGGCGCTGGTGCACCCGATCGCCTTCGTCATCGCGCTGACCGTCGTCGTCGCGCTGCACGTGGTGATCGGCGAGATGGTGCCCAAGAACCTCGCCCTGGCCGGCCCGGACCGCGCCGCACTGGCGCTGGCGCCGCCGCTGGCCGGCGTCGTCACCGTGCTCAAGCCCGTGATCGTCGCGCTCAACGCGCTGGCCAACGGCGTGCTGCGGCTGCTGCGCGTCCAGCCCCGCGACGAGGTCACCAGCGCGTTCACCCGCGACGAGGTGGCCGGGCTGATCGACGAGTCGCGCGCCGGCGGGCTGCTCGACCAGCGCGGCCACGAGCTGCTCACCGGCGCGCTGGGCCTGGAGGACCGCGACACCCGCTCGGTGCTCATCCCCCGCGCGGCGCTGACCGTCGTCGGCCCGGGGGACGACACCGCCGCCGTCGAGCGGGCGGCCGCGGCCACCGGGTTCTCCCGCTTCCCGGTGGCCGACGGCGAGCGGCTGCTCGGCTACGTGCACGTCAAGGACGTGCTGGTGGCCGACGGCGCACCGGACTCCCGGGTCCGCGACATCACCCGGCCGCTGCCGCGGGTCGCCGCCGCCGACGACCTGCGCCGCACCCTCGGGGTCATGCAGGCCGGGCGCGCGCAGCTCGCCGCGGTCACCGACGGGGGCCGGGTGGTCGGCGTGGTGGCACTGGAGGACATCCTGGAGGAGCTGGTCGGCGAGATCCGGGACGCCGCACACCGGGGTTCGGAGAGGACGGGGCTGCGATGAGCTTTCTCGACAGGGCGAAGGCGAAGGCCGAGGAGCTGCTCGGCCGGGCCGAGGAGGTCTACGGGCAGTCGCACGGCGACGCCGCCGCGCAGGTGGCCGGTGAGGCGCACCGGCTCGAGGCCGAGGTCGAGCTGGAGGAGGAGCGCGGGCACGAGGCCGCGCCCGGCTCCGGCGCGGCCCGCCCCACCGACGAGGACGGCCGCACCGTCGGCTGACGCGCAGGTCAGCCGCCCAGGCGGAGGGCCACGAGCGCGACGTCGTCCTCGGGGCGGCTCTGCACCAGCCGCTCGATGAGGTCGTCGCAGAGCTCGTCGAGCGGCCGGTCGGCCAGCTCGCGGGCGGCGGCGACCAGCCGCGCCGTGCCGGTGTCGAGGTCGGTGCCGCGCCGCTCGACCAGGCCGTCGGTGAACAGCAGCACGGTCGTGCCGCGCTCGAGGGTCACCGCCTGCTCGGTGCGCGGGCTCTCGGGGTCGACCCCGAGGAGCAGGTCGCCGGCGCCCTCGGGCAGCGCCAGCGGGGAGCCGCCGGGGTCGAGCACGAGGGGCGGCAGGTGGCCCGCGTTGGACCAGCACATGCGCGCCCGGCCGGCCGCGGCGTCCTCCGCCGTCTGCTCGAAGCGGGCGACGGCCGCCGTAGCGTAGGTGTCGACGCCGAGGGTGGCCATCGCGGTGTCCAGCCCGCGCAGCACCTCGGCGGGGCCGGCGTCGCTGTAGGCGGCGATGCCGCGCAGCAGCGAGCGCAGCTGGCCCATGGCCGCCGCGGCCGCCGTGTCGTGGCCGACGACGTCGCCGATGACCAGCGTCGTCCCCCCGCCGGGCTGGGTGAAGGCGTCGTACCAGTCGCCGCCGACGCGGGCGGCCTCGGCGGCCGGCGTGTAGCGCACCGCGATGCGGCCCAGCGGCGAGCGGCGGGGCCTGGTGAGCAGGCTGCGCTGCAGGGCCTCGGCCAGCTGCCGCTGCCGGGCGAAGAGCCGGACGTTGTCCAGCGCCAGGCCCACCCGGCCGGCGACCTCCCGGGCGGTGAGCGGGTCGACGCGGGAGGTGACGCTGCCGGTGTCGGCGAGGAAGGTCAGCGCGCCGATCACCCGCTCCCGGCCGGGCAGCGGCACGGCCAGCACCGCGGGCGTGCCGAGCTCCCGGTACAGCTCGTGCGCCTCGCCGCCGGGGATGGCGGCCAGCACCTCGGCGCCGCTGGCCGCCACCGTCTCACCGGCCAGGGCCCGGACGACGGGGGCGGCGGCGGGCATCCCGGGCAGGCGGACCGAGGCGTAGCGGACCAGGACGTCGCGGCGCGCGGGGTCACCGTGCCAGGAGCCGAGGTCGCGGGGCCGGCCCTCGTCGTCGAGGACGGTGAGCAGGCAGGCCTCGCCCAGCTCGGGCACGACCATGCGGGGGATGCGGCGCACCGCCTCGGCGAGGTCCAGCGTGCCGGTCAGCTCGGCGCCCACGCGGGCCAGCAGCGCCAGCCGGTCCTGCGCGAGCCGGCGGGCGCCGACGTCGGAGAAGTACAGCGCCAGGCCGCTGGGCACCGGGACGGCCCGCACCTCGAACCAGCGGTCCAGCGGCTCGGGGTGGAACGCCTCGACCGTCTGCGGGTGACCGGTGGCCACCGCCGCGCGGTAGGTGCGGCCGAACTCGTTGTCGACGTCGTCCGGGAACGCCGACCACCACTCGCGTCCGACCAGCTCGTCCCAGGTCCGGCCGACGACCGCCTCGGCGACCGCGTTGACGTAGGTGACCCGCCAGTCGGTGTCGACGGCGACGTAGCCCAGCGGCATCGACTCCAGGACGGGGTCCCGCTGCGGCACGAGCACGTGGCGCACCCTCCGTCCGGTGTGGTGACGGGCCGGCGAGCCCGCGCACCGTTGTGCCACGGGGGCCACGCCGGGTCAAGGTGTCCGGCTGCACGCAGGGGCAGGGGCCGGTCATGGCACGCGGTCACCCCGGTCCGGGGCGTCAGCGCGTCACGGGCAGGCGACCCACTCCTCCTCGCCGTCGGTGAAGACCTGCCGCTTCCAGATCGGCAGCCGCTTCTTCACCTCGTCGACGAGGTCGGCGCAGGCGCGGAAGGCCTCCCCGCGGTGCGCGGCGCTGACCGCGCAGGCCAGGGCGACGTCGCCGATGCCGAGCAGGCCCACCCGGTGGGAGACGGCGACCGCGCGGACCTCGGGACGGGCGGCGAACTCCTCGGCCAGCTCGGTGATGACCTGCGCGGCGGTCGGGTGGCCGACGTACTCCAGCTCGGTCACCGACCGGCCGCCGTCGGAGTCCCGGACCACGCCGGAGAAGGAGACGACGGCGCCGGCACCGGAGTCGGCCACCGCCTGCTCGTGCTCGGCGACCGACAGCGGCTCGTCGACGACTCTGGCGATCAGGTGCCCGGCGATCACGGGCCCGAAGCTACCCCGCCGGGCGGCACGTCGAGGTCGACCGGGTCGGCCAGGCCGGTGCAGTCGACCTCGGTGACGTCGTGCGCGGCCAGGTAGCGGCGGGCGCCCTCGTCGCCGGTCGCGGTCGCGGCCACGCCGGCCCAGTGCTCCCGGCCGAGCAGCACCGGGTGCCCGCGGACGCCGTCGTAGGTGGCGACGGCCAGCGCGTCCGGGGCGGCGTGCGCGGCCACCGCGGCCAGCGCCTCGGGCGTCATCCCCGGCATGTCGACCAGCGTGACCAGGACGGCGTCGACCCGCCCCGGCCAGCCGCGCAGCCCGTCGAGCCCGGTGCGCAGGCTCGAGGCCATCCCGGTCCCCCAGTCGCGGTTGGCCAGCACGGTGGCGCCGTCGAGGTCCGCCGTCCGCCAGACGTCGACCGCCCGGGCGCCGAGGACGACGAGCACCGGGTCGCACACCGCCCGCGCCGTCCGCACCGCCCGCTCGACCAGCAGGCTGCCGCCGTGCTCGACCAGCGCCTTGGGCATCCCGTAGCGGCGTCCCCCGCCCGCGGCGAGGACCAGACCGGCGACCGTGCTCATGCCCGCCACCCTGTCACCGGGTGTAGACGGCGACCTCGGAGGCCTTCACCACCGCCCACACCGGCGACCCCGGCGCCAGGCCCAGCTCGGCGAAGGCGGTGGCGGTGACGTCGGCGACCAGCGGCACCTCACCGTCGAGCTCGCAGCGCACCGTCGAGCCGTGCGGCGTCGCGCCGGCCAGCCGCACCGGCCAGGCGTTGCGCGGGCTGCCCGCGGGCCGTGTCGGGTAGAGCGCGACCGACTCCGGGCGGACGGCCACGAAGACCGGGCCCGCCGCCTCCTCCGCGACCGCCACGCGGCCGCCGCCGTCCAGCCGCACCACCCCGCCCTCCCCCGTGCCCGGCAGCAGCGAGAGGCCCACCAGCCGGGCGACGTAGTCGGTGCGCGGGTGCCGCGCCACGTCGGCCGGGGTGCCGGCCTGCACCACGGCGCCGTCCTCCACGACGAGCACCCGGTTGGCCAGGGCCATCGCGTCGACGGGGTCGTGGGTGACCAGGACGGTGCTGCCCCCGAAGTCGGCGAGGTGGCGGCGCAGCTCGGCGCGGACGGACAGCCGGGTGCGCGCGTCGAGGGCCGAGAGCGGTTCGTCGAGCAGCAGCAGCGCCGGGTCGCCCACCAGCGCCCGGGCCAGCGCCGCCCGCTGCGCCTGCCCACCCGACAGCTGCCCGGGACGGCGGTCCCCCAGCTCGGCCAGCCCCACCCGCTCGAGCCACGCGTCGGCCGCCCGCCGCGCCGCGGCCCTGGGCACCCCCCGCGTCCGCGGGCCGAAGGCGACGTTCTCGCGCACGCTCAGGTGCGGGAAGAGCAGGTGGTCCTGGAAGACCATCCCGAGGGAGCGGCGGTGCGCGGGCAGGTGCACGCCCGCGCCGTCCCAGACCTGCCCGTCGACGGCGACCCGGCCGCCGTCGGGGGGCAGCAGGCCGGCGAGCACCCGCAGCAACGTGGACTTGCCCGCGCCGTTGGGCCCGAGGACGGCCAGCACCTCGGCGTCGGCCACCCCGACCGCGACGTCGACGGTGAGCGCACCCCGGCGGACGACGACCTGCGCGTCCAGGCTCACGCGGCCGCGCCCCGCCCGAGCCAGCGGTCGCGCAGCAGCAGCAGGGTCGCCACCGAGACGACCAGCAGCACCAGGGAGAGCACGATCGCCGCCTGCGGGTCGCGCTGCAGGGCCAGGTAGACGGCGAGCGGCATGGTCTGCGTCGTCCCCGGGAAGTTGCCGGCGAAGGTGATCGTCGCGCCGAACTCCCCCAGCGCCCGCGCCCAGCACAGCACCGCGCCGGCGGCCACGCCCGGGGCGACCAGCGGCAGGGTGACCCGGCGGAAGGTGGTCCAGCGGTCGGCGCCGAGGGTGGCGGCGGCGTCCTCGAAGCGGGCGTCGGCGGCCCGCAGCGCGCCCTCGACGCTGATGACGAGGAACGGCATGGCCACGAACGTCTCGGCGATGACGACGGCGGCGGTGGTGAACGGGATGGTGATGCCGGTGGCCTCCGCCAGCCAGCTGCCGACGATGCCCTGGCGGCCGAGCACGAGGAACAGCGCGACGCCGCCGACGACCGGGGGCAGCACCAGCGGCACGGTGACCAGCGCGCGCAGGACCGCCCGCCCACGCGCCGTGGACCGGGCCAGCACCCAGGCCAGCGGCACGCCGAGCACGACGGAGACGGCGGTGGCGAGCGTCGCCGAGACCAGCGAGAGGCGCAGCGCCTGCCCGACGCCGGGTGCCGTGAGCAGGGTGCCCAGCTGCGACCACGGCGTCCGCACGAGCAGCCCGACCAGGGGCAGGACGAGGAACGCGACGGCGAGGGCGGCGGGGACCAGGAGCGGCGCGGGGGTCCGGGCCCGCCTCACGGGGTGCGGAAGCCGGCGTCCTCGAGCGCCTGCCGTCCCTCCTCGGAGAGCACCAGGTCGACGAAGGCCCGCGCACCCGCGGGGTTCGGAGCGGCGGCCAGCGTGCACAGGGGGTAGTCGTTGACGGCGTCCTCGGCCTCCGGGAAGGGGACGCCCTCGACGGCGTCGCCGGCGGCGGTGACGTCGGTGGCGTAGACCAGTGCGGCGTCGACCTCGCCGAGCTCGACCTTGGTCAGCGCGGCGCGCACGTCCTCCTCCTGGGTGTCGGGGCGCGCGGTCACGCCGGCGGCGGCGAAGACGTCCTCGGCGGCCGCGCCGCAGGGCACCTCGGGCGCGCAGACGGCCAGGGTGAGCTCCTCGCGGCCGAAGTCGGCCAGCCCGGTGATCCCGGCCGGGTTGCCCGCGGGGACGGCGATCTCCAGGACGTTGCCGGTGAACACGGTGGGGTCGCCGTCGGTGAGGCCGGCGTCGGTGACGACCGACATCTGCGTGCCGTTGGCCGAGGCGAAGACGTCGGCCGGGGCGCCCTGGGTGAGCTGGGTGGCGAGAGCCGAGCTGCCGGCGAAGTTGAACTGCACGTCGAGGCCGGCGTTCCCGTCCTCCAGCCGCCGGCCGAGGTCGGTGAAGACGTCGGTGAGCGAGGCGGCGGCGAAGACGGTGACCGTGCCGCTGAGGCCGCCGCCGCTCTCCGACGCGCTCGTCGTCGCCGCGGCGTCGTCTGCCCCTCCCCCGCAGCCGGCCGCCCCCAGGGCCACCGCCGCCAGCACCGCCGCGAACCTCCTGCGCATCGGGTCTCCTCCCCGCCGGGCGGATCTCCCCATCCGCGCTCGCGGGACCATAGCCCAGTCGGCTCCGGACTTGCGGCTACCCGATCGGTAGTGCGTCCGCATCTCCGTGTCCAGCCGTCGCGGCCTCAGGGGACGTCGACGCTGACCTGCGTCGCCTTGACCGTGGCCACCGCGCGGACCCCGACCTCCAGGCCCAGCTCGTCGGCGGCCTCGCGGGACATCAGCGAGACCAGCCGGAAGGGCCCGGCCTGGATCTCCACCTGCGCCATGACGGTGTCGCGGACGACCCGCGTGACGATGCCCGCCAGCCGGTTGCGGGCCGAGGACCCGCGCGTGGTGCCCGGCTCGGGCGCCTCGTGCAGGGCGGCGGCGACGCGGGCGAGGTCGGCGCCGTCGACGACGGCCGGGCCGCCGCCGTCGCGGTGCGCGGGCAGCCGGCCGCTGTCGACCCAGCGGCGGACGGTGTCGTCGCTGACCCCGAGCAGCGCCGCGGCCTCGGCGATCCGGTAGCTGGTCGTCACCGCCGCAGGGTAGGAGCCGGGTGTAGGGCTGCGGACCTGGGGCAGGGAGCAGGCAGCCGGTGCCGGCCCGGCCGCCGGGGACGGGGGGACGCGACGAGCATGCGCCGGTGGCGCGGTCCGCTGACCGTCTCGGTGGTCTACCTCGGGCTCTGGCTGGGCCTCGACGTCGTCGCCAGCGTCTTCCAGGCCCGGCAGGAGGTGTCGCTGTGGTACCCGCCGACGGGGCTCAGCTTCACCCTGCTGCTGGTGTTCGGGCTGCGCTACGCCCCGCTCCTGCTGCTGACCAACCCCCTGCACGGACTGGTGCTGAGCAGCCCGGAGGTGAGCTGGGTCAGCGTCTGGCTCAGCGGCGCGTTCGGCACCGCCGTCTACACGGCCGTGGCCTGGGTCCTGCTCCGGCGACTCCGGATCGACCCCCGCCTGCCCGGTCAGCGCGACGTCGCGTGGTTCCTCGGACTGGCCGCCGTCGCCGGGCCGTTCGTCGTCGCCGTCGTGCAGGTCCTGCAGTACACCGTCACGGGCCTGCTGACCTGGGGGGAGTGGTTCCGGGCCGTCCTCGGCTTCTGGTCCGGGCGCGCCACGGGTGTCGGGGTGCTGGCGCCCGCGCTGCTGGTCGCGAGCCGGCGGGTGCCGGCGCTCTGGCGCGACCGGCCGGCGCTCCCCGGCGCGCCGTGGACCGGACGGGGGCACGGGCACGCCTCCTGGCCGGACCGGGTGCGCCCGCGCCGGCTCGGCCGCCTCGCCGCCCGCCTGCTGGACCAGGAGCTGGAGGTCGCCGGGCAGGCCGTCCTGCTGCTGACGACGGTGTACCTCGCCTACGGCGAGCCGTCGGTCGGCGGCCTGGATCTGGCCTACCTGGTGTACGTGCCGCTCATCTGGATCGCCGTCCGCGGCGGGCTGCCCCGGGTGGCCTTCGCCGTGCTCGTCGCCAACGCCCTGGCCGTGGCACTGGTCGGCCGGGACGTCGTGGAGAGCCCGCTGCGCCTGCAGCTGGGCCTGGTGACCCTCACCCTGGCCGGCCTGACCCTCGGCGCGCTGGTCACCGGCCGGCAGGCGAGCATCGCGGCCGCCGAGCACGCGGCGGTCCACGACTCGCTCACGGGGCTGGCCAACCGGGTCCTGCTCATGGACCGGGTCGACGCCGCGGCACACCGCACCGAGCGCAGTCCCGACGCCCGGTTCGCGGTGCTCTACTGCGACCTGGACGGCTTCAAGGGCGTCAACGACCAGCTCGGGCACGACGCCGGCGACGAGCTGCTCGTGGCGGTCGCGCGCCGGCTGGAGCAGGCGGTGCGGCCCGCCGACCTGGTCAGCCGCCTCGGCGGGGACGAGATGGCCGTCCTGCTCGACGGCGTGACCGGCGCGGAGGAGGCGGCCGGGGTGGCCGAGCGGCTGCTGGCGGCGCTGGCCGAGCCCTACGCCGTCGACGGCCGGGAGGTGGTCGTGACGGTCAGCGTCGGGATCGCGGTCGCCGACGCGGAGGGCCTGGCCGGGCCGCGGCTGCGCGAGGAGCAGGACGCCGCGTCCGGGCCGGACGGGGGCGGCCACGCCGAGGAGGTGCTCCGGGCGGCCGACATGGCCCTGCAGCGGGCCAAGGCGAGGGGCGGGCACCGCTACGAGCTGTTCAACGAGCCGCTGCGCCAGCGGACCCGGGACCGGCTGGGGCTGCGTGCCGCGCTGCGCCGCGCGGTCGGCGCGGGGGCGGTCACGGTCGCCTACCAGCCGATCGTGCGGGTGGCCGACGGCCGGCTGGTGACCGTCGAGGCGCTCGCGCGGTGGCACGACGACGAGCGCGGCGAGGTGCCCGCGGCGGAGTTCATCGCCGCCGCCGAGGAGACCGGGCTGATCCACGAGCTCGGCGCGCAGGTGCTCGAGCAGGCCTGCGCCCAGGCCGCGCGGTGGCGCCGGGTCTTCGGGGCCGCCACCCCCCGCGTGGCGGTCAACGTCTCGACCCGCCAGCTGCTCCCCGCCGACTTCGCGCCCCGGGTGCTCGCGCTGCTCGACCGCGTCGGGCTGCCCGCGGACGCCCTCGAGCTGGAGATGACCGAGTCCTGCGCCGTGGAGCCGGGCGCGCGGGCGGCCCTGGAGCGGTTCACCGCGGCCGGCGTCGTGCTGGCCGTGGACGACTTCGGCACCGGCTACTCCAGCTTCGCCGCCCTGCGCGAGCGGACGCCGCAGGCCTTCAAGCTCGACCGCTCCTTCGTCGCGCGGCTGCCCGACGACCGCCCGACCGACGCGATCGTCTCCGCCGTCCTCGCGCTCGCCCAGCACCTGGGGGCCACCGTCACCGCCGAGGGCGTGGAGACCGAGGAGCAGCTGCGGCGCCTCCGGGAGCTCGGCTGCCCGCAGGTCCAGGGCTACCTGCTGGGCCGCCCGGTGCCGGCGGACCGGATCGAACGGGAGTGGCTCGCCCGTCCGCGGTGATCCGCGGTGCGCCCGCGCGGGCCTGTGGACGGCGGCCGGCCGTCCACAGCGCCTCCGCGACGGCGCCGCGCCGCCGGGAGAGCATCGCCGGCATGGCGACGACGGCGGACGACACCTGGCTGCGGACCCTGCTGCTCGGCGGCGACTGGCACGCCGACGGCGCCGCCGCGGGCGCGGTGGCCGCCGTCCTGGCCGGACGCGACCCGGCGGTCGACGGGTCGGGCGGGGCCACCGGGGCGCTGCTGTCGGCCCTGGCGGACGCGTGGGAGCGGGGCTGGCAGCCGGCCGACGTCGCCCACGCGGTCCGCCGCCGGGCGACCACCCGCGCGGCGCGGCTGGTGGTCGCCCTCGTCGCCGAGGACGCCCGCCGCTCCGACGCCGCCTCCCGGGCGCCGCAGGGCTGGGTCGACCAGCTCCGCGAGCTGGGGGCGCTGACCGCCGGCACCCCGGCCGGCAACCCCGCCGTGGTGGCCGCCTGGCACCGGGCCGAGGGCCGGTCGGCCGGCGAGGCGTGGCGGGAGGTGCTGGTCGTGGCCGCGACGCTGCGCACGCTGGCGCGGATCGACCAGCTGCTGCCGCCGCCCTCGCGCTGGGGCCCGGCGGCGCGCCGGGCGGAGCCGGCGTCCGCGCCCGACGACGCCCGGGCGCTGCGTCGCATCCGGGCGCTGCTGGCCAAGGCGGAGTCCACGGGGTTCCCGGACGAGGCCGAGGCGCTCACCGCCAAGGCGCAGGAGCTGATGACCCGCCACGCGGTCGACTCCGCGCTGCTGGAGGCCGGCGGCGGGGCGGCCCGGACAGGTGTGGACACCCGCCGGGTCCACGTCGACGACCCGTACGTGCGGGCCAAGGTGCAGCTGCTGGGGGCGGTCGCCGAGGCCAACGGCGTGCGGCTGGTCTGGTACCAGGGTCTCGGCATCGCCACCCTGGTCGGCTTCAGCGGCGACCTCGACGCCGTCGAGCTGCTGTTCACCTCGCTGCTGCTCCAGGTCGGCCAGGCCCTCGGGGCCGCGGAGCGGGCGTCGCGCCGGGGGTCGGCCTCCCGCTCGTTCCGCCGGGCGTTCCTGCTCGGTTACGCGAGCCGCATCGGCGAGCGGCTGACCAGCGCGCGCGACCGGGCCGCGACGGCCGCGGCGACGGAGCAGGGCGTGGACCTGCTGCCCGTCCTGCGCTCGCGGCAGGAGGCGGTGGACGACGCGTTCACCGGGCTGTTCCCCCGCGTCCGCAGCAGCCGCGGCCGCTCCTCGGCGGACGCCGCGGGCTGGTGGGCCGGCCGCGCGGCCGCCGACTCCGCCGAGGTCGGCTCCCGCCACCCGCACGTGCACTGACGTCCGGCCGCGTCTGCGCGGCAACGCCCCCCGGCCGCGTCTGCGCGGCAACGCCCCCCGGCCGCGTCTCCGCGGCAACGCCCCCCGGCCGCGTCTCCGCGGCAACGCCCCCCGGCCGCGTCTCCGCGGCAACGTCCCTGCGCTTCTGACCTGCGGTTCTGTCACTGGCCGGCCATAGCCTCCGAACACACGATCGACGAGGAGACGCCGTGCCCGAGCCGAGCAGCACCCCGCACCCCTCCGGCAGCCCGCTGCCCGAACTGGCCCGGGCGATCACCGCCGGCGCCGTCCGGCTGGCGGCCGCCACCGCCGCGTGGCTGCGCCTGGTGGCCGAGTTCGACGAGCGCGACGGCTGGCACGGGTGGGGCATCCGGTCCTGCGGGCACTGGCTGGCGTGGCAGTGCGGCCTGACACCGGGTGCCGCGAGGGAACACGTCCGCGTGGCCCGGGCCCTGCGCCTGCTCCCGCTCACCGAGGCGGCGTTCGCCGACGGCCGGTTGTCCTACTCCAAGGTCCGAGCGCTGACGCGCATCGCGGAGCCCGACACGGAGGGGGCGCTGCTCGACCTCGCCGTCGACACCACCGCCGCCCAGCTCGAGAGCTTCGTCCGCTCCTGGCGCCGCGCCGACCGCGCCGACGACGAGGAGCACGACCGGCCCGAGTCCCGGGAGTCCTTCCAGTACTCCTGGGACGACGACGGGATGCTGACCCTGCGACTGCGGCTGCGCCCCGAACCCGGCGCCGAGGTGCTGGCCGCCATCGAGTCGGTCGCCGAGCGCGAGGCCCGGCGTGAGCGGGCGCAGAACGTGCGCACCCGGGAGGTCGGCCCGGCCCCGGGATCGGACTGGCAGGAGCGGCAGGAGCTGCACCGCCGCTGCGCGGACGACGACGAGCTGGCCGGGCTGGCCCACGAGCGCACCACCGCCCGCCGGCTGAGCGCGCTCGCCTCGCTCGCCCGGGCCGGGGTGGACGCCGACCGCCGTCCCGGCGACCCACCCCGGCGCGAGGTCGTCGTGCACGTCGACGCCGCCGTCCTCGCCGACGACACCGCGGCCGGCCGGGCGCACCTGGAGGGCGGTCCCGCCCTGACGCCGGCCCAGGCCCGGCGCATGCTCTGCGACGCCACAGCCGTGACCATGCTGGAGCGCGGCCGCGAGCCCCTCGCCCTCGGCCGCGGACGGCGACGCGCCAGCAAGGGACAACGGCAGGCGCTGCTGCGCCGCGACGGCGGCTGCGCACGGCCCGGCTGCCCGGAGACGCGCGTCGAGCGACTCCACGCCCACCACCTGCGCCACTGGTCCTTCGGGGGTCGCACCGATCTGGACAACCTCGTCCTGCTCTGCGACGTCGACCACGGCCTGGTGCACGACCGTGACCTGGTCGTGGCCCGGGTCGACGGCCGGCTCGTGGTCACGGCACCGGACGGGCGGCACGTCTGGGGCACGGCCGACGCGGCCTTCCACGGCGGCCTGGACGGCCTCGACGACACCTCGCACCCCCGGGACGCGGCAGTCGAGCCGACGACGCTCGACCCGTTCACCGGCGTCCACCCGATCGACGACGAGGTCGGCCGGCGGCCGGTGCGCGTCGCCCGCCGGGCCGAGGACGCCCAGGGGACGCGGTCGGCTCGTCGGAGACGGGCCGCGGCCGGACGGCAGGGCCTCCGCGCCGGGAGACGTCCGAAGCGCCGATCGCTCCGGCCGAGGACAGACTCCGCCGCCGGTGAGCACCCCTCCGCCGGCCAGCACCCCTCCGCCGGTCTGCACCCCTCCGCCGGTCTGCGCTCCGGCAGGATTCCCGGCCTGCCGCACCGGAGGAGGTACGCGGCGGAGGGCACTGCCGCGATGGGCAGGGTCCTGTTCCCCGCGGGTGAGCCGGCGCTCCCCGACGTGCTGCCCGCGAGCGGCGAGCGGATGGACCTGCGGTACGCGGTCGGGGTCCTGATGGACCACCGCGACCGGCTCCGCCGCCTCGCGGCCGGGGACGGGGCGTCCGACACCTGACGGCCGGCGTTCCCGCGGAGACGCGACCCAGCCGATCCCGCCGCATTCCCGCCGCGTTCCCGCGGAGACGCGACCCAGCCGATCCCGCCGCATTCCCGCCGCGTTCCCGCGGAGACGCGACCCGGCCGATCCCGCCGCGTTCCCGCGGAGATGCGACCGAGCCCGCGGAGCCCAGCGTCCAGCAGCGCTCCGTTTGCCGATCTCGGGCCCCGGGCAGCGCGTGCCGGTGCCCCGAGAGAAGCAGGACAACCCCGCCGGCGGCTCGGCCTCCGTCCGCACCCGCCGGCTGCGCGAGACGGCTCGCGACGTCCTCGGCTTCGACGACTTCCGCCCGGGGCAGGAGCGCGCGATGCAGGCCGTCCTCGCCGGCCAGGACACGCTGGCGGTGCTGCCCTCGGGAGCCGGGAAGTCGGCGGTCTACCAGGTGGCCGGGCAGCTGCTCGACGGTCCGGTGCTCGTCGTCTCGCCGCTGATCGCGCTGCAGCGCGATCAGGTGGAGCGGCTCGACGAACTCGGGGACGCCGTCGGCCGCGCCGCCCAGCTCAACTCCAGCCTGTCGGCCGGCGACCAGCGCGCAGCCCTGGAGGGGCTGGCGGACGGAACGGTCCGCTACCTCTTCCTCGCACCCGAGCAGCTGGCCAAGTCCGAGGTGGTCGACGCCGTCCGCGACGCCGGCCCGGCGCTGTTCGTCGTCGACGAGGCGCACTGCGTCTCCGCCTGGGGCCACGACTTCCGCCCCGACTACCTGCGGCTGGGCCAGGTGGTCGAGCAGCTCGGGCACCCGACGGTGCTGGCCCTCACCGCCACCGCCGCCCCGCCGGTGCGCGCCGAGATCCTCGAGCGGCTGTCGATGCGCGACCCGGAGGTCGTCGTCGCCGGGTTCGACCGGCCGGAGATCCGGCTGGAGGTCGACCACCACGCCGACGCGCACGCCAAGCGGCAGGCGGTGCTCGACCGGGCGGCCGGCGAGGTCGAGGCCGGCCGCGGCCCGGGCATCGTCTACAGCGCCACCCGCAAGGGCACGCTGGACCTCGCCGAGGCGCTGACCGAGCGCGGGCTGCGCGCCCGGGCCTACCACGCGGGCCTGAAGAAGAGCGAGCGCGAGGACGCCCAGCGCGCGTGGATGGACGACGAGCTCGACGTCGTCGTCGCCACCACCGCCTTCGGCATGGGCATCGACAAGCCCGACACCCGCTTCGTCGTCCACGCCGAGCCGGCCGACTCGGTCGACAGCTACTACCAGGAGATCGGCCGCGCCGGTCGCGACGGCGACCCGGCGCTCGCCGTCCTGGTCTACCGGCAGGAGGACCTCGGCCTGCGCCGCTTCTTCGCCGCCGGCGCCCCCGCCGAGGAGGAGCTGCAGCAGGTGGCCGGGCTGGTCGCCGCGGCGCCGGCCGCCGGGCTCGAGGAGGGCGTCGACGTCAAGCAGCTGCGCGAGGAGACCGGCCGTCCTGCCACACCCCTGGCCCGCGACCTCAACCTGCTGGAGCAGGTGTCGGCCGTCGTCCTCGACGACGAGGGCGCCGCCCACCCGGCCGAGGGCGCGCCGTCCCCCGGCGAGGCCGCGGCCGCCGCCCGCGAGCTGGCCGAGCACCACGAGCGTGTCGACCAGAGCCGGGTCGAGATGATGCGCGGCTACGCCGAGACCACCGACTGCCGCCGCCAGTTCCTGCTCGGCTACTTCGGCGAGCAGCTCGACGAGCCCTGCGGCAACTGCGACACCTGCTCCGCCGGCACCGCGCAGGAGCACGCCACCGTCATCGACGCCGACACCCCGTTCCCACCCGAGACGCCGGTCGTGCACACCGAGTGGGGGCCGGGGATGGTCATGCGGGTCGAGGACGACCGCGTCGTCGTCCTCTTCGACGAGGTCGGCTACAAGACCCTCGCGCTCAAGGCGATCGAGGCCAACGACCTGCTCCAGGTGCGCGGCGGCTGAACGTCCCGACCTCGGGCATGCTGTGCCGCACGTCACACCCGACCCCGGAAGAGGTGGCCCATGGCCCCGGCAGAACGGTCGCCGCTCGGCGACGAGGCCTTCGACCAGCTGCTCGCCCACGCCCGTCTGGACCTCAGCACCGAGCGGCGGGCCGCGGCGGGTCCGGCCGTGACCATGGTCCTCGGGCTGTACGACAGCCTCGACGAGATCGCCGTGGGCGAGACGCCCCCGGCCGCCGCCTTCGACGCGCGGTGGGCGTGAGGACGTGCAGCCCTCCGAGCTCGACATCGCCGAGGCCGCCCGCCAGATCGAGCAGCGCACCCTGTCCCCGGTCGAACTCGTGCAGTCCGCGCTCGACCGCATCGAGGCGGTCGAGGACAGGCTGAACGCCTTCGTCGTCGTCACCGCCGAGCAGGCGCTGGAGGCCGCGCGGCAGGCGGAGCGGGAGATCGCCGACGGCGGCCACCGCGGGCCCCTGCACGGCATCCCGGTGGGCATCAAGGACCTCTACGACGTCGCCGGCCTGCCGACCACGTCCAGCTCCGCGGTCCGCGCCGAGCACGTCGCGACGAAGGACTCCGCCTGCGTGGCCCGGCTCCGCGACGCCGGCGCGGTCGTGGTGGGCAAGACGCACACCCACGAGTTCGCCTACGGCGTGCTGACGCCCACCACCCGCAACCCCTGGGACACCGGTCGCGTGCCGGGCGGGTCGAGCGGCGGCTCGGGCGCCGCGGTGGCGGGCGGGGAGTGCCTGATGGGGATGGGCACCGACACCGGCGGCTCGATCCGCATCCCGGCGTCGGTGTGCGGCACCGTCGGCCTCAAGCCGACCTACGGCCGCGTCTCGCGCCACGGCATCACGTCCCTGTGCTGGTCGCTCGACCACGCCGGGCCCCTCACCCGCACCGTGCGCGACGCGGCCCTGACGCTCCAGGCGATCGCCGGCTTCGACGCCCGCGACCCGGGCTCGGCGTCCGAGCCCGTCCCCGACTTCACCGCCGACCTGGAGGCCGGGGTCCGCGGCCTGACGCTCGGCGTGCCGACCACCTACTTCTTCGACGACGTCGACCCCGAGGTGGAGTCCGCCGTCCGGGAGGCCATCGGCGTGCTCGAGGCGCAGGGAGCGACGCTGCGGGAGGTGGAGATCCCCTTCGCCGAGCAGATGATGGCCGTCGAGTTCGGGGTGCTCATCCCGGAGGCCAGCGCGTACCACCAGGAGATGCTGCGCGAGTCCGGGGAGCTGTACACCGACGACGTCCGGGTGTTCCTCGAGGCCGGCGAGACGGTGCTGGCCACCCAGTACATCAAGGCCCTGCGCGTGCGCACGCTGGTGCAGCAGGCGTTCCGCCGCGCCTTCGAGGGCCTCGACGCGCTGGTGTGCCCGACCCTGCCCGCCGCCGCGGCCGAGGTGGGGCAGCAGACCTTCACCTTCCCCGGCGGGAGGGAGAAGGCGGTGATCGACGCCTGGGTCGGCCACTCCGCCCCGGGCAACGTCACCGGCCTGCCGGCGCTGTCCGTCCCGTGTGGCTTCACCTCCGCCGGGCTCCCCATCGGCCTGCAGGTCATCGGCCGGCCCTTCGACGAGGCCGGTGTGCTCCGCGTGGGACGGGCCTACGAGTCGGCGACCGACTGGGGGACGCGGCGCCCCCCGCTCTAGGCCGGATCCGGTCACCGCACCCGGTGCTCACCCTGCGGGACCGCGGGGAGAAGTCGATGATCAAGGCCGGAGAGCCGGGCACCGAGCCCGGTGCGGGAGGAGAGCGCACGTGAAGGTCCTCGGCATCAACGCCATCTACCACGACCCGGCGGCGGCTCTGGTCGTCGACGGACGCGTCGTGGCCGCGGCCGAGGAGGAGCGGTTCAGCCGGCGCAAGCACGGCAAGCGCCCGCTGCCGTGGAGCGCGTGGGAGCTGCCCGAGCTGTCGGCGGCGTGGTGCCTGGCCGAGGCGGGCATCCGCCCCGAGGAGCTCGACGCCGTCGCCTACTCCTTCGACCCGGCGCTGATGGTCACCCCGGAGGAGACGGGTCTCTTCGACGACGGCGACGTCATGCGCAAGCGGTACGCCGAGATGGCGCCGGACTTCCTCGCCCACGCGCTGCCGGGCCTGGACCCCGCGAAGGTGCACTTCGTCAAGCACCACGTCGCGCACGCCGCCTCCGCCGGCAAGGCCGCCCCCCAGCGCGACAACGCGGTCCTCGTGCTCGACGGCCGCGGCGAGGCCCACAGCCACCTGGCCGGCCGCTACGTCGACGGGCAGCTGGACATCCTCGCCGGCCAGGCGCTCCCCCACTCGCTGGGCCTGATGTACGAGGAGCTCACCGACCACCTGGGCTTCCTGCGCAGCTCCGACGAGTTCAAGGTCATGGCGATGGCCTCCTACGGCAAGCCGCGCTTCCTCGGCGAGCTGTCCGAGCTCATCCGCGCCACCGACGACGGCGGCTTCCGCACCGAGCGGATCGACTTCGCCGAGTTCGCGCCGCGCCTGGGCAAGGACGAGCCGTGGACCGAGGACCACGCCGACCTCGCCGCCAGCGTCCAGACCCGGCTGGAGGAGGTGCTCGTCGACCTGGCCCGCTGGGTGCACGAGCAGACCGGCGAGAAGACCCTCACCCTGGCCGGCGGCACCGCGCTCAACTGCGTGGCCAACACCCGCATCCTCGCCGAGAGCCCGTTCGAGGAGGTCTGGGTGCAGCCGGCCGCCGGCGACGCCGGCACCGCGCTGGGCAGCGCGCTGCACGTGGCGCACGAGCTCGGCGAGCGCACCGAGCCCATGCCCGGCGCGGCGCTGGGCCGCGGGTGGAGCGACGACGAGATCGAGCGGTGGCTGCAGACGGCGGCGATCGACTACGAGCGCCCGGACGACGTCGCCGAGGCCGTCGCGGAGGTGCTCGCCGACAACGGGATCGTCGCCTGGTTCCAGGGCCGCAGCGAGTACGGCCCGCGCGCGCTGGGCCACCGGTCGCTGCTGGCCCACCCCGGGTACGAGGCCAACCTCGAGCGGATGAACGACGTCAAGGGCCGCGAGCAGTTCCGTCCCGTGGCACCGATGGTCCTGCTGGAGCGGGCCCCGGAGATCTTCAGCCGCGGCCCGATCCCCTCGCCGTACATGCTCTTCGTGCACGACGTCGCCGAGGAGTGGCGCGACCGGATCCCCACGGTCACCCACGTCGACGGGACGGCGCGCATCCAGACGATCGACCCCGCGACCGAGCCGCTGGTGCACCGCGCGATCGCGGCGTTCGAGCGGCGCACCGGCATCCCCGTCGTGGTGAACACCAGCCTCAACACCGCGGGACGGCCGATGGTCGACGACCCGCGCGACGCCCTGGAGTGCTTCGGCTCGGCCCCGGTGGACCTGCTGGCCATCGGCCCGTTCGTCGTCCGCCGCTCCCGCCCGACGCCGAGGCCCTGAGCGGCTGCCGGGCCCGCCCGCGAGCGGGCCCGGCAGCCGGCATCCCCCCACGGGGTGAGGACGCCGAACCGGGACGGCGGTGGCGCACGAAGACCGCCTGCACCACCGCCCCGCCGGTCACGGTCCGGACACGACGCTCCTCCGTGTGGATGAGTTCCGGTTCCCGCCGACTCGCCGGGGTACCCGCTGGAACAGAGCGCGCCACTCGGTTGCGCACAACACACTCGGAGGACCCCATGGCTTCGTCCGGTCACACCGGCGCCCGTCCGGCCAAGACCTGGCCGCAGACCCTCGCGCTCGCCTTCGGCGTCGTCTACCTGCTGGTGGGCATCGTCGGCTTCTTCGTCACCGGCTTCGACTCCTTCGCCGACAACGCGCAGGACGAGATGCTGCTGATCTTCATGATCAACCCGCTGCACAACATCGTGCACATCGTCATCGGCCTGGCCGGGATCGCGCTGTCCCGCACCCTGGCCGGCGCCCGCACCTACGGCTGGCTGCTCGCCGTCGGCTACGCGGCGGCGTTCGTCTACGGCCTCATCGCCATCAACCAGACGTGGGACTTCCTCAACATCAACGCCGCCGACAACGTGCTGCACATCGCCACGGCCGTCGTCGGCCTGGTGATCGCCCTCGGCCCGGTCAACGACCGCATCGCCCGGCCGTCGCGCGCCTGACGCACGGGCCCTCCTGAACGGGGGCCATCCGGGTGGGACACCGGGAGCCGGGCACCTCACGGGGTGCCCGGCTCCCGGCGTCCTGGCTCCCGGGAACGAGGCGGAACGGGGCCGGACCCCGGTGCGACGACGGTCACGCAGCGGGCTACCTTCCGAGCATGGACTTCGCCCTCTCCGCCCGAGCCGAGGACGTCTGCGGCCGGATGTGGGACTTCATGCGTGAGCAGGTCTTCCCCGCCGAGCCGGTGTACGACGCCTGGCGCACCGAACGCGGTCACGACGACCACGGACACCCCCCGGTCCTCGAGGACCTCAAGAAGGAGGCCCGCGCCCGCGGCCTCTGGAACCTCTTCCACCACGAGCTCGGTGGCCTCACCAACCTCGAGTACGCGTCCGTCGCCGAGATCATGGGCTGGTCGCCGGTGATCGCGCCGGAGGTCACCAACTGCGGCGCCCCCGACACGGGCAACATGGAGACGCTGATGCTGTTCGGGACGCCCGAGCAGAAGCAGCGCTGGCTCGAGCCGCTGCTGGAGGGCGAGATCCGCTCCGGCTTCGCGATGACCGAGCCCGACGTCGCCTCCTCCGACGCGCGCAACATCCAGACCTCGATCGTGCGCGACGGCGACGAGTACGTGATCAACGGCCGCAAGTGGTGGACCAGCGGTGCCGCCGACGAGCGCTGCCAGATCTTCATCGTCATGGGCAAGACCGACCCCGAGGGCGCGCCGCACCGCCAGCAGTCGATGGTGCTCGTCCCGCGCGACACCCCGGGCCTGGAGATCGTCCGGCACCTGCCCGTGTTCGGGTACCAGGACCAGCACGGCCACTCGGAGCTGCGCTTCACCGACGTCCGGGTGCCGGTGTCGAACATCCTCTCCGGCGAGGGCGACGGCTTCATGATCGCCCAGGCGCGGCTGGGCCCCGGCCGCATCCACCACTGCATGCGCGCCATCGGCATGGCCGAGCGGGCGCTGGCGCTCATGGTGGACCGGACCCAGAAGCGGGTCGCCTTCGGCCGGCCGCTGGCCGAGCAGGGCACCGTGCGCGAGGCGATCGCCCTCTCCCGGATCGAGATCGACCAGGCCCGCCTCTACGTGCTCAAGGCGGCCGACCTGATCGACAAGTTCGGGGCCAAGGGCGCCCGGACCGAGATCTCGGCCATCAAGGTCGCCGCCCCCCGCGTCGCCCTCGACGTCATCGACCGCGCCATCCAGGTGCACGGCGGCGCCGGCGTCAGCAACGACACCGTGCTGGCCCGCTTCTACGCCAGCGCGCGCACCCTGCGGATCGTCGACGGCCCGGACGCCGTGCACATCCGCGGGGTCGCCAAGGAGGAGCTCGCCCGCGAGCGTCCCTGGGTCGGCTGAGCCCCGGAGCCACAGCTCCCCCGCACGACGACGGGGCCGGCACCTCGGCGAGGTGCCGGCCCCGTCGCACGTGCTGGCCTCCCCGCCGGCTCAGGGGGACAGGCTGGTCCCGAAGCCCGCGGCCGCGAGCTTGGCCATCAGCTGGGTGCGGTCGAGGCCCACGTCGGACAGGGCGTCGGCGTCGCGGTCGGTGTCGATGTCGTCGGGCAACCCGTTCTCCACCGCGTCCGCGGTCGAGTGGTCGCCCTCCGTTCGCAGGATCTCGAGCAGTCGCTTCTTCTGCAGCTCCACGCACGTCCTCCGTCCTGGGGTCCGCTCGGTCCCCGGAGTGTGGTGCCCGTCACGGCCGCACCGCAACGCGGAGCTCAGCGCGCCTGGCGCGACCGGCGCAGCAGGGACCCGCCGACGGCGAGCAGGACGACGCCCAGGGCCAGCTGCGCGACGCCGACGACGGTGCGGTCGCTGGCGAACCACGTCGGCGAGGACAGCAGCAGCACCACGCCGATGCCGAGGACCAGCAGCGCGACCAGCCGCTCCCGCCGCGCCGTCGTCCCGCCGTCCCCAGCCCGTGCCGGACCGCCGCCCATCTCGCCTCCGTCCCGCCGGCCCGCGACCGGCTGCTCCGACCGAGCCAACCAGACGGCGGGTGGCAGGCCGCGGGGGGTCGGAGGCGGGCCGACGTCCCGGCCGCCCGCCCCGGCGTCCTCGCTAGGGTCGGGGCGTGGCGGAGCCGGTCGACCGGGTGCTCCCGTGGGCCCTGCTGCTCCGGGTCCACGCCGCCGTGCTCCCGCAGCTGGAGCGCGCCCTCGCTCCGCACCGGCTGCCCCTGGCCTGGTACGACGCCCTGCTCGAGCTCAACGCCGCGCCCGGGCGCCGGCTGCGGATGAGCGAGCTGGGGGCTCGGGTGGTCCTCAGCCGGGAGCGGGTCAGCCGGGTGGTCGACGAGCTCCAGCGCGCCGGTCTGGTGCGGCGCGAGCCCAATCCCGACGACCGGCGGTCGCTGTTCGCCGTCCTCACCGACGCGGGCCGGGAGCGGCTGCGCGCCGCCGCCCCGGACTACCTCGCCGGCATCGAGGCCCACTACACCCGCCACCTCGACGACGAGGAGATCGCCGTCCTCTCCCGCGCGCTGGCCCGCGTGCTGGAGGCCGAGGAGCGGCGCTGAGGCCGCCTCAGAAGGTCTTGCCCGCGTCGCGGGCCTGCGCGTGGGCCAGCCCCCGGCGGACGTCGACGTCGTCGGCGACGAGGTCGGGCCGCAGGTGGATCTCGGTGACGTCGGTGATCCCGGCCCAGTGCAGCCAGTCGGTGAAGAAGGTGCTCTGGAAGTCCGACCCGAACGCGGGGCCGCGGCCGGGCCCGTACACGGCGCTGGTGTAGACGACGGCGGCCTTCTTGCCGGTGAGCAGGCCTCGGTAGCCGGTGTCGGGGTCGAAGCCGAACAGCAGGCCCGGCTGGCTGACCACGTCGATGAACTGCTTGAGGACGTAGGGCACCCCGGCGTTCCACATCGGCACGCTGAACAGGTAGCGGTCGGCGGCGTCGAAGCGGCGGAACGTCGCCTCGACCGCCCGCCAGGCCTCGGCCGCCTCACCCTGGGGCTCCTGGCCGGCGAAGAGGGCCATCTTGCCGGCCGTGGCCGCAGCGCCGAAGGCCGGGAGCGTGCCGTCCCAGAGGTCGAGGGTGTCGACCGGGACGCCCGGGTGGGTCTCGGCGAAGGCGGTCAGGAAGGTGGTGGCCAGCGCGCGGGACTCGGAGGCCGATCCGCGCGGGGAGGCGGCCACGTGCAGCAGGGCGGACATCGGAGGTCCTCTCGGAAGGATGTGTGCGGACGCACGTAGTATGCTCAGGTGCGTGCGCACGCACAAGCCCTGAGGCTATTCCCACCGACGGCTGGTCCCCGCGGCTCAGCCGTTCTTGCTCGGCGGCTCGCCGGCGTCGAGGGCCGCCTGGGCCCGGACCGGGTCGTAGGCACAGGCGTCACCGACCTCGGCGGCGGGCGTGGTGGTCGGCGCTGCCGGCGTCTGCCCGGCGGTGGCGTCCCCGGCGCCGGCCGCCTGGTCGCCGGACCCCGCGGGAGCCGTCGAGGACGCCGCCGGTGCGGCAGAGGCAGCTGCCGCGGCCGCAGGCGCCAGGGAGTCGGACACGATCCGGCGCATCAGGTCGTAGTCGGGGTAGGCGGGGTCGATCAGGCTGGTGTCGAAGACGACGCTGCGCACCTCGGCGTCCTTGACCAGGAAGGCCAGGTCGACGAAGTCGTCGAGCGCCGAGCGCGGGATGTCGGTGCTGACGATGTCCTGCGTCGTCTCCGCGAGCTCCTGGTACTGCTCGAGCAGGGTGATCGGGTCGGCCGCGTCGATGATCGCCTTGATCGCGCAGCGCTGCCGGTCCATCCGGTCGTAGTCGGTGAGCCCGTACCGGCCCCGCGCGAACTGCAGCGCCGTGTAGCCGTCCATGTGCTGGTCGGGCCCGGGGGCGATGTAGTCGTCGGGGAGTTCCTCGCCGGTGATGCCGTTGATCGGCACGTAGTAGTTGACGTTGACCGTGATCCCGCCGAGCGCGTCGACCAGCCGGCTGAACCCGTCGAGGTTGACCAGGACGAAGTAGTCAATGTGCAGGCCGAGCGCCTCGCCGACACCGAGCTTGAGGAAGTCCGCGCCGGGGTCGTCGGTGGGCCCGAGGACGTCCGGGTGGGCAGCGGGCCCGTTGCGGTAGACGGAGTTGAGCAGGCTCTCGCTCTCGCTGCCGGCGTCGAAGCCGTTCGGGTAGAGCGCGGCCAGCGGGCTGTCGGCCGGGAACGGCAGGTCCTCGAGGTTGCGCGGCAGGCTGAACAGCGTCGTGTCGCCGGTGTCGGTGTCGATGCTGGCCACGATCACCGTGTCGGTGCGCACGCCCTCGCGGCCCTCGCCGCCGTCGCCGCCGAGCAGCAGGACGTTGACCCGCTCCTTGCTGCCGAACGGGTCGGCGGCGTCGTCGACGGTGGCCGACTGGCGGTCGTCGCCGAACACGCCGTCGAGGAGGCCGCGCTGGGCCACCGCCACCGTGCCGACCCGGTAGGCCGGGTAGGCGATCGCGGCGACCAGGGCGACGACGAGCAGCGCCCCGACGGCGAGCCTCGGGCGCGAGCTGCGCCGCGGCAGCAGTGACCGGTAGCCGGTGACGACGACGAGGACCCAGACGAGGGCCACCGCGACGATCCCGGCGAGGACCCAGTCCAGGCTCGTGGAGTCGACCAGCAGCCGCGCCGCGGTGCGCTGCCCGGCCGTGGCCAGCCAGACGCCGCCGGCCACGAGCAGCAGGAAGACGACGAGGACGGCGAGACCCAGCTTCCGGCGTCCGGAGGCCAGGAAGGCGGTCCCCGGGACGACGGTGTTCGCGACGGTCAGCCCGAGGACGGCGCCCAGGGACCGCGACCCGGGTCGCCCGTGCCCGGACCCCTCGTCGCGCCCGCGGGCCGTGGCGCCCGGCACCGGCGGGAGGGCCGGCGCGTCGCCGATCGGGCGGGTGAGGTCGTCGCGGTCGGTCACGACCGCACCCGGCGGGCAGCCGGGGTCCGCGTCGTCCAAGGCGTGGTCATCCGGCCATCGTCCCACCGGTACCTGTCAGTCACGGCGGCTCGGTACCCCGTGAACGCGCAGGTCACCCGGGAGGACGTGACCGTGGTCCCCTGCCGGAGCCGTCCCGGGCGGCGGCTCTCGTTACGCTCGGGTGCCGTGCGCCTCGCGACCTGGAACGTGAACTCCGTCCGCACCCGCGCCGACCGGGTGGTCGCCTGGCTGCAGCGGCGCGACGTCGACGTCCTGGCCCTGCAGGAGACCAAGTGCCGCGACGACCAGTTCCCCACGGAGCGCTTCACCGAGCTGGGCTACGAGGTCGCCCACGTCGGCCACTCCCAGTGGAACGGGGTCGCGGTGCTCTCCCGGGTCGGGCTCTCCGACGTCGAGGTCGGCTTCCCCGGGATGCCGACCTGGAGCACCAAGGAGGGCGCCGACCCCACCGAGGAGGCCCGCGCGCTGGGTGCCACCTGCGGTGGCGTGCGGGTGTGGAGCCTCTACGTGCCCAACGGCCGGGCGCTGGGCGACCCGCACTACGACTACAAGCTCGCGTGGCTGGCCGCCCTGCGCACCGCGGCCGGCGGGTGGCTGGCCGCCGACCCGGGCGCCCAGGTGGCCCTCGTCGGCGACTGGAACATCGCCCCCCGGGACGAGGACGTGTGGGACATGAGCGTCTTCTCCCACTCGACGCACGTCTCCGAGCCCGAGCGGGCGGCGTTCCACGCGGTCGTGGACACCGGGTACGCCGACGTCGTCCGGCCGCACGCGCCCGGCCCCGGCGTCTTCACGTACTGGGACTACACGCAGCTGCGCTTCCCGCGGCGCGAGGGCATGCGGATCGACTTCGTCCTCGGCACGCCGACGCTGGCCGGGCGGGTGACGAACGCGCTGATCGATCGCGAGGAACGCAAGGGGAAGGGCGCCAGCGACCACGCCCCCGTGGTCGTCGAGCTCGCCGACTAGGGACCGGGCGGCCTGTCCACCCGGCCGTCACCGGCCGGGTGGTCGAGCCGCTGCACACCGGCCGCGTGCCGGCGGGCGAGCTCCTGGTAGATCGACGGGTTGCCGTCGACCCACACCGCGGCGCCCTCCGACAGCGGCCCCCGCACGCGCGCCGGGGCGCCGACCACGAGCACCTCGTCGGGCACCTCCATGCCCGGCGGCACGAGGCTGCCGGCACCGACGAGCGCCCTTCGGCCGATGCGGGCGCCGTCCTGCACGGTCGACCCGTTCCCGACCAGCGCCTCGGCGCCGATCACCGACCCGTGGACGACGCAGACGTGCCCGATGGTCGCGCCGGGCCCGACCTCGGTGACCGGGTCCTCACCGCCGTGCAGCACGGAGTTGTCCTGCACGTTGGCCCCGGCCCGGACGACGATCCGGCCGAAGTCGGCCCGCAGCACCGCGCCGTACCAGATGGACGCGCCCGCCTCGACGACGACGTCGCCGACCAGCGTGGCCGTCGGGGCCACCCACGCGTCGGGGTGCACCTGCGGCGAACGGCCTTCGAAGGAGAACAGCGGCACGGTCCCGCAGCGTAGGCACGCCCGCGCGCGGGCCGGGACCCGGCGGTCTCGGACCGGCCGGGGGAGGGACGGCGACGTCTGTCACGCACGTGGGCCGACGTCGGCGGACACTCCTGGTGGTGCACGTGCCTCGAGCCAGGAGGTGTCCGGTGACGAGCACGCCGATGTCGGTCGGGCCACCTGCCGTGCGCACGGCGGACCGCGTCCTCCCCGCCGACGGCCTGCGGCGCCTCTCCGGGAGAGGGACGCCGTCGTGACCGGTTCCTCGAGGGCTCCTGGCGTCACCCCGCCCCGGCCCGCCGATCCCCCCGCCGCGCACCCCGCAGGTCGTGCGGGCGCCGGCGGCCTGGTCCTCGCCGCGCTGGGCATCGTGTTCGGCGACATCGGGACCAGTCCGCTCTACGCCCTGCAGACGGTCTTCTCCATCGACCACGGTGCGGTCCGGCCCACCCCGGGCGACGTCTACGGCGTCATCTCGATGATGTTCTGGTCGGTCACCCTGATCGTCTCGGTCAAGTACGTCGGCGTCCTCATGCGCGCGGACAACGACGGCGAGGGCGGGGTCATGGCCCTGACCGCCCTGGTGCGGCGCCTGTACGGGAGCCGCAGGCGACGCACGGGGCTGCTCGTCGTGGTCGGCATCCTCGGGGTGTCGCTGTTCTACGGTGACTCGCTGATCACCCCCGCGATCAGCGTGCTGTCCGCGGTCGAGGGCGTGCACGTCGCCACCCCGGCGCTCGGGCACGTCGTCGTGCCGGTCGCCGCGGTGATCATCACCGCGCTGTTCACGGTGCAGCGGTTCGGCACCGGCCGGGTGGGGTTCCTGTTCGGGCCGGTCATGCTGCTGTGGTTCGCGGCGCTCGCGGTGGCCGGCCTGCACGGCGTCCTCACCCAGGCCGACGTCCTCACCGGGCTGTCCCCCACCTACGCCGTCCTCTTCGTCGCCGAGCACCCGGGCACCGCGTTCATCGCGATGGGCGCCATCGTGCTGGTCATCACCGGGGCGGAAGCGCTCTACGCCGACATGGGGCACTTCGGCCGGCAGCCCATCCTGCGCGCCTGGTTCGCCGTCGTGCTGCCCGCGCTGACGCTGAACTACCTCGGGCAGGCCGCGCTGATCCTCCACCACCCCGAGTCGGTCTCCAGCCCGTTCTTCCTGCTCATGCCGGCGTGGGCGCGCCTGCCCATGGTCCTGCTCGCCACCGCCGCCACCGTCATCGCCAGCCAGGCGGTCATCTCCGGAGCGTTCTCCTTGTCGCGCCAGGCGGTCCAGCTCGGCCTGCTGCCCCCGGTCACGGTCCGGCAGACCTCCGAGCACGAGGCCGGGCAGATCTACCTGCCCGGCGTCAACGCGTTCCTCTTCGTCGGCGTCCTGGTCGTCATGCTGTCGTTCCGGTCGGCCGAGCGGCTCGCCACCGCCTACGGCGTGTCCGTGACCGGGGCTCTCGTCATCGACACCGTCCTGCTGCTCATGGTGGCGCGCGCGCTGTGGCACTGGCGCCCGTGGCAGCTGGCCCTGGCCGCGGTCGCCTTCGGCGGCCTGGAGGCCACCTTCCTCTCGGCCAACCTGTCGAAGGTCGCGCACGGCGGCTGGCTGCCGCTCGCCATCGCGCTCGCCGTCTTCACCGTGATGACCACCTGGCGCCGGGGACGCGAGATCGTCGCGGCCAACCGCAGGAGGCAGGAGGGGTCGCTGGCCGACTTCGTCGAGGACCTGTACCAGCGGCCGCTGCCCCGGGTGCCCGGGATCGCGGTGTTCCCGCACCCGGGCAAGGACACCACCCCGCTCGCGCTGCGGGCCAACGTCGAGCACAACAAGGTGCTCCACCACGACGTGCTCATCGTCTCCGCCACGTCGGCCAACGTCCCGCACGTGCCCGTCGCGGAGCGGTTCGAGGTCGACGACCTCGGCCACACCGACGACCGCATCCAGCACCTCGCGGTCCGTTTCGGCTTCTCCGACGACCCGAACCTGCCGGAGGCGCTGCACCACGCGTGCGAGGCCGGCCTGTTCGAGGGCGGCCTCGTGGACGCGTCGGCGGCGTCCTACTTCCTGTCCCGCGGGCCGATCCGGCGGACCTCCGCGCGCGGCATGGCGCAGTGGCGCAAGGTGCTGTTCCTGGTCCTCGCGCACAACGCGGCCGACCCCGCGGCCTACTTCGGCCTCCCGGTCCACCGCACGGTGACGATGGGCAGTCCCGTCGACGTGTAGCCGCCGGGCGGCGTCACGCCCGCCCGCTCGCGGAGGTCGTCGGGCACACCGGCCCGTCCGCCGTCGACCGGGAGATCGACCGACACCGGCGCATCCTGCGCCAGCGAGGAGCAGCCGACGTGCCCACGGACGCGACGACCGGGACCACGGACGGGGCCACGGACGGGGAGTTCGCCTTCCGGCCGATCCACCACGTGCAGCTGGCCATCCCGCGCGGCGGGGAGGAGCAGTGCCGCGCGTTCTGGGGCGGGGTGCTCGGCATGACGGAGCTGGACAAGCCGCCGGTCCTCGCCGCGCGGGGCGGGTGCTGGTTCCGCGGCGGCGCGCTGGAGGTCCACCTGGGCGTGGAGGAGCCGTTCACGCCGGCCCGCAAGGCCCACCCCGGGCTGCTCGTCGACGGCCTGACCGCGCTGGCCCGCCGCCTGGAGGAGGCCGGGCACCCGGTCACCTGGGACGGCGACTTCCCGGGTCACGACCGCTGCTACGCCGCCGACCCGTTCGGCAACCGCCTGGAGTTCCTGCAGCCGCAGGCCGACTAGCGATCGAGCGCGGCCAGCAGCTCGGCCTCCCGGGCGGCGCTGAGCCCCGCCCGCCGCAAGCGGTCGAGCCCCTGCGCGCGCTCCCACGCCAGGACGTCGGCCAGCAGCTCCTCCCGCGGGCGGTGTCGCAGCCCGGCCGCCGCGGCCCGCGCGCCCGAGCGGCTCGACCAGCCCCGGTCCTCGGGCGCGGGCAGCCACATCGCCAGGGAGTCCGTGCCCGCGTAGGGCTCGACGCCCTGCGCGAGCAGCCAGTCCGACGGCGCGGGGACCACCGGGCCGGTGTGCCCGCCCACGGCCCGCGACGCGGCCACCCACTCCCCGAAGGGGACCACCGGTCCCACGGCGTCGTGGACCCCGGTGACGGACCGTTCCGCACAGGAGACCAGCCAGCCGGCGAGGTCGCGGACGTCGACGACCTGGGTGGGGAGGTCGGGGGTGTCGGGGACGAGCAGCGCGCCGTGCGGGTCGCGCGCCGTCCGGGCCACCCAGGCACCGGAGCGGTCGGTGTGATCGCCGGGGCCGCCGATCAGGCCGGCCCGCGCGACGAGCAGGCGCTCACCCACCGCGGCCCGGGACGCCTCCTCGCAGGCCACCTTCGCCGGCCCGTACAGCTCCCGGCCGACGCGGGCCTGCCCGGTGGACCGCCCCAGCTCCGCGGTCTCGTCCCCGCCCGGCGTCGTGCGGCCGGCGTAGACGCTGACCGAGGAGACGTAGGTCCAGTGCCGCGCCCGCGCACCCAGGGCGTCGAGCGCGGCGCGGACGAACGCCGGCTGCCAGGACACCTCCACGACGGCGTCCCACGTGCGGTCGGCGACCGCGTCGTACGCCCCGGGCCGCTCCCGGTCGGCGACCACCAGCCGGGCGCCGTCGGCGACCCCGCCGGACGCGCCGCGGGCCAGGCAGGTGACCGCGTGGCCGCGGGCCAGCGCCTGCCGCGCGACCTCCCGGCCCAGCCACGCCGTCCCGCCGAGGACGAGCACGTCCACCCGGACCCCTCTCCGTCGTCTCAGCCCGCGAGCGCGGTGGGCAGCGCGGCGGCGGAGGCGACGACGTGGTCGATCAGGCCGTACTCCCGCGCCTGCTCGGGAGTGAACCAGCGGTCGCGGTCGGAGTCCCGCTCGATCTCCTCGACCGTCCGGCCGGTGTACTCGGCCTGCAGGCCGTTGAGGTCCCGCTTGAGCCGGCGCAGCATGTCGGCCTGGATGGCGATGTCGGCCTGGGTGCCGCCGACGCCGGCCGAGGGCTGGTGCACCAGGATCCGCGTGTGCGGCAGCGAGAACCGCTTCCCCGGGGTGCCCGCGGTGAGCAGGAACTGCCCCATCGAGGCCGCCATCCCGAACGCGTAGGTGGCGACGTCGCAGTCGAGGAACCGCATCGTGTCGTGGATGGCCATCCCCGCGGTGACCGAGCCCCCGGGTGAGTTGACGTAGAGGGAGACGTCCCGCCGCGGGTCCTCGGCCGCGAGCAGGAGCATCTGGGCACACAACTGGTTGGCGACGTCGTCGTCGACCTCGCGACCGAGGACGACGATCCGCTCCCGCAGCAGCCGGTCCAGGACGGCGTCGGACAGGCCCGTCGAGGCGCCGTCCCTGCCGTTGAGGACCGGTCGTGTACCGGTCGGCGTGTGGCTGGTCATGGTGTGGAGGCCTCCTCCGGTCGTTCCTCCCCGACGCCTGAGAGCCTGGCCGGAATGGCATGGAAATGCGCGCCCGACGCCATTGTTCCGCTATACGCAGAATGGCGTTCGCTCCCCGCGAAAACCGTTGACGGATCAGCCCCCGAGCAGCCCGTCGACCACGGTCGCCAGGCTGCCCACCAGGGCGAGGGCGAGGGCGGCGGCACGTGCCGCGGACGGCCGCACCCGGGTCGACAGGGCGGTGCCGGCCACCAGGCCGGCAGCGAGGGCGGCGGCCGCGACCGCCCAGTCCACGACGGGCAGGGAGGGCAGCCCCTTGGCCGCCACGGTGGCCGCGCCGATGACGGTGAAGCACAGCTGCGCCGTCGCGGCGAAGGCACGCTGCGGCCAGCCGGTGGCCACCGCGTACACCGTGAGGGCCGGTCCCCCGACCCCCGCGGTCGCGTTCATGAAGCCCGACGCGGCTCCGGCGAGCACCACGGGCCCGGGTCCGGTGCCCGGCGCGGACCCGCCCCGGGCGCCGCTGCGCCGGCCGATCACGAGGAGGGCGAGCAGCGCCACCACCACGCTGCCGCCCACGAGCACCTGCAGGACGGCCGGCGCCGTGTGGCGGGCGACCCACGCCCCGGGCAGGACCGCGAGCAGCGCGGGCGCCGAGAGCAGCAGGCCCCGGCGCACGTCGACGTCCCGCCGCACCTGCGCGAGCACGAGCACCGCCGCCGCCACACCCAGCACGTTGACCACGAGCACCCCGGCGAAGGGGCCGAGCAGCAGCACCAGGAAGGGGGCGGAGACCAGGGCGAAGCCGAGCCCGGTGATGCGCTGCGTCCCGGCCCCCAGGGCCACCGCGGCGGCGAGTCCGAGCGACGGGAGCCAGCCGGCGTCCACGTCAGCCGGCCCGGCCCGGACACCCCGCGGCCGGGCAGGGGCGGGTGCGGGCGGACACGTCCCGACCTTGTCCGACGCCGCCGCCGACGGCGACAGGAGGGGCCGGAAAGGCCGCTGAGCAGGGCATCAGCGGCCCGCCGCCGGTGTTGTAGACGGCGATGACCGCGCTGCTCGCACCGCCCGCTCCTCCCGCCCCCACTGCTCCCGCCCCCTCCCGGCTGTGGACCCCGAAGCGGGTCCTCGTCACCCGCTCGGCCGCCGAGCGCCCGCACGGACAGCGCGTGCTCGCGCGCCTCGAGGCCGCCGGCATCGACGCCGTCGAGCTGCTGCGCGGCGACCGGCTGCCCTCCCTGCGGGGCGACGACGACCGCGCCGCCTTCATGGCCGCCAAGGACACGATGGCGCTCGTGGTGCCGCCGCCGTCCAAGCGGAAGCTGCAGCCCATCCCGCCGTCGGCGGACTTCCGGCTCGACCTGGCCGAGGGCTGCCCCGCGCACTGCCAGTACTGCTACCTCGCCGGCTCGCTCGGCGGCCCGCCGATCACCCGCGTGTGGGCCGACCTCGACGAGGTCCTCGACGGCCTCGACGACTACGTCGGCCGCGGGACGATCACCTCCGGCACCCTGGAGCGCGGCGGCGAGGGGACGACGTTCGAGGCCTCCTGCTACACCGACCCGCTGGCCATCGAGCACCTGACCGGCGGCCTCTCACGGATGGTCGAGCACTTCGGCAGCCACGAGTGGGCCGGCCCGGTGCAGCTGCGCGCCACCACCAAGTTCGACGACGTCGCCGGCCTGCTGGACCTGCCGCACGGCGGCCGCACCCGGCTGCGCTTCTCGGTCAACGCGACGTCGGTGGACCGCCGGTTCGAGGGCGCGACGGCCACGGTGCCGGCGCGGTTGCGGGCGCTGTCGGCCGTGGCCGCGGCCGGTTACCCGGTGGGCGTCACCATCGCGCCGATCATGCCCGTCGAGGGCTGGCAGGAGGAGTACGGCGCGCTGCTCGACGGCATCGCCGCCGCCGTCCCGGCCGGGCACGACCTCACCGTCGAGTGCATCACCCACCGGTTCACGCCGGGCAGCAAGGAGACGCTGCTCGACTGGTACCCGCGGACGAAGCTCGAGATGGACGAGTCCCGCCGCACCACCAAGCGCGGCAAGTTCGGCTCGGTCAAGCACGTCTACCCTAGGGACACGATGGCCGAGCTGCGCGCCTGGTTCGAGCGCGAGCTCGCCGAGCGCCTCCCCCAGGGCCGCCTCCTCTACTGGACGTGAGGCCGTCTCGTACGCTCGGACGGCCGCGTCCCGGGCCCCGCCCTGAGCTTGCGAAGGGTGGGTAGGACGTGGTCCTCCTCCTGCTGCCGCCGTCGGAGACCAAGTCCCCGGACGGCGACGGCGACCCGCTCGACCTCGCCGCGCTGGCCACGCCCGAGCTGACCCCGGTCCGCGAGCGGCTGGTCGGCGTCCTGGTCCGGCTGGCCGCCGACCCGCCGGCGGCCCGCACCGCGCTCGGCCTCTCCCCCGGCCAGGACGCCGAGCTCGCCCGCAACGCCGCCCTGTGCACCAGCCCGACGAAGCCCGCGGTCGAGCGCTACACCGGCGTCCTCTACGACGCCCTCGGCGTCCGCTCGATGACCCGGGCGCAGCGGGCGCGGGCCGACCGCCGGCTCGCCGTCGGCTCGGCGCTGTTCGGCCTGGCCCGCGCGAGCGACCCCATCCCGGCCTACCGGCTCTCGGCCGGCTCGACGCTGCCCGGGCTCCCCACCCTGCGCGCGCTGTGGCGGCCGGTCCTCGGCCCGGCCCTGGCCGCCACGGGCGAGTTCGTCGTCGACCTGCGCAGCGGCGGCTACCGGGCCCTGGCCCCCGTCCCGGGCGCGGTGACCGTCGACGTGCGGAGCGAGCGTGCCGACGGCAGCCGGACCGTCGTCAGCCACGCCAACAAGTCGCACAAGGGACGGATCGCCCGCCTGCTGGCCACCACGACCGCCGAGCCCGACGACGTGGTGCGGCTGCGGACGCTGCTGCGCCGGTCGGGGTTGCACGTGGAACACGACGGCGGGACGGCGCTCACACTGGTCCTGCCGGCGGCCTGAGCGGTGGGCCGTCACGGGGTGTGATCCGACACAGCGGTTCGGGTGTCCCGTCGCAGCGGACGTCACCTACGATCTGTCCGGCTCCCTGACCCAACAGCGGCCGGTCGGCCACGGCACCAGAGTCGGCCACGAGCCGGGCGGAGAGGTTCGGTGGACGACACGTCGCGTCCCCCTGCGGGGGGCGCCGTCGCGGATCCTCGTGCGGCGGCCGAGGTCCTGCAGGCCGACCGCCCCCGGGCGCGGGCGGCGCGGCGGCTGCGCCTGCGCGACGCCAGCGCCGCGCTCGACCGCCTCGCCGAGCTGGCCGCCCGGCTGCTGGGCGTCCCGATCACCCAGATCTCCCTGATCGACGACGTCCAGGTCGTGGTGGCCGGCTCCGGGCTGCGGCCGGGCAGCGTCGGCACGGAGACCCCGCTGCAGGCGACTGCCTGCGCGATCACCGCTGCCGACCGCTCCCCCCTGACCGTCCCCGACGCGCAGGCCGACCCCCGGGTCAGCGCGCTGGCGCCGGTGGCGGCCGGCGCCGTCGGCGCGTACCTCGGCGCACCGCTGATCGACGGCGACGGGCACACCGTGGGGGTCCTGTGCGCCGTCGCCCCGGCGCCCCGGCCGTGGTCGGAGACCGACGTCGCCACCCTGCGGGAGCTGGCCGGGGCCGCGGTCACCGAGCTGGAGCTCGCCGCGCTCACCACCGCCTACGAGAGCGAGCGGCTGCGCTGGGGCCTGGCCGTCGACGCCGCCGGCATCGGCACCTTCGACTGGGACCTGGGCACCGGGGAGCTCACCTGGGACGCGCGGCTGATCGAGATGTTCGGCCACACACCGGAGACCTTCGGCAACAGCATCGAGGCCTTCAACGAGCGCGTGCACCCCGACGACCTGCCCCGGGTGACCGACGCGCTGCAGGCCAGCATCGAGACCCGTGGCGACTACGAGGCCGAGTACCGGGTCGTGTGGCCCGGCGGGGACACCCGCTGGCTGCAGGCCCGCGGCCGCACGCTCGTCGACGGCGACGGGACGGCGTCGCGGGTGATCGGTGCGGCGTACGACACCACCGCCGAGCGGGCCGCCGGCCTGCGGGTCACCCGGGTGCTGGAGGCCATGCCGGCCGGCTTCTACTCCCTCGACCGCGAGTGGCGGTTCACCCACGTCAACGCCGAGGCCGAGCGGCTGCTCGGGCGCAGCCGGGAGGAGCTGCTCGGCCAGGAGCTGTGGACCGCCTTCCCGGCCGCGGTCGGCAGCGTGTTCGAGGAGAACTACCGCACCGCCGTCCGCACCGGGACGCCGGTCCACTTCGACGCCCACTACCCCGCGCCGCTCGACGGCTGGTACGAGCTGCGGGCCTGGCCGAGCCCCGAGGGGTTGTCGGTCTACTTCCTGGAGGTCACCGAGCGGCGCCGGGTGCAGGACCGCGCCGAGCGCGGCGCCCAGCGGCTGGCTCTGCTCGCGCAGGTCAGCGCGGAGCTGGCCGGGGCACTCGACGTCCGGACGGCGACCGCCCACCTGCCGCGGCTGGTGGTGCCGGCGCTGGGCGACTGGTGCATCGTCACCGTCGTCGACCCCGACGGGCGCCCGCGCGACGTCGGGCACTGGCACGCCGACCCCTCGGCCCGCCCGCTGGTGGAGCGCTACGCCGCCGTGCGCACCGACGCCATGCCGGTCACGGCGCCGCTCATGCGCGCCCTGCTCACCGGCGAGCCGGTGATGGAGCTGGCCGAGTCCGTGCTCGGGGTGCTGCCCGAGGGGGAGGCGCGCGACCTGCTGGCCGCGCTGGCTCCCGAGTCGGCGATCGCCATCCCGCTGCGCGGCCGCGACCGGACGCTCGGCGTGATGACCCTGTACTTCCGCCGCGGCTGGACGCCGCGGGAGGAGGACCTGGCCACCGCCCAGGACGTCGCCGACCGCGCCGGCCTGGCACTGGACAACGCCCGGCTCTACGGCCAGCAACGGGCCCTCGCCGAGGGCCTGCAGCGCAGCCTGCTGACCGAGCCCCCCGAGCCCGACCACGCCGAGGTCGCCGTCCGGTACCAGCCGGCCGCGGAGGCCGCGCGGGTCGGCGGCGACTGGTACGACGCCTTCCTGCAGCCCAGCGGGGCGACGATGCTGGTGATCGGGGACGTCGTCGGCCACGACACCGAGGCCGCCGCGGCGATGGGCCAGCTGCGCGGGCTGCTGCGCGGCATCGCGACCTACAGCGACGCGGGCCCGGGCGAGGTGCTGCGCGGGCTGGACGCCTCGATGGCGCTGCTGCAGACCCGGGTGCTGGCGACCGCGGCGGTGGCCCGGTTCGAGCAGACCGACGACGAGCGTGCCCGGGGCGTCACCCGGATGCGCTGGGCCAACGCCGGCCACCTGCCGCCGCTGGTCGTCGGCACCGACGGCAGCGTGACCGAGCTGGCGGCCTGGCGCGGTGACCTGCTGCTCGGCGTCGACCCGGACACCCGCCGCGAGGAGTCGGTGGTGACCCTCGACCGCGGCGCGACGGTGCTGCTGTTCACCGACGGCCTGGTCGAGCGGCGCGACGCCGACCTCGACGCCGGCCTGGAGCGGCTGCGTGAGGTCCTGCGTGAGCTGGCCGACCGGCCGCTGCAGGAGCTGCTCGACGAGGCCCTCGAGCGGCTGGTCGACGGTCACCCGGAGGACGACGTCGCCCTGGTCGCCGTCCGGCTGCACCCCCAGGACCGGCCGCGCCCGGCGGTGGCCGGACCCAACCGGGTGCCCGACGTCGTCCCGGAGGACCCGGCCGGCCCGCCCCGCCGCTGATGGAGGGCCCCTGCAGGGGGACGTGAGCAGCCCCCCTGCAGGGTCTCGGCTCAGGCCGGGATGAGGCCGTTCGGGTTCAGCACGTACTTCTTCGCCGCGCCCTGGTCGAACTCCTGGTACCCGCGCGGTGCGTCCTCCAGCGGGATGACCTCGGCGTTCACCGCCTTCGCGATCTGCACCCGGTCGTGCAGGATCGCCATCATCAGCTGGCGGTTGTAGCGCATGACCGGGCACTGGCCGGTGGTGAACGCGTGCGACTTCGCCCAGCCCAGCCCGAGCCGGATGGACAGCGACCCGGTCTTGGCCCCCTCGTCGGCCGCGCCCGGGTCACCGGTCACGTACAGACCCGGGATGCCGAGCGCACCGCCGGCCCGCGTGATGTCCATCAGCGAGTTGAGCACGGTGGCCGGCGCCTCGCGCTCGGCGTCCTTGCCGTGGCCGCGCGCCTCGAAGCCCACCGCGTCGACACCGCAGTCGACCTCGGGCTCGCCCAGGATCTGCTCGATCTGGTCCTTGGGGTCGCCCTGGGAGACGTCGACGGTCTCGCAGCCGAAGCTGCGGGCCTGGGCCAGCCGGTCGGCGTTGAGATCGCCCACGATGACGACCGCGGCGCCGAGCAGGTGCGCCGACGCCGCCGCCGCCAGGCCCACCGGGCCGGCGCCGGCGATGTACACCGTCGACCCCGTGCCCACCCCGGCGGTCACGCAGCCGTGGTAGCCGGTCGGGAAGATGTCCGACAGCATCGTCAGGTCGCGGATCTTGGCCAGCGCCTGGTCCCGGTCCGGGAACTTCAGGCAGTTCCAGTCCGCGTACGGGACCATCACGTACTCCGCCTGGCCGCCGGTCCAGCCGCCCATGTCGACGTAGCCGTAGGCCGAGCCGGGGCGGTCGGGGTTGACGTTCAGGCAGATGCCGGTCTTGCCCTCCTTGCAGTTGCGACAGCGGCCGCAGGCGATGTTGAACGGCACGCTGACGATGTCACCGACCTGCAGGAACTCGACGTCCGAGCCCTTCTCGACGATCTCCCCGGTGATCTCGTGGCCGAGCACCAGGCGCTCGGGCGCCGTCGTGCGCCCGCGGACCATGTGCTGGTCACTGCCGCAGATGTTGGTGGCCACCGTCCGCAGGATGACCCCGTGCGGGGTCTTGCGGCCGACGTTGGCCGGGTTGACCCCCGGCCCCTCCTTCAGTTCCAGGCCGGGGTAGTCCAGGTCGGCGACCTCGACCTTGCCCGGCCCCATGTACATGACCGCCTTGTTGCCTGCCACGGACGCTCCTCCCAGTCGGCGGCCGGCACGCCGATGTGCCGGCCTCGTCCGTCGTCCACCGCGCCGGTCGGCGCGGACGTCCCCGACGGTCGGCGCGGTCCGGCGTCGTTGCTGGCCGCCCCGGTCGCGGGTGCTCGGGGTGGGTGGTGCTCAGCTGCCGCCGGCCCGGGGCGGCGATCGCCAGCCGGGCACGCGCGGCCCCGGGGGCCGGGCGGCGGGCATCGGTCGCGTCCATCTCGGACCTCCACGTCTCGGAGGCGGCAGGAGAAACGAGTGTGGTGCAGACCACTCGATCGCGCACCACGGGACGGGGCGGTTCCGGAGGGACCTGGCCCGTGTGCACGCAGCGTGGCTCGTCGTGCTCGTCCCGCCGCCGGGCGGGCGCCCCGTCGCCGGACGGAGGCCCTCCTGCAGGGTCCCGCCGCGAGCCTGCGAGTGGCGGGGGGCAGGAGGGTCCTTCATCAGCCGCCGGACTGCTGGTCGCGCAGCTCGCGGCGCAGGATCTTCCCGGTCGTCGTCTTGGGCAGCTCGTCGACGAACTCGACCGACCGCGGGTACTTGTAGGCGGCCATGCGCTCCTTGGCCCAGGCGATCACCTCCTCGGGCGTCACCGAGGAACCGGGCTTGAGCGACACGAAGGCCTTGACCGTCTCACCGCGGTAGGCGTCGGCGACCCCGACCACCGCGGCCTCGCGCACCGCCGGGTGGCCGTAGAGGACGTCCTCGACCTCGCGCGGCCACACCTTGTAGCCGGCCGCGTTGATCATGTCCTTCTTGCGGTCGACCAGGTAGAACCAGCCCTGCTCGTCCATGAAGCCGACGTCGCCGGTGCGCAGCTCGCCGCCCGGGATCGACTCCGCCGTGGCCTCGGGCCGGCCCCAGTACCCGGGCACCACCTGCGGGCCGGACGTGGCGATCTCCCCCACCTCGCCGGGCGGCAGCTCCTGGCCGTCCTCGCCGAGGATCCGGACGACGGTGTCGTAGACCGGGACGCCGACCGACAGCGCCCCGGAGTTCTCGTCCACCGGCGCCTTCACACCCATCGGCACGGCGTGCGACGGGGAGTTGGTCTCCGTCAGCCCGTAGATGTTGTGGATGTAGCGCCCGGTCCTCTCCTCGAACGCGTCGGTGACGGCCGGTGCGATCGGGGCGCCGCCGGAGTAGATGGTGCGCAGCGAGGAGAAGTCCTCCCGGCTCACGCCCTCGACCCCCGACAGCGAGATGAACACCATGATCGCCCCGACGGTGAACGTCGGCCGGTGCTCCCGGACCGCGTCGAGCACCACCTCCGGCTGGAACCGGTGTGCCAGGACCAGCGGGCAGGGCAGCAGCAGCGCGAGGGCGACGTGCCCGATCAGCCCGGTGATGTGGAACAGCGGCGCAACCCCGAGGACGACGTCGTCGGGCGTCAGCCGCATCCACTCCCGGTAGGTGCAGGCGTTGAACACCATCGTCGCGTGGGTGTTCATGGCACCCTTGGGCTGCCCGGTGGTGCCGGAGGTGTAGGTCAGGATCGCCACGTCGCCGCCGGACAGGGCGGCCGGCGACGGCGTCCGCCCGGCGTGGGTCTCCAACAGCTCGGCGAGGGCCAGGGTGCCCTCCTGGCGGGCCCGGACGACGTCCCCGAGGACCCGCGCGTCGTCGCGGGACTGGTGGTCCAGCGGCGAGCAGGTGACCACGGTCGCGACCTTGGTCTCCCCGCTCTCGACGACGTCGCGGGCGACGGACTCGTAGAGCTGCTCGAGGCACAGCAGCGCCGTGGCGCCGGAGTCGCTGAGCAGGTAGGTGAGCTCACGGGCCTTGTTCATCGGGTTGATCGCGACGGCGGCCCCGCCGGCCTTCCACGCGCCGAGCAGCCCGATGACGAACGCCGGGTCGTTCTGCACGTAGACGCCCATCCGGTCGCCCGGGGCGAAGCCACCCTCGGCCAGCGCGACAGCCAGGGCGTCGGAGGCCCAGTCGAGGTCGGCGAAGGTGAGGACGCCGTCGAAGTACCGGATCGCCACGGCGTCGGGCGCCGCCGCCAGCGAGGCGCGGAAGACGTCGAGCAGCGTCTCGTGCTCGGGCGTGATGTCGGCCGGCTGCCCCTCGCCGTAGAGGGCCAGCCAGGGCCGGTCGGTGTAGACGCTCACCGTCGCCCCCTCCTGCCGGTCACTTGACGGCGAGCGGGTTGACCGGCGCGCCCGTCGCCTGGTGGATCTTCAGCGGGGCCGCGGCGTAGAGGAAGGTGTACTGGCCGTCTCCGGCGCAGTCCTCGGCGAGCTCCTCCAGGTCGGCGATCTCGCTGAGGGTCACCCCGAGGTTGCGCATCAGCGCGCAGTGCAGCGGCAGCGCCGTCCCGTTGTTCGGGTCGTAGGTGACCTCGTTGGCGATCGTGTCGGTGGTCAGGTTGGGGATCTCCATGTCCTGGAACCACCGCACCAGCTCGGGGCTGTAGACCAGGCCGGGCTCGTTGAAGCCCTCGTAGAAGGCCTGGCCCTGGTCGAAGAACAGCTGCAGGAAGTTGGTGCGGATCAGCAGGACGTCGCGCTTCTCGATCGGGGTGCCCTGGGCCTCGGCGCAGGCCACGAGGTCCTCGTGGGTGAAGGTCTCGCCCTTGTCCAGGTGGGGCTTGCCGCGGAAGCGGGCCATGTCGAGCAGGATGCCGCGGCCGACGACGCCCTTGCGCGCGATCGGCTCGACGCTGGCCCGGTCCATCCCGCCGACGGTGCTGCGGGCGTCGTAGCCGTTCCAGATCTGGCCGTCGTACCAGACGTGGCCGAGCGCGTCGTACTGCGTGGAGCCCTGCAGGAAGGCGTTGATCTTGTCGTCGGCGTAGTGGAGGCCACCGGGGAACTGCGGGGCGTCCGGGGAGTCCCAGGAGGACTCGTCGAGGATCATCGTCCGCTCGGCCGGCGAGCGCCCCGGCCACACCGGGTCGCCCTTCGGGTCGCCGATCAGCCGCTGGAGGGTGAAGACCTTGCCCTGCCGGACGTGCCGCACGCCGCGCAGGACCTCGTCGGCGGTGAGGTAGTTCAGCGCACCGACCTCGTCGTCGTCACCCCACTTGCCCCAGTTCTTCGGTGCATCGGCGAGGACCTCGGTGATGGGGGGCGCGTCGGCCACGGTGTCTCCCAACTGTCGGGCCCCGGACCGAGTGCGCAGCTCCGGGGCGGGAAGGTGGTCAGCGTCACAAGGGGTGACAGTGGCGTCAAGCGCAGGCCGCGCGCGGATCCGGGGGACGGACGGGACGTCGCCGTCGGCCGGATCGCGGCCGGCCACCGTGGATGCCCATGCAACTCAGTGCATGACTATGCTGCGTCCGTGTCCTCCCTCCGCGTCGCCGCCGTGCCGTGACCGCGGCGCTCGACGTGCGGGTGTGCCTCTTCGGTGACTCCCTCACCGCGGGGGTCGGCGACCCGACCGGCGCGGGCTGGGTCGGCCCCGTGGCCGCCGCCGCCCGGGACGCCGGCTGGGCGCTCACGGCCTACGGCCTCGGGGTGCGCCGGGACACCTCGGTGGACGTCGCCGACCGGTGGCTCGGCGAGGCCCGTCGCCGGCTGCGCGACGGCGACCGCCACGGGGTCGCCTTCGCGTTCGGCACCAACGACGTCGACACCTCCGACGGGCGGCGGCGGGTCGGGCGGGAGCGGTCGCTCGCGGTGCTGGCCGGCCTGCTCGCGGACGCGTCCCGCGCCGGCTGGCCGGCGCTGGTCGTCGGCCCGCCCCCCGCGCGTGACGCCGACCTCAGCGCCCGGGCGGCCGACCTGGCCCGCGGGATGGCGGGGGTGTGCGCCCGCTCCGGCGTGCCCTTCGTCGACGTCGGCGGGCTGGCCACGGACCCCGTCTGGGTCGCCGAGGTCGCCGCCGGGGACGCGTTCCACCCCTCGACCGCCGGCTACGGGCGGTTGGCCGCGCTGGTCGGGCCGGCCTTCGCCGCCTGGCTGGCCGGTTCGGTGGCCCGGCCGGGAGGCGTCCCGTGACCGGGCTGCCGGCGGGGTGGACCGTGCGCCGCCCCGCCGAGGAGGACCACCCGCGGGTGCTAGCCGTGCTCGACGAGTGGTGGGGCGGCTTCGGCGGCGCGGCCGGGTCCCGGGAACGGGCGCTGCTGCTCCCCCGCCTCTTCCTCGAGCACTTCGCCGACACCAGCACCGTGGTCGAGGACGCCGGCGGGCGCATCGTGGCCTTCCTGGTCGGCTTCCTCTCCCCCGCGCGGCCCGCGACCGCCTACGTCCACTTCCTGGGCGTGGACCCGGCCGTCCGGCGGGCCGGCCTGGGCCGGGAGCTGCACGCCCGCTTCCTCTCGGCGGCGGCGCAGCGCGGCGCGCGGGAGGTCCGGTGCGTCACCAGCCCGGGCAACGCCGCCTCGATCGCCTTCCACACCCGGGTCGGGTTCCGCGTCGAGCCCGGCGACCTGGTGGTGGACGGCGTCCCGGTGCACGCCGACCACGACGGCCCCGGGCTGCACCGGGTGGTGTTCAGCCGGCCCATGCCCGGCGACTCCGCCCTCAGGGGTGCGGGCGCTCCCGGCGGACGGTCACCTTCCGGCCCTTGACGGTGGTGGCCCGCAGCGCCGCGATGACGTCCTCGGCGGCCGCGGCGGGCACCTCGACCAGCGAGAACCGCTCGGCGATCTCGATGGCGCCGACGTCGCGGCCGCGCAGCTCGGTCTCCCCCGCGATCGCGCCGACCAGGTCGCCCGGGCGCACCCCGGCGCTGCGGCCGGCGCCGACGAACAGGCGGACGGCGTCGCTCGGGCCCGACCGCGAGCGCGGGGGGCGGCCCTGCCCCCGGTCGCCGCGGCCGTCCCGGTCGCCGTCCCGCCGCGGCCGCTCGGGCCGCAGGGTGACCTCGGGGATCTCCTCGTCGTCGTCCGGGCCGGTGGTGGCCTCGTGGGCGAGCTTGACCGCCGCGAGCGCCACCTCGACGACGTCGAACTCGTCGGTCAGCGTGTCGACGACGGCACGGAAGCGCTCGAGGTCGTCGCCGAGCAGGCTCTCCCGCAGCGCGGCGCGGGTCAGCTCGAGCCGGCGGGCGCGGAGGTCGGCGACGGTGGGCACCCGCTCCACGGAGATCGGCGCGCCGGTGACCCGCTCGATGGTCTTGAGCATCCGGTGTGCCCGGGGCTCGACCAGCGTGATCGCCACGCCCTCGCGGCCGGCGCGGCCCACCCGGCCGATGCGGTGCACGTAGGTCTCGGCCGCGGCGGGGACGTCGTAGTTGACGACGTGGGTGAGCTGTTCGACGTCCAGGCCGCGGGCGGCGACGTCGGTGGCGACCAGCAGCTCGGCGGTGCCGCTGCGCAGCCGGTTCATCACCCGGTCGCGCTGCTCCTGGCTCATCCCGCCGTGCAGCGCCTCGGCGCGGTAGCCGCGGCCGTTGAGCGTCTCGGTGAGGTCGTCGACCTCGTCGCGCGTGCGGCAGAAGACGATGGCCGCGGTCGGGCTCTCGACGTCGAGCACCCGGCCCAGCGCCGCGGGCTTGGCCGCCCGGGCGACGACGAACGCCGTCTGCCGGACCCGGGGCGCCTCCCCCTCGACCGGCACCTCGCGGGCGACCTGGATGCGCAGCGGGTCGCGCAGGTGCCGGCGGGCCATCGCGTCGAGGCGGCGCGGCATGGTGGCGCTGAACAGCACCGTCTGCCGGTCCTCCGGCACCTCGTCGAGCAGCGCCTCGAGGTCGTCGGCGAAGCCCATGTCGAGCATCTCGTCGGCCTCGTCGAGCACGACGGTCGCGACGCCGCCGAGGTGCAGGCTGTTCCGCTGCACGAGGTCCAGCGCCCGGCCGGGGGTGGCGACGACGACGTCGACGCCGGCCTCCAGGGCCCGCAGCTGGCGGGGGATCGGCTGGCCGCCGTAGACCGGCACCACCCGGGCGCCGAGGTCGCGGCCGTAGCGGTGCAGCGCCTCCGACACCTGGATGCACAGCTCGCGGGTGGGGACCAGGACCAGCGCGAGCGGGTCGCCGCCGGGCCGGTCGTCGGGCAGCCGCTGCAGCACCGGTAGCGCGTAGGCCGCCGTCTTGCCGGTGCCGGTGGCGGCCTGGCCGAGCAGGTCGCGGCCCTCCACCATCGGCGGGACCGCCTCGCGCTGGATCGGCGTCGGCTCCTCGTAGCCGAGGCGGGACAGCGCCGCGAGCAGCTCGGGGCGCAGGCCGAGGTCGGCGAAGGTGCCGCCGTCCTCCTGCGGAGGCGCGCTCCCCTCGTCCGGTGCCGTCACCGTGCCCACCTCGCTGGTCATGCCCTGATGGTCCCCGGTCGGGGCGCCGCTCCTCCTGCCGGGTGGACCACGCGCGCTGGGCCTCCCGACCGGCCCGCGGTCACCGGGGGAGGGCGGCCCGTGGCACCCTCCCCCGGTGACCGCCGCGACCCCCGCCGACGACGACCTCTGCTTCCGCCCGGCCACCGAGCTGGCCGCCCTGGTGCGCGCGCGGGAGGTGTCGGCGCGCGAGCTGCTGGAGGCGCACCTCGCGCGGATCGGGCGGGTGGACCCGCAGGTCAACGCGATCGTGACGCTGGACGCCGAGGGCGCCTGCGCCGCCGCGGACGCCGCCGACGCCGCGCTCGCCGCCGGCGAGGACGTGGGGCCGCTGCACGGGCTGCCGGCGGCGCACAAGGACAACCACCTGACCGGCGGCATGCGCACGACCTGGGGCTCGCCGCTGCACGCGGAGAACGTGCCGCCGCACGACGAGCTGGTGGTCGAGCGGCTGCGCCGCGCGGGCGCGGTCCGGGTGGGAAAGACCAACGTGCCCGAGTTCGCCGCCGGCTCGCACACGGTCAACCCGCTGTTCGGGGCCACGCACAACCCCTGGCGGCACGGGTTGTCGGCCGGCGGGTCCAGCGGCGGCGCGGCCGCGGCGCTCGCCGCCGGGCTGGTGCCGGTCGCCGAGGGCAGCGACATGGGCGGCTCGCTGCGCAACCCGGCGGCGTTCTGCAACGTCGTCGGCCTGCGGCCCACGCCCGGCCGGGTGCCGAGCTGGCCGGCGGCGATGGGCTGGTCGACGCTGTCGGTGGACGGGCCGCTGGGCCGCACGGTGGGCGACGTCGCCCTGGTGCTGTCGGCGATCGCCGGGCCCGACCCGCGGGCGCCGCTGTCGCTGTCCGACGACCCCGCCGGCTTCGCCGCCCCTCTGGACGGCGACCTGCGCGGCCTGCGGGTCGCCTGGGCGCCCGATCTCGGCGGCCTCGTCCCGGTCGACCCGGCGGTCACCGCCGTGCTGCGCGAGGTGCTGCCGGTGGTCGAGTCGCTGGGCGGCACCGTCGAGGAGGCCTGCCCCGACCTGCGCGAGGCCGACGACGTGTTCGGCACGCTGCGCGCCTGGCAGTTCGACGCGACGTTCGGCGACGTCGTCCGCCGCTCACCGGAGGCGGTGAAGGAGACGATCCGCTGGAACGCGGCGGCCGGGGCGGCGCTCACCGGGGCCGACGTCGCCCGCGCCGAGCAGGCGCACACCCGGCTGCACGAGCGGGTGGTCCAGTTCTTCGACCGCTACGACGTCCTGCTGGCGCCCACCACGCAGGTGCTGCCCTTCCCCGTGGAGCTGGAGTACCCGACCGAGGTCGCCGGGGTGCCCCAGCCGGACTACCTGGGCTGGATGCGCTCGTGCACGCTGGTGTCGGCCACCGGCTGCCCGGCGCTGTCGCTGCCCGGCGGCTTCACCGACGACGGCCTGCCGGTCGGCCTGCAGCTCGTCGCCGCGCCCCGCGCCGACCGGCGGCTGCTGGAGATCGCCCACGCGATCGAGCAGGCCACCGGGCACGGCCGCCGTCGTCCGCCCCTCTGACGCCGTCTGCGGCTTTCTAGCGCCTGCACTAGAGAGCCGCAGACGAGGTCATCGACGCTCGGCCCGCGGCGGCGGCGGGGCCACCGGGGTGTCGGAGGACTCCTCCAGGACGTCGGCGGCCGAGCCGACGATGAGCGGGTCGGGGTCGCCGACGACGTCGCAGTCCTTGCCCTCGTAGTCCAGCCGGCACAGCACGTGGCGCATGGCCTCGAGCCGGGCGCGCTTCTTGTCGTTGCTCTTGATCACCGTCCAGGGCGCGTGCGCGGTGTCGGTGTGCAGGAACATCGCCTCCTTGGCCTCGGTGTAGGCGTCCCACTTGTCCAGGCTGGCGAGGTCGGTGGGCGAGAGCTTCCAGCGCCGGACCGGGTCGATCTGCCGGACGATGAACCGCGTCCGCTGCTCGCCGCGGGAGACGGAGAACCACAGCTTGAACAGCCGGATCCCGCTGGCGACGAGCATCCGCTCGAGCTCGGGGGCCTGCACCAGGAACTGCGCGTACTGCTCGTCGGTGCAGTAGCCCATGACCCGCTCGACGCCGGCGCGGTTGTACCAGGAGCGGTCGAACAGGACCAGGTCCCCGGCGGCCGGCAGGTGCTGCACGTAGCGCTGGAAGTACCACTGCGTCTGCTCGCGCTCGCTGGGCTTGTCCAGCGCGACGACGCGGGCGCCGCGCGGGTTGAGGTGCTCGGTGAAGCGCTTGATCGTGCCGCCCTTGCCCGCGGCGTCGCGCCCCTCGAAGACGATGACCAGCCGCTGGCCGGTGTCCTTCACCCAGCCCTGCAGCTTGAGCAGCTCGATCTGCAGCCGGCGCTTCTCGATCTCGTACTCGCGGCGCTGCATCCGCTCGGTGTAGGGATAGCCCTCTCGCCAGGTCTCGACCAGCAGCCCGTCGGGGTCGAACAGCTCCCGGTCGTCGTCCCAGTCCTCGTCGCTGTTCTCGTCGGGCAGGGCATTGAGCCGCCACCGGGACAGGTCCAGGACGTCGGCCGTGCGGGGCGGCTCCAGCCGGCACGGCGTCCCGTCCTCCGCCGCCGGGCGCGCTGCGGCGTCGTCGCGGTCGATCAGGGTGTCGGGCTGCACGCGGATCCCCTCCCGGGTCGGTCACGCTCCGGTGCGGCCGTACCCCGGACGCGCGCCGGCAGTCCTGCGCCGCACCGGCGGGCCGCCCGCCTCGAGCACGTGCGCGACGGCGTACTCCGCGAGCGACGCCAGCGGCCCGGGCGCGCAGCCGGGGACGAGGGCGGGCAGCAGGTGCACCTCGACGACGCCCCCGCCGGCGCTGCCGGCAGCGCTCACTCCCCCGGGGGGGGGGGGGGGGGGGGACGGCCGGCGCCACACCGGGCGGACTCCTCGCGCCGGGAACCTCGCCGTCGTGGGTCGACCCCCGGGTGCGCGCACGCGCCCGGGGGTCGGCCCCTGCGGGGTCAGTCGAACAGCACCGAGGACACGACGTCGTGCAGGTGGGTGTTCGGGTAGTAGCCGGTCAGCTCCTCGCTGCCCGGGCCCTCCGCGGTGACGACGGTCGGGACGCCGGTGTGCGCGGTCGTCGTCCAGTCCAGGGCGAAGTCGTAGGCGCCGTCGGTGCCGGCGACGGTGAACGGCCCGTCCTCACCGGAGACCGTCTCGCCCTCGACCGCGGTCTCCTGCGGCAGCGTGCCGCCGGGACCGCTCTCGTCCTCGGGGTCGACGTCCTCGATGGTCAGCCCGCCGCACTCGTGGTCGCCGGTGACGATCAGCAGCGTGTCCGGGTGCTCCTCGACGTAGGCGCGGGCGACCTCGACGGCGGCGTCGAGCGAGCGCATGGCCTCCAGCATCCGGGTGCCGTTGTTGTCGTGGCTCATCTCGTCGACCGCCTCCTCCTCGACCAGCAGGAAGAAGCCGTCCTCGTCCTGGGAGAGGACGTCGAGGGCCTTGGTGGTCATGTCGGCGAGGGGCACGACCGGGTCGTACTCGTCGCCCTCGCCCTCGGGGCGCTGCTGGAACATCTCCTCGTTGGCGAACAGCCCGAGCAGCGGGCCGGAGCCGGCGTCGGCGAACTCCTCGGCGGTGCTGACGTACTCGTAGCCCTGCGCCTGTGCCTGCGCGACGAGGTCGCCCTGGGTGCTGCGGGACACCTCCGGGTCCTCGGTGTCGCCGGTGCGGGGCGGGTAGGTGCCCTCGTCGCCGGCGGGCAGCCACCAGTCCTCGCCGCCACCCAGGATCACCTCGGGGTGGCTGACCTCGAGATACTGGCGGGCGATGTCGTCCTGCGCGGAGCGGTTGACGCTGTTGGAGAAGAACGCCGCCGGCGTGGCGTCGGTGACCTGCGCGGTGGTCACGATGCCGCCGGCCAGGCCCGCCTCCTCCACCTGCTGGCCGATGGTGGGCAGCGGATTGCCGTCGACGTCGACGCTGATCGCGCCGTTGTAGGTCTTCACCCCGGTGGCCCAGGCCGACGCCGCGGCCGCGGAGTCGGTGACGGTGTCCTCGGGGTCGCGCGCGTCGGTGGTCTGCAGCCCGGCGATCGGCAGCTGGTCCATGGCCAGCTCCCCGTCGAAGCCCTCCTGGTCGAGCCGGCCGGCCTCGCGGTGGGCGGCGCTCATCCCGTCGCCGTTGACGAAGATGACGCTGCGCGGGTGCCCGTTCGCGCTGCCGTTCCCGGAGCCGTTCCCGGAGCCGTTGCCCGGACCGCCGCCACCGGCGAACGCGCCGGTCGCCGGCAGCAGTGCCAGCGTGCCGCCCGCGACCGCGACGACGGCGAGCGTCCGCGTCCGCCGTCCTGTCCTCGACCTGGTCATGACCGTCCCCTCCCGCCCGGGAGCGGTTCCCGGTGCCCGGTCACCGTCCGGGGCGGCAACGTCCGGCAGGTGTGCGACGCGAGGACATCCGGTGAACCACGTCACATGCCGCGCCGCGTCGCCACCCGTTCGGGACGGATCGGTTCCTCACAGTCACCACCCAGCGACCTCGCAGCCGGCGCCCAGGAGGCCCGGGGGGATGAGCGCTCAGCGGCGGCGCAGCCCCCGCAGCGTCCGGACGGCGACCAGCAGCTCGGGCAGCTCGTGCCGGTCCCCCGCGGCGATGTCGGCGAGCTGGGCGGCGGCCCGGCGCTGGGTGGGGTCCCACCCGGCGGCCCACGTCTCGACCAGCCCGGCCGCGTCGGCTCCCCGGCCGCGCCCGGCCAGCACCTCGGCGGTGAGCTCGGCCTGCTCGGCGGCCAGGTCGTCGCGCAGCGACGCCCTGGCCATCGACGGCCACCGCCGGTCGCGGGGCAGCGCGATGACCAGCTCCCGCAGCGGCACCAGCGCCAGCCGCTCGGCCAGCGCCTGCGCCACCTGCCCGGCGAGCTCGATCGGCGCCCCGGTCCGCTCGGCGACGACGGCGAGGTCGAGCGCGGCGGGCATCAGCGGCGCGGCGGCCACCTCCGCGGCCAGCGCGGCGGGCACCCCCGCCGCCTGCAGGCGCTGCGACCGCTCGGCGTGGGCGGCCGCCTCCTCGCCGAGCAGCCACCCCGGCAGGCCGGCCCGCACCGCCGCCACGGGCGCGGCGAACCGGTCGGTCAGGGCCGAGATGCCGGCGGCCGGCCCGCTGACCAGCTCGGGCAGCCCCAGCAGCCAGCGCGTCGCCCGCTCGGCCAGCCGGGTCGCCTCGGTGCGCACCTCCACCTGCACCGGCGCGGGCACCCGGTTGTCCAGCGGCCGGACGCTGTCCCACAGCCGGTCGACGTCGAACACCGCCCGGGCCACCGCGTGCGCCCGCACCACGCCGACCAGGTCGACGCCGGTCTCCTCGGCCAGCCGGAACAGGCCGGTGACCCCGGCGGTGTTGACCGCCCGGTTGGTGAGCGCGGTGGCGACGATCTCCCGGCGCAGCGGGTGGCTGTCGACCGCCTCGGGGAAGCGCTCGCGCAGCGCCGCCGGGAAGTAGTCGCGCAGCAGCCTGGCCAGCGCCGGGTCGTCGGGCAGCTCGGAGGACAGGACGGCGTCGCTGACCTCGAGCTTGGCGTAGGCCAGCAGCACCGACAGCTCCGGGCTGGTCAGCGCCTGCCCGTCGCGCCGGCGCTGGGACAGCGCGCGGTCGTCGGGCAGCGCCTCGACGGCGCGCGCCAGCCGGCCGGAGCGCTCCAGGGCCCGGATGAACCGCTCGTGGGCGTCGAGCAGGCTGCGGGCGTTGGTCACCTCGGCGGCGAGCGTCGCGTTCTGCGCGTGGTTGTCGGTGAGGACGGCGACGGCGACCTCGTCGGTCATGTCCGCCAGCAGCGCGGCCCGGCCCTCGGCGTCGAGCGCGCCGGCCTCGACGACCCCGTTGAGCGCGATCTTGATGTTCACCTCGTGGTCGGAGGTGTCCACGCCCGCGGAGTTGTCGATCGCGTCGGTGTTGACCCGGCCGCCGGCCAGTGCGTACTCGACGCGGCCGCGCTGGGTGAGCCCGAGGTTGCCGCCCTCCCCCACCACGCGCACGCGCAGCTGCCCGCCGTCGACGCGGACGGCGTCGTTGGCCTTGTCCCCGACGTCGAGGTGGCTCTCGGCGGCGGCCTTGACGTAGGTGCCGATGCCGCCGTTGAACAGCAGGTCCACCGGCGCGAGCAGGACGGCACGGATGAGCTCGACCGGCGAGAGGGCGTCCACGTCGGCGGGCAGGTCCAGCGTGGCGCGCATCGGCTCGCTGACCGGGATCGCCTTCGCCGTCCGCGGCCACACGCCGCCGCCGGGGCTGATCAGCGACGGGTCGTAGTCGGCCCACGACGAGCGGGGCAGGTCGAACAGCCGGCGGCGCTCGGCGAACGACGTCGCGGCGTCGGGCGTGGGGTCGACGAAGACGTGCCGGTGGTCGAAGGCCGCCACCAGCCGGATGTGCTCGGACAGCAGCATCCCGTTGCCGAAGACGTCACCGGACATGTCGCCGACGCCGACGACGGTGAACTCCTGGCTCTGCACGTCGACGTCGAGCTCGCGGAAGTGCCGGGTCACCGACTCCCACGCGCCGCGGGCGGTGATGCCCATGGCCTTGTGGTCGTAGCCGACCGAGCCGCCGGAGGCGAACGCGTCGCCGAGCCAGAAGCCGCGCTCGAGCGCCACGGCGTTGGCCAGGTCGGAGAAGGTCGCCGTCCCCTTGTCGGCGGCGACGACCAGGTAGGCGTCGTCCCCGTCGTGGCGGACCACGCGCTCCGGCGGCACCACCCGGCCGCCCACCAGGTCGTCGGTGAGCGACAGCAGCGCGCCGATGAACAGCCGGTAGCAGGCCTGGCCCTCGGCCTGGACCTCCTCGCGGGAGGCGCCCTCCGGTGGTGGGTTGCGGACGACGAAGCCGCCCTTGGCCCCGGTCGGGACGATGACGGTGTTCTTCACCATCTGCGCCTTGACCAGGCCGAGCACCTCGGTGCGCAGGTCCTCGCGCCGGTCGGACCAGCGCAGCCCGCCGCGGGCGACCGCGCCGAAGCGCAGGTGCACGCCCATCACCCGCGGCGAGCTGACGAACACCTCGCGGGCCGGGCGGGGCTCGGGCAGGTCGGGGACGGCGTGCGGGTCGAGCTTGATCGCCAGCGGCCCGCCGGCGTAGTACGTCGTCCGCTGGGTGGCGGTGACGGCGGCGAGCAGGCTGGTCAGCACGCGGTCGGCGTCCAGCGACTCGACCCGGCCGATCGACTCCCGCAGCGAGCCGACCAGCGCCTCCTGCCGGGTCGCGCGGCCGGACTCGCGGCCCGGGGAGAACCGGGTCTCGAACAGCGCGACCAGCCGGGCGACGACGTCGGGGTGCGCGGCCAGGGTCGTCTCGACGTAGCGCTGGCCGAAGGGCAGGCCGGCCTGGCGCAGCCACTGCACGTAGGCGCGCACCACGGTGACCTGCCGCCAGTTCAGCCCGGCCAGCAGCACCAGCGCGCCCAGGCCGTCATCCTCGGCGTCGCCGCGCCACACCGCGCCGACCGCCTCGGTGAACCGCTCCGGCAGCGAGCCGGGGAAGGGCAGCTCCCCGCCGGGCGCGGTGAGCCCGAAGTCGTAGATCCAGGCCGGCCGGGCGCCGATCCGGTCGATCTCGTAGGGCCGCTCGTCGACGACGTCGACGCCCATGTGCTGCAGCACCGGCAGGACGTCGGACAGCAGCAGCCGCTCCCCCACCCGGTAGACGGTCAGCCGCGGCTCGGCCGCCCCGGCGCCGCGCGGGCGGCGCAGCCGCAGGCCCAGCTCGCCGGGCGCCAGGGCGTCGAGGCGGGTGAGGTCCTCGACGGCCGCCGTCGCCGGGAAGTCCTCCTGGTAGGCGGCGGGGAAGGCGTCGGCGACGCGGGCCAGCACCTGCCCGGCGCCGTCGCCGTGGTGGGCGGCCAGCGCGTCGGCGAGGTCGTCGGTCCAGCTGCGGGCGACGGCGGACAGCTCCTGCTGCAGCGCCTCGGCGTCGACCTCGGGCAGCCGCGGGACGCCGTCGCGGCCGACCGGCACCCGGACGACGAAGTGCAGGCGGGCCAGCACCGACTCGGTGGAGCGGGCGGTGAACTCGATGTCGCGCCCGCCCAGCCGGGACAGCAGCAGCTGCTGCATGGCCAGGCGGACCTCGGTCGTGTACCGGTCGCGCGGCAGGTACACCAGCGCCGACCAGAACCGGTCGTAGGGGTCGCGGCGCAGGAACAGGCGGGTCTGCCGGCGCTCCTGCAGGTACAGCACCGACATCGCCACCGGCAGCAGCTCGCCGGAGGAGGCCTGGAACAGCTCGTCGCGCGGCAGGGTCTCCAGGATGTCGACGAGCACCTTGCCGGTGTGGCTGTCCGCCGGCACCGAGGAGCGCTCCACCACCTCGTCGACCTTGCGGCGGACCAGCGGCACGTCGCGGACGCCGGCGGCCGTGGCCGCGGTGGGGAACAGCCCGACGAGGCGGTGCTGGTGGGCCGGGCGGTCGCCGTCGGCCGGCAGCGTGACCGCCACCAGGTCCAGCCAGGCGCGCCGGTGCACCGTCGAGCGCATGTCGGCCTTGGTCACGGTGACCAGCGCGGGGCCCAGCCGGCCGGGGGCCTCGGGCAGCGCCGCCGGGCCGGCGTCGCTGCGCAGCACGCCCAGGCCGCTGCCGGGGACGGCGCGGACGGTCCCCCCCACCTCGACCTCGCGGGCGCCGAGGAAGACGAAGTTGCCGTCGGCCAGCCAGCGCAGCAGGGCGGCGGCCTCGGCCGGGTCGTCGGCCGGGTCGGCGGTGTCGACGGTCGCCTGCTCCTCCAGCCGGGTGGCCAGCTCCAGCGCGCGGGCGGCGGTGCGCGGGGCGTCCTCGTCGACGGCGCGGACGTCGGCCAGCACCGTCCGCAGCCCCGTGACCAGGTCGGCGGCGGCCTCGTCGTCGAGCGGGCCGTCGAGGACGGCGGCGATCCAGGACTCGGCCAGCGCGTCGGCGCCGCACTCGGTCACGTCGGAGCCGCCGCTGTCGCAGAAGGCGCGCAGCGCGCCGGTGACGTCGCGGCGGACGACGACGACCGGGTGGACGACGTGCTGCAGGCCGGCGCCCTGGCGGACCACCTCGGCGGTGACCGAGTCGACGAGGAAGGGCATGTCGTCGGTGACGACCAGCAGCAGCCCCCGCCCGTCGGTCACCCGCTCCACGGCCACGGTGGCCGAGCCCTGCGGGCGGACAGCGGCGACGCGCAGGTGGCGCAGCGCGAGGTCGGCGAGGTCGGCCGGCTCGTGGCCGAGGACCTCGGCGGCCGGCTCGCTCCAGTAGTAGCGCTGCAGCAGCGCCGGCAGGTCGCCCGCACCGCAGCCGGCAGGCAGCCCCGGCTCGTGGTCCAGGGTGCCGGCCGCGGCCTGCGCGGCCCGCGTCAGCAGGGTGCGCTTCTCGTCGTTGGCCGCCTCGAGGGCGACCAGCTCAGGAGGTGCCGCGGGCTCGCTGGGGGCCGGCGGGGCGGGGCGCTCCGGCGGTGTCGCGCTGCCGGGCTCGTCGGGTCGTCCCGGGACGGCGGTGTCCACGCCGGACGTGCTGACCATGACCACCCACGCTAGTGCGCCCGGCGGCGGGCGTCATCGCGTGCGGTCCGCCCGGCGCGCCGCGCGGCTCCCGCCGTCGGGCTCCCGGCCGTCCCGGGGCGCTCAGCGGCGATCGAGGGCGACGTCGGCCAGCCAGCCGACGACGGCGAGCACCAGCCCGCCGACGACCGCGGTGCCGAACCCCTCGACGTCGAGCCGGTCGGAGAGGGCGGCGGTCAGGCCCAGCAGCGCGGCGTTGACCACGACGAGGAAGAGCCCGAGCGTCAGCAGGATCGCCGGGAACGACAGGAACCGCAGGATCGGCCCGACCACCGCGTTGACCACCGCGAACAGCAGCGCCACCCACAGGAAGGTGCCGGTGACGCCGAGCGGCGCCGCCTCGTTGCCGATGACGTCGATCCCCGGCAGGTACAGGGCGAGGAAGTAGAACGCCACCGCCATGACGACGACCTTGAGCGCGAACCTGACCACGGGACCACGCTAGTGGGGACGGCTGTGAGTTCCCTGGGTCCCGGGCGGTCCAGCGCTCCCCGGCTCCGGCGCTAGACCTGAGCAGCCGGCGCGAGGACCGGGGTCTGCGTGTACAGCGCGAGCCGCCAGCGCCCCCCGTCGTGGGACCAGAGGCTGCTCATCACGGCGGTGAACGGCGGCTCCTGCTCGCTCCGCCACGCCGTGCCGGTGTAGACGACGGCCGCGGCGTCCGCCCCGGCGCGGACCAGGCGGACGTCGTCCATCGCGTAGCGGTGCCAGGGCGGCGACGCGGCGAGCGCGGCGACGACGGCCTCGCGGTCCATCACCGACCCGTCGGCGAGGACCATGACGCCGTCGTCGGCCATGACCTCGCCGTAGAAGCCGGCCGCCGTGGCGTCGCACAGCGCGTCCCAGCCGCGGCGCTCCAGCGCCAGCAGCTCCGTCGTGACCTGGTCGTCCATGCCGGGGTCGTCCATGCCGGGCACCCTGGCGCGGCGGCGCCGCGGCGTCGACCCCCTCTAGCGTGCTCACCACGGAGCCCCCGAGGCCCGCGAGGAGAGGGGACGCCCGTGCAGCGACCGGCCCTGGTCTTCGACGGCGACTGCGGGTTCTGCACCCGCTCGGCGGCCGTCGCCCGGCGGCTGCTGCCCGCCGCGTGCGCCGTCGTCCCGTGGCAGGGCGCGGACCTGGCCGCCGTGGGCACCACCGCCGCGCGCGCACAGCGGGAGCTGCTGTGGGTGCCGCGCACGGGGGACGTCGTCGGCGGGGCGCGTGCCGTGGCCGCCGCCCTGCGCGCCGCCGGGTCCGGGTGGGCGGTGCTGGGCCGGTTGCTGCAGGTCCCGCCGGTCGGCCTGCTGGCCGACGCGGTCTACCGGGTGGTCGCGGCCAACCGGACGCGCCTGCCCGGGGGGACGGCGGCGTGCGCGCTCCCGGCGACGAGGGGCGCGACCCCGCGCACCGACCGTGGCGACGCGCCACCAGGACCGCGACACGATCGGGCTCTCTAGGCGCTTCTACGGGCTCGGCTAGAGGCGTCCATACGGTGCTCGACGTGGACCCCGTGCGGAACCCCTACGCCCCCGGCGCCGGTCAGCGCCCGCCGGAGCTGGCCGGCCGCGACGACGAGCTGTCGGCCTTCGACGTCGTCCTCGAGCGCATCGCCCGCGGCCGGCCCGAGCGCTCGCTGGTGCTCACCGGGCTGCGCGGCGTGGGCAAGACGGTGTTGCTCAACCAGCTGCGCTCGGCGGCGATCGGCCGCGGCTGGGGCACCGGCAAGATCGAGGCGCGGCCGGACCAGTCGCTGCGCCGGCCGGTGTCCTCGGCGCTGCACATGGCGCTGCGGGAGCTGCGCCACCCCGACCAGGAGTCGATGGACGCCGTCCTCGGCACGCTGCGGGCCTTCGCCCAGCGGCTGACGCCGGCCGACGCGAAGCTGCGCGACCGCTGGCAGCCGGGCATCGACGTGCCGGCGTCGAGCGGGCGGGCCGACTCCGGGGACATGGAGATCGACCTCGTCGAGCTGCTCAGCGACGCCGCGGGGCTCGCCGCCGACGTGGGCAGGGGCATCGCGCTGTTCGTCGACGAGATGCAGGACGTCCGGGCCGACGACGTCTCGGCCATCTGCGCGGCCTGCCACGAGCTGTCGCAGCAGGGCGCGCCGCTGATCGTCGTCGGCGCCGGGCTGCCGCACCTGCCGGCGGTGCTGTCGGCGTCCAAGAGCTACTCCGAGCGGCTGTTCCGCTACCTGCGCATCGACCGGCTGGACCGCCCCGCCGCCGACCGGGCGCTGCTGGCCCCCGCCGAGCGGGAGGACGTCGCGTTCGAGCCCGCCGCCCTCGACGCCCTCTACGCCGCCGCCGACGGCTACCCGTACTTCGTGCAGGCCTACGGCAAGGTCACCTGGGACGTCGCCGCCGCCTCCCCGATCACCGCCGGCGACGTCGCCGTGGCCGCGCCGGTGGCCGAGGCCGAGCTCGCGGTGGGCTTCTTCGGCTCCCGCTACGACCGGGCCACGCCCGCCGAGCGCGAGTACATGCACGCGATGGCCGACCTGGGCGGCCCGGCCGGCGCCCCGGTGGCGACGTCGGAGGTCGCGGCGAGCCTGGGCCGCAAGCCCGCGTCGCTGTCCCCCGCACGCGACTCGCTGATCAAGAAGGGGCTGGTCTACTCCGCCGAGCGCGGGCAGATCGCCTTCACCGTGCCCCACTTCGGCCGCTACCTGCTGCGCCACCCCGACTGAGGGGAGCCGCGCGCGACGATCAGGGTCCCTGATCGTGGAGCGTCCTCCCTCACCGTGGGACGTGAGGGAGGACGCGCTGGGATCAGGTTCCCTGATCATCGCGCCGGGCCGGCCGGGGTTCGGCGGAGGGTGCGGCGGGCACCGAGCGGGCCGTGCCGGAGGTCGTGCAGGCGGGGCTGTGGGGGCTGCTGGGCGGGGCCGCTCTCGTGCTGGGGGCGCTGGTCGCCTGGTTCGTGCGGGTGCCGCGGGTCGTCATCGCCTCGGTCATGGCGTTCGGCTCCGGCGTCCTCATCTCCGCGGTCGCCTTCGACCTGATGGCCGAGGCGGCCGAGACCGGCGGGCTCGGGCCGACGGCGATCGGCTTCCTGGGCGGCGCGGCGGCCTACCTGGCGGCCAACGCGGCGCTGGCCCGGCGCGGCGCCCGGCACCGCAAGCGGTCCGGCGGCGAGGGCCCCGAGCAGCAGCCCTCCGAGGACGAGCAGGGCGGCAGCGGGGCGGCGATCGCGATCGGGGCGCTGCTCGACGGCGTCCCCGAGTCGGTGGTCCTCGGCCTCGGGCTGCTCGGCGGCGGCTCGGTGAGCGCACCGGTGCTGGCCGCGGTGTTCATCTCCAACGTGCCCGAGGGCCTGTCCAGCGCCGCGGGCATGAAGGCCAACGGCCGCTCGGCGGGGTACGTCTTCGGCGTCTGGGGCGGCATCGCCGTGGCCAGCGGCCTGTCCGCGCTGGTCGGGTACGCGGCGCTGGGCAGCGCGCCGCCCGAGGTGGTCGCCGTCATCACCGCGGTCGCGGCCGGCGCGATCCTCACCATGATCGCCGACACGATGATCCCCGAGGCCTTCGAGCGCACCCGCACCTGGACCGGGCTGATCACCACGCTCGGGTTCCTCGTCGCCTTCGCGATCGAGCGGCTCGGCGCCTGACCTGCGCCCGGCGCGCGACGGCGGCAGGGTGGGGGCGTGAACGAGGTGCGCGACCCCGTCCAGATCGCCGTCCCGGTCGAGGGCGGTGAGCTGTCGGCCCTGCACTGGGCCGCCGACGCGCCCGGCGCGCCCATCGCCGTCCTGGTCCACGGCATCACCGCCAACGCCATGGCCTGGGCCCGCGTGGCCGCCGCGCTGGCCGGGGAGTTCGAGGTGGTCGCCCCCGACCTGCGCGGGCGCGCGGGCTCGGCCGGGCTGCCCGGCCCCTACGGGCTCGAGCGGCACGCCGAGGACGTGACCGCCGTGCTCGACCGCTTCGGGGCCGACGCCGACACCGGCGCCGACGCCGCGGTGCTCGTCGGCCACTCGATGGGGGCGTTCGTCGCGGCCATGGCCGCGGCCGGCCCGGCGCGCGACCGGGTGCACGGCCTGGTGCTCGTCGACGGCGGCCTGGCCCTCCCCCGCCCGCCGGGGGCCGACGTCGACGCGATGCTCTCCGCCGTCCTGGGTCCGTCGCTGGACCGGCTGGGGGCGACGTTCCCCGACCTGGCCGCCGTCCGGGAGTTCTGGTCGCGGCACCCCGCCGTCGGGCCGTGGGTCGACGTCCCCTCCGTGGCGGCGTACCTGGCGCGCGACCTGGTCGGCGAGCCGCCCGAGCTGCGCAGCGCGTGCGTGCCCGAGGCGGTGCGGGTCGACGGCGGCGACGTGCTGCTCAACGAGCGCGTGCTCGAGGCCACCACCGCCCTGCCGGTCCCGGCGACGCTGCTGTGGGCGACGCGCGGCCTGCTCGACCAGACGCCGGGGCTCTACGACGAGGTGCGGCTGGCCGGGCTGGGGCTCGAGCCCGCCGGCATCACCGCCCACGAGGTGCCCGGCACCAACCACTACTCCATCGTGTGGGCCGACCAGGGCGTGGCCGCCGTCGTCGAGGAGGTGCGGGCCGCCGTCGCCCGCTGAGCGGTCGGGCGGGGCGGCCCGGTGAGCGGTCGGGCGGGGCGGCCCGCTGAGCGGTCAGGCGGGGCGGCCCGGTGAGCGGTCAGGCGGGGCGGCCCGGCGCCGGGGGCAGCACCTCGGGACCGGTCCCGGCCGGCCGCTCCCCCGCCATCGGGTGCGCCCGGACGGCGAGCAGCGCGACGTCGTCCTCCGCGCCCTCCCCGAGCATGCCGGCCAGCAGGTCGTCGCACAGCTGTTCCAGCGGCTGCCCGGCCGCCACGGACACCAGCCGCCGCAGCTGCTCGCGGCCGTCGTCGAGCAGGACGCCGCGTCGCTCGAAGAGACCGTCGGTGAACAGCAGCAGCGTGCCGCCGGGCGGGAGCACCGCCTGCCCGTCGGTGCGCGGCCCCCGCCACCCGGTGCCGAGCGGGGGGCCGACCGGCGCGGAGAGGTCGCGCACCGTCCCGTCGGGCAGCAGCAGCACCGGGTCGGGGTGCCCGGCCGAGGACCAGCGCAGCCGGCGCAGCCCCGCGGCCCGGTCGTCGGCGTCCTGCTCGACCCGGCAGACCAGCGCGGTCGCCAGCGTCGGGACGGCGAGGCCGACGAGGGCGTGGTCGACCCGCCGCAGCACCCCGGCCGGCTCCTCCAGCCGGTCGAAGGCGATGCCGCGGACCAGCGTCCTGACCTGGCCCATCGCCGCGGCGGCCTCGATGTCGTGGCCCGTGACGTCGCCGATGACCAGCACCGTGTCGCCGTCGGGCTGCAGGAACGCGTCGTACCAGTCCCCGCCGATGGAGATGCCGCGGGTCGCCGGCCGGTAGCGGACGGCGAGCTCGAGCCGGTCGGGCTGGACCGGCGGGGACAGCAGGCTGTGCTGCAGGCGCTCGGCCACCTGCTGGGCGGCGCCGGCGAGGCGGGCGTTGTCCAGGGCCAGCGCTGCCCGGCGGGACGCGATCTCGGCGGTGCGCAGCTCGGCGTCGGTGTGCGGACCCCGATCCGGGCCGTTGACCAGGGTGAAGGCCCCGAACAGCTCCCCGCGGGCGAGCAGCGGGAAGGTCGCGACGGCGGAGACCCGCAGCGGGGCCAGCGCGGCCCGGCTCTCCTCGTCGGCCACCATCGCGCGCACGTCGTCCTCGGTGACCCGCGGGATGACCACCGGCCGGCCGCTGGCCAGCGCCGTGGGCACCGGCGCCGCCGCCCGGTTGCTGCGCACCCGCAGGTCGGCGTAGCGGTGCATCGCCGGGACCATGCGCGGGTCGCCGTGCGCCCGCCCGACGTCGCGGCGGGTGCCGTCCGGGTCGACCACGCTCACCAGGCACCAGTCGGCCAGCAGCGGGACGACGAGGTCGGCGAAGCGGGCGACGGCCACGTCGACGTCGGTGGTCGCGGTCATGGCCTGGCTGATGTCACCGAGCAGCACCAGGTGGCGCGCCGCGGTCTCGGCCCGGGCCGCGGCCTCGGCGGCCTGGGCGGCGGCCTGCTCGCGCGCCACGATCGCCGCCGCCCGCTCGGCCTCGGTGCGGCGGCGCTGCGTGACGTCGTCGAAGGTGACGACCAGGCCGGCCGCGGTGAGGAAGGCGTCGGCCCGGAACCACGCGGCCAGGCGCCGGGACTCCGCCTCGGTGGACCCCGCCTCGCCGGTCGCGCGCACGTGCCGGTAGAGCTCCTCGAAGGGACCGCCGACGGTGTCCGGGAAGGCCTCCCAGAAGACCCGGCCCACCAGTTCCTCGACGGTGCGGTCGAGCGCCGCGGCCCCCGCGGGGTTGACGTAGGCCAGCCGCCAGTCGCCGTCCAGGACGAACAGGGGCCGTTCCATGCCCTCGACGGCCTGCACGAGCAGGTCGTGGGGCGGCGGGGCGCTGCCGTCCGGAGTCATCGGGTCACATGCTGCCGCATGCCGGCCCCGGGACGGGCGGGGGCGTCCGGCGGTACGCGCGACACGCCCGGTGCGTTCCCGGACCGCCCCGATCCGCTGCGGCCCACGGTTGGGCGCCGGGTCGGCTGGGCACCCTGGAGTCGTCCGGCTGAGAGGACGACGACGGAGAGAGGACATGGGTCGACTGACGTGGCCGCTGCGGCCGCTGCCCGACGGGCGGGGTGAGCTGTGGCGCTGGGACCTCGGCCAGATCGCCGAGCTGCCCGCCGCGCGCGCCGGCCTGCGGGGCCACCTCGACGCGATCGGCTTCCCGCGCGATCCGGACGACCCGGCGGCCGACCGGCTCGTCCTCGCCTTCGACGAGCTGGCCTCCAACGCGCTGCGGCACGGTGTCTCCCCGGTCGTGGCCACCGTGGTGGCCGGCACCGGTGGCTGGCTGCTCGACGTCAGCGACCGCGACCCCGACACCATGCCGGCGCCGGCCGTGGGGCGGGACCCGGCCCAGGGCGGCCTGGGCCTCTACCTGGTGGCGCGCCTGTCGGTGGCGCACGGCTGGTACGTCGACGACGGGTGCAAGCACGTCTGGGCCTGCCTCCCCTCGGCGATCGAGGAGCACGCGGCCACCTCGGCCTGAGCACCCGCCCCCGCCGTCCGGTCCCGGAGATGACGGTGCCGGGAGACGACGGTGCCGGGAGACGACGGTGCCGGGAGACGACGCTGCCCGGAGACGCCGCTGCCCCGGGGCGGCGGGACGGTGGTCCCGCTGCCCCGGGGCAGTCGGTGCGGTGTCGTGACCGGTGGCGGGCCCGGAGGGTCCCCGCCGGGCGCGACGGTGGTGCTCAACGTCCGCTGGGGACGACTCCTGATCGCGGTGTCGTCCGGCAGGACGACGGTGTCAGGGCACGACGAGCGAGAGCCGTCCCTTGCCGTAGCCGGGCACCTCGACGGCGAGGTCGAGGCGGTTGAAGGCCGCCAGCATGCCTGCGATGTCGCCGGGCAGGTCGTCACCGGGGGCGTAGGACGCGTGCAGCTTCGAGTGCGGGGCACCCGGCACGTTGAACAGCGCCGAGAGGACGTTGACGACCTCGTGCAGTGCCTCGGTGAGCATCGCGGTGAGCTCGCCGTCCTCCTCGACGGCGTCCTGCACGCCGCCGGGCGGGAGCAGGGCCAGGGCGCCGCCGGTCCAGGCCGCCAGCGGCAGGTCCATGACGCACAGGGCGTTGACCGCCATCGTCGGGCTGACGTAGACGGCGACCGAGACGGGGTCCTTCTCCGTCGGGGTCACCGGGGCGCCCGGCGTCACGCCGACCGGCTTGCCGACGAGGCCGGAGAGCATGTCCTTGACGGCCTTGGCATCGGGCAGGACGACCGTCAGCGGCGCGGTCACGCGAGCACCCCGTCGAGGTTCTCGCGGAAGGTCTCCTCGGTGAACGGCTTGGCGATGAGGAAGAGGGCGCCGGCGTCGGCGGCCTTCTCCCGCATCTCCGCCGAGCCCTCGGAGGTGACGAAGCCGAACGGCACGGCCGAGCCCGACGAGCGCAGCGCCTGCAGGCACTCCAGGCCGGTCATGTTCGGCATGTTCCAGTCCGACAGCACCAGGTCGGGAGCCTCGGACCGGACCTTGTCGTAGGCGTCGCGGCCGTCCTCGGCCTCGACAATGTCGTGGTCGTCGTAGCCGGCCTGCCGCAGGGTGCGGATGACGATCTGCCGCATGACGCGGCTGTCGTCGGCGACCAGGATCTTCACAATGACACTCCGTTCGGGTGCGGGTTCTCGTGGTGCGGGGACGCGGAGGGCAGGGCGCCCTGGACGGTGATGACGAGGGGCTGGCCCCGCCAGAGGACCTCGACGCGGCAGACGTCGTCGGGGTTGCGGACGGCGGGGGCGTCGCCGACTTGGGGCAGGCTCAGCGCCGAGGGCCCGGGCAGGGCGGCCTTGACGTTGCCGCCGACCACGTTGGCGATCTCCCCGAAGGCGTCGGTGACGTCCTCGGGCTCGAGGACCTCGGGGGCGGCCTCGGCGAGCAGGGCGCGGGTCAGCTCGACGGCGGTCCCGCGGCCGGCGGTCAGGACCACCGAGCCCGTCCAGGGGCCGACGACGTCGACCCAGGTCGACAGGACGTCCGCCGGCAGGTCGCCGGGCACCGGGACGAGGAGCTCCTCCTCGCCCACCAGGGCGATCCAGGCCTCGCCGGCGATCGCCTCGACGGTGGCCTCGTCGATCAGGGAGCTGATGAGCGGCCGCGCTGCGGCGCCGTGCGCAGTGGCGTCGGGTGCGAGCGTCACAGGACGGCCTCCTGCGGGAGCAGGCCGAGCAGCGCCAGCTTGTCGCGGAGCGCGTCGGCGGTGAACGGCTTGATGACGTACTCGTGCGCACCGGCGGCCAGCGCGCGGACGATCTGGCTCTGCTCGCTCTCCGAGGTCACCATCACCAGCGTCACCGAGCGCCAGGCCGGGTTGGCCCGGACGGCGTTGACGAACTGCAGGCCGTCCATCACCGGCATGTTCCAGTCGATGGTGCAGAGGTCGGGCACCCAGCCCTCGTGGAGGACGTCGAGCGCCTCCTGGCCGTGCCCGGCCTGCCGGGTCTCGTAGCCGAGGCCCTCCAGGATCCCGGTCACGATCCGGCGCATCGCGCGCGAGTCGTCGATCACCAGTGCACGCATGGTCATGCCCCCTTCAGCGGGCGGTAGGCGGAGCTGCGTCCGACGACGACGCGGCTCCAGGAGTCGTCGACTCCGAGGGTGGTCTCGGCGGCACCGAGGAACAGCCATCCGTCGGGGCGCATGAGCTCGCGCACCCGGCGGAGGATCGCCTGCTTGGTCGGCAGGTCGAAGTAGATGAGGACGTTGCGCAGGTACACGACGTCGAAGGGGCCCATCCGCGGCAGCGGGGCGGCGAGGTTGCACTCCCGGGCGGTGACCATCCGGCGCAGCGCGGGAGCGACCTCCCACTCGTTGCCGGCCCGGGTGAAGTGGCGGACCAGCATGGGCGCGGGCAGGCCCCGGTTGACCTCGAGCTGGCTGAACCGGCCGGCCCGGGTACGCTCGACCATCTCGCGGGAGATGTCGGTGGCGGTGATCGCCACCCGCGACGCGGCGTGGGGCATCGCGTCCTCCAGCAGCATGGCGACCGTGTAGGCCTCCTGGCCGCTGGAGCAGGCCGCCGACCAGATCTGCAGCCGCTCCGCCGGCCCGCGGGTGGTGAGCAGCGAGGGCAGCACCGTCGAGGTGAGGGCGGTGAACGGGTCGCCGTCGCGGAACCACGACGTCTCGTTGGTGGTGAGGGCCTCGACGATCTGGCGGGTGTCGTCCGGCCGCGGCCGGCTGCGGACGGTGTCGACGAGCTGGCCGACGTCGGTGAGGCCCATCTTGCGTGCAACCGGCAGCAGCCGGGCCTCGACCAGATACTCCTTGCCGGGGGCGAGCACGATGGCGCTCTCGCGGTGCACCAGCTGGCGCACCCAGTCGAAGCTCGTGGTCGTCAGGGTCATCGGGGAGCTCCCGTCGCGAGGGTCAGGGTGGCGGGCTTCGGCGGGACACCGGGGACGGCGCGCGCGAGGTGGCGGGTGATCGACTCGGCCACGCGATCGAGCGGCAGGACCTCGTCGGCCAGGCCGGCCGAGGCGACGGCGCCAGGCATGCCCCAGACGACGGACGTGGCCTGGTCCTGGACGACGACGGTGCCGCCGGCGTCGCGGACGGCGCCGCACCCGGCCCGCCCGTCGGCACCCATGCCGGTGAGGACCACGGCGAGGACGGCACCGTCGTAGGCGGTCACCGCGGACCGGAACAGCGGGTCGACGGCCGGGCGGCAGAAGTTCTCCGGCGGGCCCTGCGACAGCATCGTGGTCGCGCCCCGGCCGGTGCCGCGGACGGTGAGGTGGAAGTCGCCGGGGGCCAGGTGCACGGTGCCGGGCAGCAGCGGCGTCCCGTCGACGGCCTCGACCACGGTCAGCGGGCAGAGCCGGTCCAGGCGCTGGGCGAACTGGCGGGTGAAGACGGGCGGCATGTGCTGCGTGAGCAGGACCGGGACCGGCAGGCTCGCCGGGAGCAGGGGGAGGACCTTGGCGAGGGCCTCGGGGCCGCCGGTCGAGGAGCCGATGACCAGGACGGCGGGCGCCTTGTGCGGCGTGGTGCGCGGCGCCGGCGGCCGGACGGCGACCGGGGCGGCAGCGGGCCGGGGCAGCCCGGCGACGGGGCGGCCGGTGAGCGCCTTGATCTTCGGGATGAGCTGCTCGCGCACGCTCTCCATCGACTGCGCCACGCTGCCGACGTTGGCCGGCTTGGTGACGTAGTCGTTGGCGCCGGCCGACAGCGCGTCCAGGGTGGCCGAGGCGCCGCGCTCGGTGAGCGTGCTGAACATGACGATCGGCACGCGGTTGCGGCCGGCGCGGATGGCGCGGACCGCCTCGATGCCGTTCATCTCCGGCATCTCGATGTCCATGGTGACCAGATCGGGCCGCAGTCCCTCGATCTTGGCCAGCGCGAGCTTGCCGTTGACCGCCGTCCCGACGACCTCGATGCCCGGGTCGGCGGACAGCACGTCGGTCACGATCTTCCGGACGACGACCGAGTCGTCGACCACCATCACCCGGATCGGGTCCACGCGTCCTCCTGCTGCTGCCGTGGTCCAGCACCCGGCACGGGGCTGTCCCTTCGGTGTCGGCACCGGGCGGCTACGTGTTGAGCGCAATCCGGTTTCGCGAGGGGGACCGGTCCCTCGGACCCACCGCCGTCGCAGGAGTTGTCGGCCGGGACGCGGGCGCGCTTGAGGCCGACGGGACAACCGTTACGGAAACGTCCGCTGACGGCCGCCCCACACGGCACATGTCGACCCGCCCGTCACACGGCCCGCCGCGAGCGTGCGAGCGGTGGGGGCGGGCGGCCTCCCCGCAGGGGCCCGCCGCGAGCGTGCGAGCGGTGGGGGGCGGGGAGGCCCTTGCTCAGCGGGGAGCGGTGAGGCGCGTCCAGGGCGCGCGGAGGACGCCGAGGGCGCTGCCGTCGAGCAGGTCGCCCATCGTCATGGCCTGGACGACGCCGGCGAGGGCGTTCCACGAGCCGGCGGCGCCGTCGGAGGCGGTGAAGCCCGCGTCGGCGAAGGCGCGGACGGCGAGCAGCTGGACGGCGGCCAGCGTGCGGGTGCGGCCGGAGACGTGCGCGGCCCAGGAGGCCTCGTGCATGGCGGCGGCCCAGGGGCGCTGCTCGGCACGGCCCTCGTCGACGGCGGCCCGCCAGCGGTCCCGGCCGCGGGCGTCGAGCGCGGCCACGACGGCCAGCACCGTGCGCAGCTCGGGGGTGGCCGGGCCGAGGTCGGCGTCGGCCCCGCGGGTGGCCGCGTCCGGGACGACGCCGGCGAAGGGCTGGTGCAGCTCGCGGCGGACCAGCGGGGGCAGCACCCCGGCGGCCCAGGCGCCCACCGCGGCGTCGGCGAGCACGTCGGCGGCCTGCTCGCGGGTGTCGTCGGCGAGGCGGGTGAGCGCGGGGTGCTCGGGGCCGAGCACGTCCTCGCGCAGCAGCCGCTCCAGCGACGAGGCGGTGCCGATGGTGCCCTGCTCCAGCTGCGCCACGAGGACGGCGGTGCGGTCGGCGCCGGCGCCGTCCGCCGTGCCCTGGCCCACCGACCGCAGCTGCGGCACGGCGGCGGCCATCTCCCGCGCGCGGCGGGCGCGCACGGCCAGGACCGACCGCTGTTCGCGGTCGGCGCCGTGCGAGCGCGCGCCGCGGGCGAGCGCGGTCAGCTCGGCGGGACCGGCGGTCAGGGCGGTGAGCAGCACGTCGGCGACGGTGCGGCCCGCGGGCAACCGCACCAGGTCGAAACCGAGGGTCGCGGCACTGACCAGCGAGTAGGGCACGTCGCCTCCAGGGGAGTGGGGTCAGCCCATGCTGGCCGCCATCCCCACGAGACGCCACGCGGCCGTCACCCGTTCGCCGGAGTGGCGGAGGGTGACGGCCGCGTGGCGGGACGCGTCAGGCAGTCGATCGGTGACCGTGTGTCACCGATCGGGCTCGCTCAGGCGCCGACGGCCTTCTGGACGTCGAGCGCGAGCAGCAGCTTCCCGTCGAGCTTGTAGGCACCGCGGATGAGCTCGCGGGCCTGCCCGTCGAGGGTGTCCGGCGGGGCCTCGAAGTCGTCGGCCGCCACGTCGACGACGTCGGCGATCGAGTCGACGAGCAGGCTCACCGCCTCCCCGTGCAGGCGCACGACGATGACCACGGCGTCGGTGCCGGCCGGCCGCGGCGGGCGGCCCAGCCGCTCGCGCAGCTCGATGGCGGTCACCACCTGGCCGCGCAGGTTGATCAGCCCGGCGACGGCGGGCGGCGCCAGCGGCACCCGGGTCAGGCCCTGGCTGCGCAGCACCTCCTGCACGTGCTCCACCTCGACGCCGTAGAGGTCGCCGTCGAGGCGGAAGGTGGCCAGCTGGCCGCTGGTCGCCCGGGGGGTGGTCTCGGTCGGGGTCGTCACGTCAGACCTCCAGCAGGGCGGACTCGGGGGCGTGGACGGGGGTGGCGGCGTAGAAGGCCGGGTCGGCCGCGAGGATCGCGGCGCGGACGTCGAGCAGCTCGGTCACCTTGTCGCCGAGGACGGCGGAGCCGAGCAGGCCCAGGTCGTCGATGTCGCTGCGGACCGCGGCCCCGCCGTCGACGATGTCGAGGATCTCCTCGACGACGATCGCGACGCTGCGGCCGTGGTCGCTGTAGACGATGACCTCGAGGACCTCGCGCTCGCTGCTGCCGTAGGCGCCCAGGTGCCGGTCGAGCCGGACGATCGGCAGGATCGCCCCGCGGTACTGCACGACCTCGCGGTTGCCGACCCGCTCGACGGCGTCGGTGCGCACCTGCTCGAGGCGGGTGACGGTGTCCAGCGGGATGGCCACGCGCCGGCCCTCGCCGATGGCGGCGAGCAGCATCCGCTGGCGCTCGGTCTCGGCCGCGACGCTGCGCGCCAGGGCCTCGCGGGACTCCTGCCGCTCGGTGGTCTCGGTGCGCAGCGCCCGGCGGGCCAGGGCCTGCACGTCGAGGATCAGCGCCACGGTGCCGTCGCCGAGGACGGTCGCCCCCGAGTACAGGCCGATCGCCTTGAGCTGGCCGCCGACGGCCTTGACGACGATCTCCTCGGTGTTGATGACCCGGTCGACGACGAGGCCGAAGCGGCGGCCCTCGGAGCGCAGCACGGCGATGACGACGTGGCCGTCGTGCCGGTCGCTGGCCAGGCCGAGGACGTCGGTGAGCCGCACCAGCGGGAGCAGCTCGCCGCGCAGCCGGTAGACCGGGGCCCCGCCGACCTCCTCGACGGCGTTGGCGGCCTTCTCGGCGTCGAGGCTGACCAGCTCCTGCAGGCTGATCTGCGGGATGGCGTAGCGGTCGCCGGCGCACTCGACGGTCAGCGCCGGGACGATGGCCAGGGTCAGCGGGATCCGCAGCCGGCAGACCGTGCCCCTGCCGGGCTCGGACTCCACCTCGATGGTGCCGCCGATGGACTCGATGTTGGTCTTGACGACGTCCATGCCGACGCCGCGGCCGGAGACGTTGGTGACGGCGGCGGCGGTGGAGAAGCCGGGCAGGAAGATCAGCTGCAGGATGTCGGCCGGGCTCATGCGGTTCAGCTGCTCGGCGGTGACCAAGCCCCGCTGCAGGGCCTTGGCGCCGAGCTTCGCGGGGTCGATGCCCGCGCCGTCGTCGGCCACCTCGACCACGACCTGGCCGCTCTCGTGCTTGGCGCGCAGGGTCAGCACGCCCTCGGTGGGCTTGCCGGCCTTCCGGCGCGCCTCGGGGGACTCGATGCCGTGGTCGACGCCGTTGCGGACGAGGTGGGTCAGCGGGTCCTTGACCGCCTCGAGCAGCGTCTTGTCGAGCTCGGTGTCCTTGCCCTCCATCTCCAGCCGGACGGTCTTCCCGCACTGGATGCCGAGGTCGCGGACGACGCGCGGCAGCTTGGACCAGATGTGGTCGATCGGCTGCATGCGCGTCTTCATGACGCCCTCCTGCAGCTCGCTGGCGATGAGGTTGAGCCGCTGGGAGGCGCGGACCAGGTCGGTGTCGGTCGAGCGCCCGACGTACTGGACGATCTGGTTGCGGGTGAGCACGAGCTCGCCCACCAGCAGCATCAGCGAGTCGAGCAGGTCGACGTCCACGCGGATCGTGCTGTCGGCGACGGCGCGGCGCGCCTGCTGGCCGCCCTGCGCCTCCGGCTTCGCGGCACCGGCGGGAGCGCCCGCGGGGGCGCCGGCGGGCACCTCGGCCGGGTGGTCCTCGTGCTCGTCGTGGACCTCGTCGTCGTGGTCCTCGTCGTGGTCCTCGTGCTCGTCGTGGACCTCGTCCTGAACCTCGTCGTGGACCTCGTCGCCGGCCTCGTCGTCGTGCGCGACCTCGGGCACGTCCCGGTGGGCGTCCTCGGGGATCGCGGCCGCGGCGACGGCGGGGGCCGCGGCCGCGGGGGGCAGGTCGGCGACGAGCGCGGCGGCGGCGGCCGCCGACGGGCCGTCCTCCATCGCGGCGCTGATCGCGGCGACGACGGTGGAGACGTCGACCGTGCCCTCGCCGCCGGTGGCCTCGATGGAGGTCAGCAGCGAGCGGACGGTGTCGACCATGCGCAGCAGCACGCTGGTCCGCTCGGGGGTGAGCGACAGGACGCCGTCGCGCAGCCGGGAGAGCATGTTCTCCCCGACGTGCGTGACCTCCTCGAGCCGGTTGAAGGCGAGGAAGCCGCTGGTGCCCTTGATCGTGTGGATCGTGCGGAAGATGCTCGAGAGCCGCTCCCGGGAGTCGGGCTCCTGCTCGAGGGCGACCAGGTCCGTGTCGAGCTGGTCGAGGTTCTCGTGGCTCTCGACGAGGAACTCCTCGACGATGTCGTCCAGACCGTCCACCGTTGCCTTCTCTCTCGTCGCAGGGGGACGTGGGCGTCCCGCATGGGTCATCGGCCGCGCCGCGCCGGACTCAAGGTGAGTCCGGCGCGGCCGTGCTCAGTAGGTGAAGCGGCTGACGCTGGTGCGCAGGTCGGCGGCCATCCGGGACAGCTCGTCCACGGCGGTGCGCGTCTGGGTCAGGGCCTGGGTGGTGGAGTCCGCCGCGGTGGAGACCCCGGTGATGTTGTCCGCGATCTGGCTCGAGCCCTGCGCGGCCTCCGACACCGACCGGCTCATCTCGTTCGTGGTGGCGGTCTGCTCCTCCACCGCCGAGGCGATGGTGGTCTGCCGGTCGGAGATCTGGGCCACGATCTGGGAGATCTCCTCGATCGCCCCGACGGCGGCACCGGTGTCCTTCTGGATCGCCTCGACCCGGCGGGCGATGTCCTCGGTCGCCTTGGCCGTCTCCTGCGCCAGCTCCTTGACCTCGTTGGCCACCACGGCGAAGCCCTTGCCCGCCTCACCGGCACGCGCCGCCTCGATCGTGGCGTTGAGGGCCAGCAGGTTGGTCTGCTCGGCGATCGAGGTGATCACCTTCACCACGTTGCCGATCTCCGCGGAGGACTCCCCGAGCTTGGCCACGGTCGCGGTGGTGGTCTCCGCGGCGGTGACCGCCCGGGCGGCGACGTCGCTCGCCGCGGCGGCGTTGGTCGCGATCTCCCGGATGCTGGCGCCCATCTGCTCCGCGCCCGCGGCCACCGTCTGCACGTTCCGGCTGACCTCCTCGGCGGCGCTGGACACGACACCGGACTGCGCGGAGGTCTCCTCCGCCGATGCCGAGATCTGCGCCGAGGAGGCGCTCAGCTCCTCCGACGAGGCCGCGACGGCGTCGGCCGAGGCGACGACGGAGGCCATGACCGTGCGCAGCTGGGCCTGCGCGGCGTCCAGGGCGGCTGCGGTGCTACCCAGCTCGTCCTGACGGTCTATGCCGGTGGTGCGGGTCAGGTCGCCGGCGGCAATGCCTTCTGCGACCTGCTGCACCGCCTGCAGGGTGCGGCGGATGCCCCGGGCGATCGACCAGCCGAGACCGAGGGCGAGGACGGTGCCGGCGGCCATGACGGCCAGCAGCAGCGTCCGGGCGGAGGAGGCGGTGTCGGCGACCTCGGCGGCGGCCTCGGAGGCCTCCGCGGTCTCGGAGGTCAGCAGGGAGTCGATGCCGTCCCCGATCACGGGGAGGAGCTGCTGGGTCTGCGCGAACAGCCGGGTACCGGTCTCGACATCGCCGATCGCGCCGGCGGCCAGCACCTGCTCGTTGATCTCGTTGTACTGCGCGTAGCTGTCGATCACGCCCTGGGCGATCTCGGTCTGCGCCGCGGTGGGAGAGGTGCTCATGTACCGCTGCAGCGCGTCGGAGACGGCGACCCCGGCGGCCGTAGAGGCCTCGGTGTATGCCGGTGCCGCGGCCGGATCGCTGAACTTCACGGCATACGCGAGGGCCTGGCCCAGCTGCATCTCGAGGAACTGGGCCCGCATGTCATCGACGCTGAGGAGAGCCAGCGTGCTGCGCTCGTAGGTGTTCTCGGCCGAGCCCGCCGCGGCGTTCAGCGAGACGACGCCGACGGCGCCCACCGACACGCCGGCGAGGGCGGCGACGGAGACCGACGCCAGGATCTTGCGAGAGACCGACATGTTCGCCAGAACACGTCGCACACCGCCATTCGTTGACATCGCGTGTACGTCCGATCGCACGTGGGGAGACGACCCGATCACCACCGGGCCGAGAGTTGCCGGAGATGCCGGCGACGCGACAGACGTTAGGGGCTGCCGACGATCATGCCGAGGAAATCCGCAGCGCGTCGCACGTCGCGCACGACAACGATCTGAGAACGGTGTCGACATTCTCGCCTGGCCGATCTGGTGACCATTCTTTGCATTGTCGACATGTCGCGAGATGGCAGAGGAGCGCGCGACCCCGGCGGGGTCGCGCGCTCCCTGTGCGTCCGGATCAGCGCCGGTGCGGTGTGCCCGTCAGTAGGTGAACCGCCCGACCGTGCCGCGGAGGTCGGACGCCATCCGGGACAGTTCGTCGACCGCGGTGCGGGTCTGGGTGAGCGCCTGGGTGGTGGAGTCCGCCGCGGTGGAGACCCCGGTGATGTTGTCCGCGATCTGGCTCGAGCCCTGCGCGGCCTCGCTCACCGAGCGGCTCATCTCGTTGGTGGTGGCGGTCTGCTCCTCCACCGCGGAGGCGATGGTGGTCTGCCGGTCGCTGATCTGGGCCACGATCGTGCTGATCTCCCCGATCGCGGCCACCGCCGCGGTCGTGTCGCCCTGGATGGCCTGCACCCGCCGCGCGATGTCCTCGGTGGCCTTCGCCGTCTCCTGCGCCAGCTCCTTGACCTCGTTCGCGACCACCGCGAAGCCCTTGCCGGCCTCACCGGCCCGGGCGGCCTCGATGGTGGCGTTGAGGGCCAGCAGGTTGGTCTGCTCGGCGATGCTGGTGATCACCTTCACCACGTTGCCGATCTCCGCGGAGCTCTCGCCCAGCTTCGCGACGGTGGCGGTGGTGGTCTCCGCGGCGGTCACGGCCCGCGCGGCCACGGCCGACGCCTCGGCGGCGTTGCTGGCGATCTCCCGGATGCTGGCACCCATCTGCTCGGCGCCGGCGGCCACCGTCTGCACGTTGCGGGAGACCTCCTCCGCCGCCCCGGCGACCACGCCGGACTGCGCCGAGGTCTCCTCCGCCGACGCCGAGATCTGCGCCGACGACGCCGACAGCTCCTCCGACGACGCGGCGACCGCGTCGGAGGCGCCCGCCACCGAGGACATGACGCCGCGCAGCTCGGTCATGGCCGCGTCGAGCGCGGCGCCCATGCGGCCCAGCTCGTCCCGCGTGGTCAGGCCGGAGGAGCGGGTGAGGTCACCGGCCGAGAGGCCCTCGGCCACCACCTGCACGCGGGCGACGCCCCGCGCCAGGCCGCGGGCGACCAGCAGGCCCAGGGCGAAGGCGGCGGCCAGACCCACGGCCAGGACGGCGAGGACCAGGGTGCGCTGGCTGGCCGCGGAGTCCACGCCGGCCTGCGCCGCGGCGTCGGCCTCGCCGTTCTCGATCTCGACGAGCCGGTCGATCGACTGCTCCACGCCGTCGGCCAGCGGCTTGGCCTGCGCCTGGTTGGCCTGGTCCCACGCCGCCGTGTCGCCGGTGCGGGCGAGGGGCTCGAGGACGGTGTGCTCGATCTCGACGTACCGGTCGAAGTCCTCGCCGATCTGCGACACCAGGGTCGCCTGCTCGTCGGTCAGCCCGGTCTCCGCGTAACCCTCGCGGGCGGTGGTGAAGCGGTCCGCGAGGTCGGGGATCGCGTCGAGCGCCTCCTGGATCTGGGCCGGGTTGCTGACGATGAGCGCGTCGCGGGCCTTGATCCGGACGTCCTTGAAGGCCCCGCGCATGGTGGTGACCTCGCCGAGGCCGTCGATCTGGGCGTTGAGGTCGGTGCTGCGGTCCGCGGCGGCGGCCAGCCCGACGACGGCGGTGACGCCGACGACGACCGCGACGCCGGACGCCGCGCCCACCGCGGTCAGCACCTTGGTCCTGACGCCGCGGTCGCCCCACCACGAGGAGCGGACGCCGGCCACGGGGCCGCGGCCCGGGACGTCGGTGGGGATGGCCATGGGGATCTCCTGGGGTGTCGGAGGAGCGGAGCGCCGGTTGCGCTGTCGGGGACCACTGTGGGGCACCCGGAATGGTCCGATGCGCATTTCCCGGCGGTGTGTCGGTGACGTTTCCGACACGGAGGGAATGGTCGTCGACGGCAGCTCGGCTGCCATTGTCGGTCGCCGTGTCGACATGGCTCCACGCGGAGGGCGGCGACCATTCTGCCGTTGCCGGAGAATGGTCGGGGAGCGTTCCCCGGGAGATGGCGCCGCCGTCGCTGCAGCACCGCGGACGCGCCGCGGCCCGCGCCTCCCGGGGTGGGAGGCGCGGGCCGCGACGTCGTCGGGTCCTCCCCCACGGCCGCCCGTGGGGGAGTGCAGGTCACCAGGTGAAGCGGCCCACCGCCGTCCGCAGGTCGCCGGCCATCCGCGACAGCTCCTCGACGGCGGTACGGCTCTCGTCCAGGGCCGAGGTGGTGGCGGCAGCCGCCGTCGAGACGCCCCCAATGGTGCCGGCGATCTGGCTCGAGCCCTGCGCGGCCTCGCTCACCGAGCGGCTCATCTCGTTGGTGGTGGCGGTCTGCTCCTCCACCGCGGAGGCGATGGTGGTCTGCCGGTCGCTGATCTGCGCGACGATCGAGCTGATCTCCCCGATCGCGCCGACGGCGGCGCCGGTGTCCTTCTGGATCGCCTCCACCCGGCGGGCGATGTCCTCGGTGGCCTTCGCCGTCTCCTGGGCCAGCTCCTTGACCTCGTTGGCCACCACGGCGAAGCCCTTGCCGGCCTCACCGGCACGCGCCGCCTCGATGGTGGCGTTGAGGGCCAGCAGGTTGGTCTGCTCGGCGATGCTGGTGATCACCTTCACCACGTTGCCGATCTCCGCGGAGGACTCTCCCAGCTTCGCCACCGTGGCCGTCGTGGTCTCCGCCGCGGTCACCGCACGCGCGGCGACGTCGCTCGCCGCGGCGGCGTTGGTCGCGATCTCCCGGATGCTGGCACCCATCTGCTCCGCGCCCGCGGCCACCGTCTGCACGTTGCGGGAGACCTCCTCGGCGGCCGCGGCCACCCGGCCGGACTGCGCCGAGGTCTCCTCCGCCGACCCGGAGATCCGTGTGGACGTGGCGGAGAGCTCCCCCGAGGAGGAGGCGACGGCGTCGGCCGAGGCCGCGACCGCGGTCAGCACGGTCCGGAGGTTCTCCTGGGCGGCGCCCAGCGCGGCGGCCATGCGGCCCAGCTCGTCCTGCGTGTCGACCTCCGGGGCCACGGTGAGGTCGCCGGCGGCCAGGGCGTCGACGGTGCGCTGGACGGCGCGGACGGTGCCGACGATCTGCCGGACGACCACGAAGACGATCAGGAAGCCGATGCCCACGGTGATCGCGAGGATCGTCCACAGGGTGGTGACGGCCCCGGCCGCCGTGTCGGCCCCGGCGACGGCCTGGGCGTCCGCCTCGTCGCGGATCACCTGCCGCAGCCCGGTGAAGTCGGCGGTGACGGCGTCCTGCGCCTGGACCTGCGGCCCGGCCGCCACGCCGCCGGCGGTGACCAGGTCCCCGGCGTCGAGCGCCGGCAGGAGCTGGTCGTCGCAGACCGCGAGGTAGTCCTCGACGTGCCCGGCCAGGGCGGTGAAGCGGTCGGGGTGCTCGGTGTCCTGCGCGTAGTCGTCGACGAGCGCGGCCAGCGCCTCCTGCCCCTCGGCGATCTGTGCCCCCAGGCCGGTGCGGGTGGCGGTGTCGGCCAGGAAGTAGGACGTGTAGCCCTGACGGAGCTCCTCGAAGGCGGCCTGGATGGAGTCCAGGTCGGACAGCGCCACGACGTGGCCCTCGTACATGTCCCGCTGGCTCTCGTCGAGGGCGCTGATCCTGCCGACGGCGACGAGGCAGAGGACCACGCCGACGGAGGCGCTGAAGGCCAGCAGGCTGAGGATCTTGACGGCGATCGGCCGGTTGGCGAACCAGCCGGAGCGCCGGCGCCGGGTCGCGGCGGCGGGGGAGTGCATCGGGTTCTCCTGTGCGGTGGGTGGATCAGTAGGTGAAGCGGGAGACGCTGGTGCGCAGGTCGGCAGCCATCCGCGACAGCTCGTCCACCGCGGTGCGCGTCTGGGTCAGGGCCTGGGTGGTGGAGTCCGCGGCGGTGGACACCCCGGTGATGTTGTCCGCGATCTGACCCGAGCCCTGCGCGGCCTCCGACACCGACCGGCTCATCTCGTTCGTCGTCGCGGTCTGCTCCTCCACCGCGGAGGCGATGGTGGTCTGCCGGTCGGAGATCTGGGCCACGATCTGGGAGATCTCCTCGATCGCCCCGACGGCGGCACCGGTGTCCTTCTGGATCGCCTCGACCCGCCGCGCGATGTCCTCGGTCGCCTTGGCCGTCTCCTGCGCCAGCTCCTTGACCTCGTTGGCCACCACGGCGAAGCCCTTGCCGGCCTCCCCGGCACGCGCCGCCTCGATGGTGGCGTTGAGCGCCAGCAGGTTGGTCTGCTCGGCGATCGAGGTGATCACCTTCACCACGTTGCCGATCTCCGCGGAGGACTCCCCCAGCTTCGCCACCGTGGCCGTCGTGGTCTCCGCGGCGGTCACGGCGCGGGCGGCCACCGCGGAGGCCTCCGCCGCGTTGGTCGCGATCTCCCGGATGCTGGCGCCCATCTGCTCGGCACCCGCGGCCACCGTCTGCACGTTGCGGGAGACCTCCTCCGCCGCCCCGGCCACGACACCGGACTGCGCGGAGGTCTCCTCCGCCGACGCGGAGATCTGCGCCGAGGAGGCGCTCAACTCCTCGCTGGAGGCCGCCACCGCGTCGGAGGCGCCGACCACGGAGGACATCACCGTGCGCAGGTCGGCCACCGCGGTGTCGAGGGCGGCGGCGGTCCGGCCCACCTCGTCGTCCCGGACCACGCCGGTGGTGCGGGTCAGGTCGCCGGCGGCCAGACCCTCCGCGACGTGCGTCACGGCGAGCAGCGGGCGGACGACCCGGCGGGCGACCGCCAGGGCCAGGCCGAGCACGACGAGGGCGCCGAGGGCGGCGACGACGCCCATCGTCCACAGCGTCCGGGTCTGCTGGGCGTCGGCCGCGGCCCGGGCGTCGGCCACCCGGCCCTCGAGCGACTCCTTCAGCTGGGCGGTCAGGTCGAGGATGCTGAAGTAGACGTCGTAGCCGTCGCCGAGGATGAGCGCGTCGGCGGCGTCCACGTCGGCCGGCGTCCCCTTCGTGTACAGCGCCACGGCCTGGTCGTCGACGTCGAAGAAGGCGTCCCACTGGTCGACGATCTGCCCGTACGCGTCCGCCTCGTCCGCGTCGAGGACGTCGGTGGGCATCGCCGCGAGCGCCGTCTGCATCTCGTCGGAGATGTCGAGGAAGCCGGCGCGGTTGCCGCTCGAGGGGTCGACCGCCTGCTGGGGACCGATCCGGCGGGCGTCCCAGGCGTAGGCGACCTGCCACCCGCTGACGTCGGCGTTGAAGTACTTCATCTCCTGCGCCTGGCCCAGCGCGTCGCTCAGCTCGGCCACCTCGGCGCGCGCGTCGCCGGCGCCCTGCAGGCCGCTGAGGGCGAGACCGCCGACGACGAGGGCGGCGGCCATGCCGGCCGCACCGACGCCGAGGATGGAGGTGCGCACGCCGAGCCGGGTGTGTCGCGGCGACGTCGTCGTCATGGGAGAGGTCCTCTCGGGAGGGGCTGTACGGGACGGGACGGGCGGGGTGGCCCCGCTGACGGGGCCGGCGTTCAGTAGGTGAAGCGGGAGACGGTGGTGCGCAGGTCGGCGGCCATCCGGGACAGCTCGTCCACCGCGGTGCGGGTGTGCGTGAGGGCCTGGGTGGTGGAGTCCGCGGCGGTGGAGACCCCGGTGATGTTGTCCGCGATCTGGCTCGAGCCCTGCGCGGCCTCGCTCACCGAGCGGGACATCTCGTTGGTGGTGGCGGTCTGCTCCTCCACCGCGCTGGCGATGGTGGTCTGCCGGTCGGAGATCTGGGCCACGATCTGGGAGATCTCGCCGATGGCCCCGACCGCGGCACCGGTGTCGGCCTGGATGGCCTGCACGCGGCGGGCGATGTCCTCCGTCGCCTTCGCCGTCTCCTGGGCCAGCTCCTTGACCTCGTTGGCCACCACGGCGAAGCCCTTGCCGGCCTCACCGGCCCGGGCGGCCTCGATGGTGGCGTTGAGGGCCAGCAGGTTGGTCTGCTCGGCGATGCTGGTGATCACCTTCACCACGTTGCCGATCTCCGCGGAGGACTCCCCCAGCTTCGCCACCGTGGCCGTCGTGGTCTCCGCGGCGGTCACGGCGCGGGCGGCCACCGCGGAGGCCTCGGCGGCGTTGGTGGCGATCTCCCGGATGCTGGCACCCATCTGCTCCGCGCCCGCGGCCACCGTCTGCACGTTGCGCGACACCTCCTCCGCCGCCCCGGCGACCACGCCGGACTGCGCCGAGGTCTCCTCCGCCGACGCCGAGATCTGCGCCGACGACGCCGACAGCTCCTCCGACGACGCGGCCACCGAGTCGGCGGCGCCCACGACCACGGCCATGACCTCCCGCAGGCCGGCCCGGGCGCCGTCCAGGGCCGCGGCCATCCGGCCCAGTTCGTCCCGGGAGGTGATGCCGGTCGTCCCGGTCAGGTCACCGGTGGCGAGCGCGTCGAGGGAGGCCTGGACGGTCCGGACCGGGCGGATCACCGAGCGGGCGGTCAGCCAGCTCAGCCCGCCGAGCAGGGCCAGGCCGACCGCCGCGGCGACCAGCGCGACGGTCTGCCAGCGGGAGATGGTGTCCGAGAGCGTCTGCTCGGCCGCCGTCACCGCGGCGTCGAGGGTGTCCTTGGCCGTGCCGACGGCGCCGTCGCTGAGGTCGTTGGCCGCCTGGATGTCCTCCCACCGCACGCGGGTGGCGGCCTGGTCGGCCACCGCGCCGTCGACGAAGGTGGTGATGGCGTCGGTGTAGTCGCCGAACGTGCCCGCCAGGTCGGCGACCGCCGCGGCCGCGTCGCCGTCCAGGGTGATCCCGTCCAGCTCGGCGAGCAGCGCCTCGGGCTCGGCGACGTCGTCGGCCAGCTCGGACAGCTGCTCGGAGGGGTCCTCCCGCACGACCGCCTTGAACCCGTCGACCTTGAGCTCGCTGGCGCGGGTGTCCAGCCGCAGCACCAGCTCCTGGGCGTGGTGCAGGTCGGCCAGCCGCGCCTCGGCGTCGCGCACGGCGCCGTTGCCCACCAGGACGGCACCGAGCAGGCCGCCGAGGGACAGCGTGCCGACGGCGACGAGCGCGCCGAACTTGACCGCCAGCGGGCGGTCGGCGAACCAGCCGGCCGAGCGGGGGCGCGGGGGGAGCGCGGCGTTCACGGTGCCTCCTGGGGCGACGGTGCACGCGGGTCACCGCGGTGACCCGACGGGCGTGCAGGAGGAATGGTGCTGGCCGGCACGGCCCGCGCCGCGGCACGGGGGACGGTCCCGACCGGATCGTTGTCGAGGAGGTGGCGACCGTCCGCCGGCCGTCGTCAGGTCGACCGCGCCGGGCCGGTCACCGGCCCCGCGAGAGGCGGGCGGCGGCGCATCGGTGCTGGTGGCGGGCGGGTCCCCCGTCGCCGTGTCGACGCCGCACGGGACGGTGAGCGCCCGAGGGGGCGACGGCGACCCCGGCCGCGGCGGCGACGCGCCGCGCGACGGGTCAGGCGAGCAGGTCGCCGAGCAGCCGGAGGACGCCGAGCACGGCACCGGGGTCGGCGACCCGGTACCCGGCCGCCGTCTCGCCGTCGCCGACCTTGATGCCGACGTCGTCCGGGCCGAGCGTGCGGAACACGTCCTCGTCGGTGACGTCGTCCCCGAGGTAGACGACCGCGGCCGCGCCGAGCTCGCCGCGCAGCCGGCCGACGGCACTGCCCTTGTCCGCGTCGGTGACGGCGACCTCGAGCACCGCCTTGCCCGGTTTCACCGTCAGTGACGGATCCACCGCCGCGCGGGCGTGCGCCAGCAGCGCGGCGGCCGCGGCGGGGTCGGCGACCTGCCGCACGTGCACGGCCACGCTGGCCGGCTTGACCTCCAGCCGCGCACCCGGGACGGCGACGACCAGGGGAGCCAGCCGCTCGGCGAGGGCGTCGCGGCGGCCGGCGAGCTCGTCGGCCAGCGGCCCGTCGTACTCGGCGCCGTGGCTGCCCACCCAGCGGTAGGGGCCGGTGAGGCCGCTGACCGCCCGGAGGTCGGCGACGCCGCGCCCGCTGACCAGCGCCACGGTGACGCCGCCGGCCGCCGCGACCCGCGCCAGCCCCTCGGCGACCCCGGGGGAGGGGACCGCCGCGGAGGGGTCGTCGGTCAGTGGGGCGAGGACGCCGTCGTAGTCGGAGGCGACCAGCAGGGGACGGCGGCCGGCCAGCGCCGTCAGCGCCGTCCCGAGGTCCTCGGGCACGCCGCTGCTCACGCCTGGGCGCGCAGCGCGTCGAAGAACGACGTCGCCCAGTGGTCGAGGTCGTGCCGGGCCAGGTGCCGGCGCATCGCCCGCATGCGGCGGGCGCCCTCCTTGGGGTCGAGCCGCAGCGCCCGCAGCAGCTGGTTCTTCACGCCGGCGATGTCGTGCGGGTTGACCAGGAACGCCTGCTTGAGCTCGGCGGCGGCCCCGGCGAACTCCGAGAGGACCAGCGCCCCGCCGAGGTCGCCGCGGGCGGCCACGTACTCCTTGGCCACCAGGTTCATGCCGTCGCGGTAGGGCGTCACGAGCATGACGTCGGCGGCGCGGTAGAGGGCGGCGAGCTCCTCGCGCGGCATCGACTGGTTGAAGTAGTGCACGGCCGGGGCGCCGATGGCCCCGTGGACGCCGTTGATGTGCCCGACCTGCTGCTCGATGGTCTCGCGCATGTGGACGTAGTGCTCCACCCGCTCGCGGCTGGGTGTGGCCACCTGCACCAGGACCGTCTGCGGCGCCTCGATCGCGCCGTCCTCGAGCAGCTCCTGGAAGGCGTTGATCCGGACGCTGATGCCCTTGGTGTAGTCCAGCCGGTCGACGCCCAGGACGATCTTCTCCGGGTTGCCGAGCTCGGCGCGGATCTCCCCGGCCCGCTTGAGCACCTCCGGCGAGCTCGCCAGCTCGTCGAACGCGGCCACGTCGATGGAGATGGGGAACGCCCGCGCGGTCACCGTGCGGCCGTCGTACGCGATCGTGATCCCGCGGGTGGGCAGCTCGTGCAGCCGGCGGGCGAGCTGCACGAAGTTGACCGCCGCGCTCGGGCGCTGGAAGCCGACCAGGTCGGCGCCGAGCAGCCCCTCGACGATCGCCGAGCGCCAGGGCAGTTGGGTGAACAGCTCGTAGGGCGGGAACGGGATGTGCAGGAAGAAGCCGATCGTGAGGTCGGGGCGGCGCTGGCGCAGCATCGCCGGCACCAGCTGCAGCTGGTAGTCGTGCACCCAGACGATCGCGCCCTCGCCGGCGACCTCCGCGGTGCGGTCGGCGAAGCGCTTGTTGACCTGCACGTAGGTGTCCCACCAGGTGCGGTGGTACTCGGGCTTCTCGACGACGTCGTGGTACAGCGGCCACAGCGAGGCGTTCGACATGCCCTCGTAGTAGCGGTCGACCTCCTCCTCCGAGAGCGGCACGGGGATCAGCGACATCCCGCCGGACTCGAAGGGCTCCGGTGCCTCGCCGGCCGAGCCCGACCAGCCCACCCACGCGCCGCCGCGGCCGGCCACGAAGGGCTCCAGGGCGGTCACCAGGCCGCCGGGGCTGCGCTGGTAGCGCGTCGTCCCGTCCGGCTCGACCACCTGGTCGACCGGCAGCCGGTTGGCCACGACGACGACCGGACTGTCCGCCCGTCCGTCTCCCGCGTCAGCACCGGTCATACGCCCCGACCCTAGTGACCCGGTCCCGTCCGCGCTCCCGGGGGCGGCGGTCCTGCCGGGCCCGGCGACCGGGGCCGCTCCGCTCACCCCCGAGGATGACTCCCGGCGACGCGGAGCCCCCCGCCACTTGCCCGCTGGTGCAGGGCTGGCTGCACAGCCCCGCCCGGCCGGTCGCGGAGCTCGTGGCCACCGAGCCGGTGCCGGCGGCCTGAGCCGACCGGCACCGTCAGGCGGCGACCGCGAGCCAGCCCGCAGCCGCCGCACCGAGCCCCAGCACGAGGCTCGCGGCCACGTAGCGGAGGGCCCGGCCGACGGCGTGCTCCTCCACCAGCCGGACGACGTCGGCACCGAAGGTCGAGAAGGTCGTCAGCGTGCCGCAGAAGCCGGTGCCGACCAGGGCGAGGACCGCCGCCGGCACCCCCGACAGGCCGGCGAGCACGCCCAGGACGGCGCTGCCGGCCACGTTCACGGCCAGCGTGCCCAGCGCCGGGTCGCGGCCGGACCGGTGGACCAGCCGGAGGACGAGCAGCCGCAGCGGGGCCCCGGCCAGGGCACCGGCCGCGACCAGGAGAGGGGTCACAGTTCCTGGTCCCGGACCAGCCGGACGCCGGCGGCCACGGCCAGCGCGCCACCGAGGACCGAGGCCAGCACGTAGCCCACGGCGAGGACGGCCCGGCCGGCGTCGACGAGCTCGACGACCTCCACCCCGAACGCGGAGAACGTGGTGTAGCCGCCCAGCACCCCCACGCCGAGCAACGGCCGCGCCCACGCCGGCTCGCGGTCCCGCCCGCCGAGCACGGCCAGGAGGACGCCCATCAGCAGGCAGCCGGTCAGGTTCACCAGCAGCGTCGCCCAGGGCCACCCGTCGTCCGGGTGGGGGAGGGCCTCGGCGACCGCCCAGCGCACCAGCGCGCCCAGCGCTCCGCCCACCGCCGCCAGCACGTACGCCACGGCGCCCCCCTCGACCTCGTCGTCCGGCCGGCCGGCCCGTCCACCCCGGACCCGGTGCGTCCTCCCTCACCGCGGCGCGTCCTCCCTCACCGTGCACGGTCGGGGAGGACACGCGACGATCAGGTTCCCTGATCATCGCCCGGCCCCGTCAGCGGCGGCGGGTCTCGGGGAAGAGCAGGTCGACGAAGCGGGCCGCGGTCGGCTGCGGCTCGTGGTTGGCCAGCCCGGGCCGCTCGTTGGCCTCGACGAACACCGCGTCGGGGCCGGTGACGTCGGGCACCAGGAAGTCGATGCCGGTGACCGGGATGCCGATCGCCCGGCTGGCCCGCACCGCGGCCTGCCCGATCGCCGGGTGCAGCCGGTCGGTGACGTCCTCGATGGTGCCGCCGGTGTGCAGGTTCGCCGTCCGCCGCACGCGCAGTCGCTCGCCGTCGGCCAGGACGTCGTCCATGGCGTGACCGGCCGCCCGGACGACGTCGGTCGTGACGTCGTCCAGCGGGATCCGCGACTCCCCGCCGGTCGCCCGCTCGCGCCGCCGGCTGGTCTCGCGGACCAGCTGGGTGACCGTGCGGCGGCCGTCGCCGACCACCTCGGCCGGGCGGCGCACCGCGGCCGCAACGACCTCGTGGTCGATGACCACCACGCGCAGGTCCTCGCCGGCCACGAGCTCCTCGACGAGCACGTCGGGGCAGAACAGCCGCGCAGCCGCCACCGCGCGCTCGAGTTCCTCCCCGGTCGTGATGCCGACGGTGATGCCCTTGCCCTGCTCGCCGCGGGCGGGCTTGACCACCAGCTCGCCGCACTCGGCCAGCAGGTCCCGCGCCGGGGCGAGGTCGTCCTCGGGCACGGTGGCGCCGCGGGGCACGGCGACGCCGGCGTCGGCCACGATGCGCCGGGTCACCCGCTTGTCGTCGCAGCGGCTCATCGCCACGGCGGTGGTGAACTCCGAGAGCGACTCGCGGGTGAGCACCCGCCGGCCCCCGAGGGAGAGCCGCAGCTCGCCGAACTCCGCGTCGGTCACCTCCACGCGGATGCCGCGGCGCAGCGCCTCGTCGGCGACGATCCGCGCGTAGGGGTTGAGCTCGTCCAGACCCGGCGGGCGGGCGGCGAACAGCGGCGTGTTGATCGGGTTCTTCCGCTTGACGCACAGCACCGGGGCGCGCACGAAGCCGAGCTTGCGGTAGAGCGCGATCGCCCCGCTGTTGTCGTGCATGACCGAGAGGTCGACGTAGGAGCGGCCGCGGCCGACGTAGCGCTCGGCCAGCACCCGCACCAGCGCCTCCCCGGTGCCGGCCGGGGCGCTCTGCGCGTCGACGGCCAGGCACCACAGGCTGGTGCCGCCCTCCGGGTCGCCGTAGGCGAGGACGTGGTCGACGCCGGTGACCGTGCCGACCACCCGGCCGGTGCGGGTGTCCTCGGCGACCAGGTAGGTGAAGCTGCGGGTGCGGTGGTTGGCCCACATGGTCTCCGGGTCGCCGGTGACCATGCCGTTGCGGGCGTAAATCTCGTTGATGACCACCATGTCGTCCAGCGCGGTCACCGTGCGGACGAAGACGCCGCGGATCAGCTCGGGCCGGGAGCGGTAGCGGTAGAGGTCGAGCCGGTAGGTGTAGGAGGGGTCGATGAACAGCTCGTCGGGGGCCAGGCCGACGAGCACGTGCGGGTCGCGCGCGTAGATGCAGATGTCGCGCTGGCCGGCCCCCTCCGCCCGGAGCGCGTCGAGGATGTGCCGCATCTCGGCGAAGGTCTGGCCGAAGACCAGCCGGCCCCACGCCAGGTCGAGCACGACGTCGGTGTCCATCCCCTCCAGCTGGTGCTCGGAGGGCTTCTGCCAGCTGCGCCGGGTCAGGTCGGGCGTCGGCGACGCCGACGGGGGGCGGCGGCGCAGTCCGGCGAGCCGGGGCGGTACCACGGGGCGCCCTCCTCAGACCCCGTGGTTCTGCAGCCACAGCTCCAGCAGCCCGAGCTGCCACAGCTTGTTGCCGCGCAGCGGGGTGAGCTCCCCGTTGGGGTCCGCGAACAGCCGGTCCACGTACTCGGGCCGGAACAGCGCCCGCTCGCGCGCCGCCTCGCTGGAGAGCGCGTCCTTCACCAGGCCGAGCACCTTGCCCTCGAGGTGGGTGATCGCCGGCACCGGGAAGTAGCCCTTGGGCCGGTCGATGACCTCTGGCGGGATGATCCGGCGGCCGATCGCCTTGAGCGCGCCCTTGCCGCCGTCGGCGAGCTTGAGCTCCGGCGGGCACCGGGCGGCGAGCTCGACCAGGTCGTGGTCGAGGAAGGGCACCCGGGCCTCCAGGCCCCAGGCCATGGACATGTTGTCCACCCGCTTGACCGGGTCGTCGACCAGCATGACCTCGCTGTCGAGGCGCAGCGCGGCGTCCACGGCGGTCTCCGCGCCGGGCCGGGACATGTGGTCGCGGACGAAGTCGAGGCTGGGGTCGCCGTCGAGGGCGTAGCGCTCGCCGACCAGCGCCCGCATGTCCTGCGCCCCGCGGTCGAAGAACGCCTTCGCGTAGCGCTCGACGGCCTCCTCGCGGTCGACGTCGGCCAGCGGGGGGTACCAGTGGTAGCCGGCGAACACCTCGTCGGCGCCCTGACCGGACTGCACGACGCGGATCGACTGGCTCACCCGCTCCGAGAGCAGGTCGAAGGCGACGACGTCGTGGCTGACCATCGGCTCGGCCATCGCGCCGATGGCGTGGCCGAGCGCGGCGGCCAGCTCGTCGGAGGACACCCGGATGCGGTGGTGGTCGGTCCCGAAGCGCTCGGCGATCACGTCGGAGTAGCGGAACTCGTCGCCCGCGTGCCCGCCGACGGTCTCGAAGCCGATCGAGTAGGTGGCCAGCCCGGTCTGCCCCTCCTGGGCGAGCAGCCCCACGATGAGGCTGGAGTCCAGGCCGCCGGAGAGCAGCACGCCCACGGGGATGTCGGAGACGAGGCGACGGCGGACGGCGACCCGCAGCGCCTCCTCGATCGCGTCCTCCCAGTCGCGGGCCGACCAGCCGGCCTGCTCGGGGCGCCGCTCGTAGGTGGGCTCCCAGTAGCGGCGCTCGGTGCTCGTGCCGTCGGCCTCGATCACGCGGACGGTGGCCGGCGGCAGCTTGCGGACGCCGTTGAGCAGCGTGCGCGGCGCCGGGACGACGGCGTGCCAGGTCAGGTAGTGGTGCAGCGCGACCGGGTCGATGGAGGTGTCGACGTCGCCGGCGCGCAGCAGGGCCGGCAGCGAGGAGGCGAACCGCAGCCGGCCCGGCGTCTCGGACAGGTACAGCGGCTTGATGCCCAGCCGGTCGCGGGCCATGACGACGCGGCCGGTGTCGCGCTCGTGGATGACGACGACGAACATCCCGTGCAGGTGGTCGACGAAGTCGACGCCCCAGTGGTGGTAGCCCTTGAGCAGGACCTCGGTGTCGCTGGTGGAGAAGAAGCGGTAGCCGTGGCCCTCGAGCTCGGCGCGCAGCTCCTGGTAGTCGTAGATGCAGCCGTTGAAGACCGCCTCGAGGCCGAGCTCGCTGTCGACCATCGGCTGCGAGCCGCTGGCGGAGAGGTCGATCACCGACAGCCGGCGGTGGCCGAACGCCACCCGGCCGGAGCTCCAGTGGCCCTCGCCGTCCGGCCCGCGAGGGACCAGCGCCTCGACCATCCGCGCCACCGCGGTGGTGTCGGCCAGGGAGCCGTCGAACCTGATCTCGCCGGAGAGGCCGCACATGGGTTTGATCCAACCCCACGGGGGCGGCTCACGCGACGCCTCGCAGGATTCGTCACACGGACGTCACACGGCCCGGTTCCACGGTGGCTGCCAGGGTCCGGTTCCACGTGGAACGGGCCGGAGCCGGGGCCGGCGTCCGGCAGGGTGGAGGTGTGCACGCCGACCCGGAGGGACAGGCCCCCTGGGCCCTGCAGTTGGTCGCGCGCGTCGAGAGGGGCGCGCCGCCGACCCGGACCGCCGTCTGCGAGGCCGCGGCCGTCGCGGTCGTCCGGTTGCTCGCCGACGACCGGGCGCGGCCCGGCGGCGAGTGGGCCGCACCGGTCCGGCGGTGGACCGACGGGCGCATCCGCAAGCACTGCCGGCGGGCCCGGGGAGTGGCCTGGGAGCGGGTGCTGGCGCTGCCCGGCGTCACCGCGGAGGTGGCCGGCGCCGAGGTCCGCGCGCTCGTGCCGACCGCGACCGACCAAATCCCCCCGGAGGTCGCGAGGCTGCAGCTGTCCGGCAGCGAGCTCGACGACCCGGACGCGCGCCCGGCGGTCGACCCGGTGCCGGGCGGCCCGGTCGTGGTGTCGCTCTGCCCCGAGCCGTTCCTGCCGCTGGGCAAGGCCGCCGCGGCCTGCGGGCACGCCGCCCAGCTGACCGCCGCGCGGATGCCGGCGGAGCGACTGGCCGCCTGGACGGGCGCCGGCTTCCCGGTGGTCGTGGAGCACCCGCCCGTCCCGCGGTGGTCGCGGCTGCGGTCGGCGGCCCCCGTCGAGATCGTCGACGCGGGGTTCACCGTCGTGGCACCGGGGACCAGCACGGCGCTGGCCCGCTGGGCGTAGGCCGCACCCGGCCCGGCCGGCACCTCGCCGCGGCCCGGCCGGCGTCCCAGGGAGCGCGCCCCGGGACCCCGGCGGCGGCTCAGGAGACGGCGGCCTCGATGTCGTCCATGACGAGGTCGGCCGCGATCGGGCCGGAGGCGCTGCTCCACACCGAGCCGTCGACCTCGGTGGTCGTGCCGTTCTGCACGGCGGCGAGCTGGGTGAAGGCCGGCTGCGAGCGGGCGGTCTCGAGCGCGCCGGTGCCGTCGGCCCCGAAGGCGGCGAGGAAGAGCCGGCCGGCGTCGACCTGGGTCAGGTTCTCCAGCGACAGCGGGTCGCTGTGCGGCCGGGTGCCGAGGTCGGCCGCCTCCACCGGGGTGGCGCCGGCGGTCTGCAGCAGCGAGCCGGGCATGAGCGCGGAGTTCATGAGCACCGGGCCGGTGGCCATCCAGCGCAGGACGGCGGCGCTGCCCTCGAGCGAGCCCGCCTCGGCCAGCGCCTCGGCGCGGCCGGTGACGTCGTCGAGCGCGGTGGTCAGCTCGTCGTCGGCACCCAGGGCCTCGGCGTAGGTGCGCAGCGGGGCCTGCCAGTCGCCGCCGGTGCTCGCCTCGGGCACCACGGTGGGCGCGATGGCGGTCAGCGCGTCGTACCGGTCCTGCGCCATGCCCGCCGAGGCGAGGATGACGTCGGGCTGCGCCTCGAGGATCGCCTCCAGGTTCGGCTCGTTCACCGTGGCGACGATCGGGATGCCGGCGGCCGCGTCCCCGAGGTAGGCCGGCGCGGAGTCACCGCCCCGGCTGGCCGTCGTGCCGACCGGGGTGACCCCCACGGCGAGGGACACGTCCAGGGCGGACTCCGCCAGGGTGACCACCCGCTCGGGGTCCGCCGGCACGGTCACGTCGCCGAAGGCGGTGCCGACGGCGGCGTCCGCCGCTCCCGACGACGAGGACGACGGGGACGACGCGGAGGACTCGCCGCCGCAGGCGGAGAGGACGAGGGCGGCGGCGGCCATCGCCGCGGTCGGCAGGGCCGGGCTCCGGCGGGCCACGGGCGGGTGGGTCACGGGGGGTTCCTCTCCGGTTTGGAGGCACCGTCGGTCGGCACCGGGCTGTAGGTTAGCCTGCCCTAAGTACGGCTCCGCACAGGTGGGGCGAGGGAGGAGCGCCGTGGACCACCGGCTCGTGCTGCGCGGAGTGCTGCCCGCCGCAGCGGCACTCGGTCTCGCGGCCCTGGCCAGCCTGCTGGTCGGCGCGGGCGAGGTCGGGCCCGCCCGGGCCCTGGCCGTGCTGGCCGGCACGGGCGACGGCGACGCGTCCTTCGCCGTCCTGCAGCTGCGGGTGCCCCGGACCCTGGTCGCCGTCGCGGTCGGCACCGCCCTCGGGGTCGCCGGCGCCGTCCTGCAGACCGCCGCCCGCAACCCGCTGGCCGAGCCGGGCCTGCTCGGCGTGAGCGCGGGGGCCTCCTTCGCCGTCGTGCTGGTGATCGCGTCCGGCGCCAGTGCGGCGGCCCTGGGCCCGTGGGTCGCCGTCGCCGGTGCCGGGGCGGGGTGCCTGCTCGCGCTCGGGGCCGCCCGGCTGCGCGGCACCGGTGACGACCCGGTGCGGCTGGTGCTGGCCGGTGCGGCGCTGTCGGGGCTGCTCGGCGCGGCCACGTCCGTCCTGCTGGTGCTCGACCAGCGGACCGCCGACGAGGTGCGCTTCTGGACCGTCGGCTCGGTGGCCGGCCGCGACCTCGGCACGCTGACCCAGGTGGGCCCGGTGCTGGCCGCGGGCCTGCTGCTGGCGCTGCTGGCCGCCCGGCCGCTATCGGCCCTGGCCCTGGGGGACACGGTGGCCCGGGGCCTCGGGCACCGCCCGGCACGCAGCCGCGGGGTCGCCATGACGGCGGTCGCGCTGCTGGTCGGGGGAGCGGTCGCCGCCGCCGGGCCGATCGCCTTCGTCGGGCTGGTCGTGCCGTTCCTGGCCCGCGCCCTGGTCGGCCCGGACCTGCGGCGGGTGCTGGCCGTGGCGGTCCTGCTGGGACCGGCCGTCGTGCTCGTCGCCGACGTCGCCTCGCGGCTCCTGGTGCGCCCGTACGAGATGCCGCTGGGCGTGGTGACGGCGCTCGTCGGCGCGCCGGTGCTGGTGGCCGTCGTCCGCTCGACCCGGATGCCGGCGCTGTGACCGCGGCCCCCGCCCGCACCGTCGCCGCACCCGTCCCCCGTGCCGCGCCGCCGGGGACCTGGCTGCTCGCCGCCGGCGGACGCTCGCTGCTGGTCGACCGTCGCGCGTTCCTCGCCGCGGCCGGACTCGCGGTCCTGGTGCTCGTCACGGCGGCCGCGGCCCTGGCCACCGGCACCGCGTCGGTGCCGGTGGGCCGCACCCTGCCGGCGGTGCTCGGGATCGGCGAGGCCCGCGACGTGCTGCTGGTGCAGCAGCTGCGGCTGCCCCGGGTCGCGGCCGGGCTGGCCGTGGGAGCCGCCCTCGGCACCGCCGGCGTGCTGCTGCAGACCCTGGCCCGCAACCGGCTGGCCACCCCCGACACCGTCGGCCTCGACGACGGCGCGACCGCGTTCGCGGTGGCCAGCGTGGTCGCGGTGTCGACGAGCGTCACGCCCTCGGCCTTCGCGCTCGTCGGCTCGGCCACCGCGGCGGCGCTGACGATCGGGCTGGCCGGCGGGGCGGGCTCCCGCGGGTACCGCTTCCTCGTCGTCGGGCTCGGCGTGGGGGCCGCCCTGGGCGCCCTCACCCAGCTCATGCTCGCCCGCGCCGCGATCGACGACGCCAACGCGGCGTTCCCCTGGACCATCGGCAGCCTCAACAGCCGGTCGGCCACCTCGGTGACCGTGCTCGCCGTCGCGCTGGCCGTGGCGCTGCCGGTGGCGGTCGTGCTCGGCCGCCGGCTGCGGCTGCTGCGGCTGGCCGACCCCGTGGTGATCGGGCTCGGCTCCCGGGTGGGCCGGATCCGGCTGGCCGTGATCGCCACCGCGGTCGTCACCGCCGGGCTGGCCGTGGCCACCGCCGGCCCGCTCGGGCTGGTCGCGCTGCTGGCGCCGGAGATCGCCCGCCGGGTGGCGGGGCCGCGGGGGGTGCCGGTGGTCGGCACGGCGCTGGCCGGCGCGCTGGTGGTGCTGCTGGCCGACCTGCTCGGGCGCACGGTGGCCGCGCCGCTGGAGCTGCCCGCGGGCCTGGTCACCGCCGTCGTCGGAGGGCCCTACCTGCTGTGGCTGCTGCTGACCACCCGCACGAGGAGGATGCCGTGAGCCTGCTGGAGGCACCGGGCGCCGAACCCGCGGTCGAGACCGCCGACCTGGCCACCGAGCGCCTGGACCTCGGCTACGACGGCACCCGCGTCGTCCACGCCCTGGACCTGCGGCTCCCGCCGGGCCGGGTGACGGCGATCGTCGGACCCAACGGCTGCGGCAAGTCCACCCTGCTCGGGGCGCTGGCCCGCGTGCACGGCCCGCAGGGCGGCGCGGTGCTGCTCGACGGGCGGGACCTCGCGACACTGCGCCCGCGGGACGCCGCCCGACGGATCGGGCTGCTGCCGCAGCAGGCCGAGGCGCCCGACGGGCTGACCGTCCGCGACCTGGTCCGCTACGGCCGGCACCCGCACCAGGGGCTGCTGCGGCAGTGGTCACCCGGGGACGCCGCCGCGGTGCACCGGGCACTCGCCGCCGCCGACCTGCTCGACCTCGCCGACCGGCCGCTGGACACCCTCTCCGGCGGCCAGCGGCAACGGGCCTGGATCGCGATGGTGGTGGCCCAGGAGACGGCGGTGGTGCTGCTCGACGAGCCGACCTCCGCCCTCGACCTCGGCCACCAGCTCGAGGTCCTGGACCTCGTGCACGACCTCGCCGCGCAGGGGCGCACCGTCGTCCTGGTCCTGCACGACCTGTCCACCGCCTGCCGGCACGCCGACCACCTGGTGGCGATGCGCGCGGGCCGGGTCGTCGCCGAGGGCCCGCCGGCCGACGTCGTCACCGCCGGCCTGGTGCGCGAGCTCTACGGCGTGGAGGCGGCCGTGCTGCGCGACCCGGCGTCGGGGACGCCGGTGGTCTGCCCGGTCCGGCGAGTGGGAGGCCGCTAATCGGCCGGGCACCGCCGGCCGGGCACCGCCGGCCGGGCACCGCCGGCCGGTTGGGCACGACGGGCCCGGGGCAGGAGCGGCGGCATGCAGACACGCACACTGGGCCCGCTGTCCGTCCCGGCCATGGGGCTGGGCTGCATGGGGATGAGCGAGTTCTACGGCACCGGCGACCAGGCGGAGGCCGAGCGCACCATCCACCGCGCGCTCGACCTCGGCGTCACCTTCCTCGACACCGCCGACATGTACGGCCCGTTCACCAACGAGCGGCTGGTCGGCACGGCGATCGCCGGGCGCCGCGAGGAGGTGGTGCTGGCCACCAAGTTCGGCAACGAGCGCGGCGAGGACGGCTCCTCCCGGGGCGTCAACGGGAGGCCCGACTACGTGCGGCAGGCGTGCGACGCCTCGCTGCAGCGCCTCGGCGTCGACGTCATCGATCTCTACTACCAGCACCGGGTGGACACGAAGGTCCCCGTCGAGGACACCTGGGGCGCCCTCCGCGAGCTGGTCGAGGCCGGCAAGGTCCGGTTCACCGGCATCTCCGAGGCCGCGCCGGAGACCATCCGCCGCGCGCACGCCGTCCAGCCCGTCGCCGCGGTGCAGACCGAGTACTCGCTGTGGAGCCGCGACCCCGAGGAGAACGGCGTCCTGGCGACGTGCGCGGAGCTCGGCATCGGGTTCGTCGCCTACTCGCCGATCGGCCGCGGCTTCCTGTCGGGGCAGATCCGCAGCGTCGAGGACCTCGCGCCCGACGACTTCCGCCGCAACAACCCGCGGTTCCAGGGCGAGGCGTTCGAGCAGAACCTGCGGCTGGTCGACCGGGTGCGCCAGATCGCCGACGAGAAGGGCGTGACGGCGTCGCAGCTGGCGCTGGCCTGGGTGATGGCGCAGAGCTCGCGCGACGGCGGGCCCTCCGTCGTCCCGATCCCGGGCACCAAGCGGGTGCGCTGGCTGGAGGAGAACGCCGCGGCGGCCGACGTCGCGCTGACCGACGACGACCTGCGCCGCCTCGACGAGGCCGCTCCCGTCGGTGCCGCGGTCGGCGACCGCTACCCCGACATGTCCACCGTGCACCGGTGACTGATGGAACGGCCCTCCTGCAGGGGCCCGCCCCGAGCGTGCGAGGGGTGGGGGGCAGGAGGGTCCTTCCTCAGGCGACGGCGGCGCGGGGGGCCACGGGGACGACGACGCCGAGGACGTCGGCGACGTGGGCGCGGGCCGCGGCGGCCAGCCGGGCGCCGATCTCGGCCCACGCGTCGCGGACGTCGCGGGCGGGCCAGCCGGGCGGCTGCAGGGCCGCGGGCAGCAGCGGGTCGCCGGCGAGCACCGCCCGGATCTCGGCGCGCAGCCGCAGGTGCAGGCCGAGCGCGGCCGGGCCGTCGGGCGTGCCCGCCCCCCGCAGCCGCTCGAGCACCCGGGTCCAGCCGGCGGCCAGCCGGGGGAGGTCCCAGCAGCGGGCGGCCAGCTCGCGGTCGGTCAGCCGGGGGTCGGCGACCGAGGCGGTCAGCAGGTCGAGCCGGGAGGTCCGCTCGCCGGCGAGCTCGGCGCGCACCTCGTCGAGGGCCGAGGAGTGCGGGGACACCCAGGTGGCCGGGGCGAGCGGGCCGAACCCGGCCCGCGCCAGCCCCCGCCGGACGCGCTCGCGGGCGGTCCGGTCGGTCTCCGGGACGGAGTAGACGACCATCCGCCACTGCCCGTCCCACGGCGCGAGCCGGCGCTCGACCCGCTCCCGCTGCGCGGCGACCGCCTCCCGCAGACCGGCCGCCGGCGCGCACAGCGTCTCCCGTCCGCGGCGCACCGCCGTCAGCCGGCCCGAGCGCCGCAGGGCGGCCACGGCGACCCGGGTGCTGGGCTCGGCGACCCCGCAGGCGGCGAGCAGCTGGACCAGCGCCTGCAGCGGTACCGGGTCACCGGTCACGCCGTCCAGGTGCTCCGCACAGAGGTCGACCAGGAGGTCGCGGACGGTCATGCCCCCCTCACTACCCCGCGTCCGCCGGCTCTGCCCGCAGGCGCGGGATCATGGTCGGCGATGAACGCCACCCTCGCCTGGTCCGCGACGACGGTCGCCGTCCTCGTGGCGCTCGCCGGCCTGGCCTCGACGCTCGCCCGCCGGCGGATCGGCCTGCTGCACCTGGCCGGCGCCGCCGTCCTCGAGGTGCTGCTGGTCGTGCAGGCCGTCGTCGCCACGGTCGCGCTGGCCGGCGGTCAGCGGCCGCCGGAGACGGCGACCTTCGTCGGCTACCTCGCCGGCGTCGTGCTGCTGCCGGTGGCCGGGGTGCTCTGGTCGCGCACCGAGCCCAGCCGCTGGGCGGGCACCGTGCTGGCCGTGACCGGCCTGGTCACCGCCGTGATGATCTGGCGGCTGGTGCAGCTGTGGGAGGGCCCCGGTGCCTGAGCCGGCCGGCACGGCACCCGGCGGGACGGCGACCGGGCCCGGGCGGGTGCTGGTCGCCGTCTACGCGGTCTTCGCCCTGGCCGCCGGGGCGCGGGCGGCGGTCCAGCTGGGCACCCGCTTCTCCGAGGCGCCGGTCGCCTACCTGCTCTCCGCCCTGGCCGCGGCCGTCTACATGGTGGCGACCGTGGCGCTGGCGCGCGGCGGACGCCGGGTGGCGCTGGCCGCCATCACCGTGGAACTGGTCGGCGTGCTCGTGGTGGGCACCCTGTCTCTGGCCGACCGCGCGGCCTTCCCCGACGAGACGGTGTGGTCGGCCTACGGCCGCGGCTACGGCTTCGTGCCGCTGGTGCTCCCGGTCCTCGGCCTGCTCTGGCTGCGCCGCGCCGCCCGCGCCGCGTCGCGCTGAGGGACCGGAGCGGGCCGACCCGGGACGCTCGCACCCCTCACAGCGGTGTGCTGATTGCTTGATGGGTACCGCTGAAGGCATGCGGGCGTACTCGATGGATCTGCGTGAGCGGGTCGTCGCCGCAGTCGATCGCGGGATGACCCAGGAGCAGGCGGCAGTGACCTTCGGGGTGTCGGTGAACACCGTCGGCCGTTACCTGACCCGCCGGCGAAACACCGGCAGCCTGGCGCCGACCGCATACCGGCACGGACCCAGACCGGAGAAGACCCAGCGGCTGCAGGCCTGGCTGCCGGCCCGGCTGCAGGTGGCCGCGGATGCCACCTTGACCGAGCACGCCGCGGCCTTCACCGCCGAAGAGGGCCTGGTGGTGTCGCTGGCGACGATGTCCCGAGCGATCACCACGCTGCCGGCCGATGACCCCGCCGAGGCGTTGACCCCGGCGGGGCGGCGGCGGCCGGGCCGGCCGCTGAAGTCACAAGTCTGAGCGCCACCGAGCGCGACGAGACCGCGCGCGCCCAGTGGCGCATCGACCTGCAGCAGGTGGACCCGGCCCAGGTGGTGTTCGTCGATGAGTGCGGCACGCACACCCCGGGTGACCCGCCGCCGCGCCCGCGCGCCGCGCGGTGCTCGGGCACGCGGGGCGGTGCCCCGCAACCGGGGTGCGGTGACCACGCTGCTCACCGGGCTGAGCCTGGCCGGAATGGTCCCGGCGATGACGGTGGAGGGCGGTACGACCGCGGCGGTGTTCGCCGCCTATCTGCAGCGGGTGCTGCTGCCGGCGCTGCGGCCCGGGCAGGTGGTGGTGGTCGACAACGTCGGCGCGCACAAGCCGGAGCGGATGCGCGCGCTGGTCGAGGCCGCGGGCTGCCGGCTGGTGTTCCTGCCCGCCTACTCGCCGGACTTCTCTCCGGTGGAGGAGGCGTTCAGCAAGATCAAGGCCTTAGTGAAAGCCGCCGGCGCGCGCACCCGCGCGGCCCTGGATGCGGCCATCGCCGTGGCGCTGGCCGCGGTCACCGCCACCGACGCCGCTGGCTGGTTCGCCCATGCCGGCTACTCCACCCACCAAACCACCTGAAGACCGCTGTCAGAAGTCGCCGCCGCCGAAGTCCCCGCCGAAGTCGCCGCCCCCGAAGTCCCCGCCGTCGCCGTAGCCGTTGTCGGCACCACCGGCGAAGTCGGCGTTCGGGTCGCCGCCGTAGCCACCGTCGGCCGCGGCGTAGTCCCCACCGCCGTCCCCACCGCCGTCCCCGCCGCCGTCCCCGCCGTCGGCGCCGTCGGCGTACCCCTCCGCGTAGGCCTCCTCGTCCCCGCCGCCGAAGAGCCCGCCGTCGCCCAGGCCGGTGTCGAACAGCGCGTCGGCCACCGCGGTGCCGATGACCAGGCCGCCGACGGTGCCGAGCAGGCTGCCGCCCAGGGAGCTGCCGAAGCCGCCCATGCGGGGCCCGTAGCCCCCGCCGTAGCCCCCGCCGTAGCCCCCGCCGTAGCCCCCGCCGTAGCCGTAGCCGCCCCCGCTGTAGCCGGGCCCGTACCCGCCGCCGTAGCCGGGCCCGTAGCCCCCGCCGCCGCCGAAGCCGCCGCCGAAGGCCCGCTCCAGCGTCCCGGGTTGGCGCAGCTCGGCCCGGGTGGCCACCCGGGCGAGGGTGTGCGGGTCGTCGGCCCGGGGCCGCTCGGACGCCGGGACCGCGGCCGCGAGCTGGGTGAGCACCTCCTGCCGCTGCTGCTGGGTGAGCTGGGAGAAGGCCTCGGCGTGCGCCTGCTCGATCTGGTCGGGCGGCGCGGTGCGCAGCAGGTAGCGGTAGCGCTCGACGGCCTGCTGGTCGTCCAGCGGCGCCCGCTGCCGGGCGGGTGGGGGCGGCGGCGACTCGTACCCGTCGTAGCGGGGCTCCGGTGCGCGGCGCCGGCCGAAGAGCCGGTCGAGCAGTCCCATGTCGTCTCCCTCCCGAGATCGTCTCCCGGGAGTGCCCGCCCGGGCGCGTCGCACACCTGGGCGACACCGGCCGCACCGCCCACCCGCGCGGGTGACCGCCCCGCGGGTGGCGTCCCCGGAGCGGCGGACGCCGATCCTGCGACACCGGTTAGATTCATTGTGTGCGACCGGAGACGGAGCGGCCCAGGGGCTCGACAGCTCCTCCCGACCTCCTCGGCTCCCTGCTCGACCCGGCCACCACCGCGGACGGCGTCCCGGCCGCGACCCGGGCGGCCGTGGCCGAGGCCACCTCCCCGGCCGGGGACGGCGACCGGCAGGCCGGTGTCGTGAGCGCCGCCAGCGCCGTCGTCTCCCGCCAGGACGGCCACGCCTCGACGACCCTGCCGGCCGTGCTCGCCGACGTCCCCGTCGCCGTCCTGCTCATCGACCAGGAGTCCGGGGTCACCTACGCCAACACCGCCGCGGTGGAGATGGCCGGCAACGTGCACCTGCCGGTCGACATCGACACCTGGGGCGCCTCCGTCGGGCTCACCGACCTCACGGGCGCCCCCCTGGCGCGGAGCACCGGCCCGCTGTCGCTGGTGGCGCAGGGGCTGCCGGTCACCGGTGAGGCGGTCCGCCTGTCACCGGCCCGTGCCGCCGACGCCGCCCCCGACGGCGGCGACCGGCTGCTGTGGGTCACCGGCTTCCCGCTGTCCCAGCGCGGCAGCACCCAGCAGCTGTCGCTGGTCGTCTTCCTCGAGGTCGAGGGCGTCGGCGGCCACGGCGACGCGGAGGCCGAGCTGCAGGCGCTGCGCGAGCGGGCCGTCGTCGCCACCGACATCGCCTTCACGATCACCGACCCGCGCCAGCCGGACGACCCGCTGGTCTGGGTCAACCCCTCCTTCACCCGCATCACCGGGTACTCCTACGAGGAGTCGGTGGGCCGCAACTGCCGGTTCCTGCAGGGCCCGGCCACCGACCCGGCCGCCGTCTCCGCGATCCGGACGGCGCTGCGCGCCCGCGAGGCGGTGACCGTCACGCTGCTCAACCACCGCCGCGACGGCACCGCCTTCTGGAACCAGCTCTCGATCAGCCCGGTCTTCGACGGGGACGGGGAGCTGGTCAGCTTCGTCGGCGTGCAGACCGACGTCACCGAGCGGGTGCGGGTCGAGTCCGAGCGCGAGGCCGCCTTCGCCGCCGAGCAGGCCGCCCGGCAGGAGGCCGAGCAGGCCCGGGCGATCGCCGAGCAGGCCCAGCGGGGAGCCGAGGAGGCCCAGGGCCGCCTGACGCTCATGGCCGAGGCGACCAGCTCGCTCATCGCCACGCTCGACGCCGACGACCTGCTCGACCGGCTGGCCAGCCTGTGCGTGCCGACGCTGGCCGACTGGGTGGTCGTGACCGTCGTCGACGAGTCCGGTGACGTGCAGCAGGTGGTCTCCCGCGACCGCGAGCACCTGCGCACCGAGCTGCGCCGCTCCGACGCCGGGCACGCCCTGCGGCTGCCCGGGGGCTCCCCGAGCCAGCGCGCGATCACCGGGTCGCGGACGGTGCTGGTCGAGCGGCTGCCCGGCCACCTCGACGACACCATCGCCTTGCCGGTGGCCCGGGAGATCGCCGGACGGCTGGGCGCGGCGTCGGCACTCAGCGCGCCGATGGTCGCGCGCCGCCGCACCCGCGGGGCGATCACCCTCGTGCGCACCTCGCCGCACCGGCCCTTCAGCCCGGAGGACGTCGGCCTGGTCGAGGACCTCGCGCAGCGGGCCGCGCTGGTGATGGACAACGTGCGGCTCTACCAGCAGGAGCACGCGGTCGCCGACACCCTGCAGCGCTCCCTGCTGCCGCAGCTGCCCGACATCCCCGGGCTGACGGCGGCCGCGCACTACGTCAGCGCCTCGACCGCCACCGACGTCGGCGGGGACTTCTACGACCTGCTGCAGCTGCCCGACGGGTCGGTCGGGATGGTGGTCGGCGACGTCGTGGGCCACGACATCGTGGCCGCCGCGGCGATGGGGCACCTGCGCGGGCTCATCCGCGCCTGCCTCTGGGACGCCCCCGACCCGCACCCGAGCACCGTGCTCACCCGGATCGACCGGCTGGTGCAGGGCCTGCAGGTGGCCCCCCTGGCCACGATGGCCTACCTGCACGCCGTGCCCCCGGCCGAGCCCGGCGGCCCGTGGCGGGCGCGGCTGGCCAACGCCGGCCACCCGCCGCTGCTGCTGCGCTCGCCGGACGGGGAGGTGCGGCCCGTCGACGGCGTCACCGGCCTGCTCGTGGGCGTCGACGTCGACGCGCGGCGGACCGCCCTCCCCGTCGACCTGCCGGCCGGGTCGACGGTCCTCGGCTACACCGACGGCCTGGTCGAGACGCCCGGCTCCGACCTCGACCAGGGCATCGCCGCGCTGGTCGAGCGGCTCTCGGCGACGCCGGTCGACGCCTCACCGCGCGAGCTGTGCGACGCCGCGGTCAGCGGCACCCTCGACGGGCGCGACGACGTCGCGCTCATCGCCGTCCGCTTCGGACAGGGCCCCGGGCCGGACCGGCCACGACAGCACTGATCGGCCACGTCGACCAGCACCGACAGGAGTTCCAGCTCGAGCCCGAGGACCAGCGGGTCCTCGGGGTCCTGCTCAGCGGGAGGCGGCAGGCTCACGCGCAGCCCAGGCGCTCCCCTGCTCGCGATCGAGCACCGTGACGCCCTTGTTCTTCAGCCCGAAGACGTAGACCAACAGGCTCACGCCGATCACCACCGTGACGTAGACGGTGAACACGTCGTCCTGACCGCCCGACTTGGCCGCTTGGAACAGCAGCGGTGCCGTACCGCCGAAGGCGGAGTTCGCGAGCGCGTAACCGATCCCCACGCCCAGGGCGCGGAAGTCGGCCGGGAACAGTTCCGCCTTGACGATCGCGTTGATCGAGGTGTAGCCGGTGAGGATGACGTAGCCGATGGCCGTCAGCGCGAACGCCGCGAGCGGTGAGGTGGTCTGTGGCAGGTAGGTGAGGAGGACGTAGGTGTAGAGAACGCCACCGACGCCGAAGAAGACCAGGAGTGGCTTGCGACCGACCATGTCGCTGACCAGGCCGCCGACGGGCTGCAGGAGCATCAGGAAGATCAGTCCGAGCAGGTTGATCCACGTCGCCGTCGTGGCCCGGTCGGCGCCGATGGTCGACTTGATGATGGCCGGCGCGTTGACGCTGTAGGTGTAGAAGGCGACCGTGCCACCCGCCGTGATGAGGAAGACGAGCACCAGGGGTCGCCAGTGCGTCGTGAACAACACCCGCAGGGACCCGGCGTGCGGGTCCCTGCCCTCGCGGATGGCCTCCAGGTGGGACTCGCTCAGCGTCTCGTCCATCGTGCGACGGATCCACAGCACCACCAGGGCGGCGATGCCCCCGATGAAGAACCCGATCCGCCATCCCCAGGCATCGACGGCGTCGACGTCCAGGGTGCTGAGCGCGACGAGGAGCGTGAGCTGCGCGAGCACGTGGCCGCCCACGAGGGTGACGTACTGGAAGGACGACAGGAACCCGCGCCGGTTCGCGGTCGCCGCCTCGGACATGTACGTCGCCGACGCGCCGTACTCCCCGCCGGTGGCGAATCCCTGCACGAGCCGGGCGAGGACGAGGATCACCGCCGCCCAGGCCCCGATGACCTCACGCGTGGGCATGATCGCCACGACGAACGAGGCGCACGACATGACCGCGACGCTCAGCACGAGGGCGGCCTTGCGGCCGCGACGATCGGCGTACCGGCCGAAGAACCAGGACCCCACCGGCCGCATGACGAAGGTCACCGCGAATATGGCGTAGATGTACAGCGTCGAGTTCTCGTCGCTCGGGTCGAAGAACTGCGCCTCGAAGTACGGGGCGAAGACCGTGTAGACGTAGACGTCGTACCACTCGACGAGGTTCCCCGCGGAGCCCTTGAGGGTGTTGAGAGCCGCGCGCGCGGTACTCGTCTCCGCACGTGTCGGAGCGGGAGCGACGTCGGGCCGGAGCGCCGGGGGGCGATCGGAGCTCGCCATGTGGGCACGCTAGCGCTCGGCGGATGAGGGCACCCGCCGGGCTCCTGGCGGGAGCCCTAGGCGCCGCTGCGGTGCGCGAGGCCGTAGCGGCCGCGGTGGAACAGCAGCGGCCGGCGGTGCGGGTCGGCGCCGAGGTCGAGCACGCGGGCGGCGACGATCGTGTGGTCGCCGCCGTCGTACTCCGCCCACAGCGCGCAGTCGATCCAGGCGACGACGCCGTCGAGGACCGGCGAGCCGTGCGGACTGGACCACCAGGGGACGCCGGCGAACTTGTCGGTGCCCGAGCGGGCGAAGGTCGCCGAGAGCCCCGACTGGTCCTCGGCGAGCACGTTGACGCAGAACCGGCCGATGTCGCGCAGCCAGGGCCAGGTGGTCGAGGTGCGCGCGGGCGCCAGCGCCACCAGCGGCGGGTCGAGCGACAGGGAGCTGAACGACTGGCAGGTGAACCCGATCGGGTCCTCGCCGGTGCTCGCCGTCACCACGGTGACGCCGGAGGCGAAGTGCCCGAGGACGTCGCGCATGACCTGCGGGTCGACCGCCTCGCGCGGCCCGTCGTCGCTCACGCCGGGTTCCCGGCGGCGGCGCGCGGCACCGGCGCCGGGTTCCCGGCGGCGGCGCGCGGCACCGAGCGGCCCCCGGCCCGGTACAGCGAGCTCGGCAGCTCGTGGCCCACGGCCTGCTCGGTGACCCGCGCCGCGGCCAGCAGCGCGTCGAGGTCGATCCCGGACGTCACGTCGGACTCCTCCAGCCAGTAGACGAGCTCCTCGGTGGCGATGTTGCCGCTGGCGCCGGGTGCGAACGGGCACCCGCCGAGCCCGCCGATCGAGGCGTCGAGCTGGGTCACGCCGGCCTGCACGGCGGCCAGGGCATTGGCCTGCCCGGTGCCGCGGGTGTCGTGGAAGTGGACGGCCACCGGCGTCCCGGGGCAGGCCCGGCGGACGGCGTCGAGCAGCCGCACCACCCGCGCCGGCGTCGTCGTCCCGATGGTGTCGCCGAGGCACAGCGCGTCGGCGCCGGCGGTGACCGCCGCCCGGCAGACGTCGACGGTGCGCGCGATCGGCGTGCGCCCGTCGAACGGGCAGTCCCAGGCCGTGGCGACGACGACCTCCAGCGAGCCGCCGGCCCCGTGCGCGAGGGCCGCGACCTCCCCGACGCCGGCGAGCGCCTCGGCGGTGGAGCGGCCGGCGTTGGCGCGGCTGTGGCCGTCGGCGGCCGAGACGACCAGCTCGAGGTCGGCCAGGCCGGCGTCGACCGCGCGGACCGCGCCGCGGGGGTTGGCCACCAGCGCCGACCAGTGCACGCCCGGCCACCGGGACAGCTCGGCGGCAACCCGGTCGGCGTCGGCCAGTGCCGGGACCGCCTTCGGCGAGACGAACGACGTCACCTCGATGCGGCGCACGCCGGTGGCCACCAGCGCCTCCAGCATGGCGAGCTTGGCCTCCAGCGGAACCGGCGCCTCCAGCTGCAGGCCGTCGCGCATGCCCACCTCGCGGACGTCGACGGCCGCCGGGAGCACCAGGTCGAAGTCGGTCGGCACGGCTGTCCTCCTCGTCACCTGCGCGGATCCCCGCGCCCGCTCCCCATCCTGCCCCGACGCCAGGTTCCACGTGGAACCCGAGCGGGAATGGAGGGATGACCGGGGCGCCGTCCCGGGTTCCTGATCGTGGGTGGGGGAGGAACGGAGTGGACCGTGTTCGAGAGCGAGGCCGTGGGCGTCCTGCCGCCCGCCGACGTCGGCAGCGCCTTCACGAACTCGCCCATGGGCGTCGCCCTGGCCACGCCCAGCGGGGTGGTCATCGCGGCCAACGACGCCCTGGGTGAGCTGCTCGGCGTCCCCGCGGAGGAGCTGCGCGGCGCGACGCTGTTCGCCTTCACCCACCCCGACGACCTGGCCGGCGCGACGGCCGCGTGCCGCGAACTGCAGGTGAGCCACGGCCGGATGCGGCACGAGTCCCGGATGCGGCGCCCCGACGGCGACACGGTCCCGGTCCAGGTGACGTCGTCGTGGGTGGACGGCGCGGCCGAGGGCCGGTCCCCGCACCTGGTGATGGTGGTCGAGGACGTCACCGAGCGGAAGGCACTGGAGACGCGGCTGCTCCACCTCTCGGCGCACGACCCGCTCACCGGGCTGCCCAACCGGCTGCTGTTCCGCGACCGGCTGCGACACGCGCTCGAGCGGGGCCACCGCGAGCACACACCGACCTGCGTGCTGGTGCTCGACCTCGACGGCTTCAAGGCGGTCAACGACGAGCACGGTCACCCCACCGGCGACGCCGTCCTCGTGGCGGTGGCCGAGCGGCTCACCGGCGTGCTGCGCGCCAGCGACACCGCGGCCCGGCTGGGCGGCGACGAGTTCGCCGTCGTCTGCGAGAACACCGAGCGCGCCGACGCCGAACGCCTCGCCGCACGGCTGCGGGAGGTGCTGCCGCGCACCCTCACCCCCGCCGGGACGACCGTGGAGGTGGGGCTGAGCATCGGCATCGGCTCGATCGACGGCGGGAGCGACCCCGAGCACGCGCAGGACGCGGTCGTCCGCGAGGCCGACGCGGCGATGTACGCCGACAAGACCCGTCGCCGGTGAGGTCCGGCGCCGCCGACCCCGGCCGCGTCAGCGGCCGGTGGACGCCCAGCCGACCGTGGACGCCCAGCCGACTGTGGCCGGCAGGCGCGCGAACGCCGCGCCGCCGGCCCGCTCGCCGTCCCCGGGGGGACGCCCTCCCGGTCCTGCTCGTGGGGCTGCCCGGTCGTGCCGGACAGTCTGCCGACGGCGTCGCCGGCGACCCCGTCACCGAGCCGTGTGGCTCGCCCGGACGGGTCAGCCCCCGTCCGGGCCGGACCCGCCGTCCCAGCGGCCGACGACGTCGGTGAAGGCGGCCGCGGCCTGCTCCAGCTCGGCGAGCTCGACGTACTCGTCCCGCGCGTGCATCACCGCGGGCGTGCCCGGGCCCCAGACGACGACCGGGGCGCCGCCGACCACCCGGACCAGCACCGAGGCGTCGGTGAAGTAGGTGGCCGGCGTGGAGAGGACCGGCGCGGGCAGGCCGGCCACCCACGGGTCGTCGGCCGGCGTCCCGACCGGCGGCAGGTCCACGCGCACCTCGACGTCGGCCACCTCCGGCTGCGCGCGCCACCACGACAGCAGGTCACCGCCCTCGGTGACCGTGCGCATGTCGACGACCACCTCCGCGCGGTCGGGGACGACGTTGGGCACCGTGCCGCCGGAGACGACCCCGGGGTTCCAGGTCTCGGTGCCGAGGAACGGGTGGGTGCGGAAGGGGAGGGCGGAGCCGGCCCGGGCGAGGACGGCGGCCAGGTCGAGCACCGCGTTGTGCCCGCGCTCGGGGGTGCTGCCGTGCGCGGCCCGCCCGGCGGTGCGGACGGCGAGCCACAGGGCGCCCTTGTGGCCGAGCACGACCTGGTTCCCGGTGGCCTCGGGGACGACCACCGCGCCGACCGGCAGGTCGGCCACGGCGGCCGCGGCCGCGGCGGCGCCCTGAGACCCGATCTCCTCGTCGCTGGTGAGCAGCAGGGCGACCGGCGTCTGCGGGTCGGCGGCCGCGAGGGCGGCGACGGCGGCGACCACCCCGGCCTTCATGTCGCTGCCGCCGCGCCCCCAGACCCGGCCCCCGTCGAGCTCGGCGCCGAAGGGGTCCCGTGCCCACGCGCCGGCGTCGGGCACCGGGACGGTGTCGACGTGGCAGGCCAGCAGCAGCTGCCGCCGGCCGGGGTCGGCGGGCGTCCGCAGCAGCCGCCACGGGTGGTCGGGGTCGCGGCCCTCGGTGACCAGCAGGTGCGGCGACCGCTCCTGCAGCACCTCGGTGAGGATGCCGAGCAGGTCCTGCTGGGCCGCGGCGTCGCCGGAGACGGTGGCGCGGCCGACCAGCTCGCGCACCAGGGGGACGACGTCGACGCCGGTGTCGCTCATGCGCCTGATCGTGCCCCCGGACCGCGTCCGCGGCCCGCCGGGGAGACCTCGGGCGAGCGCCGGCGCGGTCGTCGCGGCCGGGGCCGCCGTGCCCCGTCCGGTATCTCGTGCGGCTGACTAGTCAGCCGTACTGCCCACTCGTGACGGAGGACCGGTGGCCCGGCGAGTGGCTGCGCGGCGTCCTGTCGCTGTGCGTCCTGCGGATCGTCGCCGACGGCCCCACCTACGGGTACGCGATCGCCGGGCGGCTGGCCGACGCCGGCCTGGGCTCGATCAAGGGCGGGACGCTCTACCCGATCCTGACCCGGCTGGAGGCCGAGGGGTCCCTGACCTCCTCCTGGAGCGCCGGGGACGGCGGACCGGGTCGCAAGTTCTTCGCCCTCACCGAGGCCGGGGCGCGCTCGCTGCGCGAACGGACCGAGCAGTGGCAGGTCTTCACCCAGCGGGCCGCCGGCCTGCTGTCCACCCCCACCCCCGTCCCCTGAGGAGCCCGCGGTGTCCGCTGCCCTGGGCGAGGCCGACCGGGCGTGGTGCGACGACCTGCTGCTCGCCCTGCGCCTGCGCGAGGTCCCCGGAGCGCGCATCGGCGAGGTGCTGGCCGAGGTGCACAGCCACGTCGCCGAGACCGGCGAGGCGCCCGCGGAGGCGTTCGGCCCCGCGGAGGACTACGCCGACCGGATCGCCGACGCCCTCGGCCTCTCCCGCGTCCGCACCTGGACGCTGCTGTTCCGCGGCCTGGGCCGGGGCGAGCTGCTCGTCGCCGTCCTCGGAGCTGCGGCCTTCTTCCTGCTCGGGGACGGGCTGTGGTCCCTCGGCGCCGGCAGCGCCGGCGTCCTCGGCCTGCCCGGCGGGGTGCAGACGGCGGTCGCCGTCGTGCTGGTGGCGGCCGTCGCCGCGCTGTGCGTGCGGGCCTCCCGGCGCGACGACGGGACGGACGCCGTGATCGACCCCCGCACCGGAGCCGACATGGTGTCGTCCGGCGCGTGGCGGGTCGTCCTGCTGGTCGCCCCGGCGGTGCTCGTGCCGGTCGGGATGTACCTCGGCGGCGTCCTCGTCGGCGGCTGACCGGCCGCGCTCAGCCGCCGAGCGCGGCGCCGACGACGGCGCGGGCCTCCTCCTGCACGCGGGCCAGGTGGTCGGGGCCCCTGAACGACTCGGCGTAGACCTTGTAGACGTCCTCGGTGCCCGAGGGCCGGGCGGCGAACCAGGCGTTCTCGGTGACCACCTTGAGGCCGCCGAGCGAGGCCCCGTTGCCCGGCGCCTCGGTCAGCTTCGCGGTGATCGGCTCGCCGGCCAGCTCGGTGGCGCCGACGTCGGACGGCGACAGCTTGCCCAGCGCCGCCTTCTGCTCGCGGCTGGCGGGTGCGTCGACCCGGGCGTAGGCCGACTCCCCGTACCGCGCGACCAGCTCGGCGTGCAGCTGCGACGGCGAGCTGCCGGTGACCGCCAGGATCTCGCTGGCCAGCAGGGCCAGCAGGACGCCGTCCTTGTCCGTCGTCCACACCCCGCCGTCGCGGCGCAGGAACGACGCCCCGGCCGACTCCTCGCCGCCGAAGCCGACCGTGCCGTCGAGCAGGCCGGGCACGAACCACTTGAACCCGACCGGCACCTCCACCAGGCGCCGGCCCAGCCCCTCGACGACGCGGTCGATGAGCGAGGAGGACACCAGCGTCTTGCCGACGGCGACGTCGGCGCCCCACTGCAGCCGGTGCGCGAAGAGGTAGGAGATGGCGACGGCGAGGAAGTGGTTGGGGTTCATCAGCCCGGCGTCGGGGGTGACGATGCCGTGCCGGTCGGCGTCGGCGTCGTTGCCGGTGGCGACCTGGAACTCCGCACGGCGACCGATCAGCGAGGCCATCGCCGAGGGCGACGAGCAGTCCATCCGGATCTTGCCGTCCCAGTCCAGCGTCATGAACCGCCACGTGGGGTCGACCAGCGGGTTGACCACGGTGAGGTCGAGGCGGTGCCGCTCGGCGATCGCCGCCCAGTAGTCCACCGACGCGCCGCCCAGCGGGTCGGCGCCGATCCGCACGCCGGCGTCGCGGACCACGTCGAGGTCGAGCACGGCCGGCAGGTCGTCGACGTAGGTGCCCACGAAGTCGTACCGCTGCGCCGCGGCGTGCGCCCGGGGGAACGGCACCCGCCGGACGCCGTCGAGCCCCGCCGCGAGCAGCTCGTTGGCCCGGTCGGCGATGACCTTCGTGGCGTCGGTGTCGGCCGGGCCGCCCGAGGGCGGGTTGTACTTGAACCCGCCGTCGCGGGGCGGGTTGTGCGACGGGGTGACCACGATGCCGTCGGCCAGCCCCGAGGTCCGCCCGCGGTTGGCGGTGAGGATCGCGTGGCTGACCGCCGGGGTGGGTGTGTACCGGCCGGCGGCGTCGACCAGCACGGTGACGTCGTTGGCGGCCAGCACCTCCAGCGCGCTGGCCCAGGCCGGCTCGGACAGCGCGTGGGTGTCGCGGCCGAGGAACAGCGGGCCGTCGTACCCCTGCTGCGCCCGGTACTCGCAGATGGCCTGCGTGGTGGCCAGGATGTGCGCCTCGTTGAACGCGGTGTCGAACGAGGACCCCCGGTGCCCGGAGGTCCCGAACGACACCCGCTGCCCGGCGTCGGCCGGGTCGGGCACCAGCGTGTAGTAGGCGGTCACCAGCGAGGCGACGTCGACCAGGTCGGCGGGGGTCGCGGGCTGGCCGGCACGGGGATCGGTCACGGCGTCGATCCTGGCCCGCCGCCCCCCGCGGTGGCGACCCGGGAGCTCACTCCACCCGGGCGGTGGACCGGCGCACCCGCAGGCCGTCGAGCAGTAGCCCGGCGGCCAGCGCGGCGCCGGCGCCCTCCCCGGCCCGCAGCCGCAGGTCCAGCAGCGGCTCCAGCCCCAGCGCCTGCAGCACCAGGTCGTGCCCGCGCTCGCGGCTGCGCTGCCCGGCGACCAGGCAGGCCTGGGCCCCGGGTTCGAGCAGGACGGCGGCCAGCGCGGCCACCGAGACGGCGAACCCGTCGAGCACCACGGCGGTGCCGGCCTCCGCGGCGCCGAGCACCACACCGGCGAGCACGGCCAGCTCCGGGCCGCCGAGCTCGGCGAGCGCGCGGGCGGGGTCCAGGCCGCCGCCGGCGCGGGCCACGGCGGCGGCGACCACGGCGCGCTTGCGCTCGAGCACGTCGCTGTCGGCGCCCGCGCCGAGGCCGGTGACCTCCGCGGGGTCGGCGCCGAGCAGCCCGGCGGCCAGCGCGGCGGCGACGGTGGTGTTGCCGACGCCGACCTCGCCCAGGGCGGTGAGCCCGGGCCGGGCGGCGCCCAGGGCCCGCCCGGCGTCCAGCAGCCGTGTCACGTCGGCGGCGGTCAGCGCGGGGGAGGAGGCGAGGTCGCCGCGGGGGCCGGCCGGGCGGGCGTCGACCGCGCCGGGCAGCGGGTCGCCGGCCACCCCGGCGTCGACGACGACGGTCGCCAGCCCGGCCGCAGCGGCGGCGGTCGCGCCCACCGACACCCCGGCCAGCGCCGCGCGGGCGACGTCGCGGGTGACCCGGACCTCGTAGGCGGAGACGCCGAGCCCGGCGACCGGGTGGTCGGCGGCGGCGAGGACGAGCGTGCCGCCGGTGACCCCGCCCCGGCCCAGGGCCACGACCCGGTCCACCGCGCGGTCGAGGACGCCGAGGGAGCCCGGCGGGGTGAGCAGCCGGTCGGCCTGGTCGCGGGTGGCCACGACCGCCTCGCGGCCGGGCGCGCGCAGGTGCGACGGGGGAGCGGCCGGGCCGCCGTCGTCGGCCGGCCAGCGGTCCTCGACGACGACGGCCGACAGCGGCAGCCGCCGCGACCAGCCGGCCCGCTCCAGGCCCGGCGCGGGCGGGCGCTCGTCGGGCCAGCCCAGACACAGCCAGCCGAGCGTGGCCACGCCGTCGGGCAGGCCGACCAGCCCGGCGAGCTCCTCGGGGCGGAACAGCGTCACCCAGCCCATGCCCAGGCCCTCGGCGCGGGCGGCCAGCCACAGGTTCTGGATCGCCGCCGCGCAGCTCCACAGGTCGGCATCGGGGAACGTGGCCCGCCCGAGCACGCCGGCCGCCGCCGTCCGCCGGTCGCAGCAGACGACGATCCCGAGCGGCGCCTCGCGCACGCCCTCGAGCTGCAGGTCCAGCAGCCGGCGGGCCGCGTCGGGTTCGAGCTGGGCGGCCTGCCGCAGCCGCTCGCGGTCGGTGAGGACGGCGGCGCGGTCGCGCGTGGCAGGGTCGCGGACGACGACGAAGCGCCACGGCTGGCTGTGCCCGACCGACGGCGCGGCGTGCCCGGCGGCCAGCACCCGCTGCAGGACGTCGTCGGGCACCGGGTCGGGGCGGTAGCGGCGGACGTCGCGGCGGGCGGCGACCACGGCGTAGAGGCCGTCCCGGTCCTGGGGCATGGCCCAGCCGGCGGGGTCCCCGGCGCGCTGCGCCGCCGACGTCGCGTCACCGACCAGCGGCACCGGCCGCGGCCACCCGGGGGAGGGCGCCGTCATCGGCTCTCCTCCCGTCCGCCGCTGGACCGGGCCCGCCGCCGGGCCGGGCCGGGGACCGACTCTAGCCAGGGACCCGGGAACGCCGACGGGCGCCGCGGACCTCCCCGTGGATGGTCCGCGACGCCCGTCGTCCCCTGCCGCCGCCCGCCGCCGGGCACGTCCGCGGACGTGCCCGGCGGTCGGGTCAGTAGCGGAAGCGCTGCACCAGCTCCTGCAGCCCGCCGGACATGCGGGCCAGCTCCTCGGCCGCCGTGCGGGTGCGCGCGACGCCGGCGGTGGTGGCCGACGCGGCATGGGCGACGCCGCTGATGGTCCCGGCGATGCGGCCGCTGCCGGTGGCGGCCTCGGCGACGCTGCGGTTCATCTCGGCCGTCGTCGCGCCCTGCTCCTCCACCGCCGAGGCGATGGTGAGCTGGAAGTCGTTGATCTGGCCGATGATCGCGGCGATCCCGCTGATCGCGGTGGTCGCGCTGGCGGTGTCGGCCTGGATGGCGTCGACCCGGCGGGCGATGTCCTCGGTGGCCTTGGCCGTCTCCTGGGCCAGCTCCTTGACCTCGTTCGCGACGACCGCGAAGCCCTTGCCGGCCTCGCCGGCGCGGGCGGCCTCGATGGTGGCGTTGAGCGCCAGCAGGTTGGTCTGCTCGGCGATCGAGGTGATGGTCTTGACCACCTCGCCGATCCGCTGGGAGGAGGCGCCGAGCTTGGCGACCGTCTGGGTGGTCTGCTCGGCGGCCTGGACGGCGGACCCGGCGACGCGGGCGGCCTCGGAGGCGTTCTGGGCGATCTCGTTGATGGAGGCGCCCATCTCCTCCGACCCGGAGGCGACGGTCTGCACGTTGGAGGAGATCTGCTCGGCGGCCGCGGCGACGGCGCCGGCCTGGGCGGCGGCCTCCTCGGCGCTGCCGGCGATGACCTCCGAGGAGCCGCTGAGGTCGCGGGCGGCGGTGGCGAGGGCGGCGGCGGACTCGGCCGTCGAGGCGACGGTGGTGCGCAGGCTCTGCGCGGCCTCGTTGAGGGCGCCGGCCATCTGGCCGACCTCGTCGCTGCCGGAGACCTCGACCCGGGTGGTGAGGTCACCGGCGGCCATGGCGACCAGGCCGTCGCGGACGGCGGTCACCGGGCGGACGACGAGCCGGGCGACGGACCAGCCCAGCGCCAGGGCGGCGGCCAGGCCGAGGCCCAGGACCACCCAGACCAGCGTGCGGGCGTGCGCGTGGGTGGCCTTCGCGTCGGCGATGGTGGCGGCGGCGTTGGCCCGCTCAGCCTCCTCCAGCCGGGTCAGCGCCTCGTTGAGCGCGACGGCCGCGGGCTTGACCTGGGTGGTCCGCAGGGTCAGGAAGTCCTGCACCCGGCCGGGGGTGTGGGCCAGCACGAGCAGGTCGCCGCCGACGATCTGCTCGTAGGTCTGCCACGACTCGGTGAGGACGTCCACGTCCTCCCGCTGGTCGTCGGTCAGGGTGCTGCCGCCGGCGTAGGCGGCGACGGCGGCCTCCATGGTCTCGACGTCGGCGAGGTAGGCCTGGTGCTCGACGTCCTCGGCGCCCTTGGGCAGCACCTCGTCGGCGAGGGCGTCGACCCGGGTCTGCAGGAAGGCCCGCCGGATCTCGGCCAGCTGCATCGACGGCACGAGCGCCTCGTCGTGCACCTCCTCGCTGCGCTCGGCCAGCGCGGCCAGCTGCGTCAGGGCGAGCAGCCCGACGACGAGCGCCACGACGCAGGCCACGGCGACGGCGGTGAGCACCTTGACGCGCAGCGGCAGGGAGAGCAGGACGGAGGGGGCGGACAACCGCACGGGGACACCTCGGGCACGGGACGACAGCAGCCCTCCGGGTTTCGACCGGTGGCGTCTCGTGTCAAGCCGAGGGCGGACCCGCCCTCCGCAGCCGAGCCGGCGCGCGCCGGGTCCAGGCCTCCTGGAGCAGGTCGGCGACCAGGTCCTCGCCGGCGGCGGCGAGGTCGACGCGGACGCCGGAGAGCCGCCGTCCCCACCACAGCAGCGAGCAGGCGCCGCCCTCCGCGGCCCGCGCCTCCGACTCCCCGACGAGCACGTGCAGCGCGCCGTCGTCCCACAGGGTGGCCAGGACGCTGCCGCCCAGCCGGAAGGACGGGCGGCCGTGGTGGTCGGCCTCGGTGACCTCCGGGAGAGCGAGGGCCAGGCCGCGGACGTCGTCGGGCGTCACGGCCGCGGCGCCCCGCGGTAGTCGCCGACGCTCCAGCTGTTGCCCTCGGGGTCGCGCACGGAGAACTCGCGGGCGCCGTAGTCGGTCTCCTGCAGCGGCCGGGTGACCTCCGCGCCGGCCGCCTGCACCCGCGCCCACACGCCGCCGACGTCGTCGGTGACCAGGTAGGCGCCGGTGGCGCCGGGCCGGACCGGCCAGCCGCCGTCCTCGCGGACCGAGCCGAGCATCACGCCACCGCCGGGCGGCCAGGCGAGCTCGGCGTGGCCGACCAGGTCGCCGTCGGGGACGACGAGGGTCTCCTCGAAGCCGAGGACGTCGACCAGCCAGCGGATGAGGGCGGGGGCGTCGGTGGCGCGGAAGGCGGGCCAGACGGTGGGGGCGGGGGTGCGGTCCGGTGTCGCGGTCATGCCGCCGACCCTGCCGCGCCGGGCGGGGTGCCGTCTTGGACGAACCCGATCTCCGCGGCCAGCCAGCGCAGCGGCGGCAGACCGCTGAACGCGCGCCAGTCGCGGGTCAGGTGGGCCTGGTCGGCGAACCCGGCCGCGGCGGCGAGGCCGGCGAGGTCGGGGCGGCGCCCGGACGTGACGCGCGCGGCCAGCACCCGGCGGGCGCGGTCGAAGCGGACCACCCGGGCCGCCTCCTTGGGGCCGAGGCCGGTCTCGGCGCGGAAGCGGACGGTGAGGTGGCGCTCGGACCAGCCCACCCGGCGGGCGAGCTCGGCCACCCGCAGCCGCCCGCCGCCGGCCAGGGTGAGCCGCCAGGCCTCGGCGACCTCCGGCGCGGGCCCGCCGTCCCCCGCGACGCGGCGGAGGACCTGCTCGGCGGCGGCGAGGCGGGCCGCCCAGCCGTCGGCGGCGCGCACCCGGTCGACCAGCTCGGTGCCGACCGGCCCGAGGGCGTCGGCGAGGTCGACGTCCAGGGCGGCGAGCTCCCCGGCCGGCACGCCGAGCAGCCGCCGGGCACCGAGCGGGGTGAGGTCGAGCTGGAGGCCGGCCTGGCGGCCGGGGTGGCGGAGGAGCGCCGGGGTGGTGTGCAGGCCGCCGAGCAGGGCGTCGTAGCGGTCCGGCGCCTGGGCGGGGTCGGGGTGGGCGGCGACGTCGAGCGGGTCGTCGAGGGTGACGACGAGCGTGAGCGTGGGGGAGGGCAGGCCCCGGTGGACGCCGGGCGGCACCCCCTCCTGCCGGTAGCCGACGGCCCGCGCGACCAGCCCGCGCAGCCCCGGGTGCGGCCGGTGCAGCACGTGCTCGCTGGTCACCGGCCCAGGATGCAGCGCCGGGGTCGGGGCTCCAAGGGCGCTCGGCGCACGTCCGTCCGCGGACGTGCGCTGGACGTCCCCGCGGAGGTGCGACGGACCGGACGGCTGCCGGCTCAGGAGTTCGCCGCGATGCCGGCGAGGAGGGCCAGCCCGAGGACGCCCACGCCGATCCAGCCGAGCACGATGCCGGCGATCGCCATGCCGTCGCCACCCTCGCCGCGCTCGCGGATCTGGCTGCGCGCGACGTAGCCGAAGACGAGGGCCAGGACGCTGCCGATCCAGTAGATCCAGACGATCCCCAGGACCATCGACGCGATCGCGAACCCGTTGGTGCGCCGTGGGAGGTAGCCGTACCCGTAGGGCGGGAGGTGGCCGTGGCCGGGGAACCCCGGTGGCGGGCCATAGGGCCCCTGCGGCGGTCCGCCTCCGTGGCTGGGCCAGCCCTGCTGCCCGGCACCGGAGCCCTGCGCGTCCCACTGGGTCATGTCCGTCCCCGCCTCGAGTGCTCGTGTCCGTGCCCGACAGGTGCCGGCCGGGCTCCCGGCGGCCCGGCGCCGGGCCGTGGGGACGGTACGAGGTCGTGGCGGCCCCGGACCAGCTCTGCCACCCCGAGGGGTCAGGTCGCCCGGGGCGCGTCACTGCGCTCGGGTGTCCGCAGTCGGAGGACCACCCGGCCGCGCCTCGTGTCCCCCGGGTGTCGTGCAGCGGTGCTCGCACGGGAGGACGACGGTCGCTCCCGACCGGCCGGCTCGCAGCCCACGGGCAGACTCGCCGACCCCGGCTCTGAGCTGCGGTTTCTGTCGTACCCCACTCGTAGTCTCGGGGTGTCGGCAGGTCGCTGCAGGGGAGGAGGCGAGGGCGTGTCCGAGCTGCGTTCGGCCCTCGACGACCTCGCCGCGCTCGACCCCACGGAGCTGTCCGACGACGCGGTGCTCGACCTCGTCGGCGAGCTGAGCACCGTCGCCAACCGGGTGGCTGCCGTCCTGACGTCGGCCGTGCGAGCGGCCGACCGCCGGGAGGCGTACCGGCGCGACGGCGCGGTCTCGATGACGGCATGGCTACGCGGCAGCCTCCGGCTGGCACCGGCGGAGGCGACGGCGATCGTCTCGACCGGCCGGAGGATCGAGCAGCTACCGGCCACGGCCGCCGCCTTCGCCGCCGGGGAGATCACCGCGACGCACGCCCGCGTGATCACCCGGGCCATGACGCCCGGGCGGGTCGCCGAGGCCGCCGAGGCGGGCATCGAGCTGGCCGAGACCGACCGCATCCTCGCCGACCTGGCCCGGCGGACGGCGCCGCAGTAGACCGCGCAGGGCGTGGCCCGCTGGGTGGCCGGTGTCGATCCCGACGGCACGCTCGACGAGGCGGCCGACGTCCGCCGCCGGTTCACCATGGCCAGCGGTCTCGACGGCCGCGTGCACCTGCGCGGCGACCTCGACGCCGTCGGCGGCGAGTACCTGCACGCCGCGCTAGCGGCGCTGATGAACGGCGACCGCCTGGCCGGCGACACCCGCGGCCACGCGGAGCGCCAGGGCGACGCTCTCGTGGCGCTGGCCCGCGGCGCCCTGGACGGCGGCTCGCTGCCCGACGTCCGCGGCGAGCGGCCGCACGTGCGGGTCGCCATCGACTGGCAGGCCCTGTGCGCCGCCCGTGGCGCCGCCGGTGTCTCCGGAGGTTCGCTGGGGTGGGCGGGACCGATCTGCCCGGAGACAGCACGGCGGCTGGCCTGCGACGCCGGCGTCGTGCGCGTCGTCACCGGGCCGGACGGGCTGCCGCTGGACGTCAGCCGGGCGCAGCGCACCGCCACCGCGGCCATCCGCCGGGCCGTCGAGATCCGCGACGGGCAGTGCGTCTTCGCCGGCTGCGACGCCCTGCCGGAGTGGTGCGACGTCCACCACGTCGTGCACTGGGCGCACGGCGGGCCGACGAGCTGCGACAACGGTGCGCTGCTCTGCGAGCGGCACCACACGGCCTGTCACGAGGGCGGCTTCTCGGTCAGCCGGGACGCCGGGACGAGCACCTGGCACACCTGGCGACCGGACGGCACCGAGGTCCTCACCCGCACCGGTCCTTACCGACGCCGGCGGCTCGTCCACAGGGCGACCCGTCGTCCACAGGTCGGCGACGGATTCCTCGGAACAGGGTCCGGCGTCGTCCCGGACGCCTAGCGTCGGTGCCGTGTTCGAGGACCTGCGACCCCGGCTGACCGATGCCGTCATCCGGCGCTCGGTGGGGGACGCCCCGTTCCGGCGCGCCGTCCCCTATGCCCAGGCCGGCCGCGTGTCCCTGGTGGTCCGCCACCGGGACGAGGTCGGCGGCCGGGTGGCCGGGAGGGGCGGCGTCTACCAGACCGTCGCCGGGTGGGACGGGGACGCGACGCGCTGGTGGGGTGAGTGCAGCTGCCCGGTCGGCTACGACTGCAAGCACGTGGCCGCCCTCCTCCTGGCCGTGCGCGAGTCGCTGCCCGGTCCTCCGCGGACGGCCGCTCCGGCGACCCCCGACTGGGAGCGGCTGCTGGCCCCGCTGATCTCCTCCGCACCGTCGGCGGAGCAGCGGGGCACGCCCCTCGGCCTGCAGTTCGAGGTGTCGGGGACCGGCCGCACGCTCGTCGTCCGGCTGCGTCCCGTCGTCCCGGGCGCCCGGGGCCGCTGGGTCCGCGGCGGGGTGTCCTGGCGGACCCTCGACCACGGCTCGCTCGGCCGTCGCGATCCCGAGCACGCCGCCGCCCTGACGTCGCTGTACCGCGCCCACCAGATCGGCGACGGCGGCGCCGGTTCCCACGGCTACTGGTCCGGCGAGGTGCCCGTGCTGCTCGAGGACTTCGGGCCGGAGCTGTGGCCGGCCCTGCGGCGGGTCGCCGACGCCGGCGTGCCGATGCTGACGACGAGCGGCGCCCCGGTGCGGCTGGCCGGCGAGTCGGCGCGGCTCGCGGTCGACCTGAGTCGGGACGACACCGCCCTGCGGATCCGCCCCGTCCTCGTGGTCTCCGGCGGGGACGACCTGCTGCTCCCGGCCACCGAGGTCGGGCTGCTGGGCGACCCTCCGCACGGCGCCGTCCTCGCGGCCGGCGACCCCGGGCTCCCCGCCGGGCTCGTCCCCGACGGTGGCGTGCTGCTCGTCCCGCTGGGCCGGGTCGATCCCCGGGCCGCACCGCTGTTCCGCGACACGCCCGTGATGGTGCCCCGCCGCGACGTCGACCGGTTCCTCACCGACTTCTACCCGGCCGTGCGCCGCACGCTGGCCGTGGCCTCCTCCGACGGCTCGGTGGACCTGCCCGAGGTCCTCCCGCCCCGGCTGTGCCTGCAGGTGGACCACGCCGACGCCCACCGCGCCTCGCTGACCTGGTGGGTGCTCCACCGCGTCGGGGACGAGGAGCGCCGGCTGCCGGGGGCGGGGGAGGACGGCGCGGCCGGCGATCCCGTGCGGGACGCGGCGGCGGAGGACCGGCTGGTCCAGCAGCTGCCCGACGCCGTCGACCGGGTGCCCGGGCTGTGCCGGTCCGCGCCGCCGCAGCGCCGGCTGGCACCGACCGCGCAGCTGCGCGGCACGGACACCGCGGTCCTCACCACCGAGGTGCTGCCCGCGCTGCGCGAGGCCGGGGTCGTCGTCGAGGTGACCGGCGACCCGCCGGACTACCGGCACACCGGGGTGGCGCCGGTCGTGCACGTCTCGGCCACCGACGGGCCGGACACCGACTGGTTCGACCTCGGCGTGACGGTCACCGTCGACGGCGAGGACGTCCCCTTCGCCCTGCTCTTCGCCGCGCTCGCGTCCGGCGAGAGCCACCTGGTGCTGCCCAGCGGCACCTGGTTCGACGTCCGCCGCCCGGAGTTCGACCGGCTGCGCCGCCTGCTCGACGAGGCACGCGCCCTGCAGGACGCCGACCGCCCCGGGCTGCGGATCAGCCGTTACCAGGCCGGCCTGTGGGAGGAGCTCGTCGAGCTCGGGGTGGTGGCCGAGCAGAGCGAGCGGTGGGCACGCGACGTCCAGGGGCTGCTCGGCCTGGCCACGGCCGCCCCGCCGCCCGTCCCGGCGGGCCTGGACGCGCAGCTGCGGCCCTACCAGCTCGAGGGCTACCGGTGGCTGGCCTGCCTCTGGGACGCCGGGCTCGGCGGCGTGCTCGCCGACGACATGGGGCTGGGCAAGACCCTGCAGACGCTCGCCCTGCTGTGCCGGGCGCGGGAGGCCGGCGAGCTGACCGCGCCCGTGCTCGTGGTCGCGCCGACGAGCGTGGTGTCCAACTGGGCGCGGGAGGCGGCGCGGTTCGCTCCCGACCTCACCGTCCGGGTGGTCGGGTCGACCGGCCGCAAGCTCGGGGTGCCGCTGGCCGAGGTGGTGGCCGGCGCCGACCTGGTGGTCACCACCTACACGCTGCTGCGCCTGGACGAGGAGGCCTACGGCGCGCTGCCGTGGGGCGGGCTGGTCCTCGACGAGGCCCAGTTCGTCAAGAACCACACGGCCCGGACCTACGCCGCCGCCCGGCGGCTGCCCGCCCGGTTCAAGCTGGCGATCACCGGCACGCCGCTGGAGAACAGCCTGATGGACCTGTGGTCGATGCTGTCGATCGTCGCACCGGGCCTGTTCCCCGACCCGCAGCGCTTCACCGAGCGGTACCGGACGCCGATCGAGCGCAGCGGCGACGCGGCCGCCCTGGCCACGCTGCGCCGCCGGATCCGCCCGCTGGTCCTCCGGCGCACCAAGGAGCAGGTCGCCGCCGAGCTCCCGCCCAAGCAGGAGCAGCTGCTGGAGGTCGTGCTCAACCCCCGGCACCGCAGGGTCTACGACACCCACCTGCAGCGGGAGCGGCGCAGGGTGCTCGGGCTCGTCGACGACCTGCAGAAGAACCGGTTCACCATCTTCCGGTCGCTGACCCTGCTGCGGCAGCTGGCACTGGACCCTGCGCTGGTCGACGACGCCTCCGCCGGCATCCCGTCGAGCAAGGCCGACGCCTTCCTCGAGCACCTGCAGGAGGTGGTGGCCGAGGGACACCGCGTGCTGGTGTTCAGCCAGTTCACCCGGTTCCTGCGCACCGTCCGCGACCGCCTCGACGCCCACGGCCTGCCCCACGCCTACCTCGACGGCCGCACCCGGAACCGCGAGCAGCGCATCGAGGAGTTCCGCAGCGGCCGCGTGCCGGTGTTCCTGATCAGCCTCAAGGCGGGCGGCTCCGGGCTCAACCTGACCGAGGCCGACTACGTCTACGTCCTCGACCCCTGGTGGAACCCGGCGGTGGAGGCGCAGGCGATCGACCGCGCGCACCGCATCGGCCAGGACCGCACCGTGATGGTCTACCGGCTGGTGGCGGCGGACACCATCGAGGAGAAGGTCGTGGCCCTGCAGGAGCGCAAGCGCGACCTGTTCAGCCGGGTGGTGGACGACGACGGCGCGCTGACCGGGCCGCTCACCGCCGACGACATCCGCGGCCTGTTCGCCTGACGGAGCCGCCGGGGACGAGCCGCGGGGGCCCGTCCTCAGTGCAGGAGGTCGACGGTGCAGCGCAGTCCCGGCGCTCGCGCCAGCCGTCCGTCGCCCGTGACCAGCGGGACCTCCAGGAGCTCGGCGAGCGCGACGTACTGGGCGTCGTAGGCGCTGACGGAATCGCGCAGCTCCCAGGCCCGGGCGAGGAGGGGGAGGTGCGGGTAGCGCTCCACCGTCAGCTCACTCCAGTCCTGCACGGCTTCGGCGCCCCGCCGGACGGGGAGCCGACCGGCCAGGACCGCGCGCCGGACGACGGAGAGCACCTCCACGTCCGCCAGCGCCGGGACGTGCACGTCGGAGCCGAGGAGCCGCTCCCGAGCCAGGGCTCCGGACCCGCCGTCGTCGACCAGCGCAGGTACGAGGACCGAGGCGTCGGCGACGATCACCTCTCCTCCGGTCGCTCCGCCGAGATCGCGGCGACGGCGTCGTCGAACGACATCCGCCCTCCGCGTCGCGCCGCGCGAGCGAGGACCTCGGCCTTGCTGGGTCGCGCAGCCAGCGTCTGCAACTCCCGGAGCACGTACTCCGAGAGGCTCAGTCCACTCGCCGCGGCCCGCGCGCGCAGGGCCGCGTGGAGGTCGTCCGGCACGTTGCGGACCTGGAGCATCTTCGGCACGCGAGCCAACCTACATGTCCACCGCATGCGTCCGCATGTGCTCCGCATGCGCATCCGTCCTCGGGCGACCGGTCGTCCCGACCTGCCGGGAGGGTCGCCTCCCCGGACGGGAGGCGGCGCGCTCGGCCGCCCTCCGCCTCCCCGCACCGCGTCGCGGCCCTACCGCTCCGCCTCGACCACGTCCAGGAAGCGGCGCAGCGTCTCGAGGAAGACCTCCGGCTGCTCGGAGTGCACCCAGTGGCCGGCGTTCTTCACCTTCACCAGCCGGACCGAGGGGAACAGCTCGTCCATCCGGGCGCGGTCCTCGGGCAGCACGTAGTGGCTGGTCGCGCCGGCGATCCAGAGCACCGGGCCGTCGAAGGCGGCGCCCGGCGGCGGGTCGGGGAAGCCGCGCAGCTCACCGAGGTCGCGCTCGAGCAGCTCCAGGTTCAGCCGCCAGCGCCAGCCGCCACCCGAGCCCAGCCCCTCCCGGACCAGGCTCTGCAGCAGGAACGACCGCACCATGCGGCTGGGTACCGCCTCGCGCAGCGCCCGGTCGGCGTCCTCCCGCGTCTGCAGCGCCCCGAGGTCGACGGCGCGCATGGCGGCGATGTAGGCGCCGAACGGGGAGGCCTCCTCGTCGGCGTCGTCGGTGCGGCCGCCGGTGAGCGGGTACTCCACCGGCGCGATGTCGACCACGACGAGCGCGCGCAGCAGCTCCGGGCGCCGCAGCGCCAGCTGCATCACCACCTTGCCGCCCATGGAGTGCCCGACCAGCGTCACCGGCTCGCCGAAGGACTCCAGCTCCGCGGCCACCATCCGCGCCATGTCCAGGTAGTCGACCCGCTCGGTCCACGGCGAGTGCCCGTGGTTGGGCAGGTCGAGCAGCGTCACGCGGTGTCCGTCGGCGAGGCCCTTGGCCGCCGTCGTCCAGTTCTTGCCCTGGCCGAACAGACCGTGCACGAACACCACCCGGGGCCCGGACTCGCCGACGGTCCGCGCCGCCAGCCGCTCGTCGGAGGGCGCCTCGGCAGTCACCCGGCGATTCCACCAGATCCGCGCCCCCCGGCGACCTACCGTGCCCCGGACGACGGGGGAGGTCCCACGATGCCCGGACGGCGCCGCGCCGCCAGCACCACCACCAAGCGCCGGACCACGAAGCGGCGGACGACGGCCCGCCGGCCCGCGGTGCCCGACCTGCCCACCGCGGGTCCGGGGGAGCGGGTGTGGGTGCTCGCGGTCCCCTTCCGCGCGCCGGCGCCCGGCGCGGTCTGGCACGCCGGCCTGCAGGCGCACGTGTGGGTGGGCGCGCAACTGCCGCCGGCGCTGGCGCCCTACGACCCGCCGCCGTACACGTTCGAGCGGTTCCTCGAGGACGAGCTCAACGAGACGCCGCGGCCGCTGCCCGAGGGCCGGCCGATGGTGCCGCGCGAGGAGCAGTGCACCGGCGCCGAGGCCGTCGTCGCCTCCGCCGCGGCCGGGCACCGGGTGTTCCTGCTCGGCGACGACCCCGGCGTCGGCAAGACCGGCACCGCGGTGATGGCCGCCCGGGAGATCTGCGAGCTGCGCGGCGGCGAGCGGGTGCTCGTCGTCGCCGACCGGCCGGCGGCCATTACCATCCCGCACTGGACCCGCTCGATCGCCGGCTTCGGCGACGGCGGCCTGCGCTGGTGCGTGACCACCTGGGACCGGCTGGCGAAGGTCGCGAAGCTGCCGTTCGACGTCGTGATCGCCGACGAGGCACACATGGTCCGGCACACGACCACGCAGCGCTGGAAGCACTGGAAGGCCGTCTCCGGAGGCGCCCGCACGAAGGACGTCCCCTTCGTCGTCGCCGCCACCGCCACCCCGGCGCACACGCCGCTGGAGCTGCCCTACCTCGCCCCGCAGTTCGCCCAGCGGCACGGTGAGCCGCTGCGCGCCTGGGCCGACCTGCCGGCGAAGCTGGCCGAGCACGGGTTCCACGTGGAACGCGGCCGCTACGGCTGGGCCTGGACCGAGGACGCCGACGAGCGCCGCGCCGACCTGGCCCGGCTGCAGGGCTGGCTGGCCGACGGGAGAGGCCCAGCCGACCCGCCCGCGATGCTGCACCGCGCGGCACCGTGGGGCCCGGTGTCGGTGACCGGGACCCCGGTGGCGCTGACGCCCGCCGAGCTGGCCGCCTACGAGTCGGGGTGGCAGGAGTTCCGCGCGGAGATGCAGCTCGCGCGGCGGGCCCGGCAGAGCGCCCGCGGCCGCGCCGCGCTGCTGCGGTTCCGGCAGAAGGCCGGGCTGATCCGCGCCCAGGCCACCGTCGACTGGGTGCGCGCCCAGGTGGAGGCCGAGCGGCAGGTGGCGGTGTCGGTGGAGTTCGTGGAGACCGCGGCCGACCCGATCCGCGAGGCGCTGCTGGACTCCGGCATCGCCGTCGCGTCGATCTACGGCCGGGACCGGTTCGACGTCGAGGCCGAGCGGCTGCGCTTCCAGACCGGTGCGGCGCCGGTGTGCGTGTTCACCGTGACCGCGTCGATCAGCCTGCACGCCGGCGAGCTGCTGCCCGGCGGCGCCATCGCCTCGACCACCCCGCGGGTGGGCCTGTTCCACCAGCCGCGCTTCTCCGGCATCCAGGCCCGCCAGGTCACCGGCCGCACCCACCGCGACGGGCAGGTCTCGCCGTGGCGGGTGGCCTTCGCCGCGGACACGGTCGAGGAGCAGGTGGCCCGGGTGATGGTCGAGCGGCTGGCGGTCAGCGGGTCGACGGCGGGGGCGGACACCTCCTCGCTGCAGGAGATCGCCGAGCTGCTCGACGCCGACTGGCTGCCGCCCGCCGCGCTCACCGATGCCTGAGCCCGGCGCGCGCCGCGCCGCAGGCCCGTGCGGCGTCCCCGGGGCCACGAGGACCCCCGGCGCGTCCGTGGGCGTCCGCCTCCCGTCCGACGACGCGGTGCGGCGGGAGTCGACCGGTGACCGGCCCGAGGGCATCGAGGCCACGTGGACGCTGCCGCCAGATCGTCGAGCAGAACCCGGACCTCGAGGTGGTCGGCCACCCCGTCACGATCGCCCAGGGGGACTGGACGGCCGTCGTCGGCGAGCTCATGGGTGGGCAGCGGATGGTGACGGTCGCGCGCTGGCGCGACGACGCGATCGCCGAGGAGCTCGTCTTCCTCGGCGGCCCGGCCGACGGCGGGCCCGACACCTGAGGCGGCGCCGCAGGACGCTCACCGACCGGGCAGGCGCTCCAGGAGGCGGTCCAGCGCTTGCCCGGCCGAACCGGGCCGCTCCAGCCAGGGGAAGTGACCGGCGTCCGCCACCTCCTCCACGACGGCGTCCGGCAGTCGCTCGGCAGCGCCCCTCGCGATCGTCTCGGGGACCGGGCTGCCGGTCCCGCGGACGAGGAGGACCGGCACGGCGACGCCGGCCAGCGCGGCCTCGAGCCGCGGCAGCTCGCCGAGTGCGGCCGCCAGCAGCCGCTCGTACACCTCGAGGTCCAGCCGGACGGCGGGCATCGGCGGCGGGGCCGACGGGGAGGCGGCGTAGGCCGGCCACACCAGGCCGTACAGCTCCTCGAACTCCCGTGCGCCCGCCCGGCCCTCCGCGCGGGCCCGCGCGAGCTCGGCCAGCCGGGGGCGGGCGGCCTCGGGGGTGCGGGCGGCCAGTGCCGCCTGGAACTGCGGCAGGCCACCGTCCCCGGGTGACGCCCGGCACGAGGTCCAGGCAGAGCACCGCGGCCAGCCGGCCGCGGGGGAGCCGGCCGCGGGCGGCGACCGCCAGGGCCAGGTGCGCACCCCAGGAGTGGCCGGCCAGCACGACCCCCGGTTCCCTCAGCCCGTCGAGGACCGCCCGGACGTCGTCGACGGCGGTGGTCAGGTCGAAGGGACCCTCGGTCGTGGACGGGGCCAGGCCGCGCTGCTGGAAGGTCGCCACCCGCGCGCGAGGGAGGAGCTTGCGCTCCAGTCCCGCCAGCGACTCCACGGAGGCACCGGGCCCGCCGTGCAGGAGGAGCACCAGGGGCGCGGCCGCGTCGTGGGTCCCGTCCTCCACGGCCCCCACGAGCGAGCCCCCGGTCACCGGGACGCTCAGGTCCGATCTCACGCCGACCCGCCGTCGCCGTCCCGGTCGGGGTGGTGGACGACGTTGACGACGGTGCCGTCGGGTGCCCGGACGAAGAACCGGCGCACGCCCCACGGCTCCGTGGTCAGCGGGTGCACGATCTCGTAGCCGCGGTCGAGCGCCTCCGCGTGTGCGGCGTCCACGTCGTCGACGAGCACGGAGACGACGGGGTCCTCGGGTGCCGAGGCGTCGCGCGTCACCAGCTGGACCTCCGCCCCGGTGTCGGGGGAGCGGTGACGGGCCACCCAGCCCAGGTCGAACTCCTCGCTGCTCAGGCCGAGGTAGTCGGCGTAGAAGCCCTTCGCCGCCCGGAGGTCGGCCACCCGGAGGTCGGCGATGACCCGTGTGACGCGCATGCCGGATGGTCGCCCTCCGGCCGCGGCCGCGTCCAGGCTCCCGGCGTGCGCGGCGTCCACGTCGTCGGTGCCGGCCGTCGCCTGCCCCGTCCGCACCTCGGGCCGGGGGTCACCCGGCACCGTCCGGGCGGACGCCCGCCCACAGCTCGTCGAAGGCCAGGGTGTCGTAGAAGGCCATGCCGTCGACGACCAGGCCGTCGCGCAGCGTCAGGAGCCAGGCGTAGGTGTTGCGGTAGGTGGTCCCCGCCGTCGTGGTGCCCTCGCCGTCCCACACGACGCCGACGGTCTCCCCGTTGGCGTGGACGCGCCGCACGTGGACCGGCCGGAACGGCGTCTCCGGCGCGAACCGTGCCCCGAAGGGCCGCAGCACCTCGTCGGTGAACTGCTGCGCGCTCGCGTACCTGCCCGCGGCCGCCGAGCGGCCGGTGCCGACCGCGGTCAGCGCAGGAACCCGGTGACCACCTGCCCGGCACCGGCGGCGCCGTGGGGACCTCGGCCCCAGCGGGTCACGACGTCTCTCGACCGCACCGGCACCCGCCAGCGGGTCAGGGCGGCGTCGTACACGGCCTCGGAGGCCGCGCGCTCACCGTCGCCACGCGCCACGCCTCCCCTCCGCGGGGCGGTCCGGTGACGAGCGCGGCCGGCCGGGGATGATCGGGGCGTGCGGCGGGAGGCGAGCGTGCTGCACCTGGACCTCGACGCGTTCTTCGCCGCCGTCGAGCAGCGCGACAAGCCCTCGCTGCGCGGCCGGCCGGTCGTCGTCGGCGGCACCGGCGGCCGCGGCGTCGTCGCCACGGCCTCGTACGAGGCGCGCGCCTACGGCGCCCGCTCGGCGATGTCGACGGCGGAGGCCCGCCGCCGCTGCCCGCCCGGGACGGCGTTCCTCGGCGGCCGCTTCGGCGCCTACCGCCGGACCTCGGACGTCGTCATGGGCCTGCTGCGCGAGCTCTCGCCGCTGGTCGAACCCGTGTCGATCGACGAGGCCTACGTCGACCTGGCCGCCGGTCCCGGCCACGACCTGTCCGTCGACGGCGTCACCGCGCTCGCCCGGCGGCTCAAGGCCGGCATCGCCGCGGCCACCGGCGGGGTGACCGGGTCGGTGGGCATCGGCAGCTCCAAGCTCATGGCCAAGATCGCCTCCGACCTGGACAAGCCCGACGGCCTCGTCGTCGTCCCGCCCGGCTCCGAGCTCGACGTGCTTCACCCGCTGCCGGTGACCCGGCTCGGCGGCGTCGGCCCGGCCACCGCCGAGCGGCTGCGCACCGTGGGCGTGCGGACGGTGGCCGACCTGGCCGGCAAGTCGCTGACCGACCTGGTGTCGCTGGCCGGGCGGGCGCACGGCACCGCGCTGCACCAGCTCGCCCGGGCCGAGGACGACCGCCCGGTGGTCGCCGAGCGGGAGGCCAAGTCGGTGTCGCAGGAGTCGACCTTCGAGCGCGACCTCACCGACGTCGCCGAGCTCAACCGGCTGATCGACGCGATGGCCGGCCGGGTGGGCGGCCGGCTGCGCGCCTCGGCGCTGTCGGGGCGGACGGTGACGCTCAAGCTGCGCCGCTACGACTTCACGACCATCACCCGCTCGCAGACGCTGCCCCAGCCCACCGACGACGCCCGGCAGGTGGCCGCCGTCGCCCGCAGGCTGCTCGTCGAGGCCGGCACCGGCGGAGGCCTGCGGCTGCTCGGCGTCGGTGTCTCCGGGCTCTCGCAGTACGCGCAGGGCGACCTGTTCGCGGTGGAGGACACCCCGGCCGAGGCCGCGACGGCCGCCGTCCCGGACGAGCCCGCCGAACCCGAGCCGCCGGCCGACCGGCGGTGGTGGCCCGGGCAGGACGTCGTCCACGACGAGCTGGGGCCCGGCTGGGTGTGGGGCCGCGGGCTGGGCCGGGTGACCGTGCGCTTCGAGGGGCCGCTGACCCCGCCCGGGCCGGTGCGCACGCTGGCCGCCGACGACCCCGCCCTGCACCCGGGCGACCCGCCGGACTGGCGAGCGGCGACGATGGGCCGGTGACCGAACCGAGTGCCTGGGTGCGGATGACGGAGGCCGACCCCGGCCACTCGGCGGCCTACGTCGAGCGCTTCCGTCGGCTGGCCGCCGGCGGGACGGACATCGTCGGTGAGGCGCGGCTGGTCGACGCGATGCTGCCGCGGGCGGCGCGGGTGCTCGACGCCGGCTGCGGTCCGGGCCGGGTGGGCGGCCACCTCGCCACGGCGGGGCACGACGTCGTCGGCGTCGACGTCGACCCGGTGCTGATCGCCGCGGCCGAGGAGGACCACCCGGGCCCGCGCTGGCTGGTCGGCGACCTGGCCGAGCTGGACCTGCCCGACCGGTTCGACGCGATCGTCTGCGCCGGCAACGTCGTCGCGTTCCTGGCGCCCTCGACCCGGCGGGAGGTGCTGCGCCGGTTCCGGGCCCACCTGGCGGCCGGCGGGCGGGCCGTGGTCGGGTTCGGCGCCGGCCGCGACTACGCCTTCGACGACTTCCTCGCCGACGCCCGCGCCGCCGGGTTCGAGCCGGACCTGCTGCTGTCGAGCTGGCACCTGCACCCGTTCACCGCGGCGTCGGACTTCCTGGTCGCGATCCTGCGCCCGGCCTGAGGCCGGCGGGGCTCAGCCGACCTCGGCCAGCCAGCCGACGACGGTGAGGTCGGCGTCGATCTGGACGACGACCACCTGGCCGTCGGCCGAGAGCAGGTGCGCCTCGAACAGGCCGGAGCCGTCGACCTCCAGCCGCTCGATCACCGCACCGGGGAGCGCGGCCACGGCGGTCGCGCCCACCGCGACGGCGGCCTCGGCGGTCGGTCCCGGCAGCGGACGGCGCGGGGTGCGGACCCACGCGTGCCGGCCGACGCGCTCTGGAGCGGTCCGCGCGGCAGGGGGACGACGCGTGACCGGACGCCCCGGGGTGAGCCGCTCGATCGTGGCGCGCTCGGTGCTGCGGATCATGGCGGACCTCCTCGCTGCGGCGGCTCCCGACCGGTGCCGCCGTGGGACCGAGCGTGGGGGGCCCGGCTGGGAGGTCCCTGTGAGCCGCGTGCGAGTCGGCTGCGGACCGCGCGGCGCCGGGATCAGCGGACGCCGAGGGCCAGGGTCAGCTCGAGGACGGTCTGGGGGTCGTCGAGGCGGGCGCCGAACAGCTCGCGCAGCTGGCCCATCCGGTAGCGCACCGTCTGCGGGTGCACGTACAGCTCGCCGGCCACCTGCTCGCGCCGGCCGTGGTGCAGCAACCAGGAGCGCAGCGTCTCCAGCAGCTTCTCGCGCGGCCCCGGGCCGAGGTCGTCCAGCGGGGCGAGCACCTGGGCGCGCAGGTCGGCCAGCGCCTCGCCGTCGGCACGCAGGACCAGGTCGGCCAGCCGCAGCTCGGTGTCCACGGGGGCCCGGCCCTCCGGGACGAGCCCCAGCTGCAGCGCCCGCAGCGCGCGCGAGTACGACGACCGCGCGTCCTGCCACGGCCGCGCGGGCCCGACGACGGCCTGCCGCCCCGACAGCGACCGCAGCAGCGCCGTCCGCGCGAACCCCTCGGCGTCGGGCACCAGCAGGACGGCACGCTCGGTGGAGGGTTCGGCGCCGGGCAGGTCCTCGCCGGCCGGCAGCGTGCGCGTGTCGAGCACCGCCAGCGCGTCGCGGGCGCGCGCCTCGGGCAGCAGCACCGCGGTGAGGGTCCGCGGCGGCGTCCAGTCCGCCCGCTCGGCGGCGGTGTGCAGCTCGTAGGGCGGTGCCCCGCTGAGCAGCAGCTCGGCCAGCCGCTCCAGGTGGCGGCGCCGCATCCGGCCGCTGACGGCCAGCTGGTCGGCGTGCCCGGAGGCGCTGGCGGCCGAGAGCTGGTCGATGTAGGCGAACACCAGCTCGGCGAAGCGGGCCAGTGACGCGGCGGGCATGCCGGCCGCCACCGCCGTCTCGCTCATGTGCCGCCACGCCACCCGCGCCCCCACCCGGTAGGCGGCCAGCAGCGCGTCCATCGACCGCCCGGTCCGCGCCTCCCCGCGGCCCAGCGCGTAGGCCCCCTCGATCGCCGGGCCGATCGGGCGGCTGGCGTCGGCGTCGCCGTCGGCCGTCGCGAGCTCGAGGAAGGCACCGAGCGCCAGCTGGACGGCGTTCTCGATCTTGCGGCCCATCGGGCCGCTGAAGGCCTCGGTGTAGCTGGGCACCTCGACGACGATCGCGGCCACCGTCTGCGTGGCGACCGACGGCAGCTCGGCGCGCATCGCCGCCGCGACGTCGGCCGCGAAGGTCCCCTCCGGCGTCATGCCACCTCCCCGGACCCGGACTTGTTCGCCGGGAACAGTATCCGCCGCGACGTTCACGTCCAGAGCACAGGTGATTGCCCCCCACGCAGGGAACCATCGAGGTATGACCGCCACCGCCCCGCGACCGGCCCCGGCCCGGCCGGCCCTGAGGACGCTGCGCGACCGCGCGATGCGCCTCGCCGAGGCCGTCACCACCCCGCTGCTCCCGGCCGACTACCTCGACCTGGTGAACCCCCTGCGCTCGGGCGCCGACCTGCGCGGGCGCATCGAGGCCGTCCTGCCCGAGACGCGGGACGCCGCCACGGTCGTCATCCGCCCCGGCGCGGACTGGCAGCCGCACCGCCCCGGCCAGTACGTGCGCATCGGCATCGACGTCGAGGGCGTCCGGATGTGGCGGGCGTACTCGATCACCTCCGATCTCGGCCGCACCGACGGCTGCTTCACCGTGACCGTCAAGGCCATCCCCGACGGCAGGGTCAGCAACCACCTGGTGCGCCGCACGCGGCCCGGCACGATCGTGCAGCTCGACCAGGCGACCGGGGAGTTCTGCCTGCCCGAGCGGCGCCCGGCCAAGGCGCTGTTCGTCACCGCCGGCTCCGGCATCACGCCGGTCATGGGCATCCTGCGCAACCACCCCGAGCTCACCGACGTCGTCCTGGTGCACTCCGCGCCCACGGCGGACGACGTCGTCTTCGGCGCCGAGCTGCGGCAGCTGGCCGCCGACGGCCGGATCCGGCTGGTGGAGCAGCACACCGACACCGCCGGCGTGCTCGACGCCGCCGCGATCGCCGAGCTCGTCCCCGACCTCGCCGAGCGCGCCACCTGGGCCTGCGGGCCGGTCGGCATGCTCGAGGCGCTCGAGGAGCACTGGGCGGCCGCCGGCCTCGCCGACCGCCTGTACACCGAGCGGTTCCGCCCGACGGTGCTCGTCACCGGCGAGGGCGGCACGGTCACGTTCACGAGGAACGGGACGTCGCTCGAGGCCGACGGCGCCACCCCGATCCTCGACGCCGCCGAGGAGGCCGGCGTCCTCATGCCCAGCGGGTGCCGCATGGGCATCTGCTACGGCTGCGTGCTCCCGCTGCGCGAGGGCGCCGTCCGCGACCTGCGCACCGGCGAGGTGACCACCGCCGCTCCCGGCGACGGCGTCCTCGTCCAGACCTGCATCAGCGCCGCCGCCGGCGCCTGCGACATCGACCACTGACCACTCGAGACCCGAGGAGCCGCACCGCATGACCGTCCTGCAGAAGAAGGCCGTCAACCCCATCGAGCACCTCACGCCCGAGGACGTCGAGCTCATCGGCAAGGAGCTCGACGAGATCCGCCAGGGCGTGATCGACAGCCGCGGCGAGTCCGACGCCCGCTACATCCGCAGGGTCATCGACGTGCACCGCAAGATCGAGCTGGGCAGCCGCGCCGTCCTGCTCGCGTCGGGCTTCCCGCCGGCCTGGATCGCCGGGACGATCGGCCTGTCGATCGCCAAGATCCTCGAGAACATGGAGATCGGGCACAACATCCTCCACGGCCAGTGGGACTGGATGCGCGACCCGAAGATCCACTCCACGACGTGGGAGTGGGACATGGCCAGCCCGGCCGACCAGTGGAAGCACTCGCACAACGAGCTCCACCACACGTACACGAACGTGATCGGCAAGGACAACGACCTCGGCTACGGCATCATGCGCGTCGACGAGGACCAGCCGTGGACCCCCATGTACCTCGGTCAGCCGCTGTGGAGCTTCATCAACGCCTGCTTCTTCGAGTACGGGATCGCCGCCTACGACCTCGAGCTCGGCGCGGTCATCGCCAAGAAGCAGACCGGTGACCCGGAGTTCCGCCGCCGCGCCAAGCAGGTGCTGGTCAAGATCGGCCGGCAGGTGCGCAAGGACTACGTGCTGCACCCGCTGCTGTCGGGCCCCAACTTCGTCGCCACCCTGGCGGCGAACTTCACCGCCAACATCGTGCGCAACCTGTGGTCGAACTCGGTCATCCTCTGCGGGCACTTCCCCGAGGGCGTCGAGACCTTCGAGAAGAAGTCGATCGAGGGCGAGACCCGCGGTGAGTGGTACCTGCGCCAGATGCTCGGCTCGGCCAACATCTCCGGCTCCCGGGCGATGCACATCCTGACCGGGAACCTGTCGCACCAGATCGAGCACCACCTGTTCCCGGACCTGCCGAGCAACCGGTACGCCGAGATCGCGCCGAAGATCCGCGACCTGTTCGACCGCTACGGCCTGAACTACCACACCGCGCCGCTGCCGCGGCAGGTCGGCTCGGCCTGGCACAAGATCATCCGGCTGTCGCTGCCCAACGGCTGGCTGGAGCTCACCAACCGCCGCAACCTGCTCCAGCAGCTGGCAGTGCTCTACGAGATGACCACCGGCACCCCCAAGGTCCGCCGCACGCTGCAGCGGAAGCTGACTGCCGGGGTGCGCCTGAGCCGGGCGGCCACGGCCGCCTGAGAAAGGACCCCGCTGCCCCCCACCGCTCGCACGCTCGCGGCGGGACCCTGCACCGGGGCCGGTGTGGGGAAGGGCCCGGGACGACGACCGTCGTCCCGGGCCCCTCTGCGTTCGGCGTCCGGTCAGGGCCGCAGTGCCGGCTGGTCGAAGTTCAGCGCCAGCAGCAGGTCCGGGTCGCTGATCGGCACCTCCCACACGGCGCCACCCTGGTCGGGGTCGACGACCTCCCCGCGGCCGAGGAAGGCCGCCACCTGCGCCTGCCCCGGGAGCGCCCCCAGCGGGAACTGCACCGGGTTGAGCAGGAAGCCGTGCGGGTTGGTCGCCGCCTGCGGCGTCCTGTCGTTGCGGTACAGGCTGGTCCGTGACCACAGGTCCCCGGCGTCGACGACCGTGTACGACGTCGGGTTGGGCACCGTCTGGTCACCGAAGGCCACCTGGAACACCGCCCGCTCCGGGGCGATCAGCGGCGAGAAGGTCTCCGGGCTGCCCGGACGCGACAGCCAGGTCGACCGGGCCAGGTAGTCCTGGATGGCCACCGCACCCGGCACGGTCACCGTCACCGGGCCCTCGCCCCGCAGCGGCATCTGCTCCTGGAACCAGTTCCGCGTCGGGTCGTCGCTGTTGAGCAGGCCCGCGGCCCGCAGCGCCTCGGTCAGCCCCGGCCGGAACACGCCCAGCCGGCTGATCTCGGTGATCGGTCCGCCGGCCACGTCGAGCACCGAGCGGGCGATCGTCGGGTCGGCGCCGGTGACCATCGTCCCGTAGATGCCGCCGAAGCTCTGGCCGAAGTAGGTGACGCCCTGGCCGGAGAGGTCCGCCGTCCCGTCGCCGTCGACGTCGGTGCCCCCCACGGAGCGCACCAGGGTCATGACGTCCGCGGAGGTCTGGCGCAGCGCGTCCCGCGAGGACTGGGCGGCCGCGGCGCCGGTCGCCGAGGAGCCCTCGGTGCTGTCGACCGTCCCGTCGCCGTTCTGGTCGACGCCGCGGCCGTACGCCGGGATCGTCGTCGTCGCGCCACCGAGCGGGGTGACCTGCCAGGCGCTGTCCGGGCCGAACCCGTGACCCACGACGTCCGTGGCGATGGTCGCGATCCCGCTCTGCGCGTTGACGATGGCCGCGAGGAACACGTCGGCCGCGGTGCGGGTGAAGCCGTGACCGAACACCGCCGTCGGCCACCCGCCGGCCGGGGCGGTGCCCTCGGGCAGGACGGCGACGAACGGCAGCCGGACCGCCTCGACCGGCTGCGGGCCCGCGTCGCGGGTCGGCGTCTGCTCGATGGTGACGTCGGGACGCAGCCAGGACGGCGCCTCGAAGGAACCGAACACCAGCGTCCCGCCCGTCGCCGCCTGCGGCACGGGCACGGTCGCCGTCGTGTCGGCGCCGGTGGTGGAGGTGTCCTGCACCAGCGAGACGCTCGTGCCGCGCGCCGGGAAGACGCCCTCGACCTGCAGGCCCGGGGTGGTGTCCGTGGCCGTGAAGGCCTGGCCGCTGTCGATCTGCTGCCGCAGGTCGAGCAGGCCGTCGGTGGCGCTCAGCGTGGTGAACGTGTCCTGGATCGACCGGTGCGGACCGTCCTGCACGCGCAGCCGATAGGTGGTGGCGGGAGCGAGCTGCTCGGCCGGGTGGGCGTAGAGGGTGTCGGTCTCCGGGTCCCAGACGACGCGGTCGACGCCGGTCCGCCACCCGGCGTCCTCCGCCTGCACGGTGATCCGTGCGGCCACCCGTGCCGGGTCGTCCACCGGCTCGCTGAACCGGATGGCGATGCGGGGGTCGAGGTCGAAGCCGTCGAGCTGGTTCAGCTGCTGCGTCAGGCCGCAGGAGATGGGCTGACCGCAGCCCTCGAGCGGCAGGGCGACCCGGCGGCCGGTGACCTGGCCGGGGTCGGCGACGGTGAGAGAGTCCGACGGGAAGACCGAGAGCGGCTCGGGCCTCTGCGCGTCCGCCAGCGCGGGTGAGGCGGTGACCGAGAAGGCGGTGAGGGCCAGCGCACCGACGACCGACGAGGTCATCCGGTGCCAGCGTCGTTGCTGCACAGGCGTCTCCAAGCTGAGGGGAGGGACGCCCCTTCGTAGCCGACGGTGAGCCGCACCACAAACACGGACGGTTCCCGCAGGTGGACGCACCGCCGGGGCACGGCCGAGCGCTGATCCACGTGGAACACCGGCGCTCAGAGCAGGACGACGCTCTCCTGCTCGTTGGGGTCGGTCCGGGCCACCAGCGCCCGGGCCGGCCGGTCCGTCGGGTTGAACGGCTGGTGCGGCACCCCGGCGGGGATGTAGACGAAGTCGCCGGCCTGCACGGTGTCGACGTGCTCGAGGTGCGGGCCGTGCCGGAACGAGGTCGACCCCTCGAGCACGAAGATCGCCGACTCGTGGGCCTCGTGCAGGTGGGCCCGGGCCTCGGCACCGGGCGGGAGCACCAGGAGGTGCAGGCACAGGGCCTCCGAGCCGCAGCTCTCGGCCGAGACGCCGGTGGAGTAGTCGAGGTCCTGCTTGCCGCGGTAGCCCGGGCCGCTGCCTCCGCGGATGATCCTGCACTGCCGCATCAGGGCCTCCCCGGCGTCCTGGGACGTGCCAGATGACCGTAGTGATCCGCAGCGGCCGCCCCCAGGGCCCGAGGACCCGCCATCCGCCGATCCCCTCGGCCCCGGGCCGCAGTCCGAACGAGACCGGGTGCCGGTGTCCTGACCGGCGGGACGACGAGAGGCCCGGGACCGTGTGGTCCCGGGCGCCTCCTCTCGTCCGGCCGGTACCGGCCCTGCGTCAGTCGGCCACGCCTCAGTTGGCCATGTCGACGAAGCGGCTGTAATGACCCTGGAAGGCGACCGTGACGTTCGCCGTCGGACCATTTCTGTGCTTCACCAGCATGATGTCCGCTTCTCCCGCACGCGGTGATTCCTTCTCGTACATGTCTTCTCGGTGGATCATCATGACCATGTCGGCGTCCTGCTCGATCGATCCACTTTCGCGAAGGTCCGAGAGCATCGGCTTCTTGTCCTGCCGTTGTTCTGAACCGCGGTTCAGCTGCGACATCGCGATGACCGGGACCTCGAGCTCCTTGGCCAGCAGCTTGAGGGCACGGGAGAACTCCGAGACCTCCTGCTGCCGGCTCTCGACGCGCTTCCCCGACGTCATGAGCTGGAGGTAGTCGATGACGACGAGCTTGAGGTCGTTGCGCTGCTTGAGCCGCCGCGCCTTGGCCCGGATCTCCATCATCGTCATGTTCGGCGAGTCGTCGATGTAGAGCGGTGCGTCGGCCACCTCGCCCATCCGGCGGGCGAGCTTGGACCAGTCCTCGTCGGACAGCGTCCCGGCGCGCATGTGGTGCAGCGGCACCTTCGCCTCGGCCGACAGCAGACGCATGGTGATCTCGTGCTTGCTCATCTCGAGCGAGAAGATGACGGCCGGCAGGTGGTGCTTCACCGTCGCAGAACGCGCGATGTCCAGCCCGAGCGTCGAGTTGTGCGTGGGGATGAAGCTCCGGCCGGCGAGGAACAGAGAGTCTGCGGCGTCGACCTGGATGCAGCGGACGGGCACGCTCACCACCGGCCGCACGTCCGTGACGAAACGGACGCCGCGGGCCGTGAACGTGCGGGCACCGCGCTCCTTGTGCAGGAGCTTCTTGCGCTCGAGGGCGAACACCTCGTCGTCGGTGCTGAAGGTCAGCGTGTAGCAGGTGGACGAGGCCTCGGTCCGGCCCCGGACCCGCTTGGTGCTCATCCGCACGCGGTGACCGAGACCCGCGATCAGTTCCCGGGCGTCCTCGGCCAGTCGCCGGTTGGTGACGGCGAACTGCACCGCCCCACCCCCGGTGACCGTGCCGTCGGTGTCGAGCAGGCCGGCGAGCAGGGCCCGCCGCTGAGCCACCGAGGCGCGCAGGTAGGCGACCGGGATGTGCTTGTCGCCCAGCACGCCCAGCGTGCGCAGCAGCCCCTTCACGGTGCCGTGGTCGTCCCGGCAGACCTGGCACTGCGCCATCCCGCTGGACGGGCCGCCGCAGTCGGGGCAGGCAGCCTGCCGGCCCACACCACCGCTGGCCCGCAGGGCGCCACCGCAGGTCTTGCCACACGTCTGCACCTGTGCGGTCCTCGGCACGAACAGCCGGCCGCACATCGGGCAGGGCCGCTCGGCGGGCGACGGACGGGCGGGCAGACGCATCGAGTACGGCCGGTCGACCCCGGTGGGGACGACGACCAGACCCTCGGCCTCGATGTAGGTGGCGATCTCGGGGTCGTTGCTCGTGTACTGCGCCGCGGCCGAGGTGCCGTCGCCCAGCCACACGCCGAGCGCGTACGGCGGCACCAGCAGGTCGGCCTCGGGCAGGTCGAGCGGGGCGGCGTTGACCACGGCGTGGTTGAGCCGCCGGTCCGCGGTCGCGCAGCGGACCGTGCGGGCCAGCTCCTCCGTCGTCCGGACGTGAGCCTCGCCGCGCTCGCCGAGCCGGCGGGCGGCGCGGTCGGTGGTGACCCACTGGTGCTGGGCGTCGGCCACGACCACCGAACCGTCGGAGAAGTGCACCTCGTAGCAAGGCCGGTCGGTCATGACGTCGGTGGCGGCGACGACCGTCGTGGGACGCCCGTCCCCGCCGAGCACCCGGTCGCCCACCCGGACCGCACCCATCGTCGTCCAGCCCTCGGGTGTGGCGATCGGGGTGTCGAGGGCCAGTGCCTTCCCGACACCGGGACGGGCGGCGATGACCACCATCTGGCCGGCCTGCAGACCGTTGGTGAGCTCGTCGAGATCACGGATCCCCGTGGGGACGCCGCGGGCGGTGCCGCCGCGGGAGGCGATGGCGTCGAGCTCGTCCATCGTCGGCTGCAGGACGTCCTCGAGGCGCGAGTAGTCCTCGCTCATGCGCTTCTCGGTGACGTCGTAGATCTCCTGCTGCGCGCGGTCGACGATGTCGTCGACGTCGCCCCGCCCGCCGGCCGCGCCGTAGCCGAGCTGCACCACGCGGGTGCCGGCCTCCACCAGCCGCCGCAGCACCGCCTGCTCGGCGACGATCGCGGCGTAGTAGCCGGCGTTGGCCGCCGTCGGCGTGGAGGCGATGAGCGTGTGCAGGTAGACCGCGCCGCCCATCTTCGACAGCTGGTCGGTGCGGTTGAGCTCCGCGGCGACGGTGATCGCGTCGGCCGGCTCCCCGCGGCCGTAGAGGTCGAGGATGCAGTCGAAGATCACCTGGTGCGCCGGCCGGTAGAAGTCCGGGCCCGCCAGCACCTCGACGACGTCGGCGATCGCGTCCTTGCTCAGCAGCATGCCGCCGAGCACCGACTGCTCCGCCGCGACGTCCTGCGGCGGCTGCCGGTCGTACGCCGGCGCCGTCGCGGACGGTCGGCTGAAATCGTCGGCCACCGCCACGGGAAGCCCTCCTTCTCTCCACCGGCGCACCCACAGACAGACCCCGGCCGCTGACCGGGGTCTGGTGGGGGAAGCACCAGGACTGCTGGCACGCACGCTCGAACGCCTGTTCGAGCACGAGGCTAGGTCGGGGTGCCGACGAAACCGCCGACGTCGACCGCCGGGGAGGACGTTAGGAAGTGCGGCCGGGCGCGTCCAACACCGCTGTGGGGAGCGTTCTGCACAACTTGTGGACAAGTCGGTGGACACAGGCGTGTCGACATGTGGAGACGGCGGGGGACGGGGACGGGCCGTCGTGCTCCTCCGGGGCCTGACCTGCGCAGAGACCGCCCACCGGGTGTGGACGGGAGAAAGTCCGGAGAACTCGCGGTGTCGGGCACCGGCGTGTCGCGCACCCCGACCCACCCGTACCGGTGGTCACACGTCCACAGGACGACGGCCGGCGGATGGTGGGGCGGTGCCGACACGGCGCCCGGTGTCGACACGGCGCCGCGTCCAGCCGCCCGCGCGACCGCCGTGGACCCACGGGCTCCGCGGGGGGACCGAGGGGCGCCGGCGGCGGCCCTCGGCCGCGGCGACGGTCTCCGGGGCCCCAGGACACCCCTCAGGACCCCCGGACGCCGTGAGGGGCGCCGGACGATGTCCGGCGCCCCTCACGGGCGGTACAGCGGCCGTCAGCCGGCCGCGCGCGCTCAGCCGGCGACGACCTCGATCGGCAGCTGGGCGGTCACCTCGGGGTGCACCCGCACGGTGACGGTGTGCCGGCCCGTGGTCTTGATGCTGCTGGGCAGCTCCACCCGGCGGCGGTCGAGCTCCGGGCCACCGGCCGCGGTGACGGCGTTGACGACGTCGGCGGTGGTGACGCGGCCGAACAGCCGGCCGCCGTCACCGGCGCGGGCCGGCACGCGGACGGTCAGGCCGGTGAGGCGCCCGGCCACGGCCTGGGCCTCCTCGAGCGAGCGCACCTCGCGGGCGGCGCGCGCCCGGCGCAGCGACTCGACCTGCTTCTCGGCACCGCGGGTGGCGACGATGGCCAGGCCGCGGGGCAGGAGGTAGTTGCGGGCGTACCCGCCCTTGACCTCCACCGTGTCACCGGAGGACCCGAGACCGGTGACCTCCTGCGTCAGGATCAGCTTCTGGGTGCTCATGGTCAGCGCGCCGTCGAGGTGTAGGGCAGCAGGGCCATCTCGCGGCTGTTCTTCACGGCCACGGCGACGTCCCGCTGGTGCTGGCTGCAGTTGCCGCTCACGCGGCGGGCACGGATCTTGCCGCGGTCGGAGATGAACTTCCGCAGCAGGGTCGTGTCCTTGTAGTCGATGTAGGTCGCCTTGTCCTTGCAGAACTGGCAGACCTTCTTCTTGGGCTTGCGCACGGGGGGCTTGGGCACTGGGTTCTCCAGGTACGGCTAGGTACGACTAGGGGTGGGGGCGAGGGGGTCCTCGCTCTAGAAGGGCGGCTCGTCGGACGGGCCGGCCGGCGTCGACCAGGGGTCGCTGGCCCCGCCGCCGCCACCGAAACCGCCGCCACCGCCGCCGCCGCCGAAGCCGCCACCGCCGCCACCCTCACCGCGGGAGGCCCGGGTGACCTTCGCGGTGGCGTAGCGGAGCGACGGGCCGATCTCGTCGACCTCGAGCTCGACGACGGTGCGCTTCTCGCCCTCCTTGGTCTCGAACGAGCGCTGCTTGAGGCGCCCCGAGACGATGACCCGCGAGCCGCGGGTCAGCGACTCGGCGACGTTCTCCGCCGCCTGCCGCCACACGTTGCACCGCAGGAAGAGGGCCTCGCCGTCCTTCCACTCCTGCGACTGCCGGTCGAAGGTGCGCGGCGTCGAGGCGACGGTGAAGTTGGCGACCGCGGCCCCCGACGGCGTGAACCGCAGCTCCGGGTCGGAGGTCAGGTTGCCGATGACGGTGATGACGGTCTCGCCGGCCATGCTCAGTGGACCTCGGGCCGCATGAGCTTGGTGCGCAGCACCGACTCGTTCAGGTTGAGCTGGCGGTCGAGCTCGGCGACCGCGGCGGGCTCGGCCTGGATGTCGATGACCGCGTAGATGCCCTCGACGTTCTTCTTGATCTCGTAGGCCAGGCGGCGCCGGCCCCAGATGTCGGTCTTGACGGTGCCACCGGAGTTGGTGACGACGGTCAGGAACCGGTCGAGGGAGGGAGCGATCGTGCGCTCCTCCAGGTCGGGGTCGAGGATGACCATCAGTTCGTAGTGACGCACGGAGAACCCCACCTCCTCTGGTCTGTGGCGGCTGCAGGACGTCTGCAGCAGGAGGGTCGTACACGCGTCGCGCGCCCGGTCCCGCCGACGACGGCGGGCGGACGCGCAGCTCTGAGGCTACCAGCGCCGCCGGGTGGGGACGCCGGCCGTGCCTGACTACCGTGCGCGGGGTGAGCACGCACCCGGTCGGCGTCCACGTCGGACCCGGCCTGACCGAGGACAACGAGCTCGACGCCGGTGGCCCGCTGGCCCGTGCCGCCGAGATGGACGCCGACGGCGTCCAGGTGTTCCTGGGCGACCCGCAGGGCTGGAAGGCCCCGCCGCCGCGTCCGGACGCCGAGGACCTGCTCGCCTCCGACGTCGCCGTCTTCGTGCACGCGCCCTACGTGCTCAACGTGGCCTCGACCAACAACCGCATCCGCATCCCCAGCCGGAAGAACCTGGCCGTGCACGCGCGGGCGTCGGCGGCGATCGGCGCGCGCGGGATGGTCGTGCACGGCGGGCACGTGCTCGCCAAGGACGACCCGGCCGCCGGGTTCGACAACTGGCGCAAGACGTTCGTACGGCAGGCCGAGGACGGCGGCTTCCCGCTGCCCCTGCTGATCGAGAACACCGCCGGCGGGGACAACGCGATGGCCCGCGAGCTCGGCGCGGTGGCCCGGCTGTGGGACGCCGTCGGCGAGTTCGGCGCCGGGTTCGTGCTCGACACCTGCCACGCGTGGGCGGCCGGCTGGGACCTCGCCACCGCCGTCGACGACGTCCGGGCGGTCACCGGCCGCGTCGACCTGGTGCACCTGAACAACAGCCGCGACCCGGCCGGCTCCGGCCGCGACCGGCACGCGCCGCTGACCGGCGGCGAAATCCCGCTGGAGGTGCTGCTGGAGGTGGCCCGGGCCGCCGACTGCCCCGTCGTCCTGGAGACGCCGGGCGACGCCGCCTCGCACGCGGAGGAGGTCGCCCTCGTCCGCGAGGCCCTCGGTTAGCCGTCCTCCCTCACCGCAGCGCGTCCTCCCTCACGGTGGGCGGTGAGGGAGGACGCGCCACGATCAGGTCACCTGATCCCGGACGAGCCGCCGGCGTCGCAGGGTCACCGCGTCGGGCGCGCCGTCCAGGGGGCCGCCGGCGGGGTCGTCGACGCCGGGCCACGACGTGCGGACGACGTCGTCGTCGGGGTCCCACACGTCGCGCACCACCAGGCCCACGAGCACGAGGACGGCGAGGTCGCGGACGCCGACCGCGAGGAAGAACCACTCGGTGCCCACGCCGCGGTCGTCGGTGCCGAGGTACCAGAGCATCCGCACCCCCCACAGCACCGCCTCGGTGGCCTGCCAGGCCAGCAGCGAGCGCCACCGCGGCCGGGCCAGCACCGCCAGGGGCAGCAGCCACAGCGAGTACTGCGGGCTCCACACCTTGGTCACGAGGAGGAAGCCGGCCACCAGCAGGAACGCGACCTGGCCCACCCGCGGGCGCACCGGCGCGCGGAGCACCAGCCAGCCGAGCGAGGCGACCACCAGCAGCACGCAGACGGCGACCAGCGCGTTGAGCACCACCGGCGTCTCGCCCTCGGCCAGCGGCCCGTCGAGCAGCGTCCCGCCCGATGCGGTGATCGCCATGTTCCACAGGGTGTCCGGGTCGGCCGGGCGGCTGCTGTTGAGCCGGAAGAACAGCGACCAGTTCTCCGGCGCCAGCAGGGCCACCGGGACGTCGACCACGAGCCAGGCGACCACCGCCGCGACCGCGGCGCGCAACCACGCGCGCAGCCGGCCGGCCCGCAGGCACAGCAGGAACAGCGCCCCGAGCAGCAGCGCCGGGAACAGCTTGGCGGCGGTGCCCAGGCCGAGCAGGACGCCGGCGAGCACGGGCCGCTCGTGCGCCCAGGCCCACAGGCCGCAGGCGGCCAGGGCCACGGCGAACAGGTCCCAGTTGGTGAAGGCGTGCACCAGCAGCAGGGGGGACAGGCCGACCATCGCCGCGTCCCACGGACGGTGCCCGGAGGCGCCCAGCACGGCGCGGGCGGTGACCAGCGCGCAGAGGCTCAGCAGCAGGCAGGTGGCCACGTAGTAGGCCTGCACCGGCGGCACCTGGGGGAGCAGGCCGGCCGCTGCCGCCAGGTCGTCGTAGGCCCGGCCGAGGGTGGCCGCCAGCGCCATGAAGGCGCCGGTGAGCACGGGGTACTCGACGGCCGAGTCGAGGTAGGGCAGCGCGCCGGAGTCCAGGCCGTGGATGCCGAACAGCGGGACGGTGTCGGAGTAGCAGAAGTGCGTGTACTGGACCGAGCCGGCCCAGTCGCCGTCGGCGCAGGGCGACTGCTTGAGCCAGGCCAGGGCCAGCACGGCCGTGGTGAAGAGCAGGCAGACGCGCAGCGGCGTCCAGAACAGCGCCCGGCCGGTCACCGCGTGCCGCCCCCAGGGTCCGCCCACGGCCTCGCTGGCCTGCGCGGCGACCGGGTCCACCCAGGTGGGCACCACCCGGTCGGGGCCGCGCCCGGCCGGGGGGAGCGCGGGCTGCGGGTCGGGGAACGCCGCGGGCCCGTCCGCCGGCGGAGTCGCCGGGGCGGACGGGCCCGTGGGGGAGGAGCTCACCTGCGCCAGTGTGCCGGGCGGGTCAGCCGGTGGGTTGCGCCTGTGTCGGAGGCGGCGGCGCGCCGTTCTGGCCGCCGGCACCGGCACCGGCACCGTCGCCGGTGCCGCCCCCGGTGCCGTTCTGACCGCCCAGGCCGACGTTCGGGTCGACGGTCGGGGCGTCGCCCTCCACCGGTGCCGGGGCGGGCACCTGCTCGGTCGGCGACGGCGTGGTCGGCTCCGGGGCCTGCGTGGTCGGCTCCGGGGCCTGCGTGGTCGGCGCGGGCGCGGCGGTGGTCGGCTGCGGGGTCGGCTGCGACTGCGTCGTGGGTGCCGCCGTCGTCGGCGCGGCCACGCCCTGGCCCGTGTCGCCTCGGATGCGCGGCGAGTTGGGCAGGTCCTCCTCCGGCGTGCCGGCCAGCGTGGTGTCCATGAACTCCTGCCAGATGGCGCCCGGCAGGCCCGCGCCGTAGATGATCCGGTTGTCGGCGTTGCGGATCGGCTGGTAGCCGTCGCTGCCCATCCACACCGCCGTCGAGACCGAGGGCGTGTACCCGACCATCCAGGCGTCGGAGTTGTCGTCGGCGTCGATGCCCTGAGTACCGGTCTTGCTGGCCACCTCGCGGCCGTCGTCGAGCGAGCGGCGCGAGTAGTCCGCCACGCCCTCCAGCGCGTAGGTGACGTCGTTGGCCACGTCGGCCGACAGGACCTGCTCGCCGGCGTTCTCGCCGTTCTCCAGCAGCACCGCGCCCGACGTGTCGGTGACCCGGCTGATGAACGTCGCGTCGCGGTGCACGCCGCCGCTGGCGAAGGTCGCGAAGCCGACGGCCTGGTCGATCGGCCGCATCTCGTACTGCCCGATGCCGATCGACGCGCCGGTCTGCCCGGTCTCCGGGTCGGCCAGCGTCGGGCTGCCGTCGAGGCTGCCGCCGGTGACGGCCGGCCAGGTCTCGGGCATGCCGGTCGCGGCCAGCGCCGTGTCGCGCACGTTGGTCGGGCCGACCTCGTAGGCCAGGCCGTAGTAGGTCGTGTTCAGCGAGCGGGTCATCGCCTCGATCAGCGTGCAGGCCCCGCAGGAGACGCCGCCGGAGTTGCGCACCGGCAGCCCCGGGCGGTCCGGGAACTCCTGCGGCGAGCTGCCGTCGCGGCGGGCGTTGACGCTGATGCCCTGGTCCAGCGCCGTCGCGAGCACGTAGGGCTTCATCGACGAGCCGGGCTGGCGGCGGCTCTGGGCGTAGTCGATGGCGCCGTCACCGGCACCGACCGGGCCGCCGTAGTACGCCCGCACCCCGCCGGTCCGCGGGTCGACCGAGACCAGCGCCGTCCGGAGGTTGTCCGGCTGGTCGTCGGTCAGGACGTCGCCGACGGAGGCCACCGCGGCGTCCTGCGCGGCCTTGTCGACGGTGGTGGTGATCCGCAGGCCGCCGGCGCGGATCTGCTCGTCGGTGTAGCCCCGCCCCTCGAGCTCGGCGAGGGCCTGGGAGACCACCAGGCCCTCCGGGCCGGTCGGGATGCCGAGCGCGGAGGCCTCCGGGCGCGGCAGCACCGGCGGGTACACCGAGGCGTCCCGCTCGTCCTGCGTCATCCAGCCCTCGTCGACCATCGCGTCGAGGACCAGCCCCCAGCGGTCCTGCGCACCCTCGGCGTTGCCCTCGGGGTCGTAGTTGCTGGGGCTGCGGACGAGGACGGCGAGGACGGCGCCCTGCTGCGGGGTCAGCTCCGCGGCCGAGACGCCGAAGTAGGTGTTCGCCGCGGCCTCGATGCCGTAGGCGCCGCGGCCGAAGTAGATGGTGTTCAGGTAGTTCTCCAGGATCTCGTCCTTGGAGTACTGGTTGTCGAGCTTGACCGCGAGGAAGAGCTCCTGGAACTTGCGGCTGAAGGTCTGCTCCGACGTCAGGAACGCGTTCTTGACGTACTGCTGGGTGATCGTCGAGCCACCCTGCGTCGAGCCGCCGGTGACGTTGTTCCACGCCGCGCGGACGATCCCGGTGAAGGAGATGCCCGGGTCGGAATAGAAGTTCCGGTTCTCCGCGGCGAGGACGGCGTTGCGGGCGCCCTCGGAGACCTCGGTCAGGGGCACGTTGGTCCGGTTGGTGTCACCCAGGCGGGCCATCTCGGTGGTGCCGTCGGCGTAGTAGACGACGGAGGTCTGCGCGCTCTGCACCGAGTCCGGGTCCGGGACCTCGGTGGTCGCGTACACGACGCCGACGAACACCCCGAACAGGACGAACAGACCGGCCAGGGTGGCCAGCGCGATCTTCAGCCGGCGACGGCGGCGCTGCTTGGGAGTGCGCGCCTTCGGGCCGCCGGGGCCGCTCCCGGCCGGGCGCGACCCCGCCGGACGGCTGCCGGACGGGCGGGACCCGCCCGGGCGGGCGCCGCCGGAGCGCGCCGGCGTGCGGCCGCGGCCGGCCGGCGGGCGCCGGGGCGGGCCCTGCGGTCCGACCGGGGTGGTCTCGTCGTGGGGAGGCACCAGGCAGCCCCTCCTCGGTAGTAGGTGGGCGGGACGTGGTCCCGCCCAGCGTGGTGTTCTCGGCTGTGTGTACCCGGGAGGACGCGCGCGGGCGCCGTCCCCCTGGGACGTGTGTGACGGACGGTCCGGCGGTCCCCCGCCGGCCGACTACCGCTGGTCGGTGCCGGCGCGGCGCCGGGCCCGGCGCGGCTGGCGCCCGGGTGCCGGCTCGGCCCCCAGGACGTACGAGGAGTCCAGGTGGTTCCACCCGCACGCCCGGCACACCTCGACGGTGTAGACGGAGAACTCCTCCTGCGCGGCGTCCATCCGGGCGAGCTCCGTCTCGGTCTTGGCCTGCCCGGACACGTGCCCGAGCGACTCGCCGTAGACGTAGTTCACCAGCGTGAGGCGCTCACGGCGGCAGACCGGGCAGGGGACGTCGGTGGGCCGGCCGTGGTACCTCGCGGCGCGGGTGAGGTACGGGCTGGCGTCGCAGACCTCGAAGAGCCCGGTGCGCCCGGACTGCACGTCCGCGAGGACGGCCCGCCGGTGCAGCGAGTAGTCCACGACGGAGCGGCGTCCGGGCACGGCCGCCAATGTACGCAGGTGCGCCACCGCGGTGGCCCGTCCAACGCCCCTGCCGGGGGTCGCCCGATGGTGCGCGAGCGGTCTCCGGTTGCGGCCTCCGACACCCCCCGATGTATCGTCTCGATACATCGACCGACACGGACCGATGGGGGGCGGAGTGCTCGAGTTCGCCATCCTCGGACTGCTGCAGCAGACCCCCATGCACGGCTACGAGCTGCGCAAACGGCTCGCAGAGGTGCTCGGGGGTCTGCGCAGCGCCTCCTACGGCTCGCTGTACCCCGCACTCAAGCGGTTGCACGCCGCCGGGCTGGTCAGCACCGACGAGCCCGACCGGCGGGCGCCGCTGCCGGCCGACGCACCGCCGCTCACCGGCCGGCGCGGGAAGGTGGTCTACACGATCACCGCGGAGGGCAAGGAGCGTTTCGCGGAGCTGGTCAGCCAGGCCGGCCCCGAGACGTACGACGACGGCCGGCTCTTCGGCGTCCACCTCGCCTTCTTCCGGCACACCGCCGCCGACGTGCGGCTGCGCATCCTCGAGGGGCGCCGCCGCACCGTCGAACGGCAGCGGGAGGGCCTGCGGTCCTCGCTGGCGCGGACCCGCGAACGGCTGGACCGCTACACGCTGGAGCTGCAGCGCCACGGCCTCGACTCGGTCGACCGGGAGGTGCGCTGGCTGTCGGAGCTCATCGACAGCGAGCGGCGCGACCCGGGCCCGGACGGGACCCCGGAGCCGCCGTCCGGCCCCGACTGACCGCGCACCCAGCACCACCCACCGAGCACGACTGCCGCGCCGAGCGCCGGCAGCGCACCACCGGCTGCCCGCTCCACCGGCAGCCGCCGCCAGGGCCGCAACGGTCCCGAGCACGAGGACCACCCGGTCCAGGGAGAAGGGAAGACCATGGGAGCTGTCAAGGTCGCCATCGTCGGCGTGGGCAACTGCGCCGCCTCGCTGGTGCAGGGCGTGCACTACTACCGCGACGCCGACGAGACCACCTCGGTGCCGGGCCTGATGCACGTGCGCTTCGGCGAGTACCACGTCTCCGACGTGCAGTTCGTCGCCGCGTTCGACGTCGACGCCAAGAAGGTCGGCCGCGACCTCTCCGAGGCCATCGTCGCCAGTGAGAACAACACGATCACGATCTGCGACGTCCCGCCGCTGGGCGTGCCCGTGCAGCGCGGCACCACCCTCGACGGCCTGGGCCGCTACTACCGCGAGACGATCGAGGAGTCCGACGAGACGCCGGTCGACGTCGTCGCGGCGCTGCGCGAGGCGCAGGCCGACGTCCTGGTCTGCTACCTGCCGGTCGGGTCGCAGGAGGCCGCGGAGTTCTACGCCCAGGCCGCCCTCGACGCCGGGGTCGCCTTCGTCAACGCGCTGCCGGTCTTCATCGCCGGGACCGAGGAGTGGGCGGACAAGTTCACCGCCGCCGGCATCCCGATCGTCGGCGACGACATCAAGAGCCAGGTCGGCGCGACCATCACCCACCGGGTGCTGGCCAAGCTGTTCGAGGACCGCGGCGTCCAGCTCGACCGCACGATGCAGCTCAACGTCGGCGGCAACATGGACTTCAAGAACATGCTCGAGCGGGAGCGCCTGGAGTCCAAGAAGATCTCCAAGACCCAGGCGGTGACCAGCCAGGTCGGCCGCGACATGGGCACCGGCAACGTGCACATCGGCCCCTCGGACCACGTGCCGTGGCTCTCGGACCGCAAGTGGGCCTACGTCCGCCTCGAGGGCCGCGCGTTCGGCGACGTCCCGCTGAACCTGGAGTACAAGCTCGAGGTCTGGGACTCCCCGAACTCCGCCGGGATCATCATCGACGCGGTCCGCGCGGCGAAGATCGCCAAGGACCGGGGGATCGGCGGCCCGCTGCTGTCGGCGTCGTCGTACTTCATGAAGTCCCCGCCGGAGCAGTACCGCGACAGCGAGGCGCGCGACAAGGTCGAGGCGTTCATCCGCGGCGACGTCGAGCGGTAAGGCCGCTCCTGCAGGGCCGCCCAGGGCCCGCTCCCCGTTCGGGGGGCGGGCCCTGTCCCGTCCCCGGTCGCCGCGCGTGGGACGCCGGAGCCGTGCCCGGCCTGCCTAGGCTGATCGCCATGCCGCGCCGCCTGCTCGCGATCGCGCTCGTCCTGCTGGCGGTCCTGCTCACCGGCTGCTCCGACGACTCCTCCGACCGGCAGCCCGGCGACCCGGTCACGGCCGAGGAGGCCGAGGTGCTGGCCGGGCTGCTGGCCGGCAACACCGAGGAGGGCGGCGCCGACGTCGTCGTCACCGCGCCCTTCGGCGAGGGCGGGCTGCTCACCCTGACCGGGGAGGTCGACCTCGCCGGCGCGGCCGGCCGCGCCCGCGCGGTGACCGACTACGGCGACGACCGCCCCGACGACGTCCGCACCGTGTTCTTCACCCCGGAACAGATCTGGTTCGGGGACCTGCCGGGCCTGCCGGCGGCCCTGGCCGCCGCGGGGCTGCCCGACGTCCCCTTCCTGCGCCGGCCGGTGGCCACCGGGACCGAGGCGGTGCCGCTGACCGACGTGCTCGTGCGGCTGGTGCTCAACCTGGGCGCGGCGGAGGCCGACGACGCCGGTGCCTTCACCGGCGGCGGCACCACGTGGGAGGGGCAGCGCTCGATCGACGGGCAGCTGGCCACGGTCTATGCCTCGGACAGCGGCTGGTCGGTGGCCGTGGACGACAGCACCGGCCTGCTGCTGCAGTACGTGACGCCGCTGCCCGGCCTGGCCGGCGGTGCCGACGCCGGTGCCGATGCCGACGCCGGGGGCGATGCCGACACCGACGCCGACGCCGCTGCCGACGTGACCGTGACGCTGGCCGACCACGGGCCGCGGACGATCGCGCTGCCGGAGGAGGGACAGACCGTCGACGCGGTGGCCAACCCGGGCGTGGCCGCGGCGGTCGGCGTCTAGGAGGACCCCCTCGCCCCCCACGCTCGGCGCGGGGCCTTGCGAGGGGGCCGTTCCAGCAGCTCACCGGGCTCGGCACGGGGCCCTGCACGGGGCCGTTCCAGCACCGCGGCAGCGGCCGGGTCGGGACGTGGAGGGAGGGGGCGGCCTCTTCCCCAGACCGCCCCCTCCGGGGTTCTTCCTACCAGATCCCCGCCGGACGCGGCTACCGGGGACGGCGGGTCGGGTGACTCAGTTCGCCGAGGGGTCGGCCGGCGCGGTCGACAGCACCGCCAGGCGGCCGGTCTGCCGCGCCAGGACCGCGCGCCACAGCGCCGAGCCCGCCAGGTCGCTGAGCACGTCACCGGGCGTGCCGGGCACGCAGGCCCACGCGCCCTCGGCGATCTCACCGGCCAGCTGATCGGGCGACCAGCCGGCGTAGCCGGCGAACACCCGCAGGCCCGCCAGGCCGTCGCCGAGCGCGCCGGGGTCGGCGTCGAGGTCGACGAGGTAGACGTCACCGGCGACGCGGCGCAGCCCGGCGTCCTCGGCTCCCGCCGCGCCGGCCCAGCTGGCCAGGCACAGCGCGGTGTCGGTCTCGCACGGGCCGCCGACGTGGAAGACGCCGGGCTCGACGGCCAGGTCGCACCAGCCGGGCAGCACGTCGCGGATCTCGACCTGGCTGGGCCGCCCGAGCACGACCCCCAGCGTGCCGCTGTCGTTGTGGTCGAGCACGTAGACGACGCTGCCGGCGAAGTTCGGGTCGGTCAGCGCCGGCATGGCGACCAGCAGGGAGCCGGGACCCACGTCGTCGAGCGAGCCGGTCGAGAGCTGCGGGACCGCCGCGCGGCGTCGGCCCGTACCCGGCCGGCTCGGCCGGCCGGACTCCGGGTCAGGTGACGGGGGCACCGTGGACATCCATCCCAGTGTGCAACAGCCGGGCGCTCAGGGGGCGGCCGAGCCGCGTCCTAAGGTGAGCCGGTGCGCCGGGCCGACACGACGGTGCGGCACCTCCTCCTGCGCGGTGACTTCCGCCGGCTGCTGCTCACCCGGCTGTCCTCCCAGTTCGGGGACGGCGTGTTCCAGGCGTCGCTGGCCGGCACGGTGCTGTTCAACCCGCAGCGCGCCGCCACGCCGGTCGACGTCGCCGCGGGGTTCGCCGTCCTGCTGCTGCCGTACTCGGCCGTGGGGCCCTTCGCCGGCGTCTGGCTGGACCGGTGGAGCCGCCGCCAGGTGCTGCTGCGGGCCAACGTGCTGCGCGCCGGGCTGGTCGCCGTCGTCGCCGCCCTGGTCCTCGGCGGAGCCGCCGGGCCGGCCCTGTACGCCACGGGGCTGGCGGTCTTCTCGGTCACCCGCTTCGTCCTGTCGGCGCTGTCGGCGGGGCTCCCCCACACCGCCGACGAGCCCTCGCTGGTCCCGGCCAACGCCCTGTCGACGACGTGGGGCGCGGTGGCCACGGTCGCCGGCGGAGCCGCGGCTGTCGGCCTGTCGCGACTGGGCGTCACCGGCGACGCCGTCTACGCGGCCGTGGCGCTGTCCGCGGCGCTGCCGTACCTCCTCGCCGCGGCCACCGTCGCCGGGTTCGCCCCGGCGGACCTGGGGCCCGATGCCGGCCCGGACCGGGCGACGGCGCGGGGCGTGGTGCGCGGGATGGTGGCCGGCGTCCGGCACGCCCGCGCCCGGCCGCCGGTGGCCGCCGCGCTGCTCGCGATCGGCGCCCACCGGGCCTGCTACGGCGTCCTGACGCTGATGACGCTGCTGCTGCACCGCGACCGCTTCCCGGCCGCGGACGGGCTGTTCCCGGGTGGACTGGTCGGGCTGGGGCAGACGGTCGCCGCCGGGGCGGTCGGCACCCTGCTGGCGGCGGTGGTCACGCCGGGGGCGGTCCGCCGGCTGGGCCGGCGCGGGTGGACGACGGGACTGCTGGCCCTCGGCGGTGCGCTGCAGCTCGTGCTGGGGCTGCCGTTCACCCCGGCGTCGACCGTGGCCGCGGGGCTCGTGCTGGGCTTCGTCGCGCAGGGCGTCAAGATCTGTGTCGACACCACGCTGCAGGAGTCGGTGGACGACGACCTCCGCGGCCGGGTGTTCTCCGTCTACGACACCCTGGTCAACGTCACCTACGTGACGGCGCTGCTCGTCGCGGCGGTGCTGCTCCCGCGCGACGGGGCGTCGGTGGCCGCCCTGCTGGCCGTCGCGACCGGCTACGTGCTCACGGCCGCCGGGTACGCCCGCGCCACGCGGGAGCGGCAGGTCTAGAGCGCCGGCTCGCAGGCGCCCCGGCCCAGGGCGGCGAGGCCGGCCCGGTCCCCGGGGCCGAGCTGCCGCTGCCCGTCGTTCTGCGGGTCCATGAGCTCGGCCGGGTCGTCGACGTGGTCGAGGCCGACGACGTGGCCGAACTCGTGCACGAGCACCGCCCGGACGTCGGCCGGGCCGTCGGGGGACAGCACGGCGCGGGCGGCCCACCCGGCGTCGACCGTGACCGCCCCGGTGACGTAGACCCACGGCCCGCCGGCCGACACGGCGGTGCTGCGACCGCGCCCGGCAACCGTCCCGGCGAGCGCGGGGTCCTCCTCCGGCGTCTCCCAGGTGACCAGGACCGGCGCCCACCGGTCGCCGTAGCGCCCGGGCTGGTGGGCCGGCCGGTCCTGCGCGTACGCCTCGCCGGTCGCCCCGTCGGACACGAACCGCAGGCCGGTGGCGGCCGACACCTCGGCCACGGCGTCGGCGACCAGGCGGTCACCGCCCGGCGGGGCGCCGTCGGGCCGCACCACGTAGTGGACCGGACGGCAGGGGTCGTAGGCGACCGGGGTGACGCCGTCGTCCTGGTACTGCAGGAAGTCCCACGTCCCGGCGGCGGGGACGTCCGCGGGCCGGCCGAGCGGGGCGCCGGCCGCCTCGAACCCCGGCGACGGGCGTCCCGGGGCCGGGGCACCGGCGGCCGCGGCCGGTGCCCCGGGCCACGGCACCTCGCCGGCCAGGTGTGCGGCGCCCGAGCCGACGGCGAGGAGCAGCGCGAGGGCCAGGACGGCGCGGGCGGGGGAGCCCGGCAGTGCACCGCGCAGCGGCTCCCCGCCGCGCCCCCGCGTCCCCCCGTGCACGTGCCCCCCTCGCCGCCGGTCCGGCCGTCCGTCCTACCGGCCGACGCCGCGGCAGGGGAGACCGCGGGCCGGGGTCACCACCCGCCCGGGGGAGGTCAGGAGAGGTCCCCGCCCCCGAAGTCCTGGCCCTCGAAGTCCTCGGGCGCGTACTCCCGGGGCTCGACCAGGACCATCCAGTTGCCCGAGTTGTCCCGCATGAGCGCCTCGACGCCGTAGGGCCGCTGCGTCGGCGGCTGGAGGAACTGCACGCCCTTGGCGGAGAGCTCCTCATAGGTCTTCTGGCAGTCGTCGACGTTGACGCCGACGCCGGGCAGCCCGCCCTCGGCCTGGGCCCGCTGCATCGCGGCGATGAGGTCGTCCGACAGCGGCCGGCTCGGGGTCGTGAGGTGCACCTGCAACTCGGGCTGGCTGGGGTGCCCGACGGTGACCCAGCGGAAGTCCGGGCCGAGCTGGATGTCGTCCTTGGCCACGAAGCCGAGGACGTCGGTGTAGAAGGCCAGGGACTCGTCGAGGTCGGTGACCCAGACGCTGACGAGGGAGACGTTGGTGATCATGCGGCGAGGCTAGGGAGTCGCGCCGTCCCCGGGCTTCTCCCCGCTTGCGGAGTCCCCGGCCCGGCGCTCGGCCAGCCCCCGCATGAAGACGTGGCAGCCGGGGATGCGCGGCGCGCCGGTGCGCGCCCAGCGGGCCTGGAAGGCGCTGGGCGTCTCGCCGACGAGCTCGCGGAACCGGCTGCTGAACGAGCCGAGGCTGCTGAAGCCCACCGCGTGGCACACCTCGGTGACCGTCAGGTTCGTGGAGCGCAGCAGGTCCTGCGCCCGCTCGACCCGCCGCCGCGACAGGTGGGCGGCGGGGGAGACGCCGTACGTCGTGGTGAACAGCCGGTGGAAGTGCCACTTGCTCAGCGCGGCGACGGCGGCCAGCGCGGCGAGGTCCAGCGGCTCGTCGAAGTGCCGGTCGGCGTGGTCGCGGGCGCGGCGCAGGTGCGGGAGGACGTCGTCGGCCGCCCGGTCCGGCCCGGTGCTCACCGCGCGGCCCACCACGCGCGCAGCTCGGCCTCGGCCTCCTCGCGGTCGAGCGGGCCGCGTTCGAGGCGGAGGTCCTTGAGGTGCTTCCAGGCCTCGCCGACCTCCCGGCCCGGCGGGATGCCCAGGATCTCCATGATCGCGTTGCCGTCGAGGTCGGGACGCACCCGGGCGAGGTCCTCGGCCGCCGACAGCTCGGCGATCCGGCGCTCCAGCGAGTCGTAGGTGGCCGACAGCGCCGCCGCCCGCCGCCGGTTGCGGGTCGTGCAGTCCGAGCGCACCAGCTTGTGCAGGCGGGGCAGCAGGTCACCGGCGTCGGTCACGTACCGGCGGACGGCGGAGTCGGTCCACTCGCCGGCGCCGTAGCCGTGGAACCGCAGGTGCAGGAAGGTCAGCCGGGCGACGTCCTCGGTGATCTCCTTGGAGTACCGCAGGGCCTGCAGCCGCTTGCGCACCAGCTTGGCGCCGACCACCTCGTGGTGGTGGAAGGAGACCCGGCCGCGGGGCTCGTGGCGGCGGGTGGCCGGCTTGCCGACGTCGTGCAGCAGCGCGGCCAGCCGCAGCACCAGGTCCGGCGAGGGCGCGTCCGGGTCGGCCTCGTCCAGCGCGATCGCCTGGTCGAGCACGGTCAGCGAGTGGCTGTAGACGTCCTTGTGCTGGTGGTGCTCGTCGATCTCCATGCGGAGCGCGGGCAGCTCCGGCAGGACGACGTCGGCCAGCCCGGTGGACACGAACAGCTCCAGCGCCGCCCGCGGGGCGTGCTGCAGCAGCGTCTTCGACAGCTCGACCTGCACCCGCTCGGGGGTGATGCGGGCCAGCTCGGCCGACATCGCGGTCATCGCCGCGACGACGTCGTCGGACGGGGTGAGACCGAGCTGGGCGACGAAGCGGACGCCGCGCAGCATCCGCAGCGGGTCGTCGGCGAAGGAGTCCGCCGCCGTCCCGGGGGTGCGCAGCCGGCGGGCCAGCAGGTCGCCCAGGCCGCCGAAGGGGTCGGTGACCGTGCGGTCGGGGCCGAGGGAGACGGCCATGGCGTTGACCGTGAAGTCGCGCCGGGCGAGGTCGTCGACCAGCGACGTCCCCCAGGCCACCTCGGGGTTGCGCGACTCCCGGTCGTAGCGGTCGGCGCGGAAGGTGGTGATCTCCAGCCGGGTGCCGCGCACCTCGGCGCCGACCGTGCCGAAGGCGATGCCGGTGTTCCACGTGGAACTGGCCCAGCCGCGCAGCAGGTCGAGCACCTGCTCGGGACGGGCGTCGGTGGTGACGTCGAGGTCGCCGGGCGGTCGCGGCGCGTCGCTGCCCGCGGCCAGCAGCGCGTCGCGCACCGAGCCGCCGACCAGGTGCGCCTCGAAGCCGGCGGCGGTGAACCGCCGGCCCAGCTCGACGAGCACGGGGGAGACGTCGACCAGCTCGCGCACGGTCGACTGGACCGCCGGGGACACGGGAGCGGCGGCCGGGCGACGCGGAGGGACGACGGACACGACGCGCCAGGGTAGTGCTCGTCTCGCGCTACCCTCCTGGCATGGCTGGGACGGGCGGACGAGCACGCCCCGGGCGCCGTCTGCGTCGGGTCGACGAGACCTCCGCCGGCGGCCTGGTGGTCGCCGACGACGGCGTCCACGGGCCCCGGGCCGCGCTGATCGGCCGCACCGACCGGCGTGGCCGGCTGCTGTGGTCGCTGCCCAAGGGCCACATCGAGGAGGGCGAGACCCCCGAGGACACCGCCGTCCGGGAGGTGGCCGAGGAGACCGGGATCATCGGCGAGGTGCTCGCCCCGCTCGGCATCATCGACTTCTGGTTCGTCGCCGAGGGCCGGCGCGTGCACAAGACGGTGCACCACTTCCTCCTGCGCGCCATCGGCGGCGCGCTGTCCGACGCCGACGTCGAGGTCACCGAGGTGGCCTGGGTGCCCCTCGACGAGCTGAGCGGCCGGCTGGCCTATGCCGACGAGCGGGCGCTGGTCGAGCGCGCGCCCGCGCTGCTCGCCGACAGTGCGTGACCCGGCGCGCGAGGTCCCTCCCAGGCAGCACACCCCCCGGTCCGGGGCCGGCCGGCGCGGGGGACCCGTGACGCACTCCGGCCGGCCGTCCCGCGCCCGGTGGCCGCGGGTCCTGACGACGACGCTGCTGGCGCTCCCGCTGCTCGCCGTCCCCCCGGTGGCCGCCGCACCACCCGCCGCGGCGGCGCCCGCCCCGACCGCCCCGGCCGCCGACGACGAGCGGCCGGTGACCGTCGAGGTCACCCGCCTCGAACCGCGCACCGTCGCCCCCGGCGGCACCGTCACCATCGAGGGCACGCTGCGCAACACCGGCACCCAGACGCTGACCGACCTGACCGCCCGGCTGCAGCGCGGCGCGGTCCTCACCACCCGCGCCGACCTGCTGGCCGCCGACCCCGAACCGGCGACCGTCGCCGCCACCGCCTTCACGCCGCTGGCCGGGCGGCTCGGCCCCGGCGAGCAGGTCCCCTTCACCTACGGCACCACCACCGCCGACCTGGGCCTGGACCGCGACGGCGTCTACCCGGTGCTGCTCAACGTCAACGCCGCCGGCCCCGACGGCGAGCAGAGCCGGGTCGGCGAGGTCAGCACCTCCGTGGTGCAGCAGAGCGCCCCACCGGCGACGGCGACGGCGGTCGCCTGGCTGTGGCCGCTGGTCGAGCGCACGCACCGCGACGCCACAGGGGCGTTCGTCGACGACGAGCTGGCCGCCGAGGTCTCCGACGGCGGCCGGCTCGACCGCGCGCTGGCGGTGCTCGAGCGGGTGCCGCAGGTCGTGGCGCCCGGGACGACCGAGCCCGCGCCGCTCGCCCCGGTGACCCTCGCGGTCGACCCGGTCCTGGTCGAGGAGCTCGCGCTCATGGCCGAGGGGCCCTACGACGTCGCCGGGGCCGAGGACGCCGGCACCGGCACCGGCACCGACGCCGCGGCCGCGTGGCTGGACCGGCTGCGCGCCGTGGCCGGCGACCACCCCGTCGTCGCCCTGTCCTACGGCGACGTCGACGCCGACGCCCTGCAGGCGGCCGGCCTGCCGGCCGCGGTGACCCGCAGCCTGCCCGGCGCCGCGGCCGGCACCGGCACCGGCACCGGCACCGAGGACGGGAACGGCCGGCCCACCGCCACCGCCGACTCCCCGGGCCCGGACGGCGCCGCCCTGCTGCGCGAGGAGCTGGGCACCGACGTCCGCACCGACCTCGCCTGGGCCGCCGGCGGGGCGCTGCGCGCCGACACCCTGGGCACGCTGACCGGCGGGGGGATCGAGCAGGTGGTGCTCGGCTCCGACGCCCTGACCGGCGGCGCCACGGCGATCGGCCTTACCGGCGCCGCGGCGGCGCGCACCACCGCGGTGGGGGACGGCGGCCCGGTGCCGGCACTGGTCGCCGACAGCGGACTGTCCGACCTCGTCGGCGCCGCCGGGCAGAGCAGCGGCGGCACCCGGGTGGCCGAGCAGCGCTACCTGGCCGAGCTGGTCCTGCTCTCCCAGCAGCCGGTCGCCGACCCCGCCGGCCAGACGGTCCTCGTCGCCCCGCCGCGCGACGTCGACCCCGCTCCCGACGGCGTGGCCGCCATGATCGCCGACACCGCGCTGCCCGGGCTGCGCCCGGTCGCGCTGACCGACCTCGCCGCCGGGCCGGCCACGGACGCCGGCACGCCGGTCGACCCGGTCGACGCCCCGCTCCTCGACGCCGCCGGGCTGGCCGACGTCGTCGCCGCGGCCGGCCTGCGCGACGACCTGGCCGGCGCCGTCGTCGGTGACCCCGCCGCTGCCCTGGCCGGCACCGACGCCGCCCTGGCGCGCACCACCTCCGCCGCCTGGCGCGAGGACCCCGACGGCTTCCGGGCCGCCGCCGGCGGCCTGCGCGAGAGCGTCGACCGGCTGCGCGGTCAGGTGACCCTGGTGGCGCCGGCGGAGGGCAGCTACAGCCTGGCCTCCAAGGACGCGCCGCTGGTGCTGACGGTGCAGAACGACCTGCCCTTCGCCGTCCGGGTGCTGGTCGACGTGCACACCCGCGACAACGTGGGGCTCACCATCGGCAGCCTCGGCGCGCAGGAGGTGCCGCCGCAGCAGCGCACGACGCTGCAGGTGCCCACCGAGGTCCGCCAGTCGGGGCGCTTCGCCGTCTCGGCCGGGCTGACGACGCCAGGCGGTGGGCGGCTGGGCGAGACCGTGGCGATCCAGGTCCGCAGCACCGCCTACGGGACGATCTCGCTGTCGATCACCATCGGTGCCGCCGTCCTGCTGGGCCTGCTCTTCCTGCGGCGTGGGGTGCTGTTCGTGCTCCGCCGCCGCCGCGGGGCGGCCGAGGAGGACCTGCCCGCCGACGCCTGGCCGCCGAGCCGGAGCCCGGTGTGACCGGCCGCCCGCGCAGCGAGGAGGACCTGACGGCCCGCCAGGCGCCCGCCGACGGCACCGAGAGCGCTGCCGTGGGGGACGACGACGGGGACGCCCCGCGGGACGACGACGGCGCCCGCGGGCCCCGCCCGCGCCCCCTGCCGCCGGTGCCCCCGGCTCCCTCGCCGACACCTCCGCGGGCCACCCGGCCGCCGCGCGAGCGGGGCCGTCCGCTGCCCCCGCCGCCCTATCCGGTGGCGGCGCCCGGGGACGCCCGCGCGACCCCCGCGCCGCCGCGTCCGGTGCCGCCCGTGCCGCCCCCGCCGCCGGTCCGGCGCCCGGGGACGCCCCAGCAGGACACCCCGCCGCAGCAGGACACCCCGTCGCAGCAGGACACCCCGCCACAGGCCCAGGCCCACGCCCACGCACCGCGGGAGACCGCCGCCGTGCCGCCGCTCCCCGCGGCGGTGCGGCGCACCCCGCGGCCGCTGCCGCCGGTGCCCCCGCCCACGCGGACCCGCTTCCTGCCGGCCGACGAGACCCAGGTCATCCCGATCCACGTCCTGCCGCCGGTGCCGGCCGCGCCGGAGGGGGAGACCGAGGAGGAGGCCCGCGAGCGGGAGGGCGCCCCCGGGGGCAGCCGCGGCATCCTGCGCGCCGCCGGCACCATGGCCGTGGCCACGCTCGTCTCCCGGGTCACCGGCCTGCTGCGCACGATGGTGCTGGCCGCCGCGCTGGGCGTGGGCCTGGTCAACGACGCCTACAACACCGCCAACACGCTGCCCAACATCGTCTACGAGCTGCTGCTGGGCGGCGTCCTCACCTCGGTGATCGTGCCGCTGCTCGTCCACGCCCAGGAGCGCGACCGCGACGGCGGCGTGGCCTACGCCCAGCGGCTGTCGACCGTGGCGATCGCCGGGCTGGTGGCCGTGACCGCGGTCGCCGTGGTGGCCGCCCCGGTGCTCACCGCCCTCTACGGCATCGAGGGCGACCCCGAGCAGGTCCGGCTGGCCACCTGGCTGGCGCGGATCCTGCTGCTCGAGATCGTCTTCTACGGCGTCGGCGCACTCGCCCAGGCGATCCTCAACTCCCGGGGCGTGTTCGGGCCGCCCGCGTGGGCGCCGGTGCTCAACAACGTCGTCGTCATCGCCACCGGCGTGCTGTTCGTGGCGGCCAGCGGGCCGGGCGACCTGCGGCCGGAGACCATCAGCGCCGGGCAGGTGTGGCTGCTGGGGATCGGCACCACGCTCGGCATCGCGCTGCAGGCGCTGGTCCTGGTGCCGCTGCTGCGCCGCGCGGGCGTCCCGCTGCGACCGCGCTGGAACCTGCGCCAGACCGGCCTGCGCGAGGTCGGCGGCCTGGGCGGCTGGGTGGTCCTCTACGTCGCGGTCAGCCAGGTCGGCGTCGTGGTGGCCACCCGCGTGGCCAACGCCGCCACCCGCGAGGGTGGCCTGGGTTCCAGCGCCTTCGCCTACGCCAGCCTGCTGTTCCAGATGCCCTACGGGATCATCGGCGTCGCGCTGCTGACCGCCCTGGTGCCGCGGATGAGCCGGGCCGCCGCCCGGCACGACGTCCCCGGCGTGGTCCAGGACCTGGCGCTGGGCACCCGCCTGTCCGCGCTCGGGCTGCTGCCGGTGGCCGCCGCGCTCACCGTCCTCGGGCCGGCGCTGGCGACCGTGGCCTTCGCCCGCGGCCAGACCAGCGTCACCGACGCGCGGGCGATCGGCACCGCTCTGGCCGTCGGCGCCTTCGGCCTGCTGCCCATGGCGGTCACGCTGCTGCAGCTGCGCGTGTTCTACGCGATGAAGGACGCCCGGACGCCGGCGCTCATCCAGGTCGGCATGGTCGCCGTCCGGGTGCCCCTGCTGCTGCTGGTGCCCGCGCTGGTCGGGCCCGAGCACGTCGTCGCCGGGCTGACGCTGGCCACGAGCGTCACCTACCTGGCCGGCTGGGCGTTCGGGCACGTCGCGCTGCGGCGCCACCTGCTGGCCGCCGACCCGGACCGGGCACGCGCCGGCGGGACCCTCGGACCGGTATTGCGGATGACCGCGGCCGCCGCCGCGGGCGCGCTGGCCGGCTGGCTCGCCGTCGGGGTGACCGACGACGCTCTGGGGACGTCGGTCACGGGCTCGCTCGTGACCGTGCTGGTCGGTACGGTGGTCGTCGGTGTCACGACCCTCGTCGGGTTCGTGCTCGCCCGCGTCCCGGAGCTCCGGGAGCCCCTCGCCGCCGCCCGTGCGCGGCTGAGGCGCGGATGAGCACGGTCCCACCGGGGCAGGCACCGCCGCCGGGGCAGCGCGCCGCCGGCCGGGGAGGGTCGAGGAGGTCGTCCGCGTCCATGACGTCCACGATCACCGGGCTCCCCGACCGCTACCGCCCCCTCGACGAGGTCGGCCCGGTCGAGCGGACCGAGACCGGCGTCATCCACTGCTGGCGGGCCAAGGACCGGGTCCTCAACCGCGACGTCGCCGTCCGGGTGCACGAGCCCGGCGGCCCCGCCGCCCGCTCCTGGATCACCCGCGCGCTGACCGCGGGCGGGCTGGCCACGCCGGCCCTGGCGATGGTCTACGACGCCTCCGAGGGCGGCGGGGACGGCGGGGACGGCGGCGGGGGTGCCGCCTACGTCGTCAACGAGTGGATCGAGGGGCAGACCCTGGCCGAGCGGCTCGGGTCCGGGCCCATGGACGAGCGGGAGGCCCGCACCGTCCTGCGCCGGCTGGCCGAGGGCGTCGCCGAGGCGCACCGGGTCGGCCTCGCGGTGGGCGGGCTGAGCCCCGAGACGGTCGTCCTGCGGCCCAACGGCCTCGTCGGCCTGCGCGCCGTCCCCGCCGCGACCGGCACCGTCCAGGAGGACATCGCCGCGCTCGGCGCGCTGCTCGAGTACTGCCTCACCGGCTCGCGCGCCGGTGTCCCCGGACCCGGCGGCACCCCCGCCCACCCGCCGGTCATCGACCAGCCCGACCTCGCCGCCCTGGTCCGCCGCGCCCGCTCCACCGAGCCGGGGGCGCGGCTGGCCAGCGCCGCGGCGATGGCCGCGCTGCTGGCCGAGCGCCCCCGCGCCGGTGGCACGCCGGTGCGCGGCCGCGACGAGAGCGACAGCGGCTGGCTGCGCCGGCTGCGCGAGCACCGCGACACCGAGCAGGCGGCCGAGGAGCCGGCGCCGACCGCCGCCGCCGACGCCGAGCACCCGCAGCGCCTCGAGCGCCAGACGATGCCGCCCGTGCCGAGCGGCCGGGCGGGTCTCCCCCTGCCGGGGAACGAGCCCGCCGGCGGCGACACCGACGACGACGCCGACGAGCGCGTCGACGGCCGCCGCCGGCTGCTGGTCGTGGGGCTCCCGCTCGCCGCGCTGCTCGTGGTGATCGCGCTGGCCTGGTGGGTGGGCACCCACGTGCTGTCGGTCGCCGGCAGTGTCGACGAGGTGCCCGGCGCGGTGCGCTCCAGCCCCTCCACCAGCAGTGCGGCCGCCGAGGGGAGCGCCGCCGCGTCGTCCTCCGGGGGTGCGCCGGTCGCCATCGCCGGCGGCACGGTCCTCGACCCCTTCGGTGACGGCGACCCGGACAACCCCGGGGACGTCCCGGCGTCCTACGACGGCGACCCGGCCACGGCCTGGTCGACCTACACCTACCGCGGCTCGGCCGCCTTCGGTGGCCTCAAGCCCGGCATCGGCGTCGTCTACGACCTCGGCTCGGCCCAGCCGGTCGCCGGCGTCACGCTGACCACCACCACGCCGGGCGTCTCCGTCGAGGTGCGCACCGGCGACAGCCGCGACGGCGACCTCGACTCCTTCGCCGTCGCCGCCGCCGGCACCGTCGACGGGACCACCGACCTGGCCTTCGACGAGCCGGTGACCACGCAGTACGTCCTGGTCTGGGTGACCGGCCTGGTGCCCGCCGAGGACGGCTTCGCCGGCGACCTGGCCGAGGTCGCGGTCACCCCCGCCGGGTGAGACAGGACCCCCCGACGGGGGCTTCCCGGCCCCTGCCTGCGGGAATGCCGCACCTGCGATCCTCGTTGTGCCGCGCGTGACCGATTCTCAGCCGACCCCCGGCCCCGCGACGACCACCGAGGTCACGTCGCCCGTCATCCCGCCGGCGGAGCACGACGGCGTCCGTGACCTGATCATCATCGGGTCGGGCCCGGCCGGGTACACCGCGGCGGTCTACGCCGCGCGGGCGAACCTGCACCCGCTGGTCTTCGAGGGCTCGCAGTTCGGCGGCGCGCTGATGACCACCACCGAGGTGGAGAACTTCCCCGGCTTCGCCGAGGGCATCCAGGGCCCGCAGCTGATGATGGACATGCGCCAGCAGGCCGAGCGCTTCGGTGCCGAGCTGGTCGCGCGCGACGTCTCCGAGGTCGACCTCACGGCCACCCCCAAGGTGGTCAAGGTTGGCGACGAGGTGCACCTGGCGCACGCGGTCATCGTGGCCACCGGATCGAAGTACCGGTACCTGGGCCTGGACAACGAGCAGCGCCTGCTCGGCCACGGTGTCTCGGCCTGCGCCACCTGCGACGGCTTCTTCTTCCGCGACCAGGACATCGTGGTGGTCGGCGGCGGTGACTCGGCGATGGAGGAGGCCACCTTCCTCACCCGCTTCGCCAAGACGGTCACCGTCGTGCACCGGCGCGAGGAGCTGCGCGCCTCGAAGATCATGCAGAAGCGCGCGCAGGACAACGAGAAGATCCGCTGGGCCCTCGGCAAGCAGGTCACCGACGTCCTCGGCGACTCCACCGTCTCCGGTGTCGAGCTCACCGACGTCGGCTCCGGCGCCACCGAGGAGCTGCCGGTCTCGGGCCTGTTCGTCGCCATCGGCCACGACCCGCGCAGCGAGCTGTTCGTCGGCCAGCTCAAGCTCGACGACGAGGGCTACGTCCAGGTCGAGCACCCGACCACCCGGACCACCATCGACGGCGTCTTCGCCTGCGGCGACGTGGTCGACCACGTCTACCGCCAGGCGATCACCTCGGCCGGCACCGGTGCCGCCGCCGCCATCGACGCCGAGCGCTGGCTGGCCGAGACCTTCGACGAGCGCTGAGAAAGGACCTCCCTGCCCCCCACCCTTCGCAAGCTCAGGGCGGGACCCTGCAGGGAGGCCATGAGCCGCCAGGCATAGACCGGGGCCGCCGTGGGTTGACCACCCGCAGAGGCCCGACCCCCACGACCTCGATCGACCCACAGGAGGAACGACCATGGCAGACAACACCGTGAAGGTCACCGACGCCAGCTTCGCCAACGAGGTGCTGGGCAGCGACAAGCCCGTCCTCGTCGACTTCTGGGCGGAGTGGTGCGGCCCGTGCAAGATGGTCGCCCCGGTCCTGGAGGAGATCGCCCGCGAGCACGGCGACAAGCTGACGATCGCCAAGCTCAACATCGACGAGAACCCGCAGATCGCCCGCGACTACCAGGTCATGTCGATCCCGACCATGACGGTGTTCCAGGGCGGCAAGCCGGTCAAGAGCATCATCGGCGCCAAGCCCAAGGGTGCCATCCTCTCCGACCTGGCCGACTACATCTGACGAAGGACCTCCCTGCCCCCCACCCCTCGCTGACGCTCGGGGCGGACCCCTGCAGGGAGGCCACAGCCAGGGCCCGCTCCTCCGGCCGGGGGAGCGGGCCCTGCCGCGTCCGGAGGACCCCCGGCGGGCCGCGCGGGGTCGCGGACGGGACAATCGGGGCACGATGGGTAGCGAGATCAGCATGCAGACGCTGGGTCCCGGCAGCCGGGGACCCGCCGTGGCCGACGTCCGGGCCGCCCTGCGCAGCCTGGGCCTGCTCACCCCGGCCGACGGCGTCCCGGACGACGCCGGCACCGAGGTGTTCGACCAGGCCACCGAGCTCGCCGTCCGCCACTTCCAGCAGGTGCGCGGGCTGTCGGTCGACGGCCGGGTCGGTGAGGAGACCTACCGCGCGCTGTCGGAGGCGCGGTGGTCACTGGGCGACCGCTTGCTGCACCACGACCCCGAGCGGCCCGTGCGCGGCGACGACGTCACCGGCCTGCAGGAGCGCCTGCTCGAGCTCGGCTACGACGCCGGCCGCGCCGACGGGATCTTCGGTCCCGAGACCGAGGTGGGCCTGCGCGCCTTCCAGCGCGACTACGGGCTGACCTCCGACGGCACCTGCGGGCCGGCCACGCTGCGCGCGCTGCGCCAGCTCGGCCGCAAGGTCACCGGCGGCCGCCCGCAGCTGCTGCGGCAGAGCGCCTCGCTGGTCGACAGCGGCCCGCACCTCATCGGCCGCCGCATCGTCGTCGACCCCGGCCACGGCGGTGCCGACCCCGGCGTCACCTCGGGGGAGACCACCGAGGCCGACCTGGTCCTGGACCTGGCCAGCCGGATCGAGGGGCAGCTGGCCGCCGCCGGCGCCACGGTCTACCTCACCCGCGGCCGCGACCAGGACCCGACGCCGGCCGAGCGGACCGCCTTCGCCAACGACGCCCGCGCCGACCTGTTCATCTCCCTGCACCTCGAGGCCCACGAGTCCGAGCACGCCCGCGGGGTGGCCAGCTACTACTACGGGACCGGGTCGGGGACGTCGTCGACGGTGGGGGAGCGCTTCGCCGACCTGGCCCGCCGCGAGGTCGTCGCCCGGACCGGCATGCTCGACCTGGGCGGGCACCCCAAGACCTGGGACCTGCTGCGGATGACCCGCATGCCGGCCGTCCGCCTCGACTGCGGCTACCTCTCGCACCCGGTCGACCGGCTGCTGCTGCTCGACGCGCGGCTGCGCAGCACCGTCGCCTCCGCCGTCCTGGCCGCCGTCCAGCGGCTCTTCCTGCCTGCCGACGCCGACCCGCCCACCGGCACCTTCGTCCTCCCCGGCCGGGTGTAGCCGCGCGCCACGATCAGGGGACCTGATCGTGGCGCGTCCTCCCTCACCGCCCACCGTGAGGGAGGACGCGCTGCGGTGAGGGAGGACGTGCCGCGGTGAGGGAGGACGGCGCCCCCGGACCCCGCCGGGCAGCCGACGCGTGAGCCCCGCGACGGTGCCGGTGGGACGCGTGGGACGGCGGCGGGCGGACGGGTCCGTCTCACCGGCGGTGTCGGACGGGTGGCGCGGGCGGCCTCCCTACACTCGACGGGTGGCCTCTCTCCCGCCGGGACAGCCGTCCTCCGGCACCCCGCACGCCCACTCGCACGTCGTGCCCCGCCACCCGCGGCTGGACCCCCTGGCCGACCGGTACGCAGCACGCACGCACGGGATGAAGTCCTCGGAGATCCGCGCGCTGTTCTCCGTGGTGAGCCGGCCCGAGGTCGTCTCCCTCGCCGGCGGCATGCCCGCCGTCACCGCCCTCCCGCTCGACGCCGTCGGCTCGATGATCGGCGAGCTGGTCAGCGGCATGGGCGCGCAGACCCTGCAGTACGGCTCCGGTCAGGGCGACCCGCGGCTGCGCGAGCGCATCTGCGACGTCATGGCGCTGGAGGGCATCACCGACGCCTCGCCCAGCGAGGTCGTGGTGACCGTCGGCTCGCAGCAGGGCCTGGACCTGGTCACCCGCGTCTTCTGCGACCCCGGTGACGTCGTCCTCGCCGAGGGCCCGTCCTACGTCGGCGCGCTCGGCGTCTTCCAGGCCGCCCAGGCGCGGGTCCGGCACGTCGCCATGGACGACGACGGGCTGGTCCCCGAGGCGCTGGAGCAGGCGCTGCTGGAGTGCCGGGCCAACGGCGACCGGGTGAAGTTCCTCTACACGGTGCCCAACTTCCACAACCCGGCCGGCGTGACGCTGTCCGAGCCGCGCCGCCAGGCGATCGTCGACATCGCCGACCGCTACGACCTGCTGGTCATCGAGGACAACCCCTACGGCCTGCTCGGCTTCGACCGCGAGCCGATGCGCGCGCTGCGGGCCCGCGACGCCCAGCGGGTCATCTACCTCGGCTCGTTCTCCAAGACCTTCTCCCCGGGCCTGCGGGTGGGCTGGGTGCTCGCCCCGCTCGCCGTCCGCGAGAAGCTGGTGCTGGCCACCGAGGCGCAGGTGCTCTGCCCGCCCTCGCTCACCCAGTACGCCGTCGCCCGCTACCTCGACACCCAGCCCTGGCGCGAGCAGATCAAGCTGTTCACCGAGCTCTACCGGGAGCGGCGCGACGCCACGCTGGAGTCGCTGCGGGCGCTGATGCCCCCGGGCACCACCTGGACGCACCCCGACGGCGGCTTCTACGTGTGGCTCAAGCTGCCGCACGGCCTGGACGCCAAGCTCATGCAGCCCCGCGCGGTGAACGCGCACGTGGCGTACGTGCCGGGCATCGGCTTCTACGCCGACGGGTCGGGTCGCGAGCACATGCGGCTGTCCTACTGCTACCCCGAGCCCGACCAGATCCGGGAGGGCGTGCGCCGGCTGGCCCGCGTCATCGAGGCCGAGCTGGACCTGCACAGCACCTTCGACACCGTCGACACCGGGACGTTCCGCGCGGTCGGTTCCCCGATGAACACCGCGGAGACCATCGTCGGCCCCGCCAACAGCGACCGCACCGAGGACTGACGCCGTGACCGAGCCCGCCGCACCACCCGCCACCGATCCCGCCGCCGACACCGCCTCCGCCACCGGCGCCGCTGCCGCTCCCGCCGTCGAGGCGACCTCGCTGCGCGCCGTCGTCCTCGCAGGCGGGCTGACCTTCGAGCGGGAGGTCAGCCTGTCCTCGGGCACCCAGGTGGTCGAGCAGCTCGCCCGGGTCGGGGTCGACGCCGAGCTGCGCGACGCCGACGCCGAGCTGCTGCCCGGGCTCGCCGCCGCCCCCGCCGACGCGGTGTTCATCGCGCTGCACGGCGCGACGGGAGAGGACGGCGCCCTGCGCGCGGTCCTCGACCTGGCCGGCGTCCCCTACGTCGGCTCCCCGGCCGCGTCCTGCCGCCTGGCGTGGGACAAGCCGGCCGCCAAGTCCGTCGTCCGCACCGCCGGGCTGACGACGCCGGACTGGGTGGCACTGCCGCACAGCACGTTCCGGGAGCTGGGCGCCGGCGCCGTCCTCGACCTGATCGTGGCCCGCCTCGGGCTGCCGCTGATGGTCAAGCCGGCCTCGGGCGGCTCCGCGCTGGGTGCGCAGAAGGTGAGCCGGGTGGAGGACCTGCCGGCCGCCATGGTCAGCTGCTTCGCCTACGGCGAGACGGTGCTGGTCGAGCGGTTCGTCGACGGCGTGGAGCTCGCCGTCTCCGTGGTCGACCTGGGGGAGGGGCCCGAGGCGCTGCCGGCGGTGCAGATCGCCCCGGAGTCCGGCGTCTTCGACTACACCGCCCGCTACACCCCCGGCCTGACCGAGTACTCCGTGCCGGCCCGGGTGTCCGACGAGGTCGCCGCCCGCGCGGCCGACCTCGCCGTGCGCGTGCACCGGGCGCTGGGCCTGGCCGACCTCTCGCGCACCGACGCGATCGTCTCCCCCGACGGCGAGGTGCACTTCCTCGAGGTCAACGTCTCCCCGGGGCTGACGGAGACGTCGATGTTCCCGATGGCGGTCGAGGCCGCCGGGTACGACCTCGGGGACGTCCTCGCCCGGCTGCTCACCCGCCGGGCACACACCGCCCGCTGAACCGGGCCGCTCCAGCTCACCGCGAGAGCCCGGCCTTCCGTCCGTGACGGAAGGCCGGGCTCTCGCGGTTCAGTCCTCCTCGCGGCGCCCGGCCACCTCCGGGGCCATCAGCCCGATGATGCGCTGCAGGTCGTCGACCGAGCCGAACTCGACGACGATGCGCCCCTTGGCCCGGCCGATCTGGACCTTCACCTTGGTCTCGAAGACGTCGGAGAGCCGGCCGGCCAGGTCCTCGACGCCCGGCGCACTGATCCGGCGGGCCCGGCGGCGGGAGGCCGGCTGCTCGGCCGCGGCGAGGGCCACCGCCTCCTCCGTGGCCCGCACCGACAGCCCCTCGGCGACGATCCGGGTGGCCAGCGCGTCCTGCGCCTCGGCGTCGTCGAGGCCGAGCAGCGCCCGCGCGTGACCGGCCGTGATGACCCCCGCGGCCACCCGGGTCTGCACCTTCACCGGCAGCTTGAGCAGCCGGATGGTGTTGGTGACCTGCGAGCGGCTGCGCCCGATCCGCCCGGCCAGCTCCTCGTGGGTGGCGCCGAACTCCTCCAGCAGCTGCTGGTAGGCCGCCGCCTCCTCCAGCGGGTTGAGCTGGACGCGGTGGATGTTCTCCAGCAGCGCGTCGCGCAGCAGGGCGTCGTCGGTGGTGTCCCGGACGATGGCCGGGACGACGTCGAGACCGGCCGCCCGGGCCGCCCGCAGGCGGCGCTCGCCCATGATGAGCTCGTAGCCGCCACCGGCCCCGTCCTCGGCGCTGCGCTCGCGGACGACGATCGGCTGGAGCAGCCCGAACTCCCGCACGGAGTGGGTGAGCTCCTCGAGCGCCTCGTCGTCGAAGACCTGCCGCGGCTGCCGTGGGTTGGGGACGATCTCGCCGACCGACACCTCGCGCAGCTGCGCGCCCGGCACGCCCACCGCCTCGTCGCGCTGCCGGGCCACCTCGGCGGCGGCCTGCGCGGCCGGGGGGAGCACGGCGACCGGCGGCGCGGGGGCCTCGGGCGCCGCCTGCCCGCCGGCCGGCGCGTCGGGCGCCGGTGCCACGGGGGACGGCTGTGACCCCTGGGGCACCGGGTGCACCGCGGGGGCCTCGGCGGGTGGGGCGCTGGTGGGGATGAGCGCCGCCAGCCCCCGGCCGAGGCCGCCACGCTTGCTCATCGGGTCTCCTCGTCGACGGAGGTGGGAACGGGCAGGACGGCCGCGTCGGTGCCGGCGAAGGCCCGGCCGGCCAGCGAGCTGTCCGCGCGGGAGCCGGTGGCCGACGCCGTCTGGGGACGGATAGCCGGCATCGGCGCGGTGGCCGGTGGCGGCGGGGGAGGCGGCGGGCCCATCGGCCGGGGATCGGCCTCGGGCCGCAGGTGCACACCGCGCTCGGCGAGCTCGCGGGCGGCCTCCACGTAGCTGGTGGAGCCGCGCGAGCCCGGGTCGTAGGTGAGCACCGACTGGCCGTAGCCCGGCGCCTCCGACACCCGCACGTTGCGCGGGATGACCGTCCGCAGCACCAGGTCCCCGAAGTGGCTGCGCACCTCCTCGGCGACCTGGTCGGCCAGGCGCGTGCGGCCGTCGTACATCGTCAGCAGGATCGTGCGGACGGCGATCCCCGGGTTGAGGTGCGCGCGCACGAGCTCGATGTTGTTGAGGAGCTGTCCCAGGCCCTCCAGCGCGTAGTACTCGCACTGGATGGGGATGAGCACCTCGTCGCCGGCCACGAGCGCGTTGAGCGTGAGCAGGCCTAGCGACGGCGGGCAGTCGATGAGCACGTAGTGCGGCCGCTCGGCCTCGGGCAGCGCGTGCACGTAGCCCTCGATCGCGCGGCGCAGCCGGTACTCGCGGGCGACGACGGAGACCAGCTCGATCTCCGCGCCGGCCAGGTCGATCGTCGCCGGGACGCAGCGCAGGTTCGGGCTGGCCGTCGTCGGGTGGACGACGTCGGCGAGTGAGCTGTCACCGACCAGGGCGTCGTAGATGGACGGCGTCCCCACGGTGTGCTCGACGCCGAGGGCGGTGCTCGTGTTGCCCTGCGGGTCGAGGTCGATGACCAGGGCCCGCAGTCCGTAGAGCGCCAGCGCGACGCCCAGGTTGACCGTCGAGGTGGTCTTGCCGACACCGCCCTTCTGGTTGGCCACGGTGACGACGCGGATGCGGCCCGGCGCGGGAAAGGGCTCCTGGTCGGCGGCGTGCAGCACCCGGGTGGCGCGCAGGGCCTCCATGGCGATGGGGCTGTCGAAGTCCGCGCCGGAGCTGGCCGCCGAGTCGGCCGCGAGGCTGCTGCGCAGCCGCTGGCCCGGGTCGGTCATCGCGGGTCCTCCCTGCCGACCCGTTTCACGTGGAACGGGGTCGGATGTCTGTGCGGGTTTCACGTGGAACGACGGGTCCGTCGTCGACGGCTCACCGGGACCCACGGGTCATGACCACCACGGTAGTGGCAGCCTCTCCCAGCCCGGAGCCGACAGCCCGGGGGTGGATGTCACACATCCCCGCCCGTTCCAGCTCGGGGACGAGCGCGGGCAGCTCCTCCACCGCGCGGGCACCGACGAGGGCCACCAGCTGGGCCCCAGGCCGCAGCAGGCCCCGGCACCAGCCGACCAGCCGGGGGAGGGCGGCCACCGCCCGCGCGGTGACGACGTCGACCGGCCCGACCTCCCGGACCACCGCGCGCTCCTCGGCGCGGCCGCGGACCACCCGCCAGGGCGTGCCGAGCTCGGCCACGACCTCCTCGAGGAACTCCACCCGCCGCGCCATCGGCTCGACGAGCGTGAGCCCGAGGTCGGGGCGGGCCAGCGCCAGCGGGATCCCGGGCAGACCCGCGCCGCTGCCGACGTCGACCACCCGGGCACCCTCGGGCACCGCCTCGGCCACCGCGGCGCTGTTGAGGACGTGCCGCTCCCACAGCCGTGGGACCTCGCGCGGCCCGATCAGCCCACGCGTCACACCGTCGGAGGCCAGCCGGGCGACGTAGCGCTCGGCGTCGAGCAGGGCCGCCCCGAACACCGAGCGTGCGGCGTCCGGGGTCGGTGGTGCGTCCGGGGCCGGTGGGGCACCGGTGCCGGGCCCGCCCGGTGCGGCCGTCCCGGCGGCGTCGCCCGGCCGCGCCGCCGGCTCGTTCCCCGGGAGGTCCGCGCGCCCGCTCACGCGTCCGGCAGGACCACGACGCGCCGGTTCGGCTCCTCGCCCTCCGACTCGCTGTGCACCCCGGGGACGCCGGCGATGACGTCGTGGACGACCTTGCGCTCGAAGGGGTTCATCGGCGCCAGCCGCTCGGCCTGCCGGCTGCTCGCGACCCGCCGGCCGGCCTCGGCGGCCAGCGAGGTGAGGTCGGAGCGGCGGCGGGCACGGTAGCCGCCGACGTCGAGCATCAGCCGGCTGCGGACGCCGGTCGACTGCGCCACGGCCAGACGGGTGAGCTCCTGCAGGGCCTCCAGGACGGCGCCGTCGGAGCCGACCAGGTCCTGCAGCTCGCCGCCGACGATGGCCACCGACGCCCGGTCGCCCTCGACGTCGAGGTCGATGTCGCCGTCCACGTCGAGGATGTCGAGCAGCCGCTCGAGGTAGTCCCCAGCGACGTCGCCCTCGCGGACGAGCAGGTCGGTGCCGCTCCTGCCCCCGCCCGCGCCGCCGGACGGTGCGTCGTCGGACAGGTCGTCGTCGGCCGGCTCGAGCAGGGCGTCGGCGCTGGCGTCGTCGGGGTCGGGCAGGTCGGTCGGCTCGGCCGGTGAGGTGTCGGCCGCGGGGCTGAGGACGGCGCCCGAGGTCGCCTCGGCGGTCGTGGCGGTGTCGGTCGAGGGCTGGTGCGGAACGCTCACGGAGGTACCTCCAGTCGGTGCGGGCAGCCGGGTGGACCCGGTGGTCTCGGGAGGTCGGGCGCGCGACGGGTGCGCGGCCCGGCCGGGTGCGGCCGCTCCGGGCGTCGGGACGCTCGGGGCCGCGGGGAGCTAGCGGCGCTTGCGCTTGCCGCCGGTGCCGGCGGGGCGGCCGTGGGGAGCGCGGTTGGCCGGGCGGGAGCCCTTGCCCCCACCGGCGCGGCCGCCCGGGCCGGCGGCACCGGAGGCGCCCGCCGCGGTGCTGCCGTGGGCACCCGTGCCCTCGGCGCCCGCGCTGTCGGCAGCTGCGCCGTCGGGACGGGCGCCGTCCACACCCGCGCCGTCGGCGTCGCTGCCGCCCTTGGTCAGCGCCACCCCGGGGCTCGGCGTCCCGCCGTCCGGGGCGCCGTCGTCACCCGGGCCGACCCCGGTGGAGTCCTTTCCCAGGTCGACACCGGCGGACGCCGGGCGGCCGCCCCGGGTGCGCACCGGCTTGGCGCCGGGCCGCGGGGCGAGGGTCCTCGGGTCGACGGCCGGCTTGTCGGCAGCGGCCTTGGCCAGCGCCGCGGGGGACCCGGGCGGGGGCATCTTGCGCAGGATGAAGAACTGCTGGCCCAGCGTCCACAGGTTGTTGGTCATCCAGTACAGCAGGACGCCGATGGGGAAGAAGAAGCCGGTGACGAAGAGGCTGACCGGCATGCCGTAGAGCAGCAGCTTCTGCACCATCGCGGCCTGGCCCTCGACCGGGCCGGAGCGCCTCATGATCTGCTTCTGCGTGAAGAACGTTGTCACGCACATGATCACCATGAGCGTCAGCGCGACGGCGCGGATGCCGCCCTGGGTGACGCCGGGCAGCGCCAGGATGTCGACGGCCTTCTGGCCGGTCATGTTGAACGACGAGGAGATCGGCGCCCCGAACAGCTCCGCGCGCGCGGCCTGGTCGGTGAGCGTGCCGTCCCAGCTGTACAGGCCCGGGGCGCCCGGCCGCAGCCGACGCAGGACGTGGAACAGCGACAGGAAGACCGGGATCTGCGGCAGGATCGGCAGGCAGCCGGCCAGCGGGTTGACCCCGCGCTCCTTCTGCAGCGCCATCATCGCCTGGCTGAAGCCCTGGCGGTCGGCGCCGTACTCCTTGCGCAGCTTCTGGATCTCCGGCTGGATCTCCTGCATCGCCCGCTGGCTCTTCACCTGCTTGACGAACAGCGGGAAGAGGATCAGCCGGACGGTGACGACGAGGAAGATGATCGACAGCGCCCAGGTGATGCCGCCGGCGGGGTCGAGGAACGTCGAGAACACCGCGTGCCACGTCTTCATGACGAAGGCGATCGCGGTGTACAGCCAGTCAAGCAACGCCAGCCTCCTGCTGCGGGGACCGGCGGTCAGCCGGTGGGGTCTCGGGGGCGGGACGACGGGCACCGTCGGCGGGCACCGGGAGGGGTGCCGCTGTCCTCGACGTGCGGCCGTCGCCGCCGGTTCCGGCGGTCGCCCGGCCGGCGCGCGGCGCCGGGACCGGGTCGAACCCGCCGGGGTGCCAGGGGGCGCACTTCAGCAGCCGCCGCAGCGCCAGCCACGAGCCGCGGCCGGCGCCGTGGACGGCGACCGCCTCGGCGGCGTACGTGCTGCAGGTGGGCGCGAAGCGGCAGCGCGGGGGCAGTGCCGGGCTGATCGCGCGGGAGTAGAAGCCGACGGCGGCCAGCAGCGCCCGGGCGACGGGGCCGGGACGGCGGGTGGGGCTCACGAGGAGCCGGCCCGCTCGGCGAGCACGCGGTCGAGGCCCGCGGCGAGGTCGCGGCGCAGCCGCGCGGAGGACGCCGTGGCCGCCTCGGGACGGGCCCGGACGACCAAGTCGGCGGTGGCCGGCAGGCGGGGGAGCTCCTCGCGGACGGCGGCCCGCAGCCGCCGGGTCACACGGTGGCGCACCACGGAGTTGCCCACCGTCCTGCCCACGACGAAACCCGCCCGCGGGCCCGCGGGCACGTCGACGGCCCCGGCCGGGGAGGCCGAGGCACGGACGGGGAGGTAGTGGAGGACCATGGTCGGCCGACCGGCACGCCGGCCCGACCGGACGACCGCGGTGAACTCCGGACGCCGGCGCAGGCGGGCCTGCGCGGGCAGCACCTCAGGCGGAGAGCTTCTCGCGACCCTTGCGGCGGCGGCCGGCGAGGATCGCGCGGCCCGCGCGGGTGCGCATCCGCAGCCGGAAGCCGTGGGTCTTGGACCGTCGGCGGTTGTTCGGCTGGAAGGTGCGCTTGCTCACGGGGAACTCCTACGGCAGGACATCGGTGGTGCGGGCCCGCCGGTGGGCAGGCACGCTGCGGGGCACCGGCGCGAACGGCGACGGCCGCTGCGCAGCACCCCGGGAGGCTGGTCGCTGCGGGCCGTCCCCGTCGCCTCCGGACAGCGGACCCGCCGCCCACCGGCGCCGGACCGTGTCAGGGCACCGCGACCGGCCCACAGACTCCGACCAGCATAGCCGAGGACGGCGGACACCCGGGACGCCGACCGGGGAGGGCTCGCCGGGGCCCCGCGGCGGCTCCCCTCGCGCCGCCGGACGGGCCAGCGTGCACCGCCCGGGCGGACGGGCGGTGTCGGCACGCCGACCGACGGCTGACGACACGCCGACCGACACGCGCACCGGCTGTCCCAGGAGTCCCCGACCGTCGTTGCCGGGCTGTGGACGAGGCTGTTAGCGTCGCCGTCGCTCCGGTCCGGGCAACCGCGTCCGGTCCGGGAGCCGACCACCCGGTCGACCCGACCGCCGTCCGCCTCGAGCCGCATCCCGATCTCCCTCCCGACCAGCGACGATGCACGGAGGCAGCCCGTTGGAGCGGGTCTCCGAGCGCCGTGTCGCCGGCCGTGCACAGCCTGTGGACACTCGTGTGGAACCCGTGTGTCCGGATGTCCACAACCGGGCAGCCGGGGCCCCGCGCGGAGCGGGCACCGGGCCGGCTCCCGGGACGTCGGGTGTGCCGACGACGGGGAACGAACTGCTTGGGGAGGACACGGTCATGGCCGATGCCACGGTCGAGCTGGCGACGGTCTGGGACTCGGTCCGCGAACGGCTGGCCACCAGCCTGACCCGGCAGCAGAACGCGATGCTCAACCTCACCCGCCCGCTGGGGCTGGTCGAGGACACCGCTGTGCTGGCCGCCCCCAACGAGTTCACCCAGACCGTGCTCGAGTCGCGCATGCGCCGGGTGCTGGCCGAGGCGCTGTCCGAGCAGTTCGGCCGCGACATCCGCGTCGCCGTGCAGCTGGAGGACAGCCCCGCCGACGTCCCGGCCGGGCGCGAGCAGCCCCCGCCGACCCGCCGGCCGTGGACGCCGCCGGCCGAGGACCGGCCCGGCGACGAGGACCGCGAGCGGGCCGACGACGGACGCAGCGCGTTCGGCGTCCGCAGCGACGCGCGCCCGCTGGACCGCTCCTTCGACGGTGCCGGCTACGAGCCGGTGCCCTCCTACGACGGCCCGTACGACCGGCCGGCCTACGACGCGCCGGCGGCCCCGGCCGGTGGCGAGCCGGCCGAGCGCCCGGGGACCGAGGACTGGGGCGCCACCGACTGGAGCCCCGCCGGTCGCAACCGCAGCAGCGGCCGCCGGCGCGGGCCGCGCCCGGGGGAGGGGGCGGAGGTGCTGCCCTTCGACCTCGGCGACGACGTCCCCGCCGGCCCGCCCGAGGACGACGAGGTCCCGCCGCGGCGCAGCACCGGCGGCCGCGGGGACGGCGGCGCGGTGCCGCTGTTCGGCGACCGCCGTCCGCCGGGCCTGGACCCGGGCCTGAACCCCAAGTACGTCTTCGACAGCTTCGTCATCGGCAACAGCAACCGCTTCGCCCACGCCGCGGCGGTCGCCGTCGCCGAGGCCCCGGCGCGCGCCTACAACCCGCTGTTCGTCTACGGCGACTCCGGGCTGGGCAAGACGCACCTGCTGCACGCCATCGGGCACTACGCGGCGCGGATGTTCCCCAACGTCCGGGTGCGTTACGTCAGCACCGAGGAGTTCACCAACGAGTTCATCAACCTGGTGCACTCCGGCCGGGCCGAGGACTTCCGCCGCCGCTACCGGGACATCGACTTCCTGCTCATCGACGACATCCAGTTCCTGGAGCGCGCCGAGCGGACGCAGGAGGAGTTCTTCCACACCTTCAACACGCTGCACAACGCCAGCAAGCAGATCGTCATCACCTCCGACCGGGCGCCGAAGAAGCTGACGACGCTGGAGGACCGGCTGCGCACGCGGTTCGAGTGGGGGCTGATCACCGACGTCCAGGCACCGGACCTGGAGACCCGCATCGCCATCCTGCGGAAGAAGGCCTACGGGGAGCGGCTGCAGGCGCCCGACCCGGTGCTGGAGTTCATCGCGAGCAAGGTGCAGACCAACATCCGCGAGCTCGAGGGCGCGCTGATCCGGGTGACCGCGTTCGCCTCGCTGAACAAGCAGCAGGTGGACCTGCCGCTGGCCGAGCTGGTGCTCAAGGACCTGATCAGCGACGAGCAGGGCCCGCAGATCACCGCGGCGATCATCATGGCGGCCACCGCCGAGTACTTCTCCGTGACGATGGAGGAGCTGCAGGGCTCCAACCGCAGTCGCACGCTGGTCAACGCCCGTCAGATCGCCATGTACCTGTGCCGGGAGCTCACCGAGCTGTCCTTGCCGCGGATCGGGGCCTCCTTCGGCGGCAAGGACCACACCACGGTCATGCACGCGGTCAAGAAGATCACCAACCTGATGAGCGAGCGCCGCGCGACGTACACGCAGGTCACCGAGCTGACCGCGCGGATCAAGAGCCGCGCCCGGCAGTAGCTGCATCACTGTCGGCCTACCGACCGACACCGCGGCCAGGTGCCGTCCCCCAGCTGCGCTGAGCCCACCTCGGCGCTCGGTCGCGGGACCCTCCGGGCCCCACTCCTCACCCCACCTCGCAGGGCGGCTCGCCTCGACCTGTGGCCTGGTGGCGTCCCCGGCTCTCGTCGAGCCCTGCCGCTGCCCCCTCCGTTCGCCGAGAACGGTGTGCGTCGGGGCTCGAGGGGGCGGGTCGTCCACCTGCGAGACGCCGGAGTGCCGCCGGCTGTCCACAAGCGGGGGAGGGTGGGGACGGCGGCCAGTGCCCCGTCGTCATGGGCATCCGGGCCGATCACCGGCCTCCCGGCTGTCGACAGGTCGAGGAGTTGTCCCCAGGGATGTGCACACCCTGGGGAGATCGGAACCGGTGCGGGACCCCCGGTCGCTCCGCGCCGCTGGCACCGGGTGCCGTCCCCAGGCTCCTCCCCAGGTGTGCACGGAGCCGCCGTCTGCCGTGCTGAGCTGGACTTTCGCCCGATCACACCGCCCGGACCGGGGCGCGGCACCCGGAACGCCCGCCGGCCCTGGGCACGGACTGGGGATCGGGGGTGGGGAGACGGGGGACGGCGCGTGGACGACCGGCGGTCGCTGTGCACGGCCGTCGAGATGTCCACGTGTCGACAACAGCGGGACGCCGGTTGCCCACACCGGACCAACATGTCGACTTCCGCGCTGACCTGCGCGAAGGGGCCCGATCCCCAGCTTCCACACCGGTGATGACGGAGATGAGGGAGAGAGATCCAGGTCTTCTCGAACCCCAGTAGGGGTGGGGAAGCTCTGGGCCGGGGTGCTCCCGGGGCAGGCAACAGCAGGACGGCGAGGGCCTTGATCGGGTCCCGGGTTCCCCGCACGGTCGCCGGACAGGCACGATGAACGACGCACCGCGACCGGTGGGCACGGGCCGCACGGTGCACAGACAGCAGTGGACCGTGCAGAGCTGGGGTGGGTCGGTCATGGAGTTCCGGGTGACACGCGAGGTGCTCGCCGATGCCGTCGCGTGGACGGCGCGCAGCCTCCCGCCGCGGCCGTCGGTGCCGGTGCTCGCCGGCATCCTGCTCGAGGTGGACGGCAGCCAGCTGTCGGTGTCGGGCTTCGACTACGAGGTCTCCGCGCGCGCGGAGGTCGACGTGCAGAGCGGGGAGAGCGGACGCGTGCTCGTCCCCGGCCGGCTGCTGGCCGAGATCACCCGGGCGCTGCCGCCGCACCCCGTCGACGTCCGCGCCGAGGGCCCGCGCCTGTCCATCACCTGTGGCAACGCCCGCTTCAGCCTGCCGACGCTGCCGGTCGAGGACTACCCGTCCCTGCCGGCCATGCCGTCGTCGGCCGGTGTGGTCGACAGCGACGTCTTCGCCGAGGCGGTCGCCCAGGTCGCCGTCGCCGCTGGGCGCGACGACACCCTCCCGATGCTCACCGGTGTGCGGCTGGAGATCGACGACGACCGGGTGACCCTGGCCGCCACCGACCGCTACCGGCTGGCCGTGCGCGAGTTCGCCTGGCGCCCGGAGAGCGCGGGCGTCTCGGCCGCGGTGCTGGTGCCCGCGCGCACGCTGGCCGAGGCGGCCCGGACGCTGACCAGCGGGCCGGAGATCGTCGTCTCGCTGTCCTCCGGCGGCTCGGGCGAGGGCATCCTGGGCCTGTCGGGCAAGGACCGGCAGACCACCACCCGGCTGCTCGACGCCGAGTTCGTCAAGTACCGGGCGATCATGCCGAGCGAGTCGAGCGCCAACGCGACCCTCCCGGTCGTGCAGTTCACCGACGCCGCCAAGCGCGTGGCGCTGGTCGCCGAGCGGGGTACCCCGCTGCGCTGCGAGTTCACCCCGGGGCAGGTCACGCTGCGCGCCGGCGGCAGCGACGACGAGGGCCAGGCCGAGGAGCGCTGCGACGTCGAGTTCGACGGTGACCCGCTGACCATCGGCTTCAACCCGACGTTCCTGCTCGACGGGCTGGCCGCGGTGCACACCGGCCGGGCGCGGATGGACTTCACCAGCCCGCTCAAGCCCGCCGTGCTGTCCGGGGTCGAGGACCCGGCCGCCGACGACGGGGACGGCGCGTCGCGGCCCGCCGAGCGTCCGGGCAGCTACCGGTACCTGATCATGCCGGTGCGGCTGCCGGGCTGAGGAGGGACCGCCTCTCCCCACGCCTCGCGAGCTCGGCGCGGGCCCCTGAGAGGCGGCCACGGAGCAGGGCCGGTGCGGGCCGGGGCGGCAGGTGTCCGGACCGGGAGGTGTCCGGACCGGCGCGGCCGGGCACCGCACAGCGCGGGCGGCGCACCGGCGCGTGCGCCCGGGCCACGACGACCGCGAGGGAAGGACGAGCCGTGCAGCTGGGGCTGATCGGGCTGGGCAAGATGGGCGGCAACATGGCCGAGCGGGTGCGCCGCGCCGGTCACGAGGTGGTCGGGTACGACCGCACGCCGGGCAGGCGGGACGTCGACAGCCCGGAGGCGCTGGTCGGCGCGCTGTCGGCGCCGCGCGTGGTGTGGGTGATGGTCCCGGCCGGTGAACCGACGCGGCAGACGGTGCGCCAGCTCGGTGAGCTGCTCGAGCCCGGCGACGTCGTCGTCGACGGCGGCAACTCCAAGTTCACCGACGACAAGGTGCACGCGGAGATGCTCGGCGAGAAGGGCATCGGCTACGTCGACGCCGGCGTCTCCGGTGGCGTGTGGGGCCTGGAGAACGGCTACGCGCTGATGGTCGGCGGCTCCGAGGAGGACGTCGCCAAGGTGCAGCCGGTCTTCGACGCGCTCAAGCCGTCGTCGCCCGCGGACGCGTCCGGGCAGGCGATGCCGGGTGCGGGGTTCGTGCACGCCGGCCCGGTCGGCGCCGGCCACTACGCGAAGATGGTCCACAACGGCATCGAGTACGCGATGATGCAGGCCTACGGCGAGGGCTACGAGCTGCTGGCCGCCAAGGACCTCATCGAGGACGTGCCCGGCGTCATCGCCTCGTGGACCCAGGGCACCGTCATCCGCTCGTGGCTGCTGGACCTGCTGGTCCGCGCCCTGCAGGAGGACCCGAACCTGGAGAAGATCACCGGGTACGCCGAGGACTCCGGCGAGGGCCGGTGGACGGTCATGGAGGCCATCGACCACGCCGTCCCCATGCCGGCGATCGCCGCTTCGCTGTTCGCCCGCTTCTCCTCCCGGCAGGAGGACTCGCCGACCATGAAGGCGGTGGCCGCGCTGCGCAACCAGTTCGGCGGGCACTCGGTGCACGCCGTGCAGGCGCAGGAGGTCGAGCGCCCCGCATGAAGGAGGACCCCCCTGCCCCCCGCACGTCGGCCCTCGTGCAGGGTCCCGCCGCGAGCCTGCGAGCGGTGGGGGGCACGAGGGTCCTTCGTCTGCAGGGGGGCCGTTCGCTCCGGTTCCCGTGGGGCCGTTCCCGCACCTCGTCGGCGGGCCGGGGCTGAGGTGTACGTCCGGCACCTCCAGCTCGTCGACTTCCGCAACTGGGAGAAGGTCGACCTGGCGCTGCGACCTGGGCCCACGGTGTTCGTCGGCCGCAACGGGGAGGGCAAGACCAACCTCGTGGAGGCGGTCGGCTACCTCGCCACCATGAGCAGCCACCGCGTGTCGGCCGACGCCCCGCTGGTGCGGCACGGCGCGTCGCAGGCCGTCGTCCGGGCGGCGCTGCGGCGCGAGGACCGGGAGCTGCTGGTCGAGGTGGAGGTGAACCCGGGCAGGGCCAACCGGGTGCGGGTGAACCGGGCCGCGCTGCCGCGGCCCCGCGAGCTGCTGGGCCTGGTCAAGAGCGTGCTGTTCGCCCCGGAGGACCTCGCGCTGGTGCGTGGCGACCCGGCCGAACGGCGGCGCTTCCTCGACGACCTGCTGGTCAGCCGCGCCCCGCGGCTGGCCGGCGTCCGCAGCGACTACGACCGGGTGCTCAAGCAGCGCAACGCCCTGCTCAAGACCGCCCGACTGGCCCGCGGCGACGCCCTGGCCACCCTCGACGTCTGGGACGCCCACCTCGTCGAGCTCGGCGGCCAGCTCCTGGCCGCCCGCCTGGCCCTCGTCGCCGACCTGGCGCCGCACGTGGCCCGCGCCTACGCCGGCGTCGCGGGGGCCGGCGCGGCAGCCGCCGCCCTCGGCTACGCCAGCAGCGTGCCGCTCGCCGGCGACGGGTCACCGCCGGCACCCGGCGTCCCGACGCCGACGGCCGCCGAGCTGTCGGCGGCGCTGCGCGAGCGGATCGGCGAGCGGCGCCGCGACGAGGTCGACCGCGGGGTGACGCTGGTCGGCCCGCACCGCGACGACCTGGTGCTCCACCTGGGGCCCGCGCCGGCCAAGGGCTTCGCCAGCCACGGCGAGTCCTGGTCGCTGGCGCTGGCGCTGAAGCTGGGCTGCTTCGGCCTGCTGCGGGCCGACGACGAGGAGCCGATCCTGGTCCTGGACGACGTCTTCGCCACCCTGGACGCCGGGCGGCGGGCCGCGCTGGCCGAGGTCGCCCGCTCGGCGGAGCAGACGCTCATCACCGCGGCCGTGCTCGACGACGTGCCCGAGGAGCTGAGAGGAGCGCGCGTGGAGGTCTCCGACGGGACGGCGACGCTGGTCGAGGCGGCCGACCGTGGCTGAGCAGCGCCCGGCCCGGCCCAGCGACATCGCCCGCGCCGCGCTCGAGGCGGCCCGGGCGGCGTCGGCGGCGCGGCCTGCCCCCACCCGCCGCCGGGTGGCCGGGCCGCGACGGAACTGGACCGGGCCCCGCCCCGGCGACGACGACCCGCAGCCGCTGGCCCGGCTGGTCGACTCCCTGGTCAGCACGCAGGACTGGTCGGAGCAGACGCGGGTCGGGGCGGTGTTCGGCCGCTGGTCGGCGCTGGTGGGCGCGGACATCGCGGCCCACTGCCGCCCGGAGACGCTCACCGAGGGCGAGCTGCTCGTCGTCGCCGAGTCCACCGCCTGGGCCACCCAGCTGCGGCTGCTGGCGCCGACCATCCTCGGCCGGCTGCGCGCGCAGGTCGGCGGGGACGTCGTGACCCGGCTGCGCGTTGTCGGACCGACGGCCCCGAGCTGGAAGAAGGGCCCGCGGTCGGTGCGCGGGCGGGGGCCACGCGACACGTACGGATGAGGGCACGCCCGGCAGGAGCCGGGTGCCCGGGAGGACGGTGCAGCGATGAGCGGCCCGCACGAGCACGACCGCAGCGAGCACGACCGCGACGGTGGCCGCCGGCCCGACGGCTGGCAGGAGCCGGCCCACCTCGGTGACGGGGACGGCAGCGGCGGCCGGGGGGACGAGGGGGTCGACCTGACCAAGGGAGGGCCGGCCGCCGGCTCCGGTGCCAGCGCCTGGCGGCCGGCCGGCTGGGACCTGCCGTCGGCCGGGGACGAGCACCGGCCCACCGGTGCGGAGGCCGGTCAGCAGGTCGCCGCCGAGCAGCCGGGCGGGCTGCTCGGGGGTGGCCGGCCGCGCCCGCCGTCGGTGGTCGAGCAGGTGTTCCGCTACCAGGGCGACACGGTGGGCGCGCAGGGCTGGGCGCTGCAGCACGGCTGGGTCGTCTCCGACGGCACCGCGCCGGAGGACGCCGTCCTCGCCGAGCTCGTCGCGACCGCGCCGGTCCGCGCCACGCGGGACCACCGGCCGGCCGGCGTGATGCGCGGGCGGGCCGGGTCGCTGGAGCTGGTCGCCTTCGACGTCGTCTTCGCCGACCGGCGCCGCGTGGTGCCCCAGTACGCCGTCACCGCCGCGCCGGTGCTGCTGCCGCTGCCGGGCCTGCGGCTGTCCCCGGCCCGCTTCTGGCGGCACCGCACCGGCGGGCTGGTGCAGGTCCCCAGCGGCGACGAGGCCTTCGACGCGCGGTGGCTGCTGCTGGCCGCCGAGGACGGCGACGCGGTGCGCCGGCTGGTGGCCGACCCGGCCGTGCGCGGGCTGCTGCTGGGCACCGACGACGGCGACGAGTTCTGGGCCGCCGCCGGGCACCTCGCGGCGATCCGGCCCGACGGCCACCGGCCCGAGCTGCTCGAGCACCACGCGCGCCTGCTCGGGGCCATGGTCGCCGCCCTGGCCGGCGTCGCCTGAGCCGGCGTCCGGCGACCGAGCCCGACGTGGCCACCACCGCCCCCGGAGCCGGAGCCGGAGCCGCCGAGGGACCACCGCCGGACGGGGCGCCGCCGGCCGGCCGGCCGGCGACCCCGGGTCCGGGTCCGGCGGCCGGGCTGCGGGAGCTGCTGCCGCTGGTCGGGCCGCACCGCCGTCCGCTGCTGCTGGCGGCCGGGCTGTCGCTGGTCGGCGCGGCCGCCGCGCTCGCCCAGCCGGCGCTGACCGGCCGGGTCATCTCCGCCGTCGGCGCGGGGCGGCCGCTGCTGCCCGCGGTCGTGGCGCTGCTGCTGGTCCTGGTCGCCGGGGCGGTGCTCAACGCGCTGCGGTCCTACCTGCTGCAGCGCACGGGGGAGGGCGTGGTCCTCACCACCCGCCGGACGCTGGCCGACCGGCTGCTGCGGCTGCCGGTCGCCGAGTACGACCGCCGCCGCACCGGCGACCTGATGTCCCGCATCGGCGCGGACACCACGATGCTGCGGGCCACGGTCACCTCCGGCGTGGTCGAGGTGGTCGGGTCGGCCGTCGTCGGCGTCGGCGCGCTGGTGGCCATGGCGCTGGTCGACGTGTGGCTGCTGCTGGTCACCGTGGCCGCCGTCGGGGTGGGGTTGGTCGTGGTGGTGAGCACCAGCCGGCGGGTGCGCCGGCTGTCCCGCCAGGCCCAGGAGGAGGTCGGCGCCATGACGGCGGCCGTCGAGCGGGCGCTGTCGGCGGTGCGCACCATCCGGGCCAGCGGGGCCACCGCCCGCGAGGTGGGTGGCGTGGGGGAGAGCGCGGCGCGGGCCTACCGGGCCGGCGTCTCGGTGGCCCGGGTGCAGGCGCTCGTGGCGCCGGCCGGGTCGATCGCCGTCCAGGGCGCGTTCCTCGCCGTCCTGGGCCTCGGCGGCTACCGGGTGGCCACCGGCTCGATCGCCGTCGCCGACCTGGTCGCGTTCATCCTTTACCTGTTCCTGCTGGTCATGCCCCTGGGGCAGGCGATCGGGGCGTGGACGCAGCTGCAGACCGGGCTGGGGGCGCTGGCCCGCGTGCAGGAGGTCCTGGCGCTGGAGCCCGAGCGCGACGACGTCCCCGAGGTGGGTGCGGCCGTGACGGTGCCGCGCCGGCCGGCGCCGGGCGCCCCGCTGCTCGAGCTCGACGACGTCTCCTTCGCCTACCCGGACGGCACGGAGGTGCTGCGGGGGGTGTCGCTCGCCGTGCCGGCCGGCAGCCGGGTGGCCCTGGTCGGCCCCTCGGGCGCGGGCAAGTCCACGGTCCTGGCACTGGTCGAGGGCTTCTACCCGCTCACCGGCGGGGTGATCCGGTGGGCCGGCACCGACGTCCGGGAGCTGCCGCGCGCGGGGCTGCGGGCCCGGCTGGGCTACGTCGAGCAGGAGGCGCCGGTGCTGGCCGGCACGGTGCGCGAGAACCTGCTGCTGGCCGCGCCGCACGCCGCCGACGACGAGCTGTGGGCGGTGCTGGCCGACGTCGGCCTGACCGGGGTGGTGCAGCGCTCGCCCCGCGGCCTCGACGTCCCGGTCGGCGACGAGGGCGTGCTGCTGTCGGGCGGCGAGCGGCAGCGGCTGGCGATCGCCCGGTCGCTGCTGGCCCGCCCGGCGCTGCTCCTGCTCGATGAGCCGACGGCCAGCCTCGACGCCCGCAACGAGGGGCTGCTGCGCGAGACGCTGGCCGCCGCGGCCGCCGACCGCGCGCTGCTGGTCGTCGCCCACCGGCTGTCCACCGTGCTCGACAGCGACCAAATCGTCGTCCTGGATGCCGGCCGGGTGGTCGCCCGCGGGACGCACCAGGAGCTGGTGGGGTCCAGCCCGCTCTACCGCGAGCTGGCCGCCGCCCAGCTGCTGGTCTGAGTGCCCGCGCGACGATCAGGTGACCTGATCGTCGCGTGTCCTCCCTCACCGCCCACCGTGGGGGAGGACGCGCTGCGGTGCGGGAGGACGCGCTGCGGGGCGGGAGGACGCCGGCCGGCCCAGCCCGACCAGGGTGGGGGAGGACGGCCCCGCCGTCAGGCGGCGCGGTCGGTGGCGGCGCGCTCGTCGCCGGCCTCGAGCGCCTCGGCCGCGCGGCAGATGTTGCGGATCATGCTGCCGAAGACGATGCCGTGGAACGGCGAGATGCTCCACCAGTAGAGCTGGCCGAGCAGGCCGAGCGGGTGGAACGTCGCCTTCTGCCGCAGTCGGGTGCGGCCGGAGTCGGCTCGTTCCACGTGGAACTCGAGCCAGGCCAGGCCGGGCAGCCGCATCTCCGCACGCAGCCGCAGCAGCCGGCCCTCCTCCAGCTCCTCGACCCGCCACCAGTCCAGCGCGTCGCCGACGTAGAGGTCGCTGGGGTCGCGCCGTCCCCGGCGCAGGCCGACGCCGCCCACCGCGCGGTCTAGCCACCCGCGCACCTCCCAGGCCAGCGGGAAGCTGTACCAGCCGGTCTCCCCGCCGATGCCCTCGACCACCCGCCACAGCGCCTCCGGCGAGGCGTCGGTCTCCCGGGTCCGCTCGTCGAGGTAGAGGCTGCCGCCGGCCCAGTCCGGGTCGCTGGGCAGCGGGTCCGACGGCGCCCCGGGCACCGAGGCCCCGGTCCACCGGGTGTCGACGGCGTTGTTGCGGACCTTCAGCACCGCCAGCAGCACCGCCTCGTCGAACCCGAGCAGCCCTTCCGGGGGGTCGGGCACGTACCGCGCGATGTCGTGCTCGGAGCAGACGACGGTGTTGCGCAGCGACTCGACCAGCGGCCGGGCGATGGCCGCCGGCACCGGGGTGATGACGCCGACCCAGTGGCTCGATAGCGACGGCGAGAAGATCGGGACCGGCAGGATCCGCCGTCGCGGCAGGCCGGTCACCTCGGCGTAGCGCTGCATCATCGTGGCGTAGTCCATGACGTCGGGGCCGCCGATGTCGAAGCGGCGGTGCACGTCGGGGGGCAGCGTGGCGCACCCGACCAGGTAGCGCAGGACGTCGCGGACGGCGATCGGCTGGATGCGGCTGTGCACCCAGCGGGGCGTCACCATGACCGGCAGCCGCTCGGTGAGGTAGCGCAGCATCTCGAAGGACACCGACCCCGAGCCCAGGACGACCGCCGCCCGCAGCACCGCCGTTGGCACGCCGGACGCCAGCAGGATCTCCGCCACCTCGGCCCGGCTGCGCAGGTGCGGGGAGAGCTCCTCGTCCACCGGCTCGAGCCCGCCGAGGTACACCAGCCGCCCGACGCGGGCCTCCTCCGCGGCCCGGGCCACGACCTCCGCCGTCCGCCGGTCCTTCTCCTCGAACTCCGGGCCGCTGCCGAGGGAGTGGATGAGGTAGTAGACGACGTCGGCGCCCGCGCAGGCCCGGCCGACGGCGTCGGGGTCGGTGGCGTCCCCCTCCGCCATCTCCACCCGCCCGCTCCACGGGACGTCGCGCAGCTTGCGCGGTGAGCGGGTGAGCACCCGGACGCGGTGGCCGGCGGCCAGGAGCTCGGGGACGAGGCGGCCCCCGACGTAGCCGGTGGCGCCGGTGACCAGACAGGTGAGTGCACGCTCGGCGGGCTGCATGTCGACCAGTCTGGGAGCACCTGCCGGACGGCGCCGTCCGGTCGACCCGCCCAGCGGCCCTGGGCGGGCGTGTCGCCCCCGGGGCCAACACAGGTGGTACAGCCGGTGCCGCGAGTGGCGCAGACGCCGCGTCAGGGCGTGGACGGCGGCATTCCTGTCGGTGGACCCGGTAACATGGAGGACAGGAATCCCCAGCATCCGGCTCAGTGGCGCTGTGCGCCCTCGGACACCTCCTGCCCGGAGGGTCCTGCGTCCGGCTGCTCGACAGAAGGGCCCCACGTGGTCGCTCGGACCCAGACCGACAACAGCTACTCCGGCAGCTCCATCACCGTCCTCGAGGGGCTCGAGGCGGTCCGCAAGCGGCCCGGCATGTACATCGGCTCCACCGGTGAGCGCGGCCTGCACCACATGGTGTGGGAGGTCGTCGACAACTCCGTCGACGAGGCGCTGGCCGGCTTCTGCGACACCGTGCGGGTCACCCTCCTGGCCGACGGGGGTGTCCGCGTGGAGGACAACGGCCGCGGCATCCCGGTCGACCTGCACCCGCGCGAGAAGCGGCCGACCGTCGAGGTCGTCATGACGGTGCTGCACGCCGGCGGCAAGTTCGACGGCAAGAGCTACGCGGTCTCCGGTGGTCTGCACGGCGTCGGCGTCACCGTCGTCAACGCGTTGTCCAGCGCGCTCGACGTGCGCATCTGGCGGGACGGCCGCGAGTGGCACCAGTCCTACGCCCTGGCCAAGCCCGGTCCGCTCGAGGAGGTCGGGCCGACCACCAAGCGGGGCACGCAGATCACCTTCTGGGCCGACGGGTCGATCTTCGAGACGACGACCTACTCGTTCGACACCATCAGCCGCCGGCTGCAGGAGATGGCCTTCCTCAACAGGGGCCTGACCATCGTCCTGCGCGACGAGCGGCCCGGTCGCGGCAAGGTCGAGACCGGCATGGCCGAGGAGCTGTCGGTCGCCGAGGAGGCGCCGGCGCCGGGCGCGGAGCACGAGGCCTTCGAGCCCACCGAGATCACCTACCGGTACGACGGCGGCCTCGAGGACTACGTCCGCCACATCAACGCGAAGAAGACCGCGATCCACCGCTCGATCGTCGGCTTCGGCGCCGAGGGCCTCGGCAAGAACGACATGCGCATGAGCGTCGAGGTCGCGATGCAGTGGTCCGACGCCTACTCCGAGTCGGTCTACTCCTTCGCCAACACGATCAACACGCACGAGGGCGGCACCCACGAGGAGGGCTTCCGCACCGCGCTCACCTCGATCGTCAACCGCTACGCCGTCGAGAAGAAGCTGCTCAAGGAGAAGGACGAGAAGCTCACCGGCGAGGACATCCGCGAGGGCCTGGCCGCGATCGTCTCGGTCAAGATCGGCGACCCGCAGTTCGAGGGCCAGACGAAGACCAAGCTCGGCAACACCGAGGTCAAGGGCTTCGTGCAGCGGGTCTGCAACGAGCAGATCTCGCACTGGTTCGAGGCCAACCCGGCCGAGGCCAAGACCATCATCACCAAGGCCGCCTCGGCCGCCCGTGCCCGCCGCGCGGCGCAGGACGCCCGCAAGCTGGCCCGCAAGAACCTGCTCTCCAACAACTCGCTGCCGGGCAAGCTGGCCGACTGCCGCTCGACCGACCCGCGCGCCTCGGAGATCTACATCGTCGAGGGCGACTCGGCCGGCGGCTCGGCCAAGTCCGGCCGCGACTCGATGTTCCAGGCGATCCTGCCGATCCGGGGCAAGATCATCAACGTCGAGAAGGCGCGCATCGACCGGGTCCTCAAGAACAACGAGGTCCAGTCGATGATCACCGCCTTCGGCACCGGCATCCACGACGAGTTCGACCTCTCCAAGCTGCGGTACCACAAGATCGTGCTGATGGCCGACGCCGACGTCGACGGCCAGCACATCCGCACGCTGCTGCTGACCCTGCTGTTCCGCTTCATGCGGCCGCTGGTCGAGGCCGGCCACGTCTACCTGGCACAGCCACCGCTGTACAAGATCAAGTGGGGCGGCAAGACCGGCGACGAGTACGTCTACACCGACAAGGAGCGCGACGCCGTCCTCAAGGCCGGCGCCGAGGCCGGCCGCAAGCTGCCCAAGGACGACGCGATCCAGCGGTTCAAGGGGCTCGGCGAGATGAACGCCACCGAGCTGTGGGACACCACCATGAACCCCGAGACGCGGATCCTGCTGCAGGTCACCCTCGAGGACGCCGCGACCGCCGACGAGCTGTTCAGCGTGCTCATGGGCGAGGACGTCGACGCCCGCCGCAGCTTCATCACCCGCAACGCCAAGGACGTCCGCTTCCTCGACGTGTAGTCGAGCACCCCCTCGCCGGGCCCACCGCGTGCTCGCGGCGGAGCCGGGCGAGGGGGCCGGCCGTCCCTCTCCTGCGCACCCACCCCTGGAGATCTGAACCGTGACCGAGACCCCTGCCCGCGACCGCGTCGAGCCGGTCGACCTCCAGCAGGAGATGCAGCGCAGCTACATCGACTACGCGATGAGCGTCATCGTGGGGCGCGCGCTGCCCGAGGTCCGCGACGGCCTCAAGCCCGTGCACCGCCGCGTGCTCTTCGCGATGTACGACCAGGGCTTCCGCCCCGACCGCGGGTACGTGAAGTGCGCCCGCGTCGTCGGTGAGGTGATGGGCAACTACCATCCGCACGGCGACAGCTCGATCTACGACGCCCTCGTGCGGCTGGCCCAGCCGTGGTCCATGCGCTACCCGCTGGTCGACGGCCAGGGCAACTTCGGCTCCCCGGGCAACGACCCGGCCGCCGCGATGCGCTACACCGAGGCCCGGCTGACGCCGCTGGCCATGGAGATGCTGGCCAACATCGACGAGGAGACCGTCGACTTCCAGCCCAACTACGACGGCAAGAACCAGGAGCCGCTGGTCCTGCCGGGGCGCATCCCCAACCTGCTCGTCAACGGCTCGGCCGGCATCGCCGTCGGCATGGCCACCAACATGCCGCCGCACAACCTGCGCGAGGTCGCCGCCGCGGTGTTCTGGGTGCTCGAGCACCCCGACGCCGAGCCGGAGGAGGCCCTGACCGCGTGCATGGAGCGGATCAAGGGCCCCGACTTCCCGACCCACGGCCTCATCGTCGGCCGCGAGGGCATCGACGAGGCCTACCGCACCGGCCGCGGCTCGGTCCGCATGCGCGCCGTCGTCACCGTCGAGGAGGACGCGCGCGGCCGCGTGCAGCTCGTCGTCACCGAGCTGCCCTACCAGGTCAACCCGGACAACCTCGCCGAGGCGATCGCCGAGGCGGTCAAGGACGGCCGGCTGCAGGGCATCAGCGAGATCGCCGACGAGTCCAGCGACCGGGTCGGCCGCCGGCTGGTCATCACCCTGCGCCGCGACGCCGTGGCCAAGGTCGTGCTGAACAACCTCTACAAGCACACGCAGCTGCAGACGTCGTTCGGCTGCAACATGCTCTCGATCGTCGACGGCGTCCCGCGGACGCTGCGCCTCGACGAGCTGGTGCGCCTCTACGTCGACCACCAGATCGAGGTCATCCAGCGGCGGACCCGCTACCGGCTGCGCAAGGCCGAGGAGCGCGCGCACATCCTGCGCGGCTACGCCAAGGCCCTCGACCAGCTCGACGCGGTCATCGCGCTCATCCGCAGCAGCGAGTCGGCCGAGGCGGCGCGCAGCGGCCTGATGGAGCTGCTCGACGTCGACGAGATCCAGGCCGTGGCGATCCTCGACCTGCAGCTGCGCCGGCTGGCCGCCCTCGAGCGCCAGCGGATCATGGACGAGCTGGCCGAGATCGAGGCCCGCATCGCCGAGCTGCAGGCGATCCTCGACTCGCCGCAGCGGCAGCGGGAGATCATCCGCGACGAGCTGGCCGAGATCGTCGAGAAGTACGGCGACGACCGGCGCACCAAGTTCGTGGCCAACGACGGCGACGTGACGATGGAGGACCTCATCGCGGAGGAGGAGGTCGTCGTCACCATCACCCGCACCGGTTACGCCAAGCGGACCAAGAGCGACCTCTACCGCTCCCAGCGCCGCGGCGGCAAGGGCGTCATGGGTGCGGCCCTGAAGCAGGACGACATCGTCGACCACTTCTTCGTCGGCTCCACGCACGACTGGATCCTGTTCTTCACCAACAAGGGACGGGTCTACCGGGCCAAGGCCTACGAGCTGCCCGAGGCCAACCGCACCGCCCGTGGCGCGCACGTGGCCAACATCCTGGCGTTCCAGCCCGACGAGAAGATCGCCCAGGTCATGCAGATCAAGGACTACGGGGTCGCCCCCTACCTGGTCCTGGCCACGGCGAACGGCCAGGTGAAGAAGACCCGGCTGACCGACTTCGACAGCCCGCGCACCGGCGGTGTCATCGCCATCAACCTCCGCGACGGCGACGAGCTGGTCGGCGCGGCACTCATCGACCCGGAGCAGGACCTGCTGCTGGTGACCCGCAAGGCGATGTCGATCCGGTTCAAGGCCGACGACGCCACGCTGCGGCCGATGGGCCGGGCCACCGAGGGCGTGCGCGGCATCTCCTTGGCGGGCGACGACTCGCTGCTGTCGATGATGGTGGTCCAGGAGGGCGTCGACGTCCTGGTGGCCACCGAGCGCGGCTTCGCCAAGCGCACCGGCATCGAGAACTACCCGCCGCAGGGCCGCGGCGGCAAGGGCGTGCTCACCGCCGACCCCAAGGCGCGCAAGGGCAACCTGGTCGGGGCCCTGGCGGTGCAGCTGGGCGACGAGCTCTACGCGATCACCTCCGGCGGCGGCGTCATCCGGACGCCGGTCAACGGCGTGCGCCACAACAAGGACCGGGCCACCATGGGTGTCAAGCTCATGAACTTGCCCGAGGACGTGACGATCGTGGCGATCGCCCGCACGACGGACAACGACGAGCCCGCCGCCTAGGGTGAGACCTGGAGCAGGAGGGACCGTGGCCGCGCGCCACGCGTCCCCCGGGCCTCCTCCTGACGGGAACCGGCGCCCGGGCGCCTCCGGCACCGAGCCGGGGCACCCGGACGCGAGAGCGCGGCGAGGGCCGCAGGCGAACGGGAGACTGGCATGAGCGACCGGCCGCAGGCGGTGCGCACCGGGGTCCGCCCGGACGGCGCGCCCGGAGCGGACAGGGCGCCCGGGGCAGACCCGTCGCCGACCGCCCCGGTGGGCTCCCCGCCCGCCGGCACCTCCGCTGCCGGCGCGTCGGCTGCCGGCGCCTCCGCCGCCGGGACCTCGGGGTCCGGCGCCTCGGGGACGCCTGCCGCGGGGGCCCCCACCGCCGGCTCCTCCGCTGTCGGCGGGTCGCCCACGGGCACCTCCCCGGCCGGCCAGCCGGCTCCCGGCGGCGCGCCGTCGCTGAGCAAGCCGGCCACCGGGCAGGCGCCCGTCCCGCAGGCGACCCCGTCGCCGGCCGGCGCTCCCGGCGTCCCGCCGGCCGACCCGGCCACGGGCTCGTCGGGCGCGGGCTCGTCGGGCGCGGGCTCGGCGGGCGCGGGCTCGTCGCGCACGGACTCGTCGGGGACCACGCAGACCATCACCCCGGGCGCCGCCGCTCCGCCGCCGGCCGCCGCCCGCGGCGGCCAGCAGGTGACCGGCGGTCAGCAGGCGGCCGGTGGCCAGCAGGTGACCGGCGGCCAGCAGGTGACCGGCAAGGCCGCCAAGCGCGGCGTCCGCGGTCCGCGACGGGCCCGCCTGCAGCTGCGGCACATCGACACCTGGTCGGCGCTGAAGATCTCGCTGGTCCTGTCGATCGCGCTGTTCTTCATCTGGATGGTCGCGGTCGGGATCCTCTACGGCGTCCTGTCCGCGGTCGGCGTCTTCGACACGCTCAACGACCTGTTCGGCCAGCTCGGCACCGCGTCGGGCGGCGAGGGCGGCGGCGAGGTCATCACCCCCGGCATCGTCTTCGGCGGCGCCGCGGTGGTCGGTGCGATCAACATCGTGCTCATGACCGCGCTGTGCACCGTCGCGGCGTTCATCTACAACCTCTGCGCCGACCTGGTCGGCGGCCTCGAGGTCACCCTCGCCGAGCGCGACTGAGGAAGGCCCCCTCGTCGCGGCGGCGAGGACGCCAGGTAGGCTGATCGAGGTCCACGGGCCTGTAGCTCAGGCGGTTAGAGCGCATCCCTGATAAGGATGAGGCCGGAGGTTCAAGTCCTCCCAGGCCCACCCGTGTACCGGTGCCCCGGCGCCGGACGGCCCCGTCGTCACGGCGCGGGGGCGCCGTCGACCGCAGGAGGTACCGCGTGTTGAAGAAGCTGGCTCTGGCCGCCGTCGCGGCCGCCGGTGTCGCCGCCGTCCGCCGCCGCTCCGGTGCAGCGGGCGCGGGCGGCAAGGCCGAGGCGGACCTCTGGCACGAGGCCACCAGCGGCCCACAGGCCGTCAGCCGGCCCACCACCCGCTGACCCCCGGCCCCTCGGGGCCGTCCGGGGCGCAGCTCCCGGGGACGTAGCTCAATTGGCAGAGCACCGCCTTTGCAAGGCGGGGGTTAGGGGTTCGATTCCCCTCGTCTCCACCAGCTCGACAGGCCCTCCGCCTGCGTTTCCACCGTTTCATCTCGTCCCTCGGCGGCCCGCTGAGGGTGCTCGGTCCGCACGTGATGGAACGCAGCCTGTCGAAGCGTTCTGCGACCTCGTCCACGTGTCGTCGAAGAGGTCCGCGTACCGGTCGAGCGTCATGGCCGCCGAAGCGTGCCGTTTGCTCCTGGGGCTTTGCTCCGGGCTCGTGGACGAGGCTCCCGAGCAGCTGAGCGGGTGCGAGCGGCGTCAACCGCCAGGTTTGTCGGTAGCCTGTGATCATGACGGCTGGCGCTGCAGAGGATCAGCCCCTGGCCGGATGGGACCCGCGTCGCCGCGCTGCTCTCGAGGCCGTGTGGGAGCAGTTCCAGCAGGCTGCTGGCGACGTGAGCCTGAGCGACGAGCTCATTGCTGATCGCCGCCGCGAGGCTGCCGCTGAGGACTCCTCGGCCCGCGGGTGATCGTTTTTGACGCCTCAGCGCTGCTCGCCCTTCTCCACCGCGAGGCCGGCTGGGACGTCGTCGCGCGGGCCGCCGCCATGGACAGCGTGGCCGTGAGCGCCGTCAACTACGCGGAGGTCATGCAGAAGGCGGCTCAACACGCGATCGCCGCTGAGGACGTGGACGCGGCGCTGGAGGGCCTGGGCGTTGTCGTGAGCCCTTTCGGGCGACTCGACGCTCGCCTCGCCGCTTCGTTCTACCGGCATCGATCCGGTCTGGGCCTGGGTGACCGCGTCTGCCTCGCGCTCGCACACAGCCTCTCAGCCCCAGCCCTCACCGGCGACCGCGACGGGGAGCGTTGGGCCGACGAGCTCGGCGTGGACCTACGGATCATCCGCTGAGGGCGTCGCTCGAGACCGGTCGGAAACCCGCAGCTCGGACCGGGTCACAGGCCGGAGGGACCAGCTGCTCGGGCGCCTTCGGTCGAGTGTGCAGGGCGGGGGTCGAGGGTTCGGTTCCCCTCGTCTGCGCCTCCCGGCCCGCCGGTCCCGTCGACCGGGGAGCCCGCCTCAGGCCGGCACGGTCGCCGGGCGGACGGCGGCGGCGCGGTCGCTGAGCCAGCCCAGCAGCTGCTCGGGCGGCAGCGGCCGGCTCAGGTGGTACCCCTGCACCTGGTCGCAGCCGAGGTCGGCGAGCGCGTCGACGGTGGCCTGGTCCTCGGCGCCCTCCGCGACCAGCACCAGCCCGAGGGCGTGCGACAGCTGCAGCGTCGAGGTGACGATGGCGGAGTTGCGCGGGCTGTCGACCATCGTGCCCACGAACGCGCGGTCGAGCTTGAGCTCGGTGACCGGCAGCTCGGCGAGGTAGGCCAGGCTGGAGTAGCCGGTGCCGTAGTCGTCGATCGCGATGCCCACCCCGGCGTCCCGCAGCCGGCGCAGCACGCTGACGGCGCGCTCCCGGTCCTCCATGAGCAGGCTCTCGGTCACCTCGAGGACCAGCGCGGACGCCGGCAGGCCGTGCGCCTGCAGCCGCTGGGCCACCTCCTCGGGGAAGCGGTCGTCGACCAGGTTCGACGGGCTGACGTTGACCGCGACGCTGAGCCGGTGGCCCAGGTCGGACCAGGCCCGCGCCTGGGCGAGGGCGAGGTCGAGCACGGCGACGGTCAGCTCGCCCATGAGCCCGGAGGACTCGGCCAGCTCGATGAAGGCGTCGGGGAACAGCAGGCCGTGCTCGGGGTGGTGCCAGCGCACCAGCGCCTCGGCCCCGACCACGTGGTCGCCGTCGAAGGCGAGCTTGGGCTGGTAGTGCAGCACCAGCTCGCCGCCGGCGATCCCCCGGCGCAGCTGGTCGGCCAGCTCCAGGCGGTGGCGGCCCTGCCCGTCGCGGGCCTCGTCGTACACGGCCACGCCGGTGCGGCGGCGCTTGGCCGCGTACATCGCCAGGTCGGCCATCTGCAGCAGCCCCTCGGCCCAGTGGGCCTGCGCCGGGCCGACGGCGATGCCGATGCTGGCGTCCACGGTGAGGTCCATCGAGCCGGACCGGAACGGCTGCTGCAGCCGCGTGCGGATCCGCTCTGCCAGCGCGCTGGCGCCGTCGGCGTCCAGGTCGCGGGCGAGGACGACGAACTCGTCGCCGCCCAGGCGGGCGAGGACGTCGGTCGCGCGCAGGTCCGGGACCAGCCGGGGACCCACCTGGCGCAGCAGCTCGTCGCCGGCCGCGTGGCCTAGGGAGTCGTTGATCTCCTTGAACCGGTCGAGGTCGATGAGCAGCACGGCCACCTCGCCCCCGGCGGCCAGCTCCGCGTCGAGGGGCGCCAGCAGCTCGTACACGCCGCGCCGGTTGACCAGGCCGGTGAGCTCGTCGGTGCGGGCCTGGCGGCGGCTGTCGGCCAGGGCCTTGACCACGCGGAAGGACAGGCCGGTGCGCGCCAGGGCGGCCAGGACCGCCCCGATGGCCAGCCACCCGGCCAGTGGCTCGCCGGTGCCCAGGTAGCCGTACAGCAGCAGCGCGAGGGCGCCGACGGCACAGACGCCGGGCAGCACCAGCGCCTCGGTGCCCTCGCGGCGCCGGGCCCGCTCGGCGGCGGGACGGCGGGTGGCGGCCGCGCCGAAGCAGGCGAACGCCAGCGCCCAGCCGAGGTCGACCGGGCCGCCGTCGACGTAGGTGCCGTGGGCCAGCTGGAAGGCGTAGACGGTGTCGACGACGACGAACAGGCCCATGCCGCCGGAGATCCACCACCACGCGGGGCCCGCGCCGCGGCCGATGACGGCGATGCCGCCGCCCACCAGCGTCAGCAGCGCGAGGTCGGCCACGGGGTAGGCGAGGCTGACCAGGACGACGTCCAGCTTGCCCTCGGCCGCGCGCACCGCCGCGCCCAGGGCGAAGGCCGCGCCGGCCGCGGCGACGGTCAGGCCGACGACGAGGCCGTCGAGCCACACGCCGGCGCCCAGCCGCGTGACCCGGGTCCGCAGCATGCCGGTCAGACCGGCGTACACGAACGGGTAGAACAGGACCCAGCCGAGGTCCGACCACGCCGGGTAGGGGACCACGGCGAGGTCCTGGTAGCGCGCGTAGTAGACCAGGGTGCCGGCCAGGAAACTGGCCAGACCCAGGCCGAAGGCGGTCCACGCGCGGCGGTCCTGGCGCGAGGCGGCGGCCCGGCAGAACGCCAGGCCGATGACGGCGGCGACGAAGACGGTCTGGCACCACCCGTCCAGGACGAGGGAGAAGCCGGCCTCGGGCCGGACGCCGGGCAACAGGGAGACCGTGTACGGGACGCCGCAGCCGGCCGCGACCACCGTCAGGGCGCGACGGAGGACCCGCGAGCGGTCGGCAGCCGGCCGGGGAGCGGGCGACGGGGAGTGGAGCACGGACAGGCCATCGACGGCGAGGCGCGTCTCCTTGACGGGACCGTCCCGGAACACCCCCTCAGGGGGAGCCGCACGGTCCCCGCGCCCGGCCGCTCAGCAGGCCGGTCGCCGTCGTCCCCGGGCCGGCGGGAGGAGCAGCGCGACGCCGGCCGTGAGCTGCCGGCCGGTGGACACCAGGACCGGCACCGGCCGGAGCAGCCGCTGCTCGTCCCGCGGGACCGCCCGGGCACGGGATGGGAGAGTGGACGTCGTGACCGAAGCGACTCCTGCACGCCGTGCCGTGCTCCACACCAACCACGGCGACATCACCGTCGACCTGTTCCCGGACCACGCGCCCAAGACGGTCGCGAACTTCGCGGACCTGGCCGAGGGGCGCCGCGAGTGGACCCACCCGCGCACGCGCGCGAAGACCACCGACCGGCTCTACGACGGCACCGTCTTCCACCGGATCATCGACGGCTTCATGATCCAGGGCGGCGACCCGCTGGGGCAGGGCATCGGCGGCCCCGGCTACCAGTTCGGCGACGAGATCCACCCGGAGCTGGCCTTCACCCGCCCCTACCTGCTAGCCATGGCCAACGCCGGCCCCGGCACCAACGGGTCGCAGTTCTTCATCACCGTCGCCGCCACCCCGTGGCTGACCGGCAAGCACACGATCTTCGGCGAGGTGGCCGACCAGGCCGGCCGCGAGGTCGTCGACCGGCTGAGCAAGGTCGCCACCGCCCGCGGTGACCGGCCGGTGGAGGACGTCGTCCTGCAGTCGGTCGAGGTGCAGCGCAGCTGACCGCCTCTCCGTCCGACGGGGGCGCCGGCGACGTCCCACCGCCGCCGGCGCCCCCGCCGACCACCTGCTACCGGCACCCCGACCGGCCGACCGGGGTCCGCTGCACCCGCTGCGGCCGGCCGATCTGCCCCGAGTGCATGACGCCTGCCTCGGTCGGCTTCCAGTGCCCCGACGACGTCCGGGCGGGCAACGCCGGCGTGCGCCGCGCCCGGCCGGTCCCGCGCTGGACCGCCGTCCGCCGCCGCTTCGGCCCGGTGACCACCACCCTCGTCGCGATCAACGTCGTCGTCTTCCTCGTCACCGCCGTCTCCGCGGTCTCCGCCGGCGAGAGCGCGCTGGAGAACTGGCGCTCCCCGGTCTTCCAGGAGTTCTCCCAGGTCCCCGTCCTCGTCGACGTCTTCGGGCAGGACTGGCGGCTGATCACGGGGGCGTTCCTGCACATCGGGATCACCCACCTGCTGCTGAACATGCTCAGCCTGCTCGTCTTCGGCCCCGAGCTGGAGGCCCGGCTGGGCTGGTGGCGCTACCTGGCGGTCTACCTGGTCTCCGCCCTCGGCGGCTCGGTGGCCATCCAGCTCTTCGGTGAGCCCGGCCGCCCCGTCGCCGGGGCCTCGGCGGCCCTCTACGGCCTCCTCGGCGCCCTGGGCGTCCTGATGCTCGTCGCCCGGCAGGACCTGCGGGGGCTGCTCACCCTGCTGGCCATCAACGTCGTCATCAGCTTCCTGCCGGGGGTCTCCCTGCTCGGGCACATCGGCGGGTTCGTCGCCGGTGTCCTCGCCACCGGCCTGCTGGTCCTCGGCCGGGGCCGCGCGGGGCTGCAGGCGGCCGGGCTGGTGCTCCTCGTCGCCGTGCTGGTGACCCTCGCGCTGGCGGTCTCGGTCCCCGTGGTGGTCCTCGGCCTCTAGAAGGACCCTCCTGCCCCCCACCACTCGCTGGCGCTCGTGGCGGGCCTCTGCAGGAGGGCCGCCTGCCTCCCACCACTCGCTGGCGCTCGCGGGCTCGCGGCGGGCCCCCGCGGAGAGGCCTCCCAGCACGTCATGATGGGCGCAGGGCCTCCAGCGTCTGCGCGACCGCGGCGGGGTCGGTGCCCAGGTCGCGGCGGCCCAGCAGCACCAGCGTCCCGTCGTCGTCCGGACCGCCGGCGGTGTCGAGCTCCAGCAACCGCGAGCGCACCCCCAGCCGGCTGGTCGTCCGCAGCCGCACCCGCAGGCCGGGCCAGGGCAGCCGCGTCCGGCCGGTCAGTGTCCGGACCTCCACGCCGCCGTCACCTGCTGACAGCCGCGGCCGCAGGACCACGTCGCGGACGGCGAGGCCGAGCAGCAGCAGTCCCGCCGCGCCGACCAGCACCCTGCCGACGGCGTCGAGCCCCACGGCGGCCAGTCCGAGCAGCGCGCCGGCGAGGGCCAGGGTGACCGTCCCCCCCGTCCGCGCCGACCACTGCACGTCCCCAGCCTCCCAGGCGACCGCGGCCGGACGTGGCCGAGTCCGTCCACAGGCCCGCGTCCCTGGGGACGGCCGCCCGCCAGGTCGCATCTGGCCTGCTCACCGCGCGTGTCGACTCCTCGATATGGAGTGGTCGGTTGCGCAGGGTGATCGTCCGTCCGCAGCCGCTTGTCGGCTTGTCCCCAGCTGGGTACACACCTGGGGACAAAGCACAGAGCTGTAGTTACTCGGCCGCTCTTCTCGTCACACCTGTCCCACGCGCCACATCCGCCCAGCTCAGCGACGTGTGGTCGAACAGGCGTTCTCCACACGTGGTGGACAACCCTGGGGGTGGAGCGCCATGTCGACCTGTGGACGGGCCGACCGCCTGTGTACAGCGGCCGCTGCCCCCCGGGGGACCGGCGTCCGGTCGGCTGGTGTAGACCCCCGGACACACGAGAGGCCCCCGTCCCCGGGGGACGAGGGCCTCGTCGGGCGGTCGCCGGCCCCTCCGCGGGGCCCCGCCGTCAGCGCCAGCGCATCGACATGACCAGGCCGAGCACCATGGCGCCGAAGCCGATGGCGAAGTTCCAGGCCGACAGCGACACCATGAACGGGATCTGGTCGCCGGCCACGTAGTAGACGACGATCCACAGCAGCCCGAGCACCATGAGCGTGACCATGAGCGGCGCGTACCAGCGCGGGCTGGGCTGGGCGGCACGCGCCTGCGACGCCCGGGACCGCAGCACGCCCTCCGGCGGCGTGTAGACCGACTTCTTCCGCACCTTCGACTTGGGCACTCGTACCGACTCCTGCTCCCCGGGGCACCGGTCCGTCGCGACCGGCACGCACTCGTCCCAGCCTAAGCTGCGGGTGGACCAGGGCGGTCCGCACGCGGGCCGTCCCTCCCCCACGTGTCCCTGGAGGCCCCCGTGACCCCGCCACCGACACCCGGGACCCCGCCGCGCGGGCGCTCGGCGTGGGGCGCCCTCGTGCCCGTGGTGGCGCTGGCGGCGGGGCTGCTGTTCGCCACCTCCAGCCAGACCGCCCAGGGGTCGGACCTGCGCGCCGGTGACGTCACCGAGCTCTCGACACTGATCGCCCAGCGCAACGAGGTCATCGCCGACCAGGAGGCGCAGCTGCTCGACCTGCAGCGGCGGGCGGAGGCGCTCACCGACCAGGCGGCCTCCCGCGACGGCGCGGTCGCCGCCGCCCAGGCCGCTGCGGACGGCGGCGCGCTGTCGGCGGGGCTGGTGGCCCTGCGCGGGCGCGGCGTGGAGATCACGCTGGACGACGCGCCGCGCCGTCCCGACGGGAGCCTGCCCACCGGGGCCCGGCCCGACGACGTCGTCATCCACCAGTCCGACGTGCAGGCGGTGGTGAACGCCGTCTGGGCCGCCGGCGCCGACGGTGTGGCGGTCATGGGCCAGCGGCTGGTGGCCACCAGCGCCGTCCGCTGCGTGGGCAACGTGCTGCTGCTGCACGGCCGCACGTGGTCACCGCCGTTCGTGGTGAGCGCGATCGGGGACCCCGCCACCATCCGCACGCAGCTCTACGCCTCCCCGCAGGTGCAGCTGTTCCTGCAGGCCGTCGACGACTACGGGCTGGGCTTCGCCTTCCGCGAGCAGGCCGACCTCACGCTGCCGGCCTACGACGGCCCGCTGGCGATGCAGTACGCCACGGCGGCCGACGGCTGAACCAGGGGCGGGTGCACCGCCCGCCGGTGTACACAGGGACGGTGAGCCGTCGCGTCCTCGTCGTCGACAACTTCGACAGCTTCGTCTACAACCTGGTGCAGTACCTGGGCCAGCTGGGCGTGGAGTGCGTCGTGCGGCGCAACGACGCCGTCGGCGTCGACGAGCTGGCCGACCTCGACGTCGCCGGGGTGCTGCTGTCCCCCGGCCCCGGGACCCCCGCCGGCGCCGGCGTGACCGTGCCGATGGTGCGGGCGGCCGCGGAGGCCGGCACGCCGGTGCTGGGCGTGTGCCTCGGCCACCAGGCCGTCGCGGAGGCCTTCGGTGCCGAGGTGGTGCGCGCGCCGGAGCTGCTGCACGGCAAGACCAGCGAGGTGGTCCACGACGGCGTCGGCGTGCTGGCCGGGCTGCCCTCGCCGTTCACGGCCACCCGCTACCACTCGCTGGCCGTCGACCGGACGACCGTGCCCGCCGAGCTGGAGGTCACCGGGACGACCCCGTCGGGGATCGTGATGGCGCTGCGGCACCGGGAGCTGCCCGTCGAGGGCGTGCAGTTCCACCCCGAGTCGGTGCTCACCCAGGGCGGGCACCGGATGCTGGCCACCTGGCTGGAGGCCTGCGGCCTGGCACCGGACCCGGACGTCGTCGAGGCCGCCGCGGCCGGCGCCCGCCGGCTCTCCGCCGCCGCCGGCTGAGCTCCCCAGTCCTGCGACGACACGAGGGCCCCCTCCCGTCCGGGAGGGGGCCCTCGTCGTGTGCTGTGCCGGGTCAGCCCGGGGTGCTCGGGTCGCCGTCGGCGCCGCCCCCGGTGGTGCCGGTGCCGGTGCCGCTGCCGGTGCCGCTGCCGCTCCCGGTGTTGTTGCCGTTGCCGTTGCCGTTCCCGTCGTCGGGCGCCTCCCGGTAGACGATCAGCGTGATCTGCCCGTCGGGCGCCACCGTCTGGCCCGGCTCAGGGTCGCTCCCGGCCACCGTCCCCACGGTCTGGCCCTCCTCGGCCGCCACGTCCTGCACGGTGATCCTCCCGGTGAAGCCGGCCTGGGCCAGCGCCTGCCGGGCGGCCTGCTCGGTCGCGCCGACGACGGCCCGCGGGATGGTGATCTCGGCGAGGCCGCCGGACACCTGCAGCGTGATCTGCTCGTCGGCCGAGGCCTGCGTGTCGGCGGCCGGGTCGCTGGCGACGACGGTGCCGGCGGGCTGGTCGGAGTCGACCTCCTCGGTGCTCACCCGGGTGAAGCCGGCCGTGCTGAGCGTGTCGCGGGCGGTGGCCTCGTCCTGGCCGGTGACGTCGGGCAGCGCGGCGTCGCCGTCGGAGACCTGCAGCGTGAAGTCGGTGTCCGGGGCGGCCTGCGAGCCCTGACCCGGGTCGGCGGCGACGACGGTGTTCTCGTCCTCGAGGGAGTCGACCTGGTCGGTGTTGACGTTCCCCGTGAAACCGGCGTTGCGCAGCGCGGTCTGGGCGTCGTCGGCGTCGAGGTTGACGATCGGTGGCACCGTCAGGGTGTCGGGTCCGGCGCCCACCACCAGGGCGACCTCGCTGTCGCGGTCGACCCGCGCGCCGCCGGCGGGGTCGGTGCTGAGCACCAGGCCCTCCTGCTCGGCGCTGCTGGCCTCGGTGGTGACCTGCCCGACGGTCAGGCCGGCCTCCTCGAGCTGGCTGCGGGCCGCCTGCTCCTGCTGGTCCACCACGTCCGGCACGGACACCTGCGGCGTCGTGGCCGCGGGCTCCCCGTCGGAGCTGTTCACCAGCAGCGCCACCCCGACCACCGCGCCGATCAGCACCAGCGCGCCGACGGTGAGCGCGATCAGCCGGTTGCGCCTGCGCCGGCGGGCCGCCGCGTCGTCGTCCCAGCCGTCCTCGCCGCCGGGGAAGCCGGGCGTGACGCCGAGGATGGTGGTCTTCTCCTCGTCGCCCATGACCGGCGTGGCCTCGACCCGCTGCCCGGCCAGCGAGCGGAGCAGGTCGTTGCGCATGTCGGCGGCCGACTGGTAGCGGTTGGCCGGGTTCTTCGACAGCGCCTTGAGCAGGATCGCGTCGAGGTCGGCCGGGATCGCCGGGTTGACCGACGACGGCAGCCGCGGGTCCTCCCGGACGTGCTGGTAGGCCACCGAGACGGGGGAGTCGCCGGTGAACGGCGGCGCCCCGGTGACCAGCTCGTAGAGCAGGCACCCGACCGAGTAGACGTCGGACCGGGCGTCGACGGCCTCGCCGCGGGCCTGCTCGGGGGAGAGGTACTGCGCGGTGCCGATCACCGCGGCCGTGGAGGTCATCGTCGCGGCGGAGTCCGACACCGCGCGGGCGATGCCGAAGTCCATGACCTTGACCGTGCCCTGGGGCGTGATCATCACGTTCCCGGGCTTGACGTCGCGGTGCACGATGCCGTTGCGGTGGCTGAAGTCCAGCGCCGCGCAGATGTCGGCGGCCAGGCTCATCGCCCGCTCGGGCCGGAGCACGCCCTCGCGGCGGAGCACGTCCCGCAGCGTCTCGCCCTCGACGTACTCCATGACGATGTAGGGCGTCGCCCCCATCGTCGTCCGGTCCTCGCCGGTGTCGTAGACGGCCACGATCGCGGGGTGGTTCAGCGACGCGGCGGCCTGCGCCTCGCGCCGGAACCGCACCTGGAACGAGGGGTCGCGGGCGAGGTCGCTGCGCAGGACCTTGACCGCGACCTCCCGGCCCAGGCGCAGGTCGCGTCCGCGGTGGACCTCCGCCATGCCGCCACGGCCGAGCACCCCGCCGATCTCGTAGCGCTCGCCGAGCACCTGGGGGGTGGTCATCGGTGGTCCTCTCGAGCGGTGCGCTGGCGCGCGGCGGGCGGGCCCGGGCACGGGAGAGCGCCGGGGACGGACCCCTTCCCGGCGGGCAGCGTAACGGCCGGGCTGCCCGATCCCGGGACGGCGCGGTGGAGCGGCGTCACTCCGTCGGGCCCTCCGCCGCGGTCCCTCGGGCGGCGGGCGAGGAGGCGTCCGCGCCGGCGCCGTCGCCGCGGCCGGTGTTGCCGGTGCCGTTGTTCGCCGTCGGCACGGGAGGCGTCACCGCCGAGGGGGCCGGCGCGGACTGGCCGGGCTGGGTGGTCGCGGAGCTGCTCGTCGGCGCCGCGCTCGTGGTGGGCGGCGCCGTGGTGGTCGGGGCGGTCGTCTGCGGCGCCTGGGTCTGGTTACCGTTCCCGTTCCCGTTCCCGTTGCCCTGACCGCCGTTGCCGTTGCCGTTCCCGTTCCCGTTCCCGTTGCCCTGACCGCTGTTGCCGTTCCCGGTGTCGCTGTCGCCCTGGTCGCCGTCCTCGGTCTGCTCGCTCGAGCCGCCGTCCTGGGTCTCCTCCTCGGGCGTGTACCCGTCGACCGCGACGGTCAGGGTGACCACGGAGCCCGGTGCCACGGAGGTGCCCGACGGGTCGATCCCGGCGACGTCGTTGGGATCCAGCTCGACGCCCAGTGCCTGCAGCTGGGCGTCGGTGGCCTCCGTGCGCTCCACCGTGAGGCCCTGCCCGGTCAGGTCGGCCTCGACGTCGTCGGCGTCCTCGCCGATGTAGTCCGACGCCGCGCCGATGGCCACCTGCTGCGCCACCGCGCTCGTCGCCCCGGAGGACGGCGCGCTGGTGGTGGTCGCGTCGGTGGTGGTGCCGGCGTCGTCGCCGCTGCCGCCCGGGAGGAGGAAGAAGGCGCCGAGCACCAGGCCGGCCACGAGCAGGGCGGCGACGAGCCACAGCCACCGGCGGTTGCCGCGGCGCCGGTCGTCGCGCCGGTCGCTGCGCCGCGGCTGCGGCGGTGCGGCCGGCGCGTCGTCCCAGCCGCGGTCGTCCTCGTCGTCGACCGGCGGACCCTGCAGCGGCGGCATGGTCCGCGGACCGGCCGCGTGCCGCCCCCCGGTGCGCGGGCCCGCGGCCGCCGCGGCGGCACCGGCGGCGGCCCCCGCGGCCGCGCCGGTGACCGGACCGCCGAAGACACGTGTGCCGTCGCCGCCGACCTCCGGGATCACCTCGGTGGCGGCGGCCGCGATCCCGGTGGCCGCCGCCGCGGGGGCCGCTCCCCCGCCCTGGGCGACCGCCCGGACCGCGGCGGCGAAGTCCGCGCCGTCGGTGAACCGGTCGTGGGGGTCCTTGGCCAGAGCGCGCCCGATGAGCTGGCGCACCGCGGGCGGGATGTCGGCGGGCAGCGGGGGCGGCGGCCGGTTGATGTGCGCCAGCGCGATGGCGACCTGGGAGGTGCCGTCGAAGGGCCGCCCGCCGGTGAGGCACTCGTAGCCGACGACGCCGAGGGAGTAGACGTCGGAGGCCGCGGTCACCTCCATGCCCTGGGCCTGCTCGGGCGAGAGGTACTGGGCGGTGCCCACGACCATCCCGGTGCGGGTGAGCGGCGTGGCGTCGCGGGTGCGGGCGATGCCGAAGTCGGTCAGCTTGACCACGCCGTCGGGCCGCACGATGAGGTTGCCCGGCTTGATGTCGCGGTGGACGACGCCCGCGGCGTGCGCGGCCGACAGCCCGTCGGCGGCCTGGCCGAGCACGTGCAGCGTCCAGTCGACCGGCAGCGAGCCCTCCTCGTGGAGGATCTGCACGAGCGGCTTGCCCTCGACCAGCTCCATGACGAGGAAGGCCAGCTGGCCGGGGCCGCCGTCGGCGGTCGTCTCGCCGTAGTCGTAGACCGAGGCGATGTTCGGGTGCGACAGGGCCGCGGTGTGCCGGGCCTCGTTGCGGAACCGGGCCACGAAGCTCGGGTCGCCGGTGTACTCGCTGCGCAGGACCTTCGCGGCCACGATCCGGTCGAGCACGCGGTCGCGGGCGCGCCAGACCTCGCCCATGCCGCCGGTCGCGATCGGCTCGGTGATCTCGTAGCGGCCGGCCAGGACGGTGCCGGTGGACAGGGCCATCAGCCCCCCTGACCCTCGAGGTAGGCCTCGATCACCTCGCGGGCGATCGGTGCGGAGGTGTCGCCTCCGGTACCCCCGCCGTTGGCCACGAACACCGCGACGGCGATCTGCGGGTCGTCGGCCGGGGCGAAGCCGATGAACCAGTTGTGGTCGGGCACGTCCGGGGCGACCTGCGCGGTGCCGGTCTTGCCGGCCACCGCGACGCCCGGGATGCGCGCGGCGCGTCCGCTGCCGTTGGCCACGACGCTCTCCATCATCTCCGTCAGCTGGCCGGCCACCTCGGCGCTGACCGGCTCGGAGAGCTCCTCCGGGTCGGCCCGGTCGATGACCGTGAGGTCGGGGGCGCGCACCTGGTCGACCAGGTAGGGCGTCATCAGTGTCCCGTCGTTCGCCACGGCGGCGGCGACCATCGCCGCCTGCAGCGGGGTCATCCGGACGTCGCGCTGGCCGATCGAGCTCTGGCCGAGCGCCGCCTCGCTCTCGATGTCACCGACGCTGCTGCCGGCGGTCTCCAGCGGGATCTCCAGGCCGTCGCCGGTCATGCCGAAGGCCTCGGCCATCTCCCGCACCCGGTCCTCGCCGAGGTCGATGCCCAGCTGGGCGAAGGCGGTGTTGCAGGAGATGGTCAGCGCGTCGATCAGCGACTGCTCCTGGCTGCTGCTGCACGAGGAGTTGCCGAAGTTGCGCAGCTGGGTGGAGGTGTCCGGCAGGGTCAGGGTGTCGGGGGCCGGGATGACCGTGTCGGGGGTGTACTCCCCGCTCGCCAGCGCCGCCGCCGACACGATGACCTTGAACACCGAGCCGGGCGGGTAGTTGTCCTGGATCGCCCGGTTCAGCCGCGGGTCGGCGTCCATCGCGTCGAGCTCGGCGGCGTAGGCGCGGATGGCGTCGGGGTCGTGGCTGGACAGCTGCGCCGGGTCGTAGGTGGGCGTGCTGGCCATGCCGAGCACCGCGCCGGTGGCGGGGTCGAGCGCCACGACGGCGCCGGTGACGCCCTCGAGCCCGGCCATCGCGGCCTCCTGGACGCCTGCGTCGAGGGTCAGGACGACGTCGCCGCCGGCCGGGTCGCGGCCGGTGAACAGGTCGGCCAGCCGCCGGGTGAACAGGCGGGCGTCGGAGCCGGCGAGCACGTCGTTGGCCGCCTTCTCCATCTGCCAGCTGTTGTAGAGCAGCGAGTAGTAGCCGGTGACCGCGGCGTAGGTGGGGCCCTCCGGATACTGGCGCAGGTACTTCAGCGTGTCCTGGGTGGGCGTGGACAGCGCCACCTCGGTGCCGTCGACGACCATCGAGCCGCGCTCGCGGGAGTACTCCTCGGTGAGCACCCGGGTGTTACCGGTGTCCTCGCGCAGCTCGTCGGAGCGCACGACCTGGATGACGTTGACGTTGACGATCAGCAGCGTGAACAGGACCAGCACGCTGATGGCGACACGGCGCAGGGGTGCGTTCACGGCGTCACCACCTCGGTGGGCGCCTCGCCGATCGCCGGCTTCGGCGGTGCAGGCGGGGCGGCCGGGCGGCGCGCGGCGTCGCTGATCCGCACCAGGACCGCCACCAGCCCGAAGTTGGCCACCAGCGACGAGCCGCCGTAGGCGACGAAGGGGGTGGTCAGGCCGGTCAGCGGCAGCAGGCCGGTGACGCCGCCGAGGACGACGAACAGCTGCCAGGCGATGGCGAAGGACAGCCCGCCGGCCAGCAGCTTGCCGAACGCGTCGCGCACGACCAGCGAGGTGCGCAGGCCGCGCTCGACCAGGATGAGGTAGAGGACGATGATCGCGACCAGGCCGAACAGGCCCAGCTCCTCGCCGAGCGCGGCGGCGATGAAGTCGCTCTTGGCCACCGGCACCTGGTCGGGCCGCCCGCCGCCGAGCCCGGCGCCGAACAGCCCGCCGGTGCCCAGGCCGAACAGCGACTGGACCAGCTGGTAGCCGCCCTCGTCGCGGTAGGCGAAGGGGTCCAGCCAGGTGTCCACGCGCACCCGCACGTGCCCGAAGACCTGGTAGGCGAGGAACGCGCCGCCGGCGAACAGGGCCAGCCCGATGAGCAGCCAGCTGGCGCGCTCGGTGGCGACGTAGAGCATCACCACGAAGATGCCGAACAGCAGCAGCGAGCTGCCCAGGTCGCGCTCGAAGACCAGCACGAGGATCGACAGCGCCCAGGCGACCAGCACCGGGCCCAGGTCGCGGGCCCGCGGGATCTCCAGGCCCACGACCCGGCGGCTGGCCAGCGCGAGCACGTCGCGCTTGTCGACCAGGTAGGAGGCGAAGAAGACGATCAGGCAGATCTTGGCGAACTCGCCGGGCTGGATGCTGAAGCCGGCGACGCGGATCCAGATCTTGGCGCCGTAGACCTCCGAGATCGAGGCGGGCAGCACGGCGGGCAGCGCGAGCAGGACCAGCCCGACCAGCGCGAGGGTGTAGGCGAACCGGGACAGCAGCCGGTGGTCGCGCAGGACGACCAGCACGGCGATGAACAGGCCGGAGCCCACGGTCGCCCACAGCAGCTGCACCGGCGCGTCCTCGCCCCCTGCGGTGCCGCCCTGCTCACCGGCGAGGTCGAGGCGGTGGATCATGGTCAGCCCCAGGCCGCAGAGCAGCGCGACCGCGGGCAGCAGCAGGGGGTCGGCGTAGGGCGCGAACCGGCGGACGACGAGGTGCAGCACCGCCCACAGCGCGGCGAACCAGCCGCCGAAGGTGACCAGCTCCGCGCGCAGCGAGCCGGTGACGGTGAGGTCGACGATGCACTGCGCCGCGAGCGTGATGAGGACGGCGAAGCCCAGCAGCGCCAGCTCGGTGTTGCGCCGAGTGGGGGTGGCCGTGCCCGGCGCCGCCGAGCGGGGGTCGGTCGTGGGGCCGCCGATCACTCCGCCTCCCGGCACTCGACTCCGGGCTCGGGCGTCTCCGTCGACGTCGACGAGGCCGCGGTGGTCGTCGGGACGGTGGTGGTCGTCGGGACGGTGGTGGTCGGGGCGGCTGTGTCGGGCGCGGGCGCCGCGCCGGTCTCGGGCGCGGGCAGGGCGCCGTCGGGCAGCGGCAGCGAGGGTGCGGCGGGCGGCTCGGGGGAGGGGGACGCCGACGTCGCGGCGGCCGCGGTGGAGGGGCACTCGGGGAGCGCGGCGTCGTGCAGGTCGGCGACGATGCGCTGGGCGTCGGCGGCGTCGCCGGCGTCGATGCCCTGCCGGACGCTGTTCTGGTCGTAGGAGCTCAGGTCGTCCAGCGTGATGTCGGTGACGTCGTCGACCCGGTAGAGGTCCAGGCCCAGCAGATCGGTGTTGAACCCGCGGAAGACGGCCACCCGGTCGCCGTCGTCGGCGGCCGCGACCCCGACGAACCAGTGGGTGAGCACCCACAGCCAGGTGGCGATCCCGCCGGCCACCAGGACCAGAACCGTCCCCACAGCGAGGAACAGCCGCCGCCGAGGGCGGCGGCGGTCGGGGGGTGCGGCGGCCGTGGGTGCTGTCGGCGGGGGTGGTGGAGCCGGTGGCGGGTCGGCCAGCGCGGCCCGCCCGGCCGCCGATCGGGGGTCCACCTCGCGCTGTCCGCGGTTGTCCCCGGCGGCGCCGTCGACGACCGGCTCGATGAGGATGCCCGAGCCGTTGTCCTCGACGACGTCGGCGACGATCACGGTGATGTTGTCCGGCCCGCCGCTGCGCAGCGCCAGCTCGATGAGCCGGTCGGCGGTCGACTGCGGATCGGGGTCCTTGAGGGCCTCGGCGAGGGTCTCCTCGCTCACGACGCCGGAGAGACCGTCGGAGCACAGCAGGTAGCGGTCGCCCGCGCGGGCCTCGCGCATGGACAGGTCGGGGTCGACGTCCTGGCCGTTGAGCGCCCGCAGCAGCAGCGAGCGCTGTGGGTGGTGGTTGGCCTCCTCGGGGGTGATCCGCCCGTCGTCGATGAGCGTCTGCACGAACGTGTCGTCGTGGGTGATCTGCTGCAGCACGCCGTCGCGCAGCAGGTAGGCCCGCGAGTCGCCGACGTGGCAGAGGGCCAGCCGGCCGCCGGCGAACAGGACGGCGGTGAGCGTGGTGCCCATGCCCTCCAGCTGCGGCGACTCGCGGATCACCTCGCGCAGGTGCTCGCTGCCGTCGAACACCGCCGCGCGCAGCGCCTGCAGCATGTCGCCGGAGGGCGCGTCGTCGTCGAGGTGCTCGAGGGCCGCGATGACCACCTTGCTGGCGACGTCGCCGGCCGCGTGTCCCCCCATGCCGTCGGCCACGGCCAGCAGCCGGGGCCCGGCGTAGACCGAGTCCTGGTTGTTGCCGCGGACCAGACCGCGGTCGGAACGGGCGGCGTAGCGCAGCGCGAGACTCATCGGACCCTGCTCACGTCTGGACTGCCGCTCCCCCTGGTCGTCGTCACCGCAGCTCCAGGGCGGTCTGGCCGATGCGGATCGGCTGGCCCGGAGCCACGAGCAGCGGGCCCTGCACCCGCTGCTGGTCGAGGTAGGTGCCGTTGGTGGAACCCAGGTCCTCGACGTACCACTGTCCACCACGGTTGGTCAGTCGCGCGTGCCGGGAGCTGGCGAAGTCGTCGGTGAGCACGAGGGTGGAGTCGTCGGCGCGGCCGATGAGGATCGGCTGCTCGCCGAGAGTGATCTTGGTGCCGGTCAGCGGGCCGGCGGTCACCACCAGCGTGCGCGGGCCGCGGCCGCGCTTGCGGCCGGGAGCGGCCGCCCGCGGCGGCACCGAGGCCACCCGCCCGGCGCGGCCGCCGAACAGATCGGCGCGCACCACGCGGAACGCGGCGAAGATGAACAGCCACAGCAGCAGCAGGAAGCCGAAGCGGAAGACCTGCAGGACGATCTCGGCGGTCACGGCCGGCTCCCGCTGCTGTGCACACCCGGGAGCTCGCTCACGTGCCGTCCTGCCGGTACACCAGGACCGAGTGGCCGATGCGGATGACGTCGCCGTCGGCGAGCGCCTGCCGGGTGATCTTGCGCCCGTTGACCAGCGTGCCGTTGGTCGAGCCGAGGTCCTCGGCGAAGGCGGTGCCGCCGTCGAGCACGACGTCGACGTGCTTGCGGCTCACCCCGGTGTCCGGGAGCCGGATGTCGGCGTCGGTGCCGCGGCCGATGACGTTGCGGCCGGTGGTCAGCTCGTGCCGCGTCCCCGGCCCGTCGACGACGAGCACGTGCGTGACACCGGGCTTCGTGCCGGCGCGGCCGACCATCGACGGGTGCTGCTTGCCGGTGTCGGTGGCCACCCGGCCGCGCAGCGGCGGCAGCGGCGGGACGGCGCCCGAGCCGGTCACCGGCGGTGGGGCGGGGGGCACCGCGGCGGCGTCGGCCCGGGAGGCCGGCCGGGCGGGGTCGGCCACGTGCGAGCTGACCTCGAACACCCCGGTGGGCAGGTCCTCGTCGCGCTCGAGGCGCACCTGGACCTCGTCGAAGACCTGCCAGCCCTCGCCCTGGATGTGCTCGGCGACCATGTCGGCGAGCTCGGCGGCGAGCTGACCGGACCACTCGGCGAGGTTCTCGTAGTCGGTGGAGCCCAGCTTCACGTCGTAGACGTTGGGTGCGAGGACCCGGCCCTCCCCGAGCACCGAGCGCTGCTCGTCGGCCTCGCGCTGCAGCGACTTGGCGATCTCGGCAGGATGGACCTTGCCCTTGAAGATGCGCGCGAAGGCGAAGCCGACCATGCCCTCGAGTCGTCGCTCGAAGCGCTGCAGCACGCCCACAGTCGCTCCTCCACGCTCGCCCGGACCGGTGACACTCCCGATGATCGTAGCCGGGTGACGGTGCCGCGACCGGCCAGGAACGCGTGACGCCCCGAGCCGGGTCGGCCCGGTCCGCCGTCCCCTGCCGGGAGCCCGCACGGCGCGTGCGGCGCCGCCCGACCCCTGCGCCGGCCTGCGCCCGGTGGCTGCTACTGTCCTTCCTCGCCAGGGCAAGTGGCGGAATGGCAGACGCGCACGGTTCAGGTCCGTGTGTCCGAGAGGACGTGGGGGTTCAACTCCCCCCTTGCCCACACCACGACGACGGCCCCCGGGGATCCCCGGGGGCCGTTCGCGTTCCCGGCTCGGTGTGTCGCGGCTCAGGCGGTGCCGGCGGTCTCCTGGAGGAAGGCGGCCGAGTCGTAGTACGTGCGGACGCCGGTGAGCTTGCCGTCGTCGGAGCCGTCGCCCTCGATGACGGTCACGCCGCGGTAGGTGAAGGGCTTCCCGTTGCTCAGGGTGCCGCGCGACTCCCACTCCAGCGCGGCCGTCTTCTCCCCGACGGTGTTGGAGGTGAACGTCGTCTCCAGGTCACCGAAGACGTTGCGGTAGTCCTCCCAGAACCGGCGGGCACCCTCGGGGCCGCGGGCCTCGTGGGTCTGGTTGAGCTTGACCAGGTCGGCGTCCTCACCGGTCAGGTCGACCATGGGCTGCGGGTCGCGCTCGGCGTCGAGGTGGTGCAGGGCGTCGGTGAAGCGCTCGGTGAGCGTGTGCACGGGGGTCCTCCCGGGGTGGGCTGCGGTCCCCCGGGGCTACCCGGCCGGTCGCGGACGCACCCGCACCGGATCTCAGGCGGTCAGCCGCCGCCGGTCGTCGTCGCGGCCGCGGCGCTCGCCGAGCGTGCGCGCCAGCAGGACGACGCCCCAGGGGCCGATCACCCACACCGGCCACGGGTACTGCAGGTCGCCGGTGGCCAGCATCGACACCAGCCAGATGCCGACGACGATGACGGCGGTGGTCAGCCAGCCGGTCCAGGCGGCGCGCAGGTCGTGCCCCCAGGCGCCGTGCCAGGCGCCGGCGTGGACGGCCTGGTGGACCGGCGACCGCCGCGGCTCGGTGCGGGCCGGCCGGGGGAGGTCGGCGGTGAGCTCGGCCAGCTCGCCGTAGGTGCGGGCGGCGTGGGCACGCGCCGCCCGGTCCTCGTACTCGGCCAGGTCCAGCCGGCCGTCGGCGAGGGACCGGTCCAGGGTCGTCGCGACGGCGGCGCGGTCGGTGTCGCTGGCGCGCAGGTGCGGCTCGGGCATGTCGGGCTCCTCGTCAGGCGGTGTGCCCCGAGTCTTTCCCGCGGTGGTGGCCGCCACCATTGACAGACGTCACGGATCCGCCGTGCGTCCTGCACCCTCAGCCGTTGGCCGGGGTGGCCTCCTTCGCCAGGTGCTTGCCGATGACCATGCGCTGGATCTGGTTGGTGCCCTCGAAGATCTGCATGACCTTGGCCTCGCGCATGTAGCGCTCGGTCGGGTGGTCGCGGGTGTAGCCGGCGCCGCCGAGGACCTGGACGGCGTCGGTGGTGACCTTCATCGCGGCGTCGGTGGCGACGAGCTTGGCGATGCTGGCCTGCCGCGAGTAGGGGAGCCCGGCGTCCTTGCGGCGGGCGGCGACCAGGTAGGTGGCGCGGGCGGACTCGACGGCGGCGGCCATGTCGGCGAGCAGGAAGGCCAGGCCCTGGTGGTCGACGATCCGCCGGCCGAAGGCCTCGCGCTCGCAGGCGTAGGCGACGGCCACGTCGAGGGCGGACTGGGCCAGCCCGACGGCGACGGCGCTGACCCCCAGCCGGCCGGAGTCCAGGGCCGACAGCGCGATAGCCAGGCCACGGCCGGGCTCGCCGACCATCCGGCCGGCCGGGACGGCGACGTCGTCGAGGCGCATGGCGGCCGTCGTCGAGCCGGTGAGGCCCATCTTCTGCTCGGGCGGCGCGGCGCCGAAGCCGGCGAGGTCGGGGGTCAGGTGGAAGCAGGAGATCGCGCGGTCGCCGTCGTCAGGGGTCCGCAGGAAGGTGGAGTAGAAGTCGGCGTGCCCGCCGTGGGTGACCCACGCCTTCTCCCCGGTGGCGACCCAGCCCTCGCCGTCGCGGACGGCGCGGGCGCGCATCGCGGCGGGGTCGGAGCCGGCGTGCGCCTCGGACAGGCAGTAGGCGCCGAGCAGCCGGCCGCCGACCATGTCGGGCAGCCACTGCTCGCGCTGCTCGGTGGTGCCGAAGCGGTCGACCGGGCCGCAGGCGAGGGTGTGCACGCTGACGCCCAGGGCCACGCTGGCCCAGCGCACGGCCAGCTCCTCGACCACCTGCAGGTAGACGGCGTAGGGCTGACCGCCACCGCCGACGTCCTCGCCGAAGGGCAGGCCCAGCAGGCCGACGTCGCCGAGCGTGGCGAACACCTCCCGCGGGAAGCGCTCCTCGCGCTCGTACTCCGCGGCCCGCGGCGCCAGCTCGGCGTCGGCGAGCTCGCGGGTGAGCGCGATCAGGTCGGCGGCCTCCTGTGTGGGCAGCTCCCGGTCGACGGCCACGGTGTCCCCCTCGGTGCGGACGGTTCGACAGTACCAATGACGGTACCTCAGTACGGTCTCCCGTCCAGGCGCATGCTGTCCGACCGGGAGGTGCGGTGACGACGACGGACAGCGGTGAGCGGCAGTTGACCGCCCGGCAGGCGCAGCTGCTCGACCAGCTCGAGGAGCTCTTCCTCGCCGAGGGCTTCGCCCGCTTCACCCTCGAGGACCTCGCCGTCCGGCTGCACTGCTCGAAGACGACGCTGTACGCGCTGGCCGACAGCAAGGAGCAGCTCGCCGTCCGGGTGGTGCGGCACTTCTTCCGGCGGGCCACCGAGGCGGTCGAGGCGCGGACCGCGGGGGAGGGTGACCCCGCGCGGCGGGTGACCGCCTACCTCGAGGCGGTGGCCCGGGCGCTGACACCGGCGTCGCGGGTCTTCCACCGCGACCTGGAGGCCTTCCCGCCGGCGCGGGCGGTGTACGAGCACAACACCGCCGTCGCCGCGCAGCGGGTGAGCGCGCTGATCACCGACGGCGTGGCCGCCGGGCGGTTCCGGGAGGTGAACGCGGCCCTGGTGGCCGACACCGTCACCACGCTGATGCTGCGCATCGGCCGTGGGGACACCGCCCGCGCCACCGGCCTGGACGACGCCGCCGCCTACCGCGAGCTGGCCGCGCTGCTGCTGCACGGCATCAGCCGGTGACCTGAGCCTCCCCGCCCCACGCCGGCCGGGCGCCGTGACCGTCGTCCCCGCCGGCGTAACGATCGGCCGGAGCCGGACATGAGGGGGTGTGATCGCGATGCACGGGCCGCCGCCGGCCACCGACGACCTCCCCGTGTCCGCGGGGGAACGCCTCGAGGCGGCCTACCGTGCCCCGGGCACCGCCGTGCTGGGCTTCGCGCTGCGGCGGGCGGCGTCCCGGGAGGGCGCTCGACGTGGTGGCCGAGACCTTCGCGACCGCCTGACGGCGGCGGGCCGACCTATCCACCGGCGTACGACGAGGTCCGGCCGTGGCTGTTCGGCATCGCCCGGCTGTGCCTGGCCAACGCCGCCCGCAGCAGCCGGCGCGCCGACCGCCTGGGGGAGCGGCTGGCGGAGGCGATGACCGACGTCGTCGTGCCCGACCCGGCGGCGGTGCACGAGGACGGCGCACAGCGCCGGCGGGTGCGCGGAGCCCTCGGCCGGCTCTCCGCCGAGGACCGGGAGCTGGTCACGCTGGTGGCCTGGGAGGGCCTCACCCCCGCGCAGGCCGCCGTCGCCCTCGGCATCGCGCCCGGTACCGCCCGGGTCAGGCTGCACCGGGCGCGGACGAGGCTCCGCGCGCTCCTCGGCACGCCCGACGACGTCCAGGAGGGCGACCGTGACAACTGACCGAGAGCTGGACGTCCTGCTCGCCGGTGCGGCCGGGGTGCGCGACGCCGACCTGCCCGACCTGCCCGAGGAGTTCCTCGACCTGGTGACGGCCGACGCCGGCCTGTCGCTCGTGGCGGACGAGCCGGCGTCGGTGGTGGCCGCGCGCCGGCTGGTCGCCGACGCACAGGCGGCCCGCAGCACACCTCGGCGGCGCCCGCGCCGGGGGACGCTCGTCCGCGTCACGACGGCGGTGCTCGTCCTCGCCGCGGCGTGGGCGACGGCCGTCCTGGTGGGCTCGCCGGGGACGCCGGCCGGACCCACGGCGACGCCGACCGCCCCGGCGCCGGGGACCCCGGGCGGGCTGCACGGCCGGATCGCACTGGTGGCGGCCGAGGAGGTCACGTTCCCGCTGTCCCTGGCCGAGGTGCCCGACGGCCTGACACCCCTGTTCAGCCGCCGCGGCGGGCTGCCGCGGTACGGGAGCACGCCGCCGTTCTTCGTCGCTGACTACGAGCCGACGTCCCTGGTGTCCGGGGACACCGGTCCCGCGGTGGCCGACCCGGGGCGGGTCCTGCTCGGTGTCTACCCCGAGGACCCGCGGTCGTCGGGGGAGTACGGCTTCCGGCCGGAGGGGGACCCCACCGGGACGGCGACGGTCCAGGGCGCCGAGGCCGGGGTGTGGCGCGAGCGGGGGACCGTCAGCCTGCTGTGACAGCGGCCGGACGGGCGGTGGGTCTCCCTGGTGGGGGAGGGCGCCCAGGCCGACACCGCGACACTCGTCGGGCTGGGCGGGTCGGTCGTCGACCGGCCGCAGCCGGTGGGCCTGCAGTTCGGGCTGGCGCCGGCCGGCTGGTCGGTCGGCGGCTACGGGGAGAGCCGGAGCCTGGACCTGGTCAGCGACACCGACCCTGACTCCCTGCTGCGGCTGAGCCTCGTCGGCCCGCAGTACGCCGGCACGCTCGACGAGCTGCTGGAGGGGACCCCGCTGGCCGGCCCGCCGGAGCCGGTGACGGTCCAGGGGCTGCCGGGTCTGCTCGCTGCCGTCGGCGACGCGGGCGGTCCGGGCTCCTGGACGCTGGCCGGCCAGCTCCCCAACGGCCGGTGCTTCCTGCTGCTGGCGCCGCAGGAGCTGACCCGGGAGCAGGTGCTGCAGATCGGTGACCAGGTGACCGCGCGCTCCTGACCGCGCGCTCCTGACCGCGGACTCCTGACCGCGGACTCCTGACCGCGGACTCCTGTCCGCACACGTCGACCCTCCCGCCGTTCCACGTGCAACGGCGGGAGGGTGCGGGACTGCGGGTGGGGGCTCAGGCGGCGGGTCGCAGCAGGGGTGGGCCGGTGCGGATCTCGGTGCCGTCGGGGCGCCAGGTGCGCCAGCGGCCGCCCGGTTGTCGTTCGACCCGGAACCCGTGGTGCACCTTCGTGTGGTGCCGTTCGCAGAGCAGGGCGGAGTTGTCCAGGTTGGTCTCGCCGCCGTCGAGCCAGTGCACGAGGTGGTGGACGTCGCACCAGTGGGTGGGGGCTCCGCAGCCGGCGAAGACGCAGCCGCGGTCGCGCAGCTCGGTGGCCTTGCGGAGGTGGCGGTTGGCCAGGCGCTGTTCGCGACCCAGCTCGATGGGAGCCCCGTCGGGGCCGAACACCACCCGGGACACCGCACCGTCGCAGGCCAGCCAGCGGGCGCGGGCAGCGGAGATCACCGCGCCGAACCCCATCCGCGCGGTGGCCGGGCCGGTGGTGGGGTCGGCCAGGTCGTCGAGGTCGATCACGACCGCGACGTGCGGCTTGACCGTGCGGAGTACCGGCAGCGTGCCGGACGCCAGCCGGTTGTCGCACAGCTGCACGAGGGCATCCCCCAGCCGCTGGGCGCGGGAGCGCTCGTCCCCGGCGGGGCGGTCGGCCTGCACGTGGGACTCCAGCGCGGCCTGCACCTTCTCCCCACCCACGGCGTCGAGCTCGGCGCGGATGGTCACCGACCCGTCGGCGTGCCGGGCGATGCTCAACCGCCGACCCTCGGTGGGATCGGGCTCCGGCCCGTCGGGATCCAGCCGCGCCAGGTAGCCGGCGACCACCTGCGCCAGCTCTGCATGCGGTCGGGTGGCGGCGATGACGGCCAGCGCGGCGTCGACCTCGGCCAGGTCGACGCCCTGCGCGGCAGCGGCCGCCACGTTGTCGGGCTCGGCGACCTTCGCGATCTCCCCGACCTGCCCGGCCGTGACCGTCCCCGCGGCGAATGCCGCCTCGACCGCGGGCAGCTGCTCCAGTGCACGCCCGGTGCGCACCACCCGGGCGGCCTCCGCCGGCGCCAGGTGCCCGTGCCCGCGCAGCCACGACGCCATGCTCTTCAGCCCGTCGTGCTCGGGCGCCTGCGCCAGCTCACCCTGGCGCACCGTGCGCGCCAGCAGGGCGGCCAGCTCGTTGCTGGCGGTCAGCAGACCGCGCACGCGGTCGTTGAGCTGCGGGCCGAACATCGCCGTGAGGTCGTCATCGGCGAGGGCGTCGATGGCCGCGAGCAGCTCGTCCACGACACCTCCCGATCGATCCGAACACGTGTACGAAGGATATCGCAATGGACAGGCCTCGGCGACTTGAATCCGCAGGTCAGAGCTCTGTCCACAGATCCGCCGGACCGCTTGACGTGAGTCGGCGCGCATGGCGGGGAAGGCCGCAGGAAGAACCCGAGCGCTGCTCGAGGCGCCGCTACCGGGAGCGGCGGGACGCGGACCGTCGGTGGGCTGGGGCAGGCTGCGACCACCGTCCCGACGTCCAGGAGGTCCGCGTGGGCACCGTCGTCCGCATCCCGTTCGAGGTGACCGGCTTCGAGCCGGAGCCGCTGGCGCTCGGCGAGCCCGGTCCGGTCGCCTTCGGGCGGGTGACGCTGCGCAAGACCTTCTCCGGCGCCCTCACCGGCACCAGCGTGGTGACCATGACGTCGGTCAGCGTGGGGGAGACACCCGCCGGCTACACGGCCGTCGAGCTGGTCACCGGCGCACTGGACGGTCGCACCGGCACCGTCGTCCTGCAGCACAGCGGCGTGGTCGACGGCGCGGAGTCCCGGGCGTCCGGCGTGGTGCTGCCCGGCACCGGCACGGGGGAGCTGGCCGGGCTGCGCGGCACGGTCGAGCTCACCCACGACGAGTCCGGTGCCGTCCTCACCCTCGACTACGAGCTGGGCTGACCACCACCGGGTGTGGTGGGCTTCCTGCCATGAGCATCCCGCCGATGACCGCCTGGCCGACCACCGAGCCGGCCGACGTCGAGCTGGTCAGCGGCGGCGCGCGGCTCGCCGTCGACCTGCGGGGTGGCGGGCTGCGCGCGCTGACCGCCGGCGGGTGGGACGTCCTCGACGGCTACCCGGCTGGCACCGTCCCCGTCGGGCGGCGCGGCGGCGTCCTGCTGCCCTGGCCCAACCGGCTGCGCGACGGGCAGTGGACGTGGGAGGGCCGGCAGCTGCAGCTCGACGTCGCCGCCCCCGGCAAGCCCGCCGCGCACGGGCTGGTCACCTGGCAGCGGTGGGAGGTGCTGGCCCGCCACTCCGACGCGCTCACCGTGGGCACCGTCGTCGAGGCACGGCCGGGCTACCCGTTCCGGCTGGCGGCCGCCGTCGACACGCACCTGGCCCCCGACCGGCTCACCGTCACCGTGCGGGTGCGCAACGCCGGTGACCGGCCGGCGCCGTTCGGCGCCGGCATGCACCCCTACCTGTCGGTCGGCGCCACCGAGGACGGCGGCATCGGCGACGCCGAGCTCACCGTCCCCGCCCGCACCGCGCTCGACCTCGACGGCGGCCTGCCCACCGGCACCCGCCGTCCCTTCGACGGCGCCGTGGGCCGGATCGGCGACCGGGCGCTGGACGACGCCGTCACCGACCTCGAGCGCGACGGCGACGGCTGGGCCCGGGTGCGGCTCCGGGGCAGCGCCGGTGAGCTCGAGCTCGCCGTCGACCGGGCGTGGCCGTGGCTGCAGGTCTACAGCGGCGACACGCTCCCCGAGGGCCAGCGCCGCCGCAGCCTCGCCGTCGAGCCGATGACCTGCCCGCCCAACGCGCTGGCCGACGGCGTCGACCTCGTCGTCCTCGACCCGGCCGAGACGTGGTCGGGGACGTGGACCCTCACCTGGACGGGAGCCTGACGTGCGCGTGCAGGAGCTGTGGCGCTACCCGGTCAAGTCGCTGCAGGGCGAGCGGGTCGACGCCGCCGACGTCGGGCCGGAGGGCCTGACCGGCGACCGGCAGTGGGCGCTGTTCGACCGGTCCACCGGCCTGGGCCTCACCGCACGCCGGGTGCCCGACCTGCTGTTCGCGGCGGCCCGCCTGTGCGACGACGGCGGGGTGGACGTCGTGCTGCCCGACGGGACGGTCACCGCCGACGACGCCGTCCTGTCCGACTGGCTCGGCCGGCCGGTGACCCTGCGCGCGGCCGGGGCCGAGCGCGGCCCGCGGCTGTACGAGGTCCCGGCGGTGGTCGGCGAGGACGACGAGTCCGACTGGGACGCCTTCGAGGGGGCGCGCGGGGCCTTCCACGACAGCTCCGGCATCCGCGTCTCGCTCGTCTCCACCGGCACGCTGGGCACCTGGGACCGGCGGCGGTTCCGGTCCAACGTGCTGCTGGCCGGCGACGGCGAGGACGGGCTGGTCGGGACGACGGTCCGGCTGGGGACGGCGGTGCTCGACGTCGTCGGGCCGGTGAGCCGCTGCGTCATGGTGACCCGGCCCCAGCCCGGCGGCATCGGCCGCGACACCTCGGTGCTCAGGACCATCCACCGCGAGCGCGACGGGGACCTGGCGATCGGCGCGCTGGTGCCCGTACCGGGCCGGGTGGCCGTCGGCGACGCGCTCACGCCGGCCTGAAGGCACCATGGCCGGGTGCGCACCGTCGAGCTCCGTCCCGGTGAGGAGTCCATCCGCCTCGGCCAGCTCCTCAAACTGGTCGACGCCGTCCCCACCGGCGCCCAGGTGAAGGACGTGCTGGTCACCGGTGCGATCCGGGTCAACGGGGAGGCCGAGGACCGCCGCGGCCGGCAGGTCCGCCGCGGCGACGTCGTGTCCATCGAGGGCGCCGAGGACGTGCGCGTCGCGTGAGTTCCACGTGGAACCGGGCCGAGGGGGCGACCGCCGGGGACGACGGCGTCCCGCTGCCGCTGGCGGTGCCGCGCTGGCCCGAGGACGCGCCGGCCGGGCCCGACTTCGCCGCCATCCGCGCGGAGTTCGACGTCCCCGAGGACTTCTCGCCCGAGGTGCTGGCCGAGGCCGGGCAGGCGGCCGCGGCCCCCGACCTGCCGGGGCTCGACGCCACCGAGCTGCCGCTGGTGACCGTGGACCCCGCCGGCAGCCGCGACCTCGACCAGGCGGTGCACCTGCAGCGCGAGGCCGGCGGCTACCTGGTCAGCTACGCCATCGCCGACGTCGGCGCGGTGGTCCGGCCCGGCGGCGCGCTCGACGCCGAGGCCCGGCGCCGCGGCCAGACCCTGTACAGCCCCGACCGGCGCGTCCCGCTGCACCCGCCGGTGCTCAGCGAGGGCGCGGCCAGCCTGCTGCCCGGCCAGGTGCGCGCCGCCGCCCTGTGGACCATCCGGCTCGACGCCGACGGCGAGGTCCGCGCGGTCGACCTGCGCCGTGCCCGGGTCCGCAGCCGGGCGCAGCTCGCCTACGCCGACGTCCAGGCGCAGGCCGACGCCGGCACGCTGCCCGACCCGATCGCCCTGCTGCCCGAGCTCGGGGCGCTGCTCGAGCGGGCCGCGGCCGCCCGCGGCGCGATCGAGCTGGGCACCCCCGAGCAGCAGGTCGTCCGGACCGACGGGGGCGGCTGGACGCTCGTCGCCCGCAGCGACCTGCCGGTCGAGGGGTGGAACGCGCAGGTCTCGCTGCTGACCGGCCGCGTCGCCGCGGGGCTCATGCTCGACGGCGGCGTCGGCCTGCTGCGCACGCTGCCGCCGGCCCGGCCCGAGGACGTCGCCCGGCTGCGCCGGCTGGCGCCCGCGCTCGGCGTCGACTGGCCGGCCGGCGCGGGTCCCGGCCAGGTGCTCGCCGGCCTCGACGTCACCGACGCCCGGCACGCGGCCTTCCTCGAGGAGGCGGCGGCCCTGCTGCGCGGCGCGGCCCACACCGCGTTCGACGGCGTCGCGCCCGAGCAGACCGGCCACGCGGGGGTCGGGGCGCCCTACGCCCACGTGACCGCGCCGCTGCGCCGGCTGGCCGACCGGTTCGCCACCGAGGTGTGCCTGGCGCTGGCCGCCGGCACCGGGCCCGACCCCGCCGTCCGGGCCGCCCTGCCGGAGCTGCCGGCGCTCATGGCCGCCTCCGACCGGCGCACCCGCGCGGTGGAACGCGCCGCGGTCGACGCCACCGAGGCGTGGCTGCTCGCCGGCCGCGAGGGCGCGCTGTTCGATGCGGTGGTGGTGGACGCCGACGGCGACCGGGGCACCGTCGTCCTGCAGGAGCCGGCCATCCGGGCCCGCTGCACCGGGGTCGGGCTGCGGGCCGGCTCACGGGTGCGGGTCCGCCTGGCGGAGGCCGACGTCGACCGGCGGACGGTGCGTTTCACGGTGGAGGGGGAGTGATGGCCGAGCCGTACCTGGCCGAGCGGCTGCAGGGTTTCGGGACGACGGTCTTCGCCGAGATGAGCGCGCTGGCGGTGGCCACCGGCTCGATCAACCTGGGCCAGGGCTTCCCCGACACCCCCGGCCCGGCCGAGGTGCTCGACGTCGCCCGGGCCGCGATCGGCACCCCCGCCGACCAGTACCCGCCCGGCCCCGGCACCCCGGAGCTGCGGACCGCCGTCGCCGCGCACGTGGCGCGCTTCCGCGGCCTGACCTACGACCCCGACACCGAGGTCCTGGTGACGGCCGGCGCCACCGAGGCGCTCACCGCGGCGCTGCTCGCGCTGGTCGAGCCTGGCGACGAGGTGGTGCTCCTCGAGCCCATGTACGACAGCTACGCCGCGGCGATCGCGATGGCCGGCGGCGTCGTCCGTCCCGTGCCGCTCACCCCGCCACCGGCCGACACCGACGGAACGGCCGACGGCGGCGTGTGGACCTTCGACCCCGCGGACCTGCGGGCCGCCGTCACCCCCCGCACCCGCCTGCTGCTGCTCAACACCCCGCACAACCCCACCGGCAAGGTGCTCGACCGCGCCGAGCTGGCCCTGGTCGCCGAGGTGGCGCTGGAGGCCGGGCTGCTGGTGCTCACCGACGAGGTCTACGAGCACCTGGTGTTCGCCGGCGCCGAGCACGTCTCCCTCGCCACGCTGCCCGGCATGCGGGAGCGGACGCTGGTCGTCGGCAGCGGCGGCAAGACGTTCAACACGACCGGCTGGAAGGTCGGCTGGATCTGCGGCCCGCCGCCGCTGGTGGCCGCCGTCCGGACCGCCAAGCAGTTCCTCACCTACGTCAACGCCGGCCCCTTCCAGCCGGCCATCGCCGCCGGGCTCGGGCTGCCCGACACCTACTTCACCGGCATCGCCGCCGACCTGCAGCGGCGGCGCGACGTCCTGGTCGCGGGGCTGCGCGGGGCCGGCCTGCCGACGGTCAGCCCGCAGGCGACCTACTTCGCCACCGTCGACGTCCGCGGGGTGCAGCCCGACGGCGACGGCCTGGCCTTCTGCCGCGAGTTACCCGCGCGGGCCGGCGTGGTCGCCGTCCCGTCGGTGGTCTTCTACACGCGCGGGCACGCCGACCTCGGCCGCCCGCTGGTGCGCTTCGCCTTCTGCAAGCGCGACGAGGTGCTGGGCGAGGCGGTCGCCCGACTGGGGAGGATGGCGGCATGAGGATCGGAGTCGTCCAGCACGACATCGTCTGGGAGGACCGGGAGGCGAACTACGCCCGGTTGGCGCCGCAGGTGGCCCGCGCGGCCGCCGCCGGCGCGGAGCTCGTCCTGCTCAGCGAGACCTTCTCGACCGGCTTCTCCATGACGCCGGGCATCGGCGAGCCCGAGGACGGCCCGTCCGCGGGTTTCCTGCGGGCGCAGGCCGCCGAGCACGGCGTCTGGGTGGCCGGCAGCTGCCCGGAGGTCGCCCCGGGGGAGGAGCTGCCGTACAACTCGCTCGTGCTCGCCGGGCCCGACGGCACGGTGCACCGCTACCGCAAGCTGCACCCGTTCACCCACGGCGGCGAGGCCGAGCGGTACCTCGGCGGCGACGCGCCGGTCAGCCTGGAGATCGGCGGCCTGCGGATCACGCCGTTCATCTGCTACGACCTGCGCTTCGCCGACGCCTTCTCGAGCGCGGCGGAGACCACCGACGTCTACCTGGTGACGGCGAACTGGCCGGCCGCCCGCCGCCACCACTGGACGACGCTGCTGCGGGCGCGGGCCATCGAGAACCAGGCCTACGTCGTCGCCTGCAACCGGGTCGGCACCGGCGGCGACGGCATCGAGCACGCCGGCGACAGCCAGGTCATCGACCCGATGGGCGAGCTCCTGGCCACCGCTGCGGGCGGGGAGACCCTCGTGCTGGCCGACGTCGACGCCGCCGAGGTGGCCGCGACCCGCAAGCGCTTCCAGTTCCTCGCCGACCGCTGACGGACCCCGCGTGGGCCGCCGAGCGCCTCAGCGGATTCGCTGGGTGGGGGTCGGCGGCACGGAGCCCTGGGGCGTCGGGTCCTGGGGCGCCGGGGCCTGGTGCCTCGGGCCCTGCTGCACGGGCGGCTGCTGCCCCGGGCCCTGCTGCACGGGCGGCTGCTGTCCCGGCGGCTGCTGCGCCGGGGTCTGGTCGACGACGATCTGCTCGCGCTGCAGCTGCTCGGTGATCCGCTCCTGCCCGCCGACCAGCTCGGTCCGCAGCCGGACGCGCTCGACCGGCACCACCTCGACGGTCACGACCGGGCGCTCGGCGTGCAGCACGATCTCCTCGGGCAGGCCGGCGCCGGTCCCCATCCCGGCCCCGCTGCCCGTCCCGGTCGGGGAGCCCGGCACGGCGGCGCCACCGGCGGGGGTCAGCGACTCGCCGGGCCCGGGGTCGGGGGCGTCGAGGGGCACCTCCTCGACCCGGACCTCCTCGCGGCGGATCGGCACGGTCACCTGCACCTCCTCGGTGACCACGTACTTGACCACCCGGACGCGGGTGGCGGCGACCTGCTCGGTGCCCACCCGCAGCTGCTCCTCGCTGCGGGTCATGGCCCCGTCGGTCGACCGCCCCGGCGCCGCGGCAGCCGGGGCCGCCCCCGCGGCAGGAGCTGCCGGGACCGTCCCCGGGACGGGGGCCGCCACCGGATCGATGGGGGTGGTCGGGGCCGCGAGACCCATGGTCGCGGTGTCGTCCCGGGCGGCGCTGTGCCGGGCGGCGCTGTGCCGGGCGGTGTCGTCGCGGGCGGTGTCGTCGCGGGCGGTGTCGTCCCGGGCGGCGTACGCGTCGTCGGCCGGGCGCTCGCCGGTCGCCGGGCCGCCGGCCCCGGTCGCCGGCACACCGGTGCCGAGCCCGGTGTCGGTGCCGCTGTCGACGCCGGTGCCGACGCCGCTGTCGACGCCGGTGCCGAGGCCGGTGCCGAGGCCGTAGTGCCGGCGCAGCTCCGCCTCCTCGTCCGGCCCCAGGTGGTCACCGCCGACGGCGGGGGCGTGCCGGACGACGTCCTTGCTCACGGGCACCCGCAGCACGCCGTCGGCGAAGGTGGCCTGCGTCGCGGGGACGATCGAGTGCCGTGTGCCGAACAGGCCGGTGCTGACGGCGACCCAGGTCGGGGCGCCGGTGCGGTCGTCGACGAAGAAGCTCTCGACGGTCCCGATCTTCTCGCCGTCCGGTCCCTGCGCCGTGCTGCCGATCGCTGCGGACAGGTCTCGCTCGCTCAACACGCTGCTCGCCTCCTCGCACGTCGCCTGCTCTGGCGTCGCTCAGGCGCAGGAGTGCCCGGTCTGACGTGCCCCGACACCCCCGTCACACCTACGGTCGGTCGAGGGACCACCGGCTGAGGAGGACGGCGTGAGCAGCGGACAGCTCGAGGTGGAGCGGAAGTTCGAGGCGGGACCGGACGCCGTCCTGCCCGACCTCACGGCCGTCGACGGCGTCGCCGCGGTGGGGGACGTCGTCACCCACGAGCTCGACGCCACCTACTACGACACCCCCGACCTCCGGCTGGCCCGCGCGCGGGTGACGCTGCGCCGCCGCACCGGCGGCACCGACGCCGGCTGGCACCTCAAGCTGCCCACCGCCGTCGCCGGGTCGCGCCGGGAGGTGCACTCCCCGCTCGGCCCGCGCCGCACCGTGGTGCCGCGGGCGGTGACCGAGCCGGTGACCGGTGTGCTGCGCGGGATCCGCCCCGTGCCGGTGGCCACGCTGCGGACCACCCGGCTGGTGACGCCGCTGCTCGACGCCGAGGGCCGCGTGCTCGCCGAGGTCGCGAGCGACACCGTCACCGGCACCGCGTTCGCCCCCGACGCGGACACCGCCTCGACGACCACCACGTGGCGCGAGCTCGAGGTCGAGCTGGTCGACGGCAACGAGGCCCTGCTCGACGCCGTGACCGCGGCGCTGACCGGCGCGGGCATCGCGCTCTCCGACTCCCCCTCGAAGCTCACCCGGGTGCTGGCCGACCGGCTCGCCGAGCTCACCCCCGCGCCGCCGCGGCCGCCGGCGGCCGACCACGGGGACGGCGGACCCGAGCGCGGCAAGAGCGCAAAGGGCGGCAAGGGCGGGAAGGCCCGCAAGGGCGGGAAGCGGGCGGACGCCGGACGGGCCGCGCCGACGGCGGCCGAGGTGGTGCTCGCCGCCGTCCGCAGGCAGGTCCAGGCCCTGCAGACCGCCGACATCGGCGTCCGCACCGGCGACCCCGAGGGTGTCCACGACCTGCGGGTCGCCTGCCGGCGGCTGCGCAGCATCCTGGCCGCGTTCCGGCCGGTGCTCGACCGCGCCGCCACCGAGCCGCTGCGCGCGGAGCTGCAGGTGACCGGCGCCCGGCTGTCGGCGGCCCGGGACGGCGAGGTGGCCCTGCAGCACCTGCGCGCGGTGGTGGACGCCGAGCCTCCCGAGCTGGTCCGCGGACCGGTGGTGGCGCGCCTGCGGTCGACCACCGTCGCCGACCACGAGAAGGGCCGCAGGGCCGCCGTCCGGGCGCTGTCGGACCGCCGGCACCTGCAGCTGCTCGACGCCCTCGACGCCCTGCTCGCCGACCCGCCGCTGGCCGAGGCCGCCGGGCAGCCGGCGCCGGCCGTGCTCGCCGACGCGATCCGGCGCACCGGCAAGCGGCTGCGGCACCGCACCGCCGAGGCGCGGGAGAGGGCGCAGCAGGAGACGGGGGAGGGGACCGGGACGGGCCGGCAGGAGACCGTGCCGGGCTCCTCCGAGGCGGAGGAGCACGCCCTGCACGAGGTGCGCAAGGCCGCCAAGCGGGTCCGCTACACCGCCGAGGTCGCCGCTCCGCTGCTCGGGACCCCCGCCGAGGCGCTGGTCGCCTGCGCGAAGCAGGTGCAGGACGTGCTCGGCGAGGCCCAGGACACCGTGGTCGCCCGGGCGGTGTGCACGCGGCTGGCCGCGGCGGCCACCGGCGCGGGGGAGGACACGTTCACCTACGGCCGGCTGCACGCGCTGGAGGAGTGGCGCGCCGAGCGGGCCGACCAGGCGTTCTGGGCGCTCGAGCCGTCGCTGCGGGCCGCCGTCCGCGCCGCCGCCCAGGCGTAACCTGTCCCCCGTCCGACCGGCCCCACCGGCGGCCCGCTCGCAGGGTCCGCCGCGGGGCCGGTGACGTGCCGGAGCGGCCCCCTCGCAGGGTCCCGGCGCGGCTTCGCGAGCGGTGAGGGGCGAGGGGGTCCTGACGCTGTCCCTCATCGGTCTGCTGGGGTTCGGCACGGTCGTCCTCCTCGCCCTGCTCGTCCTGCACGGCTACGTGTGGTGGCGGCTCGTCCGCGGCACCACCCGGCCCGGCCGCACCCGCCGGCGGCTCACGCTGCTCACCGCCGTCCTCACCCTGCTGCCCATGGGCGCGGTCCTGCTGCGGCGCGAGGACTCCGCCGTCAGCACGGCGCTCCAGTGGGTCGGCTTCAGCTGGCTGGGCACCGTCTTCTACCTGTTCCTGGCGCTGCTCGCCCTGGAGCCCGTGCGCTGGGGAGCCACCCGGGTCCTGCGGCGGGCCGGGCGGCGCGACGCCGCCGAGGAGCTCCGGGCGGTGCCCGCACAGCACCCGGCCACGGACGGCGACCCCGCCGCGGCCGGCACGGCACCGGGAGGCGGTGCGCCCCGGGAGGGGGACGGCGTCCCCGACCCGTCCCGCCGGCTGCTCCTGGCCCGCGGCCTGGCGCTGACCGCCGGCGCGGTGGCGCTGGGCACCGCGGGCACCGGCGCGTACCTCGCCAACGCCGCACCGGTCGTCCGCCGGGTCCCGATCACCCTCCCGCGTCTGGACCCGGCCCTCGACGGGCTGCGGATCGTGACCTTCTCCGACGGCCACCTCTCGGCCACCTACGGCGGACGGCGCTTCGAGCGGCTTGTCGAGACCGTCAACGCGCAGCGCCCCGACGTCGTGGCGATCGTCGGTGACCTCGTCGACGGCGACGTCGACCAGCTCCGCGAGGACGTCGCCCCCCTGGCCGACCTGGTCAGCGAGCAGGGCGTCTTCTTCGTGACCGGCAACCACGAGTACTTCGTCGACACCACCGCCTGGCTGCGCCACCTGCCCACGCTCGGCGTCGAGGTGCTGCGCAACGAGCGGGTGCCCGTCACGCGCGGCGGCGCGGCGTTCGACCTGGCCGGCATCGACGACCGGACGGCGGCCGCCTCCAGCCTCCCCGGCCACGGTGCCGACCTCGACACCGCCCTCGACGGCCGCGACGACGCCGTCCCGGTGGTCCTGCTGGCCCACCAGCCGGTCATGGTCGACCAGGCGCGGGCCGCCGGGGTCGACCTGCAGCTGTCCGGGCACACCCACGGCGGCCAGCTGTGGCCCTTCGACTACGCCATCCGCCTGGACCAGCCCGCCGTCGAGGGGCTCTCGCAGTACGGCGGCACGCAGCTCTACGTCACCGCCGGCGCCGGGTACTGGGGGCCGCCGATGCGGGTCGGTGCCCGCCCGGAGGTCACCGTGGTCGAGCTGCGCGCCCCGTGAGCGGCGCGACAGACGTCTCATACGACATGACGTCCGCAGACGTCTACCTGCGCCTACCCTGGCAGCCGTGACGGCGACGACGGCAGGACCGAAGTACCTCTCGGTCCGCGAGCACCTGCGGCGGCGGGTCGGCGCCATGTCCGAGGGGGCGCTGCTGCCCCCGGAGCCGACGCTGTGCGCCGAGTACGGCGTCAGCCGGATCACCCTGCGCCGCGCCGTCGACGGGCTGGTCACCGACGGCCACCTCGTGCGCGAGCAGGGCCGCGGCACCTACGTCACCCGTCCGGCGATCCGGCACGAGTACCGCGAGAGCTTCGTGCACCGCATCGCCGGGTGGAGCTCGGTGATGGCCGAGCAGGGCGCGCAGGTGGGGACGGCGGTGCTGCAGCAGCGCGTCGTCCCGGCGACGGCGGCCGTGGCCGCGGAGCTCTCCCTCGAGGTCGCCACCGACGTCGTCGAGCTCGAGCGGCTGCGCAGCGTCGACGGCGCCCCCAACCACGTGGCGCACAGCTTCCTGCCCGCGGCGCTCTACCCGCGCGCCGTCGAGGAGGACTTCACCGAGGGCTCGCTCTACGACTTCCTGCGCCGCGAGTACGGCGCCGACCTCGCCCACGCCCGGATCGTCGTCGACGTCGGCACCGCGGCCGCCGACGAGGCCGACCTGCTCCGGATCGCCGCCGGGTCACCGCTGCTCGTCGTCCGCACCACCGTGCGCGACAGCGCCGGCCACCCCCTGGTGCACAGCTTCTCCCGGCTGCGCCCGGACGTCAGCCAGGTCGAGTTCGAGGTCTCGGTCACCGGCCGCTGAGCCGGTTACCGTCGAGGGGTGACCACGGCCAGCGGCAGTCGGGAGGTGGCCGCCCCGCGCAGCCGGGTGTGGCGCGCGCTGGCGGTGCTCGAGCCCTACTGCGCGGTCTGCGACGTCTCCTACGTCGTCGACGGCGGGGCCGCCGGCCCCGGCACCACCTTCGTCTGCGTGCCGGGGACGCTGGCCGAGGGCCAGACCCCACGCGCCGGCGCGCCCCGCGGCGAGATCGTCGAGTGGGAGCCCGAGCGGGTGGTCACCACCCGCCTGGAGCTCACGCCGGAGACCTGGACGACGCGCATCGAGCTCGCCGACGCCGACGCCGGCGGCACGCGGGTCACCGTCACGCTCACGCACCAGCCGCGCCGCGTGCGGCTGGCCGACCGGCTCTCCCGCACGGCGCTGCAGCGGATGGTCCAGCGCACCGTCGACGGCGAGCTGGCCAAGCTCCCGGCGCACCTGGAGCAGGTCGCCGCCGACTGACGTGGTGCACCACACGGGGGACGGGAGCGTCACCAGGAGCGCCGCGGGTAGGGGAGGCTCAGGAGCGCCCGGCGACCGGCCGGGTGCCGCATCCCCTCATTGGAGGACAGTCGTGATCGGTTTCCTCGTCGCCGGGCTCGTCATCGGTGCCCTGGCCCGCCTCATCGTCCCGGGCAAGCAGAACCTCGGGATCCTCGCGACCCTCGCGCTGGGCGTCGTCGGCTCGCTCATCGGCGGGCTGATCGCCCAGTTCTTCCGGACGGGCTCCATCTGGGAGCTGAACGTGCTGGGGTTCGTGTGCGCCGTGATCGCCGCCGTCCTGCTCGTCGGCGTCGCCGAGGGCATCGCCGGCCGCAACAACCGCGCCATCCGGCGCTGAGGTCCGCCGGGGGAGCCGGCCGGCCTCACAGGTCGACCGACTCCCCCGGGGCCAGCCGGCTGAACGGGGTGGGCGTGCCGGGGCCGCGCTCGCCGAGCAGCCCGGTCACCAGGCCCAGCCCCGTGTCGTTGAGCAGGCCGTCGTGCACCGCGTACGCCTGGTCGGCGTCCACCGCCCGCACGTAGTCGATGAGCTCGGCGACCTTGGACCACGGCGCGTGCAGCGGCAGCAGCAGCGTCGGCACCGGCGTCCCGGGCACGGTGAGCGCGTCGCCGGGGTGGAACACCTGGCCCTCGACCAGGAAGCCCACGTTGCGCACCCGCGGCAGGTCCGGGTGGATCACCGCGTGCCACTCGCCGTGGACCTGCACCTCGAACCCCGCGGCGGTGATCGCGTCGCCGTCGCCCACTGCGTGCACCCGCGAGCCGAGCCCCTCGAACAGCGCGGCGACGGACGGGTTCGTCCACACCTCGAGCGCCGGGTCGGCCTCCAGCGCTGCCCGCAGCTGCTCGGGCACCAGGTGGTCGGCGTGCTCGTGGGTGACCAGGACGGCGGAGGCCCCCTGGAGCACCGCCGGGTCGGTCCACGCCCCCGGGTCGACGACCAGCCGCCGGTCACCGTCGCTGACCACCACGCAGGCGTGCCCCTGCTTCGTGAGCTCCATGGACCGCATCCTGCCGCCGCGGGCGGAGGGCCGCCGTCTCACCCGGAGGGGTGGTCCCGCGCCCCTCGGCCTCCCGCGGTGCCCGGCCGCTGCCGACCTCTCCCGCATGGCCGCTCCGACCGTCCCGACCAGCACCCCCACCGCGTTCGCGACCACCGCCTACGCCGCCGCCCGCAGCCGGGCGCACGGCCCCACGGCCGCCCTGTGGCACGCCGTGGAGCTGCACCGCCCGGCTCCCGAGGTCGACGGCGCCTGCGAGCTCACCCTCTGCGGCACGCTGGCGCGCGTCAGCCTCGACGAGGAGTGGCCGGCGTCGGCCCGCGACGTGTGCGCCCCCTGCACCGTCCTCACCGGCGGCCCGTCGACCGCGGGCCGCTAGGCGCCCTCGGCGAGCTCCGCGCGCAGGCGGGCCAGCAGGTCCGACCGCGTCCCGGCGCCCAGGCGCTGGCGCATCCGGGAGACGTGGTGCTCCACGGTCTTCGCGGAGATGTAGAGCCGCCCGCCGATCTCCCGGTAGGTCCGCCCCTCCACCACCAGCCGCGCCACCTGCCGCTCCCGGTCGCTGAGCGCACCGGGCGCCGCCGGCGTCGGCGCGGCGTCCTCCCCGCCCTCCGCGGGCGCCTCCCCGTCCGCCGGGTCGACCAGCGTGCGGGCGCAGGCCAGCAGCATCGACCGCACCCGCGGGTCGGTGACCCGCGCGGCGGCCTGTCCCGCCAGGCGTGAGCCGTCCCAGCCCAGCCCGGCCGCCCCGAGCGCCTCCGCCGCCGTGACGACCGCCGCCGGGTCGATCTCGTCGGTCAGGACGTGCAGCCAGCTGCGCCCGGCCTCGGCCAGCGTGGCCGCGTGCGGGGAGGTCCGTGCCGCGGCCACCAGCGCCGCGGCGTGCGGCCGCAGGGCGGCCGGGTCGTCGGTGATGATCGCCGCCTGGGCGCCGCTCCAGTGCAGCGGCGCCGCCCACAGCTCCGGGTCCCCCAGCCGGTGCAGCAGCTCCTGCGCCGCCGCGACGTGGCAGCGCAGCCGGTCGACGTCGCGCAGCCGCGCCGCGGCCACCACGAGCTCGCCCAGGGGCAGCAGCGTGAACAGGTCCACCGGGTGGCGGACCACCGCCTCGCGTGCCCGCACCCACGCGCGCACCAGCGCCGGGACGTCGCTGCTGCGGCGGGCCAGGCCGACCTCGAGGGCCTGCAGGAAGACCTCGTCGCGCGGCTCCAGCGCGCCGTCGCCGGTGTCCTGGGCCTCGGCCGCGAGCTCACGGGCCCGGGTCATCCGCCCGGCCAGCATGGCGATCCACGCCAGCAGCAGCAGGTGCCGGGGCCGGGCCGGACGGCCGCCCAGGTCGGTGTCGACGGCGCGCTGCAGCACGGACTCGGCGACGGTCAGCTCCCCACAGTGCAGGGCGACCAGGGCGGCCAGCGCCGAGGGGGTGTCGACCAGGAGGGCGGTCCGGCCGACCGGTTCCAGCAGCGCCGCGGCGCGGGTGAGCGTGGACAGCGCCGCGGCCACGGTGTCGCCGGCGTCCGTGCCTGACCGCAGCGAGGCGGTGACGCCCTCGGCCATCAGCTCCTCGCTGACCGAGACCATCGTCGGCACCGCGGCCACCGCGCCCCGGGCCTCGGCGACCACGCGGCCGGCGGCGTCGCGGTCCCCGGTGGCCAGCAGCGCCAGGGCCGCCGACCCGGCGTGCTCGGCGCCGGCCAGGCGGTAGAGCTCCGCGGCGCGGCCGAGCAGCCCGCGGCGGGCCAGCACCGCCGCGAGCACGCCGGCGGCGCGCGGCCGGTCCGCGGCGCCCGGGTCGGCGAGGGCGGCGTCGGCCCACCGCACCGCGCCGTCGAGGTCGCCGGTCAGGGCCGCGGCCTGCGCGCGGCGGGCGGCCAGCCCGGTCACCGGGGCCCCGCTGTCGGCGGCGGCCGCCAGCAGCTGCCCGGCCAGGGCGGGATCGGCGGAGAGCGCGGCGTCGGCGTGCCGTTCCAGCAGCGCCGCGGCACGGGGGTCGCGCACCCGCTCGGCGGCCAGACCCAGCGCCAGGTCGACCGGCTCCTCGCCGCGCTCGACGAGCAGCCCGAGCAGCGCCCGCCGGGTGCGCCGTGTGACGTCGGCGGGGGTGGCGGCCAGCAGCACCTCCCGCGCGAGCGGCACCGCCCGGCCGTCGGGCAGCAGCCAGCCGGTGGCCCGCCCGGCGGCGATGAGGTCGGCGACCCGCGCCTCGGGCACGTCCAGCAGCCCGCCGAGGACGCCGTCGTCGAGCGGTGCGCCGGCCGCGACGGCGTGCAGCAGGGCGCGGGTCGGCTCGTCCAGCCCGTCGAGGTCGGCGTGCAGCAGCGCGAGGACCTCCTCGGGGATGACGTCTCCCGCTCCGGGGCACCCGCCGCGGCGGGCGAGGGAGCGCAGCATGCAGTGCACCAGCGCCGGCAGTCCCCCGGTCCGGGTGAGGACGGTGTCGGCGAGCGCGGGTGTGGCGGCCGGACCCAGGCAGGCGCGGGTCCAGCCGGCCACGAGGGCGCGGTCGGCGTGGCCGAGGACCACCGACTGCCGGTCGCCCGGGACCGCCGCCGCGACATCGGCCAGGAGCGCCGTCAGCTCGGACGGCCGGGGCCAGGGCCGGGCGGCGAGGACGACGCGGCCGCCCGGGTGCTCGAGGGCGCGCCGGACGCGGTCGGCGACCTCGCCGGCCATCCGGTGGGCGTCGTCGACGACGAGGACGAAGCCGCCGGGGGCGCCGTCCGGGTCGGCGGTGCGCCCGTCGAGGACCGCCGTCCCGGCCCGACGGTGGGCCGCGGCGAGGTCGTCGAGCAGGTGGGTCTTGCCGGTCCCGGCCGGTCCGGTGACGACGACGGCGCGCGCCGCCGTGGCCCGGGCGACGGGCCCCGTCGGCTCGGATCCCACCGGGACCGGTGCGGACGGACCCGGGCCGTGGACACGGGCGCCGGCGCTCACGGGGTCCCCGACGTGGTGTCGCCGGTGCCCCCGGTGGCCCCGGTGGTCTCGGTGTCGCCGGTCGTCCCCGTGTCGCCGGTCGTCTCGCCGTCGGTTCCCGTGTTGCCGGTCGTCGGGGGGTCCGTCACCGGCTCGGGATCCGGCGTCGTCGGCTGGTCGGGGGTCTCGACCTGCGGCGGGTCGGGGGTCTCCTCCGGCGGCGTGGTCGTCCCCGGGACCGGGGTCGTGGTCGTCACCGGCGGAGCCGGGGTGCCGGTGTCCGGGGTGCTGCTGCCGGGGGCGCTGGTGCCGGTGGTGGTGCTGCCCGGGGTGGCGCCGGTGACCGGTGACGACGTCGTCCCGGGCGCGGTGGTCCCCGCGGGCGGCACCGTCCCCGCGGGCGGCACTCCCTGCCGACCCGCGGTGTCGCCCGGGGAGGCGGACGCCGGGGTGGTCGTGCCGCCGGCGGCCGACGCGGAGCTCGCGCTGCCGCGAGGGGCGACGGTGGTGCCGCCGGCCGACCCCGGCGCCGTCGCCTGCACCGTGCCGGCGTTGCCGGGAGCCGCGGCCGGGGCGTCGGTGGCCGTCCCCTCGCCCGTGGCGCGGGTGCGGCCGCTTCCCGCGCCGCCGCCCGGGGTGCCCCCGGGATCGACGATCGCGGCACCGGCCACCGAGAGGGAGTCCCCGGCGGGGGGCGCCGGGCCGTCCTCAGCGGTCTCCGCCTGGGCCGCCGGGACGTCCCCGGCGGCGGGCGCCGAGGTGTCCCCGGCGCCGAGCACCCCGGTCAGCGCCGGCGGCAGCACGAGCAGCGCCGTCACCAGGGACCCGACCACCAGCGCGCGCCGGGTGCGGCGGGACCGTCCGGGCCGCGCCGGGCCGGCGGCGGAGGGGCGGGCACCGGACGGGCCCCGTGGCGGGGCGGCGGGCACGCGGTGCGGCGGTCGGCCGGCGTCGACGGCGAGACCCACGGCGGGCACGGCCGGCACGTCGGCGACCGGCTCCTCGGCGGCGAGTGCGGCGGCGGCCAGGCCGGCCGCACCGAGCGCGGCGGTGAGCGCGGGATCCGCGCCGAGGACCAGCGGCCGGCCGAGCTCCCCGGACAGCACCTCGGCGACCAGGGGGATGCGGGACCCGCCGCCGGTCAGCACCACGGCGTCGAGGTCCGCGGGGCGCAGGCCGGCGGACTCCGCCGCGGCGGCCAGCCGCGCGGCCGACTCCCGCACGGGGCCGTCGACCAGCTCGTCGAACTCCTCCCGGGTGACCCGCACCGTCTCCGGTCCGGCCGTCACCCGCACGGCGGTCTCCTCCGCGAGCGCCTCCTTGGCGGCCGTGCAGGAACGCCGCAGTGCCGCGGCGGCCGGTCCGTCCAGCGCTGCGGTCAGGCAGCCGAGCACGTGGGCCACGAGCAGGTCGTCCACGTCGCGGCCGGCCCAGGGGTGCGGTGCGGGCGGGGTCGCGAGGTGCACGGGCAGCGCGGCGGCGGGGTCCCCGGGGTCGGGGCCGACGACGGCGACGTCGAGGGTGGCGGCGCCCAGGTCGTACACGGCGACGGCCGGCCGGTCCGGCAGCTCCCCGGCGGCGGTGTGCGCCGCGACGGCGGCGACGGCCGAGGACACCAGCGTGAACCGCGGCGTGCCCGCCTCCTGCAGCGCGGCGGCGAGGGCGCCCCGGCGGTGACCGGACCACGACGGTGGCACCGTGACGACGGTCCACCCGTCCGGTCCGCCCTCCTGCGCCCCGGCCGTCTCCCGCACCTGCCGGACCACCTCGGCCAGCACGGCCGCGGCGGGGACGGGGCGGCCCCCCAGGTGGAGCGGTGTCGCGGCGCCGACCCGCGCCAGGACGTGCGCCGTGCAGGCCCCAGCCGGCGCACCCAGACGGACGCCGTCGTCGGCGATCGTGTACGCGGCGGGGCCGGAGCCTCCGTCCCCCAGCGGGAGGGGCCGGACCTCTCCGGTGCCCGCGCGGGAGACCGCTGCAGCGACCGTCCCGTCCCCGATGTCGATGCCCAGCCCGTACTCGCCGTCGCGCACGGTTCCCCCCCGTCGCACCGTTGCCGGCCCCTGCCGGCGCCGGTACGTCGCAGGACCGTATGCCGTGGACGTCACACGCGTCCCGCTTCTCCCTCCCGTTCGGGCTTGCAGGGTGTGAGTGAGGGGTGACACCCCGGAGCCCCTAACGGTGAGTCAGCGGACACCCCCCATCGAGGTACCACGGGAGGGGCCGACACCCCCATGCCCGGTCCTCCCGGGGGCGGTTGGACTGCTGTCGACAGCCGGCCGACGGCGGACGGCTCACCGACACGGAGGACCAGCCATGACGGACATCGCGCACTCGCTGCTCGACTTCATCCTCGACCTGTTCCGCGACTCCGAGGCCGCCGACGCCTATGCGGCCGACCCGGTCGGCGCCCTGGCCGCCGCGGGCGTCGACGCCACACCGGCCGAGGTCGACGACCTGATGCCGATGGTCGCCGGGTACGCGCCGGTCACCTGGGGCGGGCACGGCGGTGGCTCCGCCCCGGCCGCCCCGGTCCACCACACACCGTGGCAGCACGGGCACTGCGACGACGACGAGGCGCCCCGCACCGCCCCCGTGGCGGACCACGACGACCACCACGCGCCGAGCACCCCGTCGGCCCCGGCCCCCGCGCCGACCACCGGCGGCGACCACCACGAGGACCACCACGAGGACCACCACCACGACCACCACGACGACGACCACGGCGGCGCCCCGGGCGGCGGCGGCGGCCCCGCCCCGGCACCCGCCCCCGCGCCCGTCCCGGCCGGCAGCAGCGAGACGGTGGTCATCACCCACCTGCAGAACATCTCGGTGACCTACACCGACGTCGACGTGGAGATCGACGCCTCGCACAGCATCTGGGTCAGCGGCGACGCGCAGGCGATCTTCGGCGACGACAACGTCGTGTCCGACGACGGCATCGCCGCCGGCGGCGACGTCGAGGGCGCCGAGGTCGACAGCAGCGACGACGACACCACCGTCACCGTGACCGACTCGGGCAACAGCTACGACGTCTCCGGCGACGGCAACGCCGTCGGCCGCGGCAACACGACCGACAACTCCGTCGACGACTCGGACAACTCGGTCGACAACTCCGACGACTCGGACCACTCGGTCAACGGGTCGTTCAACGGCAACGACCTGTCGGACGACTCCGGCCAGGACAACTCCGACAACTCGGTCAACGGGTCGTTCAACGGCAACGACCTGTCCGACGACGACGGCAACGGCTCCTTCAACGGCAACGACCTCTCGGACAACTCGGACAACTCGGTCGACGACTCCGACAACTCCGTCGACAACTCGGTGGACGGCTCGTTCAACGGCAACGACCTCTCGCAGGACCTCTCGCAGGACAACGACGGGGTCGACGACTCGCTCAACGGCAACGACCTCTCCGACGACGACGGGGTCGACGACTCGCTCAACGGCAACGACCTCTCGGAGGACAACGACGGCAACGGGTCGTTCAACGGCAACGACCTCTCGCAGGACAACGACGGGGTCGACGACTCGCTCAACGGCAACGACCTGTCCGACGACGACGGCAACGGGTCGTTCAACGGCAACGACCTCTCCGACGACGACCTGCTCGACGTCGACCACGCGGTGGTCGTCCCGGTCGAGGTGGACCCCGTCCCCTGATCCCGACGACCGCGCCCGGCCCCGGCGTCTCCCGCGCCGGGGCCGGGCTGCTCCCCGTCCGCCGCCGGTCCCCGTGGTGGGATGACCGGACGCCGAGGAGGTGACCGTGGCCACAGCGGAGCAGCTCGTCGACCGCGTGCTGGCCCTCGCCGAGGAGTGCGGGCGGCCCGACCTGCAGCGCCGGCTCACCCAGGTGCGCGGCAGGCACGCGGCCCCGGGTGTGCGCGTCCTCGTGCTGGGCGAGCCCAAGCAGGGCAAGAGCTCGCTGGTCAACGCCCTGACCGGGGTGCCCGTGTGCCCGGTCGCCGACGACGTCGCCACCGTCGTCCCCACGGTGGTGCGCAACGGGGACGCGCCGCGGGCCACGCTGGTGCGTGCGGTCGGGCCCTCGTCGGGGGAGCCGGGCGCCGAGCCGGCCACCGAGCGGGTGCCCGTACCGGTCGAGACGGTCGCCGCCCGCGTCGCCGGGGCCAGAGCCGGAGCAGGAGCCGGAGCCGGAGCAGGAGCCGGAGCTGGAGCCGAGCGGATCGTGCAGGCCGAGGTGGAGCTGCCGCGGCGGCTGCTCGCGGGCGGGCTGGAGCTGGTCGACACCGCCGGCGTCGGCGGCCTCGGGGTGGCGCACGCGCTGAGCACCCTGGACCTGCTGCCCACCGCCGACGCCGTCCTGTTCGTCTCCGACGCCAGCCAGGAGTTCACCGCGCCGGAGATGGCCCTCCTCGAGCAGGCCACCGCGCTGTGCCCGACGGTGGTCTGCGTCCTGACCAAGACCGACACCTGTCCCGACTGGCGGCGCATCACCGAGCTCGACCGCGGCCACCTCGCCGCCCGCGGCCTCGACGCACCGGTGTTCGCCGTCTCCTCGACGCTGGCGCTGCTCGCCGTGCAGCACCGCGACCGCGAGCTGCACGAGGAGTCCGGCCTGGCCCCGCTGGTCACCCACCTGCAGGACGAGGTGGCCGGCCGGGCCGCGACGCTGGCCCGCCGCTCCCTCGTGCACGACCTCACCGCCGTGACCGCCCACCTGTCGCCGGCGCTGCGGTCGGAGCTGCGCAGCCTGGAGGACCCCGCCTCGCGCGAGGCGCTGCTGGCCGAGCTGGAGGAGGCCCGCACCGCCGTGGACGAGCAGCGCCGCCGGTCCTCACGCTGGCAGCAGGTGCTGGGCGACGGCGTCACCGACCTCATGGCCGACATCGACCACGATCTGCGGGACCGCTCCCGGGTCGTCGTCCGCGAGGCCGAGGAGGTCATCGCCGCCCGCGACCCCGGCCCGGCCTGGCCGGAGATCACCGCCTGGCTCGATCAGCGCGTCGCCGCCGCGGTCGCCGACAGCTACGTGTGGGCCGAGCAGCGGTCCCGGTGGCTGGCCGAGCAGGTTCTCGAGCAGGTCGTCCGCGACGGCGGCGGAACGGTCCCGGCGCTGGAGGTCGGCACCGCCGGTGACGCGCTCTCCACCCTGGTCGACCTCCCCGGCATCGACGACGGTGCCATGACGCTGCGCGAGCGCGCGCTCATCGGCCTGCGCGGCTCCTACACCGGCGTGCTCATGACCGGCCTGGTCACCAGCCTGGCGGGGCTGGCCATCATCAACCCGTTCTCGCTGGCCGCCGGCGTCCTGCTGGGCCGCAAGGCCTACAACGACGACGCCAGACAGCGGCGGCAGCGGCGGGAGGCCGAGGCGCGCACCGTCGTCCGCCGGCACCTCGACGAGGTGGTCTTCCAGGTGGGCAAGCACCTCAAGGACCGGCTGCGCACGGTGCAGCGCACGTTGCGGGACCTGGTCGCCGACACCACCGACGAGACCGCCCGCACCCTCGCCGACGCCGTCAGGGCGGCCCAGCGGTCGGCGAAGGAGGCCACCGCCGACCACGAGGCCCGCATCCGCGCGCTGCGCTCCCGGCTCGAGCGCCTCGACCGGCTCACCGCCGAGGTCGCCCGGCTCGACCGGGCCCCGGTGCCGGCCCCGTGACGGACCACCCCCTGACCGACGACGTCCGGGCGCTCCTCGACGACGCACGGGTCCGCTGGGCGGGCGTGCCGGAGGCGGCGCGGCGGCTGGCTGCGGCCCGCCGGCGGCTGGACGGACCGCTGCGGGTGGCGCTGGTCGGCCGGGTGAAGGCGGGCAAGTCCACGCTGCTCAACGCCCTGGTGGGTGCCCGGGTCGCGCCCACCGACGCCGGTGAGTGCACCCGGGTGGTGACGGAGTACCGGCACGGCGCGGTGCCCCGGGTCGTGCAGCACGGCACCGACGGCGCCGCCCGCGACCTGCCCGTGCGGCGGGTCGGCGGCGGCCTGCGGCTGGACCTCGCCGGCACGCCGCCGGAGGACGTCGCCGCGCTGGTCGTGGACTGGCCCTCCCCGGACCTGCTCGGCGCCACCCTCGTCGACACCCCGGGCACCGGGTCGCTGTCGGCGGGCACCAGCGACCGCACGCACGCCTTCCTCGGCACCGGCGCCGGGCTCGCCGGCGCCGACGCGGTCGTGCACCTGACCCGCCAGCCGCAGCCCGACGATCTCGCCGTCCTGCGCGCCTTCCAGGCCGCCACCGGCGCCACCGGGACCCTGACGACGACGATCACCGTGCTGTCCCGCGCCGACGAGGTCGGCGCCGGGCGGATGGACGCGCTGCAGGCGGCCGCGGCGGTGGCCCGCCGGATGTCGGCCGACCCGCAGCTGCGGGCGGTCAGCTCCGCCGTCGTCCCCGTGGCCGGGCAGCTCGCCCTGGCCGGGCGGACGCTGCGGCACGGCGACCTCCTCGCCCTGCGCGCGCTGGCCGGCGCCGACCCGGCGGCGGTGACCTCGGTGCTGCTCACCGCCGACCGCTTCTGCCGGGCCGAGACCGCCGTCCCGCTGTCGGCGGAGGTGCGGACCTCGCTGCTCGAGCGGCTGGGGCTCTTCGGCACCCGGCTGTCGGTCGCGCTGGTCCGGACCGGGATCGACGACGCCGACGCGCTGGCCGCCGAGCTCCTGCGCCGCAGCGGCCTGACCGAGCTGCAGCGGCTGCTGCAGGTGCACGTCACCGCCCGCGGCGGGCCGGTCCGGGCGGCCGCGGCGCTGCGGCTGGTGGAGGAGCTGCTCGACGAGCACCCGGTCGGCGGCGCCGACGCGGTGCGGGCGGAGGTCGAGCGGATCCGGCTGTCCTCCGACGACGTCGCGGAGCTGGCGCTGCTGGCCCACACCCGGGCGCCCGGCGGTCCCCTGCCGGCCGCGTTGCTGACCGAGGGGGAGCGGCTGCTCGGCGTCGCGGGGACCACGCCGGCCGCGCGGCTGGGACTGCCCGAGGGCTCGCCCGAGGGGGCGCTGCGGGCCGCGGCCGTGCAGGCGCTGCGGCGCTGGCGGGAGGCGGCGGGCGACCCGCTGGCCGACCGGGCGGCCGCCGACGCCGCCGACGTGGTGGTGCGCTCCTGCGAGGGGGTCCTCGCCGCGCTCGCCGACGGGTCAGCGGGGGCGGGACCAGGCCCGGGCGGCGCGGGTGGACAGCGCCACCGGGACCAGCAGGAACAGGACGGCGGCGGCGAGCAGCGCGACGCGGTCGAGGTCGGCGTCCCCGGCGGCGGTGCTCTGCGCGACGCCGAGGACGAGCAGGGTCGGTAGCAGCAGCGCCGGCAGCAGCCGGCAGGCCCACGCGCGGCGCCGCAGGGCGAGGGCGGTGCCGGCGACCATGAGCGCGGTGACCAGCCCGACCGCGCCGCCGACCGCGGCGATCGTCGCGGCGACGGCGCCGGAGACCTCTGCGGCCGACGCGGCGGGATCGCCGGCGGTCGCGGCGGCGGTCAGCCGTGCGTCGAGCGCCGCGCGGTCGAGCAGCAGCGCGAGCAGGCCGGCGGCGGCTGCCAGGGCCCCGGCCCAGCACAGCAGGCCGGCGGCGCGGACGGCGCCCGGGCGCGGTGGCACCGCCGGGGTGAGCGGCGCGGCGAGGGCGCTGGTGAGCGGAGGCCGGGGCGGTGCGGGCCGGCCGGCGGGGCCGGGCGCCCGGACGGGCCCGCGGGGCAGCGGCCGTTCTCCGAGGGCGGCCTCCGTCGTCCCGGTCGAGCCTGCGTCCACCGTCGCTCCCCTCCGCTGGCGTGCGGGCAGGGTGTCACCGCGCCGGAGCCGCACCGGAGCGGCACCGGGCCGCCTGGGCGGTGACGGTCCGGGTGGCCCCGTGTCGGCGCCCTGCGTTGTGCGACGACAGCGTTGCGTCACCGACCGGTGAGCCTCGCCGGGCGCTTCGCGAGGAATGCCTCGACCGCCTCGCTGTGGTCGGCGGTCTGCCCGAGCTCGGTCTGCAGCCGCGCCTCGAGGGCGAGGGTCTCCTCCAGCGTGTCGGTGGGTGCGCCGGCCAGCACCGTCTTCAGCGCGCGGTAGGCCGCGGTCGGCCCGCCGGCCAGCCGCTCGGCCAGCGCCCGCGCCGCGCCGAGCACCTCGCCGGCGTCCACGACCCGGTGTACCACGCCCCACTGCAGCGCGGTCTCGGCCGGGAAGGCGTCGGGCAGCAGCAGCAGCTCGGTGGCCCGGCCGACGCCCACGGTGTGCACCAGCCGGGCCGCCAGCGCCGAGTCGCTGGACAGCCCGATGCCGGTGAACGCCGTCGTGAACTTCGCCCCCGCGGCGGCCACCCGCAGGTCGGCGGCCATGGCCAGCCCGAGCCCGGCCCCGGCGCACGCGCCGTTGACCGCGGCGACGACCGGCACCCGCAGCCCCGCCAGTGCCAGGACCAGCGGGTTGTACTCCTCCTCGACCACCGACAGCGAGGTGGCGGCGTCCCCGCGCAGGGACTCGACGTGCTCGGCGAGGTCCTGGCCCACGCAGAACGCCCGGCCGGTCCCGGTCAGCAGCACCGCGCGGACCGCGTCGTCGTCGGCGATGCCCCGCACGACGTCGAGCAGCTCCCGGCGCGCGACCCGCGTGAGCCCCGCCTGCCGCAGCGTCACGGTCGCGACGCCGCCGGCGTCCTCCCGGGTCACGGTCTCGGGCATCGTGTCCTCCTTCGTCCCTCGTCGTCGTCCCTCGTCGTCGGCCCTCGTCGCCGGCCGCCGTCCGGTCGGACACCGCCGTCCTCCCGCACCGCAGCGCGTCCTCCCTCACCGTCCACCATGGGGGAGGACACGCGACGATCAGGTTCCCTGGTCGTGGCCGCCCCCCTGTGACGGGTGGGAGGTGTGCGCTGCCAGGTGGCATGAGTAAGGTGTGCCTGCCCTTGGTCGAGCCGGGGGTGTCCCGCCCCCGACAGATGGGTCAGCCATGGGCCAGGCATTCCTCGCCAGCTACCTGATCGGCCTCCGCGAGGGGCTCGAGGCCACGCTCGTGGTGAGCATCCTCGTCGCCTACCTGGTCAAGTCCGGACGGCGCCGCCAGCTGCTGCCCCTGTGGGCCGGGGTGGCCGCGGCCGTGGTCCTGTCGGTGCTGTTCGGCGCGCTGCTGACCTACACCGAGACGACGCTGCTGGCCGACTACCGCTCCCGCGAGCTGTTCGAGGCGATCACCTCGGTGCTGGCCGTCGTCCTGGTCACCTGGATGATCTTCTGGATGCGGCGCACCGCGCGCCGGCTCAAGGGCGAGCTCACCGGACGGCTCGAGGCCGCGATCGGCGTGGGCACGCTCGCCGTCGCCGGCATCGCCTTCCTGTCGGTGGTCCGGGAGGGCCTGGAGACGACGCTGCTCTTCTACGCCGCCGCGCAGGGCGCCACGACGACGGCGACCCCGCTGGTGGCCATCTCCGCGGGCGTCCTGACCGCCGTGGTCGTCGGCATCGGGCTCTACGCCGGGGCCATCCGGATCAACCTGTCGCGGTTCTTCACCGTCAGCGGCGTGCTGCTGGTCTTCGTCGCCGCCGGCATCTTCAAGTACGGCGTCCACGACTTCCAGGAGGCCGGCGTGCTGCCCGGCCTGGACACCCTGGCCTTCGACGTCTCCGGCGTCCTGGACCCCAACAGCTGGTACGGCGCCACGATCGCCGGCGTCCTCAACATCACCGCCACGCCGACGGTGCTCGAGATGGTCGCCTACGCCGCCTACCTGGTGCCGGTCCTCGCCGCCTTCCTCTGGCCGGCCCGCACGCCCGCACCGGCCCCGGCGCCCAACGTGGTCGCCGACGCACCGCGGACCGGCGCCCCCACCCCGTCCTCCGGTGCCACCCCGGCCCGGACCACCTCCTCGCAGTCGGAGTCCACCCAGCATGTCCGTGCGTGACCGCCGCCTCCCCCTCCTCACCGCCGGCCTGCTGGCCGCGCTGACCACCGCCGCGTGCGGCGCTGCCGACGGCGGCACCGCCGCGGACGCCGGCGGGGAGGCCGCCGACACGGTCACCGTGGCGGCCACCGACGACGCCTGCGACGTCGCCAGCTCCGGCTTCCCCGCCGGGACCCACCAGTTCCAGGTGACCAACAGCGGCAGCCAGGTCACCGAGTTCTACGTCTACGCCGACGGGGACCGGGTGATGGGCGAGGTGGAGAACATCGCCCCGGGCCTGACCCGCGAGCTGCTCGTCGAGCTGCCCGCCGGCACGTACGCGGCCACCTGCAAGCCGGGCATGGTCGGCGACGGCATCCGCAGCGACCTCACCGTCACCGGCGAGGCGGCGCAGCTGTCGGAGGACGAGACCCTCTCCCAGGCCGGCACCGACTACCAGCGCTACGTGCAGAGCCAGACCGGCGCGCTGCTGGAGCAGACCACCGCCTTCGTCGACGCGGTCAAGGGCGGCGACGTCGAGGGCGCCAAGGCGCTCTACCCGGTGGCCCGCACCTACTGGGAGCGGATCGAGCCGGTGGCCGAGAGCTTCGGCGACCTCGACCCGATCATCGACGGCCGCGAGGGCGACCAGGCCGAGGGCGAGGACTTCACCGGCTTCCACCGCATCGAGCAGGCGCTGTGGGTGGGCGGCACCACCGAGGGCATGGCGCCCTACGCCGACGAGCTGCTGGCCGACGTGCAGCAGGTCGTCGACCGCGCCAACGGGACGACGCTGGAGCCGCTGCAGCTGGCCAACGGCGCCAAGGCCCTCCTCGACGAGATCGCCACCGGCAAGATCACCGGCGAGGAGGAGCGGTACTCCCACACCGACCTGTGGGACTTCGCCGCCAACCTCGAGGGCTCCGAGGCCGCCGTCCAGGCGCTGCGTCCCTACCTCGAGGAGGCCGACCCCGACCTGGTCGCCCAGCTCGACGAGCGGTTCGCCGCCGCCGAGGCCGAGCTCGAGCAGTACCGCACCGACGGCGGCTGGACGCTGCACGACCAGCTCACCGAGGACCAGCTGCAGGGGCTCTCGGACCGCATCACCGCGCTGAGCGAGTCGGTCGGGCAGGTCGCGGCGGTCGTCGCGGACCAGTGACGGCCGACCGGTGACCGGCGCGACACCTCCCGGGGGACGCCCCCGCGTCCGGGGAGCGTTGACAGCAGGGCCGCCCGTCCTCGCGTGGGAGAAGTCGTGACCGAGCCGACCGCACACCAGCCGACCGTGCCCGAGCCGACCGGGCCGGCCGGGCCCCGGCGCTCGCCGGGGATGTCCCGCCGCCGGCTGCTGGGCTTCCTGGGCGCCGGCACCGCCGGGGTGCTCGCCGGCGGTGCCACCGGCGGGGTCATCGGCCGCGCCACCGCCGACGACGCCGCCCCGGCCGCCCCGGCCGCGACCGACGCCGTGCCGTTCCACGGCGCCCACCAGGCCGGGATCGTGACGCCGGCGCAGGACCGGCTGCACTTCGTCGCCCTCGACGTCACCACCGACAGCCGCGACGAGCTCGCCGCGCTGCTGCGGGACTGGACCGCCGCCGCCCGCCGGATGACCGCCGGCCGGGACGCCGGGGAGGTCGGCGCGGTGGCGGGGTCGCAGTACGCCCCGCCCGACGACACCGGCGAGGCGATCGGCCTGCCGCCGTCCGGGCTGACCGTCACCGTGGGCTTCGGGCCGACCCTGTTCACCACCGCGGACGGCGTCGACCGCTTCGGCCTGGCCGCCCGCCGGCCCGCGCCGCTGGCCGAGCTGCCCGCCTTCCCCGGCGACCAGATCGACCCGGCGATCAGCGGCGGGGACCTGTGCATCCAGGCCTGCGCCAACGACCCGCAGGTGGCCGTGCACGCCGTCCGCAACCTGGTCCGGATCGGGGCCGGCCGGGTGAGTGTCCGCTGGTCGCAGCTGGGCTTCGGCCGGACGTCGTCGACGAGCACCGCGCAGGCCACCCCGCGCAACCTGTTCGGCTTCAAGGACGGCACCGACAACCTCAAGGCCGAGAACACCGCGACGCTCGACCGCTTCGTGTGGGTCGGTGACGGTGACGACGGTGCCGACTGGCTGTGCGGCGGCTCCTACCTGGTCACCCGGCGCATCCGGATGCTCGTCGAGCCGTGGGACAGCTCCTCGCTCGACGAGCAGCAGCGCACCATCGGCCGCACCAAGGGCAGCGGCGCCCCGCTCGGGCAGCAGGCGGAGTTCGACCCGGTCGACTTCACCAAGCAGGTCGACGGCGAGTTCGCCGTCCCCGAGACCAGCCACGTCTTCCTCGCCCACCCGACCAACGCCGGGACGGCGATCCTGCGGCGCGGCTACAGCTTCGTCGACGGCTCCGACGGGCTCGGCCGGCTCGACGCGGGGTTGTTCTTCATCGCCTTCCAGCGCGACCCGCAGACCGGGTTCGTCCAGGTGCAGCGCAACCTGCGCCTCGACGCGATGAACGAGTACATCCGGCACACCTCCTCGGCCGTCTTCGCCTGCCCGCCGGGCGTGCGCGACGACGCCGACTGGTGGGGCCGGGCGCTCTTCGAGGGATAGCGGCCCCTCCCACACCCGGGCCGGCCCTGCCGCGCCGCCGTCCGTCCCCCGCCGTATCGCCGAGTCGTTGCCGAGCCGTGACGCACGGGACACCCCGGACGGGTGGTGCTCCTGGGAGTATGTGTGGTCTCGGAAGACGCGGGCTATCCCGGCGGTGGGGAGCCGCGTCTCCGGTGTGGGGACGCGGGTCGAGGGCCCGCAGGGAATGGAGAGCTCCCGTGGTGGAACCGGGTCGCCGGATGCTCGGTGACCGTTACGAGCTCTCCGCGCTCATCGCCTCCGGTGGCATGGGCCAGGTCTGGCGCGGCACGGACGTGCTGTTGCACCGCCCGGTCGCGGTCAAGGTGCTGCGCAGCGAGTACACCGGCGACCCGACCTTCCTCGCCCGCTTCCGCGCGGAGGCGCAGCACGCCGCGGCGCTGAGCCACCCCAACATCGCCGCCGTCTTCGACTACGGCGAGACCGAGGCCGCCGACACCGGCGAGCAGCTCGCCTACCTGGTCATGGAGCTGGTCGAGGGGCAGCCGCTGTCGGCACTGCTGCGCACCGAGGGGAGGCTGGACACCTCCACCACGCTGTCGGTGCTGTACCAGACCGCCGCCGCCCTCGCCGAGGCCCACCGCGCCGGCCTGGTGCACCGCGACGTCAAGCCCGGCAACATCCTGGTCCGTCCCGACGGCAGCGTGAAGATCACCGACTTCGGCATCGCCTGGTCGGCCGCGAGCGTGCCGCTCACCCGCACCGGCCAGGTCATCGGCACGCCGCAGTACCTGTCCCCGGAGCAGGCCGAGGGGCACCTGGCCACCCCGGCCAGCGACGTCTACGCCCTCGGCCTGGTGGGCTACGAGTGCCTCACCGGCCACCCCGCCTTCGACGGCGACAACGCCGTCACCATCGCGCTCAAGCAGCTGCGCTCGGACCCCGAGCCGCTGTCCGACGACCTGCCCGGCGGCGTCCGCACGCTCATCCGGCGCGCGCTGTCCAAGGACCCGGCCGCCCGCATGCCCGACGGCGCGGCCTTCGTCGCGGCGGTCGAGGACGCCCGCGCCGGCCGGCTGCCGGCCGACCCGCCTCCCGCCCCCGCGACCCCGGCCCGCGCCGTCGTCGACCCCGGGCCGGCCACCCAGGCCGCGCCGCTCCCGGCCGGGGTCCCCGGACCGCACGCCGCGGGCTCCGCGCCGCACCGGAACGGCCCGCCGGCGGCCCCGCGGCGCCGGGCCGCGGCGGTCCTGGTGCCGCTGCTGGCCCTGCTGCTGGGCGCCGGGCTGGCCGGCGCCGCCTTCGCCGCCCTCTCCGACGGCGCGGAGGCGCCCACCGTCGTCGCCGCCCAGACGCGCGACGGCGAGGACGACGGCGTCGAGCTCGCCGCCGAGGACTACCTCGGCCGGCCGGTGGAGGACGTCGCTGCGCAGCTCTCCGCGCTCGGCCTGGGCGTCCAGCGCCGCGAGCAGGTCACCGGCGACTCCGTCCCCGGTCTGGTCGTCGACGTCACGCCCACCGGCCGCCTCCGGCCGGGCGACGAGGTCGTCGTCACCTCCTCCGTCGCCCCGCCCAGCCGCGACACCGGCGACGGGGACGGGGACGGCGGGGTCAGCGGCGACCGGGGCGGCGTCTCACCGGTCACCGGCGCCTCGGTGCCCGAGCAGGTCGCCGAGCCGGTCCCGACGGTGCCGCAGACGGCGGCGGCCGGCTCGGCCCCCCCGGCCCCGGCGACGTCCTCGGCGCCGGCCGCCGACGCGAGCCCGTCGGGGAGCACCACCAGGACCCCGGCGGCCACCCCCACGGACACCCCGACCCCCTCCGTGACGCCGTCGCCGGACCCGACGCCGACGACCACGCCGGCGACGAGCGCCACCACCACGACGGACCCGGCCGCCCCGAGGTCCCCGACCGCGCCGGCCTCGGCCGACCGCTGGCCGACCGCGGGGGCGTACCCGAGCAGCTGACCCGGCGCGGCGACCATGGTGGGTCCGGCGCGGCGATGAGAAGGTGGGGCTCCGCCGTCGACGGGAGGTGGGGATGGCCGTGAGCCCGGTACGCCGCGTCCTGGCGGGCCGCTACGAGCTGACCGGACTGATCGCCACCGGTGGCATGGGCCAGGTCTGGCGCGGCCGCGACGTGCTGCTCGACCGCGCCGTCGCGGTCAAGGTGCTGCGCAGCGAGTACACCGGCGACCAGACCTTCCGCACCCGCTTCCGCACCGAGGCCCAGCTCACCGGACGGCTGCTGCACCGCAACATCGCCGCGCTGTACGACTACGGCGAGGTGGTGAGCGACGACGGTGAGCCGTGCGCCTACCTGGTGATGGAGCTCGTCGACGGCGAGCCGCTGTCGGCGCTGCTGGAGCGGGAGCCGCGGCTGCCGCCGGAGCGGGTGCTCGACGTCGTGGGCCAGACTGCCGCCGCGCTGGCCGTCGCGCACGCGGCCGGGGTGGTGCACCGCGACGTCAAGCCGGGCAACGTCCTGGTCGGCCGGGACGGCGTCGTCAAGATCACCGACTTCGGCATCGCCTGGTCGGCCGCCAGCGCCCCGTTGACGCGCACCGGACAGGTGGTCGGCACCGCCAGCTACCTCTCGCCGGAGCAGGCCGGCGGGGGCAAGGCCGGCCCGGCCAGCGACGTCTACGCGCTGGGGATGGTCGCCTGGGAGTGCCTGGCCGGCCGGCGGGCCTTCGACGGCGAGCACCCCGTGCAGGTCGCGCTGCGGCAGCTGCGCGAGGAGCCCGACCCGCTGCCCGCCGACGTGCCCGAGCCGGTGCGCACCCTGGTGGCGCGGGCGCTGGTCAAGGACCCCGCCGCCCGCTTCCCCGACGGCGCCGCGCTGCTGGCCGCCGTCGAGGACGTGCGCGCCGGCCGGTCGCTGCCGCCCCCGCCGACGGCGGCCACCACGCCGCTGCCCCTCCCGGACGCCGGTGCCGCGCGCCTGCCCGCCGTCCCCTCCCTGGCCGCCGCCGGGGCGTCGGCGGTCCCGCAGCGGCGCCGGGGGAGCCGGGTGCTCGCCGGGATCGCCACCCTGGCCGCCGGGGCCGCGATCGGCGTGGGCGCCCTCCAGTTCGCCGGCACGAGCGCGGGGGACCAGCCGGCCGTCGTCACCGGCGCGACGCCCTCGGCCGCCGACGTCCGCTGGGCCGACCTGGTGGGCCGCCCCGCCGACGAGGTCGAGGAGGAGCTGGGGCAGGCCGGGTTGCGGGTGACCCGGACGACGGAGGAGAGCGCCGACGTCGTGGCCGGCCTGGTGACCGCCGTCGGCCCGACCGGCCGGCTGACGCCGGGCGAGGTGGTGACCCTGACCGTCGCCGTGGCGCCGCCGACGCCGTCGTCCCCGGCGCCGTCGACGGAGGTCCCGCCGGTGGCGAGCACCGCGCCGCAGGCCACCGAGGCCGCGCCGACGCCCGACCCGGCGCCGCAGGTGCCGGTCCCCCAGGGCACCTGGAACGGCAACGCCGGCGGCAACGGCAACGGCAACGCCGGGGGGAACGGCAACGGCAACGGGAACGGCCGGGGGCGCAACGGCTGACCGCGCCGTCCGGCCCCGGGGCGCTGTGCCCCGCGGGTCAGCGCCGGCGGGCCGGCGCCAACCAGAGCGCGACGCCCAGCGCCGCCAGGGCGGCGGTGAGCAGGAACCCGCGGTCGGTGTCGGCGTTGGGCAGCCCGACGAGCAGCCAGAAGACCCCCAGCCCGGTGAGTCCGCCCAGCGCCACCTTCTCGGCCGTGGCCGCACCGCCCGGCAGCGGCAGGCGCGTCGCGAGGGGCAGCGCGCCGACGAGCACGGCGAGCGTGGCGAACGCCGACCACAGCGGGGTGACCGACCACAGCGGCTCCCCGCCGAGGTCCAGCGCCAGGCCCAGCTGGAGCAGCAGCAGGCTCAGCGCCACGAGGCCGGCGCCGGTGAGCAGCGCGCGGTCACGGGGCCGGCGGGGTGCGCGTCGCGCGGTGGCGCCGGGCTGGGGCGCGGGTTGCTGGGACACGGGGGGCTGCGGCGCGGGGGGCTGCGGCGCTGGGGGCTGCGGCGCGGCGGGGTCGGGCTGCGGGGCGTCCTCGGGACCGGCGTGAGGCGCGGGAGGAGGTGTCGCGGGGCCGGCCGGTGGTGCCGACGGCGCGCCGAACCACGAGTCCAGCGGGCCGGTCGGCTGGGCGGCCGCCGCGTGCGTCGCGGTGTCCTCGACGCGCGGCTGGACGGCGGTGGTGACGGTGCCCGGTGCCGGGGGCGGCGGGAGCGGGGGAGCCGCGGGGTGCGGCGGGGCGGGCTGGACCTCCTCGGCCGCCCCGGCCGCCGTCGCCCCGGCCGGGGCGAGCGGGATCTCCTGGGTGCGCGGGCCGGCCGGCGGGTGCGGGGCGGTCACGGTCGTTCCTCCTCGTCGGACGGGTGGGCCCTCGAGGGAGCCGGTCTCCGTCTGCACGCTAGCCGCGCGGCGCCTCCGGGCCGGGGAGGTCCGCGGCGGGTCACCCGGGACGGATCCGTCCGTCCCTGCCGCCGTCGCCCCGCCGCCGTGGCTCCGCCGCCGTGACCCGCCGCCGTGACCCGCCGCCGTGACCCGCCGCCGTGACGTGCCGCCGTGGCCCGTCGCCGTGGCCCGTCGCAGGGTCCTGCCGGAGGTCCCATCGCGGGCCGGCGAGGGGCGGGGGGCAGGAGGTCCTTCTAGGGTCGAGCGGTGGACACGCGCGCGGGCATCGTCGTCACCGGCACCGAGGTCCTGACCGGCCGGGTCGCCGACCGCAACGGGCCCTGGCTGGCCGAGGAGCTGCGGCGGGCCGGCGTCGACGTCGGCACCGTGCTGGTGGTCGGCGACCGGCCCGAGGACATGCGCGGCGCGCTGGAGTACCTCGCCGGTTCCGGGGTGGAGCTGGTGATCACCTCCGGCGGGCTGGGCCCCACCGCCGACGACCTCACCGCGGCCGTCGTGGGCGAGGTGCAGGGCCGCCCGCTCGACGTCGACCCCGAGCTGGAGCAGCGGGTCGCCGCCGTCGTCGAGCGGTTCATGACCCGGCGCGGCTGGCGGGCCGACCCGGAGGCCACGGCGGCCGGCGTCCGCAAGCAGGCGATGGTGCCCGCGGGTGCCACGGTGCTCGAGCCGGTCGGGACGGCGCCCGGTCTCGTCGTCCCGCCGGCCGACGGCCGCGGCGGGCCGGTCGTCGTCGTGCTGCCCGGGCCGCCGGCGGAGCTGCAGGGCATGTGGCCGGCCGCGCTGGCCGCCGGGCCCGTGCGCGAGGTGCTGGCGGGGGCCACCGAGCTGCGGCAGGAGACCGTCCGGCTCTGGGGCACGCTGGAGGCCCAGCTGGCGGCGACCCTGCGCGCGCACGAGTCCGAGCTGGACGGCCTGGAGATCACCACCTGCCTGCGCGAGGGCGAGCTGGAGATCGTCACCCGCTTCGCGCCGGAGGCCCAGCCGGCCTACGACCGGCTCGTCGCCGTCCTGCGCGAGGAGTACGCCGCCACGCTGTTCTCCACGGGCCCCACCCTCGACGACCTCGTCGCCGGCGCGCTGGAGGACCAGGGGCTGACCATCGCCACCGCCGAGTCGTGCACCGGCGGGCTGCTCGTCGCCCGGCTGATCGCGCGGCCCGGGTCCTCCGCGTGGGTGCTCGGCGGGATCACCTCCTACGCGAACTCGGCCAAGGAGCAGCTCGTCGGCGTGCCGGGGGAGGTGCTGGCCGAGTTCGGCGCGGTGAGCCCCCAGGTCGCGCTGGCGCTGGCCGAGGGCGCGCGGGCCCGGTTCGGGACCGATGTCGGCGTCGGCATCACCGGCATCGCCGGCCCGGGCGGCGGGACACCGGACAAGCCCGTCGGCACCGTGCACCTGTGCGTCCTCGGCCCGGCCGGACAGCAGGCGCGATCGGTGCATCTGCACGGCTCCCGGACGGCGGTGCGCGAGCGCTCCGTCGTCCTCGCGCTGCACCTGCTGAGGCAGCTGCTGCTCGGCGGCCCGCCGGCGTGAGGGTGCTCTCCCTGCCGTCCGGTCCGCTGACGTCAGCCCCGGTCGAGCAGGACGCCGGCGACCTCGGCCCGGTCGGTCCAGCCGTTGACCATGCCGTTGTCAGCCGCGACCAGCGCTCGGCCGTCGGCCTCGTCGACGACACGGTGCAGCCACCACCGGCCGCCGACGCGGACCAGCACCACCTGGCCGGCCAGCTGCTCCGCGGCCTCCGGTGGGCGCAGCCGCACCCGCTGGACGGCGCGGACGGCGGGGCGCATGGACGTGCCGATGGCGGTGAACCAGTCCTCGGCCGCGCCGGCGCGCAGCCTGCGGGCGACGGCGGCCATCACCCGCTGGCTCGCCGGCCGTGGTCCCCGTGGTCCCCGCACGACGTGATCATCCCGCGAGCGTGCGGTCGGCCCGCAGCGGGCAGGGGGGCGGGATGACGACCGTGACGCTGCACGCCACCGGGCCGATCGCCCCCGCGGAGGCCTGGGAGCGCTACGCCGAGCCGGCCCGGTGGCCGACCTGGGCGCCGCAGATCACCGGCGTCGAGGTGCCGGTGCCGCGGCTGGCGGCCGGCGTGCGGGGCCGGGTGCGCGGGCCGCTGGGGGTGACGCTGCCGTTCGTCGTCGAGACGGTGGACGAGACGGCGCGGCGCTGGTCGTGGACGGTGTCGGCCGGCCCGGTGCGGCTGCACCTGCTGCACTGGGTGGCCGAGGGGCCGGACGGCGGCAGCACCACCGGCCTGCGGATCCGCGGCCCGGCCCCCGTGGTGGTGGGCTACGCGCCGCTGGCCCAGCTCGCGATCGGCCGGCTGGTCCGGCCGCTGCACTGAGCCCGTCCCCGTCTCCCGTCTCCGGCGGCGGCCCGGGGGCTGCGGCCGTCGTGGCACCCGGGTGGGCGGCGCAGTCCGGGAGGGCAGGCCGTGGTCACGTCGGGGAGTCATCGAGCAGTGTCAAGACGTCCTCGTGTCCTGTGGACAGCGTCCTGAGCTGGGGAAACGTCGCGCGCCCTCCTCTCCGCCGCGGTAGGATTCGAACAAGTGATCGAGTAGCGGGAGGTGTCGTGGACGAGCTGTTCGCAGCGATCGACGCGCTCGGCGACGACGACCTGACCGCGATGTTCGGCCCGCAGCTCAACGAGCGGATCCGGGTGCTGCTCGCCGCGGCCAACAAGCTGGCCGCGCACCTGGCGCACGCGGTGCGCCAGGGCGAACTGGCCTCCGCGCCGGAGCACGACGGGCTGAGGTCCATGTCGTCGTGGTTGCGCGGGCACGGCCACCTGTCCCCGACCGAGGCCGCCCGGCTGGTGCGCACCGGCCGGGCGCTCGAGCAGCTGCCGGCGGTCGCCGCCGCGTGCGCCGAGGGCACGGTCACGGCCGGTCAGGCCGCCGAGATCGCGCAGGTCGTCGAGCCGGACAACGCCGCGGCCGCGGCCGACCAGGGCGTCGACCTGATCGAGGTCGACGCCGCGATGGCCGTGGTGGCCGCGCGCACGCCGCACAGGGAGCTGGCCGAGGTCGTCGCCGGCTACCTGGCGCGGCTGGACCCCGACGGACCCGAGCCCGATCCCACCGACGGCCGGCGGCTGCACCTGACCCGGCACGCCGACGGATCGGTGTCCCTCCGCGGTGAACTCGACGCCGTGGGCGGGGAGAAGCTGCAGGCCGCTCTGGAGCCCTATGTGCAGACCGGCCGGTCCGCCGCCGAGGAGCGCTCCCGTGCCCGACAGCTGGGTGACGCGCTCGTGCAACTGGCCGACAACGTCCTGGCCGCCGGATTCCTGCCGTTGCTGCGCCGCAACAAGTCCCAGCTCCTGGTGACCATCGGCGTCGCCGACCTGGCCGACCCCGCCACCGGACCGGCGGCCGCGGCGATGGGCTCCGGCGCGGTCGTGTCCGCCGCCCGCGCCCGCTGGATCGCCTGTGACGGCGAGGTCACCCGCATCGTGATGGGTCCCGACGGGCAACCGCTGGACTACGGCCGTGCCACCCGGTTCTTCCCGCCGCACGTCCGCCGCGCCCTGGACGTGCGTGACGGCGGCTGCGTGTTCACCGGCTGCGACGCCCCGACCTGGTGGTGCGACGCCCACCACCTGTTGGAGTGGGTCAACGGCGGGGCCAGCGACATCGACAACGCCGCGCTGCTCTGCGAGCGGCACCACACCAAGGTGCACCACGGCTTCCGGGTCGAACGACAACCCGATGGCACCTGGCGCACCTGGCGACCCGACGGCACCGAGATCCGCACCGGACCATCCCTGCTGCAACCCGCCGCCTGATCCCACCAGCGGGCGCCTCCTGGTTCGGCACCCTCCTCCCGTTCCACGTGGAACGGGAGGAGGGCAGTCGTGCGTGACCGCCCGGCTCGTGGTCGGCCACTCGGTCGAGCCGTCGTCGAGGGTGACGGGGCGTAGGTGGCTGGAGAGGAGATCGGGCGCAGGTCCCCGACGGAGCGGCCTCCGCGGTGGCCTTCGGGCGGTGGCCTTCGGGCGGTGGCCTTCGGGCGGTGGCCTTCGGGCGGTGGCCTTCGGGCGGTGGCCTTCGGGCGGTGGCCTTCGGGCGGTGGCCTCCGCGGTGGCCTTCGGGCGCTGGCCTTCGGGCGGTGGCCTTCGGGCGGTGGCCTTCGGGCGGTGGCCCTCAGCGCCCTGTGCCGGACACCCTGCGGGTTCCGTCACCCGGTCATCGAGGTCCAGCGGCTGCTGTGGGTGGCCGCCAGAAGGACTCCGGGAGCTCCTCGACCTGCTGCGCGGACCGATCCAGGTCGTCGGCCTGGCCGCGGAGCGCCTGGAACACCGGGTCACCGCCGTCGGCGAGCCGGCGGGTCACCTGGGCGTTCCTCCGGGCACGTGTGGCCACGGCCTCCCGAAGCGCCGCACGGTCGCCGTCGTACCCGTAGGCGTCCAGCAGCAGGTGCACGCGGCGGTGGCGCTCCTCCACGGAACGGGAGGCGAGCGGCCAGGCGGACCCAGGGGCGAGCAGAGGCACCCACATCAGCGCCGAGTACGCGAGGTCGAACTCCCGCGAGGAGGGCCCCGCGAGGTCCCAGTCCACGAACCCGACCAGCCGGCCCTGCCGCCAGACCGCGTTGTACGGCGCCGCGTCGTGGTGCCCGATGACCAGACCCGGTCGCCAGGACCTGCCGGAGAACCACACCGCGTCCTCCGGCGGCACGAAGTCGACCGTCGCGTCGTGCAGCCGCCGCAACCAGGAGCCGACCTGGGGCAACGCCTCGTCGGAGGACACCCACGCCGGCCAGGGCGCCTCACCGGCCGTCTCCCCCTCCAGGTAGGTGAGCACCTCGCGACCCGCGTCGTCGAACCCGAGCACCCGGGGCGCCCCGGCGAACCCCACCCGCTCCAGGTGCCGCAGCACCGCGTGCACCGACGTCGTCGACCGGCGGACCGGGCGGCGCACCGTGCCCCCGATGCGGACGACCCCGGGCGAGGTCCTGCCCCCGGCGAGCCGTTCCCCGCCCGTCGCCGCAGCGTCCTCGGCCATGACCAGCCCCGTCCCTCGGGAGTCTCCGGGCGCCAGACTGCCGCCGACCACGTCCCGCTGGCCACTGGATTGCCGTGGCGCGCTCGCTGCGATGACAGGGACCTCGCGGTCGCCGCAGTCCCCACGATGACCAGATCCCACCCGGCCGGTCGTACGGTGCCCGTCGTGAGCGCCACGCACGAGGTCACCAACCAGGTCCCGCCGCTGGTCGGGTACGACCCGATCGCCGGGGACACCGCACTGGCCGAGGCCTGCGTCCGGCACGCGGACGAGGCCACGCTCGCCTCGCTGGCCGACCTCGGCGCCCTGGCCGGCAGCGAGCAGGCCCGCGAGTGGGGACGGCTGGCCGACGAGCACCGCCCGGTCCTGCGCACGCACGACCGCTACGGCCACCGCGTCGACGAGGTCGAGTTCCACCCGGCCTGGCACGAGCTCATGGGCGCGGCCTTCGCCCACGGCCTGGCCGGTGCACCCTGGGCGGCGGCCGACGCCGGCGACCCGCACGCCCACGTGCGCCGCGCCGTCGGCTACCTCGGCTGGACCCAGGTCGAGGCCGGCCACGGCTGCCCGGTGACCATGACCTACGCCGCCGTCCCCGCGCTGCGCGCCGCCCCGGAGCTCGCCGCCCGCTACGGGCCCGGCCTCACCGGCAGCGGCTACGCGTTCGGGCTCACCGACCCGTCGGCCAAGCCCGGCCTGGTCGCCGGCATGGGCATGACCGAGAAGCAGGGCGGCTCCGACGTCCGCAGCAACACCACCCGCGCCGTCCCGAACGGCGACGGCACCCACGCGCTCACCGGGCACAAGTGGTTCACCAGCGCCCCGATGAGCGACCTGTTCCTCGTCCTCGCCCAGCTCGAGGAGGGGGTGTCCTGCTTCCTCATCCCGCGGGTCCTGCCCGACGGCACCCGCAACGTCTTCCGGCTGCAGCGCCTCAAGGACAAGCTCGGCGACCGCGCCAACGCCTCCGGCGAGGTCGAGTTCGACGGCACCACCGGCTGGCTGGTCGGTGCGCCCGGCCGCGGCGTCCCGACGATCATCGAGATGGTCAACGCCACCCGCCTGGACTGCGTCATCGGCTCGGCGGCGACCGTGCGGGCCGCGCTCACCCAGGCCCTCCACCACGCCCGCCACCGCCGCGCCTTCGGCGCCCTGCTCGCCGACCAGCCGCTCATGCAGAACGTCCTGGCCGATCTCGCCGTCGAGAGCGAGGCGGCGACGGCGCTGGCCGTCCGGCTGGCGGCTGCGGTCGACGCCGGGGAGACGGCGTTCCTCCGGCTGGCCGGCGCCGCGGCCAAGTTCCTCGTCTGCAAGCGGACGCCGGCCGTCGTGGGCGAGGCCCTGGAGGTGCTCGGCGGCAACGGCTACGTCGAGGAGTCAGGCCTCCCGCGGCTGTACCGGCAGGCACCGCTCAACAGCATCTGGGAGGGCTCGGGCAACGTCATCGCCCTCGACGTCCTCCGCGCCCTGGGACGCTCCGGCGAGTCGCTGGCCGCTGTCACCGCCGAGATCGGGCTCGCCCGCGGCGCCGACGCCCGGTTCGACGCCGCCGTCGGGCGGCTCTCCGCCGAGCTCGGCGATCCCGAGGCACTGCCGGTGCGCGCCCGCCGGGTCGCCGGCCTGCTCGCGCTGTGCCTGCAGGGCTCGCTCCTGCTGCGCCACAGCCCGCCCGAGGTGGCCGACGCCTTCTGCGCCACCCGCCTCGGCGGCGACTGGGGCACGGTCCTGGGCACGCTCCCGGCCGGCGTGCCCGCCGCCCGTCTCGTCGAGCGGTCCACGGTCTCGGCTGCCTGACCCCCGACGGCTCCACTACTCTCGGGTAGGCGTCGCGTACGGACCGACTTCCCACCCGTCCCGGTCCGGATGCCGAGGACCGCCTGGGCGGGTCCCGGCGTGCGGCGGCAGGGGGAGAGAGACGCGTGCACCGAACCGACCAGGCCAGCCTGCCGGCGCCGCCGGACCTGCTCGACAGCGTCCCGGACGCCGTCTGCCGGCTCGACGCCGAGTGGCGCTTCACCTGGGTGAACGCCGCTCTGGCCCAGCTGCTGCAGCGGCCGCCGGAGCGCCTCCTCGGCCGGCTGGTGCGCGACTGCTTCCCCGACGTCCTCGGCTCGGCGCTGCAGAAGCACGTGCACGCCGTGCTCGCCGACGGCCGGCCGCGCGCGTTCGAGTACCTCTACGCGCCGCACGACCGGTGGTTCGAGGTCCGCGCCTCCGCCGACGCGCAGGGCGGCGTGGTGGTCTTCCTGCGCGACGTCGATTCCCGCCACCGCGCCCACGTCGCGCAGACCCGCGAGCTCCAGCAGACCACCGCCGTCCTCGACGCCCTGCCCTCGCCGACCGTGCTGGTCGACGAGGAGGGGCGGATCCGCACCGCCAACCGCATCTGGGCGGGCAACACCGACCTGGTGCGGCAGAGCGGCTGGGAGCCGGCGCAGGTGGGGGACGACTACCTCGCCCGCGTCTCGCAGGGGCTCGATCCCGCCGACCTCGCGCGGGTCGCCGAGGGGCTAGACCAGCTGCGCGCGGGGTCCGCCGACGGGGCGCCGCGCACCTTCGCCCACGACTACGCCCATGACCTGGCCGGGACCACCACGTGGTGGCGGCTGCAGGCCGCGCGCGTGGACGACACCCGGCAGCTGGTCATCACCCACACCGACATCACCGAGCGGGCCCTCGTCGAGCAGCGGCTGGCCTGGCAGGCCACCCACGACGACCTCACCGGCCTGCCCAACCGGGTGCGCCTGCTGGAGCTCATCGGCGAGGCGCTCGCCGACGAGGGCTCCCGCACCGCGCTGCTCTTCCTCGACCTCGACGGCTTCAAGACCGTCAACGACTCGCTCGGTCACGGCGTCGGCGACGAGCTGCTGCGCCAGGTCGGCGCGCGGCTGATCACGCAGATCCGTCCCGGGGACGCCGTCGGCCGGCTGGGCGGCGACCAGTTCGTCATCCTCGCCCGGTCCTGCGACACCCCGGAGGCGGCGGCGCTGGCCTTCCGCCTGCAGCGCTCCTTCGGCCGGCCCTTCACCGCCGGCGGCCTGTCGGTGCCGGTGTCGGCGAGCATCGGCGTCGCCGTCTCGCAGCCGGGCCTGCGGCACGCCCACCAGCTGCTCAGCGACGCCGACGCCGCCGGGTACGCGGCCAAGGCCGCCGGCCGGGACCGCGTGCACCTGTTCTCCCCCGGCCTGCGTGACGCCGCCCGCTGGCGGATGGACGTCGCCACCCGCCTGCGCGACGGCGCCCTGGACCAGTTCGTCGTCCACTACCAGCCGGTGGTGCGGCTGGACACCGGCGAGGTCGAGGGCGTGGAGGCGCTGCTGCGCTGGCAGCACCCCGAGCGGGGTCTGCTCGCGCCCGACGCCTTCCTCTCCGTCGCCGAGGAGACCGGCCAGCTCATCCCGATCACCCGCTGGCTGCTGCGCGAGACGACCCGCCAGGCCGCCGAGTGGGCCGCCCAGGGCCTGTCGCTGCGCATGGCGGTCAACATCAGCGCCCGCCACTTCTCCGCCGAGACGCTGGTGCGCGACGTCCGGACGGCGCTGCGCGACTCCGGCCTCGCCCCCGAGCAGCTCATGCTCGAGCTCACCGAGACCACCGTGGCCGAGGACCCGACCCGCGCCGAGGACCAGCTCGCCGTCCTGCGCGGCTTCGGGGTCCGAGTGGCGATCGACGACTTCGGCACCGGGTGGTCCTCGCTGGCCCAGCTCATGGCGCTGCCGATCGGGACGCTCAAGATCGACCGCTCCCTGATCACCGCGGCCGAGCGGCTGGCCACCGCGGGCACCGGAGCCGTGCTCGGCGCCATCGTCGAGCTCGCGCACAGCCTGGGCATCCGGTCGGTGGCCGAGGGCGTGGAGACCGCCGAGCACCTGCGGATGGTCCGCGAGGCCGGCTGCGACCTCGCCCAGGGCTACCTGCTGGCCCGCCCGATGGCGTCGGGCGACGTTCCTCGCTGGGCCGACCGCGTCCGGGCCGGCGGCGGGGACTCCTGCGCGCTCGCCCTCGCCGGGCAGCTGCGCTGAGGCAGGGCGGGTGACCGGTCCGGGACGCCGCCACGGCGTCCGCCGGGCGACGTCGCCCGCCGGGCCACCGGCACCCCTGCCCGCCGGCCCGCCCGCTGCCGACCCCGCCGGGCCGCCCGCTGACGACCCCGCTGTCGACCCCGCCGGCGATCCGGCGGGCGCCCCCGACGCGGGCCCCGGTCCCGGAGCCCCTCCCGCCGCGGTCACGGGCCCGGGAACGAGCAGGCAGACTGCCCCCGTGACCGAGACCAGCGGTGCGGCAGTCCTGGTGTCCCCCGACGAGCTCGACGGCCGCGGCCGGCCGGCGCTGGACCTGCTCATCTGGGACGCGCCGAACATCGACATGACCCTGTCGACGGTCATCGGCGCCCGCCCCACCGCCGCCTCCCGGCCGCGCTTCGACGCGATCGCCGCCTGGTTCGTCGACGGCGCCGGCGACCCCGGCGCGCCCGACGCCCCGGAGGTCGAGGCGTGCGTGTTCGCCAACATCCCGCCGGTGGTCGGCTCGCTGCAGCGCTGGGTGGAGGCGCTGCGCGGCTTCGGGTTCGCCGTCTTCGCGCGGCCGAAGTCCCAGCCCGACGACGACATCGACCAGGCGATGCTCGACCACATCGAGGTGCGCACGCACAGTCACCGGCTGCGGCGGCTGGTCGTCTTCTCCGGGGACGGCCGCAACTTCGCCGAGCCGCTGGAGGAGCTGGCCCGGTCGGGCACCCAGGTGGTCGTCGTGGCGTTCAGCGAGGTCGCCGGCTACGCCATCAGCTCCGACCTGCTGGAGTTCATCGACATCGAGGACGTGCCCGGGGCCTTCGCCGCCCCGCTGGACCGGGTGCGGCTCGACGCGCTCCCGCCCGACGGCGCGTGGCTGCGGCCCACCCGGAGCCTGCGCGACTTCGTCTCGTCCTGGACCGCCCGCCGCAACGCCTGAGGACCCGCCGCGGCGGGGTGCGCCCGGCCGGCTCGTCACCCGGACGGGTGAGGGGTGGTTGCGTCTCGCTCAGTGCGCCGGTGCGCGGCGCCGATGGGTCGCCGTGGCCATCTCCCTCCTGCACCGCGAGACCGCGGGCCGGCGCGACCGCCGGGCAGCCGACCGTCCCGGACCGGTGGTGGCCGCCGACGACCCCGAGGTCGTCGCCGAGCTGGGCCGCCGTGCCCGCTCGTCGGGCATCGTGCTCACGGTCACGGCGATGATCGTCCTGCCGGCCTGGGCGCCCCTCGACCTCTACCTCGAGCCGGAGCGCGCTGGCCTGTTCATCCCCGTCCGCCTGCTCGCCCTCGTGCCGATGGCCGTGGCCCTCTGGGTGCTGGTGACCCGGCCGCTTGGCCGCAGCCGGCCGGAGCTGGTCACCACGGTCCTGGTGCTCGGCGCCGTCCAGGTCGACGTGTCGTGGATGCTCGCGCAGGTCGACCACCCCGTCGCCTACGCGCTGGGTCTGGCCCCCGCCCTGTTCGGCGCCGGGGGAGTGCTCTCCGGCCGGGCCCAGTGGACCCTCGGGCTGAGCGCGGCCACCTGGGCCGCGCTCGTCGTCGTCGCGCTCGTCGCGGCGAACGACCTCCCCGGCGACGAAGTGGTCACCGTGGCCGTGCACCTGGCCACCGCCACGGTGATCGCCTGCGTCATGCACGCCGTCCGCCAGAAGCTGTCGGTGCGGGAGGTGCGCACCACCGTCGGGCTGCACCGCGAGCAGGACCGCACCCGCCTGCTCCTGGCCCGCCTCGAGCGGCTCTCGGAGGAGGACCCGCTCACCGGGCTGGCCAACCGCCGCCGCTGGGACGCCGAGCTCGACGCCGCCTGCGCCGTCTCCCGCCGGTCGGGGCAGCCGGTCGCCGTCGTCCTGGTCGACCTCGACCGGTTCAAGCAGGTCAACGACCGCCACGGCCACGCCGGCGGCGACACCGCCCTGCGCGCGGTCGCCGACCTGCTGCGCGCCGCCGTCCGCACCGGGGACGTCGTGGCCCGGCTGGGCGGCGACGAGCTCGCCGTCCTGCTGCCCGGCGGCCCCGAGGAGCGCGCGATCGCGCTCGCCGAGCAGGTCCGGCTGGCGACCCTCGCCCTCCAGCTGCCCGGGTTCGAGCCCGGCGAGCTGACCGTCTCCCTCGGCGTCGCGGCGGCCGGCGGGCCCGACGCCGCGCCCGCCGTCCTCACCGCCCGCGCCGACGGCTGCCTCTACGCCGCCAAGGCGACCCGCAACGCCGTCGGCACCACCGCCCGCCTCAGCGCCTGACCGCCCGTTCCGCGACGCGCCCGGACGGCGGTGTCCGCGCCCGCCGGCCGGGGAAGGGACCCGGCCACGGCGACACCGGCGAGGAGGGGCCATGGCGGTCTGCGAGGTCTGCGGCAACGACTACGACATGAGCTTCGAGGTGGTGGCGCAGGGCGCCCGGCACACCTTCGACAGCTTCGAGTGCGCCATCCACCGCATGGCCCCGGTGTGCGAGCACTGCGGCGTGACGGTGATCGGCCACGGGGTCGTGGTCGAGGGGCAGTTCTACTGCTGCGCGCACTGCGCCCGCGCCGAGCACGACGGCGCGGCGGTCGTCGACCACGCCTGAGGGCGGTCAGCTGCCCTCGCGCAGCATGCGTACGGCCGCGGCGATCCGCCGCTGCCGGGTCTCGGCGGCCTTGGCGCCCTCGACGGCCAGCACGTGCCGCTGCCGGTGGCTGTAGGGGAGCGCCGCGAACGCCCGGGCGGCCTGCGGGTCGTCGGCCAGGGCCGCGGCCAGGTCGGCGGGGACGGCGACCTCGCGCGGCTCGGTGTCCAGCGCCAGCTCCACGTCGACCTCGTCGCCGGCCGACACGCCGGCCGCCGCCCGGTTCTCCGCGCTGAGCGGCAGCACGAACGACCCGCCGCGCGAGGCGACGGTGCTGCGGTAGGTGTGGCCCTTCAGCGTCACGCAGACCGCGGGTCGGCGCCCGGCGCCCAGGGCCTCCACCACCGCGTCGGGGACGGGCAGGCCGGTGGCCGACCTGCCGTGGAGCTCGACCGTCGTCCGGAACCTCATGGCGGGGCAGTGTGCCGCGCCCGCGCGGGAGGGGCCAGCGGCCTCACCCGGTCAGTCGCGAGGCGCCTCGGGCGCCCGGGGGGCGGGGACCTGGTCGCTGAAGCCCTCGATCGGCTCGAGCCCCGAGGGCAGCCGGGACCACACGTGCTTGCGGCCGGGCCGGCGCTCCCAGCCGTAGTCGACCGACAGCTGCGCCACCAGGTGCAGGCCCATCCCGCCCAGGGAGGGGTCGCGGTCGACGGCCGGGATGGGCGGGCGGTCCGGGGCCTCGTCGCTGAGGTCGAGCAGCCAGCCCGCCGGGCTGGCCACCACGAGCGCCCGCACGTCGCCGCCGCCGTGCCGCAGCGCGTTGGACGCCAGCTCCTCGAACACCAGCAGCAGCCCGTCCCGGGCGTCGTCGGTCGACGACGAGCTCACCGAGGGGTGGGCGATCCGGGCACGGAGGTCCGAGCGGACCCGGGAGACGACGTGCATGGCCTCCAGCTGCCAGTGCCAGACGTCGCCGGCCACGGACGGAACCGGAGCGCTCGGCCACGTCTCCCGCCCCATCGCCACCCCTCGCGTCCGCTCCGCGGTCTGTCGATCCGTGTCCATCCTGACCGAAACCCGCAGCGGCTGCAGCAGCGGTCCCCCGACCGGCCCCGCGCGCCGGTCCGCGCCGGGCACAATGCACCCGTGGAGGCCCTGTGGCGCGCGCTCAGCCGGGTTCAGCTCGCCGACCGCGAGCTCGCCGACGTCCTCGGGGAGGTGACCCGGCTGGCCGCCGAGCACGTGCCCGGCGCGGAGTCGACGTCGATCACCCTCGTCCGCGGCGACACGCCGACGACGGCGGCCCACCACGGTGACATGGCGTCGGCCGCCGACGAGCTGCAGTACGAGCGCGGCTACGGGCCCTGCCTGGACGCCGGGCGGGCCGGTGTCCAGATCCGCATCGACGACATGGACACCGAGCAGCGCTGGCCCGACTACACGGTGCGGGTCGTCGAGGTCGGCGTCCGCAGCTCGCTGTCCACCCCGCTGCCCTACCAGGGCAGTTCGATCGGGGCGCTCAACATCTACTCGACCCGGCCGGCCGCCTTCACCTCCGAGTCCTCGCTCGAGGCCGCCCGCGAGGTCGCCGAGGCGGTCGCGGTGGCCGTCGCCAACGCCGACGCGCACGCCCAGCTGACCGACCACGCGCGCAACATGCAGCTGGCGATGGAGTCGCGGGCGGTCATCGAGCAGGCCAAGGGGGTGCTCATGGCGCAGCGGCACGTCGACGCCGAGGGCGCCTTCGACATGCTGCGCGACGCCTCGCAGCGCTACAACCGCAAGCTGCGCGACATCGCCACGGGCATCGTGGCCTCCACCCAGCAGCCCCCGCGCTGAGCCGGCTCAGCCCACCGTCGCGGCGAGCGCGGCCAGCCGGCCGACCAGGAACTCCACGGCGGCCGGGCTGTCGACGGTCTCGGCGACGTCGACCGCCGTCGGGGAGTCCGACACCGACCGCCGGTCGACCAGCGTCTGCCCGCGCCCGGCGCCCCGGGTGGTGTCGACGACGACGTCGCGGCGGACGGTGCCCAGCGTGCCGGGCACGATCGCCTCGGTGAGCGCCAGGGCGTCGTGGACGACGACGCCGGTCGTGCCGTGGGAGGACCGCGCGTGGTCGAGGTACTGCTGCACGATCGCCGCCGCGGTGGCCCCGACCGGCCCGGCCGCGGCGACGCGGGCGATGCCGTCCTCGTCGAGCACCGTGGGCAGCGTGACGTCGAGGCCGACCAGCACGGTCGGGACCGTCGAGCCGAGCACCCGCGCGGCGGCCTCCGGGTCGGCCCACACGTTGAACTCCGCGGCCGCGGTCACGTTGCCGCCGCGGGCGGCCGAGCCGCCCATGAGCACCAGCCGGCCGATCCGCGCCGCCGCCTCGGGGTAGGTGGCCAGCAGCAGCGCGATGTTGGTCCACGGGCCGATCCCGGCCACCGTCACCGGGCTCGGCGCCGCCAGGAGCAGCTCGGCCAGCGCGACGACGGCCGGCCGCGGGTCGACCGCGGCGGGGGAGGGCGGCAGCTGCACCCCGCCGAGGCCGGTGGTCCCGTGCACGTGCCCGGCCCGCTCCGGCTGGGGGTACACCAGCGACTCGGCGGCGCCGGCGGCCACGGGGACGTCGGAGCGGCCAGCGAGGTGCAGCACCCGCAGCGCGTTCTCCGTCGTCTGCGGCAGCTCGACGTTGCCGTGCACGGTGGTGACCAGGCGCAGGTCCACCTCCGGGCTGGCCAGCGCGAGGAGGATCGCGAGCGCGTCGTCGATGCCGGGGTCGGTGTCGATCACCAGGGGCGTCGCCGGGGGGACGGTCACCCGGCCATCCTCCCAAGCAGGGGTCAGCCGACCGGGGCGTGCTCCCGCTCCCGGGCCGCGGCGCGGCGGCGCGGCACCGCGGTGACCAGGTAGAGCACCAGCCCGACGGCCAGCAGGACGCCGGCGAAGCCCCAGGTCCGCGCCTCCTGCTGCGAGAACAGCAGGAGGCAGGAGGCGATGCCGAGCACCGGGACGACGGCGGGCACGCGGAAGTGCGGCGCCGCCACGCGGTCGCGGCGCAGCACGAGCACGGCGGTGTTCGTGCTGAGGAAGACGACCAGCAGCAGGAGCACCACCGTGTTGGCCAGCGTGGCCAGGTCACCGGCGAGGGCCAGGCCCATCGCCACCGCGGTGGTGACCGCGATGGCCACCCACGGGGTGCGCCGGCGGGGGAGCACCCGGCCGAGGACGGCGGGCAGCAGGTGCTGCTCGGCCAGCCCGTAGGCCATGCGGCTGGCCATGATCATGGTGAGCAGCGCGCCGTTGGCGACGGCGACGAGGGCGACGGCGCTGAACAGCCAGTCGGGGATGCCGGCGTCGGCGGCGCGGACCACCTCGAGCAGCGGCCCGGTGGAGCCGGCCAGCTCGGCGGGCGGCAGCACCACCGCCGCGGCCAGGCCGACCAGCACGTACACCGCGCCCGCCGTGAGCAGCGCCCCGAACAGCGCCCGCGGGTAGACCCGCCGCACGTCGCGCACCTCCTCGGCGACGTTGGCCGAGGTCTCGAACCCGACGAAGGAGTAGTAGGCCAGCAGGGCCGCCGAGAGCACCGCCGTCGCCGCCGACACCCCCGGCGGGAACTCCAGCGCGCGGCCGGGGTCGCCGTCGCCGCGGCCGAGGACCACCGCGCCGAGGACGACCACGAGCACCAGCCCGGAGGTCTCGACCAGCGTCATCACCAGGTTCGCGCGCAGCGACTCCTGGATCCCGCGGGCGTTGAGCAGCGCCACCGCGAGCAGGAAGACCAGCGCGGCCGGCGCGGCGGGCACGTCGAGGAAGACCCCGAGGTAGTCGCCGGCGAAGGCCAGCGCCAGCCCGGCCGCGCTGGTCACGCCCGCGGCCAGCATGCAGAAGCCGACGAGGAAGGCGACCAGCGGCGAGCGGAACGCCCGCTCGGCGAACAGCGCGGACCCGCCGGCGCGCGGGTACTTCGTCACCAGCTCCGCGTAGGAGCCCGCCGTCAGCAGGGCCAGCACCAGCGCCGCCAGCAGCGGCACCCAGATGGCGCCCCCGACCTCCCCGGCCACCTCCCCGACCAGCGCGTACACGCCGGCGCCCAGGACGTCGCCGAGGATGAACAGGTACAGCAGCGGGCCGGTGACGGCGCGGCGCAGCCGGGTGTCGGGGTCGGTCCCGTCGGGCGCTGCGGAGCCGGCCGGGGAGGTCGCTGGGGAGGTCGCCGGGGAGGTCGAGGCGCCCCCGGTGGGCTGGTCGTTCACCTCCCGAGTCTGGGCAGGCCCGCAACGGCCCGGCAACCGGGACGGCGGGCACCGCGGGACGGCGGCGCGCGCCGCGACGGCCCGCGACGGCTGCGACGACCCCCCGGACACGGCGCGACACGCGGGCGCGCCGGGTCGTGTCGCGGCGTGACCGCAGGCCCCCCGAGCGGTTCCCACGCTCGGGGGCCACCGGCTTGTCGACAAGTGCTCGGCGGCAGCGCCGGGTCGCCGAAGCGCTGGTCAGGGGCCTGCAACGGTTCCGTCACGGGCGCTCGGAGGAGTGCCCCGGAGTGCCGTCCGGAGGCCCCGTCGTCCCTACCTTTCTCCTCGTCCGCGGCACCTTCCCCGGCCGCGGACACAGACCCCAGGAGGACGGCATGGCGATCGACCGGGCACCCGCTCCGTCGTCGGCGACCCTGCCGGACGACCTGACGCTGGCGGTCCTCCTCGGCCTGCTCGACGCGGCCGAGGAGCTGCCGCACCGACGGCGTCCCCGCCGGGCGGCCGCGACCCGCTCGCCCGGCGCGGCCCGCGCCCTGCGGCCGCTGCCGGTGGCCCGCCCGGTGCCGTCCCTGCGGCCCCGGCCGGCGGCTCCCGCGGCCGCACCGGCCGCACCCGCGGTCCCGGCCGCGGCCACCCCACCGCCGGTCTCCGGTGCGAGCGGGGCCGTCCCCGGCTCGCGGCTGCGGGCCCGGCTGCGCGCCGCCACCCGGCGCCTGGCGCTGTGGGGCGCCGGCCCCGACGGCGCGCACGCGGCGTGGCCGACGGCGCCGGTCGTGGTGCCCCCGGCCCGCCCCGGCGCGCTGCGGCGGCTGGCGCTCTGGGGTGCCGGCCCCGACGGCGCACACCTGGCCTGGGGCCGCCCCGCCCACCTGGCGCCGGCGTCCCCGGACGGCCCGCCGCCGGCGTCCCCCGACGGCCCGGTCGTGCTCACCGAGCTGCCCAGCACCCCCACGGTCCGGCCCGCGGCGTCTTCCCCCGCCGCGGCGCTCCCTCCCGCCGGCGTCGTCCGGCGGGTGTCACCTCCCCGCACCGGCGGGCCCGGCCCGGGGCTGGCCCCCGCCGGCTGGCCCGCGCGGCCGGCGGCCGCCGAGGCGCGGGCCGGCCCACCCGCGGTGTCCGGGTCGGCGCGGGCCCGGGGCGACCCGGTGCCCGTGGTGGCCCGGGGCTCCCCCCGGCCACCGCCCTCCCCCGACTGACCCGCAGCGCGCCCCCTCCCCGGGGACGCCGTCCGACGCCTCGCCGACGAGGTCGACGGGCCCGGCCACCACTTCCCCCTCGGGTGGCCGGGACCGCCGGTCCGGTCCGTGCGCAGCTCTCCACCTCCCGGCCGCTCGCGGCCGCCCACTGGCCCTCCCCGCGGCACCCCGCCGCCGACAGACCTCTCCGCACGACGGTTCTCGCCTCGACCTCCGCCGACTGCTCCGCACCCAGGACAGCGCGCGGTCCCTCCAGGGAGGCGCAGACGGCACGGTGCGGCGCGGCCTGACGGCAGCGGCAGCCGCCGGAGGCGACCCCCAGGCCCTGCCGGTGCCCGGGGAGGGACGTCCCTCCCCCGGTCTCCGACCGGCACGACCTGGCCAGACCGGGCGCCGAGGGACCGGTGCCGGCCCTCGCGGGCCGCGCCCGAGGTGCAGCGCGCCGTCGACCGGCCGCGGTCCGCCTGGCCCGGCGCCGCCGGCACCGGCGACGACGATGCGTCCCGCTCCGGCGGGCGCCGCGCGTCACGACCCTCGACGGGCGCTCCCGACGAGCCCGCTCCGGCACCGCCGCCGGAGCCGGGCCGCCGGGGGCGCCCGTCCGGCGTCCCCGGACCCGCCGGAGGCGTCTCGCACACACCGTTCCGGTGTCGACTCGGGCACACCGGCTGGAACCACGCCCCCCGACGTGAGACAAAGGACGGAACCCGCCGCCCCCGCACGAGATGAGCCCGCCCCGCGTGACCGTCCCCGAGCAGCGTCCGGGGACGCCGGGAGAGGCGTCCGCCGGGCGGCTGCCGACCCTCCCCGACGACCCCGAGGTCAGCCGGCTGCGCTTCGAGCTGGCCATCGACGCCGCCGGCATCGGCAGCTTCGACTGGGACCTGGCCACCGGCCGGCTCGCCTGGGACGACCAGCTCCAGGAGATGTTCGGCTTCCGCGCGGGCGAGTTCGCCGAGACGATCCAGGCCTTCGCCGCGCGGATCCACCCCGACGACCGCGAGCGCACGCTGCAGGCGTTGCAGGAGGCGATCGACACCTGCGGCGAGTACTCCGCGGAGTTCCGGGCGGTGCTGCCCTCCGGGGAGATCCGCTGGGTGCAGGGCCGGGGCCGGGCGCTCGCCGACGCCTCGGGCGTGGCTGCGCGGCTGCTCGGCGCCGGCATCGACACCACGGTGGTCCGCGAGGGCGAGGCCCGCGTCTCCCGGGTGCTGGAGACGATGCGCTCGGCGTTCTTCGCCCTCGACCAGGAGTGGCGCTTCACCTACGTCAACGCCGAGGCCGAGCGGGTGCTGCACCGCTCCCGCGAGGAACTGCTGGGCGGGGTCGTCTGGGAGCTGTTCCCGGCCGCCGTCGGCAGCGACTTCGAGGTCAACTACCGCGGTGCGGTCGAGGCCGGCGAGGAGCGGGTGTTCGAGGCCCACTACCCAGTGCCGCTGGACGCCTGGTACGAGGTGCGCGCCTGGCCCGGCCCCGACGGGCTGTCGGTGTACTTCCTCGACGTCACCGAGCGCCGGGCGGCCGAGCAGCGCGCCCGTGACGGTGCCGCGCGGCTGTCCCTGCTGGCCGAGGTGAGCGCGCTGATGTCGCCGTCGCTCGACTCGCCCGTCGCCGAGGAGGCGGCCCTGCAGCGGGTGGCCGAGGCCGTCGTCCCGGTGCTGGGCGACTGGGTGGTCATGACGCTGTCGAGCGGCCAGGACGGCCGGATGCACGACGTCGCCAACTGGCACCGCGACCCGGCGCTGCGGGCGGCCGCCGCCACCTACGCGCGTCTGCGGCTGTCCTCCGTCCCACCGGACGCCCCGGTGCTGCGGGCGCTGGAGTCCGGGCAGCTGCTCACCGTGCCCGACGTCCAGGCGGTCATCCGGCCGACGCTGCCCGAGGGCGAGGTGCGGGAGGCCTTCGACGCGCTGGCGCCCCGCTCGGCGCTGACCCTGCCGCTGCTCGCCCGTGGGCGCACGCTCGGCGCGCTGAGCCTCTACCGCGGCGAGGACCGCCCGGTCGCCGGGCCCGAGGACGTCGCCACGGCCCGCGAGGTCGCCGACCGGGTGGCGCTGGCGCTGGACAACGCCCGGCTGTTCGGCCAGCAGCGCCGGCTGGCCGAGGCGCTGCAGCGCAGCATGCTCACCGCGCCGCCGCAGCCCGACCACGCCGAGATCGTCGTGCGCTACCAGCCGGCCCTGGAGGTCGCCCAGGTCGGCGGCGACTGGTACGACGCCTTCCTGCAGCCCGACGGCGCCACGGTGCTGGTGATCGGCGACGTCGTCGGCCACGACATCGAGGCCGCCGCGAGCATGGGGCAGCTGCGTGGCATGCTCCGCGGCATCGCCCACCGCGGCGACACCCCGCCCGACGCCGTCCTCGCCGAGCTCGACGCCGCCGTCGGCGCGCTGGGGCTGCACACGATGGCCACCGCGGTGGTCGCCCGCGTGGAGCAGACGCCGGAGCAGCGCGCGGCCGGCCTGACCACGCTGCGCTGGTCCAACGCCGGCCACCCACCGCCGCTGCTGCTCACGCCGTCGGGCGCGGTGCGGACGCTGGGGGGCGGCCGCGGGGAGCTGATGCTCGGCGTCGACCCCGAGGCGCGGCGGACGTCGTCGCAGGTGGAGGTGCACCGCGGCTCGACGCTGCTGCTCTACACCGACGGGCTGGTCGAGGGCCGCGACCTGCTGCTCGACGAGGGCACCGAGCTACTGCGGACGGCGCTGGCCCAGCTCGCCGACCTGCCGCTGGAGCGGCTCTGCGACGCCCTGGTCACCCGGCTGCGCCCCGAGGGCCTGCAGGACGACGTCGCCCTGGTCGCCATCCGCCTGCACCCGCAGTAGCAGCGGGCCTCGGGACGGGGCCTCGGGACGGGGCCTCGGGACGGGGCCTGGGGCGGTCAGCGCGGGGGGAGGACGGCCCAGACGGTCTTGGCGTCGCCGTCGACGTACCAGCCGTGCGCCGTGGACAGCTCGGCGATGAGGTAGAGGCCCAGGCCGCCCTCGCTGGGGTCGCGGTCGACGGCCGGGGTCGGCGGGGTGGCCGCGTCGCCGTCGGAGACGGCGACGAGGAAGGCGTCGCCGGTGCGGCGGACGGCGGCCTGCACGCGACCGCCGCCGTGGCGCAGCGCGTTGGAGGCCATCTCGTCGAGCACCAGCAGCAGCCGGTCGCGCAGGTCGGCCGTGCCGTCGGCGTCCAGGCGGAGCCGCACCTCGTGCCGCACGCGGGGCAGCTCGGTGACGTCGGAGAGCTGCCACGCCATGCCGTCCCCCGCCGGAGGAGGGGACGCCGCGGGCCAGCCGAGCCCGGCCGATCCGCGTCCCACCCCGTGACTCCCCGTGCGTCGAGCCCGCGGCAGGGGCTGGATGTCGAACACCTGCGTATGACTCGGCAGACCTCACCGCAAACCTGACTGCGAGCCGGGTCACAGCCGGCCGGCGGCCGGTCCTCAGCCGGCCAGGGCGGTCAGGTGTTCCCGGACGACGGACGGGTCGCGCATGACCGGGCCCATGACGGCGACCCCGTGCGCGCCGGCGGCGAGCAGCGCGGGGACGTCGGCGGGGGTCACGCCACCCAGCGCCAGCACCGGTGGGGCACCCGGGGCGAGTGCGGCCAGTCCCCCGGTGCCCAGCGCCGGGCCGTACCCGGGCTTGGACGCGGTCGGCGCGAACGGCGACAGCGTCACCCAGTCGCAGCCCTCGTCGGCGGCCCGCGCCACCTCGGCGGCCGAGTGGCAGGACCGGCCCACCAGCGGGGGGCGCACGGCGGGGAACGGGTCGGCGGCCGCCAGGTGCACCGCGGTGCCCTCCGGCGCCCCGGCCGCGCCGCCCCACACCAGCAGCCCGCCCACCGGGTCGAGCACCACCTGCAGCTCGCCGGCCAGCGCCCGCCGCTCGACGGGGGGCAGGTCGCGGTCGCGCAGCCACACCGCGCGGGCGCCGGCGTCCACGGCGGCGGCGACCACCTCGGGCAGCGGCCCGGCGGCCTGTGTCCGGTCGGTGACGACGAGCAGCCGCGGCGGCCTCACAGCTCCGGCAGCCCCTCGAAGGGGGTGGACGCCTCGGCGTGCCAGCGGCGGGGGATCCGGCCGGCCAGCTTCGCCAGCCGCCCGCCCTCCACGGCCTGCCGCATGGCCAGCGCCATGCGCTCGGGGTCGCGGGCGCGGGTCACCGCCGAGGCCAGCAGGACCGCGTCGCAGCCGAGCTCCATCGCCAGCGCGGCGTCCGACGCGGTGCCGATGCCGGCGTCGAGCACCACCGGCACGGACACCGCCTCCCGCAGCAGCGCGACGTTGTGCGGGTTGCGGATGCCCAGCCCGCTGCCGATCGGCGAGCCCAGCGGCATCACCGCCGCGCACCCGGCGTCGGCCAGCCGGCGGCCGAGCACGGGGTCGTCGGTGGTGTAGGCGAGCACGGTGAAGCCCTCGGCCACCAGCTGCTCGGCGGCGTCGAGCAGCTCCACGGCGTCGGGCAGCAGCGTGCGCTCGTCGCCGATCACCTCGAGCTTCACCCAGTCGGTGCCGAAGGCCTCACGGCCCAGCCGGGCGGTGCGCACCGCTTCCCGCGCGGTCATGCAGCCGGCGGTGTTGGGCAGCAGCCGGACGCCGCAGCGGTCGAGCACGTCCATCATCGAGCCGCCGGCCGACGCCTCCACGCGGCGCAGGGCGACGGTGACCAGCTGGGTGCCCGAGGCGCGCACCGCGGCCTCCAGCGCCTCCAGGCTGGGCACGCCGCCGGTGCCCAGCAGCAGCCGGGAGGTGAAGGTCTGCCCGGCGATCCCGAACGGGTCGGTGGCCTCCTCGCGCTCGAGTGCCGGCGCGAGCTCGGACGTGCTCATCTAGCCTCCTGCGGTCGGAGCCAGCACCTCGACGGCGTCGCCGGGTGCCAGCGGGGTCTGCGCCCAGCTGCTGCGGGGGACGACGTCGCCGTTGCGCGCGACGGCGACCCGGTCGTGGCCGGGCGCCCGCTGGGCCACGAGGTCGGCCACGGTCGCGCCGTCGGCCAGCTCGGCCGGGGCGCCGTTGACGGTCAGCTCCACTCAGTCCCTCCGGAACCGCTCGGCGGAGAAGGCGGCGGCCACCTCGGGCAGCGCGCCGCCAGCCAGCAGGTCGGCGACGGCGTCGGCGGTCACCGGGGTGAGCAGCACGCCGTTGCGGTGGTGCCCGGTGGCCAGCACCAGCCCGGGCAGCGCCGAGGCGCCCAGCAGCGGCGCGTTGTCCGGCGTCCCGGGCCGCCAGCGGGCCAGCGTCTCGGTCAGCTCCAGCTCGGTGATGCCGGGGACGACGTCGATCGCGTCGTGCAGCAGGTCGTGCACCCCGCCGGCGGTGACCGCGGGGTCGAAGCCGCGGTCCTCGGTGGTGGCGCCGACGACGAGCCGGTCGCCGCCGTAGGGCACGAGGTAGACCTGCCGGCCGCGGACCAGCGCGCGCACCGTGCCGTCGAGCAGCCCGTCGGCGCCGGCCAGCCGCAGGATCTGCCCCTTGACCGGCCGCACCGGCAGCGGCGGGACGCCGGGCAGCTGCCCGCTGCGGGCGCCGAGCGCCAACACGACCTGCCCGGCCGGCAGCGTCGTCCCGCCCGCCAGCCGCAGCCCCGCCGCGCGGCCGCCGTCCACCACGAGCTCCTCGACCCGGTCGCGCACCAGCTCGACGCCGGTCGCCCCCGCGGCGGCGAGCAGGGCGGCGTGGACGGCGCGGCCGTCGACGGAGTGGTCGCCGGACACCAGCAGCCCGCCGCGCACCCGCGGGGTCAGCGAGGGCTCGCGGCGGCGGGCGGCGCGCGGGGTCAGGCGCTCGGCGGCCAGGCCCAGCTCGAGCTGGAAGGCGTGCAGGGCGTCGAGCGCGCGGACGTCGTCCTCGTCGAACCCGACCACCAGCGTGCCGGCGGTCCGCAGCCCCACGGGCCGGCCGGCGGCGGCCTCGAGCTCGGCGGCGAAGGACGGCCAGCGCTGCAGCGAGGCCAGGCCGAGGCGCAGCAGCGGCTCCTCGCGGTAGCCGGCCTCGGTGACCGGCGCGAGCATCCCGGCCGCGGCGGCCGAGGCGCCGGTGCCGGGGGCGTCGTCGACCACGGTCACCGACAGCCCCCGGCGGGCGGCCTGCCAGGCGACCGCCAGCCCGATCAGCCCGCCTCCCGCGACGGCGACGTCGGTCACCGCCGCCGGCTCCTGAGCAGCAGCGGCAGGGTGAGGACGACGGCGACCGCCAGCCCGACCAGCGACGCCGACCAGCCGTTGGCGGGGTCGATGCCGAGGTCGGCCTGCCGCGCCGTCCACCACGCCGTCCAGCCCGCGCCCGCGCCGGGGAGGTACGTGGGCAGGGTGAGCTGGTAGGCGACGAAGCCGGCCAGCCACGGCAGGAGCAGCAGCGGGCGGGCGGGCGCGGTCCCGGAGGTGTCCCAGCCGCCGCGCGGGGTGGTCCAGTAGGCCACGATCAGCACACCGGCCAGGGGCACGAACACCGCGCCGATGAGGAACAGGAACGGCTCGTAGGCGGTGACGTCGACGGTCAGCGCGAGCAGCGTGGCGAGCACGCCGACGCCCAGGGCGAGCACCCGCCGGTCGAGCCGGGCGACGACGTTCTGCGCCGACACCGCCGTCGAGTAGAGGTTGGCGAAGGCCTCGTCGAGCTCGACGGCCACCAGCACGAGCACCGCCACCGCGCCCAGCGGCACGGCGAGCAGCGCGTCGATGACGTCGAGGCCGGCGCTGCCGTACGCGGCCAGCGCGAGCACGCCGAGCACGAACATGAGCACGGTGGCCAGGCCGTAGCCGACCGCCGAGCCGACGCCGGCGGCGCGGGCGCTGCGCGCGTGGCGTGTGTAGTCGGCGGCCAGCGGCAGCCAGGAGACCGGCAGCGCGACGACGACGTCGGCGGCGGTCCAGAACGACGTCGCCCCGCCGCCCTCGACCGGCGGCAGCGGCTCGCGCAGCACCCCGACGAACAGGTAGGCGACGGCGGCCAGCGCGGCCCACACCGCGTACCGGGAGAGCACCCGGACGACGCCGAGGGGCTTGAGCGCCATCGCGGTGGCCAGCACCCCGGCGGCGACGACGAACGGCCAGCGCGGCGCGTCGAGCACCCGGGCGGCGGCCTCGGCGATGACGACGATCTCGAAGGTCGCCCAGCCGACGCACTGCACGAGGTTGAACGCCGTAGGCAGCCAGGAGGTGCGCCGGCCGAGCAGCCCGCGCAGCAGCACCATCCCGGGCACGCTCTCCCGCGCCCCGGCGGCGGCGACCAGGCCCAGCAGCGCCGACCCGATCGCCGCGCCGACGACGACGGCGGCTCCCGTCACCCACAGCGGCCGTCCCGGCAGGACGACGAAGACCGCGGCCACGGGCAGCAGCACGCTGACGCCGAGGTTGGCCCACAGGCCCAGGTTGGCCCCGAACCCGAGCGTGCGCGGCGGCGCCTGGTCGAGGGTGAGGGGCGCGTCGGTGCTGGTCGCGGAGCCGGAGGCCCGGACGTCGGTGCTCACGGCTGCTCCCTACGCCGGCATTACCCGGTCAGGTTCCAGCGGTCGGCGGCGCGCTCAGCCGCCCTCTCAGCCCGGTCGCCCCGAGCTCCCGCACATGGCGGGGCCCACTGTAGGCCGGGCGTAGGGTCGCCCGCCGTGCCGGTCGCCGAGCTGCCCTCCCGCCACCCCGACGCCTGGCGGGGCGCCACCACCTCCCCCTTCCTCGACGCCGTCCGCGACGGGACGCTCCCCGCCGGGGCCCTCGACACCTGGCTGGTGCAGGACGCGCACTTCGTCGCCGACCTGCTGCGCTTCCAGGCCCGGCTGCTGGCCCGCGCCCCGCGGCCGGCGCGGGCGGTCCTGGCCGGCGGCTGCGTCGCGCTGGTCGAGGAGCTGGACTGGTTCACCCGCGTCGCCACCGAGCGGGGACTCGACCTCGCCGTGCCGCGGCTGCCGGCCACGATCGCCTACGGCGACCTGCTGTACCGGCTCGACGCCGCCGACGTCGGGGTCGCGCTGACCGCGCTGTGGGCCGTCGAGCGCGCCTACCTCGACGCCTGGTCGACCGCGCGGCCCGGCGCCCCGCAGTACCGGCAGTTCGTCGAGCACTGGACCGTCCCTGGCTTCGCGTCCTACGTCGCCGCGCTGGAGGCGGCGGCCGACGAGACGGGCCCGGCGGACGACGCCGTGTTCCTGGAGGTCGTGGCGGCCGAGACGGCGTTCTGGGAGACGGCGCTCCCGTGACCTCCCTGTCCGCCGGGCTGTGGGCCGGCAGCGCCGACCTGGCCGCCGCGGCGCTGGCGCACCCGTTCGTCACCGGCATCGCCGACGGGGCGCTGCCGCGGGAGCGGTTCGCCGGCTACGTCGCCCAGGACGCGTTCTTCCTCGAGGCCTTCGCCCGCGCCTACGCCCTCGGGGTGGCGCACAGCCGCGACCGCGCGACGCTGGAGGCGTTCGCCGACCTGCTGGCCGGCGTCCGGGAGGAGCTGCGGCTGCACGACGGCTACGCGGCGCGGTGGGGGATCGACCTGGCCGCCGTGACGCCGGCGCCGGCGACGCTCGCCTACACCGACTTCCTGCTGGCCACCGCGGCGCTCGGCGACGTCGGGGAGGTGGCTGCTGCGATGACGCCGTGCATGCGGCTCTACGCCCACCTCGGCCGGGCGCTGGTCCCCCGTGCGACCGGGCCGTACCGGGAGTGGGTGGACACCTACGCCGACCCCGGGTTCGCGGAGCTGGCCGCCACGCTGGAGGCGCTGCTCGACCGGCTGGCCGCCGACACCCCGGCGGTGCGCCGGGCCTACCGGCGGGCCATGGAGCTCGAGCTCGGGTTCTTCGCCGCGGCCTGGGACCCCGCGGCCTGGGGTACCGTCGGCGGCCAGTGACACGGGGTGTCCGCCGTCGGGCGGGCTGAGAAGACACCCGTCGAACCTGACCAGGTCATGCTGGCGGAGGGATGTCACGGCGTGGATGCCGCTGCGTTGAGTTCTGCCCGGTCGGCGCTGAGCGCCGCCGCCCCGCTCGTGCACTGCCTGACCAACACGGTGGTGCAGACGCTCACCGCCAACGCGCTGCTCGCCGTCGGCGCGGCGCCGGCGATGGTCGACGAGCCGCTGGAGGCCGAGGGCTTCGCCGCCGTGGCCTCCGCGGTGCTGGTCAACCTCGGCACGGTCGACCAGCGCACCGCGGAGGCGATGCGGCTCGCCGCCCGCTCGGCGTCGGCCGCCGGGACGCCGTGGGTGCTCGACCCGGTCGCCGTCGGCGGGCTGGCGTTCCGCACGGAGCTGGCCGCCGAGCTGCTGGGGTCCCGTCCCGCGGTGGTGCGCGGCAACGCGAGCGAGGTGCTGGCGCTGGCCGGCGCCGGGTCCGGCGGGCGCGGGGTGGACTCCACCGCGTCGGCCGACGACGCCCTCGAGGCCGCGGTCGCGCTGGCCGGGCGCACCGGCGGGGTGGTGGCGGTGAGCGGGGAGGTCGACGTCGTGACCGACGGCTCGCGCACCGTGCGGGTGGGCGGCGGGTCGGTCCTGCTCACCCGCACCACCGGCGCCGGGTGCGCGCTCGGGGCGCTGGTCGCGGCCTACGTCGCCGCCACCGGCGACCCGCTGACCGGCGCGGTCGCCGCGCACGCCCACGTCGCGCTGGCGGCCGAGGCCGCGGCCGCGGTCGGCCCCGGGCCGGGCACCTTCGCGCCGCTGTGGCTCGACGCGCTCGACGGGGTCCGGGACCTCTCCGCCGCGCAGGTGACCGCGTGAGGCCGCCGCTGGATCCGACGCTCTACCTGGTCACCGACACCGCGCTGTCGGCGCCGCGCACCGTGCCCGACGTCGTCCGCGCGGCGGTGGCCGGCGGGGTCACCGCGGTGCAGGTGCGCGACAAGACGGCGTCGCGGCGGGAGCTGTACGAGCTCACGCTCGCGGTGAAGGCGGTGCTCGACCCCGGCGTGGCCCTGTTCGTGAACGACGCGGTCGACGTCGCGCTGCTGGCCGGCGCCGACGGCGTGCACGTCGGCCAGGACGACCTGCCGCCGGCCGAGGTCCGCGCGCTGATCGGCCCCGACCGGCTGCTGGGGCTCTCCGCCGGGTCCGACGACGAGCTGGCGGTCGCGCTGGCGCTGCCGCCGGGCACGGTCGACGTCGTCGGCATCGGCCCGGTGTGGACGACGCCGACCAAGCCCGACGCCGGCACCGGGCTCGGGCCCGAGGGGGTGGCCGCGCTGGCCGCGGCCGCCCGGGACGGCGGGCTGCGGTCGGTGGCCATCGGGGGGATCTCCGCCGAGCGGGCGCCGCAGGTCACCGGCGTCGACGGGATCTGCGTCGTCTCGGCGGTCTGCGCCGCGCCCGACCCGGCCGGCGCGGCCCGCACGCTCCGGGCGGCCCGGTGACCGGGCGGGCGGGGGTGCCCGTCGCGCTGACCGTCGCCGGCAGCGACCCCAGCGGCGGCGCCGGCATCCAGGCCGACCTCAAGACCCTCAGCGCGCTGGGCGTCTACGGCACGGCCGTGCTCACCGCGCTGACCGCGCAGAACACCCGCGGCGTCACCGGCGTGCACCCGGTGCCCGCGGCGTTCGTGGGCGAGCAGATCGCCACCCTGCTCGACGACGTGACCGTGCACGCCACCAAGACCGGGATGCTCGGCACCGCCGACGTCGTCCGGGAGGTCGCCGCGGCGCTGGCGTCCCGCGCGGCCGGGCCGGTGGTGTGCGACCCGGTCATGGTGGCCACCAGCGGGGACCGGCTGGTCGACGACGACGCGGTGGCCGCCGTCCGCGAGGTGCTGCTGCCGGTCACCGACCTGGTGACGCCGAACGTGCCCGAGGCCGCCGCGCTGCTCGACGTGCCGCCGGCCACGACGGTCGACGAGCTGCCCGGGCAGGCGCAGGCGCTGCTGCAGCTCGGGCCCGGCGCGGTGCTGCTCAAGGGCGGGCACCTGGGCGGGAGCGAGAGCGTCGACGTGCTGGCCACCGCCGACGGCGTCGTCGTCACCCGGCGGCCGCGGGTGGACACGACCGCCACGCACGGCACCGGCTGCACGCTGTCCTCGGCGATCGCCGCGCTGGTGGCCCGCGGCGTCGGCGGCCCGGGGGAGTGGGAGCCGGTGGTCGAGCAGGCGCGCGACCACCTGCAGCGGATGCTCCAGGCGGGGGAGTCGCTGGGGATCGGCTCGGGCCACGGCCCGGTGCACCACTTCGCCGGCATCTGGCCCGCCTGAGCCCGCCGGTCACCTCCGGGGGCGACCGGGAGGTCGACCACGAGGATCGTGGCGTTGTCGGGGGCACCGGTCGCCGCGACGGCGTCCTGCACCCGGCCGACGACGTCCTCGGGACCGGCACCGTCCACCAGGAGCGACGCGAGCCGGCCGGCCGGCAGCACGGCGTGCACGCCGTCCGTGGTGAGGACGAACCGGTCGCCCGGCCGGGTCCGGTGCAGCGAGACGTCCGCCGCCGTGGACGCGCCGGGCACGAGCGCGCGGTCGAGGTCGGCGCGGCGCCGGTGCGAGCGCGCCTCGTCCTCGGTCAGCCGTCCCTCGTCGACGAGGGACTGCACGTGGGTGTGGTCCCGGGTGAGCCAGGTCAGCCGGCCGTCGCGGACGAGGTACGCCCGGGAGTCGCCGCCGTGGGCGAGGGCCAGCCTCCCCGGCGCCGAGGACGAGCGCGGTCAGGGTGCACCCCGATCCCTCGCCGGAGGCGTCCCCGGACGGGCGCTCCGCGACGGCCGCCGAGGCCGCGGTGACCGCCTCGTCGATCACCCGGACCGGGTCGCCGAGGCCGCTGACGCGTTCGAGCACCGCCAGCGCGCCGAGCGCGCGGGTCGCCACGCCCGGGTCGCTGCCGAACCCGTCGGCGACGGCGAACACGCGGCGGCCGGCCGTGACGGCGTCCAGCTGGTCGTCCCGGGACCCGACCAGGGTGCGGGCAGCCGCCACGGGCCGGGGGTCGTCGTCGACGAACACGTCGCTCTCCTCGCTGCGCATCTCCTCGACGAGGACGGCGACCAGGGCGCGCCGGGACGCCGTGTCGGCCTCCACCTGGCGCCAGTACGACCCCAGCTCGGCCGCGCCGGCCCCGGACGGCAGGTCGGCGACGACCTCGATGCGGGGCAGGGGCATCCCGACCAGGCGCAGCCGGGCGACCAGGCGGGCCCGGTCGAGCTGCTCGGCCCGGTGGTACCGGTAGCCGCTGAGCTCGTCGACCTCCGCCGGGCGCACCAGACCCATCTCGTCGTACAGGCGCAGCGCCCTGGGCGTGAGGCCGGCCGCCCGGCCGAACTCCCCGATGCTCATCAGGTCCACGGTCCCGTCCTCGTCACCGGTGAGGCTCACCGGTCACCGCAGCCTGTGCTCTGCCCTGGGGGGAGGGTCAACACGGGCAGGAGCGGGCCGTCCGGTGGCAGCGCCCACCGCGGCGCTCCCAGGCCCGAGCGGCGTGTGCCCCGGGCGTCGGCCTGGGTAGGCGTGGTGGGGGCGGCGCGCGGGCGTCGTCCCGTTCGACGTCCCGGGCGGTGCGCCACGGCGTCGAGGAGGAGGACCAGATGCGGGCAGTGCAGGTGGCAGCGCCGGGAGCGGACTTCGAGCTGGTCGAGCGGGACCGCCCGGAACCGCGGCGCGACGAGGTCCTCGTGCGGGTCGCCGCGTGCGGGGTCTGCCACAGCGACGCCATGGCCAAGAACGGGCTGGCCAGCTCCTATCCGCGGGTGCCCGGTCACGAGGTGGCCGGCATGGTGGAGGCGGTCGGCGAGGGCGTGACGAACTGGACGCCCGGCCAGCGCGTCGGCGTGGGCTGGTTCGGCGGCGCCGACCACACCTGCGACTCCTGCCGCCGCGGGGACCCCATCTCCTGTGCCAACGGCGCGGTCACCGGGCTGACCGGCGACGGCGGCTACGCCGACCACCTGCTGGCCCCGGTCGACGCGCTGGCCGCGATCCCCGACGCGCTGACCGACGCCGAGGCCGCGCCGCTGATGTGCGCCGGCGTGACCACCTTCAACGCGCTGCGGAACAGCGGGGCGCGCGCCGGGGACCTCGTCGCCGTCCTCGGCCTCGGCGGTCTCGGCCACCTCGGCGTGCAGTTCGCCGCCCGGATGGGGTTCGAGACCGTCGCGGTCGCCCGCGGCCCGGAGAAGGCGTCCTTCGCGCGCGACCTCGGCGCCCACCACTACGTCGACAGCACCGCCACCGACGTCGCCGAGCAGCTGACCGCGCTCGGCGGTGCGGCCGTCGTCCTGGCCACCGTCACCGACGCCGCCGCGATGAGCGCCACCGTCCCCGGGCTGCGGCCCCGCGGCCGGCTGATGGTGGTGGGCGCGCCGGAGGAGCCCCTCCGGATCAACTCCGTCGACCTGATCCTCGCCAGCCGGCTCGTCGCCGGCCACGCCTCCGGCACCGCCAAGGACTCCGAGGACACGCTGCGCTTCGCCGCCCTCACCGGCGTGCGGCCGATGGTCGAGACCGTCCCGATGGAGGAGGTCTCCACCGCCTACGAGCGCATGATGGCCGGCCGGGCGCGCTTCCGCATGGTCCTGACCACCTGAGGGTCGGCCCGCACGGAGCCGGCCCGCCCCGGTCGGATCGGCGGGGCCGCCCGGGCGGGTGCCCTCCTACGGTGGGTCCGTGCGGGTCATCGTCGTCGGCGCCGGCATCGGGGGCCTCACGCTGGCCCAGGCGCTGCACCGGGCCGGTGACGACGTCAGCGTCCACGACCGCGACCCCTCCGCCTCGGCCACCGGTGGCTACCGCCTGCACCTCGACGAGCGCGCCTGCGCCGCGCTGCGCCGCCACCTGGCTCCCGCGCACCACCAGGCCCTGCTGGCCAGCTCGGCGGGCCCCGGGTCGTTCCGCCGGCTCGCCGTCACCGACCACCGGCTGCGCGTGCTCCTGCTCGCGCGGCAGGACCCCTCGGGCGAGCGGCTGCTGATCGGGCGGGTCCCGCTGCGCCGGCTGCTCGCCCACGGCCTGGACGGCGTCGTGCGCTTCGGGCAGGAGTTCACCGGCCACGAGGTGCACGCCGACGGCAGCGTCACCGCGCGCTTCGCCGACGGCAGCAGTGAGCGGGGCGACCTGCTCGTCGGCGCCGACGGCGTGGGCTCCCGGGTGGCGCGGGCCCTAGCCGGACGGCCCACCTCGGCCCCGGTCGGCGTCACCGGGATCGCCGGTCGCACCCCGGTCGACGCGCGCACCCGCGAGCTCGTCCCCGACCTGCTGCGCGCGGGTCCGGCCCTCGCCTTCGCGCCCGACGGGGTGGGGGCCTTCCTCAGCCTGCACGACCCGGCCACGGTCCCCGCGGTGGACCCCGCGGCCTGCCGGGACGTGCCGGCCGACGTCGAGGCCCCCGGCGTGGTGTGGGGACTGCACGCGCTCGACCACCGCCTGCCCGGCGACGTGCGGGAGCGCGACCCCGCCGGCCTGGCCGAGCTCGTCACCGACCTGCTGCGGAGCTGGTCACCCGAGGTGCGGGCCCTGGTCGCCGCCGCCGACCCGGGCAGTCCGGCGTCCTTCCGCTTCTCCGCCGTCGACCCCGACGCCGACCTGACGCCGTGGCCGGCGGGTCCGGTGACCTGCCTGGGCGACGCCGTCCACGCCATGCCCCCGACCGGCGGCTCGGCCGCGGCCACCGCGATCCGCGACGCCGACCTCCTCGCCGGCCACCTGGCCGCCGTGCGCACCGGGTCGACCACGCTGCCCCTGGCCGTGCACGACTACCAGCGGCAGATGGCCGCCTACGCGCCCGACGCCGTCCGTGGGTCACTGGCGCCACTGCGGTGGATGCGCGCGGCCGGACACCCGGCCGGGAGCGTGCTGGCCCGCGGGGCGCTGCCCGCCGCGGCGCTCGCCGCGCACGCCGCCCGGTCCCTCCGCGAACGGGGTCGCCCGGGACGGGCGACGTGACTCACCCGGGCTCGTCGAGGCGGGTCTCGGTGGCCGCGTAGCCGCCGCCGGGCCACTCCCACCGCCCCGCGACGGTGCCGGCGGCGCGGTCGATCCTGCCGCTGAAGCGCGCCGGGGAGTCCCGGGACCCGTGCCAGATCGTGAGGTCGTCGCCCTCGATCCGCCAGACGTACTCCAGCGCGAACGAGCAGAACGGACCCGGTCCCTCGCGGCTGAAGAGCATCGAGCGCAGCGTCTCCTGGGCGTGGTCCCAGCCGATGTACTCGGTGCCCTCCTGCTCGTCCCCGTCGATCCTCATCTGCTGGACGAGGAAGTGGCCGCCCGGCAGCCAGCGCCGCGTCACCGTGCCGGTGAAGGGCGCGCCGCCGCCGAGGTCGTGGCCCTCGAGCCGCCAGCTGCCCTCCAGCACGTCGAGCCTGCGGAGCTCCGGGTGGGGAGCCGGCGCGCGGGGGCCGCCCGCCTGGTCGGTGGGGTCGGGTCCGGTCGTCACGACGGTCCTCCTCGCGGGTCGGTGGTGGTCGGGACCGGCGGGGCAGGCGGAAGTCATCGCCACGACGTCGTCCGACGGGCGCGGAACGCTCGACAGCCCGACGCCCCGCGTCGCCGGCGTCCGGCCGGCTTGACGCGGCCGTGGCGCTCCCGCGACCGTGCGGGCATGGCGACCGACCTGCCGCGTCCCGTCTTCAGCCGCTGCTACGAGCGGCTGAGCCCGCGGCTGGAGGAGGCCGGGATGGCCGGCCTCCGCCGCGAGCTCCTCGACGGGGCGCGCGGCGGAGTGGTCGAGGTCGGCTGCGGCAACGGGCTGAACTTCGCCCACTACCCGTCGACGGTGGGCCGGGTGGTCGCGGTCGAGCCCGAGCCGCGGCTGCGCGCCGCCGCCGAGCGGGCCGCACGGGCGGCGGACGTCGACGTCGAGGTCCGCGCCGGCACCGCCGCGGAGCTGTCGCTGCCGGACGCCTCGGTCGACGTCGCCGTCCTCTGCCTCGTGCTGTGCAGCATCGCCGACCGCGCACGGGCACTGCGGGAGCTGCGCCGGGTCCTGCGTCCGGGCGGCGAGCTGCGCTTCCTCGAGCACACCGTGGCCGAGGACCGGCGGCTGCGCGGCGTCCAGCGGGTGGTCGACGCGACCGTCTGGCCGCTCCTGGCCGGCGGCTGCCACACGGCCACCGACCAGGTCGGCGACATCGAGGCGGCGGGCTTCACCGTGGCCCGGGTCCGCCGGTTCGACTTCCCGCCGGCGCGGGTCCGGGCGCCGGCCAGCCCGCACGTGCTGGGGACGGCGGTGGCCTGACCGGTCCGGCGACGGTGTGCGCACCAGCCCGGTCCCCCGCAGCGGAACGGTGCGCCGGCGCACCCCGTCGGGGCCGGGACGCCTAGGTCAGCCGGCCGCCGGGCCGAACAGCCGGTCCAGCCGGTAGCGGACGACGGCGAGGGCGTCGTCCACGGTGCGCTGCCGGCCCAGCACGCTGCTGACCAGGCCGTTGGTGAGCGCCAGCAGGCTCACCACCTCGATCCGCGGGTCGGCGTCGGCGGCCACCTGGCCGTCGTCCACGGCCCGGCTGACGACGCCGGTCAGCCACCGCTCCAGCGCGTCCGGGGCGTACCGGCCGTCGACCGCCTCGGCCGGGTCGGTGAGCCCGGCCGCGTAGTAGGCGGTCCAGGCGAGCTGGTCGGCGCGGCTGTCGTCGTCCGTGGGCAGGATCGCGCCGAGGACGACCTCCAGCACCGTCCGTGGCGGGAGGCCGGTGCCGAGCACCGCGGCACGCTCGCGCACGCGCCGGTCGAGACGCGCGGCCAGCTCGGTGATGCCCGAGGCCATGAGGGTGGCCTTGTCGGTGAAGTAGTACTGGACCACCCGCAGCGACACGCCCGCCTCCGCGGCGACCTCGCGCATCGACACCGCCTGCAGCCCACGGGTGCTCGCGATGCGCAGCAGCGCGGCGGTCAGCTCCCGCCGCCGCTCGTCGTGGTCGACCCGCCGGGGCACCGCACCTCCTTCGGGATACACGTGTACCGAAACCTGTGGTACGACTGTATCCCGACACCGACCGAGGAGGCAGCCGTGGCCGTCCTGACCGCCCGTTCCGGAGACCTGGAGATCGCCTACGAGGTGATCGGGGAGCCCGGCGGCGAGCCGCTCCTGCTGGTCATGGGCCTGGGTGCCCAGATGGTCGGCTGGCCCGACGGGTTCTGCGCCGAGCTGACCGCCCGCGGCTTCCGCGTCGTCCGGTTCGACAACCGCGACGTCGGCCTGTCCACCCACCTCGACGGCCCCGTGCCGAGGCGCGCGTGGTCCCGGGTGCCGGCCGCCTACACGCTGTCGGACATGGCCGGCGACGCGGTCGCGGTGATGGACGCCGTCGGCTGGCCGGCCGCGCACGTCGTCGGCGCCTCGCTCGGCGGGATGATCGCCCAGCTGCTCGCCGTCGAGCACCCCGACCGCGTGCTGTCGCTGACGTCGATCATGTCGAAGCCCGCGCCGCGGATCGGCCGGATGCGCGCGCGGACGACGATGGCGCTGGTGCGTCGCGCCCGGGCGCTGGCGAAGGAGCAGGGCCGGCCGACGACCCCCGAGGCGATGGCCGACTTCATGGTCGCCATGCAGGAGGTCACCGGCTCTCCCGGCTACCCCACCGACCGCGAGGACCACCTGGCGATGCTGCGGGTGGCCATGGCCCGCGACGACCAGGGGCTGACCGGGCCGGGCGTCAAGCGGCAGCAGGCGGCGGAGCAGGCCGCCCGCGACCTGCGCGCGGAGCTGGCCGCCGTCCGGGTGCCGACGCTCGTCGTTCACGGCGACGGCGACGTGGTGATCCGCCCGGAGGGCGGGGAGGCGACGGCGGCCGCGGTGCCCGGCGCCCGGCTCGTCGTCCACCCGGGGATGGGGCACGAGCTGCCCCGCGCGCTGTGGCCGGGGATCGCCGACGACGTCCGCGCCACCGCCGACCGGGGGGAGCCCCGGCCCGGGCGCCCGGACGGCGAGGCCGCGGGGACCCGGAGCTCCTCGTGAGGTCCGTCCTGGTGACGCTCGTCCTCGCCCTGGCGGTCGGCGGGCTCGCCGCCGCGGTCGTCCACCCGTCCGCGCCGCAGGAGCCGTGGCGCCGCCGCCTGGTCCGGCTGGTGCCGCTGTCCCTCGTCATGGGTGCCGTGCTCGCGAGGTGCAGCGCCGGGGCCTGAGGAGATGCCCGGTCGCTGGCCTGCCGGCGTGCGTCGCTGGTTGACTCGGTGGATGGTCTCGCCGATCCCCGAGCCGGAGCCCGTCATCGACCCGACCGAGCCGGTGCCCGACGACCCGGGGGAGCTGCTCCCGGACGCCCCGGAGCCGCTGCCGCCCGCGCCGGTCGAGCCGACACCCGACGACCCCGGCGGCGACCCAGGCGGCGTGCCGGAGCCCGCCTGAGGACCCCGCCCCGGCGACGGTGTGCGCAGGTGCACGGTTCCGGCACGGGAACTGCGCACCAGCGCACACCGTCGGGCGGTTGCCCCTGCAGGTCGCCGCCGTCAGAGCACGAAGCCGAGCAGCAGGTGCGCGTTCAGGCCGATGATCAGCGCGGCCACGACCGCCCCGACCGCGGTGGTGACCCGCCGGTTCACCCACCCGCCCATCAGGTCGCGGCGGCTGGTCAGCCACAGCAGCGGCACCAGCGCGAACGGGATGCCGAAGCTGAGCACGACCTGCGACCACACCAGCGCCGTCGTCGGGTCGCCGCCCAGGACGAGCACCGCCAGCGCCGGGGCCAGGGTGATCAGCCGCCGGGCGAGCACCGGGACGTGCCGCTTGAGGAAGCCGGCCATCACGACCTGGCCGGCGTGGGTGCCGACCGAGGAGGAGGCGAAGCCGCTGGCCAGCAGCGCGACCGCGAAGGCGAGCGCGGCGCCGGTGCCGAGCTGGTCGCCGAGGCCGGCGTGCACGCCCTCCAGCGAGGTCGCCTGGTCGCTGCTGCCGGTGAACAGCTGCGCGGCGATCACCAGCATCGCGGCGTTGACCAGGCCCGCGAGCCCCATGGCGAGCAGGACGTCGAGGCGCTGGGCCCGCAGCAGCCGCCGCCGTCCCTCGTGCGTGCGGCCGGCGGTGACGACGTCGCCGTAGCGGCCCGGCGTGAGCGCCGAGTGCACGTAGATGACGTGCGGCATGACCGTGGCGCCGAGGATGCCGGTGGCCAGCACCAGGCTCTCCGGGCCGTCGAAGGTGGGCACCATCCCGCCGGCGACGCCGCCGAGGTCGACGCCGGAGCCGACCAGCGTGTAGCCGAAGCCCAGCCCGATGACCAGCAGCAGCCCGGTGATGACCCGCTCGAAGGGCCGGTGCCCGCGTGACTGCGCCCCCAGCAGCACGAAGGCGACGACGGCGGTGATCAGCCCGCCGATGGGCAGCGGCACCCCGAACAGCAGGTTCAGCGCCACCGCGCCGCCGACGATCTCGGCCAGGTCGGTGGCGATGGCGACCGCCTCGGCCTGCACCCACAGCCCCCAGGTGACCGGCCGGGGCAGCCGCTCCCGGCACAGCGTGGCCAGGTCGCGGCCGGTGGCCAGGCCCAGCTTGGCGGTGAGGCTCTGGATGAGCATCGCCATGAGGTTGGCCGCCACGATCACCCACAGCAGCGTGTAGCCGAAGGAGGCGCCGCCGGAGAAGTTCGTGGCGAAGTTGCCGGGGTCGACGTAGGCGACGGCGGCGACGAAGGCCGGGCCGAGCAGCGGCCAGATGCGGCGTCGTCGTGCGGTCGGTGCCGGCGACGGGCGGGGGGTGCCGACGAGCGTCGTCGGCAGGACGGCGGCCTCGGTCTTCGACAGGTACACGGGGGCCTCGCAGGGGACGGGGGAGGGGGCGTGCTCCGGGTCTGCCCACCGCGGGTGTCACGGGCGGGCCAGGCGGTGGCCCCTGCGGGCCGAGGTGAGCCTGACCTCAGGCGCCCCGGGGCCGCGGCACGTGCCGGGGCCCCGGGGAGCGCTCAGGCCGCCGGGACGACGAGCCCGGCCGTGGCCGTGCGCGCCGTGGTGAACCGCTGCGTGACGTCGGCCCAGTTGACGACGTTCCACCAGGCCTTCACGTAGTCGTTCTTCACGTTGCGGTACTGCAGGTAGAACGCGTGCTCCCACATGTCGAGCATCAGCAGCGGCACGAGACCGACGGCGAGGTTGCCCTGGTGGTCGTGGAGCTGGCAGATGAGCAGCTTCTGGCCCACCGAGTCCCAGGTGAGAATCGCCCAGGCCGAACCCTGCACCCCGTTGGCGACGGCGTTGAAGTGCGACTGGAAGGCCTCGAACGACCCGAACTGGTCGTCGACGGCCGCCGCCAGCTCACCGTCGGGGCGGTCGCCGCCGTCCGGGCTCATGTTGGGCCAGAACACCGAGTGGTTGACGTGCCCGGCGCGGTTGAACGCCAGGTTCGTCTCGTACAGGTTGGCCGCCCACAGCCCGTCGCCCTCCCGCGCCTCGGCGAGCTGCTCCAGCGCCGTGTTGGCCCCGGTGACGTAGGTCTGGTGGTGCTTGTCGTGGTGCAGCTGCATGATCTCGCCGGAGATGTGCGGCTCCAGTGCCCCGTAGTCGTAGGGCAGGTCGGGGAGCACGTACTCGGGCACGGGGTTCCCTCCGTCGGGGCCGGCTCTGACGTCCGTCGTCCTGCCCGGCCGGGGTGTCACGCCCGGGCCGACCCGTGGCCCCCGCGGGCCAGTGCCGCCGGTCGGCCGCCGCTCAGCCGCCCGTGAGGCGGCGGGCGCGCTCCACCAGCGGGTCGATGCGGCGGGCGTGGGCGCCGCGCCAGTGGACCCGCCCGCACCCGGTGCAGCAGGAGGAGTCCGTGGCCGTGCGGCGGGTGCCGGGCTCGAGCCGGTCGGCCACCTCGGCGGCGCCGACGGCGGCCAGGGTGCCGTTGCACGGGGAACACCGGGTGAGCGGGGCCAGCGCCGGGCGGAAGCGGTCGAGCACGTCGGCCAGCCGGTCGTCCGGCGTCGCGCCGCGCACCCACGCCCCGGCCGGCAGCGCCCGGCGCACGAGCAGGCCGCGGTCCTGGGTGAGCAGCACCCGGTCCTCGGTGACGGCGGCGGCGACCGGCTCGGCGTCGTCGGCGTCCGGGGCGCGCGCCTCCGGCGACCACGCGGTGTCCAGGCCGAGCAGCCGCATCCGGCGGGCCAGGGCGCCCAGCCCGGCGTCGAGCAGGAAGCCCCCGGCCGGCTCCGGCTGCGGCCGGGGAGCCGCCTGCACCGCGACCGTCGCGCCGGGCGGCGGCCGGCCGGCCTCGGTCAGCAGCACGCCGGCGGCCTGCACCCGGTGCCCGACGGTCGCGTCGGGGTCGGCGGCGAGCACCCGCCGGCCGGCCGCGCGGTCGCGGGCCGGCAGCAGCGGGCGCAGCGCGTCGTCGACGACCGTCACTCGTCGACGGCGTCCCGCGCCGGGTCCGGTCACGGCGCCGACGTCCGGTACCGCGATGACCCACACGGACGACGCCTCACCTCCGGAGGTCCCCGTGACCGACGCGCGGCAGCTGGCCGGACGGTGGCGCCTCGTCTCCTGGACGGCCGTCCACGACGACGGGCACGTCGGGCACCCGTTCGGCGAGCGGCCCGAGGGGGTCGCCGTGTTCGAGGAGGACGGCTGGGCGGCGGTGCAGATCGCGGCCACCGGGCGGCCGGAGATGAGCGGCCGCGACCCGTTCGGCGCGCCGGAGTCCGAGCAGGCACGGGCCTTCGCCACCTACCTGGCGTACGCAGCCAGGTACGAGGTGCACGAGGACAGCGTGGAGCTGCACGTGGAGCTCAGCCTCCACCCGCCGTGGGTGGGCACGACCCAGGTGCGTCAGTACGCGTTCGACGACGGCGAGCTCGTCCTCCGCCCGCCGGTGCTCGAGACGCCAGGCGGGCGCGTCACCCACGAGCTGCGCTGGCGGCGCGAGAGCTGAGCCGGCAGCGGCGTCCTGCCGGCCGCGGATCCCGGCCCGAGGGGTCGGACGGCGGCAGGGTGGGCATGCCCACCGGGACCGTCCGCGTGCGACCCCGGGAAGCTCCCGTGACCCTGCCCACCGTCCGTCCCCTCGCCCTCGTCACCGGCGCCTCCAGCGGCATCGGGCTGGAGCTGGCCAAGCAGTTCGCCGAGCACGGCTACGACCTGGTGATCGCCGCCGAGGACGACGAGCTCGACGCCGCCGCCGAGCAGCTGCGCGGGATGGGCGCCGCCGTCTCGCCGGTCCGCGGTGACCTGACGCGCTACGAGGACCGCGAGGTGCTGGTGGCCGCCGTCCGCGGCTCGGGCCGGCCGCTGGCCGCCGCCGCGATCAACGCCGGCGTCGGCGTCGGCGGGGCGTTCACCGACACCGACCTCGACGCGGAGCTGGGCATCGTGGCGCTCAACTGCGGCTCGACGGTGCACATCGCCAAGCGGGTGGCGCAGGACATGGCTGTCGCGGGCGAGGGCCGCATCCTGTTCACCTCCTCGGTGGCCTCGCAGGCGCCGCAGCCGTTCCAGGCCGTGTACGGCGCGAGCAAGGCGTTCGTGCAGCACCTGGCGCTGTCGCTGCGCGAGGAGCTCTCCGACCGCGGGGTCAGCGTCACCGCGCTGCTGCCCGGGCCCACCGACACGGAGTTCTTCGACCGCGGCGACCTCACCGACACCCGCCTGGGCGCCACGGACCAGAAGGACGACCCGGCGCTGGTGGCCCGCCAGGGCTACGAGGGACTGATGAAGGGCGAGGCGTCGGTGTTCGCCGGGTCGCTGGCCAGCAAGGCGATGGGCCGGCTGTCGGCCCTGACGCCGGGCAACGTGGCCGCCAAGCTCAACCGGAAGATGGCCGAGCCGGGCTCCGGGGAGAGCTGAGCCGCCGCCCGGGACGGCCGGCCCCGTGGAGCCGCTCCCCGTCGAGGTGCCCGCCGGGCCACTGCTGCTGCGGCCGTGGCGGGCCGGTGACGCCGGTGCCGTCCGTGCCGCGCTGACCGACCCGGCCACCGACGTGTGGAGCAACCCCGGCCGGGTCCGCTCCACCGCGGACGCCGAGGTCTGGGTGGCCCGCCGGGCCGACTGGAGCAGCGGCACCCAGGCCACGTGGGCCGTCGTCGACGCTGCGACCGGGGACCTGCTCGGCTCGCTGTCGCTGCACTCGATCGACGTCTGCCAGGGCAACGCCGAGGTGGGCTACTGGGCGGTGCCCGCCGCCCGCGGCTGCGGGCTGACCGCCCGCGCCGTCGACGCCGCCTGCCGCTGGGGCTTCGCCACCCTGCCGGTGGACCGGGTCGAGCTCGTGCACGCCGTCGACAACCCCGCGTCGGGGCGGGTGGCCGAGAAGGCCGGCTTCACCGTCGAGGGGCGGCTGCGGCAGTCGCACCGGTACGGCGACGGGGTCAAGCGCGACGAGCTGCTGTGGGCCCGGCTGGCCGACGACGACGTCCCCGACCTCGCCCGGGTCACGCCGACGCCACCCGGCCTCGGGCGGTAGGGGGCCACCGGTACGGACCGGTCCGGCAAGCGGGGGTCTTGACGGCGGGACGACTGACATCTGAGATGTCAGTGGTGACCGCTCCGCTCGCGCCCGTCGGACGGGTGCTGCTGCGCGACACCGCGCTGGCGCGCATCCGGGCGGCCATCGTCAGCGGCGAGCTGCCGCCGGGGAGCGTGGTGAAGGACGCCGCCCTCGCCGCCCGCCTCGGGCTGTCGGTCGCCCCCGTCCGTGCCGCGCTGGCCCGACTGGCCGACGAGGGGCTGGTCGAGGCCAAGCCGCAGAGCCACACCCGGGTCACCCCGCTGCGGCCGCGGGAGGTGCGCGACGCCGCCGTCGTCGTCCGGGCGATGCACGAGCTCGCCGCCCGCGAGGGGGCCGGCCGGGTGACCGCCGACGACGTCGCCGCCATGCGCGCGGCCAACGAGCGGTTCGCCGCCGCCGTGGACGCCGGCGACCTCGACGCCGCGCTGGCCGCCGACGACGACCTGCACGCCGTGCTGCTCGACCGCGCCGGCAACACCGCGCTCACCGCGACCGTCGAGCGCCTCACCCCGGCGATCCGCCGGCTGGAGCGGGCCCGCTTCGCCGCGGCGCACGGCCGGGAGTCCGTCGCCCTGCACGACCGGCTCGCCGACGCCTGCGCGACCTGCGACGTCGACGCCGCCGTCGCCACCACCCGCGAGATCTGGACGGCGCTGCTGTCCGAACTGGAGGAGACCGATGACGACGCTGGCTGACTTCCCCCGGCACCCGCTGCTGTTCGGCCCCTCGCCGGTGCACCGGCTCGACCGGCTGACCGCGCACCTCGGCGGCGCCGCCGTCTGGGCCAAGCGGGAGGACTGCAACTCCGGCATCGCCTACGGCGGCAACAAGACCCGCAAGCTCGAGTACCTCGTCGCCGAGGCGCTCGCCCAGGGCTGCGACACCCTCGTCTCCATCGGCGGGGTGCAGAGCAACCACACCCGCCAGGTGGCCGCCGTCGCCGCGCACCTGGGGCTGTCGTGCGTGCTGCTGCAGGAGAGCTGGGTCGACTGGCCCGACGCCGTCTACGACAAGGTCGGCAACATCCTCGTCAGCCGGCTGGCCGGCGCCGACGTGCGGCTGGTCGAGGCGGGGTTCGGCATCGGGTTCAAGGAGAGCTGGGAGGCCGCGCTCGCCGAGATCGAGGCGCGCGGCGGCCGGCCCTACGCCATCCCGGCCGGGGCCAGTGACCACCCGCTGGGCGGGCACGGCTTCGCGAACTGGGCGCTGGAGGTGGCGCAGCAGGAGGCCGAGCTGGGCGTCTTCTTCGACACCGTCGTCGTCTGCTCGGTCACCGGGTCGACGCAGGCCGGGATGGTCGCCGGGTTCGCGCTGCTCGAGGAGCAGGGCGGCCGGCCGCGCCGGGTGCTCGGCGTCGACGCGAGCGCCGAGCCGGCCGAGACCCGTGACCAGGTGCTGCGCATCGCCCAGCGGACGGCGCGGGCCATCGGCGTCCGGCGCGAGCTCACCCTCGACGACGTCGAGCTCGACGAGCGCTTCCACGGCGGCGTCTACGGCATCCCGGACCAGGCGACGATCCGCGCAATGGAGACCGCCGCCCGCACCGAGGGCATGGTCACCGACCCGGTGTACGAGGGGAAGTCGATGGCCGCGGTGCTCGACCTCGTGGGCCGCCGCGAGATCGACCCGTCGTCGACCGTGCTCTACGCCCACCTCGGCGGCCAGCCCGCGCTCAACGGCTACAGCGCGCTGTTCTCCTGAGCGGCGGCGCGGGTGTAGGTGCAGTCGGGCTCGCGCTCCTCGACCAGCACGAACCCCGCCGCCTCGGAGAACCGGCCGGCCCGCGTGTTGCGGGGACGACGTGCTCCACCCACCACCGGGTCTCCGCCGCGGTGTGCGGCACGGCCGGCCACGGCATCGCAGGCTCCCGCGAGCGGAGAACAGCGCGGTGAGCTCGTCGGCGTCGCCGGCCACGCCGTCCCGGAGCCGGACCGTCACCGCTGCCGGTGCAGGAAGCCGCGCAGCGTGCCGGCCACCAGGCCGGGCGCGGTGCTCGTGGCGAAGTGCGTCTGCCCCTCCCACACGACCCGCTCGGCGTCGGGGAGCACGGCCGCCAGCGCGTCCGTGGTGGCCGGCACCGGGTCCCAGGTGTCCGCGCCCTGCGTCAGGAGGGTGGGCACCCGGACGGCGGCCCAGCGCGAGACGGCGGTGTGGTCGGCGACGAGGGCCTCCAGGTCGCGCAGGGAACCGCGTGCCGAGCGCCGGGCCTCGGCCGGGTCGCCCGGCGGGCTCCCCGTCAGCGCGGCGAGCAGGGCGGGCGGCACCTGCGCCACCCGCTCGGCCCACAGCGCGCCCGCACCGGCGAGGTCGTCGTCGGCCAGGCGCGCCCGGTACTCCGCCAGGACCGGCGCGAGTTGCGGACCAGCGGCGAACAGCGGCGGCTCGTGGAGCGCGAGCGAGCGCACCTCGCCGGGAGCGGCGAGCGCCGTGTGCAGCGCGACCTGGGCGCCGTAGGAGGAGCCGACCAGGTGCGCGGAACCCGTGGACGACGACGCACCGGCGGCTGCCAGCACCGCGCGCGTGTCCGCGACGTCGTCGGCGAACGAGCCGGGCCGGTCACCGACGTCGCTCGGACCGTGCCCGCGCCGCGCCACCAGCCACAGCGCGAACCCGTCGGCCAGCCGGTCGGCGACCTGCGCCCAGGAGTGCAGCCCGCCACCGGACCCGTGCAGGAGGACGACGGGCTCGCCGCTGCCCACGCGGCGCACCACCAGCCGCGTGCCGTCCGCCGACGTCACGACCTCGTCCACGCCGTCAGTCTCCCCGCGGGGCCCCGAGCAGCTCCGCGGCCGTGCCCGGCAGCCGGTCGAGCGCGTCGGCGATCCGCCGCTCCTCGAAGGAGAAGTGCGACTCCACGATCGCCGCGAGCCCGTCGAGCTCGACCGCCAGCCGCGGCGAGGTGCCCGCGGCGGCCAGCTCCCCGGCGAGCTCCTCCACCCGGGCGAGGATCCCGGTGATCCACCCGTGGTCCTCGGCCGTCTTCTCCAGCACCGGCGCCAGCTCGGGGAAGCGCTCCGCGAGCGCGGGGAAGGCGCCGGCGTCCTCGCCGGTGTGGTGGGCGGTGAGCGCGGCGCAGAAGGCCAGGCAGTGCGCCGGCAGCCGGCGGCGGACGTCCGGGGGAGCGCCGCTCGCCGCGGCCACCCGTAGCGCGCGCAGGTCGGCGCGCAGCCCGTCGTGGATCCGCCGCAGCTCCGCGCCGAGGGCGGCCGGCCGGGCGGCCGCCGTCACCGGGGCTCCAGGACGACGACGGGCAGCACCCGCGCCGTGCGCTCCTGGTGGGCCGCCCAGCCCGGGTCCGCCGCGGCGGCGCGGGCGAAGGCGGCGTCGCGCTCCGGCCCCTCGAGGACCACGGCCCGGCCGGGCCAGGTCGGCGTCCCGTCCTCGACGGTCACGTGCGGGTCGGCGAGGAGGTTCGGAAACCACTGCGGGTGGTCCGGCGCGCCGCCGGCCGAGGCGATGACCAGGGTGCGGCCGCCGTCGTCGGTCAGCCGGCCGACCGGGGTGGTGTGCAGGCGTCCGGTGCGGGCGCCGGTGGTGGTGAGGAGCAGCAGGTGGGCGCCCGCGAAGGGCCCGCCGACGCGGCCGCCGCGGGCGCGGAACTCGTCGACGACGTGCTGGTTGAACGGGTGTGGCATGCGTGTCCTGTCCGGGAGGGGGTGCGGCGGGCAGCCGCGGGGGAGGGCGGGGACAGGACGACGCCGGCGGGCTGCGGGCCCGCCGCGGGCTCACCCGGCGGCCGGGGACCCGATCCGTGCGCGGCGCGAGGCCGACCCGGCAGTCACGGGCGGGGAGGCTAGCGGTCGCGGGCGGGGCGGGCAACGACCGTCGCGGAGAACGCCCGGCCCCCGGTGCGCAGGCCGGCACCGATCAGCCGGCGCAGCGCGACGACGGCGGCCGCGGTGGCCAGTGACGTCCAGGTCGGCTCGGCCGCCAGCCGGAGCAGCCCGGCGGCCAGCAGCAGGTCGAGCAGGACGCCGAGGGCCAGCGCCGGCCGCCGGGTGGCGACCAGCGCGACCGCGCCGGCGACGAGGGCCAGGCCGCTGACGACGAGCGCCAGCAGGCCGGGCAGCGGGCCCAGCGAGGTCACACGGTCCGCCCGCGGGCCTGCGGGGACGCCGCGTCGGGGACCGCGTCCTGCGCCTCCTCGGCCACCTGCCGCCGCTCCTCGGCGATCTCCTTGGACAGGAAGTAGTTCAGCGCGGTCCGGATCGCCGCGACCGCGGCCAGCTGACCGAGCTCGCGGAAGCTCGGCGCCACCGCCGTCCGCAGCACGTCGCTGGCCAGCTGGAACTCCAGCCCCAGCGCCAGGAACCGGCCCAGGGTCAGCCGCACGGGCACGAACGCCCGCGACCCGCCGCCGCGCACGCCCGCCCACACGAACCGGGCGAAGGCCCACACCGCGCCGACGAGGATGACGGCGGCCCCGCAGGCCTCGACGACGGTGACCAGGACGCCGACGACCTCGGCGAGCAGCTCCTCCACGGCAGCGGCCCTACCCGCGGCGCCGCCGGGTCACAGCGGAACGGCGAGGCCCTCCGGCGGCGGTGCGTCCAGCGCGGCCCGGACGTCGTCCCGCCAGGGCGCCAGCCCGGCCCCGGCCAGGACGACGTCGCGCACCAGCGCGTGCCACCGGCCGACCGCACGCACCATGCCGTGCCCGCCGGGCAGGGTGAACCGGGCGACCCGCACCCCCGCCGCGGCCGCCCGGACGGCGAAGTCGGCCGACAGCCGCGCCGGCACCCACCGGTCGCCGCGGCCGTGGGCGAGCACGATGGTGCGCCCGCGCAGGTGGCCGACCGGCTCGCCCGGCGGCGTCCACGGCGCCAGCCCGCAGACGGCGGCGACCGAGGGGTCGTTCCCTGCCCGCAGCGCCGCCCGGCCGCCCATCGAGTGCCCGACGAGCACCACCGGGACGTCGCCGTGCCGCTCGCGCACCCGGTCGAGCGCCCAGCGGACGTCGGCGTGCGCGTCGGCGGCGATCCCGTTCCAGCCGGCCACCCGGTAGCGCAGCAGGTAGGTCTCCACACCCCGGCCGGCCGCGGCCCGTGAGACGGCCTCCTGGATCGCCCGCATCCGGATCAGCGACAGCGCCCGCTCGCGCGGCGGCTCGACGCTGGCCACGGTGCCGCCGTGGGCGAAGACGGCCACCGCCCGGGTGGGGGCGGCGGCCGGTGTGTGGTCGAGCGCGGGGACCCGCGCCGCGGTGGTCACGGAGCGGTCAGCGGCGGCGGCCGCCGCGCAGGCGGGCGCGCGCCCGGTCGCCGAGGTCGCCGGCCTGCAGCAGGGCACGGCTCACCGGGTCGGGCCCGCGGCGCTGCTCCAGCGCCTGCCCGACGCGGCGCAGCAGCCCGGTGGCCAGCGGCACCAGGACGGTCACGACGAACCAGACGCGCAGCCGGCGGGTGAGGAACAACCACATGGTCGGGCCCTGTGCCCGGCTCCGGGACGGCGCAACCACGCTCGCTCGGGAGCGACCGCCGCTCAGTCCGGGTCCGGTGCCAGGCGTACGACCATCTTCCCGGTGTTGGCGCCCCTCAGGAGGTCGAGGAAGGCCGGGACGGCCTTGTCCAGCCCCTCGTAGACGGTCTCGCGGACGACGAGCTCACCCGACCGGATCCACCCCGACACCGTCCCGGTGAACTCGCCGTGCAGGTCGGTGTGGTCGCCGACGAGCAGGCCGGTGACCGCCAGGCGCTTGGCGATCATCAGCGAGCTGAAGTTCCGCGGCCCGGGCACCGCCTCGGTCGCGTTGTAGGAGGAGATGGCGCCGCAGATCGTCGTCCGGCCGTGCAGGCGCATCGCGCCGAGTGCGGCGTCGAGGTGCTCGCCGCCGACGTTGTCGAAGAAGACGTCGATGCCGTCGGGCGCCGCCTGCGCGAGCAGGTCCCGCACCGGCCCGTCGTGGTAGTCGAAGGCGGCGGTGAAGCCGATCTCGCGCAGCCAGGCGACCTTCTCCGGGGTGCCGGCGCTGCCGATCACCGCCGAGGCGCCGCGCAGCCGCGCGAACTGCCCGACCGCGCTGCCCACGGCCCCGGCCGCACCGGAGACGAACACCGCGTCGCCCTCACGGAAGGCGGCCACCCGGAACAGCCCGGCCCAGGCGGTCAGCCCCGGCATGCCGAGGACGCCGAGGGAGTAGGTGAGCGGCAGGTCCTCCGTGGCGGGGAGCTGCCGGACCGCGCGGGCGTCGAGGACGGCGACGTCGCGCCAGGCGGCGTCGGTGAGCACCAGCGCGCCCACCGGGACGTCGGGGGAGCGGGACTCGACGACCCGGCCGACGGCGCCCCCCTTCATCACCTCGCCGACCTCCCACGGCGCCGCGTACGACGGCCCCAGGCGCATCCGCCCGCGCATGTAGGGGTCGACCGACATGGCGACCATCCGCACCACCACCTGGCCCTCGGCGGGATCGGGGTGCTCGACCTCGACCAGCGCGAAGTCCTCGGGGGTGGGCTCGCCGTGGGGCCGGTTGGCGAGGTGCCACTCGCGGGCGGTCACGGGCACGGGGCGCCTCCTGCGTCGTCGGGGGTCGGCTGCCCGATCCTGCTCCCGCGGCCGGGACGGCGCCCCGCCGGGTGGCGCGACGGTCCTAGGCTCGGAGCATGTTGTTCTCCCGGTACAAGACCCAGCCGGTGACGCCGGAGAACGCGCTGCCGGGCCGGCCCGACCCGCTGCCGTTCGTCCCGGAGACCCACGCGGTGAACGGCAACCGCATCCAGCCGCCGTTCCCCGAGGGGATGCAGACCGCCGTCTTCGGTGCGGGCTGCTTCTGGGGCGTCGAGAAGGTGTTCTGGCAGACGCCCGGCGTGTACTCCACCGCCGCCGGCTACGCGGGCGGCTACACGCCCAACCCCACCTACGAGGAGGTCTGCTCCGCGCAGACCGGCCACACCGAGGTCGTCCTCGTCGTCTTCGACCCCGCCGTCATCAGCTACGAGCAGCTGCTCAAGGTGTTCTGGGAGGACCACGACCCGACCCAGGGCATGCGGCAGGGCAACGACGTCGGCACGCAGTACCGCTCGGCGATCTACCACGCCTCGCCCGAGCAGGAGGCCGCCGCCCGGGCGAGCCGCGACCAGTTCCAGGAGCGGCTGGAGGCGGCCGGCTACGGCGAGATCACCACCGAGATCGCCCCGCTCGGCGACTTCTACTACGCCGAGGACTACCACCAGCAGTACCTCTACAAGGTGCCCGACGGGTACTGCCCGATCCACTCGACCGGCGTGAGCTGCCCGGTGGGCCTCCCCGGCGTGTGACCCGCGAGGCATAGGAAGCTCTCCCCACGTCCTGGGCGTCAGGACGTGGGGAGAGCTTCCTTCGCCTGGGGGACCGCATGGACGTCGTCCGCACGCCGGAGGAGCGCTTCGCCGCGCTGACCGGCTCCGCCCACGAGCCGCGGTACGTCGAGGTCGGCAGCGGGGACGGCGGGACGCTGCGGGTCGCGTACGTCGAGGCCGGCCCGGCCGACGGCGAGGTCGTGGTCCTGCTGCACGGCGAGCCGTCCTGGTCGTTCCTGTGGCGGCACGTCGTCCCGGAGCTGACCGGCGCCGGGCTGCGCGTCGTCGCCCCCGACCTGGTCGGCTTCGGCCGCTCCGACAAGCCCACCGACCCCGCGGCCCACTCCTACGCCGCGCACGTCGAGTGGGTGCGCGAGGCGCTGTTCGACCGGCTGGACCTGACCGGCGTCACGCTGGTCGGCCAGGACTGGGGCGGGCTGATCGGGCTGCGGCTGGTCGCCGAGCACCCCGACCGGTTCGCGCGGGTCGTCGTCGCCAACACCGGGCTGCCCACCGGCGACACCCCGATGGGCGAGGCGTTCCTCGCCTGGCAGCGGTTCGCCACGACCGCGCCCCGGTTCGACGTCGGTCGCGTCGTCGCCAACGGCACGGTCACCGACCTGCCGGCGGAGGTGGTCGCCGCCTACGACGCGCCGTTCCCCGACGAGGCGTCCAAGGCCGGCGCCCGGGTCTTCCCCGCGCTGGTGCCCACCGCGCCGGACGACCCGGCGTCGGCGGCCAACCGCGCGGCGTGGGAGGTGCTCAGCCGCTGGGAGAAGCCGTTCCTCACCGCGTTCAGCGACTCCGACCCCATCACCGGCGGCGGCGACCGGGTGTTCCAGCGGCTCGTGCCCGGCGCGCAGGGGATGCCGCACACCACGCTGCGCGGCGGCGGGCACTTCCTGCAGGAGGACGTCGGCCCCGAGCTCGGCCGGGCGGTCGCCGCGTTCGTCGCCGCCACCCCGCGGACGTGACCGGGGACCTGCTCGCGACGCTGCGCCGCGAGCCCGACGTCGAGGCGCCCGACCTCGTCGCTGTCGACGCCACCGACCGGCTGCTGCTCGACACCGCGGCGCCGCACCTGCCGGCGGAGCCCGGCCGCGTCGTGGTCGTCGACGACTCCTACGGCGCGCTCACCCTCGGCGCGGTCGCGGCCGGCGCCACCGACGTGCGGGTGCACCAGGACCTGCTCGTCGGGGAGCGCGCGCTGGCCCGCAACGCCGCGCGCACCGGGCTGGCCGGCACCTACCGCCCCCTGCCCCTGGACGCCGCCCTGGTCGCCGGCGCCACGCTGGTGCTGGCCAAGGCGCCCCGGGCCCTGGAGGCGCTGCGCGAGCTCACCGAGCTGGCCGCGGCCGCAGCCGACCCCGGGGCCGTCCTGCTGGTCGGCGGGCGGGTCAAGCACATGACCCTCGGCATGAACGACGTCCTGCGCACCGGGTTCGGCGAGGTCTCGGCCACGCTGGCGCGGCAGAAGTCGCGGGTGCTGGTGGCCCGCGGGCCACGGCCGGGCGTGCGGCCGTCCTTCCCCCGCTGCCGGCACGACGACGCCCTGGACCTCGACGTCTGCGCGCACGGCGCCGCCTTCGCCGGCACCCGCGTCGACGACGGCACCTGGCTGCTGCTCACGGCGCTGCCCGGCGCCGCCCCGGACGCCCGCGCGGCGCTCGACCTCGGCTGCGGCACCGGCGTGCTGGCCGCCGTCCTCGCCCGCTCCCGGCCGGAACTGGCCGTCACCGCCACCGACCAGTCGGCCGCGGCGGTCGCCTCCGCGCGGGCCACGCTCGCCCGCGCCGGGCTCGAGCGGGTCCAGGTGCGGCGGGACGACGCCGCGGCCGGGGTGCCCGACGGGAGCGTGGACCTCGTCGTCTGCAACCCGCCGTTCCACGTGGGCGCCGCCGTCGTCCCCGCTGCGGCCGACCGGCTGTTCGCCGCCGCGGCGCGGGTGCTGCGGCCCGGCGGTGAGCTGTGGGCGGTCTACAACAACCGGCTGCCGCACCGCGCGGCGCTGCGCCGGCTGGTCGGTCCCACCCGCGTCGCGGCCGCCGACCGCCGCTTCACGGTGACCGTCTCCACCCGGCGCGGATAGCGGAACCACAAAGGCCCCCCGCGACGTGGGATTCGGTTGCAGTCGACCGGGTGCCGGCCGAACAAGGAGGCAGCGGCGCCTCCCTGCGCCGTCCACCGCGCTCCGGGAGAGCCCCATGCCGCGCAACACCTGGTCCGACCGCCCCCTGGGCGTCAAGCTGTCCGCGCTCGTCGGGGCCGGGGCACTGGCCCTCGGCGCGGTCACCCTCATCGCCGTGCAGGAGTTCTCGGGGGCCGGCGACCGCACCCAGGTCCTGCTCGACACCACCCACGCCACCGCCGAGGGGCTCGAGGCGGACATGATGCACGACGCCGTCCGCGCCGACGTGCTGCAGGCGCTGCAGGCGGCCCAGGCCGGCCGGGTCCAGGACCTCCAGGCGGCGCAGGCCGACCTGCAGGAGCACTCGGCCGCCCTGCAGGAGCACCTGGACGCGGTCGTCGCCGACGGTCTCGGGACCGACGTCGAGCAGGCCGTCACGGCGGTCACGCCCGCCGTGGACGACTACCTCGCCGCGGCCGCCCAGCTCGTCGCGACGGCGGGACGGGACGTCCGGGCGGCGCAGAACGCCTATCCGCAGTTCCTGACCGCCTTCACCGACCTCGAGCAGGAGCTCCCCTCGGTCGGCGACGCGGTCGGCGCGCACGCCCGGCGGGCGGCGGACGAGACGACCGCCCAGCTGAGCTCGGCCGGACCCCTGGTGCTCACCGTCGCCGGCGCCGCCGTCCTCGTGCTGGGCCTGCTCGGCTGGGCCGTCACCCGCTCGGTGGTCGGTCCGCTGCGCCGGGTGGGGGCCGTGGTCGCCGCGATGGCCGCGGGCGACCTGCGGGGCGCCACCGGGGTGGACAGCCGCGACGAGGTGGGGCGGATGGCCGTCGCGCTGGAGACCTCGATGGGGGCCGTGCGCACCGTGCTCGCCACGATCGGGGACAGCTCCACCACGCTGGCCTCGGCGACCGAGGAGCTGTCGGCCTCGGCGCAGGACCTCTCCCGGCTGGCCGTGGAGTCCGCCGACCAGTCGGGCATCGTGGCCGGCGCGGCCGAGCAGGTCTCGCAGAACGTGCAGACCGTGGCCGCCGGTTCGGAGGAGATGGGCGTGTCGATCCGCGAGATCGCCCAGAACGCCAGCGAGGTCGCCCGGGTCGCCTCCCAGGCGGTCGTCGTCGCCGACTCCACCACCTCGACCGTCGCCAAGCTCGGCGAGTCGTCGCTGGAGATCGCCGGCGTCGTCAAGGCGATCACCACCATCGCCGAGCAGACCAACCTGCTCGCGCTCAACGCCACCATCGAGGCCGCCCGCGCCGGGGAGGCCGGCAAGGGCTTCGCCGTCGTCGCCAACGAGGTCAAGGAACTCGCGCAGGAGACGGCCAGGGCCACGCAGGACATCACCACCCGGGTGCAGGCCATCCAGACCGACACCGAGGGCGCGGTCACCGCGATCGGCGAGATCTCCTCGATCATCGGGCTGATCAACGACTCGCAGGGCACCATCGCCGCGGCGGTGGAGGAGCAGACGGCCACGACGACGGAGATGAACCGCAACGTCGCCGAGGCGGCGCTCTCGGCCGGTCAGATCGCCGAGAACATCCAGGCGGTCGCCGGCGCCAGCACCTCGACCACGCGGGCGATGCAGGACGCGCGGTCGGCGATCGACGAGGTGGCCCGGCTGGCCTCCGGCCTGCAGGCCTCGGTGGCGCACTTCCGCTGGTGACCGGGACGGCGGCGTCGGCGGGGAGAGCTCAGAGGGTCAGGGCGTACACCGGCTCGTCCTCGCCGGCCATCTCCCCGGTGGGGACGAAGCCCAGCGAGAGGTAGAAGGGGGCCGGGCTCCCGTCGCCGTCGTGGGCGCTCACCTTCAGCACCGCCGCGCCCTGCGCCCGCACGTGCTCGGCGACCAGCGCCACCACCTGCCGGCCGATCCCCTGTCTCTGCGCGGAGGCGTCGACCATGAGGCGCCACAGCATGTGGCCCGGTGGCTCGGCGGAGTCCCACAGCATCACGAAGCCGACCAGCTCCCCGCCCGAGCGCACCGCCCGGCACCACGCCTGGGGGTGCACGTACGCCTCGGCGATCGAGACGGCGGGAGGCGCGACGAAGTGGTCCTGGCCGGGTCCCAGCCGCAGCTCGCACACCGCCCGGACGTTGTCGGGGGTGAGCGGTTCCAGCTCGACGGCGGCCACGGCAGCAGATGCTCCCAGGGGAGGGCGGTGCTGGTCCCCGGAGTCCGCTGCGGCCACCCTGGAGGGCATGCCGACGACGCACCCGACCCCGTCCCGCCTGCGCCGGGCCCTGCCGTGGATCGGCGGGGGCCTGGCGGTGCAGGGCGTCCTCGCCGCCGCCGGGCAGGTGTGGGCCTGGCGCGCGGACGAGGGTGACGACAGCACCGCCGGGATCCGGCGGGTGCGGGTGATGGGCGGCGTCCAGCTCAGGCCGCGCCACCCCGAGCTTCTCCCGGGTCCGGCTGGACGTCGTCATGGGCGGCGGCGAGGTGGACCTGACCGGCCTGGCGCCGGTGCCGGGGGGCGTCGACGTCACCGTCCACGCGGTGATGGGCGGTGCGGCGGTGCGGGTGCCGCCGGGCTGGCGGGTGTGGAGCGGGGTGCGCGCCGTCGCCGGCGGCGCCGGGCTCGGACCCGGGGTGCAGCGGACCGACGACGAGCGCGGCGCCGACCTGCGGCTGCACGGGTGGGCCGTCATGGGTGGCGTCGGCGTCGAGACCCCGCGCTGACCGCGGTCGCGGGTCCCGGCGAGCGTCGTGCAGCGGTCGCGCGGGAAGCCCCGGGACCGCGAGCCGGTGGCCGTCGTGTTGCACGTGGAACCGGCGCGTCACGAGCCCCGGTACGTCGAGTACGCGAACGGCGAGAGCAGCCGCCGACCCCGTCCCGGTCGCCGGGGCCGCGGGTCGCAGCGACCGCCGATAGCGTCGGGATCGTGGGGGCGATCGGCGCGGCCGTGATCCCGGGCTACCGCCGCGACCTGGCGGCGGCCCGGCGGCGTCTGGCCGAGCCGCCGGTCCCGGTGCGCCGCCTGTCGTCGGCCGAGGGCGTCGTCGAGTACGCCCGGTACGGGCACGGGCCGGCCGTCCTCGTGCTGCACGGCAGCGGCGGGGGCTGGGACCAGGGCGTGGACTGGGCCCGGCGCCGGCTCGGCGAGGACCGCGACGTCGTCGCGGTCTCCCGGTTCGGCTACCTGGGCTCCACGCTGCCGCGGGGCGCGACGACGGCGGCGCAGGCCGACGCCTACGCCCGGCTGCTGGACGCCCTGGGCATCGACCGGGCCGACGTCGCGGGGGTGTCCGCGGGGTCGATGACCGGGCTGCACCTCGCCGCGCGGCACCCCGACCGGGTGCGGCGGCTGGTCCTGGAGTCGCCGGTGCTGCCCACCCGCAGGCCCGTCCGGCTCCCGCCCGCGGGCGTCTACCGGCTGCTGGTGACCCTGGAGCCGCTGCTGTGGGCGCTCGTCCGCTCCGGGCCCCTGACCCGGATCGCCGCCGGTGTGCCCGCCGGCGAGCTGGACGACGCCGGGCGCGCCGAGCTGGCCGAGATCAACGCGACCGCGTTCCCGCTGGCGCCCCGTCTCCCCGGGATGGTCTTCGACCGGGCGGTGGCCGCGCCCGAGCTGTACCGGGGGGAGCCCGCGCCCGAGGCGGTCCCGGCGCCCACGCTGGTCGTCAACGCCGCCGAGGCGGTGCTCACCCCGCACGACGACGCCGAGGCCTTCGTCCGGCGACTGCCCCGGGGACGGCTCGTCGAGCTCTCGACCGGCGGCCACGTGCTGGTCGGCAACGTCGAGCACCTCCGCCGGGTCCTCGCCGGGTTCCTCGACCAGCCCCCTCCGGACGCCGCCCCCGGCGGCTGAGCCGGCGCCCCACCACCCACTCTCCCGGGTGCCGGTCCGGCGGCCGCGTCGGCGTCGGCGGCAGGACCCGCCTAGGCTGCCCTGCGTGGTGACGCGGTGACCCCGGACGCGTCCTCCTCCCTGTTCGCCAACGGCGGGGAGGTGGGCCGGGAGATGGCCGCCCGGGACTGGGCCGCCACCCCGGTGGGCCCGCCCGAGCAGTGGCCCTCCGCGCTGCGCAACCTGGTGCGCATCGTGCTCACCTCGCGGTTCTCGATGTGGGCCGCGTACGGCCCCGAGCTGACCGCCTTCTACAACGACGCCTACCTGCACGACACGCTGCGGGACAAGCACCCGTGGGCGCTGGGCCGGTCGGCCCGCGAGATGTGGTCGGAGATCTGGGACGACATCGGCCCGCGCATCGAGTCGGTCCTCGAGACCGGCGTCGCCACCTGGGACGAGGACCTGCTGCTGTTCCTGCAGCGCAGCGGCTACCCGGAGGAGACCTACCACACCTTCTCCTACAGCCCGGTCGACGACGACGAGGGCCGCACCGCCGGGATGCTCTGCGTCGTCACCGAGAACACCGACCGGGTGCTCGCCGAGCGGCGGATGGCCGGTCTGCGCGACCTCGCGACGGCGGTCTCCGCCAAGCGCACCGAGGCCGAGGTGCTGGCCGCGGTGGGCGAGCAGCTCGCCCGCAACCCCCACGACCTGCCCTTCAGTGCCACCTACGTGTTCGACGAGGACGGGACGGCGCGTCTGGGTGCCACGACCGGCCTGCCCGCGGGCTCCCCGGCGGCGCCGCACGCGATCCCGGCCGGCACCGCCGACCCGGTGTGGCCGGTCGGGCGGCTGCGCGCGGGGGATCCCCTGGTCGTCGTCGACGGGCCGGCGCAGCGCTTCCCCGGCCTGCCCACCGGCGCCTGGGACGCCCCGCCCGAGCAGGTGGTCGTGGTGCCGGTCGCCTCCGCGGCGCCCGGCGCGGCCGCGCTGGCCGGCTTCCTCGTCGTCGGTCTCAACCCCCACCGGCGTCTCGACGAGGCCTACCGCGGCTACCTGGAGCTGCTGGCCAACCAGATCGCCTCGGGCCTGCTCAACGCCGGGAGCCACGAGGCCGAGCGGCGCCGCGCGGAGGCGCTGGCCGAGCTCGACCGCGCCAAGACCGACTTCTTCAGCAACGTCAGCCACGAGTTCCGCACCCCGCTGACGCTCATCACCGGACCGGTCAGCGAGCTGCGCTCCTCGCCGGTGGCGGCGGCCGACGCGCGGGTGGCCGAGGAGCTCGAGGTGGTCGAGCGCAACGCGCTGCGGCTGCAGAAGCTGGTCAACACGCTGCTGGACTTCTCCCGGCTGCAGGCCGGGCGCATCGAGGCCCGCTTCGAGCCGGTCGACCTCGGCGCGGTGACCGCCGAGCTGGCCAGCGTCTTCCGCTCCGCGTTCGACCGCGCCGGCCTGACGCTGACCGTCGACTGCCCGCCGCCGGCGGAGCCGGTGCACATCGACCGGGACATGTGGGAGAAGGTCGTCCTCAACCTGCTGTCCAACGCCCTGAAGTACACCTTCACCGGCGGTGTCACCGTGCGGCTGCGGGAGCGGGACGGCGCGGTCGTCCTCACCGTCGCCGACACCGGCACCGGCATCCCCGCCGCCGAGCTGCCGCGGCTGTTCGAGCGGTTCACCCGCGTCTCGGGCGCCCGCGCCCGGTCCGGCGAGGGCAGCGGCATCGGCCTGGCCATGGTGCGCGAGCTGGTCGGCCTGCACGGCGGGTCGATCGACGTCGACAGCACACCCGACGTCGGCACCACGTTCACGGTCACCGTGCCGCTGGGCACCGCGCACCTGCCGCCGGAGCGGATCGCCCCGCCGGCCGCCGAGACGCCCGCCGTGTCGGCGGCGGCCACCCCGTACGTCACCGAGGCGCTGCGCTGGCTGCCCAGCACGGCCGAGGAGGTCCGCGAGACGGTCCCGGAGGTCCCCGCGGCCCGGGCCGGACGGGTGCTGGTCGCCGACGACAACGCCGACATGCGCGACTACGTCGTCCGGCTGCTGGCCCCCGCGCACCGGGTCCGGGCCGTCGGGGACGGGCAGGCCGCGCTGGCGGCGGCGCTCGCCGACCCGCCCGACCTCGTGGTCAGCGACGTGATGATGCCGGGCCTCGACGGCGTGCAGCTGCTGGCCGCGCTCCGCGCGGACTCCCGCACCTCGCGCGTGCCGGTGGTCCTGCTGTCGGCGCGCGCGGGCCAGGACGAGGCGGTCGAGGGGCTGGCCGCCGGCGCCGACGACTACCTGGTCAAGCCGTTCTCCGCGCAGGAGCTGCTCGCCCGGGTCGACGCGCACCTGCACCTGGGCCGGGCCCGCCGCGAGGCCGAGGAGCGGTTCACCGCGATGGCCGACCTCGCCCCGGCCCTGATCTGGGTGGCCGACGCCGACGGCCGGCGGGTGTTCCTCAACGCCGGCTGGTCGGCGTTCACCGGCCGCGCGGTCGAGGAGGAGCTCGGCGAGGGCTGGCGCGCCGGCCTGCACCCGCAGGACCGCGACCGCTACGCCGGGGCCGTCCGCGCGGCCGCGGCGCGCGGGCAGGGCTGGGAGGTGGAGTTCCGGCTCCGCCGCGCCGACGGCGCCTACCACTGGCTGCTCGAGCGGGGGGCCCCGATCGGCGCGGACGGCGCGACGGCGCGCACCGGCGGGTACGTCGGCAGCTGCACCGACATCAACGCCCGCTACCGCGAGACCGAGCGGCAGACGCTGCTCGCGGCCGTCGGCACCGCGCTGGACCGGGAGACCGAGGTCGAGGGCCAGCTGGCCACGCTGGCCCGGCTGGTGGTCGACCGGCGGCTGGCCGACCTCTGCACCGCCCGGGTCGTGGGGGACGACGGGCGGCTCCGCTACGTCGGCACCGCCGCCGTGGACGACGAGGTGGTCCGGGCGGTCGACTCCCTGGAGCCGCACGGGGGGCTCGGGCGGGTGGTCCTCGAGACCGGCGTCCCGGCGCTGCGGCCGCACCTGACCGGGGCGGGGGACGGCGGCGTCCGGCTGGACCTCAGCTCCGCCCTGGTCGTGCCGCTCACCGTCCGCGGGCGGGTCCGGGCCGTGCTGGCCCTGGGCCGACGGTACGACGCGCCGCCGTTCCACGAGGACGACCGGGCCGTCGCCGAGGACATCGCCGCCCGCGCGGCGCTGGCGCTCGACAACGCGCTGCTGCTGGCCGACGAGCGGGCCACCGCCCGGAGGCTCGGGCTGCTGCAGCGGGCCACCGCGGAGCTGTCGGCGGCGACCTCACCGGTGGACGTCGCCGAGGCGGCGGCCGGCCACGTCACGGCGCTGACCGGCCACGGCAGCCGGGTCGGCGTCTTCGAGCTCGACGACGCCGGCCGGGGGCTGCGCCTGCTCTGCATCGCCGGCGCGGGCGCCGACGAGCACCGGTTGTGGGCCGACGTCCCGCTGTCGGCACCGCTCGCGGTGACCGCCGCCGTCGCCGAGCGGCGGGCGCAGTGGGTCGAGGACCTGGCCGACTGGCCCGGTGCCCGCGGCGGCCTGGCGCCGGACCAGGCAGGCGCGCTGGCCGCGTTCGGGCTGGCCTCGACCGTGGCCCTGCCGCTGCTGGTGGCCGGCCGGGTGGTCGGCGTCGTCGGCGTCGGCTTCGCGGAGGCCCGCCGGTTCGGCGCCGTCGAGCGCGGCATGCTGCTCGCCGTCGCCGAGCAGTGCGCCCAGGCCCTCGACCGCGCCCGCCTCTACCGCGCCCAGCAGGACATCGCCTCGACCCTGCAGCGCGACCTGCTGCCCCAGCGGCTGCCGCAGCTGGAGCGGCTCGCGCTGGCCGCGGAGTACCTGCCCGGTGCGGCCGGCACCTCCGCCGGCGGCGACTGGTACGACGTCGTCGAGCTGGGCGGCGGGCGGGTCGCGGTCGCCGTCGGCGACGTCGTCGGCCAGGGGCCGTCCGCCGCCGCGGTCATGGGGCAGCTGCGCAGCGCGCTGTCCACCGCCCTGCTCCAGGGCAGCCCACCGGCGGAGGCGCTGGAGCTGCTCGACCGGTTCGCCGCGCGACTGCCGGGCGCGCTGGCCTCCACGGCGGCCTGCCTGGTCCTCGACTGGGTGGCCGGCACGGTGCGGTGGGCCCGCGCCGGCCATCTGCCGCCGCTGCTGGTCACCGACGGCGGGGCCCAGCTGCTGGAGGACGGCGCCGGCTCCGTCCTCGGCGCGCCGGGACGGCCGCCCTACACCGAGGGCAGCGCCGTCGTCGCGCCCGGGACGACGCTGCTGCTCTACACCGACGGCCTGGTCGAGCGGCGCGGCGAGGTCCTCGACGTGGGCCTGCAGCGGGTGACCGACGCAGCCGCCCGGCTCGCCGACGCCGACCCGGCCCGGCTGACCCGGGCGCTGCTCGGCGAGGTGCTCGACGCGTCGGCCCTGCCCGACGACGTCGCGGTCATCGCCGCGCGGCTGACCCCCCCACCGGTGCAGGAGACCCTGCCGGCCGACCCCGCCCGGCTGGCCCGGGTGCGCCGCACGGTCACCGCCTGGGCGCGGGCCGCCGGACTGTCCGAGGACGGCGTCGACGACCTGCAGCTGGCCCTGGGCGAGGCGCTGGCCAACGCCGTCGAGCACGCCTACGCCGCGAGCGGCGGGGCGGGCCGGTGCGAGTACCGGCTGGCGCGGACCGCCGACGGCAGCGTCGACGTCTGCGTCCGGGACGAGGGCGTCTGGCGGCCCGTGCCGGCCGACCCCGGGCACCGCGGCCGCGGGCTGGAGCTGATCTCGGCGCTGGCCACCGACGTGGAGGTCGCCCGCACCACCGACCTGCGCGGTGTCGAGGGCGCCGGGACGACGGTGCGCTTCCGCTTCGTCCCGGCCGGTCCCGGGCCGGCCGACCCGCCGGTGCGCGGGCCGCGGGTGCCGTCGGACACCGGGCCGGCCCGGCTGCAGGCGCACCGGGACGGCGACGGCCTGCGGCTGGAGGTCACCGGCGAGGTCGACCTGGCCGTCACCCCGGGGCTGCGGGCCGAGGCGCTGCGGGCACTGGAGGAGCTGCCCGCGGGCGCGCGGGCGGTGCTCGACCTGACGCCGGTGACGTACCTGGCCAGCGCCGGCGTGGGGCTGGTCCTGGAGCTGCAGGCCGCGGCGGCCGCCCGCCGGGTGGTCCTGCAGGTGCGCACGCGCCCGGGCTCGGCACCGGCGCGGGTGCTCGCGCTGGGGGACCTCGGCGGCGACCGCTCCTAGCCGGCCGGGTCCCTCCGCAGGGTGGGCAGCGCCACCCCGACGCGCCCGCCTGTGCGCGGTGCCTGACAATGGGAGAAGTGGCCGGAGTCGTTCCGGTGTCGAGGCGGGTCGAGGGGCCAGTGGATCCAGTCGCAGGGGCCTCCGCCACGGAGGCGGAGCCGGGCGGAGCCGTGCCGCGGCCCGGGTCCGGCGCGCCGGGCCCCTCGCCCGGAGGAGCGGCCTTCCGGCACACGGCCGCCCTGGTCCGCTCCGCCGACGAGACCGTCGCCGTGGCCGCCGCGTTCCTCGAGGAGGGCCTGCGCGAGGGGGACCTGCCCGTGCTCGGCTGCGTCCCCGACACCGCCGACGCAGTCCGCCGGGCCCTGGGCACCGGTGTCGGCACGGTGGAGGACGACGCCCGCATCTGCCTCGTGGGCGCGCGCTCGCCCGACGCGGTGGTCGTCGTGCGCCGCCTGCTGGAGCGGGCGGGGGCCACCGGCTCGGGCCGGCTGCGGATCCTCGCCGAGCCGCAGTGGGACGCCGACCCCCGGCGCCGGCGCGAGGTCCTGCGCTACGAGGCGGCGAGCAACGTGTTCATGGCCGGCGCCCCGGTGACGGTGATGTGCGTCTACGACCAGGAGCGGCTGCCGCCCGAGGTCGTCGCGGGCGCCCGGCACACCCATCCCGAACTGGCCCACGACGGCGTGCGGGTCCCCAGCCCCGCGTTCCGCCCGCCCGCGGACCTCCTGCGCGGGCTCGGCGCCGTCCGCGAGCCGCTGCAGGCCGGCGAGCCGGTGTACGCCGTCGACGCGGCGCCGACGCTGCCCACCCTGCGCGGCGACCTGCGGCGGGTCCTCACCCGGTGGGTGCCTGACGCCGACCAGCGGGCCGACCTGCACCTGGCGGTCAGCGAGGTGGCCGCCAACGCCTTCCGGCACGGGCGGCAGCCGGTCTCGGCGCGGGTGTGGACCGACGGCGACGCGATGGTCTGCACGATCAGCGACGCCGGCACGTCCTCCGTCGACCCCCTGACCGGCTTCGTGCCCGCGCACGGCGACGACCTCGCCGCGGGCGGCATGGGGTTGTGGCTGGCCCGCAAGCTGTGGGACTCCGTCGACCTGCTGCCCGGCACCGGCGGGTTCACCGTCCGGCTGAGCACCACCCTCGTACCCCCGGCGGCCGGCATCGGCGCGGCTTGACGCTGCTGTTTCCTCACTGCTGAGCTACCTGCCGTGGAGGACGCCGTCGACCTCATCCTCGAGCAGTGGGCCCGGGAGCGTCCCGACCTCGACTGTTCGCCGATGGGCGTCATCGGCCGGATCAGCCAGCTGCAGCGGGAGGTCCACCTCGCCCAGCGCGAGACCTTCGCCCGGCACGGGCTGGACGCGCCGTCCTTCGACGTCCTCGCCGCCCTGCGCCGGGCCGGCGACCCCTACCAGCTGACGCCGACCGCGCTCATGCGCACGGCGCTGGTGACCTCCGGGGCGATCACCCAGCGACTGGACCGGCTGGAGGAGAAGGGCCTGATCACGCGCACCCGCAGCGAGTCCGACGGGCGGGCCGTCGTCGTCACCCTCACCGCGGCCGGCCGCACGGCGCTGGACGCCGCCCTGCCCGACCACCTGGAGACCGAGCGCGGCCTGCTGGCCGGGTTGTCCGAGGACGAGCTCGCGCAGCTGGCCTGTCTGCTGCGCCGCTTCCTCGTCACGCTGGGCCGGGTGCCGCAGCGGCCCTAGCCGACGGGCGGGACGTCCCCGGGGTGCAGGTCGGCGCGCACGCGGAGGAAGCGCAGCGGGTGCCGGAAGACGCCGGCCTGCAGCGCGGCGTCCGCGCTGACCTCGACGACGACGTCGGGCACCACGCGGGTGAGCGCGACCGACAGCCGCCCGCCGCCGAAGCGGCCGGTGCCGATCCGCTTGGGCCAGGGGTGGTCGGGACCGGCGGGGGTGAGGACGGCGGCCAGCTCGGCGGCGGCCGCGGGGGACAGCGGGCTGGTGCGGCCGACGACGACCAGCTCGCCGTCCCGGTAGCGCCCGGCGACGAGCTGGCTCGGGCGCTCGAGGGTCCCGATGACGCCGCCGGCGAGCACCTCCGTCGTCTCCCAGGACTTGACCTTGAGCCACTCCCGCCGTCCCCCGGCGTAGCGGGTGGCCGCGCCCTTGGCGACCAGGCCCTCGACGCCCAGCGGCCGCAGGTCGGCGGCCCAGCCGCGGGCCTCCTCGCGGTCGGCGGTCACCGGGGAGAGCTGCAGCGGCGGCGCCCACGGCCGGGCGAGCTGCTCGAGCCGGGTGCGGCGGGTGCGGAACGGGCGGCCGCGGAGGTCCTCGCCGGCGGTGGCCAGCAGGTCGAAGGCGACGTAGGAGGCCGGGTGGGCGGCGGCCTGGGCGGCCATCCGGCCGGGCGAGGTGACCATGCGGCGCTGCAGCAACCCGAAGTCGAGGCGCTCGCCGTTCCAGACGACGACCTCGCCGTCGAGGACCGTGCCGGCCGGCACCTGGGCGAGCGCGGCCGCGGCGACGTCGGGGAAGCGGTCGGTGAGGTCGCGGCCCTGCTTGGACCACAGCCGCGTGCCCGACCGGTTGCGGACGACGACCATCCGGTAGCCGTCCCACTTGGGCTCGTACCGGCAGCCGCCGGGCAGCGCGCCGGCGGCGGGGAGGTCCCGCACCGGCTTGGCCAGCTCCACCGCGACCGGTCCGGCCAGGTCCGGCGGCAGGCCCGGCAGACCGGGGACGGAGAGCGGCACGCGGTCAGCGTCGGGGCTGCCGGGCCGTCGCGCAGGCCCCCGGGCCGCGGACTCCCCCGTTCGGGGCACCCGGAGGACCCGCTGCCCCACGGCCCGGAGCCCGCGGCAGGGCGCTGCAGCGGCGCCGACGGGTCGGCGACGGTGCGGGGGAGGTCACTCGCGGTCAGGGAAGGACGGGCGGGCGCGGTCGTTGAGAACTGGACGAACACCCCGTCGTCCCGAGGAGTCCCGGTGTCCCGTCCCGTCCTGCAGGTGGTCGCCGCCAGCACGCGTCCCGGTCGCCGGGGTCTCGCCGTCGCCGAGTGGGTCCGGCGCCTGGCCGAGGAGCACGGCGGCTTCGACGTCGAGCTGGTGGACCTCGCCGAGGTCGGCCTGCCGGTCTTCGACGAGCCCCACCACCCGCGGCAGCAGCGCTACGTGCACCAGCACACCAAGGACTGGAGCGCCACGGTCGCCCGCGGCGACGCGTTCGTCTTCGTGACGCCGGAGTACAACCACTCCTTCCCCGCCGGGCTGAAGAACGCCCTGGACTACCTGTCGGTCGAGTGGGCCGACAAGGCCGCCGGCCTGGTGACCTACGGCGGTGTCTCGGCCGGGCTGCGGGCGTCCTCGGCGCTCAAGCCGGTGCTGGCCGCGCTGCGCGTGGTGCCCGTGGTCGAGGCGGTCTCGGTGCCCTTCTTCGCCCAGTTCCTCGACGACGAGGAGCGCTTCGTCCCCAACGCCGAGCTCGAGGCCGGCGGCAAGGCGATGCTCGACGAGCTGCTCCGGCTCACCACCGCGCTGCGCAGCCTCCGCGCCGCCTGAGCGACAGGCCCCTGCGGCGGGGCCGGCGGTCAGCGGCGGAGCAGGAGCAGCGCGTAGGCGGCCAGTGAGGGGCCGTCGGTGAAGCGGCCGTCGGCGACCATCGCGCGGAGCTCCGCCTCGGTCACGAACGCCGTCACCATGTCGGCCTCGGTGGCCTCCCGGGCGGTCGGGCCGGGCGTGAGGTCGGTGGCCAGCCAGACGTCGAACTCCTGCGTGGACAGGCCCGGCGCCAGGTCCAGGTGGCCGAGGTGCTCGACCCGGCCGGCCCGCAGCCCGGTCTCCTCGGCGAGCTCGGCGCGGGCCAGCTCCTCCGGCGCCCCGGCGCCGCCCGCCGTCAGCACCTCGGCGGACCAGGTGCCCTGCGGGAACTCCCACGCGCGGCGGGCGACGGGGTGGCGGAACTGCTCGACCAGCCAGAACCCGTCGCGCTCGGCGGCCAGCACCACGGCGAAGTGCGGCTTCTCGACGACGCCGTACACGCCGGTCGAGCCGTCGGTCCGCTCGACGGTGTCCTCGCGCACCCGGATCCACGGGTTGCGGTAGACCTCCCGGCTGCCCGTCGTCCGCATGCAGCCGAGCCTGGCAGAGGCGGAGCATGGAGCGGTGACCGACCGCAAGCCACCCGGCGTGTCCTTCGAGACCTGGGTCGAGCGGCAGGTGAAGGACCTCGCTGACCCCCCACCCCTCGCGAGCTCGGGGCGGGCCCCTGCAGCGAGGCCGTTGGCGTTCGACCCCGAGGAGACCGTCTACGACTGGGCGATCGCCAAGGCCCGCCGCGAGGGCATCCGGCCCGCCGACATGCTGCCCCCGGGGCTGGCGCTGCGCCGCGAGCGCGACGAGCTGCCGCAGCGGGTGGCGGGCCTGCCGTCGGAGGGCGCCGTCCGCGCCGTCGCCGAGGACTACAACGCCCGGGTCGAGGCCTTCTGGCGCCGTCCGCAGGAGAGCCGCTGGTCGCCGGTGCCGGGGCTGGCCGACGTCGAGGCGCTGGTCGAGGGCTGGTACCGGGACCGCCCGCCGCCCCCGCCCGCCGTCGAGGCCCCGCCCGCCCCGGCGCCGCGCCGCCGCTGGTGGCAGCGACGACGCGGCTGAACCGCGCGGGAAGCCCCCGCGATGCATGGCGGCTTCAGGGCGCGGCGGGCACCCGGTCGAGGAAGCCGAGCACGGTGCGGATCCGCCCGTCCCCCCAGCCGGGGAACTGCGCCTGGACGGCGGCGATGGCGGCGTCCAGCCCGTCCCGGCCGGCGACGTCGGCCAGGGGGTCGGTGTAGGTGACGTCCTCGGTGAACACCTGGTCGAGCAGCGCCCGCCGGGCGGCGGTGTCGGTCTCGTTCCAGGCGGCGAGGTAGCAGTCGGCCAAGTCGGTCGATGCGGTCATGGCGGGGCTCCTGTCGGGTCGTTCAGCGGCGGCGCAGGCCGGCGGCCTGCAGGACGGCGAAGCTGGCGACGACGGCCGCCTGCAGCAGCACCCAGGCGGTGCCGACGGCGGTGAGGTCGAAGCGGTCCGTGGCGACGGCGGCGACGCTGCCGGCCGCCCAGAGCAGGTTGGCGCCGACGACGGCCTCGACGGCGCCGGCCGGGACGCGAGGGCGGGCCGCGACCAGCGCGACCCCGGCGGCGAAGACGACGAGGAAGGCGCCGAGCCCGCGCAGCGTCCCGGGAGGGACGCCGAGCAGGCCGGCCAGCAGCGGCGCGGCGGCCAGGTAGGCCAGGCCGTTGGCGCCGGTGACGACGGCGTCGAGCCGCAGTGCCAGGCGCAGCAGGTCGAGGGGACGGCGGGTGCCGACGGTGGTGGTCATGGCGACGACCGTGGCGCCGGCGGGGAGGCACGTCGATTACCTCGCGGGTAGGCGACTCCGGCCGCCGCCGTCACTAGCGTCGCCGCCGTGACCACGCTGACGCGCCCGCCGGTCAGGGAGCTGCTGCGCGGCTGGCGGCAGCGCCGCCGGCTCTCCCAGCTCGACCTCGCCGGCGACGCCGGGGTGTCCGCGCGGCACCTGAGCTTCCTGGAGACCGGGCGGGCGCGGCCCAGCCGGGAGATGCTGCTGCGCCTGGCCGAGCAGCTGGAGGTCCCGCTGCGCGAGCGCAACGAGCTGCTGCTGGCCGCCGGCTTCGCGCCCGTCTACGCCCGCCGCGGCCTCGACCACCCGGACATGGCCGCCGTCACCCGGGCCCTGGACCTGGTGCTCACCGCCCACGAGCCGTTCCCGGCGCTCGCCGTCGACCGGTCGTGGGAGCTGGTGGCGGCCAACGCGAGCGTCGCGCTGCTCACCGACGGCGTGGCCCCGCACCTGCTCGAGCCGCCGGCCAACGTGCTGCGGCTGAGCCTGCACCCCGAGGGGCTGGCACCGCGGATCCGCAACCTGCCGCAGTGGCGGGCGCACGTCCTGCACCGGCTCGGCCGGGAGGCGCACCTGACCGGCGACCCCGGGCTGGTCGCCCTGCACCGCGAGCTCGCCGCGCTGCCCGGTGGCACCGACCGCGCGACGCCGGACGGGATCGCCGTCCCGCTGCGCCTGCGCGCCGGCGACACGGTGCTGTCCTTCCTCAGCACCGTGACCACCTTCGGCACCGCCGTGGACCTCACGGCCGCCGAGCTCAGCGTCGAGGCCTTCCTGCCCGCCGACGAGCACACCGCGCAGACGTTGCGCCGCATCGCGGGCGGCGCGGGGAGCGCGCACAGCGGACCCCTGCGTCCCGTCGACGGAGGGGGAGTCCCGTGACCGAGAGCACCGGGTCCGGCGGAGGCGACGCCCAGGAGGGCGCCGCGGCCGTCCGGTCGACGCCGAGCGGCACGGCCGGCAGCGAGGCAGACGACCTGCACGGCACCGCCCGCGAGGTCCACCGGGACAACGAGGAGGGCGGCGCGGAGCAAGCGGCCAGGACCCCTGGGGCCTGAGCCTCCCCCCGCGGAGGCGCCACCCCGGTTCCGCCGTCAGCGGAAGCCGCGCGGCCCCGGTTGGGTCGGCGGGCGGGCCGGGTACGCGACCCTCCGAGGCAGAGGAGGCCACCATGACCGAGGTACCGGGCACCGACCGCGAGCAGGCCAGGGAGCAGGTGCTGCGCGAGACCCCGCTCGTCCCCGAGGACGTCGAGGGCGCCGACGACGACCCGCGCAGCGGCGGGCAGCAGGACCACACCGGCGACGAGGGCCAGACCGGCGATCAGGCCAAGCCGGCGCCGGGGAGCACCGACCCCGTTCCCTAAGCGCGACTCCCGTGCCCGAGGACCACGAGCGGCCGGACCCGACGCGGGGCCGGCCCGGTCCGGGCGGCGTCCCGCGGGCGCCCGCCCTGTCGCTGCCCGAGCAGCTGCTGCTGCTGGCCGTCGACCCCGACCGGGGCCGCCTCCGTGGGGCGCCGGTCGTCTACGTCGCCGTGGCCGGCGGCGTGGTGCTCGACCTGCTGGACGGCGGGGTCGCGGTCGTGCAGGACGGCGCGGTCCGGGTCCGGCACCCGGCCGCCGCCACGGCGCTGCCCGGCCCGCTGCAGGAGGCCGCCGTCGCCGCGGTCCCCGGCGGCTCGTCGGACGTCCGCCACTGGGTGCGCGACCTCGCCGCACCGCGGTTCCGGCTCGGGCAGCACGTCACGGCCGGCCTGGCGCAGCGCGGCGTGCTGCGCACCGGGTGGGGACTGCGGTTAGGGCTGGTCCCCGCCCGGCGCCACCGCGTGCTCGACCGCGCCGCACGGGAGGAGCTGCTCGCCGGGTGCCGCGCCGCGCTGGCCGGTACCGCGCCCCCGCCGCCGCGCGTACGGGAGCTCCTGGTGCTCACCGGGGCCGCGGGACTGGTCGACCTGCTCGTCGACCGGCCGCAGCGGGCGGCCGCGCGCCAGCGGGTCGACCGGCTGACCCTCGAGGTGCCGGGCGCCGCCGCGGTCGCTCGGGCCGTCGCGGACGTCGGGGCGGAGGTGCGGGCGGCCGCGAGGAGGCGGGCCCGGGCCGCGGCGATCGCGGCGTCCATCGGCGGTACCCACGGCTCGTGACGGACCCCGCTCCCCCGGTACCGAGGCCGCAGCGCCGACCTGTCCCCTGACGTCCTCGTGCTCTGCCCACACCTGTGGGCAGAGCACGAGGACGCCGGACACGTCCCTACAGGACGTCGAACTCGTTGAACGCCGCCCCACCGGAGAGCCGCGCGTAGCCGGGGCCGCGGTCGAAGAACGGCTCGTCGCCGGTGCGGGCTGCCCGCAGCTGCGCACGCAGCGCGTCGGTGGCGGCCTCGTCGGCCGACCCGTCCTCGCGCAGCACGACGCCGTAGTCCGTGCGGGCGCCGTCGACCGACACCTTGCGCCAGGCGACGTCGCGCACGACCTCCTCCACCGGCCGCTGCAGCGGGTCGCCCCACCCGCCGCCGCCGGTCGTCCGGATGCGGACGACGGTGCCGGCCGGCAGCGGCTCGGCGTCGGCCAGCGCGTCGACGTCGTGCTCGTCCGGGCCGCCGGGGTCGACGGTCACCTGGAACGGCCGCCCGGCCCGGCCGCCGTGCACGCCCCAGCAGGACAGGATCGAGCGGTCGGCGATCGACATGAAGTGCGCGTCGCGCAGCACCCGGACGTGCTTCTCGTACCCGCAGCCGCCGCGGTGGCGCCCCGGCCCGCCGGAGTCCACGGCCAGGCCCAGCCGCTCTACCCGCAGCGGGAAGCGGGACTCGGTGAACTCGGTGGGCAGGTTCCGCGAGTCGGGGACGACGTGGATGGTGTCCTCGCCGTCGGCGTACCAGCGCCCGCCCGAGCCCCCGCCGAGCACCTCGCGCATGAGGTAGGGCTGCCCGTCGGAGTCGGTGCCGTAGAAGCCGGTGTAGCGGATCGTCTCCTGGTCGGCGGGCATCCGGCCGCCGGTCGCCTTGGCCAGCACCCCGGCGAGCACCCCGAGCAGCCGCAGGATGACGAAGGTGCGCGCGTTGGTCGGCGCCGGGAAGACCGGGGTGAGCAGCGTGCCCTTCTCCGGGAAGCGCATCTCGATGAGCGGGACGACGCCCTCGTTGACGTCGAGCTCGGCCATCCGCTCGGGCGTCTCGGCCAGGTTGCGCAGGACCGGCGCCAGCCACTTCTTGAGGAAGTTGCCGTCGGCGTGGTCGCCGCAGTGGTTGATCGGGCCCTTGGCCTGCGGGCCGGTGCCGGTGAAGTCGATGACCAGCGGGACGTCGGCGGAGCCGTCCATGGTCAGTGTGATGCGCTGCCGGTGCAGCTTCGGCGGGTCGACGCCGTCGTGCTCGGCGTAGTCCTCCCAGACGTAGGTGCCGTCGGGGATCTGCGAGAGGACCTCGCGCCGGTAGACCTCGGTGGAGGTGGCGAGGACGGCGTCGAAGCACGCCTCGACGGCGGCCACGCCGTAGCGGTCGAACAGCTCCCCGAGCCGCCGCGCCCCGGCCAGGCAGGCCGAGCACTCGGCGTCGAGGTCGGCGGCCAGCGAGTCGGGCATCCGCGAGTTGCGGGTCATGATCGTCAGCGCCGCCTCGTTGCGGACGCCGCGGTCCCACAGCTTGATCGGCGGGACCATCAGCCCCTCCTCGAACACGCTGGTCGCCGCGCTGGGCATCGACCCGGGGACGGACCCGCCGATGTCGTCGTGGTGCCCGAACGCCTGGACGAACGCCACCACGGTCGGCGTCCCGTCGACGTCGGCGAAGACCGGCACCGTGACGCACAGGTCGGGCAGGTGCCCGATGCCGCCCTCGGAGAGGTAGACGTCGTTGTGGAAGAAGACGTCGCCGGGCTGCATCGTCGCGATGGGGTGGTCGCGGACGACCGGGTGCACCAGCGCCGAGTACGAGCGCCCGGTGAGCTTGCGCAGCCGCCGGTCGTGGATGCCGGCGCGGAAGTCGTGCGCGTCGCGGATCATCGGCGAGCGCGAGGTGCGCCCGATGGAGGTCTCGACCTCCTTCTCGATCGCCGCCAGCGTGCCGGCGACGATCTCCACGAGCACCGGGTCGGCGGGTGTTCCGTCGGTGCGGCTCATCGGGCGGCCCTCTCGACCAGCAGGTTGCCGTGGCGGTCGACGGTCGCGGTGAAGCCGGGGTGCAGCGGCACCGTCGAGCCGAACTCCTCCACCACCGCGGGGCCGGTCACCACGTCGCCGGGCGCCAGCAGCCTGCGGTCGTAGGTGGGCGTCGGCGACCACTCGTCGAAGCAGACCGGCCGTGAGCCGGTGACGGCGCGGGAGACGTCGCCGTCGCGGGCGGGCAGCTCCACCACGTCCGGACGGCGGATCGGCCCGATCCCGCTCACCCGCAGGTTCACCCACTCGACGGCCTGGCGCGGGTCGCCGGCGAGGTCGTAGCCGTAGAGCCGGCGGTGCGCGGCGTGGAACGCGGTGGCGACGCCGTCGGCGGCCGCGGGCGTCAGCTCACCGTCGGGCACCGGCACCCGCACCTCGAAGGCCTGGCCGACGTAGCGCAGGTCCGCCGTCCGCTGCACCACCTGCTCGCGGCGCGCGAACCCCTCGCCGTCCAGCGACTCCCGCGCCCGCTCCTCGAGGCCGGCGAACAGGCCGCGGACCCGGTCGAGGTCGAGGTCGGCGTGCCGGCTGACGGCCGTCTGCACGTGGTCGTTGCGGACGTCGACCGTCAGCAGCCCGAACGCGCTGACGGTGCCCGGTTCCGGCGGCACCAGCGTGCGGGGGAGACCGAGGACGTCCATGAGCCGGCAGGCCAGCAGTGAGCCCGACCCGCCGAAGGTGGTCAGCGTGAAGTCGCGGACGTCGAGGCCGCGGGCCACGGTCACCTGGCGCAGCGCGTTGGCCTGGTTCCACGCCGAGATCTCCAGGATGCCCAGCGCCGTCCGCTCCAGCGACAGCCCGAGCTCCGCGCCGAGAGCCTCCAGGCCGGCGCGGGCGGCGTCCACCGACAGCGGGATCTCCCCACCGAGCAGGTGCGGGGGGATGCGGCCGAGGACGACGTGTGCGTCGGTGACCGTCGGCTCGCTGCCGCCCGAGGGGTAGCAGATCGGCCCGGGGTCGGCGCCGGCCGAGCGCGGCCCCACCTTGAGCGTCCCCTCCGGCGAGAGCCAGGCGATCGAGCCGCCGCCGGCGCCGACGGTGACGACGTCGATCATCGGGATCTTCGACGGGTAGGCGCCCACCGAGCCCTCGGTGGTGAGCGCCGGCTCGCCGCCGACCACCACCGTGACGTCGGTCGAGGTGCCGCCGCCGTCGAGGGTGAGCACCCGGTCGAAGCCCGCGGTCCCGGCGAGCAGCGCGGCACCCAGCGCCCCGGCGGCCGGCCCGGACAGCATCGTGGTGATCGGCTGGTGCACGACCTCCTCGGCCGACAGGACGCCGCCGTTGCTCTGCATCACGTAGAACGGCACCCCGGGCGCGATGCCGTCGAGCCGCTCCCGGATGGCGGTGACGTACGCACCCACCCGCGGCTTGACCGCCGCGTCGACCAGCGTGGTCACCGAGCGCTCGTACTCGCGGTACTCGCGCAGCACCTGCGAGCTGATCGAGACGACGGCGTCGGGGTGTTCCACGGAGAGCACGTCGAGCACCGCCCGCTCGTGCGCGTCGTTCGCGTAGGAGTGCAGGAGGCAGACGCCGATCGTGTCGGCCCCCGCGTCGCGGAGCGAGCGGGCCGCCGCGACGGCGTCGTCCCGGCAGAACGGGCGGACCTCCGCGCCGGTGGGGTCGAGCCGGCCGCGCACGGTGCGCACCAGGTCGGCCGGGACGATCCGCGGCGGCTTGACCCAGAAGTAGCTGTTGCCGTAGCCGTCGGGCACCGACTGCCGGGCGATCTCCAGCACCGACTCGTAGCCCTCGGTGGTGATGAACCCGATCCGGTCGAGCCGGCCCTCGAGCAGCTGGTTGGTGGCGACCGTCGTGCCGTGGCTGACCGCGGTCACCGCCCCGCCGTCGAGCCCGAGCAGGCCGAGCACCTTGGCGACCCCGGCGAGGAAGCCCTCCGCGGGGTCGGCCGGCGTGGACGGCGTCTTGGTGGTGGTCGTCGCGCCGGTGTCCTCGTCGACGGCGACGACGTCGGTGAAGGTGCCGCCGGTGTCGATGCCGATCCGCACCCGGCGGGTCCCTGCCATGCCCGATACCTTAGGGCTGAGGTACCTCGCGGGGAAGGCGCCGGCCGCCGACCGGCCGGCGCCGTGCAGCGGAGGCGGCCGCTACTCCTCGGTCCCGCCGTCGGTGGAGCCGGCGGAGCGGCCGGCGTCCTCGACCGCGGCCCCGGCGGGGTTGGGGCGCTCGACGTCGTCCGCGCCGGGACGCTCGGCACTGCCCGTGCCAGCTTCGACGTCGCTGTCGTCGTCGAAGCCGCGCAGCGCGTCGTCCGGTGCCAGGAAGGCGTCGTCGGGACCGGTCATGGCTCCTCCTCGCTCGGTGGGGACGTCCTCGGTCAGCACCCCGCGGAGCGGCCGGGGCGCCGGCGGCTCCGGTGACCGCGTCCCGTCCCACCGGGGCGCACGGCTCGACCGCCAGGGTCAGTGTCGAGCCGGCCGGGCGCGGCCGCCAGGCGCTCGCGGCCGACGTCCACGCGGAAGGGGGGCCTCCGCCGCGCCGCATCGACGGAGCGCGACGTCCGTGGTGTCATGCAGTGCCGGCGCCCACGGGGGGTGCGCCGTCGGAGGAGGCGAGATGGCGACCGGGCACACGACGGACCGCACGGGCCCCGGGCCGGACGGCCCGCACCGCCGCCCGGCCGGCGGCGGTCCCGACACGCGAGGCTGAGTGGACGGCCGGCTGGCCCGCGAGTTCGTCGAGGGCACCGACGCCCTCGTCTGCGTGGTGGACGGGGGCGGGCGGATCCTGCTGGCCAACCCGGCGCTGCAGCGGTTCACCGGGCGGGCGCCGGGTGAGCTGCTCGGCCGCGTGTTCGTCGACGTCCTCGTCGTCCCCGAGCACCGGGAGCTCGCGCGCGACGCCGTCGAGCGGGCCATCGCGACCGGCCGCGCCTACCCGCAGGAGGGCGACTGGCTGACCGCCGACGGCGGGCGGCGGCTGGTGTCGATGCGGAACAACGTGCTCACCGACGACGACGGCCGGCCCTACGCGGTGGCCTGCGTGGGCCTCGACGTCACCGACCAGCGGCGGTGGGAGGCGCAGCTGTCGGAGCGGGCGCGCACCGACCGGCTGACCGGCATCCCCAACCGCGCCACGTTCTTCGAGGAGCTGGACCGGTCCCTGGCCCCCGGGGCCACCGCGGCCTGCGGCGTCCTGTTCTGCGACCTCGACGGCTTCAAGGTGGTCAACGACGTGCACGGCCACGCGGTCGGCGACGCCGTCCTCGTGGAGGTCGCCGCGCGGCTGCGCGCGCTGACCGGGCCCGACGAGGTGGTCGCCCGGTTCGGCGGCGACGAGTTCGTGGTGCTCTGCCCGGGCTGCGACGACGAGGCGCTGGCCCGGCTGGCCGACCGCGTGGAGGAGCAGGCGGCCGCCCCGGTGCCGACCGTGGCCGGCCCGCTCGTGGTCGGGGTGAGCGTCGGCCGCGCCCTGGGGCGGCCGGGGGAGACGCCCGACGCGGTGATCGCCCGCGCCGACCGGGCGATGTACGGGGCCAAGACCCGTCAGCGCCGGCGCGCGGAGCGCTGACCCCGAGACGCGGGCCGGTGGCGGGGACTCAGCGGCGGGGACCCAGCGGCGGGGACTCAGCGGCGGGGGCGGCCGATGCCGGTGGCGTACAGGACGGCGAGGACCGCCCCGGACGGCGCCAGCCAGATGAACCACGGGTAGACCGGCTCGCCGTCGCCCAGCGACACCAGCGTCCACACCACGAGGTTGACGGCCAGCACGCTGGCCCAGACGGTGGCCAGCACGCGCATGGTGGTGCCGCCGGGAGTGGCGGCGAAGAACCGGTGCCGCGGCGCGGGCGGCGGCGGGGGCGGGGGCTCGGGCAGGTCGCGGGTGACCCGGTCGAGCTCGCCGCGGGTGCGCGCCGCCCACACCGCCTGCACCCGCTGGTCGAACTCGTGCAGGTCGAGCTGGCCGTGGCCGACCGCCCGGCGCAGGTGCTCCTGCACCGCCGTCCGCTCGACGTCGGACACCCGCAGCTCCTGGGTGCGGACCGGTTCCGTCATGGCCCGATCGTGGCACCGATGCCCCCCGTGCGGGGTCCGCCGACCGGTTGACTCCGCTCCCCGCTCCTGCGGCCCCGCTGCAGGGGCCCGCCCCGAGCGGAGCGAGGGGTGGGGGGCAGCGGGGTCCTTCTTCAGTCGGCGAGCGCGCGGAGCAGGCGGGCGAGCTCGGTGCGGTCGGCGGGGGTCAGCCGGGCGAACAGGTCACGGCTGTCCGCGGCGCGGGCGGCGTCCACCTCGGCCAGCACCCGCCGCCCCTCGTCGGTCGGCCGGAGCACCACGGCCCGGCGGTCGGTGGCGTCGGGCGTCCGCTCCGCCAGGCCCCGCTCCTGCAGGGCGTCGGCCACCTCGGTGGCCGAGCGCGGGGCGATGTGCAGCGCGTCGGCCAGGTCGGACAGCCGCACGCCCTCCCGGCTGCCGACCACCCGCAGGGCCCGGGCGTGGTGCGGCGAGAGGTCCCAGGGCGCGAGGAGGTCGCGCCACCGCCGGCGCTGGCTGCGGGCCACGCGCGCCAGCAGCTCCGCCAGCGCGGCGGGGTCGTCGGCTCCCAGGGAATGGTCGGCCACGTCCTGAGGTTACCGGACCGTGAGGTAACCTCACCGATGACCTCGGGAGGTGGTCGGCATCGACGAGACGACCCCGGGCCGCGGGAGCGGCCCCCGTGGGCGTGCCGGGGGCACGGGGCGCACCGCCGACCCCGCCGACCGGGCTCAGCTGGAGCGCGCACCGGTCGCCCTGCGCCGGGTGGCGGCGCTGTTCCGCCCGTACCGCTGGCAGGTCGCGACCGTCGTCGCGCTCATCGTCAGCTCCTCGGTCGTCGCGCTGGCGACGCCGTTCCTCGTCCGGCTGGTCATCGACCGGGCGATCCCGCACCAGGACGTCCGCCTGCTGGTGTGGGCGGTCGCCGGCATGGTCGCGGTCACCGGCGCGACGGCCGTCCTCGGCGTCGTCCAGACCTGGCTGTCGACGACGGTCGGCCAGCGCGTCATGCACGGCCTGCGCACCGCCGTCTTCAGCCACCTGCAGCGCCAGTCCCTCGGCTTCTTCACCCGCACGCGCGGCGGCGAGGTGCAGTCGCGGCTCACCCACGACATCGGCGGCATGCAGTCGGTGGTCACCTCGACGGCGACCTCGCTGGCCTCCAACGCCACCACCGTCGTCGGCACCGTGGTGGCGATGGTGGCGCTGTCCTGGCGGCTGTCGCTGCTGTCCCTCGTCGTGCTGCCGCCGGCGATCGCGCTGACCCGCAAGGTGGCGCGGATGCGCCGCGCGGTCACCGCCCAGCGGCAGCGCCACCTCGCCGACCTGCACGGCCAGGTCGAGGAGGGGCTGAGCGTCAGCGGCGTCCTGCTGGGCAAGACCCTCGGCGCCGGCCCGGCCGCCTCCCGGCGGTTCGCCGACACCTCGGAGGACCTCGTGGGTCTCGAGGTGCGGTCGCAGCTGGCCGGGCGGTGGCGGATGGCCTCGATGAGCATCGTCTTCGCCGGCATCCCCGCGCTGATCTACCTGTTCGCCGGGCTGCCGGCGACCTCCGGCGGCATGACGATCGGCACGCTGGTCGCCTTCACGACCCTGCAGGGCGCGCTGTTCCGCCCGCTGATGGGCCTGCTCGACGTCGGCGTCTCGGTGACCAGCTCGATGGCGCTGTTCAGCCGGGTGTTCGAGTACCTCGACCTGCCGGTGGACGTCGACGACCCGGCCGACCCGGTCGAGCTCGACCCGCCGTCGGTGCGCGGCGAGGTCCGCTGGGAGGGCGTCGACTTCTCCTACCCCGACGGCGCCCGCCCGGCGCTGGCCGGCGTCGACGTCAGCGTGCCCGCCGGCACCACGCTGGCGCTGGTGGGCGAGACCGGCTCGGGCAAGTCGACGATGGCCTCGCTCGTCGCCCGCCTGGCCGACCCGACCGCCGGGCGGGTGACGATCGACGGCGTCGACCTGCGCGACCTGCGGCTGGCCACGCTGGCGCAGGTGGTCGGCGTCGTCTCGCAGGAGACCTACCTGCTGCACGCCACGGTGCGGGAGAACCTGCGGCACGCCCGCCCGGACGCCACCGACGCCGAGATCGAGGCCGCCGCCCGCCGCGCCCAGGTGCACGACGTCATCGCGGCGCTGCCCGACGGCTACGACACCGTGGTCGGCGCCCGGGGCCACCGGTTCTCCGGCGGGGAGAAGCAGCGCCTGGCGATCGCCCGCACCCTACTGCGCGACCCGCGCGTCCTGGTGCTCGACGAGGCCACCAGTGCGCTGGACACCGCCACCGAGCGCGCGGTGCAGGCGGCGCTGGACGAGGCCCGCCGCGGCCGGACGACGATCACCATCGCCCACCGCCTGTCGACCGTGCGGCACGCCGACCGGATCGTCGTCCTCGACGCCGGGCGGGTGGTCGAGTCGGGCACGCACGCCGAGCTGGCCGCCCGCGGCGGCCGCTACGCCGCACTGGTCGCCGCCGGCGACGACGCCGAGGACCGGCTGGCCGCCTAGGCGATGACGACGGCCCCGAGCCGGACGCCGCGGAACCCGGCCAGGCGCTCGGCCTGCTCCCCGACGGCGGCCCGGACGGCGGGGGAGAACGGCACCCACGGCTCGACGGTCACCGTCAGCGACGACCCGGCCTTCCGCGGTCGCCAGAGGCCGGCGATCCCGCCGTCGTGCAGCACCGCGCCCGGCCGGCCCAGCGTCGGCCACAGCGCCTTCCGCCGCGCCGGGTCGGCCACCAGCGTCTCGCGGTCCCGGCCCTGCAGGAACAGGTCGAACGGGCCGAGCAGCCGGGTGGCGGCGGGCGGCGGGCTCCCGAGCGCGTCGGCGTCGGCGGCCGGCAGCCAGCGGCGCTGCCCGTCGACCTCCACCTCCACGACGTCGTCGGGCCAGTGCGCCCGGACGTCCTGCACCGGCGCGTCGAGGTAGCCGGCGACGTGCTGCGGGGTGGCCGGGCCGAGCAGGCGGAGGTACCCGCGGACGACGTCGAGCCGCGCGGGCACGCTCTCGGCGGGCGCGAACCCCGGGACCGGCCGCAGCACCGGCGGGGAGGTGCCGGGCTCCAGCTCCAGCCCCGCCCGCAGCGCGGCGAGCCGGAACGGCTGCTCGTAGAGGTGCACCGCGCCGCAGGGCCGGCAGGAGCGGTTGTAGGGCTCCTCCATCGCGTCGGACAGCGCCCGCGACATGGCGCCCTTGACCATCGGGGTGGTGACGATCTCCCGCATCCGGTCCGCGATCCGGTCCAGCGCGGTCAGGACCGGGATGCCGGCCGCCCGCAGCGGCCGGGCCGCGTCGAACACGCGCTTGGCGGCGTCGGCCTCGGAGAACGGCGCGGTCGCGGCGGCGACGCCGGGCAGGTCGGCCCGGCGGTACAGGTGCGGTGCGCCGCGGACCGTCCACACGGTGGCCAGCTCCCCGGGCCCGGGGACGACGCCGCGGACCGCCAGCGCCCACAGCCCGCCGTCCGGGCCGGTGTCCTGCACGCCGAGGTCGAGGACGGCGGTGTCGGCGACCGTGCCGGCATCGCGGTCCAGCTGCTGGGCGGCGACCCGGTGGGCGAGGACGTCGCGGGCGGTGGCGGAGAGCGGCACGCTCCGCACCGTAGGCCCGGCCGGGGACGGGGTCCTCCTCCTAGCCTGGCGCGGTGCTCGACGGCCCGGTCACCTTCCGTCCCCTCACCCGCGCCGACCTCCCGCTGCTCACCCGCTGGCTGGAGGAGCCGCAGGTGGCCCGCTGGTGGGCGCACGAGACCACGCCCGAGGCGGTGGAGGCCGACTTCGGTCCCAGCATCGACGGCCGCGACGGCACGCAGGTGTGGGTGGTGTGCACCGGCGGCCGCCCGGTCGGGCTCGTGCAGCGCTACCGCCTCTCCGACGAGCCCGGGTACCTCGCCGAGCTCGCGCCGGTGGTCGACGTCCCGCCGCGGGCGCTGTCGATCGACTACCTGATCGGCGAGCCCGACGTCCGGGGCGGGGGAGCGGGCGCGGCGGTGCTGCGGGCCTTCGTCGCCGACTGCTGGGCGGCGTACCCCGACGCCGACGCCGTCCTGGTGCCGGTGGCCGCGGGCAACGTCGCGTCCTGGCGGGCGCTGGAGAAGGCGGGGTTCACCCGCGTCGCCGAGGGCCCGCTGACGCCGGACAACCCGGTCGACCCGCCCGACCACGTCGTCTACCTGCTGCGCCGGCCGGGCGACGGCGGCCCCACCGGATAGGACCGCGGCGCGCGGCCGCCGCTCACCGCGCGACGGCCACGCCGGCGAGCAGGCCGTCGCGGACGGACGGGAAGCGGGGCGCCCAGCCGGTGGTCGTCCGCAGCCTGCGGTTGCTGACCCGTTGCGAGCGGACCAGTGACTCGGCCGGCCCGCCGGCCAGTGCGGCGGCGCGTCCCGGGAGCGAGAGCAGCGGCCGCCGGCCGACCGCCGTCCCCAGCGCGGCGGCGTACTCACGGCGGGTCACCGGCTCGTCGTCGACGACGTCGTAGAGCCCCGCCGGTGCGCCCAGGGCGGCGACCACGGCGGAGGCGGCGTCGGCCAGGTGGATCGAGGACAGGTAGGCCCCCGGTGCGCCGGCGACGAAGGCGACGCGCCGGCGGGCCAGGCGCAGCAGCAGGTCGGTGTGCCCCGAGCCCGGCCCGTAGAAGAGCCCGAAGCGGAGCACCACGCTGTTCGCGACGCCGCGCGCGTTCTCCTCCGCCGCGAGGTTCGCCTCCGCCAGCGGGAAGGGGTCGGGTGCGACGTCCTCGTCGATCCACCCGGCCCCGCGGTCGGGGTAGAGGAAGGTGATCGACTCCTGGACGAGGCGGCCGACCCCGGCCGCCCGCACCGCCGCGGCGACGGCGGCCGAGCCCTCGCGGCGCACCCGCTCGTTGGCCGCCCAGGCCGACGGTCGGAGGAACGTCGACGGCGTCGGGATCGCGGTGGCGAGGTTGGCGACCGCGTCGTGGCCGGCGAACGCGTCGCTCAGCGCCGGACGGTCGAACAGCGACACCCCGCTCGGGACGGCGCCCAGCGCGGCCAGGCCCGCCGCCTTGGCCGGTGTCCGCGCCAGCGCGGTGACCTCGTGCCCGGCGGTGAGCAGGGCCGGGACGACGTGCCCCCCGATGGCCCCGGTGGCACCCGTGACGTACACCCGCACGTCGGCTCCTCTCCCCGGTGGCGACCGCGACCCACCCTGCCCGAGGACGCGCGCGCCCGGGAGGGCCGGCGGCGCGGGGCGGACGGGTGCCGCTCAGGCGGGGAGGAGTCCGGGGTGCGCGAGGCCGGCCGGCCGGGGCCCGGGGACGGCGGGCTCCGGGCCGGCGGGGGCGAGGGCCTCCGGTGGCCCGGGGCGGCCGAAGTGCCAGCCCTGCCCGAGGTCGACGCCGAGCCCGAGCAGTGCCGCGGCCTCCTCGGCGGTCTCGATGCCCTCGGCGACCACGGTGACGCCGCAGCCGTGGCCGAAGGTGACCAGCGACTCCACCAGCTTGGTCAGCACGGGGTCGGTGGTCAGGCCGCTGACGATGCTGCGGTCCATCTTGATGACGTCGGGGGCGGTGACCACGATGTGCCGCAGCGAGGAGAAGCCGGCGCCGACGTCGTCGATGGCCAGCCGCATGCCCCCGGCGCGGAAGGGCAGCAGCGCGCTGCCGAGGGCGTCGTAGTCCGCGACCGGGTCGTGCTCGGAGAGCTCGAGCAGGACCCGGTGCAGCGGCAGCGTGTGCAGCAGCGCGGAGAACTCCGGCGTCAGCAGGGTCTGCGGCGAGACGTTCATCGCCACGTAGCCGTCGACGCGGTCGAGGTGCTCGGCGGCGCGCCGCAGGGCCAGCAGCTCGACCTCGTGGCCGCGGCCGATGCTGTGCGCCTCCTCGAAGACGACGTCGGGGCCCTTGCCCCAGTCGGCGGGGAAGCGGCTGAGCGCCTCGGCGCCCACGCGGTCCCCGGTGGCCAGGTCGACGATCGGCTGCAGGACGACGGTCGGCCCACCGGAGGTGATCAGCGGGTCGAGCCGGCCGTCGATGTCGTCGCGGCGCTGCTGCGCGCGGAGCTCGGGCTCGATGATCACCGAGGCGGCCGACGCGAGGACCTCCATGAGGGCCTCGTCGCGCCGGGTGAGCTCCTTGTCGGAGGTGAAGCCGAAGGCGCAGAAGGTGCCGTAGAGGCTGCCGTCGGACAGCCGGACCGGCGTCGAGACGTAGCTGCGGATCCGCGGGATGCGCGCCGAGGGCAGCGACATCGCCAGCGGGTACCGCTTCACGTCGTCGATGACGGGGGGCAGGTCCCCGTCGAGGATCTTCTGGCAGAACGACGTCTCCTGGACGACCTTCGCGCCCTCCTGGACGAGGACCGGCACGCGGGCGTCGACCACCTCCAGGTGCTGGGTGGTCCCGTCCATGCGCGTCAGGAACGCCACGGGCATGTGCAGCGACGTCCTCGCCGTGCGCAGCAGGTCGGCGATCTGCTGCTCGGCGTCAGTGCGCTTCCTGGCCATCGTGTGCTCCCGTCCGGAGGGTCCTCCTCTGCATCGACGCAGGGGGCGGACACCTGGAACGGCCGGGAGCCGATCTCACCCGGACCGGTGAGACGGTCCGGCAGGCGCCTCCCGGGAGGGACCGCGGGGACGCCTGCGCCGGGGGCCCGCTCCCGCTGCTGAGAGGGGGCCCGCGGCGGTCAGGGGATCAGTACCAGTTGTTCGCCTGGTGGAAGTCCCAGGCGGCGCAGGAGCTGCCGTACCGGTTCTCGATGTAGATCAGGCCGGCGTCGATCTGCCGGTAGGGGTCCGACGTCTTGGCGATGCCGGTGCTGGCCCACGTGGAGTCCAGGAACTGCGCGATGCCGTAGGCGGTGCTGGTGGGGTTCTGCGCGTTGGGGTTCCACCCGCTCTCGGCCTCCCAGAGCGCGTCGAGGCAGCCGAACTGGGTGCTGTTCCCGACCTGGCCGGCGGCGTAGTCCTTGTACGCCTGCTCGCCGGTGGCGGCCGGTGCCGGCGCGGGGGCCGGGGCGGGAGCGGGCGCGGGGGCGGGAGCGGGCGCGGGGGCCGGTGCCGGCGCGGGGGCCGGCGCGGGAACGGCCGCGGGCGCGCCGTCCCGGTTGCCGCCCCACTGCCCCGTGGAGCCGCGGTCGCCGGGGTTCCACTCGTCGGCCTGCGCGACCGCCTGGCCGCCGAAGGCAAGGCCGAGGGTCATGACCCCCGTGGCGGTCAGCAGGAGCAGGGCGCGGCGGCGCGGCGGCGCGGCGGCGGGGGCGTTCTGGGCACAGGTGTGCTCGACAGCGGTGCGTGCGTGCATGGAGACGTCCTCCTGGAGACGCGGTCACCGTCGATCGGCGCCGCGGCGGTCGGGATGGGCTGCGGGCACCACGCCGTGCGCGCGGTGCCCGGGCGGGCAGGGCTCGACAGCCGGGCGTGCGGCAGCGGCCGGACACGGGGCCCGGCGGACGGCGCCGTACGACGGCTGGTGCGTGTACGTGGGCAGGCGGGAGCGCGACGGTCCCGGACCTGGACGCGCGGGGGCGGTGCCCCAGGCGCGAGTGATCTCCGTTCTCCCCGGGCCGCCTACCAGGTGAGCTGACGGGTTCGGGCTGGGAGTGCCCTACCCGCTCCCGGCGACGGCCGGGAGCGGGACTCACCCCGGTGGTACTGGTGGGTCCCCGGCTCGCGCCCACGGTGTGGACGCGACTCGGCGGCATCCGGCAGGGAGCCCCCGGGACGGAGGCGAGACGCCCGGCCGGACGCGGAAACGCTAAGGACGGGACCGGTCCGTGACAATCTCGTGACCTGAAACGGGTCGACCCGCGGTGCGACAGGCCGACGCCACGCCCCGGATCGCACTCGGGACGTCACGCCCCGCGACCACCGGGGCCCGGACGCACCGCAACCGCCGGGACCCAGCGGTCCCGGCGGTCGCGGTGCCGGCAGCGTGCGGTGTCAGGCGTTCCAGGGCGGCGCCCCACGCCGGAAGTCGGCGGCGGGGTGCTGGTCGGAGACGAGGCCGACCACGTTGCCGAAGGGGTCGACGACGGCCGCACTGACCACCGGCCCGTGCGGCGTGAGGGGGATGTACTCCTTGGCGCCCATCGAGGCGAGTCGCTCGAGGACGGCGTCGAGGTCGTCCACCCACCAGTTCCCGATCACGCCGCCCGGCTCGAACGCCGCGCTGAACGGGGCGGCGGTACGGGCGGCGATCGCCAGGCGGGTCCTCTCGTCGAGGTCGAACGCGGCATAGCTCAGCCGCCCGTCGGGTCCGGGCCGGGTGAAGGTGGGCCCCGAGCCCAGGACCTCCGTGTACCAGGCCGTGGCCGCGGCCACGTCGTCGGCCCAGTAGGTGAGCGACGCGATCCCGCGCAAGCTCATGGTGAGACCTCTTCTCGGTCGGTCGGCATCGTCAGTCCCCGGGTGTCCAGTCCGGGGCCGTCCAGCGGTGGAACACCCGGGCAACCGAGTCGCGTGGGGTCTGCCACGTCTCCGGGTTGTACGGGCTGACGTAGGGGGCGAGGTCGGCCATCACCTTGGCGAAGGCCGGTCGCATCGACTCGTGGTTCTCCCGCACGGCCGCGGCCTTGACGCGGTCCTGCTCCAGGAGGTGCACGAAGACGTCCTCCATCGAGTACAGCCAGCGGCCGGTGACGCCGGTCTCCGTCGGCAGCCCGCCGGCGTCGGACTCGGCGAACACCCGAGCGATGTCCTCCTCGGTGCCCGGCTTCATCCGCTGCACGATGACGGTCATCTCCCGGTCGGGGGAGACCTCACCCTCGGGCACCCACGAGTAGAACTGCTTGGCCACGGAGTGCGACGGGTTCTGCCAGTAGCTCGGGTAGGGCGTCACGTAGGGGGCGATGGCCTCGGCGATCGCCTGGAACGCCGGCAGGCCGCGGCGCTGCCCGGAGACCTCCGGGTCCTCCTTGCGCTCGATGACGTGCAGGTACAGGCCCTCGTAGGAGAGCAGGACGCGCCCGACGACGCCCATGTCCTGCGGCCGGGTCGTCCGGTCGTAGTAGGCGAACACCGGCCCCACCTTGTCCTCGGTGCCGGGGACCATCCGGCAGACGATGACGTTGCGGAACGGCCGCCACGAGGCCGAGGACCAGCTGGCGGGCGCCGTGGACGTGTTCGTGAACTCGACCGTGTCGTTCGCCCAGGGCGGTTCCGTGGGCGTCGTCGAGGCGTCGGCCGCCGGGTCGGCCGACGTGCTGGTCGACGGGGTCGTCTGGGTCATCGCGTGCCTCCAGGGACGGGAGTGGGGGTGAATCGGAGGGGGAGCTCCAGCAACCCGCGGAAGGCCGAGGCCGCGGGGAGCCACTGCAGGTCCTCGACGGGGACGTCGAGGCGCAGGTCGGGCAGGCGGACGAGGATCCGCCGCAGTGCGGTCGTCGCCTCCAGCCGGGCCAGGGCGGTGCCCAGGCAGTAGTGGATGCCGTGGCCGAAGGCCAGGTGCGAGGTGGGGCCCCGGCTCAGGTCGAGCTCGTCCGGGTCGGGGACCAGCGCGGGGTCGTGGTTGGCCGCACTGAGCACGATGGTGACAATCGAGCCCGCCGGGACGGCGGCCCCGCCGATCTCGAGGTCCTCGGTGGCGAAGCGGAAGCTCGACACCGGCACCGACCCGTCGAAGCGCAGCAGCTCCTCCACGGCGTCCGGGATCCGGGAGGGGTCCTGCAGCAGCTCGGCCAGCTCCTCGGGGTGGGTCAGCAGCGCGACGACGGCGTTGCCGAGGAAGTCCGACGTCGTCTGGTAGCCGGCGAACAGCAGCAGGAAGGCGCTGGAGACCAGCTCGGCCTCCGAGAGCCGGCCGTCCCCGTCGCGGGCGGCGATCAGGGCGCTGACCAGGTCCTCGCCGGGCTGCTCGCGCTTGGCGGCGACCAGGCCGGTGAAGTACGCGTGCAGCCGCGACTGCGCCTGACCGATGGCGGCCCGGTCCTCCTGGGGGCTGCGCCCGCCGGTGCCGACGGTCCGGATGACCTGGGTGCCGGCCAGGATCTCCTCGTGGTCGGACTCGGGGATCCCGAGCAGGTCGCCGATGACCGCCAGCGGCAGCCGGAGGGCGAAGTCGTCGACGAAGTCGGTGGCGCCGCGCGGTGCGATCCGGTCCAGCAGGCCCTCGACGATCTCCTCCACGCGGGGCCGCATCGCCTCGATGCGCCGCGGTGTGAACGCCTGGGTCACCAGGCGGCGCAGCCGGCTGTGCTCCGGTTCGTCGGAGTTGAGCATGTTGGTGTTGATCTGCCGCGCCTTCTCGCCGAACACCGCCAGGTAGGTGTCCCCGGCGCGGTACAGGTCCTTGGACAGCCGCGGGTCCGACAGCGCCTGCTTGGCGTCGTCGTAGCGGGTGACGAGGAAGGAGTCGAAGCGCGGCGTCCGCACCTTCACGACCGGGCGCTCGGCGCGCAGCCGGGCGTAGACCGGGTAGGGGTCGGCGCGGAACTCGGGCGTGTAGATCTCCGCGCCGGGGACGACGTCGTCCGCCGTGCTCGGTGCGGGGTCAGCGGTCTGCGTCATGGGTCTCCCTCGGGTGGGGGTGGGCGTGGGGTGCGGTCGGGTCACTGCGCGAAGACCCCCGCCAGGTGGTCGCGCAGGGCGTCCTCGTCCAGCGGGCGGCTGCGGAAGCCGACGTGGCCGTCGGGGCGGACCAGGTAGGCCGCCGTCCCCGCGCCCGCGGTGCCGTAGGCGGCGGCGAAGGCCCCTCCGGCGTCGCGGACGACGGGCAGGTCGACCAGGGAGGGCACCCGGGCGTCGGGGGCCGCGAGGAGGTAGGCCGTCACCTCGCCGCGGGTCTGCTGCCGCACACCGACGGCGAGCTTCTCCAGAGCGAGCACCTGCTCCTCCGGGGCACCCGCGTCGGCGTGCAGCAGCAGCGTCGAGCGGGTGCCGCGGGTCAGGTCGAACAGCCGCAGCGGGTGGGCCACGCCGAAGCGCCGCAGGCCCTGCACGTCCGGCGCGCGGTGCCCGGGCTCCGGCCCGGCGGGGAAGCCGCCGGGGGCCATCTCGCCGACCAGCGGGCTGCCGGCGTAGTTCATGGTCATCTGCATCTCGAGCAGGAACTGGGCCTTCTCGTCGGCCATGTCCATCTCGTCGGTGAACGCGATGGCCACGGCCCGGTCCACGATCATCTTCCCGGCGGGACGGCGCTCGGCCTCGTAGCTGTCCAGGAGCGCGGGCGCGGCCTCCCCCCGGACGGCGAGGGCGAGCTTCCAGCCCAGGTTCCAGGCGTCCTGGATGCCGGTGTTCATCCCCTGTCCGCCGGCCGGCGGGTGCAGGTGCGCGGCGTCGCCGGCGACGAACACCCGCCCCTCGCGGTAGCGGTCGACGATGCCGTGCTTGATCCGGAAGATCGACGACCAGCGCAGGTTGCTCGCCGTCGTCCCGGGCGGGCCCAGGTCGTCGATCGCGGCCTGCATGTCGGCCAGCGTCGGCGGCTCGTACTCCTGCCAGAACCCGGGCGGGACGACGCCGGAGCCGACCGCCTCCTGCCACCGCTCGGGCGCCAGGGTCGCGATCCGGTAGCGGTTGCGGCCCTTGAGCGGGACGCAGACGAGCATCCCGGTGAAGTCGTCCTCGTTCTCGATCCGCACGAAGCGCACCAGGTGCCCGGCCGGCAGGTCCCAGTCGACGTCGACGTCGCCGAGCATGAACAGCTGCGGGAACATCGACAGGCCGCCCTCGAAGGAGAGCCCCAGCCCCGACCGGACGGCGCTGTGCGCCCCGTCGCAGCCGACCAGGTACTGCGCCCGGGTGGTCTCCTCCCCGCCGTCGGCGTGCCGCAGCCGCGCGGTGACGCCCTCGTCGTCCTGGGCGAAGGCGACCAGCTCCACCCCGCGCTCGACGACCACGCCGAGGGAGGCCAGCCGGGCGCCGAGGATGCGCTCGGTGTCGTACTGCGGCAGCCCGAGGTGGGCGTAGGGCAGCTCGTCGAGGCCGGCCCAGTCGACCTGGTGGGTCTGCACGCCGTTGACGAACACCGTCTGGCCGTACAGCCAGATCCCGGCGTCCATCGCCTCGGTGACGATGCCCTGGTCCTCCCAGATCTCCATCGTCCGGCAGTGGATGCCGATCGCCTTGTCCGCCTGGGTGGAGGCCTCGGGCCGCTTGTCGACGACCCGGACGGCGACGCCGCGGCGGGCCAGCTCGATCGCGTGGGTCAGGCCGGCCGGCCCGGCGCCGACGACGAGCACCTCGACCGCGCGCCCGGCCGTGCGCGCGACGTCCCCGAGCTCGGCCGCGGCCGGCAGCGGCGCCGCCGCGACGTGCCCGTCGTCCGGCTTCTCCACGAACTCCTGGACGCTGGCGCTGGGCACCGTGCTCACCGGCGGCCCGGCCAGCACCTCGAGGTCCGGCTCGGGCGTCACGGGGACGGCAGCGGGCACGGCGGCGGGCACGGTGTCGGGCACGGAGACGGTGTCGGCGGTCGCCGACGGCGGCTCGGGGCGCACGCGCAGCGCGAAGACCCGGCGGTCCTCGCCCCGGGCCAGCCAGCGGCCCAGCGGCCCGCCGGCCCAGTTCGCCGGCTCCGCCGTCCAGTCGGTGAAGTGCTGCTCGGAGTCCCACTCGGCGACGACGTGGTAGCGGCGCCCGTCGGCCTCGCGCAGCAGCTCCTCGCGGGCGTGCCCCGGGGCGCTGCGGGCGAGCTGCGCGGCGGCGAGGTAGGCGAGCTCGAAGGCCTCCTGCTCCCAGGGCTCGACGGCGACGGCGCTGTCGACGCGCACCCGCTCCACCTCGACGTCCCCGCCGGGGGAGAGCAGCGGCGGGTAGTCCGCGTCGGCGTCGGGTCGCCGGCGGATCTCCAGCACCTCGCGCCGGAACTCCACCGAGTGCCACCGCGCCAGCGGCGCGCCGGCCGCCATGTGGGACGGGTCCTCGACCCAGGCCACGAAGTCGGCCTCGGACTCCCACTCCGCGAAGATGTGGTACCGCAGGCCGGCGGCGTCGCGCAGCAGCTCCTCGCGCACGTACCCGGCGGAGTCGCCGATCCGCTCGGTGACCGTGGTGTACGCGCGCTCGAAGGCCACCTGCTCGCCGGGCTTGACGCTGGTGGAGAAGTCGATGCGCACCGGCCGGGGCCGCTCGGCCGACACCGTCGCGAGGACGGTGAAGGTCGAGCGGGTGGCGTCCTCGCGCAGGTCGCGCAGCGCCTCGGTCAGCGTCTCGCGGGCGGCGCTGCGGCCGAAGGCGTCCACCGACGCCCGGTCGGTCCAGTCGCTGACGATGGCGAACCAGCGCGGGTCGGCCTCGTCGCGCATCAGCTCCTGGCGCAGGTTGCCCGGCACCCGGCTGATCTCCGCGGCGGCCTGCCGCCAGGCGGCCTCGAACGCGGCCTCGCGGCCCTCCTGCGCGCGCATCCGCAGCAGGGTCCGCACGGCCGCCGGGGTGCCGGCCTCCGGCGCCGCCGTCATGCCGCCCCCTCCGCGCGGCCCACGCCGGGGACCACGGCCAGCACCTCGTAGGTGTTGCGGGCCGCGTCCTCGCGCAGGTCGCGCAGCGCCTCGGTCAGCGTCTCGCGGGCGCTGCTGCGGCCGAACCCGTCGACCGCGGCCCGGTCGGTCCAGTCGCTGACGATGACGAAGGTGCGGGGGTCGTCGGCGTCCCTCACCAGCTCCTGCCGCACGTTGCCCGGTACTTGGCTGATCTCCGCGGCGGCGCGGCGCCAGGCGGCCTCGAACGCCGCCTCGCAGCCCTCCCGCGTCCGCATCCGCAGCATCGTCCGGACGGCGGCGTCCCCGGCCGTCACGTCGGGTCCTCCTCGGGCCGGTGCCGGCGCAGCACGAGGCTGCTGTTGAAGCCCCCGAAGCCGCGGGCCAGGACGACGACGACGTCGAGCTCGCCCTCGCGGTTCTCCCGCACGAGGTCCAGCCCGTACTCGGCCACCGGCTCGTCGACGTTGCCGGTCGCCGGGATCACGCCGTCACGCATCGCCAGCAGGGCGGTCGCCACGTTGAGCGCCGACCCGCCGGCCATCAGCCGGCCGGTCCAGCTCGACGGCGCCGTCACCGGCACGCCGTGCTCCCCGAACACGCCCGTGATCGCCTGCGCCTCCAGCGCGTCGAGCTCCGGCACGCCGGCGCCGTCGGCCACCACCAGGTCGACGTCCTCCGGCCGCACGCCGGCGTCGGCCAGCGAGATGCGGATGGCCCGCGCGTACTGGGTGGCGTCGGGGGCGGCGTCCTCGTGGTGGTGGGCGTCGTGCGTGGCGCCGTAGCCGACGACCTCGCCCCACACGTGCTGCGCACCGCGGGCCCGCGCGGCGTCGGCCTCCTCGACCAGCAGGATGGCGCCGCCCTCGCCGACGACGTGGCCGTTGGCCCGCCGGTCGAAGGGCTTGTAGGCGTCCTCGGGGCGGGTGGCGGTCGACAGCCGCCCGCTGGTCGCCTGGCACAGCAGCGCGTACGGCGTCATGCCGGCCTCGGTGCCGCCGACGAGCACGGCGGGGGTGCCGCGGCGCGCCACGCGCCGCGCCCAGCCGATGCTGTCCAGCCCGCCGGCGCCCTCGCTGACGACGACGCCCGAGGGCCCCTTGTAGCCGTCGCGGATCGACACCTGGCCGGTGCTGGCCGCGTAGAACCAGGCGATCGACTGGTAGGCGCCCACCGACTTGGGCCCCTTGGCCCACAGCCCCTGGATCTCGTGCTGGCTGAACTCGTTGCCCCCCGAGCCCGCGGCCAGGAACACCGAGGTCGCGTAGGCCTCCTCCGGCGGCACGTAGCCGGCGTCCTCGGCGGCCAGCGTGGCCGCCGCCAGCGACATCCAGGTCCAGCGGTCGGTCTGCACCTTCAGCTGGGAGGCGACGTACTGGTCGGGGTCGAAGTCGTGCACCTGCCCGGCCAGGGAGATGCCGTACTTCGAGGGGTCGAAGCCCTCGATCGGGCGCACCCGCAGCTCCCCGCGCAGCACGCAGCGCCAGTGCTCCTCGACGCCGATGCCGGTGGGAGCGACGACGCCGATGCCGGTGACCAGCAGCCGCGTCGTCCGCCCGCGCCGGTCCGGGATGATGGCGCGGCCCGTGGGTGCGGTGTCGCGGGCGGGGCCGGCCACCTCGGCGACGACCCCCTCCTCGCTGAGGACGGTCGGGTCGGCTGTCATGAGGCCCTCCTGTCGGGCTTGGCCAGCACGATGGCCGACTGGAATCCGCCGAACCCGCTGCCCACGGAGACGGCGACGTCGACCTTGTGGTCGCGGGCGGTCTTGGGCACGTAGTCGAGGTCGCACTCGGGGTCGGGCACCTCGTAGTTGGCCGTCGGCGGCACGACCTGGCGCTGCACGGCGAGTGCGGTGGCGGCGATCTCGATGGAGCCGATCGCGCCGAGGGAGTGCCCGACCATCGACTTCAGCGAGCTCATCGGCACCTTGTAGGCGGCCTGGCCGAGGCTGAGCTTGACCGCGGCCGTCTCGTGCCGGTCGTTCTGCTTGGTCCCCGAGCCGTGGGCGTTGACGTAGCCGACCTCCGCGCCGTCGATCCGGCTCTGGGAGAGCGCCTGGTCCAGCGCCTCGGCCATCTCCACGCCGTCGGGGCGCAGCCCGGTCATGTGGAAGGCGTTGCAGCGGTTGGCGTAGCCGGTGACCTCGCAGTAGATCTCCGCCCCGCGGCGCTGGGCGTGCTCGAGCTCCTCGAGGACCAGCACCGCGGAGCCCTCGCCCATCACGAAGCCGTCGCGGCGGGCGTCGAAGGGCTTCGAGGCGTGCTCGGGGTCGGCGTTGTTGGCCGTGGTCGCCCGGATGGTGTCGAAGCAGGCCATCGAGATCGGGGAGATGGGCGCGTCGCTGGCGCCGGCGATCACGACGTCGGCGTCGCCGTCCTCCACCAGCTGGCTGCCGTACCCCACCGCGTCGATGCCGGAGGTGCAGCCGGTGGAGACCACCGTCGCCGGGCCCTGCGCCTTGAAGCGCACCGCGAGCTCCGTGGCGCCGCAGCTGGGCACGAGGGCCTGGTGCAGGAACCGCGAGGCGTAGCGCGGGTCGACCAGCCAGTGGCTGCCCGCGTCGCTGACGTTGACGTACTCGTTCTCCAGCCGCATGGTCGCGCCGACGGCGCTGCCGAGGGTGACCCCGACCCGCTCGGGCTCCGGGGCGTCCGGCGCGTCGCCCACGCCCAGCCGCAGCCCGCTGTCGGCGACCGCCTCGTCGGCGGCCACCATCGCGAACTGCACGAAGCGGTCGTTGCGGTACACCTCGTGGGCGCTCAGGCCGAGCGCGCGCGGGTCGAAGTCGACCTCGGCGGCCACCTGCGACCGGAAGCGGCTGGGGTCGAAGAACGTGATCCGCCGGGTCGCCGTCCGCCCCGCCGTGATCATGTCCCAGAACGCCTCGCGGCCGACCGACCCGGGCGCGACGACGCCGATCCCGGTGACGACGACCCGGCGACGGTCCGCGCTCACCGCACGCCCGGGGCGAGTTCGGTGTCGACGTGGCCCAGCTCCGGCCGCGGGGCCAGCGGGCCGCAGAGGAACACGAAGAACGCCGTCGTCGAGGTGTCGTTGACGATCCGGTGCCGGACCCCGATGGGGATGTGGACGGCGGACTCGGCGGTCAGCCGCCGCTCCTCGCCGTTCAGCGTGACCAGGACGTCGCCGGTCTGGCAGTAGAGGAACTCCTCCGAGTACGGGTGCCAGTGCTCGGTGACGACCTCTCCCGGCTCGAGGGTGAGCGTGCCCATGAAGCCGGCGGTGGAACCGACGCTCGTGGGGGAGAGCAGGACGCGGATGTCACCGCCACGCCGGCGGTTGGGCGGCGCCTCGGCGCGGGACACCGTCGGCCCGACGTGCACGGCGGACGGGGCGTGCTGGATGGTGGTCATGTCTTTCCTCCGGTGGGGGCCGGGCCCGCGGCCGCGGGCTCCGGTCGGTCGGTCGGCAGCGGCGCGCCGGGTCCCGCGGCGAGCTGTACGGGGAGGTCGGGGACGACCTGGCGGACCAGGGGGCCCAGGACGGGGACGGGGGCGATCTCGACGACGGTGGTGGCGCCGGCCTCGACCAGCGCGCGGGACGTGGCCTCCCACTGCACCGGCGAGGTGAGGTGGTCGCGCAGGCACCGGGCCAGGTGCTCGGGGTCGCGCGTGGGCCGGCCGTCGGCATTGGGCACCACCGGCACGTCGGGCTCGGACCACTCGAGGTCGGCGAACGCGGGGGCGAGGTGCCGGGCGACCGGCTCCATCAGCGGGCCGTGGCAGGCGGCGCGCCCGGGCAGCCGGACCAGGTCCAGCCCGGCGGCGAGGACGGCCTCCCGCGCCCGGGCCAGCTCCTCGCACCGGCCCGAGAGCACGACCTGCGCGGGTCCGTCGACCGACGCCACCGACAGCGCCCCCGTGCCGCCGAGGTCGGCGACGACGGCCCGGGCGACGTCGCCGGCACGCGGCCCGACGACGGCGGCCATGCCCGCGCAGGACGGGCGCGGCGACAGCGACAGCAGCTCGGCGCGCCAGTGCACGAGCTCCACGACCTGGTCGAGTGGCAGTGCGCCGGCGACGACCAGGGCCGCGTACTCGGCGACGCCGTGCCCGGCGACGACGACCGGCCGCAGGCCGCGGGCGGCCAGGCTGCGGAAGCCCGCGACCCCGCTGACCACGACCTCGACGTGCGCCGCCACCGGGTCGGAGAGGTTCAGCGGGTCGCGCCACCAGTCGGCCACGTCCCGCCCGACGACCGCCGAGGCCTCGCTCACGACCTCCCGGGCCGGCTCGTCGCCGAGCCAGGCGTCGACCGCGCCGGCGCGGGCGCCGCTCTCGCCCGCGATGACGACGGCGACCCCGGGACGGCCGGTCACCGCGCCGGCTCCGGGTTCCCGGCGGCCGCCTCCACCTTCTCCTTGATGATCCCCATCTGGATCTTGGAGTTGCCGTCGATCCGCCGGGTCATGCCCTCGGTGTCGATCGGCGCCTGCGGGCGCATCCGGAAGTCCTGGATCCAGCGCATCCGGGTGCCGCTGCCCTCGGGGGCGTAGGTCCAGCGGATGTCCATGAACTCGAAGGGCCCGGGCTCGACGCGGCGGGCGGTCACCTCGTGGGTCGCCGGGTCGAGGGTGCGCTCGGACACCCAGCTCCAGACCTTCCCGTTGTCGTCCGGGTGCATCGTGAGCCGGAACTTGAAGTACGTGTCGGTCGACTCGAGGATCTCGACCTCGGCGTACTCGGTGAACAGGTCCGGCCACGTGGGCAGGTCGTTGGTCATCTGCCAGACGTGGTCGATCGGGGCGTCGATGTAGATCGAGTTGTCGGTGTGGCCGGCGGTCTGCGTGCCCGGCTCGGTGGTGCTGCTCATCGGTGAGCTCCTCGGGGTGTAGAGGGGGTGGGCAGGGAGGTCCTTCTCCCCTCTCAGGCCATCCCGGCCGGGCGGGAGACGGCCGCGTTGACCGTCGCGACGATGTCGCCGAGCGTGTGGTCGTCCGGGTTCTCGCTGGACATCTCGGCCCCGAAGCGCTCCTGCAGCTCGGTCTGCATGGAGAGGAAGGCCAGCGAGTCCAGGCCGATGTCGGCGAAGTGCGCGTCCGGGTCGGTGGTGTGCGCGGACGCCGGCAGGCCGGTCTTCTCGCTGAGCAGGGCCATCAGGTCGTCGAGAGTGAAGGTCGTGTCTGACACGGGATCTGTCCTTCCGTAGAGGTGGAGCCGTCGGGCTGGGTCTCCTCGACCGGGGTCTGGACGAGGGAGAGGGAGCCGCGCGCGGTCGGCAGACCGGGCGCGGGGGAGTCGGTCAGGTCCGCCGCCCGGGCGAGGACCTCGGGCAGCGCCCGGTCCAGGAACTGGACGTCGTGGCGGTCGGCGACGACGTCGGGGTCGCGCAGCAGCGCCCGGTGCAGGGCGATCGTGGTGTGCACGCCCGGGCCCTCGACCCGCATCTCGGCCAGCGCCCGGTCCATGCGGCGGATGGCCTGGTCGCGGTCCGGCGCCCAGACGACGAGCTTGCCGAGCAGCGAGTCGTAGTCCGGGCTGACCGTGTCGCCCTGGCGGTAGCCGGTGTCGAACCGGGTCCACGGCCCGTCGGGGACCTGCAGGACGTCGAGCCGGCCGGGGGCCGGGGCGAAGCCGCGCGTGGGGTCCTCGGCGTTGATCCGGCACTCGATCGCCGCGCCGCGGGGGACGACGTCCTCCTGCCGGAACGGCAGCCGCCGGCCGGCCGCGACGAGGATCTGCTCGCGGACGAGGTCGATGCCGGTGAGCAGCTCGGTGACCGGGTGCTCGACCTGGATCCGGGCGTTCATCTCCATGAAGTACGCGTTGCCGGAGCCGTCGACGAGGAACTCCATCGTGCCGGCGCCGGTGTAGCCGACCGACAGCGCGCCGTGGACCGCCAGCCGGCCCAGCTCGGTCCGCTGCTCGGGCGTGAGGTGGCCGGCCGGGCCCTCCTCCAGCAGCTTCTGGTGCCGCCGCTGCAGGGAGCAGTCCCGTTCGCCCAGGGAGACGCCGTTGCCGTGGCTGTCGCAGAGGACCTGCACCTCCACGTGCCGCGCGCGGGGCAGGTACCGCTCGACGTAGACGGTCGGGTCGCGGAACACCGCGCGGGCGGTGGCCCGGGTGGCGGTGAACGCGTACTCGAAGTCCGGCTCGGCCGACACCACGGTCATCCCCCGACCGCCGCCGCCGGCCGCGGCCTTGATGATCACCGGGTAGCCGATCCGGGCGGCGATCTCCCGGCCCTCGTCGGCCGTGCGGACCGGCTCGACGACGCCGGGCAGCAGCGGCAGGCCGGCGTCGGCCATGAGCCGGCGCGCCGTGGCCTTGTTGCCCATCTGCTGCATGACCGCCGGCGGCGGCCCGACGAAGGTCAGCCCCTCGGCGGCGCAGATCTCGGCGAAGTCCGGGTCCTCGGAGAGGAAGCCGTAGCCCGGGTGGATCGCGTCGGCGCCGGAGCGCAGGGCCGCCTCCACGATGTTGGGCACGTGCAGGTAGCTGCGCCGGGGCGCGGGCGGCCCGATGTGCACGGTCTCGTCGGCGAGGGCGACCACGGCCGAGTTGCGGTCGGAGGTCGAGTGGACGGCGACCACCTCGATGCCGAGCTCCCGGCAGGCCCGCGCGATGCGGACGGCGATCTCGCCGCGGTTGGCGATGAGCAGGCGGTCGATCACCGGCCCCACCCCGCCGGTCGCAGGCGCAGCAGGACCTGGTCGTACTCGACGGACTCGGCGTCGCCGACGAGCACCTCGGCCACCACGCCGGCCTCGTCGACGACGATCGGGTTCATCAGCTTCATCGCCTCGACGATCCCGACGGTCTGGCCCGGCTCGACCTCGTCGCCCACGCGGACGAAGGGGTCGGCTCCCGGCGAGGGGGCGGCGTAGTACGTGCCGACCAAGGGGGACCGGACGGCGGTGGTGCCCGCCGTGTCCTCCTCGGCCACCCCGTCGTCCGGGCCCGGGTCGGCACCGCCGACGGCGACGGTGCGCACCGGCGCGGCGCCCGCCGGGGAGGCGGTGCCGGCCGCGGCGGACTCGGCGGCCCACTCGACCTCGATCGCCCGGTCGCCGTCGCGCACGGTGAGCCGGCGCAGCTCGCCGGGGAGCGCGCGGGCCAGGGCCACGACCTCGTCGCGCAGGTCGGTCTCGGGTGCCGCGCCCGGGGCGCCGCTGCGGGGGGTGAGCTCGCTGGCGGTCACGGTCAGCTCCCCACCGGCTGCAGCGCCCGGCCGTCGTCCCCGCCGATGCGCGACAGCCGCCGGAAGCGGGTGTCGCGCAGCGTGGCCACGTCCAGGCGGCAGACGTCGTCGAGCTCGCGGACGAGGGCCTGCCGCAGCAGGCGGGCCGCGGCGGCGGGGTCGGTGTGGGCGCCGCCCGGCGGCTCGGGGACCACGGCGGTGGCGATCCCCGAGGCCTGCAGGTGGGCCGCGCCCAGCCGCATCGCGCGGGCGGCGGTCGGTGCGGCCACCGCCGTCCGCCACAGGATGGCGGCACACCCCTCCGGGCTGATGACCGACAGGTACGCGTTCTCCAGCACCAGCAGCCGGTCGGAGGTGCACAGCGCGAGCGCGCCGCCGCTGCCGCCCTCCCCGGTGACCACGGCCACGACCGGGACCCGCAGCCGGCTGCTGCGCATGATCGTCTCGGCGATGGCGTGCGACTGGCCGCGCTCCTCGGCCTCCGGGCCGGGGTGGGCGCCGGGGGTGTCGACGAGGGTGACGACCGGCAGGCCGAAGGACTCGGCGTGGTCGAACAGCCGCATCGCCTTGCGGTAGCCCTCGGGGTGCGGCATCCCGAAGTCGCGGGCCACCCGCTCGCGGACGGTGTGGCCCTTCTCGTGGCCGACGACGACGACCGTGCGGCCCCCGATGGAGGCCACCCCGCCGACGACGGCGCGGTCGTCGGCGAACGCGCGGTCACCGTGCAGCTCGACGAAGTCGTCGAACGCGGTGTGCAGGTAGTCCAGCGTCGTCGGCCGCTCGGCGACCCGCGCCCGCTGCACGACGTCCCAGGGGTCGGCCCCCTGGTCGACGTCCTGCTCGACGTCCTCGGCCGCCCGGTCCTCGCTGCCGTCGTGGGTCCCGTCCTCGGCCCCGTCGTCCGGGGTCCTACCGGCCTGCCCGGCGTCGCCCGGGGTGCCGGCCCCGTGCAGGGCGAGCAGCCGGACGAGCAGCGGCCGGATCTCCGCGCGGCTCTCCACGCGGTCGACCAGGCCGTGCGCCAGGAGGAACTCGGCGGTCTGGAAGTCGGGGGGCAGCTCGGCGCGGATCGTCTCCTGCACCACGCGCGGGCCGGCGAAGCCGACGTGCGCGCCGCGCTCGCCGACGAGGACCGACGCGAGCGTGGCGAAGGACGCCGAGACGCCGCCGTAGGTGGGGTCGGTGAGCACGCACACCGACAGCAGCCCCGCCTCGCGGAGCCGGCCGTACGCCTGGCTGACGCGGGCCATCTGGAAGAGGGAGAAGACGCCCTCCTGCATGCGGGCACCGCCGCTGGCGCAGACGCTGACCAGGGGAACGCTGCGCTCGAGGGCCAGCTCCGCCGCACCGCTCACCCGGCGGCCGACCTCCACGCCCATGCTGCCGCCGAGGAAGGCGAAGTCCATGACGGCGACGACGACCTCGGCGCCGCCGATGCGGGCGGTGCCGACGACGACGGCCTCCGACTCGCCGGAGCGGCGGGCGGCCTCCTCCAGCCGGTCGGGGTAGTCGCGCAGGTCGGTGAAGGCCAGCGGGTCGGGCGCACCCGGTGGGAAGGCGGTCTCCTCGAAGCTGTCCGGGTCGACCAGCAGGTCGATGCGGGCGCGGGCGCTCAGCCGCAGGTGGTGGTCGCACTCGGGGCAGACGTTGAGGTCCCGGTCGAGCCGCCGGCGGTAGAGCAGCCACCCGCAGGCGGGGCAGGAGACCCAGCCCACCGGCCCGGACGGGGCGGGGACGGCCGGAGCCGGGGTCGCTGACGAACGTGTCATGGCGTGCCTCTCGGCCACCCGGGCGGACGCACCGCCCGGAGGACCATCACTCGGTGGACGAGGTCCAGTGGTAGAAGCGGCGGGCCATCGCGTCCTGCGGTGAGCGCCAGTTCGGGTCGTAGGCCTCGATGTAGGGCTTGAGGTCCTCGCTCACGGCGCGGAAGGCCGGCAGCGACTGGGCGATCCGCATCGCCTCCGGCGGCGGCCGGTCGAAGTCGATGAGGTGCACGTAGATGTCGTGGAACGTGTAGAGGGACCGGTTGCGGACGCCGATCTCGTGGGGCATCGAGGTCGCGTCGTAGCGGCCGAAGACGGCGGCGACGTCGTCGGCGTCGGCCGGCGCCATCTTCGCGATGATCATCGTCTGGTGCACGGGGTCTCCAGCATCGTCACGGCCCGGGTGGGGCGGAGGGGGTGCGATCGACGCTAGGTCGGCGCGAGCCCCCCGGACACCGGCCATCCGTCGCCTTCCGGGCAGGTCCGGAGGGGGACGGGGGCGCACGACCACCCCCGTCGCGGGGACCGCGACGCCCTCCTCGGGGCCCGGGCGGCACCTCCCCGGGGAGCGAGGTCCCGGACCTCGGGGATGCCCACCCCCCGCTCGGGTAGTGGGTCGGCCCCCTACCCGGGTATGAACTCGCCGGGAGTTGGGCCGCCGCCTCGCCGCCAACGGTGGCGATCGGTGGTCCCACCCCCTAACTTCGCCCATCTGACCTGGCGACTCGCGCCTCGGAGGACGGAGCGGAGCACACGGACATGGACGGCGGACCGGACCACGACCCCGACCGTGTCGTCGTGACCGGTACCGGGTCGCCGGTCCGGGTGCTGGTCTGCGACGACCACGAGGTGCTGCGGCACGGCCTGCGCACCGTCCTGCGCCAGGCGCCCGACCTGGCCGTCGTGGCCGAGGCCGCCGACGTCGACGAGGCGCGGTCGCTGGCCGCCAGCAGCCGCCCGGACGTCGTGCTGCTGGGGCTGGACGCCCAGGGGCCCGGCGTGCAGGACCTCGTGCGGACGCTGAGCAGCCGGGGCACCCGCGTCGTCCTGCTCGGCGAGGCCTGCGTCGGCAGCGACGCCGTCGACGCGCTCCGGGCCGGTGCACGGGGTTACGTGCACGCGGCCGTCAGCTCGCAGCGCCTCATCGAGTACGTGCGCGCGGTGGCCCGCGGCGAGACCGTCCTCGACCCCAGCGTCACCGGGGAGCTGCTGACCCGGCTCGACGGCGAACGGGACGGCGACGGCCACCGCGCCGGGCAGAACCCGCTGACCGCGCGGCAGCAGGCCGTGGCCGAGCTCGTGGCCGAGGGGCTCAGCAACGCCGAGATCGCCGCCCGCCTGCAGCTGAGCCGGGCCACCGTCAAGGGCCACATCACGGTGGCGCTGCGCCGCCTCAACCTCCGCGACCGGACACAGCTGGCGATCCACGTCCACCGGGCCACCCAGCCCGGGGCCGGTGTGCTGCCGGTCGAGGGCTGAGCCGCCCGTGCGCTCGGTCGGGCGTGAGGTCCGACCCTGAGCTGCGCCTGCGCTCAGCCCGCGCGCGGAAAGGGGTTCCGATACGGGCCCGCCGGGAGAACGCTGGGTGTCGGGGGTGGCAGCACGCGACAACATGACCGGGCGCAACTCGCTGGTGCACCACTACAGTCGGTTGGGTCCGGAGTAGACGGACGGGTGTCGGAACGTCGACTCGCCACGCGCACGCACGGAGAGCCGGCAGCAGGGGGCGACATGGGGAACGAGGTGTTCGGCACGGGGCCCGGGCTCAGGCCACCGCACCAGCGGGGGCCCGGGGAGACGGGGGGCCGCACACACCCGAGTGGCACGATGCGGCCGCCGCCGCCCCGGGGGTCTGCCCGACCGGCCCCGCGCGCGCTGCACGCGGCGCGGCCGCCGACGACGCTGGTGTGCGTCCTGCTCTGCGAGGACCAGGAGGTCTTCCGCATCGGCATGCGCGAGGTCCTGGAGGCCGAACCCGACATGGCCGTCGTCGCGGAGACCAGCCACCTGCCCGAGGCGCTCGAGGCGGCCGACGGCGCGCGGTCGAAGGTGGTCGTCGTCGTCCGGCAGGGCCTGGTCGCCGGCGCCGCCCTGCCGCTGCTGCGCGACCTGTGCCGGCAGGACACCGCGGTGCTCGTCCTCGCCGAGCCGGGGACGGAGTCCGAGCCGGAGCTCGTGGAGATCCTGCAGGCCGGCGTGCGCGGCTACCTGCCCCGCCGGTCGGACGCGCAGCGGCTGGTCGACGGCGTGCGGGCGCTGGCCCGGCACGAGGCCGCGCTCGACCCCACGGCGACGAACCGGCTCGTGCAGTACCTGACCACGCCGCGGGAGCGGCCGGCGCCCGCGGGACGGGTGCTGGACCGGCTCACCGAGCGGCAGCGCGAGGTCGCCGAGCTGGTGGCGCAGGGGATGAGCAACGAGGAGATCGCCCGCCGGCTGTTCCTGAGCCTGGCAACGGTGAAGAGCCACCTCACGGCGTCGATGCGCCGCCTCGACGTCCGCACCCGCACGCAGCTGGCCATCCTGGTCAACCGGGACCGCTCACCGGCCGCCTGACCCGGCCGGTTCGCGACGACGGCGCCCCGGGTCGGCACCCGGTGCACCGGTGCCGCGGGCTCAGGACAGCGTCGCCGTCCCGGTGACCGACGCGGCCGCCCCGCGCGCGGCGGCGGTCAGCTCGAGGCGGTCGCCGTCGGCCCGGCCGGTCGCGCGCACCGGGGTGCCGGCGTACGCGGGGCGGGTCAGCCGGTGGGTGAAGGAGGCGACGGCCCGGTCGGGGAGGTGCCGGCGCGGGACCTCGAGCAGCAGCAGGGCGAGCAGCGGTCCGTGCACCACCAGGCCGGGGTGGCCCTCGACGCCGGTGACGTAGGGCCGGTCGTAGTGGATGCGGTGCGCGTTGTAGGTCAGTGCGCTGAAGCGGAAGAGCAGCGCCTCGTCGGGGAGCACCTCGACGGCGGGCAGGGCGGCGTCCTCCGGGACCGGGGACCCGGCACCGGCCGGAGCCGGGGACGAGCCCGCCTGCTGGGACCGGTAGACGACGTCCTGCTCCTCGGTGAGCAGCAGCCGCCCGGCCTCCCGGTACTCGCTGCGCACGGTCACAAGCAGCATCTCGCCGCTGCGGCCGTTCTTCGGCGCGCACCGGGTCAGCGAGGAGGTGCGGGTGACGCTGGCACCGACCCGCAGCGGCGCGGCGACCTCCATCCGCCCACCGGCGATCATGCGGCGGCGGTGCGGGATCGGCGGGAGGAAGTGGCCCTCGCGCGGGTGCCCGTCCTCGCCGAGCGCGGCGGTGGCCGGGCGGTCGAGGAAGCTGAACCAGTGCCAGCCGGGGGGCAGCGGGTCGCCGTCGTCGCGGACGGGGGAGGGCTGGTCGAGGACGGCGGCGAAGGCCGTCGCGGGGCCCGGGTCGACCAGGGCGGAGTCGGTCACCGGTCCGGGGGCCCAGCCCTCGACGGCGGACGGCAACGTCACGGTGTCCTCCTCGACGGGTGGCATGGGCGACTGTTCGTCCACCGGAGTGTGCCCGTGGCCCCTGCGTCGCTGCTGTCGAGCCCGCGGCACCGGGCCGGACCCGGTGGGCCCTCAGCCGGCCGCCGTCCCTCGTCGTCGACGCGGCCCGCGCCGTCGCCGGGCAGTGAGGCCGGTCGCACCGCGGAATGGCGCGGGCCGCTGCGGTGTCGGAACTCCCCGTGGACCTCTTCTCACCCGTGACCCTGGGCGACATCGAGCTGGCGAACCGCGTCGCGATGGCGCCGCTGACCCGCATGCGGTCCGGGGCGTCCGGTGTCCCCGGTGACCTCGTCGTCGACTACTACGCGCAGCGGGCCTCGCTCGGCCTGATCGTCACCGAGGGCACCTACCCGGACATCGAGGGCCAGGCCTTCGTCGGCCAGCCCGGCATCGTCACCGACGAGCAGGTCGAGGGCTGGCGCCGCGTCGCCGACGCCGTCCACGCCCGCGGCGGCAAGGTCGTCGTGCAGGTCATGCACGGCGGCCGGGTGACCCACCCCGACGTCAACGGCGGCCACCGCGTCGTCGCCCCCAGCGCCATCGCCATCGACGGCGCCGGCCACACCGAGAAGGGCAAGCAGCCCTACCCGGTGCCGCACGCGCTGACCGCCGACGAGGTGCGCGCGACCGTGCAGGACTTCGTCCGCGCCTCCGAGCGCGCCGTCGAGGCCGGCCTGGACGGCGTGGAGATCCACGGCGCGAACGGCTACCTGCTGCACGAGTTCCTGTCGCCGGCGTCCAACGTCCGCGACGACGAGTACGGCGGCTCGCCGGAGAACCGCGCCCGCTTCGCCGTCGAGGTCGTCACGGCGGTGGCCGAGGCCATCGGCGCCGGCCGCGTCGGGCTGCGGATCTCACCGGAGCACGACATCCAGGACGCCTACGAGACCGACCGCGCCGACGTGCTGGCCACGTACGGCGCGCTCGTCGACCAGCTGCGCCCGCTGGGGCTGGCCTACCTCTCGGTGCTGCACCGCGAGCCGGCCGGTGACCTGGTGCAGGAGCTGCGGCGGCGCTTCGACGGCCCGCTGATGATCAACAGCGGCTTCGGCTCGGTGACCACCCGCGAGGAGGCCGTGGCGCTCGTCGACTCCGCGCACGCCGACGTCGTGGCCGTCGGCCGGGCGGTCATCGCCAACCCCGACCTCGTCGAGCGCTGGGCCGGGCAGCACCCGGAGAACGAGCCGAAGGCGCACCTGTTCTACGCGCCGGGCGCCGAGGGCTACACCGACTACCCGACGCTGCGCGCCAGCTGAACGGAGGACCCCTCCCCACCCCTCGCACGTTCGGGGCGGTGCCCTGGAGGGGGCCGCTCCCGCGTCCCGCAGGGCCCGGCGGCGTGTCGCCGCCGGGCCCTGCGGCGTCCTCAGGCGGGCAGGCGCGTGACCCCGGGTGCCTGCACCGCGCCCTCGTCGACCAGCGTGTCGGCGGGTGCCGGCCGGCCGAAGAACCACCCCTGGCCGCCGTCCACGCCGAGGGTCTGCAGGACGGCGTGCTCGGCCGCCGTCTCCACGCCCTCGGCGACGACGGAGACGTCGACGCCGTGCGCGAAGTCGACCAGCGACCGGGCGAGCCTGGCGAGGATCGGGTCGGAGTCGACGCCGCTGACGATGCTGCGGTCCATCTTGATGACGTCGGGGGCGGTGACCACGATGTGCCGCAGCGAGGAGAAGCCCGCGCCGACGTCGTCGATGGCCAGCCGCATGCCGCGGGCCCGCAGCGGGGCCAGCGCCGCGCCGAGGGCGGCGTAGTCGCGGACCGGTTCGTGCTCGGAGAGCTCCAGGACCACGCGGTGGAGCGGCAGGCCGGCGAGCAGGTCGACGCACGCCGGCGTCACCACGGTCTGCGGTGAGACGTTCATCGACACGTAGCCGGACACCTCGTCCAGCAGCGCCGCGGCGCGGCGGAGGGCGAGCAGCTCCAGGCGGTGCCCCTGCCCGATGCCGTGGGCCTCGTCGAAGACGACGTCGGGCGTACGGCCCCACTCGGCGGGGAAGCGGCTGAGCGCCTCGGCGCCGACGCGGGCGCCGGAGCAGAGGCTGACGATGGGCTGCAGGACGACGTCCGGGCCGCCGGCGGACACCACCGGCGCGAGGCGGTCGCTGACCGCGGCCCGCCGCTGCTCGAGCCGGACCTGGGGTTCGATCACCAGCGCCGCGGCGTCGGCGAGCACCTCCATGAGGGCCAGGTCCCGCGGGGAGACCTCGGGGTCGGTGGTGAGGCCGAAGGCGCAGAACGTGCCGTAGACGGCGCCGTCGCTGAGGACCACGGGGACGCTGACGTGCCCGCGGACCTGCGGCAGGTCGGCCGGGTGCAGTCGCACGGCCTCGGGGACGGCGCGGGCGTCGGGCATGACCTGGGGTAGGCGCCCCTCGACGACGGCGAGGCAGAAGCCGCTCTCGCGCGGACCCGAGTAGCCGGCGTAGATCTCCGGGAGCACCGAGTCGACGACCTGCACCGTGCGCGTGGTCTCGTCGATCCGGCTGAGGAACGCCGCGCTGAGGTCGAGCTTGCGGCGTGCCGTCCGCAGCAGGCGGGCGACCTGCCGCTCCGCCTCCGAGCCCCCGTGCGCCACGCGCCCTCCCCTTGGACGTCCCTGTCCGTCAGACCGGCATCGTGAGTCGCCGGAAGCGCCACTACAGACGGATGCGTTCCGCACATCTTCCACGAGCGGTGACTCTCCTGTCACTCACCGCTGCGAAGTGGCGGTCCCTCGCACGACGGACGGCGGACGACGCGGATGGCCGGGGTCGCTCACCGGTCCGGCTGCAGGCCCGCGGCGAGGCCGCCGAGCAGGGCGGTGAGCCGGTCGGCGTCGGTGGACGCCGCGGCCAGCGTCCGCTCGGCCAGCTCGCACCAGGCCGCCTCGAGGGCGGGCATCAGGGACCGTGCCCGGTCGGAGAGCTCGACGATGGTGACCCGGCCGTCGGTGGGGGACGGCCGGCGGACGACGAGTCCGGCGGCCTCCAGCCGGCGGACGCTGCCGGTGATGGTGGGGGGCTCGCAGCCGCTGGCCACCGCGAGCTGGACCTGGGTGCGCGGCCCGTGCGCGTGCAGCTCGAGGAGCAGCACCTCCTGACCCGGGTGCAGGCCCAGCGGTGCCAGCAGCTGCGCCGCGACGGCCCGGTGGCGCATCGCGAGCGCGCGGACCGCGTCGTTGACCCGCTGGGCGCAGGCGAGGTCCATGCGCTCTCCTCTTGTGGCCGAGAAGGTTAGGCGCCTAACCTCCGTGGATCTCGTTAGGAGCCTAACGAACTAGATGTGGAGGAGCGTGCCATGACCCCCTCGACTCCCTCTCCGACGACCACGCGACAGCACCTGACCGTGGGTGCAGCGGTCCTGACCGTTCTAGGCGGTGCGGCCGCGGCTGCGCTCGTGTGGACGGTGGCGGTGCTGCTCCTCGGCGCCGACGTCCGCGTCACCACGGGACGGCACGAGCAGGCGGTGGGAGCGGCCGCGGTCGTGCTGGCCGCCGCCGTGGCCGGCCTCCTGGGCACGGCCCTGCTCGGCGTCCTCCTGCGGTCGGCCCGCCGCGCGGTGCCCGTCTGGCGTGCCGTGGCCCTCGCGGTCCTGGTGCTGTCCCTCGCGGGGCCGCTGTCCTCGGGGCGGGGCACGACGTCGGTCGCCGTCCTGGTGGCGCTGCACCTCTCCGTCGCCGCGGTGCTGGTCCCGCTGCTGCCGCGGGCGGTCCGGTGATGCCGGCGCCGGTCCGGGCGACCGCGCGCTTCAGCGACGCGGAGCTGGCGTACCTGCTGGGCGAGCGACGGCTCGGGCGGCTGGCCACGGCCGACGCGTCGGGGCAGCCGCACGTCGTGCCGGTCGGGTGGAGCTACGACGCCGAGCGGGGCACCATCGACGTCACCGGCCGCGACTTCGCCTCGACGCGCAAGTACCGCAACGCGCGGGCCAACCCGCGGGCGGCGTTCGTGGTCGACGACGTCCTGCCGCCGTGGCGCCCCCGCTGCGTGACCGTGCAGGGGGAGGTGGAGGTCGTCGAGCCGGCGGCCGGCGAGGCCCTCATCCGCATCCACCCGCACACGATCGTGTCCTGGGGTCTCGACGCCTGAGCGTCCCGCAGCTGATCACCTCGGGTCCGGCGGGGCCTCGTGTCGTGCGAGGCCCCGCTCGGCCCGAGGTGATCACCCAGTACGCGGCAGAGGGGGGAGCGGGTCAGGCCGGGCTGCCGTGGGCGGCGATGGACACCGGCTCCCACTCCCGCCAGGTGGCCAGGCGGGACTCGTAGTCGCGGGTGGCGATGGCGAGTGGGCCGTCGCCGAAGAAGACGCGCAGCGGCGGCTCCTCGGCGTCGACGACCCGGAGGACCGCCTCGCGGGTGGCCACGGGGTCGCCCGGGTTGCCCGCGCGGGCCTCCCGCTGCTCGGCGGCCTGCTCGCGGAAGGTGTCGTAGGCCGGGTCGGGGGCGGCGTGCTTCGCCGAGGCGCCGCCCCAGTCGGTGGAGTACGCGCCCGGCTCGATGATCGTCACCTTGACGCCGAAGTCGGCGACCTCGGCGGCGAGGGACTGGCTGAGGGCCTCCAGCGCCCACTTCGAGGCGTTGTAGACGCCGATGTTCGGGAACGCGCTGATCCCGCCGATGCTGCTCACCTGCAGGACGTGGCCGGAGCCCTGCGCGCGCAGGTACGGCAGCGCGGCCTGGGTGACGAACAGCGCGCCGAACACGTTGGTGTCGAACTGCGCCCGCGCCTCGGCCTCGGAGACCTCCTCGACCATGCCGAACTGGCCGTAGCCGGCGTTATTGACGACGACGTCGAGGCCGCCGAAGTGCTCGTGCGCCCGGGCGACGGCGGCGAACACGGCGTCCCGGTCGGTCACGTCGAGCCGGATCGGCAGGATCGCGTCACCGAACCGCGCGACCAGGTCGTCGAGGGTCTGCGGGTCCCGGGCGGTGGCGGCCACGGTGTCGCCGCGCTCCAGGGCGGCGATCGTCCACTCGCGGCCGAAGCCGCGCGACGCGCCGGTGATGAACCAGGTCCTGGCCATGCGTCTCTCCTCGAAAGGGTCGGGCGGGCGCGCGGACGTCGTCGTCGGCAGCGCGCATCTGGGGTGGCCGACCACGAGACGGCGCGGGCCACCGACGCGACCAAGCGCGGCGCCCGGGGATCTGTTCCGCGACCGTGCCGGTGCCGTGTCGTGGTCTCATCCTCTGGAGCGCACGACACCGGGGTCGTGCCGGACGAGGAGGTTCCGTGGCCGAGGTGCACGGCAGCTGCGACGACCGGTTCTCCGGGGTGCGCGAGGCGCTGGAGCGGCAGCTGGACGGGGACGAGCTGGGTGCGTCGGTCGCGGTCGACCTCGACGGGGAGACCGTCGTCGACCTGTGGGGCGGGTACCGCGACCTCGACCGGACCACTCCGTGGACCGAGGACACGATCGTCAACGGCTGGTCGACGACGAAGACCGTCCTGGCGCTCGCCGCGCTGCTCCTGGTGGAGCGCGGCGAGCTCGACGTGTACGCGCCGGTCGCCGACTACTGGCCGGAGTTCGCGGCGAGGGGGAAGAAGGACGTCGAGGTGCGGCACCTGCTGTCGCACACGTCGGGCGTCTCGGGTTGGGAGCGGCCGTTCTCGATCCGGGACATGTACGACTGGCCGTCGGCGACCGAGCGGCTGGCCGCGCAGGCGCCGTGGTGGGAGCCGGGGACGGCGTCGGGCTACCACGCGAACAACCAGGGACACCTGGTCGGCGAGGTGGTCCGGCGGATCACCAACACGACGTTCCGGCAGTTCGTGGCGACCGAGATCGCCCGGCCGCTGGGTGCGGACTACCAGATCGGGGCGCGCGAGGCGGACTGGCACCGGATCGCGCCCGTCGTCCCGCCGCCGCGGTCCGACGACGACCCGCAGCCGCCGGACCCGGAGTCGGTGGTGGTGAAGACCTTCACCGGGCCGGTCTCCTCGGCGGAGGCCGCGAACTCCCCGGAGTGGCGCCGGGCCGACCTGGGGGCGCTCAACGGGCACACGAACGCGCGCGGGCTGCTGCAGGTCGTGCGGGTGCTGTCGCTCGGCGGCACGGCCGGCGGCGTCCGGCTGCTGTCACCGGAGACGATCGACCTCGTCTTCGACCAGCAGTCCGACGGCGTGGACTTGGTGCTCGGGGTGCCGCTGCGGTTCGGGATCGGCTACTGCCTCGGCTCCCCGGTCGTCCCGTACGTGCCCGGGGGGCGGACCTTCTTCTGGGGCGGCTGGGGCGGGTCGCTGATCGTCATGGACCTCGACCGCCGGCTGACGATCTCCTACCTGATGAACCGGATGGCGCCGGGCGTCCTGGGCTCCGACCGCAGCGAGGCCTACGTCCGGGCGGTGTACGCGGCACTGGGCTGAGGGTCCGGGGTCCGGGGTCCGGGGGAGGTGCGGCATGGACCTCGACGACGTCGTGCCGGTGGCCGACCACGTCACCCGACAGTCGCGGGTGATCGACGCGCCGCCGTCCGTGGTGTGGGAGGAGCTGCACCGGCTGCGGATCTCGTCGCTGCCGGTCACGCTGCTGCTCAGCGCCGCGCGGGCCCTGCCGGTGCTGCTGGCGGGCAGGGGGCGCCGCCGGGGCGGCCTGGACCGGGCCTTCCTCGACGTGGTGCCCATCCCCGAGCTGGCGTCCGACCCGCCGTCGCACGTCGTCTTCGGAGGCGTGCTGCAGGCCTGGCGGCTGACCGGCGGCCGGCGCCCGCCCGTGCTCGACGCGGCCGGCGTCCGGGAGTGGTCCGAGCCCGGCTGGGTCAAGGTCGGCATGGAGTTCCGCCTGAGGCCGGCCCTCGGCGGCACGCGGCTGAGCTGCGAGACCCGGGTCGTCGCCACCGATGCGGCGACGCGGCGGCGCTTCGGCCTCTACTGGCTCGCCGTCCGGCCGGGCAGCTCCGCCATCCGGTGGGAGCTGCTCACCGCCGTCGCGATGCGGGCGGAGGCGCGCGCCGGCAGCTGAGGTCGCCCTCGCCGGCCGGGCGGGCAGGGACGGGCCCTCCTAGGCTCGGCGGATGGACTCCGCCGACCTGCTGGCCCTGCGCTCCGACGAGCGCGCTGCCCTCGTGCTGATCGGTCTGCGCGGCGACTGGTAGCCGTACTGCTGCGCCCAGGCGGTCCGCCTGGCCCGATCGCTGTCCCGCCTCGCCGACGCCGGCGCGGAGGTGGTACTCGCCTCCACCGACCCGCCGGAGGTGCAGCTGGGGATGAACCGCACGTGGCACCTGCCCTACCGGTGGGTCAGCGACCCCGACGGCTCGCGCCTGGCCAAGCCGCTCGACGCCTGGGACGGGGACGCGTCGATCTTCCGCCCCGTCGTCGTCGTGGTGGCCCCGGACGGCAGGGAGGTGTTCCACGAGCTGTCCCGGGACTTCACCGACCGCTCGGACGACGAGCCGATCCTCGCCTCCGTCGAGGCGCTCGGGCTCGACCCGGTGCCGCTGCCCGCAACGTGGGATCCCCCGGACACCGAACCGCGGCCGTCGAAGCGGGCGTTCCAGCCGTCGTCGTTCATCCCCTACTTCCGCGCCATCAAGTTCAACACCGGCGCGCTGGCCGAGCGGATGGTCGACGAGCGCGACCGCGACCAGCTGCTCACCGAGCAGCACATGGCCGAGACGTTCCTCGCGGCGTTCGACGAGTGGCGCGCCGAGCACCCACCAGACCGGCAGTAGGGGCCCGGGGCTCGACCCAGTGTGTACCTTGTGTGTATGCCCCGGGTGAACATCTACCTCCCCGAGGATCTGGCTGCGGCGGTCCGGACAGCGGGGATCAACCTGTCGTCGCTGACGCAGGACGCGATCAGGCAGCACCTGGCCGGGCGGACGACGGACGCCTGGTTGGCGACGCTCGACCCTGCGCCATTGCTGGTGTCGCATGACGACGCGCTCGCCGCCCTGGACGCAACGCGGGAAGAGCCGGCCACCCGACATGGCTGAGGTGGTCCTCGACGCATCGGCGTTCGTGGACCTGCTCCTGGGCAACCCCCTGGGTGTCGCTGTCCGCTCACGGCTCGCCGGTCAGTCACTCCACGCGCCCGGACACGTCGACGCGGAAGTGCTGTCCGCACTCGGGCGGCTGAACCGCGCCGGGGACCTGGACGACGACACGGTGACGCGGCTGCTCGGTCGCGTGGTGGAGGCCCCGATCCATCGCCATCCCGTGCAGACTCTCGTCACCGGCGCCTGGGCTCGACGCCACCAGCTGCGTCTGGTGGACGCGCTGTACGTGGAGCTGGCAGCTGTCCGGACGGCGGTGCTCGTGACGACCGATCGTCGGCTGAGGGCCGTGCCGATGGTCGACGTCGTCGTGGCGTAGAGAGAGCCGGGGCATGGTCTGGACCGAGCGCGACATCCCCGACCTGACCGGCCGGACGGCGGTGGTGACCGGCGCCAACGGTGGGCTGGGCCTGCAGACGGCGCTCGCGCTGGCCGGTGCAGGAGCGCACGTCGTCCTCGCCGCCCGCGACCCGGCGAGGACGGCCGCTGCGGAGCGGCGGATCCGGGCGAGCTCCCCCGCGGCGTCGCTGGAGACGGTGCCGCTGGACCTCGGCGACCTCTCCTCGGTCGCGGCCGCCGCGACCTGTGTGCTGGACCGGCACGAGCGCGTGGACCTGCTGGTGGACAACGCCGGGGTGATGGCGGTGCCGCGGCGGACCACCACCGACGGGTTCGAGGAGCAGTTCGGCGTCAACCACCTGGGGCACTGGGCGCTGACCGCGCGACTGGTGCCGGCGCTGCTGCGGTCGCCGGCCGCGCGGGTGGTGACGGTGACGAGCACGGCCCGGCACCGGGCCCGGCGGCTGGACCCGGCCGACGTCCACCTCGAACGGGGCTACGGGGCGTGGAGCGCGTACGCGCGGTCGAAGATGGCCAACCTGCACTTCGGGCTGGGGCTGCAGCAGCGGTTCGCGGCGGCCGGCGTCGCGGCGAGCAGCCTGCTCGCGCACCCGGGGCTGACGAGCACCGACCTGCAGGCGCGGGCCGTGCGCGAGGGCGGCGCCGGCCGGCTGGGTCCGGTGTTCGAGCTGCTGACGGCGCGGTCGGGGATGTCGCCGTTCGAGGGCGTCCGGCCGCAGCTGCGTGCGGCGACCGACCCCCGTGCCCGGGGCGGGGAGCTCTACGCGCCGCGGTACGGCTCGCACGGCCCGGCCGTGCGGCGCCCGGTCCTGCGCCGGCGCGGACTGCAGGAGCGGATCGACGTCCTGTGGCAGGTCAGCGAGCGCGAGACCGGCATCCCGCTGGAGGTCGGGCCGGTCGCGTGAACGCGGCTCAGTCCTCCAGCAGGCCGGCCTCGTGGGCGAGGATGGCGGCCTGCGTGCGGTTGGCCAGGCCCAGCTTGGCGAGCAGCCGCGAGACGTAGGTCTTCACCGTCGCCTCGCTCACGTACAGCCGCTTGGCCAGCTCGGCGTTGGACCCGCCGCTGCCCAGCAGCTGCAGCACCTCGCGCTCGCGGTCGGACAGCTCCCGGATCCGGCGCAGCGCCTGGGCCCGGCGCGGCGCCGCCCGCCGGTCGACGTAGGACTCGATGAGCGCGGCGGTGACCTTCGGCGACAGCGTCGCGGTGCCATCGGCCACCGCGCGGACGGCGGCGGCGATCTCCCGCGGGGGGGTGTCCTTGAGCAGGAAGCCGGCGGCCCCGGCGGCCAGCGCCGCGTACACGTACTCGTCGGCGTGGAAGGTCGTGAGGACGGCGACCTGCGGCGGGTCGGGCAGCGCGAGGATCTCGCGCGTCGCCGCCAGCCCGTCCTTGCGCGGCATCCGGACGTCCATGAGGACGACGTCGGGCCGCAGCTCCTGCACCGCGCGCACCGCGGCGAACCCGTCACCGGCCTCCCCGACGACGGTGACGTCGCCGGCCGCCTCCAGCACGGTCCGCAGCCCGAACCGCACCAGCTCCTCGTCGTCCACGAGGAGGACCGAGATCGTCATACCGGGATCACCGCCTCGACCAGGAAGCCGCCGTCCAGCCGGCGCTCGGTGCGGAGCCGGCCGTCCAGCGTGCGCACGCGCTCGCTGAGCCCCACGAGGCCGAAGCCGCCGCCGGAGCCGGGGCGGGCGGGCTCGAGCGGCGTCCCGTTGACCACGCGGACGACGAGCCGGGCGGGCTCGCGGACGACAGCCACGTGCACCGGGGCGCCGGGCGCGTGCTTGCCGGCGTTGGTCAGCGCCTCCTGCACGATGCGGTAGGCCGCCCGGGAGACGGCGGGCTCGACCGGGGCGGCGTCGGCCGGCGGGAGGCCCAGCGCGACGGTCATCCCGGCGGCGCGGCACTCCTCGACCAGCCGCTCGAGGTCGTCGAGGCCGGGCTGCGGGGTGAGCGGGGCGTCGTCGTCCTCCCCGGCGCGGAGCACCCCGACCGCCTGCCGCAGCTCGTCGAGGGCCTGCCGCCCGGCCAGCTGCACGTGGCAGGCGAGCTGCTCGACGCGCTCCCGGTCGGTGGCGGCCATCTCGATGGCGCCGGCCTGCAGCACCATGAGGCTCACCCGGTGGCCGACGGCGTCGTGCATCTCGCGGGCGATGCGGGCGCGCTCGGCGGCGATGGCCTCGCGGGCGAGCAGCTCCCGCTCGGCCTCGGCCCGCTCGGCGCGCTCGGTGAGCGCCGTCATCAGGTCGGCGCGGGCCCGCACCCAGGCGCCGATGGCACCGGGCAGCAGGACGACGAACGCGATGCCCGCCAGACCGCCGACGACCTCGCCGATCGAGGGTCCGGTCCAGAACTGGCTGACCGCGACCGCCCCGGCGACGCCTGCGACGGCCCGGGCGGCCCACCCGCCGGTGTAGCGGCCCACCGCATAGGCACCCAGCGGGATGGCGCCGCCCACCGCCGGTGCCACGGCCCCCATGGCGGCCGCCAGCAGGAAGGGGACGAGCGGCGCCCGGCGGCGGAGGAACAGCAGGAGCAGGCTGACGACCACCGACCCGGTCGCCGCGATGGACGATGACACCGGATCGGGGCCGGGGGTCCAGTTGACCGCGCTGACGCTCAGCCCGCCGAGGACGGCGAGGAGCGCCTCGAACCAGACGCTGCGCGCCGAGAGGCCCGGCCACAGACGCGCGCGGAGCCCCATGCGCAGCAGCGTAGGGCGGTGATCGCGTCGCGCGGGTCGGCCGCGGGATGACCGCCGACGTCTCCTTTCGGATGACGAGCCGTAGCCGTCCGACCAGCGGGTTCGAGGCTCACGGCTGACGCGGACGAGGGGCCCGCCGCGGTTCTCTGTGCATCACCACCACGGCGGACCACACGGAGGAGCCCCCGATGATCACGGTCAGCGGACTGACCAAGGAGTACGGCGGCCGGCGGGTCGTCGACGAGGTGTCGTTCGAGCTGGAGCCCGGCACGGTGACCGGCTTCCTCGGCCCCAACGGCGCCGGCAAGAGCACGACGATGCGGATGATCACCGGCCTGGTGCCCGCGTCGTCGGGCACCGCGACGGTCGCCGGCGTCCCCTACACGGCGCTGCCCAACCCGGGAGCGGTCATGGGCACGCTGCTCGACGCGGCGGCGGTGCACCCCGGTCGCACCGGCCGGACGCACCTGCGGCTGCTGGCCGCGACGATCGGCGTCCCGGCCACCCGCGTCGACGAGGTGCTGGAGATGGTCGACCTGACGGCGGCCGGAGGGCGCCGGATCGGCGGCTACTCCCTCGGCATGCGGCAGCGGCTCGGCATCGCGGCGGCCCTGCTCGCCGACCCGCCGGTGCTGATGTTCGACGAGCCGGCCAACGGCCTGGACCCGGAGGGCATCCGCTGGATGCGCGACCTCCTCCGCGGCCACGCGGCCCGCGGCGGCACGGTGCTGCTGTCCAGCCACCTGCTCGGCGAGGTCGAGCACACCGTCGACCGGCTGCTGGTCATCGGCTCGGGCCGGATCGTCGCCGACGGCCCGATCGGCGAGCTCCTGACCGGCGACGGGACCGCGGTGCGGGCGGCCGACGCGCCGTCCTTCGAGGCGGAGCTCGCGGCGGCCGGGCTCGAGGTGCAGCACCGCGACGACGGCGTCCTCGTCGTCCCCGGCGCCGGCCCCGAGCGGATCGGCGCGCTCGCCGCGGCCGGCGGCCACGCCCTGATCGACCTGCGGCCCTCCCAGCAGGGCCTGGAGGAGCTGTTCTTCCAGCTCACCGACGCGTCATGACCACCACCCTCCCTTCTCCCCGAGAGGCAATCGACATGAGCACCACCCTCGCCCCCGCCGTCGTCCCGGTCGCCGGGTCGACCGCCCGGCGGACCGCTCCGTCCTTCCCGGCCCTGACCGGCCTGGAGATCCGCAAGTCCCTGTCCACCCGCTCCGGCCGGTCGGTGGCCGCGCTGGCCGTGCTCGTCGGCCCGCTCGGCGTCCTGTTGGCCACCATGACCAGCGGCGGCGGGGTCGCCGCCGCGATGGCCCTCGGCATCATGGGGATGCTGATCGCCTTGGTCCTGCTCGCCCTCGGTGTGCTCTCGACCGCGGGGGAGTGGACGCACAGGAGCGTGCAGACGACCTACCTGCTCGTCCCCCAGCGGGGACGGGTGCTGGCCGCCAAGGCCACGGCGATGGCCGTGCTCGGGCTGGTGCTGGCGTCCCTCGGCGTCGGCGGGGCGGTCGGCGCGCTGGCGCTGTTCACGTCCGGGGTCATGTGGTTCGCGGCCGGCCAGGCCGTGGTCGCGGTGATCGCCTCCGGGGCGGCGTTCACCGTCATCGGCGCCGGGATCGGTGCGGCGGTGGGCAACTCGGCGGCCGCGATGACCGGGACCTACCTGACGGTGCTGGGCATCCTGCCGGTGCTGAACTCGGTCAAGCCGGAGATCGCGTCGAAGCTGGACCCGGCGAGCGCGATCGTGACGCTGGCCCAGCACGGCGCGGCGACGACGCCGATCGCGGTCATCACCGGCTGGGTGGTCGTCTCGACGATCGCCGGGGTGCTCATCACCCGCCGCCGCTCGGTGGCCTGACCCGATCCGCACCTCCACCACACGCCGAGGGCCCTCTCGATCCGGTCGGGAGGGCCCTCGGCGTGTGCCCGTCAGCCCGTGCGGCGGCCGAGGAGCCAGCCGACGACGACGCCGAGCAGGGTGAGGCCGGCGCCGCCGACCGCGCCCACGGCGAGGGTCCGCAGGTCCGCGGACGGCGCCGTGGGCGCCATCCGGGGTGCCTCGGGCGGCGCTGCGGGCGCTCCCGCGGGAACGGCGTCCGTCGAGCTCACCGCGGTCGACGACGGGCGGGGCGCGGCGGCACCGCTCAGCTCGGCGTCGACGGCGGTGAAGAACTGGCCGGCCATGCGCTTGGCGACGCCGGTGATCATCCGCTGGCCCACGCCGGCCACCGGCCCGCCCACCACGGCGTCGGCGGAGTAGGTGAGCGTCGTCGTCCCCTCGTCGGACGGCGACAGCTCGATCGCCACCTTCGCCCGCACGTTGCCCGGCGCCCCCGCGCCCGAGGCGTGCATGACGTAGGACGACGGCGGCCGCTGGTCGGTCAGCCGCACCTCGCCGGCGTAGGTGCCCTTCACCGCCCCGACGCCCACGGCGACGTCCATCCGGTACGCGTCCTCGCCGGTGCGCTGCAGCGACAGGCAGCCCGGGATCGTCCGCGCCAGCACCTCCGGGTCGGTGAGCAGCGCCCACACCCGGTCCGGGGACGCGTGCAGCACCGCCGAGCCGTCCAGGTTCACGCGAGCGCTCCTCCCCGGCGCGCCGAGGCCGCCGTCCGTTCCGTGGCCGGATCCCGCACCAGGTCGTAGAGCTCCGACGGCGAGATGGGCATCGCCGTCACCCGCCGGCCCACCGCGTCCTCGATCGCCGAGGCCAGCGCCGCCGACCCCGGGATCACGCCCGCCTCGCCGGCGCCCTTGATGCCCAGCGGGTTGAGCGGCGAGGGCGTCTGCTGGTGGTCGATGACCACGTCGGGCACCTCGGAGGCGTAGGGCACGAGGAAGTCCATGAACGAGGCGTTCTGCAGCTGCCCGTCGGCGTCGTAGGCCATCCGCTCGTACAGCGCCCCGCCCACGCCCTGCGCGACGCCGCCGTGCACCTGCCCCTCGACGATCATCGGGTTCACCACGTTGCCGCAGTCGTGCACCACCGCGTACTGCACGACGTCGATCTCCCACGTCTGCGGGTCGATCTCCACCACCGCCGCGTGCGCGCCCGAGGCGAACGTCGAGCGCAGCGGTGAGTAGTAGTCGCGGTGTTCCAGGCCCGGCGCGTCGCCCGGCGCCACGGGCGGCTTCGTGTCGTCGTGGGTGGCGAACTGCGTCGCCTGCTTGGCCGCCTCGTCGAAGGCGTAGCGCAGCGGGTTGGACAGGACGGCGACCGTGCGCAGCGGGATCGACGCCCCCGGCGTCCCCTTGACCTGCACCAGGCCCTCGTCGATCTCGAGGTCGCCCGGGTCGACCTCCAGGACGTCGGCGGCGATCCGCAGCGCCTTCTCCCGGACGCCGCGCGCCGCCAGCGCGATCGCGTTGCCGCTCATCACCGCCGCCCGCGAGGCGAAGGTGCCGACCGCGTACGGGAAGCGGCGGGTGTCTCCGGTGGTCACCTCGACGTCCTCGATCGGCACCCCGAGCTCGGAGGCGACGATCTGCGCGAACGACGTCTCGTGTCCCTGGCCCTGCGAGGTCAGCCCGGTCGACACCAGCACCTTGCCGCTGCCGAGCACCTGCACGTGCCCGCCCTCGTAGGGCCCGGGCCCGGTGCCCTCCACGTACAGCGCCATCCCGGCGCCGAGCAGCTTCCCCCGCGATGCCGCCTCGGCCCGCCGCTCCTCGACGGACCCCCAGCCCACCAGGTCGGTCAGCTTGTCGAGCAGCCCCGGGTAGTCGCCGGAGTCGTAGACCACGGGCCGGCCGTCCTGGAACGTCAGGTGGTGGTCGTAGGGGAACTGGTCGGGCGTGATCAGGTTGCGACGGCGGACCTCGGCGCGGTCGAGGCCGAGCTCGTCGGCGATCCGGTCCATCGTCCGCTCCATGGCGAAGCAGGCCTGTGGCCGCCCGGCGCCGCGGTACGGCGTGACGATGACGGTGTTCGTGTAGACGCTCTCGACCACCACCCGGTACACCGGGACCACGTACGGCCCGACCAGCTGCGTCGCGGTGATGATCGGCACGATGATCCCGTAGGGCGTGTAGGCGCCGTTGTCGTGCCAGACGTGCACGTCGAGCGCGGTGAGCCGGCCGTCGTCGTCGAACCCGACGGTGACCTCCTGCCGCTGCCCGCGCTCGTGCGCGCTGGAGACGAAGTGCTCGCGGCGGTCCTCGGCCCACTTCACCTCGCGGCCCAGCGCGATGGCGGCCATCGGCACCAGCAGCTCCTCCGGCCACGGGTGCACGATCTTGACGCCGAAGCCGCCGCCCACGTCGGGCGCGACCACCTCGACCCGGTCGAGCGAGAGCTCCAGCTTCGCCGCGATCGCCGCGCGCACCGACGTCGAGGCCTGGGTGCTCGAGTACACGCGCAGGCTGCCGTCGTCGGCGTCCCAGCGGGCGTGCACGCCCTTGCCCTCCAGCGGCGTGCACGCGCTGCGCTCGATGGTCTGGGTGAACGTGAGCGTGTGCGGCGAGGCGGCGAGCGCCGGCTCGACGTCGCCGGTCTCCTGGTGGTGCCGTGCGGCGACGTTGTCGGGGACGTCCGGGTGGACGGCGTGCTCGGCGGCGCGGGCGGTGTCGATGCCGACGACGACCGGCAGCTCCTCGTAGCGGACGACGATCCGCTCGGCGGCGTCCTCGGCGACGTACCGGTCGGTGGCCACCACCATCACGACCGGCTCGCCGACGTGGTGGACCACGTCCTTCGCCAGCGGGTAGCCGGTGCGCGGCGCGTGCAGCTGCGGGTGGGGGATGAGCACCGGCAGCGGCTCGGCCATCGGGCCGGTGAGGTCCTCGTAGGTGTAGATGGCGACCAGGCCCTCGACGTCCAGGGCGCCGTCGACGTCGACGTCGACCACCCGGGCGTGTGCGTGCGGGCTGCGCACGAAGGCCGCGGCCAGCGCGCCGGCGCCGATGTCGTCGAGGTAGCGCCCGCGGCCGGTGATCAACCGCGCGTCCTCCCGTCGGCGGACCGGCTCCCCGAACAGCTTGGTGGTCACCGGGCGTCCTCCCGCATCGTGGCGGCGGCGGAGCGGACGGCCTTCTTGATGTTCGCGTAGCCCGTGCACCGGCAGAGGTTGCCGCCGACGAGGTCCTCGACCTCCTCCTCGGTGATCTCCTGCGCCGGGTCCCGCGCCTCGAGCCCGGCCGCGATGGTCACCAGGAACCCCGGCGTGCAGAAGCCGCACTGCAGCGCGTGGCACTCGCGGAAGGCCTCCTGCACCGGGTGCAGCACCTGCCCGCCCCGGTGGTCGTCGCGGGCCAGCCCCTCCACCGTGGTCACCGCGGCGCCGTCGGCCTGCACGGCCAGCACCAGGCAGGAGCGCACCGGCTCGCCGTCCAGCTGCACCGTGCACGAGCCGCAGACGCCGTGCGCGCAGCCCACGTGCGTGCCGGTCAGCCCCAGGTCGTCGCGCAGCAGGTCCGACAGCACGCGCCGCACCGGCACCCGCGCTTCACGGGGAACACCGTTCACGGTCAGGGAGACGGTGCGCTCCGTGTCGACGCTCGTCATGGGACCCTCCCCGCCGCCTCGGCCGCGGCCTCGGCGAGCGTGCGCTCGGTCAGCACGCCGACCAGCAGGCGCCGGTAGTCGGCGGTGGCGTGCAGGTCGGGATCGGGGTCGACGAGCGTGCGGGCCAGCGCGCCGGCCGAGGCCCAGTCGGCGCTGTCGACCGGCTTGCCGGCCACCGCGTCGGTGAGGTCGTGCACCTCGGGCACCGGCCCCACCGACAGGTAGGCGGCGCGGACGGCGGCCACCCGGCGGTCCCCGTCGAGGGTGACGACGACGGCCGCGCCGCAGACGGCGTAGTCGCCCCGGCGCCGCGCGATCTCGGCGAACGCCGTCCCCGACCGCTCCGGCAGAGCCGGGAAGAACGCGTCGACGACGAGGGCCGGGCCGCTCAGCGAGGTCTCCAGCGGCCCGACGAACAGGTCCCGCCAGCCGACGGCCGAGCGTCCCGACGGCGTCGCCACGGTCACCGACCCGCCGGTCAGCGCGAGCACCGCCGTCATCTCCCCCGAGGGGTCGGCGTGCGCGATCGAGCCGACCGTCGTCCCGCGGTTGCGGATCGCCGGGTGCGCCACGTTCGCCGTCGCCCGGGCCAGTAGCGGCTGGACGCCGGCGGCGGCGCCGTCGCGCAGCAGCGCGGCGTGCCGCACCAGAGCACCCACCCGCACGCCGTCCCGGGTGGTCTCGACCGCGCCGAGGCCGGGCACCCGGTTGACGTCGACCAGCGTGGTCGGCGTCGCGAGCCGCATGGCCAGCAGCGGCAGCAGCGACTGCCCGCCGGCGAGCACCTTGGCGCCCGTCCCCTCGGTGGCGAGGACGTCGAGCGCCTCGTCGACCGAGCCGGGGTCCGCGTAGCGGAAGGGCGGCGGTTTCACCGCTCGAGCGTCCCCTTGCGGGCGTCGACGCCGGTGGGCCGGTCGTCGACCCCGGGACGGCCCACCCGGTCGACCGACGACGGGTCGGGGCTGACCTCGTGCCCCCCGGTGTGCCCGAGCGCCGGCCCGGTGCCCTCGACGAACCCGTGCTCCTGCAGCAGGGCCGCCTTCATCTCCGCCGGGGCGACCGCCCGGGCGACGTGCCAGCCGACCACGACGACGATCGTGCCGAAGGCGATGCCGCTCAGCGGGAAGGTGTCGGTGATCTGCAGGGTCACGTTGCCGACCGCGATGATGATGCCCGCGGCCAGCGGCACCAGGTTGATGGGGTTGGCGAAGTCGACCCGGTTCTCCTTCCAGATCTTGGCGCCGAGCAGGCCGATCATCCCGTAGAGGACGACGGTGATCCCGCCGAGCACCCCGCCCGGGATGATGTTGATCAGCGCGCCGAACTTGGGGCACAGGCCGAGCAGGATCGCCACGACCGCCGCGACGTAGTAGGCCGCCGTCGAGTAGACCCGGGTGGCGGCCATGACGCCGATGTTCTCGGCGTAGGTGGTGGTGGGGGAGCCGCCCACGGACGAGGCGATGACCGTGCCGAGGCCGTCGGCGAAGATCGCCCGGCCCATCACCGGGTCGAGGTCGCGCTTGGTCATCGCGGACACGGCCTTGACGTGCCCGGCGTTCTCGGCGACGAGCGCGATGACCGCCGGCAGCACCAGCAGGCTGAAGTTCAGCGAGAAGCTCGGCGCGGTGAACTGCGGCAGGCCGATCCAGTCCGCCTGGCCGACCGTGGCGAAGTCGATCCGGTCGCGGGTGACGATCGCGCCGGTGCCGTCGGGCGAGGTGATCTGCCCGGCGGTCACGTCGAGCAGGATCGACAGCAGGTACCCGAAGACCAGGCCGAGCAGGATGGAGATCCGGGCCCAGAAGCCGCGCAGCAGCAGCGAGGCGACGATGACGAAGACCATGGTCGCCAGCGCGACCCACTGGTCCTGCGGCCAGTACACCCCGGCCACCACGGGGGCGAGGTTGAAGCCGATGAGCATGACCACCGCGCCGGTCACCGCCGGCGGCAGCGCGGCGTTGATCGCCCGGGCCCCGGCGACGTGGATGAGGACGCCGACCAGGGCCAGCACGACGCCGGAGACCAGGATCGAGCCGACGACGTCCCCGGAGTCCCCGCCGTTGGCCCGGATGGCCACCACCCCGCCGACGAAGGCGGCGCTGGTGCCCAGGTAGCTGGGCACCTTCCCCTGGACGACGAGCAGGAAGATGATCGTCGCGACGCCGCTCATCATGATCGCGAGGTTCGCGTCCAGCCCCATGATCAGCGGGAAGACGAAGGTCGCCCCGAACATGGCGACGACGTGCTGGGCGCCGATGCCGATGGTCCGGGGCCACGAGAGGCGTTCGTCGGGGGCGACGGCCTCGCCCAGCGGAGGCGTCTTGCCGCCCGCGTAGAGCTTCCAACCGAACGCCATGGGTCCTCCTCGGCGGGGCTAGCCGGTGTACCGGGAGGCCCGCCCCCGGAGGCCGCCAATCTGTCACGGCGTGTCGACACGCGGAAGTACCTCAGTGCTAAATCGTCGTTGCCGCAGCCGACGACGTCTCAGCGCTGAGGTACCTCCCGCTACGGTCGGCGGGGTGAGCGCACCCGCCCCCGGACCGGGCGTCCGGCACGTCTCCCTGCGCAGCGGCGTCTACGCCGACTCGGTGCGGCTGATGCAGGTCAGCCGCGACGTCGGCACCCGCGACGGGGTCACCGCCGTCCTCGTCGCCATGGCCACGCCCCTCAACGTGGAGCTGGCCGCGGGCATGGGCCTGGCGCCCGGCGACGACGCCTCGCCCGAGCAGCTGCTCGTCGGGATCGCCGCCGTCGACGACGACGCGCTGGCCGCCGCGGTGGCCGCCGTCGACGCCGCGCTGGCCGAGCGGGAGCGCTCCCCCGCCACGGCCGACGCACAGCCGGCCCGCACGGTCGGCGCCGCCCTCGACGACCAGGACGGCGCCGCCCTCGCCGTCGTCAGCGTGCCGGGGCCCTACGCGGCGCTCGAGGCCGCCGACGCGGTCGCCGCCGGCCGCAGCGTGCTGGTCTTCTCCGACGGCGTGCCGGTCGAGCAGGAGGTCGCCCTCAAGCGAGCCGCGCGGCGGGCCGGCGTCCTGGTCATGGGTCCCGACTGCGGGACGGCGATCGTCTCCGGCGTGGCGCTCGGCTTCGCCAACGTCGTCCGCCGCGGCCCGGTCGGCGTGGTCGCGGCCTCGGGCACCGGCGCACAGCAGGTGTCCTGCCTGCTCGACGCGGCCGGCGTCGGGGTCTCGCACGTCCTCGGCGTCGGTGGGCGCGACCTGTCGGAGGCCGTCGGCGGGCTGGCCACGCTCGACGCGCTGGCGGCCCTGGACGCAGACCCCGTCACCGAGCGGGTGCTCGTCGTCTCCAAGCCGCCGGCGCCGTCGGTCGCCGAGGTGGTGGCCGGGGCGGCGGCACGGCTGTCGACGCCGGTCCGCTCGGCGGTGCTGGGCGCCGGGACGCCGGACCTCACCGCCGCCGTCGAGGCGCTGCTGGCCGACCTGGGGGTGGCCTCCCCGCGGTGGCCCGCCCGGCCGGGGAGCGGGACGGCCGCACCCGGCGCCGTCCTCAAGGGCCTCTACTCCGGCGGCACGCTGGCCGACGAGGCGATGCTGCTGGCCGCGCCGGTGCTCGGCGACGTCCGGTCCAACACCCCGCTGCGGCCCGACCTGGCGCTCGGGACGGACCTGTCCGCCCCCGGGCACGTGGTGATCGACTTCGGCGACGACGCGCTCACCGTGGGCCGCGCGCACCCGATGATCGACCCGACGCTGCGGCTGGAGGCGATCGCCCGGCTGGCCGCGTCGGGCGAGCCGGCGGTGCTGCTGCTCGACGTCGTCCTCGGCCACGGCGCCGACCCCGACCCCGCCGCCGCCCTGGCGCCGGCCATCGCCGCGGCGGGCCTGCCGGCGGTCGTCGCGCTCGTCGGCACCGAGGCCGACCCGCAGGGCTGGAGCCGCCAGGCCGACGCCCTCGCCGCGGCCGGAGCCGCCGTCTTCGCCTCCAACGCGCAGGCCACCCGGCACGCGCTCGACCTGCTGGGAGCCGCCCGATGAGGATCCTCGAGGACCCGCCGGCCGTCGTCGCCGCCGGGGTCGACGTCTTCTCCGCCGCACTGCGCGCGCAGGGCGCGCAGGTGACCGACGTCGACTGGCGGCCGCCGGCCTTCGGCGACCCGGCCGACCTCGCCGCGCTGGCGCTGGACCCGCGCCGCGCCGCGGCCAACCGGACGGCGGTCGAGCGGGTGCTGGCCGCCGGGTCGCACCTGGTCGACGTCCGGCCCGCCCGCGAGACGGTGGGGCTGACCGGCCGGACCCTGCTGCACTCCGGGCCGCCGCTGACCTGGGAGGCGGCGTCGGGCCCGATGCGCGGCGCGCTCATCGGCGCCTGCCTGTTCGAGGGCTGGGCGTCGACGGTCGAGGACGCCGAGGCGCTGCTGGCCTGCGGCGGCGTGACGCTCGACCCGTGCCACCACCACGCGGCCGTGGGCCCGATGGCCGGGGTGACCAGCCCGTCGATGTGGACCTGGTGCCTGGAGGACCCGGTCTCCGGCGGCCGGGCGTACTGCAACCTCAACGAGGGCCTGGGCAAGGTGCTGCGGATGGGTGCCTTCGGTGAGGAGGTGCTCACCCGGCTGGCCTGGATGCGCGACGTCCTCGGGCCGGTGCTGCAGCGCGCCGTGCGGTCGATGCCCGAGCCGCTGGACGTCAAGGCGGTGCTCGCGCAGATGCTGCAGATGGGCGACGAGGGGCACAACCGCAACCGCGCCGGCTCGCTGATGACCCTGCGCGACCTCGCACCGGCGATCGTGGCGGTCGACGCCCCGTCGGCCGACGTCGCCGCCGTCCTGCGGTTCATCGGCGGCAACGAGCACTTCTTCCTCAACCTCGGCATGCCGACGGCGAAGCTGGCGATGGACGCCGCCCGCGGCGTCCTCGGCTCGACGATGGTCACGGTGCTCAGCCGCAACGGCACGGAGTTCGGCGTGCAGACCGCCGGCACCGGCGACCGCTGGTTCACCGGCCCCGCGCAGACCCCGGTGGGCCTCTTCCTCGGCGACTACGGCCCCGAGGACGCCAACCCCGACATCGGCGACTCGGCGATCATGGAGACCTACGGCGTCGGCGGGTTCGCGATGGCCGCGGCACCCGCGATCGTGCGGTTCGTCGGCGGCACCGTGCCCGACGCACTGGCCACCACCGAGCGGATGTACCAGCTCACCCTGGCCGAGAACCCGGCGATGGCGATCCCGGTGCTCGGCTTCCGCGGCGCCCCCACCGGCATCGACGTGCTGTCGGTGGCGCGCACGGGGTGGCTGCCGCAGATCAACACCGGGATGGCGGGGCGGGTGGCCGGCACCGGCCAGGTCGGCGCGGGCCTGGTGCAGCCGCCGCGGGAGTGCTTCGAGCAGGCGCTGGCCGCCCTCGCGCAGGAGGCCCGCACCGCGCCGGCGGCCTGAGGCCCGTCGAGATCGCGCCATCTCGCACCCCCGGACGCCGTTCCGCGTGCGAGATCCCGTGATCTCGACCCGGACGGCACGGGTCAGGGCTCCAGCACGCCCAGGTCGTCGGCGAAGGTCAGCTGCGCGGCGGTGGCGCCCTGCAGGTCCTCCCGGGTCAGCCCGGCGACCATCTCCCGCACGCAGAAGCCCCCGGGCGTGACGTCGAGGACGGCGAGGTCGGTGTAGACGCGGTCGACCACGCCGGCCGCCGTCAGCGGGTAGGTGCAGCGCGGCAGCAGCTTCGGCTGACCGGACCGCGTCGTGTGCGTCGTCAGCACCAGCACCCGCTTCGCACCGACGGCGAGGTCCATCGCGCCGCCGACCGCCGGCGGGTGGCTGGCGTCGTCGGTGGCCCAGTTGGCCAGGTCGCCGGTCTCCGACACCTGGAAGGCGCCGAGCACGGTGACGTCGACGTGCCCGCCGCGCATCATCATGAACGCGTCGGTGTGGTGGAAGAACGCCCCGCCGGGCAGCAGGGTCACCGGCTGCTTGCCGGCGTTGATCAGCTCCGGGTCCTCCCGGCCGGGCTCCGGTGCCGGGCCCATCCCGAGGATGCCGTTCTCCGAGTGGTAGACGACCTCCTTCTCGGCGCCGACGCAGTCGGCCACCAGGGTGGGCAGGCCGATGCCGAGGTTGACGTAGGCGCCGTCGGGGATGTCGCGGGCGATCCGCCGGGCGACGTCCCGCGCGTCCAGCCTCACGCCGCCGCCACCCGGACGACGCGGTCGACGAAGATCCCCGGCGTCACGATCGCCTCCGGGTCCAGCTCCCCGAGCTCCACGAACTCGTCGACCTGGACGACGGTGAGCACGGCGGCCGCGGCCATCGTCGGGCCGAAGTTCCGCGCCGCCGTCCGGTAGACCAGGTTGCCCCAGCGGTCGGCGCGGGCGGCCTTGACGAACGCCACGTCACCGGGCAGGGGCTCCTCCAACACGTGCCGCCGTCCGCCGATCACCCGCACCTCCTTGCCGTCGGCCAGCAGGCTGTCGGCGCCGGTGGGCGTGAAGAACCCGCCCAGGCCGGCCGCCGCGGCCCGCATCCGCTCGCTGAGCGTGCCCTGCGGCACCAGCTCCAGCTCCACCTCACCGGCCCGCCAGCGCTCCTCGAACCAGACCGACCCCGCCGAGCGCGGGTACGAGCACACGATCTTGCGCACCCGCCGCTCGCGCAGCAGCGCCGCGACGTCGGTCTCGCCGGACCCGGCGTTGTTCGTGACGACGGTGAGGTCGGTGGTGCCCTGGTCGAGCAGCGCGTGCACCAGCTCCACCGGGACGCCGGAGGCGCCGAACCCGCCGACGAGCACGGTGGCGCCGTCCTCGATGCCCGCGACCGCGTCGGCCAGCGACGCAACCCGCTTGTCGATCACCCGCACCCCCGAGCTGTCGATGCCGTGCCCTGCACGCTAACCCGGTGGCGCGGCGACGGTCCGACCGCCAGGCTGCCGCCCGTGTGGACGACGACCGCGGCGGGCGGGGAGGACGGTCCCGACGAGGAGCACCTCCGGCGGATGGGGGCGCCGGAGAACGAGCTCCCGGTGGCGCTGCCGGTCAACGCCCTGCTCGCCCGCACCGGCGACGCCGCGGTCGCCCTGACCGGGCTGCAGGTGTACTCCACCGGGGTCGCGATGACGCTGGCCGTCCGGGTGCGCGAGGCCCCGGCGCCCGCGCGCGGCCTGTCGGAGCTCGTCTTCGAGCCCGAGCGGGCCGGGCTGCTGATCGGGGTGGAGCTGGCCGACGGCCGCCGGGTCGCCGGCGGGGGCCTGCCGGGCAACGACCCCGACCTGGTCTGGCAGCCCGGGTCCGGGTCGGCCGGGGACCGCACGGCCGACCAGGAGTGGTGGCTGTCCCCGCTGCCCCCCGACGGCCCGCTGACCGTCGTCGTCCGCTGCCCGGGGCTCGGCATCGAGGAGACGGCGACGCGGCTGGACGGGACGGCGATCCGGGCGGCCGCCGCAGGCGTCGTCGAGTTGTGGCCCTGGGCCCCGCCGGCACCGTGGGGCGAGGAGCCCCCGGCGCCGCCCGACCTGCCGCCGGGGTCCTGGTTCCGCGGCATGTGACCGACGTCGTCCGGCGGAGCAAGCGGCTCTCCTACGTGCTGCGCCACGCGCCCGGCAGCGTGGGGCTCACCCTCGACGCGGCCGGCTGGGCCGACGTCGCGGCCCTGCTCACCGCGCTGGGCTGGACGCGGGAGCAGCTCGACCGCGTCGTCGCGGGCAACGACGAGCGGCGCTTCGCCTTCGACGACACCGGCACCCGCATCCGCGCCAGCCAGGGGCACAGCGTCGCCGTCGACCTCGGGTACGCCGCGCAGGCCCCGCCGGCGGTCCTCTTCCACGGCACGGTCGAGCGCGTCCTGCCGGCGATCGAGGCCGAGGGGCTGCGGCCGGGGCGCCGGCACGCGGTGCACCTGAGCCCGGACGCCGAGACGGCCCGCCGGGTGGGCGCGCGGCGGGGCCGGCCGGTCGTCCTCCGGGTGGACGCCGCGGGCATGGCGCGCGACGGCGCCGTCTTCACCCGCGCGGCGAACGGGGTGTGGCTGGTCGACGCCGTCCCGCCGCGCTACCTGCGCCGGGCCTGACCGGCCGGCCGGTCGGCGAACTGGCGTCGCGACGATCCGCTCGTCGTGCACGCCGGCCGCGGCGGGGGAGCACAGCCAGCGGATCGGCGCGGCCACCACCTCGGGCGGGAGCAGCGCCGCGCGGTGCTCGGCGGGGAGGTCGTCGGGGACCATCCCGGTCGCCGTCGCCCCGCCCGGCAGCAGGACGTTGACCGTGACCGGGCTGCCGGTGAGGTCGGCGGCCATGATCCGCGACAGCGCCTCCGCCCCGGCCCGGGCCGGCCCGTGGGGCACGAACCCCCTCCGGTTCATCGTCGAGTGGTTCATCGAGACGTTCACGACGCGGCCGCCGCCGGCGGCGAGCCGCCGGGGCACCACCTCGCGGGCCACGAGGAAGCAGCCGGTCAGGTCGGTCGCCACCAGGTCGCGGAACCCGTCGGGGGAGACGGCCCAGAACGGCTGGGGGTCGGACAGGAACCGCGGGTCGACCGTGCGCATCCCGATCCCGGCGTCGTCGACCAGGACGTCGAGCCCGCCGAGGACGCCGAGCGTCACCTCCACGCCGCGCGCGACCGAGCCCTCGTCCCGGACGTCCATCCCGACCCCCACCGCGCCCGGGCCCAGCCGGTCGGCCGTCGCCCGCGCCCGGTCGCCGTCCCGTCCGGTCACCGCAACCCGCGCCCCGGCGTCGAGGAGGGCCGCGGCCATCGCCGCGCCCAGCCCGCTCGTCCCGCCGGTCACCAGCACCCGGACGCCGTCGGCCCGTGCCCCGTCCTCGCCCATGCCGCCGTGCAACACCGGCCCGGCGGCGCCGGCAGCGCTCAGCGGTCCCCGGTCGCCGTGCCGGCCAGGCGGACGGCGAGCACCGCCACGTCGTCGTGCCCGGTGCCGGACAGCTCGGCGAGCAGCCCGTCGCACAGCTCGTCCAGCGGCGCCGGTGCCCGCCGGCGCAGCTCCTCGACCAACCACGCGCTGCCCTCGTCCAGCGACCGGTCCCGCCGCTCGACGAGGCCGTCGGTGTAGAGCAGCAGCGTGTCGCCGGGCCGCAGCCGCAGCGTCGCGTCGGTGCGGCGGACGCCGGGCTCGACCCCCAGCAGCCGCTCGGGGGTGCGCTCGAGCAGGCGGACCGTCCCGTCCCGCCCGACCAGCGCCGGCGGCGGGTGGCCGGCGTTCGACCAGCACAGGTCCGCGCCGTCGTCGGCGGGCGTGAGGACGGCCACGACCGCCGTGACCAGGGTGGGGCCGGCCAGGCGCGCCATCGCCCGGTCCAGCGCGTCGAGCACCTGGGCCGGCGAGGAGGTGGAGACGGCGACCGCCCGGAGCATGCCGCGGACCTCGGCCATCGCGGCCGCGGCCCGGGCGTCGTGGCCGGCGACGTCCCCGATGACCAGCGCCGTCGCGCCGCCGGCCGCGGGGAAGGCGTCGTACCAGTCGCCGCCGATCCGTGCCCCGCGGACCGCCGGGAGGTAGCGCGCGACGGTCTGCGAGTGCGGCACCTGCGGCGGTGGGCCGAGCAGGTGCCGCTGCAGCGCCGTGGCGGCCTCGAGGGCGGCGCGGGCCGTCGCGGCCTGGGCGCTCGTGCGGGCCAGCTCGGCCTCGCGGTGCACCCGCAGCGCGCACGCGGCCTCGGCCAGCAGCCCGGCCACGGCCACCACGGCCAGCCGGACGGTCTGCGCGGGGACGGCCGCGGCGGTGTACTGCTCGTCGTAGACACCGAGCAGCGCCGCGGTCAGCAGCGCCAGCACGCCGTAGGCGGCGGTCGCCCGCCGGCCGGTGAGGCTGGCGGCCACCAGCGGCGCGATGGCCACGAGGCCCAGCAGCACCTGGCTGCGGCCCACGACGACGTCGAGGACGGCGACGAGGACCAGCAGGCCCGCGGGCAGCACGTGCGCCCGGATCGACCTGTCCACCGCCGCAGCCCCCGATCGCCGCCGCCCGGCCGGTGCGGGCGTGCCGACCCCAGGGTCCGCGACCGACCCCCGGATCGCGCGACCACGCGGTCACCCGGGCGTGCCGTCGGCGCGGCGCCGTCCGACGATGGGGGAGTGATCCGCAACGTCGTCGTCGGGAAGCTCCACCCGGGGGTCGAGCCCTCCGCCGTCCGCCCCGGGCTGGACGCGATCGCCGCCCTGCCGGTGACCGGCTGCGCCGACGTGCGCGTCGGCCTGGACGCCGGCCTGCGCGCCGGCGGGTGGGACTTCGCCATCACCAGCGACTGGGCCGACGCCGAGGCCTACCGCGTCTACGACCTCGACGAGGAGCACAACCGCATCCGCCAGGAGCTGTTCGACCCCTACTGCGCGCAGGTCGCCCGCGTCCAGTTCGAGACCTGACCGCAGGTCGACGGGGCGCCCCTGCCCAGTGGGCGGTTGCGGCCGTCGGGGACGGCGTGTCGGCGCGTGTCGCCGACCGCAACTGTGCACTCGGCCGACGGTCCGCGGCTACTGGGCCCGGATGATCGCCGCGACCGGGCCGCCACCCGACGGGCCCTGGTGTACCGCGGCCACCGACACGAACACCGCCGGGTCGCCGGTCACCGAGGCCGCCACCCCGCCGACGGTCGCCTTGATCTGCCGGTGCCAGAAGACGTCGGAGTCGTCGAGCATCGCGTTGCGCCGGCCGCGCACGTAGCCGGTCGGGTCGGCCTCGCACTTGAGGAAGACGTTGACCAGCCGGTCGCCGAGGTCGGAGGGGTGCGGCCGCTCGGGCAGCTCGAGGCCGGCATCGCGGATCGCGTTCCAGATGCCGTCCTGGTCCAGCGCGTCGCGCATCACCGAGTGGCCGATCCGGTAGGCCCCGCCGTGCCCGCGCGCGTTGCCGACGACGACGATCTGCGCCCGGTCGAGCTCCACGCCCGACGAGCACGAGGCGACGGCGCTGAACAGGGACAGGTCGCGCATGACCTGCTCCTGGCGCGGCATCTCGAGCTCGCCCAACGCCACCGCGATGCCCAGCGCCGTCGTCCCGTTGGACAGGTCCATCGAGCCGTGCGGCTCGTCGTAGTAGGTGTCCTCGCCGCGCGCCTTGGCGTCCCGGATGGTCTCGATGGTCAGCAGCGGCGTCTTGGTCTGCACGTAGTGGACGTCGGCGGGGTCGGTGATCCCGGCGGCCGCCATCGCCCGGCGCACCCCCGCAGCGACCTTCTCCACCATCGCCAGGCGGCCGATGTCCTCGGGCAGCAGCACCTCGCTCATCGCGTAGCCCACGGTCAGTCGCGGCTCGTCGGTCTTCTCGACGGCGTCCTCGGGCAGCGTCGCGAAGACCGTCGCGTGCGGGCTGATGACGCCGTCGGTCCCGCCCGACCACACGATCGGGATCTCCCCGACCTCCTCCTTCGAGCGGTTGCCCTTCTCCAGCAGCACCTCGCGGAAGGCCCGGTCGGCGATGATCCGCGTGTAGTCGTTGACCCCGCCGTTGCCCTCGGTCTTGCCGATGACGGCGACGACCCGGTCGGCCTCCATGACGCCGTCGTCGACGAGCCTGGCCAGCTCGGAGGCGTCGCTGACGTTGTGCAGCGGGATCTTGCGGACCTCGATCGGTGCGGGCACGTGTTCCTTCTTCCTATCGGGCGGTGAGCACGGTGCCGACGGCGTCACCGGTGACGGCGTCGGCGATGTTCTCCAGCGAGGTGACGACGGCGCGCGAGCCGCCTCCCTCGACGAAGCGGAGGACGGCGTCGACCTTCGGGCCCATGCTGCCGCGGGCGAACTGGCCGTCGCGGGCGTGCGCTCGGAGCTCCTCCACCGTGACGCGGCCGAGCGGGCGCTGGGAGGCCGTTCCGAAGTCCACCATCACGTTCGGGACGTCGGTGGCGATCACCAGGGTGTCGGCGTCCAGGTCGCGCGCCAGGACGGCGGCGGTGAGGTCCTTGTCGACGACGGCCTCGACACCGCGGAGGGCGCTGCCGTCGCAGCCGTCGTCGGACACCGGGATGCCGCCACCACCGGCGCACACGACGACGAAGCCGGCCGAGGCGAGGGCGTGGATCGCGGGGGAGTCGACCACCGACAGCGGTTCCGGGGAGGCGACGACCCGCCGCCAGCCCCGCGGGCCGCGGTCCTCCCAGACCTGACCGAGGGAGACGAACCGTTCGGCCTGCTCGCGCGGGAGGAAGCGACCCACCGGCTTGGAGGGGGTGGCGAACCCGGGGTCGCCGGCGTCGACGAGGGTGCGGGTCACCAGGGCGGCCGTGCGCCGCGCCAGCCCTCGGGCGGCCAGGGCGGCGTCGAGCTCGTCGGCGAGGGTGAAGCCGATGGTCGCCTGCGTCTGGGCGACGTTCCAGTCCAACGGCACCGGCGGCACGACGTGCGCGGCGAGCTCGTTCTTGACCAGCAGGTTGCCCACCTGCGGTCCGTTGCCGTGGGTGAGCACGACCTCGACCCCGGCGGCGACGACCTCGGCGACGTGACCGGCGGCGACGGCGAGGGCCGCACGTTGGGCACCGGGCGTGGCCGACCCGTCGGGCCCGGTCATCGCGTTGCCGCCCAGGGCGATCACGGCGCGGCGGGAGGACACCTCGCGCACCGTAGCGGGAGATCTCTCAGCGCTGAAGTACCCGGCGGGATCAGCGCAGCGGGCCGGGTGGGCCGTCGTTCCCGAGCGGCCGCTGGGCGAACGCGACGTCGTGCCAGCGGCCGTCCTTCCAGCCCACCCTCCGGAAGACCCCGACCGGCTCGAACCCCAGGGCGCGGTGGAATGCCTCGCTGGCCGGGTTGGGCAGCGTCACCCCGGCGACCGCGACCCGGTACCCGCGGTCGGCCAGGCGCGCCATCAGCGCCTCGTACAGCGCGCGCCCGCCGCCGCCGCGCCGCCGTCCGGCCGCCAGGTACACGCTCACCTCGCACGACCACTGCCACGCCGTCCGCGTCCGGAACGGGCCGCCGTAGGCGTAGCCGACGACGCGGCCGTCCTCCTCGAGCACCAGCCAGGCGTGCGACTGCTGCGCGACGGCGATCCGGCGGGCCATCTCCGCGGGCGGAGGCGGCTCGGCCTCGAAGCTGACCGCGGTGCCGGTGACGTAGGGCGCGTAGACCGCCGCGCAGGCCCCGTCGTCGTCGGCCGTGGCGTCGCGGACGGTCGCCACCACGTCAGCGGCGCCAGAAGTCGAAGCGGTCCCGCCCGGGCCGGAAGCCGGCCGCCTCCACGACGTCGACGGCGAGGTCGAAGCGCTGGCCCACCGCGGCCGACTGGTGGGCGTCGCTGCCGAAGCTCACCGCCTCGCCACCCTCCTCGCGGAACCAGCGCACCTGGTCGGCCGAGGCCAGCGGGCTGCTGGTGTTCACCTCGAGCGCCCGGCCGGTCCCGGCCAGCGCGCGGAACACCGCCCGGTACTCCTCCTCGTAGTCCTTCTCCACGTACCGGTGCGAGCCGCCGGGCCAGTACCGCCGCGGGAAGTCCACGTGTGCGAGCACCTGGAAGACGTCGCTGCTCTCCACCATGTCGACGACCTCGGCCAGGTAGCGGCGCATCGTGCCGTCGGCGTCGCTGTAGAGCAGCTGCCCGACGCCGTAGAGCCGGCCGGCCTCGTACAGCGAGTGCAGCGAACCGAGGACCCGGTCCACCGGGGCATCGCGCAGGTGCGCCGCGACGCTGGCGGAGAACAGGTGGGGCTCCCCGGCCTCCACGCCCGACCAGATGCGCAGCTCGGGGAAGCGCTCCCGCACCTCGGCGAGCTCGGCCCAGTACCCCTCGGTGTCGATCGGCTGGTGGCGGGAGGCGTGCCGGTCGACCAGGCCGAGCGTCGTCGCCCGGTCGTCGGGGCCCCAGACGGTGAAGTCGAGGTGCTCGGTGAAGGCGATCGCCGGCAGCCCCTGGGCGACGGCCCGCTCGCACGCGCGGGCCATCGTCACCGAGCTGGGGGTGTCCCACGACCACCCGGTGTGCACGTGGTTGTCCGGCGGCCGCATCGTCCCCAGTCTGCCCGTCGTCCCCAGGTCCCGCTCGGACGGACCCGGCTGTCGGCGGCCGCACCTACTGTCGGGAGCCGTGAGCACCGTCCTGCCCTCCGCCTCCGTGACCGACGAGGCGCTCGGCGTCCTCCGCGAGCTGACCGGCCGGCCCGACGCGGGGTTCCGCGAGGGCCAGGACGCCGCCGTCGCCGCGCTGGTCGAGCGCTCCGAGCGTGCCCTGGTCGTGCAGCGCACCGGGTGGGGCAAGTCGGCGGTCTACTTCGTCTCCACCGCGTTGCTGCGCCGCCGGGGCGCCGGCCCCACGCTGCTGGTCAGCCCGCTGCTGGCGCTCATGCGCGACCAGGTGGCCGCTGCCGCCCGCGCCGGCATCCGCGCGGTGGAGATCTCCAGCGCCAACGCCACCGAGTGGGACGACGTCGCCGCGCGGCTGGCCGCCGACGACGTCGACGTCCTGCTCGTCTCGCCCGAGCGGCTGACCAACCCGCGCTTCCGCGAGGAGCAGCTGCCCGGGCTGGTCGCCCGCTGCGGGCTGCTCGTCGTCGACGAGGCGCACTGCGTCTCCGACTGGGGGCACGACTTCCGCCCCGACTACCGCCGCATCCGCGACCTGCTGGGCACCCTCCCGGCCGGCACCCCGGTCCTGGCGACGACGGCCACCGCCAACGAGCGCGTGGTCGCCGACGTCGCCGAGCAGCTGGGCGCCGGCGGTGTCGGGGTGACCACCGTCCGCGGGCCGCTGGCGCGCGACTCGCTGCGCCTGGGCGTGCTCCGCCTGCCCACCGACCGCGCGCGGCTGGCCTGGCTGGCCGCTCACCTCGGCGACCTGCCGGGCAGCGGCATCGTCTACACGCTCACCGTGTCCGCGGCCGAGGAGACAGCGGCGCTGCTGCGCGACGCCGGGCACGACGTGCGCGCCTACACCGGCCGCCTCGACGACGCCGACCGCAAGGACGCCGAGGAGGCGCTGCGGGAGAACCGGGTCAAGGCCCTGGTCGCCACCTCGGCGCTGGGCATGGGCTTCGACAAGCCCGACCTCGGCTTCGTCGTCCACCTGGGGGCGCCGTCGTCCCCGGTCAGCTACTACCAGCAGGTGGGCCGCGCCGGCCGCGCCGTCGAGCACGCCGACGTGCTGCTGCTCCCCGGCCCGGAGGACCTCGCCATCTGGCAGTGGTTCGCCACCTCCTCGATGCCGCGGGAGGACCACGCCGCCGCCGTCCTCTCCGCGATGGCCGACGGGAAGGCGTGGTCGGTGGCGCGGCTGGAGACGGTGGCCGACGTCCGCCGGTCCCGGCTGGAGCTGCTGCTCAAGGTGCTCGCCGTCGACGGCGCGGTGGAGCGGGTGCAGGGCGGCTGGCGGTCCACCGGGCGGCCGTGGGTCTACGACGCCGACCGCTACGCGCGCGTCGCCCGCACCCGCGAGGCCGAGCAGCGGGCCATGATCGAGTACGCGCGACCGGTCGACGAGGCGCGCTGCCGCATGGCGTTCCTCCAGGAGGCGCTCGACGACCCGACCGCCGCGCCGTGCGGCCGCTGCGACGTCTGCGCCGGCCCCTGGTACCCGACCGAGGTCCCCGCGGGTGCCGCCGAGGCCGCCTCCGCCGCCCTCGACCGCCCCGGCGTGGAGCTCGCGCCCCGCGCCCAGTGGCCCACCGGCGCCGACCGCCTGGGCGTCTCGGTCAAGGGGAAGATCGCGCCTGCCGAGCAGCTCGACCCGGGCCGCGCCGTCGCCCGGCTCACCGACCTCGGCTGGGGCCAGCGGCTGCGCACCCTACTCGGCGACGACGGCGTCGGCGGGACCGTCACCCTCGACCTGGAGGCGCCCGGCCTCGAGGAGGACCCGGACGCGGCCTTCGACGTCCCCGTGCAGCGCTCGGTCTCCGACATCCCGCCCGACGAGGACCTGCTGCGCGCCTGCGGGCGTGTGCTCGGTGCCTGGGACTGGGCCGAGCGACCGGCCGCCGTGGTCGCGGTGCCCTCGCGGCGCCGTCCCCGCTTGGTGACCGGGGTGGCGCAGGGGCTGGCGCGGCTGGGTCGGCTGCCCTACCTGGGTGAGCTGTCGCTCGCGCACGGCGGGCCGACCGGCGGCCCCGGCGGCAACAGCGCCTTCCGGCTGGCGGGCGTGTGGCAGCGGATCGTCGTCGGCCCGGAGCTGCGGGCGCGCCTCGACGAGCTCGGCTCCGTCCCGGTGCTGCTGGTCGATGACCTCGCCGACTCCCGCTGGACGATGACCGTGGCCGGCCGGGAGCTGCGGCTGGCCGGCGCCTCCCGTGTGATGCCCTTCGCGCTCGCACTGACCGCCTAGGACTCGTACACACGTTCGATCCGGCGTAGCCTGCCGCCATGTCGCTCGCGCACCAGCCGTCGATGTTCGACGTCGCCGAGGAGGCCGCGCTCACGCCGCTGGTGGTGACCCGTCACCGGCTCGGCCGCGGCGCGTGGGTCGACCACCTGCCCGGCTGGGTCGCGGGGTCGGACGAGGTGCTCGAGGTGCTCCTCGGTGACATCGGCTGGCGGGCCGACCGTCGGCAGATGTACGACCGGGAGGTGGCCGTCCCGCGCCTGTTGCGCTGGTACGGACACGGCGAGGTGCTGCCCCACCCGCTCCTCATCGAGGCCCGCACCGCACTCGACGCCCACTACGCGCCCGAGCTCGGCGAGCCCTTCGTCACCGCCGGCATGTGTCTCTACCGGGACGGCCGGGACAGCGTGGCGTGGCACGGCGACCGCCTGGGGCGCAGCCGGACCCAGGACACGGTGGTCGCCATCGTCTCCTTCGGATCCCCGCGACCGCTGCTGCTCCGGCCGGTCGGTGGCGGCGCGACGCTGCGCTTCCCCCTGGGGCACGGCGACCTCGTCGTCATGGGCGGCTCCTGCCAGCGGACCTGGGAGCACTGCATCCCCAAGACCGCGCAGCCGGTCGGCCCGCGGGTCAGCGTGCAGTTCCGGCCCGCCGGCGTCGCGTGAGGTCACTGGGACCCCCGTGCACGACCCCTCCGAGGGCGTGTATGGTCCTTCCTGCACCTCGCGAGAACGGACCGGGCCGCCAGCCTGGTCAACCGCCGGGAGGGTCCCCGAGGCCCGACTGCTGCGGAGCGGGTGTACAGTGAGGACACCGCCTCGAACGAAGGCCGAAAGGCCGGAGTACGAGCGCGTCCGCTCCTTGAGAACTCAACAGCGTGCCGAAAGTCAGTGCCAAGTAGTAACCCCGGCCTGGGCCCTGTGGGGTCTGGGTGGGATTCCTTTGGTTGATGTGATCGAGATCTGTCAGGTCTCGGTTCTCGGCCTGGTTCAAGCATCTACGGAGAGTTTGATCCTGGCTCAGGACGAACGCTGGCGGCGTGCTTAACACATGCAAGTCGAACGCTGATCCATCTTCGGGTGGTGATGAGTGGCGAACGGGTGAGTAACACGTGGGCAACCTGCCCCCGGCTCTGGGATAACTCCAAGAAATTGGGGCTAATACCGGATGTCCTCTGCTGGCCGCATGGTCTGGTGGTGGAAAGGGTTTCCGGCTGGGGATGGGCCCGCGGCCTATCAGCTTGTTGGTGGGGTAGTGGCCTACCAAGGCGACGACGGGTAGCCGGCCTGAGAGGGTGACCGGCCACACTGGGACTGAGACACGGCCCAGACTCCTACGGGAGGCAGCAGTGGGGAATATTGCGCAATGGGCGGAAGCCTGACGCAGCGACGCCGCGTGGGGGATGACGGCCTTCGGGTTGTAAACCTCTTTCAGCTCCGACGAAGCGGAAGTGACGGTAGGAGCAGAAGAAGCACCGGCCAACTACGTGCCAGCAGCCGCGGTAATACGTAGGGTGCAAGCGTTGTCCGGAATTATTGGGCGTAAAGAGCTCGTAGGCGGTCTGTTGCGTCGGCTGTGAAAACCCGGAGCTCAACTCCGGGCCTGCAGTCGATACGGGCAGACTCGAGTGTTGCAGGGGAGACTGGAATTCCTGGTGTAGCGGTGAAATGCGCAGATATCAGGAGGAACACCGGTGGCGAAGGCGGGTCTCTGGGCAACAACTGACGCTGAGGAGCGAAAGCGTGGGGAGCGAACAGGATTAGATACCCTGGTAGTCCACGCCGTAAACGTTGGGCGCTAGGTGTGGGGGCCATTCCACGGTCTCCGTGCCGCAGCTAACGCATTAAGCGCCCCGCCTGGGGAGTACGGCCGCAAGGCTAAAACTCAAAGGAATTGACGGGGGCCCGCACAAGCGGCGGAGCATGTTGCTTAATTCGATGCAACGCGAAGAACCTTACCTAGGCTTGACATGCGCGGAAATCTCGCAGAGATGCGGGGTGCCTTTGGCGTCGTGCACAGGTGGTGCATGGTTGTCGTCAGCTCGTGTCGTGAGATGTTGGGTTAAGTCCCGCAACGAGCGCAACCCTCGTTCCATGTTGCCAGCACGTGATGGTGGGGACTCATGGGAGACTGCCGGGGTCAACTCGGAGGAAGGTGGGGATGACGTCAAATCATCATGCCCCTTATGTCTAGGGCTGCAAACATGCTACAATGGCCGGTACAAAGGGCTGCGATACCGTGAGGTGGAGCGAATCCCAAAAAGCCGGTCTCAGTTCGGATTGGGGTCTGCAACTCGACCCCATGAAGTTGGAGTCGCTAGTAATCGCAGATCAGCAACGCTGCGGTGAATACGTTCCCGGGCCTTGTACACACCGCCCGTCACGTCACGAAAGTCGGTAACGCCCGAAGCCGGTGGCCCAACCCCTTGTGGGAGGGAGCCGTCGAAGGCGGGATCGGCGATTGGGACGAAGTCGTAACAAGGTAGCCGTACCGGAAGGTGCGGCTGGATCACCTCCTTTCTAAGGAGCATCTCGCTCGGCAGCCGGATGGTTGTCGGGTGCAGAGCTGTGCGCGGGTCGTGACGGTCGCCCACTACCGGGTGGCCGCGGGTGCTCGTGACAGTGCTCGAGGGTGGAACGCTGACCAGTTCGGCCGGCAGCTGCTGCTGCTCCTAGTACGGCGTCATCTTCACTGGTGGCGTGGGGAACGGGGTGGCAGGGGTGGGTCGGTCGTAGGCACGCTGTTGGGTCCTGAGGGAGCGGGCGACCGTTTCTTCTGTCCGGGCCTTCCTGGTCTCAGACCGCCATGCGCGCCTCGTTGGGGTGGGCGTGGGCTGGTGGGGTCGTGTGGAGGGTTTGCGGGTTGGTCGTTGAGAACTGCACAGTGGACGCGAGCATCTTTTGATCTCTGTTTCGCAGAGTGTTTGCTTGTAGGTGTCCTGCCTCGGTCGTCGGCCCGTGTGGGCTGGTGGTTCGGGGTGGGTTGTGTGTGGTCAAGATGTTGAGGGCACACGGTGGATGCCTGGGCACCAGGAGCCGATGAAGGACGTGGGAGGCTGCGATATGCCTCGGGGAGCTGCCAACCGAGCGTTGATCCGAGGGTGTCCGAATGGGGGAACCCCGCACCAGTCATGTGGTGTGACCCGCGCCTGAACACATAGGGCGTGTGGAGGGAACGTGGGGAAGTGAAACATCTCAGTACCCACAGGAAGAGAAAACAACCGTGATTCCGTGAGTAGTGGCGAGCGAAAGCGGATGAGGCTAAACCGATGGCATGTGATAGCCGGCAGGCGTTGTGTCGTCGGGGTCGTGGGACAGTCGTGTCGCCTCTGCCGGGGTGGCGGGGAGTGAGAAAGCGGTCGGGTTAGCCGAAGGCCTCTGGAAGGGGTCGCCGTAGAGGGTGAGAGCCCCGTAGGTGAAAGCCTGTCGTCTCCTTGTTTCTGTATCCCAAGTAGCACCGAGCCCGTGGAATTCGGTGTGAATCTGGCGGGACCACCCGCTAAGCCTGAATACTCCCTGGTGACCGATAGCGGACGAGTACCGTGAGGGAAAGGTGAAAAGTACCCCGGGAGGGGAGTGAAATAGTACCTGAAACCGTGTGCCTACAAGCCGTGAGAGCCGTGAATCCGCGCTTCGTGTGCGGGCGGTGATTGCGTGCCTTTTGAAGAATGAGCCTGCGAGTTAGTGGTGCGTGGCGAGGTTAACCCGTGGGGGGTAGCCGTAGCGAAAGCGAGTCCGAACAGGGCGGTTTCTAGTCGCGTGTCCTAGACCCGAAGCCGAGTGATCTACCCATGGCCAGGTTGAAGCGCGGGTAAGACCGCGTGGAGGACCGAACCCACCAGGGTTGAAAACCTGGGGGATGAGCTGTGGGTAGGGGTGAAAGGCCAATCAAACTCGGTGATAGCTGGTTCTCCCCGAAATGCATTTAGGTGCAGCGTCGCGTGTTTCTTGCCGGAGGTAGAGCACTGGATGGCTGATGGGCCCCACAAGGTTACTGACGTCAACCAAACTCCGAATGCCGGTAAGTGAGAGCGCGGCAGTGAGACTGCGGGCGATAAGGTTCGTAGTCGAGAGGGAAACAGCCCAGATCATCGGCTAAGGCCCCTAAGCGTGTGCTAAGTGGAAAAGGATGTGGGATCGCAGTGACAACCAGGAGGTTGGCTTAGAAGCAGCCATCCTTGAAAGAGTGCGTAATAGCTCACTGGTCAAGTGGTTCCGCGCCGACAATGTAGCGGGGCTCAAGCACACCGCCGAAGCCGTGGCACTCCACCGATAGCCCGCCGGCATCCTTCGGGATGGCGGCCAGGTGGTGGGGTGGGTAGGGGAGCGTCGTGTGGCGGGTGAAGCGGCGGAGGGATCCAGCCGTGGACGCCATGCGAGTGAGAATGCAGGCATGAGTAGCGAGAGGGGAGTGAGAACCTCCCCCGCCGGAAGACCAAGGGTTCCTGGGCCAGGCTAATCCGCCCAGGGTGAGTCGGGACCTAAGGCGAGGCCGACAGGCGTAGTCGATGGACAACGGGTTGATATTCCCGTACCCGCGAAGGAACGCCCATGCTGGACCCAGCGATGCTGACCCACCGAAACCGGTGGCTCGTCTTCGGACGGGTCGCGGGGAGTAGCTGGGGACCCGGACTGGTAGTAGGCAAGCGATGGGGTGACGCAGGAAGGTAGTCGGGCCGGTGAGTGGTAGTACCGGTGCAAGGGTGTGGCCCGTCTGGTAGGCAAATCCGCCGGACATGCAGGGTGAGGCCTGACGCATAGCCGAGTGAGGCGAATCCGATGATCCTATGCTGTCGAGAAAAGCCTCTAGCGAGTTCCGAGCGGCCCGTACCCCAAACCAACTCAGGTGGTCAGGTAGAGAATACCGAGGCGATCGAGCGAACTGTGGTTAAGGAACTCGGCAAAATGCCCCCGTAACTTCGGGAGAAGGGGGACCCCTGACTGTGACCATCCGTGCGGTGGGTAGCGGTGGGGGGTCGCAGAGACCAGTGAGAAGCGACTGTTTACTAAAAACACAGGTCCGTGCGAAGTCGTAAGACGATGTATACGGACTGACGCCTGCCCGGTGCTGGAACGTTAAGGGGACGGGTTAGTGCGCCTTCGGGTGTGCGAAGCTCAGAACTCAAGCGCCAGTAAACGGCGGTGGTAACTATAACCATCCTAAGGTAGCGAAATTCCTTGTCGGGTAAGTTCCGACCTGCACGAATGGCGTAACGACTTCTCAGCTGTCTCAACCACAGGCTCGGCGAAATTGCACTACGAGTAAAGATGCTCGTTACGCGCGGCAGGACGGAAAGACCCCGGGACCTTCACTACAGCTTGATATTGGTGTTCGGTTCGGCTTGTGTAGGATAGGTGGGAGACGTGGAAGCGGGCACGCCAGTGTTCGTGGAGTCGCCGTTGAAATACCACTCTGGTCGAATTGGATGTCTAACCTGGGTCCGTGATCCGGATCAGGAACAGTGTCAGGTGGGTAGTTTAACTGGGGCGGTTGCCTCCCAAAGGGTAACGGAGGCGCCCAAAGGTTCCCTCAGCCTGGTTGGCAATCAGGTGTCGAGTGCAAGTGCACAAGGGAGCTTGACTGTGAGACCGACGGGTCGAGCAGGAGCGAAAGCTGGGACTAGTGACCCGGCACCGGCAGGTGGAAGCGGTGTCGCTCAACGGATAAAAGGTACCCCGGGGATAACAGGCTGATCTTCCCCAAGAGTCCATATCGACGGGATGGTTTGGCACCTCGATGTCGGCTCGTCGCATCCTGGGGCTGGAGTAGGTCCCAAGGGTTGGGCTGTTCGCCCATTAAAGCGGTACGCGAGCTGGGTTTAGAACGTCGTGAGACAGTTCGGTCCCTATCCGCCGTGCGCGTAAGAGACTTGAGAAGAGCTGTCCCTAGTACGAGAGGACCGGGACGGACGAACCTCTGGTGTGCCAGTTGTACCGCCAGGTGCACTGCTGGTTGGCTACGTTCGGCAGGGATAACCGCTGAAAGCATCTAAGCGGGAAGCTCGCTTCGAGATGAGGTCTCTCACCCAGTCAATGGGGTAAGGCCCCCGCCCAGACCAGCGGGTTGATAGGCCGGAAGTGGAAGCACCGCAAGGTGTGGAGCTGACCGGTACTAACAGGCCGAGGGCTTGACCACGCCACACCACCGGTCAAGCCACCAGCAAGCAGCAGAAATGTGTCGCGTCCACTGTGCGGTTCTGAACGCACCCAACCCGCCCCACCCCGCCCGCGGACATCCGCGCCGGGGGTGTGGGGGCCGGGGGTTGGTCACGTTCACAGTGTTACGGCGGTCATGGCGAGAGGGAAACGCCCGGTCCCATTCCGAACCCGGAAGCTAAGCCTCTCAGCGCCGATGGTACTGCCCTGGAGACGGGGTGGGAGAGTAGGACACCGCCGGACAACCATTCCAGGAAGGGCCCCCACCACCCGGTGGGGGCCCTTCCTGCATCCTGCGGCACCGGTGGTGTCCTCCCGGCGGCGCGCCGGCAGCACGACCACGAGCGGGCCCCGGCTCCGTGACCACGGAACCGGGGCCCAGTCGTGTGGAGCGACGGTCGCACGGGTCAGGGGACGACCCGGCGGAGGCCTGCGAAGGACAGCGCTGCCGTCGCCAGCGCCAGGACCGCCGGGATGGCGACCGCCAGCGTCACCATCGACTGCTCCAGCACCCAGGTCCCGAGGTCGTCCCAACCGTGCCGCCAGGAGATCAGGATCGCCAGGCCGCCGAGGAGGACGATCGTCGCCACGGAGAGGCTCCAGAGGCCGGTCGTGCCCCACCGCTTCATGACCACGCCGATGGCGACGCCGATGAAGGCGGCGGCGAGCATCGGAGCTCCGGAGACGACGACCTGCAGAGCGGCGTCGTCGACGTCGAACGGTCCGGGGGACCAGAAGGCGAGCCGCACACCCCACCCGCCGGTGGCGTCCTCCACGGCGGTCAGGACCGAGAGCGCGAGGCCGTAGGCCAGGGCGGTCACCACGGCGGTGAGCGCGGTGCCCAGGTAGAACGTGCGCCGGCTCAGGCTCATCCCCATCGCGAAGGGCAGCAGCTGGGTCACCGACTGGACGTAGATGACCAGCACCGTGATGTAGAGCGAGACGACGCCCCCGGTGAAGCCACCGTGGGGCTGGTCCGAGGCGGCGGTGAAGGCCCAGACCGGCAGGTTGATGGCGAAGCTGAGCAGGGCGATCCCCCACGGGATGCCGATCGTCTGCAGCGGGTTCATCAGGTGCAGGCGCGCTGCGGCCAGGACACGGTTCACCGGGTGGCCTCCTGTCGGTGGTCGGAGCGGGTGGCGGTGCTGCGGACCGCCGGCGCAGCGGCCGGTGCGGAGCGCGTGGTCAGGGCGACGACGAGCTGCTGCAGGGGCGTGCGCTCCGCCGTCAGCCCGGCGGGGAGGTCGGCCGGGTCGACCGGGCGGCGCAGGCGCACGATGGCCCGGCTGGAGCCGCCGAGGGTGTCGGTGGAGAGGAGCTCGTGCTCCCGGGCCAGTGCCGCGACCCGGTCCGCCGGCCCGGTGACCGTGAGCGCGGTGGCACGCAGGCCGTCCGCGTCGTCGTCCAGCAGGACCCGGCCGACGTCCAGGAGCAGGACGTGCTCGAGCAGGCCGCTGATCTCCTCGATCAGGTGGGTGGAGAGGACGACGGTGCGTGGGTTCTCGGCGTAGTCGGCGAGCAGTCGGTCGTAGAACAGCTGCCGCGCGACGGCGTCCAGGCCCAGATAGGGCTCGTCGAAGAGCGTGACCGGTGCCCGCGAGGCCAGCCCGATGGTGATGCCGACCGCCGACACCATGCCGCGGGACAGCTTCTTGACCGGTCGCCGGGACGGCAGGTCGAAGTCGGCGACCAGCGAGCGGGCCAGGTCCTCGTCCCACCCGGGGAACAGCGTGGCCGCCGCCGCGAGGGCGTCGCGCACGCGGAAGTGGTCGGGGTAGCGCTGCCCCTCCTTGACGAAGCAGACGCGCCGCAGGACGTCGTCGTTCTCGTAGGGGGCGGCGCCGAGCACCCGCACCTGGCCGCGGGTGGGTACCCGGTGGCCGGTGAGCAGCTGCAGGAGCGTCGTCTTGCCGGCGCCGTTGCGGCCGAGCAGGCCGGTGATGCCGTCCCGCTCGATCGAGGCGGTGACGCCGTCGAGGGCCGTGTGCTCCCGGAAGTGCACGGTGACGTCGGTGAGCGTGGCGGCGGTCATCCCTCGTCCTCCCAGCGGTCGATCATCGTGGCGAGCTCGGGGACGGAGATGCCGAGCTTCTGCGCCTCGGCCATCAGGGGGCGGACGTACTGGTCGGCGAACTCGCTGCGCCGCCGCTTGAGCAGCTGCTCGCGGGCGCCGGTGGCGACGAACATCCCGACTCCTCGTCTCTTGTAGAGGACCCCGTCGGCCACCAGTTGGTTGAGGCCCTTGGCCGCCGTGGCGGGGTTGATGCGGTGGAAGGCGCTGAGCTCGTTGGACGAGGGCGCCTGGCTCTCCTCGGGGAGGGAGCCGTCGACGATCGCGTTCTCGATCTGCGCGGCGACCTGCCGGAAGATCGGGCCGGCGTCCTCGTTCACCAGGGGTCCTGGGCGGTACCAGGGCCGTCCCGGTCCCCGGGTTCATTACTCATGTAATGAACCGTAGAGGTGATCGGTGCGCGCCGTCAACGGGTCTACGGTGACGCCGTGGACGACGCCGTCAGCCCCTTCGCCGTCGACGTGCCGCCCGAGGCGGTCGCGGACCTCCGCCGCCGGCTGCTCGGCACGCGGTGGCCGGAGGAGGCGACGGTCGGGGACTGGTCCCAGGGCGTCCCGCTGGACTGGCTCCGCGAGGTCTGCCGGTACTGGGCCGAGGACCACGACTGGGCGGCCGCGCAGGCGCGGCTCAACGCCTTCCCGCAGGTCACGACGGTGGTCGACGGCGTGGCGGTGCACCTGCTGCACGTCCGCTCGCCGCACGAGAGCGCCCTGCCGCTGGTGCTGACCCACGGCTGGCCCGGCTCGGTGCTCGAGTTCCTGGAGGTCATCGGTCCGCTGACCGAGCCCGAGGACCCGCGGGACGCCTTCTCCGTCGTCGTCCCCTCGCTGCCCGGCTACGGGTGGAGCGGCAAGCCCGACGCTCCCGGCTGGGGGCCGGGGCGGACCGCCGACGCGTGGGCGGAGGTGATGCGCCGGCTCGGGTACGAGCGCTTCGGCGCGCAGGGCGGGGACATCGGGTCGTTCGTGTCGGCCAACCTGGGTGCCCGGCACCCCGACCGGGTGGTCGGCGTGCACCTCAACATGGTGGTGACCGGCCCGCCCGAGGGGCAGACGGAGTTCGACGAGCGCGAGCAGCGGGCGCTGGACCGGCTGCGGGTGTTCCGGACCGACGGCTCGGCCTACAGCCACCAGCACCGCACCCGACCGCAGACCCTCGGCTACGGGCTCACCGACTCCCCCGCCGGCCAGGCCGCCTGGATCCTGGAGAAGTTCCACGCCTGGACGGACTGCGACGGTGACCCGGTGGCCGCCCTCGGCATCGACCGGCTCCTCGACGACGTCTCGGTGTACTGGTTCACCGGGACGGCGACGTCGTCGGCGCGGATGTACTGGGAGATGGCGCGCGCACCGGAGGAGCGCGCGCCGCAGGTGGACGTGCCCACCGGCGTCTCGGTCTTCCCGCACGAGATCTTCCAGCCGCCGCAGGCGTGGGTGGAGCGGCAGCTCACCGACCTGCGCGCCTGGCGCGAGCACGACAGCGGCGGCCACTTCGCGGCGATGGAGCGGCCGGTGGAGGTGGTGGCCGACGTCCGGGAGTTCTTCCGCCCGTTACGGTGACGGCCGCGACACATCCGCCGGTCAGCGTCCGGACTCCCCACCCCCGGAGGACCCCGCGTGCACCTCTCCCCGCACGAGCAGGAGCGCCTGCTGCTCTCCTACGCCGCCGAGCTGGCCCGCCGGCGGCGGGCACGGGGACTGCGGCTGAACCTCCCGGAGGCGACGGCGATCGTCACCGACCACGTGCTGGAGGGCGCCCGCGACGGCGTGCTCGTCGCCGAGCTCATGCAGTCGGGCCGGACGGTGCTCACCCGCGACGACGTGATGGACGGCGTCCCCGAGCTGCTGGAGGAGGTGCAGGTGGAGGCGACCTTCCCGGACGGGACCAAGCTGGTCACGGTCCACCAGCCCATCCCGTGAGCGTCAGCGAACGGGACCGTCGAGCAGGGCCCGTGATCCCCGGCGAGGTGATCCCGGCCGACGGCGTCATCGAGACGCTGCCCGGGGCGCCGCGGATCGAGCTCGAGGTGACCAACACCGGCGACCGGCCGGTGCAGGTGGGCTCGCACGTCCACTTCGCGCAGACCAACCGGGCGCTCGCCTTCGACCGCGACGCCGCGCGCGGGCACCGGCTCGACGTCGCCGCCGGCACCGCCGTCCGCTTCGAGCCCGGCATCACCCGCACCGTGACCCTCGTGCCGCTGGCCGGGGCGCGCGTCGTCCCCGGCCTGACCGCCGAGGGAGGGCTGCACTGATGGTCCGGCTGTCCCGCGAGCGCTACGCCCAGCTGTACGGCCCCACCACCGGCGACCGCGTCCGGCTGGCCGACACCGACCTGCTCGTCGAGGTGGAGGAGGACCGCTGCGGCGGTCCCGGCCGGGCCGGCGAGGAGGCGGTGTTCGGCGGGGGCAAGGTGATCCGCGAGTCGATGGGGCAGGGCCGGGCCACCCGCGCCGAGGGCGCGCCGGACCTGGTGATCACCGGCGCCGTCGTCCTCGACCACTGGGGGGTCGTCAAGGCCGACGTCGGCGTCCGGGACGGCCGGATCGTGGCGCTGGGCAAGGCGGGCAACCCCGACACGATGGACGGCGTCCACCCGGACCTGGTGATCGGGCCGGGCACCGAGGTCGTGGCCGGCAACGGCCGGATCCTCACCGCCGGCGCCGTCGACTGCCACGTGCACTTCATCTGCCCGCAGATCGTCCCGACGGCGCTGGGCTCGGGCGTGACGACGCTCATCGGCGGCGGCACCGGCCCGGCGGAGGGGTCGAAGGCCACCACCATCACCCCGGGCGACTGGTACCTGGCCCGGATGCTCGAGGCGATGGACCCGTGGCCGGTCAACGTCGCACTGCTCGGGAAAGGCAACACCGTCTCGCCGGAGTCGATGGAGGAGCAGCTGCGCGGCGGGGCGAGCGGCTTCAAGCTGCACGAGGACTGGGGATCGACACCCGCGGCGATCGACGCCTGCCTCACCGTGGCCGGGCGCCACGGCGTCCCGGTGGCGCTGCACTCGGACACGCTCAACGAGACCGGGTTCGTCGAGGACACCCTGGCCGCGATCGCCGGGCGGAGCATCCACGCCTACCACACCGAGGGTGCCGGGGGCGGGCACGCGCCCGACATCATCACCGTCGCCGGGCACCCGAACGTGCTGCCGAGCAGCACGAACCCGACGCGGCCGCACACGGTGAACACCCTCGACGAGCACCTCGACATGCTCATGGTCTGCCACCACCTGGACAGCTCCGTGCCGGAGGACCTCGCCTTCGCCGAGAGCCGGATCCGGCCGACGACGATCGCGGCCGAGGACCTGCTGCACGACCTCGGCGCCATCTCGATGATCGGCTCGGACGCGCAGGCGATGGGCCGGGTCGGCGAGGTGGTGCTGCGCACCTGGCAGACCGCGCACGTCATGAAGCGCAAGCGCGGGTCGCTGGCGGGGGACGGCGCGGCGGACAACGCCCGCGCCCGCCGCTACGTCGCCAAGTACACGATCTGCCCGGCCGTGGCGCACGGGATCGACGGCGAGGTCGGCTCGGTCGAGCCCGGCAAGCTCGCCGACCTGGTGCTGTGGGACCCGCGGTTCTTCGGCGTCCGCCCGCACGCGGTGCTCAAGGGCGGCGTCATCGCCTGGGCGCAGATGGGCGACGCCAACGCCTCCATCCCCACGCCGCAGCCGCAGCTGCCACGGCCGATGTTCGGGGCGTACGGCCGGGTGCCGGCGCGGACGTCGCTGCACTTCGTGGCGCCCGCGGCGCTGGAGGCCGGGCTGGGCGACCGGCTCGCCGTCGACCGGCGGCTGGCCGCGGTCACCGACACCACGCGGCTGACCAAGGCCGACCTGCCGGAGAACACCGCGCTGCCGGACATCCGGGTGGACCCCGACACCTTCACCGTGCGGGTGGACGGCGAGGTGTGGGAACCCGAGCCGGTGCGCGAGCTGCCGATGGCCCAGCGGTACTTCCTCTTCTGATGACGGCCGCCCTCCTCACGCTGGCCGACTCGCGGCTGCCGGCCGGCGGGCACGCGCACTCCGGCGGGGTGGAGCAGGCGGTCGCGGCCGGCCTGGTGCACGGCCCGTCGTCGCTGGCCGCCTTCCTGCTGCGCCGCCTGCAGACCGCCGGCAGGGTCGGTGCAGGACTGGCCGCTGCCGGGTGCCGCGGAGGAGACCTCGATGCCCTCGACGCGGAGGCCGACGCGCGGACGCCGTCGCCGGCGCTGCGGGCGGCGTCCCGACAGCAGGGGCGCGGGCTGGTGCGGGTGGGCCGCCGTGCCTGGCCGTCGCCGGTCTGGGACGCGCTGCCGGCCGCGCCGCACCACCCGGTCGCGCTCGGCGTCGCCGCGGCCGCGGGCGGGCTGACGCCCCGGGACGCGGCCGCGGCCGCCGCCTACCTCTCGGTCAGCGGCCCGGCGACGGCGGCGCAGCGGCTGCTCGCGATGGACCCGCTCACCGTCGCCGCCGTCACCGCCCGGCTGGCCGGGGAGATCGACGCCGTCGCCGACGCGGCGGTCCGGGAGGGACTCCCCGCCGACACCGACCCGCTCCTCGACCTGCTCGCCGAGGTGCACGCCACGAGAGGGGACCGCTTCTTCGCGTCATGAACACCACCGGGAGTGCGCATGCCACCTGACCACAACCTGACCGACTACGTCGACGCGGAGGTCCCGCACCGGCACGGCGGGCCGCTGCGCGTGGGGCTCGGCGGCCCCGTGGGATCCGGCAAGACCGCGCTGGCCGCGGCGCTGTGCCGCACGCTGGGCGCCGAGTACGACCTCGCCGTCGTCACCAACGACATCTACACGACCGAGGACGCCGACTTCCTGCGCCGCCACGCCGTCCTCCCCGACGACCGGATCGAGGCGGTGCAGACCGGCTGTTGCCCGCACACCGCGATCCGCGACGACATCACCGCCAACCTCGACGCCGTCGAGCTGCTCGAGGCGCGCCACCCGGGCCTGCAGCTGGTGCTCGTCGAGTCCGGCGGGGACAACCTGACGGCGAGCTTCAGCTACGGGCTGGTCGACGTACAGGTGTTCGTCGTCGACGTCGCCGGCGGGGACAAGGTGCCGCGCAAGGGCGGGCCGGGGGTGACCGCGTCGGACCTGCTGGTGGTGAACAAGACCGACCTCGCGCCACTGGTGGGCGCCGACCTCGACGTCATGCGGCGCGACTCGGCCGCGGTGCGGGGGGACAGGCCGACGCTGCTCGTCTCGCTGCGGGAGGACCCGGCCGCCACCGAGGTGGCCGAGTGGGTGCGCGCGCAGGTGCGCGCCCGCGCGCTGCAGCAGGCGTGAGGACCCGGGTCGAGGTCGTCGCGCGGCGCGGCCCCGGCGGGCGGACGGTGCTGCCGGTGCTGCGCGCGAGCGGTCAGCTGGCGGTGCGCCGGACCGGACCGGCGTCGGTGCACCTGGTGGCGACGGCGTTCGGCCCGCTGGGCGGTGACGACGCGGAGGTCCGGCTGGTGGTCGAGGAGGGTGCCCGGCTGGCGGTGCGCTCGGTGGCCGCCGCCGTCGCGCTGCCCGCCCGGGACGGCGACCGGCCCTCCGTGCAGCACGTCGTCGCGGAGCTGGCCGGGGAGCTGGACCTGCGGCCCGAGCCGACCGTCGTCGCGCGCGGCGCACACCACCGGGCCTCGGTGGTGGCCACGCTCGAGCCCGGCGCCGTCCTCACCGCCACCGAGCAGGTGCTGCTCGGCCGCACGGGGGAGGAGCCCGGCCGCTGGACCGGCACGACGCGGGTGGTCGTCGGCGGGCGGCCGCTGCTGCACACGACCGTCGGTCTCGGCCCGGGCGCGCCGGCCTGGCTGCCGCCGGTGGCGCCCCGTGCGTACGCGTCCACCGTGCACGTCGGGCAGGCCGCGGGGGTGTCGACCGCCGAGGACGCCGTCCGGCTGCCGCTGGAGGGCGGCTGGGTGGCCACCGCGTGGGGCGCCGAGCTACACCGCGTGCTGCGCGCGGTGCAGACGGTCGCGTGAGCCTCGTCGTCCGGGTCCGGCGGGCGGTGCTGCCGTTCACCGTGGGCCGGCTCGAGCACCGCAACCCGGTCCCGCCCCACGCGGGCCGCCAGCTCATCGGCGTCGTCCGGCGGACCTGGCGGCGCGGGCAGCAGGCCGACGGCAGCCCCTCGGCGGCTGCCGAGCCGAGGCTGGGAGGACCCCCTCCTCCCCACCCTCGCTCCGCTCGGGGCGGTGCCCTGGAGGGGGCCGGAGGGTGCGGAGGAGGGTGCTCCGCTCAGCTCTGCTGCTCACCCTCCTCGCGGGCGGCCTCGTCGAGGACCTGGGGGTCGTCGGTCACGCCGCCGGCGGGGTCGGCGTTGCCCAGCGCGGTCTCGGCGGGCAGCTGCTGGACGTGCTCGCGGGCGCGCTCGCGCAGGTCGTCGGTCGGTTCGGACACGGGTCCTCCTCGGGTTCTCGCGGTACGCGGGAGCCCTACCCCACCCGTGACACGGTGACCCCCGCGGCCGACGCGTTCGACCTGCCCGACCTCGCCGTGCGGTCCCAGCGCGGTGCCGTGGTGGCCCTGCAGCACCGGTGGGAGGCCACCGCTCGCGGGTAGGCCCGCACCATGGCGACCATCGCGATCACCGGCTCCACCGACGGCATCGGGCGCGCGGCGGCCCGGCGGCTGCTCGGCGAGGGGCACACCGTCGTGCTGCACGCGCGGAGCGAGGCGCGCGGCGCGCCCGTCGCCGAGGAGCTCGGCCGGCTCGGCGACGTCCGGCTCGCCACCGGCGACCTGGCCGACCTCGACGAGGTGCGCGCGCTCGCCGGGCAGCTCGGGGACGTCGACGTGCTCGTCCACAACGCGGGTGTCTGGCCCGACGAGGGGGCGCCGCCGAGCCGCCAGGGCCACGAGCTCGCGTTCGCGGTGAACGCGCTCGCCCCGCACCTGCTCACCGCCCTGCTGCGCGACCGGGTGAACGAGCGGCTGGTGTTCCTCGGCAGCGGGATGGTCGGCTCGGGGCGCGTCGACCCCGACGGCCTCGGCAGCCCGCGCGAGCCGGGACGCGCCTACGCCGACTCCAAGGCGCTCGACGTGGTCCTCTCGCTCGGCTGGGCCCGGCGGCTGCCCGGGCTGCGCGTGGGCGCGGTCGACCCGGGCTGGGTGCGCACCAAGCTGGCCTCCGCGGGCGCACCGGGGGACGTCGAGGACGGCGGGGCGCGGGTGGCGCTGGCCGCGGCCGGCGACTGGCCCGGCGGCTACACCGCCGGCCGCCGCCCGGCGCGGACGCCGCGCGCCCTGGAGGACACCGGCCTGCAGGACCGGGTGTTCACCGCGATGGACCGCCTCGCCGGGATCGCCGGCTGAGCCTGTGCGCCGACGCTTCGCTCGCGTGCGTGGAGTGCGGCGTCAGCGCACACGCTCAGGTCCTGGTGACGTGCTCGGGGCGGACGGGGACGCGGCGCAGCGGCAGCCCGGTCGCGGCGCGGATCGCGGCCAGCACCGCCGGGCCCGAGGAGATGTTGGGCGCCTCGCCCACCCCGCGCAGGCCGTACGGGGCGTGCGGGTCGGCGCACTCCAGCACCTCGATGCGCATCGGCGGCACGTCGAGCACGGTCGGGATCAGGTAGTCGGTGAACGACGGGTTCTGCACCCGGCCGTCGCGCACCAGGATCTCCTCCATCACCGCCAGCCCGAGCCCCTGCGCGGTCCCGCCCTGGATCTGCCCGATCACCGCCTGCGGGTTGATCGCCTTGCCGACGTCCTGGGTGCAGGCCATCTCCACGACCTTGACCAGCCCGAGCTCGGTGTCGACGTCGACCACCGCCCGGTGCGCGGAGAAGGCGTACTGCACGTGCGCGAAGCCCTGCCCGGTCTCGGGGTCGACCGCTTCGGTGGGCCGGTGCCGCCACTCCAGGGTCTCCTCGACCGCCTCGTCGCCGAGCACGTCGGCCAGCGGCAGCTCCAGGCCCTCGGCCACCACGGCGCCGTCGAAGAGCCGCAGGTCCCCGGCCGGGCGGCCGGTCAGCCCCGCGGCCCGTTCCAGCACCCGGGCGCGCACCGCCTCGCAGGCGGCCTTGACCGCGCCGCCGGTGACGTAGGTCTGCCGGGACGCCGACGTGGAGCCGGCCGACCCGACGCCGGTGTCCTTGGGGTGGACGACGACGGCGTCGACGCCGAGCTCGGTGCGCACGATCTGCTGCTCGACGGTGACCAGGCCCTGGCCGACCTCGGCGGCCGCGGTGTGCACCGTGGCGACCGGCTCCCCGCCGGCCACCTCGAGCCGCACCCGGGCGGTGGAGTAGTCGTCGTAGCCCTCGGAGAAGGCGACGTTCTTGTACGCCACGGCGTAGCCGACGCCGCGCCGGACGCCCTCGCCGTGGGTGGTGTTGGAGACCCCGCCGGGCAGGTCGCGGAGGTCGAGGGTGGTGGGCGGCGCGGGCAGCGGCATGGCCTGCAGCCGGCGCAGCAGCTCGGCCACCGGCGCCGGGCTGTCGATCACCTGGCCGGTGGGGGTCGGCGAGCCCTCCTCCATCGCGTTGCGGCAGCGCAGCTCGACCGGGTCCATGCCGAGCTCGGCGGCGAGCGCGTCCATCTGCGCCTCGTAGGCGAAGGCGGTCTGCACCGACCCGAAGCCGCGCATGGCGCCGCACGGCGGGTTGTTGGTGTAGGCGCCGTAGCAGTCGACGTGCACGTTCGGGACGACGTAGGGGCCGACGCCCATCGTCCCGCCGTTGCCCACGACCGCCGGGGTGCTGGAGGCGTAGGCGCCGCCGTCGAAGTAGATCGCCGCCCGCACGTAGAGCAGGTCGCCGTCGCGGGTGGCGCCGTGCTCGTAGCGCATGGTCGCCGGGTGCCGGTGCACGTGGCCGAAGAAGGACTCCTCGCGGTTGTAGGACATCTTCACCGGCCGCCCGGTGCGCAGTGCCAGCAGGCAGGCGTGCACGTGCATCGAGAGGTCCTCGCGGCCGCCGAACGCGCCGCCCACCCCGGCCAGGGTCAGCCGGACCCGCTCGGGCGGCAGGCCCAGCGCCGCGCAGATCTGCCGCTGGTCGACGTGCAGCCACTGGGTGGCCACGTACAGGTCGACGCCGCCGTCCTCGGCGGGCACCGCCAGCCCCGACTCGGGGCCGAGGAACGCCTGGTCCTGCATGCCGACCTCGTACTCGCCGACCACGACGACGTCGGCGGTGGCGTCCGGGTCGCCCCTGCGCACCTTGAGGTGGCGCACCAGGTTGCCCTGCGGGTGCAGGTGGGCGCTCTCCCGGCTCAGCTCGGTGACCGGTGCCGCGGACTCGTGCACCTGGTCCCTGGGTGGGGACGTGTCCGGGTGGTCGGTTGTGGGGTGCCCCAGCGCCGTCCGGGCGTCGGTGACCGGCTCCCACGGCTCGTAGTCGACGGCGATCCGCGCCGCGGCCCGGCGGGCGGTCTCGGGGTGGTCGGCGGCGACCAGCGCCACCGGCTCGCCCTGGTAGCGCACGACATCGAGGGCGAGCACCGGCTGGTCGGCCAGCTCGAGGCCGTAGACCTTCTCGCCGGGCACGTCGTCGGAGGTGAGGACGGCGTGCACCCCGGGGACGGCCAGCGCCGGGCCGACGTCGATCGAGCGGATGCGCGCGTAGGGGTGCGGGCTGCGCAGCGTGACGCCCCACAGCATGTCGTCGGTCCACAGGTCGCTGCCGTAGGCGAACTCGCCGCGGACCTTGAGCACGCCGTCGGGGCGCGCCGCGTCGTCGCCGACCCGCCCGCCGCCGGGGCCGGTGAGGTGCGCGGGCGCGCCGCTGGGGGTGCGGGTGGGGCTGCTCATCGCGTCTCCTCCGCCGTGCGGTCGGCGGCCAGCCGGACGGCGTCCAGGATCTTCTCGTAGCCGGTGCAGCGGCAGAGGTTGCCGGCCAGCGCCTCGCGGATCTCGGCGTCGGCGGGCCTGCGGCCCTCGGCCCGCGCGCGGGCGAGCAGGTCGTCGGTGGCCACCAGCAGGCCGGGGGTGCAGAAGCCGCACTGGACGGCGCCGGCGTCGAGGAAGGCCTGCTGCACCGGGTGCAGCCCGTCCTCCCCGGCCAGCCCCTCCACGGTGCCGACCTCGCGGCCCTCCGCCTGCCCGGCGGCGACCAGGCAGGCGCAGACCGGCAGCCCGTCGAGGTAGACGGTGCACGAGCCGCACTCGCCCTGCTCGCAGGCGTTCTTCGAGCCGGGCAGTCCCATCCGCTCGCGCAGCACGTAGAGCAGGCTCTCGCCCTCCCAGACGTCGTCCACCTGGTGCTCGGTGCCGTTGACGGTGCAGGTCAGGCGCACGTGCGGTCTCCCTCCCGGTACTCCGCCCAGGCCCAGGTCAGCGTGCGGCGGGCCATGACCGACAGCGCGTGGACGCGGTAGCGGGCGGTGCCGCGGACGTCGTCGATGGGGGCGGCGGCCCCGGCGACCAGCTCGCCGAAGCGGGCGGCGGTGGTGGCGGGCAGCTCGGCGCGGGACTCCCAGAGCCCGTCGAGCTCGCCGGCGAGGAACTCCTCCGCCTCGGGTGCCCGGCGGGGGGTGGGCGCGGCCGAGCCGATGCCGGTGCCGACGGCGCGGCGGTCGGGGTGCAGGGCCAGCCCGAACGCGGCGACGGCGATCACCATCGCGTTGCGGGTGCCGATCTTGCTGTACTGCTGCGGGCCGCTCGGCGGGGTGATCCGGACGGCCGCGATGAGCTCGTCGCCGGCCAGGGCGGAGCGCTTGACGCCGCGGTAGAAGTCGGCGACCGGGATGCGGCGGGTGCCGCGGACGCTCGCCACCTCGACCTCGGCGTCGGCGGCCAGCAGTGCGGGGTGGGCGTCGCCGGCCGGGGAGGCGGTGGCCAGGTTGCCGCCGACGGTGCCGCGGTTGCGGATCTGCGGCGAGCCGATGGTGCGGGCGGCCATCGCCAGGCCGGGCAGCCGGTTCCCGAGCTCGGTGATGACCCGGGCGTAGGGGACGCCGGCGCCCAGCCGCACGACGCCGTCCTCGATGTCCCACTGCCGCAGCTCGGGGACCCGGGTGAGGTCGAGCAGCCGCGGCGGGCGCAGCCGGCCGAAGTTGACCGCGACCATGACGTCGGTGCCCCCGGCGATCGGGACCGCGTCGGGGGAGGCGGCCTTCGCCTCGACCGCCTCCGCCCACGTCGTGGGCTGCAGGAACTCCATGCGCCGCTCCTCCTGGTGCACCGGGGGAGGGCCACGGTAGCGCCGCTGCGTCACAGGAGGGTCGCGCGTCGCGGTCGGTCCCCCGTGGGCAGGATGCGCTCGTGGAGACGACTGCCGACCTGCTCGTGCACGATGCCGACCTGCTGGCCACCGTCGACGACGACCGCCGCGAGCTCGCCGGCGGCTGGGTCGCCGTGACCGGCGGGGTGGTGAGCGGGGTCGGGGGACCGGGCGACCCGCGGCCGGCCGCCGTCCGCACGGTCGACGCGCGCGGCTGCCTGGTGACGCCGGGGCTGGTCAACACCCACCACCACCTCTACCAGAACCTGACTCGCTCCTACGCCCCGGCGCTGACCGGCGGGCTGTTCGACTGGCTGGTCACCCTCTACCCGCTGTGGGCGCGGCTGGACGAGGAGGCCGCGTACGTGTCGGCCTACGTCGGGCTCACCGAGCTCGCGCTGGCCGGCTGCACCACCTCCACCGACCACCTCTACGTGCACCCGCGCGGCGCCGGCGACCTGATCGCCGCCGAGGTGCGCGCGGCGCAGGACCTCGGCGTCCGCTCGCAGTTCACCCGCGGGTCGATGTCGCTGTCGGAGAAGGACGGCGGGCTGCCGCCGGACTCCGTCGTCCAGGACGACGACGAGGTCCTGGCGGACTCCGAGCGCCTGGTGGCCGCCCACCACGACCGGTCCCCGCACGCGCTGACCCGGATCGCGCTGGCGCCGTGCTCGCCGTTCAGCGTGTCGCCGGCGCTGATGAGCCGCACCGCCGAGCTGGCCGAGCGGCTCGACGTCCGGCTGCACACGCACCTGGCCGAGACGCAGGACGAGGACGCGTACTGCCTGGAGCGCTTCGGCCGCCGCCCGGTCGACCACCTCGCCGACGTCGGCTGGATGAGCGACCGGGTCTGGCTGGCGCACGTCGTCTGGCCCTCGCCGGACGAGGTGGCCCGGCTCGGTGCCGCGCGGGTCGGGGCGGCGCACTGCCCGTCGTCGAACATGGTGCTGGGCAGCGGGCTGGCGCCGGTCGCCGAGCTGCGGGCGGCCGGGGCGCGGGTGGGGCTGGGCGTGGACGGGTCGTCGTCGGCGGACGCCGCCTCGCTGTGGCTGGAGGCCCGCACGGCGATGCTGCAGGGCAAGCTGCGGCACGGCGCGGCCTCGTTCACCGCCCGCGACGCACTGGAGATCGCCACCCGCGGCGGGGCGGCGTGCCTGGGGCGCGCCGGCGAGATCGGGCAGCTCTCGGTCGGGGCGTGCGGCGACCTGGCGGTGTGGCCGCTGACCGGCGTGGCGTTCGCCGGGGCCCTGTCGGACCCGGTGGAGGCGTGGCTGCGCTGCGGGCCGGTGGCGGCGCGGCACACCGTCGTCGGCGGGCGGTTCGTCGTCGAGGACGGCGTCCCGGTGCACCCGGGCCTGGACGAGCAGCTCGCCGTCCACCGCCGGGTGTCGGAGCGCATCCAGGCGGCGACCGACTGACTACAGGGCCGCGGCGAGGGCCTCGAGGTCGTCGACGGTGCCGTCGAGGTGCGGGGACACCCGCAGGACGGGGGAGGTCATCTCCTCCGGCGCCCGCTCGGGCAGCGCGGCGGTCGTGACGATGCCGTGCTCGCCGAGCAGCCGCGCCCGGGTGGCGACGACGTCGACGCCGTCCGGCGGCCGCAGCGTGGTGGTGGCCGTCGGCTCGTCGAGCGGCTCGACCACCCGCCAGCCCGCGGCGCCGTCGAGCACCGTCCGCGCGGCCCGGCCCAGCGCGGACAGCCGCGCGCGCACCCGGTCGGGCCCGGCGGCCAGGTGCTCCCCGACGGCGAGCACCAGCCCGACGCGGCCGGCCACGTGGGCCTCGCCGCTCTCCAGCGCGCGCAGCGGCGGCAGGTCGGCCGGCGCGGGCAGCACCGGCGTCAGCTCCGCGGCCACCGCCGGGCGCACGCACAGCACGCCCACCCCGCGCGGCCCGGCCAGCCACTTGCGCGAGGTCGAGTACACGACGTCGGCACCGAGGTCGACGTCGACGTGGCCCAGCGACTGCGCGGCGTCGAGCACCAGCGGCACCCCGTGCTCGCGACACAGCGCCGCGACCTCCGCCGCCGGCTGGACGACGCCGCGGTGGCTGGCCACGTGGGTCAGGTGCACGAGGCGCGGGGGGTCGCCGGCCAGCAGCCGTTCCAGCGCGGCCACGTCGGCCCGGCCGTCGCCGTCCACGGCCAGCGGCACCGCCTCGAGGCCCGCGTCGCGCAGCATCGCGGCGTTGGGCGCGTACTCGCCGGGCAGGCAGGCCACCCGGGACCCGGCGGGCAGCCGCCACGCGGCCAGCAGCGCCGAGAGCGCGGCCTGAGCCGACTCGACGAAGACGACGTCGGCCGCGGCCATCCCGACCAGCCCGCCGAGCACGCTGCGCCCCTGCTGGAGCAGGTGCTCGGCGGCCGCCTCGGCCACGTACCCGCCGAGCTCGGCCTCGCGCCGGGCGTGGTGGGCCACCGCCTCGAGCACCCGGGTGCTCTGCCGGCTGCACGCGGCGGTGTCCAGGTGGCGCCCGGCCGGGCGGGGGCGCGCAACCCGCCAGGCGTCGCCGAGGTCCTCGTGGGGGAGCAGCAGGTCCAGCGCGGTCACGGCGCCGACGGTAGGCGAGACGCCGGACGGTTCGCCCGGGTGCGGGACCGTCCCCGGCGCGGTCGTGCTCTGCCCACACCGGTGGGCAGAGCACGACGGCGCTCAGACCTCCTGCGCGGGGACCGACAGGGAGACGCCGAAGTCGCCGTCGGGGTCGGTCCACCAGTGCGTCAGGCGCAGGCCCGCCGCGGCGAGCTCGTCCTCGACCCGCTCGCGGCGGAACTTCGCCGACACCTCGGTGCGCAGCTCCTCACCGGCGGCGAAGGGGACCTCGAGGTCGAGGGCGGCGACCCGCACCACCTGGTCGGTCCGCGAGCGCAGCCGCATCTCGATCCACTCGTGCCCGGCGTCCCACACCGCGACGTGGTCGAACGCGGCGGGGTCGAAGTCGGCGTCCAGCTCCCGGTCGAGCACGGCCAGCACGTTGCGGTTGAACTCCGCGGTCACGCCGGCCGCGTCGTCGTAGGCCCGGACCAGCCGGGCGGGGTCCTTGACCAGGTCGGTGCCGAGCAGGAAGGAGTCCCCGGGCTGCAGGGTGGCGGCCAGGTCGCGCAGGAACGTCGCCCGCGGGCCGGGCTCGAGGTTGCCGATCGTGGAGCCGAGGAAGGCCACCAGCCGCCGGCCGGAGCGGGGCAGCAGGCCCAGGTGTCGGGTGAAGTCGCCGACGACGGCGTCGACGGCCACTCCTGGGTACTCGGCGGTGATCGCCGCGCCGGCCGCCTCCAGCACCGACGGGTCGACGTCGAAGGGGACGAACCGCCGCAGCGTTCCGGCCTCGCGCAGCGCGGTGAGCAGCAGGCGCGTCTTCTCCGAGGTGCCGCTGCCGAGCTCGACCAGCACGTCGGCACCCGAGGCCGCGGCCATCGCGCCGGCGTGCGCGTGCAGCACGGCCCGCTCGGCGCGGGTCGGGTAGTACTCGGGCAGCCGGGTGATCTCGTCGAACAGCGCGCTGCCGCGGGCGTCGTAGAACCAGCGCGGCGGCAGCGACTTCGGCGTCGACGTCAGCCCGGCCAGCGCGTCGGCGCGCAGCACGGCAGCGGTGTCGTCAGGGGCTAGGTGGCGGGCCTGGGTGTCGGTCACGGAGGCTCCTCGGTGCGGGGTCAGGTCAGCGGGGTGACGGTCAGCCCGTCGGGTGTCACCTCGACCAGCGAGCGGTCGGGGACGTCGGTCCAGGACGGGTCGTCGTCCCACGGCTCGCTGGCCAGCGCGGTCCCCTCGTCGGTGACCAGGGCCGAGAGCGTGTCGCCCCAGGTGGTGGCCAACAGGCGCGTGCCGTCGGCGGCGAGCAGGTTCAGCCGGGCGGCCGGGTCGGCGGCGCCCACCTCGCGGACGACTTCGCCGATCCGCTCGGGTCCGCGGTCGAACACGAGGGCCGCCAGCAGCGCGCTGTCGACGGTCGACTCCGCGTCGCGCACGGCGGGCAGGACCGCGCGGTCGACCCGGCCGTTGTGCGACAGCAGCCAGCGGCCGTCGGTGAACGGCGCGACGGCGCTCTCCTCCAGCGGCATGCCGACGGTGGCCGAGCGGACGGCGGCGACCACGCACCCGGAGGAGAGCACCGGCGCGACGGAGACGAAGGACGGGTCGCCCCACAGCGGCCGGGCCGAGCGCCAGCGGGCCGGCTGCGGCCGGTCGGGTGAGAAGAAGCCCACGCCCCAGCCGTCGGCGTTGACCGTGCCGTACCGCTGGCGGCGCGGCGCCCAGGACTGCACCAGCAGGGACGACGGCGGCTCGAGCACCAGGTCGGCCAGCGTGCGCGGCCGGCCGAGCCAGGCGAGGTGACGGCACACGCCTACGCGTCCCAGGCCAGCCGGAAGCCGCTGAAGACCTGCCGGCGGATGGGGTGGTCCCAGTTGCGGAAGCTCGACCGCAGGATCGAGGACGCCACCGACCACGCCCCGCCGCGCAGCACCTTGTAGTCGCCGCCGAAGAAGGGCGCGGAGTAGTCGGCGTAGAGCATCGGCGTGAAGCCCGGCCAGGCGGTGAAGTCCGACGACGTCCACTCCCAGACGTCGCCCACCAGCTGCTCGGCGCCGTACGTCGAGGCGCCGGCCGGGTAGGCGCCCACGGGTGCCGGCCGCAGGGCGGTGCCGTCGAGGTTCGCCAGCGCCGGGCTCGGGTCGGACGTGCCCCACGGCCAGCGCCGGCGGCGCCCGGCGGCCGGGTCCCAGACGGCGGCCTTCTCCCACTCGGCCTCGGTGGGCAGCCGCGCCCCGGCCCACGCGGCGTGGGCCTCGGCCTCGAAGAACGTGACGTGCTGGACCGGCTCGTCGGGCGGGATCTCCTCCAGGACGCCGAAGCGGGTGCGGGTGCCCTCGGGGCTCCAGAACTGCGGCCGCTCCAGCCCGGCCTCCACCCGGTGCGCCCAGCCCCGCTCGGACCACCAGCGCCGGTCGCCGTACCCGCCGTCGGCGACGAACGCCGCGTACTCGGCGTTGGTGACCGGCACCCGGCCGATGCGGAAGGCGGGGACGTCGACGACGTGCGCCGGGCGCTCGTTGTCCAGGGAGAACGGCTCGTCGACGGCGTCCACGCCGAGCACGAACTCCCCGCCGGGCACCAGCACCGACGTGCCGGCCACGCCCGGCCGGCCGGGCGGCAGCGGGGTCCCGGCGCCCAGCAGCGGCGGCCCGGCGCGCAGGTTGAGCGCCTGCAGCATCGTCTCGTCGTGCTGCTGCTCGTGGCTGACGACCATCGCGAAGTCGAACGGGTCGTCGTCCGCCCCGAGGCGCTCGAGCCGGTCGAGCACCCGCCCGCGCACCTCGCCGCAGAAGGACCGCGCCTCCACCGGCGGCAGCAGCGGCAGCCGCGCCCGCACCGCGCGGGGGTGGGTGAACGCGTCGTAGAGCGCCTCGACGTCGGCCGGCAGCAGCCCCGGGCGGCGGGCGTCGCCGCGGCGCAGCAGCCAGAGGTCCTCCTGCTGGCCGATGTGCGCGAGGTCCCAGACCAGCGGGCTGAGCAGGGGGGTGTGCTGGCGCAGCAGCTCGGGCTCGTCGTGGTCGGTGAGCAGCAGGGTGCGCGCCCGGGCGGCCGCCAGGTCGCGGGCGAGCTGCTCGGTCGTCGTCACGGGTGCACCTCCGGGGTCTCGGTGACAGCGGTCTTGTCAGCGGCGGTCTCGGTGGCGGCGGTCTCGGTGGCGGTGGTCTCGGTGGCAGCGGCCAGGGCGGCCGCCGGGCCGCCGGCGCGGGCGGCGTCGGACAGGGCGTCGCCGGGGCTGCGGCCGCGCTCGGCCAGCTCGGTGAGCGCGGTGACGTCGTCGCGCAGGGACGGGTCGACGGCGGGCAGCGCCGCGGCCAGGCAGTGCCGCGCGGCGGTGCACAGCTGCGGGTCGGCCAGGCCGTCGCGGGCGGCGCGGGTCCAGGCGCCGGCGACCGGCGCGGTGACGTCGGCCGCGGTGTCGGCGGCGGCCGGGTCGTCGAGCAGCGCGGCGGTGACCGCGGCCAGCGCCGGCCACCACGGCTCGGGCGCGGCGTCGAGGTAGCGGATCTCCAGGTAGCCGCGGGGGCGCACCGGCGGGAACAGCGTGGACAGGTGGTAGTCGAGGTCGGCCGCCGTCGGGCGGCGCCCGGCCAGTGGGACGGCGCCGGTGACCCAGTCGGCGAAGGGAGTGCGGCCGAGCACCGGCTGGGCGTCGCCGGTGTCCGGGTCGCGCACCATCATCACCGGCGCGGCCAGGGCGTAGGCCGCCCACTCACCGGCCGGGTCGGCGCCGCCGAGCAGCGGGCCGCAGCGGGCCTGGTCGAGGGCGCCCCACACCTGCTGCCGCGACGAGCGCCAGCCGGTGGCGCGCCCGTCGGCCAGCGGGGAGCACGCCGAGACGGCCACCAGCACCGGCCCGAGCTGGTGGGCCAGCGCGACCCGGCGGCTCCACCCGGCGGGCGGGCCGGCGTCCAGGTTGACCTGCAGCGACGCGGTGGCCGTCATCATCGCGGTCCCCGGCCCGCCGCAGCCGACGGCGGCGAAGTGCTGCTCCATGGCGCGGTACCGCGGCGCCGGGCACACCCGGGCCGGCGGCCGCAGCGGATCGGCGCCCACCGGCGCCAGCCCGAGCCGGGCGCCGGCCAGCGCCGCGGCGAGGACGGCGCGGTCGGCGCGCAGCGCGGCCACCGCCGCGCCCGCGCCCGGCGCCGGCGGGCCGGAGAGCTCCACCTGCCCGCCGGGCTCGACCGTGACCCGGCTGCCCCCGGGCAGCGGAGGCAGGGCGGCCAGCGCGGCGGTCACCCGCCCCCAGGGCACCCGCGCGGCCGGGCGGTCGAGGTCGAGCAGGTGCGCCTCGAGCTCCAGACCCACCCGGCCGAGGGGCCCGGGGCGCAGCGCCACGTCGGCGACGGTGGCCAGGGCGGTGTCCAGGTCGAGCGCGGTGCGCTCCTCCACGGCAGGCGGCACGTGCCCACCCCCTCCAGGTCCGGACCGGTCGACGTCGACCGCGGGTCGGTGCGGGGGCGACCTGCACGGCCGTCCTCGACTCCATCCACGCACGCCACGGTCCCGGTGACAACCCCCCGGCGGGTCACCGGGCCGCGCCGTCCCCCGGTGTTCGGGAGACACTGCCGAGGTGGATGTCCGCCGCGACCGCGACGCCGCGGGACGCGCGCGCAACGCCCGCCCCCGTGACGCCCTCGGCCGACCGCTGCCGCACGGCGCCGAGGGCGTGGACCGGGCGCCGGAGGGCGTGCCGCGGACGCCGGACGAGGCGCTGGCCGAGGCCCAGCGGCTGCTCGACGCCGGCCGTCCCTTCCACGCCCACGAGGTGCTGGAGGACGCGTGGAAGACCGCGCCGGAGCCGGAGCGGCAGCTGTGGCGGGGGCTGGCGCAGCTGGCCGTCGGGCTGACCCACGCCGCCCGGGGCAACGCCCGCGGCGCGGCCCGGCTGCTGGAGCGCGGCGCGGCCAACGTGGCGCCCTACGCGCAGGCGCCGCCGCACGGCCTCGACGTCCCCGGACTGGTGGCCTGGGCGCAGGAACCCGGCCGGGTGCGGGCCGACGGACCGCCGCGGCTGCGCGGGGCCGGCCCGGCGGCCCCTGGCCCGGCCCGCTGACCCGGAGCAGACTGCGGAGCGGGCCCACGGGAGGGGAACGATGAGGAGCTACGAGGCGGTCACGCGCATCGACGCGAGCCCGGAGGAGGTCTGGCGGCACCTGGTCGACGTCGCCAGCTGGCGGGACTGGGACTCCGGCCTGGACCGGGTCGAGGGCCGGGTGGCGCTCGGCGAGCGGCTCACGATCTACGCGACCATGATCCGCAGCCGGCCCTTCACGGTCACCGTCACCGAGCTGCGGCCGCGGGAGGCCATGCGCTGGCGCGGTGGGCTGCCGTTCGGGCTGGCGGTCATCGAGCGCACGTACGGCCTCGACGCGCAGGAGGACGGCTCGACGGTGCTCACCGTGCGCGAGGACCAGACCGGGCCGCTGGCCTGGGTGACCGAGCGCGCGACGCCCGACCTCAACGCCTCCTTCCGCCAGTTCTGCGCCGGCATCAAGGCCCGCGCCGAGGCGAGCTCCGCGCGCGCCTCGGGCTGAGCGCCCGCCGGGACCGGCCGGCGGCTGCGAACACTGTGACCGCAACCACGCCGCGGTCCCGCCCCGGGTGCAGGATGGGGACTCGTGAGCACCGTCACGAGCACCGGTCCCGCCCCTGCCGGAGGCGACGCGTCGCCAGGTGACCCGGCCGCCGCGCCGCGCGGGCCGGTGACCTCGGCGTCCTACTCGATCACCGTCCGGCTCACCGCCGACGGCGACCCGGCGTCGATCGGCCGCATCGCCACCGCGGTGGGCCAGGCCGGCGGCGCGGTGACCGCCATCGACGTCGTCGAGTCGCGGTCCGACGGGCTGACCGTCGACGTCACCTGCTCGGCGGCCGACGCCGCGCACTCCGAGGAAATGGTCGACGCGCTGCGCGCCGTCCCCGGCGTGACCGTGCGCAAGGTCAGCGACCGCACCTTCCTGCTGCACCTGGGCGGCAAGCTGGAGGTGGCCTCGAAGGTCCCGCTGCGCACCCGCGACGACCTGTCGATGGCCTACACGCCCGGGGTGGCGCGGGTCTGCCTGGCGCTGGCCGAGCACCCCGAGGACGTGCGCCGGCTGACGATCAAGGGCAACACGGTCGCCGTCGTCACCGACGGGTCGGCGGTCCTCGGGCTCGGCGACCTCGGCCCGGGCGCGGCGCTCCCGGTGATGGAGGGCAAGGCCGCGCTGTTCAAGCGGTTCGCCGACATCGACGCCTGGCCGATCTGCCTGGACACCCAGGACGTCGACGAGATCGTGCGCACCGTCGAGCTGCTCGCCCCTGGCTTCGGCGGGATCAACCTCGAGGACATCGCCGCTCCGCGCTGCTTCGAGATCGAGGCCCGGCTGCGCGAGAAGCTCGACATCCCGGTCTTCCACGACGACCAGCACGGGACGGCGATCGTCGCGCTGGCCGCGCTGCGCAACGCCCTGCGCGTGGTGGACAAGCAGTTGCCCGACGTGCGGATCGTCGTCGCCGGGGCCGGCGCGGCGGGGACGGCGATCGTGCACCTGCTGCTGGAGGCCGGCGCCGGGCAGGTGCTGGTCTGGGACCGCGAGGGCGTCCTCTCACCCGACGACGACCGGCTCTCCCCGGCCAAGCGGGCGCTGGCCGAGCTGACCAACCCCGCGTGCACCCGCGGCGAGCTGCCCGACGCCCTGGTCGGCGCCGACGTCTTCATCGGGGTCAGCGCGGGCAACGTGCTGCCGGTCGAGGCGCTGGCCGGTATGGCCGAGCGCGCGGTGGTGTTCCCGATGGCCAACCCCACGCCGGAGGTCGACCCGGTGCGGGCCCGGCAGCACGCCGCCGTCGTCGCCTCGGGCCGGTCGGACCTGCCCAACCAGATCAACAACGTGCTGGCCTTCCCCGGCGTCTTCCGCGGCCTGCTCGACGCCCGGGCCACCGAGATCAGCGACGGGATGCTGCTGGCCGCGGCCGAAGCGCTCTCGGCGGTGGTCCGCGACGACCAGCTCAACGCCAACTACATCATCCCGAGCGTGTTCGACCCCGCCGTCACGCCGGCCGTGGCCGCGGCGGTGGCCGAGCAGGCCCGCACCGAGCCCGGCGCCACCGCCGAGGTGAGCGGGGTGGAGACGCTCACCGAGCACTGACACGGTCGGTTTCTCGCGTGATCATGGCGCCGTGACCACCGATCCCGCGCGGATCGTGGTCGCGGCGCCGTGATCGTCGCGAACGGCCACCCGATCGAGGACGGCGGGGACGCGGCCGGGCGGGGATCATGGCCGGGTGCCCGAGTTGCCCGAGGTGGAGGCGCTGGCCGCGTTCCTCCGCGCGAACGCCGTCGGCCGGGTGGTCGCGCGCGCCGACCTGACCGCGCTGCAGGCGCTCAAGACCTTCGACCCGCCGCTGTCGGCGCTGTCCGGCCTCGAGGTCACCGGCGCCTCCCGGCACGGCAAGTTCCTCGACCTCGACGTCTCGGGGCTGCACCTGGTGGTCCACCTGGCCCGCGCCGGCTGGCTGCACTGGCGCACCGGGCTGCCGACCGCGCCGCCGAAGCCGGGGAAGGGGCCGCTGGCGCTGCGCCTGCACCTCGACGACGGGAACGGCTTCGACCTCACCGAGCAGGGCACCCGCAAGGGGCTGGCCGTGTACGTCGTCCGCACGCCGGCCGACGTCCCCGGCATCGCCCGGCTGGGCCCCGACGCGCTCGCCGTCGACCGCGACGCCCTCGCCCGGCTGCTGGCCGGCCGGTCCGGCCAGCTCAAGGGTGCGCTGACCGACCAGACGCTCGTCGCCGGGATCGGCAACGCCTACTCCGACGAGATCCTGCACGCCGCCCGGCTCTCGCCGTTCAAGATGGCCGACCGGCTGACCGACGCCGAGCTGGTCCGGCTCCACGACGCGGTGCGGGGCACCCTCACCGACGCCCTCGGGCGCCAGGTCGGGCAGGCGGCGGCCACGCTCAAGGGCGAGAAGCGCTCCGGCCTGCAGGTGCACGCCCGCACCGGCCTGCCCTGCCCGGTCTGCGGCGACACCGTGCGCGAGGTCAGCTTCGCCGACACCTCGCTGCAGTACTGCCCGACCTGCCAGACCGGCGGCAAGCCGCTGGCCGACCGGCGGATGTCGAAGCTGCTGCGGTAGCCGGGCGCCGTCAGGACGTGCGCGAGGCCCGCCAGGCCGCCAGCCGCGCGACCGCCGCGCTGCCGAGGCCGGCCTCGCCGTGGGCCTCCGGGCCGGCCGAGCCCACGTCGCTCCACCAGTCCTCCAGCGGCGGCGGGGCCAGGACGTCGACCCGCTGCCCGGGCCGGGGCACGACGACCTGCACGTCGGAGCGCTCGGCGGCGACCAGCAGGCGCTGCACCGGCTCGGCCCAGCGGTGGAAGGCCAGGTTGAAGGTGGCCCAGTGGATCGGCAGCAGCACCTGCCCGCCGAGGTCGCCGTGCGCGCGCACCGCCTCCTCGGGGTCCATGTGGATGGTCCGCCAGGCCTCGTTGTAGGCCCCGACCGGCAGCAGGGCGAGGTCGAAGGGCCCCAGCCGCGCGCCGATCCCGGCGAAGGCAGGTGTGTAGCCGGTGTCGCCGCCGAAGAAGACGCGGTGCCGTGGCCCGGCGACCACCCACGACGACCACAGCGTGGTGTCGCGGGTCAGGTACCGGCCGGAGAAGTGCCGCGCCTCGGTGCAGGTGATCGTCAGGTCGCCGACCGTCGCCGCGCCGTCCCAGTCCAGCTCGACGACGCGGTCCTCGGGGACGCCCCAGTGCCGCAGGTGCACCCCCACCCCCAGCGGGACGACGAACGGTGCGTCCTGCTGCTCGACCAGCGCCCGCACCGTGGGCAGGTCGAGGTGGTCGTAGTGGTCGTGGCTGACCAGGACGGCGTCGACCCGCGGCAGGGTCTCCAGCGGCACCGGCGGCTCGTGCAGCCGGGTCGGCCCGAACACCGGCGACGGCGAGACGCGGTGCGCCCACACCGGGTCGACCAGCACGCGCGCCCCGTCGACCTCCAGCAGCGCGCTGGAGTGCCCGAACCAGGTGACGGCGAGCTCGCCGGCCTGCGCCGGGATCTCCGGGCGGGCCAGCGGGATGGGCTGGGCGGGGAGGCCGACGTGCCGGTCGTCGTGCCACTGCCGCAGCAGGCCGCGCCGGGCGTTGGGCGGCGGCACCGACGGGGTCGGCAGGGTGTTGTGGAAGCGCCCCTCCGACCACTGCGGGGAGCCGGCCACCGTCGGGCGGATCTCCCGCCGGCCGGCGCCGATGGCGGTGGGCAGTCCCCAGGCGGCGCGGGCGACCCACCCCGCGGGGACGGCGAGCGCGGCGGCGGTCAGGACGGCGCGGCGGAGCGGCTTCCGGCGGGCGGCGGCTGGCACGCTCCCCAGCATCCCAGCCGGCTCCCGGAGGCGGCCGCCGGCGCGGGTGAGTCGCAGGTCACGAGGTGGGGTCCTCGGCGGGGTCCGGGAAGTCGTAGGTCGGCGTCGGGTCCTGCCGCTCGGCGGCGACCACGGCGTCGATCGTCACCTCGCCGGCCTGTTCGAAGACGAACGTCACCGGGATCGACTGCGAGGAGCGCAGCGGCTCCTGCAGGCCGGTCAGCGTGATGGTGGGGGCGCCCTCCGCGCCCACGTGGACGTCGTCGTCGGCGGCCACGGGGATCGCGAACTCCCCGCCGTCCCCGTCGACGGCGTCGGCGAAGGGCCCGGTGACGTCGACGAGGACGTCGTCGGTGCTGCCGCTGTTGGCGATGCCGAGGAACAGCCGGGCGTCCTCGCCCTCCTCGTAGGCGCCGTCGAGCGGGTACTCGAGCTGGACCTGCAGCAGCGACAGGTCGCCGGTCACCGCCTCGTCCGGGCCGATCGCCCCGCCGGAGACCTCGGGTCCGGGCGTGGACAGCGGCTCCTCCGTGCTGCAGGCGGCCAGCGACGGGCCGAGCGACAGGGCCAGGATCAGCGCGGCCGGCCAGGTGGGGCGACGGCGGGGCGTGCGGGACATGCTCGTCCTCCTCGACATCGGGATCCGGTGCCGTACGGTTACCCCGCGACGTGTGAGCGACGCCAACTGTTGCCGTAATGCAACACACAGGGGGGTCCCCGTGGACGAGGTGCTCGTCGAGCTGGCCCGCACCGTCGTCGGGGTGTCCACCCGGGCGGCCGGGCAGCTCGGCGGGGTGTCGCTGGTGCAGCTGCGCGCCCTCACCGTGCTGCACGAGCGCCCCGACGCGCCGCTGGCCGACCTCGCCCAGGGCGTCGGGGGGAGCGTCTCGACGACGAGCCGGCTGGTCGACCGCCTGGTGGCGGCCGGCCTGGTCGACCGGCGGCCGTCCCCGACCAGCCGGCGGTCGGTCAGCCTGCGTCTCACCCCCGCCGGCGAGGACCTCCTCGACCGCTACGACCGGCTGCGGCTGGGAGAGCTGCGGGCCGCGGTCGCCGAGCTCCCCGCCGGGCGCCGCGACGCCGTGCTCGCGGCGATCGGCGAGTTCACCGCGGCGGCCGGCGTCGTGCGTCCGGGCGTCCGGCCGGCGGTCGCTCCGCACGACGGGCGCGACGAGGGCGGGGAGTCGGCCTGCTTCCTGCACCGGGTGTGCCCGGTCTGCGGCCGGGTCGCCGACGAGGAGCCGCCGACGGTGTGCGCCGGGTGCGGCGCGGAGCTCGAGGGAGCCTGAGCCGGCGCCGGGACGACGTCCTCCCTCACCGCAGCGCGTCCTCCCCGACCGTGGACGGTGAGGGAGGACGCGCCACGATCAGGTCCCCTGATCGTGGCGCGGCTCCCCAGCCTGCGGTGCAGCCGTGACCGTCTCCGCCGCGGACGTGCCCGTCGTGGTCGTGCCCGTCGTCGTCGTGCCCCAGTGCGGCGCCGGTGCGCTACCGGGACATCACGGCCGGTGGAAGCCCAGGTCACGGTCCCGTCGGCAGGTCACGGTCTGATCCCGTTGCACACAATCGGACCGGACCGGCCGCTATGGTGAGCGCGCTCACACCATGGCGACATCTCGCCCGTGGCCCACGACGACGAGGGAGCACCCCGTGACACCACCCGCCGAGCGGCGGTTGTTGACGCCGGAGGAGTACCGGCAGGCGCAGGACTCACCGGAGTTCACCGAACTGCGACGGCGCTTCCGGCGCTTCGCGTTCCCGATGACCGTGGCCTTCCTGGCCTGGTACCTCCTCTACGTCCTGCTCTCGACCTACGCGCCGGACTTCATGGCCACCCGCGTCTTCGGCAACGTCAACCTCGGCATCCTGCTGGGGCTGGCGCAGTTCGTGTCGACCTTCGTGATCACCCACCTCTACGTGGCGCACGCCAACCGGCGCACCGACCCGATCGCCGACGAGATGCGCGAGCGGCTCGAGCACCACGAGTACGCCGCGGGCCGTCACCGCACCGCCCCGGGTGCCGGCACCACAGGGGCCGACCTGGGCGAGGGGGCCACCCGTGCGTGACATCGTCCTCGCCGCCGACGGCGCGGCCACCGAGACGATCGGCAACCCGGCGATCAACATCTCGATCTTCGGCGTCTTCGTCCTGATCACCCTGGTGATCACCTTCCGGGCCAGCCGGAACAACGCCAGCGCGGCGGACTACTACGCCGCCGGCCGCAACATCAGCGGCACCCAGAACGGCCTCGCCATCGCCGGTGACTACCTCTCGGCGGCGTCGTTCCTCGGCATCGCCGGTGCCATCGCCGTCTACGGCTACGACGGGTTCCTCTACTCGATCGGCTTCCTCGTCGCCTGGCTGGTGGCGCTGCTGCTGGTCGCCGAGCTCATGCGCAACACGGCGCGGTACACGATGGCCGACGTCCTGGCCTTCCGGATGCGGCAGGGGCCGGTGCGCACGGCCGCGGCCATCTCGACGCTGGCGGTGTCGCTGTTCTACCTGCTGGCCCAGATGGCCGGCGCCGGCGGGCTGGTGACCCTGCTGCTCGGCGTCACCGGTGAGGCGGCCCAGGCGCTGACCGTCGTCCTCGTCGGCGCGCTGATGATCGTCTACGTGCTGGTCGGCGGCATGCGCGGCACCACGTACGTGCAGATCATCAAGGCCTCCCTGCTCATCGCGGGCGCGCTGGTCATGACGCTGTGGGTGCTGGGGAAGTTCGGCTTCAACCTCTCGGCGCTGCTCGGCGGCTCGGTGGAGAACGCCGTGGAGGGCCGCGACGTCCTCGCCCCGGGAGCCCAGTACGGCGCGACGGGCACGTCGAAGCTGGACTTCGTCTCCCTCGGCCTGGCCCTGGTGCTCGGGACGGCGGGCCTCCCGCACGTGCTGATGCGCTTCTACACCGTGCCGACGGCGAAGGACGCCCGTCGCTCGGTGGTCTGGGCGATCTGGCTGATCGGCATCTTCTACCTGTTCAGCCTGGTGATCGGCTACGGCGCCGGCGCGCTCGTCGGGCCGGAGACCATCCTCGGCGCCCCCGGCGCGGTCAACTCCGCCGCTCCGCTGCTGGCCTTCGAGCTGGGCGGCACGGTGCTGCTCGGCATCATCGCCGGCGTCGCGTTCGCCACGATCCTCGCGGTGGTCGCCGGCCTGACCATCACCGCGTCGGCGTCCTTCGCGCACGACGTCTACGCGTCGGTGATCAAGAAGGGGCAGGTGTCGCCCAACGGTGAGGTGCGGGTCGCCCGCTTCACCGCCGTGGTCATCGGGGCGGTCGCCATCGGGCTGGGCATCCTGGCGCTGCAGGCCGGGCTGAACATCGCCTTCCTGGTGGCGCTGGCCTTCGCCGTCGCCGCGTCGGCCAACCTGCCGACCATCCTCTACACGCTGTTCTGGAAGCGGTTCACCACCCAGGGCGCGCTGTGGTCGATGTACGGCGGGCTGATCGCCTGCATCGTGCTGATCGTCTTCTCGCCGGTCGTCTCGGGTGCGCCGGTCAACCCGGCCACGGGCCTGTCCCCGTCGCTGTTCCAGGACGTGGACTTCCACTGGTTCCCGCTGAACAACCCGGGCATCGTGTCGATCCCGCTGTCGTTCTTCCTCGGCTGGCTGGGCACGATCCTGTCCAAGGAGAAGCCCGACCTCGACAAGAACGCCGAGCTCGAGGTCCGGTCGCTCACCGGCATCGGGGCGGAGAAGGCCGTCCAGCACTGAGGAAGGACCCCCGTGCCCCCCCGCCACTCGCAGGCTCGCGGCGGGACCCCGCACGGGGCCGTTCCAGCACCTCACGTGCCCGGGACGGGACCCTGCTAAGGGCCGTTCCAGCACGTCGCCAGCCAGGCGCGCGTCCCCCACCCGGGGGCGCGCGCCTCGCGCGTTCACGGCCGGCCACGACGTCCTCCCTCACCGCAGCGCGTCCTCCCCGACCGTGGGCGGTGCGGGAGGACGCGCGACGATCAGGTCCCCTGATCGTCGCGGGCGGGACTCAGGCCGTGCGGATGGCGGGGGCCGGGGCCGGATCGACGGCGAGCGCCGGCTCGATCAGGGCGGCGTCGACCGTGCGGACGGCGGCCGCGGTGGTCGGTGCGGTGCGGCGGGAGCGGCGTACGGCCCAGCGGCCGACCAGGGCGGCCAGGACGACCAGGCCGGCGAGGGTCTGCGGACCCGGGGCGGTGACGGTGGTGGCGACGGCGACCGCGAGGGCCGCGGCGTAGACCACGGTGAGCAGGACGGCGGGGGCGGGCAGGTGCACGGGGACCTCCGGGGGAGAGGCGCCCGCCGGCCGGCGACCGGGCTGCGGGGAGCCCGGCCACCGGCGCGGCGACGGCGCGGGAGAGCGGGGTCAGCGCCTCACTTGAGGAGGTCCTTGGCCTTCTGCAGCATCGTGTGGGCCTCGGTCTGCGGGGTGCTGTAGAGCCGCGGGTCGCCCGGGGGCAGCGTCGGGGCGTCGGCGGTCGCCTCGATGGCCGCGGCGCGGAAGGTGCCCTTGCCGTCGATCGAGGGACCGGAGGCCCAGCGGCCGTTGGCGGCCTCCGGGCCGTCGGAGGCCTGGATGAACGTGAAGCCCAGGTCGCCGACCTCCTCGGACAGCGGGAAGGCCTCCGGCACCGGCAGCCCCTCGATGCCGTCCTCCTTGAGCTGCTCGAGGGCGGCCAGCCACTGCTGCTGGTGCATGTGGTCGCGGGTGATGAGGAACCGCAGCATGTCCTTGACGCCCGGGTCGTCGGTCATGTTGTAGAGCCGGGCGACCTGCAGCCGGCCCTGCATCTCGGCCGTGGCGTTGTACATGAAGTCGGCGTACAGGTTGCCGCTGGCGGTCACGTACGCCCCGGTCCACGGGTTGCCCATGCTGTCCATGTAGGACGCCGCCTGCCCGTTCTGGATCAGGTGCTGCGGGTTGTGCTGCCCGTAGCCGGCCGCGGCCTCCTTGGTGCGGTCGGCCGAGTCGGGCTTGAGCGGCACGTGGTCGAGCAGCCGGTCGATCATCGTGATGATCATCTCGACGTGCGCCAGCTCCTCGGTCCCGATCGAGAGCAGCATGTCCTTGTACTTGCCGGGCAGCCGGCAGTTCCAGCCCTGCAGCAGGTACTGGGTGGCGACGGTCATCTCCCCCCACTGGCCGCCGAGGATCTCCTGCATCTTGCGGGCGAAGTCCGGGTCGGGGCCGTCGGGCTTGGCCTCGTACTGCAGGGCGTGGGTGTGCGTGAACACGGGCTCTCCTCGGTGCGTCGTCGCGTCACCGCCACTGCGGTGACACCGGAGGTCTGCCCGCGCCCGGTGGCCCACCCGTGCCGTCCCCTGGCCCCCTCGTGCCAAGTCCCCGTCAGCGGTCGGGCAGCTGCACGGTCAGCGTGAGCCCGGCGTCACTGGAGTCCCAGGCGACGTGCCCCCCGAGGTCGTGCGCGTGCCGCTGCACCGACCACAGGCCCAGCCCGGTCAGGTCGACCGGCGGGGCATCCCCGCGCAGGTACTGCACGACCCGGTCGGGCTGCACGACGTCCTGGGTGACGGCGAGGCGGACCCAGCCGGCGCGGCAGGTCACGACGAGCAGCACCGGGGCGCCGTCGCCGTGCCGGTGGGCGTTCTCCAGCAGGTTCGTGAGGATGCGCTGCACCCGTGCGTCGCCGACGGTGACGTCGCAGGCACAGTCCTGCACCGCGACCGTGAGCCGGTCGGCCGGCAGGCCGGCGGCGGCCGCCGACGCACGGAGGACGTCGCCGAGCAGCCGCCGGGACGGGCCGCGCCGCACGGCGCCGCCGCTGGCGTCGGCCGTGCGCAGCATCGAGGACAGGTGCGCGGTCTGCGCGCGGGCCAGGTCCAGCAGCTCACCGCGCTCGGGGCCGGGGTCGGGGGCGGCGCGGTCCAGCATGCGCAGCACGGCCTCGAGGGCGGCCAGCGGGCTGCGCATGTCGTGGCACATCGCCCGCAGCAGCGCGCTCTCGGGGGTGGGCGGGGACTCCTGCCCGGGCCGCGGGCCGCGGGCGGCGCGGGCCAGGTGGACGCGGAGCACGCGGGCGAGGTCGGTGAGCAGTCCGCCGGATCGGTCGGTGACGGGGGTGTCGGGGGCCAGGGTCACGGGCACCTCCAGGGGTGCGCTCGGTCAGCTCCGCCGGGTGCGACGGGCCGGACGAGGAGGGTCGTGGGGTCGACCGACGCCGGAGCTGGGCGCCAGGCTGGTGGGCAGCAGAGCCACGTGGACGTGGTCGTCGTCGACGACCACCCGTTGTTCAGCCGGGGGCTGTCGCTGCTGCTGCCGGGGGTGAGCGAGGGCCGGGTGCGCGTCGTCGCCACCACCGACGACGCCTCGGCGGCCGCCGCGCTGGTGCGCCGGCACCACGCCGACGTCGCCGTCGTCGACCTGCACATGCCGCCTCCGGGCGGCGTGCGGGCGATCGCGGCGATCCGCCGGGCCGATCCGATGGTGCGGGTCGTGGCCCTCTCCGGGCTGGCCGAGGCCGATGCCGCGCTGGAGGCGCTGCGCGCCGGGGCGGCCGGCTTCCTGCCCAAGACCGCCGATCCCGAGACGCTGGTCCGGCCCCTGCTGGCGGTGCTCGACGGCTGGTCGGTGGTGCCGGAGTCCCTGCTGCGCCAGCTGCTGGAGGAGGCCGCCCCGGCCGGCGAGCAGAGCGTCGCCGACCGCCTGACCAGCGACGAGCGGCGGCTGTGGCGGCTCGTGGCCGACGGCACGAGCACCGTCGACATCGCCACGACCCTGCACGTGTCCGAGCGCACCGCCAAGCGGCTGGTGGCCGCGCTGCTGCGCAGTCTCGGGGTGGCCACCCGCGTCGAGGCGGCGGCGCTCGCCGGACGCGCCGGTCTGGGGAAGGGGACCGGCGGACCCGGCTGAGCGGCGGACGTGCCGCGGAGCGGTCGTCATCGCGGGCAGCTACCCGGCCGGGAGATCGACACGCTCCGGTTCCGCTGAACTGGCCCCGAGGGGCCAGCACCGGTCAGCCGGCCGGGACCGGTCCCCCGCTGCCGGACGCGGTGGCCCACGGACCCGACGCCGCCTCGGTGAACCGCCCGACGTCGGCCGCCGCCACGTCCACCGCCGCGTAGCCGCCGGTTCCGGCGCCGACGCAGGCGACGACGGTGGCCAGCCCCGCCCGCCGCTGGACGACGCTCTGCCGGACCTGCCAGCCGACGACGGCGCGCCGCTGCAGCACCGCCTGCTCGCGCACCAGCAGCCCGCTGCGCACGCTGAACGACCGCGGGCCGACGGCGTGGCCGAGCGCCGCGTAGCGCCCCAGCCCCAGCGGCACGCCCAGGACGGTGAGGACGATCCCGGCGGCCAGCAGCCCCCACCAGCCGGTGGCCGCGGTGAGCACCGCCCCGGCCGCCGTCACCAGCACGCCGGAGCCCACCGCGCGGACCAGCTGCCGGCGGCGGGCGGCCGGCGGGTGCGCCACCAGCGGGCCCGGGTCCTCGGCCAGCACGCGCAGCAGCCGGACGGCCTCCGTCCGCGGCCCCAGCGGCAGCAGCTGCCCCCGCCGGTTGGCCGCCCCCAGGCCGGTCACCAGTGCGTTGACGCGGGCGGCGCGCACCAGGCGCATGCCCAGGCCCTCCACCAGCGTCCCGCCGCGGACGCGGTCGACCTCGAGCTCGGTGTGCCGGTGGGTGACCAGCCCGCGGACGGCGACCAGCGAGCCCCCGCGGCGCACCAGCCGGAAGCCCCAGTTGACCACCGCCGCGCCGAGCACCGCGCCGAGGGCGAGCAGCAGCAGCGCGACGACGACGCTGACGGCCAGGACGCGCGCGTCGCTGAGGTCGGGGCCGGTCAGGTCCGGACGCAGCTCGCGGGGCAGCTCCTGCAGCAGCCGGGACAGCGCGCCGACCCCGGCCAGGGGCACCGCGAGGTAGCCGGCCACCAGGGGCGCGTAGAGCAGCCAGCGCGGCCGGAACCGGGCCAGCTCCACCTCGGCCGGGGTCTCCTCCGGCAGCGGCGGGGCGAGCGGGTCCGGCCCGCCGCCCGCCGTCCGGCGGTGGGTGAGGACGGAGGCCCGCAGCCGGTCGCCCTCCGCGCGCGGGACGCCGTCGACGACGACCTCCTCGTCACCGCCGGTGCTCGACCCGGCGGCGGCGTCGACGCGCACGCGGACCAGGCCGAAGAGCCGGTGCAGCGCCGGGGCCTCGACCTCGACACCGCGGATGCGGTCGTTGGGCACCGTCCGCACCGAGCGGGCGAGCAGACCGCGGGTGACCACGACCGCCGCCGGGGTGTCGACGTAGGTGGTGCGCCACCACGACAGCGCGGCGAACAGCAGCGACAGCGCCGTCACCACGACGACGAGGGCCACGGCCACCCCGGGACCGTCGGGCCCGACCGCGGCGACGACCGGGATGGCCGCGGGCACCACCTGCCGCGCCTGCCGGAAGGTCACGGTGTGCACGAGCACGATGCGGGGGGAGCTGCGGCGGGGCGCGGACGGCGGCGCGCCCACGGACGCCGGCACCGGGACGGCCGGCGGCGGGGCTCCGGGGACGGTCACGTGGCCTCGTCGCGGACCTGCTCGGCCCGGCGGGCGAGGTCGTCGGCCACCCGCTCGGCGACGGCGACCTCCAGGTGCGGCACCCGGACGGTGCCCTGCGAGGAGGCGGTGAGCACCGCGACGCTGGCCAGGCCGTAGAGCTGCTGCAGGACGCCGCGAGTGACGTCGACGGTCTGGATCCGCGCGACCGGCACCAGCGTCCACGTGCGGGTCAGCCAGCCGGTGAGGGCGTGCACCGTCTCGGCGGTGACCTCCCAGCGGTGCACCCGGTAGCGCACCCACGGCCGGACGCCGATGGCCAGCACCGCGTAGACGGCGAGCAGCACGGGCAGCAGCCACCGCAGCACCGGCACCGGGCCGCCGACCCACGACGGCACGGCCAGCACCACGACCGCCACGAGCGCGCCGTAGACCAGCGTGCCGACCACGCCCTCGGTGACCCACAGCCAGATGGCCGAGCGGGACACCGACCAGGCCGGCTCGCGGACCGGAGGTGCAGCAGGAGCGGACATCGCCGCCCATCCTCCCAGGCGGCGCAGGGGGTGGCGCGGACCTGCGGGGCTGCGAGGATGGGGTGCGTGATGCCGCAGCAGGTCCCGACCGTGCCCGCCGCCGAGGTGCCCGAGGACGCCGTGCTCCTCGACGTCCGCGAGGACGGGGAGTGGGTCGCCGGCCACGCCGAGAGCGCCACCCACATCCCGATGGGCGACGTGCCGGCCCGCCTCGACGACGTCCCCGAGGGCGACCCGGTCTACGTCGTCTGCCGCAGCGGCGGCCGCTCGGCGCGGGTGACCGCCTGGCTCAACCAGAACGGCTACGACGCGGTGAACGTCGGCGGCGGGATGGGGGAGTGGGAGGCGGCCGGCCGGCCGCTGGTGAGCGAGACCGGCGCGCCCCCGACCGTCGTCTGACGCCGGCGGCGGGGGTGACCGCTACGCCGCCGCGCACGAGCTCCACCGCGTAGGCGGGCCAGAACGTCCCGGCCGCCGGGCCGCCGTTGCACGGGCCGTCGGACTCGCCGGGCCGCTTCACCCAGAGGTAGGCGTCGAGCCGCGGCTGCCCGGTCGAGCCCGTGGGGCGCTGTCCGACGGCGCACCCGGGTGGGTTGCACCAGTCGCTGCCCGGGCCGTTGCCGTTGCGGCTGGTGTCGACGACGAAGTGGACGCCGCCCGGCAGGGACGACAGCTGCTGGCCGTAGGTCACGTTGCTCGCCGTCGTCTGGGTGTTCGAGACGTTGAGCGCGAACCCGTCCGCGCCGGTCACGCCGGCCGCGCGCAGCCGCTCGGCCATCGTGGCGGCGTCGATCCAGGTGGGGTTGCCCGCGTCGAGGTGGGTGTGCGTCCCGGGGTTGCGCTCGAGCGTCTCGACGGCGGAGCGCAGCATCGCCGTCCGCCCGGCCGGGTCGCTGCAGAGCATGGCGAGCGCGTCGGGCTCGACGACCACGACCACCTCGGCGGTGCCGATGCCGTCGGCGATGCCCTGCACCCACCGGGCGTACTCGGCAGCGGAGCCGGCACCGCCGGCGGAGTACCAGCCGCAGTCACGGTCGGGGTGTCGTACGCGACGAGGACCGGCACGTGGCCGCCCGCGCGGGCCTCGGCGACGACCCCGCGCACCGTCGCGGTGACGTCGCCGCTCCAGGACCCCAGCCAGGTGGCGGTGGGCACACCGGCCAGCTCCTGCAGCAGGGCGGCGTCCTCCGGGCTGGTGCCCGGCTGCACCGCGGCCTCCGCGGCGCCGGTGTTGACGCCGTGGAAGGTGTCCCCCGCGAGGGGGCTGTCCGTCGCCGGGGTGGTGGGCTTCGTGGTGGGCGCCGTGGTGGGCGCCGGCCGGCGGGACCGCACCGGCAGCGCCGCGCTGGCCGCGGCCTCCTCGGTCAGGAGCTGTGCGGAGCCCGGTCCGGTGGCGGACACGTCGGGGGCGGCCACGGACGGGGCGACCAGCCCGGCGCCGAGCACCGCGGCGGCCACGCCGGAGGTCCACAGCCACCGCCGGCCGGTCCGGTGGCGGCCCGGAGCGCGCCGGCGGGACCCGTGTCCGCACGGCGGACCGGCCGGTCGGGCGGGTCGCTCACCGGGCAGGGCGGATGCCATGCACGGAAAGTTGCCGAGCCTCTGCGGTGTGTCAGGGCTCCTTCAGGAGAGCGCGCGTGTCGTCCCCGCGGGCGGGCAGGCACCGGACCGTCCGCGGGGACGACCGCCGGTGCTCAGCTCGAGGGCGCGTAGTCCGCGAACCGGTCGCGCAGGTCCTTCTTCGAGAACTTGCCGACGCTGGTCTTGGGCACCTCGTCGATGAACTCGACCGCGTCGGGCATCCACCACTTGGCCACCAGCGGGCGCAGGTGCTCGAGGATGTCCTCCTGCGTCGCCGTCTGGCCCTCCTTGAGCACGACGCACGCCAGCGGGCGCTCGTCCCACTTGGGGTGCGGGATGCCCACGACGGCGGCCTCCTTCACCGCCGGGTGGCTCATGATCGCGTTCTCCAGGTCGACCGAGGAGATCCACTCACCGCCGGACTTGATCAGGTCCTTGGTGCGGTCGGCGATCCGGATGTTGCCGTCGGGGGACATCGCGGCGACGTCGCCGGTCTTCATCCAGCCGTCCGGCGTCGTCAGCTCCACCCCCGCGTCGGGGTTGTAGTACGCCGCGGCGCACCACGGGCCGCGCACCTGCAGCTCGCCGGTGGCCTTGTCGTCCCAGGGCTGCGGCTCGAGGGTGTCGGCGTCGACGATGCGGGCCTCCACGCCGAGGAACGGGATGCCGGCCCGGGCCCGCCAGGCGGCCTTGGTCTCGTCGTCGGCGTCGTCGAAGGCGCGGGACAGGACGCCGGAGGAGGCCACCGGGTGGGTCTCGGTCATGCCCCAGGCCTGCAGGATCGGCAGCCCGACCTGCTCCCGGTAGGCCTCCGACAGCGCCTTGGGCACCGCCGAGCCACCGCAGCCGATCTCGCGCAGCTTGTGCGGCCGGCCGGCCAGGTGCGGCAGCACCCCCTGCCAGATGGTGGGGACGCCGGCGGTGAAGGTGACGCCCTCCTCGACGATCAGGTCGGCGAGCGCCTTGGGCTGCATCATCGAGGCCGGCATGATCATGGCCGCGCCGGAGGCCGGGCCGGCGTGCGCGAGACCCCAGGCGTTGGCGTGGAACATCGGCACGACCGGCATCGCGGCGTCCCGGACGCTGAGCCCGAACGCGTTGGGCGACATCACGCCCATCGTGTGCAGGTAGGTCGAGCGGTGGGAGTAGACGACGCCCTTGGGGTTGCCGGTCGTGCCGCTCGTGTAGCACATGTAGGCCGCCGAGCCCTCGTCGGTGACGTGGAAGTCGACCGGCTGCGCGTCGGCCAGCAGCGTCTCGTAGTCGAGGACCCGCGGGTCGTCGGGGATCTCGGTGTCGCCACCGTCGTCCATCACGACGACGTGCTGGACGGTCTTCATGGTGTCGATCAGCGGCCACAGCAGGTGCAGGACCGTGCGGTCGACGAAGACGACCTCGTCCTCGGCGTGGTTGGCGATGTAGGTCAGCTGCTCGGGGAACAGCCGGATGTTGAGCGTGTGCACCACGCGGCCGGTGCACGGGCCGGCGAAGTACAGCTCCAGGTGCCGCTGGCTGTTCCACCCGAAGGTGCCGATCCGGCCGTCGGCGGAGATCCCGAGGGTGTCGAAGACGCCACCGAGCCGCCGGGTCCGCTCGGCCCACTCGGCGTAGGTGGACCGGCTCCGGCCGGCCGGGCCGTCGGTGACGATCGGGACGTGGCCGTGGTGCTGCTCGGCGTGCCGGAAGATCGTGTCGATGGTGAGGGGGACGTCCTGCATCAACCCGCGCATGGCCGCATCGTGCCAGTGACCGTGCTCACCCTCCACCGGGGAGCGCGCCGCTCCGGCTCCCGCAGGGCGGCGGCCCGCTCCCGGGTGACGGCCGCTACCGGGTCAGGACGACGGGCAGCTCGGCCAGGCCGCGGATGACGAACTCCGGACGGCGCCGCGCCGGGCGGGCGAGCTCGATCGACGACGCACACCGCAGCAGCGCGGTGAAGGAGGCCTGCAGCTCGACGCGGGCCAGCGGTGCACCGATGCAGAAGTGCACGCCCGCCCCGAACGAGATGTGCGCGTTCTCGGCCCGGCCGACGTCGAGGGTGTCGGGGCCGGCGAAGACGGCGGGGTCGCGGTTGGCGCTGCCGAGCAGGGCGGCCACCTTCTGCCCCTCGCACACGGTGACGCCGCCCACCTCGACGTCTGCGGTGGCCGTGCGCTCGAACAGCTGCAGCGGGGAGTCGAAGCGCATCAGCTCCTCGACCGCGGTCGGCAGCAACCCCGGGTCCGCGCGGAGGCGGGCCAGCTGGTCGGGGTGCTCCAGCAGCGCCAGCAGGCCGTTGCCGCTGACGTTGACCGTCGCCTCGTGCCCGGCGTTGAGCAGCAGGACGCAGGTGGTGACCAGCTCGTCCTCGGTCAGCCGGTCGCCCTCGGCGTCGCGCACCTGCACGAGGTGGGAGAGCAGGTCCTCGCCGGAGGCCCGCCGGCGCTCGGCGGCCAGCGCGCGCAGGTGGGCGACGAACTCGGCGGCCGCGCGCTCGGCGGCGTCCTCGACCTCCGCCGTCCGGCCGTACTCGTACATCTTCACGATCGCGTTGGACCACGGCCGCAGCAGCGGCCGGTCGGCCTCCGGCACGCCCAGCAGCTCGGCGATGACGCCCACCGGCAGCTGCTCGGCCATCCCGGACAGGACGTCGACCGGTTCGGTGCCGCCGGAGCGCTCCACCAGACCGTCGGCCAGCTCCCGCGCGTAGTCCTCCACCCAGGGTCGCAGCCGCTCGACGTGCCCGCGGGCGAAGGCGGCGCTCACCAGCCGGCGCAGCCGGGTGTGGTCGGGCGGCTCCATCTCCAGCAGCGCGTTGCGGTGGACCAGGTTGAACGCGTCGAACCGCTCGGCGGGCTCCCGGTCCCGCCAGATCCGCCCCAGCCGCCGGTCGCGCAGGACGGCGTTGCTCTCCGCGTGGGTGAACGCCAGCCACAGGCCCAGGCCCTCGTGCCACTGCACCGGGGCGACCGTGCGCGCGGCGGCGAAGGCCGGGTAGGGGTCGGCGACGACGGCCGGGTCGGTGAGGTCGAGCGGTCCCACGGCGGCACCCTAGTCAAAGGACCCCCGTCCCCCTCCCGCCTCGCACGCTCGGCGCGAGCCTCTGGACGGGGGCCGCCCGTGGCCCCCACCGCTCGCAGGCTCGCGGCGGGGCCCTGTCAGGGGGCCGTTCCAGCACCTCACGCGCTCGCGGCGGGAGGCCGTGCGGGGCCGCTTAGCCTTGGGCCCATGGCCCGAACCGCGACCCGCCGCCCCGCGTCCGCCGCCGCCGACGGCGGGATCAACCCCAAAGCCCCCTGCCCGTGCGGCTCGGGCCGCCGGTACAAGCACTGCCACGGCTCGGGCTACGCGCCTCCGGTCACCCGCCCGTTCGAGGGCCTGCCGGGCGAGCCGGACTGGGTGGCGCTGCGTGAGCTGGTGCCCGCCGCGACCGCGCCGCTGCGGACGGCGGACGGCCAGGAGGTGACACTGGCCAGCGTGCTGCCCGGGGGCGCTCCCGCCCTCGTGCGCAGCAACGGCGAGATCCTGCTCGGCGTCCAGCTGCAGACCTCGTCCGACGACGTCAGCCGCGACATCGGCACCGCGCTGGCCGCGGCGCTGGAGTCCCCGGCGGGCGCGCCGGTGGACCCCGGCCCGATCGGCGCCGCTGGCTCGGCCGGCCCGCGGCTGCAGGAGCTGCTCGACCTCTCGGCGCCGCTCGAGGTGACCGTGCACGAGGACTTCGGGTTCTGGCTGGAGGGCACCGACGCCGGTGCGGCCGCCCGGGCGGGTCTGGAGCGGGCGAACGAGGCGGTGCTGCCCACCGAGCGGCTCGAGGGGCTCGGGGCGGCCTACTGGGTGCGGCCCGGCCACGAGCGGGCGCACCTGCGCTGGGTGCGCCCGGAGGCCGAGGAGCCGCTGCTCGACGCGCTGGCCCGGCTCTCGGCGTCCGAGCAGCTGCTGCTCGGGGAGGGCACCCGGTACGCCGGGGCCTTCCGTGCCCACGGGCTGGTCGTGCCGGTGTGGGACCTGCCCGCCGACACCTCCGCCGCCGAGTGGACCGGCCCGGCCACCGAGTTCGGCGCCAGGCTCGAGCAGGCGCTGGCGGTGACCGGCCCGCTGAGCGCCGACGAGCGCCGCGCCCGCGCCGGCCTGCTCTCCCGCCAGGTCACGCTGCGCTGAGGCGGGGGCCCACCTGCCCGACGGGCCGGCGGACCCCTCCCCGTCGCTCCTTCGTGCTCTGCCCACGGTGGTGGGCAGAGCTCGAAGGAGTACGGCACACCTGTCCGGCCGCTCCTCGTGCTCTGCCCACGGTGGTGGGCAGAGCACGACGGCGCTCCGGAGGTCCCCACACGGGCGGCCGACGCCGTACCTTGCCCCGCCGTGTCGACGGTGGAGATCGGGAAGCCGCAGGAGGGGCGGGGACGGCGGCGCGGCGAGCGACGGCCGCCCCACGACGGTCCGGAGGCGGGCGCGCCGCCGCTGAGCTGGGCCCGCCGGTTCACCCCGCTGGGCGTCGGCCGCCGCCGCGTGCGCCTGCAGGTGTCGGGCGGCCGGCTGGCCGTCGTCCGCACCGGCCCGCTGGGCGGTGAGCGGCTGGTGGTCGAGGCCCCGCTGGCCGAGTTCCACAGCCTCGCGCCGTCCCGGGGTGGCCGCGGCCTGCACCTGTGGCACCGCGAGCGGCTGTTCCGGTTCACCGGGCGGTCGACCGCCGACACCGGCGGCGGCAGCAACGACGTCACCACCTCCGGCGACGACCCGATCAGCGGGCTGATCGCGCTGGTCCTGCTCCCGGTGTACCTGTTCGCGGCGCTGGCGGCGTACACGGAGAAGCTGGGGTCCGAGCGCGCGGGCGTGGCGACGACGCTGCGCCGGCTCGGCCCGGTGGTCGGCCCGCCGCCGCCCGGGCTGACCGTGCGCCCGCCCCTGCCCGGCGGGTGGCTCACGGCGGCGCGCTGGCTGCTGCGCCTGGCCGTCCTCGCCGCGCTGGGCGGCGCGACGGTCCTCCTGGCGCGGTGACCGGGGTCAGAGCGGGTCGCGCCACACCGGGCAGGACATGCACCGCGGGCCGCCGCGGCCGCTGCCGAGCTCCGACCCCGGGATCCGCACCACCTCGATGCCGGCCGCCTCGAGCGCGGCGTTGGTGACGGTGTTGCGCTCGTAGGCCACGGCCAGCCGCGGGGCCAGCGCCAGGGTGTTGTTGCCGTCGTCCCACTGCTCGCGCTCCGCGGTCACCGGGTCCAGGCCGGTGTCGATCACCCGCAGCCGGTCGATGCCCATCGCGGCGGCCGCGGCGATGACGAACGGCCGCGGCCCGGAGACGGTGAGCTCGACGGTGTCGGCGTCGTCCGGGAGCTCGTCGCCGGCGGTGACCGTCCAGGCGACCAGGGAGTCCGCGACCGCCGGGTACATCACCATGGCGTCGACGTCGACCATCGTCGCGATCGTGTCCAGATGCATGGTCGCCCGCTCCTGCGCGATCGGGACGACGAGCACCGTGTGCGCCAGGCCGCGGGCGAACACCCGGCGGGCCAGCCGCTCGGCGCCGCCCGGCGTCGTCCGCTCGCCGACCCCCACGGCCAGCACGCCGGGGCCGAGCAGCAGGACGTCGCCACCCTCCAGGTGCTCGAGCGAGGCGTCGTAGAGCTGGCCGGTGCCGGCGAAGCGCGGGTGGTGGGTGGCCACGGCCCGGGTGATCGTGCTCTCCCGGTGCCGCGCGGGCATGGCCAGCGACGTGATCGCCACCTGGTCGCCCACCCACACCGAGGAGTCGCGGGTGAACAGCAGGTTGGGCAGCGGCGGGACGACGAAGTCACCGCGGTCCATGAGCCGGTAGGCCAGCCCGCGCCCGCCGCGCAGCTCGTCGTGCGCCAGGCCGGCCATGAGCGTGGTGGCGAGGTCGCGCGGTGCCAGCCCGGACAGGTGCGCCACCGCGGCGCGCTGCAGGGTGGCGCCCAGCCGCGGGTCGTCGACGGCGGCGGCCACCAGCTCCTCGCGCGCCTCGGGCCGGGCGAGGACCTCGGTGAGCAGCGCGTCGAGGTAGAGCACCTCGACGCCGCGGCCGGTCAGCTCGGCGGCGAACGCGTCGTGCTCCTCCTGCGCGCGGGCCACCCACGGCACGCCGTCGAAGAGCAGCTGGTCGTTGTTGCGCGGGGTGAGCCGGCGCAGCTCCGCGCCCGGGCGGTGCAGGAGGACCGTCCGCAGCCGCCCGACCTCGCTGGTCGCGCCGAGGGGCCGGGGGGTCATGCCACCGGAGGCTGGCACAGCGCGGTGCCCGCTGCCGGTCGGGACCACCCGATCGGGCCTGGCTATCGTCCGGGACCGGGGCCGGCCGAGGACCCCGCCGTCCCCCACGACGCTCCTGGAGGCCCCGCGTGGACCTGTTCGACCTCACCGGCAAGGTCGCCGTCGTCACCGGCGGCACCCGCGGCATCGGCCTGATGATGGCCCGCGGCCTGCTGCAGGCCGGGGCCTCGGTCTACGTCTCCTCGCGCAAGGCCGACGCCGGTGAGCAGGCCGCCGCCGAGCTGTCGTCGTTCGGCCGCGTGGCGTCGATCCCCGCCGACGTCAGCACCGAGGCCGAGTGCGTGCGGCTGGCCGAGGAGGTGGGCCGGCGCGAGGAGCGGGTGCACGTGCTGGTCAACAACGCCGGCGCCACCTGGGGGGAGCCGTTCGAGACCTTCCCGGCCTCGGCGTGGGACAAGGTGCTCGACCTCAACGTCAAGGCGCCCTTCTTCCTCACCCGCGCGATGCTCCCGCTGCTGGAGGCGGCGGCCAGCGACGACGACCCGGCGCGGGTGGTCAACGTGGGCAGCATCGACGGCCTGCACGTGCCGCAGCTGCCCACCTACTCGTACTCCTCGAGCAAGGCCGCGGTGCACCAGCTCACCCGGCACCTGGCCAAGGAGCTCGGGCCCAGGCGGATCACCGTCAACGCCGTCGCCCCGGGGCCGTTCGAGTCCAAGATGATGGCCGCCACGCTGGCCGCGCGCGGCGACGAGATCGCCGCCAGCTCGCCGCTGGGCCGCATCGGCCGTCCCGACGACATGGCCGGCGTCGTCGTCTACCTGGCCAGCCGGGCCGGCGCCTACGTCACCGGCGCGGTCATCCCCGTCGACGGCGGGCGCGCCACGACCCTCTGAGGAGGTCCGGGGGTCAGGCCGTGCGGGCCGGACGACGGCGGGGCGGGCGCTGCGCCGTCCCGGCCGGCACCCGCGCGAGGTGGGCCTCGGCGAGCGCCACCTGGCGCGGTGAGCCGACCCGGCGGCCCTGCTCGCGGGCCGCCGTCCACCAGTCGCGCGCGGCCACGGTGTCGCCGGTGTGCTCGGCGATGCGGCCCAGCAGCTCGTCGTAGGCACCCAGGCTGAACGCCGGCGTCCCGAGGACCGCCTGCCGGCCACGGAAGGGCAGCAGCCCCACCGTGGCCATGGTGACCTCGGCCTCGTCGCCGAGGTGCAGCGCGGTCTCGGCCTGCAGCAGCACCGCGACGTCGCTGGCCCAGTCGCGGATGACGGTGCGCCCCCAGCGGGCGCGCAGCCGGCGCGCCTCGGCCGGGTCGCCGGACTCCGCCGCGGCGAGCACGGCCATGAGCTGCAGCAGCGGGTTGCCCTCGTCGCCGGTCTCGACGAGCAGGTCGACCGCCTCGGGCAGCCGGCCGTCGGCGCGCCGCAGCGCGAACAGGTGGGCGGCGAAGGCGTGCCGCGCGTGCGGGGTCACCCGCCGGTAGAGCTCGTGCGCCTCGGTGGTCAGCTCCTCGGCGCGCGCGGTGTCCCCGGCCAGCCAGGCCGCGCCGGCCTGCTGCCACAGCACGTGCGGGCGCACCTCCGGCCCCGACAGCGCGGACGCCAGCCGCCGCCCGGCCTCCAGGTCGGCCTCGAACCCGGCCCGGTCGGTGAGGTGCAGCCGGATCGCCGCCCGGTGCAGCCGGGCGTAGAACTCGGTGCGCCGGGGCAGCCCCCGGCCGGCCAGGGCGAGTGCCTCGTCGGTGGCGGCCAGCCGCAGCTCCGCCGCACCCGGGCGGCCCCACACCGCCAGCGCGTAGTTGTTCAGCACCCGGCCCAGCAGCTCCGGGTCGCCGACGCGCCGCGCCAGCGCCACCGCCCGCTCGGCGTACCGGACGCCGCGCTGCAGGTCCTCGCTGAACGCCAGCTCCACCCCCAGGGTGCCCAGTAGCCGCGCGGTGAGCCGGTCCCGCTCGGCGTCGTCCGGGGCGATCTCGTCGTCGTGGGCGAGCAGGTCCTCCAGCAGCGCCACCATCCCGGTGTCGACGACGCCGTGCGGCCGCCAGTTCTCCAGCGTCTCCGAACCCCAGACGGCGGCCGCCTCCAGCACGCAGCGGCGGTCGCCGAGCTCGCGGGCGACGGCGGCGATCGCCTCGGCCACCACCTCCTGGGCCTCGGTGCGCTGCCCGCTGCGCAGCAGGTCGTTGCCCAGCGCGGTGAGCAGGTCGTGCCGCGTGCGGGCCGCGCTGGGCCGCGCCGGGTCGACCAGCCGCAGCGCCCGCCGGGTGTGCGCGGCCGCCTCGCCGTCGGCCAGCCGGGCGCGGGCCACCTCGGCCGCCGCCCGCGACCACCGCAGCGCGGGCCCCGGCCCGGTCACCGGCGCGGCCGCCACCGCGTGGTGGGCCAGCCGCTCGACCAGGGCGTCGTCGGCACGGCCGCCGGGTGCGCGCTGCTCCAGGGCGGCGGCCAGCCGGGCGTGCAGCCGCGCCCGCCGCAGCGCCGGCAGGTCGCCGGCCAGCACCTCCTGCACCAGCGCGTGGCAGAACCGCCAGCTCCAGGGTGCGCCGCCCGGGGTGAGCAGCCCGGCGGCGACCGCGGCGTCCAGCGCGCCGAGCGCCGTCTCGGCCGGCTCCCCGGCCGCCTCGAGCAGGTCGAGGGTGACCTCGCGCCCGGCGAGGGCGGCCAGCTCCAGCACCGGGCGCGTGCCCTCGGGCAGCCGGGCCAGCCGGGTGCGCAGCACCTCACCCACCGACGGCGGCACGGCCACCCGGTCCGGGTCGCCGCCCCCGCGCACCCACCGCGACAGCTCGACGACGAAGAACGGGTTGCCGGCGGTGCGGTCGTGCACCGCGCCGGCCAGCGCCGGGGGCGCTCCCTGCGCGGTGAGCAGCCGGGCGACGTCTCCGGCGGCCAGCCCGTCGAGCACCAGCGTGGTGACGGCGGGCTCGCGGGCCAGCCGGGCCAGGCCGTCGGCGACCGCCGCGGGCAGGTCCTCCCCGACGTTGCGCACCGTGACGAGGACCAGCAGCGGCACCCGCGGCAGGTGGCGGGCGAGCAGGCCCAGCAACTGCACCGAGGTGGTGTCGGCGCCCTGCAGGTCCTCGAGCACCACCAGCGCCGGGCGGGCGGCGGTGGCGGCGACCAGGCGGGCGCGCAGGTCCTGGAAGAGCCGAAAGCGGGCGGCGTCGGCGTCGGCCCCGCCGTCCGCGGGAGGGACCGGGTCCTGGCCGAGCTGCTCGAGCACCTGGGTCCAGGGCCACAGCGGCGGGGCGCCGCCGTCGTCGGCACAGCGGCCCTCGGCCACCGACCAGCCGGCGACCCGGCTCATGGCGGCCACCGCCTCGGCCAACCGGGTCTTGCCGATGCCGGCCTCCCCGCCCAGGACGACGACGGCGGCCCGCCCGGCGGCGGCCTGCTCGGCGAGGGCGCGCAGCCGGGCCAGCTCCTCGCCGCGGCCGACCAGCGTCGCGTCGTCCGGGACGGCGAGCGGGGCGGGGGACGGCGGCGGCGCCACCACCGGTCGCGGCACGCGGCGGGAGAGGCCCGGGTCCTGCCGCAGCACCGCCCGCTCGAGCTCGCGCAGCTCCGGGCCGGGGTCGATGCCGAGCTCGTCGCGCAGCAGGGTGGTGCAGCGGCGCAGCGCGTCGAGGGCGTCGGCCTGCCGGTCGGCGGCGTAGAGCGCGGTGACCAGCCGGGCCCACAGCCGCTCGCGCAGCGGGTGCTCGGCCACCAGCCGCTGCAGCTCGGGCACCGCGGCGTCGGCGCGGCCCACCCCGGCCAGCGCCTCGGCGCGGCGCTCGCGGGCGCGCACGTGCAGCTCGGCCAGCCGCACGCGCTCGGCGGCACCGGGCCCGTCGCCGAGCTCGGGGAGCGGCTCGCCGCGCCACAGCTCCAGCGCCCGGTCGAGCACGGGCAGCGCGCGGGCGGGGTCGCCGGCGTCGAGGGCGCGCTCGCCGTCGGCCACCAGCGCGGCGAACCGCAGGCTGTCGAGGTCGGTCGTCTCCACCTGCACCAGGTAGCCCGGCGCCCGGGTGAGCAGCACGCGGGCGGCCTGCCGCGGGCCGCGCTCGGGCTCGAGGACGCGGCGCAGGTGGGAGACGTAGGCCTGCAGGGTGCCGATGACCGTGGGCGGCGGGTCCTCGCCCCACAGCGCGCTCACGATGCGGTCGACCGGCACCACCCGGCCGGCCTCGGCCAGCAGCAGCGCCAGCAGCGCGCGGGGTTTGGCGCCGCCGACGTCGAGGGGCCGGCCGTCGGGGTCCGTGACCTCGAGGGGGCCGAGGACGCGGTACCGCACGGGCCGGATCCTCGCAGGTCCGCCCGGGGAGCGGCAGAGGGCGAGGCCCCCACCAGGTCGCTCCCCGGTCGCCACGATCAGGGTCCCTGATCATCGAGCGTCCTCCCGCACGTCCCACGGTGAGGGAGGACGCTCCACGATCAGGTCACCTGATCATCGCGGGGCGCTCAGTCGGGCAGCAGGACGCCGGGGTTGCAGACGCCGCGCGGGTCCAGCCGGTCCTTGACCGCGCGCAGCACCTCGACGCCGAGCGGGCCGATCTCGCGCTCCAGCCACGGCCGGTGGTCGGCGCCGACGGCGTGGTGGTGGGTGAGCGTGCCGCCGGCGGCCAGCAGCGCCTCGGTGGCCGCCCGCTTGGCGGTGAGCCACTGCTGCAGCGGCAGGTCGTCGTCGCGGTCGGCGAGCACGGTGACGTAGAGGGAGGCGCCGGTGGCGTAGCCGTGCGAGACGTGGCTCATCACCAGCGGCTGCTTCCCGCGCCGGCCCAGCGACCCGCGCAGCGCCGCGCGGACGGCGTCGTACACGGCCGGCAGCGCCGTCCAGGTGGCCGCGGTCTCCAGCGTCTCCACCAGCAGGCCGGCGTCCAGGAGCCGGTCGCGCAGGTAGGGAGCGGCGTACCGGTGCCGCCGCCACGACTCGCCGATCCGGCGGCCGACCCGCACCGCGCCGTGCTCGCGCAGCACCGGCACCGCGGCCCGGCGGCGGGCCCGCACCAGCGGCGGCAGCCCCTCCCAGCCGACGACGAGCAGGCAGCCCCCGCCGCGGCGGCGGGCGCGCAGCGAGCCGCGCAGCAGCCGGGCGCCGGCGCCCCCGGCGTTCAGCAGGGTGGCGCGGGTCTCGTCGGGGTCCGAGAGCCGGACGACGTCGGGCAGCAGGTCGTGCCGCGCGAGCCGCTGCAGGCCGGCCAGCCCGTCGGCCCAGGTGCGGAACGACCAGCCCTCGTAGCGGCAGGCCCGCGGCTTGGGCCGCACCCGCAGCCGCAGTTCGGTGATCACGCCCAGGGCGCCCTCCGAGCCCAGCGCCAGCCCGAGCAGGTCGGGCCCGGCGGCCGACGCAGGCGGGGAGCCGAGCTCGAGCACCCCGGACGGCGTGGCCAGGGTCAGGCCGGCCACCAGGTCGTCGAAGCGGCCGACGCCGGTGGAGGCCTGCCCGGCCGAGCGGGTGGCCGCGTAGCCGCCGAGGGTGGCGAACTCCCAGCTCTGCGGCAGGTGGCCCAGCGTCAGGCCGTGCTCGTCGAGTGCCTCCTCCAGCGCCGGGCCGCGCAGTCCGGGACCGGCGGTGACCAGCGAGGAGGCGACGTCGACGTCGCCGACCGCCGTCATCCGGCCGAGGTCGACCGCCACGGAAGGCCGATCGTCGGGGTCGATCCCGGACAGCCCGCCGACCACGCTGGTGCCGCCGCCGAACGGGACGACGACGACGTCGTGCTCGCTGCACAGCCGCAGCAGCGCGGCGGTCTCCTCGGTGGTGCCGGGCAGCACCACTGCGTCGGGTGCGTCCGAGGCATCGCCCTCGCGGCGGCGGAGCAGGTCGAGGTAGCTCTTTCCGCCGGTCCGGCGCAGCCGAGCCGCGCGGTCGGTGTGCACGTGCTCCTCGCCGAGCAGGCCGACCAGCGCCGCGCGGACGTCGGCGGGCAGCCGGCTGGGCGCCAGCCGGATCTCCTCGACCGGGACCGGCGGCGTGGACCGCGGCGTCCAGCCCAGCTCCCGGGCCAGGTGGCGGCGGGCGGCCCCGGGCAGTGCGGTGCCCAGGTCGGGGTCGGGCGCGAGCTCCAGCCGGCCGTCCTCGGCGCCCGCGGACCCGGTCACGGTGGCCACACGGGAGCTGCCCGGCCCCCACCCCTGGACGGTCAGTTCCGGCTGCTCGGCCACCGCTACAGTCTGCCGGTGCTGCACCCCGGGGCCGTGCGGTGAGCGACGGTGCCGACCTCACCGCGGCCCGCCGCGCGGCCGACCTCGCGGCGCTGACCGGCGGGGACGTCGACGTCGTGGTGGTCGGCGGGGGAGTGACCGGCGCCGGCGTGGCCCTCGACGCGGCCGCCCGCGGGCTGTCGGTGGCGCTGCTGGAGCGGGCCGACCTGGCCTCGGGCACCAGCCGGTGGTCGAGCAAGCTGGTGCACGGCGGCCTGCGCTACCTCGCGCACGGCGAGCTCGGGCTGGCCCGGGAGTGCGCCCGCGAGCGCGCCGTCCTGATGCGGACGACGGCGCCGCACCTCGTGCGGCCGCTGCCCTTCCTGGTGCCCGACGTCGCCGGCCGCGACGCCAGCGCGGCCGGCGCGCTCGGCGGCCGTCTCGGTGACGCGCTGCGCGCCACGGTGCGCGGCGGGCGCGGCTCGCTGCCCCGCACCCGCCGGGTCGGCGCCGCGGAGGTGGCCCGGCTGACCCCGGCGGTGCGACCGGGCCGCGGCGGGGCGGTGTTCTGGGACGGCCGGCTCGCCGACGACGCCCGGCTCGTCGTCGCGCTGGCGCGCACGGCGGCGGCGCACGGCGCGCGGGTCCTCACCGGTGCCCGGGTGGTGGCCGCCGACGGGCGCGAGGTGCACGCGGTCGTCGACGGGGAGCCGGTGACCGTGCGGGCCGGCGTGGTGGTCAACGCGACCGGGGTGTGGGCGCAGGCGCTGGCACCCGGGGTGCGGCTGGCGCCCTCGCGCGGCTCGCACCTCGTCGTCCGCGCCGCCCGGCTCGGTGACCCGACCGCGGCGCTCACCGTGCCGCTGCCCGGCTCGCGGTCGCGCTACGTCTTCGCGCTGCCGCAGCCGGGCGGGCTGGTGCACCTGGGGATCACCGACGAGCCGGTGCGGGGACCGGTGCCCGACGAGGACCCGGTGCCCTCCGACGCCGAGGTGCGGCAGCTGCTCGACACGGTCGGCCGGGTGCTGAGGGAGCCGCTGACCGGGGACGACGTCGTCGGCGCGTACGCCGGGCTGCGTCCGCTGGTGCTCCCGGACCCGGCCGGCGCGGGACCGGGGGACGCCACGGCCGACCTGTCGCGGGAGCACCTGCTGCGGTGGGACGGACCGGTCCTGTCCGTCGTGGGCGGAAAGCTCACCACCTACCGGGCGATGGCCGAGGAGGTCGTCGACGCCGTCGTCGCCCGGCTCGGCCGGGGGGCCCGGCGCTCGCCGACCGCCCGGCTGCCGCTGGTCGGCGCCGCGCCGCCACCGGTGCTGGCGGCGGTCGGGGCCCCGGCGCGGCTGGTGGCCCGCTACGGCACCGAGGCGCCGCGGGTGGCCGCCCTGGGCGTCGAGCCGGTGGTCGAGGGGCGGCCGGAGACGGTGGGGGAGCTGCGGTTCGGGGTGCTCGCCGAGGGGGCGCGCACCGTCGGCGACCTGCTCGACCGCCGGGTGCGCACCGGCCTGGTGCCCGCTGACCGCGCGGCCGCCGTCCCCGCCGCGGAGACCGCGCTCGGGTGAGCGGCCGGGTCGCCGCCCGGGGTGGTCAGCAGGCGAGGACGGCGCGGCCGCGCCCGGCCCGCTTGGCCTCGTACAGGGCGCCGTCGGCGGCGGCGTAGAGGGTGCGCAGGTCGGCGGCGTGCTGCAGGGCATGGGCGACGCCCACGCTGACCGACAGCGCGAGCAGCGTCCCGTCGGCCAGGTCCAGCGGGGTGGCCCGGACGGCGGTGACCAGCTGCTCGGCCCGCTCGGCGGCGGTCGCGAGGGAGCAGCCGGGCAGCAGCACGGCCAGCTCGTCGCCGCCCAGGCGCCCCAGGACGGCGTCGCCGGAGCGCACGTGCTGGCGCAGGAGACCGGCCAGGTGCACCAGCGCGTCGTCGCCGACCGGGTGGCCGTGGGAGTCGTTGATGGACTTGAAGGAGTCGACGTCGACCAGCACCAGCGCCGTCCCCTCGGAGGTGGCGGACGCGGACAGGGCACTGGTCAGGGCCTCGTCGAGGACCCGCCGGGTCACCAGGCCGGTGAGCGCGTCCACGGCGGCCTGCTGGTGCAGGGCGCCCATGAGCCGCTCGACCCGGTTGCTGAACAGGATGATGAGCCCGGCGGTCGCGGCGAGGACCGAGCCGATGAACACCGCGTCGACCAGCGCCTCCGCCGGTGGCTCCAGCAGCGCCAGCACCGTGACGTCGCAGCCGGTGGTCAGCACGGTGACCGCGATGGCGACGGGAGCGCGCAGCTGGGAGGCGGTGTAGAGGATGACCAGCCCGAAGAGGGGGTGGGCCAGGTCGAGCCGCTCGGGCATCAGCACCGCCACGGTGCTGATGACGCCCAGCCCCGCGACCGGCAGCACCACCCACGCGCACAGGAGGGTCAGCACCGACGGCGGGACGGTGACCAGCGCGACGCCGCAGGCGGCCAGGCCGGAGAGCAGCCCGGCTGCGACCGTCAGGCCGCCCTCGGGGAGGGGCGTGGGCTGCACCAGCACGTAGGTGACGAGCAGCAGCGCGGCGCCGAAGAACATCGCCGCCAGGGCTCGGGCGGCGAACACCTCGTCACGGGGGTGCAGGATCGGAGGCGGGCTCACGACACCTCCTTCGGCGTGGCGGCGGTCGAGGTGGAGGGATCGTCCCGGACGGTTCACCCCCCAGGGTCACGACTCGCGGAGCCGCGGCCGCTGCGGGCGAGGGTCCGTGGCCGGGTCGGCGACCGTTGACGGCCGGGATCGCGCCGGGTGGACGGGAGGCGCAGGCTCACGTGCGATCGTCCGCCGGATTGGCGGGCAGCCGGGCAGGTCAGGCAGCGGGAGCCAGTGAGGCCGGGGTGGTGATCTCGGTGCCGTCGGGGCGCCAGGTGCGCCAGCGCCCGTCGGGTTGTCGTTCGACCCGGAAGCCGTGGTGGACCTCGGCGTGGTGCCGCTCGCACAGCAGCGCGGAGTTCTCCAGTGATGTCCCGCCGCCGTCGAGCCAGTGCACCAGGTGGTGCACCTCCGCCCACCACGTCGGGGCGTCGCACCCGGTGAACACGCAGCCGCCGTCGCGCAGCTCCACCGCCCGGCGCAGGTACCGGTCGGCCAGCCGGTGCTCCCGCCCCAGGTCGAGCGGGGCGCCGTCGGGGCCCATCACCACCCGGGACACGGTGGCGTCACAGGCCAGCCAGCGGGCGCGGGCGGCAGAGATGGCCGCGCCGAACCCCATCCGCCCGGCAGCAGGACCGCCGCTGCCGGCGGCGAGGTCCTCGTGGTCGATGACGACGGCCACGTGCGGCTTGACCGTGCGCAGCACCGGCAGCGACCCCGACGCCAGCCGGTTGTCGCACAGCTGCACGAAGGCATCCCCCAGCCGCTGGGCGCGGCAGCGCTCGTCGCCGGCGGGGCGGTCGGCCTGCACGTGCGACTCCAACGCGGCCTGCACCTTCTCCCCACCCACCGGGTCGAGCTCGGCGCGGATCGTCACCGACCCGTCGGCGTGCCGGGTCAGGGTCAGCCGTCGACCCTCGGTGGGATCGGGCTCGGGCCCATCGGGATCCAGATCGGCCAGGTAGTGGCGCACCACGGTCACGAAGTCGGCGTGGGGCTGCTCGACGGCGACCCCGGTCAGCACGGCGTCCAGGACGGCCAGGTCGACCCCGGCGGCCGCGGCGGCGGCCAGCCGCTCGGGCGTGACGATGCGGGCCACCGCGGCCACCTGCTCGGCACTGACCAGCCCGGCGTCGTGGGCCTCGGCCAGCGCCGGCAGGTGGGCCAGGGTGCGGCCGTTGCGCACCAACCGGGCGGCCTCGGCCGCCGACAGCCGGCAGTGCCCGCGCAGCCACGAGGCCATCGACCGCAGCCCGTCGCGCTCGGCCGCCTGGGACAGCTCCGCGGCGCGCACCAGCCGGGTCAGCCGGGCGTCGCGACGGTTGCGCTCGGCGACCAGCGCGGCGACGTCGTCCAGCACGTCACCGCCCAGCGGATCACTCGAACACATGTACGAAGTCTATCGGACTCCACCCAGTCGCGCAGTACGAATCCCCAGTTCAGCGCCCTGATGTGGACGTCAGGGACCAGCTCATCCACGCCCATCGATCGACGTCGGACTGCGCCCCTAGGGTCGGGACATGGGCACGGACCCCGAAGTGATCTACCGGAACGCGACCGAGAACCGGCTGCTCGCAGCCGAGCTGTTCGCCGGCCTCACGCCCGAGCAGTGGCGCACGCCCAGCCTCTGCGCCGGGTGGACGGTCCGTGAGGTCGCGGCCCACCTGCTCGAACCCCTCGAGACGCAGGTCGGCGCGCTGGGGCTGCTCGTCGCCGTGGTGCGCTACCGCGGCTCGCTGGACCGGATGGTCGACCACACGACCCGCCGGGTCGCGGCCCGGTCCACCGACGAGATCGTCGCCGGCCTGCGCGAGCACGCCTCCGCGCGCCTGGCACCGCCGGTGGTCGGGCCGCTGGGGCCGATGACCGACACGTGCATCCACCTGCGGGACGCCGCCCGTCCGCTGGGCGTCGACGTCGGCCCATCGCCGGCCGGCTGGCGGCCGGCCCTCGACTTCCTGGTGTCCCGCACGGCCGGCAGGGGCTTCGTCCCCCGCCAGCGGATCGCCGGACTGCGCCTGGCGGCCACCGACCAGGACTGGGGGCACGGTGACGGAGCCGAGGTGCGCGGTTCCAGCGAGGCCCTCGCCATGGCGGTCTCCGGACGACCGGCCGCGCTGGAGGACCTGACCGGTCCGGGCGCCGACGTGCTCCGCGCCCGGATCGCACCCTCCCCACCGGCCGGGTCACGACAGCGCCACTGACCGGCGGCCCGCACCACCCCGCCGGCGCCCCGGACGGCGGCGGAGTGACCGGCGTGCAGCGCCGCACTGCGCCTCCCCCGCCGACGGCGCCTCCCGCAGGAGCCTCTTCGGGCTCGACGGCCGGACCGGGAGGGTCAGGGCGGGGGAGCGCCGTCCAGGATGCGGTCGACCACCGCGCCGAGGAGCTCCTCGGCGCTCATGCCCTCCACCTGGTCGAGGACGGCCGGCAGGGTGAGGTGCTCGACGATCAGTCCGTTGACGGCCAGGTAGAGCAGCACCGCGGTGGTCGCGTCCCCGGGTAGGCCCGTGTCCAGGTGGTAGGCGACGTTGGCCTCCAGGTCCTCGCGCACGGTGGCGGTGAGCACCTCGCGCAGGGCAGGGCGGCGGCTCGCCTCCAGGCGCAGCTCGAGCAGGGCCAGCCAACCGGTGCGGTGGGCCTCGATGCGCCGCACCACCTCTCGGACGAGGTCGGCGACGCGCTGGCGGTCCCTCGGTCCGGTCAAACTGCGCGCCAGGGTGGCGGGGTCGGGAGCGAGGCGCTGGTACACGCGCCCGCCGGCCTGGGTGAACAGCTCGTCGCGGGTGGCGAAGTAGTTCGAGGTCGTGCCCGCCGGCGCTCCGGCCTGGGCGTCGACCGCGCGGAAGGTCAGACCACGGGCGCCCCGGGCGGCCAGGACCTCGATCGCGGCGTCGACGAGCGCCTGGCGGCGCTGGGGATTGCGCACCCGTCCACCTCATCCTCCCGCGACCACGCCAACTGTAGTGGTCGAGCCGTGCTCCACGGACTACTGTGCCTGTAGTGGTTGGGAGGCCTGCGAGTGCCTCCACCGGAGAAGGGCAGGACACGTGCGCACGCTGACCTACTACGTGGGGACGACCCTGGACGGGTACATCGCCGCACCCGACGGCTCCTTCGACTTCTTCCCGGTCGACCGGGCGCTGCTGGACGCCATCGGCGAGCGGTTCCCCGAGACACTGCCCACCCACGTGCGCGAACAGCTGGGGATCACCGCGTCCGGGGAGCGGTTCGACACCGTGGTGATGGGCCGGGCCACCTACACCCCCGCCCTGGAGGTGGGGATCACCAGCCCCTACGCCCACCTGGACCAGTACGTGGTCTCCACCACCCTGCCGGCCGGCCCGGACCCGCGGGTGCGGGTCGTGGCCGAGGACCCGGTCGGCCTGGTCCGCCGCCTGAAGGCCGAGCCGGGCGCCGGGATCTGGCTCGCCGGTGGTGGCCGCCTGGCCGGGGCACTGCTGCCGGAGATCGACCAGCTGGTCCTCAAGCGCTACCCGATCGTCCTCGGCGCGGGCATCCCGGTCATCGCTGCCGGGCAGAGCCGTCCCTGGCACTTCACCGTCACCGACGACCACCCCCTCGGGGAGGGCGCCACGATCACGACCTGCACCCGCACGGCCTGACCACCACCGCCCGCCGAGCCCCGCGAGGTGGTCCCGGCGTCGCCGGAGCCCCTACGCCTCGACGGTGGTGAAGCCGGTGCGGGGCATCGCCGTCCACACCGGGTCCCGGCGGGCCAGCGCCGCGAGCAGTCCCCGCAGCCGGTACCAGGCGTGCAGCTGCCGGTACCCCAGGTTCTCGACCGCCCCGGCCAGCAGCAGCGCGCGCAGGTCCCGGCCGCTGCGGTAGCGGTGGAAGGTGAACTCCTCCACGGCGACGACCGCGGTCGACACCAGCACCCCGAGCGCCAGCGCTACGCCGACCATGAGCGCGGCGGTGCCGGGGTCGAGCAGCCCGAGGACGGCGGCCACCGCGACCGAGGCCAGCCCGGCGACCTCCACGACCGGCCCGAGCAGCTCGAACACCAGGAAGAACGGCAGCGCCAGCAGCCCGACCGCGCCGAAGCGGGGGTTGCCGACCATCCGCCGGTGCTTCCAGAGCAGCTGGGCCAGCCCGTGCGACCAGCGCTGGCGCTGCCGGCCGAGCACCGACCACGTCTCGGGCACCTCGGTCCAGCAGACGGTCTCGGGCACGAACACCATCCGCGAGGGCCGGCCGGCGCGGCGCAGGTGCTCCTGCAGCGTGACGACGAGCTCGGCGTCCTCGGCCAGCGACCGCGGGTCCAGCCCGCCGACCTCCACCACGGCGTCGCGGCGGAACAGCCCGAACGCGCCGGAGATGATCAGCAGCGCGTCCGCGTCGGCCCAGGTGGTGCGGCCGAGGAGGAACGAGCGCAGGTACTCGACGGCCTGGATGCGCACCAGCCAGCGACGCGAGAGCCGCGGCTCCACCACGGCGCCGCGGTCGGTGAGCGCCGCGTTCGCCGTCCGGATGACCCCGCCGGCGCCGACGACGTGCTCGGGGTCCTCGATGAAGGGCCGGGCCACCTTGAGCAGCGCGTCGGGCTCGAGCAGCGAGTCGGCGTCGACCATGCAGACCAGCGGGTGCCGGGCGAGGTTCAGCGCGACGTTGAGCGCGTCGGAGCGGCGCTTGACGCTGGTCTTGCGGACGACGGTGAGCGGGTCGCCGGTGGTGGCCCGGTGCACCGAGAGCACGCGGCCCTCGACCGGGGTGTCCGCCGTCCACCGCGGGGTGACCGGGGTCAGGCCGTAGCGCTCGGCCACCAGGTCGAAGGTGCGGTCGGTGGAGCCGTCGTCGACGAGGACGACCTCCAGCAGCGGGTAGCGCTGCGCCAGGACGGCGGCGAGCGTGTCGAGCACGCCGGCCTCCTCGTCGTGCGCCGGCACGAGCACCGAGACGCCGGGGGTGAGCGGGCTGGCGAAGACCCGGTCGAGCCCCTCCGACCCGACCCAGCGCAGGTTGGTGACCACCCGCCGGGCGCCGACCAGCACCAGCAGCAGCATCGAGGTGTCCAGCAGCAGGACGTAGCCGAGCACGCCCCAGTTGAGCGTGGTGACGACGCCGGTCAGGATCTCGCGCATCACGCCGCCGTCCGGATCCGGGCGTCGCGCGGGCGCGGCCGGTTGGACAGCGCCGCCCGGGCGGCCTCCCCGACGGCGCCGGAGCGCCAGGCGTGCGCGGCCAGCCGCGCGCGGCCGTCCTCCCCGGCGCCGGCCAGCGCGTCGGCGCACGCGGCGCGCACGGCGTCGTCGTCCCCGGCCACCGCGGCGGCCAGCAGGTCGATCGCCGCGTCGTCGCCGACCCGGCCCAGGGCCTCGGCGGCGGCGCGGCGCAGCGCCGGCACCGCCGCCTCGGCCAGCGCCGCGCCCAGCGCCGGGCTGGCGGTGGGGACGCCGATCCGGCCGAGTGCGGTGGCGGCGCTGCAGCGGACGGCGACGGGGCGGGCCCGGTCGGCGACCAGGCCGAGCAGCGGGGCGAGCGCCTCGACGTCGCCGTGCAGGCCGAGCAGGTCGGCGGCCAGCGCCTGGGCGGCGGGGGAGGGCGCGGCGGCGACGGCCGCGCGCAGGTCGGGCAGGACCGGCGTGCCGAGGTCCAGCAGCGCCATGCCGACGACACCCGCGGGCACCCGGCGCGAGCGCGCGAGCGCCTGCAGCAGCGGGCCGGCGGCCCGGGGGTCGCCGGCCTTGCCCAGTGCGCGGGCGGCCGCGCAGCGGACGTCGGGCGCCCGGTCGGCCAGCAGCGCGGTCAGGGCGGCGGTGTGCGCGGGGTCGGCGGCGTTGCCCAGCAGCGCGGCCGCGCGGCCCCGCCGCCACGGCGCGCGGGCCGAGAGGTCGGCCGCCGCACGGGCCACGACGCCGCGGCGGACCAGCAGCCGGCCCAGCGCCGCGCGGTCGGCGCCGCGCAGCTGGGGCAGCAGGTCGAGGACCAGGTCGTCGAGCGGCGCCGGCGCCTGCTCCAGTCCGGCGAGGGCCGCGGCGCCGTCCTCGTCGTCGTCGAGGGCGGCGTACACCAGCGGGGTCAGCTCGGCGCGGCGGCGCTCGTCGGCGGCCGCGCGCCGGCCGCGGCGGGCGTGCTCGACGGCGACCGCGGCGAGCAGGAGCAGCACCGCGGCGGTGAGGACGAGCGTGGCGACGACGGCCGCCGCCGACAGCGTGCTCACGCGCCGAGGCTGCCCGGCGGCAGGGCGGCCGTGACCCGGCTGACCAGCTCGCGGGGGCTGAACGGCTTGACCACGTAGTCGGTGGCGCCGGCCACGAAGCCGCGCTCGACGTCGCTCTCCTGGGCCTTGGCGGTCAGCAGGATGACCGGCACGCCGGCCACCTGCGGGTCGGCGTCGGCGCGCAGCGCCGAGCAGACCTCCAGGCCGTTCATCCGCGGCATCATCCAGTCGAGGACGACGAGGTCGGGGCGCAGCTGGCGGGCCGCGGCCAGGCCGGCCTCGCCGTCGGCCTCCACCGTGACGCGGGCACCGAGCCGGCCGATCTTGAAGGCGACCAGGCTGGCGATGGCGGGGTCGTCGTCGACGACCAGGACGTGGGTCATGCGAGGCTCCGGAGGAGGTCGGGGACGGCGGCCGCGGGCGCGGTCGCCGGGAGGCGGACGGTGAAGACGGCGCCGTCGGGGCCGGACTCGGCCGCGACGCTGCCGCCGTGCGCGGCGACGGTGTGGGCGACCAGCGACAGGCCCAGGCCGGTGCCCGGGAGGGCCTGCTCGCCGGCGTGGGCGGTGCGGAAGAAGCGGTCGAAGACGTGCGGCAGCTCCGCGTCGGGGATGCCCGGGCCGGAGTCGGCCACGACGACGAGCACGTCGCCGCCGTCCGCGCCGCACGACAGCCGCACGACGGCGCCGGCCGGGCTGACCTTCGCGGCGTTGGACAGCAGCTCGGCGACGGCGCCGCGCAGCCCGCCGGCGTCGCCGCGCACCCAGGCCGGCCCGGCGAGGTCCGGGACCAGGCGCTGGCCCCGGCGGGTCAGCTGACCGGCGACCTCGCGCGCCGCGGCTGCAGCGACGGCGGCCAGGTCGACGTCGGCCACCTCGGGCGCGGTCGCCGCCCCGGACTCGATGCGCGCCGTCGTCAGCAGGTCCTCGATGAGCCGGCGCAGCCGCTGCGACTCGCGCTCGACGGTGGCGAGCATCAGCGCCTGCATCGGGGTGAGCGGGCCGGCGTCGCCGTCGAGCAGCACCTCCAGGTTGCCGAGGATGCCGGTCATCGGCGTGCGCAGCTCGTGGGAGACGGCCGAGACGAAGTCGCCGCGCAGGGTCTCCAGCCGCCGCTGGTGCTCGGCGGCGCGCCGCTCACCGGCCAGCGCCTCGGTGAGCGCCCGGTGGGTGGCGAGCTCCGCGGTGGTGTCGCGCAGCACGAGCACCAGCTCGGTGCGCACGGTGCCGTCCGGGGCGGTGGCCGGCAACGGCGGGGAGCTGGCGGCCGACACCGGCACCCGCGTGCCGTCGGCGTGCCGCAGCCAGGTGTCGACGGCGAGGTCGGTCTCCCCGCGCAGCGCCCGCTCGACGAGCCCGGGCAGCTCCGTGCCGACCAGCTGGCCGGCGGCCGCGGCGGGGCCGACGTCGCAGCCGAGCAGGTCCCCGGCGGCCCGGCCCACGAGCCGGGTGAGGGCCGTGTTGACCTGGGCCACCTCGGCGAGTGCGGGCGCGGCGGCGGCGACCAGCAGCGCCATCGGCGTCGGCGCGGTGTCGAAGGCGGTCCGGAACCGCTGCTCGCTGCTGGTGCGGGCGGCGTCGCCGATGCGGGCGCCGACCACGTCGCGGCAGGTCAGCAGCACCATCGGCGCACCGTCGGGGGTGGCCACCGGCGCGGCGGTCATGTCCCACACCGCGGTCGGGGCGCCGCTGACGGCCGCGTAGTCGACCACGAACTCCGCCTGCCCGGGTCGCCCGGCCAGCGCCGCGCCCACCAGGTCGTCGACACCCTCGGAGAAGGAGGACAGCACGACGTCGCGGATCGTGCGGCCCAGCACGTCCACGGCGGTCAGGCCGCGGCGGGTCAGCCAGGGGCCGTGGCAGAGGACGAAGCGGTGCCCGCGGTCGAGGACGCAGACGGTCAGGTCGGGCACCTGGTCGGCGAACGCGGGCAGCAGCGCGAGCCAGTCCGGCAGCGCGCGGGCGGGGGCGGTGGTCACGAGGCGTCCCGGGGCAGGGGGGCGGTCGGGGTGGTCAGGACGGGCGCGGAGAGCTCCGCCAGCCCGGGCGCCAGCGCGGCGAAGGTGGCCGCGAGCCGGTCGGTGGGCGGCGGCGGCCCGAGGGCGCCGGAGACCCCGGCCCGCTCCTCGACGGTGGCCGCGAGGGCGGCCAGCGCGGCGGCGCCGACCGTGCCGGCGCTGCCCTTGACCGCGTGCGCGGCGGCGGCGACCGCGGCTCGGTCGCCGGTGGCGGCGGCCGCGGTGAGGTCGGCGAGCAGCTGCGCCGTCCGGTCGAGGAAGGCGGTGAGCACCTGCCGGCGCACCGGGGCCGCCTCCGCGGGGTCGACGTCCTCGAACAACTCGTCGAGGCGCGCGCGGACGGCGCCGAGGTCGTCGCCGCTGGTACCGAGGGCGTCGCCGGTGACCGGCAGGGCCGCAGCCGCGGCGGTGGGCGGGGTGCCGGACACCGCCGCCCGCACCAGGTCGAGGGCCAGCTCGAGCTCCTCGGCGGTCCAGGGCTTGGGCAGGAAGCCGTCCATCCCGGCCTGCCGGTAGCGGAGCTGGTCCTCGACCAGGGCGCTGGCGGTCAGCGCGATCACGAGCAGCCGCGGGCGGCCCTCGGCCGCCTCGAGCGCGCGGATCCGGCGGGTGGCCTCCAGCCCGTCCACGACCGGCATCCGGCAGTCCATGAAGACGGCGTCGTAGTCGCCGGTCAGCACGGCGGCGACCGCGGCGGCGCCGTCGGGGACGACGTCGACCCGCATGCCGCGTGCCTCCAGGGTCGTCCGGGCCACCAGCTGGTTGACCTCGTTGTCCTCGGCGACCAGCACGCGGGCGCCGCCGAGGTCAGCCCGCACGGCGGCGGCCGGCGCGGCGGCCGGAGCGGTCCCGCGGACGGCGGGCAGCGGCAGCTCGACGCGGAAGGTGGTGCCCTGGCCCGGGGCGCTGCAGACGGTGATCCGCCCGCCCATCCGCTCGACCAGGCCCGACGTGATGGACAGCCCGAGCCCGGTACCCCCGAAGCGCCGCGTGGTGGAGGCGTCGGCCTGGGTGAACGGCGTGAAGACGCGTCCGAGCTGGGCGCCGGTCATGCCGATGCCGGTGTCGGCGACGCTGAGCGCGAGCTCTCCGGCGTCCCCCTCCACGGTGACCGTCACCGAGCCGGTCTCGGTGAACTTCACCGCGTTGGACAGCAGGTTGCCCACCACCTGGCGCAGCCGGGTGGGGTCGCCGGTGCGGCGCGCGACCAGCCCCGGGGCCGTGGTCACGACCAGGTTCAGCCCGCGGCCCTCGGCGGCAGCGCGCACTGGCAGCGCCGCCTCCTCGAGGACCTCGTGCAGGTCGACGACGACCTCCTCGAGGTCGACCGCGCCGGCTTCGATCTTGGCCGTGTCCAGGACGTCGTTGACGATCCGCAGCAGCGCCTGGCCGGACCGGTCCGCCGCCGTCACCCAGGCCCGCTGCCGGTCGTCGAGGTCGGTGTCCCGCAGCAGCGTGGTCAGCCCCAGGACGCCGTTGAGCGGCGTGCGGATCTCGTGGCTCATGGTGGCGAGGAAGGCCGACTTGTGCGCCATCGCCTGCTCGGCGAGACGGGCCTGCGCGTCGGCGTCGGCGCGGGCGCGCTCCAGGCGGGTGATGAGGCGCTGCCGCTCGTCCCGGTGCAGGGCGAGGACGAGGGCCACGAGGCCGGCGACGGTGACGAACGCCTGGGCCAGCAGCACGCGCACCCACGCGTCGCCGACGGCGAAGGGGCCCCGCCCGTCCATGGTGAGCGCCACGACGAAGACCCCGGCCACCAGCACGTGCAGGGCGGCGACGGTCGTGTCGAACCGGAGGGCGAGCCACATGCTCAGCGGGAGGAGGAGGAAGGCCAGGGGCAGGTGCACCGGCTGGCCGAAGACGGCGGTGTAGCCGACCGCAACAGCCAGCCCCACGGCGGCCAGCTCGGCACCCTGGCGCGCGTCGCGGAGGACGGGGGGCAGCCCGGGGTCGGCCAGCCGCAGGACGACGGCGCCGAAGACGAAGGCGCCCGCCGCGTTGCGCAGGATCCAGGCACCCATCGTGGTGGGCAGGTCGACGCCCTGGACCGACCACAGCGCGACCGGCCCGACGGCCGCCGCGGCTGCCGAGCCGGCCAGGGCGGCCAGGACCAGCGCCCCCAGGTCGGCGCTGCGGCGCAGCCGCCACGGGGTCGTCCCCCAGCGCTGCTGCAGCGTGCGGAGGACCCAGCAGGCGACCACGGACAGCAGCACGTTGGACAGCCCGAGGAGCACGGCCAGACCCGGCGACGCGCCCGTGAGCGCGTTCACCACCGAGGCGACGGCGCCCAGCACGACCGTGTCGACGACGAGCCGCCGCCGGTGCCGGCCCCACGACAGGGCCAGCCAGAGGATGCCCACCGCGGCGGCCGGCCAGACCAGCGCCAGGGGTGAGCCCTCGATGCGGGTGAGCCGCCCGAGGAGGACGGTCCCGGCGTAGGCGGCGGCTGCGCCGGCCGTGACGGCCGGCCAGGGCAGCCGGCCGAGGAGGGCCCCGGGACCGCTGGGGCGGGTGTGACTCACGGGACGAGCATCGGCAGGAGGGGAGCCGGGGTGAAGCGTCGTGTCCAACCGGATGACGAACTGCCCGATCGGCGTCCCTCAGCGATCGACATGTGCCCGCGGCGGACCACCGGTCATCCCATCTGACGAGAAAGCCGTTCCGTCAAATGGGATGGCGGTGCAGGATCCGGAGCGTGGACACCTACACGCACGGCCACGCCGAGCCGGTCCTGCAGGCGCACCGGTGGCGCACGGCGGACAACTCCGCCCGGTACCTGCTGCCGCACCTGCGACCCGGCCTCGACGTGCTGGACGTGGGGTGCGGGCCGGGCACGATCACCGTCGACCTGGCCCGGCGGGTGGCCCCGGGTCGGGTGCTGGGACTCGACGTCTCCGCCGACCCGCTGGCCGAGGCCCGCGACCTCACCGCCCGGGAGGGCGTGCCGGCGACCTTCGCCGTCGGCGACGCCTACGCCCTCGACGTCCCCGACGACGCGTTCGACGTCGTCCACGCCCACCAGGTGCTGCAGCACCTGACCGACCCGGTGGCCGCCCTCCGCGAGATGGCGCGGGTGTGCCGGCCCGGCGGGCTGCTCGCGGTCCGCGACGCCGACTACGCGACGTTCACCTGGTACCCGGCCGACGAGGGGCTCGACCGCTGGCTGGACCTCTACTCGCGGGTGGCCCGCGCCAACGGCGCCGAGCCCGACGCCGGGCGCCGACTCGTCGCCTGGGCGCACGCGGCGGGGTTGCGCGACCTCATCGCGACGACCGGCTCCTGGTGCTTCGCCACGCCCGCCGAGCGGCAGTGGTGGGGTCGCTCGTGGGCCGGCCGGGCGAAGGCCTCCTCCTTCGCCGAGCAGGCGCGCGCCCACGGCCTGGCCACGCCGGCGGAGCTGGAGGAGGTCGCCGCGGCGTGGCTGCGCTGGGCCGCCGCGGACGACGGCTGGCTGGGCGTGCTGCACGGCGAGCTGCTCGTCCGCGTCTGAGCGCGCGCCGCGGGCTCCCCCACCGCCTGGCTCAGGCCACCGGTGCCCGCCGGGTGTGCGCGCCGAGCGCCATCAGCCCGCGCCGGACACCCACCGCGACGGCGCCGAGGGCGAAGAACCCCTCCTCGTCGGAGACCGTGCTGTCGCGCAGCAGGTCGACCAGCCGGTCGAGGGCGGCGACCGCGGTGGCGATGCGCTCGTCGCGCTCGTCGGCCGTCGTCCCGTCGGTGCGGTGGTGCGGCGTGCAGACGACGCCGGCCAGCCCCTCGAGGGCGTCGGCGAGCACCCAGCCGGTGCCGGCGTCCACCCGGTCGATCCCGCGGCGGTGCGGGGCGAACTCGACGACCAGCGAGGTGAGGTCGTCGACGAGGACGGCGACGCGGTCGAGTGCGCGGCTCTGCTCGCGGATGCCGGAGGCCCGCCCCTGCCACCGGTGCGCCCGCGGGTTGGCCCGGCGGGCGCGTTCGACCTGGGCCTCGGCGGAGCGCATCCGGTCGAGCGCGCGGTCGAGCGCCGCGGAGCGGTCGGCCCACTCGGCGGGGTCGGGCACCCGGCCCTCGCGCAGCGTCGCGGCGACGTCGTGCAGGTGCGCGGCGAGCGCCGAGCGGGTGCGGGCGATCCGCTCGACCGCGCGGGTCAGCTGCAGCGGCGGGAACAGGACGGTGGTGACCAGCACCCCGATCGCCGCGCCGAGCAGGGTGAGCCCGGCGTAGCGGAGGACGTAGGCGGTCGGGTCGTCGAGGCCGACGGTGAGCATGAGGACGGCGGCGAAGCTGACCCAGCTCGCCTGCTCCCGCCACAGCCGCGCCTGCTCCACGGCGACCGCCAGCGCCACGATGAGCGCGACGGTCAGGGCGCTCGGCGCGGCCCGGGCCGCCTCGTGGACGGCGACGGTCAGCGCGAAGCCGGTGAGGATGGCGAGCACGCTGCGCCAGGCCGCGCTCGCGGAGTCGGCGATCGTCGGGTGCACCGCGATCACCGCGCCCAGCGGCGCGTAGTAGGCGTAGTCGGACAGCAGCGGCGGGAGCAGGACGGCGACCTGCCAGGCCAGCCCGGCGGCGACCGCGGCCCGCACCCCCCGCTGCACGGGCGGACGGCGCAGCAGCGCCCACACGGTCTCCACGGAGAACCAGGATGACCGGCTCAGCAACGGACCGTCACACCGGGGTGGCGCTCCGCTCACGCCTTCCGGGCACGTCCGCGGAGGTGCGCGGAGCACCTCCGCGGACGTGCGCTGGAGGACCTCAGGCGCCCTGGCGGGCGGCGTTGGCCTGCACGGCGGCGCTCACCCACTGCGCCAGACCGGGCGCCCGGCGCTCGTAGTGCGCGGTGAACCGCTCGTCCTCGACGTACATCCGGCCGATGCCGGCGTGCATCTGCGGGGAGCAGTCGTAGAAGTTGCGGCTGATCTGCTGCCGCGCCTCCTCGGCGAGGTCCATCGCCTGCGGCGAGTCGGGCGCGACGCCGGCCCGCAGGGCCTCGGCCATCCGCGCCTCGACCTGCTCGCCCTCGGCCTGGACCCGCACCCAGTCCTCCTTGGTGTAGGAGCGGGTCCGCGCCTGCGACTGCGACCACGCCTCCGTGTCACCCCAGCGCTCCTCGGCCTCCTGCTCGTACTCCTCGGGGAGCCAGTCCCCGAACAGCTCGAACCGCTCCTGCGGGGTCAGCGAGATCCCCATGGTCATCGCCTCCATCTCCTTCTCGACGGCCGCGACCATCGCCTGCGTCCGCTCCAGTCGGTCCCGCAGCAGCCGGTGCTGCCGGCGCAGGTGCTCGGCGGGGTCGGCCGACGGGTCGTCCAGCAGGGTCGCGACCTCCTCGAGGGGGAACCCGAGCTCGCGGTAGAGCAGCACCTGGTGCAGCCGGTCCAGGTCCGCCGCCGAGTAGCGGCGGTAGCCGGCCGCGGTGCGGCCCGACGGTGACAGCAGGCCGATGCGGTCGTAGTGGTGCAGCGTGCGCACCGTGACGCCGGCCAGCGCGGCCACCTCTCCCACGTTCACGCAGGTCCTCCTCCCTGACGACGACGAGTGCACAGCCTGACGTCGCGTCAGGGTCAAGCGCGATCCCCGGACGGCGCGGCGACGGCGCCTGGGTGAGGATGCCGGGGTGACCGCCCAGGACGACCTCTCCGCCGACGACCGGGTCTCCCCCGAGGACCACTTCCCCCGTCAGCGGGTGACCGTGCGCGGGACGCAGATGGCCTACGTCGACGTCGGCGAGGGTGACCCGATCGTCTTCCTGCACGGCAACCCCACGTCGTCCTACCTGTGGCGCAACGTCATCCCGCACGTCCAGCACCTGGGGCGCTGCATCGCGCCGGACCTCGTCGGCATGGGGGAGTCGGGCAAGCTCCCGCACCCGCAGCGCGGCACCTACTCCTTCTTCGCCCACGCCGCCCACCTGGCCGACTTCCTCGAGGCCGTCGGCGTCGAGCGCCGGGTCACCTTCGTCCTGCACGACTGGGGCTCCGCGCTGGGCTTCGACTGGGCGCACCACCACCCCGAGGCGGTCCGCGGCCTGGCGTTCACCGAGGCGATCGTCAGCCCGCTGACCTGGGCCGACTGGCCGGCCGACGCGCGGAAGATCTTCCGCACCATGCGCGGGGACGACGGCGAGGCGGCCGTGCTCGACAAGAACGTGTTCGTCGAGCGGATCCTCCCGGCCTCGGTGCTGCGCGGGCTGAGCCCGGAGGCGCACGAGCGCTACCGGCAGCCCTTCCGCGAGCGCGAGGACCGCTGGCCGACGCTGGAGTGGCCCCGGCAGCTGCCCATCGAGAACGTCCCGCCGCTGGTCCGCGACGTCGTCGCCCAGTACGGGTACTGGCTGCGCACCAGCGCCGTCCCGAAGCTGTTCCTCGACGCACAGCCCGGGTCGATCCTGGTCGGCCGGCCACGGGCGCTGGTCCGCAAGTGGCCGTCGGTCACCGAGGTGACGGTGCCCGGGTCGCACTTCGTCCCCGAGGACAGCCCGCACGCGATCGGCCGGGCGCTGGCCGACTGGATCCCGACCCTGCCCTGAGCGGTCAGCCGTCGGCGCGGGCGCGGGCCAGGTAGGCCGACGGCGGCACGCCGACGACGGCCCGGAAGTCGCGGCTGAAGTGCGCCTGGTCGAACCAGCCCAGCGACGCCGCCAGCCCGGCCAGGTCGCCCTCACCGGCGTCGATCGCGGCCGCGGCGTCCTGCAGCCGGTACCGCGCGAGCACGGCCTTCGGGCTGACGCCCACGTGGCCGGCGAACAGCCGCTGCAGCGACCGCGTGCTCGTACCGGCCAGCACCGCGACCTGGTCGACCCGCACGAGCGAGCGGTCGGCGGCCATCCGCTCGAGCAGCACCCGCAGCTCGGCGTAGGCGGGTGCCGGCTCCGGGGCCAGCGGCGCGAGCGCGGCGTCGAGGACGGCGGCCCGCGCGTCGTCGTCCTCCTCGGCCAGGACGGCGGCCAGCAGCGCGCCGGGGTCGAGGCGCGGGTCGGCCGGGGGGACGACGCGGTCGCGGGCCGGCTGCCGCCCCCCGAACGCCACCCAGCCGCCGGGGCGGAACTTCGCCGCGGTCACCCGGCCGGCGCCGGTGAGGTCCACGGAGAACCGCCGGGTGACCACGCCGTGCAGCAGGACCGCCGGCAGCGGCGTCCCGAAGCGCGGCTCGGTGCCGGTCTCCACCGACAGGTTGACGCTGGGGTGGCTGAGCACCTCCGAGCGGAACGGCGGCTGCCCGGCGCGGTCCCAGCGCACCGACCAGTAGCGCTCCACGAAGGGCTCGAGCGCCGGGTGCACCGGGGCGTCGCGGCGCAGGTCGGCGACCCGGGCGGTCGCCGCGGGCCGCAGGACGCCGCGGGTCGTCGGGGCTGTCGCGTTCGTCCAAGACGGCACGGCCGGAGCCTAGGCAGGCTCACCGACATGGCGATCACCGACGGCCGGCCCGACGGCTACACCACCCTCACCCCGTTCCTCGTCTGCTCCCCGGCGGCCGAGGCGATCCGCTTCTACGAGGAGGTGTTCGGCGCGACCACGGTCAGCCGCATGGACGGGCCCGACGGCACCGTCCCGCACGCCGAGCTCGACCTCGGCCTCGGCCGCCTGCAGCTGGGGGACCCGGACCCGCGGTTCGGCCTGACCGCGCCCAGCCGCGAGGGCGACCTGGTCAGCAGCTCCACCTGCGTCTACGTGGCCGACGTCGACGCCGTCGTGGCGCGGGCGGTCGAGCGCGGCGCCACCGTGCGCGAGCAGCCGGCCACCTTCGTCACCGGTGACCGGTTCGCCTCGCTCTACGACCCGTTCGGCCACCGCTGGGCGGTCATGACGCGCGTCGAGGACGTCAGCCCCGAGGAGGCCGAGCGCCGCCTCGCCGAGTGGGCCTCGTCGGGGAGCCTGTGACCTGCGTCGGAGACGTCCGGTCAGCCGGCCTCCTGCAGGGCCCCGCCGCGAGCTCGCGAGTGGTGGGGGCAGGGGGTCCTTCCCCTAGTCGAGCGCCCGGCGGCGGAAGCCGACCAGGCCGAGCCAGCCGAGGACGACGAGGAAGCCCGCCAGCGCCAGGGCGCACAGGCCCAGCGGCAGGTGCGGCACCTGCGGCGCCATCTCCGCCCGCAGCGCCTCGCTGACGTAGGTGAGCGGGTTGACCGCGCACACCACCTGGAACCAGCGCAGCTGCTCCAGGGCCGGCCAGGGGAACTGGGTGGAGCCGGTGAACAGCAGGGGCGTCAGGACGACGGCGAAGACGACGTTGATCCGGTTCGGCTTCACGAAGGTGCCGAGCACCATGCCCATGGCGGCGCCCACCAGGGAGCCGAGCACCAGGAACGCGGTCAGCAGCGGGACGTCGGACCAGGTCACCGGCAGCGAGCCGAGCACCCACCGGCCGATCGGGAACATGACCGCGGCCGCCACCAGCGCCCGCAGCGCCGCGAACACGATCTTCTCGACGGCGACCAGCGCGGTCGGCAGCGGCGCGAGCAGCCGGTCCTCGATCTCCTTGGTGAAGGAGAACTCGATGACCAGCGGGAGCGCGGTGTTCTGCAGGGCGGTGAGGAAGGCGGCCAGCGCGACGACGCCGGGCAGCAGGACGTCGGCGTAGCCGCTCGTGGTGAAGCCGAGCTCGGTGAGCACCTTGCCGAAGACGAACAGCAGGAACACCGGCTGGAGCACGACCTGCAGCAGGAAGGGCACGAACTCGCGGCCGGTGACGAACACGTCGCGCCACAGCAGCGCGGCGAACGCCCTCCCGACGGCGGGCCGCGCGACCCGCCGCGGGGCGGCGGCCGGCGTGCGCGGTGTCTCGACGGCGGTCATCGCAGCTCCCGTCCGGTCAGGCTGAGGAAGACGTCCTCGAGGCTCGGCTCGCCGATCCGCACGCCGGTCAGCCGGGCGCCGCGGGCCACCAGCGTCTCCGACACCGGGCCGACGGTGCTCGCCGCGTCCGCGGACAGGTACAGCCGGGCGCGCAGGGCCGCCGCGTCGGTGACCGGCTCCACCCGCTCGGTCTGGGGCAGGGCGCCCAGCGCGGCGAGCACGGCCTCGTCGGTGTCGTCGTCGGCGCGCTCGACGTCGACGTCGAGCGTCGCGCTGCCGGGCAGCGACCGGGTCAGGGCGGCCGGGCTGTCCAGGGCGAGCAGGCGGCCGTGGTCCATGATCCCGACCCGGTCGGCGAGCTCGGCGGCCTCCTCCATGTCGTGCGTGGTGAGGACGACGGTCACGCCGTCGGCCCGCAGCTCGCGCACCCGCTCCCACACGAACAGCCGCGCCTGCGGGTCGAGCCCGGTGCTCGGCTCGTCGAGGAAGACCACCTGCGGCGCGTGCATCAGCGCCCGGGCGATGAGCAGCCGCTGCGCCATGCCCCCCGAGTAGTCGTCCACCTTGTCGCCGCCGCGGTCGCCCAGGCCCAGCCGCTCGAGCAGCTCGTCGGCCCGGCGGTTGCGCTCGGCCCGGCCGAGGCCGTGGTAGGCGGCGTGGAAGACCAGGTTCTGCCGGGCGGTGAGCGACCGGTCGAGGTTGGATCGCTGCGGCACCACCGACAGCCGGCTGCGCGCGGTGACCGGGTCGGCGGCCACGTCGACGCCGGCCACCCGGGCCGTCCCGCCGGTGGGCAGCACGCGGGTGGTGAGGACGCCGATCGTCGTCGTCTTGCCCGCGCCGTTGGGGCCGAGCAGGCCGAACACCTCGCCGCGGGCGACCGTGAACGAGACCCCGGCGACCGCGTCGACCGGCCGGCCCGGGTAGCGCTTGACGAGGTCGGCGACCTCCACGGCGGCATCCATCCCCGGCGATGGTGCCACCCCGGGCAGGTCCTGCCGCGGGGACTACGCCGAGGGCGCAGCGGCGGCCGCGGCGAGGGCGCCGTCCACCGTCGGCGGCGTGCCGTCCCCGGGCAGGGTGCGGTTGGAGAAGGCGGTCAGCCGGGGCGTCCAGTACCGCATCGCGCCGCGGTGCGGGTCGGTGCGGGCGAAGGCCCGCACCGCGGTCTCGTCGTCCCACCACGACACGGTCGTGAACGTGCGGGCCAGCGGCCGGGCGCGCAGCAGCAGCGCCCGCGCGCCGGGGGAGCCGGCCACCTGGCGCTGGATGGACATCGAGGCGAAGAGGAAGGCGGGGACGTCGACCAGCCGGCGCAGGTGCAGCTCGGTGACCAGGACGACCCCCGGGCCGTCGGCCGGACGACCGGAGGACCAAGGCAGGTCGGGGATGAGTGGCATGGCAGGCTCCTCGCTTCTTAACGCGTGTAAAGCACTGCAACCGTAGCGCTCTGCTTAACGCATGTAAAGTGCAGATCATGACCCGCACTCCGGGGCGGTTGCACGCCGAGCTGCTCGCCGCCGCCACCACCCTCCTCGAGCGAACCGGGTCGGTCGAGGCGGTGTCCCTGCGCGCGGTCGCGCGGGAGGCGGGCGTCAGCGCCCCGGCCGTCTACGGGCACTTCGCCGACCTGTCCGCGCTGCTCGACGCGGTGGTGGACCAGGGCTTCGCCGAGCTCGTGGCGGCGGTCCGGTCGGCGACGGCGGACCTCGCCGACCCGGCCGACCGGCTGCGCGCGGGGTGCCGCGCCTACGTGCGGGCGGGACTGGCCGCGCCCGCGCGCTACCGCGCCATGTTCGGGCCGCGCCGGACCGCCTCCGGTGGCGGGGCCTTCGACGTCCTGGTCGGCGCCGTGCAGGCCTGCGCCGCCACCGGCCGCTCGGCCAGCCGGGACGCGCGCGCCGACGCCGTCCTGGTGTGGACGGCGCTGCACGGGGTGGTCACCCTGCGCGCCGGCGGACCGGACCTGCCGTGGCCCGACCTCGACGCGCAGGTCGACGCGCTGGTGACCCGCCTGGCGCTGCTGTCCCCGGCGGTCAGCGGCGCGAGCGCTTGACCTCGTACATCGCCGCGTCACCGCGCCGCAGCAGGTCGTCGGCGGTGTCCCCGCGGCGGGAGAGGGCGACCCCGGTGCTCGAGTGCAGCGCCGGACCGCCGTCGGCGGGGGCGTCGAGGATCCGCCCGATCCGGGCGGCCAGTGCACGGGCCGCCGCCTCGGTGGCGGCGCCGGGGCAGAGCACGACGAACTCGTCGCCGCCGATGCGGGCCACGGTGTCACCCGGGCGGACGGTGTCGCGCAGGACGGCCGACATCCGCAGCAGCGCCGCGTCCCCGGCGGCGTGGCCGAGGGTGTCGTTGATCGTCTTGAAGCCGTCCAGGTCGCAGTAGAGCAGCGCCGCGGGCACCCCGTCGCGCTCCTGTGCCCGCAGGGCCAGCTCGATCCGGTCGAGGAGCAGCGCCCGGTTGGGCAGTCCGGTGAGCGCGTCGTGCAGGGCCGCCGCGCGCAACCGGCTCTCCAGCTCCCGCTGGTCGGTGACGTCGGTGACCGCGATGACCGCGCCCGCGGGCCGGCCGTCGGTGCCGAGCACCCGGGCGCCCGAGGAGCGCAGGTACCGCACCGGCTCCCCGGGTCGGGTGATGGCCAGCTCGGCGTCGCGCACCCGCCCCTCGGTGTACACGCGGGCCAGCGGGACCTCCGCGAGCTCCAGGGGCCGGCCGGCCGGGGTGCTCAGGCCGGACGCGCGCACGGTCTCGTCGGTGAGCCAGGTGTCCCCGGCGGCGTCGGCCCCGTCGTCCGGGAGCCCGAGCCAGCCCCGGCCCACCCGGTTGAGGAGGGTGATCCGCCGGTCGGCGTCGGCGGCGACGACCGCCACGGGCAGCGCCTCCAGCAGTGCCCGGGTGAACGCCTCCGACCGGGCCCGGTGCGCCGCGGCGGCCTCGGCCTGGTCGCGCGCGGCCGCCGTGGCCACGGCCAGGTCGGCCAGCCGGCGGGACTGCCGGCGGCGCTGGAAGAGCGCGACGACGACGGCGGCCAGGTCGGCCAGCCGGTCCCGGGTCTCCGGGGGGAAGACGTGCGGCTCGCTGCCGAAGACGCACAGCGTGCCGACGGTGAGGCCGTCGACGACCAGCGGGGCGCTGGCGTAGGCGCGCACGTGCGCCCGCCGGCCGTCCACCCAGGGGTTGCCCGCGTGCACCGGGTCCGCGGCCAGGTCGGGGTGCGCCTGCACCCGCGGCGGCCCCGCGGTCATGGCCGAGCACAGCGACTCGTCCCGGGGCGTCGAGGCCCCGGCGAACCCGTGGGTCACCAGCTGGTGCTGCCGGCAGGTGTCGAGCAGGTTGACCGTCGCGTGCGGCAGGCCGGTGACGGCGGCGGCCAGCCGGACGACGGCGGCGAGCTCGGCGTCCTCCCCGGCGTCGAGCACGTCGAGGTCCCGCAGCAGCTCCGCCTGTCGGGCGCGCAGCGCGGTGCGCTCGTCCGGGAGGGTCGAGACGGTCATGCCAGAAGCAACGGCCGGCACCGCCGGCGGCTGCAGCGCCGTTCCCCCGATCAGGTGAGGGCGCGCACCGTCTCGACCACGGCGAACAGGGCGAAGACGACGAACAGCACCGCCGCCACCCGGCGGATGAGCGCGACCGGCAGCCGGTCGGCCAGCGTCTTGCCGAGGAACACCGCCAGGCCCGACACGGTGAGCAGCGCCGCCCAGGCCCCCACGAACACCGACAGCGGCGCGTCGAAGCGGGCGGCCAGGCCGGCGGTGGCCAGCTGCGAGAGGTCCCCCCACTCCGCGGCGAACAGCACGCCGAAGGAGATGGCCGCGGCCCGCAGGAACGACGTCCGCTCCCGCGCGTCGGCCGCCTCCCCGCCGTCCTCGGGCCCCTCGGCCGCACTGCGCCAGAGCAGCACCGCCCCGACCAGGAACAGCACCGCCACCACGCCGGTGACCACTGCCTGCGGCAGCAGGCTCAGCAGGCTCCCGGCGGTGACCGCGATGGCCACCTGCAGGCCGAAGGCGGTGCCGACGCCGACGAAGACCGGCAGCGGTGCGAAGCGGGTGGCCAGCACGAGGCTGGCGAACAGCGTCTTGTCCGGCAGCTCCACCGGCAGGACGAGGGCGAACGCGGTCGCGACGACCGACAGGACCAGCACGGGGACTCACTTCTGCTCGGCACCGCCGGGCGGGGGCGCGCGCCTCCGACCGGCAGTGGGGACACTGCTGCGGTCGAAGGTCTCGCCCACCCACGCCGCGGCGCGGGCCCGCTGACCGGGCGGCCACCACGGGTGGCGCGCCAGCATGTCGACCAGCGGACGGGGGGCTACTCCCCTTCTCGGCCGTCGAGCCTAGCCGACGGGCGGCGGCAAACCGCGTGCGTGCGGGTGTGGCCCCCGTTACCGTCCGGCCATGCCGTTCCGTTGACGCACCGCCCGTGACCCCCTCCCGGCGGCTGCCCGGCCGCTCGCCCGCCTCGCGGTGGGCTGGACCGCCCTGTCCGGGCTGGTCCCGGTGTACCCGCTGTACGCGCTGCTGTTCCTCGACTCCGGTCTCTCGCCCGCGCAGGTCTCCGGGCTGTTCGCGCTGTGGTCGGTCACCGCCCTGCTCGCCGAGGTGCCGACGGGGGTCCTCGCCGACCGCTGGTCCCGGCGGGGCGCGCTGGTCCTGGGCGGCGTCGGGGAGGCGGCCGGCTTCGCGGTCTGGACGGCGGCCCCCGGGCTGGCCGGCTTCGCCACCGGCTTCGTGCTCTGGGGCGTCGGCGGTGCCCTGGTCTCCGGCGCGGCCGAGGCGCTGGTCTACGACGGGCTGGCCGCCGTCGGCGCGGAGTCGTCCTACGCCCGCGTCCACGGCGCGACGACGGCGGCCGAGCTGCTCGTCCAGGTGCCCACGGCGCTCGCGGCCGGGGCGCTGCTGTCGCTGGGCGGCCACCCGCTGGTCGGGTGGGTCAGCGTCGCCGTGTGCCTGGCCGCGGCCGGGCTGGCCACCCGCTTCCCCGAGCCGCCCCGGACGGACGGGGACGACGAGGCGGTGCCGCCGACCACCGCGGTGCGGACGGCGCTGCGCGTCCCGGGACTGCGGCTCGTGGTGGCCGCCGTCGCCCTGCTCGGCGGGCTCGACGCCCTCGAGGAGTACTTCCCGGTCATGGCCCGCGACCGCGGCGTGGACACGGCGGTCGTGCCGCTCGCCGTCCTCGGCGTGGCGCTGGCCGGGGCGGCCGGTGCCGCGCTGGCCGGCCGGGTCGGGCGGCTGCCGTCGCGGGCGCTGCCCGGTCTACTGGCGCTGTCGGCGGCCCTGCTGGCAGCCGGTGCGCTGGGGTCCCGCCCGGCCGCGCTGGCCGCCGTCGCCGTGGCGTACGGCCTCTACCTGGCGGTGCTGGTCGTGGGCGAGGCCCGGCTGCAGGAGCAGGTGCCCGCGGCCGTCCGGGCCACCGTCACCTCCGTCGCCGGTCTGGGGGTGGAGGTCGCCTCGCTGCTGGTGTTCGCCGCCTGGTCGCTCGGCGGCGCGCTCGCGGTGGCGGTGCTGTTCGCCGCGACCGCCCCCGTCGTCGCCCACGGTCTCGCCGTCCGGACGGTCCCCGTGGGGAGGTGAGCCGCCCTGCGGGGCGGCGGGAGGAGTGGGGCCCGGAGGGTCCCGCGATCGAGCGCCGGGACGGGCTCAGCGCGGCCCCCTTCCGGGTCCCGCCCCGAGCGGGCGAGGGGTGGGGAGAAGGGGGTCCTTCCAGGCTCCCGGCCGCGGTGCCGTCCGGTAGGACGGCGATGTCATCGCGCGGTGCGGCGGGCGATGCGGGCGGCGAACAGGCCGGCGGCGTGGCCGTTGTCGATGTTGCTCACCACGACGCCCGGCGAGGCGGAGGTGAGCATGGTCAGCAGCGCGCCGAAACCGCCGAAGGAGCCCGGGTGCCCGGTCGAGGTGGGGACGGCGACGATCGGGACGTCGGTCATCGCGCTCACGGTGGCCGCCAGCGAGGCGTCCAGGCCCGCGACCACCACGAGGCAGTCGGCGTCGTCGAGCAGCGTGCGGTCGGTGAGCAGCGGCCGCAGCCGGCTGCCGCCGACGTCGTCGACGCGCACCACCTCGGTGCCGGTCACCCGCGCGACGAAGGCGGCCTCGGCGGCGACCGAGGCGTCGGCGGTGCCGGCGCACAGGACGCCGACCCGGCCGCGCGGCTCGGGGATCGGGCCGACGGCGGCCGACATCGCCGCGGCGTCGACGGTGGTGTGTGCCTGGTGCTCGCCGGCCAGCGCGACGAGGGCGTCGGCCGTCGCGCGCACCACCAGCGCCGGCCGGTCGGGGTGCTCGGCGCGGGCCTCGCGGACCAGCGCCAGGATCTGCGCGGTGCTGCGGCCCACGCCCCAGATGACGTCGGGCTCGGCCGGCACGAGGCGGGCCGGGGGGACGGGTGCGGGCTCGGCGGCGGGCGGCAGCGGGGCCAGCGTCGGGTCGGCCGGGCCGCCGGTCGACAGCGGCGGGTCCAGCGGGCGCGCCGGCTCGGCGAGCAGCGCGGCGAAGCCCCCGACGGGGTCCAGGGCCGGCTGCGGCGGGGCGACGCCGACCGCGGACGCCGGTCGCGCCGGTGCGCCGGGCTGCTCCCCGGGCGGGGCGTCGGGCGCGCGGGTCTGGGTCACCGTGGACAGCCGGACGACGCGGTCGCGGCCGCTGCGCTTGGCGTCGTAGAGCACGCCGTCGGCCGCCGCGAACAGCGTGCGGCGGTCGTCGCCGCGGGTGGCCGAGGCGATGCCGACGCTGATGGTCACCGGGACGGAGACCCCCAGGGCGGCCCAGTCGTGGCCGGCGACGGCCCGGCGGATGCGCTCGAGTGCCCGCTCGGCCTGCTCGGCGGTGGTGTCGGGCAGCAGGACGACGAACTCGTCGCCGGCCCAGCGGCACACCTCGTCGGTGTCGCGGCATCCGGCCAGCAGCAGCTCGGCGACCGCCCGCAGCACCGCGTCACCGCCGGGGTGCCCGACGGCGTCGTTGATCGACTTGAAGCGGTCGACGTCGACGACGGCCAGCGCCGGCGTCGTCCCCGCGCTCAGCAGGCCGTCGAGGCGCGCCTCGGCGTAGCGGCGGTTGGGCAGGTGGGTGAGCGGGTCCTCGTAGGCCTGGCGGCGCAGCTGGCCGGCGGCCCGCTCGTTCTCCAGCAGGCTCTTGCGCCGGCCGAACAGCTCCACCCAGCGGGTGCGCCGCTCGTCGACCCGGTCCAGCTCGTCGGCCAGGTAGGCCTGCAGGTAGGGCAGCGCCCGGCCGGCGTCGTCGAGCTCGGCGTGCAGCGTGCACAGCTCGCGCAGGGCGGCCCGGCGCAGCCGCGGCAGGCCGTGCTCGGTGGCCAGGGCCAGGGCCTTGGCCAGCTGCTCGTCGGCGCCGCGGCCGTCCCCCTGGCGGCGCAGCGCCCGGCCGAGGGCCAGCAGCGCCGAGGCCAGCAGGGCGCGGTCGCCGGTGGCGCTGGTGATGCGGACGGCGGCGCGCAGCGGGCCGGCGGCCGCGGCGTGCTCGCCGAGACCGACCAGCGCCCAGCCGTGCACGACCTGGGCGGCGACGATGCCGTCGGCATCGGGGGGCAGCTGGGCCAGGGCCCGCTCGGCCAGCCGGCGCGCCTCGGCGAAGTGCGGGCCGGCCGGCTCCGGGTCGCCGTCGTCGAGCAGGGCCTCGCCCAGCTCGGCGCACAGCTCGCCCAGCGCGGTCGCCGCGCGGGCGGCGAGGACGGCGGGGTCGCCGTCCTCGGGCTCGAGCGCGTCCCGCTCGGCGGCCGCGGTGGCCGCCTCCAGGGCGCGGCGCTGGTAGTCCAGCGCGAGCGGCATCAGCTCGAGGTCGGCCAGGACGCCGGCGAGGCTGCCCAGGGTGTCGACCAGCAGGGCGCTGGGCGGCAGGCCGGGGTCGAGCAGGCTGGCGGCCTCGACCGCCTCGTCCATCGCCGCGTCGATCCGGCGGGACAGCAGCTCGATGCGGGCGTGCCGGACCAGGCCGGCGGCGCGCTGCAGGTCGTCGTCGGAGGCGTCGAAGGCGGCCTTGGCCGAGCGGACCAGGGCGATCGCCAGGGCGGCGTTGGAGGCCGACTCCGAGCGGGGGTCGCCGTCGGCGCCGTCCTCGGCGCCGCCGAGCAGGCCGGCCACGCCGGCGTGCAGGTCCAGCGACTCGGTGGCCTCGGGGGCGTCGAGCGGCTCGCCGACGAGGGTGAAGCCGGCGACGCGCAGCCGGCGGACGAGCAGCTCGGCGCGCAGGGTGTCGGCCCAGGCGCGGACCAGGGGCGGCGTCGCCGGGTGCTCGTCCGCGGCGCGCCGGTCGCCCTCGGAGGACCCGGCCTCGTACGGCGAGGAGCTGTCGACGACCGACAACAGCCGCTCGGCGTCGTCGAGCTGCCAGTTGGCGAGGGCGGCGGTCACCCGTTGGTGCAGGGCTCCGGGTGGCACCAGCGCACTGTGCACGTCGGTGCGGGGGGAGTCGAGCACCGCCGGGCGGGCGCGCCGGGCGGAGGCCGTCCCGCCGTCCGTCGCGTCACTGGTGTCCCAGACGCCGGGTCCGGTCACGCCGGCGTCCCCTCGGACGGGACGCCGGCCACCGCGGCCGCGGGTCCGGCACCGACGCCGTCGTCGTCGGCCCCGCCGTCGACCCCGCCGTCGACCCCGCCGTCGACCCCGCCGTCGACCAGGCCGGGCGCCCGGACCCGGTTGCGCCCCCCGCGCTTGGCGGAGAACAGGTGCAGGTCGGCGGTGTCGAACAGCGAGCGCCAGGCGACCGGGTCGGCGGCGTCGTCGTCGACCGCGGGGGCGGTGGCCACCCCGATGCTCACCGTGATCGGCTCGGACAGCGGCAGGTCGCGCCAGTCGGCCTCGGCCACGGCCGCGCGCAGCCGCTCGACGGCGGCCAGCGCCTGACCCTGCGTGGCGGTCGGCAGCACCACGAGGAACTCGTCACCGGCCCAGCGGTAGACCTCGTCACCGGTGCGGCTGTGCTCGCGCAGCAGCGCGGCCACCCGGCGCAGCACCTCGTCGCCGTGCAGGTGCGAGGCGTCGTCGTTGACCTCCTTGAACCGGTCGACGTCGACGACGGCCAGCGACAGCGGCTCACCGCCCAGCCGCAGGGTGCTCAGCCGGCGCTCGGCGCTGCGCCGGTTGCCCAGGCCGGTGAGGGGGTCCTCGAGGGCGTGCTGGCGCAGGAGGGCGGCCTGCCGCTCGGCCTCGCGCAGCCGGCTGCGGCGGACGAACATCTCCGCCCACAGGGCGCGGCTGCGCGCGTGGGCCCGGCCGGTGTCGGAGCGGTAGGCGTCCAGCCAGTGCAGTGCCTCGGCGGGCCGGCCCATGGCGGCGGTGGTCTGGCCCAGCTCGAGCAGGCACTGGCGGTAGCGGCGCCGGTCGGCGGTCGCGGCGAAGGCGCCGGCGGCGTCGACGAGCAGGTCGGCGGCCTCCTCGGCGTGCCCGCCGCCGCTGTGCTCCTGGGAGAGCCGGCCGAGCAGCCGGGCCAGCGCCAGGTCGGTGTAGCCGCGCAGCCAGGTGCTGCCGGTGCGGTGCACCCGCCGGTGCACCCGGCGCAGCGGGCCGACGGCGTCGTCGAGGTCGTCGTGGCAGGCCAGCGCCCAGGCCTGGACGACGTCGAGCAGGTCGAGGTCGTCGGGGTCGGGCTCGACGTCGAGGCGGCGGGCGCCGGTGGCGCAGGTCAGCGCGTTCTCGGCCAGCTCGCGCGAGCGCGTGACCTCCCCGCGGCGGCGCAGGGTCTGCGCCAGCTCGGTCGACTGCTGGGCGCACAGGCGCAGCAGCCGCCAGCGGTCGGTCAGGTCGGGGAGGGCGTCGGCGATCCGCTGGCCCTGCTCGGCCTGGGCGAGGGCGAGCTCCTCCAGGTCCAGCGCGGTCAGCGTCAGGGAGAGCCACAGGTGCGCCTGGTGCAGCGCGCGCGAGCCCTCGCCGTCGGCCGGGGTGGGCGGGGTCAGCTGCTCGGTGAGCAGGCTCCCGTCGACGGCCAGCAGCATCGCCGCGTCGAGGTGGTCGGCGGCGGCCTCCACGTGGGCCAGGTAGGCCAGCACGAGCGCGGTCGCCTCCGACGGACGGCAGGCGCCCAGGGCCCCCCGGGCGGCGACGACGGCCGCGGCCGCGGCGTCCCGGTCGCCGTCGAGCAGCCCGCGGCGGGCGTCCAGGGCGTGCCGCCAGGCGGCCCACCGCGGCTCGCTCGCCGCGGCGAGGGCAGGCTCGACGGCGTCGAGCTCGGCACGGAAGGCGGTGAGGTCGTCCCGTCCGCTCGCGGCCAGGACGCGCCACAGCGCAGCGTCGAGGTCACCGTGGGTCACGGGAGTCGAGCCGGGGGTCACTCATCCCTCCCACTCGATGCGGATGATCCGGTCACGGCCGGCGGTCGGGCGGCTCTCCCCGACGAGGCCTGCGCCCCTGCCGACCGCACTACCCTCGTCGGGTGCTGCAGACGCCTCCGACACGGTTCACCTATCTCGGTCCCGAGGGTACCTTCGCCGAGGCGGCGCTCAGCAGTGCCGTGGCACCGGGCGAGGGGGTGCGCCGGCCCGCGGTGAGCGTCCCCGCCGCCCTGGCCGCCGTCCGCGCGGGTGAGGCGGACGCGGCGCTGGTCCCGCTGGAGAACTCGGTGGAGGGCTCGGTCCCGACCACCATGGACGGTCTCGCCGACGGCGCCCCGCTGGTCATCACCCGTGAGGTGTTCCTCACCGTCGCGTTCGTCCTCGCCGCCCGCGCCGGCACGCGGCTCGCCGACGTCCGCGGGGTGGTCAGCCACCCCCACGCGCTGGCGCAGACGGCCCGCACGCTGGCCGAGCTGCTGCCCGGCGTCCCGACGCTGCCGTCCTCCTCGACCGCCGTCGCGGCCCGGGCGGTGGCCGACGGTGAGCACGACGCGGCGGTCTGCGCGCCCATCGCCGCCGAGCGCTACGGCCTCGTCCCGCTGGCCGAGGACGTCGCCGACCACCCCGGCGCGGTGACCCGGTTCGTGCTGGTCAGCCGGCCGGGCTCGTTGCCGGCGCCCACCGGCAACGACAAGACCTCCCTGGTGGCCGTGGTCGGCGACCGCACCGGGGCGCTGCTCGACCTGCTCGGCGAGTTCGCCGCCCGCGGGATCAGCCTCACCCGCATCGAGTCGCGGCCCACCCGCGAGCGCCTCGGCGTCTACTCGTTCTCCCTCGACTGCGAGGGCCACGTCGCCGACGCCCGGGTGGGGGAGGCGCTGGCCGCGCTGCACCGGGTGTGCGACGACGTCCGCTTCCTCGGCTCCTACCCGCGTGACGACGGCCGCACCAACCGCCCGGTGCCCGACGTCGCCGCCGACACCGCGTTCGCCGACGCCGGGGCCTGGCTCGCCCGCCTGCGCGCCGGCCAGGTGTGAGGGGCCGGCTCCCCACCCCGTCGTCCCCGTGATCACCGGCGGGTGGCTGCCGCCGCCGGCGTGTCCGACCGCCACCCGCCGATGATCACGACCGAGGGGTCCGTCGGCCTCAGACGCGCTCGAGCTCCCGCTCGGGCTCGGGGTGCGGCCGGCGGGACAGGGAGCTCGGCCACCAGGTGCGGTCGCCGAGCAGCGCGACGGCGGCGGGCACCAGCAGCGACCGGACGACGAAGGTGTCGAGCAGCACGCCGAAGCCGACCAGGAACGACAGCTGGGTCAGGAACAGCAGCGGCAGCACCGACAGCGCGCCGAACGTCGCCGCGAGCACCATCCCGGCGCTGGTGATGACCCCGCCCGTGACGGCCAGCGCCCGCAGGACGCCGTCGCGCGTGCCGTGCCGGGTGGACTCCTCGCGGGCCCGGGTCATGAGGAAGATGTTGTAGTCGATCCCCAGGGCGACGAGGAACACGAACCCGATGAGCAGGATGCCGGGGTCGCTGCCGGGGAAGCCGAACACGTTCTCGAACAGCAGCGCGGCCACGCCCACCGTGGCGCCGACGCTGAGCACCACCGTGGCCACCAGCAGCAGCGGTGCCACCAGCGCGCGCAGCAGCAGCGCCAGGACGACGGTGATCACCACCAGCACGCTGGGCACGATCACCCGCAGGTCGCGCGCGGCGGTCTCCCGGGCGTCGAGGTTGCTCGCGGTGTCGCCGCCCACCAGGGCCTGCGGGTCGGCGTCGTCGAGCTGCGTGCGCAGGTCCTGGACGACGTCGATGGCCTCGGTGCTGTCGGCGGCCACGGCGAGCGTGACGTCGAGGCGGACCAGCCCGTCGGCCACGACCGGGTCGCCGCCGGGCGCCCCGCCGGTGAACGGGGCGACGGACGCGACGCCGTCGGTGGCCGCCGCGGCCTCGGCGACCGCCTGCCACGAGTCCTCCGGCGTGACGACGACCGTCGGGTTGCCCGAGCCGGCGTCGAAGTGCCGCGCCAGCGCCTCCTGCCCGTCGACGCCGTTGGACTCCCCGCGGATGGCGTCGCTGAAGGTGATGCCCGAGGCCTCGTAGGTCGGCGCGAACACCGCGGCGGCGAGCAGCGCCAGCGTGCTGACGGCCAGCACCCGGCGGGGACGCCGGCCGACGAGGGTGGCGACCCGCTGCCAGCCCCGGCCCCGCGGGGGCTCGCTGCCGTACCTCGGCCGGAACGGCCAGAACGCGGCGCGGCCGAGCAGGGTGAGCGCCGCGGGCAGGAAGGTCAGCGCGGCGACCACCGCGAGCGAGACGCTCACCGCCGAGATCGGCCCGAGGCCGCGGTTGGACGACAGGTCGGAGAACAGCAGGCACAGCACGCCGAGGACGACGGTGGCGCCCGAGGCCACGATCGGCTCCCACGACCGGCGCAGCGCCGTGCGCATGGCGGTGAACCGGGACTGCTCCCGGCGCAGCTCCTCGCGGAAGCGGGAGACCAGCAGCAGGCCGTAGTCGGTGGCCGCGCCGACGACGAGGATCGAGGCGATGCCCTGGCTCTGGCCGTTGACGGTGATCAGGCCGCCGTCGGCGAGCAGGTAGGCGACCGCGTTGCCGGCGGTGAGCGCCAGGCCCGCGGTCCCGATGACCAGGAAGGGCAGCAGCGGGCTGCGGTAGACGACGAGCAGGATCAGCAGGACGACGCCGAAGGCGGCCAGCAGGAGCAGCCCGTCGATGCCGGCGAACCCGTTGGCGAAGTCGGCGAAGATGCCGCCGGGGCCGGTGACGAACGACGACGTCCCGTCGACGGCGATCGTCGACCGGAGGTCCTCGACCACGGGCACGATCTCGTCGCCGATCTCGGGCGTCAGCGGCAGCAGGGCCTGCACGGCCGCGCCGTCCTGCGACGGGATCGGCGGGGAGGGCTGACCGGCCAGGAACCCGGCGTCCTCGGCCACGGCGGTGGCCTCCTGCACGCGCTGCTGGATCTCCCCGAGCGTCGCCTGGTCGAGGGGCCCCTCGCCCTCCCACAGGAGGATCGCGGGGATGGCCTGCACCGGGGAGAAGTCCTGCTGCAGGTCGGCCACCCGGGTCGACTCCGCGCTGTCGGGGAGGAAGGCGGCGGTGTCGTTCTCCTGCAGCCCGGTCAGCTTGCCGCTGAGGACGCCGAGCGGCCCGGCGGCTCCGATCCACACCAGGACGACGAGCAGGGGGAGCAGCCAGCGGACCCGGCGGGCCATGATGGAACCTCTCGACGACCTATCATCTCGACGATCGAGAGATTAGGGGGTGCCGGCGTGGCGCGCAACGACGCGGAGCGGGTCGAGGTGGGCCTGCTGCTGCGCCGGCTCAGCGTCGAGCTCGACGCGGTCGGGCAGCGCTTCGCCGAGCTGCACGGTCTCGGGCGCACCGACGTCCGGGCGCTGGTGGCCATCATGGACGCCACCCGCCGCGGTGAGCCGCTCACCGCGGGCGGCCTCGGTGCGGCGGTGTCGCTGAGTTCGGCGTCGGTGACCGCGCTGGTCGACCGGCTCGAGCGCGCCGGCCACGTGCTCCGGGTGCGCGACCCCGCCGACCGCCGCCGCGTGGTGCTGGGGATGACCCCGACGGCGATGGCCGCGGGGACGGCGTTCTTCGGCGAGCTGCAGCGCGACCTGGTCGCGGCGATGGACGGGTACTCCGACGCCGACCTCGCCGTCGTCCGCCGCTTCCTCACCGAGATGACCGAGGTGGTCGCCGCCCACGCCGCCGAGGCGTAGGAGGGCCGGGCCAGGCCGCTACAGGTAGAGGCCGGTGGACTCCTCGATCCGCTCGGCGGCGACGGCGTGCACGTCGCGTTCGCGCAGGATGATCAGCTCCTCGCCGTGCACCTCGACCTCGTGCTGGTCCTCCGGGGAGAAGAGCACCTGGTCGCCGACCTTCACCTGCCGCACGCTCGACCCGACGCCGCGCGCCTCGCCCCACACCAGCCGCTTGGCCACCTGCGCCGTCGCCGGGATGAGGATGCCGCCGGTGGAGCGGCGCTCGCCGTCCTCCCGGCGCAGGGCCACCAGAATCCGGTCGTGCAGCATCTTGATCGGCAGCCCGCTGCTCCTGGCGATGTCGGAGGGCACAGCGGTCACCGTACGCGGAGAGGTGACTCCTCCCGGCTGGGTGGCCTCCCTGCAGAGGCGGGGGGCAGGGAGGTCCTTCCTCAGCCCCAGCCGAGCTCGTGCAGGCGCTCCTCGCCGATGCCGAAGTGGTGGGCGATCTCGTGGACCACGGTCACCGTCACCTCCTCGACCACCTCCTCGGCGGTCGAGCAGACGTCGCAGATCGCCTCCCGGTAGACCATGATCCGGTCGGGCAGCGCCCCGCCGTACTGCCAGCCGCGCTCGGGGAGCGCGTACCCCTCGTAGAGGCCAAGCAGCTCCGGTTCGTCCTCGTTGCGGTCCTCCACCAGCACGACGACGTTGTCCAGCAGCGCCATCAGCTCGGCGGGGACGGCGTCGAGCGCGTCGGCGACCAGCGACTCGAAGACCTCCCGCGGCAGCGGTCTCACCAGCTGGTCGGCAGCGGCCGGCCCTCCTCGTAGCCGGCCGCGCTCTGCACCCCCAGCACCGCGCGCTCGTGGAACTCGTCGACCGTGCGGGCGCCGGCGTAGGTGAACGACGAGCGCACCCCGGCCACGATCTGGTCGACGAGGTCCTCGACGCCGGGGCGCGCCGGGTCCAGGTACATCCGCGACGAGGAGATGCCCTCCTCGAACAGCCCCGCCCGGGCCCGCTCGAAGCCGCTCTGCGCCGCCGTCCGCGCCCGGACCGCGCGGGCCGAGGCCATGCCGAAGGACTCCTTGTAGAGCCGGCCGCTGCCGTCGTCGTGGATGTCGCCGGCCGACTCGTAGGTGCCGGCGAACCAGGAGCCGACCATCACGTTCGCCGCACCCGCGGCCAGCGCCAGCGCGATGTCGCGGGGGTGGCGCACGCCGCCGTCGGCCCACACGTGCTTGCCCAGCCGGCGGGCCTCGGCGGCGCACTCCTCGACGGCGGAGAACTGCGGGCGCCCGACGCCGGTCATCATCCGCGTGGTGCACATCGCGCCCGGCCCGACGCCGACCTTGACGACGTCGGCCCCGGCCTCGACCAGGTCGCGGGTGCCCTCGGCGGTGACCACGTTGCCGGCCACCACCGGCACCGGCCCGGCCACCGACCGCACGGCGCGCACCGCCTCGACCGCCTTCTCCTGGTGGCCGTGCGCGGTGTCGACGACGAGCACGTCGACGCCGGCGGCCAGCAGCGCCGAGGCCTTGCCCGCGACGTCGCCGTTGATGCCGACGGCCGCCGCGGTGAGCAGCCGGCCCTCGGCGTCGACCGCGGGGGTGTAGAGCGTGGAGCGCAGCGCGCCCTTGCGGGTGATCACACCCAGGAGCCGGTCGCCCTCGACCACCGGCGCGGCGCTGACCCGCTCCTCGGACAGCACGTCGAAGACCTTGGGCAGGTCGGTGCCGGCGGGGATGGTCAGCGGGTGGGCGGCCATGACCTGGGAGAGCTGGCTGAAGCGGTCCACGCCCTGGCAGGCGCCGTCGGTGACCACGCCCAGCGGCACACCGCCCTCGTCGACCACCACGACGATCCCGTGCGCCCGCTTGGTCATCAGCGACAGCGCGTCGCCGACCGTCGACGTCGGCGCCAGCGTGATCGCGGTGTCGTACACCGGGTGGCGCGCGTGCACCCACGAGACGACCTCGCCGACGACGTCGACCGGGATGTCCTGCGGCAGCACCGCCAGCCCGCCGCGGCGGGCGACCGTCTCGGCCATCCGCCGGCCGCTGATCGCGGTCATGTTGGCGACCACGACCGGGATGGTCGTGCCCACCCGGTCCGGCGTGGTCAGGTCGACCTCGAGCCGGGAGCCCACGGTGCTGTGGGCGGGCACCATGAAGACGTCGGCGTAGGTCAGGTCGGTCGCCGGGCGCTGACCGTTGAGGAACCGCATGCCCCCAGTGTCCCGCACGCGGCGTCGGGCGAGATCGCGCGATCTCGCCGGGAGGGGTGAGCGTCTCCGGTGGGGACCGGGCGCTCCTCCGGCACCTCTCTACGATCGGGGGGTGATCGACCTGCGCCTGGTGCGCGAGCACCCCGACGTCGTCCGTGCCAGCCAGCGTGCCCGCGGCGCCGACGAGTCGCGGGTCGACGCGCTGCTGGCCGCCGACGCCGCGCGCCGCGAGGCCGTCAAGCGGGCCGACGACCTGCGCGCGGAGCAGAAGGCCGCCTCGCAGGCGGTGAGGAAGGCCGCGCCCGAGGAGCGACCCGCCGTGCTCGAGCGGGCCCGCGCGCTGGCCACGCAGGTCAAGGAGGCCGAGGAGGCGCAGCGGGCGGCCGACGCCGCGCTGCGCGAGGTGCACCTGTCGATCCCGAACGTCGTGCACGACGGCGTGCCGCCCGGCGGCGAGGACGACGCGGTGACGCTGCGGACCGTGGGCGAGGTGCCCTCCTTCGACTTCGAGGTGCGCGACCACCTGCAGATCGGCGAGGCGCTCGGCGCGATCGACACCGAGCGGGGCGCGAAGGTCTCCGGCGCCCGCTTCTACTTCCTCACCGGCCCCGGCGCGCTGCTGGAGTTCGCCCTCGCCCAGCTGGCGATCAGCCGCGCGGTGGCCGCCGGGTTCACCCCCGTCGTCGCCCCCGCGCTGGTCAAGCCCGAGGCCATGGAGGGCACCGGCTTCCTCGGCGAGCACGACGAGGAGGTCTACAAGGTCGAGCGCGACGACCTCTACCTCGTCGGTACCTCCGAGGTCGCCCTCGCCGGGATGCGGATGAACGAGGTGCTCGACCTCTCGGCCGGCCCGCTGCGCTACGCCGGCTGGTCCTCGTGCTTCCGCCGGGAGGCCGGCAGCTACGGCAAGGACACCCGCGGGATCATCCGCGTGCACTGGTTCGACAAGGTCGAGATGTTCAGCTTCTGCGCTCCTGCGGAGGCCGCCGCCGAGCACCTGCGGCTGCTGGCCTGGGAGGAGGAGTTCCTCCAGGCCCTCGAGCTGCCCTACCGGGTGGTGGACATCGCCGCCGGCGACCTGGGCACCAGCGCCGCCCGCAAGTACGACATCGAGGCGTGGTTCCCGTCGCAGGGCACCTACCGCGAGCTGACGTCGACGTCGGACTGCACCACCTTCCAGGCCCGCCGACTGGCCATCCGCCACCGCGACGAGGACGGCCGGCCGCAGACCGCGGCCACCCTCAACGGCACCCTGTGCGCGATCGCCCGCACCATCGCCTGCCTGCTCGAGGTGCACCAGCGCGCCGACGGGTCGGTGCACGTGCCGGTGGCGCTGCGCCCCTGGCTGGGCGGGGTCGAGTCGCTCACGCCGGGCATGACCCTGGCCGCGCCGGTGCCCGCGTGACCGGGGCCGCGCCCCGGCCGGTCATCTCCGGGCACGTCCCCTCACCCGAGTCCGACCGGGTGGTCGAGCTCGGCGACCTCGGGAGCTGGCGACCGAAGCTCGTGGCCACCGACCTCGACGGCACCCTGCTCACCTCCCAGGGCGTCATCAGCCCGCGCACGCGGGCGGCCCTGGAGACGTGCTGGGCCGCCGGCATCCCGGTGGTCGGCGTCACCGGGCGGGGGCCGCGGCTGCTCGACAGCGTCCGGACCGCCCTCGACGGGCGCGGCATCGCGGTGCTCGCGCAGGGCGGCTACGTCGTCGACCTCGAGCGCGACGAGGTGCTCCGCACGGTCGGGCTGCCCCGCTCGCAGGCCACGGCGGTCATCGAGCGCATCGAGGCCGTGGCCGGCGAACTGGTCGTCGCGGTCGAGGACGCCGCCGAGCAGGCCGAGTCACGCGAGGGGGCGCACGCGCCGCTGCGGGTGCAGCACGGGTTCGACTGGCCCTATCCCGAGCCCGCCTCCCTGCTGCCGCGCCACCAGGTCCTGCCGCAGGGCGCCGTCCTCAAGGTCTTCCTGCGCTCCCCCTCGGTCGGCCAGGACGAGCTGCTGGCCCGCGCCCTGCGGGTGGTCGACCCGGCCGAGGCCGAGGTGACCCACGCCGGGCTCGGCTTCATCGAGGTCCTGCCGCCCGGCGTCACCAAGGCCACCGGCCTGGCCGTCGCGCTCGAGCGGTACGGCGTCGGGTTCGGTGACGTGCTCGTCTTCGGCGACATGCCCAACGACCTGCCCATGATGTCCGCGGTCACCCGGGCCGGCGGTCGCGCGGTCGCCGTCGCCAACGCCCACCCGGCCGTGCGGGCGGCCGCTGCCGGGGAGACCGGAGGGCACGACGCCGACGGCGTCGCCCGCTACCTCGAGGCGGTGCTGGCCGGTGTCTGACTGGCGTCCGCGGCTGATCGCCAGCGACATGGACGGCACGCTGCTGCGTTCCGACGACACCGTCAGCGACGCGACGGTGGCCGAGCTGGAGCGGTGGCGGGCCGCCGGCGTGCCCGTCGTCCTGGCCACCGGCCGGCCGCCCCGGTGGATGAGCAAGATCAGGCGGGTGCTCGGCTCGGGCACCGCGGTCTGCTGCAACGGCGCGGTGCTGTTCGACCTCGAGCGCTTCGAGGTGCTCGAGGAGGACGCGCTGCCGCCCGAGCTCCTGCGGACCGTCACCGCGGCCCTGCGCGCCGAGCAGCCCGACACCGGGTTCGCCGTCGAGTACGGCCTGGAGTTCCGGCACGAGCCGGTGTACCAGCCGCGGTGGGACGTCGGCGGGCCCGGCGTGGCCGCCGCCACCCTCGAGGAGATCGTCGCCGCGCCCGCGGCCAAGCTGCTCGCCCGCCACGAGACCATGGACCGCGACCCCTTCGTCGCGCTGGTGCAGCGCGTGGTCGGCGACCGCGCCACGGTGACGACGTCGTCGGAGAACGCGCTGGCCGAGATCTCCGCGCCGGGCGTCACCAAGGCCACGGGCCTGGCGCGGGTCGCGGCGCGGCACGGGCTGGGCCCGGAGGACGTCGTCGTGTTCGGGGACATGCCCAACGACGTCGCGGCCTTCGACTGGGTCCGCGAGGGCGGCGGCCGGGCCGTGGCGATGGCGCAGGCGCACCCCGAGGTGCTGGCCGCGGCCACCGACGTCACCGGCACCAACGACGACGACGGCGTCGCCGCGTTCCTCGCCTCCCTCTGACGTCTCCGACCGGAGCGATGATCAGGTGACCTGATCATGGCGCGTCCTCCCTCACCGCCCACCGTGAGGGAGGACGCGCTGCGGTGAGGGAGGACGGTCTCAGGCGGCCGCATCGGCGGGACCGGGCTCCGGGCGGCGGACGACGGTGAAGCGCCGCGGGCCGGGGAGCGGCGTGGCGAGCAGGCCGGCGAGGCGGGCGGCCACCGCGTGCACCGCGCTGAGGTCCTCCTGGGCGACGCGCACCATCCGGACGTCGAGCTCGCGGATCCGGTCCTCGCGGCGCTTCTCCTCCCACAGCACGTCACCGGCGGTGCGACCCGACCGGGGATCGAGGTACTTCACCCGCCCGTCGAACTCCACGGCGACAGCGGCGTCGTCGAACCAGGCGTCCACCCGCGCGACGAACCCGCGGGGCCCGTGCAGTTCCACCTGCAGCTCGGGCCGGGGCAGCCCCGCCGCCAGGAACGCCAGCCGGCCCCGCGTCTCCAGGGGCGACTCGGCGCGTCCGTCGGCGAGGTCCACGGCCCGCGCCGCCTCCCCGATGCCCAGCCAGTGCGACTGGGCGAGCACGGCCGTGCGGAGGTCGTCGCGCCGGACCCGCTCGCTGTGCAGCGCCTCGTCGAGGGCGACGACGGCGTCGGCGAGGGCCCACTCCCGGGCGCAGTCCACCAGCGTGCGTGCCACACAGGTCACGGCGAGCGGGGCGTCGTGGACGACGTCCCCGGTCGGCAGCTCGGCCGCCGCGATCCGGTAGCCGCGTCCGCGGCGCCACGCGTCGGGATGGGTCAGGCGGACGGCGCCGTCGGGGGAGCGGGGCAGGACCAGCTGGTGGAACCGGGCGGCGGAGTCGTGGCTGACGACGGGGCCGGGACCCAGCACGGTGAGGGCGGCCGCGCACTCGACGAGGTGCCGGGCCCGGGGGTCGTCGGCGAGGGCGAGCCAGGTCGCCGTCTCGACGTAGACGCCGCGGCGCAGCCGGTGCCAGCGGCCGGTGCCCACGGCGGAGCGGATCTCGTCGGGCCGGCAGCCGGCGCGGCGGGCGTCGGCGACGGTGAAGACGCCGAGGCGGCGCCGGGCGGCGGACTCGAGGAGCGGGTGCACGCGAGCAGTCTGCGAGCGTGGCGTCCGAGGGGAACCCGGTCAGCCGGATCTGTGGACGACGCCGTCCTCCCTCACCGTCGCGCGTCCTCCCTCACCGCCCACCGTGAGGGAGGACGCGCCACGATCAGGTGACCTGATCGTGGCGCCGCCACCTCACAGGTACTGGCCGCCGCCGGGACGGGGCTCGGCGGGCACGGCGCCGCTGGGCAGGGCGCGACGGCGGATCTCCTCCAGCTGCGCCCGGGCGGCCATCTGTTGCGCGAACAGGGCCGTCTGGATGCCCTGGAACACGCCCTCCAGCCAGCCGACCAGCTGCGCCTGCGCGATCCGCAGCTCCGCGTCGGAGGGGGTCTCGCCCTCGGTGAAGGGAGAGGTGATCCGCCGCAGCTCGTCGCTGAGCTCGGGCGCGAGCCCCTGCTCCAGCTCGCGGATCGAGGAGGCGTGGATGTCGCGCAGCCGCGCGCGGCTGGGCTCGTCGAGGGGCGCGGCGCGCACCTCCTCGAGCAGCTGCTTGATCATCGTGCCGATCCGCATGACCTTCGCCGGCTGCTCGACCATCTCGCTCAGGCCGTGCGTGCCGTCGCCGTCCTCCGCCCCGCCGGCGGGCACGGGCATCGCGCCGACCGGCCGGCCGTCAGGACCGACGACGACGACCTGCTGCGGACGCTCGCTGCCGTTCTGCGGTGCCGTCATGCCCTCCATCCTGCCCCTCGTCCGGCGGGGTCGAACGCGCGGCGCCCGGGTGCCGCCAGGACGTGGCCGGCAGAACCGCTCCGTCTAGGGTCGCCCGCATGGGACCGGGGGAGCCACGGCTGGACGTCGCGCGCGTCCGCGGCCTGTTCCCCGGCCTGTCCGACGGGTTCGTGCACACCGACGCGCCCGCCGGCACGCTGGTGCCCGAGAGCGTCGTGCACGCGGTCTCCTCGGCGATGCGGGTGCCGGTGGCCAACCGCGGCGGGGTCTTCCCGTCCTCGGCGCGCACGGAGGGCCTGCTGGCCAGCGCCCGCGCGGCGGTGGCCGACCTGGTGGGCGGCGTCTCCACCGGGGTGGTCCTGGGCGCCAACACCACGACGCTGACCTACGCCCTCGCCCGGGCGCTGGCGCGCACGTGGCGCTACGGCGACGAGGTCGTGGTCAGCCGCCTGGACCACGACGCCAACATCCGCCCGTGGCTGCAGCTGGCCGAGCAGGCCGGCGCCGTCGTCCGGTGGGCCGAGGTGGACATCGAGACCGGTGAGCTGCCGGCCTGGCAGTACGACGAGCTGATCACCGCGCGCACCCGCCTGGTGGCGGTGACGGCGGCCAGCAACGCGATCGGCACGCGTCCCGACGTCGCCGCGATCGCCGCCCGCGCCCACGCCGTCGGGGCGCTGGTGTTCGTCGACGCCGTCCAGGCCGCCCCGCACGTGTTCCTCGACCGGGCCGCGCTGGGCGCGGACTTCCTGGCGGTGTCGGCCTACACCTTCTGCGGGCCGCACGTGGGCGCGGTGGTCGCCGACCCGGCGCTGCTGACCGAGCTCGTCCCCGACCGGCTGCTGCCCGCGCCGGACCGCGTGCCCGACCGCTTCGAGACCGGCACCCCGCCGTTCGAGCTCTACGCCGGCGTCACCGCCGCCGTCGACCACCTCGCCGGCCTGTGCGAGGACGCCACCGGCAGCCGGCGTGACCGGCTGCGCGCCTCGATGGCCGCCGTCGCCGCCTACGAGGGCGGTCTGTTCGACTGGCTGGACCAGGCGCTGCGGGCCATGCGGCACGTGCAGGTGGTCGGCTTCCCCGAGCACACGACGCCGACCCTGTCGTTCACCGTCCCGGGCATGCGCCCCCGGCAGGTGGCCGCCGAGCTCGCCCGCCGCGGGGTCTGCGCCTGGGACGGCGACTTCTACGCCCGCGAGCTGTTCGACGCCCTCGGGGTCAACGAGGCCGGCGGAGCCATCCGGCTGGGGCTGGCGCACTACAACACCGCCGAGGAGGTCGGCTACGTGATCGACTCGGTGGCGGCCCTGCGCGGCGCCCTCTAGTCAGGCGTCGGGGAGCAGCAGCACCTTCCCGACGTGCTCGCTGGCCTCGACGACGCGGTGCGCCTCGGCCGCCCGCGACATGGGCAGCCGCCGGTCGACGATCGGCCGCACCACGCCGCGCTCGACGTCGGGCCACACCTCGGCGCGCACCGCCGCGACGATCTCGGCCTTGCCGCCCGGGCCCGTGGCCGGCCGCGAGCGCAGCGCGGTGGCGTGCACCGACGCCCGCTTCGCGAGGAGCTTGCCGAGGTCGAGCTCGGCCCGGGTGCCGCCCTGCATGCCGATGACGACCAGCCGGCCGCCGACGGCGAGGGCGTCGACGTTGCGGGGCAGGTACGCGGCCCCCATGTTGTCCAGGACGACGTCGACCCCCGCGCCGTCGGTCTCCTCGCGCACCCGCTCGACGAAGTCCTCGTCGCGGTAGTTGATCGTGACCTCGGCGCCCAGCTCCCGGCAGAACTCGAGCTTGGCCGCCGTCCCCGCGGTGGTGGACACCCGGGCTCCGGCCCGGACGGCGAGCTGGATCGCCATCGTGCCGATGCCGCTGGACCCGCCGTGCACGAGGGACGTCTCGCCGCGGCGCAGGCGGGCCAGCTGGAAGACGTTGGACCACACGGTGCAGGTGACCTCGGGCAGCGCGGCGGCGGTGGCCAGCTCCACTCCGGCCGGGCGGGGGAGCAGCTGCACGGCGGGGACGGCGACCCGCTCGGCGTAGCCGCCACCGGCGAGCAGCGCGCACACCTCGTCGCCGACCGACCAGCCGGTCACGCCCTCGCCGACCTCGCTCACGACCCCGCTGCACTCCAGGCCGAGGACCTCGCTGGCGCCCCTCGGCGGCGGGTAGTTCCCCGCGCGCTGCAGCAGGTCGGCCCGGTTGACCGCGGTGGCGGCGACGTCGACGACGACCTCGCCGGGGCCGGCCACCGGGTCGGGGACCTCGCCCCAGCCGAGGACCTCGGGGCCGCCGGGACCGTCCATGGTGACCGCACGCATGCGCCGACCTTAGAAGCCCCCCTGCCCCGTGCCGACGCGAGCCCGCGAGCGGTGGGGCAGGGGGCCTTCGTCAGACGCGGGCCTTGAGGTCCTTGCGCAGGATCTTGCCGGCCGCGGACTTGGGCACCTGCTCGATGAACTCGACCGCGCGGATCTTCTTGTGCGGTGCGAGCCGGCTGCCGGCGTAGTCCATGACCTCCTGCTCGGTGATCTCCGCACCGGGCGCCCGGACGACGAACGCCTTGGGCAGCTCCTCGCCGGTCTCCTCGTCCTTGACGCCGATGACGGCGGCGTCGGCGATGGCCGGGTTGCCCAGCAGCACGGCCTCGAGCTCGGCCGGGGCCACCTGGTAGCCCTTGTACTTGATCAGCTCCTTGACCCGGTCGACGACGGTGTAGCAGCCGTTCCCGTCGACGATCGCGACGTCGCCGGTGTGCAGCCAGCCCTCGGCGTCCAGCGTCTCGCGGGTGGCCTGCTCGTTGTTGAGGTAGCCCTTCATGACCTGCGGGCCGCGGACCCAGAGCTCACCGCGCTCGCCGGGGGCGGCGTCCTGGCCGGTGGAGGGGTCGACCAGGCGGCACTCGGTGTTGGGCAGCGCCAGGCCGACCGAGCCCTTGGGGACCGCGGGAACCCCCTCGGGCAGCCGGGTGGCGTCGGGCGTGGTGTGCGAGACCGGCGACAGCTCGGTCATCCCGTAGCCCTGGGCGACCACGACGCCGTCGGCCGCGCCCTTGCGCAGCCGGTCCTGGGCGGCCTGGGCCAGCGCCTCGTCCAGCGGCGCGGCGCCGGAGGTGATGCTGCGCAGCGAGGACAGGTCGAACTGGTCGACCATCGGGTGCTTGGCCAGCGCCAGCACGATGGGCGGCGCGACGAAGGCCCGGGTGATCTCCTGGTCCTGGATGGTGCGCAGGAACTGCTCGAGGTCGAACCGCGGCAGGGTCACCACGGTGCCGCCCCACTGCAGGCCCTGGTTCATCAGCACGGTCAGGCCGTAGATGTGGAAGAACGGCAGGACGGCGATGATCCGCTCGTCGCCCTCGTGCAGCTCCACCAGCGGGCGGGACTGACTGACGTTGGCCACCAGGTTGCGGTGGGTGAGCATGACGCCCTTGGGCAGGCCGGTGGTGCCGCTGGAGTAGGGCAGCGTGACCAGGTCGTCCGCCGGGTCGACGTCGACCTGCACCGACGGCGCGTCGCTGGAGATGAGGTCGAGCAGCGAGGCGTGCCCCTCGGCGCCGTCCATGACGACCACCTCGTCGACCGGCGACTGCTCCACGGCCTCCAGCGCCCGGTCGAGGAACGGCGAGACGGTGATGAGCACCTTGGCGCCGGAGTCCTTCAGCTGGAAGGCGACCTCGTGGGCGGTGTAGAGCGAGTTGATCGGGCTCATCACGCACCCGGCCCGGGCGATGCCGTGGAAGACGACCGGGTACCACATCGTGTTCGGGCAGAGGACGGCGACGACGTCGCCCTTGCGCAGCCCGCGGGCGGCGAGCGCGGCGGCGACGCGGTCGACGTAGGTGGCCAGCTGACCGTGGCTGATCGAGTCACCGGTCAGGCCGTCGACGAGCGCCGGGGCGTCGGGGCGCGACGCGCCGCCGGCGAGCACGAACTCGGGGACCGACAGATCGGGGATCTCGATGTCGGGGTAACGACTGGCCAGTGCCACTGGGGGCTCCTCCTCGGGGACGGGTGACGCCAGTCTCACACCCCCGGGGTGTCGCGGGACACGGGGTTACTCGCCAGTCACCTCATCGTGGCCACAGCACCGACTGGGTGCAGCGGAACAGCGCGAGGGTCTTCCCGGCGTCGGAGGAGACGACGGCGTCCCACACCTGGGTGCTGCGGCCGGCGTGCGCGTTGGTGGCCACGGTGCTCACCCGTCCCTCGCGCACCGTGCCCAGGAAGTTGCTCTTCAGCTCGATGGTGGTGAACCCGGCCGAGCCCTCCGGCAGCAGCGCGCGGGTGGCCAGACCGCAGGCGGTGTCGGCCAGGGCGACGACGGTGGCCGCGTGCAGGTAGCCGTTGGGCGCGAGCAGGTCCGGGCGGACGTCGAGCGTGGCCGCCAGCCGGCCGGGCTCGTGCGCGGTGACGGTGAGGCCGAGCAGCCCCGGCAGCGTGCCCGGCAGGAGCCCGTTGAGCTCGTCGGCGGTGAGGAACCCGGTGGCGGCCATGCGGAGCAACCTAGCTCCGGTGGGTGCGCGCCACGATCAGGTCACCTGATCGTCGAGTGTCCTCCCCGACGTCCCACGGTGAGGGAGGCCGCGTCACGGTGAGGGAGGACGCGCCACGATCAGGTCACCTGATCATCGCGGCGCCCGCGCCGGGGCCCGTGCCGGCGGCCGGCCGGCCGCAGCGGATGGGTCAGGGTCCGGTGAAGTCGGCCGTGGCCCCCCGGAAGCGCCGGCGCCGGGCGCGCACCCGCTCCCCGCCGTTGCGGCGGCGCAGGTGCAGCCGCTCGTGGTGCGACTCGGACGAGTGGACGACGGTGACCGGGCACGGCGCGTGCAGGACGCAGTGCATGCTCGTCGACCCCAGCAGCATGCTGGAGAACCCGCCGTGCCCCCGGCTGCCGACCACGAGCAGGTCCGCGCCGGCCGACTCGCGGATGAGCGCGTCCGCCGCCGAGCCGAGGACGGCCGTCACGTGGATCTCCGGGTGCGGCTCCGGGACCTCGTGGAGCACCTCGGCGATGAACACCTCGGCCCGCTCCACCGCCTCGGCCTCGGCCTGGTCGTAGTCGAAGCCGCCGACCGCGTCGAAGTCCATCCACGCCTCGGGTGGGCGGTGGGAGGTGACCGCCTCGACGGGCACGCCCCGGCGGACGGCGTCCTCGACGGCGAACCGCAGCGCCGCCTGCGCTCCTGCCGACCCGTCGACGCCCACCACCACGCGCCGTCCTCGTGCCTGGGGTGCGTCGATCCCCGTGGCCTGCTCGGACATGACGGCCTCCTCAGCGCCGCCGCCGTGGGGCCCGCTGCCGCCACGGGCGACCCGATCATCGCCCGGTCGGTCCCCCGGCACCAGGGACCTCCGTCGTCCCCTCGGCGCCCCGCGAGGGCGGCCCCCTCGCAGGGGCCCGCCGCGAGCTCGCGAGCGGTGGGGGGCGAGGGGGCCCTTCTTCAGGCCAGGCCGCGGACGGTGCGGGCCGGGGGACGGTCGCCGCGGATGGCGGCCACCATGTCGAGCGTCTGCCGGGTCGCGGCGACGTCGTGGGCGCGGAACACCCGGGCACCCAGCCAGGCGCTGACCGCCGTCGCCGCGAGCGTCCCGGTGAGCCGCTCCTCCAGGACGACGTCGAGGGTCTCGCCGACGAAGTCCTTGTTCGACAGCGCCACCAGCACCGGCCAGCCGGTCGCGACCAGCTCGTCGAGCCGCCGCGTCGCCTCCAGCGAGTGCCGGGTGTTCTTGCCGAAGTCGTGACCCGGGTCGACCAGCACCCGCTCGCGGTCGACGCCCGCGGCCACGGCCGCCTCGGCCAGCGCCGTCGTCCGGCGCACCACGTCGGCGACGACGTCGTCGTACTGCACCCGGTGCGGCCGGGTCCGCGGCGGCAGGCCGCCGGCGTGCGTGCACACGATGCCCGCGCCCGCCTCGGCGGCGACGTGCGCCAGCTCCGGCTCCACGCCGCCCCACGCGTCGTTGACGACGTCGGCCCCGGCGGCCAGCGCCTCGCGGGCGACCTCGGCGCGCCAGGTGTCGATCGAGATCGGCAGCTCCGGGTGGGCGGCGCGGATGGCGGCCACCAGGTCGACGGTGCGGCGGATCTCCTCGGCGGCGTCGACCTCCTCGCCGGGCGCGGCCTTGACCCCGCCGACGTCCACCACGTCCGCGCCCTCGGCCACGACCCGGTCCACGCGCTCGACGGCGGCGGCCAGCTCGTAGGTGGCGCCGCGGTCGTAGAAGGAGTCCGGCGTGCGGTTGACGATCGCCATGACGAGCAGCCCCCCGTCGGGCACGTCGAGCCGGCCCAGTCGCAGCACCCGTGTCCCCCGTCCCCGCCGTCGGTGTGGTGGAGTCAGCCAACCAGACCACAGCGACACGGACCGAGGACACAGGAGGACGGCGATGGCGCAGACCACCGTGGACGGCGTCGAGGGTGTGCAGGGGCTCGTCGGCCAGCACCTCGGCCACAGCGACTGGGTGACCGTGACCCAGGAACAGGTGCAGCAGTTCGCCGACGCGACCGGGGACCACCAGTGGATCCACGTCGACGTCGAGCGGGCGAAGCGGGAGAGCCCCTTCGGGGGTCCCGTGGCGCACGGCTACCTGACGCTGTCGCTCGTCCCGTCGCTGCTGCCGCAGATCGTGGAGATCACCGGCTTCCGCATGGGCGTCAACTACGGCACCGAGAAGGTGCGCTTCCCCTCGCCGGTGCCGGTGGGCAGCCGGGTCCGGGCCGGCGCGACGCTGGCCTCGGCCACGCCGCTCGAGGGCGGGATCGCGATGAACATGGACGTCACCGTCGAGGTCGAGGGCGCGTCGAAGCCGGCGATGGTCGCCACCGTTGTCTACCGCCGCTACCTGTAGGACCACGCGGTCGACATCGCGTAGGACCACGCGGTCGAGATCGCGCGATCTCGTACGCCCACGGCCGCTGGGACGTGCGAGATCGCGCGATCTCGACCGCTGTGTCAGGTGACGATCGCCTGGTTGACCAGGGCGCGCAGGTAGGCCCGGATCGGCAGGGTCGACGAGGGCAGCAGCTGCGTGAAGAACGTGACGACGACGTCCTCGACCGGGTCGACGTAGAACGCCGTCGACGCCGCCCCGCCCCAGCTGTAGTCGCCGACGCTGGCCACGCCGCCGTAGCGGACCGGGTCGATGACCATCGAGAAGCCCAGGCCGAAGCCGACCCCGCGCAGCGGCGTCTCGGCGAACAGCGGCCGGCCGAAGGTCTCCAGGTCCGCGCCGCCGGGCAGGTGGTTGCGGGTCATGTGCGCCAGCGTCCGCGGGCCCAGCAGCCGCCCGCCGTCGAACGAGCCGCCGCGGCGGAGCATCTCGGCGAAGCGCACGTAGTCCGCGGCGGTGGACACCAGGCCGCCGCCGCCGGAGAGGAACGCCGGCTTGCTGTGCGCCGCGGCGCCCATCGCGTCCAGCGGCGCGAACCCGGTGGCCGGCCCGCCCGGCGTGCCGGGGACGGCGGCGTAGAGGCGGGCCAGCGAGGTGACGTCGTCGTCCTCGCGCAGCCCGAAGGACGTGTCGGTCATCCCCAGCGGGCCGAAGACCCGCTCCTGGAAGAAGACGTCGAGCGTCTGTCCCGAGACCACCTCGACCAGCCGGCCGAGGACGTCGGTGGAGACGCCGTAGTTCCACTCCGAGCCGGGCTGGAAGACCAGCGGCACCGAGGCCCACTGGCGGCAGACCTCGGCGGAGTCGGCGCCGGGCGGGGTGCCCCACTCGTGGCCCATCGCGCGGTACATCGCGTCGACCGGGTGGGCGTGGTGGAAGCCGTAGGTCAGCCCCGAGGTGTGGGTGAGCAGGTGCGCCACCCGGATCGGCTCGATCTGCGGCTGGGTGACCGGCTTCTGCGCCGACCCGGCCACGTAGACGCGGGTGTCGGCGAACTCGGGCAGCCACTTGGTGATCGGGTCGGTGAGCTCGAGGAGGCCCTCCTCGTAGAGCATCATCGCCGCCACCGAGGTCACCGGCTTGGTCATCGAGAAGATGCGCCAGCGGGTGTCCTCCTCGACCGGGAGGCCCTCCTCCACGTTGCGGGCGCCGTGGCGGCCGACGTGGGCCAGCCGGCCGCGCCGCGACACGGTGACGAGGAAGCCGGGCAGCTGCCCGTCGTCGACCCAGCGGGTCAGCCGCCGGTCGAGGCGCTGCAGCCGGGCGGGGTCGAGCCCCACCTCGGCCGGGTCGGTGTCCAGGGTCAGTCCGCTGCTCACGCGCTCCTCCGTCCCGCGCCGTCCGCCCGCCGGGCGGCGCCTGCCCTCGCATCCTCACCCACGCGGACGTGGGACCGGTCACAGGGGGCAGGCGCCGCCCCGGCCCGGCGGCACGGGCGGCCGGTCGGACCGGGACGTCCGTGGGCGGCCGCCGATCAGACCGGGACGTTGCTGGCGGCCTTCTTCAGGTTGGAGCCGGCGGTCACCTTGACGGTGTTGGCCGCGGGGATGTCGATCGACTCGCCGGTCTGCGGGTTGCGACCGGTGCGGGCCGAGCGCTGGGTCCGCTCGACGGTGATCAGCCCGGAGACGGCGACCTTCTCGCCGCGGGTGATCGCCTCGACGAGCTCCTCCTGCAGGCCGGCCAGGACGGCGTCGACGGTGCCGCTGGGCACGTCGGCGCGCTTGGCGATGGCGGAGACGAGTTCGGCCTTGTTCACGGGGATCCTCTCGGAGGTGTCGCGGCCGCGCGGTCTCGGCGGGCCGCCGTGGTGTCGCCGGCCGCGGTGCGCGGCCGGGCGTCCCGGGCGGGAGCCCGGAGGACGGGCCGGAGCCCCGTCGAGGCGGCCCGGCCCGGGGCACCGTGTCACGCCGACGGGCATATGGCCAGTCCGGGAGGCCTGCGGCACCCGGCCGCCCCGCCGGTCCCAGCCGCCCCAGGACGGGGCGCCGACGCTCCGGAGCAGGTCCGTCGGCGGCGACATAGCGTGGGGCGCATGCCGCAGCTCCCCGGGACCGACCTGACCGTCAGCGACCTGTGTCTGGGCGGCAACGTCTTCGGCTGGACGGCCGACGAGCCGACGTCGCACGCCGTCCTCGACCGCTTCGTCGACGCGGTGCCCGGCGCGCTGCGCCCGTTCGTCGACACCGCCGAGATGTACGGCGACGGCCGCTCCGAGCAGATCCTGGGCGGCTGGATGGCCGAGCGCGGCCTGCGCGACCGCGTGGTCGTGGCCACCAAGGCCTCACCGCAGCAGAAGGCGCACCCGCTGGCGGCCGGCGAGATCCGGGAGGCGGCCGAGCGCTCGCTGCGCAACCTGCGGACCGACCGCATCGACCTCTACTACGCGCACTACGACGACGAGACGACGCCGCTGGAGGAGACGCTCACCGCCTTCGACGAGCTCGTGCGCTCGGGCAAGGTGCTGCACGTCGCGGCGTCGAACTACTCCCCGGCCCGGCTCACCGAGGCGCTGGAGACCTCCGAGCGGCTGGGCCTGGCGCGCTACGTCGCGCTGCAGCCGCACTACAACCTGCTCGAGCGGCCGGCCTACGAGGACGGGCTGCGCGACGTCGTCGCGGAGCACGGGCTGGGCTGTCTGCCCTACTTCTCGCTGGCCAAGGGCTTCCTCACCGGCAAGTACCGGGCCGGGGAGCGGGTCGACTCACCGCGCGCGAAGGGCGCCATGGCCTACGCCGGCGGGCGCGGCGACCGCGTGCTGGCGGCGCTGCAGGAGGTGGCCGACGCCCACGCGGTGACGCCGGCCGCGGTGGCGCTGCGCTGGCTGGCCGACCAGCCCACCGTCGTCGCCCCCATCGCCAGCGGCCGCGACGTCGACCAGCTCGCCGACCTGCTGCCGGTGCAGGACCTGGTGCTCGCCGACGACGAGCGCGCCGCCCTGACCGCCGCCAGCGCCTGGTGACGGACCCTCCGGGAGAACGGGCGGCCCTCTGCAGGGTCCCGCCGCGAGCTCGCGAGTGGTGGGGGGCAGAGGGGTCCTCACTCAGCAGCGGGCGGAGGCGGCCGAGGCGAGGTCCTCGACCCGCAGCAGCCCGAGGACGCCGCCCTCGGCGTCGGTGCAGACCACCGGGTCGAACCGGTGCGCCGGAGGCCGGGTCAGCGCCCGGTGCAGGGTCTCGGACACCCCGTCGGCCGGCTGCGCGCACAGCGAGACCGGGGCGGTGTGCACCTCGCCGGTGCGCGGGTCGGCCAGCCGGAGGGCCAGCGGCTCGCCCCGGGGACCGACCAGCACCAGCGGCGGCAGGCCGGGGGAGGGCTCGGTGGCGTCGCACTGCCGCACCGGGCGCAGCAGTCCCGCCAGGCCGCCGGCCCGCCGGGCGCGTGCGACCTGGCTCCGGACCAGGTCGGCCACGTCGGCCGACAGGGGTGCGAAGCCCGGCGTCGGGCGGCCCAGCAGCCAGCCCTGCGCGAGCGGGACACCCAGGCGGGCGACGGCGGCCAGCTCGCCGCGGGTCTCGACGCCCTGGGCGAGCAGCCAGGCGTCGGTGCGGCCGGTCAGCGCGCCCAGCACCTCGGCGATGGCCTGGCGCACCGGGTCGGTGTCGACGCCGGCGACCAGGGAGCGGTCGAGGGTGACGAGGTTCGGCCGCAGCGCGGCGACCTGCTGCAGCCCCGACCACCCCGCACCGGTGTCGTCGAGGGCCACCAGGGCCCCGCGGGCGCGCAGCGCGGCCACGTGGCCGCGCACCGCGGTCAGGTCGGCCACCGGGGCGTGCCCGGTCAGCCCGAGGACGACGCCCCGGAGGTCCGGCCGGCCGGCCAGCGCGGCCTGCACCGGGCGGGTGCCGAGCAGGTGCGGCCCGACGTTGACCGACAGGAAGGTGCCCGCGGGCAGGTGCGGGACGGCGGCCAGGGCCCGGTGCAGCGCCAGGGCCTGCAGCTCGGCGGCGACGCCGGCGTCGGCGGCCGCGGCGAACCAGGCCTCGGGGGCCGCGGTGCCGGGGAAGCGGGCCAGCGCCTCGTAGCCGGCGACACGGGCGCGGGCGAGGTCGACGACGGGCTGGAAGACGAGGGTGAGGTCGCCGGGGTCGGCCAGCAGCGGCCGGCAGTCCGGTGGGCGCGTGGTCAGGGTCCCCGGCATGGGGGAGGCATCGACCCGCCCCCGCGTGCGCTCGACCGGCGCGGCCGCGCATCTCACCCGACCGGGGGACCTGCCGACCGGACGCGTTCGTCCGTATCCGGGTCCGCGCGTGGCACGATGGTCCGCTGCGGCCGCTGGGGTCGCGCGCGCACGAGGAGGCGTCGTGGCCGTCCCCGTGCCGCTGCAGGGCCCTGACCTGCTCCGCGACGCCCATCGCGTCGCCGCCGCCCGCCGGCTGCTCGTCGAGGTGCCCGGACCGGCGGCCTACGACCGGCTCTCCGCACTGGCCGCCCGCCTGCTCGGCGCGGGCCACGCCAAGGTCACCCTGTTCACCGACGAGGACACCGTGGTCGGCGGCCACGGCCTGCCGCCGGGCGTCGTCGGCGGCCCGGCGCTGCTGACCGGCGCGCTGTCCGCGCGGGTCGTGCAGGAGGAGCGCGCGCTGGCGGTGCCCGACGCCCGGGCCGACGCCCGCGTGGCCGACCTGCCCGCCGTCACCTCCGGCGCGGTGGCGTCCTACCTCGGCTCACCGCTGGTGTCGGCGTCCGGGCGGGTCGTCGGCGTCCTCGCCGTGTACGACGAGGCGCCGCGCGCGTGGTCGGACGACGACGCGGCGCTGCTGGAGCACCTGGCCGCCTCGGTCGTGGCGGAGTTGGAGCTCTCGGCGGCGCGCTCGGCGATCGGCGCCTCGCTGGCCCGGCTCGACGTCGCCCTCGAGGCGAGCGAGGTGGGCATCTGGGAGAACGACCTGCGCGCCGGCGTCCTCTCCTGGGACGAGCGGTGCGCGGCGGTGCACGGCCTCGAGGGCGCACGGGAGTTCACCGACGTCGACCGGGTGCTGGCCGACCGCATCCACCCCGACGACCACGCCGCCGTCCGGGAGGCCATGGCCGAGGCCCTCGCCGGCTCGGGCGAGTACGTCGTCGAGTGCCGGGCCCTGCACACCGACGGCTCGGTCCGCTGGACGGTCTCCCGCGGGCGGGTGGTGCGCGACGCGCGCGGTGAGCCGGTGCGGGTCCTGGGCACCGTCGTCGACGTCACCGACGCCCGCGAGCAGGCCGACCGGCGGATGGCGGCGGTGCAGCGGGCCGCCGCGGTGGCGGAGGTCGCCGCGGAGCTCGCGAACGCGACGGCGCTGTCCCAGCTGGCCGAGATCGCGCTGCGGGGCGCCCGGGTGCTGGGGGCCGCCTCCAGCGCGCTGGCCGCCTTCGACGACGCCGACGGGACGTTGCGGCTGCACCTGGCGCGGCGGCTGGCCGACTCCGTGGCCACGGCGGCCGCGGAGTCCGACGTCGAGGTGGACCTGGGCGACCGGGGCGTGGCCGTCGATCTCGACGACGACCTGCCCACCCAGTACGCCGCCCGCCACGGCGAGCGCTTCCTCTTCACCCGCCTGCAGGAGGCGGTCGCGCGGTTCCCGCGGATGGCCGAGGTCGGGCCGCTGCTGGGCCTGCGCGCGCTCGCCGCGCTCCCCCTGCGGGTGGAGGGCCGGCTGCTCGGCAGCTTCGTCGTCGTCTGGGACACCGACCACGTCTTCCCCGACACCGACGTCGAGCTGCTCGAGGCGCTCACCGCCCAGATCGCGCTGAGCGTCTCGCGGCTGCGCTCGCAGGCCGAGCGGGCCGCCGCCGTCACGGCGATGGCCGCGGCCAACCGGCGGCTGCAGCTGCTGGCCGACGCCGGCCGGGTGCTCTCCGGCAGCCTCGACATCACCGACCAGCTCGACCGCCTCGCCGGCCTGGTCGTCCCGGCGCTGGGTGACTGGTGCTGGATCGTCGTCACCGACGAGCAGGCCCGGCTGCACGAGGTCGCCGCGGCGCACCGGGACCCCGGCCGCCGGGACGACGTGGCCGGCTACGTCCGGGCCATGGTCGCGGGGATGGGCGACGAGCACGCCGCGCGGGTGGTGACGCGGACCGGCCGGCCGCTGGTGGTGCCCGAGATCGACGCCGCCCGGATCGCCCGGGCGCTGCCCGAGCCGGCGGGGCAGGAGGCCCTCGCCCGGCTGGCGCCCCGCTCGGCGCTGGTGGTGCCGCTGCTCGCCCGGGGGGAGGTCATCGGCGCGCTCGGCCTGGCCAACGGAGCCGACCGCGGCCCGCACGCGCCGGCCGAGGTGGAGACCGCCGTCGAGATCGGCCGCCGGGCGGGCCTGGCGCTGCAGTCGGCGCGGCTGTTCGAGCAGCAGCGCGACCTCGCCGACGCCCTGCAGCGCAGCATGCTCACCGCGCCGCCCCGGCCCGAGGGCTGCGACATCGTCGTCCGGTACCTCCCGGCGTCCGAGGGCGCCGAGATCGGCGGCGACTGGTACGACGCGTTCGTCGAGGCCGGGGGCGACACGGTGCTCGTCATCGGCGACGTCGTCGGGCACGACCGGCACGCCGCCGCGGCGATGGGGCAGCTGCGCGGCCTGCTGCGCGGCATCGGCTACGCCGGCGGCGCCTCGCCGGCCGGGGTGCTCGCGCAGCTGGACCGGGCTGCGTCGGGGCTGGCCATCGGCGCGATGGCGACGGCGCTGGTGGCCCGGCTGGAGCGGCTGCCGGGGGAGGCGGCCCGGCTGCGCTGGTCGAGCGCCGGGCACCCGCCGCCGGTGGTGGTCGACCCCGACGGCGGGGTGCGCCTGCTCGATCCCGGCCCGGCCGACCTGCTGCTCGGCGTCGACCCGGGCCGCGCGCGCACCGACCACGACGCCGTCCTGCCGGTGGGCAGCACCGTCCTGCTCTACACCGACGGGCTGGTCGAGCGCCGCGACCGCCACCTCGACGCCGGCACCGACGAGCTGCTCGCCGTCCTGCGCGGGTGCGCGGGCGTGCCGCTGGAGCAGGTGTGCGACCGGGTGCTGCGCCGGCTGTTCCTGCCCGACGCCGAGGACGACGTCGCGCTGCTGGCCGTCCGGGTGCTGTGACGTCCGGGTGCTGTGACGTGCGGGTGCTGTGACGTCCGGGGTCGGGTCGGACCGCCCGATCCGCCGTCCTCCCTCACCGCAGCGCGTCCTCCCTCACGGTGGGCGGTGAGGGAGGACGCGCGATGATCAGGTTCCCTGATCGTGGCGCGCCCCCGGCGTCAGGTCGGGGTGACCTCGTAGGTGTGCCCGGCGGCGCGCAGCCGCTCGACCAGCACGTCGCCCAGTGCCGTCGCCGGGGTCAGCGAGCCGGCCCGGTCGGGCAGCCGGTCGCCGTCGAGCGCCAGCCCCAGCGCGACCTCGCCGAGCATCACCGACGTGGCCTTGTACCCGGGGTCGCCGGGGCCGGACGCGGTGGCCCGGTAGTGCCGGCCGCTCTCGGTGTCGGCGTCGACCACCATGCGGAAGAAGCCCTTCTCGCGGGCCGCCTCCGACGGGCCGCTGCCGGGCGCGGGCAGCACCCGGTCGAGCAGTGCGCGGGTGGGGGCGAAGGCCAGTGCGCCGAGCCCCGCGGCCAGGCCCGTGGTGATGCCGGCGGCGGTGAGCGCCCCGGTGAGGCCGCGCCCGGCGCTCATCGCCTCCCCGTAGCGCATGCCGCGGCCGTAGGCCCACTGCTGCAGCGCGTTGCTGCGCCGCACGATCCGGGTGTTGAACGGCGCCATGACGAACGGCGCGGTCCACCGGCCGTCGGCGGCCAGGGCCGGCGGGGCGGCGTCCGGGGGCTGGCGGGTGCCGGGTTCGGTGGCGCGGTCGGGGGAGAGGGCGTAGGGGTCGGCGATCACCCGGCGCAGGTCCCGGTCGGTGGCCATGGCCTCGATCTGGGCGCGCATCGAGTCGATCGTGCCGCCGCTGACCCCGCCGCGGGCGCTGGCCACCAGGCGGACGTCGGTGAGTCCGCCGGCGCCGTCGGCGCGGGCCCGCTCCGCGAGCAGGTACACCGACAGGTCGGAGGGGATGGAGTCGTAGCCGGCGGCGTGCACGAGCCGGGCGCCGGTCTCCCGCGCCACGGCGTCGCAGCGGTCGATGGCCTCGCGGACGAAGAGCACCTCGCCGGTGAGGTCGGCGTAGTGCGTGCCGGCCCGGGCGCAGGCCTCGACGACGGGCAGCCCGTACCGGGCGTAGGGCCCGACGGTGGTGACCAGCACGCGGGTGCTCTCCGCCAGCCGGGTCAGCGACGCCGGGTCCCCGGTGTCGGCCTCCAGGAGCGGCCAGTGCCGCCCGGCCGCCGGCAGCTCCGCCGCCACGGCGGCCAGCCTCTCCCGCGACCGGCCGGCCAGGGCGACGCGCAGGCCGGGCGGCGCGGCCTCTGCCAGGTAGCCGGCCACCAGCCGGCCGACGAAGCCGGTGGCACCGAAGAGGACGACGTCGTGCTCGCGCGCGGGCTCGGTCACACGGGCCATCCTCGCCGTCCCCCGCCGGTCCGCGCGACCGCGTCGCGTCCACCGTGCCGGAGGGGCCCCGCCGCTCCGGGCGCCGGGGCCCTCAGCGCGTGCGGCGCCTGGTCCGCCGGCGCCCGTCGGGCCGGTCGCCGCGGTCGCGGGCCAGCCGCTGGCGGGCCCGGTCGGGCAGGTCGACGGCGACCGGCGCCTCCCAGCCGCGCCACACCGCGAGCACCCGCAGGGTGGCCACCAGCCCGATGACCAGCAGGGCCACCGGGATGGGCTCGAGCCCGGCGGGGCCGGCCAGCACGGTCAGCGCCATGGCGCCCAGCAGCGCGGCGACGGCGTTGTAGGGCCCGGGCTGCACGATGTCGGCCCGCTGCGCCAGCAGGACGTCGCGGATCACCGCCCCGCCGACGGCGGTCAGCGTGCCGATGAACACCACCGAGGCGCTGGGCAGCCCGGCCAGCTGCGCCTTCTGGGCGCCGATGACGGTGAACAGGCCGAGGGTGACCGCGTCGAGCGCCACGAGCAGCGGGTTGAGCCGGGAGAGCCAGCCGGAGAAGTAGAAGGTCACCGCCGCGGTGATCGCCACGGCCGGCAGGTACGCCGGGTCGGTCAGCGCCACCGGCGGGCCGGCGGCCAGCAGCACGTCGCGGATCAGCCCGCCGCCCAGCCCGCCGCTCACCGCCAGCAGCAGCACCCCGGAGACGGCGAACCCCTCGCGCGCGGCGAGCAGCCCGCCGGTGAGCGCGCCGACGACGATCGCGGCGAGGTCGACCGCGGCCGGCACGTGCAGGGTCTCGGTGGCTGCGGCCACGGTGCTCACGGCAGGGTGCTCACGGCAGGGCGCTCACGGCCGGGGTGCTCACGAGCGGTCATCATCCCGCCCGGGAGCGGCGGTCCGGCAGCGCGGCTCCCCCTCCGGGGGGAGCTGCGCTGTACCCGCCGGCAGGAGCGGCCGATCAAGGGCGCATGAGCCGGTCCGGGAGCACCACCGCGGTCGGCACCCGGCTGTTCGCCGCCTACGCGGCGGCCAGCCTGGTTCCGGTGGTCGTGCTGGGCGGGGTGCTGGCGGCGGGCAACCGGCAGGACGCCGTCGACCGCGCCCTCGAGTACGGCTCCGCGCAGGCCGCGGTGGTCGAGGAGATGGCGATCGCGCCGGCGCTGCGCGGCCAGGACCTCGCGATGGGGCTCACCGGGGCCGAGCGCGAGCGGCTGCAGGTCGCCACCGACCTCGCCGTCTTCCGCGGGTCGATCCTGCGGCTGCGGCTGCGCGACTTCTCCGGCGCGGTGGTCTTCGCCGACGACGGTTCCGGCGGGCCGGTCGAGGCCCTGCCGGACTACCCCCCGGGCGAGGGCGTCGTCCCGGCCACCGGGCCGGCCTTCACCGCCGCAGCGGACGGTGGCACCGACGTGGCGCTGCTCGACGACGACGGCCTGGCCGTCGGGCGGGTGATCCGCGTGCTCCAGCCCATCGTGGCCGACACCTCCGGCCGCTCGGTCGGCGTCCTGGAGCTGCTGCTGCCCTACGACGCCGTCGCCGCCGAGGTCGAGGCGGCCACCGCGCGCACCTACTGGCGCCTGGGCGCGGGGCTGGGCGTCCTCTACCTGGTGCTGGGCGCGATCTCCTGGTCGACCACCCGGCGGCTGCGCCGGCAGGCCGCGCAGGCCGCCCACGACGCGCTGCACGACCCGCTGACCGGCCTGGCCAACCGCGAGCTGTTCGCCCGCCGGGTGACCGCGGAGCTCGACCGCGGCACCCCGGGCGCCGTCGTCCTCGTCGACCTCGACCGGTTCAAGGAGGTCAACGACACCCTGGGGCACCACGCGGGGGACCACCTGCTCCGCGAGGTCGGCCGCCGGCTGGCCGCCACGGTCCGCTCCGGCGACACCGTGGCCCGTCTGGGCGGCGACGAGTTCGGCCTGCTCCTGCCCGGGGTCGACGGCGCCGCGGACGCCCGGGAAGCTCGTGCAGCGGGTCAGCGACGCGCTGTCGGTCGAGACCGTCGTCGACGGCGTCCGGCTGACCGTGGAGGCCAGCTGCGGCATCGCGATGCACCCGGCCGACGCCGCCGACATCGAGACGCTCATGACCTGCGCCGACGCGGCGATGTACCAGGGCAAGCGCGGCGCGACCGGCGTCGTCGTCTACGACCCCCGCTCGACCGCCCCCTCGCCGCACTCCCCGGCGCTGCAGCACGACGTCCGCCGCGCCTTGGAGGACGGTGACCTGCGCCTGCACTACCAGCCGCAGGTGGACCTGGCCTCCGGCCGCACCACCGGCGTCGAGGCGCTGCTGCGCTGGCAGCACTCGCAGCGCGGGCTGGTCGGGCCCGGTGAGTTCCTGCCGGCCCTGGAGCAGTCCGGCGTCATCGGCGCGCTCACCGAGTGGGTGCTCGGCCGGGCGCTGGCCGACTGCGCGGCCTGGACCGCCGCCGGTGAGGACTGGACCGTCTCGGTCAACGTCTCGGTGCGCAACCTCGAGCAGCCCGGCTTCGCCGACACCGTCGCCCGGCTGGCCGCCGCCGCCGGGGTGCCGCCGTCGCGCCTCCACCTGGAGGTGACCGAGACGGCGCTGCCGGCCGACCTCGCCGCCGCCTCGGCGTGTCTCGCCGAGCTGGCCGCGCACGGCTTCGGTGCCGCCCTCGACGACTTCGGCGTCGGCTTCGCCAGCCTGTCGCACCTGCGCGAGCTGGCGCTCACCGAGGTCAAGGTCGACCGGGTCTTCGTCACCGGGGCCGCGGCGCACGCCGAGGACGCCGCCGTCGTCCGCTCGCTGGTCGAGCTCGCGCACGGCCTGGGGCTGTCGGTCTGCGCCGAGGGCGTGGAGACGGCCGAGGTCGCCGCCTGGCTGCGCGCGGTCGGCTGCGACCGCGCCCAGGGCTGGTACTTCTCCCGGCCACGCCCGTGGCCGGACCTCGTCCGCGCGGACCCCCCGGTGCCCGCGCCGTCCGTGGAGGTCCTCGCGTGACCCGCTCCTCCCGTGTCCTCGCCGGCACCGCCGTGCTCGCCGCCGTGCTCGCCACGGCCGGTTGCGACGGGACCGACCACGCCGCCGCGGCGGTCGGCCCGACCGTCACCCTCGACGAGACGCTGCACGCCGCACTGCCCGAGGACGTGCGGGAGGCCGGCGTCCTGACCGTCGCCAACGACCCGTCCTACCCGCCGGCCTCCTCGTTCGGCCCGGACGGGCGCACGATCGTCGGCTTCGAGCCCGACCTCGGCGCCGCGCTCGGCGACCTGCTCGGGATGGAGGTGGAGTTCCGGGCGTCGTCGTTCGACACGCTGCTCGACGACCTCGCCGCCGACCGGTTCGACCTGGTCATGAGCGCGGTCACCGACACCGCCGAGCGCGAGCAGCAGGCCGACTTCGTCAACTACTTCCGCGCGGGGTCCTCGATCGTCGTGTCCCGCGGCAACCCGCTCGGGATCCACGACCTCGCCGGGCTCTGCGGCCGCGGCGTGGCCGTGGAGGCCGGGACCGTGCAGGTCGGCCTGCTCGACCGCGCGCAGGCCGGGTGCACGCGGCGGATCGACGTCCGCGAGGTGGCGACCAACGACGACGCGCTGCTGGAGCTGCGCACCGGGCGCGCGGACGCGGTGCTCGCCGACTACCCGCCGGCCGTGTTCGTGACCACCGACCCGCGCACCCAGAACAGCTACCAGCTGGTCTCCGACTCCCAGTACGAGCCGGGGCTCTACGGCATCGCCGTCGCCCCGGACCGGACGCAGCTGCGCGACGTCCTCACCGAGGCGCTGCAGCGGCTGGTCGACGACGGCGTCTACCAGGAGCTGCTCGACCGATGGGACGTCGGCCACGGCGCCGTCGCCGCGGTGACCGTCAACGGCGCCCTGCCCGCCGGCTGACCCGGACCGTCCGGTGACGTGCCGGAACGGCCGTCCGGCAGGACAGGGGGTCCCCTGCCCGGGCGGGCCCCGCGCGTCGTCCCCGGGAGTGCAGGGGGTCCCCGTCTCCGGTGAGGTGGGGACGTGGACCACCGCGACGACCCGATGGACCCGACCGCCCACCCCCGCCCGCTGCTGCGCCGGCCCTGGACGTCGCTGGAGGGGGAGTGGCAGTTCGCCGCCGACCCCGACCTGGCCGCCACGGTCGGCAGCGTCGCCTTCGACCGCCGCATCCGGGTCCCCTACGCACCGGAGACCCCGGCGAGCGGTGTGCACTCGACCGGCCCGCTGCACCGCGCCTGGTACCGCCGCCCGCTGCCGGGCCGCGCCGGCGACCGCCGCACCGTGCTGAACTTCTCCGCGGTGGACCGCGTCTGCGACGTCTGGGTCGGCGGCGCGCACGTCGCCTCCCACGAGGGCGGCTACACCCCTTTCCGCGTCGACGTCACCGAGCACCTGGGCGAGGGCGGCGCGGACCTCGTCGTCCGGGCCGACGACGACCCGCGCGACCTCGAGGCGCCGCGCGGCAAGCAGGACTGGCGGGACGAGCCACACGAGATCTTCTACCCGCGCACCACCGGCATCTGGCGCACGCCGTGGCTCGAGCAGGTGGCGCGCGCGCACGTCGCCGACGTCGTGTGGCGCGGCGATCCGCACACGCTGCGCGTCGACGTCCGCGTGGAGCTCTCGGTGCCGGTCCGCGGCGCCCGGCTGCACCTGCGGCTGCGGGCCGGTGACCGGCTGCTGGCCGACGACGTCGTGCGGGTCGACGGCGCCGTGGTGGAGCGGACCCTGCAGGTGGGGGAGGGCGGCACCGACGACCGCTGGCACCTGACCTGGGAGCCGCACCGCCCGGTCCTCCTCGACGCCGAGCTGGCGCTGGTGACCGACGGCGGCGAGGTGCTCGACGAGGTGGCCAGCTACACGGCGCTGCGCTCGGTGGCCGCCGAGGACGGGCACCTGCTGGTCAACGGCCACCCGGTGCCGCAGCGGCTGGTCCTCGACCAGGGGTACTGGCCGGCCACCGGCGCCACCCCGCCCGACGTCGCGGCGCTGCGGCGGGACCTGGAGTTCACCCGCGCGCTCGGGTTCACCGGCGCCCGCAAGCACCAGAAGACCGAGGACCCGCGCTGGCTGGCCCTCGCCGACCGGGCGGGGCTGCTGGTCTGGGCGGAGATGCCCTCGGCCTACCGCCCGGGACCGACGGCGGCCGCCCGTCTGCTGCGCGAGTGGCCCGAGGTGGTCGCCGCGCACCGCGGCCACCCCAGCGTCGTCGCGTGGGTGCCGCTCAACGAGTCGTGGGGCGTGCAGGAGGCGGCCACCGACCGGCGCCAGCGGGGACTGATCAGGGCCCTCGCGGCGACCGCGGACGCGCTCGACGGCACCCGACCGGTCTCGGCCAACGACGGCTGGGAGGCCCTCGGTGGCGGGATCCTCGGCGTCCACGACTACGTGCAGGACCCCGCCGTGCTCGCCGCCCGCTACGCCACCCGCGAGGACGTCGAGCGCGCCGCGACCGGACGGCGGCCCGACGGCCGCCTCACCGACCTCGACCGGGCGGGGATCGCCGGGCGCACCGTCGTCCTCTCGGAGTTCGGCGGCGTGGCGCTGCGCTCGGCGGAGGCCGGGGGCTGGGGATACGCCGACGCCTGCTCCCCGGAGGACCTGCTGGCCCGCTACCGCGACCAGTGGGCGGCCGTGCACGCGAGCAGCGCGCTGGCCGGGGCGTGCTGGACGCAGCTGACCGACACCTACCAGGAGGTCAACGGGCTGCTGACCGCCGACCGGGTGCCCAAGTGCGACCTCGAGCAGCTGCGGCGGGCCACCCTCGGGGAGGCGTGACGGGCCGGTCACGGGCGCGTCACGATCACCGCCCCGACCTGCGGGACCCGTCCGGCCGGGCCAGGGTCGGGGCGGACGAAGCTGCTGACCCTGCCGCCGAGCTGTGGAGGTCCCCGTGCGCGCCAACCGGATCCTGCCCCTGGCCGCTGCCGCGGCGCTGTTCCTCTCCGCCTGCGGTGGGGGCGGCGAGAGCGTCGACACCGGCGGGGGCGGCGGCGGGGGCGAGAACACGCTGGTCGCGGCGGTCAGCGCCCAGCCCGACCAGTTCGACCCGCACGTCACCAACGCCTACGCGAGCTTCCAGGTGCTGGAGAACGTCTACGACACCCTCGTCGTCCCCAGCGCCGAGGACCTCACGATGCAGCCGAGCCTGGCCGAGTCGTGGACGACCAGCCCCGACGGCCTGACCTGGACGTTCACCCTGCGCGACGGCGTCACCTTCCACGACGGCAGCGGGTTCGACTCCGCCGACGTCGTCTACAGCTACCGGCGGATCATCGACGAGGACCTGGCCAACGCCTACCGGTTCGCCACGGTCGCCGACGTCACCGCGCCCGACCCGCGGACCGTCGTCCTCACCGTCACCCGGCCGACGCCGAACCTGCTCGAGCTCATCGGGTCGTTCAAGGGCATGGCGATCCTGTCGGAGAACGCCGCCGACGAGTTCGACCTGAAGACCGAGGCCAACGGCACCGGCCCCTTCCGGCTGGAGAGCTCCGACGCCAACGGCACCGTGCTGACCGCCTTCGAGGACTACTGGGGCGGCGCCCCCAGCATCGACGGCGTCGAGTTCCGCTACATCCCGGAGGCCAGCTCCGCGCTCACCGCGCTGCGCAACGGCGAGGTGCAGTGGACCGACAACGTCCCGCCGCAGAACGTCGAGGACCTGTCGAGCGACGAGGAGGTCGAGCTCGGCTCGGTCACCAGCGTCGAGTACTTCTACATGTCGATGAACTACCAGGTCCCGCCGTTCGACAACCGCGACGTGCGCCGGGCGATCGCCACCGCCGTCGACCGCGACGAGGTCACCCAGGCCGCCCGCTTCGGCGCGGCGCAGACCAACGAGACGGCGATCCCCGAGGGCAGCCCCTGGTACCTCGACTACGCGCCGTTCACGCCCGACCAGGACGCCGCCCGCCAGCTGCTCGAGCAGGCCGGCGTGCAGACGCCGATCACGATGGGCCTGATGGTCACCGACGAGTACCCCGAGACCGTCGCCGCCGCCCAGGTCATCGCCAGCCAGCTGGAGCCGATCGGGATCGAGGTGGAGATCCAGGAGGAGGACTTCGCCACCTGGCTGGACCGCCAGTCCCAGGGTGACTTCGACGCGTTCATGCTCAGCTGGATCGGCAACATCGACCCGGCCGACTTCTACGAGAACCAGCACCTGTCCAGCGGGGGCAGCAACTACCAGAAGTACAGCAACCCCCAGGTCGACGACCTGCTGACCCGGGCCGCCACCGAGGTCGACCAGGCCGCGCGCAAGGACCTCTACGACCAGGCGGCGCGGATCATCGTCGACGACGTCTCCTACCTGTACCTCTACAACCCCGACGAGGTGCAGGCCTGGGTGCCGGGGCTGACCGGCTACCAGGTGCGGGCCGACGCGGCGATCGACTTCGAGACGGTGCAGCTGCCCTGACCGGGTACCTGCTCCGGCGGGCCGGCCAGGCCCTCGTCGTCCTGGCCGGCGTGAGCGTCCTGGTCTTCTCGCTGATCCACCTGGTGCCCGGCGACCCGGTCCGCCTGGCCCTGGGCACCCGGTTCTCCCAGGAGACCTACGACGCCCTGCGGGAGCGCAGCGGGCTGGACCTGCCGCTGCTGCAGCAGTACCTCACCTGGGCCGGGCGGGCGGTCACCGGTGACCTGGGGGTCAGCTTCCGCAGCGGCGAGACGGTCACCTCGCTGATCGCCGAGCGGCTGCCGGCCACGCTGACCCTGGCGCTCGCCGCGCTGGTGGTGGCGCTGGTCATCGCGCTGCCGCTGGGCATGCTCTCCGCGCTGCACCCGCGCTCGCTGGTCGACCGGGTGGCCACCGTCGTCAGCCAGTTCGGCATCTCCGTGCCGGACTTCTGGCTGTCGATCATGCTGATCCTGGTCTTCGCCGGGACGCTGGGCGTGCTGCCCTCGGGCGGCTACGTCCCGATCACCGAGGACCCGCTGGGCTGGCTGCAGCGCCTGGTGCTGCCCGCGGTGGCCACCGGCGTCGTCTCCGGCTCGGTGATCACCCGGTTCGTCCGGTCGAGCATGCTCGAGGCGCTGGGCGCCGACCACGTGCGGACGGCGCAGGCCAAGGGCGTGCCCACCCGGCAGGTGCTCACCTGGCACGTGCTGCGCAACGCGCTGCTGCCGCTGGTCACGGTAACCGGCGTGCAGCTGGCCTACCTGCTCTCGGGCGTCGTCGTCGTCGAGATCGTCTTCTCCTGGCCGGGGCTGGGGCAGCTGGCCTACCAGGCGGTGCGCGACCGCGACTTCCCGGTGTTGCAGGGCGCGGTGCTGCTCTTCGCCCTCGTCTTCCTGGTCATCAACCTGCTGGTGGACCTGCTCTACAGCCGCATCGACCCGAGGATCGCCCGCCGATGACGCAGCTGCCGACGCCGGGCGCCACCCCGGCCGCACCGCCGCCGTCCGAGCCGCCGTCCGGGCCGCTGCCCACCGTGGTCCCGCCCCGGCCGCGGTGGCGGGAGACGCTGGGCCTGCTGGCCCGCAACCCCACCGCCGCGGTCTCGGCCGTCGTCCTCGTGCTGATCGTGCTGATGGCGGTCTTCGACGAGACGCTGGCGCCCGACGGGCCCAACGACCAGGACCCGTCGCTGCAGCTGCAGCCGCCGAGCTGGGCGCACCCGTTCGGCACCGACGAGTTCGGCCGCGACGTGCTCAGCCGGGTCGTCCTGGGCGCGGCGACGTCGCTGCGGGTCGGGTTCGCCTCCGTCGCGTTCGCGCTGGTGGTCGGCACGCTGATCGGCCTGCTCGCCGGCTTCTACGGCCGGTGGGTCGACGACGTCCTCATGCGGGTCATGGACATGGTGTTCGCCTTCCCCGCCGTGCTGCTGGCCATCGCCATCGTGGCCATCCGCGGCGCCGGGCCGGGCAACGCGATCCTCGCCATCGGGATCGTCTACGTGCCGATCTTCGCCCGGGTGACGCGCGCCAGCGTGCTCGGCGTCCGCGAGGAGGTCTACGTGCGGGCGTCGCGGTCGGTGGGGGCCTCGGACTGGCGGCTGATCACCCGGCACGTGCTGCCCAACGCCGCGCCGCCGATCATCGTGCAGACCTCGATCAGCCTGGCCTTCGCCGTGCTGGCCGAGGCGGCGCTGTCGTTCCTCGGCCTGGGCCCGCGCCGGCCCAGCCCGTCGTGGGGGCTGATGCTCGCCGACGGCCGCGGCTTCATCGACCAGGCGTGGTGGTACACGGTCTTCCCCGGGCTGGCGATCGTGGTGACGGTGCTGTGCTTCAACCTGCTCGGCGACGGGCTGCGCGACGTCCTCGACCCGCGGCAGCGCACGCTGATGGCCGGGGGCGGCCGGTGACGGCGCCGGTGCTGGAGGTCGAGGACCTGCGGGTGGACCTGCGCACCCCGCGGGGGACGGCGCACGTGGTCAACGGGCTCTCCTACACCGTCGGCGCGGGGGAGACCGTCGCCGTCGTCGGGGAGTCCGGCAGCGGCAAGAGCGTCTCGGTGCTCGCGCTCGTGGGGCTGCTGCCCCCGCGGACGGCGACGGTGACCGGCCGGGCGCTGCTGCACGGCGAGGACCTGCTGACCATGGCGCCCGAGCGGCTGCGCCAGGTGCGCGGCCCCGGCGTCGGCATGGTGTTCCAGGACCCGATGACCTCGCTCAACCCGGTGCTCACCGTGGGCCGGCAGCTCACCGAGGGCCTGCGCGCGCACGGCTCGCCGTCCAGGGCCGCCGCCCGGCGGCGCGCCGTGGAGCTGCTCGGCGAGGTGGGGCTGCCCGACCCCGCGCGGGCGGTGGACCGCTACCCGCACGAGCTCTCCGGCGGCATGCGGCAGCGGGTGGTCATCGCCATCGCGCTGTCGAACTCGCCGGGGCTGCTGGTGGCCGACGAGGCCACCACCGCCCTCGACGTCACCGTGCAGGCGCAGATCCTCGACCTGGTCGAGCGGCTGCGGACCGAGCACGGCACCGGCGTCATCTGGATCACCCACGACCTCGGCGTCGTGGCCGGCATCGCCGACCGGGTGCTGGTGATGTACGGCGGCCGGTGCGTGGAGGACGGCACGGTCGACGACGTCCTCGAGCGGCCGGTGCACCCCTACACCCGCGGCCTGCTCGGCGCGCTGCCCGACCTGGCCACCGGCGCCGACCAGGACCTGGCGACCATCCCCGGGACCCCGCCGCCGCCCACCGACCTGCCCGCCGGCTGCGTGTTCTGGCCCCGCTGCCCGGTGCGGGGGGACGCCCGCTGCGAGACCGAGCAGCCGCCGCTGGCCGTCGTCGGCACCGGCAGGCGCGGGCTGCCGCACCGGGCGGCCACGTGGTGCGCGGAGGGGGAGGCGTCGTGACGTCGCGGTCGGAACCGGAGGTGCTCGTCTCGGCCCGCGGGCTGGAGGTGCACTTCCCGATCCGGGCCGGCGGGCTGCTGCGCCGCACCACCGGCGTGCTGCGCGCCGTCGACGGCGTCGACCTCGACGTGCACCGCGGCGAGACGCTGGGGCTGGTCGGGGAGTCCGGCTGCGGGAAGTCCACGCTGGGCAACGCGCTGCTGCAGCTGGTGCCGCCGACCGGCGGGACGGTCACCTTCGGCGGCGCCGACGTCACCCGGATGTCCCGGAGGGAGCTGCGCGACCTGCGCCGGCGGGCCGGGATGGTGTTCCAGGACCCGTTCGCCTCGCTCGACCCGCGGCGCACCGTGGCGCAGACGGTGAGCGAGCCCCTGGAGGTGCACGGCCTGCACCCCGGCCGGCAGGCGCGGGCCGCCCGGGTGCGCGAGCTGCTGGAGCTGGTCGGCCTGGACCCGGCGGTGGCCGACCGCTACCCGCACGAGTTCTCCGGCGGGCAGCGGCAGCGGGTCGGCATCGCCCGCGCGCTGGCCGGCGAGCCGGACTTCCTGGTCTGCGACGAGGCGATCGCCTCGCTCGACGTCAGCGTGCAGGCGCAGGTGCTCAACCTGCTGCGCCGGCTGCAGCGGCAGCTGGGGCTCACGCTGCTGTTCATCTCCCACGACCTGTCGGCGGTGCGGCACGTGTCCGACCGGATCGCGGTCATGTACCTCGGGCGGGTCGTCGAGGTCGGGCCGGCCGCCGCCGTCGCCGCCGACCCGCAGATGCCCTACACGCGCGCGCTGCTGTCGGCGGTGCCGCTGCCGCACCCGGCGCTGGAGCGCTCGCGGCAGCGGATCGTCCTGCGCGGCGACGTCCCCTCGCCGTCCCGGGTGCCGAGCGGCTGCCGCTTCCGCACCCGCTGCCCCGACGTCTTCGCGCCCTGCCCCGACGTCGACCCGGCGCTGCAGCCGGTGGGCTCCGCGCCGGGCCACGCGGCCGCCTGCCACCTGCACGGCGTCGTCGGGACGCCGGTGCAGCGGGAGGAGCCCGCCGCGCCGGTGGACGCCGGCGACCCCGCCGCCCGGCCCTGAGCCGGGCGGGTCAGCCGCGGCCGCTGCGGGTGGGGCGCCGTCCCTGCCGGGAACCCGACCGGGAGCCGGGACGGCTGCCCCGGCCGTGACCCCGGCCGCCGTCCCGGCCCGTGTCCCGGCCCGTGTCCCGGCCCGTGTCGCGGCCGCCGTGGTGGCCGGCGGAGGAGCCGTGGCTGCGGGGCGCGCTGCACGGGCGGCAGGTGCTGAACCACGGGGCGATCGCGGTGCCGCACTCGGCGCACCGGGCCGACCGGCTGATCGCGATGGCGTCGGGCAGCAGCTCGCTGATGGCCTCGGCGCACTCCTCCTCGACCCAGGCGGCGTCGTCGCCGGAGAGGCCCGCGACCCCGGGGAACTGGCGCAGCAGCGTCTGGGCGTCGCGGGCGGCCGCGGCGGCCTGCTCGTACGCCTCGACCGAGCCGCCGACCGGGACGTCGGGCAGCACGAGCTCCGGGGGCACGGGCAGGCCGACCGCGTGCCGCAGCGCGGCCCGGGCCAGCACCAGCCAGCGGGTCCGGCGTGGGGGGCTGTAGTCGATGGCGAGGTTGACCAGCCGCCAGACGGTGTGCAGGTCGCCGGCGGCGCCGAGCGGTCCGCGCAGCAGCGGCAGCAGCGCCTGCACCCGCAGCACCAGGCCGGTGACGTCGTCCGGCGTCATCGCCTCGTCGCGGGTGGCCGCGCGGGCCCAGGCCTGCCAGCGGACCAGGGCCTCGGGCAGGTCGACCGCCTCGAAGGCGCCGAGGTCCTCGAGCTCGGGGCGCAGCCGCGGCGCCCGCCGGGGCAGGTCGCTCGCCTGGTCGCCGCGGGCCACGGCGGCGCCGGCGGCCACGAGCGCGGCGGCCGGCCGGAGGCCCGGGACGCCGGTCAGGACGCCGACCGTGCCGTGCGCGGTGAGGCCGTAGCGCCCGGCCCGCCCGGCGATCTGGGCGGCCTCCCAGCTGCGCAGCGGGCGCAGCTCGGTGCCGTCGAACTTCGTCGTCTCGGCGAACAGGACCGTCCGGGCCGGCACGTTGATGCCGTGCCCGATGACGTCGGTGGTCACCAGGACGTCGAGCTCGCCGGTGGCGAACCGCTCGATGACCTCGCGCCGGGTGGCCGGGGGGAGTGCCCCGTAGAGGACGCCGACCCGGCCGGGCCGGCGCCGGTCGAGCTCGGCGGCGACGGCGTAGACGGTCCTGCGGGAGAAGGCGACGACGAGCGTCTGCGGCCGGACGCCGGTGGGGCGGACGGGGGCGGGCAGCACGTCGAGCCGCGACAGCCGCTGGTGGTGCACGACCTCGACGTGCTCGGCGTCGGCCACCAGCGGCGCCAGCAGCGGGTGCGCCTCGGCGGCGGAGACTAGGTGCATCTCGCGGTACTCGCCGGTGAGCAGCAGCCGCGCCCAGGAGTGGCCGCGCTCGGGGTCGGCGACCCAGTGCGACTCGTCGAGCACCAGCAGCTCGCCGCGCAGCGGGGCCTTCTCCACGGTGCAGCAGACCACCGGCGCCTGCGGGTCGATCTCCTCCTCGCCGGTGGACAGGCCCACGGTGCCGGCGGGCAGCTGCGCGGCAAGGGTGGCGTAGGCCTCGTGCGCGAGCTGGCGCAGCGGTGCGGCGTAGACGCCGGAGCCGGTGGCGGCCAGCGCCTGCAGCGACTCGTACGTCTTGCCGGAGTTGGTCGGGCCGAGGTGGAAGACCACCCGCTCCGGCGGGGTGGCGCGGACCGGCAGCTCGGGTGCGGCGCCCTCGACCCACGACTGCTGGGCGCGGCGCTCCTCGCGGGCGGCCGCACGGTCGGCGGCGCGGTCGGCGGCGCGGTCGGGGCCGGTCGCCGGGCGTTCGCCGGCGGTCAGCCGCCGGCGACGGCGGGCGGGGGACTGCGGGGGGACGGTCTCGGGCAGGGGGTGTCCTTCGGTCGGCGCGGGCGGTGAGGTCGACACGAGGAACCCGCGGACCACCGGACCCAACACCGGCCGGGCCCGGATCATGCCCGCCGTCCGGCCGCCGGGCCCGTGCGGCCAGTGGGTGGACTCCCGGCGACACGCCGGTCGCGTCGTCGCCGCGACGGGGTCACCGCCCCGGTCCGGTGCCCGGCCACGCTCGGCCGGGGCCGGGACGGTCGACAAGTGGCGGGTCCGGACGGCGGGTCACCGGCTCCGATCGGTGCTCCGGCAACGATCCGTGCACGCAGGCGTCCCGGCCCGTCCCGGCCGGGCGTCCGGCGGGACACGCGGCCCTACCGTTTCGTCACTGCCTGCGGACGGGAACCCGACGGAGGCAGGGCCGGCGACTTCCCCGCCGGCCGGTGCGATCTCGGGGGTGGTCATGGTGAGCGGCGTCAGCGCGCGGTCCGGTGGTGAGGTGCTCGTCGGCGGTGTCCGGCAGGGCTGGTGGCTCGTCGCCGGCGGTGAGGGCGCCCCGGAGCGGGTCGTCGCCGGGCCGTTCGCCGACCGGGCCGAGGCCGGCTGGGCGGCCGGCGCGCACGAGGAGGGGGCCCGGCTGGTGCACGGGGCCCGCCGCGCGGACGGCGTCGTCACCCGGCGGCCGTCGCCGCAGGACGGGGCGTGGCTGGCGCACCTCGGTGAGCAGCTCGACCGGCTGCCCGAGGAGTGGGACGCCGTCCTGTCCGACGACGACGCCGACCTGGGCACCCTCGTCGTCGAGGTGACCGCGGCCCTCTGCGAGGCCGGGCTGGGCCTGCACGACGCCGCCGGCACCGGCGGGGCCTGCCTGCTCCCCGAGCCCGTGCTCGGCGGCATCGTCGTCAGCTGGCTGCAGCACGACCGGATGGGCGTCGAGCAGGTCCACGGCGACATCGCCCACGCGCTGGTGCAGCAGGCGATGAACCAGACCCTGGCCGACGTCCTCGCCGTCCGCGGCTTCGCCGTCGACCCGCTCGGCGGCGCCCACGTGGTCCGCCGGGCCGACTGACCCGGGCGAGAGCCGTCAGGAGGGCTCGCCCACGGGCCGGGCGGCGGTGCCGGGCGCCGGCCGGTCGCCGCGCCACCTCCCGCGCCGCTCCCGAGGGCGGGGCTTCAGCTCGCTGACGAGCACGCCCGCGACGACGAGCGCGGCACCGGCGACCGCGAGACCGGGCAACCGGTCACCGGCCAGGCGGCCGACGATCCCGCCCCACACCGGCTCGCCGGCGTAGATCACCGTCGCCCGGGTCGGGGACACCGACTGCTGCGCCCAGTTCATGGTGACCTGGATGAGGCAGCTCACGACCCCGAGCCCGACGGCGGCCAGCAGCCACGCCCACGAGAACGGCGGGACCGCCTCGCCGGCCACGGGCATCGCCGCCAGCGAGAGGCCGCCGCCGACGAGCAGCTGCACGACAGTGACCCGGCCGAGGTCGACCGTGCCGGCGAACCGGCCGATGAGGACGATCTCCGCGGCGATCGCCACGGTGCTGACCAGCGTCACGACCTCCCCGGCGCTGAGCGTGAGCCCCGTCGCGCCGGGCCCGGCGAGCAGCACCAGCCCGCCGAAGGCGAGTGCCACCCCGGCCAGGGCCGCCGGTGCGGGTGGGCGGCGGAACACGGCCCACTGCAGCAGCGGCACGATCGGGACGTACAGCGCGGTGAGGAAGGCCGACGTGCTGCTGGGGATCGTCTGCAGGCCCACGGTCTGCAGGGCGTAACCGAGGAAGATGGTCACGCCGATGGCCGCGCCGGCCGCGAGCTCGCGCCGGGTGAGCCCCGCCAGGGTCCGGCGGAACACGACCACGCTGATCAGGCCGGCGGTGAGGAACCGCACGCCGACGAAGAGCAGCGGCCCGCTGTGCTGCACGGCGAGGTGGACGACGAGGAACGTGGCACCCCAGACCGCGGTGACGGCCACCAGCGCGAGCTCCTGCCGGCTCAACCGCAGCGACGCGCGACGAGGAGGTGGTGAACGGTCGGCGGAGTGCAGCATTCTGCACACGCTATGTGTAGGATCCTGCACGTGCAAGCCGCGCGCCGGGACGTGCTCGTCCACGTCGGGGAGAACCTCCGGCGGCTCCGCCAGGCCGCCGGCCTGAGCCAGTCGACGCTGGCCGAGGCGTCGGGCCTGAGCCGGCGGACGATCATCAACCTCGAGGCCGGCGAGGCCAACGTCAGCCTCTCCGGCCTCGACCGCCTCGCCGAGGCGCTGGGCGCGACCTTCGTCGACCTGGTCAGCCCGCCCGCGGCGTCCACGCGCGACATCGGCGCGGTGGCCTGGCGCGGATCGGCGCCGGAGAGCGAGGCGGTGCTGCTGGGCAGCGCGCCGGCCCGCAGCGAGGCGCAGCTGTGGTCCTGGGTGCTCGGCGCCGGCGAGCGCTACGACGCCGAGCCGGACCCGGCGGGATGGCACGAGATGGTCGTCGTCACCGCGGGCAGGCTGCGGATCGAGCGGGACGAGGGCCCGGTCGAGCTCGCGCCCGGCGACCACGCCGTCTACTCCAGCGCCCAGGACTACGCCTACGTCAACGTGCACGACGGTGTCACCCGGTTCGTCCGCACCGTCGTCTCCTGACGCCGCCGCGGGCACCGGCCCACCCGGCGGCGCCGGTCGTGGGTGAGGGTGTCACCCGTGGCCGACGGGACCCGCGAGATCGAGCTGAGTGCGGAGGACCTGCGTGCGGTGGCCGCCTTCGCCGCCCGGTGCGCGCGGGAGGTGCTGGCGGTCTTCGCGGCGGCGCACCCGGACGACCCGCGGCCGCGCGAGGCGGTCGACGCCGCGGAGGCGTTCGCCCGAGGGGGCCGACGCGGCAAGGTGCTGCGCGACACCGCGTGGGCGGCGCAGCGGGCGGCCCGGGAGGCGGGCGACCCGGCGGTGGGCCACGCGGCGCGGGCCGCGATGGTCGCGGCGTCGGCGGCCTACCTGCACCCGCTGGCCGACGCCGCCCAGGTGAAGCACGTCCTGGGGGCGGCGGCGCACGCGGCGCGGGCGGCCGAGCTCCTGGCGGGCGACGACCCGGACGTCGGCGTCCGCCACGTCGAGCGGGCCGGCCGGCACGCGACGCCGGCCGTCGTCGACGTGCTCAGCCGGTACCCCGCCGCACCGCCGGGCGGCGGGCGCGTCGGGAAGCTGCTGCGCCACCTGGACCGGGCCCTCCGCGGCCGCTCCTGACGGCGTCAGCGCGGTCCGGCGGAGGGGAGGCCGGCGCCCGCCGCTCCGGGTCCGGCCGCGTCGGCCGGTGACCGCGCGGGGTCCGTAGCATGGCGCTGGGCGTGCACCCCTCGGGCGACGGGCGGGGGCACGACCGAGGAGCACGGGTGCGGATCCATGCGCGCCGGTGCAGCCAGGAGGGCTCGCCTAGTGGCCGATGGCGGCGGTCTTGAAAACCGCTATGGGGTCAAACCCATCGTGGGTTCGAATCCCACGCCCTCCGCTCCGTCCGCTCTCCAGCGCCGTCCGGGCGGCGTCGTCAGACCCTGAACTGCGCCACCAGCCGGGACAGCTCGGCGGTCACCTCGGCCACCCCGTCGGCGGCCGACCGCGCCTGCAGGGCGTCCTGCTCGGTCTCGGTGCTCACCGTCGAGACGGTGACGACGGCGTCGGCGATCGACCCGGTGCCCTGGGCCGCCTCGGTGACCCCGCGCGACATCTCGCTGGTGGTCGCGGTCTGCTGCTCGACGGCGCTGGCGATGGTCGTCTGGTAGTCGCTGATCCGGGTGACGACCTCGTCGATGCGGGCGATCGCGGCCACGGCGCTGTCGGTGTCGCCCTGGATGGCCTGGATCCGGCGAGTGATGTCCTCGGTGGCCTTCGCCGTCTCCTGGGCCAGGTCCTTGACCTCGGTGGCCACCACGGCGAAGCCCTTGCCCGCCTCCCCGGCGCGGGCGGCCTCGATCGTGGCGTTGAGGGCGAGCAGGTTGGTCTGCTCGGCGATGCCCGTGATCACCCGCACCACCTCGCCGATGGCCCGGGACGAGTCGCCGAGCCGGGCCACGGTCTGCTTGGTCGACTGGGCGACACCCACCGCCTCGTCGGCGATCCGGGCCGCCTCGGAGGCGTTCGAGGCGATCTCGCGGATGCTCACGCCCATCTCCTCGGCCCCGGCGGCGACGGTCTGCACGTTGCGCGAGAGCTGCTCGGCGACGGCCGACACCTGCTGGGCCTGTGCGCTGGTCTGCTCGACCGACCCCGCGAGCCGCCCGGAGACGCCGGACATCCCCGCCGAGAGCTCCACCAGCGACCCCGACGCCCGGCCGATGCCGGTCACCGTCTCGGCCACCTTGGCCACGAAGCGGTTGAACGCCGCGCCGAGCCGGCCGATCTCGTCCGTGCGGGTCTCGTCCACCCGGGCGGTCAGGTCGCCGTCGCCGTCGGCGATCTCCTCCATCCGGGAGCGCAGCGCGTCCAGCGGCGCGACGGTGCGGCGCGCGACGAGCAGGGTGGCGCCGGCGGCCAGCAGGAGGGTGACCAGCGCGCCGACGAGGATCGTCGTCCGCAGCCGGTGGGCATCGGTGAGGATCGCGTCCTCCGGGATCTCGACGAGCACCGCCCAGTGCTGCCCGTTCCCCACCTCGATCGGCGCGGCCACGGAGACGGTGCGGCCCTCATCGCCGTCGAGGGTGCGCTGCACGGTCTCGCCGCGCTCGACGGCGGCCGCGGCGATCTCCGCCTCCGGGCCCGCGGCGGCGGAACCGGCCTCGTCCCCCGGCCGGTTGCTGCCGACCACCAGCCCCTGCGACGACACCAGGGTCGCCGAGCCGACGTCGTAGGGGCGGATGGCGCCCACCTGCTCCTGGACCGCGGCCAGTGGCACGTCGACGCCGGCGACGCCGATCGTCCGGCCGCCGACGGTGACGGGCGTGGCCAGCGAGGTGATGAGGACCTGCTCGCCGGCCACCTCGTAGAGGTAGGGCTCGATCGCCACCGACCGGCCGGTGTCCCGCGGGAGCAGGTAGTAGTCGCCCGCGCCGGGGGTCTCGTAGTCGACGAGGGCGGTCACCGCGATCGCGCTGCCGTCGCGGTACCAGTAGGGGACGTAGCGGCCGCTCGCGTCGGTGCCAGCCGTGCCGGCGAAGGCCTGGTCGTACCCGTCGAAGGCCTGCGGCTCGAAGGCCGTCCAGACCCCGACCAGCGCGGGGTCGGCGGCGAGCAGCCGCTTGAGCAGGGCGTCGGCGTAGGGGCGCTCGCCCCGCCGGCCCTCGGTCTGGGCGGCCAGCGCCTGCGCCAGGGACTCGGCGGTGCGGCGCTGCCGGCCAAGCGTGGCCTCGACCTGGTCGGCCTGCTCGACCGCCACCGCCGTGGCGTTGCGCAGGCCGTCCCGCTGCGCCTGGCCGGTGGCGAGGGTGGCGATCACGGCCACCAGCCCCGCCAGGGCGATGGTGAGGACGGTGACGATGCTGACCACGAGGCGGGTTTTGACGCTCACAGGACGCTCCCAGCAGGACGCGCGACAGAGGCTGTGCACCCCGTACATCGGCCGCCCGCGTGTGAGGTTGATCGCAGTCGGCCGCGAAGTGTACGCGGCCGCCGTCGGGCGACACACCGGTCACAACACCGAGTCAACAGGGAGGTCATCGGGGGGTAACACGGCGTCGTCAGGCTCGCCGGGACGTCCAGGACGGCCCACGGGGGAGACGCGTGACCCAGAGCGAGCTCGACGAGAGCACCACCACCGCAGCGGCGCCGGCGACCGGGCGCGGGACACCCTCACCCGACGCCGCCACTCGTGAGACCCTCGAGGACTACACGCTCCGGTTCGCTCCGCGCAGCTACCGGCGCTGGTCGACCGGCGTTGTCGCGGTCTCGGCCCTGGGCGGCATCGCCTACCTCGCCGACTTCGCCATCGGCGCCAACATCGGCATCAGCTACGGGACGACGAACGCGCTCTGGGGCATCGCCGTCTTCGCCGTCGTCGTGATCCTGACCGGTCTCCCGCTGGCGTACTACGCCGCCCGCTACAACCTCGACCTGGACCTGATCACCCGGGGCAGCGGCTTCGGCTACTACGGCTCGGTGGTCACCAACGTCGTCTTCGCGACGTTCACCTTCATCTTCTTCGCCCTCGAGGGCTCGATCATGGCCCAGGGCCTGCGGCTGGGCCTCGGCGTCCCGCTGTGGCTCGGCTACGCCGTCTCCACGCTCGTGATCTTCCCGCTGGTCGTCTACGGCATGAAGGCGTTGTCCACGCTGCAGGTGTGGACGACGCCGCTGTGGCTGGTCCTGATGGTGGTGCCCTTCGCCTACCTGCTGATCAGCCACCCGGAGTCGGTGTCGGCCTTCTTCGCCTACCGCGGCGAGGACGGCACCGGCACACCCGACGTCGGCTCGGTGCTGCTGGCCGCCGGCGTCTGCCTGTCGCTCATCGCGCAGATCGCCGAGCAGATCGACTACCTGCGCTTCATGCCGCCGAAGACGCCGGAGAACCGCCGCCGCTGGTGGACGGCGGTGCTGCTGGCCGGGCCGGGCTGGGTGCTGTTCGGCGCGGTCAAGCAGGTCATCGGGCTGTTCCTCGCCGTCTGGGTCATCGCCACCGTCGCCGACGGCGCCGCGGTGGCCAACCAGCCGGTGCACCAGTTCCTCGAGATCTACCGCGACCTGATGCCGGCCTGGCTGGCGCTGACCCTGGCCGTCGTCCTCGTGGTGATCAGCCAGGTGAAGATCAACGTCACCAACGCCTACTCGGGCTCGCTGGCCTGGACCAACAGCGTCACGCGGGTCACCGGGCGCTACCCGGGCCGGCTGGTGTTCCTCGGCGTCAACCTGGCCGTCGCGCTCGTGCTGATGGAGGCGGACATGTTCGCCTTCCTCAACGCGATCCTCGGCTTCTACGCCAACTGCGGCATCGCCTGGATCGTCGTCGTGGCCACCGACATCGCCGTCAACAAGTACCTGCTCGGCCTCTCGCCGAAGCAGCCGGAGTTCCGCCGCGGCATGCTCTACGCGGTCAACCCGGTCGGCTTCGTGTCCATGCTGGTGGCGGCCGGGGTCTCGATCGCCTGCTTCTTCGGCGGGCTGGGCGCCACGCTGCAGCCGTTCTCGCCGCTGGTCGCCATCGGCCTGGCGTTCGTGCTGCCGCCGCTGCTGGCCGTGGCCACCCGGGGCCGTTGGTACCTGCGCCGCACCGACGACGGCATCGACGCACCGATGCTGGACGAGCACGGCAACCCCTCGGACGCCGTCCTGACCTGCCACGTGTGCCGCCAGGACTACGAGCGGCCCGACATGGCCGCCTGCCCCACCCACGGTGCGCACGTCTGCTCGCTGTGCCTGTCCACCGACCGCGTCGGCGACCACGTGCTCCCCCTGCAGCGCTGACCTCGGCTCAGGCCTGACGTCAGCGCAGCGTCCGGGCCGCCGCGGCGAGGGTGCGGGCGGTGAGCCGGCCATCGGCCAGGCCGAGGGCGACGACGTCGTCGAACACCGCCTGGTCGGCCGCGGCGGCGCGGAAGGCGGCGTCCATCACCTGCGGCCACCGGCTGACCCACGACGCGGCCGAGGCCGACCGGTGGTGCGCGCCCAGCCGCCGCCGCAGCGCCCGCCGGTGCGCAGCACCCGCACCGGCCCCGGCCGCGGCGGCCCGCCCGGCCAGCGCCCCCGACAGGACGGCGTAGAAGATCCCCTCGCCGGTCATCGGGTTGATCAGCGACGCGGCGTCGCCGGCGAGCAGCACCCGCCCGTCGGGCTGGCGCGGGCGGCCGGTCGACAGCGGCAGCCGGTGCGCGCGCAGGCCCTCCGGCGCCCCGTCCGCCCAGCTGCCGGGCAGCAGCCGGTGCAGCCCCTCGACCAGGGCCGCGCGGGTGGCGCCGCCGCTGACCAGCTCGCCGTAGCCGACGTTGGCCCGCCCGTCGCCGAGCGGGAACGACCAGGCGTAGGCCGGCCAGCGCTGCTCGGTGGTCACCAGCACCTGCGTGCCGGCCTGCCCGGGGAGCTCGGGCGCGTACCCGCGCATCGCCACCGCCATCCGGTCGTCGCGGTTGCGGGGCAGGCCCAGGGCCCGGCGCACGACGGACTCCGCGCCGTCGGCCCCCACCAGCACCCCGGCCCGCAGCACCCCGTCGACGTCGACGCCGTCGGGCCCCAGGGTCACCGAGCGGACGGCGTGCCGGCGGAACCGCACGCCGCGGTCGAGCGCGGCGGCCAGCAGGCGGGCGTCGAACACCTCCCGCGGCACCACCGACGACGGGCGGTGGGTGGCCCGCTCGACCGTCACCCCACCGGGCGAGCGCAGCGAGAGCCTGGGTGCGGGCGCGTAGCCGGCGGTGAGCGCCGCGACGTCGACGCCGAGGCCGGCCAGCACGTCGAGCGCCTCGGGGGCGATGCCGTCGCCGCAGACCTTGTCGCGCGGGAAGTCCGCCCGGTCGAGCACGAGCACGGAGGCCCCGCCGCGCCGGGCGGACAGCGCCGCGGCCGCTCCCGCCGGGCCGCCGCCGACGACCACGACGTCCCAGCGCTCCACGACGGCGACGCTAGGCAGCCGACCGGCCGCCGGCCAGCCGGGGCCGCTGGCCCGGTCCCGTCGATGCCCGGACGCAGGATGCCGGCACCAGCCGAGAGGAGCCGCCCGTGTCCGCGTCCCCCGACGAGCGCGAGGTCCTGCTGCGGGTGCTCGCCGACCAGCGCACCGCCGTCCGCACCGCCCTGCTCGGGCTCTCCGAGGAGCAGGCCCGCGCCACCCCGAGCGCCAGCTCCCTGTCCCTGGCCGCGCTGGTCGAGCACCTGACGCAGGGGGAGCGGGCGGGCATCGCCGGCCGGGTCGGCGGGCGGCCGGCCGCGCTCGCCGCCGACCCGCAGGCCGACTGGCTGGCCGGCTTCGACGTCGCCGCGGAGGAGACGGTCGCGGTGCTGCTCGACCGGTGGATGGCGGTGGCGCGGGAGACCGAGGAGGTCGTGCGGGCCGAGCCCGACCTCGACCGGGTGGTCGAGCTCTCCGACGACGTCGCCCGCTGGATGCCGGCCGACACCGTGTTCGAGGTCCGCTGGATGGTGCTGCACCAGATCGAGGAGCAGGCGCGGCACGCCGGCCACGCCGACGTCCTCCGCGAGTCGATCGACGGCGCGAGCGCCCGGCAGTTGGCCGCCGAGGCGCAGGGGGCCGGGGCGCCGTAGCGGTTCAGGGGCGGGGCGGGGCTCCGTCGGCCCACGTGCGCGGCGGGTGCTCGTAGCCGGCGACGAAGCCGAGCAGGCCGGCGGCGTCGGACACCACCCCGAGCGCGTCGAGCCGTCGCCGCTCGAGGTAGCCGTCGTCGGCCATCCGCCGCAGCTGGCCGAGCAGCGGCTGCCAGAACCCGTCGACGTCGAGCAGCGCCACCGGCTTGGCGTGCAGGCCGAGCATGCCCCAGGTCCAGGCCTCGAACAGCTCCTCGAGGGTGCCCGCGGCGCCGGGCAGCGCGACGAAGGCGTCGGCGAGCTCGGCCATCCGGGCCTTGCGCTCGTGCATGGAGGCCACGACCTCCAGCTGCGACAGCCCCGGGTGGGCCACCTCGTCGTCGAACAGGTGCTGCGGGATGACCCCGACCACCTCGCCCCCGGCGGCCAGCGCGGCGTCGGCGACGGTGCCCATCAGCCCGACGTGCCCGCCGCCGTAGACGACCCCGACCCCGGCCTCGGCCAGCCCGGCGCCCAGCGCCGCGGCCGCCTCCCGGTGGGTGCCGGGTCCCGGCCGGCTACCGGTGAAGACGGCGATCCGCATGTGGGCACCGTAGGCACCCCGCTGCCCGGCCGCCCCGCAGGAGGGCCCTCCCTCAGCCGCCGTGGTAGCGGTAGACCGGCTCGGCGATGCAGGCCGGCTTCTCGCTGCCCTCGCGCTCGATGACGGCGGAGCAGGTCAGCTGCAGCCCGCCGGCGACCTGCTCGACGTCCCTGAGCGTGGCGGTCAGCCGCACCCGCGAGCCCACCGGCACCGGCGAGGGGAAGCGGACCTTGTTGAGGCCGTAGTTGACGCCCATCGCGGTGTCGGAGACCACGAGGACCTGCGCGAACAGCGGCACCAGCAGCGAGAGCGTGAGGTAGCCGTGCGCGATCGGCCCGCCGAAGGGGCTCTCGGCCTTCGCGCGCTCGACGTCGACGTGGATCCACTGGTGGTCGCCGGTGGCGTCGGCGAAGGTGTCGACCCGGTCCTGGGTCACCTCGAACCAGTCGCTGGTGCCCAGCTCCTGTCCCACCAGGCCGGAGACCTCGGCCATCGTCGTCGTGGTGGTCACGGACCCTCCCGTTCCTCGGCTGCTGCTCCGCGGCCGATCCTGCCAGTCGTGATCCGGCGGCTCGCGGGGCGACTGCGGTTCACTGGTCGGGTGCTGACCAGCGGGCTGACCCCCACCGACGGCTGGACGACCTGCGCCCTCGGTCACCGGCACTGGGGCCGCGCGGGCGCCGCCGGCCTGCTGGTGCACCGCGACGGCGACGACGGCCCCGAGCTCCTGCTGCAGCACCGGGCGCTGTGGTCGCACCACGGCGGCACCTGGGGGACCCCGGGTGGCGCACTGCACCTCGGGGAGTCGCCCGAGCAGGGGGCGCTGCGGGAGGTCGAGGAGGAGCTCGGGCTGCCCGCCGCGGCCCTCCTGCTCGGGGACCGCTCGGTCGACGACCACGGCGGCTGGGCCTACACCACCGTGCTGGCCCGCCCGGCCGGCCCGCTCGACCCCGCCCGGCTGCGGCTGGACGGCGAGAGCACCGGGGTGGCCTGGGTGCCGCTGGCCGGGCTGCACCAGGTGACCCTGCACCCGGGCCTGGCCGCGTCGATGGACCGGCTCCGGCCCCTGCTCACCGCGTCGCCGGCGGCCTGACCGTCACCGTCAGCGCCCGGTGGTCGCCCACCGGCAGGTCGTGCGCGGCGGCACCGGTCCCGGCCAGCCCGTCGTCGAGGGCGAGCAGGTGGTCGAGCTGGGCGCGCGGCGCGCCCGCCGGGAAGCTGGCCTCGCTCACCAGCCGGGTGCCCCGCGCCAGCCGCGCCGGCAGTCCGCCGGGCAGGTTGAGATCGCCGGCCAGCACCACCGGGCCGGGCAGCGACGCCGCCCACCGCCGCAGCCGCCGCAGCTGCCGGATCGCCGTGGGCGGGGAGAACGACAGGTGGGTGGACACGACGGTGAACCCGTCGAGGCAGGCGGCGACGGCGATCCGCGGCTCGTCGGGGACCCACCACAGCCGCGGCCGCCCGGTGCGCGGGTCGGGCGCCCGCACCGGCAGCCGCGCGCGCCCGGTGCCCAGCCCGAGCGACGCCCACCCCCGGACCGGGCGGCGGCTGACCAGCGCGATGCCGTAGGCGGGCGCCGTGACCGGGGTGCCCGGTCCGCGCAGCGCGGCGGGGTCGGCGGCGGTCCAGGTGCCGCGGAAGGGGCTCGGGGTGCCGGTGAGCGTGGCGGCGGCGCGCCAGTCGGCCCCGCCCAGCGCGCCGGCGAGGACGGCGGCCTGGTCGGTGCCGCCGGACCGGGGCTGGCCGGCGTCGACCTCCTGGAGGGCGAGCACGTCGACGTCGAGGCCCTCGACCGCGTCGGCCAGCCGGGACGCCGTCAGGACGCGGCCGTCGGGGCCGCGGCCGGAGGCCAGGTTGAGGGTGCCCACGCGCAGGGCGGCGCCGTCGGGCACCCGCCCGACGCTACCGGCGGCCCCGCGCCACCGCCGTCCGTCCGCGGCCCGGGGCCCGGCGGCGCACCGGCATCCTCCCGCACCGGACGTCGTCCTCCCTCACTGCAGCGCGTCCTCCCTCACCGTGCACCGTGGGGGAGGAGGCGCCACGATCAGGTCCCCTGATCATCGCCGCCCCTATCGCCGCCCTCCCCCGCCCCGGCCGCGCGGTCAGGCCGGTCGGGGCGGGCGCGGCTAGGTTGCTGGCATGAGCGCCCGCGACGACGTCTCGGAGATCTTCGACAGCGCGGCGTGGCGGCCCGTCGAGGGCCTGGAGTTCACCGACGTCACCTACCACCGCGCCGTCGACGCCGGCGTCGTGCGCATCGCCTTCGACCGGCCCGACGTCCGCAACGCCTTCCGCCCGCAGACGGTCGACGAGCTGATCACCGCCCTCGAGCACGCCCGGCTGTCCACCGACGTCGGCTGCGTGCTGCTCACCGGCAACGGGCCCAGCCCGCGCGACGGCGGCTGGGCGTTCTGCTCCGGCGGCGACCAGCGCGTGCGCGGGCGCCACGGCTACGAGCACGAGAAGGGGCGCACCAGCGGCCGGCTGCACGTGCTCGAGGCGCAGCGGCTCATCCGGTTCATGCCCAAGGTCGTCGTCTGCGTCATCCCCGGCTGGGCGGCCGGCGGCGGGCACAGCCTGCACGTCGTCTCCGACCTCACCCTGGCCAGCGCCGAGCACGGGCGGTTCAAGCAGACCGACGCCGACGTGGGCAGCTTCGACGGCGGCTTCGGCTCGGCCTACCTCGCCCGGCAGGTCGGCCAGAAGTTCGCCCGCGAGGTCTTCTTCCTCGGCGAGGAGTACTCCGCCGCCGACGCGCACCGCATGGGCATGGTCAACCGCGTCGTCCCGCACGCCGAGCTGGAGGCGACCGCCCTGGACTGGGGACGGCGGATCGTGGCCAAGAGCCCGACGGCGCAGCGGATGCTCAAGTACTCGTTCAACCTGATCGACGACGGCCTGGTCGGTCAGCAGCTGTTCGCCGGGGAGACCACCCGGCTCGCCTATGCCGCCGAGGAGGCCGTGGAGGGGCGGGACGCCTTCCTGGAGAAGCGCGACCCCGACTTCTCCCGGTTCCCCTGGCACGTCTGAAGGGCCCCGAGGGCTCCTGGGAGGAGACGAGCATGATCGTCGAGGTGGTGACGGGCGCTGACGAGCGTCCCGAGGTCCGGGTGGTCGACGTCGACGACCTCGCGCGGCTGCACCTGGCCCTGGGGCAGGTCACCGACGAGGAGGCCGACGAGGCCCTGCGCGCGGCCGGCCTGGGACGGCTGGAGGACGGGGAGTCCGGCGTCCTGGACGCCGCGGCACTGCGGGCCGCCGCGGAGGCCCAGGCCGGGTCGCCGGCCGGGGCGGGCGACTGGGGCCGCCGCTGGGAGGACCTGCTGGCGACGGCCCGGGACCGCGGCTGGACCGCCGACGACGGCGCCGGTCTGAAGGTGCACGTCGAGAGCGCGGCGGGTGCCTGAGACCGGGGGTCGTGGGGAGCCCCCGGGTGAACGGTGCGCCGGGATCGTTGTGGTGACTCCGATGACACGTCAGTATGTGGGTGTGCACAACCTGATGACGCACGAACGGTCCGGCCCGTGAGCGGCACCCCGGGGCGTCCGCTGAGCTCCGAGCTGTCCGAGCAACTGGTCGCGGTCGCCGTCGACATCCTCGCCGAGGAGGGCTGGGGTCGGCTCAACAGCGACCGCGTCGCGGCCCGCGCCCGAGCGGGCAAGGCCGGCATCTACCGGCGCTGGCCGTCGATGTCGGCGCTGGCGCGTTCGGCCGTGGCGCGCTTCACCCTGGTCGGGGTCCCCGAGGACGAGGGGTCGGTGCGTGGTGACCTGACCGCCCTGGTCGCGTCCTGGCGGCGGCCGCTGACCCGCGAGGAGCGCGCCGTCGCCAGCCTCGTCGGCGCCGCCCGGCACGACGAGGACCTCCGGGCCGGGCTCGACGCCGCGCTGGTGCGCCCGCTCACCGAGGCCGTCGACGAGCTCGGCAAGCGCTGGGCCGACCGCGGCGAGGAGGTGCCGGCCGTGCGGCTGGCCCTGCTCCGCTCGGTGCTCGAGGCCTTCTGGTGGCAGCGGCTGACCGCCGCGGGCGACGGCGCGATGGTGGCCGAGCACGTCGAGCAGGTGGTCGACGACGTCCTGCTGCCGATCCTGGCCCCGGTCGCGGAGCCCGCCCGCCGCTGAGCCGCCCGGCTCCCCGAGCGCGCGCCCCGAGGGGCGTGCGCTCCTGTTCCGTGCCCGCCGGGCACTGCTCAGCAGGCCCGCAGCGCCTCTGCCACCGGGTGGCGCGCGGGGACGAACCGCTCCGTCACGTCGGCCTCGAAGCGGACGAACAGCCGCGCGGCCAGCCAGCTCCCGGGCCGCCGTCAGCCCCGGGACGTCCTCCGGCGCGAGCAGGGGGTCGCGCGGCCCGGTGACCAGCACCCGCGTGGTGGCGATCCAGGTGGCCGCCACCAGGCCGGCGGTCACCTCCGGGCGGACCGGGCACGGCTCCTCGGCGCCGGGGCCGGTCGAGGCCTCCAGCAGTGCCGCCCGGAGCCGCTGCTCGGTCTCGTGGACGAGCTCGCGCTCGGCGGACTGCAGGCCCGGCGAGGAGCCCATCACGGTGACGAGGCGGCGCCCCTCCGGACCGGCCAGCCCCTCGACGTGGTCGGCGACGGCCGCGACAGGTGCTCACGCAGGGCCCGGAGGGCCGGCACCCCCGGCCGGCCGCTCCCGGACGGCCGTCTCCGGGCCGACGACCCACGGCGTCCGCTCGGACCAAGGGACGGGCCGGTTCGGGGGCGGGGTTCGCCCGCACCGGCGCTGGGCAGAGGGCCCCGTGTGAGCTCACCCCTCGTCGCGGTCCTCGACGTCGACGGCACGCTCGTCGACACCAACTACCAGCACGCGCTGGCCTGGTACCGGGCGTTCCGGTCGCTGGGGGAGACCTTCCCCGTCTGGCGCATCCACCGGCTCATCGGCATGGGCGGTGACCAGCTGGTGTCGGCGATCGGCGGGGACGAGCTGGAGGAGCGGATCGGCGACGAGGCGCGCGAGCGCTGGGTGGCCGAGGTCGACCCGATGATCGAGGAGGTCGCGCCCCTGCCCGGCGCCCGCGACCTGCTCGCCGGGCTGCGGGAGCGCGGGCACCGGGTGGTGCTGGCCAGCTCGGGCAAGCCGCACCACGTCGACCACTACCTCGACCTGCTCGACGCCCGCGACGTCGCCGAGGCCTGGACGACGAGCGGCGACGTCGAGGCGACCAAGCCGGCGCCGGACCTGCTGCAGGTGGCGCTGCGCAAGCTGGGCGAGCCCGAGGACGCGGCCAGCGTGCTGGTGGGCGACTCGGTGTGGGACGTGGAGGCGGCGAAGAACGCCGGCATGCCCGCGGTCGTCGTGCGCTCGGGCGGCTTCGGCGACGACGAGCTGCGCGACGCCGGGGCCGTGGCCCTCTTCGACACCCCCGGCGACCTGCTCGCCGGCATCAACGGCACGCCGCTGCGGTGACCTCCGGGGGCGCCGGCAGCACGGCTCGAGCTGCGGCCTGCCGGCCGCCGGACCTCAGACGGCGCCGGCGCGGCTCGCCCGGTACTCGGCGACGGTGACCATCGGCGGCCGCTCGTCGACGGCGACCGGCGTGCTGACCGGCACGAGACCGGCGCCGTCGCTGCGGAACTGGGTGAGCAGCCCGCCGCGCTCCGTGGGGCCGGCGGGCGTGCGGGACAGCACGGCCGACACCACCTGCCCGGCCATCCGGCCGAGCGCCTCCTGGTCCTGCGAGGTGTGCCGGCGGACGCCGAGGTCCACCTGCGCGAGTCCCGACAGGCCCAGCAGCCCCAGCAGGTCGACCAGCAGGCCGACCTCGACGCCGTAGCCGGACAGGAACGGCACCCGCTCGAGCGCCGAGCGGCGGCCGGCGTACTCCCCGCCCAGCGGCTGGACGAACCCGGCCAGCTCCGGCCACAGCGCGTTGAGCAGCGGCCGGGCGGTCAGCTCGGTGACCCGGCCGCCTCCGGTGGGGGAGGTGTGCCCGGCGAGCTCCAGCGGCCGGGTGTAGCAGCCCTTGACGTAGCCGACCTGCGGATCGGTGAGCAGCGGTGCCAGCAGGCCGGGCACGTAGTGGCCGACGTCACCGAGCAGGTCGGCGTCCAGGAAGACCAGCAGGTCGCCGGTGGTGGCCGCCAGCGACTTCCACAGCGCCTCGCCCTTGCCCGGCCGGGTCCCCCAGCCGGGCAGGACGTCGGCGCTGGCGACGACGCCGGCCCCGGCGGCCCGCGCGACCTCGGCGGTGCGGTCGGTGGAGTCGGAGTCCACGACGAGCACCTCGTCGACCAGCGGGACCTGCCGCACCCACCGCTCGACCAGGTCCCCGACGAGCCGGCCGACCGTGGCCTCCTCGTCGCGCGCGGGGAGCACGACGCTCACCACGGAGCCGGTCCGGCGCTTGGCCCGCAGCAGACCCCCGAGGTCGAGGTCGGCGACGGAACGGGCGCGGGACGTGCGGCCGGTGAACCAGGCGCGGGCGTCGGGTCGCATCAGTCCACTGTCGGGGACGCCCGGGCGGGACCGCCACGGTGGGCGGGTGCCGTTCACGTCCCCGTGGCCGGGGGTTCGCGGCCGGCGGTCACACGCGGCTGGGGTCGGCCGCCCGCAGCGCGGCCGGGCTGTCGGCCCCGACGGCCGCGCCCGCGCCGTCGGGCTCGGGGTGGCCGAGCTCGGTCAGCCAGCCGCGCAGCACCCGGTGCAGCTGCTCGGCGCCGACGATCTCGCCGGGTGCGCGCAGCTGCCGCGGGTGGGCGAGGAAGCCGCGCTGCTGCGGGCCGCCGAGCCCGCCGTGCGAGCCGACGTGCGGCTCGAAGGGCGAGGCCTCGTCGGTCTCGGGGTCGTAGCGGCTGTTGACCATCACGTCGGGGCAGTGCGGGAAGGCCGACACGCGGGCCACCAGCGCCGCGGCGTGCTCGCCGTAGGGCGCCAGCGGGTCCTCGCCGAGCACCTCCCCGGTGGCCAGGCGGTGCACGCCGTCGCGGCCGAGCACGACCGGTCCCTGCTCCTCGGAGTGCACCAGCAGGAAGCCGACGCCGTCGTGGTCGACCAGGGCCGGCAGCAGGTCGGGCCAGTGGTGCTCGATCTCCTCCAGCGGCACCCGGCCCGGCAGGTCGGCGAACGAGACGCCCGCGGTGTGCCCGGAGACGGTGACCACCACCCCCGGTGCCACCCGGGCGACGCGGCCGGGCTGCCCCGACGGCGTGCGGTGCCGGTGCTCGCCGGCGCCGGTGGTCTCCACCCGTTCGCGCAGCCGGCGGGCGATCACGCCGGGCCCGGACGCGGCCTCGGCCAGCGCGGAGGCCACCTGCCAGCCCTCGGCCGGGCGGCGGCTGTCGCGGGGCTCCCCGCTGCGCTGCCCCGGTGGTGGGGAGCCGCCGCAGTGCCGCCCGACGAAGGCCTCGATCGTCTCGCCGAACCGCTGCGCGAACGCCTCGCCCTGGGTCTGGCCGTGGTCGGAGAGCAGCACCAGGTGGTACGGGCGGGGGGCGAGCTCGGCGGCGCGCGCCAGCCGGCCGATCTGCTGGTCGATGCTGCGCAGCACCGCGAGGGTGTCGAAGCGCTCGACGCCGCTGTGGTGGGCGACCTCGTCGTAGCCGAGGAAGTCGGCGTACACGGCCGGCCGCCCGGCCAGCATGTCCTCCACGATCGCGGCGACCACGACGTCGCGGGCGATGACCGTCGTCCCCGGCCGGGCCAGCGGGTAGAGGCCGCCGCGGCTGACCCGCGGGCGGACGTCGGCCCGGCGCTGCCGGGCGGCGGCGGCGAGCTCGCGGCCGACGTCGGCGAGCGAGGTCCCGAGCGTGCGGACGGCGTTCACCGGGTTGGCGAAGTAGGCGTAGTAGCCCGCGCCCACCCGGTCGCGGCGCCGTCCGGCCCGCCGCGGCGCCACCAGCGGCAGCGAGCTCATGGTCAGGCTGAGGAAGGGCGCGTCGCCGCTGAACAGGTTGCCGCGGCTGGCGCCGCCGCCGGCGAGCAGCCCGCGGCCGTCGGAGTGCCGCCGCTCCACCTCGGCGGCGTCGGCGGGGTGCGACACCGCGACGACGTGGTCGCGGTCCTTCTCGTACCAGCGGAACCCGACGACGTCGTGGTTGGACCCGTGCAGGATGCCGCACACCGAGGCGCCGGTCTGCGAGCTCCAGTCGGTGTGCCACCAGGTCAGCGCGTGGCTGCCCGAGCGCAGCCACGCGGCGAGCGTGGGCATCGACCCGTCGCGCACGGCACGGCGGGCGACGTCGGCGCCGAGGCCGTCGATCTGCAGGAAGACCACCCCGGGCGGGCACGGCCGCAGGGTCGCGGCGGTGCCGGCGCGGCGCCGGGCGCGGCGGAAGAAGACCTCGTCCTCGTCGAGGGCCAGCGCGCTGCTCACCACCGCCGTCACCGCGGCCATGGCGACGACGACCAGCACGCCGGTGCGCAGGTCGGCCACGACCACGCCGGGGATGGCGAAGGAGACGGCCAGCACCGCCGCCCCCAGCAGCAGGAAGCTGCCCAGGCCCAGGGTGAACACCGCGACGGGCAGGACCACCCGCAGGACCAGCGGCCACACCACCCCGGCGAGCAGGCCGAGCAGCAGCGCGGCCAGCGGCGGCTGCCACCAGCCACCCATGGCGAAGCCGTCGAGCCAGCGGTCGAGGACGACGAGGGCCAGCGTGGTCAGCAGCCAGGTGAGCAGCACGCGCGCCGTCGCCCGGCCGCGGCCGAGCACCCGGCCACCGGAACCGCCGTCGGAGGACCGGCTCACGCCGGGCCGCACGGTGTCGGGCGGGACGTGCGGTCCGGCTCCGGCGCGGGGCGGCGTCGCCGGTGCGCACCCGCCAGGTTGAGCACCGCGCCGACGACCAGGACGAGGACGGTGGCCACCAGGGTGGCCACCAGCGGGTTGTCGAAGACGCCGCCGCTCACGACGCCGAGCAGCGCGTAGGCGACGGCCCACAGCGCGGCGGCCAGCAGGGACGCCGGCAGCAGCCGCCGCCACGGGTAGGCGAGCGCGCCCGCCGCGAGCAGCACCGGGATCCGCCCGGCGGGCAGCAGCCGGCCGATGACGACGAGCTGCCAGCCGTGCCGGCGGAACTGCTCGCGCACCTCCTCGATGCGGTCGGCGTGCTGGCCGCGGGCCACCCAGCGCACCGCGGCCGGCCCGCCGGAGCGGCAGACGGCGAAGGTGACGACGTCGCCCAGCCACGCGCCGAGCGTCGACAGCAGGAGGACCGGCACCAGGTCGAGCCGGTCGCTGCTGGTGGCCAGGGCCGCGGCCGCGCCGACCACCGCCCCGGTGGGCACGACCGGCACCACCGAGCCGAGCAGGACCCCGCCGAGGACCACCGGGTAGCCGAGCGAGGAGCCGTCGGTCCAGCCCGAGGCCAGGGTGGCGCTCACGGCGCACCCGCCGCGGCGGGCAGCGCGATCCGCTCGCCGAGCCCAGGCACGACGACGGAGGTCGGTAGGCCCCGGGCGGCGACCGCGGCGGCGAAGGCGCGCGGCGGGTCGGTCAGCAGCCGGCGGTACCGCGCGGCCAGCCCGGGCAGCCGCGTCCCGCCCGGGACGGTGAGCGTGCCCCAGTGCACCGGGACGGCGACCGCCGGGCGCACCCGCGCCACCGCCTCGGCCGCCCGCCGGGGGTCGAGGTGGCCCGGGCCGAGCGTGGGGCCCCAGCCCCACACCGGCACGAGCGACACGTCGATCGGGCCGCCGTCGACGCCGCGCTCGCCGACCCCGGCCATGCCGTCGTGGAGGTCGGTGTCGCCCAGGGCGTGGACGGTGCGCCCGTCGCCCTCCAGCAGGTGCCCGACGGCGGCGGTGTCGGGACCGTGCGTCAGCCGCGGACCCCACCGGTGCCCGCTGTGCACCGCGGGGACGGCGGTCACCCGCAGCCCGCCGTGCACCAGCGACTCGCCCGGCGCCAGCTCGTCGACCCAGCGCACGCCGCGGGACCGCAGCCAGCCGGCGGCCCCGCGCGGGACGACGACGCGCGCGCCGGGGTCGAGCAGCCGCAGCGAGGGCAGGTGCAGGTGGTCGCCGTGCAGGTGGCTGACCAGCACGAGGTCGACGCCGGCCCACGACGCCGGGGGCGGCAGCGGGACGACCCGGCGCAGCGGGCCGACCGCGCGGGTGAGCACCGGGTCGGTGAGGACGGTGCTGCCCGCCAGCTCGACGCGGACCGTCGAGTGGCCCAGCCAGTGCAGTCCGATCCCGCCCACCGGACCAGTATCGACCCGGGCACCGACGCCTCCGCGTCGTCGTCCCCCGTCCGGGACGCGAGGGCGTTCCGGGTGCGGCCCGGCCCGGCGGGTCCCACCATCGCTGCCATGACCTCAGCGGGAGAAGACCCGGGGTTGTCGCGACCGGGGACCGAGCTGTCGGGGGAGCTGCGCCGCATGGCGCTGCACCTGGAGACCGCCGCGGTGCTGGAGCTCAAGGCCGCGCGGGCCGAGCCCCGGCAGCGCGCGGTGCTGAGACGGCGCGCCGAGCAGCGCCGCCGGGAGGCGGCGCGGCTGCGTGAGCGGCTGGCCGCGTGCGGCGTCGCCCTGCCCCCGCGGGCACCGCGGGCCGCGGCGCCGTAGCGGCCCCGGGCACGTCCGGGGAGCCGGGCGTGCCGGCGGGAGGCGCACCGACGCCCGCGCGAGACACCCGGCGCCAGCCTGCGGCGTGGCCACCTGGGCGGACGTGCGGCGCCTGGCCCTCGCCCTGCCCGAGACCAGCGAGGGCGTCTCGTGGGGCTCGGCGTCGTGGGAGGTGCGCGGCAGGGGGTTCGTGTGGGAGCGCCCGCTGCGGCGGGCCGACCTCGAGCACCTCGGGGACGCCCCGGTCGGTCCGGTCCTGGGCGCGGCTGTGCCCGACGAGGGTGCCGAGCTGGCCCTGGTCGCCGTCGACCCCGCCGTCTACTTCACGACGCCGCACTCCGACGGGTACCCCGCGGTGCTGGTGCGGCTCGAGGAGATCGACGTCGCCGAGCTGGTCTCCGAGGCCTGGCTGGCCAGGGCGCCGAGGCGGCTCGCGCAGCAGCACCTCGCCGGCGGCTGCTGACTCGGGTCCCGCGACGTCGCCGTCTGTGCTGCACTGCCGGGATCCCTCGTGCACTGCGGGCGCTGCAGCACCGGTACTGCACGAGGAACACCCGCAACGGCGCCCCTGGGTACGTCCCCGAGCTCGGCCGGCGCCCGCCGGACGGGACCGGACGATCCCGTCCGGCACCGTCCGGTGCCATCCGCGCGCCGGATCCGCCGCGTGGTGGCACAGTTCACGCCGTGAAGACCTGGCTCGACGCATGGCCGGTGTTCCGGCAGCTGACCGGCCCCGACCCCCTCGGCCGCGGCGCGGCCGCGCGCAGCAAGGCGACGGAGGGCGTGGTGAGCCGCACGGCCACCGCCGACCGCGTCGTGCGCAGCGTGTGCCCGTACTGCGCGGTCGGGTGCGGCCAGCGGATCTACGTCAAGGACGAGCAGATCGTCCAGATCGAGGGCGACCCGGACTCGCCGATCAGCCGCGGCCGGCTGTGCCCCAAGGGCAGCGCCAGCAAGCAGCTGGTCACCAGCCCGACCCGCGTGACGACGGTGAAGTACCGCCGTCCGTTCGGGACGGAGTGGGAGGACCTCGACCTCGACACGGCGATGCACATGATCGCCGACCGGGTCCTCGAGGCCCGCCGCAAGGGCTGGCAGGACGAGAACGACGGCAAGCGCGTGAACCGCACCATGGGGTTGGCGAGCCTCGGAGGGGCGACCCTCGACAACGAGGAGAACTACCTCATGAAGAAGCTCTACAGCGCCATGGGCGCGATCCAGATCGAGAACCAGGCGCGCATATAGCACTCCGCCACGGTGCCCGGTCTGGGTGCCTCGTTCGGTCGTGGCGGCGCCACGAACTCCCAGGAAGACCTCGCGAACTCCGACTGCATCGTCATCGAGGGTTCGAACATGGCCGAGTGCCACCCGGTGGGTTTCCAGTGGGTGAGTGAAGCCAAGGCGCGTGGAGCGAAGATCGTCCACGTCGACCCGCGGTTCACCCGCACCAGCGCGATCGCCGACCTGCACGTGCCGCTGCGCATCGGCACCGACATCGCCTTCCTCGGCGGGCTGATCCGCTACGTGCTCGACAACGACCTGTACTTCAAGGAGTACGTCGTCGCCTACACCAACGCCGCGGCGCTGGTGGGCGAGTCCTACGTCGACTCCGAGGACCTCGACGGCCTGTTCTCCGGCTTCGACCCGGAGAACAACCAGTACGACGAGGCCAGCTGGCAGTACGAGTTCGAGGAGCCGCCGCACTCCGGCTCCGACGACCCGGCCGGTGCCGCCGAGCAGGACCGGCGGGAGCAGCACCCGGAGGTCAAGAAGACCGACCACGCCCAGGCGTCGGGCAGCGGCGGCCCGCCGATCGCGGCCAAGCCCAAGCGTGACGAGACGCTGCAGCACCCGCGCTCGGTGTTCCAGATCCTCAAGCGGCACTTCGACCGCTACACGCCGGAGATGGTGGCCGAGGTCTGCGGCGTCGAGCCGGAGGTGTTCCTGCAGGTCGCCCGCTGGGTGACCGAGAACAGCGGCCGCGACCGGACGACGGCGTGGGTGTACTCGGTGGGCTGGACGCAGCACAGCGTCGGCGCGCAGTACATCCGCACCTGCTCGATCCTGCAGACGCTGCTGGGCAACATCGGCCGTCCCGGCGGCGGCATCCTGGCGCTGCGCGGGCACGCCAGCATCCAGGGCTCGACCGACGTCCCGACGCTGTACAACCTGCTGCCGGGCTACCTGCCCATGCCGCACGCGCTGCAGCACGGGAGCCTCGACGAGTACTGCGCCGACGCGGCCGGCAAGGCCGGCTTCTGGGGCAACAAGCGGGCCTACACGGTGAGCCTGCTCAAGGCCTGGTGGGGCGAGGCCGCGACGCCGGAGAACGACTTCTGCTTCGACCACCTGCCGAAGATCGACGGCGACCACAGCTCCTACCGCACGATCGCCGACATGATCCAGGGCAAGGTCTCCGGCTACTTCCTGGTCGGGGAGAACCCGACGGTCGGGCACCCCAACGGGCGGATGAACCGCTTCGGGCTGGCCAACCTCGACTGGCTGGTCGTCCGCGACCTGCAGATGATCGAGTCGGCGACCTTCTGGAAGGAGTCGCCGGAGATCGAGACCGGCGAGCTGGCGCCCGAGACGATCGGCACCGAGGTCTTCTTCATGCCCGCGGCGACGCACGCGGAGAAGGAGGGGACCTTCACCCAGACGCAGCGGCTGCTGCAGTGGCGGCACAAGGCCGTCGAGCCGCCGAACGACGCCAAGAGCGACCTGTGGTTCTACTTCCACCTCGGTCGCATCCTGCGCGAGCGGCTGGCCGACTCCACCGACCCGCGCGACCGCCCGCTGCTCGACCTCACCTGGGACTACCCGACCCACGGGCACGACCAGGAGCCCAGCGCCGAGGCCGTCCTGCGGGAGATCAACGGCGTCGGCCCCGACGGGCGCGCGGTGTCGGGCTACCTCGACCTCGAGGACGACGGGTCGACGACGTGCGGCTGCTGGATCTACTCCGGCGTCTACGCCGACGAGGTCAACCAGTCCGCGCGCCGCAAGCCCGGCCGCGAGCAGGGTCCGGTGGCCTCCGAGTGGGGCTGGGCCTGGCCGTACAACCGGCGGATCCTCTACAACCGCGCGTCGGCCGACCCCGACGGCAAGCCGTGGAGCGAGCGCAAGAAGTACGTGTACTGGGACGAGGAGGCCGGTCGCTGGACCGGCCCGGACAACCCGGACTTCGAGGCGACCAAGCGGCCGGACTACGTGCCGCCGGAGGGGGCCAAGGCGCAGGACGCGATCGGCGGGGCCGACCCGTTCGTCATGCAGGGCGACGGCAAGGCATGGCTGTTCGCGCCGGCGGGCGTGGTCGACGGCCCGCTGCCGACGCACTACGAGCCGGCCGAGTCCGTCGTCGAGAACGCCCTGTACAAGCAGCAGGCCAACCCGACGCTGGAGCACATCGAGGGGCCGTGGAACCGGGAGAACCCGCCGCTGTCGGACGTCTTCCCGTTCCAGGTGACCACCTACCGGCTCACCGAACACCACACCGCCGGCGGGATGAGCCGCACGCTGCCCTACCTGTCGGAGCTCCAGCCGGAGTTCTTCGTCGAGGTCAGCCCCGAGCTCGCCGAGCTGCGCGGCCTGACCAACGGCGAGTTCGCCACGCTGGTCAGCTCGCGGACGGCGATCGAGGCGAAGGTGCTGGTCACCGAGCGGATCCGGCCGATCCGGCTGCGCGACGGCCAGGTCGTGCACCAGATCGGGATGCCCTACCACTGGTCCTACAGCGGCATCTCGACCGGCGACGGGGCCAACGACCTGCTCGGGATCGTGCTCGACCCGAACACCCACATCCAGGAGGACAAGGTCAGCACCGCCGACATCCGGCCGGGACGGCGCCCGCGCGGCCCGGAGCTCATCGACTTCGTGGAGGGCTACCGGCGGCGGGCCGGGGTGCCGTCGGGGCGGGTCGGGGTCAACGGCCGCGACCCGGTCGAGGCGAACGCCGGCGAGGGGTCGACGCTGTGAGGACCGGAGCACGAGGGAGGAGGCCGGCGTGACCCAGGTCAGTTCGGCGAGCCCGGCCTTCACCGGGCGGGACCCGGAGAACCGGCTGTTCGGGCCGCTGCCCGACGTCCAGGCCGAGGCCGGCTACGACACCGACCACCCCGCGCGGGTCGGCTTCTTCACCGACACCTCGGTGTGCATCGGCTGCAAGGCCTGCGAGGTGGCCTGCAAGGAGTGGAACACCCTGCCGATGGACGACGCGCACGGCGTGCGCGACACCATGGGGCTCTCGGGGATGTCCTACGACAACACCGGGCAGCTGGGCGCCAACTCCTGGCGGCACGTGGCCTTCATCGAGCAGACCCGCACCGTCGACCTGCCGATGCCGACCTTCGGGCGGCCGGGGGACGACCGGCAGGACGCCGGACGCTCGGTCGCCGACGGCGCGAACGACGAGAGCCTGGCGCACGCGCAGCAGTCCAGCGTGCTCAACGCCGAGGCGCTGTCGGAGTTCGACCCGCAGACCGGGCAGTCGGGGTCGGACAAGCAGATCCGCTGGCTGATGAGCTCCGACGTGTGCAAGCACTGCACGCACGCCGGGTGCCTCGACGTCTGCCCGACCGGCGCGCTGTTCCGCACCGAGTTCGGCACCGTCGTCGTCCAGGGCGACATCTGCAACGGCTGCGGCTACTGCGTCCCGTCGTGCCCGTACGGCGTCATCGAGCAGCGCAAGGGCGACGGCCGGGTCTTCAAGTGCACGATGTGCTACGACCGGCTGACCGACGGCCTGCAGCCGGCGTGCGCGACCGCCTGCCCGACCCAGTCGATCCAGTTCGGCAACCTCGACGAGCTGCAGGCCCGCGCCGACGCGCGGCTGGCTACGCTGAAGTCGCAGGGTGTGGAGACCGCGCGGCTCTACGGTCGCGACGAGGACGACGGCGTCGGCGGCGCGGGGGCGTTCTTCCTGCTGCTCGACGAGCCGGAGGTCTACGGCCTGCCGCCGGACCCGGTGGTCACCACGCGCGACCTGCCGGCGATGTGGCGGTCCGCCGCGGCCGCGGCGGCCATGATCGTCGGGGTGGCGCTGTCGGCCGTCCTCGGCTCGCGGAGGTAGGGGACGTGACCGACGGGATCACCACGCCCGGCGCCGGCTGGCGCCGGGCGGACGGGCCGCCGGCGCAGCAGCGCCAGAAGCGGCGTCGCCGGCGCGGCGGCGGCCGCCCCGGCGGTGAGGTGGCGATGGTCGAGGAGGCCCAGTTCACCTCCTACTACGGCCGCCCGATCATCAAGCCGCCGGTGTGGAAGTCGCCGGACGTGCCGCTCTACCTCTTCCTCGGCGGCGCGGCCGGGACCTCGTCGATCCTGGGGGCGATGGCCGACCTCAGCGACCGGCCGACGCTCACCCGCAACTCCCGCTACCTCTCCGGGGGCGCGGCGCTCGCCTCGGTCGCGTTCCTGATCCACGACCTCGGCCGGCCCGAGCGGTTCCTGCACATGCTGCGGGTCATCAAGCCGACGTCCCCGCTGTCGATCGGCTCCTACATCCTGGCGCCATTCAGCGCGGCGGCCAGCGCGACCGCGGCGGTGGAGGTGCTGGGCTGGTTCCCGCGCCTGAAGCGCTTCGGCGGGGTGGTGGCGGCGCTGTTCGGCGGCCCGCTGGCCACCTACACCGGGGTGCTGTTCGCCAACACCGCCGTCCCGTCGTGGCACGCCGCGCACCGGGAGCTGCCGTTCGTCTTCGGCGCGTCCGGCATGGCCGCCGGCGGGGGGCTCTGCATGGCGCTCACGCCGCTGGACGAGGCCGCGCCGGCGCGCAAGATGGGGATCATCGGGGCCGGCATCGAGCTGGCGGCGCTGCGCCGGGTCGAGCACAGCGGCAGCATCGTGTCCGAGCCGTACCGCATCGGTCGCGCGGGCGTGCTGATGCGCGCGGCGCGGGCGTGCACGGCGTCGGGGATGGGGCTGGCGATCCTCGGCGGGCGCACCCGGCTCGGCGCCGTCGTCTCGGGCACGCTGCTGGCGACCGGGTCGCTGCTCACCCGCTTCGGCGTCTTCGAGGCGGGGATGGCCAGCGCCAAGGACCCCAAGTACACCGTCGTCCCGCAGCGCGAGCGGCTCGCCGCCCGCGAGGCCGGCCAGCAGGTCGCGCAGAACGGGCACGCGCCGACCGTCACCCGCTGACCCGGGCGCTCGGCGTCAGGACGACGCGGGGTCCGGCGGCACCAGGTCGGGGACACGTCGCCGGCCCGCCGACGCCGGCCGGGGGCGGTCCTGCCGGTGCAGGCGCACGGCGACCAGCGCGACGTCGTCGGTCGGGTGGCCGTCGACCATGCGCTCGACGAGCCGGTCGCACATCTGCTGCAACGGCAGACCGCCGAGGTCGGCCAGCGCCGTGGCGAGCCGGGTCTGGCCGTCGTCGAGGTCGGCGTCGCGCCGCTCGACCAGGCCGTCGGTGTAGAGCAGCACGGTCGAGCCCCGCTCCAGGACGGCGACCGACTCGCGGCGCGGGGCGTCCGGGTCCACCCCGAGCAGCAGGTCGGCGCGAGGTCCCCGGAGCACCGAGACCGCGCCGTCCGGGGTGATGAGCACCGGCGGCGGGTGGCCGGCGTTCGACCAGCGCATCCGGGTGACGCCGCGGTCGATCTCCTCGGGCGTCTGCTCGAAGCGGGCGACGGCGGCGGTGGCCAGGGAGCCGAGCTGCAGCAGCGCCATGGCTCGGTCGAGGTCGCCGAGGACGGCGGCCGGGCCCTCGCCGGTGCCGATCGCGATGCCCCGCAGCAGGCTGCGCAGCTGGCCCATGGTCGCGGCCGCGGCGCTGTCGTGGCCGACGACGTCGCCGATCACCAGCGTCGTCGCGCCGTCGGCCTGCAGGAAGGCGTCGTACCAGTCGCCGCCCACCGCGGCGCCCTCGGCCGCCGGGAGGTAGCGCACGACGATCTCGGCGTGGTCGGGCTCGGGTGGCGCCGTGAGCATCGAGCGCTGCAGTTCCAGCGCCAGCTGCCGCTGGGTGCCGTAGAGGCGCGCGTTGTCCAGGGCGGTGCCGAGGCGGTCGGCGACGTCGGACAGCGTCGCCACCTCCTCGGCGGTCGGGACGCGGCCGCCGGTGTAGAGCAGCGTCAGCAGGCCGAGGGTGTGCCCACGCCCGCGCAGCGGCAGGGCGAGGGCCGCGCTCGGGGCCAGCCGGCTCAGCAGCTCTCGCGGCTCCCCGGCCGGGGTCGCGGCCAGGGCCTCGGCGCCGGTGAGCTGCACGGCCTGCCCGGTGGAGATGGCGCGGGAGACCGTGGGGAGCGTGGGGAGCGCGGCCAGGCGGGACCGCGCGTAGCGGTCCAGCAGCTCGCGGGCCGTCTCCTCGGCGTGCCAGGTGCTCGCGGAGGACGCGCGGCCCTGCGGGTCGAGGACGCTGACGATGCACGCGTCGGCCAGCACCGGGACGGCGAGGCGGGGCACCTGCCCGGTGGCCACCTCGGCGTCCATCGACCCGGCCAGCTCGGTGCTGATCCGGGCCACGGTCGCCACCCGCTCGGCGGCCCGGCGGAGCTCCTCCTGCGCGCGCACCCGGTCGGTGACCTCGAGGAAGTAGACCGACAGCCCGTCGTCGGTGGGCCAGGCGCGCAGCTCGTACCAGCCGTCCAGCGGGGCGGGGTAGTACGCGTCGAAGGAGACCGGCCGGCCGGTGTCGACCGCGCGGCGGTAGCTCTCCTCGAACACCGAGTTGACCGCCGCGGGGAAGGCGTCCCAGATGACCTGGCCGAGCAGGTCGGCCCGGGAGTGGCCCAGCAGCCGCTCGGCCTCGGCGTTGACGTGGGTGAAGCGCCAGTCGGGGTCCAGCGAGTAGAAGCCGGCGGGCATGGCGTCGAGGACCCGGGCCACCCCGAGGTCGTCACCGCGCTGCCCGGTGGCGTCGCACGCGACGCCCAGCAGCCGGGTGGCCGCGCCACCGGCGTCGCACAGGGCGCGGCCCCGGGCGGTGACCCAGCGGAGGGCGCCGCCCGGCAGGCAGACGCGGTACACCGCCTGGAAGTCGCCGCACGTGTCGAGGGCGTGCTGGATGGCCTCCGCCACGTCGTCGCGGTCGTCCGGGTGCAGGCGGCAGACGAACCCGTCGATGGTGCGGTCGAAGGTCGTCGCGTCGTGCCCGAACAGCGCCAGGCAGCGCTCGTCCCAGTCGAGGACCCCGGTCTGGAGGTCCCAGTCGAACGTGCCGAGGCCGGCGGCCTGTGCGGCCAGCTCGGTGCGTGACGCGGCCGCGGTCTCCCCGGCGTGACGTCGTGCCGGCAAGAGCCGCGTGTCCAGCGGCCCGTTCCGTACTGCGTTCACGTCGTGCCTTTCCCCGGTGCTGGGGATCCGTGGTCCGGGTCGGACCCTCCCGGTGGTTCGAGACACGGATCGGCTCTTGTGTACAACACAGGTTCCGTTGTGCGCAATGCAACCGTGGGGAACGTCTCCCTGGAGTAGCTGCCGGCGGTGGTGCTGGAGGTCGCCTGGCACGGGAGCCGGCCTCGTTGAGCCGCCCTGGCCCTCGGTGCGTCCGCCCCGTTGCGGACGCCGGCCGGGGGAGGGTCAGCGGACGCCGCTGTAGCGGATGACGGTGCCGGCGCCGCCCGAGCGGGCGGTGGTCAGGCTCAGCGTGGCGCGGCGCAGCGTCTCGGTCGCGGCGACGCCGTGCTCGAGGACGGCGATGCCCGCGCCCGCCCCCAGGCCGGGGAAGCCCAGTGAGGCGACCTGGGTGGTGAGCCGGGCGGCCACCGTGTCGGCGTCGGACGGCGAGCCCTCGACGAGGACGGCGAACTCCGTCGGGCCCGAGCGGCCGATCCAGTCGTCGCCGCGCAGCGAGGCGGCCACCAGGCGCGTCGTCGCGTCGAGCGCCGACGCCGCCGTGGGCCAGGTGTCGTCGCGGCGGAGCAGCCCCACCACGAGGAGCGCGCCGGGCCGCCGGGCGGGGTCGGCCAGCCGCCCGGCCAGCTCGGTGAGGACGGTGACCCGTCCGGGCAGCAGCGCGGCGCAGCCGTCCTCGACCGCGGCTGCAGGCGGTGCGACGGGGGCGACGGGGTTGTGCGTGATCGTCATGCCGGAGGCATCGGCCGACGGGGAGCGGGCGCACACCCGGCGGCGGGCCGGGACCACTCACAGGAGGGAGGCCGGTCGCTCCGCGAGGCCCTCAGGCGGTCGCCGGGGACCAGGGCGAGGGCGGGCCGACCCAGCGGACGTTGACCGGCGTGACGGTGTAGCGGACGGTGCCCACCGAGACCGTGGCGACGTCGGTGCACGACAGCCGGGTGCCGTCGCTGGCCGGGTGGGCGACACCGGGGACGCCGTTGGCCGACGAGCCCGCGCAGGTGCCGCTGGAGACCAGGCCGGCACCGAGCAGGCTGCTGTCGCGGGTGACCTGCCAGCCGGTGACGGGGACCCCGCCGGCCGGCGGCACGGGCCAGGTGACGGTGAACGTGCGCGAGGTTGCCGGGCCGCTGCCGGTGACCGACGGGGCCGCCGCGGAGACCAGCTTCCCGGCGCGGGCGGCGCCGGTGCCCGAGCCGGGGACGCTCCAGGCCGCCTGCGCCGGGACGGCCGGCACGAGCAGCGCGGCCACCAGCAGCAGCCGGCAGGCGGCGCGCGTCACGGCGTCCCTCCCGAGGGCCGGACGGTCAGACCAGGACGCCGGAGACGGTGAGGGCGACGCTGAAGGAGGCGCCCTGGCAGCCGTCGTCGGCGTTGGCCAGCATCTCCAGCGCGCCGGGGACGGTGACCTGCACGCCGCCGGACCCGGCGGGCACGCGGACGGCGGGGGACAGGACGACGGAGGACTGGCTGGGCACGACGCTGCCCGCCGCGCAGGTCCGGCCCGCCAGCGGGACGACGGTGACCGTGCCCAGCGAGGCGGTGGTCAGGTCGACGGCGAAGACGTTCGGGTTGCTGACCGTGGCCACGACCGTGCCGGCGGTCGTCGAGCCGTAGCCGCCGGAGGGCTTCGGGTAGAGCGTCGCGGTGGGGACGGCGGCGGACACCCCCAGGTTCTGCACCGTGGCGGCGCGGGCCGCGCCGTCGCCGGTGCCGACCGCCAGCCACGACGCGGTGGACACGCCGGCGCCGAGCAGGAACACGGTGGCCGCCAGCACGACGCCGACGCGGCGGCGGGTCCGGCTGCCGGTGCCGGAGCGGCCGGTGCGGGTCATGTCGTGCCTCCGGTCGGACGTGCGGGGGATGGGGACACGCCGTCCCGTCGTGCACGATCAACGGCCGCACGACCGTGCTGCTTGAGTCCAACCGCCGCGGGGATCCCCCGGGCGGACGGCGCTCGCCCGTACGGACGCACGGGGAGCCTCGATCGGTGGGGATGGGGTCGTCCGTCCGCTGTCCGGGCCGAACCTGCGGCTACCGTCGTGGAGTGCTCCGCTGGCTCTGCGCCCTCCTCGTGGCGGCGGTCCTCTCCGGGTTCATGTTCCTGCTGGTGACCGGCCGGTACATCAACGACGGCCCCGTCCTCGTGCGGTTGACGACGACGCACGGGCTCCACCTCGGCGACCTCTTCGTCCTGACCGGGTGGGTGCTGGCGATGCTGGCGGTCACCAAGCTCACCGCCCTGGCCCGGTAGTTCTCCGCGGGCGCCGCACCGTCAGGCGAGCAGGCCGGCGCGCGCCTTGGCGGTCAGCGCGGTGCGGACCGCGGCGTCGACGGTGGCGGAGAAGGCAGGATCGGCCTCCGCGCGGGCGAGGACGGCGTCGACCATGGCCGGGAGGACGCCGGCGTCCACGGTGAGCACCAGCGTGCCGCCGGCCTCGAGGAACCGGGTCGCGCGGTCGCCGGGCGGCACGTCCTGGAACGCCACCGCCACGCCGACGTCGTCGGTGACGACCACGCCGTCGAAGCCGAGGAAGCCGCGCAGCAGCGTGCGGATCACGGTGGGGGAGAAGGTGGCCGGCGCGGCCGGGTCGAGGGCCGGGTACGTGGCCGAGGAGACCATGACGAACGGCTCGGCGGGGGAGGCGGCCAGCTCGCCGAACGCGGCCACCTGCTCGCTGTCGGCGGTGGTGACCGGGTCGGTGACGCCGGCGACCTCGTCGGTGTTCTCGCCGACCAGGCCCAGGCCGGGGAAGTGCTTGAGCGTGGCGGTGACGCCGTGGGCGGCCAGGCCGTCGACGACGGCGCGGACGTCGGGGACGACGTCGGCGGCGGTGCTGCCGTACTGCCGGCCGAAGGCGCCGATCGGGTCGTTGTCGGTCTCGGTGCCGGCCGGGACGACGTCGGCCACCGGCGCGAGATCCAGGTCGACGCCCGCCGAGGCCAGCGAGGTGCCGAGCCCGTCGGCCAGCGCGGCGAGCTGGTCGGGAGGCAGCCGGCCCTGGTCCGCGGCGGCTGGCAGCCGCTCGAACCCGGGCCCCTGCAGCGCCTGCACCTGACCGCCCTCCTGGTCGACGGCGACCCACGGGCGGGGGCCGGGTGCCGCGCCGGCCCAGCGGCCGGTGACCGCGGCGAGGTCCTCGGCCGCGGCCTGCGATCGGCCGGCGAGGAAGACGCCGCCGACGCCGTCGTCCACGAGGGCGTCGCCAGCGTCGAGGTCGTCGAGCTGCACGCCGACGACGAACAGCTGCGCCACCTGCGCCCGGCGGTCGAGGCCGGCGAGCGCGGCGTCGACCTGCTGGTCGAGCGGTGCGTCGGCCGGGAGCGCCGGCGTCGTCGGCGCGGTCGTCGTCGGGGCGGCGCTGGAGGACGCCGGGGACGACGAGCCGGCGGTGGACGACATCGACGACGGGCCGGTGCAGGCGGCGAGGAGCAGGCAGAGCAGCGCGCAGAGGACCGGCGCGGGCCGGGTGGGCGCGGGCGGGCGCATGGTGCTCCTCGGACGGCGGGCGGGGATCCGACCCAGTGTGCCGAGTGGGCCAGCCGGGGCCGGGGGCGCCTCCGGCACCATGGGCGGGGTGCGGAGGGCGGGGGTGCGGGCAGCGGTCCTGCTCGCCGTCCTGGCTGCGGCGGTCGTGGCGGTGCTCGTCGTCGACCTGCCGAGCGCGGCGGCGGTGCGGTCCTGGCTCGACGGGACCGGTCCCCTCGGGGTGGTCCTGCTCGTGCTCGGGGCGGCCCTCGCGCTGGTCGGCCCGGTGCCGCGGACGGCGCTGTCGCTGCTGCTCGGCGCCGTCGTCGGGTTCTGGACCGGCCTGGTCGTCGCCGTCGCCGGGGGCGTGTTCGGCGGGCTGGCCGCCTTCGGGCTGAGCCGGGCGCTGGGCCGCGACGCGGTCACCCGGCTGGCCGGCCGGCGGCTGGCGGCGGTGGACCGCCGGCTCGGCGATGGCGGCTTCGTCGCCGTCCTGCTGGTCCGCCTCTCGCCGCTCTCTTTCACGCTGACCAGCTACGCAGCCGGGCTGACCGGGATCCGGCTGGTGCCCTACGCGCTGGGCACGGCGCTCGGCATCGTGCCCGGGTCGGTGCTGCAGGTGGGCGTGGGCGCCTCGGCCGGGTGGCTGTCGGGCTGGGCCACCTCGACCGGTGGGCTGCTGGTCGAGGGGGCGCTCATGCTGGCCGTCTTCGTGGGCGGCGTCTCGTGGTGGTGGTGGCGACGCCGCAGCGCCGCGGGGACGCGGCCGGGTCGAACCCGGGACGTCCCCTGCGTCGACCCGAATTCGTGAGAAGTCCGCTACGGAAAGTGGCAGTCGATCTCCACACCGCCCAGGATGGGGCGCGTGGCAGAGGAGGCCGGCCCCCGGCACCGCGCGCCGGAGGAGGCCTGCCACGCCCCCGCCGACTACGTCCCGTCGGTGCCCGCTCGGCGGGAGGGGCGCCAGCCCTCCCGGTCGGAGCAGCGGCGCGCGCGGGTGGCCGCCGAGCGCTCGCGTCTGCGGAAGGTGATCATCGGCCTGGTCGGCGCCCTAGTGGTGGGGGCCGGCCTGGTGATCGGGCTGGGCACACTGCGGGTCCAGGGCGTGGCGGAGGACGTGGCGCGCCTGGAGGACCCATTCCCCGCCGAGGCGGGGCGCCCGCCGGCGGCCACCACGGAGGCGCTCACCTTCCTTGTGGTGGGCGTGGACCCGTCGGACCGGACGACGGGTACCACCCGGGCGGAGGCGGCCCTGCTGCTCCGGCTCACTGGCGACCGGCAGCACGCGCAGGTGGTGTCGATCCCTCTGGACACCTGGGTGGCCGAGAGCTCGACGACCATAGAGGACGCCTTCGGCGATGCAGGGCCGGCAGGTGCCGTGGGCGCGGTGGAGACGTTGACCGACGTGCGGGTGGACCACTACGCCGAGCTCGACTACGCCGGCCTCCGCTCGGTAGTGGACACCCTCGGCGGGATCACGGTGGACGTGCCCGAGCCCTACAGCAGCCAGGGCCGGTCCTTCGCCTCCGGGCCGCAGGAGATGAGCGGCGCGGAGGCGCTTGCCTACCTACGTGACGCTAGCGCCGGAAGCCGCGCCGGCGCTGCGGGGAGGCAGCAGCGGGTGGGGCAGGCGCTGTTCGATCGCATCGCGCAGCGCGACGCTCTGACCGACTTCGGTGACTTGGGCAGCCTGCTAGGTTCCGTCACGGACGCCATCCGGGTGGACGAGAGCCTGGCCGACGAGGCCCTCGTGGCCACCGCGTGGGAGTTTCGCGCAGTGGGAGACCCGGAGTTCCTCACCGCCCCCCTGGCTGGCTCGGGAACGGAGGCGGGCCGCCAGGTGCAGTACCTCGACGATGGCCGTGCGGCGGCCCTGTGGGGGCAGCTGCGCGACGATAAGCTCGCCGCCCATCTAAGTGACTTCAAGTGATTGCAATGCTCCGCTCTGCGGGCCGCCGCTCACTGTCATCGGCAGTATGCCTTCCTGGACTACTGCTAAAGATCATTAACGGCTGGTGTTCAGGAACGGGCCGAACTCGAGCCCGGTACTGGCGAGGAAGCCGTCCAGCAGGACGGGGCGGTACTGCATCCGCTTCAGGCGGGTCTTCGCCAGCGCGGTCAGCTCGGCGAGGCTGTGTTTGGTCAGGTTGGCCAGCGACCGCTTCAGATGCGCCCACACCGGCTCCACCGGGTTGAACTCGTGGGCGTAGGGCGGCAGCCGGAACACCGTCAGCCACGGCCGGGCCGCGATCAGCTCGGTCATCGCGGCGCTGGTGTGGGTGTTGAGGTTGTCCCAGACCAGCACGATCGGCCCGCCGAGCTGGGAGTGGGCGGCGTCGAGCAGGTTGGCGTAGTCGGCCTCGGTGAAGCCCTTGCGCCCGCCGCTTCCGCGCCGTCGCGGTCGATGGGTGCGGTGGATCAGCCGCGGCCGGTGGGCCGGCTTCACGGCCACCAGCGCGGCCACCGACAGCCGTGGCGCGTTCTGTGCGGTCACCCGGACCACCGGCGTGCGGCCGCGCCGGCCCCAGGTGCGTCCCTTCGGCGGCCTCAGCCCCTGGCCGGACTCGTCTTCGAAGACCAGCCAGGCGCCCAGGTCCGCCGCGGTCGTTTTATCGCCGGCCAGGTCTCCTCCCGCCAGGCGGCGATCCGCTCCTCGTCGCGCTCGGCCGCTTGGCGGGCCGGGACCTGCACGCTCCAGCCCATGCGGTGCAGCAGCAGGTCCATTCCGGGCAGGGTGTAGTCCACGCCGAAGCGTTCGCGCACGACGGCGGCGATGCGCGGCAGCGTCCAGCACTGATCGGCCCAGCCCCACGCCGCCGGGCCGGCGTCGAGCAAGACCTGCAGCTCGTTCAGTTGGGTGGGGCTGAGCCGACAGCGGGCCCCACCGGCTCCCTTCGACGCCAGCGCCGGCCGACCGCCGTCGGCCAGCGCGCGCCGCCAGCGGTTGGCCGACATCCGGGTGACCCGCAACCGGGTGGCGACCTCCTGGTCGGAGGCGCCCTCCTCGATCCAGTTGGCCGCGGCCAGCCGCACCTGTTCTCGCCGGGCCCGCTCATCAGCGGTCAGCCCGCCGCCCTGGGCATAGCGCATGCCACCGGGATAGCGCAGGCCGCGGCGCCTGTCAGCAGCATCCAACCGACGATCACCAGAGCCCGGAACTTCCGCCGTTAATGATCTTTAGTGCGCGCGATCCCTTTATGCTGGGTGGGTCGGGTCGATCACCTGAAGGCTCATCTGATGTCTCTTGAAATATGCAGTTACGGAGTCCCACAGTCCTCTACGTCGATACAGCATAATGTCGAATCGATTCGGCCCCACTGCATTAGTGGTCAGCGTTCGCGCATACAACCTCCCGCCATGAGGAGCGGACTCCCCCCGTCCTGGTTGTAGGTCCGCGTATTGCCATGATTCTGATCGGCCGGTGAGGTTATATTGCAGCGCAACGAAACCCCTATAGGGCTCAGAGGACAGTCGGATCTTGCCTCGAATGTAGAGCCATTCATCGGTCTTGTAGGGGATGAAACAAGCTTGGCCATAGCCTACCCCAGAGGCATCCGCCCTCTTCCAAGAAAGCATTTTCTCCCTCGTGGACACCCCTAGCTTGAAGGGTGGGGACCCCCCGTATGGCGGACCGTAAAGCTGGCAGACGTTGATGAACGGGACATCTCGACCGTCGGACGGCGGCAGTCGCGACGGGAAGTCAGCGGGCAACAGAATCGCAAAGCCGAAGTAAAAGGTGTCGCCGTTCCGTAATGAGCCCGGAGGCTCCAATTGCGCCCTAGGATTGTCGGTCGGCCCGACTGCTGAGTCGGGCACAGTGCAGCGCAAGACCATCTCGTCGACTCCCGTCGGGTCTTCGACCACCGACACTGTCTCGGGATGGATCACATGGGAATATGCGCTAAGGCCCTTTAAGCCGACGTCGGCACTGAAGATCGGAGCCCCTGAGCCACAACTTTCCTCGAATTCTGCGACTGCGCACGCGGATTGCCCCCTCCCCAACAATAGGTGGAGGCCCGCAAGCCCCGAAGCACTCAACACGGCACGGCGCGAGACACGAAGTGGCGTTGTCGACATACACTGATTCAATGCTGGTGGCGCTTCTCGCTTCATCGCTCAACTATCCTGGGCTGTGCTTCAATCTTGGACTCTGGCCCTGACGCAGCGGCCATTGACATGCACAGGCCCAGAATAATTAGGAGTGCAGGGTTGCCCTCGAGGCCGTTGTAATTGCCGATTGAGACGGTGAATGCCAACATGCCAGCGATTGCGCCGACAGCCGAGCCCCGAATCCCGACCCGTAAGTGCAGAGCGACCCACAGGATTACGGGAACGGCAAAGACTCCGCCCGAGATGAGCAACTGAAGGAGCGAATTCTCCAGTATCGCTCCGTAGCGCTCAGTGAACAGGTAAACGGACGTCCCGAACCCACTTCCGAGAGGCAAGGTATCGAACAACATTTCGAGGCCTCGGTCGAATACAGCGTAGCGGTACTGTAGGGACCCCTCCCCACCACTACTGAGCGATCTCTCGGCGAGCAAAGGTGATTGTGAGATCAGGAACACGGCCCCCATTGCTGACGCCGCGAAGAGAACTCCCCAAGGTCTTTGCGCTGGCAGTCGACCGATTGCGCTCCCACGCCCTATAACAATGACGGCCGCGCCAATAGCAATCGCAACGAGGCCCGACCGAGACACGGAAAGCGCTACGGCGGAGAGCGATAACGTCGCCGATATTGCTGCCGCCAACCTGGTCCGCCCCTTGCTTTCGACGAATGCCCAAAGCGCAATCATGAAGCATACTGAGCCGATCAACGAGAGAACTAGGGGGTGACCCACGCTCGCCTTCGCTCGGAAAACAGACCAATCCCTGCCGCCGACCTGACTAGAATAGAGGGCCAACCACGGATTGACCCCTGTGCTGAACTCAAAGAAAGCAAGCGTCCCTAAGACGCTACCTGCGCCGATGAAGGCTGAGCGCGTCGTTCCAATGTCCCCCTGAGGCACATGGCGCGCGACGATGGGTGCGGCCACTATGCAGACGAGCATCACTGTGCTCCAGTAGAGCGTGGCGGCACGATTTTCACTCACGATGAACGACCCGACAGGCGCGGCAGAAACAAGGATTAGAGTGACGAGCTCCAGCGTCGACCATCGACGCTGCCGCACGACATGAAGTGAGCAACGGGCTACCCAAATTGCCATGATGACAACACTGGGGTGGAAGTACCGGCCTAACAGCCGTGGCACATCCATGAATCCTAAGGGCAGCAGGACCATTGACCACAGCGCTAAAGCCGGCAGGAGTCGACGGGGGAGCGCAATAAGCATTGAGGCCGCACCCGAGAACAAGAGCATTGCGAGCACGTAAGGGGGAGCAAGTGCCGAGAACCCTCCGAGGATCGCTCCCGCTACCGTCGCGGCAACAAACTGGACACCTACGTCGCCGCGCCACATTGGCCGCCTAGCGCGGGGGTTGGTGATGAACAGTAGGCCTCGCTTGTGCATCCTGCTCATGCGGCCCGTGCCGAAGGTTTGCATCTACTCGCGTCTGACGACCATGTAGCTCGCCGCCTGTGCGATGTGCTCGGTTGAGAGAGCCTCGACGGAAACGGTGAGAGCCAACGAACGAGTCGCCAAATAGTCAGCGATTTGGCACTGATGATCATCGATGTGCTCATTCCGCCTAGCCCGACGCGGCACGAGTATTGGGTACTTGCCCAATTCCAACAGCCGAATTGCGCTACCTACACCCGCATGACTGATAACGACGTCCGCCGCCGTGGCGTACGCGTCGAATTCCTTCTGCGTGATGAAGTCCCTTACCTCACCAGGTAAGCTACCCGACGGAGTGACTCCAAGCTGCCAAGCAATTCGGTCGCTGCTCAAGCCCGTCGCCTGGACGGCCTGCACGAGTCGCTCAAACGGATACCGCTTGAGCGTGCCAAGGGTTACGAACAGGGAGGGTGCCTTCGCGCCTTCGTCCGCGTGCTTCGGTATCCGCTCAAAAGCATCCAGCACAGAGAAGGCGTGTTGCCATCTGCCACGAACCCACGCAGGGTGCTGACTGTAGAGCTCGTTTGCGAGCCTTGAACGCGCAACGAGCCGGCCAGTTAGCGACGGACCGAGCACGCGAGAGACGCTCTCAATATAGGTAGTCTGCAACCTAAGCCGCTTGGCCGCGATGAACGCAGGGAGGGCGATTGCGGCTCCAGTGCTGACGCATTCGTCGATCCTCTCCCGTCTCATCAGTTCAACGAATCGGGGAACCGACTTTACGACCCCCGCAATGTCCCGCTGAGTAACGTCCGGCACTGTCACCCAGGGCATGCCAGCGAGTAGGGATGTCGCCTGTGGGGTGTCTGGCGTTGCGAAGATTGGCTCGACTGCTGAGAAGCGAAGCCGCTGTAGGCGCACGATCTGCTCGAGGTGTCCCCCGGGCGAGGCGACGAACATAACCTTATGCATCTCGCTCCAGTCCATTGCTCTGCCCCACCGCCGACACTCGCGCCGATATCAGTCTCTCGACGCTAGCAAGTCGTGCACGATAAGCCGAGACGAGTTCAACAACGGCGTCTGCCTTCTCAACTTGCTCGCCGAGGAACGACTGAAGAGCCGCCGGTGACGCAGGTCCGCTCGTTCGGGGCCCTAGGCGAGCGTCGGATGACGGCAGGAGTGCGAAGTGGCGTTCAATCTTGGCGTTCGGTCCGTCTAGAAGCGCGGCTGGCACCGCACCCTCGGTGGCGGCAGCGATCAGCACATGCAGGCGGTCACTCACCACGACGACTGACTGCGCGTAAGCGCGCCGGAGTCGCTCTTCTTGAGAAAGGAGATCATAATCGTTCCACTGTATCGCGGAACAGCGCAGGCGCGCGGCGAGGTCCCTGGTCATCGTGTCATCCCTCGCTACCTGGCTAACGACAGTCGGGATCAGCCTCGCTGATGACGCAAACCTCGCGATGGCCGTTACGACAGCGTTTGACGGTGCTGGACGGTCGCCTCGATACGATATGACCAACTTGCTTCGCGCGTGCAATATGCGATCCCGCAACTGGTTGTTTGATGATCCCTGCGCGAATGCGAGGTCCGGCACCCACCCGTCGCCATGGAGGTGGCGATGGGTGTCGGGGTCGCGCCAATAACACACGTCAGACTGTCTTGCAATCTGGCGAAGCATGAAGGTCCACGGTTGCTCGAAGGTACGAAGTCCTGCTCCAACACGAATAGCCAAGCCACCACGTCGCCGCAGAAGCACCACGAAGGGGAGAGTGGCCACATGTTCGCGCATCCCGGAGAAGGATGCTTGCAATTCTCCCGGCTTCCCCACGATGACGGCTCCCTGTGCACTGCTTGCCGTGGCCGTCATGAGCCACCGACTTAGGGATTGGTACTCGATCATGTCGGGGACAGCTTGAGCGAACGCCTCGGCGTAAGGCCTTGGCGCCCTCCCCAGGTAGGCGTGGACCCGCCCGACCTCAGCGAGCCACTGCAAGAGCGTTCGTCGCAGAATGATGTCCCCGAGATTGTCATACTGGCCAACAAGCGGAACAAAGATGTTGGTGACCTGCGACAATTGTCGGACGTCGCGTGAACTGCGCGCGGTCAAAGCGGTGCCCCCAAGACATCACGGACGACCGTGTCTGCTCGCAGATGATGAACGCTCGCGAGAGCACCCTCCCTCGTCATGGTCGACGATGCCTCGATGGCATGAGCAAGTACGGCCGGCTCGCGGGACGTCCTGACGCCATTGCTCCTCCCATCGAGCAGGCCGTTTGGATCGGCGCCATCTGTCGCTACTACAGGCAAACCGCTTCCTAGTGCCTCGACCATTGCCCGTGGGAAACCTTCGAAATGCGAGGTCATAAGAAAGAGATCGTTCTTCCTGAGCTCCTCGCCCACCACGCTCTTCTTCACGAGGCCGGTTAGCGTCACCCTCCGCGCTAGTCCGAGCGCCTCGACCCGAGATTTGACGGAGGCTTCCAGAGTTCCGGACCCCACCATAGTCAAGCTGTATGGTTCAGGAAGCCGCGTCAACACCTCCAGGGCGAGGTGCGGATCCTTCGCCGGCTCTAGACGGCCTACCCATATCAACCTAGTCCGCGCGGTTGAATCACTGCCCGCACCTGGATAGACAGTCTCAGGATCAAACCAAGTTGGTGAAAAGCGGACATTTGCTGACAGCGCCTGCAGACGTGTCGCCCCTTTGGAACTGAAGACGACTACATCGCGGGCCTGCAATACGGCGACATGTTCCATTGCCCGATATGCCCACTTCGCGCCTTTGAAGAAGGACCGACTGGCGGGTCCTAAATTCTCAACCCCGCTGCTGTGGATGAATTGCACCAACCTGGATTGCGGGAAAAGCCCTCTGAGTGCGACGCCCGTGTTGACCCTATGGGCCTGGACTACCGAGTCGGATATGTCCCGCCGAAACTTGAACACGCCTCTTAGCAGGGCCACGGAGTGAGGTACCGCGCGCCGAAGATCGGCATGGTCGAGCCTGGCGACGGCCATAAACTCGAATTCGCGCCCGTCAACATGCTCAATGGACCACTTGCCCAAGACTCGGTCTCCGATAGCATCGACCCCGACAACCCTTAGCCGCATTCCTGAGGGCTTGTACTTGAGCAGCCCCCTTATGCAGGTGTCGATTCCACCAGCCTTCTCGCGCCGTGGGTCGAACTGCTCAATCAGCGTTCTGTTCACGAAGGACGCCCCCCTCAATCATGGAAATCCGCGTAGTTAGCGCAGCGCTTGTGGATGACGACAGAGTCATGTATAGGAAGATGCAGCCAACGATGACTCTCACTATCAGCGTCGACACAAGCACGCCCGTGGGACCAATTAGGCCAAATATGACCCAATTCATGGCCAGATTCGTTATGACGGATACCATAGCTATGGGGGTCAGCACAGATGCTCGGCCCGCCAGGACCATCACTCGGGCGCCGAACGTGTTGAGGGCGACAAACGGAAGTGAAACGAGCAGCAAGGCGCCCCATAGAAGTGCCTGCGCAAGGACGAGAGATGTCGGTGCGTATGCCCACGCTACGACCAGTACCAGGCTTGGTCCAAGGCCGAGAGCAATGCCAGGGAGGGTCACTGCACGGATTTCGCGCACGAGACGCGCCCGGTGCGGCCCACGGCCCACCACTGTGGGTAGGCGAGCAACGCGAGGAAGGATGCGAAGGTTGTTCAGGACTTGATTGCTGGCGAAGAAGAGCTTGTCGGCAATCTCGCTCGCCGCGACGGATCCGGAGGGTCCGGCGACCAAGAACGCTTTATTGACGACAGGATTGGTTTGCGTTACAGACATCGACGTCACCTGGTGGAGAAGGGAGGCGAAGCTTGGTAAGGCGTACTCCTGCTGTCGGGGCTGCGGCTGGCGGTCGCATAGACGTCGACCAAGTGCGGTGAGTGTTGACACCCGAACCGCCTCCCCGAGCAGGAAGGCAAGAACGATCAGCGTGAGGTCATCCGACGCCGCCAGGATGGTCAGGGGGATTGCATAGCGAAATGCTTGTGGCCATAGCGTCGCGGCCACTCTGCCACTGGTCAATAGAATAGCGTAATACGGAGATGCTAGTGATCCGATGATTGGATACAGCGCTACACAGATTGATGGAACAATGATCGTGCTTAAGTTTTGTTGCGGTGAGCTGGAGACGCTGTATATGGCAAGGATGCTAGGGGTGAGGACCACTGACATCAGGGTGCAGAAGTGCGCTGCTCGCCGCTGCGCGTCCCGTACTAGGGCCGCCGGTACCGACCTCTGGTGAGCCAAGATGGTGCTGAAAGTTGCAACTAATGAGACCTCCTGCGTACTTGTTGCGATATTACTAACTATTATTCCTGTGGAGGAGAGCAGAAGCAGTCGGTCGACGTCGATTGGGGCAAGCACGATCGCGGCCGAAAGCGGAAAAAGGAGCCCGGGTATGTTGCCGACCGCCAGTGAGGCGAGCCGTCCTACCTGAGTAGCTGTCCCTCGATATCGGCGGAGTGCTACGTTTCCCTGATCCCTCACGCGAGGATCCTCAAGTCATTCGTTGACAAGATCGCGCTGCTACTGCCGCCGCCAAGGTCCTCTCATAGGCCGTCGCAATGTGGTCCCAGTCGTACAGCTCACGAGCCTTCCTAACATTTTGCCGCGAGATCTCCTTATACCGTTCTTCGTCGCGAAGCAGGGAAAGCACAGCGGTAGCGGCCGCTTCTAGATCTCCAGGGGGGAAGAGTATCCCATTTACCTCGTCCTCAATGACGAGAGGGATCGAACTTGTGCGTGCCGCAACAACTGGTAGGCCAGTAGCCATGGCCTGCGCGAAGGTGACTCCGAAGGTCTCAAACATGGAGTGAGACAGGAAGAGATGTGCTGACTTAAAGAGGTCCGGAAGTTGTTCGTCCGGCACATAACCAAGCAATTCCACGCTTCCGTCCGGTAGGTTCCTCGCTTGCTCGGCGAGTGCGGCATGCTCAGGCCCTTTGCCGACTACAAGAAGCTTGACGTTGGCGCCAGAATCTCGAAGCACCCTGGTCAACTCAATCAACATGTCCACCCGTTTGACTGGTGACAGCCGCTGTACGGCAAGCAGCTTCAGGTGTCGCCCAAGATCAAGCGTTTCTGCGGGGGGAGTGAACTGACGACTGTCCACGCCGTAGGGGATGACTTCACTAGATCGCGCCCATCTTGTTCCAGACGTGTAAAAGCGCGAGTTCTCAATGACTTGGGTTGCTGCCCTCAGGGTGAGCTCGGCATGGATGCGCGACGCGGGGGGGAGAAGGCGTAGGACATCGCTGCGTCCGACCAGTGACACCACGACCGGAATCCGGTAGACCATACAGAAAAGGACGGCCGCTAGTCCTGCTGGCCTGATGAAGTGTAAGTTGATGACGTCGACGGGGCAATTGCGGTGAACCTGGCGCATCCGCCTAAAGAAGGGTATTCCGGTCGCCGTCAATAGCCGTCTTGCCCATCTAGGGGCGGTGCGCCGCCAGGGATGAGTAAAGCGTACGACCTCGTAATTGTCCGAGCTGCTGGTGGTTCCACCCGATGTGCCCACGCGGTCCGCTGAGAGTCGAGGCGTAAGGACCGTCACTCGATGTCGCGTCCCCAGGCGATCGTAAATCTCATGCAAGCCGAGCTCCGCGCCGCCAGCGACGGGGAGGAAAGTTGGAGTGCAGACCAGAATATGCAGCCTCGGTGGAGCGTCGGCTGGTCGGTTATCGGTCATTGTCAAGGAGGTCGCGAGAGGTAAGTGAGCGCACCCAATCCAATTGTTGTCGAAGTCCGTCGCGCAGGTCAGTGCGTGGCTGCCAACCTAAGATCTGCTGCGCCCGAGTCGTATCTCCTCCAGTGCGAGCCGCGTCGCCGCGTGATGCGGCGACATACTCCGCCTTCACCGGAGCGCCAAGTTCTTCCCCAAAGATCCTGAGAATACTATTGACGCTGGCGTTAGTCCCCCCGGCAATGTTTATGACCGCGCCAGCTGGAACATTCGGATGAGTCGCCGATAGAAGGTTGGCGTCGACGACGTCATCGATGTAGGTGAAGTCTCGTACTTGCTCACCGTCGCCAAAGATTCGTACAGTCTCGCGGGTGTCCGCGGCTCTGCAGAAACGGGTAAAGGCCATGTCAGGTCTTTGGCCCGGACCATACACTGTGAAGTAGCGCAACGAGACTGTATGCACCCCGTGCGCTTTGGCGTAGAGGACGCAGAGGTGTTCCGCAGCGAGCTTGGTCACGCCATAGGGACTTACGGGAGAAGGAAGTGCAGTCTCCAGCGTTGGGAAAGAGGTGGCCGTGCCGTAGACTGAGGACGAGGACGCATAAACGAATTTGGGCGGACTGGGCACTCCGGCGGCGGCCTCGAGGAGTCGTTGAGTCGCAATTATGTTATTCATCGTATACGCGTTAAAGCCCGACGACCAGGAGGCTCGCACGCCGGGCTGTCCCGCCTGGTGGAATATTACGTCGACGTCCCTGAGGATCTCGGACACAGGGGCGGCCGTCAGGTCGAGGTTGATAAATTCGAGGTCTCCGGCGACGGAGGTCAACTCGTCCCGCCGTTGCAGCTTGAGTATCGGAGAATAGTAATCGGTGAAGCAGTCGATCCCGGTTACCCTATGGCCCTCTCGGAGCAAGCGTGCAGTCAAGTGACTGCCAATGAAGCCGGCGGCCCCTGTGACGACACAATGCATGCGGGTGCTCCTCGGTGTCAGAACTTCACGTTTCGGCTGTTGCTTGATCGTCGGCAGGTCGACAATTGGAAGCTTCCGCCCTCAGGGGGCGGAGCGCTCGTGCGGCGAATGATAGGCAGTATTGAGTGCTGGCGCGACTTGTCCCGTGCAGGCCGTCGAACGTGGGCGCGTGCTTGCGCGATTGCGCAGGTCGCACGGGAGCGGGTGGTCGCAGCGTTCGATCTCACTGCGCAGGGTTGGCGCTGTAGCCCGGGTGTAGGGACGTCGATGATCTCGCGGGTCAGGTGGTAACCGGTCGACTGCTTGGGTACGTAGGGACGGCAGGTAGTCCGCGTGCTGCTGGGCGTCGGCCAGGGCTTCAGCGTGTCCCGGTCATCGCGCATGCATCGGGGGCGCAGTCGGCCAGCGACCGATCCTCGCCGTAGCGGCTGCATCGGATGCAAGCGGACTAGCGGCCAGGCAGTGAGCCATTCCCAGTAGCGGCTGGGCCAGGTCGTTGATCACGTCGTGCGGCCGTGCTCGTGATGGAGGAGGACAAGGGCGGCGGCGGTGATCGCGCCGATGCGCCAGGGGCAGAGGCTGACCCGGCGCAGCGCCTTGAAGGTGGTCTTGAGTAGCGAGTTGCCGCGTTCGGCCGGGGCGCGGGTGGCCGCGTGCAGCAGGTTGACGGTGCGCTGGTCGGCGGTCAGCGGCGCGTCGGCGGTCTTCTTGATCGGCGTGGTCAGCGCCGCCCGCTCGCCCTCGTAGCCCAGATCGGCCAGCACGGCGTGGGTCTCGTCGGTCCACTCGGCCAGCAGCGGCAGCGCCTCGGTGTGCAGGCGCAGGGCAGTGGTGTCGTGCTCCCGGCCCGGCCGCACCGCAGACGTCCACAGCGGCCAGCCGTCCGGGGCGGCGATGACCTGCACGTTGCCGCCGTGGGCGGCGTGCTTGCCCGACCACCATAGATCGACCCGGTGCTCGGGCCGATCCGCGCGGGCAGTTGGCCCGGCGACACGACACCGATCGGTACGGACCAGCGTGCCGTCCACCGTCACATGGGCATGGCCGGCGGCGCGGGCGGCCAGCAGCGCCCCGCGCAACCCCGGTGCTGCGGCGGCCAGGACGTCGATGCCCTCGTGCAGATACCGGTAGGCCGTGGAGCGGCCGATCCGGTTGTCGCAGGCCAGCTGCGCCAGCCGGGTGCCGTCGAGGACCAGCGCAGCACGAGCACCGCCTGCCGGTAGCAACCCAGCGCCCGGCGCCGGCCGCGGGTGCCTCGTCGCCGGCGTTCGGTGGCCAGCAGGCCCGACACGAAGTGCACGGTCTCCTTGGCGACCGGAAGCACAGCGGTGTAGGTGACAGGATCGGACACAGCAGGACCTCGGGTGGGGAAGACGATCCGTGAGAAGACGTCCCTCCTACCGAGGTCCTGCGCTTCCTCCCGTCACCTCGCCCTCGTCGGCGTGTCCGGTCTGACCTACCAGCCGCCCGCTACTGGGAAAGGCTCAGTGGCTTCGCCAACGGCTGCCACCAGCCACCTCGAGCGCTGGCTGGTGGCAGGAGCGCCTATCGTCCGGGGCGGCGGCACGACGGGGACGGCAGTTGTCTAATCGGCGAGCAGGACGGCGACAGCGACGGCGACGGCGAGAGCGGGGTTGCAGTGGGGTACAGGGATATGTTGACGGCGCTGCGGTCAACATGGTGGCTGCCCGTTGTGGCTTGCGTGGCGGGAGGTTGTGCTGCACTCCTCGTGAGTCTGTTGCAGACATCTATGTATACGTCGGAGACGCAGCTGTTCGTGTCGACTAGGGATACCGGCTCAAACGCCGCAGTATTCCAAGGTAGTCAATTCTCGCAGGGACGGGTGGCATCGTATGCGCAACTCATCACAGGCGAGGAGATGGCTGGCCGCGTCATCGAAAGGTTGGACCTGCAGGAAAATCCGGCTGAACTTGCGGAGCGCATCGCGGCGACTGGGGTCGCGGATACAGTATTAGTTGATGTATCTGTAACCGACGGGTCGCCTAGGGAGGCGCAGCGTATCGCAGCAGCGGTGGGTGAAGAGTTCCCATCCTTTGTGACGGAGCTCGAGACGCCGGATGAGGGGGGCTCCTCTCCTGTCACCGTTCGAGTCACCGAACGCGCTAGTCTGCCGCAGGAACGTAGCAGCCCTAAGACAGCCCGCGACATTGCGGTTGGCCTGTTGGCGGGACTTCTTGCTGGCTTGGGCTTCGTAGTTGGCCGGGCTCGACTGGATCGCACCGTCAAGGACCCGGACGAGATCGTCCGGTTAGCAGGTGCCCCGGTCATTGGGGCGGTACTCCGCGATGAGCAATTGGACAAGATGCACACCATTGACCACGCGCCGAACACGCGTACGGCTGAGGACTATCGGCAATTACGTAACAACCTGCAGTTCCTCAAGGTCGACGAGCCGCCCAAGGTCATCATGGTCTCGAGCGCCCTCCCCTCGGAGGGCAAGACCACCGCGGTGGTCAACCTCGGTCTGGCCCTTGCCGACGCCGGCCGGCGGGTGACCATCGTTGAGGCGGATCTCCGCAAGCCCAAGGTGACCCGCTACCTCGGGATGGTCGGCGGCGTCGGGCTCACCAACATCCTCTCCGGCAGCGCCGACCTCGACGACGTCGTGCAGAAGCACGGCACCGGCGACCTGCACGTCATCGCGGCCGGCCCCACCCCGCCCAACCCGGGCGAGCTGCTGTCGTCGAGCCACATGTTCTCGCTGCTCGACAAGCTGCGCGGCCAGAACGACTTCGTGCTCGTCGACGCCCCGCCGCTGCTGCCCGTGGCCGACTCCACCGGCCTGTCGGTTTACATGGATGGCGTACTGCTCTCCGTCCGCTACGGCAGCACGCACAAGGAGCAGCTCCAGCAGGCCGCGGCCACCCTGGAGCGGGTGGGCGCGACGCTGCTCGGCGTCATCCTCAACATCGTGCCGCCCAAGGCCGAGCTCGCCACCGCGTACGGCTACGGGTACGGCTACGGCTACGACACCGGGACGGGTCCCGCCACGGCGAGCTGAGTCACCTACGGCAACTCGTACCGGACGCTGTGTTGCCGTAACCCCTTCCGGGTGACGCCCCGTAGAGGTACGGTCACGGTGCTGGTCGAACGATGACGTTCCCGGCTGTTGAACGTGACTGCCCGGGCACGCACTCGGGTGTCGACCACGGGGGAAGCCATCATCACGTCCGAGCTCCGTGACGAGTCGGTCCGTCACTCTGAGCAATCGATTGCTCGCGGTTGGTACCTGTTTGCTCCTCGGCTACGGGGTGAGGGCACCGCTGCGCGGCGTGCGTGGCGCTCGGCCTACGTCCGTCGCACGGTCGTCACCGACGTGCTGTGCGCCGCCGCCGCCGGACTGACCGGGTACCTGGCCCACCTCGGCTCCGACAGCGTGGTCGAGGCTCCCACGTCGGCGTGGGTGGTCGCCCTGCTCCCGCTGGTGTGGGTCCTGTGCATGCACGTCGCCCGCAGCTACGAGCAGCGGTTCCTGTGGGTGGGGCCTGAGGAGTTCCGCCGCGTGTTCGGCGCGGCGGTCATGCTGCTCGCCGCCGTCGGCACCGTCTCCTGGGCGTTCGAGCTGGACGTCGCCCGCGGCCTCGTCGTCGTCGCCCTCCCGCTGGCCACCTTCCTGACCCTGGTCTCCCGGTACGCGCGCCGGCAGCGGCTGCACCGCCAGCGCGGCCGGGGCCGCTACCAGCAGACCACCGTGCTGGTCGGGCACCGCAGCGCCGTCGCGGCGCTCGACGCGCAGATCGCCCGCGAGGCCTACCACGGCCTCCGGGTGATCGGCTGCTGCCTGCCCAGCGGGCACGACACGGTCACCGACGCCTTCCAGGGCCTGCCCGTGCTCGGCGGCCTCGACGAGGTCGCCGCGGTCGTGGCCGAGTACGAGGTCGACACGGTGGCCGTGCTGCCCTGCCCCGAGCTCGACGGGCCGGCCCTGCGCCGCCTCGGCTGGGAGCTGGAGAGCACCCAGGCCGAGCTCCTGCTCGCGCCCGCCGTCACCGAGGTCGTCGGCCCGCGCGTCCGCATCCGTCCGGTGAGCGGGCTGCCGCTGCTGCACATGGAGCGGCCGGAGCTGCGCGGCGTCCGCCGGCTCACCAAGGAGGCGTTCGACCGCACGAGCGCCCTGCTGGGGCTGCTCGTGCTCAGCCCGCTGCTCCTCGGCGCCGCCCTCGCGGTGCGGCTGGACAGCCGCGGTCCGGTGTTCTTCCGCCAGGAGCGCGTGGGGCGCGACGGCCGGACCTTCTCGATGCTCAAGTTCCGCAGCATGGTCAGCGGTGCCGACCGCATGGCCGAGCAGCTCGCGGCCGACAACGACGGCAACGGCGTGCTCTACAAGAAGAAGACCGACCCGCGGGTGACCCGCGTGGGGCGGGTGCTCCGCCGCTTCTCCGTCGACGAGCTGCCGCAGCTGGTCAACGTCCTCCGCGGCGACATGTCCCTCGTCGGCCCGCGCCCGCCGCTGCAGCGAGAGGTGGAGCAGTACGGCTACGACATGCGCCGCCGCTTCCTGGTCAAGCCGGGCCTGACGGGCCTGTGGCAGGTCAGCGGACGGTCGGACCTGTCCTGGGACGACTCCGTGCGCATCGACGTCCGGTACGTCGAGAACTGGTCGCTGACCTTCGACTTCATGATCCTCTGGAAGACCGTCGGGGCGGTCCTGCACGGGTCGGGGGCGTACTGACCGCGCATCATGAGCGCGTGCCCCGCCACCGATCGCACCAGCCGGTGCTCACCGTGCTCCTGGTGTGCACGGGCAACATCTGCCGCTCGCCCCTGGCCGAGCGGCTGGGCCGGGCCTACCTCGCCGACGCGCTGGGCGAGCAGGCGTCCGACGTGCGGCTGGTCAGTGCCGGCGTCGGCGCCGTCGTCGGCTCGACCATGCACCCTGACAGCGCGCTCGTCCTCCGCGGGCTCGGCGGGGACCCCGGCGACTTCCGGGCGCGCCAGCTGGTCGACGCCATGGCGATCGACGCGGACCTCACCCTCACGATGACCCGCGCCCACCGGCGCACCGTGCTGCAGCTCGCGCCGCGCGCGCTGGCCCGCACCTTCACCCTCCGCGAGGCGGCCGACCTGGTGACCCTGGTCGGGGAGGGCGCCGACCTGCCGGACGGCCCCCTCGCCGACCGCGCGCGGGCGCTCGTCGCGGCGCTGCACGCCGCCCGCCCGCGCCGCACGCCTGGCCGCGACGACGACATCAGGGACCCGATCGGCCAGACCCTCGAGGTGCACCAGGAGGTGGGGGAGGCGGTCGCCGCGGCGCTCGTGCCGGTGCTGTCGCGCATCGCCGCGCTCCGGGAGCCGGCGCCGAGCCGGGAGTGACGCACTCATCGGCCCGGAGGGGTGCCCCGGCGTCGTCCGCCGGTGCGATGCTGGACCGGTGGGGGAACGAGTTCGTGTCGAAACGGGGCTGAGCCCGCGCGCGTGCGACGTGTGCGGCACCAGCCCCCTGCGCGTCATCGAGTCGTGGCGCAAGAGCCGCGGAGCGGCGCTGCTCGGCCTGCGCCGGCGGGCGCACCGGCGCACCTACGAGCTCTGCCCGGGCTGCGGCTGCCGCTATCCGCTGGAGGACGGCGAGCGGGCCGTCCACTGAGCCGCGGCCCGTCGCCGGCGCGCCGTCCTCAGCGCGGCACCTCCGGGAGGGCCTCGTCGGCGAACTCGTCGGCGTTCTGCGACAGCGAGTCGTTGCGCAGGTAGGTCCACATCCGCTCGCCGGCCACCGGGTCGAGGTAGACGACGCTGGCCGGGCCCTCCGTCCCGGTGCCGAGCACCGGGGCGGTGAAGGAGTCGACGGCCTCCGGCCGCAGGTCGCGCAGCGAGTAGGCCAGCCCCAGCAGGTCGGTGTCGCCGAGGGTCTCGTCCACCGCCACCGCGCCGGTCACCGCGCGCAGGGCGGAGTCCAGTCGCCCGGGGTCGGTCAGCGTGCCCGAGCTGAACAGCTGCGCGAACACCGCCTCGAGGAACTGCTGCTGCCGGCGCACCCGGTCGAAGTCGCCCCCGGCCAGTTCGTGGCGCTGCCCCAGGTACCAGCGCGCCCGGTCGCCGTCGAGGTGGTTCACGCCGGCCGGGAAGGTGTAGGGCCCGTTGGTGGTGGTCTCGGCGACGACGACGTCCACCCCGCCCAGGTCGTCGGTGACCTCGACGATCCCGCCGAAGTCGATGGCGACGTAGTGGTCGATGCGCACCTCGGTGAGCTGCTCGACGGTCTGGATCAGCAGCGACGGCCCGCCGTACGCGTAGGCGGCGTTGATCTTGTCCGTGCCGTGACCCGGGATCTCCACCCAGGAGTCGCGCGGGATGGACACCAGCTGGGCGTGCCGCCGGTCGCCGGAGAAGCGGGCGAGCATGACCGCGTCCGAGCGGCCGCCCTCGGCGATGCCCTCGTCGGCCGTCTCCCGCGTGTCCGTGCCGACGAGCAGAAAGGTGACCGGCGCGTCCCCGGACGACGCGGCCGCGGAGGCCGGCGCCGGGCGGGTGTCCTCGTCCAGGCCGGCGAAGACGCCGGCGACGCGGTCGACGTTGCCCGCGTAGCGGTCGGTCAGGTACCAGGCGCCGCCGCCGACGACGGCCACGAGGAGGGTCAGCAGGACCCCGAGGGCGACGAGGAGGCGGCGCAGACCGCGGCGCCGTCGCGGGAGCGGGTCGTCGGACGCCTCCCCGGGCAGCAGCCCGTCGCGCTCGTCGTCCTCGTCCACGCCGGCCCCCGTTCGTCCACCACCGAATCCGAAGTCGGGGCCGTCCCGCCGCCGGGACGGGCGCCGGCCCGCCCGCGGGCCGGACGGCCCCGCCGTCAGAGACCGGGTCGCACGGCGCCGCAGCGACAGGCGTACAGGCTCGGGCCGCCGAAGGAGTCCTCGCCGACCCACCGGAAGCGGTGCAGGTGCCACCTGCCGCGGAGGCGCGCAGGGTCCTCCGCTCCGGGCGGGCGACGGCGGCCGGTCACGCACCCGAGTGTGACAGCCACGCCCCGTCACGTCACCTGCCGTCCCGCTGTGCGGTGCGCTCCGGTGACCCGGCTGGCAGCCGATCGGGCCGCCGTCCTAGGGTCGGGGGTGCCCGTCCGGCACCGGGTCGTCACCGTCCGTCTCGTCCACTGCGGAGTCCCCATGAAGATCTCGGTCATCGGCTGCGGCTACCTCGGCGCCGTGCACGCGGCCTCGATGGCCGAACTGGGCCACGAGGTGGTCGGGATCGACGTCGACGAGCAGAAGATCGCCGCGCTGCGCCAGGCCCGCGCGCCGTTCTACGAGCCCGGGTTCGAGGAGCTGCTGGCCCGCACCCTGGCCACCGGCCGGCTGCGCTTCGGCACCGACGTCACCGAGGCGGCCGGCGCCCAGGTGCACTTCGTGTGCGTCGGGACGCCGCAGAAGCGCGGCGAGTACGCCGCCGACCTGCGCTACGTCGAGGCCGCCGTGGAGTCGCTGCTGCAGGTGCTCGCGCCCGGTGAGCTGGTGGCGGGGAAGTCGACGGTCCCGGTGGGGACGGCGGCCCGGCTGGCCGAGCTGGTGGTGGAGAAGGTCCCCGGCGCGCTGCTGGCGTGGAACCCGGAGTTCCTGCGGGAGGGGTTCGCCGTCCAGGACACCCTGCACCCCGACCGGCTGGTCTACGGCCTGCCCGCGGGCGACGACGGCGAGACCGCCGAGCGCCTCCTCGACGAGGTGTACGCACCGATCGTCGAGCGTGGGACGCCCAAGGTGACCACCGACCACGCCACCGCCGAGATGGTGAAGACGGCGGCCAACAGCTTCCTCGCCACGAAGATCTCCTTCATCAACGCCATGGCGGAGCTGTGCGAGGCCACCGGCGCGGACGTGAAGCTGCTGGCCGACGCCATCGGCTACGACGACCGGATCGGGCGCAAGTTCCTCAACGCCGGGCTCGGCTTCGGCGGCGGCTGCCTGCCCAAGGACATCCGCGCGTTCATGGCCCGGGCCGGTGAGCTGGGCGCCGACCAGGCGCTGACCTTCCTGCGCGAGGTCGACAACATCAACATGCGCCGCCGGATCCGCATGGTCGAGCTGGCCCGCGAGGTCTGCGACGGCTCGCTGCTGGGCAAGAAGGTCGCCGTCCTGGGTGCGGCGTTCAAGCCCGACAGCGACGACATCCGCGACAGCCCGGCGCTCAACGTCGCCGCTCAGCTCCAGCTGCAGGGGGCCGTCGTCCGGGTGACCGACCCTGCCGCCGTCGAGAACTGCCGGCACCTCTGGCCGCAGCTCGACTACGCCGACACCCCCGAGGAGGCCGCGGCCGGCGCCGACGCCGTCCTCGTCCTCACCGAGTGGCGGCAGTACCGCGAGCTCGACCCGGTCGCCTTCGGCGAGGTCGTGCGGCAGAAGCGGGTCCTCGACGGGCGCAACGCCCTCGACCGCGAGGCCTGGACCGCCGCCGGCTGGACCTACCGGGCGCTGGGCCGCCGCGCCGGCTGACCCCACGCGCCCCTCCCGCACCGACGACCCCGTCCGCACTGCGACCCGCGCCGGATCCGGCGGGTGGCTGCCGATGACGCGCGTGTGTGGACGTGGGTGCTCGGCGGACTGCTGGTCTGGACCCTGATCGCGGTCGCCTCCGGCGTCGTCCTGGGCCGGGGCGTCCGGCTGGCCGACCAGCGGTCGGCGGCTGCCGGGGTCGACCGGGCGTTGACCGCGGCCCTGCTCCGCGGCACACCGGCGCCGGGGAGCTGACCGCCGCACGGGACGCCGGCGTCGTGTGACCGGACGAACCCCCGGCAACCGCCCGGCGGCGCCTAGGCTCGTCCGGTGACCTGGCTCGTGACCGGCGGCGCCGGCTACATCGGTGCGCACGTCGTGGCCGCCATGCAGACGGCGGGCGAGCAGGTCGTCGTCCTCGACGACCTCTCGACCGGGGACGCCGGGCGGGTCCCCGGGGTCCCGCTCGTCGTCGGGAGCGTCCTCGACGGCCCCCTGCTGCACCGGGCGCTGCGCGAGCACGGCGTCACCGGCGTCGTGCACCTGGCGGCCAAGAAGCAGGTCGAGGAGTCGGTCCGCCGTCCCCTGCTCTACTACCGCGAGAACGTCGAGGGCCTGCGCGTCCTGCTCGAACGGGCCGGGGACGCCGGCGTCGACCGGTTCGTCTTCTCCTCCAGCGCGGCGGTGTACGGGATGCCCGACGTCGACCTCGTCGGCGAGGACACCGAGTGCCGGCCGGTCAACCCCTACGGGACGACGAAGCTGGTCGGCGAGCGGATGGTCGCCGACGTCGCCGCGGCCACCGGCCTCCGCCACGTGAGCCTGCGCTACTTCAACGTCGCCGGGACGGCGGCGCCCGAGCTCACCGACCGCGGCGTGTCCAACCTCGTGCCGATGGTCTTCCAGCGTCTCTCCCAGGGGCAGCCACCGCTGGTCTTCGGGGACACCTACGCCACCCCCGACGGCACCTGCATCCGCGACTTCATCCACGTCGCCGACGTCGCCACCGCGCACGTCGCCGCGGCCCGGGCGCTGCGCGAGGGGCGGGTGAGCGCGCTGACGGCCAACATCGGCCGCGGCGAGGGCGTCTCGGTCCGGGAGATGGTCGCGACCATCCGCTCGGTCACCGGGACGGCGCAGGAGGGTTGGGCCGAGCCGGTCGTCGCCCCGCCCCGCCCCGGCGACCCGGCCCGCGTGGTGGCCTCCGCCGACACCATCCGCTCGGCGCTCGGCTGGAAGGCGGAGCACGACGTCCACGACATGGTGTCCTCCGCGTGGGCCGGGTGGACCGCCTCCGGGGGCGGCGTCCGCCGGTCCTGAGCGGCCACCGGTCCGGCGTCAGCGCCGGTAGAGGACGCCCTCGTGCGGCTGCAGGGTCACCTTCGACGGCGCGGGCTCCCCGCTCGCCGTCCGCAGACCCGCGGGCACCGACAGGGAGACCTTGCGGCGCTTGTTCTCGTTGAGGTTCACCGCCGCCCACCCGTCGGCGAACTCGCGCGACCAGGCGTTGCCCTTCTGCTGGGGGCCGCCGCGCGCTTCCCCCAGGTCCCACTCCAGCTCGGGCCGGAACGGGGTCCCGCTGTAGCCGTCGTGGTCGGTGGCGGAGAAGCAGGCCTGCTCGCCGGCGCCGAAGACCCACAGCGCCGCCAGGCCGTACAGGAAGTTCGGGTGGTCGTCGCGGCCGTCGGTTGCGGTCCGCATGATGCTGATCCCCGGGCCGCGCAGCTCGTCCATCTGCGCCAGCGCACTGGCCGGGTCGAGGAAGTCCTGCGGCCCCCAGGCCAGCCAGACCTCCTCGAAGCCGCCGCCGTAGGCCGCGTGCCGGTCCCAGCGGCCGGGGTCGCGCCGCGACTCGGCGATGTTGGGCACGAGCAGCTTGTCCATGCCGTTGAGCCGCTTGCCGGCCTGCGGCACGAACTCGTCCATCACCCGGCGGAGGTCGGCCATCGTCCGGCCGCCCTCGATCGGCGGGCGCAGGCCGTAGTAGTCGTCGAAGACGTCGTTGTCGGCCATGACGCCGTCCCACGGGGTGTCCTCGAGGAAGTCGGCGACGTTGTCGCACCACCGCTCCCGGTACTCCGGCTCCCACACCGCCATCTGCCAGTGCCCCGGGTAGGTCGCCCACTGGATGCGGCTGCCGTCCTCCCGGTGGGCGAACCACTCCTCGCCGGCCTCCTCGGCCTCCTCGAGGCTGACCCCCGAGGTGTGGATCGGCCCCTCCTCGAAGTCGCGCACCGACGACAGGCACTTGTAGGCCAGCACCGTCATGTCCGGCCGCTGCTCCTTGAGCCGGCCGGCGGCCTCGGTCTCCCAGGGCTGCAGGATGGCGGCCTGGTAGTGCTCCGCCGCGAAGTCCAGCTGCTCGTCCGACAGGGGGTCCTGGTAGCGGATCCAGGCGCCACGGCGGGTGACCATGCGCCCAGCCTGTCACGCGGCCCCGGGCGCGCCTCCCGACCCCGGGGCCGGCTCAGCCGACCGTGAGCGTGTGCCGCAGGTCGTTGCGGCCGGTCGCCGGGTCCCACAGCCCCTGGTTGGCCAGCCGGACGGCGTAGGCCGGGTCGGACGCCAGGGACGGCGCGTCGTCGGGGAGGGCCAGGGAAAGGGCCCACGCGCCCGGCGCGGTCGGCGCCGGCACGTCGAGCTGCACCGTCCGGGTCACCCCCGGGGTGAGCTCCCGCACGTGCAGCGGCACCGGCACGCTCACCGTCTGGTCGCCCTGCCGGAACACGACGTCGACCGGCCGGTCGGTCAGCGGCGCGGCGTAGCCGTCGTTGGTGAGCGTGAGCTGGACGCGCACCGTCTGTCCCGGCCGCGCCGTCGCCGGGAAGGAGCCCGACACCAGGCGCAGCCGGTAGCCCAGGGACCGCGCCGCGGTCGTCAGACCCGCCGATCCCCAGGAGTCCAGCACGGCGCGGTGGAAGTCCGCGTTGAGGAAGCTCCAGTGGTAGCGCGCCAGCTCCGCGGCGGCGGTGGTCCACTGCGACCGGGTGCCGTTGGTCCCGCACGTCTCGCCGCCGACCGGCACGCTCCCCGACTGGGTGGCCAGCCACGTCCGGTCAGCGTCGCTGTTCAGCGTGCCCATGTCGGTGTCGCTGGCGAGGAAGCAGTCATTGTGGACGCCGACGCGCGGGGCGTCCGCGGCGTCCACCAGGCGCTGCTTGATCGCCGGGTAGCGCACCTGCACCCAGATGTCGGGCGACGTCGCGTCGAGCAGCGCGTCGAGCACCTGCCCGCGGCGGGACCAGTCGTCGGCGGTGAGCTCGTACGGGCGCGACGGGTCGGCGGTGTACTGGTCGGAGTAGTACCACTCGCCCCAGCGGCCGACGAAGCCGGCCTGCAGCACCAGCACGACGTCGGAGGCCGCGTTGAGCACCGGCGCCAGCTGGCGGATCTGGGCGACGGCGCGGGCCGGCGGCGCGTCGCGGCCGTCGTCGGGGGAGTAGGCGAACCGGACGACGAGCTTGACGCCCGCGGCTCGGGCGGTGGTGAGGTCGGCGGCCACCTGTTCGAGGAAGCGGGCGTCGACGGTGTCGGAGTCGACCAGGCCGCCGAGGTAGAAGACGCGGTAGACCAACGTGACCGCTTCGGTCGTGCGCCACGACGTCAGGGTGGCGGCGTCCAGCGGGGTGTAGGCGCTGCCGTCCGGGGACCAGCGGGTCTCGGTGTAGTGGAAGAAGCCGCGCTCGGGGTTGGCGATGACCTCGTCGGTGCCGGCGTACGTGACCTGCACCGGCGCGGGCCCGGCCGGGGTGGACGCCGTCGTGGCGGCTGTCGTCGTGGTGGCTGTCGTCGTGGTGGGCGCCGACGAGGTCGTGGGCGCTGCCGGGGTCGTGGTGGGTGCCGAGGTCGTGGGTGCCGGTGCCGGCGCCGGCGCCGTCGACGTGGGGGTCGTGGTCGGACGGGTGGTCGGCACCGGGACCCGCCAGCGGGTCCCCTGCAGCGCCTGCGCGCCGAGCGCGCGGGTGGCCGCGGCCGACTCGGGCTGCCCGGCCGCTGCACCCTCGGAGGAGGGCACCACGCCCACCGCGATCGCCACTGCCACCGCCAGGGCGCTCGCCACCACGGACAGCCGGCGGAGGTGCCGTCCTGCGGCGCGGGGTGCAGGAGCGGGGACGGTGGCGGGCCGGGAGTGCCGTGTCGACGGCTCCGGAGCGTTCGGGGACGGGTGCCTGCCCACGGGGGACCTCTCCTGCCGCCGGACGTCGCGGCTGGCCGGGGACGACCGGCCGGCCCGTCGAGGGAGCAGCGGGAGCCGTGTACGTCCGTATGCGGAGAGTAGTCCAACAGGCGCGCAACGCTGCGTCCACTGGGAGGGCGCAGTCGTCCCAGGAGTCACACGCGTCCCAGGAGTCACACGCGACCCGGGCGGAGAGCGGTCCTCGGGCCGGGCGGCGGCTACCGCCCGGCCGGCTGCGGCAGGCGGGACGGGAGGGCCTCGCCCCACCAGTCGTCGGGATCGACCCGGGGCAGGACCGGTCGGGGAACCGGCGGAGGAGTCCACGCCGGCACGGCGGTTCCCGGCGTACGGGGAGGACGCCGTCGACCGCCCAGCCAGGGCAGCACCGACAGCGCACCGAGGACCAGCAGGGCGACCACGGGTCCTGCATCGGCAGGTCCCGCGCGGTCCTTGACCCCGCCGGCGGCAGCGGTCGGCGGCGGCCCTAGGTCGCCGGGCGCACGTCCAGGAAGCCCGGCCGCAACCGCGGTCGGCGCGGAGCGGTGCGGACCCCGGGACGGACCGGCTCCTGTTCGGCCACCGGCTCGACGGCGACCGGCTCCGGGGTCACCGGCTCGACGGTCGGCACCGCGCCGGCGCCGGGGCCCGTCGCCCGGGCCTCGTCGCGGGCCGGCAGCCCACCGAGCTTCCCGGTAGAGGTCGTTGTACGCGCGCATGGCGTCGGTGAGCTGGAAGAAGTCCTCGACCCTGCCCCGGGCGTTGCGCGCCAAGCGCTCGTACAGGGCGGGGTCGCCCATGACGGCGGCCAGTCCGTCGGCCAGCTGCTCGGCCATGTTGGGCGCCTTGTGCAGCGGGTCGACGAGGATGCCGCACGGGCCCCAGGTGTGCCCCGCCGGGGTGGTCAGCGGGTCCTCCACGAGCTGCGCCATCCCGCCGACCTCGGTGCCCACCGTCGGGATGGCGGCCGTCATCGCCTCGAGGACGACGATCGGCTGGCCCTCGTTGTAGCTGGGCAGGACCAGCACGTCGTAGCTGCCGATCTCGGCCTTCACGTCGACGACGCCGCGGAAGGTCACGTGCGAGCCCAGGCCCAGCCGCTTGACCTTCTCCACACACGCCGCGAAGTAGTCCGGGGTGTGGTCCGTGGGGCCCAGCGCGTCGAGGTGGAAGTTCGTCACGCCCCGCTGCAGCAGCAGGTGGACGGTGTCGAGCAGGTCGAGCATGCCCTTGATGGGCACGATCCGGGCGATGTACGCCAGCCGCCACACCCGGTCCGGCGACCCGCCGGCGATCTCCTCCAGCGCCCGCAGCCGCTGCTGGTACGCCGGCTCGACCGCCGCGGGCACCATGCCGTTGGGGATGACGACGCTCTTCTCGACCGGCGCGCCGAGGTCCGCGGCCTCGGTGATCGCCTTCGGGTACAGGTAGGTGATCACCTCGGCGCTGGGGTAGCAGAGCCGGCCCATCTCGATCCACCAGGTCATCCAGGCGCGCTGGATCGGGGCGACGGAGAAGGTCCGCCAGTCGGTCGCGGTGACCGGCAGCGCCATGTCCCGGTCGAGCAGGAGGTTGACGGTGTCCCGCACGTAGAGGTTGTGCTCGGTCAGCAGGAACCGGGTCCCGTTCTGCCGGGCCGCCGCGGCACCCATGAGCGAGGCGTAGCCGGTGGTGTGGGCGTGGTAGACGCGGGCCCGCGGCAGGTCGTTGCCGAGGACGGCGCAGGCCAGCGAGAAGAACTCGCGCATCAGCCAGAAGGTGTCGACCAGCGGGAGCCCGAGGCCGGAGAAGCGCCGGGCGAGCACCTGCATGAACTCCTGCGTGCCGAGGAGGGCCCACAGCGGGTACTGCCGCGTGCGCGGGTTCATCCCCTCGTCGTAGAGCGACCAGACCGGCGCCGGGTCGCCGGCCACCACGGACTCCAGGGCGTCGAAGACCCGGTGGGCGAGCGCCGTGCGCGCCCGGCTCCGCATCCCGAGGTCCCGCGGCCGCAGGTCGCGGAAGTCGGCCTGGTGCTCGCCCATGCTCAGGTAGACCGGGTGCACCCAGCGCACGTTGGCCGGGACGCCGTAGAGGTCCTCGGTCGGGCTCGTCGAGTCCCACGTGATGTGGATGATCCCGAAGGTCAGGTCCGGGTTCTCCACCACGATGTCGTGCACGACCGCGGAGACCCCGCCCTTGAGGTAGGGGTAGGTCGACTCCATGACGATCGCGACGTCGACGTCGACGTCGACGTCGTGGACGGGCTGGGACGACATCCCGGCGGGTCTCCTCGTGGTCGGTTCGGGCCCGCTGCTGGGCGCCGGTCAGGGGAAGGGAGCGGGACGGGGCCCGCGGGAGGATCGAGGGGGCGGAGACGGCCCGGTGCGCGGGCCGCGGCTCACCAGGAGGTCGCGTGCCGCCAGAAGAGGCTGTACTCCGGCCGGCCCCAGTGCTTCGCGCAGCTGTGCACCGCGACACCCAGCAGCACCAGCTCCACGCCGGCGAGGACCAGGTAGACCGTGGCGCCCGGCGGGAGCACGGTGAAGGCCGCGACCACGGCGAGCAGGTGCAGCGCGCCGATGCCCTGGGCCACCGTCCGCTGCCCCACGTAGTCCAGCTTGTAGGAGACGACCGTCGTCATCATGAACGTCCACGACGCCACGGCCACCGCGGACGTCAGGCCGGCGGCCCCGGGCTCCCAGGCGACGACGCCGCCGGTGACCAGGAGGACGAGCGCCGCTCCGGCCATCCCCGTCTTGACGATGCCGGACGTGACCGTGCCGGCGAGGCGAGCCGAGTGCAGGTGCAGGCGGTCCAGCGGCTCGGCCTCCATCGCCGTGCGCATCGCGCTGACCTGCAGGTCGAAGCGGGGCGCGAAGAAGACGAAGTAGGCGTTGTAGGCGAGGATCGCCGGCAGCAGTGCCAGGAACACGACGTCGACGGCGAAGTCGCGCCCGGCCGCCAGCAGGAACACGAACTTGTCCGACCACAGCACCGCGCCCAGGAGCAGCCCCCGGACCAGGTCGGAGGCGACGTCGCGGCGGTCGAGCACCAGCGGGTCGGCCAGCCGGCGGACGTGGTGGCGCAGCGGCACGAGCAGCACGAGGATCCCGAGCAGTGGGGGCAGCGCCCACACCGTCGGGGCGACGAAGAGCGCGGCCGCGTATGCGGTCCACGCCGCCGCCCACATCCCGCGGTGGTCGGGGCGGTTGGTGAGGACGAGCAGCTGCACGAACAGCAGGTGCAGGACGGTGAGCACCAGGTAGGCGCCGAGCACCCGGAGCGGCCAGTCGAGCACCAGCTGCACGGGGACGGCGAAGAGCAGGACGACCGACAGCGAGCGGAGGGCGATCAGCGGCCAGGCGCGGCAGAAGCCGGCCAGCAGGGCGTCGCGGTCGCCCCGGTGCAACACCTCGCCGATGCCGCGGTACAGGGGCATGCACACCGACTGGCTGAGCCACGGGACGGTCATCGAGGAGGCCAGCACCACGCTGGTCAGGCCCACGCCGCCGATCCGGGCGCTCCCGATCTCGTCGTCCACCAGCGGGAAGACGGTCGTCAGCAGCAGCACCGGAGTGAGGTGCAGGACCAGCTGGCCGACGGTGCCGAGTGATCGGCGGCTCCGGGTGCCGGTCCTGGTCCTGGGCCACGCGACGACGACGGCGCCGAGCACCGCCACCGCGACGACCGCGGTGGTCGCGACGACCAGCCCCCGGTCCGACGTCAGGGGGAAGGCCAGGGTGGCGGCGAGGAGGAGGACGGTGACCGCGACACCGGTCGCGTGGCTCCCCACCGTCTCCGGACGGGCGTGTGCTCCGCTCGGACGGGTGGTGTGCGCAGTGTCGAGCAAGCCGATTCTCCCCCGTGTGCAACAGCCGGACCTCGCCTGTCGGCACTGACAAGGCGGCAACCGGACTGTGCCATGCAGATGCCGGTACGCGGCAGTACACGAACCTGACCTGCAGACTCTCCGCGACAGGGGCCGTGCGAGCAGTGAAGGGCACGCGTAACGGAACCGGGCGGTGTGGCCGAACTCACCAGCGTGGCAGAACGAGACCTCGCCAGGCAGCGGACCTCTGCATCGTCTCACCCGACCGGGTGACCCCCTCTCACCCGGTCGGGTGCCGAGGGGTCACGACGGCGCCCCCGGCTGCCGATGACACGCTCGTGTGGACGTGGATCGCCGGTGGGCTCCTCTCCTGGGTCGTCGTGGCCGTCGCCCTGGGCGTCGTCGTCGGCAAGGGCATCGCCCTGGCCGACCGCCGGACCCCGGGCACCGCACAGGACGAGCCGCTGACCGCCGAGGCGCTCAGCGGCCCCCGTCCCGCTGGCCCGGCGGTGCGCCGGCGCCTGCCCCTCCCGCCGTTCGGGATCGTCCTCGCCCTGGTCGCCGTGGCGCTGGAGACGGTCGGCTGCGTGCTGCGGCTCACCGGTGCCCGCGGCCAGGTCGCGCAGACCCTGTCCATGGACGCCCCGCTCTCGGTGCCGCGCACGTACGTCGCCGCTCTCTTCGCCGCGGCGGCGCTCGCCGCGGTCGTCGGCGCCGGCCGCAACCCCGGCCGGCGCACCTGGTGGCTGGCCGTGGGGGCGGTCACCGCGGGCATCGCGGTGGTCAAGGCCGGCGGCACGGTGCACGTGACGGCGGTGCACTGGTTCGCCGACCGGACGTCGTCCACCGCGGCAACGGTGGTCAGCGTGCTACTGGCCGGCGCCGTCCTCGCCGTCCTCGCACTGGTCAGCCGCGCCGAGCGCCGCGACCGGCGCCGGGTGCTCACCGCCCTGGGTCTGTACGCCGCTGCGGCGGTGCTGCTCTCCGCCGTCTCCGGCGTCGTGAGCGGCCCGGCGGCGGTGACGGCGACCTTCCTCGAGGAGTCGGGGGAGGCGCTCGGCGGCGTGGCCGTGCTGGTCGCCGTCCTGGTCGGCGTCGCGCCGCGGCTGGTGCTGCCGGCGTCCTGGCTGCGCCGTCGCGACGACGACCTGTCGCTCGAGGTGCCGGCGCTCAGCACGCCTACGCCGCGGGCCTGAGCGGACGCCCTGCGCAGCAGGCCGCTCACCGACCGGCCCACGCGCTGACCAGCACGTCGACGGGCCGGGTCGCCGGAGCTGCCCACCCCCGAGCGGGAGGCCGAGTCGTTCTCGGCTGTATGGGCAAGAGCGGGCGCGGCTCCTAGAGTGCGCCGGGACGGCGGCTCCCGGCCCGAGACGGTGGTTCGATGCGGTTGACGATGCTCACCGACGAGTTCGCCGGCGTGACGCACTACACCGGTGGCATCGGCACCCACTTCCGCGCCATCGCCCGCGCCGCGCGGGACTCCGGGTGGGACATCCGGGTCCTGCTCGGGCACGACCCGCGAGCGGGGGAGCTCAGCCTCGGGGAGGACGACTTCGCCGTCGAGGTCCTGCCCGTCCGTCCCTGGCGTCAGGTCGTGCGGGCTCGGTGCATGGCCGTGGCCTTCGACGAGCGACTGTCGGCCCTCACCGAGGACGACGTGGTACTGGCCCCGGAGTGGGGCGGCTGGGCGTCACGGCTCACCGCGAGGGCACCGCGTCCGTTCCGTCTGGTGACCAACCTCGCGACCTCGCTCGCCCAGGTGCGCGCGATCGAGCCGTTGAGGGGTGCGCGGCTCGAGCAGCGAGTGCAGGACCTCGCGCAGGTCCGAGCCGAGCGGCGACAGGCGACCGACTCGTCGGCGCTGCTGGCGATCAGCAGCCACATCCTCGACTGGGCGAGGCGGCTGTGGCCCCTCGACGGTGTTCCCGCCGCGGTCATACCCAACTTCCTGGACGCCGGAGAGATCGCCCGGATCGAGCCCCGCCGGCCGCCCCAGGTACCTCAGGGAGCACCGCTCATCGCCTACTGCGGACGCGTCTCGCGGTGGAAGGGCGCCGACGTGGTCGCCGCGGCGATGCCGTCCGTGTGGGCGGAGCACCCCGACGCCCGGGTCGTCTTCGTGGGTCGTCTGCCCGACCACGATCCCGACATCCTGTCCGCCGACCCACGAGCGGTCTACCTGGGGAACCTGCCTCGGGACGAGGCCCTAGGAGCGGTGGCTGCGGCCGACGTCGGCGTCTTCCCCTCCCGATTCGAGGGATTCGGCATGGCCGCTCTCGAGGCGAAGGCCCTCGGCGTCCCCGTCGTCGCCACGACGGGCAGCGGTTTCACCGACTTCTGCACCGACGGGGTGGACGCGGCACTGGTGACGCCCGGGGACCCCTCGGGCCTCGCGGACGCCGTCATCGGGCTGCTGTCGGACGACGAGAGGAGACGGTGTTACGCCGAGGCCGGGAGACGTCGGGCCGAGGCGTTCACCGCGGAGGCGGTCGGGCCGACTCTGGTCCGGTTCCTGCGAGGCGACCGGTGACCCCGGGCCCGCGGGTCTCCGACACTCCGGTGATCTCCGTCGTCATCCCCGCCCGGGCAGTTGCCGCCACCCTCGGTCAGCAGGTCGAGGCCGTCCTGCGGCAGTGCGTCGACGTGCCGTTCGAGCTGGTGATCAGCGTCAACGGTCCCGACGACGGCACCCGAGCCGTCGCGGAGTCCTACACACGGGCGCACGCGAACGTCGTGGTGGCCGACTGCGGCCTCGCCGACGGCATCAACCGCGCCCGGAACGTCGGTGTGCATGCCGCACGAGGGAGCCTCGTCGCGCTCTGTGACGCGGACGACGTGGTGCAGCCGGGCTGGCTCGCGGCCATCCTCCGTGCCCACCGGGAAGGCGCGGACCTGATCGGTGGTGCGCTGCTCCGCGTGTCCTCGGCCTCGGACCGGCCAGGACGCTTCACCGTCCCCGCCGAGGAGGACAACCTGCACTTCCTGCCGTGGGCCGTGGGGGCCAACTGCGCGTTCACGCGGGCGCTGTACGACGAGGTCGGCGGGTTCGACGAGTCGTTCCGGGGAGGAGGGGACGACGCAGACTTCTGCTGGCGTGCCCAGCTGCGAGGACACCGTCTGCACTCCGTCCCGGACGCCGTCGTCCTGTACTCCGAGAGGTCCTCGCTGCGGGAGCTCTGGGCGCAGCACCTCAAGTACGGCGAGTCCCAGGTGGCGCTGTACCAGAAGTTCTCCGCTCACGGCATGCGGCGGAGCTCGGCGGCCCGTGCCGTCGGCCGGGTCGTCCGCGCTGCCGTGGTCCTCGGCTGGGTCAGGCGCGGGGAGCCGCTGCAGCGCCGCTGGGCGGTGGGCGCCCTGGCGGTCGGGCTCGGGCGGTTCCGAGCCTCGCTCAGGCGCCGGGTCCTCTACCCATGACCTGGCTCCCGCACGCGGTACCGGCCCGGTCCGCGCACGCCAGAGGACGGGCCGCTGCACCGCTCCTCGCCGCCGGCGCGGGGCTGGCCGTCCTCGTCAGCCTCCTGTTCGCCGGTGGCTCCTCCTATGCCGTCGTGCTGTTGGGCGCTCTCCTGCTGGCGCTGTGTGTCGCCGTCGTGCCGGTGGAGTGGGCTCCGTCGTTGGCTCTGGCCGGCACGGTGCTCATACCCGTCGAGTACGCGCCCGTGCCCCAGGAGGTCGCCAGCCTGACGCCCTTCGTCCTTCTATTCGCGAAGCCGGTGTTCGTCACCTTCTGGCAGCGTCGGTGGCAGCCGGGCCTCACGCCCGCCGTCGTGGCGAGCGTCCTCCTCGCAGGTGTCCTCGCCGCGATGGTCCCGTTCTCACCGGACCCGGACTACGGCAGACGGTGGGTGGTGGCCTTCGTCCTCGGGGTGACGGTCCCGGTGCTCTGGGCCTGCCGCGGTGGCCGGACCCGGAGGCTGAGGGCGACCTTCGAGGTGTTGGCGGGAGTCCTCGGCGGCTACGCGGTCGTGGAGACGACCGTCGGGTCCAACTTCCTGCTCGGCAGCTTCTTCGCCGGCAGTCCACTGGCCCTCGGGGACGCCTGGTCCACCTACCGTGCCACCACGACCCTGGGTCACCCGCTGGTCAACGCGGCCTTCCTCGCCTGCGGTGCGGCGCTGTCCCTCGGGTCGTACCTGGACCGTGGCGACCGGGCGCGGCTGGGTCTCGCCGTGGCGGCAGCCGTGGGAGTGGCCGCAACCGCCTCGAGATCGGGTATCGCCGCCATGGCCTGCGCGCTGCTCGTGACGCTGCTCCTCAGCGCCCTCGATCGAGCGGCCCGCGTACGGGCGTTCATGGTCACCGCCGTCGGCACGCTGACGGTGCTCTTCCTCGGCGCCACCCTTCTCGGTGCCGTCATCAGCAGGAGCGCTTCCACCGAGGGTGCCGAGTCGAGCGCCTGGCGTGAGCAGCTCTGGCGGGGAGGCCGTCTGCTGGCGGAGACCCGGCCGTGGTTCGGGCACGGGCCGGGGAGTCTCTCCTCACTGTCGCAGCAGATGGGCCTGGGGCCGACCGGCAACTTCGAGAACTCCTGGCTCGACGTGCTCCTGATGAGCGGCCTCGTGGGCGTCGTCCTGATGGCGTGCTTGTTCGCCGCAGCAGGGGCGCGAGCCCTCCGCCACCGGGATCCCGGCGGCGTGGGAGCCGTGCTCGCCCTGGCGATCACCGCAGGGGCGTTCAACCTGTGGGCGGGCCACCCCACGCTCCTCCTGCTGACGGGGACCGTCCTGGCGATCGCGCTGTCCCCCGCCCGGGAGGACCGGTCCCCCGACCGGCCCGTGCGCTCGGCCACCCGCGCGAGCGTGGCCGATGGCTGAGTCGGCCTGGCTCGTCCTGGGCATCGTGGTCAACCGGACTGCCGGCCTGCTCACCACCGTCGTCCTGGCCAGGCTGCTGGCGCCGGTCGACTTCGGCGCCTTCGCGCTGGCCTGGTCGATCGCCGGGGCCCTCCTGGTCCTGGGCGACCTGGGGCTCAGCGCGTCCTTGATCAGCCGCCCCGAGAGCAGCCGCCAGGAGGAACGCCTGCTGGCCGGGACGATGGTGCTGGTGGCCGCGCTGCTGGGGTCGGTCGGCCTGGTGGCCGGCGCGGTGCTCGAGGTGGTGTCCGGCGACGGGACCGGGGCGCTCGTAGCGGCGCTCGCGGCCGTGTTCGGAGCGAGCGGCTACTCGGGTTTCCTGATGGCGTGGGTCCGACGCCGTCTGCGGTTCCGCACGGTCTGCGCCGGTCAGGTCCTGCAGGCGTTGACCAGCGCTGCGGCGTCCATCGGTGCGGCGCTGCTCGGGTGGGGGGTCTGGTCCTTCATCGCGGGCCAGGCCGGTGGGGTCCTGGTGTTGACCGTGTTCCTGGCACTCGCCGCACGCGGCGGCCGTGCACTCGCACTCCGGATCCGTCCTGCACTGGCGCACGTTCGTGAGGCGAGGGCCTTCCTGGCGCAGGGAGGCATCGGCTTCCTGAGCCAGAACGTAGACAACTACGTCGTCGGCCTGCTCAACGGCAAGGTGGCGCTGGGTTACTACTCGATGGCCTACCGGTTGTCCGAGCTGCCGTACGTGGGTCTCGCGGACCCCATGGGCCAGGCCCTGTTCGCCACGGCGGCCCAGGAACCGGACGAGGGACGCCGACGGCGGCTGCTCCTGGGGACCGTCGCCGTCGTCGCCGGTGTCGTCGCGCCGGCGATGCTGCTGCTCTGCGTTCACGCCCCCGTCGTGGTCCGTGTGGTCCTCGGCGAGCGATGGGTGCCGATGACCGGGATCCTGCAGGTCCTGGCGGTGTGGGGGCTGCTGCGTGCCGTGCAGGGTGTCTTCGGCTGGTACCTCAACGGGGTGGGGCACGCCGGCTGGATGGCGCGCTTCGCGGCTTGTCTCCTGCCGCTGTCCGGGATCGCGATCGTCATCGGCGCTGTCGTCGGAGGACCGCTGGGGGTCGCTCTGGCCATGGTGCTGGACATGGCCGTCAGCACGGTCGTGCTCGCCGCGCGCGTCGTCGCGGTGCACCGCCTGCCCGTCTCGGCCCTCGGCCGGGCGGCGGCCACACAGGGTCTGGCGCTGCTCGCGATGGGCGTCAGCGTGCTCCCGTTCGTGCTGTCCGGGTACGCCACCGGCTGGCCGAGTCTGGTGGTCGCCGTGGTCGTCCCGCTGCTCGTCTACGTCCTGGCCCTGGCAGGCGCCGCCGTGGCGCTCGGCGTACCGACGTGGCTCGGGCTCGTGCGCCTGCCGTCGCGGAGAACGACTCGGCCGTCCCCGTCAGAGGGCGTGGACGGTCACCCGGCGGAGGTGGACCCGGGAGCCCCCCGGGGCGTCTCCCCCGGGCACCACGACCGACACCAGCCCGCTCCCGATCGAGTCGTCCCCGTCGTCGGAGGTGACGGTGCTGCCCGGTTGCTCGCCCGCACCGTCCGGCCAACAACCCCACGCGACCTGCCTCCCCTGGGTCCGGAGCCGGAACCACCAGCGGCTTCCCGGTTCCAGGGGCAGGTCGGACCGTGAGTCCACCTTGGTCCACGTGCCCTCCGTGGACCGCAGCAATGCCACGACACCCCTCGCCGCCGAGACCTCCAGCGCGTGGCCCTTGCCGGTCGGGACGTCCGGGGCCGAGCCGCGGACCACGAGCCGGAAGTGGGACTCCGAGCCCCTGTCACCCAGCTCGACCTGCACGGTCACCTGGACGTCGCGGATCGGGGGCAGCGTGCTCACGACGGCCACCCGGTCCTCGCTCGGATCGCCGGTGGTCCCGGACGCGAGCAGAAGCCGGTTGCCGTCGATCCCCACGGTCGCGCCGGCACCGGACCCGACGAGGGCGGTCCACCGGTCCGCGGAGGGCAGGGCACCGTCCGTGCCGAGGAAGCGGTCGTAGAGGTCCGGGGGGGTCTCGAGGGCCAGCCCCAGGACGGCGGTGGGGGCGAGGGCGCTGGTGTGGGTTGCCACCGTGCCGATGATCGTCGTCTGAGACCGATCCCCGACGACGTCGGCGGCGAGGCGGTGCCGTGCGTCCCCGCCCTGGCAATGCAGCCCCTCGACGAGAGAGACGGCACCGGGCGTTGCGACGTCCACGCCGTTGGCCTCGCCGTCGGTGCCGGTGTGCGGTGAGTTGTAGACCTTGGGAGCGATGAGCCGGGCCCCGTGGCCCCCCATCGAGAAGCCGGTGCCCCTGGGGGTGTCGGCGATGCAGCCGATGTAGGCGTTGCCGTACGCCCCGTCCGACTCGCGGAAGCAGGCGACCATGTTGTTGCCGGTGCGGACCTGGCCGTCCACCACGCCGTGGTTCCAGGCGTGGACGGCGATGAGGGAGTTCCCACCGGTCTCGGTCGAGACGCCGATGTCGCAGCCGTTCACCGTCCCCGACAGGACCGTGCAGTCGCCCGCGTTGCGCAGCCAGATCCCGATGCTGTCCGGGGGGACGGCCCGGCCGTTCGGGCGCCACACAAAGGCTTCGCTGACGTGCCCCTCGTAGGACCTGCGAGCAGAGGCCGGATCCCCCAGGACGATGCCGTACTGCACCGGGGACTGGACGTGCGGTGTGCGCAGACGGTAGGCGGCGAAGGACCGCAGGTAGACCCCCACCGTGGCCAGGTCGTTGCAGTCGAGGACCCCCTGGCAGTCGATGAACTGGTCCTGGGCGAGCTCGTCGACCGCCGTGTCCAACAGCGGCCCCATCGCCGCTCCTGCGCGCAGGACGGCACCGGGCCCGATCAGCACGTCGACGCCCGACGGGATCGTCACCGTGTCGGTCAGCACGTAGACGCCGGGCGGGAAGGCGACGGCCTGCCTGCGCGGTCGAGCCGTCACGCCGTCGTAGGCGTCGGGGACGCTCCAGATCTCGCCGGCGGCGGCGAGAGCGGCTCGGATCGCGCGGGTGTCGTCCGTGCTCCCGTCTGCCGTGGCGCCGTGGTCGGTGACGTGGACGTACTCCTCCGTCCGGTCCCCCGACGCCGGCCGTGGTGTGCGGTCCGCGCCGAGAGCCGCACCGACGACCGCACCTGCGCCGGCGCTCCCGCCGTAGGCCAGGAGGCGACGGCGGTTGACCATCCGGCCGGGTCCGGGGGTGTCCGCAGGAGCCTGCATGTCGGCGCTCGGGGGAGCGCCTGGCCCGCGTCCCGCGGGCGGCGCGGGGACGGGGTCCTCCGATGACGGGTCCGGTCGGCGGGTCGACATCGCGGCAGCGATCAGGAACCGGTCGCCAGGTCCGCCACCGACCGAAGAAACCGCTCCCGGGAGAAGCGCTCCTCCAGGACCTGCCGTGCGCGACGGGCCGCCTCCGCGAGGGCCTCGGGGGTGAGGGACGTCAACGCGATCACGAGCTCCTCGGGCGTCCGGACGACCCGTGCGGCGGCGTCGTGGGGGACCCCTTCCATGGCGACCGGCGTCGCGATCAGTGGTACGCCCAGGGACATGAGCGTCAACGTCTTCAGCTTGACGCCCGCACCTGACCAGACCGGGACCACCGCCGCAGCCACCCCGACGCAGGCGTCGGCGAGGTCCTCGACGAATCCGCGGTAGTCCACGCCCGGGAACCTCGTGAGCCGTTGCACCTGCTGCGGCGTCGCGCCCGTCCCCACGACCCTCACCGTGAGGTCCCCGGAGCTCAGCAGTGGCTCCGCGGCGCGGAGGAAGGTGAGCAGCCCGTCCCAGTTCGGGAGGTAGCCGAAGGTGCTCATCCACAGCACCGTCCTGCTGCCGTGGTCGAGACCAGGGGCGAGCGGCAGGGGGTCGACGGCCGACGGGACGACGGTCGTCGGGACGGCCCGGAAGTACCGCCCCAGCCGCCGCCCCTCCTCGTCGGACGTCACCACCACCCGGTGGACGCTCTTCAGCACCCGCCGCTCGAACACGTAGCTCAGGGGGAGGCTGGCCAGGGCCCGGACCTTGCCGTAGGGGGAACTGATCGTCCGGAGGGCGTCGACCGCCGACGCCGTGACGACGTTCGACTTGTCCAGGACGACCTGGGTCGCACGGACGTCCGGGGCGCACAGGCCGGCCGGCTCGCCCACGAGGACGGCCAGGTCGAAGGGCGAGGTGCGGCACAGGGACGCCACCTGGCGGCCCAGTGCGGGGCTCCACTGCCGGTACGTCCACGGGGGGCTGGCCGTGGCGATCCCGCGGAGCACCCGCCTGGCCCGGGCTGCCGGCCGCCGCGGGTCGGCCTGCCAGAGGGGGAGGGTGATCAGCTCGACGCCGGGTAGCCGCTCTCTCAAGTCGTCGACGTCGCGCTGCGTCGTCCCGGGGCGCGAGACGCACACCGCGGTCAGAGCGGTTGACGAGGCCAGCCCCTCGAGGACCATCAGGCGGCGCAGCGCATCCCCGTGGTCCTGGGGCACCGGGAAGAAGGTCACGACCGCGAGCGCCCGTGGCCGCTGCTCCCCGGGGACGTCACGGTCACCGACGGACGTGTCACCGGCCGACGACAGTGCGGTACACCTCCTCCAGGCGCTCGACCTGACCTCGTGGCGTGAAGCGGCTCAGATAAGCCCGCCGGCTGGCACGGCCCATGCGCTCCAGCGTCTCCCGGGCCAGGACCGGGGCCACGAGGGCGGCGATGGCCGCAGGAGAGCTGTCCACGTCGAAGAGGAGCCCGTTCTGCCCGTGCTGGACGACGGTGGGACAGCTCCCGATCCGGGGTGCGACGAGTGGCCGCCCCATGGAGGCGGCCTCGAGCAGTGAGAGCGGCAACCCCTCCTGCCGGGAGGTCAGCATCACCAGGTCGGCTCGGCGGAGGAATGGAACGACGTCCCTGTGTTCCCCCACGAAGGACAGTCCCGGCACCCGTCTGCGCTCGACCTCATCGACGCACTCGCGCCACAGGTCCCCCGTCCCCACCCACACGGCCTCGACCCGCTGCTGTCCCGCGTTGAGCTCGGAGACGACGTCGATGAACCGGTGCGGGTCCTTCGCCTGGGTGACGCGGGCGACGACGAGGACGCTGGGCGGCCGCCCTCCCTGGCTGACGGGCAGGGGAGGTGGCGTCCCGCCGCTGAGGTCCGGCACCGAGTTGACGACGGTGGAGATCCTGTCCGGCGGGCGACGGAAGTCCCGCACGAGCATGTCGGCGACCGCCGGGCCGCACGCGACCAGGTGATCCCCACGGAAGGACACCCACGTCTTGTGGTCAGGGGTGAAGACGTTGTGCACGTGCTCGACGACGCGCAGCCGGGTTGCTGCCCGTGCCACCCGTGCCTGCAGGGCGACCGTCCGCTGGTGTGCGTGCACGACGTCGAACCGCCCACTCCGCAGCGCCCGGGCGAGCCAGAGGAAATAGTGCAGCTTCTGGAGACGGGTCTCCCGTGCTGGGGAGGCCAGTCGCCGCACGCCGTCCGGCAGTTCCCCCCAGAGCTCCCCACCGGCTGCGGCCACGACGGTCACGGCGTGTCCCCGAGCGCACAGCTCGCGGCTGAGGTCGACCACCACCCGTTCCAGGCCGCCCACGCCAAGACCGTTGGTCAGCATCATCACCCGATACCGCGGGGAGCCGGACGGCGTCGTGGGGTCCGAGCCGCCTGACACCGTGACGGCGGCGCCGAGAGGCGGCACCTCGGTGAGCGGCCGGGACGACCCCGCCACTCGACCAGCCCGACGTCGTCCGCCGGTGCCCGGCCGGACGGTGGGGTGCCGGCCCGGGAGATGCTCGGGCAGCGCCGGCCTCCGGACGGCCGCCCGCCGGTGAGGACCCATGGACCCACCTCCCTCCCGTGAGCGGGGCCCCTGCGAGTCAGGCACGAAGGGCTCCAGTCGCACGCCGAGGAGGCAGCCGTGACAGCCCGTCGTCGTGACGGGCACCGATGGTGGCAGCGCCGGCACGGGACAGGCAACAGGCCCGGCCGCGGACCAGGCACTTCACCTCGCGGTGCCGCCCGGGCGCCGGTAACGGTGGTACGGACGCGCTGTCTTCCGACCACCCTGCGTGACCACAGCGCTCAGCTGGGGCCCTCGCCCGGCGAGGAGGCCGCTCAGAGCCCGGTACGGCAGCGAACGCCCTTCCCCGCGCAGCGAGCGGCCCATATGGTCCGGCAGTCCGGGCGTCCGGCGCCCGTCCAGTGCCGCGGCCACGAGAGCAGGACCCACCTTGCAGATCCGAGATGTCCTCCCCGCCCTGAGGTCGGGATGGTGGCTGTGGGTGGCCGTCGGCCTCCTCGGCGCCGTCACCGCGTTGGTGGTGAGCCAGCTGACCACGCCGCTGTACACGTCGAGCATCCGGCTGTTCGTCTCCGCCACCGGCTCGACGTCGGCTTCCGAGGTCTTCCAGGGCAGCCAGTTCTCGCAGCAGCGGGTCACCTCGTACGCGGAGGTCCTCCGGGGCGAGGAGCTGGCGGCCCGCGTCGTCCGTAGGCTGGATCTCGACGAGACCCCCGAGGAGCTGAGACAGCGCATCACCGTCGCGACGGTCCCCCAGACGGTGATCCTCGACGTCTCCGTTCAGGACTCCTCACCCGAGGCTGCGCAGCAGATCGCCGGAGCGCTGAGCGACGAGTTCATCCGTCGGGTCACCGAGCTCGAGGCGACCGACACCGGCGGCGTCGTACCGGTCAAGATCACGGTGTCGGACGGCCCGGACCTCCCCGACGGGCCGAGTGTGCCGCGGACCCGCCTCAACGTCGCCGTCGGGTTGTTCGCGGGATTGCTCATCGGCGGCATCCTGGCCGTCGCGCGCGCCCGGTTCGACCGCACGGTGAAGGACCCGGAGGAGGCGGTGGCCGTGACGGGGAGCCCCGTCGTCGGCCTGGTGGTGGAGGACCGCTCCCTCGGGAGGACGGGTGCGGCCGTCCGCGGCAGGACGGACGGCGCGACGGAGGACTACCGGCGGTTGCGCGTCGGCCTCCGGCGGCTACCCGCGCAGGAGGAGCCCAGGGTCGTGCTCTGCACCAGCCCGCTGCCCTCTCAGGGCACCACCACGACCGTGGTCAACCTCGGGCTGAGCCTAGCCGAGGCCGGACGGCGGGTGACCGTCGTCGACGCCGACCTGCGCGACCCGGCCGTTGCCCGGTACCTCAAGATGGCCGACGGTCCCGGCCTGGCCGACGTCCTGACCGGTGGCGTCGGCCTCGACGACGTCGTCCAGCGCCGTGGTCCCGACGGGCTGCGCGTGATCGGGGCCGGGTCGGCGTCGGCCGATCCCGGTGAGGTGCTCACCTCCGACCAGATGGGCACGGTGCTGGACAAGTTGCGCGCAGGGAACGACTACGTGCTCATCGACGCGCCACCGGTGCTGTCGGTGGCCGACGCTACGGCGGTGACAGCGCACGTGGACGGGGTCCTGTTCGCGGTGCGCTACGGCAGAGTCCGGAGCGAGCAGCTGCTCGAGGCCGCCGAGGCCGTGGAACTCTCCGGCGCGCACCTCCTCGGAGTGGTCCTGACCATGGTCCCCCGATCGGTTCGGTATCGATCCCGGGGCTACGGCCACGAGTCGGCCGACGACCACAGCGGAGCCCACCGGGCGTAGCTGGGCCCCGCCCGGCGTGCCGGGGATCTGGGCAGCCACGGATCGCGAGCCTGAGTGCTTTAGCGCGCCATGGAGCTGCGCAGCCAGGCTGCGCGGTCTCCGTCGGGCCCCTCGGCCGGGGTGATAGCCACGCGCATGCGCCAGACGGGGCCGGACATCCGCATCGTCGCCACGGCACGGAAACCGACCTTCTCGATCGACCGCTGTGTCACCTCGTTGTCCTGGGCGATCTTCGTGATGATCGTCCTGACGCCCTCCTCGGCCGCGAACGCGTCACCGAGCGCCGACCATGTGCCCGGCGCCACGCCGCGGCCCCGGAACTCCGGCGACGCGATCGAGTCCTCGAGCAGGACGACGTCGTCCGGTAGGGGCACGCGGTGGTGGGGCGCGCCCGGAGCGGGCGCCCAGCCCCGGAAGATCCAGCAGCGGAACGCGAGCCGGTCGTCCTCGACGGTGAGCCACAGCTCGCTCCCGGCCGCCAGACGCTCCTGGACGAGCGCCGGCGTCATCTGGGCGACCGCCTGGTCGCTCGGGATCTGGTCGAGCAGCCACATGTCGTCGAGCGAGCCTCGGCGCACCACGAAGGTCTCGTCGAGCCTGCGGCGTGGCCGGTCCGGATCGGTCACGTCGAGCGCCATCCAGACCATCTCCTCAGCCCACGAAGTCCCCGGCAACAGACGGAGGGCGGCGCGCTTGGCGGCACCGACCGGACCGAGCCGACGAACGAGCTCGTGTGTGCGGGACAGCGTGCTCATGGCACGCACCTCCGTGAGTCGGGGCGGCTTGCACCGCCACAGCTGGGCACCTGACCTGCTGGGTCGGTCGGGTCCGGGTGCGAGCGCTGGTCAGGGAGGCGGATCGTGGAGACGGTTGTACTGGATCGGCTCCACCCGTGGTGGGTCCCGGCGCACGGAGGTGGTGGCGGACGCGGAGGACGGGCGACCGCCGAGGCGAACGCCCGTGGGAGACGGACCCCGGATCCCGGGTCCGCACGGCTAGGGTGAGTCGCCGTGCCCAGGCACCTCCTCGCCGTCTGTTCGACCGGTGGCCACCTGACCGAGCTGCTGCAGCTCGTGCCACGGCTCTCCCCGTCGTTCTCGTCGGTCGACTGGGTGACCTTCGACACGCCGCAGTCCCGGTCCCTCCTGGTCGACCAGTGCGTCCACTACGTCCCGGCGACACGGACCCGCGACCTGCGCCACGTCGTCACCAACGTGCCCCGCGCGGCAAAGCTGCTCCTCCGCCGACGACCGGATGCGGTCATCAGCACGGGTGCGGGCGTGGCGCTGTCCTTCCTGCCACTCGCCCGTACCCTGGGCATCCCTGCTCACTACGTCGAGAGCGCGACCCGCCTCGACGGCCCCTCGTCGACGGGGCGGCTCCTCGCCGCGGTCCCTGGCCTGCGGACCTACACCCAGGACGCGCGGTGGGCCGATGAGCGGTGGGTCCACCGTGGCTCCGTCCTCGACAGGTTCGCGGGTGTCCGACCGGTGCCCGCACGACCTGTCCGTCGGGTGGTGGTGGTGCTTGGGACGAACCCCTACGGCTTCCGTCGGGTGTTGGAGCGTCTCATCGCCATCCTGCCGCCCGAGGTCGAGGTCCTGTGGCAGACCGGCGTGACCGACACGACCGGGTTGCCGATCCGGGCGCGCGCGGCCGTACCGGCTCGCGAACTGCACGAGGCCATGAGCCGGGCGGACGTCGTCATCGCCCACGCGGGGATGGGAGCGGCGCTCGCGGCTCTCGAGGTCGGCCGCGCACCCGTACTCGTACCGCGTCGCGCCCAGCGCGGTGAGCAGATCGATGACCACCAGGAGGTCCTCGGGGCGGCCCTGGCAGCTCGTGGGCTGGCGATCGTGGTGGACGCGGATGACCTGGCGGGCGAGGTCCTCACGGCCGCGGCTGCCCTCCGGGCCGTGACCCGTCCCGACCCACCCGCGTTCGTGCTGGCTGAGACGCACTGACCAGGGTGCCCGCCGGGCGACCTCCTCCGTTCGGGTGGACGCCACGACCGCCGGCCGCATCCTGCCGTGGGCGCTCAGCGCGCCGTCAGCCGCCAGACTCACCTGCTCGGGTGAACACCCACCAGGACACGCGGTGGGGTCAGCAGAAGAAGCGGTAGAGGGCTGCACCGGCCCGAGCGGTGACGGGGTCGGGCACGGAGGGATCGGTCAGCAGCTCGGTCACGACGCGCAACGTCTGCTCGACCTCGGCGGAGCGGCCGAGTGGTGGTCCGCCGGCGTTCAGCAGGTGGATGCGGCGCTCGACACTGGCCCACTTGCGCTTGTACGCGCACAGCCCCGGCTGGTCGAGGTCGGACAGGCCCCAGTCCAGTGCCCGCAGTCCCCGCTCGTGGGCCCACCGGATCAGGTGCCAGTGGATCGCGTCGTTGGGCCGCAGCGGCAGGAACTCGGCCATCGAGGCTCCGAACTTGTAGTAGACCGTGTCCTGCCAGACCAGGTAGACCGCTCCGGCGACCGGCTGTCCCTCGACGAGGGCGAGGACCGTCCGGATGCCGTCCGACGGTGCGAACGCCGTCCAGACCCGGTCGAAGAAGTCCAGCGGCTGGGCCAGCAGCCGGTACTTGCGCTTCCGGAGCCCGACGTGCAGCCGGTGGTACTCGGCGACCGCCTCCCGGTCGGGATGGATCACCACCTCGACCCCGCTCCGTTCCGCCGTGGCGATGTTGCGCCGGGTCTGGGACGCGAACGCCCGGTGCAGTTCCTCCAGCGTCCGGTCCAGCGGCGTCATGTGCCAGGCCGTCGTCCCCACGGTGGTGAAGCGCGGGTCGTCCACGACAGCGGACGTGTCCAGGCAGCGCAGGCTGAAGGGCAGGTCCCCGGCGAACGCGTCGGACGCCGTCTCCGCCCAGACGGCGTCATCGGTCAGGATCGGGTCGGCTCGGTCGGAGAAGGGCAGCGCCAGTCGACGCCGGCCGCGCACGTCCCGCACGTCGACCCAGGCCAGGCCGCCGACCGGCCGGCCGGTCGGTGCGACGGCGACCCGCGCCGTCGGCTGGAAGCCGTACGTGTCACTGACGGCGCCGATCCACGGTGGCGAGGTGAACAGGGAGGCCCCGGCCCCGCAGGCCAGCTCGGCCCAGAGCGGGTCCGTGCGGGGGTCGACGGCGTGCACCGTGCTCACGGTCTCAGTCCCGGTCCCGGGGCGGGTGGTCCTCCGCGTGTCACCGTGCACCGTCACCGCGCAGCATCGAGGGGATCGTCCGCAGCAGGATCGAGAGGTCCCGGGTCAGCCGCCGGTCCCGCACGTAGGCCAGGTCGAACTCGAGCATGTCCAGCGTGCCGAGAGTCGTGCGTCCGTTGACCTGCCACAGCCCGGTCAACCCCGGACGGACGCTGAAGCGGTCGGCGTAGCGCGCGGGGAACATGTCGGCCTCCCAGGGCAGGCAGGGCCGCGGGCCGACCAGCGACATGTCCCCGCGCACCACGTTGAACAGCTGCGGGAGCTCGTCGAGGCTGGTCCGGCGCAGGAACGCCCCGCAGCGCGTGACGCGCGGGTCGTCGTGGACCTTGGTGCTCCCGCCGTGCGCCGTGTCCTCACCCCGCAGTTCCGCCTCGATCAGCCGGCGGTGCACGAGGTCGTCGCAGTCGACGCGCATGGAGCGGAACTTGTAGAGGACGAAGGGCCGGCGGTGGAGGCCGACCCGCTCCTGCCGGAGCAGCGCCGGGCCAGGGCTGCCCCGCCGGACCCACGCGCCGATCGCCAGCAGCAGCGGTGACAGCAGGACCAGTGCGAGCGCCGCGAGCACCACGTCGACCACCCGGCGGACCACCCGCTCGCCCGCCGGGTCCTGGCGCTGCCCACCGCTCCCCGCGGTCGGCAGCGCCCCTCCGGCGACCGTCGTGTGCGGGCAGCAGCCCGCACACGACGGTCCTCGACGACGGCCCCGGCACGTACCGGCACGGCCACCGTCATCGGTGGTACCTCCCGCGGCAGGCGACCGGGCACAGGAGCTCCGTGCGCGTCGATACCCCTGGACGCCGGTCACGGCTCGACCACCGCGGCGAGGACCTCACTCACCCGGTCCACCTGCGCGTGGGTCGCGGTGGGGGACATCGGCAGCGACAGGATGTGCTCAGCCGCCCGTTCCGCCACCGGCAGGCTGCCCTCGGCGAACTCCGCGTACGCCGGCTGCCGGTGACAGGGCACGGGGTAGTGCAGTCCCCAGCCGATGCCGGCCGCATCCAGCGCAGCGGTCGCCGCAGCCCGGTCGGGGACCTGGACGACGGCGAGGTGGTGGACGGACTCGGCCTGCGGGTGCTGGGCCAGAGGGACACAGCCGGCGGGTAGACGCTCCCGGTATCGCTGCACCAGTGAGCGCCTGCGGTCGTTGTCCTCGTCGAGCCGACCCAGCTTGATCGCCAACAAGGCGGCCTGCAGGCTGTCCAGCCGGCTGTTGCGGCCGCGCACCTCGTGCAGGTACCGGCCGCTGTGCGCCCGCCCGTGATCGGCCAGCTGACGGATCCGCCGCACGAGCGCCTCGTCGCCGGACGTGACGGCACCGCCGTCCCCCAGCGCCCCGAGGTTCTTCCCCGGGTAGAAGCTGAAGGCGGCGGCGACCCCGACGCTCCCGGCACGGCGCCCGCCGAAGCGGGCGCCGTGCGCCTGGGCGGCGTCCTCGACCAGCGCCAGGCCGTGCCGCGTCACCACGGGGGCCAGGCGGTCGAGGTCGACCATCTGCCCGAACAGGTGCACCGCCATGACCGCCGCCGTCCGCGGCCCGATGGCAGCGGCGACCGCGTCGGGGTCGATCTCCAACGTGTCCGGGAGCACGTCGACGAACCGGGGGCGCGCGCCCACGGCGCAGACCGCCTCGGCGGTGGCGACGAACGTGTTGGCGGGGACGATCACCTCGTCACCCGGACCGATGCCCAGTGCGGCGAGGACGAGCTCGAGCGCGTCGGTCCCATTGGCCACCCCGACGCAGTGGCCTGCCTCGCAGTACTCGGCGAACCTCTCCTCGAAGGTCTCCACCTCCGGTCCGCCGATGAAGCGTCCGTGGGTCACGATGCGCTCCCAGCATCGGTCCAGGTCCTCACGGACGAGGTCGGTGACGCCCCGGACGTCGAGGAAGGGGATCGGCGTGGCGGTCAGCACGTCCGTCACCGTGGCGAGGGCAGCGGACGGCGAGCGACCTGCGGCGGGATGCCGAGGGCGCCGGGTGTCGCCGCCTCCGCGGACACGGGCACGCCGCCGCCCACGGTCACGTCGGCCAACCGGTCGGTCGAGGCCAGCACGCGCACCACCTCAAGACCACGCTCCCCGGGGGTGTCCGGCCGCCTCCCCGTGCGGATGCACTCGACGAAGTGCTGGTCCTGGAGGAGGAGCGGCTCCTGGAACGGGATGTACGGGGAGACGATGTCCCCGGTGCGGTACGTCACCGGGAGGGCGTGCGCCTCCGCTGGGTCGTCGATGTCCTGCACGTCGACGCCGATGTCGTAGATGCGGATGCGCTCGTTGTCCGACATGTCGTCGTAGACGGCCATCTTCTTCTCCCCGACCACGGTGACCCGGCGGACCTTGTTCGGGGTCAGCCAGCTGACGTGGACGTAGGCGCGGGTCTGCGACCGGGGGAAGTCGAAGCGCAGGTAGGCGACGTCGGCGTGCTGCCGGCTGATGTGGCTGTGTGCCCACACCGTCGCGCAGGACGGCATCTCGCCGAGGACGTAGGACACGATCGAGATGTCGTGCGGGGCGAGGTCCCAGATGACGTTGACGTCGCTCTGGTACCGGCCGAGGCTCAGCCGGGCGGTGTCGACGTAGAGGATCCGTCCCAGTGCGCCGGACTGCACGAGCTCCCGGAGCTTCCACACGGCGGCGTTGTACTCGAAGGTGTGCCCGACCATCAGCTGGACGCCCTGGCGCGCCGCGGTCTGGACGAGCAGCTCGGCGTCCTCGACGGAGGTGGCGAGCGGCTTCTCCACGAGCACGTGCTTGCCGGTCTCCAGCGCGCGCAGGGCGATCCCCGCGTGACTGCCCGGCGGTGTGGCGACGACGACCGCATCGACCTCGCTGAGGACGTCGTCCAGCCGTGGCGCCATGCCGGCGGACGGGTGGTGGGCGGCAGCCTCCACGAGCCGGAGCGGATGGCCGTCGACGACGGTCACGTCCACTCCGGGGACGCTGCTGAGGACGCGGACGTGCTTCGAACCCCAATAGCCGTAGCCGACAACGGCGACGCGGACGCGGCCGGAGGCGGCGCGGGGCTCGGGGTGGGCTGCCGGGCGGGGGGTGATGAGGTGGATGCCGAGGTCGGATCGGTGGGACGGAGAAGGCGTGATCTGCCTCATGTCACAAGTCCTTGAATGTGTGCCCGCTGGTACGGGCGGTGGGGTGAGCTCGGAGGGAGGAGCAGCAGTAGTCGGGGGGAGCCGGCTCGGCCGGCTCGGGTGAGGAGGTGGACACGTCGATCGGGACGAGCGCGGGTGCACCTCAGCCGGGGCGGGACTCCGGAGCGCTGGGCCGGTTGAGCGCCCGGTCGCCGATGCCGGATCCGAAGCGGGCAGTGGCCTGCGCGGTCGAGGTCAGGACGGGGTCGGTCGTCACGGCGACGTCGTCACCGGGGTCGGAGCCACCCCCGGAGCCGCCACAGGTCGAGGAACCGCTCACCGAGCCCAGCGGAGCAGCAACGGGCGGCAGCGCGGGGACAGGAGGTGAGGGCAAGGGCAGCGGTTGCGGTGTCTCGATGGGGAGGGACGTCGCGCCCACGGCCGTCGGGGCCGGACCACCGAGGCGTGCAGCACCACCGGCGTCACCGTTCGGACCAGGTGCTGGGGCGCTGTCCGGGTCGGTGGAGCAGACGGCGATCCCCGCCGGTGTGAGCCGCAGGACGCCGTAGGCCGCCATGGTGTTCGCCGGATCCGCGCTCTGTCGCGCCTCGGCAGGGACCGCGGTCGCGGTGTGGGGCACGGCGGCCGACTGCGTGCCGGTGCCGGTGCCGGGGGTGGGACCGATGGTGAGAGCGGTTGCCGCTGAGGTGGTGTTGCCCTTGGTGGTGGCCGGCGGTGGTGCGACGCCGGTGTGGCTGTCAGCCGATTCGGCAACTGCCGAGGCTGCACCGTTGCCCTTCCTGGTGGTGGTGACGCTGGTGGGCTGGGCGGCGGGTGGGGTGGCCGACGAGGCGGCTCCGGTGTCGGCATTGGCGCTCAGGCCGGCGCCGACGTCACCGCCGCCGGTTCTGACGATCGACTGGGTGACCGGCGGGGCAGTGGCGGTCTTGCCGTTGGCGGACGCGTCGGCCGGCGGGGCGGTGGTGCCGCCGGTGAGGGTCGGCTCGGTGACCTGCAGGGCGGTGGTGAGTTTGCTGCTGCCAGGCGCGGTGACTGGCGGGACGTCGTTGTCGCTGCCGGTGGCGGTGGTCGGCGAAGTGTCGTGATCAGGCGCGGTAGCGGGCGATGTGCCGTTGCCGCTGCCGGGCGTGGTGGCCGGCGGACCATCGGTGTCGGTGCTGTTCAGCGGCTCGATGACCGGTGGGACGCCGGTGTTGTTGCCGTTGCCGGGCGGGGCGACCGATGGAGTGTCGTTGTTGGTGCCGTTGCCGTTGCCGTTGCCGTTGGCCGACGGCGCGTTGCTGTTAGAGCCCGCCGGCGGAGTGGCCGGCGGGGTGGTGTTGCCGGTGCCGGGCGGGGTGGCGTTGCCGTTGGCCGGCGGGGTGGCGTTGCCGCCGGTGCCGGGCGGGGTGCCGGTGCCGTTGGCGGGCGGGGTGGCGTTGCCGTTGCCGTTGCCGTTGCCGTTGGCGGGCGGGGTGCCGGTGCCGTTGGCGGGCGGGGTGCCGGTGCCGTTGGCGGGCGGGGTGCCGGTGCCGTTGCCGGTGGCGGGCGGGGTGGCGTTGCCGTTGCCGGTGGCGGGCGGGGTGGCGTTGCCGTTGCCGGTGGCGGGCGGGGTGGCGTTGCCGTTGCCGGTGGCGGGCGGGGTGGCGTTGCCGTTGCCGTTGGCGGGCGGGGTGGCGTTGCCGTTGGCCGGCGGAGTGCCGACGGCGTTGCCATTGCCGTTGGCGGGCGGGGTGCCGTTGCCGCCGGTGCCGGGCGGGGTGCCGGTGCCGTTGGCGGGCGGGGTGGCGTTGCCGTTGGCCGGCGGGGTGGCGTTGCCGTTGGCCGGCGGGGTGGCGTTGCCGCCGGTGCCGGGCGGGGTGCCGGTGCCGTTGGCGGGCGGGGTGGCGTTGCCGGTGCCGTTGGCGGGCGGGGTGGCGTTGCCGTTGCCGTTGGCGGGCGGGGTGCCGGTGCCGTTGGCGGGCGGGGTGGCGTTGCCGTTGCCGGGCGGGGTGGCCGGCGGAGTGCCGACGGCGTTGCCATTGCCGTTGCCGTTGCCGGGCGGGGTGGCGTTGCCGTTGGCCGGCGGAGTGCCGACGGCGTTGCCGTTGCCGTTGGCGGGCGGGGTGGCGTTGCCGTTGCCGTTGGCGGGCGGGGTGGCGTTGCCGTTGGCCGGCGGAGTGCCGACGGCGTTGCCATTGCCGTTGGCGGGCGGGGTGCCGTTGCCGTTGCCGTTGGCGGGCGGGGTGGTGTTGCCGGTGCCGGGCGGGGTGCCGGTGCCGTTGCCGTTGGCGGGCGGGGTGGCGTTGCCGTTGCCGTTGCCGTTGCCGGGCGGGGTGCCGTTGCCGTTGCCGTTGGCCGGCGGGGTGGCGTTGCCGCCGGTGCCGGGCGGGGTGCCGGTGCCGTTGGCGGGCGGGGTGGCGTTGCCGTTGGCCGGCGGGGTGGCGTTGCCGCCGGTGCCGGGCGGGGTGCCGGTGCCGTTGGCGGGCGGGGTGGCGTTGCCGTTGCCGTTGGCGGGCGGGGTGCCGGTGCCGTTGCCGTTGGCGGGCGGGGTGCCGTTGCCGTTGGCGGGCGGGGTGGCGTTGCCGTTGCCGGGCGGGGTGGCCGGCGGAGTGCCGACGGCGTTGCCATTGCCGTTGCCGTTGCCGGGCGGGGTGGCGTTGCCGTTGGCCGGCGGAGTGCCGACGGCGTTGCCATTGCCGTTGGCGGGCGGGGTGGCGTTGCCGTTGCCGTTGGCGGGCGGGGTGGCGTTGCCGTTGCCGTTGGCGGGCGGGGTGCCGGTGCCGTTGCCGTTGGCGGGCGGGGTGGCGACGGCGTTGCCGTTGCCGTTGCCGTTGGCGGGCGGGGTGCCGTTGCCGTTGCCGTTGGCGGGCGGGGTGGCGTTGCCGTTGGCGGGCGGGGTGCCGGTGCCGTTGGCGGGCGGGGTGCCGTTGCCGTTGGCGGGCGGGGTGGCGTTGCCGTTGCCGTTGGCGGGCGGGGTGCCGGTGCCGTTGCCGTTGGCGGGCGGGGTGGCGACGGCGTTGCCGTTGCCGTTGCCGTTGGCGGGCGGGGTGGCGTTGCCGTTGGCCGGCGGGGTGGCGTTGCCGCCGGTGCCGGGCGGGGTGCCGGTGCCGTTGGCGGGCGGGGTGGCGTTGCCGTTGCCGTTGGCGGGCGGGGTGCCGGTGCCGTTGCCGTTGGCGGGCGGGGTGCCGTTGCCGTTGGCGGGCGGGGTGGCGTTGCCGTTGCCGGGCGGGGTGGCCGGCGGAGTGCCGACGGCGTTGCCATTGCCGTTGGTGGACGGCGCCTCGCTGGTAGGGTCCGCCGGCGGGGTGGCCGGCGGAGTGCCGACGGCGTTGCCATTGCCGTTGGTGGACGGCGCCTCGCTGGTGGGGTCCGCCGGCGGGGTGGCCGGCGGAGTGCCGACGGCGTTGCCGGTGCCGTTGGCGGGCGGGGTGGCGTTGCCGTTGCCGTTGGCGGGCGGGGTGGCGACGGCGTTGCCGTTGCCGTTGGCGGGCGGGGTGGCGTTGCCGTTGGCCGGCGGGGTGGCGTTGCCGCCGGTGCCGGGCGGGGTGGCGTTGCCGTTGGCCGGCGGGGTGGCGTTGGCGGGCGGGGTGGCGTTGGCGGGCGGGGTTGCATCGCCAGGCGGAGTGGCGGGCGGAGTGTCGTTGGCGGGCGAGGTGGCCGGTGGCGCGGCGTTGCCGTTGGCCGCCGGGGTGACCGGCGGAGTGTCGGTGCTGACGCCCGGAGTCGCTGGTCCAGCGTCCCCACTCGCGTCACCAACCAGCGTCGGTGCATCCGGAACGGGAGCCGACGGCTCCGGGGACGGCTCGAGCTCCGTGGTCTCCGGAGCGGGGGATGAGGTCTGCGGGACGCTCGTCACCGCGGCCGGCTGTCCCGCGTCGGCGTCGGCCTCTGGGGTCGGCTCCTCAGCAGCGGTCTCCGTCGGAGCCGCCGCCTGGGTCGTGGGCGAGGTCGCCTGGGTAGTGGGCGAGGTCGGGAGGACCTCCGGCTCGCCTGTGTCGGCGTGCGCCCGACCGGCCAGGGCGAGCACCAGCACCCACAGGGCAGCCGCGAGGATGACGGTCACGAGCAGGTGACGTCGCGACGGCGCACGGGAGGGCTGGTCGCCCGGTGAGCGCGCGCCGTCCATCCGAGACGCGCTGTACGGCAAGGCTCGTGTAACGGGGAAGACCACGGAAGGACGACGGGCGCCACGGAGGCCTGGCACCGCGGTGCCCGACGGTCTCCCCCGTGTGTCCCCGTCCAAAGCGAGCCCCCTACATCACCGCGCCGGTGCGGACCCAACTGGGCCACACACGATCACTCGCGGTTGCGTGAAGGGCACCCTTGAGGAAGGTCCTTCGAGCTTCAACCCCTCGGCGTGGCATGCGGAACGCGCCGAGAGGACTGACGGCTCGGCACTACTCTTCGTGAGTGATCCTGAGAGGAGTGACGTGTCCTCAAAGGTCATGGCCTCGTCGCATCTCCACCGATGACGGGGATTTTCACTCTGCGTGAGAAAGCCATGTCAACGCGCAATTTGCCGACTGACCCTCGATCCTCGTTCGTGCCCCGGACCAGGCGAGGTGGCCACAGCCGGTGTCCACCGGCCTGCCACCACTCTCGCTCCGTGGTCCGACGCCTGGGTGCTGCCGACACGGGCGACAGCCGTCCCCACCCGCCGCGGCGCCTGTGCCGGAGGGTCGTGGACCGGTCAGGCGCTGGGGCTCCTGGGCGAGGTGACGCGCACGGACGGGTGCCTCTGTGAGCCGCGCGGGGTGAGCGCACCGACGCGCTGCTCGCCGCCGCCAGTAGCCTCGGCGGTCCGTCCAGGCCGGCGCTCCGGCCGGCACAGGAGAGGAGGTGGGTCGGGTCACGCCCGGCCCACGGTCCATGCTCGCCTTGCTGCGTGACCACCGTGAGACCGCTCGCGTCCGGCTGCGGCCGGAGGTCTGGGACTATTACGAGGCCGGGTCAGGCGAGGAGGTGACCCTCGGCGAGGCGACGGCCGGCTGGCGCGGGTACCGCCTGCGGCCGCGGGTGCTCCGCGACGTCTCCACCGTCGACCTCACCACCGAGCTGCTCGGGACGACCGTGCGCTCGCCGTTCGCCGTTGCGCCGGTGGCCTTCCACGCGCTGGCCCACCCGGACGCCGAGTGCGCCACCGTCCGCGGGGCAGGCGACGCCGGCTGCCTGACGGTCGTCTCCACGCGGGCCTCGCGGACCATCGAGGACATCGCCGCCGCGGCGACCGGCCCCTGGTGGTTCCAGGCCTACCTCATGCGCGACCGCGGCCTCACCGAGGCGCTCGTGCAGCGGGCGGCCGCGGCCGGTGCCCGCGCCGTCGTCCTCACCGTCGACACTCCCTATGTGGGGCGCAAGCACCGGGTGGACGGTGTCCGCATCGCCGTGCCCGACGACGAGTACCTGGTGAACCTGGCGCAGCACCTGGTCCCGGGCGCCGTGGGTCGGGAGTCCGCGGAGCAGGACCCCTCCGCGACCCCCGACGTCATCGGCCGGCTGGCCGAGGTCGGCGGCCTGCCGGTCCTGGTCAAGGGCGTGCTCCGCGGCGACGAGGCGCTGCGCTGCGTCGAGGCGGGGGCGGCGGGGGTCGTCGTCTCCACCCACGGCGGCCGCCAGCTCGACCGGGCCGTGGCCAGCGCGCAGGCGCTCCCCGACGTCCTGGACGCCGTCGGCGGGCGGGTGCCCGTGCTCGTCGACGGCGGCATCCGCACCGGCACGGACGCCCTCGTGGCCCTGGCCCTGGGCGCCGACGCCGTCCTCGTCGGCCGGCCGGTGCTGTGGGCGCTGGCCGCCGGTGGGGCGCAGGCCGTGCGCGACGGTCTCGACGCCCTGGCCGAGGACCTCGCGCACGTCCTGGCCGTCGCCGGCGCCGCCCGCCCGGCCGACCTCGACCCCAGCACGGTCACGACCGGCTGAGGACCGGGCCGGCCGGGGGCCTCAGCGGGACGACGATGCCTGCAGCGCCTCGTCGAGACGGGCCGCCAGCTCCGGCGTGTGCTCGCCGCTGAGCAGGACGTGGTGCGACCCGGGGATCTCGACGACCCGCAGATCGCGCACGTTCCGGCGCCAGAGGTAGAGCAGGTTCGCGATCACCGGCACGCGGAACCGGGCCCGGAAGTAGGTGACCGGCCCGTCGTAGGGCTCCCACTCGTAGGCGTTGAACACCCGGTAGGCAGTGGCGAACGTCCGCGCCTCCTCGTCCGGCGGGGCCGAGCGCCCGAGCCGGCGGCGCAGCACCCCGGCGACGGTGTCCTCCACCATCCCGGGCACCACCAGCGCGATCCACCAGGCGAGGGTGCGCAGCACCCGGGACACCCGCGAGAGCCGGCCGAACGGCGGCTCGGTGTCGATCAGGCCGAGGAACGTGACCGAGCGGCCGGCCGCGGTGAGCTGGCGGGCCATCTCGTAGGCCACCAGACCGCCGAAGGAGTACCCGGCCAGCCGGACGTCCCCGTCGGGCACCGTCTCCTCGACCGTGGCCACCAGCGGCGTGGCGATGTCCACGATCGTGATGCCCTCACGGGTGGCGATCTGCGGGTCCGAGGTCAGGCCGTAGACCGGCGCCGGGGTCTGCAGGGCGTCGACCATCGAGCGGTAGATGTCGACGTCGCCGAGGTAGCCGTGCACCAGGAACAGGGGAGCGGTCCCCGGCTCCCCCGGACGCAGGACCTCCACGGGGGAGTCGTGGGTGGCCGGGGCGGTCACCGCCCTGGTGACCCCCGCCACCGACGGGTCGACGAGGAGGTCCTCCAGCAGCAGCGGCCGGTGCAGCTCCATGCGCAGCCGCCGCATCAGCGTCATCGTCTGGCGCGACGTGCCGCCGGCGTCGAAGAAGTCCGCGTCGTCGGGCACGGGCGCCCCGAGCACGTCCGCGAACACGCGCGCGACGACGGCGTGCACGCCGTCGCCCTCCGCGTCGTCGGCCACCGCCGCGGCCCGGGCCGCCTCGGCGGAACGCGCGGCGGCGGCGATCGACTCCAGGGCCCCGGGGTTCTTCAGCGCCGCGACGTTGCGGACCGGCTCGCCGTCGAGCACCGCGCGCGCGGCGCTCTCGGAGCGCTTGCCGTTGTGGGTCAGCGGGATCTCGTCGACCGCCAGGATCACCGAGGGCACGTGCGCGGGTGACCCCTCCCGGCGCAGCGTGGCCCGGATCCGCCGGCTCAGCGCGTCGTCGAGGAGGTGGTCCCGCTGCAGCACCACGAGCAGGGCCAGGCGGCTGCTGCCCGGCGCGGCCGGGTCGCGGGTCTCGACCGCCATCGCGTCGGCCACGCCCGGCACGGTGCGCACGATCGTGTAGATCTCCGACGGGCCGATCCGGACGCCGTTGACGTTGAGGACGCCGTCGGAGCGGCCGTGCAACCGGGACGACCCGTCCGCGTCGATCTCGATGCGGTCACCGTGGGTCCACACGCCGGGGTGCTGGGCGAAGTAGGCGGCCCGGAAGCGCTCGCCGTCGGGGTCCTGCAGGAACCGGACGGGACGGGAGGGGAACGGGTTGCGGCAGACCAGCTCGCCCACCTCGCCGAGGACCGGGCGCTCCTGGTCGTCCAGGGCGGCCACGTCCAGGCCCAGGCTGATCGACTGGCAGCGCCCCGGCCGCACCGGGACCTCCGGGTGGCCGAGCACGAAGCAGCCCACGATGTCGGTGCCCCCGGAGATCGACTGGACCGGCACCGGCCCCACGTGCTCGGTCACCCAGGCGAACTGCCAGTCGTGCAGGACCGCGCCGGTGGACAGGACGGCCCGGACCGCGCCCAGGTCGACGGCGTCCTCCGGTGCGTAGCCCTCGTCCTCGCACAGCTGCAGGTAGGCCGGGCTGGTGCCGAAGACGGTGACCCCGTGCCGGGCCACGAGGTGCCACAGCGTCTTCGGGCCGCTGACGGCGCCGTCGTAGACGACGACGTGCGCGCCGACGGACAGGGCCGAGAGCTGCCAGTTCCACATCATCCAGGCCGTGGTGGTGTGGAAGTAGAGCGTGTCGCTCGGCCGCAGGTCGACGTGCAGGCGGTGCTCCTTGACGTGCTCGAGGAGCGAGCCGCCCACCCCGTGCACCATGGCCTTCGGCGGCCCGGTCGTCCCCGAGGAGAACAGCACCCATAGCGGGGCGTCGAACGCCTGCCGCGGCCACTCCGGCCCGGGGTCGTCGGCGGGGACGGTCGACAGGAGGTCGGCGAGGCGGGACACCTCCGGCCCGGGCACCTGCGGCAGCGGCAGGTCGTCGAGCAGCAGGACCCGCCGGACCGTGGGCAGGCCCGCCAGCAGCTCGGCCAGGTCCTCGTCGGCGACCCCCATCCCGGCCGGCCCGCCCCGGTCGATCACCGCGGTGGTCGCGCCGACCTGCCCGAACCGCCCCAGCAGCGTGCTGACGCCCATGTCCGGGGTGGCGGTCGACAGCGCCGCACCCAGGCCCGCCACGGCGAGTGCGGCCACGGCGACCCGGCCGTTGTTGGCGGCCACCGCCAGCACCGTGTCCCCGGCCCGCACCCCCGCTGCGGCCAGCGCTCGTGAGGTCCGGCGGACGGCCGTGCGCAGCTCCCCCCGCGAGAGCTGCTCGAACGAGCCGTCGCCGTGCACGGAGGTCAGCGCCGGCGCGCCGTCGTCCACCCCGGGGAGCGGGCGCAGCAGGTTCTCGGCGTAGTTGAGCCGGACGTCGGGGAAGAAGCGCGCGGTCCGCACGTCGCCGTCGGTGGTGACCGTCTCGGCGGAGCCCTCCCACGCGAGGTCGGCCCAGTCGAGGAAGGTGCGCCAGAACTCGCGGGAGGACGCCACGGACCAGGCGTGCAGCGCGGCCGCCGTGGGCAGCCCGCGACCGGCGACCGCCTCGCAGCGGGTCCGGAAGTCGGCGAGCTGGGACGGCGGCGCCGCTGTGCGCACCTCGTCCCGCGCCGTGACGGGCAGGGTCATCGACAACCTCCAGGTGACAGCACCACGGGATCGAGCAGGTCCGGGTCGACCGCGACCCCGACGGCGAGAGCGGCCACGTACCCGGCGGGGACCGGGATCGGCGACAGGTGCAGAGCGCCGACCCGGCCGCGCTCGGCGACCGGTGTCACGACGTCAACGGGCAGCCGGCGGATCCCGGTTCCCCGTGCCTTGAGCACGGCCTCCTTGTGCGTCCACGCGCGCGTGACCGCGGTGGGCCGGTCCCCGTCGGCCAGCCGGGCGAGCCGGGCGAGCTCGACGGCGGACAGCCAGCCCTCCTCGGCGGCGTCGCGGACGTCCTCGTCGCGGTGGCGCTGCACGTCGACCCCGACGGCGCGGTCCCGGGCCACCGCCACCAGCGCCAGGTCGCCGCTGGCCGAGCAGGAGAAGCGGAGCCCGTCGCCGGGCAGGACGGGGCGGCCGCGGTCGCTGTGCAGCGGGACGTCGGCCGGCGGCGTCCCGAGCAGACCGCCGAGCACGCGACGCAGGCCGGCGCGGACCAGGACGCGACGCCGGCGCACCGCGGGGGCGCCGCGGTCGGCGCGCGCCCGCTCGTCGCCGCTCAGGCAGGCGGCCTCGGCCGCGACGTCCCACCCCGGATCGGACAGGTCGATGGACCGGACGAGCACCGCAGGACGCACGCCGACGCGGCCGGACGCCCCCTCGCCGCCGAAATCCACCTGTGCTCCTGTCACGCTGCGTACACGCCACGGTCGTGCGAGCCGTGGAGTCCCCAAGCTATGACGCTCCGGGACGACTGCCAAGTGTGGGCGTCTCTGTTCCGCTGTCACTCCCCGTGACATCCCCCGGAGGGAGGAGGCGCCGGAGCGGGCGACGCGGACGCGGCGTCCGAGGACGTCGACCGCGGGCTGCCGGACGCCTGACGCGTCGTGCGGGCACGATCGGGTGAGGTCCGTTTCGTCGGTCCCGGCACCGGCGGTTAGCGTCAGGCGCCCAATTTCGGTGGAGAGATGGTGTACATGACTGCCCCTGCGTCCGGTCGGACCTCCGCGCCCGGCTCCCTGGTGGCCGCCGAGACCATCCCCTCGGCGCTCGCGGCGGTGGTGGCCGAGCGTGGCGAACACACGGCGATCAGCGCACCCGGCGTCACCGTGTCCTACCGGGAGCTCGGCGCGCGTGCGGCTGCCGGCGCCCACCGCCTGGCAGCGCTCGTGCCGGCGGACACCGCGCTCGACGCGCCCGTCGCCGTCCTCGCGACGTCGTCGGCGGACCTCGTCGTCGCCGTCCTCGCGGTCCTGCTCACCGGGCGGCCGGTCGTCGTCCTCGACGCGCAGCTGCCCGCGGGCCGCCTGCAGCAGATCCAGGACATGGCCGGCGCCGCGCTCTGCGTGGTCGAGCGCCGGTTCGCGCAGCGTGCCGCGGAGGTCCAGGGGTTCGCGGCACGCGCCGACCTGGACGCCGTGGTCGCCCCGCCCGGTCCCGGTGACGCGGTGCCGGACGCGGTGCCGGACGCCGTGCCCGCCCCCGGGCCCGACAGCCCGGCGACGATCGTCTTCACCTCCGGGTCGACCGGGCGGCCCAAGGGCGTCGTGCACACGCACGGGATGATCACCACGGAGGCGGAGATCACCGGCCGGCACACGGGCCTGACCGCGGGCGAGCGGCTGGCGCTGGTGCTGCCGCCCTCGTTCTCCCTCGGCGAGCACGCGGTCTTCGGCGCCCTGCTCACCGGCGCCAGCCTGCACGTGTACGACCCCCGCGACCGCGGCCTGCGCGGGCTGCCGGCCTGGCTGCGCGAGGAGCGGGTCAGCGTCCTGTCGATGACGCCGTCGCTGCTGCGCGCCCTGAGCGGGGCCATGCCGCCGGGGCGGCCGCTGGCCGACCTCCGGCTGGTCGTCACCGCCGGGGAGGCGCTGCAGGGGCGTGACGTGCGGGCCGCTCGCGAGCGGCTCGGCGCGGTCACCGTCGTCAACCACCTCGGCTCCTCCGAGACCGGTCAGCTGACCTTCGCCCCCCTGACGCCGGCCGATCCCCTCCCCGAGGGTGCGGTGCCGGCCGGACGCGTGGTGCCCGAGAAGGAGGTCCAGGTCCTCGGCGAGGACGGGGACCCCGTCCCCGTGGGGGAGGTCGGCACGCTGCGGGTGCTCGGCACCCACCTGGGCCGCTACCTCGAGGGCGGCCCGGACGGCCCCTTCGGGCGCGCCGAGGACGGCCGGGAGACCTTCAGCACGGGCGACCGCGGCCGCTACGACCAGCACGGCGTCCTGCACCAGACCGGCCGCACGGACGACGCGGTGAAGGTCAGCGGCTACCTCGTGGAGCCGGCCGAGGTCGAGGCCGCGCTGCGCACGCTGGACGGCGTGGCCGACGCCGCCGTCGTCGCCGTGGACAGCGGGACGGCGGCCGGCACCCGCCTCGTCGGCTACGTGGCGCCCGGCAGCGAGCAGCGCACGCCCTCACCCGCGCAGCTGCGCCGCGGCCTGACGGCCCTGCTGCCGACCTGGATGGTCCCGGCGGAGCTCCTGCTGCTGCCGGAGCTGCCGCGCAACGAGCGCGGCAAGGTCGACCGCGCGGCGCTGCCCCCGCCGCCCCGGGCCGGGGCCGTGCCGCCCCAGGGGCACTGGGAGCAGGTCCTCGCGGGGCTGTTCGAGGCCGTGCTGGCCCGCCCCGGCGTGGGCCGGGACGAGACGTTCACCGCCCTGGGCGGGGACTCCCTCAGCGTCGAGGAGCTGCTCACCCGCCTCGCCGAGGAGCACGGGGTGGTGCTGACCTCCGCGCACGTCGCCGAGGGCCCGACCGTGCGCGAGCTGGCCGCGCTCGCGGCCCGGTACGCGCCGGGTGCCGAGGGCGAGGCGCGCGGCGCCTCCCGGCGGCACGGCAGCGTCGTCGTCCTCCGCGCGACGGGCTCGCGACCGCCCGTGCTCTGCTTCGCCGGCGCCGGGGCGAGCGGCCAGGTCTTCCTCCCGCTGGCCGAGGCCCTCGGCAGTGACCAGCCGGTCTACGCCTTCCAGCCGCACGGCCTCGAGAACTGGGCGGTCCCCGACCTCAGCATCGGCATGGCGGCGCGCCGCCACCTGCGCCGGCTGCGGGCGGTCCAGCCGCACGGGCCCTACCGGCTGGTGGGGCACTCGATGGGCGGCCTGGTCGCGCTGGAGCTGGCCCGGCGGCTGACCGCGGCCGGCGAGGAGGTCGCCGAGGTGACGCTGGTCGACACCGTCCTCCCGCAGGGCCTCGTCGACCAGGCGTGGTGCCCCGACGAGGCGGCCGACGCCGGACGTCCGGCCGTCGCGCCGCTGCCCGGCGACGACCGGTACGGCCCGCCGCCGACGCGGCGCGAGCTGTGGCGGCGACGCCTGCTGGCGGTCGCGGCCTGCGTCCTGCCGCCGTCCGCGGCGCGCACCGAGGGGCTGCTCGAGCTCGGGGTGCGCATCTCCCTGGTGCACCGCCCGCGGACCTGGGACGGCCGGGTGACGGTGTACGTCAGCCACCTCAACGAGGCGAGTCTGGTGGTGTGGCGCCGGCTGCTGACCGGTGAGGTCACCCAGGTGACGCTGCAGGGTGAGCACAACTCGCTGCTGCGCCCCCCGTACGTCGAGGAGATCGCACGCGGCGTCGCCGCAGGACCCACCGGGCGTCCCGACGGGGCCTGAGCACGGCTCCGCACCGCCTCCCCGACAGGGTGATCCCGCCCACGAGGGGTACCCGTTCCCAGCCAACGCACAGCAACGCCCGTGACGCTGTACCGATGAGCGCTGAACAGCCGCAGGCCCAGCCCCGGACACCGGCGACGGGGATGCCGTCCGCGACGGCCCTCCTCAGCCGCCCGGCCGGTCCGCCCGCCCCGGTGCCGTCGGCCGGGACGGGGGCTGCGCACGAGGCCGGCCCCGAGCCGACGGTGTCGGTGGTCATCGCCTGCTACACGGAGGCGCGCTGGGACGGGCTGGTCGCGGCCCTCCGGTCCGCGGTGGACCAGGAGCGGCCCCCGCTCGAGGTGATCGTGGCGGTCGACCACGCTCCGGCCCTGCTGGCCCGGATCGAGCGGGAGTTCCCGCAGGTGCGCGTGGTCGCCAACACCGCCTCGCCGGGGGCGTCGGGCACCCGCAACGCCGGGGCCGCGGTGGCCCGCGGCGACGTGGTCGCGTTCCTCGACGACGACACCCGCGCCTCGCGGGCCTGGCTCACCCACCTGGTGCGCGGCCTGGAGGAGGTGCCCGACGCGGTCGGCGTCGGCGGCCGGGTCGGCGCCGGGTGGCCCGACGGCACGGCGCCGCGGTGGTTCCCGCCCGAGTTCCTGTGGGTGGTCGGTGCGACCTACGAGGGGATGCCGCGCACCCGCAGCCAGGTGCGCAACGTGTGGAGCGAGAACATGGCCGTCTGGCGCGCGGAGTTCGCCCGCGTCGGGGGGTTCCGCGACGGCTTCGGCAAGCTGGGCTCCAGCTCCCGCCCCGAGGACACCGAGCTCTGCATCCGGATCACCGGCCGGACCGGCCGCACCTGGCTGTACGTCCCCGACGCCGAGATCGTCCACGACCTCCCGGCCGACCGGGCCACCTGGTCGTTCTTCGTGCGGCGGTGCCACGCGGAGGGCAGGGGCAAGGCCGAGATGGCCGCGCTGGACGAGGGCACCGCGCTCGGGGACGAGCGCAGCCACGTGCTGGTCGCCATCCCGCGCGGCATGCTGCGGGACCTGGGCCGACTGCGTGCCGGTGACGTGTGGGGGCCGGCCCGGGCGGCCACGGCGGGCGTCGGCCTCGTGGCCGCGGGCTGGGGCTTCCTCGTCGGGCGGCTGGCGCTGCTCCTGCACCGCGGCTGAGACCGACGGCCGGCCCGGGGTGCCGGCCGGCCGTCGGTCGCAGCGTCAGGCCGGGGCGTAGACGGTCACCCAGTCGACCTGCATGCTCGTCGTGCCCGGGGTCCCCCCGCCGCACCCGAAGGCGGCGCCACCCTGGCAGCCACCCGGCTGGGTCTGGATCGCCAGGTGCATCGGCTCGTTCGGGACGCCCGGGTGGTCCGTCGTCGCCCACGGCCGTCCGTCGAGGGTGTAGACGACGCGACCCGGGGACCACTCGACGCCCATCGTGTGCCACTGCGTGAGGTCCGTGGCGACCCGCTCGCCGACCATCGCGTTGTCGGCGCCGTAGTGCAGGGTCGCGGTGGTGCCGCTGCGGTTCCCCCCGGCGTCCTCGGCGAAGTCGATCTCCGGTGGCCAGGTGGGGCCGTCCGGCCAGAGCAGCGCGGCGTACTTGATCTCGTCGCCGGCGTCGATGCGGAAGCGCATCTCCCACTTGCCGTAGGTCTGGCTGACCGTGCTGGCCAGTCCGCCGCTCACCCACTGGCCGTTCTGCAGGCCGTTGCGGAGGTTGAGGAAGCCGCCGGCCACCTGCACCTGGGAGGGCGACCACGTGCCGTACGGCGAGCCCCCCGGCTGGCCGGAGTAGGTCCGCCACCGCGACCCCAGTGAGGTGCCGGCGAAGTCGTCGGAGAAGACCTGCCGCCACCCGGGGAGGTCACCGGTCGGGGCCGTGCCGCCCGTCCCGGTCGCCGGAGGGGCCGCGGGCGCCGGCGTCGAGGCGGGTGCCGGGGTCGTCGAACGGGTGGGCGCCGCCGGCGCCGACGCCGTGCCCGTGCCGGAGGGCGCCGTGGTCCTCGGCGCCGCCGTCGTCGCGGGCGGGGCGGCCGGGGGCGGCGTCGTGGTCGTGGGGGCCGGGACGACCGGTGCCGGAGTCCTCGGCGGCGCGGACGGCACGGCGGACCCGGTCGTGGCCGGAGCGGGAGCCGGCGGGGTGCTCTGCCGGGGGGAGGTCGTGGCGGCTCCACCGCGCGTCCGGGTGCCGGACCCCGTCCACGGCGAGAAGGTCGCCGCCAGGGACGTGTCCTGCAGCTCGGCTCCCGCGTCGGCCGACGACGGGGACCGGGCGTCCACCACCAGGCCGGCGACACCGCAGGCAGCCGTGATCGACGTAGCCAGCGCGACGAGCCGCAGGGACCGACGCGGCCTCACCTTGCGAGGTTGCTCGACTACGGGGTGTGAATGCATGGGCGTCAGTAGACATGTCGACACGGCGCAACTGAAGGGATGACTCCCAGGAGTCACACGAGTCACACAGCTCCCAGCCCGCGTCCAGCTCCCTCCCAGGGAGGTGCGGGAGTGTCAGGCGCGTGGACGGGTGTCCGACGCCTCGAGGAGCCCTGTCGGGCTCCGCGGTGCCTCACTCCTCGGTGGCGTGTCGGAGCGCGCGTCTTCTACTGACCGTGACCGACTCGGTACGTTCAGGCGAACTACGGCGGAGGTCGTCCTCGGTCTCGCCGACTCGATCCAGAAAGTGGTGCGGCATGGTGGGCTGGTGGTGTAGGACGACGCCGTGTCAGGCGTGCGCGTCCTCGGATGGCGGCACGGACGTCGAGCGTCTGGGAGCGCCGCGATGAGCACCACCGACGTGCAGCGCCCGGCCCCCTCGGCGACCGGACGCGCGCCGCAGCTCCCCGTGACCAAGACCAAGCCGTGCAGCTGCGGGCACGTCCGCGCGGCGCACGAGCACTACCGCAGGGGCACCGACTGCGCCCTGTGCGGCTGCGGCCGCTACCGCGGGCGCCGCTGGTTCGGGTTGGGCTGACCGTCGGCGCCTCCGCGGCGCGTCCCCGCCGGCGAGCGGGCTGACTCGCCCGATCCAGTGGTGCTCCGCCCGTCGGCGGCCCGGCCTGCGCGGCGCGACTACCCTGGGAGCATCATGTCCTCGCGTGGCCCGACAGACGGGACCTCCACCCTGCCCGCGGACCGGCGCGGTGGCGGCCGGAGGCGGCTGCCGTGCTGGGCCTCCGCGCCCCTCGCCCTGGCCCTGACCCTGGCCTCCTGCACGAGCGACACCACGGTCGGCACCCCTGAGGGGCGCAACGACGCTCCCGGGCCGACGACCGCCGAACCGACCGTGCCGACGGCCGCGGACCGCCACGGCTGGAAGCAGCGCGGCGGGGACGAGTTCAACGGGTCGAGCCTGGACGCGGCCACGTGGCGGCTCTACGGCGGCACCGGGGCCAACGGCGTGGGCATCCGCAGCCCCCAGGCCGTCTGGGTCGGCAACGGCCTGCTCGGGATCTCCGCCAGCGGGAACGTCTCCGGTGGCCTGGCCTGGCAGGCCCCGCCGGCCACCACCTACGGCAAGTGGGAGTTCCGGGCCCGGGTCGAGCCCGGCACCGGCTACGCCCCTGCCATCCTGCTGTGGCCGGACTCGGACAACTGGCCGGTCGACGGCGAGATCGACGTGATGGAGATCGTCGAGGGCGATCGGCAGGCCAACCACACCACGGTGCACTACGGCGCGGACGACCAGCGCGACGAGGGCATCGTCACCGGCGACTTCACGCAGTGGCACACCTACGCGGTCGACTGGCAGTCCGACAGCATCACCGTCTACCTCGACGGCGAGCAGATCTACCGGAACACCAACCCGGCCGCCATCCCGCACGGCCCCATGCACCTCGCCATCCAGCTCGACGTGGGCCCCCAGGGCACGTGGATCCCCGCACCGGACGCGACGACCCCGGACGCGGTGAGCCTCTACGTGGACTGGGTGCGCATGTACCACTGAGCACCGCGGGCGCCGACCCGACCCAGCGCAGCGCACCGGGGCCGGATCGGCGGCGGACCCTCGCGCGCCGCGGCGCGGCTGTGCTCGGCGCGCTCCTCGGGGTGGTGGCGGTCGTCGGCGGGGTCGCCCACGTCTACCCCTCGGGCAGCAACCGGCTGGTCGCGCTCAGCGCCTTCTCCTCGTACCTGCTGGCCGCGAGCCCGCTGGCCACCGTCCTGCTGGCGCTGGCCCGGCGGCGGCTGGCCGCCGGTGTGGCCGCGGTGCTCACCGCCGTCGCCGTCGTCGTCCTGGCCCCCACCTACGTGGGCGGACCGGCCGACCCCGGCGGCGCGTCGCTCACCGTCCTGACGGCGAACGTGGCGCTGGGGGAGGCCGATCCGCAGGGCGTCGTCGCGGCCGTCCGCGACGCCGACGCCGACGTGCTGCTGCTGCAGGAGCTCACCCCGCCGCTGGCCGGCCGGCTGACCGCGGCGGGCCTCGACGAGCTGCTCCCGTACAGCGTGGTGGAGGCCCTGCCCGGCGCCGACGGGGTCGGGCTGTGGAGTCGCCACCCCCTCGCCGACGAGCAGCGCCACCCGGAGCTGACCTTCGCCTCGGTCTCGGCGCGGCTGGTCCTGGGCGACGGGCAGCCCAGCCCCACGGTGCTCACCCTGCACACGGCCGGGCCGTGGCCGCAGTCGGCCGACGACTGGGTGCGCGACATGGCCAAGACCCCCGACCTGCTCGGCCGGGTGGCGGCCGGGGCAGACGCGCACGGCTCCACCGTCCTGGTCGGTGGCGACTTCAACGCCACCTGGGGCAACGCCCAGTTCCGTGCGCTGCTGCAGGGCGGGTACCGGGACGCCGCCGAACAGCTCGGCGCCCCGTGGACGATGACCTTCCCGTCCGGGTGGGCCGTGCCGCCGGTCATCGGCATCGACCACGTGCTGGTCCGGGAGGCCGGTGCGGACGCCCTGCACACCATCGAGATCCCCGGTTCCGACCACCGCGGCCTCGTCGTCCGGGTGACCCTGCCGGGCAGCTGAGCGCGCCGGCCGCGACCACGGGCGAGGGGCGACCGCACGCCGGGGACCGGTCGGTGCGGTGGGCGCTCCGCGCCTCAGGCCGCCGACGCCCCCGGGTCGTCGACGCGGACCACCGTGGCCGGGTTGCCGACGGCCACCCCCCACTCGGGGACGTCCCGCAGCACCAGCGACAGGGCGCCCACGCGCGCGTGGGACCCGACGTGCAGGCCGCCGACGACGACGCAGCCGGCGCCGAACTCGACGCCGTCCCCGGCGCTGGCCACGCCCTTCTCGGTGCCGTCGCGGCGCACCACGTTGCCGATGGTCACGTGCTGACGGAGCACGCAGTCGGCGCCCAGCCGCACGCCGGGGTTGAGCACGATGCCGTGCGGGTGGTAGATCCGCAGCCGGGGCCCGACCTCCAGGCCCGGCGGCAGCTCGACGCCCACGAACAGCGACGTGACCAGCGAGTAGACGGCGGCGAACACCCGGCCGGGCAGGCCCCAGTTCCGGGCCGCCCACTGGGCGGCCCGGAACCACAGCAGCACCAGCCGGGAGTCGAGGTAGCCGGCGTTGACCGCCCAGTCCTGGGTGGTCCAGCGCAGGAAGCCCCCACCCGGCCGGGCAGCGGTCACTGCTCCGTCCCGACGTACTGGAACACCACCGCGTCCGACGTGCGGTGCACGGTCGTCCAGCCGGGCGCCGTGGCGAGCTCCTCCTCGAGCGCCTCCAGGGAGCCGTCGGGGAGCAGCCCGTAGTACCGGGCGTACTCGATCATCCCCCGCGAGATCACCAGGTACGGGCGATCGCCCTGGGTGGCCATGAACTCGTCGACCGCGGCCCGGTTCTCGGCGTCGAACATCACGCCGGACAGCCCCGCGTAGGTGATGAGGTCCGGGTCCCCGCCGGAGGACGGGACGCCGAAGGCGTTGTAGTTGCCCGCGAGCCGGCCGGGCCCGTTCTGCGCCCCGACGACGATCATGCGGCCCTCCTCCCCGTTCGCGTAGAGCCACTGCTGGGCCTGCACCTCGTCCTCGGAGAAGGTCGACCACGCCAGCGTGCCGTGCAGGCCCTGGATGCTCGCCAGCGAGGCGGCGACGAGGAACACCGCGAGGACCGGCATCAGCAGGCGCTGCCAGCGGATGCGCACCGCCGCCTGCGCGATGAGGAAGGCGGTGAAGGGCAGGGAGAAGAGGTAGACGCGGTAGATCGCCTCACCGCCGTAGCTCTGCCCGACGAGGATGAGGAAGGGCGCGAAGGCGAACGCGGCCGGCAGCAGGACCCGGCCGGGCCGGCGCCAGGACGCCAGCGCGGCCAGCAGCCCCAGCGACCAGACGCCCAGGGCCAGCAGGGTGGAGACCTGGCTGGTGAACACCTGCCCCGGCGTGCCGCTCGTCGTCGTCACCACGCCGCCCGCGTTCTCCCAGAACTTCAGGCTGTCCAGGAGGCCGTAGGCGCTGTTGATGAACTCCAGCCGGGGCGCGAGGAAGGCCACGGCGATGACCAGGCAGCCCAGCACCGTCCAGCGCGGCCGCACCAGGCCGAGCAGGGTGGCGAGCAGCAGGGCCGCGATCAGGATGTAGGGCGAGAGCTGGTGGGTGATCGTGATGGCGGAGAAGAGGAGGTACAGCGCCGCCAACGCGGCCCCCCGGGCCCGGCGCGAGGTCGGCGGGGCCTCCTCGGCGCCGCGGATCGACCACGCCTTGAGCCGGCGCAGCCACCCCGGCCCCCGTCGCCACTCCACCGGGGTGCGCCGCAGCCAGGCGACGACGACCAGGAAGCAGCCGAGGGCGAGCTGGAAGGCCAGGGCCTGGGGGGAGAGGTAGGAGGTGCCCACCCACAGGCCGGCGTGGAAGAGGAAGACGGTGATGAACGCGACGCGCCGGTCGTCGGACAGGTGCCGCACGATGGCGAACAGCGGCAGGCACGCCAGCAGGCTGAACGCCACCGGCGCCCAGGTGGCCAGCGCCAGGGAGCTGACGCCCGTGAGGTCGGCCAGCGCGGCCACCGCGGTGAACAGGGCCGGCCACTGCTGGTAGATGTCACGGGGGTCGGTGACCCCCTCGCCCTCGCGGAAGAACTCGACGACGCCGACGTGCTTGTACGTCCACGCGTACTCGGGGGTGCTGTAGAGGATCGGCACCGAGGCGTCGACGACCAGGACCAGGCCGATGACGCCGGCGGCCAGGACCGACGAGCGCCGCTGGTCGGCCAGTTCCAGGACGAAGCCGGCGCACAGCAGCGCCAGCCCCAGGGGGAACAGGGGACCGACCATGCCCAGGAGCCCGTAGTCCGAGCGGGTCGCGGTGTCGACCTGGGTCAGGCTGACCGCCCACGCGGCCAGCCCGAGCAGCACCAGCAGGGGAGCGCCCCAGCGGCGCAGGAACGGGACCCGCGGCGCGCCCGACCCGGCAGCCGGGCGTCGCGACGGGACTGCCTGCACGGTGTCCACCACGGCCTCCCCTGACAGCGTGCGGGTCATCGGGCCACCCGCCGGGCACAGAGCGCGGCCCAGCCGCACGAGGCGACCGTGGCGGCGGCGAGGACCAGCAGCAGGACCGACGGCGACCAGCGGTTGAGCCACGCGAGCACGGCCGTGCCGATGGCCCACAGGGCCAGCGACAGCACGTTGGTCAGCGCCCAGGCGGCGGACTTCCGGCCCACCGGGACGTGCGCCGTGACGGCCGCTCCGGGGCCGGCGCAGACGAAGGCCAGGACGGTCACCAGCCGCAGCCAGGACGGCGCGTCGAACAGGACGCTCGCGGCCGCCAGCACCGCGGTGACCAGGCCGGTCCACGCGATCAGCGCACGGGTGAACCGGTCGTCGCGGCCGCCGACCAGCGGCGGGGTGCGGTCCTCGAGGACCGCGGGGGTCGTGCTCATGCCATTGCCTTCCGTCCGAGCCGGGACGACTGCTCCACCTCGCGGATGCGGCGAGCGGGGACGCCGGCGTAGACGCCGCCCGGCGCGCAGTCGGACGAGACGACCGCGCCCGCGGCGACGATCACGTCGTCGCCGATCGTGACGCCGGGCAGGACCGTGGCCCGTGCCCCGATCCAGACCCGGTCGCCGATCCGCACCGGCAGGCCGGAGGCATCCTGCCGCCAGCCGCCGCCGGGCGCGCGGTGGTCGGAGGTGATGATCAGGACCTGCATGCCGATCGCGCAGTCGACGCCGATCTGCACCGGCGCCACCGCCTCCAGGTAGCAGTCGAGGTTGAGGTAGCTCCGCTCGCCGATCCGGACGTTGCGCGGGTCGCCCTCGATCCGCAGCAGCGGGCTGATCGCGTAGGAGTCGACCGCCATCCCGCTGGCGCGGTAGACGGCCCGGCGCAGCACCTTCGGCACGGCGAAGGAGGCCGCGATCCGGTTGAGCCAGACGTTGCGGCCGAAGACCCGCGCGTCGAGCCGCAGCGAGCCCAGCAGCAGGCGCAGCGACGCCCGCGGGGACCGCTCGGCCGGTTCGCCGGCGGTGGGGGCCGGGTGGATCACGAGGTGCTCCCTGAGGAGGTGGGTGGGCTCGCAGGCGGCCCGGTGGGCGGGGCGGCGGCGACGTCGTCACCGGCGGCGAGCTGGTCGGGTCCGTCGGACGCCGGGCGGGGATCCCCGCTCCCGGAGGCGAGCTCCCGGTAGAAGCGCAGGGCGACGGGCGCGACGGCGAGGGCGGTCCCGGCCTCGCAGACGAGGAAGAGCACGGCCAGCCCCTCGATGCCGAAGGAGTGCAGCCCCAGTGCCGTGACGGTCAGGAAGACCACGGTCTTGACGGCCAGCGACGAGATGAGCGGCACCAGCTTCTTGCGGGAGACGCTCAGGGCGGTGAAGAGCACGAAGCCGGCGCTGAACGGGAAGGACAGCCCGATCCACCGCAGCGCCGTGGTCCCCTCGTCGGCGTAGCCGGAGCCGAGGAGCGCCAGGATCAGCGGGGCGCCCAGCACGACGACGGCGCAGGCCGCGAGGCTGACGGCCGCGGTGAGCCGGACCGAGCGCCGGACCAGCCGGGAGATGGTGCCGCTGTCGGCGGCGTACTCGACGACGAAGGCCATCGCGATGTTCCACACCAGCGTCCCGAACTGCACGCCGATGAACCACGGGATGTAGAAGTACGCGGCGGCCTCGCTGCCGAGCTCGGCGGAGACCAGCACCGGCGGGAGCAGCGCGACGCAGCTGGCGAGCGCGCTGGCCACGTAGTCGCCGGCCACGAAGCCCCGGATCGTCCGCCAGCCCACGTCGGTGGAGGCGGTCGTGGTGGCCACGTGCCGGGGCACCAGCCGGCGGAAGACGAACCAGTTGACGACCGCGATCGCCACGACCGTCGGCGCGACCAGCGCCGCGAGCGCGCCCCACTGGGTCGACACCACGGCCAGGGCGAACACCAGCCCGACGCGCAGCGCGCCGGCCAGCAGGTTCTCCAGCGGCACCCACACCGCGCCGCCGAGCGCGGTCAGCGCGCCGTCCTGGACCAGGAAGACGGCGTAGCAGAGCACGGCCCCGAGGAAGACCAGGGGGACGAACCACTCGTTCCCGAGGATGTCGCTGCCGAGGCCGAGCGCCAGGAAGACGAGGGTCACCACCAACCCGGTGCCCAGGGCCAGCCCGTACGCGCGGGCGATGAACCCCCCGGTGGCGCGCCCGGCGCCGGGCACGAAGCGCAGCAGGACGCTGATGATGTTCAGCTGCGCCAGCCCGGCGAGGAACGTGATCGCCGAGAGCGCGGAGGAGGCCCGGCCCACCTCCGCCGGCGGCAGCAGCCGGGCGGCCGCGACCCAGAAGACGACGCCGAGCAGACCGGTCAGCACGGTCGAGGCCATCAGCGCGAGGGCGTTGAACTCCATGGCCCGCCGCTTGGGCGGGGTCACCGTCGTGGTCACGACGTCCTCCGGCGGGCGCCGAGGTAGGCGCGCGGGCCGGCCAGCATGCCGCGCACGCGCAGCCGGCCCAGCTCGGGCGGCAACCCCTCCAGCAGCGTGGTGACCTCCGGGTCGCGCCGCCCGAGGCGGGCGCGGAGCACGGGGACGGCCGCGGCGACCAGGCCGACCAGGTGGCGCAGGTCGCGGACGACCAGCGCGGTCAGCAGCGCGGTGAAGCCGGTCCCGTACCCCGACATCTGCCGGGCGAGCTCGGCGTCGCTGCGCCGGTGGACGTGGCTGGTGACGGCTCCCGGCTCGTAGCCCAGCGACCGGCCGGAAGCCAGCATCCGGACGACCATGTCGACGTCCTCGCCGCCGCGGCTCGGGGTGCCCGTGCCGAGCGCCTCGTCGAAGGGCCCCTGGGCCCGCAGCGCCGCGGTGCGGAAGGCCATGTTGGCCCCCATGAACGTGCCGAGCTGGTAGAGCGAGTGGGTGCGCACGACGTCGCCCGCCCGGCGGACCAGCACCCGGTAGCGGGCCGGGTGCCACGGGCCGGCGCCGGGCCGGTCCAGCGAGAAGGTCTCCGGCTGCAGGATCTTGTCGGTCCCGCCGCTGTGCCGCTCGAAGACCTCCTGCGCGGGGGTCTCCAGCTCACTGGGCAGGACGAGCCCGCCGATGCCGTCGAGCTCCGGCTCGGCCACGAACCGCTCGGCCAGCGCCCGGGTCCACCCGCGGTCGACCTGCACGTCGTCGTCGGTGAAGGCGACGACCTGGCCGACTGCCTCGGCCACCCCGCGGTTGCGGGCCGCGGAGATGCCGGGCTTCGGCTCGCGGAGCAGCCGCACGCGCGGGGCGGCGAGCTGCGGGATCGAGGCGCAGACCTCGTCGGGGCTGCCGTCGGGGCGGTTGTCGACGACGAGCAGCTCGACCGCGGGAAACTCCTGGTCGAGCAGCGCGTCCAGGCAGCGGGCCAGCTCCTCGGGGCGCTCGAGGACGGTGGGGACCACCACGGAGACGCCGGGCAGCGCGGCGGCCGGCGTCCGGGGGACGAGCGGCGGGAGCGTGGGCAGGACGCGGTGCAGCGCCTCCTCGCGGGCGGCGCGGTCGCGGGCCGCGGCCACCGGCAGGGTCAGCAGGGCGACCGGGCGGGCGGCGCGCCACACCACGACCAGGGCACTGCCGTGGGTGGCGGCGTCCCCGGCGCTCAGGCCGAGGTCGTCGGAGGGGGCGTCGAGGTCCCACCGCACGACCCCGGTCGGCTGCCAGGGGAGGTCCGCGGCCGGCGTGCCCGCGGGCGCTGCCGCGGCGGTGGAGGTGGCGGCGCGACGGTCCAGCAGGCGCTGGCGCACGTAGGCCCCGGGGCCGCGCTTCATGCCGGCCCGGTTGGCGGCCATCAGCTCGGGCGGGAAGTCCTCCGAGAGGCCCGACACCCGCAGGCTCGAGCTGCTCGTCATGTCCCGCACGGCCCGGCCGGCGAGTGCGGCCAGCCGGACGAGGACGAGGGGGGAGTCGGCCACGAGGGAGGTGTAGAAGGCCGTCAGCCCGGTGCCGTACCCCTCCATCTGCCTGCGCAGCCCGGCGAGGTCGCGGCGGTGGAAGTGGCGGGTGACCGCGCTCGGCCGGTACAGCGTCGCGCCGCCGGCGCGCAGCAGGTCGGTGAAGACGCGGGTGTCCTCACCGCCGTGGGTCAGGGTGCCGGCGCCCAGCGCCACGTCGAACCCCACCCGCCGCAGCGCGGCGGTCCGGAACGCCATGTTCGCGCCCACACCGAAGGAGGGCAGCGGGTACAGGGGGCTCTGCCGGTCGTCGCTGCCGCGGCCGAAGTCGGCCGGCGTGAAGCCACGACCCTTGCTGTGCCCACCGAAGCGCTCGAACCAGACCTGCGCCCGGGTGGCCAGCTCGGCGGGCACGACCAGGCCCGAGACGGCGTCCGCGTCCGGCCGCTCGGCCATCGCGCGGGTGAGCTCGGAGAGCCACAGCGGATCGGCGACCTCGTCGTCGTCGATCCAGGCGACGACGTCGCCCTCCAGCGCCTCGCGCAGCGCGCGGTTGCGCGCCCGGGAGAGCCCGGCCTGCGGCTCGAGGACGTAGCGGACGTCGAGGCGGTCGGCGAACGCGGCGACGACGTCCCGGGTCGCGGAGCTGACCGGCGCGTTGTCGACCACCCAGACCGTGAAGTCCGGGTGGTCCTGCTCGACGAGGCTCTCCAGGCACGTGGTGAGTGCCTCGGACCGCTCGCGCGTGCAGATCACCACGCTGGCGGGCCCGGCCGTGGCGAGGTGGCGGGCGTGCCGCTCGGCGAAGCCCTCGGCCTGCGCCCGTCGGCGGCGCACCTCCTCGCCCCAGCGCTCGTCGAGCAGGCGCCGCAGCGCGGCTGCCGGCACCCCCTCCGCCGGCAGCGGCAGCACCTCCCAGCCCAGCGGCTCGCCGTCGAGCCGGACGAGGAGCCAGGCCTCGTCGGCCGTGCTGCCGTCCGGTGCGGTGCGCGGCACCGCGGGTACCGGTCCGCTCAGCTCCACGTCCAGGACGTGAGCCGCGGTGTCGCACACGGGTGTGAGGACGTTCTCCACCGCGGTCATGTCAGGTCATCGACTCCGTTCGGGCTGTGATGTCAGGTCAGCTCGCGGTGCAGGACGTGCACGGCGGCCTGGCGGGCCAGCCGCCACGCGGGTGCGGCGACGCGCTTGAGGCGGGGCGTCAGGCCGGGCTCCCCGACGCGGAGGAGCTCCTCGAAGGCGTCACCGGTGACGCCGGGCCGGACGTGCAGGCGAGGAACACGGTACGGACCGTCCGACGACGTGGCGATCCTCCGGCCCACGGTGCACCCGTTGGAGTAACCCGCGGCAGCCACCATTCGTTCCACCCGGCGGGAGGAGTACCCGTGGGGGTAGCAGAAGGACCGCACCGGCAGACCCAGGGCGTCCTCGATCGCCCGCCTGCTGTCGACGAGCTCGGTCCGGAGGTCGGCGGCCGGCAGCACGTCCATGGTCCGGTGGTTGACCGAGTGGCTGCCGATCTCCACCCCCGCGGCGGCCGCGTCGGCCAGCTCGGCCCAGCTCAGCCGCGACCCGTGGGGGTCGTCCGCCGCCAGGCGCAGGCCGACGTCACCGGTCGGCACGTACACCGTCGCCCGCGCGCCGACCCTGGTGAGCACCTCGACGGCGTTCAGGAAGTCGAGCAGGCCGTCGTCGAAGGTGACGGCGACGACCCGCGCGGCCGGGTCGGCGGACCGGAGCGCCAGCGCCTCGGTGAGGCCCACCAGCTGCCAGCCGTCGTCGGCGAGCTGGGTCAGCTGCTCCTCCAGCTCGGCGGCGGGCACCGCGTGCTCGTGCGGCGTCGCCGGCGCCGTCGCCGGCACGGAGTGGTACATGAGGACCGGCATGCGCCACCGGGCCGGCGGCACCGTGCGCCGGTCGGCGTCCGTCCCCGGACCGGCCGCGGTCACGCCTCCATCCTCTCGAGCCGGGGCTCGAAGTCCGTCGACGAGGCCAGCCCGACCAGGGGACGGGCGTGCACGGCCGCGTCGGCGGCCTGCCGGCGCCGGGGGGTGCGGGCCGACCGGACGCCGGCGGCGAGGTAGCCGAGCGCGGCCGCGCCGATCCCGAGCACGATCGCCGCGGCCCGGGCCAGCCCGCCGAGGTCGCCGCGCGCGGCCGCGGCCAGGTCGCGCGGCACCCCGCGGGTCAGGACCGTGCGGACGAAGGCGGTCTCCTCGTCGAGGACCCCGCTGCCCGCGGCCGACAGCGACGACATGACCCGCTTGCCGGTCCCCTCCGCCCAGTTGCGGCGGAGGAAGAAGCGGAACGTGCTGCGCTCGGGCGGGACCTCGTGCGAGATGACCGCGTCGGGCACGAAGCGCCACCGGGCGCCGGCGCCCACGTGGGCGTTCATGCGCAGGCAGAGCTCGGTGTCCTCGGGCTGGGACGCGTGCCCCACCTTGCCGAACTCGTTGGCGAACCCGCCGACCTCGAGGAAGAGGGCGCGGCGCACGGCCATATTGCCGCCCCACACGTTGCGCACGTCGGTGTCCTGCGGCCGCGGTGCCGTGCCGCCGACGGTCCAGGAGAACTCCTCCGGGAACCACCGCGGGGTGCCGTGCGGCCAGCGGGCCTCGACGGCACCGCCGAGGCCCACGGCGAACGGCGCCGCGCGGTGGGCGCGGACGAGGTTCTCGATCCAGTCCGCCTCGGCGACCTCGTCGTCGTCCATGAACGCGACGAGGTCGCCCTCGGCGAGCAGCGCGCCGGTGTTGCGGCCGCCCGAGGCGCCCCGGGCGAACCGGTTGGGGACCACCCGGGCCTGCTGACCGACCGCGCGACGCAGCCGCTCGAGCAGGACGTCGTTGTGGTCCACGACGACGATCAGCTGGCACGGGTGGGTCTGGGCGAGCACGGAGCCGACGGCCCGCGTGATCTCCCCCCACCGCGCCTCGGTGAAGCAGGGGATGACGACGGAGACGGAGGTCATGCGACGTCGTCCCGACGCCGGTCGATGCCGATCTGCTGCGCCCTGGTCAGGTCGGCCAGCGTGTCGAGGTCGTGGCCGCCCTCCCGGGGGAAGCGGGAGAACTCGGCCAGCGCGGCCGGCTGCCCGGCCGCACGGGCCTCGAGGGAGCGACGCCGGTCGACCGGGACGGAGCGGCCCACGCCGTTCGCCCGCTCGACGAGCAGCGCCCACAGCACCCGGAACCCGTCGCGCCAGGTGTTGAGGTTGCTCTGGCCGTGGATCCGCGGGAACTCGAAGCTCGGGACCTCGGAGATCGCCAGGCCGGCCTTGGCCACGCGGGTGTTGATGATCGTCTCGATCTCGAAACCGTCGCCCCAGAGCTTGCCGTCGCGGCCGACGTCGGAGGCGTCGAGCTCGAGCACCGGCAGGCAGTGGGCCCAGAAGGCGTTGTAGCCGTAGCACAGGTCGCTGTAGGACGTGCCGAACAGCACGTTGACCGCACGGTTGAGCCACCGGTTGCCCCAGGCGCGGGTGCGGGTGATGTCGCTGCTGCCGCCGCCCTGGCTGAACCGGGTGCCCTTGGCGAAGTCCGCACCCGTGACGAGCGCAGCGACGTACCGCGGGATCTCCCGCGGGTCGGCCGAGCCGTCGGCGTCCAGCATGACGATGATGTCGCCGGTCGCCGCGGCGAACCCGCACGCCATCGCGTTGCCCTTGCCGCGGCGGTTCTGCTCGACGACGACGACGTCCGAGCGGAGGGACCGGGCCATCTCGACGGTCCCGTCGATGCTGTGCCCGTCGACGACGATCACCTCGTGCAGGTCGTCGGGCAGCAGCCCGAAGACGTGGGGGAGGTTCTTGGCCTCGTTGTAGGTCGGGATGACGACGCTGATCCGGGGGCTGGCGCCCGTCGTGTGGGTCATCGTCACGGTGCCCTGCTGTGTGCGCATACCGGTCCTCTCGTACTGGGAGACGGGTCCGGTTTCGCCATTGCTCGCCGTCGGGCCTTCGGCGACCAGGTCGCCCGACGGGTCATCGCTACCCGTGTTGCTGAGTGGTGTGGCTGGGTGGGGTCGTCCTGTCAGGGCACGGCGCAGCGGCGCGGACGTGCACGACTCGGACAGGGCCCCCACGGGATTCGGCTCGGTCATCTCGGGGACACGCGGTTCCCCGGATCTCGATCTGAGTGTCACGGAGCGTCATCGCACTGTCCAGGAGAGTCCCACGTCCGTGTGCGGGGGACGCGCTCACCGGGTGACCGATCACACATGGTCACGGCGGTGGCCCGGATCCCTCCGGGGAGCCCGTCGCACCGGCACCACGAGGGTGCGTCGGCCACGGTGGCTCCCGACGGCCGGGACGTCCGTGCGAGGCAGGACGCGGGCCGGCGGCCCTAGTCGGGCCGGGAGTCCGGGTCGTTCGAGCCGGGGAGGTCGCCGGCGGCACGCAGCTCCGCCATGCGCATGCTGACCTCGCCCGGTGCGCTGCTCACCGACCGCGGGAGGACGGCGTCGTGGGAGTGGTCACCGCCGCTGTGGTGGCCGTTGCCGGCACAGCTGCCGCCCGAGCTCCCGGACGGCGTCGACGGCGCCGGCGGGGGAGCGGACGGTGCCGGCGGTGCCGGCGACGGGGCGGGCGGCACCGGCGCGGACGGCGGCGGTGGCGCGAGCGCCTGACCGGGCGTGGCGGACGACGGCGCGGGCGGGGCCTGGCGTGCCGACCGCTGCGCAGGAGCCCGCGCGTTCCAGGTGACCGAGTCGTGTCCGGCCTCGACCGGTGCGCACTGCGGGTCGCCCGCGTCCTGCGCCTCGGGAACGAGGGGGGCGGCGGACGGTGCCGCGACAGGGGCGGCGGCCTCGACGGTCGGCCCGCTCGTCAGCGCGTGAGTGGGCACCGCGGGCTGCGCGGCTGCGACAGGCGCTGCCGCCGTCGGCTCCGGGGTCGTCGTCGCCGGTGCCGGGTGGACCACCACGGGCGCCGGCGGGGTCGCCGCCGTGCAGAGCGGCGCCGCCGGGGCCGGTGCCCTCGGGGTCGCGGTCGTCGGGCTCTTGGTGGCCGTCGTGGCTGTGGTGGCCGTGGTCGCGGTGCTCTTGGTGGCCGTCTTGGTGGTCGTGCCGGGAGCCGACGTGGTCTGCGGCCTCGCCGTGCTGCTCGTCGACGCGGTGGCGGGGACCGGCCCGAGGGGCGTGGTCGTGGTCCCGGTCGTGCCCGACGTCGCGGTGCTCGTGGCGGTCGTCGTCTTCCCGCTGGTGGTGCCGGTGCCGGTCGGGTTCGGGACCGGGCACGAGGTGGGCGCAGGGGTCGGCACGGCGGCCGGGGCGGCGGGGGCCGGCGTGTGAGCGGGGGACGGTGTGGTCGTCGGCGCGGCGGTCGTCCCGGTCGTCGCCGTGCTCGTGCCCGTGCCGCCCGTGGTCGCGGACCCGCTGGACGGCGTGGACGGCGTGGACGGCGTGGTCGGCGTGGACGGCGTGCCGGTGGACCCGGAGCCGTGCGTGCTCGGCGTCTGCGGCGTCCCCGCACCCGGGGCGTCGGTACCGGCGGACGGCGGCACGGGGTCCGGGGCGCACGCCGGATCGGCGTCGACCGCGGTCGTCTCGTCCTGGTCCGCGGTGGACGCGGCCACCTCGTCGTCCGACCAGGCGTCCTCGTCGTCCGCCCAGGGGTCGGCCGGCGGGACGGCACACGGGTCCGGGTCCGTCGCGGTGTCGTCCGTCGCGGGGTCGTCGGTCGCGGTGTCGTCGCTGGTCGTGGGGCCGGTCGTCGCGGACGGGCCGTCGTCGGTCGACGTGGGTGCGGAGGTCTCCGGCTGCTCGGCGGTGACCGGGGTGTCCGTCGCCGGCGGCGGCGCGAGCTCGTCGGCCTGCGGAGCGCTCGGACCGGCAGCCGCGGTGTCGTCCGCGGTGGTGTCGTCCGCGGTGGTGTCGTCCGCGGTGGTGTCGTCGGTCGACCCGGGGTCCGTGGCGGTGTCGTCCGTGGTCGTGCTGTCCGTGGCGGCGTCGTCGGTTCCGGTCCACCCGGTCTCGGGCGAGGACTCCTCCGCCGTCGTCTCCTGCACGGCGCCGGGCACCTCGGCCGACTCGGAACCGGACGTGTCCGCGCGAGCCGACCCGCTGGCCAGGGACAGCACCGTCCACGCGGCGAACAGGAGCAGGACGGTGAGCAGGGCACGGGCGAGCCACGACCGGCCACCAGCCCCGAGCGACATCGTCACCGCCCGGCTCCGGCGACCGGAAGCACGTTCCGGCTCCGTCGCGCTGACCACGCTCACCCTTCGCATCCGGCGCCGCAGGGGCGGGACCTGGTGTGTCGTCCGTCCCGACTGTGGCCAGCGCCCGGCCGGGAGGTCAACTGTGGGGACGGCGAGATGGCTCACGGTCCCGGCACGCCGACCGTTCGTTGCTCAGAGTGAGCAAGACGGTGCGGTTCACCAAGGGTCGGGACGGGATCGTGGGTCGGCTCACGGGGTGCGGAGCGTCACCGCAGCCACCGGTCGAGCAGCTCGTCGGCGGTGCAGGTGTTGACCACCCGGTCCGGGTCGACGCCCGTCTCGACGGCGCGCTCGCAGCCGTTGCCCTGCCAGTCGAGCTGGCCGGGGGCGTGTGCGTCGGTGTCGATCGCGAACTCGCAGCCCAGCTCGACGGCGAGGGCGAGCAGCCGCAGCGGCGGGTCGAGCCGCTCGGGCCGCGAGTTGATCTCCACCGCGGTGCCGTGCTCGACGCAGGCGGAGAACACCGCCTCGGCGTCGAAGTCGCTCTCGGGACGGGGGCGCTGCCGGCGTCCCTCCCGCTGCTCGCGCGGGATGAGCAGCCGGCCGGTGCAGTGGCCCAGGACGTCGGTGTGGGGGTTGGCGACCGCGGCGAGCATCCGCTCGGTCATCGCCGCGCTGTCGGCGCGCAGGTCGGAGTGCACGCTGGCGACGACGACGTCGAGCCGGCCGAGCAGCTCGTCGGTCTGGTCGAGGCTGCCGTCGAGGTGGATGTCGCACTCGATGCCGGTGAGGATCCGGAACGGCGCGAGCTCCTCGTTGAGCCCGGCGACGACGTCGAGCTGGCGCTCGAGCCGTTCGGCCGTCAGCCCGTTGGCGACGGTCAGCCGGGGGGAGTGGTCGGTGAGCGCCATGTACTCGTGGCCCAGCGCCACGGCGGCCTCGGCCATCTCGCGGATGGGACTGCCGCCGTCGGACCAGTCCGAGTGCACGTGCAGGTCGCCGCGCAGCGCGGCGCGGAACTCGGCGACGTCGTCGGCCAGGGGCACCAGCTCGGCGTAGGCGTCCTGCAGCCGGGCCAGGTACTCGGGCACCTCGCCGGCGTGCGCCTGCACGATGGCGGCGCCGGTCTTCGGGCCGATGCCGCGCAGGTCGGTGAGCGTCCGTGTGCGGATCCGTCGGTCGAGCTCGTCGGGCCCGATGCTGTCGACGACCGCGGCCGCGGTGCGGAACGCGGCCACCCGGTGCGTGGGCTCGCGGGCGCGCTCCAGGAGGAAGGCGATCCTCCGGAGCGCGGCCGCGGGCGGGAGCGGCGCGGTCAGCTGGCCTTCTTCAGCTGCTTCTTGGTCCTGCGCTCGGCCTTGGCGGCGCGCTTCTGCGCGTCCTCCAGGCTCCGCTCGGTGGCCGAGGTGGCGCGCTTGGCGGCACGGCGGGCCCGGTAGCCGACCGACGGCCTGCCCTCGGTGTCGACAGCGGCGATGAGCAGGCCGCCGAGGAGGCCGGCGTTCTTCAGGAAGTTCGACAGCTGCCCGAAGCGCTCCTCCGGGTCCTCGTGCTCCCAGAACCGGTGCCCGGCCAGCGTCGTCGGCACGATGCTGCCGGCCATGGCGAGCGCCGCCAGGCGGGGGAACTTGCCCAGCGCGAAGAGCGAGCCGGCGCCCACCTTGATCCCGGCGTCGATCCTGACCCACTGCTCGACGTCGCGCGGCACCTGCACCGGCAGCTGCGCGTCCGCCGTCCTGGCGATCTGGTCGACCACCGGCCGGGCGCCCGGCACCCGGCTCTGCGGGTTGCGCAGGGTGTCGATGCCGCCGTAGATGAACGACGACGCGAGCAGGGGCCGGGCGATCCGGCGGACCAACATGGAGGACCTCTTCCGTCGATGGGACCTGACTGCGGGCCCCGTGACCGCACGGCGGGACGGAGCCCCCGTCCGGGACCGTAGTGAGGTCATCGCCGCGGCGCTCGGTCAGCCGTCGTCGCGGCGGGGCGCTGCCGGCGTTCCCCGTGTGGTGCCGGTCCTGCAGCGCCCGCAGGATGCGAGGAGCACCGGCAGTGCGACCCGGGGGCGGGTGAGGAGGCGGCTCAGGAGGTCCGGCAGCAGTACACGGTCAGCGGCGCGCGCTTGCGGAACACGAACGACGACGACGACGCGGGCGCCGTCTCGCCGTCGTAGGCCACCGGCTCGGGGCCCGACCACAGCTGCACGCGCAGCTCCGGCGTCTGGTGCTCCGCGTAGCCCGAGCTGCGGTCGCTGAGGCCCAGCAGCGCGCCCAGCACCGCCCGCGTGCGGCTGAACGGCACGTCGGCGCGCAGGTACTGCACGTCGAGCAGCCCGTCCTCCAGCCGCGGCCGCCACGCCGGCGCCAGCCCGCGCGGGGTGTAGCAGCAGTTGCCCACGAACAGGATCCAGACCTCGACCGGCCGGCCGTCGAGCACCATCGACACCGGCACCCCGCCGTGCAGCACCTGGGCCGCCGCGACCGCGGTCGCCAGCCAGCGGCCCAGCCGGCCCTCGAGGGCGTCGCGCCGGCGCACCATCTCCGGGTAGGCGCCGATGCTCGCGGTGTTGAGGAAGGGCGTCCCGTTGACGTCGGCGACGTCCACGCACACCGCCCGCCCCTCCTCGACCGCCGCGGCGGCCTCCTCCGACGTCTCGACGCCGAGGTCCCGGGCGAAGTGGTTGAGCGTCCCCGCCGGGACGACGGCGAGCGGCAGGCCGTGCTCCAGCGCGACGGCCGCGGCCGCCGCGACGCTGCCGTCGCCGCCGGCCACCCCCAGCGCGGTCGCCCGGCCCGACCGGGCCGCCTCGGAGAGCAGGTCGGTGATCCCGTGCTCCGGGGAGGTGTCCAGCACCTCCGCGGCCGGCAGCAGCTCCCGGATCTCCGCCGCCGGGTCGTACCCGTCGGGCCCCGACCGCGGGTTGACCGCGACCACCAGGCCCTCGCCGCGCGGCAGCGCGGGCGCCGACCGGACCGGCCGCACCCGCGCCGGCTCCGTCGGCCGCACCGGCCACCACCGCCGGCCGGCCAGCGCGATCCCCGCGCCGATCGTCAGCCCGCTGACGACGTCGCCCGGGTAGTGCACGCCGACGTGCACCCGCGAGTACCCGACCGTGAGCGCCACGGGGGCCAGCGCCGCGCCCAGGACCGGGCTCTCCAGCGCGACCCCGGTCGCGAACGCGCCGGCCGAGGCGGAGTGCCCGCTGGGGAAGGACAGCGTGTGCGGCGCCCGCCGCAGCTGCCGGTCGGTCGCCAGGTTGGCCAGGTCCGGCCGCACCCGGCCGAAGAGCCGCTTGAGGACGACGTTGACCAGCGCGCTCGACACGGTCATGGCGCCCAGCCCGCGCAGCGCCGAGCGCCGCAGCGGTCCACGCCGCAGTCCGAGCAGCGCGGCGACGAGCAGCCACAGCTTCCCGTGGTTCGCCGTCGTCGACAGCCGGCGCAGCCACCGGTCGGCGGGGGACTCGGGGAGCGCTCCGATCGCGGCGTGCAGCCGCGCGTCCCAGTAGCGCAGCCGCAGCGGGGTCATGCGCGAGACGCTACGGCCCCGTCCCTGGCTCGCGAGTCGTGAGCGGGACGGTGGCCCCCCTGCAGGGTCCCGCCGCGAGCCTGCGAGTGGTGGGGGGCAGGGGGGTCCTTTCTCAGACGCGGCGGCGGGCCCGGTAGGCGGCGACGGTCGAGCGGCTGGCGCAGGTGTTGGAGCAGTAGCGGCGGCTGGCGTTGCGCGAGGTGTCGACGTAGACGTCGTCGCACCCCTCGGCCGAGCAGACGCCCAGGCGCTGCCACCCGTGCTGGGCCACCACCTGGGACAGGCCCATGGCCACCGTCGTCGTCAGCTGCTCCAGCGCGGAGGCGTCGGGCCGGGCGTAGTGCAGGTGCAGCTCGCCGTCGTGGTCGGTGGCGTAGGGGTGCGGCCGGGCGAGGGCGAGCAGTTCGTTGAGCCGCGCGATGACGTCGTCCTGGGTCCCGGCGAGGGCGACGGCCCGCACCAGGTCGGCGGTCGCCGCGGCGCGGCGCGCCTCGGCGGGGGTGAGCTCCAGCGGCGTCTGGACGGGAAACCACTCGTCGTGGCTGCGCAGGAAGGCCTCGGCCCAGTCGGGATCGCGGTCGCGGTCGGCGTTGGCCAGGTCGATGGCCAGCTCGACGGCGTTCGACCCGTAGGTGTCGTAGTCCATGTGAGTCCCTACCGCCCTGCTAGTGTCGTAGGCGGTCAACGAGGTTTGACCGCCTACTGTTCCGAGTGAGCCGAATCGAGATCCGTCGTGCGTGCCTACCTGTCGGTCTGGCGTCTGCCGTCCGCCCCCGTCCTGCTGGTCGCGGGCTTCGCCGGCCGGCTGCCCTCGGCGATGGTCCCGCTGGCGCTGCTGCTCATGGTGCAGCAGCAGACCGGCTCCTACGCCGTCGCCGGGCTCGCGTCGGCGACCTACGGCGTCGCGATGGCGGTCATGGCCCCGGTGCTCGGCCGGCTGGCCGACCGGCGCACCCCGCGCCCGGTCCTGCTGGCCCAGGCCGCGGTCCACCCCCTGCTGCTGGTGCTGCTCGTGGCCGCCGTCCTCGGCGGGGCGCCCGCCCCGGTGGTCGTGGCCGCGTCGGCCGCTGCCGGCTTCGGGACGCCGCTGGTGTCCGGTGCCGTCCGCGCGCTGTGGTCGCGGGCCGACCCCGCCGTCCGCCCCACCGCCTACGCGCTCGACGCGACGGCGACCGAGCTGGTGTTCGTGGCCGGGCCGGCGCTGGTCGCCACCCTCGCCGTGCTCGCCGGCCCGGCGTGGGCGCTCGCCGTCGCGGGGGTGCTCGCGGTCGCCGGCGCGCTCGCCATCGCGGCGTCGGCGGCCATGCGCGGCTGGGCGCCCCCGCCGGCCGCGGCCCGCACCGGCCCGCTCGCCACCGTGCTCACCCCCGGCATGCCGCGGGTGCTGGTCAGCGGCTCGCTGCTGATGCTCGGCTTCGGGGCACTGGAGGTCGCCGTCCCCGCCTTCGCCGACGCCGCCGGGGCACCCGGGGTGTCGGGCCTGCTGCTGGCCCTGTGGTCGCTCGGCTCGGTCGCCGGTGGCCTGTGGTTCGGCGCCCGGGTGGTCAGCGCGTCGCTGCCCAGGCAGTACCGGTGGCTGCTGTTCGGCGTCACGATCGGCCTGGCCCCGCTCACCGCGGCGTCCAGCCCGTGGGTGCTCGGCGCCCTGCTCTTCCTCGGCGGGACGGCGATCGCGCCGGCGCTGACCGTGCAGAACTCGCTGGTCGGCGCCCTGGCCCCGGCGCACGCCACCACGGAGGCGTTCACCTGGCTGTCGACCGTGGCCACCGGCGCCTCGGCGGTCGGCGCGGCGCTCGGCGGCGCGCTGATCGAGGGCCCGGCCGGGGTGAGCGGCAGCCTGGTGCTGGCCGTCGCGGGCGCCGCCCTCGCCGTCCTGGTGACCCTCCTGCCGGGGCGGCGGGCGACCCGGACGCTCCGGCAGGAGGCGGTGGCGGCCCGACCCCGGGCTGGGAGGGGCCAGGCGGGCGCTGGTACTGTGCTCCTCGGTGGTTCCGGGGGGACTCGGACCCCGGGAGGCTTCGCCTAGTCCGGTCTATGGCGCCGCACTGCTAATGCGGTTTGGGTTAATCCCCATCCCGGGTTCAAATCCCGGAGCCTCCGCGCACGACAACTGCACACCGGCACCCGTAGCTCAACGGATAGAGCATCTGACTACGGATCAGAAGGTTAGGGGTTCGAATCCCTTCGGGTGCACGTCTGGTTGAGACAGCACCGCGGCCCCGTCCTCCTCGTGGAGGGCGGGGCCGCGGTGTCTCCGGGGTCGTGTGCGGTGCCGTGCCGCACGGGATCGTGGGTGTGTGGGGCGGGGGACCGGTCCAGGCGGTCTGGCCGCGTTGGTCGATCCACCGAGCTGTCGGTGGCCACTCGTTGGCCGGTTGCCCCCGCCCACGACCACTGTGAGCCGGGTCACACCGGTCGTCAACCCCGCCCGCCTGCCGGGCGTGTCGGTGCCGTCCTCCCGCCGGGTCCCGTGAACGGGAGGACGCCTCACCCCACCCGGCGCAGCACCTCCGGGGTCAGCTCCGTCACGGAGGTGTGCCCGGTCAGGCCCAGGCTGAGGTCGAACTCGCCCAGCACGTCGGAGACCACCTGCCGCACGCCGGCCTCCCCGCCGAGGCCCAGCCCCCACGCGTAGGGCCGGCCGAGCAGCACCGCGCGCGCTCCCAACGCCACCGCCACCAGGACGTCGGCGCCGCTGCGGATGCCGCTGTCGAGCAGCACCGGCGCCCGGTCGCCCACCGCCGCGACGACGTCGGGCAGCGCGTCCAGCGCGGAGATCGAGCGGTCGACCTGCCGCCCGCCGTGCGTGCTGACCACCACGCCGTCGACCCCCTCGTCCAGCGCCCGGCGGGCGTCGTCGGGGTGCAGCACGCCCTTGAGCAGGATCGGCAGCCGCGTGCGGGCACGCAGCCAGGCGAGGTCGGCCCAGGTGATCGAGGGCCGCGAGTAGATCGCCTGGAAGGTCTCGACGCCGGCCCGCGGCAGCGGCGAGCGCAGGTTCTCCCGCAGCGGGCCGGGCCAGGCGCGCGCCATCCCGACCATCGCCAGCACGGCGGCGAGCGTGGGCCGGGGCTGCCGGTCGCGCCCGGCCGCCTCGCCGGCCTGCGTGGGGGCGACGTCCCCCGCCGCGGCCACCCGCTGCTCCACCAGCCGCCGGAAGACCGGGTCGGAGGTGTACTGCGCGATGCCCTTGCCGAGCGCGAAGGGCAGGTGGCCGAGGTCGAGGTCGCGCGGGCGCCAGCCGAGCATCGTCGTGTCGAGCGTGACCACCAGCGCCTCGCAGCCGGCCGCCTCGGCCCGGTGCACCAGGCTCTCCACCAGGTCGTCGGAGGTGGACCAGTACAGCTGGAACCAGCGCGGCGCGTCGCCCATGGCCTGCGCGCAGGTCTCCATCGGCACCGACGCCTGGTTGGAGAACACGAACGGCACGCCGAGGGACGCCGCGGCGCGGGCCACCGCCAGGTCGGCCTCGCGGTGCACCAGCTCCAGCGCACCGACCGGGCCGAGCAGCAGCGGGGCGGGGATCCGCCGGCCGAACAGCTCCACGGAGGTGTCGCGGGCGCTGACGTCGCGCAGCACCCGCGGGACGACGGCCCACCGGTCGAACGCCGTGCGGTTGGCCCGCTGGGTGTGCTCCTCGCCGGCGCCCCCCGCCACGTAGGCGTAGGCGCGGGCGGTCAGCCGCCGCCGGGCGCGGCGCTGTAGCGGCCGGGCGGTGGTGGGCACGAGCGGGGAGCGCCCGTACACCCCGGCGCGGTAGACCTCGTTCTGGCGGCGGCGTCCGGTCCCGGCTGCTGAGTCCACGACCGTCACCGTAGTGACCCGCGTCTCGCCCGGGACGGCCCCGTACCGGCCGGTACGACACGCCCGGGACCCGACACGCCGCGCGGGGCGGACGACGCGCCGCGGACTCCTCGTCCGCGCGCGGTCCCGCCCCGCATCATGGGGGCGCGCTCCTCGCCGGACCACCGTGCGCGGCGCCGCACGACCGTCCAGGGGGGATCCGTGCCGGTCGGGACGACGCCGACGCGTCCGCCCTCCCCCGTCCTGACGACGAGGCTCGCGCTGCTGTCCGCCGTCGCGGGCCTGCTGGTGCTCGGCGTGGCGGGCGCCGTCCCCGCGGCCGCCGTCGACGACCCGGCCCGGCCCGACGCCCGGGTCACCCACGGTCCCAGCTGCCACCCCGGCGGCGTGGTGGTCGAGGTGACCGCCGGCACCGTCGCCTACGCGGTCACGCTGGCCACCACCCGCCGGCCCGAGGGCGAGGACCGCACCGAGGTCCAGCCCGGCGCGACCGTGGTGCTGCGCACCGGCGACGTCGACTGGGGCGAGACGATCGACAGCCGGCTGGAGTACGCCGCGCTCGACGGGTCCGGCACCGTCCACGTCGACGAGCTCGACGGCTTCTCCTACACCCGCCCGGCCGAGGAGGACTGCGCGGCGATCGCCGCGCCGTCGTCCGCGGCGGAGGCCCCGTCCGGCGTCGCCCCGGCGCCCGCCCCCTCCGTGGACGCTCCGCCGGCACCGGGGTCGTCCTCGGACGCGACGCCGGTCCCCGACGTGGCGCCGGGACCGCCCGCGCCGGAGACCGTCCCGGACACCCCCGCCGACACCTCCGCCGACACCCCCGCCGACACCCCCGCCGACGGACCGGCCGTCGGTGCCGGTGCGGCCGGCGCCTCGACCCGGCAGGTCCCCGCCGGGGGTGAGGTCGTGCTGACCGGCACGGGCTTCGCGCCCGGCGAGGAGGTCACCGTCCGGACCGCCGACGGCACCGTCCTCGCGTCCGTGCCGGCCGGCCCGGACGGCACCGTCGAGATCACCGTGCGCCTGCCCGGAGGCGCGGACGCCGGCGCCACGACGGTGGAGCTGACCGGGGCCACCTCGGCGGTGACGGCCGCGGTGCGGCTGCAGGTCGCCGCGGCCGCGGCGCCGGTCGACCCCCTCCCGCTCCCGCTGGTCGCGGCCGGCGTGGCACTGCTGGCGAGCGCCACCGGGCTGGTCCTCGCGGCCGGCCGGCGCGGGTCCGCCTCGGCGCGGCCCCGGCCGAGCGGGAGCGCCTGAGCGCCGCGTCGGCGAGACTGGGGCGATGCGGCCCGAGGACGTGCTGGCGACCCCGATCCCGTCCGGGGAGGTCCCGTCCGACCCGGCGGCGCTGCCCGGGTCCGCGCCGGGCGCCGCCGAGACCTGGCTGCGCATCGTCCAGGTGCACGACCGGGTCACCCACCGCGTCGACTCCGCGCTGCACCGCGACCACGACCTCTCCCTCACCGGCTTCGAGGCCCTGCGGCGGATCGCCGAGGCGCCGGGCGAGCGGGCCACCATGGGCGAGGTGGCCGAGGCGCTCGGGCTCTCGCGCGCCGGCGTGACCAGCACCGTCGGGCGGCTCGTCGAGCAGGGGCTGGTCGTGCGGGAGCGGCGGCCCGGCGACCGGCGGCTGCTGCACGCCCGGCTCACCGACGCCGGCCGCGCACGGGTCCGGGCCGCCGCGGCCACCCACGACGAGCTCGTCGCGCACCTGCTCACCCTGCTCGGGGACGACGCCGCGGTCGTCACCGACGCGCTCGCCCGGGTCTCCGCGGCCACCCGCATCCGCCGCTGACGAAGGACCCCCTCGCCCCCCACCCGCTCGCTCCGCTCGCGTGCGGGACCCTGCGAGGGGGCCGTTCCAGCATCTCACCGGGGGAACTTCAAGCCCGTAGTGTTTGACCGGCGCCCGGGTCGGGCAGGGCGCGATCATGCTCGCGGAGTGCACCGTCGTCGTGCCGACCATCGGTCGGCCGTCGCTGGACGTGCTCCTCGACGCCCTCGCGGCCGCTCCCGGGCCGCGTCCCGCCGAGCTGGTCGTCGTCGACGACCGGCCCGAGGGGCCGACGCTGACCGTCGAGCGGCCCGGGCTGCCGCCGGTCCGCGTGGTCCGCACCGGCGGCGGCGGGCCCGCTCGCGCCCGCAACCTCGGCTGGCGGACGGCGCGCACCCCGTGGGTGGCCTTCCTCGACGACGACGTCGTCCCCGACCCCGACTGGTACCAGCGGCTGGCCGAGGACCTCGCCGGCCTGCCCGCCGACGTGGCCGGCAGCCAGGGCCGGGTCCGCGTGCCGCTGCCCGGGGACCGCCGGCCCACCGACTGGGAGCGCGGCACCGCGGGCCTGGCCACCAGCTCCTGGATCACCGCCGACCTCGCCTACCGCCGCGCCGCGCTGGCCGCCGTCGGCGGCTTCGACGAGCGCTTCCCGCGGGCCTTCCGCGAGGACTCCGACCTGGCGCTGCGGGTCATGGACACCGGCTCCCGGCTGGTCCGCGGGCAGCGCTGGATCACCCACCCGGTGCGCCCGGTCGACCGCTGGGTCAGCGTCCGCGTGCAGGCCGGCAACGCCGACGACGTCCTCATGCGCCGGCTGCACGGCCCGGGCTGGCGCGAGCGCGCCGACGCCGCGCTCGGCCGCCGTCCGCAGCACCTCGCCGTCACCGCGGCCGGGGTCGCCGCGCTCGGGCTGGCCGCGGCGCGCCGGCCGCGCGCCGCGGCCCTCGCCGCGCTGGCCTGGGCGGCCGGCACCGCCGAGTTCGCCCGGGCGCGGATCGCGCCGGGCCCGCGCGACCGCGCCGAGGTCACCACCATGGCGCTCACCAGCGCGGCCATCCCGCCGCTGGCCACCTGGCACTGGCTGCGCGGCGTCGTGCGGCACCGCCGGGTGACGCCGTGGCGCGGCCTGCCCGACCTGGTGCTCTTCGACCGCGACGGCACGCTGGTGCGCGACTACCCCTACAACGGCGACCCCGAGCTGGTGCGCCCGGTGCCCGGTGCGCGGGAGGCGGTCGAGGCGCTGCGCGCCCGCGGCGTCCGCGTCGGGGTGGTGAGCAACCAGTCCGGGGTGGCCCGCGGGATCATCACCCCCGACCAGGTCGACGCCTGCATGGCCCGGCTCGACGAGCTGCTGGGCCCCTTCGAGACGATGCAGGTCTGTCCGCACGGCCCCGACGACGGCTGCGTCTGCCGCAAGCCCGCGCCCGGGATGGTCGTGGCCGCCTGCGCCGAGCTCGGCGTCGACCCCGCCCGGTGCGTGGTCATCGGGGACATCGGCGCCGACGTCGAGGCCGCCGCCGCGGCGGGGGCCGCCGGGATCCTGGTGCCGACGCCGGTGACGCGCCGGCAGGAGGTCGCCGCCGCGCCCCGCCGGGCGCCGACCCTGACCGCCGCGGTCGACGACGTGCTGGCGGGGCGCTGGTGAGCGCCCGCCGGGGGACGGTGCTCGTCGCCCGGCTGGACAACGCCGGCGACGTGCTGCTGCAGGGCCCGCTGGTCCGCGCCGTGGCGCACGGGGCCGAGCGGGTGGTGTTCCTGGCCGGGCCGGCCGGCGCCGAGGCCGCCGCGCTGCTGCCCGGCGTCGACGAGGTGCTCACCTGGGCCTGCCCCTGGATCCTCGGCGACCCGCCGCCGGTCGACGCCGCCGACCTCGCGGCCCTCACCGAGCGGGTGCGGGCGCTGGCGCCCGACGAGGCGGTGCTCTCCACGTCGTTCCACCAGTCGCCGCTGCCGCTCGCGCTGCTGCTGCGGGCGGCCGGCGTGCCCCGCCTGAGCGCCGTCAGCGTCGACTACCCCGGCTCCCTGCTCGACGTCCGGCACCGGACCGACGAGGACCTGCCCGAGCCCGAGCGCGCCCTGTCCCTGGCCCGCGCCGCCGGCTTCGACCTCCCCGACGGTGACGACGGCCGGCTCGCCGTCCGCCGTCCCCTGCCGCCCGTGGACGCGCGAGATCTGCACACTCGCGGCTTCCGGGCGCCCGGAGGCCACCGGTGTGCAGATCTCGCGGAGGCGCTGGTGCCCGGCTACGTCGTGCTGCACCCCGGGGCCTCCGTCCCCGCCCGCGCGTGGCCGGCCGGGCGCTGCGCGGAGGCGGTCGAGGCGCTGGCCGACGCCGGCCATCGCGTGCTGGTCACCGGCGGGCCGGGCGAGCGCGGGCTCACCGCCGCGGTCGCCGGCACCCGCGGCGTCGACCTCGGCGGGGCCACGACGCTGCCGGAGATGGCCGCGCTGCTCGACGGCGCCGCGGCCGTCGTCGTCGGCAACACCGGCCCCGCGCACCTGGCCGCCGCCGTCGGCACGCCGGTGGTCTCGCTGTTCAGCCCCGTCGTCCCGGCCACGCGGTGGGCGCCCTACGGCGTGCCCACCGTCCTGCTCGGTGACCAGGACGCCCCCTGCCGCGACACCCGGGCCCGGGTCTGCCCGGTCCCCGGCCACCCGTGCCTGACCTCGGTGACCGCCGCCGACGTCGTCGCCGCCGTCGAGAAGGTGAGTGCATGAAGGTCCTGGTCTGGCACGTGCACGGCTCCTGGACGACGGCGTTCGTCCAGGGCGGCCACGAGTACCTGGTCCCGGTCGTCCCCGGCCGGGGCCCCGACGGCCTGGGGCGGGCGCGCACGTGGGACTGGCCGGCGTCGGTCCGCGAGGTGACCCCGGAGCGGCTGCACGAGGAGGACGTCGACGTCGTCGTCCTCCAGCGGACCCGCGACCTGGAGCTGGTCCGGCAGTGGCTGGGCCGCGAACCCGGTCGCGACCTGCCCGCCGTCTTCCTCGAGCACAACGCGCCGGGTCTCGAGCCCGGCGACGGGCCGGTGCCGCACACCCGGCACCCGCTGGCCGACCGCGACGACGTCCCGATCGCCCACGTCACCCACTTCAACCGGCTCTTCTACGACAACGGCCGGGCACCGACGACGGTGATCGAGCACGGCATCGTCGACCCCGGCGAGCGCTACACCGGCGAGCTGGCGCGGGCCGCCGTCGTCACCAACGAGCCGGTGCGCCGGGGCCGCACGGTCGGGGCCGACCTGCTGCCCGGACTGGCCGCGGTCGCCCCGGTCGACGTCTTCGGCATGGGCCTGGCCGGGCTGCACGAGCGCCACGGCCTCGACCCCGACCGGGTCGCGCTGCACGACGACCCGCCGCAGGCCGCGATGCACGCCGAGCTCGCCCGCCGCCGCGTCTACATGCACCCGGTGCGGTGGACCTCGCTCGGGCTCTCCCTGCTCGAGGCGATGCACCTGGGCATGCCGGTGGTCGCGCTGGCCACCACCGAGGTGGTCGAGGCGGTGCCGGCCGACGCCGGCGTGCTCTCCACCCGGCCCGACGTCCTGTGGGACGCCGTCCGCACCTACCTGCACGACGAGGACGCCGCCCGGCTGGCCGGCACGGCGGCCCGCGCCGCCGCGCTGGAGCGCCACGGGCTGCCCCGGTTCCTCTCCGACTGGGACGCCCTGCTCGAGGAGGTGACCCGATGAGGACGCACCGGGCCCCCGGCGCACCGCTGCGCATCGACCTGGTCAGCGAGCACGCCTCGCCGCTGGCCGCGATCGGCGGCGTCGACGCCGGCGGGCAGAACGTGCACGTGGCGGCCCTGGCGGCCGGGCTGGCCGCCCGCGGCCACGAGGTCACCGTGCACACCCGCCGCGACGACCCCGACCTGCCCGGCGAGGTGCCCACCGACGACGGCTACGTCGTCTCGCACCTGACCGCGGGCCCGGCGGAGGCGCTGCCCAAGGACGACCTGCTCGCGCACGTTCCGGCGCTGGCCGCCGCGCTGCGCGCCCGCTGGGCCGTGCAGCCGCCCGACGTCGTGCACGCGCACTTCTGGATGAGCGGGCTGGCCGCGGTCGAGGCCGCCGCGAGCCTGCTCACGCCGGTCCCGGTGCTGCAGACCTTCCACGCGCTCGGCTCGGTGAAGCGCCGCCACCAGGGCGACGCCGACACCTCGCCGGCGCAGCGGGTCGAGCTGGAGCGGGGCCTGTGCCGGGCGGTCGGCCACGTGGTGGCCACCTGCAGCGACGAGGTGTTCGAGCTGCGCCGGCTGGGGCTGTCCCACGACCGCGTCTCGATCGTGCCGTGCGGCGTCGACACCACGGTGTTCACCCCGCGCGGGCCGGTCGCCCCGCGCACCGACCGGCCGCGGCTGCTGGTGCTCGGCCGGCTGGTGGAGCGCAAGGGCCAGGAGGACGCCGTCCGCGCGCTGGCCGCCGTCCCCGACGCCGAGCTGGTCGTCGTCGGCGGCCCGCCGCCGGACGCGGTCGACGCCGACCCCGAGGTCCGCCGGCTGCGCGCCGTCGCCGCCTCCCTGGGGGTGGCCGACCGGGTCCGCTTCGCCGGGTCGGTCGCCCGCGCCGACGTCCCGGCCTGGGTGCGCTCGGCCGACGTCGTCCTCGCCGTGCCCTGGTACGAGCCCTTCGGCATCACCCCGCTGGAGGCCATGGCCTGCGGCCGCCCGGTGGTGGCCACCGCCGTCGGCGGGCTGCAGGACTCCGTCGCCGACGGCGTCACCGGCGACCTGGTGCCCCCGCGCGACCCGGAGCGCCTCGGCGCGGTGCTCGCCGCGCTGCTCGCCGACGACGCCCGCCGCGCCGCCTACGGGGCGGCCGGGGTGCGGCGGGCCCGCGCCCGCTACCGGTGGGCCCGCGTGGCCGCCGACACCGAGGCCGTCTACCGGCACGTCCTGTCCACCCGGCGTCCCGTCGAGGCCGTCCGATGAGCGCCCCTGGAGGTCGCCCGATGAGCTCCGCCCCGTTGTCCGAGGCCCCCCACTCGGCCGGCGAGGTCGTCTCGCCCGACTCGTGCACGCACCTCACCGGCCGCGACCACGTCGCCTCGCTGACGCACGCGCTGCGCAGCCTCGACGCGTCGGTCGACACCCTCGACCGCTGGGGCGCGCTGCTGGCCGACGTGCTGTGCGGGGAGACGCGCGGGCGGCTGCTGGCGGCCGGCAACGGGGGGAGCGCCGCCCAGGCGCAGCACCTCACCGCCGAGCTGGTGGGCCGCTACCGCGCCGACCGGCCGCCGTTCTCCGCGATCTGCCTGACGGCGGAGACCTCCTCGCTCACCGCGATCGCCAACGACTACCCGGCCGACGAGCTGTTCGCCCGCCAGGTCGAGGCGCACGGCCGCGGCGGCGACGTCCTGGTGCTGCTGTCGACGTCGGGCCGCTCGCCCAACGCCGTCGCCGCGGCCCGGCGCGCCCGCGAGTGCGGCATCACCGTCCTGTCGATCACCGGCCCGGCGCCCAACCCGCTGGCGGCGGCCTCCGACGAGGCGGTCTGCATCGACTCCCCGTGGACGGCGACCGTGCAGGAGTGCCACCTGGTCGCCCTGCACCTGCTGTGCGCCGCCTTCGACGCCGCGGTGCTCGCCGAGCCGGCGCGCGTGCCGGTCAGCCGGATCGGGGTGGCCCGGTGAGGCCGCTGGTGGTCGTCGGCGACGCGCTGCTCGACGTCGACCTGGTCGGGACGGCGTCGCGGCTGACGCCCGACGCGCCGGTGCCCGTGGTCGAGGACGTCGAGAGCCGCGAGCGCCCGGGCGGTGCCGCGCTGGCCGCGGTGGTCGCGGCGCGGGCCACCGGCCGCGAGGTCGTCCTGGTGGCGCCGATGGCCGACGACGAGGGCGCGGCGCGGCTGCGGGCGCTGCTGGCCGGGCGGGTGCGGCTGGTCGCCGTCCCGGCCACGGGCGGCACCGCGGTCAAGCGCCGGGTGCGGGTGGGCGACCACTCGGTGGTGCGCATCGACAGCGGCGCACCGACGGTCACGCTCGGCGACCTGCCCGCCGAGGCCGTGGAGCTGATCCGCGACGCCGCCGCCGTGCTGGTGGCCGACTACGGGCGCGGCACGACCGCCGACCCCGCCGTCCGGGCCGCGCTGGCCTCCGCCGGCGGGCCGGTCGTGTGGGACCCGCACCCGCGCGGGGCCGACCCGGTGCCGTCGGTGCGGCTGGTCACCCCGAACGCCGCGGAGGCCGCGCGGGTCGCAGCCGGTGTCGACGGGAACGGCCTCGCTGCCGTGGGCGCCCGTGCCGAGGCGCTCATCCGGCACTGGGGCGTCGGCGCCGTCGTCGTCACCCTGGGTGCCCGCGGTGCGCTGCTGTCCTACGGGGAGGGCGCGCCGATGGTCGTGCCCGCCGTCCCGGTGACCGGCGGCGACCCGTGCGGCGCGGGTGACTCCTTCGCCGCCGCCGCGGCGCTGGCCCTGGCCGACGGCGCGGTGACCGGCGAGGCGGTGGCGGCCGCGGTGGCCTCCGCCGGGCGGTTCGTGGCGGACGGCGGTGCCGCGGCCTGGGACTCCGCTCCCGCTGGCGAGCCGGACGGAGTCGCCGACGGCGGGGTCTCCGCGCTGCTGGCCCGCGTGCGCGCGGCCGGCGGCACCGTGGTGGCCACCGGCGGCTGCTTCGACCTGCTGCACGCCGGGCACGTGGCCACGCTGCGCGCCGCCCGCGGGCTGGGCGACTGCCTGGTCGTGTGCGTCAACTCCGACGACTCGGTGCGCCGGCTCAAGGGCCCGTCGCGGCCGCTGGTCACCGCTGCCGACCGCGCCCGGGTGCTCGAGGCGCTCGAGTTCGTCGACGCGGTCGTGGTCTTCGACGAGGACACCCCGGCGCAGGTGCTCGACCGGCTGCGGCCCGACGTCTGGGCCAAGGGCGGCGACTACGCCGGCGCGGACCTGCCGGAGGCCGCGGTGCTGCGGCAGTGGGGCGGGCAGGCCGTCGTCCTGCCCTACCTCGACGGCCACTCGACCACCGCCCTGGTCGAGCGCTCCCGGAGCAAGGACCCCGTTCTCCCCACGCTTCGCAAGCTCAGCGCGGGGCCCGGAACGGGGCCGTGAGTGCACGGCCGGTCGCGGTCGTGCTGCGGCCGCTGGGGCTCGGCGACCTGCTGACCGGCGTCCCCGCGATCCGGGCGGTGCGGGCGGCGGTGCCGGAGCACCGGCTGGTCCTGGCGACGACGGCCGCGCTCGCGCCGCTGGCCGGCCTCGTGGACGCCGTCGACGAGGTGCTGCCCGCCCGCGAGCTCGAGCCGCTGGACTGGGCCGGCCCCCCGCCGGAGCTCGCCGTCGACCTGCACGGCAAGGGGCCGGCCTCGCACGCCGTCGTCGCCGGCCTGCACCCGGCCCGGCTGCTCACCTTCGCCAGCCCCGGCTGGCCGGGCCCCACCTGGTATCCCGACGAGCACGAGGTCCAGCGCTGGTGCCGGCTGGTCGCCGAGGGCCTGGGCGTCGCGGCCGACCCCGACGCGCTCGACCTCGCCGTCCCGGCCGTGCCCCCGCCGGTGCGCGGCGCGGCGCTGGTGCACCCCGGCGCGGCCTTCCCCGGGCGGCGGTGGCCGGTCGAGCGGTTCGCCGCGGTCGCCCGGGAGCTGGCCGGCGCCGGGCACAACGTGCGGGTCACCGGCGGGCCGGCCGAGCGCGAACCGGCCTGCGCCGTGGCACGCGGGGCCGGCCTGGGCGAGGACGCGGTGCTCGCCGGGCGCACCTCGACGCTGGAGCTGGCCGCCACGGTGGCCGCGGCGCGGGTGGTGGTCAGCGGCGACACCGGGGTGGCGCACCTGGCCACCGCCTACCGCCGCCCGTCGGTGGTGCTCTTCGGCCCCGTCTCACCGGCGCTGTGGGGGCCGCCGCCCCGGACCAGGGGCGGGGGAGCGCTGCACGTCGTCCTCTGGCACGGGGACGGCACCGGCGACCCCTGGGGCACCGAGCTCGACCCGGCGCTGGCCCGGATCACGGTCGACGAGGTGACCGACGCCCTCGACGCCCTCCTCACCCGCACGCGCCACGATCAGGGGACCTGATCGTGGCGCGTCCTCCCCGACGGTGGACGGCGGCCCTCCTGCAGGGGCCCGCCGCGAGCGTGCGAGCGATGGGGGGCAGGAGGGTCCTTCGAGCGCGGCGGTGAGGGAGGACGGCGGCTAGCGCTGCCGCAGCGCGTCGAACAGGACGGTCTGCAGCGCGGTCGGGTCGGCCGAGGAGTAGGCCGCTCCGCCGGTCGCATCGGCGATCTGCTCGAGCGCGGCGATGTCGGCGTCCGGGCCGAGCGCGACGCCGATGACCTTCACCGGCCGGTCCGGGTCGGCCTCGTCGCGCAGCGTCTGCAGCAGCTCGTCGAGGGCGATGCCCTGGTCGTCCTCGTTGGTGCCGTCGGTGACGATGACGACGCTGCTCACCGCATTCGGGTCGAACTGCTCGCGGGCCGACCGCACCGCGGCGAGCGTGGTGTCGAACAACCCCGTCCCGCCGCGCGACAGCCGCTCGGGGATGGTGTCGAGCTGCTCGTCGAGCAGCTCCCGCTGGGTGGTGCCGCCGTCGACCTCGGTCTCCAGCGTGCGGATGGGCGCCAGCTCGCTCCAGTCCTGCTCGCCCTCGAGCTGGTAGGCGAACACCCACAGCCCGATCGACGACGTCCCGGGGATCAGCGCCAGCGCGCTCTTGGCGGCGTCGCGGGCCAGGCTGGCGCGGGTGCCGTCGCCGGCGGGGGCCTCCATCGACGCCGACACGTCGAAGACGGTCAGCAGCCGGGACGGCGCGGCCAGCCGGGAGAGCTCGGCCAGCAGGGCCTGCACCTGCTCGGCGTCCACCTCGAGGGCCTCCGGCGCCTCCTCGCGGATCCCCTCACCCGGGTCGGTCGGCGCGGTGCCGTCGGCGTCGCGGAAGCCGGCGGCCAGGACGGCGGTGCGCGCCGTCCCGGAGGTCAGCGTCCGGACGACGGCGTCCACGGCGGCGCGGTCCTCCTCGCCTGGCGAGCCGACGCGCAGCACCGGGTAGTCCAGCTGGGGCGAGCCCTCGGACGGGTAGACGGCGACCAGCTGGGAGTCCTCGGCGCCGCGGCCGGCCGTGACGACCTCCTGCTCGCTGACCGGCACCAGCGGTGCGTCGGCCTCGCCCGCGCCGGCCGCCTGCAGCGCCTCGGCCGGGGTGACCGCGGGGCCGCGGCGGGCGGCGAGCACCGCCTGGACGACGGCGTTGTCGGCGGCGTCGGTGCCGCCCAGGGAGGTCCGCAGCGCCGACAGCGCGGACAGCCCCTCGGCGCTGGCGGCCAGGTCGGGCACCGCCACGGGCCGCACGCCGGTGAGCGCGTCGCGCCAGGCCGGCGGCTCCTCGGTCCAGCCGAGCTCGTCGGCGGTGGCGCGGCTGGTGCCGAGGACCACCGGCGAGGTGGCCATCGAGCCGGAGTCGTCGAGGTCGGTGTCGGCGGCCCGGACCGTCCACAGGGAGCTGTCGGGCACCCACACCTCGGGGAGCGCGTCGCCCTCCAGCGCCTCGAGGTCCCCGACGGTCTGCAGCGGCTCCTGGGCGGTCACCTCGGCCGCGGCGCAGGTGCCGCCGCCGAGGTCCTGGGGCTCGTCGAGCAAGTCCTGCGCGACGTCGGCCATCTCGGGGGCGACGGTCAGCCGGACGGTGCGGGTCTCGTCGCAGCCGCCGCTGGAGCCGGCCAGCCACCACACCAGGACCCCGGCCACGAGGGCCACCACGACGAGGCCGACGACCAGGGCGATCCGCAGGGTCGGCGCGGGGAGCGGTGCCCGGCGCGCAGAGGTGGTGTCGGCGTGGCGGCCCATGCTCGCTCTCCGTCAGAGTCCGGTTCCTCGGCGTGCCCTCCGACCGCCGGTCCCCAGGGTAGATGCGGACCGGCACGCACCGCCGCGGGGTCGGTCGTGCCTGCCTGGAGGAGCGGACTGCCCGCGACCGGCCGGTTCAGCCGGCCTGGACGGCGGCCGCGGCGCGCTGCTCGGCGAACCAGGCGACGGTGCGGCGCAGGCCCTCCTCCGAGGACACCGCCGGCCGCCAGCCGAGCAGCTGCTCGGCGCGGGTGGTGTCGGGACGGCGGACCCGGGGGTCGTCGACGGGCAGGTCGATGAAGGAGATCCCCGACGACGAGCCGGTCAGCTCGACGATCCACTCGGCCAGCCGCAGCATCGACAGCTCGTCGGGGTTGCCGATGTTGACCGGGCCGGTGTGGTGCGAGAAGGCCATCGCGAGGATGCCGCGCACGGTGTCGTCGACGTAGCAGATGGACCGGGTCTGCGAGCCGTCGCCGGCGACGGTCAGCGGCCGGCCGGAGAGCGCCTGCCCGACGAAGGCCGGGATGGCGCGGCCGTCGTCCGGGCGCATCCGCGGGCCGTAGGTGTTGAAGATCCGCACGATGCCGGTGTCGGTGCCCTTCGACGTCCGGTAGGCGGTGGTCATCGCCTCGCTGAAGCGCTTGGCCTCGTCGTAGACGCCGCGCGGGCCGACCGGGTTCACGTTGCCCCAGTACTCCTCGCGCTGCGGGTGCTCCAGCGGGTCGCCGTAGACCTCCGAGGTCGAGGCCAGCACGTAGCGGGCGCCCTTCTCGTGGGCCAGGCCGAGGGTGTGCAGGGTGCCGAGGCTGCCGACCTTGAGCGTCTCGATCGGCATCCTCAGGTAGTCCAGGGGGCTGGCCGGCGAGGCGAAGTGCAGCACCAGGTCGACCTCGCCGGGCACGTGCACGAAGTCGGTGACGTCGCAGCGGACCAGCCGGAAGCCCGGGTGCTCCATCAGGTGGACGACGTTCTCCGGCGACCCGGTGAGGAAGTTGTCCAGGCAGACGACCTCGACGCCGCGGTCGAGCAGGTGCTCGCAGAGGTGGGAGCCGAGGAAGCCGGCCCCACCGGTCACCACCGCCCGCCGGATCGTCCGTGCCGCGTGCACCATGCGCCTGCTCCCTCGTCTCGCCGTCCTCCTGCGCGGAGGGGTCCCGGAGCTGCCTACCCGGAGATCAACTCCCGACACTTCACCATCTGAGTGTCTTCCGCGACTCGGACCGGACGACGACAGGCCGCCGGCCTCCGCGAGGAGACCGACGGCCCGAGGAAGGACCCCGTCCTCCTCACCCCTCGCATGCTCGGGGCGAGCCTCTGGACGGGGCCGCGCGCGTGCGAGGGAGAGGAGGGAGTTCCGGTTAGTTCACCGGCTCCTCGTCCGGGATGCCGCTCTCCGGCGGGGTGGCCGCCTCGCCGTCGTACTCCTCGATGTCGGCGTCGCCGTTGTCGGTGACCAGCACGGGGGTGAGGTCCTCGGAGGCGTTGCCCTGGATCCGGCTGACCAGCATGCCGCTGTAGCCGGCGTGCTTGTCCTCGGAGTAGCGGAACGGCGAGAAGCCCGGGCCCTGCCAGTCGCCACCGGCCTGCTCGACGGCGGCGACCAGGTCGTCACGCGTCGGGTTCTGGCCGGCCGACTGCAGCGCCTGGACCATCGTGTACGCCTGCGACATGCCGTAGGCGCGGTAGTTGGTGAGCTCGCCCTCCTGGCCGGACTCGTCCCACACCCGCTGCCACAGCTGCGTCCACGGGTTGTCGGGGGAGTCGACGCCGGGGATGTACTCGGTGGTCAGCACGCCGTCGAGCAGGCTGGCGTCGCTGACCGCGCCCTCGGAGAAGCGGGCCAGCAGCGAGCCGACCAGCGCCGGGTCCGAGCCGACGTTCGAGTAGAACCACTGCGGGTCGTAGCCCAGCTGCAGCGCGGTCAGCTGCGACAGCGCGGTGTAGCTGGGCACGTTGAAGCCGAGGACGAAGTCGGCGCCGGCGGCCTGCAGGGCCGAGATCTGCGGGCGGACGTCGGTGTTGCCCGGGACGTAGGTCTCCTCCGCGACGATCTGGTCGTCGAGGTACTCCCGGGCGCCGGCCGCGCCGTCCTCGCCGAAGTCGTCGCCCTGGAGGAAGAGGCCGACCTTGGCGTCGGGGAAGTTCTCGGCCACGTACTGGCCGATGATCTTGCCCTCGATCTCGTAGTCGGGCTGCCAGCCGAAGGTGTAGGGCTTGTTCTCCGGGTCGTCCCACAGCCGCGAGCCCGACGACACGAACAGGTCGGGCACGCCCTCGCTGTTGAGGAAGTCGGTGACGGCGTTGTGGGTCGGGGTGCCCAGGCCGGACATGATCGCGAAGACCTCGTCCTCGAGGACGAGCTGGTTGACCACCTGGCTGGTGTTGGTCGGGTTGTAGGCGTCGTCGCGGTAGACGAACTCGATGTCGCGCCCGTTCACGCCGCCGTTGGCGTTGACGAAGTCGAAGTACGCCTGGACGCCGGTCGGGATCTCGCTGTAGCCGGGCGCCGCGACACCGGTCAGCGGGTAGTGCGCGCCGAGCTTGATGGTGTCCTCGGTGATGCCGACGTCCGAGGCCTCGTTCTCCTCGGAGCCGCCACCGCCCCCACCGCTCCCGGAGTCACTGCCGCCGCAGGCGGCCAGGGTGGTGGCGACGGTCGCCGCGGCCATGAAGCTGACGAGGCGTCGTGAGGATCGTGTCAAGGGATCTCCTCTGTGCGTACCCGGGCGCCTGTGCCCGGGAGTCTGTGGGTGGGGTGGGGAGCGGGGACCGGCGCGGCCGGCGCTCCCTCAGCCCCGGGCGTGGGCGCCGGTCCGCCGGGCGCGCGCCCGCAGCCAGGCCAGCCGGACCGAGCCGACCAGGCCCGCGGGGGCGAACAGCATGACCACCACGAGGATCACGCCGTAGACGACGTAGGAGATCTCGGCGGCCTGGGCGGCGTCCATGTCCAGCGACTCACCGGCGTCGCGGAGCAGCCGCGGCAGGAAGACCAGCAGCACCGAGCCCAGCAGCGCCCCCAGCAGGCTGCCCAGGCCGCCGATGACGATGGCGGTCAGCAGGGACAGCGACAGCACGATGGTGAACGCCGTCGGCGCGGTGAGGCGGACGACGAGGGCCAGCACGGCACCGGCCAGGCCCGCCGCCGCGGCGCTGACGACGAAGGCGGTCACGCGCCACGCGCCCAGGTTGATGCCGGCGAGCTCGGCGGCGACCTCCTGGTCGCGCACCGCCCGCCAGGTGCGCCCGACGCGGCTGCGCATGAGGTTGGCCAGCAGGAAGTACGTGACCAGCAGGCAGGCGACGCTGATGTAGGCGATCCACTTGACGCCGGACGGCGAGCCGCCGGACAGGGTGCGGATGGTCTCGGTGAACCACTCCGGCCGGTCGGGGCTGGACACCGTGAGGCCCTGCTCGCCGCCGAGGCTCTCCTTGAAGTACAGCGCCAGGCCGGGCAGGCCGACGGCCAGGGCCAGGGTGGCGCCGGCCAGGTAGGGGCCGTGCAGCCGGGCGGCCGCCACCCCGACGACCGCGCCGACCAGCGAGGTCAGCGCGACCGCGGCCAGGAAGATGACCACCAGCGGCAGCGGCTCCTCGGCGTCGAGCATCAGCGCCGTCGTGTAGCCGCCGACCGCCATGAGCGCGCCGTGGCCGAGGGAGATCTGCCCGTTGAGCCCGGTGAGCACGGTGAGGCCGCCGGCGGCGATCGCGTAGAAGGCCACGTACCCGACCTGGGCGTTGAAGCCGAGGTCGGTGGACTCCAGCAGCAGCACCGCGCCGACGGCGCAGACCACCAGCACGAGCAGGTGGCGCAGCAGGGTGTTGCGCGGCAGTAGCGAGCGGCCGCCGGTGGCCTGCACCGAGCTGGCGTTCGCCGCGGCCGTGGCGGTCGAGGGCGCGTCGGAGGAGGCGGCCCCGGCGTCGGCCGAAGACGCGGGGGTGTGCAGGTCGCTCATGCCGCTCATGCCCTCCGGGTCTGGGTCGTCGAGAACAGGCCGCCGGGCCGCACCAGCAGGACGACCACGAGGATCACCAGGGCGGCCAGGCCGACCAGCTCGTCGCCGACGTAGCCGCGGACGTAGCTGAGCGCCAGGCCGAGCAGCAGGCCGCCGACGACGGCGCCGATGGGGGAGTCCAGGCCGCCGAGCACCGCGGCGACGAAGCCGAAGACGATCAGCGCGTCCATGTAGGTCGGGGTCACGAAGGTGACCTCCGCGGCGATGAGCATGCCGGCCAGCGAGCCGACGACGGCGGCCAGCGCCCAGCCCAGGGTCAGCATCCGGCCGACCCGGACGCCGAGCAGCCGGGCGACCTCCTGGCCGAAGGCCGAGGCGCGCATGGCCAGGCCGACGCGGGTGAACCGGAACAGCGCGGTGAGCCCGACCATGACCACCAGCACCGCACCGAGGGTGAACAGCGTGTTGGGGCTCAGCGCGAGGTTGGTGTCCCCGACCGAGAAGCCGATGGTCGAGAAGGGTGCGACGAAGGCCCGCTGGTTGACGCCGAACAGCACCGAGATGAGCGCCTGGATGGCGATGAACAGGCCCAGCGTGACGATGACCGCGTTCAGCTCCGGGCCGCCCTCGACCGGCCGGATGACCAGCCGCTCGACGACGGCGCCGATGACCAGGCCGGCGAGCAGCGCCACGAGCAGGCCGACCCAGTAGGACTGGCCGTTCTCGATGAGGGACAGCGCGATGAACGTGGTGATGGCGGCCATGGCGCCCTGCGCGAAGTTGACGATCCGGGTGGACCGCCAGATCAGCACGAGAGCGAGCGCGAAGGCCGCGTACACCGCCCCGGTGATGACCCCGCCGAGGGTGAGGTTGACGAACTGCGTCACGGAGGAGCTGCCTTCCTGGTGGTGCGGAGGAGCAGGGGGAGGCTAGAAGCCGAGGTAGGCGTGCCGGAGGTCCTCGTCGCCGGCCAGCCGGGCGGCGTCGTCGGTGACCACGACGCGGCCGAGGTTGAGGACGACGCCGGTGTCGGCCACCGACAGCGCGCTGCGGGCGTTCTGCTCGACCAGCAGCACCGACAGGCCCTCGGTGTCGACCAGGTGGCGGACCATCCCGAAGATCTGGGCGACGATCCGCGGGGCCAGGCCCAGCGACGGCTCGTCGAGCAACAGCACCTTCGGCCGGGCCAGCAGCGCGCGCCCGATGACGAGCATCTGCCGCTCGCCGCCGGAGAGCGTGTGCGCCGTCGCGTTCCGGCGCTCGGCGATGCGCGGGAAGAACGAGTAGACGCGGTCGAACTCCTCCTGGCCGACCTTGCCGCGGAACAGCGAGCCCACCCGCAGGTTCTCGTCGACGGTCAGCTCGGCGATGACGCCGCGGCCCTCGGGCACGTGGGACATGCCCTTGGTGACCATGGCCTCCACCGGCGCCCGGGTGACGTCCTCGCCGCCCAGCACGACCCGCCCGGCGGTGGGCCGGACCAGGCCGCTGATCGTGCGCAGCAGCGTCGTCTTCCCGGCGCCGTTGGCCCCGAGGACGGCGGTGATGCGGCCCTGCTCCGCCTGCAGGGTCACGCCGTCCAGGGCCCGCACCGGGCCGTAGGCGGCGGAGAGGCCCTCGACCGAGAGGACGGCGTCGGCCGTCGCGGTGCCGCCGGCCGCAGCCGGGCCGCCCGCCGACAGGCCGGCGGCCGAGGCGCCCGACGCGCTGCTGCCGTGTGCGCCGGTGTCAGCCACGCTGCGTCCCCCCGTCGGTGGCCGCCAGCTCGGCGGCGTCGGCCTCGGCGTCGACGGCGTCGCCGAGGTAGGCCTCGGTGACCGCCGGGTCGTTCTGCACCTGCTCGGGGGTGCCGGCGGCGATCTGGCGGCCGGAGTCGAGCACGGTGATCTGGTCGCAGACGCGCATGACCAGGTCCATGTGGTGCTCGACGAGCAGCACGCTCATCCGGCCGGACAGGTGGCCGATGAGCGTCCCCAGCTCGTGCATCTCGTCCTCGCTCAGCCCACTGGCCGGCTCGTCGAGCAGCAGCAGCTCGGGCTCGGACACCAGGGCGCGGGCCAGCGCGACCCGCTTCTGCACGGGGTAGGGGAGGCTGCCCGGGTAGCGGCCGGCGTAGTCCTCGGCGTCGAGCTCGGTGAGCGCGGCCATCGCGCGCTCGCGCAGCCGCGCCTCGTCCCGGTCGGCGGTGGGGATCGCGAACAGGGCGGACAGGAAGCCGGCGCGGGCGTGCTTGTGCGCCCCGACCATCACGTTCTCCAGCACGCTCAGGCCGGGGAACAGGCCCACGCCCTGCAGCGTGCGGGCGATGCCCAGCCCGGCCAGCTGGGCCGGCCGCAGCCGCCGCAGCTCCGCGCCGCGCCAGGCGATCCGGCCCTCGGTGGGGCGGACCAGCCCGCAGGCCACGTTGAACATCGTCGTCTTGCCGGCGCCGTTGGGCCCGATCAGGCCGTGCACCTGGCCCGGCTCGACGGTCAGCGACACGTCCGTGAGGGCCTTGACGCCACCGAAGGCGACGCTGATCCCGGTCATCTCCAGCCGGGACGTGGGCGACCGGTCCTGGGGCGGGGTGCTGCTGCCTGTGGTTCCGGGCGGCGCCAAGGGGCCCACGTCTCCTCTTCGTCGGGGAGTCGCCGGACCTCGCGCCCGTCGGCGGCAATTCGGTCACGGCTCCGTCCCGATGATCCTGCCGACCGGTGGGGGCCGTCACAATGGGCTGACCGCACAGTGATGACGAACCCGTGTTGTGCTCTGTGCGATGAACACCGGAGGTGGACGCGTGCAGACTGCCTCGTCGAGCAGCGGGCCGGACGTCGGGACGCGGCTCGCCGAGCTGGTGCCCGTGCTGCTCGACCGGCTCGACGAGATGACCGACCGGATGGTCGAGATCCTCGTCGAGACCGAGCCGGCGTACCGGGAGGCGCTCACCGGTGGCGACCCCTGCATGCGGACGACGCTGCGCCGCAACCTCGAGGTCGGCGTCCGCGGGCTGGCCTCCGACGTCCCGGCCGCCTACCACCAGAGCCACGCGGAGGGCGCCCGTGCCGTCGGGTCCCTGCGGGCGGCGCAGGGGATCCCCCTGGAGGCGGTGCTGCGCGCCTACCGGCTCGGCGGGCAGATCACCTGGGAGGCGCTGATCGCGCTCTCCCGCCGTGAGGACCGGCACGACGACGCCCTGCTGCTGGAGGTGGCCGGGTCGCTCTGGCGCACCAACGACCGCGGGTGCAGCGCCGCCGCCGAGGGCTACCGCGCCGAGGAGCGCCGCCGCTCCGGGCTCGGCGCGGCCGAGCGCCAGCGGCTGCTCGACGGCCTGCTCGACGGCCGCGGTGGGGACCCCGCCTTCGTCCGGACGGCGGGCGAGCAGTTGGCGTTGCCGCTCGGGGGGCGGCTGGTCGTCGTCGTGGCCCCGGCGGGGGAGGAGGAGCCGGCGCCGCTGGCCGAGCCCGGCGCGGTGCTGTACAAGCGCGGCGTCCGCTCGGTGTGGGGGACCCGCGCGCAGGCGCAGGTCGGCGTCGTGGCCCTGGGCACCCGCCGGCCGCCGGAGCTCCTGGGCTGGCTCGGCCTCTTGGCGGCCGGTCCGGTCGGCGTCTCGCCGGTGGTCGAGGGGGCGGCCGACGTGGCCGGCGCCTACCGGCTGGCCGAGACCGCCGCGCGCACGCTGCCGCCGGGCGCCGCCCGGGTGGTGACCATCGACGACCGCCTGCCCGAGGCGCTGCTGAGCAACTCCCCGGAGATCGGCTCGCGGCTGGTCGACCGCACGCTGGGCCGGCTGCTCGAGCTGCCCGGGGACGAGCGGGAGGTGCTGCTGGAGACGCTGTCGGCCTTCCTCGACGCCGACGGCTCACCGACCCGCGCCGCCGACCTCCTCTACTGCCACCGCAACACGGTCATGCACCGGTTGCGGCGGATCGAGTCGGTCACCGGCCGGAAGCTGAGCGACCCCCGGGTCCGGCTGCTGTGGCAGCTGGCCCTGCTGGGCACCGGCCACCACGACGCCGGCTCCCGCCGCCCCGTCCGCGACTCCGCCTAGCGACGGGATGGAACGGCCCCCTCGCAGGGGCCCGCCGCGAGCGGAGCGAGTGGTGGGGGGCGAGGGGGTCCTTCGGCTACTGCAGGTAGCCCTCGACCTCGGACTTCGGGCGGACCTCGGCGCTGTCGGGGTCCTCGTCGTACTGCCGCTTGGCGTCCCGCTGGCGCAGCAGGTCCCAGAGCTGGTCGCGGTCCTCCTCGATCTGCCGGAGCCGGGCGCGCTGCTCGTCGGTGTGCTCCGTGCCCTCCCGCAGTCGGCGCTCCTCCTCGACCAGGTCCTCGATGCGGCTGCGGATCTCGCTGTCGTCCATGACCGCTCCCTGCCCCCCGCAGCCGGGGCGAAACGGTCAGCCCTCGGGCACCCAGCCCTCGAGGAAGGCGGCCAGCCGCCGGGTCACCGCACCGCCGGCCCGGCCCAGGGCGAGCAGTGCGGTCCGGTCGACCGGGACGCGCACCGGACGGCGTCCGTCGGACCGCCCGTACGGCCCGGTGCGCACGGCGTGCCCGGCCGCGACGAGGTCCGGCCACGGCCGGTCCAGCTGCGCCCGCACCCGGTCGAGGGCGGCCGCCGTCGGCCCCGCGTTGCCCTCGACCACCGCGGTCACGAACGCCGGGTCGCTGGCGATCACCCGGGTGCCGTCGCGGAAGCTGCCCGCGGCCAGTGCCAGGGCCAGCGGGCCGGCCTCCCCGGCGGCCGCGGCGAGGGCGGCGGCGAGCAGGTGCGGCACGTGGCTGACCGCGGCGACGGCGTCGTCGTGCTCGGCCGCGGTCACCGGGACCACCTCGGCGCCGGCGTCCAGGGCCACCTCGGCCGCACGCAGCCAGCGCGGCAGCTCCGTGCCCGGCTCCAGGCACAGCGCCCAGCGCGCGCCGCGGAACAGCCCCGGGTCGGTGGCCTCGTGGCCGGACCGTTCCGTCCCGCACATCGGGTGGCCACCGACCAGGCGGCCGCCCAGCGCCGCGCCGAGCGCGTCGAGCACGGGAGTCTTCACCGAGCCGAGGTCGGTGACGGTGGCGGCGGGGTCGACGTCGAGGTCCTCGAGCGCGCCGGCCATCGCGGGCAGCGGGACGGCGAGGACGACGACCCCGGCCAGCTCCCGGGTGACCGTCACGCCGCGCGCCGCCGCGGCCGCCCGCGCCGCCGGGTCGACGTCCCACCCGCGCACCTCCCGCCCCCGTGCCACGAGCGCGGCGGCCAGCGACCCGCCCAGCTGCCCCAGGCCGACGACGCCGACCGGCGGGGCGGCCAGCGTGGGCACCGGCAGGCTCACGCGGTCGTCCAGGGCCGGTCGGTGCGGAACACCCGGGCCAGCGCGGTGCCCACCAGCCGGCCGTCGTCGCCGCGGGCGTCGATCCGGTAGACGGCGGTGCGGCTGCTGCGGTGCAGCTCGGTGCCCTCGGCGACCAGCCGCTCCCCGGGCCGGCCGGGGTGCAGGAACTCGGTGTGCACGTCCTGGGCCACCGCGACCGTGCCGTGGCTGTTGCTCACCGCGGCGTGCACCACGTCGAGCAGCGCCATGGTCGCGCCGCCGTGCGCGGTGCCGACCGCGTTGAGCAGCTGCGGGCCCACGGTCATGGACGCCCGCGCGTACCCGGGCCGCACCTGCTCCAGCTCGATGCCCAGGTGCGCCGCCAGCGGGTCGGCCGCGAGCCGGGCGAGGAGGGCGGGGTCGACGTCGGCCGCGTCGACCTGGGCGGAGTCGTCCGGGGCGGGATCGGCCATGATCGGAGGCTATGCCGTCCTCCCCGCACCGCTGGCTCCCGACGTGACGCCGCGGTCGTTCCTCCTGACCCCGGAGCTCGGGGACTACGTGCGGGCCAGCTCCGAGCCGCTCGACGAGGTGGCCCGCGCCCTCGTCGAGGAGACCGCCGCACTCGCCGAGCGCGGCGAGGCGCCGGCCACCTTCCAGATCGCCGCCGAGCAGGGCGTGCTCATGCAGCTGCTCACCCGCGCGCTCGGCGTCCGGCGGGCGGTCGAGATCGGCACCTTCACCGGTTTCTCGGCGCTGTGCATCGCCCGCGGCCTGCCCGAGGACGGCTCGCTGCTGTGCCTGGACCGCAGCGAGGAGTGGACCGCCGTCGCCCGCCGGCACTGGAAGCGGGCCGGCGTCGCCGACCGGGTCGAGCTGCGGCTGGGCGAGGCGCTGGAGCTGCTGCGCGCGCTGCCCGCCGAGCCGGTGTTCGACCTCGCCTTCGTCGACGCCGACAAGACCGGCTACCCCGCCTACGTCGAGGAGCTGCACCCGCGGATGCGCCCGAACGGGCTGGTGCTGCTGGACAACACGCTGCGCGGCGGCCGGGTGCTCGACCCGCAGTCCGACGACGACCGCGCGCTGGTCGCGCTCAACGCCGCGCTCGCCACCGACCCGCGGTTCGAGACGGCGCTGCTGCCGCTGGCCGACGGCCTGACCGTGCTGCGCGTCCGGTGACGGCCTCCGGAGCGGGCGCGCCGGCCAGCTGGGCGGTGCGGGTGAGCCGGCCGGACTCCCGCTGGCGGGTGGAGCTGCTGGCCGCCGACGCCGGCGACGAGCTGCCCGCCCTGGAGCGGGCGCTGGGCGAGCCGGGCGCCGAGGGCTGGCCGCCGCCGTTCGTCGTCGTCGTCGACTCGCGGCTGTATTTCGTCGTCCTGCGGCACGGCCCGGGCGGGATGGTCCGGGCGCTGATCTCCGACGCGACCATGCAGGAGTGGGTGCTCGGCGCCGAGGTGGTGGAGCGCTACGGCATCGCCGTCGACGAGGACGGCGCCTTCGACGACGACGAGACCGGCTGGCCGGGAGGGGATCTCGACGTGTTCGCCGACGACGGGCTGAGGGCCGACGAGCTGCGGCCGATCGTGACCGCCGACGACCTGTGGGCCGACGAGATGGTCACGCGGATCGCCGCGCGGCTGGGCTTCGCCGACGAGCTGGCCGCGGCGGTGCGGGCGTGAGCGCCACCGTGTCGGCCGTCGTGTTCGACCTCGGCGGGGTGATCACGGAGAGCCCGATGCTCGCCTTCGCCGCCTACGAGGCCGAGGCCGGGCTGCCCGAGGGCCTCATCCGGCGGCTCAACAGCACGAACCCCGACACCAACGCCTGGGCGCGGTACGAGCGCAACGAGCTCGACGCCGAGGGCTTCGTCGACACCTTCGAGGCCGAGGCGCTCGCCGCCGGCCACCAGGTCGACGCCCGCCGTGTGCTGGCCGCGCTGGCGGGTGAGCTGCGGCCGGCGATGGTCGAGGCCGTCCGCCGGCTGCGCGCGGCCGGGCTGCCACTGGGGATGGTGTCGAACAACGTGGCACCGATGGAGCGCACCGGGCAGCTGGCCGAGCTGCTGCACCTCTTCGACGCGGTGGTGGAGTCGTCGGTGGAGGGCGTGCGCAAGCCCGAGCCGGAGATCTACCGGCGGACGCTGGCGCGGCTGTCCGAGGCGGTGGGCCGGGAGCTGGCCTTCTCCGACTGCGCCTACCTCGACGACCTCGGCATCAACCTCAAGCCGGCCCGCGCGCTGGGCATGCACACGATCAAGGTCGCCGACCCGGCCGAGGCGCTGGCCGAGCTCTCGGCGCTGGTCGGCCTCCCGCTGACGTGACCTCCCGGACCCGGCAGGACCGGTTCCCCGCACCGTCGTGCTCTGCCCACCACCGTGGGCAGAGCACGACGGTCCGGGGAGCACACCGGCGGGACGGCGTGCCGTGACCGGTCCGGGAGCGGACGCCGTCGACGCGGCGATGGTGCGCGCCCTCGAGCTCGCACGGGCCGCGCAGGAGTGGGGGGACACCCCCGTCGGCGCGGTCGTGCTCGGGCCCGACGGCGCGGTGCTGGCCGAGGCGGCCAACGAGCGGGAGAAGTCGGGAGACCCCACGGCGCACGCCGAGGTGCTCGCGCTGCGGGCCGCCGCGCGGGTGCACGGCGACGGCTGGCGGCTGACCGGGACGACGCTCGTGGTGACCCTCGAGCCCTGCACGATGTGCGCCGGGGCGAGCGTGCTGGCCCGGGTGGCGCGGGTCGTCTACGGCGCCGACGACCCCAAGGCCGGAGCCGCCGGGTCGCTGTGGGACGTCGTCCGCGACCGCCGGCTCAACCACCGGCCGCAGGTCACCGGCGGGGTGCGGGCGGAGGAGAGCGGCGCGCTCCTACGCGCCTTCTTCCACCGGGAACGGGGCCTGTAGTCTCTCCGGCGGTGGCGTGTCCGAGCGGCCGAAGGAGCACGCCTCGAAAGCGTGTGAGGTGCAAGCCTCCGTGGGTTCAAATCCCACCGCCACCGCCAGCCAGGCCAGCGCGAGACCACGACGGCGGCGTCCCCGAGGGGGCGCCGCCGTCGTCGTCTCCGGCGGTGTCAGGCGATGACGTCGAGGTCGATGAGCAGCCGGCCGTCGTCATCCCGGACGAGGGTGACCGCGTGGGTCTCGACCTGGCGCTGACCCGGGTCGAGGAACTCCACGTCGGTGGTGGCGGTGATCCGGTCGCCCTGGTCGCGCACGTTCCGGACGTCGAGCAGGTTGACCTCCGACCAGCGGCCGAAGAAGCCCTGGTAGTAGCTGAAGCTGGCCCGCGACCGCAGGGTCGGCCCGGTCAGCGCGTAGGCGCCGGCGGTGTCGCCGGGGAGCAGCGCGTAGTACTGCTCGAGCGTCTGCTGCGCGGCGGTGGCCGGGTCGGCCGGCGGGGCGGTCGTCTCCGGTGACGGGGACGGGCTCTCCGACGTGGGCTCCGGCGTGGGTGCCGGTGACGGCTCCGGTGCCGTGGTGTCCGCGGCGGCGTCGGTCGTGGCGTCCGCCGGGGTGTCGGTGGCCTCCGCCGAGGGGGAGGCGTCGTCCGCCCCCGTCTGCGGCGCGGACGACGCGGCGCCGGCCGCCGAGGAGGAGGCGTCGTCCCCCTGCAGCCCCGTCCAGGTGAGCGTGCCCGCGACGGCGAGCACCACGAGGGCCAGGAGGGCGACCAGCAGCGGACGCCGCCGACGTCGCGGCCCGACGAGCGGCCCGGACCGGGCCGCCGGCTGCGGGGTCGGCTCGGAGGTCGGCTCGGAGGTCGGCTCAGGGGTGGGCCCGGCGACCGGCTCCGCGGCCGAGGGCCCGGCCGGCGGGGGAGTGCCGGGCAGGTCGGTCCGGGTGCCGGTGGGCGTCGCGCCGTCGGGCGGCGGGGCCGCGGAGGCGGCCTGCGCGGCGGGCGCGTCCGGGCCGATGCGGGTGGCCGGGCCGACCGGCGGGAGCGGGGTGGCGGGCGTCGCGGGGTCCGCGGCGAGCTCCTCGGTGCGGGAGCGGCCGGGGGCCGGCCGCAGGTCGGTGCGGGCCAGGAGCACCGTGGTGGTGTCGCCGTCGCGGCCGGCGGCGAGCTTGGCCAGTTCGTCGCGCACCTCGGTCATCTGCGGCCGTGCGGCCGGGTCGGTGGCGAGCATCCGCATGAGCGGCCGCTCCAGGGAGCCGGCGCGCCGCGGCGGGCGGACCTCCCCGCCGGCCACCTTGTGCAGCAGCCGCAGGGCGTTGAAGTCCATCCCGAACGGCGGCTCGCCGTCCAGACAGGTGTAGAGGGTGGCGCCCAGCGAGAAGACGTCGCTGGCCGCGGACATCTCGACGCCCTGGGCCACCTCGGGCGCCAGGAAGGCCGGCGTCCCGGTGATCTGGCCGGTCTGGGTCAGCGTGACGTCGCCGGCCGCGTGCGAGATGCCGAAGTCGGTGATCTTGACCAGGCCCTGGACCCGCGGACCCTCGCCGATGAGCACGTTGCCCGGCTTGACGTCGCGGTGCACGATCCCGGCCGCGTGGACGGCGGCCAGCGCGTCGGCCAGCTGGGCGCCGACCTGGGCCACCTGGTCGACCCGCAGCGTGCCCTCCTGCTGCAGCACCGCGGCCAGGCTGCGCGAGGGCAGGTACTCCATGACCAGGTACGGGACGCCGCCCTCGAGGACGACGTCGTAGACGGTGATGGCGTGCGGGTGGCTCAGCCGGGCGGCGATGCGGCCCTCGCGCAGGGCCCGCTGGCGCTGCTCGTCGCCGAGGCCCGGGGCGCTCCCGGCCGGAAGGAGGATCTGCTTGACCGCGACCTGGCGGCCGAGCAGCTCGTCCCGGCCCAGCCAGACCGAGCCCTGCCCGCCGCCACCGATCTGCGTCAGCAGCCGGTAGCGCTCCGCCACGAGGCGGCCGGGCGCGGTGGTGGTCACCGGGGCCCCTTACCCCCGGGCGCCGCTCTGCTGAACCTGCAGGTCACAAGCGACGAGTCGGGCACTCCGGGTCACACGCTGCTGGGGACGCCGAAGCGGCGGGCGTACTCCTCCTGGGCGCCCTCGGGCAGGACGTCGTAGAGCTCGCCGAGCTCCTCGACCGCCTCCGGGGAGAGGTCGTCGAACAGCCGCTCCCAGGTCGGGGGCTCGTCGTAGCTGCGGGTGAGGAGCAGCTCCCAGGCCTGCGTCTGGCGGTCGCGCTTGCTGCGCTCGGCGACGAACTCCGAGAGGTAGCGGTCCTTGGCCGCCTCCTTCTCCTCGCGCGTCGCCGACGGCGGCAGGCCCGCGGGGTCGGCGCCGCGCAGGACGGCCACGATGGCCTCCACGACCTCGGGTCGGACCTGCACCGGCTCGCTCATCAGCCTGCCTCCTCGTCGCTCGGGTGGGCGCTCCGGCCCGGCGCCCGCCGGGCCTCGCGCTGTCCTCGCGGTGTCCCCGCGTCGTTCCACGGTGTCCTCGCGGGGTCCTCGCGGGGTCGTTCCGCTCCCGTGGGGGACCAGCCTGCCCCGTGCTGCCGCGCCGGACCACCCGGAGCGGCGCGGAGTCCCGGTCGGCCACCGGGGCGCCGACTGACCCCGGCCGCGCCGCCCGCTACCATCGACGGGCACCTGGAGGATTCGCCTAGTGGCCTATGGCGCTCGCTTGGAAAGCGGGTTGGGGGCAACCCCTCGGGAGTTCGAATCTCCCATCCTCCGCAGCGACGGGGCCGCGGCGGCCGGCTCCGGCGGCGTTCCGCCCGGGGCCGTCCGGCCCGGCGCGCCCGCGGACCCCGGCAGGCGGCCCGCGGGCCGGCGTCCTCTACAGTGGTGACCAGACCCCTCGTGTGGCGTCACCCCGTGAACCTCCCCAGGGCCGGAAGGCAGCAAGGATAAGCGGGCTCTGGCGGGTGCGCGGGGGGTCCCTTCGTTCCAGCCCGCTGCGCTCGGGACGTCGCCGTCGCGCCGGTCCCGGGACGTCACCTCGGGCACGTAACCTCGCGGCGTGGCTCTGGCGCTCTACCGGAAGTACCGCCCGGCGACCTTCGCCGAGGTCGTCGGGCAGGAGCACGTGACCACCCCGCTGGTCAACGCCGTCGACGGCGGCCGGATCAACCACGCCTACCTCTTCAGCGGCCCGCGCGGCTGCGGCAAGACGTCGTCGGCGCGGATCCTGGCCCGCTCGCTCAACTGCGAGCAGGGGCCGACGTCGACACCCTGCGGGGTCTGCGGCTCGTGCGTGGCGCTGGCGCCCGACGGCCCCGGCTCGCTCGACGTCATCGAGATCGACGCGGCCAGCCACGGCGGTGTCGACGACGCCCGCGACCTGCGCGAGCGGGCGTTCTTCGCCCCGGTGAACAGCCGCTACAAGGTCTACATCGTCGACGAGGCGCACATGGTGACCACGCAGGGCTTCAACGCCCTGCTCAAGGTGGTCGAGGAGCCCCCGGAGTTCCTGGTCTTCGTCTTCGCGACGACGGAGCCGGACAAGGTGCTGCCGACGATCCGCTCCCGCACCCACCACTACCCGTTCCGGCTGGTCCCGCCGACGACGCTGCGCGGCCTGCTGGAGAAGACCTGCGCCGCGGAGGGCGTGCAGGTCGAGCCGACGGTGTTCCCGCTCGTCGTGCGGGCCGGCGGCGGCTCGGTGCGCGACTCGCTGTCGATCCTCGACCAGTTGCTGGCCGGCGCGGGGCCCGAGGGCGTCACCTACACCAGCGCGGTCGGCCTGCTCGGCGTCACCGACGATGCGCTGCTCGACGAGGCCATCGACGCGCTGGCCGCCTCCGACGCGCCGGGCGTCTTCCGCGCCGTCGACCGCGTCGTCGAGGCCGGGCACGACCCGCGGCGCTTCGCCACCGACCTGCTCGACCGGCTGCGCGACCTCATCGTCCTCGACGCGGTGCCCGACGCCGGCGGCAACGGCCTCATCGACTGCCCGCCCGACCGGCTCGACCTGATGAGCCAGCAGGCCCGGGCGCTGGGCTCGGCGACGCTGTCGCGCCTGGCCGACACCGTGCACGACGGGCTCACCGACATGCGCGGGACGACGGCGCCGCGGCTGCTGCTCGAGCTGGTCTGCGCCCGCATGCTGCTGCCCGGCACCGACGACTCCAGCGTCGGCACGCTGCAGCGGCTCGAGCGCCTGGAGCGCCGGCTGTCGATCGCGGGCGGTGCCGGTGCCGGTGCCGGTGGCGGTGCCGCCGTCGACGTCCCCCCGCCCGTGCGGGAACCGGCGCGGCCGGCTCCGGCCCGCGACGAGCCGGCCCGCGACGAGCCGGCGCCCGCCGAGCGCTCCGGTGCGCCGCGGCGGGAGTACGTCCGCCCGTCCCAGCGGGGTGCGGCGGCTGCCGCCGCCGCACCGGCCGAGGCCCCCGCCGCACCTGCGCCGGCGCCGTCCGCTCCTTCGACCTCTCCCGAGCCGGCCGCTCCGCAGCCGGCCGCGGAGGCCGCTCCCGCGCCGGCCGGTGCACCGGCCGCGGCGGCCGACGACTGGCCCGAGACCACCCCGCCCGGCTCGGGCGCGTCGCGCCCGGCGCCGGCCCCGGCGCCCGCCGCGTCCGACGACTGGCCCGAGACCACCGCGCCGGGCTCGGGTGCCGGCCGGCCGGCCGACGCCCCTGCTCCCGCCGAACCCCGGACGGGCGCGCGCGGAACGACCGGCGAACCGGACGTCCCGCTGCCGCCCGAGCCCACCGACGACGAGGACTGGCCGCACGCGGCCGAGCCCGCCGCCGCCCGGGCCGCGGCCGCGCGGGTGGCCGAGCCCCGCCCGCCCGCCTCGCCCCCGCGGGCGGCCGCGGAGTCCGCGCCGGCACCGCGCGGTGGCGAGCCGACGCCGGTCGTCTCCGCCGACCCGGGGGGGATCGGCGGGGCCGGGGACGGCGCGCTGACCACCAGCGACGTCCGTCGCGTGTGGCCGGAGCTGCTCGCCGTCGTCAAGCGGCACAAGCGCACGACCGAGGCGTTGCTCAAGAACGCCCAGGTGCACGACCTGCGCGCCGGTGTGCTGACGCTGTCGACCGCCTCTCCGGCACTGGCCCGCCGGATCGGTGACGACCTCAACAAGGACGTGCTGCGCGAGGCGCTCAACGAGCTGCTGGGGGTGCGCTGGAAGGTCGAGGCGGTCGTCGAGGGCGCGACCGCCCCGGGCGGCGGCGGCACGGTGACGCCCGAGGTGGCCCGGGAGGCCGCCCGCGCCGCCGAGGCCGCCGAGGCCCGCGAGCTCATGGCCGAGCGGGCCGCGGAGGTCTCCGACGACGGCGTCCGGGAGCACGTGCCGGCCCTCGACCCGGAGCAGGCGGCGCTGGCGCTGCTGCGCGCGCAGCTGGGGGCCCGGCCGGTCGAGTGACCGACCCCGTCCCCCTCGTCGCTCGCGGACCCGCGGCGAGCCGCCGCACGAGGTCGAGCGGTGCGTCGGTGGCTGCGCCTACGCTCGGGTCATGTTCCCCGGTGGTGGCCAGCCCGACCTGCAGGCGATCCTCCAGCAGGCCCAGCAGATGCAGCAGGCGCTGGCGGCCGCGCAGGAGCAGCTGGCGAGCGAGGAGGTCACCGGCTCGGCGGGCGGTGGCCTGGTCACCGCCACGATGACCGGCGACGGCGAGCTGCAGTCGGTCACGATCGCGCCGGCCGCCGTCGACCCCGACGACCTGGAGACGCTGCAGGACCTCGTGGTCGCCGCGGTCCGGGACGCCTCCCGCCTGGCGAGCGAGCTGACCGCCGACCGGATGGGCCCGCTGGCCGGCGGCCTCGGCGGCGGCTTCCCCGGCGGTGGTCTCCCCGACCTGCCCGGCGGCGGGGGCGGCCTCCCCGGCCTGCCCGGTCGGCCCGGCTCCTGATCTCCCGCACCCCGGCGCGCGCCGGGGTGCTCCACCCCCTCCCCGAGGAGCACCGTGTACGAGGGTGCCGTCCAGGACCTCATCGACGAGCTCGGCCGCCTGCCCGGCGTCGGGCCCAAGAGCGCGCAGCGCATCGCCTTCCACCTGCTGGCCGCCGAGTCCGCCGACGTCGGCCGCCTCGTGGCCGCCCTGCAGCGCGTCCAGGCCGAGGTGCGCTTCTGCGTGACCTGCTACAACGTCGCCGAGGGCGAGCAGTGCCGGATCTGCCGGGACCCGCGCCGCGCCGACGACGTCATCTGCGTCGTCGAGGAGCCCAAGGACGTCGTCGCGATCGAGCGCACGCGGGAGTTCCGCGGCCGCTACCACGTGCTCGGTGGCGCGATCAGCCCCATCGAGGGCGTCGGCCCCGACGACCTGCGGGTCAAGGAGCTCATGACCCGGCTGATGGACGGCTCGGTGACCGAGCTGATCATCGCCACCGACCCCAACCTCGAGGGCGAGGCGACCGCGGCCTACCTGGCGCGGCTGGTCGGCCCGCTGGGGCTGACGGTGTCCCGGCTGGCCAGCGGCCTGCCCGTGGGCGGCGACCTCGAGTACGCCGACGAGATCACCCTGGGCCGGGCCTTCGAGGGCCGCCGCCGCATCGACGCCTGAACCGCGGCGCCCACGGCGTCCGGCGGGGCGTCGTCACGGTCCCGTAACGCCCGCTGCCGAGGTCTCTGAGCGCTGAGAGACATGTGCTACCCATGAGTACGACAGGCCAACGGCGGCCGCGGGACGGCGCTCCGGCGCAGCGCGGCCGCGCCCCGAGAACGAGGTGGCGGATGACTCCCGTAGGAACCAGCGGCCGGCGCGTGCGCGCGGCCACGGCCGGCATCGCGGTGACAGCACTGGCGCTGTCCGCCTGCGGTGGAGGCGACGACGGCGGCTCCGGCGGAGGCGGTGGTGGTGGCGGCGACACGCTGACGATCGGCACCACCGACCGGATCGTCACCCTGGATCCCGCGGGTTCCTACGACAACGGTTCCTTCACGGTGATGAACCAGGTCTACCCGTTCCTGCTGAACACGCCGCTGGGCAGCCCGGACGTGCAGCCCGACATCGCCGAGTCGGCCGAGTTCACCTCGCCGACCGAGTACACGGTCACGCTCAAGCCGGGGCTCACCTTCGCCAACGGGCACGAGCTGACCTCGTCGGACGTGAAGTTCAGCTTCGACCGCATGGTGGCGATCAACGACCCGAACGGCCCGGCCTCGCTGCTGTACAACCTCGCGGGTGTGGACGCGCCGGACGACTCCACCGTCGTCTTCCGCCTGACGAACCCCGACGACCAGATCTTCCCGAAGATCCTGTCGAGCAACGTCGGGCCGATCATCGACGAGGAGGTGTTCGACCCCGCGGCGCTGACGCCGGACCAGGACATCGTCGACGCCAACGCGTTCGCCGGCCCGTACACGATCACGAACTACGACCAGAACAACCTGGTGTCCTACGAGGCCAACCCGGACTACCAGGGCCTGCTGGGTGCGCCGAAGACCGCGGCGATCAACGCCAAGTACTACGCCGACGCGTCCAACCTCAAGCTCGACATCCAGGAGGGCAACATCGACGTCGCCTTCCGCAGCCTGACGGCGACCGACATCGACGACCTGCGCGGCAGCGACGGGGTGGAGGTCGTGGACGGTCCCGGCGGCGAGATCCGCTACATCGTCTTCAACTTCAACACCCAGCCCTTCGGGGCGACGACGCCCGAGGCCGACCCGGCGAAGGCGCTGGCCGTGCGGCAGGCGGTGGCCCACCTGCTCGACCGCGAGGAGCTCGCCGACCAGGTCTACAAGGGCACGTACACGCCGCTGTACTCCTTCGTGCCCGAGGGCCTGACGGGGGCGATCACCCCGCTGCGCGACCTCTACGGCGACGGCCAGGGTGGTCCGGACGCCGACAAGGCGGCCCAGACCCTGCAGGCGGCCGGTGTGCAGACCCCGGTGCAGCTGAGCCTGCAGTACAACCCGGACCACTACGGTCCGTCCTCCGGTGACGAGTACGCCCTCATCAAGGACCAGCTGGAGGCGACCGGCCTGTTCCAGGTCGACCTGCAGAGCACCGAGTGGGTGCAGTACTCCGAGGACCGGACGGCCGACGTCTACCCGGCCTACCAGCTCGGCTGGTTCCCGGACTACTCCGACGCCGACACCTACCTCACGCCGTTCTTCCTCACGGAGAACTTCCTGGCCAACCACTACACCAACCAGCAGGTCAACGACCTGATCCTGCAGCAGGCCACCACGGCCGACCCCGCCGCGCGCCAGGCCCTCATCGAGCAGATCCAGCAGCTCGAGGCCCAGGACCTGTCCACGGTGCCCTACCTGCAGGGTGCCCAGGTCGCCGTCGTCCGGACCGGTGTCGAGGGGGCGAGTGACACACTCGACCCCTCCTTCAAGTTCCGCTACGGCGCCCTCAGCCAGGGCTGACCGGACCGGCCTGGTAGACCAGCCACACCGGCCCCGGGGAACCCCGCCGCGCCGCGGGGTTCCCCGGGGCCTCCCGTGTGCGGGGGGCCCGCACAGACGGAGTCGACGCGATGACCACAGCAGCCACCGAGCTGGCGGCGGGCGAGCCCGCCCAGGAGGGGGCGTCGACCGGACGCCGTCGCCGGGGCGGCGGGGGTGGGCTGGGCAGCTACCTCGTGATCCGCTTCCTGCTGATCTTCCCGACCGTCTTCATCCTCGTGACGACGGTCTTCTTCCTGATGCGCTCGACCGGTGACCCGATCACCGCGGCGCTGGGCGGCCGGCTGACCGGAGCGGAGCTGGCCGAGCGCGTGCGGGAGGCCGGCTACGACCGGCCCCTCCTCGTGCAGTACCTCGACTACCTCGGCGACGTCTCCACCGGCGACTTCGGGACGACGCTGAGCGACCGCCGGCCGGTGACCGAGGTGCTGACCACCTTCGGTGTGGCGACCCTGGAGCTCGCGTTCTACGCGCTGCTGGTGGCCTTCGTCGTCGGCATCCCGCTGGGCCGGCTGGCCGCCTACTCCCGCGACCGGTGGCCCGACGCCGTGCTGCGGGTCTTCGCGATCCTCTGCTACGCGACACCGGTCTTCTTCGCGGGCCTGGTGCTCAAACTCGTCTTCGCCAGCGGCCTGGGCTGGCTCCCGGTGGCCGGCCGCGCCTCGACCGGCGCGGAGATCCAGCTGCAGTTCCTCGACGACCCCACGGGCAGCTACCTCATCGACTCGATCCGCACCGGGGACGGCGAGGTGGTCCTCGACGTGCTGGAGCACGCCGTCCTGCCGGCCATCGCGCTCGGGCTGCTCACCGCCGGGGTGTTCCTCCGGCTGGTGCGCACCAACGTCATCGGCACGTTCGGCTCCGGCTACGTCGAGGCGGCCCGCTCCCGCGGCGTCGGGGAGCGGCGGCTGCTGCGCAAGCACGCCTACCGCCCGGCGCTCATCCCGATCATCACCGTCATCGGCCTGCAGGTGGCCCTGCTCATGGGTGGCGCGGTGCTCACCGAGACCACCTTCGAGTGGAAGGGGCTCGGCTTCCAGCTCGCCGAGTACCTGCAGGCCCGCGACTTCGTGGCGGTGCAGGGCATCGTCGCGCTGCTCGCCGTCATCGTCGCGGTGACCAACTTCGTCGTCGACGTCATCGCCGCGCTCATCGACCCCCGGGTGAGGTACTGATGGCCACCGCCGTGTCCACTCCCACGGACCAGACGCCCGCGCCCGACCCCGCCCGACGGGGCTGGCGCCGGCTCCCGGTGGTCCACCAGCTGCGGCAGAGCGTCGGCCTGCAGCGCGGCATGCTCGTCGCCGGGCTGGTCCTCACCGGCGTCTTCCTGCTCGTCGCGCTGTGCGCGCCGCTGCTGGCGCCCTACGGGTACGACCAGCTGCGGGACGCCGACGGTCCCTTCGGCGCGCAGCAGCCCCCGTCGGGCGACCACTGGCTGGGCACGACGGTGGGCGGCTACGACGTGCTCTCGCGCGTCCTCTACGGCTCACGCACCGCGGTCATGGTGATCGTGCTGGCGATCGCGCTGTCCCTGTTCGCCGGCGTGCTGCTCGGGCTGGTCTCGGGCTACTTCGGCGGCTGGCTGGACCGGGTGCTCGTGGTCGTCTGCGACGCGGTCTACGCCTTCCCGTCGCTGCTGCTGGCGATCGTCATGGCGATCGTCATCAGCGGCGGCCAGTCCAGCCTCTTCGGCGGGATCCTCGCGGCGGCCATCTCCATCACCGTCGTGTTCATCCCGCAGTACTTCCGGGTGGTCCGCGCCGAGACGATGCGGATCAAGAGCGAGGCCTACGTCGAGTCGGCCCGCGTCATCGGCGCCGGCCACTGGCGGATCATGAGCCGGCACGTGCTGCGCAACGCCACCCGCACGCTGCCGCTGATCCTCACGCTCAACGCCTCCGAGGCCATCCTGACCCTCGCCGGGCTCGGCTTCCTGGGCTTCGGCATCGAGCCCACCGCCGCCGCCGAGTGGGGCTTCGACCTCAACAAGTCGCTGTCCGACGTCACCAGCGGGATCTGGTGGACGTCGATCTTCCCGGGGGCGGCCATCGTGCTGGTGGTGCTCGGCCTGACCCTGGTCGGGGAGAGCCTCAACGACCTGGCCGATCCGCGGCTGCGCAGCCGGCGCGCGGCCGAGGCGGGGGAGACCGCGGAGGTCGCGGTGGTGCCCGGGGGGCCGCTCGACACCGGCGTGGACGTCGCCCGGGTCACCGGTGCAGGAGGGATCGCCTGATGACCGGCACGCCGACGGGCGACGTCGTCGACATCGAGAACCTGTCCGTCTCCTTCGCCACCGACGCCGGGACCATCGCCGCCGTCCAGGACGTGAGCCTGTCCGTGGCCGCCGGCGAGGTGCTCGCCGTCGTGGGGGAGAGCGGCAGCGGCAAGACGGTCACGGCCCGCAGCATCCTCGGGCTGCTGCCGGAGACCGCCACCACGCGCGGGGCCGTCCTCCTGCGCAGCAAGGACGGGAGCGAGCAGCACGACGTCGTGACGCTGTCCCGCAGCCAGCTGGGTGCCGTGCGCGGTCGGGACGCGGCGATGGTCTTCCAGGAGCCCTCCACCGCGCTCAACCCGGTCTACCCCGTCGGCTGGCAGATCGCCGAGGGCCTGCGCGCGCACGGCCGGTACAGCCGCAAGGAGGCGCGCGCCAAGGCCGTCGACGTCCTGCGGCGGGTGGGCATCCCCGACCCGGAGACACGGGTCGACCACTACCCGCACCAGTTCTCCGGCGGGCAGAAGCAGCGCATCGTCATCGCCCAGGCGCTGGTCCTCGACCCCGGCGTCATCATCGCCGACGAGCCGACGACGGCCCTCGACGTCACCGTGCAGGCCGAGATCCTCGACCTGCTGCGCCGCTGCCGGGACGAGTTCGGCGCCGCGATCGTGCTGATCACCCACAACATGGGGGTGGTCGCCGACCTCGCCGACCGGGTCGCGGTCATGTACCAGGGGCAGTTGGTGGAGGAGGCCGACGTCCGCACCCTGTTCTCCGCGCCGAGGGAGGCCTACACGCGGCAGCTGCTGGCCTCCGTGCCGCGACTGGGACAGGGACTGGCACGCACGCAGGCGCGCGCCGCGGCCCGGCCGGCCGGGTGGGACACCGCCGCGCCGGTCGTGGAGGCCCGCGACCTGCGGATCGTCTACCCCGGCCGGCTGCGCCGCCCGGACTTCACCGCCGTCGACGGCGTCAGCTTCCGCATCCGGCCCGGCGAGGTGCTCGGTCTGGTCGGGGAGAGCGGCAGCGGCAAGACGACCATCGGGCGGGCCATCGCCGGCCTGACGAAGGTGACCGGCGGGTCGCTGTCGGTGCTGGGCACCGAGATGAACGGCGTCAAGGAGAAGCGCTTCCGGCCCGTGCGCGAGCGGATTGGGTTCGTCTTCCAGGACCCCGCCTCGAGCTTCAACCCGCTGCTCACCATCGCCGAGGCGGTCGCCGAGCCGCTGGTCGTCCACGGGCGGGCCGGCGACGCGCGGGAGGCGCGGGGCCGGGTCGACGAGCTGCTCGAGTCGGTGCAGCTGCCCCGCGCCTTCGGCGAACGCTTCCCGCACGAGCTCTCGGGCGGCCAGCGGCAGCGGGCCAGCCTCGCGCGGGCGCTGGCGCTGGGGCCGGAGCTGCTCATCGCCGACGAGCCGACCTCGGCCCTCGACGTGTCGGTGCAGGCGCGGGTGCTCGACCTCTTCGACGAGATCCAGCGCGAGTTCGGCTTCGCCGCACTGTTCATCAGCCACGACCTCGCCGTCGTCGACCTGCTGGCCGACCGGATCGCCGTCCTCTACCGCGGCCGGCTGGTCGAGGAGGGGACGGGCGAGGAGGTGCTCGGGGCGCCGCAGCACCCCTACACGCAGCGCCTGCTGGCCTCGCTGCCGGTGCCCGACCCCGATGAGCAGGCCGCCCGCCGGGCCGGCTGGCAGCAGCTGACCGAGGCGGGCCGGGCGGCTCCGACGGCTCCGGCAGCTCAGGCATAGCGGAAGGACCCTCCTGCCCCCCACCGCTCGCAGGCTCGCGGCGGGCCCCTGCAGGAGGGCCGCCCGTGTGCCTCACTCCACGACGACGTCGTCCCCGCGGCGCAGCGCCCGCCTCACCCGCAGCCGCAGCACCTTCGCGTAGCCGCGGACGAACTGGGTGTAGCCCGGGGTGGGCCCGTGGTAGCCGAGGAACCCGCGCGGGCCGGCGACCATCTCCCCGGTGCGGACGTCGTAGCGCGCGCCGTGCCAGGGGCAGACCAGGCACCCGTCGGCGTCGATGCTGCCCGTCGACATGTCCGCCAGCTGGTGCCGGCAGCGGCGGGAGACGGCGAAGTACTCCCCGTCGCGGTTGCCGACCGCCCAGTTGCCCGCCCGGCGCACCGCCCCCGGAGGCAGCTGGCTGGCGGGGATGCGGTCGTTCTCGCTCACGGGTCCTCCTCGGGCCGGATGCTGGGCTGACGGGGCCCTACCCGGTTGCGGACGTCCTACCCGGCCGGGCTGCCCGGGCGAGGTGCCGCACCTAGGGTCGGTGCCGTGCGCCGGCTGATGGGAGTCCTCGGGGTCGCGGCTGCCGTCCTGGTCGCCGGCGGCGGGCCGGCGCTGGCCGAGCCGCCGTTCGACGTCCCCGACGAGGTGACCGACCGCGCCGGCGTCCTCGACCCCGCGGGTCGCGCGGAGGTGCAGCAGGCGGTCGACGACCGGCAGGCCGAGGACGGCACGCAGGTGTTCGTCGTCTACGTGACCTCCTTCGACGGCGCCGACCAGGGCGAGTGGGCACAGCAGACCGCGGAGGCCTCGGGGCTGGGCCGCACCGACGTGCTGCTCGCCGTCGCGGTGGGCGACCAGCGCTACGGCTACTGGGTGGACGACGCGTTCCCCCGGACCAACGCCGAGATCGAGGACTTCCTGGCGCGGGACGTCCTGCCGCAGCTCGGGGACGACGACTGGGCGGGGGCGGCGGTGGCCTTCGCCGAGGGGATCGGCGGCTCGTCGTCCAGCTCGTCGTCCGGTGGGGGGTCGGGGTCGGGGTCGGGCGCGGCCACCGCTGCCGTCGTCGGGGGGATCGCCGTCGTCGGGGGCGGGGCGTACCTGGTGGCGCGGTCCCGGCGGCGGCGCCGCGAGGCCCAGCCGCCGCCCACCACCCGGCTGGAGCGGCCCGACCCCCACGCCGGCGTGCCGACCGACGAACTGCAGGGCCGCGCCAGCACCGCGCTGCTCGAGCTGGACGAGGCCGTGAAGACCTCCCAGCTGGACCTGGACTTCGCCCGGCTGCAGTACGGCGAGGCCGCCGTAGCCGGGTTCGACGAGGCGCTGGCCCGGTCGCGCCAGGAGCTCACCCGGGCCTTCACGCTGCGCCAGCAGCTCGACGACGAGATCCCCGAGGACGAGCCGACCCGGCGGGCGATGGTCACCGAGATCCTGCAGCTGACCTCCGCGGCCGACGAGCGGCTCGACGCGCAGGCCGAGGCGTTCGCGCAGCTGCGCGACCTCGAGCGCACCGCACCGCAGGTCCTGGAGGGGCTGGGCCCGCGGATCACCGCGCTGCACGGCCGGCTGCCCCAGGACGAGGAGCGCACGGCCCGGCTGCGCCGCCGGTACGCGCCCTCGGCGCTGGCGCCGGTCGCCGACAACCTCGACCAGGCCCGCGCGCGGCTGGCCGCCGCCGAGCAGGAGGTCGCCGAGGCGCGCGCCGCCCTCGACGCCGGCCGGTCCGGCGAGGCGGTGGGCGACCTGCGCGCGGCCGAGGACGCCGTGGCCCAGGTGGGCACCCTGCTCGACGCCGTCACCCGGCTCGAGCGCGACCTCGAGGCCGCGACCGCGCGCATCCCCGCCGTCCGCGCCGAGACCGAGGAGGACCTCGCCGAGGCCCGCGCGCTGCTGTCCTCCGGCGGCGACAGCGCCGGGCTGCGCCCGCAGGTGGCCCGCGCGGAGGCCGGGCTGGCCGCCGCCGACGAGGCCCTCCGCCCCGGCGACGGCGGGCCGCCCGACCCGATCACCGCGCTGCGCCGGCTCGAGGAGGCCGACCTCGCGCTCGAGCAGGCGCTGGCCGTGGCCCGCGACGCGCAGACCCGCGCCCGCCGGGCCGCCGCCGCGCTCGACCAGACCCTCCTGCGCGCCCGCTCGACCGTCGCCGCGGCCGCCGACTTCGTCGCCACCCGGCGCGGGGCGGTCGGGCCCGAGGCGCGCACCCGGCTGGCCGAGGCGCAGCGGCACCTCGACGCCGCCGCGGGCACCGGCCGGGCCGATCCCGAGGGGGCGCTGCGGGAGGCGCAGCTGGCCGACCAGCTGGCCCAGCAGGCGCTGCAGCTCGCGCAGGACGACGTCGCCACGTGGTCCGGGGGCTACGGCGGGGGCTATGGCGGGGGCTACGGCGGGGGCTATGGCGGGGGTTATGGCCGGGGTCACGGCCCGGGCTACGCGCCCGGCCGCGGTGGTGTGGACCTGGGCAGCCTCGTGCTCGGCGGCATCCTGGCCGGTGGGATGCGCGGTGGTCTCGGTGGTGGTCTCGGCGGGGGTCTCGGCGGTGGCCGTCCGCGCGGTGGCGGCTTCGGGGGCTCCGGTGGCCGCGGACGCTCGGGCGGGGGCAGTTTCGGTGGTGGCGGCGGTCACGGACGCTCGGGCGGCGGCCGCTTCTGAGGCGGTAGCGCCACGATCAGGGAACCTGATCGTGGCGTGTCCTCCCTCACCGTGCACCGTGGGGGAGGACGCGCTGCGGTGCGGGAGGAGGCGTTCCCCGGTGCCGTGTGCGCGGGCCCGGGAAGTGTCGGTCCCCGGTGGGACGGTTCCCTCCCCACACCCCGAGGAGGAAGCCATGCCCACCCGGAACACCCCCTGGCCCGACGGCACGCCGTGCTGGATCGACTACGGCGCCCCCGACATCCCGGCCGCCAAGGCCTTCTACGGCTCCCTGCTCGGCTGGGAGTGGACCGCCGACAGCCCCGAGTTCGGCGGCTACGTCAACGCGCTCAAGGACGGCCACCAGGCCGCCGGCCTCGGCCCGCTGATGGACCCGGGCGCCGCACCGTCCTGGACGACGTACTTCGCGGCCGCCGACGCCGCGGCCACCTGCGACCGCATCCGCGCGGCCGACGGCACCGTCGTCGTCGAGCCGATGGAGGTCGGGCCGATGGGCACGATGGTCGTCGCGCGGGACCCCCAGGGGAACCAGTTCGGACTCTGGCAGGCCGGCACGCACACCGGCGTCGAGGTGTTCAACGAGCCCAGCTCGCTGGTGTGGAACGAGGCCGCGGTCGACGACCCCGCCGCGGCCCGCGAGTTCTACGCCGCCGTCTTCGGGTTCACCTACGAGGAGGTCCCCGGCGCCGAGGGCTACACGACCTTCGCGACCGGTGACCGGCCGCTCGGGGGCCTCGGCGGGATCTCGCCTAGTGCGTCCAAGGGGTGGGCGACCTGCTTCGCCGTCGCCTCCACCGACGACACGGTCGCCGCGGTCGAGGCCGCCGGCGGCAAGGTCGCCATGGCGCCGATGGACACCGACTTCGGCCGGTTCGCCGTCGTCAGCGACCCGTGGGGCGCGTCGTTCTCGGTGATGCAGACGCCACCCGAGGGCTGAGCGGGCGGACGGGGGCCGGCCTCACCCGCGCAGCTGGCCGTAGGTGTGCTCCGGCGTGAACCGGACGACGAGACGCCGGTCGGCGACCATCGCCGCGCGGTACTCGTCCCAGTCCTGGTGCTCGCCGGAGACGCCGCGGTAGTAGGCGACCAGCTCCTCGACCGTGGCGTCGTGCGGGTCGGCGGCCACCGGCGTGAGCTCCGCGGTGCCCTCGACGGCCACCCACGACCAGAAGTCCTGCGACGACACGTGCAGGGTGACCCGGGGGTCGGCCTGCAGGTTGCGGGTCTTGGCGCGGTCGGCGGTCACCGACACCCGGAACAGCCGCTGCGCCGGGTCGTGGGCGTACCCGACGTTGGACAGCTGCGGCCGGCCGTCCCGCTTCACCGTGGCGAGCACCCCCCAGCGGTGCTCGGCGAAGAAGGCGAGGTGCCGCTCGTCCACGGTCACCGGACCCGCCCCCGGGCCTTGAGCGGCACCGGCGGCAGCGCCGGCGCGAGCAGCCGGTCGCCCTCGTACCCCTCGACGGCGCCGAACCGTTCGTCCTCGGCGTTCCACCGCTCGGCGTACTCGACGATCTCCTCACCCGACCGGCCGACGAAGTTCCACCACATCACCAGCTGCTCCTCGAACGGCTCGCCGCCGAGGAGCAGCAGCCTCGCCGGCGCCTCGGTGCGGACCCGCACGGTCCGCCGGCCGGTGCCGAGGTAGACCATCGCGCCGTGGGCCAGCGGCGCGCCCTCGACGTCGGCACCGCCGGAGGCGCCGAGCAGCGCGTGCTCGAAGTCCGGCTCCAGCGGCAGCTCGACGTCGGCACCGGCGGCCAGGTCCAGGTCGGCGCCGACGATCGGGGTGTGCGCCGTCCCCGGTGAGGTCTGGCCGCCGAACCCGCCCATCAGCACCGTGGCGCGCACCCCGTCGGAGTCGAAGCCCGGCAGCGTGGCGTGGTGCTCGAAGGCCGGTGCGGTGTCACGGGTGACGTCGGGCAGCGCCACCCACAGCTGCGCGCCGTACAGGTAGCGCGGGTGCGGCACCGGCGACTGCTCGGAGTGCGCGATGCCGTGCCCGGCGGTCATGAGGGCGAGCTCGCCGGGGCCGAAGGAGACGTCGCTGCCGAGGGAGTCGCGGTGGTGCACGCGGCCCTGCAGCAGCCAGGACACCGTCTGCAGCCCGGTGTGCGGGTGGGGGGCCACCTGCATGCCGGGACCGTCGGCGACGTCGTCCGGGCCGTAGTGGTCGACGAACGCCCAGGCGCCGACCATCCGGCGGCCCAGCGTCGGCAGCAGCCGCCGCACCCGCGTGCTCTCCCCGAGCGCGATCTCCTTGGCGGGCAGCAGGTCGAGGGCGGGGCCGGCGGCGGTGTCGGCCAGCCCGCCGAGCTCGCGGGCGGGCGGGCGGCGGTCGAGGTTGCTCATGTGCTGGGCCTCCAGGGGGTGCGGCGGTTCATCGGGGCTCGGGCGCGGTCGGGCAGCGCAGGGCGCCGAGGTCCCAGCCCGCCCGGCGGGCACCGGCCGCGTAGGCGCTCTCGAGGAAGTCCAGGACGGTGCCCCGTGGGTCGGCCGCCGTCCGCACGTCCTCGTAGGGCAGCAGCGCGAGGTGGGCGCCCCGGCTGTCGATCCAGCGGGCCGCGGCCGGCCGCAGCGGCTCCTCGGCCAGGCCCGCCGGCTCGGGCGCGGTGTAGGAGTAGAAGGCGGGCTCGGGCACCTGGTCGTCGCCGAACCAGAAGCCGGCGCTGATCACCTCGTGCGAGTAGGCCTCGCGGGTGACCGGGTCGACGGTGTCGGGCTGCGGCACGCGCCGGTCGGAGAAGCGGGTGACGGCGAGGTCGAAGGTGTGCCAGAAGTGGTGCACCGGGCTGGTCTTGGCGTAGCTGCGCCCGGCGAACTCCTCGAGCACCTGCGCCACCTGGCCCAGCACCACCCAGTAGCGGGTCACCATGGCCCGGTCGTAGGACGCGTGGTGCTCGTCCTCGGCGAACGGGGTGCGGTCGGCCAGGTCGAACGGGACGGGCAGCTCGACGGTGGCCGGCAGGCCGAGCGTGGCGAGGGTGTCGAGCAGCTGCCGGTAGAACGCGGCCACGCTCAGCCCGGGCAGCGGGAACGACGCCCGCCGTCCGTCGGCGACGGTCACCTCGAGCCGGTGGTCGACCAGGTCGAGGTCGACGGCGAAGACCGGGTCGAAGCCCATCGGGCGGGTGGTCAGCCCGCGGCCGGTGAGGTGGAAGGGGACGTGCCACCAGTGGTTGCGCCGCGGGGCGTTGGCCAGCCGCAGCTTGCCGACGACCTGCAGGAACCGGTGCACGGTGTCCTTGGTGTCGGCCCACTCGGCCAGCGGGATGGGCGGGAAGACGGACACGGGCGGCTCCTGCGTTGGCTCCGGGGCGACGGGACCGGTGCGGCCAGCATGCAGCCCGCGGCGGCCGCGCGGTAGCCGCTCCCCGGGGCGGCGGATGCCCCGCCCCCCGCCCGGCCGGCGCCGGGAGGTGTCAGGCTGCGGGCGTGGACGACGACGCCCGCCGGCCGGGCTGCCCGAAGCGCATGGTCTTCGGCCCGTGCGGCGGGGTCCGGGACGACGGCCGCTGCGAGGTCGCCGAGCACCGCTGCCCCTTCGTCGACGCACCCGCCCCCGCATGGGCCGGGCCGACGCCGCCTCCGGTCCCGCCTCCGCCGGGCAGCCTGCTCGACCGTGCGCGCACCGGGCCGGTGGTGCTCACCGACCTCACCGTCGCGCCGTTCGACCCGGCCTCGCTGCGCCGGGTGGTCGGCGTCCTGGCGCCGTTCTCCGACGGGCTGCTCGTCGGCGAGCACGCCAACCGGCCCGACTTCCCGCCCACGCTGTTCGCCGCCGAGATCCTGGACGCCGGCGGGCGGCCGTGGACGACGCTGGCCTGCCGCGACCGCAACCGCGTCGTCCTGGAGCAGGAGCTGGCCGGTCTGGCCGCGGTCGGCGTCGACGGCGTGCTGTGCGTGACCGGGGACGCCCGCGGCCCCGGCGTCCGGCCCGGCGTCACCCAGGTCTTCGACCTCGACGGTCCGCGGCTGGCCGCCCTCGCCGCGGACGCGGGGCTGCCGGTCGCCGTCCCGGAGTCGCCGGCGGCCCCACCGGTGCACCGGCGGCCGGCCCGGGTCGCGGACAAGCAGCGGGCCGGCGCGCAGGTGTGCGTGCTCAACCACGTGCGCACCCCGGGTGAGGTGGCCGCCTTCGTCGCCGCCGCGCGCGAGGCCGGGGCGACGCTGCCCTTCGTCGCCGCGGTCGCCGTCTACACCGACGAGCGCTCGGCGCGGGTGCTGCAGCGCTTCCCCGGCCTGCACGTCGACGACGCGACGGTCGAGCAGGTCCTGGCCGCGCCGGACCCCCGGTCGGCGGGGATCGCGGCCGCGGTGGCCGAGGCCCGGGCGCTGCTCGCCGTCCCCGGGGTCGTCGGGGTCAACCTCTCCGGCCTGGCCTCCAGCGGCGGGGAGGACGACGGCGCCCGGGTCAAGGCCGAGGTCGCCGCCGCGGTCAGGGAGGTCGCATGAGAGAGCTGGAGAGCGAGGCGATGGAGGCCGAGTTCGGCACCGTCGCCGGCTGGACCGAGGAGGCCGTGCGGGCGCTGGGACCCGAGCACGCCGTCCCGGCCGGGTGCCGGGGCAGCGGGAGCGAGGGGGCGCTGCGCTGGCTGGCCGACCGCATGGCGCTGACGGCCGGCAGCCGGGTGCTCGACGACGGCGCCGGCGTCGGCGGCCCGGCCGGGTGGCTGGCCGCCGACCGCGGCGCGCGCGCCGTCTGCGCCGAGCCGATGCGCGCCGCGGCCCGTGCCGCCCACCGGCTGTTCGGGCTGCCCTCGGTCGCCGCGCTCGCACAGGCGCTGCCGTTCGCCGACGCCGCGTTCGACGCCGCCTGGTGCCTGGGGGTCCTGTGCACCACCTCCGACAAGGCCCCGGCGCTGGCCGAGCTGCGCCGGGTGCTGGCCGACGGCGGCCGGCTCGGCCTGCTGGTCTTCGTCGCCGACCGGCCGCTGCCCCCGCCGCTGCCCGAGGGCAACGACTTCCCGGCCGAGGCGGAGCTGCGCGCGCTGCTGGACGCGGCCGGCTTCCGGTTGGGGGACACCGCCACCGCCGACTTCGGCGACAGCCCGCCGGGGTGGGGTGAGCGCGCCGACGCGGTGGACGCCGAGGTCGCCCGTCGGCACGGCGACGACCCCCGCTGGCGGGAGGCCCAGGAGCAGTCGGCGCGGGTGGGGCGGCTGCTCGGCGACGGGGCGCTGCGGCCGTGGCTCGGGGTCGCCGAGGCCCGCTGACGCCGGCGGCACGCGGCGGCCGTCAGGAGGCGCGCTCGACCCGGGCGGCCGCGTGAGGCGGGCCGTGCTCGGCGATGAGGGCGGTGTTCGCGACCTCGGCGTCGTCGAGGTGGACGGCGTCGCGCGGGTCGGTGGTGTCGAGCACCCGCGTCTCGTGGCCCCGGCCGACGACGAGGACGACGTCGGCGGGGCCGGCCGCGCGGACCGCCGCGGAGATGGCCTGCCGCCGGTCGGGCACCGTGCGCACGGCCGCGGTCGCGCCGAGCAGCCCGACCCGCAGCTCGGCGATGATCGCGGCCGGGTCCTCGCCGTGGCTGCCCTCGTTGGTCAGCCACACGCGGTCGGCGGCGCGGGCCGACTCGCCCAGCCCCTGCCGCTTGTAGCGGTCGCGCCGGCCGCGGGCACCGAGCACCAGGTGCACGCGGCCGCCGGGGCCGCACAGGTCGCGGGCGGTGGTGATCGCCGCCGCCAGGGCGTGCGGCGTGTGCGCGTAGTCGACGACGACCACCGGCCGCCCCGAGCCGCCGAGCACGGTGCCGCGTCCGCGCGGCGGGGCCACCGCGGCCAGGCCGGCGGCGATCCGGTCGGGTGCCACGCCGAGCACCCGCCCGGTGGCCCACGCCGCGGCCAGGTTGCCCACGTGCACCCGGCCGACCAGCCGGCTGCGCACCCGGTGGCCGCCGGTGTCGTCGCCCAGCAGCACCTCGGTGCCCGCGGCGCCGGTCCGCCAGCCGAGCACCCGGACGTCGGCGTCGGCCGCCGTGCCCACCCGGGTCACCGGCACCGGGGCCTGGTCGGCCAGCCGCCGTCCCCACGGGTCGTCGACGACGACCACCCCGGCCGCGGTCCGCTCGCGCTCGAACAGCCGGGCCTTGCTCGCCCAGTAGTGCTCCAGGGTGCCGTGGTGGTCGAGGTGGTCCTCCTCGAACCCGGTGAAGACGGCGACGTCGAAGCCGAGCCCGTCGAGGCGGCCGCGGTCCAGTGCGATCGACGAGGCCTCCACCACCGCGCGGTGCGCCCCGGCGTCGACCATCCAGCGCAGCAGCTCGTGCAGCTCCGGGGCCTCGGGGGTGGTCAGCGCGGTCAGCCGCGAGCGCGTGCCCACCCGCGCGCCGAGCGTGCCGACGACGCCGGTGCGGTCGCCGCCGGCCTCCAGCACGCCGCCGACGAGCGCGCTGGTCGTCGTCTTGCCGTTGCTGCCGGTCACGCCCACCAGGCCCAGCGCCCGCGCGGGGTCGCCGGCCAGCAGCGCGCCCAGTGGACCGAGCTGCGCGCGCACCCACGGCACGAGCAGCAGCGGCAGGTCCGTGGCGACCGGGCGGTCGGCCAGCAGGGCCACCGCGCCCGCCCGGGCCGCGGCGCCGGCGTGCCGGTGCCCGTCGCTGGCCGCTCCGCGGACGCAGGCGAACAGCGAGCCGGGGACGACCCGCCGCGAGTCGGTGACCAGGCCGCGCACGGTCAGGTCGTCGGCGCCGCCGGACCGGAGGACGGGACCGCCGGGGACAGCGCGCGCGCGGCGCTCCACCTCCGACCAGGGGACCGCGGGCAGCACCCGGCCGACGGTAGGCCCGCGGTGGTGTCCGCGCTGGTCGCAGCGGTGGACCGCGGGGGCGCGCCGCCCTCCGTCCCCACCTGCGCGACCGGCCGGTCACTGAGCGCAGCACGCGGGGTGCTGGGTGCCACCTGCCGCGTCGGCGCGACGGTGCCGGACGGGGCGCGCGCGGCGACGGCGATACTGGGGCCCTCATGACCTGGACCCGACGGTGAGCGCCCCGCTGAACCTGCTCAACCTCGAGCGGGTGTCCAAGGCGCACGGCACGACCGTCCTGCTCGACGACGTCTCCCTCGGCGTGGCGGCCGGCGAGCGGATCGGCGTCGTCGGGCGCAACGGCAGCGGCAAGTCCACGCTGCTCGGCGTCCTGACCGGTGCGGAGGAGCCCGACAGCGGCCGGGTCACGCAGCGCGGCGACCTCGCCGTCGGCGTCCTCGACCAGTCCGGGACGCTGCCGCCGGGCGCCACGGTCCGCGACGTCGTGCTGCCCGGGACCCTGTTCGCCGCGGAGCACGAGTGGGCCGCCGACCCGGCCGTGCGCAGTGTCCTGACCGGCCTGGAGCTCGACCGGCTGGGCCTGGACAGCCCCGTGGCGCCGATGTCGGGTGGCGAGCGGCGCCGGGTGGCGCTGGCCGCGCAGCTGGTCCGGCCGCTGGACCTGCTGGTCCTCGACGAGCCGACCAACCACCTCGACGTCGAGGGCGTCGCCTGGCTGGCCGACTACGTGCGCGAGCGGGTGGGCGCGCTGGTGGTGGTCACCCACGACCGGTGGTTCCTCGACGAGGTGTGCACGCAGACGTGGGAGGTCTCCGACGGCGCGGTGCACGCCTACGAGGGCGGCTACGCGGCCTACACGCTGGCCCGCGCCGAGCGCGCCCGCATCGCGGCGGTCACCGAGGAGCGCCGGCTGAACCTGGTCCGCAAGGAGCTGGCCTGGCTGCGCCGCGGCCCGCCGGCGCGCACCAGCAAGCCGCGGTTCCGGATCGAGGCGGCCGAGGCGCTCATCGCCGACGAGCCGCCGCCCCGCGAGTCGATGGCGCTGAAGGGCTTCGCCGCCCGCCGGCTCGGGCGCACCGTCTACGACGTCGAGGACGTCGACTACGCCGTCCCCTCCGACGACGGCCCCCGGCCGCTGTTCCGCGACCTGACCTGGCACGTGGGCCCGGGCGACCGGATCGGCGTGGTCGGGGTGAACGGCGCGGGGAAGACCTCGCTGCTGCGGCTGCTGGTGGGGGAGACCGAGCCCGACCGCGGCACGGTGGTGCGCGGGCAGACGGTCGCGCCGGCGTACCTGTCGCAGCACGTGACCGAGCTGCCCGGGCGGCTGCGGGTGCTCGAGGCGGTGCAGGAGATCGCCCGCATCGCGCGGATCGGCGGCCAGGACATCTCGGCGTCGTCCCTGGCCGAGCGGTTCGGTTTCCCGGCGTCGCGGCAGTGGACGCCGGTGGGGGACCTGTCCGGAGGCGAGCGGCGCCGGCTGCAGCTGCTGCGCCTGCTCATGGCCGAGCCGAACGTGCTGCTGCTCGACGAGCCGACCAACGACCTCGACATCGACACGCTCACCCAGCTCGAGGACCTCCTCGACTCCTTCCCCGGCACGGTGCTGGTGGTCAGCCACGACCGCTACTTCGTCGACCGGGTCTGCGACTCGGTGGTGGCGCTCATGGGCGACGGCTCGCTGGCCGCGCTGCCCGGCGGCGTCGAGGAGTACCTGCAGCGGCGCGCGGCGGGGGAGGCGGCACTGCCCTCGGCGGCGTCCGGCCCGGCTCCCGCGGCCCCGCCGGCGGCTGCGACCGGGCCCTCGGCGGGCGAGGTGCGCGCCGCCCGCAAGGAGGCCGCCCGGCTGGAGCGGCGGCTGGAGAAGCTGGGGACCGAGGAGGAACGGCTGCACGCCGAGCTCGCCGCCGCCGCGACCGACCACGCGCGGGTGATGGAGCTCGACGGCCGGCTGCGCGCGCTGCTGGCGGAGAAGGACCAGGTCGAGACCGACTGGCTGGCCGCCGCGGAGCTCGCCGAGGGCTGAGCGCCGGCGCGTCCTCCCGCACCGCAGCGCGTCCTCCCGCACCGCAGCGCGTCCTCCCGCACCGTCCACCGTGAGGGAGGACGCGCGACGATCAGGTGCCCTGATCGTGGCCGGGCGGCGGAAGGGCCCTCCTGCAGCGGGGCCGGGCGCACACGACCTCCCGGGTAGACTGGCTGTACCGCCGGCCGTCGTCGACCGACGTCAGTGGTCCCCGAGCCGCCCTCGACTCCCGGGAGACCCGTGATCGCACTGTTGTCCCTCCACCTGCTGGCCGCGCTGCTGGCGCCCCTTCTCGCGCGGTGGTGGGGCAGACGGGCCTTCCTCGTCCTCGCGCTGGTCCCGGCCGCGGGCTTCGTCTGGACGCTGCTGCAGCTGCGCACGGTCCTGGCCGGCGACGACGTCCGCGAGACGGTGCCGTGGATCCCCGCCCTCGACCTCGACGTCGCGCTGCGGCTGGACGCCCTGGCGCTCACCTTCGCCGCACTGGTCACCGGCATCGGCGCCCTGGTCCTCGTCTACTGCGCCCGCTACTTCGGGCCCGACGACGAGGGCACCGGCCGCTTCGCCGGCACCCTCACCGCCTTCGCCGGGTCGATGCTCGGCCTGGTCCTCGCCGACGACGTGCTGCTGCTCTACGTGTTCTGGGAGCTCACCACCGTCTTCTCGTTCCTCCTCATCGGGGGCTCGGGACGGCGGCTGGCCGCGCGGCGGGCGGCGTCGCAGGCGCTGATCCTGACCACCGCCGGTGGGCTGGCCATGCTGGTCGGGCTGATCCTGATCGGGCAGGCCAGCGGCTCCTTCCTGCTCTCGGAGCTGGTCGCCGACCCGGGCAGCGGCACCGCGATGACCGCCGGTGCGGCCCTCGTGCTCGTCGGGGCGGTCACCAAGTCCGCGCTCGTGCCCTTCCACTTCTGGCTGCCGGCGGCCATGGAGGCGCCGACGCCGGTGAGCGCCTACCTGCACGCCGCGGCGATGGTGAAGGCCGGTGTGTACCTGGTCGCCCGGCTGGCCCCCGGGCTGGCCGACGTCCCCGGCTGGCGCCCGGTGGTGCTGGGCCTGGGCGTGGCCACCATGCTCGTCGGCGGCTACCGCGCGCTGCGCCAGAGGGACCTCAAGCTGCTGCTGGCCTTCGGCACCGTCAGCCAGCTCGGGTTCCTCGTCACGCTGGTCGGCGGGGGCAGCCGCGAGCTGGCCGCCGCCGGGCTGGCGATGACCCTGGCGCACGCACTGTTCAAGTCCACGCTGTTCCTCACCGTGGGTGTCATCGACCACGCGACCGGCACCCGCGACCTGCGCCGGCTGTCCGGCCTCGGCCGCCGGCTGCCCGTGCTCGCCGCGATCGGGATCGCCGCGGCGGCGTCCATGGCCGGGCTGCCGCCGCTGCTGGGGTTCGTCGGCAAGGAGGCGGCGTTCGCCGCGCTCTGGGACGCCGGCCTGCCCGACCGCACGGCCGCGGCCGTCGTCCTGGCCGGGCTGGTCGCGGGGTCGGTCCTCACCGCCGCCTACACCGCGCGCTTCGTGTGGGGCGCCTTCGCCCGCAAGGCCGGCGTCGCGGACACCGCGGTCGAGCACGCGCCGGAGCCGCTGTTCCTCGCCGCCCCCGCCGTCCTGGCGCTGACCGGGCTGGTCCTCGGGCCGGCCAGCCCGCTGCTGGAACCGCTGGTCGCCGGCTACGCCGACACGCTGCCGCTGCTGGCGCCGGAGCCGGAGCACCTGGGCCTGTGGCACGGCTGGCAGCCGGCGCTCGTGCTGTCGGCGGTGTCGATCGCCGGCGGCGCCGCCCTGTTCGCCCTGCGCGGGCAGGTCACGCGCCTGCAGGGTCGGGTGGCCGTGGGTGCCTCGGCCGACGAGGGCTACTGGAACGTCGTCCAGGGCATCGACCGGCTCGCCGTGCTGGTCACCGGCACCACCCAGCGCGGCTCCCTGCCGGCCTACCTCGGGACCATCCTGGTCGCCGTGCTCGCGCTGCCGGGCACGCTGCTGGTCACCCGCGCGCCGTGGCCGGACGAGTGGCGGGCGTGGGACACCCCGGTGCAGGCCGTGGTCGGCGTCGTCGTCGTGACCGCCGGTGCGCTCGCCCTGCGGATCCGGCAGCGGCTGTCCGCGGTGCTCGTCGTCGGGGTCACCGGCTACGGCCTCGCGGTCGTGTTCGCGCTGCAGGGGGCCCCCGACCTGGCGCTCACCCAGTTCCTGGTCGAGACGCTCACCCTCGTCGTCTTCGTGCTGGTGCTGCGCAAGCTGCCCAAGGACATCACCGAGCGGCACCGGCCGCGGGAGCGCGCCGTCCGCGGGGGGATCGCCGTCGCGGTCGGCGCCTTCATGGCCGCCGTCGGCGCGGTGGCGCTGTCCGCCCGCACCGCCGTGCCGGTGTCGGAGGGCTGGCCCGGGCCGGCGTACGAGTTCGGCGGCGGCAAGAACGTCGTCAACGTGACGCTGGTCGACATCCGCGCCTGGGACACCCTCGGCGAGATCTCGCTGCTGGTCGTCGCGGCCACCGGCGTGGCCAGCCTGGTCTTCCTGCGGCGGCGCACCGGCGGCGTCGACCGCGTCGACCGCGCGCAGCTGACGCAGCGCCGTGAGCGCAGCCGGCGGGCGCCGCGCGACCGCTGGCTGGCGGCCACCGCGACCCTCGACCCGGCGCGCCGCTCGGTCGTGCTCGAGGTGGTCACCCGGATCCTCTTCCACACGATCGTCGTCTTCTCGCTGTACCTGCTGTTCAGCGGGCACAACGAGCCCGGCGGCGGGTTCGCCGGCGGCCTGGTCGCCGGCCTGGCGCTGGTGCTGCGGTACCTGGCCGGCGGGCGCTACGAGCTGGGCGAGGCCGCGCCGGTGGCGCCGGGCCTGCTGCTGGGCTGCGGGCTGCTCTTCGCCGGCGGCACGGGTGTGGCCGGGCTGCTCCTGGGCGCCGGGGTGCTGCAGACGGCGGTCCTGCAGACGACGCTGCCCGTGCTCGGCGACGTCAAGCTCGTGACCTCGCTGTTCTTCGACCTCGGCGTCTACCTGATCGTCGTCGGGCTGGTCCTCGACGTGCTCCGCAGCCTGGGCGCGGAGCTCGACCGCCAGGAGGACCAGGAGGACCCGATCGAACTGTCCCCCGGTGAGGTGGTGCTGCGATGACCCCCACGATCGTGCTGCCGGTGATGATCGGCGGCCTGTACGCGGCGGGGGTGTACCTGCTGCTCGACCGCAGCCTCACCCGCGTGCTGCTCGGCTTCGTGCTGCTGGGCAACGCCACCAACCTGCTGGTGCTGTCGGCCGGCGGGCCCGCGGGGCTGGCGCCGATCCTCGGCTACTCCGACGCGGAGGGGTTCAACGACCCGCTGCCGCAGGCGCTGATCCTGACCGCGATCGTGATCACCTTCGGCGTCTCGGCGTTCGTGCTGGCGATCATCCACCGCTCCTGGCGGCTGGCCCGCAACGAGGCCGTCGGCACCGACGAGGAGGACCGCCGGGTCGCCGCCAGCCGGGACACCGACGCCGACGAGCTCGACCCGGACGACCTCGACCCGCAGGACCGCGCCGCCGGCCACGCCGACAGCCTCCCCGCGGACCTCGAGGACCTGGCCGACGACGTCGACGTGCCGGCGGGGAGCGGCACCCGGTGATCGAGGTCCTCGCCCCGCTGCCGGTGCTGCTCCCGCTGCTCGGAGCGGCCGGCGCGCTGCTGGCCTCCGGGCACCCGGGCCACCAGCGCACCCTCAGCACGGTGGTGCTCACCGTCGTGCTCGCCGTCTCGGTGGCCCTGCTGTTTCTCGCCGACGCCGCCGGCGCGAGCGCGGTCTCCGTCGGCGGCTGGCCGGTGCCCCTGGGCATCGTGCTGGTGGTCGACCGGCTCTCGGCGCTCATGCTGGTGGTCGCCTCGACCGTGGCGCTGGGCGTCCTCGTGTTCGCCATCGGCCAGGGGGCGGCCGACGGGTCGGAGGAGACGCCGCTGTCGATCTTCCACCCGACGTTCCTGGTGCTGGTCGCCGGCGTCAGCAACGCCTTCCTCGCCGGCGACCTGTTCAACCTCTACGTCGGCTTCGAGATCCTGCTGATGGCCTCCTACGTGCTGCTGACCCTCGGCGGCACCGCCGGCCGGATCCGCGGCGGCATCACCTACGTCGTGGTCAGCCTCACCAGCTCGCTGGTGTTCCTCGCCGCGATCGGCCTGGTCTACGCCGCGACCGGCACGGTGAACATGGCGCAGCTCGCGGTGCGGCTGGGCGAGCTGCCCGCGGGTACGCAGGTGCTGCTGCAGTCGATGCTGCTGATCGCCTTCGGCATCAAGGCCGCGGTCTTCCCGCTGTCGGCCTGGCTGCCCGACAGCTACCCGACCGCGCCGGCCCCGGTCACCGCCGTCTTCGCCGGCCTGCTCACCAAGGTCGGCGTGTACGCGATCATCCGCACCCAGACCCTGCTGTTCCCGGGCGGTGCGCTCGACGGCGTGCTCATGTGGGCAGCGCTGGCCACGATGCTCATCGGCATCCTCGGGGCGGTGGCCCAGAGCGACCTGCGCCGGGTGCTGTCGTTCACCCTGGTCAGCCACATCGGCTACATGGTGTTCGGCATCGCCCTGGGGACGGCGGCGGGCCTGGCCGGTGCGGTCTTCTACGTGGCCCACCACATCGCCATCCAGACGACCCTGTTCCTCGTCGCCGGGCTCGTCGAGCGCCAGGGCGGGACCACGTCGATCAACCGGCTCGGCGGGCTGGCCCGGCGCTCGCCGCTGCTCGCCGTGCTGTTCTTCGTGCCGGCGATGAACCTGGCCGGGATCCCGCCGCTGTCGGGGTTCATCGGCAAGCTGGGCCTGCTGCAGGCCGGGGTCGCCGAGGGCAGCGCCGCGGCCCTCACCCTGGTCGCTGCCGCGGTGGTCACCAGCCTGCTCACCCTGCTCGCGGTCGCCCGGGTCTGGACGCGTGCCTTCTGGCGGTCCCCGAGCCAGGCACCGTTCGAGGACACGGCCGCGGCCGCGGCCGCGGACGCCGGGCCGCAGCACCCCGCGAGCGAGGACGGGTCCTCCGCCGACGGCGCCGTGTCCTCCGCCGACGGCGCCGTGTCCTCCCCCGACCGGCCGCGCACCGCGCTGCAGGACGCCTGGCGCCGGCACACCGCGGTGGCGACGGCGTCCGAGCCCGACCTCCCGCCCGCGGCGGGCGCCGTCCGGGCGCTGCGGCCGCTGCCGCGGACGATGGTGGGCGCGACCGCCGCACTGGTCGCGCTGACCGTGGCCCTCACCGGGCTGGCCGGGCCGCTGTACGGCCTCGCGGACCGGGCGTCGACCGACCTGGTGGAGCGCACGCCCTACCTCTCGTCGGTGCTGGGGGAGGAGGACCGGTGAGCGTCGAGCCGGCCGCGACCCGGTTGCGCCACCAGGTCCCCCTGCTCGCCTGGCTGGTGCTGGTCTGGATGCTGCTGTGGGGGACCTGGTCGTGGGCGAACCTGCTCTCCGGCCTGGTCCTCGGGCTGTTCGTGCTGGTGGTGCTGCCCCTGCCGCACGTGGTGGGCGGCGTGCGGGTGCGGCCCCTGCCGGTGCTGATCTTCCTCGGCCACTTCGTCACCGACCTGGTCGTGTCCGGGGCGGAGGTCGCCTGGCAGGCCCTGCGGCCGCAGGGACTGCGTCGGACCGCGATCGTGCGGGTGCAGCTGCGGGCCGACTCCGACCTGCTGCTGACGATGGTGGCCGAGGCGACCTCCCTCGTGCCCGGCTCCCTGGTGCTGGATCTGGACCGGGAGCAGCGGGTGATGACCCTGCACCTGCTGCCCGTCCGCGACCGCGACGACGTCGAGCGCAAGCGGGCGCACGTCCTCCTGGTCGAGGAGCGGCTGGTGCTGGCGTTCGGCTCGGCGGAGGACGTCGCCGCCCTCGAGCGGGACCGGGCGGAGGTGGCGGCGCCGTGACGGTGGTGGCGGGCGCGCTGTACGCGCTCATCGGCGGGGGAGCCCTCCTCGCCCTCGTCCGCCTGGCCCGCGGCCCGTCGCTGCTGGACCGGGTCGTGGCCACCGACACGCTGCTGGTGATCATCTCCGCCGGGCTGGCCGTCCACGCCGCGGTGGTGCGCGACCCGACGCTCGTGCCGGTGCTGGTCGTCGTCGCGCTGCTGGCCTTCGTCGGGTCGGTCTCGGTCGCCCGCTACGTGGGCGGGATGCTGCTGAGGTCGCGGACCGAGGACGGCCGGGACGTCGGCCTGCCGGTGGCCGCCGAGGAACGGGAGAGCCGGTCGTGACCGCACTCGCCGACGTCGTGGCGTTCGCGTGCCTGCTGGCCGGCGCCTTCCTCTGCCTCACCGCCGGGCTGGGACTGGTCCGTTTCCCGGACGTGCTGTCGCGGATGCACGCCGGGACCAAGCCGCAGGTGGTGGGCGTGCTGCTGGTCATGGTCGGGGCCGCCATCCGGCTCGGCGGCTGGTCCAACGCCTGGATGCTCCTGCTGGTGGCGGCCTTCCAGCTGCTGACCGCGCCGGTCAGCGCCCACCTGATCAGCCGGGTCGCCTACCGTCGCCGGCACGTCCGGCGCGACCTGCTGCTCGTCGACGAGTTCCGCGGTGCCGGCCGCCAGGACGACGTCTACCGGGGCGACGAACCCGGCGACGCCCCACCCGAGCAGCCGGGGTCCCACCCGGGCGGCTGAGACCGGGGCGTGCACCGCACGCCCCGGTCCCGGCGCTCACCGCTGGGCGCGGTTCACCGCGGAGACGACGGCGCGCAGCGACGCCGAGACGATGTTCGGGTCGATCCCCACGCCCCACAGCACCCGGTCGCCGACGGCGCACTCGACGTAGGCGGCGGCGCAGGCGTCCCCGCCGGCGCTGAGCGCGTGCTCGGCGTAGTCCAGGACGCGGACGTCGACGTCGAGGGTCTTCAGCGCGTCGACGAAGGCCGCGATCGGGCCGTTGCCGCTGCCCTGCACGGTGACCGGGACGCCGCCGTCGGTCAGCTCGACGACCATCTCGTCGAGCTGGTCGCCGTGCGCGGTGTGCCGGTGGCCGGCCAGCGCGAAGCGGCCCCACGGGGCGTCGGGGTCGGGCAGGTACTCGCTGCTGAAGGCGGCCCACATCTGCTGCGCGGTGACCTCACCGCCCTCGTCGTCGGTGTGCCGCTGGATGACCGCGCTGAACTCGATCTGCAGCCGGCGGGGCAGGTCCAGCTGGTTCTCGGTCTTCATGATGTAGGCGACGCCGCCCTTGCCGGACTGGCTGTTGACCCGGATGACCGCCTCGTAGCTGCGGCCGACGTCCTTGGGGTCGATCGGCAGGTAGGGGACCGCCCACGGCATCTCGTCGACGGTCCTCCCCGCTGCCTGCGCGTCGGCGGCCAGCGCGGTGAAGCCCTTGTTGATGGCGTCCTGGTGGGAGCCGGAGAAGGCGGTGTAGACCAGGTCGCCGCCGTAGGGGTGCCGCTCGTGCACGCCCAGCTGGTTGCAGTACTCGACGGTGCGGCGGATCTCGTCGATGTCGGAGAAGTCGATCTGCGGGTCGATGCCCTGGCTGAACAGGTTCAGGCCGAGGGTGACCAGGTCGACGTTGCCGGTGCGCTCGCCGTTGCCGAACAGGCAGCCCTCGATGCGGTCGGCGCCGGCGCGGTGGCCGAGCTCGGCGGCGGCGACGGCGGTGCCCCGGTCGTTGTGCGGGTGCAGGGAGAGGACGACGGCGTCGCGGCGGCCCAGGTTGCGGTGCATCCACTCGATCTGGTCGGCGTAGACGGTGGGCTCGGCCATCTCGACGGTCGCGGGCAGGTTGAGGATGGTCGGCCGGTCAGGCGTGGGCTCCCAGACGTCGGTGACCGCGTTGCAGATCTCGACGGCGAAGTCCAGCTCGGTGCCGGTGAAGGACTCCGGGCTGTACTGGTAGCGGATCTCGGTGTCGCCCATCTGCTCGGCCAGCTTGCGCACCAGCTGCGCGCCGTGCACGGCGATGCCGGCGCGGTCGGAGCCGAACACCACGCGCCGCTGCAGGGTCGACGTCGAGTTGTAGAGGTGCACGATCGCCTGCCGGGCGCCGCGCAGGGACTCGAAGGTGCGCTCGATCAGCTCGTCGCGGGCCTGGGTGAGCACCTGGACGGTCACGTCGTCGGGGACCAGGTCCTCCTCCACCAGCTGGCGGATGAAGTCGAAGTCGGTCTGGCTGGCGGCCGGGAAGCCGACCTCGATCTCCTTGTAGCCCATCCGGACCAGCAGCTCGAACATCCGCCGCTTGCGGTCGGGGGTCATCGGGTCGATGAGGGCCTGGTTGCCGTCGCGCAGGTCGACGGCGCACCAGCGCGGGGCCGCGGTCGTGACCCGCTCGGGCCAGGTGCGGTCGGGCAGGTCGACCGGGGTGAACGGGGCATAGCGGTGGACGGGCATCCGCGAGGGACGCTGGGGGTTGCGGACGTGCGGGTGCTGCGGGGTGCTCACGGGGACTCGACTCCTCTGGCGCGGGCTGGACTGTCGCTCCTGGGGGCGGTCAGCAGCGCCGGGGACGCGCTCACGTCACGGCAGGACACCGCGGCGAGGGGGCCGACCTAGGAGAGGGCCTCGCCGCGGCGGGTAAGCAGGAGGCTGCCGCGCACGACGCCCACGGTAGCAGCGGGTCAGCTCAGGTCGCAGCGACACACGCAGTCCGGCGCGTGCGGCCCGGGCCGGCCCGGGGTGGGCGGGCCCTCGTCGAGCAGGAGGTCGTCGCAGGCCGGCGGGCACTCGCAGCGGAACCGGTCGCCGGCCGGCCGGAGGGCGCCGGCCGCGCGCCGGCGCTCCAGCTCCTCCTCGCGGGCCCTCCGCGCGGCCGCCCTCCGGGCCGCGGCCCGGGCGGCGAGACCGTCCCCGGGCCGGGGGAGCCGGTGGTCCTCCGGTGTCCCGCCATGCACCCTCCGCCGCTCGTCCCTGCGCCGGCGGTGGCGGGTGAAGGTGTAGGTGACCGGGGTGCGGTCGTACCGGTGCGGCCCGTGCCACCAGCCCTCGTCGCCGTGCCGGGTGTCGAGGTGCGCGGGGAAGCGCCGGCCGCCCTCGTCCCGGACGGCCCTGCCGTCCATCGGCGCGACCTCGGTGCCCTCCCCGTCGACCAGCACCAGCCGCAGCCCCGCCACCTCCGCGAGCCGGGCGAGGTCGCGAGCGTCCAGGCCCCGCGTGCCCGCCTCGGCTGCCGCGACCGTCGCCTTCGGGATCCCGGTGGCCCCGGCGATCTCGCGCTGCGACAGGTCGGCTGCGCGTCGGATGCGGCGGATCAGGCCGGGCAGGTCCAGGTCGGGCACCGCGGCAGCGTCCCGCGCGGAGCGCACCAGGAGGCACCCCGGACGTCCACCTGGGGACCGTCGTGCTCTGCCCACAGCCGTGGGCAGAGCACGAGGGCCGGGGGTGGTATGGCGGTGCTCTCCTTCGTGCTCTGCCCACAGTCGTGGGCAGAGCACGACGACGCGGGGGAGGAGGGTGCCCGGGGCGGGTGCCCCGGCTGCGCCGGTGTCCGGACCGGGCGTCCCCGTGCGGCCGGGACCGCGGGTGGTCAGAAGTCGCCGCGCAGGCGCAGCTTCAGCGGGCGGCCGTCGGGGTCGTCGATCAGGCGGTAGACCGGCGTCGCCCACAGCCGGGTGGGCAGCGACAACCGCTCGGCCTCGTGGTGCCGCAGCCGGCCGCGCGGGCGGGGACCGCGGCGGCCGCCCGCGTGCCAGGCGTCGAGCTCGTCAGCGGCGTGCTCCAGCGCGGCCACGAACGCCTCGGGGTCGAGCAGGTCGGCGTCCTCGCTGCCGTCGGCGGCCCGGTCGGTGTGCTCGCGCGCGAGCTCGAGCCGCAGGTCGCGGGCGAAGGTCCGCGCGCCGTCGCCGGCGCCGGCCGGGTCGCGCGGCTCCCGGGGGTCGAGGGTGGTGTCGAGGACGGCGCTGGACAGCTCGCTGTCGTGCGTCCACGAGCGCCGGTTGAAGTTGTCGCTGCCCACGCTGGCCCACACGTCGTCGACCACGCACACCTTCGCGTGCACGTAGACCGGCGTGCCGGAGTGGTTCTCGACGTCGAACACGTGCACCCGGTCGCGTCCGGCCCGCCGGCACATCTCGATCGCCTGCCACCGCCCGACGAACTGCGGCCGCTCGGCGAAGGCGCCCTCCTGGTCGGGCACCCGGGGGACGACGACGACCAGGTGCAGGTCCGGGTGCTGGGCCAGCGCCTCGGCGAACAGCCGGGCCACCGCGCCCGACCACATGTACTGGTCCTCCAGGTACACCAGCCGGCGCGCCCGCTGGATGGCCTTGGAGTACCCGCGGGCCACCGAGCGCTCGCCCTTCGGGGCGAAGCGGTAGGGCGGGCGGATCGCCGGATAGGTCCGCAGGTTCTGCACCAGGTGCGGCCCGGCCGGCGGCGGGGGTGGCAGCTGCGGCGGCAGCGGGTCGCCCTCGAGGCGGGCGTGGTTCAGCTTGTCGCGCAGCCACGCGACCGGGTGGTCGGTGTCGGGGCTGTTCGGGTCGTCCCAGCGCTCGCGGAAGACGGTGTCGAGCACGTGCACCGCCGGGCCGCGCAGCTCGAGCTGGACGTCGTGCCACGGCGGCGTCGGGCCGTAGGCGGAGGCCATCGCGACCGCCTGCGGGTCCCCCCGGTGCTCGGCGTCGTCGCGCCGGCTGTGGCACAGGTCGATGCCGCCGACGAAGGCGACGTCCTTCGTGGCGTCCTGGTCGTGCCGGCAGACGACGAACTTCTGGTGGTGGCTGCCGAAGCGCCGCACGCGCTGGTCGAGGATCACCTCGCCGCCGCCGTGCTCGATCTCCACGTCGAGCGCGCGGTTCTCCTCCTTGGAGAACGAGGCGGCGTCCAGGTGCGAGCGCCACACCAGGCCGCGCACCGTCACCCCGCGGCGCACCGCCTCGGTGAACAGCTGGGCGACCGTCGGCCCGCCCGGGCGCAGCTGCTCGTCGGGGTCGCCGCGCCAGTCGGTGAAGAACAGGTGGTCGCCCTCGTCGAGGGCCTCGACCACCTCGACCAGCCGGTCGAAGTAGGCCGACCCGTGGACCAGGGGGACGACGAGGTTGCCCTCGGTGAACGCGGGCAGGTCCGTGGCAGCGTTCCCCCGCTCCTCGGCGCTCAGCAGCCAGTCCTCGGGGTCGGTCACCCGGTGATCACATCGCGAGCGACCCGGCGGGCGCAACGGGGGACACGGACGGGGAGTCCGGTGCCGCCGTCGCGCATCGGTAGCCTGTGGACCCGTGGCCCTCGTCGTGCAGAAGTACGGTGGCTCCTCCGTGGCCTCCGCCGCCCACATCAAGCGCGTCGCGGAACGCATCGTGGCGGAGAAGAAGGCCGGCAACGACGTCGTCGTGGTCGTCTCCGCGATGGGCGACACCACCGACGAGCTGCTCGACCAGGCCAGCCAGATCACCGACGACCCGCCCGGTCGCGAGCTCGACGTGCTGCTCACCGCGGGCGAGCGCATCTCCATGGCGCTGCTGGCCATCGCGATCAGCACGTACGGCTACGAGGCCCGGTCGTTCACCGGCTCGCAGGCCGGGGTGATCACCACCAGCAGCCACGGCAAGGCCCGCATCATCGACGTCACGCCCGGCCGGCTGCGCTCGGCGCTCGACGAGGGCTCGATCGTCATCGTCGCGGGGTTCCAGGGTGTCAGCCAGGACACCAAGGACATCACCACCCTCGGCCGCGGCGGCTCGGACACCACCGCCGTCGCCGTCGCCGCGGCGCTGCAGGCCGACGTCTGCGAGATCTACACCGACGTCGACGGCGTCTTCACCGCCGACCCGCGGATCGTGCCCAACGCCCGGCGCCTGGAGACGGTCACCTACGAGGAGATGCTCGAGCTGGCCGCCTCCGGGGCGAAGGTGCTCGTGCTGCGGTGCGTCGAGTACGCCCGCCGCTACGGCATCCCGGTGCATGTCCGCAGCTCCTACTCCCAGCTCCCCGGCACGATCGTGACCGGCTCGATGGAGGACCTCAGCGTGGAACAGGCGATCATCACCGGCGTCGCGCACGACCGCAGCGAGGGCAAGATCACCGTCTACGGCGTCCCGGACCGGCCGGGCGAGGCCGCGCAGCTGTTCCGCGTGCTCGCCGAGGCCGAGGTCAACATCGACATGATCGTGCAGAACGTGTCGACGGCGGCCAGCAAGCTCGCCGACATCTCCTTCACGCTCCCCAAGAGCGACGGCCCGGCGGCGATCGCGGCGCTGGAGCAGGTCAAGAACACCGTCGGCTACACCGACGTCACCTTCGACCAGCACATCGGCAAGGTGTCGCTGGTCGGGGCAGGCATGCGCTCGCACCCCGGCGTGTCCGCCCGCTTCTTCGGCGCGCTGGCCGACGCCGGGGTCAACCTGGAGCTGATCAGCACCTCGGAGATCCGCATCTCCGTGGTGTGCCGAGACACCGACGTGGACGTCGCCGTCCGCGCGGTGCACGACGCCTTCGACCTCGGCAGCAACGAGGCCGAGGCCGTCGTCTACGGAGGGACCGGACGATGAGCGACAGCACGGGACCGCGCGTCGGCGTCGTCGGCGCCACTGGCCAGGTGGGCGCCGTGGTGCGGCGGCTGCTCGCCGAGCGGCAGTTCCCCGTCAGCGAGCTGCGGTTCTTCGCCTCGGCCCGCTCCGCCGGCAGCACCCTGCCCTGGGGGGACGGCGAGATCTCCGTCGAGGACGCCGCCACCGCCGACCCCGCCGGCCTTGACATCGCGATCTTCTCGGCCGGTGCGTCGACCTCGCGGGCCCAGGCCCCGCGGTTCGCCGCGGCCGGCGTTACCGTCATCGACAACAGCTCGGCCTGGCGCCGCGACCCCGACGTCCCGCTGGTGGTCAGCGAGGTCAACCCGCACGCCCTCGACACCATCCCCCGGGGCATCGTCGCCAACCCCAACTGCACCACCATGGCCGCGATGCCGGTGCTGCAGCCCCTGCACGCCGAGGCCGGCCTCGTGCGGATCGTCGCGAGCACCTACCAGGCCGTCTCCGGCAGCGGGCTGGCCGGCGTGGAGGAGCTCGACGGGCAGGTGCGGGCCGTCGCCGACAAGGCGGCCGAGCTCACCCACGACGGGTCGGCGGTGGCCTTCCCCGAGCCGCGGAAGTACGTCGCCCCGATCGCGTTCAACGTGCTGCCGATGGCCGGCTCGGTCGTCGACGACGGGTCGTCCGAGACCGACGAGGAGCAGAAGCTCCGCCACGAGAGCCGCAAGATCCTCGGCATCCCCGACCTGCGGGTGTCGGGCACGTGCGTGCGGGTGCCGGTCTTCACCGGGCACTCGCTGTCGCTCAACGTCGAGTTCGCGCGGCCGCTGTCGGTGCAGCGGGCCACCGAGCTGCTCTCGACCGCGCCCGGCGTGCAGCTCACCGACGTCCCGACCCCCCTGCAGGCGGCGGGGCAGGACCCGAGCTACGTCGGCCGGATCCGGCAGGACCCCGGTGTCGACGACGGCCGCGGCCTCGCGCTGTTCGTCAGCAACGACAACCTGCGCAAGGGCGCGGCGCTCAACGCCGTGCAGATCGCCGAGCTGCTGCTCGCCCGCCGCGGCCGGTAGTCGACCGCCTCGTGGCGGTCGAGGAGCGCGTCGCCCCCCGCGCCGGCCGGGCCCGGACGGCGCGCCGGGCCGGGCTGGTGCTGCTGCTCGCGGTGCTCGCGGCCGTGGTGTGCCTGGTCGTGCCCAACGACCCGTGGCACGACTTCTTCGACCTGCGGGTCTACCGCGGCGCCGTCGCGTGGTGGCTCGACGGGCGGCCGCTGTACGACTTCACCTACGGACGCAGCCCCTACGGCTTCACCTACCCCCCGTTCGCCGCGCTGCTGGTGGCCCCCATGGCCGCGCTGCCGGTGTGGGCGGTGGCGACGGCGCACACGCTGCTCAACGTCGTCGTCCTGGCCGGCCTGACCCGCTGGCTCGTCGTCCCGGTGGCCCGGCGGCACGGCTGGCCGCTGCCGTCCACCTGGGTCGCCGCCGTCCCGGTCCTGTTCGTCCTGGAGCCGGTGCGGGAGACGATGGGCTTCGGTCAGGTGAACCTGTTCCTGGCCGCGCTCGTGCTGGCCGACGTCGCGGCGCTGCGGCGCGGCTCGCGGTGGGCCGGCGCCGGCACCGGCCTGGCCGCGGCGGTGAAGCTGACCCCCGCCCTGTTCGTCGTGTACCTGCTGCTCACCGGGCGGCGGCGCGCGGCCGGGGTCGCCACCGCGACCGCGGCCGGCGCCACGCTGCTGGCCGCCGCCGTCGCGCCGGGGACGTCGTGGCGGTTCTGGACCGAGACGCTGTGGCACACCGAGCGGGTCGGCCGGCTGGACAAGACCTCCAACCAGTCGCTGCTGGGCGCCCTCGCCCGGCTCGCCGACCCGGGGGATCCGCCGCGGGCGGTGTGGGCCGTGCTCGCCGCCGTCGTGCTGGTCGCCGTGATGGCGCGGGCGGTGCGCGTGGCCCGGGCCGGCGACGACCTGGCGGGGGTCACCCTCACCGGGCTGGCCGCGTGCCTGGTCAGCCCGATCTCCTGGTCGCACCACTTCGTGTGGCTGGTGCCGGCGCTGGTGGTCCTGGTCGACGTCGCCGCGGGCGCCCCGGTCGCCCCCGGACGGTGGCCGGGCCGGTCCCGCGTCGCGGCCGGGACGCTGGCCGCCGTCCTCGCGCTGGTGCTGGCCTCCTCGGCGATCTGGTTCGCCGAGGCCCACCCGGGCCACCACCACGACGCCGGCGTGTGGGGGCTGCTGGTCGAGGACCTCTGGCTGCTGGTGACCCTCGTCGTGGTCGCGGTGCTCCCGGCCCGCGGAGCGGTGTCCGCCCGGGTGTGGGGGCCGGAGGCCTCCCGGTCGGGTGGACGGGGGGGCTCCGCTCAGCGGGGGGACGGCACCTGACCGCGGTGTCCACCGGTGGGTGGACAGTGCCGCAGCGCGAACGACAGCGCCGTCTCCACCTGGCGGATCGTCTCCTCGATGACCAGCGACCCGTGGCCGGCGTCGAACCGGTACACCTCGTGCGGCGTCCCGAGGCGGTCGAGCTCGCCGAGGTAGTTCTCGATCTGCCGGATCGGGCAGCGCGGGTCGTTGGCCCCGGCGACGACGAGCACCGGTGCCCGCACCGCCTCGACGTAGGTGATCGGGGAGGACCGCACGTAGACCTCGCGCACCTCGTCGGGCGAGCCGCCGAACAGCGCGCGGTCGTAGGCCCGCAACCCCTCCATCTCGTCCTCGTAGGCGGCCAGGTAGTCGGCCACCGGCACCTCGGCGATGCCCGCGGCCCAGCGCTCGGGCTGTGTGCCCAGCCCCAGCAGGGTGAGGAAGCCGCCCCACGACCCGCCGGTGAGCACCGCCCGCGCCGGGTCGAGGAACCCCTCGGCGACGAGCGCGTCGTACACCGCCGCGACGTCCTCGAGCTCGGTCAGCCCCGGCCGGCCGGTGAGCGCGTCCCGCCAGGCGCTGCCGTAGCCGGTGGAGCCGCGGTAGTTGACGTGCACGACGGCGTAGCCGGCGTCGACGTAGGCCGCGCGGCGGGCGCGGTAGGAGTCGTCGTCGGCGGCCTCCGGACCGCCGTGGACGAGGAACGCCGTCGCGTACGGGGCCGGTCCGGCCGGCCGGACGACGAGCGCGTGCACGTCGCCGCCGGGGCCGGGCACCCAGCGGTCCTCCACCGGGTGGGCCGCCGGCGGCTCCTCGCCGGGCGCGGCCAGCACGACCGGACCGTCGGCCCGGCGGATCACCGGCGGGTGCTGCGCCGACGACCAGGCCAGCTCCACCGTGCCGTCGGGGCGGGCGGTGGCCCCGCGGACGACGCCCGGCGGGGTGTCCAGCCGCTCCAGCGTCCCGCTGCCGAGGTCGTAGCGGTACAGCTCGCTGCGGGCGGCGTGGTCGTGGCCGACCAGCAGCGCCGACCCGTCGGGGTACCAGCCGGCCGTCACGTCGCCGGGCAGGTCGAGCGCGAGCTCGACCTCGGTGTCGGCCGCGACGTCCCAGACCAGCAGCTCCTCCCGGCCGTGCCGCTCGTGGCCCACGAGCAGCCGCCGGTCGCCGGGCAGCGGGGCGAACTCCAGGGCGTGCAGGCCGCGGCCCTCGCCGTCCCACTTCTCGGCGACCACCGCCGGCGCCTCCTCGGTGGTGGTGGCCGTCCGCAGCACCCGCAGCGCCGGGTAGCGCGGGTCGCCGTGCTCGGAGTGCGAGATCACCAGCAGCTCGTCGTCGAGGGTCAGGGCGTCGACCGAGGCGGGGTCCTCGTGCCGGTAGACCACCCGCGGGCTCCCCCCGGCGGGGACCAGCCACAGCTCGCTGCCGTCGTCGGTGGAGCGCCCGATCGCCACGAGGCCGGCGCCGATCTCCAGGCCGGCGGGGTAGGCCGGGCCGACCTCGGCGACGGCGACCCGGTCGTCCCCGCCGCTGAAGGGCTGCACCATCCAGACGCCGAACTCGTCGCCGTCGGTGTCGGCGAACCACCAGATGGTCTCGCCGTCCGGGCTGATCGTGCTGATCAGCGTGCCGTTGGCCCGGTCGGTGACCTGGCGGTGCACGTCGGTCGTGCGGTCCCAGGCGTACTGCTCGACGACGCCGCTGACGTCGGAGGAGTACAGGCTGCGGTGCGGGGCGTGCAGCGCCCAGTCGGGCAGGCTGACCCGGGGGGCGCGGAAGCGGGCCTGCCAGCGGGCGGTGACGTCGGGCGGGAGAGCGGGGACGGCGGCGGGCTCGGCACTCACCCGGTCATCGTCCCCCGGCGCCGACACCGGCCGGGTACCCGGCCCGGCCGGCCCGCACGCCGCGGGCGGCCCGGTCGGCCAGCACCCGGGTGTGCTCGGCGGCGGCGTCGCGGACGTCACCGATGAGCAGCTCCAGCACGTCCTCCAGGGCGACGAGGCCCACGGTCCGCCGCTCGGCCACCACGCCCCCGAGGTGGGCGCCCTGGGCCCGCATCTCGGCGAGGACCTCGGGCAGCTTGCTGCCGGGCGCCAGCGGCACCAGCGGGGTGACGTGCTCGTCGGGGATCGGCTCGTCGCGGCCCTGCGCCTCGATGCCCAGCACGTCCTTGACGTGCACGAAGCCCAGCAGCACGCCGTCCTCGTCGCGCACCGGGTAGCGGCTGAAGCCGTGCTCGGCGACGACGGCCTCCAGCTGCCGGGGCGTGGTCGAGCGCGGCACCGTGACCACGGTGTCCATCGGCAGCAGGACGTCCTCGACGGTGTGCTGCTCGAAGGTCAGCGCGCCCGCGGCGAGTTCGCTGACCTCGCTGCCCAGGAGCCCCTCCCGCCGCGACTGGGTGATCATCGAGCGGATCTCGGTCTCGTCGAAGCTGGCCGCGACCTCGTCGGTGGGCGTGACCCCGAAGAGCCGCACGAAGGCGTTGGCGGTGGTGTTGAAGAACCAGATCACCGGCTTGAGCAGCCGGGAGAAGGTGGCCAGCGCCGGGCCGAGCGCCATCGCCGCGCGGTCGGGACCGGCGATGGTGATGTTCTTGGGCACCATCTCGCCGAGCACCATGTGCAGCACGGTCACCAGCGACAGCGCGATGACCAGCGCGACCGGGTGCAGCAGCGCCTCGGGGACGCCGAGGGCCTCCATCGGCGCCTCGATGAGGTGGGCGACGGCGGGCTCGCCGACCGCGCCCAGGCCCAGCGAGCACAGCGTGATGCCCAGCTGCGCGCCGGCCATCATCTGCGAGACGTTGCGCATGGCGGTGAGGGTCTTCCGCGCCCGCGTGCTGCCGGCGTCGGCGCGCGGCTCGATCTGGTCGACCCGGGCGGAGACCAGCGCGAACTCCGCCGCGACGAAGAAGGCGTTGCCCAGCAGCAGGGCCACCAGGACCAGCAGGCTCACGGCGTCGCTCACGCCGCCGTCCTCTCCGCGCGGATGCGGGAGGCCGTGGCGCCCGGGGGCAGCACCACCGTCCGCTCGGCGCGCACCCGGGCGACCCGGCGGCCGTCGAGGGTCTCGACGGTGAGCCGCGCGCCGTCGAGCTCGACGGTGTCGCCGACCTCGGGCAGGCGCTGCAGCCGCTCGGCGAGCCACCCGGCCAGCGTCTCGTAGCGGCCCTCGGGCACCGGGATGCCGGTGCGCTCGAGCACCTCGTCGGGGCGCAGCAGCCCGGAGAGCAGCCAGTGCCCGTCGCCGAGCCGCCGCAGCGTGCGCAGCGGCCGGTCGGTCTCGTCGGCGATCTCGCCGACCAGCTCCTCGACGATGTCCTCCAGGGTCACCACGCCGTGCGTCGCACCCCACTCGTCGACGACCAGGGCGATCTGCAGGCCCTGCTCGCGCAGCAGGTCCATCAGCCGCTCCAGCCGCAGCGACGACGGGACGGCGAGCACGGGGTCGGCCAGCTCCCCGGCCGTGCGGCGGGGGCGCTCGGCCTCGGGGACGGCGACCGCGCGCTTGACGTGCACCACCCCGGTGACCTCGTCGAGGTCCGAGCCGTACACGGGGAAGCGGGAGTTGCCCGACTCGCTGGCCGCGGCGATGACGTCGGCGGCGGTGGCGCTGGCCCGCAGCGTCCACAACCGGGTGCGCGGGGTCATGACGTCGGTGGCGTACTTCTGCCGCAGGCCCAGCGACCGCTCCAGCAGCCGGGCGGCGACGGGGGAGAGGTCGCCCTCCTCGGCCGAGCGGCGGGCGACGGCGGCCAGCTCGTCGGCGCCGCGGGCGGAGTCGAGCTCCTCGCGCGGCTCGAAGCCCAGCCGGCGCACGATCGCGTTGGCCAGCCGCTGCAGCGCGGCGACGACGACGCCGGTGACCGCGGTGAACGCCCGCATCCCCGGTGCGACGACCCGGGCGACGCCGAGCGGGTTGGCGATCGCGAGGTTCTTGGGCCCCAGCTCGCCGAGCAGCATCTGCAGGGTCGTGGCCAGCGCCAGGGCCAGGCCGTAGGCGACCGCGGTGACCGCGCCGCCGGACAGGCCGACCAGCTCCAGCGGGCCGCGCAGCAGCTCGCCCAGGGCCGGCTCGGCCAGGTAGCCGACGACCAGCGTGGTGAGCGTGATGCCCAGCTGGGCGGCCGACAGCTGGGTGGACAGCGACCGCAGCGCGGTGACCACACCTCCGGCTCCCGCGTCACCGGCCCGGGCGGCCTCCTCGGCGCGCCCCCGGTCCACGGTGGTGAGGGAGAACTCGGCGGCGACGAAGAAGCCGGTGAGTGCGGTGAGCACCACGGCGGCGAGGAGGAGCAACCACTCGGTCATCGGGCTGCCGGTGCCCGCCGGGGGACCTCCCCAACCGGAGACGGACGATCCCGGCCCCGGAACGGCTCAGGGGCCGCCTCTCGGCGGCCCCTGAGCGGTGGGTCGGGGTGACAGGATTTGAACCTGCGGCCTCGTCGTCCCGAACGACGCGCGCTACCAAGCTGCGCCACACCCCGGTGGTGCCTGGACCACTCTAGCGCCCGCAGCCGGCGGCCCCTCTGCAGGGTCCCGCCGCGAGCCTGCGAGTGGCGGGGGGCAGAGGGGTCCTTCCTCAGGGCTCCCGGGCGGTGAGGGTCAGCAGCGTCGCCTCGGGCGGGCAGGCGAACCGGGCGGGCGCGTACGGGCTGGTCCCGAGCCCGGCCGAGACGTGCAGCCAGGTCCCGGAGGGGCGGTCGGGAGCCGGCGGCGCCCAGCGGTGCAGCCAGCGGGCGCGCGCCCGGTCGATGCCGCAGTTGGTCACCAGCGCGCCGTAGAACGGCACCCGCAGCTGCCCGCCGTGGGTGTGCCCGCACAGCAGCAGGTCGTGGCCGTCGGCGGCGAACCGGTCGAGCACCCGCGGCTCGGGGGAGTGGGCCAGCCCGACCCGCAGGTCGGCGCCGCGGTCGGCGGGGCCCTGGACCAGGTCGTAGCGGTCCCGCCTCAGGTGGGAGTCGTCGACGCCGGCGAAGGAGATCCGCCGCCCGGCCACGGTCAGCTCGCCCCGGGCGTTGGTGAGGTCCAGCCAGCCGCGGGCGGTCATCCCGTCGCGCAGGTCGCGCCAGGGCAGCGGGTCGCCGTGCACCCGCTTGTGCTCGCGCTTGAAGTACTTCAGCGGGTTCTTCGGCCGCGGGGCGTAGTAGTCGTTGCTGGCCATGACGAACACCCCGGGCAGGTCCAGCAGCGGGTCCAGCGCGCGCAGCGTCGGCCCGACGGCGTCGGCCCCGGCCAGGTTGTCACCGGTGTCGACGACGAGGTCGGGTGCCAGCTCGGCCAGCCCGGCCACCCACGCCTGCTTGGACCGCTGCCCGGCGGTCATGTGCAGGTCCGACAGGTGCAGCACGCGCAGCGGCGCGGACCCGGGGGCCAGCACGGGGACCTCGAAGCGGCGCAGCGTCCAGCGGTTCCGCTCGTAGAGGGAGGCGTAGCCCAGCGTCGCGGTGCCCGCTGCGACGGCGGCCGAGGGCACGGTGTACCAGCGCACGATCGCCGAGCCTACGGGCGCGGCCGGTGCGCCACCCGGCGCCGGGGGACGCGCCGGCCGTGCCAGGCTGGGGCGCGTGTCCGCCCTCAAGGACCGGCTCCGAGCCGACCTCACCAGTGCCATGAAGTCCCGCGACGAGCTGCGCACCGCGACGCTGCGCATGGTGCTCGCGGCGGTGAGTGCGGAGGAGGTCGCCGGCAAGGAGGCCCGGGAGCTCAGCGACGACGAGGTGCTCGCGGTGCTGCGGCGGGAGGCCAAGCGGCGTCGGGAGGCGGCCGAGGCGTTCGCCGGTGCCGGCCGCGCCGAGCAGGCCGACCGCGAGCGCGCGGAGGGCGAGGTCGTGACCGGCTACCTGCCGGCGCAGCTGGAGGACGCCGATCTCGCCGCTCTGGTCGCCGACGTCATCACCCGCACCGGCGCGGGCGGGATGAGGGACATGGGCCGGGTGATGGGTGCCGCCAACGCCGCGGTCGCCGGCCGCGCCGAGGGCGGCCGCGTCGCCGCGGAGGTCCGCCGCCAGCTCGGTTGACGACGGTCCCGCTGCTGGCCCTCCCCGTCGGCCCCGCTGCAGGGGCCCGCTGCGAGCTCGCGAGCAGTGGGGGCAGCGGGGTCCTTCGTCAGTTGCCGCGGCCCCCGCCGTTGCCGTTCCAGTTGCCCCGGCCCCCGCCGTTGCCGTTGGTGGTGCCGTTGCCGTTGGTGGTGCCGTTGCCCTGGTCGGCGGTACCGGTCGTGCCGGTGCCGGTGGTGCCCGTGTCGGCGTCGTCGTCGGCGGTGGCCGGAGCCTGGTCCGCCGGGCTGCCCTGGCCCATCAGGGTCGGGTCGACCGGCGGGAAGGTCCCGGTGGGCTTGTCGGCGAGGTAGGGCGTCATCGCGTCGCGGAAGATCGTCGCCGGCATGTTGCCGCCGTAGCCGCCGACGTCCTGCTGGGTCTTGGGGTTGAACACCATGACGCTGGCCGCGTACTCGGGCATGACACCGACGAAGGCCACGGAGTCCCGGCCCTGCGAGGTGCCGGTCTTGCCGGCGATCTGGTGGCCCGGGATGTCCGCCCGGGTGCCGGTGCCGATGGGGCTGGCGACGTCGCCGATGAGGATGTTGGCCAGCGTGTCGGCGATGCCGGGCGGGATGGCGTTCTCCGTGCAGTTGTCACCGGTGACCAGCGGCCGACCGTCGTCGCCGGTGAGCGGCTCGCCGTCGGGGTCGAGCACCTGCGTGACCGGGACCGGGTCGCACCGGGTGCCCTGCGCGCCGAGGGTGGCGTAGGCGTTGGCGAGGTCCAGCGGGCTGGTGGCCTCCGCGCCGAGGGTGAACGACCCCCGGTTCTCCGCGATGATCTGGTCGGCCGGGGTCTGGTTGGGCTGGCCGAACCCCATGCCCATCCGCTCGGCCATGCGCACCGGCCCCTCGACGCTGCCGAGCTGGTCCTCCAGGGCCACGAAGTAGGTGTTCGACGAGCGGACCAGCGCCTCCACCATGTCGAGGGTGTCGGGGTAGTTCGCGCTGGCGTTCTCGACGCTGTAGGGCGCGCTGCCGTTCTTGTAGACCCGCGAGGTGTACCGGCCACCGGGCGTGCTGATCACGTGGCTGGCCGGGATGCCGGCCTCGAGCGCGGCCGCGGCGGTGAAGACCTTGTAGGTCGACCCCGCGCCCTTGCTGGCGACGGTGTTGAGGACCACGGACTCGCACTGCGGGTCCGAGCAGCCGTACTGCCGGTTGACGCTCATGGCGAGCACGTGCCCGGTGCCCGGCGCGAGGGCGGTGAACATGCCGGCCAGCTCGTCGCCCATCGGCAGGGTGGTGAGCACCGCTTGGTCGCCGAGGGTCTGCAGCTGCGGGTCCAGCGTCGTCTGGACCGTCAGCCCGCCGTTATCGAGCTGGTCCTGGCTGATGCCGAGCGTGCCGGTGAGGTAGTCGGCGACGAAGGCGCAGAAGAAGCCGCCGACCGTGGCGTCGATGCAGCCGTTGGGCGCGCTGGCGCCGGGGGCCACCTGCACCGGCTGGGCGGAGATCTCGGTGAGCTCGGCCTCGGTGATGTGGCCGAGGTCGAACATCCGCTGCAGCACCTGGTTGCGCCGGGTCTGCGCGTTGTCCGGGTTGGTGATCGGGTCGTCGTTGGCCGGGCTCTGCACCAGCCCGGCGAGCATGGCCGCCTGGGGGAGGTCGAGGTCGGCGGCGTCGACGCTGAAGTACCGCTGCGCGGCGGCCTGGATGCCGTAGGCGCCCTGGCCGAAGTACACGAGGTTGAGGTATCGCGTGAGGATCTCGTCCTTGGAGTAGGTCTCCTCCAGGGCGAGGGCCAGCCGCGCCTCGCGCAGCTTGCGGCCGATGTCCTGCTCGGTGGCCGCCTGCCGCTCCTCGGCGGTGTCGGCGGTCTCCAGCAGGGTCTGCTTGACCAGCTGCTGGGTGAGCGAGGAGCCGCCCTCCTGGACCGAGCCGGCGGCCACGTTGGTCACCGCGGCGCGCAGCGTGCCCTGCACGTCGAGGCCGTTGTGCTGGTAGAAGCGCGAGTCCTCGATGTCGACCAGCGCCTGCTTCATGACGTCGGCGATCTGGTCGGAGGCCACCACGGTGCGGTTGTTCGTGTAGAAGTTCGTGATCAGCGACCCGTCGGCGGCCAGCACGCGCGTGTTGCCCGCCGGGGTGGCGTCGGTGAGCTCCACCGGCAGCGCGTCGAGCAGCGAGGCGGAGTTGCGCGCGGCCAGGCCGGCGCCTCCGACGGCGGGCAGCGCCAGGCAGGCGACGAGGGCGCCGGCCAGGACGATCATGGCGGCGAGCTTGGCCAGCACCCTGGCGCGACTGGGAGTGGACATCACCGCCAATGTACGGCGGGCCGCTGCGTGGAGTGGCGACTCAGGCGCGGCGCGCGGGGAGCACCCGGGTGCGCGGCACGCCCGTCGGCGTGTCGCCGTCCGGCCCGGTCAGCGCCTCGCCCATCACCCGCAGGCCCTCGAGGTCGTGCACGTCGCCGGCCGCCGCGGGCACCGTGCGCATCGCCACCTCGGGGTGGGCGCTGGTGAACCGGTCGGCCAGCCGCTGCTCGCGGGCGGCCAGGGTCATCCGCTCGGCGTGCACCCGCAGCGCGCCGGCGGCCAGGGCCGTGGCCGCGTCGCCGTCGTCGACCGCCTCCGCGGCGGCCTCGGCGCGGGTGGCCGACAGCGCCGTGCTCGCCGGCGGGTGGGTGCGGTTGAGCACCAGCCCCGCCAGCGGCATCCCCTCCGCGGAGAGCCGGTCGACGAAGTAGGACGCCTCCCGCAGCGCGTCGGGCTCCGGCGTCGCGACGACGACGAACCAGGTGCCCGGGCGGCGCAGCAGCTCGTAGGTGGCCGTGGCCCGCTCGCGGAACCCGCCGAACATCGTGTCGAGCGCGGTGACGAACGCGGAGATGTCGCGCAGCAGCTGCCCGCCGAGCACCTTGGAGATGATCCGGGTGAAGATCAGGAAGCCGGCGCTGGCCATCTTGAACCCGGCGCGGCCGCCGGCCCGGGCCGGCGCGGTGAGCAGCCGGATCATCGTGCCGTCGAGGAAGCGGCTCATCCGGTTCGGGGCGTCGAGGAAGTCCAGCGCCGACCGCGACGGCGGGGTGTCGACGACGATGAGGTCCCACTCGTCGTCGGCGCGCAGCTGCCCCAGCTTCTCCATCGCCATGTACTCCTGCGTGCCGGCGAAGGACGAGGAGAGGGTCTGGTAGAAGGGGTTGGCCAGGATCTGCTCGGCCCGCTCGGGGGTCGAGTGCGCCACGACGATGTCGTCGAACGTGCGCTTCATGTCCAGCATCATCGCGTGCAGCTCGCCGGGGACCCCCGGGACGTCGACCGGCCGCGGCTCGTTGCCCAGCTCGACCAGCCCGAGCGACTGGGCCAGCCGGCGGGCGGGGTCGATGGTGAGGACGACGACCCGGCGGCCGGCCTCCGCGGCGGCCAGCGCCAGCGCCGCCGACGTCGTGGTCTTGCCGACGCCGCCCGACCCGCAGCAGACGACGATCCGGGTGTCCGGGTCGGCGACCAGCGCCGCGAGGTCCATGGGCGGGGCCAGCCGGTCGGCCGCCGGGTGCGCGGCGCGGGCCGGGCGCGACGCGGTGCCGGGCGTCTCCTCGGCCGCGCTCACGCCGCCACCTCGGCCCCGAGGTGCTCCTCGAGGCGGCCGGCCAGCTCGAACAGGCAGCCGAGGTCGATCGGCGCGGCCAGCAGCGGCAGCTCCACGGTCGGCCGGCCCAGGGACTCCACCCGGGCGCGCAATGCGTCCTGGGCGGCCCACCGTCGCGCGTGGTCGACCGCCTCGGTGGCCAGCGCGTCGGCCAGGCCGTCGTCGGTGCGCAGTCCCGCCGCGGCCAGCCCCGGGGCGAGGTCGGCCCCGGTGAGCCGGCCGTCGGTGGCCCGGGCCAGGTCCGCGGCCGGCAGCACCGGCTCGGTGGCCATGTTGACCATCACCGAGCCCACCGGCAGGCCGACCTCGGTCAGCTCGGCGATGGCGTCGGCGGTCTCCTGCACCGGCATGTCCTCGAGCAGGGTGACCAGGTGCACCGCCGTCTGCGGGGAGCGCAGCACGGCCATGACGCCGTCGCTCTGCGTCTTGATCGGGCCCGAGCGGGCCAGGCCGGCCATCTCGCCCGTCACGTTGAGGAACCGGGTGATCCGCCCGGTCGGCGGGGCGTCGACGACGACGGCGTCGTAGACCGGCCGGCCGTCCTTGCGGCGGGTGACCGCCTCCTTGACCTTGCCGGTGATCAGCACGTCGCGCAGGCCCGGGGCGATGGTGGTGGCGAAGTCGACGGCGCCCATCTTGCGCAGCGCCCGCCCGGCCCGCCGCAGGTTGTAGAACATCTCGAGGTACTCCAGCAGGGCCTCCTCGACGTCGATCGCCAGCGCCCGCAGCTCGCCGCCGCCGCGCGTGACCGCGACCCGTCGCTCCTCGTAGGGCAGTGGCGGGGTGTCGAAGAGCTGGGCGATGCCCTGGCGGCCCTCGCACTCGACCAGCAGGACGGTACGTCCCTCGGCGGCCAGGGCGAGGGCCAGGGCGGCGGCGACGGTCGTCTTGCCGGTCCCGCCCTTGCCGGTCACGACGTGGCAGCGCACGGGGAGGGAGGAGGGGTTCACCTCCGCCAGCCTAGGAGTCGCAGGACCCTCCTGCTCCCCACCGTCTGCAAGGTCACGGCGGGGCCCGGGACGGGGCCGTGGACCTGCGCTAGCGTCGTCCCCCATGAGCGAACCGGCCCGTCGCCGCTGGGAGTACGCGACCATCCCGCTGCTGATCCACAACACCAAGGCGATCCTCGACTCCTGGGGTGTCGACGGCTGGGAGCTGGTCACCGTCCTGCCGGGTCCGAACGGCGCCGGGCAGCCGGTCGCCTACCTCAAGCGCCCCGTCGACTGAGGGCCCGGCGATGACGCAGGCGCCGGGCGCCCCGGTGCAGAGCTGGAAGTCCCGGCTGGCCGAGCTCGGCATCCGGCTGCCCCCGGTGGCGGCACCGGTGGCCTCCTACGTCCCGGCCGTGCGCAGCGGCCAGCTGGTCCTCACCTCCGGGCAGCTCCCCTTCGTCGACGGCGGCCTGCGGCGCACCGGCAAGGTCGGCGGCTCGGTCGACCCGGAGGACGCCGCCGCCGACGCCAAGCTGTGCGTGCTCAACGCCCTGGCCGCCGTCGACGAGCTGGTCGGCCTGGACGCGGTGGCCCGGGTGGTGCGGGTGGTCGGCTACGTCGCCAGCGCCGAGGGCTTCACCGGCCAGCCGCGGGTGGTCAACGGCGCCAGCGAGCTGCTCGGCAAGGTGTTCGGTGAGGCCGGCCGGCACGCCCGGAGCGCCATCGGCGTCGCCGAGCTCCCGCTGGGCGCCCCCGTGGAGGTCGAGCTGACCGTCGAGCTGCGGTGACGCCGATCCGCCCGGCGGCCACGGTCCTGCTCCTGCGCGACGGAGCCGCCGGCCTGGAGGTCCACCTGCTGCGGCGCACGCGGGGCATGCCGTTCGCCGGCGGGATGACCGCCTACCCCGGCGGCGGGGTCGACCCGCGGGACGGCGACACCGACGTCGCCTGGGCGGGGCCGCCCCCGTCGGTCTGGGCCGGGTCGCTGGGCTGCGACGAGCGCGGTGCCCGGGAGCTGGTGTGCGCCGCCGTCCGGGAGACGTTCGAGGAGGCCGGCGTCCTGCTGGCCGGGTCCCCCGACGGGGCCGGCGTCGTCCCGGACGTCTCGGGTGAGGAGTGGGAGGCGCAGCGGCAGGCGCTGCTCACCCGGGACCTGTCGCTGGCCGAGCTGCTCGCCGTCCGCGGGCTGGCGCTGCGCTCGGACCTGCTGCGGCCCTTCGCGCACTGGGTGACCCCACCGCAGGAGACGCGGCGCTACGACACCCGCTTCTTCGTCGCCGGGCTGCCGGCCGGGCAGGAGGCCCGCGACGTCTCCGGCGAGGCCGACGAGGCCAGCTGGCTCACCCCCGGGGTGGCGCTGGCCGAGATGCGGGCCGGCACCCGGCCGATGCTGCCTCCGACCGTCCACACCCTGGGTCAGCTCGCCGCGTTCCCCGACGTCGCCGCGGCCCTGGCCGGCAGCCCGCCCGAGCCGCTGTCGCCGATCAGCCCCACCTTCGAGGAGACCCCGGACGGGCGCTGGGCGGTCCTGCCCGACGGCACCCGCATCCGCCTGGTCGTGCCGCTCCCCAGCTAGCAGTTCGGCCCTGCAGGGAGGTCCTTCACCGCGCGCGGCGGCGCAGGCGGTCCTCGTCGAGGACGACGACCGACTTGCCCTGCAGCTGGATCCAGCCGCGGTGCACGAAGTCGGCCAGCGCCTTGTTCACCGTCTCGCGGGAGGCGCCCACGAGCTGGGCCAGCTCCTCCTGGGTGAGGTCGTGCTTGACGCGCAGGCCGTCGGCCTCGCGGCTGCCGAAGCGGTCGGCCATCTGCAGCAGCGCCTTGGCCACCCGGCCGGGGACGTCGGTGAAGATCAGGTCGGCCACCGAGTCGTTGGTGCGCCGCAGCCGGCGGGCCAGCACCCGCAGCAGCTGCTCGCCGATCTCGGGGTGGGCCTCGATCCAGGGGCGCAGCACCGACTGCGGCATCTTCGCCAGCCGGACGTCGGTCACCGCGGTCGCGGTGGCCGTGCGCGGCCCGGGGTCGAAGACCGACAGCTCGCCGAACTGGTCGGAGGGGCCCATGACGGCGAGCACGTTCTCCCGGCCGTCGGGGGCGCGGCGGGAGAGCTTGATCTTGCCGCTGAGCACGATGTAGAGGCTGTCGCCGGGCTCACCCTCGTTGAAGACGACCCGGCCGCGCGGCAGGGTGATCGTCTCCAGACGGTGGGCGACCGGGCCGACGGCCTCCTCCGAGAGCCCCTGGAAGATCCCGGACTGGGCCAGCACCTCGTCCACCACGCGTCTCTCCACCTCGTCACTCACGCTCGACCTGCGGGGCCGACGGCACCCGCGTCCACGGCGAGTCTAGGGGGCTGTGCCCGCCGTCACCCGTCCGGTACGGCGGAGGACACCCCGGCGGGGTGAGCCGGCCCTCCTGCAGTGATCCGCCGCCGGCCCCGTCCAGGGCACCGCCCTGAGCTCGCGAAGGGTGGGGAGGACGGGGTCCTTCCTCAGACCAGCGGCTCGGTGCTGCGGCGCACGCGCGAGCGGCGCCGCCGGCGCCAGCGGGCCATGGCCCGGCGGATGCCCGAGGCGGCCAGCGTGTCGACCTCGCCCGGCGTCGCGGACTGCAGGAACTCGGCCACCTCGCGCGGCGAGGTCGGCCGGCGCAGCGGCTCCTCCACGCGCTCCATGATCAGCAGGAAGGCGATGACCATGGGCGGGAAGAGGATGACGATGAGCGCGACCACGTCCACCTCCGGTCCGGTCGCAGCGGGCCGGCCCTGCACGGACCCCTGTACGGCCATGCCCCTGTACGGCCATGGTGGCACGTGACCGGCGGTGTCGCTGGCGCCGCCTACCCTCGACCGCGTGTCCTCGCCGGCCCCCGTGCAGCCTCCAGCGCGCCCCGCGGGGCGCCGCGCTCCCGCCCGCCGCCCGGCCGCCACGCCGTTCGACCCCGACGAGACGCCGCTGGCCCGCACCCGCCGCGCCCGCCGGATGGCGCGCGAGCTGGCCGTGCTCCACCCCGACGCGCACTGCGAGCTGGACTTCACCACGCCGCTGGAGCTGCTGGTCGCCACCGTGCTCTCGGCCCAGACCACCGACAAGACCGTGAACAAGGTCACCCCGCGGCTGTTCGCCCGCTACCCGGACGCGGCCGCCTACGCCGGCGCGGACCGCGCCGAGCTCGAGGAGATCCTCAAGCCCACCGGGTTCTTCCGTGCCAAGGCGAGCTCCGTGATCGGCCTGGGCCGGGCGCTGGTCGAGCGGTTCGACGGCGAGGTGCCCGGCCGGATGGCCGACCTGGTCACGCTGCCGGGGGTGGGCCGCAAGACGGCCAACGTCGTCCTGGGCAACGCCTTCGGCGTCCCCGGGCTGACCGTCGACACCCACTTCGGCCGGCTGGTCCGCCGCTTCGGCTGGACCGCCGAGGAGGACCCGGTGAAGGTGGAGGCCGAGGTCGCCGAGCTGGTCCCCAGGCGCGACTGGACCATGTTCAGCCGCCGCGTGATCTTCCACGGCCGGCGCGTCTGCCACGCCAAGAAGGCCGCGTGCGGGGCCTGCGGGCTGGCGCGCTGGTGCCCGTCGTTCGGCATCGGCCCCACCGATCCCGAGGTGGCCGCGAAGCTGGTCACGACGCCCGCCGCGTCGGACACCGAGTGAGCGCCCGGGGACGGGTGGCCGCACTGCCCCTCCTGGCCGGTGCGCTGCTGTCGGCCTGCACGGCGTCGACGGCCGACGACGGCGACAGCACCCCGGCCGCCGCGCCGGCCACCTTCAGCACGCCGCTGCAGGCCTGCCCCGAGCAGCCCGACGAGCCGGCGAGCGGCGCCGAGACCCTGCCGGCGGTGTCCCTGCCCTGTCCCGGCGGCGGCACCCTCGACCTGGGCCGCGCGCCCGGGGTGCCCACGGTGGTCAACCTGTGGGCCAGCTGGTGCGGCCCCTGCCGCGAGGAGCTGCCGCTCGTGCAGCAGTTCGCCGACGCCGCGGCCGGCCGGGTGCACGTGGTCGGCGTCATCAGCAAGGACGGCGTCCCGCAGGCCGACTCCTTCGCCGGCGACGCCGGGGTCACCTTCCCCAGCGCCTACGACCGCGACGGCGAGCTGATGGACGCGCTGGGGGTCAACGTCCTGCCCTTCACCTACCTCGTCGACGCCGACGGCGCCCTGGTGTTCACCCAGGTCGGGCCCGTCGCGTCGGTCGACGAGCTGCGCGCCCTGGTCGCCGAGCACCTCGGGGTGCAGCTGTGACCGGCGTCCTGCCCGGCGCCGACCTCACCGGCCTGCCCGCCCACGTGCGCCGGCTGCTCGAGTCCGGCCCCGACCTGCCCCTGCGCCACCGCACGCCGCGTCCCAGCGCCACCGCGCGCCGCTCAGCGGTGCTCGTCCTGTTCGGCGAGGGCCCGCGCGGCGCCGACGTCCTGCTCATCGAGAAGTCGGCGCGGCTGCGCACGCACGCCGGGCAGCCGGCCTTCCCCGGCGGAGGTGCCGACCCGGGCGAGGACTACCCGGTGGCCACCGCGCTGCGCGAGGCGCAGGAGGAGGCCGGCGTCGACCCGGCCGGCGTCCGCGTGCTGGCCACCCTGCCCGAGCTGTTCCTCGGCCCGTCGGACAACCTCGTCGTCCCCGTCGTCGCGTGGTGGGACGACCCGACCGAGGCGGTCGTCGGCGACCCGCGCGAGGTGGCCCGGGTGGCCCGGGTGCCGCTGGCCGAGCTCACCGACCCGGTCAACCGGTTCCGCGTGCGACACCCCTCGGGCTACGTTGGCCCGGCGTTCGGGGTGGCCGGCATGGTCGTGTGGGGCTTCACCGCCGGGCTGCTCGACGCGGTGCTCGAGGCCGCCGGGCTGGCGCGGCCGTGGGACGCCGCCGACGTGCGCCCGCTGGAGGTCGCCGGGACGCAGCCGGCGGCCGCACCGGGCTCCCTCGACGAGGGCGGGGACGAGGACGCCGCCGCGCCGATGGTCGCCGACCCCGCACCCGACGGGGGTCCGGCGCGTACGGTTCCCCCGCGATGAGGGGGACGAGGGGACGGGCCGGGCGCGTCCCGGCACTGCTGGGCGGGGTGCTGCTGACCGCCGGCGTGCTGGCCGGCTGCGGCACGGACGGCGGCGCGGGCGGTGGCGCGGGTGGCGGGGCCGGTGCCTCGGCGCAGCCGTCGGACCCGTCGGCGGGCACGGTGACCACCGCGCCCGACGGCGTCCAGGAGGTCACCATCGAGACCCCCGACGACTACGTGTTCGTGCCCGACGCCTTCACCGTCGCCCCGGGCCGCGTCCGGCTGACGGTGACCAGCACGGCCGAGCAGATGACCCACAACTTCCGTTTCCGCCCCGGGGCCGGCCCGGAGGAGATCGCCGAGGAGATCCCCATCCTCGCGCCGGGGGAGAGCCGCACCATCGAGTTCGAGGTCACCGCGAGCGGGGACCACCCCTTCGACTGCACCTTCCACGCGCAGCTGGGCCAGTCCGGCGTCATGACGGTCTCGGGCTGAACCGTGTCGCTGGTGGACCTCGTCCTCGTCCTCCTCGCCCTGGCCTTCGCCTTCTCCGGGTACCGCCAGGGCCTGGTGGTCTCGGCCACCTCCTTCCTCGGCTTCCTCGGCGGGGCGGTGCTCGGCGCGCAGCTGTCGGGCCCGGTCGCCGACCGCCTCGACGGCTCGCCGGTCACGCGCGTGTTCGCCGCGCTGGTCGTCGTGCTCGCCGGGGCGCTGCTCGGGCAGGTGCTGGCCGGCGCGGTCGGGCGGGCGGTGCGCCGGCGGGTCACCTGGCAGCCGGCCGAGGTGCTGGACTCGGTGGCCGGCGCCGTCGTCTCGGCGGTGGCCGTCCTGCTCGTGGCGTGGATGGTGGCCACCCCGCTGGCCAGCGCGCCCTTCCCGCAGGTCGCCGGTCAGGTGCGCCAGTCGGCGCTGGTGCAGGTGGTCGACCGGGTGGTCCCCGACAGCGTGCGGGCGGTCTACGACTCCCTGCGCGAGGCGATCGACCGGCGCGGCCTGCCCGACGTCCTCGACCCGCTCACCCCCACCCAGGTGCGCGACGTCCCGGCGCCGGACCAGGCGCTGCTGAACAGCCCCGTGGTCGCCCGGGTGACCGGCTCGGTGGTGAAGATCCGCGGGGTCGCGCCGTCGTGCTCCCGGCAGATCGACGGGTCGGGTTTCGTCTACGCCGACGACCGGGTGATGACCAACGCGCACGTGCTGGCCGGCGTCACCGACCCGGTGGTCCTGGCCGAGGGGCAGGAGTACCCCGCGACACCGGTCTACGTCGACGAGGAGGTCGACGTCGCGGTGCTCGCCGTCCCGGGTCTGCCGCAGGTGCCGCTGCAGTTCGTCGGGCAGCCCGCGGGCACCGGCGACGACGCGATCATCATGGGGTACCCGGGCGGCGGGGACCTGTTCGTCGGCCCGGCCCGGGTCCGCGACCGCGGCGAGATCAGCGGACCCGACTTCCGCAACGCCCGCACCGTCGAGCGCGAGGTGTACGCGCTCTACGGCGAGGTGCGGGCCGGCAACTCCGGCGGGCCGCTGTTCGACCCCAGCGGCCAGGTCCTCGGCGTCGTGTTCGCCTCGGCCATCGACGACCCGTCCACCGGCTACGCGCTGACCGCCGAGCAGGTCGCCCCCGCGGCCCGCGAGGGCGCGGCGAGCACCGCACCGGTCGACACCGGCGCCTGCGAGTGAAGGACCTCCTCGCCCCCCACCACTCGCTCCGCTCGTGGCGGGCCCCTGCGAGGAGGCCGTTCCAGCAGGTCACGGGGCCCAGGCGGTGATCGCCGCGCTGACCTCGGCGGCGGCCTCCTCGGGCGGGAAGTGGCCGATGCCGGGCAGCTCCCGCCACTCGTAGGCCCCGGCGACGTAGCGGCCCGAGCCGCGGGCGGTGCCGGGGAGTACGAGGGGGTCGTCGGTGCCGTGCAGCTGCAGGGTGGGTGCGGTGACCGGGGCGGACATGCGGCGGGCGTAGCGCAGCCCGTCGGGACGCAGCTGCGAGCGGCCGGCCCAGCGGAAGTACTCCATCGACCCGTAGGCGGCCTGCGGGATCCGCGCCGCCGACCGGTAGCGCTCGACCGCCTCGGCGAAGTCGGCGGTGTGCGTCCACCCCCGACCGGCCCAGCGGCGCAGGAAGTCGGCGACCGGGTCGTCGTCGGCCCGGGTCAGTCGCCGCTCGGGCAGCCGCGGGACCTGGAAGCCGACGACGTGCCGCAGCGCGCGGCGCTGGGCGGCGTCGGCCAGCCCGGCGCGCAGCAGCCGGGGGTGCGCCATCGAGAGGACGACGAGACGACGCACGCTGCGCGGGTGCAGCGCGGCCATCGTCCAGGCGACCAGGCCGCCCCAGTCGTGCCCGACGACGACGGCGTCACGCTCACCGAGGGCGCGGACCAGCGCCGCGGCGTCGCTGGCCGCGGTCGGCAGGTCGTAGCCGCGCGGCGGCTTGTCGCTCGCGCCGTAGCCGCGCAGGTCGGGCGCGACGGCGCGGAAGCCGGCCTCGGCGAGAGCGGGCAGCTGCGCACGCCAGGTCCACCAGAACTGCGGGAAGCCGTGCAGGAGCAGCACCAGCGGACCCTCGCCGGCCTCGGCCAGGTGCAGCCGGACTCCGTTGGCCGAGGCGTCGCGGTGCACCCACGGGCCCGGCAGCAGGACGCTGGTGGCGTCGGGCCGCTCGTCGGCGGGGACGGTCGCCGGACCGCGCCCGCCCCGGCCGGTGGGTTCCGGCCGGGCGGACCCGGCGCTCAGACCAGGTACGTGTCGGGGTCGCGCCGCTCGACGCGGCCGTTGTTCACCGTCGGCAGGGCGCGGCGACGCTGGCCGGGTGCCTCGCGGTGCATGACCTCGGGCAGCTCGCGCAGCGACTCCATCGTCCGCTCGGGCTTGTCGATCTTCTTGACCATCCGCAGCCCGATCAGCCCGGCCATGCCGGCGACCACCAGCAGGAGGACGGTGACGATCAGGTAGGACACCCAGCGGGGCAGGCCCAGCCAGGTCAGGAACTCCGCGAGCGTGACGAACAGGTAGATCCCGGCGAAGGCGAGCAGGACGCCGGCGACGGCGAACAGGCCGACGCTGACCCCGGCCTTCTTCGCCGAGCGGCTGATCTCGGCCTTGGCCAGCTCGATCTCCGAGCGGATGAGCGTGGAGACGTCGGCCATGGCGCTCTGCACCAGTGCCCCGACGCTCGGGTCGTCGGTGCCGGCGGACCGCCCGGCCGACGAGGTGGACGACACGCTGTGGGCCACGGGGGCTCCTCCCAGGTCGGGCTCGGCGGACGCCGCCCGGAGGCGGCCTCCCGTGATCGTCCCTCATGATCGCCGCGCCCGCGCCCCGGCGTCCCCCGCGCGAGCTGCGCGGAGGACGCCGGACGCCCCGGGCGCAGCCCCCGTCCGGAGACCCACCCGAGCCGGCGAGGGGTGAGGGGGACGGGCGGCCCCCTGCAGGGGCCTCGTTTAGTCCTCGGACGAGGAGTTGGCCGGCAGCTTGTCCTTGATGAGGTTCATCACCGACGAGTCGGTGAGGGTCGTGACGTCGCCGAGCTCGCGGTCCTCGGCGATGTCCCGCAGCAGGCGGCGCATGATCTTGCCCGAGCGGGTCTTGGGCAGCTCCTGCACGACCATGATCTGGCGGGGCTTGGCGATCGGGCCGATGTCCTTGGCCACGTGGGTGCGCAGCTGCTGCACCAGCTCGTCGCCGGAGTCCTCGGCGTTCCCGCGGAGGATGACGAAGGCGACGATGCCCTGCCCGGTGGTCGGGTCGCTGGCGCCCACGACCGCGGCCTCGGCGACCGTGGGGTGCGCGACCAGCGAGGACTCGACCTCGGTGGTGGAGATGCGGTGTCCGGAGACGTTCATGACGTCGTCCACCCGGCCGAGCAGCCAGACGTCGCCGTCGGCGTCCTTCTTGGCGCCGTCCCCGGCGAAGTAGACCTCCTTGCCGAACCGCGACCAGTAGGTGTCGACGTAGCGGTCGTCGTCGCCCCAGATGGTGCGCAGCATCGACGGCCACGGCTCGGTGACCACGAGCAGCCCGGTGGTGTCGTCGCCGAGCTCGTTGCCCTCGTCGTCGACGACCTTGGCCGAGATGCCGGGGAAGGGCGTCTGCGCCGAGCCGGGCTTGAGGCTGGTCACCCCGGGCAGCGGGTTGATCATGTGCGCGCCGGTCTCGGTCTGCCACCAGGTGTCCACGATCGGGCAGCGGCCGCCGCCGATGTGCTCGTGGTACCAGAGCCACGCCTCGGGGTTGATCGGCTCACCGACCGAGCCGAGGACCCGCAGCGAGGACAGGTCGAAGTTCGCCGGGATGTCCTCGCCCCACTTCATGAAGGTCCGGATCACCGTGGGCGCGGTGTAGAGGATCGTGACCCCGTACTTCTCGATGAGCTCGAACCAGCGGCCGCGGTGCGGGGTCTCCGGGGTCCCCTCGTACATGATCGAGGTGGCCCGGTTGGCCAGCGGCCCGTAGACGATGTAGCTGTGGCCGGTGACCCAGCCGATGTCGGCCGAGGTCCAGAAGACGTCGCTGTCGGCCTTGAGGTCGAAGGACGCCCAGTGCGAGTAGGCGACCTGGGTGAGGTAGCCGCCGGAGGTGTGCAGGATCCCCTTGGGCGAGGCCGTCGTCCCCGACGTGTACATGATGTAGAGCGGGTGCTCGGCGTCGAACGCCTCGGCCGTGTGCTCGGTCGACTGCCGGTCGACGACGTCGTGCCACCACAGGTCGCGGCCCTCGGTCCACTCGACGTCCTGCTCGGTGCGCCGGACGACGAGCACGTTGCGGACGCTCTCGGTGCGGCCGACCGCGTCGTCGACCGCGGGCTTGAGCGCGCTGGGCGCCCCGCGCCGGTAGCCGCCGTCGGAGGTGATGACCAGGACGGCGCCGGAGTCGGTGATCCGGCTGGCCAGCGCGTCGGCGGAGAAGCCGCCGAAGACGACCATGTGGACGGCGCCGATGCGGGCGCAGGCCAGCATCGCCACGACGGCCTCGGGGATCATCGGCATGTAGATGGCCACCCGGTCGCCCGTCTGCACGCCGAGCTCGAGCAGGGCGTTGGCGGCGCGGCAGACGTCGTCCTTGAGCTGGGCGTAGGTGATGGTGCGGGTGTCGCCCGGCTCGCCCTCCCAGTGGTAGGCGACCTGCTCGCCGTGGCCGTCCTCGACGTGCCGGTCGACGCAGTTGTAGGCGACGTTGAGCTTGCCGCCGACGAACCACTTCGCGAAGGGCGGGTTGCTCCAGTCCAGGACCTCGTCCCACTTCTGCGCCCAGGTCAGCCGCTCGGCCTGCTCCGCCCAGAAGCCGAGCCGGTCCTGCGCCGCGCGCTCGTAGACGTCGGGACCGACGTTCGCCTGGGCGGTCAGCTGCTCCGGCGCCGGGAAGCGGCGGCCCTCCTGCCCGGTCGACTCGCTCACTGGGGGCTCCCTCCGTGTCGGGTGGTGCGCCGCCCGGGATTCGGACGACGTGGTCCAGCACACACCGTAGGGCCCAACCCGGTTGCGCGGAGAGTCCACCCGCGACATCGCGGCGGGGGTGCGCAGACTGGGCCGGTGGACGGCGGACCCCAGGCGCTCGTGGCGGCCCGGGTGCCCGGCGCCGCCGGCCTCGGGCTGCTGGCGCCGCCGTCGGCCCGGGCCCTGCCGGCCGCGCTGCTCGCCGACCCCGCGTGGACGGCGCAGCGCGTGGCCGCACTCGGCCGCCGGTACGAGAGCGACGACCGCCGCGTGCTGGCCACGGTCTGGTGGTACTCGGCGTCGGCGGTGCTGCTGACGCCGGTGGCCGCCGGGCTGGCCACCGGCCGGCCGCTGTCGGCACGGCTGGCCGACACGACCCTGTACGAGCTGCCCGGCGGCCTGCTGGTGGCCGGGGTCTCCGCCGCGCCGGCGGGCCCGGACCCGGCGGGGGAGCTGCGGGAGGCGCTCGGCGCGGCGGTCGCCGCCGTGGCCGCCGCAGGCGGGGTGCGCGAGCGGCCGCTGTGGGCGGTGGCCACCGACTCGCTGGCGGGGCGGCTGCTGGCGGTGGGGCGGGCGCTGCGGGCGGTGGACGCCGTCACCGCGCTGGCCGCCCCGGTGGCCGCGGCCGTGGGCGCCCCGCTGCCGCCGCCGCGCTACACCGACGTCGCCGGCGTCCGGTTCGTGCGCCGGGCCTCCTGCTGCCTGCTGTACCGGCTGCCCTCCGAGCCGATGTGCACGGCCTGCCCGGGCCGGCCGCCGGCGCACCGGCAGGTCCTGCTGGAGGACGCCGCCGGGCTGTGGTGAGACGCCGGCGCCCGGCGGGCCGGGTCAGCGGGCCAGCGCGCGGCCGATCGCGGTGCGCAGGTCCTCGACGCCCTCGCCGGTGACCGCTGAGACCGGCACCGCGGTCGGGTAGGCGGCGCACAGCGCGGCGACCCACTCCGGCGGTGCGACGTCGGTCTTGTTGAGGGCGAGCAGCTCGGGTGGTCGCGCGCGACGATCTCGTACAGGACGCCGCGCACCGCCGTCACCTGGCTCATGGCGTCGGGTGCCGAGGCGTCGACCACGTGCAGGACGAGGTCGGCCTCGATCACCTCCTCCAGCGTGGCGCGGAAGGCGTCGACCAGCTGGTGCGGCAGGTGGCGCACGAAGCCGACGGTGTCGGTGAGCGTGAACGGGCGGCCGTCGGGGGTGCGGGTCCGGCGCACGGTCGGGTCCAGCGTGGCGAACAGGGCGTCCTGGACGAGGACGTCGGCGCCGGGGGGCCGGTTGAGCAGCGCGGACTTGCCCGCGTTGGTGTAGCCGGTGAGCGCCATCGCGGGGACGCGGTTGGACCGGCGCCGGGTGCGGGTCCGCTGCCGGCGGGCGGCGGTTTGCTGCACCTGGCGCCGCAGGGTGGTCATGCGGCGGCGCAGGTGCCGGCGCTCAGTCTCCAGGCGCTGCTCACCCGGGCCCCGCACGCCGGTCCCGGCGCCACCGGCCGTCCGGCCGCCGCCGATGCGCGAGAGCTCCGTCCCCTGCCCGCGCAGCCGCGGCAGCTGGTAGGCCAGCTGCGCGAGCTCCACCTGGGCGCGGCCCTCGCTGCTGCGCGCGTGCTGGGCGGAGACGTCGAGGATCAGCGCGGTGCGGTCGACCACCCGGGCGCCCACCCGGTCCTCGAGGTTGCGCACCTGCGCGGGCGAGAGGTCGCCGTCGGCGATGACGAGCGCGGCTCCGCGGCCGGCGACCAGGCCGGCCAGCTCGCCCACCTTGCCCGAGCCGAGGTAGGTCGCCGGGTCGGGGTGCTCGCGCGCCTGCACCATCCGGCCGACGATGCGCACGCCGTCGGTCTCGGCCAGTCGCGCCAGCTCGTCGAGCGGGTCGACGGCGCCCTCCCGCTCGGGACGCAGGTCCAGCAGGACCGCGCCGGGCAGGTCCCCGCCGTCGCCGTGCCCGCCTCCCGCGGGGTCCTGCTGGGCCTGCGTCGCTCCGAGCAGCCACGCGCCTGGCATCCCGGCCTCCCGGGCCGTCGTCGCCGGAGGAGGGGGCGGTCCTGGCCCCGGCCGGGCGGTGCGAGCGCCCGGGCGTCCCGGCACGTCCGGCCCCGCCGGTCGGGACGGCGGCCGCCACCGGACCGCGGGCCTCACGGCAGGAAGAGCATCGAGTCGCCGTACTCGTGCCACAGGTACCCGCCGGCCACCGCGGCCCGGTAGGCGGCGGCCACCAGGTCCGGCCCGGCGACGGCCTCCAGCAGCAGCAGGTGGCTGGCCTCGGGCGCGTGCAGGCCGGTGACCAGCCCGGTCACCGCGCGGGCCGGCCGGTCCGGGCCGAGCACGAGGTCGGTCCAGCCCTGCCCGGGGCGGGTGACCCCGTCGTCCCCGGTGACGGTCTCCAGCGCCCGGGTGACCGTGGTGCCCACCGCGACCACCCGCCGCCCGGCGGCCCGGGTGGCGGTGACCAGCCGCGCGGTGACCTCGGGGACCCGGTAGCGCTCGGGCGCCGGCGGCTCGTGCAGCTCCGGGCTGGAGACGCCGGCGTGCAGCACCAGCGGGACCACCGGGATCCCGCGGGCCACCAGCCGGACGAGCAGCCGGTCGGTGAACGGCCGCCCGGCGCTGGCGTTCTCGGCGCTGCCGGGTTCGGTGGCGTAGACGTTCTGCGCCTCGTCGAGCCGCACGGGCGCCGACAGGTAGCCGTAGCGCACCGGCTGCCCGTGCTCGGCCAGGTACGGCACGAGGGCGACGGCGGGCTCGGGCCGGGCCTCCCACAGCCGCGACGGGCGCGCCGGGTCGGGGAAGCCGGTGCGCAGCCGCAGCCGGACCCCGCCGGGCAGGGCGAGCTCCGTGCCGGGCTCCAGGCCGGTCTCGGGCCCGTCGTTGCCGGGACGGCGGACCTCGACCACCCAGGAGCCGTCGTCGAGCGGGGTGGACACGTGCAGCGGGACCAGCTGCCCGTCGGCGCGGCGGGCGTCGAGGCGGGCGGGCAGCGTGGCGGAGGTGTTGACCACCACGAGGTCGCCCGGGTCGAGCAGGTCGGGCAGGTCGGCAAAGCGGGCGTGGGTGAGGCTGCCGGGGCGGACGGCCAGGAGCCGGACGGCGTCGCGCGCCAGGCCGCGGTGCTCCGGCGGCGCGGGAGCCTCGCGGCCGGGCGGGAGGACGAAGGTGCTCACCGGGCCGCTCCTGCCACGAGCAGCTCGGCGGCGCGCAGCCGGCCGCTGGGCGGGGGGTCGTCGAGCAGCCGGAGGAACGCGGGGACGACGCTCCCCGGCTCCGGCAAGCCGTCGTCCTCGGGCGCGGCGGCCCGGTGCATGTCGGTGGCCATGTCGCCGGGGTCGACGGCGTACACCCGCAGCTCCGGGTGCTCGGCGGCGAGGACGGCGGTGAGCTGGTCGAGGGCGGCCTTGCTGGCGCCGTAGCCGCCCCAGCCCGGGTAGGCCTCGACGGCGGCGTCGCTGCTGACGTCGACGACGACCCCGCCGGCCGCCCGCAGCGCCGGCAGCACGGCCTGGACCAGGGCGAGCGGCGCCACGGTGTTGACCGCGAGCACGCGCTCGAGCGCGGCGGGCGGCAGCTCGGCCAGCGGGGGCAACGGCGTGGGGCCGAGGTCGCTGGCGTTGTTCACCAGCAGGTCGAGCCGGTCGCCGACGGCGGCGGCCAGGGCGGCGCGGTGCGCGGGGTCGGCGACGTCCCCGGCGATCGCGGTGACCAGGTCGGGGGAGGGCAGGGTGGCGACGGCCGCGGCGAGCCGGTCGCCGTCCCGGCCGTCGACGACCAGGCGCCAGCCGCGCGCGTCCAGAGCGGTGGCGAGGGCCCGCCCGAGGCCGCGCGAGGCGCCGGTGAGGAGTGCGGTGCGAGGGGTCATGGCCGTAGGCTCTGACCTCAAGTGCACTTGAGGTCAAGGGGGCGGGATGGACGGGTTGCCGATCGGCGAGGTGGCCGCCCGGTCGGGGCTGGCGCCCTCGGCCCTGCGCCACTACGAGGCGCAGGGCCTGATCACCGCCACCCGCACCGCGGGGGGCGCGCGGCGCTTCCCGCGGTCGGTGCTGCGGCGGCTGGCCTTCGTGCGCGCGGCGCAGAACGTCGGGCTCACCCTGCCGGAGATCCGCGCCGCCCTGGACACCCTGCCGGAGGGGCGCACGCCCTCGGCCCGCGACTGGGCGCGGCTCTCGCAGGGCTGGCGCGACCGGCTCGACGCGCGGATCCGGGCGCTCGAGCAGCTGCGCGACGGGCTGTCGTCGTGCATCGGCTGCGGCTGCCTGTCGCTGACGACCTGCGCGCTGTCCAACCCCGGCGACGTCGCCGGCACCGAGGGCCCCGGCGCCCGGTGGCTGTCGCCCCTGCTGCGGCGGGTGCCGCCCTCGAGCAACGCCGGCTGACCGGCCCGAGCGACGCCGGCCGACCGGCCGGGTGCACCTCGCGCGACCGGGCCCGGAGCGGGAGGATCCGGGACGGCGCCGTCCACCCCTCGACCGCCGGATGAGGAGAGCCGCATGACCCTCATGCCCGCGGCCTTCATCGGCCACGGCAACCCGATGAACGCCCTCGAGCGCAACCGCTACACCGAGGCCTGGCGCGCCTTCGGGCAGGCGGTGCCGCGACCGCGGGCGATCCTCGTCGTCTCGGCCCACTGGTACGTGCACGCCACGGCGGTGACCGCGATGCCCCGGCCGCGCACCATCCACGACTTCTTCGGCTTCCCGCCCGAGCTCTTCGACGTCCGCTACGACGTCCCGGGGCTCCCCGACCTGCACGAGCAGGTCGCCGACGTCGTCTCCCCGACCTGGGTGGGCGCCGACCTCGACAGCTGGGGCATCGACCACGGCGCCTGGTCGGTGCTGCTGCACGCCTTCCCGGAGGCCGACATCCCGGTCGCGCAGCTGTCGATCAACGCGCTCAAGAGCCCCGACTACCACCTGCAGATGGGGGCGGCGCTCGCTCCGCTGCGCGAGGACGGCGTCCTGGTCATCGGCAGCGGCAACGTGGTGCACAACCTCGGCGGGGTCAGCCGGGCCATGCCCGACGCCGGCTTCGACTGGGCCCAGCGCTTCGACGAGCGCGCCAAGGAGCTGATGCTCTCCGACCCGGGCGCCGTCCCGCGCCTGGACGGCCACCGCGACTTCGACCTCGCCGTCCCCACGCCCGACCACTTCCTGCCGCTGCTGTACGTGGCCGGGATGGCCGGGGCGACCGGGACGGCGGCGGAGGTGCTGGTCGACGGCTACGCCTACGGCTCCCTGTCGATGACCTCCTACACCGTCGGCATGCCGGCACCCCGCCCCGACGGCAGCGGCTTCGCCGCGCCGCTCCCCGACGGCCCGCCACCGGACGGCGCCAACATCTGAAGCCGCGGGCCGGGTCAGCCGGCCAGGGCGGTCCCGGCCAGGGCGATCCCGGCCAGGGCGGTCGCCCACTCGCGGACGGCGGCCGCGTTCGGGTGGAAGCCGTCCGCGGCGAAGTGGTCGGCACCGGACAGCGGGGGCGCCGGGGCGTGCCGCACCCCGGGACGCCGGGCGGCGAGGCGGTCGAGCTCGCGGTCCAGCGCCCGCGCGTGCCACCCGAGCACCCCGCGCAGCGGCTGCGGGAGCGTCGGGAAGGCGGCCAGGTCGGGCAGCCCGGCCAGGACCACGACGCCGTCCGGCGCGACCAGCGGCGCCAGCGCGTCGAGCAGCGCGGTGACGTCGCGGCGCCAGGCCGCCCGCGAGCGCAGCCGCAGGGTGTCGTTCACCCCGAGCTGGACCAGGACGACGTCGGCGGCCGGCCCGGCCAGCGCGGGCACCAGCCGGGGGACCGCGCGCCCGGCCGTCGTCCCGGTGCGGGCCGACAGCCGCCAGTGCACCTCCCGGCCGCTGCGGCCGGCCAGCGCGGCGGCGAAGCGCGCGGCCAGCGCGTCGTCCTGGGTGGCCACGCCCACGCCGGCGGCCGGCGACTCCCCGACGACCGCCACGGTCAGCGGCGGGCCGTCGCCGGCGACGACGCCGCCGCGGGGGCCGGCCGCCTCCGGCAGCAGGGGTGTGCGCCGGCGGACGCCGGCGCCCTGGACGGCCAGCACCGGCGCGAGCACGACGGCGGCGGGGCGGGTGGCGCGGACGGCGACGGCTCCCATGCGCCCGGACCGTAGACCTCAGGCGCCGAGGGCGACGACCTCCCCGACCACCCACACCGCGGGGGGCCGGATGCCCTCGTCGGCCAGCGTCCGCGCCAGGCCGGCCAGCGTCGTCCGCACCACCCGCTGCGTGGTCGTCGACCCGTCGGCGACCACGCCGACCGGGGTGTCGGGGGAGCGCCCGTGCTCGACCAGCGCCGCGGCGATCGCGCCCGCGGTGTCGACGCCCATGAGCACCACGATGGTGCCGCGCAGCCGCCCCAGCGCCGGCCAGTCGACCAGCGAGGCCGGGTGCCCGGGCGGCACGTGCCCGGAGACGACGACGAACTCGTGGGTCAGCCCGCGGTGGGTGACCGGGATGCCGGCCAGGCCCGGGACGCCGATCGCGCTGGTCACGCCGGGCACCACCTCGACCGGCACGCCCGCCGCGACGCACGCCTCGAGCTCCTCCATGCCGCGGCCGAAGACGAACGGGTCCCCGCCCTTGAGCCGCACCACCCGCTTGCCGGCCAGCGCGTGCTCGACCAGCAGCGCGTTGATCTGCTCCTGCGCCATCGACCGCCCGCGTGGCAGCTTGGAGGCGTCGATGACCTCGACCTCCGGGGGCAGCGAGGCCAGCAGCCCCTGCGGTGCCAGGTGGTCGGCCAGGACCACGTCGGCCTGCGCGACCGCCTGTTGCCCGCGGACGGTGATCAGCCCCGGGTCGCCCGGCCCGCCGCCGACCAGCACGACGCTGCCGGTCCGCCCGCCCTCGGGCTCGCGGGCGGCGCGGTCCCGGATGCTGCCGTCGGTGAGCCCGGCGACGACGGCGTCGCGCACGCCGACGGCCCGCTGCGGGTCGCCGCCGCCGTGGACGCCGACGACCAGGTCGCCCTGCCGGCCGACGGCGGGGGTCCAGACGCTGGAGGCCGAGCGGTCGTCGGCGCGGGCGCAGAAGACGTGCAGGCCCTCGGCCTCCTCGGCCACCGCCGCGTTGACGGCGGGGTCGTCGGTGGCGGCCACGGCGTACCAGGCGCCGTCGAGGTCGCCGGGCCGGTAGCGGCGGCGCACCCAGGTGAGCGACCCGGGCTCGACCAGGGCCTCGAGCGCGGGGGTCACCTCGGGGCTGACCACGGTCACGCGGGCACGGGCCTCCAGCAGCCCGGCCACTCGGCGGTGGGCGACCTGGCCGCCGCCGACCACCACGACGCGGCGGTCGAGCAGGCGCAGGCCGACGGGGTAGACGACGCCGGACTGCGGGTCGACGGGCGTGGCGCTCAGCGGTGCTCCTCCGGGACGGCGGCCGGCAGCGACGTCGTCGTCGGCATCGGGACCAGGGTTTCCTCGGCCCCCAGGATCGCAGCGAGGTCGGCGGCGAACGCACGCGAGGTCGCCGGGTCGCGGACGGCCACCCGCAGATGGTCGGGGGACAGGCCCGGGAAGGTGTCGCCGCGGCGGACCGCCCAGCCCCGCCCGCGCAGCGCCGCGCGCACCCGCCCGCCGTCCGGCACGCGCAGCAGCACGAACGACGACCGCGGCTCCCCGAGGACGGTCACCCCCCGCGGCAGGGCGGCCAGCAGCGCGGCGCGGTGCGCGGCCAGCTCCCGCGCCGCGGCGCCGGCCTGCGCGCGGGCGGCCGGCGCCGTGCAGGCGACCGCCGCGGCCAGCGCGGGCGTGGACAGCGGCCAGTGCGGCTGCGCGGCGGCGAGCGCGGCGACCAGCTCCCGCGGCCCCAGCACGTAGCCGACCCGCAGGCCGGCCAGCCCCCAGGTCTTGGTCAGGCTGCGCACGACCAGCAGGCCGGGCAGGTCGGTGCGGTGCGCCAGCGACGCGGGCTCGCCGGGGACGGTGTCGGCGAAGGCCTCGTCGACGACCAGCACGCGGCCGGGGCGGGTCAGCGCGGCGACGTCGTCCGCCGGGTGCAGCACCGACGTGGGGTTGGTCGGGTTGCCGAGGACGACGAGGTCGGCGTCCTCGGGAACCGCCCGCAGGCGGTAGTGCGGCGGCTCCAGCAGCAGCCGCTCCACCGGGTGGCCGGCCGCGCGCAGGGCGGCCTCGGGCTCGGTGAACGACGGGTGCACCACGACCGGGCGCCGGGGCGAGAGGGCCCGTGCGAGCAGCACGAACGCCTCGGCGGCGCCGGCGGTGAGCAGCACCTCGGCGGGGTCGCGGCCGTGCGCGGCGGCCACCGCGGCGCGCGCCGGGCCGGCGTCGGGGTAGGCGGCGACGTCGTCGAGGGCGCGGCGCAGCACGTCCCGCAGCCACGGCGGCGGGGTACCGGCGCGGACGTTGACGGCGAGGTCGGTGAGGCCGGGCGCGAGGTCGCGGTCGCCGTGGTGGTCGAGGTCGGTCACGCGGCCACCGCCACGGTGACCCGGCCGTGCGCCGTCTTGCCCACCACCAGCCGCGCACCGCCGAGCAGCGCCGCGGCCTCGGCCACCGAGGCGGTCCCCACGGCCGCGGCCACCCGGGCCGAGGGGGCGGGGACCTCGACCACGGCGAGCGCGGCGGCGGGGTGCCCGGTCAGCGGCCAGCCGCGGGCCGCCGCCGCGGCGACCAGCCCGGGCTCGGCGGCGCGGGCGTCGAGGGTCGCCAGGCCGGTCACGCGCGCACCGGGCGGCAGGACGGCGTCGACGGCGGCGAGCACCTCCTCGGCCCGCACCCCCGACACCGCCCCTACGCCGACGGTGACGTCCACGTCGGCACGCCGGGGAGCGCGGCCAGCAGGGCGGCGGCGTCGCGGGGGAGGGGCCCCTCGGGCAGCAGGCGCAGCGCCCGCAGCCGCGCGCCGACCGTCAGGGCCCACGGCCGGTCGAGGCGGGCGCGGGCCAGCAGGCCGTCGTCGGCCAGGACGTCCTCGGGCGCGCCCTGCACCACCCGGCGGTCGACGACGACGGCCACCTCGTCGGCCCAGCGCAGGGCCAGGTCGACGTCGTGGGTGCTCATGACGACCGTCGAGCCGGACTCCTGCAGCCGGGCCAGCGCGGCCAGCGCCTCGGTGACGGCGGAGGGGTCCAGCCCCGCGGTCGGCTCGTCGAGCAGCAGCACGCACGGGCGCATCGCCACCGCGCCGGCGATGGCGACCCGCTTGCGCTCGCCGTAGGAGAGCTGGTGGGTGGGCCGGCCGGCCAGCGCGTCGACGGCGAGCAGCGCGAGCGCCTCGGCGACCCGCTCGCGGACCTCCTCCTCGGGCAGGCCCAGGTTGAGCGGGCCGAAGGAGACGTCCTGGGCCACCGAGGCGCTGAACAGCTGGTCGTCGGGGTCCTGCAGGACCAGCTGCACCTCCTGCCGGTGCGCCCGCAGGCCGCCGCGGGTGTGCCGCAGCAGCGCCCCGTCGACGGCGACCCGGCCGGCGTCGGGTCGCAGCGCGCCGGACAGGCAGCGCAGCAGCGTCGTCTTGCCCGAGCCGTTGGCGCCGAGCAGGGCCAGCCGGCGCCCGGCCGGGACGCTCAGCGAGGCGCCGTCGAGCACCCGGCGGCCGCGCTCGTAGCCGACGACCAGCCCCTCGGCGGTGAGGCTGCGGTGGCTCATGCCGCCAGCCCGACGGCCACCAGCGCGGCCAGGCCGGCGGCGGTGGCGGCGAGGAAGGCGCGGGAGGAGGGGTGGGCCTCCGGCAGCACCCGCAGGCCGGTCTCCAGGCCGCGGCCGGCCAGGCCCTCCTGCAGGCGGCGGGCGCGGTCCCACGAGCGGGTGAGCACCGCGGCGGCCAGCGCTCCCGAGGAGCGGTAGGAGCGGCGCACCGAGGAGTAGCCCATCCGGTTGGCCTGGGCCTCGCGGATGGTCGACAGGCTCTCCAGCAGCACGAACAGCATCCGGTAGGTCACGCCGGCGACCTCGACCACGGCGGCGGGGACGCGCAGCCGGTGCAGGGCGGTCAGCAGGTCGCTCATCGGCGTGGTGGTGGCTAGCAGCAGCACCGCGGCGCCGCCGGCGACCGAGTGCCCGACCAGCGAGCCGGCCCGGGCGGCGGCGTCCGGCGCCCAGCCGAGCCCGGCGCCGTCGAGGGAGACGACCGCGGTCAGCGCGCCGACGGCGACGAAGGCCAGCGGCCAGCGCACGGCGCGGCCGAAGGTGCGGGCCGGCACCCGGGCCGGGCCGAGGGCGAGGACGACGGCGGCGGCGGCGACCAGCACGCTGCCCGGCCAGGCCGGCAGGACGAGCGCGCAGACCACCAGGCCGGCGCAGAGCAGCAGCTTGTCCAGCGGCGCGCGGGTGCGCCAGGCGCTGGCCCAGGCGGCGTCGTCGACGGCCAGCCCCGCGCTCACGCCGTCGTCCCCGTGGTCATCGGCACCCGGTCGCCGACGCGCCGACGACGGACGACCACCCGCCGATGATGACGGGGGAGGAGAGGCTCACGGGCGGCCGTCCTCGTGCGAGCGCTCGGCCTGCCGGCGGCCGCGCAACCGGCCGAGCACGTAGCCGAGCACCCCGCCGCCGAGCGCGGCCTGCAGCGCGAACAGCCCCGACTCGACCTCCTTCGACGACGGCGAGAACACCGACTGGAACCAGGGCCGGTAGCCCGACTCCTCGATGGCCGCGGTGGCCTGCCCGTCGGTGCCCGCGTACTCGGTCGAGCCGCCGTCGAGGAGCAGCGGCAGGGCGAGCAGCGCCAGCACCGCGACGACGAGCAGCGCGGTGACCAGGCGGCGGCGGGTCACGCGGCCTCCTCCGTCGGGGCCGGCTCGGGACGCAGGACGCCGAGCCGCTCGAGCTCGGGGCGGGCGTTGACCGTGAGCACCCGGAACAGCAGGACCCCGAGCAGTCCCTCGGCCACCGCCAGCGGCACCTGGGTGACGGCGAAGACGCCGAGGAACTTCACCGCCGCGCCGGCGAACCCGCTGGACGCGTCGGGGAAGGCCAGCGCCAGCTGCAGCGACGTCGTGACGTAGGTGGCCAGGTCGGCCAGCGCCAGCGCGACGAAGACCCCGGGCAGCAGCCCCGCACCGAGCGCCCGCGCCAGCCGGTACGCGCCGTAGCCGGCCCACGGCCCGACGACGGCGAAGGCGAACGCGTTGGCGCCGAGCGTGGTGAGCCCGCCGTGGGCCAGCAGCAGCGCCTGGAAGAGCAGGACCACCGTGCCCAGCAGCGCCATCACCGGGGGCCGGAACAGCACCGCCCCGGCGCCGGTGCCCGTCGGGTGGCTGGAGCTCCCGGTGACCGAGGGCAGCTTGATCGCGCTGAGCACGAAGGTGAACGCGCCGGCCGCGCCGAGCAGCAGCGTGGACTCCGGGTGCTCGCGCACCTCCCGGGTCACCGCCCGCGCGCCGTGCACCACGAAGGGCGCGGCCGCGACCGTCCAACCGATCGCGTGCGGCGCCGGCAGGAAGCCCTCAGCGATGTGCATGCCGTACCCCTTCCGGCACGGCCGCCGCGCAGGCGGCCACGAACCGTTCGGCCAGGGCCGGGGACCCCGCCCAGTGCAGGTGCAGGTAGGAGGCGTGCACCGAGCCGGAGACGAACCCCTCGGGGCCGGCCGCCGACCACTGCCAGGCCGGCGTCGCGCCGGCGCCGGGCAGCGCGTGCGTGCGGTGGAACTCGTGGCCGCGCACCCGGGTGCCGGCCGGGGCCAGCACGCTGTCGGTGACGGCGACCGCCTCGCGGTAGCCCAGGGTCAGCCGCGGGGACATCGCCGTCGCGACGTCGAGGACGCCGCACATCGGGTGCCCGTCGAGCTCGCGGGCGAGGTAGAGGAGCCCCGCGCACTCGGCCGCGACCGGCCCGCCGCGGGCGGCGAGCGCGGCGACGTCGGCGCGCAGCGTCCCGTTGGCCGACAGCGCCTCGGCGTGCACCTCGGGGAACCCGCCGCCCACCACCAGCCCGGCGGTGCCCTCGGGCAGCGCCTCGTCACGCAGCGGGTCGACGGTCACCACCTCGGCGCCGGCCGCGGCCAGCAGCTCGGCGTTCTCCGCGTAGCCGAAGGTGAAGGCCGCACCGCCGGCGACGGCGACCCGCGGCCGGCCGGGGACGGCGGTGACCTCGGCGGCGGGGTCCCACGCCACGGCGTCGAGCGCGGGCGCGGTACGGGCCAGCCGCAGGACGGCGTCGAGGTCGACGGCGCCGGCCACGACCTCGCCCAGCCGCCGCACGGTGGCCAGCGCCTCGGCCGACCGCTCGGCGGCCGGCACCAGCCCGAGGTGGCGCGACGGCGTGCCCAGCTCGGCGAGGCGGTGGACCGCGCCGAGCACCGGCACCCCCGAGGCCCCCAGCGCGTCGCGGAGGATCTCCTCGTGCCGGTCGCTGCCGACGCGGTTGAGCACCACGCCGCCCAGCCGCACGGTCGGGTCGTAGGTGGCGAACCCGTGCACGAGCGCGGCGACGCTCTGCGCCTGCGCGCTCGCGTCCACGACCAGGACGACCGGCGCCCGCAGCAGCCGCGCGACGTGCGCGGTGGAGGCGAAGCCGGGCGCGACGTCGGGGGAGGTGGCGCCGTCGAACAGGCCCATGACCCCCTCGACGACGGCGACGTCGGCACCGCGGGCCCCGTGCAGGAACAGCGGGGCGATCCGCTCCTCGCCGGCCAGCACCGGGTCGAGGTTGCGGCCGGGGCGCCCGGCGGCCAGCCCGGTGTAGCCGGGGTCGATGTAGTCGGGGCCGACCTTGTGCGGGGAGACCGCGAGCCCGCGGGCTGCCAGCGCGGCGACCAGCCCGGTGGCGACCGACGTCTTGCCCGCGTTGCTGCTCGGGGCCGCGACGACCACGCGCGGGACGGCGGTGCTCACCGCAGCTCCCCGCCGATCACCGGCACCCGGCCGTCGACACGCCGGACGCGGGCAGCCGGCCGCCGATGACCACGGTGGAGAGCGCGGTCGCTGCTCACCACTCGATCCCCCGCTGCCCCTTCTGGCCGGCGTCCATCGGGTGCTTGACCTTGGTCATCTCCACGACCAGGTCCGCGGCGTCGACCAGTGCCGGCGGGGCGTCCCGGCCGGTGACGACGACGTGCTGGCTGCCCGGCCGGTTCGCCAGCGTCTCGACGACGTCGTCGACGTCCACCCAGCCCCACTTCAGCGGGTAGGTGAACTCGTCGAGGACGTAGAACCGGTGTGCCTCGGCGGCCAGGTCGCGCTTGATCTGCGCCCAGCCCTCGGCGGCGTCGGCGGCGTGGTCGACCTCGGTGCCCTGCCGGCGCGACCAGCTCCAGCCCGAGCCCATCTTGTGCCAGACCACCGGCCCGCCCTCGCCGGTCTGCTCGTGCAACCGGCCCAGCGCGGTGAGCGCGTTCTCCTCGCCCACCTTCCACTTGGCGCTCTTGACGAACTGGTAGACCGCGACCGACCAGCCCTGGTTCCACGCCCGCATCGCCATGCCGAACGCGGCGGTGGACTTGCCCTTCATCTCGCCGGTGTGCACCGCGAGCAGCGGCCGGTTGCGCCGCTGCCGCGTCGTCAGCCCGTCCTGCGGGGGAACCGCGACCTGTCCCTGCGGCATGCCTAGGCCGCCGCTCGGACGGCGCGGACGGTGCCGGCGAGCGTCTCGGCGGCCAGCTCCTCCAGCCGGAGGGTCTGCGCCCCGAGGTGGCTGCCGAGGACGCCGGCCAGCCCGAGGCGCACCGGCCCGGACTCGCAGTCGACGACGACCGCCGCCGTCCCCTCCCCGGCCAGCCGCCGGGCGGCCGTGTGGGCCGCGCCGAGGGCGTCGCTGCCGCGGGCGCCGGTGGCCCGGCCGTCGGTGACGACGACGAGCAGCGGCCGCCGCTGCGGGTCGCGCACCCGCTCGACCCGCAGCACCTCGGCGGCGCGCCGCAGGCCGGCCGCCAGCGGCGTCCGGCCCCCGGTGGGCAGCGTGCGCAGCCGGGCCGCGGCCGCCTCGACCGACCAGGTGGGCGGCAGCGCGAGCTCCGCGTCGCCGCCGCGGAAGGTGACCAGCCCGACCTTGTCGCGGCGCTGGTAGGCGTCGAGCAGCAGCGAGAGGACGGCGCCCTTCACCGCGCCCATCCGCGAGCGCGAGCCCATCGAGCCGCTGGCGTCGACGACGAACAGCACGAGGTTGCCCTCGCGACCCTCCAGGGTGGCCTGGCGCAGGTCCTCGCGGGCGACCCGCAGGCCCGGGCCGGTGCGCCCGCGCGCGACCTGGTGCGGCGCGGCGGCGAGCACGGTGTCGGCCAGGTGCAGCCGGGTCACCGGTCCGGACGGGCGGACCGACCCCACCACCCGGCCGCGCTCGGCCCGCGCCTTCGACCGCCGTCCGGCCGCGCCCGCGCCGACGCCGGGCACCTCGAGCCGCCGCGCGCGGAACGGGTCGGCCGGCGCGACCGCCGCCCGCTCGGACGCCGGAGCCGACCCACCGGACTCGTCGAGATCGCGCGATCCCGGCTCCTCGTCCGCGGGGCCGCCGTCGAGATCGCGGGATCTCGACGGGGAGTCCGGGCCACCGCCGTCGCCGGACGGGGGTGGGGGAGGGGCGCCGCCGCCGTCGTCCGGGCCCTGCGGGGGCGGGTCCTCGTCGGGGCGGGAGTCCTCCAGCGCCTGCTCGAGGGTGTCGTCGTCCAGGCCCGGGGCGTCGAAGGGGTCGCGCCGACGGCGGTGGGGCAGCGCCAGGCGGGCGGCCACGCGGACGTCGTCCTCGGTGACCTCGTCGCGCCCGCACCACGCGGCGTGCGCGATCGCGGCGCGGGCGGTGACCAGGTCGGCACGCAGCCCGTCGACGTCGAAGGCGGCGCAGACGGCGGTCACCTGGCGCAGCGCGTCGTCGGAGAGGACGACGTGCGGCAGCCGGGCGCGGGCGTCGGCGATCCGCACGGCCAGCCCGGTCTCCTCGGCGGCCCAGGCCGCCGCGAACCCGGCCGGGTCGGCGTCGTACGCGAACCGGCGACGCACCACCTCGGCGCGCTCGGCCGGGTCCCGGGGCGCGGCCACCTCGACGGTGAGCCCGAACCGGTCGAGCAGTTGCGGGCGCAGCTCGCCCTCCTCGGGGTTCATCGTCCCGACCAGCAGGAACCGCGCCGCGTGCCGCACCGAGACGCCCTCGCGCTCGACGTAGGCGGTGCCCAGCGCGGCGGCGTCCAGCAGCAGGTCGACCAGGTGGTCGTGCAGCAGGTTGACCTCGTCGACGTAGAGCACCCCGCGGTGCGCGGCGGCCAGCAGCCCAGGCTCGAACGCCTTCACACCCTCGGTGAGCGCCCGCTCGAGGTCCAGCGAGCCGACGACGCGGTCCTCCGAGGCGCCCACGGGCAGCTCGACCAGCCGCGCCGGACGCGTCTGCCCGGGGACGCCGGTGTCGTGGGGGCCGTCGGGGCAGGCCGGGTCGGGGGCGGCGGGGTCGCAGGCGAACCGGCAGCCGGCGACGACGGTCACCGGGGGGAGGACGGCGGCCAGCGCCCGCACCGTCGTCGACTTCGCCGTGCCCTTCTCACCGCGGACGAGCACGCCCCCGATGGCCGGCGAGACGGCGTTGAGCAGCAGGGCCAGCCGCATGTCGTCCATGCCGACGACGGCGCCGAAGGGGTACGTCATGCGGGAGCACGGGTCCTCTCCCCGGGTATCCACGCCCGGAGGTGGCAGGAGGCGACGGCGGGAGTTCCTGACTCCCCGGCGGCTGCCGGGTCACAGTGGCGGGACCGCGCCGGAGTCGCACCGGGCTTCCTCCACTGCCGTCGCTGTGGCGGCGCCCATGGAACCACGCCGGAGCGCCGCGCCGACAGCCCGGGCCGCTGACTTGACGGGTCGGAAAGCGGCGGTCCATGCTTTCCGACATGGAAAACGATGAGGTGACCGACCGGACGGCGGCGGCTCAGTTGGCCGCCCTGCAGGCGGACCGGGCGCGTCTGGCCGAGCGGGTCGTCCAGCCCTGGTGGTACGACGCGCTGCTCGGCCTGATCATCGCGGCCTTCCTCGCCAGCTACTCGCTGCGGAGCACCTGGGTCACCCTCGGTGCGCTCGTGCTCCTCGTGCTGGCGATGCGCGGGATGATCGCGCTGTACACGCGCCTGACCGGCCTGTGGGTCCACGGGTTCCGGAAGGGCCCCACGCGACGGGCGATCCACGTCTGGCTGGTCCTCTACTCCGTCGTGCTGGGCGCCGCCGCGTTCGCCGAGTACCTGCTCGACCTGCGTGGCGCGATGGCGGTGGGTGGCGTGGTGATCGGGATCGGCCTGGCCCTGGTCAGCCGCTGGTGGACGCGGATCTACGTCGCCGAGCTGCGCGGGCAGTCGTGACCGCGGTCGCGCCGCACTTCGACGCGGTCATCCACCCACCGCCGCGGCTGCAGATCTGCGGGCTGCTCGCCGCCGTCGACACGATGGAGTTCGCCGCCGTCCGCGACCAGGTCGGCGTGAGCGACTCGGTGCTGTCCAAGCACGTCAAGCAGCTCGAGGAGGCCGGCTACGTGCGGGTGAGCAAGGCGACCGTCGCGGCCCGCCAGCGCACCAGCCTGTCGCTCACCCGGGACGGGCGGCGGGCGTTCGACGCGCACGTCGCCGAGCTGCGCCGCATCGCCGGCGTGTGAGGATGCCCCGGCCCGACCCGCGACGGCTCGCCGACGGCGCCCTGGTCCTCGCCGGTGCGGTCCTCGCCGGCTGGCTGCTCGACCGCCTCGGCGTCCCGTCGGGCGGGCTGTTCGGCGGGCTGCTCGCCGGGCTGGTGCGCGGCCTGGGCGGGCGCCGGCCGCTCGACGTGCCGCGGGCGGCGACGGCCGCGGCGCAGTCGGTCGTCGGCGTCTCGATCGGCTCGCTGGTCGACCCCGACACCCTCGCCGCGATCGGCGAGGAGTGGCTGCCGGTGCTGCTGGTCACCGTGGCCACCCTGCTGCTCACCGTCGCCGCCGGGCTGCTGCTGCGGCTGCAGCCGGGGATCAGTCCGGTGACCGGGGCGTTCGCGATGATCGCCGGCGGCGCCTCGGGCATCACCGCGATGGCCCGCGACCTCGGTGCCGACGACCGGATGGTCGCCGTCCTGCAGTACCTGCGGGTGCTGCTCATCGTCGTCGCGATGCCGGTGGTCGCGACGACGGTCTACGGGGCCGACCCCGCTGCCGGGGGCGCCGTCGTCGAGGTGACCGGGCCCGGCTGGCCGGCCGGGCTGGTGTTCACCGTCGCCTGCGCGGTGGCCGGCGGGTGGCTGGCCCGGCGGGTGCGGCTGCCGGTGCCGGCACTGCTGGGCCCGCTGCTCCTCGCCGCCGCGGCCGACCTCGGCGGGCTCTCCGGTGGGGCCGCCGTGCCCGGGCCGGTCGAGGCGGCGGCCTTCGTGCTCATCGGCCTGCAGGTGGGCCTGCGGTTCACCGTGGCCAGCCTGCGCACCGTCGGCCGGGCGCTGCTGCCGGCGCTGGCGGTGATCGTCGGCCTCGTCGTCGCCTGTGCCGGGCTGGGCGTCGTCCTCTCGGCGGCCACCGGCGTGACCAGGCTCGATGCCTACTTGGCGACGACGCCCGGCGGGCTCTACGCGGTGCTGGCCACGGCCACCGGCACGGGGGCCGACGCCACCTTCGTCCTCGCCGTCCAGGTGTTGCGGCTGTTCGTCATGCTGCTCAGCGCTCCGCTGGTGGCCCGACGTCTGGGGCGCCGGGAGGACTGATCCCGTCGTCCGGGCGCCTACCCTCGACCGGGTGAGCGCAGCCAGGAGGGGGAGCGACCTGTCCGACGTCGAGCCGTCCGGGGTGCCCGAGCGAGTGGGTCAGGAGGACGCCCAGGACACCGTGCTGCTCTTCGTGGGCGGCCCGCTCGACGGGCGGGTCGAGGTCCGCGCCGCCCGCCACGGCGACCCGCTGCCCACGGTCACCCACGTGCACCTGCACGACGGCCCCAAGGTCGTCTCCCGCTACGACCTGCACCCGCTGCCCGGGCAGACCGGGGTCTACCACCTGCGCCCGCCGGTGCGGCAGGTGGCGCGGGACGAGTCCGCGGCCGACTGACGGCTGTTCGCCTGGGCCGGTGACCGCCGGCACCGGCGCCCGCGGCGGCCGGACCGGTCACCAGCCCTGGGTGCGGCGGGCGGCGGTGACCACCCGGTCGAACACCTCCCGGTCCAGCGCGGCGCCCTCCCGCCGGACCCGCCCGGGGTCGAGCACCAGCAGCCGGTCGAGCCGGACCTCGCTCGGCCGGTGGCGGCTGTCCCACCCGCCGGTGCCGACGTCCATCCAGGTCCGCCCGTGGCGGGCCTCGTCGGCGGCGTCGCGGTCGTGGTCCTGGCTGCTCAGCGCCAGCCCGACCAGCTCGTCGCCGCGCCGGCCGAGCACCAGCACCGGGCGGTCCTTGCCGCGGCCGTCCCCCTCGTCGAAGGGCACCCAGGCCCACACGACCTCGCCGGGGTCGGGCCGGCCGTCGGCGCGGGGCCGGTAGGCGACGTCGATGCCGGCGGGCGCCGAAGCGGCCGGACGCCCCGCCGGGGGACGGGACCGGGGCGCGGCGGCACGCACCAGCCGGACGAGGGTGTCCACGAGACGGCGCGGGCGGTCCATCCCCGCACCGTACGGACCGGCGCGGCCCGGCGAGGTGCCGGCGACGGCCCGGGAGGTCCCGCTCGTCCCGTTCGTCACACCAGTACCAATTCGTGTCGGTACCGGTTCAGGTGGCCCTCGCGCGGGCACCATCGTCGCCACGGGGCACAGGGCGTGGGTCGCCGGCGCCCCGGGAGAGGGGGCTCCCATGACCTCGGCCCAGCCCGTGATCCCGACCGGTCCGCGTCCGCGGGAGGTGCGGGCGAGCGTCCTCGCCGCGTTCCAGCTCGTCGAGGACGCCCGCTACCTGGGCACCGGACGCGGTCCCCGGCGCCGCCGCGCCCGCCGCGTCACCGAGCGCACCATCGCCTACCGCCGGCTGGCGCGCGACGTCCGTCTCGGCTGACGGTCCCCGCCGCGGGCCGGCGTCAGGTGACGCAGAACTCGTTGCCCTCGGGGTCGGCGAGCGTCACCCACTCGGAGGGGCCCTGCGCCCCGCGCCACAGCTCGGTGGCGCCCGCGCCGACCAGCCGGGCGACCTCGGCCTCCCGCCGCTCCGCGCCCACCCGCAGGTCCAGGTGCAGCCGGTTCTTGACGGTCTTCGCCTCCGGCACCCGCTGGAACAGCACCCGCGGCCGGTGCGGGTCCGGTGAGGTGATCGCCGCGCCGACCGCCCACACCAGCGCACCACGGTGGGTGGTGGTGTCGCTCTCGGCGGCGGCGCCGGTGTCGACCATCCGCCGGATGAACGCCTCATCCTGCCGCTCCACCTGCCACCCCAGCGCCTCGGCCCACCAGTCGGCCAGGGCGTGCGGGTCGGCGGCGTCGATCACCACCTGGAAGTCGGTCGCCATGGCCGCAGCCTGGCACCGGCCACCGACAGGTCAGAGCTCCAGGGCCAGCTCCGCGCGGATCGTCGCGTCGTCGGGCAGCGGCGTCTCCAGCCGGCAGTGGTCGCGGATCATGACGCCGAACGGCGGCAGGGCCGAGCGCTCCACCCGCGCGGCCGGGTCCCACAGGCCCGAGCGCATGACCGCCTTGGCGCACTGCAGGTAGGCCCGCTGCACGGTGACCACGAGCACCGAGCGGGGCGCCCGGCCGAACTCGGTGAGGTCGACGTCGAGGGCGTCGGCGGCCACCACCTCGGCGGCGCCGAACACCTTGAGGGTCTCCTCGACGCCCGGCACGAGGAACAGCAGCGCCACCTGCGGGTTGGCCGCCACGTTGCGCAGGCTGTCGAGCCGGTTGTTGCCCTGCCGGTCGGGCAGCGCCAGGCGGTGCTCGTCGAGCACCCTGACGAAGCCCGGGTCGCCGCCGCGGGGGGAGACCTCCGGTGCGCCGGCGGCGTCGGCGGTCGACAGCACCGCGAACGGGGCCAGCTCGACGAAGGCGCGGCAGTGGGCGTCGAGGTGGTCGACCTCCTTGTCCATCACCAGTTGCGAGGGCGGCCGGTAGGACGCCAGGACGGGGTCGGGGGAGCCGTCGGCCTGCACGGGGGGACGGTAGCCCCCGCTACCGTCCCCGGACGTGTCCGTGTCCTGGAGCTTCCCCGGTCCGCTTCGTCGAGTGCGACCAGCAGGGGGTGGTGTTCAACGCCCACTACCTGGTCTGGGCCGACGAGGCGTCGATGGTGTGGTGGTCCTCGGCCGGGCTGCCGTGGGACGACCTGGTGACCCGGGCCGACCCGGTGGTCAAGGCCAGCGCGCTGGAGTGGTCCGCGCCGGCCCGCTGGGGCGACACGGTCACCGTCGACGCCCGGACCGAGCGGCTGGGCCGCACCAGCGTCACCGTGCGGTTCACCGTCCGCGTGGGCGAGCGGGTGTGCTGCGTCGTCCGGAACACCTACGTCGCCACCGTGGGCGGCGCCGCCGTGCCGTGGCCCGACGACGTCCGGGCCCGGCTGGAGGCGGTCAGCGCGGGCTGAGCCCGGCGCCCGGCGGCAGCAGCGGCAGGCCGTCCGGCGGCCCCTGCTCGACCAGCCGCCACAGCGCGCCGGTGTCGGCGTGCTCGGCCACCAGGTCGCCCAGGGCGTCCAGCCGCTGCTCGCGCACCGCGGCGAAGGAGGTCCCCGGCGCCGGGACGAAGCGCCGTCCGGCCGCCCGCGCCACCTCGGCGAGGAACGCCCGCCGGAACCCGTCGTTCTCCAGCGCGCCGTGCCAGGTGGTGCCCCACACCGGCCCGGCGCGGCCGCCGTCGAGGAACGGCTCGGCGCCGGCCTCGTCGTAGGTGACCACCCCGTGGTGGATCTCGTAGCCGCGCACCGGGTGCCCCAGCGCCTCCCCGGCCGGGCGGCCGAGCGTCTTCGCCCGCGCGAACCGGACGTCGGCCGGGAGCAGCCCGAGCCCGGCGACGGCGCCGGCCCGCGACTCGACGTCGTCGGTGATGGTGCGGGCCAGCATCTGGTGCCCGCCGCAGATGCCGAGCACCGGCCGACCCTCGGCCGCCCGCCGGGTCACCGCGTCGGCCAGCCCGGTGGCGCGCAGCCAGCCGAGGTCGGCCACCGTCGCCCGGCTGCCGGGCAGGACCAGCAGGTCGGCGTCGGCGGCCTCCTCGGGGCGGGTGACGAAGCGGACCAGGACGCCGGGCTCGGCGGCCAGCGCGTCGACGTCGGTGGAGTTGGACAGGCGGGGCAGCCGGGCGACGGCCACCCGCAGCACGTCCTCGCCGTGGGGCGGGCCGGCGGAGGAGACGCCGGTGGGGATGCCCAGGGAGTCCTCGACGTCGAGCGCCGCGCCGGGCAGCCACGGCAGGACGCCGAGGGTCGGCCGCCCGGTGAGCGCCGCCAGCCGGTCGAGGCCGGGCGCCAGCAGCCGGACGTCGCCGCGGAACTTGTTGACGAGGAACCCGGCGACCAGCCGCTGGTCGCCCGGCGGCATGAGCGCCACCGTGCCGTAGAGCGCCGGGAAGACCCCGCCGCGGTCGATGTCGCCGACGACGACCACCGGCAGCCCCGCGGCGGTGGCCAGCCCCATGTTGGCGATGTCGTCGGCCCGCAGGTTGATCTCGGTGGGGGAGCCGGCGCCCTCGCAGACGACGACGTCGAAGCGGGCGCGCAGGTCGGCCAGGCAGCTGAGCACCTGCTCGAGCAGCGCCGCCTTCATCGGCCGGTAGGACAGCGCCGTCACCTCGGCCACCGGCCGGCCCAGGACGACGACCTGGCTGGCGTCCTCCCCGCCGGGCTTGAGCAGCACCGGGTTCATCGCCGCCTCGGGCTCGACGCCGGCGGCGGCGGCCTGCATGACCTGGGCGCGGCCGATCTCGGCGCCGTCGGCGGTGACCACCGAGTTGTTGCTCATGTTCTGCGCCTTGAACGGCGCCACCCGCACGCCCTGGCGGGCCAGCCAGCGGCAGATGCCGGCGGTGACGACCGACTTGCCGGCGTCCGACGTCGTCCCGGCGACCAGCAGGGCGCCGCTCACGAGACCCCGCGCGGCGTGCCCGAGGCGGCCCTCCCCCGGCCCCAACCGGCCTTCTCCTGGCCCGACAGCTCCGCGATCGCCTCCATGACCCGGTCGGTGACCTCGCGGCGGACCCGGTTGCTGCCGGCCTGGCCGCGGTGCTCGGGGAAGGTGAGCGGCTCGCCGAAGGTGACGGAGAAGCGGTGCGGCCGGGGCCAGCGCGAGCCCACCGGCTGGATGCGGTCGGTGCCGCGGACGCCGACGGGGACCACTGGGCAGTCGGCGGTCAGCGCCAGCCAGGCCACGCCCGTCTTGCCCCGGGCCAGGCGGCCGTCGCGGGAGCGGGTGCCCTCGGGGTAGATGCCGAAGCCGCCGCCGGCGCGCAGCACCCCGAGCGCGGTGTCCAGCGCCTCCTGGGCCGCCCGGTGCGTCTGCCGCTCGACCGGCAGCGCCCCGAGGGCGGTGAACAGGTTGCGGGTCAGCCAGCCGCCGACGCCCGGGGCGGTGAAGTACTCGGCCTTGGCCAGGTAGCCGACCCGCCGCGGCGCCGAGAGGGGGATGACCATGCTGTCGATGAACGACAGGTGGTTGCTCGCGATGATGAAGGGCCCGGTCGTCGGCACGTTGGCCCGCCCGGTGACCCGAGGCCGGAACACCAGCCAGAACAGCGGCCGCAGCACGAACCGCACGACCAGGTAGAACACGCCGGCCTCCCCTCGCTCGGACGGGGCCGGCGTCGGCGACCCCGTCCCGGTCCCGGGCATCCTCCCCCGCGGCCCCGGTCACCGGGGAGGCAGGGCGACCGGGGACGGGGAGACGGGTCAGGGCACGGGCCGGCCGGGCGGGCAGGCGTCGCGCAGGATCGCCCGGATGTCGGGGGGCAGGGTGCCGTGACCGGACGCCGAGGCGACGAGGTCGACGGCGACCTCGCGCACCTTGCGGTGGGTGTGGCTGGAGATGTGCGCGAGCAGGTCGAAGGCCACCTGGTCACCGCAGCCGGTGAGCAGCATGAGCACGCCCTTGGCCTGCTCGATCGGCGCCCGGCTGGCCATGGCCGTGCGCAGCTGCCCCACCTCGGTCTCCAGGTCGCGGATCCGGTCGTCGGCCGGCGTCGCCGGCCGCGGGACCTCGACCACCACGCCCTCGACGGCCGTCACCGCGCCGTCCGCGTCGAGCTGGGGCTCGCCGAGGAAGAGGACGGGACGGTCGGGGCCGTGCTCGCGCTGCAGCCGGACCTGCAGGCAGAAGGCCTCCGCGCCGGTCGCCGCGCCCGAGAGCGCGTCGATCGCCCGCGGCCGGTCGTCGGGGTGCAGGGCGGCGACGAGGCTCTCCGTGCACGGCCCGGGGCCCTCGAGCCCCAGTCCGTGCAGCGTGGCCATCTCCTCCGACCACTCCCACTCGCCGGTGGTGCGGTCGTAGCGCCAGCGGCCGGCCACGCGGGTGCGCCGGTTGCCCAGGGGCGTGGGCGCCGGCGGGCGGGGGAGGGGCGTGGCCGTGCGCGGGGACGGGGTGCTGTGCCGGGAGATGACACGGGACTGGGTCGACGTCATGGCGTGCTCCGGTGACGCGCGCCGGGCGGGGCCCGGGAGAGCGCCGCGCAGCCGTGTGTTCGACCATCCGCGGGATGCCGGGGTGAGCCGGCCGCTCGGAACGCCCCTGACGGTAGCCGTCCGGCGGTCCCGATGCACGCCCTCGGACCGGCTCCACGGCGTGTTCACACGACCGTGACCGGCCGGGCCGGGGAGCGCACGGGCGGGCCGGTGCGCAGTGCGGCGTCGACGGCGGCCAGCGTGGCGACGGCCGAGCGCAGCTGGTCCGGGGGCAGCGTGAACGGCAGCCGCACGTGGTCGTCGAACGCCGTCCCCGTGCCGAAGGCGCGGCCCTCGGCGAGCACCAGCCCGAGCGGCGCGGCGGCGGCGGCGAGCGCGGCCGAGCCGGGCCCGGGCGGCAGCGCGCACCAGGCCGACAGCCCGCCGGAGGGCCGCGGCGCCGACCAGTGCGGGAGCCGGGCGGCCAGCTCGGCGAGCAGCACGTCGCGGCGCTCGCGGAGCAGGGCGCGGCGGGGGGCGAGCACCTCGTCGAGGCCGCGGACGAGGACCGCGGCGGTGAGCTGGTCGAGCGCGCCGACCGAGAGCTGCCGGCGGCCGAGCGCGGCGCCCAGGGAGGCGGCCAGCGCGGCGTCGGTGCGCAGCCAGCCGATCCGCAGGCCGCCCCAGACCGCCTTGGACAGCCCGCCCACGGTCACCGTCGCCGCGTCGGGCAGGCCGGCGGCGTAGGGCGGCAGCGGCCCGTCGTCGTCGAGCCACAGCTCGGCGGTCACCTCGTCGACGACGGTGAGCACGCCCTGCTGCCACAGCGTGGCGGCCAGCCGGCGGCGGCCGGCCGCCGAGAGGCGCGCGCCGCTGGGGTTGGAGAAGTCGGGCATGAGGAAGGCCATCCGCGGGCTGCTCTGCCGGACGGCGAGGTGCGCGGCGCCCACCACCGCGTCGGGGGAGGCGGCGTCGACGGCCACGGGCACGCAGCGGCCCCCGGCGGCGGTGACCAGACCGAGCGCCCCCGGGTAGGTCGGGTGCTCGACGAGCACCCGGTCGCCGGGCTGCAGCAGCGCGTCGACGACGAGGGCGGTGGCGTCGCCGGTGCCGGCGGTGACCACGACCTGCTCGGGGTCGGTGGGCAGGCCGCGGGCGGTGTAGCGGTCGGCGATCGCGGCCCGGAGCTCCGGCAGGCCGCTGGGCGCGTAGCCGTGGCCGGCCAGGACCGCGGGCAGCCGGGCGAGGGCCCGCTCGTAGGCGGGCAGCAGCTGCGGAGCGGCCTCGGGTGCCGCGTGCGCGAGGTCGAGGACGGCGGGGTCGGTGGTCGGGGCGCTCCAGACGGGGTCGGCCGGGGGCGCCTCGACGACGGTGCCGGCGCCGTGCCGGGTGCTCGCGTGCCCCTCCTCGCGCAGCAGCCGGTAGGCCGAGGCCACGGTGACCCGGCTGACCGCCAGGGCCGCGGCCAGGTCGCGCTCGGCGGGCAGCCGCGTGCCCACCGGCAGCCGGCCGAGGGCCACCAGCTCCCGGACGCGGCGGGCCAGGCCGGCGTAGCGGGAACCGGGCAGCTCGTCGAGGGGGCCGACCAGTGCGGCCAGTTCCGCCGCGGTGGACTGCTCGCCGGGAAGTGGCATGCAGACCACCATGCCGGATTGGACTGGTCCCGTCCAGGTCCGGTGGTGCCACTGTTCGGTCATGACCCCCGGTGGAGTGCTCGTCCTGCTGTTCCTGCTCGCGCTCGGCGGCCTGTCGGTCGCCACGCTCGTCGTCGCCGTCCGCGGCGGCCGCGGCCCGGCGGACCCGCCGGCCAGCCACCCGCGGACCGACCCGGCCGGCTTCCCCGTCCTCCCGGAGCCGCGCGGCGCCCTGCACGGGCGGGGCCCGCGCACGTCCCCGGCCCGGATGCGTCCTCAGCCGCGGCGGGCCAGCCTGCTCGCCGCGGCGAGGGCCGCGGCGGCCAGCCACACCGCCCGCGACAGCCGCACGGCGCGGACGACGTCGTTGCTGCCGGGGGCCCGGCCCTCGCCCAGCACCGGCCGGTCCTCGACCCGGCTGCCGTAGACGTTGCGCCCGCCCAGCCGCAGCCCCAGCGCACCGGCCGCCGCCGCCTCGCAGCGGCCGGCGTTGGGGCTGGGGTGGGCGGCGCCGTCGCGGACCCAGACCCGCAGCGCGCCGCGCGCCGAGCCCCGGGCCAGCGGGGCGGTGGCCGCGGTGAGCGCGGCGGTCAGCCGGGCGGGCAGCCAGTTGGCGACGTCGTCGCCGCGGGCGGCGGCCCAGCCGAAGCGGGTGTGGCGCGGTGAGCGGTGGCCGACCATCGCGTCGAGCGTGTTGACCGCGCGGTACCCGAGCAGACCGGGCAGTCCGGCGAGCGCCCCCCACACCAGCGGCGCGACGGCGGCGTCGGAGGTGTTCTCCGCGACCGACTCCACGGTGGCCCGCGCCAGCTCCCCGGCGTCCAGCACGCTCGGGTCGCGCCCGGCCAGCGTGGGCAGCAGGCCGCGGGCGGCGGGCAGGTCACCGGCCTCGAGCACGCCGGCCATCGCCGTGGCGGCGCGGCCGAGGGAGGTGCCGCCCAGCACCGTCCAGGTGGCCGCGGCGACGGTGAGGGTCCGCGCCACCGGCCGGTCCCGGGTGAGGCGGGTCCCGGCCGCCCCGGCGGCGGCCGCGCCCGCCACGAGGACCGCCGCGTAGCCGGCGCCGGCGGCCCGCGAGTCCCGCCAGACCCGCCGCTCGAGCGCCGCGGCCACCGTGCCGAAACCGGCGACCGGGTGGTGCCGCCGCGGGTCGGCCAGCAGCAGGTCCGCACCCGCGCCGAGCGCCAGGCCGAGGGCGGTGGGGAGGTCCCGGCGGCCGGTCCCGCGGTGGTCGAGCACGGCGCCCATCCTGCCCAGGGCCCCCGGCGCGGACCGCGACGTGTGCACACACCGCGACCGGCCGGGCCCGCGGACGGCGGTCCGTGCACACCGTGCGCGTCGCACCGCGTCGCACCGCGTCGCACCGCGCCCTGAGCGGCCGACGCGCGCCCGGTCGGCCGCTCAGGGCGCTTCCTAGGATCGCCGCATGCGTCTGCCCGGCCGTTACGACGGCGTCGCCCGGCCGATCGTCACGTACGGCAGCGACGAGGTGCTGCACCGCCCGTGCGCGCCGGTGACCGACTTCGACGAGCGGCTGCGCCGGCTGGTGCTCGACATGTTCGCCTCGATGCGCGAGGCCGACGGGGTGGGCCTGGCGGCCAACCAGATCGGCGTCGACGCGCGGGTGTTCGTCATCGACTGCCCCGACGCCCGCGGCGAGGACGTCGTCGGCTACGTCGTGAACCCGTCGCTCACGCTGCTGCCGCCGGCCGACGGCGAACCGGCCGAGGAGGTCACCGAGGAGGGCTGCCTGTCGGTGCCGGGCCCCTACGCCGAGCTGCCGCGGGCCTTCCGCGCCCGGGTCGACGGCGTGGACGTGAGGGGGAGGCCGGTCACGATCGAGGCCACCGGCATGGCCGCGCGCTGCCTGCAGCACGAGGTCGACCACCTCGACGGCGTCGTCTACGTGGACCGGCTGCCCGAGGACCAGCGCGAGCGGCTGCTGGCGGAGGCCGCCGGGCCCGAGGGGGAGCTGCCGGCGTGAGCGGGGTCGTGACCGCGACCCCCGTCGTGGTGGTCGGGATCGGCGCCGACGGGTGGGACGGGCTGGCGCCGACGTCGCGGGCCGAGGTCGAGCGGGCCGACGTGCTGCTCGGCAGCGCCCGCCAGCTCGGCCTGGTGCCGCCGGAGGTGACCGCCGGGCGGGTGCCGTGGCCCTCGCCGCTCACCGAGGCGCTGCCCGGGCTGCTCGCGGAGCACGCCGGCCGCGCCGTGGTGGTGCTGGCCAGCGGCGACCCGATGCTGTCGGGCATCGGCACCACCCTCACCCGGCTGCTCGGCGCCGACCGCGTGCGGGTGCTGCCGGCGCCGTCGTCGGTGTCGCTGGCCTGTGCCCGGCTGGGCTGGGCGGTCGAGGACGCCGACGTGGTCAGCGTCGTCGGCCGGCCGGTGGAGCTGCTGCACCCGCACGTGCAGCCCGGGGCGCGGCTGCTGGTGCTCGGCTCCGACGGCGGCACCCCCGCGCAGGTGGCCGCGCTGCTGGCCGGCCGCGGGTACGGGCAGAGCCGGGTCACCGTCCTCGGCGGGCTCGGCGGCCCCGACGAGGAGGTGCGCACCGGGACGGCGGCCACCTGGTCGCAGCCGGCGCCCGCGCTGGTGGTCACGGCCGTCGAGTGCCGGGCCGACCGTGGCACCGCGCCGCTGCCCACCACCCCCGGCCTGCCCGACGGCGCCTACGAGTCCGACGGGCAGCTGACGAGGTCGGAGGTGCGGGCGGTCACGCTGGCCCGGCTGGCTCCCGTCCCCGGGCAGCTGCTGTGGGACGTCGGCGCGGGTGCGGGTTCGATCGGCATCGAGTGGATGCGCGCCGCCCCCACCAGCCGCGCCGTCGCCGTCGAGGCCTCCGCCGAGCGGGCCGCGCGGATCGCCCGCAACGCCGCCCGCCTCGGCGTCCCGTACCTGCGCGTCGTGCACGGGCACGCGCCCGAGGTGCTGTCCCGGCTGGGCGCGCCCGACGCGGTGTTCGTCGGCGGCGGGCTGACCACACCGCTGCTGGTCGAGACCTGCTGGGACGCGCTCCCCGCGGGCGGCCGGCTGGTGGCCAACGCCGTCACCGTCGAGAGCGAGGCGGTGCTCGCCCGGTGGCACGCCGAGGTCGGCGGGGAGCTGGTGCGCGTCGAGGTGCAGCGCGCCGAGCCGGTCGGGTCGTTCACCGGCTGGAAGCCCGCGATGCCCGTGACGATCTGGTCGGTGACCCGCTGGTGACGGTGCACTTCATCGGGGCCGGCCCGGGGGCCGCGGACCTGGTCACGCTGCGGGCGGCGCGGATCATCGCGAGCGCGCCGGTCTGCCTCTACGCCGGCGCGCTGGTGCCGCGCGAGCTCCTCGACACCGCCCCGTCCGGCGCCCGGCTGGTCGACACCGCCGACCTCGACCTCGACGCGATCACCGCCGAGCTGGTCGGCGCCCACCGGGCCGGCCTCGACGTCGCCCGGCTGCACTCCGGCGACCCGAGCGTCTACAGCGCCATGGCCGAGCAGATGCGCCGTCTCGACGCCGCCGGCGTGCCCTACGACGTCGTCCCCGGGGTCCCGGCGTTCGCGGCGGCCGCGGCGTCGCTCAAGCGGGAGCTGACCGTCCCCGGGGTGGGACAGACCGTCGTCCTCACCCGGACGTCGGCCCGGTCCACGCCGATGCCGCCGGGGGAGGAGCTGGCCGCCTACGCCGCCACCGGCGCCACGCTCGTGCTGCACCTGGCCGTGCAGCGGATCGCCGAGCTCGCGCCGCAGCTCGCCGAGCACTACGGCGACGACGGGCCGGTCGCCGTCGTCGCCCGCGCCAGCCGCGACGACGAGCTCGTCCTGCGCGGCACGCTCGCCGACATCGCCGGGCAGGTCGAGGCCGCGGGGGTGCGGCGGACGGCGGTGGTGGTCGTCGGCCCGGTGCTCACCGCGGGGCAGTTCCCCGACAGCCACCTGTACTCGACCACCCGCCCGCGATGACGGCCACGCTGCGGTCGGAGGACTCCGCTGCGGCCCCGCTGCAGGGTCCCGCCGCGAGCGTGCGAGCGGTGGAGGGCAGCGGGGTCCTCCCTCTAGGCGCGGCCGACCACGTTCCCCGCCCGGTCGATCACCACGACGTCGACCGCCACCGGCGCACCGCGCAGCACGCCGAGCGCGGTCTCCCGCGCACCGGCGGCCACCAGGTCGCCCAGCGGCACCCCGGCCGCCTGGCACTGCCGCAGCGCGTCGAGCGCGGTGTTGGCCCCGCGGACGCCCTCGACCAGCGCCGGGTCGCCGCCCGCGCCGGCCACCCGGGCGGCCAGCGAGTCGAACGACACCTGGGAGCGGCCCGAGTGCAGGTCGAGGTGGCCGTCGGCCAGCTTGGCCAGCTTCCCGATCCCGCCGGCCACGGTCAGCCGCGGCACCGGGTGGCGGCGCAGGTACTTGAGGACGGCGCCGGCGAAGTCGCCCATGTCCAGCAGCGCGTCCTCGGGCAGGCCGTGGAGCGCCTGCACCGTCGCCTCGCTGGTCGAGCCGGTGCAGCCGGCCACGTGCCGGTGCCCGGCGGCGCGGGCGACGTCGATGCCGCGGCGGATCGAGTCGATCCACGACGAGCACGAGTACGGGACGACGACGCCGGTCGTGCCCAGCACCGACAGCCCGCCGAGGATGCCCAGCCGCGGGTTCCACGTCTTCCGCGCCAGCTCCGCGCCGTTCTCGATGGACACCTCGACGACGACGTCGCCGCTGCCGCCGTACCGTGCGGCCACCGCGGCCACGTGCTCGCGGATGAACTGCCGCGGCATCGGGTTGATCGCCGGCTCGCCGACCGCCAGTGGCAGGCCGGGCTTGGTCACCGTGCCCACGCCCTCACCGGCGCGGAAGACGACGCCGCGGCCGGGCTCGCCGTGGGTCACGCACACCGACACCAGCGCGCCGTGGGTGACGTCGGGGTCGTCGCCGGCGTCCTTGACGACGCCGGCCGTGGCGGCACCGGTCGCGAGGGACTCCGTGGCCAGTGCGAAGGCCGGGTGCCGGTCGTTCGGCAGGTCGATGGTCACCGGGTCGGGGAACTCGCCGGTGAGCAGCGCGGTGTAGGCGGCGGTGGTGGCCGCCGTCGCGCACGCGCCGGTGGTCCAGCCGTGCCGCAGCCCGCCGGCGCCGTCCCTGCTCACGGGCCCATGATCCCCGGCGGCGCAGAGTGACCGGGCGGGTGGTGACCGATCGGGTGCTCGTCCTCGGCGGCACCGGCGAGGCGCGCGCACTGGCCGCGGCGCTGGTCGCCGACGGCGTCGACGTCCTCTCCAGCCTGGCCGGCCGGGTCGCCGACCCGCGGCTCCCGCGGGGGGAGGTGCGCGTCGGCGGCTTCGGCGGCGCCGACGGCCTGGCCGCCTGGCTCGCCGGGCACCGGCCGCGCGCCGTCGTCGACGCCACCCACCCCTTCGCCGCCCGGATCACCGCGAACGCCGCCGCGGCCGCCGCCCGCACCGGCATCCCGCTGCTGCGCCTGCAGCGCCCGGGCTGGACGCCCGGGTCCGGCGACCGGTGGACGTACGTGGACTCGCTGGCCGCGGCGGCCGACGCCGTCCGCGACGCCGGGACGGTCCTGCTGACGACGGGCCGGCAGGGCGTGGGCGCCTTCGCCGGGCTGACCGGCCGGGTGGTGGTGCGCTGCATCGACCCGCCCGAGGAGCCGCTGCCGGCCGGGGCGGTGCTGCTGCTGGCCCGGGGGCCGTTCACCGTGGCCGACGAGGTGGCCCTCATGCGCGGGCACGGGGTGGACGTCGTCGTCACGAAGGACTCCGGCGGCGCCATGACCGAGGCGAAGCTGGTCGCCGCCCGGCAGCTCGGGCTGCCGGTGGTGCTCGTCCGCCGCCCGCCGCTGCCCTCCGGCGCGGAGGTGGCCGCCACCGTGGCGGAGGCGCGGGCGTGGACAAACCGGTTGAGACGGACCGGTGCCGGAACGGAGACTGGCTCCTCGTGGAACCGATGACCGACCAGCAGGTGCGGCGCTCCTTCGTCAACTGCTCGAAGGGCGAGGCGAACTCCGCCACCCTCCCGCGCGACCTCGCCGACCTGCCGTGGGACGAGCTGGAGGTGCTCGGCTGGCGGGACCCCAAGGCACCGCTGCGGGGCTATCTCGTGGTGCAGCGGGAGGGCCGGCCGGTCGGCATCGCGCTGCGCGCGGCGGAGTCGCGGATGTCGGCCCGCCGCAGCGTGATGTGCCTGCTCTGCCAGTCGACGCAGTCCGGCGACGCCGTGTCGCTGTTCACCGCCCGGCGGGCGGGGGAGGCCGGCCGCAACGGCAACACGGTGGGCACCTACGTCTGCGCCGACCTCGGCTGCGCCGCGCGGGCGCGGACCGAGATCCCGCCGTGGCTGCGCGACCGCGACCCGGCCGAGGTCGGGGAGGAGCGGGCCGCCGAGCTGCGGGAGCGGGTGCACGGGTTCCTGGACGCCGTCCTGCGCTGACCTGCGCCGGGGGACCGGGCCGGGACTAGGGAGGCCCCGTCCGGGCTAGTACCGGCACGTGACCGCGCCCCCGCTGACCGACGCGCTGCAGGAGCTGCGCGACGCCGTCGCCGCCGCTCCGCTCGGTCTGGCGACCCCGTCCCGCGACGCCACGGCGCGCACCGCCCGGGCGGTGGTCGACCAGGTCGACGACTACCTGCTGCCGCGGCTGCGCGACCTCGACGCGCCGCTGCTCGCGGTGGTCGGCGGCTCGACCGGCGCGGGCAAGTCCACGCTGGTCAACAGCGTGCTGGGCGCCCGGGTCACCACGCCCGGCGTGCTGCGGCCGACCACCCGGGCACCCGTGCTCGTGTGCTCACCGGTCGACCGCGCGGCCTTCTCCGGTGACCGCGTCCTGCCCGGCCTGGCCCGCACGACCGGCGAGGGCGCCGCCGCCGGCGACGTGGCCGGCGGGCTGCGGCTGGTGGCCAGCGAGGCGCTGCCCGCGGGGCTGGCGCTGATCGACGCCCCCGACGTCGACTCGGTGGTGGAGGCCAACCGCGACCTCGCCGGGCAGCTGCTGTCGGCCGCTGACCTGTGGGTCTTCGTGACGACGGCGGCCCGCTACGCCGACGCCGTCCCCTGGGACCTGCTGCGGACGGCGCAGGAGCGCGGCACCGCGCTGGCCGTCGTCCTCGACCGGACGCCCCCCGAGGCGGTGACCGAGGTGGCCGCCGACCTCGCCGCGATGCTGCAGCGCGGCGGCCTGGGCAGCGCCCGGCTCTTCGTCGTCGAGGAGCGGCCGCTGGTCGACGGGTTCCTGCCCGAGGACCAGGTCGCCCCGCTGCGCGACTGGCTGCGCGGGCTGGCCGCCGACCAGGAGCAGCGTGCCGCCGTCGTCCGCCAGACGCTGGCCGGCGCACTGGAGAGCCTCGACGGGCGGGTCGCCGGCGTGGCCGCGGGCGTCGACGAGCAGGCCGCCGCGGCCAACGCGCTTCGGTCGGCCGCGGACGCCGCCTACGACGGGGCGCGGGACGCGGTCAGCGAGGGCGTGGGCAACGGCAGCCTGCTGCGGGGGGAGGTGCTGGCCCGCTGGCAGGACTTCGTCGGCACCGGTGAGTGGATGCGCTCGCTGCAGACGCAGGTGGGCCGGCTGCGCGACCGGCTCGCCGCCGCGCTGACCGGCCGGCCGACGTCGTCGGACTCGCTGCAGGGCGCGCTGGAGTCCGGCGTGGAGACGCTGCTGCGGGCCGAGGCCGACCGGGCCGCCGACCGCACGGTGACCGCCTGGCGGGCGCTGCCCGGCGGACCCGGCCTGCTGGCCGGCCGCGAGGAGGACCTCGGCGGCGTCTCGCCGGACTTCGCGCCCGTCGCGGCCGAGGAGGTGCGCGACTGGCAGGGGTACGTGCTGGAGCTGGTCCGCGAGGAGGGCGCCGGCAAGCGATCGCAGGCGCGGCTGCTGTCGTGGGGCGTCAACGGGGCCGGCGCGGTGGTGATGGTCGCCGTCTTCGCCTCGACGGCGGGGCTGTCGGGCGCGGAGCTGGCCATCGCCGGCGGGACGACGGCGGTCGGGCAGCGGGTGCTCGAGGCGGTGTTCGGCGACGCCGCGGTGCGCTCCCTGGCCACCCGGGCCCGCGAGGACCTCGACGCGCGCGCCGACCGGCTGCTGCGCTGGGAGGAGGACCGCTTCGAGGACCTGCTGGCCGAGGCGGCACCCGCCGACGACGCCGCCGACCGGCTGCGCGCCGCCGTCGCCGCCCTGACCGCCGCGCGCAGGGCCGCCGCGTGAGGGCCCGCGAGCTCTCGCTCGCCGACCGGCTGGCCGCGCTGCGCGAGGCCGTCGGGGTGGCCGAGGGACGGCTGGAGGTGCCCGAGGTGGGCACCGCGCGCTCCCTGTTGGCCAAGGCCGGGGCCCGCGAGGCCCTCGGTGACGCGACCGTCGTGGCGCTGGCCGGGGCCACCGGCAGCGGGAAGTCCACGCTGTTCAACGCGCTGTCGGGGGCCGAGGTGAGCACGCCGGGGGTGCGGCGGCCGACCACCGGCGTCGCGCACGCCAGCGTGTGGGGGGAGCACGGCGCCGACCGGCTGCTCGACTGGCTGGAGGTGCCGCGCCGGCACCGGGTGGACGACCCCGACCCGGCGCTCGACGGCCTGGTGCTGCTCGACCTGCCCGACCACGACAGCGTGCGGCTGGAGAACCGGCTCGAGGTCGACCGGCTGGTGCAGCTGGTCGACGTCCTGGTGTGGGTGCTCGACCCGCAGAAGTACGCCGACGACGCCGTCCACACCCGCTACCTCGCGCCGCTGGCCGGCCACTCCGGGGTGCTGCTCGTGGTGCTCAACCAGGTCGACCGGCTCGACGAGGCGGCCGCCGCCGCGTGCCTGGCCGACCTGCGCCGGCTGCTCGACGAGGAGGGGCTGGCCGGGACGCCGGTGCTGCTCACCGCGGCGCGCACCGGCCTGGGCCTGCCCGAGCTGCGCCGTGAGCTGGCCCGCCGGGTGGGGGCCCGCAAGGCGGCCACCGACCGGCTCACCGCCGACGCCCGGGCCGCGGCCGGCGCCCTGGCCGCGCACTGCGCTCCCGACGCCGGCCGCGACCGCGGTCCCGACCGGGCCGCGCGCGAGGAGCTCACCGGGGCCCTCGCCGACGCCGCCGGGGTGCCGGCCGTGGTGGCCGCCGTCGAGCGCTCGGCCCGCCGCAGCGGGGTCGCGCACACCGGCTGGCCGGTGCTGCGCTGGACGTCGAAGCTGCGCGCCGACCCGCTGGGCCGGCTGCACCTGGGCGACGAGCGGGTGCGCACCTCGCTGCCGGAGGCCGGGGCGGTGCAGCGGGCCGGCATGGACGCGGCGCTTCGCCGGGCCCGGGACGACGCCGGGCGGGGGCTGCCGCAGGCCTGGCGCGACGAGCTGCGCCGGACGTCGGAGGACACCGGGGAGCGGCTGGCCGACCGGCTCGACCGCGCCGTCGCCGGCACCGACCTCGGCCCGGACCGCACGCCGCTGTGGCAGCGCGCCGTCGGCGGCCTGCAGTGGCTGCTGGCGCTGACCGCGCTGGTCGGGGCGCTGTGGCTGCTGGCGCTGGCCGGGCTCGGGCTGCTGCAGCTCGACGACGTCGTCCCGCTGCCGCGCGTGCAGGGGATCCCGCTGCCCACGCTGCTGCTGGTCGGCGGGCTGCTGGCCGGGTTGCTGCTGGCGCTGGTCTGCCGGCCTCTGGTCGCCGCCGGGGCCAGACGCCGGGCGCGGACGGCGCGGAAGCGGCTCACCGCCCGGATCGGGGAGGTGGCCGACGAGGAGGTGCTGGCGCCGCTGGCCGAGGCGCGGGCCGACCACGACCGCTACTGCGCGGCGGTGGGCCGCGCCCGGTCCTGAGGTGGCGCCGGCGGGCGTGGACGCCGGCTGCGCCCGGAGGGGCCGACCCGTCGAGCACCGGGCGACCTCTCGCCCGAGCCCTCCCGCCGGCGGCCTGGCCGGAAACCCGCTTGCCCCGGCCGGGCCGGGTGTGGGCTCGTACTGTCCGTGGCTGACGTGCAGGGCTCGTACGACGACCTGTTCACCGCGGTGCCGACTGTGCTGGCCGGCTTCCTGGACGAGGGGGACGTGGGCGGGTCGGTGTCGGTCGTCGTGGACGGTGAGCCGGTGGTGGACGTCTGGGGTGGCTTTGCCGACGGGGTCCGCACGGTCCCGTGGCAGGAGGACACCCTGACCAACGTCTGGTCGGTCACCAAGACCATGACGGCACTGTGTGCGCTGGTCCTCGCCGACCGCGGCGACCTCGATCTCGCCGCACCGGTCGGCCGGTACTGGCCCGAGTTCGCGGCGGCCGGCAAGGACGAGGTGTTGGTGCGGCACGTGCTCTCGCACTCCGCGGGCCTGCCCGACTGGACCGGGCCCATCGAGGACCTGTACGACTGGCCGGCCGCCACGGCACGTCTGGCCGCGCAGGCCCTGCGGTGGGAACCGGGGAGCGCGGTCGGGTACCACTCGCTCACCCAGGGGTTCCTCGTGGGTGAGGTCGTCCGCCGGATCACCGGCCGCAGCGTCGGTGAGTTCTTCGAGGAGCAGGTGGCCGGACCGCTGGGTGCGGACTTCCACATCGGACTCCCCGCCGAGCACGACCACCGGGTGGCGCGGAGCGTCCCGCCGGCGGGACGGGACGAGGAGCACGTCGCGAGCGCCGGCGGCAGCACCCCCACCGCTACCGCCGGTACCCCGGTGCGGGTCCGAGACGGGAACAGCGTGGCCTGGCGCCGTGCCCAGATCCCCGCGGCGAGCGGCTTCGGCAACGCCCGCTCGGTCGCCCTCGTGCAGTCGGTGGTGGCCTGCGGGGGAGAGGTGCGCGGGGTGCGCCTGCTGTCGCGGGCCGGCTGTGACCGTGCCCGCGAGGAGCAGGTGCGCGGCGAGGACCGCATCCTCGGCATGCCGGTCCGGTACGGGCTGGGCTACGGGCTGTTCGGCACCACCCTGGGGTGGGGCGGTTGGGGCGGCTCCCTGGTCGTGCTCGATCCCGACAGCCGCATGACGGTGGCCTACGTGACGAACCAGATGCGCGAACCCGCAGACGACGACCGGGGACTGGAGCTCGTGATGGCCGCCTACGACGGGCTCGCCGGCCTCCGGGCGTGATCCGAGCGGCACGGCCTCGCCCGCAGAGGCCGTTCTGCCGCGTCCTCCGTCGGGGCGTCCCGACGGATCGCCCGGGGTCGGCAGGCCGGCATCTCGGTGCTTCGACCGTCAGGCGGCCAGCGGTTCCGCGGACTCCTCGGCCGGGACGGCGGCGGGGGCGCGGCCCGCCAGCCGCAGCCCGACCGCCGCGGCGACGGCGAGCACGATGACGACGGCGCCGTAGACCTCGGCGGCCACCTCCAGCCCGACGGCGCCCGCGGCGATGCCGGCCGCGATGGCCGGGATGCTGAAGCCGAGGTAGCCGACCACGAAGATGCTCGACAGCAGCCCCGCCCGGCGGCCCGGGGCGACCCCGGCGGTGACGGTGGCGACCGCGCCGAGGAAGGCCGCGCCGAACCCGAGGCCGGCGGCACCGGCGGAGACGAAGAACAGCCAGGCGGCGCCGGTGACCAGCGAGACCAGCAGCGCACCGACGGCGACGACGAAGAGCAGGCAGCCCCCGGCCATGGCCCGGCGCGGCGCGAGGTCGCGGGCCAGCACGCCGCCGGCGGCCGCGGCGCCCTGCATGCAGAGGATCAGCAGGCTGCCGACCAGGTGGTCGGTGAGGCCGAAGACGCCGGCGGTCAGCGACGGGCCGAGGGAGAGCACCAGCCCGCCCATCGCCCACAGCGCCACCAGGCACGGGACGGCGACGAGGAACGGCCGCCGCTGCGCGCGGGGCACCTCGACCTGCGGGCGCAGGGAGGCCAGCGCGCCGGGCAGCCGCGGCGAGGACTCCGGCAGCGCGTACGCCAGGCCCGCGCCGAGCACGAAGACGACGGTGAGCACGCCGAACACCCAGGGCTGCGGCTCGGCGACGGCCTCGATGGCCAGGCCGGCGCCGACCGCGCCCAGGGAGAGGCCCAGGCCGGGGGAGACGCTGTTGACCAGCGGCCCCAGCGGGCGGTCACCGCGCTGGAGGTCGAGCAGCGCGGCGCCCATGGTGCCGGTGAGCGCACCGGTGGACAGCCCCTGCAGCACGCGCGCAGCGAGCAGCCAGCCGACGCCGTCGGCGGCGAGGAAGACCACCATCGCCACCGCCTGCAGCAGCAGCCCGCCGGCCAGCACCGGCCGCCGTCCCACGTGGTCGGACAGCCCGCCCACCACGAGCAGCGAGGCGAGCAGGGCGAAGGCGTAGATGCCGAAGACCAGCGTCAGGACGCCGGGGCCGAACCCGAACTGCTCCTGGTAGACGCGGTAGAGCGGCGAGGGGACGCCGGAGGCGGCCAACACCAGCACCAGCAGCACGGCCACCGACCAGAACGCGGCCGGGCGGGAGAGTCGGTCGGTCGGCACGACCGTTGCCAAGGCCATCGACCGGCCCGGCATTCCCTCAGGCCGGGTACCGGCGGGGCGTGTACACCTGCCCGGACGGCGTCACCCGCGTCTGCGACGACCCGACGAGCACCAGGCAGCGCATGTCGACCGTCTCCGGGTCGAGCTCGCCGAGCGTGGTGACGACGACGGACTCCTGCGGCCCGCCGACGTCGCGGCCGACGACCACCACCGTGTCGGGCTTGCGCACCTCGCGCAGCGCGGTCAGCGCCTCGCCGAGCTGGTGCGGGCGCGCCCTGGACCGCGGGTTGTACAGCGCGACCACCAGGTCGGCGGCCGCGGCATGGCGCAGCCGGTCGAGGACGACGTCGAACGGCTTGAGGACGTCGGAGAGGCTGATCACGGCGAAGTCGTGCCCGAGCGGCGCCCCGACCCGCGAGGCCACCGCCTGCGCCGCGGTCAGCCCCGGCAGCACCCGCACCGGGACCCCGGCGTGCTCCGGCCGGGCCGCGACCTCCAGCACCGCGGCGGCCATCGCGAACACGCCCGGGTCGCCGCTGGAGACCACCGCGACCCGCCGTCCGGCCCGGGCCAGCTCCAGCGCGTGCGCGGCCCGCTCGGCCTCCACCCGGTTGTCGCTGGGGTGGCGGGTCTGCCGCGGGTTGGCCGGCACCCGGTCGAGGTAGGGGCCGTAGCCGACCAGGTCGTCGGCGCAGGCGAGCGCGTCGGCGGCCTCCGGCGTCGTCCAGCACCGGTCGCCCGGGCCCAGGCCCACCAGCACGACCTCCCCGGTGCGCGCCTCGTCGTCCCGGGGCGCGGGCACGTTCCCCGGCCCGGTCAGCGGGCTGGGCAGCAGCGCGAGGGAGAAGTAGGGGACCGTCTCGGGGTCGACGTCGGCCAGCGGCATCGTGCGCTGCCGGTCGCTGCTCGCGCGCTCGACGTAGAGGGCGCGGTCGAGCACCCCGGCGGCGTCGAACGCCTCGCGCACGCCGCCGAACGTGCGGCCCAGCTTCAGCACGGCGGCGGAGTCGGTGGTGGCCAGCCACTCGGCGAGCTCCTCCACCGGCAGCGTGCCCGGCAGCACGGTGAGCACCTCGTCGCGCTCCACCAGCGGCCGGCCGACCGCCGCGGCGGCGCCGCTGACGCTGGTCACGCCGGGCACGACCTCGGTCGGGTAGCGGTGCGCGAGCCGCTTGTGCATGTGCATGTAGGACCCGTAGAAGAACGGGTCGCCCTCGGCGAGGACGACGACGTCGCGGCCGGCGTCGAGGTGCGCGGCCAGCCGGGCCGCGGCCGCCTCGTAGAACTCGTCGATCGCGCCCTGGTAGCCGCCGGGGTGGTCGGTGGTCTCGGTGGTGACCGGGTAGACCAGCAGCTCCTCGACCTGCCCCTGGCGCAGGTAGGGGGCGGCCACCGCGCGGGCGACCGAGCGGCCGTGCCGGGCGGCGTGGAAGGCGACGACGTCGGCGGCGGCGATCAGCCGGGCGGCCTTGACCGTGACCAGCTCGGGGTCGCCGGGGCCCAGGCCCACCCCGTAGAGGCGGCCGGTCACTCGACGTCGCTCGCGATCGCGTTGACGGCGCCGGCGGTGATGGCGCTGCCGCCCCGCCGTCCGCGCACGACCAGGAACTCCAGGTCGGAGGCGGCCAGCGCCTCCTTGGACTCCGCGGCGCCGATGAACCCGACCGGGATGCCCAGGACGGCGGCCGGCCGCGGCGCGCCCGCGGCGACCATCTGCAGCAGGTGGAACAGCGCGGTCGGGGCGTTGCCGATGGCGACGACGGCGCCCTCGAGGCGGTCGCGCCACAGCTCCAGCGCCGCGGCGGTGCGGGTGGTGCCCAGGTCGGCGGCCAGCGCCGGCACCCGCGGGTCGCCCAGCGTGCAGACGACGTCGTTGTCCTTCGGCAGCCGCCGCCGCGTCACGCCGGAGGCCACCATCGTCGCGTCGCACAGGACCGGGGCGCCGGCGTCGAGGGCCTCGCGGGCACGGGCGACGACGCCGGGGCTGAAGGCGACGTCGTCGACGAGGTCGACCTGCCCGCAGGCGTGGACCATGCGGACCACGACCCGGGCGACGTCGTCGGGGAGGCCGCTGAGATCCGTCTCGGCGCGGATCGTGGCGAACGACTGCCGGTAGATCTCCGCGCCGTCCTTCTCGTACTCGTACATCGGGCAGGAGGCTACGTCGCGTCCGCACCGGGTAGCGGCTCGGCATGGCCCTTCCCCGTGTGCTGGTCCTCGTGCTGGCCGGCGGCGCCGGCGGCCGGCTGGAGCTGCTCACCGAGCAGCGCGCCAAGCCCGCCGTCCCGTTCGCCGGCGTCTACCGGCTGGTCGACTTCCCGCTGAGCAACTGCGAGCACTCGCAGATCGCCGACGTGTGGGTGTCGATCCAGCAGCACCCGACCTCGCTGGCCGACCACCTGGCCAACGGCCGGCCGTGGGACCTCGACCGCACGACCGGCGGGCTGATGACGCTGCCGCCGTTCCAGGGCACCGAGCGCGGCGGGTGGAACACCGGCACCGCCAACTCGCTGTGGCGGCAGGCCGACCTCATCCGTCAGTACGGGGCCGACGCGCTCGTCGTCGTCAGCTCCGACGCCGTCTACAAGCTGGACTACCGGGAGGTCGCCGAGGCGCACCTGGGGTCGGGTGCGGAGGTGACGATGGTGACCACCGAGGTCGCCGCCGACGACGCCGCCCGCTACGGGATCGTCGAGGTCGACGGCGACCGGGTGAGCGGCTACGCCTACAAGCCCGACGAGCCGGCGACGACGACGGCCACCAACGAGGTGTTCGTCTTCAGCCCCGGGCCGACGCTGGACCGGCTGGAGCAGCTGCAGTCGGAGGTGGGCCAGGACGGGCTGGAGGACCTCGGCACCCACCTGTTGCCGGCGCAGACCCGTGACGGCCTGGCGCGGGCGTACCCGCTGCAGGGCTACTGGCGCGACGTCGGCACGGTCTCGTCGTACTGGGAGGCGCACCGCGACTTCCTGTCCGCCGAACCGCCGATCGACCTCGACGAGCCGGCCTGGCCGGTGCACACCCGCGGCGGCCGGCACAGCGCGGCCCGGGTGCTCGACGACGGCCAGATCGAGAACAGCCTGCTCTCCGGCGGCACCCGGGTCTCGGGCAACGTGCGCGGCTCGGTGCTCTCACCCGGCGTGGTCGTCGAGGCCGGCGCCACCGTCGTCGACTCGGTGCTGCTGCCCGGCGCTCGGGTGCGGTCCGGTGCCACGGTGACCCGCGCGGTGGTCGACGACGGCGTGGACGTCGGCCGCGGCTGCACGGTCGGGGGGGACGGCGACGTCGCGCTGCTCGGCCGCCGGGCGCAGCTCGCCGAGGGCACGGAGGTCGCGGCCGGGGCCCGCTACCCCGCGGACGACTGAGGAAGGGCTCCACCCACGCGGTAGCCCTCGCCGGTCGCGACGACGTCGAGGACCTCGCCGCGGGGGCGGCCGCACCGGCGCTCGCAGCCGGCCCAGTGCAGCCGCGCGACGTCCGGCACCGTCCCGGCGGCGACGGCCGCGGCCGCGTCGGCACGGACGTCGGCCAGCGACTTCGCGCACCCCGGTCGCCCCGTGCACGCGGTGACCCGCGTCCACGGGCTCCCGGCGTCGAACACGACGCCGGTCCGGTGCAGGTCGACGGCGGCGTCGTCCACGCGGTCCTCGGCGAGGTCGGGGACGACGACGCTGCGCCACGGCGTCAGCTGGACCTCCCCGCCCAGGCGGGCGAGGAGGTCGGCCTGCTCGGCGGTCAGCCGGCCCAGCGGGAGGACGCCGACGAGCGCCGTCCGCCCGTCCCGCTGGGTCACCGCGCCGACGGGACCCGTCGCGGGAGCCGGGGGCGGGGGGACGGCGGCCGCGCGCGGGCCAGGCAGACGGGCGGCCACCCGCGCCGGGCCGTCGGTCAGCTCGGCCAGCCGCCAGGCGGTGTCCCCCTGCGCGGCCCGCTCGGCGAGGAGGGCGCGCGTGGCGCCCAGCGCCAGGTCGACGGCGTCCCGGGGTGCCGCGCGCAGCCCGCTGTCGGACCCGGCGAGCGTCAGGGCCACCGTGCCCGGGTCGAGGGCGAGCAGGCCGACGTCCCCGCCGAGGCCGGTGACGTCGCCGCGGCCGTCGTCGAGGGTGGCGAGGAAGCGGCCGGGCAGCGCGGCGAGCGACGGGTCCGCGCGCAGCCCGGCGTCGAACGCGGCCACCCACGGCCGGACGTCGAGGTGCCCCCCGGCCCGACCGGTCAGCACGCTGGCCAGCACGTTGCGCACCCGCTCGTGGCTCTCGCTCGGCAGCAGGCCGGCGGCGGCCAGGCGGTCGCCGAGCGCCGCCGCCGCCCCGGTGGCCAGCCCGCGCAGCTGCAGGTTGCCCCGGCTGGTGAGCTCCAGTGCCCCGTCGCCCAGGTCGCGCGCGGCCCTGGCGAGCACCCGCAGCTGGCCGGCGGTGAGCAGGCCGCCGGGCACGCGCACCCGGGCCAGCTCCCCGTCGGCGGCGGAGTGGGTCTGCAGGGCACCGGGACAGGCGTCGGCGCGCAGGCGTGCGGGGGAGGAGGTCATGGCACCCGCGAGGTTATGTCGCGGGTGCCACGACCCTCCTGGCGTCAGGCGTCGCGGCGGGCGCGGTCGAACGACATCCACACCTCGCGGCGCTCCTTGCGGGTCTGCACCTGGGCCATGGCGGCCACCCGGCGCCGCTGCTCGAAGGACGCGATGTGCTGCACGACGGCGACCTCGGCGTCGCGCATCGCCCGCTCGGCGGCGAACTCGGCCGGCGTCGACGGGTACTCGTCGGGGGAGACCGGCGAGACCTCGCCGTCGGCCGGCTCGCGCGCGTACGGGCTGTCGGCCGGCAGGTTGCCGCTCACCCGGCCGTAGGCGCCGAGGAACAGCAGCACCAGCCCGGCTACGACGGAGAAGCCGACGTTGCTCAGCCCGAAGGCCAGGACGTTGAGGTCGCTGTTGAGCACCGCCAGGTTGGCCAGTGCCGACACCAGGAACAGCACGCCGATGACGATCATCATCGTCGAGGCGGTGCGGGGGCTGCGGAAGGCGGAGACGACCAGCACGACCGCGGTGACGATCGAGATGGTCGACAGCAGGCCGTTGGAGGACAGGCCGAGGATCCGCTCGCCGTCGGTGGAGAAGAACGCCAGGCCGTTGGCGAACCCGAGGACGCCGAAGACGGCGATCACCCCGGCGACGACGAACGCGCCGGTGCGCTGGACGGCGTAGACGCGGCTGCCGCGCCCGGCCGTCCGGGGGGTGGGGATCTGCGGCGCGGGTGTCTCCGGTGCCGGGGCCGGTGGCTCCGGGGCGGGGTGCGCGTCCGCGGGCGGGGCGGCCGGCACTGTGCGGCCGGCCGTCCGGTGGCGGTGCAGGGACAGGGCCATGGCGGGCTCCTCGGGTCGGGTGGCGCTGGCACCGGTTGTTCCCAATTGAGTGGCGTCCGGATGCAGGTCGATCCGGACTTCCTCGTCCCACATGCGGCCGGGCGTGTCGTGATCTCGGGAAGACGTCTCCCGGCGACGCCGTTGTGCGGGCATGACCCAGCCGTTCGAGACCGACCTGCACTCGGAGTACCTGCGCGCCGACCTGTTCTTCTCGATGGGTCAGCCCGTCGAGGCCGCGCGTCTCCTCGAGCCGCTGGTCGAGGCCGAGCCCGGCAACCAGGCGGCGCTCGAGCTGCTGGCCCGCAGCTACTTCGGCTCGGCGCAGCTGCGCCGGGCGGAGGAGTCGCTGCTGCGGCTGGTCGAGCTCGCGCCGGCCAACGGGTGGGCCCGCCGCGCGCTGGCCCGCACGCTGGAGCGGCAGAGCCGCGCCGCGGAGGCGACGGTGCACCACCGCGTGGCCGACGCCCTCGGCGCGGAGTGACCGCCCTCGGCGCGGAGTGACCGCCCTCGGCGCGGAGTGACCGCCCTCGGCGCGGAGTGACCGCCCTCGGCGCGGAGTGACCGCCCTCGGCGCGGAGTAGTGCGGTCGGGAGTCGTGGTGTCCCCCGTGGACGGTGGTCGGCAGACGCCGCCCCTGCCCGGCCCGGGCCACCGACGTGCACCGGCTGACCTGCCGGTTCCCTGTGAGCCGGACGGCGGCCGCGGCACGGGCGGTAGCGTCTGACCGCGTGTTCGTCCTGCTGTCCACCAGCGACACCGACCTGCTCTCCGCCCGCGCCAGCGGCGCCGACTGGCGGCTGGGCAACCCCGTCCGGCTCGGCGACGACGGCACCGCCGCGCTGACCGAGGGCGCGCAGCTGGTCGTCGTCCGCATCCTCGGCGTACGGCGGCAGTACGAGGAGGTGCTCGCGCCGCTGCTGGCCGGGCCCGCGCCGGTCGTCGTCCTCGGCGGGGAGCAGGTCCCCGACGCCGAGCTGATGGAGCTGTCCACGGTGCCGATGGGCGTGGCCACCGAGGCGCACGGCTACCTGGCGCAGGGCGGCCCGGACAACCTCGTCCAGCTGCACCGGTTCCTCTCCGACACCGTGCTGCTCACCGGCGAGGGCTTCGACCCGCCGTCGGTCGCGCCGGACTGGGGGGTGCTGCAGCGGTCGTCGTCCGGCAGCGGCCCGCGCATCGCCGTCCTCTACTACCGGGCACACCACCTGGCCGGGAACACCGCCTTCGTCGAGTCGCTCTGCTCGGCGGTCGAGGACGCCGGCGGGCAGGCCCTGCCGGTGTTCGTGCAGCTCGCTGCGCAGCGTCCCGGACGACCTGCTCGACGTGCTGCGCACCGCCGACGCGCTCGTCGTCACCGTGCTCGCCGCCGGCGGCTCGCGCCCGGCCACCGCGCAGGCCGGCGGGGACGACGGCGCCTGGGACGTCGGCCAGCTCGCCGCGCTCGACGTGCCGGTGATCCAGGGGCTGTGCCTGACCCGCTCGCGGGCCGACTGGCTGGCCGACGACGACGGCCTCTCGCCGCTCGACGTGGGCAACCAGGTCGCGATCCCCGAGTTCGACGGCCGGCTGATCGGCGTGCCCTTCTCCTTCAAGGAGACCGACGCCGACGGCCTGACCCACTACGTCGCCGACCCCGAGCGGGCGGCCCGGGTGGCGGGGACGGCGGTGGCGCACGCGCGGCTGCGGTCGGTGGCGCCGCGGGACCGCCGGATCGTGCTCATGCTCAGCGCCTACCCGACCAAGCACGCGCGGATCGGCAACGCCGTCGGCCTGGACACCCCGGCCTCGGTGGTGCGGCTGCTGGCCGCCATGCAGGGCCAGGGCTACGACATCGGCCCGTTCGACGGGCCCGACGCGCTGCCCGGCGTGGCCGACCTCGACGGCGACGCGCTCGTCCACGCGCTCATCGCCGCCGGCGGGCAGGACGCCGACTGGCTGACCGAGGAGCAGCTCTCGGGCAACCCGGTGCGCATCCCGGCCGCCGACTACCGGCGGTTCTTCGACACGCTGCCGGCCGACCTGCGGGCGGCGATGGTGTCGCACTGGGGCGAGGCGCCGGGGTCGCTGTTCGTGGACGGCTCCGGGGACGAGCGGGCCATCGTGTTCGCCGCGCTGCGGGCCGGCAACGTCGTCGTGATGGTGCAGCCGCCGCGCGGCTTCGGGGAGAACCCGATCGCGATCTACCACGACCCCGACCTGCCGCCCTCGCACCACTACCTGGCCGCCTACTGGTGGCTGCGGTCGGTCTTCGGCGCGCACGCGCTGGTGCACGTGGGCAAGCACGGCAACCTGGAGTGGCTGCCGGGCAAGACGGTGGGTCTGTCGGCGTCCTGCGGGCCCGACGCCGCGATCGGCGACCTGCCGCTGGTCTACCCGTTCCTGGTCAACGACCCGGGCGAGGGCTCGCAGGCCAAGCGGCGGGCGCACGCGACGCTGGTCGACCACATGGTGCCGCCGATGGCCCGCGCCGACTCCTACGGCGACATCGCGCGGCTCGAGCAACTGCTCGACGAGCACGCGAACGTCGCGGCGATGGACCCGGCGAAGCTGCCGGCGGTGCGCGCGCAGATCTGGACGCTGCTGCAGGCGGCGAAGCTCGACCACGACCTGGGGCTGGCCGAGCGGCCGGAGGACGACCACTTCGACGAGATGATCCTGCACGTCGACGGGTGGCTCTGCGAGATCAAGGACTCGCAGATCCGCGACGGCCTGCACGTGCTGGGGACGCCGCCGTCGGGCGCCGACCGGGTCGACCTGGTGCTGGCGATGCTGCGCGCGCGGCAGATCTGGGGCGGGTCGGTGGCGCTGCCCGGGCTGCGGGAGGCGCTCGGGCTGACCGAGGACGGCACCGCGGGCCTCACGGCGACCGACGCCGTCGAGGCGCAGGCCCTCGCCCTGGTCTCGGGCATGGAGGACGCCGGGTGGACGATCGGCGCCGTCGGGCCCGTCGTCCGGGAGGTGCTCGGGTGCGAGGACGACGGCGTCGCGGCCGTGCTGCGGTTCGCCGTCGACGAGGTGGTGCCGCGGCTGGAGCGCACCACCGACGAGCTCGACGCCACGCTGCACGCCCTCGACGGCGGCTACGTGCCGGCCGGGCCGTCGGGCTCGCCGCTGCGCGGGCTGGTCAACGTGCTGCCGACCGGGCGGAACTTCTACTCGGTCGACCCGCGCGCCGTCCCCTCGCGGCTGGCGTGGGAGACCGGGCAGGCGATGGCCGACTCGCTGCTGGAGCGCCACCTCGCCGACACCGGGGAGTACCCGCCGTCGGTGGGCCTGTCGGTGTGGGGGACCTCGGCGATGCGGACGTCGGGCGACGACGTCGCCGAGGTGCTCGCGCTGCTCGGCGTCCGACCGGTGTGGGACGACGCCTCGCGGCGGGTGACCTCGCTGGAGCCGGTGCCGCTCGACGAGCTGGGCCGGCCGCGGATCGACGTCACCGTGCGGATCTCCGGGTTCTTCCGGGACGCGTTCCCGCACGTGGTGACCATGCTCGACGACGCGGTGACGCTGGTGGCCGGACTCGACTCGGAGTCCCCGGAGCAGAACTTCGTGCGGGCGCACGTCGAGGCCGACGTGGCCGGGCACGGCGACCGGCGGCGGGCGACCACCCGGGTGTTCGGCTCCAAGCCCGGCGCGTACGGGGCCGGCCTGCTGTCGCTGATCGACTCCCGCGACTGGCGCGGCGACGCCGACCTCGCCGAGGTGTACGCGGTGTGGGGCGGCTACGCCTACGGCCGCGACCTCGACGGCGTGCAGGCGCGGCCGGACATGGAGGCGGCCTACCGGCGGATCGCGGTGGCGGCGAAGAACGTCGACACCCGCGAGCACGACATCGCCGACTCCGACGACTACTTCCAGTACCACGGCGGGATGGTGGCGACCGTCCGCGCGCTGACCGGCTCGGCGCCGCGGGCCTACGTCGGCGACTCGACCCGGCCCGAGCAGGTGCGCACCCGGTCGCTCACCGAGGAGACCTCGCGGGTGTTCCGGGCGCGGGTGGTCAACCCCAAGTGGCTCTCGGCGATGCGCCGGCACGGCTACAAGGGCGCCTTCGAGCTGGCCGCCACCGTCGACTACCTGTTCGGCTACGACGCCACGACCGGTGTGGTGGCCGACTGGATGTACGAGAAGCTGACCGAGACCTACGTGCTCGACCCGGAGAACCGGGAGTTCATGGAGCGGTCCAACCCGTGGGCGCTGCACGGCATCGCCGAGCGGCTGCTGGAGGCGGTCGACCGGGGCATGTGGGCCGAGCCGGACCCCTCGCTGCTGGCCGGGCTGCGGCAGGCCTACCTCGACACCGAGGGCGACCTCGAGGGCGGGGAGACGCCGGCACAGCGGAGCGCGACGACCTGAGGACCCTCCTGCCCTGACCGCCTGCCCCACCGCCCGCGGGCCCGCGGCGGCCCCTGCAGCAGGACCGATCGACCGATTCGCGCGACCGACCACGGGGTAACCCCGGGACATGGGCATCCTGAACCGACTCCTCGGAACTGCTGAGAACACGGCTCGTCGGGGCGCCGCCGGAGGCCGCGCCGCTGCGGGGCGTGCATCGACCGGCCGCGGTATGGGCCGCACCACGGGCACCGGGCGTGGCACGGGCACCGGACGCGGCATGGGCCGCACCCGGATGTCGGCCGGCACGCCGACCCGGCGCATGGGCCGCGGCGCACCGACCACCGCTGCCTCCGGCGGGCTGGGCCGGCTGCTCGGGTCGCTGACCGGCCGCCGCTGATCGAGGGCCCCGCTGCAGGGGCCGCTAGGCCGTACCGGTGAGGGCGGCGGCGACCACGAGCACGACGGTCGCCGCCGTCTCCCCCATGGCACCCATCACGTCCCCGGTGACGCCGCCGAGGCGGTCCGTCGCGCGGGTCAGCACGGCCTCGGCCGCGAACAGCCCCGTGGCCGTGCCCGCGACCAGGACCGCCGCGGCGACCGGGCCGGCGAGCAGCCACGCCCCCGCCCCCGCCAGCACGGTGACGGCCGCCGACCAGCCCGCCAGCCACGGCCGGGACACCGTGCCCGCCACCGCGGCGCCGAGGGAGGACCCCTCCGCCGTCGCGACGCCGGGCAGCCCCGTGCGCGCCATCGCCAGCCGGGCCACGACCACCGCGGTCCCCAGCGCGAGCCAGCCGCCGTCGCGCTCGAGCAGGGCCGCCGCGGTCGCCGCCTGCAGCAGCAGGGTGAGCACCAGCGTCACGACCCCGAACGGACCGACGTCGCCCTGGTGCATCACCTGCAGCGCCCGCTCCCGGCTCCGCAGCGGGCCCAGCCCGTCGGCGGTGTCGGCCAGCCCGTCGAGGTGCAGCGCCCGGGTGAGCGCAGCCAGCACGGCCAGCGCCGCCACCGCACCGGCCAGCGGGGACACCAGGTGCGTGCCGAGCACCGCCGTCCCGGCCGCCACGCCGCCGAGCGCCAGCCCGACCAGCGGCGCCCACGGCAGCACCCCGCGGGTCGAGGCCGCCGCCGCGGACGGCACCCGCACCACGGTGAGCAGCGCGACCGACTCCAGCGGGCCGACCCACCACGCCACCCGGCGCCCGCTCACCGCAGCCGCTGCGGCAGGCCGGCGACCACGAACCACACCTCGTCGGCGGTGCCGGCCAGCCGCTGGTTGACCTCGCCGAGGGCGTCCCGGAACAGCCGTCCCGCCCGGGTCTCCGGCACGACGCCCAGCCCCACCTCGTCGCTCACCGCCACCACGTGGGCCGGTGTCATCGTCCAGGCGCCGACCAGGGCGTCGCAGCGGCCGGCCAGCCGGTCGAGCGCGCCGGTCTCGTCGGCCCACACGCCGGTCTCCTCCATCAGCGCCGCCACCCACGTGGTCACGCTGTCGACGAGCACGGTGCCGCGGCGCAGCAGGTCGCTCGGCGCCGTCGTCTCCAGCGTCGTCCACCCGGCCGGGCGCCGGGCGCGGTGGGCGGCCACCCGCTGCGCCCACTCCGCGTCGTCGGGCGCCGCCGTGGACGTGGCCAGGTAGACGACATCGTCGCGGTCGGCGACCAGCGACTCCGCGTGCGCCGACTTGCCCGACCGCGAGCCGCCGAGCACCAGCACCCGGCTCACGGTGCCGCCGGCCGGGGGAGGTCCAGGCGGGTGACCGAGCCGTTGTGCGGGGTCACCGCCGGGAGCCGGTCCGGGCCCAGCCCGGCGGCCACCGCCTGGACGGCCCGGATGGTGTCGCCGTGGGTGACCAGCCCGACGACGTCGGCCGGCGGCGTCACCTGCAGCTCGGCCAGGAGGTCCGCGACCCGGGCGTGCAGCTGGGCCAGGCTCTCGCCGCCCTCGGCCGCCCAGTGCGGATCGGTCCAGTCGACGACGTCCCACAGCTCGCGCGAGGGCCGGCCCTCGAGCACGCCGTAGCCCTGTTCGCGCAGCGCCGCGGTCGTGGTGAACGGCAGTCCGGTGGCGCGCGCGCAGTGCTCGGCGGTCTGCACGGCGCGGCGCAGGTCACTGGAGAGCAGCGCCCCCGGCCGCAGGACGGCCAGCTCGCGCGCGGCGGCGGCGGCCTGCTCGTGGCCCAGCCCGGTCAGCGGGACGTGCGCGGTCTGACCCTGCATCAGCCCGGCGGCGTTCCACTCGCTCTGGCCGTGCCGGACGAGCAGGAGGGTGAGCGGGCGGGCCATGGTGGTCGCCGAGCGTAGGGCAGCAGGGCGGGCCCCTCGGTCGCGGGACGGTCCCGCCGGAGCCGCGCGGCCGGGCTCGTACCGTCGGTGCGTGAGCATCCCCGTCCGTCCCGGCGCCGCCGCAGCCGCCCGGCCCACCGGCCCCGACCCGCTGGCCCCGCTGCTGGACCTCCCCGGCGTCCGCGAGGCCGCCGACGCCGCGCGCGCGGGCATCGACCGGCTGCTGGCGCACCGGCTCATGCGCAACCGGTCGGCCGAGGTGAGCACCGAGTCGGCGCTGCGGGGCGCACGCGCCTCGGCGGCCCTCGACGGGGTCGACGTCCCGCTGGCCGACCTGCGCGCCGGCTCCGTCGACGACCCCGTGGTGCAGGGCTCGCTGCGCGTCTCGGTCGGGCTCGGCTCGCTGGTCGAGACCTGGTCGCGGGCGCCCGGGCAGGTGCTCGCCCGGCTGCACGTGCTGGCCGCCGCCGACCTGGTCGACCGCGCCGACCTCGGCCGGCCGGCACCGCACGCCGGCCCGCGGCTGGGCGGGCTGTTCCAGGTGGTCACCGGCACCTCGACGGTGCCCGCGGTGCTCGTGGCCGGTCTCGTCCACGGCGAGCTCGCCGCCCTGGCGCCCTTCGGCACCGCCGACGGCGTGGTGGCCCGCGCCGCCGGCCGGCTCACCACGATCGGCCGCGGCCTGGACCCCAAAGCGGTGTCGGTGCCCGAGGTGGGCTTCATCGAGCTGGGCGCCGAGGAGTACCGCGCGCGCCTGGCCGGCTACGCCGCCGGGGGGCCCGAGGGCGTGGCCGCCTGGCTGGTGCACTGCTGCCGCGCCACAGAGCTCGGCGCCCGCGAGGGCCTGGCCGTCGCCGAGGCGATCCTGCGCGGCTGACTCCCCGGCTCCCGTCCTGCGGCACCACCCGGCCCGGGGGAGGGTGGACGGATGCGCTACCTCGACGTCGACGGGCTCGGCCCGGTCAGCCGGATCGGCCTGGGCACCTGGCAGTTCGGGTCCCCCGAGTGGGGCTACGGCGAGGGCTACGCCGCCGGCGCGGCGCGGGACATCGTGCGCCGGGCCCGCGACCTCGGGGTCACCCTGTTCGACACCGCCGAGGTCTACGGCTTCGGCCGCAGCGAACGGATCCTCGGCGAGGCCCTGGGCGACGAGCGCACGCAGGTCGTCGTCGCCTCGAAGCTGTTCCCCGTGGCGCCGTTCCCACCGATCGTCCGGCGCCGGCTGGAGGGCAGCGCGCGGCGGCTGGGCCTGGACCGCGTGCCGCTGTACCAGGTGCACCAGCCCAACCCCGTCGTCCCCGACACCGTGACGATGCCCGGGCTGCGCATGCTGCTCGACGAGGGCCGCATCGGGGCCGTCGGCGTCTCCAACTACTCGCTGGCGCGCTGGCAGGCGGCCGACGCCGCGCTGGGCCGGCCGGTGGTGAGCAACCAGGTGCAGTTCTCCCTCGCCCGTCCCGGGGCGCTGGCGGACCTGGTGCCCTTCGCCCAGCGGGAGGGGCGCGTGGTCGTCGCCTACAGCCCGCTGGCGCAGGGTCTGCTCGGCGGCCGGTACGACGTCGGCAACCGGCCCGGCGGCGTGCGCGCGGCCAACCCCCTGTTCGGCACGCAGAACCTGCGCCGCGTGCAGCCGCTGCTCGACGTTCTCCGCGAGGTCGCCGACGCGCACGGTGTCCGCCCCGGCACCATCGCCCTGGCCTGGCTGGTCTCCCTGCCGCAGGTCGTGGTCATCCCCGGCGCCTCGAGCGTGGAGCAGGTGGAGGCCAACGCCGCGGCCGGCGACGTCGACCTGCGCCCCGACGAGCAGGAGGCGCTCACCCGGGCGGCGCGGGCGTTCACGCCGGTCTCGGCGGCCCGCACGCTGGTCGACGGCGTCCGGGAGCGGCTCCCGATCTGACCGGTGGCCCTCCGGCTGGAGGTCCTCCCTCAGGCGCCGCGGCGGCGCCAGCGACCGGTGGCCGGGGACAGCGGCGCCACGGCGGCCGGGGCGGCGGCGAGCAGGCGCAGCGCCCGCCGCCGCGCGTACCAGGCCAGGCCCGCCACCGCCGCGCCCACGCCCATCGCCGCTCCGGTCACCACCGGGGCCGGCCGGCCGAAGCGCGACCGCATCGACACCGGCCGGGTGAACTCCAGCACCGGCCAGCCCCGCTCGGCGGCGGCCCGGCGCAGGGCCCGGTCGGGGTTCACCGCCGTGGGGTGCCCGACGGCCGTGAGCATCGGCAGGTCGGTGACCGAGTCGCTGTAGGCGTAGCAGTCGGCGAGGTCGTAGCCGCTCTCGACGGCCACCCGGCGCATCGCCTCGGCCTTGTTCTCCCCGTAGGCGTAGAAGTCGATCTCGCCGGTGTAGTGGCCGTCGGCGACCACCATCCGCGTGGCCACCACCCGGTCGGCCCCGAGCATCTCGCCGATCGGCTCGACCATCTCCGCGCCGCTGCTGGAGACGATGACGATCTCCCGCCCGGCCGCCCGGTGCTCCTCGATGAGGTCGGCGGCCTCGGCGTAGACCAGCGGGTCGACGATCTCGTGCAGGGTCTCCCGGACGATCTCGTGCACCGTCCCGACGTCCCAGCCGGTGGCCATCCGCGTGATCTGCGTCCGCATCCGCTCCATCTGCTGCGCGTCGGCGCCGGCGAGGGAGAAGGTGAACTGCGCGTAGGCGCCCTTGAGGACGGCACGGCGGTTGATCAGCCCGCCCGCGAAGAAGGGGCGGCCGAAGGCCAGGGTGCTGGATGTGGCGATGACCGTCTTGTCCAGGTCGAAGAACGCCGCGGCGCGGGTCACAGCTCACGACTGTAAGCGGACCCGCGGGGTGTGACCCCGGCCTCGGCGCCGTCCACACCCGTGCGGGTCATCCACAGATCCCGGCCGCGGCGCCGCGGCACGGTCCTCCTGCGCTGGGCTCGGCCGCGTGCCCGCCTCGCCGTCCCGCCGTGTGTCCCCCGCTCCGCGCGCGTCCTCGCGTCCGCTGGTCGTCAGCTCCGACGAGGACCTCCTCGACGACGTCCTCCGGGTCCTCGCCGCGGCCGGCACCGAGCCGCAGGTGGCCACCGGGGGGCCCGCGCTGCGCCGGGCCGCGCGGGAGGCCGCGGTCGTCCTGCTCGGCGCCGACGTGCTCACCAGCCCCGCGGTCCGCACGCTGCCCCGCCGTCCGGGCGTGGTGGTCGTCGCGGCGGACCCGCTGCCCGCGCCCGCCTGGGCGGCCGCGGTCGAGCTGGGCGCCGAGCGCGTCGCCGTCCTGCCCGGGGACGAGGCGTGGCTGGTCTCCCGCGCGGCCGACGCCGTCCGCTCGCCGGTCGAGCGCGGCCGGCTGGCCGTGGTCGGCGGCAGCTGCGGCGGCGCGGGGGCCAGCACGCTGGCCGCCGCGCTGGCCCTCACCGCGGCCGAGGACGCCGACGGCGTGCTGCTCGTCGACGCCGACGCGTGGGGCGGCGGGCTGGACCTGCTGCTGGGCGCCGAGGACGCCGAGGGGCTGCGCTGGCCGGCGCTGACCGGTGTCCGCGGCCGGGTGGCCGGCGACGCGCTGCTCGCCGCGCTGCCCGAGGTCGGCGGGGTGCGCGTGCTGGCCGCCTCGCGGGAGGACCCGGCAGCCGTGCCCGCCGAGGCGCTGACCGCCGTCGTGGACGCCGCCCGGGCGTGCGGGTGGCCGGTCGTCGTCGACCTGCCGCGCCCGGGGGGCGACGGCGGTGCCCTGGCCGAGGCGGCGCTCGCCGAGGCCGACCTGGGCGTGCTCGTCGTCCCCGCCCGGTTGCGCGCCGCCTCGGCCGCCCGGCTGCTGCTGTGCGGTCCGCCGGGTGGGCCCGCGCCGTGGTCGGCGGCCCGCGTGGTCGTGCGTCCCGTGCCCGGCGGGCTGTCGACCCAGGACGTGGCGGTCGTGGCCGGGCGCCCGGTGGCCGGGGAGCTGGGCCACGACCGCGGTGCGCTGACGCGGGGGGAGCGGGGCGAGCCGCCGGCCGTGGGACCGCGCAGCCCGCTCGGTGCGCTCGCCCGCCGGCTGCTGGGCGGGGTCGACCGGCCCGGGTGGGCGGCGTGAGCGCACTGCCGCTGGTCGAGCGCGTGCGCGCCCGCCTGGCGCTCGAACCGGGACCGCCCAGCCGCGCGACCGTCGCCGCCCTGGTCCGCGAGGAGGCCGGGCTGCTGGGGGACGCCGACGTCCTCGCCGCGGTGCGCGACGCGGTGCACGAGCTGGCCGGCGCCGGACCGCTGGAGCCGCTGCTGCGCGAGCCCGGGGTCACCGACGTCCTGGTCAACGGCCCCGCCGAGGTGTGGGTCGACCGCGGCGCGGGTCTGGAGCGCGCCGGGGTGCGCTTCCCCGACGAGGACGCCGTCCGCCGGCTCGCCGTGCGGCTGGCGGCCAGCGCCGGGCGCCGCCTCGACGACGCCGCGCCGTGGGTGGACGCCGGACTGCCCGACGGCACCCGCCTGCACGCCGTCCTCCCGCCGGTCGCCGGCGCCGGCACCTGCCTGTCGCTGCGCGTCCTGCGCCGCTGCTCCCTGGGCCTGGCCGACCTCGCCGGCCGCGGCACGCTGCCCGGCGCGGCGGAGGGCCTGCTGCGGGCGGTGCTGCGGGCCCGGCTGGCCTTCCTCGTCACCGGCGGCACCGGGTCGGGCAAGACCACCCTGCTGTCCGCGCTGCTCGGCGAGGTGCCCGACGCCGAGCGGATCGTGCTGTGCGAGGACGCTCCGGAGCTGACGCCGGCCCACCCGCACGTCGTCCGGCTGGTGACCCGCCCGCCCAACGTCGAGGGCGCCGGCCGGGTGACGCTGCGCGACCTCGTGCGCCAGGCGCTGCGGATGCGGCCGGACCGGCTCGTCGTCGGTGAGGTCCGCGGCGCCGAGGTGACCGACCTGCTCGCGGCGCTCAACACGGGGCACGACGGCGGGTGCGGCACCCTGCACGCCAACCGGCCCGGTGAGGTGCCGGCGCGGCTGGAGGCGCTCGGGGTGGCCGCCGGCCTCGACCGCAGGGCCGTGCACAGCCAGGCGGCAGCCGCCCTCGCGGTCGTCGTCCACCTGCGCCGTGCCCCGGCGGGCCGCCGGGTGGAGGAGATCGGAGTGGTCCGCCGCGACGGTGACCTGGTGGCCGTCGAACCGGGCTGGCGCGCCGACGGCGGGCCGTGCCCGGGGGAGCGGCGGCTGGCCGCGCTGCTGGACGGGACGGCGGGGTGAGCGGCGCACTGCTGCTCGTCGCGACGGCGACCCTGCTCTGGCCCGGCCGGTCGGCCCACCGCCGCCGGCGGCTGCGCCGGCTGACCCGGGGACAGGCGGCGCCCACGTCGCTCGTGACCGCCCTGCCGCCGCCGGCCTGGCCCGTGGCGGCCGCGGCGCTCGCCGCTGCCGGCGCCGCGGTGCTGAGCACGCCGCTGGTCGCCGTCCTGGCCGGCGTGCTGGGCGCCGGCGGCGTCCGCGCCCTCGTCCGGCAGCGGGAGCAGCGGCGGGACGACGCGCGGCTCGACTCCCTCGCCGAGGCCCTCGCCGCCCTGGCCGCCGAGCTGCGCAGCGGCCGCCCGCTCGAGGCCGCCACCGGGGCGGCGGTCGCCGTGTGCGCCGACGGGCGGAGCGGCGCGGCGCTCGCCCGGGCGCTGCGCGCCCCGGAGGCCGGTCCGCCGGAAGTCGGATCGGACCTCGACCGCGCCCTCGGGCGGATCGCGGCGGCGGTGCTGCTCAGCGCCCGCACCGGCTGTTCGCTGGCCGCGGTGGCCGGCGCGGTCGAGGACGACCTGCGCGCCCGCCGGCGGCAGCGCCTCGAGCTGCGCTCGGCGACCGCCGGTCCGCGCGCCAGCGCCGCGCTGCTGGCGGGGCTGCCGCTGCTGGCGCTGGCGATGGGCAGCGGCATCGGTGCGGACCCGTGGGCGGTGCTCACCACGACCGCTGCCGGGCAGGTGCTGCTCCTCCTCGGCGTCGCCCTGGAGGCCGCCGGGCTGGCGTGGTCGGCACGCCTGGTGCGGCGGGCACTGCGGTGAGGGGGACGCCGTGACACCGGTCCTGGCGGCCCTGCTGCTCGCCGCCGCGCTGGCCGTGTGGCCGCCGCCGGCCGCGCGACTGGCCGCGCGGGTGCGTGCGGTGACCCGGCCGCCCGTGGCGGTCCCCGTAGCTGGTCCCGTGGCGCCACGGGCGGCCGTCGAGGAGCCGCCCGGCGGGGTCCGGCGCCTCGTGCTGCCGGCGGCGGCCGGTCTGGCCACCGCCCTGCTGCTCGGCGGGCCGGCCGGCGCCGGGGCGGGCGTCGTCGCGGCCGTGCTGGCCGACCGGCTGCTGCGGCGGGCGGCGGTCCGGGACGACGCGGGTGCGGAGGTGGCGGCGGAGCTGCCGGTGGCCTGCGACCTGCTGGCGGTCTGCCTCGGTGCGGGCCTGCCGGTCGGCAGTGCGCTGGCCGCCGTCGCCCCCGCCCTGCCCGGCCCGCTGGGCGGGGCGCTGGCCGACGTCGCGGGCCGGCTTCGGCTGGGCGCGGCCGCGCGCGTGGCCTGGAGCGCGGCACCCGAGGAGCTGGCCGGGCTGGGGCGCGTGCTGGTCCGGGCGGGGGAGTCCGGCGCCGCGGCGGTGCCGGCGCTGCGCACCCTCGCCGGCGAGGCCCGCACGGCGGCCCGCAGCCGCACGGAGGCCGGGGTGCGCCGGGCGGGGGTGTGGGTGCTCGCCCCGCTGGGGGCGTGCTTCCTGCCGGCCTTCGTCTGTCTGGGCATCGCGCCGCTCGTGCTGGGCATCGCCGGCCAGGTCTTCGGGTGAGCACCACCCGCGGGCCGGCGCGGACGCCGGGGTCACCGGTCGCCCGGCCGGGTAGCCGGAGGGCATGGACCTGCTCGCCCTGCCCCGCGCCGCCACGGCGGCCTCCCTCGCTCTCGGCACGGCGCTGCGCGGGGCGCGGGTCTTCCACCCCCGAGGACACGCCTCCACCGCGACCGTCGTGACCGACGGCGGTGGCCGCTGGGGCGCCCGGGTGCTCGACCAGGCCGGCCGGCACGACGTCGTGGTCCGCGTCTCCCGCGCCGTCGGGCTGCCCGCGCCACTGCCGGACGTCGTCGGGCTCGCCATCCGGTTCCCCGGGCTGGGCCGCGACCACGGGCCGCTGGACGTGCTGGTCAACACCGCCGGCGGGCCGCCCGGTCTGCGCCACGTGTTCCTGCCGGAGCCGTTCGGCCGGACGTACTCCGCCGTGCTGCCTCACCGGACCGGCAGCGGGCGCGTGGTCGTGCTCGGGGCGCGCAGCGAGGGCACCGGAGCGGACTGGGAGCTGCTCGCGGCCTCGCTCGCCGGCCGCTGGACGCGGTGGGGACGGCTGACCCTCGGCCCGGCGCTGCCCGACGCGGAGGCGGAGACCCTCCGCTTCCTGCCCACCCTGGGCGCGGAGGACCTCCAGCCGGTCCCCCTCCTCCGCGCCGTGCGGGACCGGTCCTACCGGCAGAGCCAGGCGCTGCGCCGCTGAGGCGACCCGGCGCCTCGCCGCGGCGGGGCGCCGGCGAGGCGTCGGCAGCGCTGTCCGGCGCGGTGCCGGGGCGCCGTCCACAGGCGGACCGCCCGCCCACAGGTCGGCGCAGGCGCTGGAGCGGGCCGGCGGGCGCGGCGAGGGTCGGGGCGTGTCCCGCAGCGGCGGGGCGGACCCCGAGGAGGACCCGTGACCGTCAAGAACCCGCACACCCCCGAGCCCCCCGCCTCCGAGAGCGCCGCCTCCGAGAGCGCCGCCTCCGAGCGCGCCGCCTCCGAGCCCCCCGCCTCCGGGCGCGCCGCCCACGAGGTCGCCCACGAGGCCGCCGACGAGGCCGCCCTCCGGGGCGAGCCACCGGCCCCGCCGCAGGGGCTCGCCGGCCGCTGGGCGCGCGTCACCGCGCAGCCGGAGGCCGGGATGAGCACCGCCGAGTACGCCGTCGGCACGGTGGCGGCGTGCGCCTTCGCCGCGGTGCTCTACCGCGTGGTGACCGGCGGCTCGATCGTCAGCGCACTCGGTGACCTGGTCGAGTCCGCGCTCGGCGTCCTCTCCTGACCGTGCGTCGGCCGCAGCCGGGGAGCGTCCCGGCGGACCGGCGGGAGGCGGGCATGGTGACCGCCGAGACCGCCGTCGTCCTGCCCGTGCTGGTGCTGGTGCTGGCCGCCGTCGTGGCCGCCGTCGTGGTCGTCGGTGCGCAGCTGCGCTGCGTGGACGCCGCGCGGGAGGGGGCACGGGCGGCCGCCCGCGGGGAGGACCCGGCCGTGGTCCGCGCGGTCACCGCGCGTGCGGCGCCCGACGGCGCGGTGACCACGGTGTCGGTCGAGGGGGCCGAGGTCCGGGTGACGGTCAGCGCCGAGGTCGTCCCCGTCGGGCCGGTGCGCCTGGGCACCGGGGTCGGCGCGACCGCGGTCGCCCGCCTGGAGCCGGGCGTGGCCACCGGGGAGCCGGGGTGAGCGGCCGGGACCGGGAGCGCGGATCCGCCACGGTGTGGACCGTGGCGCTGGCCGGCGTCCTCGCCGCCGTCGGCCTGGCCGCGCTGCTCGTCGGAGCCGCGGTCGTCGCGCGGCACCGTGCGGGCTCCGCGGCCGACCTGGCCGCCCTGGCCGCCGCGTCCCGGGCGGTGGCCGGGGACCCCGCGGCCTGCACCGCCGCCGGCGAGGTGGCACGGGCCAACGGAGCCGCGCTCACCGCCTGCTCCGTGGAGGACGGCGCGGTGGTCACGGTGACCGCCGAGGTCGCCGTCCGGCTCGGCCCGCTGGGCACCCGTGGAGCAGTGGCGAGCGCCCGGGCGGGACCGGTGGAGGAGGCGGTCGCGGGGCCGGACCCGCCACCCAGCCCGTCCGCCGTGCCGACCTAGACTCCGCCCGGGGACGGGTCGAGGCCGGCCCGACGGAGGAGGGGAGCCGTGAGCCGGACGGTTCGCGGGCGTCTGGGGCGGCGCCGGTCCGGGCCCGAGCGGTCCGTGCCGCTGGCGATCCTGCTGAGCAAGCTGGATCTGGTCCAGGTGGTCGGCGTCTACTTCCTCCTCGTCCTGGGCTGGACCCTGGTGGTCTCGACGGTCCTGCTCGTCGACGACGGAGGCAGCTCCGGGTTCGTCGACGTCGTGCGCCGGGCGTTCCAGGCGATGTGGGGACCGGACTCGCTGTTCGGGGAACCGGGGCGCTCGCTCCTCTACTACGCCCTCGCGCTGCTCAACGCCCTGGTGAGCGTGCTGCTGCCGGTGTTCGTGCTCGGTGCCTTCGTGTTCAAGCTGTTCTCGCACGATCCGCTGCGGTGGCGGCAGCGGCCGACACTCGAGGTCCACCCGCCCGGGTACTTCGTACTGGCGGTGCGCTTCTACAACCGGCTGACCGTCGACCTCGCCGACGTGCGGGTGCGGGCGTGGCTGAAGTGGACCCCGCAGGACAGCCCCACCGTGCACCGCAACAAGCAGCTGGACCTGGTGCGCGGGGAGCACGGCACCGAGCACGTCTGGCCGATCGCCGGAGAGGGCGAGCCGACGACCTTCCGCGTCGTCCTGGGGCCGACCGACCGGCCGGGGCTGCCCGTCGGCCCGGAGACCATCGAGGTCCAGGGGCACCTGGTCCGACGCGACACGGCCCGGCTGCTGGTCATCGTGGAGGGCGTCATGACCTCGACGAACGAGCAGTTCCGGAGCAGGTGGGTCTATCCGTTGCGTGCCGCCGACGGCAAGCGCCCGAGCGACATCGACGAGGAGGGGATCTTCCAGGACATCGGGCCCGAGATCGGGGCGGACTCTGGCTGGGGCAACTTCCACGGGGTCCAGGACGTGTACGTCTTCGTCTACGGCTCGCTCATGCGCGACGCGGACCTCAGCGCTGCCGGCCTGGACCCCGGCGACGCGCGGACGGCCACCCTGCAGGGGTGGCGACGGCGGTGGAACGTCGCCAGCGACCCGGCGCACAAGCACCGGCGCTACCGCCATCTCACCCCGGGCCGGCCGGTGTTCACCGGACGGATCGTCAGCCTCGGCCTCGAGCGGGAGGACGGTGCGTCGGTCCGCGGTGTGGTCGTCCGCGTCGGGCCCAGGCAGTTGGCCGACTTCGACCTGCGGGAGCAGGACTACGACCGCACCGACGTCAGCGCGGCCGTCAGCTGGCCCGACCGAGACGAGCGTCGTCCACCGCGGGTGTTCACCTACGTGCCCAAGCCGGCGGCGGTCGCCGACTTCCGCCGCCGCCGGGGCACCGGCGAGCTGGTCATCGAGCAGAGCTACTTCGACTCGGTCCGCGACGCCGCCGCCCGGATCCAGGGCACCGCCGACGGCTTCGCCGGCGTGGCGGAGCTCGACGGAGCCTCCGTCGAGCCCCTGGACCGGGAGGACGGCGTCGCGCCGCCGGTCCAGCCCCAGTGACCGGCGACGTCGGTCAGGGACGTGCGACCACGGGGAACTGACTGCCGGATCCCGTGGGAGGAGGGCCTGCCGGACGTGGCCTGGGCTGCTGAGGGCACCAGGACACGGACCAGCAGGCTGCTGGTGGCCGCGCTGGTGCCGCCCTGACTCCACGCCGGCGTCTGCGCCCGGCCCGCGCCCTGGTCGAGGAGGGGTGGACCACCGCCCGCGCCGCGGCGGCCTCCGGCCCCGCCCGCCCACGGCCGAGCACCGGGCGGTCTCCCACGGGCAGGCCGGGGCGAAGCCGCCACGGTCGACCGCGGGCCGGGGCCGCACCGCTGCCTGCGGCGCGTCCCGCCGCTGCCTGCGGCGCGCGACCGCCGCAGGTCGAGCACGTCATGCGCCCGGGCCCACCGGCTCGGGCCGGTGGAGACCGCTGCTCGCCTCGGGTACCGGCGCCCACCGGCTGTGCGGTGCTGCACCGCTGCGGCCCTCGCCGTGCTCCGCCGGGCGGTGGCCGGGTGCCGTCCGGCGATCAGCCGCGCGACCCACCTGCCAGGGCAGGACACCCAGCACCGGCCGGCGGCGCTACCGGCCGGGTCCCGGTGCCGGTGAGAGGTGCTCGTGGACGGCCAGCCACCGCCCGGACGGCTCGCGGGCGAAGACGATCGTCTCCCGCTCCCGCAGCTCCTCCCGCCCCGCCCGGCTGGACACCGTGGTGCGCACCGCGTGGGTCAGCACGGCGGTGTCCCCGAGCACCTGCACGTGGGTGCCCGACGTCTCGCACCCGAGGACCCGGAAGTCGTCGTCGCGGACCCAGGAGGACCACTCCTGCCGGTACTCCTCGCGGGAGGTCAGCAGCCGGCCGGTGGTGTGGAACAGGAAGGTGGCGTCCTCGCGGAAGCAGCCGAGGTACTCCTCGAGGTCGTTGCGCCCGAAGGCCGCCACCAGCGCGGCGGCCGCGCGCCGGACCGCGCCGTCGGCGTCGGTGTGCCCGGTCATCGGCTCACCGGCTCCTCGGCCGCCGGCAGCGGACGGCGGCGGCCGGCGCGGTGCACGGAGGCGCGCGGGTCGTCGGTCACCGGGGGCACCTCCGACTCCCGGGCCGGGACCAGCCGCGGGCCGGCGGCACCGAAGACGTACCGGGGCTCGGGGACGGCGAACAGCAGGGCCAGGTAGACGACGGCCGCCACGCCGAGGGACATCGGCAGGCTGATGTCGACCCCGCCGGCCGCGTTGCGGAACGGGCCCTCGATCAGGGGCGGGTAGTTGGCGAACAGCAGACCGACGATCGCGGCCGGGATCCAGGCCACCATCCCGCGCCAGTTGACCCCGCCGCTGAACCAGTACCGCCCGCCGATCCGGCCCTGGTTGAAGACCTGCACGTCCTCGGGGGAGTAGGAGCCCCGGCGCACGAAGTAGCCGATCGTCATGATGACCATCCACGGCGTCGTGCAGATGACGATCGCGCCGATGAAGGCGTTGACGCTGGCCAGCAGGTCGAACACCAGCCGGCCCACGAGGATGAAGGCGAAGGCCAGCACCCCGATCGACAGCGACGCCTGCACCCGGTTGAGGCGGGGGAAGACCGAGGAGAAGTCCAGGCCCGTCCCGTAGAGGGAGGTCACGCCGGTCGACATGCCGCCGAGGAAGGCCACGACCATGAGCAGCACGGCGTACCACAGCGGCGAGGCCTGGATCAGCGCGAACACGTAGTCGGCCTCACCGGCGACGATCGTCGCCGTCCCCACCCCGAACAGGAACGGCACCAGCGTGGCCAGCTGACCGAGGAAGGTCGCCCCCATCAGCCGCGACGGGCGGGTGTCGGCCGGGATGTAGCGCGACCAGTCACCGAGGAAGGCGCCGAAGCTGACCGGGTTGCCCATGACGATCAGCGCGGAGAGCACGAACGTGGGCCAGAAGCCGCCCAGCGCGTAGGCCTGCGGACCCGGGTCGTAGGAGGGGTCGAACAGCGTGGCGTAGGCGACCAGCCCGAGCAGCATCAGAGCCGTGTTGGCCACCACCACGACCTTGTTGACCAGCAGCATCAGCTGGTAGCCGTAGATGACCACGACGATCACCAGGGCGCCGAGGACGGCGTAGATGACCCCGCGGAGCAGGTCGGAGTCGCCGGTGCCGAACAGCCGCGTGGAGGCGCCGACGAGGGCGTCGCCGCTGACCCACACCGAGATCGAGTAGAACGAGATCGCGGTCAGCAGCGACAGGAACGAACCCAGGACGCGGCCGCGGACGCCGAAGTGCGCGCCGGAGGAGACGGCGGTGTTCGTGCCCGTCCGCGGCCCGAACAGGCCCATGGGCATGAGGATCAGCGCCCCGACGACCACGCCGACGACGGTCGCGGCCACCGCCTGCACCAGGTCCAGCCCCAGCAGCACCGGGAAGGTGCCGAGGATGACGGTGGCGAAGGTGTTGGCGCCGCCGAACTGGATCCGGAAGAGGTCGAGGGGCCGCGACGTCCGCTCGGCGTCCGGGATGGTGTCGATCCCGTGCTGCTCCACCTCGGTGGCCCGCGGCCGCCGCTGCCCGGCCGCCACCCCGGCGACCTCCGCTCCGCTCACGTGCACCTCCCGCTGGGGCGGTGGACGGACCACCGCGGTGCGCAGAGGGTAGAGCCGGGTTGACTCACAGACAACCGCCGTTTCCCACCATGGGGGCAGCATGCTGGGATGCGACGGGCGGATCCGCACCCCGTCCTGCGACCGCCCACCCCGAGGAGCCCCGTGACCGGCCCTGCCCCGTCCCTCCGCGACGTCGTCGACCTCTCCCACCCCCTGGACGACGACACCCCGGTCTACCCCGGGGACCCGGTCGCCCGCTTCTCCCCCGCCGCCACCGTGGCGGCCGACGGCTACAACGTCCTGCACGTCCGCATGGGCTCGCAGACCGGCACGCACGTCGACGCCCCGTACCACTTCCTCGAGGACGGCTCCCGCGTCGACGAGCTGCCGCTCGAGCACTTCCTCGGCCCGGCCGTCGTCGCCGACGTCCGGGGCAAGCCCCCGCACGGCCGGATCGAGTGGGCGGACCTGGCGCCCTGCGCCCCCCTGCTGGGCCCCGGCCGCATCCTGCTGCTGCGCACCGGGTGGGACGAGCACTGGGGGACCGACGCCTACTTCGACCACCCGTACCTGACCGGGGACGCCGCCGCGCGCGTGGTGGCCGCGGGTGTGCGCACCGTCGGGCTCGACGCGCTGAGCCTCGACGAGACCGTCGTCGGCGGTGAGCCCGCCGACGGGTTCGCCGCCCACCTCGAGGTCCTCGGTGCCGGGGGCGTCATCGTCGAGAACCTGCGCGACCTGGGCGCGGTGCCCGACACCGACGCGGTGGTCAGCGTCCTGCCGCTGCGGCTGGCCGGGGCCGACGGGGCCCCGGTGCGGGCGGTGGCGTTCCGGGTGGCGCGCTGAGTCAGGGGCGCAGCGGCCCGCCCCGGCCCACCGTGAGCAGCTGCCCGACGACCGATCCGGCCGCCTCGCCGCACAGGTAGGACACCGCGGCCGCCACGACCTCGGGGGACGGCGGGGCGGCGGGGTCGGTGACCACCTCGTTGACCGTGACGGCGTCGGGGCCGAGGTCGCGGGCGAGGGTCTTCGTCAGCGCGACGAGGGCGCCCTCCGCCGCGCCGGCCGCCGTCGTCCGCGGGCGGTCGACGGCCGTCCACCCGCCGCCCAGGAACACCAGCCGCCCCGCCCCCGAGCGGCGCAGGGCCGGCGCGGCCGCGCGGGCGAGCCGGAAGGCCGGCGTCAGGCAGGCCATCACCCCGGCGTACCACCGGGCGGGGTCGGCGCCGGGGAACGGTGCCTCCGGCGGCCGCCCGACGGCGCAGACGAGGACGTCCAGGCCGCCGTCCCCGACCGCGTCGGCCACGGCGCCGTCCGGGTCGGCGGTGGGCGGGACGACGGTGACGCGCAGGCCGTCGGCGGTCAGCCGCGCTACGACGGCCTCGGTCACCGCGGTGTCGTCGCAGCGCACGAGCGCGTTCCGGCCGGCCATCAGATCGTCGCCCCCGCGTTCGGTGAGAGGACCTGCCCGGAGACCGCCGGGCCCGCCTCGAGCAGGAAGCGCACGGCCGCGGCGATCTCGGCGGGACCGACGAGCCGCTGCACCGGCAGGGTGGCGAGGAAGTCCGCCGCCCGCCACGGCGAGCCGGCGTCGAGCATGGGGGTGTCGGCCGCGCCGGGCGCGACCGTGTTGACGGCGACGCCCGTGCCCTCGACCTCGACGGCCAGCGCGCGGGTGAACCCGACGATCGCGCCCTTGCTGGCCGCGTAGTGGGCGTCGCCCTGGCTGCCGCCGACCCCCAGGTCCGACGAGATGGTCACGACCCCGCCCCGGCCGCGGGCCACCATCCGCGGGACGACGGCGGCGCAGGCGTTCGCGGTGCCCGAGAGGTTGACCGCCATCATCCGGAGCCAGCGCGCGTCGTCGATCTCCTCGACGGGCCGCATCTCGTACACGCCCGCGGCGGTGACCAGGGCGGCGAGGGCGCCCAGCTCCCGCTCCACGCGGTCGACGGCCGCCGCGACCGCGGCCGCGTCGGTCACGTCCACCTCGATGCCCAGCGCCGTCGCCGGGCTGGGCCGCAGGTCGAACCCGGCGACCCGCCACCCGGCAGCGGTCAGCGCGCCGGCGACCGCCGCGCCGAGGCCGCTGGCGGCTCCGGTCACGACCGCGACGCCCGGCCGGTCCGACTCGTCGGCCACGCCACGCCACCCCCCGGTGCCGTCGCGCCGGTCCGCCCGGGCGGACCGCCGGTGCGCGGCGGCGGCCCAGTCTCGCAGCCGCCGCGTCCGCGGCGGGCCGGGGTCAGCCGATCCGGCCGGCGGACGGGATGAGCGACCACGCGGCGGGCACGCCCTCGGGGGCGGCGGACGAGCGGGCGGCGGACGCGGGAGTCGGCGCGAGGTCGAGCACCATCCGGGTGGGCTGGAACGCCTCGGCGTAGCCGATCCGGGCGTGCGCCCCCCAGTGGCGGGCCGAGGCCACGACGGCGTCGGGCTCGACCATCGCCGACATCTCCACCTGGGAGGCGTGCGCGGCGAGGGCGGCGAGCTTGCCGGTGACGGAGGCCGTGACGTCGACGTAGACGCTCGGGGTGAAGGTCAGGGTCGAGGGGCTCTGGTAGTGCAGGACGCGGGGCAGCCGCCGTGCCGCGGCCAGCGTGGCGCCGGCGACCGCCCGGTGGTCCTGGTGGCTGTCGTCGGGCGCGTGCACGTAGACGAGGTCGGCCCGGGTGGACTCCAGGACCTGCTCGATGCGGCGGACCGTGCCGGAGTCGGCCGCGACCTCGCAGTCGAGCAGGCCGCCCCACAGCAGCCGGGCGCCCAGCAGCGCGGCCGCCCGCTCCTGCTCGGCGCGGCGGCCGGCGATGCGGAGGTCGTCACCGGGCCCGTTCTCCCCGCCGGTCACGACCAGCATGGTCACCGTGTCGCCGGCCGCCGCGTGCGCCAGCAGGGCGCCGCCGCAGCCGAGCTCGATGTCGTCGGGGTGCGCCCCGATGGCCAGGACGCTGCGTCCCGTGCTCCCCGTCCGTCCGCCGTCCATGGCCGGTGTCCTCCACGACTCGAGGCGGCCTCCCCGCCCGACACCTCCTCATCGGCGGATCCGGCGCCCGCGTGGAGCGCGACGGCCGGTCCTCCCCCTTCCGGGGGAGGACCGGCCGTCAGGGAGTCGGGTCCGCGGGTGACGTCAGGTCGACGCCGCGGCCGCCTCGGTGGTGTCCGCGCGCCGGCGCCGGGAGACCGCGATCGACACCGCCCCGACGACCCCGGCGGCGACCAGCACCATCGGGGCACCCAGGCCGTTGCCGTCGGCCGGCAGCTCGGTGGCCGAGGGGCAGCGCGCGCTCCCGTCGAGCGAGGCGGTGGCGTGCCGGCTGTGCACCTGCCAGTCGACGCTCGGGGTGGACGCGGGGACCCGGACGGAGAACGCGCCCGGGTGGGTGCCCGGCGCGAACGAGGTGACCTGGACGCCGTCGAGACGGGCGGGGGTCAGCTCGTTGTCGAAGCCCCGGGACTCGTCCCAGGTCAGCGGCGTGGGGTTGTCGTAGCCGAAGACCGCCGTCCAGGAGCCGTCCTGCACCGGGAGCACGCAGGTCACCAGCGGCTTCATCGGGCCGCCGGCGGCCGTCCCCACCCCCGGTGTCCCGAGGACCACGACGGCTCCCGCCGCCGCCGTCACCGCCAGGCGCGTCCCGAGGGACGGCCGCCGACGCCGCCTGTTGCCTGCCATGGTCGAACTCCTCCTGACCGGGCGCACGACCGCCCACCAGGGGCCATCGGCCGGCGGGGCCGGCGACCACAGGGGGACGCCGCCGGGTCCACCCCTCCGGGGGATCACCGCCTGGCGGCGGCCGGCGCCAGCACCGCGAGGGCCAGGTCCGCGGCGGCGGGGAAGGAGTCGGTGACGGCCCACGCCGCCGGCCGGTCCGGCGCCGCGGCGTGCTCGCCCTGCCGGACGCGGACCGCCCGCGCGCCCACCGCGGCGGCGACGGCGACGTCCTTGGCCGGGCGGTCGCCGATCACCAGCAGCCGGTCGGCGGGGACCCCGAGCCGGGCGGCCAGCTCGAGCAGCCCGCCGGGGGCGGGCTTGCGTGCGGCCCGGCCGCCGAGCGCGTCGGTGACCACGACGCTGCCGAGCAGCGGGCCGAGGCCGGTCGCGGCGAGCTTGGCGGCCTGGATGGCGGGGTTGCCGTCGGTCAGGCACCCGACGGCGGTGACCTGCCCGAGGGCGGTGAGGGCCTCGACGACCCCCGGGTAGGGCGTGAGGACGTCGGGCGCGTGGGCGGTGAACGCGGCCACCAGGGCGGGGACCCGCGCCGCCACCTCCGCGGCGGGGACCCCGGCGGCCAGCAGCGCGCGGTCGACGGTGCCCCCGCTGTCGGAGCCCGCGGCGAGCTCGCGCAGGAGCGCGGTGTGCACCCGCTCCCCGTCCAGTCCGGCGGCCGAGGCCGCGGCACCGACGGCCGCGGCGGCGCCGGCCAGGTAGCCGGCCTGCGGGTAGAGGGTGTCGTCGAGGTCGACCACCACCGCCAGCGGCGAGGGCCCGTGCCACGGCGGCGCCGGTCGCGCGCTCACCACGGCAGCCGGCCGTCGGAGAAGTCCGGCTCGTCGAGGGTCAGCAGCGCGTCGGTCGCCCCGTCGGCGAGCAGGGCGGCCACCTGCTCGCCGGTCGTCCCGTCGCCGTAGGGGCAGGGGAGCGTCGCGGCACGGGCCTGCCCCTCGGCGGAGGTGTGCCGCGCGGCGGCGGCGAGGACGGCGCCGGCCGCGGCGTCGTCGGCCAGGCTCGCCAGGGTGGTCGTGCCGGCCTCCACGCCCTCCCACCGCGGCGTGGACCCGCGCAGCACGACGACGGGGACGCCGAGGAAGGCCGCCTCCTCCTGGATGCCGCCGGAGTCGGTGACGGCGAGCCGGGCCGAGGCCAGGGCGCCCAGCAGGGCGTCGTAGTCGACCGGGCCGGTGAGGGTGACGTCCGGGTGCGCCAGCTCGGCGTCCAGGCCAGTGTCCGCCAGCCGGGCCGCCGTGCGCGGGTGGACCGGGAAGGTCACCGGCCCCACCCGGTCGGCCAGGGCGCGCACGACCCCGACGAGGCGCTGCAGGCGCACCGGGTCGTCGACGTTGGTCGGCCGGTGCGCGGTGACCAGCACCCCGGCGCGCTCGGCCACGGGCACCGGGCGCACCCCGCGGGACACCAGGGTGTCGACCACCGGGTTGCCGACGACGAACACCCGCTCGGCGGGCACCCCCTCGGCCGCGAGGAAGGCCGCCGCCCGGCGCGTGGGGGCCAGGTGCAGCGCGGCGACCGCCGCGGCCACCCGCCGGTTGACCTCCTCGACGCTGCGCGGGTTGAGGCTGCGCAGCCCGGCCTCCAGGTGCGCGAAGGGGACCCCGGCGCCGCGGGCGGCCAGCGCGTAGGCGGGGACGGTGTTCGTGTCGCCGAGGGCCAGGACGACGTCGGGCCGCAGGCCGGTCACCGCCCGCGCCGCGTCGGCGTGCAGCGCCCCGAGTCGGGCGGCGGGGTCGCCGGCCGGCAGCGTGAACCGGCGGCCGGGCGCGAGCCCCAGCGCCTCCTGCAGCCGCGTCGACAGGGCCGGGTCGGTGTGCTGCCCGGTGTCGACGACGTCGACCCGGTGTCCCGCGGCGGTGAGCGCGGCCACCACCGGGGCGAGCTTGACCACCTCCGGCCGGGTGCCGAAGGGCACCAGGACGCGCCGCGCGCGGGTCACGCCCGCACCTGCGCCGTCGCGCAGGGGTCGGGCACCGGGCTGCCGTCGTCGGCGCTGTAGGTCTCGGCGAAGTACCGGCTCATCCGGACGCCGGGGGTGAACCACAGGGAGGGGAGGTCGGCGCCGGGGTCGCGGATGCCGGCCAGGTAGGTGCTGACGACGTCCGCGCCGGCCGCCAGCGTCAGCGGCAGCCCGCCGGAGAAGCGGGGATTGACCTCGACGACGGTGGCGCGGCCGTCGTCGGCCACGAACCCCTGCACGTTGGCCGGGCCGGTCAGCCGCACGGCCCCCAGCGCCCCGGCGACCACGTCGGTCACGGCCGGCGAGTCGAAGGTGGTGCCCTTCACCGAGATGCCCGCCCGGGTGTCGTCCCGCCACCGCGGCACCACCGTGAGCAGCCGGCCGTCGCGGGCGACGAGGGCGTCGGCGGTGAACTCGCGGCCGCCCAGGCGGGTCTGCGCGAGCAGCGACGGGTCCTCGCGCAGGGCGTCGGCCACCGCGGCGCGGGTGTCGAGCATCCGCACGCCCCGGCTGCCCCGGCCGGCGCGCGGCTTCACCACCCACGGTCCGGGGACCTGCGCCAGGCCGGCTCCGGTGTCCGCGGTGGCGGGGTGGGGCACGCCGGCCGCCCGCAGGGCGCGGGCGAACGCGGCCTTGTCGCAGCACAGGGCCACGGCGTCCGGGTCGGGCAGCCACGTCGCCACGCCGGCCCGGGCCAGCTGCTCGGCGCCCGCGGCGAGGGCGGGCAGCTCCTCGGCGACGGTCCCGACGAGGGCGTCGGCGCCGGAGGCGGTCGCCACGGCCACGAGGGCGTCGACGAACCGGGCGTGGTCGGCGCGCGGCACCGTGGCCCCGACGGTGGCCAGCGCCGCGCCGGCGGCCGTCGGGTCGGCGTCCACCCCGACGACCCGGTGGCCCAGCGCTACCAGGCGGCGGATCACGGCGACGCCGGCCGGGCCGCCGGCGCCGGTGACGACCACCGCCGGCGGCCCGGGCCGCTGCTCCGGCCGGGAGCCGGGCGGGGTCGGGGAGGCCGGCCGGGCCGGCAGGGTCGAGGTCACCGGGGAGCCTCCGGGAGGTCGGGCGCGAGGGACGGACGCGCGAAGGTGAGGGGGCGCGGGGCGGCGTCGACGTGCGCCGGGCGGACCCGCGGCGGCGCCGCCGGGGGACCGGCCGGGGCGCCGGCGGTCGGGGGGACGGCGATCCGGCAGACGGGCACCGTGGCGTGCGTCCCGGCGGGGGAGGCCGGCAGCGGACCGGGGTCGTCGTCCTGCGGTCCCCGGGCCAGCAGCCACCCCCGGGCCCACAGCCGCAGGGCGGCCACGCGGTCGCCGGTCACCGGCTCCCACTGGCGGGCGGCCACGGCCTCGGCGAGGGCGTCGAGGACGACGGGGTCCTGCTCGTAGGTGGCGACCGCCACCAGCGACGCGGCGTGCGCGCCCAGCCCGTCGGCGGCCAGCTCCCGGACGCGCTCCACCCGCTCGTGCGCGGGCAGGTGCCCCAGCCGGTAGTCGATGCGCCGGGCCTCCCGGCGGGCGGCCAGCCACCCGGAGAGCCGGCGCGGGTACACGTAGCGGTGCAGGAGCCCGGTGAGCGTGACCCGCCGGCGACGTCCGCGCCGGTCGTCGTCCTCCGGCGCGCGGTAGCCCAGCCCGGGCCGGGCCCAGCTGTCGGGACGGCGCGCGGTGTGCCGGCCCTCCACGTCCTGCTCCGCCCGGTCGAGGGCCGGCAGGGCGATCCACACCATGAGCAGGAAGCCGCCGAGCGTGGCGACCAGGTTCCACAGCGTGCCGACCCAGTCGTGGAAGCCCACCAGGGCGCCCTCGCCCCACCACAGGCCGGCGAGGGCGGAGAGCAGCAGCCGGCCGTGGTTGAGCACCAGCAGGGCGGCGACGGCGACCAGCAGGCCCGCCACCGCGTGCAGCCCGCGGCCGCGGAGGACCACGGCGGTCAGCGCGACGAGCCCCAGCACCGACAGCACCGAGGAGCAGGACAGCGTGACGACCGCGTCGATGATCTCGCCGTCGCCGCGGAAGAGCAGGACGTGCGTGGGGACGACGCCGGAGGCCTGCCCCGGCGCGATCCAGCCCAGGACCCGGGCGAGGCCGGCCGCCTCCAGCACCTGCAGGGGCCGGGCGAGGTACCGGAAGCCGAGCAGGCAGATCGCCGCGGCGAGCAGCAGGTCCAGCACGACCGGCAGCAGCCGCCGCTTCGCCGCGCGCCACGGGCTGCGCCGGGCCGGCGGGAGCGCCAGGCCGCCGGCGGTCACCGCGGTCCCCCGAGCGGTCCGGGGCCGGCGGCCAGGGCGAACGAGCGCGGCCGGGACCCGGGGACGGCGACGTCCGGCCCCGTGCCGGCGGGCGGCAGTGCGGGGTCCACGGTCGAGGTGGCGCCCGACCGCGTCGTCTTCACCCAGCTGTAGGGCCGGCCGAGCATGCCGTCGACGTAGGCCCGCGAGGTGATCCAGACGGACAGCGCGAACGCGGGCAGGAAGCCGAGCAGCCGCCAGGCCGAGCGCCGCTCCACCCGGCCGACCAGCAGGCCGACGCACAGCTCGGCCAGCGGGCCGATGAACAGCAGCATGGACAGCGGCAGCAGCCCGACCACCGGCAGGTCGCCGATCCCGAACGCGCGCAGGACGGTGAGCAGCAGGCCCAGGCCGCTGAGCATCGGCACGTGGTAGACGGCCAGGAACAGCGAGGTCTCCACCTTCTCCAGCAGGGAGAGGTGGGGCGTGCGCATCAGCGGCCGCCAGTAGTCGCGCAGGCACTTCTGGTGGCCGCGGGCCCAGCGGTAGCGCTGCTTCCAGAAGCGCTGGGCGCTGACCACCGCCTCCTCGAAGTCGATCGCCGAGACGTCGTAGCGCACCCGCTGCCCGGCCGCGAGGATCCGCAGGGTGAGGTCGGTGTCCTCGGTGACCGTCTCGGGGTTCCACCCGCCGAGGGCGCGCAGCGTGGACATGCGGACGGCGCAGTTGGCCCCGCCGTAGGCGGGCAGCTCGAACAGCGCCTGGCGGCCGTACTCGTTGACCAGGTAGCCGGACAGGTAGTCGACGAACACCGTGCCGGCCATGTGCGAGTCCCGGCCGTTGCGGATCACGCACCGGCCCATGACGGCGCCGACGACGGGGTCGCGGAAGTGCCGCACCAGGCGGCGCAGCGCCGAGGACTCCGGCTCGTGGTCGGCGTCGAAGACCAGCACGACCTCGGCCTCGACCAGGTCCAGCGCGTCGTTGAGGGCGCCGGACTTGCCCCCGCCGGAGCCCGGCGGCCGGTGCAGCACGCGCAGCCGGGGCTCCCGCGCCGCCCACGCGTCGAGCTTGGCGCCGGTGGCGTCGTCGGAGCCGTCGTCGACGACGACCAGGGTCAGTCGGTCGGCCGGGTAGTCCAGCGCCAGCAGCGCCGCGACCATCCCGTCGACGACGAGCTCCTCGTTCTTGCACCCGACGAGGACCGCGACCGGCGGCGTGTAGGTGTCCAGGCCGACGTCGGCGGCGAGCAGGTCGCGCTCGGCCCAGCGGGCGGCGGCCACGGCGAAGGCCAGGTGCCGGCAGAAGTAGACCCCGAAGACGACGTTCAGCGCGCCGGCGAGGACGCCGAGGACGGGGTCGAGGCCGAAGACGACCGCGGCGGCGGTGACGGCGACGACGTAGCCGGCGAGGACCAGCGGCCGGCCCTCCGGGCGATCGCTGCCGTGTGCCACGGGTCCTCCTCCTGCGCGCGCCGGGGACGCGCCTGCGCCACCTCACGGGTGGATCGGCAGCGGGAGGACCCACCTCAAGCGGAAGCGGCGACGGCGGACGTCGGCGGGCGACAGCCGCCGTCGGGGGAGCCCGGCGTCAGAAGACGAGGCCGTCCTCGACGTGACCGGCGGCGGGGACCGCGGGGGACGGGTCGGGGTCGGGAGCCGCGCCGGCGGGGACCCGCCCGGTGACCGGCCGCCGCAGGAGGCCGCGCACCGGACCGGTGGGGACCTCGGCACCGCCGTCGCCGTCGCCGTCGCCCTCGCCCTCATCGCCGTCGTCCTCGGCGGCGGCCAGCTCGTCGAGCACGACGTCGAGGACACGGACGGCGCCGGCCTTGTCCAGCGGTTCGTTGCCGTTGCCGCACTTGGGCGACTGCACGCAGGAGGGGCAGCCGCTCTCGCACTCGCAGCTGGCCACGGTGGCCCGCGTCGCCGTCAGCCAGCGCCGCAGCGCGGCGAACCCCCGCTCGGCGAACCCGGCGCCGCCGGGGTGCCCGTCGTAGACGAACACCGTCGCGGTGCCGGTGTCGGGGTGCAGCGCGGTCGACAGCCCGCCGAGGTCCCACCGGTCGCAGGTGGCCAGCAGCGGCAGGATGCCGATCGCGGCGTGTTCGGCGGCGTGCAGCGACCCCGGCAGCGCCAGGTCGTCGACGTCGGCACGGGCGACGGCCTGCGCGTCGAGGGTCAGCCAGACCGCGCGGGTGCGCAGCTGGCGGGCGGGGAGGTCCAGCGGGAACTCCGCGAGCACCTCGCCGGTGCCGGCCCGGCGCCGCTGGTAGGCCACGACCTGGTTGGTCACGTCGACGACGCCGGTGTGCGCGGTGACCGTGCCCAGCCGGCGGGTCCGGTCGGTGGTGACGATGCCCAGGTCGGTCACGTCGCGGGCGACGGTGGTCCACTCCGGCGCCTCGGCGTGCACGACGGCGCAGGCGTCGTCGAGGTCGAGCTCGTCGACGACGTAGGTCTCGCCGCGGTGGACGTAGAGCGCGCCGGTGTGCACGGTCGCGTGCGCGGCACCGCCGTCGACGGTGCCCAGCAGCCGGCCGGTGTCGCCCTCGATAATCGCCACGGGCTCGCCGCCGCTGCCGCGGATGTCGACGTCGGGACGCCCGCGGCCGGCCCAGTACCAGCCGGCCGGCCGCCGGCGGAGCACGCCGGCGGCGACGAGCTCCTCCAGCCGGGCCTGCGCCACGGCGCCGCCGAACGCGGGCAGGTCCTCGGGCGTGAGGGGCAGCTCGGCCGCCGCGCAGCACAACTGGGGCCCGAGGACGTAGGGGTTGGCCGGGTCGGTGACCGTCGCCTCGACCGGCCGGCCGAAGACCGCCCGGGGGTGGTGGGCCAGGTAGTGGTCGAGCGGGTCGTCGCGGGCGACGAAGACGACCAGCGACTCGCGCTGCGCCCGCCCGGCGCGGCCGGCCTGCTGCCAGAGGGAGGCCAGCGTGCCCGGGTAGCCGGCCAGCACCACGGCGTCCAGGCCGGCGATGTCGATGCCGAGCTCGAGGGCGTTGGTGGTCGCCACCCCGAGCAGCTCGCCGGCCGAGAGGGCCCGCTCGAGCTCCCGGCGCTCCTCGGGCAGGTACCCGCCGCGGTAGGAGTCCACGCGGCGCACCAGGTCGTCACGGCCGCGGTCGGCGAGCAGCCGGCGCGCCTGCTCGGCCACCGTCTCCGCGCTGCGCCGGGACCGGACGAAGGCCAGCGTGCGCGCGCCGCGCTCGACGAGGTCGGCGAGCAGCCCGGCCGTGTCGGCGGCCGCCGACCGGCGCAGCGGCGCGCCGTGCTCCCCGGTGCGCTCGGTCAGCGGCGGCTCCCACAGCGCGAAGGTGGCGCCGGGCCGGGGCGACCCGTCGTCGGTGACCGCCACGACGGGCGCCCCGACCAGGCGGGTGGCGGCCACGGCCGGCTCGGCGACGGTCGCCGAGGCCAGCACGAACACCGGGTCGGCGCCGTAGCGGCGGCAGATGCGCCGCAGCCGGCGCAGCACGTGCCCGACGTGCGAGCCGAACACCCCGCGGTAGGCGTGGCACTCGTCGACGACGACGTAGGCCAGCCGGCGCAGCGTCGAGGACCAGCGCTGGTGGGCCGGCAGCACGCCGCGGTGCAGCATGTCCGGGTTCGTGACGATCCACCGCGAGTGCCGGCGGACCCAGTCGCGCTCCTCGGCCGGGGTGTCGCCGTCGTAGGCGGCCGGGCGCACCGAGGGGTCGGCGAGCGCGGCCACCGAGGCGAGCTGGTCGCGGGCCAGCGCCTTGGTCGGGGCCAGGTAGAGCACGCAGGCGCGCGGGTCCTGCGCCAGCCGGGTCAGCGCGGGAAGCTGGTAGGCCAGCGACTTGCCCGACGCCGTGCCCGTGGCCACGACGACCGAGGTGCCCTCGTGCGCCAGCCGGGCGGCCTCGACCTGGTGCCGCCACGGCTCGCGGACCCCCGCCTCCTCCAGCCGCTGCCGGAGGCCGGGGTCGACCCACGCCGGCCACGGCAGGGTGCGGCTCTCGCGCACCGCCAGGCGGTGGACGTGGGTGACCGGGTGCTCGTCGTCCGGGGTCCCGGCGAGCAGCCCCTCCAGCAGCTCGGCGCCGGGCGGGACGGCACTGGGCGGGACGGCACTGGGCGGGACGGCACTGGGCGGGACGGGACCGGGACGGACCGGGCCGCCGGACCCGTGGGCGGCGGCCGACGCGTGCACCGCCGGGTCGGCGGGCGTGCCCCCTGGGCCCGGGTCGCCCCCGGGTGCACCCTCCGGGCCGGATGGGGGAGCAGCCGGCCGGACCGGGTGGAGCGTGGTCACCCTCCCACTGTCACACCCGCGGGCAACCCGCTGCGCTCCCGCGAGCGCGTCCCCGGGGCCCGGGCCGAGGGGCAGACGCAGAGTGTGATCTCCAATACAGTGACGCGGCGCCCGGGGGTGGGAGACCTCCCACCCCCGGGGGGCCCTCCGCCGACCGGGGACGCGGGCCGCCCGGCGGCACCCGACCGCACGGAGGTATCCATGCCGGACACCCATCTCTCCGGCGGGGACGTCGTCCTCGTCACAGCAGCCCTCGTCGTCTCGCTCGCCGCACTGCTGTTCGCCGGGTCCCTGGTGCGCGCCGTCCTGGGCGCCGACCAGGGGACGACGCGGATGCGCGAGATCGCCCGGGCCGTCCAGGAGGGAGCGGGCGCCTACCTGCGCCGGCAGTTCCGGACACTCGGGGTCTTCGCCGTCATCGTCTTCCTCCTGCTGCTGGTGCTCCCGGTGACCGAGGGCGGCTGGGGCACCCGGGTCGGCCGCGCCGTGTTCTTCCTGGTCGGCGCGCTGTTCTCGGCGTCGGTCGGGTTCATCGGCATGACGCTGGCCACCCGCGGCAACGTCCGGGTGGCCGCGGCGGCCCAGGCCGGCGGGTACCGGCCGGCCTTCCGCATCGCCTACCGCACCGGCGGCGTCTGCGGGATGATCACCGTCGGCCTGGGCCTGTTCGGGGCGTCCCTGGCGCTGCTGCTCTTCGACGACACCGCGCCGGTGGTCCTGGAGGGCTTCGGCTTCGGTGGCGCGCTGCTCGCGATGTTCATGCGCGTGGGGGGCGGCATCTTCACCAAGGCCGCCGACGTCGGCGCCGACCTCGTCGGCAAGGTCGAGGCCGGCATCCCCGAGGACGACCCGCGCAACGCCGCGACCATCGCCGACAACGTGGGCGACAACGTCGGCGACTGCGCCGGGATGGCCGCGGACCTGTTCGAGTCCTACGCCGTCACGCTGGTCGCCGCCCTCATCCTCGGGCAGGTCTTCTTCGGCTCCGACGGCATGGTCTTCCCGCTGGTGGTGGCCGGCATCGGCGTGCTCGCCTCGGTCGTCGGCATCCTGGCCAGCAACCCCGGCAAGAACGACGCCAGCGGCCTGGCCCCGATCAACCGCGGCTTCTTCACCTCCGCGGTCGTCTCCCTCGTGCTCGTCGCCGCCGCGGCCTTCACCGTGCTGCCCAGCGTCGCCGACGTCCCCGACGCGGTGGTCAACCCGCAGGTGCTCGGGTTCGTGTCAGTCCTCATCGGCATCGTCCTGGCCGCGGCGATCCAGCAGCTCACCGGCTACTTCACCGAGACCTCCCGCAAGCCGGTCCGCGACGTCGGCCGCAGCTCCCTCACCGGCCCGGCGACCGTGGTGCTCTCGGGCATCTCGCTGGGCCTGGAGTCGGCCGTCTACGCCGCCCTGCTCATCGGTGCCGCCGTCTACGGCGCGTTCCTCATCGGCGGTGGCGCGGCGCTCTACGCCGTCGCCCTGGCCGGCTGCGGGCTGCTGACCACCGCCGGCGTCATCGTCTCCATGGACACCTTCGGCCCGGTCAGCGACAACGCCCAGGGCATCGCGGAGATGTCGGGCGACATCGACGAGGCCGGTGCCCGGGTGCTCACCGACCTCGACGCGGTCGGCAACACGACCAAGGCGATCACCAAGGGCATCGCGATCGCGACCGCGGTCCTGGCCGCGACGGCACTGTTCGGGTCGTACAACGAGCAGGTCCGCACCGCGCTGGGCGACGTCGACCTGGCGCAGTCGTTCAGCCTGGTCGCACCGGACAACGTCGTCGGGGCGGTGATCGGCGCGGCCGTCGTGTTCCTCTTCTCCGGGCTGGCGATCAGCGCCGTCTCGCGGGCCGCCGGCCGGGTGGTCTTCGAGGTCCGCGAGCAGTTCCGGACCCACCCGGGGATCATGGACTTCTCCGAGCGGCCGGACTACTCCGCCGTCGTCGACATCTGCACCAAGGACTCCCTCCGCGAGCTGGCCACTCCCGGCCTGCTCGCCGTCCTGGCGCCGGTCGCCGTCGGCTTCGGGCTCGGCTTCGGCCCGCTGGCGGCCTACCTGGTCGGCGCCATCGCGACCGGCACGCTCATGGCCGTCTTCCTCGCCAACTCCGGCGGGGCCTGGGACAACGCCAAGAAGATGGTGGAGGACGGCGCCTTCGGCGGGAAGGGCAGCGAGGCCCACGCGGCCACCGTCATCGGTGACACGGTCGGCGACCCGTTCAAGGACACCGCAGGCCCGGCGATCAACCCGCTGATCAAGGTGATGAACCTGGTGGCGCTGCTCATCGCCCCCGCGGTGGTCGGGCTCTCGGTCGGGGACGACGCCAACACGACGGTGCGCCTGCTCATCGCCGCGGCCGCGGCCCTGGTCGTCGTCGCGGCCGTGGTGGTGTCCAAGCGCCGGTCGGTCGTCGTCGGCGGGAGCGCCGACGACACCGCCGGTCCGGGACTGACGGCGCCGGTTGTGGACGGGACCCCGGCTGTGGACGACGCGACACCCGCTGCCCGTCCCCGCTCCTAGCGTGCGCGGCGCCGGTCCACCCCGGGCCGGCGCCGTCACCGGGAGGGTCCCTTGTCCGTGCAGATCGCCGTCGAACTGACCGCCGTCCAGGGGCTCGGTGAGGAGCTCGCCGCCCTCGCCACCGAGCTCTCCGGGGACGCCGACCTCTGCCGCTCCACGGCGGTGTCCCTGGCGACGGCGGTCACCGGCGACGCGGCGGAGCAGGCCGGCGCCACGGGCCGGGCCTGGGCCACCCTCGTCACCGACCTGGGAGCCGGGGCCGCGGCGACGGGGGAGACGCTGCTGGGTGCCGTGCGCTCCTACCGGCTGGCCGACGCCGCCGTCTCCGACTCGCTGCTGCGCGCGCGGGCCTGCCGCGGCACCGGGACGACGGCGTGAGCGCCCCGGGTCTGACCGGCGTCGCCGCCTGGGACACCTCGCTGCTCGACGGCGCGGTCTACACCCTCGAGGCGGTGGCCGAACGGCTGCCGCGCTGGCGGGCGCGGCTGGAGGGGGTCGCGCGCAGCCTGGCCGACGCGCGGTGCTGGTACGGCGACGCGGCGCAGCAGGCCGCCCGCGTGCTCGGCGAGGTGTCGACGGTGACGACGGCCGTGACCGTGGCCCTCGACTCCTCCCTCGACCGGCTGTGGGACACGGCGCGGCAGGCGCGCACGGCGCAGGAGCTGGCCGCGCAGGCGCTCGCCGAGGCCGCGGCGAGCGGCGTGACGGTCGACGAGGCCGGCGGGGTCGGCACCCCGGCGCCGCTCGCGCCATCCGCCGGCGCGACGCCGCAGGCGCTGGCCGACCACGCCGCCGCGGCGGCCGAGTGGGCGGCCGCCGCCGAGCGGGTGGCCGCGCTCGCCGCCGACGCCCTCCACGCGGCCGCGCAGGCGGCCCTGCACGCGGCGGGGTCGGTCGAGGCGCTGAGCGCGGTCGGCGGCACCGGCGCGGTGGTCCCCGCCGACTTCGCCGGCCTGCACGCGGCGGTCGGTGCCGGTCTCCCTCCGGTGGGGCTCCCGGTCGACCGCTCACCGGGGGCGGTCACCGCCTGGTGGGCCGGGCTCCCGGAGCCGGCCCGCGACACGCTGACCACGCTGGACCCCCGGTCGATCGGCGCGCTCGACGGCCTCCCGGCCTGGGCCCGTGACCGGGCCAACCGGCTGCTGCTCGACCGGACGCTGGCCGACCCGTCGAGCACCGGGTACGCGACGGCCCGGGCGGCAGCCGCCGAGCTCGCCGCCGAGGAGGCGGCCGGCCGGCCCGTGCAGCTGTGGGTCTTCGACCCGCAGCAGGGCCAGGTCGCGGTCTCCTACGGCGACCTGGACACCGCCGAGGACGTCGCGGTCCTCGTGCCGGGCATGGGCAACGACCCGGACGAGGACCTCGACGACCTCGGGGACCGGGCGCAGTCGGTCGCCGACGCCGCATCGGCCGCGGCGCCCGCCGCCTCGGTCGCGACCGTCGCCTGGTTCGGCTACCGGCCGCCGTCCGGGATGCAGTCGTGGCGCGTGCTCCTCCGGGGGAGGGCGGAGCAGGGCGGGGCGGCGCTGGCCGGCGACCTCGCCGGGCTGGCCGCGGCCCGCGCGGCCGACCCCCTGCGCCCGGGCGATTCCCGCGTCACCGTGGTGGCGCACAGCTACGGCACGGTGGTGGTGGACGAGGCCGCGGACGTGCCGGGTCGGCTGGCCGCCGACGCGGTGGTGCTCAACGGCAGCCCGGGCATGGAGAACGACGCCGCAGGCCTGGAGGTGGCCGAGGTGTACGAGGCGTCCTCGCCCGTCGACCCCGTCACCTCCTGGGACCACCACGGGCAGTACCCGACCTGGCGCGACGACTTCGGCGCTGTGGAGCTCCCCACCGGCTGGTCGATGATGCACGGGGAGTACTACGACGAGGGCTTCCCGACCCGGGCGGCGATCGGCGAGGTCGTCGTCGACACCTACGAGCCGGCATGACAGCGAGCCGGCGTGACAGCGAGCCGGCGTGACGGGAACACGCAGCGCCCTGGCCCGTTGGTGCCGGTGACGGCGCGCCCACGCGGGGTCGCCAGCCGGTCGCGTTCCGGGGTCGTGGCCTACCGTGGCCCGCCGAGGGGCGCACCAGGTGTCGACCACCGCGCACCGCGCCGCCGCGACCTCGCACCACCGACAGGAGCACCGTGCCCACGAAGACCGCGAAGAACGGCGAGAGCGCCGGCCGCACGGCCGGCGGCACCAGCACGCCCGCCCGCCGCCGGAGCGCCGCTCCCGGGGGTGGCCGCCCGCTGGTCATCGTGGAGTCGCCCACCAAGGCCGGGAAGATCGCCGGCTACCTCGGCAACGGCTACGTCGTCGAGGCCAGCGTCGGGCACATCCGCGACCTGCCGCGCAACGCCGCCGACGTGCCCGCCGAGCACAAGGGCGCCTCGTGGGCCCGGCTCGGTGTCGACGTCGACAACTCCTTCGAGCCGCTGTACGTCGTCAGCCCCGACCGCAAGCAGCAGGTCAGCCGGCTCAAGCAGCTGGTGAAGGACGCCAGCGAGGTCTACCTCGCCACCGACGAGGACCGCGAGGGCGAGGCCATCGCCTGGCACCTGGTCGACACCCTCAAGCCGCGGGTGCCCGTCCGCCGCATGGTCTTCCACGAGATCACCCCCGAGGCGATCGCCCGCGCCGTGGCCAACCCGCGCGAGCTCGACACCGCGCTGGTCGACGCGCAGGAGACCCGCCGCATCCTCGACCGGCTCTACGGCTACGAGGTCAGCCCCGTGCTGTGGAAGAAGGTCCTGCCCAAGCTCTCGGCCGGCCGTGTGCAGTCGGTGGCCACCCGCATCGTCGTCGAGCGGGAGCGCGAGCGGATGGCATTCACCGCGGCCGACTACTGGTCGCTCGACGGCGTCTTCGCCGTCCCCGGCACCGCCGGTGCCGACGCGGGCGAGCCCACGACGCTGCGCGCCCGGCTGGTCGGCGTCGACGACAGCCGCGTGGCCACCGGCCGCGACTTCGACCCGGCCACCGGCCAGGTCACCGGCGACGTCGTCCACCTCGACGAGGCCGGCGCCCGCGGCCTGGCCGCCCGGCTCGAGGGCCGGCAGGTGACGGTCGGCCGGGTCGACGAGAAGCCCTACCGGCGCCGTCCCTACGCGCCGTTCACCACCTCCACGCTGCAGATGGAGGCCGGCCGCAAGCTCGGCTGGTCCTCGGCGCAGGTCATGCGGGTGGCCCAGCGGCTGTACGAGAACGGCCACATCACCTACATGCGGACCGACTCGACGAACCTGTCGAACGAGGCGATCAACGCCGCCCGCACCCAGGCCCGCGAGCTCTACGGCGACGCCTACGTGCCGGCCGAGGCGCGCCGCTACAGCAAGAAGGCCAAGGGCGCGCAGGAGGCCCACGAGGCGATCCGCCCCGCCGGTGACTCCTTCCGCACCCCCGGCCAGCTCGCCGGGCAGCTCGCCCGCGACGAGTTCCGCCTCTACGAGCTGATCTGGCAGCGCACCGTCGCCTCGCAGATGGCCGACGCCGTCGGGCAGACCGTCAGCATCCGGCTGGCCGGGCGCAGCACCACCGACGAGCGGGTGGAGTTCACCGCGTCGGGGCGCACCATCACCTTCCCCGGCTTCCTGCGGGCCTACGTCGAGTCCCGCGACGAGGGCGCCGCGGGCGGCGACGACGAGCACGGCAGCGACGACGCCGAGCGCCGGCTGCCCCGCGTCGAGCGCGGCCAGCAGCTCGACACGCGGTCGCTGGAGCCCAAGGGCCACACCACGACCCCGCCGTCGCGCTACACCGAGCCCAGCCTGGTCGCCCGGCTGGAGGAGCTCGGCATCGGCCGCCCGTCGACCTACGCGTCGATCATGCAGACCATCCAGGACCGCGGGTACGTGTGGAAGAAGGGCTCCGCGCTGGTGCCCACCTTCGTGGCCTTCGCCGTGGTCAACCTGCTGGAGCAGCACTTCGGCCAGCTCGTCGACTACGACTTCACCGCGTCGCTGGAGAACGAGCTCGACGAGATCGCCGCCGGCGCCCTGGGCCGGGTGGACTGGCTGACGGAGTTCTACTTCGGCGGCGAGGGCCGGCACGCCGGCGGGATCGCCGCCTCCGGCGGCCTGAAGTCGGTCATCGGCCAGCAGCTGGAGGAGATCGACGCCCGCGGGGTCAACTCGATCCCGCTGCGCGCCACGGGGCCGGACGGTGAGCCGGTCGTCGTCCGGGTCGGCCGCTACGGTCCCTACCTGCAGGCCGGCGGCGAGGACGGGGCGCGGGTCAGCCTCCCCGAGGACCTCGCGCCCGACGAGTTGACCGGCGACACGGTCGCCGAGCTGCTCGCCGCGCCGTCGGGTGACCGCCAGCTGGGCACCGAGCCCGGCACCGGGCACCCCGTCGTGCTCAAGGCCGGGCGCTACGGCCCCTACGTCACCACCGTCGTGCCCGAGGGGAGCAAGGAGGCCCCCCGCACGGCCAGCCTGTTCTCCTCCATGTCGCCGGAGACGGTCACCCTCGACGACGCACTCCGGCTGCTGACCCTGCCGCGCAGCGTGGGCACCGCGCCCGACGGCGAGGAGATCCAGGCGCTCAACGGCCGGTACGGGCCCTACCTGAAGAAGGGCAGCGACTCGCGGTCGCTGGAGAGCGAGGACCGGCTGTTCACCGTCACCCTCGACGAGGCGCTGGCCGTGTTCGCCCAGCCTAAGCAGCGGGGACGGCGGGCCGCGGCGGCGCCGCTCAAGGAGCTGGGTGCCGACCCGGTGACGCAGGGCCAGATCACCGTCCGCGAGGGCCGGTTCGGCCCCTACGTGACCGACGGCGAGACCAACGCCAGCCTGCGCAAGGGCGACGACGTCGAGACCATCTCCCTCGACCGGGCAGCCGAGCTGCTCGCCGACCGTCGCAGCCGCCCGGCCGCGACGAAGAAGAAGGCCACCCGCACGACCACCACGGCCGCGAAGAAGACGACGGCGAAGAAGACGACGGCGAAGAAGACGACGGCGAAGAAGGCCACCGCGAAGAAGGCGACCGCGAAGAAGGCGGCCTCGTCCGACGCGGTCCCCGCGAGCTGAGCGCCACCGGCCGCGCCCAGCCGGCTACGCGCCGTCGAGCCGCCCCACCGCGAACACCCGGCGGAACGGCAGCGCGGTCGTCCCGTCCGGCCGAGGCGGGTAGGCCGCCCGCAGCGCCGCGGCGTAGGCGGCGGTGAGCTCGGCGGCCCCGTCGTCGTCCAGCAGCGCCACCACCGGCCGCAGCACCGTGCTGCGCACCCAGGTGAGCACCGGGTCGGGGCCGCGCAGCACGTGCAGGTACGTCGTCTCCCAGACGTCGGCGGCCAGCCCGGCCCCGGTCAGGACGTCGAGGTAGCCGGCCGGCTCGAGGACGGCGTCCGGCGGGGGAGCGGCACCCGCCAGCCGGTCCGACCACCGCGGCGAGGTGCACAGCTCGGCCAGCAGCCGGTGGGTCGGGGCGGTGTGGTTGCCCGGGACCTGCACCGCCAGCCGGCCCCCGGGCGCCAGGTGCCCCGCCCACCGGGCCAGCAGCGACGCGTGGCCGGACACCCAGTGCAGGACGGCGTTGCTGACCACGACGTCGACCGGCCCGTCCGGGCGCCAGTCCCGGACGTCGCCGCGGACGAACCCCACCCGCCCGGGGACCGCGTGCGCGGCCGCCGCGGCCAGCATCTCCGGCGAGGAGTCGACGCCGGTCACCCGCGCACCCGGCCAGCGGGCGGCGAGGGACGCGGTCAGCGCGCCCTCGCCGCAGCCGAGGTCGACGACCACCCGCGGGTCGGCCGCGTCCACCCGGGCCAGCAGGTCGGCGAAGGGCCGCGCCCGCTCGCCGGCGTAGCGCAGGTAGACGGCGGGGTCCCAGGCGGCGTCCACGGCACCGACGGTAGGAGCCCGCCGCGTGCCCGGGGACGTCGGTGCCGGCCGGTACCGTGGACCGGCCGTCGGAGGATCCCCGTCCCCGTCCCCACCGAGCCCCGGGAGCACCCGATCACCGCCCACCCGCGCCTGCCCGGCCGCGGGCTGTTCGTCGCCTTCGAGGGCGGCGAGGGCGCGGGCAAGTCCACCCAGGTGCGGCGGCTGCTCGACTGGCTCGGCCTGCACGAGATCCCCGCGCGGGTCACGCACGAGCCCGGCGGCACCGCCCCCGGCGCGCGCATCCGCGCGCTGCTGCTCGACCCGGCCACCGGTGACCTGTCCCCGCGGGCCGAGGCGCTGCTCTACGCCGCCGACCGCGCCCAGCACGTGCACGCCGTGGTGCGCCCGGCGCTCGACGTCGGCGAGGTGGTCGTCACCGACCGCTACGTCGACAGCTCGCTGGCCTACCAGGGCGCCGGCCGCGCCCTCGCGGTCGAGGAGGTCCGCCGGCTGTCGGCCTGGGCGACCCGGGGCCTGGTGCCCGCGCTCACCGTGCTGCTGGACCTGCCGCCCGCGACCGGGCTGCAGCGCGCCCGCGGCCGGGGCGCCGCCGACCGGCTGGAGGCGGAGTCGCTGGACTTCCACGAGCGGGTCCGCGCCACGTTCCTCGAGCTGGCCGCGGCCGAGCCGGAGCGCTACCTGGTCCTCGACGCGACCCGCCCGGCCGACGAGATCGCCGCCGCCGTCCGCGACCGGGTCGCCGCCCTGCTGCCGGGACGGGTCGCGTGAGCACCCCGGCGGTCCCCGAGGGCGTCTGGGCGCAGGTCGTCGGCCAGCCCGCCGCCGTCGCCGAGCTCCGCGCCGCCGTCGCCGACCCCACGGCGATGACCCACGCGTGGCTGTTCACCGGCCCGCCGGGCTCCGGCCGGTCGGTCGCCGCCCGCGCCTTCGCCGCCGCCCTGCAGTGCCCCGACGGCGGCGACGGCACCTGCCACGCCTGCCGCACCGTGCTGGCCGGCACCCACGCCGACGTGCAGGCCGTCGTCCCCGAGGGGCTGTCCATCGGGGTGGTGGAGGCGCGGGAGCTGGTGCGGCTGGCCGGACGGGCGCCGTCGCAGGGGCGCTGGCAGGTCGTCGTCGTCGAGGACGCCGACCGCATGACCGAGCAGGCGGCCAATGCGGTGCTCAAGATGATCGAGGAGCCGCCGCCGCGGACGGTGTTCCTGCTGTGCGCCCCCAGCCTGCACCCCGAGGACGTGTCGGTCACCATCCGCTCCCGCTGCCGCGTGGTCGGCCTGCGCACCCCGCCGGTCGACGCGGTGGCCGACGTGCTGGTGCGCCGCGACGGGATCGACCCGGCGCTGGCGGCCTGGGCCGCGGGCGCGGCCGGCGGGCACGTCGGGCGGGCGCGGCACCTCGCCCGCGACGAGAGCGCGCGGCTGGCCCGCAAGGCGGTGCTCGACATCCCGCTGTCGCTGGTCTCCCTGGCCGCCTGCCTGACCGCCGCCGACGACCTGGTGAGCGCGGCCAAGGAGGAGTCCGACCGCACCAGCGCGGCCCTCGACGGCGCGGAGACCGAGGCGGTCAAGACCAGCCTGGGCGTCGGGGCCCGCGGGCCGGGGGTCGCCGCCGCCAGCCGCGGCGCCGGGCAGCTCAAGGAGCTCGAGCGCCGGCAGAAGTCGCGGGCCACCCGCATCGGCCGGGACTCGCTGGACCGCGCCCTGGTCGACCTCGCCGGGCTCTACCGCGACGCACTGGTCCTGGACGCCGCCCCGGGGGAGACGCTGCCGCTGGACCACCCCGACCGGCGGGCCGACGCCGAGGAGCTGGCCCGCCGCATCGGCGCCGAGGGCGCGCTGCGCCGCATCGACGCGGTGCTGGCCTGCCGGACGGCGCTCGAGCAGAACGTGAAGCCGCAGGTCGCCGTCGAGGCGCTCACCGTGGCGCTGCGGCTGCCGGCCTGAGGGAGCACCCTCCTGCCCCGCACGCCCCGCACGCCCCGCACGCTCCGCGGGCCCGGCGCGGCCGTGCCGTAGGCTGTGACCCGCACGCCCGCCGCCTTAGCTCAGTCGGTAGAGCATCTCACTCGTAATGAGAAGGTCGTCGGTTCGATTCCGACAGGCGGCTCTCCTCCTCCCGGCCTCCCGCCGGGGCACTCGGCCGTGTCGGCCGCCCTCGCCCACCCCGGTCCGGCATCATCGCTCCCCGGCGCCCCGCGTCCTCCCCCTTCGGGGGAGCCGGTCCCGACAGCCCTCGCCTCCGCGCGGCCGGGTGCCGATGCACCTCCCGTGCGCCCTCCGCGGGCGCCCGCCCCATGCACGCCGAACGAGAGGAACAGCGATGAGCACGCCGGGAGTCGACCACCCGGAGGAGCGGTCGGTCGTCGACGTCAAGGCGGTGAGCCGCGACGACGTGCTCCTCAGCTTCGTCGAGGAGGCGTCGGCCAGCGAGCTGGTGCTCAGCGTCGGGACCGACGCCGCGCAGCGCCGCGTCAAGCTCGAGCCCGGGGAGCACCTGGAGCTCATCTGGCGGGGACCGGAGGAGCTGCGGTCGGTGCCGGCCGAGCTCGTCGCCGTCAGCACGGGGGACGACCCCACCTGGCGGGTGCGCACCGTCGGGCCTGCCTCGCGCGGTCAGCGCCGCGCCGCCGTCCGCGCCCCGCTGGCCGTGCCGCTGCAGCTCAAGGTCGGCGGGACCGTCCTGCAGGGTGCTACCCTCGACCTCAGCGAGGGCGGCAGCCGCTGTCTGCTGGCCAGCGACGCCGCGCAGCAGCCGGCCGTCGAGGCCGGCACGGTCGTGCCGGTGACCGTCGACCTCGACGGCGAGCAGCTCACGGTCGACGCCGAGGTGGTGCGCCACCACCCGCGCGAGGACGACCGCACGGAGCTGTCGCTGCGCTTCCTCCGCATCGGCGAGAAGCGGGAGGACACCATCCGGCGCCGGGTCTTCGCCGAGCTGCGCGACCTGCGCTCCCGCGGCGTGATGTGAGCCCGGGCGGCGGTGACCCACCGCCGCCCGGCCAGGATGCCCCCGTGGACCGGGCCCGGCTCAGCGCGATCGCCCACCGCTGGCACCCCGTCGCCGCCCCCGTCTCCGACGGGAGCCTGCGCCGGCTGCTCGAGCGGCTGGACCCGCCCCGCCGCGGCCGGGTCCTCGACCTCGGCTGCGGCACCGGGGCCTGGCTGCTGCCGCTGCTGGCCGCGCACCCCGGCCTGACCGGCGTCGGCGTGGACACCTCCGCGCCGGCCCTCGACGCCGCCCGCGACCGCGCGGCGACGGCGGGGCTGGCCCGTCGGGTCGAGTTCGTGCAGGCCGATGCCGCCACGTGGCGGGGCGGCGAGCTCGACGTCGTCGTCTGCGTCGGTGCCGCGCACGTCTTCGGCGGCCCCGCCGGCACGCTCGCCGCGCTCCGCGGCCACCTGCGTCCCGGCGGCCGGCTGCTGTTCGGCGACGGCTTCTGGGAGGCCGGCCCGAGCCCGGCGGCGCTGGCCGGGCTGGGTGCCGGTCCCGGCGACCTGCCCGACCTGCCCGGGCTGCTGGCCGAGGTGGCCCGCGCCGGCCTCGAGCCCGGCTACGCGCACCTGAGCACGCTGCCGGAGTGGGACGAGTACGAGTGGTGCTGGACCGGCGCGCTCACCGACTGGGCGCTCACCGGGGCGCCCACCGCCGCCGAGCGGGAGCAGGCCCTCGACGCCGCCCGCACCCACCGCCGCCAGTGGCTGGAGGGATACCGCGGCGAGCTCGGCTTCCTCACCGCCGTCCTGCACGACACGCGGGGCTGACACGACGACGGCGGTGCAGCCCCGCGGAGGGGTGCACCGCCGTCGGTCGTCCGTCGTGCGGTCGGGGCCCGAGGGCCGGAGCAGGGGGCCGGCGCGCGGCCGTCAGTGGTCGCCGGTCTCCTGGGCCCGCTCGAGCGAGGCCTCGATCTCGGCCTGGGCCTCTGCCCGGCCCACCCAGTTGGCGCCCTCGACCGACTTGCCGGGCTCCAGGTCCTTGTAGGTCTCGAAGAAGTGCTGGATCTCCAGCCGGTCGAACTCCGAGACGTCGCTGATGTCCTGGAGGTGGGCCATGCGGGGGTCGGTGGCCGGGACGGTGAGCACCTTGTCGTCCCCACCGGCCTCGTCGGTCATCCGGAACATGCCGATGGCCCGGCAGGTGATCAGGCACCCGGGGAAGGTCGGCTCCTCCAGGAGCACCAGGGCGTCGAGCGGGTCGCCGTCCTGGCCCAGCGTGTTCTCGATGTACCCGTAGTCGGCCGGGTACCGGGTGGAGGTGAACAGCATCCGGTCGAGCCGGATGCGCCCGGTGGCGTGGTCCAGCTCGTACTTGTTCCGCTGGCCCTTGGGGATCTCTACCGTCACGTCGAACTGCACGGGACGTAGTGTGGCCCACCGGTACCAGGTCCACCGGTGCAGGTCTGCTCCGGGGACCTCTCCGGGGGGTGGGCACCATCGCGCAGGGCGGGTCGACGAGCGTCACGCCGAGCTACCGGCGGCTGCGCCGACGGCTCCTGCTGACCGTCCTGGCGGCCGTGGTGGTGGCCGCCCTGGTCGTCACCGGGCTGGTCGTCGCCGCCGGGGACGACGCCGCCGGGGACGGCGGCGGGGAGGCCGCCCGCGCCGCCGCCGCGCTGCCCGAGGTCGGCGAGCCCGACCCGGTGCTGGCCGCGCTGTCCACCGAGGCGCCCGCGCCCGACCCCGACGTGCTGACCACCCGGCTGACCCCGCTGCTGGCCGCCCCCGCGCCGCTCGGCGGCGTGTCGGCCGAGGTGGTCGACGTCGCCGACGGGCGGACGCTGTTCGACCAGGACGCCGACGCCCCGGTGACCCCGGCCTCGACGGCCAAGCTGCTCACCGCCGTCGCGGCCCTCACCACGCTCGACCCCGAGGCCACCCTGGAGACGACGGTCGTCGCCGGGGCCACCCCCGACGAGGTCGTGCTCGTCGGCGGCGGTGACCCCACCCTGTCGACCACGGACCCCTCCCCGACCTACCCGGGCGCGGCGACCGTCGCCGACCTGGCCGCCCAGGTGCAGGCCGCGCTCCCGCCCGGGACGGTGGTGCGCCGGGTCGTCGTCGACAGCTCGCTGTTCGAGGGGCCGCTCACCGCCGACGGCTGGGGTCCCGACGACGTGCCGTCGACCTACGCCGCCCCGGTCACCGCCACCGCCGTCGACGGCGCCCGCGTCACGCCGGGGGAGGACGCCCGCAGCGGGCAGCCCGGCACCGACGCCGGCGCGGCGCTGGCCGCGGCCCTGGGCGTGCCGCGCGCGACCGTGCAGCTCGGTACGGCGCCCGAGGGCGCGGCGACGCTCGGCAGCGTGCGCTCCGCCCCGGTCGCCCGCCTGGTCGAGCAGGCGCTGTCGCAGTCGGACAACCTGCTGGCCGAGTCGCTGGCCCGCCAGGTGGCGCTCGCCCGCGACCTGCCGCCGACCTTCGAGGGCTCGGCCCAGGCGGTCACCGAGGCGCTGGACGAGGCCGGGCTCGACGTCTCCGACGTCGAGCTCCACGACGGCAGCGGCCTCTCCCGCCTGGACCTGGCCACCCCCGACGTCCTCACCGACCTCGTCGCCGGTGTCGCCGACGGCTCGCTGGAGGGCGCCTCGGCGGTCCTGTCCGGCCTCGCGGTGGCCGGCTGGGACGGCACGCTGTTCGACCGGGGGGACGACGACCCGGGGACGGCGCCCGGCTCGGTCCGCGGCAAGACCGGCACCCTGCTCGGCGTGCACGCCCTCGCCGGCACCGTCGTGACCGCCGACGGCCGGCTGCTGGCCTACGCGCTCGTCGCCAACGGCACCTCCGGCGGCGGGGACCCGGAGGAGGCCGCGCTGGACGCCGTCGCCTCCGCCCTGGCCGCCTGCGGCTGCAGCTAGGGCGGCCGCGGGAGGCCACGGGCTCCCGGGCCGTCCGCGTACGGTGAGGCGATGACGAGCAGCGCGTTGGTCGACTGGGACCTCGCCGGGCGGACCGCCCGCAAGCTGACGGGGCCGGGGCCGGCGACCACCCGGGAGGAGGCCGCGGACGTCGTCCGCGAGCTGCACGAGGCCTCGGCCACCGCGGTCGCCCACGTCGAGGCCCTCACCGGCCTGCGCCCCGTCGAGGGCGGGCCGGTGCCCGAGGTCGCCGTCGTCGACCGGCCCGGCTGGATCGACGCCAACGCCGCCGGCATGGCCGCCCTGCTCGACCCGCTGGTGCAGGCCCTCACCGAGCGGCAGGAGACCCGGCCCGGGCCGCTGGCCACCGCGATCGGCTCGCGCGCCACCGGCGTGCAGGCCGGCGGTCTGCTCGCCTTCCTGTCCTCCCGGGTGCTGGGCCAGTACGAGGTGTTCGGCACCGGCGGCCGGCTGCTGCTCGTGGCGCCCAACATCGTCGACGCCGAGCGCAAGCTGGGCGTCGACCCGTCGGACTTCCGGCTCTGGGTGTGCCTGCACGAGGTCACCCACCAGCTGCAGTTCACCGCCTTCCCCTGGCTGCGCGAGCACCTCGAGGCGCAGATCAGCGAGTTCGTCGAGGCCACCGACCTCAGCCCCGACGCGCTGCGCGACCGGATGAGCGACCTGGTCCGCGGGATCACCGACGCCGTCCGCGGTGGGGACGACGACAGCGGCTCGCAGGGCCTGATGGCGCTGGTGCGCGACCCCGCCCAGCGCGAGGTGCTCGACCGGGTCACCGCCGTGATGAGCCTGGTCGAGGGGCACGCCGAGTACGTGATGGACGGCGTCGGCCCCGACGTCGTCCCCTCGGTGCGCACCCTGCGCAAGCGCTTCGCCCAGCGCCGCAAGGGCCGCGGCCCGCTCGACCGCGTGCTGCGCCGGCTGCTCGGCCTGGAGCAGAAGATGAAGCAGTACGCCGACGGCCGGTTCTTCGTCGGCGGCGTCGTCGACCTGGTCGGCATGGACGGCTTCAACCGGGTGTGGGCCGGGCCGGAGAACCTGCCGCTGGTCGACGAGCTCACCGAGCCCGCCCGGTGGGTCGAGCGGGTGCACGGCCGCCCGGCCGTGACCGCCTGACACCCGGACGCCGGTGAGCGGACCGCCGCCGCCGGTCGCGGCCGTCCGCGGCGCCGTCCGCCCGGGGCTGCGCGGCTCCGCCCAGCCGGTGCTGGTGGCCGTCAGCGGGGGAGCGGACTCCCTGGCCCTGGCCGCCGCGGTGGCCTCCGAGGCGCCGCGCGCGGGGGTGCCGGCCGGCGCGGTCACCGTCGACCACGGCCTGCAGGACGGCTCGGCCGAGCGGGCCGGGCGGACGGCGCACCTGCTGCGCGACCTCGGCCTGGACCCGGTGCTCGTCCTGCCCGTCGACGTCGGCCCCGCCGGCGGCCCCGAGGGCGCGGCCCGCGCCGCCCGCCACGCCGCCCTGACCGCTGCCGCCGCCGGGCACGGGGCGCGCGTGGCGCTCGGGCACACCCTCGACGACCAGGCCGAGACCGTGCTGCTCGGGCTGGGCCGCGGCTCGGGCCCGCGGTCGGTGGCCGGCATGGTGGCCGAGCGCCCCCCGTTCTGGCGCCCGCTGCTCGGCGTCCGCCGCTCGACCACCCGCGCGGCGTGCACCGCGCTGGGCCTGCCGGTGTGGGACGACCCGTGGAACACCGACCCGGCCCACCGCCGCTCCCGGCTGCGGGCCGAGGTCCTGCCCCTGCTGGAGGACGTCCTCGGCGGCGGGGTGGCCGGCGCCCTGGCCCGGACGGCGGACCTGCTGCGCGAGGACCTCGACCTCCTCGACGCCCTCGGCGACGCCGAGCGCGCCCGGCTGGCCGACGGCGGTGGCCTCCCGGCCCCCGAGGTGGCCGCGCTGCCCGCCGCGCTGCGCCGCCGGGTGCTGCGCGGGTGGCTGCGCGACGCCGGGGTCCCGGACCTGCAGGCGGCCCACCTGGGCGCCGTCGACGCGCTCCTCACCGGCTGGCGCGGTCAGGGACCGGTGACGCTCCCGGGCGGTGCCGAGGCGCTCCGGGCGTCTGGCAGGCTGGTGCTGCGGCCCGCCGGCTCCCGGGGCGGGAGGGCCCGGCCGGCCACTGCCGGCCCCACCCGAGCCCCCAGCCCGGTCCCCGAGCCCGAGGAGCAGCACCCGTGAGCGAGACCGCGTCGACCGAGGCCGTCCCCGGCGGCCTGGGGCCCGACCACGGCTACGGCCCCGACATCGACCACGTGCTGCTGTCCGAGCGGGAGATCCAGGACAAGATCACCGAGCTGGCCACCGAGGTCGCCCGCGACTACGCCGGCCGCGAGGTCCTGCTCGTCGGCGTCCTCAAGGGCGCCGTGCTGTTCATGAGCGACCTCGCCCGCGCCCTGCAGCTGCCCACCCAGATGGAGTTCATGGCCGTCTCCTCCTACGGCAGCTCCACCAGCTCCTCGGGCGTCGTCCGGATCCTCAAGGACCTCGACCGGGACATCTCCGACAAGCACGTGCTGGTGGTCGAGGACATCATCGACTCCGGCCTCACGCTGTCCTGGCTGCTGAAGAACCTCGGCGGACGGCGGCCGGCGTCGCTGGAGGTCTGCGCCCTGCTGCGCAAGCCCGACGCGGTGAAGGTCGACGTGCCGGTGCGCTACGTCGGCTTCGACATCCCCAACGAGTTCGTCGTCGGCTACGGCCTCGACTACGCCGAGCGCTACCGCGACCTGCCCTACATCGGGACGCTCAAGCCCGAGGTCTACACCACCTGATCGCGGCCACCTGATCGCGGTCCCGCGGACCGCACCGCCACCGGACGCCGCCCGGACCCGCGTCGGGTGCGTCCGTCGCACCCCTCGCGGAGCCCTCCGGAGCCCACCCGGGCGGGACCCGGACGGGGGACCCGGCAGCGGGTGTGCAGCTCGCGGACAGGGGGCGCACAGCCCGCCCGGTGTACCGTCGAGCGCAACGACGCTGGACCGCGCGAGGGTGCCCGCCCGGCGCGCGCGGCGCGTCACCCGGACGATCAGGAGGGTCGACGGGCCAGGCCGGAGCCCTCCGGCCGCCCGGCATCGGTGTATGGAACGCAAGAAGATCTTCCGCTCCGTGTGGTTCTGGGTCGTGCTCGTCGTCCTGGTGGCCCTCGGACTGTCCTCGTTCCTCGGCGGCGGCTCGAACTACGAGCAGGTCGACACCTCCGTCGCGCTGCAGCAGATCGAGGACGGCAACGTCGACTCGGTCACGATCAACGACAAGGAACAGACGCTCGACCTCGACCTGACCAACCCGGTCGACGGCAGCGACCAGATCAGCGCGTCCTACCCGATCGGGGCCTCCGACGACGTCTTCGCCTTGGTCTCGGGGATCGGTGCCGACGGCACCAGCACCGGGAACGGCGTCGACTTCACCACCAACGTCACCCAGGACAGCGTCTTCGTCAGCGTCCTGATCAGCTTCCTGCCCTTCCTCATCCTCCTGCTGCTGCTGTTCTGGCTGTTCAACTCCATGCAGGGCGGCGGCCGCGGGGTCATGGCGTTCGGCAAGTCCAAGGCCAAGCAGGTCACCAAGGACACCCCGAAGACGACGTTCGCCGACGTCGCCGGTGCCGACGAGGCCATCGAGGAGCTGCAGGAGATCAAGGACTTCCTGGCCAACCCGGTCAAGTTCCAGGCCGTCGGCGCCAAGATCCCCAAGGGCGTGCTGCTGTTCGGCCCGCCCGGGACCGGCAAGACGCTGCTGGCCCGCGCGGTGGCCGGTGAGGCCGGGGTGCCGTTCTTCTCCATCTCCGGCTCGGACTTCGTCGAGATGTTCGTCGGTGTCGGTGCCAGTCGCGTCCGCGACCTGTTCGAGCAGGCCAAGAGCAACGCCCCGGCGATCATCTTCGTCGACGAGATCGACGCCGTCGGCCGGCACCGCGGCGCCGGCATGGGCGGCGGCCACGACGAGCGCGAGCAGACGCTCAACCAGATGCTCGTCGAGATGGACGGCTTCGACGTCAAGGGCGGCGTCATCATGATCGCCGCCACGAACCGGCCGGACATCCTCGACCCCGCGCTGCTGCGCCCGGGCCGCTTCGACCGCCAGATCGCCGTCGACCGGCCCGACCTGGAGGGCCGCAAGCGGATCCTCGAGGTGCACGCCAAGGGCAAGCCGCTCGCCCCCGACGTCGACCTGGAGACCGTCGCCCGCCGCACCCCCGGCTTCACCGGCGCCGACCTCGCCAACGTGCTGAACGAGGGCGCCCTGCTCACCGCCCGCGGCAACGGCTCGGTCATCACCGACGAGGCCCTCGAGGAGGCGATCGACCGCGTCATCGCCGGCCCCGAGCGCAAGACGCGGGCGATGAGCGAGAAGGAGAAGAAGGTCACCGCCTACCACGAGGGCGGGCACGCCCTGGTGGCGCACGCGCTGCCCAACCTCGACCCGGTGCACAAGGTGACGATCCTGCCGCGCGGCCGCTCGCTCGGGCACACGCTCGTCCTGCCGACCGAGGACAAGTACACCCAGACCCGCTCGGAGATGATCGACACCCTGGCCTACGCCCTCGGCGGGCGGGCGGCCGAGGAGCTGGTCTTCCACGAGCCGACCACCGGCGCCGGCAACGACATCGAGAAGGCCACCTCGATGGCCCGCGCGATGGTCACCCAGTACGGCATGAGCGCCAAGCTCGGCGCGGTCAAGTACGGCAGCACCGACTCCGAGCCGTTCCTCGGCCGCGACATGGGCTCGCGTCCGGACTACTCCGAGGCCGTCGCCGCCGACATCGACGGCGAGGTGCGCGCCCTCATCGAGGCCGCGCACGACGAGGCGTGGGAGATCCTCGTGGAGTACCGCGGGGTGCTCGATCAGCTCGTGCTCGAGCTGATCGAGAAGGAGACCCTCTCCAAGGAGGACATGGCCCGCATCTGCGCGCCGGTCACCAAGCGGCCCTCGCTGGCGCCCTACAACGGTTTCGGCAAGCGGACGCCGTCGGACCAGCCGCCGGTGCTCACCCCGGCCGAGGCCGCCGCGCAGGCCAACGGCCACGGCACCAACGGGCACGGCGCCACCGGCAGCAGCCTGGTGAAGGGCGGCAGCACCGCGGTGGGTGACGTCGGCGCGCCCGCGCAGCGGTGAGCGGGCTGGCGGGACCGGCGACCGGCGGGTCCCCGGAGGACGGGACCCGCGCCGACCGGTCGCGGATCGACACCGCCCGGGCCGAGGCCGCCGTCCGTGAGCTGCTGCTCGCGGTGGGGGAGGACCCCGACCGGCCGGGACTGCAGGACACCCCGGCCCGGGTGGCCCGCGCCTACGCCGAGACCTTCGCCGGGCTCTGGCAGGACCCCGGCGAGGTGCTCGCGACGGTGTTCGAGGAGGACCACGACGAGCTCGTGCTGGTCAGGGACATCCCGATGTACTCGACCTGCGAGCACCACCTGGTGCCCTTCCACGGCGCCGCGCACGTCGGGTACATCCCGGGCGAGGACGGCCGGGTGACCGGCCTGTCCAAGATCGCCCGGCTGGTCGACGTCTACGCCCGCCGGCCGCAGGTGCAGGAGCGGATGACGCGGCAGATCGCCGACGCGCTCGCCGAGCACCTCAAGCCACGCGGCGCGATCGTGGTCATCGAGGCCGAGCACCTGTGCATGGGCATGCGGGGCATCCGCAAGCCGGGCTCGATCACGGTCACCTCGGCCGTGCGCGGCATCTTCCGCGACAGCGCCGCCACCCGCGCCGAGGCGATGAGCCTCGTCCTGGGCCGGTGAACGCCGTCCCGCTGCTGCACCCTGCGCGGTGCGTCGTCATGGGCGTCCTCAACGTCACGCCCGACTCCTTCTCCGACGGCGGCTGCTTCGCCGACCCCGAGGTCGCCGTCGCCCACGGCCTGGCCATGGCCGCCGCCGGCGCCGACTACGTCGACGTCGGCGGGGAGTCCACCCGCCCGGGCGCGGACCGGGTCGACGCCGACGAGGAGTGCCGCCGGGTCGTGCCGGTGGTGCGCGCGCTGTCGGCCGCGGGCGTGCGGGCCAGCGTCGACACCACGCGCGCCGAGGTCGCCGAGGCCGCGCTCGGGGCCGGTGCGGTCCTGGTCAACGACGTGAGCGGCGGGCTGGCCGACAAGAACATGGCCGAGCTGGTCGCCGAGGCCGGCGTCCCCTGGGTGCTCATGCACTGGCGCGGCCACAGCCGCGAGATGTACGCCGCCGCGCAGTACGGCGACGTCGTCACCGAGGTGTGCGCCGAACTCACCGCCCGGGTCGAGGACGTCGTCGCCGCCGGCGTGGACCCGCGGCAGCTGGTGGTCGACCCCGGGCTGGGCTTCGCCAAGCGCGCCGAGCACAACTGGGCGCTGCTGGGCGGCCTCGACCGGCTGATCGCCCTCGGGCTGCCGGTGCTGGTCGGTGCCTCCCGCAAGACGTTCCTCGGGCGGCTGCTGGCCGGACCGGACGCCGAGCCGCGCCCGGCCGAGCAGCGCGACGCCGCCACCCTCGCCACCACGGTGCTCGCCGCCGAGGCCGGTGCCTGGGGCGTGCGGGTGCACGACGCCGCCGCCTCGGTGGACGCCGTGCGCACCGTGGCGGCCGTGCGCGCCGCGCGGGGGGCCCGCCGTGGCTGACACCCACCCGCCCCACCACCCCGGCCACGTCCCCGACCGGATCGCCGTCCGCGGGCTGACCGCGCACGCCCACCACGGCGTCTACGGCTTCGAGCGCGAGAACGGCCAGACCTTCTCCGTCGACGCCGTCCTCGAGGTCGACACCGCGCCGGCGGCCGCCACCGACGACCTCGCCCTCACGGTGAACTACGCCGAGCTCGCGCAGCGGCTGCACGCCGTCCTCACCGGGGAGCCGGTCGACCTGCTCGAGACCCTCTGCCAGCGGCTGGCCGACGTCTGCCTGGCCGACCCGCTGGTGCAGGCCGCCGAGATCACGGTGCACAAGCCGCAGGCCGACCTCGGCGTCGCCTTCGACGACGTCACCGTCACCATCCGCCGCGAGCGGTCATGACGCGCGCCGTGCTGTCCCTCGGGGCCAACCTCGGCGACCGGGCCCGCGCGTTGCGCGATGCGATCGAGGCGCTCACGGGCGATGGGCTGGTGGCCCGCTCGACGCTCTACGAGACGCCGCCGTGGGGGCCGGTCGAGCAGCCGCCCTACCTCAACGCGGTGGTGTTCGTCCGCGGCGACCGCGACGCCGCCGGCTGGCTGGCCCGTGCGCAGGAGCTCGAGCAGGCTGCCGGACGCACCCGGGAGGTGCGGTGGGGCGCCCGCACGCTCGACGTCGACGTCGTGACGGTGACCGGCGACGACGGCCGCCCGGTGCTCTCCGACGACCCCGCGCTCACGCTGCCGCACCCCCGGGCGCACGAGCGGGCCTTCGTGCTGGTGCCGTGGCTGTCGCTGGACCCCACTGCGGTCCTGCCCGGGCACGGCCGGGTGGCCGACCTGGTCGCCGCGCTGCCGGCCGACGACGTCGCCGCGGTCGTGAAGTGGGAGCACCTGCATTGAGACCGGTGAACCGGCGGGACCTCCTCGTCGTCGCGGTCGGGCTGGCGCTGGCCGCCTGGCTGGTCGTGCGCGCTACCTACGGCGCCCTGCCGCCGCTGCGCTGGTGGCTGCCGGTGCCCCTGGGCGTGCTCGCCCTCGCCGAGGCCCTGGGCGCCCGCACCCTGCGCGCCCGGCTGGCCGCCCAGCGGGAGGCCCGCCGGAGCGCGCTCGGCGGCCGCACCGCCGAGCCGGCCGCGCCGCTCGTCCGCCCGGTCGAGCCCCTGCTGGTGGCCCGGCTGGCGGTGCTCGCCCAGGCCAGCGCCTTCGTCGGCGCGGTCTTCGTCGGCGTCTGGGCCGGGGTGCTGCTGCACGTCGCGCCCGCCGTCCCACGCCTGCAGGCCGCCGGCAGCGACACGGTCACCGCCGTGCTGGGCGTCGTCCTCGCGGCGGCGCTGGCCGTCGCGGCGCTGTGGCTGGAGTCGATGTGCCGGGTGCCGCCCGAGGAGCACGACGACCAGCGGCCCGGGAGCGGCGTGCGCGCCTAGCCGTGGCGATCCCTAGCGCGCGGGGACGACGGCGCCGGCGGTCTCGGGGACCGTGCCCTCCACCGAGCGGCGCAGCGCCGCGTGCAGGGACTCGGGTGTGAGCACCCCGAGGAAGACGTCGCCGTCGAGCACCGCCACCCAGCCGGCCTCGTGCTGCAGCATCGTCGCGAACGCCGTCTTGAGCGTGGCGTCGACCGGCACCCAGGCGTCCATGCGGCGCGCCGCCGACCCCACGGTGCCGGCGCCGGAGGCCCGGTCCGCCGACAGCCACCCGTGCAGCCGGCCGCCGTCGTCGAGGACGACCGCCCAGCGGGCGCCGGTGGCCTGCAGCGAGGCGCGCGCGTCGGCCAGCCCGTCGGCGGCGCGCACCACCGGCGGCCGCTCGAGGTCGTCGACCTCGATCCCGGTGACCGCCAGCCGCTTGAGGCCCCGGTCCGCGCCGACGAAGTCGGCGACGAAGGCGTTGGCCGGCCGGCCCAGCAGCTCGGCGGGCGGTGCGAACTGCTCGACCCGGCCCCCGGTGCTCATCACCGCGATCCGGTCACCGAGGCGCACGGCCTCCTCGATGTCGTGGGTGACGAACACGATCGTCTTGCGGACGGTCTCCTGCAGCCGCAGGAACTCCGTCTGCAGCCGCTCGCGCACGACCGGGTCGACGGCGGAGAACGGCTCGTCCATGAGCAGGACGGCGGGGTCGGCGGCCAGCGCGCGGGCCACCCCGGCCCGCTGCCGCTGACCGCCGGAGAGCTGGGCGGGGTAGCGGTCGCCGTGGACGGCGGGGTCGAGGCCGACCGTGGCCAGGAGCTCGTCGACGCGCGCGTGGACCCGGCGGCGGTCCCAGCCCAGCAGCCGCGGCACCGTGGCCACGTTGGCGCGCACCGTCTGGTGGGGGAACAGGCCGACGTTCTGGATGACGTAGCCGATGCGGCGGCGCAGCCGGTCGGCGTCGACCCGGGTGACGTCCTCGCCGCCGAGCAGGATCCGGCCCGTCGTCGGCTCGATGATGCGGTTGATCATCTTCATCGTGGTCGTCTTGCCGCAGCCCGAGGGGCCGACCAGGACACTGAGCTCGCCGGCGGCGAAGGTCAGGTCCAGCCGCTCGACGCCCACCGTGCCGTCGGCGTAGGTCTTGCTGACGCCCTCGAGCCGGATCTCCTGCGCGGCACCGTGCGGCGGGGCGCCGTCCTGCGTGGTGCGGCGCGTGCCGCCCTGAGCAGTAGCGTCCACGGGGTGACCTCCCTGGGTGTGCGTCCGCTGCTGGACGCGGTGAGCGACCCCGCGGTGGGGGTGCTCGCGGTGGACGAGGCCCCGAACCCGTGGTTCGAGCCGTCCTACGTGCGCGACAACTGGGACACCATCCTGGCCTACGCCGGCGAGCACGTCCGGCTCACCGTGGCCGCCGTCGTCCTCGGCGCGGTCCTCGCGCTGCCGCTGGCCCTGGCCGCCCGGCGCACCCGGTTCCTCGCGGCGCCGGTGCTGGGCCTGTCGACCGTCGTGTACACGATCCCGTCGCTGGCGACGTTCGCGCTGCTGGTGCCCTTCACCGGCCTGTCGTCGACGACGGTCCTGGTCGGCCTGGTGGTGTACTCCCTGGTCATCCTGGTGCGCAACTTCCTGGCCGGGCTGCAGGGTGTGCCCGCCGACGTCCGCGAGGCCGCCCGCGGCATGGGGCTGTCGGGGGTGCAGACGTTCTGGCGCGTGGACCTGCCGCTGGCCCTGCCGGCGTTCATGGCGGGACTGCGGATCGCCACCGTCTCCACCGTCGCACTGACCACCGTCGGCGTCCTGGTCGGCCACGGCGGCCTGGGACAGCTGATCACCGGGGGGTTCGCGGCCAACTTCTACCGGGCCGAGATCGCGACCGGCGCGGTGGGCTGCATCCTGCTGGCCCTGGCCGCCGACCTGCTGCTGGCCGGCGTCGAGCGGCTGCTCACCCCCTGGGTGCGGGCGGCGCGGGCGTGAACGACTTCTCGCGGGCGCTGGCCTACCTCAACGACCCGTACAACTGGAGCCGGCCGAGCGGCATCGTCGACCTGACGCTGGAGCACCTGTGGATCTCGGCGGCCGCGGTGCTCGCCGCGATGGTCGTCGCGCTCCCGATCGGTACCGCCCTCGGGACGAGCCGTCGCGGCGCGGGCCTGGTCGTCGTGCTGTCCAACGTCAGCCGCGCCGTGCCCACCCTCGCGCTGCTCACCCTCTTCGCGGTCGGCCCGATCGGCTTCGGCAACCGGGCGACGGCGATCGCGCTGGCGGTCTTCGCCGTCCCGCCGATCCTGACCAACACCTTCGTCGGCTTCCGCGGGGTCGACCCGGAGGTTCGCGAGGCCGCCCGTGGCATGGGCATGAGCCGCGGTCAGGTGCTCACCCGGGTCGACCTGCCCCTGGCGCTGCCGCTGGTCATGACCGGCATCCGCACCGCCACGGTGCAAGTCGTGGCGACGGCGGGGCTCGCCGCGCTGGTCGGCGGCGGGGGACTGGGCCGGATCGTCAACCTGGGCTTCGGCCAGCAGGACTACGGCGTCATGATCGCCGGCGCGATCCTGGTGGCAGGACTGGCGCTGCTGGCCGAGCTGGTGCTCGCCGTCGTGTCCTGGGCCCTCGCGCCCGGCCCCCGCCGGTTGCCGTTCCTGCAGGTCAGGACGTCGGAGGGGCCCGGTCGAGTTCCGGAACCGACGGCCAGCGGGGTCCCGCTGTGAGCCGGCTCGCGCCTGCGGGCCCCGCTCTGTAACGACCCGGCAACACATCCGCGCCGCGATTGCCCCGCCGTGAGCAGCGGGAGTTGCATGGCCGCGCGGGAACCCCCGCCAGACACGCGTCGCGGCCGCCCGCCGCACGGGACACAGAAGGCGGATCCATGCGCAAGGCACGCGCCCTCGCCCCCCTCCTCCTGACCGGACTGCTGCTCACCGCGGCCTGTGGCGAGTCCGGCTCCTCCGGCACCGGCGGCAGCACCGGTGCCAGCGGCTCGGCCGCCACCGGGGACGCCTGCGCCCCCGTGGCCGGCGACCAGCTCGTCGTGCTCGAGGACGACCAGCACCTGCAGCTCGCCGACAACATCGTCCCGGCGGTCACCTCCGCCACCGCCGCGGCCAACCCCGCGGTCCTCCCCGCGCTCGACGCGGTCTCGGCCGCGCTGACCACCGAGCAGCTCGTCGACATGAACGCCGCCGTCGACCTCGAGCGGCAGAGCGCCGAGGACGTCGCCGCCGCCTGGGTCCAGGACAGCGGCGTCACCGAGGGCCTCGAGCCGGGCAGCGGCCCGATCGTGGTCGGCGCGGGCAACTTCACCGAGTCGACGGTCCTGGCCAACGTCTACGCCGGGGTCCTCGACGCGGCCGGCTTCGACGCCTCCGTCCGCGAGGTCGGCAACCGCGACCTCTACCTGCCGGCCCTCATCTCGGGCACCGACCTGCAGGTGTTCCCCGAGTACCTGGCCACGGTCACCGAGGCGCTCAACGCCCAGGTGAACGGCCCCGACCCCACGCCGATCGCCAGCGGGGACGCGCAGGCCACCCGCGACGCCCTGCAGCCGCTGGCCGACCAGGTCGGGCTGACCTTCGGTACGCCGTCGGAGGCCGCCGACCAGAACGCCTTCGCGGTGACGCAGGAGTTCGCCGACGGGCTCGGCGTCACCACGCTGTCGGAGCTCGCCGATGCCTGCGGGGACGGCTCCCTCGTCCTAGGCGGTCCGGCCGAGTGCCCGACCCGGTCGTTCTGCCAGCCGGGCCTGGAGGAGACCTACGGCCTCCAGTTCGCCGAGTTCCGCGAGTTCGACGCCGGCGGCCCCGCCACCAAGGCCGCCATCCAGCAGGGCGAGGTCTCCATGGGCCTGGTCTTCAGCTCCGACGGCGCCCTCGCCCAGCGCTGAGCACGACCCCGTGCACGGCCGACTCCGGCACGCAGCCGCCTGCGTGCCGGAGTCGGCCGTTCGCTCAGCGTTACCCTGAGCCCATGCGGGGAGACGACACGGCGACCCGTCGGGCACCCGGTGCGGCCGGCTCCCCGCGGCTGCGGGCCGCCGGACTGGCCGTCGCCTGCCTGGTGGCTCTCGCCGCCACCGCCGCCGTCTTCCTGACCGACGACCCGCAGCTGCTCCGGATCGCCGTGGTGGCCGTCGCCTGGGCGTGCCTGGCCGCGGCGTTCGCGGCCGGGCGCCACCGGGGACCCGACCCGTCGGCCGCCGAGAGCCCCGCCGTCGACACGCTCGCGGCCGGCGTGGCGGCGGTCGAGGCGGAGCTGCGCTCGGCCTACGACCGGGAGCTCGAGCGCGAGGTCGCCGCCCGCCAGCAGTACGAGCTGGAGCTGGAGAGCTCCCTGCGCCGCGAGGCCGAGGAGGCGATGCGCGCGGAGCTGGACGCGCTGCGCGCGGAGCTGGCCGGCCTGCGCGCGGGTCTGTCCGGGCTGAGCGGACTGCGCGAGGAGGTGGCGGCGGTCGCCGCCCTGCGCGGGGAACTGGCCGCCGTCGCCGCCCTCCGCGGGCAGCTCGAGGGGCTCGGTGACCTGCGGGCCGACGTCGGCCGGCTGCGGACCGAGCTGACCGAGCGGCTGTCGGGCGAGATGCACGTCGAGCGCCTGGTCATGCGCACCCAGTCGGTCCGGGCGACGCCCGGCCGGGAGCTCCTCGAGCCCGCGGCCACGGCCTGGCACCCCGACCCCGCTCGCGACCTGTCCGCCGGCTGGCCGGTGCCGTCCCGCGAGGACCGGCGTCCGCAGGAGGCGCCCGTGCCGACCACGGTCCTGCCGGGGGTGGACCCCGCGCCGGCGGTCCAGCCCCTGCCGCCGCTGCGCACGCTCCCCGTGCGGGAGGAGCCGGGTGGCACCGCGGACGACGGGGCGGACGACGGGGCGGACGACGGGGCCGCCCGGCGCCGTCGTCGCACCGACCCGGTGGGTGCGCCGCTCCCGGCGCCGCTCACGGCCGAGCAGCTGACGGTCGAGCGGCCGGCCGTGCACGCCGCCGCGGCCGACCACGCCGCGGGCGGGTGGTCGCCGGCCGCCTCCGCGCCGTTCACGCCGGTCGCGCCGCAGCCGGACGACGCCGGGTCGGCGCGGCTGGCGCAGATCCTCGCCGAGAGCGGCGTCACCCCCGGCGGCCGCCGGCACCGGTACCGCGACGAGGACCCCGGCGAGGACGTCCTCGCCCGGGTCCTCGGCCGCTGAGTCGCCCCGCGCAGGGCCCCGACCGGCGGAGCGGGAGACGGCCCCCTCGCAGGGGCCCGCCGCGAGCCTGCGAGTGGCGGGGGGCGAGGGGGTCCTTTGTCAGGCGGGGCCGCGGGAGAGCGCGCCGCCGTCGAGCACCAGCGTCTGACCGGTGACCCAGCCGGCGCCGAGCAGGTAGGCCGCGGCCTCGCCGACGTCCTCGGGCTCGCCCAGCCGACCGGCGGGGTAGGCGCGGGCGGCCTCCTCGCGGCCCTCGTACAGCGCGCCGGCGAAGCGGGTCTTCACCACGGCCGGGGCGACGGCGTTGACGGTGACCGTCGGGCCGAGTTCCACGGCCAGCTGCGTCACCAGGTTGACCAGCGCCGCCTTGCTGATGCCGTACCCGCCGATCATCGGCGAGGCCTTGAGCCCGGCCACCGAGGCGACGACGAGCACCGAGCCGCCGTGCTCGGCCATCCACGCCCGCCAGGCCTCCTGCACGAGGCCGAGCGTGCCGACGACGTTGGTGTCGAGGATCTTGCGGAAGGCGTCGAGGTCGAGGTCCACCAGCGGCCCGTAGACCGGGTTGATCCCGACGTTGCCGACGAGCAGGTCGAGGCTGCCGAAGCGCTCGACCGCGGTGCGCACGGCCTCCGCGCGGTGCCCGGCGTCACCGGCGTGGCCGGGCACGCCCACGGCGACCTCCGCGCCGCCGAGGGCGGTGACCGCCTCCTCCAGCGCCTCCGGCTTGCGGGCGGTGAGCACCACCCGCGCGCCCCGGTCGACCAGGCTGCGCGCGATCGCCAGCCCGATGCCCCGGCTGCCGCCGGTGACCAGTGCGGTGCGCCCCTCGAACGTGTCCACGGAACTCCTCGTGTCCGCGCGCCCGGCCCCGGTGCCGGTCGCCGTCGCTCACGGTAGGGCCGCACCGGAACGGCGCCGTCCCCACCCCTGGGGGACCGGACGGAGTGACCCACCCCACACGGGCGTTCCGTTGCAGCGGCGCACGGGGCGTCCCACACTCGCGGTCGGCGCCTGCCCGCGTGACACACCTGGTCGCAGCGGGGCAGCCACCGGCACCGCCCGCACGACCCGCACCGCCCGCACGACCCGCACGACCGGAGCCGCCGACGACGGCGACCCGACCCGAGTCCGGTACCCGACAGGGACTGGAACGAGAGGTGCACCGATGCCTGCTGCCCGCAGGACCCCCCGCGCTGCCGGGCTCCCGCCCGCCGCCAGCGCCCCCGCCCGCCTCCGCGTCGGCGTGATCGGCGCCGGCCGCGTCGGCGCCGTCCTGGGCGCCGCCCTCGCCGCCGCCGGCCACGACGTGGTCGCCGCGGCCGGCCTGTCACCCGCCTCCGCCGAGCGCGCCGCCCGGCTGCTGCCCGGTGTCCCGCTCCTGCCCGCCGACGAGGTCGTGGCCGCGGCCGACCTGGTCGTCCTCGCCGTCCCCGACGACACGCTCCCCGGCCTGGTCGCCGGCCTGGCCGAGACCGGGATGTGGCGGGCCGGCCAGCTGGCCTTCCACACGTCCGGCGCGCACGGCCTCGCCGTCCTGGAGCCCGCCGAGCGGGCCGGCGTCCTGCCGCTGGCGCTGCACCCCGCGATGACCTTCACCGGCGCCCCCGAGGACGCCGAGCGGCTCGTCGACGCCCCGTTCGGCGTCACCAGCCGCCCCCGGCACCGGCCGGTCGCCGAGACGCTGGTGCTGGAGATGGGCGGCGACCCGTTCTTCGTCGCCGAGGACGACCGGCAGCTGTACCACGCGGCGCTGGTGACCGGCGCCAACCACCTGGTCACCCTCGTCGCCGAGGCGGCCGACCTGCTGCGCGCCGCCGGCGTCGGCTCGCCCGCCCGCGTGCTGACCCCGCTCTTGACCGCCGCGCTCGACAACGGCCTGCGCCGCGGCGACCGGGGCCTCACCGGGCCGGTCAGCCGGGGCGACGTCGGCACCGTGCGCGACCACCTGCTGACGCTCACCGAGCGGGCGCCGGCGTCGGTCGCGGCCTACGTGGCGATGGCGCAGCGGACCACCGAGCGGGCCCTGGACGCCGGCCGGCTCAAGCGGCACGAGGGCGTCCCGCTGCTCGACCTGCTGTACGAGGCCGCCGACCCGGCGGGCTCCCGGTGACCACCGTGACCCGGCCGGCTGTCGCCGAGACCACCGCCGAGCTGGCCCGGCTGCGCGCCGCCCTCCCCGGCCCGGTGGCCCTCGTGCCGACCATGGGCGCCCTGCACGAGGGGCACCGCACCCTGGTCCGCGCCGCCCGCGAGCGCGCCGGCAGCGTCGTCGTCTCGGTCTTCGTCAACCCGACGCAGTTCGGCCCCGGCGAGGACCTCGACCGCTACCCCCGCACGTGGGACGCCGACCTCGTCGCGCTGGCCGAGGAGGGCGCCGACGTCGTCTTCCACCCGCCGGTGGAGGAGGTCTACCCGCCCGGCGCGGCCGGTGTCACCGTGCACCCGGGGCCCCTCGGCGACGTGCTGGAGGGCGCCGTCCGGCCCGGCCACTTCACCGGGGTGCTGACCGTCGTCGCCAAGCTGTTCGGCCTGGCCCGCCCCGACCTGGCGGTCTTCGGCGAGAAGGACTACCAGCAGCTCACCCTGATCCGGGCGATGGTGCGCGAGCTCGTGCTGCCGCTGGAGGTCGCCGGCGTGCCCACCGTCCGCGAGGACGACGGCCTGGCGCTGTCCTCCCGCAACCGCTACCTCTCCCCGGAGCAGCGGGCCACGGCCGTCACCATCTCCCGCGCGCTGCGGGCCGGCGCCGACGCCGGACATCGGGGGGCCGACGCCGTCCTGGCCGCCGCCCGGGCCGTCCTGGCCGGGGCGCCCGACCTGGTCCAGGACTACCTGGAGCTGACCGACCCCGACCTCGGGCCGGCGCCGGCCACGGGCCCCGCCCGGCTGCTGGTCGCCGCCCGCGCCGGCAGCACCCGGCTCCTCGACAACACCGCCGTCCGGCTCGGAGTCACCCGATGATGCGCACAATGCTCAAGTCCAAGGTCCACCGGGCGACGGTCACCCAGGCCGACCTGCACTACGTGGGCTCGGTGACGATCGACGAGGACCTGCTCGACGCCGCCGACCTGCTCCCCGGCGAGCAGGTCGCCGTCGTCGACGTCACCAACGGCGCCCGGCTGGAGACCTACGTGATCCCCGGGGAGCGCGGCAGCGGCGTCATCGGCATCAACGGTGCCGCCGCGCACCTGGTGCACCCGGGCGACCTGGTGATCCTGATCAGCTACGGCCTGATGGACGAGGCCGAGGTCGAGCGCCACGTCCCGAGGGTCGTGCACGTCGACGCCGCCAACCGCGTCGTCGCGCTGGGCGGGGACCCCTCGGCCCCGGTCCCCGGCGCTGCGGACCATCGGCGGAGCCCGCTGGCAACCGCTGCTCGGCCTCGTCCCGGGTTCCCTCGCGAGCTCGCGAGCGGAGGGGAGGACGAGCAGAAGGACCCCCTCCTCCCCACCCCTCGCACGCTCGGGGCGGGACCCGGGAGGGGGCCGCAAGGGCGGAGCGACCTGGGTGTGCCGGTCCGGTGACGGTGCTGGCGCCCGTCGTCGGCCTGCCCACCCGGCTGGCCGCCCCCGCGCCGGGCTGGCAGCTCGCGGCCGACGTCTGCGTGGTCGGCTCCGGCGTCGCCGGCCTGTGCGTCGCGCTGCACGCGCGGGCGGCCGGGCTGTCGGTCGCCGTCGTCACCAAGGTGCGGGTCGACGACGGCTCGACGCGCTGGGCGCAGGGCGGGATCGCCGCCGTCCTCGACCCGGCCGACACCGCGGAGGCGCACGCCCGCGACACCGAGGTGGCCGGCGTCGGGCTCTGCGAGCCGGAGGCGGTGCGGGCGCTGGTGACCGAGGGGCCGGCGCGGCTGCGCCAGCTCATCGAGTGGGGCGCCGCCTTCGACCGCGACGCCGCCGGGGATCTCCTGCTGACCCGCGAGGGCGGGCACTCCGCCGACCGGATCGTGCACGCCGGCGGCGACGCGACCGGCGTGGAGGTCATGCGCGCACTGTGCGAGGCGGTGCACGCCGACCCGGGCATCACCCTCGTCGAGCACGCGATGGTGCTCGACCTGCTGCACGACGCCGGCGGGCGCGCGGCCGGCATCACTCTGCACGTGCTCGGCGAGGGCACCGAGGACGGCGTCGGCGCGGTGCGCGCCCGTGCGGTCGTGCTCGCCACCGGCGGGATGGGGCAGGTCTACGCCGCCACCACCAACCCCTCGGTGTCCACCGGCGACGGCGTGGCCCTCGGCCTGCGCGCGGGTGCGGTGGCCACCGACCTGGAGTTCGTCCAGTTCCACCCGACGTCGCTGTACCTCGGCCCCGGCGTCCGCGGGCAGCAGCCGCTGGTGAGCGAGGCGCTGCGCGGAGAGGGCGCGGTGCTGCGCGACGGCGCGGGGGAGCGGTTCATGGTCGGCGTCCACCCGCTGGCCGAGCTCGCCCCGCGCGACGTCGTCGCCAAGGCGATCACCGGCGTGCAGCTGCGCGACGGCGTCGACCACGTGTGGCTCGACGCCCGCAGCGTCCTCGGCCTGGCCGGCCGGTTCCCGACGATCGTCGCCCGCTGCCGGTCCGAGGGCATCGACCCGGTCACCGACCTGGTTCCGGTCACCCCCGCCGCCCACTACGCCTCGGGCGGGCTGGTCACCGACCTGGCCGGGCGCACCACCGTCCCGGGCCTCTACGCCTGCGGCGAGGTGGCCTGCACCGGCGTGCACGGGGCGAACCGGCTGGCGTCGAACTCGCTGCTCGAGGGACTGGTCTTCGCCGCCCGCATCGGCGCGGAGCTCGCCGGGTCGCTGCCGCCGACCGGGGAGGTGTGCGAGGCCGCTCCGGCGACGGCGGGCCTGCTCGACCCGGCCGGCCGCCGCGCGGTCACCGACACCATGTCGGGCCGGGTGGGGGCGCTGCGCAGCGGCGGAGGACTGGCCGAGGCGACCGCCCGGCTGGCCGCCCTCGCCGGCGGCCTCGGCACCGAGGCGGCCCCCGGGGTGGCCGGCTGGGAGGCCACCGACCTGCTCACCGTCGCCGGCGCCCTGACCGCCACGGCCACCGCCCGGGAGGAGACCCGCGGCTGCCACTGGCGCGAGGACCACCCCGGGACCGCCGACGACTGGCGGGTGCACCTCGACGTGCGCCTCGACGACGACGGCCGGCTGCGGCTGACCCGCCGCCCGGTCGGCACCCCGGCGGTGGCGGCGTGGTGACCGCCGACGCGCGCTCCCTGGAGGGCACCGGGCTGTCGGAGGCCTGGGTCGACGACCTGGTCGAGCGCACCCTGGCCGAGGACCTCGCCGGCGGCGCCGCCCTGCCCGGCGCGCCCGACCTCGCCGTCTCCTGCGATGTCACCAGCGCCGCCACGGTGCCACCGGCGCAGCTCGGCACCGCGGACCTGGTCGCCCGTGCCGACGGCGTCGTGTCCGGCCTGCCGGTGGCCGCGCGGGTGTTCACCCGCCTGGCGCCCGGCGCCACCCTGACCGCCGGTGCCGCCGACGGCGACCGGGTGCGCCGCGGCGACGTGCTGCTCACCGTCCGCGGCCCGGTGCGGGCGCTGTTGGCCGCCGAGCGCAGCGCGTTGAACATCGCCAGTCGGGCCAGCGGCATCGCCACCGCCACGCGTGCCTGGGTCGACGCCGTCCAGGGCACCGGGGCGGTCGTCCTGGACACCCGCAAGACCACGCCGGGCCTGCGCCCGCTGGAGAAGTACGCGGTGCGCTGCGGCGGCGGGTCGAACAAGCGGATGGGCCTCTACGACGTCGCGATGGTCAAGGACAACCACGTCGCCGCGGCCGGGTCGGTGGCCGCCGCGGTCGCCGCCGTCCGCGAGCGGGCGCCGCGGGTGCCGGTGCAGGTGGAGGCCGACACCCCGGCCCAGGCGGTCGAGGCGGTCGAGGCCGGCGCGGACTTCCTGCTGCTGGACAACATGCCGCCGGCGGTGCTGCGCGAGGTCGTGGCGCTGGTGGGCGGCCGCGCGGAGCTGGAGGCCACCGGCGGGCTCACCCTCGCCGTCGCCCGCGAGGTCGCCGCCACCGGCGTGGACTTCCTGTCGGTCGGCGCGCTCACCCACTCCTCGCCGATCCTCGACCTCGCCCTGGACCTGCGGAGCTGAGCCCCGTGCTGCTCACCGTCGACGTCGGCAACAGCCAGACCGTGCTGGCCACCTTCGACGGCGCCCGGCGGGTCGGCGGCTGGCGGGTGACCACGCACGCCCGGGCCACCTCCGACGAGCTGCGGATGCTCTGGCGCGGGCTGCTGCGCGACACCGAGGTCACCGGCGTCGCCGCCTGCTCGACCGTGCCGGCGCTGCTGCCGGCGCTGCGCGGGCTGCTGGACTCCCTCGAGGTGCCGGTGGTGCTCATCGGGCCCGGGGTGCGCACCGGCGTCCCGCTGCACGTGGACAACCCGCGCGAGGTCGGCGCCGACCGGGTGGTCACCGCGCTGGCCGCGCACGAGCTGTACGGACGGCGTCCCGACGGTGGCGGGCGCCCGGTCGTCGTCGTGGACTTCGGCACCTCGACCAACGTCGACGCCGTCGGCCCCGACGGGCAGTTCCTCGGCGGCGCGCTGGCACCCGGCGTCGAGGTGAGCCTGGAGGCGCTGGCCAGCCGGGCCGCGCAGCTGCGCTCGGTCGAGCTGACCGTGCCGCCGCAGGCGATCGGCAAGAACACCGTCGCGGCGCTGCAGTCGGGCCTGGTGCTCGGCTTCGCCGGCCTGGTCGACGGGCTGGTCGGCCGCATCGCCGCCGAGCTGGTGGCCCAGTTCGGGGCGGCGCCGGTCGTCGTCGCCACCGGCGGGCTCGCGCCGCTGGTCGCCGACAGCTGCCGGACCATCGCCGAGCGCGAGCCTGACCTCACCGTGCACGGCCTGCGGCTGGCCTTCGAGCGCCAGCAGGCGCCCGGCCGCCGCCAGGGAGCGTGACGGGGTGGCGCGGCCCACGCCCGTAGGCTCGGGCGCCGTGACCGACCTGCCCCCCGGCTCCCCGGACGACGAGCTCCCCGAGCAGGTGCGCGTCCGCCGCGCCAAGCTCGACCGGCTGCGGGAGGCCGGCGTCGACCCCTACCCGGTCACCGTCGCGCGGACGACGTCGCTGGCCGACGTCCGGGCGGGGCACCCCGACCTCGAGCCGGACACCATGACCGGCGAGCGGGTCGGCGTCACCGGCCGGGTGATCTTCAGCCGCAACACCGGCAAGCTGTGCTTCGCGACGCTGCGCGAGGGCGACGCCGAGCTGCAGGTGATGCTCTCCCGCGACCGGGTCGGCGAGGACGCGCTGGCCGCGTGGAAGGCCGACGTCGACCTCGGCGACCACGTGCTGGTCACCGGGGAGGTCGGGACGTCGCGGCGCGGCGAGCTGTCGGTGTTCGCCGACTCCTGGCAGCTGGCGGCCAAGGCGCTGCGGCCGCTGCCGGTGGCGCACCGGCCGATGAGCGAGGAACTGCGGGTCCGGCGCCGCTACGTCGACCTCATCGTCCGCGACGAGGCGCGGCGCACGGTGCGGCAGCGGGCCACCGTGGTCGCGGCGCTGCGCGCGGGGCTGACCGGCCGCGGCTTCCTCGAGGTCGAGACGCCGATGCTGCAGACCGTCCACGGCGGCGCCGCCGCCCGGCCGTTCCGCACCCACATGAACGCCTTCGACCTCGACCTGTACCTGCGGATCGCGCCCGAGCTGTTCCTCAAGCGGTGCATCGTCGGCGGGCTGGAGAAGGTCTTCGAGATCAACCGCAACTTCCGCAACGAGGGCGCCGACAGCTCGCACTCACCGGAGTTCGCGATGCTGGAGTTCTACGAGGCCCACGCCGACTACACCGACGTCGCCCGCACCACCCGGGAGCTGGTCCAGGAGAGCTGCACCGCGCTGTTCGGCGACCTCGTCGCCCGCCACCACGACGGCACCGAGGTCGACCTGTCGGGGGAGTGGCCGCAGGTGCCGCTGTACGCGCTGGTGTCCGACGCCGTCGGCGAGGAGGTCACCCCGCAGACCCCGCCCGAGCGGCTGCGGGCTCTCGCCGAACGGCACGACGTCGGCGTCGACCCGGCGTGGCTGCCCGGCAAGGTGGTGGAGGAGCTCTTCGAGGCGCTGGTGCAGGACTCGCTGCAGGCACCGACGTTCGTCGTCGACTACCCGGTCGACACCTCGCCGCTGACCCGCGCCCACCGCTCCACCCCGGGGCTGGCCGAGAAGTGGGACCTCTACATCGGCGGCCTCGAGCGGGGCACCGGCTACTCCGAGCTGGTCGACCCGGTGGCCCAGCGCGAGCGGTTCACCCAGCAGGCGCTGCTGGCCGCCGCCGGTGACCCTGAGGCCATGGTGCTCGACGAGGACTTCCTCGAGGCGCTCGAGTACGGCATGCCACCCACCGGTGGAGTGGGCATGGGGATCGACCGCCTGATGATGACGCTCACCGGCCTCGGTATCCGCGAGACCATCCTCTTCCCCTTGGTGCGCCCACTCTCGTGAAACGGTGTCGTCCTCACATTCGCCGTGCTTTCTCCCCCGGAATGGGCGGGTCACTCCGCGTGATTGGTGCGTCCCGTGGATTGTGTGGTCGAATGGCCCCAGTGTCCGGAGCAGGCGGACGACAATCCGATACCGGCCCTGTGCCGGGGAACTGGGAGGAAGAGCGACAATGGCGCGTAAGGTGCAGGTCATCCTGAGTGATGACCTCGACGAGGACCTCCCCGCCGACGAGACGGTGAGCTTCTCGATCGACGGCACGAACTACGAGATCGACCTGTCGGAGAAGAACGCGACGGAACTGCGCGACACCTTCTCCCGGTACGTGCAGGCCGCCCGCAAGGTCGGCCGCGGCGGCGGACGGGCCTCGGGCGGCGGTCGCTCCCGCGCCACCGGCGGCGGTGGCCGCATGGACCGCGAGCAGGCCGGTGCCATCCGCGACTGGGCCCGCAAGAACGGCCACAACGTCAGCGACCGGGGCCGCATCCCGGCCAGTGTCGTCGAGGCCTACGAAGCAGCCCACTGAGGAAGGACCCTCCTGCCCACACCGCTCGCGAGCTCGCGGCGGGCCCCTGCAGGAGGGCCGTTCCCGCACGTCACCGGGCTCGCGGCGGCCCCTGCGAGGGGGCCGTTCCAGCACGTCACCGACGGCCCGGCACCCACGGGTGCCGGGCCGTCGGCGTCGCGGCACCGCGACGCGCCGTCCGCTGTCGGCGTAACGGCACCGGAACACCGCCCGGCCACGGTCAGTTGGACCGGGCAGCCACCCACCGACCCCCGGTCGTGCGCCGACGGGACGGCGTGGTCCGTGACTACAGTGGAAAGACCGGTGCCCCAGCGCGCCGACGGACGTCGGGTGCTCCTCCCCGCTCGTGGGGAGGACAGTGCCGGACCAGCCGGTCAGAGGAGAAGCAGCAGATGTTCGAACGGTTCACCGACCGAGCCCGTCGGGTGGTCGTCCTGGCCCAGGAAGAGGCCCGGATGCTCAACCACAACTACATCGGCACCGAGCACATCCTCCTGGGCCTGATCCACGAGGGTGAGGGTGTCGCGGCCAAGGCCCTCGAGTCCCTCGGCATCTCGCTCGAGGGCGTCCGCCAGCAGGTCGAGGAGATCATCGGCCAGGGCCAGCAGGCCCCCTCCGGCCACATCCCCTTCACCCCGCGGGCGAAGAAGGTGCTGGAGCTGTCGCTGCGCGAGGCGCTGCAGCTCGGCCACAACTACATCGGCACCGAGCACATCCTGCTCGGCCTCATCCGCGAGGGCGAGGGCGTCGCCGCCCAGGTCCTGGTGAAGCTGGGTGCCGACCTCAACCGCGTCCGCCAGCAGGTCATCCAGCTGCTGTCGGGCTACCAGGGCAAGGAGCCGGCCGCCGCCGGCGGCCCCTCGGAGGGCACGCCGTCGACCTCGCTGGTCCTCGACCAGTTCGGCCGCAACCTGACCCAGGCCGCGCGCGACTCCAAGCTCGACCCGGTCATCGGGCGGGCCAAGGAGATCGAGCGGGTCATGCAGGTCCTCTCGCGGCGGACCAAGAACAACCCCGTCCTCATCGGCGAGCCCGGCGTCGGCAAGACCGCCGTCGTCGAGGGCCTGGCCCAGGCGATCGTCAAGGGCGAGGTCCCCGAGACGCTGAAGGACAAGCAGCTCTACACCCTCGACCTCGGCGCCCTCGTCGCCGGGTCGCGCTACCGCGGTGACTTCGAGGAGCGCCTGAAGAAGGTCCTCAAGGAGATCCGCACCCGCGGCGACATCATCCTGTTCATCGACGAGATCCACACCCTCGTCGGTGCCGGTGCCGCCGAGGGCGCGATCGACGCCGCCAGCATCCTCAAGCCGATGCTGGCCCGCGGCGAGCTGCAGACCATCGGTGCCACCACGCTCGACGAGTACCGCAAGCACCTGGAGAAGGACGCCGCGCTGGAGCGCCGCTTCCAGCCGATCCAGGTGGGCGAGCCGACGCTCACCCACACGATCGAGATCCTCAAGGGCCTGCGCGACCGGTACGAGGCGCACCACCGGATCAGCATCACCGACGGCGCCCTGGTCGCCGCCGCGACGCTGGCCGACCGCTACATCTCCGACCGCTTCCTGCCCGACAAGGCGATCGACCTGATCGACGAGGCCGGCGCCCGGATGCGGATCAAGCGGATGACCGCGCCGCCGGACCTGCGCGAGTTCGACGACCGGATCGCGACCATCCGTCGCGAGAAGGAGTCGGCGATCGACGCGCAGGACTTCGAGAAGGCCGCGTCGCTGCGCGACAAGGAGAAGACCCTCCTGGGCGAGAAGGCCGAGCGCGAGAAGGCGTGGAAGGCCGGCGACATGGACGTCGTCGCCGAGGTCGACGACGAGCAGATCGCCGAGGTGCTGGCCAACTGGACCGGCATCCCCGTCTTCAAGCTCACCGAGGAGGAGACGACCCGCCTGCTGCGCATGGAGGACGAGCTCCACAAGCGCATCATCGGGCAGGAGGAGGCCATCAAGAGCGTCTCCCAGGCGATCCGGCGCACCCGCGCGGGCCTCAAGGACCCGCGTCGCCCCGGTGGCTCGTTCATCTTCGCCGGCCCCTCGGGTGTCGGTAAGACCGAGCTGGCCAAGGCGCTCGCGCAGTTCCTCTTCGGCGAGGACGACGCGCTCATCCAGATCGACATGGGCGAGTTCCACGACCGGTTCACCGTGTCGCGTCTCGTCGGTGCGCCTCCCGGTTACGTCGGTTACGACGAGGGTGGCCAGCTGACCGAGAAGGTGCGGCGCAAGCCGTTCTCGGTGGTCCTCTTCGACGAGATCGAGAAGGCGCACGCGGACGTGTTCAACACGCTCCTGCAGGTGCTGGAGGACGGCCGGCTCACCGACGGTCAGGGCCGGATCGTGGACTTCAAGAACACGATCCTGATCCTCACGACCAACCTCGGTACGCGGGACATCTCCAAGGCCGTGGGTCTGGGCTTCCAGGTCGGCAACGACACGCAGTCGAACTACGAGCGGATGAAGCTCAAGGTCAACGAGGAGCTCAAGCAGCACTTCCGGCCGGAGTTCCTCAACCGCATCGACGACATCGTCGTGTTCCACCAGCTGACCGAGGACGAGATCATCGAGATCGTCGACCTCATGGTCGCCCGCGTCGAGGGCCAGCTGGCCAACAAGGACATGTCGCTGGAGATCACGCAGGACGCCAAGAAGCTGCTGGCGCACCGCGGGTTCGACCCGGTGCTGGGCGCCCGGCCGCTGCGCCGGACCATCCAGCGCGAGATCGAGGACGCACTGTCGGAGAAGATCCTCTACGGCGAGCTGACCGCCGGTCAGATCATCGTGGTGGACGTGGAGGGCGAGGGCCCGACCGCGACCTTCACCTTCCGCGGCGAGGCCAAGCCGATCGACGTGCCCGACACCCCGCCGGTCGCCCTGGCGGTCGGTGACGACGAGGACGGCGACGGGCCCACCTCGCTCAAGAAGAGCCAGTGACCCGATAGCCCGACCACAGGGGCCGTCTCCCACCCGGGAGGCGGCCCCTGTGCCGTCCCGTGCCCGGGGCGGCCACGATCAGTGGGAGGCCTCCCTGCCCCCCACCACTCGCAGGCTCGCGGCGGGACCCTGCAGGGAGGCCGACCGGTGCGGGAGGACGCCGCCCGGGCGGGAGGAGGTGGCCGTGGCGCGCGGTGACCACCCGAGGCGGACGCCGGTCTACGGCGGGCTGCTGATCGCCGCGGCGATGGTCGGCGCCACGCTGGTCGTGGTCGACGGCACGCGGCTGCCGACCGCCCTGCGCGCCGTCCTGCTGGTCCTCTGCGGCCTCGCGGCGCTGGCCGGGTGGCTGATGACCTTCCGCGACCTCACCCCGCGCCGGCGCCCCTGAGCGTCAGGCGGGCAGCGTGAAGCGGCCGTCGGGCAGCTGCTCGAGCAGCCCGTCGGCGAGCAGGGAGTCCAGGCAGCGGGCGCGCTGTGCCGCGTCGTCCCAGGCCGCGTCCAGGTCCGCGGCGGGGACCGGGCCCTCCGCGGCGCGCAGGACGTCGAGCAGCCGGCCGCGCACCTGCCGGTCGGTGCCGGCGAAGCGCTGCACCCGGCGCGGCGGTCCGTCGGACGCCGGAGCGCCGGCCAGCCGCCAGGCGCAGCGGTCCCGGACCGGGCAGACGGCGCAGCGCGGGGTCCGGGCCACGCAGACCAGCGCCCCCAGCTCCATGGCCGCCACCGAGCAGCGCACCGCGCGGTCCCGGTCGGCCGGGGCGAGCGCCGCGACGTCGGCGAGGTCGGCGGCGCGCGCGGTCCCCGCCTCGGCCCGGCCGTGCACCAGCCGGGCCACCACCCGGCGCACGTTGGTGTCCACGACCGGCTGCGGCCGGCCGTGGCCGAAGCAGGCGACGGCGCGGGCGGTGTAGGTGCCGATCCCCGGCAGCGCCTCCAGGGCCGCCACGTCGGCCGGGACGACGCCCCCGTGCCGCTCGACCAGCGCGACGGCGGTCTCCCGCAGCCGCAGCGCGCGGCGCGGGTAGCCGAGCTTGCCCCAGGCGCGGATGACCTCGGCCGGTGAGGCGGCGGCCAGGTCCGCGGGGGTGGACCACCGTCGCACCCAGTCCCGCCACACCGGCTCGACCCGCGCGACCGGCGTCTGCTGCAGCATGACCTCGCTGACCAGCACCGCCCACGGGTCCACGCCCGGACGGCGCCACGGGAGGTCGCGCGCCGCGGTGTCGTACCAGTCGACGAGGGCGTCGCCGACCTCTGCGGCGGCGGCGGTCGGGGGAGCTGCGGCGGGGCTGTCCACGGGGGTCCAGTGTGCCTGCCCGGCGGGGCGGCGTGCCGTCCTCGGGAGGGGAGCGGGCGCGGACTACGGTCGTCGGCGTGCTGCACCCGGTCGGGCCCCTCCCGGCCGCCGTCTACTGGCGGCGGCGGCTCCTGGCGCTGGTCCTCCTGCTGGCCGTCCTGGGCGGCGGGGTGTGGCTCGGTGCGGCTCTGCTGACCGGTTCCGACGGCGAGGCCACGGCCGCCGAGGCGACGACGACGTCGACCCCCGCCGGCGCCCCCGCCCTCGACCGCGTCGTGCCGTCACTCGCCAGCGTGCAGACCCCGACGCCGCCACCCACCAGCCCCCCGGCACCGGCCCCGGCCGCCCCGGCCGCCCCGGCGGCCCCGGTGCAGGAGGCCGGCGCCCCCTGCCGCGACGACGTCCTCGCCCTGGAGGTGCGCACCCCGGGCACCGTCGCGACGGGCTCGCGGCCGGTGTTCGAGCTGGTGGTGACCAACACCGCGACCGTGCCCTGCACCCGCGTGCTCGACAAGGGCCTGCAGGAGATGGTGCTGCTCGACGCGGGGGGCAACCGGCTGTGGGGCAGCAACGACTGCGTCCCCGAGGTCAGCAGCGACACCCGCACGCTCGCGCCCGGCGAGCAGGTGGTCTTCCCGCTGACCTGGAGCGGGACGACCAGCGAGCCGACGTGCACCGCGGCGCGGGTGCCGGTGGGGCCGGGGCAGTACGTGCTCCGAGCCCGGCTGGACACCAAGACCAGCCCGGACGCCGTCCTGCAGATCAGCTGAGCGGCCCCTGCCGAGCAGGGCGGCCGCTCAGCTGTAGCGGTCGAGGATCGAGGTCTCGGCGAGCCGGGACAGCCCCTCGCGGATGCCGCGGGCGCGGGCCTCGCCGACGCCCTCGACGGCCAGCAGGTCCTCGATGGTGGCCGCCAGGAGCTTCTGCAGGCCGCCGAAGTGGTCGACCAGCCGGTCGATGATCCCGGCCGGCAGGCGCGGCACGCGGGCCAGCAGCCGGAAGCCCCGGGGGCTGACGGGGGAGTCCAGCGCCTCGGCCGAGGTGGGCAGCCCGTAGCAGCGCGCGACGGCGGACAGGTCGAGCAGCTCGGTGGCCGACAGCGCCCGCAGGTCGGTGAGGACCTGCTCGATGCTGCGCGGCCGCCGTCCGACGCCGCCGGGCAGGTAGTCGCGGACCAGCAGCGCGCGGTCCTCCTCGACACCGGCCAGCATCTCGTCGAGCTGCAGGGCCAGCAGCCGGCCGTCGGTGCCGAGCTCGACGACGAAGCCCTCGATCTCGTCGGCGATCCGCCGCACCATCTCCAGCCGCTGGCTGACGCTCATCGCGTCGCGGACCGTGACCAGGTCCTCGATCTCCAGGGCCGACAGCGTGCTGGCCACCTCGTCGAGCCGCAGCTTGTAGCGCTCCAGCGCCGCGAGGGCCTGGTTGGCGCGGGCGAGGATCGTCGTCGGGTGCTCGAGGGTGTAGCGGCGGCCGGCCACGTAGACGCTGATGATGTGCATCGACTGGCTGACCGAGATGACCGGGAACCCGGTCTGCACGGCCACCCGCTCGGCGGTGCGGTGCCGGGTGCCCGACTCCTCGGTGGGCACCGTCGGGTCGGGCATCAGGTGCACGCCGGCGCGGACGATGCGCAGCCCGTCGGAGGAGAGGATGACCGCGCCGTCCATCTTGGCCAGCTCCCGCAGCCGGGTGGCCGACAGGGCGACGTCGAGGGCGAAGCCGCCGGTGCAGATGGACTCCACGACCCGGTCGTAGCCCAGCACGATCAGCGCTCCGGTGCGCCCGGCCAGGATCCGCTCGAGACCGTCGCGCAGCGCGGTCCCCGGGGCGATGCGGCCGAGGAGCTCGCGGAGGGCGACCTCGGAGTCCACAGCGGGGGGCACGGGCGCTCCTGACGTCGACGTGGTGCGGGATCCGAGTCTACGTGGCACGCCTCCCGGCCGGTCGCGAGGAGGGTGCGGTGGGCAACGGTCCCCGAGGACCTCCGGCGGGGCCGTACCCGGGACGGCCGACGTCAGCCGGGGAACAGCCCGGACAGCGCCGCGCCCAGGTCGGGGACCTCCATCAGCCGCATGCCCTTGGGCACGGGACCGGCGTCGGGGGGCACGAGGGCCAGCCGGTAGCCCTGGCGGGCGGCCTCGGCCAGCCGCCGGCCGGTGCCGCCGACCCGGCGGATCTCCCCGGAGAGCCCGACCTCACCCAGCGCGATCATGCCCTCGGGCAGCGGGGTGTCCCGCGACGCCGAGGCGATGGCCAGGGCCAGCGCTAGGTCGGCCGCGGGCTCGGCGATCTTCACCCCGCCGACCGAGGCGGCGAACACGTCGGCGTCGGCCAGCCGGATCCCGCCGCGCCGCTCGACGACGGCGTTGACCATGGCGACCCGCTGGGAGTCCAGGCCGCTGACCGCCCGCCGGGGCGAGCCGCCCCCGGCGCTGGTGGCGACCAGCGCCTGCACCTCGGCCAGCAGCGGCCGGCTGCCCTCCAGGGTGACGGTGACGCAGCTGCCGGGCACCGCGGCCGTGCGGCGGGAGACGAACAGGTGCGAGGGGTCGGGGACGCCGACGACGCCGCCGTCGCCGATCTCGAAGCAGCCGATCTCGTCGGCCGGGCCGAACCGGTTCTTGGTGGCGCGCACCAGCCGCAGCGTGGAGTGGCGCTCGCCGTCGAAGGAGACGACGACGTCGACGAGGTGCTCGAGCGCCCGCGGGCCGGCGATCGCGCCGTCCTTGGTGACGTGCCCGACGAGGATGGTGGTCATCCCGCGGGACTTGGCGACGGCGGTCAGCGCCGTGGCCACCGCGCGCACCTGGGTGGCGCCGCCGTCGGTGCCGTCGACCGCGGGGGAGCGGACCGTCTGGACGCTGTCGAGGACCAGCAGCGAGGGCGCCACCTGCTCGACGTGGGCGAGCACGGCCGACAGCTCGGTCTCGGCGGCCAGATACAGCCGGTCGTGCAGGGCGTCGATGCGCTCGGCGCGCAGCCGGACCTGGGCCGCGGACTCCTCGCCCGAGACGACCAGCGTCGGGCCGTTGCTCGCCGCGACCCGGTGGGCGACCTCGAGCAGCAGCGTGGACTTGCCCACCCCGGGCTCGCCGGCGACGAGCACCACCGCGCCGGGGACCAGGCCGCCGCCGAGCACCCGGTCGAACTCGGGGATGCCGGTGGGGACGGCGCGGGCGCCGGTCAGCTCCACCTGCGCGATCGGCCGGGCCGGGGCGGTGACCGGGCCGGCGGCGACCGAGCGCAGCGCCGGGGCGGCCGGCCCGACCTCCTGCAGGGTGCCCCAGGCCTGGCACTCGGGGCACTTGCCCATCCACTTGGCCGAGGTGAAGCCGCACTCGGTGCAACGGTGGGCGGGGCGCGCGGCCTTCACTCCGGACGGGGGCATGCCTGGACGGTAACCGCGGGCACCGACAGTCCCGCGGAGGTCGCGGCGACCCGTCCGCGGTCAGCCGGAGGAGCGGCTCAGCGCCTCGTCACTCCCCCTCGGTGTTGGGCTCGTCGGACTCCTCCTCGGTGTCGAACGAGAAGGGCTCCCCCCGCTCGAGCTCCTCCTGGGGACCGGCCACGACCACCTGCGTGGTGATGTCGCCGGCCTGCTCGAAGCTGAATGTCAGCGTCAGGTCCTGCCCCGGGGTGAGCGGCTCGGCGAGGTCCTGCAGCGTGATCGTCGCGCCGTCCTCCCGCCCGATGTAGAGGGCGGTCTGGGCCGGGACGTCCAGGGCCAGCCGCGAGCTCGCGCTGGGGGAGGCGGTCGTCGCCGCGGCGCCGGTGGGCGTGGCGGGGGTGGCGCCCGACGTCGTCCCTGGCGTGGCGCCGGTGCTGCCGGGCGTCGGGGTGGCCGTCGGCTGGTCGCCGGCGGGGGAGGACGGGGACGGCGTGGGCCCGGTGGCCGCGACCTGCAGCCCCGAGAAGCCCTCGCCCTCGATCCCGGTCAGGGTGTCGTCCCGCTCGGAGGAGTTGACGATCGTGACGATCAGCTCGGCGTCGTCGCCCTCCTCGTACCGCCCTCCCTCGGGGTAGGCGAGCAGGACCTGGCGGAGCAGGATGTCCTCCACCTGCGCCTGGGGACCGACCTTGTCGCGGTCCTGGGTGCCGGTCTGCGAGACCTGGCCGGCGCTGCAGGCGCCGAGCGTGACCGGGCTGAGGACGAGGACACCCACGACGGTGGCGCGCAGCGCGCGGTTCACAGCGGTCGACCTCCAGGAGGACACAGGCCGGCCACCGTGAGTTCGATGGCCCGAGTCGCGCCGAGCCTAACGGTCCGCCCAGGATGTCCGCCGGGAGGTGAGGCGGATGGGGCGTCCCGGATCCGGCAGCGGCGCCGGGGGGCGCGACCCTGCCCTGGCCGACTTCCCCGAGCGGTCCCCGGGCACCCGGCGGTGGGCCTTCGCCGACCAGCTCGGCCCGCACTTCCTCGACGCGCCCGACCAGCCCGTCCTGCTGATCGAGTCCAAGGCCGTGTTCGCGCGCCGTCGCTTCCACCGGCAGAAGGCGCACCTGGTGCTGTCCGCGCTGCGCCACCGGGCCGCCGAGCTGGGTGAGCAGGCGCACCTGCACCAGGTCACCACGTACGCCGAGGCGCTCGACCGGTACGACGAGCCGCTGTCGGTGTGCGCGCCGACCACGTGGAGCAGCCGCGACTACGTGCTGCGCCGGCGCGGACTGCAGGTGCTCGCGGCGCGCGGGTTCGTCAGCAGCCAGGGCGAGTTCGCCCGCTGGGCCGTGGGGCGCGGCGGGCGCCGGCTGCTGATGGAGGACTTCTACCGCGACGCCCGCCGCCGGCTCGGCGTCCTGATGGACGGCGTCGAGCCGGTGGGCGGGCGGTGGAACTACGACCAGGAGAACCGCGAGCCCGCACCCCGCGACGGCCGCTCCCCGGCGCCGGAGCCGTGGTGGCCGGCCGAGGACGAGATCGACGAGCAGGTGCGCGCCGACCTCGACCGCTGGGAGGGCGACGGCGACGTCTCCTTCGTCGGTGACGACGGCCCGCGGCTGTTCCCCGTCACCCGCGAGGAGGCGCTCACCCGGCTGCACGACTTCCTCACCCAGCGGCTGGGCGTCTTCGGCCCGCACGAGGACGCGATGCTGGCCGGCGAGCGCTGGCTGGCCCACTCGCTGCTCTCCCCGGCGATGAACCTCGGGCTGCTCGACCCGCTGGAGGTGGTGCACGCCGCCGAGGACGTCGCCCGGGCACGCGCCGTCGACGGCGACCCGCTGCCGCTCAACAGCGTCGAGGGCTTCGTCCGGCAGGTCATGGGCTGGCGCGACTACATCTGGCACACCTACTGGCACTTCGGCCGGAACTACCGGCACGCCAACGCCCTCCGGGCGACCGAGCCGGTGCCGGACTGGATGGCCGAGCTCGACGACACCGCCGTCGACGCGGCCTGCCTGTCCGACGTCCTGGGCGACCTGCGCCGCGACGGCTGGGTGCACCACATCCCCCGGCTGATGGTGCTCGGCAACTACGCCCTGCAGCGCGGCATCGACCCGCTGGCGATGACCGACTGGTTCCACCGCACCTTCGTCGACGGCTACGACTGGGTGATGGTGGCCAACGTCGTCGGCATGAGCCAGCACGCCGACGGCGGGGCGCTGGCCACCAAGCCCTATGCCGCCGGCGGGGCCTACATCGACCGGATGAGCGACTACTGCGGCGGGTGCCCCTACGACCCCCGGCGGCGCCTCGGGGACGACGCCTGCCCCTACACCGCCGGCTACTGGGCCTTCCTCGACCGCAACCGCGAGCGGCTGGCCGGCAACCAGCGGATGCGCCGCCCGCTGCTGGGCCTCGACCGGCTCAAGGACCTCCCGCTGGTCGTCGAGCAGGAGGCCGCCCGGGGTACCGCCGCCCCCTGAGCCCGCCGCCCGTCCGGGTGACGGGTGGTCCAGTCCGGGCCCGCTCCTGCCGATGCCACTCCCGCACAGGGGGAACGGCAGGAGGTGCAGGTGGCGAGCGGTTCCGTCTTCGACGACGTCCTCGCGGCGGCCCAGGCGGGCGCCGGGTGGGCCTTCGAGGTGCTCTACCGGGACCTGTCCCCGGCGGTCACCGGGTACCTGCGGCTGCACGGGGCGCTCGACCCCGACGACCTGGCCAGCGAGACCTTCCTCGCCGTCTTCCGCGGCCTCGGCGGCTTCACGGGGGACGAGGACGCGCTGCGCTCCTGGGTGTTCACCATCGCCCACCGCCGGCTGGTCGACGACTGGCGCCGGCGCAGCCGCCGGCCGCAGCTGGCCGACGACCGTGCCGCGCCGCCGGAGACCCCCGGCGGTGACGTGGAGGACGACGTCCTGACCCGGCTGGGCACCGAGACCGTGCACCGGATGTGCGCGGGCCTCCCGGAGGACCAGCGCTCGGTCCTGCTGCTGCGCGTGCTGGCCGACCTGACCGTCGAGCAGGTCGCCGAGGTGATGGGCCGTTCGGTGGGCTCGGTCAAGGCGCTGCAGCGGCGGGGTCTGCGCCGGTTGCGCGCCGACCTCGAGCCGGCCGGTACCCCCCGGACGGGTGGGACGGATGGGACGACCGAGGAGTCGGGCGCACCCCTTACGGCCCGCCCGGCGATGACAGGAGCGAGATGACCACTCCAGCCGACGCCCGGACCGACGAGGCGGCCTTCGCGGCCTGCCTCGCCGGCCGTCCCGTGCCCGAGGGCGCCGCGCACCTGACCGCGTTCACCGACGCGGTCCGGGCCGGCGCCGCCACGCCCGGGCGGCCGAACGCGGCCCTGGCCCAGCTGCTGGCGACCGGTCTGCTCACCGACACATCGGAACCGTCCACGCGGACGGCCGGGCACCCCGCCCGGGCCTCACGGAAGAGACCCCGCATGATCCTCAGCACCCTGACCGCCAAGTTCGCCGCCGCCGGCGCCGTCGCCAAGGCCGCCTGCGCGACCGGCGCGGTCGCCGTCGCCCTGACCGGCGCCGCCGCCAGCGCCGAGATGCTGCCCGGCCAGGACGACGGGACCGCCGTCGTCCAGCCTGGCGACACCGGCACCGTCGACCAGCAGCCGACCGACGAGGTCACCGTCGACGAGGTCGAGCCCGGTGCCACAGACGACTCCGCGGTCACCGACGACGACACAATCGTGGGGAACGACACCGAGGAGAGCGACGGCGCCGAGGGCGACGGCGCCAGGAGCGACGGCGCCGAGGGCGACGGCACCACGAGCGACGGCGCCACCGGCGAGGAGATCGCCGAGGTGTCCGACGACGCGGTGCCCGTGCCCGAGCTGACCCAGGAGGCGTGGGAGATCGGCCCGCAGCCGGGACAGTCCCACGGCGACTGGGTCAGCGAGGGCGCCCGCAACGGCTGGGTGAGTGGTCAGGACGTCAGCCGCGAGGCCCACGAGCGCAACGACGCGCGGCAGACCGCCCGCAACGGCGCCGCTACCCCGGCACCGGTCGAGGCGCCTGCCGAGCAGCAGGTGACCCAGGAGGCGGCTCCTGCGCCGGCTCCGGCCACCGTGCCCGCCGCGCCCGATGGCGGCCAGGCCAATGGCAACGGGCACGGCAACGGCAACGCGGGCGGCAACGGCAACGGCCGCAGGTGAGCCAGGGCGGGGCCGCGCTCAGGTGAGCGCGGCCCCGCCGGCCACCAGCAGCACCACGTCCAGGACGGTCAGGACCATCACCGCCGGGAACGCCAGCCGGCGGAACCGGGCCGTCCCGGCGAGCGCGGCCACGGCGACCGCCGGCACCGCGAGCACCAGCCCGGCCCAGCCCCACCACGCCGGTGGCCCGTCCGGGCCGAGCACCAGCACCAGCGACGCCGCGCCGAGCAGCAGCGCCCCCGCGGTCGCCGAGACCCGCGCGCCCAGCCGGTGCGGCAGCCCCCGGACCCCGGTGGCCAGGTCCTCCTCGAGGTCCGGCGCGACGTTCGCCAGGTGCGCCGCGGCGCCCAGCGCGGCACCCGCGGCCGGTAGCCACCACGGCGCCGGCGGCGCGCCGGGCGCGGCGGCCACCACCCCGGCCGGCAGCGCGCCGAACCCGGTCACGTAGGGCAGTCCGGAGGCCGCCGTCCGCTTGAGGCCGGCGTTGTAGGCCCACCCGCTGGCCAGCAGGACCAGCAGCAGCGACCCCGGGACCCAGCCGAGCAGCAGCGAGAGGACGACGGCCGCGGCGGCCGCGGCGAGCGCCGCCGTGCGCAGCACGCGCGGGTCCACCGCGCCCTGCACCACCGGCTTGTCCGCCCGCGCGACGGCGCGGTCGCGGTCGGCGTCGAGCCAGTCGTTGCTCCACCCGATGGACGCCTGACCTGCGAGGACGGCCGCACCCACGAGCGCCACCCGTCCGGCCGGCAGCTCCGCGGCGACGGCCAGCAGGGTCGCGACGACGGTCACGGCGACCGCCGGCGGGGCGTGCGTGGCGCGGACGAGGGCCCCGACGGACGGCGTCCGCGAGCGGTGCGCACGCACACCGACCACCCTCTGTCAACCCCTCCCCGGTACTTCACCAGGCCTCTGACCTGCGCTTATGAGATGACGGCTCTGTCCGGACGTCAGTCTGCCGTGCTAACCTGGGGACAGCGAAAGGGGTCACACACACATGGGCTTCACTGTCGGCGAGACCGTCGTCTACCCGCACCACGGGGCCGCTCTGATCGAGGCGATCGAGACGCGGACCATCAAGGGTGAAGAGAAGGCCTACCTCGTGCTGAAGGTCGCCCAGGGCGACCTGACCGTGCGCGTGCCGGCCGACAACGCAGAGATCGTCGGCGTGCGCGACGTCGTGGGGCAGGACGGGCTCAACCGGGTCTTCGAGGTCCTGCGCGCCCCGCACACCGAGGAGCCGACCAACTGGTCGCGCCGCTACAAGGCCAACCTCGAGAAGCTGGCCTCCGGTGACGTGAACAAGGTGGCCGAGGTCGTCCGCGACTTGTGGCGCCGCGACAAGGACCGTGGCCTGTCCGCCGGCGAGAAGCGGATGCTGTCCAAGGCCCGCCAGATCCTGGTCAGCGAGCTCGCGCTCGCCGAGGGCACCAACGAGGACAAGGCCGAGGTGCTGCTCGACGAGGTCCTCGCCAGCTGAGCTCCGCCTCGGCACCCCGCACCACCCCGACCACTCCCGTGTCCGCTGTCGGCATCGTCGCTGCGGCCGGGAGTGGTCTGCGTCTGGGGGCCGACCGCCCCAAGGCACTGGTCCCGCTCGCCGGCCGGCCGCTGGTCGCCTGGTCGGTGCAGACCCTGCTCGACGGCGGGGTCGACGAGGTGCTCGTCGCCGTCCCGGCGGCCGACCACGACGCCTTCACCGCCGTCCTGCCCGACGGGGTCCGCCTCGTCGAGGGCGGCGCCACCCGCACCGCCTCCGTCCGCGCCGCCCTGGCCGGGGTCCCGGGTGGGGCGTCGGCCGTCCTCGTCCACGACGCGGCCCGCCCGCTGACCCCGCCCGCCGTCGCCACCCGGGTGCTCGACGCGCTGCGGTCCGGCGCGCCCGCCGTCGTCCCGGTGCTGCCGGTCGTGGACACGACCGTGGTGGTCGACGCCGGCGGCACCGTGACCGCGGCCCCCGACCGCGCCACCCTGCGCCGGGTGCAGACCCCCCAGGGCTTCGCCCACCGCGTGCTCGTCGAGGCCTACGACGCGCTGCCTGACGGCGTCGAGCTCACCGACGACGCCGCCGTGGTCCGCGCCATCGGCGTCCCCGTGCGCACGGTGGCCGGCGACGAGCGCGCCGCGAAGGTGACCGTGCCGCACGACCTCGCGCTGGCCGAGCTGCAGGTGACCCGGTGAGCGACCTGCCCCGCGTCGGCCTCGGCGTCGACGTCCACCCCGTCGAGGCCGGCCGCGCGTGCTGGCTGGCCGGGCTGTCGTGGCCCGGCGCCGACGGGTGCGCCGGCCACTCCGACGGCGACGTCGCCGCGCACGCGCTCACCGACGCCGTCCTCTCCGCTGCCGGGCTCGGCGACATCGGCGGGCTGCTGGGCACCGACGACCCGCGCTGGGCCGACGCCCGCGGCGTCGCCGTCCTCGAGCACGTCCGGGAGACCCTGGCCGCCGCCGGCTGGCGGGTCGGCAACGCCGCCGTGCAGCTGGTCGCGCCGACGCCGAAGCTCGGTGCGCGGCGGGCCGAGGCCGAGGCGGCGCTGTCGGCCGCGCTGGGCGCCCCGGTGAGCGTCACCGCCACCACCACCGACGGGCTCGGGCTGGTCGGGCGCGGGGAGGGGCGGGCGGCCGTCGCGACCGCGCTGGTGGTCCGGGCGGGGTCCGTAGACTCCGCGCGGTGAGCCTCCGCCTGTACGACACGGCCGCCCGCGCGGTCCGCGACTTCACGCCCCTGCGTGCGGGACAGGCCTCCGTGTACGTCTGCGGACTCACCCCGCAGGGCCCACCCCACGTCGGCCACGTCAGGTCCGCGCTGGTGTTCGACGTGCTGCGCCGCTGGCTGACCGCCGGTGGGCTCGAGGTCACCTACGTGCGCAACGTGACCGACATCGAGGACAAGATCCTCACCAAGGCCGCCGAGAACGGCGTCCCGTGGTGGGCCTGGGCCTACCGCTACGAGCTCGCGGTCACCCACGCCTACGACGCGCTCGGCGTGCTGCCGCCCACCTACGAGCCACGCGCGACCGGGCACGTGCCCGACATGGTCGAGCTCATCGCGCGGCTCATCGAGCGCGGCCACGCCTACGCCGTCGACGGCGACGTCTACTTCGACGTCCGCTCGTTCCCCGAGTACGGCGCGCTCACCAACCAGCGGCTCGAGGACCTCGAGCCCGCCGCCGACACCGACACCGACGAGCGCAAGCGCGACCCCCGCGACTTCGCGCTGTGGAAGGCGCACAAGCCCGGGGAGCCCGACACCGCCGCCTGGCCGACGCCGTGGGGCCGCGGCCGGCCCGGCTGGCACATCGAGTGCTCGGCCATGGCCGGGCGCTACCTGGGCCCGGACTTCGACCTGCACGGCGGCGGGCTGGACCTGCGCTTCCCGCACCACGAGAACGAGCAGGCCCAGTCGCGCGCGGCCGGCGACGGGTTCGCGCGCTACTGGCTGCACAACGGCTGGGTGACCCTCGGCGGCGAGAAGATGAGCAAGTCGCTGGGCAACACCGCGCTGGTCGAGGAGGTGGTGCAACGGGTGCGGCCGGTGGAGCTGCGCTACTACCTGGTGGCCCCGCACTACCGGTCGACGATCGAGTTCACCGACGCCGCCCTGGCCGAGGCGGGCGCGGCCTACCGGCGGATCGAGTCGTTCGTGCAGCGGGCCGCCGAGCGGGTGGGCGCCGAGCAGGAGGCCGACCTGCCGAAGGCCTTCCGCGACGCGATGGACGACGACCTCGGCACACCCGCCGCCGTCGCCGTGGTGCACGAGACGGTGCGCGAGGGCAACACCGCGCTGGCCGCCGGTGACGACGCCGCCGTCGCCGCGGCGCTGGGCTCGGTGCGGGCGATGCTGGCCGTCCTGGGCCTGGACCCGCTCGACCCCCACTGGGCCGGTGGCGGCGCGGACGACCGGCTGGCCGAGGTGACCGACGGGCTGGTCCGGCTGGCGCTGGAGCAGCGGCAGGCGGCCCGGGCGCGCAAGGACTACGCGGAGGCCGACGCGCTGCGTGACCAGCTCACCGCCCTCGGCGTGCAGATCGAGGACACCCCCCAGGGACCCCGATGGGAGCTGACCCGCTGATGGCCGGCAACAGCCAGCGCCGCGGCCGCACCAGCGGCGCCGGCAAGAAGACCGCCACCGCCGGCACCGGCGGCAAGAACCGCCGCTCGCTGGCCGGCCGCGGGGCCACCCCGCCGGCGGAGAAGCGCACGGGCCACCCGGCCCAGCGCCGGGCGCAGGCCGACGCCCGCCGCCGCACCGAGCGCGACCGCAGCCGGCAGCGTGCCGACGAGGCGCCGGAGCTGCTGCTGGGCCGCAACCCGGTGGTCGAGGCGCTGCGGGCGCACATCCCCGCGACCGCGCTCTACGTCGTCACCGGTGACAGCGCCCGCACCGACGAGCGGGTCGCCGAGGCGGTGCAGCTGGCCGCCGACCGCGGCCTGCCGCTGCTGGAGGTGGGGAAGGCCGAGTTCGACCGGATGTCGAACGGCGCGCTGCACCAGGGCATCGGCCTGCAGGTCCCGCCCTACGAGTACGCGCACCCCGACGACCTGCTCGACGTCGCCCGCGACTCCGGCCGCCCGCCGCTGGTGGTGGCCATGGACGGCGTCACCGACCCGCGCAACCTCGGCGCCGTCGTCCGCTCGGCGGCCGCGTTCGCCGCGCACGGCGTCGTCGTCCCGCAGCGGCGCGCCGTCGGCATGACCGCCTCGGCGTGGCGCACCAGCGCGGGCGCGGCGGCCCGGCTGCCCGTCGCCCGCGCGGTCAACCTGGCCCGGGCGCTGGCCTCCTACCAGGACGCCGGCCTGATGACCGTGGGCCTGGCCGGGGACGGCGACACCGACCTGCACGACTTCGACGGCTTCGCCGACCCGCTGGCGCTCGTGGTCGGCGCGGAGGGCACGGGACTGTCGCGGCTGGTCCGCGAGCGCTGCGACGTCGTCCTGCGCATCCCCATCGCCCGCGACACCGAGTCGCTCAACGTCAGCGTCGCCGCGGGCATCGCGCTCTACGCCGCGGCCGCCGCCCGGCGCTGACCGCCGCGGTCCCGCGCACCGGACGGGTGGCGGGCACCGCGGCCGGGCTGGTTGGTTGAGCGGGTGCCCTCGCTGACCTCCCTCGTCGGGGCGGCCACGACCGCCTTCTCGGCGGCGCTGCTCGTGGCGCCCGGGATCCTCATCGGACCCGCCCGGCTCGCCGACACCGCCGACACCCGCGCGCTGGTCCGCGCGCTCGGCGCCCGGGACGCCGTCAGCGGCCTCGCCCTGGTCCTGGCGCCGCCCGGCCGGCCGCGGCGCCTCGCGGCCACGGCGCGGGCGCTGTGCGACTGGACCGACGCGGTCGTGTTCCCCCCGGCGCTGTCCGGCCGGGGGACGCGGGGCCTGGTCGCCGCCTCCGCCTGGGCCTGGGGCGCGCTCGCCCTCGGCGCGCTGGTGCTCGACGAGCGCGCCGGCCGCTGAGCGCCGCTCAGCCCAGCAGCTGGGCGACGGTGTAGATGACCAGGCCGGCCAGGCCGCCGACGACGGTGCCGTTGATCCGGATGAACTGCAGGTCGCGGCCCACCTGCAGCTCGATGCGGCGGCTGGTCTCCTCGGTGTCCCAGCGGGCGACCGTGGTGCCGACGACGTCGGCGAGGTCGCCGGAGAAGCGCTCGACGAGGTAGCCGGCCACGCGCACCGCCTGGCGCTGGACCCGCTCGCGCACCCGGGGGTCGGTCTGCAGCAGCCGGGCGGCGTCGCGGACCAGGCCGGCGACCCGTGCCCGCAGCTCGGAGTCGGGGTCGGCGGCGGCGGCGAGGAACGCGGTCTTGGCGTTGGTCCACAGCGACGACGACCAGGTCCGCACGGCGGGGTGCTCGAGCAGCTCCTTCTTGAACGCCTCGACGCGGGCCGCGGTGTCGGGGTCGGTGCGCAGCGCGTGCACGTAGGCGCGCAGCCGGGCGTCGTACACCCGGCGCAGCTCGTGGTGCCGGTCGTCGCCGACCTCGTCGAGGAAGGACTGGACGCCGGCGAAGACCCGGTCGAACACCCGGTCGTCGACCCAGTCGGGCACCCACGCCGGGGAGGCGTCGCCGAGCTGGGCCCGGAAGACGACGCGGTTGTCCTGCAGGAAGCGGGCGAGGTAGCGCAGCGCCGCCGACAGGACCTCCTGGTGGCGGTCACCGTCGACGACCAGCTCGAGCACCCGGGCCAGGACCGGCGCGGCCGGCGTCTCGTGCAGCTTGCGGTCGACCAGCCCGGCCACGGCGTCCTGCACGTCGTCGTCACGCAGCAGCTCGGTCAGGCCGGCCAGCGCGGCGGCGGCGTCCCCCGACAGCCGCTCGGCCCGGCCGGGCGCGGCCAGGAAGGCGCCGAGCCGGCCGGGGACGTCGACGGTGGCCAGCTTGTCGTCCACGACCGCGCGGGTGAGGAAGTTCTCCTCCACGAAGGCGCCCAGGCTCGCGCCGATCTGGTCCTTCTTGCGCGGGATGATCGCCGTGTGCGGGATCGGCAGCCGCAGCGGGTGCCGGAACAGCGCGGTGACGGCGAACCAGTCGGCCAGGGCCCCGACCATGGACGCCTCGGCGGTGGCCCGCACGTAGCCAACCCAGGCGCCGGCCTCCTCCCCGAGCAGCACGCACGCGAGGAAGACGACCGCGGCCGCCACGAACAGCCCGGTCGCCAGCCGCTTCATCCGGCGCAGCCCCTCGGCGCGCTCCGGGTCGTCCAGCGAGGAGGTCAGCGGAGCGCTCGGGGACGACGACACCCTCCCGAGCCTAGGAGGCCCGGGAGGGTGCCCGTGGGGTGCCGGAGTGCTCAGCGGTCGCTGCTGCCGAGGGTGACCTCGACGGTCGTCGTCTGCCCGCCGCGGCGGACGGTGAGCGTGACCTTCGAGCCCGGGGCGGCGCTGCGGACGGCGGCGGTCAGCTCGGTGGAGGTGGTGACCGCCCGGTCGCCGACCGCCGTCACCACGTCACCGGGCTGCAGCCCGGCGGAGGCCGCCGCCCCGCCGGCCTGCACCTGCACGAGCCGGGCGCCGGTGCCGACCTCGCTGCTGGTGTCGCTGGCCGCGGTCTGCGCCTGCACCCCGAGGACGGCGTGGGTCGCCGAGCCGTCGTCGACGATCTCCTGGGCGATCCGCTTCGCGGTGTTGCTGGGGATGGCGAAGCCGACGCCGATGTTGCCGCTCTGCGCGTCCTGGCCGGGCGCGCCCGAGGCGACCGAGGCGATGGCGGTGTTGATGCCGACGACCTCGCCGGCGGCGTTCACCAGGGCGCCGCCGGAGTTGCCCGGGTTGATCGCGGCGTCGGTCTGCAGCGCGTCGATGACGGTCGCGTCGTCCTGGGTGGAGCCGGTGGCCACCGCGCGGTCGGTCGCGCTGATGATCCCGTCGGTGACGGTGTCGGACAGGCCCAGCGGCGCGCCGATCGCGACGGCGAGGTCACCGACCTGCACGTCGTCGGAGTCGGCGAAGGTGGCCGGGGTCAGCCCGCCGGCCCCCTGCAGCTTCACCACGGCGAGGTCGGAGGTCGGGTCGGTGCCGACGACGGTGGCGTCGTAGAGCGTGCCGTCGGACGTGCGCACCTGGATGGTCGCGGCGTCGGTGCTGCTGTCGAGGGTGACCACGTGGTTGTTGGTCAGCACGTAGCCGTCGGCGGAGAGCACGACGCCCGAGCCGCTGCCGGCGCCCGAGCCGCCGGTCACGTACACGGTGACCACGCTGGGCGAGGCCTTCGCCGCCGCGGCGGTCACCGCGGTGGCCGACTCCGGGTCCTTGATGACCACGCTCTGCGCGGCGGCGGGAGCCGCCGTCCCGCTGCCGCTGCCGTCGTCGGTCAGGGCGACGACACCGGCCCCGGCGCCACCGCCGATGAGGGCCCCGGCGAGCAGGGCCGCGACCCCGAGGCGCAGCCGGCCCCCGCGGCGCGGGGCGGGCGCGGGCGCTGCCGCCGGCGGCGGCAGGGTCGCCGTCGCCGCGCCACCGGCCGGGTACCAGGTGCCGGGGGGCGGGGACGACGGCGGGGTCCACCCCGGGGTCGCACCGGTCGGCTGGTGGGCCGGGTTCGGGTACGGGGTTCCGTCGGTCACTGTCCTGCGCCTCCTCCGTGGGCGGCCGTCCGCCGCCCTGCACCCACGACGGTGCGCCGGGCGTCTGGCGGGGCCCTGGAGGATGCCTGTGAGGTCTCTGGACGGGGTCCCCGGACGGGTCGTCAGCGGGGCAGGTCGGGCAGCACCCGCCCCCGGGCGACCAGCTCGGTGACCAGCCACACCGCCGTCACCTCGGCGGCCAGCAGCCCCACGAGCACGAGCAGCTGGGCGGCACCGGCGGCCAGCGGGCTGCCCCCGCCGAGCAGCACGCCGACGAAGGCGCCGGGCAGGGTGACCAGGCCCACGGTGCGGGTCTGGTCCAGGGGCGGCAGGAGGGCGGTGGCGGCGGCCGGGCGGGCGATCTCCAGGACGGCGTCGCGGGGGAGCAGCCCCAGGGCGAGAGCCGCCTCGACCTCGCCGCGCCGGGTGGTCAGCTCCTCGCGCAGCCGCCGTCCGGCCAGGGAGGTCGCCGTCATCGCCCCGCCGACCAGGATGCCGGCCACCGGGATCACGGCCTCCCCGCGCAGCGGCACCGTCCCGCTGGCCAGCACCAGCGCCACGACCGGCCCGGCACCGCCGACCACCGCCAGCCCCGCCGACAGCACGCGGCGCGGGGCGCCGGAGGAGCGCAGCGGCCGGCCGCTGACCCGCCCGGCCGCGGTGAGCGCCGCGACGGTGACCATGAGGACCACGAACGCCGTCGACAGCCACAGCGAGCCGACGACGAGCAGCAGCACCGCCGAGACCACGCCGAGCTGCACGGTGGCCCGCAGGGCCGCGACGACGACCGGCCGCTCCTGCCCGAGGCCGGAGAGCCGGCCGGCCGCCGCGGCCAGTGCGGTGAGCAGCACCAGGACCACGGCGAGGGACGGGCCGAGGTCGACGACGGAGGTGCCCACGGACGCCGATCCTGCCGTGCGCGACCGAACGGTCCCGACACGCCCGGACACGGTGTGCGATCGAGTGGCCGCTGGGTAGGGTGCCAGCCCGGTCGCCCTCTCCAGCGGGACGGCCGGACCTCGTGCCCGGCCTGCGCTCTCTGGAGGCTGCTCGTGTCGACCCGCGGTCTGCCCGCCCGCCTGCTCCTCGGCCTCGCCGTCCTCGCCGGGACGGGAGTGGCCGGCGTCGGCGGTCTGGCGCTGCGGCCTGCCGGGCTGCTGGCCGTCGGCCTGGCCGCCGTCGTCACCGCCTGCCTGGCCGCGGGGGTGGCCCGCGAGTCCACCGGAGAGGGCACCCTCGCGCCGCTGGAGGCCGCGTGGCGGGCCGGCGCGGCCACGATCGGCGTGCTGCTGTTCCTGTCCGGCACGGCCGCGCTCGGGGGCCCCGCACTCACCGCCTCGGTCGGCGCGCTGCTCGTCGTCGCCGGGTCGGCCGTCTGGCTGGTGCGCGCAGGCCGGCGGACCGGGCGCCGGGCGGGGAGCGCGCCCGCCGGGTTCGCGCCGGCGTCCCCGCCGGGGGTGCCGCGGACGGTGACCGGGGAGCGCCCGGGGGAGTCGGGCGCGCGGGTGCTGGCCCTGCCGCCGGTGACCACGATGTCGACCGTCGCGCTGGGCCGGGAGTGGCTGGGCACGACGGCGGCCCTGGCCGGCCGGCTCGACCCCGCGTCGCGGCAGGCGGTGGTCCGCCGCCGTCAGGAGACCCTCGACGAGCTCGAGCGCCGCGACCCCGAGGGCTTCGGCCGCTGGCTGGCCGAGGGCCCGCTGCCCGGCAGCGACCCGGCCGACTGGCTCTGCCAGGGCCCGGCCGCCGGCACCGACGCCGCCTGAGCCCCGCACGGTGCCGCCGGCGGCACCTGGCCCGCGCGGGAGGTGGTTGACCGGTCCCGGCCCGGATCGGACACTGGCTGGGTCACGGAGGGGACCGGCCATGGCATGGAACCTCAGGGGCGGCTACGCCGAGACGTGCTCGTGTGAGCTGATGTGCCCCTGCAACCTCTCGCTCGACCACGGTGCCACCTACGACTTCTGTCGGGCGGCCCTCGCCTTCGACATCCGCGAGGGCCAGGTCGACGGCACCGACGTCCGGGGCCGCAGGGTCGTGACGATCATCGACACGCCCAAAGTCATGACCGACGGCAACTGGCGACTCGGGATGTTCGTCGACGACCAGGCCACCGACGAGCAGTTCGACAAGCTGGTCCAGGTCTTCGGTGGGCAGCTCGGGGGGCCGATGGCCGCGCTGGGCCCGCTCGTGGCGGAGATCGCCGGCGTCGAACGGGCGCCGATCGAGTTCCGCGACGACGGGCTGCGGCACAGCGTCCGCGTCGGCGACGCCATCGACTTCGAGATCGAGGACGTCGTGCCGTTCAACAAGGAGGACGGTCGGCCGGCCAGGCTGGAGGGTGGGGGCCACCCGGTCGCGTCGGACCTGACGATCGCCGAGGCGCGGCGCTCCCGGATTGACGCCTTCGGCATCCGCTACGAGGGCAGGAGCGGCGTCTCGACCGCGGAGTTCTCCTGGTCGGCGTGATCCGGTGAGCGCCCCGGCGCAGGAACGTCCCGGAGGCGGGGGCCTGGCTCCCGCGTTCGCCGCCGCCCGCGTCCGCCTCGGGCTGATCGCCGTGCTGTTCGCCCTCGCCGCCGCCGGCTGGTGGTGGACCGTGCGCCGGATGCGCGGCATGGACCAGGGGCCCTGGACCGAGCTGGGGACGCTGGGCTGGTTCCTCGGGACGTGGGTCGTGATGATGGCGGCGATGATGTTCCCGTCGGTGGCGCCGACGGTCGCGCTCTACGCCCGCATGACCAGGCGGCGGTCGCCGCTGTCGCCGCTGCTGTTCGCCGCGGGCTACCTGGTGACCTGGGCGGGCGCGGGGCTGGCGGCCTTCGCGCTGTGGGCGGTCGTGGGCCGGGTCGGGGGCGACGTCCTCGCCTGGGACCGCGCGGGCCGGTGGGTCGCCGGCGCCACGCTCGTCGTCGCGGCGGCCTACGAGGTGTCCCCGCTCAAGGACGTCTGCCTCGGCCGGTGCCGCAGCCCGCTGGGCTTCCTGCTCGGCGCCTGGCGGGACGGCCCGGGAGGAGCGGTGCGGATGGGAGCGCGGCACGGGGCCTGGTGCGTGGGCTGCTGCTGGGCGCTGATGGCGTCGCTGTTCGCGCTGGGGGTCATGAGCGTCGCCTGGACGGCCGTCGTCGCCGGGCTCATCGCCGTCGAGAAGACCCTGCCGTGGCGCCGGGTCGCGGTCTGGGGGACGGCGGCCCTGCTGCTCGTGCTCGGTGTGCTGCTGGTCGTCGCTCCCGACGCCGTCCCGGCGCTCCCCGTCCCCGGCGCGATGGACCCGATGGTCTGACCACCGTGCCCCCGCGGGGCGCCGGCGGACGACGCGGCGCCGCCCGATCCGAGGAAGGTGGTCGACTCCGCGCCGCTCCTCGGTGACACTGCGGCGTGCTCGTCACCCTGTCCACCACCCACGTGCCCGCGACCGACCTGGGCTTCCTGCTGCACAAGAACCCCGCGCGGGCCCAGCAGGTCGACGTCTCGACCGGCACGGCGCACGTGTTCTACCCGGAGGCGGACGAGCACCGCTGCACTGTCGCGCTGCTGCTCGAGGTCGACCCGGTCGGGCTGGTGCGCACCGCGCGCGCCGGCGGTGCCGAGGGCGCCGCGCTCGCCCAGTACGTCAACGACCGCCCCTACGCCGCCTCCAGCCTGCTCGCCGTCGCCCTGGGCAAGGCGTTCGCCAGTGCCCGCCGGGGCGTGAGCAGGGAGCGCCCCGACCTCGTCGACGTCGCCCTCCCCCTGGAGGTGCGCGTCCCCGCCCTCTCCTGCCGGGGCGGGGCGGAGATGGCCTCCCGGTTCTTCGCGCCGCTGGGGTGGCGGGTGGAGGCGACGGCGGTCCCCCTGGACACCACGTACCCGGAGTGGGGCGACTCCCGGTACGTGGACCTGCGGCTGACCGGGGAGCTCCGGCTCGCCGACGCGCTCAACCACCTCTACGTCGCCCTGCCCGTCCTCGACGACGCCAAGCACCACTGGATCGGCACCGACGAGGTCGACAAGCTGCTGCGCGCCGGCTCCGGCTGGCTGGCCACCCACCCGGACCGGGACCTGATCACCCGCCGCTACCTCAAGCACCGCGCCGCCCTCACCGGCCGGGCCCTCGAGCGGCTCGCGGAGGTCGACGACGCCGAGCCGGACACGCTGGACGACGCCACCGCGCCGCCCGTCGGTGCCGCCGGCGGACCGGCCACCGGGGACGAGGCCACCGGGGACGGGGGCACCGACCGGCCGGTGCCCCTCGCGGTGCAGCGGCACGCGGCGGTGCTCGCGGCGCTGCGCTCGGCCGGCGCGTCACGGGTCGTCGACCTCGGCTGCGGCGCCGGCGCCCTGCTGCCCGCGCTGCTCGCCGACCCCGCCGTCACCGAGGTGCTCGGCGTGGACGTCAGCGCCCGGGCGCTCGAGGTGGCCGCCCGCCGGCTGCGGCTCGACCGCATGCCCGAGCGGCAGCGGGCCCGCATCCGGCTGCTGCAGAGCGGCCTGACCTACACCGACGCCCGGTTGCGCGGCTACGACGCGGCCGTGCTCGTGGAGGTCGTCGAGCACCTCGACCCCGACCGGCTGCCCGCGCTCGAGCACGCCGTCTTCGGCGCCGCGGCGCCGGGGACCGTCGTCGTCACCACGCCCAACGCCGAGTACAACGTGCGGTTCGAGGGGCTGGCCGCCGGCGCGTTCCGGCACCGCGACCACCGTTTCGAGTGGACCCGCGCGGAGTTCGCCGCGTGGACCGCCACGGTGGGGGAGCGCCACGGGTACGCCGTCCGGCTGCTCGGGGTGGGGGACGAGGACCCGGACGTCGGCCCGCCCACGCAGCTGGCCGTGTTCACCCGCGGCGCCGCGGAGGTGGTCTCGTGACCGCCGGGGCCCGCACCCTCGCCGTCCCCGACCTGTCCCTCGTCGTGCTGGTCGGGGTGAGCGGCTCGGGCAAGAGCACCTTCGCGCGCCGGCACTTCCGGCCGACCCAGGTGCTCTCCAGCGACTCCTGCCGCGGCCTCGTGGCCGACGACGAGAACGACCAGTCGGCCACTCCCGAGGCGTTCGCGCTGCTGCACCACATCGCCGGCATCCGGCTGCGCGCCGGGCGGCTGACCGTCGTCGACGCCACCAACGTGCGGCCCGAGGACCGCGCGTCCCTGGTGCGGCTGGCGCGCGAGCACGACGTGCTGCCGGTGGCGATCGTCCTCGACGTCCCGGAGAGCGTGTGCCTCGCCCGCAACGCCGGGCGGCCCGACCGCGACCTGCCGCCCGGCGTCGTCCAGCGGCAGCGCGCCGACCTCCGCCGGGGGCTGCGCGGGCTGGGCCGGGAGGGCTTCCGCAAGGTGCACGTGCTCGACGGCACCGAGGAGGTCGAGCGCGCGGTCATCAGCTACGAGAAGCAGTACAACGACCGGCGCGAGGACACCGGCCCGTTCGACGTCGTCGGCGACGTGCACGGCTGCCGCGCCGAGCTCGAGGAGCTGCTGAGCGAGCTCGGCTACGCCCTGCGGCGCGACGAGCTCGGCCGCCCGGTGGACGCCGTCCACCCGGCCGGACGCCGGGCGGTCTTCGTCGGCGACCTCGTCGACCGCGGGCCGGACTCGCCGGGCGTGCTGCGCCTGGTCATGGGGATGGTGGCCGCCGGGCACGCCCTGTGCGTGCCGGGGAACCACGAGAACAAGCTGGTGCGCGCGCTGCGCGGCCGCACCGTGCAGGTGACGCACGGCCTGGAGCGCACCCTGGCCCAGCTCGAGGCCGAGGACGAGGACTTCCGGCGCGAGGTCGAGGCCTTCTGCCACGGCCTGGTCAGCCACTACGTGCTCGACGGCGGGGCGCTGGTCGTCGCGCACGCCGGGCTCCCCGAGTCGCTGCAGGGCCGGTCCAGCGCGCGGGTGCGCAGCTTCGCGCTCTACGGCGACACGACCGGTGAGACCGACGAGTTCGGCCTGCCGGTGCGCTACCCGTGGGCGACGGAGTACCGCGGCCGCGCGATGGTGCTCTACGGGCACACGCCGGTGCCGTCGCCGGAGTGGGTGAACGACACGCTGTGCCTGGACACCGGCTGCGTGTTCGGCGGGCGGCTGACCGCGCTGCGCTACCCGGAGCGGGAGCTGGTCAGCGTCCCGGCCGGGCAGACGTACTACGAGCCGGCCCGGCCGTTCCTGCCCGTGGAGGACGCCGCCCCGGCGGCCGGGGCGCACCGTCCCGACGGCGTCCTCGACGTCGAGGACGTGCTCGGCAAGCGGGTCGTCGAGACCCGCCTGGCCGGGCGGGTGACCGTGCGCGAGGAGAACGCCGCGGCGGCGATCGAGGTGATGAGCCGCTTCGCCGTCGCACCGGAGCAGCTGCTGTACCTCCCGCCCACGATGAGCCCCTCGGCGACGTCGGAGCGGCCCGGGCTGCTCGAGCACCCGGCGGAGGCGTTCGCGTACTACCGCGGCGAGGGCGTGACCGAGGTCATCTGCCAGGAGAAGCACATGGGCTCCCGTGCGGTGGCGCTGGTGCGGCGGGACGGCTCCGGGGTGCTGCACACCCGGACCGGACGCTCCGTCCTCGCCGGCGACCTGACCGGCGCGTTCTCCGCCCGGCTCTCGACCGCGGCGGAGGAGGCCGGGCTGTTCGAGGAGCTCGGCACCGACTGGCTGCTGCTCGACGCCGAGCTCCTGCCCTGGTCGGCCAAGGCCGGCGACCTCGTCCGCTCCCAGTACGCGGCGGTCGGCGCCGCCGCGCGGACGGCGCTCCCGGTCGCCGTGGCGGCGCTGGAGCAGGCGGCCGCGCGCGGCCTCGAGGTGGCGGACGTGCTCGACCGGCAGCGGCGCCGGGCTGCCGACGCCGAGGCCTTCACCGAGGTCTACCGGCGGTACTGCTGGCCCACCGAGGGGCTCAGCGGCGTCTCCTTCGCGCCCTTCCAGCTGCTCGCCTCCGCCGGGACCACGTACGCCGACCGGCCGCACGCCTGGCACCTGGCCGTCGCCGACCGCCTCGCCGCGGCCGACCCCGAGCTCGTCCGCGGCACCCGCTCGCTCCCCGTCGACGTCACCGACCCGACCGGCGAGGCCGCGGCGACGGCGTGGTGGGAGGAGATCACCGCGGCCGGCGGCGAGGGCGTGGTGGTCAAGCCCGCGGCCAACCTCACCCACGGCCGGCGCGGTGTGGTGCAGCCCGGGCTGAAGGTCCGGGGACGCGAGTACCTGCGGCTGGTCTACGGCCCGGACTACACCGAGCCGCAGCACCTCGAGCGGCTGCGGGAGCGCTCGCTCGGCCGCAAGCGCGGACTCGCCCTGCGGGAGTACGCGCTCGGGATGGAGGGGCTGGAGCGGCTGGCCCGCGGCGAGCCGCTGTGGCGGGTGCACGAGTGCGTCTTCGCCGTCCTCGCGCTGGAGTCCGAGCCGGTCGACCCCCGGCTGTAGGTCGGCCGGTCAGCGCCCGCCGACGGTCCTGGGCGCAGCGCGACGGTCGACCGTCGTCCGGTGCCGGTCCGGGGCCGCCGAGCTCTCCCCTGTGTTGTCCCTATCCTGGTCCCGGGGCTGGTCCCCGTGTCCCGCCGGCGTGGCGCAACTGGTAGCGCACCCGACTTGTAATCGGGCGGTTGGGGGTTCGAGTCCCCCCGTCGGCTCAAAAGTCCAGCTCAGAGGCGTGCGAGCTGAATATGGCCCAGCATGAGCCATGAAAAACCCCTGATCTACGCGCCAGTTCTCAGCACGAACCGCTCGACCTACGACGTCGCCGATCACAGGCTGCGCCGCCGGGATTCCGCGGTCGTCGACGACGATGCGGGCGGCCTCGAGTGCACTACAGCCAGGGCCCCGGTCGTCCGCCCCAAGGCTCAACCGGAGGTCGGTCAGGCCGCGCTGTTATTGACGCGGTCGAGGAGGGCGATGTGCCAGTCGACCTGCACGCGGCGGCCGATGTGCCCGCCGGGTCGGACCAGGTCGAAGCGGGTGAGGGTGGCGCCGGTGTCGGCCCACAGCAGCGCCAGGTGCCCGCGCGCCCTCCGAGCCCCGGTCGGGTCGTCGTCGAGGATCAGTTGCAGTTGTCGGCTGGGGGCCTGGCGGTAGAAGGCGCGTAGGCCGTCAGTGGCGGCGTCGGGCAGGCTGCCGTCGTCGGACCGCCAGACGCGCAGCACGTCGGTAGGCGTTCGCAGCAGCAATCCGCTCATCGGTAGGCCCAGGTTGGCCGTGCTGGCGTTGACGAGCTCCAGCTGTCGGACCATGAGTGGGTCGCTCAGCTCGTCGGCCAGGTCGTCGGGGGAGGCGCCCCAGGGCTTGAGTCGTTCCATCGCCTCGCGACGGACCAGCTGGTGGTCCAGGTGGCGGTCGGCTGCGGAACTCCAGCCGTGGGCGGTGTGGATGGCCGCACTGACGGCCACGCCGGCGGACAGGGCCCGGTGGACGGCGACCAACAGGGGCCACAGTCGAGCGGTCACGGCCGCGGGAGAGTGCTCCACGAGCGCCGAGTCTGCCGCCGACGTCCGACAACACCCGATGTGGGCTGAGCATCCCGGGCGCGGGGGCTCGTCGGCTCGCGGACGAGGCCTTCGGGGACCGTCCGGGCAGTAGCCGAGCGTCCTCCGGTTCCGCTCCTGTAGTTCTCTGGTTCGCGAGGTCGTGTCCGGCCGACGGGGCTCCCGGACGGGCGTGGGGATAGCGGCTAGGGTTCGACGTCACACGAGCGGGTGTCCACCGAACAGGTGACGTGGGGAGCTGCCATGGCGCGGCCACTGCTTCGCGGCGACCGCCTGCGGGCTGCCCGTGAGGCCATGGGGCTGACCCGGGACGAACTGGCGACGAGACTCGAGCTCTCGAGCCCCTCGCGCATCCGGGTGTGGGAGATGGGACTGGAGCGTCCGCGGCCCCGCTATGTCCCCCGGCTGGCGGCTGCGCTGGGTGTCGACCCGATGTATCTGCTCGACGTCGATTCAGGGGACCCGCCGCTGGCGGCTCTTCGCCTGGCCGCCGGACGCGCCACCAACGAGGTGACGGCTCCTGGCGTGTCCGTCATGACCTACGTGCGACTGGAGGACGGGCGCCCCAGTGTGGATCCCTCCGCCAAGGTGATCGCCGCCATCGCCGAGATCCTCGGGGTGGACGCCCCGCGGGTGGAGGCCGCCGTCCGCCGTTCGCGCAGCGATCACCCAACCTTGGCGTCCTTCGGAGGCTGAACAGGAGATTTACCGGAGGAGGGCCTTGCTCCCACGGGCGACTTCGGTGGTAATTTCCCGCAGCCGCTACCCGGGGAGGTGCCCATGGTCCGCACGACAGAGCCGAGGATGGCATGGGTCGGCGCGCCCTCGAGCTCCGTACACCGGCCGGTGGCGGACGTCCACGTGCTTGAGAGTGGCCTGTGGACCCGGCGAGGCACACGAGATGACTAGACGGCGGTGGACGGCTGGGGCGCTCCTCACGCTGCTGGCCGTCACCGGTTGCACCGAAGGTGAGGCCAGCTCGGACAACTTGCCGCCAAGCGCAACGGCGTCGTCGTCTTCGCAAACTTCGACGCCGGCTCCTGCGACGAGCAGCGCGCCAACCCCCGAGGAAGAGGCAGCAGAAGCTGCCACCGCGGTCGTCACCGAGATGCTGCGCGTCACCGACGCGGCCAAGAAGGACCCTGGTGCCAGGGACTGGGAAACCGAGATCCGGCGATTTGCGGGCGACCCCGCCGCCCTGCTCGCCGTCACGGCAGTACGGGACTACGCGACGATCGGCCTCCGCCAGGAAGGCGATACCGCGGTCGACCTGGAGGTCGCCGGCGTCGACCTGGCGTCTCCCGAAGGGCCGACCGTGAAGATCACGGGCTGCTACGACAGCCGGAGCACGCAGGTGGTGAAGGTGCAAACCGGCGAGGTCGTGCCACCCGGGACTCCGCCGCGGTACGTATGGGACATCACCGTGACCCGCTACGAGCCCGAACCGGGATCCCCGTGGCTGGTCAACCAACTCGATCCGCTGACGAACCAACCGTGCTGAGAGCGTCCCGCGTGGCCTTGGTGGCCGCCCTGATGCTCGCCATCTCCGGCGGGTCGGATGGCGCGATGGCGGCCCCACCCGTCGACTGCGCCAAGCAGGATGCGCAGACCGGCATCTGCTTGGTTGAAGCGACGTCCCCAGGGCAGACAGCGGGCGGATCGACTGACGTCGGCAGTGACGACGCCGGGGAAAGTCAGACGACGACCGGGGACGGCTCTGCGCCCGACCCATGTATGTACAGCGTGGCCGAGCCGCAGCCGCCACCGGACAGCGTGGTCTGGGCGGGCAAGACCGCGGCCGACGGGGTGGTCTATGTAAAGGCGTGTCCCCGCATCGACGGGTCGGGGATGGCCGCGGTCCTCGTCTTCGTCGGGAACGGCGCCGCCCTGCCGGCAGGTCCCCCCGTGGACCCGCGCGTCCTGGCGGAACAAGCGATCGCATCGCTCGTGATGCGCGCGCCGGAGATCCGGATGGCGCCGCCTCCAGGCTCAACCAGCGGGCTGGTCGGGCTGCCGGTGTGGATGTGGACCGAGCGCGGGGAGGCGTTCCTGGGGCCCACCCGGCAGTCGGTGTCGGCCGGCGGCGTCACGGTCACCGCCGTAGGCGAGGTGAGCCGCATCGTCTGGGACATGGGCGACGGGACAACGGTCGTCTGTGGCGCCGGGACGCCCTACACGCCAGGAAGTGAGAGGGAGTCGCCGGACTGCGGTCACGTCTACGCGCAGGCGTCGACCAGGCACGTCCCCGATGGCGCCTGGCCGGTCACGGCGACGAGCACCTGGACGATCACCTGGTCCGGTGGCGGCCTGTCGGGCACGGAGACGCTGGAGCTGTCGTCGTCGGCGGAGCTGCTTGTCGGTGAGCTGCACGTCCTCAACCAGGACGGCGGCAGCCGATGACCCGCACCCAGCCTCCGCGCACCGGCACGCCGGGTTCCGCCGCGGCACTCAACGGGTCGGCGGCGGCGCTGCTGCCACCGCGCCGCCGCCGTCGCCCGGCACTGCTGGCACTGGCGGTGGCGATGGTGGTGCTCGGTGCGCTCGGTGCCGCCTACCTGGCCACGTCGCTGGGACGGACCTCGCCGGTGATCGCGGTCGCCCGTGAGGTGCCCTGGGGGCAGTCGATCACCGCCGCCGACCTGGTGGAGGCGCGGGTGTCCGCCGACCCGGCGCTGGATCCGATCCCGTACGGCGAGCGCGACCGGGTGATCGGCATGGTCGCCGCCACCACGTTGACGCCGGGATCGCTGCTCACCCGCGAGGCGCTGAATGAGCAGCCGCTGCCGCCTCCCGGTCAGCAGCTCGTCGGTGTCGGCGTCTCGGCCGTCCAGCTGCCCGCGACGTCGCTGCGACCTGGAGATGACGTGCTGCTGGTGCCGGTGGCCGGCAGCGGTGCGACGGGGGCGCCGGACGCGGCGGGGACGCCCGGCCCGGTGGAGGCGACGGTGGTGCGGTCCGGGCCGCCGGGCACCGACGGGTTGCGGGTGGTCGACGTGCTCGTCGATGCCGCCGACGGTCCGGACGTCGCGGCCCGCGCGGCCGCCGGCCTGGTCGCCATCGTCGTCGTGGCCGGCGAGTAGGGGAGGGCGGCCGCCGTGTTGATCGCCCTGTGCTCGGCCAAGGGTGCGCCCGGCGTGACCACCGGCGGGTTGGCGCTGGCGCTGTCCTGGCCGCGCGCCGCGGTGCTGGCCGAGCTGGATCCGGCCGGTGGCGACGTGCTGGCCGGCTACGGACGGGCACGGTTGTCCGCCGGCGGGCTGGCGGAGCTGGAGCTGGCGGCGCGGCGCGGTGGGCTGGCCGGGCAGCTGGACGCCCATCTCGTGCAGCTGGACACCACCGGCCGGGCGCGGCTGCTGCCCGGCCTGTCCGAGGCGGCCATGGCCCGCCACGTGGACTGGGACCGGCTGGCCGCTGCGCTGGCGTCGGTGGAGGACGGCGCGGTCGACGTGCTGGCGGACTGCGGACGGCTGCGGGCCGAGCACTTCCCGGCCGCCGTGCTGCGGCGGGCGGCCGCCGTGATCGTGGTGACCGGGTCGACGCTGAGGGCGGTGCGCGCGGCGGCCCAGGCGGTCGCCGAACTCCGCGACGAGGGGACGGGGCCAGGGGCTGGAGCGCTGGCCGCGCTCGTCGTGGGGCCGGGGGAGCCCTACGGCGAGCGGGAGATCGGCGAGGCGCTGGGCGTGCCGGTCGTCGGGGTGCTGCCGCGGGACGCCAAGGCGGCGGCGGTGCTCAGCGACGGCGCACCGGCCGGCCGGCTGTTTGCACAGTCGGCCCTGCTGCGTGCCGCCCGGTCGGTGGCGGTCCGGCTGGCCGACCTCGCCGCCGCGCACGAGGACCGGCTGACGCCGCCGCCATCGATTTCAGTGCCGTTGCCCTCGTCCGCGTCGGCGATGACCGTCGGTGGCGGCCGTGGTCGCTGACCCCATGACCGGGAGCCGCACCGCCGGGCGCAGCTTCCGAGGGCTCGACGCGCCACCCGGCTCCCTGGACTGGGCGTTGGTGCGCCGGCTGCACGAGACGACGGCGACGGCGCTGGCCGGAGAGCTCAAGCGCCGCCCGACCCTGACGACCGTGGCGCAGCAGGAGCTGGCCCGCACGCTCATCCAGGACGGCATCGACGAGCTGGTCCGAGAGCGGATGCGGACCGGGCAGGCGGTACCCACGGCGGCCGAAGAATCCGCGATCGCTGAGGCGGTGTTCGCCGCGCAGTTCGGGCTCGGCCGGCTGCAGCCCTACATCGATCACCCGCAGGTGGAGAACATCGAGGCGCACGGGCACGACAACGTGTGGATCGGCTACGCCGATGGGCGCGATGTCCGGGTCGGCCCGATCGCCGACTCCGACGAGGATCTGGTGCGTCAGCTGCAGCACATCGCCGCCCGGCTGGGGCGCGCCGAGCGGACGCTGACCACCGCCAGTCCGCTGCTGACCATGCGGCTGCCGGACGGGTCCCGGCTGGCGGCGGTGATCGAGACCGTGCCGCGGCCGCAGCTGGTGATCCGCCGGCACCGGATCCGCAACGTCGACCTCGACGACCTGATCGGGTTGGCGGCGATCGACCGGCCGCTGGCGGAGTTCCTGCGGGCGGCGGTGCGGGCGCGCAAGAACATCGTGGTCACCGGGGGACAGGGCGCCGGCAAGACGCTGCTGCTGCGGGCGCTGGCCAACGAGCTTCCCCGTCGGCGAGAACCTCGCCACCATCGAGAAGCACCTCGAGCTGCTGCTGCACGAGCTGCCCGACCGGCATCCCCGGGTGGTGTCGTTCGAGGCGCGGGAGGGCACCGGCGAGCGCGGCCCGGACGGCCGCCGCCTCGGCGAGGTGACCCTCACCGAGCTGGTGGAGCACGCGCTGGTGATGAACGTCAGCCGGGTCTGGCTCGGTGAGGTCCGGGGCGAGGAGGCCTGGCCGCTGATCGAGGTGATGGAGGCCGGTGAGGGCGGGTCGGCCTGCACGCTGCACGCCCGCTCGGCCTTCCACGCCTTCGAGCGGCTGGCCAACCTGTGCATGCGCGGCCGCCCTGGGGTGACCCCGGAGCACGCCTACCGGTCGTGCGCGTCGGCGATCGACCTGGTCGTGCACATCAGCACCGTCGACGAGCGGTGGATCGGCGGGCAGCGCCAGCGGTTCGTCAGCCAGGTCGTGGAGTGCAACGGCGTCGGGGAGGGCGGGCGCCCGGCGCTCACCGAGGTGTTCACCCCGGGCCCGGACGGACGGGCGGTGGCCGAGCACGATCCGGTGGACCTGGCCGACTACGTGCGGGTGGGCTTCGACCCCGACTGGCTGCGGCCCGCGCGCGGGCCCTGGGCCGGCACGGCGGGAGGTCGGCGGTGAGCGGCCTGGTGCTGCTGGCCGGCGTGTGCGGGGTCCTGGTGGTGGGCGGCCTGTTGCTGGCCGCCCACGCGCTCACCGGCCCGGATGCGCCGGCTGGGCCGCCGCGCCGTCGGCGACGTGCCGTGGCGCAGGGCGATCCGCGCGGAGCGCGGCGCCGGAGGGTGCTGTGGGGCGCCGCCGTCGTAGTGGCGGCCGGTGTGTGGCTGGCGTCGGGGTGGCCGGTCGGCGGCGTGCTGGCCGGGGGAGCGGTGGTCGGTGTGCCGTGGCTGCTGGCGCAGTTCGCCGGCGGCAACACTGCGGTGGAGCGGCTGGAGGCGCTGCAGGAGTGGGTGCGCCGCTGCTCCGACGTGCTCGCCGCCGGGGGAGGGCTGGAGCAGACGCTGATCCGCTCGGCGCGCACCGCACCCGAGCCGATCGGAGCCGAGGTGGCGACGCTGGCCGCCCGGCTGCAGGCCCGCTGGCCGACGTCGCGGGCGCTGCTGGCCTTCGCCGACGACCTCGACGACGCCGCCGGGGACCTGGTGGTCGCCGCGCTGCTGCTCGGCGCGGAGCTGCGCGGGCCGGGGCTGGCCCGCGTGCTGACCGAGCTGGCGGGCAGCCTCACCGAGGAGGTCACCATGCGCCGCAAGGTCGAGGCCGACCGCGCCAAGCCGCGCGCCAACGCCCGCTGGCTGCTGCTGATCACCGTGGCCGCGTCCGGATTGGCCGCGCTCAACGGGGACTACCTGGCGCCCTACGGCACCGTGCTCGGCCAGCTGGTGCTGGCCGCGATCGCCGCGCTGATCGTCGGCTGCCTGCTGTGGATGCGCCGGCTCACCGCCCCCGCGCCGTCGGTCCGCTTTCTGGTCGACCCCGACCGCACCCGCCGCACCGAGGCCGAGCCGGCGGGGGTGCCGGTGCCGTGAGCGGCATCCAGGCGGCGCTGATCGGCTCCGGCGCCCTCGTCGGGCTCGGCGTCTTCCTGCTGCTGCGCGCTGTCGTGGTCGTCGAGCAGCCGCAGCTGGCCGACGCACTCGCCCGCCTGGACGGGCGGGCGGCCGCCGCGCCGACCATGGTCCTGCCGCAGCCGGGTGACCGGTGGGCGCGGGCAGTGGGCCGAGTAGGAGCATGGGCCGCGGCCCGGCTGCCCGCCGCCGGGCTGCGGGCACCGGCCCAGGCGTTGACGTTGATCGGTTGGACACCGGAGGGCTACGCCGCCCGCAAGCTCGGCCTGGCCGCCTTCGGCGCGGTGTTCGTGCCGCTGCTCACCGCCGTGCTGGGCGCGACCGGCGTCCGGCTCCCGGTCGTGGTCCCGGTGGCCGGGTCGCTGGCGCTGGCCGGGGTGCTGTTCCTCGTCGTCGACCTGGTCGTGCGCGATCAGGCCGCCGAAGCGCGTTCGCAGATGCGCCGGGCGCTGTGCTCCTATCTGGACCTGATCAGCCTGCGCCGCGACGCCAGCGAGGGTCCCACCATCGCCCTGGAGCGGGCCGCCGCGCTGGGGGAGGGCTGGGTGTTCCGGCGGATCACCGACGCGCTCATCGCGGCGCGGCTGGCCGGTGACCCGCCATGGGACGGGCTGCGCTGGCTGGCCGCAGACACCGGCGTCGCCGAGCTGGCCGACGTCGCCGACATCGCGGTGGTCGCCGCCACCGAGGGCGCGTCGATCGCCCCGACGCTGCGGGCCCGCGCCTCCTCGCTGCGGGTGCAGCTGCTGGCCGAGGAGGAGGCGGCGGCCAACACCGCCAGCGAGAAGCTCACCGCTCCGGTGGCGCTGCTGTCGATCGCGTTCTTGCTGCTGTTCCTCTATCCCGCCCTGGCCCGGCTGCTGGCCACCTGATCCGCCACCTGACCTCATGCCCCGACCGAGAAGGACAGCCCATGACGCCACTGATCAGCCTCCTGACCGCCCTGGCAGCAGCGCTGCGCGACCGGCTCCGCGCGGTGCGCGCCGCACCGGAGCGCGGCTCCCTGTCGGTGGAGCAGGTGATCATCACGGTGGCCCTGATCGGCATCGCCGTCGCCCTGGTCGCGGTGATCGCCAACGCCGTCACCTCCCGCTCCTCCCAGATCCAGTAGCCGCACGGTGACCGGGTCTGCGCGCCCCCGCGGCCGCACACGGCCGTCCCGGTCCGGCCGTGCCCAGGGCAGCCGGCCCGACGTCGGGGCGGGCAGGCGGCTGTCGGGGGACCGCGGCGCGGCGTCGGTCGAGCTGGCGGTCACCTTCCCCGTGGTGCTGCTGCTGGTCATGACGCTGATTCAGACGGCGCTGTGGTTCTACGCGCGCTCGGTCGCGCTCGGCGCCGCCCAGGAAGGGGCCCGGGAGGGGCGGGTGCAGCCGGCCTCAACCGCCCGCGCCTCGACGGCCGCCGAGGGCTTCCTCGACCAGACCGCCGTCGACTTGCTCACCGCTCGGGACGTCACGGTGACCGGCTCGGCGGCCAGCGTCACGGTGACCGTGACCGGCACCTCGCTCAGTCTGTTCCCCGGCCTGTCGGGGTGGTCGGTCACCCAGACCGCCGTGGGCCCGGTCGAACGGCCCGCCCCGTGACCGCCGGGGGAGGGGAGCGGGGGTCGGTGTCGGTGGAGCTGGCGCTGCTGGCTCCGGCGCTGCTGCTGCTGGTGTCCTTCGCCGTCCTCGCCGGCCGCACCCAGATCGCCGAGGGCGCCGTCGAGGAGGCCGCCCGCGCCGCCGCCCGGGAGGCCTCCCTCGCGCGTGACGCCGGCACCGCAGCCGCGCTGGCCGGCGCGCAGGCCGAGCGCACCCTGGCCGCCCAGGACCTGCGCTGCCAGCGCACCACCGTCGACGTCGACACCACCGGCTTCTCCGCGCCGCCCGGTGTGCCCGGCGACGTCACCGTCACCATCACCTGCGTCGTCGGCATGGCCGACCTGCTGGCCCCCGGCCTGCCCGGGGCGGTGACCGTCGAGGCGGTCTTCACCAGCCCCGTCGACGCCTACCGCGAACGATGACCGCCCGACACCGCCATCCGCGGGCGGACCCCGAGCGCGGCGCGATCAGCACGTTTCTCGCCGTCCTCGTCCCCGGCCTGCTGCTGATCATGGGGCTGGCCGTCGACGGCGGCGCCAAGGTGGCCGCCACCCAACGCGCCAACGCCATCGCCGACGAGGCCGCCCGCGCCGGTGGCCAGGCGCTCGACGTCTCCGCCGCCCTCGCCGGGCAGGTGCGAGTCGACCCGGCCGCCGCGGTCGCCGCGGCGCAGGACTACCTCACCCGCACCAGCGTCCGAGGCTCGGTGACCGTGGTCGACGGCGACACCCTGCAGGTGAGCACCATGATCACCCAGCCCACGACCTTCCTCGGCTTGATCGGCATCTCCACCCTGACCGTCGAGGGCTCCGGCACCGCCGACCTGATCAGCGCCACCGGCCAAGACGAGGGAGCGGGCCCGTGACGACTCCACCCCGGGAGCTCAACCTGCTGCGCCGGCTGCTCGCCGCCGTGGTGCTGGCCACCGCAGTCGCTGGCGTCCCGATTGCGCTGTGGCGGCTCGGCGGCGCCTACCTGCCCGACGAGCCGCCCTCCTGGGCGCAGGTCACCGCCGCGCTGAGCGGACCGGACACCGGTGCGCTCTTCCTCGGCCTGCTCGTCGTGGTCGGCTGGGCCGCGTGGGGGGTCTTCGCCCTCTCCGTGGCCGTCGAGCTCGCCACCCAGCTGCGCGGCCTCCCGCCGCTGCGACTGCCCGGCATGGCGGGCCCGCAGCGGCTGGCCGGCCTCCTGGTGGCCACCGCCGTCGGCGTCGGTGGCGCACCACTGCTGGCCGCTCCGGCCCTGGCCGGCCCGTCGGTCGTCGCCGAGCAGCCGGTTGGCCACGAGGAGCCGCCGCCGGTCCCCGCCCCAGCAGCGGACACCCGGCCAGCCGCGCCGGCCGCAGCCGGTCCCATCTACACGGTGCAGGCTCGTGACACCCTCGGCCGCATCGCCGCGCGGCACCTGGGCGACTGGGCACGATTCGAGGAGATCCTCGAGCTCAACCGCGGCCGGCCCCAGCCCAACGGCGCCGTTCTCACCGACCCGGGGCTGATCCGCCCCGGCTGGGTGCTGTTCCTCCCACCCGACGCCACCCTTGCTGAGGTTGGACCACCCGCTGCGGAGGTGACGGTGCGCCCCGGCGACACCCTCGCCGGCATCGCCAAGCAGCACAGCCTGGACGGCTGGCAGCCGATCTTCGACCTCAACGCCGGTGAGCCGCAGCCGGGCGGCGGCCGGTTCACCGACCCCGATCTGATCCGCCCCGGGCAGGTTCTCGACCTCCCGCCCGACGACCCTGCAACCTCCAACCCGCTTCCGCCGGCCGCTGCAGAACCACCGGCCGAAGCGCCACAGCCATCCCCGCCGGATGGAGGCCAGCCGCCGGGACCGGCCGACCTGTCGCCGGGACCGGCCGAGTCATCGCCGGGACCGGCCGAGTCATCGCCGGGACCGGCCGAGTCATCGCCGGGACCGGCCGAGTCATCGCCGGGACCGGCCGAGTCATCGCCGGGACCGGCCGAGTCATCGCCGGGACCGGCCGAGTCATCGCCGGGACCGGCCGAGTCATCGCCGGGACCGGCCGAGTCATCGCCGGGACCGGCCGAGTCATCGCCGGGACCGGCCGAGTCATCGCCGGGACCGGCCGAGTCATCGCCGGGACCGGCCGAGTCGCCGACATCAGCGCGTCCCTCCGAGGAACCGGAGCAACCGGCAGCCGACGCCCTCGACACGAAGGCGGAGCAGGTCCCGTCGGAGCTGGCGGCCGTCCTCGCCGGCAGCGGCGCCCTGCTCGCCGCAGGCATCGGCGCGACATGGCTGGCCCACCGCCGCCAGCGGCTGCGCCGTCGGCGTCCCGGCCGACGGCTGGCCACCGTGCCTAGTTCACTCTCCGTCACGCAGGCGGTCGTGACCTCGGCGGCCGACGCGGGCACGGCCGACTACGCCGCGCTTGACCGCGCGCTGCGCAGCCTCGCCGTCCGGACCTCCGAAGAGCCCGGCGGGCGGCTGCCCGATGTCGCCGCCGCCCGACTGGACGGCCGCCGGCTCGATCTCCGGCTGCACGCCCCCGCCGACCGCCCCCCGCCCGGACCCTGGACCGCCGACGACACCGGCCTGTGGTGGTCCCTGCAGCTCGACCAGGACACGGGCATCGCTCCCGAGGTGGCCCAGGCACGCCTGGCGCCGTACCCGACGCTGGTCACCATCGGCGCCGACGGCGAGCGACGCTGGCTGCTGGACCTCGAACGCATCGGCACCGCGTACGTGACCGGACCGGCCGACCGCCGAGAGGACTTCACCCGACACCTGGCCGCCGAACTGGCCGTCAACAGCTGGTCGGACCTGCTCACCGTCACTCCCGTCGGCTTCGGCGCCGAACTGGTCGACCTGGCACCGAACCGGATCCACCCGGTCGATGCCACCGACCCCGGCTTGCACACCACGCTGCGCGAATCCGCCGAGCGCGACACCGACGACGTGCTGGACGGGCGGCTCCGGGCCGAAGCCGGGGACGGCTGGATGCCCCTCGTCGTCCTCGCCCCGCACCAGCCGGATCAGGACGGCGAACTGGTCGAAGCGGCCGCCGTCCTTCGGGCCCACGGGCAGCGTGCAGCACTCGCGATGGTGGTCGGCGCCGAGCCGACGCAGGTTCCCGATGAGTGGCTGCTCACGCTCACCGACGACGGGTCGCTGCTCGTCCCGGCACTCGGGCTGCAGCTACCGGCCCCCGAGCTGACCGCCCAGCAGGCCCGTGACGTCGCCACGTTGCTGGCCTTTGAACGCGACTCCGATGACGAACCCATCCCCGCCGCCAGCGGCGACCGCCCCTGGCAGGTCCACACCGACGCCGCCGGCGCCCTCCGCGACGCCGTGTCCCCTCCGGAGGGCATCACGCCGCCGGCCTCCGCCTCTCCGCCCCGGCCGGTCCGACACCAGCCCTCCACGGCCACGGCACCCGACCTGACGCCGCCCGGGCCGACCGAACCACATCCCGGGACGACATCGGCGATCAGCGATGCAGCCGAGGCCCCCCGGCGGTCAGCGCCGGCCGACCTCCGCAGCCGGATCGAGGACGACCTCGAGCAACTCGATCGCGACCTCGCCGACTGGTGGGATCCCGACTGCACCCGGCCGCGGCTGACCCTGCTCGGACCGGTCACCCTGCGCGCGCACGGCGATGAGCAGGCCGTCGCCAGGTCCGGGTACCGCCGCCGCTACGAGGAGACGGTCGCCTACCTCGCCACCCGCCCACACGGCGCCACCGCCGACGAGGCCGCCACCGCCCTGCAGCCGGCCCGCGGCGGCAGGACCGACCCGGTCAGCGCCCGCGCCTACGTGCACCGGATGACCGCCGGCGTCCGCGCCTGGCTCGGCACCGACCCCGTCACCGGCACCAAGCACCTCAGCTCCGGTAGGAGCGGCCGGTACACGTTGACCGGTGTGCTCGTCGACGCGGACCTGTTCCGCCAGCTGCGCGCCCGCTCCGAGGTCCGCGGGGACGACGGTCTGCCCGATCTGCTGGCCGCACTGGAGCTGGTGTCCGGCCCGCCGTTCGCCCAGCGCCCCGCGGGCTACGAGTGGCTGGACGGCCTGGATCTCACGCTCACCGCAGGCATCTGCGACGTCGCCCACCAGGTCGTCACCGCTGCTCTCACTGACGAGGACCTGGCTGCGGCCCGCGCCGCCTCGGCGACTGCCCTGCTTGTCGCGCCGGACGACGAGAAGGTGCTCCTCGACGCGATGTGGGTCGCCTACTACGAGGGAAACCGCGCCGAGGCCGAGACTTACGTCGCGCGCATCGTAGCCATCCACGACGGCGAGGACGAGATGGATCTGCCCATGAGCACCGCGGAGACCATCAACCGCGCCCGCCGGCAGCTTCTGGACCGGGCCTCGTGAGGAAGAGCCGCAGCGCCCGCCGTCGACCTCACCGATCTGCTGCTGCACGCCGACCCCGCACCGGACCCGGCCGACGGCACCCCGCTGGAACAGCGCCTCGGGGCGCTGCTGATCGCCGGCCGCGGTCGCCGTCGGCCTGCTCGCCGAGGCCCTCGCAGTGACCACAGAGGAGGTCACCGCCGCGGCCGACGCCCTGCGCGTCCGGCTGGCCCCGGCCGGCCTGGTGGTCAGCACCGGCAAGCCCAGCGTCACCGTCGTGCCCGACCGCGGCTCGCTACGCGACGGAGCGGTCCGAGAGCTGCTGCACGCCAGCTGGGTCAGCCCGCAAACCGGTGACCAGGGCGGGCTGGCCACGGTACGGGTCCATCCGGACGTGCAGTTCTCCCTCGGCCTCGATGAGGGCTTCACCTGCTCCCCGGCGGTCATAACCGTCCAGCCAGGCCCCAAGCGGCGCAGCCCGCTGCCGTGGCTGGCCGACGCCGACGAGGAGACACCGTGACCGGTCGTGAGCAGGCCGCCGACGAGATCGCCCGGCTGCGTGTGCAGCTGGCGGCGACCCGCCTCGAGCGGGACGAGCTGGCTCGCCGGTTGGCCGCGGCAGTCGATGAGCTGCCGGCGATGACCGCCGGCCAAGATCCGCTGCCGCTGCCGGACCTGCCCGGCGGAGCGTAGCGGCGAGCACCTGGCCGCGCGGCGCTACTGGCCGCGTGGTCGCCGTCGCCGGTCACCCGGTGCGGCCAGTGTCGACATGGCCCACATCAGCGCGGTCACCGTATGTGCTGTTGGCCGCCCGATGCGCCGGCATCGCAGACCCCTGCAGATCACGCGCCGCGAGTGGCTCCGATGAAGCCACCGCCGGCCTCGTCCTGTGGGTCGTCGCCCTCGTGAGGCTTTGTGCGGGCGGGCGGTGGGGCCGAAGCGGCGCACCGGCTCGCGCGGATTCACGCGCATCACGCTGCGGTCAGCCGCCGACGTGGATGCCCGGACGGCAAGCGGGGTCGGGCTCGACCTCGCGGATGATCTCCCGCACGACCGGCGGGGTGTCGCCGCGGCCGAGCAGCAGATAGCGGAACAGGTGCCCCAGCGGGTTGCCCTCCGACCACTCGAAGTAGCAGTGCGGGCGCACCCCGGTGGCCTCCTGCAGGGCCAGCAGGATCGCCGCGATCGCGTTCGGCGCGGCCGGTGCGTCGGCGCGCAGGATGCGGTGGCCGTCGATCTCCACGCCTCGCACGCACAGCGCCCCGCTGAACTCCGACGGGTCGACCACGTCGATCTCGAGGAACAGGACGTCGGCGGGGCCGGGCACGGGGTTCATGCCCCGCTGGGCGCTCTCCTTGTCGTCGTACTCGGCCTTGTCCCCGGCCTGGCGGCGGTTGGCCACCAGGTGCAGCTGCCCGTCGTGGGCGAGGGAGTCGGTGATGAACCGGCGGGCGTGCTCGTCGAAGTCGATGTGGTCCGCGCGCAGTTCGGTGGTGCGGGTGACCCGGGAGATCAGCGAGATGGCGATGATGCCGAGGATGAAGAACGCCGAGATGGTGATGCCGTCGGGCTTCTCGATCACGTTGGCGACCAGCGCGTAGCCCAGCACCAGCGTCAACACGCCGAACCCGAGGGCGGACGGACGATGGTGCCGGCGGATCGCCGAGATGGTGACCGCCACCGCGCCGGAGACCATCATGGCCAGGATCCCGGTGGCGTAGGCGCCGGCCTGGGCGTTCACGTCGGCCCGGAAGACAATGGTGATCAGGATGCTGACGGTGGTGTAGACGAGGACGACCGGGCGCACAGCCCGGCCCCACTCCGGCGCCATGCCGTAGCCGGGCAGGTAGCGGGGCACGATGTTGATCAGGCCGGCCATCGCCGAGGCGCCGGCGAACCACAGGATGAGCACGCTGCTGATGTCGTAGACGGTGCCGAAGCTCTCGCCGATGCGTTCATGCGCCAGGAAGGCCAGCGCGCGACCGTTGGCCGCGCCGCCCTCCTGAAACTCCGCCGGCGGGATGAGCACGGTCGTGATGAAGCTCGTCGCGATCAGGTAGACGCTCATGATCAGCGCCGCGGCGGTCAGCAGCTTGCGAGTGTTGCGGACCCGGGCGGCGCGGCGCTCCTCGGCGGTGCGGCCCTCGACGGCGACCAGCGGCATCATGCTCACCCCGGTCTCGAACCCGGACAGGCCCAGCACCAGCAGCGGGAAGGCCGCGATGGCCGGACCGATGAGGGCGCCGGGCCCACCGCCACCGGAGGTGAGCCGGGCGGTCCAGCCCGACAGCGCGTCGGGGTCGGCGAGAACGTCGAGGAGGCCGACCACGACGACGACCGCGTTGAGGGTCAGGAAGACCCCGACCAGCGGAATCGCAACGAGCACCGCCTCGCTGAAGCCGAGCAGGAACACTCCACCCAGGACCAGCAGCAGCCCGACGGTCAGCGCGACGGCGTGGCCGTCGAGGAAATCGGGGAAGAACGGGTTCTCCAGCACGTGGACCGACGCGTCAGCCGCCGAGAGCGTGATCGTGATGATCCACGAGGTGGCGACGAAGCCCAGCAGGACGAGCACGAAGATCTTGCCCTTCCAGAACGGCAGCAGCCGCTCCAGCATCGCCACCGACCCCTGCCCGCTCGGGCTCTCCTTCGCCACCCGGCGGTACATCGGCAGCACGCCGAACAGGGTGAGCGCCACGATCAGCAGCGTGGCCAGCGGGGAGAGCGCCCCGGCGACCAGGGCCGCGATGGCCGGCAGGTAGGACAGCGTGGAGAAGTAATCCACGCCGGTCAGGGCGAGCACCTGCCACCACGGGTGGCCCTTCGAATGCCCCTCGGCACCGGCCGGCCCCTCCGGCTGCACCTGGTGCGCCAGCAGCCACCGGGTCACCCGACCCGACGGCTCGCTCGACCGGCCGGGACTGGGCACCCGCGCCGGGACGGCGTACGCGGACTCGGTTCCGCTGTCCTGATCGCCTGGATAGGGGAGGTCGGCGACGGCGTCGTCCACCGATGCAGCGTCGGGGCCGGTGGTCATACCGACCATCGTGCCGCCCGGGCCGTCTCGAGCAGCCGCCGGACGGGCAGCCGGCCAGCGGTGTAAGCCAGGCGGTGCCACGGCGCGCCCGTCGAGCGGTCAGAAGTCGCTCGCTAACGGCCAGGGAGGCGCTCATCGGGCCCCTGGCCGCTGCTCACGGAAACGGCCAGCACCGTCTCCGCACCTGTGAGGGTGACCCGCCGGCCGTCGTGGTGGCCGGCCGCGCCGCAGGCCCCGCCGTCCTCGCCGCCGCCGAGCTTCCGGCGATCGCCGACCGGCAGGCGCATCGCCGGTGGCCACGAGTCCGGCGCAGATGTGGACGTGGCCCAGGCCGCCGGCGACCACCTTCGATGAGCCGCCGGAGTTCGACGTCGGCGAGCGGGTCGTCGCCGTCGATCCGGTCGGCCCGGTGCTGCACCGGCTCCCCGGGGCAGCACCGGGATTGTGGTGGCCCGCACCGGGGAGCGGCTGATCGCGGTCCGGTTCGTCACCGGTCGGATCGAGCACGTGCACCCGCCCACCTGGCGTTGGAGGAGCCCGGCGGCCGCGGGTGAGCGCCAGGCCGCGCTGGGAGACCGCCCGCCCGACTGCCGTCGGCGGCCGGGGTGGCACCGTGGACGCGGCCCGGGCAGACCGCCGCGGGCGTCGACCACCCCGGCACTCCGCCGGGCGTGCAGAAGGACGGATCCACCCCTCGTATGACCGCTCACCCCCACCGCGCCGCCCGCCGCGGCTCCGCTCCCCGGCCAGGCCGCCGGTGACCGCGTGGCTGCTGCTGGCCGTGGCCGTGCTGCTCATCGCCGGCAACGCGGTGTTCGTCGCCGCCGAGACCGCGCTGGTCACCGTCGAGCGCACCGAGGTGGACGCCGCGGTCGCGGCCGGGATTGCCCGGGCGGTCCGGCTGCGCGGTGCACTGTCCAGGCTGTCCACCCAGCTGTCCGCGGCGCAGCTGGGCATCACCGTGACCTCGCTGGCGATCGGCCTGGTCGCCGAGCCGTCGATCGCCACCCTGCTGCACGGCCCGCTGACCGCGGTCGGCCTGCCCGAGGGCGCGGTCGAGCCGGTCGCGGTCGCGATCGGGCTGCTGCTGGCCTCGGTGGTGCAGATGGTGCTCGGCGAGCTGGTGCCCAAGAACCTGGCGCTGGCCCGCCCGTTCGCCACCGCCACTGCGGTGCTGCCGGCCCAGCTCGGCTTCGCCGCCGCCGCCCGGCCGCTGGTCGCCGTGCTCAACGGCTCGGCCAACCGGCTGCTGCGCGCCGTCGGCGTGGAGCCCACCGAGGAGCTGCGCAGCGCCCGCACCCCCGACGAGCTGTCGTTAGTGCTGCGCCAGTCCGCCGACCGAGGCGCGTTGGCCACCGAGACCGCGCAGCTGCTGGTCCGCTCGCTGTCCTTCGGCGACAAGCGGGCCTCGGATGTGATGACCCCGCGGGTGCAGGTTCGCTTCGTCGGCGCGAACGACCCGGTCACCGCGGTTCTCGACGCCGCCCGCGCGACCGGGCACTCCCGCTTCCCGGTCACCGCGGGCAGCCCCGACGACATCGTCGGCCTGGTGCACGTCAAGCACGCCGTCATCGTCCCGCTCGCCGAGCGGGTGGGCACGCGGGTCGCCGAGGTGATGGTGCCGCCGGTGCAGGTGCCGACCTCACTCGAGCTGGACCCGCTGCTCGACGTGCTGCAGCAGCGGGGCCTGCAGATGGCCGTCGTCGTCGACGAGTTCGGCGGCACCGCCGGCGTGGTCACCTTCGAGGACCTGGTCGAGGAGCTGGTCGGCGAGGTCGCCGACGAGTCCGACCGGCCCGCCGACACCGCCGCCCGCCGCCGCCGGGACGGCTCCTGGCTGCTGTCCGGGCTGCTGCGCCCCGACGAGGTCACCGCGCTGACCGAGGTCTACGTGCCCGAGGGCCACTACGAGACCCTCGGCGGACTGGTCCAGGCGTCCCTGGGCCGCATTCCCCGGGTCGCCGACACCGTCGAGCTGCCCCGCGGCGCCAGCGTGCGGGTGCAGCGGATGGACGGCCTGCGCGTCGACCGCGTCGTCCTCGTGCCACCGCCCGCGCGCACCGATGAGGAGGACGAGCGATGAGCACCCCGGTCGCGCTGACCCTGGCGGTGCTGCTGATCGCCGGCAACGGCTTCTTCGTCGGCGCCGAGTTCGCGCTGCTCGCCGCCCGCCAGACCAAGCTCACCGCCCTGGCCGAGACCTCCCGCCGCGCCCGCTCGGCGCTGCGCGCCAGCCAGCGGCTGCCGCTGATGATCTCCGGCTGCCAGTTCGGCATCACCATCTGCTCCCTGGGCCTGGGCGCCGTGGCCGAGCCGGCGGTCGCCGCGCTGATCGAGCCGGGGTTCGAGGCGGTGCACGTGCCCGCCGCGGTGCTGCACCCGATCGCGTTCGCCCTGGCACTGCTGCTGACCAGCGTGCTGCACATGATGCTCGGAGAGATGGTGCCCAAGAACATCGCGCTGGCCGGTCCGGAGCGCGCGGCGATGCTGCTCGCCCCGCCGCTGCTCGGGTTCATCCGGCTGTTCCGCCCGGTCATCGTCGGCCTCACCGCCGCCGCCACCGCCGTCCTGCGGCTGTTCAAGGTCGAGCCGGTCGACGAGGGCGGGCACGCCTACACCGCCGAGCAGGTCGCCGGCCTGGTCGCCGAGGCCAGCCAGGAGGGGCTGCTCGGCCGGGAGGAGCACGACCTGGTCGTCGACGCCCTCGCATTCGGTGAGCGCACCGCGGCCGCTGTGCTGCTGCCCACCGGGCGGCTGGTCACCGTGCCGCCGGGCGTCACCGCCGCGCAGGTCGAGCAGAAGGTGGCCGAGACCGGCTTCTCCCGCTTCCCGGTCGCCGACGACGGCCGGCTGGTCGGCTACATGCACCTGGCCGACGTGCTCAACGTCCCCACCGCCCGCCGCGACCGGCCGCTGGACCGGGGCACCATCCGCCCGCTACCGCAGGTCGCCGCCGGCACTCCGCTGCACGAGGTGCTCGCGCTGCTGCAGCGCACCGGCGCCCACCTGGCCCAGGTCGTCGACGGCAGCCGTGACGGCGGCCGCCTGCTCGGCGTGGTCGCGCTGGAGGACGTGCTCGAGGAGCTGGTCGGCGAGGTCCGGGACGCCACCCGCCGCACCGGACGCCGCTGACTCCTCGCCGGCGCCGCTCGCGGTGCCCGGGCAGGCCGGCCCCGCTAACGGGTACCAGCCGCGGCATGAGCGCTGAGGACAAGGCCGCCAACAAGGTCGACGAGCTGGCCGGCAAGGCGAAGGAGTCCGTCGGCCGGGCCACCGACGACCGCGACCTTGAGGCCGAGGGCAAGGGCGAGCAGGCCACCAGCAACCTCAAGCAGGCCGGCGAGAAGGTCAAGGACGTCTTCAAGTAGCCCGCACGGGCGCGTGGCGCGGCCCCGCCGGCAGGCGGCGCCGCGTCACGATCACGCCTGTTGTCACGACGCGCCGCGGCCGTCGGCCAACGGCGTTTCACCGATGATCACGGCGGGAAGTTCCTGGCGCGGTCGCGGAGATGCCGCAGCCCCGGCGTCCGGGACGCCGACACCACGGAGGTCCCCGTGAGCTTGCTCTGGAACATCATCGTTCTCATCGTCATCGGCGCGATCGCCGGCTTCATCGCCCGCGCCGTCATCCCCGGCAAGCAGCACATGAGCGTCGGCATGACCATCGTGCTCGGCATCGTCGGCTCCGTCGTCGGCAACCTGCTCGGCAGCCTGCTGTTCGAACCCCACCGGTTCGAGCTCGGCACCTCCGGCATCATCGGGTCGATCATCGGCGCGATCATCGTGCTGGGCATCTACGTCGCCGTGCAGGGCCGCGGCCACCGGTCGGTCACACGATGACGCCCTGCCCCCAGCGCCGACGCGCGCAGTGACAGACGGAGGGGCCCGGCCGATTCGGCCGGGCCCCTCCGCGCGTCCGGCGCCTACTCGGCCGCCCGGGCTCCGGGCTGCAATCGTGGTCGGCCTCAGCCGCGCCGTTCCGGGACAAGACGGATGGGAGTGACCCGCAACTCTTCGCGCTGCACCGTTTCGTCGCCCTGCGCCCTTCGCATCCGCCCAAGAGGTCCGGGGCGTCGGTGGGTCAGCGGCTGATTGCCTCGTGGGGCCGGTCGAGCGCGGTCGCCCTCGGCGCCGTCGCAGCCCGGTCACGGGGTGGGCGGCGGCACGTCCTGACCGCGAGCAACGGGGAGCACAGTGAGCGACACCGCCGGCGAGCTCGCCCGCGTCCAGGGCGCGTATGAGCAGCCCACGCTGACCATGCTGCACCAGCGGCGGGCGCCGGTCATCATCGCCATCTTCCGCACCTCATTCGGCCGGGACGTGCGCGCCATTCCCGCGCCGCGGCTGCACGACCAGGTCGAGTCCTACCTCGACGAGCTGCGCCTGGCCGGGGTCACCGGCGGCGACCTGCCCATCGGCTCCGGCCGTGACCTGTGACTGCGGTGGAGGCGCGGCCAGTGGCTGGTCCGCAGCACCGACGACGACGGCACCGAGGTCTACTCGCTGACCTCCCACGCCCAGGACGCGCTCACCCTGGTCACCGGCCTCACCCGGGAGCGGGCCAGCCTGTCCGAGCACGGCATCGCGACCATCCTCAACGCCGTCCGCCGGTTCAACACCGCGGTCAATCCCGACCGGGTCGCCCGCGTGGGCATCCTGGACAGCGAGATCGCCCGGCTGTCCGCTGAACGCGACCGCCTCCTCGACGGCGACGAGCTACCGCGGGTGCCGGCGGACTACCTGCTCGAGGGCTTCGGTGAGCTGATCTCCCTGGTCGCCGCGCTGCCCAGCGACTTCGCCCGCTGTATGTCGACGGCCTGGAGATCCTCGACGGGTTCCGCGCCGCCGGTGTGCCCGCCACCTCGATCCTGATGGACCCGGCCGCGTACGCCGCCTGGGAGCGGTTCGGCACCAACGTCGACCAGTACGGCAGCCGCTCGGGCCCCGCCCGGCCCGGCCGGTGCGGCACCTGACCGGCGCCGAGCGCACCCTGTACCACCAGCTCATCGCACCGGACTGGACCCGGGACCGCCGCGTCGAGCAGGAACGCATTCCACTCAGCGTCGCCCACGAGCAGGTAGGCGCCGTTCTGCTGGGACAGTGAGCCCGGCCGCCCGAGGCCTCGGCGCCGTCGGGCCGGCTCACCTGGCAGGTCGCCGGCGCGTTCCTAGTCCGACCGTGGCGCCGATTGCCCCGCCGAGCAGCACGCTGCCGGCCACGTCCGACGGATGGTGCCGCGCCGTGGCCAGTCGCGATCCGGCAACGAGCGCCGTCACGGGCGCGAGAACCGCTCCGACGGCTGGGGCGTGCAGAGCCGCGGCGGTCGTGAAGGCGGCCCCGTTGGCCGCATGCCCGGACGGGAAGGACCACGTCGACGGGGAGCGGCCGGCGCGGCGCGCGCCGATCCGGGTCCACCGCGGCGGCCGTTTGCGGCGGACCGCTGGCTTGAGCAGATGGCCCGCGGCCGCGGTCGCCGCGGTAGCGGCCAGCCCAGCCAGCCCCGCCCGCCGCCAGCGACCGGGCGCAGCGGTCAGGGCGGCGCCCAGCGCCACCCACAGCAGGCCACGGTCGGCGGCGACCGTCGCCGCCGACAGGGCGCCCCCGCCACGGCGCCGCCCGAGCCGCACCGCTCTCCGGGTCCCCCGCCGGTCGGTAGCGCGCAGCGCCCCGTGGGCACGGCGGCCGCCGTGCCGGCTCACGGCCGTGCGTCCCCGGTCACCGCGTTCTCGTCCCGCGCCGCAACGCGGCCGGCCAGCTGCCGCCGCAACCGCTGAGCGATCGCCCGGCGCTCGGCGGCGCGCCGGCGCAGCAGCTCGACCTCGGCGGCCGGGGTGCTGGCCCGTGCGGCGCGCAGCTCGAGCAGCGCGGCGGTCTCCTGGTGCAGCGCAATCCGGCGCAGCTGCTCGGCCAGCTGCGGGTCCTGCCGCGGCGACCGGCCGGCGCCTGGTGAGGAGCTGCACGTCGAAAGGGTGCGTCGGCGCAGCTCAGTCCGCGAGTCGGGCGGCGGGCGACGGGGTTACGCTCGCACTGGACGGAGCGCTGATTCGGCTGCCGCCCAGCAGCGGATCTGGTCGGTGTTCGCTAGGACGCGGGGCCCGAGCCGCAAGGTCGGCCCGCCGGTGCACGACGCCTTAGTCGACCGCCAGTTCACCCCCAGCGGCCCCGAACACCGTCTGGCTGACCGACATCACCCGAGCACCCCACCGCCGAGGGCAAGCTCTACCTCTGCGCGATCAAGGACGTGCACTCCAGCCGGATCGTCGGCTACTCCATGGACGCCCGGATGACCTCGTCACTGGCCGTGACCGCGCTGCGCAGCGCCATCGCTCTGCGGGCACCGGCCGGCACGATCGTGCACTCCGATCGCGGCAGTTCCGCTCGAACGCCTTCGTCACCGCGCTCAAGAACAACGGCCTGATCGGCTCGATGGGCCGCGTCGGCGCCTGCGGCGACAACGCCGCGATGGAGTCCTTCTTCGTCCTCTTGCAGCGCAACGTCCTCGACCGGCGGCGCTGGACCACCCGAGAGGACCTGCGGCTGGTCACCGGGGCGGCCTCGAGCGCTTGGCGTCGCCGGCGACCGCCCGACCACGCTCGTCGACACCGCACCGACGCTGATGGCGGGGTTACTGCCCTGTGAAGTAGCCCGGTCGCCCTCCGGTGGACCCCCTGTGAACCTCCGGTAGTCCTCCGGTAGCGCGCGCCGAGGCGTCTGCTACCGCCTGCAATGCCCACCCCATGCCTGAGGTCGGTGAGGGACCACGGTGCCGTGGCCGACCGGAGGATCCCCGGAGGTCGGGGCGGCACGGTCGGCGCATGCAGACCACAGCTCCACATCGGCGATCACCGCGCGGCCCCGGCGGTACAGCGCCGCCGTCGGTGTCGACGGCGGTCGCCACCCCCAGGGATCCCCTGGGGGTGCGGCCGATGACGGTCCAGGCGATGCGAGCGGCCGTCACCGCGATCCGCGCCGGGATCTTCGACGACAGCAGCGAGGTCGACGTCACCGGCGCCGGGCGGATGCCCGGTGCTGCGGCCGCCGGCCGGCCGGATCACGGTCGTCTTCCCTGGGCGCGCGCGTGCACGGGCGGCTCTGCTGTCCTGGTCGTGGCCGGTCACGCCGGGGCCGGTGCGTCCACGGTCGCCTTGGCGGTCGCCGAGGGGTTGGCGGAGAGCTGGCGGGTGCAGCTGGCCGATTACGCCAAGCCGGTCCGGTCCGGGCTGGCGGCAGCCTCGGCCGTCGAACTGGGCACGGACGGTGACGGCTGGCGACGTGGTCGTCGCGGTCGCGTCGCCGTCTTCCGTCTCGCTCACGATCCGGCCGACGCGGAGTTCCCCCTGCTCCCGGATGCCGACGGCGCGGATCGACTGGTGCTGGTCGATGCGGGCTGGTCCCTGACCACCGCGCTGCTCGATGCGCCCGGTCCGCTCGTCTGCGGCGCGACGGTCGTCGTCACCCGGGTGACGGTGCCCGCGGTCCGCCAGACCGAGCACGTGCTGGCCGCCGTGGACGGCGAGGCGGTGGTGGCCGCGGTGGGGCCGGCGCGGTGGCCCCGGCTGGTGGAGGCCAGCTGCGGACCCCGGCTGGCTCAGTTGCGGTCGCAGGGGCGGGTGGTCCGGGTCCCGATCGACCGGCGGCTGCAGAGCGCCGGGCTGACCGCAGACCCGCTGCCGAGGCCGGTGTCAGCTGCCGGCCGGTCGCTGGCCGCGCTGCTGCTTCCCGCCGCCCCGCCGCTCCGCCCTCGGCGCCGGGCGGCGCAGTCCCCCACGGGTTCAGCGGGGCAGGCTCGATGAGCGGCAGTCACAGGACCGCGCCCACGGCGGCGCGGGCTGCTGCGACCGTCGCGCTCGCCCTGGCCGAGTTGGTCGTGCTGGGTGCCGGGCCGGCGACGGCGGTGCCGGCGGAGGTCACCGCGGCGGTCTGCCCAGAGGCGCCGCCGGGGATGCAGACCTTCGCCGACGACGTGACCGCCTGGGTGAAGTGGGGCGTGCTGGCGCTGATCGGCATCGGCGCGGTGATGTCGCTCGGCTCGATCCTGCTCGGGCGGATCTTCTCCCACCCGCACGCGTCGCGGTACGGGGCCATGGGCGTCGCCGTCGTGGTCATGGTGGCGATCACCTACACGGTGATCCTGACCATCCTCGACTCGATCACCGGCAGCGGGTGCACCTGATGCGCCGCCGGATGCAACGACCCGTCGACGAGTCGCAGTGGGGACCGGCCCGGCTGCTCGCCGTCGCGGTCCTGAGCGCGCTGGCCGCGCTGGCGGTGCTGGCCGGAGCCGTCCTCGCCGTCGTCGCAGCGCTGACCGACGACGAGGACGCCGGCGCAGAGCGCTCCGCGAGCCCTGCGCCACCGTCGATCGAACGCTCGCAGCAGGACGTCGTGGCCGCCGCGCCGATGCCGACCGCGAGCCCGGAGCAGGCGCTGCCCGGTCCGCTGTCCACCCGCGGTCCTGAGGTGATCGAGCTCCCGCGACCGACCGGGACCGGGCCGGCCGGAGTGCCGACCGGCTTCCCACGGACGCCGGAGGGGGCGCTGGCCCAGCTCGCCGCCATCGACGTGACGGCGATGGGAACCGCCTCGCTCGACGGCGTGCGGCAGGTCATCACCGACTGGGCCGCGCCGGGCGGACCGACGCCGCAGACGTGGACCGGAGTGCACGCCATGGCCGACCTGCTGTCGGCGGCCGGGGTGTCCGGCGTGGGCTCTGCGCAGCTGAGCGTCGTCGTCCGCCCCGTCATGGGACTGATCAAGGGCACGGATGGTCCGGACTTCGCCGTGGTGTGCGTGGACCTCGAGTTCACCGTCACCGTCGCGCGGACCACCCGCGCCGCGGTCGCCGACTGCCAACGCATGACCTGGTTGGGGGACCGGTGGCTGATCGGAGCGGGGCCGGAGCCGGCCCCGGCCCCGTCGGTCTGGCCGGGCACCGAGGCGGCCCTCACCGCGGGCTACCGGGAGCTCCGCTATGCCTAGGCCACGTCTGCGACCGAGGAGTCACCCGCTCAGCGCCCAAGCGCTGATCACCGTGCTGGTCCTGGCCATGTCGGTGTGGGTCGCGTCGGCCGGCCCCGCCGCGGCGGACACGACGCTGGGGGCGTTCCCCGCCCCTCCCGACGATCCCGCGGACGGCGGCGCCTCGTGCCTGCCGGTCGATCCGCTGTGCGTGATCGGAAACGCGGCCCAGGCGGCGGTCACCGACGTGTGGGTCGCCGCGATGCTCTCCCTCTGGGAGGCCGGGCTGTGGCTGCTCGGCCTGGCCTTCTCGGTCGTCGACGCGCTGACCACCCCGGACCTGTCCGCCGGCGGCCCGCTGGCCGGGATCTACCCGGTGACCTTCGGCATCGGCGCGGCCGTCGCCGCGGTGATGGCGCTGGTGCAGCTGGGTGCGGCGGCGATGCGCCGGGACGGGCAGACGCTGGGCCGGGTGCTGGTCGGGCTGGTGCAGTTCGGCCTGGTGTGGGCCGGCTACGTCGGCGTGGCCGCGCTGTTGGTCACCGGCGTATCCAAGCTGACCACCGGCCTGCTGCGAAGTCTGCTGGGCATCGACACCCTGGCCGCGTTCGACCCGTCGGTCGGCGTGGCCCGCGACCTGGTCGACGGCGCGGCCGCGACGGTGCTGGGCGTCTCGTCGGTCTTCCTGTTGCTGCCGGCCAGCATCGCCTTCCTGCTGGTGATGCTGGTCCGCGAGGCGGCGCTGATCGTGCTGGCGGCGACCTCGGCGATCTCGGCCGCCGGGCTGCTCGCGCAGTCCTCGAGCGCCTGGTTCTGGCGCAGCCTGCGCTGGTTCCTGGCCGCTCTGCTGGTCTCGCCGGTCGCGGTCCTCGTCCTGGGCGTGGGCGTGACCGTCACCGAGGGCCTGCTCACCGGCGCGGAGGGGACGAGCACCGAAGCGGCGGTCGGCATGGCGGTGGTCGGCTGCCTGCTGATCCTGCTCGGCGCGATCTGCCCGCTGGCGCTGTTCCGGCTGCTGGCCTTCGTCGACCCGGGCACCTTGAGCGGGGCGGCGCTGCGGTCCTCGCTGGCCGCCTCCGGCGGAGTGATGGGCGCGCTGGGCAACCTCGGCGGTGCAGGTGGACGGGCCGCGGGAGTTGCCGCTGCTGCCGGCTCCGGTGGCGTGGCCGCCTCAGGCGCGGCGGCGCAGCTGGCCGGGGACCGCGCGCAGGGCGAGTCGACCGCGGACACCGCGACCAGTGGACGCTTCGCCGGCGCGCTACACACGCTCACCGCCGGCACCGCCACAGCCGGTCGACTGGCCGCCGGGGTGGCCGCCTCGGCCGCCGACGTCCTCTCCGGCGCCGGCGTCGGTCACTCCGCGCCCTACTACGGGCAGCCGGCATCCGGCGGGGCTCCGGGCGGTCAGGGGTCCGGCCCGGGGGCGCCGCGGCCGCCCCGGCTCGGACGGCCAACCCGCCAGGAGGACAGCGCCCGCCCCTCAGGTCCCCTGGGGCCGGCTCTGCACGCAACCGCCGCCAACGGGAACGACGGTCCGGTCGCCGTGACCTGGCCCGCGCAGCAGATCGACGGCACCGAGCCCGGCGGACCCGACGAGGTCGATCCGCCGGCTCCCCGGAGCCCGCAGGCCGAGGATCCCGGGGCCGAGGATCCCGGCGGCGGTGCCCGGTGAACGCCGCCCGCTACGGCGACTACGCCCGCGACGTCTCCGGCTGGTTCCTCGGCATGACCGGCGCCCAGCTGGGCCTGGTGACCCTCGCCGGGCTGCCGGCGTTGCTGGCCCTCAACGCACGGGCCTGGGTCGCCCTCGTCGTCTACCTGCCGGTGTGGGGGGTGCTGGCTGCGGTGCTGCTGGTGCCCGTCCGCGGCCGGGCGGCCGGCCGCTGGTTCGCCGACCTGTGCCTGCACGCGATCGGAGTGGCGATGGGCTGGTCGGAGTTCGGCTCGCGGGCTGCGGCCGGGACGGCCGAAGACTTGTCCGCGGCGGACCTGCCGGGCGTGCTGGCCGGCGTCCGCACCCACGACGGGCCGCCGTTCGGGCAGCTGGCCGGTCGCCCGGTGATCGTCCAGGACTGCGCGGCCCGCACCTGGGCGGCGGTGGCCCGGATCTCCCATCCCGGCATCGGCCTGGCCGAACCGGCCGAGCGCGACCGGATGGGCGCCGGGCTGGCCGAGCTGTGCGAGCTGGCCACCCGCACCGAGCTCGTCGACGTCCTCGCCCTGCAGGTGCGCACCGTGCCCGACGACGGCGCCGAGCGCGCCGCCTGGGAGCGCGCGCACACCCAGCCGGGGGCGCCGGAGCTGGCGGTGCAGGTCAACGCCCTGCTGGGCGCGGCGCTGACCCCGGCCGCGGTGCGCACCGAGGCGTTCGTGACCGTCGTGGTGGGCGAGCGGCGGATCGGGCGTGCCGCGCGGGAGGCCGGCGGCGGGGTGGACGGCCGCGCCCGGGTGCTGCACGGCGTGATGGCCGAGGTCGAGGCGGCGCTGCGCGGGCCGGTCGGCTGCACCGCGGTGGCCTGGCTGGACTCCGCCGGGCTGGCCGCCGCGGTGCGCACCGGCTTCGCCCCCGGCGACCGCGGCCAGCTCATCGCCGCCGACCTCGCCGCACCCCAGAACCCGGACATGGCGACCGGGGTGTCGATGGCCGCCGCCGGCCCCACCCGCGCCCGCGCCGAGGTGCGGCACTACGCGCACGACGCGTGGGCGTCGGTCACCGACACCGTGCTGCTGCCCGACTCCGGGGCGGTGCTCGGCGCGCTGGCCCCGGTGCTGGTGCCCACCACGGCGGGGGAGCGGCGCTGCCTGACGGTGTTCCTCGGCCCGCTGCCCCTGGAGCGGGCCACCCGGCTGGTCGGCCGGGAGCAGATGAGCGCCACCACCGGCAGCGAGCTGCGCGCCCGCATGGGCTTCCGGGAGCGGGCCCGGCAGCGGCGCGACAGCGAGCGGGTCGGCGCCGCCGACGAGAAGCTGGCCGTCGGGCGCGCACTGGTCCGCCCCGCGGTGGCCGCCTGCGTCACGGTGCCCGCCACCTGGCCGGTCGACGAGCACGGCCGGCGGCTGTCGGCGTCGGTGCGTGCCGCCGGGTTCGTGCCGCTGCGGCTGGACCTGGCGCAGGACTGCGGGTTCGCCGCCGCCGCCATCCCGCTCGGGATCGGCCTGCCCGACCGGCGGGGCCGGCGGTGACCCGCCGCCTGGGTTCCCGGGGGCGGGACGTGGCCGTCCTGCTCGACGACTTCGGCCACCGGCTGCCCGCCGCCCCGGCGCCACCGCCGGCCGCCCGGGAGCGCGGGCCGTTTCCCGCGCTGGTGCCCCGCCGCGGTCCCCGGGGGCGCGGCCGGGGGAGGGCGGCGACCCCGGCGCCGCTGTCGGTGTGGCGGATGACCTCGGAGCAGACACCGGTGTGCTGGCCGCTGATCGCCGCACCCGGTCTGCCGCCCACCGGCGCACAGATGGGACTGGATCTGCTGTCGGGTGGGGCGTTCTACTGCGATCCGGTCGGCTGGGTCACCGACGACGCCATTCCGGTCACCAATCCCAACGTCGTCGTCTTCGGCAAGCCCGGCCGCGGCAAGTCCGCCACGGTTAAGGCGTTCGCGCTGCGGATGCTGGGCTACGGCTACCGCACCCTGGTGCTGGGCGACACCAAGGACGAGTACGAGCCGCTGTGCCGGGCGCTGGGTGTGGAGCCGTTCGTCATCGGCCCCGGCCTGCCGGCCCGGGTCAACCCGCTGGCCTTCGGCCCGCTCGGGCACGGCTGGGACGCGCTCGGCGCCGCCGAGGCCCGCCGCCGGGAGGCGCTGGTGTTCGCCCGCTGGCTGGTGCTGCTGCGCGGCCTGGTGGGCTCGCAGGCGGTGCCGTTCGGCCCGGTTGAGGAGACCGCCGTCGCCGAGGCGCTGCGGCTGCTCACCGGCCACCGCGCCGGCGCCACCCGGCTCACCGAACCCACCGTGCCGCAGCTGTGGCACGCGCTGGACGAGCCGTCCGACGAGCTCGTGTCCGGCTGCCGCTACGCCGACCGGCGGCACTTCCTCGACGCCACCCGCACCCTGCGCGACGCCCTCGGCTCGCTGGTCACGGGCTCGCTGGCCGGGCTGTTCGACGACCACACCACCCTCGACGTCGACTGGCGCGCCCCGATCCAGTCGCTGTCGCTGTCCCGCCTCGAACCGCTCGGCGACTCCGCCGTCGGCATCGCCCTAACCTGCCTGAACTCCTGGGGGCAGGCGATGCGGGAGATCGCCGACCCGGGGGACCTGCGGATCGTCGTCCGCGACGAGACCTGGCGGCAGATGCGCCTGGGCGTCGAGGCGATGAAGAGCCTGGACGCCAACCTGCGGCTGTCCCGCCGGGACGCCGACGTGCAGGTGCTGCTGGCGCACAAGCCCTCGGACCTGCTCACCGCCGGCGACGCCGCCTCGCAGGCGGTCGCCATCGCCCGGGACCTGCTGCACCTGTGCGACGTCAAGGTGCTGCACGGCCAGGACCAGGCCGTCGCCGGCGAGCTGGGCGCCCTGCTCGGGCTGGCGCCGATCGCGCAGCGGGTGGTCACCGGCTGGGCGGTCGCCGGCACGGGCCGGGCGCTGTGGCTGGTCGGCGACCGGGTCTTCCAGGTGCAGACCGTCCTCACCGCACCCGAGCTGCGCCTGACCTACACCAACGACGCCCTCACCGCCGGCGGTCCGGCATGACCGGGACGGCGCAAGGCGCGGCCCGGGCGTGGCTGTGGACGGCCGCCGTCCCTGTCGCGGTGCCGGTGTTCGCCGCACTCTTCCTCCTGCTGGTCCCGCTGACCGTGCTCGCCGCCCCGCAGCCACCAGCGGCGTCGGCGGCCTGCTCGATCGGCGGCACCGGCGCCACCGTGGCCGGCGTCGACCTGGACGCCGTCCAGATGGGCCACGCGCAGACGATCGCCGACGTCGCCGCCGCACGAGGGCTGGACCCGTACGCGGTCACCGTGGCGCTGGCCACCGCCTACCAGGAGTCCGGCATCCGGATGCTGGCCAACGACGGCAGCAGCCCCGATCTCACCGCCGAGCAGGCCGCCGTCACCGCCACCAGCCTGAGCCATCCGCACGACGGGCTCGGGTCCGACCACGACAGCGTCAATCCCTTCCAGCAGCGGTGGGTCGCCGGCTGGGGCACCGTCGCTGAGCTGATGGACCCCGTCTACGCCGCCGAGGCCTTCTACGCCCGGCTCGTCGCGGTACCGAACTGGCAGGTCATCCCGCTCACCGAGGCCGCGCAGGCCGTGCAGGTCTCGGCCTACGGGAATGCCTACGCCCGCTGGGAGCCACTCGCCCGCGAGCTGACCGCGATGCTGTGGCCGGCCGCCCGGGCCGCCGCGGGCGCCCCGGCCGGCGCTGCGGCCGCCGTCTGCCCGGGGCTGCCGGTGGCCGCGGGGTCGTGGATCCGGCCGACCGCCGGCACCGTCACCTCCGGCTTCGGCCCCCGGTGGGGCACCCTGCACGCCGGCGTCGATCTCGCCGGCCCCCGTGACAGCCCGGTCTACGCCGCGTCCGACGGCACCGTGGTGCGTGCCGAGTGCACCAGCGCCTACTGCGACCGCGACGGCGGTCTCGGCCTGGGCGGCTACGGCAACCTCGTCGAACTGGGCCACGGCGGCGGCGTGAGCACCCGCTACGGGCACCTGTCGGCCTACACCGTCACCGCCGGCCAGACCGTCACCGCCGGGACGCTGATCGGCTTCCAGGGCTCCACCGGCAACAGCACCGGCGTCCACCTGCACCTCGAGGTCCGCATCGAGGGCACCCCGGTCGACCCCGTCCCGTGGCTGGCCGACCGCGGCGTCGACCTGCTCGCTGCCAATCCCGGATGAACACCCCACGCCGCACGAACGGAGGAGTCATGCACGAGACGAGCACGGGGCGGCAGCGATGAGCGTCGGCCGGTCCCAGCCCGACGTCGGCCCCACCGGCTGGGAGGTGCCCGCCGCCGTCGCTGTCGTGTGGCTGACCGCCGGCGCGCTGTTGCTGCCCGCCGGCCGCGCCGCCGCGGCACTGCTGACCGGCGGTGGCTGGGTGTGGCCGCACGGGTCGACCGCCCTGGTCGCCTCCGTCGGCGGGCTGCTCGCCGGCGACCCCGCCGCCGGCCTGGAGTCCGCACAGGCTGCGGCTCTGCCGACGTCGCCGGTCGTGTACGCCGTCACCGCAGCAGCGCTCGGACTGTTCCTGGCCGGCAGTGGGGCAGCGGCCTGGGCCGCGCGCCGGCTGCTGGGCGGGCGGTCCGGGATGGCCTCCCGTGCCCACGTCGCCGACGTCCTCGGCCGCGCGCGGCTGCGCCAGGCCGCTCCTGTCGTCCGCCCCGACCTGACCCCGGCCCGCCGGCGCGAGGACCGTCGCATCCCGGGCACCGAGGTGGGGTGGCGACTGGGCCGCGCCGCCGTTCCCGCCGCCGGAGGACTGTGGGTGCCCTACGACCGCACCACCGGCGTCTACGGCCCCCAGGGCTCCGGCAAGACCCTCGACCTGCTCGCCCCCGCGCTGCTCGACGCGCCGGGGGCGGCGTTGGTGACGCTGACCAAGGCCGAGGACCTGTTGCTCACCGTCGACGCCCGCGCCGACGGCGACCGCCCGGTGGCGGTGCTCGACCCGTTCGGCGCCGTGCCCGGCCTGGCGGAGCTGGTGTGGGACCCGGTCGCCGGCTGCGCGGACCCGATGGTCGCCGAGCGCCGCGCCAAGGCGTTCACCGCCGGCACGGTCGCCGGCGCGGTCACCGGCGGCGTCGCCAGCAGCGCGGCCCGGTTCTACGCGTTCGAGGCGGCCAAGGTGCTGCAGGCATTCCTGCACGCCGCGGCGCTGACCGGGGGCACCGTCGAGGACGTCCTCACGTGGGCCGCCCACCCGCAGGCGGCGACGCAGCCGGCCGACGTCCTGCGCGGCCACCCCGGCGCCACGCCGTTCTGGGACGGGCTGCTGCACGGCGCCCTGCACGGCGACCCGCGCGCCGCGGGCAACACCGCCACCACCGTGCAGCAGGCCCTGGCGCTGTTCTTCCAGGCCGACATCCGCCGCCGCTGCACCCCCGCACCCGGGCGGCCGGCGACCGACATCCCGGCGCTGCTCGCCGCCGGCGGCACGATGTACCTGCTCGGCCGCGAGGACCCCTACGCCTCGGCCGCGCCGCTGATGACCGCGGTGGCCGAGCACGTCCTCGACACCGCCCTGCAGCTGGCCGCCACGGCGCCGACCGGGCGGCTGTGCCCGCCGCTGCTGGCCTGCCTGGACGAGCTGCCCTCCACCGCGCCGCTGCCCACTCTGCGCACCCGGATGGCCAACGACCGCGCCCTGGGCGTCGGCTTCCTCTACGCCGCGCAGACCTGGCGGCAGCTGGTCATCGTCTACGGCGAGGACGAGGCCCGCACCCTGTTCGGGCTGACCAACGTGCTCGTCGCCTTCGGCGGCGGCAAGGACGGCGCCTTCTACCGCGAGCTGTCCGACCTGCTCGGCACCACCCGGGTGCGGCGCACCTCCTACAGCCACCGCGGTGCGGGGTGGTCCCGGGCCACCCACGGGGAGACCGTGCCGGTGCTGCGCGGCGAGGAGATCCGCCAGCTGCCGCCCGGCCGGGCGCTGGTCGTCGCCGAGAACGCCCCGCCGCTCATCGCCGCGCTCACCCGCTGCCTCACCGGACCCCGCGGCCCGCAGCTGCTGGCAGCCCAGGCCGCCGCCCGCGCCCGGGTCACCGCCGCCCGCGTCGGTGACCCGCCCCGGGCAGGAGGCACCGGAGCCGCCCACCACAGCGCGCGGCCCGCAGGCCGGGCACCGGCGCAGAGTAGCGCCCGGTGAGCGACGCCCGGATCGCCAGGCCCTTCCCCGGACCGCCGCCGGAGGTCCGCCGCGCCCTCGACCACCTCCGGGGGGCCGACGCCATCGGCCTGGACCCCGCCGGCCTGACGGAGCTGCACCGGCCCTGGGACCCGGCCGCCTGCCCACCGGGCCTGCGCGCCGACCTGTGGCCGTGGCTGGACGACGTCGCCGCCTGGCTCAACCACACCTACGCCTGGCAGACCGCCTCCGCCGTCCCCTCCTGCTGGCCGGCGCACCCGCACCTGGTGCACGAGCTGGCGGTGCTCGCCTGCCTGCGCGTCAGCGCCGCCGAGGCCACCACACCGCACGCGCTGGAGGAGTGGCACCGCTACGCGCTGCCGGGCTTCACCGGCCGGATGGGCGAACGGCTCGGCATCGGCTGTCCCCCGGGCCGGCACACCGACTGGCCGGCCCGCTCCTGGGCCACCGAGTACACCAGCCCAGCCGCGAGGGAGGCCCGGCAGGCGCTGCTCACCGGCGACCTGCGCGCCGGCACCGCTGCAGGCCCCGCGTCGGGCTCCGCCGGACGCCGGAGCGGGGGAACCCCGTGAGCACCCCGGCCCGCGACGGGGACTGGATGTCCCTCGTCGACGGCGTGCGGGTCAGCCGCCGCTGGATGACCCGGCACACCCCGCAGCTCCTGGTCGCCTGGTGCGCGGCCACCTCCGCGGCGCAGCGGCGCAGCATCGCCGCACGCATCCTGCAGGTCGCCGCCGACCTGGAGAGCGAACCCGACGACGACCACGCGTCACCCGCCGCCCTCGCCTGGTACGAGACGGCCGAGCGGATCGGCGCCCACCTCGTGCACGGCCCGGACTGGCTCCCGCTGGCCGCCGCACTCGCCCGGGCCCACGCCGCCGGCCACGACGTCGCCGCCCGCCTGCCCGCGCTCGCCGCCGCCGCTCCGCTGCCCGACCGGCACCCGGCGCGGGAGCTGCACTGGCGGCTGCTCGAGGACTGCCCGGCCGCCCTGCCCCCGACCGACGCCTCCGCCCGGACCGGCGACGACGCCGCCGCAGTGCACAGGCCGGCCAGCCGTCCACAGGGCCGCCGCGACCGCCCCCACACGCTCCCCGACGACCGACCGTCGACCCACACCGCACCCGGAGGAGAGCAGCCATGACCCTGGACACCACCACCGATCCGCTCGGCTACGCCGCCTCCCTGCTCGACGCCGTCGGCGCCGACCGCGAGCAGGTACCCGCCGAGGTCGCCCTCGCCTGCCTGTACGCCGCCGAGCTGCTCGAGCTGGCCGGCGCGCGGGCCGAACCCACCCCGCTGATCGACGGCAACCCGCGCATCACCCTGCGGGTGACCCTGGCCGCCCTGGCCGACCTCGACGAGGACACCTTCGCCAGTACCCCGGTCCTCGACGCCGCCCGCACCGTTCGGCGTGCCCTGCGACGGCTGGGCTGACCGGTGGCCACCACCCTGCAGCAGCTGCTGGACGCCCTCACCGACCGGGCCACCGCCCCGGCGGCGTCGGCGACCATCGAGGACGTCACCGGCGCGCTGGCGCACCTCGGCCGGGCGCTCACCGGCCTGACCGACGACGGGCTCACCCCGACCGACAGCCCGCGGCAGCGCACCGCCACCGCACTGGGGGCGGCGTGCGCCACCGCCGGTCGGCTGTGGCCGCGTACCGGCGGGCCGCTCACCGACCTCGCCGGCGCCGCCGCCGACCTCGTCGGCCGCGACCGCCCCGTCCTGGGCCGCGGCCACCGGTGGGCGGTCACCGTCGAACTCGCCGAGGCGGCCGACCACTGCGCCGGGCTGGCCTCTCGGCTGCTGCCGCAGGCGGCGGTAGTCGAGATGGCGGCTGTGAGCCGGCTGGCTGCCGCCGTCGAGCGCGACGCGCTGGCCGATCCGCCGACCGCTGCCGGCGTCGTGGTGCTCGACCGCCTGGTGCCCCCGCCCGCCCCGCCACACCGGGACGCCGCACCGAGCGCACTCGACGCGTCCGCGGCGCTCGTCGCGGCACTCGACCGGGCCCAGCGGGACGGCGCCGACCTGCCCCTGCGCGACTTCCGCGCCGCCGTCGCGGCCGCCGAGATCGCCAGCCGCTGCGCCGCCACCATCACCGCCGCGGCGACCGGGGACGACGTGGGCCCGCTGCTGGTCACCGGGCTGGCCTGGCAGCTGGCCGGACGCACCAGCACGGCCTTCCACGACGGGCACCGCACCGGCACCGCCGGCCCGCGCGGCGTCGTCGCCTGGGCGCAGGCGCTGGCCGGCGCGCTCCGCGCCGAGGCCGCACCTCGCACCGACATCTCAGCGCTACGCGACCGCAGCGACCTGCCGAGCACAGCCGACAGGGTCCGGCAGGTCACCGCCCAGCTGCCGGCGCTCGGCGACCAGCTGGCCGCGGCCGTGGAGCGGTGGTCGCGCACCGGGCGGTTGGTCATCTCCGCGCGGGACCTGCCCCCTGTCGAGAACATGCCCGCCGACCGGATAGACGCGGTCATCGCCGGTCGTCACGTGATGGCCCGCGGCACCGACCTCGACCACCTCCGACGGGTCGTGGACCGGGCCGCAGACCTGTCGACCGGACTCACCGGTGCACTGCACCGCGCCTCGACCGACCCCAAGCAGCGGCACCAAGCCGACGGGCGCGCCCGAGGAGTGCAGACACCTGACACGGCCGAGCGTCTGCTCGATCGGTCCCAGACGACCGAGCACGCCGTCACCGCGATCCGGTCCCCGCGTCACGTGGCGCGGGAAGCTCCACCGTCCCGGTAACCGATCGGTGGCCGGTAGGGGGAGCCGCAGCAGTGCCGCCACGTGCGCGTCACAAGAGGACCTCGCGCAGTGGGTCACCTCCGTCGACGAGAAGGCGGCCGTCGGGTGCCAGCGCAGCGCGCCGGCGCGCCAGGGCCCGCCGGCCGACTTCCGGATGGCGGCCGTCGAGAGCACCAACGCGCACGGCGAAGGCGAGGTCGAAGGGCGCCTCGTCCTGCTCGAGTGCGAAGTCCTCGACCCTCACCCCGACGGAAGCTGAGCACACCGGCGTCAATCTCAGCGCGCGAACCGACCAACGCCTGGGCGATGGCAGCGGCCGAGCGGTCGATGCCCAAAACGTGACCAGGACCGACCCGGCGGGCGACCTCGCGTGCGGCTGCACCGGGGCCGCAGCCGACTTCCAGGACGCGGAAACCCCGGTGCAGGGGCAGGGCATCGACGACGGCCCGTAGGCGGTCGGACAGTTCGGGCACGTGTGACCTCCTGACGGCAGGACGAAGGTGCGTCACCTCCGCTCGCGGCTCACCGGTCCCGTAGAGGATCGTCGTCCGAGATGCTCGAAGTGCGCCGCTGACGGTTCGGCTTGCGGTACGGCCTGCCGGTGGCCGGTCGTCCATCGGTACGGCCTGCCGCGAGGTCGGGCCAGGATGGGTGACCAGCATTACGCGCGGGTCTGGGTGACGGGCGAACCGCACACACGCATACTGCGTCCCATCCCACCTCCGATCCCCAGTCACATGACCGCGAGGCAGTCAGAGCAATTCACGTCGCTCTCGTTCGAGGTCCACACGTCGCCGCTGCGCTTCCCGCACGCAGTGCGTGTCCCCGAGCTGCCCACGTCGTCATGGATGAGGGCGGTGTCCGGGTCAGGCCACTGCCGGCAGTTGGGGGACGTGAACGGGGAGCAGACGCCCGGTCGTGGCGTTCCGCGTAGTTGTCCCCGTCAGCGTAGGACGGCCGCAGTTTGGACAGTCGTTGGTGGCCATATTGACCCCGTGAGTGAGGAAGATGTGACGGTCCGCCCGCGCACCGTCGGAAGGGTAAGTGCCGGTAGCCGATCCCCTGAGCGGTGACGGCGGCTACGGTCTCCGACCTGTCCCTGAGGGCGGCCCTAGGGACGTTCCGGCCAACGCCCCGAACGATCCCTCTCGTCACCGACGACGGTGGGTGGATGTCTGTGCCCGGACGGACGCGGGATCGCGAGGACTGCCAGGGGCGGTCAGCCGCGGAGCCGTGCCAGCCAGACCTCCTCGGGCGGCCAGCGACGCGGCCAATCGGGCGTGTCAGCCCACAGCTCGTGTACGTCGACGTCCGGGTCGGCGAGCAGGTGCTCTAGCCGCTCGACCTCGAAGCCGTATCCGCGCAGCAGCGCGATCCACTCACCGGGCGGCCGCTGGAACTCGATGCTGCCGTCGTCGGCCCACTCGATGCGCCGGGGCGTCCGCCAGTCGCGGCGCAGCCGGTCGGACATGCCACCGACCTCGTCCTGGCACAGGACGGCCAGCCAGGCGTTGACGAGGAACACCAGCCGACCGCCCGGGCGCAGCACGCGCGCGGCCTCGGCGAGCCAGCGGTGCGGGTCGCACCAGATGCTCGCGCCGTACTCGGACACGATCAGGTCGACACAGCCGTCGCGCAGCGGTATCGCCTCGCCGTCGGCCTCCAGCAGCGGGAAGCGCTGCCCGTGCACTGCCTGCATCCGGCGGGCGGTGGCCAGCTGCGCGCGGGTCAGGTCCAGCCCGATCGGGCGGGCGCCCCACCGCTGCAGCCACGCCGACCAGTACGCCGTCCCGCAGCCGAGCTCGAGGACGTCGAGCCCGCGCACGTCGCCGAGCAGACCGAGTTCCCGTTCCGGCCGGCCCGCTGTTCCCCAGGTCGGTTCGGTCGCGGCCCAGTGCCGCTCGGCCGCCTCGGCATAGGCGGGTGCGAAGCCGGTCCACGCGGCCCGGTTGGCCGCCTGGTGCGTCCCCATGCCGCGCAGCATGCCCGGCGCCGCCATCCCCTGAGAACCTCGAGGAGGCCGGCGTGCTCGTCCTCCACAACAAGACCGCGGAGGGCTACCGGCCTGGCCCCCACTGGCCCGAACAGTGCGCGGACCCCACGCTCGGAGCTCGCCGGACACGTAGGTGCTGAGGCAGCATCTCCGCCGCGCCCGGCGGCGACAAGGATGTCCCAGAGCGGGCCGCTCACAGACACCAACGCACGTTCGCCCGCGACGGCGGCGTCGGGGACGGCTGATTGATGTGCGCGGCATGCTTCACGCGGCATGGTGAACGGAACGGTCCCGCGACCACCACCAACGTAGGTTCAGGCCCATGAGCCACAAACCGAGTGGCACCACCCGCAAGAAGCCGCGGTGGCTCTACTCGGGATCACGCCGGGCGGCGTACGCCCTCTCAGGGCTTTGGGTGGTCGTCTCTGCCTTCGCCGTGGCTCAACTGATGCTGACCGACACCCAAACGGTGCGCTGGGCCTCGGCAGGGCAGCTCATCGCTGCACTGGTCCTGGCAGTCTCCTACTTCCGCTCGGCCAGGTACGACGGTCCGAGAGAGGTTCGGCCGTCAACGAGCCGCTGGGGAGGAGGTCGACCGAAGGAACGATGGCAGTAGCGAACGGCCTCGTAGGCGGTAGCCCCGAGTGGGCCGCTATGGGGCACACCGCCTGCCACACTCCGCATGTGCGCCGCGCGGATGAGCCGGACGATCGACGGACCCTCGAACGACTTGCTCTCGCCGAGTGGCCAGCGCCGGCCGGTGTCCAAGTCCGGTCAATGACTGTTGCTGGCGACCGCGCCGAGGTCACTCTCACCGTGAACGGTCACCACGACTACTGGGTGCACTACCAGCGGGACAGGGACGGTTGGGAGGAGAAGGTGTCCGGCAACGGACCCACGCTCGGCTGGGAGAACGCGAGCGCCATCGAGTGATGAGTCGTTACCCCCGAGTCGCGCCCGTGTGAGGTGGACCCAAGTGGGCCGCTCAGCAGCTGTTGGCCAGGCGAGCCCAGAGCGCGGCTCAGGGGCAGTCCCAGAACGACGCGACGATCGACAGCGGTAACGACAGGCTCCGCGGTAGGTCAGCCGAGAGGAACATCGACCTCCGCCTCCATCGGCCCGCCACACTCCTCGGTACCGCCGACGCGCTTCCAGTCGAGTGCTGCGTCGACCCGGGTCTGGTGCCCGTCCGGCTCGACCACAGTCACTTCCACGAAGCCGGGCGTGGCCATCGTCGCCAGATAGGCCGTCGAGTCCACCAGCGCGCCGGTCACCTCGGGGGCCGCGGTCTCTCGACTGAGTTGGACGGCCCCGCACGGGGATGAGCATCGGGCGACCACCGTGCGGCCTTCCGCCGCCGGCCAGTCGCCGGTCAACCGAACGATGAGGGTGCGGCCGTAGTCGACCGCAGGACAGGCCTGCCCGGCATCGCCGTCCAGCGATCCGGTTCCGCACGCTGTCAGCGTTGGAACGAGTGCCGTCGCGCCCAAGGCGAGGATGAGTGAGCCCGTCCACGAGGTGAAGCCGTGCATGAACGCGGTCGGCCACGTCTCGCGACTCCATCGCCGTTCGCGCGCCATGACGCGATCATGCACTTCGCCACCAGGGTGTGTCCCTGAGTGGGCCGCTATGGGCGACGTCCGACCTCGCGCCTGAAGTAGACGCCCAAGCCGACCGACAGCATGACTGCACCGACGCCGGCAAGGAGCGCCGCCCACATCGGCGGCACGCGACCCACGCTCTCGATGACCCCGAGGATCAAGAAAGACAACCCGAGGCCGACGAGCAGCACGACCCGCGCGGACGGGGCCGGGTAGGTCACGCCTCTGCTCCTCATCGCCGCAGCCTCGCCGTGCACGGCGGTCTCGACAACTCGCGCACTGTCCTCAAGTGGCCGCTCAGGGGACACGGGGCGGCAGCGACACGATGGGACCGGCGGCTCACGAAACTGGAGGCGATGGATCGATACCGCGTGGGGACGCGGCCGAGCCGGCGCGGTCGCCTGCTGCCCGTTCAGCAGTTCTTCGGTCGTCGGGTCAGGATTCCCGAGCAGCGCCGACGATGACATACACCATCAGCGCTGGCTTGTCGCTGCGGTTGTGCCACGCGTGGCGGGTGCCGCGCTGCACGACACAGGTGCCGGGGGTGAGGTGCACCTCTTGGCCGTCGTCGAGTTCGAGCCACATCTCGCCTTCGACACACAGGCCGTAGTCGATCGTGTCAGTGGTGTGCATGCCGGGGTTGTCCGGTTCGAACGCTCCGAACAGCCCGGGCAGCTTGTCCTCGAGCTCTGCGGAGAGGTCCTCCGGCGAGGCGATCGAATGCGGAGCAGAGGAGTCCGGGGCGAAACGCAGGAGCACGAACCGGGTGCCCCCTGAGCCGGGGAAGAACGGGAGGACTTGAGCGCCCTGCGCCCTGGTGCCGACCGTGGCGCCGCCGTCCTCGGTGCCCCACACCAGGTAGAACTGCGCACCTGGAATGGCTCCCACCTCAATCGCGGGCGTCGCTTCATCGGACACGACGACCGACTTGCCGTTGACGTCATGACCGGTGATCACCTGACGTACCTGAACACTCATGGGCCCTCCTCTGGCGCGGCGGGGCGTCGGCAGGTGCAGCCGAGGCCATGACGTCGACCCCGCCATGCTCAACCGGTCTGGCCTGGGCCGGAAGCCTCGGCTCCGCGGCGTGCCGGAGCTGTTGCCAGCGGCGGGCCCGTTCCAGTCGGTGTTGCACAATCGGCCGCCCGGGGCGGCGCGCGGGCTCGCCTGTTCCGTGAGCTCGATGAGGCGCTGCACGATCGTGCCCGGAGGGTCCTTGTGGGCGTCTCGGAGTCCCGACTCGGCACGAAGCCGACCAAGCCGCCCTGGCTGAGTCCAGGACCGAACGGAGGTCAGATGCCGCCCCCACCCGTACTCGTGGAGCTGCGCCACGTCACCGCGGCGCGCCAGCCGAACCCGTCGTCGCACAGCCGCCAGGCGGTCTGCTCGCTGGGCCACCACTGGCCGTCGTTGAGGACGAGGGCCTCGCGAGGCGGGCCGAACACCTGCTCGTGGATGACGCGATGGGGCGAACACATGTTCGATGTAGCCGCCGCAGTGGGCGGATACGCGACGGGACGTGCGGCTGGCCTCACTCCTCCGGCGCCGTGCCGCAGGCTGAGCCATCCCTTCGCGACTGGGGTATCCGCTCGCTCGCCAGGGTGATGCGGGCCGTCCTTGGGTGGATCGCCGGCTCTCCTGCCCGGATCGTCACCTCCCCACGGGCGGAAGGAAACGGCAATGTGGCTGTGGAATGACTGGACCGACGCGCTGCAGTTGTGGCTGGCGATGACCGGGTTGGCGGTCCTCTTGCTGGCCCTGATCGCGACCGTGGATCGGTACGCGCGTCACCGGGCCGCAGCAGGTGACGACGACGCAGACCTGACTGCCGAATTGCAGAGTTGAGGATGGCCACCTACCGCGCCACCACTGCGCTGCCCTACGACAACCACGAGCGGGCCACTCTGGGGCTCCGGGGGCAGCTGCGGCTTACGGCCATGGCGAACGGCGCAGTACCGGACTGGACGACGCTGTCCGTCAACGGCCCCACGAAAGCGCCCGGCCTGTACGGCGCGGTGTGGTTCGAGTGGTCAGCGACCGTCAAAGCGCGGCTCGGCTAGGTCCTAGCCTGCGGACTTCCGGCGCCATCACCTACGTCCCTAAAGGCGGCCTTTGGGACATCCGGCCCTCCCTGCTGCGCAAGTCGCATCGGCAGGCGCCGTGAAGGCGATTTGGGAGGTGGGATGGCTTGCGGGGCCTGCAAGCATCTGCTGGATGACGACACTGATCGGCGCTGAAGCGCTGCGACCCAACCCCGCACTCGAAACGCTCACGCAGTTGCTGGGCACCTGGCGCACGACCGCGAGGCATCCGCACGTGCCAGGGACGACCTTCCACGGCCGAACGTCGTTCGCACGGCACGAGGGCGGCGCCTTCGTCCTGATGCGCTCTGAGATCGATGAGCCGGAGATCCCGAGCGCCGTGGCGGTCATCGGCTCAGACGACGCCGCCGGCACCTTCACGATGATCTACTTCGACGAGCGGAACATCTCCCGCCGGTACGTCGTCGAGGTGGGTGACGGCGAAGTGTCGTGGCACCGCGACGAGGCAGGCTTCGCACAACGCATGGTCCTGACGATCGCCAGCGACGGCAGCCGGCTCGATGCCAAGGGGACCATGTCGCACGACGGCGGCCCCTGGGAGGACGACCTGCAGCTGACCTACGAGCGGATCGACTCGTAGGACTGATTCACAACGCACAGCCGGAACCTAATGCCAGTGACCGCCGAGCGGTTCAGAGGTATCCCGTAGTGGGCCGCTTTGGGACATTCCGCGGCGCTGCCGCCGTCACCTGTCTGACCGTCCCGCCAGCCGAACCCGCTGCGGCGACGTCCGAGACTCATCGGCGACCTGAGCCACCATGTCCCGCAGGACGATCGATGAGCGGCACGGGCTGACAGGGGTCAGACTCGTTTGAGAGGCTCATGAGGACCGTCGGGCAGCTCGACCTTGATGAGATCGTTGGGGGCAACGTCCCCTCCGGTGGCCACGACACCCATGATTCCGGCCTTGCGAACGAGCGATCCGTCCGCGGCGCGATGGACAACCTGTCTGAGCAGTCCTGGCCGGAACGCGTCGATCTGTGCGCACGGGTTGCGCAGCCCGGTCACCTCGACGACGGCCGTCGCGCCGAGCTGCAGCCGGGTACCGCGGGGAAGCGCGAGCAGATCGAGACCACTGGTCGTGATGTTTTCGCCGAGCTGGCCCGCGCGGACGTCGAACCCTTGCTCTCGCAGCTCATCGAAGAGCTCGGCATGCAGCAGGTGGACCTGGCGGAGATTGGGCTGCGTGGGATCAGTATCCACTCGTGAGCGGTGCTGCACGGTCACTCCAGCATGAGCGTCACCAGCGACACCGACGCCGGCCAGCAGGGTGACGACATCGACAGGCACCTTGCTGAACTGATGCTCACCGTCGCGGCTGACTGCGATCACCTTGGGCGTCACCCCGCCATCTTCGTCGAGGATCAGCGCGCCGACGAACGCGTCACGGTAAACGAACCCCTTACGGCGACGTCCGCGCGGTCTCGATAGCCCGGCGCCCGTGTCCCGCAGGGGATCGCTCTGCGGGCTGTCGCCGCAGGATTTGCGTCTGTCGTGACCATACCGATCATCTGTCGTCGGGATGGCTTTCGATCTCGCACTGGTCGAGCAAACGGGCGAGGTGACTATAGGCGCCGAGACGCTCCATGCCGTCCTGCTCGGAGATCTCGTCGCGGCTATGGGTGGCCACATTTCGCACCGCCAGATTCAGCCCCTTAGCGAGTCCCATCAACCCTTCGCGCATCGACTTCACGGTGTTGTCGGTGTCCCGTCCCGGCCAGCGCAGTCGTGGCACGCCCGGCCGGGCAGGCGCGGCCGCAAGCGTCTGGCCCCAAAAGTCGGTGTCCTGCACGTTCACGAGAGTTAGACGCTCCTTCCAGTACAGGTTGAGCGCCTCTCCGGCTTCTCGGACGGCGACGCGGTACTGGTGGATCGTCCAGTGGGGAGCTGCAGCTGTCCAGATCACCGGATGGAAGGCTGACGGCGTAAAGGCCGGCATGCCGTCGTCGTGGTCGATCATGGCGTCCAGTTCAAGAGCCTCCAGCCTTCCCCGGATCGACGCGCAGGTGGCGCGCACCTCGCCAGGCGTTAAGAACGCCTTCGGCTGGGTCATATTGCGCCAGTTGGAGATTGGGTCGATCGGCCTTGAGAGGCCCTGCACCATGAGATACGAGCCTGTGACCGAGAGAGCTCTGGCGGCTAGGCCAGCAGCTTCCGCGACGGCAGTTTGCGGCGCTGAATCTCTGCCGAGTCGAAGCCGTCCTTGGGGAAGGTTCGCTGGACGAGCCCCGGCATGAACATCGCGTCCGTCTCGGACTGCGTCTCCATCTAGGATTCAAAGGCGACTTCAAACCGCTCAACGCCCGCGCGGAGGGCGGCGAGATACTTGGGCGTGTGCTGACTGGCCACGAGCCCGATCCTCGCAACAGCGTCCGACAATTGGGCGATCACGGCAGCTTTCGACCGTGCGCGGCCGCGTCCGATGACGATCCTCTGCTGGAACGCGTCCTCCCTGGCGGACGAAGATGTCGCCATTAGCGGGCCGGCCGGATAGTGCCGACCTGGACCCAGTTCGTCGTCGCACTCCAGACAACGATCCGTGCTGGCCGGGTCGCCTCCGGCGCGACCCAGACGTGGGTGAGCTCCTCCGGTAGCTGGGGCGCCCGGAGAGGTAGCTGCGGCACGTCGAGTTCCAAGGCGCGTAGAGGGACCCAACCGGTCGAAAAGACCCCGCCCCAAATGAAGAGGTGGCGTTCGGCGGTGGCCGCCCGACCCAACTTCGCAATGTCCGAGGGACGCGACGCGACGAAATCTTCGACGAAGGTGACCACGTCGTCGGGGTCCTGGCTCAGAAAGCCCACTTGCATGGGACCGGTCAGGATGACCGTGCCGGCCGGGCCATCAGTGGTCTTCGCGGTCTGCACCTGAGACCTGGCCAGTCGCTCCGGTAGCCAGGCATGATCGTGATCGTCGTCGAGGCCACCGACGCTGAAGGCACTCGCCTCCTGCAGGCCGACAGCCTCCAGTTGCAGCAGAAGCCTCGGCAAGTGCTCCCGAGCAACGTTCACCCGCGCTGAATCGCTAAGGACGACCAGCCACGCATGGGCCAGTCGATCGTCTTGCAGGAGCGCGCGGCGGCCGGCGAGAGCACCCTGCCGCGCCGCCAGGTCCTGGTCCTCTGCGGCGGTCACCTCAACGGCACCCACCCGGCCGTCGGGGTACTCGATCTTGAGGTCGTACATGCCAGCAGCCGACTGGTCATCATGCTGGACCACGGGCACCTGAAGCTGAGCTCGGACGACGGCCATGGCCGCCGCTTCTCGACGCGAGAGCTGCTGTGTCACTTAGCCAGTGTGGCCGGGCGGTGGTCTCGTTGGGCGTCTCGCAAGCGGAACGCCTAACGAGAATGGTGCAGGTCAGCTCGTGTGCCAGGCGACGGCTGCCCCGTATGACCCGTCCGGTGATCGCTCTCCCTCGGGGGCGTCAACCGGGACGCCTGGTCGGTGCCGGTTGTGGTCCTGCGAGGCGCCGCTGTGACCGGTTCAGTGTTGAGCACGGCTCTGTGGACGGTGCCGGGCGGCACGCCGAGGGCCTTGGTGACCCGGTCGATGTGTGTGAGCCACCGGCCCGGTGGCAGAGCGACGATGACGGCGGCCGCTTCGCGCAGTGCGGCGTGGATGTCTGAGGTACTCCGGTCGTGCGCAGCCGGGGTGAGCCGTGCGTCGAGCAGGGCGGCGGCGAGGCCGCTCGAGGTGTCGATGGCCGTCTTCAGCGCAGTGGCGCCGTCGCGGTGGGCGAGGTCTGCGGGGTCGAGCCCGTCGGGGAGGTCGAGTTGGCGTGGGTCGTCGCCGCGGATGGTGAGTTGCCAGTAGATGCGTTCGGCGGCTTGCCGTCCGGGCTGATCGTTGTCGGTGGCCACGAGGATGCCGGGGTCGCCGCCGCGGATGTAGGAGCCGAGGAGGTCTGCCTGCCGGTCGGTGAGGGCCGTGCCGAGGGTGGCCACGCCCGCGGTCTGCCCGGCACCGGCCAGCGTGATGGCGAGGGCGTCCAGCGGTCCCTCGACGAGAGCTGGCGCGGCCCCGGCGGCGAGTGCGTCTCGGGCCTCGTGGAGCCCGAACAGATGCTCGCCTTTCCGGTACAGGTCGGTGCCTGGGGTGTTGAGGTACTTGGGCCCGGCGTAGCCGTCCTCGGGTGTCGTGGGGTTGCGGCGGGCGATGAAGCCGACGACGGCGCCCTCACGGTTGTGGATGGGGAAGGCGAGCCGGTCGCGGAACCGGTCGATCAGCGCGCCGGTGCGGGCGCGCTGGGCCAGGCCGGCGGCGAGCAGCTCGTCGTCGGTCACGTCGAGGCCGCGCAGGTGGTCGACCAGCGCGGTCCAGCCGGCGGGGGCGTAGCCGGGGGCGAACCGCGGATCGGCGGTGAGGTCGGTGCCCAGCCGCTCGCGCAGGTAACCCTGTGCCCACGACGCGACGTAGTGCTCGGTGAAGAAGGCGGCGGCCCGGGTGTTGAGTTCAATGAGCCGGTCGCGGGAGACGGCGGCGGTGGCCCAAAAGTGCTGCTCGAGCAGGTAGTCCGCGTCGTCGCCGGCATCGACTGCGCCGGTGGAGGTCAACGGGTCCGATGTGCGGTACCGCGGCACGGCTGCCGGGGGAGAAGTGTCGTAGTCGGGGTCGAACGGCGCGTCCTCGTCACCGGACAGCAGGTCCGCCGGGTGGGCGGTGGCGGTCGTGGAGACGTGCACGGGCGGCACCAGGTGCGCGTCCTCGGGTGGCTGCAGGTCGGCCGGCAGCGGCTCGGGGACATCGATCGGTGCGGGGTCGGTGAGTGCGGCGACGCGGAACACCAGGGCCTCGGCGATCCCGTCACCGGCCGGGTCGGCGGTCACCGTCGCAGGCAGGCCGGCGACGGCGGCGGCGAGCAGGTCGGCGGGGGTCCAGCCGGCGCGGAGGCCGGTGGTGACCGCGGCGACCAGCGCCGGCCAGGCCGGGGCGCCGAGTACGCGTGGGGTGTGTTCGGCGGGCAGGAGCCCGAAGAGGACGGCGCACCACTCCGGGCGCAGCGCCACCGCGGCGGGGCCGGTGGGAGGCACGGTCGCAGGCGACAGGTGGGCTGCGAGCCGCCACCACAGGGCGGCGGCGGGCAGGTCGTCGGGCAGCGGCCGCTGGGCGGCGACGGCGGCGAGCAGGCCGGCGGCGTCGAGGCCGGCGCGGTCGGCGGCGGCTAGCCGCTCGGCCAGGGCCGGCCAGTGGGTGTCGTGGCGGATGCGGGGGTCGAGGCTGTCGGCCAGGGCCGCCCACACCGGCCGGCCCGCGGTGGGGGTGACGGCGAGGGCCTGGTCCAGCCAGGCCTGGTGCTGGCGTTCGGCGGTCGGGAACCGCGGCGGTCCGGTGGGACGGCGGTCCTCGGCCGGGATGCCCAGGGCGGCCCGCCAGACGGCGAGGTCCGCACGCAGGGAGGCCTGCCCGGCCAGTAGGGAGCGGGCCCAGCCGGGTGCGGTGGCCGGGGTCATGGTTGCGGCCGTGGCGGCGACCCGGGCCGCGCAGTCGGTGAGGTGGGTGGCGCGGGCGGCCAGGTAGGGGCCCCAGTGCGGGTCGTCGGCCAGCGCGGCGGGGATGGCGGGCAGCCACGGCAGCGGGCCGGGTGGGCCGGTGGCGGGCAGCCGCCAGTCCAGGACGGCGGCGGGGTCGGCGGCGCTGTCCAGCTCACGCAGTTCTGCAGCCCGTGCCAGCGCGGCGATGGGGTCGGTGCCGGCGAGGGCCAGCAGCGCCAGGTGCCCGCGCAGCGCCGGCCAGGCCGGCGCCGAGGTCAGCCCGGGCCGGAGAATCTCGGCGGCGTTCTCCAGTTTTTCTCCGGGTGCCGGTCTGAGGCGGTGCTCGGCGGCGAAGCGCAGCGCGTCGGTGTAGCGGACGGCGGCGGTGTGCAGTTGCCCGGCCGGGTCGGCCAGTGCCCGGCGGGCGCCGGTGGCCGAGGTCTGGTCGTCGTCGCGGGCCAGCATGGCCATCAGCAGGTCGGTCGCGGTCGGCGGGTGCACGGCGGCGGGGGTGATGATGCTGTGCGGGTCGCCGTCCCCGACGGTGGCGAGGTAGAGGTGGTTGGCGCTGCGGCCGCGGGAGAGTGCGACGTAGAGCAGCCGTCGGCTCTCGGCCCCGGTGAGCACGGTGTGGCAGGTGTCGGCGGTGACGCCCTGGGCGCCGTGCACGGTGGCCGCGTAGCCCAGCTGCACGTGCTCGCGGACGTAGGTCGCCGGCAGGGTGAGTCGTCGCTTGGTGCCGGGGTGGACGACGTCGAGGGCGCCGTCGTCGTTGACGGTCTGCACGGTGAAGCGGTCGCCGTTCTTCACCCAGTCGGTGACACCGAGCGGCAGGGTCCGGTCGTTGCGGCGGGTGATCACGGCGTCGCTCGCGCTCGCGCGGGTGCCGTCGGCGAGAACGACCTCGGGGCCCGGTGGGCCGGGGGAGTGGGCCAGCCGGTCGGCGCGGGCCCGCTGGTTCAGCCGCGCCACGACCGCGCGGGTGGCCGCCAGCAGCAGTGCGTCCTTGCCGGCGGCGCGGTCGGCGGCCCACGCGGCATAGGCCTGCTCGGCGCAGGAGGCCAGATCGCCGACGTGTACCCGGCCGGCGTCGAGGTGAAAGCCCAGCCCGGTGGTGTCCCCGTCGCGGACGGCGACGGTGGCCGCGGCCTCGGCCGGGTCGGCGAAGCGCACCAGCTGGGTGAGCGTGACCGCGCCGTGCGCGGCGGCGATCTCGCTCAGCACTCCGCCGGCGGCCACCGCGGTCAGCTGCCGCGGGTCACCGACCAGGCGGACGCTGCCGCCGCGCCCCAGCACGTAGTCGACGGCGCGGGCCAGCTCCACGGTGCCAGCCATACCGGCCTCGTCGACGACGACCAGCGTGCCCGGCCCGATACCGGCCACCCAGTCGGGCGGCGTGCCTGCGTGGAGGGACCAGGCCAGCTTGGCCAGGGTGTCGCAGCGCCCGGCGAGGGAGGAGCGCAATACGGCGGCGGCGACCGCGGAGGGGGCCAGCCCGAGCACCGTCCCGCCGCCGGCGGTCCAGGCTCGGGCGAGGGTCGCCAGCGCGGTGGTCTTGCCGGCCCCAGCTGGAGCAACGGCCAGCTGTACCCGGGCGCCGCTACCGGCCAGATCGCGGACCAGCTGCGCCTGCCCGGGGTTGAGCTCGGTGCCGTTGGCGGTGACCTCCAGCAGCGCCAGCTCGACGACGGCCGCATCTGCGCGGCGCCCGTCCGTGCGCCCGGCGGCCGTGACCAGCAGAGCCTCGGCGTCCAGCACCGCCCGGCTGGTGTAGAGCTGGGCGCCGGCGACGGTGTAGACGCTGGCGCCGTCCGAGCGGCGCAGCTCAGGTGGCTCGACCACCGGATCCGGTGCCCCCAGCGGAACGGACAGCGCGGGGGACAGCGCCGTCTCGGTAACCCGGGACACCGCGCTCTCGACGTCGCCGGGGGCCAGGCCGGCGGCGCGCACCACCCGCTCGGCCTCGGCGCAGACGTGCCAGAACTGCCAGGTCGCCCGCTGCCCGCTCACCGTCTCCAGCACCCTGGCCGCAGCCGTTCGGACCCACGCCTCGGGGACACCGGACGGGCGCGGCGCCGGGGTGTGGCCCAGTACGCGGTCGAGCATGGCGGCCAGGTCCGACGGGCTGCCGAGGACGCCCAGGGCCTGCTGCCGCCAGGCCGCCCGCTGCTCGGCCAGCGAGCGCGGCTCGTGCTTGGCCTCCCGCGTCTCCAACGTGGCCTGCTGGGCGAGCGCGATCGCCTCACTCGTCGTCGGCGGCCGGCCGTGCTCGGCCTGGAAGCCGGCCGCCAGCTGCCCGCGGCGGACGTCGATCGCCTGCCGCCGCGAGGACCAGGTGGTGAGCAGCCGGGAGTCGAGGCCGACGACCTCGCGGACGGTCCGCTTGCCCGGCTCCCGGCCCGGGCGCTCGGCGAAGCGCACTCCCAGCGTCGCGACCAGGTGGGCCTCCAGCCGGGTGTTGTAGTGCTCCGAGGCGGCGACGTTGGCCTTGTACAGCACCCGTCCGTCCAGGGCCCGCCACCGCCCGTCGCCGGTCTGCACCTTGTTGCTCACCGCGACGTGGGTGTGCAGGTCCGGGTCCCCGGCGCGTGAGTCGCGGTGGGTGAACACCGCCGCGATCAGCCCGGTGGTCTCCACCTGCCGCGCTCCGCCGGCGCCCAGCCGGGTGAAGCAGGCGTGCCGCTCCAGCCAGGCTAGGGTGTCGGCGACCGCGGCGGCGTGGGCGGCCTCGACCTGCTCGGCCATCTCCCGCGGCGCCAGCGCCCACAGCGCCGAGACCGACTTCACCGGGGAGAAGGTCAGGTCGTAGCCGGCCACCGCGCGGGTCGCCGGCCGAGAGGCCCGGGCGAGGAACCCCGACAGCTCCCGGGCGTCGGCCGGCGGCCGGCCGTGGACCTCGGTGAACATGCCGCGCGCGACCCTGCTGCGGATGCGGGCACGCTCCGGCTCGGGCAGAGGCGCGTCGTGCGGACGTCCACGTGCGGCGTTGACCGCAGCGAACTCCTGCGCGCAGAGAGGGCGGAGGCCGTCGGCAGGTGCGGGGTAGACCAGGAACGGCAGGCCGAGGGCGCCCGCGGCCCGCGCCTGCTCCGCCGTCCTCCCGGCGGTGAGGGCCTCTGCTTCCAAGCGCTCGGCGTCGGGATGGCGCCCCTGCCCGAACAGCGCCTTCATCTGCGCTTCGCCGACCGGCTGCCTGGCAGACACCCCGCTCAACCCGGCCAGGCCAGCGCCGGCCCAGACGCCGGGGGACTCACCCCGCTGGGAGTAGTAGTCGCTCAAGCCGGCCAGGCCTCGTTCGGTGGCGTCCATCGCCGCCACCTGCCGCGTCAGGTACGTGTACCCGTCACCCGCGGTCAGCTTGTGCAGCGACATCACGGGCGCGGACGCTAGGAACGCGACCTCCGGTACTCCTTGCGTGGACCTCCTGTTCGGCGACCTCGTCTGTCGAGTGGGCTCGCCCCGGGTGTCACCGCGGCGCACCGCCGCGGGCGCGCAGGTCCTCGCGACGCGGCGAGCGAGACTTGGGACTTGGCGGCCACTCGGCTGGGGCAACGACCCGGCCAGGTGATCCTCGGGATCGCTCGCGTTGATCCCCATCGCAAGACAGCGCGGACGTCCGGCCCGCGAGGGAGCCACCTGGCGAAAGCTGCCGGGCCCGCAGCGAAGGCCAAGCCCTCGCCATCTTCCGCCCCGGCTGCCAGCTTGACGACACGGCCTTCGACCCCACAGTGCATAAGGTGTGATGGTCCGCGATCTTGAATCCTTCAGGACTCTCAGTTGGCTTCCGGGCGGCGCTCTTGTCCCTGCACTCCCTTGTCGGGAGTTCCGACGCGATGACTCTGTGGGGATGCGGGCGCTGCTCGTCGCCTCTCCGGTGGTGGGTCACGTGCGCTGACCGATCGCTGCCAACGGCGCCGAGATCATGTCCCGGCGAAGGTGAACCCCGCACCTGCCGTGGTGGCCGCTCGAGGACACGGGACTCAGTAGCGGCTGGAGCTGGTTGGTCATCATGTCGTCCGGCCGTGCTCGCGGTGGAGGAGGACGAGGGCTGCGGCGACCGAGTTCCCCTGGCCCAGGGAATGGCTCAGTGTCCTGGGACTCCGTTGACGCCGGGTGGCGACGGTACGGTGGACGACGTTCACATGCCCGGAACAACGGCAGGGCACCATCCGCAGGCGTGCACACGGGTGACCAACTGTCCCTGACCGCGGCGGACCTGGCGGGGCGCACGCTGGGCCCCGCCACGATCTCCTCGCCGCTTGCCGGTGGCCTCCTTGACCGGCGGGACACGGTTCATTACGTCGCCGAGACCGACCGGGTGCTGCTGGACGACACCCTGGACATGGCCGCGCGCCGGGGGGTGCCGACCTGCGAGCTTCCCCGCGTTCGAACCCGGCGGGCCCCGGTTGCGGCTGTTCTTCGAGCCGGAGCGAACCCGCGTGGGTGTGGTCACGTGCGGGGGTCTCTGTCCGGGACTGAACAATGTCGTCCACGGGCTCGTGCTGGAGCTGTACGGCCACGGAGAACGTTGCAGCGGCGAGTGCGAGCAGATCCAGGGCGTGGTCGTCGTGCCGACCGGGCAGCAACACCCGCCGCCTCCTTCGACGGCCGCCCTAGACCGCCGGCCCTACCCCCGCCGGCTTCGATGGCCCATGGGGTCCCCAGAGATGGGGCCCGTCGACGGCAGATCGGCGTCATCCCCAGGCCTTCAGCCCCTACGGGCTCTGGCACCCGTCAAGCCGACCACGAGGCCGAGGGCTGGGCCTCGACGCGGTCGCAGTCACCGAACGGGGTTGTCCCGTCCATGACAGGAGAGTGAGGGCGAGGATGACGAGGAAGAAGCAGGCCGGCGCCAGCATCGCGGAGTCGGGAAGTCCGGTGGAGGGCATCCCGATCGCCGCCGGAGGCTCCGTGCTCCGACCGCTCAAGGCCGCGCAGGTCGTGGCTCGTGACGTCGTTGCCAGCATCACCGCCGCCGGGCTCCAGCCCGGGGACGGTTTGCCCTCGGAAGCCCAGATGCTGCAGCAGTACGGCATCAGCCGCGAGTCCCTGCGCGAGGGGCTGCGCCTCCTGGAGGTCCAGGGGATGATCAGCATCCGTCGCGGCCCGGGCGGTGGCCCGGTGGTCGGCACCGTCGACACGGCCAACCTGGGCAGGATGGAGGCGCTGTTCTTCCACCTGGCGGGGGCGACGTACGACGAGCTGTTCGAGGCGTGGGTGTTCGCGGAGTCGACGCTCGCCCGGATGGCCGCGAGGAACCCGGACGCTGCGCTGCGCGCGCAGGTGATGGCCCCGTATCTGTCCGGTGACGTCGAGGCGGACGGACACGTCGCCCGCGACGTCTACGTGACCGGCCACGAGGGTTTCCACGGTGCGGTGTCCGGACTGGCCGGCAACCGGGTCTTCCAGATATCGTTCCGCGCGTACGGCCAGCTGGTCGCACACCGCCTCTCCACCGTCGGGGACGTCCGCAAGCTCCACAAACTGCTGGCCGAGGACCACCTCAAGGTGGCCCAAGCCATCATCGACGGCGACGGGGAGGTTGCCTCGACACTCATGGACGAGCACCTCTCGCAGATCGTCTCGATCAACCAGCGCGAGCTGGGCTCCCTGCTCGAGGGACCGGTCGGCTGGCTGTGAACGTCCCGGCCACAACGCTGGTCAAGAAGGCAGGACCCCCGGATCTCGGGCTACGGCGTGACGTCGGTGACCGGGTTCCGCAACGGATACCTGGGACTGACGCGTACGGGAGCCAAGGACAGCATGACGTTGGCGCCGGAAGGTGTGCGCGGGATCAACAGCCAGGGGGGCACCGTGCTCGGCACCTCCCGCGGCTGGCAGGACCTTGCGGAGATGGTCGATACCTTGACCCAGCGGGCGATCGACATCTTGTTCGTGGTCGGCGGCGATGGCACGTTGCGAGGTGCCCAGGAGATCGCCGACGAGGCGGACCACCGGGGCATACCGCTGGCCGTCGTCGGCATCCCCAAGACGATCGACAACGACATCCCGTGGATCGATCACAGCTTCGGCTTCCAGACCGCGTTCTCCCAGGCCGCGGAATCCATCCGTGCCTCACACACCGAGGCCAGCTCCATCCCCGACGGTGTCGGGCTCATCAAGCTGATGGGCCGGCACTCCGGCTTCATCGCCGCGTACGCGAGTCTGGCCAGCGAGGACGTCGACATGGTGCTCGTTCCGGAGGTGCCGGTCGTCCTGGAGGGCGAGGAGGACGTTCTCGCGCACGTCGACCGGGTCCTGAACCGGCAGGGGCATGCGGTGGTCGTCGTCGCGGAGGGCGCCGGTCAGGACCTCTTCACCGACCGGCCGACCGGCCGGGACGTCTCGGGCAACGTTCGCCTGGCCGACATCGGCGGTCTGCTGCGCGAGCGCATCACCGACCACACGGCGGCGGGCGGCCGCAGCATCAGCCTGCGTTACGTCGATCCGGGTTACGCGATCCGCAGTGTGCCGGCCAACCCGTTCGACAGCGTTTACTGCACCCGCCTGGCGCAGGCGGCCGCGCATGCGGCGATGGCCGGGAGGACGGCGATCGTCGTGGATCGATGGCACGGACGCTTCGTGCACCTGCCGATCGCCTTGGCCACCGGAAGCTGCAACCAGGTCGATCTCAATGGCGACCTGTGGCTCTCCGTGCTCGAAGCGACCGGCCAGCCCGTCCGCGCTGACACCAACGTATGACGGCCCTCGAGACGCAGCACGTCGCTGGACCTGTGGACGCGCACAGGCCGGCCGCGGGATTTGGCAGGCATACGGACTTTCGCTGCCTAAGAGCGCCCGCCAGTAGGTCAGCGGATGCGTGGTGATCGTGGTCGGGTGTCCCAGCGGTAGAGGTACCAGGCGGCCCGGCGGAGGGCACGAATAGTGACGATGGCCGCGGCGAGGCAGAGGTAGGCGTCCACGCAGTCACGGCGGCGTTCGGTGCAGCGGCGGAGTCTGCCGAAGTCGTTGAGCCAGGCGTGGGTGCGCTCGACGACCCAGCGCCGGCCGACCTGGATCGGGGCCGGCTCGCCGCGGTGGGCGATCTGACCGTGCAGGTCGCGGTCGGCCAGTGCTTGCCGGGCCGGCCGATGGTCGTAGCCGGCGTCGAGGTGCACGGTGACCCGTGCGGGCAGCGGCTGGAGGTCCTTGATCGCGTCGAGGGTGGTCGTCAGCAGGGTGTGGTCGACGGTGTTGGCCGGCGCGGACACCGCCGCGAGCGGGATGCCGGCGCCGTCGGTGAGCTGGGAGCGTTTCAGGCCGCCTTTGCCCCGGTCGACCGGACTGCGCCCGGCGCACTCCCCGCCGCAGGGCGCCTTGGTGGTGCAGCCGTCGACGGCGAGATCGGCCAGATCAAGGCCGATCATCTTCTCGTCGGCGTCCAGGCACGCCGGTCGCAGCCGATCCCATACACCCAGCCGGATCCACTCGTCCCGGCGGCGGCGCATCGTCGTCGCCGAGCAGCCAAGCCCGGCGATGCCTCGTACCCGGCGCCGAAGACCAACGCCTCCACCAGCTTGTCGACCACCACCGCATCGGCGATGCGCGGCCGGTGGCAGCCGAGCGGAGGCACGTCATGCCGGACGGGCAGCAGGGCCAGGAACTGCTCGCGCAGCGGGTCAAGGATGCACGATGGGAGGGCAGGCACGAGGGGTCCACAGTTCACGGAGCGTTAGCACCTTCGCGAGCGTGGCCCTCGTGCCTGCCCTCATCGATCAACCACGCCGGACTTCGCGACCGCGCCTATCGGCGGGCGCTCTAAGCGCCGGGATCGGGCTCGCCCGGACCGGCACGCGTAGCGCGGTGCTGGGGGCAGTTGGCCTGTGCTCGGGCGGAGCCGGGGCGTCGCTCGCGTGGTCTGCGGCGAGCGCCGCGCGGAAATCCCAGACGAGCACAAGACTGAGCCACCTCGCTTTCAGCAGGAAGAGCGGGTCGCCCGGTTCACGCGCGCATCTACGGCGAACGCCGCTTCGTGGCCGGCGTCGGTGATTCGGGCCTGTGCGCACTGCACGCCGGCGGCTCCGACCAATCCGGTGTCGGCGGCGCCTGAACACCGACTTCCCGGGGCAGGCGGGTTCGGCGTGGCGACGCACCGGCCTCGCCGAGTCGTTCGAGCATCGTGACGCGGTCGTCATCACGGCCGCTCACTCTCGAGACCATGACTGCGAGCGTTCACGTGACCGGAACCCATGTCGCCTCCGTCGAGCGCGACCCCGTGCGCGATGGCCGTGACCTCAACCGGGCGGGCAGCCTGGCTCACGCCGTGTCCAAGCCCGTGGTCGACGGTCTGGCGTCTTCGGTGTGCGGGGTTCTGGTCACCGCGATAGCGGACATGGACTGGCACGACGTCTGGGGTGTCCCCCGGTGCGAGGAGTGTCAGCGGATCGCCGGTTGACTGCCGGCGTCACGTCTGCGGCATGCGACAGGTCGAAATTCCCCCATGATTGCGAGTCTGTATGTGACCGGCACGTGCGTCGCGTCCGAGGCGCGCGCGGCTCCTCGACGGCGAGGACGCAGTCGGGTGGCACTGCTCACGCGGTAGCCCGGCCGGTTGTGGACGGCCTGGCGGCCTCCGTCTGTGGGTGCTGGTCACAGCGATCATCACCATGGCCTGGGCAGACGAGCGTGCGGTGCTCCGTTGTGACGAGTGTTGGCGGATCGCGAGCTGAGGGGCGCCTCGCGTGACCGGATCCTGGCGAGCCCCGACCGCGGGGCGAAGTCGAAGTGCCAGGCTGCTCTCCCGGCTGATCTGCAGCGCGGCCGCCTCGATCCACGGATGGTGGATGTCCAGGCCCTCCGCGCGGGCGGCGGATTGCAGCGCCGCGGTCGTGACCTCAACCGGTTGACCTGCAGCGCGTTGGGCGACCAGCTCGTACACGAGGCACGCCCGCACGCACGTGCCCAGGGAGAGGAGCTCCAGCTGGTCCCGCCAGTCCTGTGGCATGGTCGCCGGATGTCCTGCGGGCCGCATCGCCACGCGGGTGTAACGAAGAAGTAACAGAGGAATCCTCTATCCGTGGGCGACCGTATGCGCCCTCACGACCCGGAACGTTCGGGTCGCCTCAGCGACGTGAGCACAACCGGGAGCCGACCGACGTCTCGAGCGGGAGGCTTGGCGGCACCCGATCAGGACCCCGATTTTCACCGGCGCGAAACTCCCCCGGTGCGCGGCATTCCTAGGTTGGTGATGTCGGGTTCTGCCGGGACTCCCGACCACACCGCCATCCCCCAGGGAGCCGCCGTGAGCGGGAACGCCGTCCGTATGCAGGCCAACAGAGCGTCGAGGCCTACGTGCCCGCGGCCGTAAGCTTCACGGCCGGCGAGACGCCCGGTGAGATCTTCGGCGCCAACGTCTTCAGCAAGGCCGAGATGCAGAAGCGGCTGCCCAAGTCGGTCTACAGGTCGGTCCTGGCCACCATCGATTACGCAGCGCCGCTCGACCCGTTGATCGCCGACACTGTCGCCGCGGCGATGAAGGACTGGGCGATGGAGAAGGGTGCGACGCACTACGCGCACGTCTTCTACCCCCTGACGGGGCTGACCGCGGAGAAGCACGACAGCTTCCTGGAGCCGGCCGGGGACGGCTCAGCGCTGGCCGAGTTCGCCGGCAAGACGCTGACCCAGGGGGAGTCGGACGCGAGGACGCCTGCCGGCGGGCCAGCGCGCTGGGAGTCAGCGGCCACGGTGGCGTGATGACAGCGGCCGCCGATGGGGGGTGCTGAGGCAGATGGCTGAGATGACCGGCACGCCCTCCCCCAGGCCAGGAACGATCGGTCCGCTGAAGCAGGGAGGCATCCCTAACATGGGCGCACGTGGTTCGAGGAGGCGCCGACTCCGTCGCTCCCCAACGCGGCCCGTGCCGAGATGGCGACCGCGGCGTTGGCCCGGCGGCACCCCTCATCGGCGCGGTCGCGCCAGGCTTCGCAGGCTGAGGTTCTCCCGGGCCCGAGGCCCGGCGTCAACGGGAGTGATGGCGGGGCACAGGGCTGCCCAGCGGCCGCCCTTCAGCGCCTGAGGCCGTCACAGGGGCGAAACACAGAGCCATACTGCGCTGAAACTGTGTGAACAGTCACGGTGGCCTCTTGTAGTGGGCCTGACGCTCGGGTTCCCTCATGCGAAGTCCGTCTCGAATGACGCAACAGAATAGGGAGTGTCATGGAGCAACAGCTCAGCAGGCCCGGCTGGCTCTCCCGCCAACGTGGCCAGGCCGACGGAGATGACCCAGCGCCGCAGGACCGCGCGGGCGGAGTAGGGGAGGAGCGCCCCACCGTCCATGCCACGGACGTGGTCGACACCGGAACTCATCCGGCCATCGCCGAACCGCCAGACTGCGTCGCAGATCAGCACTGGGCCGTGGACAAGGTGCTGTTCGCGGTCGCCGCAATCATGGCGCTGGGCTTCGTCGCCTGGGGCTTCGCGAGTCCGACGGGTCTCGGCACCGCGAGTGGCTCCGCTCTCGGCTGGATCACCGGCAACCTCGGTTGGCTGTTCGTGCTCCTCGCCTCGGCATTCGTGCTCTTCGTCATCTGGCTGGCGGCCGGCAAGTACGGGCGGATCCCGCTGGGGCGCGACGACGAGCTGCCGCAGTTCCGCACCATCTCGTGGATCGCGATGATGTTCAGCGCCGGCATGGGCATCGGGCTGATGTTCTTCGGGGTCGCCGAGCCGCTCTCGCACTACGTCTCCCCGCCGCCGCTGACGGCCGAGCCCGAGTCGTCGCAGGCGATCGAGACGGCGATGGCGACCACGCTGTTCCACTGGACGCTGCACCCGTGGGCGCTCTACGCCGTCGTCGGGCTGGCGGTCGCCTACGGCACCTTCCGCCGTGGCCGCCGTCAGCTGATCAGCTCGGTCTTCGTCCCGCTGCTCGGCCGGCGGCGGGCCGAGGGCCCGGTCGGCCGGGTCATCGACGTCCTGGCCATCTTCGCGACGCTGTTCGGGTCGGCGGCCTCCCTCGGCCTCGGCGCCCTGCAGATCGGCAGCGGGGTCGAGATCCTCGGCTGGGCCGGGGACGTCGGCAACGGCGTCCTGGTCGCGATCATCGCGGTCCTGACCGCCGCCTTCGTCGCCTCGGCCGTCTCCGGCGTCGAGCGGGGGATCCAGTGGCTGTCCAACACCAACATGGTCCTGGCCCTGATCCTCGCGGTGTTCGTCTTCGTGCTCGGCCCGACGATCTTCATCCTCAACCTGATCCCCGACGCGGTCGGGAGCTACTTCTCCGACCTCGGCGACATGGCCGCGCGCACGGAGGCCACCGGCGGTGACCCGATGGCGACCTGGCTGCGTGGCTGGACGGTCTTCTACTGGGCCTGGTGGATCAGCTGGACGCCGTTCGTCGGCCTGTTCATCGCCCGCATCAGCCGCGGCCGCACCATCCGCCAGTTCGTCACCGGCGTGCTGCTGGTGCCCAGCCTGGTCAGCCTGCTGTGGTTCGCCGTCTTCGGCGGCGCCGGCATCGCCGCCCAGCGCGACGGCGTCGACGTCGCCGGCCAGGGCACCACGGAGGGGCAGCTGTTCGCCGTCCTGGGGCAGTACCCCTTGGCCACCGCCGCGACCGTGCTCGTCATGGTCCTCGTGGCGATCTTCTTCGTGTCCGGTGCGGACGCGGCCTCGATCGTCATGGGCTCGCTCTCGCAGCGCGGCACCCTGGAGCCGAGCCGCTCGGTCGTCGTCTTCTGGGGTGTGGTGATGGGCTCCGTCGCGGCCATCATGTTGCTCCTGGGCGAGGAGGGTGCGGCGCTGACGGGGCTGCAGAATCTGACGATCATCGCGGCGCTGCCCTTCGCCCTGGTGATGGCAGCGATGGCCGTGAGCCTGGTCAAGGACCTCCGTCGCGACCCCATGGTGCTGCGCGGCAATTACGCCAACGTGGCGATCGAGAAGGCCGTCGTCGATGGCATCACGCGCCACGGGGACAAGTTCGTCCTCGTGGTGGAGCCGCCCGAGGGCCCGGAGACATCCGGCACTGCGCACGTGGCGGCGCAGGCGTTCCCCATGAGCCCCGAGCCGGGCGGCCGGCGTTCGGGTAGCCCGGCGGGGCACTTCGTGGCGTCGGCGGGCGAGACCTCCGTGCCTGGGCAGGGTCCGCCCGCGGCGGAAGTCATCGGCCGTCCACTCGACCCGCGGGACTGAGGCCTCGGCCGGCTGGTGAGAGCCTCCCGGCACTGGAGCTGCGATGTGCCGCTCCCGTGCCGGGAGGCTCGCCGTGTCACGGCGCGGTGCTCCAGGTGAGGGACCTGCCATTCGTCGTGCGCCTCGACCAGGACCGCGCCGGCCAGGCGGAGCAGGGCTTCGGGGTTGGGAAAGACGCCGACGACGTCGGTGCGCCGCTTGATCTCCTTGTTCAGCCGTTCCAGCGGGTTGGTCGACCAGATCTTCTTCCAGTGCACGACCGGAAACGCTGTGAAGGCGAGTAGATCCTCGGCGGCGTCTCGGAGCATTGCCTCCACGGCTGGGAACTGCCGGCCGAGCATGCCGGCGACGACGTCGAGCTGGGCGTGCACGTGTTCGGCGTCGGGCTGGGCGAAGATGGTGCGGATCGCCGCGGCGACCATCTCGGCGTTGCCCTTCGGCACCCTGGCCAGCACGTTGCGCATGAAGTGCACCCGGCAGATGAGCGCTGCCAGGCGGCGCCGAGCAGCACCGCGCCGATCGCAGCCTTCAATCCGGTGTGGGCGTCGGAGATGACCAGCTGGGTGCCGGCCAGCCCGCGGGCCTTGAGCGAGCGCAGGAACGCCGTCGGAGAACGCCCCATCCTCGGAGTCGCCGACGGCGAAGCCGAGCACCTCGCGGTGGCCGTCGGCGGCCACTCCGGTGGCGATGACCACCGCCGGGGAGACCACCCGCCGGTTCACCCGCGCCTTGCAGTAGGTCGCGTCGAGGAACACGTAGGGGAACGCGGTCTCGGCCAGGCTGCGGTCGCGGAACGCGGCCACCTCGGCGTCCAGATCGGCGCAGATCCGGGACACCTCGGACTTGGAGATCCCCGAGTCGGCGCCCAGCGCGCGGACCAGATCGTCGACCTTGCGGGTCGAGACGCCTTGCAGATAGGCCTCCATCACCACGGCGAACAGCGCCTGATCGATCCGCCTGCGCCGCTCGAGCAGCGAGGGGAAAAACGATCCGGCCGCAGCTTGGGGATGCGCAGCTCCAGATCCCCGGCCGTCGTCGTCAGGGTTCGCGGGCGGGAGCCGTTGCGCTGCGCGGTGCGGGTCTCGCTGCGCTCGTGGGGCGCGGCGCCGATCACTGCCGTGAGCTCGGCCTCGATCAGGGCCTGGTAGATCATGGTGGCCGCCGCGCGAATCCGGTCGTCGACGTCGGCGGCCTTCAGTGCGTCGAGCACCTCGAGCAGGGCTGACTGGTCCAGGGCCATCGTGTGCTGTGTCCTTCCGCGAGAACCATTGGCGTGGTCTCGCTGACCATCACACGATGGCCCCTTCGCGTGGTCCTCCACGCGGGCGGTGACCTGGACTTACACCACCAGCAGGGACGTCACCGCTCGGTCGGTGGCCGGGCCCAGCTGGCTGCACATCGCGGCCACGAGGGTGAGAACAGTCACTGGGGAGCGTTACGGGATAGACACAGGGTTCGGTGACGCTGAAAGGGGTGACGCTGAAAGGCATGAGCGAGGCATAGCTCCCGAACTCCCGTGACGACGCGGCAGAGCACCGGGAAGGACGGCATGCCGACACGGCGACCAAGCAGATCCGGGGCCTGCTTCGGCGCATCCGGCGCCGCCTCGAGGACTGCCCCTGATCGCGGTCAACTCGCCTAGTCCGGCCCGGCGGACAGGTGATCCGCCAGCCTGGCTGGCGGGGCCACTGCCGACCAGCGGCTCCGCCGCCCCAATCGAATTAGGACGACGCCGTCCTCCGCCTTGTCATTTCTCGACCTGAGCTGGAGGCATCTCATGTTCGGAGCATCCGCACGGCTGCGCGACCGAGTTCGCTCCACACTGGTGCGCCGGGGCCGGATTCCCGGCCTGCGGACGGCCAAAGCTACGCTGGCGGTGGTCGCCGCCAATTTGCTGGCCGAGGTGCTGCACCTTAGCGAGCACCCGATCGTCGCACCGCTGATGGCGCTGCTGGTGGTGCAGCTGACGTTGTACAAGACCCTGATGCACGGGCTGGGCCGCATCAGCGGCGTGCTCGCCGGCGTGCTGGTGGCCGTCGGCGTGGCCAACGTCGTCGGGCTCACCTGGTGGAGTCTGAGCGTCGTGGTCGCCGGTTCCCTGGTCGTCGGCCGGCTCCTGCGGCTGGGCCCGCATCTGTTCGAGGCGCCGATCACCGCGATGCTCTTGCTCGAAGTTAGCGCCGGCGGCGCGCTCGCGCTGACACGAGTGACCGAGGCGCTGCTCGGCGCGCTGGTCGGGATCACCGTCAGCGTGCTCGTCGCGCCACCGCTGTACCTGCAGCCGGCCGGCGAGGCCATCGGTGAGCTCGCCGAACGGATGGCGGATTTTGCCCGGGACTTCGCCGACGGCCTGCGCGGCCCCTGGTCTCGGTCGACGGCCGACCACTGGCTCACGCAGGCCCGTGCCGTCCGCGACGAGGTGCTCCGCGCGGATCTGACCGTGGCCCGGGTTGAGGAGAGCGCCCGGCTCCACCCCCATGCCCGCAGCGCCCGCGACGCCCAACCGCGGCTGCGCACTACCCTGACTGGGCTGGAACGCTGCCACCTCACTCTGCGCACGCTGGCGCGAGCGGTCCTTGACCGCACCTACTTCATGCCCCCCGCCGAGCAGTCCGCGGCCTACACCAGCGAACAGCGCGCCGCGCTGGCCGACCTACTGACCACCGCCGCGGCCGCGCTCCACAGCGTCACCCCCATCGCCACCGGCGCCAACCCGGACGCCGCCCGATTCGCCGTCGAGGCCCACCTCGCCGAGCTCGACGACCAGCGCCACCGGATCAACACCCTCCTCACCGTCGCCCCCCAGATCGACCAGGCCGCTTGGAAGCAACACGGCGCCCTGCTGGCGTCCATCGACCGGCTCCGCGTCGAGATCGCCGCCGCCGCACGCCACCCCGATGAGGTGAACCCAGAAGCCAGGCATACACCGGTCATCTCCGCTACGGGCCACTGGCCTGGCCTGGCCTGGCCTAGCCAGTCGTCGCAGGCGGCTTCCTCGAACAGCAGCAAGTTCACTCCCCGGCACACGCCCGGGACGCTGACCAGCGACGCCAACTGCGCCCTTCAACTGGGTGCAGATTGAGGTTTTCTCAACGGATTGGCCGCTCGGCGCTGGTCAGAACAAGTGCGGCCGCGACGATGGCGCCGATTCGCTGAGGACACAGCCGAATACGGTGTAGCGCCTTCCATCGGGTCTTGAGCAGCGCGATGCCGCGCTCGCCTTCGGCGCGCAGCCGGGTCAGCAGCTGGTTGCGGCAGGCCGTGCTGGGCGCCAGCCGACCGCCCTTGGCCGGCGTGTGCACGCCGATACCGGCGCCGTCGTAGCCCTTGTCGGCCAGCGTGGGCAGCCCGAGGAGGGCGGCCGCGGCGTGCAGCGTGCCGAGGAAGCCGGTGGCGCGGGCGGCGGCAAGGTCATGCGCTGACCCCGGCTGCACGTCGGAGACGGCGACCGGGAAGCCGGTCGGGTCGCAGACGACCTGCACGTTGCCGCCGTGGGCCTGGTGCTTGCCGGAGTACCACAGGTCATGACCGGTGTCCGGGTTGTTCATCCGACAGCGGTCGGTGGCGATGAGGGTGCCGTCGAGGGTGACGTGACTCCAGCCGGCGGCTCGTCCGGCCTGCAGCACCTGATGCAGCTCAGGGGCTTGCGCAGCCAGTACGTCGATGCCCTCGCGCAGATAGCGGTAGCCCGTCGCGGTCGACACTCCGGAGTCGCGGGCCAGGACCGGCATGCCGGTGTCCTCCCGGAACCAGCGCAGCACCAGCACCGCCTGGTCGAAGCAGGAGGCGGCGCGGGCGCCGATGCCGGTGCCCGGGCGGCGCCGCTCGGCGACGAGCAGCTCGACCAGCTGCGCGACGGTGTCGGCGGGTACGTCGAGCGTGGCAGAGTAGGTGATCACGCGGGGTCCTCGCGATCATGATCAGTTCGCTAGGAAGAACCGATCCTCGATCGCAGGGCCCCGCGCCTCATGCGGTGACACACCTCGCGCGCCGGCGACCTGCCGCTTCGGCGCCACAAGTAGGCCTCCATCGCCAATCCATTGAGAAAACCTCATTCCTGGTGATAAATTCTCAATCGTCACCGCGATCACCGTGATGAATTGGGCTGACGCGCGTGCTGAGGTTTTCTCACCTGGTTCCGCGGTCGAGTGAGGTCAGCACCAATGCGGCGGCGACAATCGCGCCGATGCGGTGCGGGCTGACGGTGACCCGGTCGAGGGCGCGCCAGCAGCCGAGCAGGGCATGGCCCCGTTCGGCGGGCGCGCGGAGCGCGGTGATCAGGGAGTTGTAGCAGCGGTTGTCGGTGTGCAGCGGCCCGTCGGGCTGGTGCTTGATCGGGACGTGCACCCCGATGCCGGCACCGGTGTAGCCCTTGTCGGCCAGCACCGGCAGCCCGCGGGCGGCATGCGGGTACAGCGCCGGCAGCACCAGCTCGCGGGCGGCGGTCAGATCGTAGGTCGAGCCGGGCCGGACGTCAGAGACCCACAGCGGAAAGCCACCGGGGTCGCAGAGGACCTGCACGCTGCCGCCGAAGGCGTGGTGCTTGCCGGAGCACCACAGGTGATGGCCACGCTCGGCGCGGGCGGCCACCCGGTCGGTCGGGATCAGCGTTGCATCCAGGCAGAGGAAGGACAGGCCGGCGGCGCGAGCACGGGCCAGCACAGCACCCAGGGCAGGAGCGTGCCCGGCGATTACCTCGAGCGCTTCATGCAGATAGCGGTAGGCGGTGGCGATGCTGACTCCGGCGTCTGCGGCCAGGATGCGCACGTCCAGACGGTGGCGCAGCCAGCGCAGCGCCAGCACGACCTGGGCGTGCACCGTGCCGACCCGCTGCGCCGGACGGGTTCCCGGCCGACGGCGGTACCGGGCGACCCAGCCGGTCACCGCCTTCAACACCGGTGCGGACACATCCAGGCTGACACGATGAGACACGGCGGGCTCCCGGGGAAGAGGAGATCGGTCTTTGGCGAGTCGATCTTTACCCCGAGAGCCCGCGCCCGGTTCTTCCACCCCGGCCGCGACCAGCGACGACGTCAGTCAAGCCGGCAATGCTGGTGAGAAAACCTCAATGTGGACGGTCGTGCGGCGACGGTGGCGCGCAGCGCCTTCCAGAGTTACGTGCGGATTTCAAGGCGAGGCAGAGCGATGCCTAAAAATAGCTCACCACCATTGTGGGGTCCAAAGCGGACGAGAACCTCCGTAATGACCAAGGGTTCATCTGGCACGATTTCGATAGGGTTTTTGATGTCACAGTTTGCGAGCTTTTTCCATTCTGCGCGCGGCTCGCAGAGTACTCGTTCATCCTGGGAGACGGTCCAGAATGCCTCCGCGCCAGGATGATTCGCATCCCCGGACTCATCTATACCGAATGTGCCAGAAAATCCCACGATCTTCGCACCGGGAGCATATTTCGGAATGTTGAACGTATATACCTGCGGGCGCGACACGTCGGCCGGCGTATAGCGGCACTGAACCTGCTCCTCCACGACGAAAAGATCATCGCCGAAAACCAGATTGTATGGGGCTCCAGTGAAGCAAGTATCACCTTCATTGTCTGCATAGTAATCCGCTAGCTGCAAGTCATCATTTGCCCGATGTTCATCTTCGCTGCCAGGGGTTGGTATCATGTTGACGCTGAACAAGAGGCCGATCACCGTCAGGCCGATGCCGGTGGAGGCGACAAGCACCCGCTGCCAATTCTCCAATTGTTCCTTCAGATCGATATTTATTCCCGGCACTGTGACCTTGACGCCAAGCGCAGCCAAAAACGCGGCAAAACCAAGTATGATCAGCGCAATCTGCCAAGGCATTCCGACTCCAGTGCTAGTAGCCGCCCGTCAAGTGAGAGAATCAAGTCTTGAGGTGGCCACTGGCCGGGTCACTGAGGTCTGCACCGAGCGCCACCGGCTTTAGCAGGTCCTAGCCTTCCTCAAGCAAGTCGCCACCGCCTACCCCCGCCGGCAGCTGCACGTGGTGGTCGACGACTACGTCACCCACAAGCACCCGCGGTCCGCGCGTGACTCACCCACTACCCGCGGGTCACCCTCCACTTCACCCCGCCCTCGGGCTCCTGGCTGAACCTGGTCGAGGCGTTCTTCGCGATCATCGTCCGGCAGGCGCTCCGGCGCGGCGACTTCCCCACCGTCGCCGACCTCATCGCCGCTATCGGGCAGTTCATCGGCGCCTGGAACGGCCGCTGCGCCCGGTTCACCTGGACCAAGGATCCCGACACCGCACTTGCCGAGGCCACCACTCCGCGACCCGCAAGGCAGGGACAGTGTTGGTTACGAGCACTAGCCGGCAGGATGTGGCACGGCGAGCTTCCGAAGAGGAGAAGTCACTTCAGCAGGGGCACCCTGACCTCGGAAGTCCGTCTCATATCTCCCAGTCGTTACCCCGCCGATGACTCGGACAGTTACCGTGACGGCGAAGGCAGATCAGAACCTCCTGCCGCTCGTGGTGGAGACGTGTCTCGGAGTTGCGGTCGGCCTACGCTGGTCCAACCGGGCGCAACCACTTGCACCATACGCCGGCTAAGTCATCAACGTAAATTTGCAGTGGCATGGTTGTTCCCCGAGAGTCCCGTAGATTTTCCCATGTCTTCTGCGGAAAATCCCGCAAGTAGAACCGGGAGAATCCTTGGGGTCCCCGAGGGGTTGTTATCTCAAGTGCTTGCGGATAGTTTCCGGAGCCGTCCTGCCCATGACTGTAGTCGGTCGTATAGGTTAGTATAAAACCATCTATCCATGGGTGAGGGTAATTAGTAGCGGGCCGTAGCTCAACAACTCTTTCAGTATCTTCTACTTCTGGCCGCACGGTCATGGACGGCACCTTTCTATTCGCGACGGGTATGGAACTGGGCTCACAAGGCCGGACAACGTCCCCGCTGCCTCTCGACTCCGGGGAAGGAAGCAGGTGGGGCGTTTGGTTCTAGCGGAACACAGCCGTTGGGCTGCCGGTCGGAGATTGTGTATGCAATCACCTCCCTGGGCACTCTCCCTGACTCGGTGGGCTCATCCCGGCTGCAGAGGGGGTGTCCTCGCGTTCAGGATGACCGGTAGACGTCACCGCCGCGTCACGCCGATATCACCGCGCTGCATGCGCGAGCATCCCGCGTCCCGCTACCCATCGGGGTGGATCGTCCTGCATCTGGCACCCGCAAGCGCGGGCCATAAAGCCTGATTTGGGACACGCTGAACCCAGGCCTTGCTTGGAGAAGGCGAGAAGACCAGACGGTGGCGAGGGAGACGTACTCAGAGGAGTTCCGCCGCGACGCGGTGGGCTGTACCGGTCGACGCCGGGGCGACGGTTAGAGGTGAAGCGGTTGTGCTCGACCGTGAGCGTGTCCCGCTCGTCGTTCTACGCCTGGGAGGCCACCGCGCCGGCGCGGGCCGCCCGCGCTACCGCTGACGCCGAGCTCGCCGAGCAAATCTGCGCGGTGCACGCCACCGGCCGGGCCTACGGGGCGCCGCGGGTGACCGCCGAGCTCAAACGACGGGCGGCCGGCGCCGGAACGGGTGACCTCAAGCGGGTCGCCCGGGTTATGGCCACTTATGACATCGCCGGCATCCGGCTTCGCCGCCGCGTGCGCACCACCGTCCCGGAGCTGGCCGACCAGCTCGTGCCCGACCTGGTGAACGGACCTTCACCGCGCATACACCCGACATCGTCTACGTCGGGGACATTGCCTACCTGCCTTAGGGTGGTGGGGAGAACCTGTACCTGGCCACGGTGATCGACTGCTTCTCTCGCCGGCTGGTGGGCTGGTCGATCGCTGGCCACATGCGCCCCGTGGTCGCCGTGGAACACCACCCCGGCCAACCTGTTGCAGGCGTACGGCGTCTCCCGACCACGAGCGGGGTCCCCCTGCCGATCGTGGCGGGCGGCCGCTGTGGTTGAGCACGGCGGTTGTCCACGCAGCATGTGGGGTTGGTCCCTCTGCCGTACGACGAGCGGTGTATGTCCAGAGCGTCGGCATGTTCGTGGGGCAGCTTCTGCAGTCAGCGCTCAACTTGGAACCTCTTGCTCGCCGCTGACCTGCATATCTGCAGGTCAGCACAGCGCTCAAGCGCAATGAGGTTTTCTCACCAGGATTCGCCGTCCGCGGACGGCTGGGAGAGGCATCGCTGCAGGTCAGACCCTCGTGCCAGCGAAGTGTCGAGTGCCGCCTGCCGGGAGCCTGCGTCGAGGGCCCGCGCCCGAAGTCGCTGACGACTCGCTGAAGCCCTGACCAGCGACGCCCACTACGCCCTTCAAATGGGTGGGGATTTCTAGTGAGAAAACCTCGCTGTCCCCCGTTGTCAGGAGCGCTGGCGGATCGGAGCTGGGCGGCCACCTCCCGAGACCGGTTCTGCGCGCAGTCGGCCGCGGCCGAGTCCGGCATTCGCGCCGTCCCGGGACGGTGACGGCGCATAGCGGTCACGGGCGTGCAAGGCTGCCCTCCCGGCTCATCTGCAACGCGGCCGCACCGATCCAGGATTGGCGGGTGTCCAGGCCCTCAGCCCGGGCTGCGGATCGCAGTGCTGCCGTGGTGACTTCGACCGGTTGACCGGCCACACGTTGGGCGACCAGTTCATAGACCAGGCACGCTCTCATGCACGTGCCCAGGGAGTGGAGTTCGAGCTGATTCCGCCAGTCCTGCGGCATGGTCGCCAGTTTTCCCGAACGCTGCATCGACACGCCTGTGTTACGCAGATGTAACATGGGCATTCTGTCCGTGGCGATGCTTGGCACGCTCGCGACCGGAAGTGTTCCGGTGACCTCGGCGACGTCGAGCGCAACCGGAACAACGGCCGCCGTCGCAAGCGCGAGGCATCGGCGGCACCCATCGCGAGCCCGGTGTTCACCGGCGCGCAACGCCCTCGGTGCGGGACGTTCCTAGGTTGGTGGGTGTCGGGTTCTGCCGGGGTTCCCGCGGAGCGCACCGCCATTCCAGAGGAGCCGCCGTGAGCGGGAACGCCGTCCGTACGCAGGCCATCAAGGGCGTCGAAGCCTACGTGCCCCCGGCCGTGACCTTCACCGCCGGCGAGACCCCTGGTGAGGTCTTCGGCGCCAATGTCTTCAGCAAGGCCGAGATGCAGAAGCGGTTGCCCAAGTCGGTCTACAGGTCCGTCCTGGCCACCATCGACCACGCCGCGCGCCTGGACCCGCTGGTCGCCGACTCCGTCGCCGCGGCGATGAAGGACTGGGCGATGGAGAAGGGGGCGACGCACTATGCGCACGTCTTCTATCCCCTGACCGGGCTGACCGCGGAGAAGCACGACAGCTTCCTGGAACCGGCCGGGGACGGATCGGCGTTGGCCGAGTTCGCCGGCAAGACGCTGGCCCAGGGCGAGCCGGACGCCTCCAGCTTTCCCAGCGGCGGGCTGCGCAACACCTTCGAGGCCCGCGGGTACACCGGCTGGGACGTGACCAGCCCGGCCTACGTGCTGGAGAGCCCCAACGGCAACACCCTGTGCATCCCGACGGTCTTCGTCTCGATGAACGGCGATGCTCTCGACCACAAGACCCCGCTGCTGCGCTCCCAGCAGTCGATGGCCAGGCAGGCCGAGCGAGTGTTGCGCCTGTTCGGGCACGCCGCGCCGGACGCGGTGGTGTCCTACTGCGGCCCCGAACAGGAGTACTTCCTGGTCGACCGGCACTTCTTCCTTGCCCGGCCGGACCTGCTCAACGCCGGCCGCACCCTGTTCGGCGCGAAGCCACCCAAGGGGCAGGAGTTCGACGACCACTACTTCGGGGCCATCCCCGAGCGCGTGCTGGGCTTCATGATGGACACCGAGCGGGAGCTGTTCAAGCTCGGCATCCCGGCCAAGACCCGGCACAACGAGGTCGCGCCCGGGCAGTTCGAGATCGCCCCGATGTTCGAGCGCGGTAACGTGGCCGCCGACCACCAGCAGCTGCTGATGACGACGTTCAAGCGGCTGGCCCGCAAGCACGGCATGGAGTGCCTCTTCCACGAGAAGCCGTTCGAGGGCATCAACGGCTCGGGCAAGCACGTCAACTTCTCCCTCGGCAACGCCACGGAGGGCAACCTGCTGCTGCCGGGGGACACGCCGCACGAGAACGCGCAGTTCCTGGTGTTCTGTGCCGCGGTGATCCGCGGGGTGCACAGGTACGGCGGTCTGCTCCGCGCCTCGGTGGCCTCGGCGAGCAACGACCACCGCCTCGGCGCCAACGAGGCACCCCCGGCGATCATCTCGATCTTCCTCGGGGACCAGCTGGCCGACGTCTTCGACCAGGTGGCCAAGGGCGGGGCGACGTCGTCGAAGGAGAAGGGGACGCTGATCATCGGCGTGGACACCCTGCCGGTCCTGCCGACCGACCCCGGCGACCGGAACCGGACGAGCCCGTTCGCGTTCACCGGCAACCGGTTCGAGTTCCGGGCACCCGGCTCGCAGCAGACGGTCGCGGGCCCGATGGTCACGATCAACACGATCATGGCGGAGGCGCTGGACCACATCGCCACGGAGCTGGAGACCGCCGTCGCCGCCGGTACCGAGTTCAACGTCGCGGTGCAGAAGCTCCTCGAGGAGATCATCACCGAGCACGGCGCCGTCGTCTTCAACGGCGACGGCTACTCCGAGGACTGGCAGGTCGAGGCGGCCGCGCGTGGGCTGCCGAACCTGCGGACGACGCTGGATGCGCTCCCCGAGCTGGTCTCGGAGTCGGCGATGGAGCTGTTCAGCACCTACGGGGTCTTCAGCGAGCGGGAGATGCACAGCCGGTACGAGGTCGGGCTGGAGCACTACGCGCTGACCGTGGGCGTGGAGGCGCGCCTGACCCTGGAGATCGGGACGACGTCCGTCCTCCCCGCCGCGGTGCGTCACCAGACTGAGGTCGCGCAGAACATCGGCGCGCTCCGGGCCGCCGGCGTGGGGGCCGACACGTCAGCGCTGGAGGAGGCGACCCGTCCGCTGACCGAGCTGCGGGTGGCGCTGGCCGGCCTGCGCTCGGCACTGGACGAGCACTCCGGCCCGACGGCGATGGACGAGGCGCAGCACGCGCAGGACGAGGCGCAGCACGCGCAGGACGCACTGCTACCGGCGATGGCGGCGGTGCGGGCAGCGGTCGACGCGCTCGAAGGCCTGGTCGCCGACGACGTGTGGCCCCTGCCGACCTACCAGGAGATGCTCTACATCCTCTGATCGGGCAGGCCGGCCCTGCGGTCGAGGTGTCCTCATCGGTCGTCCGGGTGACCCGCCGGCCGGGTCTGCCCGCGGCCTGTGTCTCCGTGTCGGCCGTGGACGACGAGCAGGGCACGGCGATCCGTTCCGCCGACGCCTGCGGGCGGGACGTCCTCGAGCCGGGCGCGGTCACCCGCGGGTGCCGTCCGGCCTGGCACGGGTTCGCAGCGTAACCAGCAGTTCACGCCGCGGGCCGGGTGGCGACACACGGAAAGACCATCGTCCGTGCTGGGCCGGGCGGCAGCGCATGGCCGCTCGTCCGGCCTGCTCGACCGCCGCACCCCTCGGAGGGCCTTGTGAACGAGACGACGTCCCGACCAGCCGCGCGGCCGGCACCTGCGGTCGCCCGACGCGCAGCGGTGGTGGCGTGGCCGTGACCGGCTATCTGCCGATCGAGGAGCACGGGATCATCGGTGATCTGCGCACGACGGCTCTGGTAGGGACCGACGGGACGATCGACTGGTACTGCCCGGGCCGGTTCGACGCTCCCTCCCTGTTCGCCGCGTTGCTCGACGCGAGGCGGGGCGGGTCCTTCTCGCTGTCGTGTCGCACAGCGGTCCGGCCCAAGCAGCTGTACCTGCCCGACACCAACATCCTGCTGACCCGCTTCCTCGCGGCGGAGGCCGTGGGGGAGGTCGTCGACTTCATGGTCCCGGAGACCAGCAGCGTGGCGGTGCCACGGGACCTGCTAGTGCGGCGCGGGAGCGCAGTCCGCGGGCGGGCAACGTTCGAGCTGTCCTGCCGGCCGGCCTTCGACTACGGCCGCGTCTCACACAGCGTCGACGTCGTCGAGGGCGTCGGTGCGGTCTTCCGGTCCGCCGCCGGTACGTGCGTCCTGCGCACGCCCGTGCCGCTCAAGGTGGACGACGACGGCGGAGTCGAGGCGACCTTCGTCCTCGACGAGGGCGAGGGCGTGGACTTCGAGCTGGAGTGGCGCGGCGAGGTACGGCCGCTCCAGCCCGGACAGACGGAGCAGCACTTCGAGGAGACCTCCCGGTTCTGGCAGCGGTGGGTCGCCCAGTCTCGGTACCGGGGTCGCTGGCGGGAGACCGTGCAGCGTTCGGCGTTGACCCTGAAGTTGCTCGTCTACCACCCCACCGGAGCGCTGGTCGCCGCGCCGACGACCTCGCTACCCGAGGAACTCGGCGGCACCCGGAACTGGGACTACCGGTACGCCTGGCTCAGGGATGCCGCGTTCACCACGTACGCCTTGATGACGCTGGGCTTCCTCGAAGAGGCCGCGGCGTTCATGGACTGGATCCAGCAGCGCTGCGAGACGGCGACCCGGGAGCGGGACGTCATGATCATGTACGGGGTCGACGGCGGGGAACACCTTCCCGAGACGGTTCTCGACCATCTGGAGGGCTACCGCGGATCGGCGCCCGTCCGGATCGGCAACAACGCCGTCGGACAGCGGCAGCTGGACGTCTACGGGGAACTGATGGACTCGGTATGGCTCTACAACCGCGAGGTCCCGATCTCCTACGACCTGTGGACCGGGCTGTCCAAGCGGCTGGACTGGCTGGCGGAGCACTGGCAGGAACCCGACGAAGGCATCTGGGAGGTCCGTGGCCCGCGCCAGCGCTTCACGTACTCGGCGCTGATGACCTGGGTCGCCTTCGAGCGAGCCGGCCGTCTCGCCCGGGACCGTGGGTTGCCCGCCCCCGTGTCGAAGTGGCGCAAGCTGGCCGGCGCGGCGTATCGCTTCGTGCAGGACGAGTGCTGGGACCCGGCCCTGGGGGCGTACACGATGCACCCCGGCAGCGACGCGCTGGACGCCTCGCTGCTGTGCATGCCCCTGGTCAAGTTCTCTGGTCCGACCGACCCGCGGTTCTTGTCCACCCTGGACCGGATCGGCGAGCAGCTGGTGTCCGACAGCCTCGTCCACCGGTACGCCACGACGGGGCACGACGGGCTGACGGGGACCGAGGGGACCTTCAACCTCTGCTCGTTCTGGTACGTCGAGGCACTGACGCGGGCTGGCCGGACGCGGGAGGCGCGCATGGTGTTCGAGAAGATGCTCACCTACGCCAACCACGTCGGCCTCTACGCCGAGGAGATCGGCCCCTCGGGCGAAGCACTCGGCAACTTCCCGCAGGCCTTCACGCATCTCGCGCTGATCAGTGCCGCGGTGAATCTCGACCGGGCGCTGGGTGTCCGCTGACCGACACGGGACCAGTGACCGCCACCGAGGGGACGCCCGGCACACCGGGGCGCGGGTGGGTCGGGCGCGGCCGGCCGGCCGTCGGGAGGAGTGTTGCGCGGCATCGACCTGCACGGGGTGCGGGCACCGGTCCTCCGTGGCCGGTGCTCGAGCGTGCGCCCCCGAGGAGCGCTGCATCGGGCGGTCTCGAGGACGTCTCAGCTGCGGCCCTCGACATCGCCGCGGGTGGGCATCCTCTCCGGACGGTCCCCGCACGTGTGGTGCTGCTCGTGGAAGGCCAGTCACTCCCGGCCGAGCTCCTCCCGGCGTGCCCGGTCGGTGTTCTCCCGGACGACGAACAGGGGATCGCACTCCTCCTGCCGGTGGTCCTCGTCGACCTAACGGGCCCTCCGCAGTGCCGCGTGCTCGACATGTCGGTCGCTCGTCGGCGGCTCGCGTCGGCTTCGGAGAAGCGATGGCCTCCTCTGCCCTTGCGTGGATCTCGGGGACTCGCGCAGGGTGGCCCACGCTGCGGTCAGCTCCTGTGCGCCGGTCAGCGAGTCGACGGCGCCTGACACTGGTGACGCATCGCCGCGTGTTCGCACTTCACGAGGACGGCGACGTCCCTGTCCGGACGCGCGCCGGAGGAGGGCCCGGCGTCCTCGGGGTTTGTCCTGGCCATCACGTCCTGCCAACCACGGGTGCGCCCGCAACCGCGGGAGGTCGTGACGAGCACATGGGGTACGCGTTCTCCTGAGAGCGGTGCGGGGCTCTTCTCGAACGACAGGTGATCCGATCAGCGCGGCGGTGACCGCCGCCACGTGCTTCTCCTGCTCCTCGTGCTCAGGAACCCGGGACGGGACTGTTTCCAGATCCAGCGAGCGGCTCGATCTGTGTGCAGGCGATGGATCATGCCTGCACCCCCCATCCGAGAGCTGTTCGATGACCTGCCGGGGCATCTGGCGGCACTCCGTGCGCATGACGCCGAGGCCCGGCTGGTCGTGGGTGACCCGGTTGACGCGCCCGCTCCGCAGTCGTCGGCACTGCAGAGTCAGTGACCGTGCCCGCCTGACCTCGGGAGTTGCCTGCCCGCCGGGACGCCGGTGACGGTCGGCTCACCACTGCGAGCGCGGTCCACCCGGTCGCGGTCCGACCGCCGGTCGCCGCGCAGGGGACCGGTGAGTCCTATGCCTCGACCGACGGCATAGCTGCGTGGAGCCGCGTGCCTGCAGGTAGGACTGGAAGCGGCCTGCGTCTCGTCACGCATTGAGCGCTGGAGGTCGAAGGGGCCACATCGGGGGGAGCGGAACTCGTATACCGGCACGGTGCTCCTGTCGGAGGAGTTGGGCGATGGCCCCGGGCCGGTCGGGCGCGGCGCACCGGTGGGGGTTCAGTCGGCGGTCAGGTCACGGCCGCCGCCGGCGCCGCTGGGGAGGATATTGCGGTCGAAGATGGACAGCGGGATGCTCAGGGACACGGCGCTGTTGGGGATGTCCACGACGCCGCCGATGCGGCCTTCGATGGGGGCGGCGCCGAGGAACAGGTAGGCCTGTTCGAAGGTCCAGTCCATGGCGGGCATCAGGTAGTTGATGGCGTTGAGGCAGGCCTGGCGGTAGGCGACGGTGGCGTTCATGTAGTAGTTCCGGCCGTCCTCCACGCTGATGCCCTCGAAGGTGATGAACTCGGAGTAGTTCGGGCCGACGCGGCCGGGCTTGAAGAACGGCATCGTCTGCTTGTAGCGGTCCATGCCGCCCTTGATCAGGTCGAAGTGCAGGTCGATGAAGCCGGGCATCTCGATGGCGCCGCAGAAGGTGATCTCGCCGTCGCCCTGGGCGAAGTGCAGGTCGCCGATGGAGAAGTTGGCGCCCGGGACGTAGACGGGCATGTAGACCCGGCTGCCCACACCGAGGTCCTTGATGTCGACGTTCCCGCCGTGTTCGCGGGGCGGGATGGTGCGGCAGGCCGTTGCGGCGGCCTGGTCGAACGCGCTGCCGGACAGCGTGCCCAGCAGTGCGTCCTGGGGCAGCGGCGGGAGGGCGAGGGCGGGGACCTGAGGTGCACCCGGGACGTCGCCGGGGTGGGCGGGGGCGTCCCCGGTGACTCGGTCGGGATTGGCGTCGATGAGGGCTTGCTCGCGGCGGTTCCATTCGGTGAGCAGGTCTGGGGACGGGGCGCAGCCGAAGAGGCCGGGGTGGGAGTTGCCGATAAAGCGGACACCGGGCACGTGCCGGGAGCTGGTCCAGATGCCGTCGAAGTCCCAGATCGCCTTGGACGCCCCGGGGGAGTAGTCGGTGAGGAACCCGCCACCGTTGTCCTTGGCGAAGACCCCGGTGTAACCCCAGGGCTGCTCCGGGAACGGGCCGATGCCGACGATATCGACGACCAGCAGGTCACCGGGCTCGGCGCCCTCGATGGCAAACGGGCCGGAGAGCATGTGACAGGGGTCGATGTTCATGTCCCGGATGTCATCGGCGTCGTCGCTGTTGCGGACCTGGTCGTCGGTCCAGTCCTTGCACTCGATCCGGTAGGAGGCGCCGGGCTTGACCGTCGCCGCCGGAGGGATGTCCGGGTGCCAACGGTTGTGCCCGGGCACCACCTGGTCGCGCATCGACACACTCAGATCACGGTTGACCTCGAAGATGACCTCGGGCACGGGAGCTCCTTCGTTGCAGTGGTGGACGGGGTCGAGGGGAACCGGCCCGGCGCCTCCGTGCTGGCGGGACTGCTGGATCAGAAGCCGGGCTACGGCATCCCAGGGCCCGAGTCGAGACGGCCCGGCCCTGCGGCCGACGGCTCGATGTCGCAGTCGCAGTCGGGTTGGACCGTTGCAGTCCGGGGCAGATCCACCGTCCGGGGTGGGGCGCCGATGGGGAGGCTCACCTCGACCGCCCCGTGGTCAGCCCACGGGTCCACGTAGGTCGTCGCGCGGTCTGCTTCCCGCAGTGTCGCGGCCACACTGCCGAGGCCCCGACCGGTCACCGGGTGTCCCGCAGGTCACCGGGTCGGCTCGGTGATCGCGGCTGGCTGGATGGCCGGCGCCGGCTGCTGCTCGAGCAGGACGTGTTCGCCGGTCCGGTCGGTCGACAGGCACAGCGAGCAGATGTGGGCGCCGTGCGCCTGACAGGCGGCCATGTCCGGTCGCTCGTAGTCCTGGCCGCAGACGTGGCAGGTGAGCACCTGGTCGGAGGGGTTGCCGTCCTGGTCGTACATCGGGAGGTCGATGCCGTCGTCGGTGCGCCGCAGGTACCAGCGCCCACGGGTGGCCACGGCGAAGACCGGGGGCAGCACAAGGGCCAGGACGATGGCCACCAGCGGCGAGTAGGGGCGGAGGGTCTCACCGAGGCCGCCGAAGAAGACCAGGATGGAGACGCCGGCGGAGATGAGCATCGATCCAGACCCGACCGGGTTGACCGCGTAGAGCATGCCGCGACGGAACTCCGGCTCCTTGGGGGAGATACCCAGCAGGTACTTGTTGATCGCGATGTCGCTGGCCACCACCACCACCCAGGCGATGCCGCAGTTGGCGTAAAAGCCCAGGATCGTGTTGAGGAAGTCGAACATGTTCGCCTCCATCAGCAGGAGCGCGATCAGCAGGTTCACACCGAGGAAGACCAACCGGCCCGGGTAGTGCCCGGTGACCCGGGTGAAGGAGTTGGTCCAGGCCAGCGACCCGGAGTAGGCGTTGGTGACGTTGATCTTCACCTGGCTGATCACCACCAGGACGACGGCCAGGGTCATCGCCAGCCAGGCCGGCACGAGGTCCTGGTAGATCTCCAGGAACTGGTGCACCGGCTGGTTGGCGATCGCCGCCGAGTCGGCCACGTTGGCGATCAGGTACACCGCCAGGAAGAGACCGATCACCTGCTTGGCCGCACCGAAGAGCACCCAGCCCGGGCCGGCGAGGAGCACGGCGGCCCACCACCGGCGCCGGTTGGCCGCGGTCTTGGGTGGCATGAACCGCAGGTAGTCGATCTGCTCGGCGATCTGCGCGATGAGTGACAGACACACGCCGGCGGCCAGCAGCGCCGAGCCCACGCTCGGCGCCGTACCACCCTCGCCCTGGTAGGCGAAGAAGTCCCCGACCGACTCCGGGTGGCTGATCAGTAGGTAGCCGAAGGGGAGCACCATGAGCACCAGCCACAGCGGCGTCGTCCACACCTGCAACGTGGCCAGTGCCTTCATCCCGTAGATGACCAGCGGGAAGATGAGCAGGGTGGACAGGGCATACCCCAGCCACAGCGGAATGCCGAGCCCGAGTTCCAGCCCCTGGGCCATGATGGCGCCCTCGAGGGCGAAGAAGATGAACGTGAACGTCGCGAAGATGACGTTCGTGACGACCGAGCCGTAGTAGCCGAAGCCGCTGCCGCGGGTCACGAGGTCGAGGTCCAGGTTGTAGCGGGCCGCGTAGTAGGCGAGCGGAAAGCCGGTCAGCAGGACGACGACGGCGAAGATCGCGATGCCCCACAGGGCGTTGGTGGTGCCGTAGGCGATCCCGATGTTGGCGCCGATCGCGAAGTCGGCGAGGTAGGCGATCCCGCCGAGGGCGGAGGTGGCGACGACTCCTGGTCCCCATCGCCGGTAGTGCCGGGGGGCGAACCGGAGGGTGTAGTCCTCCAGCGTCTCCCGGGTAGCGGCGTCGACGTTCCGGCCGGTGGCGTAGTCCGGGGCCGACGGACCGGCCGGGGGCGGGCTGTGAACCGCCTCGCTCTGAGCCATCTTGATTCTCCTGGGTGGGCGGGAAGAGCGGGAAATGCGCGCGTCCCTGCGTGCCAGGTGAAAAGTAGGTGCACCGTGATTCCCGGCGATGTACCCGCTGTTTCGTCATTGCTCGGAATTGTTTACGCGCCCCGAGTTGCGATCATGGCCCGCGACTGGCATCCGGACGGCAGCGTGGGTGCGGTAGGCACCCAACCGGTTCCCATGCAGTGCGCAGTTCGCCAAAGAGCCGGGCGCCACCCCGCTCGCGCTGGACGGCCACGCTCAGCAGGACCCCGAGGGAGGCGATCCCCGTGGACAGCCGTGACGATCTGTTGCCGCCCGATCCGCCCGACTGGTCCCGGAGCGAGCAGGACCTGGTGATGCCCGCAGCCGCGACCATCGGGCCCATGACGCGAGTGCTCGTGCAAGGTCGGCCGGTCCGACGGCCGCCGCAGACGTTGCTCGGGAAGCGGCGACCTCCCGGCTCGTGGGAAGCCGGCGCATCGGCGCCCGATGCGCCGAGGACTTCGCCGCCACGATGGCGCCGGTCAGCAGCGCCTACCCGCGCTTCAGTGTGTGGGTCCATTGTCATCTCATGCGCCTGGCGTGGCCAGTGCTCCGACGGTCGAGGCCCCGAGGCGCGCGATGGTCCAGCGATTCGGTCACGTGACGACACGGAGCGCCATGTAGTTGACCGCTTGCTTCAAGTCATCGGCGCGGATGCCGACATATGCAGGACACGTGGCAGGGTGAGACTTGCTTGATGACGGCCACTGTGTATGCGACTGGCGCGCACGTCGCCTCGGTGGAGCGTCACCGCCTCGTCGGCGACCGGGACGAGACGGGTGTCGTGAGCGTGGCGCATGCGGTGTCGCGGCCGGTCGTGGACGGCCTGGCGGCGTCGGTCTGCGGCACGCTGGTGACAGCGATCGCCGACATGGACTGGGTCGGCGCGCGTGCGGTCTACCGGTGTCAGGAGTGTCAGCGCATCGCCGGTTGAGGGCCACCTTGTGGGGACCGGCCACACCATGCGAGCCGACAGGAGCGCCGGCAGCTGCGGGTCGTGTCCTGGTCGCGGCCTGACGACCAGTCGGCTCGCCGCCGAACCACGACGCGACGGCCGCGACGGCGGTCTCCCGGGTTGCCGGAGGGGGCCGGAGTGCCGCACCGAGCGAAGCGCAACACGCCGGGGTAGCCACATCGGCCGCCGCCCCGGGCCATCCTGGCGGCGGCCCAGCAACACGGGACGACGCCGCTGCGTAAGGCGCAGCGACGCGCTGGGACGCGCTGCAAGCGTCCCCGCGGCAGCAGGTGCTCGTCGATGGCGCTGGCCAACGCACGAGCCGTTGCGGTTGCACGTCGATGAGGGCGTCGCGCAGGTGGAGCGATTGGGTGGCAGACACAAGTGCCAGGGTTGGGCGGCAAGGCCGACGAAGGCGCGACGGTGAGCCCGACTCGGCGAACCGCCAGCGGATTCCGAGTCGAGACCTGCTGCGGCACAGGGTCGAAGCGGCCTTCGCCGCGAGCCTCCCGGGTGTCGGTGATACCCCCGTGACGTCGCGGGGTACATCGTCACCCCGCCGGCCCGTCCGACCCTGTCTTGAGCCGGAGCATGACCCCCTCGCCCGCCTCAGGCTCAAGGAGTGCCTCTCCGGTCGGCGGACGGTCGCGTCAGCGCAGGTCAGCGGCGTCGGTATTGACCACCATGGTGCCTGATGCGGGGACGATCACTGCGGTCCGTCACAGTTCCGTATGCGGGTGAACTGCAGAAACGTACTTCCGCGAACCGCCGTGAACGGCTCCGCACGTCTGGGGGTTTCGGCGGCGCCGCAACTAGCGGTCGGGCGGTGTCCGCGGCCGGCCCCGCGAGTCGTCGACGGAGAGACGAGCAGGCTGGCGCCTGCCAAGCCGGCCGTGCGCTTGCGGCGGCGGTTGGGGCTCCACCCTCCGTGCACCGAGCTCCGTCTCAGCCGCGTCTTCACCAGCGCCGTGAGCTCGGTGATGGTGTGCTTGGTCGGGTTGGCCAGCGACCGCTTCAGGTGCGACCACACCGGCTCGACGGGGTTGAGCTCGTGGGCGTAGGGCGGCAGCCGGTAGACCGTCAGCCACGGCCGGGCGGCGATCAGTTCGGCCATGGCCTTGCTGGCGTGGGTGCTCAGGTTGTCCCAGACTCCCACGATCGGCCCGCCCAGCTGCTGATGGGCGGCGTCGAGCAGGCGGGCGTAGTCGGCCTCGGTGAACCCCTTGCGCCGGCTGCCGCGCCGGCCGCGGTGGGTGCGGTAGATCAGCCGCGGCCGGTGCCCGGGCCGGGTGGCCAGCAGCGCGGCCACTGACACTCGGGGGCTGATCGCCGCGGTCACCCGCACCACCGGGGTACGCCCCCGCCGGCCCCAGGTACGACCCGTGGGCGGCCTGAGCCCCTGGCCGGACTCGTCTTCGAAGACCAGCCAGGCGCCCAGGTCCGCCGCGGTCCTTTTATCTGCGGCCAGGTCTCCTCCCGCCAGGCGGCGATCTGCTCCTCATCCCGCTCGACCGCGCGCCGGGCGGGCACCTGCACGCTCCACCCGATGCGGTGCAGCAGCAGGTCGACCCCGGGCAGGGTGTAGTCCACGCCGAACCGCTCACGCACGACCGCGGCGATGCGCGCCAGCGTCCAGCACTGATCGGCCCAGTCCCAGGCGGCCGGGCCGGCCTCCAGCAGCACCTGCAGCTCCTCCAGCTGCGCCGGGGTAAGCCGGCAGCGGGCCCCGCCCGGGCCCTTGGAGGCCAGCGCCGGTCGACCGCCTTCGGCCAGCGCGCGGCGCCACCGGTTGACCGACATCCGCGTCACCCGGAAGCGCTCGGCCACCTCACGGTCGCTGGCGCCCTCCTCGATCACTCCGCGGCCGCCAGCCGCACTTGTTCCCGCCGGGCGCACTCCTCGGCGGTCAGCCCGCCACCCTGGGAATGCCGCATGTCACCGGCATAGCGCGCGCTGCGCCGACTGTCAGCAGGACGTCACCCGGGCACTGAAGTCCCGCCGTTAATGATCGTTAGGCGGTTCATCGGCATGGCGATGCGAAAGACCGCGCGGGTGGATGCCGCGACTGGGTGGAGCCCCGGGTCTGGTGGCCCGGGGCTCCGCCCGATCGTCGGAGCCGGCGGCGAGGCCGTCGACCTCGACGGGTGTCAGCGGGCGGGGCCGCCCCCCGCGGTCACCGTCGGCTCAGCCGTTGGTCCACCTGATCGTGATGTTGTCCTTCACCCACTCGTCGCGGCAGCCGTTGGCGTCGGCATCGGCGCACCAGACGACGTACTGGGTGCCCGCCGTGCTGGTGTTGTTCATTCGGGCGTGGAACTCGCGGTCACCCGCCGCGCCGGTCCTCTGGTAGCTGGACTGGAAGCACAGGTCGTTGCGGCCGTCGCGGTTGGTGTCGCTGAGCCGGGAGTACTCCGGTCCCGCGCCGTCGGGGTCGGGGCAGGCGCTGATGAAGCCGATGCCGGAGCTCTGGAAGGAGGCCGGCCCGTTCACCTTCTGGCCCTGCCGGTCGAGGAAGCAGGCGTCGTTGTGCACGTTGCGGTTCGCGGTGCCGGGGTCGCTGAGCCGCTGCTGGTCGTACTGGTCGGGGTCGGCGCAGGAGGACCCGCGGTTGACGTCGGGGTTCTCCGTCGCCGCGCCGGTGTCGCGGTTGATGTACGAGGCGGCGCGGACGCCGTCGCGGCCGTCGCCGCGGTCGTAGCTGGCGCCGTAGCTCCCCCCGCTGGTGCTGCCGCCCTCGCCGCCGTGGGCGAGCGCCGGTGGGGTGCCCAGGCCCATGGCGGCGATGCTCAGGGTGGCGATTGCTCCGGTGCGGAAGGCCAGTCGCATGACGAGCTCCTTGTGATGTCGACCTGACGGCCGGACCCGGCTCTGCGAGTCACTGGTACATACGGGGCTCTGGCGTGGTCTGTTGAACGCGGAGAGGTATTTCTCACGGCGCCCGCGAGCCCGTGGCCTCCCGGTCAGAACAGGGCCGGCGCTCGACGAGCACCAACCCTCCAGTCGACCGGTCCACCCGCAGCATACCGGCCTCAGCCAGGGCGATCACGGCAGTCTCCACCGCCCGGCGCGGCTCTTCGGCAAGAACGGCGAGCTCGTACACGTCCAGGGTGCGCGTTTCAGTCAGCTCCGTCGCTCTTCCCCGTGAGAATCAGCTGCAGCCACCGCCGGAAACGCCTCGGGGAGCCACCGAGCAGCGAAAGACACACCGCACAATCGTGACCTTGCACTGGACTAGTGCTGCGTATCTGACGTTGTCGGTGTGTTGTCATGCTGTTGATCGGTGGCCTTTGCGATGATCGTGTCGGGCGCCTTGATCCAGGTGACGGGTTCGTAGCGGTCGTTCCAAGCGTCGATGGAGCGTTCGATCCCGGCGATGAGGTCTGCCACGGTCGGGAAGTTGCCGCGGCGGGCGATCCGCGGGGTAATGCCAGGGGCGCGCAGCTGGCAGCTGTAGGAGTCGTGGTCGTAGCCGCGGCCGGCGAAGAGCTCGCGTGGTCGTCGTAGTGGCCGGCGACGCCTCCGCGGATCGGCGGCACGGCATCTAGCCTAGCTGCCTGACGGCAGGGTGATGTGGTTGTGCTTGCCGCCGTTCAAGGTCGCGGCCAGCGGGATGCCGCCGGCATCGTAAATTAGTGATGCTTGGAACCGGGCCGCCCACGGTCGACCGGCGACGGGCCGACGTAATTCCCCCCGCCGGCTATTGGGAAAGGCTCAGTAAATCCACGAGGCCTTGGTGACGCGCTGGTGACGTTCCCGTGACGCTCGCCGAGGACCTTACGGTTGACACCGCGCAGCAGCTCAGCAGGAGTGCGTGGAGAGGCCGGAGACATGACTGACTTCACCCCATGGCCCATATTCGGACCCGAGGATCAGCGGCTCCTTGTGCCGGCATACTTTTTTCCCAGCGGAACGAGATGGCAGGACACATGCGCCGCGATCCTCAATCGACTAGCGATCGCAGTCCTGATCATGAACCCCGACAGCGGGCCTGGCCAAAATGTGATCCCGGCCTACCAGGCAGCATTGACTTCCTGTCAGGATAAAATGCAGTCGGTGATCGGTTACGTCACCACGGATCGGACTAACCGTGACCTGGCAGACGTTAAACAGGAAGTCCTCCGATACTACGATTTTTACCCAACGATTGCCGGAATCTTCTTCGACGAAATGACCAACGATGCCGGTGATAAAGATTACTATCGGGAGCTCTACTCGTTCGTCAAAGAGAGGTCGCCGTTCGCTGCGGTTGTAGGAAACCCAGGCATCCCCGCAGCAACCGCTTGGCAAGTGACTGATCCGAAGGTCGCGGACGTCCTCGTTGTCTTCGAGGGTCCATGGGAAAAGAGGTCTGACCTGGTGGACGAGAGCGGGGAGGCCGTGAAGGATGTCGCGACGCCATACAAAGGTTGGCATCCCCCCGCATGGGTGTTATCCCGGCCGCGTCGCATCTTTGCGCATATCGTCTATGAGTCCCCCTCCGCAAGCGCCATACAGTCAATTTGTGAGTTGTCATATAAGGGGAACAATGCTGGCTGGATCTACGTGACCACGGATGGGCGGCCTAATCCGTTTGACGAGCCGCCTGATGCGGCCCTGATCGCAAGCCCGACCCTTGAGTGGCGATCCGTTCTTGGATAGTCCACCTCGCCGATTGCCCGCGCACCTCCGTTCACGGCCCCGTCGCTGGGGGACTTCAAGATGACCAGTGCGCGGGCGGAAGTCACTGAGCCGGGACACCGACACACGCCATCCAAATGACTACGCCGCCCACAATCCCGATCGATATTGGCAGCCCCAGCCAGAGGATGTGCAGTCGGATTGTCACTCAGCGAGATACTTTCGGCCGCTTCTTTACTGAGAAGATCGTTAGTAGCTTGATTTCGATCGAGTAGGCGCGGACGATCGAGGAATGCGGGAGGACGACGGCCGCAAGCTCGACCACCAGACCCTGGAGGCGCTGCGGCTGCGGGCGGTCGAGCAGGTGGCCCGGGGCGTCCCGGCGGCCCAGGTCGGCGCGGGGCTGGCCGCGTTGGGCCTGCATCGGCGGACGATCTACACCTGGCTGGCCACCGAGCGCACCGAGGGCCACGAGGCACTGCGGGCCCGCCCGGTGCCCGGGCGGCCGCGCAAACTCGCCGAGGAGCAGCTGGGCGAGCTGGCCGGGCTGATCGCCGCGAGCGATCCCCGCGATCACGGGTTCGCGGTGGCGCTGTGGACCCGCGAGGTCGTCCGCCAGCTGATCGCCGCCCGGTTCGGCGTACAGCTCACCGTGGCCAGCGTCGGGCGCACCCTGCACGACCTGGGCTTCTCCGCCCAGCGGCCGCTGTACCGGGCCGAGCAGGCCGACCCCGTCGCGGTGGCCCGGTGGAGAGAGATCGACTATCCGACGATCGCCGCAGCCGCCAAGGCGGCCGGCGGGACGGTCTACTTCGTCGACGAGGCCGGGGTGCGCAGCGACTACCACGCCGGCACCACCTGGGCCCCGGTCGGCCAGACGCCGGCGGTGCACACCACCGGCGCGCGGTTCGGACTGAACATGATCTCGGCGATCAGCGCGCAGGGCGCGCTGCGGTTCTCCGTCCTGACCGGCACACTCACCGCCGCCGGGTTCATCGCCTTCCTCACCCGGCTGACCCACGACGCCCAGCGCACCGGTGCCGGGCCGGTGTTCGTCATCGTCGACAACCACCCGGCCCACCGGGCCCAGGCGGTGGACCGCCTCGTCGACTCCACCCACGGAGCGCTGCGGCTGCACCGGCTGCCGGCCTACTCTCCGCAGCTCAATCCGGACGAGTGGGTGTGGAAGAACGTCAAGCACGACGGGGTGGCCCCCGCCGCTCCGAGGGGACCCGAGCAGATGAAGGCGGTCGTCACCGCCCGCCTGCGCCGGCTGCAGCGCCTCCCGCAGATCGTCCGCGGCTTCTTCGGCGACCCCGAGTTGGCGTACATCACCGCTGTCGCCTGAAGTCACACACCCTGCAATCCCATTGGTAAGAACGCCCGGGGCGGGGCCGGCACCGGGCGCGGGCTGAGGGGCGCCGGGTCGACCGTCACCGCCGAGCACATCGGCGGCCCTCCGCGCCGACGGTCCGGGGTCGCGGGCTCATGCAGGGAGGGGTTCCCGCTCGTCCTGCCGCGTCCCGCCGGACGTCGGCGCACGCCAAAGGCGGTGGCGCGGCACGGCGGCGAGTGCAGGCGGCCGTGCGGCCACCACGAGCCGCAGGAAGGACCCGCCGATGGTGTAGGCGGCGGAGGCGACCGGGTGGCAGGCCGAGCCGGTCGGCCGGCCGGCCCGGCGCGGTGACCCCGGCGACCACCGCTCCCGCGGTGCGCAGCCCGCGGTGGGCGCGGCCGGCGTGCACCGCGCCGACCAGGGTGCTCGGCGTGATCGACCACTCCACCGGCCGGGCCGGCATCCGACGTCGTGGCGTCACCGTCGGTGATCAGGCGGCGCGTCGTCCCTGACGGGTTGTCAGGGACGACGGGTGACTTGGCCAGCCTGAATGAAACTGTCTAGGACTGACCGCTGCACGCGGACGTGTTTGCCGAGCTTGATGTAGTCGATGCGGCGCTCGGCGATGAGGCGGCGGACGAACCGCTCACCGGTGCACAGGTACTCGCCGGCCTGGCCAGGGGTCAACAGCTCGCCCGCGTAGGCGATGCCGGAGGTCCCGTCGACCTCGGATCGGGAATGCATGGAAGAACGGTGCTCGAACGGCCTCTTGTCCACCTCCTGTCCCTCGGCACCGACCACGGTCCTTCGGCTAGGGCGCCGGAGGGTGGTTTGTTCGCTTCGGACGGCGCAACCAGGAGCAGTACCGGAGAAGAACCGCAAACTGCAGGGCCTCCTGTGCGGAGGCTGCTTCACCTTCAAATCCCCCAGAGCGGAGGTCGTACTCCGCTGAGCGGGGACCGCCCGACCTGACGGCTTGCGTACGTCCCCTCCCAGCGCATGGGTCCGGCCCATTCTGCGGGGGGACCGGTCCAGTGCTCAGTTTGTCAGCCTCGACAGCTGTCCGGCCTCTGCGTAGGAGCTGCCGCAGGGCGCAGGGCTTCGAGTGCCGCTGCGGCGCCGGTGGAGGCGACCTGGCGACCGAGGTAGACGTCCTGGGTGAGGCTCGGGTTGGCGTGGCCGAGCTGATCGGCGATGGCGCGCGCGGATAGGCCTGCCTCATCGAGCAGCGTCGCCGTCGTCTTGCGCAGGACGTGGCTGGTGACGTGCTCGAAGCCGGCAACGTCGAAGGCGGCTCGCAGGTCGGCCTGCGTGTTGGAGGGGTCGCGCCAGCCACCGAGCGGCGCGGGGAACACCGGCGTCTCTGCTCCTGCACCCTCGTCCGAGGCGCTCGGACGGGCAGCTCTGCTCCGCAACTTCTCGACGCACCAGGACGGGAGGAGCAGCGTGCGGGCGCCCGAGGCGGTCTTGTTGCTCTTGCGAATGAGCCCCTGCCCGGTCACCCGGACGATCGTCGCCCTGACGTCCACGGTGCCGGCGTCGAGGTCGAGGTCGCCCCAGGTCACGGCTGCAGCCTCGCCGATGCGACAGCCGCTGGCGAGCATAAACGCCACCAGGTCCGGCACGTCCCGCCTGTGGGCGGTCTCGTCGGCGTCGAGCTGTGCGAGGAGCTTGCGGGCCTCGTCGGCAGCGAGCGCCTTCGGCGCCTTCGCGGTCGAGGCCTTGAGACTGCCGGTGTCCCGGACGGGGTTGCGGTCTAGCGCGTCGTGACGGGCCGCCAGACCGCAGACACCGCTCAGGACGCTCTTGGTCATCTTCGCCACGGCCGGGCCGTGCTTGTCGGAGACGAGGCGCAGATGCCTGTCGATGTTGCCGATGCTGAGTTCTCGTACCCGCAGGTTGCCCAGGCCGGGGAGGACCTGCTGGTCGAGCCGGTTGCGGTAGGCCTGCATCGTCGTGGGGCTGAGGTTCTCCAAGGCGGCGAACCACGCCTCGGCCAGCACGTCGACGCGCGTGTTTGGACTGATGTCCCCGTCGACGTTGAACCGGGCCCGGTCGCGGAGGGCAAGCCGGAGCGCTGCCTCCGCGGCGGCCTTCGTCTTGGCCTGGCGCTGGACCTGTCGGCACTTGCCGTCGTAGTCCCGGTACCAGGCGACGGCGCGATGCCCCGACGGCGTCGCGTGCACGCGGATTTTGCCTGCCGTGCCGAGCGCCAGACCGGGTCTGCCCATGATTTACCCCTGAAATAAAGCGGCCTTCAGTGGCTCGTCACGGTACGACACGAACGCCAGGGCGGCCATGAACCTGCACGTCAAAGGTTAGTTCGGTATGTGACGGTGTGCTGCGGTCAAGGGCGACCAGGTAATCGGGCGGTTGGGGGTTCGAGTCCCCCCGTCGGCTCGTCCCTCCGGACGGGCGGCCTGGTCGTCTGCACCCGACGACCTGGTGGAGGTCCGTGGTGGCTGCGTATCCGTTGCCGACCACGGGTATCTCGGGGACGTGGCCCCGGACGACGCGCTGGAGCCGCGGGCCACGCGAGCGGCTGCTCCCTCCGGCGCCGGCCACGCCAGGCACCGTCGTCCCGCACGACGGCGTCGCCGGACGACGGTGGCGCTCCTGGCCGGCCTGCTGGCCGCCGTCCTCCTCGGCGCGGCCCTCGCCCTCGTCAGGACCGGTCAGGACCCGTCCCCCGGCGCCGTCGCGGATCCGCCCGCGCGGACGGACCAGGCGTCGCCGCCGGCCGGGGGCGCTCCCGTCCCGGACGGGACGTCCCTCCTGCCACCGTTGCCCGCCACCGCCACCACGCCCGTCGAGCGGCTGGGCCTGACCATCCCGGCCCTCGCCGAGGCGGCGGCGCGCACGCCGGACGCCGTGGGACCGCGGGCCGCCGACGTGCTCGAGGACCTCCGGCGGATCGAGACCCTCGGCGGGGGCTTCCGCCGCTCCGCTGCGATCACTGCGGACGTCGCGGTCGCCGACGCCGTGCTGGCCGGCGAGCTGGACGCAGGTGTGGGGCAGCGGGTCCGGCAGGTCCTCGACGACGTCGTCCGGCCCGACCGGCTGGTCGACCTGGTGGCGATGCTGGAGGTGGACCCGCTCGCCGCCGGGTCGGGCGGACCGGAGCTCTTCGACCAGATGTTCGCCCTCGACCACCGCGTGCCCGCCGACCAGACGACCGCTCGTGCCGGCGCGTTGCTGCAGGCGGTGACCGCAGGCGCCGAGCAGGGGCGGCTGACGGAGATGGTCGAGAGGGCGGTGGTCCCCACGTTGCTGGAGCTGGCCGACCCGGCGCCCCAGCAGGCACTGGTCGACCTCGTCGCCCGGGCCGAGGAGGACCCGGACGCCGTCGGTCCTGCCGCGGAGGAGGTCCTGGCGTCGCTGCGGAGCATGCGGGCGCTGCCGGTCTTCGAGCTCGGCAACGAGGCCGCCGGCCTCCTGCAGCTGCTCGGCGAGGACGGGCGGGTGACACCGGCGTTCCGGGACGCAGCCGTCCCCGTCCTGACCGCGCTGGTGCGGTGACCGGGCTCAGTCGAAGCTGCCGGCTCCGCCCACGCGGTAGGGGAAGCGCTGTTCGACGCGCGTCGCCCGCGCCGCCTCGGCCCGCTCCTCGCGCACCCGGGCCGCGGTGCCGGCGGGGTAGCCGGCCTTGGCGACACGGTGCTCGGTCGTCTCCACCATGAACGCCATCGAGTACACGAGGCCCACGAGCAGGCCGCCCAGCGCGGCGGTGAGCCGGTAGGCGACCGCCACCGGGACGGCGAACAGGCACAGCGCCACGAGCGGCGACAGCTGCACCAGGGAGCGGGCCAGGTGACGGCGCACCCAGCCGGGACGGGTGGTGTCGGCGAGCACCCAGGGCCACAGGGCCCGGGGCAGGCCGCCGCCGAAGGCATAGCGCAGCCACTGCCACGGGCCGGGGCGGGTGGGACGGGCCGCGTGCTCGGTTCGCACACCACGACGGTAGGCCGCCCGCGCCACCCGGGGGAGGGGTCCACGAGCCCGCACGGCCGGGACGCGCGGCGCGCCGGAATCCGTTGCCCGCCGGGCGCGTGCGGGTGGACACTGCCGGACGCCGAGGGAGGGAGGGCTCCCGTGCAGATCGCCCAGCTGCTGCGTCGCAAGGGCCCGCAGGTCGTCACGGTCGCGCCCGGTGCTCCGGTCCGCGCGGCACTGTCCCTGCTCGTCGAGCGCGGCATCGGCGCGCTCGTCGTCTCCGGTGCCCCCGGCGTCGTCGACGGGATCCTCTCCGAGCGCGACGTGGTCCGCGGGCTGCACGCCTCCGGGCCCGGCGTGCTCGACGGGCCGGTGTCGGCGCTGATGACCGCGGAGGTCCGCACCTGCGTGCGCACCGCCTCGGTCCACGACCTGGCCCGCCTGATGACCGAGCACCGGGTGCGCCACGTGCCCGTCGTGGAGGACGGCCGGCTGCTCGGCATCGTCTCGATCGGCGACGTCGTCAAGGCCCGCCTCGACGAGCTCGAGGACGAGCGCGCCCACCTGGTCGACTACATCCAGACCGGTTAGGCGAGGACGCCCCGGCCCGCTCGCGGCGGGGCCCGCACCAGGGCAGGCGTACGGTGCCCGCCGTGGACGAGCGGCGGCTGGGGACGGCGGCGGGCCTGTCCGCCTACGGTCTGTGGGGCGTCTTCCCGCTGTACTTCCCGCTGCTCGAGCCGGCCGGCGGCCTGGAGATCGTCGCCCACCGCGTCGTCTGGTCGCTGCTGTTCATCTCCCTGCTGGTCACCGTGCTGCGCCGCTGGTCGCTGGTCCGCGCCGCGGTCACCGACGCCCGCACGATGCTCGTGCTGGCCGGCGCGTCGGTGCTCATCGCGGCCAACTGGCTGGTCTTCGTCTACGGCGTCAACTCCGGTCACGTCGTCGAGACCTCGCTCGGCTACTTCATCAACCCGCTGGTCAGCGTCCTGCTCGGCGTCGTGGTCTTCGCCGAGCGGCTGCGTCCCCTGCAGTGGACGGCGGTGGGGCTGGCGACGGTCGCCGTCGGCGTCCTCACCGTCGACTACGGCCGGCCGCCGTGGATCGCCCTCACGCTGGCCGCCACGTTCGGCAGCTACGGCCTGCTCAAGAAGCTCGTCCGCGTCGAGGCGGCGCCGGGTCTGCTGGTCGAGACGGCGGTCGTGGTGGTGCCCGCGCTCGCCGTCCTCGCCGTGCTGCACGCCACCGGCCGGGGGACGGCGGGCACCGCCGGCACCGGGCACCTGCTGCTGCTCCTGAGCTCGGGGATCGCCACGGCGGTGCCCCTGCTGCTGTTCGCCGCGGCCGCCCGGCGCATCCCCCTGTCGACCGTGGGGCTGCTGCAGTACCTGACCCCGCTGATGCAGCTGGCCATCGGCGTCTTCGTCTTCTCCGAGCCGATGCCGCCGGCCCGGCTGGCCGGTTTCGCCATCGTCTGGGCCGCGCTGGTCGTCTTCACCGTCGACAGCCTGCGGTCGGCCCGTGCGGCCGGGCGCCGGGCGGCCGAGCAGGTGCCCGCCGCCGCCTGACCGCGCTCGGTGATCACGGATCGGACGAGCCCGTGCACGGCGCGCCGCGCAGTGTCGGCACCCGGGCCTACCGTTGTCGGTGACGGCTTCCCCCCGATCGAACGGACGTCCCCGGCCATGACCTCCGACCCCGACCCCGCGGTCCCCCCGCAGGAGGACGCGGCGTCGAGCGAGGGCCCCGCGCACCCCGCGGGCCTGACCCGGCGCGAGCACGAGATGCTGGCCTTCGAACGGCAGTGGTGGCGCCACGCCGGAGCGAAGGAGACGGCGATCCGCGAGCGGTTCGGCGTCCCCCCGACGCGGTACTACCAGGTACTGAACGCCCTGGTCGACCGGCCTGCCGCGCTCGCCGCCGACCCCCTGCTGGTGCGCCGGCTGCGCCGGTTGCGCACCGCCCGCAGACAGCGGCGTTCGCCTCACCTGCTGGGCAAGGACTCCTCCGCCCTCTAGATTTGGTCACTGTGGGCAGGCATGCGGCGCCAGGTAGTGACCAAACGGACCGGCCGGCCGCCCCGGCGGCCGGTGGCCGGCGCCGTACCGACGTCCCGCCCCCCGGGGGTGACACGTCCGTCCCCGGTCCTGCTGGGCCCGCCGCCCCTCGCGGCGCCCCGCCGGCCGCGGCGCCGCAGCCGGCCGACCTGAGCGAGCACCCCACGACCCCCGGCCGCAGCCGCGCCGACCGCCGGCGCGACGCCCTGCTGGGGGGCGACGGCGACCGGCGCCGCCCCCTTACCGGCCGCCCGTCCGCACAACCGGCACCTGCGCGCCCCGCACAACCGGCACCCGCCCGACCGGTCGCCCAGCCGGCCCCCGCGCGGCCCGTCGCCCAGCCGGCGCCCGCGCGGCCGGTCGCCCAGCCGGCGCCGGCGCGGCCGGCCGCCCAGCCGGCGCCGGCGCGGCCGGCCGCCCAGCCGGTACCCGCGCGGCCGGCCGCGCGGTCGCGCCCGCTGGAGCCCGCGCCGCTCACGCGGCCGCGGCTGCCCGCCCCACCGGCCGGCGCAGCCGCCGGCCCGGCACCCGAGCCACCCGCCCGTCCCACGGTGCTCGAGACCACCATGGCGCCCTTCCAGGCGGTCCCCACGCCCCAGGCCGACGCGCCCGAGCCCGCGACCCCCGTCCTGGACCCGTGGGACCAGCCCGCCCGGCCCGCCGCGCGCGGCCGGACGGCGTCCCCGGCGCGTCCCGCGCCGGCCGAGTCCCCGCGCCGGGCGCCCGCCCGCCCCGCACCCGAGGACATCCGCCCGGCCGCGGCCGGCAGCCGGGGCCCCGCCGCAGCTCCGTCCCCGTCCCCGTCGCCGGCCCCCGGTGCCGCACCGGCCGCCACGGCGCCGGCCGGCGGTGCGTCGGCCTACCGCGACTGGACCCGCCCGTCGGGCCCCGGTGCCGCCGCCCCTGCCGCGGCCCCGCTCACCGAGGCCATCCCCGACCGGGAGGTCTCCCGCGCCCGGGCGGCCGCCCCGGCCACCGAGGCCATCCCCGACCGCGACGTGGTCCGCGACCGCACCGACGCCCCGCCCCCGGCGCCGCTCACCGAGGCCATCCCCGACCGCGAGGTCGCCGACCGGCGCCGGGCCCGCGACCGCCGCGACGAGCCCGGCGCCGGGCCGCCGACCGGACCCTCCACGGGACCGTCGACCGGGCCCTCGACCGGACCGTCGACCGGTGTGGTCGGGAGCCGGGCGGCGTCGCGCGCCGAGCGGCAGGCGATGGAGGTCGAGCGCCGCCGGGCCGCGCGCCGGGCCGGCGTCTCCCCGTCGGCGCTGCGCGGGGACGACGACGAGGGCGGTCACTCGCGCCGGCGGTCCGTGGTCGGCCTGCTCGTCGTCGTGGTGGTCGCACTGGTCGTGCTCGGCGTCTACAGCTTCACGTCACCGGCCGCGCAGGAGAGCGGCGCCGCCTCGCCCGCGGAGCCGACCGCCTCGGCGTCCGTGGCGCCCACCTCCGGCCCGCTGCCGCCGCTGTCGGCCGTCCCGCTGCCGCCGGTGGAGCAGGCGCCGACCACGCCGGTGCGGGTGCCGGTGACCGTGCTCAACGCCACCGACGTCGGCGGGTTGGCCGGCGACGCCTCCGCCGCCTTCGCCGCCCAGGGGTGGACGGCGGCCGGCGTCGGCGAGTACCAGGGCAGCGAGATCGCGACGACCACCGTCTTCTTCACCGCGGGCAACGAGTCCCAGCGCCAGTCGGCCCTGCAGTTGATGGAGGCGTTCCCCGGGATCACCGTCGGGCCCACCGTGCGCTTCTTCGAGGTCCCCGGCGAGGCCGATCCGGGCCTGGTCGTCGTCCTCACCGCCGAGTGGCAGCCCTGACCCGAGTCCGTCGCGTCCCGTCCCGGAACACCGGTGCGGCGCCGTCCGTTGGCCGCAGCGTGCCTCCCGTCCGCGGGCCCGTGCGTCTCCGCCCGCGCTCGAGCACCCGTGCCGCCCTCGGTGTCCTCGTCGCCCTGCTCCTCGCGGGCACGGCGCTCGTCTCGCTGCCCGCACCCGCGGTCGCGGCCGAGGACGTGTCCACCGAGGACGCCCGCGTCCCCTCCGGCTCCGGTGCCGACGCCGTCGAGCTCGACACCACCCTGTACCGGCCGGCGTCGGCGACCGCGGACGCGCCGGCCCCCGCGGTCGTGCTCGCCCACGGCTTCGGCGGCAGCAAGCAGTCGGTGGCCGACGACGCGCGCGACCTGGCCGGGCGCGGCTACGTGGTGATGACCTACTCCGCCCGCGGGTTCGGCGCGAGCACCGGGCAGATCGGCCTCGACGACCCGCGCTACGAGGTCGCCGACCTGTCCACGCTGCTCGACGTCCTCGCCGCGCGCGACGACGTCCTGCTCGACGGCGAGGGCGATCCGCGGGTGGGCGTCGCCGGCGCCTCCTACGGCGGAGCGCTGTCGCTGCTCGGCGCCGCCTACGACGACCGCATCGACGCCATCGCCCCGCAGATCACCTGGAACTCGCTGACCGCGGCGCTCTTCCCCTCCCAGACCGGCACCGTCGACGCCGCCACCCCGGCCGCCACGCCGCAGACCGCCGGGGCCGGCGTCTACAAGCGGCTGTGGGCCGGGCTCTTCTTCGGCGTCGGCTCGGCGCCCACCGGCGGGCTGCTCGACGCCCTCGGCGGCGGCGCCGACGGCGCCGGCGCCTCCGCCGGCGCCGCGCTGCCGTTCGACCCCTCCTCGGTCGACCCCGCCGCCGTCGACCCGGCCGTGGTCGAGCAGGCGCTCACCTGCGGCCGGTTCCGCGCCGACATCTGCGCCGCCTACCAGGACGCCGCGGCCACCGGGACGCTGACGCCGGAGATCGCCGCCGTCCTCGACCGCAGCAGCCCCGCCGCCGTGCTCGACCGGATCACCGCGCCCACGCTGCTGGTGCAGGGCACCGAGGACTCGCTGTTCGGCCTCGGCCAGGCCGACGCGAACGCCCGCGGGATCGACGCGAACGGCACGCCGGTGGAGGTCGTCTGGTACGCCGGGGGCCACGACTCGCAGGCCTCGGAGCGGGAGACCGCCGACCTGCGCGACCTGGTGGCCGGCTGGTTCGACCGGCACCTGCGCGACGAGGGCGACCCCGCCCGCGGCGAGCACCCGGGCACCGGCTTCGAGTTCCCCGCGCCGACCGGGCTGGGCAGCGGCCTGGGCAGCGTCCAGGGCGGCACGCAGAGCGTGGTCGCCGCCGCCTACCCCGGCCTGGACGGCGGCGACCCGGCCGAGCGGACCGACGTCGTCCTCGACGGCGCGACCCAGCCGGTCGTCACCCCGGCCGGCGGCACCCCCGCCGCCATCACGACCGTGCCCGGGCTCGGCTCGCTGGCCTCGGCGCTCGGCGGCACCGCGGTGGAGATCCCCGGCCAGTTCGCCGCGTTCTCCAGCCAGCCGCTCGACGACGCCGTCGAGGTCGTCGGCGCCGCCACGGTGGACCTCGCCGTCGCCTCGCCCAGCGGCAGCGCCACCCTCTTCGCCAAGCTCTACGACGTCGGCCCCGACGGTGCGCAGACCCTCCCCGGTGGCGTCGTCGCACCCCTCGCGCTGACCGGACTGTCGGCCGACCCGGCCGCGCCGACCGAGGTCGCCGTCACGCTGCCGGGGATCGTGCACCGCTTCGAGGCCGGCCACACGATGCGCCTCGTCGTCTCCTCGACCGACCAGGCCTTCGCCCTGCCGGCCGAGGCGACGGTCTACTCGGTCGCCCTCGCCGGGGCGGGCGACGGCGGCGCGACGCTCGCCGTCCCCACCGTGGCCGGCCAGGCCCGGGACGAGGGCGGCACCTCGCGCTGGTGGTGGCTGCTCGGCGCGGTCGTCGCGCTCGGCCTGCTCGGCGTGCTGGCCGGGTGGCTGTGGGGCCGCCGGCGGCGCCGGGTGACCAGCGCGGTCGAGCCCGACGGCGAGGACGTGCCGCTGCGCTTCGAGGGCGTGACCAAGGCCTACAAGGACGGCTTCGTCGCCGTCCGCGACCTGTCCTTCGAGGTGCGGCGCGGGCAGGTGCTGGGCCTGCTCGGCCCCAACGGCGCGGGCAAGACGACCTCGCTGCGCATGCTCATGGGCCTCATCCGCCCGACCGAGGGGCGGATCAGCGTCTTCGGCCACGCCGCCGGGCCCGGCGCGCCGGTGCTCTCGCGGCTGGGCTCCTTCGTCGAGGGCACCGGGCTGATGCCGCACCTGTCCGGCCGCGACAACCTCACCCTGTACTGGGCCGCCACCGGCCGCCCGGCCGCCGACGCGCACATGGACGAGGCGATCGAGGTCGCCGGCCTGGGTGCGGCCATCGACCGCCCGGTGCGCCGCTACAGCCAGGGCATGCGCCAGCGGGTGGCGATCGCGCAGGCGATGCTGGGCCTGCCCGACCTGCTGGTGCTCGACGAGCCGACCAACGGGCTGGACCCGCCGCAGATCCACGCGATGCGCGAGGTGCTGCGCTCCTACGCCGCCACCGGCCGCACGGTCATCGTCTCCAGCCACCTGCTCAGCGAGATCGAGCAGACCTGCACGCACGTCGTGGTGATGGCCAAGGGGCAGAAGATCGCGCAGGGCACGGTCGAGGAGATCGTCGGCACCGGCGGGTCGGTGCTCGTGGGCCTCGCCGCCGACGACGACGCCGACCGGGCGGCCGCCGTCCTCTCCGGCCTGCCCGGCGTGTCCGTCGAGCGCACCGACGAGGGCCTGGTCGCCGACCTCGGCGACCGGATGTCGCGCGCGGCGGCGCTGCAGGCGCTGGTCGCCGCCGATGTCGCCGTCGACCAGTTCACGCCGCGCCGCCGCCTGGAGGACGCGTTCCTGGCCCTCGTGGGGGAGTCGTGACCGTCGACCACGAGAACGACGGCCGCGGGAGCATCGCAGCGAGCGCCAGCGAGCGAGGAGCGGACCGAGGCCGGAGTCGAGCCATGACACAGCACGTCCAGCCCACCGGCGCGGTCGCCGGCTACCGGCCCGAGCGGACGCTGCGGCTGTCGGTCGAGCTGCGCCGGCAGTTCAAGCGGCGGCGCACCATCGGCGTGTTCGCGCTGATGGTCGCCCTGCCGCTGGTGCTCATCGCCGCGCTGCAGCTGGGCGCCAGCGAGGAGGCGCAGACCAACAGCCGGATCAACCTCGTCGACGTCGCCACCGCCAGCGGCCTGAACTTCACGCTGTTCGTGCTGTTCGCGACGACGGGCTTCTTCCTCGTCGTGGTCTACGCGCTGTTCTTCGGCGACACCGTCGCCAGCGAGGCGCAGTGGGGGTCGCTGCGCTACACGCTGGCCACCCCGGTGCCGCGGAGCCGGCTGCTGCGGCAGAAGTTCGCCGCCGCGCTGGTGCTGTCGGTGGCCGCGCTGCTCACCCTGGCGGTCGTCGCGGTGGTGGCCGGCGGCATCGCGTTCGGGTTCGCCGAGATCCAGACGCCGATCGGGGTGACCCTGCCGCAGGGGGAGGGGCTGCTGCGGCTGGCCGGGATGCTCGGCTACCTCGCCGTCCACCTGCTCGTCGTCGGCACGCTGGCGTTCTGGCTGTCGACGATCACCGACGCGCCGCTGGCCGCCGTCGGCGGGGCGGTGTTCACGATGTTCGTGTTCGCGATCCTCGACCAGGTCGAGCAGCTCGGGTCCCTGCGCGACTGGTTCCCGACGGCGGAGGAGTTCGCCTGGACCGACCTGCTGCAGACGCCGGTCGACTCCTCCGACCTCTTCCGCGGCGTCGTCCAGTCGCTGGTCTACGCCGCGGTGTTCACCGCCCTGGGCTTCCGCCACTTCGCCCGGCGCGACGTCACCAGCTGACCACTGTGCACCGTCGCTTCTTGACAGCTTTAGCGGATTTTACGCTGCACTGTTAAAGTAGCTTAAACTTGTAAAGTTGGAGGGTCGGTGGATCGAGCCAACAACCCCTACACGCCTTAACGCCGGGGCGCCGCCCCGCTACTTGGCTGGTCGCCGTACGGAAGTTGACGACTTCAGGACACTCCTCCGGCGACTCGGGCGCGGCTATACGGAGCAGTCGCTGGTCATCACCGGTCTGCGCGGCGTCGGGAAGACGGTGCTGCTCGGTCAGTACCAACGCATCGCGGCCGAAGAGGATTGGGTCGCTGTCGACGCCGAGGTCTCGAAGAACGCGTCCTTCGGACCTCAGATCGCCAACTTGGCGCGGCGTGCCTTGCTGTCCATCTCGCCCAAGGCTCGTTGGTCCGAGAGAGGGCGTAGAGCTGCTGCTGTCGTCAAGTCCTTCTCCCTGACGGTCCAGCCAGACGGGACGCTGACAGCAGGTCTGGATGTCGAGGCTCAGGCCGGCCGAGCGGACACCGGGAACTTGAACGACGACTTGGCTGACCTCTTCGAGGCCGTTGGTGAGGCGGCGGTGGATCAAGGCCGTGGCGTCGTCTTCCTGTTCGACGAGATCCAGTTCTTGAGCAAGGTCGAGCTGGAGGCTCTGATCGGTGCGGTGCACCGGACGGTTCAGCGACAACTGCCCGTGACCTTCGCCGGGGCAGGCCTGCCCCAGCTGCCCGGGCTCGCTGGGGACGCGAAGTCGTACGCCGAGCGACTCTTCAAGTTTTCGATGATCGGAGAACTGCCGATCGGCGCTGCCGCCGAGGCCCTGACCGAACCGGCTCGACTGGAAGGCGTCGAGTACGAGCTCGACGCGGTGTCGGCCATCATCACGTACACGGAGGGCTATCCGTACTTCATCCAGGAGTTCGGTCGTGCGGTGTGGAACCTCGCCCGGGGCCGAAGATCACCGCGGCTGATGCCCGGGCGGCGGAGGATCTCGTCGAAGCAGAACTCGACGAGAGCTTCTTCCGAGCATGCGTGCAGCGCTCGACCCCGGAAGAGCTGCGGTACATGCGCGCCATGGCGGAGTTGGGGTCGGAGGCCCAGAAGGCCGCGGAGGTCGCGGACGTCCTCGGCCGGACCTCCGAGCAGGTGGCTCCGCTGCGTGCGCGCCTCATCAGCAAGGGCCTGCTCTTCACTCCCCGCTATGGCTTCGCGAAGTTCACAGTGCCTCAGTTCGACCGGTTCATGCGCCGCTACATGGCGCTCGAGAAGGTGCCGCCAGCTTGAGCGTCGCTATGAGGAGCCGAGACTGGCCCTGATGGCCTGCGCCCAGCCCTCGCCCATCGCCCCGCGCGTGACGGTCGCGTTGGGGACGGCGGCCAGCAGGTCGTCCATGCCCTCGACCTCGGCGCCGTTGGCCGTGATCCACAGCCGGCCGACGACGGGCGCCATCTCCAGGTCGCTGGCGCTGTCGCCGACCGCGACCGCGTCGGCGGAGTCGATCCCGCGGCGCTCGAGGTCCCAGGCGATCGCCGCGCCCTTGGTGATCCCGCGCGGCATGAGGTGGTAGACCCGAGCCAGCTGTCCCTCCGGCGCCAGGCGCAGCCGGGCCGAGGCGGGGATCGCGCCGTTGTCCTTCAGGGTCAGCCAGCCCAGCCCCCGCTCGGCCAGCCACGCGTCGACGGCGAGCGGGTCGACGTAGCCGCGCAGCAGCGCGTCGCCGGAGTGGGTGGTGTGCCAGGGCGCGTGCCACTCCAGCCGGCCGGGGTGGGCGGCGCAGAGGGCCTCGACGACGCCGAGCCCGGCCATGACGTCCATCGGCGTGCGACCGGCGTGCTCGGCGGGCAGCTCGCCGGTGAGCTGGTGGCGCGCCCGGCCGCCCTTCCAGGTGACCAGCGAGCCCAGTTCGGCGATGGCGCCGTCGGCGGCGAAGATCCGCCCGGCCTCGGTCACCTGGTCGACGGTCCGCCCGCTGACGATCACCAGCGCGACGCCGGCGGTGTGCAGCTCCAGCAGCGCGGCGGCGGGCTCGGCGGTGGGGACGCCGTCGGCGGTGTGCCAGAACGACCCCCGCGGGCCGACCATCGTGCCGTCGAGGTCGGTGTAGACGATGCGCGCAGCCACCCGACCAGCATGGCCGGGCGCCGGGGCGGTGCCGGAGGCCGGGTAGAGTCTCGGGCGTTCCACTCATCCAGAGGGGCAGAGGGACACGGCCCGGTGAAGCCCCGGCAACCGCGCGGCGCGAGCGGCGAGAGGTGCCAATTCCGTCCCGCGCGGCTCGACGGCCCGCCGCGGGGAAGATGAGGAGGTAGTCGTCGCATGACCCTGACCGCTCCCGGTTCCGTCCAGGCCGACTCCGCTGCCGGCGGCCCCGTCGCCCCGAGTCCCGCCCGTGGCCTGGTCTGTCGCAACTGCGGCGCCACCTTCGGCCTCATCGCCGAGCACGCCTGCGCCCAGTGCTTCGGGCCGCTGGAGGTCGACTACGACCCCGAGCGCATGCGCGCGGTGACGCGGGAGCAGATCGAGGCCGGCCCGCAGAACATCTGGCGCTACGCCGCCCTGCTGCCCGTGGGCCAGGACCCGGCCGACCGCGTCTCCCTCGACCCCGGCATGACGCCGCTGGTGCGCGCCGACCGGCTCGCCGCCGAGCTCGGCCTCACCGGCGGGCTGTGGGTCAAGGACGACTCGGCCAACCCCACCCACTCCTTCAAGGACCGCGTGGTCAGCCTCGCGGCCACCGCCGCCAGGCGGCTGGGCTACGCCAAGATCGCCGCCGCCTCCACCGGCAACCTGGCCAACTCGGTGGCCGCGCACGCCGCCCGCGTCGGGCTGCCCTCCTACGTCTTCATCCCGGCCGACCTCGAGCCGGGCAAGGTGGTGCAGTCGGCGGTCTACGGCCAGACCCTGGTCGCCGTCGACGGGTCCTACGACGACGTCAACCGGCTGACCAGCGAGCTCGCCGAGACCGACGAGTTCGAGGACACCGCCTTCGTCAACCAGAACGTGCGGCCCTACTACGCCGAGGGCTCCAAGACGATGGGCTACGAGATCGCCGAGCAGCTCGGCTGGCGGATCCCGGCCCAGGTGGTCATCCCGATGGCGTCGGGTTCGCTGCTGACCAAGGTCGACAAGGCCTGGCGGGAGCTGGCCGCCGCCGGCATCGTCGAGGCCACCGAGTGGCGGGTCTTCGGCGCCCAGTCGGCCGGCTGCGACCCGATCGCCACCGCGTTCGACAACGGCTGGGACGTCGTCAAGCCGGTCAAGCCCACCGGCATCGCCAAGTCCCTCAACATCGGCAACCCCGCCGACGGCCCCTACGCGCTCGACGCCATCCGGCGCACCGGCGGTGCCGTCGGCCGGGTCGGCGACGAGCAGATCGTGCAGGGCATCCGTGACCTGGCCCGCACCACCGGCGTGTTCGCCGAGACCGCGGGCGGGGTGACCGTGGCCGTGCTGCGGCAACTGGTGGAGGACGGGCGGCTGGACCCCACGAAGGAGACCGTCGTCCTCAACACCGGTGAGGGCCTCAAGACCCTCGACCCGCTGGAGCCGGTGGTCGGCCCCACGCACCGCGTGGAGCCGTCGCTGAGGTCGGTGCGGGCGGCCGGGCTCATCCGGTAGGGGCGTACGCTCGTCCCTGGCGCCGGTCCGGGTGAGCAGCTCCCCCGATCGGGCAGCAGTCGTGCGTGGGGTGACTCCCCACCTGGCTGTCCCTGATGTACGTTCTCGCGCGGTTGTCAGTTCCACGTTCGTGTCCGACGGGCGGAAGAGCTGTACCCGGCCCCCGGAACCCGGGGTCCGTCCGCACGCACGAACGTGGGAGCACACGTGGCACAGGGCACCGTGAAGTGGTTCAACGCCGAGAAGGGCTTCGGCTTCATCGCCGTCGACGGCGGCCAGGACGTCTTCGTCCACTACTCGGCCATCCAGATGGACGGGTACAAGAGCCTCGACGAGGGCCAGCGGGTCACCTTCGAGGTCGTCCAGGGCGAGAAGGGTCCGCAGGCCGACGCGGTCCGCACCGCCTGAGAACCACCTCTGCACGCCCACCGAGGCCCGGGTCCCCGACAGGGGAGCCGGGCCTCGGTGCCGTGTGCCCGCGGTGTCCTCCTCCCGGTGCTCCGCGGCCGGCCGCCGTGCGGCGGGGTGTGGCCCCGGGCTCCTCGCCGCGGGAGGCTGCCGCAGGAGGCGCGGCCGGCGCCGGGGGACGAGGGGGTGCCATGTCGCGCATCGCGATCGTCACGGGTGGTGCATCCGGGATCGGACGAGCCCTGGGCGCGGCGCTGGTGCGTCGTGGGGACCAGGTGGTCCTCGCCGACGTCGACGGCGCGGCAGCCGAGGGGACCGCGGAAGGGCTGCGCGCCACCGGACCCGGCACGGCCACGGCGGCTGCCGTCGACGTGCGCGACGCCGACGCGGTCGCCGCGCTGGTCGACGAGACCGCGGAGCGGCACGGCCGGCTGGACCTGCTGGTCAACAACGCCGGCCTCGGGATCGGCGGACCGGTGGAGGAACTCAGCCCGGCCCACTGGGACCGGACCGTCGACGTCAACCTGCGCGGGGTGGTGCACGGGGTGCAGGCCGCCTACCCCCTGATGCTGCGGCAGGGACACGGCCACATCGTCAACACCGCGTCGCTGGCCGGTCTCCTGCCGGGACCGGGCATGGCCCCCTACGCGACGACGAAGTGGGCGGTGGTCGGGCTGTCCCTCAGCCTGCGCGGCGAGGCGGCGCGGCGGGGGGTCCGGGTGAGCGTGGTCTGCCCAGGGGGCATCGACACCCCGATCCTCGACAAGGGGATGCCGGCGGACCTGCCGCGCGTGCCGACCGCCGAGGCGACCGACACCCGCGCCGCGATCACCCGGATGAGCGGAGGGCGGCTCTACCCCGCCGACGCGCTGGCCACCGACGTGCTGCGGGGGATCGACCGCAACCGGGCGCTGATCGTGGCCCCGCGGCAGGCGCGGGTGCTGTGGCGGCTCATGCGCCTGTCGCCGGCGCTCCTGCTGTGGCTCGAGACGGCGACCCTGGCCCGTCAGGAGACACGCGACCGCGCCGGGGCCCGGGCGACGTCCCCGGCCTCGGCGGAGGTCCCCCTGCGCTGACGGAGCCCAGCGGAGGTGGGGAACCGCCCGCGGCCACCCCCCGTTCTTGCACTCGGCAGGGGCGAGTGCCAGACTTCGGATTGGCACTCGACAGTGCCGAGTGCCAATCAGGTCGGAACGGTGAGGCACTGGAGCGCGGGCCACGTGAGCGCCCGCGGCGCCGGTGTCGTCCGTCGCGGGCGCCGGTCCCGGCCGTGCAGCGATCCATGCATGGAGGACATCACCACATGGCCAAGATGATCGCCTTCGAGGAAGAGGCGCGCCGCGGTCTCGAGCGGGGCATGAACACCCTCGCCGACGCCGTCAAGGTGACGCTCGGCCCCAAGGGCCGCAACGTCGTCCTCGAGAAGAAGTGGGGCGCTCCCACCATCACCAACGACGGTGTGAGCATCGCCAAGGAGATCGAGCTCGAGGACCCCTGGGAGAAGATCGGCGCCGAGCTGGTCAAGGAGGTCGCGAAGAAGACCGACGACGTCGCCGGTGACGGCACCACCACCGCCACCGTGCTCGCCCAGGCGCTCGTCCGCGAGGGTCTGCGCAACGTCGCCGCCGGCGCCAACCCGATGGCCCTGAAGAAGGGCATCGAGAAGGCCGTCGCCTCGGTCACCGACCACCTGCTCTCGACCGCCAAGGACGTCGAGACCAAGGAGCAGATCGCCGCCACCGCGTCGATCTCCGCCGCCGACCCGGCCATCGGCGAGCTCATCGCCGAGGCGATGGACAAGGTCGGCAAGGAAGGCGTCATCACCGTCGAGGAGAGCAACACCTTCGGCCTCGAGCTCGAGCTCACCGAGGGCATGCGCTTCGACAAGGGCTACATCTCGCCCTACTTCGTCACCGACGCCGAGCGCATGGAGGCCGTCCTCGACGACCCGTACGTGCTCGTCGTCAACAGCAAGATCAGCTCGGTCAAGGACCTGCTCCCGCTGCTGGAGAAGGTCATGCAGTCGGGCAAGCCGCTGGCCATCATCGCCGAGGACGTCGAGGGCGAGGCCCTCGCGACCCTGGTCGTGAACAAGATCCGCGGCACCTTCAAGTCGCTGGCCGTCAAGGCCCCCGGCTTCGGCGACCGCCGCAAGGCCATGCTGACCGACATCGCCATCCTCACCGGTGGCCAGGTCATCAGCGAGGAGGTCGGCCTCAAGCTGGACAACGCCGGCGTCGAGCTGCTGGGCCGCGCCCGCAAGGTCGTCGTCACCAAGGACGAGACGACGATCGTCGAGGGCGCCGGTGACAGCGACCAGATCGCCGGCCGGGTGAACCAGATCCGCGCCGAGATCGAGAAGTCGGACTCCGACTACGACCGCGAGAAGCTGCAGGAGCGCCTGGCCAAGCTGGCCGGTGGCGTCGCCGTCATCAAGGCCGGCGCCGCGACCGAGGTCGAGCTCAAGGAGCGCAAGCACCGCATCGAGGACGCGGTGCGCAACGCCAAGGCCGCCGTCGAGGAGGGCATCGTCGCCGGTGGTGGCGTCGCCCTGGCGCAGGCCACCACCGTCGCGTTCGAGAAGCTCGAGCTCGAGGGTGACGAGGCCACCGGTGCCAACATCGTGCGCGTCGCGCTCGAGGCGCCGCTGAAGCAGATCGCCGTCAACGCCGGCCTCGAGGGCGGCGTCGTCGCGGAGAAGGTGCGCAACTCCGAGGTGGGCAACGGCCTCAACGCCGCCACCGGCGAGTACGTGGACCTGGTCGCGGCCGGCATCATCGACCCGGCCAAGGTCACCCGCTCGGCGCTGCAGAACGCCGCCTCCATCGCGGCGCTGTTCCTCACCACCGAGGCCGTCATCGCCGACAAGCCGGAGAAGGCCGCTCCGGCCATGCCCGGTGGCGACGGCGGCATGGGCGGCATGGACTTCTGAGTCCGGCCACCCCGTAGCACCACCAGCACTGCCCGGCAGGGGTGGTCCGCTTCGGCGGGCCGCCCCTGCCGGCGTCTGCCGGACCCCGTCCGGGCCACCGCCCTGCGGTGATGTCGTGATCACCTCGGGTCCAGCGGGTCCTCGGCACGGAGGAGGCCCCACTGCACCCGAGGTGATCACGGGCGGCCGGCGGTGCGTCGGCCGGGACGGCGCCGGGTAGGTCGACGCCGTGGCCGTGGTGATCGGGACGTCGGGGTGGCAGTACCGCGACTGGCGCGGCCGCTTCTACCCGCAGCGGCTGCCGCAGCGGCTCTGGCTGGAGCACCACGCGCGGCACTTCGCGACCGTGGAGAGCAACGCGGCGTTCTACCGGCTGCCCGAGCGCGACACCTTCGCCGCCTGGCGCGAGCGGACGCCGGCCGACTACCGCTGGGCGGTCAAGGCCAGCCGGTTCCTCACCCACGTCAAGCGGCTGCGCGAGCCCGAGGAGCCGGTGGCCCGCCTGCTGCAGCACGCCGAGGGGCTCGGCGACCGGCTCGACGTCGTCCTGCTGCAGCTGCCGCCCACGCTCAAGGCCGACGCCGGCCTGCTGCGCGACTGCCTCGCCTGCTTCCCGCCCGGCGTCCGGGTGGCCGTCGAGCCCCGGCACGACACCTGGTGGACCGACGAGGTCCGCGACCTGCTGGAGCGCTACGGCGCGGCCCTGTGCTGGGCCGACCGGGCCGAGCGGCCGGTCACGCCGCTGTGGCGCACCACCGGCTGGGGCTACCTGCGGCTGCACACCGGCGCCGAGGGCTGGGGCTACCCCACGGCGGTGCTCGAGGAGTGGGCCCAGCGGCTGGCGGCCACCTGGACCGACGACGAGGACGTGGTCGTCTACCTCAACAACGACCCCGGCGGGGCGGCTGTCGCGGACGCGGTGGCGCTGGCCGGCGCCGTCCGCCACGCCGGCCGCACACCCACCCGGGTGCCCACACCCGAGCAGGCGAGCGGCCTGGCCTGGACGGCGGCCTGAGGGTCAGTCGTCCCCGCCGCCGTGACCGGAGGAGTCCGAGCCGCCCGAGCCGGAGCCGCCCGAGCCGGAGCGGCCCGAGCCGGAGCGGCCCGAGCCGGACCCGTCGTGGCCGGAGCCGTCCTCGCCGGAGTCGTCGAGGTCGCTCGTGGAGTCGGTGCCGGAGTCGTGCGACTCGTCGTCGTGGGAGCCGGCACCGGGTGCGGCGACGGAGGGGACGGCGTCGTCCTCGGGGTGGTCGCGACCGGAGCCGGAGCCCGGGCCGGGGTCCGAGCCGGAGCCCGGAGTGGTCGACCCCGGGCCGGAGTCGGGGCCGGAGCCGGAGTGGTCGGAGGGGTCCGGCGCAGCCGGGGTCCGCGTCGGGACGGCGGAGGGCCGCCCGGCGGAGTCGTCGGGGGCGTCGACCGAGGCGTCCGAGCCGGGCGAGCCGGCCGGGTGCTCGGCGGAGGGCGCGTCGTCGGAGCCGGGGGTGTCGCCGGCGTCCGGGGCGTCCGGGGTCGGTGCGGCCGGCGTGGGAGTGGGGGAGACGGCGGCCGGATCGGTCCCCGCGTCGTCGTCGGTGGTGGCCGCGGCGTCGTCGTCGGCCGAGTCGGGCAGGTCGAACGGCGTCACGGTCTCCAGGACGCCGGCGACGCCGTCCTGGACCGGACCGGGGAGGACCCCCGTGGCGCCGGCGCCGGTGACCCCGACGACGGCGATGCCCACTCCTGCCGCGGCCTGGGCCACGGCGGAGGCAGAGGTGATCTTGGCGAGGACGGTGGTCAGTCCCGTCAGCAGCGGCATGCCCTGGTGTTCGGCATCACAGCCGAGAACTTGAACCCTGAAGGACCCCCTGCCCCCCACCACTCGCAAGCTCATTGCGGGGCCCTGCAGGGGGCCACGGTCACAACGCGGCAGGATCCTCCCGGTGGGTGACCCCGAGCTGCTCGGCGGCGCGGCCCAGGACGTCCTGGACGGCGAGGGTGTCGGCCAGCGGCACAACCGCGCTCTCCGTGCGGCCGGCCTGCAGGCAGGCGGTGACCTCGGCCAGCTCGTGGGAGTAGCCGACCCCGTCGGGACGGCGGGTGATCGTCTCCGGCTCGGCGCCGGTGCGGTGCAGCACGATCGTGTCCGGGTGGTGGAAGCGGGGGAGGACGTCGATCCACCCCTCCGTGCCGAAGACCCGCGCCTGCCCGGGGGTCGGGTAGCGCAGCGAGGTGGTCAGCGTGGCGGTGCGCCCGTCGTCCCACCCGAGCAGCAGCCCGGCCTCGGCGTCGACCCCCGTCGGGAAGATCGAGCCGACGGCGGTGACGGTGTCGGGCGCGCCGAGCAGCATCTGGGCGAAGGAGACGACGTAGACGCCGAGGTCGAGCAGCGCCCCGCCGCCGAGCTCGAGGGCGAACAGCCGGTCGGCGGGGTCGTAGGCGCGGTCGACGCCGAGGTCGGCCTGCACCGAGCGGACCTCGCCGATGGCGCTGTCGGCGACCAGGTCCCGCAGCGCGACGACGGCGGGCTGGAAGCGCGTCCACATCGCCTCCATGACGAAGACGTCGTTCGCGCGGGCGGCGTCGGCCACCTCCCGGGCACCGGCCGTCGTCGCGGTGAACGTCTTCTCGACCAGCAGTGCCTTGCCGGCGTCGATCGCGGCCAGCGCGACCGCGTGGTGCTGCGGGTGCGGGGTCGCGACGTAGAGGACGTCGACGTCGGGGTCGGCGAGGATCTCGGCATAGGAGCCGTACGCCCGCTCCAGCCCGTGCTGCCCGGCGAAGGCGGCGGCCCGGTCGGCCGACCGCGAGGCCACGGCCACCGGCCGGGCGTCGGGGACGTGCGCGAAGTCGCCCATCACGCTCTGCGCGATGCGCCCCGGCCCGACGACGCCCCAGCGGATCTCCCTGCTCACCCCGACGACGCTAGCCGGGGCGCGGCAGACTGACCCGGTGGCGGTGCTCATCGACTCCCCGGTCTGGCCCTGGCGCGGCCGGCGGTGGTCGCACCTGGTCAGCGACGTCAGCTACGAGGAGCTGCACGCCTTCGTCACCGCCGAGCTGGGCATCCCCCGGCGGGCGTTCCAGGGCGACCACTACGACGTCCCCGAGGAGCTCTACGACGTCGCCGTCTCCGCCGGGGCGCAGCCGGTCGGCGCCCGCGAGCTGCTCACCCGGCTGGTGGGGGCGGGGCTGCGGGTCCGGAAGCGCGGGTCCGGAGCAGACCGAGTTCCGCGGTGAGGTTGGCCCGCGCCCGCGGCTCCCAGGCGCCCGCGACCGCCGGGAGCCGGTAGAGCGCCGGCAGCGCCAGCAGGTGCTCGAGAACGGCGATCCGGCCGGCGGTGAAGGCCTCGTCGGACAGGTGCCCGTACTCGGCGCGCACCGCCGAGGCGTAGGCGGCGTAGGCGTCCGGCGGCCCGGCCAGGACGGCGAGGTCGGCGTCGCAGAGCACCGCGCCGTCGGTGTCGCCGGGGGCGGGGTCGTGCCCGGCGGTCAGCAGCACCAGCCGGACCACCTCCTCCAGGCGCGGGCCGGGCACCAGGCCGCGCAGCCCGGCGCGCGCCCGCTCGGCGCTGACCTGCTCGTTGTCGTCGCGGCGGGGGTCGTAGACGACGTCGTGGTACCAGGCGGCCAGCGCGACGGCGGCCGGGTCGGCGGCGTGGGCGCCCGGCTCGCCCACCAGCCCCAGCACGGCGGCCAGGTGGTGCAGGTCGTGGTAGCGGCGGTGCGGCTCGCTCCAGGCGGCGACGACGGCGGCCCACTCGGTGCGCGCGGTGGGGGAGTCCTCGGTCAGCGCCGCGAACTCCTCGTACCCGATCACGCGACCCCGCAGCGGCGGAGGGTGAGCAGCGCCAGCGCGCGGGCGACGGCGGTCACCTCGGCGACGGGCACCCGCTCGGCCGGGCCGTGGGCCAGGTGCAGGTCACCGGGCCCGAGGTGCAGCGCCGGGACACCCGCGGCGGCGTAGAGGCGCAGGTCGGTGCCGGCGGACACCGCGCGCTCGGGCGGGAGCGGCCCGCCGGCGTCGACGACGGCGTCGCGCACCTGGCCGAGCAGCGCCGAACCGGGCGGCAGCTCGCCGCCGGCGAAGACGCCGCCGGTCCAGGTGACCTGCACCGGGTGCGCGGCCAGCCACGGGTGCCCGGCGCAGAAGGCGGCGACCCGCGCCTCGAACGCCGCTCGGGCGGCCTCGACCGGCTCGCCCAGCCGCACCCCGTAGCGGCCCTCGGCGACCAGCCGGTCGGGCACCGTGGAGGCCCAGTCGCCGGCGCGCACGGTGCCGACCGACAACCCGAACGGGTACCGCTCCCCGGCGAAGCGGGGGTCGGCGTCGCGCTGCCGGTCGGCCTCGAACGCGCGCAGGTCGGCGTGCAGCTCGGCGAACAGCTCCACGGCGCTGACCCCGCGGTCGCGCATCGCGGCGTGCGCGGCGGCACCGGTCACCTCCAGCCGGAAGGTCAGCGCCCCGGCCGCGGCGGTGACGACGGCGCCGTCGGTGGGCTCGGGGATGACGCACGCGTCGCCGCGGTGGCCGCGGGCCAGCGTCGCCCACGCGCCCAGGCCGCCGTCCTCCTCACCGACCACGCTGTGCACGGCGACCGGCCGGCGCAGCCGCACCCCCGCCGCCCGCACCGCCGCGAGGGCGGCCAGGGCCGCGGCGAGCCCGCCCTTCATGTCGCAGGAGCCCCGGCCGTGCACCGCGCCGCCGGCCAGCCGCGGGGTGAACGGGTCACCGGCCCACAGCGCCCGGTCGCCGGTCGGGACGACGTCGGAGTGCCCGCACAGCACCAGCGCCGGGTCGCCGTCCGCGGGGTCCGACGAGTGGCCGGGCAGCGTGCCGACCACGCCCCACGCCTCCTCCCGGTCGACCTCCTGGCCGGGCGCGTCGGGCGCGGTGGCGGCCGCGGCCAGGTCGATCGGCCAGCGGTCGACGTCGCAGCCGAGCAGCTCCAGCTCGCCGGCGACCAGGGACTGCACCTCGCTCTCGGCCGCGGTCCCGCCGACCGAGGGGACGGCCACCAGGCGGCACAGCAGGCCGACGGCCGCCGTCTCGTCGACGGCGTCCAGGACGGCGGCCTCGGCGCGGGTCAGGTCGGCCACGGCGGGAGTCTGGCACCCACGCGGTCCGGGTGTGGGGCGGCCGGGGGCGGGGTACGGTCGGTGTCGTCCGGACCGGGCGACTCTGTGTCCCCGGGTGCCAATTGGATACCGCCTTCACGGACCACCGCCCCGACCTCGGTCGGGGGCCTGGAGCCGCGTCGTGCAACTCGCCGCGAGGCGACCAGAGCCCGGTCCGGACCTCAGCTCCCCAGCGCCCACCCGCACGGGTCGGCCAGCTCCTGCGCCGCCTCGGGCCCCCACGAGCCGGGCGCGTAGGGCCGCACCTCCGGCGGGTCGTCGAGCACCGGCCGCACCGCCCGCCAGGTCTGCGCCAGCCCGGCGCTGGTGGTGAACAGCGACCGGTCGCCCACCAGCACGTCGTGGATCAGCGAGGCGTAGGCCGGCAGCGGCTCGCCGCCGGCCACCTTGCCCAGGTCCAGCGACGCCTTCGCCACCGCCAGCTCCAGGGCGGGGCCGGGCTGCTTGGTGACCAGCCCGAGGTCGAGCTCACCGGCGCCCGACAGCGACAGCGACACGGTGTTGCCCCCGCCGGGGACGGCGCCGACCGGACCGTCGGGCCGGCGCATCACCAGCGTCACCCGCTGCTGGCTCTCGGCCATCCGCTTGCCGGTGCGCAGCAGGAAGGGCACGTCGCGCCACCGGTCGGTGTCCACCCACAGCCGGGCCGCCACGAAGGTGTCGGTGGTGCTGTCGTCGGCGACGTCGTCGAGGTCGCGGTAGCCCTCGAACTGCCCCAGGACGACGTCCTCGCGCGCCAGCGGCCGGAACGCGGCCAGGACCGCCTCCCGGGCCTCCTGCAGGTCGCCCGGCGCCAGCGAGGCCGGCGGCTCCATCGCCACCTCCGCCGCCACCTGGAACAGGTGGGTGACCAGCATGTCGAGCACCGCGCCGGTGGCGTCGTAGAACTCCGCCCGGTCGGCGACGTCGAGGGTCTCGGGGACGTCGACCTGCACCTGCGCCACGTGCTCGCGGTCCCACACCGAGGAGAACAGGCCGTTGGCGAAGCGCAGGACGTGCAGGTCCTGGGTGCCCTCCTTGCCGAGGAAGTGGTCGATGCGGAAGACCTGCTCCTCGTCGAGCACCGAGTGCACCAGCTCGTCGAGCTCGCGGAAGCCGTCGGGGGAGGTGCCGTAGGGCTTCTCGTAGACGACGCGGGCGCCCTCGGTCAGGCCGTGGGTGTGCAGCGCCCGGGTGGTGCCCTCGAAGGCCTCGGGCGGGATGGCGAGGTAGTGCACGAGCGAGACGCCGTCGCCGAGCTCCCCGCGGGCCTGCGCGACGACGTCGACCAGCTGCCCGGGGTCCTCGGGCGTGTGGCCGCCGCCGGCGAAGCGCAGCCGGTCGAGCAGGCCGGGCGACGGCTCGCCGTCCCCGTGCTCGGCGAGCGCGTCGCGGACCAGTTGCCGGAAGTCGTCGTCGGACCGCTCGCCGCGGCCGCTGCCGACCAGCCGCCAGTCCCGGGGCAGCAGCCCGCGCCGGTCGAGCTGGTCGAAGGCCGGCAGCACCATGCGGGCGGCCAGGTCACCGGTGGAACCGAAGAGGACGAAGACGGTCGGGGGCAGGTCGGGCACGGGGGGCTCCTCTCGTCGTCCCCAGCCTCGTCCCCTCCCGGCCGTCGCGCTCACCGCGCCGACCGTGTCCGCGGTCACTAGCCTGCCGTCCATGGCGCAGACGGCTCGGCAGCAGGCGGCGGACGAACGGCACCGGCTGCCGGTGAAGACGCTGGTCTCGGCGAGCATCGGCAACGCCGTCGAGTGGTTCGACTGGACGGTCTACGCGACCTTCCTCGTCTACTTCGCCGGTCAGTTCTTCCCCTCGGAGAACCGGGCGCTGGCGCTGATCGGCACGACGTCGACCTACGCGCTGGCGTTCTTCTTCCGGCCGCTGGGCGGGGTCCTCATCGGCCGCTTCGCCGACCTGCGCGGCCGCAAGGCCGGCATGCTGCTGACCATCCTGCTCATGGCCGGCGGCTCGCTGGTGATCGCGATCCTGCCCACCTACGAGCAGGTCGGGTGGCTGGCGCCGGTGCTGCTGCTGGTGGCCCGCATCGCCCAGGGCCTCAGCCTCGGCGGCGAGGTCTCCGGCGCCTCGGCCTACCTGGCCGAGATCGCCCCGCCCGAGCGCCGCGGCCGGTACTCGGCGTTCTTCTACATCTCCACCGGGTCGGCGCTGCTGCTGGCCTCGCTGCTCGGCGTCCTGCTCACCGGGGTGCTCGACCAGGGGCAGCTGGAGTCCTACGGCTGGCGGATCGCCTTCGCCGTCGGCGGCCTGCTCGGGCTGGTCGGCCTGTGGCTGCGGCGGTCGCTGACCGAGAGCGAGAGCTTCGAGGAGAACGCCGAGAAGGCGCGGGCCACCACCCACCCGCTGCTGCGCACGATCCGCGAGCACCCCCGCTCGGTGCTGCAGCTGTGCGCGATCACCCTGCTCAACACGCTGTCGTACTACACGTTCTTCAGCGCCCTGACGCCGTTCGCGATCAACTTCCGCGACGCCGACGGCAACGACGTGTTCATCGCGCTGTCGATCGGCACCGCGCTGTTCATCGCGCTGTGCTACCCCTACGGCGCGCTGTCGGACCGGGTGGGCCGCAAGCCGGTGCTGCTCACCTGGGCGGCGGCGACGGCGGTGCTCGTCGTCCCGCTGTCCTACCTGGTGCGCGACGACCTGCTCTCGCTGATCGTCGTCTTCTGCGTGGGGCTGGCCCTGTACGCGGCGATGGCCTCCCTGGCGCCGGCGATCATGAGCGAGCTGTTCCCCACGGAGCTGCGGGCCACCGGCATCGGCGCCTGGTACAACCTCACCGTCGCCATCTTCGGCGGCACCGCGCCGCTGGTGATCACCGCCCTGTCCAACCGGGACGTGCCGACGGTCTTCTTCTGGTACGTCGCCGTCGCCGCGGTGATCACCTTCCTGGCCGTCCTCACCCTGCGCGAGACGAAGGGCACCGACCTGCGCTGAGGTGCGCCTGAGGCCCCTCAGACGGGCCGCGGCCTCCGAGGACCGCCCGGTCGCCCGATGTCCCGGGCACCTCCTCAGGCCGACCGTGGTCGCCGTCCACCCCGGGACGACGACACGAGGAGACGGCCGTGCACACCACCTACCCCAACCCCGGACTCGAGGCCGAGCTGGCCTACCGGCGGGACCTCCTGCGGGCGATCGGCCGCGGCACCCGCACCCGCCGCGGCCCGTGGCGGACGCGACGGGCCCGCTGAGCACGCTCACGGCGGTGTCGGCGGCCCGTGCCACGATCGGCGGCGTGCCGCGGTGGGACGAGCGACCCCTGGTGGGCCGGCCCGACGAGCTGGCCACCCTCCTCGCCGCCGTCGACCGTGCGCGGGCCGGCCGCGGCTGCGCCGTCCTGGTGGCCGGGGACGCCGGCGTCGGCAAGTCCCGGTTGCTCGACGAGCTGGCGGCCCGCGCCGCCGACCGCGGGCTGCGGGTGCTCACCGGTCACTGCGTCGACCTCGGGGAGGTCGGCCTGCCCTACCTGCCCTTCGTCGACCTGCTGCGCCCGGTCGCCGCCGACCTCGGCGACGGCGCGGCCGGGCCGTTCGCCGCCCGCGCGGCCGCGGCCGCGGGACCCGACGCCCCCGACCTCGCGAGCCCGGTCGGGGCGCTGCGGCCGCCGGTCGACGACGGCCGGCTGCAGCTGTTCGAGGCGGTCGCCGCCGCACTGGCCGGGCTCGCGGCCGACGCCCCGCTGCTGGTGGTGCTGGAGGACCTGCACTGGGCCGACCGCTCCAGCCGCGACCTGCTGCGCTACCTGCTCGCCCGGCTGGCCGACGAGCCGGTCGCCGTGGTGGCCTCCTACCGCTCCGACGACCTGCACCGCCGCCACCCGCTGCGGCCGCTGCTGGCCGAGCTGGTGCGGCTGCCCGGCGTCGAGCGGCTCGACCTCGGCCCGCTCCCCGACGCCGCCGTCGAGGAGCTGGTGCGCGGCCTGGCCGCCGGCGTGCCCGACCGCACGGTGGACGACGTGGTGGCCCGCGCCGAGGGCAACGCCTTCTACGCCGAGGAGCTGCTGGCCGCCGGCCTGGCGGGGGAGACCCTGCCGCTGGGCCTCACCGACGTGCTGCTGGCCCGGGTCGAGCAGCTCGGACCGGCCGCCCAGCAGGTGCTGCGGGTGGCTGCGGTCGCCGGCCGGCGGGTGCGGCACGAGCTGGTGGCCGCCGTCGGCGGCCTGGCCGCGGCCGAGCTGGAGCGGGCGCTGGCCGAGGCGGTGCACTCCCACCTGCTGGTGGTCTCGCCCGACGGCGCCTACCGCTTCCGGCACGCGCTGCTGCGCGAGGCGGTGCTGGCCGACCTGCTGCCCGGCGAGCGGGTGCGGCTGCACGCCGCCGTCGCCGCCCAGCTGGCCGCCGTCCCGGGCGCCGGCACCGCCGCCGAGCGGGCCCACCACCTGCGGGAGAGCAACGACCTGGCCGGCGCGCTGACCGCCTCGCTGGAGGCCGCCGACGAGGCCCGCCGGGTGGGCGCGCCGGCCGAGCAGCTGCAGCACCTGGAGACGGCGCTGGCGCTGTGGCCGGCCGTGCCCGACGCGGCCGACCGGACCGGCCGCGGGCAGGCCGAGCTGCTGCTCGACACCGCGGCCGCCGCCCGCCGCAGCGGGGAGCTGCACCGGGCGGTCGCACTGCTGCGTGCGGCGCTGGACGTGCTGGGCCCCGACGGCGACCGCGCGCTGCGGGCCCGCGTGCACTACACGCTGGCGCAGGCACTCGCCCGCGTCGAGGACCAGGCCTCCGCGCTGCGGGAGAGCACCGCGGCGATGGCGCTGGTACCCGCGGCGCCGCCGTCGCCGGTGCGCACCTGGGCGGCGGCCAGCCATGCCCGCACCTGCTTCGAGGTGGGCCGCCGTGCGGAGGCGGAGGCGGCGGCCGAGGAGGCGCTGGCCGCCGCCGACGTCCTCGGTCTGGACAGCGCGTGGGCCGACGTCGCGGTCTCGCTGGCCCGCTCGCGCGGCGGCGCGGAGTTGCCGGCCCGGCTGGAGGAGGCGCTGGCCCGCGCCCGCCGCTCGGGCGACACCGACGTCGAGATGCGGGTGCTGTTCAACCTGGCGATCGTCGCCCACGAGGACGGCGCCGCGGAGGAGACGCTGCGCTGGAGCGACACCGGGCTGGCGCGGGCCCACGAGCTCGGCGTCGAGTGGTCGTTCTACGCCGCGGAGCTGCGCCACCTCGGCGTCCTGTCCCGGTACGCCCTCGGCGACTGGGACGGCGCCCTGGCGCTGGCCGACCGGCTGGCCCGGGTGCCGGAGATGGCGGCGCACGTGCGGGCCGCGGGCCTGCTGGTGCGGGTAGGCCGCGGCGACCCGGAGGCCGCGGCGCGGATCGCGTGGGCGCGCGGGCTGGTGCGCCGGCTGGAGGCGCACGCGCTGCTGCTGGTGTCGACCGCCGGCGCGGAGATCGAGCTGGCCGCGTGGACGCCGGACCCGGCCGCCGCGCTGGCCACCGCCCGGGCCGCAGACGTGCGGCTGCGGGAGCTGTGGGGCGCCGAGCGCCTCGCCGTCGTCCGCCTGGCGGTCACCGCGCTCGCGGCCGTCGGCGACGCCGCCGCCGGCGCCCGGCTGACCGGTGACACCGCCGCCGGAGGCCGGTGGACCGCGGCGGGGGAGGAGCTCGTCGGGCTGGCCCGGGCGGCGGTCGCCGACCACCGGCGCGAGGTCGGCGGGTACGGCGTCGAGGCGGCGGCGTGGATCGCACGGCTGGAGGCGGAGGCCGCGCGGCTGGCCGGCCGGGCGGCCCCGGAGCTGTGGGCGGCGGCGGTGGCGGCGTTCGGCTACGGGCACGGGTACGAGCAGGCCCGCAGCCGGTGGCGGCTGGCCGAGGCACTGGTCGCCGCGGGGGACCGCTCGGGGGCGGCCGAGCCGCTGCGGGCGGCCGCCACCACCGCCCGCTCCCTCCGCGCGGCGCCGCTGCTGGCCGCGGTGACCGCGCTGGCCCGCCGGGCGCGCCTGGAGCTCCCCGGCAGCGGCCGCGTCGTCGAGACGGCGGCGGTGTTCACCCCGCGCGAGGCGGAGGTGCTCGCCCTGCTGGCCCGCGGCCGCACCAACCGGCAGATCGGCAGCGAGCTCCACATCAGCGAGAAGACCGCGAGCGTGCACGTGAGCAACATCCTGGCCAAGCTCGGCGCCGGCAGCCGCACCGAGGCCGTCGCCCTCGCCGCCGCCAAGGGCCTGCTGCCCACGGGGTAGGGCCGTCCGGTCCCGCGATCGAGCGACGCAGCGGCCCAGCGCAGGTCGGGGACGGCACGTGGCCGCGGTGCGGCGGTGGGACCGCAGTGTCAGAGCATGGTGCGCAGGCGCTCGCGGCGGGCGCGCAGCACGTCGACCGACGCCGAGGCCGACGGCGGACCGGGCACGGACTTGCGCAGCTCGGTGTGCACCACCCCGTGCGGCCGGGAGGTCTTGGCCGCGACCCGGGCGACCAGCCGGTTGATCTCGCGGCGCAGCTCGGCGGCGTCGCGCCACGAGCGGCCGGCAGCGTCATCGGCGAGGTCCTCGTCGGGGTGGTCCTCGACCAGCGGGAGCTCGCCGGTGTCGTCGTCGAGGTGGGCGCGCTGGGCGATCCGCAGTCGCAGCTCGTCGTCGCGGCGGGCCAGCAGCGACGCCGTCTGCTCGGCGGTGAGCAGGCCGGGGATGCCGAGGAAGTCCTCGTCCTCCGGCGCGACCGCGACCGGGCCGGCGCCCTCGCCGGTGTGCGCCGTCCCGCCGTGCAGCACGTGCGCGAACCGGGCGTCGGCCTCCAGCGCCTCCCACTGCTTGAGCCCGACCGGCTCGCGCTCCTTCGGCGGCAGCGGGTCGAGGTCGAGCGCCTCGGGGTCGGCCGCCTTGGGCGGCGGCATGACGTGGTTGCGCTCCTTCTCCAGGGAGGCGGCCAGCCCCAGCAGCGGCCGGACGGCGGGGAGGAACACCGTCGCCGTCTCGTGCGACGCCCGGGCGCGGACGACGCGGCCGACGGCCTGGGCGAAGAACAGCGGCGTCCGGTAGGAGGTCATCCAGGCGAGGACGGCGGCCCGCGGCACGTCGACCCCCTCGGAGATCATGCGGACGCAGACGGCGATCCGGGCCGACCCGGCGGCGAAGCGCTCGATCTTCTTCGACGCCTTGGGGTCGTCGGAGAGGATCAGCTCGGGCGCCTTGCCGGTCACCCGCCGGACGATCTTGGCGTAGGCGCGGGCGTCGTCCTGGTCGCTGGCGAGGATCAGCCCGGCGGCGTCGGGCATGCCGCCGTCCTCGCGCAGGTGGGTGATCCGGTCGTCCATGGCGGCGATGACGTGCGGCACCCACTGGCCCTTGGGGTCCAGCGCGGTGCGCCAGGCGGCCATCTCCACCGAGCGGGTGCCGGCCTCCGACAGCGAGGCCGCGACCACCTCGCCGGCGGAGTTCCGCCAGCGGGAGGTGCCGGTGTAGGCGGCGAACACGACCGGCCGGACGACGCTGTCGGCCAGCGCCTCCTTGTAGCCGTAGGTGTAGTCGGCGCGGCTGACCAGGCCCATCCCGCCCTCGCCGTCGTCGCCCTCGAAGCCGTCCTCCTCGTAGCGCACGAAGGGGATGCGCTCGTCGGCCTTGGTGCGGAACGGCGTCCCGGTCAGGCACAGCCGGCGCGCGGCGAAGCCGTAGGCCTCCTCGACCGCCTCGCCCCAGGACAGGCCGTCGCCGGCGTGGTGGACCTCGTCGAGGATGACCAGCGTCTTGACGGCGGTGGCGCGGGCGGCGTGCAGCATCGGCTTGCCGGCGACCTGCGCGTAGGTGGTCACGTAGCCCTGGGTGCCGGCGCGCACGGGGCCGACGGCGTTGGTCAGCCCCGGGTCGAGCACGATGCCCAGCCGGTCGGCGGCGTCGGCCCACTGCAGCCGCAGGTGGTCGGTGGGGCAGACGACGATCACGCGGGCGACCTCGCGCCGCTGCAGCAGCCGCGTGGCCAGCGTCAGCGCGAAGGTCGTCTTGCCCGCGCCGGGGGTCGCGGTGACCAGGAAGTCCTTGGGCGCCTGCTCCTCGTACCTGTCCAGAGCGGCCTGCTGCCACGCCCGGAGCGGTCGGCTGGTCGTCTGCGGGGCGACCGCCCCGGCCCGTGCTGCGCTCGCCATCTCGGGACCCATCCTGCCTGCGCCGCCGGAGACACGCCCAACCGGCCGCCTCCCGCGCGCCTCCCCCCGGACGACGTATACGGGCCCTGCAGCACGGCCCTGACCTGCGCGGACGGTCCGCGGGGCGGTCGGGGCGTGGCGTGCCTCACGCGGCGCGCGGACCGGTCCGCCCCGCCGGTCCCACCCGCCCCGCCGGACGGGGGGCCGCGGCCGGCCTCGCCGGACGGGGGCCGCGGCCGGCGGCGGGGTCCCGGGCGTACCGTGCTCGTCGGCTCCTCGACCAGGCAGCCCCCGGCCCGGCCCGCGCGGCACACCTCCCGCGTCCACCGCCCGCCGTCCGCGCCCGTCGAGCCCCGGAGCCGTCATGACCTCCCCCGCCGTCCCGCCGCCCGCGCCCGCCCGGCGGCTGCGCGGGGTGGGCAGCTCCCCGGTCCGCGAGCTGCTCGCGCTGCTCGACCGGCCGCAGGTGGTCTCCTTCGCCGGCGGGCTGCCCGCTCCCGAGCTGTTCGACGTCGAGGGCCTGCGGGCCGCGTTCGACGCCGTCCTCGCCGGCCCGGGCGCCCGCCGCGGCCTGCAGTACGCGCCCACCGAGGGCGACCCCGACCTGCGGGCCCGCGTCGCCGAGCGGATGACCGCCCGCGGGCTGCCCACGGCCGCTCCCGACCTGCTGGTCACCACCGGCTCCCAGCAGGCGCTCACCCTGGTCACCACCGCGCTGCTCGACCCCGGCGCGGTGGTCGCCGTCGAGGACCCCACCTACCTCGCGGCGCTGCAGGCCTTCGGGCTGGCCGGCGCCCGCGTCGTCGGCGTCGCCTCCGACGAGCACGGCATCGACCCCGACGCGCTGGCCGACGTCGTCGCCCGCGAGCGGCCCGCGCTGCTCTACCTGGTGCCCACCTTCGCCAACCCGACCGGCCGCACGCTGCCCGCGGAGCGCCGCGCCGCGGTGGCCGAGCTCGCCGCCCGGGCCGGCTTCTGGATCGTCGAGGACGACCCGTACGGCGAGCTGCGCTACCGCGGCGAGCCGGTCCCGCCGCTGGCCGCGCACCCGGCCGCCGCCGACCGCGTGCTGCACCTGGGCAGCTTCTCCAAGCTGGCCGCGCCCGGGCTGCGGCTGGGCTGGCTGCGCGCGCCGGCGGCCCTGCTGCCCCCGCTCACGGTGGCCAAGCAGGCCGCCGACCTGCACACCTCGACGATCGACCAGGCCGCCGCAGCCGTATGGCTGGCGCGCACCGACCTCGACGCGCACGTGCGGCGGCTGTGCGCGACCTACCGCGAGCGGCGTGACGCGATGGCCGCGGCGCTGCCCGCGACCCTGCCGGAGGGCAGCACGTGGTCGGACCCGGACGGCGGCATGTTCGTGTGGGCCCGCCTGCCCGGCGACGTCGACACCGCGGACCTGCTGCGCCGGGCGCTGGCCGCCGACGTCGCCTTCGTGCCCGGGGCGCCGTTCTCCTGCGCGGCGGCGCCGGACCGCGCCACGCTGCGCCTGTCGTTCACCACCAACACCCCGGCGACGATCACCGAGGGGCTGCGCCGCCTGGCCGGCGTCCTGCGGGGCTGACCCGGACGGGGCCGACCCGGTCGCGGCTCAGCCGTCGCTGGTGACCAGCCGCAGGTGCGGGCCGGTGGGCTCGTCCACCCGCGGGTCGTGCACCTCGGGCAGGTCCGCCGCGCGGCGGACCCGGTTCTCCGGCACGTCGAGCGCGCGGGCCAGGTGCCCGGCCAGCCGGGCACTGATGAAGGCCCGGCCGCCGGTGCGGCCCAGTCGTTCGATCACCTCGGGCGCGATGGCCCCCCGGGCACGCCGGGAGGCCTCGTACACCGTCAGCCGCGCCTCCCAGAGGCGGCGACGGACGAGGTCCTGCAGGTCCTTCACGGGCACTCCAGCACGGTAGATCGACCAGCGGACCGTGGCGACCGGGTGCCGCGCCGGTCAGGGCAGTCCGGGCAGCACGGCGTCCAGGGTGATCGGCAGCTGCCGCACCCGCACCCCGGTCGCGGAGAAGACGGCGTTGGAGACCGCCGCCGCCGTCCCGACGATGCCGATCTCCCCGATGCCCTTGGCGCCCATGGCGTTGACGTACGGGTCGTGCTCGTCGATCCAGTGCGCCCGCACGTCGCCGACGTCGGCGTTGACCGTCACGTGGTACTCGGCGAGGTCGTGGTTGGCGACCTGGCCGACCCGCGGGTCCCAGACGCTGTCCTCGTGCAGCGCCATGGACAGCCCCATGGTCATGCCGCCGATGAACTGCGAGCGGGCGGTGCGCGGGTTGACGATCCGGCCGCAGGCGAACACGCCCAGCAACCGCGGGACACGGACCTCGCCGGTGTCGGCGTGCACCCGCGCCTCGACGAACTGCGCGCCGAAGGCGGCGGCGACGTGCTCGTCGTCGCTCCCGGCCTGGTCCACCGCACCCTGCGCCTCGTCGCCGTCCTCCGGCCGCGGGCCGAACTTGCCGCGGAACTCCCGCGCGGCGACGACGATCGCCGAGCCCCACGTGTTGGTGCCCGACGAGCCGCCGGCCACCGAGGCGATGGGGTAGCGGGTGTCGCCGAGGCGGACCTCGACGTCGTCGACGTCGACCCCGAGGGCGTCGGCGGCGATCTGCGGCAGCACCGTCCACGCGCCGGTGCCGAGGTCGGCGGCGCCGATCTCGACGACGTAGCGGCCGGCCTCGTGGCGGATGGCCGCCGTCGACTGGGCCATCCGGTAGGTCGGGTAGACCGACGCCGCCACGCCGGTGCCCACCAGCCAGCCGTCCTCGAGCCGCGCGCCGGGCCGCGGGTCGCGGCCGGCCCAGCCGAACCGCTCGGCGCCCTCGCGCAGGCACTCGACGAGGTGCCGGCTCGACCACGGCTGGCCGGTCTCCGGGTCGACCTCCGGCTCGTTGCGGACCCGCAGCTCGACCGGGTCGACGTCGAGCGCGTACGCCAGCTCGTCCATGGCGACCTCGGGGCCGAACATGCCGGGGCACTCGCCGGGCGCGCGGAACCACGAGGGCACCGGGACGTCGAGGGCGGCCAGCCGGTGCGTCGTCCGCCGGGCCGCGGCGGTGTACATCATCCGGGCGGGGACGCCGGTCTGCTCCGCGAACTCCTTGATCCGCGAGGTCTGCTCGACGACGTCGAGCGCCAGCGCCCGGATCCGGCCGTCGCGGTCGGCGCCGAGCTGGATGCGCTGGATGGTGGGCGTCCGGTAGCCGGCGAGGGTGAACATCTGCTGGCGGGTGAGGGCCAGCTTGACCGCGCGGCCGGGCAGGGCGCGGGCGGCCATCGTCACCAGGACGACGTTGGCGTGCGGGGTGCCCTTGGAGCCGAAGCCGCCGCCGACGTAGGGGCACACGACCTGCACCTGCTCGAGGTCGAGGCCGAAGACCGTGCAGACGGTCTTGCGGTCGGGGTGCACGCCCTGCGTGGAGTCCCAGAGGGTGAGCTTCCCGCCGCCGGCGGCGTCCCACAGCGCCGTGGAGGCGTGCGGCTCCAGCGGGTTGTTGTGCACCATCGCCGTCGTGTAGGTCTGCTCGACCCGCACCGCGCTGGCGGCGAGCTCGGCGTCGACGTCGCCCTGGACGGTGTCGGTGTCGAAGGAGGGGTTGACCTTCTCCGGGGCGTAGAGGTCGTCGCGGCTCTCCGACAGCTCGGTGTCGTGCGGCTGCTCGTCGTAGCTGACGCGCACCAGGTCGGCGGCCTGCCGGGCGACCTCGGAGGTCTCGGCGACGACGACGCCCACGACCTGCCCGCGGAAGGCGACGTCGGGGGACTGGAGGACCGCGAGCTCGGCGTCGTCGGTCGAGGCCAGCCGCTCGGCGTTCTCGTGGGTGAGGACGGCGAGGACGCCGTCGAGCGCCTCGGCCTGCGTGCTGTCGACGGCGGTGATCGTCCCGCGGACGACGGTCGCGGTGACCGGGTGGCAGAAGGCCGGCGACTCGACCGGCGTCTCGTAGGCGTAGGTGGCCGTCCCGCGGACCTTCTCGACGCCGTCCCGGCGGACGAGGTCGCGGCCGATCGCGCGCGGCTCCAGCAGCTCGGTCACGGGTCAGCCCTCCCGGCCGGTGAGGATCCGCAGGGTCGCGGCGAGCGTGCGGGTGACCAGCGGGAGCTTGAAGGCGTTGCCGCCGTCGATGCCCGGCTGGGGGGTGGCGTCGGCGAGCTCCGCCTCGGCGGCGGCGCGGGCGACGTCGTCGGTGGGTCGCTGCCCGCGGAGCACCTCCTCGGCGCGGGTGGCCCGCCACGGCCGGTGCGCGACGCCGCCGAGGGCGATGCGGGCGTCGCGGACGGTGCCGTCGTCGGCGAGGTCGAGCGCGGCGGCGACGCTCACCAGGGCGAAGGCGTAGGAGGCCCGGTCGCGGACCTTGCGGTAGGTGGAGCGGTGCGCCATCGGCAGCGCGGGCAGCTCGATCGCGGTGATGAGCTCGCCGTGCTCGAGGACGGTGTCGCGGGTCGGGTCGTCGCCGGGCAGCCGGTGCAGCTCGCCGGAGGGGACCGTGCGCCCGCCGTCCGGGCCCTCGACGTGGACGACGGCGTCCAGCGCCGTCAGCGCCACCGCCATGTCGGAGGGGTGGGTGGCGATGCACTGCTCGCTCGCGCCGAGGACCGCGTGGTAGCGGGTGTAGCCGCCGATGGCCGAGCAGCCGCTGCCGGGCTCGCGCTTGTTGCAGGGGGTGGTGACGTCCTGGAAGTAGACGCAGCGGGTGCGCTGCAGCGGGTTGCCGCCGACGGTGGCGAGGTTCCGCAGCTGCCCGGTGGCGCCGGCCAGCAGCGACTGGGCGAGAGCGGGCCAGCGCTCGCGCACCCGCCGGTCGGCGGCCAGCTCGCTGTTGGTGACGGCCGCGCCGACGAGCAGGCCGCCGTCGTCGGTGTCGGTGATCTCGCGGGAGGTGAGCGTCCGGACGTCGACGACCAGGTCGGGGCGGGCGACGCCGAGCTTGAGGTGGTCGACCAGGTTGGTGCCACCGCCGAGGAAGACGGCGTTCGGCTCGGCGGCCACGTCGCGGACCGCCTCGGCGACGCTGCCCGGCCGGGCGAAGGCGAACGGCTTCACCGCGCGGCCCCGGCCTGCTGCACCGCGGGGGTGATGTGCGCGTAGGCGGCGCAGCGGCAGAGGTTGCCGCTCATGCGCTCGCTGACCTCGTCGGCGGTGAGCTGCGGATCGGCGGTGAGGTCGGCGGTGGCGTGACTCGGCCAGCCGCGGTCGACCTCCTGCAGCACGCCGACGGCCGAGCAGACCTGGCCGGGGGTGCAGTAGCCGCACTGGAAGGCGTCGTGGTCGAGGAAGGCCTGCTGCACCGGGTGCAGCTCGCCCTCGGGTGCCAGGCCGTTCGCGGTGGTGATCTCCGCGCCGTCGTGGGCGACGGCCAGCGCGAGGCAGATCAGCGCCCGCTCGCCGTCGAGCAGGACGGTGCACGCGCCGCACTGGCCGTGGTCGCACCCCTTCTTCGGGCTGGTGTTGCCCAGCCGCTCGCGCAGCAGGTCGAGCAGGGTGGTCCGGGTGTCGACGGTGAGCTCGTGCAGCTCGCCGTCCACCCGCAGCCTGATGTCGGCGTCCATGCCGCCGGTCGTGCCCGGAGCGCACGGCGTGGCAAACCGGACACGACCGGACTGCTCCGTTCCGACTGGTCCGGGGTCCGGGTCCGGCCCGCTCGTGGCCGGCCGTGCTGTGCCGGATCAGGGCCGGGCGGTTCGGCCCCCGAGGTCCCGCTCCCCGGTCGAGGCGCGCACGGACCGGGGCCCGTGGATCCCGGGTCCTCGTCCGTGTTCACCCTGCTCAGGCCGCGGTTTCTGTCAGGGGTCGCCCGTAGTGTCGGTGCCGTGGACGACGTGCGGACCCCGGTGCTCGAGCCGCCGGTCGCGTTGTCGTCGGGCCCGCTGGGGGCGGTGCAGGCCGCGGGGCGGGAGATCGGCCGGCAGACCGCGCTGCAGGCCCGGGCGGTGGCCGCGTTCGCCGCCACCCGCCCCGCCTCGGTCGACCGGGCGCCGGGTGAGCGCGGGGCGATGAGCCCGCAGCGGTGGGCGGGGCGGGCCGAGGTGCTGCGGCCGGTGAGCGAGTGGGCGGCCCAGGAGCTGGCGGTGGCGCTGGCGATCAGCGAGCAGGCCGCCGAGGCGCTGCTGCAACGCTCACTGACCCTGGTGCACCGGCTCCCGGCCACCCTGGCCGCGCTGCAGGCCGGGGCGCTGCACCCCGGGCAGCTGGGGCCGCTGCTGGACAAGGTCGCCCCGATCGGCGACGACGGCCTGCGCGCCGCGGTCGAGGCCGACCTGCTGGCCTGGACGGCCGGGCGGGCGGTGACCACGCCGGCGCAGCTGGGCGACAAGGCCCGCCGGCTGGTGCTGGCCCGCGACGCCCGCACCGCGGCCGATGAGCTGGCCCGCGCGGTGCGGCGGCGCGGCATCGACGTCCGCCCCGACCGCACCGACGGGATGAGCGTGGTGACCGCGCTGCTGACCTGCCCGCAGGCGTGCGCGCTGGTGGCGGCGTTGGGCGCCTGCGCCGACGCGCTGCCCACCGATCCCGCCGACGGGCGCTCCCGGGGGCAGAAGATGGCCGACTGCCTGCTGGACCTGGTGCTGCGGCCGGGTGAGTCCGGGCTGCCGCCGGTGCAGGTGGTCCTCACCGTGATCGCCCCGGTGGCCGCGCTGCTCGGCGGGGACGCGGCGTGTGAGATCGACGGGCAGGTGGTGCCCGCCGAGGTGGTCCGCGCCCTGCTGACCGCCCTCACCGGCCAGCCACTCGACACCACCGACGCCACACCCACCGACGCAGCGCCTGATGCGGCGCCTGATGCGGCGGCTCCTGCCGCCACGACGCCCGAGCCTTCTGCAGCCGACGCCACGCCCGCCGACGCCACGTCTGCCGACGCCACCGGAGCCGTGGCTGCGCGCAGCCTGGCGGCCGAGGAGGAGGACTTCCGGCGCTGGTCGGAGGAGTTCGAACGCCGCCTCCTGGCCGGCGAGATCGATCCCGACCCCGACGACGCGGTGCCCGAGGAGGAACTGCTGCGCCGGCTGGCCCGCACCGGCCCACCACCAGACCAGCAGACCCCCGGCGACGCCGCGGACCTCGACCCACCGCCCGACCCGGAGCCTGATCAGCTGCTGCACGCCGACCCCTCCGGTGCCGATCGAGGCGCCTCCGGCGCCGACCCGCCGCCTATCGGTGAGGGCTGGTGGGCGCGCGCCGACCGCGCCGTGGAGCACGCCGGTGCCGCGCTGCTGGCCGCCCAGCAGGCGATCGGGCACGCCCGCCGCCTGGTGCACACCGCCGCCCGCGCCGACGCCGCCGACGAGGCCGCCTGGGCGCGCAGCCCCGCCGGGCGGGTCACCGCCGCCACCGACGCCCTCGGCGCGCTGTCCGCCGCCGGCGACACCCACCGCCACGCACTGGCCGCGCTGCTCGACCGCACCACCGGCGGCGGCCTGGCCGACCGGCCCCGCATCGCCCTGGTCGACGCCCTCACCGGCGCGCTGCTGGCGCTCACCGACCTGCCCGAACTACGCCGCACCGCACACTGCGGCGCGCCCACCTGCCGCCGCCGACCCGGCACCTGCGATCACCAGCTCACCGCCCCCGCCGGCCTGCACGCCCCCGCCCCCACCGACGGCTACCGGCCCGCCGCCGCCCTCGACCGGCACGTCCGCGCCCGCGACCGCCGCTGCCGCTTCCCCGGCTGCCGGAACCGGGTGCCCCGCGGCGGCGAACTCGACCACACCGTCCCCTGGCCGGCCGGTCCGACCTCGGCGGCCAACCTCACCGGCTACTGCACCCGCCACCACCGCGGCAAGCACCAGGCGCCGGGCTGGACCCACCACCAGGCACCCGACGGCACCCTCACCGTCACCACACCCACCGGCCTCACCGCTGTCACGACGCCGCCGCCGTACTGACGGCGAGCCCACGCACCGTGAGGAGGTGCACGGGCCGCAGACGTCCGGGATCAGGCCTCGTCCGGGGTCACGGCCAGCCGCCGCGCCGTGACCCCGGCATCGTGAGGCACCGGGTGGTCAGTGCGTGAGCTTCAGGCCGATGACGCAGCCGACGATGCCCAGCAGCAGCAGGACCCGCACCGCTGACACCGGCTCCTCGCCGGACCACATCGCGTAGCCGGCGGTCAGCGCGGCACCGATGCCCACCCACACGGCGTAGGCCGTCCCGATCGGCAGGCTCCGCATCGCGAAGGCCAGCCCGAGCATGCTGCCGACGATCCCGACCAGGAACACGAGGGTGGGCGCCAGGCGCGTGAACCCCTCCGTGCGGCCGAGGGCGGTGGCCCACACGGCCTCGAGCGCGCCGGAGAGGACGAGGACGAACCAGGACACGAGGACTCCCGTGGTCGCCGTCTTGTCGCTGTCCGGGTACGGCGCCGCTCGTCCGGGGGCCCTCGACCGGGTCCCGTCCCCACCATGGCACACGGGGGACGGCCCGGGCGGTGAGGTCGGCCACCGCCCGGGACCCTCCTCAGTCGGCGGGCTCGTCCACCCAGTCGGGGCCGTTGACCTCACCGGGCCCGGCGATGTCGGCGGCGTCGACGATCGTGTACGCGTAGCCCTGCTCGGCGAGGAAGCGCTGCCGGTGGGCGGCGTACTCGGCGTCGAGGGTGTCGCGGCTGACCACCGTGTAGAAGTGCGCCTGCCGGCCGTCGGCCTTCGGCCGCAGCACCCGGCCCAGCCGCTGGGCCTCCTCCTGCCGCGACCCGAACGTCCCCGACACCTGGACGGCGACGGCGGCCTCGGGCAGGTCGATGGAGAAGTTGGCCACCTTGGACACGACCAGCGTGTCGACCTCGCCGCGCCGGAAGGCGTCGAAGAGCTTCTCCCGCTCCCGGTTGGTCGTCGAGCCCTGGATGACCGGGGCGTCGAGCGCCCGGCCGAGCTCCTCGAGCTGGTCGAGGTAGGCGCCGATCACCAGCTTCTGCTCGCCGGGGTGGCGCTCCAGCACCCGCCGGATCACCGGCAGCTTCGACGTCGCCGTCGCGGCGATGCGGTACCGCTCCTCGGGCTCGGCGACCGCGTAGGTCATCCGCTCCTCGTCGTCGAGGGCCACCCGCACCTCGGTGCACTCGGCCGGCGCGATGTAGCCCTGGGACTCGATGTCCTTCCACGGCGCGTCGTAGCGCTTGGGCCCGATGAGGGAGAAGACGTCGTCCTCGCGCCCGTCCTCGCGCACCAGCGTCGCGGTCAGCCCGAGCCGCCGGCGCGACTGCAGGTCGGCGGTCAGCCGGAAGATCGGCGCGGGCAGCAGGTGCACCTCGTCGTAGACGATCAGGCCCCAGTCCTGCGCGTCGAAGAGGTCCAGGTGCCGGTACTCGCCCTTCCGGCGGGTCGTCATCACCTGGTAGGTCGCGATGGTGACCGGGCGGATCTCCTTGCGCTCCCCGGAGTACTCGCCGATCTCCTCCTCGGTCAGCGACGTCCGCGCGATCAGCTCGCGCTTCCACTGCCGCCCCGAGACGGTGTTGGTCACCAGGATCAGCGTGGTCGCCTTGGCCTCGGCCATCGCCGCGGCACCGACCAGCGTCTTGCCCGCGCCGCACGGCAGGACGACGACGCCCGAGCCGCCGGCCCAGAAGCCCTCGACGGCCTCCTGCTGGTAGTCGCGCAGGTGCCAGCCCTCCTGCGCCAGCTCGATCGGGTGCGCCTGCCCGTCGACGTAGCCGGCGAGGTCCTCGGCCGGCCAGCCGACCTTGAGCAGCGCCTGCTTGAGCCGGCCGCGCTCGGAGGGGTGGACGACGACGGTGTCGGGGTCGATCCGCGCACCGAGCATCGGGGCGACCCGCTTGGCGCGGACGACCTCCTCGAGCACCGCGCGGTCGCTGGTGGTCAGCACCAGCCCGTGCACCGGGTCGTTCTGCAGGGTCAGCCGGCCGAAGCGGTCCATCGTGTCGGCGACGTCGACCAGCAGCGCGTGCGGGACGGGGTAGCGGGAGTAGCGGACCAGCGCGTCGACGACCTGCTCGGCGTCGTGCCCGGCGGCGCGCGCGTTCCACAGCGCCAGCGGGGTCACCCGGTAGGTGTGCACGTGCTCGGGGGAGCGCTCGAGCTCGGCGAACGGCGCGATGGCCGCGCGGCACTCGCGGGCGGCCGGGTGGTCGACCTCGAGCAGCAGCGTCTTGTCCGACTGGACGATGAGGGGTCCGTCGTTCACGGGGACCTTTCGGCAGGCGGGAGGGGACGGCGGCCACGCGGGGCCTCCGACACGGTAACCACGGGGGCCGACAGCCCCTTCCCGCTGAGCGTGTGACCTGGGCTCACCGCCAGTCGCGCAGGCGCAGCGGCGGCTCCTCACCGCCGGGACGCCGGGCCAGGACCTGGTTCACCCCCAGCCGCCCGGTCTCGAACGCCAGGGAGCTGGCCGCCATGTAGAGCCGCCACACCCGCGCCCGCCCCTCGTCGCTGGCGGCCACCGCGGCGTCCCAGTTCTTCTCCAGGCGCTCCAGCCAGGCCCGCAGGGTGAGCGCGTAGTGCCGGCGCAGCGCCTCGACGTCGAGCACCTCCAGACCGCCGGCCTCCAGCGCGGCGACCGTGTCGCCCAGCCGGAGCAGCTCGCCGTCGGGGAAGACGAACCGGGTGATGAAGGTGCGGCGGGAGCGGGGGTCCCCCTCGTTCTGGGCGATGGCGTGGTTGAGCAGCCGGCCGCCGGGGCGGAGCAGGTCGTGCAGGGTGGCGACGTACGCCGGCATCCCGCCCGCGCCGACGTGCTCGGCCATGCCGATCGAGCTGATGGCGTCGAACGGGCCGTCGGGGACGTCGCGGTAGTCCTGGACCCGGATCTCCACCCGGTCGGCGAGCCCGGCGGCGGCGACCCGATCGCGGGCCAGCGCCGCCTGCTCGGTGGAGATGGTCACCCCGACGACGTCGGCTCCGTACCGCTGGGCGGCGTGCAGCGCCAGGCTGCCCCAGCCGCAGCCGACGTCCAGCAGCCGGACGCCCGGGCGCAGGGCGAGCTTGCGGCAGACCAGGTCGAGCTTGGCCTCCTGCGCGGCGTCCAGGCCGGTGCCCGGGGAGTCCCAGACGGCGCACGAGTAGACCAGCGTCGGGCCGAGGACGAGGCGGTAGAAGTCGTTGCCCACGTCGTAGTGGTGGGCGATGGCGGCGGCGTCCCGGGTCCGGGTGTGCCGGCGCGCGGACCGGCGGAGCCGCACCTCCTGCGGCGGCCGCGGAGGAGGCGGCCCCAGGGCCCCGAGCCGGGCGGCGGTGCCGAGGAGGCCGGCGCGCTGCCGCACCGTCGGGGCCTGCGGGCGCTCGCCGGTGGCGGCCCACCCGGCCGTCGTCAGCGCCGCCAGGGTGGCGACGACGTCGTCCTCCACGTCGAGCTCCCCGACGACGTAGGCCCGGCCCAGGCCCACCTGGCCCGGTGACCAGACCAGGCGCCGCAGCGCCCGCGGGTCGCGGACGGTGACCACCGGAGCGCCCGGCGGGCCGGCCACGGAGCCGTCCCAGGCCCGCAGCCGGACGGGCACGTCGTCGATCCCCAGCACCGTTCCCAGCGCCGTGGCCAGCCGCTCGGCGGTGCTCTCGTCAGTCCCCATGCGGCAGCAGCTTCGCGCCGACCGTTGCGGAGTGCAAGCGATTCACGCGCGCGAGACGTCAGGACGACGCGGCCTGCGCCTCGTCGTCCTCGACCAGCGCCACCGAGGTGATCCGGTGCACGGCGAAGGTGCGGTTCTCCCGCCGCCGCTCGTCCCAGCCCTGCAGGAAGCCACCGGCCAGGGACACCGGCTGCACGATGCGCTGGCTGCCGCTGCCCTGCGCGTCGACGTAGCCCAGCCACACCGGCACGCCGTCGCGGATGGCGCGCGACAGCACCTCGAGCGTCCCCGCGGTGGTCACGCCCGGGACCTGCCGCACCGGCGCCGCCGGGCGGGCGGCCAGCGCGGCGTCTCCGGCCCGGATCTCGCGCACGGTGGCGTCGGCCTCGGCCGGCGTGAGCGGGCGCCCGGCCGCCGACGGCGGGGGGCCGGGACGCCGTCCGGCCGCACGGGGCCGGGCCGGCGGCCGGGTGAGGACGGCGCCGCCCGGCGACTCCCCGGCCGGCGCGTACCCCGCCTGCCGCAGCACGGTGAGCACCTCGTCGGCGCCCAGCCCGCTGACCAGCACGCCCGGGGCCAGCCGGCGCAGCTCGGCCGACGCCGTCCGCCGGTCCCTGAGCACCTGCGAGAGCAGCCCGTGGTCGTCGGAGCGGACGTAGCACTCGATGGCGCCCACCCGCAGCCGGCCGTGCTGGCGGGCGACGTCGTCGACCAGGTAGTCCAGCGCCTGCGGCACCGGCGTCCGCGAGGCGCGGCCGAAGAACTCGTGCAGGTCGGTGGCCGACCACCCGGCGTCCAGCGCCCGCCGGACCGAGGACTCCGACACCCGGAACACCGTCGCGCCGCCGGAGGACTCGACGTCGGCCACGACCGAGAGCGTGTCGGCGAGCCCGGCGACCAGCGGACCGGGTGCCACCAGCGTCAGGTCGGGCTGGGCGAGCACGTGGTCGACCGGCTCCGGCAGCAGCCCCTGCACGCCGTCGGCGGCGCCCTCCTCACCGCGGGTGAGCAGCCCGCGGCCGCCCGAGGACAGCACCCCGCCCACCAGGACGCCGATCCGCGCGGCCTCGGCGAGCACGTCGGGCACCGGTGCGAGCCGGTCGGCCCGCCGCGGGGTGCGCCAGCGCAGCAGGGTGACCAGGTCGTCGGGGGCCAGGCCGCGGCCGGGTGGGGGATCGAGCAGCACGGTCAGCGCCGAGCGGCGGACGGCCGGGGCGGTGTGCCGCACCAGGTCGGGGGAGAGGGCGTTCACCGCCTTGCCGGCGACGTCGCGCTGCCCCACCAGCGAGGGCAGCCGGGTGCTCTCCAGCCAGCCGGCCGCCAGGGCCGCCCAGCGGTCGGGCAGCGGCTGCTCCCGCCACAGGTCGTAGCCGCGGGTGGGCAGCCACTCGTCGCGGTGCGGGCCGCCGACGTCGAGCAGGCCGGCGGCGAAGGCCAGCTCCAGCAGCCAGCCGGCGTCGGCCTCCGACACCGACAGCGCCCGGGCCAGCCGCTTGCGGTCGCGGACGGAGACCCCGCCGCTGCGCAGCAGCCCGGCCGGCTCCTCCTCGAGCTCGGCGAGCAGCTCGCCGACCCGCCCGACGACCTCCAGCGCGGCGCCGGCGGCCTGCCGGTCGACGGTGGCCGGGTCCCGCTCGACCACGTCCGGCTCGGGCCGCAGCCGGGGCGGGCCGTAGGGCGCCTCGCCGCGCAGCAGCAGCCCGACCTCGCGGGGCAGCTCGACGTTGAGCGCGTCGATGCGCGCGAGCAGCCCGGCCTGCAGCAGCCGCCGCGCGGGCGAGGCCGCGCCGCCGCCGGTCTCGGGCAGGTGGCCCACCGGACGGTCGCCGGCCAGCCGCTCGAGGACCTCCCGCTCGGGGTGCTCCAGCGCGCCGACGGCCGCGGGCAGGTCGGCGGGCAGGGTCACCCGCAGCTCGGCGGCGCGGCGGCCCAGCCCGGCCGGGTACCGGACGGCGCGGCGCACCTGGTCGGGGGCGTGCAGGACGTCGTCGCCCCACAGCAGCGCCCGGGTGGTCAGCTGCCCGACCGCGGCGGCGACGGCGACCTCCGGCAGGCCGGGCAGCGCCGCGGCGACGTCCCCGCCGTCGATGCCGTCGGTGGGGGCCAGCAGCACGACGTCGAGCACCTGCAGGGTGGCCGCGTCGAGCTCGTCGAGCGCCCGGTCCACCGACACGGGGACGGCCAGCCGGCTGGCCAGCGCGACGACGTCCGAGGGCGCGGGCCGGGCCACGTCGGGCCGGGCGGCGAGCAGCGCCGCGAGCTGGGCGTCGCTGCGGGTGCGCAGCCACGCGGCGAGCGTGGCGGGGCGGTCGGCAGGCATCCGGTCAACGCTACGACGCGGCGGGCCGGGCTGCCGCCGCCGTCCCGGGGGCCTGCCAGCATGGCGGCGTGCAGCCGGCCGCCGACGACCCGCACACCCGGGCCGCGCTGGAGGGCTACCGCGCCGGGGCGCTGCGCTGGCTGGCCGGTGGGGTCATCGCCGTCGTCCTGGCCGTGCTGCTCGGCGCGGTCGCCGTCAGCGTCGCGCAGGACCGCGGCCGCCCCTTGCCGCTCGTCGGCATGGTCGTCGTCGTCCTGGTCGTCGGCGGCTTCGTCGCCGCGGTCGCCGGCCTCGGGGGGCTGCTGCGGGCGCTGCGCTGGCGGCGGGGGCTGTCGGCCGTCCCGTGGCAGCGCGGGCTGCTGCGCATCGCCGGCCCGGCGATCGTGGCCTTCGAGCCCGAGGGCTACGACGAGTGGGACCCCGACGACGAGCCGGTGCGGCTGCGGCTGGTCAGCACCTCGGTGTGGCGCACCCGCCAGGTGCAGGGCCTCGACGGCGGCGAGGTGCGCGCGGCGCCGGTCGGCGGGGGACGGTGGGTGCTCACCGCCGAGGGCCTGCCCACCCTCTACGGCGCCCGCACCGCCGGCCGGTCCCGCCGCGGTCCCCGCGAACGGGGGTGATGCGGGCGCGGCTGGTGCGGGTAGGACACGGGGCACGCGAGAATGGCGTCGACGCGCACCAGGGGTGCGCCCGAGGCACGGAGGCGAGATGGCCAAGCGCAAGGAGAAGCACGCCCACCTGGTGGAACCCACCTGGGGGCAGTCGGAGAACGAGGGGCCGCCGGTGACCGAGCTGGTCAGCGAGCTGGCCGGCGGGCTCTCGCCCTTCGGTGAGGACCACAGCTTCCCGCTGCCGCCCGAGCGGCTGCGCTACGCGCACCCCACCGACAAGCCCAACCGGGCAGGTGTCCAGCTCCCCGAGAACCGCCGGCGATGAGCGCGCCCGCGCTGCCGTCCTACGCGAGCGGCACCTCGACCGTCCCCCTCCTCGGGGACACGATCGGTGCGGACCTGGACCGGACGGCGGCGCGGGTGGGTGACCACGAGGCGCTCGTCGAGTGCGCGACCGGTCGCCGCTGGACCTATCCGGAGCTGGTCGCCGACGTCGACGCCTGCGCCCTCGGCCTGGACGCCCTCGGTGTGCAGAAGGGCGACCGGGTCGGCATCTGGGCGCCCAACTGCGCCGAGTGGGTCTTCGTCCAGTACGGCACCGCGAAGCTCGGCGCCGTCCTGGTCAACATCAACCCCGCCTACCGCACGCACGAGCTGGCCTACGTGCTGCAGCAGGCCGGGATCTCGGTGCTGGTGGCCGCGACGGCCTTCAGGACCAGCGACTACCGGGCGATGGTGGCCGAGGTCCGCGGGCAGTGCCCCGAGCTGCGCGAGGTCGTGTTCCTGGGCGACCCGGAGTGGGAGCGGCTGATGGCGACCGGCCGGGCCGCCGACCGGGGCCTGCTGGCCGAGCGGGCAGGCGAGCTCTCGGCCGACGACCCGATCAACATCCAGTACACGTCGGGCACCACCGGCTTCCCCAAGGGCGCCACGCTCAGCCACCACAACCTGCTCAACAACGGCTTCTTCGTGGGCGAGGGCTGCGGCTACACCGAGGCCGACCGGGTCTGCATCCCGGTGCCCTACTACCACTGCTTCGGCATGGGGATGGGCAACCTCGGCGCCACCAGCCACGGCGCCACGATGGTCATCCCCGCGCCCGCGTTCGACCCCGCCGCCACCCTGCAGGCGGTGCAGGACGAGCGGTGCACCTCCCTCTACGGCGTCCCCACGATGTTCATCGCCGAGCTCGCGCTGCCCGACTTCGGCACCTACGACCTCTCGAGCCTGCGCACCGGGATCATGGCCGGCTCGCCGTGCCCGGTGGAGGTGATGAAGCGGGTGGTCGCCGAGATGGGCATGACCGAGGTGACCATCTGCTACGGCATGACCGAGACCTCCCCGGTCTCCACCCAGACCGGTGCCGACGACGACCTCGACCGCCGCACCTCCACCGTCGGGCGGGTGCACCCGCACCTGGAGGTCAAGGTGGTCGACCCCGAGACCGGCCGCACCGTGCCCCGCGGCACCCCGGGGGAGTTCTGCACCCGCGGCTACTCGGTGATGCTCGGGTACTGGCAGCAGCCGGACAAGACCGCCGAGGTCATCGACGCCGCCCGGTGGATGCACACCGGCGACCTCGCGGTGATGGACGGCGAGGGCTACCTCAACATCGTCGGCCGGATCAAGGACATGGTGATCCGCGGCGGGGAGAACGTGTACCCGCGCGAGGTCGAGGAGTTCCTCTACACCCACCCCGACGTCGTCGACGCGCAGGTCATCGGCGTCCCCGACGAGCGGTTCGGCGAGGAGCTCATGGTCTGGGTGCGGCTGCGCGAGGGCGCCGAGCCGCTCACCGCCGAGGCGCTGCGGGAGTTCTGCGCCGGCAAGCTCGCCCACTACAAGGTCCCGCGCTACGTCAAGATCGTCGACGGGTTCCCGATGACGGTCACCGGCAAGGTGCGCAAGGTCGAGATGCGGGAGGTCTCGATCGAGGAGCTGGGCCTGCAGTCGGCCGCCGCCGTCCGCAACGCCTGAGGGCGGCCTCCCCCTCAGGCAGGGCCGCAGGGCACCACGAGCGCGCGGTGGTCCGACAGCGGCAGCCGGGGCGCCTCGGCCTGCCCGGTCGCCACCAGCCGGCCGCGGGCCAGCACGTGGTCGAGCTGCCGGGTCGGCGCGTGCGCGGGGAAGGTGGCGCCCGCGGCCAGGGGCCGCAGCCCGCTGACCCGGGTGGCCTGCCGCGGCTCCATGTTGAGGTCGCCGAGGAGCACCAGCGGCTCGCGGGTGCCGGTCAGCGCGCGCACCAGCCGGCGCAGCTGGAGGGAGTTCCAGCCGGGGATGAACGACAGGTGGGTGGCCGCGACGGTGAACTGGCCGTGCGGCCCGTCGAGGACGGCGGCCACGGCCACCCGCGGCTCGTCGCCGACCAGCTTGGGCGCCCGGGCGCCGCGGAACCACACCGGCACGCGCCGGTTCAGCGCCGGGAGCCGCACCACCCGCCAGGACACGACCGGGAACCGCGACAGCAGCGCGATGCCGTAGCTGGCCGAGCCCGGCTGCTCGTCACCGGTGGCGGCCATCCAGGTGCCGCCGGGCGTGCCCGCCAGCGCGGCGACGAACTGCGAGTCGACGGCGCCCATCGCCTCGGCGGCCACCGCGGTGAGGTCGGCGTTCATCGAGCGGGGCTGGTCGCGGTCGACCTCCTGCAGCCCCAGGACGTCGGCGTCCAGGGTCTTCACCGCGGCGGCCAGCCGGTCGACGTCGACCCGGTCGTCGACCGTCGAACGCCCGTGCAGGATGTTGAAGGTGGCGATGCGCACGCCGTGCTGCGTGCCCCGGCCGGCCCGTCCCCACGCGTGCGTGGCGCGCCCGGTCGCGGGTAGCAGCCGGAGCGTGATGCCCGACGACCGCGACGAGATCCGCGACCTGCTCAAGCGCACCGCCGTGGCCCTCAAGGAGGGCGGCGTCCCGTTCGCCCTGTGCGGGGGGTACGCCGCGTGGGTGCGCGGCGCCCCCGAGCCCGACCACGACGCCGACTTCCTCGTCCCCTCCGCCGAGGCCGAGCGGGCGGTCAAGGTCCTCCACGACGCCGGCCTGCAGGTCGAGGACCCGGCCGAGGACTGGCTGACCAAGGTCGTCCAGGGCAGCTCGTTCGTCGACGTGCTGTGGCGCACCTGCGGCCACCCGGTGGAGAGCGACCTCATCGAGCGCGCCGAGGTCAAGCCGGTGCTGTCGGTGCACATGCCCGTCCTCGCGGCCACCGACATCCTGACCACCAAGCTCATGGCGCTCGACGAGCACTACTGCGACTTCTCCCGGCTGCTGCCGGTGGCGCGGGCGCTGCGCGAGCAGGTCGACTGGGCCACCGTCCGGCGCGAGGTCACCGACAACGACTTCGCCGTCGTCTTCCTCGACCTGCTCGGCCGCCTCGGCGTCGTCGAGCCGCCGGTCAGCGACTGACCACCACCACCGCCGCGGCGGCCGCGGCGGTGAGCACCACGGCCGCGGTGGCCAGCGCGGCCGCGCGCGGTGCCGCCGCCGGCGCGCAGGTCAGCGCGCGGGTCAGCGCGCGGGCCCGCTGCGGTGCGAGCAGGCCGAGGACGGCCAGCCCGGCCAGCGCCACGACGGCCGCCAGCGCGAGTGGCAGCACCCGGCCCGACAGCGCCGCCCGGTGGGCCAGCAGCGCGGCCACGCCCAGCAGTCCCAGGCCGGTGCGCTGCCAGGACAGCGCGGTGCGCTCCGGCTGGGTCTCGGCCCCGCTCACCGGCCGGCTCCGCTCACCGATCGGCCCCCCTCACCGGCCGGTCACGTCGAGGACGAGCAGCACGGCCACCAGCAGCACGACCACGGTGAGCGCCGCCACCAGCCCGGTCACCGTCCGGGCGGCGGGCAGCGGCCGGTCGGCGGCGATCGCCCGCTCGTTGCGCCGCCACCGGGCGTGACCGGCCAGCGCGGTCCCCAGGCCGGTCGCCACGAGCGCCAGGCCCACCGCGCCGCCGCCCCAGGGGACGCCCAGCCGCGGCACGTAGGAGGCCACCGCCACCCCGCCGGCGACCAGCGCCAGGCCGGTGCGCAGCCAGGCGAGCAGGGTCCGCTCGTTGGCGAGGGTGAACCGGTAGTCCGGGTGCCCGGGCCGGTCGCTCACGGGACCGATCCTCCCCGAAAGCGCTCCACCGGGATCCCGGCGGTGACTAACCTGGGCCCGGACAGCGGCCGAGGCTGCCGCACCCGTCCCCTGGCCCAGCGCCGGGGCCACCCACGGACGACGACTGAGGGATCAACGTGCCCAGCGGCAAGGTCAAGTGGTTCAACCCCGAGAAGGGCTTCGGCTTCCTCTCGCGCGAGGACGGCCCCGACGTCTTCGTGCACAAGGACGCCCTGCCGTCGGGCACCACCGAGCTCAAGCCGGGTCAGCGGGTGGAGTTCGGCATCGTGGCCGGCCGCCGCGGTGACCAGGCGCTGCAGGTGCGCGTCCTGGACCCGCTGCCGTCGGTGGCGGCCAAGGTCGCCGCGCAGCACCGCAAGAAGCCCGACGAGCTGGTCCCCATCATCGAGGACCTCATCCGGCTGCTGGACGACGTCTCGAACACGCTGCACCGGGGCCGGCACCCCGACCGCGCCGAGTCGCGCAAGGTCGCGGCGGTGCTGCGGGCGGTGGCGGCCGACCTCGAGGCCTGAGGGGCTCAGCCGGCCGGGGTGACCGGGGCCGGTGACGGGGCCGGCGTCGGTGTCGGGGTCGGTGTCGGGCCGAGGTCGCCGCCGGCCCGCAGGAAGCCGATCGGCCAGGCGCCGGAGAGCACGCAGTCGTCGTGCTCGTCCTCGACCACCACCAGGTAGAAGGCCGGCGGGACGACGTCGGAGCTGTTGATCCCGTCGAACCGGGCCTGCCCGTCCTCGACGTCGACCTCGCCGAGCCGCTCCTCGAGCCCCTGGTCGTAGACCTGCACGCCCCAGCCGTTGTCGGCGACCTCCTGCGGCACGGTGAGGACGATCGCGGTGTCGGGGGAGACCTCGACCACCGGGGGCTCGACCTCGTAGCGCTGGCCCTCGCCGTCGCCGCAGTACTGGGTGGGCCGGGCGGCGACCTCCTGCGGCCCGGCCGTCACCGTCACCTCCGGCGGCCCGGACGACGCGGCCGACCCGCCGCAGCCGGCCAGCGCCGCCGTCAGCACGCCGGCCAGCAGGGCGCCGGTGCGCCTCGTCCTCACGGCCGGCCCTCCGGGACGGTGGGCGGGTCGGCCACGCGCACGGCGTCGGGCACGGTCGGGGCCGCCGGGTCGACCGGCGCCCAGCGCCGCCGGCGGGGCGTCCAGAGCGCGAGGCCGACGGCGAGCACGAGCAGCGCGGCGGCGACGGTGAAGCCCAGCCAGCCGACCGGCGGCAGCGTGATGCCGAGAGCCCCGCCGACGACCCAGGCCAGCTGCAGCGCCGTCTCGGAGCGGGCGAACGCCGACGCGCGCAGCCCCTCGGGCACCTCGCGCTGGATGATGGCGTCGAGGGCCACCTTGCCCAGCGCGTTGGCGACCGCCGCGACACCGGCGACCGCGGCCGCCGTCGCCAGGCCGAAGAACACCGCCGCCAGCACGGTGACCGCCGCGGCGGCCCCGGCCGACCAGACGACCACCCGGTCGGGATCGGCGGCGTGCAGCCGCGAGCCGATGCCGGTGCCCAGGATGCTGCCGGCCCCCGCCGCCCCGGCGATCGCGCCGAGGGCCAGCGTGGCCTCCCAGCCGTCGGCGACGGTGGCCTGCACGAGGAACGCCGAGAAGATCGTCAGGAACCCGCCGAGCCCGCGCAGGGCCGCGTTGGCCCGCAGCGCCAGGACGACGTGCGGGTCGACCAGGCGGCGCCGGCGGCCCGACCGCGGCAGCGGGACCGTGCCGAGCACGTCGGCCGGCAGCTCGCCGGTGGGGACGTCGACGTGCCGGGGGAGCCGGACGGCCATGACCCCGGTGGCGGCGAAGACGGCGGCGGTGACCCACAGCAGGGGCCCGAACCCGGCCAGCGCGGCCAGCCCGGCGCCGACGCCGCCGGCGACCGCCGCGGTGACCAGCCCGAACACCGACAGGCGGGCGTTGGCGGAGGTCAGCGACATGGCACGCGGCAGCACCCGCGGGACCACCGCGGCGCGCAGCACGGTGTGCGCCTTGGACAGCACGAGGACGCCGAGCGCGGCCGGGTAGAGGACGACGTCGCCGACATGGGCGGCCATCACCAGCGCCAGGGCCGCCCGGCCGAGCGAGGCGGCGGCCAGCGCCCACCGCCGGCCGCGCTGCAGCCGGTCGAGCAGCGGGCCGAGGACCGGCGCCAGCACCGCGAACGGCGCCATCGTGACCAGCAGGTAGAGCGCCACGTTGCCGCGCTGGGCGTCGGTGGTGGCGGTGAAGAACAGGGTGCCGGCCAGGGAGACGGCGATCATCGCGTCCCCGGCCATGTGCAGGGCGTTGACCCACAGCAGGTGGGTCAGGCCGCTCTCCGCGGCCCCGTCGGCCCGGCCGGCCGCCCGCACGCGGGCGACGGCGGCGCCGGTGAGCTCGCGGGTGCGCGCGACGGCGACCCGGGTGACCGTCGTCCTGGGCGCCGGGTGCGCGGGCGGCTCCTGGTGCGGCGGGTGCGGCGGCGGGGCCGGGGGAGCCGCGGCCATCGGCCGGGTGCCGGGCCCCGGCTCGGCGGTGGGCAGCTCCAGCGGGGTGGTGTCCACACGGTCGGGGGAGACGTGGTCGGGGGAGAGGCGGTCCGACGGCGCCGGCGCGGGGCGGCGGCGCAGCACTCCCCGGGAGGGCCCGGGCGGACGCGAGGACGGCACGGGCCCCATGGTGCCGCACCTCCCTGAGCAGGGGCCGGGACCGCGACGGGGGTCACGGAGGCGGTGGGGGACCCCGGGACCTCGGCACGGGAGCGGGCATCGGCGACAATGGCGGCGTGCACCCCGACCCCGCCGACCGCGACGTGCTGACCGCGGCGGTCGACCTGGCCCGCGCAGCGGCCGAGGAGACCGCCGGTGACCCCGCCCTCGTCGGCGAGCACCTGGGCGCCACCCCCGAGCCCCTCGGCGACCCCGCCGAGGGCGTGCCGGCCGGCGCGCTCGGCCAGGTCCTCACCCACTCCTTCGCCAGCCGCCAGCCCGGCTACGTCGGGTGGCACTGGGCGGTCACCCTCGCCCGCGTCCCGGACGCCGACGAGGTCACCGTCGACGAGGTCGTGCTGCTGCCCGGCGACGCCGCGCTGCTGGCCCCGGCCTGGGTGCCCTGGCACGAGCGGCTGCGCCCCGGCGACCTGTCCGTCGGCGACGTCCTGCCCGCCACCGAGGACGACCCCCGCCTGGTGCCGTCCTACACCGCCGCCGACGACGCCGCGGCCGACCCGGAGGTGCAGGCGCTGGCCACCGAGCTCGGGCTGGGCCGCGAGCGGGTGATGTCACGCGAGGGGCGCAGCACCGCGGCCGCGCGCTGGCTGGCCGGTGAGTTCGGCCCGCGCGCGCCGATGGCCCGCCAGGCGCCCGGCCCGTGCGGCGCGTGCGGCTTCTTCCTGCCGCTGGCCGGCTCGCTGCGCGGCCTGCTCGGCGCCTGCGGCAACGAGTACTCCCCGGCGGACGGCCGCGTCGTCGCCGTCGACTACGGCTGCGGCGCGCACAGCCAGGCGACCCTCGCCGTCGGCGAGCCCGCCGAGGTCGTGACGTCGGCCCGCTACGACACCGCGGACTTCGACGTCCTCTAGCGGCCGCCCTCCTTCTGCCAGCGCATCAGGGCCAGTCCCAGCACGGCGAGGACGATCCCGGCCACGCAGGTCCAGGTCCACGTCCGGTCCACCCGGTCCCCGAGCAGCAGCAGGACGACGAGCGCGACGGCCCACAGCCCGGTCCCGACGAGCACGACGCGGACGGTGTCGACGCGCAGCGGTGGAGGGGCCGGCTTGGCGGGGGCGGGCACGGACCGACCCTATGCGCCCGGGCCGGTGACGCGCGCAGGGCCACGACCGGCGTGTGGCACGCTGTCGCCGCTCACCGCCCGGCAGCCGAGGTCAGCAGGAGCCCCCATGCCCGAGAAGTCCCGCCCCTCCGGTGGCGCCGGCGCGGCCGGTGGCGTCCGCGCGGCCGGCCGCACCGGCGACACCCCCGCCGACGTCACGGCCGGGTCGCCGCGTCCCCGTCGCAGCGAGGGCCCGAGGATCAGGCCGCGCAACGGCCTGGACCGGTACTTCTCCATCAGCGCGCGGCGCAGCACCGTCGGCCGCGAGGTGCGCGGCGGGGTGACCACCTTCTTCACGATGGCCTACATCGTGGTGCTCAACCCGATCATCCTGTCCGGCGCGGACATCACCGGGGCGAGCCTGCCCTTCGGCGCCGTCGCCGCGGTCACCGCGCTGGTCGCCGGGGCCCTGACCATCCTCATGGGGGTCGTCGGCCGCTACCCGTTCGCGCTGGCCACGGGCCTGGGCATCAACGCCATCGTCGCCGTCTTCGCCGCGACCCAGCTGGCCTGGCCGGAGGTCATGGGCCTGATCGTGCTCGAGGGCCTGCTGATCACCGTGCTGGTGCTCACCGGGTTCCGGCGGGCGGTGTTCGAGGCCATCCCCCCGCAGCTGAAGACGGCGATCGCGGTCGGCATCGGCTTCTTCCTCACGATCATCGGCCTGGCCGACGCCGGCGTCATCCGCCCCGGGAACCCGCTGATCACCTTCGGCGTGGGTGGCCAGCTGGCCGGGTGGCCGCTGCTGGTCTTCGTCGTCGGGCTGCTGCTGACCGCCGTCCTCGTCGTCCGCCGGGTGCGGGGGGCGCTGCTCATCGGCATCGTCGTCTCGACCGTGCTGGCGATCGTGGTGGAGGCGATCGCCTCGGTCGGGCCGCGCACCGGCGCCGACGGCACCGAGGTCGACCCGCGCGGGTGGGCGCTGCAGGTGCCCGGCCTGCCCGGCGACGTCGTCAGCGCCCCGGACCTCTCGCTGGTCGGGAGGTTCTCGCTCTTCGGCGGGTTCGAGCGGATCGGCGTCGTGGCCGCGCTGCTGATCGTCTTCTCCATCATGATCGCCGACTTCTTCGACACGGTGGGCACGGTCACCGCCGTCGGCGCCGAGGGCGACCTGCTCGACGAGCGCCGCAACCTGCCCGGCTCCCAGCCGGTGCTGCTGGTCGACTCGGTGGCCGCCGCCGCGGGTGGCGCGGCGAGCGTCTCGTCGAGCACGACCTACATCGAGAGCGCGGCCGGCGTGGCCGACGGCGCCCGCACCGGCCTGGCCAGCGTCGTCACCGGTGTGCTGTTCCTGCTGGCGATGTTCTTCACCCCGCTGGTGCAGATCGTGCCCTCGGAGGCGGCGGCGCCGGCGCTGGTGGTGGTCGGCGCGCTGATGATCAGCCAGATCCGCACCCTCGAGTGGGACGACATGTCCCTCGTCATCCCGGCGTTCCTCACCATCGCGCTCATGCCGTTCACCTACTCGATCACCAACGGCATCGGCGCCGGCGTGGTCAGCTACGTCCTGCTGCGGACGGCGGTCGGCCGCCGGCGCGAGGTGCACCCGCTGATGTGGGTGATCGCGGTCGCCTTCGTCGTCTACTTCGCCCTGGACCCGCTCCAGCAGCTGTTCTGAGCCCGGCTAAGGGTCGCGGTAGGGTCGGGGCCGTGACCCGGTCCACGCTGGACTCAGCGGCGCTCGCCCACGACCTGCGCCTGGCCGTCATGCGGTTCAGCCGGAGGCTGCGCAACCAGCGGGTCGACACCACGGTCACCCTCACCCACCTGGCCGCGCTCTCGACGCTGCAGCGGCACGGCGCGATGAGCCCGGGGGAGCTCGCGGCCCACGAACGGGTGCAGCCGCCGTCGATGACCCGCGTCGTCATCGCGCTCGAGCGGATGGGCCTGGTCACGCGCGACCCGCACCCGACCGACGGCCGTCAGGTGGTCATCGCCCTGACGCCGGCCGCGGAGAGCCTGCTCAGAGAGGAGGCGCGGGCCCGCGAGGCCTGGCTGTCGGGGCAGCTGCACCGGCTGCGCCCCGAGCAGCGGGCGACCCTGCGGGAGGCCGCGGCGATCATGGAGGAACTCGTCGGTGGGTGACCCCGACGGCCGCTGAGACCACCCCCGGGACGAGTCCCGGCACGACCGCGCCCGCGCCGTCCGCCGGCCGGGGGTCCTTCCGCTCGCTGCGGGTGCACAACTTCCGGCTCTACGCCTCGGCCAACCTGGTCAGCCTGACCGGCACGTGGATGCAGCGCATCGGCCAGGACTGGCTGGTGCTGCAGCTCTCCGGTGACAGCGGCGTGGCCATCGGCCTGGTCACCGCGCTGCAGTTCGGCCCGACCCTGCTGCTGAGCATGTACGGCGGGGTGCTCGCCGACCGCTACGACAAGCGGCGCGTCCTCGTCGTCACCCAGGTGCTCATGGGCCTGCTCGCCCTGCTCCTCGGCACCCTGGTGGCCACCGGCGCCATCGCGCTGTGGCACGTGTTCGTCCTGGCCGGGGCCCTGGGGTCGGTCACCGCGATCGACGCGCCGGTGCGCCAGGCCTTCGTCTCGGAGATGGTCGGCGGCGACCTGCTCGCCAACGCCGTCGGGCTGAACTCGACGATCTTCAACGGCGCCCGGCTGGTCGGCCCGTCGCTGGCCGGGCTGCTCATCGGCGCCTCCGGCGGCGACACCGCGCCGGCCTTCTTCGTCAACGCGGCGAGCTTCGTCGTCACCATCGGGGCGCTGTCGCTCATGCGGCCGGGGGAGCTGCGGCGCAGCGCGCCGGTGGCGCGCGGCCGCGGCCAGCTGCGGGCGGGACTGGCCTACACCTGGTCGCACCCGGACCTGGTGCTGGCGATGGTGCTGGCCTTCGTCATCGGCACCTTCGGGTTCAACTACCAGGTCACCATCGCGCTCATGGCCCGCGAGCTCTTCCACCTGGGCGCCGAGGCCTTCGGGCTGCTGTCGACGACGTTCGCGGTCGGCTCGCTCACCGGCGCGTTCCTGTCCACCCGGCGCAGCGTCCGGCCGCGGCAGCGCTTCCTCGTCGGGTCCGCCGTCGTCTTCGGGCTGCTGACCGTCGCCTGCGGGCTGGCGCCCGGGTACGCGGCCTTCGCCGTCCTGCTGGTCCCCGCCGGCGCGGCCGCGCTGGTGTTCAGCGTGGCCAACAACAGCTTCGTGCAGCTGGGCGCCGACCCGCAGATGCGCGGGCGGGTGATGGCGCTGTACTTCATGTGCTTCATGGGCGGCACGCCGCTCGGGGCGCCGCTCATCGGCTGGGTGTCCGAGCACCTCGGGGCGCCGTGGGGCCTCATCCTCGGCGGGCTGGTCGTGGTGGTGGCCGGCCTGGGCGCCGGGCTGGTCCTGGCCCGCCGTCGCCGCGCGCCGGTGGCGGCCTGAGCAGGCCACCTGGCGGGCGGCGACCGCCCGACGTACCGTCGCGGCCACCGTCCCCCATGGCTCGACGGAGCGCCATGACCGAGGCCCTGCTGTCCCTCGCCGCCGTCACCGGCATGCTGGTCGGCAGCTTCGCCGCGCTCGGCGCGGCCTTCAAGCTGTTCTCCGGCCAGCTGCGGCTGGACCTGCGCGCCCGCCGCACCGCCCGCCGCCGGGCGCTGGGCCTCGAGCAGCCGCCCGCGCCGGTGCACCGCCCGGTGGAGCGGGTCGCCGCCGACCTGCGCCGGCTGGCCCGCCAGGTCGACCGGGTGCCGGCCGGCTCCCCGGCGCAGCGCCGGCGCGGCTTCCAGGCGGCCTACGACGACGTGCTCACCGAGGCGGCCGGGCAGTTCGACGTCCCGCACGCGCTGGCCACCCTGCCGCCGGGGCTGGCCCGCGACGTCGAACGGCTGCGGCTGGAGACCGCGCTGGCCGAGGCCGGCCTCGTGGTGCGCTGAGCGGGCCCGCGGCACCGCTGCGGCTGTTCGTGTCCGTGGCGCCCCCCGCGCCGGCGCGGGCGCACCTCGCCGCGGCCCTCGCCCCGCTGCGGGACGCCCCGGGCGCGCCGCGCTGGGGCGACCCCGCCCGCTGGCACCTGACCCTGCTGTTCCTCGGTGCCGCCCCGCCGGCCCGGCTGTCCGACCTCACCGCCGCCGTCGGGGCCGCGGTCGCCGGCACGCCCGCGGCGACGCTGCGGCTGGCCGGCGCCGGCCGGTTCGGGCCTCGGCGCCGGCCCGCCGTCTGCTGGGCCGGCCTCGACGGCGACGTCGCCGTCCTGACCGCGCTGGCGGGCCGGCTGGCCGCCGCCGCCCGCGGACTCGGCCTGCCGGTCGAGGACCGCCCGTTCCGCCCGCACCTGACGGTGGGCCGCTGGCTCCCGCGCCGGCCCGCCGACGGCGACCTGCCCGACCGGCTGGCCGGCTACCGCGGGCCGGACTGGCCGCTCACCGGGGTCGCGCTGGTGCGCAGCACCGCCGGCCGGCACGAGACCCTCACGACGTGGTCACTCACGGAGTGAGTCGCACCGAGGAGTGGGGGCCGGAGGCCTCCGCGAGCGAGGGGCGGGGTGGGCTCAGCGCAGGTCGGGAGGGCACCTGGCCGCGGTGTCGCCCGGTAGGGCGACGATGTGGTCGTCACCACGCGTACTCCTCGGGCGCGGTGCGGTAGCCGGGGAAGACCTCGTCGAGGCGGTCGAGCTGGGCCTGCTCGAGCCGCACGTCCAGGGCCCGCAGCGAGCCCTCGAACTGCTCCACGGTGCGCGGGCCGACGATCGGCGCGGTGACGCCCGGCCGGTGCAGCAGCCAGGCGAGGCCCACGTCGGCCGGGGCCAGGCCCCACTCGCGGCAGGCGTCCTCGTAGGCCTGCAGGGCCGGGCGGTGCCGCTCGATGCGCTCCCGGTTGCGCTCGGCGTGCCGCCGGTCGCCCTCCTGGTCGCCCAGGACGCCGGCCAGCAGGCCCTGGGCCAGCGGGCTCCACGGGATGACCCCGATGCCGTAGTGCCGGGCGGCCGGCAGCACCTCGAGCTCCACGTGCCGGGTGAGCAGGTTGTAGTGCGACTGCTCGCTGACCAGCCCGAGGAACCGGCGGCGGGCGGCGGCCTCGTTGGCCGCGGCGAGCTGCCAGGCCGCGTGGTTCGACGACCCGACGTAGAGCACCTTGCCCTGGGCGACGAGCGTCTCGCAGGCCTGCCAGATCTCGTCCCACGGAGTGGCGAGGTCGACGTGGTGGAACTGGTAGAGGTCGATCCAGTCGGTCTGCATCCGGCGCAGCGACGCCTCGGCCGAGCGCACGAGGTTGCGGGCGGACAGGAACGTGTCGTTGGGCCAGTCGGACATGCCGCCGTAGACCTTGGTGGCCAGCACCGTGCGCTCGCGGCGGCCCCCGCCCTGGGCGAACCAGGTGCCGAGCACCTCCTCGGTGCGCCCCCTGCCGGCCTCGAAGCCGTAGACGTTGGCGGTGTCGAAGAAGTTGACGCCCGCGGCGTGCGCCCGGTCCATGACCGCGTGCGCCTCGGGCTCCTCCGTCCGCCACCCGAAGTTCATCGTGCCGAGGCAGAGCCGGGAGACCGACAGGCCGCTGCGTCCGAGGTGCGTGTACTCCACGTCCAGTCACCCTGGCACCCTGTCGGCCGTGCCGCAGACCGACGCCGAGCTCTCCGCCTTCGACCGGGCCACCGCCGTCTCCCGCACCGAGGGCGGCGGGTTCCGCGCCGAGCTGGACCCGGGCTGGGACGTCGGCGGCGCGGTGCTCAACGGGGGCTACCTGCTCGGGGTCGTCGCGCGTGCGGCGCTGCTCGACAGCCCGCACCCGCACCCGGTGGCGCTCTCGGCGAGCTACCTGCGGGCCACGCCCGGCGGGCCGGCCGACCTCACCGTGACCCCCGGGCCGGCCGGGCGCACCCTCGCGCACGCCTCGGTCCTGCTGGCCGGCGCGGCCGGCCCCTCGCTCGCCGTCCAGGTGACGACGGCGACCCTCGGCAGCGCCCCCGCCGACTACTCGGTCAACCCGGTGCCGACGCTGCCCGGGCCCGACGAGTGCGTGGCCACGCGGACCAGCGAGGGCGGCCCCGCGGTCGGGCTGGCCCGGCAGATCGACACCCGGCTGGACCCGGCGACGGCCGGCTGGGTGGTCGGCCGCCCGTCGGACCGGCGGGTGCTGCGGGCCTGGATCCGGCTGGCCGACGGCCGCGAGCCCGACCCGCTGGCGCTGCTGCTGTTCGCCGACGCGCTGCCCCCGACCGCCTTCGCCGTGGGGAAGCCCGGCTGGGCGCCCACCGTGCAGCTGCAGGTGCTCGTGCGCGCGCTGCCGGCGCCGGGCTGGTGCCTGGTCGAGTCGCGCTCGACGGAGGTGACCGGCGGCTGGTCGGACGAGGAGTGCCGGATCTGGGACTCCGCCGGCCGGCTGGTCGCGCAGGCCCGCCAGCTGGCCCGGGTGGCGCGCTAACGGCTCCCGGGCAGGACGACGTCGCCGGTGAGGTAGCGCTGCACGGTGGGCCCGAGCGCCGCGACCAGCTCGGCCGGCGGCGCGGAGGCGATGGGCTCCAGCCGCAGCACGTAGCGGGTCATGACCACGCCGATGAGCTGGGAGGCCACCAGGGCGCCGCGGGCCTGCGCCTCGGCCGGCGGCAGGTCCAGCGTGCCGACCACCCGCCGCAGCACCTGGGAGACGAGGAACTCGCGCAGCAGCCGCGCCGTCCACTCGTTGCCCACCGCCGAGCGGACCAGCGCGAGGCCGGCCGGGCGCACCGGGCCGTCCCACACCCGCAGGAGCAGCCGGACGACGTTCTCCCCGAGCTGCTCCCGGCCGCCGGCCAGCGCCTCCGACAGGAACTCCGCGGGGTCGGCCGGCGCCTCGATCGCGGCGAGGAACAGCTTGTCCTTGGTGCCGAAGTAGTGGTGCACCAGGGCCGGGTCGACACCCGCCGCGGTGGCGATGGCCCGGATGGTGGCCCCGTCGAAGCCGCGCTCGGCGAAGGCGGTGCGGGCCGCGGCCAGCACCGCCTCGCGGGTGTCGGGGTTGCCGGGCCGCCGTCCCGGGCGCCGTGCTGCCGTCAGCTGGTCCTCCTCCGCAGGGTCGCCGCCGCCAGGGCGAGGGCGAGGACGGCCGCGCCGGCCACGATGCCGACGTCGGCCCACATCGTGCCCGTCTCGGCGGCCGACCGCCCGACCTCCCGCAGGGCCTCCACGGCGTAGGTCGGCGGCAGCACGTCGCTGATCGCCTGCAGCCAGCCGGCCATCTGCCCGCGGGGCACCAGCAGCCCGCACAGGAAGAACTGCGGCAGCACGACCACCGGCATGAACTGCACCGCCTGGAACTCGCTGCGGGCGAAGGCGCTGGCCAGCAGCCCGAGCGCCACCCCCAGGACGGCGTCGACGACGGCGATGAGCACGACCAGCCACACCGACCCGGCGATCTGCAGGTCGTAGACCGTCGTCGCCACGGTCACCGTCACGACGGCCTGCACCGCCGCGGCCACCCCGAACGCGGCGCCGTAGCCGAGCAGCAGGTCCAGCCGGGACAGCGGCGTGGTGAGCAGCCGCTCGAGCGTGCCGGAGGTGCGCTCGCGCAGCATCGCGATGCTGGTCACCAGGAACATCACCACGAACGGGAAGACCCCCAGCATCGTCAGCCCGACCCGGTCGAAGACACCGGGCTGCCCGGGCGGGGTCGGCACGTCCTCCCAGACCAGGTACAGCAGGCCCAGCAGCAGGCTGGGCAGCAGCACCATCATCGCGATGGTGCGGCGGTCGTGCCGCAGCTGGCGCAACACCCGCGCGGTGGTCGCCGTGGTCAGCCGGGGGCTCAGGACGGCGGTCGGAGCGCTCATGCCGCCACCTCCTGCTGGGCCCGCACCAGGCGGAGGAAGGACTCCTCGAGGTCGTCGGTGCCCGACTCGGCGCGCAGCCGCGCGGGCGTGGAGTCGGCCAGCAGGCGGCCCTCCCGCAGCAGCAGCAACCGGTCGCAGCGGCCGGCCTCGTCCATCACGTGGCTGGAGACGACCAGGGTGAGCCGGTCGCGGCGAGGGCGTGGAACCGCTCCCACAGCTCGACCCGCAGCACCGGGTCCAGGCCGACGGTGGGCTCGTCGAGGACCAGCAGCTCGGGCTCGCCCACCAGCGCGCAGGCCAGGGACGCCCGGCCGCGCTGGCCGCCGGAGAGGTCGGCGACCAGCTGCCCGGCGGCGTCGGTCAGGCCGACGGCGGCCAGCGCGTCGTCGGCCGCGCGGGCGTCGCGCCCGTACAGCGCGGCGAAGTGCCGGGCGTTCTCCCGCACGGTGAGGTCGGGGTAGACGCTGGGCGCCTGGGTCACGTATCCGACCCGGCTGCGCAGGCCGGGGCTGCCGGCCGGCTCGCCGAGCACGGTGACCGTGCCGGAGCGGATCCGCTGCACGCCGACCAGGGCGCGCAGCAGCGTGGTCTTCCCGCTGCCGCTGGGGCCGAGCAGGCCGGTGACCCGGCCCGCGGGCACGGCGCAGGACAGCCCGGGGAGCACTCGTCGGCGCCCGCGGTCGACGACCAGGTCGGTGACGGTGACGGCGTCGGTCATGACGACCTCCCGGAGACGGAACTCAACGCCTGATGAACTCAACGCTAGATGAGTTCTTGTGGGCAGGTCAACACCCCCGGCCGTGCCGGGAGGAGGTCAGCGCGCGCGGCGGCGGGCGGCGGCGTCGAGGAGCGCGATGAGCAGCGCGGGGACCACGCACCACAGGCCGAGGACGACGAGGGCGCGGGCCACGCCGTCGCCCTCGAAGTAGGTGACCCCGCGCAGCGCCCGGACGGCGACGCCCGGCGGCAGGATCCCGGCCAGCGGCTCCAGCCACCCCGGCAGGTACTCGGCCGGGAGGTTGCCGGTGCTGGTCGCGTTGCCGAGGATCAGCAGCCCCACCGAGGTGACGAAGGTGCCGGCCGCGCCCAGCAGCCGCAGGACCAGCGCCGCCGTCGCGGCCACCGAGAGGGCCAGCAGCGCGACCAGGCCGGCCACGGTCCAGAACCCGGCCGGCACCGATGCGAAGGCGACCTCGCCGAGCAGCGAGGCGCTGATCCCGGAGGCGCCGGCGAACAGCAGCGCGCTGAGCGTCCGTTTGCCCAGTCCGAGCTGCGGCGCGGCCTGGTAGGTGGTGATGCCGAACAGGAAGCCGCCGAGCACCACGCCGAAGGCGGTGTAGAAGATCGCCAGGCCGCGGGTGTCGCCGGCGGCCAGCGGGACCAGGTCGCGCACCTGCAGCTGCCCGCCGGCCTGCTGCGCCACCGGGCCGAACGCCTGGGTGAGCGTCTGGGTCACGCCCTGGCCGTGCGCGCCGGCCACGAGCAGCTGCGGCGCCTGGCCGCCGAGGACGAGCGCGCCGTGGACGTCGGTGCGCCGGACGGCCTCCTCCGCCTCCGCGGCGCCGGCCAGCGGGACGACGGTGAACGCGCCCGGCTGCGCCCGGTCGAGCGCGTCGCGGACCTGCTGCACCTGCGGCCCGGGCGCGGCGACGCCGACGGCCAGCCCGTGCGGCTCGGGCGTGGAGAAGGCGACGAGGAACACCGCGACGAAGGCCGTGCCGACGGCGACGGCGATGAACGCCGGCAGCAGGATGGTGCGCAGCCCGGCCTTCGGCCGCGAGCCGTCGGACCGCTCGGTCTCGGCCGCCTCGTCCGGCGGGCCCGGGGGAGGCGCGAGGCCACCGGGCATCAGCGGCTCCCCGGCCGCGCGCCGAGCCGTGCGGCCAGTGCCGTGCCGAGCAGGTGGCCGGAGGTCCAGGCGCTCTCCACCTTCGACGGCGCCCGCCACCCGTCGCCGCACACCCCGATGCCCCCGGCCAGGGCGAAGGGCTCCTCGCGCGGCTCCGCCGGCCGGGCGTAGGTCCAGCGGTGCACGTGCGTCCAGGCCGGCGGGACGTCGACGCCGAGCACCCGCCGCACCGCCGCGGCCACGACCGGAGCCGCGGTGTCGGGGTCCTGGAGGTGCGCGGCGGCCGTCGCGCCGGTGGTGTGCGCGACGAGGACGGGCGCGCCGTCGCCACGCCGGTCGCCGTCGTCGGCGATCCACTCGACCACCGGGTCGTCGTGCACGAACGCGCCGTGCAGGTCGGCCGGCCACCGGCGCTCGTCCCAGCCGAGGACGACCGCCAGGCTGGGCTGCCACTCCCGCTCGCCGAGCAGCCGCCCGGCGAGGTCGCCGGGCAGCAGGCGGCGCGCCTGCGGGTCGGGGAGGGCCAGGACGGCGGCGGGCACCTCCTCGCCGTCGACGCGGGGACCGGGCTCCACCCGCTCGACGGCGTGCTCCTGCGTCAGGTCCAGGCCGGTGGCGAGGTCGGCGACCAGCGAGCGGAGACCGCCGGGGGCGGCGTAGCGCACCGGCCCGCTGGTGGTGCGCTCGACGCCGTCCGGGCCGGCGACGGCGAAGGTGTCGGTCCAGGGGCGGGCCAGCCCGCGGGCCACCCAGTCCGCCACGACGCCGGCGAACGGCGAGCCGTCGGCGGCGGTCAGGTAGGAGGCGCCGGTGTCGGTGACCCGGCCGGACAGGGTGCGGGAGGCCATCCGGCCCCCGGGACGACGGCCGCGGTCGAGGACGCGCACCGCCACCCCGGCCGCGGCCAGGGTCCGGGCGCAGGCGACGCCGGCGATCCCGGCGCCGACGACAGTCGTGTTGGGCACCACTGGATCCTGCGGGCAGACCGCCGACGGCGCTCGGGGAGGATCGGGGCGTGCCCGCCGTCCCCGTCCCGATCGCCGACCCGGCCGACGAGCGCGTGGCCGACTTCCGCGACCTGCACGCCGGCGACCGGCCGGCCGGCCGGTCGCGGGGGACCGGTCCGGTGGTCGTCGAGGGCGTGCCGGCGGTGCAGCGGCTGCTCGCCTCGCCGTACCGCGTGCGGGCGGTGCTCGGCGTCCCCGGCCGGCTGGCGGAGCTGGACCTGCCCGAGGGCGTGGCCGCCTACGAGATGGACAAGTGGGCGCTGTCGGAGCTCATCGGCTTCCGGCTCACCCGCGGGGTGCTCGCGTCGGCCGACCGCCGCCCGCCGGCCGACGTCGACGCGCTGCTGGCCGGCCCCGACCCGGCCGCCCCCCGGCGGCTGGCGGTCCTCGAGGCGCTCAACGACGCGGAGAACCTCGGCTCGATCGCCCGCTCGGCGGTGGCGCTCGGGGTCGACGGGCTGCTGCTGGACCCGCGCTGCGCCGACCCGCTCTACCGGCGGGCGGTGCGGGTCTCCATGGGGCACGTGCTGGCGCTGCCCTTCGCCGTCCTGCCCGACTGGCCGGGCGGGCTGGTGCGGCTGCACGACGCCGGGTACCTCACGGTGGCGCTCACGCCAGCACCCGACGCCGTCGACCTGGCCGCGGTGGACCCGCGGGTGCACCCGCGGACCGCGGTCCTGCTGGGCGCCGAGGGGCCGGGCCTCACGCCCGAGGCGCAGGCGGCGGCGCGGGTGCGGGCCCGGATCCCCATGCGGGACGGCGTCGACTCCCTCGGGGTGGCCGCCGCCGCGGCCGTCGCCTTCGCCACCATCCGGTGAGCGAACGGCTCCTGTCGCGCTGGACGGCCCCCGTGCAGGGCCCCGCGGCGGGCGTGCGAGCCGTGGGGGCACGGGTGTCCTTCTGCTACTGGGTGCGCAGCGACCAGCGGGCGAGGATGGCGCGGGCCTCCTCGGCGCGGGTGGGGTCGCACATCACGTCGTAGCGGCTCGCGGTGATCTGCGAGGTGCTGGTGAAGTCGCGCTGCCCGCGGGTGGCGGCGTACCCCATCGCCCCGAACAGCGCCCCGAACAGCAGACCGATCAGCAGGCCGGTCAGCACCGAGCTGATCCAGCTGGTGCCGCTCGGAGCGAAGATCCCCAGCAGCAGGCCGACGAACAGACCCCACCAGGCACCGCTGGCGGCGCCCGCGGCGATCGCCCGGCCCCAGGTCAGCCGGCCGAGGACCCGCTCGACCATCTTGAGGTCCGAGCCGATGATCGTCACGTTCTCGACCGGGAACTTCTCGTCGGAGAGGTGGTCCACCGCCGCCTGCGCCTGCTGGTAGCTGTCGTAGGACCCGACCTGGACGCCGCCCAGCGGCATCGACACCGACATCGACATGTCTCGTTCTCCTCTCACGCGTGCTGCTGCCCTGTGCTGGGCGTTCGCGGGGAGGGGTACCCGGGCCGATCGGTCGGACACGTCCGGTCGGTCACACCGGGCGGTCAGTGGTTGCGGCGGACCCCGAAGACGATGTCCTCCCACGCCGGGACGCGGGCGCGCGGGTCCTCGTCCTCGCCGTCGGTCTCACCGGTGCGCAGGACGACGGTGTCGTGCTCGGAGACGTCCTCGTCGTCCGGGGCGTCGGTGCGGCGGTCGGCGGGGCCGCCGCGCGGCGGCTCGGCGGCCGGCGGGGTCCGCTCGGGGGTCCGGTCCTGGGGAGACGCGCTGCGGTGCACCGGCAGGGCCGGCCGCTCGGGCGGGACCCCGGGGACGACGCGCACCAGCCGGGTGCCCTCGGCGAAGTCACGGGTGGCGGCGTCCAGCGGGCTGACCGCGCGGGCCCCGAGGTCGTAGACCCACTGCGTGGTGCCCTCCTTGGCGCCGGCCTGCCACGCGGCGGTGACCACCCAGGTGCCGTCGTCGGAGCGGGCTGCGTCCCAGCGGACGGCGTCGAGGTCGGCGCCCAGCAGCCGCAGCCGCTCGGAGAGGAACTGCTGCAGCGGGATGCTCGGGGCGCCCTCGGAGAGCCGCACCCGCGCCTCCCGGGCCTGGTCGGCGATGCGCTCGCGCTCCTGCAGCACCGGGTGGGCGAAGCGCATGATCCGCTCGACCCGGGTGCCGGAGGCCTGGGCCACCTGCTCGGGCGTCTCGCCGGCGCGGATGCGCTGCTGGATCACCCGCGGCGACAGCGCGCTGTCGACCTCGATCTGGCCGAGCCGCCGGGTGTCGCCGCGGGCGGCGGCGCGGAGCCGGTCGTCGATCCGCAGCTCGAAGCGCTCCTCGTCGCCGTCGGCACCGTCGAGGGCGAGGACGAGGCTGCGGCCGTCCTCGGACAGGGCCACGAGGCGCAACGGGCGCACGGTGACCTCCTCGGACGCAGGGCGGCGGACGGGACGGCCCGGGGGACACCGGACCACGCGTGAGGCTATCCGCGCGCAGGGGGGCCGCGCCGCAGGTTCGCGGCGTGGCGTGCGCGGAGATCGCCGCCGCGGGGCCCGGAGCGGCACCCCCGGCCGGCCGGCGGCCCCGTCCTAGACTCGGCGTCCATGCTGACCGGTCCCCGGGACGACGCCGGCCTCGTCCGCGACGACACCCGCGACGACGTCGAGCCCAACGAGCGCTTCCTGCCCTCCCCGGTCGACGCGGGCCAGAAGCGCCTGCCCATCGACATGGACTACGTGCAGCGTGTGATGGTGGAGCTGCTCACCATCCCGAGCCCCTCGGGCCGCACCGACCACGTCATGCAGCTCATCGGCGGCGAGCTGCGCGACCTCGGCCTGGACTTCGAGGTCACCCGCCGGGGGGCGCTGATCGCCGAGCTGCCCAGCGGCGCGCCGGGCGCCGACCGGACCGTGGTCGTGCACGCCGACACGATCGGCTGCATGGTCAGCCAGCTCAAGGACAACGGCCGGCTGGCGATCGTCCCGGTGGGCACGCACAGCGCCCGCTTCGCCGAGGGCGCCCGGGTGACGGTCTTCAGCGACGACGTCTCCGGCGACTACTGGCACACCGGCACGATCCTGCCCATCAAGGCCAGCGGGCACCGCTTCGGCGACGAGGTCGACGAGCAGGGCGTGGGCTGGGACCACGTCGAGGTGCGCGTCGACGAGGTCGTGCACGACCGCGCCGACCTCGAGCGCCGGGGCATCCAGGTGGGCGACTTCGTCGCGATCGACGCGCAGCCGGTGATCACCGCCAGCGGGTTCGTCAACTCCCGGCACCTCGACGACAAGGCCGGCATCGCGGCCGCGCTGGGGGCGTTCAAGGCGATCGTCGACCACGGCGTCGAGGTGCCGGTGACCGCGCACCTGCTGGTGACCATCGCCGAGGAGGTGGGCCTGGGCGCCAGCCACGGCCTGGACGCCGACGTCGCCGAGCTGGTCTCCATCGACACCTCGGTGGTGGCGCCGGGGCAGGCGTCCTCGGAGCAGTGCGTCAACATCGCGATGCAGGACTCGACCGGGCCGTTCGACTACCACCTGACCCGGCACCTGATCGACCTGTGCCGGGTGCACGAGGTGCCGCACCGCCGCGACGTCTACAAGTACTACCGGTCCGACGCCGCCTCGGCGCTGGAGGCGGGCGCGAACACCCGCGCGGCGCTGGTCGGCTTCGGCATCGACGGCAGCCACGGCAACGAGCGGACCCACCTCGACGGCATCCGCAGCACCGCCGAGCTGATCGCGCTCTACCTGCAGACCGACCTCACGTTCCGCAGCTGGGACCGCCGCCCTACCGGTGACCTGAGCGACTTCCCCAGCCTGGCCGTCCAGCCGGCCGACGGCGAGCAGGCCCGATGAAGGGCCCCGCTGCCCCCCACGCCTCGCCGGCGCTCGCCGCGGGCCCCTGCAGTGGGGCCGTCAAAGGCGCTCGACGACGTGGTCGATGCAGGCGGTCAGCGCGCTGACGTCGTCGGGGTCGACGGCGGGGAACATGCCCACCCGCAGCTGGTTGCGGCCGAGCTTGCGGTAGGGCTCGACGTCGACGACGCCGTTGGCCCGCAACGTCGCCGCCAGCGCCGCGGCGTCGACGGAGGCGTCGAAGTCGACGGTGCCCACCACGAGGCTGCGCTGCGCCGGGTCGGTCACGAACGGCGTCGCGTACGTCGACTTCTCCGCCCACCCGTAGAGCCGGCGGGCGGAGTCGGAGCTGCGCGCCACCGCGCCGGACAGGCCGCCCAGACCGAGCATCCAGCGGACCTGGTCGGCCAGCAAGAACAGCGTCGCGACGGCGGGGGTGTTGTAGGTCTGGTCCTTCGTGGAGTTGTCGATCGCGATGGAGAGGTCGAGGAAGCCGGGGACCCACCGCCCGGAGGCCTTGATCTCGGCCACCCGCTCCAGCGCAGCGGGGCTCATCAGCGCGATCCAGAGGCCGCCGTCGGCGGCGAAGGACTTCTGCGGCGCGAAGTAGTACGCGTCGGCCTGAGCGACGTCGACCGGCAGGCCGCCGGCGCCGCTGGTCGCGTCGATCAGCACCAGCGCGTCGTCGTCGGCGTGCCGGGGGCGGACGACGGGCGCCATGACGCCGGTCGAGGTCTCGTTGTGCGCCCAGGCGTAGGCGTCGACGCCGGCCTGCCCGTGGGGCAGCGCGAGCGACCCCGGCTCGGCCCTGGCGACCACCGGCTCCTCGAGGAAGGGCGCCTCGGCCACGCCGGAGGCGAACTTGGCGGAGAACTCGCCGTAGGTGCCGTGGGCGCTGCGCCGCCGGATGAGGCCGAACGCCGCCGCGTCCCAGAACGCGGTGCTGCCACCGTTGCCGAGCACCACCTCGTAGCCCTCGGGCAGGTCGAAGAGCTGGGCCAGGCCCTCGCGCACCTGCCGGACCAGCCCCTTGACCGGCGCCTGGCGGTGGGACGTCCCCATGATCCCGGCGCCGTCGGAGGCCAGCGCCTGCAGCGCCTCGGGGCGGACCTTCGACGGGCCGCACCCGAACCGGCCGTCGGCGGGCAGGAGGTCGGCGGGGATCTGGATGGTCATGGCGCGGGAGTGCCTTCCGGTGCGGATCGTTCGGGGGAGCCGGCCGACGACGAACGGCCCGGGCCCGCGGCGGTCGCGGTCCCGGGCCGTCGTGCGGCCCCCTTCCAGGGTCCCGCCCCGAGCTGGCGGAGGGTGGGGAGGAAGGGGGTCCTCCGTCAGGCCGGGGCGGGCTCGTTGATGGCCTTGACCTGGATGGTGTCGAAGCCCTCGACCTCGTCGGGCTTGCGCGGGCTGGGGCCGATGTAGCGGGCCGACGGGCGCACGAGGCGGCCGGTCTCCTTCTGCTCCAGGATGTGCGCGCACCACCCGGCGGTGCGGGCGCAGGTGAACATCGACGTGAACATGTGGCTCGGGACCTCGGCGAAGTCGAGCACGATCGCGGCCCAGAACTCGACGTTGGTCTCGATCGGGCGGTCGGGACGCCGCTCGCGCAGCTCCTGGAGCGCGGCCTGCTCCAGCGCCAGCGCGGCCTCGAAGCGCGGCGCGGCCAGCTCCTTGGCGGCCTTGCGCAGCACGCGGGCGCGCGGGTCCTCGGCCCGGTAGACCCGGTGGCCGAAGCCCATCAGCCGGTCGCCGCGGTCGAGCAGGTCCTTGACGTACCGCTCGGCGTCGCCGGACTGCTCGACGCCGTCGAGCATGTGGAGCACGCGGGAGGGGGCGCCGCCGTGCAGCGGGCCGGACATGGCGCCGATCGCGCCGGACAGCGAGGCGGCGACGTCGGCGCCGGTGGAGGCGATGACGCGGGCGGTGAACGTCGAGGCGTTCATGCCGTGCTCGGCGGCCGAGGTCCAGTAGGCGTCGACGGCGGCGACGTGCCGCGGGTCGGGCTCTCCGCGCCAGCGCACCATGAACCGCTCGACGATCGTGGCGGCCTCGTCGATGCGCCGCTGCGGCACGGCCGGGATCCCGATGCCGCGCGCGGACTGCGCCACGTAGGACAGGGCCATGACGGCCGCCCGGGCGAGCTCCTCGCGGGCCTCGGCGGCGTCGATGTCCAGCAGCGGCCGGTAGCCCCAGATGGGGGTCAGCATCGCCAGCGCGGCCTGCACGTCGACGCGGACGTCGCCGGTGTGCACCGGGATGGGGAACGGCTCGGCCGGCGGCAGGCCCGGCCCGAACTTGCCGTCGACCAGCAGCGCCCAGACGTTGCCGAATGTGATCTTGCCGACCAGGTCCTCGATGTCGACCCCGCGGTACCGGAGCGACCCGCCGTCCTTGTCGGGCTCCGCGATCGTGGTCTCGAAGGCGATGACGCCCTCCAGGCCGGGTACGAAGTCGTCGGCCATGTCGCATGCTCCTCTGCGCGCGTTCTCCGTGCGCGCACAGGCCATGGCGCACGACTGCAGGGCGAATCTAGGCCGTCCGCCCGACCTCGGAACAGGCGGGGCCGCCCGGCGCGCGGTGGCCGCCCCGGCCCGCCGCGCGCCGCGGTGTCAGCATGGTCAGGTGCCCGACCTCTCCCGCATGCGCAGGGACTACGACCGCCCGGGCCTGCGCGAGGAGGACCTCGCGGCCTCGTGGCTCGAGCAGTTCGACCGCTGGTTCCGCGACGTCGTCGCCGCCGAGGTGCCTGACCCCAACGCGGTCGTCGTCGCCACCGCCGACGCCGACGGCGCCCCCGACGCGCGGATCGTCCTGCTCAAGGGCTACGACGAGGCCGGGTTCGTCTTCGGCACCAGCTACGCCTCGACCAAGGGCGCGCAGCTGGCGGCCAACCCCCGCGCGGCGCTGGTCTTCCCCTGGCACGCGCTGCAGCGCCAGGTGCGGGTGACCGGCCGGGTCGAGCGGGTCGGCGACGCCGCCTCCGACGACCTGTGGGACCCTCGCCCGCGCGAGGCCCAGCTGGCCGCCGTCGCCTCGCTGCAGTCGACCGTCGTCGACTCGCGGGAGGAACTGGAGTCGCGGGTGCGCCTGCTCGACGAGGAGACGGCGACCGAGAAGGTGCCGCGGCCCCCGACCTGGGGCGGCTACCGGGTGGTGCCCGGGAGCATCGAGTTCTGGCAGGGCGGCCCGGGCCGGCTGCACGACCGGCTGCGCTTCGTCCGGGACGACGAGGAGGGCGGCGGCTGGGTCCTGCAGCGGCTGGCCCCGTGACGGAGGACCCCGCCGCCCCCCACACCCCGCGGGCCCGGCGCGGGCCCCTGCGCCGGGCCCGCACCCGCCGCGGCTGGGCGATCGACACCAGCCCGCTGCGCGACCCCGGGTACCGCCGCCTCTTCTGGGGCGTGACCGCCACGATGATCGGCCAGCAGATGACGCTGGTCGCCGTTCCGTTCCAGGTCTACGCGATCACCCGCGACTCGTTGCTCGTCGGCGTCACCTCGGTCGTGGCGCTGGTGCCCCTGGTCGTCTTCGGCCTGCTCGGCGGGTCGATCGCCGACGCCATGGACCGGCGCCGGCTGATGATCGTGACCGGCCTCGGGTCGGCGGTGACCAGCGCGCTGCTGGCCGCCCAGGCCCTGCTGCCCGGCGGCGGGAACCTGCCGCTGCTGTGGCTGCTGACCGCGGCCGTCTCCGGGTTCACCGCCGTCAACCAGCCCGCCCGCAGCGCCGTCATCCCCGCGCTGGTCGGTCCGGAGGAGGTGCCGGCGGCCAACGCGCTGGCGATGACCGTCCGGCAGGCCGGCGTGATCGTCGGGCCGCTGCTGGCCGGCGTCCTCATCGGCGCCGGCGACCTGTTCCTCGCCTACGCCGTCGACGCCGTCACCCTCGCCTTCGCCGTCCTGATGGTGCGCGGCCTGCCGCCGCTGCCGCCCGGCGGGCACACCGGGCCGCTGCGGCTGGGCGCGGCGCTGCGCGGGGTGGGGGAGGGCTTCGGCTTCCTGCGCACCCAGCCGGTGCTGCTGATGACCTTCGTCGTCGACGTGATCGCGATGCTCTTCGCCTGGCCGCAGGCGGTCTTCCCCGAGCTCGCCGAGGGCCGCTACGCCGGCTCGCCCAACAGCCTGGGGTGGCTCTACGCCGGCATCTCCATCGGCTCGCTGCTCATGGGCCTGACCTCGGGCTGGGTGTCGCGGGTCGACCGGCAGGGCGCCGTGGTGCTGGCCGCCATCGTCGTGTGGGGGGTGGCGATCATCGGCTTCGGGCTGGCGCCGAGCCTGTGGCTGGCCGTGGCCTGCCTGGCCGTGGCCGGCGCCGGCGACATGGTCAGCGCCGTCCTGCGCTCGTCGATGCTGCAGACGGCGGCGCCCGACGAGATGCGCGGGCGGATGCAGGGCGTCTTCCTCGTCGTGGTCGCCGGCGGGCCGCGGCTGGGCGACCTGCGCGCCGGCGCGGTCGCCAGCGCCGCCGGAGTCGGCGCCGCGATGGTCTCCGGCGGCGTCGTCATCGTGGTGGCGATGGTGGCGGTCGCGCTGCTGGTGCCCTCGTTCCGCGACTTCCGGGCCTCGCGCGTCGTCAGCTGACCGGGGCCACGTGCAGGCCGACCCGCACGTTGCCCGCCGTCGCGCGCGAGTAGGGGCAGACGGTGTGCGTGCGCTCCATCAGCGCCCGCACCTGCTCCTCGTCGAGCTGCGGCAGGTGGCCGGTGAGGTCGACGGCGAGGCCGAAGTCGCCGGGCTCGCCGCGCAGGAAGTGCACCTGCGCGGTGACCGAGGACCCCTCCAGCGCCTTCGGGGACAGGCCCAGCGGCGTGAGCGAGAAGCGCATCGCGCTGTGGAAGCAGGCCGCGAACCCGGCGGCGAACAGCTGCTCGGGGTTGGTGCCCGGCCCGCCGTCGCCGCCCATCTCCGCGGGGCGCGACAGCTGCAGGTCCAGCCGGCCGTCGGAGGAGGCGACCTGCCCGGTGCGCGCTCCGGTCGCGGTGGCCTCGGCGGTGTAGATCGCGTCCACGGTTCTCTCCTCAGGCCAGCGCGCCGGCGACGACGCGCAGGTCGGCGACCAGGGCGTCGTAGGCCTTGGGTCGGTCCTCGTCGGGCACCCGCAGCACCGCCGAGGGGTGCGCGGTGGCCAGCATCCAGGTCTGGGCGGGGGCGTCCTCGTCCGGCTCGTCGTCGCCGTCCTCCGCGCGGGCGACGCCCGGCGGCGTCCAGGGCATGAGCTTGCCGCGCTCCTTGGTGATCCGGAACGACGGTGAGATGAGCGCCTTGGCCGCCGTCGCCCCCAGGCAGACGACGACCTCGGGCTTGAGCACCTCGAACTCCGCCTCCAGCCACGGCCGGCAGGCGCGGATGTGCTCGGCGCCGGGTGACTGGTGCAGCCGCCGCTTGGGCGTCGGGGTGAAGCGGAAGTGCTTGACGGCGTTGGTGACGTAGGCGTCGCGGCGTTCGATGCCCGCCTCCTCGAGGGCCCGGTCGAGCAGCCGGCCGGCCGGCCCGACGAACGGCTCGCCCCTGCGGTCCTCCTGGTCGCCGGGCTGCTCGCCGACGAACACGATCCGCGCCGTCTCCGGGCCCTCGCCGAACACCGTCTGGGTGGCCGGCTCCCACAGCTCGCAGGCCCGGCAGCCGGCCGCGGCGGCGCGCAGCCCGTCGAGCCCGACGCCCGAGGGCGGGCTGGCGGGGGAGTTCTCCTGGCTCATGGACCGATGACACCCCAGGTCGGCCCCGGGCGCGAGGCGGGGGAGCAGGTCGGCGCTCGGCGAGGGCCGGTAGCCGCGGCCCCCGACGGATTACGGATCCGGCGCGGCTCGGTTCGCACCGGACCGTCGTCCCGGTCGCTAGCGTCGGCCGCGCACGGGGACCAGCGGACGGAGGGGCAGTGCTCGAGTTCGACGGGCTCCACAAGAGCTACGGCGACCACCACGTGCTGGAGGGCGTCGGCTTCACCGTCGCTCCCGGCTCGATGTTCGGCTTCTGCGGCGCGAACGGCGCCGGGAAGACGACGACCATGCGCATCGCGATGGGCCTGGCCCGCGCCGACGCCGGCGAGGTCCGGTGGCGCGGCCGGCCGCTGGACGAGGAGGCGCGGCGCCGGGTCGGCTACATGCCGGAGGAGCGCGGGCTGTACCCGAAGATGCGGGTCGGCGAGCAGCTGACGTACTTCGCCCGGCTGCACGGCCTCGACGCCGCGGCGGCCGCGCGCGCCGCCGAGGAGTGGGCCGGCCGGCTGGGCCTGGGCGAGCGCCGGCGCTCCCGCGTCGAGGAGCTGTCGCTCGGCAACCAGCAGCGGGTCCAGCTCGCCGCCGCGCTGGTCAGCCGGCCCGAGGTGCTCATCCTCGACGAGCCGTTCTCCGGCCTGGACCCGGTCGGGGTCGACTCGCTGGCCGAGGCGCTGCTCGAGCAGTGCCGTGCCGGGGTGCCGGTCGTGTTCTCCAGCCATCAGCTCGACCTGGTCGAGCGGCTGTGCGACGCCGTCGGCATCCTCGCCCGCGGCCGCATCGTGGCCAGCGGCACCGTCGAGGAGCTGCGCCGCCGCGAGTCCGGCCGGGTGCTGCGCGTCGTCGCCCCCGACGCCGCCCCGGGCTGGGCCGGTGCCGTCCCCGGCGTCCGGGTGGTCTCCGAGCGGGCCGGCGACACGGTGCTCGAGCTCGCCGAGGGCGCCGACGACCAGGCCGTCCTGGCCGCCGCGCTGCGCACCGGCCGGGTGACGCACTTCGCCTGGCGGGAGGCCACCCTGGTCGAGCTGTTCCGCGAGGCGGTCGCCGACCCCGCGGTGCAGCCGGCCCCACGGGCGGAGGTGGCCGCGTGAGCGCGCTCGGCCGCCCGCTCGGCAGCGGCGCCCTGATCCGGCTGGTGGCCAGGCGCGAGATCTCCACGCGGCTGCGCGACAAGACCTTCCTCGTCGGCTCGGCCGTGATGCTGCTGATCATCCTCGGCGTCCTGGTGTTCCAGGTCGTCGTCAACTCCGGCAGCGACGAGAGCCGCATCGGCGTGGTCGGCGACGCGGGGCGGCTGGGTCCGGCGCTGCAGGCCCAGGGGCAGGCGCTGGACCTCGACGTCACCGTCGTCGAGTTCGGGGACGACGCCGCCGCGCGCACCGCGGTCGAGGACGAGGACGTCGACGCCGCCGTGCTCGGCGGGACCGGTGCCGACCCCGAGCTGGTGGTGCGCGAGTCCGACTCGACCCTCGAGGCGCTGGTCTCCGGCGCCGTCGGCGCGGTGGCGCTGGACGGGGTGCTGGCCGACGCCGGCATCGACCCCGGCGACCTGCCGCAGGTGTCGGTCACGGCGCTGGACGAGACGTCCCCGGCCGCCGGGCAGCGCACCGTCGTGGCGATCGTCGGCGTGGTGCTGCTCTACAGCCTGATCATCCTGTTCGGCCAGTTCGTGGCCCAGGGCGTCGTGGAGGAGAAGTCCAGCCGGGTCGTGGAGCTGCTGCTGGCCACCATGCGTCCCTGGCACCTGCTCGCGGGCAAGATCCTCGGCCTCGGCGCGCTCGGGCTGGCGCAGATCGCCCTCATCGCGGTCATCGGCGTGGGCGGGGCGCTGGTGTTCGACGTCGTCGACGTGCCCGGCGACCTCTTCGGCACGGTCGGCTGGGTGCTGTTCTGGTACCTCCTCGGCTACGCGCTGTTCGCGTCGCTGTTCGCCGTCGCCGCGTCGCTGGTCAGCCGGCAGGAGGACCTGGGCAGCGTGCTCGCGCCGGCGTCGCTGGTGCTCTTCGTCGGCTTCATCGTGGCGATCCAGGCGGCCGGCGACCCCGGCGGGACCCTGGCCACGGTCACGTCGTTCGTCCCCGGGGTCTCCCCGATGGTCATGCCGGTGCGGCAGGCGGCCGGTGAGGTGGCCGCGTGGGAGGTCGTCGTCGCCGTCGTCCTCATGCTCGTGGCCATCGCGCTGGTGGTCCGGCTGGGCGGGCGGGTCTACTCCGGGGCGCTGCTGCGCACCAGCGGGAAGACCAAGCTCAGGGAGGCGCTGCGGGCCGGTCGGGCCTGAGCCCGCGCGGGGGACACCCGCGCGGAGCAGCACCGGACACGTTGGGGTGACCTCACCCCGACGGAGGGCGTGCGTGCAGGTCAGGGCCGACATCATCGGCGTCATGACCGAGGACCTGGACGCGCGCCTCTGGCGGCTGCAGGCCTCCGAGGACGCCGACGAGCTGCATCGAGCTGGGCTGCGACCTGGCCGACGCCGACCGGCACACCGACGCCGAATGGTGCTTCCGCCGGGCGGCCGCGCTCGGCGACGCCACCGGGTACTACGACCTGGGCAACAGCCTCGCCGCGCAGCAGCGCTGGTCGGAGGCCGTGGACGCCTACACGGTCGCGCTGGCCGGCGGCGAGCCCGACGCCTGGCGCAACCTCGGGCTGGCGCTCGAGCAGCTCGGCGACCTCGCGGGGGCCATGGCCGCCTACCGGGGCGCCGCCGACGCCGGCGACACCGAGGGCGGGCTGCAGCTGGCGTTCCTGCTGCGGGAGCAGGGGGAGCGCGAGGAGGCCCTGCGCGTCGCGCAGGAACTCGCCGCCGCCGGGGACGACGAGGCCGACGCCGTCGCCGCCTGCTGGGAGTGGTGCGCCACCCTCGACCCGGCGCTGGAGCCGCGGCTGCGGGCCGGTGCGGGCCACTTCGCGGCCGCCCGCGCCGACCTGGCCGCGCTGCTGCTGGGCACCGACCGTCCCGTCGAGGCCCGCGCGGTGCTCGAGCGCGGCGCCAAGCTGGGCGAGCAGGTGGCCTGGCTGCCGCTGGGCAACCTCTACCGCGAGGAGCTCGGCGACGACGAGGCCGCCGAGGAGGCCTACCGGGCCGGCGTCGCGGCCGGCGACGTGTACTGCCACCACAACCTCGGTGTGCTGCTCGCCGACCGGGGTGACCTCGCCGGCGCCGCCGAGGAGTTCCAGCGGGGCGCCGAGGCCGGCGACCAGCTCGCCGCGGCCGCGCTGCAGCTGCTCCGCGAGAGCTGAGGGGTCCGCGCGCTCACAGCGGTCTTCAGGTGGTTTGGTGGGTGGAGTAGCCGGCATGGGCGAACCAGCCAGCGGCGTCGGTGGCGGTGACCGCGGCCAGCGCCACGGCGATGGCCGCATCCAGGGCCGCGCGGGTGCGCGCGCCGGCGGCTTTCACCAGGGCCTTGATCTTGCTGAACGCCTCCTCCACCGGAGAGAAGTCCGGCGAGTAGGCGGGCAGGAACACCAGCCGGCAGCCCGCGGCCTCGACCAGCGCGCGCATCCGCTCAGGCTTGTGCGCGCCGACGTTGTCGACCACCACCACCTGCCCGGGCCGCAGCGCCGGCAGCAGCACCCGCTGCAGATAGGCGGCGAACACCGCCGCGGTCGTACCGCCCTCCACCGTCATCGCCGGGCTCATGCCCGACAACGCCAGCCCGGTGATCAACGTGGTCACCGCACCGCGATTACGCGGCACCGCGCCGCGCGCCCGAACCCCGCGCACCGCCCGCGCGCGGCGGCGGGTCATCGAGGTGTGAGTGCCGCACTCATCGACGAACACCAGCCGGGCCGGATCGGTGGTGGCCACCTCGCGGTGCCACCGAGCGCGCGCGGTCTCGTCGCGCTCGGTGGCGCTCAGGCTTTTGACTTCAGCGGCCGACCCGGCCGCCGCCGCCGCCCGGTCGGCGTCAGCGCCTGATCCGGCTCGTCGGGCGGCAGCGCGGCGATCGCCCGGGACATCGTCGCCGCCGACACCACCACGCCCCGCTGGCTGGCGAAGGCGCTGACATGCTCGGCCAGGGTGGCATCGGCCGCCGCACCCAGCCGATCCGGCAGCCAGGCCTGCAGCTGCTGCTTCTTCGCCGGCACCGGCCCGTGCCGCTGCGCGGTCGGGGCCAAGCTGCCGGTGTTCCGCCGCCGAGCCAGATATCGGCCCACGGTGTTGACCGACACCCGGAAGGTCACTGCCGCCCGCTCTTGGGTCATCCCGCCATCGACTGCGGCAACAACCCGCTCACGCAGATCCATCGAGTACGCCCGCATGCCTCAGGCCTACTCCACCAAGCAACCAGCACACCGCTGTCAGACGACGTGGCGCAGGCCGGCCAGGGGGCCGCGATAGGGCTGCGCCGGCGGTCCGGTGACGCCCGGGCGCACGGTGAACAACCGCCCGGCGTCGGGCTCGGGCTCCTCGCCGCGTGACGTGCTGATCACCAGCAGGTCGCGGCCGGGCCCGGCGAAGGCGCAGCTGGAGGTGTGCGCCACCGGCACCTCCACGACGGCGAGCAGCTCGCCCTCCGGGGACCAGCGGCGCACCTGCCCGCCGCCCCACATCGCCGTCCAGAGGCAGCCCTCGTCGTCGACGGTGAGCCCGTCGGCGACGCCGTCGGGGCCACCGGTCTCGAGCAGCACCCGGCCGTCGGTGAACGCGCCGCTCCCCGGGTCGTAGCGGTGGGCGTGCACCAGCCCGGGGCCGGAGTCGGCGAGGTAGACGGTGCGCTCGTCGGGTGACCAGCCCAGGCCGTTGGAGACGGTCAGCCCGTCGAGCACGGTGGTGACGGTGCCGTCGGTGTCGAGCCGGTAGAGCGCGCCGGCGCCGGGGCGCTCGTCGAAGGCCATGGTCCCGGCGTAGAAGCGCCCGGCCCGGTCGCAGGCGCCGTCGTTCATGCGGGTGCCGCCGTCGTCGGGGCCGCCGCCCTCCCCGGGGAGGTCCAGCAGCACGCGGGCGGTGCCGTCCTCGGCGACGTGCGTGAACCCCCCGCCCGCGGCGGCCACCCACCCGCCGGCGGTGGCCGGGGCGACGACGCCGACCGTGTCGCCGGCCCGCGCCGAGCCGGTCTCGGTCAGCTCCCCGGCGGCGTCGACGGCGGCCCGCCGCAGCCGGCCGGCGGCGATGTCGACCCACAGCAGCTCGGCCCGGTCGGCGTCCCAGACCGGGCCCTCCCCGTGGTCGGCCGGGGCGGGGGCGGCGGGTCCGGCGCGCAGTGTCAGCACGCGGGGAGGGTGCCCGCTGGTCGGTCCGCGTGCACCTCGACGTGGCGGCGGGCGCGGTCGAGCCAGGCGGTCAGGCGCTCGCCGTCCCAGGGCCGGCGCCGGCGGGCGGCCGCGACCAGGAGCCCGCGCGGCAGTTCCAGGCAGGCCAGGGCGATGCCGGCCGCCCCGGGCAGGTCGCCGTCGCGCAGGTGCCGGACGACCGACCGCACCCGCCGGCCGAGGAGGGCGGCCGCCTCGGGCAGCGGGCGGCGGGCGTGCTGGACCACGAGCACCTGCACGGTGCGGGCGTAGTGCCACTCGCGCAGGAGGACCCCGCGGGCGCCCCGGCCCTCCTTGCCGTGCCGGAACCGGACCTCGGGCACCCGCAGCAGCCGGTGCCCGGCGGCGCGCAGCCGGCGGGAGGCGTCGCGGTCCTCGTTGTAGAAGAAGTACAGCGGGTCGAAGCCGCCGGCGGCGAGGAACTCCGCCCGGCGCACGAGCAGCGCGGTGCCGCTCAGCTCGCCGACGGCGACCGGCGGCCCGGGCGGGTCGTCGTCCTCGCCGGGCCCGTGCACGGCCGGGGCCGCCCAGATCGCCGTCGGCTCGGCGTCGAGGACCTCGGCCAGCCGGCGGAGCATGCCGGGCTCGGGCTCGCCGTCGGAGTTGACCAGCAGGACGTAGCGGCCCCGGCAGGCGTCCAGCGCCAGGTCCATGGCGCGGGCGAAGCCGAGGTTGCGCGGCGAGGTCAGCACCGCCCGGTCGGCGTCGGGGTGGCGGGTGCGCAGCAGGTCCCGGGCGGCGGCGGAGGTCGCGGGCGCGGCGGCGTTCTCCACCAGCAGCGCCCGGCCGCGCCAGCCCGGGCCGGTGTCGGCCGCGACCGCGGCGTGGTGGCGGACGAGCAGGTCGGGCGGCTCGCGGTGGACGAGGAAGACGACGTCGACGTCGTCGAGGCCGGTGCGGCGCTGCTGCCGCGCGGGGGTGTCGAGCACGGCAGGGCCCTACCCCGCGCGGGGGCCTACCGTGCGGAGGACGGCGGCGGGAGGCGGGGGACCGTGGCGGAGACGGGCAGCATGCGGGTCGCTGTGTCGGGAGCGGACCTGCGGGCCGCGGCGGGGCTGCTCGGCGTCGGCCCGGCGGCGCTGGCGCCCGAGCTGCTCGACCCGGGCGCCCGGCTGCTCGTCGGCGACGGCACCGCCGCGCTCCTGCGCCGGCACTGGACCGACGAGGGCACCACCGAGGCCGTCGTCGTCCACCGGTCCACGCACGTCACCGGCCGCGCCGCGCTGCTCGCCGTCGCCTCGGACTGGGGCTGCTCGCAGGTGCGCGACAACGGCACCGGCCGCGTCCTGCAGGTCGCGCCGCCGCCGGCGGACGCGCCGCTGACCGAGCGGTTCGCGCACCTCGCGGCGCTGGCCGCCACCCGCGTGGAGGTCGCCGTTGCCCTCGCCCGGGACAGCGGCGGGGACACGCGGAAGGCCGACGGCAGCTGGTCGCTGGCCGCCGACGAGGCCGCGCACGCCGCCGCGGCCGAGTGCATGGCGCCGCTCGGGGTCACCGTGCTGTCGGAGGAGCGCTCCGACCGGAGGGTGCGCGACGACGAGCCGTGGGTGGTGCTCGACCCGCTCGACGGCACCGGCAACTTCCGCGCCGGCCTGCCGCCGTGGGCGTTCTCGGCGGCGCTGGTGCACGGCGGGCGGGCGGTGGCCGGGCTGGTGGCCGACCTGTCCTCGGGACGGCGGTGGGCGGGAGCCGAGGGAGCCGGCGCCCGGCGGGACGGCGTGCCGGCGCGGGCGCGTCCGGGCACCACGCTCGTCGCCCCCACGGCGCCGACCGGCCGCGGCGTGCTCGTGCCCTCGACCGCGCGGCGGGTGCGGGTGACCGGCTGCACCGCCGTCGACGTCTGCCTGGTCGCCGACGGCTCGGCCGGCGCGTGGCACAACCTCGACCGCGGCGGCACGCACGTGCACGACGTCGCCGGCGGGCTGGCCGTGCTGGCCGCGGCCGGCGGCGTGGCGCTCACTCCCGACGGCGCGCCGCTGCGGCTGCGGCCCGACACCGAGACGCTCATCCGGTTCGCGGCGGCGGCCACCGAGGACGCCGCCCGGGAGCTGACCGCCGCGGTGCTGGGCTAGCGCCCGGCGGCCGCGCGGACCGCCGCGAGCAGCGCCTCGCGCTCGTGCAGCGTCGTGCGCGCCCGCCCGCGGGAGGCACCGAGGGCCACCTCGGCGGCGTCGATGGCCCGCCAGTCCTCCAGCAGCACCGGCTCGGCGCCGCGGGCCTGCAGCGTGCGCACCAGGTCGTCGCGGTCGCCGTGCGGGCCGATGACGCCGGACCCGACGTCGGCGAGCAGGGAGGCCACCGTCTCGCGGGCGTCGTGCTTGTTGGTGCCGACGACGCCGGTGGGCCCGCGCTTGATCCAGCCGGCCACGTACTCCCCGGGTGACGGGGCGCCGTCGCGCAGCACCCGGCCGTCCTCGTTGGGGACCGTGCCGCTGCGCTGGTCGACCGGCAGGCCGGGCAGCCCCTCGCCGCGGTAGCCCACCGAGCGGACGACCAGGTCGGCGGGCAGCACCTCGTACTCGCCGGTCCCCGTGGCGCGGCCGTCGGCGTCGACCGTCGTGCGCTCCACCTCCACGCCGGTGACCCGGTCGGCGCCGAGCAGGCGCACCGGCCGGCGGTAGAAGCGCAGGACCAGCCGGGAGCGGCCGGGCTCGGCGGTGTGGGCCGCGTACTGGCGCAGGACGTCGATGTTGCGGGCGACCAGCCGGTCCGGCGGCGGGGGGTCGCCCTCGCCGGGCAGCTGGTCCGGGTCGACCAGCACGGTGGCCTCGGCCAGCTCACCGAGCTCGTCGAGCTCCTTGGTGGTGAAGGAGGCCTGCGCCGGGCCGCGGCGGCCCAGGACGGTCACCTCCTCGACCCGGGTCGCGGCGAGGGCGTCGAGGACGTGCTGGGGCATGTCGGTGGGCTCGAGCTCCCGCGGCACCCGGGACAGCACCCGCGCGACGTCGAGGGCGACGTTGCCGACGCCGACGACGACGGCCCGCCGCACCCCGGCCAGCGACGCCTCCACGCGCGCCCGGTCGGCGTCGGGGTGGCCGCAGTACCAGGCGACCAGGTCGGTGGCGGCGAGGCTGCCGGGGAGGTCCTCGCCGTCGATGGACAGCGGCCGGTCCAGGGCGGCGCCGTAGGTGTAGACGACGGCGTCGACGTGCGCCCGCAGCTCGTCGAGGGTGATGTCGGTGCCGACCTCGACGTTGCCGACGAAGCGGACACCGGGGTGGTCCAGCGCCCGGTGCAGGGTGTCGCGGATGGCGCGCATCTTCGGGTGGTCCGGGGCGATGCCGTGCCGGACCAGGCCGAAGGGGGTGGGCAGCCGGTCGATCAGGTCGACGGCGATCGGGACGGGCGCGCGGCCGGTCAGCGCCTCGGCGGCGTAGATGCCTGCGGGCCCGGCGCCGACGACGGCCACTCGCAGCGGCCTGCCGTCTTCCGGGGTGAGCAATCCGTCATCGGCCATGACTGGCATCCTGGCCCGACCGGGCGGTCGTGCGCCAGGTCACCACCCGGCCCACCGACCACCCACCGCAGGAGGGACCGCCCGTGTCCGTCGTCGTCGTCGCCACCATCAGCCCCAAGCCCGAGCACGCCGACGAGGTCCGCCAGGCGGTGCTCGACACCGTGCCGCGGGTGCACGAGGAGCCCGGCTGCGAGCGCTACTCCCTGCACCAGGGCCGCGACGGCGCCCTGGTGATGGTGGAGAAGTGGGAGAGCCCCGAGGCGTTGGCCACCCACGGCAAGGCCGAGGCGCTCACCGCGCTGTCGGGCCGCCTGGAGGGCAAACTCACCGGCGCGCCGGCGGTCACCGTGCTCGACGCCGTCCCCGCCGGCGACCCCGCGAAGGGCGCCCTCTGAGGCCCAGCCCTCCCGTCGAGATCACGCGATCTCGTACGTCCCGGTCGGCCATGGCGTGCGAGATCGCGTGATCTCGACGCTCACACCGCCTGGCAGACGGGGCACCAGTAGAGGTTGCGGCCGACCATCTCCGCCGTCCGCACCTCGGTGCCGCAGAGCCGGCAGGGCAGCCCGGTGCGCCGGTACACGTAGTGCGCGTCCTCCCGGCGGACCGCGCCCGAGCGGCGGGACCGGTCGGCTCGCTCGGTCGTCACGATCCGGCCCAGCCGGACGCCGGCGCGCATGAGCACCACCAGGTCGTCCCACAGCGCCAGCCACTCGGTCTCGCCGACGTCGCGGCCGGGCCGGAACGGCGAGATCCGGTGCCGGAAGAGGATCTCGGCGCGGTAGACGTTGCCGACGCCGGCCAGCACGGACTGGTCCATGAGCAGCGCGCCGACCGCCGTCCGGCTGCGGCCGACCCGCGCGTACGACAGCGGCCCGCCGCGGCGGGTGCGCAGCGGGTCGGGGCCCAGCCGGTCGAGGACCGCGTCGACCTCGGGCTGGGTGAGGACGTCGCAGGCCGTGGCCCCGCGCAGGTCGGTCCACACGCCCTCGCCCTTCGGCCCGTCGGCGACCCAGCGCATGCGCAGCGCGCCGCGCGGGGCCGGCGGGTCGCCGATGCCGGTCGTGTAGGTGCCGTAGAGGCCCAGGTGCACGTGCAGGACGTCGCCGCCGAAGTCGGCGAACAGGTGCTTGCCGTGGCTGGTGACCTCCTCGACGACGCGGCCGTCGAGCAGCGCCGCCCCCGCGGCGAAACGGCCCTGCGGGCTGGTCACGTGCACCGGCCGGCCGGCGAACAGCTCCGACTGCTCCCTCGCCAGCCGGTAGAGGGTGTGCCCCTCAGGCATCCCGCACCGCCTGGTAGCGGGCGAGTGCCACCTGGCGCTCCTCGGCGTGGTCGACGACCGGCAGCGGGTAGCCCTCCGGCGGCCCGCCGGGCATGGTCCACGGCTCGTGCAGGTACCGGTCGGGGACGTCGCGCAGCTCGGGCACCCAGCGCCGCACGTAGGCGCCGTCGGGGTCGAACTGCTGACCCTGCCGGGTCGGGTTGAACACCCGGTAGTACGGCGAGGGGTCGGTGCCGGTGCCGGCGACCCACTGCCAGCCGTGGTGGTTGCTAGCCAGGTCGCCGTCGACGAGGTGGTCGAGGAAGTAGCGGGCGCCGCGCCGCCAGTCGATGTGCAGGTCCTTGCAGAGGAACGACGCGACGACCATCCGCACCCGGTTGTGCACGTAGGCCTCACCGTGCAGCTGGCGCATCCCGGCGTCGACGATCGGGTAGCCGGTGCGGCCCTGCGCCCACGCGGCGAAGTGCTCGTCGGCGACCGGGCCGGTGTCGTACTGCATCCGAGCCATCTCGGGGTTGAACGGCTCGCGGGCGGTCTCGGGGCGGTGCCAGAGGACGTCGGCGTAGAAGTCGCGCCAGATGAGCTCGCCGGTGAACTTGTCCACCGCCTCGGCGTGCTCCTCGCCGAGGGCCTGCGCCTCGGCGAAGAGCGTCCGCGGGTGCACGGTGCCGTACTTCAGGTGCGCCGACAGCCGGCTGGTGCCGTCGGTGCCGGGGGTGTTGCGCGAGGCCGCGTAGCCGAGCAGCCGCTGGTCGCGGAACAGCGCCCACGCGTCGCTCCCGGCGCGCTCCCCGGCGGGGGGCAGCACGGTGCCGCCGAGGTCCGGCGCGGGCGGCAGGTCCTCGGTGGGGACGCCGTCGGCCCACCGCAGGTCGTCGGGTCGCCCGGCGGGGGAGTGGATGCCGCGGGCGCGCCAGGCGCGGGCGAAGGGCGAGTAGACCTTGAACGGCGTGCCGTCGTCCTTGAGCAGCCGGCCGGGCGTGACGCCGTAGGGCGAGCCGGTGCGGACGAACGGGACCTCCCCGAGCGCCTCCGCGACGGCGGCGTCGCGCGCCCGGCCGTACACGCCGGCGTCGAAGGAGACGTGCACGCTGCCCGCTCCGGTCTCCCGCACCAGGTCGGGGACGACGCGCGCCGGGTCGCCGGAGCGGATGACCAGCGCGCTGCCGGTCTGCTCCCGCAGGTCGGCCAAGCAGCCGCGCAGGAACTCCCGGCGGGGGGCGCCGGAGGGCTCCCACAGCCGCGGGTCGACGACGAAGACGGGCACGACCGTGCCGTCCGCGCCGGCGGACTCGCAGGCGGCGACCAGCGCCGGGTGGTCGCTCAGCCGGAGGTCGCGGCGGAACCAGACGATGGCGGTGGGCACCAGCGCCACGGTAGGCAACGGAGCGCGGCGCCGCAGGTCATCGCCGGGTCATCGCCGGGTCATCGCCGGGTCATCGCCGGGAGGTCAGTGGTCGACGGTGGCCAGGCCGAAGTGCGGCTTGTCGTCGTCGGCGACCAGGTCCAGCGTCTCGGGGTGCTGCTGGATGTAGTGGCGGACGAAGGAGCAGTAGGGGAGGACGGTGAGCCCGCGCTCGCGGGCCGCGTCGAGGACGCGGCTGACGAGGAGCTTGCCGATACCGCGGCCACCCATGCTCGGGTCGACCTCGGTGTGCGGCAGGGCCATGGTGCCGTTCTGGACGTGGTAGCTCGCCAGGCCGACCACCCGGTCGCCGATCCGCACCTCGAAGCGCCCCCGTTCGGGGACGTCCACCACCGTGGTCTCCATCGTCGCGTTCCACCTCCGCATGGCTCCGGGCGACATTGCCCGGGGCTCGATGTGCAACTGGAAAGGTAACGCCTCGCAGCCGCCCGGTGTTTCCTCCGAGAGCAGATGTCACCCGGAGGTCGTGCCTGCCGGGGGCGGCAGGAGGCCGTTCCCGGCGTGTTCCGGGGCACGGTGACGGGACTCGGCCTCGCCGGACCGTCGCCAGAAGACCCTCGCGAGTCCGTCCCGGGCGATGGAATCGACCACGGCGGCCAGTTCAGCGGCGGGCCGTCCCTCCGGTCACTGCACACCGCTGGTCAGGGGTGAGGCTGCGGTCAGCGCCGGATGAGCCGAGACGGTGACCAGTCGCTCCGGCGTCTCGGCCTGGACGTGGACCGTCAGCGTCGTGGCGTGTCGGATGACGCCTCAGACGTCGGTGCAGCTGCTCGTCCTTCCCCGGTCTCCTCTTGGACCTCCGTGGGCTTACGCAGCCTTGTTCGACGTCCGCCGAGCGGATGCCCGATCGCCGACTGCTTCGGGATCGAACGAGCGAGGGCCTCCCTGATGATGTCTTCGACGACCTGGCCTCTTCGAGCGGCATCCAGATTCTGCGTCAGCCGCTCAGCAGTCAGCATGTAGCTGTTGATGAGCGGTTGTTCGTAGTACGTGTGCAGCTGCCTCATGGCGTTCTCGTGCAGTCTGATGAAGGTCCGGCTGATGAACCCGGAGAGGATCCCTCCCACGGTGGCCAGTCCGGCCGATGCGATCTTCGATATCGCACTGTTCGCCGAGAGGGACAGGACTATCCCGGCAGCGAGCACCAGCAGCCCGATGGCCATCGCCGCCTCGGCCATGCGGAAGGAGGTGGTGGCCTGACGGACGGAGAGGTTCTGATAGGTCTCCATCGCCTTGCGGTTCAGCTTGAGCAAGTCCGGCAGGCTCGTGAAGTCCTCGGTGTTCTCGATGGCCGAGTACAGCTCGCCCGTCGTGACCGCTTGCTGGTATCTCGCTTGGGCGTTGAGGGTCATGATCGAGCTCGTGGCTCCGAGAGCGATGGCCACGATGGCGCACACGATGGCTCCCAGTCCGGCTGCCGCCGGTGTCTGGATCCCCAGCAGGCCGCGGAAGGGATACACCGCAGCTGCGGTGAGGCTGAAGAGCCAGACGCCGATCCTGATTGGTGTGGTCTTCGCCCGGGTGCGCTGGTATGCCGCGGAGTCGTACCAGGAGTAGTAGGTCGACCGTCCAGGGAGGGCCTTCTCCTCTGGGCTCGGCTCGACCGGAGCGCTTGGTGTCACGACGCCCGAGATACCTGACACGACGTCCTTCACCACTTGTCCGGCCGAGCGCCCGGTCCCCGCAGCGCGGTCGCGCGAGGGATCTCCACCTGGCTCCTGCGACGGTTCGTGGTGGGGTTCCTGACTCATGGTCACTGCTTCCTCCAACAACGAGGACGCCTGGGGTAGCTGGCGAGATCGGGCGCTCGACGTGTCGCCGCTCAGGTCTCGCAGCTTCGCTGCAGGAGCTCCCGGACGACTGCCCTCGGCGATGCGCGTGGGTCGCCTCGCCTGGACCAACGTGCACCGGCGCCCGTCACCCGGTCATCACGTTGGCGTCACGGCGAGGTCCCTGCGAGGTCGTCGCGTCAGTCCGGGGGTGGGTACACGGTCGGGTCCTGCCTCGACCGTGCAGGGCGCGGTCCGTCCGACCCGTCCTGTGTGCGGCTGGGGACGCTCGTGGCGCCGAGGAGCCCTCGTGCCGGCTGGTGCTCGCTCCCCGCGGGCCTGCGCTGACGCGAGGTCGTCGGGCTGCGCGCCCGCCGGGTGGACCTGACGCGGAGCCGGCACGAGGTCGGCGAGGCGATCGTGAAGGTCGACGGACGGCTCGTCGTCGGGGAGTCGTCGAGGAGTGGGAGCGCGGAGAAGATGGGCCTCGAAGACGCCACAACCGCGGCCGGCGGGCTCCGACGAGCCTCTGCCGAACATCTCCGCGGTGCCCCCGGCAGGATTCGAACCTGCGACACACGGTTTAGGAAACCGATCCAGGCGTGCTCGTGACCTGGGCTCCGGTCGCTCATTACGGCTTTGACCTGCAGTGTTGTGTCGAGCTGCTGAGTAGTGTCGACGGCCCTTGACGGACATTTTGCTGACTGGCTGCTGACCAGATGCCCGCGAGCACGACCAGTCGCGCCTTGGACCTCTCCGCCTCAGGACGCCGTGCCGATGCTGGAGGTGCCGCCTCCCACCCGGCGGCAGTCTTCCGTCTGTCTCGGTCGCCGGAAGGGCGCTCCGCGTAGTAACGACTTGAGCGGTGGAGGTCTGAGACATCCCCCTGATGGGGTCGACGGGCTTGGTGTCCCAACCGCATCAGGAGGATGTCGTGTCCAACGGTAGTGTCCGTCGGCTGTCGCGTGGTGACCGTCGGCGCAACGAGAGGCTGGCCCAACTGAGGGCGGTGGTCTCCCGGGAGTCGGCGGTGTTGGCCTTCGATCTGGCCGCAGACAAACAGGTCTGCGCGCTGTGCGACTCCGACTCGGCGGTGATCGCTCGGCGCACGATCCGCGCGAAGGCCTGGCAGCTGTCCGAGGCGGTGGCCTGGGGGCTGGCCCAGGCGGCCGCGGCGGGTTTCTCCTCGGTCGTGGTGGCCTGTGAGCCGACCGGTCACCGATGGCGGGTGCTGGACCAGATCGCCGATCAGGCCGGTGTGCGGCTGGTGTGCGTGCAGCCGCTGCTGGTCGGCCGGGCCCGGGAGGCGGAGGACTTCACCCGGAACAAGAACGACGACTCCGACGCGGTGATCATCGCCCGGCTGGTCACCGAGCTGCGCTGTTACCTGCCCGAGCGGGCCGAGCCGGCCTGGGCCCGGCTGCGGCACCTGGGCGCTCGCCGCGCCGGCCTGGTGCTGGCCGCCGGCGCGGCCGGCGCGCAGGTCCGTGACCTGCTCGAGTGCGCCTGGCCGGTGGTGTTGGGCGCGGCGGTCGAGCCGCTGGAGTCGGCCAGCTGGCGGGCCGCGGTGACCGTCGTGCTCGACCGGGTGGGCGACACCGGCGATCTGGGTGTGATCCGTCGGTCGGGTTGGTCTCGGTTCGCTGCCGCGGTCCGCCGCGAACTGCCGCGGCAGGGCACCGCGCGCTGGCACTCGCCGATCGTGCGGGCGGTGTTCGCCGCCGCCACCGACCCGGCCCAGGCCGGTCTGGGGGTGGCTGAGCAGCGCGCCGGGGCGCTGGAGCGGGTCCGCTTCGCGTTGGAGGACTTGGCTCATGCCCGCGCCGAGCTCGCCGTCGTCGAGGCCCGGATGCGCGCCGTCCTCGACGCCTTGGGGCTGACCGAGCTGGTCACCAGCATTGTCGGGCTCTCCGCGGTCGGCGCGGCGGCGATCCTGGCCGAGACCGGCGACCCGCGCCGGTTTCCCAGTGCCCGCGCGCTGGTCAAGCACGCCGGGCTCTGCCCGCGGGACAACGCCTCCGGCGGCTACCAGGGCAAGACCGCCATCAGTGGCCGCGGTCGGGCCCGGCTACGGCTGGCCGCCTGGCGGGCGATCTTTCCCGCGCTGCACCACAACCCGGTGCTGGCCGCCCGCTACGCCCACCTGGTCGGCCGCCCCGACCGGCCGCTGACCGACGCCCAGGCCCGGGTCGCGGTCGCCGGCAGCCTGCTGCGCCAGCTGCACGCGGTGATCACCACCGGCACCCCGTGGGATCCGGCGATCGCCGCCGGCACCACCCGCGCCGCAGGGGAGGCCGTCCCGGCAGCTTGAGCGCCTGCTGGTCACGGGCGGGGCGAGCCCGCATGCGCGTCGGGATCACATCCCGCAAGGGACCCTGGGCAGCCCCGCCCGTCTCCTATCAAGCCCGGATGAAGGCTGTCGGGAACAACCCGCTTGACGCTACGTAGGGCCGGAGACGGGCACCGGGCACCGCCCGCAGCAGCGCACACCTACCACCGAGATCAGCTCGATCGGGACACCGGCCGAGCCACCCCACCCTGCCCGCACCACCCCAACCCCGGACTTGACCTCGACCTCATAGGTTGGTCCCTGCGGGATGGGCCTGCGGCCCACCCTTCCCCCGTCCTGCGACAGCCGGAGGAGCGCCGGTTGTGGGGAAGCGGCCAGGACTGCGGACGCGGCGAGTCGTCCAGACCCAGGACGGAACCACTGACGCGCTCCTGCGCGCAGTGGGTCTTGGTATCCGGCGGCCCTCAACGGGGCTGTCACCTCGGCGACGCCACTGTCCCCAAAGGCGGCCTCAGGGACATTCCGGCCAACCCGGCCAACGCCCCGAACGATCCCTCTCGTCACCGACGACGGTGGGTGGATGTCTGTGCCCGCACGGACGCGGGATCGCGACAACTGCGAGGGGCGGTCAGCCGCGGAGCCGTGCCAGCCAGACCTCCTCGGGCGGCCAGCGACGCGGCCAGTCGGGCGTGTCAGCCCACAGCTCGTGTACGTCGACGTCCGGGTCGGCGAGCAGGTGCTCTAGCCGCTCGACCTCGAAGCCGTATTCGCGCAGCAGCGCGATCCACTCACCGGGCGGCCGCTGGAACTCGATGCTGCCGTCGTCGGCCCACTCGATGCGGCGGGGTGTCCGCCAGTCGCGGCGCAGCCGGTCGGACATGCCACCGACCTCGTCCTGGCACAGGACGGCCAGCCAGGCGTTGACGAGGAACACCAGCCGACCGCCGGGGCGCAGCACGCGCGCGGCCTCGGCGAGCCAGCGGTGCGGATCGCACCAGATGCTCGCGCCGTACTCGGACAACACCAGGTCGACACAGCCGTCGCGCAGCGGGATTGCCTCGCCGTCGGCCTCCAGCAGCGGGAAGCGCTGCCCGTGCACGGCCTGCATCCGGCGGGCGGTGGCCAGCTGCGCACGGGTCAGGTCCAGCCCGATCGGGCGGGCGCCCCACCGCTGCAGCCACGCCGACCAGTACGCCGTTCCGCAGCCGAGCTCGAGGACGTCGAGCCCGCGCACGTCGCCGAGCAGACCGAGTTCGCGTTCCGGCCGGCCCGCCGTGCCCCAGGTCGGCTCGGTCGCGGTCCAGTGCCGCTCGGCCGCCACGGCATAGGCGGGTGCGAAGCCGGTCCACGCGGTCCGGTTGGCCGCCTGGTGCGTGCCCATGCCGCGCAGCATGCCCGGCGCCGCCGTCCCCTGAGAACCTCGAGGAGGCCGGCGTGCTCGTCCTGCACAACAAGACCGCGGAGGGCTACCGGCCTGGCCGCCAGTGGCTCGAACGGTGCGCGGACCTCACGCCCGGGGCTCGCCGACACGTAGGTGCTGACCCACCATCTCCGCCGCGCCCAGCGGCGACAGGGGTGTCCCAGGGTGGGCCGCTCAACGACAGACACGGCTCCGCGCCGGACTGGTCTTCGGCTCAGCGGACCCAGCCGGCGAGGAACCCAGCGATCGGGAGACGTGGCATTCCAGCGCCTCGCCGGTGATGTCTCAACTGCTCGGAGTGGTCTCCGGACGGGCGTGGCGAAGCAAGCGCCGCACGTTCCGCAGCGGGATGCCTTGCTTGAGCCCGACGGTGCCGACCGTGCGGTGCAGGGCATGCGGGGCCGATGGATCTGCGGATGCCGGCGACCTGAGCGGCGGTGGCGATATTGCGGTGCACCGAGCGGCGGTCCATGTCCGAGCTCGACCGGGTCGGAAGCAGCGGCCCGGTGGAGCGCCGCGGCTGCAGGTCTTCGGTGATCGCATCGGTGCAACGTCAAGCCCCGTGCCGGCAGTTGCCGTCGACACGGGGCTACGGGTGACCGACTTCAGCGCCTTGGGAGGTCGCCTGCTCCTGCCGAAGGCGTCACAGGGTGAGTAAGCACCCAGGGGTGGCTCGCCGCACCATTAGTTGCCGGCGGCCCGGAACTGTGAGACCACGTCGCTCCTGATGCGACCGCGCGGAGAAACAGCGATGCCCTGGCTCTTGGCCCAAGCTCGGACAGCCGCGGGGTCGACCGAGTCGGTGGTCGTGTGACGAACAGCAGCCCGGCCCCTACTCGCCAAGCCGGACTTACGACCCGCCGAGACGTACTTCGACAGAGCGTCGCGGAACTTGGCAGCGTTGTTGTCCGAGAGGTCAATTTCGTAGCTCCTGCCGTCCAGAGCGAAGCTAACGGTGGTGTCGGCGCGGGTCTCGCCGTCCAGGTCGTCGATGAGGACGACGGAAGTCTTGGTAGCCATGAGCCGTGATCATCCGCGTATCCGTTGCCCAGTCAAGGCCACAGATCAGTCGTGCGGCCTATATCACTCCACGCGGTGAGAAAAGTGCTCAGAGTGGCAGCGGTTATGCGTATTGCCCCTCTAGCTCACGCTGTGAATAGGAGAGACCACTCAGAGATCTTCCGCTTCCTCCGCCAGGAGACCTCTGTGGTGAACTAGCCCCCTAACATTAGCCTGTCCGGGAGATGCCACTGGCTCGACGCGCACATCCACACCCACGACGAGCTCGACGCCGACGAGCTGGAGCCCCAGCCGGTCCAGTGGGCTCGAGGCATCCTCGCCAGTACCGGCGCATGACCAACGACTACGCCCGCGCCGCTGGCCACAGCAGTATCGGCCTTGCGGAGTTCGACCGGTCGGCTCTGCACTCCGGGGCCATCGGCTGCTGCTGATCGCAGGGGCGCTGGCTGGCGTGGCCGGCCGCCTCCTCCCGTCCTGTCCGAGTGATCCGTCGACGCCGTGCCTTGGCATCGGAATCTCGTAATTGTGTCCGCCGGGTTGGTAGGCTCGACCGCCCGACCGGTGGAGGCCAGGGGGATGGGTCCTGGAGTGGCATTCGGCCACCGACCCGTGGTCCGCCGTCCTACACGGCCATGAAATCCGCTCCCTACGCTGCCCGGCGTGACCGCTGATCGGCCGGCACGGGTAGAGGACGTGCACGACCTCGCGCGGGGACTCCCGCACGTCACCGTCGTCCACGGGGCGCACGGCAATGCCGTGTAACAGGTGATGGGGAGGTCCTTCGTCTTCTTCCGCACCCCGTGGCCGGACGCCGTGTATGCCGCGACCGGGGAAAGGCTTCCCGATGTGATCGTCTTCTGGGTCGAGTCGGCCCCACCGTGACCGCCTCAGTGCGGCTGGCTCGCCTCGGCGGCGTTGCTCGGGCCGTGTCCCTGGTCGATTGTGGCGGCGGGTACGGGCGCCACGGCGGCGAGTAGTTGCCGGCCCTCTTCCTCGAGGTCCAGGGGGGAGTCGGCAAAGCGCAGGACCACGGCGGAGGCCGCGGCGGTCATCTCGTCCAGCGCCCGGTGGTCGATGTTGCTGAGGTCGTCGCACGACGCGTGGTAGCAGAAGTCGTAGCCGATGCCGGCCCGGCCGCCGAACAGCGCGGCCTGTTCCACGGTCTTGATCCCCTCGGCGCCGGTGAAGAGCCCGCCGGAGGCAATGCCCTCGGCGATGAACGGCCCGTAGTCGCTGCGGCCGCTGAACTCGGTCTCGCCCGAGGCCAGGCCCAGAGAGCCGAAGTGCTCGTGGAAGGCCGCCTCGATCACGGCCGAGCCGGCCGGGGCGGGCACCGAGCCGTCGTCCGGGCCGAACGCCGAGGCGTCGCCGTCGTAGACGAAGCGGCCGTGGTTCGGGGAGCCGATCATGTCGAAGTTCAGGTACAGCGCGATGTTCCCGAGTGTGGCGGGATCGTTGGTCTTGAGGTCCGCGACGTAGTGGCGGGAGCCGAGCAGGCCGAACTCCTCCGCGCCCCACCAGGCGAAGCGCACGGCGTTGGCGGTCTCGGTGCCTGCGAGCACCTCGGCGATGGCCAGGATCCCCGCGGAGCCGGAGGCGTTGTCGTTGATCCCGGGGCCCTGCGGGACGCTGTCCAGGTGCGCGCCGACCATGACCGTGCGCTCCGGGTTCCCCGAGCGGGTCTGGGCGAGGACGTTGAAGGTCTCCCGGCTCTCGGAGACGGTCTGCGTGCGGACCGTCACCTCGCCCCCGCCCAGCAGGGCGACCCCGGCGGCGTAGCTCAGGCCGACCACGGGAACGGTGGTCACCCCCGGGTCGCCCAGGGTGCCGGCGATCGCCCCCTCCGCTCCGGGCAGTCCCGTGTTGAAGATCAGCACCGCGGACGCCCCGGCGGCCGCCGCGTTGGCGGCCTTCACCCCGAAGGGGCACGTGCCTCGCTGGAGCAGTGCGATGTTCCCCGGCATGAAGTCGGCGAAGTCCCCGGCCTCGCACCCGCTGGTGCTCGCGGCCTTCTCGCCGGTCGTTCCCACGGCCTGCACCGGTGCCGTCACGGTCCCGGAGCCGGAATAGGTCATGACCGCGACGTCGGCGGCGGGGAGCTGCCTGCCGCCCGCGCTGACCGTGGCCGGGCTGACCTCCTGGAAGAAGGGGAAGGAGAAGGTCTGGACCCGCGGGGCGTAGCCGGCGGCCCTCAGCTTGCCGACCACGTAGTCGACGCTGCCCCGGTAGCCGGACGTGCCCGAGGCCCGGTTGCCGTTGTTGGCGGTGGCGATGGCCTGGAACACCTCGAGGTGCTCCAGCACCTTCCCGGGAGGCACGGCCGCCGCGGTCACAGCGACCACTCCGGCGCGGTCGGCTTCGCAGCGGCAGGCACGGCTTCGGCGCTCCCGGCGCCGGTGCCCAACGCCTCGGCGAACCGAATCTTAATGAAATCCCCGACGGGCTCCGGACGGTTCAGCATACTGCGATACGTGTAAACACCAGTAAGGTCTTCTGTGTTCATGTCCATGTCCTCCTTACGTAACATGCCACCTGGCTGTAGGAGTCGCTGATGCGGAGCCTCAGTGCCTGCCACGTCGACTGGTGCCCATTCGATCTCGACACGCAGGATTGCTATGAGGTACGAACCCAGATGTCGTTCCCACGGTCACCCGAGGCCCTATTCTCGCTGCCTACTCTGACGTGAAGACGTCACCGAAGCGTCACCGATGCGTCACCGACGGGACTGTCGGTCGAGGGCGATGCATAAGCCGCCGGAGGGGTAGGCATCGTTCAACATGCTAAGGGGTTGCTGGTACGGACACCGAATGGTGTGGGTAACGCAAGGCAGATCACGGCTGGCCAAAGCCCCAGCCGGGGCGGCGCAAGCGCCGGGTCTGGAGTAAACGTAGATCTACCTACTACAGAGACCTCACCGTGGAAGTTACGGGCTCTGCGGGGAGTCCCGGAAGCATCCGGCCCTGCCCACGCTGCTCGTCAGGCTTCCTGACCACTACCCGGACTCGACTTCGGACCGTCCTGTAACCCCCGCACTTAGGTCTCTGTAATTCCGCGACGTCTTGTTTATGCGTCGGTGCGGGATGTTGCATATTCCTGCACCTTCGGCCCTGCTTGCGCCGACCGGAGGCGGTGAGGGTGCGTGGTGTCGGACCAAGTCTGGCGCCATCGGCGTGACGGGGCGGTGATGTCCCGGTGACGGTGGGCGGAAAGGCTGCCCGGGTCGACGCCGTGACGCACCGGAGGTGATCATCTTGATCAACTACATCCCGAACGACCCTATGGCCGTTGACGACCCACCGATGCGCGTGGTGCTCGCCCGTCCCGACCGCAGGGACGACCAGGCCGGCTTCAGCGTCGGAGGCAACGAGCCCGAGAACCAGTACGAGGTGGGGACGCCCGGCTTCCTGCGTTGGCAGGCCCGGCAGGCAGCGATCCTCACGCTCGAGGCCTGGGAGGCCGTGCTCGACGACACCATCACCTCGTGGTTGGACGTGCTGCCCAATCCCAAGAAGCTGCCGCTCGTTCCCGACGGTGGGATGGATCTTAACGCCTACTACGACCGCTCCAGCGTCTCCTTCTTTCACCATCGCAGTGGCGACAAAACGACATTCTCCGGTGCGAGCACCGATGTCGTCGCCCATGAGGTCGGGCACGCGCTCCTCGACGCGCTGCGACCCGACCTCTGGGTGACGCCCAATATCGAGGTGGACGCCTTCCACGAGTCACTCGGTGACGTGCTCGCCCTCGCCACCGCGCTGGCCGACGAGGAGACCCGCAAGATGCTCCTGGCCGCGGCTCCCGACCTCGATGTTCCGAACTTCGTCGAGGCGACTGCCGAGGACCTCTCCGACGGGATCCTGCGCGCGCTCGGCCCGGGACACCCGGCGTCCAAGCCGCGCCGCGCGCTCAATGCCTTCCAGTGGCAGCTGCCCGAGACGCTGCCCGAGCACGGTGGGCCGGACGTCATGATCGCCGAGGGGCACAGCCTCGCCCGCATCTTCACTGGCTGCTTCTACGACGTGCTGCGCGGCATCTTCGCGAGGTCCTCCGACCGGTCGGAGGCGGACCTGTGGGACGCCACCCGGCTGGCGGGACGCCTGCTGTGGATGGGAGTCGCACGGGCTCCGGAGGTGCCCCGCTTCTTCCGGGCCGTCGGCCGGCAGATGGTCCTCGCCGACGCCACACTGACCGGCGGGGAGAACCGTGCGCTGATCGGGCAGGCGTTCGCCGGCCACGGCATCGCGCTCGGGTCACAGGCGCTGCTGGCCCCGGAGCTCGCCCTCCCGGGGGCCGCTCCGCACTTCGACCGCGCCGCCGCCTCCGTCCAGCTGGACGACGCCACCATCGCCGACCTACAGCGGCGGCTGGGCACCGGTGATGGCCGAGCGATGGTTAGCATGATCGAAATCGCTGACACCCCCGTCGCCAAGGTGACCTTCCGCGAGGACGTGCCCCTGGACGACGTGGACCCGCGACTCCGAGGCGTCGTCGTCTCGGCGCCGGCTCCGGCGCTCGTCGGGGAGTCCGGCGGCGCGGCGGCACTGCTGCACGCACCCCGGCCGGAGGCGCCGGCCGAGGAGGCGAAGCGGTTCGTGCGCAGCCTGCTGAATCACGAGCGGATCGCGCTGGAGCCGGGGGCCCGCACCGAGCCGAGCCGGACGCACGCCGTCGAGGAGCGCAACGGCCGTCGCGAGCTGCGCCGCCTCCGCTTCACCTGAGGCCGCCTGCGCGGTCGGGGCACGGTGGTGGACGGTCCGCCGGCGGACCGTCCACCACTCGCACTCGGATCAGACGGCGCGGAAGCGTTCCCGGCGGATTGTCTTCCGGCCCTGCTCGTCGTAGACCTCCCGGTGGGTGGCCCCGGGCGGTAGCGGATCGTCATCGGCACCGGCCAGCTGGCCGTGCGCGCGCAGCGACCGCTCGAAGGTCGCCTCCTCCGAGCCGGCGGGATCGATCATCCGGCGCACCAGCGCGGGCGCCTGGGACCAGTCGTCGAAGTCGACACCGAACTGCAGAGCCTGCATGCCCAGCGCCCGGCAGGCGGCCACGTGATCGACGTTCTCGGTGATGCTGAGACAGTCAGTCAGGCCTCCGCTGGTGCCGAGCCGGCGCAGTGCCAGCTCGTACACCCGCCGGTCGGGTTTGCGCACGCCGGCGTGCGTGGACAGGGTGACCCGACGGTCGACCGGCTCGAACAGCCACCTGAGGCCGGTGCGGTCCAGAATCACCAGGTACTCGTCGAATCGGGCCTGGACGCCAGCCGGTGTGGGCGGATCGGCCGGGTAGAAGTCCGAGACGAGGGCGATCTGGAGCGGTGCCCCGGTCGAGCCGTCGAGCTCCGCGATCGCCTTCAGCGCCTCGACCACGTGCGGGAGCGGCCGTTCACCGTCCACCAGCGTGCCGCCGAGGTCGAGTAACAGGATCCCGACCATGAAGCCATCCTACGCGGGAGGGCCGTCCCAGTGAGCTATTCCAATAGCGGCTCGGCTCGGTCGGTGATCATGTGGTTCGGCCGTGCTGGTGATGGAGGAGGACAAGAGCGGCGGCGGTGATCGCGCCGATGCGCCAGGGGCAGAGGCTGACCCGGCGCAGCGCCTTGAACGTGGTCTTGAGCAGCGCGTTGCCACGTTCAGCCGGGGCCCGGGTAGCCGCGTGTAGCAGGTTCACGGTGCGCTGATCGTCGGTCAGCCGGCGACCGGCACTGTGCTTGATCGGCGTGGTCAGCGCCGCCCGCTCGCCCTCGTAGCCCAGGTCGGCCAATACGGCGTGCTCGTCGTCGGTCCACGCGGCCAACAGGGGTAACGCCTCGGTGTGGCCGCGCAGGGCGGTGGTGTCGTGCTCGCGGCCGGGCCGCACGCCAGAGGTCCACAGCGGCCAGCCGTCCGGAGCGGCGATGACCTGCACGTTTCCGCCGTGGCAGGTGTGCTTGCCCGACCACCACAGGTCCACGCGCCGCCCGGACCGATCAGCGCGGGCAGTCGGCCCGGCCGCGCGACACCGATCGGTGCGGGCCAGCGTGCCGTCCACCGTGACATGGGAATGGCCGGCGGCGCGGGCGGCCAGCAGCGCGCCCCGCAACCCCGGTGCCGCGGCGGCGAGGAGGTCGATGCCCTCGTGCAGGTAGCGGTAGGCCGTGGAGCGGCCGATCCGGTTGTCGGTGGCCAGCTGGGCCAGCCGGGTGCCGTCGAGGAACCAGCGCAGGATGAGCACCGCCTGCCGATAGCAGCCCAGCGCCCGGCGCCGGCCGCGGGTGCCTCGTCGCCGTCGTTCGGCGGCCAGCAGGCCCGACACGAAGTGCACGGTCTCCTCGGCGACCGGAAGCACGGCGGTGTAGGTGACAGGATCGGACACAGCAGGACCTCGGGTGGGGAAGACGATCTGTGAGAAGACGTCCCTCCTACCGGGGTCCTGCGCTTCCTCCAGTCACCTCGCGCTCGTCGGCGTGTCCGCTCCGACCCACCAGCCGCCCGCTACTGGGAAAGGCTCACTGAGGTTTTCTCACCTGGTTCCGCGGTCGAGTGAGGTCAGGACGAGTGCGGCGGCAGCGATTGCACTGATGCGCTGAGGGCAGACGGTGACGCGGTCAAGGGCGCGCCACCGGCCGAGCAGAGCGTTGCTGCGTTCGGTGGGTGCCCGCAGCGCGGTGATCAGCCGGTTGTAGCAGCGGTTGTCGATGTGCAGCGGCCCGTCGGGATGGTGACGAACCGGGACGTGCACGCCGACGCCGGCACCGGTGTAGCCCTTGTCCGCCAGTACCGGCAGGCGTCTGGCCGCGTGCGGGTACAGCGTCGGAAGCACCAGCTCGCGGGCGGCGGTCAGGTCGTGGGTGGAGCCGGGACGGACTGCGGAGACCCACAGCGGAAAGCCGGTCGGGTCGGCGAGGACCTGCACGCTGCCGCCGAAGGCGTGGTGCTTGCCCGAGTACCACAGGTGATGACCCCGCTCGGCGCGGGCGGCCACCCGGTCGGTGGGCACCAGCGTGCCGTCCAGGCAGACAAAGGGCAGGTCCGCGGCGTGAGCGCGCGCCAGTACGGCCTCCAGGTCGGGCGCCTGCGCGGCGATGACCTCGAGCGCCTCGTGCAGATAGCGGTAGGCGGTGGCGATGCTCAGCCCGGCCTCCCTGGCCAGCGTGCGCAGATCCAGCCGGTGGCGCAGCCACCGCAGGACGAGCACGACCTGGGCGTGCACCGTGCCGGCCCGCTGCGCCGGCCGCGCACCGGGGCGGCGGCGGTGCTGGGCGATCCAGCCGGTCACGGCCTTCAACACCGCGGCGGACACGTCCAGGCTGGCACGATGAGACACAGCGGGCTCCCGGGGAAGACGGGGATCGACCTTTGGCGAGACGATCTTCACCCCGAGAGCCCGCGCGCTCTTCTGCAACCCTGGCTGCGACCAGCAGCAACGCCTATCAGGCCGCCAAATCTGGTGAGAAAACCTCACTGTGTCGCAGGAGGCTGCGCATAACGCGAACCGCGATGCATCGACGAACTCGTCATCACCGCCAGCAGCCAGGCAGACGGCATCTTGATTGCAGCCGATAATCACCACAAACGACCAACGAAATGATGCTCATGACCGACCTGCGACCCGTAACGTCCAACCCTTTCCACGCACGTCCAAGTCTTTACTAGTGCTCCGTAACGGACGCGCTTGATGTTTTGCGGCGCCGCGGATCGGTGGCCTTGGCGATGACGGTGTCGGGGTCCTTGGTCCAGGTGAAGGGAGCGCACCGGTCGTTCCAGGCGGCGATGAAGCGCTCGATGGCGGCGATCAGGTCGGCGACGGTCGGGAAGTTGCCGCGGCGCAGGGCCTGCCGGGTGATGATCGAGAAGAACGCCTCGACCAGGTTGAGCCAGGACCCCGAGGTCGGGGTGAAGTGCAGGGTCACCCGGGGATGGCGCTCCAGCCAGGAACGCACCGCCGGATGCTTGTGGGTGGCCAGGTTGTCGACCACGACGTGCAGCTCGCGGCGGGGATAGGCGGCCGCGACCTGCTTGAGGAACGCCAGGAACTCCTGATGGCGGTGCCGCTCGGTGCACGCCTCGGTCACCTTGCCGGTGGCCACCTCCAGCGCGGCGAACAGCGTGGTGGTGCCGTGCCGGACGTAGTCGAAGCTGGCCGCCGCCGGGTGTCCGGGCCGCACCGGCAGCGTCGGGGCGGTCCGCTGCAGCGCCTGGATCTGCGGCTTCTCATCGACACACAGCACCACCGCCTGCTCCGGCGGATGCAGATACAGCCCGACGACGTCACGGACCTTGGCCTCAAGCTGCGGGTCGGTGGAGAACGTGAACGTGTGCGCCCGCCAGGGCTGCACGCCGAAGCGGTGCCAGATCCGGGCGACGGTGGCGTGCGAGATCGGCGTGCCCTCGCCGGCCAGTGCGGTGGCCAGTAGCCGGGAGGACCAGTGCGTCGCCCCGAATTGATCCGGCGGCTCGGTCAGCGTCAGCTCCAGCACCCGATCCCGCAGTGCCTCGGGCAGCTGGGCCGGCTTGCCGGGACGGGGCAGATCCTCCAGCCCGGCCAGGCCCGACTCGGCATAGCGACCACGCCAGGTCACCACCGTGCCCTCGGCGCAGCCCACGGTCGTCACGATCTGCTTGCCCGGCACCTCGTCGGCGGCCAGCAGCACGATCCGGGCCCGCTCGACCACCCGTGCCGGTGCGCCCTTGTCCCGAACCCGCCGCGTGAGCTCCCGCCGATCGCCCTCCGGTACCTGTACCACCCGCACGTGCGCGGCCATGAGAAATGGTCACCCTGGCCGTGAGATCACATCAAGGAGCACCGCGACGGAGCACTAGAGAACGCCAAGTCTTTACTAGAGAACGGCACGCATGCTACCTTCGGAGGTAGGTCGGGCCCCGCTTCGCGGGGCCCTTCGCCGTTTCTAGGGGTGACGTGTTGGCCATTGTCGGGTGGCGTTGGAAATGCATGGCGGGATGAAGATCTACGCCGGCGCGCCGGCGGCTGCCCGGCACTACGTGGAGGCCGACCGGGGCCGGGCGGATGACTACTACCTCACCGAGGGCTCCGGCATCGCCCGCCGGTTCGCCGTCACCGGAGGGCGGGTGAGCGAGTTGGCGCCGCTGACCAGCGACGCCTACGAGACCTGGGTGGCCGGCTGTGACCCGGGCACCGGGGAGCCGTGGGGTCAGCTGCGCGGCGACGAGCATGCGGTGCGGTTTGTCGAGGTGGTGGTCAACGGCCCGAAGACGTGGTCGCTGGCCGCTGTGCTGCATCCGGACATCGCGGCGGCGTATGACGCCGCGCAGGCCCGGGCGGCCGAGCAGATCATCGGCTGGCTCGGGCAGCACGCCACCACCCGGGTCGGTCCGCGTGGCGGGCAGGTTCAGGTGCCCGTCGAGGTGGCCGAGGCGGTGACGGTGGCGCACTACACGTCGCGGGCCGGGGACCCGCACCGCCATCTGCACCTGCAGCTCAACGCCCGCGTGTTCGCGGCCGGGAAGTGGCGCGGTCTGCACACCGTCGGCGTCCGCGATTCCCTCGCCGCCATCAACGGGATTGGACACGCCGCGGTCGCCTGCGACCCGCACTTCCGGGCCGCGCTCGCCGCTCACGGATACGCATTAGATGGTGATGGCGGTATCCGGCAGCTTGCGGATTTCGTGGGCGCCTTCAGCGCGCGGACCGCGCAGATCGCCCGGAACATCGACAATTACGAACGAGCATGGTCCGCGGCGCATCCCGGGGGATCCCCTGGCCCGGCGTTGCGCCGCTCCTGGGACGCGCGAGCGTGGGCGGCGGGCCGCCCGGACAAGGTGGTGCCGCAGCCGGGGGAGGACCTCACGGCCCGGTGGGTGGCCGAACTAGTCGTCCTCGGTTACCGCGAACCGGGGCGACCGGTCGCCCTAACCCCGGCTCCGGTTGGCGGGCTGGACCGGAATGACGCGGTCGAGCGGGTGCTGTCCCGGTTGGCCGCCGCCCGCTCGGCGTGGAACGTCGCCGATGTGCGCGGAGAGGTCGAGCAGCTGATCGCCGCCGCCGGCGTCGTCGTCGATGCCGGCGTGCGCATCGAGCTGGCCGAGGACCTCACCGCCCGGGCCATGGGCCGGTGCGTGCCGCTGCTGGACCGGGACGGAGCCGGCGTTCCCGAGCACATCCGGGCCTGGACCTCCCAGCCGGTGCTCGACGTCGAGGCCGACCTGACCGCCCGGTTGGCCGCTCGCAGCACCCCGGCCCACGCCGACCAGCGGCGGGACCTGGAGCCGGAGCTGCCGGACGCCGTGCGCGGACGGCTGGATGCCGGGCAGCCGGCGGCGGTCGCCGCACTGGCCGGGAACCGGCCGCTGGTGGTGCTGGAGGGTGCGGCCGGGACGGGCAAGACCACCACCCTGGCCGCCACCCGGGCGTTGCTGCACGCGACCGGCCACGGCCTGCTGGTCGTCACCCCCACCCTCAAGGCGGCCAAGGTCGCCTTCCTCGAGGTCGGCGCGCACACCGGGTCAGCCGCCGGGCTGGCCTATCAGCACGGCTGGCGCTGGAGCGAGCACGGCGCCTGGACCCGGCTGGCCCTCGGCCAGGTCGATCCGGTCACCGGCGTGCCCTACGCCGGCCCGCGGGAGACGGCGCGGCTGGCCGCGGGGGACCTGCTGGTGGTCGATGAGGCCGGGATGCTCGACCAGGACACCGCCCGGGCGCTGCTGACCATCGCCGACGAGGCCGGCGCCCGGCTGGCGCTGCTGGGTGACCGGCACCAGCTGACCGCGGTCGGCCGCGGCGGCGTGCTGGATCTGGCCGCTTCCCAGGTCGACCCGGCCGGCCACCTGACCCTGAATGCGGTGCACCGCTTCACCCGCACCGACGACGCCGGCCGCACGACCCCGGACACCGAGTACGCCGAGCTGACCTTGGCCATGCGCACCGGCGCGGACCCGGGCGCGGTGTTCGACGCCCTGGTCGCCCGCGGCCGGATCCGCCTGCACCCCGACCCGGCAGCGCTGCAGGAGGCGCTGGCCACAACCGCCACCGCCCATCACCGCGACGGTGAGCGAGTGGCCGTGGTGGTCGACACCCGCGAGCAGGCCGCCGAGCTGAGTGCCGCGATCCGCGACCGGCTCGTCGCCGACGGCCGCATCGACGACACCCAGGTCGCGCTCACCGGGGCAGGGCAGCGCATCGGGGTCGGGGACCGGATCGTCACCCGCCGCAACGACCGCGACCTCGGCGTGGCCAACCGCGACACCTGGACCGTCGCCGCGGTCGGCCACGACGGAGGGCTGGCCGTCGTCCCGACCGAGGTCACCCCAAGAAGCGCTGTCCCTGCCCGTGTCACCCCGACCGGCGCCGTCCCGTCCGGTGTCACCCCGGCAGGGGCGGCGGAGCGGGTGCTGCCGCCCGGCTACGTCACCTCACACGTCGAGCTGGCCTACGCCTCCACCGCGCACGGCGCGCAGGGCGACACGGTCACCGCAGCGCATATGGTGGTCGGCGAGCACACCGGCGCGGCGGCGGCCTATGTCGGGATGACCCGCGGGCGCACCGCCAACACCGCCCACTTGGTCGCCGGAGACTTGGCTGCAGCGCGGAAGCAGTGGCTCGCGGTGTTCGCCCGGGACCGGGCCGACCTCGGTCCCGGCCACGCCGCCGCGCAGGCTGCGGCCGAGGCGGCCCGCTACGCCACTCCCCGCCCGGAGCAGCAGCTGCTGGCCGACCTGCACGCCGCCTGGACGGTCGAGCAGCGCAGCATGGAGCGGCTGGCTGTCCTGCAGCCCTGGTGCGACGCGCTGCGCCAGGCCATGGCGCTTCAGGCCGCCCACGGCGGGGAGCTGGCCCGGCTGGAGGACTACGCCCGCCAGGCAACCCACAGCGCCGAGCAGGTGACGCAGCGGGTGCAGGTCGCCGACGCCGTCCTCGCCGAGGAGGCCGACCGGATCCGGGAGGGCCTGCTGGCCGCCTGGGACGCGGAGCGCGGCGCCGCCCGCGCCGCGGCGAAGGTGGTGCTCGACGGGCCCGGCTGGTGGGGGCTCAAGCGCGCCCCGGTCGCCCGGGCCGGTGAGCAGCTGGCCGGCTGGGCCGACCGGTGGCGCCTCCACCTGCCCGACCTGCCCACCGTTCCCGAGCAGCTGGCGCGGGTGGCCGATCGCTTCGACGACCGGCCGGCGCTGTGGCGGGCATTCGACGCCACCGCCCACCGCACGGCCGAACGCGATCACCCCGAGCACGCCGGGCTGCACGCCGCCGCCGAGGCCGCCGTCCGGGCCGGCGCACAGGCCCAGGCTGCTCTGACCGACGCCCAACGCCAGCAGAGGAAGCGGCTGGCCCCGCTCGGACCGGCCGCCTGGGCACCTGATCCGGCCGGGTCGCTGGCCCACTTCGAGGGCTACGTCGCCACCACGCGGCAGGAGCTGGCCGCCGCCCGGGCGCGTATCGCCGACCTGCGGGCCGACCCGGCCCTGCGCGGTAGGTCGCCCGACCGGCTCACCGCAGCCCGCGACGCCTGGCGAGCCCGGTACGCCGCCGAGCGGCAGCGCCCAGCCGGGACGCCGAACCCGGCCGGCTATCCAGCGGGCGTCCCGCGGCCCGAGGCCGAGCTCTACGGGCCACGACCGGCACGCGATGTCACCCCGAGCGTGGGGCGGTGAGCCGGGCTGGTAGCCACCGGACCGTGACCCGCCGGGGTGCGGGCACTGCAGGAGAACCGCAGAACCACTGCACAACCCGCCCACCACGGGCAGGTCATCGCTGAGGCCAACCTCTCGGACGCCGTCACCGGCGCCGGTCCCGGCGTCCAGCCGACGATCACAAGCGCCCTGCATCCCCGGCTCCGGCGCCCAGGAGGTGCGGCAGGAGGAAAACAGGAGGTCGGCCGAAGAAGTTGGCTGTGGGCTGTCAGCAACGGCCATGCAATGACGCCTTCTTAGGTGAACGGTCGCCCCACCCGTCGAGCCTCCGGAGACACGCCATGACCGACCGCACCCCCGACCCCGATCACCCCGCCGAGCTGCTCACCATTAGCGAAGCCGCCCAGCTGCTGCGCGCTCCCGTCGCCACTCTCCGGTACTGGCGGCACCTGGGCACTGGGCCATGCAGCTTCCGCCTCGGCCGCCGCGTCCTCTACCGCCGCGACGACCTGCACGCCTGGATCGACGCGCGACGCGATCAGGGCACGGCTGAGGGGAAACCGGCTCCAGAGGCGCAGGTCGACGTGGGTGTCGAGCCGTGGACCCTCGTGCCACGTCCTCGACCGCGCGAGGCTGGGCGCGCTTCGACGCGGACCGAGGCGTCCTACCGGCGTGCCAACAGATCAGAGGGGTGAGCGATGGCATACAAGCGCGGGGACAAGTGGGTCGGCTTCTATCGCGACACCGCCGGTAAGCAGCACACGAACGGGAACTTCCGCCGCAAGCGGGACGCCGACCTGTGGGAGCAGGAGCAGAAGTCGGCGATCAGGAACGACACCTGGGTCGACCCGGGGCGGTCGAAGATGACGGTCGGGCAGTGGTCCGAGACCTGGATGGCCGGCCGAGTCCACCTGAAGCCCAAGACGTTGTCGTCGTACCGGTCACTGTTGGCCACCCGTGTCCTCCCGACCTGGAACACGGTCCCGCTGACCAAGATCAGGCACAGCGACGTCGTCGCCTGGGTGGCCGCGATGCGCGCGGAACTGTCGGCGTCCCGGACCAGGCAGGCCTATCACCTGCTGTCCTCGATGCTGGACGACGCGGTGAGGGACAACCGGCTGGCACGGAACCCGGCCACTGGTGTGGGCCTGCCCCGCCTGCCGAAGTCCGATCGCCGCTACCTCACCCACCAGCAGCTCGCCGACCTGGCCGACGGCTGCGGTCCGCACTGCCTGATGGTCCTGGTGGCCGGTTACACCGGTCTCCGCTGGGGAGAGCTGACCGGCCTGCGTGCGCGCCGCGTGGACCCGCTCAGGGGACGCATCGACGTCGTCGAGGCGGTCACCGAGGTCGACGGCGAGATGGTGTTCGGTCCGCCGAAGACACATCAGCACCGGTCAGTGGTGGTGCCCCGCTCCATCCGCGAGGACCTCGGCCACCAGCTCGCAGGCAAGGCGCCGAGCGACCTGGTGTTCGGATCTCGTGCCGGCACGCCACTGCGGGTCCAGAACTTCCGACGCGACTGGTTCGACCGGGCGGCCCATGCCATCGGCCTCTCCGGCCTCACTCCGCACGAGCTTCGGCACACCGCCGCATCCCTCGCCATCGCCTCCGGCGCGTCGGTGAAGGCGGTGCAGTCGATGCTGGGCCACGCCTCGGCGCAGATGACGCTGGACCGCTACGGCCACCTGTTCCCCGACGAGCTGGACGCGGTCGCCGACCGCTTGGACGCCGCTCGTGCTGACCAGGTGCTGACCGAACGCTCACCGAACGCCCCAGTCACCCGCATCCGGCGCGCGGACTAGCCCATGACCAGCACTTTTGCGGTGCCCCCGGCAGGATTCGAACCTGCGACACACGGTTTAGGAAACCGATGCTCTATCCCCTGAGCTACGGGGGCTCGCCGGCCGGCGGCCGGGTGGGGGTGCCGGTCGAGGCTAGCGGGCCGGGATCAGCCCCCGGGTGGCGGTGCCGGGGCTGGTCGGAGCGGGCGGTGTCCGGCACCTGCCCGCGGCGCCCCCGGGGAACTACCGTCGGTCCATGGTGGTCGCGCTGGCCGAGCTGCTGGTCCTCCTGCTGCTCGCGGGCCTCCTGCTGTACGCCCTGGGCACCGCGTCGGCCCGCCCGGCCGACGCCCGTCCCGCCCGGCTCCCCGGGCGTTGGCGCGCCGGCCCGGCCGACGCGGTCGCCCGGGCGCGCTGGGCGCCGGCACACGACGAGGTCGACGGGCAGACGCGGGTGCTGCTGCGGCGCTCCCGGACCGGCCCGGACGGGCTGCCGGTGGTGCTCGAGGATCGGGTCTACACGGCCTTCTCGTCGGCCGACCCGGCCTGGGAGGCGCGCTTCACCGAGGCCATGGCCGGCGCCCGGTTCCGCTGCTCGTACCTCAACGCGGAGGAGTCCGTGGACTGACCGGCCCGGTCGGCCGTCTCCTCGACCAGCCGCACGATCGTCCGCGGCCGGTCCGACTGCGGCGCGTGACCGGCCCAGACCAGCGGCACGAACCGCGAACCCGGGGTCAGCGGCAGGTAGCGCACGGTCTGTCCCGACGAGATCCAGTCGGCCACCCCCTGGACCAGGGTGACCGGGCAGTCGATGCGGTCCAGCCCCCGTGGGACGTCGAGCAGCAGGCCCCACAGCAGCGTGCGCCAGAAGTCGCGGGAGTCGGCGAACCCCTCGCGCGCCCCGATGGCCTCCTCGGGGGACGTGGACCACGGGCGCGCCTTGAGCGGCCCCAGCACGGCGGCCCGGCCGAGTGCCGAGCGGGACAGCGGGGCGACCAGCGGTGCGGCGGTGCGCATGACGACCCGGGCCAGGGCCATGCCGCTGCCCTGCGCGACCCGCTCCGGCGGCACGTTCAGCCCGGACGGCGCGATCGCCACGACCGACCGTGCGCGGCCGCGACGGGCCAGCTCCAGCGCGACACGAGCGCCGAGGGAGTTGCCGAGGACGTGCACCGACCCGACGCCCTCGTCGTCCAGCGTCCGCTCGACGGCGTCGGTGATCGCCGCGACCGTGGGCCGCTCCTCCAGGGCCGGGGACCGGCCCACTCCGGGGAGGTCGACGTCGATCACGTCGAAGCGGCCGGTGAGCAGGGGGACGACGGCGGTGAAGTCGCGGCGGGAGCTGCCCATGCCGTGCAGGAGCAGGAGGGGCTCGCCCGTGCTGGTGCGCGTCCGGGACAGCGGTGTGGTCACGCTGGAGCCGTACCCGGCGACCGGCGAGCGGATCGGTGAACCCGGTCACCCCACCGCCGCACCGGCCCGCGGACCGGCGCCGTCCCCGATCGGCGGGGCAGGATGGGGAGCATGGGACAGGTCGTGGCCACCGCCGAACGCGTCGTCCGGGCTCCGGCTGAGCGGGTGCGCGCCGCCCTCGCCGACTACGCCGGCACCCGCTCGCGCGTGCTGCCCGAGCAGTTCAGCGACTACCGCCTCGAGGCCGGCGGTCAGGGCTCGGGCACCCGCGTGCACTGGCGGTTCGCCGCGACCTCGAGGCGGGTGCGCGACCAGGAGGTCGAGGTCAGCGAGCCCGACGGCAGCCTGGTCGAGCGCGACACCCGCTCGTCGATGGTGACGACCTGGACGGTCGCCCCGGCCGACGCCGGCAGCAGCACCGTGCGGGTGCGCACCACCTGGGACGGCGCGAGCGGCGTCGGCGGCTTCTTCGAGCGCACCTTCGCGCCCCGGGGCCTGCGTCGCGTGTACGACGACCTGCTGGGCCGGCTGGAGCGGGAGCTCGGCGCCGCCTCCTGAGGTCGCGGCACGGCGCGTCGTCGCGGGGGACCATGGGCCGGTGACCGCCGCCCTCCCCGCCGTCGAGCCGACCGGGACCCCGGTCGCCGGGCTCGACGAGCTGACCGACCTGGTCGCCGACGGCGACGTCCTCGTCCTCTCCGGTGCCGGCCTGTCCACCGATTCCGGCATCCCCGACTACCGCGGCGCCACCGGCTCGCTGCGCCGGCACACCCCGATGACCTGGCAGACCTTCCGCCGCGACCCCCGCGGCCGGCACCGCTACTGGGCGCGCAGCTACGTCGGCTGGCCGCAGATGGCCGCCGCCCGGCCCAACGCCGGGCACTCCGCCGTCGCGCGGCTGCAGCGGGCCGGCCTGCTCGGCGGCGTCATCACCCAGAACGTCGACGGCCTGCACCAGGCAGCCGGCGCCCGCGACGTCGTCGAGCTGCACGGCGGGCTGGACCGCACGATCTGCCTGGCCTGCGGCGACGTCGCCGGCCGCGCCGGGCTGCACCGGCGGCTGCGCGCGGCCAACCCCGCCTTCGGCCCGCGCGCCGACGAGGTCAACCCCGACGGCGACGCCGAGCTGCCCGACGAGGTGCTCGACGGCTTCGTCATGGTCGACTGCACCGCCTGCGGCGCCGGCCCGCTCAAGCCCGACGTCGTCTTCTTCGGCGAGACCGTGCCGCGCGAGCGGGTCGACACCTGCTTCCGGATGCTCGAGGAGTCCGCGAGCCTGGTCGTCCTCGGCTCCTCGCTGACCGTCATGAGCGGCTACCGGTTCGTGCTGCGCGCCGCCGAGCTCGGCATCCCGGTGGCCCTGGTCAACCTCGGCCCGACCCGCGCCGACGCGAAGGCCGACGTCCGCGTCGACGCCCCGCTGGGCACCGTCCTGCCGGAGCTCGCCGACCGCTGCGGCGCGTGACCCGCCGGGAGCGGAAGGACCTCCCTGCCCCCCAGCGCTCGCAGGCTCGCGCCGGGCCCCTGCAGGGAGGCCAGCTCACCGGCGACGGCCGCTGGATCGTCGTCGACGGACGGCGGTGGCGGGCGGCCGACCCCTCCCTGCCCGACGACGTCCGCGCGCGGCTGCTCTCGCACCTCGGCACCGCCCGCTCGGCGGTGCGGACGGCGACCGACCCCGCCGACGTCCGCGCCGCCCGCGACCGGGTGCAGCTGGCCAAGACCGGGCTCGGCGAGCGCGGGCCGGCCTGGTGGGACCAGGACGACGACGCCCGCCGCGCCCGCTGGGAGGCCGCGCTGGAGGCGCTCGGCGGTTGACGGCGCGCCGGGACGGGCAGGAAGCGCAGCGATGCAGACCTTCCTGCCGGTGTCCGACTTCGTGGAGAGCGCCCGGCTGCTCGACTCACCGCGCCTGGGCAAACAGCGGGTCGAGACCCTCCAGGTGCTGCGCGCCCTCGAGCTGCCCGACTACGGCTGGACCTCCCACCCGGTCGTGCGCATGTGGCGCGGGCGGACGGCGGCGCTGGTCGGCTACGGCCTGGCGATGGTGCGGGTCTGGCGCGAGCGCGGGTTCGCCGACAGCACGCAGACGCTGATCGCCGAGTTCGCCCCCGACGTCGCCGGGGCTCCCCAGGACGAGCTCGCCCGCGCCGGCCTGCTGCCCTCCTGGGTCGGCGACGAGGCGCTGCACCTGTCGCACCGGTCGAACCTGCTGGCGAAGGACCCGGAGTTCTACCGGCCGCTGTTCCAGCCCCTCTTCGGCGTCGAGCCCGAGGACCTGCCCTACCTGTGGCCCGCCCCCGACGACGTCCCGCCCGCCGCTGAGCCGGAGGGCACGCGGGTGTGGGTGGTGCGGCCGCGGGCGCACAACGAGCTCGGCGCGTGCCTGGCCGCGGGCGTCGTCGGCCTGGGCACCCAGTCCGGGGTCGACGTCGACGCGACCGGCCTGTCCCCGGTCGAGCTGCGCGCCCTCGCCAGGGAACTGTCGGGACGGCGGCCGAGCAAGGACCTGCGTCAGCTGTCGACCTTCCTCGACGAGATCCGCCCCGGCGACCCCGTCGCGCTGCCCGTCGAGCACGGCGCCGGCCTGCTCGTGGGCGAGGTCCTCGGCGACTACCTGTTCGAGGGCCGCGAGCTGCTGCCGCACCGCCGGCCGGCCCGCTGGGACCGCGTGGTGCCGCGGTCGGCCGCCCGCCCGCCGGCCACGCTGCAGGACCCGCGGGCGCTGTTCTCCGTGGTGATCGACCCCGAGGTGCTGCCTCCGGCGCTGGCCGGCACGACCTACCGGGAGCCGGCGCTGCCGCTCGTGTGACCCAGCGTCTCCGCCAGCACGGCCGCGGCCCGCTCCCGTCGCTCCGGGTGGCCGGCGGCGACGACGGTCCACCACGCCGCCGCGTGCAGCCGGCGCAGCTGCAGCCACGGCGCCAGCGCGGCGTCCGACGGGCCGCCCAGTGCGTCCAGCGCGGCCCGGCCGTCGAGCCGGGAGGTGCTGCGCAGGCAGGCGAGGTCCCACTCGACCGGGCCGGCGCAGGTGTCCTCGAGGTCGGTCCACAGCCACCCGTCCGGCGTCGCGAGCAGGTTGCCGGGGTGGGCGTCGCCGTGGAGAACCTGCACGGGCGCACCCGCCAGCCGCGGCCGCAGCCGCCCGACCCGTTCCGCCATCCGCGCGCGGACGGCGGGGGAGACGCCCCAGTCGCCGGCCCGCTCGGCGAACACGGCGAGGTCGGCGAGCGGGGTGTCCAGCGGTGAGCCGGCCACGGGGAGGGCGGCCAGCACGTCGTGCAGGGGGATGAGCGCCGTGGCGACGTCGCCGGGCGCCGGCGCCTGCGGGCGGACCTCGACGTGCCGCCAGAAGCTGAGCACCAGCCCGTCGTGCTCGTGCGGGCCGGGTGGCAGCAGGTCGCTGGGCGGGACGACGGCCGCCCCGGCCGCGGCCAGGGCACCCGCGGCGGCGACCTCGCGGCCGAACGGGCGGGCCGGGTCGGGGCGCAGCAGCGGCGTCAGGGTGGCCACGCGGGCCACCACCGGCGCCGGGGCGAGGTGCACGACGACGTTGACGCCGTCGTGCAGCACCCGCGCCCCGGCCACCCGGACGCCGTGCGCCGCCGCCACGGCCGTGGCCGCGGCGACGGCACGTGCGCGGCGCCCGGCGGTGTCGTCCCGTGCAGCCCCGCTCACGCCCCCGGCAGCGGCACGTTCTGCAGGCGCACCTGGCCGCGGGCGACGAGCTTGCCGTCCTCCGCGCGGGTGAGCAGCACCTGCCACAGCTGCAGGGTGCGACCCTGCTGGACGGGCTCGGCGACGACGTCGAGCCGCCCGGCGGTGCTCGGCCGCAGGAAGTCGGTGCTGTTGTTCACCCCGACGGCGAACTGGCCGCGGTCGGCGACGGCCGCGCTGGCCCCGATCGAGGCCGCCGACTCGATCACCGCGCAGTAGACGCCGCCGTGCACGACGCCCCACGGGGTGTGCTGGTCGGGGCCGAGCTCGACGGTGCCGGTGACCCGGGTGCCGCTGAACTCCGCGACGTCGAAACCGGTCGCGGCGACGAAGGCGCTGCTGGAGGCCCGGTCCACGCCGGGGAAGCTCGGCGCTCACGCGTCCCACACCAGACAGAAGGGGTGACCCACCAGATCGGCGTAGACGCGGAAGTCCCCGCCCCCACCGGGCAGCTTGCGGGCGCCGAGCTCGAGCACCGCGGGCTCGGCCGCCTCGATGTCGGCCACGCGCACGTCGAGGTGGAACTGCTGGGGCCGTCCGGGATCGGGCCAGTCCGGTGGCACCAGGTCCGGCGCCTGCTGGAAGGCCAGGCGGTGGCCCTGGCCGGTGACCACCACCCACTCGTCGCCGGGGCCGCCCCTGCTCACCTCCATCCCGAGCAGGCCGGCGTAGAACGTGGCGAGCGCGTGCGCGTCGGGCGCGTCGATCACGACGGAGTGCAGCTGGCCGATCATGGTCCCCATCCTGCTGGCTGCCGGCCCGGCCCACCCGCCGGGGACCTGCCGTTCGTCGCGGGGATCCGGCCACCGGGGCAGGATCGGGGGGTGCCGGACGACGACCTCCCCGTGCCCGCCCTCGGTTCCCTGACCTGGGTCCCCGCGGCCGAGCGGCCCGACCTGCTCGGCGATCCGGTGGCCGCGGCGCTGCCCACGCTGACCGGCCCGGCCTGGGTGACCCCGGTCGACGACCACCTCGCCGACACCGCCGCCTTCACCGAGGCCTACGGGGTGCCCCCGGAGGCCTCGGCCAACTGCGTCGTCGTGGCCGCGCGCCGGGCCGGGCAGACGACGCTGGTCGCTTGTGTCGTCCTGGCCACCACCCGTGCCGACGTCAACGGCCTGGTCCGCCGGCACCTCGGCGCGCGCAAGGCATCCTTCGCCCCGCAGGACGTCGCCGTCGCCGAGACCGGGATGGCCTTCGGCGGGATCACCCCGGTCGGCCTGCCGGGCGGGTGGCCGGTGCTGGTCGACGCCGCGGTGGCCGCCGCCGACCTGGTCGTCGTCGGGTCGGGCACGCGCGGCGCCAAGCTCGCCGTCCCCGGGTCGGTGCTGGCCGCGCTGCCGGCCGCCGAGGTGCTCGACGGCCTGGGCGTGCCGGTCGAGGAGGCACCCCCGCCGGCGCCGGCCGTGCCGGCCGAGCGCGCGCCCGACGACCGCGACGTCGGCTGGGGCGAGCGCCCCGACGAGCGCGACGACGACCGCCGCTGGCTGGAGGACCGCCCGCCGCACTGGGGCAGCGACTGACGCCCCGCGCCGGGCACACGCCTCACGGCGGACCGGGACCGGCGGGGAGGCTGAGCGTGAGAGTCGCGGTGGTCGCCGCCGCGGCCAGGGCGGCGGCCGTGGGCTCGTCGACGGCGAGCACCAGCAGGCCCGCGTCGGCCGGCGTCCCCACGTCCGCGGCAGCGTCCTCCGCGGCGGCCCGGGGCGCGGCCAGGACCAGCGCGCCCCGGGCGACCACCTCGGCCCGGACGCCACCGGAGGCGGTGGCGAGCACGTCGACCCGGTCGCCGGTGGTGGCCAGCCCGGCCACGGCGAGGTCGGCGAGTCGGACCGGCGCGGCGACCTGACCGGCCGGGAGCAGCGCGGTCAGGCCCGGGCCGACGAGCCGGACGTCGGTGAGGGGCTCACCGGCGCGCACCGGCGCGGCGAGCACCCGGCCGGCGAGCGCGGCGGGGTCGGCGGCGGCCCCGGCCGGGACCGCGGCGTCCGGCAGCTCGGCCGCGGCGAGGTCCGCCGTCGTCAGCACCGTGCCGGCCGGGAGGTCGGCGGCGGCGGTGACCACCGGGGTCCCCGGCGGCGGGACGGCGGCCGGTGCCGCGGGCGGGCGGAGGGCGAGCACCAGGGCGCCGACGGCGAGGGCCGCCGCCAGGCACCGGCGCAGGAGGGTGACGGGGGAGCGGGGTCGGCGCAGGCGCAGCACCGGCCCAGGTTCGACGTCCCGGGCCCGCGCGGGCGGCGGCGCCCGGGATCTGTGGAGGACGCGTCCGGCTGTGGACGCGCCGTCGTCAGCCGGCGGCGGCCTTGCTGCCGCTCGAGGACGGCGTGCTGCTCGGGGTCGACTCCTTCTTCGTCGTCGTCGTCTTCGGGGAGTCCGACGACGAGCCCGAGGAGGACTCGGAGGACGACGTCGACGACGACGAGTCGCCGGCCGAGGCCTTCGAGCGGGAGTCGGTGCGGTAGAAGCCCGAGCCCTTGAAGACGACGCCGACCGAGCCGTACACCTTGCGCACCGGGGCGCCGCAGGTCGGGCACTCGGCCACGGGCGCGTCGGTGAAGGACTGCACGACCTCGAACTGGTGCCTGTCCTCGGGGTTGGTGCAGGCGTACTGGTACGTGGGCACGGCGGGACACTCCTGGGCGGACGGGTCGGCGGACCCGGTGCCGGCGGGAGCTGGCACTCGGGACCCTCGACTGCCAATGATGCGACACGCTCGGCGTGCCGTCCACGCACTGTCGGCGAGCGTCACGTCCGCGTCGCGCGAGGGTGCCGTGGCCGGCACCGCGGCCTGCTGCCGGACGCCGTCGACTGCGAGGACGCACACGCCGGGCGCGTGGGACGTCCTCGTCGAGCTGCTGCTCGACCCCGGCGGCGTCGTCGACGGAGTGCGGGACCGGCGGCGCGAGCGGCGCACCCGGCAGCGGGCGCGGGCGACCCTCCCCGTCTGCTCGGCGACGCTGCACCCACCCGGCGACGTCCCCCGACGGAGGCCCGGGGCGCGGGGTACCCGGCCGCGCCGGATCGTGCTCGAGACCGCCCGGGCGACCCTGGCGTGGCTGGTTCCGGAGGACCAGGTGCAGCGGTCGATGCGGGTGACCCGTCGCAGCGTGCGCGGTGCCCACCCGCCGACCGGGTGAGCTGGGCCCCGTGGACTCGTCGTCCCGACGCGGGCGGTACCGGCCCGGCCCCGGGCGCCGTCCGCGCCGATGAGTTCCGGCCGGGTCGCCGGTCGGTCCTGGTGGACCGTCGCAGCACGTCGGACGGCGGTGCCCGGCACGAGACACTCCGGAGGACACCATGACGACCACGCCGAGGAAGCCGGCCACTGCGCTGCCCGGCCGCCCTCCCGTCGTCGACCTGGCCACCTGGCAGGCCGCCCGGGACGAGCTCCTGGTCCGCGAGAAGGCCCACACCCGCGAGGGCGACGCCCTCGCCGCGGCCCGCCGCCGGCTGCCGATGACGGAGTTCGACGGGGCGCTCGAGGTCGTCGGACCCGACGGCCCGGTCCCGTTCCGGACCCTGTTCCAGGGCCGCGACGAGCTCGTGGTCTACAAGCACATGTGGTACGACGGCGCGCCGCACCAGGGGCAGTGCGAGGGGTGCACCACCACCGCCTGGCACGTCGGAGACGCCGTCTACCTCGACGCCCGGGGCGTCTCCTTCGCCGTCGTGACCACGGGCCGGTGGGAGGAGGTGGCCGCCTACGTGGCGTTCATGGGCTACACCCAGCCCTGGTACTCCGTGCGCGACGTGCCCGCGCCCGTCGGCGACGCCATGGGGTCGATCACCTGCTGCCTGCGCGACGGCGACCGCGTGTTCCTCACCTACGCCACGACCGGCCGCGGCAACGAGCCGGCCAACCCCTCCCTCGGCCTGCTCGACATGACGCCCTACGGCCGCCGCGAGGCGTGGGAGGACGTCCCCGAGGGCTGGCCCGCGGCCCCGCAGGTCGGCTCCCCGGTCGGTGGGCACGGCGCGCCGATCAGCTGGTACTGGCGCTCGGACGCGGACGGACACGCCACCTGGGGGCCCACCAGCCGCCCGACGCCCCAGTGGACCCGCCCCGGCGCGACCCCCGTGCAGACCCTCAGCCGGCACGGCGACCACTCCTGACGCGCCGCCGTCGACGGTGCGGCACGAGGTGGACCGGGGACCCGGCGGCGGGCGGGACGTCGGGACGACGGAGTCGGCGGAACGGGGCCGTACGCGCCGGTAACCTGCCGCGCGTGACACAGCCCTGGCTCGACGAGACGCAGCAGCGGGCGTGGCGGGCGTGGCTCACCGTCGCCGAGCTGCTGCCGCGCGAGCTCGACGCCCAGCTGCAGCGCGACGCCGGGCTCACCCACGCCGCCTACATCGTGCTCGCGATGCTCTCCGAGGCCCCCGGTCGCAGCCGCCGGATGAGCGACCTCGCCCGGCGGGCCAACCAGTCGCAGAGCCGCCTGTCGCACACCGTCGCCCGGCTCGAGGAGCGCGGGTGGGTGCGCCGCGAGCGGTCCGCCGACGACGGCCGCGGCAACCTCGCCGTCCTCACCGACGCCGGCTGGGACGTCGTCCGCGGCGTCGCACCCGGGCACGTCGCGGCCGTCCGGTCGGCGCTGTTCGACCCGCTCACCCGGCAGCAGACCGAGGCACTGTGCGACGTCCTGGAGACCGTCGTCCAGGGCCTCGACCCCGACGCCAGCCGGCGGGTGGCCCACGGCAGCGACGTCGCCGGCTGACCGGCCGCAGGGCGGGGGTCCCGCCGGCGCGTCCTCCCGCACCGTGCGTCGTCCTCCCTCACCGCAGCGCGTCCTCCCGCACCGTGCACCGTGGGGGAGGACGCGCCACGATCAGGTCACCTGATCGTGGCGCGGGCCGCGCGGGCGCCGGTGGGTCAGTCGCCGGGGGCGGAAAGCCACGCGCGGACGTCGGCGTCCGAGCCGCCGAGGACCGGTGGGGCGGTGTGGTCGCGGCGGGTCGTCTCGGTCTCGCCGTCCGGGCCGGGGGTGAAGAAGCGCAGCGGCGGGCCGGGCAGCTGCAGCCGGCCCAGCGTGGCGTGCTCGACGTCGACCAGCAGGCCCTGCGAGAGGGTCTGCTCCCAGCCGTAGACCTCGTCGATGGTGCGCACCTTCCCGGCGGGGACGCCGGCGGCGGCCAGCCGGGCGAGCAGCTCCTCGGGCGGGACGTCGGCGAACACGCCCTCGAGCAGCTCGATCACCCGCTGCCGGTTGCCCACCCGCTCGCCGTTGGTCGCCAGGCCGTCGGCCTCGGGGTCCAGGCCGAACTCGGCGCACAGCCGCCGCCACAGCCCCTCCGACCCGCAGGACAGCTGCACGCTGCCGTCCTTGCAGCGGAACAGGCCGTACGGCGCGATCGAGGGGTGGTGGTTGCCCTGCGCGCGGCCGACCTGCCCGCCGACCGTCCACGCCGTCCCCTGGAAGGCGTGCACGCCGACGATCGCGGCGAGCAGCGAGGTGCGCACCACCTGGCCGCGGCCGGTGCGCTCCCGCTCGTGCAGCGCGGCGAGCACGCCGTAGGCGCCGTACATGCCGGCCAGCAGGTCGCCGATCGGGACGCCGACCCGCTGCGGGTCGTCCGGGCCCGGGCCGGTCAGCGACATCAGCCCGGCCTCGCCCTGCGCGATCTGGTCGTAGCCGGCCCGGCTGCCCTCGGGCCCGTCGTGGCCGAACCCGCTGATCGACAGGGTGACCAGCCGCGGGTTGAGCTCGGCGAGCACGGCGGTGCCGAAGCCGAGGCGGTCCAGCGTGCCGGGCCGGAAGTTCTCCAGCAGCACGTCGGCGCGGCGGACCAGCTCGCGCAGCAGCTCCTTGTCGCCGGCGTCCTTGAGGTCGAGGGTGATCGACTCCTTATTCCGGTTGGTCGACAGGAAGTACGTCGACTCCCGGTCGCCGGAGTCGGGCTGGACGAACGGCGGGCCCCAGCCGCGGGTGTCGTCCCCGCTGCCGGGGTTCTCCACCTTGATCACCCGTGCGCCCAGGTCGCCGAGCATCATCCCCGCGTGCGGCCCGGCCAGGGCGCGGGTCAGGTCGACGACGAGGACGCCGTCCAGCGGTCCGGTCACGACAGCCTCCCGATCGGTGTCTAGAGCCAGCCGGGGACGACGAAGACCAGCCAGGCCAGGAACGGCCCGACGACCACGACGATCCCGGAGTAGGCGAGGATCTGCTTGTAGAAGCGGTCCCGGTCGACGTCCTGTGCGTTGGCCAGCACCAGCGCGCCGTTGGTCGAGAACGGGCTGACGTCGACGATGGTCGAGGCCACCGACAGGGCGACCACCACGCCCACCGCCCCGATGTCCCCGGCCAGCAGGAACGGCACCGCGAGCGAGATGGCCACGCCGATGATCGCCGTCGACGACGCGAAGGCCGACACCACCCCGCCGATGTAGGCCAGCAGCAGCGCGATCAGCAGCGGCGCACCCAGTCCGATGACCGCCTCGCCGACGTAGTCGATCGTCCCGGCCTCCTGCAGGACGAACACGAAGGTCAGCACGCCGGCGATGAGCAGGATGGTCGACCAGCTGATCTGCGTGACCGCCCCCTTGTGCTGCTGCGCCGAGAAGAGCGCGAGCACGACCGCCACCGTGATGGCGACGAACCCGATGTCGAGGTCGAAGGCGAGGGCGAGGACGGCGACGACCACGAGCCCGCCGAGCGTGAGGACCTGCTCGAAGCGCACTGGCTGCGGTACCTCGGGGTGGATGTGCTCGTCGTCGTCACCACCGACGGCCGGGCCGGGTGCTGCACCGTGCCCCCGGACGAGGGTGCCGTGCACGTGCTCGCTGTGGGCCAGGGGCTCGGCCGCCACCTTCCGGCCGAGCAGCTGGCGGCCGCCGAGGACGAAGAACAGGACCAGCGCGATGGCCAGGTTGAAGAACAGCGCGCCCAGGAAGACCGCCAGCGGGTTGTTCGGCAGGCCCTCGTCCTCGACGATGGTGTTGACCGTGACCCCGTAGACGCTGATCGGGGAGAAGCCACCGCCCTGGGCGCCGTGGATCACCATCATCCCCATGAGCAGCGGGCTGATCCCGTGCCGCGCGGCGAAGGTGAGTGCGATCGGGGCGATGATCGCCACCGCGGCGGGGGACAGCGCACCGATCGCGGTCAGCACTGCGGTGACGAAGAACATGATCCACGGGATGGCCGCGACGTGGCCGCCGACGAGCTTCACCGCCCCGCGGACGAGCAGGTCGACGGTGCCGTTGTTCTGCGCGATGGCGAACAGGTAGGTGACGCCGATCAGCGTCAGGACCAGCTCGGCGGGGAAGCCGCCGAGGATCTCCTCGGTGCTGAGCCCGACCGACAGCGTGCCCACCACGAAGGCGGCGACGAACGCCAGCGCCCCCATGTTGATCGGCAGGAACGTCGCGATGGCGAAGATCACGACGAGCGCCAGGATGGTGACGATCTCCGGTGACACGGTGGCCTCCCAGTCCTCGACGACGGGTCGGCCCACCGTGTCACCTACCGGCGGGTAGGGCCTGCCATCCGCCGTCCGGGGTGACCACGGCGCTCACCGGCCGGTCGTGGTCGAGCGTCGGCAGCCGGTCGACCAGCTCGTCGTCGAACACCAGGGCCACCACGACGGCGCCCGGGCGGGTGTGCTGCAGCGCCCGGTCGTAGTAGCCACCGCCCCGGCCCAGGCGGGTGCCGGCCCGGTCGACGGCCAGCGCGGGCACGACGACGACCTCCGCCGCCCCCACCGCCGTCGGTCCCAGCCGCGGCCCGACCGGCTCCAGCAGCCCGAACCGGCCCGGCGCCAGCCGGCCGGTGTCGACCGCCCAGCCGAGCTCTCGGCCGGTCTCGGGCACGACGGGCAGCAGCACGCGGGCGCCCAGCTGGGTGAAGGCGGCCGGCAACCGGCCGGTACCCGGCTCGGTCTCGTCGGGCACGAAGGCCGCCAGCGTGCGCACCCGCGCCAGCTGCCGGAGCAGGGTGGTGGTCACCGCCGCGGCGGCGGTCGCGCGCTCGGCGGGGGAGCGGCCCCGGCGGCGGGCCACGAACCGGTCGCGCAGGGCCGCCTTGGCCGGCTCTCCGTCGTGCGGTGTGGTCACCGCGACAGGCTAGGGCCGGAACCCGTCGCCGGAGCCGCCGCCCGGGCCCGTCCCGGGGGCTGGCTAGGCTCCCCGTGTGGAGACCCCGCGCACGCGCCCGGCGCGCAAGGCCGTCATCCCCGTCGCGGGGATGGGCACCCGGTTCCTCCCCGCCACCAAGGCGGTCCCCAAGGAGCTGCTGCCGGTGGTCGACCGCCCGGCGCTGCAGTACATCGTCGAGGAGGCAGCACGCGCGGGCCTGCGCGAGGTGCTCATGGTCACCGGCCGCAACAAGGCCGCCATCGAGGACTTCTTCGACCGCACGCCCGAGCTCGAGACGGCGCTGGAGAAGAAGGGCGACGCCGGCCGGCTGGCCGCCGTGCACGAGTCCACCGACGTCGCCCAGGTGCACTTCGTCCGGCAGGGCGAGGCCCGCGGCCTGGGTCACGCGGTGCTGCAGGCGGCCGCGTTCGTCGGCGAGGAGCCCTTCGCCGTCCTCCTCGGCGACGACCTGATCGACGCCCGCGACCACCTGCTCGAGCAGATGCTCGCCGTCCAGGCCGAGCACGGCGGCTCGGTGGTGGCGCTGCTCGACGTCGGCAAGGAGAACATCGACAAGTACGGCGCGGTCGCCGTCGAGCCCGGCGGGTCCGAGGACGTGGTGACGATCACCGGGCTGGTGGAGAAGCCGCCGGTCGAGGAGGCGCCGTCCAGCCTGGCCATCATCGGCCGCTACGTGCTGGCCCCCGAGGTGTTCGGCGTGCTGCGGGAGACCGCGCCCGGCCGCGGCGGGGAGATCCAGCTGACCGACGCGCTGGCCACGCTGGTCGAGCGCGGGCAGCCGGTGCACGGTGTCGTCTTCGGCGGCCGCCGCTACGACACCGGGGACAAGCTCGACTACCTCAAGGCCGTCATCCGGCTGGCCTCCGAGCGGGAGGACCTCGGTCCGGCGCTGCGCTCCTGGCTGACCGACTTCGTGGCCGACCTGCCGGCCGAGGGCGCGTCGCAGGCCTGACCCGGCCCCCGCAGGGGGACGATCACGGGGATGACCGAGCACAGCACGGGGCGGGCGCCGCTGGACGCCCGGGACGCGGAGTACCGGGAGACGTCGGCGCTGGACCTGCGCAGCGGCGCCACCGTCGACCCCCCGGCGCCGCCCGTGCACGCGACCACGCAGATCGAGCCCGGCCAGGTCCCGCCGCCGCGTGCGGCAGCCCCCGAGACGCCGGTGCTGCGCGACGTGGAGACCCACCTCGACGAGATCCTGGCCGCCGTCCCGCAGCCCGAGCCCATCGAGCTCGCCGTGCTGGACGCGCAGGGCCTGCTGTGCGCCGAGGAGGTGGTCAGCGCCCGGGCGCTGCCCTCCTTCGACCAGGCCGCCCTCGACGGCTACGCCGTCCGCGCCGAGGACGTCGCCGGTGCCGCGCCCGACGCGCCGGTCGAGCTCGCCGTCGTCGGGGAGACCGCCGCCGGCGCGACCGGCCCGAGCGCGCTGGCGCCCGGCCAGGCGCACAAGGTCGCCGCCGGGGCGATGCTGCCGGCCGGCGCTGACGTCGTCGTCCCGGCCGTGTGGACCGACGGCGGGGTGGTCCGGGTGCAGGTGCACGCGCCGGTGGAGCCGGGCGGCTGGGTGCGCCGCGCCGGCGACGACGTCTCGCCCGGCACCGCCGCCGTCCACGTCGGGACGCCGATCGGCCCGGCGCAGATCAGCCTGCTGGCCGCCGTCGGCCGCGACCGGGTGCAGGTGCGCCCGCGGCCGCGGGTCGCCGTCCTGTCCGCCGGCAGCGAGCTGGTCGACATCACCGCCACGCCCACGCCGGGCCAGGTGGTCGACGTCAACACCTACGCGCTCGCCGCCGCCGCCCGCGACGCCGGCGCCTCGGCCTACCGCTGGGGGATCCTGCCCACCGAGCGGCGCCGGCTGACCGAGGTGCTGGAGAGCCAGCTGCTGCGCAGCGACCTGGTGCTCATCGCCGGCACGCACACCGCCGAGGGCGACCTCGTGCAGGAGGTGCTCGCCGAACTCGGGCCCATGCGCTTCCGCCAGGTGACCATGCACCCCGGCCCGGTGCAGGGCTTCGGCCGGCTGGGCCGCGACGAGGTCCCGGTGATCTGCGTACCGGGCGAGCCGGTGGCCGCGCTGGTGTCCTTCGAGGTCTTCGTCCGCCCGGCGATCCGCTCGATGCTGGGCAAGCGGCAGCTGTTCCGGCGCACGGTGCAGGCCATCTGCGCCGGGCGGCTGCTCTCCCCGCTGGGGTACCGCCAGTACCTGCACGGGCAGGTCATGCGCCACCCCGACGGCGGGTACGTCGTCGAGCCGCTCGGCGACGGCGACGAGGCGATGCTCGCCCGCATGGCGCGGGCCAACTGCCTCATCGTGGTCGACGAGGACGTCACCGAGGTCGCCGAGGGTGGGCTGGTGACGGTCATGCCGCTGCTGCTGGGCGGCTGAGCTGGACCTCGACCCGCTGCAGCACCCGGGCTGGCCGGCGAGCCTGGCCTGTGGGCCGGTGGAGCTGCACCCGCTGCGCCGCGGTGACGCCGCGGAGTGGAGCCGGCTGCGGCTGGCCAACGAGGCCTGGCTGCGGCCCTGGGAGCCCTCCGCGGGGGTGGCCTGGTCGGTGCGGCACACCCCGGCGGCCTACCGGGCGATGCGCCGGTCGCTGACGCGGCGCGCGCGGGCGGGGACGTCGCTGCCCTTCGCCGTCCGGGTGGAGGGGCGGCTGGCCGGGCAGGTGACCGTGGACAACATCGTGCGCGGCGCGCTGCGCTCGGGGTCGCTGGGCTACTGGGTCGACCGCGCGGTGGCCGGGCGGGGGATGGCCTCGCTGGCGGTGGCGCTGGTGTGCGACCACGCGTTCGGCCCGGGTGGCCTGCACCGGCTGCAGGCCGACATCCGCCCGGAGAACCTGCCCAGCCAGCGCCTGGTCGAGCGGCTCGGGTTCCGGCGCGAGGGTCTGGCCCGCCGGTACCTCGACATCGACGGTGACTGGCGCGACCACCTGTCGTACGCGCTGCTGGCCGAGGACGTCCCGGGTGGGGTCCTGGGCCTGTGGCGGTCCCGCGTACCACGCTGAGGAGAGTGCGGAGCGTGACGCCACGTCGACACGCCGCCGGTCCGGCACTCGCGTCACACCACTCGCGCGACACGCCCGCGCGCCTCCCTCGATCGGGGGAGCGACCTGCATAACCTGCCGCGGCAAGTGACTCGTGTGACGGGTGGTGTTCTCGATGGGGTCTGGCGTGCTGCTCGCCGCTCTGGTCGTGCTGTGGTTCGTGGTGCTGGTGCCCATGGTGGTGACCCGCGACACCTCGTCGTCCCGTGCGGAGGTCGCCCAGGGGCGGACGCTGCAGCGGCGGCGGGCCGGTGACCCGGTGCACTCGGCGGCGACCGAGCGGGTGTCGGTGGACCGCGACACGCTGCGCCGGACCGGCGAGCTGCGAGTCGACGTGCACGCCGTGCGCCGGCGCACGCTGGCCGGGCTGTCCGCCCTGACGGTGCTGTCGCTGGTCGGTGCGCTGGTCGTCTCGCCGTGGCTGTGGCTGCTGCAGGGGCTGCTCGACGTCGCGCTGGTCGGCTACCTCGTGATGCTGCGCGCCGCCGCCCGCCGGGAGCAGGCCGCGGCCCGCCGCGCCGCCCGTGCCGCCGTCCGGCCGGCCGCTCGCCCCGTGGCGCGCCCGGCCGCCCGTCCGGCGCCGGCCCCGCGTCCCGCGCCGGTCGACGTCCCGGCCGTGGCCGAGGAGGCCCCGGCCCGGTCCACCGCCGACCTGCCGCACCCGAGCCTGCCGCTCGCCCCGGTGCACCCGCTGCGCCCCGGCCGCGTGGTGGCCGCCCGCACGCCGGCGCCCGCCGGCTGGCAGGACAGCGCGGTCGTGGGCCTGGACGACGACGACATCGGCTTCGCCGACGTGGACCTCTACCAGCCGCGCGTGGTCAACGGCTGACGAAGGGCCCCCTGCCCCCGCCGCTCGCAGGCTCGCGGCGGGACCCTGCAGGGGGCCGACGCCGGGTCCGCCCCCGCTGGCGGCACCCGGACCAGCGGGCGGTATCGTTGCCGTCCGTCAGGGGCTGTGGCGCAGACCGGTAGCGCACCTCGTTCGCATCGAGGGGGTCAGGGGTTCAAATCCCCTCAGCTCCACACCGAGACGCCAGAACGCCGTCGGGGCCACCGCCCCGGCGGCGTTCTGGCGTCCCAGGAGCAGTCACCCGCGTGCTGGACGGCGTGCTCGTGGGCGGTCGGTCCCCGCGGGGACGCCCGGGCCGGTTCCCCGGTGCCGGGACTGCCCACCCGTCCGTGACCGGCGCACCCCGAACCCCTCCCGCGCCCAGCCGTGCTCGCCGCGTGAGCCCGACCTCCCGGGCGGGTCACCCGGAGGGGTGAGGCGGGGCCGTGCCCCTCTCGGGCCACGGGACGACGTGCCGATGCCTGTTGTGTCCAACAGAAGCGTCCCTGCGTCACCCACCTGAAGGAGGCATCGTGCGCGTCCCCCCGCGCCGCGGTCGCCGATCCGTGCTGGCCGCCGTCGTCCCCGTGGGTCTGGTGCTGAGCGTGGCGCTCACCTGGAGCTCCACGTACGCGGCCTTCTCGGCCACCACGCAGAACCCCGGCAACTCCTGGCAGACCGGCAGCGTCCGGCTGACCGACAACGACAGCGGGACGGCGCTGTTCGAGAGCGCGACCGAGACCGGGCTCACGCCCGGCGCGGCCCGCTCCCGCTGCATCCGCCTCGACTACGCCGGGGACGTCACCGCCGACATCCGGATGTACGTCGGCACGCCGGCCGGTGGCGCGACCACCCTCGACCGCTTCCTCGTCATGAGCGTCGAGCGCGGGCAGAACGTGTCGGCGACCACCACGGTGATGCCCGACTGCAGCACCGGCTTCACCCCGACGGCGTCCCCGACGTTCCTGTTCAACACCCGCCAGGCCAACGACGGCCTGGCCGACCAGGCGGCCACGCTCACCGCCCTGCGGAGCCGCGCGGACTACGCCACCGGGCTGCCGCTCGGCCCGTCGGTCGCTCCGGGCACGTCGCTGACCCTGCGCATCTCGTACCTGGTCAGGGACGACAACGACGCCCAGCGCACCCGGTCCGACGCCACGATCACGTGGGAGGCGCGGAACACGTGATCACGTCAACCGCTCCCTCGTGGACCTCCCGGGCCACGGCCGCCGGCCGGATCGCCGTCGCGGTCGTCCTGGTCGCCGTCGCCGGCCTGGTCCTCCTGGCCCTCGCCCCCCGGCTCGTCGGCTTCCAGGGGCACGTGGTCGTCTCCGGCTCGATGGCTCCCCGGCTCACCGAGGGCGACGTGGTGCTGACCCGTCCGGTCCTCCTGCAGGACCTCGAGCCGGGGCAGATCCTGCTGTTCCCCGACCCCTCGGGCGTCGACCGGCTGGTGGTGCACCGGCTGGTCTCCTTCGACGAGCAGGGCGCCCTGGTCACCCGCGGCGACGCCAACCAGAGCAACGACACCACGCACGTGCCGGCCGCCAGCGTCATCGGCGAGGTGCAGCTGCGCGTGCCCTACGTCGGCCTGCCCGCGTACTGGCGGACCGAGGGGCGGTGGGGCGCGATCGGTGCGACCGCCGCACTGCTCGCTGCAGCCGCAGTCGTCGTCTCCGGCCGGACCGGCGGCCGGACCGGCGGCAGCCCTGGTCGTGGCCTCACCACCGCCGACCGGCTCCGGGCAGCGGCCCTGCGGCCCGTCGTCTGACCCGTCGGCTGCTCCCGCTCAAGAACGGCCCCGCGAGGCCGATGAGACCAGGAGGCCGGTCCCGCACCGGCGGTGCGGACCACGTCGAGGAGGGGGACAGCGTGCGCGCAGCGCCCCAGCTCCCGCCCCGGCGTGCGGCCGGTGGCGGCCGAGCCGCCGCCTGGCTGGTCGGGGCCGCCCTGTTCGCCTCCCTCGCAGGGGAGTGGCTGCCGGTCGGGACGACTCCGGCGGCCGCGAGCACCAGCGCCGTCAGCCTGGTCGACGACCGGGGCGGTGCCGCCCTGTTCACCTCCACGGGGCTGACCCCCGGGCGCACCGAGAGCACCTGCGTCGCGCTGGCGGTGTCCGGGTCGGCGGCGTCCCTCGGCGAGGTCGAGCTCAGCGCCACGGGCACCGGTGGTGATCTCGCCCCGTACCTGCAGGTCGGCGTCGAGACCGGCACGCTGGCCGACCCGGCCAGCTGCGCCACGTTCTCCGGCGTGCCGGTCTGGAGCGGGACGCTGGACCGGATGCCCGCCGACGCCACCGCCGGCATCCCGACGGGCTGGCGACCGGCATCGGCGTCCGAGGCCGTCTTCCGCCTGACCGTCACCGTCCTCGACGACCCCGGGGCACAGGGTCGCCGCGCGGCGGCGACGTTCGTCTGGGCCCTCGACGTCGAGCCGGTCCCGCCCGCGCCGGAGCCCACCCCCCCGGCGCTCCCGGGCCGCACCCCCGAGCCGGAACCGACGCCGACGCCGACGCCGACCCCCACCGCGACGCCGACCCCGACCCCGATGCCGACGCCGGAGGTCCTCCCCGCGCCCGTGCCGGAGCCGATCCCCACCCCGGAGGTCCCGAGCCCGACCCCGCCGCCGACACCGGACGACCCGCCCCCGGTCTCCGACGTCGTCCAGGCCGAGCCGCTGCAGGCCCCGCCGGCGACGGTCGCCGAGGCGGTCGCACAGGCCGTCGCGGAGGTGGCCGCCGCCGTGGGGGAGACCGCCGTCGCCGTCGCCCAGGACGGTCAGTTCCCCCTCGGTCTGGTGGGCGTGGTGGTCGGGTTCCTCTTCGTGCAGGGCCGGCTCGACCAGCGCGACCCGAAACTCGCGCTGGCCCGCGTCAGCTCCGATGTGCACGACTTCCAGGACTTCCCCCGAACGCCGAGGACCACGACATGAGCTCCGACCCGGCCGCTGCATCCGCACCGCAGGACCTCGACCTCCTGCCGCTGGCCGACCGGCTGCGGTGGCTGCTGGCCGTGCGCACCGGTCTCGTCGTGGCCCTGCCGCTGGCGGCCTGGGCGGTCACCCGGACGGCGCAGACGCTGCCCCCGCAGTACCTCCTGGTGCCGGGGGTGGCGCTGCTGGCGTTCGGACTGCTGCTGCAGGGGCTGTCGGGCCGGGGGCGCCGGTGGGCCGTCCTGGCGATCACCGCGCCGATCATCCTCGACGCGGTCCACCTCGGGTGGGCGCTCTACCTCACCGGGGGGATCGACAGCCCGGTCGTCTACGTGATCGTCCTGCACGTGCTGGCGGTCTCGCTGCTGGGCTCCTTCCGCAGCGGCCTGAAGATGGCCCTCTGGCACTCCCTCGTGGTCATGTGCGTGCTCGAGGGGATCACCACCGGCTCGCTGCCCGCGCGCGGGGTCGAGGGCTTCGACAAGCTCACCTACAGCGTCTTCCTCACCGTGGTGTGGGTGACCGCGGTGACCACGGCCGTCCTCGGCGCGGTCAACGAGCGCGAGCTGCGGCGGCGCCGCTACGACGAGGAGGCGCTCCGGCGGCTGGCAGCGGCGCTGCACGAGGCCGAGGACACGACCGCGGTGGCCGAGGCGCTGCTGGACTTCACCGTCGACGCGGCCGACGCCGCGGTCGCCGCCGTGCGCTGCTCCGTGCCCGACGGCGCGACCGGTCCCGCCGTCGACCTGGCGCTGCGCCGGCGCGGGGACGACGAGGTGGAGGTGCTGCGGGCGGTCGACGCGCCCGCCGAGGGCTCCCTCCTCGACGAGGTGGGCCGGCGCGGCAGCACCTTCCTCGCCGCCATGACCGCGCCCGACCCCTGGGTCGACGAGGTGCTCGACGGCGCCCGCCGCGTCGTCGCCATCCCCTTCGGGCTCGACGGTCAGGGCGGGGGCGTCCTCACCTTCACCGACGACGCCCGCACCGGCTCGCGCATCCAGCAGCGCCGGGTGGGGGTGGCCGAGCAGGCCGTGGCCCACGCCGCGACGGCGTTCTCCCGCGTGGCACTGCTGGAGCACCTGCAGCGCAGCGCGCTCACCGACGGCCTCACCGGGGTGTCCAACCGCCGGGCCTTCGACGCCGCGCTGGACCGCGAGCTGTCGATCGCCGCCCGGGCGGACGCCCCGCTGGCGGTCCTGATCTTCGACCTCGACCACTTCAAGAAGCTCAACGACACCTTCGGCCACCAGGCCGGCGACGACGTCCTGCGCGGCGTGGGCGCGGCGCTGCGGGGGAGCGCGCGGCAGGGCGACGTCGTGGCGCGCTACGGCGGTGAGGAGTTCGCCGTGGTCATGCCCGGTGCCGAGGCCGACGACGCGATCGCGTTCGCGCGCCGCATCCGCACGGTGCTGGCGGAGGTCGAGGCGCCGCGGACGATCACCGCGAGCGTGGGCATCTCCTGCCACCGCGGCGCCGGGGCGGCCGCCGCCGACCTGCTGCACGCCGCCGACACGGCCCTGTACGCGTCCAAGGCCGGCGGGCGGGACCAGGCCCGCATGGCGGGGGTCGAGGGCCCGGTCAGCGGCGTGGCGGTCGACGACGGGGTCCTGCCGGTGCAGTACCCGTGGCGGGAGCCGGCCGCGGCGCGCTGAGCGCCGGCGCGGGCCCTCCCTCCGGGGGGCCCGCGCGGCCGGTCGCTCAAGTCGGCCCGGCGCACGGCCGATGCTCCGGCGAGGAGCCCGCGAGCACGCGGGCCCGGACGGAGGACGGCGATGACACGGACCAGGCGGCGCGCCCGGCGGCTACCCCGCCGCGCCCTGGCCGCCGTGGCCTCCGCCGTGGCCCTCCTGACCCTCACCATGGTGCTGCCCGGCGCCTCCGCGCGGTTCTCCTCGGTGACCGCCAACCCCGCCGGCGCCTGGGTCACCGACGGGGTGGCCCCGCCGACCGGCCTGTCCGCGGTCCAGGCCTGCACCCGGACGCCCATCACGTTCCGTGGGGCCGCCGCGTCGACGAGCCAGTCACCGCTCACCCTGAGCCGGCCGAGTGCGACCCAGGCAGGCGACGTCCTGGTGGCCCAGGTGACCTACTACGGGGCCTCGACGATCAGCGCGCCCAGCGACTGGACACTCCTCTTCGCGGACACCAGCGGAGGGGTCGTGACCTCCGCCGTCTACTACAAGGTCGCCACGGGCGCCGACGCGCCCGCGACCTTCACCCGTCCGGACTCGAGCCCCGGGGACATGGTGGGCGGGATCGTCGCCTACAGCGGGGTCGACCGGAGCAGCCCCGTCGCCGTCACCGGCAGGACCACCGGTGCCGGCGAGACGGTCACCCCGCCGTCGGTGACGACGACGGTGAAGGACACGGTGCTCGTGTACTTCCTGGCCAAGGCGGGCGCGCAGTTCGCGACGCCCGGGGGCCTCCGGGAACGCTGGAAGCTCAGCTCCGACAGCGAGGGCATCACCGCGGCGGACGAGTCCTTCGTGGGGCCGGGTACGACCCCGTCCCGCTCCTTCTCGTCGCCCGGCTCCACGACCGCGTACATCGCCCAGACGATCGCCCTGCGTCCCACCGCCCCTCTGGTCGAGGCGTCCCTGTCCTGGACGGCCAGCCCCAGCTCGTGGGCGACCGGCTACCGGCTCGAGCGCAGCGCCGGCGGCACGGCCCAGGCGCCCCGCTCCATCACCCCGATCGGCGCGACCTCCACCACCGAGGGGCCGCTGGTCAACGGCACCGCGTACACGTTCCGGCTGTGGGCCTACCGGGGGACGTGGACGTCCGCTGTGGTGAGCACCACACTGACCCCCTCCTGCTGACCCGCCCCGAGGGGATCGACAGCGCGGCGTCCGCCCAGGTCATCGACCCACGCGGTGCCGGCACCCCGCGTCCGCGGGTCCTCCCTCCAGGGGAGGGCCCGCGTGGCCGGGCCGCTCAAGCCGGCCCGGCGCGCGGCCGATGCACCGGCGAGGACCCCGCGAACACGTGGGGCGCGGGCGGAGGGCGGCGATGACACGGTCGAGGCGGCGCGTCCGGCGGCTGCCCCGCCGCGCCCTGGCCGCCGTGGCCTCCGCCGTGGCCCTCCTGACCCTCGGCGTGGTGCTGCCCGGCGCCTCCGCGCGGTTCTCCTCGGTGACCGCCAACCCCGCCGGCGCCTGGGTCACCGACGGGGTGGCGCCGCCGGCCGGCCTGGCGGCCGCTCAGACCTGCGCGTACACCGCCATCACCTCCCGCGCGGCCACGTCGGCCACCGCCCAGGGCTCGCTGACCCTGCCGGCCCCCGCGGGGACGCGGGCCGGGGACGTGCTGCTCGCCCAGGTCGGGCACGGCGCCAGCGCCACGCCCCCCACCGAGCCCCCGGGCTGGACGCTCGTCCGCCGTGACTCCTACGCGGGCGGGCTGACCTCCGCGCTGTACTGGAAGAAGGCCGTCGACGGGGAGGGCAGCGCCACGTTCGCCTTCCCGGCCGGGAGCACGGTCACCATGGCGGGGGGCATGGCCGCCTACAGCGGCGTCAGCACCACCGACCCGATCGACACCTCCGCGGGCACCGCGAACAGCAGCGCCACGGTCACCACCCCCGCGGTGACCACGACGACGGCCGGGACCGAGCTGGTGCGCCTCACGACCAGCGCCCGCGAGGCGTACCCGGCCCCGGGCACCACGACCCAGCGGTGGCGGCAGCTCGCGGTGACCGGCACCGGCGGGGTGAGCGCCGGCGACGAGCCGTTCCCCGGCCCCGGGACGGCGCCCGGGGTCAGCACCGCCGCGCCCAGCGGCCTGGCCGCGGCCTGGGTGGGGCAGACCGTGGCCCTCCGGCGGGCACCGGGCACGCCGTCGGCCTCCCTCGCCTGGACGGCCAGCGCCAGCTCGTGGGCGACCGGCTACCGGCTCGAGCGCAGCGCGAGCGGCGCGACGCCGTCGACGCGGTCGATCACGCCCATCGGGGCGACGGGCACGACGGAGGACCAGCTGCAGAACGGCACGACCTACGCGTTCCGGCTGTGGGCCTACGCGGGGACGTGGACGTCCGCCGTGGTGGGCGCCACGCTGACCCCCTCCTGCTGACCGGCCGCGGAACGCCGTTCGACAGCAGGAGGTGGGTGACTTCGTCAACCTCCGTGGGGCCGACGTCCCCGGTCCGGGCCCCCGGGCCGCCTACCGTCCTTCCCCGTGGCAGCGGGGGAGCATCCGGTCGCCCTCCTCCGGGAGGCGCTGGCGGTCGAGGCGCTCCTGGACGCCGCCTGGCGGCCGGCCGAGCTGCTCGGCTGGCGTCACGACGACGGCCGCTGCCAGGTGCGGGTCCGGCTGGACTGGGACGGCGGGTCGCGCGTGCTCTGGACCCCGCTGACCCTCCTCCGACTGCCCGAGCCGGTGGCCGTGCCCGAGCCGGTGGCCGTGCCCGAGCCGGTGGCCGTGCCCGAGCCGGTGGCCGCGCCCGCGCCGCCGACCCGGCGGGCGGTGCCGCCGCCGGTGCCCCCGCCGGCGACCCCGGCCGCCCGGGGAGCGGTGCACCGCGCCGCCCGGCCTCCGGCCCGGCGCCCCGACCGGGTCCCCGCGGAGCGGCCCCCGCCGGGGAGCGACGACGCGGACCTGCTGCGCCTGCAGGTGGAGCTACTCAAGCTGCAGGCCTGGGTGCGCGAGGAGGGCCGGCGGGTCGTCGTCGTCCTGGAGGGCGCGCGGGACGCCGGGCAGGGCGGCACCGCCACCGCGCTGGTCGAGCACCTCGACCCGCGGGTGGCGACGGTCGTCCCCGCCGGAGCGCCGGACCGCGCCGCGCACCTGCCTGCGGCGGGCCGGCTGGTGGTCTTCGACCGGTCCTGGTGCGGCCCGCTGACCCGGGACCCCGCCGCCCGCGCCGCGCCGCTGCAGGACCTCACCCGGCTCGAGCAGGCGCTGACCGGGGGAGGGGTCCACCTGGTCAAGCTGTGGTTCTCCGTGGCCCGCGCGGACGCCGACCCCGTAGCGGAGGCGGCGCTGGTCGGCGCCACCTCGACGCCGGCCGCGCCGTGGACGGTGCTCGCGGCCGACGACGAGGGGCGCGCCCGCACCGAGGCGCTGCGGCACGTGCTCTCGGTGCTCGACTACCGCGGCCGCCGCGACGACGTCGTCGGCCGGCCCGACCCGCTGCTGGTGGCGCCGGTCCCGCCCTCGCTGCTGGCCGCCGGCTGAGCGGCGGGCGCTCCGGACGGGGAGGTCTACCGCGGGGTGTCCGCCCGACCGGCGGCGCGGAAGTCCGGCCGCCGCTTCTCGACGAAGGCCCGCACGCCCTCGCGGCCCTCGGGGTCGGCGGCGGACTCGGCGATGAGCCGGGCCTCGTCGTCCAGCTGCTCCTCCAGCGTGCGGATGGCCGCCCGGCGGACCAGCGACCGGGTGCGGACCATCGCCCGGACCGGCCCGGCGGCCACCGTCTGCGCCAGGGTGACGGCGGCCTCGCGCAGCTGCCGGTCCTCCACCAGCCGCGCGACCAGGCCGAACTGGTGCGCCTCGGCGGCGCTGAGCGAGCCGTCGGTGAGCATCAGCTCCAGCGCCCGCGGGGCGCCGAGTGCGCGGGTGAGCGCCCAGGAGCTGCCGCCGTCGGGGGAGAAGCCCAACGCCCCGTAGGCCGGCCGGAACTTCGTCGAGCGGGCGCAGACGACGAAGTCGCACGCGCCCACCAGGCCCACCGCGGCCCCGGCCACCGCGCCCTGCACGCCCGCGACCACCGGCACGGGGCTGTAGAGCAGGAGGCGCACCACCTCGTGCCAGTCGTGCGCCAGCTGCCCGACGAACGCGCCGGGGTCCTCGGCGCCGGCGAAGGCGCGCACGTCACCGCCCACGCAGAAGCGCTCACCGTTGCCCAGCAGCAGCACCGCGCGGCTGGTGTCGGGGCGCGCCTGCAGGGCCGCGGTCAGCTGCTCGGCCATGGCCGGGTCGAGCGCGTTGCCCGCCTCCGGCCGGTCGAGCGTGATCGTCCAGACGTCGCCGTCCGGTGCGGTGAGCACGCGCGGGCGGTCGGTGGTGGTCATGCGCAGTCCTCCAGGAGCCGGTGGCGACCACCGTAGGGCTCAGGCCCGGACGCGCTCCTCGGTGACCTCGCTGTCGACCGCGGCCGGGGCGCCGCCGAACTCGTCGGCGACCTCGCCGGCGACGTCGTCGAGGTGCTCCTCGCCGGACAGGCCCGCGTCGGCCGCGGCCAGCATGCGGTGGCCGGTGGCCAGCACGGCGATGCCCACCGCCACCGCGCCGGCGCCGACGAGGAAGGGCACGTGGATGTCCCAGGCGTCGACCATCCGGCCGGCCACGAACGGCGCCAGGCCGCCGCCGATGAACCGCACGAAGCCGTAGGCGGCCGAGGCGACCGGGCGCTCCACGGGCGCGACCAGCATGACCGCCTGGGTGGTCAGCGTGTTGTTGATGCCGACGACGATCCCGGAGGCGACCACGCAGGTGATCAGCGCCCAGCGGACGTCGGTGAACAGGCCGATGAGCAGCAGCAGGACGGCGAAGAAGCCGAGCGCGCCGTAGAGCGAGGGCGCGGTGCCGAAGCGGGCCTGCAGCCGCGGCGCGCCGACGATCGAGAACAGGGCGACCAACAGGCCCCAGCCGAAGAACACCCAGCCGAGCTGGACCGCGCCGAGCTCCATCGGGTAGGGCGCGTAGCCCAGCATGGTGAAGAAGCCCCAGTTGTAGAGCAGCGCGGTGAGGCTCATGGTCAGCAGGCTGCGGTGCCGCAGCGCCTGCAGCGGCGCCGACAACGGGGTCCTGTGCGCCGGCTTCGGCGTCTCGTCGAGCAGGACGGCGGTGGCCAGCAGCGCGATCGCCATGAGCACGGCGACGCCGAAGAACGGGCCGCGCCAGCTGATGTCGCCGAGCAGGCCCCCGACCAGCGGGCCGGCCGCGATGCCCAGGCCCAGGGCGGCCTCGTAGAGCACGATCGCGCCGGCGAAGCCGCCGGTGGCCGAGGCGACGATGACCGCCAGCGAGGTGGCGATGAACAGCGCGTTGCCCAGCCCCCAGCCGGCGCGGAAGCCGACGATGCCGCTGATCGAGCCCGACAGGCCGGCGAGCGCGGAGAAGACCACGATGATCGCCAGGCCGGTGATCAGCGTCTTCTTGGCACCGATCCGGCTGGACACCCAGCCGGTGCCGAGCATCGCCACGGCGGTGACCACGAGGTAGCTGGTGAACAGCAGGCTGACCTGGCTCGGGGTGGCGTCGAGCTGCTCGGACAGCGCCGGCAGGATCGGGTCGACCAGGCCGATGCCCATGAAGCTGACGACGCAGGCGAAGGCGACGGCGTAGACCGCCTTGGGCTGCTTCCAGGTGCTGGCTCCGGCGGAGCTCACCGGATCACCTCCGGGGTGGGGTCGGGCCGGCGCAGCGCGGCGGCCAGGGAGTCGAGGGCGGGCAGCGCGTCGGCGATGCGCCGCACCTCGTCGGGGGAGAGGGCCGCGAGCGCGGCGTCGAGCCGGGCGGAGCGCCGGGCGCGGCGTCGCGCCAGGACGGCGGCGCCGGCCTCGGTCAGGTCGAGCAGGACGACGCGGGCGTCGCGGGGGTCACCGCCGCGCCGGACCAGGCCCTGGGCGGTCAGCCGGGCCACCAGCGCGCTCATCGAGGGCTGGGCGACCCCCTCGGCGGCCGCGAGCTCGGTCACCCGCGTCGCGCCCTGGCGCTCCAGGCGGGCCAGGGTGGCCGCCGCGGTGCGGGACAGGCCGTCGTCCGGTGCGGTCAGGGTGCCCAGCCGCACGAGGACGTCGGCGAGGTGCTCGTCGACGGTCGGGGCGCTCACGACTATCGGTTGTACGCTCCAACTATCTATCGGGCCAGCCGGGACCTCAGAACCATGACGGGAACCACATCCGCAGCAGCCACTCGGCGTGCGACAGCGGGCGGCCGGCCAGGACGGGGTAGAAGAACGCGGACGTGCCGGCCACGACGGCGACGTAGCCGCTGACGGCGGCCAGCCCCGCGCTGCGGCGCCAGGCCGGTGCCCCTGGCCGGCCCAGGACGTCCTGCAGCACGAGGGTCACGGCCAGCACGAAGAAGGGCAGCACCGGCGCCATGTAGAAGACGAACATCGTGCGCTCGGGGTTGAGGAACCAGGTGCCCCACCCGGCGACGACGGTCACCGCGACCAGCACCGCCACGGGGTCGCGCCGGGCTCCGATCCGCCAGAGCAGCCACACCAGCGCCGGGGCGAAGGCCAGCCAGAGGGTCGGCGTCCCCACCATGAGGATGTAGCGGATCACCTGTCCGCCGCTCGCGTCGGTCAGGCCCTGCGGGTTCCACAGCAGGATCGGCCGCCCGTCGACCAGCCACGACCAGGGCCCCGACTCCCACGGGTGCGGCGTCGACAGGCCGTTGTGGAACCGCCACCACTCGGCGTGCATGTGCCACCAGGAGCGCAGCGCGCCGGGGACGAACGGGAACGCGGTGTCCGGGTTGCGCTGGGCCCACCAGCGCCCCTGCGCGGTCTCGCCGAGGAACCAGCCGGTGAAGCCGGCCAGGTAGGTGAGCACCGGGACCGCCGCGAGCGCCCAGGTGGCGCCGGGCAGGCTGCGGCGCAGGGCGGTCGCCGTCGGCCTCGGGACACCGGCCTCCCGCCAGGCGGCGCGGTCCCAGAACAGCGACAGCACGGCGCAGAAGGCCAGGAAGTACACGCCGCTCCACTTGACCGAGCAGGCGCAGCCGAAGAGGAACCCGGCGGCGATCCGCCAGCCGCGCGGGCCGAGCGGGGAGCCGGTGAGGGGGACGGGCAGCTGCGCGCGGACCCGGGCCCGCACCCGGTCGCGGTCGACGACGAGGCAGGCGACCGCGGCGAGCACGAAGACCTGCAGGAAGACGTCGAGCAGGCCGATGCGGGAGACGGTGAACTGGAAGCCGTCGAGGGCCAGCAGCAGGCCGGCGACCAGCCCGAGCAGCGTCGAGCCGGTGAGCCGCCGGGCCAGCCGGGTGAGGACGACGACGGAGATCGCCCCCGCCACCGCCGACGGGAACCGCCAGCCGAACGAGTCGTAGCCGAACAGCTGCTCGCCGGCCGCGATCAGCCACTTGCCCAGCGGCGGGTGGACGATGAACGTGTAGCCGCGGTTGTACTCGTGACCCCAGGTCAGCAGGTCGTGCGCCTCGGGCGGGTAGTAGGCCTCGTCGAACAGCAGGGTGTCCGGATAGCCGATGCCGACCAGCCGGCTGACCAGCGTGAGGACGCCGAGGGCGCCGGCCAGCAGCCACGACAGCAGCCGGTCGGCCGGCAGCGGCGGGATGCGGTCGACCCGCGGCCGCGGCGCGGGCCAGCGGCGGGCGGCGCGGGACGGCGTCCCCGGCGGGTCCCCGGCGTCCGTGCGCTCGGGAGCCAGGACCGCCATGCGCCTCAGGGTAGGTGCGCTCCCCGGCCTGCCCGGCGTGACAGGCTCGGGGCGTGACGGGACGGCTCGTGCTCGGCGGCGCTCCGCTCGGCCAGCCCGGCGACGTCGGCCCGCGGCTGCGCCGGGTGATGGCCGAGGCCGACGTGCTCGCCGTCGAGGACACCCGCCGGCTGCACCGGCTGGCCACCGACCTCGAGGTGACGCTCACCGGGCGGGTGGTGACCTTCCACGAGTCGGTCGAGCGGGCCCGACTGCCCGGGCTGCTGGCGGCGCTCGACCAGGGCCAGACCGTCCTGCTGCTCACCGACGCCGGGATGCCCTCGGTCTCCGACCCCGGCTACACGCTGGTGCGCGCGGCGATCGAGGCCGGCGTCGACGTGACCTCGGTGCCCGGGCCCTCGGCGGTGGTCACGGCGCTGGCGGTCTCGGGCCTGCCGGTGGACCGGTTCTGCTTCGAGGGGTTCCTGCCGCGCAAGGGCGGCGAGCGGCGGTCGCGGCTGACCGGGCTGGCCGACGAGCGCCGCACGATGGTCTTCTTCGAGTCGCCGCACCGGCTGGCCGACGCGCTCACCGACTGCGCCGCCGCGTTCGGGGACACCCGGGAGGCCGCCGTCTGCCGGGAGCTGACCAAGACCCACGAGGAGGTCCGGCGCGGGCCGCTGTCCGAGCTGGCCGCGTGGGCCGCCGAGGGCGTGCGCGGGGAGATCACACTGGTGGTCGCCGGGGCCGCGTCGGCGCCGGTGTCGCTCGCTCCCGCCGAGCTGGCCGCGCTCGTGGCCGGCGAGGAGGCCGCGGGCGCCACCCGCAAGGACGCCATCCGCGCCGTCGTCACCCGCACGGGCCTGCCGCGCCGCACCGTCTACGACGCCGTCGTCGCCGCCAAGCCCTCCTGAGGCGCCGGCCGGCGCGCTGAGTGCACACATCGCGCCCGGGGGAGGGGCGGGACGACGAGATGTGCACACGACGAGGTCTGTGGACGTCCTCGAGGCTGGCGTCGGGTCCTGCGGTCAGCGTGCGCGTGTGCCGACGACCGTCCTCCCCGCCGCCCTCCAGGACCGCGTGTTCCGCGGGACGGACGTGGTGCGCCGCGGCCTGCTGACACCTGCCCGCCTCCGCGGCCCGGCCTGCCGGCGTCTGTTCCGCGACGTCTACGCCGATGCCCGGGTGCCTGACTCGCACCGGCTGCGGGCCCGGGCGGCGGCTCGCCTGCTGCTGCCCGGTGCGGTCGTCTCCGGGACGAGCGCCGCCGTGCTGTGGGGCGTCGACCTCGCCGACGAGCGGGACGACGTGGAACTCGTCATCCCGCCGGGCTCGCACCCGCGCCGCGTCGACGGCCTGCGGGTCCGGCGCCTGCCGCTCGACCCCTCCGACGTCCGGGTGCTCGACGGGGTCCGGGTGGTGTCGCCGGTGCTGGCGACGGTCCGCGCGGCAGCCGTGCTGGAGCCGGACGAGGCCGTCGTGGCCATCGACCGGATGGTCGTCGCCCGCGTCGTCGACCTGGCGGCCGTCCGAGCGCGGGTCGCGGTCCCCGGCGCGGCATCCGCCCGGGTGCGCCGGGCCTGCCACCGGGCGGACGGGCTGGCCGGCTCGCCGCAGGAGACACGACTACGGCTGCTGATGGCCCAGGCGGGGCTGCCGGCGCCGGTCGCCCAGCACGTCGTCCGGCACGCGGGCCGTGACGTCGCCCGTGTGGACTTCGCCTGGCCGGGGCTCCGGCTCGCGGTCGAGTACGACGGTGCCTGGCACGCCGAGCCCGGCCAGTTCGGCAGGGACAGGGCGCGCCTCAACCGGTTGCAGGCGGCCGGCTGGCGGGTGGTCTTCGTGACCGCGGCGGACCTGCACCGTCCCGCGCCGCTGCTCGCCACGATCCGCGCGGCGCTGGACGCCCGTCCGCGATGAGTGCACACGTCGCGGCCTCGACGGCCCCGCGTCCGCGACACGTGCACACACCGCGACCGTCGGCGGCCCGCTAGAGCCAGCCGTTGCGCTTGAAGCCGCGGTAGAGGAACGAGCAGACGACCACGATGACCAGCCACACCGTCGCGTAGCCCCAGCGCCAGTGCAGCTCGGGCATGTGCTCGAAGTTCATCCCGTAGATCCCGGCGATCGCGGTGGGGACGGCGATGATGCCCGCGTACGCGGAGATGCGCCGCATGTCCTCGTTGTCGGCCATCGACGTGCGCGCCAGCGAGGCCTGCAGGATCGACGACAGCAGCTCGTCGAGCGAGCCCACCTGGTCGCGCACCCGGATCGCGTGGTCGAGCACGTCGCGGAAGTAGGAGCGCATCGGCTCGGGGACGACGTCGACCGCCCGCTCCGAGAGCTTCTGCAGCGGCACCTCCAGCGGCCCCACCGCCCGCCGCAGCGACATCAGCTCCCGCTTGAGCTGGTAGAGCCGCCCGATGTCGTCGGTGCGCTCCGGGCTGAACACCGACGCCTCGAGCTCGTCGACGTCGTCGGCCACCTGCTCGGCCACGTCGACGAAGGTGTCGACGACGAGGTCGGCCACCGCGTACAGCACCGCGGCCGGCCCGTGGCAGAGCAGGCCGCGCTGCTCCTCCAGCCGGCGCCGCAGGGCGGTGAGGTCGTTGTGGTCGCCGTGCCGCACGGTGATCACGTGGTGCGGGCCGAGGAAGACCATGACCTCACCGGTGTCGACCACCTCGCTGGTGGCGGTCAGCTGCTCGTGCTCCACGTACCGCGCGGTCTTGAGCACCATGAACAGGTCCTCGTCGTAGCGCTCCAGCTTGGGCCGCTGGTGGGCGTAGACGGCGTCCTCGACGGCCAGCGGGTGCAGCCCGTAGCGCTCGGCGATCGCGCCGAGCTCGGTCTCCGTCGGCTCGAACAGGCCCAGCCACACGAACCCGCCGCGCTCGACCGCGACGTCGAGCGACTCCATGGGGTCGACCGGCGGCTCCCGGCGGCCCTGCACGTAGACCGCGCAGTCCACGACCGCGCTGGTGCCCGGGGGCCGGGCGCGGCCCGGCCGGGACGCCCCCGCCGGTCGCGGGCGGGGACCGGGCAGGAACAACCCGGGCGCGCCGTCGGTCTGCGGATCGCTCACCACGCACCTCCTCCCGTCCCGCCGCGCCGGCGGGCCGGAGAGAGCGTAGGCGTGCGGGGCGGCCCGGCCCGTGCCACGCTGCCGGAGGGGCCGGCCGGGAGGCCGGCCTCACGGGGGCCAGGTCGAGCAGCACGTCGAGGGGGAGGACGCCGTGGCCGCAGGGGCCCGCCGCGTGAAGTCCGTCGAGGACTCCATCCGCGACACCGAGGAACCGGAACACCGGCTCAAGAAGAACCTGTCCGGGCTCGACCTCGCCGTCTTCGGCGTCGGGGTGATCATCGGCACCGGCATCTTCGTCCTCACCGGTGAGGTCGCGAGCACCACCGCCGGCCCGGCCGTGGCGATCTCCTTCGTCATCGCCGGCGTCGTCTGCGGGCTCGCGGCGGTCTGCTACGCCGAGTTCGCCTCGACCGTCCCGGTCGCCGGGTCGGCCTACACGTTCTCCTACGCCACGCTGGGGGAGCTGGTCGCCTGGATCATCGGCTGGGACCTCGTGCTGGAGCTGGCCCTCGGGGCGGCGACGGTCTCGGTCGGCTGGTCGGGCTACCTCAACCAGCTGCTCGGTGACCTGGGCACCCCGCTGCCGACGTCGATCGCGGGGGAGACCGCCACGGTCAACATCCCGGCGATCGTCATCGCCCTGGTGATGACCGGTGTCCTCGTGCTCGGCATCAAGCTCTCGTCGCGGGTGACCAGCGTGATCGTGGCGATCAAGGTCGTCATCGTCCTGCTGGTGATCGTGCTCGGGTTCTTCTACACGAAGGCCGCCAACTACACGCCCTTCGTGCCGCCGGCCCAGCCCGCGGCCGAGGGGGAGGGCGGCTGGCACGCTCCGCTCATCCAGCTGTTCGGCTTCACCCAGGGCAGCTTCGGCTGGGGTGGCGTCATCGCCGGTGCCTCGATCGTGTTCTTCGCCTTCATCGGCTTCGACATCGTCGCCACGGCGGCCGAGGAGACGAAGGACCCGCGCAAGGACCTGCCGCGCGGGATCATCGGCTCGCTGGTCATCTGCACGCTGCTGTACGTCGCGGTGTCGCTGGTGGTCGTGGGCATGCAGCCCTACGCGGAGCTGTCCACCGAGGCGCCGCTGGCCGAGGCGTTCAGCAGCGTCGGGCTGTCGTTCGTCTCCAGCCTCATCTCCGTGGGCGCGCTGGCCGGGCTCACGTCGGTCGTGATGATCCTGATGCTCGGCCAGTCCCGCGTGCTGTTCGCGATGAGCCGCGACCACCTGCTGCCGCCCGGCATGGCCGCCGTCCACCCGCGCTACGGGACGCCGTACAAGATCACCATCGGCACCGGGATCTTCGTCGCGCTGCTCGCCGGCTTCCTGCCGCTCGGGACACTGGCCGAGCTGGTCAACATCGGCACGCTGTTCGCCTTCGTGCTGGTCTCGCTCGGCGTCATCGTCCTGCGGCGGACCCGGCCGGACCTGCACCGCGCCTTCCGCGTGCCGCTGGTGCCGGCCCTGCCGATCGTCTCGGCGCTGGCCTGCCTCTACCTGATGCTCAACCTGCCGGCCGACACCTGGCTGCGGTTCGCGATCTGGATGGCGCTCGGGTTCCTCATCTACTTCACCTACGGCAAGCGGCGCAGCCGCCTGGCCGGCGCGGAGGGCGAGGCGGCCGCCCGGCGCGCGGTCGCCGACCGCGCCGCCCGCGGCGGGGGCCGCTGACCCCACCCTCCGGGGTGAGCGGCCCGGCCCTGAACCTCCAGCGCCCGGCCCCGCGGGACGACCTGACCGGTGACCGACGTCCCCGGCCAGGAGCAGACCCGTGGCGACCAGCGTCCTCGACGCCCCCCTCCCGACCCCCGCAGCGGGCCCCGGCCCGGCCGCCGTGTGCCGGTGGCCGGGCCCGGTGCTCGCGCTGGCCGCCGTCTGCGCGCTGCAGTCCCTCGCCCTGCTCGCCGGCGGGCTGACCGGGCTCGACGGGCTGCTCACCGCCGCGTCGCGGCCCCCGGGCGTCGTCGCCGCCGCCGTCCTGGGTGGGCTGGCCTCCTGGATCGTGGCGTGCGCGGGCGCGGCGCTGGGGGTCCTGGAGGGCCCCGGTCTCCGGTTCGCGGCCGGCGTCGCCTGCGCCGAGGCGGCGCTGGCCCTCGCGCTGCTCGTGGTCGGGCTGTCCGGCCCGGTGCTCGACGGCCTGCCGGTCCCGGTCCCGGTGCCGGCGCTGGCGCTGCTCGCCCTCGCCGTCCCGGTCGGGAAGCTGCTGCTGGCCTCCGCGCCGTCCACCCTCACCTGGGCCGCCGCGGCGCGCCCGCGGCGGCGCGTGCCCGTGCAGGTGGTCCACCCGCGGCTGCGGCTGGTCACCGTGGCGCTCATCGGGGTGGCCCTGTGCGCCCTCGCCGTCACCACCCCGGTGGGCGGCGAGCCGCCGGCCGCGACCACGCCGGCCGCCGGCGGCTGACGCCGCGGAACCGGGTGGACGCCGCCACCTAGGCTCGGGGCGTGAGTGATCGGCACATCCTGACCGCCGTGGCCTGGCCCTACGCCAACGGTCCGCGGCACATCGGCCACGTCTCCGGCTTCGGCGTCCCCTCCGACGTCTTCAGCCGCTACCACCGCATGGTGGGCGACCGGGTGCTGATGGTCAGCGGCACCGACGAGCACGGGACGCCGATCACCGTCGCCGCCGACGCCGAGGGCGTCAGCCCGCGGGAGATCGCCGACCGCAACAACCGGGTCATCGTCGGCGACCTGCAGTCGCTCGGGCTGTCCTACGACCTGTTCACCCGGACGACGACGGCCAACCACGCCGCGATCAGCCAGGAGATCTTCCTGGGCCTGCTGAAGAACGGGTACGTCTTCCCGAAGACGACCCTCGGCGCGATCAGCCCCTCGACCGGGCGCACCCTGCCCGACCGCTACATCGAGGGCACGTGCCCGATCTGCGGCTACGACGGCGCCCGCGGCGACCAGTGCGACAACTGCGGCAACCAGCTCGACCCGGTCGACCTGATCAACCCGAGGAGCCGGATCAACGGCGAGACGCCGAGGTTCGTCGAGGAGGAGCACTACTTCCTCGACCTGCCGGCGTTCACCCGCTCGCTGGGCGACTGGCTGGACTCCCGGCGCGGCTGGCGGCCCAACGTCCTCAACTTCGCCAAGAACCTGCTCACCGACCTCAAGCCGCGCAGCTACACCCGCGACATCGACTGGGGCGTGGCCGTGCCGCTCGACGGCTGGCGCGACCGTCCCGACAAGCGCATCTACGTGTGGTTCGACGCCGTCGTCGGCTACCTGTCGGCCTCCATCGAGTGGGCCCGCCGCTCCGGCGACGACGACGCGTGGCGGCAGTGGTGGCAGACGCCGGACGCCGACGCCTACTACTTCATGGGCAAGGACAACATCGTCTTCCACGCCGAGATCTGGCCCGCCCAGCTGCTCGGGTACGACGGCGAGGGCGACAGGGGCGGGACGCCGGGGTCGCTGGGTCGGCTCAACCTGCCGACCGAGGTGGTCTCCAGCGAGTTCCTGACGATGGAGGGGCGCAAGTTCTCCTCCTCCCGCCAGGTGGTCATCTACGTGCGCGACTTCCTGGCCCGCTACGACGCCGACGCGCTGCGCTACTTCATCGCCGCGGCCGGGCCGGAGAGCCAGGACACCGACTTCACCTGGGCGGAGTTCCTGCGGCGCAACAACGACGAGCTGGTCGCCGGCTGGGGCAACCTGGTCAACCGCACGGTGTCGATGGCGGCGAAGAACGTCGGCGCCGTCCCGACGCCGGGTGAGCTGACCGACGCCGACCGCGCGCTGCTGTCGGCCACCCAGGGCGCCTTCGGGCCGGTCGGGGAGCTGCTCTCGCGCAACCGGCAGAAGGCCGCGGCCACCGAGGCGATGCGGGTGGTCGGCGAGGCCAACAAGTACCTCTCCGACCAGGCGCCGTGGAAGCTCAAGGAGGACCCGGGCCGCCGGGACACCGTGCTGCACACCGCGCTGCAGGCGGTCAGCGACTGCAACGCGCTGCTCACCCCGTTCCTCCCGCACTCCGCGCAGAAGGTGCACGAGCTGCTCGGCGGCACCGGCGTGTGGTCGCCGGAGCCGCGGATCGAGGAGGTCACCGACCTCGACGACGGCTCGCCGTACCCGATCATCACCGGCGACTACAGCGACGGCCAGGCCGTGTGGGCCTCCCGCCCGCTGCCCCCGGGGACGCCGCTGTCGCCGCCCACCCCGGTGTTCAGGAAGCTCGACGAGTCGATCGTGGCCGAGGAGCTGCGGCGGCTGGACGAGGGCGAGTGAGCCGCTCGGCCTCGTCCCGGGCCAACCGGCGGGGCGAGCCGCCGCCGTCCCCGGAGCCGCTGCCGGCTCCGGCGGTCGACAGCCACACGCACCTCGACATCGTGCTCAACGGCTTCCGCACCGAGGAGCCGGCCACCGACGACGCCGTGGACGCCGAGATCGCCGCCGCGGCCGCCGTCGGCGTGACCCGGCTGGTGCAGGTCGGCGTCGACGTGCCCTCGTCGCGGTGGTCGGCGGAGCTGGCCGCGCGGCACCCGGGCGTGCTGGCCGCCGTCGCCGTCCACCCCAACGAGGCCGGCGCCGGGCTCGCCGACGACGAGGCGCTGGCCGAGATCGACCGCCTGGCCGCGCTGCCGCGGGTGCGGGCGGTGGGGGAGACCGGCCTGGACCGCTACCGCACCGGCCCCGAGGGGTGGGCGGCGCAGGAGGCGTCGTTCCGGGCGCACATCCGCATCGCCGAGGAGCACGGCGTCGCGCTGGTCATCCACGACCGCGACGCGCACGAGGAGATCCTCCGGGTGCTCGACGACGAGGGCGCGCCCGAGCACACCGTCTTCCACTGCTTCTCCGGCGACGCCGCCTTCGCGCAGGCGTGCGTCGAGCGCGGCCACGTGCTGTCCTTCGCCGGCACGCTGACCTTCGGCAACGCCGGCCACCTCCGCGAGGCCGCGGCGCTCACCCCGGTCGACCAGCTGCTCGTCGAGACCGACTCGCCGTTCCTCACCCCGGTGCCGCACCGCGGCCGGCCCAACGCCTCGCGGCTGGTGCCGCACACGGTCCGGGCGCTGGCCGAGGTCACCGGCGTGGAGCTCGCGCAGCTGTGCGACACCCTCACCCGCACCGCCGAACGGGTCTTCGGCGCCTGGGGAAGGACCCCGCTGCCCCCCACGCCTCGCTGACGCTCGGCGCGGGCCCCTGCAGCGGGGCCGTTCGGCTTCCGAGCCTCCTCGACGGCGCGGTCCTCGAGCCCCGCCCCAACCCGGTGCCGGGCGCCGCGGCGGGGGCGACCGGTGAGCCGGGAGGCGGGGCACACTGGTCCCCGTGGGACGCCTCATCGCCGTGGTTCTCTTCATCGCCGTCCTGGTGCCCGGTGTGCTCCTCGCCCGGGCGTGGGCGCTGGCGGCCGGCCGCCGCGCCGTCGCGTCGGCCGGTGTCGAGTTCGCCACCCCCACCCCCGAGGGCGTCGCCACGCTGCAGCGACAGGCGCAGCACGGCCGGCGGGTGCGCCGGCTGGGCCTGGTGCTCGGCGTCCTCGGCATCGGGGCGAGCGTGTGGATGTTCGCCGAGGCCTCGGTGTTCCTCTGGCTGCCGGCCCTGGTGGTCGGGCTGCTCACCGGGGTGGTGCTGGCCGAGGCCACCCGCCCCCGGCCGCGCTGGCGGCTCTCCGACCCCGCCCGCCGTCCCCGCCGCGGCGAGCAGGTCTCGCCGTGGCTGCTGTGGACGATGCGCGCCGTCGTCGCCGCGGAGGTCGTCGTCGCCGCGCTGATGTGGCAGCGCGGCGACCTGCCCGACACGGTCGGCTGGGTGGCCCTCGTCGTCCCGCCGCTGGCCTGGCTGCTGGCCGAGGTCGCGCTGCTGCGCGTGCTCGTCCGGCCGCTGCCGGCCGAGGGCGCCGACGTGCCGGTCGACGAGGCGCTGCGCACGTGGACCGCGCACCTGGTCACCGCCGCGAGCAGCGTCCTGGCCCTGCTGCCGCTGGGCACCCTGCTGCTCGCCGCGGGCATCGACCTCGGTGACCGCGTCACCGAGAACGTCGACCTGCTCCCGGTCGCCCTGGTCGCGGGGGGCTTCGCGAGCCTGGCCGCGGGCATCGCGGTCGCCGGCTTCCTGCTGACCTGGCTGCGCCCGGTGCGGGCGGACGCGCGCGCCCTCGCCGGCTGAGGGAGCCGGCGGCCCGACCCGGCCCGGGACGCCGCCTGCTTCCCCTGGCGCCCTTGGGTGACACCGTGACCTCGATCACGGCCCCACCTCACTGATCCCGGCTGTTACACGCGTCCCCATAGGCGCGTCCGTCACCCACCGTGTCGGCGTGGTGTCGGATCGACGTGTCGATCGACTGCTTGACTCCGTGCGCACCGTTGCTAGACGCACCGAGCTCGTAATCGTGTCGTGACCGACAGCCGGGATGGGGGATCGTCCGGGCGGCGTCCGACGGCCCTGGGTCCCCCCTCGTGGCCGGCTGCCGCGCGTCCTGCGATCGCTTCCGCCCGGCGCCCTCGACCCCGTGGAAGTGCCGTGCCCCGAACGCTGAAGCTCGTCCTCTCCGCCCTGGTCCTGACCGGACTGGTGGGCGGCTCCTACGCCTGGTTCGCCGCGCAGAAGTCGGTGACGCTGACGATCGACGGGCAGGTCCGCGAGGTCAGCACCTACGCTGACACGGTTGGTGAGGTGCTCGACGAGGAGGGGCTGCAGACGCAGGCGCACGACGTCGTCCTCCCCGATCTCGACGCCACCGTCGGGGACGGCGACGCGGTCGTCCTCAACCGCGCCCGGCCGCTTCAGCTGACCGTCGACGGGGTGGCCAGGGAGGTGTACGTGACCGCGCTGTCGGTGGACGAGGCGCTCGAGCAGCTCGGCTACCGGGCGGAGGACCTCGTGCTGTCGGCCAGCCGCAGCGAGCGGCTCCCGCTCGACGGCATGGCGCTGTCGATCTCCACCCCGAAGGACGTGACGCTCGTCGTCGACGGCGCCTCCCGCGTCGTCACCACGACCGCCGCCACCGCCGCCGACCTGCTCGCCGAGCAGGGCGTGACCCTCGGCGCCGACGACCGCACCAGCCTCTACCCGGCCCAGCCGCTGCTCGCCGGGATGCGGCTGCAGGTCTACCGGGTGCAGGTGACCGAGGTCGTCGAGACCAGCCCGCTGGACTACCGGACCGTCGAGACCGAGGACCCCGAGGCCCTCGAGGGGGAGGAGACGGTCACCCAGGAGGGCGTGGAGGGCGAGCAGTCCACCACCGTCCGGATCACCGTGGTCGACGGTGTGCAGACCGCCCGCGAGCAGCTCGCCACCACCGTCACCCGCGAGCCGGTCGACGAGCTCGTCAGCGTCGGCACCAAGGAGCGCCCCGCCGCCGCGACCGGCAGCGTCCCGGCGAGCGCCGACGGTCTCAACTGGTCCGCCCTCGCCCAGTGCGAGTCCGGCGGCAGGCCCGACGCCGTCAGCTCGTCGGGCACCTACCGCGGCCTCTACCAGTTCTCCCGCTCCACGTGGGCGTCCGTGGGCGGTGCCGGCGACCCCGCCGCGGCCTCCGTGGCCGAGCAGACCCTCCGCGCGCAGATGCTCTACGCGCGCTCCGGCGCCGGCCAGTGGGGCTGCGGGCACCACCTGTTCGACTGAGCGGTCCGCTGAGCACCCCGGAGCAGACCGACGGGCTGCTGGGCCCGGCCGCCATCCGCGACCTGGCCCAGCAGCTCGACCTGCGTCCCACCAAGACCCTCGGGCAGAACTTCCTGCACGACGCCAACACCATCCGGCGGATCGTGCGCACCGCGGAGCTGCGGCCCGACGACGTCGTCCTCGAGGTCGGGCCGGGCCTGGGCTCGCTGACCCTGGGGCTGCTGCCGGCCGCCACCGCCGTCACCGCCGTCGAGATCGACCCGAGGCTGGCCGCGCGGCTGCCGCAGACGGTGGCCGAGCGGCGTCCCGACCTCGCCGGCCGGCTGACCGTGGTCGAGGCCGACGCGCTGCGGGTGAGGGAGCTGCCCGGCCCCCCGCCCACTGCGCTGGTGGCCAACCTGCCGTACAACGTGGCGGTGCCCGTCCTGCTGCACCTGCTCGAACTGCTGCCCTCGCTGCGGCGGGCGCTGGTGCTCGTCCAGGCCGAGGTCGCCGAGCGGCTGGCCGCCCCGCCGGGGAGCCCCGCCTACGGCGTCCCGTCGGTCAAGGCCGCCTGGTACGGCGAGGTCCGCCGCGCCGGCAGCGTCGGCCGCCGCGTCTTCTGGCCCGAACCCAACGTCGACTCCGGCCTGGTCGCCCTCGACCGCCGTCCGCCACCGCCCGGCGACCGCGCCGCCACCTTCGCCGTCGTCGACGCCGCCTTCGCCACGCGCCGCAAGGGCCTGCGCGCCGCCCTGGCGCGGTGGGCCGGGAGCCCCGCCGCGGCCGAGGCGCGGCTGCGGGCGGCCGGCATCGACCCGGCCACCCGTGGCGAGCAGCTGTCGGTGACCGACTTCGCCCGGCTGGCCGCGACGGCGCCGGTGACCCCGTGAGCCGGTCGTCGTGAGCGGGTCGTCGTGAGCTGGTCGTCGCCGGGCGGGCCCGGGCACACCCGCGGGGACGGCGCGGTCACCGCGCACGCCCCCGCCAAGGTCAACGTCTCGCTGGCCGTGGGCCCGCTGCGGCCCGACGGCTTCCACGCGCTGCAGACGGTCTACCTGGCCGTCTCGCTGCTCGACACGGTCACCGTGCGCCGCGGGGAGGGCCTGTCGGTCACCGTGACCGGTGAGGGCACCGGCGGAGCCGACCCGGTGCCCACCGACCGGCGCAACCTGGTGTGGCAGGCCGCCGAGCTGCTCGCCGAGCACGCGGGCGTGGCCGCCGACGCCACCATCGCCGTCGACAAGGCCATCCCGGCCGCCGCCGGACTGGCCGGTGGCAGCGCGGACGCCGCGGCCACCCTGGTCGCCCTCGACGCGCTCTGGGGCACGCACGCCACCCGCGGCGACCTCACGGCACTGGCCGCGCGGCTGGGCAGCGACGTCCCCTTCAGCCTCGCCGGCGGCGTCGCCCTCGGCGGTGGCCGCGGGGAGCAGCTCACCCCCGTGCTGGCCCGGCGACGGTGGCACTGGGTGCTCGGCATCGCCGAGGGCGGGCTGTCCACGCCGGCGGTCTACGCCGAGCTCGACCGGCTGCGCGCCGCGGGACGGGTGCCCGACGGCGCGGCGTCCCCCTCGCCCGAGGCGGTCCTCGCCGCGCTGCGCAGCGGTCCCGTCGAGGCGCTGGCCGCCGCGCTGGACAACGACCTGCAGGCGCCGGCGGTCTCGCTGCGCCCGGCCCTGCGCCGTGCGCTGCGCAGCGCCACCGGTGCCGGTGCGGCCGGGGCCCTGGTGAGCGGCTCGGGCCCGACCGTGGCCGCGCTGGCGGAGGACGAGGACGCCGCCGTCCGGCTGGCCGCCGTCCTGGCGGGGGAGGGCGTGTTCCGCACCGTCCGGGTCGTGCACGGCCCCGTGCCCGGCGCCCGCCTGGTGGGTTGAAGGACCCCCTTGCCCCCCACCGCTCGCAGGCTCGCGGCGGGACCCTGCACGGGGGCCGCCGTCCTCCGGACGGTGTCTACGCGGCGGCGGGCTGCTGCTGGCGCTTGGCGGCCAGGCGGACCGGGTCGGGCCACTTCACCGAGTGCGCCCAGCCCAGCTTCTCGAACACCCAGATCACGCGGGCGCTGATGTCGATCTGCGCGCGCAGCACGCCGTGGCGGGCGCAGGTCGGGTCGGCGTGGTGCAGGTTGTGCCAGGACTCGCCGCCGCTGAGGATCGCCAGCGGCCAGAAGTTGGTGGCCCGGTCGCGGGAGGCGAAGGGCCGGCTGCCGACGACGTGGCAGATCGAGTTGATCGACCAGGTGACGTGGTGCAGCAGCGCGGTGCGCACCAGCCCGGCCCAGAAGAACGCCGTCCAGGCGCCGGCCCAGCTGCCCGTGACCAGGCCGCCGATCGCCGCCGGCAGGGCCAGGCTCAGGAAGGCCCAGACGACGAACAGCCGGCTGGTGACCCGCAGGCCGCGGTCCTTGAGCAGGTCGGGGGCGTAGCGCGCGGCGTTGGTCTGCCGCCGGTCGAACAGCCAGCCGAGGTGGGCGTGGAACATGCCCCGGAGCAGCGCGCGGGTGTCGTCGCCGTAGCGCCACGGCGAGTGCGGGTCGCCGTCGCGGTCGGAGAAGGCGTGGTGGCGGCGGTGGTCGGCGACCCACTGCACGACCGGGCCCTGGATGGCCATGCACCCCACGATCGCCAGCGCGATCCGCAGCGACCGGGTGGCCTTGAACGACCCGTGCGTGAAGTACCGGTGGTAGCCGACGGTGACGCCGAGCAGCGGCACGAAGTAGAAGGCGACGAACAGACCGACGTCGAGCCAGGACAGGCCCCAGCCCCACACCGCCGGGACCACGGCGGCCAGCGCCAGGAACGGCACGACGACGAAGACGTAGAGCGTGAGCTGCTCGAGGTGCCCCTTCTCCTTGCCCAGCGCGTTCGGCGGCAGGCCCCGGTCGGGATCGGCGGGTCGGAAGGCCGACGGCCGGGTGAGGGAGGGAGCGGACACGTGGCCTCCAGGGGTCGTCCGTGGCGAGGACGCTCCGGCGCGACGGCCGGTGGCTTCGACGCCGTAACCTACGTCACCGGCCGCACCCCCGCCGTCCGGACCGGGAGTGCCCGGCTCCGGCCGCCCCCTGCTCCGTGCCCCGCCGCGGGGAGCGCCCTAGGCTCGTCCGCGTGGCGCCGCCGGGACGGCGCCGCGGTGGGGGATGGGGTAATCGGCAGCCCGCCGGCCTTTGGAGCCGGGAAGTCTCGGTTCGAGTCCGAGTCCCCCAGCAGCGCCGAGGGCACGGGCACCCGTGCCGAGGCACCGGGTCGCCCCTCCGGCGGTCCGTCCACCGTCGGAGGAGATCAGTGAGTCCGCAGCAGGCAGTCGCCGCCGTCGTCGTCCTCGCCGCCGGGCAGGGGACCCGGATGCGTTCGACCACGCCCAAGGTCCTGCACGAGATGGGCGGGCGCAGCATGCTCGGCCACGTGCTCGCGGCGACCGGGCCGCTGGGCGCCGGCACGACGCTGGTGGTGGTCGGCGCCGGCCGCGAGGCCGTCGCCGACCACCTGGCCGCCGTCGCACCCGGCGCGCGGCCGGTGGTGCAGGAGGAGCAGCGCGGCTCCGGCCACGCCGCCGCCGTCGCACTGGCCGCCGCCCCCGACCTGACCGGCCCGGTCCTGCTCGTCAACGGCGACGCCCCGCTGCTGCGGCCGGAGACGGTCACCGCGCTGGTCGAGGCGCACCGGGCGGCCGGCGCCGTGCTCACCGTGCTCACCGCTCGGGTCGCCGACCCCACCGGCCTGGGGCGCGTCGTCCGCGACGCCTCCGGCGCGGTCACGGGCATCGTCGAGGAGCGCGACGCCACACCCGAGCAGCGGGCGATCACCGAGGTCAACGCCGGCGTCTACGTCGGCGACGCCGCCGCCCTGCGCCGCGCGCTGGCGCGCATCGACCAGGACAACGACCAGGGCGAGCTCTACCTCACCGACGCCGTCGGCCTGCTGGTCGGCGACGGCGAGCCGGTCGCCGGCGCGGTGGCCGAGGACCCCGACGACGTGCTGGGCTGCAACGACCAGCGGGAGGTGGCCGCGCGGCGGCGCACCCTCAACGACCGCGTGCTCGACGGGCTCATGCGGGCCGGTGTCACCGTCGTCGACCCGGCCACCACCTGGGTCGACGTGACCGCGTCGGTGGCCGCCGGGGCCCGGCTGCTGCCCGGCGTGCAGCTGCACGGGACGACGTCGGTGGGGGCCGGCGCCGTCGTCGGCCCCGACACCACGCTCGTCGACACCGCGGTGGGGGAGGGCGCGTCGGTGGTCCGGTCGCACTGCCTCGGGTCGGTCGTCGGGCCCGGGGCCACGGTCGGCCCGTTCAGCTACCTGCGGCCGGGCACCGACCTCTCGCGCGGCGCCAAGGTCGGCGCCTTCGTCGAGACCAAGAACGCCCGCGTCGGCGAGGACTCCAAGGTGCCGCACCTGTCCTACGTCGGCGACGCGACCATCGGGCGGGGTGCCAACGTCGGGGCGGCCACCGTGTTCGTCAACTACGACGGCGTGGCCAAGCACCACACGACGATCGGCGACCACGTGCGGATCGGCTCGGACACGATGCTCGTCGCGCCGGTCACCGTGGGGGACGGCGCCTACACCGCCGCGGGGTCGGTGATCACGCACGACGTCCCGCCGGGGGCCATGGGTGTGGCGCGGGCGACGCAGCGCAATGTGGCAGGCTGGGTGCGCCGCCGCCGTCCGGGCACCGCCGCCGCGCAGGCCGCTGCGGCGGCGACGGGACCGGCCGAGGACGCGGCCGGTGCCCGGCCCGTGACCGGCGGCGACGGTGCGGACCGGCCGACGGAGCCCGACGGGAACCACGACCAGTAGGGGCAGCAGAGCCGATGAGCGCGATCCGGCAGACCACCAGCAAGAGCCTGATGCTCTTCTCCGGCCGGGCGTACCCCGAGCTGACCGACGAGATCGCCGGTCACCTGGGCGTCACCCCCACCCCGACGGCGGCCTACGAGTTCGCCAACGGGGAGCTGTTCGTCCGCTTCGAGGAGTCGGTGCGCGGCTCCGACGCCTTCATCGTGCAGAGCCACTCCGCGCCCATCAACACCTGGCTCATGGAGCAGCTGCTCATGGTCGACGCCGCCAAGCGCGCCTCGGCCAAGCGGATCACCGTCGTCGCACCGTTCTTCCCCTACGCCCGGCAGGACAAGAAGCACCGCGGCCGCGAGCCCATCTCCGCCCGCCTGGTCGCCGACATGTTCAAGACCGCCGGCGCCGACCGGCTGATGGTCGTCGACCTGCACACCGCGCAGATCCAGGGCTTCTTCGACGGCCCGGTCGACCACCTCTTCGCCCTCGACCTGCTCGTCGACCACGTCAAGGGCCACTGGGGCGACCGCGAGATCACCGTCGTCTCGCCGGACTCGGGGCGGGTGCGCGTCTCCGAGCGGTGGAGCGACAAGCTCGGCGGCGTCCCGCTGGCCTTCATCCACAAGACCCGCGACCCGATGCGGCCCAACGAGGTGGTCGCCAACCGCGTCGTCGGCGAGGTCGAGGGCCGGGTCTGCATCCTGGTCGACGACATGATCGACACCGGCGGCACGATCGTGAAGGCCGCCGAGACGCTCTTCGACGCCGGCGCCGCCGACGTCATCGTCTGCGCCACCCACGGCGTCCTGTCCGGCGAGGCCGTGGACCGGCTGAAGAACAGCCGGATCAGCGAGGTCATCGTGACCAACACGCTGCCCATCGAGCCGTCCCGCCAGTTCGACAAGCTGACCGTCCTGTCCATCGCCCCGCTGCTGGCCCGGGCGATCAAGGAGGTCTTCGAGGACGGCTCGGTGACCAGCCTCTTCGGCGGCGCCGGCTGACGGTCCGCCGAGCGGGGGCCCGGAGGGTCCCCGAGGACGGACGGGGACGGCTCCACGGAGCGGGGGGACGGCACCTGGCCGCGGTCACCCGGCCGGAGGCCGGGTAAGATGACAGAGCCCGGCGAGGGAGCGGTCCGTCCGACTCCGTGATCGACGTGCGTGTGCTCCTGCGAGGTGTGCCGCGCCCGGCCGCCGGCCCGCAGACCGACCCACCTGTTGAGGAGCACACCACCGTGGCCGACTTCCGCCTCGTCGCCGAGCCCCGCACCGAGTTCGGCAAGGGCAGCGCCCGCCGGACCCGCCGCGCCGGCCGCGTCCCCGCCGTCCTCTACGGGCACGGCCAGGACGTCGTCCACCTGTCGCTGCCGGCGCTGGAGTTCGCCGCCGTGCTGCGCAACGGCGGCACCAACGCCCTGATCACCGTCGTCCTCGACGGCGCCGAGCACCTCGCGCTCACCAAGTCGGTGCAGCGCGACCCGCTGACCCGCCAGCACGAGCACGTCGACCTGCTGGCCGTCCGCCGCGGCGAGAGGACGACCGTCGAGGTGCCGCTGGTCGTCGTCGGCGAGCCCGGCGTGGACGCGATCACCAACCACCAGCTCAACACCGTCGCGATCGAGGCCGACGCGACCGCGCTGCCCGACACCATCGAGGTGGACGTCACCGGCCGCACGGCGGGCCAGAACATCACCGCCGCCGACCTGGTGCTGCCCCGCGGCGCCACGCTCGTCACCGACCCCGAGGCGCTGGTCATCGGCTTCCTGGGCGCGCCGACCGCCGAGCAGCTCGACGCCGAGCTGGCGGAGGCCGAGGCCGAGGCCGGCATCGAGCGCGAGGAGTCCGCGCCGGCCGAGAGCGGCACCGGCGAGGGCGACGTCGTCCCGGAGCCGCAGGCGCAGGGTGGCGGCGAGTCGATCGAGTCCACCGAGAACAGCTGAGGTCCCCGCTGACCGAGAGCACGACCCGCAGGGGCGCCGGCACGGCCGGCGCCCCTGCGGCGTCCCCGCCCTCCGAGGGGCCCTTCCTCGTCGTGGGGCTGGGCAACCCCGGCCCCGGCTACGCCGGCAACCGGCACAACGTCGGGGCGATGGTCCTCGACGAGCTCGCCGCCCGTGCCGGCGTGAAGCTCTCGCCCGGCAAGGGAGCCCGGGCGCGCGCCCTCGTCGGCGAGACCCGGCTGGCCGGCCGCCGTGTCGTCCTCGCCCGGCCGACGACGTACATGAACGAGTCGGGCGGTCCGGTGCGCGGGCTGCTCGACTACCACAAGCTGCCGGTCGCCGACCTCGTGGTCGTCCACGACGAGCTCGACCTCCCCTTCGCCGCCGTCCGGCTCAAGCGGGGCGGGGGCGAGGGCGGGCACAACGGCCTGCGCTCGATCAGCCGCTCCACCGGCACCCGCGACTACCTCCGGGTGCGGGTCGGGATCGGCCGCCCGCCGGGCCGCCAGGACCCTGCCGACTTCGTGCTCAAGGACTTCTCCGCGACCGAGCGCAAGGAGCTCGACCTGCTGGTCGCCGAGGCCGCCGACGCCGCCGAGGAACTCCTCGCGCAGGGCCTGGAGGCGGCACAGAACGTGGTCCACCCCCGTAGCTGAACGGGTGAGGCGGCCGCCCCCAGGGGGTGAACCGTCACTCTCCGCATTGCCTTGGCGATGACGCTGGGTGAGCGTTCCCCGTGCGTCGGGGGACGTGACGCCATCGGCGACACGACAGCGCAGCACGTTCGGTGACTGCTCCTCCCCTCCGCACACGGAGAGTCACGCGGTTCGAGGGGGAGACGTGCTGCTGAACCACCACGGCGCCGGACGGGCCGGCGTCACCGCGCCCGCGGGCCCGATCCCGGCGCTGGACGTCCTGACCGGGAGGCCGCGGCCCACCGGCACGACCGCGCCCTCCCGCTGGTCGGCGCATTACTCCGGGGCCCTGGTCGGGCTCGACGTCACCGCTGCCGCGGCCGTCACCGGCCTGGTCCTGTCGGCCCACCCGTCCCCGCCCTCCGCCGCCGCGCCCCTGGTGTGGACGGCGGCCCTGCTGGTCCTGGCCTGGCCGCTGCTGCTGGCGGGGACCGGCGCCTACGACGAGCGGGTCCACGGCACCGGCAGCGACGAGTACCGCCGGGTGGGCCGGGCCGGTCTGCTCCTGGTGGCGCTGGCGAGCCTGGTCTCCTACGCCGCCCAGCTCGAGCTGAGCCGCGCGCTGGTCGTGGTCGCCATCCCCGCGGTCACCGTCCTCACCCTGGCCGCGCGGTTCGCCGCCCGCTGCCAGCTGCGGCGGCTGCGCGCCCGCGGCCGCTGCCTGCGGCGGGTCGTCCTGGCCGGCCGCGGTGGAGCCGTCGTCGAGCTGGCCATGCGGGTGCGCCGGGACGGCTACGCCGGGCTGGAGGTCGTGGCCGCGTGCGTGACGCCGGAGAGCCGCGAGCTGGTGGCCGGCGCGCTCGGGGTGCCGGTCGGCGGGCTCGACGAGGTCGTCGACACCGCCGTGCGGCTCGGCGCCGACACCGTCGCGGTCACCTCGGCGAGCGAGACCGCCGCCGAGTACCTGCGCCGGCTGTCGTGGCAGCTGGAGGGCAGCGGCGTCGAGCTGCTGGTGGCCCCGGGGCTGATCGAGGTGGCCGGACCGCGGCTGCACATCCGCCCGTTCGAGGGGCTGCCCCTGCTGTCGGTCGAGCAGCCGCGGTTCGAGGGGTGGGGCCGGGTGCTCAAGGGCTGCGTCGACCGGGTCGTGGCCGCGCTCGCGCTGCTGCTGCTGTCCCCGCTCCTGCTCGGGCTGGCCCTCGCCGTCCGGCTGGACGACCCGGGGCCGGTCCTGCACCGGCAGGAGCGGGTCGGGGTGAACGGCCGGCGCTTCACGATGCTGAAGTTCCGCAGCATGGTCGTCGACGCCGAGAGCCGGCTGGAGGCGCTGCAGGCGGCCAACGGCGCCGACGGGCTGCTGTTCAAGATGCGCGCCGACCCCCGGGTCACCCGGGTCGGGCGGTGGCTGCGCCGGCTGTCCCTCGACGAGCTCCCGCAGCTGGTCAACGTGCTCGGCGGCTCCATGTCGCTGGTGGGCCCGCGCCCGCCGCTGCCCCGCGAGGTCGCGCGGTACGACTCCTCGGTCAGCCGGCGGCTGCTGGTCAAGCCCGGCCTGACCGGGCTGTGGCAGATCTCCGGCCGCAGCGACCTGTCCTGGGAGGAGGCCGTGCGGCTGGACCTCCGGTACGTGGAGAACTGGTCGCTGGCCCTCGACGCGCTGATCCTCGTCAAGACCGTGCGCGCCGTCCTCGGCCGCTCCGGCGCCTACTAGCCGCCGCTGCCCGCCTCACCCCCCTCCGGCGGGTGACGCGGGCGCGCGCGCCCTCTCCCTAGCGTCGCCAGGACCGCCGGGCGCAGCGCCGCCCGGACCTGATCGGAGGACGGACCCATGAACCGCACGAGCATCGCCATGGTGGGGACCCGTGGTGTCCCGGCGCGCTACGGGGGCTTCGAGACGGCGGTCGAGGAGGTGGGACGCCGGCTCGCCGACCGCGGGCACCGGGTGGTCGTCTACTGCCGCACCACCCCCGGCAGCGGCGCCGAGCGCCCGGCGGAGCACCTCGGCATGGAGCTCGTGCACCTGCCGGCCGCCCGTCGCCGCTCGATCGAGACGCTGAGCCACTCCGCCCTGTCGGTGCGCCACCTGCTGGCCCACCGCACGGACGCCGCGTTCGTCTTCAACGCCGCCAACGCCCCGCTGCTGCCCGTGCTGCGGGCCGCGCGCATCCCGGTGGCCACGCACGTCGACGGGCTGGAGTGGAAGCGCGCCAAGTGGGGCGGTGCCGGACGGCGCTACTACCGCGCCGCCGAGGCGCTCGCCGTCCGCTGGTCCGACGTGCTCATCGCCGATGCCCAGGGCATCGCCGACTACTACCGCGACGCCTTCGCCGCCCCGACGACGCTGCTGACCTACGGCGCGCCGCTCATCGCCCCCGGTGCGCACCGGCTGGCCGAGCTGGGCCTCGAGCCCGGCGGCTACCACCTCGTCGTCGCGCGCTTCGAGCCGGAGAACCACGTCGACGTCGTCGTCGAGGGCTACGCCGCGAGCGACGCCGCCAAGCCGCTGGTGGTGGTCGGCTCGGCGCCCTACGCCGACGAGTACACCCGCCGCGTGCACGCCCTGGCCGACCACCGGGTCCGCTTCCTCGGCGGGCTGTGGGACCAGGAGCTGCTCGACCAGCTCTACGCCCACTGCTGCACCTACCTGCACGGCCACTCCGTCGGCGGCACCAACCCCTCGCTGCTGCGCGCCATCGGCGCCGGCGCGGCGGTGACCGCCTTCGACGTGGACTTCAACCGCGAGGTCGTCCGCGACGCCGGCCGCTGGTTCCGCACCCCGCAGGACGTGGCCCGCGAGCTGGCCGCGGCCGAGGCCGACCCGGAGGGGACCCGGCGGGCCGGGCAGCGCGCCCGCGTCCACGCCGCGCGCTACGACTGGGACGCCGTCGCGGACGGCTACGAGGAGCTCGCCCGGCGGCTGGCCGCCCGGGACGTCCCCGCGCGCCGGCCCAGCGGACGGCGCCGGCCCACGGCCGCGGACCTGCCCGTGCCGCCACGTGCCTCCGCGCCGGCGGCGACGCCGGTGCCGGACGGCGCCGGGCCGCTGCCGTCGGTCCCGGCAGGGGCGTGGGACGCGCACCCGGCGGGCCAGCAGTGACCGCGGTCGCGACGCCGGGCGGGACGGCCCGCCGGCGACGGCTGCTGCTGGTCGCCGCCGGGACCGTCCTGGCCGCCGCGCTCCTGGCGCTCGCCGTCGCCGGCGGCGGGGGCGGGGGCACCGGTGGCGCCGGCGGGTCCGCGGCGGCCGCCTCCGGCGCGTCCGGGGCCACCGGCACGCCCGCGCCGACCGAGGTCGTGGAGCCCACCGGCACCGTCCCGCCGCCTCCTCCCACGCCCGGGCCCACCGGCCCGACCGAGGCCGCCGAGGAGCTGCCGCCGCGGCTGACGCCGGTCGCGCTCACCGAGGAGGCCGCCGTCGGGAACGGGGTGACGGCCACCGTCGAGGACCTCGAGGCGATCGAGGCCACCGGCCAGGGGCCCGGCCAGGTCTCCGGGCCCGCCGTCCGGGTCACCGTGCGCGTCACCAACGGGTCCGGAGCGCCGGTGTCGCTCGACGCCGTCGCCGTCGACCTGTCCTACGGCCCCGACGCCACCCCGGCCTCGCCGCTGGAGGACCCCTCGTCCGCGCCGTTCACCGGCACGGCCGCACCGGGCGCCGACGCCACCGGCGTCTACGTCTTCACCGTCCCCGAGGGGCAGCGCGACGCCCTCACCCTCGCCGTCGGCTACCAGGCCGGCGCGCCCTACCTGGTGTTCACCGGCTCCGCCGACTGACCCCGCACCCGCCCGGCCGACGCCCGTCCCTCCTCCCGGAGGGGCGGGCGTCGTCGTGTCCGCACCCCGCCGCCGGTGACGCTCCGTGACCCGTGCGGGTGATCCGGGCCCGTCCTCCGCGCCCAGGCACCTGTCCGGGTGATCCCCCTCGGCCTGTTCCCCGTGTCACCGTGACTCTCGGTGAGGGGCGGCCCCGTGTGGGGCCGCCCGGGATCATGGGGGGGACGAACGTGTCTGCACGTGTGCCGCGGTCGGCGACGACCGCTCGCCGGGCGGTGGCCGGCCTGCTGGGCCTGCTGCTGGTCGCCGGTGTCCTGGGTCTGGCCGCACCGACGGCGGCCCGCGCGGACTCCGCGCCGATCAACCCGGCCGACCCGGCGACGCCGGTCACGGTGACCGCCGACGCCCTGCCGACGGTGCAGATCGGCAAGGCCGCCGACGGCAAGGACGGCGTCGCCTGGGCGCAGGTCGTCGTCGGCGACACCGTCTACGTCGCCGGCCGGTTCCTCACCGCCCGCCCCGCGGGCGCGGCGCCGGGCACCCAGGAGGTCCCCCGGCGCAACCTGCTGGCCTACGACGTCCGCACCGGCCAGCTCGTGACGTCGTTCGCGCCGGACCTCAACGGCCAGGCCCTGGCGGTCGCCGCCTCGCCCGACGGCACGCGCGTCTACGTCGGCGGCGACTTCACCGTCGCCAACGGGCAGCCGCGCAACCGGGTGGCCGCCTACGACACGCGGACCGGCGCCCTGGTGCCCGACTGGCGGCCCAGCGTGAGCGGCCAGGTGCGCGCGATCGCCGCCTCGGCCGGCGCCGTCTACCTCGGCGGGACGATCACCGCCGTCGGCTCGGCCAGCCGCAGCCGGCTGGCCGCCGTGTCCTCCGCGAACGGCGCCCTGCTGCCCTGGGCCCCGGTGCCCGGCGTGGGCCCGACGGACCGCAACGTGCTCCCCGTCTGGGAGAACGAGCAGACCCTCACGCCCAAGCGCGACGCCCAGGGCAACACGATCCTGAACACCGCGGTGAACTCCCAGACGAGCAACGTCGTCCAGGCACTCGTCCTCGCCGGCGGCCACGTCGTCGCCGCGGGCCGCTTCGACAGCCTCAACGGGGTCAAGGCCACCGGCATCGGCGCGCTCGACCCGGTGAGCGGCGCCACCCGGCCCTTCGAGGTCAACCAGCTGATCACCAACCAGGGCGTCAACTCCGCGGTGTGGAGCCTGTCCACCGACGGCCGGGCGGTGTACGGCACCGCCTACGACTACTACGGGCCGGGGAACCTGGAGAGCGCCTTCGCCGCCGAGGCGACCGGCGGGCGGCTGCTGTGGGCCAGCACCTGCCGGGGCGACACCTACGCCAGCTTCCCGCTCGGCGGTGCGCTCTACACGGCCTCGCACCTCCACCAGTGCGGCAACACCGGCGCCCACGCCGACTACGACCCCCGGCAGTTCCGCTACGCCGCGGCGTTCGGCACCGCCGCCACCGGCACCAACGGCCCCTACGTCTGGAACAACGCCAACTTCGTCCGCAAGCCGGCGCCCCCGCTGCTCAGCTGGTGGCCGATCTTCGCCACCGGCACCGCCACGGGGCAGTACCAGGCCGCGTGGTCGATCAGCGGCAACGACCGCTACGTCGTCTACGCCGGGGAGTTCCCGCGGGTCAACGGCACCGAGCAGCAGGGCCTGGTCCGCTTCGCCCTGCCGGGCACGGCCCCCGGCCGGATGGCGCCCACCGGCGGTGGGCTCACGCCCACCGTCACCTCGCCGGCCCCGGGCACCGCGCGGGTCGTCTGGCAGGAGAGCCACGACCCGGACAACGAGGTGCTGATCTACCGCGTGTACCGGGACAACGGCACCACCCCGGTGTACGAGACCAGCACCTCGCAGACCTGGTGGGACCGCGACCTCCTGTCGTTCACCGACCGCGGCCTGACCGCGGGCTCGCACACCTACCGCGTCGCCGTCACCGACCCGCAGGGCAACCGCAACACCGGGCCGTGGACGCCGGTCACCGTGGCCGCGGGCAGCACGGCCGCCCGGTCCTACGTCGAGACGGTGCGGGCCGACGGCGCGGAGTCGCTGTGGTCCCTCGGCGAGCGCAGCGGCGCGTCGCTGGACCAGGCCGGCGGCTACGACCTCGCCGTCGGCGCGGGGGTGGCGCGCGGCCAGGCGGGCGCGCTGGCCGGTGACCCGGACACGGCGGCGCAGCTGAGCGGGACCAGCTCGGGTCTGGCCGCGACCACGACCCAGGTGCAGGCGCCGCAGACCTTCTCGCTCGAGGCCTGGGTCAACACCCGGACGACGTCCGGCGGCATCGTCGCGGAGTTCGGCAACCGCACCAGCGGCATCGCCCCCTCCCACGACCGGCTCCTGTACTTCGACCGCGCGGGCCGGCTGAACTTCGGCGTCTGGCAGAACGCCAAGGCGGTCGTCACCAGCCCGCGGGCCTACAACGACGGCGGCTGGCACCACGTGGCCGCGACCTTCCGCGCCGGCTCGATGGTGCTGTACGTGGACGGCGCCCAGGTCGCCGCCCGCTCCGACGTGGTCGTCGCCCAGCCCACCCTGGGCTGGTGGCGGATCGGCGGCGGGTACAGCTGGGAGGTCGAGGCGGAGTCCTGGTACAGCGGCCGGGTCGACGAGGTCGCGGTGTACCCGTCGGCGCTCGGCGCGGCGCAGGTGGCCAACCACTTCGCCGCCGGCACCACCGGGCGGCCCGCCAACGCCACCCCGACCGCCGCGTTCACCTCCACGGTGAGCGGGTCGGCGGTCACCCTGGACGGTGCCGGCTCCACCGACGCCGACGGCCGCATCACCTCCTGGGCGTGGACCTTCGGTGACGGCGCCACGGGCACCGGGGTGCAGGCCGGCCACACCTACGCGGCCCCCGGCACCTACCCGGTGACGCTGACGGTGACCGACGACGGCGGCGCCACGGCGACCCGCACGGCCACCGTGACCATCGCAGCGCCACCGCCCAACCAGCCGCCGACCGCGTCGTTCACGGCCGGCACCGCCGAGCGGACCGCGTCGTTCGACGCCTCCGCGTCGCGGGACGCCGACGGCACGGTCACCGCCCACCGGTGGGACTTCGGTGACGGGACCTCCGGCACCGGCGTGCGGGCCGGACACGACTACCGCGCCGACGGCGACTACACCGTGCGCCTCACCGTCACCGACGACGACGGCGCGACCGCGACGGCCACGCAGCGGGTCACCGTCCGCGCGGGCGTCCTGGCCGGTGACACCTTCGACCGGGAGGTGAACGGCGGCCTGGGCACCGCGACCACGGGCGGCGCCTGGACGTCGTCGGCCGGCGCGACCCGGCAGTCGGTGACCGGGGGCGACGCCGTCCTGGCCACCACCGCGGGCACCAACACCGGCTCGTTCCTCGGGTCGGTCGCGGCGAGCGGCGCCGACGTGCGCACCACCGTCTCGCTCCCGGTCGTGCCCACCGGCTCCGGCGCCACGGTGTACGTCGTCGGGCGTCGGGTCGCGGCCGGCCAGGAGTACTCCGCCCGGCTGCGGTTCCTGGCCGACGGCAGCGCCCGCCTCGCCGTCGTCCGGCTCACCGGCGGCGCCGAGACCGTCGTCGGGTCCGAGGTGCCCGTCCCCGGCTACGCCACCGGGACGCCGCTGGCGGTCCGCCTGGTCGTCGACGGCAGCGGCACCACGACGCTGCGGGCCTCGGCCTGGCCGGCGGCCTCGGCCGAGCCGGCCACTCCCCTGGTCGAGCGGACCGACACGACCGCCTCGCTTCAGGCGGCGGGCTCGGTCGGCCTGCTGGGCTACCTCGGGGCGAGCGCGACCGCCCCGGTGGCCGTCCGGTTCGCCGACTTTACGGCCGTCCCGGTCGGCGCTCCCGTTCCCGGTGGCGGCCCGGTGCCCAACGCGGCTCCGGTGGCGCGGGCGGACGCCACCGCCACGGGGCTGTCGGTGGCGCTCGACGGCAGCGGCTCCACCGACGCCGACGGCACGGTGGCGGCCTGGGCGTGGGAGCTCGGGGACGGCGCCACGGCCGCAGGAGCGCGGGTCACCCACGCCTACGCGTCGCCGGGCACGTACACCGTGCGCCTGACCGTCACCGACGACGACGGCGCGACGGCCACCACCGCCCGGACCGTCGAGGTCACCGCGCCGGCCGGCGACCCGGCTCCGCAGCCCTTCGCGCAGGACGCCTTCGCCCGCGAGGTGACCGGTGGCCTGGGGACCGCCGACGTCGGCGGCGCGTGGACCGCGGCGACGGGGGCCACCCGGCAGTCGGTGTCCGCGGGGACGGCGACCCTCGGCCTCACCGTCGGCACCAACACCGGCTCCTACCTGGGCGGCGTCGCGCAGACCCGGGCCGACGTCCGCACCACGGTGACCCTGGGGGCGGCGCCGACCGGCGGCGGCGCCACCGTGTACGTCGTCGGGCGTCGCCTGGCGGCCGACCAGGAGTACCGGGCCCGGCTCCGGTACCTGGCCGACGGCACGGTCCGGCTGGCCTTCAGCCGCCTCTCGGGGTCGGCCACCGAGGTGCTGCTCGGCGCCGAGGTGGTCGTCCCCGGGGTGTCCTCCACGCCCGGCGCCCCGCTTGCCGTGCGGCTCGTCGTCGACGGCACCGGGACGACGGCGCTGTCGGCCACGGTGTGGGCCGCGGGGCAGCCCGAGCCGGCGCAGCCCACGCTGACGCGGACGGACACCACCGCCTCGCTGCAGGCGGCCGGGGCGGTGGGCCTGTCGGGGTACCTGTCGGCCAGTGCGACCGCGCCGGTGCCGGTCCGGGTGACGTCCTTCTCGGCCCGCCCGGTCGCCTCCGTCCCGGCCTGACCGACCGGGCCGGCGCCCGGTCCCGGATCCCCGGGACCGGGCGTCGGCGCCGTCCCGACGTCCGCGGGAGGTGGCTGCCGCGGCCCGGGGAGGCACCGGCGGCCGTGGGGTGCGCTCCCTCCCCGCCCGGTGACGGGGGCCTGGCCCCTCCGGGTGAGAGGCCACGCGGTCGGCGACCCGGCGGGCCCGCCCCCTGCGATCCTGCCCACGAGCGACGAGTCCGCGCACGCCGCGCGGCACCCCGGCCGACCCGGTCCGCAGCACACGGAGGCACCCCGTTGAACCGTTCGAGCGTCCTCCCCGGCCCGCGCCTGCGCGAGCCCGGGGGTGAGGGGCTGCGCGGAACGCTGCGGCGGTTGTCCGCCGCCCAGAAGGGCGCGGCCGGCGCGCCGGCGTACTCCCGGTTCGTCAACCGCAGGCTCGGCCGGCTGTTCGCGGCGCTGGCGTTCCACGCGGGTCTGACGCCCAACGCCGTCACCGCGCTGAGCGCCGTCGCCACCGGTACCGGGATCGCCCTGGTGGCCCTCGTCCCGCCGTCGGTGCCGATGGGGCTGGTGGTCGCGGCCTGCCTGGTCCTGGGCTACGCGCTCGACGCCGCCGACGGCCAGCTGGCCCGGCTGCGCGGCGGCGGCTCACCGGCGGGGGAGTGGCTCGACCACATGGTGGACGCGGCCAAGGCGTCCAGCCTCCACCTGGCCGTGCTCATCGGGCTCCACCAGCACACCGACGTCGACCCGGTCGTGCTGCTCGTGCCGCTGGGCTACTGCGTCGTCGACGCGGTCACCTACTTCGGCACCATGCTGAACGAGGCGCTGCGCGCCCAGCACGGTGTCGCCACCCGCGCCCAGCGGACCGCCGAGCGGGTCGGCGCGGGTCGCTCCCTGCTCACGCTGCCCACCGACTACGGGCTGCTGGCCTGCGTCTTCGTGCTCTACGGGTGGACCGGGGGGTTCGTGCCGGTCTACACGGTCCTGTTCCTGGCCGCCGCCGGCTTCCTCGCCCTCGCCTCGGTCAAGTGGTTCCGGGAGATGGGCCGGCTGCCCCGGTGACCCGCCCACGGCTGCTGGTGGCCCACCCCGGCGCGGAGCTCTACGGCGCCGACCGGATGCTGCTCGAGGCCGCGACCGCACTGGCCACGGACTTCGAGGTCACCGTCGTCCTCCCCGGACCCGGCCCGCTGGTCGCCGAGCTGCGCGCCCGCGGGCTCCCGGTGGAGCTGTGCCCGATGCCGGTCCTGCGCAACTCCGCGCTGCGCCCCCGGGGCCTGCTGCGGCTGCTGGCCGACGCCGTCCGTGGCGCCCCGCCGGCGCTGCGGCTGCTGCGCCGGCACCCGGCGGGGGTCTACGTCAGCACGCTCACCCTGCCGTCCTGGCCGCTGCTGGCGCGGCTGGCCGGCCGGCGCTCGGTCACGCACGTGCACGAGGCGGAACGGTCGGCGCCACGCCTGCTGCGGCGCGGGATGGCGCTGTGCCCCGTGCTGTCCGACCGGGTGGTGGCCAACAGCCGGTTCACGCTGGAGACCCTCGCCGAGGTCGCACCGCGGGTGGGCCGGCGCGGCAGGGTGGTGCACAACGTCGTGCGCGGTCCGGCGCTCGTCCCGCCTCCGCGCCCGGTGCTGGAGGGCCCGCTGCGGCTGCTCTACGTCGGCCGGCTGTCACCGCGCAAGGGCCCGCAGGTCGCCGTCGCCGCGCTGCAGGACCTGCGGCGGCGCGGCGTCGACGCCCGCCTCGCCGTGGTCGGCTCGGTGTTCCCCGGCTACGAGTGGTTCGAGGCCGAGCTGCGCACGAGCGCGGCCGACGCCGGGCTGGCCGACCGGGTGGAGTTCCTCGGCTTCTCCGCCGACGTCTGGCCCCACCTGGCCGCGGCCGACGTGGTGCTGGTGCCGTCGGTGGGGGACGAGTCCTTCGGCAACACCGCGGTGGAGGCCGTGCTGGCCGCCCGGCCGGTGGTGGTCAGCGCGCACAGCGGCCTGCAGGAGGCCGTGGCCGGCTACGCCGGCGTGCAGGCGGTCGCGCCCGGCCGGCCCGCGGCGTGGGCCGACGCCGTCACCCGGGTGACGGCCGACTGGGCGGGTGCCCGCGCCGCCGCGCTGGCCGACGCCGAGACCGCGCGCCGCCGGCACGCGCCTGAGCGGTACACCGCCGAGCTGCGCGCGGCGGTCGCCCCGTCCGGCGCGGGCCCGGTGCCGGCGGCGGTGACCGGCGTGCCGGCCGTCGCGCCCGTGGCCCGTCCCTTCGGGTGAGGGGACCCGTCGGGGGGATGACGGCCGCCCCCCGGGACTTGTGCACTCGCGGTGCACGCGCCACGTCCTCGGGGGGATCTCGACATGCCAGTGACCGGTTACGCGCCCGGCGCCTACGACCTCTTCCACATCGGGCACCTGAACGTCCTCCGGCACGCCGCCGCGCACTGTGACCGGCTGATCGCGGGGGTCGTCTCCGACGAGATGCTGCTGCTGAGCAAGGGCCGGTTGCCGGTGGTCCCGCTGCGGGAGCGGATGGAGATCGTGGCCGCCCTCAGCTGCGTGGACGACGTGCACGCCGAGGTCGTCCCCGACAAGCTCGACACCTGGCGCGAGGTCGGCTTCGACGTGATCTTCAAGGGCGACGACTGGCGCGGCACCCCCAAGGGCCTGCAGCTCGAGCACGACTTCTCCGGTGTCGGGGTCGAGGTGCGGTACTTCCCGTACACGGTGCACACCTCGAGCACCGTGCTGCGGCACGCGCTGGCCGCCCTGGAGACGCACGCGGCGCTCGACGGTGGCGTGCTCCGATGACCTCCGCGCTGGACGCGGGGCCGCGGGTGCTCCTGCCGCCCGTCCTCATGTACCACTCGATCAGCCCGTCGACCGGACCCGACCCGCACCGGCTGCGGGTCCACCCCGCCCGGCTGGACCGGCACCTGCGCCTGCTGCGCCGGCTCGGGCTGCGCGGGGTCTCCCTCACCGAGCTGGTGCGGGCCGCCGACCGCGGCGCCGCCGCCGGGCTGGTCGGCCTGACCTTCGACGACGGGTACACGGACTTCCTCGAGCACGCCGTCCCCGTGCTCCGTCGGCACGGGGCGACCGGCACGGTCTACGCGGTCGCGGGCCTCCTGGGCGGCACCAACGACTGGGACCCCGGCCCGCGCTGCCGCCTCATGGACGCCGGCCAGCTGCGGGCGGTGGCCGCGGCGGGCCAGGAGGTGGGCAGCCACACCCTCACCCACGCCCGCCTCCCCGGAGCCGACGCCGCGGTGCTCGACGCCGAGGTCGGCCGGAGCCGGCACGTGCTGGAGGAGGTCCTCCAGACCGAGGTGTCGAGCTTCTGCTACCCCTACGGCGCCTACGACGACGCCGCGGCGCGCGCCGTCCGCGCCGCCGGCTACGGCAACGCCTGCGTGACCGGCGACTACCACCCCGGTGACCGCGTCACGCTGCCGCGCTGCTACGTCGGCCCCCGCGACACCCGCGGGCACGTCGCCGCACGCCTGCTCCGGCACGTCGTGCGGCTGCGGCGTGCCGTGGCCGCGGGGACCGCCCGCCCGTCGTGACCACTCCGGGGAACCCGTCCTGCCGGCGGGGCGGCGGCGCGGCCGGGGACCGGGAGGACCGGCCGGTGCCCGGTCGCCCCCGGCTGCCCCGCCGCAGGGCCACGGGCGCCCTCGTCGGGCAGGGCACCCAGGCGCTGGCCGGGTTGGTCCTGCAGGTGGCCGCGGCGCGGGAGCTGGGGGCTGCGGGGCTGGCGCTGTTCTCCCTGGCCTACGGGGTCCTCGTCCTGGCCACCGCCGTCTCCAGCGGGCTGGTCGGCGACTCGCTGACCGTCCTGGACCGCCACGAACCCGGCATCCGCGCCGGCCTGCACGTGACCACGGCGCTGGTCGCGGGGAGCGCCGGCGTGGCCGGGTGCCTGCTCGCCCTCGCCACCGGGGCCGTCCCGCCGTGGGCGGGTCTGCTCGTCGGCCCGGCGGCGGTCGCGTTCATGCTCGAGGACACGCTGCGCCGCCTGCTCATGGCCACCGGCCGGTTCTGGTCACTGCCGGCCGTCGACCTCACCGCCCTCGGCCTGGCGCTGGTCACGCTGGTGCTCGCGGCGTCGGCCGGGAGGCCGACCCTCGGCTCCTTCGTCGTCGCCCTCGCCGTCGGACAGGCAGGTGCGGCCCTCGTGGCCTGGGCGCTGCTGCCGCGCGAGGAGCGGCCACGCGGCCCGTGGCGACGTCCGGCGCTGCGCGCCGTGGCCGACTTCGGCGTCTGGCGGGCAGCCGCGCAGGTGATCCGCCCTGCGCTGCTCACGCTGCTCCGGCTGGTGGTGGTGGCGGCGGCCGGGGCCACCGCCTACGGCCCGCTCGAGGCCGCGCGGGTCTACACCGCACCGGCGATGGTCCTCGTCGCCGGACTGGGCTCCTTCCTCCTCCCGCACTTCGTCTCCCTGCGGCCGCTCGGTGTCCGGGCCGGGTTGCGCTCCGCCGACCGTGCGGCCGCCGGTCTGGCCGTCCTGGTGGCCCTGCTCGGCGTCCTCGCCGTGGTCGCCCTGCCGTGGGCGGGGCCGCTGCTCACCGGCGGGGGCTACGCCGTGCCGGTCGGCGCGGTGCTCGGCTGGAGCGCGTACGCCGCGGCCGGCGCCGCGCTGCTGCCGTACGCGGGCCTGGCCTCCGTCCACGGGAGGCAGCGGCGGGTGCTGGCGCTGCGCGCGCTCGAGCTCGGCTCGCTGGGGCTCGTGGCGCTGCTGGTGACCGCCGTCGAGGGCGGGGCGGCCTGGAGCCCGCTCGCCCTGGCGCTCGGCCCGGTGCTCGCCGCCGTCGCCGTGCGCCGGTCGGTGCTGGCGCCCCGGGCCCGCGCGGAACGCGCGACCTCCGCGGGCGCGAGGCCCGCGGAGGTGGTGGGCACGTGACCCCGGCGGCCCCGTCCCCCGTCCGGCCCGACCGCCGCCCGGCCGTCCCGGCCGATCCGCGCGAGCCGTCGCGCCCGCTGCTGGCCCTGGCGGCGCTGCTGGTCGTCGTGGGCAGTGTCGGGTGGCGCCGGGGCGAGTACTTCACGGGCTCCCTCGACCCGGTCGTGGTGGCCAAGGCCGTCGTCAGCCTCCTGGCGCTGGGACTGGCCGCCGTTCTCGCGGGGTCCGGCGCGCGACGCCGGGTCGGCACCGGGTCCCTGTGGTGGCTGGGCCTGCTGCTGAGCAGCTCGGTCCTCGGCGCGGTCACCGCCGGTCACCTCGTCGCCGGAGGGGTGGTCGCCGTGCGGGTCGCCCTGCTGGGCGCCACCGTCCTCCTCCTCCTGCGGGCGGCGCCGGCCGTCGACGTCCTGACCGCCGTGGTCCGGGCCTGCGTCGTGGTGGCGGCCGTCGCCGCGGTCACCGGCCTGCCCTCCTACGCCGACGGGCGGCTGGCGGGCGGCGTGCCGGCCATCGACCCCAACGAGCTGGCCCTCCTGGCCGGACTCGGGGTCCTCCACCTGGCGTGGCGCACCGTGCTCGGCCGGGCGGGGGCACCGGCCGCGGCCGCCGCGGGCGTCCTCCTGGGCGTCGTCTGGGCCACGGGGTCGCGCACCGCGCTGCTGGTGCTCGTGGTGGCCGTGCTCGTCATGGCGGTGCACGTCCGGCGCCCGCGTGTGGGCCTCGTGGTGAGCGGGCTGGTGCTGACCGGGTGCGCGGCCGTCGCGCTCGTCGCCACCGGCGCCGTGGCCGGCTTCCTGTCCCGCGGCGGCGACGGGACGAGCACCCTCGGTTCCCGGTTCATCGCCTGGCGGGCCGCCCTCACCTGGGCCGCCTCGGACTGGCAGACGGTCTTCGGTGGCGGGCTCTCGGTCAAGGTCATCCGCGTCCGGGGCCAGTACTGGGACACCCAGCCCCTGGACAGCAGCTGGGTCTCGCTGCTCGTGCAGGCCGGCTGGTTCGGTGTGGTGGTCGCCACCGGGTGGGTCCTCTGGACCGCGCGCGGGGTGCTGAGCGCGCCGCGCGCCCACCGTGTCCTGTTCCTCGGGCTGCTGACCTTCCTGCTCGGCCGCAGTGTGCTCGAGAGCGGCCTCTTCGACGCCTCCGTGGCGTTCCTGCTCCTGCTGGCCGTCTCCCTCCTCGCCGAGGGCGGCTCGCGGGAGCGGCTGCGCGCCGAGGAACGGCTGCTCGAGGCGCCGGCCCCCGGTCCCCGCTGAGCGGCCGCACCGGGGCACCGCCGCCGTCCTGCGGGTGACCGGGCCGCCCGGCGTGCGCTGCCCGGCGCCCTCCGGTCGGCCCGTCCGCTGCCGGTGGACCCCGGGCGGACCGGTCGTGGGGACGGCGCCGTGCGGGAGGACCCGCGGGACGGCGCCGTTCCCGCGGCCGACGGGCGTCCCGGCCGTCCCGGGCGGGTCCGCGGCGCGGGACGGGGACCGCGCCGGGCGGGTCGTGCGGGGTGACGCCGGGTGGGGGGAGCCGGGACACGGCCGCGGCCGACCGCCGTGCTCGACCCGGCGGTCCTCGGTCCCGGACCCGGCGGGTGACCCGGTCCCGCCGACGGCGGACGCCCCGGCCGTCCCCGGGCCCGCGCGAGACGAGGGACCCGTGGAGACGACCGGGGCGGTGCGGCGCCGGTGGGGCGTCAGGAGGCGACGGTCTGCCGGTCACCGGTCCCCACCGCCGGGCGCGCCGGCCCGTCCAGGAGGACGTCGGACGGAGCCGTGCGCGCCGCCCGCACCGGCGGGAGGAGGACCACGGAGAGGAGCCGGGCCTCCACGGCGGCCAGCAGGGACCGCACCTCGCGCAGGTCGGCGGCACCGGTCCGGCCGGCGGTGACGACCAGCACGACGCCGTCGTTCCCGAGCGCCAGGCGCCGCCACTCGCGCGCCGGGGCCAGTGGTGACCCGACGGTCAGCCGGACGCCGCCGGGGGCGGTGGGGGCGGCGACCGCGCCGCCGTGCTCGGTGACCGCGACCGGTGTGCCGCGGTCGGCGAGCTCGGTCGCCAGACCGGCCAGCAGGGCCTGCACGTTCCCCGGCTGGTCCGGTGACACCGGGACGACGACGGCCCGCACGGGACGGTCGTCGAGGGGCTCGAGCTGGCGGGTGAGCGACGTCGTGCGCCCGATGGCCCGGCGGCCCCGGCCTCCGACGACGTGGACGGTCAGCTCGTCGGCGTCGGCGCCCCAGGCGGCGCGGACGTCGTCCTCGGAGTGGAGGCGGGTGTCGGTGCGGCTGCGCAGCAGCGCGACGGCGGCGCCCAGGACCAGGCCCACGAACAGGCCGAGGCCCAGCACCAGGCCCGGCACGGGGAACACCGGGGTCGAGGGGACGGTGGCCGGGTCCGTCACGGTGAGGTCCACCGGGCTGACGCCGTCCTGGCGCTCCTCCAGGTCCTCGACGGCGACGCTGAAGCGCTCGGCGACGGCGTTGGCGACGGCGGCGGCCCGGTCGGGGTCCTCGTCGGTGACCGAGATGTCGACCTGCGAGGTGTCGGGCGGGTTGACCGCCTCGATGCGGGCCCGGAGCTCGGTGGTGGACTCGTCGAGGGAGAGCTCCTCCACGACCGGGTCGAGGACGGTCTGGCTCCGGGCGACGTCCGGGTAGGTCTGCACGCGCTGGCTGATGAACTGCGAACCGCTCGTCCCGTCACCCGAGCTGGCCACGAACACCTGTGCCGTGGTCGTGTAGGTCGGCGGGACCGCCAGCACGACGCCCAGCGCCGCGAGCAGGCCCGTCAGCGTGAGTCCCACCCACGTCCGCCACTGCCGGCGCAGGGCTGCCACGTAGTCACGAAGTTCCATGTCCCCCACCCCTGGAGCTCCCGACGCCGGGGCCGTGCCGGCCCGTGCGTCGCTCCGGCGCACCCGGAGTGGCTCCCCGCGAGGCTAGGTCGCCCCGGCCCCGGCCCGGCCCGGCCGCGGGCACGGCCTCACCCGAGCGGAGGAGCGCTGCCCGGGCGCCGCACCCCGCCTCCTGACCCCGGCCCCACGGCCCCGGCACGGCCTCCCTCCGGCGACTAGCCTGGGAGGGGCCCTGCCGCAGTCGGCGGCACCCGAGGCCGTCCGATCCCCAGGAGGAAGTCCCTCGTGAGCCTGCGCGGCGTGCTCGACGTCGTCCTCACCGATCCCGCCGTGGCCCGCGTGGTGGCCGCCGCCGGCTCCGCCGAGCTCGCCGTCCCCGCGCCGCCGCCGGTGCAGCCGCTGGTCGCCGCGGCGCTGGCGGCCCCGGCCCCGGGCGCCGGCGTGCCCGTCCTGCTGGTCACCGCCGGTGAGCGCGACGCCGACGTCGCCGCCGACCTGCTGCGCTGCTTCCTGCCCGGCCGCCGGGTGGAGACCTTCCCCGCCTGGGAGACGCTGCCGCACGAGCGCCTCTCCCCGCGCGCGGACACCGTCGGCCGCCGGCTGGCCGTGCTGCGCGACCTGACGCACCCCGGCCCGGGAGGCACGGTCGACGTGCTCGTCGCGCCGGTGCGCAGCGTGCTGCAGCCGCTGGCCCCCGGCCTGGGCGACCTCGTCCCGGTGGAGCTGCGGCCCGGCGACACCGCCGAGCTCGACGAGGTCGCCGGCGCCCTGGTCGACGCCGCCTACACCCGCGTGGAGCTGGTGGAGAAGCGCGGGGAGTTCGCCGTCCGCGGCGGCCTGCTCGACGTCTTCCCGCCCACCGAGCCGCACCCGGTCCGCGTGGAGTTCTGGGGCGACGAGGTCGACGAGCTGCGGTACTTCTCGGCCGCCGACCAGCGCTCCCTCGACGAGCGGCCCGACCGGCTGTGGGCGCCGCCCTGCCGCGAGCTGCTGCTCACCGACGCCGTCCGCGCCCGGGCCGCCGCCCTCGCCGTCGAGCACCCGGGGCTGCTCGAGGTGCTCGGCAAGCTGGCCGAGGGCATCGCCGTCGAGGGCATGGAGTCCCTCACGCCGGCGCTCATCGGGGACGCGCACATGCAGCTGCTCACCGACCTGCTGCCCGCCGGCACGCACGTGCTCGTCGCCGACCCCGAGCGGGTCCGCAGCCGCGCCGCCGACCTCGTGCGCACCGCCGAGGAGTTCCTCGCCGCGTCCTGGGCCACCGCCGCCAGTGCCCCTGACGACATGGCAGGGGAGGCGCCGCTGGACCTCGGCGCGTCGTCGTTCCGCGACCTCGCCGACGTCGAGGCCGCCGCCCGCGGCCGCGGCCTGCCGTGGTGGACCACCGGCGCCTTCACCCTCGGCGCGGACGAGGACTCGGTCACCCTCGACGCGACCACGGTCGAGCGCTTCTCCGGCGACCTCGACCGCGCCGTGGAGGCGCTGCGCGGCTGGACCCGCGACGGCCGGCGCGTGGTCGTCACCTTCGCCGGCCCCGGCCCGGCCCAGCGCGCCGCCGACCAGTTCACCGCCGCCGACCTCGGCGTGCGGCTGGTGCCCGGGGTCGAGTCCGCGCCCGACGCGGGCCTGACCTCGATCACCCAGGGCAACCTGGAGTCCGGCTTCGCCTTCCCCGGCGTGGGGCTGGTGCTGGTCACCGAGCACGACCTCACCGGCCAGCGCGGCACCACGATGCGCGACGCGGTGAAGATGCCGGCCCGCCGGCGCAACGCCGTCGACCTGGTGCAGCTGCAGCCCGGCGACCTCGTCGTCCACGAGCAGCACGGCATCGGCCGCTACGTCGAGATGGTCAGCCGCACCGTGCACGGCGGCCAGCGCGACTACCTCATCGTCGAGTACGCCCCGTCCAAGCGGAACCAGCCGCCGGACCGGCTCTTCGTCCCCACCGACGCCCTCGACCAGCTCACCCGCTACGTCGGCGGGGAGCAGCCGGCGCTGTCCAAGCTCGGCGGCTCGGACTGGCAGAAGACCAAGGGCCAGGCGCGCAAGGCGGTCAAGCAGATCGCCGCCGAGCTCATCCGCCTCTACTCCGCGCGGATGGCCACCAAGGGCCACGCCTTCGGCCCCGACACCGTGTGGCAGCGCGAGCTCGAGGACGCCTTCCCCTACCAGGAGACCCCCGACCAGCTCGGCGCCATCGAGGAGGTCAAGGCCGACATGATGAACCCGGTCCCGATGGACCGGGTCATCTGTGGCGACGTCGGCTACGGCAAGACCGAGATCGCCGTCCGCGCGGCCTTCAAGGCGGTGCAGGACGGCAAGCAGGTCGCCGTCCTCGTGCCGACGACGCTGCTGGCCAACCAGCACTTCAAGACCTTCTCCGAGCGGTTCGCGCAGTTCCCGGTGGCGGTGGCGGTGCTGTCCCGCTTCCAGTCCGACGCCGAGAGCGCCGAGACGCTGCGCAGGCTCGCCGCCGGCGAGGTCGACGTCCTGGTCGGCACCCACCGGCTGCTGCAGGCCACCACCCGGTTCAAGGACCTTGGGCTGGTCGTCGTCGACGAGGAGCAGCGCTTCGGCGTCGAGCACAAGGAGTACCTCAAGACCATGCGGACGGCGGTCGACGTGCTGTCGATGTCGGCCACCCCGATCCCGCGGACCCTGGAGATGAGCCTGACCGGCATCCGCGAGATGTCGACGATCCTCACCCCGCCCGAGGAGCGGCACCCCGTGCTCACCTACGTGGGCGCCTGGGACGACAAGCAGATGGCCGCCGCCGTCCGCCGCGAGCTGCTGCGCGACGGGCAGGTCTTTGTCATCCACAACCGGGTGCAGTCGATCGACAAGGCCGCGGCCAAGATCCGCCGGCTGGTGCCCGAGGCCCGCGTCGCCGTCGGCCACGGGCAGATGAAGGAGCACGAGCTCGAGCGGATCATGGTCGGCTTCTGGGAGAAGGAGTACGACGTCCTGGTCGCGACGACGATCGTCGAGTCCGGCCTGGACATCCCCAACGCCAACACCCTGATCGTCGACCGCGCCGACACCTTCGGCCTCTCCCAGCTGCACCAGATCCGCGGCCGGGTGGGCCGGGGCCGCGAGCGCGCCTACGCCTACTTCACCTACGACCCCTCGCGCCCCCTCACCGAGACCTCGGTCGACCGGCTGACCACCATCGCGCACAACACCGACCTCGGCGCCGGCATGGCCGTGGCGATGAAGGACCTCGAGATCCGCGGCGCGGGCAACCTGCTCGGCGGCGAGCAGTCCGGGCACATCGCCGGGGTCGGGTTCGACCTCTACGTCCGGCTGGTGGGGGAGGCGGTCAGCGACTACCGCGCCTCGCTCACGGGGGAGGAGGCGCCGGCCGAGCCCGCCGAGGTGCGGGTCGACCTGCCGGTCGACGCCCACCTGCCGCACGACTACGTGCCCGGCGAGCGGCTGCGGATGGAGGCCTACCGCAAGGTCGCCGCGGTGCAGGACGACGACCAGGCGCAGGCCGTCCTCGACGAGCTCACCGACCGCTACGGCACCGCGCCGGCCCCCGTGCTCAACCTGCTGGCCGTCGCCCGCTTCCGCGCCGCGATGCGGAAGCTGGGCGTCACCGAGGTCTCCCTGCTGGGCCGGTCCATCCGGGTCAGCCCGGTGCCGCTGCGCGAGTCGCAGCAGATGCGGCTGGCCCGCCTCGCCGACGGCGCCACCTACAAGTCCGCCGTCCAGGCGGTGTCGCTCAAGGTCCCGGTCGGCCCCGACCGGCGCACCCCGCTGCGCGACGTCGCCCTGCTGGAGAACCTGCACTCGCTGCTGACGGCCGTCCTCGAGCAGCCGCAGAAGGACCCCGTCCTCCCCGCCCTTCGCTAGCTCAGGGCGGTGCCCTGGACGGGGCCACGGGCGTGCCGCGACGGCGGTCCGCGGCGTTGTGGGAGCCTGCCTGCGTGCGCACCCGCCGTCCCGCCGCCGCCGTCCTGGGGCTCGTGGCCGCCGTCGTCGCCCTGACCGGCTGCCGGACCTCGCCCGACGTGGCCGCCTACGTCGGCGACGGGCAGGTGACCGTCGAGGAGTTGCAGGCCGAGGTCGACCAGCGGCTGGCCGACCCGGCGATCGCCGCGGCCGCGGCCGGCAGCGAGGCCGACTACACCCGCCAGGTGCTCACCCTGCTGCTGCGCCAGCAGGTCTACGACGCCGCCGCGCAGCGCTACGACGTCGAGGTGACCGACACCGAGGTCGACGACTTCGTCGCGCAGGCGCTGGCCGGCCAGGACCCCGAGGCGCTGTTCGCCCAGGCCGCCGCCCAGGGGTTCACCCGCGAGGACGTCCTGGACAGCGCTCGCCAGCAGCTCGTCCGCCGGGAGCTCGGCACGGCGGCGGGCGAGGGCGGCGGGCTGGACGAGGCGGCGCTGCGCGCCCGCTACGAGGAGGTCCGCGGCGACCTCGAGCAGGTCGAGCTCGGCTACCTCGCCGCCCCCGACCAGGCCACCGCCGATGCCGTCGTCGCGGAGCTGACCGCCGACCCGGCGTCCTACCCCGCCGTCGCGGCGCGCTTCCCCGGCGGCATCACCCGGCCCGCGCTGCAGCCGGTCGCGGTCTCCGACGTGCCCGCACCGCTGGCCGAGGGCGTCGCCGCGGCCGCACCGGACAGCGGCTTCACCGTCACCGTGCCCGACGTCCCCGGCGTCGTCGTCGCCTTCGTCGGGCAGCGGACCACCCCGTCCTTCGAGGAGGTCCGGGGGCAGCTGGAGAACGAGGCGGCGAGCGGCGCCGAGGAGGCCGGCGCGGCGCTGGTCGACGACGTCCGCGCCGACCTCGGGATCACCGTCAACCCGCGCTACGGGGCGCTGGAGGACGACGTCGTCCAGGAGGCCGACGGCGGCGTCGTCGACCTGCTCGACGACGACGGCACCGCCACCGACCCGGCCGCCACCGGGTCGGGCGGCTGAGGTGCCGGTCGCTGTCGTCGTCACGGTCAGCCCGCGGCTGCCCGGCCTGCTCGGCCCGGCCGGCTGGACGGCGCTGGGCGGGGACCGCCCGGTGGCCGCGCTGCCCGGGGCCGCGGCCACCGCGCGGGCCCTGCGCGCCGCGGGCCGCGAGGTCGTCGACGTCGCGGACGCGGCCGCCGCCGCGGCGCTCCCCGGCGAGGTCGCCTGCCTCGCCGCGGCGGGCGAGCAGGTGCCGGACGTGCCGGTCGTCGACGGCGCGCCGGAGCCGCCCGGGAGGCGCCTGCTCGACGTCGTCGCGGTCATGGACCGGCTGCGCTCGCCCGGCGGCTGCCCCTGGGACGCCGAGCAGACGCACTCCTCGCTGCGCGGCTACCTGCTCGAGGAGGCGCACGAGGCCTACGACGCGATCGTCGACGACGACCCGGCCGCCATGCGCGAGGAGCTCGGCGACGTCCTGCTGCAGGTGGTGTTCCACGCCCGGGTGGCCGCCGAGGCGGGGGAGGGGCGGCGCTTCGACGTCGACGACGTCGCCGGTGACCTGGTGGACAAGCTGGTGCGCCGCCACCCGCACGTCTTCGGCGACGCCGGGCCGCGCGACGTCGCCGGCGTCGAGGCGGGCTGGGAGGAGATCAAGAAGGCGGAGAAGCAGCGGCGCTCGCCCACCGAGGGCGTCTCCCGCTCGCAGCCGGCCACCTCCTGGGGCGCCGCGCTGGTGCGCCGCGCGCAGCGCGCCGGGCTCCCGACACCCCAGCCGGCCGAGCTCGGGTCGGCCTCGCCGGAGGAGCTGGGGGAGCGGCTGCTGGCCGTGGTCACCGCCGCGGCGCAGCGCGGCTGGGACGCCGAGGACGCGCTGCGGGAGGCGGTCCGGCGCTACGCCGGCGAGCTCGACGCGGCCGCCGACGCGGCGTCGTCGCCAGGTCCGGGCGGCCCGGGCTAGCCGACGAGGAGCCGCTCGGCGGGCACGGTGGTGACCCGCGGCGCGGTGAGCACGGCCTTCAGCGCGCCGAGCACGCCGAGCCCGGCCACGGCGACGGCGCACCAGGCGCCCGGCCCGAACGAGCGGACGTCCCAGCCGACGTCGACCAGCCGGCCGACGACCGCGGCGGCCACGGCCAGCGCGACCCCCAGCGCCAGCACCCCGGACACCCGGTGGCCGCGCGCGGGACGCAGCAGCAGCAGCCCGAGGACGAGGAGCACGACGCCGCCGACCGCCACCGCCGCCGGCTGCCACAGGCCGGTGCGCCCCAGCTCGGCGACCCCCTCCCGGGCCGCGTCGACCGCACGCACCACCAGGGACAGCCCGCTGACGTCCCCGTCCCGGTCCCACGGCAGCCACACGCTCGCCGCGTCGGCCACGCCGGCCAGCAGCAGGAGCACCCCGCCGACGAGGTCGGGACGCCGCACGTAGGCCAGCCGGTCGCTGTCGACCGCCACCCCCGCCGCCTCCGTGCCGTCCGCGACCGGCTCCACGTCCACGGCCTCGTCGTCCTCGGCGGTGTCCGGGGCGAACCCGAGGACGGTGGGACCCGCCTCGGCGTCGGCGTCCCCGGGGGGTGGCGCGGGCGCGGCTCCGGCGCCGGACGAGGGGGATGGCTGCTGCTGGCGCTCGGTCATCGGGTCCTCCGACGGCGCAGACGTGGGGAGACGCCCGCCACGGGGAGGTTACCGCCGGAGCGGCCCCGACGGGGCCGCTCCGTGAGCGCTCCGTCACAGGAGTTCCCGGACCACGTGGCGCGGTCGCGCGAGCATCACGGCCGGTCTGGCTAGGCTGCTCCCCGTGCCCAGCATCGATGCCGTAGGCGCGCGGGAGATCCTGGACTCGCGCGGGAACCCCACCGTGGAGGTCGAGGTCGCCCTCGACGACGGGACGATCGCCCGCGCGGCGGTCCCCAGCGGCGCCTCCACCGGCGCCTTCGAGGCGGTGGAGCTGCGCGACGGTGGTGAGCGCTACGGCGGCAAGGGCGTGACCAAGGCCGTCGACGGCGTCCTCGACGTCATCGGCCCCGAGCTGGTCGGCTACGAGGCCACCGAGCAGCGGCTGGTCGACCAGCGGCTGCTCGACCTCGACGGCACCCCCGACAAGTCCCGGCTGGGTGCCAACGCCCTGCTCGGCGTGAGCCTCGCCGTCGCCCGGGCGGCCGCGGAGTCCACCGGCCTGCCGCTGTTCCGCTACGTCGGCGGCCCCTCGGCGCACCTGCTGCCGGTGCCGATGCTGAACATCCTCAACGGCGGCGCCCACGCCGACAGCAACGTCGACGTCCAGGAGTTCATGATCGCCCCGATCGGCGCGGCGACCTTCGCCGAGGCGCTGGCCGTGGGCGCGGAGAGCTACCACGCGCTGAAGTCGGTGCTCAAGGGCCGCGGGCTGTCCACCGGCCTGGGCGACGAGGGCGGCTTCGCCCCCGACCTGCCCAGCAACCGCGACGCGCTCGACCTCATCGCCGAGGCCGTGGAGAAGGCCGGCTACTCCGTCGGTACCGACGTCGCCTTCGCCCTCGACGTCGCCGCCACCGAGTTCCACTCCGACGGCGGCTACGACTTCGAGGGGCAGACCCGCTCGGCCGAGTACCTCACCGACTACTACCGCTCGCTGGTCGACGCCTACCCGATCGTCTCGATCGAGGACCCGCTGTCGGAGGAGGACTGGGACGGCTGGATCGCGCTGACCGCAGCCCTCGGCGACCGCGTGCAGCTGGTCGGCGACGACCTGTTCGTCACCAACCCCGCGCGCCTGGCCGACGGCATCGAGCGCCGCGCCGCCAACGCGCTGCTGGTCAAGGTCAACCAGATCGGCACCCTCACCGAGACCCTCGACGCCGTCGGCCTGGCCCACCGCAGTGGCTACCGCTGCATGATGAGCCACCGCTCGGGCGAGACCGAGGACACCACGATCGCCGACCTCGCCGTCGCCACCGACTGCGGGCAGATCAAGACCGGTGCCCCGGCGCGCAGCGAGCGCGTCGCGAAGTACAACCAGCTGCTGCGCATCGAGGAGGAGCTCGACGACGCCGCGCGCTACGCCGGCGCCGCGGCCTTCCCGCGCCTGCAGGCCCGCTGACCCGGTGAGCGTGGGCACCGGCCGGCGGCGATCCACCGGCCGGCCGCTCTCGCACGCGGCCTCCCGGCCGGTGCCGGCCGGCACCCGCTCGGGCGCGGGCAACCGCCCCGCGGCCCGGCCCGGCCGGCGCACCCCGCGGCCGGCGCCGCGGGCGACCGCGGCCCGCCGGCCGCTGTTCACCGGGCGCGCCGTGCTGCTGGTGGGCCTGGTGCTGCTCCTGCTGCTGACCCTGGCCGGGCCGTTCCGCCAGTGGCTGGAGGGCCGCGCGGAGCTCACCCGGCTCGCTGCCGAGGGCACCGCCTACGACCAGCAGATCGCCGACCTGCAGGCCCAGCTCGAGCGTCAGGCCGACCCGGCCTGGACCGCCCGTCAGGCCCGGGAGCGGCTGGCCTACGTGCTGCCCGGTGACCGGCTGGTCGTGGTGGTCGACGGCGAGGCCGCCGAGGGCGACGCCGGCACGCTGCCCGAGGTCCCCGACACCGCGCAGCCCTGGTACGACGAGCTGCTCGGGTCGGTCGCCGAGGCCGACGACGCCGGAGCGGGGGAGTGACCGCCCCTGGGGAGCGGGTGCGCGAGCCGATCACGCCCGAGGAGCGCGAGCTCGTCGCCCGCCAGCTCGGCCGCCCGCCGCGGGCGGTGCGGGCGGTGGCGCACCGCTGCCCCTGCGGCCAGCCCGACGTCGTGCAGACCTCCCCGCGGCTGGAGGACGGCACCCCGTTCCCGACGCTGTACTACCTGACCTGCCCGCGCGCGTCCGCGGCCGCCAGCCGGCTGGAGTCCGCCGGCCGGATGCGCGAGTGGCAGGACGACCTGGGCACCGACGCCGCGCTCGCCGAGGGCCACCGGGCCGCGCACGAGGCCTACCTGGCCGAGCGCGACGCCCTCGGCGAGCTGCCCACCCGTGCCACCGCCGGCGGCATGCCCGACCGGGTCAAGTGCCTGCACGCCCTGGCCGGGCACGCCCTGGCCGCCGGAGTGGGCGTCAACCCGGTCGGGGACCGCGCGGTGGCCGAGATGGGGCAGTGGTGGGCCGGCGGCCCGTGCGCGCTACCCGAGGGGGAGCGTCCGTGACCCGGGTGGCCGCCGTGGACTGCGGCACCAACTCCATCCGCCTGCTGGTCGCCGACGTCCCGTCGGAGGGCGCGCACACCGACCTGCTGCGCCGCATGGAGGTCGTCCGGCTCGGGCAGGGCGTCGACGCCACCGGCCGGCTGGCGCCCGAGGCGATCGAGCGGACCCGGGTCGTGCTCGCCGAGTACGCCGCCCAGGCCCGCGACCTCGGCGCCACCGCGGTGCGGATGGTGGCCACCAGCGCCACCCGCGACGCGGCCAACCGGGCCGACTTCGAGGCGATGGTGCAGGCGACCCTCGGCCAGCCGCCCGACGTCGTCCCCGGCGACGAGGAGGCCCGGCTGTCCTACCTGGGAGCGACCGCCTCCCTCGACGCCGCGGCCGCCGCACACGGCGGGCCGCCGCCCCGCCCGCCCTACCTGGTGGTCGACATCGGCGGCGGGTCGACGGAGTTCGTGCTCGGCGACGCCGGCGGGGTGCGCGCGGCCCGCTCGGTGGACGTCGGCTGCGTGCGGCTGACCGAGCGCCACCTGCACGGCGACCCGCCGACCGCCGACGAGATCCAGCGCGCCGAGGCCGACGTCCGCGCCGCGCTGGCCGAGGTCGCCGGGGCGGTGCCGGTGGGGGAGGCGGCCACGCTGGTCGGGCTGGCCGGCTCGGTGACCACCGTCGCCGCGCTGGCCCTGCAGCTGCCGGCCTACGACCCCGAGGCCATCCACGGCTCCCGGATCCCGGTCGGCGCCGTCCGCTCGGTCACCGCCGGGCTGCTCACCGCCACCCGCGAGCGGCGCGCCGCGTACCCGGTCATGCACCCCGGCCGGGTCGACGTCATCGGCGCCGGCGCCCTGGTGCTGCGGGCGGTGATGGACGCGTTCGCCCTCGACGAGGTCGTCGTCAGCGAGCACGACATCCTCGACGGCATCGCCCTCCGGCTCGCCCGGGGGGAAGGGGTCAGGGACCCTCGTTGAGGCCGGGGGGCAGCTTGCCGGTCAGCGACTGGTAGGCGGCCGCGGCGCCGCGGGCGGCCACCAGCCGGCCGGCGGCCACCACGACCCCGGAGAAGGCGGCCCAGGCCAGCGCCTCCGGCCAGGTGACCCCGGGCGCCGCCGGGTTCTTCGGCGGGTTGGTGCCGCGGGCGGCGTACCAGGCCGCGTCGGTCAGCTTGCGGGCGGCGATCCCGGTGGGGATCGCGAGCCCCGAGCCGAGCAGCTTCCAGGTCAGCGGCGCCTTCTCCTTGCGCTCCTTGCGGGCCATGGGGCCGATCATGCCGTCCCGACCCCGGCCGTGCGCCACCCGGCCGGGGTGGTCCACTGGGCGGTGTGGCAGTCGACGCCGACGGGTTCCCGCCAAAGGACCTCGATGCCCCCCACGACTCGCAAGCTCGTCGCGGGCCCCTGCATCGGGCCGTTCGGACCCCCGCCGGGGTCGCCCGGTCCGCCCGCGCCGCCCGCGACCTCGCCGTCCTCGACGCCCGGGTGTCGGGCTGCCGCGCCTGCCCGCGGCTGGTGGCCTGGCGCGAGGAGGTGGCCCGCGTCAAGCGGGCCTCCTTCCGCGACCAGGACTACTGGGGGCGCCCGGTGCCCGGCCTGGGCCCGGCCGACGCCCGGATCGCCGTCGTCGGGCTGGCGCCGGCCGCGCACGGCGGGAACCGCACCGGGCGGGTGTTCACCGGCGACCGCAGCGGCGACTGGATCTTCGCCGCGCTGTGGCGGGCGGGGCTGGCCAGCCAGCCGACGTCCACGCACGTCGGCGACGGCCTGGAGCTGACCGGCGTGCGGGTCGCCGCGGCGGTCCGCTGCGCGCCGCCGGACAACGCCCCCACCCCCGTCGAGCGCGACACCTGCAACCCGTGGCTGGCGCGCGAGCTGGCGCTGCTGCCGGACCTGCGGGTGGTCGTCGTCCTCGGCGGCTTCGGCTGGACGGCGCTGTGGCCGGTGCTCGCCGGCGCCGGCTACGCGCTGCCCCGGCCGCGCCCGGCGTTCGGCCACGGCGCCGAGGTGACGCTGACCGGGCCGCGCGGGGAGCTGACGGTGCTCGGCAGCTACCACGTCAGCCAGCAGAACACCTTCACGGGCCGGCTGACCGAGCCGATGCTCGACGCCGTCCTCGCCCGGGCCACGCGGATCGCCGGCACCGGGTGACCGCGGGACCGGCCGCGGGCCGGTGACGGCCGGGCTCCGGTCACCCTGTCGGCGGGGGCCCGGGCCCCTAGGCTGGCCCCATGTCTCGACCGGGTCCTGGGTCCCGTCCGGTGGTGCTCGTGGTCGGCGGTGGCTACGTCGGCCTCTACACCGCGCTGCGGCTGCAGAAGAAGCTGTCCCGCGGGCGGGCGGAGGTCGTCGTCGTCGATCCCCAGCCGCACATGACCTACCAGCCGTTCCTGCCCGAGGCAGCGGCCGGCTCGGTGGAGCCGCGGCACGTCGTCGTCCCGCTGCGGCGCACACTGAACCGCTGCCGGGTGGTCACCGGGGCGGTCACGTCGCTGTCGCACGCCGAGCGGCGGGCGCGGATCGTCCCCGCCGAGGGCGCCCCGTACGAGCTCTCCTACGACGTCCTGGTCATGGCCGCGGGCTCGGTGGCGCGCACGCTGCCCATCCCGGGCCTGGCCGAGCACGGCATCGGCTTCAAGACCGTCGGTGAGGCCATCTATCTGCGCAACCACGTCCTCGCCCGGCTCGACGCCGCGGCCTCCACCGACGACCCCACCGTCCGCACCCGCGCCCTGACGTTCACCTTCGTCGGCGGCGGCTACGCCGGCATCGAGGCCTTCGCCGAGATCGAGGACATGGCCCGCTACGCCGTCGAGCACTACTACCCGCGGCTGTCGGCCGGTGACATGCGCTGGGTGCTGGTCGAGGCGACCGGGCGGATCCTGCCCGAGGTCGACCTCGACATGGCCGCCTGGACGGTCAAGCAGCTCACCGCCCGGGGCATGGACGTGCGGCTCAACACCCGGCTGGAGTCGGTGTCCGACGACGGCGTGGTCCGGCTCAGCGACGGCGACGAGTTCGCCAGCGAGACCCTCGTGTGGACGGCGGGCACCAAGCCCAACCCGCTGCTGGCCGCCAGCGACCTGCCCCTCGACGAGCGCGGCCGGGTGCGGTGCGAGCCGACGTTGCAGGTCAGCGGCACGGAGGACGCCTGGGCCGCCGGTGACCTCGCCGCCGTCCCCGACATCACCAAGGACCAGCCCGGCGCGACCACGGCGCCCAACGCGCAGCACGCCGTCCGCCAGGCCAAGCAGCTGGCCGACAACATCGTCGCGGTCCTCTCCGGCCAGGAGCCACGGGCCTACCGGCACGAGTACGCCGGGTCGGTGGCCAGCCTCGGCCTGCACAAGGGGGTCGCGCAGGTCTACGGCGTCAAGCTCAAGGGCTGGCCGGCCTGGTTCATGCACCGCACGTACCACGTCAGCCGCGTGCCGACGTTCAACCGCAAGGCGCGGGTGGTCGCCGACTGGACGCTGGCCTCGGTGTTCCGCCGCGAGGTCATCGCCCTGGGCCAGCTGCAGGACCCGCGGCGGGAGTTCGTCACGGCCGCGAGCAGCGGCGGCACCCGGCAGATGCCGGCGCCGATGGAGGCCGACCGCGCCCAGGCCCGCTGACCACCCCGCCGGGGCCGTCGGGCCCGCGGCGGTGCGCCCCCGTGGCCCAACCGGCAGAGGCAGGCCCCTTAAAAGGGTCACAGTGTGGGTTCGAACCCCACCGGGGGCACCGTGTCGCCGTGGGCTGACCTCACCGGCGCCGGCACGCCCCTGACCAGGACGTCGTGCGCTGCTATACCGCACCGGCGCGGGGATGTCCAGGACTTGACGTCCCCTGTGAGCTCCTTGACAGGCTGGCGGCGGGTGGGCGACGAGGCCCACCCGAGTCCGAGGGGGAAGTCCATGAGCCAGTTCCATCCACGCCGCCGGTCCCGCATCGCCGTGGCCGGTACCGCCGGTGCACTGGCGCTGGCCGGCGGCGTGGTCACCGCGCTGCCGGCCACCGCGTCCGACGGGTGCGAGCACCGCACCAACAACACGGTCGACGAGCTGCTCGAGTGCGTCACGGTCGAGGGCGTCAACGAGCACCTGAAGGCGCTGCAGGACGTCGCCGACGCCAACGGGGGCACCCGCGCCTCGGGCACCCCCGGCTTCACCGCCTCGGCCGACTACGTGCAGCAGCGCCTCGAGCAGGCCGGCTACGAGGTGACCCGCCAGCCCTTCAGCTTCGACTTCTTCGAGCTGACCGGGGAGACCTTCAGCCGCACCGCGCCCGAGCCCCGGGACTACGTGGCGGGGACGGACTTCGCGACCGTCGAGTACTCCGCGGTCGGGACCGCCGCCGGCACCGTCGTCCCCGTCGACCTCGGCGACCCGCTGGCCCCCACCGACACCAGCACCAGCGGGTGCGAGGCGGAGGACTTCACCGGGTTCCCCGAGGGCGGCATCGCCCTCGTCCAGCGCGGGACGTGCACCTTCGCCGTGAAGGTCGCCAACGCCGACGCGGCCGGGGCGGCCGGCGTCGTCGTGGTCAACCGGGGCACCCCCGAGAACGAGGGCGTCATCGCCGGCACCCTCACCGACCCGGCCGCGCTGCCGACCATCGGGGTGTCCTTCGCCGTCGGCCAGGAGCTGACCGCCCCCGGCACCGAGGTCACCTTCACCGTCGAGGCCGAGACCGGCACGCGGGAGACCGAGAACGTCATCGCCGAGCTGCCCGGTCGCACCGACGAGGTCGTCCAGCTGGGCGCCCACCTCGACTCGGTCCCCGAGGGCCCGGGCATCAACGACAACGGCAGCGGGAGCGCGGCGATCCTCGAGGTGGCCGAGAACCTGCGGGAGGTGCAGCCGGAGGCCACGCTGCGCTTCTCGTGGTGGGGTGCGGAGGAGTCGGGTCTGCTCGGGTCCACCCACTACGTCGAGGGCCTCCCGCAGGAGGAGATCGACCGGATCTCGGCCTACCTGAACTTCGACATGGTCGGCTCGCCGAACTACGTCCGCTTCGTCTACGACGGCGACGGCTCGACGTTCGAGGCCCCCGAGGGGTACGTGACCGACGAGTCGGCGGCGCTCGAGCAGCTGTTCCGGACGTTCTACACCGACCGGGGCCTCGCGGCGGAGGACACCGAGTTCGACGGGCGCAGCGACTACCAGGCCTTCGCCGACGCCGGCGTCCCCAGCGGTGGCCTGTTCACCGGGGCCGAGGGCGTGAAGACCGAGGAGCAGGCAGCCGTGTACGGCGGGGTGGCCGGCGAGGCCTACGACCCGTGCTACCACCAGGCCTGCGACGACATCAGCAACCTGGACCAGGGGGTCCTCGACCTCAACGCCGACGCCATCGCCTACGCCGCCTTCACGCTGGCGGTCGGGGAGCCCGGCGCCGGTTCCTGAGCGCGCCACCCGGCACCACCCGGGGGCGCGGCACCGCACGGTGCCGCGCCCCCGGCGTCTCCGGTCACCCGACGGGGTGGCGCGCCCCGCGCGGAACGCGCAGGCCACCTGCTGCGTTGTAAGGACCGGGTGGGTTGCGAGGACGCAGCCCACGGACCGACCAGTCACCTCGAGGAGATGACGATGCCCAGCCACAACCCCGTCTTCGGCCGGGGCTTCGCCAACGCCGCGTCCGGCGGTGGCCAGCAGTACGGCCAGCCGTACGGTCAGCAGGGCTACGGCGCTCCGGGCTACGGCCAGCAGTACGGCCAGCAGTACGGCCAGCAGGGCTACGCCGCCCCGGGCTACGGCCAGCAGTACGGCCAGCAGTACGGCCAGCAGTACGGCCAGCCCCACGGCGCCCCGCAGGACCAGTACGGCGCGGCCGCGCCCTACGCCGGCTCGCCCTACAGCCCGCCGGCCACCCGTTACATGACGATGGACGACGTCGTCCAGAAGACGGGCCTGTCGTTCCTCGTCACCGTCCTCGCGGCGGCCGTGGTCTGGGCGCTGCCCGGCCAGGCCGCGTGGGGCCTGGCGCTGCCCGCGGTGCTCGTGGCCTTCGTCCTGGGCCTGGTGATCAGCTTCAAGCAGATCGCCAACCCGGCGGCCACCCTCGCCTACGGCGCGCTCTACGGTGTCGCGCTCGGCGCCATCAGCGAGGCCTTCAACAGCATCTACCCCGGGATCGTCGTCCAGGCGGTGATCGGCACCTTCGGTGTCTTCGCCGGGATGCTGGTGGTCTACAAGACCGGCGCCATCCGGGTCACCCCGAAGCTGACCCGCTGGGTCGTGGGCGCGCTGTTCGGCGTCCTGGCCCTGGTGCTGGTCAACCTGGTGGTCGGCTTCTTCGTCCCCGGCGGTCTGGGCCTGCGTGACGGCGGCCCGCTGGCCATCGTGTTCAGCCTCGTCGTGATCGGTGTGGCGGCCTTCTCGCTGCTGCTCGACTTCGACATGGCCGACGAGGCCATCCGCCGCGGCGCCCCGGCCAAGTTCGCCTGGTACATCGCCTTCGGCCTGCTGGTCACGGTCGTCTGGCTGTACCTGGAGATCCTGCGGCTGCTGTCCTACTTCCAGGACAACTAGGACCCGCACCACGGAACAGTGGCCCGGTCCCCCTCGCGGGGGGCCGGGCCACTGGCCGTTCCGGGGCCGGGTACACCGCGATCACGGCGCCGGGACCCCGGTGGGCGGTCACGGCGCCGTGATCGTCGGGGGCTTCAGGAGAGGCGCTCGAGCACCATCGCCATGCCCATGCCGCCACCGACGCACATGGTCTCCAGGCCCATCGTCGCGTCCCTGGTCTGCAGGCCGTTGATCAGCGTGCCGGTGATGCGGGCGCCGGTCATGCCGAACGGGTGGCCGACGGCGATGGCGCCGCCGTGCACGTTCAGCTTGTCGACGTCGATGCCCAGGTCGCGGTAGCTCGGGATGACCTGTGCGGCGAACGCCTCGTTGATCTCGACGAGGTCGATGTCGCCGATCGTCATCCCCGCCCGCTGCAGGGCCAGCTCCGAGGCGTCGACCGGCCCGTAGCCCATGATCTCCGGCGACAGGCCGGTCACCGCGGTGGAGACGATCCGCGCCAGCGGGGTGAGGCCGAGCTCGCGGGCCTTGGTGTCGCTCATGACCACCACCGCGGCGGCGCCGTCGTTGAGCGGGCAGGCGTTGCCGGCGGTCACCCGGCCGTCGGGGCGGAACACCGGCTTGAGGCCGGAGATGCCCTCCAGCGTGGTGCCGGCGCGCGGGCTGTCGTCCCTGCTGACGACGGTGCCGTCGGGCGTGGTGACCGGGGTGATCTCCCGCTCCCAGAAGCCCTCGGCGAGTGCCTTCTCCGCCAGGTTCTGGCTGCGGACGGCGAACTCGTCCATGTCCTGCCGGGAGACGTCCTTGAGCAGCGCCAGGTTCTCCGCGGTCTGGCCCATGGCGATGTAGACGTCCGGGATCTCGCCGTTCTCCCGCGGGTCGGTCCACGTGTCCGCGCCGCTCTCGGCGGTCTTGGCCACCCGGGTCTGCGCGTCGGCGAAGGCCGGGTTCTGGGTGTCGGGCAGCGAGTCGCTGTTGCCCTTCACGAACCGCGACACCATCTCCACGCCCGCAGAGATGAACACGTCGCCCTCCCCGGCCCGGATGGCGTGCATGGCCATGCGGGTGGTCTGCAGCGAGGAGGAGCAGTAGCGGGTGATCGTGGCGCCGGGCAGGTGGTCCATGCCGAGCAGCACGCTGACCACGCGGCCCATGTTGTGGCCCTGCTCGCCGCCGGGCAGGCCGCAGCCGAGGATCAGGTCGTCGATGTCGGCCGGGTCCAGCGCGGGCACCTTGTCGAGTGCGGCCCGCACGATGGTGGCGGCCAGGTCGTCGGGGCGGAGGTCCTTCAGCGACCCCTTGAACGCCCGCCCGATGGGCGAGCGCGCGGTCGCGACGATGACTGCTTCGGGCATGGGGTCCTCCACGATGAGGGGGGCCCGGCCGGGGGTGCCGGGCGTCGGGTCACCCGGGAAACTACCCCCGGGTAGCCGGCCGGAGACCGCTAGAACCCCGTTCGGTTCTCCGGGTGTGGCGCGGCTCACGCCGACCGCGGCCACCCTCCGGGTCCCGTCCCCGGCCGGTGACGTGCGGGGACGGCCCTCGCGGCAGGTCCCCCGCCGCAGGGCCCGCCGCGGGGTCCGCCCTCAGCCGACCGGCACCTCGGGGACGGGGGCCGGGTCGGGGGTCGGCAGCTCGCTCGGGCGGCGGCGCAGCAGCCGCGCCCAGGTGCCCAGCGGGCCGGTCTGCGAGCCGCGGACCTCGGTGGCGCGGACCTCGGTGCCCGGCCGGCCGGCCGCGCGTGCCGCGGCCCGGGCGACGGGGCGGACGGCGCCCCGGCGCCGCCGGCGGCCCTCGGCGTGGGCGGGCCAGACGCCGACCGCGTCGGCGAGCGCGGGCAGGATCACCGCGGCCGCCGAGGCGTAGCCGGCCGCACTGGGGTGGAACTCGTCCACGCTGAACAGCGTGCGGTCCTGCGCGAAGCTGGGGCCGAGCACCGAGCCCAGGGAGACCGTGCGCCCCCCGGCCTCGACCACGGCGATCGTCTGCGCCGCGGCCAGCTGCCGGCTCCACCGCCGGGCGAGCAGCCGCAGCGGCTGCCCGATCGGGCGGACCGTGCCGAGGTCGGGGCAGGTGCCGACGACGACCTGCGCGCCGGCCTCCCGCAGCCTCCGGACGGCGTCGCCGAGGTGGCGCACCGAGACCGACGGCCGGGTGCGGGTGGTGACGTCGTTGGCGCCGATCATGATCAGGACGACGTCGGGGTGCTCGGCCAGGGCCCGGTCGACCTGCGGGTCCAGCTCGCAGGACTCCGCGCCCGAGACGGCGAGGCGGCGCAGCCGCACGGGCCGCTCGGCCAGCTCGGCCAGCGCGGCGGCCAGCAGCGCGCCGGGGGTCTCCGAGGCGCGGTCGACGCCCAGGCCGACGGCGCTGGAGTCGCCGAGGACGGTGAACACCAGGGGCTTGCCGCGCCGGCGGCCGTAGACGCCGTCACCGGAGGGCGGGTCCTGCTTGGAGGTGCGCGCCTCGACCCTGCGGCGGGCCGCCCGGGCCTGCAGCCGCAGCACCCCGAACAGCCCGGCACCGGCCAGCCCGGCCCCGCCGCCCCCGTAGGCGGCACCGGCCGCCCACCGCCGTGCCGTGCCCGCTCGTGTCACCGCCGACCCCGATCGTCGCGCCTCGCAACCGTCTGTCCCGCAGGCTATCGAGCCTCTACGGTGCCCCCCGTGTCCGAATCCCCCCGACGGGTGTCCTCCGAGGGAACTGCAGGTGACCGGCCGGGGGTGATCGTCGACGTCCTGGTCGACGCCTTCTCCGAGCTGATGGCCGCCGACGCCGACGCCTTCCGCACCAAGTTCCGCAAGATGGCCGCCGACCCGTTCGCCTTCTACCGCGGCAGCGCCTGCCTCTTCTACGCCGACATGGACGCCCTCGAGGACCGCTGGTGCGACGAGCGGACCAGCCGCGTCTGGATCCAGGGCGACCTGCACGCGGAGAACTTCGGCACCTACATGGACGGCGCCGGGCGGATCGTCTTCGACGTCAACGACTTCGACGAGGCCTACGTCGGTCACGTCAGCTGGGACCTGCGCCGCTTCGTCGCCAGCTTCGCGCTGCTGGCGTGGAGCAAGGCCCTGGGTGACGACGTCATCGGCGACCTGCTGGGCACCTACCTGCGGGCCTACCTCGACCAGGTCGAGGCCTTCACGCGCTCCGACGAGGACCGCTCGTTCGCCCTCACCGCGGCCAGCACCGAGGGCGCCGTCCGGGAGGCCATCCTCGAGACGACCACGCGCACCCGGGGGTCGCTGCTGGACCGGATGACCGTCGTCGAGGACTACGAGCGGCGCTTCGCCGACGGCGGGCGCGTCCGCCGGCTGGACGACGCCGAGCGGCGGACGGTGCTCGCCGCGCTGGAGCGCTGGCGGGGGACGGTGGTGCCGCCGGTGCGCCGCCGCGACGTCGCCTACGACGTCAAGGACGTCATCGGCACCGGCGGTTTCGGCATCGGCAGCGCCGGGCTCCCCGCCTACAACGTGCTGCTCGAGGGCTACGACCAGGCGCTGGAGAACGACGTCGTCCTCTCGCTCAAGCAGGGCAACGTGGCCGCGCCCAGCCGGATCGTCCGCGACCCCCGGCTCGGGAGCTGGTTCGAGCACCACGGGCACCGGACGGCGGTCAGCCAGCGGGCGCTGCAGGCCAACGCCTCGCAGTTCCTGGGCCACACCGAGATCGCCGGCGTCGGCTTCGTCGTCCAGGAGCTGTCGCCCTACGAGGTCGACCTGGACTGGGACGACCTCACCGAGCCCGACGAGATGGCGCCGGTGCTGGCCCAGCTGGGCCGGGCGACGGCGAAGGTGCACTGCGTGGGCGACGTCGACAGCGACCACACGCTCGTCGACTTCCAGACCGAGGAGGCGATCGTCGGGATGATCGGCGGCCGCCGCGAGGAGTTCGTCGCCGACCTGGTCGACTTCGCGCACTCCTACGCCCGCCGGACCCAGGAGGACCACCGGCTCTTCGTCGACGCCTTCCGCGCGGGCCGGATCCCCGGGATCAGCTCGAGCGGGTCGCACCCGGGACGTCGCTGAGCATGCCGCGGTGGGGGCCGATGCCCGGCTTGTCGTACTCGCCGGTCACCACGGTGAACCCCATCCGCTCGTAGAAGCCGACGGCGCCCACCCGGGCGTCGCACCAGAGCAGGTCGCCGCCGCGCGCGGCGACCAGCGCCCGCGAGGCCTCGACCAGCGCCCGGCCGGCGCCCGAGCCGCGCACCGCGGGGTCGGTGGCCATGCCGCGCAGCTGCCACGGCGCCCGGGCGTCGGGCCGCCACGGGCACGGGGCGGGGGAGAGCCGGACGACGCCGGCCACCGCGCCGTCGGCGGTGCGCGCGGCCAGGTGCACGGTGGCCGGGTCGTCGTCGCCGGGCATGCCCGCCGGCCCGCCGCCGCGCAGCACCGCGCTGCGCAGCGGCAGGACGACGTCGACCGGGACCTGCGCGACGGTCACCGTGGTCCGGGCGTCGGCGGTCATCGTCACGGTCTCCTCCCGTCGAGGTGGCCCTCCCGCAGGGGCCCGCACCGGTCCTGCGAGGTGTGGGGGGCAGGAGGGTCCTTCAGCGGGCCCGTCGGCCCCGGCGGGTGCGCAGGTAGTCGGCGACGACGTACTCGCCCAGCCGCTCGCTGTCGGGGGTGAACACCCGCCCGCCGGCGCGCGCCGTGATGTCGTGGACGAAGTGCACCAGCCCGGGCTCGGGGTCGAGCGCGAACACGTTGAGCGTCGCGCCCGACCGGGCCACCCGCTCGACCTCGGCGACGGTCTTGGCGATCGTCTCGGGCATCGGCGGCCAGCAGAAGTACGGCGTGCCGTCCTCCTCCAGGTGCGCCGTCGGCTCGCCGTCGGTGACCACCAGGACCACCGGCTCGGCGTCGCGGTGCCGGGCCAGGAACCGGCGGGCCAGCATCAGCCCGTGCTGCAGGTTGGTGCCCTGCAGCGTGTCCACGGAGAGCTCGGCGAGCGTCTCGGGCTTGAGCACCTGCGCGGTGGAGGAGAACCCGATGATCTGGATCGCGTCCTGCGGGAACCGCGTGGTCACCAGGGAGTGCAGCGCCATCGCCGTCGACTTGGCCGCGCCCCACGTGCCGCGCAGCGCCATCGAGTAGGACAGGTCGACCAGCAGCGCGACGGCGGCCCCGGTGCGCCGCTCGGTCTCGACGACCTCGAAGTCCTCGACGGCGATGCGCACCCGCCGCTCGCCGTCCCCCCGCGGGTCGCCGGCGGTGCGCAGCACCGCGTTGCGGACCGTGCGGACGACGTCGAGCGGCTGCTCGTCGCCGAACTGCCACTCCCGCGAGCTGCCGGTGAGCTCCCCGGCCGACCCGGCGTCGGCGACGTCGTGCTCGCCGCGGCCGGTGGCGTCGAGCTTCGCGAACACCCGCCGCAGCGCGGTGGCGCCGAGCCGGCGGACCGCCTTGGGCGAGAGCTCGAGCTTGCCGTCGGAGCGGTTGAGGTAGCCCTGCCGCTCCAGCTCGCGCTCCATCTGGCGCAGCGCGGCGAGGTCGTCGACCGCCTCCCGGCCCAGTGCCTGCTCCAGCAGCTCCTCGTCGACGTCGGCCAGCGAGGCGCCGGCGTAGCCCTGCGAGAGCTGGTTGGACAGCGCCTCGAGGTCGGCCAGCTCCGCGACGGCGCTGGTGGCGTCACCCAGGCCGAGGGACTGCTCGCCGTCGGGCACCTGGCCGCGCTGCCCCCACGGCAGGTCCGGGCGGGCCTGGCGCAGCGCGTCCTGCAGGTGCGCCATCTCGCTGGCCAGCCCCAGGTCGGACATGGTCTGCGCCATCAGGTCGGCCAGCTCCGCGCGTTGCTCCGGCGACAGGCCGGCCATCATCCGCTCCTGCGCCGCGGCCCGGCGGGCGAGGGAGTCGACCAGCTCGTCGACCGACTGCGGGTCGTCGGGGAAGAACTGCCCGTGCTTGTCCATGAACTCGCGGAACTGCTCGTCGGTGTCCTCGCCGCGGTTGTGCGCGTCGAGCAGCTGGGAGAGGTCGGCGACCATGTCCTTGACCGCCTGCATGTCGCCCTCGGTGGCGTTCTGCAGCGCCTGCTTCATGTTGGCGAAGGAGCTGTCGAGCACCTCCCGGCGCAGCAGGTCCTGGATCTGGTCGTAGGCCTGCTGCGCCTCCGCCGAGCGGAACGGGTAGTCCTTGAGCGCGCGGACGGCGCCCGCGGTGTCCTGCGGCAGCGCGTCGAGCTCGGCCTCGGCCAGGCGGGCGGCGTCGTCCGGGTCGGGGAACAGCTCCCGGCGCTCGGCCTCCAGCGCCCGGTCCAGCAGCTCGCGGACCTCCTGCAGGGTGCCGTCCATCCGGCCGGCGGTGCGGGCCTGCCGCAGCCGGTCGCGGACCGACCGGCGCAGCTCGTCGAGGCCGCGGCGGCCGTCCATGCCGCGGCGCAGCAGCTCGCGCAGCGCCTCGCGGACCCCGCTGCCGCCGAGCACCGAGTCGCCGATCTCGTCGACGGCGCTGCCCAGGTCGTAGGGCGGGGCCAGCGGGTCGGGCCCGCCCCGCCAGCGTCCGTACCGGTAGCCCCTCCCGGGCCGGCGCGTCACCTCAGGCCCCGTACACCGTGCGGGTGCCGTCGGTGTCCTTGGCCAGCCGGCGGGTGAGGTAGAGGCCCTCGAGGGCGAACTCGACGGCGGCGGCGGCCTGCTCGGCCGACTCCTCGCCCTCGGGGACGCCGAGGCGGCCCAGCAGCTCGGCGAGCTTCGGGATGGTGCCGAGCTGGCCGAGCAGCGCCGCGCCGGGCACCAGCTCACCGGACTCGACCGTCTCCCCGCCGGTGAAGTGCTCCTGCAGGCCGGTCAGGTCCAGGCCGCCGCAGCGGGCGCGGAAGGTCTGCGCGGTGGCCTGCCGCAGCAGGTGCTCGAGCACCTCGAGCTCGCGCTCGTCGTCCGGGTCGCTGCCGGCGTCGGCGAACTCGACCTTGCCGCGGCTGGCCGGGACGATCCCCGGCAGGTCGACCACGCGGGCGACCGGCCGGGTCTCCCCGGCGACGGCGGCCCGGCGGACGGCGGAGGCGGCCACGGTCTCCAGCCCCGCGATGGCGAACCGGGCGCTGACGCCGGAGCGCTGGTCGACGTGGCTGGACTCGCGCACCAGCCGGGTGAAGCGGGCGACGATCTCCAGCAGGTGCTCGGGGACGACGGGCGCGTCGAAGGCGTCGTGCCGGCTCGGCCCGCCCAGCCACGACGTGTGCGCCTCCTGGCGCAGCAGGCGGACCTCGTCGGCCAGCTCGATCGGGTAGTGGGTGCGCACCTCGGCGCCGAAGCGGTCCTTGAGCGGGGTGATGATCCGCCCGCGGTTGGTGTAGTCCTCGGGGTTGGCGCTGGCCACGAGCAGCAGGTCCAGCGGCAGCCGCACCCGGTAGCCGCGGATCTGGATGTCGCGCTCCTCCAGCACGTTGAGCAGCGCGACCTGGATGCGCTCGGCGAGGTCGGGCAGCTCGTTGACGCTGAAGATGCCGCGGTTGGTGCGGGGCACCAGGCCGTAGTGGACGGTCTCGGGGTCGCCCAGCGTGCGGCCCTCGGCCACCTTGATCGGGTCGACGTCGCCGATGAGGTCGCCGACGCTGGTGTCGGGGGTGGCCAGCTTCTCCCCGTAGCGCTCGCTGCGGTGCAGCCAGCCGACCGGGGTGTCGTCGCCGTGCTCGGCGATCTGGCGGTGCGCCCACACGCTGATCGGTGCCAGCGGGTGCTCGTTGAGTTCGCTGCCGGCCAGCACCGGGGTCCACTCGTCGAGCAGGCCGACGAGGGTGCGGATGAGGCGGGTCTTGCCCTGGCCGCGCTCGCCCAGCAGGACGAGGTCGTGGCCGGCGATGAGCGCCCGCTCGACCTCGGGCACGACGGTGTCCTCGAAGCCGACGATGCCGGGCAGGGTGGGCTGGCCCGCGCCGAGGCGGGCGAGCAGGTTGGCGCGGATCTCGGCCTTGACCGGCCGGAAGGCGGCTCCGCCGGCGCGGAGCTCGCCGAGGGTCGTGGGTGCGGGTGGGGTCTGCGCTGGGGCCCCTGGGGAGGCGCTGTCCGTCACCCCCGACACGGTACGACGGCTGCCGACGGTGCGGGCGCCGTTCGCCGTCCTCCCCTGCGAGGATCCCGGCATGGCCGTGACCGCGGGGGAGGGGGGCGGAACCCCGCTGGTCGGCGGGGCCGACGTCGCCGCGGCGGCGGCGCTGCTCGAGGGGGTCGTGCGGCGGACGCCGCTGGAGCACTCCCGGGCCCTCGCCGAGCGGGTCGGGGGGCCGGTCTGGCTCAAGTGCGAGAACCTGCAGCGGACCGGCTCGTTCAAGTTCCGCGGGGCCTACACGCGGCTGGCCCGGCTGTCGGCCGACGAGCGGGCGCGCGGTGTCGTGGCGGCGAGCGCGGGCAACCACGCGCAGGGGGTCGCCCTGGCCGCCCGCATGGTCGGCGTGCGGGCGACGGTGTTCATGCCGGAGAGCGCGCCGCTGCCCAAGGTGGCCGCCACCCGCGGCTACGGCGCGGAGGCGCGGCTGACCGGGCACACGCTCACCGAGGCGCTGGCCGCCGCCGTCGAGCACGCCGAGCGGACCGGTGCGGTGTTCATCCACCCGTTCGACCACCCGGACGTCATCGCCGGGCAGGGGACGGTCGGGCTGGAGGTCCTCGAGCAGTGCCCGGACGTCGCCACGGTCGCCGTCTGCACCGGCGGCGGCGGGCTGGTCTCGGGCATCGCGGCGGCGGTGAAGGACCGCCGGCCCGACGTGCGGGTGGTGGCGGTGCAGGCCGAGGCGGCCGCCGCGTTCCCGGGGTCGCTGGCCGCGGGGCGGCCGGTGCCGCTGGCCGGGATGACGACGATGGCCGACGGCATCGCGGTCGGGGCGCCCGGGGAGCTCACCCTCGCCCACGTCCGGGATTTGGTCGACGAGGTGCGCACGGTGAGCGAGGAGGACCTCTCCCGGGCGCTGCTGTTCTGCCTGGAGCGCGCCAAGCTCGTCGTCGAGCCGGCGGGGGCCGCGGCGGTCGCCGCGGTGCTGGCCGACCCGGCCGCGTTCGCGCCGCCGGTGGTGGCGGTGGTCTCCGGCGGCAACATCGACCCGGTGCTCATGCTCAAGGTGGTGCAGCACGGCATGGCCGCGGCCGGCCGCTACCTGCGGCTGCGGCTGCGCGTGCCCGACCGTCCGGGCTCGCTGGCGGCGGTCCTCGCGGCGCTGGCCGACGTCGGCGCGAACGTGCTGGAGGTCGAGCACGAGCGCACCGCCACCCGCCTGGGGCTCGGGGAGGTGGAGGTCTTCGTCGTCCTGGAGACACGCGGGCCCGCCCACGCCGGGGAGGTCCTCGCCGCGCTCGACCACGCCGGCTACGAGGTCACCGCCGGGTGAAGGACCCCGCGCGAGGGGGTCGTCCGGGGCCGGCGATGAGTTCGGCGCGCTGCCGCGGTCGGTAGGGCATGGACCTGGTACACCGCCGGCACGGCGGGCTCTCGGAGCGTCGGTGCCCACACCTACCGTTGCCCTCATGAGCGACGCCATCCTCGTCGAGGGACTGCAGAAGCGCTTCGGCGCCAACACCGCGCTCGCCGGTGTCGACCTGACCGTCCCGGAGGGCAGCGTCCTCGGGCTGCTTGGGCCCAACGGCGCGGGGAAGACGACGGTCGTCCGCATCCTGAGCACGCTGCTGGTGCCCGACGGCGGCCGCGCCGAGGTGGCCGGCGTCGACGTCGTCCGCGAGCCCGGCCGGGTGCGCTCGCTCATCGGGCTGACCGGCCAGTACGCCGCGGTCGACGAGTACCTCACCGGCTTCGAGAACCTCGAGATGGTCGGCCGGCTGTACCGGCTGGGCAAGCGGGAGGCGCGGGCGCGGGCCGGCGAGCTGCTCGAGCGCTTCGACCTGACCGACGCCGCCACGCGGCCGGCGAAGACGTACTCGGGCGGCATGCGCCGGCGCCTCGACATCGCCGCCTCGCTGATCGCCCGCCCGCGGGTGCTGTTCCTCGACGAGCCGACCACCGGGCTCGACCCGCGCAGCCGGCTGGGCATGTGGGAGTTCATCGCCGACCTCGCCGGCGGCGGGGCGACGATCCTGCTGACCACGCAGTACCTCGAGGAGGCCGACCGGCTGGCCGACCGGATGGTGGTCATCGACCACGGCCGGGTCATCGCCCGCGGCACCGCCGACGAGCTCAAGGCGCAGGTCGGCGGCCAGCGGCTGGAGCTCACCGTCGGCCACGTCGGCGACCTGGTCGGCACCGCCGCCCTGCTCGCGCCCCTGGCGGCCGGCGACCCGCAGGTCGACGAGCAGACCCGCCGGCTGAGCGTGCCGGTGCGCGGGGGTACCGACGCCCTCGCCGAGGCGCTGCGGCTGCTGGCCGCGAGCGACGTGGAGGTGCTCGACGTCGGGCTGCGCCGGCCCGACCTCGACGACGTGTTCCTCACCCTCACCGGCCACGCGGCGGAGGACGGCGCCGGCGACACCGCCGCGCCGGCCGCCGGGCGCGTGCCGGCCCAGACCGCAGGGAGTGCCCGATGAGCGCGCTGTCCGTCGCCGTCGAGGACGGCCTCACGATCACCCGCCGCAACCTGGTCAAGGTCCGGCGGGTCCCGGAGCTCATCGTCTTCGCGACGCTGTCGCCGATCATGTTCGTGCTGCTGTTCCGCTACGTCTTCGGCAGCGCCGTCCCCATCCAGGGCATCAGCTACGCCGAGTTCCTGCTGCCGGGGATCTTCGCCCAGACGATCGTCTTCGGGAGCACGATCACCGGGGCCGGCCTCGCCGAGGACCTGCAGAAGGGCCTGATCGACCGCTTCCGCTCGCTGCCGATGGCGTCCTCGGCGGTCCTGGTCGGCCGGACGGTCGCCGACCTGGCGCTCAACGCGCTGTCCATCGTGGTCATGAGCGTGACCGGGCTGATCGTGGGCTGGCGGATCCACTCCTCGGCGCTCGAGGCCCTGGCCGGTTTCGCCCTGCTGCTGCTGTTCGCCTACGCCATGAGCTGGCTGATGGCCACCGTGGGGCTGCTCGTGCGGACCCCGGAGGTGGTGCAGCAGGCCAGCTTCATCGTGATCTTCCCGCTGACCTTCATCGCCAACACGTTCGTGCCGACGAACAACTTCCCGACGCTGCTCAAGGTGATCGCCGACTGGAACCCGGTGTCGGCGGTCGTGCAGGCCGCCCGGCAGCTGTTCGGCAACACGGCGCCGGTGCTGGAGACCTCCGACGCGTGGTCGCTGCAGCACCCGGTGCTGTACACGGTGATCTGGTCGGTGCTGCTGCTGGCGGTCTTCGTGCCGCTGTCGGTCCGGATCTACCGGCGGACCGCCAGCCGCTGAGGCCGGGACGGGTCGAGCCGGAGGCCTCCGGGAGGGCCGGCGCGGCGGGGGCGCAGGATGGGACGTGATGAGCGCCGCCGACCCCGCCCCTGCCGCGTCCAACCCCCTCCTCGCCGAGTCGCCCCTGCCCTTCCGGCTGCCGCCGTTCGCCGACATCTCCCTGGAGGACTGCCGCGAGGCGGTGCTCGCCGGGATGGCCGAGCAGCGGGCCGAGGTCGCGGGGATCACCGGGTCGGCGCAGGCGCCGACCTTCGAGAACACGATCGTGGCGCTGGAGCGCTCCGGCCGGCTGCTGGCGCGGGCCGAGGCGGTGTTCGGCAACCTCTCGTCGTCGCTGTCGAGCCCGCGGCTGCGCGAGATCGAGCGGGAGCTCGCGCCGCTGGAGGCCGCGCACGCCGACCTGCTGCGGCTCGACCCGGCGCTGTTCGCCCGGGTCGACGCCGTCCACGAGGCCCGCCACACCTGCGGCCTCGACGCGGAGGCGGTCCGGCTGGTCGAGCGCCACCACCTCGACCGGGTGCTGGCCGGCGCGCGCCTCGACGAGGACGGGCGGGCCCGCCTGTCGGAGCTGAACCGGGAGCTCTCGGAGCTGTCGACCCGGTTCGGGCAGAACCTGCAACTGGCCACCGAGGCCGCCGCCGTCCGGGTCGCCGACGCCGCCGAGCTCGACGGGCTCTCCGAGGAGGAGGTCGCCGCCGCGGCCCGCGCCGCCGCCGACCGCGGCCTCGACGGGTACCTCCTGCCGCTGCTCCTGCCCACCGGTCAGCCGGTGCTGGCCAAGCTGCGGGACCGGGAGCTGCGGCGCCGCGTGTTCGAGGCGTCGGTGGGCCGGGCGTCGTCCGGGGAGCACGACAACGGGCCGGTCGCCGCGCGCATCGCCCGCGCCCGGGCCGAGCGCGCGCGGCTGCTCGGCTTCGCCACCCACGCCGACCTGGTGCTCGCCGACCAGACCGCCGGCAGCACTGCCGCCGTCGACGCGATGCTCGCCTCGATGGTCGGCCCGGCGACGGCCAACGCCCGGGCCGAGGCCGAGGTGCTGGCCGAGCTGGCCGCCCGCGACGGCGTGACCGAGCTGGCCGCCTGGGACTGGGCGTTCTACAGCGAGCGCGTGCGCGCCGAGCGGTACTCGGTGGACACCACGGCGCTGCGGTCGTGGTTCGAGCTCGACCGCGTCCTGGTCGACGGCGTCTTCCGGGCCGCAGAGCTCCTCTACGGCTACCGCTTCACCCCGCGCCCGGACCTGGCCGGCTACCACCCCGACGTCCGCGTCTGGGAGGTCAGCGGGCCCGACGGCGAGGCGGTCGGCCTCTACCTCGGCGACTTCACCGCTCGCGAGGGCAAGCGGGGCGGGGCGTGGATGAGCTCGTTCGTCCCCCAGTCGCGGCTGCTGGGCACCCGGCCGGTCGTCGTCAACAACCTCAACGTGGCCCGCGCCCCGGAGGGCCGGCCGACGCTGCTGACCCTCGACGAGGTCAACACCCTGTTCCACGAGTTCGGCCACGCGCTGCACGGGCTGAGCTCGGCGGTCACCTACCCGCGCTTCGCCGGCACCGCGGTGCCGCGGGACTTCGTCGAGTTCCCCAGCCAGGTCAACGAGGTGTGGGCGCTGTGGCCGGAGGTCCTGGCGCACTACGCGCGGCACGTGGAGACCGGGGAGCCGCTTCCGGCCGCCGTCGTCGAGGCGATCGACGCCGCGTCGCTGTGGGGCGAGGGGTTCGCGACCGTGGAGTACCTGGCCGCGACCCTGCTCGACCAGGCCTGGCACCGGATCACCCCTGAGACCGAGGTCGGCGACCCCGCCGAGTTCGAGCGCCGGGCGCTGGCCGACGCCGGCGTCGCCTCCGACCTGGTGCCGCCGCGCTACCGGACAACGTACTTCCAGCACGTGTTCGCCGGTGGCTACGCGGCCGGCTACTACTCCTACATCTGGTCGGAGGTCCTCGACGCCGACACCGTGGAGTGGTTCAAGGAGCGCGGCGGGCTGCGTCGGGAGAACGGCGACGTCTTCCGGGACCGGCTGCTGTCCCGCGGCGGGTCGGTGGACCCGCTGGAGGCCTTCCGCGCCGTCCGCGGCCGCGACGCCGACCCGACGCCGCTGCTCAGGCGGAGGGGGCTGCTCCCCACCTCGTCGTGATCGTCGGGGTGAGGCCTACAGCCAGGGGAGTCCCAGCACCAGGTCGAGGTCGTCGGGGGCGTCGCCGTCGCGGACGAGCCGGTTGGGCTGGCGGTGGCCGCACGCCGTGCAGCGGTGCACCACCTGCCAGCCCTTGCCCGACTTCTCGACCAGCCCGATCGGCTCCATGGGCGCCCGGCAGTCGCTGGCGCGGTCGCCGGGCAGGTCGTCGACGTGCAGCGACCACAGGCACCGCGGGCAGTGGTTGCGGTAGTGCCCGTCGGTGTTCGCCGGGACGTCGGCGGCGCAGTGCACGCAGACGAAGCCGGTGTTCTCCGCCCGCCGGGAGCGGGGCATGCCGAGGGCGGGGCGCGGGGCCCGGGTCAGGGGACGAACGGCTCGACGGCGACGACCTCGACGGTGATGTCGCGGCCGTTCGGCGTCCGGTAGGTGACCGACGTGCCCGGCTCCGCGCCGAGGATCGCCGCGCCCATCGCCGACTCGGGGGAGTAGACGGCCAGGTCGGTGGTGCCGGCGATCTCGCGCGAGCCGAGCAGGAACTTCTCGGTCTCGTCGTCGCCCTGGAACCGGATGGTGATCACGGTGCCGAGCTCGGCGGTGGTCGCCGTCGTCGGCGGCTCGCCCACGTGCGCCTTGCGGAGCAGGTCGGTGAGCTGCCGGATCCGGTGCTCCTGCTTGCCCTGCTCCTCCTTGGCGGCGTGGTAGCCGCCGTTCTCCTTGAGGTCGCCCTCCTCGCGGCGGGCGTTGATCTCGGCGGCCATGGCCGGCCGTCCGGCCACCAACTGGTCGAGCTCGGCCTTGAGCCGGTCGTGGGCCTCCTGGGTCAGCCAGATGCCCTGCTCGTTCTCAGTGGGGGTGGTCACGCGGGGGACTCCTGCAGCTCGGGGGCCGCCTCCCGGCCAGGAGGCGACGACGTCGATCCGGCCAAGCTAACACCGGCCGTGGGGCCCCTGCACGGACCCGGCGCACCCGGATCGGGGCCCGGCAGAGGCGGTCGGAGGTGTCCGACCGCACAGTGACGCGCAGCACACCCAGCCCTCCGGAGGGCGGGGTCCGCGGCGTGCCCGGGCCCGGCCGGGGGACACTGGTCCGGTGACCGAAGCGGACCCGTTGCGCCTGCTCGCCGTGCACGCCCACCCCGACGACGAGTCGAGCAAGGGTGCGGCGACGATGGCGAAGTACGTCGCCGAGGGCGTCCAGGTGATGGTGGCGACGTGCACCGGCGGCGAGCGCGGCTCGGTGCTCAACCCGGCGCTCGACCGCCCGGAGGTCTGGGAGCGCCTGCCGCAGCTGCGCGCCGAGGAGATGGCCCAGGCGCGCGAGATCCTCGGCGTCGAGCAGGAGTTCCTCGGCTTCGTCGACTCCGGCCTGCCCGAGGGCGACCCGCTGCCGCCGCTGCCCGTGGGCTGCTTCGCGCTGGTGCCCACCGAGGAGGCGGCCGCGCCGCTGGTGGCGCTCATCCGCCGCTTCCGCCCGCACGTCGTGCTCACCTACGACGAGCGGGGCGGCTATCCGCACCCCGACCACGTCAAGACCCACGACGTGTCCGTGCTCGCCTTCGAGGCGGCCGGTGACCCGGAGCGCTACCCCGACCTCGGGGAGCCCTGGCAGCCGAGCAAGCTCTACTACCACATGGGTTTCACGCTGACTCGCACGCGGGCGCTGCACGAGGCCATGCTCGAGACCGGCGCCGAGTCGCCCTACGCGGAGTGGCTGGCCACCTGGGACCCGGCGCGCGACATGAGCCACCGGGTCACCACCCGGGTGCCCTGCGCGGAGTACTTCCCGGTCCGCGACGCCGCGCTCATCGCGCACGCCACCCAGATCGACCCCCAGGGCCGCTGGTTCGCCTGCCCGATGGACCTGCAGCAGCGGGTGTGGCCCACCGAGGACTACGAGCTGGCCCGCTCGCTGGTCGACTCGACCCCGCCGGAGGACGACCTGTTCGCCGGCATCCGCAGCGAGGTGCCGGTCCCGTGACCGCCATCGCCCTGGGCGCCGTCCTCGCCGAGCAGGAGCTGCCCGAGGACGTCGGCAAGTCCGGCCCGCTGGGCCTGTTCCTCCTCCTGGTGCTGCTGGTCGCCGTGGCGCTGCTGGTCAGGTCGATGACCGGGCACCTGAAGAGGCTGCCGCGCAGCTTCGACCCCGACGACGAGCCGACGGTCGTCGTCCCCGACACCCCGGCCGAGCTCGTCGACCCGCCCCGGCGGCCCGGCCAGGACCTGCTCGACACGCTGCGGCAGGCGCCGCGCGCCATCGAGGGCCCCAGGCGCGACGACCGGACCGACCCGCCGGCGCGCTGACGCGGGCAGGTCCGTCCGGCGCACCGGTCAGCGCGCCGCGAGGTGCGGCTCGAGGGCCCGGTCGATCGCCGCCCGCGGCCGGGCACCGACGATGGTCGTCACGACCTCGCCGTCCCGGAACAGGCTCATCGTCGGCATGCCCAGGACGGCGTACGCGCGGGTGACCTCCGGGTTGGCGTCGACGTCGAGCTGCACGACGCGCAGGCGGTCGCGCTCGGCGGCGGCCAGCTGCTCGAGGACCGGCGTCACCATGCGGCAGGGGCCGCACCACGACGCGGTGAAGTCGACGAGCACGGGCAGGTCGCTGGCGAGGACGTCGGCGGCGAACGTCGCGTCGGTGGTGGACGGCAGGGTGGTGCTCATCGGACTCCCTCGCGGAGGACGGAGGCGACCAGCTGGTCGCCCGGGGTGAGCTCGGCCCCGCAGTCGCACACCAGGTGCGCGCCCACGTGGCCGCCGCAGCCGGCGTGCTGGTAGGTCACGTCCGGCGGGCGGTCGTCGGCCAGGTGCCGCGCCGCCCAGTCGGAGAAGGCCGCCAGGACCGGGAGCAGGTCGCGCCCGGCCGGGGTGAGGACGTACTCGGACCGCGGCCGGGCCCCCGGCAGCACGTACTCGCGCTGCTCGAGCACCCCGGCGGCCACCAGCCGGCGCAGCCGGTCGGCCAGGACGGTGCGCGGGGCGCCGGTCGTCTGCTGCAGGTCGGTGAACCTCCGGACGCCCAGCGCCGCCTCGCGGACGACGAGCAGCACCCACCGGTCACCGAACAGGGAGAGCGCCTCGGTCACAGCCACGGTGCTGAGTGTGGACCCTGTACTCAGGGCTGTCCAGAGGACGGGGCCGGCGACCCGCCGGCCCCGCTCTCGTTCCTCACCAGGCGTGCGCCACGTCGACGGTGACGCGGGAGCCGCCCCCCGGGCCGTCCAGGACGAGGACCCGGAAGGGGAGCCGGGCGCGGACGCCGAGCCCGACGGTGCTCGAGCCCTCGAAGGAGTGCGCCCACGCGACCTGGCGGAAGGTGCGGTAGCCGGTGACGTCCACGGCCTCGGCGTCGTCCGCCGGGTCGTAGGTCGCCGCGCCGTTCCCGTCGTGGGCGGGGGTGTGCACGACGACCTGCAGGTCGGCGGCGCCGCGCAGCGGCACGGGGCGGCCCGAGGCGTCCTCGTACACCGCGGGCACGTAGCGGACGTCGTAGCCGACGTCGGCGGCGTCGACCCCGGCCAGGTCGAGGACCAGCCGGTCGTAGCAGTCGTGGCGGCCGGCGCGGACGTCGTCGAGCACGCCGCCGCCGCGGTCCTGCACCGTCTCCGGGGTCGAGCCCCAGACGACGGCGCAGGACGAGGCGGCGGAGGCCGGGGCGGCCGCCGCGGACACGACGGCGGCGGTGGCGGCGAGGACGACGGCGGTGCGGGTGCGGGTGGTGACCACGGGATCCTCCAGCATCGGTGGTGGGGACTGCGGATGCTGGAAGAGTGCGACGACGCGCGGGCGGCCACCATGGCCCGCATCGCCCACAGCTGTCGATCCTCGGGCCCGCCAGCTGGCAACACCTGACGAGGACCGGACGGTCGCTCCTGATGCGGGGTGGCAGCTGTCGTGCGCGTCGTCCCGGGCGTCCACCATCCGCCCGGGGCGGGCCGTGTCCGCTCTCGGCGCACACGCGACGTCTTCCCGGACGACCACGTGGGTCTTACCGTGTAATCACGTAAGCACCGCACTCCAGGAGGCCGTCGTGCACGGACACCACCGCTTCGCCGACTCACCCTTCGCCCGGATGGGCGCCCCCGGCTTCCGCGGGCGCGGCCCCGGTGGCCGCGGCCGCGGCCCGGGAGGGCGGGGAGCCGACACCCCGCCACACGTCGACCGGGCCGAGGTGGCCGGCTGGTTCGCCGGCCGCCTGCCGGACGGCTGGTTCACCGGGCCGGTCGACCTGGTGGTCGACCGCGACGAGATCACCGTCGTCGGCACGCTGGCCGAGCCCGACGCCGGCGAGGGCGACCCGGCCGCCGCGCGGGCGGGGCGGATCGCCCGCTTCCGCGAGGACACCCGCGAGCAGCGCATGGCGATCGCCGACGCGGCCCAGGAGCGCTACGGCCGCTCGGTGGCCTGGGGCGCGGCCTGCGGGGACGTCCGCGAGGTGTTCACCAACGCCTCCGTGCCGGTCATGACCCGGCTGCGCCAGCCCGAGCGGCTGGTGCTCGACACCCTCGTCGACGCCGGCGTGGCCCGGTCGCGGTCCGAGGCGCTGGTGTGGGCGGTGCGCCTGGTCGGCCAGCACGCCGACTCCTGGCTGACCGAGCTCCGCGACGCCATGACCTCGGTGGAGGAGGTCCGCGCCCGCGGCCCGCGCCTGGACTGATCCTCTGCCAGGCTGCTCCGGTGACCTCGCCGGAGCTGCTGGGCTCGACCTCCGCCGCCCTCTCCGCCGTCGTCTCCGGCCTCACGCCGGAGGAGGGCTGGGCGCCCAGCGGGTGCACCGGCTGGGCGGTCCTCGACCTCACGCTGCACCTGGTGGACGACGCCCGCCGGGGTCTGGTCGCGCTGGCCACCCCGGCGGGCGGTCCGGCCACCAGTGACGCGGTCGCCTACTGGCGGTCCTGGCAGCCGAGCGCCGAGCAGGACGCCGACGTCGCCTGGCGCACCCGGGTGCGGGCCAGCGTCACCGGCGGGCTCCCGGAGCTGGCCGCCGTGTACGCCGAGCTGGTCGCCGCCGTGGGGGTCATGGCCGGGCGGGTGCGGCCCGACGACCTGGTGCGGACGCAGGGACACGTCCTGCGCGTCGACGACCTGCTGTCCACGCTGGCCGTCGAGGCCGCCGTCCACCACCTGGACCTGGTGGCGCGGCTGGACCGGCCCGGTCCTGCGCCCGAGGCGCTGGCGGAGGTGCGGCGGGTGCTCGAGGGCCTGTGCGGCGGCCCGCTCCCCGCCGGGTGGGACGACGCGACGGCCGCCCGCCGCGGCACCGGCCGGGAGCCGCTGACCGACGCCGACCGCGCCGCGCTCGGCGACGCCGCGGCCCGCTTCCCCCTGTTCGGCTAGCACCCGGCGCCGAGGAGGGACACTGGACGTCGTGCCTGCTCCCGCCGCCGTCCCCGCCGCGACCGACGTGCTGGTGGTGGGAGCCGGACCGGCCGGGTCCGCCGCGGCCGCCTGGGCGGCACGCGCCGGGCACGACGTACTGCTCGCCGACGCCGCCGTCTTCCCCCGCGACAAGGCCTGCGGCGACGGGCTGACCCCGCGCGCGATCGCCGAGCTCGACCGGCTCGACCTCGGCTCCTGGGCGCGCTCCCGGGCCCGCAACCGCGGCCTGCGCGCCGCCGGGTTCGGCCGGCAGTGGGAGCTGCCCTGGCCCGGCGGGGAGTTCCCCGACCACGGCAGCGCGGTGCCGCGCACCGAGCTCGACGCCCGGATCCGCGAGGTGGCGCTGGCCGACGGCGCCGTCGCGCTGGAGGGGGCCCGCGCCGTCGACGTCGAACGGGACGGCGAGCGGGTGACCGGCGTCGTGTTCGAGACCGCCGACGACGAGACGGTCACCGTCGGCTGCCGGCGGCTGGTCGTGGCCGACGGCGTCCGGTCGCCGCTGGGCCGGGTCCTGGGCCGCGAGTGGCACCGCGACACCGCCTACGGGGTCGCCGCCCGCGGCTACGTGCGCTCGGGCCGGGCCGACGACGAGTGGATCTCCTCGCACCTGGAGCTGCGGGGCGCCGAGGGCGAGCTGCTGTCCGGCTACGGCTGGGTGTTCCCGCTGGGCGCGCGGGCCGGGCAGGTGAACATCGGCGTCGGCACGCTGGCCACCGCCCGCCGTCCCGCCGGGGTGGCGCTCAAGGCGCTGCTGGAGGTCTACGCCGACGCGCGCCGCGAGGACTGGCGGCTCGACGGGCCGGTGGAGGCGCCGGCGTCGGCGCTGCTGCCCATGGGCGGTGCCGTGTCGGGCGTGGCGGGCCGCAACTGGGCGCTGGTCGGTGACGCGGCGGGTTGCGTCAACCCGCTCAACGGCGAGGGCATCGACTACGGCCTGGAGACCGGGCGCGGCGTCGTCGACCTGTTCGGCGAGGACGACTGGTCGCACGCCTGGCCGGCCACGCTGCGGCGGCACTACGGCGAGGCGTTCTCCATCGCGCGCCGGCTGGCCGGGCTCCTCACCGTCCCCCGCTTCCTGCCCGCGGCCGGGCCGGTCGGCATGCGCTCCCGCGCCCTGATGACCGTGGCGCTGCGGGTGATGGGCAACCTGGTCACCGACGCCGACCGCGACGTCGTCGCCCGGGCCTGGCGCACCGCCGGGCGGCTGTCCGGCCGCGCGGACCAGCGGCCGCCGTTCAGCTGAGCCGGCCCCCTGCTGGCCTCACACGAAGGGCGAGTTGTACATCGCGAAGTAGACGGCGATGTAGTGGCAGATCGCCGCCACGATGGTCATCGCGTGGAAGACCTCGTGGTAGCCGAAGACGCCGGGCACCGGGTTGGGCCACTTCACCGCGTAGGCCACCCCGCCGAGGGTGTACAGCACGCCGCCGACCGCGAGCAGCACCAGCGAGGTCACGCCGGCGATGTGCAGGATGTCGGTGAGGATGAAGACCGCGACCCAGCCCAGCCCGAGGTAGAGCGGCACGCCGACCCAGCGCGGGGCGGTCGGCCAGGTCAGCTTGAGCGAGACGCCGGCCAGCGCGCCGGCCCAGACGGTGCCGAGCACCCAGTAGCCGGTCGGCTGGTCGACGGCGAGCAGCGAGAACGGCGTGTACGTCCCCGCGATGAACAGGAAGATCATCGAGTGGTCGAGCCGCTTCATGACCTTCCAGCCGCGCGGTGACCAGCGCCGGCGGTGGTACAGCGCGCTGATGCCGAACAGGCCGCAGATCGTCACGCAGTAGACGGCGACGGAGAACCCGGCGCGGGCGCCGAGCACCGACCCGAGCGGGACGAGCACCGCACCGGCGACGATCGCACCGAAGAAGGCGAACAGGTGCAGCCAGCCGCGCATCCGCGGACGGGTGTCGGGGTGCTCCCAGTCGCCGTCGGCGAAGTCCGCGGCGGTCCAGGTCCGGTCGACCTGCCGGCCCTCGTGGAGGACGGTCGCGACGGCGGTCCCGCGAGGGGCCTCGAGCTCGGCCCCGTCGTCGGCCTGCACCCGGACCGGCTCGAGGTCGTCGGGGGCACCAGCACTCATGGACCGAGGTTACGGAGCCGCCGTTGTGGGTGCAGCGGAAGCGGCCTGTGAGGTCGCTGCCACTCCCCGGCACGGGTGCCACGGCTCGCCGGTACGGCTGCGGAACGTGAACGTCCCGGGGCATAGTGTGTGCCCCGTGGGGGCGCGCCAGTGGGTCCGCGACGCCCTGACCCAGGTCTACGAGCACCGGCTGGCGCGGCAGCTGGTCGGTGCCGACGTCCCCCGGCACGTGGGCGCGATCATCGACGGCAACCGGCGCTGGGCCCGGGCCACCGGCCTGCTCGACCCCAACGCCGGGCACCGCCGCGGAGCCGACCGGATCGCCTCCTTCCTCGGCTGGTGCGACGAGGCCGGCGTCGAGGTGGTGACGCTGTTCCTGCTCTCCACCGACAACCTGTCGCGGCCCGAGCCGGAGCTGACGCCGCTGCTGCGGATCATCGAGGGCGTCGCCGAGGACCTCTCCGCGCCCGACCGGCGCTGGCAGCTGCGGCCCGTGGGCGCGCTGGAGCTGCTGCCGGCCGAGACCGTCGCCGTGCTCAAGGAGGCCGAGGAGGTCACCCGCGGTCGCCCGGGCGCCCACGTCAACCTCGCCGTCGGCTACGGCGGGCGGCGGGAGATCGCCGACGCCGTCCGGTCGCTGCTGGCCGAGCACGCCAGCCGGGGGACGACGCTCGACGAGCTGGTCAGCGTGCTGGACGTCGAGCACATCGCCGAACACCTCTACACCCGCGGCCAGCCCGACCCCGACCTGGTCATCCGCACCAGCGGGGAGCAGCGGCTGTCGGGGTTCCTGCTCTGGCAGACGGCGCACTCGGAGTTCTACTTCACCGACGTCTACTGGCCCGACTTCCGCCGGGTCGACTTCCTGCGCGCCCTGCGGGCCTACGCGGCGCGCCACCGCCGATTCGGTGGGTGACAGACTCGGGCGCATGGCCTCCGGCACCGTCGACGTCCCCCTCGAGTACGTCCGGCTGGGGTTGCGCTTCGACCGCCTGGAGTCCGGCTTCGTCGACGCCTACACCGGTGAGAAGCGGATCCGCGCTGAGGTGGAGAGCGAGCCGGCACCGACGCCGCAGGGCCTGCGCGACCAGGCCCGGGCGCTGCTGCGCGAGCTCGAGGTCGCCGGGCTGCCGGCCGACCGGACCGAGTTCCTCCGCGGGCAGCTGACCGGCCTGGAGTACAGCGCCCGGAAGATCGGCGGCGAGCCGGTGCCCTTCCTCGACGAGGTGCGCGGCTACTTCCAGGTCGACCTCGTCCTCGGGGACCCGGCCGACTACGCCGCCGCGCACGCCGAGCTGGAGACGCTGCTGCCCGGGGAGGGGTCGCTGGCCGAGCGGTACGCCGCGCACCGCCGTCGCGAGGAGTGCCCGCCGCAGCGGCTCGGGGAGGCGGTGCACGCGCTGTCCAGCGCGCTGCGCGACCGGGTCCGCGGCCGCTACGGCCTGCCGGAGGTCGAGACGGTGCGCTACGAGATCGTCACCGACAAGCCGTGGTCGGGCTTCAACTACTACGAGGGCGACTACCGTTCACGGGTGGCGGTCAACGCCGACCTGCCGCACCGGCTCAGCCAGCTCGCCCACCTGGTGGCGCACGAGTCCTACCCGGGCCACCACACCGAGCACTGCCGCAAGGAGCGCGGCCTGGTGGAGCGCGCCGGGCACCTCGAGCACACCGTCTTCCTGGTCAACACCCCCGAGTGCCTGATGGCCGAGGGGCTGGCCGACCTCGGCGTCGACGCCTCGATCGGTGCCGGCTGGGGGCCGTGGACCGCCGAGGTGCTCGGCGACCTGGGCCTGCGCTTCGACGGCCACCTCGCCGAGCGGATCGCCGAGGCCGCCGCGCCGCTTAACCGGGTGCGCCAGGACGCCGCGGTCCTGCTGCACGACCGCGGCGCCGACGCCGACGAGGTGGCCGCCTACATCCAGCGCTGGTCGCTGGTCAGCGCCGAGCGTGCCCGTCAGCAGCTCCGCTTCCTCACCCACCCGCTGTGGCGGGCCTACATCACCACCTACGTGGAGGGCTACGACCTGCTGCACCGCTGGCTGGCGGCCCGTCCCGAGGGCCAGGACGTCGCCGACCGCTTCGTCCGCCTGCTCGACGAGCCGCTGACCCCGGCCGTCGTCACCGCCGAGCTGCCGGCCGCCTGAGCCGTGTCCCGCCGCGACCCGGAGGAGGCCCGAGCCCTGGGCCTGTGGACGGCGGGCTGGCTGTTCGTCCTGCTGCTCGCCGGGCTGCTGTGGGTCGGCGACCTGCGGGTGCAGTGGCCGGTGCTGCTGGTGCCCGCGCTCTGGGCGCTGGTGGCGCTGCGGCCGCGGCAGGGGTCGGGGCGCCGCCGTCCCGACCGCCGTGCCGACCGGCATCCCGACCGGCGTGCCGACCGCCGCCCCGACAACCGTCCGGACCGGCTGGATGACTGGCCACCGCGCGAGGACCGGCCGCCGCGGGGCGACCCGCCGGCGCGGGACGTGCCGCCCACCCGGGAGCTGCCGGCCTCGTGGCAGCAGTCCTGGCCGCCCGACCGACCGGGGCGCGGCCGCCGCGGGTGACCCCCGTCCGGTGGGACGGCCGGGGCGGGAGTGTGCCCCGGAGGAGGGACACGCCTCCTGCGCGTCGTGCTCCTGTCACCTCCCGGCTCTAGCGTCCGGGGTGGAAGGCGGGCCCGTCCCGCCGTCCACGGGAGGCCCGGTTGGTGCTGACGAGTCCGTCGACCAGGGGGCCGGTGCCCGGCCCCTGTGCCGGGGCCCCGGTTCCCCTCGAGCCGGGGCGCGCCGCGCCGCGCCCCACGGGAGCTGCCTCGTGACCGCTCGTCGCACGTACGTCCTCGACACCTCCGTCCTGCTCTCCGACCCCGGTGCGCTGCTGCGCTTCGGCGACGCCGACGTGGTGCTCCCGCTCGTGGTGATCGGTGAGCTCGAGGACAAGCGGCACCACCCCGAGCTGGGCTGGTTCGCGCGGCAGGCACTGCGCATCCTCGACGAGCTGCGGGTGGCGCACGGCCGGCTCGACGCGCCGGTGCCGGTGGGGGAGGACGGCGGCACCGTGCACGTGGAGCTCAACCACAGCGACCCGGGCGTGCTGCCGGCCGGCTTCCGCTCGGACGGCAACGACAGCCGGATCATGGTGGTGGCGCTCAACCTGCGCGCCGAGGGCCGCGACGTCTGCCTGGTCACCAAGGACGTGCCGCTGCGGGTCAAGGCCGCCGCCGTCGGCCTGGCCACCGACGAGTACCGCGTGCACGACGCCGTCGACGCCGGCTGGACCGGCCTGGCCGAGCTCTCGGTCGACGACGCCGAGATCGACGGCCTCTACGACGGCGGACAGGCCTTCGTGCCGGCCGCCGCGGACCTGCCGGCGCACACCGGGCTGGTGCTGCTGTCCTCGCGCGGGTCGGCGCTGGGCCGGGTGACACCGGACAAGCAGGTGAAGCTGGTGCGTGGCGACCGCGAGGCGTTCGGGCTGCACGGGCGCTCGGCCGAGCAGCGGATCGCGCTGGACCTGCTGCTCGACCCCGAGATCGGCATCGTCTCCCTCGGCGGGCGGGCCGGCACCGGCAAGTCGGCGCTGGCGCTGTGCGCGGGCCTGGAGTCGGTGATGGAGCGGCGGGCGCACGCGAAGGTCGTCGTCTTCCGGCCGCTGTACGCCGTCGGCGGGCAGGAGCTCGGGTACCTGCCCGGCAGCGAGGGCGACAAGATGTCGCCCTGGGCGCAGGCGGTCTACGACACCCTCGGCGCGCTGGTCTCCAGGGACGTGCTCGACGAGATCGCCTCCCGCGAGCTGATCGAGGTGTTGCCGCTGACCCACATCCGCGGGCGGTCGCTGCACGACTCGTTCGTCATCGTCGACGAGGCGCAGTCGCTGGAGCGGGGGGTGCTGCTGACCGTGCTGTCGCGGCTGGGCTCGGGCTCGCGGGTGGTGCTCACCCACGACGTCGCGCAGCGGGACAACCTGCGGGTCGGCCGGCACGACGGCATCGCCGCGGTGGTCGAGCAGCTCAAGGGCCACCCGCTGTTCGCGCACGTGACGCTGACCCGCTCCGAGCGCTCGCCGATCGCCGCGCTGGTCACCGAGATGCTGGAGGACCTCTCCCTCTGACCGCCGGCCGCTGCTCCTCCTGGGGCGCCGTTGCCGGCGTTCCTCGTGCTGTGCGGGTGCTGCAGGACCGGCACTGCGCGAGGAACACCGGCAGTGGTCAGGCTCCGCGCCGTCGGCGAGCGCGGAGTGCCCGGCCGATCCGCTCGGCCAGCACCGCGTCACGGTCGAGGTCGTGCCAGGTCCACCGCACGACACCCCGGTCCTCGGCGCGCATGGCGTCCTCCCGGCGCTTCTCCGCGAAGACGGCGTCACCCGGCTCCTGACCCGGCTCGAGCAGTCGGCCGTACTCCACGCGCCCGTCGAACTCCCCGAGCACCCGCTCGGCTTCCCAGGCGGAGTCGGCCCGCCCCAGCAGGAGCCCCTCGGGGGTGTGGACGCGGTGCTGCAGTGCGCTGGGAGGCACGCCCAGCCGGTGCAGCAGGACCCGGCTGCGGCTCTCCCCGACGCTCTCGCTCCGGCCGTCGGCGAAGGACACGGCGCGGGCGGCCCTGGCGGCTGCCGCGGGTGCCGACCATGCGCGCGAGTCGCTCGGAGAGCTCGTCCCGGCCGGTCGGTCTGCGCGCCAGGACGTCGTCGAGCAGGACCACGGCGACCTCGAACGGCAGGCAGCGGGCGAGGTCGAGCGCCGTCCGCGCCAGGTCGGTGACGGGGAGGCCGCCGAGCACGACGACCTCGTCGTCCGCGGGACGTGCGACGTGGCACCGCAGCGTGCGCGTGACGTCGCTGGACGCGGGCGGTCGGCGGGTGACGTGCACCCGGCCCAGCGGGAGTCCCCAGGTCGGGAGGCCGTGCAGGACGGCGGCGGACTCGTGACTGACGACGGCGTCTCGGCGCAGGCCGGCGACGGTCGCCCGCACCAGGTGCCGGTGCCGGTCGGTGACCGCAGGCGGCAGGTGCCCGTCGACGTAGGCGCCGCGACGCACCCGCGACAGGTCGCCGGCACGGCGCGCGCGAGCCGGCTCGTCGTCGCTCCAGCCGCCGGAGACGAGGGCTCGACGCAGCACGGGTGGTGGCAGCTCCCAGGGGTCCACGCGCCGACCGTCGCGCGACCTGCGTCTGGCCGGCCCGTCCCGTAGCAGGGTGGTGGAGACCCGCACCGCCTGTGGACAGCCGCCAGTGGGACCCCAGGAGTGGTCAGGACGTCGGGGTGGGGTCCTGGTCCGGGGTGGGGGACCCGGGCCCGGCGTCGGGCGGGCGGGGTGGCGTCGCGGCGAACCGCAGCAGCGCCACCGCGCCCCAGCCGGCGAGCAGGCACCACGGCAACCGGACGGCGACCTCGTCGGCGGAGAAGTCGCCGCGCAGGCCGAGGGCGAGCACCGGCAGGGCCAGCACGAGCCCCACCGCGAGGACGTCCCAGCGCAGCGGGCTCATGCCCCCGGGTCCTCCAGCCGCTCGCACAGCAGGGAGGCCCAGCGGTGCGCGGTCGCCCGCGTGCCGTCGAGGAGGGCCACGGGCACCGCCGTCCGGCCCAGCACGGCGGCGGGGTCGGCGGTCAGGTCGGTGTCCTGGACGACGAGCGCGTCGACGCGGGGGAGGGCATCCAGCCACGGGCCGACGTCCTCGGGCTTGCGGGTCGCCTCGACCACGGCCCACACGGCCGTCGGGGAGAAGATCGCCATGACCTGCTCGAGCCAGGTGCGGCCACCGGCGCGCATCGGGGCGTCGACGGCGACGACGGTCGGCGTCCCGGCGCGGCCGGCCTCCTGCTTGCGCTCGATCGCGGTGTCGACCGAGGTGATCCGGCTGCCCTCGGCGGCCAGGGCGGCGAGGTCGCCGCGGGTGGCCCACTGCAGCCGGTCGGCGTCCAGGCGCATCGAGACGGCCAGCGAGCGGGCCGCGGCCAGCGTCTCGACGCCGGGGCCGACCACCAGCAGCACCTCGCCGGCACCCCCGGGAGGCGCCGGCGCCGCGGGCAGCGCCGCACCCAGCGCGCGGGTGAGAGCGGCGTAGGTGCCGTGCGCGGCGACCTCGGCGGTGAAGCCGGCGCCGATGACCTCCTCGGGCAGGCCCAGCGCGCGCAGCCGGGCGACGGTGCCGGCGGCCTCGACCATCCGCGGGTCGATCAGGTCGCGGCCCGACGGGCCGGCCTGCTCGCGCACGGACGGGACGACGACGCGGCCGGAGGACCAGCCGCGGGCGGCGCGGGTGTCGACCGGCAGCCGGGTCACCGTGGCCAGGCCCGGGGCCGGCCGGGGCGCGGCCACCCGCGCGACGGCCTGGCCGGGCACCGGCGGCAGCCGCCGCGCCGGCGGGACGGGCGGGCGGCCCAGCAGCGGCGGCACCGCCAGCTGGGCGCCCGGGCCGGGCGGGGGCAGCAGCGACAGCGGGGGCAGGACGGCGGTGGCGTCGAGCGGCAGCGGTGCCGGGTCGCTCGCCGTCGGAGCGAGGGCCAGCGGCTCGGCCGCGGTCGCGACCTCCCACTCGTCGGACTCGGCCGAGGCGTCGACCCAGGCCGGCTCCCGGTCGACGCGGCGCGAGCTCGCGGGGACCGGCGGGCGGCCGCGGTGCACGCCGCCCTGGGTGGACGCGCTGGCGAGGACGCCGCGGAGGATGTCGGTGAGCGCGTCGTCGGGGGTGTCGTGGGCGAGCGCGGCGCGCAGCACCTCGGCGATGGCCTCCTCGCGCCCGGTGGCCGGCCCGGCGGACAGGTCCTCGGCGGCCCACTCAGGGGCGACCGGCTGCGGCGCGGGGACCTCGATCGGCTCCACGACGACGGCCGGCAGCACGTCGGTGGCCGGCTCGTCGGCGACGGTGACCTCGGGAACGGCACGGCTCCGGACGGTGGCGACGACGCTGCCGGCAGCGGTCTCGGCGACGGTCTCGGCGACGGGCTCGATGGGCTGCTCGTCCTCGACGGGGTCGCCCAGGAGCTCGGCCAGGAGGGACTCGTCGTCAGCGTCCTCGTCGACGATCTCGTGCGCGGCGCGCTCGTCGGCCGCAGCCGGCTCGGGCGCCTCCTCGACGACGACGGGCGCGGTGACGGCAGGCGCGGCGGCGGCCGGTCGGGGCGCGACCGGCCGCGTGGGCGCCGACGCGCGGACGACCGGGACCGGCTCGGCCCACATGTCCACCTCGGGCGCGACGGCGGGGACCTCGGCGACGGGGGTCTCGACCACGGGGGCCTCGGCGACCGGGGCCTCGACGGCGGGGGTCTCGACCACGGGGGCCTCGACGACCGGGGCCTCGGCGACCGGGACCTCGACGGCGGGGACCTCGGCGACCGGGACCGGGGCAGGGGTCGGTGCGGCAGCCGGGACGGGCTCGGCGATCGCGACCGGCGGGGGGACGGCGGCCGGCGCGGGGGCCGGTGCAACAGCCGGAACGGGTGCCGACGCGGCGACCGCGGCCAGGGCGGCCGCCAGGGGCATCGCGGGGGCCGCCGGCGCGGGGGCCGACGTCCGCACGACCGACCGCGCAGCGGGCTCCTCGTGTCCAGCAGCGGGAACGGGGGCGGGGCCGGAGCGCAGCGCGGCAGCGGCGGAGGCGGCCGCCGCCGAGGCGACGGCGTCGTCGACGGCCTCGCGGACCTCGCGGTCCCCGGCGACGACCTGCGCCAGCGCGGCGGTGAACAGCGAGGGACCCGCGGCGTCGTCGGCCGGCGTGACCGGCGGGCGCACCGGCGCGCGACCGGGGCGGCGGGCAGCGGCGGCCGCCGTCCGCCCGGACGCGGCCGGGGCGGCGACGGCAGGGGCGTCCGCGACGGCGGCCCGCGACGCACCGGCAGTGCGTGCAGCGGCGGCAGGGACGGCGGCGGGACGGGCGGCGGTTGGGCGCCGGGCGGCCGCGGGGAAGGCGGCCCGGGAGTAGAGGTCCACCTCGGGCTGGTCGCCGCCTGCGCCGAACAGGCCGGCCAGCTCCGCGACCGGGTCGGGCAGCTCGGCGGCGGCGCGACCGGCCGGACGGGCTGCGGCCGGGCGGGCTGCGGCGGGACGGGGAGCCGCCCGTCGCTGCCCGGACAGCGGCCGGATGTCGGAGTCGGCCAGCGGGCCGGCGTCGCGGCTCAGCGCGGCCTCGATCCGGCGGGCCGACTCCGACAGCGGAGCCGGGTCGCGACGGGGAGCCCCGTGCGCGGCGGCCCGGCGGTGGACCGCGGGCGCCGGCTCGACGTCCTCCACCTCGGCGACGTAGCGCTCGGTGGCGAAGAAGCCCAGCACCCCGCCGGAGCGGATGCGGCGGATGCCGGTGATCCGCACCGCGTGGCCGTAGCGCTCGCGCGCCGCGGCGACGGCCGCCTCGGGCGTGGGCGCCTCAACGGATGGCAACGGCACCGTTCACCACTCCCAGTGACTCGATCTGGGCCGTCCGGGAGACCTCCGAGTAGGAGATGACCGGAAGGCGGGGCAGGACCTGACGCATCAGGCGGGACAGCGCGGCCCGGACCTGGGGCGAGCAGACGAGCACGGGCGCCAGGCCGTGGCTCTCGGCGTCCTCGAGCAGCCCGCTGCAGCCGGTGACCAGCGCGTCGACCGAGCCGGCGTCGAGCGCCAGCACCTGGCCGCCGTCGCTCTGGCGCACCGCCTCGAGCAGCCGCTGCTCGAACGCCGGCTCCAGCGTGAGCACGTGCAGCCGCTCGTCGGGCGTGACGTAGGGGTGGCTGATCGCCGAGCCGAGCGCCGACCGCACCGCCTCGACCAGGCCGTCGACGTCGGTGGACACCTTCGCCCGGACCGACAGCGCCTCGAAGATGCGCACCAGGTCGCGGATGGAGACGTTCTCGGCCAGCAGCGCGTGCAGCACCCGCTGCACCTCGCCGAGGGTGAGCAGCGACGGGGTGAGCTCCTCGACGACGACCGGGTGGGAGCGGCGCACCATCTCCACCAGCAGCCGGACGTCCTCGCGGCCGAGCAGCTCGGCGGCGTTCTGGCGGACCACCTCGGCCAGGTGGGTGGTGATGACCGAGGAGCGGTCGACGACGGTCGCGCCGGCCATCTCCGCCTGCCGCTGCAGCTCGACCGGCACCCACTTGGCGGGCAGGCCGAACACCGGCTCGCGGGTCGGCCGGCCGGGCAGCCCGTCGAGGTTGTCGCCGATGGCCAGCACGGTGCCGGCGGGGGAGGAGCCCTTCGCGGCCGGGACGCCGTTGAGCCAGATGACGTACTGCGACGCCGGCAGGTCGAGGTTGTCGCGGGTGCGGACCAGCGGGATGACCAGGCCGGTCTCCATCGCGACCTTCCGGCGCAGCGCCTTGACCCGGTCGAGCAGGTCGCCGCCGCGGTTGGTGTCGACCAGGTCGACCAGGTCGAAGGCCACCTCGAGCTCGAGCGGGTCGACCCGCATCTTCTCCGCGATCGCCTCGGGGGAGTCCGGGGCCGGCTCGTCGGACGTGGCCGGGGTGGCGGCCTCGTCGTCCTCGGGCAGGGCCTCCTTCATCCGCGCGGCCATGACGAGGAAAAACCCGCCGATGACGAGGAACGGCAGCTTGGGCAGGCCGGGGATGAGGCACAGCGCCAGGGCCGCGCCGCCGGCGATGCGCACCGGCTGCTTGAACCGGCCGAGCTGGGCGAGCAGGTCGCTGCCCATGTCGCCCTCGGTGGCCGAGCGGGTGACGATGATGCCGGTCGCGGTGGACAGCAGCAGCGCCGGGATCTGCGAGACCAGGCCGTCGCCGACCGTCAGCAGGGAGTAGGTGGAGACGGCGTCGGCGGGGGCCATGCCCTTGCTCATGACGCCGATGGCGAAGCCGCCGATCAGGTTGATCAGCGTGACGATGATGCCGGCGATCGCGTCGCCCTTGACGAACTTCGACGCACCGTCCATCGAGCCGTAGAAGTCGGCCTCGGCGGTGACCTCGCTGCGCCGCTTGCGCGCCTGCTTCTCGTTGATCAGCCCGGCGTTGAGGTCGGCGTCGATCGCCATCTGCTTGCCGGGCATGGCGTCGAGGGTGAAGCGGGCGCCGACCTCGGCCACCCGCCCGGCACCGTTGGTGATGACGACGAACTGGATGATCGTGAGGATCACGAAGATCACCAGGCCGACGACCAGCGAGCCGCCGATGACGAAGTGCCCGAAGGCCTCGATGACCTTGCCGGCGTAGCCGTCGGTGAGCACCAGCCGGGTCGAGGAGACGTTGAGCGCCAGCCGGAACAGCGTCGCGATGAGGATCAGCGACGGGAAGACCGCGAAGTCCAGCGGGCGCTTGATCTGCATCGACACCAGCAGGATCAGCAGCGACGCGGTGACGTTGAAGCCCAGCAGCATGTCCAGCACGGCGGCCGGCAGCGGCACGACCAGCATCAGGACGATGGCGACCACGCCGATCGGCACAGCGGCCTTCGTCATCCCTCGCACGGGTCCTGCATCGGCAGGTCCAGTCGAGGGCGGCACCGCTCCGGTCGCGGGACGCCCCAAGCGCCCCGTGCGCCCCGTGCGTCAGGCACAGGAGGCGATCCCCACGTCCCGGGCGTCCCGGACGTGGGGAGAGCTCCCTGCGCCTCGGTCGGGTCAGGAGGCGACCGGCACCCTCCTGCGGCCGGCCTTCGGCAGCCCCGCGACGTCGGGGGCCTCGAAGCCGGGCCGGTGGAAGCCGCCGCGCACCCCCCGGTTGCCCAGCTGCATGACGAAGGCCAGCACCCGCGCCACGGCCGTGAACAGCTGCGGGGGCACCTCCTGGCCGATCTCGCAGGAGGCGTGCAGGGCGCGGGCCAGCGGCACGTCCTGCACCAGCGGCACCCGCGCCTCGGCGGCCCTCTCGCGGAGCGTCGCGGCGATCTCGTCGGCGCCCTTGGCCACCACCCGGGGCGCGCCGCGCTCGGGCTCGTACTTGAGGGCGACCGCGACGTGGGTCGGGTTGACCAGCAGGACGTCGGCGGTGGCGACGTCGCTCATCATCCGGTTGCGCGCCATGGCCAGCGCGGCCGCGCGGCGCTGGGCCTTGACGTGCGGGTCACCCTCGGACTGCTTGTGCTCCTGCTGGATCTCGTACTTGCTCATCTTCAGCTTCTTCATGATCTGCAGGCGCACGATCACGTAGTCGGCGATCGCGATGACCAGGCCGGTGACGGCGACGACGCGGAACATGAGGACGGCGCTGCTGGTGAAGCCGGCGACCACCGCCGACAGCGGCAGCGCGCCCGACGCCGACACCAGCGCCTGCGCCCGGGAGCTGGTGACGACCACGACCGTGCCCAGCGCCGCGGTCTTCAGGACGGCCTTCACCGCCTCCCAGAGGCCGTGCGTGCCGAACATGCGCTTCATCCCGGGCAGCGGGTTGAGCTTCTGCAGCGTCGGCTTCATGCCCTTGGCCGACACGGTGACCCCGCCCTGGGCCGCCGAGGCGAGCGCGCCGACGAGCATCAGGCCGATCGCGGTGGGCAGCAGCGTGCCGAGGAACGCCGACAGCGCCTGGCCGAGCAGCGCCGAGAGCGCCTCCGGCTCCGGGTGCTCGGCCACCGAGCCGATCTGCACGAACAGCCGGCCGACCGCGTCGAACGCGTTGCCGACCAGCATCGGCAGCAGCGCGCTGGCCACCGCCACGCCCGCCCAGGTGCCCAGCTCCTGGGTCCGCGGGATCTGCCCGTCCTTGCGCGCCTTCTTGATGCGCTGGGGAGTGGGCTTCTCGGTCTTCTCACCACCCGGGCCGTCCTTGGCCACCCGCCCTCACCCGCTCCGGAACCCGACGACCGCGCGGGTGGCCTGCTCGAGCAGGGCGTCGAGGGCCGGCGGCAGCAGCGGGAAGGTCAGCCCGAGCAGGGCGAGGGTCAGCATGATCTTGACCGGGAAGCCGATCGCGAAGATGTTCAGCGCCGGGGCGGCCCGCGACAGCAGCGCCAGGGCGACGTCGGCCAGCAGCAGCACCGCCACCATCGGCCCGGCGATCTGCAGCGCGGCCAGGAACATCATCGAGAACGCCGTCATGACCACGGAGGCCACCGACTCGGCCGGGAACCCGCCGGACACCGGCAGGCCCTCGTAGGAGGTGGCGAACCCGCGCACGATGAGCAGGTGCCCGCTGCTGGTGAACAGCAGCGTCGTCGCCAGCAGGGAGTGCAGCTTGCCGACGACGGAGTTCATCGTCATGGCCAGCGGGTCGTAGGCCGGCTGCAGCGTGAAGCCGCCGGTGACGTCGAGCAGCTCGCCGGCGAACTGCACGGCGGTGAAGAACAGCTGGACGACGAAGCCCAGGGCCGCGCCGATGGCGACCTCGCTGACCGCGGTGACGACGAGGAAGCCCGTCGTCGGCTCGGGCAGCCCGGGCGCCACGCGGTCGACCAGGGCGACCGCCAGGGCGAGGGCCAGCGCCCCCTTGACCGGCGCCGGGACGGCGCGGGTGTTGAACGGCGGGGCCAGCAGGACGAAGCCGGCCGCCCGCGCCGTGGCCAGCAGCAGCGCCGCGAGGGTGACCGCCGGGACCTCGAGGTCCATGCCGGTCAGGTCCGCCCGAGCAGCCGCGGCAGCGAGTCGAACAGGGTCTGGGTGAAGCTGACCAGCTCCGCGAGGACCCAGTTGCCCGTGACCAGCAGCGCGATGGCGACCGCGATCATCTTCGGCACGAAGGACAGCGTCGGTTCCTGGATCTGGGTCGCCGCCTGGAACAGCGAGATCAGGAAGCCGACCAGCAGCGCCGTCAGCAGGACGGGGGCGGCGACCTTGGCGGCCACCATCATCGTCTGGACGGCGATCTCGGTGACGTCGGCGTCACTCACGAGTAGCTCCCCACCAGCGCGGTGGTGATGAGCGCCCAGCCGTCGACGACCACGAACAGCAGCAGCTTGAACGGCAGCGACACGATCGACGGCGGCACCATCATCATGCCCATCGCCATGAGCGCGGCGCTGACCAGCATGTCCAGCACCAGGAACGGGATGAACACGACCAGCCCGATGATGAAGGCGCTCTTGAGCTCGGAGAGCACGAACGCCGGCACCAGCGTCGTCATGGTCACCGCCGAGCGGTCCTCGGGCTGCTCCTCGCCCGACAGGCCGACCATGAGCTCGAGCTCGTCGTCGCGGGTGTTGTCGAGCAGGAACTCCTTGAGCGGCACCACGCCGGCGTCGTAGGCCTGCGAGACGGTCATCGTCCCGTCCATGTAGGGCTGGACGGCGAGCTCGTTGACGTCGCTGATGACCGGGCCCATCACGAACAGCGTGAGGAACAGCGCGATGCCGGTGAGCACCGAGTTCGGCGGGGAGGACTGCAGCCCCAGCGCGTTGCGGGTCAGTGACAGGACGACGGCGATCTTGGTGAACGAGGTGCACAGCAGCAGCACCGACGGCGCCACCGACAGCACGGTGACCGCGAGGATCAGGGTGATCGAGGTGCTCGGGCTGCCGTTGCCGACGGAGATGTCCACGCCGCCGTCGACGGCGGGCACCGTCGGTGCGGTCGGCGCTGTGGGCGTGGTGGGCGCGGTCGGGGCGGCCGCGGCGGGCCCGGCCAGCAGCACGCCGGCGACGGCGCAGCCGAGGAGGGCCAGCAGCAGGACGGCGACCCGGCGGGGCAGCCCGCGGGCGGCGGCGGGGGAGGGGCGCATCAGCGGCGGACCGTCCGGTCGCGCAGCTGCGTGACGAAGCCCGCCCAGCCGTTGCGGTCGAGCACCGAGCCGGCCAGCGCGCCGCCAAACCGCCCGCCGGGACGGGCGGCCGGCAGCGGCTCGCCGTCCGCACCGGCCGGCGAGGTGGCCGCGCGCTCGGCGAGCGTGGCCTCCACGGCGTCGCCGTCGAGCTCGGCCAGCAGGGTCACCTGCTCCTCGGTGGCGCCGACGACGAGCACGCGGTCGGCGATGCGCACCACGTTCACGGTGCTGGTGCGGCCCAGGCGCTGGCGGGCGACGACGTCGACCATGCCGCCGGACTGCCCGAGCCCGCGCTTCTGCGCCAGCCGGGCGGCGAACCACAGCACGCCGCCGACGAAGGCCAGCGACAGCAGCAGCCGGATGACCATCCACGTCATGACGTCGCCTGCCCGAGCTCGGTGGCGGCGTCGGTGACGATCTCGCTGATCCGCAGGCCGAAGTCCTCGTCGACGACGACGACCTCGCCGCGGGCGATGAGCGTGCCGTTGACCAGCAGGTCGGCCGGGGCGCTGGCGGCGCGGTCGAGCTCGACCACCTCGCCGGGGTGCAGCGAGAGCAGCTCGCCCACGGTCATCCGGGTGCGGCCGATCTCGACGGTGACCTCCATGGCCACGTGCCGCAGCAGGTCGAGGCTGCCGCGCTGCGTGCGCGCCGCCGTCGGCAGCGTCACCTGCAGGGCGAGGGTCGCCTGGTGGTCGTCGCCGGCGACGAGCGGGACGGCGACGAACATCCCCTTGTCCCGCAGCCCGTCGAGGGCGGTGACCGGGTCCTCGGTCCGCTCGGCGTCGACGCGGACCCGGCCGAGGGTGGCCGCGGCCGCCTCCAGGGCCGGGCGCAGCGCCGTGGCGACGTCCATCGGGCCGACGGGGGAGTTGTCCAGCGCCTCGACGACCTCGGCGGAGAGCACCAGGACGACGTCGCCGGTGACCTCGCCGGAGAGCCGGGCGCCGACCGCGGCGGCCGCGGACGGCGGCATCGGCACCGCGTCGGGGTCGGTCACCGCGGCGCCCGGGGCCAGCTCGGTGCTGGCCGGCACGAGGACGGCCGCGGCGCGCGCGGCGGCCACCACGACGGCGGTGATGGTCTCCGACGCCTGCGAGTGGGCCTGGGTGGGGTCGAGCGTGGCGGTCATGCGGGGTCCTTCGCGGCCGACGGGGTGGGGACGATGGCGGCGGCCAGCCGACGCCGGTGGTTGCTGGCGATCGCGTGGGCGAACGTGACGTCGTTCGTGGTCACCTCGAGCGGGGCGTCGCGCGGGTGGCGCAGCAGCAGGACGTCACCGACGGCGAGGGAGAGCAGGTCCTCGGAGGAGACCTCCAGCGGCGTGAACCGCACGCTGACGTCCACCGGCACCAGCTCCAGGCGCTCGGCCAGGGCCTCCGCAGCGCGCTGCCGCTCCCGCTGCGCGGACTCCGACAGCTGCGGGGAGGCGGCGTTGTTGAGCGCCTGCGCGAAGGAGGAGAACGGCAGCACCAGCGAGGCGTCGCCGTCGCGACTGCCGATCGAGATGGTCAGGCGGGCGACCATGACCGTGTCCGAGCCGGCGGCGGCCTGGGCGAGCGCCGGGTCGTACTCGATCCCGTCGAACTCCGGCTCCAGCTCGGCGACGTGGGCGAAGGACGCGGTGAACTCCTGCAGCAGCCGGGTGAGCAGCTGCCCGGTGATGGTGGTCTCCATCGCCGTCATGGGCCGCTCGGGCTGCTGCGCGGCCCCGGAGCCGCCCAGCATGTGGTCGACGCTGGCCATCGCGATGTCGAGCGGGTAGGCCAGCAGGCCCTTGCCGGCGAGCGGCTCGAGGGTGAACGTCGACAGGAAGCTCGGCTTGGGCAGCGTGGCGACGTAGTCGTCGTAGGAGTGCTGCTCGATGCCGAGCAGCTCCATCCGCGCGCCGGTGCGCAGCAGCGTGGTGAGGACCGTCGTCGCCTGGCGGGCGAAGGCCTCCAGGGCGATCTGCAGCACCCGGACGTGCTCGCGGGAGAGCTTGGTCGGGCGGCGGAAGTCGTAGGTGCGGGGCGCACCACGCCGGCTGCGGCCGCCCACGGCCGGCGACTGCGGACCGGGCCCGGGGGGCGCGGTGTCGGGGCGGGTCACGGTCCCCTCATCGGCGGCCCCGGAACGCGAACTGACCGGCGGCGCGGTGCGCCGCCGGTCAGCCGGGGAGGGTGTGACGCGTGGTGCGTCGCGGTGCCACTGGGGTGTGGCCGGTGTTGAGGGGGTTACTGGGTGACGTACTCGGTGAGGTAGATGCCCATGACCATCTCCTCGCCGTCCTCGGTGTAGGCCTCGACGATCTGGTGCTCCAGCGACTCCTTGAGCGCCTCGCGGGCGCCGGTGACGTCGGCCGGCTGGGCCTGCGAGTAGGTGGAGATGAGGATGTCGAGGGCCTTGGAGCCGTCGAGGCCACCGCCGTGGCCGCTCGCGGCGGCCTCCGTGCCCTGCAGGGTGATGCCGATCTTGAGGTAGCCGCCGCCGGCCAGGTTGACCGTCACCGGCTCCAGCGCCAGGACCTCCCCGGCGACCGGTTCCTCCGCCGCGGCCTCGCCGCTGCCGGCGAAGAGGAAGAAGTAGGCGCCGGCGCCGGCTGCGACGAGGAGCACGACCAGGACGAGGAGCAGCTTCTTCTTGCCCCCGCCCTTCCCCTCCTCGCCGTCGGCGGCGGCGTCCTTGTCCTTGGCCTTGGTCTTGGTGCTCACTCGTGGGTGCCTTCCTGTGCGGGGGCGTCGTGGGCGGGGGCGTCGTGGGCGGAGGCGTCGTGGGCGGGGGCGTCGAGGCCGGGCAGCAGCTCGTTGGCCTCGGCGGAGGCGTCCGACAGCACGACGATGTCGACGCGGCGGTTGACGGTGACGGCGTCCGGGTCGGTCTTCGGCACCAGCGGGCGGGTGTCGGAGTAGCCGGTGCCGGACATGCGGTCCTGCGGGACACCGTCGGCGGCCAGGTACCGCAGCACGGTGGTGGCGCGGTAGGCCGAGAGCTCCCAGTTCGACGGCCACGGCCCGCCGGGAGTGACCGGCAGGTGGTTGGCGTGGCCCTCGATGCCGAGGTCGTTGGTCAGCCCGGTCAGCGTCGGGGCGACGGCGTCGAGGATGTCGCGGCCCTGCGGCCGCAGGTCGGCCTGCTCGGGACCGAACAGGACCGGGTCGGAGACGATGTGCACGACCAGGCCGCGCTCGTCGATCTCGTAGCGCGCCGTGCCGGCGTACCCGGCGGCGGCGAGCGCGGCGTCGATGGCGTCGCGGGCGGCGGCCAGCTCGTCGTACTCCGACCGCGCCTCCGCGGCGACCCGCTGGGCCTCCTGCGCGGCGGCCTGGGCGGCTGCGGCGTCGACCGCCTCCTGTGCGGCGGGGGCCGGCGGGATCTGCACGTCGACGGCGGCGTCGAGGGAGTCCAGGACCGAGGCCTCGGAGTTGGTGCCCGCGCTGCTCAGCGCGGTGACCGGGGCGCCGAAGGCCTCCGACAGGCCGCTGGCCAGGGCGGCGAACTTGGCCTTGTCCACCTGGCTGATCGCGAAGAGCACCACGAAGAGGGCGAACAGCAGCGTGAGCATGTCCGCGTAGGACACCAGCCACCGCTCGTGGTTCTCGTGCTCCTCCTCCTCGTGGCCCTTCTTGCGCCGCTTGCCGCCGTGGCCGTGACCGCCGGCGCTCACGAGTCCTCCTCGCTGGCGCTCGTCGGCCGCGTTCGCGGCGCTGCTGTGCCCACTCGTGAGCTCGCGCAGCTCGCTCACCGAGAGGCCCTGCCGGTGGTCACGCCGCCTCCTTGGCGGTCTCGCTGGGCGGGATGAGCGCGGAGAGCTTGAGCCGGACCGCGCGCGGGCTGGTGCCGGCCTGGATCTCGGCGATGCCCTCGACGAGCATCTCCATCTGCGCGGCCTGCAGGTCGCTGGTGCGGGTGATCTTGGCGCCCATCGGCAGCCAGAAGACGTTGGCCGACAGCACGCCCCACAGGGTCGCCACGAAGGCGCCGGCGATCAGCGGGCCGAGGGTCTCGGGCTTGTCCAGGTTCTCCATGACGTGGATCAGGCCGATGACCGTGCCGATGATGCCGATCGTCGGGGCGTAGCCGCCCATGCCGGTGAAGAACTTGGCCGCGACCTTGTCCTCGGCCTTCTTCGCGGCGATCTCCGACTCGAGGACGCTGCGCAGCTCCTCGGGGTCGGTGCCGTCGATGCCCATCTGCAGGCCGCGCTTGAGGAACGGGTCCTCGATCTGCTTGACCTGCGCCTCCAGCGCGAGCAGGCCCTCCTTGCGGGCCTTCTCGGCGAGGCCGACCAGCGTCTGGATCTGCTCGGCCGCCGGCGGGACCGCCGCGGGCATGAGGCCGGCCTTGAACCAGGCACCCAGCTTCTTGACGTCGGACATCGCCGAGCCCGCGATCGCGGCGCCGAACGTGCCGGCGAACACCAGGATCATCGGGGGGATCAGGATGATCGCCGTCGGGCTGGCGCCCTCCATGATCATCGACAGCAGGACGGCGCCGATCGCGAGGGCGATGCCGATCAGGGTGGCGGGGTCCACGGGTCAGCGCTCCTCGCGGGCCGGGAAGGGCACGACCGACGCGCGCGGGGCGGCGTCGTGGTCGCCGGACGGGGTCGCGGTGCGGTAGGTGCCGCGGTCCATCGCGTAGGCGGTGGCGAGGATGCTGGCCCGGTACTCGCGGATCTCGTCGAGCACGTCCTCGACGTCCTCGCGGACGATGTACTTGGTGCCGTCGACGAGGAACAGCACGGTGTCGGGGTGGCCCTCGACCCGCTCGATGAGGTCGGGGTTGAGCGCGAAGTGCTCCCCGTTCAGACGCGTCACACGGATCACGGGTCGGTCCTCTGGCTCGGTGGGGCGGAGGCGGCCGCGGTGGTGCGGTGCCGGTCGCAGAGACCATCGGCCCTGCGCGTGTGCGGCTTGAGCCGAACCGGGCCGGCCGCATCCCCCGCGTGGGTGACCCGGCACCGCGTTCCCGCACGTCACACGCGTATCGCGGCCGGGGAGGCGGGGTCGCTCTGCCGGCTCGTTCCGGGTCCTGCCGGCCCGATCGGACCCGCGGGACACGGAACGAGCCGGGAGAGCGGGAGGCCGGGCGCGGCACCGTGGCCCCCGGGTCGACGAGGTGCGGCCCGGCACCCCGGGGAAACGGGTGCCGGGCCGCAGGCGAGGGGGCCCTCTGTCAACGCTTGAGGTTGACCAGGTCCTGGAGGATCTCGTCGGAGCTGGTGATGACGCGGCTGTTGGCCTGGAAGCCGCGCTGGGCGACGATCAGGCCGGTGAACTCCTCGGCGAGGTCGACGTTGGACATCTCCAGCGCCCCCGCCGTCAGCGAGCCACGTCCGCCGGCGCCGGCCTCGCCGATGACCGCCTGGCCGGAGTTGTCGCCCACCCGGTAGCTGGTGTTGCCCGCCTTGGACAGGCCGCTGGGGTTGGCGAACGTGGCCAGCGCCAGCTTGCCGATCGGCTCGCGCAGGCTGTTGGAGTAGACGCCCATGATCGTGCCGTCGTTGCTGAGCGAGATCGACTGCAGCGTGCCCATGGCGTTGCCGTCGACGTCGTCCGGGGTGAGCGAGGTCTTGCCGCCGAACTCGGTCATCCCGCCGAGGTCGATGGCGATGCCGCCGCCGGGCCAGTTGGCCCCGGTCACCGGGACGGTGAACGTGGTGCCGGAGACCGGCAGGCCCGACGACGGGCTGAAGGCCAGCCGCTGGGCGCCGCCGATGGGCGTCCCGCCCTCGCTGGCGGCCACGTCCCACTGGTTGCCGCCGGCCTTGGTGAAGGTCAGGGCGATCTGGTGGGCGGTGCCCAGCGAGTCGTAGGCGGTGATCTGCGTCTGCACCGAGGTGGCCGCGACCGGCGGCGTGGCCAGCGGGTCGGCCGCGGTGGACGCCGTCGACAGGTTGCCGACGACGGTGCCCGAGTCGGTGCGCACCGGGGCCATGACCTGGCCGAACGGGATGGTGAGCGGGCCGATCGGGCCGTTGGGGTTGACGGTGCCGTCCTGGGCCGTCCAGCCCTGCAGCTTCGCGCCGTCCGGGGTGACGAGGTTGCCCAGACCGTCGTAGTCGAAGGACCCGGCGCGGGTGAACAGCGTCTCGTTGCCCGAACTGGTCACGAAGAAGCCGTCGCCGCTGATCATGAAGTCGGTCGAGCGGCCGGTGTTCTGGGTCGAGCCCTGGCCGAAGTTGGTGGTGATGCCGGCGACCTTGACGCCGAGGCCGACCTGGGCCGGGTTGGTGCCACCGGCCTGGTCGGTCGGCGCCGAGCCGTTGCGCATGACCTGGGACAGGGTGTCCTCGAAGACGGTCTGGCTGGACTTGTAGCCCACCGTGTTGACGTTGGCGATGTTGTTGCCGGTGACGTCGAGCTTGGTCTGGTGGGCGCGCAGGCCGGAGATGGCCGAGAACATCGAACGGAGCACGGGGGAGGCCTTTCGATCGGGGGTGGGGGCCTTGCCTCAGGCCGGGAGCGAGATCTCGGTGAGCCGGCCGAGGGGCACCTCGGTGCCGGCGACGACGGCGGTGGGCTCGGTGCCGCTGAAGCGGACGGAGGAGACCGACCCGGTCTGGGTGGTGCCGTCCTCGCCGGTCCAGCTCACGGTGTGGCCGACGAGCGCGCCGGCGGACAGGGAGCGCTGCAGCGACAGCAGCGAGGCGTTCTGCGAGGCGATCTCCTCGAGCTTCTCGACCTGTGAGAACGTCGCCGTCTGCGACATGAACTCGGTCGTGCTCGTGGGGTTGCCCGGGTCCTGGTAGCGCATCTGGGCGACGAGCAGCTGCAGGAACGTGTCCTTGCCCATCTGGTCGGACCGGTCCACCGAGGACGTGGCGGTGGCGGTCGCGGCGGCCGCGGCGGCGGCCTGGCTGGCGCCCACCCCGCTCACGGGAACGGTCATCGCTCGGTCTCCGTCATGGTCGGCTCCTCTCAGACCCGGACGTCGAGGGCGGTCGACGCGGGGTGGGTGGAGACGGGAGCCGGGCGGCTCCCGTCGGGGTCGGTGCCACGCAGCCACGGGCGGGCCCGGTCGTCGGCCCGGCCCTGGCCCCGGGAGTGGCCGCCGGCCTGCTGCTGGGCGTGCTGCCAGGCCTGCTGCGCCTGCGAGTGCCCCGACCCGGCGGGGTCGCGGTCGACCTGCAGGCGCGAGCAGGTGAGGCCGGAGGACTCGAGGTCGCGGCGCAGGTCGGGCAGGGCGTCGAGCAGGGCGGCGCGCCCGTGCTCGGAGGCGCCGCGCAGGGAGAGGTCGACGGTGCCCGCGGTGACGGTCACCCGGACCTCGACCTGGCCCAGCGTCTCGGGCGTGAGCACCAGGGTCATGGTGTGCGTGCCGTCGGGGCCGGAGGCCAGCGTGGCGACGGCGGGCGCGACCTGGCCGGCGACCGGCGGGGCGGGCGCGTCGGCCTGCGCCGGGGCGGCCTGCGCCGGGGCGGCCGGTGCCGCGGGGGCCGGTGCAGGGGCCGCCGGCGTCTGCGGCGCGGCGGCCGGGGAGTCGCCCGGGCGGTCCTGCGGGTCGCCGGCGCCCGGCTGCGCTCCCCCGCCGGCGGCCTCGGCCGGGACGGGTGCGGCGGCCGTGCCGACGGAGGACGACGCGGCGCCGGCATCGGGACCGGCGGACGCCGCGGCGGCCGGGGCCGGGTCCGCGGCCGGGACGACGACCAGCCCCTCGGGCAGCCCGGTGGACGGCGCGACCGCCGGGACGGCCGGGGTCGCCGCGGTGGACGAGGGGGTGGACGCGGGGGTGAACGCGGTGGGAGCCGGCGCGGCGGCCGGGAGGTCGGCCGGGACGGCCGGGGCCGGGACCGGGCCGGCCGGGTCGCCGGGCAGGGTGGCGCCGGTCGCGGGGACCGCCGGCACGGCCGGGACGGTGGCGAGGACGTCCCCGCCGCGGGCGAGGCCGGCGGCCACTCCCGGGACGGCCGCCTCGCCGGAGACCACGGCGCCGTGCGCGGCCTCCGACCCCGGGCCGGTGCCGCGCGGGACCGCGGTGCCCAGCGCGAGGGCGAGCGCCCACCCGGCGGGCAGGCCGCCGACCGTGGTCGCGTCCGCGGGCGCGCCGGGGGCGTCGGCGGGGGGATCGGCCGGCGTCGTCCCGTCGTCGGCCGGGACGTCGTCGTCGGCCGCGGCGCGGCCGGTGCCGGCGTCGGCGGAGGTGCTGTCGGCGACCGCGCTGTCGAGCGCGGAGGCGAAGCCGGCGGCCGAGACGGGGTCGGCGGGCGCCGGAGCCGCGGCCGGAGCGGGCGCGGGGAGGGCGGCGGTGAGGGCAGCTGTCATGAGTACGCCTCCGCGGCGCTGGTGACCTTCCGGACGTAGGACTGGGTCTCGGCGTAGGGCGGGATGCCGCCGGCGCGGGCCACGGCGCCGGGGCCGGCGTTGTAGGCGGCCAGCGCCAGGTCGGTCGAGCCGAAGCGGTCGGTGAGCTGGCGCAGGTAGCGCGCCGCGCCGTCGATCGACGACGCCGGGTCGGAGGGGTCGACGCCCAGGCCGCGGGCGGTGGCCGGCATGAACTGCATGAGCCCGGTGGCGCCCGCGGAGGAGACGGCGGAGGAGTCGAAGCCCGACTCCACCTTCGCCATCGCGGCCAGCAGCGCCGGGTCGACGCCGTGGCGGGCGCCGGCGGCGGTGAACAGGTCGGCGTAGGGGACGCCGGCCAGGCCCGACCCGCCGGTCGGCGCGGACGGGGCGGCCGACGTCGAGGCGGGCAGCACCCGGCGGATGAGCGTGGGCTTGCCGACGTCCTGCACCTTGACGACGTCGCCCTCCTGCGGGGCGGCGATCATCTTCCCGTCGCCGACGTAGATGCCGACGTGGTCGATGCCCGGCCGCGCGGAGGAGTTGTCGAAGAAGACGAGGTCGCCGGGGCGGGCCTCGCCGAGGCCGGCGACCGGCGTCCCGGCGGTGGCCTGCTGGGAGCTGGTGCGCGGCAGGTCGATGCCGAGGTCGCCGTAGACCCGCTGCACCAGGCCCGAGCAGTCCAGCCCGACCGACGGGTCGGTGCCGCCCCAGGCGTAGGGGACGCCGAGGTAGCGCTGCGCCGCGGCCACCACCTGCCCCTCGAGGCCGCTGCCGGCGGCCGCCGTCGCACCGGTTGCCATCGCGCCGGTCGCCGCCGTGCCCGTCGTGCCCGTGAGCCCGGCGGCGGACGCAGCGCCGGCCCACGCCGCCGACCGGGCGGCCGACGTCGAGGTCGACGACGTCGAGGCGAAGGTGAGGATCCGGTTCTGGATCTCGGCGATGCGGCTGTGCACCGCGGTCAGCCCCTCCACGGCTCCTCCTCTCCCTCGGTGTCGGTCCCGGCGTGCCGGGCGGTGACCAGGTCGTCGACCGCCCGCTCCTCGGCGGAGGCCTCGGCGGCCCGCAGCGCCAGGAGGTGCCGCTCGCGCAGCTTCTCCAGCGCCTTGGTCTGCTGGGCGGCGGCGGTCCAGCGCGCGCGCATGAGCTCGGCCTGCTCGGCCGAGGCCCGCGCCGTCGCCCGTGCAGCTGTCACATCGGCAGCCGCGGCGCCCGATGCGACCATCGCGGCGAGGAAGACGTGCGCGGGGGCCGAGGCGGGCGGTACCCGGGAGGTCAGGGCGGCGGCCTGCTCCTCGGCGCGGCGCTGCGCCGCGGTGGCCTCGGCGGCGGCCTCGGCGGCGGCCCGCTCGGCGGACTGCTCGGCGGCCCGGCGGACGCGCAGCACCGGCTCGAGCCGGAACCCGGCCCGCTTGCCCACCTCAGCCCGCCGTCACGAGCCGGTGCAGCATCGACCAGGCGTCCTCGGGGGAGGTGGTGTCCTCCAACGGCTGGCGCAGGAACGCGTCGAGCGCGGGGGAGAGCAGGCGGGCGCGGTCGACCAGCGGGTCGCTGCCGGGCTGGTAGGCGCCGATCTCGACCAGTTCCTTGACGTCGCGCAGCGCGCCGAGCAGCCGCCGGGCCTCGCGCGCGTCGGCCATGCGGGCGGGGGCGGTCACCGCGCCGGCGACGCGGGAGATCGACTCCAGGACGTCGATGGCGGGGAAGTGGCCGGTGGTGGCCAGCCTGCGGGTGAGCACCACGTGCCCGTCGAGGATCGAGCGGGCGGTGTCGGCGATCGGCTCGTTGTGGTCGTCGCCCTCGACCAGCACGGTGTAGAGGCCGGTGATCGACCCGACCGCTCCGGGCCCGGCCTTCTCCAGCAGCCTGGGCATCATCGCGAAGACGCTCGGCGGGTAGCCGCGGGTGGCGGGGGGCTCGCCGGCCGAGAGGCCGACCTCGCGCTGGGCCATGGCGGTGCGGGTGATGGAGTCCATGAGCAGCAGCACGTCGCGGCCCTGGTCACGGAAGCCCTCGGCGATGCGGGTGGCCACGAACGCGGCCTTGAGCCGCACCAGCGGCGGCTCGTCGGAGGTGGCGACGACGACGACCGTGCGCGCCATGCCCTCGGGCCCGAGGTTCTCCTCGAGGAACTCCTTGACCTCGCGGCCGCGCTCGCCGATCAGCCCGATGACCCGGACGTCGGCCTCGGTGCCGCGGGTGATCTGGGCGAGCAGGGTGGACTTGCCGACGCCGGAGCCGGCGAAGATGCCCAGCCGCTGCCCCTTGCCGACCGGGACGAGGGTGTCCAGCGCGCGGACGCCGACCGGCAGCGGGTCCTCGACCCGGCGGCGCGACAGCGCGTGCGGCGTCTCGCTGGCCAGGTCGACCCAGTCGACCCCGGCGCCGAGGGCCGGGCCGCCGTCGACCGGCCGGCCCAGGCCGTCGAGCACCCGGCCGAGCAGCGCCTCGCCGACCGGCACCTGCAGCGGCATGCCGGTGGTGCGGACCGGCGCCCCGGAGTGGACGCCGCCGAGCTCGCCCAGCGGCATGCAGGTCAGCCGGTCGCGGGAGACGGCGACGACCTCGGCGAGCAGGCCGGAGCCGACCTCGACCAGGTCGCCGACGGCGGCGACGACGCCCTCGACGGTGAGGGTCAGGCCCATGGCGCCGACCACGGAGCCGGTGAGCTCCGGGCGCGCGGCGCGGCGGGCGCGGGCGAGGACGGCGGCGGCGCTCACGCCGTGCCCCCGCCCGCCAGCACCGACCGCACCCGGGCCAGCGCCGTCGACAGCTGCGCGTCGACCCGGCGCGGACCGGACTCGGCGACGGCGCCGGCCCGCTCGACGGTCTCGTCGCCGAGGACGGTGACCGCGGGCGGCAGCGCCGCCAGCGACGCGGGCGGGACCTCGGCGAGGTCGTCGGGGTGCAGCCGGACGACCGCCGGCGCGTCGGAGGGCACCAGGGTCAGCGCGCGGCGCAGGGCGTCCACCCCGGCCGTGGTGGACGCCGACAGCTCCCGGCCGAGCAGGTCCTCGACGAGGGTGAGGACCCCGTCGAGGACGGTGTCGCGGACGTCGTCGGCGGTCGGCACCGCGGCGGCCTCCAGCGCGGCGACGGCGGCGCCGAGCGCGGCGGTGGCCGAGGCCATCCGCCGCTCCCAGCGGGCCTGCACGTCGGCCAGCCGCGCCGCCGCGGCGGCCTCGGCCTCGGCGACCACCTGGCCGGCGGCCGCCACGCCCTCGGCGTGGCCGGCCGAGAACCCCTCGCGGTGCGCGAAGTCGCGCAGCCGGGCCAGCTCCTCGGCGTAGACGTCGCCGAGCCGCAGGACACCGCGGCCGTTGGGCACGGGGACGTCGGCGGCGCGGCGCGGCGTCGTCCGCCGCTCGAGGACGACCTCGGGCGCGGCCGGGACGACCGGCGAGGCAGCGGGCGCCGGACGAGGAGGGGCCGGGCGCGGGGGCGCCGGCGGCACTGTCGTCCCCGCGACCGACCGGTACGGGGCCGCCGCGCTGGCCGAGGCCCCGCGCAGCAGCACCGACTCCCGCCGCCTCAGGGCGGCCCCGTCCAGGGTCCCGCCGCGAGCCTGCGAGCGGTGGGGGGGACGGGGTCCTTCCAGGGGTCCTTCGTCAGGCGACGAACTCATCGTCCCCGCCCCGCGAGATGGTCAGCACGCCCTGCTCCTCGAGCGTGCGGATGACCGCGACGACCTTGCCCTGGGCCTCCTCGACCGTGCGGGCACGGACCGGGCCGAGCAGCTCGATCTCCTCGGCGAGGTTCTCGGCGGCGCGCTCGGAGAGGTTGCGGACGACCTTGTCCCGGACGTCGGGGCGCACGCCCTTGAGCGCCGTGGCCAGGTCGTTGCCCGCGACCTCGCGCAGCACCAGCTGCATGGAGCGGTCGTCGATCGTGACGATGTCCTCGAACACGAACATCTGCGCGCGCACCTGCTCGGCCAGCTCCGGGTCGGAGCTGTCGAGCCACTCGAGGATCGAGCGCTCGGTCGGCCGCGGCGAGCGGTTGATGATCTCCACCAGGGTCTCCACGCCGCCGACGGTCGACATGTCCTGGTGGGCGAGCAGCGAGCCCATGCGGCGGCCCAGCTCCTCCTCGACCAGGCGGACCATCTCCGGCGAGGTGCGGTCCATCGTGGCGATCCGGTGGGCCACCTCGGCCTGCTGCTCGGGGTTGAAGCCCGAGAGCACCTCCGCCGACTGCGCGGCGCTCAGGTGCGCCAGGACCAGCGCGATGACCTGCGGGTGCTCGTCCTTGAGGAAGGTGACCAGCTGGCGGACGTCGGCGTTGCGCAGCGAGGCGAACGGGACCTCGGTGTAGACGACGTTGAGCCGGGCCAGGATGCCCTCGGCCTTGTCCTCGCCCAGGCCCGCGGCCAGGATCTCGCGGGCGAAGTCGACGCCACCGCGGCCGACGTAGCGCTGCGCGCTCATCATCTGGTGGAACTCGGTGAGCACGCCGTCGACGTCCTCGGGCTCCAGCGAGCCGAGCCGCATGATCTCGCGGGTGAGGGCCTCGACCTCGCGGGGCCGCAGCTTGGCCAGCAGGACGCCGGCCTCCTCCTTGGTCATCTGGGCGAGGAAGACCGCGGCCTTGCGCAGGCCCGGCAGCTCGGGGCGCGGGGGAGCCGGCGGCAGCGCGGGGAGGTTGGTCCCGCCCGCGCCCACCAGCTGCTCGACCGATGCGAGTGTCACTTCACATCACTGAGCCAACCGCGCAGCATCTGCGCCACCTCGTCCGGACGCTCGCTGACCATGGTCGAGATCTCCCCCCGCACCCGCTGCCGCTCCGCGGCCTCCAGTTCCAGCGCCCGGCTGTCCAGGACGGCGGTGTCGTCCCGCGCGCTGGCCACCCGCAGCCGCTCCAGCTCGGCCATGACGCCCTCGTCCAGCTCGAGCGGGTAGTCCTCGTCCTCCTCCTCGTCCTCGCCGCGGCGGCGCGAGCGCAGCCACACGACGAGAACCAGCAGCACGATGCCGAGGGCGATGCCGCCGGTCTTGATCAGCGACCACATCTGCGCCTGCTGCTCGGCCTCGCGGGCCGCGGCCATCTCGGCGGCCGCCTCGTCGGCGGCGCTGGTGTCGAAGGCCAGGGAGGCGACGCTGATGCCGTCACCGCGCGCCTGGTCCAGGCCGACCGCGTTGCCGACGAGGTCCTGCACCTGGTTCTGGTTGAGGCTGCCGGCCACGGTGTCGTTGAGGACGACGGCGACGGTGAGCCGCTTGACCTCGCCCGGGGCGGAGACGGTGTTGGTGACCGTCTGGTCGACGGCGTTGTTGTCCGTCGCGGACTCGGTCGAGTAGTTGGCCTGACCCGAGCCCGTGCCGCCGTTGGCCGCGTCGGCGGTGTTCTCCGGGCCCAGCACGCCGCCGACGGCGGTGCCGTCGCCGGTGTAGGTCTCCTTCGACGTCTGCGAGTTGATCGGCGGGGTGCCCTGGGTGTAGCCGTAGGTCGTGGCGGTGCTGTCGCGCTGCGACATGTCCAGGTCGGCGCGCACGGAGACCCGCGCGTTGCCCGGGCCGAGGACGGTGTCGAGGATCGACTGCGCGTTGGCGGCCAGCCGGGTCTCGTAGTCGGTCTCCATCTGCGAGCGCGCGTCGCCCGACGCGGCGGTCGCGCCCTGGCCGGCGGCGGCGAGCAGCTGGCCCTGGGAGTCGGAGACGGTGACCTGCTCGGGGTCCATCCCCTCGATGCTCGAGGACACCAGGTTGGTGATCGACTGGACCTGCTCACCGGAGAGCTCGGCGCCCGGCGCCAGGTCGAGCAGCACCGAGGCGGTGGGGTCGCTCTCGTCGGTGGCGAAGACCTCGTCCTTGGGGAGGACGACGTGCACGACGGCGGTCTGCACGCCGTCGATCGCCTCGAGGGTGTTGGCCAGCTCGCCCTCGACGGCGCGCTGGTACTGCACCTGCTGCTGGAACTCGCTGGTGGTGATGGCCTGCTCGTCGAGCAGGGCGTAGCCGGTGTCGGAGCCGGCCGGCAGGCCCTTGCCGCTCATCTGCAGGCGCAGGTCGTAGACCTGGTCGTTGGCGACCATGATCGTGGCGCCGCCGTCGGCGAGCTCGTAGGCGACGCCGCCGGCGTTGAGCTCGTCGACGATCGCCGAGGCGTCGGTCGAGGCCAGGTTGGAGAACAGCGGCGCCATCGTCGGCGTGGTGATCCAGCTGTAGAAGGAGAAGCCGCCCAGGCCCAGCGCGGCGACGAGCAGGCCGATGACGACCTTCTGGCCGAGGCTGATCGTGGCCAGGGCGGAGCGCAGCTTCCCCAGCGGCCCGGCGAGTGCGGCGGGCATCAGATGGGCATCCTCATGATCTCGGTGAAGGCCTCAACGGCCTTGTTCTTGAGGGTCACGACCGTCTCGGTGGCCAGGGAGGCCTCCTGCGCCGCGATCATGTAGTCGTGCACGTCCTTGAGGTCGCCGGTGGCGGCCGCGGTGGCCAGGCCGTCCGACGTCGACTGCAGGCCCTGCAGCTGGTCGACCGCGCCGGCCAGGGTGGCGGCGAAGCCGTTGTCCGACGCGCCACCGACCGGGGCCGCGGCGCTGCTGCCGGCGACGTCGGCGACGCCGGCCATCGCACCGATGCCGTCGACGCCGCCGACGGTGGGGAAGCTGGGCAGCGAGACGCCGCCGATGGGGGAGGTCACGGTCAGCCCTTCCCGAGCTGGAGGGCGGCCTGGTAGGCGGTGGTCGCCCGCTCCATGGACGCCAGGTTCGCCTGGTAGCCGCGCTGGGCCATCATCAGCTGGGTCATCTGGTCGCCCAGGTCGATGTCGGGGTAGCGCACGTAGCCCTCGTCGTCGGCCAGCGGGTGGTCGGGCTCGTAGACCAGCCGGCCCTCGCCGCTGCCGAACTCGGCGCCGGCGATGCGCACGCCGCCCTCGCCGGAGCCGTAGTCGACGGCCTGCGCGACGACCATGCGCTCCTTGAACGCCTCGCCGTCGGTCGAGCTGACCGTGTTGATGTTGGCGATGTTGTCCGAGACTGCGTCCATCCAGCGGCGGTGCACCGAGAGGCCGGACCCGGAGATGTCGAGGCTGTCGAACACGTCACGCCGTCCGCAGGGCCGAGCGCAGGAGGCCGTACTTGCCGTCGAGCGCGTTGAGGGCGAGCTGGTAGCGCAGGCCGGTCTCGGTGGCGATGACCGTCTCGCTGTCGAGGTTCACGTTGTTGCCGTCCTCCCGGGTGGGCTCCAGCGAACGGGCGATCGAGCCGCCGGAGACCGTCGGCGCCCTGCCGTGGCGCAGCTCGGTGCGCAGCGAGGACTCGAAGTCGGTGCGGCCGGCCAGGAAGCCCGGGGTCTGGACGTTGGCGATGTTGTCCGCGGTGACGCGGCTGCGCTGCGCCAGCCCGCTGAGAGCCGCGTGCAGGGTCGTGGTGGTGACGTCGCCGATCATCGGGCGGACCGCCGGTGGGCAGGACGGCAGGACACGACTGGCCTCCGGGTACGTCGGGGACACCCGCGCGAGCGCGGGGAGGGCCGCCGATCCGTGGCGAGAGTGGTGCTGTCCGTGCAGGGGTCTTCTCGGCAGCCGCCCGGGGCCGCGTGACCGCCGTCCGCCACACGGGTGACTGCTGGGACCGCCGACGCGGACGAGTTCCCCGGTGCCCCTGTGACTCCCGGGACCCGCCCCTCCTGTGCCGGGCGACGGGGCCCGGGAACGACGACGGCCGGGCCGCCACGTCGTGTGGCGGCCCGGCCGGAGGGTCGGGGAGTGCGGGTTACAGGGCGCGGTCGACGAAGGCGGCGACCGGGCGGGGGCGGTAGGCCATCCGGGCGGCCAGGTCGCGCTGGCGCTGGGACTGGGTGATCCGCTCGACGAGCTCCTCGGCGACGGCGAGCTGGTGCTGCAGCAGCCGGGCAGCGCGCTCGCGCAGGTCCAGGGGGAGGGGGCCGAGGCTGCTGGGCGGCACCCAGTCCTCCATGCGCCGGCCCCAGGCGGCGATCTCCTCGGCGCGGTTGCCACGGATGGCGCGCTCCGCGTCGATGACCTCGCCCTCCATCTCCTCGAGGACGACGGTCCACTGCGCGCGGCGCTGGCCGCCCGAGGAGTGCGGGGAGGTCATGCGGTGCTCGCGACGGCGCCGGCCGAGAGGCTGGCGGCGGCCTGGCGCCACGCGTCGCGCAGCGGCTCGACGACCTGCAGGCAGGAGGCGACCCGGCCGGCGTCGTGCTTGACCATCGCCTGGTTCAGCTCGGCGACCAACCAGTTGTACAGCGCGGCCAGGCGCGGCCCGCCCTCCCAGGCGTCCACCTGCAGGCTGCTGAGCAGCTCGAAGACGATCTGCTGCGCGTGGCGCAGCTGGCCGCCCGCGTCGTCGCGCCGGCCGTCGCGCAGCGCCAGCTGTGCCCGCTCGAGGTCGAGGGCGAGCCGGTCGTAGAGCATGACCAGGATCTGCTGTGGCGACGCGGTCGTGACGGCGTCGTCGAGGTAACGGGCGCGGAGGGACGCGGCACTCATCGAGCTGACTCCTGGGGAGGCGGTGGTATAGGGAGCATCGGCCGGAGGGGGGTCAGCTTGAGCTGGGCAGCGAGCCGAGCTGGCCGGCCAGCCAGCTCGACTGGGACTTGAGGGAGCTCAGCGCCGTCTCCATGGCGGTGAACTGGCGGGTCAGCATGTCCCTGCGGAGCTTCAGCCGGGTGTCCCAGTCGGCGATGCGCTCCTGGATGTCCTTGGCGAGGGAGTCGCGCCCCTTGGCCAGGCCGGTCAAGGTGCCGGTGGTCGCGTCCGAGGCGCGCTTCGCCAGGGCCTGCACGCGCTGGGCCAAGCCCTCGACCGCCGCGGTGGCGGGTGGCCCCGGCTTCGCCGGGACGCCACCCAGCATGCCCTGGACCTTCGTGGGGTCCTTCTCCAGGGCTGTCAGGAACGTTGCCTTGTCGAACAGCACCGTCCCGTCCTTCCTCAGCTGGATGCCGAGGGTCGCGGGCGAGCCGAGCGTGCCGACCGCGCCGGCGAAGTTGGTCAGGATCTCACTGGTCAGATTGATCAGGGTGCTGTCGCCCTTGAGGACGGCGGTGCTGCCCTGGGCCGAGGAGCTCTGTGCGTTGATCTCCTTGAGCGCCGCGTTGGCGGCGTCCACGAACTCCTGCACCTTGGCGGCGACGCCCTCGGAGTCGCTGGCCACCCGGACGGTCGTCGTCGTGGTCGGGTCGACCTTCGACACGGTGACGGAGACACCCGAGAGCAGCTCGGCGAAGGTGTTGGTGGCCGAGGTGGCGGTCAGGCCGTTGCTGAGCGTCAGCTCGGCGTCCCGGCCCGGGGGCTCGGCGACGAAGGCCGAGCCCGCCGTCTCGGTGGTCTCGCCGGCGCCGCGCAGCCAGAACTGCGAGGCTGCGCCGGTGCTCGTGCTGGTGACCTGGAGCCGGGTCTTCCCCGGGGCCAGCTGGACCACCGTGGCCCGCATGCCGTGGTCGCCACCGTTGATGGCGGCGGCGACGCCCGCGAGGGTCGGCGGGTCGGGCAGGTCGATCTCCGCGACCAGCGCCCCGTCGGCCGTCCCGTCGGGCTTGCGGATCTGCAGCGGCCAGCCGGGGTCGGTGCCCCCGGCGCTGGGGGAGCGCACGTCGGCAGCGGCCGAGCTCCACTCCAGGTGACTGGTGACGGTGTGCGCGCTGGCCAGCGCGGTGACCGAGAAGGTGAGGCTGCTGCTGGTCACGGCCGACGACGTGGCGCTGGCCGTGACGTCGGCGCTGCTGCTGGTGGCCGTCCGCGCGGCGGCGAGGTTCGTCGAGGTCAGTGCCTCGGCCGCGCTGCGCAGGGACTCCATGCGGCTGTTGACCGTGCGGTAGGCGGTGGCGGCGGCGGTCGTCGCGCTCAGCCGGGTCTTCAGCGCCGTCTGCGGCGTGGCCTCGGCCTTGAGCAGCTGGCTGATCAGGCTCGTGGTGTCCAGCCCGGACACGAGGCCGTCGACTGCCATCCCTGCCATGCCGGTTCCTCCTGCGTCGCGCGGGTGCGGATGTGGGTGAGGGGGGAGGCGCGGGGCCTCCCCCCTCACCGGGGTGGTGCGGTGTTACGGGGTGGGATCAGCCACGCAGCAGCTGCAGGACGCCCTGCGAGCTCTGGTTGGCCTGGGCGAGCATCGCGGTGCCGGCCTGGGACAGGATCTGCGAGCGGGTGAAGCTCACCATCTCCTGCGCCATGTCCGTGTCGCGGACCCGCGACTCGGACGCCGACAGGTTCTCGACCGCGACGTTCAGGTTGTTGATGGTGTGCTCGAACCGGTTCTGCACGGCACCGAGGTCGGCGCGGACCGTCGAGACGGTCTTGATCGCGTTCTCGATGGCCGTGATGGCACCGTCGGCACCGGTCGACTGGGAGAAGACCACCGCCCGGTCGGCCGCCGCCCGCGCCGTCTCACCCCCGGCGCCGGTAGCGCCGGTGAGGACCAGGTTGGAGGCACCGGTGGCACCCGCGGCAGTACCGGCGCCGAAGACGGCGTCGATCTTGGTGAGCAGATCGGCGCGCTGGGCGTCGACCGTGGCACCGGTCAGCTTGACCGTGGCCAGGTCGAGGCTCTTGTCACCGACGGTGATGGTGCCGTTCAGGTTCTTCAGCTCGTCCAGCGTGTCCAGCTGCGCCGAGGTGATCGTGACCGTGCCGGCCGCACCACCGGTGACAGGCTGCACCGTGGTGGCGGTCAGGGCGGGCCCGGTGGTCACTGAGACCCCCGCGACGCCCAGGCCCGTGGTGTTCATCGCCGTGGCGACCCCGACGGTGATGGTCTCACCCTGGTTGGCGCCCACCTGGAAGTTCTTCCCGGTGTAGGTGCCGTCCAGCAGCTTGTTGCCGTTGAACTGGGTGGTGTCGGCGATGCGGTTCAGCTCGGACTTGAGCTGGCCCATCTCCGACTGGATGGCCGACTTGGCGTCGGCGTTCAGCCCACCGTCGGACGAGGCCTGGACGGCCAGGTCGCGCATGCGCTGCAGGATGCTGTGGGTCTCGGTGAGAGCGCCCTCAGCGGTCTGGACGACGGAGATGCCGTCCTGGGTGTTGCGGACGGCGACCTTGAGGCCACCGATCTGCGAGCGGAGGCCCTCGGAGATGGCCAGGCCGGCCGCGTCGTCGGCGGCCCGGTTGATGCGCAGACCACTCGAGAGCTTCTCGAGCGACTTGCCCATCTGCGTGTCGGTGGCCGACAGGTTGCGGTACGAGTTCAGTGCCGCGATGTTGGTGTTGACGCGCAGACCCATGGTGTTCCTCCTTGGAATCGGGTCGTTCCTGTGAACCGCTGCATCCGTGCTGCGGGGCTTGCAGGTGGTGTTACGGCTGGGGCGGGCCGGGACTTGAGGCGAACCTCGGACTTTTTCCCGGCCTCACTCAGGCGGGTCGGGCCGCCCCGTAGGCGGCCTGCCAGCCCGCCCGCCGGCGGGGCGGGGCGGTGACCGTCGGCACGCTCGCCGGCGGCGCCCCACGGTCGGGAGCACCGCGGCCGGCGACCCGGTCGACGTAGAGGCGCTGCTGGTTGCGGGCGCGCACCCCGCCGTCGGCGGCCACCGCCCGGCCGTCCCACACCTCGCTCATCGCCGCGTGCAGCAGGGTCAGCGCCCGGGCGCGCATCTGCGATACGCGGGAGAGCGTGACGCCGAGGTCGGTCGCGATGTCGGTCAGCGACTCACCGCCGAAGAAGTTGCGCTCCACGACCTCGTCGAGGCGGTCGGGCAGCGCCCGGACGGCGTCCTGCAGGTACCGCGAGCGCTCGCCGCGGAGCACCGCGCGCTCCGGGGACTCCCCGGGGTCGGGCAGGTCCAGCGGGCCGCCGTCGCCGCTCTCGGCGTCGATGCTCACCATGACCGCCCGGTGGACGTCGACCTGCAGCGCGTCGAGCTCGCCGCGGCGCATGCCCAGGCTCTCGGCGAGCTCCTCCCGTGTCGGCGGCCGGCCCAGGCGGATGGTCAGGGCGTCGGCGGCGGCGTCGGTGCGCCGGGCCGCGGCCCGCACCGACCGGCTCGCCCAGTCCCCGGAGCGCAGCTCGTCGAGGACGGCGCCCTGCAGGCGGGGGAGGGCGTAGGTGGCGAAGGTGGCCCCGGCCGACGGGTCGAAGCGGCGGGCGACCTCGACCAGCGCCAGCCGGGCGCAGGAGAGCAGGTCGTCGCGGCTGACGTGGCCGGGCAGCGAGATGCGGGACGCCACCGCGTTGACGGCGAACGAGCACAGGGGCAGGTGCTCGGTGACGATCGCCTCGACGTCGGCCTCCGACCTCGCCGGCGCGGCGGGTGGGGCGTCCGCGCGCGGGGGAGCGCCGCGCAGGAGGGCGCTGCGCGGGGTGGCGGGGCGCAGGTGGACGGGGCGCTCGGTCACCGGGAGGCGGGCTGCTGGCACGTCCCCCTCCTCGGCTTCCGCGCGGCCGGACCGCACCACCGGGGGAGGGCAACATCTGCCGATGCTGGGAACTCGGCTTGAGGGTCCTTCGCCCGCTGCCGATGGCCTGACCGCGAACGCCGGACGGGGACCGCCCGCCGGCAGGACGAGGGAGGCGGTGGCGGACGTGGACTTCCAGCACCTGTCGACGCTGCTGTGGCGGGAGCAGGAGCTGCTCGACCTGCTGCTGTTCAAGGCGGAGGAGAAGCAGTACCTCATCCTCTCGGGCAAGACCCGCTGGCTGGCGCGCATCGCGCACGAGATCGAGGTCGTTCTCGACCAGCTGCGCACGCTCGAGGTCGAGCGCGCCGCGGTGACCGAGTCGCTGGCGACCCGGCTCGGCATCGGGATCGACCCGTCGCTGCGCCAGCTCGCCGAGGTGGCCCCGGCGCCGTGGAACGACCTGCTGGCCCGCCACCACGAGGCGCTGCTCGTGCTGGTCACCGACCTGCGCAGCCTGTCCGACGCCAACCGCGAGCTGATCGAGGGTGGCCTGTCGGCCATCGGGGACGCGCTGCTGTCGGTGCGGACCCCGTCGGCCGGCACGTACGGCGCCACCGGCCGCTCGGAGTCCTCGGCGCACCGCGCCGTCACCCTGGACGGTGCCCTGTGAGCGGGTTCAGCAGCCTCAACACGGCGACGACGGCGCTGTGGGCCGCCCAGCGCGGCCTCGACGTCACCGGCCAGAACGTCGCCAACGTCAACACCGAGGGCTACTCCCGGCAGCGGGTCGACCTGCAGGCCATGGGCGGCACCGCCGTCCCGGCGATCCACTCGGTGAGCAACGGGAGCGACGGCGGCGTCGCCGTCACCGGTGTCCGCCGCGTCCGCGACGCGTTCCTCGAGGCCCGCGGCCAGCTGGAGACGGCGAACACCGCCCGGCTGACGGCGGAGAACGCCGCGCTCGGCCAGGTCGAGCAGAACTTCCGCGAGCCCGGCGACAGCGGCATCCAGAGCATGCTCACCGACGTCTGGTCCGGCTTCAGCGACCTGGCCAACAACCCGCTCAAGCTCGCGCCGCGCAGCCAGGTGATGGAGCGCCTCGACACCCTCGCCGACGGCCTGCACACCACCCGGGCCGCCCTGGACCAGCAGTGGGACCAGACCCGCGACAGCCTCTCGGTGCTCGCCGCCGACGTGAACTCCACGGCCGGCACGATCGCCGAGCTCAACGCCTCGATCCGGCAGGCCTCGCTCAGCGGCCTGCCGGTCAACGAGCTCTCCGACCGGCGCGACACGCTGGTCATGCAGCTGGCGCAGTCCGTCGGCGCCACGGCGGTCCCGCGGGCCGACGGCGTCGTCGATGTGACCATCGGCGGGACGACGCTGGTCACCGGCGGCACCGCCAGCCGGGTCCGGCTGGCCGGGACGGACAACCCGGACGGGGTCGGCACCGACGCCCCACGCCTGGTCACCGACCCCGGGAACACCACCCTGCGCCCCGGCGGGACCGCCGCCGGGCAGCTGACCGCCCTGACCACCATCGTGCCCGGCTACCGCACGCAGCTCGACGCCTTCGCGCGGACGCTCGCCGGCAGCCTGAACGCCGCCCACGGCACGGGGTACGACTCGACCGGCGCCCAGGGCGGGCCGCTGTTCGACGACGGCTCGGGCACCGACCCGGTCGACCTGGCGGCGGTCACCGCCGCCAACCTCACCCTGCGGGTGACCGACCCGGCGCGGATCGCCGCGGCGGGGATCTCCCCGGCGGCCACCGGCGGCACCCCGTCGGCCGACGCCCGCAACGCCGACGCCCTGTTCAGGCTCAGCCTGGATCCCACCGGCTCCGACGCCGTCTACCGCAAGCTCGTGGTGAGCCTGGGCGTGGAGTCCTCGGTGGCCACCCGCAACCTCGAGGTGCAGTCGGTGCTCTCCACCCAGGTGGACGCCGCCCGCGAGTCGGTCTCCGGTGTGAACCTCGACGAGGAGATGACCACGATGCTGTCGTTCCAGCACGCCTACAACGCGGCCGCCCGGATGATCACCACGATCGACGAGGCGCTGGACACCCTGATCAGCCGCACCGGCCTCGTGGGGCGGTGACCTGAGTGCGCATCACCCAGCGGGCCGTGACGCAGACCGCGCTGCAGGGCCTCAACCGGAACCTCTCCGACCTGGGCAAGCTGCAGCAGCAGCTCACCTCCGGCAAGGTCGTCAGCAAGCCGTCCGACTCGCCGTCCGGTGTCAACCGGGCCATGCAGGTCCGGCAGGACCAGGCCGCCGCGGCCCAGCACGCGCGCAACATCTCCGACGCCCAGGGCTGGATGGACTTCACCGACACCACGCTGCAGAGCATGGTCACGCAGGTGAACCGGGTCCGGGACCTCACCGTTCAGGCCTCCAACACCAGCACCCTGTCCGCCAGCGGCCAGCAGGCCATCAGCACCGAGGTCGCCGCCCTGCGGGAGAGCCTGCTGGGGTTGGCGAACCAGTCCGTGGACGGCCGGCCGCTGTTCGGTGGCATCACCTCCGGGGCCACTGCCTACGACGCCACGGGCACGTACAACGGCGTCGGGGGCGCCTACGGCGTCCCGGTCGTCGGTGTGACGCGGCGGATCGGCAACGCCGAGGAGGTCCGCATCGACGTGACCGGGCCCGAGGCGTTCGGCGACCCCTCCGGCACGGACCTGTTCGCGCTGGTGGACAGGATCGCCACGGACGTGACCGCGGCTCCGCAGGTGCTCGGCGACGACCTCGCCGACCTCGACGTCGCGCTGGCGCGGCTGCTGACCGCCGTCTCCTCGGTCGGTGCCCGTGCCGCGCGCGTGGACACCGCCGCCCAGACCAACACCGACCTGCAGCTGTCGCTCACCAAGCAGCTGGCCCTGGTCGAGGACGTCGACCTGCCCAAGACGATCATGCAGCTGCAGTTCCAGCAGACCGGCTACCAGGCCGCGCTGCAGGCGACCTCCCAGGTCGTGCAGCCCTCGCTCGTGGACTTCCTCCGATGACGCTCGCCCCGGTCGCCGCGCTGCCCCTGCTCGGCATGGTGACCCCGCTGCCCGGCTTCCCGGAGTTCCGCGACTACGTGCTCGTCACGGCCGACGGCGACGGCCTGCTGTTCTGGCTGCAGTCCCTCGACGCCGGCGGCCCGCGGTTCCTCGCCGTCCCCCCGCACCGGTACTTCCCGGACTACGCGCCCGTCCTCCCGCGCGCCGTGCTCACCGAGCTGGACCTGGACGACGCCGCCGATGCCCGGGTGTACTGCCTGGTGACCGTCCCGGCGGCGGGGCCGTCGGCGGCGACGGCCAACCTGCGCGCGCCGGTCGTGGTCAACCCGGCCAACTGGCGGGCCACCCAGGTGGTCCTGCCCGACAACCGTCATCCGATCCGGCGCCTGCTGCGCCGATAGGAGAGGAGGGGGCGGCACGCGCCGCTCCCGCCCGCCCCGGCGGGCACCGCCACGGAGGCCGAACACACACCCATGGAGGGGTACCCGTGCTCACACTGACCCGCAGCGTCGGCGAGACGATCCGCATCGGCGACGACATCGAGGTGCACGTCGTCGAGGTCCGCGGCGGCACCGTCCGCCTCGGCTTCAAGGCCCCCCGCGAGGTGACCATCCACCGCGAGGAGGTCTACCGGCAGATCGCCGAGGCCAACCTGCTCGCCGCCCAGGTCACCGCCGACACGCTGGGCGCGCTCGCGGCGTTCGCCCCGGCGGCCGGCGCCGCCCCTGCCGCGCCCGCCGGGGACGCCGCGCGCCCGGCCGCCCCGGCCGTGCCGGCCGAGCGGGCCGGCGAGGGCTCGCCGGAGGCGGCCGCGGGCTGACGACTCGCCACGGACGGCGGGTCCGCGGCTCGGCAACTCTCGCCGTGGCGCGGATCCGCCCGACCGGCCGGCACACCCCCTCGGGCAAGACCTGACGAAGGTCGGCCCCGAGATTGCGTAGGGCACGGCGAGTTGTGTACCCGTCACTGTCCGCTCATCCGCCAGAGTTGCCCCCAAGCACGTCACAGGGGGCGATCAGGATGCGACAGAGCGTTGCAGCAAACACGGACCAGTTGGCCGAGGCCGTTGCCGGGCCGGAGGCCGAGACCGTCGTCGTGCACGTCCAGCTCCGGCCGCGGCGCGGGTCGATCCGGCGCTGCCTCGCCGAGCTGGCCGCGCTGGCCGCCGTCCACCCCGAGGTCGGCTTCGCCGTCAGCGGCCTGGGCAAGGACGAGCGCGTCGTCCGCGTGACCGTCGGCGTCGAGCTCGGCCCCCGCGAGGCCATCGCGCGCTTCTCCCCGCAGGCCCAGGCCGCCTACGCCTTCGTCAGCGACCTGTTCACGGTCCTCTACGACCACATGCCGGTCTACGCCGCCGAGCCCGGTGCCGCCGAGCGCGCCGCCGCCGCGGTCCTCCTGGGCGCCGACGACGACGCTGCCCCGCTCCCCGCGCCCCGCCGTCCGCACGCGGACGAGCGCGTCCTCGCCTCCTGAGCAGTCCGGCCGTCGTCCTCCCCGCGAACGTCCTGGAGTCCCGGTGAACCAGCCCGCCCCCGCCCCGTCCTCCGACGCCACCCCCGTCCGCGCGCCGCTCGTCTTCGGCGGCGTCCCCGAGGCCGAGGGCTTCGCGCGGACGCCGATCACCCCCCGTGACCGGGTGCACTTCCGGGTCGACCGCGAGCTGCCGCTGGCCCGCTTCCGCGCCGACCTGCCCGACGGCGTCACCGTCAGCCACGACGAGGGCGAGGGCCTGTACCGGGTCGACGGCCCGTGCGGCCAGGGCCCGCTGCTCGCCGACTGGATCCGCGCCTGGTGCGCCGAGCAGGGCTGCACCACCGTGGGGCTGCGCGCGGAGGCCGACGTCCGCCGCCGCGCGCCGCGCGACCTGCCGCCGGCCTTCCTCGACGGGCTGTGCCGGCACTACCTGCCGGTCAGCCTCAAGCGGCTGCAGCGCAACATGAGCACCATCCGGCTGCACCTGCCCGACCCCGACGACCTGGGGCAGCAGGTGGCGGAGTGGATCCTCAAGGCCGTCGGCCAGTACGACGAGACCAAGGGCGTCCCGTTCGGGGCCTTCCTGGCCACCCAGCTGTCCAAGTGGGTGCACGACCTGGGCCGCAACGCCCACGGCCGGACGGCGGCCGACACGGAGAACCGCCAGCAGAAGGCGGTCGCCGCCTTCCAGGCCGAGCACCAGCGGCGGCCGACCGAGCGGGAGCTGGCCGCCTTCATGGGGCAGAGCGTGGCCACGCTGCGCCGCAACTCCCAGACCGTCGCCACCCTCAACTCGCTGCGCAACCTGCAGTCGCTCGACGGCGGGCCGGACGCCACCGAGGTGCTCCTGCCCGACTCCGATGAGGCGCCCGACCAGATCATGGACGAGGCCGAGTCGACCCTGCTGTCGCACGCGCTCACCGCGGCCTGCGCGCCGGACCCGACGGCCGCCCGCGGCCAGCGGGCCGCCCAGCCCAACGTCCTCGGCTGGGCCACCTGGTACCTCACCACCTGGGGCGGGCAGACCAAGACGCAGGTCTCGACGGAGCTGGGCACCTCGGTGCGCAACATGAACGTGCACGCCGACCGGGTCGAGCGGGCCCTCAAGGACCGGCTCACCGAGCTCAGCGAGTAGCCGACGGGGACGGTGTGGCGACGCCGGGTCCAACCCGGCCCGCACCTGCCGATAGGGAGGGTGGAACCGCGAGACCCGCCCGCGCCGCCGGCGCCGGGGGACCGCGACCGCAGAGCCGTCCGGGGGGAGGTGCACGGTGAGCGTCCTGCCCGCGGGCGACCCCACCGCCGCCGTCCTGCTGCCGCACTGGCTCTCGGCGGACGACCGCGCCGCCCTGGCCGACGTCGTCCGCGCCGCCCTCACCGACCCCGGGGTGCACCCGGTCGCCGCCGTCCACCTCGCCGACGTGCTCACCGAGCTGCACGTGGCCGCTGCCCGGGACGCCGTCTGGCCCGCCCCGGCCGCGCGCGTGCGCCGGGTGACCGGCTGGGCCGACGACGTGCTGCCGGTGCGCCTGTCGGCGGCCGAGCTCGACAGCGTCCTGGCCGTGGCCGCGCTGCCGGCACCGCTCCGCACCGTCCTCGGCGGGCGCCGCCCGTGATCCCCGAGCGCGCCGGCCGGTCCCGCGCCGGCCTCCTGCAGCGGCTGCGGCCCGCGCCGGTCAGCGCCGCGCAGGTGCACGCCGCGGCCGCCGCGGTGCTGCCGGGCCTGGCGACCGGCGGGCTGCGCGCCGCCGTCGTCCGCGACCCCTCCCGCGGCCCGGTCCTGGTCCTCGCCGAGGGCGAGCGCCGCGTGCGCACCGCGCTGGTCGACCTCGCCGAGGACATGACCGACGCCGGCGTGGTGCCCGACGCCGCCGGGGTCGCCGCCGCGCTCACCGACTGGGTCGCTGCCCGCCCGGTTCCCGATGCCGCGGCCGCCGCGTCCGGCGTCGCCGTCCTCCACTGGACCGACGCCACCTGCACCGCCGTCGGCTGGCAGGTCGTCGTCCGCCGGGGCGAGCGGGCCGTCGCCTGGACGCCGTCGGGGGGCGCCGACGCCGCGGTCGTCGCCCGCACCCGCGCCACCGCCGCCGCCCGCGCCGCCGACACCGGGGGCGTGCTGCGGGTGGAGGGCCCGGTGGCGCTGTGGTCGCACCCCGGCGCCCCCGTGCTCGCCTCGGCCGCCCTCGCCGATCCCGCCCGGCTGCTGGCGCGGATCACCGACGCCGGCCTGCGGCTGCCGGAGCCGCACGTGGTGGTCACCCCGGTGCGGCCGCTGGCCTGCGCCTCGGCCGCCGTGGCCGCCCGGCTGGCCGGGGAGACCGGGGAGGCCTGCGTCCGCCTGCCCTGGTCCGCCCTCCCCACCCTCCGCTGGCTCTGAGCGGCCCCTCTGCAGGGTCCCGCCGCGAGCTCGCGAGTGGTGGGGAGCAGAGGGGTCCTTTCTCTCGCGAGCTCGGCGCGGGCCCCTGCGACGGGGCCGTTCCAGCACGTCACGTGAGCGTGCCGTACTCCCAGTGCCAGGGCTCGGGCTTCTCGCCGCCGGGCCGGGCCCAGTCGGGATCGACGAACCCGAACGCGGCGGCGTGCTGGGTCATCCAGGTCCACTGCGGCGTGCCCGCGACGTTGACGCCGCCGCAGAGGTCCACCGCCAGCGCCCAGCCGTGGTTCGACGTCCCCGGCACCGCGGCCAGCGCCGGCTTGCGGCGGGCGGCGTCGACCTGCGCGGCCATCGACCGGTAGGAGTCGGTGATGCACAGCGGGGAGCCGAAGGCCGCCTGGTAAGCCTGCGCCAGCGCCGCGTAACCGGCGGCCGCGTCGCAGCGCAGCGCGTGGCCGCGGGCGATCGGGCACAGCGCCGAGGCGGGGATCCGCCCGTTGGCGTACCCGCCCCAGGCGGGGCTCACCGGCCCGGCCGGCGCCGGCGGCGCACCGCAGGCACCGCGACCGGACGCCGAGGCGGGCAGCGGCGCGTTCGGCTCGGCCGGGGCCGGGAGGGTCACCCGGACGGCGCGGGCGTCGTCCGGCAGCGACCGGACGCCGACCTGGTAGCTGGCCGCCGAGGCGCCGAGCACGTCGCCCGCACCGAGCCAGATGCCGATGTCGGCACCGCCGTCGGAGACCACCAGGTCGCCGACCTGCAGCTGCGCGGCGGGCACCACGGTGGCGGCGGCCCACTGCTCGGCGGCGGTGGCCGGGAGCGCGTACCCGCCCAGCAGCCAGGAGGCGGCGACGAGCCCCCCGCAGTCGTAGGTGTCGGGACCGGCGGCGCCCGGGACGTAGGGGTGGCCCACCTGCGACAGCGCGCTGCTGACGGCGGCCACGGTCTCGGCCGGCAGCACGGTCACCGGGCGGTTGCCGGCGACGGCCCACGCGACGCCCGGCACGGCCTGGCCGGCGGCGTCCAGCGCGGGAGAGAGGCCCTCGGGCAGCGCCGCGGGGTCGGCGAGGTCGGCGGCCGCCGGCGGCTCGATCCCGGCGGTGGCCAGTTCGGTGAGGTAGCCCTGCCAGCGCTGCAGCGCGGCGGTGTTGCGCGCCTGCTGCTCGCCCGCGGCCGGGACGGTGCCGAGCGCGGCCAGCTGCCCCGCGACGTCCAGGCCCAGGTCGCCGACGGTCGCCCGGACGCCGGCCAGCAGCCCGCGGGCCTGCGCGGTGGCGGCGTCGACGGCGTCCTGGGCGGCGGCCACCCGGGCGGCGGCGGTCCGCACGGCCAGCGCGGCGCGCTCGGCGCGGGCGATGGACGCCTCCCGGTCGCCGGCGGCCCGGTCGGCCAGCGCCTGCCGGTACAGGACGTCGGCGGTCGTGCCGGGCGCCGTGGCGTCCAGGCCGAGCACCGGCATCCGCGTGGTGGCCGAGGCGCGGTAGAGGTCGGCCGCGGCGGCGCCGACGGAGACCTGCTCGGTGGCCACGGCCGCGCGCGCGGCCTGCTCGGCGGCCACCGCCTGCTGCAGGTCGGCGCGCCGTGCGGCGATCTCCGTCTGCAGCCGCCGGTAGGTGTCGGCGTCCTGCAGCAGCGTGCTGCGGGCGGCCAGCGCGAGCCCGGACGGGTCGCCGGGCACGGTGGCCGCGCCGGGGGCGGAGGTGGTGGGCGCGAGCAGCCCGGTGACGACCGGCACGAGCAGGACGGCCAGGCAGACCACGAGCAGCCGGGTGCGCCAGGGCCCGCGCTCGCCGGTGCGGCGCGGCGCGGCGGGGCGGGCGGCGGGACGGCGGCGGGCGGTGGTCCGCCTGCGGCCGGCGGCCTTCTTCCGCGCGGCGGGCCGGGTGGTGCGCGTGCCGGGGCGGGGGGTGCCCGGCCGGCCGGCGGCACCGGTGCCCGCGGCGCCGGCGGCGCGCGCGGCGAGCAGGGCGCGCAGCGCCTCGGCCTCGCGGGCGGTCAGCTGCTGGTTCGGGGCCGGGCGGCCGGCCGACGGCGTGCGCGGGAGGGTGGTCGTGCGTGGTGCGGGCACGGCGGAGTCCCCCGGGCGTCTCGACGGGCGTGGTCGGCTCCGCGGCGGGATGCCGTGGAGCGCTCAGCCGTCTGATCGACGCGGCGGGGGACCCGGAGGAGGGAGGGGGGAGGCGGTCTCACCCCTCCGGGGGAGAGCAGGCCCCGCCCGGCGGAGCGGGGCGGGAGCAGGTGACGGGGAGGAGTCAGCGGTCGGGCGGCCACCAGGCGCCGTGGCGGGGGACCAGCGGGATGCGGTGCTCGGCGCCGTCCTCGGTGGAGACGACGAGCTCGACGCCGGTGATCGCCACCGGACGGTCGTCGTCGCCGCGCAGCAGCCGCCCGGTCGCCAACGGCAACGGTGGCAGGACCAGGGCATCCTCGCCGGGCGGCTCGCTGCCCATCGCCGCCCGGGTCAGCGCTCGGCGAGCGGGACGAAGCCCCGCTCGGTCTCGCCGGTGTAGACCTGCCGCGGGCGACCGATCTTGGTGGCGGGGTCGTCCATCAGCTCCCGCCACTGGGCGATCCAGCCGGGCAGTCGGCCGAGGGCGAACAGCACGGTGAACATCCGGGTCGGGAAGCCCATCGCCCGGTAGATCAGCCCGGTGTAGAAGTCGACGTTCGGGTAGAGCTTGCGCTCGACGAAGTAGTCGTCCGACAGTGCGATCTCCTCGAGCTGCTGGGCCAGGTCCAGCAGCTCGTTGTTGCCACCCAGCTTGGCCAGCACCTGGTCGGCCGTCTTCTTCACGATCGCCGCGCGCGGGTCGTAGTTCTTGTAGACCCGGTGCCCGAAGCCCATCAGCTTGACGCCGGGCTCCTTCTTCTTCACCCGCTCGACGAACGCCGGGATGTCCCCGCCCTCGCTCTGGATCGACTCCAGCATCTCCAGCACCGACTGGTTGGCCCCGCCGTGCAGCGGGCCGAACAGGGCGTTGATGCCCGCCGAGACCGAGGCGAAGAGGTTGGCCTGCGAGGAGCCGACCAGCCGCACCGTCGACGTCGAGCAGTTCTGCTCGTGGTCGGCGTGCAGCACGAACAGCATGTCCAGCGCGGCGGCGAGCTCGGGGTCGACCTCGTAGGGCTCGGCGGGGAAGCCAAAGGTCATCCGCAGGAAGTTCTCCACCAGGCCCAGCGAGTTGTCCGGGTAGAGGAACGGCTGACCGACGGACTTCTTGTACGCGTAGGCGGCGATGGTCGGCAGCTTGGCCAGCAGCCGCACCGTGGAGATCTCCACGTGCCGCTCGTCGAAGGGGTCCAGGGAGTCCTGGTAGAAGGTCGACAGGGCGCTGACGGCGGAGGAGAGCACCGGCATCGGGTGCGCGTCGCGCGGGAAGCCGTTGAAGAACTGCTTGAGGTCCTCGTGCAGCAGGGTGTGCCGGCGCAGCCGGTCGTCGAACTCGCCCAGCTGGTCGGCGGTGGGCAGCTCGCCGTAGATGAGCAGGTAGCTCACCTCGAGGAAGCTGGCCTTGCCGGCGAGCGCGTCGATCGGGTAGCCGCGGTAGCGCAGGATCCCGGCGTCGCCGTCGATGTAGGTGATCGCCGAGGTGCACGCGGCGGTGTTGACGAACCCGATGTCGAGGGCCACCTGGCCCGTCGTCGCCAACAGCTTGGAGACGTCGAGGCCGTCGGACCCCTCCGTGGCCGGCACCACGCGCAGCGGGAGCTCACCTCCCGGGTGCCGGAGGGATACCTCGGGGGTGGTGTCGGCTCGGCTGCCAGCTGTCTCGGTCATCGTGGCCCGACGCTACTGGCGTCGGGCCGTGGAGACGACAGGGAGCCGCCTGCCGGGAGGGGTGGACCCGGGGCCGCGGCCGCGCCGGGTCCACCCCCGCCGGTCACGGGTGGGTCATGGAGAGGACGTCGAGGGCCTCGTCGAGCTGCTGCTCGGTGAGCTTCCCCTGCTCGACGTAGCCGCGCTCCACCACGACCTGGCGGATGGTCTTCTGCTCGGCCAGCGACTGCTTGGCCACCTTCGCCGCCTCCTCGTAGCCGATGTACTTGTTCAGCGGCGTCACGATCGAGGGCGAGGACTCCGCGTAGGTGCGGCACTGGTCGACGTTGGCGACGATCCCGTCGACGCAGCGGTCGGCCAGGATCCGGCTGACGTTGGCCAGCAGCCGGATCGACTCGAGCACGTTGCGGGCCATGAGCGGCAGCGTCACGTTGAGCTCGAAGACGCCGGTCGTGCCGGCGTACGTGACGGCGGCGTCGTTGCCGATCACCTGGGCGGCCACCTGGATGACCGCCTCGGGGATCACCGGGTTCACCTTGCCCGGCATGATCGAGCTGCCGGGCTGCAGGTCGGGCAGCTGGATCTCGCCCAGGCCGGTGCGCGGGCCCGAGCCCATCCACCGCAGGTCGTTGGCGATCTTCACCAGGCCGACGGCGATGGTCTTGAGCTGGCCCGAGCCCTCGACGAGCGAGTCGCGTGAGCTCTGCGCCTCGAAGTGGTCGCGCGCCTCGGTCAGCGGCAGGTCCAGCTCGGCGGCGAGCCGCTCGATGATGGCGGCGGCGAACCCGGACGGGGTGTTGATGCCGGTGCCCACCGCGGTGCCGCCCAGCGGCAGCTCGCCGACGCGGGGCAGCGAGGCGTGCAGCCGCTCGACGCCGTAGCGCACGGCGGCCGCGTAGCCGCCGAACTCCTGCCCGAGGGTGACCGGGGTGGCGTCCATCAGGTGGGTGCGGCCGCTCTTCACGACCTCGGCGAACTCCGCCGCCTTGCGCGACAGCGAGGCCTCGAGGTGCTGCAGCGCCGGGACCAGGTCGCGGACGATCGCCCGGGTGGCCGCGACGTGGATGGCCGAGGGGAAGACGTCGTTGGACGACTGCGAGGCGTTGACGTGGTCGTTCGGGTGCACCGGCCGGCCCAGCGCCTCGGTGGCCAGGCTGGCGACGACCTCGTTGGTGTTCATGTTGCTCGACGTGCCCGAGCCGGTCTGGAAGACGTCGATGGGGAAGTGCTCGTCCCACGTGCCGGAGGCCACCTCGGCGGCGGCGTCGGCGATCGCCTGCGCGACGTCGCCGTCGAGGACACCGAGGTCGGCGTTCACCCGGGCGGCCGCGCCCTTGATGGCGGCCAGGGCGGCGATGAGCTCACGCTCGATGGGCGTGCCGGAGATGGGGAAGTTCTCGACGGCACGCTGCGTCTGCGCCCGCCACTTGGCCCATGCGGGAACGCGGACCTCCCCCATGGAGTCGTGCTCGATGCGGTAGTCCTGCTCGGTGGCCACGCTGCGCTCCGTGTGGTGTCGGTGGGATCGGTGCTGCACGCGTGACCTTAGGAGGGCCCCGTCCTCCCCACTCCCCGCAGGCCCGGTGCGGGACCCGGGATCGGGCCGGTCGAGCGGTTAGCGTGCGCCGGACGCTCCCCGTCCCGAGGAGGACCCGTGTCCCACCCGTCGCCCGCGGGCGGCCCCGCTCCCGTCCCGCCGACCTGGGACGCACCGTCCTGGGCGCCGCCCTCGGCCGGTGCCGCACCCACCGGCGGCTGGACGCCGTGGGGGACGTGGGACCCCACCGCCGGCGCTCCCCGTCCCGCCCCGGCGGTGCCGCCGCCGGCGGCCCCCACGGGCCGTCCGCTGCGGACCGTCCTCGCCGCCACCGGCATCGGGGTGGCCGGCCTGGTGCTGGCGGCCGTCCTCGGTGCGCTGGTGCTCACCACCGCGGCCGACGACGTGGGGCGGGCGATCGGCGAGGGCGTGAGCGCGTCGGTTCCCGAGGACCTCGGGTGGTACGCCGACCCGTACGCGACCGGCGGGGCCCTGGGGCCCGTCGAGCAGTCCGACCCCGTGCCGCCCGGCGACCTCGGCTCGGACCCGGTGCTCGACGGCTACGCGCAGAGCTGCTTCGACGGTGACCTGCAGGCCTGCGACGACCTCTTCGCGGAGTCCGCGCCGCTGTCGGCCTACGAGGAGTACGCCACCACCTGCGGCGGCCGGGTCAAGGCCTACGACGTCCCCTTCTGCGCCGACCTCGACTGAGGAGCCCCGGGGCTGCGGGGGGCGACCCGTCGCCCGCGGGTACCTCGGCCGTGCCGTGACCTCGCCGTGCTTCTCGTCGCTGCCGCCCGCACCTAGCCTGTCCTGCGCACACGACCAGCGAGGAGTCCGCCCGCCATGTCCCAGCCGCCGTACCCGCCCCAGGGCGACGACGATCCCTCGGGCCGGCAGCCCGGGCAGCCCGGCTGGGGCCGGTCCGACGACCCCACCCCGCAGTCCGGCCAGCCGGCGCCCCCACCTCGCAGTTCCCGCCGGGCCAGTACGGCCCGCCCGGCGCGGAGCGGGACCGGACCGCGCCGATCGGCCAGCCCGGGCACGACCCGCAGCAGTACGGGCAGCAGCAGTACGGGCAGCAGCAGTACGGCCAGCCCCAGTACGGGCAGCCGCCGTACGGCCAGCCGCCGTACGGGCAACCCCAGTACGGGCAGCAGTACGGCCAGCCGGGTGCGTACGACCCGCAGCAGTACGGGCAGCCGCAGTACGGGCAGCCGGGTGCGTACGACCCGCAGCAGTACGGGCAGCAGCAGTACGCCCAGCAGTACGGCCAGCCGGGTTACGCCCCGCCGCAGCAGTCCGGCAGCAAGCGCAACCTGGTCGTCGCGCTGACCATCGGCGGCGTGCTGCTGCTCGCCGGGCTCGCCGTCGGCCTGTTCTTCCTCCTGCGCGGCGACGACGGTGGGACGACGGTCGCCGACCCGTCCACCTCGAGCAGCCCGTCGTCGTCGCGCCCGTCGTCGCCGAGCTCGTCGAGCACCCCGCCGCCCCCGGGCTCGACCAGCTCCGCACCCGGAGGTGTCCCCCCGGCGACCATCCCGCCCACCGGTCTCGGGTCGGATCGGGTCCTCGACGCCCGGGCCCAGGACTGCTACGACGGGGACATGGCGGCGTGCGACGACCTGTACTTCGCGGCCGACGTCGACTCCGCGTACGAGAGCTACGCCGACACGTGCGCCGGCCGGCAGCCGGAGGGCACCGGGCAGCTCTGCACCGTCACCTTCCCGGAGTGATCCGCCCGGGGACCGACGTGGTCCGGTGCGCGGCCCGGGTCCGGCCGCCTCCTGACACCGGCGTCGGGGTGGCTCAGCCCTCGGCGTCGGCGTCGGAGCGGTCGAAGGGCACCGCGGAGTAGGCGCGCAGCTTCTCCAGCGAGTGCAGGCTGTCGATCGAGCGGATGGTGCCCGAACGCGAGCGCATGACCAGCGACTGGGTGGTGCAGCCGCCGGCGCGGTACTGCACGCCACGCAGCAGCTCACCGTCGGTGATGCCGGTGGCCACGAAGAAGACGTCGCCGCGGACGAGGTCGTCGATCTGCAGGACCCGGTCGAGGTCGTGGCCGGCGTCGAGGGCCTTCTGCCGCTCCTCGTCGTCCTTGGGCCACAGCCGGCCCTGCAGCGCACCGCCCATGCACTTGAGCGCGCAGGCGGCGATGATCCCCTCCGGGGTGCCGCCGATGCCCATGAGCAGGTCGACGCCGGTGCCCTCGCGGGCGGCGGCGATCGCGCCGGCGACGTCGCCGTCGGTGATGAACTTGATCCGCGCACCGGCCTCGCGGACCTGGTGCACGAGCTGCTCGTGCCGCGGCCGGTCGAGGATGCACACGGTGACGTCGTCGACCCGGCCACGCTTGGCCTTGGCCACCCGGCGGATGTTCTCCGCGACCGGCGCGGTGATGTCGACGACGTCGGCGGCGGCCGGCCCGGTGGCGATCTTCTCCATGTAGAACACGGCCGACGGGTCGTACATGGCGCCGCGGTCGGCCACCGCCATGACCGCGATCGCGTTCGGCATGCCCTTGGCCATCAGCGTCGTGCCGTCGACCGGGTCGACGGCGACGTCGCACTCCGGGCCGTTGCCGTCGCCGACCTGCTCGCCGTTGAACAACATCGGTGCCTGGTCCTTCTCGCCCTCGCCGATGACGACGACGCCCTGCATGCTCACCGTGCCGATGAGGGCGCGCATGGCGTCGACCGCCGCACCGTCGCCGCCGTTCTTGTCGCCACGGCCCACCCAGCGGCCGGCAGCCATCGCCCCGGCCTCGGTGACCCGGACCAGCTCGAGCGCGAGGTTGCGGTCGGGCGCGGGGCGGTCGGCGCGGAAGCTGCTGCTGGTGTGCGTGCTCGCCGTCAGCGGGCCGTCGGGGACGGGAAGGGTCACGGGACCTCCTGGTCGGCCCCCGGCGCCGGCGCGGCGGGGTGGGGGAGCGGTGCTGCGATCCTAGGGGTATGAGCACTCCCGGTCCGCCGAGCGAGCAGGTGCAGCAGCCGGCCGACGAGCAGCCGCCGCCCCCGCCGTCCGCGGTCGAGCGGGCCAACCGGATGAGCGCGGCCAACATGATCCGGTCGCTGCTGCCGCTGGTGGTCATCTGCCTGCTGGCCGTGGGCTGGATCGCGTTCCGGCAGAGCGGCGCGGACCCGGTCCGCCCGATCGACCCCACCAGCACCGTGCAGCTGGCCGCCGCGCGCGCGAGCTACCCGGTGCAGGTGCCCACGGGGCTGCCCGACGGCTACCGGCCGACCAGCGCGCGCACCGACGCCGGGGACGCCGTCGAGGGCGCCCCGGTCACCCTCGAGATCGGCTACGTGACGCCGTCGACGCAGTACGCCGGCTACGTCGTCAGCGACGACCCGGGCGCCGACGCGCTCACCGCGGTGCTCGACGGGGCCGAGGCCGACGGCAGCGTGCAGCTGGCGGGGGAGGAGTGGACCCGCGCGACCAGCGCGCGCGGCGAGACGGTCCTGTCCCGGGAGGACGACGGGGTCACCCTGCTGGTGACCGGGTCGGCCGACGACGACGAGCTGGAGACCGTGGCCGCCGCCGTGGCGCCGGTCTCCGTCGGCTGAGCTCAGCCCGGCTGGTCACCCGGGGCAGCCGCGGCCAGGCGCTCGCGGGCGCGGTCGAGCCAGTGCTGGCACAGCTCGGCCAGCGCCTCGCCGCGCTCCCAGAGCCCGAGCGACTCCTCGAGGGTCAGCCCGCCGGCCTCGAGCCGGCGCACCACCTCGGCCAGCTCCTCGCGCGCCTGCTCGTAGGTCTGCGTCGGCTGGGCGTCGGGCGTCGGCTCGGGGGTGCTCACGGCTGCCCATCCTGCCCGCGGGGGTCGGCCGGGTCGGCAGCGCCCGCACCCCGGTCGACGCGCACCAGCAGCCGCCCGCCGGACACGCGCACCGACAGCCGCTCGTCGTCGCCGACCTCCGCCGGGTCGCGGACCAGCGCGCCGTCGGCCCGCTGCACGAGGGCGTAGCCGCGCTCCAGCGTGGCCTGCGGGGAGAGGGCCGAGACCCGGGCGCGGGCGTGCTCGAGGTCGCGCTCGGCGGTCTCGACCCGGTGGGTGAGCGTGCGCCGGCTCCGGTCGCGCAGCGCGGCGACGTCGTCGGCCCGGCCGTGCAGCAGCCGCTGGGGGTCGGCGAGCACCGGCCGGCTGCGCACGCCCTCCAGCCAGCGGTCCTGCTGGTCGAGCCGCATGGTCAGGACGTGCCGGGCGCGGGCGCGCAGCCCGTCGACCAGCCGCGTCTGCTCGCCGATCTCGGGCACCACCCGGTGCGCGGCGTCGGTGGGGGTGGCCGCGCGAACGTCGGCGACGTGGTCCACCAGCGTGGTGTCGGTCTCGTGGCCGACGGCGGTGACCACCGGCGTGCGGCAGGCGGCGATCGCGCGCACCAGTCCCTCGTCGGAGAAGGGCAGCAGGTCCTCGACCGAGCCGCCGCCGCGGGCGACGACGATCACCTCGACCTCCGGGTCGCGGTCGAGGCGCTGCAGCCCGTCGATGACCGACGCGGCGGCGTTCACCCCCTGCACGAGGCTGTGGTGGACGGCGAAGCGCACTGCCGGCCAGCGCCGGCGGGCGGTGACCAGCACGTCGCGCTCGGCGGCGGAGTCCTTGCCGGTGACCAGGCCGACGACGGCCGGGGCGAAGGGCAAGGGGCGTTTGCGGGCGGCGTCGAAGAGCCCCTCGGCGGCCAGCAGGCGGCGGATCCGCTCGATGCGGGCGAGCAGCTCGCCGAGCCCGACAGCGCGGATCTCGGTGGCGCGCAGCGAGAAGGAGCCGCGAGCGATGTAGTAGTCGGGCCGGGCGCGCACGATCACCCGGGCGCCCTCGGTGAGCTCCAGGCCCGGCCGGTCGGCGACGTCGCGGGCGCAGGTGACCGGCACCGAGAGGTCGGCGGCCGGGTCGCGCAGGGTGAGGAAGACCGTCGCGGCGCCGCTGCGCCGGTTCAGCTGGGCGACCTGCCCCTCGACCCAGACCTCGCCGAGCCGACCGATCCACTCGGCGACCTTGCGGGCCACCGTGCGCACCGGCCAGGGCGCCTCGGGGGAGGACGGGGCGGTCATGTCCCGAGCGTGCCAGGGGCCACCGACGGCAGCGGCCCGGGCCCCTGACGGGACCGGGGCCGCTGGACGCCGCCGCTGCGCCGGGCTACTGCCCCCGGGGCTGCAGCGGGCTGGCCTCGACGGCCTGCTGCTCGAGCTTCTCCAGCCGGTTGCGCAGCATCGTCACGAACTGCGGCCGGTTGCCGGTGGCCTCCTCGTAGGAGAGCAGGTCCTGCACCGTGGCGAGCTGGTAGCCGCGCAGCCGGCCGCGCAGCTGCGCGATGGTGAACGAGTCGTAGCCCTCGATGGGCGCCGTGACCGCGGCCTCGGAGCCGGACGGCTCGTCGCCGCCCGCGATTTCGTCGGTGGCGCCGCCGGTGGCCGCGGCGACCGGCGTCCCGCCCTCGTCGGTGGCCTCGACCGCGGTGTCGCTGGTCGCGGTGTCGCTGGTCGCGGTGTCGCTGGTCGCGGTGTCGCTGGTCGTGGTGTCGCCGGTCGTGGTGTCGCCGGCCTCGTCCGGGCCCGGTCCGGCGCCCAGCTCCTCGTCGATGCGGGCGTGCTCGTCGGTGACGACGTCGCTGCTCTCGTCGGTGGTGGTGCCCTGGGGCCCGGCGGTCGCGGCGAGATCGGTCGCCGCACCGCCCGTGCCGGAGCTCTCCGGGTCCGGCACGGCACCCAGCTCGTCGTCGACGCGCGCGTGCTCGTCGGTGACGACGTCGCTGCCCTGTCCGGTGTCGGTGCCCTGGGTCGGTGCGCCGCCGTCCTCGGTGACGCCGCCCGCCGTGCCCTCGGTGCCCTCGGGGGCCACGACGCCCTCGTCGGTGACCGTGCCCTCGACCGTGGCGACCTCGCCGTCCGGGGTGAGGACGTCGACCTCGGTGCCGGCGTCGGTCGCGGCGTCGGGCTGAGCGTCCTCGCCCAGGACCCCGGCGTCAGCGGTCCCCTCGGTGGTCTCGGCGGCGGTCCCGGCGGCGGTCTCGTCGGTGGTCTCGTCGGCGAGGCCGATGTCGGTGTCGGCGGTGCCGGAGTCGGCGGCGTCCGGGAGGGTCGTGTCGTCGCTGCCCACGTCGGGCGCGCCGGCCAGCTCACCAACGGGGGAGCCGCCGGGGTCGCTGGCGGCCGGGGTGTCGTCCGGGACCGCCTCGGCAGCAGGCGCGGTGTCGGTGCCCTCGGCCTCCAGCAGCGCGCTCTCGAGGGCGTCCTCGGGGGTCAGCGCGGTGTCGACCGCGCCGAGCGCCGCGTCGACCTCCTCCGCGCCCTGGACCTGGTCGGTGATGTCCTCGATCGCGGCGACGACCTCGGCCGGCGCGGGGTCCTGCGGCAGGCCCGCGACCTCGTCGTCGACCAGGCCGGCCGCGTCGGTGTCGATGTCGATCTCCATGACGTCGACCTCGGTGAGCACGACCTCGGTGTCCCCGATGCGGGCGTCGGTGTCGTCGAGCGCCGCGGCGGTGTCCTCGACGGCGGCGACGACGGCGTCGGCGGCCGGGTCGTCGGGGAGGGCCGCGACCTCGTCGTCGGTGATCGCGCCGTCGGTGGTGTCGACGTCCGGCGCGCGGTCGAAGGCAGAGGTGCGCAGGACGTCGATCGGCTCGGCCACCAGCACGCTGCCGCCGGCGTCCTGCTCGTCGTCGTCGAAGGTCGCCATGCCGGGCTCGCGGTCACCGCGCAGCCCGGTGAGCACCTCGTCGCCGCGGGCCACCAGCCCCGACCACTGCTGCTGCAGCTTCATCGCCGCCTGCAGCGCGATGCCGACGAGGCGCACCGGGAGACCCGGCAGCGTCCGGGGGAGGCTGCGGACGTCGTCGAGGACGGTGGCGGCCAGCCCGACGCTGGCGCGGATCGGCTCGGGGATCTCACGGGACATGGGTCCAGCCTGCCGCAGGCCGCCCGGAACGGCATCGTGGCCGATCGCACGGCCACCCGGTCGAGCGGGGCAGACGCGGCACGGCGTGTCGAGGGTCTCCTCGCGGGCCCGGCAGCCGACGGCGCGCCACATACGATGGGTGCATGGCTGATCAGCGCGGACGGGTCCTGCTGGCCGATCCCCGGGGGTACTGCGCCGGCGTCGACCGGGCGGTGGTGGCCGTCGAGCGGGCGTTGGAGATCCACGGGGCGCCGGTCCACGTCCGCAAGCAGATCGTCCACAACAAGCACGTCGTCGCCACCCTGGAGCGGCGCGGTGCGGTCTTCGTCGACGAGACCGACGAGGTGCCCGAGGGCTCGGTCGTCGTGTTCAGCGCGCACGGCGTCTCACCGGCCGTGCACCAGGAGGCCGCGGCCCGGCAGCTGCGGACGATCGACGCCACCTGCCCGCTGGTGACCAAGGTGCACCAGGAGGCCAAGCGGTTCGCCCGCGACGACTACGACATCCTGCTGATCGGCCACCGCGGCCACGAGGAGGTCGAGGGCACCTCCGGCGAGGCGCCGTCGCACATCCAGCTCGTCGACGGTCCCGACGACGTGGCGTCCGTGCAGGTGCGCGACCCCGAGAAGGTCGTGTGGCTGTCGCAGACGACGCTGTCGGTCGACGAGACGCTGACCACGGTCGACCAGCTGCGGACCCGGTTCCCCGGCCTGCAGTCGCCGCCCAGCGACGACATCTGCTACGCCACCCAGAACCGCCAGCAGGCCGTCAAGCAGATGGCCGCGGAGTGCGACCTGGTGGTCGTCGTGGGTTCGACCAACTCGTCGAACTCGGTGCGGCTGGTCGAGGTGGCCCTCGAGGCCGGCGCCCGCGACGCGCACCTGGTCGACTACGCCGCCGAGATCGACCCGTCCTGGCTCGAGGGGGTGCAGACCGTCGGCGTCACCAGCGGCGCGTCGGTGCCCGAGGTGCTCGTCGGCGAGGTGCTCGACTGGCTGGCCGAGCGCGGCTACCCCGACGTCGAGACGGTCAAGGCCGCCGAGGAGCGGCTGGTCTTCGCTCTGCCGCACGAGCTGCGCCCCAAGCGCGGCGGCACCGCCGGCTGACCCGGGCGGACGCAGGAAGGCCCCCTCCCGGCCGGGAGGGGGCCTTCTGCTCCTGCTGCTGGTGGAGGTCCTCCCTCAGCGCCGGGCGGCGAGGCGGACGACGGCCACCACGAGGGCGACGACCGTGGCGACGGCCATGGTGGGGAAGCCGCGGATGAGCACGGTGGCGATCGTCGGCAGGTTGAGGCTGGCCGACGGCGCGAGGCCCACGTTGACCGCGGCGACCGCGACGAAGACCAGCGGCGGCGAGACGACGACGGTGAGCAGGTCGCGCTTGCGGACCAGCAGCGTGGCCACGGCGGTGGCCGCGACCAGCGTGACGAGGGTGAGCGTGCCGAGGCCGACGCCGAAGAAGGAGTCGACGGCGCCGCCGGCCAGAGTGATCACGAAGACGCCGAGCACCGCCAGGGTGCCGCGCAACCGGCTGCCGGACACGTCCTCGGCCGGTGCGACCCGGCTGCTGGACCGCTCGGCGGCACGGCCGGAGGCCCGGCTGCCGCGGCGGCCGTCGTCGGAGCGGTCGGCCGGCGGGTGGGCGGCGCGCTGCCCGGAGCGGGCGGCGGGGGACCGGGCGTCACCGACCGGACGGCCGGCGCCACGGCCGGTGGTGTAGCCGGTACCGCGCTCGGGGCCCGCGGGACGCCCGCGCGGCGTCGGCGGCGGCACCGGGGGGCGGGACATGCGCATCGAGCGGTCCGGACCGGTCGCGTCGGGACGCGGGACCTGGGGGCGGGCGTAGGAGCGCTCCGGGCGCACTCCGCTGTCCCGCCAGGTGTCGGCTGTGCTCGCCGAGGCCATGGCCCACCTCCCCGTCCTCGCCGGCCGGCCCGTCACGGGCCGCTGTCGGTGCTCACCGTAGCGACGACCGGCTCCGTCCGGGACCGGTTCACGGTGTCGGCCCCTGACACGTCTCCGTGTCGATTTGGCAACTCTCTGTGAGGGGCGGGAGTGGTGTGACGGGCGTGCCCGGCGGGACGGGCGCCCCGGTCAGACGTCCGCGGTCCCGCCGGTCCGCCAGCGCAGGCCCGGGCCGGCGTCGTCGGCGAGGTCCGGCTCGGGCTGGAGGTGGCGGTCGGCGCGGAGGTCGCGGTCCGGCTGGAGGTCGCGGTCGGGGCGGAGGTCCCGGTTCGGCGGGAGCGCCCGGTCGGGCAGGGGTGGCCGGTCGATCGGCACCACGGCGTCGACGCCGGCCGCGTCGTCGTCGACGGGCCGCAGCGCCCGCACCACCGCCTCCACCGGCGCCGGCGTGGGCACCGGCGTCTCACCGACGCCGAGGTCGTCGAAGCGGCGGGCGGCGGCGAGCACCGAGCGCTCGTAGGACCCGACCGTCTCGTTGTAGCGGGTCAGCGTCGAGCCCAGCGCCGACCCGAGCCGGGTCAGGTGGCCCGACAGGGTGGTCAGGCGGGCGTGCAGCCGGCGGCCGACCTCGATGACCTGGTCGGCGTCGCGGGCCAGCCGCTCCTGCCGCCACGAGTGCGCCACCGTGCGCAGCAGGGCCAGCAGGGTGCTCGGCGTGGCGATGACGACGTCGCGGCCGAAGCCGTACTCCAGCAGGCCGGGCTCGGCCTCCAGCGCGGTGGTGAGGAACCCGTCGGAGGGCACGAACAGCACCGTGAATGGCGCCGCGGGGCGGAAGGCGGTGGGGTAGCGGCGGGCGGCCAGCGCGTCGACGTGCGCGCGCAGCTGCCGGGCGTGGGCGGCGACCCGCTGCGCCTTGACCGTCTCGTCGGGGGCCTGCACCGCCTCGATGTAGCCGGTGAACGGCACTTTCGCGTCGACGACGACCTGCCGGCCGTCGGAGAGGGTGACCACGAGGTCGGGCCGCACCCCGGCGCCCTCGTCGTTGGTGGAGGACGGCTGCTCGACGAAGTCGCAGTGCTCGAGCAGGCCGGCGACCTCGACCACCCGGCGCAGCTGCACCTCACCCCAGCGGCCGCGCACGTGCGGGGTGCGCAGCGCGGTCACCAGCGCGGCGGTCTCCTGGCGCAGCTGCGCGCTGGTCTGACCGACAGTGCCCATCTGCTCGCGCAGCTCCCCGTGCGCGACGGCCCGGGCCTGCTCCATGCCGGCGAGCAGCCGGTGCAGGTGGTCCAGCGACTCGTGCAGCGGGTCGAGCCCCGACTCGGCCGGCCGCCGGCGGGCCAGCAGCGCGACGACGCCGAGCGTCACGGCCACGCCCAGCAGCACGCCGAGCAGCAGGCCGAGCAGGAGGGAGGCGGCGTCCACGGACAGCAGGGTGCCTCAGCGGACCGACATACCCCGGGAGGCGGCCCCGTCCAGGGACCCGCCGCGAGCTCGCGAGTGGTGGGGAGGACGGGGTCCTCTCGCTATGCCTCGACCGGGACCGGGACCAGGACCTGGGCCGGGACCTCGACCGGTACCGCGGCGGGGGCGTGCGCCGCCTCGTGGTCGAGCAGCCAGCGCTTGACCGGCGTGCCCCAGCGGAAGCCGCCGAGACCGCCGTCGGAGCCGAGCACCCGGTGGCACGGGACGAACAGCGCCGCGGCGTTGCGGGCGCAGGCGTTGGCGGCGGCGCGCACCGCGGAGGGCCGCCCGCACCGGGCGGCGAACGCGGCGTAGGTGTCCGGCGCGCCGGCCGGCACGGTCCGCAGCACCTCCCACGCGTCCTCGAGGAACGGCCCGGAGCGCTGCCGCACCGGGACGTCGTCGATGGCGGTGACGTCGCCGGCGACGAACGCCTCGACGGTGTCCAGGACCGGCAGGTGCTCGGCCTGCTCGACCCAGGTGGGCCGCAGCGAGCGGTGCACGACGGGCAGCAGGTCGGCGACGTCGCCGGTCCAGCCGGCGGCGAGGACGACGTCGCCGCCGCCGGGCCGGTCGGTGACGACGACGGTGAAGGGGCCCGGCGGTGTCCCGACGGTGGCGAAACGGGCGGCGGGTGGGGTCATGACGCACTCCGATCGGCGGCGGGGGAGCGGGTGAACAGTGTGGGCGCGGCGAGCGCCCAGAGGTGCACGGCGGCGTACGAGCGCCACGGCCGCCAGCGGGTGGCGGCGTCGGCGTCGGAGCTGCCCAGCGCGGCGAGGGCGCGGCGCAGCGCGAGGTCGCCGGGCAGCCAGACGTCGGGGTCGCCGAGGCCGCGCATGGCCACGAGCGACGCCGTCCACGGGCCGATGCCCGGCAGGGCGAGCAGGCCGCGCGCGGCCTCCTCCCGGTCGCAGCCCGGGTCCAGCGCGACCCGGCCCTCGGCGAGCGCGGCGGCCAGCCCGGTCAGCGTGCGCCGGCGGGCGCCGGTGAGGCCGACGGCGGAGAGGTCCGCGGCGGCCAGCGCCTCGGGCCGGGGGAAGGCGTGCGTGAGCGTGCCGACCGGCTCGGGCAGCGGCGGCCCAGCGAGCGCGACGACGCGGGCGGTGAGCGTGCGGGCGCCGGCCACCGACACCTGCTGGCCGAGCACCGCCCGCGCGGCGGCCTCCGGGGCGTCGGGCGAGGCGGGGACCCGGCGGCCTGGCGCGCCGGCGACGAGCGGGGCCAGCGCCGGGTCGGACCCGAGCACCTCGTCGACGGCGAGCGGGTCGGCGTCGAGGTCGAGCAGCCGCCGGCAGCGGGGGACGGCGGAGCGCAGGTCGCGCAGGTCGGTGAGCAGCAGTCGGGCGGTCACGGCCGGGCCGCCGTCGGGCGCGGGGGACAGGCGGACGACGCCGGGGCCGGCGGGCAGGTCGAGGACGCGGGAGAACGTCGTCCCGTCCCACTCCTCCAGGCCGGGGACGGCGTGCGCGCCGAGGAAGTGCAGCACCTCGGCCGCGTCGAACGGGGCGCGGGCGGCCAGCCGCAGGGTCAGCCAGCCCGGCGTCCCCCCGTCGGTGCCCGGCCGGCGGCGGCGCAGCTCCGACGGCGTGCAGGCGAACACCTCGCGCACGGTGTCGTTGAACTGCCGCACGCTGGCGAACCCGGCGGCGAAGGCGACGTCGGCCAGCGGCAGGTCGGTGGTCTCGATCAGCACCCGCGCGGTCTGGGCGCGCTGGGCGCGGGCGACGGCGAGCGGGCCGACGCCGAGCTCGCCGACCAGCAGCCGGTGCACCTGCCGCTCGGAGTAGCCCAGCCGCGCGGCCAGGCCGGGGACGCCGGTGCGCTCGACCTCGCCGTCGGCGATCAGCCGCATGGCGCGGGCGACGACGTCGGCGCGCACGTCCCACTCCGGCGATCCGGGGACGGCGTCGGGGCGGCAGCGCCGGCAGGCCCGGAAGCCCGCGGCCTGGGCGCCGGCGGCAGTGCCGAAGAAGCAGACGTTGCCGGCGGCGGGGGTGCGGGCCGGGCACGAGGGCCGGCAGTAGATGCCCGTGGTGCGGACGGCGGTGACGAACCAGCCGTCGAAGCGGGCGTCCCGGCTGGCGACGGCGCGGTAGCAGCGCTCGGCGTCGAGGGAGGCGGTCACGGCACCGAGCATGACAGCGCGCGCGACCACTGACTGGCGGTTTCCGGACGCCGCCGTGCGACCCGCTGGGGTCGCGGGCTGTCACCCCCGCACCGCAGACTGCCTGCACCGCCGGGCGCCCGCCCCGGCGGCCCGGGGGACCGCGGGTCACCACCCGCTCGCACGCCCCCGCCCGTCGAGGAGGGGGAGCAGTGATCGATCCAGGAGCTGGTGCCGGCCGGAGCAGGCGCCCGGGTGTGCAGACCACCGGGCGGCAGGTCGTCGTCTTCGCCGACACCCGGGACGACGAGCCGGTGGACTGGTCGGCGGCGGGGATCTCCGACGTCGCCGACTCGCGCGACTTCACCTCCGGGCAGGTCTCGGCGCAGGCCCTCCGCGGGGCCGGCGCCACGGTCTTCGCCCGGCTGGGCATCGCCGTCGTCTCCGCCGCCCCCGACCAGGTGACGGCGCTGCGGTCGGCGTCCGCGGACCGGCGGCCGGTGCTGTCGGTCTCCCCGGAACTGGTCCACCACGTGCTGCCCGCGGACGTGGGGTCCTACGTCGAGGGCTACCGCGACGGCGTCACCGACCTCGCCGGCCGGCTGGTCGGCGCCGGGGGAGGCGGCGGTGAGCAGACCCCGGCGCCGCCGCCGTTGGCGGACACCGCGGCCGCCACCTGGGGCATCCAGGCGGTGCAGGCCATGACGTCGCCCTTCACCGGCCGGGGGGTCCGGGTCGCCGTCCTCGACACGGGCCTGGACCTCGCGCACCCCGACTTCGCCGGCCGCGCGATCACCTCGGAGTCCTTCGTCGAGGGGGTGACCAGCGCGCAGGACGGCCACGGGCACGGCACCCACTGCACCGGCACCGCGTGCGGGCCCCGCGTGCCCCCGGCCGGGCCGCGCTACGGCATCGCGTCGGAGGCGGAGGTCTTCATCGGCAAGGTGCTCAGCGACGAGGGCAGCGGGGAGGACGGCGGCATCCTGGCCGGCATCGACTGGGCGGTCGCCAACGGCTGCGCCGTCCTGTCGATGTCCCTGGGCGCCGACGTGGCCGAGGCCCACCCGCCCTACTCCGCCGCCGGGCGGCGGGCGCTGCAGCAGGGCTCGCTGATCATCGCCGCGGCCGGCAACAACGCCGACCGGGAGAACGGGGACTTCGGCTTCGTCGGCGCGCCGGCCAACAGCGTGGAGATCCTGGCCGTGGGCGCCCTGGACCCGCGGCTGGTGACGGCTTGGTTCTCCGCCCGCAGCCTCCCGGCGGCGGGCGGGGAGGTGGACGTGGCCGGTCCCGGCGTCGACGTGCTGTCGACCTGGCCGATGCCCACCCGCTACAACACGATCAGCGGGACGAGCATGGCCACGCCGCACGTCGCCGGGCTGGCCGCGCTCTGGGCCGAGGCCACCGGACGGCGCGGGTACGAGCTGTGGGCCACGCTGACCCAGGCCAGCCGCCGGCTCACCGAGCCGTCGGTCGACGTCGGCAGCGGGCTGGTGCTGGCACCCCAGGAGGGCGCCGGCGGGGCGGGCTGAGACCGGCCCGGGCCCCGCGTCCGGTCGGGAGGTCAGCCCGGGAGGTGACCCAGCTGGGACAGCACCGTCACGTTGTCCCAGACCAGCCACATCTCGGCGATCCTGCCGTCCCGGACGCGGAAGACGCCGGCGAAGTCGGAACTCGCCTTCTCGCCGGACGGCGGGAAGGGACCCATCGGCCCGGTCTGCGTGCCCTCGTAGGTCGCCCGCACGGCGGCCCGGTCACCGTCCACCAGGACCTGGGTGAACGTCTGCACGTTGTCCGGGAAGATCTCCGCGTCCTGGCGGAGGAACTCCTTGAACTGCTCCCGGTCGGTGATCGACAGGTGCGGGGTCGCCCGGCAGTGCCGGACGACGTCCGGGGCGAGGACGTCGTCGAGCAGCTCCAGCCGGCGGGTGTTCATCGCGTCCGCCAACCCCCGGACCAGTGTCCTGACCTCTTCGGCGTCCTCGGGCATCGGAGACCTCCTCGTGGTCCGGCCGTGCGGTGGCCCGGCCTGCCCACTCGCGGACGGGACAGCGGAGCGGGTCACGGCTCGCCGGGGTGCGGGCGGGCAGCCGGTCGTCACCCCGCGGGACGCCGTCCTCACACCTCGCCCGGCGGCGGAGCCCCGGGACGGCACCGGAGGGACTAGCCTCCGGCCGTGGGCTCCTCGCTGACGCCGTTCAGCGTGACCGTCGACGACCGGCACCTGGCCGAGGTCGAGACGGTCGCGCAGGCGCTGCGCGACACCGGCATGCAGGTCGAGCGGGTCCTCGGCACGGTGGGCGTCATCACCGGCCGGGCGCCCGCCGCGGCCCGCCCGGCCCTGCTGGCGGTCGACGGCGTCTCCTCGGTCGACGAGCAGCGCCGCGTGCAGCTGCCCTCGCCGGACGCGCCGGTCCAGTAGTCCGGGGGACGCCGCCGGGCCGCCGTCCGTTGACCGGGGTGTGGCGACGACCGGCGGGCAGCGGCTCGGTGCCCCTGGCCGGGGGCGGACGGCACTGGTCGCGGCCCTCGTCGGTCTGGCCGCGCTCGGCGCGCTGCTGGTCGTGCGCCACGGAACCGCCGAGGCGCCGCGGCCGGCGGAGTGCGCCGCGGCGGAGCCGGGGGTGCGGGTCGACCCGGCCGCCGTCCCCGACGGCCCGGTCGCCGGGTACGGCGCGGAGCAGCTGGCCAACGCCGCGGAGATCGTCAACGCCGCCGAGGCGCTCGGGCTGGACACCTGTGCGCAGGTGATCGGCGTGATGACCGCGATGGGTGAGTCCTCGCTGCGGGTCCTCGACCGCGGCGATGCCGCCGGGCCCGACTCGCGGGGGCTGTTCCAGCAGCGGGCCAACGGCGCCTGGGGGACCTACGCCGACCGGATGGACCCCACCACCAGCGCGACGAACTTCTTCCGAGCGCTGCAGGAGGTCCCCGACTGGCGGTCGCTGGAGCCGACGATCGCCGCGCACCGCACCCAGCGCAACGCCGACCCCGACCACTACCGGCGCTGGTGGGACGACGCGGTGCAGGTCGTGAGCGCGCTGGCCGGCCGGCCGGTCCTGTCCCGGGCATAGCAGGAGGACCTCCCTGCCCCCGCCACTCGCAGGCTCGCGGCGGGACCCTGCAGGGAGGCCGCCCGTCCACCGACCGGTGGACGGGGCGCCCACGGAACGGCCGTACCGCGCGCCGCCCTCCCGCGCCAGGCTCGTCCCGTGACAGCGACCCAGACGGCGCCGGCTCCCGTGGCCCGGGCGCGGGACGAGGAGACGGCGGTCCGCGTGCGCGGGCTGGTCAAGCGGTACGGGGACCGGGCCGTCGTCGACGGCATCGATCTCGACGTCCGGCGGGGTGAGGTCTTCGCCCTGCTCGGGCCCAACGGCGCGGGCAAGACGACGACCGTGGAGGTCCTGGAGGGCGTGCGCCGGCGCGACGGCGGCGAGGTCGCCGTCCTCGGGGAGGACCCCGGCCGCGCCGGGCGGGCCTGGCGCGACCGCGTCGGCGTGGTCGGCCAGAGCAGCGGGGCCGGCACCGCGCTCACCGTCCGGGAGACCATCGACCACTTCGCGCACTACCACGCGCTCGCGCGGCCGACCGGCGAGCTGCTGACCGCCGTGGGGCTCGCCGGGGCCACGGGCACGCGGGTGTCGCGGCTGTCGGGTGGGCAGCGCCGCCGGCTGGAGGTGGCCCTCGGCGTCCAGGGCCGGCCGGAGCTGCTGTTCCTCGACGAGCCGACCACCGGCATGGACCCGGTCGCCCGCCGGCAGTTCTGGGGGCTGGTCCGCGGGCTGCGGGCCGGCGGCACGACCGTCGTCCTGACCACCCACTACCTCGACGAGGCCGCGGCGCTGGCCGACCGGGTCGGCGTCCTGGCCGAGGGGCGGCTGGTCGACGTCGCCCCGCCGGGCGAGCTGGGCGGCGAGCTGCGGCGGGTGGCCACCGTCCGCTGGACCGAGGACGGCGCCCACCGCGAGGTGGTCACCGCCGAACCGGCCGCCGTGCTGCGCGACCTGCTCGCCGCGCACCCCGCCGGGGAGGTCCCCGGCCTCACCGTCACCCGGCCCGACCTCGAGGACGTCTACCTCGCCCTGGTCGGCGCCACGCCCGAGGAGGAGACCCGGTGACCGCCGTCCCGGTCCCCGCCCGCCCCGCACCGCCGTCGGCCGCCGCCATCGGCCTGGCCCGCACCGCGATGGAGCTGCGGCTGTTCGTCCGCGACCCGGCGCAGGTGGTGTTCTCCTTCGCCTACCCGATCGTGATGCTGGTCGTCTTCGCGTCGGTGTTCGCCGACGAGGACCGGCCCGGCGGGGTGCCGTTCGCGCAGTACTTCCTCGCCGGCATCGCGGCCACCGGGGTCGTGCTGACCAGCTTCCAGGCGGTCGGGACGGCGATCGCCGAGGAGCGCGACCGCGGCGACCTCGCCCGGCTGCAGACCCTCGGCACCCCGCCGGTGGGCTACTTCCTCGGCAAGGCCGGCCAGGTGCTGGTGACGACCGCGCTGCAGCTGGCGGCGCTGCTCACCGTGGCCGCGACCGCCTACGACGTGTCCCTGCCCACCGACGCCGGCCGCTGGCTGACCTTCGCGTGGGTGGTGCTCCTCGGCGCGCTGGCCGGCACCGTGCTGGGCATCGCGGTCGCCTCGGCCGGCAGCAGCCGCGCGGTGGCCAACGGGATCGCCGCCTCCGCGATCGTGCTGCAGTTCTTCTCCGGCGTCTTCTTCGTCTTCTCCGAGCTGCCGCCGTGGATGCAGGAGGTGGCCGCCGTCTTCCCGCTCAAGTGGCTGGTGCAGGGCATGCGCTCGGTGTTCCTGCCCGACACCGCCGCGGTCGCGGAGCCCGCGGGGAGCTGGGAGCACGGGATGATCGCCCTCGTGCTCACCGCGTGGGTGGTCGTCGGGGCCCTGGTCTGCACGCGCACCTTCCGCTGGCGCCCGTCGGCATGAGCCTGACCCGCCGGCTGGCCGCCGTCGTCGTCCCTCCCGCGGACGACGGCGGCGAGCCGCTGCCCGAGCGCGGGTGGCGGACGACGGTCGTCGGCATGCACGTGGTCTCCGCCGCCGTGTGGGGTCTCGCGGTGGTCTCCGCGGCGGTCGGGGACCAGGTGGACGACGACCGGCGGCTGCCGGCGCTGCTGGTCCTGGCCGGACTCGCGCTCGCCTACGCCGTCCTCGGGGTCCCGGCGATCGACCGGGGGGCGCGCCGGCGGGCGGCGCTGTACCTCGTGGTGCTCGTCGTCGCGTTCGCGCTGCTCGGCCGGCTGGCGCCGGGCCTGCTCTTCCTGCTCTTCCTCGCCTACCCGCACGTGTGGTTCGCCGTGCAGGGGACGCTCACCGGCATCTCCTGGACGCTGCTGCTCGGCCTGGCCAGCGCCGCGGGCCCGGTGCTGGGCGCCGCCTCGTCCCGCGAGCCCGGCGACGTGCTTCTCGAGACGGGCATCGGCATCACCTTCAGCCTGGCGCTGGGCGTCTGGGTCAGCCGGGTGCTGCGGGAGAGCGCGCAGCGGGCGTCGCTGATCGCCCAGCTGGAGGCGACCCGGTCGGAGCTGGCCGCGGCCGAGCGGGAGCGCGGGGTGCTGGCCGAGCGGGAGCGGCTGGCGGGGGAGGTGCACGACACGCTGGCGCAGGGCTACACGTCGATCGTCGTGCTGGCGCAGACGGCGTCGGCGCTCCTGCCGGGGGACCCGGACGCCGCGCGCGGGCGGCTGGCGGTCATCGAGGAGGTGGCCCGCGACAACCTCGCCGAGGCCCGCGCGGTGGTGGCGGCGTTCCGGCCGGTGGCGCTCGACGGGTCGACGCTGGTGGAGGCGCTGGGGCAGCTGGCCGCGCGGTTCGGGCGGGAGACCGGCCTGGCGGTGCGGGTGGACACCGGGGCGCTCGACGGCCTCCCGGCGCTGCGCACCGACGAGGAGGTCGTGCTGCTGCGCGGCGCGCAGGAGGCGCTGACCAACGTCCGCCGGCACGCGGGCGCCACGGCGGTGGTGCTGCGGCTGTCGCGGGTGGGCTCGCAGGTGTCGGTGCACGTGGAGGACGACGGCGTCGGGTTCGACCCGGCGGCGGTCCCCGTCTCGGGCCTGGCGGGGCTGCGCGGGCGGGTGGCCCAGGTGGGCGGCGAAGTCGACGTCGCCTCGGCGCCGGGCTCGGGAACGCGCGTGACGGTGCGGGTGCCGGGCTCGTGAGCACGCGGGTGCTGGTGGTCGACGACCACCCCGTGGTGCGCGGCGGGCTGGTCGGCTGGCTGGCGGCCCAGCCCGACCTCGACGTCGTCGGGGAGGCCGCCGACGGGCTGGAGGCGCTGGCCCTCGTGGCGTCGCTGGCGCCGGACGTCGTCCTCATGGACCTGCGGATGCCGCGGATGGACGGCGTCACCGCGACCGAGCGGCTCGCGGGGTCGCACCCCGGCGTCCGGGTGCTGGTGCTGACCACCTACGACACCGACGCCGACATCGTGCGGGCCGTCGCGGCCGGGGCCACCGGCTACCTGCTCAAGGACGCCCCGCTGCCGCAGCTCGCCGACGCCGTCCGCGCCGCCGCCCGCGGGGAGACGGTGCTCGCGCCTCCGGTGGCCGCACGGCTGGTGTCGCGGATGCGGGCGCCGGCGGTCGAGGAGCCGACCGCGCGGGAGCTGGAGGTGCTGGCCGGGGTGGCGCGCGGGCTGACCAACGCCGACATCGGCCGGGAGCTGTTCATCGGCGAGGCCACGGTGAAGACCCACCTGCTGCGGGTGTTCGCCAAGCTCGGCGTCGACGACCGGACCCGCGCGGTGATGGTCGCCGTCGAGCGCGGCCTGCTCCCCGGCCCCGGCGCCCGCTGACGCCCCTCACCGGGTCGCCGCCACCGCGATGAGGGGCGCTCCCGGGACGAGCGTGCGCGGCGGCTCCGGGTGGAGCCCGGCCTCGGTCAGCTGGCGGACCAGCGAGCCGGCGTCGGGGAGCTGCAGGTCGCCCTCCTGCGCGCGGAGCAGCAGGTCCAGGTGCCGGCTGAACAGCTGCGGCACGGCGGCGGTGGTGACCACGAGCAGGGTGCCGCCGGGGGTGAGCAGGCCGGCCACCGCGCGCAGCAGGGGCACCCGCTCGGGAGGCGGGAGGTAGTAGACGACGTTGGCGAGCAGGGCGAGGTCGAAGGGCTCGCCGAGCGGTCCACCCGGTCCCTCGGCGAGCGCGGTCCGGACGTCGACCGTCGCCACCGTGGCCCGGTCGGCGAGGCCCCGTTCCCACAGGGTGCGTGCGGCCAGGGCGGCGGCGCCGGCGTCGACGTCCACCCCGACGCCCGTGGCAGCGGGAGCCGCCTCCAGCACCCCGGCGAGCTGCAGCCCGGCACCGCACCCGACGTCGAGCACCCGGCGCGGGCGGCGCTCGGCGACCGTCCGCACGAGCAGGTCGTGCACGAAGGTGTCGAACCCGGCGGCCATCCGGGCGATGACCTCGCCCTGCTCGTCGAGGTCGCGCCGCCGCCCCTCGCCGGCGAGCACCGGGCGCAGCGCGCGGTAGAGGTCGGTGTGGAACCCGCCGAAGCCCTCGTAGGAGGCCCGGACGAGGTCGTCGCCGACGACGGCGCGGCCGGCGCGGGCCAGCCGCCACCGGTCGCCGTCCCCGTCGACGAGCCCGACGGCCGCCGTCACCCGCAGGAAGGCCTCGAGCAGATCGGTGTCGGTCGCGCCGGTGTGACGGGCCAGCTCGGCGGTGCCCGCGGGCGCCCGGGCGAGGGCGTCGAGCACGCCGGTGCCGAGGGCCGCGGCGACGACCTGGAGGCGGAGGGCGGCCTGCCCGTCCTGCGTGGCCCGCCACCGGGCGCGGAGGTCGCCCGCGCGCAGCAGCTGCACGAGCGCTCGGGGGTTGATCAACCGGGACACGGGACCTCCCGACGTCGGGGTGCTCCGGCGGCCACTGTGTCGGCCGCCGGAGCGGGCCACCAGGGGTCCGGGAGCGCCCGCTCAGGCGGGCCGGTCCCCGGCGTCGAGGAGGGCCTGGCCGGCGTCGCTGCGCCAGTAGAGGACCTCGCGTCCCGACCGGCGCCGCTCCAGCAGGCCGGCGTCGAGCAGCACCCGTAGGTGCCCGCCGACGCTGCCCAGCGGCAGGCCGGTGCCGGCGACGAGCGCGCTGGTGCTGCGCGGGGCGTCGAGCGCGGTGAGGACGCGGGCGCGGCTCCGGCCCAGCAGGCGGACCAGCGGCTCGGGCAGGGGCGCGGGACCCGACGCGAGCGCGCCGGTGACCGGGTAGACGAGGGCGTAGGTGTCCGGCAGCCGCCAGCTCACCCAGCTGCCGCGGCTGTGCGCGGCGATGAACAGCAGGTCGCGGCCCCGGACGTCGCGCGGCGGGTACGGGTGCGCGTTGACCTGCAGCCGGCCGTGCGCGAGCCAGCGCACCCCGGGGGCGATGCCGTCGAGCGCTCCCGACCAGCCTTCGCGGCTCAGCCGGGCGGTCCGCGCGACGACGTCGGCGCGCAGCACCCGCAACCGGCGTGGCCACTCGTCGCGGATGGTGTGCTCCCAGGTCCAGCGCAGCAGGTCGGCGGCGGTGCGGGCCAGGCCGGTGGCGGACAGCTCGGGCGGAACCGGCCCGGTGGCGACCTCCAGGTCGGCGCGGACGGCGTCGTCGTCCAGGGACTCCAGGTGCGCGAGCTCCTCGTCGAGCGCCAGGTCGGGGGCCGCGGGCGGGACGGTGAGGAGGTCCGCGGTCCAGGTGGGGCCGAAGGCGGCGCGCAGCAGGGCGGCGCCGACGGGGTCGGCGTCGAGGCGTTTCCGCAGCGCCGCGGCGTGGGTGTCCCGCCAGGGGCGGTGCCACGGCGGGACCTGCGGCGCGGTGAGCAGCCGCAGGCCGGCCAGCGTCTCGGTGAGCTGGCTGGTCCCGAAGCGGGCGCGGGCCATGACGTCGGCGTCGACGATCAGCTCACCCACCTTTCGAGCCTAGGCGAAACGGTGGGCCGCCGGCTCCGGGTGGCGGACGGTCCTGGCGTGCTCACCTACCGGGCGCTGTTCGCGCTCCCCGCCTTCCGCGCGCTGTGGACCGGCAGCGCGCTCACCACGGTGGCCTCGACGACGTCGTCCCTGGCGCTGGCCACGCTCGTGCACCGGCAGACCGGCTCGGCGCTGCTGACGGCGGTGGCGGCGTTCGGCCCCTCGACCGCCCAGGCCCTCGGGGCGACGACGCTCATGTCGGCGGCCGACGCGAGCCCGCCGCGGCGCACCCTGGTGCTCGTCGGGACGGCATCGACGCTGGCGCTGGCCCTGCAGGCGCTGCCCGGCCTGCCCACCGCGGTGCGGCTGCTGCTCGTCGTCGGCACCGCGTTCGTCGTCTCGGTCGGGTCGGGTGCACGGTGGGGACTGCTGTCGGAGCTGGTGCCCGCCGAGGCCTTCCCGCTGGCCCGCTCGACGATGGACGTCGCCGTCGGCGCCTGCCAGGTGGTCGGCTTCGCCGCCGGCGGGCTGCTGCTGACCGTGCTGACGACGACGCAGGTGTTCGTGCTGGCCGCGGCCGTGTCCGCCCTCGCCGTGGTGGTGCTGCGGGCCGGGCTGGCCGAGCGGCCGCCGCGCCGCCGCGGACGGGCCGGGCTCGCCGGGACGCTGCGCGGCAACCGGCTGCTGCTGTCGCGGCGGGAGACCCGGACGCTGCTGGTCGCGCTGTGCGTCCCGAACGGGCTGGTGGTCGGCTGCGAGGCGCTGTTCGTGCCGTACGCCGGGGAGCGGGGCGGCTGGCTGCTGGCGGCCGGGGCGGTCGGGATGACGACCGGCGACCTGGTGGTCGGGCGGTTCCTGACGCCGGCGGCCCGACGGCGGTCGAACGCCGCGCTGCGGGTGCTGCTGGCCGCGCCGTTCCTGGCGTTCGCGCTCGGACCCCCGGTACCGGTGGCCGCGGTCCTGGTGGCGGTCGCGTCGGCGGGGTACGCCGCGTCGCTGGCGCAGCAGGAGTGGCTGGTCGCGCTGACGCCGGCCGGGCTGCGCGGGCAGGTGCTCGGCGTCGAGTCCGCGGCGCGGATGACGGGACAGGGCGTCTTCGCGGTGCTGGCCGGCGTGCTCGGGGACGCCACGACGCCCGGGACCGCGGTCGCGGTGTTCGCGGCGGCGTCGCTGACGGTGTCGCTGGCATCGTCGCCCGGTCTCCGGCGGGCGGCCGACGGTGCTGCCGCGCGAGGGTGTGAGGACGTGTGGGCGAGCCGCTGACCTGGGGATTCAGGTGGCAGGGCTGGGTGTTTCCGATAGACTTCGTACATGTGTTCGGATGACTCGCCGGGTGGTGACGTGCTGGACGACGTCGCCGCGCTGGTCGCCGAGCGCAACCGGCTCGACGCCCGGCTGACCCGGCAGGTGCGTGTGGCGGAGCTGTCCCAGGCACCCGAGCGCGACGGGCTGAAGAGCATGGCCTCGTGGCTGCGGGGGCACTGCCGGCTCTCGGTCGACGAGGCGTCTCGGCTGGTCCGCAACGGCCGCGTGCTGGAGCACCTGCCGGCGCTGGCCGAGGCGCACGACGCCGGGCTGGTCAGCGCGGAGCAGGTGGCGGTCGCTGCGCGGGCGGTCACGCCGGAGCGGTTGGCGGCGGCCGCTGCGCAGGGTGTGGACCTGGCCGTGATCGACGCGGTCTTCACCGGTGTGGCGGTCGAGGGGGCACACGCCGACCTGGTGAGGGTAGTGCAGCACTACCTGGCCGATCTCGACCCCGACGGACCCGAGCCCGATCCCACCGAGGGCCGGTCGCTGACCCTGTCCAAGCACGCCGACGGCTCCCTCTCCGGCCGGTTCCACCTCGACCCGGTGGGCGGGGAGAAGGTCCAGGCCGCGCTGGAGGCGCACGTGCAGGCCGACCGCCCGGCCGGGGACGAGCGCACCCGTGCCCAGCGCCTCGGCGACGCGTTCGTGCAGGTGGCCGACAACGCCCTGGCCGCCGGCTCGCTGCCGACCCTGCGCGGACACAAGCCGCAGGTCGCCGTGGTGGTCGACGTGGAGGACCTGGTCGACCCGGCCGGTGGGCCCAACGCCGGGCGGATGGGCTTCGGCGCCACGATCTCCGCCGCCCGCGCCCGCTGGCTGGCCTGTGACGGCGCGGTGTCCCGGGTGGTCTTCGGTCCCGACGGCGCTCCGCTCGACCTGGGGCGGGAGCAGCGGCTGATGAGCTGGCCGATCCGCCGGGCCGCCGAGCTGCGCGACGGCGGCTGCGTGTTCATCGGCTGCGACGCCCCCACCGCCTGGTGCGACGTGCACCACCTCGTCCACTGGATCGACGGCGGCGAGACGAACCTGGCGAACTCCGCCCTGCTCTGCGAGCGGCACCACAGCAAGGTCCACCACGGCTTCCGCGTCGAACGACGACCCGACGGGCGATGGCGCACCTGGCGCCCCGACGGCACCGAGATCCTCGTGCCGAGGCCGCTGGTCCCGGCGGCCTGATCCCTACTGCCCGACCACCCGGCGCTCGCGCGTGTACTCGCTCGGGGTGTCGCCGGTGTTCACGGTCGTGCTCGGCTCGACGAGCAGCACCTGCGCGCCCTCGGGCGAGCACGGCTGGTGCGGGGTGCCCCTCGGGACGACGTACAGCTGACCGGGCCCGAGCGTGACGTCGCCGTCGTCCATCCGGATGGTGAGCGAGCCGGAGAGGACGAGGAACACCTCGTCGGTCTCGGGGTGGCTGTGGCGGGTGAACTCGCCGCGGGTGTGCACGACGCGGACGTCGTAGTCGTTGAGGACGGCGACGGTGCGCGGGGACCACGGCTGGTCGATCGAGGCGAGGACGGCGGCGAGGTCGACGGGCTGCGGCATGGGGCCATCCTCGCCGTCCGGGCACCGTGGCGGCGGCCCGTACGCTGGTCTCCCGTGAGTCTCACCATCGGGATCGTCGGGCTGCCCAACGTCGGCAAGTCGACGCTGTTCAACGCGCTGACCAAGAACGACGTCCTGGCGGCCAACTACCCCTTCGCCACGATCGAGCCGAACGTCGGCGTCGTCGGGGTCCCGGACGAGCGGCTGGGGAAGCTCGCGGAGCTGTTCACGTCGCAGAAGGTCGTGCCGGCGACGGTCTCGTTCGTCGACATCGCCGGCATCGTGCGCGGGGCCAGCGAGGGGCAGGGGCTGGGCAACAAGTTCCTGGCCAACATCCGCGAGAGCGACGCGGTCTGCCAGGTCATCCGGGTGTTCTCCGACCCCGACGTCGTGCACGTCGAGGGCAAGGTCTCACCGCGCGACGACATCGAGACGATCAACACCGAGCTCGTCCTCGCCGACCTGCAGACGCTGGAGAAGGCGATCCCGCGGCTGGAGAAGGAGTCGCGCAAGGACAAGGAGCGCGCGGCCCTGCTGTCGGCGGCGCAGGCGGCCGAGAAGGTGCTGAACACGGGGCAGACGCTGTTCGCCGCCGGGGTGGACCCCGTGCCGCTGCGCGAGCTGACCCTGCTGACGACCAAGCCGTTCCTCTACGTCTTCAACGTCGACGCCGACGAGCTGGCCGACGAGTCGCTGATCGCCGAGCTGCGGGAGCTCGTGGCGCCGGCCGAGGCGATCCTGCTCGACGCGAAGACCGAGGCCGAGCTCGCCGAGCTGCCGGCCGAGGAGGCCGCCGAGCTGCTGGAGTCGATCGGGCAGAGCGAGCCGGGCCTCGACCAGCTGGCGAAGGTCGGCTTCCGGACGCTGGGGCTGCAGACCTACCTGACGGCGGGCCCCAAGGAGGCGCGCGCCTGGACCATCCCGGTCGGCGCCACCGCCCCGCAGGCCGCGGGCGTCATCCACACCGACTTCCAGCGCGGCTTCATCAAGGCCGAGGTCGTCTCCTACGACCACCTCATGGAGGCCGGCTCGATGACCGAGGCGAAGTCCCGCGGCTGGGTGCGCATCGAGGGCAAGGACTACGTCATGCAGGACGGCGACGTCGTGGAGTTCCGCTTCAACGTGTAGCTGACAGTATCCGTGCAGGTCAGCAGCTCGTCGAGGTGGCCGAGTCCGCACCCAGTCCGCAACTGTCCGCGAAGAGTTCTTCGGCGGCGCGCCTCGTGCGGTCCTCTGCGGTGGGCCAGAGGTGGCTGTAGGTGTTCAGCGTCGTGGTGGCGCTGGCGTGTCCGAGGGCCTGCTGGACGGTGACGACGTCGCAGCCGGAGGCGATGAGCCCGGAGGCGTAGAAGTGTCGGAGGTCGTGCAGCTTCACGCCGCTGAGGCCGGCCGCGGCGAGCGTCGTCCGCCAGCGGTGGCCGACGGTGTTCTGGTGCGGCGGCTGGCTGGCGTCCCCGGTGCAGAGCCAGGTGCCTGCCGGGCAGTGGGCGGCGACGTGCCGGGCGAGCAGGTCGACCAGTGGCGGCGCGAGGCCCGATGGTCGGCTGCGGTCGTCGCGCAGTAGGCCGGTCCAAGGTCACTGCGAGCCCGACCACCTGCCACCTGCGGCGGGTCGCCGCGGTGATCCTTGCCCTGCGCGACTTTGTGGAATGTGCAACCGTTCCCCATGCGGTTTCGGACGGTGATCGTCGTCGCTGCAGCCTGTGGGCTGGTGCTGCCCGCCGTTCCCGCTCAGGCGGCACCGGAGCCGTGTGCGGCCGGCTATGTCCGCCTCACCTTCGACGACGGTCCCCACCGCACCGCTACGCCGGACATCCTCGACACTCTCGCGGCACACGGGGTGACCGCGACCTTCTTCGTGGTCGGTCAGATGACCGCTGCCAACCCCGCCCTCGTGCAGCGCGAAAGCCAGGAGGGCCACACCATCGGCAACCACTCCTGGGATCACCCAGACCTCACCAGACTGAACTCAGCCCAGGTCGAATCCGAGCTGCAGCGCACCAATGACGTGATCAAAGAGGTGACCGGAAAGACTCCGACGCAGTGGCGCCCGCCGTACGGGGCGAGGAACTCTGCGGTGGAGGCGGCCGCTGAGCGCGTCGGTCTGACCTCGATGGTGCTGTGGACGGTGGACCCGCGCGACTGGGCCGATCCACCCGCGACCACCGTCCGAGACCGCGTGCTGCAGGCGGTGCGGCCGGACAGCATCATCCTGCTGCACGACGGCACCGGAGCAAACACCCCCGCAGCACTGCCCATGATCCTCAACGGCCTCGCCGGCATGGGTTACTGCGTCCGCTAATCGCGGTTGCTCGGCGCACGCTGTCGCCAATTGTCTCAGAAGTGAGGTTTTCTCAATGGATTGGCGATGGAGGCCTACTTGTGGCGCCGAAGCGGCAGGTCGCCGGCGCGCGAGGTGTGTCACTGCATGAGGCGCGGGGCCCTGCGATCGAGGATCGGTTCTTCCTAGGGAACTGATCATGATCGCGAGGACCCCGCGTGATCACCTACTCTGCCACGCTCGACGTACCCGCCGACACCGTCGCGCAGCTGGTCGAGCTGCTCGTCGCCGAGCGGCGCCGCCCGGGCACCGGCATCGGCGCCCGCGCCGCCTCCTGCTTCGACCAGGCGGTGCTGGTGCTGCGCTGGTTCCGGGAGGACACCGGCATGCCGGTCCTGGCCCGCGACTCCGGAGTGTCGACCGCGACGGGCTACCGCTATCTGCGCGAGGGCATCGACGTACTGGCTGCGCAAGCCCCTGAGCTGCATCAGGTGCTGCAGGCCGGACGAGCCGCCGGCTGGAGTCACGTCACCCTCGACGGCACCCTCATCGCCACCGACCGCTGTCGGATGAACAACCCGGACACCGGTCATGACCTGTGGTACTCCGGCAAGCACCAGGCCCACGGCGGCAACGTGCAGGTCGTCTGCGACCCGACCGGCTTCCCGGTCGCCGTCTCCGACGTGCAGCCGGGGTCAGCGCATGACCTTGCCGCCGCCCGCGCCACCGGCTTCCTCGGCACGCTGCACGCCGCGGCCGCCCTCCTCGGGCTGCCCACGCTGGCCGACAAGGGCTACGACGGCGCCGGTATCGGCGTGCACACGCCGGCCAAGGGCGGTCGGCTGGCGCCCAGCACGGCCTGCCGCAACCAGCTGCTGACCCGGCTGCGCGCCGAAGGCGAGCGCGGCATCGCGCTGCTCAAGACCCGATGGAAGGCGCTACACCGTATTCGGCTGTGTCCTCAGCGAATCGGCGCCATCGTCGCGGCCGCACTTGTTCTGACCAGCGCCGAGCGGCCAATCCGTTGAGAAAACCTCACTGCCAACGCCGCCCGATGACAGAAGCGCTGGTCAGCCAGCGTTTCCATCGGCCGCCATCGTCGACCGTCCACGCTCAAAACGTTCTTTCAACGTCTGATCCAGGGTGAATCCGCAGTTCAGCCGCTCGTCAACGGTGTTCGGTCGCAGATGGTCCGCAGGATTGTCGAGTGCGGCGGCCATCGGGCCGTCCGTGGCCGACGGTGGCGACGCCGCCCAGGCCGCCGCCTAATCGCCCACCTCGATCGCCTCGCATACCTGAGGATCGGTTCAGGCGAGCGCGACCTCACGCGATGCCCCCACGAAGGCCTCGATGCGGCCGGCAAGCTTCTGGCCGGTCAGTCCGAAAAGATCCAGCACTTCGCGAGGAGCGCCGCTTTCGCCGTACCGGTCCTCGATTCCGAGCCGCAACAGGAGCCGGGGAAGCTTGGAGCCGAGCAGCTCGGCCACGACGCCGCCCAGTCCGCCCGCGATCTGCGCTTCTTCCGCCGTCACCGCGAGGCCTGTCTTTGTCACGGAGCGCAGCACCGTCTCTTCGTCGAACGGCTTCACCGTGGGGGCGTGGATGAGCTCGGCATCGATACCCTGAGCAGACAGGATCTCGGTGGCCACCAGCAACTCATACGTCATGGTGCCCGTGCCGATCAGGGTCACGTCGGAACCCGCGCGAACGACATAGGCGCGTCCGAGTTCGAACGGGGTGTCGGGTGTCGTGAACCTCGGGGTCGCGTCGCGGGCGAGGCGCAGATACGAGGGCCGGTCGTTCTGTGCGAGGGCGAGTGTCGCCTTCTCCGCCTCGATCGAGTCAGCCGGCGCGACGACGACCATGTTCGGCATGACCCGCATCAGCGCGATGTCTTCGAGCATCTGATGGGTGGCACCGTCCGGACCCACGTTGACACCGGTGTGTGAACCGACGACCTTCACCGGCATGTCGTTCAGCGCTGCTGTGGTCTTGATCTGCTCCCAGTTGCGGCCCGGGCTGAAGGCAGCGTAGCTCGAGGTGAACGGGATCTTGCCCGCGCGCGCCAGGCCGCTCGCCACGGTCACCAGGTTCTGCTCTGCGATGCCGACCTCGATGAAGCGCCGCGGGAACTCCTCGGCGAATATGTGCATCATGGTCGACTCGGTGAGGTCGGCGCAGAGCGCGACCACGCGCTCGTCCCGACGGCCCGCCTCGAGCAGACCGCGGCCGAAGCCGGCCCGCAGCGGCTCGGACTTGGCCGACTGCCAGTCAGCGGCCAGGGCGAACTCGTCGCTCATGCCTCGACCTCCGCCTTCAACAGCTGCGCTTCGAGGGGCTCTAAGTGCCTGAGCGCAACCTCGGCCTGCTCGGTTGTCGGCGGCTTACCGTGCCACTTGTAGTCGTACTCCATGAAGGGGATCCCCTTTCCGGGAATCGTGTAGGCGAGGATTACCGACGGCCTCTGCGCGACGGCCTTGGCCTGCCGGATGGCGCCGAGCAGTTCGGACACGTTGTTGCCATCGACCTCGAGGACATGCCAACCGAACGACTCCCACTTCGCGCGTAGATCGTCGAGCGGCATGACGTCTTCGGTGAGGCCGTCGATCTGGATATAGTTGCGGTCGACGACGCCGATGAGCCGGCCAAGCTTGTACTTGCCCGCGAACATTGCCGCCTCCCAGATGTTGCCCTCGTTGAGCTCGCCGTCGCCCATGCAGACGTAGGTGAACCGGTCCATCTGCCGATCGATGATCTGCGTCGCGTAGGCGTAACCCGCCGCCTGGGAGAGGCCGGAGCCTAGTGGCCCGCTCGTGTTTTCCAGACCGGGGAGGGCGGTGCGCTCGGGGTGTCCCTGCAGCCGGCTGCCGAGCTGGCGCAACGTCGTGAGCTCCTCGAGCGGGAAGTAGCCGGCGTGCGCGAGTGCGGCGTACAGGACGGGTGCGGTGTGTCCATTCGAGAGAAAGAAGGTGTCACGCTCCTCCCACTCGGGGTCCGCGGGATCGTGGCGCATCACCTTGAAGTACAGCACCGTCAGGATCTCGGCCATACCGAGCGGTCCCGCGGAATGCCCGCTCTTGGCGGCGGTGAGCATCTCGATGATCGAGACCCGGATCCGACGCGCCTGGTCCTCGAGCTCCGCGACACTCAGCCCCCCCTGCGCGGACGGCGGACCTGCCGTGGTTGTGGGCAGTGCTGTGGCCGGTTGCGTCGTCATAGATTTCTCCAGTTCGGCACCGGCGCGACAGGCGACGGCGATGACACCTAGGGGCAAAGTTGGCAGGCAGAGTACCGCGCTGAGGCTGGCCCATAGCGCCCAGCCGACGGCCACGTGGTAGCAGGAGATTCCGCCGGTGGCAGGTCGGCAGATCGGCGTCGTCGAACACCTCGACGGTGTCGACGTCGGTGGTGTGGTGCAGCTCCACATGGAGGCTCATGCTGGCCCCTCACCGCGGCCGGGCTGACCGCTGGCGGCGACCCTAGCGCTCGGCTCGCGAGCGCGACGACCTGTCCGAAGGTGGCAGCAGCCCCGGACTCCAGCAGGTGCGGGCCCCTACACCGAGCCATGTCCCTGGCGCTCGGAACCGGCGGCTGGTGACGGGCCCACATGGCCTCCGCCTTCTTGCGACCTTGCTCGCGCTCACACCGCGGCGACGCGGCGCTCACACCAGCACAGAAGCCGCCGCCCTGGAACCGGTCGACAGCATTGTGCTGGTCCACGCGGAATGAGGCGAAGCTGGAGAGCAGCGCCCAGATGATGACCAGGATGGAGCGGCCGACCGCGACGATCGCCCGCTTCTTGCCGCGGCGTCGGGCGATCCGTCGATATCGCTCGCCGAGGAAGGTGTCGGTACGGGCGGCGCTGACCGCGGCCTCGCGGACCACCCGCGCCAGGAACAGGGACCTGCTTGACCAAGTCCGTGGCCGGACCTCGAGGCTTGAGGGAGTCAGGCGCCTGAGGTGACTCGGACCATCGCTCGAATCGCGACGAGCTGGAGGTTGCCTAGCCCGGGGCTTTCATCGCGCATGATTTGAGGGCTGACCCGGGACACGAAAGGTGCCTCTGACCTGCAAGGATGTTGCGCGCTGAGGGCAATATCCGCGCGGGCCAGGAGGCACCTTTCTGGTGAAGAAGCGTAGCGGGCGATACCCGCGTCTGACCGTCGACGGGCACGGGTCCAGCGTGGTGCCGAACGCCGGGGCGGTCCTGCTGCTGCGAACCGCGGAGGCCGTCGGTCTCGACGCCGCTCTCCAGGCGATCGAGCCGTGGCGGCGGCCGCTGGCTCGCCACGATCCGGGCAAGATCCTGCTGGACCTGGCCGTCTCGCTGGCGGTGGGCGGGGACTGCCTGGCCGACCTGGCGCAGCTGCGCGCCGCGCCGGAGGTGTTCGGCTCGGTCGCTTCCGATCCCACGGTGTCCCGGCTGATCGACACCCTCGCCGCCGACGCCCCGGTCGCGTTGGCCGCGATCGCCTCCGCACGGGCGATCGCGCGGGCAACCGCATGGTCGCTGGCCGGCGAGCACGCCCCCGATCACGACGCCAGCGCCGCGTCGCCGCTGGTCATCGACGTGGACGCCACCCTGGTGACCGCGCACTCGGAGAAGGAAGCGGCGGCGCCGACGTTCAAGCGCAGCTTCGGCTTCCATCCGCTGTGGGCGTTCGTGGACCACGGCGCCGAGGGCACCGGCGAGCCGCTGGCGTTCGGACTGCGCGCCGGCAACGCCGGCTCCAACACCGTGGTCGACCACAAGACGGTCATCCGCGCCGCGCTCGCGCAGCTGCCTGACGGGCACGCCCGCGGCAAGAAGGTACTCATCCGGATCGACGGCGCCGGCGGCACCCATGAGCTGCTCGCGTGGCTGACGCGGCGCCGGCTGTCCTACTCGGTCGGGTTCTCCCTGCCCGGTGACCTGGCCTCGATCCAGAAGACGCTGGCCGCGATCCCCGCCGCGGCGTGGGAGCCGGCCTACGACGCCGATGGCCAGCCCCGCGACGGAGCGTTCGTCGCCGAGGTCGCCGGGCTGTTCGACCCGGGGGACCTGCTGGTCGTCGACGAGGCCGGGATGCTCGACCAGGACACCGCCCGCGCCCTGTTGACCGTCGCCGACGAGTGCCAGGTCCGTTTAGCGCTGCTCGGCGACCGGCACCAGCTGGCCGCCGTCGGCCGCGGAGGCGTTCTAGACCTGGCCGCTCGCCAGGTCGACCCGGCAGCCCACCTGACGCTGGACACGGTGCACCGCTTCGTCCGCACCGACCAGGTCGGGCAGACCGCGCCGGACACCGAGTACGCCGAGCTGACCCTGGCCATGCGCACCGGCGCCGACCCCGCCGGGGTCTTCGACGCGCTCTTCGCCCGCGGCCAGGTCCGCGTCCACGCCGACCCCGCGGCGCTACAGGAGGCGCTAGCCACCGCCGCCACCTGCTACGGGGCCGGGGAGCAGGTGGCGGTGGTGGTCGACACCCGCGAGCAGGCCGGCGAGCTGGGCGCCGCCGTCCGAGACCGGCTGGTTACCGCTAGCAGGGTCGACGACGCGCAGGTCGCGATCACCGGCAGCGGGCAGCGCATTGGGGTCGGCGACCAGGGCGCCACCCGCCGCAACGACCGCACCCTCGGCGTCGCCAACCGTGACACCTGGACCGTCACCGCCGTCGACCGCGACGGCCAGCTGACCGTCACCCCCACCACGAAGAACGTCACCCTTGCCGACGTCACCCCGTCCACGCTGCGGCGGGAGCGGGTGCTGCCCGCTGACTACGTCACCTCCCATGTCGAGCTGGCCTATGCCAGCACCACGCACGGCGTGCAAGGTGACACGGTTGCGACCGCCCACGTGGTGATCGGCGAGCGCACCGGCGCCGCAGCTGCCTACGTCGGCATGACCCGCGGCCGCACCGCCAACACCGCCCACCTGCTCGCTGAGGACCTGGCCGAGGCGCGGGAGCGGTGGATCGCCGTGTTCAGCCGCAACCGGGCCGACCTCGGTCCCGGCCACGCCGCCGGTCTCGCCGCCCGGGAGGCCGCCCGCTACGCCTAGCCCCGGTCGCTGGCTCAAGCGTTCGCAGATCTGCATTCCGCGCGTGGACGGCTGAACAGCTCTGCCTCGATCGGCTGGCCGTCGTCCGGTCGCGCCATGACCTCCTGCGCGGCATCGCCGCGCTCGAGGCCGACCAGGTCGACCGGCTCGCCGCACTGCAGGTCGCCTGCGGACAGGCGGAACTCGATGCCGAGCACGCTCGCGAGCGGGCCGAGGCCAGCGCCGCCGCCGTCGCCACTGAGGCCGTCCGCGTCCGCGTAGAGCTTCTGGCCACCTGGGACGACCAACGCGACACGGCCGCCGAGGCCGCCCGCATCGTGCTCGACGGGTCCGGTCGGTTCGGGCTGCGGCGAGCCGCCGTCGCACGCGCTAACGAACAGCTCACCACCTGGGCGCACACCTGGCGGCCGCTGCTGCCGACCATGGCCCGCGACCCGTGGCGGATCGCCGCGTTCGCTGCCGCGGCCGATGACCGCCCGCGCCTGGAGGCGGCCTTCGGCAGTCACGCCCGCCGCCACGCCGAGTCCACCCACCCTGAGCACGCCCGGCTCACCGCTGCCGCCGACGCTGCACGGGCGGCGCACGACCGCGTCCGGCGAGACCTCACCCACGCAGTGAGTCGGTGGGAGGACCGACTCACACGCCTCGACGTGACCGGCTCCGACCTCACCGGGCTGCAGGCCGACACCGCACGGGAGGTGGCGCACGCCGAGCAGCAGCTCGTCGCCGAGCCGAACCGGATCGAGCAGCTCCGGGCCGAAGCGGCCCTCCTCGGTCAACCGGCCGACCGCCTCACCCGGGAACGCGACAGCTGGCGTGCCGAGCACAGCGCTGACCGCACAGCCGTCGGTGGGACGGCCATCCCACCGCCAGCGGCGGGCGTCCGTCACCCACGACCCGAGTACGACCGGCAGCCTGTGGGACGTCCCGGCATGGGGCCGGCCTCGGGCGATGAGCCTGAGTCACCACTGACTTGGAGGACGCCACCCAGCGTCAGCCGTCCATGAGCTACGTGACGGAGACCAAGGGGGACGAGGGCCGCCGAGCCCTGTGAAGGGCCGGCGCCTGAGTCGACGCGGGTGTTCGCCGGGTCAGGACGACGTGGCCTCCGGCAGAAGCGTGAACGCTTCGACATGGACGGGGCGAACGACCGTGAAGTGCCGCCGATCGAAGGTGGCGATGCGATGGATGCCGAGGCGTTCGGCGATGGCGATGACCGACGCGTCGGTACCGCCGAGGCGAAGGTCGGCATAGCGCTCGGCGAGGTCGGCCATACGAGAGACGTCAGTCTCGGTCAGCTCGGCCAACTGCAGGCCACCCGGCCGGAAGTCGCGCAGGAACCGGACCTCGGCGTCTGGGCCACCCCACTCGCTGAGGAGGTAACAGACCTCGGCGACCACGGTGGGCGGGACCAGTCGCGGTTCATCAAGAGACTCGAGGAGCCGCGCCGCGCTCTGGTGGTTGGTGTCTGCGGTCCTGGCGGCGGTGACGATGACGTTGGTGTCGAGGAGGATCACTCGTGGCCGAAGCCCCGCCGGAGGTAGTCGTCGGTCCGGGTGGAGAGGTCGTCGGGGCCCCCGCGCACCGAGCCGATGAAGTCCAGTTTGCGGGAGGCCGGCCGCTCGATGGAATCACTCGACTGCTGCGCTGACTCGTCGGGAGCGCGAACCACGTGGAGACGCTGACCGGGCCGCACGCCGTGGCGGCGCAGCTCGGCGAGCAACTCGGCCGCGTCCTCGGGAACGGTCAGGTCCCAGCCGTCGGCGGAACTCATGATCAGCAGGGTACCGAGAGATCACCGTGACGACTCCCTCTCCTGGTGGGATGTTCCCTCCGCATCAGTGCCGGCTGCAGGGGTCGCAGGACGGCGCTGCACGCGCGGAAAGCGTCGTTCGGCCGCCCCTTCGCGAGGATCAGGCACCGGGGTCTTCATCAAGCGCGGGCACGGACGAACTCCGCAGGTGTCAAGAAATTGCGGCCGTGGGTGCGCTTGATCTCGTAGAGCGAGTCGGCGGTGAGGACGACGACTTCCAGATCCGCGTTGGTCTGGGCGATCTCCGCGTCGACGGAAACGGCCAGCACCGCGTCAGGCAACGTTCGCGCTGAAGGCGGCCTAAGGGACGGCCACGATCCCGCTACTTGCGGCGAGCGTCGGGCCCGTCCCTACGAGCGCAACCCCGGCTGGCGCGCGATCGGGAGAGGGTCCGCAGGTCGCCGTCGGTCGGGTCCGGGTCGGGGTTCGGCGTGGTGTCGTGCGCCGCCAGCCAGGCGGCTCTCCTGCGGGCGGAGGCCTGGGTGAGCCAGGCGTCCTGCACCAGTTCGGCCAACTCCTGCCTGGTGATCTCCCCGAGCCGGCTGGCCTGCACCAGCACCGAGTTGTGCCCGTCGAAGTGCGGGGTGGTGAAGAACGGCGTTGTCTCATCCTGGACCAGGGCCTGCTTGTCGGCTTCGGACTCCACCCAGAAGACGATCACGTCGGGAAGCCTTTCCCCGGTCGCGGCGTCCACGGCGTCCGGCCGCGGGGTGCGGAAGAAGACGAAGGACCTCCCACCCACCTGGTACACGGCATTGCCGCGCGCTCCGTGGACGACGGTCACGTGCGGGAGCCCCAGCGCGAGTTCGTGCACGTCCTCCACCCGCGCCGGCCGATCAGCGGTCACGCCGGGCAGCGTAGGAGCACATCCTGTGGCCAGGCAGGACGGCGCACAACGGGTTGGGTTGGCGAAGGGCAACCCGACCCATCCATCTGGCCTCCAAACGGCCGGGCGGTCGGGCCTACCGACCCGGCGGACACGCCTACCAAATTGCGATGCCAAGAGAATGCGTCGACGGATCGACCTGACAGAACACTTCAAATCTGCCAGCCACGCCGGCAGGCGGCCCTGCGATCGGCAGCGGCCGATGGCCTCGGCGTGCGGAGCCGACCGGTCGGACACCGCCAGGTCGAGGATGCTGTGGCCGAAGGCGCGGGCGTAACGGTTGGTCATGCGCCCGCACCCGCGAGGATGCCTTCAGCCCACTCGACCGCCTGGAGCGCCAGCTCGTTGGCGTCGAGCTCGTTGTGGCGTAGATGTTCGCGTCCAGCCACTGGCATCTCGCGGACAGGCTTATGCCAGCGGCGTCGTTCACCACGAAGGTCTGCTCGCAGAAGACGCAGGGGACCCCTGAGTGATCTCCCTAATCCACGGCGTGAGCTGTAGGGACAATGCGCATGGTCATTGCTATCCCAAAGTACTTCCCTCACCGCGTCGAGTGATATAGGCCGCACGACTGATCTTTGGCCTTGACTCGACAGCAAATACGCGGATGATCACCGTTATGGCTACGAAGACTTCCGTCGTTCTCATCGACGACCTGGACGGCGAAACCCCCGCCGACACCACCGTCAGCTTCGGTCTCGACGGCAAGAGCTACGAGATCGACCTCTCGGACAACAACGTCGCCGAGTTCCGCGACGCCCTGTCGAAGTACGTCTCGGCGGGTCGTAAGTCCGGCTCGGCGCGCAAGGGCCGGGCTGCTGTTCGTCACACGACCACCGACTCGATCGACCCCGCGGCCGTCCGAGCTTGGGCCAAGAGCCAGGGCATCGACGTTTCTCCGCGAGGCCGCATCAAGAGCGACGTGGTCGATCAGTTCCGGGCCGCCGGCAACTGATGGTGGGGGGGCCGCCCTTGGGTGCTTGCTCACCCTTTGACGCCTTCCCCAGAGCAGCGACCTTTCGGGGTGCTGAAGTCGGTTACCCGTAGCCCCGTGTCGACGTTGGCTGTCGGCACGAGGCTTCACGTTCCAGCGGTGCCGATCACCCAACACCTGAAGCCGGGGCGTGTCGAGCACGCCCTCAGGAAGGTCGAGGAACGACGTGCCCCGCCGGTCGCCGTCGAGGTGAGCCTGCTGCCCGAGGGCACCACCCGCGACCGCCCGCTCGATGGCTGGTCCACGAACACCAGCGACGGCCTGCTCTGCGGCCCGTGCGCGTGGCTCAAGGAAGACGGCCCCTGGGTTCTGTCGGGAGTCTCTCGCCTGGCTTCGGACGGACCAGGTTCGGCCGATCTAGTGCCGCGGCAGGCAACCTGCGCCCTGAAGGCGGCCCAAGGGACATCGATATGGGGACGTGAGGCGCTTCCTGGGGCGTCGCTTCCGATGAGTCGTTTAGTTCAAGTTCCACTTGCCGAACCGCTCCAACACGTTCCGCCACGGCTCCCCGGTGCGGTACCCACGCCATGCTCTGCAGCGAGCCGGTGATCCGTCCACGGCCGCGAACGCCCGGTCACCGTCGGCATCAGCGGTTCCATCAGGGACCACATCGTCACAGACCTCCTGTCGCGTCACCGTTCAAGACCCACCTAGCCGTAGTGAAAGCTCCCTATGAACACGACCCAACCGGAGCGCGCGGCCGGGACTTGACGTCGTACTTGCATTTTGCAAGTGTCATCGCATGAGCCTCTTCATCACCTGCCCCGTCGAGGACGTCGAGCGCGCGACCGCCTTCTACACCGCCCTCGGCTGGACCCTCAACGCCGAGATGTCCGACCACAACGTGTCCTGCTTCGCGATCGCGCCCGAGCAGTACGTCATGCTCGGCAGCCGCGAGATGTACGCGCGCGTCGGCGGCGTCGAGGAACTGGTCGGCGGACCCCACACGCCCTCGAAAGTCACCGTCTCCTTCGACCTCGGCAGCCGCGAGGCGGTCGACGAGCTCACCGAGCGCGCCGGCGCCGCCGGCGGGCGGATCGGCGACACCGACGACTACCCCTTCATGTACCAGCGCCAGTTCGACGACCCCGACGGCTACCACTACTCACCGTTCTGGATGAAGCCGGACGCCGCTCCGACCACATGAGCGACCTCGCCGCGGCCCTCGACATCGTCGGAGCCCGGTGGGCCCTGCTCATCGTGGAGCGGCTGCTCGACGGGCCGCAGCGCTACGGCGACCTGCAGCGCGACCTCGGAGTACCGACGAACATGCTCGCCACCCGCCTGCGCGAGCTCGAAGCGGCCGGCGTCCTGACCCGCCTGCCGCTCCGGCACAACACCCGGGCCTACGCCCTGACCGACCGCGGCCTCGCCCTGCGCGAGGCGATCGTCGCGCTCGCACGCTGGGGCGCCGAGCAGGCCTAGGTGTGGCGCGGAATTGCGATGCGCTACAGGGGCTCAGCCGTGGCGGGGCCCGTCTCATAGTGGGCCGCTATGGGACAGCCGGCCGGCTCGCCGCAAGGGCGGCTCTAGGGTCGATCCGTTATGAGGTTCTCCGCGGTGAGGACGTAGTCGTTCACAATCCAGTGTCAACCGACTGCCAGCCCCCCTGAGGCCTGGTCGGGCCAGCAGTTGTCTCGTGACAGCGATTGACCGAACGAGATTCCGAGGCAAGGTGTGATGCACGCCTCACCTCGCTGACGACGCTGGCGAAGGCCGGGCAGGCCTGATGGCGCAGCAGGGAGGACCGGATGCAGGGAGGTGCCTGATGAAGGCGATCGTCGTGACGGACCAGGCGGCGGGCACGGCCGGGATGACGCTGGTGGAGCGGCCAGAGCCGCCGGCAGCGATCAACGACGTCGTCGTCGAGGTCCACGCGTCGGGATTCGTCCCGACCGAGTTGGCGTGGCCCTCGACCTGGACCGATCGCCGCGACCGTGACCGAACACCGTCAATCCCTGGGCACGAGCTGGCCGGAGTGGTCACCGCCCTCGGCTACGGCACGACGGGGCTGTCGGTGGGACAGCGGGTGTTCGGCCTCACGGACTGGCATCGCGACGGCACCCTGGCGGAGTACGTGGCCGTCGAGGCACGCAACCTCGCGCCGCTGCCGGGCGACGTCGACTTCACGGCGGCCGCGAGTCTGCCGATCTCGGGGCTGACCGCGTGGCAGGGACTCTTCGAGCACGGCCGTCTCCGGGCGGGGCAGAGCGTGCTCGTGCACGGCGCGGCCGGCGCCGTCGGGGCGATGGTGACGCAGCTCGCGCGTGAGTTCGGGGCGTACGTCATCGGCACCGGGCGCGCCGCCGACCGTCAGAAGGCGCTCGACTTCGGCGCGCAGGAGTTCGTCGACCTCGACAACGACGCGCTGGAAGACGTCCACGGAGTCGATCTGGTCTTCGATGTCATCGGCGGCGACATCCAGCAGCGGTCCGCCGGTCTGGTTCGAGCCGGGGGAACGCTGGTGTCCGTCGTCGGACCGATCGACGCGCGGCCCGCCGACGGATTGGCGGTCGATTTCGTTGTCGAGTCCGATCGAGCCCAACTGGGTGAGGTCGTGCAGCGGGTGCGGGACGGACGACTACGGACGAACATCGGCCACGTCGCGACCCTCGACGATGCCGTCGCCGCCCTCAACCCCACCGAGCGACGCACGGGGAAGACGATCATCAGCGTTCGTCCGTGAGGACTCGGGGACAGGAACCGGTCCTGCCCTCCTCGTGGATCAGCGTCAGCCGCGTGGCCAGGGCGGGGAGGGGCCGATTGGTTCGCCGCGGTATTGCGGCCTCCTCGCACACGTGCTCGCCGACGAACCAGGCGACGTCGAGCTCGCCAGGTGCACCGGTCGTACCTCAGGAACAAATCGGCCATCCCCTAGGCTTTGCCGGCAGCGAGGACCCCGTGGAGGACACGACCGGACACCAGAGCTGCCGGCGCCGAGCACACGTGGGTGTGTAAGGGGTGAGCCAGGCACGGACAGTCCGCACACAGGACGCGTGCCGTGGCTGCACCCTCCTGTGCTCATCGGTGGGTCCAGCCCAGGGACGGAACCGACGGCGGGTCCTCGACACACGGGAGACTGCCCGAGACGCACCGCATGACCGTCGTCCGCGGCAGGCCGCGCCGCCACGGCACCGTCGCGCCGGGTGGCGGGACGAGGACCTCGTCCCGCCAGCCGGCGCGCTCGTCGGTCGTGCGCCCCGCGACTACCCGTTCGACCTGGTCGGGGGGATCAGCGGGTCCGGCACGGAGCCGGTCGCCCGCCCGGCGCCGCCCGTGCCCGACGCCGGCGCGTCGGAGACGACCGTCTCCGCAATGGTCTGGGGGTCGGCCGTCCCGACGCCGATCGGGCTGCCGCCGATCCCGACGCCGGTCGTCCCCGTGCCGCCCGTCCCGCCGCCCGATCCCTGGCTGCCGGATCCCTGACCGCTCGATCCCTGGCCGCCGGAGCCCTGCCCGGTGAGCTGGTCGATGCCGTCCCGCAGGGGAGCGGGAGCGGCGTCCCTGACCTTCCCCACGGTCTGCTGGACCTCCGGTCGGCGCAGGAAGCCCTGCGCCGCCTGCACGATCTGCTGGTAGCGATCGCGCCCGGCGCGCGCACCGAGCACGTACCCGATCCCCAGGCCGATCCCCAACGTCACCTTGCCCATGGCTCTCCTCCAGTCGTCCACACGTCCCGGCGACCACCTCGGGCACCGCTGCGCCCGCCGCTACCCAGTGGCGGGCGCGCCAACCCGCGTGCGCCGACCGGGCCTCGTGAGCGTCCTAGAACGCGTCCCCGGTGCGCCAGGGCATCTCCTGCAGGGTCAGGGTGTTCCCGTCGGGGTCGGCGAACCCGGCGTACTTGACGCCGCCACCGACGTCCACCACCTCACCCACGTCGACGCCGCGGCCCACGAGCTCGGCGCGGGCCCGCTCGATGTCGGCGACGACCAGGTGCAGCGCCTTGACCGACCCGGGCGGCGCGTCGTCGTACGCCGGCAGGCCGGTGCCCAGGCCGATCGAGCACGCCGAACCGGGCGGGGTCAGCTGCACCACCCGCACGCCCTCGGCGGGCCGGACGTCGACGTCCTCGACGAATCCCAGCCGGTCGACGTAGAAGGCCTTCGCGCGGTCGACGTCGGTGACCGGGATCGGCACCAGCTCGAGCTTCATCTCCACCGGACGACGCTCAGCCGCCGGCCGCGGCGGACTGCTCGACCCACCGGCGCCGGGCGTCCTCCAGTGCCGCGATCGCCTGGGCCTTGCGCTCCCAGCCGCGGGTCTCGGCCGACTTGTCCGGCGCCAGCGCCTCGTAGATCTCGAAGAAGTGCCAGATCTCGGCGATCTGGTGCATGGGCACGTCCTCGAGCTCCTGCAGGTGCAGCTGCCGCGGGTCGGTCGCCGGCACGCACAGCAGCTTGGCGTCGGGACCTCGCGTGTCGTCCACCCAGAACACCGCGATGACCCGCGCGCGCACCACGCAGCCCGGGAACGTCGGCTCGGCGAGCAGGAGCAGCGCGTCGATGGGGTCGCCGTCCTCGGCGAGGGTGTCGGGGACGAACCCGTAGTCGCCGGGGTAGCCGGTGGCGGTGAACAGCATCCGGTCCAGCCGGATCCGGCCGAGCCGGTGGTCGTACTCGTACCTGTTCCGCGAGCCCTTGGGGACCTCGACGACCACGTCGACCAGCACGGGCACTCCTCCTCAGGCCGTGGGACCCGGTACCCGGACAGGTCGGGCGCCGACGGCGTCGGGAACCGGGTCCGGAACCCCCAGGCGACCCTGACCCAGCGCCTCCCGCGCGTCAACTCGTGCCGCCGCCGAGTCCCCGGGGCGTCCTCCTGGACGGGAGCGACGGCGCAGACGCCGTGCTGCGGCACCATGCAGGGGACGGCGTTCGCTCGCGAGCTGGGGAGGCAGGCATGGTGCTGGAACTGCGGCAGCCGGTCGTGCAGGCGCCGATGGCCGGCGGTCCCTCGACGCCGGAGCTGGCCGCGGCGGTGTCGGAGGCCGGGGGGCTCGGGTTCCTCGGGGCCGGCTACAAGAGCCCGTCGGCGGTGGCCGATGAGGTGCGGGCCGTCCGGGCCCTGACCGGCGAGCGGTTCGGCGTCAACGTCTTCGTCCCGGGACCGCCCGGGGACGACGAGGCCGTCCGCCGGTACGCCGGGGAGCTGCGGGCCGACGCCGAGCGGTGGGGCGTGGAGCTGGGGGAACCCCGGGCCGACGACGACGCCTGGGCGGCGAAGGTCGACCTGCTGGTCGAGGAGCGGGTGCCGGTGGTGTCGTTCACCTTCGGGCTGCCCCGGCCCGACATGGTCGCCGCGCTGCACGACGCCGGCGCCACGGTGCTGGTCACGGTCACCACGCCGCAGGAGGCGGTGGCCGCCCGCGACGTGGGTGCCGACGCGCTGACCGTGCAGGGGGTCGAGGCCGGCGGGCACCGCGGCGACTTCGGCGACGCCGACGGGGTGGGGGAGTACGGGCTGCTGACGCTGCTCCGCCTGGTCGACCGGGCCGTGGACCTCCCGCTGGTCGCCGCCGGCGGGCTCGTGGACGGCCCCTCGGTGGCCGCGGTGCTCGTGGCCGGCGCGGAGGCGGCCCAGCTGGGCACGGCGTTCCTGTGCTGCCCCGAGGCGGGCACCAGCCCGGCGCACCGGCAGGCGCTCACCACGTACGAGGCGACGGCGCTGACCCGGGCCTTCAGCGGCCGGCGCGCCCGCGGGCTGGTCAACCGCTTCCTCGCCGAGCACACCGCCGGCGCCCCGGCGGCCTATCCGCAGGTGCACCACCTGACGACGCCGCTGCGCGCCGCCGCGAGGAAGGCCGGGGACCCCGACGGCGTCAACCTGTGGGCCGGGCAGGGGCACCCGCTGGTCGAGGCCCTGCCCGCCGGGGAGCTCGTCCGCCGGCTCGCCGACGACGCCCGGGCCGCGCTCGCCGGCCGAGGAACCTCGATGACGAGTCGCTGACCGCGGTCCAGGAGGACGGCGCGGCCGGACACGCCCCGCCCGGAACCGGCGCTTCCCCGAGCCCATCGGCACTGTCGGCCGCACGGGCCGGCGCCTAGCGTCCGATCATGGCCGGGAAGCCGTTCGCGTGCCGGATCGGTCTGCACGACTGGGTGGAGGCCCACCCTGTCGAGGAACGGCCGCAGGGGCCGGAACGGGCGCGGGTCTGTCGGCGCTGCGGACGGCGTCGCGGCGGGGACATCGGTGGCCTGCCGCCCGCCGTCGTCAGCTGATCAGGTGCCGCAGAAGGTCGTGTAGGAGCCGAAGGTCTCCGGCGCCGGGGTGGCGTAGCGCTCCAGGCCCGGCCGCTCGTCGAGGGGCCGCGACACCGCCTCGAGCAGCCGTTGCAGCGGTGCCAGGTCGCCGTCGGTCGCGGCCTGCAGCGCCTCCTCGACCAGGTGGTTGCGCGGGACGTAGACGGGGTTGACCCGGTCCATCGCGTCGGCGTCGGGCGCCAGTGCCCGCCAGCGCTCCAGCCAGCCGTCGATGCCCGCGAGGTCCAGGAACAGCTCCCGCGTCGGCTCGGCCGCCCCCCGCGCCGCCCCCGACAGCGACCGGTGGAACGACGTGAGGTCCACGTGGTCAGCGGTCAGCAGCTTCAGCAGGTCGTCCATCAGGCCCGTCGCCACCGACTCCTCCAGCCCCTCCGGCAGGCCCAGCTTCTGCCGCATGCCGGCCGACCAGGCCGCGTTGTACGCCGGGCGGAACCCGCCCAGCGCCCCGACCGCCAGCTCGATGGCCTGCTCCTGCTCGTCGGCGAGCAGGGGCAGCAGCGTCTCGGCGAACCGGGCCAGGTTCCACTCCATGACGATCGGCTGGTTGCCGTAGGCGTAGCGCCCGCCGTGGTCGATGGAGCTGTAGACCGTCGCCGGGTCGAACGCGTCGAGGAACGCGCAGGGCCCGTAGTCGATCGTCTCGCCGGAGATCGTCGTGTTGTCGGTGTTCATCACCCCGTGCACGAACCCGACCAGCATCCACCGTGCCACCAGCGACGCCTGCGCCGCGATCACCGCCTCGAACAGCGCGAGGTAGCGGTCGTCGGCGTCGGCCGCGGCCGGGTGGTGCCGGGCGATCGCGACGTCGGCCAGGCGGCGCAGCAGGTCGACGTCGCCCGCGGCCCGCGCGTACTGGAAGCTCCCCACCCGCAGGTGGCTGCTCGCCACCCGCGCCAGGACGGCGCCCGGCAGCAGCGTCTCGCGGCGGATCGGCCGGCCCGTGGCGACGACGGCCAGCGACCGCGTCGTCGGGATGCCGAGCGCGTACATGGCCTCGCTGACGACGTACTCGCGCAGCATCGGGCCCACCGCGGCCAGGCCGTCGGCGCCGCCGCGCGCGAACGGCGTCCGCCCGGACCCCTTCAGGTGCAGGTCGCGCAGCCGGCCCCCGGTGTCGGTCAGCTCACCCAGCAGCAGCGCGCGGCCGTCGCCGAGCCGCGGCACGAAGCCGCCGAACTGGTGCCCGGCGTAGGCCTGCGCCACCGGCGCGGCGCCGTCGGGTACGACCGTGCCGGTCAGCAGGCCGACGCCCTCGGCGCCGCGCAGCCACGCGGCGTCGAGGCCGAGCTCGGTGGCCAGCGGCTCGTTGAGCACGAGCAGCCGCGGGTCGGGCGCGTCAGCCGCCTGCCACGGCACCGCCATCTCCGGCAGGTCCCGGGCGAAGCGGGACTCGAGACGGACGGTCGACGGCGGCGCGACGCTCATCTGTCCCAGGCTACGACGGGCGAGCCGCCGCGGCCCGGCTCGGGCTCGGCGACGTCACGGACGGCGACCGAGTCCGGGGTCCCCGGGGTGACGGTGAGCGCGCGCACGGTGACCTCCAGACGCGAGACCGTTGTCTTATGGCAACCATGGGCCCGGGGGTCGGCCCCGCCGCCCGACGAGGACGGGCGACCCGCGCTTGTCCCGCCTGACCTGGGGTAATGCCGGACGCAGCACGGATCACCACCCCGCAACGGAGGAGGAACAGTGACCACCAAGGTCGAGAAGTCGATCCAGGTCGACGTCCCGGTGACCACGGCCTACAACCAGTGGACCCAGTTCGAGGACTTCCCCCACTTCATGGGTGGGGTGAAGGAGGTCCGCCAGCTCGGCGACGACCGCATGCACTGGGTCGCCGAGATCGGCGGCGTCAAGCGGGAGTGGGACGCCGCCGTCCTGGAGCAGGTGCCCGACCAGAAGGTCGCCTGGGCCGCCACGAGCGGCGCGACCAACGCCGGTGCGGTCCGCTTCCAGCCCGCCGGGCCGAACTCGACGATCGTCTACCTGGAGCTCGAGTACGAGCCCGAGGGCCTCGTGGAGCAGGTGGGCGACAAGCTCGGCATCGTCGGGCGGCAGGCCGAGTCCGACCTCGAGCGGTTCAAGCGGCTCATCGAGGACCAGGGGTACGCCAGCGGCGCGTGGCGCGGCTCGGTCAACGAGCACCTCGACGTCGGCACGCCGACCACGGGTGACGCCTACGGCTCGCACGGCGACAAGGGCAAGGCCGGCGTCTCGGGCAAGGCGGTCGCCGCCGGCGTCGCGGCCGTGGCCGGTGTCGCGGCAGCCGCGGCCGCGGCCGCGGCCACGTCGGGCAGCAGGGAGCAGGAGACCCGGCCGGTCGAGCAGCCGGAGGGCGTCGTCCAGCCGCAGGAGGTGACCGTCGTGGAGCAGCCGCCGCCGGACGCGGTGGTGCGCGACGACGTGCTGGTCCCGGAGTCCGACCCCGAGGGCTACACCGGCACGAGCTCCACCGAGGGCGTCGAGCGGGGGGTGCGCCCTGACGGCGACGACCCGATGATCGGCGGCGGCAGCCGCTGACCCGCGCGGTCGGTGGGGGAGACGACGTCTCCTCCACCGACCGGCGTCCCGGGGAGCGGTGGCTCAGCCGAGCACGAGGGAGAGGGTCAGCGTCGCGGTCCCGTCCCCGTGCTCGAGGAAGACGCCGTCGCCGCGGGCCGTCCGGTAGTCGCCGGACCCACCGGTGACCGCCAGGGTCTTCTCCGGCGGCGGCGCGTTCTCGAACGCGTAGGCCACGGTCCCCTCGCCGTCCAGCGTCGCGACCGCGGTGCAGGTGGAGAGCCCGGAGGGGTCGACCACCACGCAGCTGCCGACCTCGTGGCCGACGTCGGCGCCGTCCCGCTGCAGCCGGTCGGAGAACACGATGACGTCCGCGGCCGAGGGGCCCGGCTCGCCGAGGTCGGTGTAGCTGAACGGGCTCGTGACGACGTGGAACTCGAGGACGACCTCGCGGTCGCCGTCGTCCCCGCCCCGGCCCGGGTCGGCGCCCGCCACGGCGCCGGGGACCACGAGGGCCGCGGTGGCGAGGGCGGCCCCCGCCGCCGAGACGGCGACGACGCGTCGTCGGACCATGGTGCCTCCTCCGGAACGGGGCCGGTCCGCTCCGGCCGCAGGGCGCCCGACTCTGCGCGCACCGGGGAGCCGAGGACAGGGCCCACGGCCTCTGGCGTCCCGCCGGCGCCGGACCCAGCGGTGGCGGCCCGCGGTCGCCTGGGGCAGCGTCGGCCGTGCCGCCCGCCGTCCCGCCGGCGCGGCGCACGTGACCGTCGAGGACAGGAGCACCGTCGTGGAGCACCGCACGCTCGGCCGCAGCGGCTGCGCGGTCTCGTCCCTGTGCCTGGGCACCATGACCTTCGGCGCCGAGACCGACGAGGCCGGCGCGCACGAGCAGCTCGACGTCTTCGTCGAGGCCGGTGGCACGCTGGTCGACACCGCCGACGTCTACTCGGCCGGCGTCGCGGAGGAGATGGTCGGGCGCTGGCTCGCCGCGCGGCCGGCCGACGTCCGCGACCGCGTCGTCCTCGCCACCAAGGGTCGGATGCCGATGGGCGCCGAGCCCAACGCCGTCGGCAACTCCCGCCGGCACCTGCGCCGCGCGCTGGAGGACTCGCTGCGCCGGCTCGGCGTCGAGCACGTCGACCTCTACCAGCTGCACGCCTGGGACCCGCACACCCCGCTCGAGGAGACGCTGCGTTTCCTCGACGACGCGGTGCACGCGGGGCAGATCGCCTACCCGGGCCTGTCGAACTTCCTCGGCTGGCAGGTGCAGAGGGCCGTCGACCTCGCCGAGCGCGAGCACCTGGCCGTGCCGGTCACGCTGCAGCCCTCCTACAGCCTGCTGGTTCGGCAGATCGAGTTCGAGATCGTCCCCGCCTGCCTGCACAACGGCCTGGGGCTGCTGCCCTGGGGACCGCTGGCCGGCGGCTGGCTGTCGGGCAAGTACACCCGCGACCAGCGGCCCGAGGGCGCCACCCGGCTCGGCGAGGACCCCGGCCGCGGCATGGAGGCCTACGACCGCGTCGGTGGGCGGGCGCGCACGTGGGACGTGCTGGAGGCCGTGCAGGACGTCGCCGAGGCGCGCGGGGCGCCGATGGCGCAGGTCGCGCTCGCGTGGCTCGCCGCCCGGCCCGCGGTGACCTCGGTGATCCTCGGCGCCCGGACGACGGAGCAGCTGCGGGGCAACCTGGGCGCCGCCGACCTCGTCCTCGACGACGCCGAGACCGCCCGCCTCGATGCCGTCAGCGAGCCCGGCGCCGCCGACTACCCCTACGGCGACGTCGGCACCGAGCAGCGCAGCCGCGACCTGTCCGGCGCCTGACGCCGGAGCGGCCGGGTCCCGGCGGGACCCGGCCGCTCCGCCGTGGTGTCGCAGCGCGTCGTGCCGCTACGCGCGACCGGTGGCCCGGCCGACCGCCTGCACGATCTGCTCGTACCGGGGCCGCCCGGCCTGCGCGCCGAGGACGTAGCCGGTGCCCATGCCCAGCCCCAGCGAGGTCAGCCGGGCCGCCCGCTTGGCGCGCTTCTCCACTCGGTGCGCGCTCCTGGCCACCGCCTCGGGGACCTTCTCGACCCGGCGCTCGGCCTGCATCGCCGCCCGCAGACCCGACTGCCCGAGCTCCGCGGCGGCCTCGGCCGCCCGGGACGCGGCGGTGACCGCGAGCACGGAGCCCGCGTCCAGCGCCCGGTCGGCGCTCCGCGCGCCGGCGTCCACCCCGCGTCGCAGGGCCGACCCCGTCGTGGCCAGGAGCGGACCGGCCGCGGTCGCGGCCTCCGCCGCCCGGGCCCGGGCGGTCGACGACGCCGACGTCAGGAGCGGAGCGGCCGCCGCGGCTGCCGCGGCGGCACGTGCCCGCACGACCGGACCGGTCGCGGCGGCCCGCTGCGCGGCGATGACCGTCGCGCGGCCGACCTGCTCCGCGCCGGTCCGCGACACCGTCCCCAGCCGGCCGGCCGTCGTGCCCGCGAGGGGCGCGACCGACGCCGAGAGCCGCTGCGTGCCGGCCCGCGACGCCGTCGCCACGCGCGCGGCCGCCGTGCTCGCGAGGGGCGCGACCGACGCCGACAGGTGCTGCAGGCGCGCCCGGCCGGCCGCCGGGACGGCGACCGCCCGGCGCGCCGTCCTCCGCTGGGCCCGCCGCGCCTGCTGCGCCGCGCGCGCGGCTCCCCGGCCCGCCCGGCGGGACGCCCGCCGCGCCGGCCGCGATCCCCGCCGCGCCGGCCGCCGGCCGCGGCGGACCGTGGAGAAGACCACCGCCCCGACGCCCAGCAGCGCGGCCACCGCGCCGCCGACCTGCGCCGCCCGCGCGGCCGCGCTCGTCGGCGGCCGCTCGACCAGCCCGAAGTCGGAGTCGCCGGGCTGCGCCACCGGCGGCGGGGGCGTGTCCGGCACCGCCTCCGGGTCGCGCGGCGCGACCTCCGGCTCGGCCTCGGCGGCCGGCAGCACGCTCTCGGAGGCCTCCGTCGAGTACTGGATGCCGTAGTGGAGGTAGAGCTGCGCCTCCTGGTCGGTGGTCAGCTCGCGGCTCTCGCCGAACCGCGGGGCAGCGACGACGGCGGTGCGCTCGACCACCACGCGCACCCGGCCGTCGACCTCGCTCGCGTCGAGCAGCGGTACGACGACCGTCTCGCCCTCCACGGTGGCGTACAACCACTCCGGCGAGCCGGTCTCGTCGTCGGCCAGCAGGTGCGTGATCGCGCCGATCTCGGCGTCGTCGCGGCCGACCACCGTCATGCCGACCCAGTTCCGGACCGAGTCCCGGTCGGGCAGTGCCATGGCCGTTCTCCCCTGTTCGCGCAGGCGGAGCCCTGGTGGCCCGCCCCTCTCGAGGCCGCCGTACCCCGGTCTCCTCCGCCCAACCGGACGTCGGTCCCGGCCCCGGCGGCGGAAAGCAGCAGCTCACCGCCGCGGTCCTCCGGGCAGGCGGGACGGCTGCTCGCGTTGACGTGCCGGTGCGGGGAGACCACGCTGCGGTGATGAGCGTCGTCCCGTTGCCGACCGCGGGCCGGTGGACCTGGGAGAGCGCCCGCGGCCGCACCCGGGCCGTCCGCGTCTCGCCGCACGCCGAGACCGGCCTGCTCGCCCTCAGCCTCTGGCGGGACGACCGGTGCGTGGGCAGCGTGCACCTCACGCCCGAGGAGGCGGCCTCCCTCGTGGGGCGGCTGTCGGAGGCCCTGGCCGGCCTGGTCGTGCCCCCGGCTCCCGCCCCGGCCGAGGTCCACCCGGTCCCCGCCGTCGAGGACCGGCTCGCGCTCCTGGAGCGGCGGCTCCGCGCGCTGGAGGAGGGGACACCGCCGGCCTGACCGATGAGTCCCGGCCACCCGTCTGGTCCACCCCGCGACGGGACGGGACGGGACGGGAAGAGGACGACGTGACGACGGACGACGGGATCCGCGAGGCGACGGCGGCCGAGCGGCGCGCGCAGGTGGCGATGTACTCCTCGCTGAACGACGGGCAGTGGGACACGCCCAGCCTGTGCGCAGGGTGGCGGGTGCGGGAGGTGCTCGCGCACACGACGATGCCCTTCCGCTACTCGACCCGCCGGGTGCTGCTGGGGCTGGTGCGGGCCCGCGGGAGCTTCGACCGGTTTGCCGACCGCGCCGCCCGTCGCGACGCCGCCGGGACCAGCCCGGCCGGGCTGGTCGCCTCGCTGCGCGACAACGTCGACACCGCGTGGTCCCCGCCGGGCGGCGGACCGCTCGGCGCGCTGTCGCACGACGTCATCCACGGTCTCGACGTCTCCGTCGCGCTCGGTCTCGACGACCGGTACGCCGCTCCGGAGCGGTGCGCCCTGGTGCTCTCCGGCCTGCGCCCGAAGCAGCTGCGGCTCTTCGGCGTCGACCTGACCGGCGTCCGGCTGCAGGCCACCGACGCCGACTGGTCCTACGGCGACGGCGAGGTCGTCGAGGGACGGGCGCAGGACCTGCTGGTCGCGGTCTGCGGCCGCCGGCAGCCCGCCGGGCGGCTGACCGGTCCGGCGGCCGGACGGCTGGCCGCCGGTTCCCCCGGCTGACCGTCAGCCGCGCGCCGCCTCCTGCACCTCGCGCAGCAAGGGGTTGGTCAGGTACTGCCCACCGACCACGACGGTGGGGGAGACCTCCCAGCCCTCCGGGTGGTGGGCGCGGACGGCGGCGGCGGCCTCCGGGTCGTCGGCGAAGCGCACCGAGCGGTGGGGGAAGCGGGTCAGCGCCATCTTCGCCCGCAGCTTCGCCGACCAGGGGCAGCCCGGCCTGTAGTACACGGTGACGGCCTGGTCGGTCACGGCGGTCCTCCCTCGGGTCCTGCGGTCGGCACGGTCCCAGGACGGCCGGTCGTGGGCAAGCGGGTCGCGCGGGGAGCAGGCAGGCTGGGCGGGTGAGCTGGCTGGTCACCGGGGGAGCCGGGTACGTCGGGGCGCACGTCGTGCACGCCATGGTGGCGGCCGGGGAGGACGTCGTCGTCCTCGACGACCTGTCCACCGGCGACGCCGGGCGGCTGGCCGGCCTCCCGCAGGTGCGGTTCGAGGTCGGCTCGGTCCGCGACCGCGGCATGGTCCGCCGGGTGCTGCGCGAGGCCGGCGTCGCCGGCGTCGTCCACCTCGCCGGCCGCACGCAGGTTGCCGAGTCGGTCGTCGACCCGCTGCTCTACTGGGCCGAGAACGTCGAGGGGCTCGTCGCGCTGCTCGAGGGCTGCCGGGCCAAGGGCGTCACCCGCTTCGTGTTCTCCTCCAGCGCCGCGGTGTACGGCATGCCCGACGCCGACCGGGTCCCCGAGGACACCGCCTGCTGCCCGCTGTCCCCGTACGGCCGCGCCGAGCTCGCCGGGGAGGACCTGCTCCGCGACTGCGCCGTCTGGGGCCTGACCGCGACCAGCCTGCGCTGCTTCGACGTCGCCGGCGCCGCCGCCCCCGAGCTCGGCGACCGGGGGACGGCGAACCTGGTGCCGCTGGTCTTCGAGGCCCTGGACGCCGGCCGGCCGCCGCTGCTGTTCGGCGACGACCACCCGACGCCCGACGGCAGCTGCGTGCGGGACTTCGTGCACGTCTCCGACGTCGCCGACGCGCACGTGGCCGCCGCCCGCGCGCTCGCCGCCGGTCGGCCGGGCGGCACCTACAACGTGGGCCGCGGCGAGGGCAGCAGCGTGTTGGAGGTGCTGCGCGTCGTCGCCGAGGTCACCGGCGGGGACACCACCCCGAAGGTGACCGGCCGGCGCCCCGGCGACCCGGCGCGGGTGGTCGCGGCCGTCGACCGGATCGGCCGGGACCTGGGCTTCCGGGCCACCCGCGACCTGCGGCAGATGATCACCAGTGCCTGGGAGGCCTGGCGCGCCCTGCAGCCGCTCTGACCCCTCCCGCGCGACGTCGTGCTCTGCCCACCGGAGTGGGCAGAGCACGAAGGGGCCGCCGGGGACCTGTTCCGTGGCCAGTCGTGCTCTGCCCACAGGGGTGGGCAGAGCACTACGGGGCCCGGGACACCACGGCCCGGGCCAGCTCCCGGGCGGCGGCGTCGGCGAGGAGCACCTCCGGCAGGCCGGCCAGCGCGGCGCGCATGGCCTCGGCGCCGCCGAACTGGAAGCCGAGCTGGGTCCGGTAGCAGGCGCACGCGTCGGCCCGCCGGCCCAGGTCCTGCGGCAGCTCGACCGGGGCCAGGCCGCCGGGCAGGTCCGGTCCCGGCCGGGCGTCCGGGTCGCGCAGCACGTACGGCGAGTCCCGCCACCACAGCACCGGCCGGCCGGTGCCGGCCACCGCCCGCAGGACCTGCAGGTGGTCGACGTGCGCCCCGAGCGCCTGCGGGGCGAGCCAGAGGTCCCCGGGCAGGCCGGTCAGCGCCGCGCGGACGTCGGTCCAGGCGTCGTCGTCCTCGTGCACGCCGGCGAACAGCTCCGCCGCGCTCTCGTACCCGCGGTGCGGCGCCTCGCGCAGGTCCAGGTGCAGCGGCGTCGCGCCGAGCACAGCCATGGCGGCGGCGTCCTCGTCGCGGCGCAGGGCCATGTAGTCGACGTCGGCCGGCAGGTCCTTGTCCAGCTGGCAGGCCAGCGCGAAGCCCCGCGGGTCGGGGACGCTGCGCGTGAAGCAGGTGACCACGGTGACCTCGTGCCCGGCGTCGGCCAGGGCGGCGAGCGTGCCCCCGACGGAGAACGCGGCGTCGTCGAGGTGCGGGCTGACCGCGGTGACCTGCATCAGAGCAGGTGCGCGGCCGACCGGAACCGGCAGGAGAGGTCGACCTCCGGCGGCATCGTCCAGTCCGCGGACGGCGTCGACCCGGCCACGTCCCGGTACACCCCGTCGATCGAGCGGGCCAGCACCGGCCAGGAGTAGAGCCGGCGCACCTCCTCCAGCGCCGTCGTCGCCAGCCGCTCCCGCAGTGCGCCGTCGGTCAGCAGCCGGTCGAGTGCCGCGCGCAGCCCGGCGACGTCACCCGGGGTGTGCAGCAGGCCGTTCTCCCCGTCGCGCAGGCAGTCGACGACGCCGACGCTGTCGGTGCTCACCGTCGGCAGCCCGCTGGCCATGGCCTCCAGCAGCGTGTTGGAGAAGCCCTCGCTGTAAGTGGGGCTGACGAAGACGTCGGCCGAGCGGTAGACCGCCGGCGCCTCGTCGGGCGGCACGTAGCCGAGGAACGTCGTCCGCCCGTCGGCGCGGGCGCGGGCCTCGTCGAGGTCGGGGCCGATGCCGGAGACGACCAGCCGGACGCCCTCGGGCAGCGCCTCGAGCAGGTCGAGCACGCCCTTGCGGCGGTCGACCCGGCCGTGGAACAGCAGCACCGGCGGGTCCTGCAGCGACCCGAGCGGCCGCTCGGCGGGGGTGAACCGGCGGGTGTCGGTGGCGCCGGGCACGATCGTGAACCGCGCCGGGTCCGAGCCCAGGTTGCCGACCACCTCGTCGCGGAAGCTGGCGCTGCCGATGAGGACGGCGTCGGAGGCGTCGACGACGGTGTGCATCGCGTACGCGTGGGTGGTGCAGCAGGTGCCCACCCAGTGCCCGTCGCCGCCCTGGATGCTCACCACGGCGGGTAGTCCGGTCTCGCGAGCGGCAGCCAGCACCGCCAGCCCCGGCGGGTAGCCGTACTGCGCGTGCAGCACGTCGAAGGGGCGCTCGGCGTGCAGGTCGAGCACCGTGCGCACGATCTCGGCGATGTCGCCCTCCCAGTCGGCGGGGACGACGGTCTCCCCGCGGCTGGGCAGCGCGTGCACCTCGACGCCGGCGGGCACCCGGTCGGGCGGAGGCGGGCCGCCGCCGTAGACGCGGGTGCCCGCCTCGTCGTCGCGGTACTGGCTGACCAGCACCACCTCGTGGCCGAGGGCCACCAGGTCGCGCAGCAGGTTCTCCGCGTAGACGCTCATCCCGCTGACCGCCGGCCAGTAGCGGCGGCTGACGAAGCAGATCCTCATCCGCCGGCTGCCACCAGCGTCGCCATCGACCGCGGCACCATCTCGTGCGCCCGGTGGCTGTCCCGGGACAGCTCCAGGGTGACCAGCTCCCGGTAGTCGACGTCCACGAGCGCCTGCAGGACCGCCGGCAGGTCCAGGTCCCCCTCGTCGAGCGGCAGGTGGTCGTGCACGCCGCGGCGCATGCCCTCGACCGCGACCGTCCCGAGGTGCGGCGCGAACCGGGCCACCGCCTCCTCGGGCGTGTACGCCCCGGCGACGACGCAGTGCCCGGTGTCCAGCGCCAGCGTGATCCCGGGCGCCTCGGCGGCCAGGCGGGCCCAGCCGTCGCAGTCCTCGACCAGCATCCCGGGCTCGGGCTCGACGGCGAGCGCGTACGAGCGGCCGCCGTGGCTGTCGACCAGCGCGCGGACGCCGTCGGCCAGCCAGCCCCATGCGGCGTCCCGGTCGACGCCGTCCCGGGGGACGCCCGCCCAGAAGCTCACCGCCTCCGCGCCGAGCACACCGGCCAGGTCGCAGGCCAGCCGCAGGTAGGCCAGCCGGCGCGCCCGCCCCTCGGGGGAGGCGGTCACCAGGGTCGGCTCGTGCTTGGCCCGCGCGTCGAGCAGGAAGCGGGCGCCGGTCTCCACGACCACGCCCAGGCCCAGCTCGTCGCACTGCGCCCGCACCTTCTCGGCCTGGGCGAACGCGTCGGGGGCGAACGGGTCGAGGTGGACGACGTCGAGGGTGAGCGCGACTCCGGCGAAGCCGCAGTCGGCGAGGAGGGACAGCGCGTCGGACAGCCGGTGCGAGGTCAGCCCGTTGGTGTTGTAGGCGTACCGCAGGCTGCCCTGCCCGTCGCGTGAGCTCGCGAGCCCGCTCACGACGCCAGGACCTCGGCGACCACGTGCCGGCCCGGCTCCCGGTAGAGCGCGTACAGCGCGCCCACCCGCCGGTCCGCGCCGGCCCGGTCGAACCAGGCCGGCCCGCCCAGGCGCTCCTCGGCGTCGGCGGTCAGGTGCACCCGGGCCCAGCCGCCCGGGTCGGTCCCCACGGCGACCAGCCGGTCACCGTGCTCTCTCAGCCGTCGCACGCCACGCTCTCCGATCCGCCCGTAGGACATCGTCTCGACCTCCAGCCCCGGCACGAGCACCTTGGCCGCCACCGCCTCGCCCACCGAGGGCTGCAGCTCCACCAGCACGTCGTGGCCGGCCGCCTGCACCGCGCCGGTGACCTGCGCGTGCAGGTCGTCCCCACGCCAGACAGGCAGGTCGCCCAGCGCCACGGTCGACCGGCGGGACAGCACCGTGTCCTGCAGCAGGTCGACCAGCGCGGTGGTGCCCATCCGCGTCCAGGCCAGCATCGCCTGCAGCGCGCGGTCCTCCTCGACCAGCCGCTCCGGGGGGTGCCCGGTGCGCCAGTGGTCGAGGTATCCCGCCGGGGTGGCCGGCAGGACGACGTCGTAGGGCCCGTGCATGAACGCCTTGCGCGCGCGGGCCGACGCGAACTCGTGCAGTGCCTTGCGGACGGCGGTGTCGCGGTCGGGGTGGGCCGCCTCGCCGCACGCGGTGGCCATCACCGGCACCGACTCGGAGCCGTCCCGCGAGCAGCCCACCGCGTACACGTCGACGACGCCGAACTCCGTCGAGGCCAGCTTGACCACGACGTCGATGCCCGCGGCGTCGAGCCGGTCGAGCAGCGCCCGCGCGTCGGGGTCGGTGAGGCCGTCGAGGTCGACGACGACGCCGCGGTCCATCGCCCGGAACGCCGTCGCGTTGCCGTCGCGCTGCAGCACCTCCAGCAGCGCGTGGGTGACCGCGCGGTCGGCGTCGAACGCCGCGCCCTGGCCGTTGGTGATGACCGTGGTGAGCCAGCCGCCGGGCGGCGGGTCGCCGGGCAGGTCGTCGGGCGCCGAGGCCACGAGCTCGGCCGGCACCAGCACCTGCTCGCCGTCGCGCAGCCGGGTCATCGGCAGCCACTGCAGCGGCCGGTCGTCGTCGTACGGGCTGCCTGCCTCCAGGCACAGCTCGCGCGGGTCGGCGACCCGGTCGCGGCCGTGCCGGCGGCTCATCTCGGCGTAGGAACCCTGCTCGCGGACGACGCCCTGGTGCGCGCGCAGCGACAGCGCCATCTCGGCCATCTCGCCCATCGCGCCGGTGCGGGCCTCCTCCCGGGTGGCGCCGTAGCCCAGCCCGCTGCCACCCGGGTGCAGCTCCGAGGGCGGCAGGACGGCGCTGTGCAGCGGCACGTCGAGGACGTCGATGCCGGCGATGGCGAAGTCCTCGACCGGCGTGGGGAAGCTGTCGCGGTACCGCTGCGACGGCGCGACCTCGGTCGTCGTCACAGCTCCTCCAGGGGGACGGGCGCGGCGTCCGGCGGCCCGGACAGCAGCCGCTGCACCAGGTGGACGACGTGGTCGGTGGTGACCCCGGGGACCATCTCGAACGGCGTCGCGACCACCTCGAAGTCCAGCTCCGCGACGACGGCGAGCATCTCCCGCAGCTCCCCGTGCGAGAGCGGGATCTGCGCGTGGAACGCCTTGTGCGCGGACAGCGCGACCGGCTCGCCGTCGGGGGAGAGGTCGACCTTGAGCGAGTCGCCGCAGAAGAGGACGCCGCGGCGGGCGTCGTGCAGCACCGAGTGCCCGGGGAAGTGGCCGCCGGTGCGGTGCAGGGTGAGGTCGGGGGCGAGCGTCAGGACGTCGTCGGCCGGCCAGGTGACCCGGAAGGCCTTGGTCCAGACCAGGTCGTGCACGTTGACGCACACCACCCGCGGCTCGAGCTCCTGCTGCAGCTGCCACAGCGCGCCGTACCCGTGCACGTGCGACGACGCCAGCACCGGGAAGCCGCCCTTCTCGGCCGCCATCCGGCGCAGCTCGGCGAGCATGTCGGCGGTGTACCAGGGGGCGCACTCGAAGCCGACCAGGCCGATGTCGGTCTCGATCACCCAGCCGCGGCTGTCGAGGCCGAAGCGCGGCTCGGTGCCGAACTCGGTGACGCCGTCCACCGGCGCCGGCCGCCAGGACCCGGTGACCAGCTCGTCGGCCTGCTTGTCGGTGACGAACTCGAAGCCGTGCTCGGGCAGCGCGTTGCGCACGTCGGCGCAGACCGGGCAGACCACCGGCCCGGGCGCCGGCCAGCGCTGCCAGTGCCCGCAGTTGGTGCACGCGTAGGCGGGCAGGTCGGGCAGCAGGCCGCGGTAGGGGTTGGTGTCGACCTGGCTGGTGCCGTGCCGGGCGCGAGTGCCGTCAGCAGCGAGGTCGGCGGCGGGGTCGGTGGTCCGGTCGATGGCGCCGGGCACGTCGGGCGAGCTCACGGGGTCCCTCTCTCCAGAGCGGTGAGGAGCAGGCGGTGCAGGGCGAGGTCGCGGGCGGGGGCGTACGGCCACCGCGCGCGGCCCGCGACCGCGTCGGTGAAGGCGGCGAACTGCGCCTGGAACGGCGAGGTGTCGGCGGCGAACGGCACGTCGACCGGGTCGGGGCGGTACAGCGTCAGGGAGCCCCCCGCCGTCTGGCCCATGGTGTCGACGGCGACCGCCATCCCGCGGGTGCCGACCACCTCCAGCCGGCGGCGGGGCAGCGCGTCGGGGGTGTTGAACGCGACGTGCAGGCCGACCAGCACGCCGCCGTCGGTCGTGCCGGTGAGCAGGGCGCCGTCGTCGACGCCGTAGTCGTGCACCCGGGTCTGCAGCAGCGCCGAGAGCGTGGTGACGTCCTCGCCGAGCAGCGTGCCGGCCAGGTCCAGCCCGTGCGGGGCGAGGTCGATGGCGGCGCCGCCGCCGGCGCGGGCGGGGTCGACCCGCCAGTTGTCGTGCGGCCGGCCGTCGGGCGTCCAGTCGCCGGGCAGCCAGCAGCAGTAGACGATCCGCACCGCGGTGACCGTGCCCAGCTCGGGCACGAGCTCGCGCAGTCGCACGTGGGCGGGGTGCCAGCGCTGGTCGTAGGCGGTGCCGAGCAGCACGCCGGCCTGCGCGCACGCGTCGACCAGCGCCTGCGCGTCGCCGGCGTCGGCGGCCAGCGGCTTCTCGCACAGCACCGCCTTGCCGGCCGCGGCGGCCGCCTCGGCCAGCGCCCGGTGCCCGGCGTTGGGCACGGCGACGTAGACCGCGTCCAGGCCCGGCGTGGCGAGGAACTCCGCCAGGTCGGGGGTCCGCCGCGCGCCCTCGACCGGCATCCGCTCCATCGCGACGGGGTCGAGGTCGTGCAGCGCGACCACCCGGGCGCCGGGGACGGCGAGCAGCGCGGGCAGCGCGTGGTCGCGGGCCACCCACCCGCACCCGGCGACGCCCCACCCGACGCTCACCAGGCCTCCGGGAGGTCGACGAGCAGCCGGCGGCGGGCAGCGTCGGCGGGCAGCGGGTCGGGCCAGCGCTGCGGCAGGTGGGAGGAGCGCGGCCCGTACTCAGCGGCGTAGCGCTCGTTCGGCCAGGTCAGCACGCCGTCGCGGTAGAGCGGGTTGGGCGCCAGCGGCGGCAGCGGCTCGCCGAGGTCGACCGGCGCGGGGGCGAGCGGGTCGCCGGCCACCAGGGCGATCGCCTCGCTCGCGTGCAGGTCGGCGGGGTCGGCCGGCCGGGGCGGGCGGCCCGCCAGCAGCGAGCGGGTCAGCTCGTCGTCGTCGTAGAGCAGCGCGGTGCCGAGGACCTCGGCGTAGCCCTCGGGCGTCAGCGGCTGCCCGTGCGGGTCGGCGACGTGCGCGTGCCCGACGACGACGGTGCCGCCGTCCCCGGCCAGCGCGCGCATCGCCGCGGCGGCGGCCGGCTTGTCGCGCAGGAAGTAGAAGGCGTCGTGGCACATGACGTAGGCGGGGGAGCCGACCCGCAGGTCCGGCGCGGCGGTGAGGTCGGCGCACACGTAGCGGGCGTCCGGGCAGACGAACCGCCGCGCCAGCCACAGCTTGGCCCACACGACGTCCACGCCGAGGAGGTCGGTGCACCCACGGCGGGACAGCTCGCGCAGGTGCGCCCCGATCCCGCAGGCGACGTCGACCACCGGCCTGCTGCCTGGCCAGTGCTGCTGCAGCAGCGCCAGGCCGGCCAGGTGGGTGGGGTCCGACCAGCGGTGCGCGAAGTAGTCGGCCACCCTCCCCATGCCGAGCAGGGTCATCGCCTCGCGCAGCGTGCGGGCGGCCGGGACGCGGGCCAGCTGCTCGGGTGGGGGCGGCGGCTCGGTCCACCAGTCGTCGGCGTCGGCGAGCAGCAGCACCCGTGCCCGGTCGACGTCCCCGGTGGCGACCAGCTCACCGACCCGGTCGCGCAGGTCGTCGCGGCCGGCCCGGGCGTAGGGGATCCCGTCGACGACCGGTGCGTCGAGCAGCGTGCCGGTCACAGACCCGCCGCCCCCAGGACGTCGAGGTGGTAGCCCTGCACCGGCCCGGCGTGCACCAGTTCGAGGTCGTCGAGCGCCTGGGCGGCGGTGAACGCCGCCGCCCGCGCGTGGTGGTGCACCTGCAGCACCCGGTCGAGGACGTCGGCGGCGTGGAAGGCCCGCGCCTCCGGCACCTCGGCGCCCGGCCGCAGCGCCAGCACCGCGCGCAGCCGCCCGGCGAGCGGTCCCGGCAGGTCGGCCAGCTCGCGCTCCTCCAGCGTGGTCACCACCCGCTCGAGGGCGTTCCCGAGCAGCACCTCGCCGGCGAACCCGGCGTCGGGCAGGACGACGTTGTGCAGGTGGTGGCCCAGGCCCAGCAGGAACGGCTCGACCGGGTCGGCGCCCACCACCGGCGCCACGAGCACCGAGTAGACCGCGACGGTGAGGCAGTGGTCGCCGTGGCTCTCCGGCGGCTCCACCACCACCCGCGGCTTCCCCGGCGCGGTGGCGCCGGCACGCGGCTGCGCGTTGAGGGCACCGGCCAGCTCGGGAGCGGGACCGGGCGCCGGCAGCGGCCCGAGGGACGCCCGCAGCCGGTCGCGCAGGCCGTCGTCCAGCGGGCCGGCCACCTCGTCGAACGCGCGGCGCAGCACGCCGAGCGCCTCGTCGTCGGAGAGGCCGGCGGAGGTCAGCACACCGGTGTCGATGCCGGCCAGCCGGGCGCGGGCGACGGCGGCCGCCGTCTCGGAGTACGCGACGGCGCCGACGTCCTCGCCGGACACCAGCCGCGCCCACGCCCGGGCGAAGGCCTGCTCGGCCAGGGAGCCGGGTGTGCCGGCCACCCGCACCCGCTTGGCGTCGCCGATCTCGGCGAGCAGCGGGCGCAGCGCGGCGAGCGGGGCGAGCGTCGCGGCAGGAGAGGGGGCGAGGCCGGTCACCGGCCGGCTGCGCCGGCGGCCAGCCAGTCGAGCAGTGCGGACTCCTGCCGGTGGAGGGCGTGCTCGGGGACGCTGCCGTCGGCGGTCATCGGCGCCTTGAAGAACCAGCCGAGCTGCCGCTGCACACCGCCCTCACCGCGCTGCTGGGCGAGGTCGGTCAGCCGGGCCAGCTCGAGGGCCAGCGGCGCGGCGAGGATCGAGTCGCGGCACTGGAAGTCGACCTTGACCTGCATGCGCTGGCCGAGGAAGCCGACCAGGTCGATGGCGTCCCAGGCCTCCTTCTGGTCGCCACGGGGCCGGTAGTAGTCGATGCGGACGACGTGGTCCTCGACCGGGTAGCCGAGGATCGAGTCGAGCACGCTGCCCTTGGTGTTCAGCTTGCTGGCCAGCGAGTCGGGGTCGTCGAGGGCGAGGCCGTCGCGGTTGCCGAGGATGTTGGTGGAGTACCAGCCCTCGACGGTCAGCGACCGGCTGCGGAAGGCCGGCGCGAGGACAGTCTTCATCATCGTCTGGCCGGTCTTGCCGTCCTTGCCGGCGATCGGGACACCGCGGGCCTCGGCGAACGCGGTGAGCGCCGGGACGTCGGCGGCCAGCGACGGCGTGAAGTTGACGTAGCCGACGCCCTCGGCGATGGCGGCGTAGGCGTAGACCATCGCCGGGGTGATCGCGCGGTCGTCGGCGTCCAGCCCGTCCTCGAAGGCCTCGACCGTCTGCAGCGCGGGCGCCTCCGGGTCGGGCCAGCGCTCGGTGGAGGCCAGGTTGACCAGCACCAGGCCGTCGAGGGACTCCTCCTCGCGGAAGCGGCGCAGGTCGGCACGGACGGCGTCGACCTGCGCGCGGCGGGTCGCGGCCAGCACCACGTTGCCGCCGGTGACGTTGCGGCAGAAGTCGGCGTCGCCGGCCGCCGGCCAGGGCGTGACGCCCGAGAGCGCCGGACCGGCCTGCTCGAGCTGACGGGCCTCCAGGACGCCGTGCTGCTCGGCGGCCTTGCGCAGGTCGGAGCCGTCGAGGTCCCACCCGCGGACGACGAGGGAGTCGTACCCGACCAGGCCGGTCGTCTCCTCGACCGGCCCGCCGGCCACCTCCAGGCCGGCCAGGGGCAGGCCGTCGGTGCCCGCGGCCCCGGTGCGGACCAGTTCCAGGCCCGCGACCGCGGTCGTGGCGACCGCACCTCCGAGACCCACCACAGCAATGCCGACGCGACGAGAACCCTGCGACAAGACGACCTCCGCACACCTCGGGGTGGACCCGCTCCACTCCGTCCCGAGCCTGGCACAGGAGCATCACGGTCGCCGGGTGAACCCAAGATTCTGGCCTGCAACCCGGTGGCCCCCCGTGTTGTGTCCTCGCCGACGGGCTGCGGGGCCCCGCGGGCGCCCGGACCGGGCCAGGATGGGGAGCCCCGAGCCGACCAGGAGCGCGCCGTGACCCAGCCGCCGTACGCCCAGCAGCCGTTCCCCCAGCAGCCGTTCCCCCAGCAGCCCCACGAGCAGCCCCACGAGCAGCCCCCCGGTCCGCCCACCGCGGCGATGGTCGTGCCGCGCTTCACCGTCCGCCAGCGGATCACCGTGATGGTCAACCGCTACGAGATCCGGGCGGTGGCACCGGACGGCAGCGAGGGCGAGCTGCTGGCGATGGCCCAGCAGAAGCGGCTCAAGCTCAAGGAGGAGGTGGTCTTCACCGCCGACGAGGCCCGCACCCGTCCCGTCTTCTCCTTCCGCGCCCGCCAGCGGCTCGACGTCCACGCCCAGCACGACGTGTTCGACGAGCAGGGCCGCGTGCTCGGCACCTTCGGCAAGCGCTTCGGCGCCAGCCTGCTGCGGTCGACCTGGGACCTCGGCGTCCCCGGGCTGACCGCCGTGGGCCGCGAGCGCCGGCCGTTCATCGCGATCCTGCGGCGGGTCTGGACACTCATCCCCTACCTCGGCGACGTCTGGGTGCCCTTCGTCTTCCACTTCGACTTCCTCGACTCGGCGACCGGCGCCCCGGTGCTGGTGGTCGAGCGGCGCAAGTCCATCCGCGACCGCTACGACGTCTCCGTCCCGGACCCGCGGCTGGACTTCCGCGTCGCCGCCGCCATGGCCGTGGCCCTCGACGCCCTGCAGAGCCGCTGACGCCGGTGCCGGCCCCACACGACGAACCGGCCGGCGACTTCTGCGACGACTTCGACGGCCCGGGCCTCGACCGCGACGTCTGGGTGCCGCACTACCTGCCGCAGTGGAGCCCGCGGGCGGCGACGGCGGCCCACCACGAGGTCCGGGACTCCTGCCTGCGGCTGTACCTGCCCGACGACGCGCCGCTGTGGTGCCCGGACGACCACCCGCCGCTGCGGGTCTCGGGCATCCAGTCCGGGGTGTTCTCCGGGCCGGTCGGCAGCACGGTCGGGCAGCAGCCGGTGCGGCCCGGGGCCGTCGTCCGCGAGGAGCAGCCGGCGCACTGGGGCTGGACGCCGCGGTACGGCGTGCTGGAGATGCGGGCGCGCGCCACGGTGACCCGCGCTCGATGGTGGCCTGGTGGCTGGTGGGCCTGGAGGACGCGCCGGAACGCTGCGGCGAGCTGTGCGTCATGGAGGTCTTCGGCGACGCGGTGGACCCGGTCGAGGGGGCGGCGGTCGGCGCGGGCACCCATCCGTTCCGCGACCCGCGGCTCGTCGAGGACTTCGCCGCCCCGCGGCCCGGCATCGACGTCGCCGACTGGCACACCTACGCCGTCGACTGGCGCCCCGACGGCGCGGCCTCCTCCGTCGACGGCGTCCCGGTGCACCGGGTCGAGGTCACACCCGACCACCCGGTGCAGGCGATGCTCGCGGTGTTCGACTTCCCGGAGGAGGGGGCGCCGGGCGAGCCCCACGTCGTCCCCGAACTGGTCGTCGACTGGATCCGGGGGAGCGCGGGGACGTGGTGACCCCGCAGGTGGGTGTCGCCGGCGTCACCAGCTGAGCGCTCACGCGGGCAGCGGGAACACCAGCAGCGAGCTCGACGCCGTCGCCACCAGCCGGCCGGTTGCGTCGAGCACCTGGCCCTCGGCGAAGGCCACGCGCCGTCCCGGCTTGACCACCGTGCCGACGGCGGTGAGCGGCCCGCTGGCCTGCGTCACCGCCCGCAGGTAGGTCACCTTCAGCTCGATCGACGTGTAGCCCACCCCCTGCGGCAGCGTGGAGTGCACCGCGCAGCCGGCGACGGTGTCGAGGAGCGTGCAGACCAGCCCGCCGTGCACGACGCCGATGGGGTTGTAGACCGACTCGTCGACGGTGCAGGTGAACTCGACCCGCCCCTCCTCGACGGCCACCAGGTCCATCTGCACCAGCGGGGTGACCGGGGGCGGCGGCAGCTCGCGGTCGAGCAGTGCCTGCAGCGCCTTCAGGCCCGAGCGCTCGCGGACGCCGGCCGCGGTGACCATCGGGTCGTACCAGGTGACGGTGCGCGAGCGCGGTTCCCCCCACGCGGCCGGTGCCGCGGTGACGTCGTCGGCCTCAGTGCTCATGCCGCTCCTCCGCGGGCAGCCCGGACAGGACGCGGCCGGCGGGGGTCAGCACCCGCTCGACCCGGCTGCCGTTCACCGGCTCGCCGCACGTGCGGCACACCCACTCCGCGTCGACGACGTGCTCCTCGTGCCCGGCCGGCGCGTGGTGCAGCCGCACCGGCGGCTCCTCGGCCGCCCAGCGGTCACCCCACTGCAGCAGCGCCTGCAGCACCGGCAGCAGGTCACGGCCGGAGGCGGTGAGGTGGTAGCCCGAGCGCGGCGGTGCGTCGCTGTACTGCCGCCGCTCCAGCACGCCGGCGGTCACCAGCGCGTTGAGCCGCGCGGTGAGCCGGTCGCGGGGCGCACCGGTGCCGCGGGCGATGTCGCTGAAGCGGTGGTTGCCCAGCGACACCTCGCGGACGACGAGCAGCGACCAGCGCTCGCCGACAAGTTCCAGGGCGGCGGCGATCGAGCAGGGGCGGCCGGGCAGACCGGCCAGGTCGAACGAAGCGGTCACCCCGTCAGTTTGCCCGTCGAACCGACGTCGCGCCACACCCCGGGAACGCCGGCAGGCGGGGACCCCGTGGGGTCCCCGCCTGCCGCGGTGACGTGCCGGCCCCCTCGCAGGGCCCCGCTGCGAGCTCGCGAGCAGTGGGGGGCGAGGGGGCCCTTCGTCAGCTCTTGGGACGCGCACCGGCGCGCAGGGCGCCGAGCAGGTCGTGGTTGAGCCGCGAGATGTTCTCCATCGAGATGCCCTTCGGGCAGCTGGCGGAGCACTCACCGATGTTGGTGCAGCCGCCGAAGCCCTCGAGGTCCTGCTGGTGGATCATGTTGACGACGCGGTCGTTGCGCTCGGGCTGGCCCTGCGGCATGAGGCCCAGGTGCGTCACCTTCGAGGCGGTGAACAGCATCGAGGAGGCGTTCGGGCAGGCCGCCACGCAGGCGCCGCAGCCGATGCAGGTGGCGGCGTCGAACGCGGCGTCGGAGTCCTTCTTCGCGACCAGGATCGAGTGCGCCTCGGGGGCGGTCCCGGTCGGGGCGCTGATGTAGCCGCCGGACTGGATGATCCGGTCGAGGGCCCCGCGGTCGACGGCGAGGTCCTTGATGACCGGGAACGCCGTCGCCCGCCACGGCTCGACGTCGATCGTGTCGCCGTCCTTGAACGACCGCATGTGCAGCTGGCAGGTCGTCGTCTGCGGGTGGCCCGGGAACAGCCCGTTGCCGTGCGCGCGGCCGTTGATCATGACGCCGCACGACCCGCAGATGCCCTCACGGCAGTCGTGGTCGAACGAGACCGGCTCCTGGCCGTCGAGGATCAGTTGCTCGTTGAGGACGTCCAGCATCTCGAGGAAGGACATGTCCGGGGAGATGTCGGTGACCTCGTAGGTCACCATCTTCCCCTTCTCCGTCCGGTCCCGCTGACGCCAGACGCGCAGCTTGAGGTTCATCTACTTGTAGCTCCGCTGGGCGAGGTGGACGTACTCGAACTCGAGGGCTTCCTTGTGCAGGACCGGCGGGGCACCTTCCGGCGTCCACTCCCAGGCGGCGACGTAGGCGTAGTTCTCGTCGTCGCGCAGGGCCTCACCCTCGGGGGTCTGGCTTTCGGCGCGGAAGTGCCCGCCGCAGCTCTCGTTGCGGTGCAGGGCGTCGACGCACATGAGCTCGGCGAGCTCGATGAAGTCGGCGACCCGGCCCGCGTGCTCCAGGCTCTGGTTGAAGCGGCCCAGCTCGCCGGGCACCTTCACGTTGGTCCAGAACTCCTGGCGGATCTCGGGGATCCGGTCGAGCGCCTTACGCAGGCTCTCCTCCGAGCGCTCCATGCCGCACAGGTCGAACATCAGCCGGCCGAGCTCGCGGTGGAACGACGCGGTGGTCCGGGTGCCGTTGATCGACAGCAGCCGCTCGCTCTGCTGGCGGACGCCCTCGAGCGCCTCGACGGCGGCCGGGTGGCTGTCGTCGACCTTGTCGAACGGGCCGGAGGCCAGGTAGTCGTTGATCGTGTTGGGCAGGACGAAGTACCCGTCGGCCAGGCCCTGCATCAGCGCGCTGGCGCCGAGCCGGTTGGCGCCGTGGTCGGAGAAGTTGGCCTCGCCGATCACGAACATGCCGGGGATGGTCGACTGCAGGTCGTAGTCGACCCACAGCCCGCCCATCGTGTAGTGCACCGCCGGGTAGATCCGCATGGGGACCTCGTAGGGGTCCTCGCCCGTGATCTGGGCGTACATGTCGAAGAGGTTGCCGTACTTGGCCTCGATGGCCGGCCGGCCCAGGCGCTGCATGGCCTCGGCGAAGTCGAGGTACACGCCCTTGCCCTCGGGGCCGACGCCGCGGCCCTCGTCGCAGACGTTCTTCGCCTGCCGCGAGGCGATGTCGCGGGGGACGAGGTTGCCGAACGCCGGGTAGATCCGCTCGAGGTAGTAGTCGCGCTCGGACTCGGGGATGTCGCGCGGGTCGCGGGTGTCGCCGCGCTCCTTGGGCACCCACACCCGGCCGTCGTTGCGCAGCGACTCGCTCATCAGCGTGAGCTTGGACTGGTACTCGCCGTGCACCGGGATGCAGGTCGGGTGGATCTGCGTGTAGCAGGGGTTGGCGAACAGCGCGCCCCGCTTGTGCGCCCGCCAGATCGCCGTGGCGTTGGAGCCCTTGGCGTTGGTCGAGAGATAGAAGACGTTGCTGTAGCCACCGGTGGCCAGCACGACCGCGTCGGCGAAGTGGGTGCTGATCTCGCCGGTGATGAGGTCGCGGGCCACGATGCCGCGGGCCCGGCCGTCGACGACGACCAGGTCGAGCATCTCGGTGCGCGGGAACTGCTCGACGGTGCCGGCCGCCATCTGCCGCTCGAGGGCCTGGTAGGCGCCGTAGAGCAGCTGCTGGCCCGTCTGGCCGCGGGCGTAGAAGGTCCGCGACACCTGGGTGCCACCGAAGGAGCGGTTGTCGAGCAGGCCGCCGTACTCGCGGGCGAAGGGCACGCCCTGGGCGACGCACTGGTCGATGATGTTGACGCTGACCTCGGCCAGCCGGTGCACGTTGTTCTCGCGGGCGCGGAAGTCGCCGCCCTTGACCGTGTCGTAGAACAGCCGGTGCACCGAGTCGCCGTCGTTGCGGTAGTTCTTGGCGGCGTTGATGCCGCCCTGCGCGGCGACGCTGTGCGCGCGGCGCGGGCTGTCCTGGTACCAGAAGGACTTGACCTTGTAGCCGGCCTCGCCGAGCGTGGCGGCGGCCGCGCCGCCGGCCAGGCCCGTGCCGACGACGATGACCGTCAGCTTGCGGCGGTTGGCCGGGTTGACCAGCTTGGCGCGGAAGCGGCGCTCGCTCCAGCGCTCGCCGATCGGGACGTCCATCGGGGCCTTGGTGTCGGCGATGGGCTCGCCGACGGTGAACAGTTCGAGGGCCATTTTCGTTGCTCCTGGTTCAGCCGACGAGCCCGAAGAGGATACTGAGCGGCGGGATGAGGAACCCGGCGGTCAGCACCACGGCGAAGACGGTGGCGAAGGCGTTGACCGTGCGCTCCCGGGTCTTGTTGCTCTGCCCCAGGGTCTGGGTCGCACTCCAGACGCCGTGCCGCAGGTGGAAGCCGAGCGCGAGCAGGGCGACGACGTACACGAGGGTGACGATCGGGTTGGAGAACCCGGCGATCACGCGGTCGTAGGGGGTGGAGTCGGGGCCCTCGGGGTTCGCCACCCCGAGCGTGAGGTCGAGGATGTGGTAGACGATGAACAGCCCGAGGATCACGCCGCCCCACCGCATGGTGCGCGAGGCGTAGCTCTGGGCCACGGCCTTCTTGGTCACGTAGCCCTGCGGCCGGGCGCGCTTGGCCTGCCGCCACAGCGAGATCGCCGCCCAGATGTGCGCGACCACCGCGGCGAGCAGGACCACGCGGATGATCCACAGCGTCGTCTGCTCCGGCACCGCCGGCTCGCCGATCGTCCGGATCCAGTGGGAGTACCCGTTGAAGGTCTCCGCGCCGGCGAAGATCTTCAGGTTCCCGATCATGTGCGCGATCAGGTACAGCACCAGGATGATGCCGCTGACCGCCATCACCGCCTTCTTGAAGACCGAGCTGGTCTTCGCGGCCTTCGGGGTCCTGCGCTGGCCCGAGTGCGTCACCGTCACCACGGCACCAAGTTAGGCTCGTTACCCACCTCCCGGCCATGTGGACACGCAGTGACTCACCTCATGTAAGGGAACCCTGAGCGCAGGTCAGGACGTTGGTGGTCCTCCGCCGGGCCCGGGAGCCTGCCGGGCCCGGACCGCCCGATCGGAGGAGGACACGTGGCAGGACCGACCAGGGGTTTCCTGGGCCGCCGGCGGGAGCGGGACCCGCGGCTGCCCCCCGGCCAGTACGACGTGGGGGCCGACTGGCCGGTGCTGACCGCCGAGCCCACCCCGCGCATCACCCCGGAGACCTGGAGCATCACCGTCGACGGCCGGGTGGAGACCCCGACCACGTGGACCTGGGACGAGGTGCACCGGCTGCCGGGCTCGGACTACCGCGGTGACATCCACTGCGTGACCACCTGGTCGAAGTTCGACACGCACTTCGCCGGCGTCAGCGTCGACACCCTGCTCGAGGCCGCCCGGCCCACGGCCGAGGCGGCCTTCGTCGTGGCGACGGCCAAGACCGGCTACACGACCAACCTCCCGCTGGCCGACGTCACCGGCGGCAGGGCCTGGCTGGTCTGGCAGGTCGACGGGGAGCCGCTGCCCGTCGAGCACGGCGGCCCGGTGCGGCTGCTGGTGCCGCACCTCTACTTCTGGAAGAGCGCCAAGTGGGTGACCCGGCTGACGCTGCTCACCCGCGACCAGCCCGGCTTCTGGGAGCAGAACGGCTACCACGACCGCGGCGACCCCTGGCGCGAGCAGCGCTACCAGGGTGACTGAGGAAGGACCTCGTCCTCCTCACCCCTCGCAGGCTCGGGGCGAGCCTCGGGACGAGGCCGACGAGGTGCCTGCAGCGGAGCCGATGGGTCTCTCATCTGGCCGCCGCCGGGCTCCGGCCGGGGGCTGGCGGACGGCGACGGTCACCGCCGTCGACCGGCCGACGCCGCGCGGTGTGCAGCTGCGCCTCGACGTCGCCGACCGGGTCGACCACCTGCCCGGTCAGCACTACGTCGTCCGGCTCACCGCGGAGGACGGCTACCGGGCGCAGCGGTCCTACTCGGTGGCCTCGGCGCCGTCGGACCCGCAGGTGGAGCTGTTCGTCGAGCGGCTCGAGGACGGGGAGGTGTCGGGGTACCTGGCCGACGTCGTCGAGCCCGGCGACGTCCTGGAGGTGCGCGGGCCCATCGGCGGCTGGTTCGTCTGGGACGGCGAGAACCCGGCGCTGCTGGTGGGCGGCGGCAGCGGCGTCGTCCCGCTGGTCGCGATGCTGCGCACCGCCCACGACCTCGGCCGCACCGACCTGCTGCGGATCGCCGTCGCGGCCCGCACCCGTGCGCTGCTGCCCTACGCCGACGAGCTGGCCGCCGCCGGGGCGCTGCTGGCGCTCAGCCGCGAGCCCGCCGGGATCCGCCCGGGCGGCCGGTTGACCGCGGCCGACCTGGTGCCGCTGGTCGAGCCGGGGCAGACGGCGTTCGTGTGCGGGTCGGCGGCGTTCGCCGAGGCGGCGAGCGGGCTGGTGGTGGAGCTGGGGGTGGCGCCGGCCGACGTCCGCGTCGAGCGGTTCGGCCCCAGCGGCGGTCCGGCCTGACGGCCGGGGCGGCGCCCAGGGGGCGGGGGCCGGGTGACCGGCCGCACGTACGAGGATCGAGGGCATGCCGACCGCCGACGTGAGTGCCGTCGACGTCGTCGACCCGGACCTGCGGAGCGCACTGCTCACCTGCTGGACCGACGTCACGAACGCCGGCGGGGCGGTGGGCTTCGTCCCGCCGGTCACCGAGGCCCAGCTGGCGCCCTTCCTCGACTCGCTGCTGGAGCGGGTCGCGCAGGGCCGCGAGCGGCTGGTCGTGCTCCGGGTCGACGGCGAGCTCGCCGGCTGGGCGGTGCTGTCGCTGTCGGTGAGCCCGCTGCGCCGGCACTGGGCCACCGTCCTGCGCGTGCAGGTGCACCCGAGCCGGCAGGGCCGGGGTCTGGGCCGGGTGCTGCTCTCCGGCGTCCACGACGTCGCGCGCGACCGCGGCCTGGAGATGCTGCACCTGACCGTGCGCAGCGGCTACGGCCTCGAGCGGTTCTACGCCGGCCTCGGCTACCGCGAGTTCGGGCGGATGCCCGGCGCGATCCGGCTGGCTCCCGGCGACGACCGCGCGGAGCTCCACCTGTTCGTGCGGCTGTAGGAGGACCCCGCGTCCCCCGCCCCCCGCGAGCCCGGGGCGGGCCCCTGGGGCGGGGCCGTTCCGATCGCTACCCGAGGGGGTCGGTCCCGTCGACGGTGCCCCGGGAGGAGAGCACCGCGAGGCGGGCGAACAGCTCCTCCGCGTACCAGCCCTCCCGCGCGGTGCGGGCGACGACGGCGGCGTGCTCGGGGCGGTCGTAGGCGAAGGCGTTGAGGGCCGCGCCGGAGTCCCAGACGCTGAAGGTGCCCTGCAGGCCCAGCGGCGCCTCGCCGATCCCGACGGCCATGCGCAGGCCCGGCGACCGGTGCAGGTCGGCCGAGACCGGCGGCACCGCCGACCAGAACCGGGCGGCCCGGCGCAGCACCAGCCGGGCGCGGGTGACCGCCGCGACCGGACCGTCCCAGCGCTGCGGACGCGGGCTCCCGAACGGCTCCCGGCCCGACCACAGCCCGCGGGCGGACAGCGGGCGCAGCCGCGCCGACCACTCCTCGTCGGCGATCCGCCGCCAGCTCGCCGCCACGGGGGAGTCGTCGAGCGCGTCGGCGGCCGCGGCGTCGTCCCAGACCGCGAGCAGCCCCCAGCGGCGAGGGTCGGCGTCGCGGACGGTGAACGTGCGCCCGTCGCCGGTGCCCAGCAGCTTGGCGAAGCGCAGGCCCGGCGCGCGGGCCAGCGCCGGGCGCAGCGAGGCCATCCGCAGCGCCGCCCGCGGCACCGCGCGGCCGGGGACGCCCCACAGGTGCAGGGTCACGATCCCCGGGTCGGGTGGAGGCACGCCGTCGAGGGTAGGTGCGGGCGGTGACCGACCAGCGCCGCGTCCAGCTCGGCGACACCGACGCCCCCGCCGAGGACGAGGTCGTCCAGGCCTTCGACCGGGTGGTCAGCCAGGGGGCGCAGCGGCTGCACCGCACCTGGCGCGAGGTGCTCACCACCGGGCTGGCCGGCGGGCTGGAGGTGGCGGTCGGCGTCCTCGCGCTGGTCGCCGTCTACGCCGAGACCGGCAGCCACCTGCTGGCCGGGCTGGCCTTCTCCGTCGGGTTCATCGCCCTGCTGCTGGCCCGCAGCGAGCTGTTCACCGAGGGCTTCCTGCTGCCGGTCACCGCGGTGGTGGCCGGACGGGCGAGCTGGGCGCAGCTGGGGCGGCTGTGGGGCGGGACGCTGGTGGCCAACCTGGTCGGTGGCTGGCTGTTCATGTGGGTGGTCGTGCACGGCTACCCGGAGCTCGGGCCCACCGTCGTGGAGTCCGCGCGGCACTTCGTCGAGGCGCCGCTGGACCTGCGCGCCGTCTGCCTGGCGTTCCTCGGCGGTGTCGCCATCACGCTGATGACCCGCATGCAGAACGGCACCTCCGCCGACGGTGCCAAGATCGTCGCCGCGGTGGCCGGCGCGTTCGTCCTCGCCGGCCTGCAGCTGTTCCACTCGATCCTGGACTCGCTGCTGGTGTTCGGGGCGATCCACACCGGGACCGCCCCGTTCGGCTACGGCGAGTGGCTGGCCTGGTTCTGGTACACGACGCTGCTCAACATGGCCGGCGGGCTGCTCGTGGTCACCCTCGTGCGGCTGGTGCGGAGCAAGGAGCTGATCCAGCGCGAGCGCGCCGCGGCCGCCGGCGAGGACTGAGGGCGGACCCCTGACCTCTACCGCGGACCGAAGGCGGCAGCCCGGAACCCGTCGAAGACGGCGGGCGGGGTGGAGGAGGACCACGCCTGGTTGGTGAGCAGCACGGCGGTGGTGCCGGTGACCGGGTCGGTCCACCAGGAGCCGCCCAGCCCGCCGTCCCAGCCGAAGGAGCCGGCCGAGCGCCCGCCCGGCTCGTCGGTGCGGCGGACGCCGGTGCCCAGCCCCCAGCCGCCGCCCTCGTCGTCGACCGGGCCGGCCTGCTCGGTGAGCATCGCGCGGACGGTGTCCTCGGCGAGCACCCGCCCGCCGCCGGGCGCGCGGCCCCCGGCCAGCAGCACCCCGGCGAGCGCGGCGAGGTCGTCGACGGTGGAGACCAGCCCGTCGGCGCCGTCGGGGAACGCCGGCGGGCGGGCCCACTGGCCCTCGGCCGGGTCGTAGAGCTCGCGGCGGCCGTCGTCGCCGGGCGGCGTCCAGTGCGGACCGAGCCGGTCCCGGGCGACGGCGGGCACGCCGAAGCCGGTGCCGGTCATCCCGAGCGGCGCCAGCACCCGCTCGGTCAGCACCTCGGGCAGCGGCCGGCCGGTGGCGCGGGCGACGAGGACGCCCAGCACGCTCGCGCCGGTGTGGTAGAGCCAGCGCTCGCCCGGCTGGGAGGCGAGCGGGACGGTGGCCAGCCGGCGCAGCCACTCGTCCGGCGGCGGGGCGGCCTGCGGCGCGGGCGGGCCGATCGGCAGGCCGGCGGCCGCCAGCGCGGCGACCGTCGGGGTGGGCCACGGCGCGGTGAAGTCCACGCCGATGCCCAGCCGGAACGTCAGGACGTCGCGGACGGTGATCGCCCGGCGCGCCGGCACGGTGCCGGCCGCGGCGTCGGCCGGGTCGGCGAGCACGCACCTGCCGGCCAACTCGGGCAGGTGCCGGTCGACCGGCTCGTCGACGTCGAGCGTGCCGTCGTCGACCAGGGTGAGCGCCGCGACGGCGGTCACCGGCTTGGTGATCGAGGCGATGCGGAAGACCGTGTCGGGCCGCACCGGGTCGGCACCGCCGGGGGTGTGGGTGCCGGCCGCGCCCCGGGCGACCTCACCGCCGTGCTGCACCCGCCAGGCCGCACCGGGCACCTCCCCGGCCGCCACCGCGGCGCCCACGACGCGCTCGACGTCCTCGGCCCATCCCATGCCGCCTCCTCCGTTCTCAGGAGGGCAGACCGGCCGCGGCGCCGGGACTCATCGGCCCGGCCGGGCCGCCCCGCGCAGCGCGGCCAGGTAGCGGCGGGTGGCCAGGCCCTGGACGAGGCGGGCCACCGGCGGCACCGCCCGGGCGGCCGGGGTGGCCAGCCGGGAGAAGACGCGGATCGTGGCGACGACGTCCCCGTCCCCGGCGAGCCGGACGGTGAAGCACTCCTCACCGCTCTCCGGGTGGCCGGGCAGCGTCCCGTAGGCGAAGCCGCGCTCGTCGCCGGTGGGCGAGGCCCAGACCACCCGGCAGGGGATGTCGTAGCCCAGCCGCGGCAGTCCCGCCGTCAGGACGACGACGGTGCCCACCTCGCGCGGCGACCCGGTGGCCCGCACCCGCAGGCCCACGCTGCGCTGCGGCCGCCAGTCGAACACGGCCGCGGCGACCCGCTCGAACACCTCCCGGCCGGAGCCGACGACCTCCGACCACTCGCCGTGCAGGTAGCCCGGGGGCATCTCGGGGGCGCGCGTGGCGCCGACCTCGCGATAGGTGAGCGGCGCGTCGCGCAGGCCCTCGGGCGACACGGCCCGGAGCAGGCCCATGGGGCCAGTCTGGACCGGCGTAGGTTGTCCGGCACTGTGCTGCCCGCCGTCACCGCCACCCGCTACGTCACCCCGCTGCGCGAGGGGGGATCGCTGCCGGGGCTCATGGAGGCCGACGACCTGGGCACCTACGTGGTCAAGTGGCGGGCCGCCGGCCAGGGCGTGCGGGTGCTCGTGGCCGAGGTGGTCTGCGGGGAGCTGGCCCGCGCGCTGGCGCTGCCGGTGCCGGCGCTGGTCACCGTCGACGTCGCCCCCGAGCTGGCCGTCGGCGAGCCCGACCCCGAGGTGCAGGAGCTGCTGCAGCGCTCGGCGGGGACGAACCTCGGGCTGGACTTCCTGCCCGGAGCCCTCGACTTCGAGGCCGGCGTCGGCGAGGTGGACGCCGAGCTGGCCGGGCGGGTGCTGTGGTTCGACGCGCTGGTGGGCAACGTCGACCGCTCGTGGCGCAACCCGAACATGCTGTTCTGGCACGGCCGGCTGCAGCTGATCGACCACGGCGCCGCGCTCACGTTCCACCACCACTGGCCCGGGGCGCCGGCCGCCGTCACCCGCCCCTACGACGCCGCGCAGCACGCGCTGGTCGAGTGCGCCCCCGACGTCCGGGCCGCCGACGCCGACCTCGGGCCGCGGGTCACCCGGCCGCTGCTGGACCGGGTGCTGGCGCAGGTACCCGACGACTGGCTCGAGGGGCCGGCGCCGGACGACCCCCCGGAGGAGGTGCGCGCCCGCTACGCCGACCAGCTGCTGGCCCGGCTCGCCGCCCGCGACTCCTGGCTGCCGCCGCTGGTGGCCGCCGCGGCGGCGGGCGGGTCGCGCAGGCGGGCGCCGCGGGGGGAGAACCGGCCCGCGTGGCTGGGCCCGCCGCCGCCGGAGGGGGTGCGGCAGCGGTGAGCCGCGAGACCTTCGAGTACGCCGTCCTCCGGGTGGTGCCGCGGGTGGAGCGGGGGGAGGCCCTCAACGCCGGCGTCCTCGTCTACTGCCGGCAGCGCGACTACCTCGGCAGCCGCGTGCACCTCGACGTCGACCGGCTGCGGGCGCTGGACCCCACCGCCGACGCCGGCGCGATCGACCGGGCGCTGCGGGCCGCCGCCGACGTCTGCGCGGCCGACCCCGCCGCGGGTGCCGCCGGCCGGGAGGCGCTGGGGTCGCGGTTCCGCTGGCTGACCGCGCCGCGCAGCACGGTGGTGCAGCCCGGCCCGGTGCACACCGGCCTGACCGCGGACCCCGACGCCGAGGCCGACCGGCTGCTGCGGCTGCTCGTCCTGCCCGTGTCGGAGTGACCCGCCGCGGCAGGCTGCTGACCTGGTCGGCCGGGGGAGCGGCGGTGCTCGCCGCGCTGTCGGCCGCGGTGAGCGCCTCCTGGATGGCCGGCGGCACCTGGCTGCTGTCGACCGTGGGCGGAGCCCTCGAGGAGCAGGGCCGCCGGGGCGGCGCGGTGGCCACGGCGGGGCTGGCCCTCGTCGTCGCCCTGAAGCTGGCCGCGGCCGTGCTGGCCCTCGCGCTCCTGCACCCGCCGCGCTCGCGCCCGCTCCGGCGGCCGCTCGTGCCCGCGGCCCTGCTGGGCGGCGGGCTGCTCACCCTGTACGGCGGGGTGCTGGTCGTGGTGGGCGCGGTGGGGCTGACCCGGGCGCTCGGGGAGCCGGCCGATCCCGTCGCCCTGCGCTGGCACGTCCTGTTCTGGGACCCGTGGTTCCTCTCGTGGGGGCTCCTGCTGCTGACCGCGGCCCTCGCCCGGCGCCGTGCCGACGCCCGGGACCGGGCCGGCTCCGCGTCGGCCGGTCCCGCCCCGAGCGGGTGAGCCGAGGGCGGCGACCGCTCCTCAGCCGGGGAGCAGGCCGTCGATCCGGCGGGCGAGCTCCAGGTCGAGCTCGGTCAGGCCGCCCGCCGAGTGCGTGACCAGCGTCAGGTGCAGCGTGCGCCAGCGCAGGTCGACGTCGGGGTGGTGGTCCAGCTGCTCGGCGACGAAGCCGATCCGCACGATCGCGGCGACGGCGTCCGGGAAGCCGGGCAGCTCGACGCTGCGGCGGATGCCCTCGGCGCCTCCCGACCACAGCGGCAGCCCGTGCAGGGCGGCGGCGACCTCGTCGGGGGACAGGCGCGGAGGGCGGGGCACGGCGGTCAGTCTGCCGCCGGGAACGGCCTCGTTCCAGGGGCCCGCGGCGCGTGGCGCGTGCCGCGGGGTGGGACCAGGTCCTGCGTCAGAGGTGCAGGCCGCACTCGGTCTTGCCGCGACCGGCCCAGCGCCCGGCGCGCGGGTCCTCGCCCGGGGCGACCGGCCGGGTGCAGGGCGCGCAGCCGATCGAGGCGTACCCGATCTCCTGCAGCGGGTTCACCGGCACCTGGTGCTCGGCGACGTAGGTGTCGACGTCGTCCTGGTCCCAGGCGGCCAGCGGGTTGACCTTCACCATGCCGCGCTTGGCGTCCCAGTCGACGACCTTCGTGCCCGCGCGGGTGGGCGACTCGTCGCGGCGCACGCCCGAGCCCCACGCCGCGTACCCGGCGAGGGCCCTCGCCAGCGGCTGCACCTTGCGCAGCGAGCAGCACAGGTCGGGGTCGCGGTCGTGCAGGCGCTCGCCGTACTCGGCGTCCTGCTCGGCGACGGTCTGCTCGGGCAGCACGTTCACCAGCGTGATCGGCATGACCCCGCTGACCCAGTCGCGGGTGCCGATGGTCTCGGCGAAGTGGTAGCCGGTGTCGAGGAAGACGACGTTGACGCCGGGGACCGCGCGCGAGGCCAGGTGGGCGAGCAGCCCGTCGGCCATGGAGGAGGTGACCGCGAAGTCCTCGCCGAAGGTCTCGCCCGCCCACCGGAGGACGGCGAGGGCCTGCTCGACGGGGTCGGCGATGCCCTCGAAGCGGGCGTCGGCCTCGGCGGCGAGCTCCGGCGTGGGCCGGACGGCGGTCGTCATGGTTCGTGCACTCCTGTCCCGGTGAGCCGGACGGTGAAGGTCCGCAGGCACGCGGCGCAGTGCCACCCGCCCTCGTCCCCGTGCGGGGTCAGCTCCTCGTCCCCGCAGTACGGGCAGAAGAACACGGGCAGCGGCCGCGACCTTCCCGACCGCTCGCCCGTGTCCCTCGCCTCGGTCACAGCGACCCCGTCACGGCAGCCCCGTCACAGCGACACGTCACGGCAGCCTCGTCACAGCAGCCCCGTCACAGCAGCCAGGCCTCCTCGGCGCGGGCGACGTAGGCGGCGAACCGCTCGCCGGGCTCGCGGCGCTCGAGGTAGCCGCGCAGCACCCGCTCGCAGTAGTCGGCGGTCTCGGCCTTGGTCACCTTGTGGCCGCGGAACTTGCGGCCGAAGGAGGCCTCGGTGCCCAGGTGGCCGCCCAGGTGCACCTGGAACCCCTCGACCATCTCGCCGGTGTCGTCGCGCACCATCGAGCCCTTGAAGCCGATGTCGGCGGTCTGGAACCGGGCGCAGCTGTTCGGGCAGCCGTTGACGTTGATGCCGATCGGCTCGTCGAAGTCCGGCAGCCGCTTCTCCAGCTCGGCGTAGAGGTCCTGCGCGTGCTGCTTGGTCTCCACGATCGCCAGCTTGCAGAACTCCAGGCCGGTGCAGGCCATGGTGCCGCGGCGGAAGGCGCTCGGGCGCACGAGCAGGTCGTGCTCGGCGAGCGCGGCGACGAGGTCCTCGACCCGCTCGTCGGGGACGTCGAGGACGACCATCTTCTGCTGGGTCGTCGTCCGGGTGCGGCCCTGCCCGTACTCGTCGGCGAGGTCGGCGATCCGGGTGAGCAGGCTGCCGGTGATGCGGCCGGTGCGCAGCGCGAAGCCGACGGCGTTGGCGCCGTCCTTCTGCTTCGCGACACCGACGTGGTCGCGCTGCTCGTGCGCGGGCGGCGCGGCGGCCGGGCCGTCGGGGAAGCTCCGCGTGCAGGTACTCGTCCTGCAGCACCTGGCGGAACCGCTCCGGGCCCCAGTCGGCCATGAGGAACTTGATGCGGGCGCGGTTGCGCTGCCGGCGGTAGCCGTAGTCGCGGAAGACGGAGGTGCAGGCGGCCCAGACGTCGGTCACCTGGTCGGGCCGGACGAAGACGCCGACCCGCTGGGCGAACATGGGGTTGGTCGACAGGCCGCCGCCGATCCACAGGTCGTACCCGGCCTCGCCGTCGGCGTTGCGCACCCCGACGAAGGAGACGTCGTCGATCTCCGGCTCGGTGCAGTGGTCGACGCAGCCGGACATCGACGTCTTCCACTTGCGCGGCAGGTTGCTGAACTCCGGACTGCCGACGTACTTCGCGACCGTCTGCGCCATGACGTCGGAGGCGTCGAGGACCTCGTCGGCCAGGACGCCGGCCAGCGGGCAGTTGAGCATGCCGCGCGGGGTGTCGCCGCAGGCCTCGGTCGTGGTGAGGCCGACCGACTCGAGCCGCCGCCAGATCTCGGGGACGTCCTCGATGCGGATCCAGTGGTACTGGATGTTCTGCCGGTCGGTGACGTCGGCGACGTCGCGGCCGAACTCGGTGCTGATGCCGCCGATGGTCCGCAGCTGGTCGCTGGTCAGCGCCCCGCCGTCGGTGCGCACCCGCATCATGAAGTACTCGTCCTCGAGCTCCTCGGGCTCGAGGACGGCGGTCTTGCCGCCGGGGATGCCCTGGGCGCGCTGGGTGTAGAGCCCCATCCAGCGCATGCGCCCGCGCAGGTCGCTGGGGTCGATGCCCCCGAAGCCGGTGTGCGCGTAGATGTCGAGGATGCGCTGACGGACGTCGAGCCCGTCGGAGTCCTTCTTCATCCGCTCGTTGGGGTTGAGCGGTTCCCGGTAGCCCAGCGCCCACTGGCCCTGGCCTCGCTGGGTGTCGCGGCGTTGCGGCCGGGTGCTGGTGCGGGGGGTGGTCACAGTGGCACTTCCTCCTGCGCCGCCCGCCGCGGCGCCGTGACCGGACGGGGTGGGGCGCTGCCGGATCGGGGAGCGCAGCGGCTGCTGCGGGGGGACCTCGGGTGTCAGCGCGCGGGGCGACAGACCGCGCTGCTCACCAGCGCCAGGTCGATGTGACGGCGCGCGACGAGCAGGCTGCCGTGATCCGTCACGCCCCCCATGGTCGCACACGTCCGGTCCGGGGCGGTGTGACCTCGGACGACGCGGACCTCAGGCGGCCGGCGGTGTCCCGCCGTCCGGAGTCCCTCCCGGAGCCGTGTCCGCGCGCCCGTCCATGGCCGCGCGGATGCGGGCCACCGACTCGGCCAGCGAGGTGACGGAGGTGTCGATGACGAGCTCGGCCCGCGAGGGGGGCTCGTAGGGGTCGTCGATGCCGGTGAACCCGGTGAGCTCGCCGGCCCGGGCGCGGGCGTAGAGCCCCTTGACGTCGCGGGCCTCGCACACCTCCAGCGGCGTATCCAGGTGCACGAGGACGAAGCGGCCGTGCTGCTCGACCAGCGCGCGGGCGTCCTCGCGCGCGCGGTCGTACGGGGCGATCGCGGCGACGACGACGGTGCCACCGTGCCGGACCACCTCGCCGGCGACGAACCCGATCCGCCGGATGTTGAGGTCGCGGTGCTCGCGGGAGAAGGACAGCTCGCTGGAGAGGTGGGTGCGCACGACGTCGCCGTCGAGGACGGTCACCGGCCGGCCCTCGGCCTCCAGGTCGGCCACGAGGGCGTCGGCCACGGTCGACTTGCCCGCACCCGAGAGTCCGGTGAGGAAGACGGTGACGCCACCGTGCTGCGCGCTGCTCACGTCCCGAGTCTCGCCCAGCGGGCCCGCGCGACCGACACCCGACCCTCCTGGGAGCCTGCCGGGGTGAGGAGCCGGTTGGACGGGGCGCCACGGTCGGCGCGGGTCGTCGCGGTCGGCGCGGTCGTCGTCCTGGCCTACGGCACGGCGGTGCACGTGGTGCAACTCGCGCTCAGCGGCGGCGACCCGTACCCGGGACTGCCCGGCTGGCTGCGGGCCTACTTCGTCTCACTGACCCTGCTCGACCCGCTGGCGGCGGCGCTCCTGGCGCTGCGGCGCCGCGGCGGGGTCGTGCTGGCGGTCGGGGTGCTGGTGTCCGACGCCGTGGCCAACGGCTGGGCGAACTACGCGCTCGACCCGGCGTCCGGCGCCACCGCCGGACGTGTGGGACAGGCGGTCGTCACGCTGCTGGCGCTCGCGCTGCTGGCCGCCACACCGCTGCTGTGGCGGGCGACGGCGCCGGCTGCCCGCGGGTGAGCCGGCTCAGTCGCGGGGGCGGTCGTCGCCGAAGGAGCGCCAGGCGCCCTCGACGGCGGCCAGCTCGGCCACCGGTGACGGCAGCTCCCCGGCGACGACGTCGGCGAGCGTGACCTCCTCCAGCACCCGGCGGTAGGCCGCACGGGCGGCGACCCACACGCTGGCCAGCTCCTCGGCCGCACCGGGGTAGCTCACGTCCTCGGGGCGCTGGCCGTGCACCTCGGCGAGGAACCCCTGTTCGACCCGCATCACCCGGGCGATGGAGATCTCCGACGGGGGCAGCGCCAGCCGGTAGCCGCCCTCGCGGCCCCGCTGGCTGGTCACCAGCCGGGCGTGCTGCAGGTCGCCGAGGATCCCCTGCAGGAAGCGCGAGGGGATGCCCTGGGCCGTCGCGATCCGGTCGCAGGTCAGCGCACCCGGCGCCGCGGCGGCCAGCTCGAGGGCCGCGCGGACGGCGTAGTCGACCCGGGCGGTGATGCGCACTGTGGTCCCTCCTGCCGAGTCCTGCGGGGTCCCTCCTGCCGAGCCCTGCAGGGATCCCGTCTGCCGAGCCCTGCAACCCCATCCTGCACGGTCTGCCAGGGTGACGCGGTGTACCGGCTCGGTTTCACCACCATCGTGGCGGCGCCGCTGACCGTCGCGTTCGACGTGGCACGGGCGCTGGGCCGCCCCTGGCCGGTGCCGCTGGAGGAGGTCGAGTCGGTCCGGCCGGTGCGCGACGTCTACGCCGTCGGGCCGGGGCGCGGCTGGCGGACGCTGACCCACACGAGGTCGTTCACCGCGACCGCCGAGGGGACCCGCGTCGACGAGCAGGTCACCTGGGACACCGGCCTGCCCGGCCCGCTCGCGGCGCCGGTGGACCGGGTGGTGCGGCGTCGTGCGCTGCGCTCGATGCGCCGTCACCTCGACGGCTACGCCGCGGCGGCCGCTCTGCAGGCGCTCGACGTCGTCCAGGTGGTCGGCGCGGCGATCGTCCGCGGGGACCGGGTGCTGGTGGCCCAGCGCGGGACCGGACCGCTGGCCGGCCGCTGGGAGTTCCCCGGCGGCAAGGTCGAGCCGGGGGAGGACGACCTGACCGCGCTGGTGCGCGAGTGCACCGAGGAGATGGGGGTCGCCGTCCTGCCGCGCGGGTTCCTGGGCGAGGTGGTCCTCGACGGCGTCGTCGCCGGCGGGGCACCCGGCGCCTCGACCCTGCGGGTGTGGTCGGCCCACCTGGCCGAGGGGGAGCCCGTGGCGCACGAGCACCGCGACCTGCGCTGGGTGCGCGCTCCCGACCTCGAGGACCTCGACTGGATCCCCGCCGACCGCCCCCTGCTGCCCGCGGTCCGGGCCCTGCTCGCCCGCCCCTGACCAGACGCCACGGGCGCCGTCCCCGGGTGGGAACGGCGCCCGTGGTCAGGCGGTGACACGGCCACGGCGGAGCAGCCGAGGCCGTGTCACCCTGCAGGGTCCCGCTGCGAGCTCGCGAGTGGCGGGGGCGGGGAGGTCCTCTACTTGAAGACGTCCTTGACCTTCTCGCCGGCCTGCTTGAGGTTGCCGGCGGCCTTGTCGTTGGCGCCCTCGGCCTGCAGGTCGCGGTCGCCGGTGGTCTCGCCCACGCGCTCCTTGCCCTCGCCGGCCAGCTCCTGCGCCTTGTTCTTCGCCTTGTCGATGCCGCTCATCACTGCGCTCCTCTCGTCGGCTCCCCGACTGCTACCCACACCCGGGTGTCCGGACACCCCATCGCCCCGACGACGGAAGTCCTGCGGTGCGGAGCAGAGGACGCCGGAGCTCGTGTGGTCAGCGGGTCGGCGGGGCGTGGACATTGCAGTGCGCACGACCGGGTCGTGAGCACGGGTCACAAATCGGTGACGGTCGTGGACGGTCCTCGCCGCGCGTGCCTAGGGTCGCCAGCGGCGCTCCAGGGCCGTTCCCGGTGTCCGGTCGACGGACGTCCTCGCCCGGCCACGCCCCGGGTGCGCACCGACCCGTCCGTTCCCCCCGCTCGCGCGGGACGAGGGAGGCATCGCACGTGAAGTTGAGCAAGCGCCGGTCGGCGCTCGTCGCGGCCGGCCTGTCCGGCGTGCTGCTGCTGTCCGCCTGTGGCGGCAGCGACGACAGCGGCTCCGGCGGCTCCGGTGGCGGCGAGGGCGGCGGCACGTTCACCGCCTACATCAACGAGCCGAAGAGCCCGCTCGTCCCCGGCAACACCACCGAGAGCGAGGGCGCCAAGGTCATCGCCGCCCTCTGGACCGGTCTCGTGGGCTACTCCGAGGACGGTGCCGTCGAGTACACCGGCGTCGCCGACTCGATCGAGTCGGACGACAACCAGAACTGGACGATCACGCTCAAGGACGGCTGGACCTTCCACGACGGGACGCCGGTCGACGCGCAGTCCTACGTCGACGCCTGGAACTACACCGCGAACCCGGCCAACGCGCAGGACGGCGGTTCCTACCTCTCCCGCATCGCCGGCTTCCAGGAGCTGCAGGACGGCACCGGCCAGACGCTGAGCGGCGTCCAGGTGGTCGACGACCAGACCTTCACGGTGCAGCTGAGCGCGCCGTTCCGGCTGTTCCCGGCGGTCGTCGGCTACCAGTCGTTCGACCCCCTGCCCGACTCCTTCTTCGAGGACCCGGAGGGCTTCGGCACCCACCCGATCGGCAACGGCCCGTTCCAGGCCGACACCGACTACGTCCCCGGCCAGGGCATCACCCTGACCAAGTACGACGACTACGCCGGCGAGGACGCGGCGCAGAGCGACGGCATGGAGTTCGTCGTCTACGCCGACCAGGCCACCGCCTACACCGACGCCCAGGACGGCAACGTCGACATCGTCGACGTCATCCCGCCCGACGTCATCGAGTCGGCCCGCGACGAGTTCGGGGACGGCTTCATCGAGACCCAGGTCTCGCAGATCACCTACCTCGGCATGCCGACCTACGACCCGCGCTACGCCGACCCGCGGGTCCGCCAGGCCATCTCGATGGCCGTCGACCGGCAGGCCATCTCCGACGCCATCTTCTCCGGCACCCGCACCCCGGCCGACTCGTTCATCTCGCCGGTGGTCGACGGCTACCGCGAGGGCGCCTGCGAGTACTGCACGTTCGACCCCGACCGGGCCAACCAGCTGCTCGAGGAGGCCGGCTTCGACAAGAGCCAGCCGATCGAGCTGTGGTTCAACGCCGGCGGCGGCCACGACGCCTGGATGGAGGCCGTGGGCAACCAGCTGCGGCAGAACCTGGGCGTGGAGTTCTCGCTGCAGGGGAACCTGGACTTCGCCCAGTACCTGCCCCTCGGTGAGCAGAAGGGCTACACCGGCCCGTTCCGGATCGGCTGGAGCTTCGACTACCCGGCCGCGGAGAGCTACCTGACCCCGCTGTTCACGCCGTCGTCGTTCCCGCCGATCGGCTCGAACTACAGCTTCTACGACAACCCGCAGGTCGTCGACCTGATCGCCCAGGGTGACTCGGCGGCCAGCGAGGACGAGGCGATCGCGGACTACCAGCAGGCCGAGGACCTCATCGCCGAGGACATGCCCTACGTCCCGATGTTCTTCACCAAGATCCAGACGGTGGCCACCGACCACGTGAGCAACGTCCGGATCGACCTGTTCCAGCGTCCGGTCTGGTCCGAGGTCACCGTCAACGACTGACGGCCCAGGAGGACCGCACCACCCGCCGGGGGCGCCCGTCCGAGCAGGACGGTCGCCCCCGGCGGCGCGTGTGCGCCGCCCTGCGAGGACGATGGACACCGCGCCGCCGCACACCCCGGCGGCGCACACACCCGAGGGGGACCATGGGCCGCTACGTCGCGCGCCGCCTCTTGCTCACCATCCCGGTCTTGATCGGCGCGTCGTTCCTGATCTTCGCGATGGTGTACGCCCTGCCGGGCGACCCCATCCGCGCGCTGGCAGGTGACCGCCCGGTCTCCCCGGCCGTCGTCGAGGTGCTCCGCGAGCGGTTCCACCTCGACGACCCCCTGTACGTCCAGTACTGGGAGTACGTGAAGGGCCTGGCCCAGGGCGACCTGGGCACCGACTTCCGCGGCCGGCCGGTCCTCGACACCATCGAGCGCACGCTGCCCGTCACCGTCGAGCTGACCGTCGTCGCCATCGTGTTCGAGGCGGTCATCGGCCTGGTCGCCGGCGTGCTCGCCGGCATCCGGCGCAACGGCTTCTTCGACAACCTGGTGCTGGTCTCGACGACGCTGATCGTCTCGATCCCGATCCTGGTGCTCGCCTTCCTCGCCCAGCTGCTGTTCGGGCTCAAGCTCGGCTGGTTCCCGATCGCCGGCACCCGCGAGGGCCTCTACAGCTACGTCCTGCCCGGCCTGGTGCTCGCCTCCGGTTCGCTGGCCTACGTCGCCCGGCTCACCCGCACGAGCATCGCGGAGAACCTGCGCGCCGACTACGTGCGGACGGCGCGGGCCAAGGGCCTCCCCAACCGGACGGTGATCGTCCGGCACACCCTGCGCAACAGCCTGATCCCGGTCGCGACCTTCATCGGGGCCGACATCGGCACCCTGCTCGGCGGCGCCATCATCACCGAGACGGTGTTCAACCTCCCCGGCATCGGGCGGGAGGTCTTCGACTCCGTCCGCCAGCAGGAGGGGGCGGTCGTCGTCGGCATCGTCACCCTGATGGTGTTCTTCTTCATCTTCTTCAACCTGGTCGTCGACGTGCTCTACGCCGTCCTCGACCCGAGGATCCGCTATGACTGACCAGCAGCAGGTGGACCTGCGCAAGGACGCGGTCGAGGCCGGGACCACCACCGGCCTGGCCAGCCCCTCGGTCGACGTCACCGACGAGCGCCAGAACAGCCTCTGGAGCGACGCCTGGGGCGAGCTGCGGCGCAACCCGCTGTTCTGGATCGGCGCCGTCCTGGGGCTGGGCTTCCTGCTCATGGCCATCGCGCCGCAGTGGTTCTCCCGCGGGCAGGACCCCCGCGCGTGCGACCTGGCCAACTCCAAGGCGCTGCCCTCGGCGGACCACTGGTTCGGCTACGACGTCCAGGGCTGTGACTACCTGGCCAACGTGATGTACGGCGCGCGGAACTCGCTGATCATCGGGGTCGTCGCGGTCGTCGTCATCCTCGTGCTGGGTGTGGTCGTCGGGGCGATCTCCGGCTACTTCGGCGGCGTCACCGACGGCATCCTGTCCCGGATCGCCGACATCTTCTACGCGCTGCCGCTCATCCTCGGCGCCCTGGTGCTGCTGCGGGTGGGACCGGAGACGTCCATCCCGGTCATCAACAGCCGCGGGCCCGGCGCGGTGGCGGTGGCGCTGGCGCTGTTCGGCTGGATGACGGCGATGCGGCTGGTGCGGTCCCAGGTCATCGCGGTGAAGAGCTCCGACTACGTGGCCGCCGCCCGCGCCATGGGAGCCTCCAGCCGGCGCATCCTCGTGCGGCACGTCATGCCGAACGCGGTGGCGCCGGTGCTGGTCTACACGACCATCACCATCGGTGTGCTGATCGCCGCCGAGGCCACGCTGACCTTCCTGGGCGTGGGCCTGCAGCGGCCGGCCATCTCCTGGGGCCTGCAGCTCGAGGCCGGCCGGGCCTCCATCCGCACCGCCCCGCACCTGGTGCTGTTCCCCAGCATCATCCTGACCCTGACCGTGATGGCGTTCGTGATGATGGGTGACGCCCTGCGCGACGCCCTCGACCCGAGGCAGCGCGCATGACCAACCTCGACCTGACCCGGCCCACGGCGGAGCTCGCCGGGGAGGGGACCCCGCTGCTCGAGGTCGACGACCTGCACGTGGAGTTCCGCACCCGCTCCGGCACGGTGCACGCCGTCAACGGCGTGAGCTACAGCCTGGCGGCGGGGCAGACGCTCGCCATCCTCGGCGAGTCCGGCTCCGGCAAGTCGGTGTCGGCCCAGGCGATCATGGGGATCCTGGAGACCCCGCCCGCGGTCGTCACCGGCGGCGGCATCTGGTTCCAGGGCCGCAACGTGCTGGAGATGCCGGACGAGGACCAGCGCAAGATCCGCGGTCCGGGCATCTCGATGATCTTCCAGGACGCGCTGTCGTCGCTGAACCCCGTGTACAGCGTGGGCTACCAGATCGGCGAGATGTTCCGCGCCCACCGGGGGATGGGCAAGAAGGAGGCCCGCCGGCGCGCCGTCGAGCTCATGGACCGCGTGCGCATCCCCGCCGCGGCCCGCCGCGTCGACGACTACCCGCACCAGTTCTCCGGCGGCATGCGCCAGCGCGTCATGATCGCCATGGCGATCGCGCTGGACCCGCGCATCCTCATCGCCGACGAGCCCACGACCGCCCTCGACGTCACCGTGCAGGCGCAGGTCATGGACCTGCTCAAGGACCTGCAGGCCGAGACGGGGATGGGGCTGATCCTCATCACCCACGACCTCGGCGTGGTCAACGAGGTGGCCGACGACGTGGCGGTCATGTACGCCGGGGAGATCGTCGAGCGCGGCACCGTCGACGACGTCTTCACCCGCCCGGCGCACCCCTACACCGACGGCCTGATGAGCTCGATCCCCCAGGTCGAGGCCAAGGGCGGGCGGCTGCAGCCGATCGTCGGCCAGCCGCCGAACCTGGCGCGCATCCCGAGCGGCTGCCCCTTCCACCCGCGCTGCTCGCGGCGCCGGCTGGGCGCCGAGGCCGCGCCGGGACGCGAGTGCTCGGTCGACGTCCCGCCGCTGCGGCTCGTCGTCCCGGGGCGCGAGGCTGCCTGCCACTACAGCGAGGAGGTCCTCGGTGTCGCAGCCGAGTGAGTCCGGCGCCACCGCGGCGTCGTCCCTGGCGGGGTCGGCCCCGGCCGCGTCCCCGGGCACGTCCCCGGGCACCGCGTCGGTCCCTGGCGCGTCGACGTCGGCCGGGGCCGCCGGGTCGCGTGCCCGGGGGGCGATGGGGGAGAGCCTGCTGGAGGTCCGCGGGCTGCAGAAGCACTTCCCGCTGACCCAGGGCGTGGTCTTCAGGCGCACGGTCGGGCACGTCCGCGCCGTCGACGGCGTCGACCTCACCCTGCACCGCGGGGAGACCGTCGGCCTGGTCGGCGAGTCCGGCTGCGGCAAGTCGACGGTGTCGAAGCTGCTCGTCGCGCTCGAGCGGCCGACGGCCGGGGAGATCCTCTACAAAGGCAGGGACGTCGCCCGCATGGGTGGGCGCGCGCTCAAGGCCTACCGGCGCGAGGTCCAGATCATCTTCCAGGACCCCTACGCGTCGCTGAACCCCCGGATGACCGTCGGTGACATCGTCGCCGAGGGCTGGTCGGTGCACGCCGACGTCGCCCCCCGGAAGGGCCGGCTCAAGCGCACGCAGGAGCTGCTCGACCGGGTCGGGCTCAACCCCGACTACGTCAACCGCTACCCGCACCAGTTCTCCGGCGGCCAGCGGCAGCGCATCGGCATCGCCCGGGCGCTGGCCCTGCAACCGGAGATCATCGTCTGCGACGAGCCGGTGTCGGCGCTCGACGTCTCGGTGCAGGCGCAGGTGGTCAACCTGCTCGAGGACCTGCAGGACGAGCTCGGCCTGTCCTACCTGTTCATCGCCCACGACCTGTCGGTGGTGCGGCACATCTCCGACCGGGTCGCGGTCATGTACCTCGGCTCCATCGTCGAGGAGGGCACCGACGAGCAGGTCTACGCCTCGCCGTCGCACCCCTACACCCAGGCGCTGCTGTCGTCGGTGCCGCTGCACGAGCCGCACCTGCGCGGGCAGAAGGACCGGATCCTGCTGCAGGGCGACGTCCCCAGCCCGGCCGACCCGCCGTCGGGCTGCCGGTTCCGCACCCGCTGCTGGAAGGCGCAGGACGTCTGTGCCCAGGAGGCGCCGGCGCTGGTCGACCGCGGGCAGGGGCACCCGAGCGCCTGCCACTTCGCCGAGGCGCGGATGGTGGTCCCGGTGGACGTGGAGTAGGCCGGCGACGATCAGGTGACCTGATCCCAGCGCGTCCTCCCTCACGGTGCACGGTGAGGGAGGACGCGCTGCGGTGAGGGAGGACCTCGCGGTGGGCCACGTCCGGCGCGCGGCCGGATCGGGGAGGATGAGCGCCCGTGACCGCTGACCGCCGGCTGCTGCTCGTGCACGCCCACCCCGACGACGAGACGATCACCACCGGGGCGACGATGGCGCACTACGTCGCCGAGGGCGCGCAGGTCACGCTGCTGACGTGCACGCTCGGCGAGGAGGGCGAGGTCCTCGTCCCCGAGCTGGAGCTGCTCGCCGCCGGGCACGCCGACCAGCTCGGCGGGTACCGGATCGGCGAGCTGGCCGCGGCGATGGCCGCCCTCGGGGTCACCGACACCCGCTTCCTCGGCGGCGCGGGCCGCTACCGCGACTCCGGGATGATCGGGACGCCGGCGAACGAGCGGCCCCGCGCCTTCTGGAACGCCGACCTCGACGAGGCGGTGGACCACGCGGTCGCCGTCGTCCGGGAGGTGCGGCCGCAGGTCGTGGTCACCTACGACGAGAACGGCGGCTACGGGCACCCCGACCACATCCAGGCGCACCGGGTGGCGATGGCCGCCGTCGCCGCCGCCGCCGACCCCGCCCACCGGCCGGAGCTGGGCCCGGCCTGGGACGTCGCGAAGGTCTACTGGGCCTGCGTGCCGCGCTCGGTGCTGCGCGCGGGCGCCGAGGCCCTCGCGGCGCTGGGGGAGGACGCCCCGTTCCGGCCGCAGCCCGGCGGCGTCGACGACGTCCCCTTCGCCGTCCCCGACGAGCTGGTCACCGCCGCCGTCGACGGCCGGGCGCACGCCGCCGGCAAGGACGCCGCCCTGCGGGCGCACGCCACCCAGATCACCGTCGACGGCCCCTTCTTCGCCCTCTCCAACGAGCTCGGCCAGGAGGTGCTCGCCGTCGAGCACTACCGGCTGGTGCGCGGCGAGCGCGGCCCGGCGGGGCAGGGGCCGCACGGCTGGGAGGACGACCTGTTCGCCGGTCTGGCGTGACCGGCCGCCGCGTCGGGGAGCTGGTCGGTGCGGCGGTGCTGGCCGTCGCCGCTGCCGGGTGGCTGGCGCTGGTCGAGGTCTTCTGGCTGCCGCTGCGGCTGTTCGGGGTCCTCGTGCCGCTGTCGGTCGCCGTCGCCGTCACCGGGAACCTGCTGCTGGTGGCCGGGGCGCACCGGCTCTCCGGCTCGCGCGCCGTCGGGGTGCTGCCGGCGCTCACCTGGCTGCTCGTCTCCCTGGCCGCGACGGTGCGCCGTCCCGAGGGCGACCTGGTCGCCGTCGGCAGCGGCGGGCTCGGCGTGGTGACCCTCGCCTTCCTCGGCCTCGGCGTGCTGGCCGCCGCGTTCGCCGTCGGCCGGGTCCTGACCGTGCGCCGGCCCGCTCCGCGGTGAGCCTCAGCTCGCCGGGTGCGCCGGCGCTCGGCGCACCGGGTGCTGCTCCAGCCAGGGGAGGAAGCGCTCGGCCGGCATCGGGCGGGCCACGTGCCAGCCCTGCGCGACGTCGCAGCCGAAGCCGCGCAGCACCTCCAGCGTGGCGGCGTCCTCGACCCCCTCGACGACGAAGGTCATGGCGAGGTCCCGGCTCAGCTGCTGCGTGCTGCGCACGATCGCGCTCGCCCGCGGGTCCCGCGTCAGCGAGGTGACGAAGCTGCGGTCGAGCTTGATCTCGTCGACCGGCAGAGCCCGCAGGTAGGTCAGCGACGAGTAGCCGGTGCCGTAGTCGTCCACCGACAGCCGTACCCCCAGCCGGCGCAGGGCGGCCAGCACCTGCTGGCTGCGGACGGCGTCGGCCATGAGCACGTCCTCGGTGATCTCCAGGACCAGCGCCGAGGCCGGCACGCCGCGCGTCTCCAGCAGCAGCGCCACCTGGTCGGGCAGCGCGACGTCCTGCAGGTTGGACACCGACAGGTTGACCGCCAGCGTCAGGTCGTGGCCGGCGTCGCGCCAGGTACGCAGGTCCAGCAGGGAGCACTGCAGCACCCGCAGGGTCAGCCGGCGCATGAGCCCGGCCTGCTCGGCCAGCGGCAGGAAGACGTCGGGGGTGAGCAGGCCGCGCTCGGGGTGCTCCCACCGCACGAGCGCCTCGACGCCGACCACCCGGCCGGTGCGCAGGTCCAGCTTGGGCTGGTAGTGCGGAACCAGCTGCTCGGCGTCGAGCGCGGTGCGCAGCTGCTCGAGGGTCTGCAGCCGGTCGCGGGAGTCGGTGCTGCCCTCCGGCGACCAGACGCGGAAGCCGTCCCGGCCGCGCTTGGCGCCGTACATCGCGGTGTCGGCGCGGGCCAGCAGCAGCGAGCGGTCCCGGCCGTGGTCCGGGCACAGGGCGACGCCGGTGCTGGCGTCGACGTGCAGCGGCATGCCGTCGAGCACGAACGCGTCCCGCAGCGCCAGGCCCAGCGCTCCGGCGACCTCGCGGGCCCGCTCGGCGCCGGCGTCGGGCAGCAGGACGGCGAACTCGTCGCCCCCCATCCGCGCGAGCAGGTCGCCGGGGCCCAGCGCCTGCTGCAGCCGGGGGCCGACCAGGCACAGCAGGTCGTCGCCGACGCTGTGGCCGAAGCTGTCGTTGATCTCCTTGAACCGGTCGAGGTCGACCATCAGGACGGCGCAGGAGCGGTGCGGCTCGGCGTAGATCGTCCGCTCGACCTCCTCGGTGAAGCGCCGGCGGTTGGCCAGCCCGGTGAGCGGGTCCTGGTGCACCTCGCTGGCCAGCTGGGCCAGCCGCAGCCGCTCGGTGGCCCGCAGCAGCGCGTTCTCCACGACCAGCGCGCCCTCGAGCACGATGCGCGCGATCGCCTCGCGGACCGCCGGCGACCACCGGACGGGGCGGCCGACCGCGCCGGACACGACGATCCCCAGCAGCCGGCCACCGGCCAGCACGGGCACCGCGACGTAGGAGGCCAGGCCCAGGGACGCCACGAGCCCGGGTGAGAGCAGGGCGCCGGCGCGGGCGTCCTCGACGAACACCGGACGGCGGGACCCGGCGACCCGCCGCCACAGCGGGGCCTCGTCGGCCGGGCGACCGGCGACCCGCGCGGTGAGCACCTCCCGGGCCTCGTCCGACCAGCCGACCAGCCGGATGTCCTCGACCAGGCCGTCGTCGTCGACGAGGTAGGCCGCGCCGCGGTCGGTGCCGGCCAGCCGCTGCACGGCCGCGGCAAGCACCCCGGCCGCCTCGGCGGCACCGGTGGCCCCGGCGCCCTCGACCAGCAGCTGCCGGACGGCGTCGGCCACGACGAGCTCCTCGGAGCGCGCGGCCGCAGCCCGCGCCTGCGCGACCACCCCGCCGAGGTGTGCCCCGGCGGCGACGGCCAGGCGGCGCACCTCCTGGGAGAAGGGCCGCAGCGCGCTGCTGTCGAGGGTGAGGACGCCGACGACGTCGGGGGTGCGGCCCAGCGGCACCGCCAGCAGCGAGCCGATCGAGAACGACTCGGCCCACCACTCGGCGAGCAGGTCGCTGCCGCGGTCGGCCGTCGCCGGGACGCCGGTGCGCACGACCTGCTCGACGAGGCCCAGCGCCGTCGGTGCGGCGCGGAAGCGCTCCCAGCCGGCGAGGTCGCGGCGGCCGTCGGCGAAACCGGCCGTGCGCGGCACCAGCCGGTCGTCCTCGAGGAGGAAGACGCAGGCGCGGTCGACGCCGCCGAGGTCGGCCAGCCGCTCGCACGCGGCACCGAGCAGGTGGTCCAGCGAGCGCGCCTGGGGAGCGCTCTCGACCAGGTCGAGCAGCACCTCGGCGGAGGCCAGGCGCCGGCGCTCGGCACGGCGGGCCCGGGCGGCGACCAGCGTGGCGGCGAGGTCGGGGGCGAGCCGGGCGGCCCGGGCGTCGTCGGCGCAGCGCGCGGGCTCGACGAACAGCACGCCGACGACGTCGCCGCCGTCGGTCAGCGGGCAGCCGGCGACGTCCTGGACGCCCAGGGCGGACAGCTCGCCGTCCACCGGGGCGGGGGCGCCGGGGGAGACGGCGAGCGGACGGCGCTCGCGGACCAGGGCCGACAGCCACGGGGAGCGGCCGATCGCCTGCGGCGCGCTCAGCGTGGCGTTGCGGGGAGCGACGCCCGGTCGGGCCGACCAGGCGAAGGGCACCGCGAGGTCGGTCGACGCCTCGCGGGACCAGACCGAGACGCGGTCGGCCCGCAGGGCGCGGCGGATCCGGTCGAGCCGGTGCTGCAGCGCGGCCTCCGCGTCGAACGGGGTGGGCGACGCCGGCACCCGCCCGCGGGAGGTCGGCAGCTCGGTCACGTCGTCGTCATCGGCACCGTGCCGGTCGACTTGAGACCTGCGGCACAGTCCCCCCCGGCCGGGGGAGCGGCACCGGCGTCAGGCCGGCGCCCACCGGTAGTGGTAGCGGTGGTGCTCGACGAAGCCCGCCCGGCGGTACACCGCTCGCGCCGGCGCGTTGGCGGAGGACACCTGGAGGTACACCCAGCCGGCGCCGCGCTGCGCGCCCCACCGGGACACCGCCGCCACCACCGCGGTCGCCAGGCCGCGGCGGCGGTGCTCCTCCGCGACGGTCACCGCGGTGACGCCGAGCCAGTCGTCGGTCACCACCCCGCGGGCGACGGCGACCGGCGGCGCCGGAGGCGGGTCGGTGCGCACCGAGGCGAAGACCACCTCCGGGGCGTTGGTCAGCACCGCCCGGGCGGTGGCCGCGTCGGTCCGGCCCAGGTGGCCGGACGCGGCCAGCCAGCCGTCGTCGGGCTCCGGGTCCAGGTCGACCGGCGCGCAGCAGCCACCCGCCCAGCGGCTCCTCCTGCGGCGCCCGCCAGCCGCGGGCGGCCAGCCGTTCGAGGTCGGCGACGCCCAGCGGTGATCGGCTCTGTCCCACGCCGCCGATCCTGCGGGGTGCCGCGGCGCTCCTCCACCGGGGGAGGACGGGTCCACCCGTCGGGTTTGAGGCGGGACCGCGGGGCCATACTGAGGTCAGACCCGCGCAGGTCCGGCCCGTCGCCGGACCGCTGCCCGCACGTCCCCCGGGAGGACCCACCGTGACCTATGTGATCACCCAGGCCTGCGTCGACGTCCTCGACAAGGCGTGCATCGACGAGTGTCCGGTGGACTGCATCTACGAGGGCGAGCGGATGCTCTACATCCACCCCGACGAGTGCGTCGACTGCGGTGCCTGCGAGCCGGTGTGCCCGGTGGAGGCCATCTACTACGAGGACGACGTCCCGGACAAGTGGAAGGACTTCTACAACGCCAACGTGGAGTTCTTCTCCGACCTGGGCAGTCCCGGCGGCGCGGCCAAGACCGGCAAGATCGCCAAGGACCACCCGCTGGTCGCCGCCCTGCCGCCGCAGGGCGAGGGGCACTGACCACCACGACCCCGGGGACGGCGGCCGGCCGGCTGCCCGACTTCCCCTGGGACAGCCTGGAGGCCGCCCGCGTCCGCGCGGCGCGGCACCCCGGTGGCGTGGTCGACCTCTCCATCGGGACCCCGGTCGACCCCACCCCGGACGTGCTGCGCACCGCGCTGGCCGCGGCGGGCGACTCGCCGGGCTACCCGACCGCCCTCGGCACGCGGGACCTGCGCACCGCCGCGGCCGGGTGGCTGCAGCGGCGCCTGGGCGTGACCCTCGCCGACCCGCTGGGGGCCGACCCGTCGGTCATCCCGACCGTGGGCTCCAAGGAGCTCGTGGCGCTGCTGCCCACCCTGCTCGGCCTCCGGGAGGGCACGGTCGTCCTCCCCGAGGTGGCCTACCCGACCTACGAGGTGGGCGCGGTGCTGGCCGGCCTCGCGGTGCGGCGAACCGACACCCCGCCCGACGACGCCGCCGGCGTGGTGCTCGTCTGGCTGAACACGCCGGGCAACCCGCACGGCCGCGTGCTCACCGACGACCAGTTGCGCGCCTGGGTGGCCTGGGGCCGGGCACACGGCGTCCCGGTGGTGTCCGACGAGTGCTACGGGACGCTGGGGTGGGACGTCGAGCCGCGGTCGGTGCTGCACCCCGCCGTCGCCGGAGCCGACCACACCGGCCTGCTGGCGGTGCACTCGCTGTCCAAGCAGTCGACGGCGGCCGGCTACCGCGCCGGGCTGCTCTCCGGTGACCCGGCGCTGGTCCGACAGGTGTGGGAGGTCCGCCGCCACCTGGGGCTGCTGGTGCCCGGTCCGGTGCAGGCGGCGATGACCGCGGCGCTGGCCGACGACGCGCACGTCGACGCCCAGCGCGAGCGCTACCGGGGCCGCCGGGAGCGGCTGGCCGCGGCCGTCCGCGCCACGGGCGCGCGGATCGACCACTCCGAGGCCGGCCTGTACCTGTGGGTCACCCGCGACGAGGACTGTTGGGCGACGATCGACTGGCTGGCCGGTCTCGGCGTCGTCGCCGCGCCCGGCTCGTTCTACGGGCCGGCCGGTGCCCGCCACGTGCGCATGGCCCTGACCGCCACCGACGAGCGCATCGACGCCGCCGTCGCGCGCCTCACCGCCTGAGCGGCGCTCAGCCGCAGCCGCGGGCGAAGTCGTCCGAGCGCAGGGCCGTCGTCAGCGACTGGGCGAAGTCGCTCCAGCGCTGGTAGGCCTCCGGGAAGCCGGAGCGCTGGACGGCCTGGGCGACCTCGGTGAGGCGGCCGGTGTCCCACGCGGGGACCAGCACCAGGCGGTCGTAGAACTGGCCGGCCGCGTAGACCGGGTCCTGCACCTGCTCCGGCGTGCCCCAGCCCTGCGAGGGCCGCTGCTGGAACAAGCCCAGGGAGTCCCGGTCGCCGTAGGGGAGGTTGTGCAGCGTCGACTCCTGCATCGCGGTGGCCAGCGCGATGACGACGGCCCGCTCGGGCAGGCCGCGGTCGTGGGCGACCCCGGCGATGGTCCGGGCGTTGGCGACCTGCTCGGCGCTGAGCTCGACGCCGGTCTCGGGCACCGTGCACTCCGCCGTGGCCAGGGAGACCGCGTGTTCCTGGGCGGAGGCGGTGACCGCCACGAGCACGACCACCGCGAGCACCGCGGTGAGCCAGCCCCAGGAGGCCAGGCGGCGGCGCAGGCCGGGCCGCCGTACCGGCACGCGGGGAGCGGTGCCGCGGGCGGCCGGCCGGCGGGCGGGTGCCCGGCGGGCGGGTGCCCTGCGGGCGGACGACGCGCGCGCGGGGGGACGGCGAGCGGTCGTCGTCCGGCGGGCCGCGGGGCGGGTGCCGGTCCGTGCGCTCGTCATCGGTCCCGAGAGTAGGTCGGGCAGCGGGTGCGTCCCCGGACCTCGGAGGGACCGGTGGTGTGCCTGGGACGGCCGCGCCGCTGTCGCGGCGCGATCACCGTCGCTACGGTGTGCGCTCCGATCCGCCGTCGTCCAGGAGGCCCCGTGCTCGACGTCCTGCTCCCCGGGGTGACCGCCACCCGGGTGCCCACCGCGCGGCTCACCCAGAACGTGCTGCACCCCGAGGGGACCGACCCCGCCGGCCCGGGCGAGGCGGTGCTGCTCGTGCACGGCAACGTGAGCTCGGCGCTGTTCTGGCAGCAGACGCTGCCGGCGGTCGCGGCGGGCGGGCACCGGGTGCTGGCCGTCGACCTGCGCGGCTTCGGCGACACCGACCCGCTGCCGGTCGACGCCCGGCGCGGGGTGCGGGACTGGTCCGACGACCTGGGCGCGCTGCTCGACGCGCTGGGCCTCGACCGGGTGCACCTGGTCGGCTGGAGCATGGGCGCCGGCGTCGTCCTGCAGTTCCTGCTCGACGCCCCCGGTCGGGTGGCCTCGGTGACCCTGCAGGCGCCGGTGTCGCCGTACGGCTTCGGCGGGACGGCCGGTCCGGAGGGACGGCGGCTCTGCGCGGACGGCGCGGGGTCGGGCGGGGGCGCGGCCAACCCCGAGTTCGTCGCCGCGATCGCCGCCGGGGACACCACGGACGCCACGCCGAGCAGCCCGCGGTCGGTCCTGCGCGCCTTCTACGTGGCGCCGGGCTCGCTGCCGCTGGACCCGGCGCTGGAGGACGTCTTCGTCGCCTCGATGCTCTCCACCCGCACCGGCGAGGACCACTACCCGGGCGACGCCGTCCCGAGCGACACCTGGCCGGGGACCGCGCCCGGCCCGCGCGGGGTGCTCAACACGATGGCGCCGACGGTGTTCGACGTCTCCGGCGTCGCCGACCTGCCCTCCGGGCCGCCGGTGCTGTGGGTGCGCGGCGACGCCGACGCGATCGTCTCGGACACCTCGGCCTTCGACCTGGCGTTCCTCGGGCAGCTCGGCGCGGTGCCCGGCTGGCCCGGGGCGGAGGTCTGCCCGCCGCAGCCGATGGTCACCCAGACCCGGGCCGTGCTCGACCGCTACGCCGCGGCCGGCGGCAGCTACCGCGAGGTGGTCCTGCCCGGGGTGGGGCACTCACCGCACGTCGAGCGCCCGCAGGAGTTCACCACCGCCCTGCTCGAGCACGTGACCGCAGCCGCGGCGGTGAGCTGACGGAGGTGGCCCCTCTGCAGGGACCCGCCGCGAGCTCGCGAGCGGTGGGGGGCAGAGGGGTCCCTCCTCAGGTGTTGGCGTGCAGGGCGGTGTTGAGGGCGCCCCACTGGCCCGACCGCGGCAGCGCCTCGAGCGCGCCGGAGACGCTGTTGCGGCGGAACAGCAGCCCCTCCCGGCCGGAGAGCTCGCGGGCCTTGACCACCGAGCCGTCGGGCAGCGTGACCCGCGAGCCGGCGGTGACGTAGCAGCCGGCCTCGACCACGCAGCCGTCGCCGAGGGAGATGCCGATGCCGGAGTTGGCGCCGAGCAGGCAGCCGCTGCCGATCGAGACGACCTCCTTGCCGCCACCGGAGAGCGTGCCCATGATCGACGCGCTGCCGCCGATGTCGCTGTCGGCGCCGACGACGACGCCCGCGCTGATCCGGCCCTCGACCATGGAGGGGCCCAGCGTGCCGGCGTTGTAGTTGACGAAGCCCTCGTGCATGACCGTCGTCCCCTCGGCCAGGTGCGCGCCCAGCCGCACGCGGTCGGCGTCGGCGACCCGCACGCCGGAGGGGAGGACGTAGTCGACCATCCGCGGGAACTTGTCCACCGACAGCACGGTCAGGTGCCCGTGCGCCGCGCGCAGCGCCGCCCGCCGCGCGGGGGTCAGCTCGGCGGCGAGCACCGGACCGGCGCTGGTCCACGCCACGTTCGCCAGCAGGCCGAAGATGCCGTCCAGGTTCACCTCGTGCGGCCGCACGAGGCGGGAGGAGAGCAGGTGCAGCCGCAGGTAGACGTCGTGGGTGTCGGCCGGCGGGGCGCCGAGGTCGGCGATCGTCGTCCGGACGCCGACGACCTCCACGCCGCGGACGTCGTCGGTGCGTACCAGGCCGGAGAACTCCGGACCGAGCTCGCCCTCCAGCTCGAGGGTGCCCAGCTGCCGGGTGCCGGTCTCCCCGTTGCCGCCGAGCGCGGGGGAGGGGTACCAGGTGTCGAGGACGGTCCCGGAGGAGGTGACGGTCGCGAGACCGGCGGCGACGGCGGAGCGGGCGGGGTCGGTCACGGCCCGACGTTACCCAATCGAGCTCCGGCCTCGGCCTCGTCCCGAGGCTCGCCGCGAGCTTGCGAGCGGTGAGGAGGACGAGGTCCTCCACCGTAGGCTCGGTCACCGTGAGCCGCCCCCTCGAGCTGGACCTGTCCGCCGACGTCCTCACGCTCACCCGGGTGCTGGTGGACACGCCCTCGGTCTCCGGGGACGAGCGGGTGCTGGCCGACGCGGTCGAGGCGGCGCTGCGGGCCCTCGGCGGCCTGGAGGTCGAGCGGGTCGGCGACACGGTGCTCGCCCGCACGAACCTGGGCCGCGACACCCGCGTCGTCCTGGCCGGGCACCTGGACACCGTGCCGATCGCCGACAACGTGCCCGGCCGGCTCGAGGAGAGCACCGGGCGGCTGTACGGCTGCGGCACCAGCGACATGAAGTCCGGCGACGCCGTCATGCTGCGGCTGGCCGGCCGCTTCGGCGCCCCGGGCGCCGGGCCCGCGCACGACCTGACCTTCGTGTTCTACGACAACGAGGAGGTCGAGGCCGTCAAGAGCGGCCTCGGCCGGGTGGTCCGCGAGCGGCGCGGCTGGCTCTACGGCGACCTGGCCGTCCTGCTCGAGCCCACCGACGGCGAGATCGAGGCCGGCTGCCAGGGCACGCTGCGCGCCCGGCTGGAGACGCGGGGCCGCCGGGCGCACAGCGCACGCAGCTGGCTGGGCGTCAACGCCGTCCACGGGCTGGCCGGGGCACTGGCCGCGCTGGCCGCCTACCGGCCGCGCGAGGTGGACATCGACGGCTGCCACTACCGCGAGGGCCTCAACGCGGTCGGCGTCTCCGGCGGCGTGGCCGGCAACGTCATCCCGGACGAGGCCGCGCTGACGGTCAACTTCCGCTACGCGCCCGACCGCGACGAGGACGCCGCCGAGGCGCACGTCCGCGAGGTGTTCGCCGAGGCGATCGCCGCCGGCGCCACCCTGACCGTCACCGACAACGCCGGCGGCGCGCCGCCCGGCCTCACCGAGCCGGCCGCCGCGGCGTTCGTCGCCGCCGTCGGCCGCCCGGCGCGGGCCAAGCTCGGCTGGACCGACGTCGCCCGCTTCGCCGCGCTCGGCATCCCGGCGGTCAACTACGGCCCGGGCGACCCGCAGCTCGCCCACACCCGCGAGGAGCACGTCCTGGTCGAGCGCCTGCAGCCGGCCGAGGACGCCCTGACCGCCTACCTGTCCGGAGGAAGCGCATGACGACCACCCCGCCGCCCGACGGCGCCCGCAAGCCGCGCCCGACGCGCCACCGCGGGCCGGTGGTGCTGCGCGGCGGCGAGCCGGACGCGCAGACGGTCGGGACGACGACCGACCAGCGGCTGCTCGACCGCCGCGGCCCCACCGACTGGGTGCACACCGACCCCTGGCGTGTCCTCAGGATCCAGTCGGAGTTCATCGAGGGCTTCGGCCTGCTCGCCGAGCTGCCGCGCGCCGTCAGCGTGTTCGGCAGCGCCCGCACGCGGCCCGACCACCCGCACTACGAGGCCGGCGTGCGGATCGGCGCGGCGCTGGCCCGCGCCGGGTACGCGGTCATCACCGGCGGCGGCCCGGGCGCGATGGAGGCCGCCAACCGCGGCGCGCACGAGGCCGGCGGGCTGTCGGTGGGGCTGGGCATCGAGCTGCCGTTCGAGCAGGAGCTCAACGAGTGGGTCGACGTCGGCATCAGCTTCCGCTACTTCTTCGTGCGCAAGACGATGTTCGTCAAGTACGCGCAGGCCTTCGTCATCCTCCCCGGCGGGTTCGGCACGCTCGACGAGCTGTTCGAGGCGCTGACCCTGGTGCAGACCCGCAAGGTCACCCGCTTCCCGGTGATCCTGTTCGGCACCGCCTACTGGTCGGGCCTGGTCGAGTGGATCCGCGAGACGCTGCTGGAGGCGGGCACCATCAGCTCCGGCGACCTGGACCTGTTCACCGTCACCGACGACGTCGACGAGGTGCTCGCCCGCATCCGGGCCTCCGAGGCGGCCGGGACGCCGGGCGACAACGGTGGCGGTATGCGGGCGCCGCTGTCCGGGCCGGTGGAACCGGTCGAGGCCTGACCCGTGCTGTCCTTCCTCGTCGGGCTGGCCGCGGTCGCCGTCGTCGGGGCGCTGCTCTTCCTCGGCGGCTCGGTGCTGCTCGGTCGCGGGGAGACGCAGCCGCCGGCCGACCTCGACCGCTCCCCGGTGGAGCTGCCCGACGACCGGCCGGTCACCGGGGAGGACGTGCGGGCGCTGCAGCTGTCGGTGGCCGTGCGCGGGTACCGCATGACCGAGGTGGACTGGCTGCTCGAGCAGCTGGCCCAGACGATCGAGGAGCGCGACGAGACCATCGCCGCGCTGCGCGCCGCGCAGGACCGGCCGGCGCGGGCCGCCGACGCCGACACCGACCCCGGACTCACCCTGCCGGCGGGGGACGCCGGCGCACGCACCGCCGCACCGGCGGAGGACCACGACGCCCGGGAGGCGCGCCACGATGCCTGAGCTGGTCGAGCGGGTCCGGGTCGAGGCGCCGCCGGAGCAGGTGTGGGCGGCGCTCACCGACTGGCCGGCGCAGGGCGCGTGGATGCTGGCCACCGACGTCGAGACCGTCGGCGGGCCCGCGCAGGGCGTGGGTGGCCGGCTGGCCGCGCGCACCGGGGTCCCGCTGCCGTGGCGGCGGGGCCGGCACCTCGGCGTCCTCGACACCATGGTCATCACCGAGTGGGACCCCCCGCGGCGGGTGGTCGTGCAGCACACCGGCCGGATCGTGCGGGGGCCCGGCATCTTCGAGGTCCGGCCCTCGGGCGAGGTCACCGAGTTCGTCTGGACCGAACGGCTGTACCTGCCCTTCGGGCTGCTCGGCACGCTGGGCTGGCCGCTGGCCAGGCCGTTCGTCGTCCTCGGGGTGCGGCTCTCGCTGCGCCGCTTCGCCCGCTTCGCGCGCACCCGCTGACCGGGGCGCGGGAGCCGGGCGCTACGCGGGCTGGGCCGCCCGCACCGCCTCGCGGCTGACGTACCAGCGGCGCCACAGCACCGCGGCGGTGACCAGGGTGAGCACGGTGCCGCCGTCGTACACGAGCCGCGCGCCGGCCTCGGCGCCGACGGTGCCGGCCGGCGGGTGCGCGTACAGGACCTTGGCCAGGACGTCGTGCGCCGCGGCCCCGCCGGCCAGCGCCAGCGCGCGCACGGCCACCGGGCGGCGGTGCGGCGCGGGGTCGACCGCGAGCACCGACGCGGTGGCGAGGTGACCGCTGACCAGCAGGTGCAGCCAGACCAGCGCGCTCGCCGCGGGGTGGGCGGCGAGCGCGGTGTGCCAGCCGGTGCCGTAGAGCAGCCAGAGCCCGACGGCGTTGAGCGGGACGGCGACCAGCGGGTCGGTGAGCCACCGCGCGGGCGGGGTGCGCAGCAGCCGGGCCAGCCCGCGGGCGGCGGCCCGCGGGAGCGCGCGCAGCGCCAGGGTGACCGGCGCGGCCAGCACCAGCAGCAGCGGCGCCACCATGCCGAGCAGCAGGTGCCCGGCCATGTGGGCGTGCAGGTCCGGGTGCGGGCCGGGGTGGGCGCGCAGCGGCCCGGCGACGGCGACCCCCGCGGCGGTCAGGCCCAGCAGCCAGGCCGCGGTGCGGGTCAGCGGCCAGGGGCTGCCGCAGCGCCAGGTGGCGGCGACGTAGGCGGCGCCCGCCGCCAGCAGGACGCCGAGCGTGGCGGCCGTCACGTCGCCGCGGGCGCGGCCCGGGCGCGCACCAGCAGCGCGATGCCGGCGGCCAGCAGCAGCACCCCGGGTACGAGCCAGCCGACGTCGTAGCCGGTGAGGTCGACGCCGTAGCGGACCTGGTGCAGCCGCAGCAGCTTGTGGTGCACCACGCCGTCCCAGACCTGGAAGGCCCCCGCCCCGGTGAGGACGGCGCCCCACCACAGCGCGGGGGCGAACCGGCCGCGGCGCCGGGAGTCGGCCAGCAGCGCGAGCCCGGCCACGGTGGCCGACCACGTGCCGGCGTGCAGCAGGCCGTCGGAGACCAGCCCGGCCGCGCCGCTGGCCCGGTCGTAGAAGTGGTGCCAGTGCAGCAGCTGGTGGAACACGATCTCGTCGACCGCGCCCGCCGTGCCCAGGCCCAGCAGCAGGCCGGAGACCAGCAGCCGCCGCCGGGCCGGCGGGCGGGGGAGTGCGTCGGCCACCGGGCCTCCCGTCGTCGCGTGCCCGGTCGCTGCCCGTCGGCGTCGGGCCGGAAACAGCTCGTCTAGCGGTCGGCGGCCAGGCGGGCGCCGAAGGCCAGCAGCGCGCACCCGGTGAACGCGTCGAGCGCGCGGCGGACCGGGCGGCGGGCGAGCAGCCGCCGCGCTCGGTGCAGGACGGCGACCAGCAGCAGCAGGTACCCCAGCCCGATCGCCGCGTGGGTCAGCGCGTAGGCCAGCAGCACCGGGACCGCGGTGCCCGGGCCGAGGAACTGCGGCAGCACGGCGAGGTAGAAGGCCAGCACCTTGGGGTTGGTGACGTTGGAGAGGAAGCCCTGGCGCAGGCCGGTCAGGGCGGGCGACCCGGACGCCGTCGCGCCGTCGTCGAGCGCGGTGTACCGGCCGCGGACCGCGGAGGCGAACGCCTGCACGGCCAGGTGGGCCAGGTAGGCGACGCCCAGCCAGCGGACGGCCTGGAACAGCGGCTCGACGCGGACGACGACCGCGGCCAGCCCGGTGGCGGCCGCCGTCCCCTGGACGACGTTCGACGCGGTGATGCCGACGGCGCTCCACGCGCCGCGGCCGCGGCCGCCGGCCAGGGTGTTGCGGACGACCACCGCGAAGTCGGGCCCGGGGACGAGCACCAGGACGACGGCGAGGGCGACGAAGGTGCCGTACCCCGACCAGTCCACGGCGGCCACGCTACCGGCGGGCCACCTCCGGCAGCGTGAGCAGCTCGCGGGGCCGGCGCTCCCACTGGTCGAGCGGGAGGTCGGCCACGCCGGCGAAGAGGACGGCGCTGCCAGCCTGCAGCGCCTCCGGCGAGGACCACACCGAGACGGCGACCACGCGCCCGCCGTCGGCGTCGTGGAAGGCGCCGATCTCCTCCAGGCCCTCGATGCCCACGGCGAGCTCGTTGAGCCGCCGCATCGCGCCGAGCAGGTCCTCCAGGTGGTCGGGGTGCGGGTGGTGGACGGCGTGGAACAGGACGCGGGTCACGACCCCTCCAGGTGGGTGGCGAAGGCGGCGAGGACGAGCTCCCAGCCGCGGGCGTAGCCGCCGGCGGCGGCGGTGGCGGTGCGGAGCTGCGCCGCGGAGAGCCGCTCCCAGCCCCGGTGCTCCAGCTCGACCCGGGTGAGCGACGGGCCCAGGGGGCGGAAGGCCACCTCGACCTCGGTACCCCCGGCGAGGACCTCCCAGGTCATGGCGAAGCGCTCCGGCGGGTCCCAGGCGGTCAGCCGGCCCCACCGGGCGCGGCTGCCGTCGCGCCGGGTCTCGTAGACCTCGCCGCCGATGCCCGGGGTGACGGTGACGTCGACGACGGCGTCGTGACCCAGGGAGTAGGGGACCAGTGGCCACCACCGGCCGAGCGTGCGGACGAAGACGTCGAAGGTGTGCGCCTGGTCGCTGCGCACGGTGGTGCTCCGCCGGATGGGCTCCGGCTGCGCGGCCGCGGCGGTCACCCGGCGGCCGTGGCGTCGTCGTCGGACAGGCCCCGCTCGGCCTCGACCAGCTGCCGGGCGCGGTCGAGCGAGGAGTCCCAGAGCTCCTCGAGGAACTGCCGCAGCGGCGCGAGGCCGCCGGCGTCGGCGCGGTAGAGCCGGCGGGTGCCCTCGCGCCGCTCGGTGACCAGCCCGGCGGAGCGCAGGACGGTGAGGTGCTGGCTGACCGCCGGGCGGGTCACGTCGAAGGCGGCGGCGATCTCCCCGGCGGCCAGCTCCGTGCCGGCGACCAGCCGCAGGATGGCGCGGCGCCGGGGTTCGGCGAGGGCGCGCACGGCCGCACCGAGCACGGCGTCCTCCGGCGGCTCGCTCACGGGGTGCCGGCCGGGACGCGGGCGAGGCGGGTGGCGGGGCGGCGGGTGGCGGGACGGCGGCCGAGGAAGGCGACCAGCCGGTCGACCGGGTGCTCGCCGTCCCAGGGGACCTCGGCGGCGTAGCGGCGCGGCCCGCGCAGGACCGCGGCGGAGCGGTGCACCTGCTCGGTCGCCGAGACCACGAGGTCCGCGGGCAGGGCCGCGTCCACCCCCGCGGCGGTGGCGAGGTCCCAGGCGTGCACGAGCAGCTCGACGACGGCCAGGCGGTCGAGGAAGTCCGCGAGCGTCGTGGTGCCGGAGGGGGTGGTGACCGGACGGCGGAGGTCGCCGGCGGCCAGCCCGGCCAGGGAGGCGTCGCGAGCGGCCCGCCAGCCGGCGGCGGGGTCGGCGCCGAGGACGTGCCGTGGCGGCTCCGGGGCGGAGCCGGGGGTGGGCCGGGCCCGGCCGGCGGCCAGCCCGGCGAGGGCGGTCTGGCCGGTCGCCAGGTGCCCGAGGACGTCGGCCGCGGTCCACCCGTCGCACGGCGACGGGCGATCCCAGGCGTCCCCGGGGACGGCGGCGACCACGTCGTCGACCGCGTGCAGCGCCCGGCGGTGGGAGGGGAGGTCCGGGACGGTGGTCATCGGGGCTCCTCGGGGAGAGGCCGCGCCGGGAGGTGGCCGGTGGACGGACGGTGCTCCGTGCGTCCACGCTTACGTTAGCAATGACGCACGGAGTGCTGCAAGGGGTGCCGCCGATCCCGTCGGGGCGGGCCGTCAGGATGACCGGGTGCGCGAACGGGGCGGAGGCGGCCGGTGAGCCGTCGGGGCTGGGTGCTGTTCCTGGCGATGTCGGTGATCTGGGGCGTGCCCTACCTGCTCATCAAGGTCGCCGTCGAGGAGACGTCGCCGGTGGTGGTGGTCTTCGCCCGCTGCGCCGTCGGTGCCGCGCTGCTGCTGCCGCTGACGATCGCCCGTGGGGAGGTGCGCCCGGCGCTGCGGCACTGGCGGCCGCTGCTGCTGTTCACGGTGCTGGAGATGACCGGGCCCTGGATGCTGCTCTCCTACGCCGAGGACACGCTGTCGAGTTCGCTCACCGGGCTGCTGGTGGCCTCGGTGCCCTTCGTCGCCGCGCTGGCCTCCCGGCTGCTGGGGGAGGAGGAGCGGCTCACCCCGGTGCGACTGGTCGGCATGGGGCTCGGCGTGCTCGGCATCGCGGCGCTGCTCGGGTTCGACGTCGAGGGTGTCGCGCTGCTGCCGCTCCTCGCGGTGCTGTTCGTGGTCGTCGGCTATGGCACGGCGCCTCTGGTCCTGAGCCGCGCGCTGGACGGCGTCCCCGGCGTGGCGGTCAGCGCGCTCGCCCTGACCGCCACCGCGCTGGTGTACGCCCCGTTCGCGCTGCCGCGGATCGACCAGGTGGCGACGGCCCCGGCCACGGCGCTGGTGTCGCTGGTCGTGCTCGGCGTCGTCTGCACCGCGCTGGCGCTGGTGCTGTTCTTCGCGCTCATCCGCGAGGCCGGCCCGCAGCGGGCGCTGGTCATCACGTTCGTCAACCCGGCCGTCGCCGTGCTGGCGGGCGTGCTGCTGCTCGACGAGCCGTTCACGCTGGGTCTCGCGGTCGGCCTGCCGCTGGTCCTGGTCGGCTGCGTGCTCGCCACCCGGCGCAACGCACCGGCCCCGACGGCGGTGGACGCGGCCGTGCCCTGACTGTCGGTCCGTCCGCCGGGGAGCCGCCGCACCGCGGGCCGCGACGGGCACGCGGATGGTCCGTGCGGCCGTCCGGAGGTGCGGGACGCCCCGGCGCGCGTGGTCGGATGCGCATGGCGCGGTGGCGTTCGACCTGGTGCTGACGCCAATAGTCCTCGACCTGCCGGAGCTCACCCGCGGGCGCGACCCCGGGGTCGGCCAGCACGCGCGCCCGCGTGACCGTCCGCTGTGGTCGGCGGCCGGTCGTGCAGGCGTGTCCGGTGACTCGGGAGGTCGAACGGGTCGCGGCTCAGGCGGCGGGTTGCAGGAGTGGTGGTCGGGTGCGGATCTCGGTGCCGTCGGGTCGCCAGGTGCGCCAGCGGCCGTCGGGTTGTCGTTCGACGCGGAAGCCGTGGTGGACCTTGGTGTGGTGCCGCTCGCACAGCAGGGCGGAGTTGTCCAGGTTGGTGGGGCCGCCGTCGAGCCAGTGCACCAGGTGGTGCACCTCCGCCCACCAGGTGGGGGCGCCGCAGCCGGTGAACACGCAGCCGCCGTCGCGCAGCTCGACCGCGCGGCGCAGGTGGCGGTCGGCCACTCGCTGTTCCCGGCCGAGGTCGATGGGTGCGCCGTCGGGGCCCATGACGACCCGGGAGATGGTGGCGTCGCAGGCGATCCAGCGGGCGCGGGCGGCGGAGACGACCGCGCCGAACCCCATCCGGGCGGTGGCCGGGCCGGTGGCGGGGTCGGCCAGGTCGTCGAGGTCGATGCGCACCGCCACGTGCGGCTTGACGGTGCGCAGCACCGGCAGCGACCCCGACGCCAGCCGGTTGTCGCACAGCTGCACGAACGCATCCCCCAGCCGCTGGGCGCGGGTCCGCTCGTCCCCGGCGGGGCGGTCGGCCTGCACGTGGGACTCCAGCGCGGCCTGCACCTTCTCCCCGCCGACCGGGTCGAGCTCGCCGCGGATGGTGAGCGTTCCGTCGGCGTGCTTGACGATGGTCAGCCGCCGCCCCTCGGTGGGGTCGGGTTCGGGGCCGTCGGGATCGAGCCGGGCGAGGTAGCCGGCGACCACCTGCGCCAGCTCCTGGTGCGGCTGGTGTTCAGCCACGACCGCCATGGCGGCGTCGACCTCGGCCAGGTCGATGTCCTGCTCGGCGGCACGGGCGACGTTGTCCGGCTCGACGACCCTCGCGATCTCGCCGACCTGACCGGCGGTCACCGCGCCGGCAGCGAAGGCGGCCGCCACTGCGGGCAGCGACTCCAGCGCCCGCCCGATGCGCACCAGCCGCCCGGCCTCGGTCGGGGACAGGTGGCCGTGCCCACGCAGCCACGACGGCATGGACCTCAACCCGTCGTGCTCCGGGGCCTGGGCGAGTTCGCACTGCCGCGTGGTGCGGGCGAGCTCGGCGGTCAGCCGGTTGACCGCGGCCAGGAGGAACCTCTCGCGGTCGAGCAACTGCGGACCGAACGCCGGCGAGAGGTCCTCGGCGGCGAGGGCCTCCAGTGCGGCGAGCAGCTCGTCCACAACACCTCCCACCACTTCGATCACCTGTTCGAAGTCTAGCGAGGTAGAGTCCGCCCCGCGACCTGGATCCGCAGGTCAGCGGCGCGTCCACAGATCCGGAGTGCCTCTCGACAGCAACAGGGGCACGGGTCCGCGGCGACGATGCGACACCCGGCCCGTCGTGCGTCGCCGGTGGCGCGACGTGGGGCAGCCACGGGCTGGTGGATTGACGAACGGGACCGGACTCAACTCCCCGCTCCGCCGTCCGACACCTCCCACCGGTGCCTGTCCGACCCGGGTGCCCGGGGGGAGACGAGGGTGACCCGGTAGGGCGACACCGAGGGACGGCGACGGCCACGCCGGTGGGTGGTCCGCCTCCTGGCGGCCGCCGTCGTCGGCGCGGTCGGGCTGAGCGGCTCGGGGTCGGCGCCCCAGGGTGCCGACCTGCAGCCGGTGAGCTTCGCCGACCCCGTGCCACCCACCGGTGTGTCCGCGGTGGGCTCCGACCGCGCGCTCACCGTGTCCTGGACCGCATCCACCGAGAGCTTCGTGTCCGCCTACGACGTCCTCCTCGACGGCGTCCTCAAGGCCAGCCCCACGGGCACCAGCGCGGTCGTCAGCGGACTGGTCAACGGCCACACCTACCAGGTCACCGTCGGCACGAAGACCTCGTTCCTCGGGTCCTCCGGCGTCGGCACCACCTACAGCACTCCGGTGCCCGGCACCCCGCGCGACTCCGTCGCCCCGGCGGCGCCCACCGGCGTCGCGGTCACCGCCGGCAACCTGCGGGTGACGGTCACGTGGACGCCGAACAGCGCCGATGGCGACGCCGACGGCTACCGCGGGCTCCGCAACGGCACCCCCGTCTCCGGGCTGCTCCCCGGGCGGGTCACCGCCTCCTGGACCGACACCGCGGTGGTCGCCGACCAGACCTACGGCTACGCGGTGCAGACGCACGACACCTCGGGAAACTGGTCGGGGAGCTCCACGCCCGTGGCCTCCGCCCGGCCGGTCGACCAGACCCCACCGGGTGCGCCGACCGGGCTCGCCGCGGTCCGGGGCGACGGGCGCGTCGTCCTCACCTGGACGGCGGACCCCGAGCCGGACCTGGGCGTGTACGCCGTCCTCCGGGACGGGGTCGAGGTGGCGCGCGTGACGGGGACGACGTGGACCGACACGGGGGTCGTGAACGACACGACGTACGCCTACCGCCTCGTGGCGGTCGACACCCACGGCAACGCGTCCCCGGCCTCCGATCCGGCGGTGAGCGCGCGCCCGACGGACCTGACGCCGCCAGCCACCCCGCGGGGCCTGACCGCCACGGCCCGGGACGGCCGGGTGGAGCTGGCCTGGACGGCGAACACCGAGCCCGACCTGGCCGCCTACGTCGTCCACCGCGACGGCGTCGAGGCCGCCCGCGTCACCGGCACGACCTGGACCGACACGGGCGTGGTCAACGACACCACCTACGCCTACCGGCTCCTGGCCGTGGACACCCACGGCAACGCCTCACCTACCGGCGACCCCGTGCCGGCCACCCCGGCCCCCGACCGCCCGCCGGTGGCGCCGACCGCGCCGGCCGTGACCGCCGGGGACGGGCAGGCCGTGCTGCGGTGGACCGCCGTCCCCGAGCCCGACGTCACCGCGTACCGGGTCCTCGCCGAGGACGGCAGCGTGGTCGCCACGGTCACCGCACCGGCCACCCAGACGACGGTGACCGGCCTGGCCAACGGCACCGAGCGGCGCTTCCGCGTGGTCGCCGTCGACGCGGCCGGACAGGTCTCTCCGGCGTCCGCCGAGATCACCGTGACCCCGGTGGCGACGCGGGTGCCCGCCGAGGGCGCCGGGCAGAGCGGCGGGGTGGCCGCCAGCGCGGACGGCCGCTTCGTCGTCATCGGCACCTCCGCCCGGTGGGAGGCGGCCGACACGAACACCGCCTACGAGCTGTACCTGCTCGACCGGTCCGCCGGCACCGCGCGGCGCATCGCCCCGCTGCCGGCGTCGGCCACCGGCAGCAGCGACCCCACCAACGCCGCGGCGCCGGCGGTCAGCGACGACGGCCGCTACGTCGTGCTCGCCACCACGGCCGCGCTGCGCGCCGAGGACACCAACCGCCTCGCCGACGTCTACCGCCTCGACACCCGCGACGGCACCTGGCAGCTCGTCAGCGTGCCGGCAGCCGGCCGGGTGCACGCCTCGGTGCCGGGCACCGTCCTGCAGACCGGGTCGGCGGTGTACGCGACCAGCCCGACGGTCGTCGTCTCCGGCGACGGCGACCTGGTGCTCTTCTACTCGGCCCGCCCCGACCTCGTGCCCGGCGACACCAACGGCGCCGTCGACGTCTTCGCCAAGCGGCTGTCGACCGGCGCGGTCACCCGCGTCTCGACGTCGTCGGCCGGTGGCGAGCTCGGGCGCACGCCCACCGGCCCCGCCCTCGCCGTCACCCCCGACGGCCGCTTCGCGCTCTTCCCGGCCGCGGGCGGCACCGGCCCGGTCGTGCTCTACCGCAAGAGCCTGTCCGGTCCCGGTGCCGGGCAGGCCGTCGTGGTCTCGTCGGTGGTCGCCGCCGGGCGGACGACGGAGTTCGGCGTGTACCGCGACGCCGGGGACGTCGCGATCAGCGACGACGGCCGCCACGTCGCCCTGGTGACCGCCGCGAAGGTGACCACGTCGACGCCGACCGCCGGCGGGCCGACCGGCGTGGCCCACCGTGTCGACACCGCCACCGGCGCCGTCGTCGCGATGGGCAGTGGGCAGACGGCGGTGTGGGAGCACCAGGTCGAGCTCGACCCGACCGGCCGCTACGGCTTCTTCGCCACCGCGGCCGCGGCGCTGCCCGCCGACGGCAACGGCCACACCGACCACTACCGCCGCGACCTCGACGGCGGCGGGCTGACCTGGCCACCGCCGACGCCTCCGGCCGCGTGACGAGCGGCCCGACCGGGACGGTCACGAGCGCGGAGTACGGCCGGCTGGCGGCCGTGGACGGCGGCCGGGTGGTCGTGACGACGCAGGCCCTGGCGCCGACCGACACCAACCGGCTCCGCGACCTCTACGTCAAGGACCTCACCGACGGGACGGTGACGGTGCCCCGCGGCTGACGCCGGCCCGGTCCGCGCCGCCGTCGAGGACGGCGGCGACCTCGGCCACCACCCGGGCGGTGCGGGTGCCCGGCCCGCAGGCCTCGGCCACCGACAGCGCCCCGGGGAAGCGGTCGACGTCGGCGAGCTCGGGCAGGTCGAGCACGGTGACCCCGGCGTCGGTGAGGGCCGCGCGGGCGCGCTCGGCGGCGTCGGGCCCGGACATCGGCACCTCCGGCAGCACCTGGGCCGGGCAGGCCGAGTGCAGGCCCAGCGCCCACCAGCCGCCGTCCGGGGTGGTGCCGAGCACGGCCGTCCCCCGACCCGCCGACAGGAGCCGGACGAGACAGGCGGCCAGCAGCGCGGGTGTCACCTGCGGGGTGTCCGTGCCGATGAGCAGCGTGGGCAGGCCCACCCCGGCCGGCCCCATCGCGTCGGCGAAGGCGGCGGCCGGCCGGGTGCCGAGGTCGCCGTCGGCCTGCGGGAGGACCGTGCAGCCGGACAGGTCCAGGTCGCCGGCAGTGCCGTCGCCCACGGTGCCGTCGCCGGCAGCACCGTCGCCGGCAGCACCGTCGCCGGCAGCACCGTCGAGGGCGACCACCCGGCGCGCGACCGGCGTGGCCCGCACCGCGTCGAGGGTGTCGGCCACCGCGGCCGCGGTGACCGCCGCGGCCTGACCGGGCGCGCACGGCGGGGTCAGGTGGCTCCGGCCGCGCCCGGGTGGGGGCAGGACCAGCAGCTGGGCCGCCAGGGCGCCGCTCACCGGGCCGGCACGGCACGCGCCGCGCGCACGCCGGGCCGCGCGGGGGAGGTGGTCGGACCGGGCACCAGCGGACCCCGGCCCTCGTCGCAGGGAACCGCTCCCGGGTCCCGCGGGGACCATCCGTCCGGATGGCCGGCCGTCGAGCACGGAGGACCGTCGGAGCCCGCGGCTACGGTCGGGCCGTGGACCGCGTGCGCTGTGCGTGGGGCGACAGCGCCCCGGAGTACGTCCGTTACCACGACGAGGAGTGGGGCACCCCGCTGCACGGCGACGACGCCCTGTTCGAGCGGCTCTGCCTCGAGGCGTTCCAGTCGGGCCTGGCGTGGATCACCATCCTGCGCAAGCGGCCGGCCTTCCGCGCCGCGTTCGCCGGGTTCTCCATCGACGCCGTGGCGCGGTTCGGTCCGGACGACGAGGCGCGGCTGCTGGCCGGCGCCGGCATCGTCCGCAACCGCGCCAAGATCGCCGCCGCGGTCCGCAACGCCCGCGCCGCCCAGCAGGTCCCCGAGGGGCTCTCCGCGCTGCTGTGGTCGTTCGCGCCGCCGGGACCGCGCCCGCGGCCGGCCACGCTGGCCGACGTCCCCGCCACCAGCCCCGAGTCGGCGGCGATGGCGAAGGAGCTCAAGCGGCGGGGCTTCGTCTTCGTCGGACCGACCACCGCCTACGCGCTGATGCAGGCCACCGGCATGGTCGACGACCACGTGAGCACGTGCTTCAGGGCGGCCCCCGGAGCCACCCGCCAGGGGGCCCCGGTTGGTGCCCCGACCGGGATACGGGATCATTGGTCCCGGAGCTCACTGCACGAAGGACAGCCACACCGCAGCCGCACAGGGTCGCGGGTGGCCGGCGAAGGAGGCACGCATGGCGGCCATGAAGCCGCGCACGGGTGAAGGTCCCCTCGAGGTCACCAAGGAGGGGCGCGGCCTGGTCATGCGGGTGCCGCTCGAGGGCGGCGGTCGCCTGGTCGTGGAGCTGTCGCCCGACGAGGCCGCGGCGCTCTCCGAGGCCCTGAAGGGCGCGACCAGCTGAGCGCCGGAGCGCAGCTGCCCCCGGGCAGCCCCGCGCACGACGACGCGGCCCCGGCCGCCGGCAGCACGCCGGCGACCGGGGCCGCCCCGTTGCCGCGGGTCGACCTGCTGACCACCCTGCCCGCCCTCGGCGAGGACGACGTCCTGGCCGTCCCGGTCGGCGCCGACGGCGCGCTCCCCGCCTGGCTGAGCTCCCCGGCGCCCGGCACCCCCGCGCCCGTGCCGGCCGAACTGCTCGCCGGCGCCCTGCGCGACACCGGCAACACCGGCCGGGCCGGCACGATCACGAACCTGCCCGTTCCCGGCCGCCGCCCGCGCAGCGTCGTCGCCGTCGGCCTGGGCGACGGCACCCTGCCGCACCTGCGCGGCTACGTCTCCACCGCCGTCCGCCGCGCGCAGACGCTCGCCGAGTCCGGCGCCACCCGGCTGGTCCTGCCCGTCGACGGCGCAGCCGGACCGGCCGGCACCGACGAGGTGCGCGCCGCCGTCGAGGCCGCCCTGCTCGCCGGCTACCGCTTCCGCGAGACCTCCACCCCGCACCCGGCGCGCCTGGCCACGGTCGCCGTCGTCGCCGCCGACGGCGCCGACCCGGCCGTGGTCGCCGCCGCCCGGGCCGGGGAGGTCACCGGCTCCGCCGTGGCCTGGGCGCGCGACCTGGTCAACACCCCCAGCAACACCAAGGACCCGGCGTGGCTGGCCGAGCAGGCCGTCCGGCGGCTGTCCGGCCTGCCGCACGTGACGGTCACCGTGCTCGGACCCGAGGAGCTCGCCGACGGCGGCTTCGGCGGCGTGCTCGCCGTGGGCGGTGGCTCGGCGTCCCCACCGCGCGTCGTCGTGGCCGCCTACGAGCCGCCCGGCGCCGGCCCCGCCCGGCCGGTGCTGGTCGGCAAGGGCATCACCTTCGACACCGGCGGCATCTCGATCAAGCCCACGGCCGGCATGCGGGAGATGAAGACCGACATGGCCGGCGGGGCCGCGGTGCTCGCCGCGCTCGACGCCGCCGCCCGCCTCGGGCTGCCGGTCGCGGTCACCGCCGTCGTCCCGGCCGCGGAGAACGCGGTGTCGGGCTCGTCCTACCGGCCGGCCGACGTCGTCCGGCACGTCGGCGGGCGCACCACCGAGGTGCAGAACACCGACGCCGAGGGCCGCATGGTGCTCGCCGACGGCCTGGCGTGGGGGCGCCTGGAGCTGGGCGCCACGGTGCTGGTCGACGTCGCCACGCTGACCGGCGCGATGAAGGTCGCGCTCGGCACCCGGACGGCCGGCCTCTACGCCACCACCGACGGGCTGGCCACCGCGCTGTCCACCGCGGCGCTGCACGCCGGCGAGCGGGTGTGGCGGATGCCGCTGGCCGAGGAGTACGCCGACCTGCTCGACAGCGCCGTCGCCGACGCCAACAACGCCCCCGGCAACCCCGGCGGCACGACCGCGGCGCTGTTCCTGCGGCCCTTCGCCGGCGACCTGCCCTGGGCGCACCTGGACGTGGCCGGTCCCGCGCGGGCCGGCTCCGACGACGCCGAGGTGGTCAAGGGCGGCACCGGCTTCGGCGCTCGCACCCTGCTGCGCTGGCTGGAGGCCGGCGCCCCGCTCGACCCGCCGCCCACGGTGGCCGACTGATGGACGACGACACCGGCGTCGTCTTCCCCGTCGGCCCCGACGGGCGGCGCAGCACCGCGGCGGTCGGGCGTGCGGTGGTCGCCGACGCGCTGCGCCCGGTCGACGCGGTCGGGGCCCGCGCCGCCGAGCAGGAGACCAACTGGCGGGCCGGCTACCTCGTGCACTTCCGGCGGCTGGTCGAGGCCGGGCTGGCCTCCCCGGAGGCGGCGCTGACCATCGCCGGCGCCGGGCTCGACGCCGTCTCCCGCCGGCTGCGGGTGAGCGGCGAGGACGGCGAGCAGCCGCTGGACGCGCTGCGGACCGCGCCGGCCGGCCGGGTGCTCGCCACGCGCGAGGTGACCGGGCAGGCCGAGCCCGAGCGCGAGCTCACGCTGCCCTTCCACGGCCGGCGGCTGCGCGGCGCGGAGCTGCAGCGGCGGCTGGACACCTGGGTCGAGTACGGCGTGATGGAGCCGACGGCGGCCGAGGCGGTGCGCACCGTGGCCGCCCACCCGGAGTGGCTCGCGCTGCCCGGGCGCACCGTGGCCGTGCTCGGCGCCGGCGCGGAGATGGGGCCGCTGACCGCGCTGCTGCGCTGGGGCGCCACCGTGGCCGGCGTCGACCTGCCCCGGCCGGACCTGTGGCGGCGGGTGCTCGACACCGCCCGCCGCGGCGCCGGGAGGCTGCTGGTCGCCACCGGCGGCGACCTGCCCGCCGGCGCCGGGGCCGACCTGGTGCGTGAGGTGCCCGCCGTCGCCGACTGGCTGGCCGGGCTGCCCGGCGAGCCGGTCCTCGGCGACTACGTCTACGCCGACGGCGCGCTCAACGTGCGGGTCTCGGCGGCCGTCGACGCGCTCACCGTGCGCCTGCAGGACGCCCGGCCGGAGACGGCGCTGGCCTTCCTCGCCACCCCCACCGACGTCTTCGCCGTCCCCGGGGAGGCCGTGGCCCAGTCCGTACGCAACTACGCGGACCGCTCGCGGTTCGGCAAGCTCGTCGGCCGTCCGCTGCGGACCCTGTCCGCGGGCCGGCTGCTGCAGCGGGCCTACGTCCCCGGCGCCGACCCCGGCATCAGCGACGACCTGGTCGCCCAGCAGGGCCCGAACTACGCGCTGGCCAAGCGGCTGCAGCGGTGGCGGGCCACGGTCGCGCGGGCGGCCGGGACGACGGTGTCGATGAACGTCGCGCCGCCCACCCGCACCCGCTCGGTGGTCAAGAACCGTGCGCTGGCCGCGGCCTACGCCGGCGCCCACCGCTTCGGCGTCGAGGTGTTCGAGCCCGCGACGTCCAACGTGCTCATGGCCGCCCTGCTGGTGCACGACCTGCACACCGGCGGCGGCCCGCGGCACGAGCACCCGTGGCAGGACGAGGCGCACGCCGCCGTCCACGGCGGGCTGTGGCGGGCGGCCTACGCCCCGCGCAGCGTGCTGGGCCTGGCCGCCGTGCTGGGCCTGGGGGCGGCGCGCGGCTGAGGACGCCGCCGCGTCCCCGACCGGGCCGCCGCGCCGGGGCAGGATGCGCCCGTGCCGTCGTCCCGTGCCCGCCGTCTGGCTCCGCTGCTCGTGGCCCTCGCCGTGGTCGCCGTCGCCGGCCTGGTGCTGCTGGCCGCGCGCCTGCCGACCGCCTCGGACGCGGCCGGGATCGGCGTGCCTCCGGCGCCGGACCCGACCGCGGCCGCGCCGGTGCCGACGACGCCGTCCCCGGCACCCGCCCCGGTGCCGGCGCCGCCCACGACCGCGGCGCCCACCTGCTCGCCGCTGGGTCTGCTGGTGACCGCGGGCGGGGTCGACGCCGGTCTCGGCCACCGCGCGGTCGTCGTCACGGTCACCAACTGCGGCGACCGGCCGCGGGAGGTCACCGGCTACGCCGACGTCGCCGTCCTCGACGGGGCGGGCCGCCCGCTGCCGTTCACCGTGGCCCACGACTCGACCTACATGGTCCGCGACCCGGGACCGGCGCCGCTGGTGCTGCAGCCGGGGGAGAGCGCGGTCACCGGCGTCTCGTGGTCGGCCACGGTCACCGACGGCGGGCTCACCGAGGGGCAGGCGCTGCGCGTCGTCCCCGTGCCCGGCGACCCCGGCCAGGTGCTGCCGATGTGGGTCGACGCCGGCACCACCGGCGAGATCGGCGTCGCCGCCTGGGCGACCGAGCTCGCGCAGTAGGGCTCACTCGCCGACGACGCCGTCGACGGCCTCGCGCAGCAGGTCGGCGTGCCCGTTGTGCCGGGCGGTCTCCTCGAGCAGGTGCAGCAACACCCAGCGCAGGCTGAACCGATTCCCGGTGCGCAGCGGCACCGCCGACAGCGCGTCCAGGTCGCCGGTGGCCGCCACGACCTCGTCGGTGCGCCGGCACGCCTCCCGGTAGCGCTCGCGCAGCACCTCCGGCTCCAGGTCGACGGCGGCGTGCCACTCCCAGTCCCGGTCGGCCGACCAGTCGACACCGGCCCACGGCTCGGGCGCCGGCCGGCCGGCGAAGTCCTCCACCGACCACGACTCCTCGACGTAGGCCAGGTGGTACAGCAGCCCGGCCAGGGTCATCGACGACGGCGGGAGCGTCCGCGCCAACTGCTCCCGCGTCAGGCCCTCGGTCTTCAGCAGCAGCGTCTCGCGCTGGTAGGCGAGGAAGCCGGTGACCTGGACGGTCTCGGAGGCGTCCTCCGGCGGGTCGGTGCGCACCCGCCGACCCTCGCACGGGCCACCGACGGCGGTCCTCCCGCGCGGGGTCCCGGCCGGCGCTGACACCGGGCCCCGAGCCGTGCCAGCGCCGCGTGCGGGCCGTGCCAGCGCCCTCCTCCACCGTCGACGCCGACGACGAGAGGAGAGCTGCATGACCACCGTCATCGAGGCCGAGGGCCTCACCAAGCGCTTCGGCGACACCCAGGCACTGGCCGGCGTCGACCTGTCCGCCCGCCAGGGCACCGTGCTGGGGGTCCTCGGGCCCAACGGCGCGGGCAAGACCACCGCCGTCCGGTGCCTGGCCACCCTGGTCCGGCCCGATGCCGGCCGCGCGCGGATCGCCGGCCACGACGTCCTCGCCGACCCGGCCGCCGTCCGGTCGGTCGTCGGGCTCACCGGGCAGTACGCCTCGGTCGACGAGGACCTGACCGGCACCCAGAACCTGGTGCTCATCGGCCAGCTGCTCGGCCTGCGCATCCGCGACGCGAAGGCGCGGGCGGCCGAGCTGCTCGAGTGGTTCGACCTGTCCGAGGCCGCCGGCCGCACCGCCAGGACCTACAGCGGCGGCATGCGCCGGCGCCTCGACCTGGCCGCCAGCCTGGTCGGCCGGCCGTCGGTGGTCTTCCTCGACGAGCCGACGACGGGCCTGGACCCGGCCAAGCGGGAGGAGATGTGGGACGTCGTCCGCCGGGTCGTCGCCGACGGCGCCACCGTCCTGCTGACCACGCAGTACCTGGAGGAGGCCGACGCGCTGGCCGACGAGATCACCGTCATCGACCGCGGGCGGGTGATCGCCCACGACACCCCCGACGGGCTCAAGCGCCACGTCGGCGGTCAGCGGCTGCGGGTCCGGCCGGTCGACGCCGGCCGGCTGCCGGAGGTGCGTGCGCTGCTCGGCGAGCTGACCGGGGTCACCCCGGCGGCCACCGCCCGCGGCGGCGAGGTCGCCGAGGTGCAGGGCGAGCAGTCCCGCGGCGGCGTGCCCGACCGCGCCGATGTGCTCGGAGTGCGGCGCCGGCACCGACAGTCCCGCGAGGACGGCGGCGAGCGCCTCGTAGCCCGCGCGGACGCCGTCCAGGTCGCCGGCGGCCATCGCCACCGAGCCCGTGGTCGCGGCCACGAGCACCGAGCGCAGCACCTCGACCGCGCCGAGGGAGCGCGCGGCCCGCATCGTCGCGAGGTGCCGCCGGGCGCCCTCGACGTCCCCGGCGCGCAGCCGCAGGTCGGCCAGGCGCATGGTCACCAGCAGGTGGTCGCTGGTGCCGCCGAGTTCGCGGACCAGCTGCTGGGCCCGTTCGTAGTCCTCGGCCGCGCCGGTGAGGTCGCCGTCGAGCGTGCGCACCTGGCCGCGCCCCGACAGCAGCGCGCCGATGCCCCAGCGGTCGCCGAGCTCCTCCCACTCGGCCAGCCCGGTGGCCGCCTCGGCCCGCAGCGACGCCAGGTCGGCGTCGTTCTGGGCGAACGCCATCCGGATCAGGCGGGCGCTGGCGCGGACCCACGGGTCCTCGGCGGCGAGGGCCCGCTCGAGCAGCGGCGCGGCGTCCTCGGGTGCGCCGGCCATCATGAGCAGCAGCGGCCGCAGCACCGTGAGCGCCGGACGCAGTCCCTCGACCGGTGCCAGCCGGTCGCTGAGCAGGCGCAGCCGCGCTGGTTCCCGGCCGGGACGGCCGTCGGAGTCCGCGTACGACGTCATCATCCCCCGCATGGCGTCGGCGAACGGGGCCAGCGGGGAGTCGGCGGCGCCGGGCAGTGCCAGAACGGCGCCGATCCAGCGCACCGACTCCCGCTCGTTCTCGCGGAGGGTCCAGTACCAGGACAGGTCGACGACGAGCTCGAGCGCGGCTGCCGCGTCGCCGGTGTCGACCAGGTGCCGCAGCGCGAGCAGCACGTCCTCGTGCTCGGTGTCGAGCACCCGCAGCGCCTCCAGCTGGGCGGGGCCGCGCAGCAGCGGGTCGCACCGGGCGGCGAGCGCGGCGTACCAGCGGGCGTGCGCGTCGCGGGCGGCCGCGGCCCGGCCGTCCTCGGCCAGGCGCTCGGCGCCGTACTCGCGCAGCGTCTCGAGCATGCGGAAGCGGGTGCCGCCGGGGGTGTGCAGAGTGGTGAGCAGCGACTTGTCCACCAGCGCGGCCAGGACGTCGGCCAGCTCGTCGCGGGCGGCCCCCGCGCGCCAGGACGGGCAGACGGCGGCGACGGCGTCCTCGGTCGCGCCGGAGGCGAACACCGAGAAGTGCTCGGCCACCTCGCGCTCCCGGGCGCCGAGGAGCTCCCAGCTCCACTCGACCACCGCGCGCAGCGTCCGGTGCCGCGGGGTGGCGGTGCGCCGGCCGCCGGTGAGCAGCCGGAAGCGGTCGGCCAGCCGGCCGGCCAGCTCCGCCGGCGTCAGCACCCGCAGCCGCGCGGCGGCCAGCTCGATGGCCAGGGGCAGCCCGTCGAGCCGGCGGACCACCTCCACCACCGCGTCGTCCACGGTCACGTCGGCCGACACCGCCCGGGCACGGTCGAGCAGCAGCCGGACGGCGGGGCTGGCCGCGGCCTCCGCGGCGGTCGCGCCCTCGGTGGGGACGGCGAGCGGGCCGAGCGGGTGCAGCGTCTCGCCGTCGACGCCGAGCGGCTCCCGGCTGGTGGCCAGCACCCGGACCCCCGGGCAGCGGCCGAGCAGGTCGGCCACGAGGTCCGCGGCGGCGTCGACGACGTGCTCGCAGTTGTCGACGACGAGCAGGCAGCGCGCGTCCCGCAGGTGCGCCACCAGCCGCGCCTGGGCGTCGCCGCGGTGCCGGTCGGTGTGCTGGTCGGGGAGCGCGACCTCGCGGACGCCGAGCGCGTCGAGCACCGCCTGCGGTACCGCTGCCGGGTCGCCCACCGGGGCGAAGCTCGGTCAGCCACACGCCGTCGGGGACGGCCGGCCGGGCGGAGTCGGCCAGCACCTGCACGGCGACCTCACCGGCCAGCCGGGTCTTGCCCGCGCCGCCGGCGCCGACCACGGTCACCAGCCGGCCGGCGCCGAGCCGCTCGCGGACGGCGCGGACGTCGTCGTCGCGGCCGACGAAGCTGGTGACCGCCGCCCGCAGGTTGCTGCCCGGCCGCGGGGGCTCCTCGTCCAGCCGGAGCAGGGCCAGGTGCCGGTCGCGCACCTGCGCGGAGGGGTCGGTGCCGAGGCCGTCGGCCAGCGCGGCGCGCAGCCGCTCGTAGGCGGCCAGCCCGTCGGCGGGACGGCCCGCGGCGGCCAGCGCGTTGAGCAGGACCGCGGCGAGGTCCTCGCGCAGCGGGTGCTCGGCGGTGAGCTGCTCGAGGACCGGCAGCGCCTCGGCGGCCCGGCCCGCGGCGACCAGCCGGGCGGCGCGCTCGCGCCGGGCCCCGAGGTGCAGCTCCTCCAGCGCCGTCCGGGGGCCGGTCGCGTCGGGGGAGTCGTCCTCCTGCAGCGGCCGGCCGCGCCACAGCGCCAGCGCGGCGTCCAGCGCGGCGAGCGCGGCGGCGCCGTCGGGCTCGGTCCCGGCAGCGGTCACGAGGCGGGTGAAGCGGACGGCGTCGACGTCCTCGGGGTCGACTGCGAGCCGGTAGCCGGCCGGGGACTGCTGCACCAGCGCCGGGTCGCCGAGGGTGCGGCGCAGGCGTGAGACCAGCGACTGCAGCGCGTTGGCGGGGTCGGCCGTGCCGCCCTCGGGCCAGACGGCGGCGGTCAGCGCGTCGCCGGAGACCCACGCGCCGGCGTCGACGGCCAGGCGGAGCAGCAGCCGGCGCAGCCGCACGCCGGGCACGGCCACGGGGCGGCCGTCGGAGGTGACCTCCAGCGGCCCGAGGTAGCCGATCCGCACGGCGGGGAGTCTCCCACTCACGCGCCCGCCCCCGGACCGGCGCGGGGAGCGCATCGGGTGCCGTCCTCCCTCACCGCAGCGCGTCCTCCCTCACCGCGCACCGTGCGGGAGGACACGTCATGATCAGGTCACCTGATCATCGCCCCGGCCCCAGCGCCCTGGCCCCCCGGCGTCGGGTTCAGGCGGGGCCCACCAGGCCGGCGACGATCTCCGCCGACAGCGCGACCAGCGGCAGCCCGCCGCCGGGGTGCGACGACCCGCCGACCAGGTAGAGCCCGCGCACCGGCGCCGCGTTGCCCGGCCGCATGAAGGCCGCGCGGGCGCCGTTGCTCGACGTGCCGTAGATCGAGCCGCCGACGCTGCCGGTCTCGCGGGCCAGGTCGGCCGGGGTGCGGGGCACGCACCAGCGCAGCCGGTCGCGGACGTCGAGCCCGCGCGCGGCCATGACGTCCAGCACCCGCGCGGCGTACCGGTCGGCCAGGCCGGGGGCGTCCCAGTCGACGCCGCCGTCGGGGTCGTGCCGCGGGGCGTTGACCAGCACGAACCACGACTCGCTGTCGTCGTCGGGCCGGGTGGCGGGGTCGTCGGGCGCGCTGACGTAGACGGTCGGGTCGGGCACCGGGCAGGGGACGCCACGGTGACGGCCGGTGCCGAAGACGGCGTCGAACTCGGCGTCGTAGTCGTCGGGGAAGAGCACGGTGTGGTGCGCCAGTCCCGGCGTGCGGCCGCGCAGCGCCAGCAGCAGCACGAACCCCGACAGCGACGGCGTCGCCCGGGTCAGACCGCGACGGACGGCGCGGGTGCGCCGGTCGGGGGGCAGCAACCCGGCGTAGAGGGCGGTGGCGTCGGCACCGGAGACGACGACGTCGGCGGTCATCTCCCCGCCGTCGGCGAGCTCGACCCCGGCCACCCGCCCGCCGTTCCGCAGCACCCGCCGCACCGGGGTGCCGGTGCGGATCTGCGCGCCCCGGTCGCGCGCGCGGTCGGCCACCGCCTCGGCCAGCCGGTGCAGCCCACCGCGGACGTACCAGGAGCCGAACGCCTGCTCGACGTAGGGGACGGTGGCCAGCACCGCCGCGGCGCGGCGCGGGTCGGAGCCGGAGTAGGTGGCGTAGCGGTCGAGCAGCACCCGCAGCCGGGGATCGCGGAGGTAGCGGGCGCCCAGGCCGCGCAGCGTCTGCCAGGGCGCCACGGTGCCGACGTCGACCGGGTCGCGCGCCAGCCGGGCGAGGGTGGCCGCCCCGCGCAGCGGCGAGCGCAGGAACGGCTGCTCGGTGATCGCCCACATCGCCTCGGCGCGGTCCAGCAGCGCCCGCCACTGCGCGCCGGCGCCCTCCCCGAGCGCCCCGTCGAGCGCGGCGGGGACCTGCGCGAGGTGGCCCGGCACCGCCAGCCGGGTGCCGTCGGGGAAGAGGTAGGCGACGGCGGGGTCGAGGCGCTGGAGGTCGAGCGCGTCCTCCAGCGGGCCGCCGGTGGCGTCGAAGAGGTCGCGGTGCACCTGCGGCAGGGTGACCAGGCTCGGACCGGTGTCGAACGCGTGCCCGTCGCGGGCGTACCAGCCGAGCTTGCCGCCCACGCCGTCGGACTGCTCGAGGACGGTGACCCGGTGGCCCAGCGTCGCCAGCCGCGCGGCGGCGGCCAGACCGCCGAGCCCCGCGCCGACCACCACGACCCGCGCCACGCCCCCACGGTAGTGCCCCAGGTCAGGGCCACGACCGGGTGACGGCCGACTGGCGGAACCACTCCGTCCGGCTCACGATCACCTCAGCAGCGGGGCTGCGGGCGGGAGGAGGCGGCATGCGCGTCGGAGCGGCACCGGCCGTCCTCGCGGCCGGTGCCCTCCTGCTGCCCACCGGGTGCTCCGACGTCCACCTGCCCGAGGTCGAGGAGGTGGCCGGGGACTTCGCCGCCGGCGACCCCCTCGACCGCTGCGCGCTGCTCACCGAGGCCGCCGTCGAGAGCCTCGAGCACGAGGAGCCGGCCGGCTGCGCCACGGCGCTGCAGGACCTGCGGCTGGGGACCGGCGGGGTCGAGTCCGCCCAGGTGTGGGGCACGGAGGCCCAGGTGCGGCTCACCGACGACACGCTCTTCCTCACCGAGACGACCGACGGCTGGCGGGTCGCCGCAGCCGGCTGCACGCACTCGGACGAGGACCGCTACGACTGCCTGGTGGAGGGGTCGTGAGCTCCGTCCGTGCCGTCTTCCTGGCCTACCTGCTGACCGTGCTCGGCGGCGTCGCCTACTGCGTCGTGCTCGCGCTGCTGGGGCGGTGACACCGGTGCCGCGCCGCCTCCGGGACAACGGGCTGAGCCTCGCCTTCGGTGCGCTGTTCCTCGTCACGCTCGTCGGGCAGGCGGTGTCCGGGGCGGCGGAGGAGAGCGAGCAGCGGCTCGGCCAGGGCCTCGACCCGGTCTCGCTCGTCGACTACGTGACCTCGTCGTCGTTCGCCGTCGACGTCATGGAGAACTGGCAGTCGGAGTACCTGCAGTTCTTCCTCTACGTCTTCGCGACCGTGTGGCTGGTGCAGCGCGGCTCGGCGGAGTCGAAGGAGCTGGACCAGGTGGGCACGGAGTCCGACGAGGAGCAGCGGACGGGCCCCTCCGCCCGGAGCGACTCGCCCCCGTGGGTGCGTGCCGGTGGCTGGCGGGCGACGCTGTTCTCCCGCTCGCTGGGCCTGCTGATGGGTGCGCTGTTCCTGCTCACCTGGGGCGCGACGTCGGTGGCGGGGTGGACGGCGTACAACAGCGAGCAGCTGCAGTCGCACGCCGACCCGGTCAGCTGGGCCGGGTACCTCGGCCGCGCCGACTTCTGGAGCCGCACCCTCCAGAACTGGCAGTCGGAGATGCTCGCCGTCGGCTCGATGGCGGTGTTCGCCGTCTACCTGCGTCAGCGGGGGTCGCCGGAGTCCAAGCCGGTCGGCGCCCCGCACGGGGACACGGGCGAGACGGGGTGAGCGCCGAGCAGCCGGGCCAGCGCCTCGTCGGAGGCGGCCAGCGCGGCGCGGTCGAACGTGCTCCCGGCGGCCACCAGCTCCGTGGCGCCCGTCCGCTCGGCCAGCTCGGCCAGCCGCGCGGCCACCTGGTCGGCCGTGCCGGCCACCGCCGCGGCCGCGGTCCGCTCCAGGTGCCGCCGCTGGACCCCGCTCATCGGGGCGGCCCGGACCGCCGCGACCGGCTCCAGCGGCAGGAAGACGCCGGTGGTGCGCGCCTGCGCCATCGCCCACGCCTCGGGCAGCAGCAGGTCGGCGGCCTCGGCGGCGGTGTCGGCGACGAGCACGTCGAGGCTGATGGCGACCTCCGGCTCGGGCGCCTGCGCCGAGGGGCGGTAGGTGCGGCGGTAGCGGGCCAGCGCCTCCCGGCCCGGGCCGGGGTCGCCGCCCACCCCGAGCAGCGGACCGCCCACGACCACCGGCAGGCCCAGCTCCGCGGCGACCTCCAGGCCGCGGTCGGTGGCCAGGACCACCAGGCGCACGTCCCCGGCGGGGCGCGGGTGCAGGGTGATCTCCGCCGTCCCGGTCACGTAGGCGCGCAGCTCGGCGAGGTCGGCGGCGAAGTCGCGCTCGGTCTCGCGCAGCGCCCGGCGCACCGGCGGGGTGAAGCCGGGGGAGCGGCCCAGGCCGAGGTCGACCCGGCCCGGGGCGAACGCGGTCAGGGTGGCGAACTGCTCGGCGACGACGAGCGGCTGGTGGTGCGGCAGCATGACGCCCGCCGAGCCCAGCCGGATGCCCGTCGTCCGGCCGGCGACGGCGGCCAGCAGGACCGCCGGGGCGGCACCGGCGATGCCGGGCACCCGTGGTGCTCGGCCACCCAGAACCGCTCGTAGCCCAGCCGCTCGGCGGACACCGCCCGCTCGACGGTGCCGGTCAGCGCCGCGGCGTCGGGCTCCCCGGCGCGGGAGCGGGACCGGTCGAGCAGCGAGAGCCGCATCAGAACGCGTACCGGACGCGCAGCCACGGCGCGTGGTGCGCGATCAGCTCCTGCAGCCGCTCGACGCCGGCCCGCTTGACGTCGTTGCGGTAGCGCACGTTCCACTGGCCGTTCTGGCTGCGCTTGGGCTGCTGGATGTCCGGCCGCCACAGCAGGTCCTCGGCCTTGGGGTGCCAGCCGAGGTTGACCTCGTGCAGGTCGCGGTTGTGGGTCAGCAGGATCACTTCGGCGGCCGCCTGGGCCTTGGCCGCGGGGGAGAGGGTGTCGTCGAGCTGCCGCAGCAGCTGCGCCCAGTCGGCCTCCCACCCGTCGCGCAGCACCACCGGCGAGAGGTTGAGGTGCACCTCGTACCCGGCCTCGACGAAGTCGTCGACGGCGGCGACGCGCTCGGCGATGCGGCTGGTGCGGACGTCGATCAGCTTCGAGTCGGCGTCGGGCATGAGCGAGAACCGGATGCGGGTGCGGCCCTGCGGGTCGAGGTCGAGGAGCTGCCGGTTGACGTGCTTGGTGGCGAAGGACGCCTTGGCGGTGGGCAGCTCGCGGAAGGTGGCGACCAGGTCGGCGACGTTGTCGCTGACCAGCGCGTCGACCGAGCAGTCGCTGTTCTCGCCGATGTCGTAGACCCAGCTGACCGGGTCGCACTGGTCGGGCTCGGCCTTGACGCCCTGCCGGGCGACGTGCCGGCGCACGTACCCGGTGATCTGCTCGATGTTGGTGAACACGGTGATCGGGTTGGCGAAGCCCTTGCGGCGCGGGACGTAGCAGTACGCGCACGCCATCGCGCAGCCATTGGCCGTCGAGGGCGCGATCCAGTTCGACGAGCGGCTGTTGGGCCGGGCCGACAGCGACTTCTTGACGCCGAGCACCAGCGTCTCGGTCTTGACGCGCACCCAGCGCTCGACGTTGCCCTCGTTGCCGTTGAGCTCGGGGATCTGCCAGTGCGAGGGGACCTCGACGATCTCGGCCGCCGGGAAGCGGGCGAGCACGTCACGGCCGCGGGCGGAGTCGAGGGCGGCCGGCTCGGCGTACACGGTGCGCACGTCGAGCAGGCGGGTGGGGGAGGGGACGGGAGCAGTCGGGACGGCGGACGGCGAGGGTGCGGCTGCCACGTGGGTGGACAGCGCTCCTGCGGGGGGTCCAATTCCCGCGCTGACCTGCGGGAACCGTCACACGGGTGAGCGTCAGGGGCGCCGGTCGGGGACGACGTCGTCGAGGTCCAGCCGGCCGGCCTCGAGGTCCTCGGCGAGCTCCTCGACGGAGCACCCAGTGGCGTAGGCCGCACCGCGCAGGATCACCAGCGCGGTGGCCGCGTCGGTGTCGAGGGCCAGGCCCGCGCGGCCGGCCGCCCGCAGCACCGCCGCCCGGCGGACCGCCTCCGGCCCGTGCAGCCAGGCCGGGCCGCTCTCGGCCGGCCAGTCCGACCACACCGCCGCCTCGGTCAGGGCAGCGGTGACCATCTCGCCGACCGCCACGGCGGAGAACACGTCGAGCTCGGGGACCGACGTCTCGTCGGTGAAGTAGAGGTCCAGCGCCCCCGCGCCGGCGAGGTCCTCCCGCAGCGGGAGGGCGACCGCCGCGCGGAAGGGCGTCTGGACGACGAGCAGCTCCGCGTAGGGCGGCCACCGGCGGTGCAGGTCGGCGAGGACGGCGAAGACCGGCTGCCGCGTCTGCTGCGCCTCGATGCAGGGGCCGGTGCCCACGGTGAACTGCAGCCGCTCGGCGCAGGCCGCCTCGGGGCTGCTCGCCCCCAGCGGGATCCGTCGCCCGGCCACGTCCACGACCGACAGCCCGGCGGCGTCCACCCCGAGCGTGCGGGTGGCGGCCCGCGACAGTCTCACGGGCAGCAGTTCGGCGGCGGGGGATCCGCTCGCGGTCTCCTCGTCGAGCGCGGAGGCGAACCGCATGGCGATGGTCATGTCAGGTGCATACCCGCGCCCAACCGTCCGGCTGCAGGGAGGGACGGGGTCACGCCGCCTGGTCGGGCCGGTGGGTGTAGGCCGCCTCGCGGACCGCCTCGTCGGACTCCAGCCCGGCCCCCAGCGCGCCACCGACCGTGGCCAGCGAGCTGGTCAGCCAGGCCAGCTCCAGGTAGTCCCCGAGCGAGGCGGCGTGGCCCAGCCCCTCGGCGAACAGCCCCGACGGCACCAGCAGCAGCGCCCCGGCCAGGGCGAGGGCGAACAGCGTCGCGTACAGCGTGAGGACGCCGATCACCACGGTCGCGACCGTCGCGAGGTTGAACAGCGCCACCTGCTTGCGCACCCGCCGGGAGCCGGCCCGCTCCCACAGCTGCGCGCCGACGACCAGGGTGACGCAGATGGCCACCACCGAGCCCAGCCCCACGGCCGACAGCCGCAGCAGGCCGAACCGGTCGGCCAGCCGCCAGATGTCGGCGGTCACCAGCGCGAACACCCCGGCGGCGATCGCCGCGGTCAGGGCCCGCGACAGCCGGATCGTCAGCCGCCAGGGCCGGTTGGCGCGGACCATGCCGACCAGCAGCGTCAGGTTGCCCGACAGCACCCGCGCGGTGAAGCGCACGCCCTCGGCGGTGTCGGCGGGGTCGGTGGCCAGCTCGCGCACCCGCCGGCGCAGCGCCTCGGGGTCGCCGTCGCCCTCGTCGTCGCCGAGGAGGGCGTGCACCAGCCCGAGCGAGGTCTGCAGCGCCCGCCGGCGCCGCCCGACCGCCCCCAGGGCCGGGAGCGACAGCACGGCGACGCCGTGCACCGGACTGGCGTGGGCCACCACCGTGCGGCGGTCGACGGACAGCGGCAGGTCGGTGACGCAGACGGCGAGGTCCCACTCCTCGGCCAGCAGCCGTGCCCGGGCGGCCGCGACGATCTCGGTGTCGTCGGCCGGCGGGCGCACCAGCCCGTCCTCGACGACCCGCACGTCCCACACCACGTCGGGGTGGCGCTCGCGCAGCGCGCCGGCCAGGTCGCCGGCGAGGTCACCGGCCACCTCGGCCGCCGCGCCCGGGGCCGCGACCAGCCCGAGGACGACGTCGGGCGCGGCACCGGCGCCGACCTCCGGGCCCGGTGCGGGTGCCGCGGTCACAGCGTCAGTTCGATCTCGCCACCGGTGCGCCACTCGACCATGACGATGCTCGCGTCGTCCTGCAGCTGCCCGGCCTGGTGGGCCATGACGCTGCCCATGAGCCGGCGCATCGTCTCCGGCGGCGGGTCGCCGGCCAGCTCGGCGCGCACGACCAGGTCGGCCAGCCGCTCCTCGCCGAAGAAGGCGCCGTCGGGGGAGCGCGCCTCGACCACGCCGTCGGTGTAGAGCAGCACCCGGTCGCCGGGGCGCAGCTGCACCTGGCACAGCTCCGCCGCGGCGGCCTGCAGCCCCAGCGGGCGGGCCGGGCGGCAGGCCGGCGGTCGGATCAGGGCGCCCTCGCGCACGACCAGCGGGTCGGGGTGCCCGCAGTTGACCCAGCGCAGCAGCCCGGTGTCGAGGTCGAGGCGGGCGATGGCGGCGGTGGCGAACTGGCTGCCGGTGAACTGCCCGGCGATGACGGCGTCGATCGCGGCCGCCGTGCCGGGGAGGTCGAGGTGGTCGCGGCGGGCGTGCCGGTAGGCACCGACGGCGGCGGTCGACAGCAGCGCGGCGGGCAGGCCGTGGCCGACGGCGTCGAGGACCATGAGGTCGACCAGCGGGCCGTTGACGGCGTAGTCGAAGGTGTCACCGCCGATCCCGTAGGCGGGCTCCAGCGCGCCGGTGACCACCACGCGGTCGCTGGCGTAGGTGAGCGGCGGGAGGAGCTCCCACTGGATCTCCGCGGCCAGCGTCAGAGGCCGGCGCCGGCGCAGCCGGGCGAACACGTCGCTGTAGGCGTCGCGGGTGACGACGAGCTCGGCGACCACCGCGGCGAGGGACCGCACGTCGTCCTCGTGCTCCGGGGTGAGGTCGCCGGCGAGGACGTACTCCAGGACGCCGACCCGCTCGGCACCGTCGAGCAGCGGCACCCACAGCGTGGCGGGGCCGTCGTGACCCACGGCGTGCACCGGCTCCACCCGGCGGAAGGCACGGCCGGCCAGCGAGCCGTCGATGGTCAGCTCGTGGCGGGCGGGCACGTCCTCGCCGGGGACGGGGACGAGGACGTGCTGCGCGTAGTCGGCCACGTAGACGACCGCCTCCCGGGCGCCGAGCCGTTGCGCCTGCGCCGAGACGACCGTGCCGACGCGGTCGGCGGACAGCAGGTGCGACGCACGCAGCAGCGCCCGCAGGGGGTCCTCCGCGGAGGGAGTCGTCGGGGTGGCCACGAGGCAACAGGGTGTCATCCCGGTGCGCCGCGGGGGCTGCGGCTCGGTCAGGTCCGGGCGGCGAGGACCTCGGTGTAGACCTGCACGGTCTGCTGGGCGATCGCCGGCCAGCCGAACTCCGAGAGGACCCGCTCGCGGCCGGCGGCGCCCATGCGGGCGGCGCGGTCGGGGTCCTGGAGCAGCTCGGTGGTGCGCGCGGCCAGGCCCGCCTCGAACGCCGCGACGTCGTCGGGGTCGTAGGGGACCAGCAGCCCCGTCTCGCCGTCGGCGACCACCTCGGGGATGCCGCCGACGGCGCTGGCGACCACGGCGGTGCCGCAGGCGGCGGCCTCGAGGTTCACGATCCCGAGCGGCTCGTACACCGAGGGGACGACGAACACCGTCGCGCCGGTGATCAGCGGCACCAGCTGCTCGCGCGGCAGCATGGCCTCGATCCACACGACGCCCGGCCGGCGGGACTGCAGCTCGGCCACCGCGTCGGCGACCTGCTGCCGCTCGGCCGGGGTGTCCGCGGCGCCGGCGCACAGCACCAGCCCCGCGTCGGGCGGCAGCTGCTCGGCCGCCCGCAGCAGGTGGACGACGCCCTTCTGCCGCGTGATGCGCCCGACGAACAGCGCGTAGGGCCGGTCGGGGTCGACACCGAGCGAGCGGACGACGTCCGGTGCCGGCGTCGGCCGGTAGGCCTCGGCGTCCACCCCGTTGCCGACGACGTGCACCCGGGCCGGGTCGAGGTCGGGGTAGGCGTCGAGGACGTCGGCGCGCATGCCGTTGCTGACCGCGATCACGCCGTCGGCGGCGAGGTAGGCAGTGCGCTCGACCCAGGAGGACAGGCGGTAGCCGCCGCCGAGCTGGTCGGCCTTCCACGGCCGGCGCGGCTCCAGGGAGTGCGCGGTGACCACGTGCGGCACCCCGTGCACCAGCGCGGCGAGCAGCCCCGCGCCGTTGGCGTACCAGGTGTGGCTGTGCACCAGGTCCACGCCGGAGAGCGCGGCGGCGATCTCCACGTCGGTGCCCAGCGCCTGCAGTGCGCCGTTGGCGCCGCTCAGGCCGGCCGGCACCGCCCAGCCGGTGGCGTCGGCGCGCGGGGCGCCGAAGCAGTGGACGTCGATGTCGGGGCCCGCGGGCAGCGAGCGCAGCGCCGCCACCAGGTGCTCGACGTGCACGCCGGCACCGCCGTAGACGTCCGGTGGCCACTCGCGGGTGACGATGCCGATGCGCACGCCGGTCACCCTAGGAGGCCCCCTCGCTCCCCACACCTCGCGCGCTCGGCGCGGGCCCGCGCGAGAGGGCCGGGAGCCGGTCAGGTCACACGGGACGCCGACAGCGGCTACGTTCCCCTCATGCGTGGCGGTCCCCGGGTGCTCGGCATCGTCCTGGCTGGTGGAGAGGGCAAACGACTGGCCCCCCTGACCCAGGACAGGGCCAAACCGGCGGTGCCCTTCGGGGGCAACTACCGGCTCATCGACTTCGTGCTGTCCAACCTGGTGAACGCCGAGATCCGGCAGATCGCCGTCCTGACGCAGTACAAGAGCCACAGCCTCGACCGGCACATCACCACGACGTGGCGGATGTCGAACCTGCTCGGCAACTACGTCACCCCGGTGCCGGCCCAGCAGCGGCTCGGCCCGCGCTGGTACACCGGCAGCGCCGACGCGATCCTGCAGAGCCTCAACCTCATCTACGACGCGCGGCCCGACATCGTCGTCGTCTTCGGCGCCGACCACGTCTACCGGATGGACCCGGGCCAGATGATCGACCAGCACGTGCAGACCGGGGCGGGCGTGACCATCGCCGGCCTGCGCGTGCCGCGCCGCGAGGCGACCGAGTTCGGCGTCATCGACGCCGACGCCGAGGGCAAGGTGCGCGGCTTCCTCGAGAAGCCGGCCGACCCGCCGGGGCTGCCGGACTCCCCGGAGGAGTCCTTCGCCTCCATGGGCAACTACGTCTTCTCCACGGACGCGCTGCTGGAGGCCCTGCGCACCGACGCCGAGGACGCCGACTCCGCGCACGACATGGGCGGCTCGATCATGCCGATGCTGGCCGACGCCGGGGCGGCCTGGGTCTACGACTTCTCCACCAACATCGTCCCGGGCGCCAGCGAGCGCGACCACGGCTACTGGCGCGACGTGGGGACCATCGACTCCTACTTCGACGCCCACATGGACCTGGTGTCGGTCACCCCGGTGTTCAACCTCTACAACGACCGCTGGCCGATCCTCACCCTGCCGCCCCAGCAGCCGCCGGCGAAGTTCGTGCTCGGCGGCCGCGCCGAGGAGTCGATGGTCAGCGCCGGCGCGATCATCGGCGGCGGGTCGGTGCACAACTCGGTGGTCTCACCGGGCGTGCGGGTCGACCGGGGCGCGCGGGTCGAGGACAGCGTGCTCATGGACGGCGTGCTCGTCGGCGAGGGCGCCTACGTGCGCCGGGCGATCCTCGACAAGAACGTGGTCGTCCCGCCGTGGGCGCGCATCGGCGTCGACTCCGGCGCCGACAAGGAGCACTACCACGTCAGCGCCGGGGGAGTGACCGTGCTCGGCAAGGGCGTCCGCGCCCACGTCTGAAGGACCCCCGTGCCCCCCGACCCTCGCTCCGCTCGGGCCGGGCCCCTGCACGAGGGCCGTTCCAGCACGTCACCTCTCGTCGTCACCCTGCTGCTGGCCGGGGAGGCGCAGGCCCGGTTCGACCGGCTGCGCGCCGAGCACTTCCCGGCCGACCGCAACCACCTCTCTGCGCACGTCACCCTCTTCCACGCCCTGCCGGGGGAGCAGCGGCCCGCCGTCGACGCGGCGCTGGCCGCCGCCGCGGCGCGCCCGCCGTTCGACGTCGCCGTCACCGGCGTGCAGCTGCTCGGCCGCGGCGTGGCCTACCGGCTGGCCGCCCCGGAGCTGACCGCCCTGCACGCCGGCCTGGCCGCGGAGTTCGACCCGTGGCTGACCCGGCAGGACCGGCAGCGGCTCTCGGCGCACGTCACCGTGCAGAACAAGGTGGAGCCGGCGCGGGCCCGGGAGCTGCGCGACCGCCTCGAGGCGGGCTTCGTCCCGCACGCGGTGCCCGCCCGCGGGCTCGGGCTGTGGCGCTACCTCGGCGGCCCGTGGGAGCCGCTGGCCGAGCACCCCTTCCGCTGACCGGCCCCCGGGCGGCAGGGAGGTCCCCGCCTAGCTGCGGCGGGTGGCCACCAGCAGGCCGGCGCCGATCGGCAGCACGGCGGAGACGAGGTCCTCGTCCTCGCGGACGGTGCGGGCCAGCTCCCGCCAGGCCACCGTCTCGGGGTCGCGGGCCGCGCGGTCGCCCATCCGGTCGCCGGCCAGCAGCCCGTGGCAGGTGAGCGTCCCGCCGGGGCGGACCAGGCCGACCAGGGCGCCCGCGTGCGGGGCGTACTCGGCCGGCCGCCCGGCGCAGGCCACCAGGTCGTAGGCGCCGGGGGACAGCCGCGGCAGCACCTCGGCGGACGTGCCGAAGATCAGGCGGGTGCGGCCCGGGGGGACCCCGGCGTCGGCGAGGGCCTGCCGGGTGGCGCGCAGCTGTGCCGGGTCGGTGTCGAGGACGGTGAGGACGCCGTCGGGCCGCATGCCGCGCAGCAGCCACAGCCCGGCCACCCCGCCGCCGCTGCCGATCGAGACGACCGCGCGGGCGCGGCTGCCGGCGGCGAGGACGGCGAGGGTGGCCCCGACGGCCGGCTCCACGGGCAGCGGGCCGCCCAGGGCGGTGGCCCGGGCGCGCGCGGCGACCAGGACGGGATCCTCGGCGGCGTAGCGGTCGGCCCACGCGGCGCCGCCGGTGCCGCCGGTCCGCGGTCCCTCGGCGATCGTCACCGGGTGAGGTTACCGACCGTGACCGGACGCAGCCGGGAACCGAGCCTGTGCGGAGCCTGGGAACGGGAACACCGGGGTGCCCGCCGTCCGTTGGACCGCACGTGACACCCCAGCGTGCCGCCGTCCCCCCTGCCACCGGTCCGGGGGAGGTCGGCGGTGTGCGGGTCCGGGATACTGGAGGCGTGCCCGAGGCCACCGCCCCCCTGCCCGCCGACGACCAGCCCGCCGTCGGCGCCGGTGAGGTGTGGGTGGCGCCGACCTGGGAGCAGGTCGTGCGGGACCACTCCGCCCGCGTCTACCGGCTGGCCTACCGCCTCTCCGGCAACGCCCAGGACGCCGAGGACCTCACCCAGGAGACCTTCGTCCGGGTGTTCCGCTCGCTGGCCGACTTCTCGCCGGGCACGTTCGAGGGCTGGCTGCACCGGATCACCACCAACCTGTTCCTCGACATGGTCCGCCGCCGCCAGCGGATCCGCTTCGACGCACTGCCCGAGGACACCGAGCGGCTGCCGGGCACCGCGCCCAGCCCCGAGCAGGTCTACGCCGACACCCACCTCGACCCGCAGGTGCAGGCCGCCCTCGACGCCCTGCCGCCGGAGTTCCGCGTCGCCGTCGTCCTGTGCGACATCGAGGGGCTGACCTACGAGGAGATCGCGACGACCCTCGGCATCAAGCTCGGCACCGTGCGCAGCCGCATCCACCGCGGCCGCGTGCAGCTGCGCGCCGCCCTGGCCCACCTCGCCCCGCGCGGGGTGGCGGCACCGGGAGCGAGCGCATGAGCCTGCCGGAGAGCCACCTGGCGCAGGAGGCGATCGCCGCGCTGGTCGACGGCGAGCTGGCCAGCGGCCCGGCCGCCCGGGCCGCCCGCCACCTGGCCGGCTGCCTGGAGTGCCGCATGGCCGTCCAGGCCCAGCGGGAGGCGAAGGCCGCGCTGCACGCCGCTGCCGACGTCGCCGTCCCCGGTGACCTGCTCTCCCGGCTGTGCGCCATCCCGTTCACCGCCGACGTGCCCGGTGGCGGCGGGCTGGGCTCGATCGCCGTGGGCCCGGGCCAGCTGACCGTCTCCGACACCTCCGGCCGCTGGACCGTCTCGCTCGACGACCCGCCGCAGACCCCGGCCGCTCCGCACCAGGCGCGGTGGCTGCGCCGCGGCGTGGCCGGCACGCTGGCCGGCCTGGGCATCGGCGTCGCCGTCCTGGCGGTCAACCTGCCCGACGCCGACAGCCGGACCCCGGGCGTGCCGCCCGCGTCGGTGGCCGGGCCGTCGGCACCCGACGAGCGCACCGAGGTCGTGCCCCCCGTCGTGCGGACGTCCACCCAGGGCCCCGGCTCCGCCGCCGCCGCGCCGGGCGGGACGCCCTGACCGGCGGGTCGGGTCGTACCCGCCCCGCACGCCGCCCCCGCCCGTCGGGTCCGTGGGGGACGCTGTACCCGTGACGTCCCCCGACCCCCGGGAGCCCGGGGCCGTCGACGGCGGACCCGCCGTCGACGCCGACCGCGCGCAGTTCGCCCGGCCCGCCGGCGCCACCGGCCCGTTCGACCCGCCCGAGCGCACCCGCCCCGCCGTCGTCCCCCCGCCGCCCGCCGACCCGGCGCACCGGGCCGCGTTCGGCCGTCCCGCCACCGTCCCCGGCGGCTTCGCCGGCGACCGGCCGACCCCGCCGCCGCGGCCGGCGCTCCCCCTGCCGCCCGAGGCCGTGCTGCGCGCCTTCCGCGCACCGGCCGGGCAGTCCGGCCTGCAGGAGCCGCCCGGCGGGCGGCTCGGGCGCCGCCGCACCTCGGCCGGTCCGTGGTGGAAGCCCGACGCGCGCAGCGACCCGTGGCGCGACCCGCACGCCCCGGCCGGTCTCACCGGCCCGGCGGTCTACGCGGAGGAGGAGTCCGAGCAGCCCGGCCCGGTCGTCGTCGACCGCCGGGGCCGTCGCAGGCTGCGGCTGCGCGACCTGTCGGTCCGGGTGGCCGCCCTCGTGGTCCTCGCCGTCCTGCTGGCCGGCGTCCTCGGGGGCGGGGTGGGTTACCTGCTCACCCGCGAGGCCGCGGAGACCCCGCTGCTCGCCCCGGGGACGACGCTGTCGCGGACCGACGACGGCGTCACCCGCGAGCCCGGGTCGGTGTCCGACATCGCCGGCGCGGTCGCCCCGGCAGTCGTGTCGATCGAGGTGCGCGTCGGTGAGGTGGGCGCCACCGGGTCCGGCGTGGTCGTCGACGGCGAGAACGGCTACATCGTCACCAACAACCACGTCGTCTCCGGCGCCGACGGGGTCGAGGGCGCGCAGATCCGCGCGGTCTTCAGCGACGGCGCCGGCTCCGAGGCGCGCATCGTCGGCCGCGACCCGGCCAGCGACGTCGCCGTCGTGAAGGTGGACCGGCCCGGGCTGGTCACCGCCTCGCTGGGCAGCGCCGACGACCTCGTGGTCGGCGACCCGGTCGTGGCCATCGGCTCACCGCTGGGGCTGGCCGGCACGGTGACCAGCGGCATCGTCAGCGCGCTGGACCGGCCGGTGCGGCTGGCGGGCGAGGGCAGCGACACCAACGCGGTGATCAGCGCCGTGCAGACCGACGCCCCCATCAACCCCGGCAACTCCGGCGGGGCGCTGGTCGACGCCACCGGCGCGGTCATCGGCATCAACACCGCGATCGCCTCGCTCGGGGGCGGCAGCGTCGGGCTCGGCTTCGCCATCCCGATCGACACCGCCCGCGACGTCGCCGAGCAGCTCATCGCCACCGGCAGCGCGGTGCACGCGTCGCTCGGCGTCAGCACCCGGTCGGTCACCGACGGCACCCGCGACGGCGCGCTGGTCCTCAACGTCGAGCCGGGCAGCGCCGCGGCGGACGCCGGCGTCCAGGAGCAGGACGTCGTCATCGCCGTCGACGACCGGCCCGTGGGCAGCTCCGAGGAGCTCGTCGTCGCCGTCGACGCCCACGAGCCGGGCGACGTGGTCACCCTCGAGCTGATCCGCGACGGGGCGTCCACCACGGTCCAGGCGACGCTCGACCAGGCCTGAGCAAGGACCCCGTCCTCCCCACCCTTCGCAGGCTCAGGATGGGACCCGGGACGGGGCCGCGCCGAACTACTCTGGAAGGGCGGCCGTCGCAGGCGGCAGGAGGGCGGGAGCGGCGGGTGTTCGACTCGATCGGCTGGGGCGAGATCGTCGTCCTCGCGCTCGCCGCGCTGTTCATCTTCGGGCCCGAGCGGCTGCCGCACCTGGCCAAGGACGCCGCAGCCGGGCTCAAGCGGGTCCGCGAGGCGCTCACCGGTGTGCGGGCCCAGGTCGACGAGTCCCTCGGCGAGGAGCTGGCCGGGCTGCGCGACCTCGACCTGCGCCGGTACCACCCGAAGACGTTCATCCGCGAGCAGCTGCTCGCCGACGAGGACGCCCCGCCGGTGCGCCGCGGCAGCGCCACCGGCACGGCGGGCCTGGCCGCCGGGGGTGCCGCGAGCGGTGCCACCGCCGCCGGCCTGGTCACACCGGGCCGCGACGTCGCCCGTCCCCGCGACCGCGCCACCCCGCCGCCGTTCGACGTCGACGCGACGTGATCTGCCGGCCCACCGCCGACCCCACGGCCACGTCCCCCTGCCGCTGAGCCTGCCCGACAGCCGAGAGGCCCGGCCCCCGTGCGGGGGGCCGGGCCTCTCGGCTGTCGGTGACTCAGCGGCGGACGGGGGTGAGCCCCAGCGACATCCCGGACAGCCCGCGCTGGCGGACGGCGAGGGAGTCGGCGATCGCGGCCAGCGCCTTCGCCGAGGCCGACTCGGGGTCGGCGAGCACGATCGGCGCACCGGCGTCGCCGGCCTCGCGCAGCCGGGTGTCGAGCGGGATCTGGCCCAGCAGCGGCACCCGCGCACCCAGCGTGCGGGTCAGCGCGTCGGACACCGTCTGGCCGCCACCGGAGCCGAAGACCTCCATGCGGCTGCCGTCGGGCAGCTCCATCCACGACATGTTCTCGATGACGCCGACCACCTGCTGGTGGGTCTGCGTGGCGATCGCGCCGGCGCGCTCGGCCACCTCGGCGGCGGCGAGCTGCGGCGTGGTCACCACGAGGATCTCGGCGTTGGGCAGCAGCTGGGCGATGGAGATCGCCACGTCGCCGGTGCCGGGCGGGAGGTCCAGCAGCAGGACGTCGAGGTCGCCCCACCACACGTCGGCGAGGAACTGCTGCAGCGCGCGGTGCAGCATCGGGCCGCGCCACACGACCGGGGTGTTGCCCGGGGTGAACATGCCGATCGAGATGACCTTCACGCCCATCGACTGCGGCGGCATGATCATGTTGTCGACCTGGGTCGGCTTGTCCTCGACGCCGAGCATGCGCGGCACCGAGTGGCCGTAGATGTCGGCGTCCACGACGCCGACCGACAGGCCCTTCTTCGCCAGCGCGGCGGCCAGGTTGACCGTGACGCTGGACTTGCCGACGCCACCCTTGCCGGAGGCGACCGCGTAGACGCGGGTGAGCGAGCCGGGCTGGGCGAACGGGATGACCGGCTCGGCCGCGTCGGTGCCACGGACGGTCCTGCGCAGCTCGGCGCGCTGCTCGTCGCTCATGACGTCCAGGCCGACCTGCACGGAGGTCACGCCGGGGACGGCAGAGACGGCCTGGGTGACGCGGTTGGTGATCGTCTCGCGCATCGGGCAGCCGGCCACCGTGAGGTAGACCTCGACGCGCACGGCGCCCGGGTCGCCCTCGACGCCGATCTGCACGTCCTTGACCATGCCGAGGTCGGTCAGCGGACGGTTGATCTCCGGGTCCTGGACGGTGGCCAGAGCGGCATTGACGGCGTCGAGCGCCGGGGAGCCGGTCAGCGTGTCGGACATGGGTGCGTGTGTCTCCTTCGACGGGGGGACCCGGCCTGCGACCCGCCGCGCGCGGCGGCGGCCTGCGACCCGGGCCACCTGCCACTGTACGGCGATCGGCACCGGGTGCCGCCCGGCGCGGGGGTGATGTGCTGCGCACTGCACCGGGCGCTGCGGTGCTGGTCGGCGCGGGGGTGCCCGGGTGGCCTCCCGGGGCCGACGGCGCCTCCCGGAGCGGTCGGTAGCGTCGGGTGCCGTGTCCTCCGCCCGCACCGCCGTCCTGCGCGACGCGATCGGGCTGGGGGTGGCCGTGGGCCTCTACGGCGTCGCCTTCGGCGCGGCCGCCGACGCCGCGGGCCTGGACGCCTGGCAGGCGCTGGCGACGTCGCTGCTGATGTTCACCGGCGCCTCCCAGTTCGCGCTGGTCGGCGTCCTCGGGGCCGGCGGCAGCGGGGCGGCCGCCGTCGGCAGCGCGCTGCTGCTGGGCACCCGCAACACCGTCTACGGCGTCCGGCTCGCGCCGCTGCTGGCCCCGCGCGGGCGGCTGCGCCGGCTGGGGACGGCGCAGTGGGTCATCGACGAGACGACGGCGCTGGCCGTCGCCGCCCCCGACCGCGGGCTGGCCCGGCTCGGCTTCCTCGCCGGCGGGGCCACGATCTACGTGCTGTGGAACGCCACCACGCTGGTCGGTGCGCTCGGCGCCGCGGCGCTGGGGGAGACCGCGCAGGCCGCCCTGGACGCCGTCGTCCCCGCCGCCTTCCTCGCGCTGCTGTGGCCGCGGCTGCGGGCCGGGGCCGAGGAGCCCGGCGTCGCCCGCCGGGTGGCGCTCGGCGGCGCGGCGGTGGCGCTGGCGCTCACGCCGTTCGTGCCGCCGGGGGTGCAGGTGGTGGCCGCCGTCGTCGCGGTGGCGCTGGCCGGCCGGCCCCGCCCCGGCCGGCCGGAGGTGGCGTCGTGAGCACCGGGACGCTGTGGGCGGTCGTGCTCGTCGGCTCGCTGGGCTGCTACCTGCTCAAGCTCGCCGGGCTGTCCGTGCCGGCGGCGTGGGTCGAGCGGCCGTGGGTGACCCGCGTGGTCACGTTCGTCCCCGCCGCGCTGCTGGCGGCGCTGGTCGCCGTCCAGGCGCTGACCTCGGGGCAGGACCTCGTGGTCGACGGCCGGTTGGCCGGGCTCGCGGTGGCGGCGGTGGCGCTGGCGCTGCGCGCGCCGTTCATCGTGGTCCTCGTCCTGGCCGGTGCCACCGGGGCGCTGGTGCACGTCCTGGGCGGGTGACCGTGCCGGAGTCCGAGACCCCGGCCGACGCGCGGGCCGCGATCGCCCGGCTCGACGGCGAGGTCGCCGCGCTGCTGGCCCGCCGCGAGCAGCTGGTGCGGGCGGCCGGCCGGCTCGGGACCGACGGCGTCGTCGTCCGCCCGGCGGCTCAGCCGACCGACTCGCGCCGTTCGCGCTCCGCGCGCTCGGCCTGCTTACGCGCCTTGCGCTCCCGCTTCTCCGCCTCCTCGCTGGTGTCCGAGACCAGCCGGGTGAGCTCGCCGCGGATGAAGTCGCGGGTGGCCAGCTCGCCGATCGCCACGCGCAGCGAGGCCAGCTCCCGGGCCAGGTACTCGGTGTCGGCGCGGGTGGAGGCGGCCCGGGCGCGGTCCTCCTCGGCCTGCACCCGGTCGCGGTCGGCCTGCCGGTTCTGCGCCAGCAGGATCAGCGGCGCGGCGTAGGCGGCCTGGGTGGAGAAGGCCAGGTTGAGCAGGATGAAGGGATAGGGGTCCCAGCGCAGCCGGACGGCGAAGACGTTGAGCGCGATCCAGACCACCACGATGAGCGTCTGGACGGCGAGGAAGCGCCCCGTCCCGAGGAAGCGCGCGATGCCCTCGGCGAACCGGCCGACCGCGTCGGGGTCCAGCCGCAGGTAGCTGCCCAGGCCGCGGGGCGAGCCGCGGGGGACGTCGAGGCGGCGGCCGTCAGCCACGGCGCGCCCGCTCCCGCCAGTCCTCGGGCAGCAGGTGGTCCAGGACGTCGTCGACGCTCACCGCGCCCACCAACCGGCCCTGCTCGTCGACGACGGGCGCGGCCACCAGGTTGTACGTGGCGAAGTAGCGGGTGACCTCGGTCAGCGGCGCCTCCGGCCGCAGCGGCTCGAGGTCGTCGAGCACCCCGCTGACCAGGGTGGACGGCGGCTCGCGCAGCAGCCGCTGGATGTGCGCCAGCCCCAGGTAGCGCCCGGTGGGCGTGGCCGAGGGCGGCCGGCACACGTACACCTGGCTGGCCAGCGCCGGGGTGATCTCCGGCTGGCGCACCCGGGCGAGCGCCTCGGCGATGGTCGCGTCGGGCGCCAGGATCACCGGCTCGCTGGTCATGATCCCGCCGGCGGTGTCCTCCGAGTACTGCAGCAGCTGGCGCACCGGCTCGGCCTCGTCGGGCTCCATGAGCTCCAGCAGCCGGTTGCGGTCGACGTTGGAGAGCTCGGCGAGCAGGTCGGCGGCGTCGTCGGGGTCCATCTCCTCGAGGACGTCGGCGGCCCGCGCCTCCTCGAGGGTGCCGAGGATGGTGATCTGCTCGGCCTCCGGCAGCTCGCCGAGGACGTCGGCCAGCCGCTGGTCGTCCAGGGCCTCGGCCACCTCGTGCCGCCGCTTGATCGGCAGGTCCTGCAGCGCGTGCGCGAGGTCGGCGGCGTTGAGCTCGCGGTAGGTGGCGATCAGTGTCTCGGCGCCCTGCCCGTGCTCGGACAGCGCCAGCCCGGAGACCTCGTCCCACGCCAGCTGGTGCAGCTGGCCGCGCCGGCCGATCCGGCCGGGCTCCTGGACGGCGAGGCGGGTGATCAGCCACTCGCCGGTGCGGGTCTGCTCCATGCCGGCGTCGACGACGGTGCCCCGCCGCCCGGACTCGCGGATGGTGACCGTGCGGTCCAGCAGCTCGCCGAGGACGAGGGTCTCGCCGCGCCGCTGCTCGAAGCGCTTGAGGTTGAGCGTCCCCGAGCCGAGCACCACCGCGCCGGGGTCGACGGCGGTGACCCGGCCCATCGGCACGAAGATGCGCCGGCGGGCCACGACCTCGACGACCAGGCCGAGCACGCGGGGGGAGGCCGTGCCCACCCGCAGCGCCACGACGGCGTCGCGCACCCGGCCCACGCGGTCGCCGTTGGGGTCGAAGACGGGCAGTCCGGCGAGCCGGGAGACGTACGCCCTGGTCACCGTGGTCACGGTGGCTGAGGCTACCGTCGGTGCGTGGCCACCCCTGCCTCCGTGGCGTACGAGGTCGTCGACGTCTTCGCGCCGCGGGCCTTCGCGGGCAACCCGCTGGCCGTGGTGCTCGACGCCGACGACCTGAGCACCGAGCAGTGCCAGGCGCTGGCCAACGAGTTCGCGCTGTCGGAGACGTCGTTCCTCAGCGCGCCCACCGAGCCGGGCGCGAGCTACCGGGTCCGCATCTTCACGCCCTACGCCGAGCTGCCCTTCGCCGGTCACCCGAGCGTCGGGGCGGCGCACACGCTGGTCCGCACCGGGCGGCTGCCCGCGGGCACGCTGCGGCAGGAGTGCGGCGCCGGCGTGCTGCCGATCGAGGTCACCGGCGAGGGCGCCACGCTCACCGGCGGCCGGCCGACCCTCGAGGACGGCCCCGACCCGGCGGTCCTGGCCGCGGCCGTGGGCCTCGCCCCGGCCGACGTCGTGGGGGTGCCGGCGCACGTCGCCGGCTGCGGCCTGCCGTTCGCCTTCCTCGCGGTGCACCCCGGCGTCGTCGACCGCGCCGTTCCCGACCCCGCCGCGCTCGCCCCGCTCGGCGTGGGGGAGGGCATCTCGGTGCTGGCCTGGGACGCCGCGACGTCGACCGCCCGCGCCCGCGTCTTCGCCCGCGACCTGCGGTGGGGCGAGGACCCGGCCACCGGCTCGGCCGCGCTGGGCACGGGGGTCTGGCTGGTCGCCGCCGGGCTGGTCGCGCCGGACGGCACGTCGGCCTACACGGTCGGCCAGGGCGAGGCCATGGGCCGGCCCTCGGTGCTGTCCTGCACGGTCTCCGCCGAGGCCGGCCGGACGACGGCGGCCACGGTGTCCGGCGCGGTGGTGCCCGTCGCCACCGGCCGCATCCGGGTGCCGGGGTGAGCCTCGGGGAGGCCACCACCGCTCCCTCACCGTGGGCGGTGCACCGCCCGGGCACCCGCGACGTCGTCCTCATGGGGATCGCCGTCGTCGGCGTCTCGTTCTCCGGGCCGCTCACCGCGCTGGTGACGACGTCGGTCCTGGCCATCGCCTTCTGGCGCAACGCCGCCGGCGCCGCGCTGCTCGTGCCGGTGCTGCTCGGCCGCGAGCGGGCCACCCTGGCCGGCCTGCGGCCGCGGCACCTGGGCACGTCGGTGCTGGCCGGGCTGTTCCTGGCCGCCCACTTCGCCGCGTGGCTGCCGAGCCTGTCGATGACGACGGTCGCCGCCTCCACGGCGCTGGTCACCACGACCCCGATCTGGACGGCGCTGGCCGCCCGCGTCTCCGGCGTCCGGTTGCCCGGGCCGGTGTGGTGGGGGCTGGCGCTCGCCGTGGTCGGGGCCGCGCTGATCGCCGGGGTCGACGTCGCGGTGAGCCTCGAGGCGCTCGCCGGCGACGGGCTGGCGCTGCTGGGGGCGCTGTGCGCCGGCGGCTACATGCTGGCCGGCGCGCGGGCGCGCACCCGGCTGGCGACGTCGGCCTACTCGGTCGTCTGCTACTCCACCTGTGCCGCCGCGCTGGCCGTCGCCGCGCTCGTCGCCGGGGTGCCGCTGGCCGGGTTCAGCGCCCGCGACTGGTGGCTGATCGCCGCGATCACCGTCTGCGCGCAGCTGCTCGGGCACACGCTGCTCAACCTGGTGCTCTCCAGCGTCGGGCCGACCGTCGTCGGGCTGGCGATCCTGCTCGAGGTGCCCGGTGCGCTGCTGGTCGCGCTGGTCCTGCTGGGGCAGACGCCGCCGCTGCTGGCGCTGCCCGGGATGGTCGCCGTGGTCGCCGGGGTGGCCCTCGTGGTGCGCGCCGGCCGGCCGGCGACGCCGGTCGAGCCGGTCACCTGAGGCAGGACCCGGTCGCACCCCGCCAACCGCGGGTTCCCGGCGGGGCCCTGCGACGGGGCCGGTGCGCGTCGTTACCCTCCGGTGGCCGATCCCCCCTACCAGCGGAGGCACCGTGGCCGAGCTCCGATCCCGCCGTTCCAACCTCGCCGTCCCGGGCAGCAACCCCCGGTTCCTGGAGAAGGCGAAGGGGCTGGGCGCCGACCAGGTGTTCCTGGACCTCGAGGACGCCTGCGCGCCGCTGGCCAAGCCCGGCGCCCGGAAGAACATCGTCGCGGCGCTGAACGAGGGCGGCTGGGGCGAGAAGATCCGTACCGTCCGGGTCAACGACTGGACGACGGAGTGGACCTTCACCGACGTCATCGAGGTCGTCGGCGGGGCGGGCGCGAACCTCGACTGCATCATGCTGCCGAAGGTCGCCGACGCCGGTCAGGTGCAGGCGCTGGACATGCTGCTGACCCAGGTCGAGAAGGCCAACGGCCTGGAGGTCGGCCGGATCGGCATCGAGGCGCAGATCGAGACCGCGCAGGGCCTGATCAACGTCAACTCCATCGCGTTCGCCAGCCCGCGGATCGAGACGATCATCTTCGGCCCGGCCGACTTCATGGCCAGCATCAACATGAAGTCGCTCGTGGTCGGTGCCCTGCACCCGGACTACGCCGGTGACCCGTTCCACTACATCCTCATGCAGATCCTCATGGCCGCCCGCGCCCGCGGCGTGCAGGCCATCGACGGGCCCTTCCTGCAGGTGCGCGACGTCGAGGCGTTCCGCGAGGTGGCCAAGCGCTCGGCGGTGCTGGGCTTCGACGGCAAGTGGGTGCTGCACCCCGGCCAGGTCGACGCGGCCAACGAGATCTACTCGCCGTCCCAGGCCGACTACGACCACGCCGAGCTGATCCTCGACGCCTACGACTGGGCGACCTCGGAGGCCGGCGGCAAGAAGGGCTCGGCGATGCTCGGCGACGAGATGATCGACGAGGCCAGCCGCAAGATGGCGCTGGTCATCGCCGGCAAGGGCCGCGCCGCGGGCATGAGCCGCACGTCGTCGTTCACCCCGCCGGAGTCCTGAGCTTCCCCGCAGGCGGAGGAGGCGATCCCCACGTCCGCGGCCCCGCCGACGTGGGGATCGCCTCTGCCTCGTCCTCGGGTGCCTCGTCCTCAGGTGCCTCGTCCTCAGGGGGCGAAGGAGGACCCGACCGTGGCGACGGCGATGATCGCGATGACGATGCCGAGGACGGCGAGGCCGGTGGCGATGCCCCCGACGACGATCCCGGCCAGCGCCAGACCGTCGCCCTCCTCGCCGGTCTCCCGGATCTGGCGGCGCGCGAGGATGCCGAGCACGAGGCCGACCGGGGCCGCGACGAACGCGAACACCAGCGCGAGGATCGCCAGGGTGTTGGTGGGCCGCCGGTAGGGCGGCCAGCCCGGCGGCGGGCCGTACCCGGGAGGCCCGTAGGCCGGCGGCGGACCGTACTGCGGCGGGCCGTACGCCGGGGGCGGCTGGCCGGGCGGGGTGCTCCGGGGATCGGGGCTGCTGCTCATCGCGTCCTCCTCGCTGGCACCGCGGACCGTAGACGCCACGGGCCCGGCGCGGGGGGACCGTGACCGGGCCGGGTGACCGGGCCGGGTGACCGGGCCGGGTGACCGGGCCGGGTGACCGGGCCGCGTGACCGGGCCGCGTGACCGGGGACACGACGACCGCCCCGGGGCGGTGGGCCATACTCGCCGGTAACACGGACACCGGAGTCCCGGAGGAGCAGACGTGGCCCGACTGGCGCAGACCGCCGACCTGACCGACGTCCAGAAGGAGATCCTGACGACGGTCAGGAGCTTCGTGGACAAGGAGATCATCCCGCACGCGCAGGAGCTCGAGCACGCCGACGCCTACCCGACCGAGATCGTCGAGGGGCTCAAGGAGCTGGGCATCTTCGGGCTGATGATCCCCGAGGAGTACGGCGGCCTGGGGGAGTCGCTGCTGACCTACGCGCTGGTGGTCGAGGAGATCGCCCGCGGCTGGATGAGCGTCAGCGGTGTCATCAACACCCACTTCATCGTCGCCTACATGATCCGCCAGCACGGCACCCAGGCGCAGAAGGAGCACCTCCTGCCGCGCATGGCCACCGGTGAGGTGCGCGGCGCGTTCTCGATGTCCGAGCCGGGCCTGGGCTCCGACGTCGCCGGCATCCGCACCAAGGCCGTGCAGCAGGCCGACGGCGACTACGTCATCGACGGCCAGAAGATGTGGCTGACCAACGGCGGCTCCTCCACGCTGGTCGCCGCGCTGGTCCGCACCGACCTCGGTGCGGACAAGGCCCACCAGAACCTGACGACGTTCCTGGTGGAGAAGCCCGCCGGCTTCGGCACCGTGGCCCCCGGGCTGACCATCCCGGGCAAGATCGACAAGATGGGCTACAAGGGCGTGGACACCACCGAGCTGGTGTTCGACGGCTACCGCACCGGCGCGGACACGATCCTCGGCGGGGAGCCCGGGCGCGGCTTCGCGCAGATGATGGACGGCGTCGAGGTCGGCCGGGTGAACGTCGCCGCCCGCGCCTGCGGCATCTCCATCCGCGCCTTCGAGCTGGCGGTCGAGTACGCCCAGCAGCGGGAGACCTTCGGCAAGCCGATCGTGCAGCACCAGGCAATCGCCTTCCAGCTCGCCGAGATGGCCACCAAGGTCGAGGCCGCGCACCTGATGATGGTCAACGCCGCGCGGCTCAAGGACGCCGGCAAGCGCAACGACGTCGAGGCCGGCATGGCCAAGCTGCTGGCCAGCGAGTACTGCGCGGAGGTGACCACGCAGGCCTTCCGCATCCACGGCGGGTACGGCTACTCGAAGGAGTACGAGATCGAGCGGCTCATGCGCGAGGCGCCGTTCCTGCTCATCGGCGAGGGCACCAGCGAGATCCAGAAGACGATCATCAGCCGCGGCCTGCTCAAGGAGTACGGCCTCCGGCGCTGAGCGACCGCACACCGACCCCGTCCCGCACCGCGGGACGGGGCCGGTGTGCACCCGCAGCCCGCTCGTGCTCTGCCTGCACCTGTGGGCAGAGCACGAGTGGGCGGGACTCACCCCGCCGGCCGGCTCAGGTCGTAGACCGTGACGCCGTCGACGATGGAGGCGGTGTAGTGCTCGGCCACCCAGTCGGCGATCTGGGCCGACGCGGAGCTGCCGCCGTCGCTGTCCATCCCCATCCCGCCGCCGGCGATGAACCAGTGCACCTCGCCGTCGGCGACGTACTGCTGGAACTGCGCGAGCGTGGGGGAGGGGTCGCTGCCGTTGAACCCGCCGATCGCCATCACCGGCAGCCCGGTGGCGAGCTGGTAGCCCGCCGCGGTGTTGGAGCCGACCGCCGCGGCCGCCCAGGTGTAGGCCGAGGCGTCCTCGCTGAGCGCGGCGGCCATCTCCTGGCTGACCTGGCCGGCGTCGAGCAGCCCACCCGTCACGCCGCCGGGGCCGGTGGTGACGGTGCCGCCGGGAGCCGTGCCTCCTGGCGCCGCAGCTGCGCCGGCCCCGCCGCCGGGCACCCCACCGCCCGGCGCACCACCGCCCGGCACACCACCGGCCGGCGGGCCGCCGGCGAAGGTGCGTCCGGCCCCGCCGCCGGGTCCGGACGAGGCGCCGGCCACGGTCGGCCCCGCGCTCGGGATGGAGCCGGTGTGCGCGGTGACCGCCGTCTGCACGGCGTAGGCCCCTGGCCCGCCCAGGCCGGCGAGCACGCCGGCGGCCAGCACCGCGGCGACCACGGCCCGGCCGAGCCGGTGGACGGCGAGCAGCGCGGCCGCCGTCGCCAGACCGGCGACGAGCACCACCCAGCGCAGCCACGGCAGGAAGTCCGCCGAGCGGCCCAGCAGCACCCAGGCCCACACCACCGTGCCGGCCAGCGCGACGGCCAGCACCACCCGCGCCCAGGCCCGGACCCGCCGCCGCCACAGCAGCGCGCCGCCGATCGCGACCAGCGCGGCGATCGCCGGGGCCAGGGCCACGGTGTAGTAGGCGTGGAAGATGCCGGCCATCAGGCTGAAGGTCAGCCCGGTGACGGCCAGCCAGGTGCCCCAGGTGAGCAGCGCGGCCCGCCGCGGGTCGGTGCGCGGGGCCCGGCCCACGGCGACCAGCCCGGCGGCCAGCAGGACCAGCGCGGCCGGCAGCAGCCAGGCGACCTGGCCACCGATCTCGGCGGTGAACAGCCGGCCGAGCCCGGTCTCGCCCCAGCCGCCGCCCGGCGCGCCGCCGACGCTGCCGGTCTCCTCGCCGGTCAGCCGGCCCAGGCCGTTGTAGCCCCAGATCAGCTCCCACACCGAGTTGGTCTGCGAGCCGCCGACGTAGGGCCGCATCGAGGCGGGCACCAGCTCGACGACGGCGACCCACCAGCCACCGGCGACCACCATCGCCGCCCCGGCGCCGAGCAGCTGCAGGACCCGGCGGCGCAGCGTCGTGGGCGTGCAGACCAGCCAGACCAGCGCGAACCCGGGGACGACCAGCACCGCCTGCAGCGTCTTGGTGAGGAAGGCGAACCCGATCAGGACGCCGACGCCGACCAGGCCGCGGGTGGAGGCCCGCTCCAGCGACCGGGTGAGCACGTACGCGGCCGCGGTCAGCAGCAGCACCAGCAGCGCGTCGGGGTTGTCGAAGCGGAACATCAGCGCCGCCACCGGGGTCAGCGCGAGCGCCGCGCCGGCCAGCAGCCCGGGGCCGGGGCCGGCCACCCGGCGCACGGCCAGGTACAGCAGCCCGACGGTGGCCACGCCCATCAGCGCCTGCGGCACCAGCAGCGACCACGAGCCGAGCCCGAACAGCCGCACCGACAGCGCCATCACCCACAGCGAGGCCGGCGGCTTGTCCACGGTGATCGAGTTGGCCGCGTCGGAGGCGCCGTAGAAGAACGCCTCCCAGCTCTGCGACCCGGCCTGCGCGGCCGCCGCGTAGAAGGCGTTGGCCCAGCCCGACGCCGCCAGGTCCCACAGGTAGAGGACGCCGGCGGCGCCCAGCAGGGCGAGCAGGGCCGACCGGACCCAGCGCGGATCGGCGGCCGGCCCGCGCAGCAGTCGGCCGGTGCGTCCGGGACGGGACGGGGCGGCCGACGGAACCGGGCGAGCGGCGGGGGCCGCGGGTGGCGGCACGGTGGCGGTCATCGGGCGGTCTCCATCTCGGGAGCGGGCACGACGGCGTCCGGGCCGGTCGCCGGGCCGGGGGCGCGGGAGCTGCGGGATGTGCTGGAGGTGCGGAACACCCAGCCGCGCAGCAGGACGAAGCGCAGCAGCGTGGCGGCGGCGTTGGCGCCGACGAGCACGGTGAGCTCGACGGCGCGCGACGGGACGGCGACCAGCGCGTGCAACATCCCGAGCGAGCCGCTGGTGAGCGCGAGCGCCAGGGCGAGGACGACCAGGCCCTGCGACTGGTGGCGGCCGGCGCCGACGCCGCCGCGGATGCCGAAGGTGACCCGGCGGTTGGCCGCGGTGTTGGCCACCGCCGTCACCAGCAGCGCGACCAGGTTGGCCGCCTGGGCCGGGACGACGCCGCGCAGCAGGACGAACAGCGCCAGGTAGGCCGCGGTCGAGAGGACGCCGACGGCGGCGAAGCGCACCAGCTGGGCGGCCAGCGAGCCGGGGACGCCGGGCAGCGGGTCGGGCAGCGGCCCGCGGCCGATGGTGGCCCGCAGCCGGTCCAGCGGCAGCCGCCCGGTGGACAGCGCGCGCAGCATCCGCACGATCCCGGCGACGTCGGCGCGCGCCGTCCGCACGATGTCGACCCGGCTGTCGGGGTCGTCGACCCAGTCGACGGGCACCTCGTGGACGCGCAGCCCCGCCCGCTCGGCGAGCACGAGCAGCTCGGTGTCGAAGAACCAGCCGGTGTCCTCGACCAGCGGCAGCAGCTCGGCGGCGACGTCGGCGCGGATGGCCTTGAAGCCGCACTGCGCGTCCGACAGCGACGTGGCCAGCGTGCGCCGCAGCAGCAGGTTGTAGCCACGGGAGACGACCTCCCGCTTGAGCCCGCGCACGACCCGCGAGGAGCGCGACAGCCGGGTGCCGACGGCCAGGTCGGAGTGCCCGCTGACCAGCGGCGCGACCAGGGGCAGCAGGGCGGCGAGGTCGGTGGACAGGTCGACGTCTGTGTAGACGAGCACCGGCGCGTCCGAGCGCAGCCAGGCGGTGCGCAGCGCGCGCCCGCGTCCGGCCTCGGGCAGGGCGAGCACCTCGACGCCGGGCAGCTCCGCGGCCACCCGGTGGGCGACCTGCAGGGTGGCGTCGGTGCTGGCGTTCTCCGCCACGGTGATCCGGAACGGGTAGGGCAGGGACTCGGTCAGGTGGGCGTGCAGGCGGCGCAGGCACGGCTCGAGGTCGGTCTCCTCGTCGTGCACCGGGACGACGACGTCGAGGACCGGACGCCCGCGGCCGTGGTCAGCGGCGCGGTCGTGCGCGCCCAGCAGGAGCGGTGGCATGGGCGCCACGGTCGGCCCCGCGGCTGGGGTGCCCTGGTGGGAGCGCTGCGCGTCGGCTGTGAGTGGCAGCTCATTACTGTCGGGCGGGTGCGTGCCGTGGGAGTGACCGAGTTCGGTGGGCCCGAGGCCCTGTCCGTCGTCGACGTGCCCGACGAGCCGCTGGACCCGGGCCGGGTGCGGGTCCGAGTGCGGGCCGCGGCGGTCAACCCGACCGACACCCACCTGCGCCAGGGCGACTACGCCGACCGCGACCCCGTGAAGACCCCGCCCTGGGTGCCGGGGATGGACGCCGCCGGCGAGGTGGTGGAGGTCGGCGAGGGCGTGGACCGGGTGGCCGTGGGCGACGCGGTCATGGGCGTCGTCGTCCCCACCGGGGCGCACGGCGGCTACCGCGAGGACCTCGTGCTGCCGGCCGCCTCGGTGTCGCTGGTGCCGGCCGGGGCCGACGCCGTCGCCGCGTCGACCCTGCCGATGAACGGCCTCACCGCGCGGCTGGCGCTCGACCTGATGGCGCTGCCGCCCGGTTCGGTGCTCGCGGTGACCGGCGCGGCGGGAGCCTTCGGCGGCTACGTCGTCCAGGTGGCGAAGACCGACGGGCTGACCGTGGTCGCCGACGCGTCGGAGGCCGACGAGCAGCTGGTGCGCGACCTCGGCGCCGACGTCGTCGTCCGGCGCGGCGACGACGTGGCCGAGCGGATCCGCGCGGAGTTCCCCGACGGCGTCGACGGGCTGGCCGACGGCTCCGTGCAGGACGCGCTCGTGCTGCCCGCGGTCCGCGACGGCGGGAAGGTGACGACCGTGCGCGGCTACCGCGGCGACGGCTCCGGCCGGGTCGAGGTGCTGCCCACCCTGGTGCGCCGGTACGCCGAGAACGCGGCGGCGCTGGACCGGTTGCGCGAACAGGTCGAGTCCGGCGCCCTGACGCTGCGCGTGGCGCGGACCTTCGCGCCGGAGGAGGCGCCGGAGGCCCACCGGGTGCTGGCCGCCGGCGGCGTGCGCGGCCGGCTGGTGATCACCTTCTGAGGTCGCGGGGGCGGCGGCGCCCCTGACAGGGTGGGGGAGGTCCCGGGCAGCGGTGCCCGGGCACGAGCGCGGAGGTGCGGCGGAATGGTGCACAGGCTGGTGGTCAGCTACGGGCAGCCGGAGGACCCGGCGGCGTTCGACGCCCACTACCGCGACACGCACACCCCGCTCGCGGTGCGGATGCCCGGCCTGGTCCGGCTGACCACCGGGCGGCCGCAGTCGATGGACCCCTCCCACCCCGCGCCCTACCTCGTCGCCGAGCTCGACTTCGACTCCGAGCAGGCGATGGGCGCGGCGTTCGCCTCCGACGAGGGCAAGGAGACCGCGCGGGACGTGCCGAGGTTCGCCAGCGGCGGCGCGGTGATGACCCACTACGAGGTGAACGAGGTGCACGTCTCCCGGTGAACGGCGCCCAGGCCCTCATCCGCACGCTCGTCGACGCCGGGGTCGACGTCTGCTTCGCCAACCCCGGCACGTCGGAGATGCACTTCGTCGCCGCGCTCGACGACGTCCCGGAGATGCGCGGCGTGCTCACCCTCTTCGAGGGCGTCGCCACCGGCGCCGCCGACGGCTGGGCCCGCATGACCGGCCGCCCCGCCGCGACCCTGCTGCACCTCGGGCCGGGGATGGGCAACGGGCTGGCCAACCTGCACAACGCCCGCCGCGGGCGCACACCGATGGTCAACGTGGTCGGCGACCACACCCGCTCGCACAAGCGGCTCGACGCGCCGCTGGAGAGCGACATCGACGCGGTGGCCGGCACGGTGTCGGGCTGGGTGCGCCGGTCCCTGACGCCGGCCGACGTCGCCGCCGACGCCGCGGACGCCGTCGCCGCGGCCGCGCGCGGCCAGATCGCCACGCTGGTGCTGCCGGCCGACGTCTCGTGGTCCGACGGCGCGGCGGTCGCCGGACCCCCGCCGCTGCGCCCCCGCCCGCTCGTGCCCTCCGCGGTGGTGTCCGCGGTGGCCTCGGCGGTCGGGTCGGGCGAGCCGACGGTGCTGCTGCTCGGCGGCGACGTGGTCGCGTCGGAGGCCGGGCTGCTCGCCGCCGGACGGGTGGCCGCCGGCACCGGCGCGCGGCTGGTGGCCGAGACGTTCCCGGCGCGGATGGTGCGCGGCGCGGGGCTGCCCGACGTCGGCAAGCTGCCCTACCCCCCGGAGGTGGCGATCAAGGCGCTGGCCGGCACCCGGCACCTGGTGCTGGCCGGGGCGGTCTCCCCGGTGCACTTCTTCGGCTACCCGGACCTGCCGGGGACGCCGGTGCCCGAGGACTGCGAGGTGCACGTGCTGTCCCGGCCGGGCGAGGACGGCGTCGCGGCGCTCGAGGAGCTGGCCGGGCAGGTGGCCGTCGGTGCCGAGCCCGAGCTGCTGGAGGCCGCCCGCCCGGAGCTGCCGACCGGGCGCCTGACGCCGCGCGCGGTGTCGGCCGTGGTCGGCGCGCTGCTGCCGGAGCGGGCGGTCGTGGTGGACGAGGCGATCACCTCCGGGGTCGGGATCACCGAGCTGACCGCGGGTGCGCCACGGCACGACTGGCTGGCCCTCACCGGCGGGGCGATCGGCGACGGCCTGCCCATGGCGGTCGGCGCGGCGGTGGCCTGTCCCGACCGGCCCGTGCTCGTCCTGCAGGCCGACGGGAGCGCGATGTACACCGTCCAGGCGCTGTGGACGATGGCGCGCGAGCAGCTCGACGTGACCGTCGTCCTCTACGACAACGCGTCCTACGCGATCCTGCAGGGGGAGCTCTCCCGCGTCGGCGCCGCCGGCGGCGGGGAGCGGGCCGGGCAGCTGCTCGACCTCGGCGGACCGCAGCTGGACTTCGTCGCGCTGGCCACCGGGATGGGCGTGGCCGCCACCCGCGCCGAGACCGCCGAGCAGCTCGCCGACCAGCTCCGCACGGCGCTGGCCGAGCCCGGCCCGCACCTGGTGCAGGCGGTGCTGCGCCCCGCCGGCTGAGCTGCCGCCGGGCCGCGGGCCGGGCGCCTCACCCGGCGGGGGGACCGCCGACCGGTTGGGATCCAGACCCGGACGTCCGGTGCCGATGTCGTCTGCGTGCTCCCGACGACGACAGCAGACGGTCCCCGCGCGCCCGTGGGGGAGTCGTTCGCCGGCGGCCGCCGCGCGGCGGTCCTGACCCTGCTCGTGCTCGGCGCGGTCGTGGCGCAGGCCGCCTTCCAGGGCACGGTCACCGGCAGGGCGCTGTACTTCGGCATCGGCGCGGCCTCGCTGCTCGCCGCCTGGGCTGGTGCGCTGCGCGCGTGGTCGGGCCGGGCGCCGGTCCTGCTCGCCCTCGGCGCGACCCTGGCCGGGCTGGGCGACCTCCTCCGCCAGGTCCTCGAGCACCTGACCGGGGAGTCCGGGCACGTGCTCGCCGTCGACGCCGTCTACCTCGCCGGGTACGCCGCCCTGGGCGCCGGCGTGTGGCTCCTGGCCGCCGGTCGGGTGCGCTCGCGCCGGCAGCGGCTGGCCGGCTGGATCGACGCCCTCTGCGTGTTCGTCGCGGCGCTGCTGGTCGTGTGGCAGGTCTCGGTCACGGCGGCCGTCGGGGACTCCTCGCTGCCGGCGTCGGCCCGGGTGGTCCTGGTCCTGTACCCGGCCCTCGACGCCGCGCTCATCGGGCTGGCCTGGCGCCTGGTGACCACCTGCCGGCGCGGCGAGTGGACCGGCACGGCCGTGGTCGCCGCGTGCGCCTGCTGGCTCGTCGCCGACGTGGGCCACCTGCTCGACGTCGACGTCGACGGCTTCACCTCGTGGCTGGCCTCCGGCTGGCTGCTCGGCAACCTCCTGCTGGCCGCGGCCACCTGGCAGCGGCTCACCGCACCGCTCGGCGCGGGGCACACGGGGGAGGCCGCCTCCGGGCTGGGCCGCCTCGTGGTCTGCCTGGCCGCCCTCATGGTGCCGCCGACCGTGGAGCTGGTCATCGACGCCACCAGCCACCAGGACGCGATCGGGGCGGTCTTCGTCAGCATGCTGGTCCTCACGGCGCTGGTGTCGTGGCGGGCGTCGCTGCTGCTGCGCGGCGAGGCCGCGGCGCGGGCGCTGGTGCGCTCGCGCGAGCGGCGCGCGACCAAGCTGGCCTCCTGGTCCGCCGACGCCGTGGTGGTGGTCGACCGGGAACACCGCCTGCTCAGCGACCCGGCGCCGCTGGCGGCGCTGCTCGGCACCAGGCCGGAGGAGCTGACCAGCACCCAGGACGCCGTCCGCGCGGCCGGGGTCGCCCCCGACGTCGCGGTGCAGGTCTTCGAGCAGGGGCTGGCCGCCGGTGGGCAGGTCGTCGACGTCGAGGTGCCCGCCCGGCGTCAGGGCGAGGACCGCTGGCTCGGCATCCGGCTGGTCGACCTCACCGAGGACCCCGACGTCGGGGGCGTCGTCGTCGTCCTCACCGACGTGACCGGCCGGCGCAGCGCCGACCGGGCGCTGGCCCACACCGCCCTGCACGACGGGCTGACCGGCCTGGCCAACCGCACGCTGTTCACCGACCGCGTCGGCCAGGCGCTGCTGCGCACGGTGCGTGGCGGCGGCTCGGCCGCGGTGGTCTCGGTGGACCTCGACGGCTTCAAGGCGGTCAATGACACCCTCGGCCACGACGCCGGCGACGCGCTGCTGTTCGAGGTCGCCGGCCGGCTGCGGGCCGCCGTCCGCGCCGACGACACCGTGGCCCGGCTGGGCGGTGACGAGTTCGCCGTGCTGGTCGAGCAGATCGGCGGGGACGACGACCAGGCCGTGGTGACCGCCACCCGCCTGCTCGAGGTGCTGGCCCAACCGGTCGAGCTCGACGAGGGGACGGTGACCGTGACCGCCGCCGTCGGCGTCGCCGTCGGCCGCGGCGACGTGACCAGCGGGTCGCTGATCGCCGACGCCGACCTGGCGCTGCAGGCGGCCCGGACGGGCGGCCGCAACCGGGTGGAGCTGTTCGACCCCGGCATGCGTGCGGCGGCCCAGGCCGCCCGCGAGCTGGAGCAGGAGCTGCGCGGCGCGCTGGCCGCCGGCGAGTTCCGGCTGGTCTACCAGCCGGTGATCGACCTGGCCGACCGGCGGGTGACCGGCTTCGAGGCGCTGCTGCGCTGGAACTCGCCGCGGCTGGGCGCGGTGGGCCCCGACCGGTTCGTGCCGGCGGCGGAGTCCGCGGGCCTCATCGACGAGATCGGCGCGTGGGTGCTGCGCGAGGCCTGCGCGACGGCGGCCGCCTGGCGGTCCGCGCACCCCGGCGCGGGCGCGATGACGATGGCGGTCAACGTGTCGGCCGGGCAGCTGACCTCACCGGACCTGGTCGGCTCCATCGCCGCCGCGCTCGCCGAGAGCGGCCTGCCCGCCGGCGCGCTGGTGGTCGAGGTGACCGAGACCGCGCTCGTCGGCGACCCGGAGCACGCGGCGGCCTGCCTGGCCGCGCTGCGGGCGCTGGGCGTGCGGCTGGCGCTCGACGACTTCGGCACCGGCTACTCCTCGCTGGCGCACCTGCGGCAGTTCACCGTGGACGTGCTCAAGATCGACCGATCGTTCGTGAGCACGATGGCCGAGGGCGAGCCGATGCCGGCGATCGTGCGCGGCACCATCGACCTGGGCCGCACCCTCGGCCTGGAGGTGCTGGCCGAGGGCGTGGAGCACGAGCACCAGGCGCGGCTGCTGGTCGAGGGCAACTGCGACTCGGCGCAGGGCTACCTGTTCGCCAGGCCGCTGGAGCGCACCGACGCCGAGGCGCTGCTGCTCGAGCAGGCCGCCTCCGGCCGGGCCGCCGGCGTGCAGGTGCCCCTGCCGTAGGTCCCGACCGGCCCGAGCGTCTGCGCCGGCGCCGCACCCTCCTGGCCGGGGCGCGGCGCCGGCGCACGTCGTCGTGCGCCGGCACGGACACGCCCCGCGCCGGGCGCGGGCCGCGACCGGGGTGGCATCGTGGTCGGGGCGTCGAGACGGGGCGCACCGCGACCCGGGGACCACCATGCCGCCGACGCCTCCCGACGCTCCCGGGCCGGGTGGGCGAGCGCCGTCGCCGGCAGCCGCCCCGAGCCCGGTCCCGCCGCCCGACGGGCACCGCCCGGGAGCCGGGTTCCGGGCCGACGTCGAGGGGGTGCGCGCGGTCGCCGTCCTGGCCGTCGTGCTCTTCCACGCCGGCGTGCCGGGCCTGGGCGGCGGCTACGTGGGCGTCGACGTGTTCCTCGTCGTGTCCGGCTTCCTCATCACCGGCGTGCTGTGGCGGGAGCTCGCCGCCACCGGCACGGTGCGCCTCGCCCGCTTCACCGGCGCCCGTGCCCGCCGCCTGCTGCCGGCCGGCGTCACCGTGCTGCTGACCACCGCCGCCGCGGCGGCGTGGCTGCTCCCGCCGCTGCAGGCCCGCATCGCCCTCGGCGACACCATCGCCGCCGCGGTGTACGGGCTCAACAACCGGCTGGCGGTCCGGGGGACCGACTACCTCGCGGCCGACACACCGCCCTCGCCGTTCCAGCACTACTGGTCACTGGGCGTCGAGGAGCAGTTCTACCTGCTCTGGCCGGCCCTGCTGGTCGGTACCGGCCGGCTGGCCTGGCGCGGGACCCGGGGCCGGCCGGCCGGCACGCGGACGGCGACGCCGCTGGTCGTCGTGCTGGGCCTGCTCACCGTGGCGTCCTCCGCCGTCTCCCTGCTGTGGACGCGGTCCGCGCCGCCGTGGGCCTACTTCTCCCTGCCGTCGCGGGCGTGGGAGCTCGGCCTGGGCGGGCTGGTCGCCCTGACCCTGCCGGTGTGGCGGCGGGCGCCGGTCGCGCTCGCCGTGCCGGCGGGGTGGGCCGGCCTGGCCCTGGTCGTCGGCAGTGCCGTGACGCTGGACGAGAGCACGCCGTTCCCCGGGACGGCGGCGCTGCTGCCCGTCGCCGGGACGGCGCTGGTGCTCGGCGCCGGCGTCCGGGCGCCGCGGTGGGGCGTCGGGGGACTGCTGTCGGCCGGGCTGCTGCGGGGCCTGGGCCGCTGGTCCTACTCGTGGTACCTGTGGCACTGGCCGGTGCTCGTCCTGGCGCCGTACCTGGTGGGGGACCTGGGCCTCGGCGGCCGGCTGGCCGCGGCGGGGGTGGCCCTGCTGCTCGCGGGCCTGACGCTGCACCTGGTGGAGGACCGCGTCCGCTTCGCCCGGCCGCTGCGGGACTCGCCCGGCCGCAGCCTGCTGCTCGGCGGCGGGCTGACGGCGGCGGGGGTGGCGGGCGCGCTGGCGCTCACCGCCGTCGTCCCGGCGCCGGTGGGGCGCGGTGCCGCGGTGGCGGCGGCGACGCTCGACGTGCCGGGGGAGTCCGCCGCCCCGGCTCCCGACCCGGCCGCCGCGACGCCGGTGGTGGACCCGCAGGAGGCGCGCGTCGCCGACCTGACCGCTCAGGTGCAGGCCGCCGTCGCCGCGTCCGCCGGGCTGCACGCCGTGCCGTCCAACCTGACCCCGCCGCTGGCCGAGGCCCGGGCCGACGTCCCGGAGGTGTTCACCGACGGGTGCGTCCTCAGCTGGCGGACCGCCGAGCAGCACACCTGCGAGTTCGGCGACGCGGCCTCGCCGGTGTTGGTGGCGCTGGTGGGGGACTCGCACGCCGCCCAGTGGGTGCCGGCGCTGCAACCCGTGGCCGAGCAGCGGGGCTGGCGGCTGCAGGTGGCCAGCAAGGTGACCTGCCCCCTGCTGGACCTGCCGATCACCAGCCCCTACCTGGGCCGCCCCTACACCGAGTGCGTGCAGTGGCGCGAGCAGGTGGTCGCCGGGCTGCGAGCCGCGCCCCCGTCCCTGGTGGTGCTCGCCGCGACCCGTCGCTACGGCGCGGACTTCGGGTTCACCGCCTACGACGAGGCGTGGCTGGACGCGCTGGGCCGGATGGTGGCCGAGCTGCGCTCGACCGGCGCGCGGGTGCTCGTGCTGGGCCCGGTCCCCGACCCGCACACGGTGGTGCCGACCTGCCTGTCGGCGCACCTGGACGACGCCGCCGCCTGCACGCCCGACCGGGCGACGGCGAACGACGCGGCGGGGATCGCGGCGGAGACGCAGGTGGTGCAGGCCGCCGGCGGGCGGTATGCCGACCTCACCGACCTGTTCTGCACGGCGGCCGAGTGCCCGCTGGTGGTGGGCGACCAGCTCGTCTTCCGCGACGACAACCACCTGACCACCGGCTACGCCGCCTTCCTCGGCCCGGTCGTGGGCGCGCTGTGCGACCGGGAGCTGCCCACGTGAGGACCGGGTCCCGCGCGACGACTCAGCGCGTCACCCCGGTGTGGCCCAGCGAGTAGCGCCCCGGCTGCGGCCACACGCAGAGCCCGTGCGGGCTGTCGGCGACCGGGATGCGGGCCAGCAGGTGCCCGTCGGCGGTGGACAGGACGTACACCTCCGCGTCGTACCGCCCGGAGAGCCACAGCTGGCTGCCGTCGGCGGTCACCCCGCCCATGTCGGGGCTGGACGGGCCGGGGATCGTCCACTTGGTGACGGGGGCGCCGGTGTTCGCGTCGAGCACCGAGACGCTGTCGTCCTGCCGGTTGGTCACGTAGAGCCGGGTGGCGTCCCGGCTCGGGTAGAGGCCGTGCGCCCCGGGCCCGGTCGGGATCTCGTCGATGACCCGGGTGGCCGCGCCGTCGAGCACCCACAGCCCGCCCTGGTCGGAGTCGGCGACGTAGAACCGGCTGCCGTCGGGGGAGAGCTTCACGTCCTGCGGGCCCATGTGGTGGTTCATCGTCGGCATGTCGACGAGCCGGAGGACGGTGCGGGAGGGGACGTCGACGACGGCGACGCGGCCGGCGAACTCGCAGCTGAACACCGCCGTCCGCCCGTCGGGGGTGAAGTCGGCGTGGTCGATCCCGGCGCAGTCGGGGATCTCCAGCCGGCCCTGCTCCACCCAGGTGTGCGGGTCGTAGAACACCAGCAACCGGCGCGCCTCGGCCACGGAGATCGCCGCGGCGCCGTCGGGCGTGAAGTACATGTTGTACGGGTCGTCGACCGGGATGCGGGGACCGTTCTGACCGGTGACCGGGTCGATCGGGGTGATCGTGTTCCCGACGTCGTCGGTGGCGTACAGCGTCTGCATGTCCCACGACGGGACGACGTGCTGCACCTCCAGGCCCGCCGGGAACGTCCTGACGACCTCGAGGGTGGCCGGGTCGATCTCCCACACCTCCCCGCTGTTGTGCGGCACGTAGACCATCGGCCGGGCGGCCTGCGCGGCCGGGGCGAGCATCCCGGCGGCGGTCTCGGAGTAGACGTTCGCGGCGTCCACGACCGGGGGCATGCCCGGCAGCTGGTCGGCCACCACCGGCGTCGGCTCGGCGGTCGTCGGGGGAGCCGACGCGGAGGACGACGCCGAGGACGACGCGGAGGACGACGCGGAGGACGACCCGGCCGCGGTGTGGCCTGCGGGATGGCCCGCGGTGTCGTCCGCGGTCCCCGACGAGCAGCCGCTGACGAGCAGCAGCAGTGCGACGCCCAGCGTCGCTCCGGCGTTCCGCACGGTCACGAGTCCTCCTGCTCCCCCTGGCGACCGGACCGGCCGCCCCTCCCCGCCCGGCGACGGTAGCCTCGCCCGTCGTGGCTGTCCCACGGACCCTCGGGCGATCCCGGTGAGCGGAGGCCTCGACCGCCGGCGGCTGCTGGGTGCCGGGGGCGCGCTGACCCTCGCCGCGCTGCTGGACGCGTGCACCGGCTCCGGCGCCGCGGCCCCGGGTGCCACGTCGAGCGGCTCGCCGTCGTCCGCGCCGCCCGCGACGACACCACCCGCGACGACACCGCCCCCGCCCCCGGCGCCGTCGGCCGTCGACCTGCTCAGCGACGAGGCGGCCTGCGTCCTGACGCCCGACACCATCGCCGGGCCCACGTGGTTCGACGCGCACGCCGTCCGCAGCGACGTCCGCGACGGCCGGCCGGGGGTGCCGCTGGACCTGGCGTTCCGGGTGGTCCGGCTGCCCGGGTGCGCGCCGGTGCCCGGGGCGGTCGTCGACCTGTGGCAGTGCGACGCGCTCGGCGTGTACTCCGGCTTCGCCGGCGCCGAGCCGGGGCAGGGCGGGTCCCCCGGCGGCACGGACGAGTACGGCGACGCGCAGGCGGCCGCCACGGAGGGCACCGCGTTCCTCCGCGGCACCCAGGTCACCGGCCCGGACGGCGTCGTCACCCTCGCCACCGTCTACCCCGGCTGGTACCCGACCCGCACCGTGCACCTGCACCTCAAGGTCCACCTCGACCGGAGCACGGTGCTCACCACCCAGCTGTTCTTCGACGACGCGGTCACCGACGCCGTGCACGGCAGCGCCGACCCCTACCGCCGGCACCCCGGCCGGGACACGCGGAACGACACCGACGCCTTCTACGCCGACGCGGCCCTGCTGCGGACGGCGCCGGACGGGGACCGGTGGCTGGCCGCGCTCACCCTCGGCGTCGTCTGACCGCCTCCGAGGACCCCTCCACCACCGGCCTCCGACCCTGGTGGCCGCTGCCCGGCCGCGCCACGGTGACCCGGGGAGGCGGTCGCGCGGGCCAGGGCTGCCGACCGCGGTGTATCAACCCGGCCCCGCCCGCCTCCTCGAGGAGTGGCCCGGTCGCGGGTCACGGCTCGCCGAACCCGGGGGGAGACGCTGGTGGGACACCAGGAGTACGAGCGCTACGACGGCGGCAGCGAGCAGGCCGAGCTCCTCGTCTTCGAGGGGCTCGCCCGGGAGCTCATGCTGGTGCAGGAGAGGAACCGCAGGGCCAGAGGCGCGGCCACCGTGGACCGCGCCTTCCACGCCAAGACCCTGCTGGCCGTGGAGAACGCCTGCCTGCGGGTCCGGCAGGACCTGCCGCAGGACCTGCGGCAGGGCTGCTTCCGGCCCGGCGCCGAGCTCCCCGTCACCGTCCGGTTCTCCAACGCGAACGGGGCGCCGCAGCCCGACACGGCCGAGGACATGCGCGGTGTCGCCCTGCGGGTGCACGCCGGCGGGGACACGGTGCACGACCTGCTGATGACCAACTGGCCGGTGTCCCCGGCCGCCGACGCCCGAGAGTTCGTCGCGATGGCCGCGGCCGTGGCGGGACGGACGTCGAAGGCGTCGAAGCTGCTGTCCCTGGTGCTGCGGCTGCCCCGCCGGGTCGGCCTCCGGGCGACCGTCCGGATCATCCGGAACCTCGCCGCCTCCGCGCGCCCGGCCGACAGCCTGGTCCACGAGGACTACCACAGCCGCGGCGCGATCCTCTGGGGGGACGCCGGCCCGGTCCGCTACCGCCTGCACCCGGCGGGCGCCCCGGCCGTCCCGGCGAGCACCGGTCCCGACCGGCTGCGCACCGACGTCGTGCGCCGGCTCGCGGCCGGCGACGTGCAGTTCGACCTGCAGGTGCAGCGCTACGTCTCCGAGGAGCGGACGCCGGTCGAGGACACGTCCCGGGAGTGGACCGGGGAGTTCGTGTCCGTGGCCCGCCTGGTCCTGCCCCGCCAGGACCTCGACACCGCACGGGCCCGCCTCGTCGAGCACCGGGTCGACCGGCTGGCCTTCAACCCTTGGAACACCACCGAGGAGTTCCGGCTGCTCGGCAACCTCAACCGGGCGCGGCGGGCGGCCTACGAGGCCAGCAGCGCCCACCGCCTGCACCGCCGGTTCGTGACCGAGGAACCGCGCCGGGCGGTGCTGCTCAACGGGCTGGCCGGCCGGCTGTTCGCCCTCGTCGACCGGGTGCGCCCCTGGCACCGGCTGCCGTCGCCGCTGGCCCTGCTGGACCTGGCGGTTATGCGCCGCCGGCTGCGCCGCGACAACCTCATCGACACGGAGCTGCCGGCCCGGGTCGAGGTGCGCTCCCCAGGAGCGGAGCCCCCCGCCGACGCGGTCGCGCACCGCACCGCCGACGGCAGCTGGAACGACCTGTCCTCCCCCCGCATGGGTGCCACCGGCGCCTGGTTCGGCCGCAACATGCCGGTCGACGTCCGCCAGGCCGACCTCCCCGACCCCGTCCGGGTCGCCGACGAGCTCCTGGCCCGCGAGCGGTTCATCCCCGCCCGGTCGCTGAACGTGCTCGCCGCGGCGTGGATCCAGTTCCAGGTGCACGACTGGGTCCAGCACCGCCGCGTCCCGGTGGGGGAGCGCAGCATCGACCTCCCCCTCCCCGACGGGCGCGAGTGGCGCAACACCCCGGGCGGCCCCGTCGAGCGGGTCATGCGGATCGCCGACGACGACGGCCCCGGCAACCGCGTCTCGCACTGGTGGGACGGCTCCGAGGTCTACGGCAGCGACGACGCGACGGCGCGCCGCCTCCGGGAGGACGGCGGGAGGGGCGCGCGGCTGCGCCTGGTGGAGGGCCATCTGCCCACCGACGACGGCGGGACGGCGGCGGCCGGGTTCGCGGAGAGCTGGTGGCTGGGCCTGAGCGCGCTGCAGACCCTCTTCGCCCGCGAGCACAACGCGGTGTGCGACGCCCTCCAGCGGGAGTACCCGGACCTCGACGACGAGCGGACGTACCAGACCGCGCGGCTGGTCGTCTCCGCGCTGATCGCGAAGATCCACACCGTCGAGTGGACGCCGGCGATCCTCGGCACGCAGACCCTGGACACGGCGATGTCGATCAACTGGCGGGGCGCGCCGGACCAGTGGCTCACCCGGCTCGGCATCCGGTTGCTGGACCCGCACGCCGTCGACGGCATCCCGCGTACCCGGCCCGACCACTCCGGCGTCCCGTTCTCCCTCACCGAGGAGTTCGTGACGGTGTACCGGATGCACCCGCTCATCCCCGACGACTACGTCTTCGTCGACCCCGTCACCGGGGAGGCCGAGGAGGCCCGCTTCACCGACATCTCGGGGGAGCGGACGGAGGAGCGGTTCCGCGCCATCGGTCTGGCGAAGGCCCTCTACTCGCTGGGCACCGCCCACCCGGGCGCGGTCACGCTGCACAACTTCCCGGAGGCGCTGCGGCACGTCGAGCGGGACGGCGAGGTCGTCGACCTCGCGGTCGTCGACGTCGTGCGCACCCGTCGGCGCGGGGTGCCGCGCTACAACGACTTCCGGGCCGGGCTGCACGTGCCGCGGGTCCGCCGCTTCGAGGACCTCACGACCGACCCGGGGACCCTCGCCGCGCTGCGGCGGCTGTACCGGTCGGTCGACGAGGTCGACACCGTGGTCGGCCTCCTCGCCGAGGAGCCGCCGGCGGGGTTCGGGTTCAGCGACACGGCGTTCCGCGTGTTCCTGCTCATGGCCTCGCGCCGGCTGCAGAGCGACCGGTTCCTCACCGTGGACTTCCGGCCGGAGGTGTACACCCCGCTCGGGATGGACTGGGTCGAGCGCGGGAGCCTGGCCGACGTGGTGCGGCGCCACTGCCCGGAGCTGGCGGGGCTCGTCGGGACCGGCAAGGCGGCCTTCGCCCCGTGGGGCTGACCCGCCGGCCCCGGGACCCTCACGCCGCGCACGGCCGGCGGACGCCGCGCCGCCGGCCCGACCCCAGGTAGCGGCGCAGCGACGGCGTCGCCTCCAGGCGGGCCAGGGTGCGGGCCCGGGTCGGGCCGATGCTGCCGACCGGCATCCCCAGCCGGGCGCTGATCTCCCGGTAGCTGAGGGGAGGGTCGGCGGCGAGGAGCAGCAGCAGGTCCCGCTGCGCCGCCGGCAGGTCGGCCAGACCCTCCCGCACCGCCTCGACCTGCTCGGCCTGCAGCAGGTCGGCGTCGACGTCGGGGTCCTGCCCGGGGAAGGCCTGCGCCGCGTCGTCCAGCGGGTCGACCGGCAGCGTCCGCTCGCGGCCGCGGGCCAGGCGGAGGCTCTCGTGGCGTGCCGTCGTCGCGATCCAGCCGGGCAGCGCGAGCGGCTCGCGCAGCTCGTGGAGGTGCTCCACCAGGCGCAGCCAGATCACCTGGGCGACGTCCTCGGCGTCGTGCTCGCCGAGCCGGTACCTGCTGGTGATCGCGCGCACGAGCGGGCCGAACCGCTGCACGAGCCCCTGCCAGGCGCTGGGCTCGCCGCGCCGGGCGGCCTCGACGAGCGTCGACAGGTCGGGCTGCCCGTACCCGTCCGGGCAGAGCGTGTCGGGGCGGTCGTGGAGTGCGGACATGTCGGTCCTCCGTGGCGGCCGTTCGCTGGTGGGACGACTGTCGAGCGGGCCGGCACGGCAGGTCCAAGCCCATCAGGGGCGGCGGGCGCACACGGGGACACCGGGCCGGGCGCGCACTCCCCGGGGCGCGACCGCGACACCTCCAGCGCTGGAGGTCCTAGGCTGGAGGTCCAGCTCCTGTGGCACCCGGGGGAAGCCGATGCCCGAGGACGACCTGTCGGCGGTGTTGACGAACGTGGCGGCCGATGCCCGCCCGGTCACGCGCGCGAAGATCGCGAACAGCCCGGAGACGCGCGCCTTCCTCGACGTCGGGCTGCTGCTGCTCTGCGACGACCTGCTCGACCACCGGGGCCCCGACCTGATGGACGACCACGACGCCGGCACCCGCCTGTTCGCCGGGTTGTCCCAGGCCCGGCTGATCGAGCGCGCGGAGCACGAGGACGCCCACCGGGAGCACCCCAGGATGCTGACCGTCGGGATGTTCCGGGACCGCTGGCGGTACAAGAGCCGCTACACCGAGGACCTCATCGCCTACCTGATGCGCCCGGCCCTGGTCGAGCACTCCATCCACGACCTGTCCCTGGCCGCGCAGGGACTCCCCGCGGACCTGCCCTTCGCCGAGCTCGTCCGCCGGCTGGTCGAGCGGGTGATGGTCGTGACCCTGGGCGACCAGCTCTGGAGCCTCCGGACGGTCGTCTGGGTGGCCCTCCCCAACCACCCGCTGGTGCAGACCTTCCTCAAGGCCCAGCACGAGCAGTGGATCGCCTACTGGGCGGCCACCTACGAGCGGCTCGCCTGCCGCTTCGGTCTGCAGCTGCGCCCGGAGTACACCTGGCACGACGTCGCGGAGGTCTTCCACGCCGCCGCGGAGGGCGCCCGGCTGCGCGCCCGGGTGACGGGGTCGGCCGCGGCGCTGTCCTCGGGGGACAACGTGCTCGTCGGGGCCATCCACATGCTGCTGCCCGGTCTGTTCCTCAACCCCGAGGCCACGACCCGCCGGCCCTGACCGGCGGGCCTGCCGTCAGCGCCGGCGCCCGTCGAGCCGAGCCGTTCGTGCCCTCGGGCCGACCGCGGGCGTGCTCTCCGAGGGACGGGGCGTACCGCCCCCGAGCAGTCCGCGCGGACGGCGCCCGACAGGTCCTGCACGGCCGGTCGTGCTCTGCCCACACCTGTGGGCAGAGCACGACGGCGCACCGACCCCGACCCGCCGGCCCCCCGTCCGGGGCCGGCCGGCATCAGTCCTCGAGCAGCTCCCGGAGCACGGCGTCGATGAACTGCTGGTCCTCCGGGTTGAACGGGGCCAGGTGTCCCCAGATCGTCGGGATCGGGCGGGACTCCGCCCCGGGGATGTGGCGTGCCTCGTACTCGCTGTCCACCGGAGGGAAGTACGAGTCGGTCTCGGCGTTGAGGATGATCGTCCGCGCGCGGATGGCACCCAGCGCGGCCTCGAAGTCGCCGCCGGAGGTCGGGTGGTCCCCGAGGTCGTTGTGCCACCACGTCCACATCTGCGCGAGGAGGTCGTTGGCGTCGCACGTGACGAAGAAGGCGTCCCAGAAGTAGTCGATGAACTCCTCCACCGTGCCGGCGCCGAACGAGCGGAACACCTCCTGGCGGTAGAACGCCTCGGAGAAGCCCCACCCGGCGTGGAGAGCGGCCATGGCCTTGACGCCCCGGATGGGCAGCTTGTCGCCGTAGAAGCCGTCGTTCCAGTCCGGGTCCGACGTGATCGCGCGGATGTTGCCGGCGAGGAAGACCTTGTTGAAGTTGGCCGTCCGCGCCGACCCGGAGATGGGGGCGATGGCGGTGACCATCGCCGGGTGCAGGGCGCCCCAGGCGTAGGTCTGGCAGGCCCCCATGGACCAGCTGCTCACCAGGCGGACGCGCTCCACCCCGAACCGCTCGGTCAGCAGGCGGTGCTGGGCCACGATGTTGTCGTACGTGGTGACGTGCGGGAACCGCCCCCTGTCGAAGGGCGGCGGGGTGTTGCTGGGTGAGGACGACACCGCGGCGCCGAAGTGGTTGGGCACGACGATGAAGTACCGCTCCGGGTCCAGCGCCCGGTCCGGTCCGGTCAGCCAGCGGCCGTGTCGGAGGGCGTGGCGGTGAACCACGTCGGGCAGACGACGACGTTGTCGCGGGCCTCGTTCAGCCGGCCCAGCGTCGTGTAGCCCAGCTTCGCGTCGGGAAGGACAGAACCCTTCTGCAGGGCGAACTCGCCCAGGTCGAACACCTCGTGCTCCACGGCCGTTCTCCTTCGCTCGCTCAGGGGGTGGGCGGCCGACGGTCGCGTCGGCCGTCGCTCATCCCAGTGCGGCCCGCAGGTCCTCCACCCGCCGACGGCGGTCGGCGCGCGCCTCCAGCGCCTCGGCGAGCGACACCGGACGGAACCGGGTCCGCGTCCCGGGAGAGGACTGGGCCACCGTGTCGAGGTCGGCGCTGACCACCGTGCCGACCATCGCGTAACCGCCGCCCGAGACGGCGTCGCGGTGCAGGATGATCGGCTCCACGCCGCCCGGTACCTGGATGGACCCCAGCGGGTACCCGGCGTCCACGATGTTCGACGGGTCCGACCCGGCCCCGAAGGGCTGCTCCCGCGGTCGCCACTCCAGCTCGCCGCCGCTGTAGCGGAAGCCGATGCGGTCGGCCACCGGCGTCAGCGTCCAGGTGGTCTCCAGGAGCGTGGCCAGGCCGCGGTCGGTCAGCCGGTGGTCGTAGAGGCCCAGCACCGTGCGCAGCTCCTGGTCCCGGGCCAGCGTGGGGCGCAGGTGCTCGGGCACCCGCCGACCGGCGCGGCCGGACCCCGCCCCCACCTCCAGCACGTCCCCCGCCTGCACCGCGCGTCCGGCGAAGCCGCCGAAGCCGCCGAGCGCGTAGGTCGACCGGCTGCCGAGGACCACGGGCACGTCGACGCCACCGGCCACGGCGATGTAGACCCGCGCCCCCTGCTGCAGGATCCCGAATTCCAGGAGGTCACCGGCCGCGACGTCGACGGACTCCCACTGGGGCACCGGCTGCCCGCCGACCGTGACCGGCATGGTGGCGCCGGTGACGGCGACGACGGCCGGGGCCGTGAAGCGCAGCTGCGGTCCCATGTACGCCGCCTCGAGGACGCCGGCCCCCTCGTCGTTGCCCACCAGGAGGTTGGCGGCGAGCGCGGAGAACAGGTCGAGGGCCCCGGACGGCGGGATCCCGACGTCGTAGTGGCCGAGTCGGCCCTGGTCCTGCACGGTGCAGCCCAGGCCGGGCGCGACGACCTCAACCGCCATCGAGGACCTCCAGGACCGTGCGGTTGTACGCGTCGGGGTCGGCGTGGAACTCGTCGAGGCTGAAGCGGAAGGGCTGCTGCCGGAACCGGAAGCGGCCGGCCGACACCTCCTCGCGGATCCGGTGGTACTCGTCCTCGTCGACCGGCCGGAACTTCACGATGTCGCCGGGACGGAAGAACACCATGAAGTCGGCGAAGTCCGGCAGCGTCTGGGCGGGGTCGAAGATGGGCGCCGGCGTGACACCGAACATCTGGTAGCCCCCGGCGCCGCGGACGGAGTAGATGCAGGCGAAGCACCCGCCGTGCCCCACGGTGAGCGGTGGGGTGTCGGTTCGGGGCCGCAGGTACTTGGGCACCTGCAGCTGCCGGTCCCGCGACACCATCTGGAACAGGAACGGCAGGCCGGCGACGAACCCGACCATCGAGGTGATCCACGGGGCGCCCGAGTGCCGGTCGATGAACTCCTGCACCGAGGACAGCCCGTTCTCCGCCGCGGCGAACTCCAGGTCGGTGCCCTCGGGCCGCTGGTGCCGGTCGCGGAACCGCCCACCGGTCTCGGTGGTCCAGGGGTCGGCGTACCAGACCGGCACCTCCACGACCCGCGTCTCCAGCGTCAGGGACGGGGCGTGCGCCACCTCCGCCTCCGCCCCGCGGACCGCGGCCTCGAGGTCGGCCGGAGCCAGGACGTCGGGGTCGAACCGGATGAGGAAGGAGGCGTTCGCCGGGCAGACGTCGACGACCCCGTCGAGCCGGCGCTGCCGCAGGAGGTCGGTCACCGCCACCACGGTGGAGTTGGCCTCGAGGCTCATCTCCTCCGACACCTGCACGACGAGGTGCTCGTCGCCGCCCCACGAATAGCGGCTGCCCGTCGGGGCGCCGGGCGCGTCGGTCGAGGTGCTCATGCCGTCTCCCGGGTCGGGGCGCCGTCGGCCATCCAGGCCTCCAGGAAGGTGGAGTGGTAGCGGCCCTCGACCACCTCCGGGAGGTCGAGGACCCGGCGCAGGAACGGTGCGGTCGTCTGCACCCCGACGACGTGCACCTCGTCGAGCGCCCGGCGGGCGCGCGCGAGCGCCCGCGGACGGTCCTCGTCCCAGACGACGACCTTGGCCAGCAGCGAGTCGTAGTAGGGGCTGACCGCGGTGCCCTGTTCGTAGCCGGAGTCGACGCGCACGAAGGGGCCCGCCGGCATCCGCATCACCTCGAGCGCTCCCGGACTCGGCAGGAACTGCAGCGCGGGGTCCTCGGCGTTCAGGCGCATCTCGATGGAGTGCCCGCGGAACTCCACGTCCTCCTGGGTGAACGACAGCGGGTCCCCGGCCGCGACGCTCAGCTGCTCGCGCACCAGGTCGCGGCCGGTGACCATCTCGGTGATGGGGTGCTCGACCTGGATCCGGGTGTTCATCTCGATGAAGAAGAAGTCGGAGTGGTCGGGGTCGTAGAGGAACTCGACGGTGCCGGCGCCGCGGTAGGAGACCTCGGCGGCGAGCCGGACCGCCGCGGCGGTCATCGCCTCCCGCACCGCCTCGGAGATGCTCGGGGAGGGGGCCTCCTCGAGCATCTTCTGCCTGCGGCGCTGCAGCGAGCACTCGCGCTCACCCAGGTGCAGGAACCGGGAGCCGTCGCCGAAGACCTGCACCTCCACGTGGTGCGCGTGCTCGACGAACCGCTCGAGGTAGACCTCGCCGTGCCCGAAGGCCGCGGTGGCCTCGGCCTGGGCCGCCGGGACCGCCGTCCGGAGCTCCTCCGGCGTCCCCACGATCCGGATCCCCCGGCCGCCGCCACCGGCGGCGGCCTTGACCGCGACCGGGTAGCCGATCCCGGCCGCGACGTCGAGGGCCTCCGCCACGTCCGCGACCGCGCCGTCGGAGCCGGGCACGGTCGGGACCCCGGCGGAGGCGGCCGTGGAGCGGGCCAGCGCCTTGTCCCCCATGAGGCGGATCGCCTCGGTCGACGGCCCGACGAAGGTGATCCCGGCCTGCTCGAGGCGCTCGGCGAACTCGGCCCGCTCGGAGAGGAAGCCGTAGCCCGGGTGGACGGCGTCCGCGCCCACCTCCGCCGCGGCGCCCAGGACGGCGTCGACGTCCAGGTAGCTGCGCGCCGCCGCGGCCGGTCCGATCACCACCCGCTCGTCGGCGGCGCGGGCGTGCAGCGCCTCCACGTCGGGCTCGCTGCAGACCGCGACGGTGGGGATGCCCAGCTCCCGCGCGGCCCGGATGACCCGGATGGCGATCTCGCCGCGGTTGGCGACGAGGAGCTTGCGCACCGGTCAGCCCGCGTCGATGGTCGCGATCGGGTCCCCGGGGCCGACCGTCGCCTGGTTCTCCACGGTGAAGCCGGTGAGGCTCCCGTCCACCCCGGCCTTGACCTCGGCGAACTGCTTCATGATCTCGACCAGTCCGATCGTCTGGTCGGCGGTGACCGCGGACCCGATCTCCACGAACGGCGGCTCGGCGGGTGACGGGCTGCGGTAGAAGACCCCTGGCAGGGGGGACAGGACCGTGTGCTCGGCCATCATCGGGTCCTCTCGCTGGGGGTGGGGCCGGTGGTCGTGCCGGTGGTGGTGTCGTCGAGGACCTGGCGCACGGCGGTGGCCACGTCCACGGCGTTCGGGGTGTCGGAGTGCACGCAGATGCTCTGCACGCGGACGGGGACGCGCTCGCCGGTGTCGGCCTCGGCGACCCCCTCCGACAGGGCCAGGCGGGCCCGCGCGGCGGCGACCTCCGGCGGGGTCGCCGACGGCCGGCGCGCGATGATCAGGGACCCGTCGGCGCGGTACCCCAGGTCCACGTAGAACTCGGAGACGAAGTCCACGCCGCGGCGCTCGGCGACCGTCTCGTGGGCGGTCCCGGCCATGCCGTAGACCGGGACGCCGTACTGGACCGCGACGTCGCACACGGCGTCCATGAGCTGCTCGTCGCGGGCCACCATGCCGTAGAGCGAGCCGTGCGGCTTGACGTGGTCCAGGACGAGCCCCTCGGCGGCGAGGAAGCCCGACAGCGCCCCCACCTGGTACAGGACGATGTCCCGGACCTCCTCCGGGAGCAGCTTCATCTCCCGGCGGCCGAACCCGACCGGGTCGGGCAGCCCGGGGTGCGCCCCCACGGAGACCCCGGCCGCTCCCGCTCGCGCGACGACCTCGTGGATGCCGACCGGGTCGCCGGCGTGGAAGCCGCAGGCCACGTTGGCGGTGTCGATCAGCGGCAGCAGTCGCTCGTCGTTCCCGAAGGAGTGGATCCCGAACGACTCGCCGATGTCGGAGTTGATGCTGGGGATCATCGTCTCCTCATCTCGGGGAGGGCCCGACGGGGAGGAACGGGCCGTCGTCGCGAGGCCGGCAACCCGTAACGAGGTAGTGGCCGCGTCGTCGCCCCGTTACGGGGTTGTCATGAAAGCAGGCTCCCGTTCCAGCCACCACTCGGCGGGACGTCCCGGTCGCCCGCGACCTGCGGCTCGTCCCGGACCGGGCCCCGTCGGGAGCCGGTCGGCTCCGTGGTCGCCGGCCGCGGCGGCCACCGGGCGGTGACCACGCCCGCCATTCCTCCCCGTTCCAGGACTGTGACGCAGGGTCATTTCTCCTTTCCGTGTTGCGCACGAAAGTGCGACCGCCCAACCTGCACGTGCACACCTTCTGCAAATGCATTGTGCGGCATTCGTCCGCCGAAGGGTCTTTCCCCACAGGGGGCGGACCGCTCGACGGGGAGGAGGCGGACGTGGCGCACGTCCAACTGCTCGGCACGGGCGGGACCATCGCGTCGCGCGGCAGTGGGGACGCCGGGTCCGTGGCCACCGACGCGGCGGCCGACCTGGCCTCCGGCGCGTACGGGCAGCTGCGGGTCTCGGCCCGGGACGTCCTCCGGACGAACAGCTACCGGCTCGGCCTCGGCGACCTGCGGCTGATCGCCGAGGCGGCGCAGGAGGCGCTGCAGGACCCGGACGTCGACGGCGTGGTGGTCACCCACGGCACCGACACCCTGGAGGAGACGGCGTTCCTGTTGGACCTGGTGCACAGCTCGCCGAAGACCGTGGTGTTCACCGGGGCCCAGCAGCCGGCCGACAGCCCGGCGCCCGACGGTCCCCGCAACGTCGAGGAGGCGGTGCTGGCCGCGGCGTCGCCGGACCTGCGCGACAGCGGCGTGCTGATCTCCTTCAACGGGACGGTGCGCTCCGCCCGCGGCGCCCGCAAGGCGCACACCACCGCCGCCAACCCGTTCCAGGGAGGTGCGGAGGTCGCCCACGTGGTGGGCAGCCGGCTCGTCGTCACCGCGACCCCCCGGCGCCACCCGCCGCTGCCCCCGCCGATGGCCGCGTTCGACACCACCCGGGTGGAGGTCGTCACCGTGTACCCGGGCGCCACACCGGACCTCCTGCAGTTCGCTGTGCGGTCCGGCGCCCAGGCGGTCGTGCTGGCCGGCACCGGTGTGGGCAACGCCGGCCCCGGCTTCGCCGAGGCCGTCGCGCAGGCCGTCGGGAGCGGGTGCGCGGTGGTCCTCGGCACCCGGACGCCCTGGGGGCCCGTCGTCCCGCGCTACGGCAACGGCGGCGGCACCGACCTGGTCGCGGCCGGGGCCGTCCCGTCCGGGGACCTCAACCCCTTCCAGGCGCGCATCCTCGCCGCCCTCCTGCTCTCCCACGGCACCCCGGCCGCCGAGCTGCCCGCGGCGTTCCTGGCCCACGCCGACGGCGTCCGTCCCACCCACCCATGAAGGAGGCACCGTGCCCAAGAGGATCTACGTGTCCGTCGGGATCGACGTCGACGCCGTCGGCGGCTGGCTGGGCTCCTACGGCGGGGAGGACTCGCCGGGGGACATCTCCCGCGGCCTGTTCGCCGGCGAGATCGGTGTGCCCCGCCTGCTCCAGCTCGCCCAGCGGCGGGACATGCCGGTCACCTGGTTCTGGCCCGGCCACTCGGTGGAGACGTTCCCGCAGCAGTTCGACGAGGTCGTCGCCGCCGGCCACGAGATCGGGGTGCACGGCTACAGCCACGAGAACCCGATCGCGATGACCCGCCAGCAGGAGACCGAGATCCTCGACTACTGCACCGACCTCATCGAGCGGCGCTCGGGCAAGCGACCGGTCGGCTACGTGGCGCCGTGGTGGGAGTTCTCGGCGGTCACGAACGAGATCCTCCTGGAGCGCGGGTTCCTCTACGACCACTCGCTGATGCACGACGACCACACGCCCTACTACGTGCGGGTCGGCGACACCTGGACGAAGATCGACTACGAGGCGGCGTCCGCCCGGGACTGGATGAAACCGCTCGTGCGCGGCGAGGAGACCGACCTCATCGAGATCCCGGCGTCGTGGTACCTCGACGACCTGCCGCCGATGATGTTCATCAAGTCCAGCCCCAACAGCCACGGCTTCGTCAGCCCGCGGGACATCGAGCAGCTGTGGAAGGACCAGTTCGACTGGGTCCACCGGGAGATGGACTACGCAGTCTTCCCCATCACCATCCACCCCGACGTCTCCGGGCACCCGCAGAACCTGCTCATGCTCGAGCGCCTCCTCGACCACATCCAGGGCCACGACGGTGTCGAGTTCGCCTCCATGGAGGACGTCGCCCGCGACTTCGCCGCCCGCAGTCCGCGCAAGGCCGGTTGACCTGCCGCTGCAGAGGAGCACAGCCATGTCCGCTTCGCGCCCCACCGCGACGTCCCCCCGGGTCGAGCCCTGGAACGTCCAGATCACCGCCCGGACGATCCGGCAGGTGTCGGTCGTCTGCTTCATCGCCTGGGTGGCGTCGGTCTACGACTTCACCCTCTTCGGCACCCTCCTGCCCGTGATCGCCGAGGAGTTCGGCTGGTCGGTCGCCGAGTCCGCCGCGATCAACACCTACGCCACGATCGGCGTCTTCATCATCGCCCTCGCCGTGGGCACGATCATCGACAAGATGGGCCGCAAGCGGGCCCTGATCGTGCTCATGCTCGGCGGTGCGGTGGCGTCCGGGTTCACCGGTGCCGCGGTCGGGGCCGTGAGCCTGGTCATCATCCGGTCCTTCTCCGGCTTCTCCATGTCGGAGGAGGTCGTCAACGCCGTCTACCTCAACGAGATCTACAAGGAAGCCAAGAGCAAGGGCCTCATGTACTCGCTCGTCCAGGGCGGCTGGCCGGTCGGCGCGCTGGTCTCCGCCGGCCTGTCGGCGCTGACCCTGCCGCTCATCGGCTGGCGCTGGTCCTTCGTCGTCGCCGCGGTCCTGTCGATCGTCGTCGTGCTCCTCGCGACCCGCCTGCCCGAGTCGCCGACCTTCGCCGCCATGCAGGAGGTCCGGCGGCGCCGCGCCACCGGTGACACCGCCGGCGCCCACGCCCTCGCTGCCGAGCACGACCTGGAGGAGGCCGCCCACCACGCCACCGGCGTCAAGGACGTCTTCACACCGGAGCTGCGCCGGCACACGACCTGCCTGTCCCTGGCGTGGTTCTTCAACTGGTTCTCGATCCAGGTCTTCTCGGTCCTGGGCACCACGATCCTGGTCGAGGCCAAGGACGTGTCCTTCGACAACGCCCTCATCATCCTGGTGCTCTCCAACGCGGTGGGCTTCGTGGGGTACGTCTTCCACGGGTGGCTGGGCGACAGGATGGGCCGCAAGTGGACCGTGGTCCTCGGCTGGATCGCCGGGGGCCTGGTCAGCCTGGTGATGCTGCTGGGTCCCGGCAACGCGGCGTTCATCATCCCGCTGTACGCGATGACGCTGTTCTTCCTCACCGGCCCCTACGCGGCGCTGCTGTTCTACATGGGCGAGTCCTTCCCGCCCCAGGTGCGCGGCATGGGCGCGAACGTGGCCCACGTGATGGCACCGCTGGGCGGCATCGCCGGCTCGGGCCTGCTCACCATCCTGCTCACCGCGGGCGTGGACACCGGCGTGGCCGCCATCATCACCGGCACCGGCGGCCTGCTCGTCTCGGCGCTGTGCATGGCAGGGACGCGCACGATCCACGACGCCCACCAGAAGTCGACGGTGTTCGCGTGAACCGCGACGACGGGCTCGAGGGGAAGGTCGCCGTCGTCTCCGGCGGCGGCAGCGGGATCGGCCGGGCCCTGGCGGTCGCCTACGCCCGGGCCGGTGCGCACAGCGTGATCGGCTACCTGCCGGCGGACCCCCACGACGCGACCGACACCGTCCGCGCCGTGGAGGCCGTCGGCGGGCGCTGCACGGCCGTGCCCATGGACGTGCGCAGCTTCGCCGACACCGAGGCGCTCGCGCAGACCGCGCTCGACGAGCACGGCCGGCTCGACATCGCGGTGGCCGCGGCCGGCATCCTGCGCCGGGCGCCCCTGGCGGACATGACCGACGAGGCGTGGGACGACATGATGGCCGTCGACCTCTCGGGGGTCCTGCGCGTCTTCCGCTCCTGCAGCACGCGGATGACCCAGGGCGGGGCGATGGTCGCGACCTCCTCGATCGCCGGCGGCGTCTACGGCTGGGAGGAGCACTCCCACTACGCGGCGGCGAAGGCCGGCCTGCTCGGCCTGTGCCGGTCGCTGGCCGTGGAGCTCGCACCCCGGAGGATCCGGGTCAACACCGTCATCCCGGGACTGATCGAGAGCCCGCAGTCCCTGGACGCGGTCAACTCGCTGGGCCGGGAGGGCCTCGACGCCGCCGGCTCCCTCATCCCGTGGGGCCGCGTGGGCGACGTCGACGAGGCCGCCCGCGCCATCCGGTTCCTGACCAGCGACGACTCGGCCTACGTCACGGGGCAGCAGCTCATCGTCGACGGCGGCCTGACCGTCCGCTGGCCCAGCTGAGCGCGGCAGCGACCCGGGGAGAGGACGACATGGACGGGCAACTCACGGGCAAGGCCGCCGTCGTCATCGGCGGCGGCGGCGGGATCGGCGCGGCCATCGCCGTCCTCTTCGCCGAGGAGGGCGCCGACGTGGCCGTGCTGGACCGGGACGAACCGAAGGCGACGGCCGTCGCCGAGCAGTGCCGGAGCTCCGGTCGCCGGGCCACGGCGCTGGCCGTGGACGTCACCGACGGCGCGGCCGTCCGGGCGGCGATGGACCGGATCGTGGACGAGCTCGGCGGGATCGACGTCCTCGTCAACTCCGCCGGCATCCTCGACGAGACACCGCTGCTGGAGATGACCGAGGAGACGTTCGACCGGGTCCTCGCGGTCGACCTCAAGGCCGTGTTCCTGGCCGTCCGCTGGGCGGCGCCGCACATGGTGCAGCGCGGCGGCGGGCGGATCATCAACATCGCCTCGCAGCTCGGCATCAAGGGCGGCACCGGCCTGACGCACTACGTCGCAGCCAAGGCCGGGGTGATCGGCATGACCAAGGCCCTGGCCCTGGAGCTGGCCGAGCACGGCATCCTCGTCAACGCCATTGCCCCGGGCCCCATCGTCACGCCCCTGATCGAGGGACTGTCCGAGGAGTGGAAGGCCGCCAAGCAGGCCGAGCTGCCCATCGGCCGCTTCGGCCAGGCCTCCGAGGTCGCGCCCACGGCGCTGCTGCTGGCCTCCTCACCCGGCGGCGACCTCTACACCGGGCAGACGCTGGGCCCCAACAGCGGCGACGTGATGCCGTAGGCCCGCCCGGGGGGAGGAGCGCCCGTGTGCGCCGGCTGTCCCGGTGGCCGCGCGGTCTCGCCGACCACCGCGCACCTCAACCTGCACGGGGGGAGGTCCGCCGTCCTGAAGGAACTCCGGCACCGCGCCGGGCCCCGGGCTGGACTCTCCGTGTTCGGGGACCGGTGGGTGCTGGCCTCCCGCACCGGCCGGCGGGAGGTGTTCGACGACGTCGAGACGCTGGTCGCCGCCCTGGTGGCACGGGAGCTCGTCGACGACCGGGCAGAGCCCGCCGGTGCGCCGCTCGAGCAGCTGCTCGGGCCACCGGGCGACCCCGCTGCCCCCCGCCCGGGTGCGGACGAGCTGGTGGCGGCGCTGATCGCCCACGTGCACCGCTGACCTCTGGCCCTACCGGCCGGCACGGCCGGGTGGTCGACGCACCGTCGCGCGGCGTCTGCGGCTCGGCGGACGGGTGCGCCCGGTCGCGGGACGGGCGGCAGGTCGTGAGCATGGAGGTCCCGAGAGGACCAGGAGGCCGGGATGGACGCCGCTCAGCTGCGCGAGCTGCAGGCCCCGCTCAAGCAGCGCTACCGCGACGAGCCGGCATCGGCCCGTGCGCAGATGTCCGCGGAGGCGGACTTCTCCGACCCGGGCATCACCGCCACCGTGCAGACGTGGTCCGGGCCGGTTCGTGCGGGGCTGCACCCCTCCACCGACGCCGACGACGCCACCCTGGCCCGGCTGGGGGAGCTCACCGAGCGGTACTGCGTGGTGGCGCAGACGCTGGCCCGGTCACCGCACCTCACCGTCCGCCGCGCCGGGTGACCTGGCGCGGCGGTGGGCCCGTCGCGGGGACGGAGGGCGGTCTCCCCTCCGCGCAGTCGTGCTCTGCCCACACCTGTGGGCAGAGCACGACCGAGCCCGGACCCCACCCCGTCGGGGCGGCCGGTCGTCGTCGGCGGAGTGCGCTCCGACCGTCCACGGCTCGGCGCCCGGAGGACGACCCGGTCGCCGAGCACGGTCCCTGTCGCGGGAGGTCGGCGACGCCGACACCACCGGGCGGTCGCCGGGACGGATCCGATCGCCGGCCGGCGTCGTCGCCCGCGCTGCCACGGTCACCTGCCCGCGAGGGCCTCCTCGGTGCTGAGGACCTCGCAGCGTGGACCGTCGGCGCGACGCAGCCGCTCGTCCGCGGTGACCAGGGGGACACCGAGCGACTCGGCCAGCGCGACGTAGCACGCGTCGTACACGGTCACGTTCTCGCGCAGCTCCCACACGCGCGCGAGGAACGGCTCGAACGGATGGCGCCGCGCGCGCAGCCGTGATGCGCGCACCGCGGCCACGCGGGCGTCACCGGCGCTCAGCGCGCCGCGGAGCGCCATGCTCCGCAGCGCCGAGGTGATCTCCGCACCGGCCACCGCCGGCAGGTGCAGCCACGGCTCCTCGGCGACGAGCTGCCGCGCGCGATCGCCGGCGGGCCCGGCGACGGCCATGGCATCGATGACCACGGAGGCGTCGAGGACCCTCACCGACTGTCGCGGTCGGCGCGGACGACGTCGGCCGAGGACGAGGTGCTGAACCCCCCACCGGCGCTGCGCTCCAGCTGTGCCCGGACCTCCGCGACCACCTCGGCCGGGGTCTGCGCCCGGGCGCCCTCGACGAGCTCGGTCAGGAGGAACTCCTGCAGGCTCTTGCCTGCCTCGGCGGCGCGCCGGCGGTAGGTCCGGTGGACGTCGTCCGGGACGTCCCGGATCTGGATCGTCGCCATGCATGCAGACTAGCGCTGACAGCGCCAGGGTGGATGCACCACACGGTCTTCGCTCCGGGCGTCTCCTCCGCCGTCCGCGGACGAGTACGCAGGTCGGTGCGGTGGCTGCGATGCCCGCCCCGGTGGTCACCCGCTCGGGTGGAGACGGCGTGGGGTCGGGCACGCGCTGTCCACAGATCGGCTGACGGTGGTCCCGAGGGACGGCGCCGTCCTCCTACAGTCCCGTCGTCCCGAACGGGGTCGGGCGGTGAGACGGGGGTGCGGTGCCGACTGGAACGAGCGCTCTCGACGTCGTCGACGGCGAGGTGCGCGAGCTCATCCGGCGCCGCGGGCTCGATCCGTTCACCGACCCCGCGCCGGTGCGGGTGCTGGTCCGCGACGTGGTCGCCGACTACTCCGAGCGGTCGCTGACCTCGGCGCTGCCGCCGATCGGCGACCCCGACGCCGTCGTGCGCGACGTGCTCGACCGGGTGGCTGGCTTCGGCCCGCTGCAGCGCCACCTCGACGACCCCGAGGTCGAGGAGGTCTGGGTCAACGAGCCCGGCCGGGTGTTCGTGGCCCGCCGCGGCCGCAGCGAGCTGACCACGACCATCCTCAGCGCCGGGCAGCTGGCCGACCTGGTGGAGCGGATGCTGCGCACCTCCGGACGGCGGATCGACATGTCCACGCCGTTCGTCGACGCGATGCTGCCCGACGGGTCGCGGCTGCACGTGGTCATCCCCGACATGATTGGCGGGTGCGCCGCTGACCTGCGCGGACGACCCGAGTCAGCGCTCTGACCTGCGTTTATGGGTGCGGAAGGCGGTTGGCTCCCGATGATGGGATACGGGCATCTTGCGGACTTTCTGCGGACTGTAAGGCCGGCGCTCGGTGCCCGGCCGCCTGGGTCGTTGCCTGGGGACTGGTGGGCTTGCCGACTCCGCTAAGGGCCGCACATCTCCGCCGCCCCCGCCCTCTAACAACGCCGCCTGGCCAGGAGGCGCAGAGCAGCGGCACCGCCATCCCTCGCGCGAGCCCGGCGGTGGTGTCCCCCAGCGGCAGGGATGTTGGATGGCGACGTTCTCCCGCCCGGCCTGACTCCAATAGCGGCTGGCGCGAACCTGTTGCCTTGAGTGGGATCCGTCGGCCGGGCGGGGAACGCCTTGGCCCGGCCGCTGGTGGAAGTGACCTAGTAGGAGCCTGCTGCAACAGGCCCGTCCCTGTCCTGTCCGACCGTCAGCTCGCGCCGTGCCCGCCCCACTCGATGCGAGCGAGAAGGACGGACCTTGACCACTCTGACAGCGAACGACGTCATCGTCACCGGCGGCGTTGACACCCACCAGGACCTGCACGTCGCGGCCGCGCTGGATCAGCTGGGTCGGGTGTTGGGCACGCACGCGTTTCCCACGACTGTGGCCGGCTACCGGCAGCTGCTCGCGTGGTTACGTCAGCACGGCCGCCTCGACAAGGTCGGCGTCGAGGGCACCGGCAGTTACGGGGCCGCACTCGCCCGGCACCTGACCGGCGCTGGGGTCGAGGTGATGGAGGTGGCGCGGCCGAACCGGCAGGTCCGCCGCCGCTACGGCAAGACCGACGTCGTCGACGCGATCGCCGCGGCCCGCGCCGTCCTGTCCGGTGAGGTCACCGGCACGCCCAAAAGTCACGACGGGCCGGTCGAGGCGCTGCGGACCCTGACGGCCGTGCAGCGCAGCGGGAACAAGGCCCGCACGCAGGCGCTCAACCAGATCCACCAGCTGCTGGTCACCGCACCGGAGGAGCTGCGCGCCCGGCTGCGGCCGCTCACGCGTAAGGACCTGCTAGCGACCTGCGCAGGCTTCCGGATCGCCGCTGACGACGACAGCCTCAAGGCCATGACCAGACTCGCTCTGCGCGAGTTGGCCCAGCGCGTCCTGCATCTGGACGAGCAGCTCGCTGTCGTCACGAAGCGACTGCACCGCATCACCGCCGACGTCGCACCGAAGCTGGTCGCCACCACCGGCGTCGGTCCGGCCGTCGCCTCGGCATTGCTGATGACCGCCGGCGACAACCCGCACCGGATGGCCTCCGAGGCGGCGTTCGCGGCACTGTGCGGCAGCAATCCGATCCCGGCCAGCAGCGGCAAGACCAACCGGCACCGCCTCAACCGGGGCGGAGATCGCAACGCCAACGCCGCCCTCTGGCGCATCGTGATCGTCCGCCTCGCCTGCGACGAACGCACCAGGCAGTACCTCGCCCGACGTCAAGCCGAGGGCAAGACCAAGACCGAAGCGATCCGCTGTCTCAAGCGCTACGTGGCACGCGAAATCTTCAACGCGATGCCTTCGCCAGTCGCGATTTGACAGTAGGAGCATCCCACTAAGAGACACGCGTAGGCAATGGGTCGATCTGCCTCTTCGGACAGCGCAGGCTTGCGACAAGCCCAGCCGGGGTGATCGAGCCTGGTCAAGGAGAGTCACGAACGCACGCCAGAGTCGCTCGGATGGGTATGGCTCCTTTACTGTTGCCGTCGCATACCGTATGACTCGGTAGTGCGTGTCCTCAAGACTGTTCTTCTAATCATCACTGCCGCCCTTTCGGTGGCAGGGTGCTCGTCAGCAGAATCAGAGCTGATCGACAGTGCTCACGAGCATGATATCTGGCTCTCTGACTCGGATATCGTGAAGATGGCCGACATAGTGTGCGGCATGTTGGCCAGCGGCAGGTCTCAGATGGACGCGGTCCGTTCCATGCAGGACTCGGGTTTGCCCTTCGACACGGCCTATGATTTTGTCGGCCATGCCGTGCTGGCGCGTTGCCCCAGCCATGAGTGACCTTGAGCGCAGGAAGTCCGACGCGTCGAGGGTTGGCAAGATCATGATCTCGCTATCAATTGCGGTGCTCGGTGGCTGCGCCTCGACTAACACCTTCTCAGATCGGGACCGAATCTTCCTAGATGCCTTGAGGGGGGAGAGTTTGATTGAGCCCGATGCCACCTCTCAGCGTCAAGATGCGGCGATCTCCGCCGCCAAGGACGTGTGCAGAATGATGGAGGACGGCCAAGACCCCGTTGACGCGATTCTTTACATCGCGGACCTTGGCGTGCAGCAAGATCGGGCGACAAGTTTTGTTGCCGTATCAGCCTTGGCCTACTGCCCCGAGTACGCCTGAGGCCGACCGAAATCCACACGCCGACCGCTCCGGTCAAGTACGCGCCTGGACGCCTCCGTGTCCCTGAGGCCGCCTTTAGGGCGAACCTCCGTCTCGATCAGAGCCGGGACGTCCGCGGCTCGAGGACCCAGAACTGACCCGGGGTGTTCGGCTGCATGCGATGATCGATGAAAGATGCGCTTAAGCTGCGGATATGCCGTTGAGCCTCATGGGCTGGCGACGGTCAATGTCGGGTGAGTTGCGGACTTTTTGTGGACTCTGCGGACTGGGACAGCGCGATCCCTGGCCCATGTGAACCGTCCTCGGGTGGCGGCGAGCCGCTCCACAGCCGGCCGAGGGTGCCGGCTACAGCGGGTCGCCGGAAGGTTGCTGCGCGTCCCTGCGGGATGGGCCTGCGGCCCACCCTTCCCCGGTCCGCTGCAGCCGGGTAAAAGCCGGTTATGGGGAGCGGCCAGGAGTGCGCGGGCGTCGGGGCATCGACGGCAATTCAGCCGTCAGCCGCTTGACCAGCTTCCCCGGTCACTACCGCTAGGGCTGCACCCGCCTGAGACTCCCGCATCCCCGTCTCCTGGTCGGCAGGGCGGGCTGTCCGCGGCGCTGCCTGCCCGCTCAAGGAGTGCCGACTCCTACAGGCCTTCTAAGCGGCGGGGACGTGACGGCCGATCCGCTCTGTCAGATTTCACGTGACGCCGGCAGCGAGACGACACGCCCGAGTGCAGGGCATGCTCGACTTTCTTATGTCCCCAGGGTCCGTCGGGAAACCCGCAGGTGACAACGCAGGCTGTGGACTTGACGGGCCTCAATGTCCCCCTATTCCGCACAGGGCGGCACAGGTTTTCCACCAACTTGTCCACAGGTTGTGCAGAACGCACCCCACAGCGGTGTTGGACCACCTGACATGGGCCGCCATACGCTCCCAGCGGCGGTGAGATACACCGCTGTAAGAACAGGCGTTCGACGGGTCATGGGTCCCGCTGCAGACAGCAGAACGGGTCCCCGGCTGCCACCGGAGACCCGTCCTTCGTCTCGACTACCGGGTGGGTAAGGAGACGTCGCTCATGAAACACCGACGCCCAAGCTTGGGCAACGACCGCTGCGCCAGAAATGACTCAGCTGACTCACAAACGCCCAGGTGGGACCGGCCGTTCAGGTTCAGCGTGGGGGCCGCCGTCGTCGTGTCGGTCACGCTTACGACCGGCTCGGTCGCGGACGGGATCCTGGCGGTCACCGCGGTCGCGGCCGCTGCACACGGACTCCCTCAGCTGAGCACCTTGGTGTGACCCTCCCCTGGTCAGGGCGCTAATGGCGCTCTGACCAGGGGTTTCCTGCTACAGCACCAGTGAGGTTCTCTCATCAGCTTTGACGGCTTGATTGATGTTGTCGCTGGTCGCGGCCGGGGTCGCAGAACAGGGCGCGGGCTCTCGAGGTGAAGATCGTCTCGCCAAAGGCCGATCGCCACTTCCCGGGAGCCCGCTGTATCTCATCGTGCCAGCCTCGACGTGTCCGCGACGGCGTTGAAGGCGGTGACCGGCTGGATCGCCCGCCGCCGGCGTCGACCGGGGTCGCGTCCGGCGCAGCGCGCCGGGACGGTGCACACCCAGGTCGTGCTGGTTCTGCGCTCGCTACGCCACCGCCTCGACGTGCGCACCATGGCCGGCAAGGCGGGGCTGAGCATCGCCACCGCCTACCGCTATCTGCACGAGGCACTCGACGTGATCGCCGGGCACGCGCCCGACCTGGCCGACGTGCTGACCCGCGCCCGCCGCAGCGAGCTGCCCTTCTTGTGCCTGGACGGCACACTCGTCCCGACCGACCGGGTCGCCGCCCGCGCCGAGCGCGGCCATCACCTGTGGTACTCCGGCAAGCACCACGCCTTCGGCGGCAGCGTGCAGGTGCTGTGCGACCCCGGCGGCTTCCCGCTGTGGGTCTCCGACGTCCGCCCCGGCTCGACACATGACCTCACCGCGGCTCGCGAACTCGTCCTGCCTGCGCTCTATCCCCACGCTGCCCGGGGGTTGCCGGTGCTGGCCGACAAGGGCTACACCGGCGCGGGCCTCGGCGTGCACACCCCGGTCCGCCACCACCCCGACGGGCCGCTGCACATCGACAACCGCTGCTACAACTCCCCGATCACCGCACTGCGCGCACCCGCCGAACGCGGTCACGCCCTGCTCGGCCGCTGGCGGGCCCTCGACCGGGTTACCGTCAGCCCGCAGCGCATCGGCGCAATTGCCGCCGCCGCATTGGTGCTGACCTCACTCGACCGCGGAAACAGGTGAGAAGACCTCACTCTAACTGTAGCAATTTAGCGGGGAAAACCCAAACGAAGCCGCAGCGACTCGCCGTCTAGTAGACTGCCCGCCACGGTTACGCCAGGGGGAGATGCATGGCCAGCAATAGCGATCCAAATGGGCGGGTGCAGAGGAAATACCAAATAGCGGCACTAGTGGCGGCCGCCGGATCGGCGACTGTCCTCACTTTAGCATGGCCGCTTTACGCGCCGGATGACATTTCGCCAACTGAAAGGGAAGTGTGCTTAAGGCACAACGCCGAACTGTACACCGAACCGGGCGAGAGCGTGATCCTGGATGCATCGCTCAACTTGGGTGCGTGTGACACGAAGGCGGCAAGCGCTGAGATGGAGCGCCTGCAGAAAGAGGGAACTGAGTTGCTGTCGGCCCTTGCGCGGGCGCAAGAAAGCGGGGATGGCCAAGAGTTCGCCCGGCTGTCCACCGAGTACAGCGCCTGGCTGGAGGAGATGCGTCAGCGGCCGGGGCAGGCGACCCTGGAAGCTGTAGTGGGGGGCGAGGCGCAGCTCCGACTGGCAGCGCGGCTCTTCCCTGGCGAGGTCGCCCCCATATCCGATGTAAACCAGGTCATTGAGGAAAAGGATAGCGCCAGCTGGGCGTGGGAGCTCCGCCCCAACAAGCCTGGCGACTACAAGATCTCCCTCGTCCTGAGCATCCTCGATGCCTCCAACGAGGAACTGCTAGAGCAGAACGAGCGCGTGGAAGTCACCGTCCACGTCGAAGGCACCTTCAGCTACTGGGCTGGAAGGGCATGGGCGAACACGTTGGCGTTTCTGACGTCGCTGCAGGGTGCAGCCACCAGTCTCGTAGCAATCCTGGGCGCCTTCGGCGTCACAGCTTTCTTCCAGAAGCGGAAGAAGGACAGGCGAGGGGCGGAGCCGGCTGGAACCGAACCAAGCACTGCCGATCAGGAGGCCAGCGAATCGCAGGCATCACAGGCTGCGGAGCCATAAAAAGACCGGGAGATGTCTCCCGGTCTCTAGGTGGGTGTCCCTGACTACTAGGCCGGGTTGATCTTCACGATTGGCATTAACATGTGCCTATAGAATAGCAGGAGGCGCCGGTTTCGGTGTAACGTCGGCGTCGTCCTGTAGCATGCGCTTATGGCGCCGACGAATGGCAGACCGGCAAGTCGCCCGTCGTCCCAACGACCGGTAGCGGGACAGGCGCGGCCGCGACGGCCCTCCCCACCTGACCCAGAAAAGGCGCAGGACCGCAGCGTCACATGGCGGTCGAGCATGCTCAATGCCCTTGCAGGACTTATGGCGGGTATAATTGGTGCTGCGTCGGTACTCTTCGTGACTCTGCTAACGACCAGCAGTGACGACAAGCGCTCGCGTGATGAGTTCACTCGGACGTCCCGTGGGACCGCCTATGCGGAGTACCTAGACACCGCACAGTCGGCCTTTAATGCCTTAAGGCCTTACGTCCCAGGGTCCTACTACCTCAACGGGCAAGAGCTTCCATCGGACGACCCGGTGTACTTGGATCCCAAGCCGCTTCCGCCTGCACCGGTACTGTCGGAGTCAGAGATCACCGCGCTATCGACGCACATAACAGAAGTAGCTACTACGCACCGCAAGGTCGGGCTGCTCGCGAGTGCCGATGTGGTGGTGGCAGCACAGAACATCACCAACTCGTTGAGCTTGGCATTCGAGTATTTGCGGCATGCCTACTGCACCGCAAGCACTACAGAGCGTGCGGCAGTATGCCTGAATCCTCCCCAGTCAAACAGTTATGTCGTAGAGTCTCGGGACGACGAGACGATAGTCCTCCAGCGGGAGAGTCTTAGGTTCAACGACACTGATTATGTGGCGGGCGAACTGCGCGATTTCGACGACCGGATGGCAAGCTTCATGCAGGAGGCTCGCACCGAGCTTGATGCGGATTGAAGGTTGCGCAGGTGGGCGGTTACGGTATGTGCCCCCTTCCCTAATCGATGGAACCGTGAGAGTTCTCCGCTAAGGTGTTATTAAGGTTTTATCACCTCATTCCGCGGTCGAGTGAGGTCAGGACGAGCGCGGCGGCAGCTGTTGCACTGATGCGCTGAGGGCACAGGGTGACGCGGTCGAGGGCTCGCCAGCGGCCGAGCAGGGCGTTGCTGCGTTCGGTGGGTGCCCGCAGCGCGGTGATCAACTGGTTGTAGCAGCGGTTGTCGACGTGCAGCGGCCCCTCGGGCTGATGGTGGACCGGGACGTGCACGCCGAGGCCCGCGCCGGTGTAGCCCTTGTCGGCCAGCACGGGCAGTCCGCGGGCGGCATGCGGATAGAGCGCGGGGAGCGCCAGCTCCCGGGCGGCGGTCAGGTCGTGGACCGAGCCGGGCCGCACCGCCGAGACCCACAGCGGGAAGCCGCCGGGGTCGGCGAGCACCTGGACCGTGCCGCCGTGGCGGGGGTGCTTGCCGGAGTACCACAGGTCGTGGCCGGCCTCGGCGCGCGCAGCGACGCGGTCGGTGGGCACCAGCGTGTCGTCCAGGCAGAGGAAGGGCACGCCGGTCCCGTGTGCCTTTTCAATGACCTCATGCAGGTCGGGGGCGTGGGCGGCGATCTCCTCGAGACTTTCATGCAGATAGCGGTAGGCGGTGGCGTCGCTGATGCCGGCCTCGCGGGCGAGGGTGTGCAGGTCCACGCGGTGACGCAGCCAGCGCAGCACGAGCACCACCTGGGCGTGCACCGAAGCGGCCCGCTGCCACGGCCGAGCACCGGGACGGCGACGAATCCGCGCAATCCATCCGGTCACCGCCTTCCAGACCGGTACGGGCACGTCCAAGCGGGCACGATGAGACACGGCGAGCTCCCGGGGAAGAGGAGTGGGGTCTTTGGCGAGACCACCCTGACCCCGGGAGTTCGCTTCCTCCACCCGCAGTTCGCTGGCCAGCACCGACATCTGCTACCAGCAATTACGCCGTCAAACCCGGTGAGAAAACCTCAGTGAACCTTGGAGGGAACACGCAGAACATCCACGCGGTGGCCCCTCGCACGCCAGCTCTTCGCCGACGAGCTCAGGACCTCCGACCAGCTACACCACTTCTGGGGACGTCACCCGGGACAGGGCACATGCCCCCCGGCTGCCGTCCCATAAGACCCACCCGCTGAACCTTCCCGCAGGGGGAGGGCAAGCGGGACACCCGCCTTGCCGACAAGACTGCGTCGTCCGCCAGCCGCTCGACACCCACTCCAGCGTGTCGCAGGGTGCTGCTGCATGACGCGAACCGGTGCATCGCGGAGCTGGTCGTCAGCAGCAGTCACCAGGCAGAAGCCATCCTGCATGCAATCAACAATCGCCATAAACGACCAACGGCATAACTGCTAAGACGACTTCGTGACCACAAATCTTAGCCCTTCGCCGCATGCCCAAGTCTTCACTAGAGAACGGCACGCATGCTACCAATAGCGGTAGTCCGGGCCCCGCTTCGCGGGGCCCATCGCCGTTTCTGGGGGTGGCGTGTTGGTCATTGTTGGGTGGCGTTGATAAATGCGCGGCGGAATGAAGATCTACGCCGGTGCGCCAGCAGCGGCCCGCCGTTACGTGGAGGCCGGCCGGGGTCGAGCCGATGACTACTACCTGATCGAAGGCACCGGGCTCGCCCGTCGCTACACCGCCGGCGACGGCCGGGTGGCCGAGCTGGCGTCGCTGGCCGGGGACGGCTACCAGGCGTGGGTCGCCGGCACCGACCCCGACACCGGAACCGCGCGCGGTCGGCTGCGCACCGACGACCGCGCGGTGCGGTTCATCGAGGTGATCGTCAACGGGCCGAAGTCCTGGTCGCTGGCCGCCGCCCTGCACCCGGACATCGCCGCCGCCTACGACGCCGCCCAGGACCGTGCCGCCGCCCAGATCATCGGCTGGCTCTCGCAGCACGCCACCACCCGCGTCGGCCCGCGCGGCGGGCAGGTGCAAGTGCCGGTCGAGCGCCTGGAGGCGGTGACGGTGCGGCACTACACCTCCCGGGCCGGCGATCCGCACCGGCATCTGCACCTGCAGATCAACGCCCGGGTGTTCGCCGCCGGCCGGTGGCGGGGGCTGCACACCGTCGGGGTGCGCGATTTCCTCTCTGCGATCAACGGCATCGGGCACGCAGCGGTGGCCACCGATCCGCAGTTTCGGGCCGCGCTGGCAAGCCACGGCTACACCGTGGACGCGACTGGAGATGTACCGGAGCTGGCCGCCTACGCTGCGGCGTTCAGCGCCCGCGCAGCGCAGATCGGCCGCAACGCCGACCGCTACGAGCGGGAGTGGACGGCCGCGCATCCCAGCGAGGTCCCAGGGCCGGGGCTGCGGCGGACCTGGGACGCCCGGGCGTGGGCCGAGGGCCGCCCGGACAAGGTCACCCCACGACCGGGCACCGATCTGACCGCCCGGTGGATGGGCGAGTTGGCGGCTCTGGGCTACCGCGACCCAGGGCGACCGGTCGCCCTGGCCCCGACGCCCGTGGGCGGGGTGGACCGCGACGGTGCGGCCGAGCGGGTGCTGGCCCGGCTGGCGGCCGCCCGGTCGGCGTGGAATGCCGCCGACGTCCGCGGGCAGGTGGAGGAGCTGATCGCCGCCGCCGGGGTCGTCGTCGATGCCGGCGTGCGTATCGAGCTGGCCGAGGACCTCACCGCCCGGGCCATGGGCCGGTGCGTGCCACTGCTGGACCGGGACGGAGCCGGCGTCCCGGAGCACATCCGGGCCTGGACCTCCCAGCCGGTGCTCGACGTCGAGGCCGACCTGACCGCCCGGTTGGCCGCCCGCAGCACCCCGGCCCACGCCGACAAGCGGCGAGACCCTGAGCCGGAGCTGCCGGACGCGGTGCGCGGACGGCTGGATGCCGGGCAGGCGGCGGCGGTCGCAGCACTGGCCGGGGACCGGCCGCTGGTGGTGCTCGAGGGTGCGGCCGGGGCGGGCAAGACCACCACCCTGGCCGCCACCCGCGCCCTACTTGAGGTGCGGGGACGCCGGCTGGTGGTCGTCACCCCCACCCTCAAGGCGGCCAAGGTCGCCTTCCTCGAGGTCGGCACCCTCACAGGGTCTGCCGCGGGGCTGGCCTATCAGCACGGCTGGCGCTGGAGCGACCACGGCGCCTGGACCCGACTGTCCCTCGGCGAGGTCGATCCGGTCACCGGCGTGCCCTACGCCGGCCCGCGGGAGGCGGCGCGCCTGGGCGCAGGTGACCTGCTGGTGGTGGACGAGGCCGGGATGCTCGACCAGGACACCGCCCGCGCGCTGCTGACCGTCGCCGACGAGGCCGGCGCCCGGCTGGCGCTGCTCGGCGACCGGCACCAGCTGGCCGCGGTCGGCCGCGGAGGCGTGCTGGACCTGGCCGTGCGCCAGGTCGACCCGGCCAGCCACCTGACCCTGGATGCGGTGCACCGGTTCACTCGCACCGACGCCGGCCGCACGACCCCGGACACCGAGTACGCCGACCTGACCCTGACCATGCGCACCGGCGAGGAGCCGAGCGCGGTGTTCGACGCCTTGGCCGCCCGCGGCCAGATCCGCGTGCACGCCGACCCGGCGGCGCTGCAGGCGGCACTGGCCACAGCCGCCGCCGCCCATCACCGCGACGGTGAGCGAGTGGCCGTGGTGGTCGACACCCGCGAGCAGGCCACCGAACTGGGCGACGCCATCCGCGAGCGGCTGGTCGCCGACGGCCGCGTCGACGACACCCGGGTCGCGGTCACCGGGGCAGGGCAGCGGATCGGGGTCGGGGACCGGATCGCCACCCGCCGCAACGACCGCGACCTCGGCGTGGCCAACCGCGACACCTGGACCGTCGTCGCCGTCGGCTGCGACGGGGATCTGGCCGTCGTCCCGACCGAGGTCACCCCAAGAGGCGCTGTCGCTGCCCGTGTCACCCCGACCGGCACCGCTCCTGGCCATGTCACCCCACCGGAGGCAGGGCAGCGGGTGCTGCCCGCCGGCTACGTCACCTCACACGTCGAGCTGGCCTACGCCTCCACCGCACATGGCACGCAGGGTGACACCGTGTCGACCGGACACCTAATGGTCGGCGAGCACACCGGCGCGGCGGCCGCCTATGTCGGGATGACCCGCGGCCGCACCGCCAACACCGCCCACCTGGTCGCCCCCGACCTGACCGAGGCGCGGGACCAGTGGATCGCCGTGTTCGCCCGGGACCGCGCCGACCTCGGACCCGCCCACGCCGCCGACCTGGCTGCCGCCGAGGCCGCCCGATACGCCACTCCCCGCCCACTGGAACAGGTGCTGGCCGACCTGCAGCAGGTCTGGACGGTCGAGCAGCGCAGCCTGGACCGGCTGGCCGTCCTGCAGCCCTGGTGCGAGGACCTGCGCCAGGCCGTGGCGCTACAGGCCACGCAGGGTGGCGAGCTGGCACGACTGGAGGCTGAGCACCGGCAGGCGGCTATGGCCGCCCAGCAAGCGATCCAGGATGCCGAGGCCGCCGATGCCGTCCTCGCCGAGCAGGCCAGCCAGGTTCGCGACGGCCTGCTCGCTGCCTGGGACGTTGAGCGCGGCGCCGCCCGCGCCGCCGCCCGGGTGGTGCTCGATGGGCCCGGCTGGCTGGGGCTCAAGCGCGCACCCGTTGCCCGGGCCGGGGAGCAGTTGGCCGGCTGGGCCGACCGGTGGCGCCTCCACCTGCCCGACCTGCCCACGGATCCCGAGCAGCTGGCGCGGGTGGCCGACCGGTTCGACGACCGGCCGGCGCTGTGGCGGGCATTCGACGCCACCGCCCACCGCGCCGCCGAACGAGACCACCCCGACCGCGCCGGGCTGCGCGCCACCGCCCAGGCCGCCGTCCTGGCCGGCGAACAGGCCCAGGCCGCCCTGACCGACGCCCACCGTCGGTACACCGAGCGGCTGGCCCCGCTCGGGCCGCTGGCCTTCACATCCGACCCGGCCGGGTCGCTGGCCCGCTTCGAGGGCTTTGCCGCCACCGCCCGGGGCGAGCTGGCCGATGCACAGGCGCGCATCGCCGACCTGCGGGTCAAGCTGGCTCTCCTCGGTCAGTCGCTCGACCGGCTCGCCGCAGCCCGCGACGCCTGGCGCGCCCGCTACGCCGCCGAGCAGCAGCAGCGCCCGGCTGTCACGCCTGGGCCGGCTGGCTACCCGGCGGGTGTCCCGCGGCCCGAGGTCGAGCGCTACGGGCCACGGAGCGCGCGGGATGTCACCCCATGCGTGGGGCGGTGAGCCGGGCTGGTCGCCACCGGACCGCGACCGGCCGGGTGAGCGGGCACTGCAGGAGAACTGAAGGACCACTGCAGGACCCGCCGACCACGGGCGGGCCACCGCCGAAGCCAGCCACCCGGACGCCATGACCCGGCGCCGGTCCCGGCGCCGGGTGATGGCTTCGAGCGCTTCCACTTCCGGCCCCGGCGGCACCCTGGGGGCGCAACAGGAGGAGAACAGGAGCTCAACTGAAGAAGTTGGCTGTGGGCTGTCAGCAACGGCCACGAAACGGCGCCTTCTAGGGCTGGGCAGCCGCCCAGGCCCGTCGAGCCTCCGGAGACAAGTCATGACCGACCACACCCCCGACTCCGATCACCCCGCCGAGCTGCTCACCATCGCCGAAGCCGCCCAGCTGCTGCGCGCCCCGATCGCCACCCTGCGGTACTGGCGGCACCTGGGCACCGGCCCGCACAGCTTCCGGCTCGGCCGCCGCGTCGTCTACCGCCGCGAGGACCTGCACGCCTGGATCGACCGCCAGCACGCGGACGGCGGCTGACCACCGGTGACCGAGGGGTGAAGCCGGCTGACAGTCGACCGGAGGTCTGGCCGGCTCCACCGGAGATGGCGCGGAAGCCGGACACCACTGTGGGCGCGCGAGGTGACAGCGTTCAGGTCAGTACCAGAGCCCACACTGCGACGGCCGGGGATCCGGCTCACGGGAGGCGGAGGAGGACAGCGGTGGCGTCGATCGCGAAGAGGCCAGACGGCACCTACCGGCCCCGGTACCGCGACGAGAACGGCAAAGAGCACGCCCGGCACTTCAAGCGAAAGGTCGACGCCCAGCGGTGGCTCGATGAGCAGACCGCGGCGCTGGTGCGCGGTGACTGGGTCGACCCAAAGAGAGGCCGGAGCACCTTCCGTTCCTATGTCGAGGCGTGGCTCCCGGCGCAGCCGCTGCGGGACTCCTCACGCCGGGCCTACGACTCCTACCTCCGCAATCACCTGCTGCCCGCCTTCGGCGACAAGCGACTGTCGGCGGTCACCCGAACCCAGGTGCTCGCCTTCCGGCGCGGGATCGAGGCGAAGCTGTCGCCGACGACCAGTCGCCAGATGATGGCGCTGCTGGCTGGAATCTTCGCCGACGCGGTCGAGGACGGGTTCCTCGCCAAGTCCCCGTGCCGTGACACCGTGCCTGCACGACCGCACCGGGAGAAGGTCGTGCCGCTGACGGTCGAACAGGTCGAGGCACTCGTTGGGGCGGCACCGGACCGGTATCGAGCCCTTGTCGTCCTGGGAGCCGGCTGTGGGTTGCGGCTCGGGGAGGCGTTGGGGCTCAAGGTCAACCGGGTGCGGTTCCTTGAGCGGGAGTTGGACGTTGTCGAGCAGCTCACCCTCGTTCCCGGTGCACCGCCAAAGCTTGCACCGCCTAAGACGCGGGGGAGTCTCCGGACGATTCCGCTGGCCGACATTGTTGCCGCAGCTCTCGCCGAGCACCTAGCAGCGTTCCCAGCCGCTTCAGACGACCTGATCTTTCGCTCACGCACCGGCGGACCGGTGTGGCCGAACACCTTTAATAACTCCGTCTGGCAGCCGCTGCGCAAACGGGCCGGCCTGCCAGCAGCCCGATTCCACGACCTTCGGCACTTCACTGCGTCGGCGCTCATCCGGTACGGGGAGTCGGTCAAGACGGTGGCGCAGGTGCTGGGTCACGCCGACGTGACCGAGACGCTGCGGACCTACAGTCACCTGTGGCCGGACGCGGACACTCGAACCCGCGCGGCGGTCGACACGGCATTCAACGCCTCTTCGGCGAGCGCCTCCGGGTCCAAATCAACCCGCTTGCCGTCTGCGAATCGACCTTGACAGAGTGAAAGCGGTGACTGACGGCCGACTACGCCCCCTCCACTTAGAAGACGTTGCAGAAATAGGTAGTCCGGCTCTGTTCCGTTCGGACGGCTCGGCGCAGCTTGTCGAGCATGTCTTCGCCGGCGTCTTCCCCGCCGCCCCGGCTGATCAGCGATGAGCTGTGGGAGCTGTTCGAGCCGTTGATCCCGCCGCAGAGGCCAGCGGTGCACGGGCGCACCGGCCGCCCGCGGGTCTCCGACCGGAACGTGCTCAAGGCATCGCCTTCGTCCTGGCCACCGGCATCGGCTGGACCAAGCTGCCCACCGAGCTGGGCTACGGGTCGGGCTGGACCTGCTGGCGCCGGCTGCACGAGTGGGCCGAGGCCGGCGTCTTCGACCGCGTCCACCAGACCGTGCTCGACCGCCTCGGGGAGCAGGGCAAGCTGGACTGGTCGAGGGCCAGCCTGGACTCGGTCAGCGTCCGGGCGAAAAAGGGGGTGCGCTGACCGGCCCGAACCCGACCGACCGCGGCAAGGCCGGCAGCAAGTACCACCTGCTCGTCGACGCCACCGGGCTGCCGCTCAACGTGTTGGTCTCGGCGGCCAACCGGCACGACAGCCTGTTCGTCGCACCGATCCTGGACTCGATGCCGGCCATCCGGATCGGTGGCCGCGGCCATCCCCGTCGGCGACCGGTCAAGCTGCACGGGGACAAGGGCTATGACATCCCGCGGGTCCGCCGTTACCTGCGCCGCCGCGGGATCACCGCCCGGATTGCCCGGATCGGAAGGGACTCCAGCCAGCGCCTGGGCCGGCATCGCTGGGTGGTCGAGCGCACCTTGGGCTGGCTGTTGTCCTACAAACGCCTGGCGCTGCGCTACGACCGCACCACCGTCACCATCACCGCGCTGGCCCGGCTGGCCGTCATTCTCATCTGCGCTCGCCGGCTCCCGAGCGACTAATGCAATGACTTCTTAGCCCACCGAGCGGGCGGACTCACGGCATCGGCTGGGGCGGTCATGGCCCAGACCTCGGAGCGGTGCCCCACGGTCCGCAGCAGACCCCGGGTATCGGCAGATAGCTGCATCCCTGCAGTGCCCACCCCAGCGAGACGACGGCGTGCCAGCGGTTCGACGGCGCCGCGGCGGACCGGAGGTGGGCGTCACGAGATCACTCGACGGAGCGACCGTGGCCCGCCTACTGGCGGATGTTCAAGCCGTGTCTGTACAGTTGCATCTGTACCGCTGATACGGTTGTACAGATGCAGGGCCCGGGATGGACCAGGCGCCAACCAACGCCACCCCGGGGCCTCCACACGAGAGGAACTATCCCATGAGCGACACGAACGTGGCGGCCGCGATGCCGTCGCCCGCCGTTCAGATCACGGTGGACGTCACGGAGTGGCCCGAGCACTTCCGTCAGCGGCTGCTGGTCATGGCCCGCGAACTGCAAGCCGAGGTGGCCCAGCCGCTGCCGGCGGAGGTGGAGTCCACCGGCTGGACGAAGGAGCTCGTCGACGAGGCACTCACCGCGTTGAGCGCGAGCGGTGCTGGCGTCCAGGTCAGGGCCATCCGGCGCGCCGCTGAGAACGGTGGCTTCGTTAGCCGCAGCGAGGTCTACGAGCTCGGCAGCTACCCCGCCGGACGGAGCCTGCGGGGCTTCAGCCGGCCAAGCAACAGGGTCGTGCAGTCCATGCGGGACAGCGGCAAGCTGCCCGAGGATGCCGCCGAGCTGCTCGAGACGCAGTACGACCCCAACGGCAAGGGGTACCGGCCTACCACGGGCTTCTCCGTACCGCCGGAGATTGTGAAGCGCCTGCTCGGCTGACGGCCGCGGTCCTACAGAGGAGCGCCCCGGGTGCGGTCTTGCCGCGCCCGGGGGCGCTCCCTCTGGCACCAGGTCCCTCTCGCATGGGGTGGGCACGCCCGGTGCAGGGACATCCGATTGCCGGCCTCACCTTGACCCGCACCTCCTCCGCCGTCCAGCAACCGACGGCCCAAGGCGCCGACCATGGACACCCCCTCCACCGACCCTCTCGCTCTCGCGACGGAGACCGCGGCACGTCACCGACTGCGGCTGTCGGTCGCGGCTGACGCAGGGCGCCCCAGGGCGGGCCTGCCGACAGGATTGCGTTGGTCACCTGCCGGTGACCCCGCCACCGTCCGCCACGGACATCGGTTGCCGACAGCAGCGCCTCGATTCGCTCCCACGCCGCGTGGTCATCTCACCGCGACAGCAGCACCCTCGCCGACCAGCCAGGTGATCCGCAGGACACGCCATAGCGAGGCGATCGGTCGGAGCCGTATCGCGCAAGTGTCCGGCCGACACGAGACTTGGTGCGGATCGCACAGCATCACCAACCATGAGCAACACCCACGCGGCAACCACTGGCCTGTCGTTTGACCTTAGGAGGACGATGGGCCATCGTGCGGTCAACGCGCGCTCAGTGGGGGGACGGCAGGACATGACCTTCAACCAGCAGGGCTGGCAGGTGCGCGGGGACGTCTACAACGTCGCTGGAAACCTCATTCTTTCCAAGGATGGCTCCAAGGGCGATTTCTTGCGTGCCCTAGAAGAAGTTAAGCGGGAACTTGCCGACCTGCCCGACGTGGATGAAACAACCCGCCAGGGGCTCACAAAGGAACTTCAGCAAGCCGCAGAGGAGGCCAATAGTCCCGCGCCCAGCCGGGAGAACGTAGTGACCCGACTTGAAAGGGTTCGAGCAAGGCTCGAGTCTCTCGGAGGGGCTGCTGCCGCTGCCATGGGACTGGCCAGCACCATCGGTTCGATAGCCGCTTGGGCCGGCGGATTCTTTTAAGGGGTTCACACCACTCGGATACTAGACCCACGCTCCCTGCTCACTGCATTGGGCGAATGCCCCACTGATCGCGAGCGGTCAATCGGATCGCGGATCAAACGCTGAGGGCTTCGGCGTCTGAATCAACGTTTCACAGCGGCATGGAACAAGCCAGATTGGAGTCCGCAGGTCGTTACCAGCGCGAAGCGGTTTCTTAGCCCTACCAAGCCTAGTCAGAAACCGTACGCCCTTGCGGGAAGCCCTCAGCGTAGGGCGCAAACGTGCCCACTCGGCGGCCCCCCACTGCTAACCTTGGATAGCGACACGCCACCGACCTACCTCGTCGGATGCGAGAACCAGGTGACGATTAGGGCAGACGACCATACTAGGTGCCAGGGTCGGCAACTATAGGGAACGCAAGGCCGAGCGATGGGGCAGGAATCAAGAAAAATGGTCTTCGCCCTCCGGCAATGGCGCACCACGACAGTCGCATCACACATCGTAAGCCGAGCGCCGAACCGGACTGAGGGCGCAGTCGTTACGCTGTGACTGCGTCTGCTAGCCGATTGTCCTCAAGTATCGCCATTTACGGGACGGCCTTCGCTCTCAAGCCTCTTCAAAAGATCGGCAATTTGTGGCCCTCGGGACGGGTCGGAAGTGACGCCCAGACGGCGGGAGTCGCTCGCCTCTTGGGTAAGGGACTGGCGTAGATCGCGTCGCGCCGAAGCATCGAGCAGAGGCAGGACGCGGTCTGCTGCTAAGAGAGCCTGATACTGCTCGAAGGCGCTGCGCGAGCTCGAGATTCCCTCGACCAAGAGTCCGACTGCGGAGGGGTCCGGTTGGATTTGCAGCAAGGCTAGGGCCATTACCCTCATCCCGTCAGACCCGTCTAGCAATTCATGTATGGAGAGGTCGAAACTCGAAAGGTGGCTCGCGATGGCGCTGAATTCGCGCACTACGGCCGCCATCTCGGCCGTACGAGCCCTACTTGGGCCGGTCTGTCGTCGTACCGTCTCGTAGGCGTCGGCGAACGCTTTCGCCAGAGTCACGACGAGATGTCGGCCTAGGTCGCGGACGGCCCAATCCACCTCACTGTCGGGGCCGGTCCCTGCCAGAACCGGATGGCTTGCAAGGTCTGCACCGCCGACCTGGATAAGCCTCTTCAGCTCGTCGCGTACTGCAGGAGAGCGCAGACCTTGTGCGAGCAAACGTAGGCCGTGGTTGAAGTCGGCAACCACGCTATTGAGTCCTAGCCGCTCAACCCGCGATACGAGGTACGTCGAGTCCGTAAGCATCCCGACAAGGATGTCCACGACATGGTCCGGGTCGTCGAGGTGATCCTGATCGTCCAACGCAAGGAGCGCGTGCGTTACAGCCTCGGATAGCGCGTAGTCCTCGGCCGTGCCCCACCGACCCTGGTTTTCCCGAGCGAAGTACTCCGCGAGCATAGCGTGCGCCATCGCAACGGGAATTCGCAACGAGGGCGTGCTGAGGACGACAGTCCTTAAGAAAGAGTGGAAGAATCTATACGTGCCGCCGGGGTCCTCTTTCTGCAACAACGCCGACCAGCGGTTGAGAATGCGATCCACCTGCGGAGATTTCCAATGCGTTATCGCCCGGAGCTGACGGCGGGTCATGGGCGTACCGCTGACGGCCAAGAGTCCTAAGAGTAGTCGGTCCTGATCACGCTCTTCCTTGGATGTGTCGCGCAATCTTTCCGTAAGCAGTTCGATGCCGACGTCTCGGAACGAAGTCTGGATTGCATCGTTGAGGGGAGTGGAAGAGACCTCGTACTGATCGAGCGCTAGCCGCGCGAATAGGAAGTTCCCTTCGCTAGCTTCCGACAGGGCGGAGGCCTGTTCCGCCACCTCGTTCGTTGGCAGACTTCTACTGAGGAGGCGCTCCCGCGCGTATGCGTAGACGTCCGCACGGCTTTCCACCCGCTCTGTGATGTCCAGCCTCGCGCCGGGCAACTCCCTCACGGCTAGCGTGGGTCTTGATGTAACTAGCCATCTCAGCGGTGTAGGCGAGCCCGGCGACGTCACATGCGCCACGAAGTTGGTCAGTGTCCCTGGCCCTTTGCTCGGGTCGTCGACGTCTAGGCCGTCGATCACGACGACGCCCAATTGGCCCGAGGAGCGTAGGTTCAGCAGCGGGCGGCGGACGACCTCGTCGTACGCCACGCGCGCGTCGATTTCAGGGGGAATGACGAGCTCAAGTTCCCCGGTGGTCAAGTTCGGCGCGGTGGCGCTGATCGCTTGACGCAGTCTTACGCTTACGCTGTGAATCCGACTCCCAAGGACTGAGGACGCATAGCCGGGTACTGATTGCACCAAGGCCGCCGCGAGATGCTCGACAAGACGAGCTGGGTCGAGGGTAGTGGGGTCGTGCAGATGGCACTCGTGCAAGTAAAGGATTCGTCCTCGGACGTCCCCGTCGCCCGTCCGGCCCACCGCCACCGCGGTCACCCCACTGGTGTGACCGGTCAGTTGCGCGCCGACCCCTTGGCCGGTAATGGCATCCCAGATTTGCACCGTGTTGTCCGAGTTGCCGGAGACGATGACGTCCCGCTCGGCGACCCGGCCAATCGCCACTACGTTCACCTTACGGTTGTGGTCGCTCAGCGGCTGGCCGGCCAGTTGACCGGTAGCGGCGTCCCAGACCCGAACGGTCCCGTCCCAGCTGCCGGAGACGATGACGCCCCGGCCGGCGACCTGGCCGATCGCCACGGCAGTCACCCCGTCGGCGTGGCCGGTCAGCGGCGAGCCCAGCGGCAGCCCCGTCGCGGCATCCCACATCCGCACGGTCTGGTCCGAGCTGCCGGAGACGATGACGTCCCGGTCGGCGACCCGGCCGATCGCCACGGCAGTCACCCCGCCGGCGTGGCCGGTCAGCGGCGAGCCCAGCGGCAGCCCCGTCGCGGCATCCCACATCCGCACGGTCTGGTCCGAGCTGCCGGAGACGATGACGTCTCGGTCGGCGACCCGGCCGATCGCCACGGCAGTCACCCCGCCGGCGTGCCCACTCACCGGCTCGCCGACCGGCTGACGGGTGACTGGGTCCCAGACCCGAACGGTCCCGTCCCAGCTGCCGGAGACGATGACGCCCCGGCCGGCGACCCGGCCGATCGCCACGGCAGTCACCCCGCCGGCGTGCCCACTCACCGGCTCGCCGACCGGCTGACGGGTGACTGGGTCCCAGACCCGAACGGTCCCGTCCCAGCTGCCGGAGACGATGACGCCCCGGCCGGCGACCTGGCCGATCGCCACGGCAGTCACCGGGCCGGCGTGGCCGGTCAGCGGCGAGCCCAGCGGCAGCCCCGTCGCGGCATCCCACATCCGCACGGTCTGGTCCTCGCCCGCGCTGACGATCAGATCTCGGCCGTCGGCCGTCCCGTCGTCCGACAACGAAGGTGTTCTCGTCAACCACCGAACAAACGCCGTCTTGCCGCAGCCTGGTTCTCCCGTCAGAAGCAGCGCAGAGCTCCGCTCGCTCGCAAACCAACGATTAACCTCATCAAGCAGCCAGGGCCTAGGTGAAAACAATTCCCCGGCCACTGCCTGGGCGGGGGGTTCCGGCCGCGCGCCATGGTAGGTGAGGTACAGGACCTCTTGCGGTGCGGCCAGGTCGACCAGTGCGGCCGTGAGCCGACCGTAGGCGGCGATGAGATCAGCAGCCACTGGTTGGTCCGGCTCAAGAACGGCCAGGGACTCGGTGAACGAGTACCTTGGAACGTAGGGCAGCTTGAGGTCAATAAACAACGAGTTCTCGAACGACAGCTCGCTTGGCGCGTATCGGGCCAGGTTACGCTCGAAGTCGTGGGCGAAGGACTCGACGGATGGGCTCTCCGTCTGATCGATCCTGCTAGGAACAGGCAGCACGCGTAGGTGCCTTCCGGCGCGGGCCAGACGTACTAGATCGGGTGACTCCAGGCTCTGCGCGACGAGATTGCAGCCCTCGAGATTCTGGCGATTGGGTGCCACAAGCATGACGACAACGTCGGCGAGCTGAAACGTGCAGACGCCGCTCATCTCCGTCAAGCCGGTCCGGGAGTCGACGAGGACGACGTCGGCGAGCGTCTGGCACTCGTCCCGGAACCAGTCGAAGAACGCCTGGCCGCTCCAGTGCAAATAAAAGTCCTGCCAATCGAAAGCCCGGACGTGCTTGGCGTACTCCTCGTAGTCGTCCCCGGCGCGCCGTCCGGCAGGGATTAAATCGATCCGGCCGGAGCTTTCGGCGTCAATCGCGAGCGGAACGAGGAAGTTGGAAACGGGCTCCGTCGGGTAGGGAAACCCCTTGTCGTCGTCTGTCTCGGATACCGACCCAAGCCGGCTGCTCAGCGTGCGCAGCCGGCGATAGGAAAGCAAGAGGTCGATCACTCCGCGCCGGCTCTTGACCTCCTCAACCAGCGTGACTGAATCCGGCCGGTCGAAGAAGCGCTCAAGCCCCGGTGCTTCCAAGTCGAAGTCCACCATCAGGACGTGCAACCCGCGGTGGGCGAGAATCTGTGCGACGTTCGCGAGAGCCATCGATCGGCCCACGCCGCCTTTGAACGAGTAAAAGGTGTAAATCACGGGCTGCCGCCGGAGGAACCGAACAGCGCTCTGTTCAAAGGCGACGACTGCTGGCTGGTTCTGTCGGCTAGCGCCACCACCCGCTGGGCGATCCACTTCTCTAAGGGCAGCAAATCCGTTGTCTCCGTAAACCACTCATCGAAAATGTCTCTGAGCCGTTGCCCAAACTCTAGGTCGGACAGTGGGAGCTCAAGCATGACGTTGACCGCTTTGGCAGGTTCCAGCGCCTGGTGTGCTGGAGCTATGGCGACGACGGCGCTCCGGGGGTAGGCGTCCAACATGGCCAGCTGAAAGCCACGCTGCACCGCCGGGTGGCACATTGAGAGGAGGTCCACCACGACAAGGCATCCCCGCTCTCGTACGTCCTGCAGTTGCTGGCGGTCCGCTACGAGCCGACGGACGTCGAAGAAGCTAGGGCTTAATGGGGGCGTGTAGCCCCATCGCTGGTTCGCCGCCCCGATGGTTCTACTTACGAGCTGTGCCACAGAGTCCGTCCCGAGACCGAACGGCCGCCAGTCCTCGGCCGCCTGGCCGTAACGCTCGGTCCAGTCCGAGACCTCTAGGTCCTCGAGCAGGCCCCGTAGGCGCTCGTAGTCGCTTCGTAGCGTAGCAAGACGGTCGTCGAAGACGGACCCTTGAATTAGGGCCTCGACGTCTGTTGCGGTCATCACGGCTAGAACGATTGGCATGCGAAGGGCCTGGACCTCGGGCTCCTTTCTTGCCTCCCCGAGAGCCACGTTGAGAATGGTCTTGGCATTCTGGACAGTGTTCGCGGACCAGCCCTGTTGATAATACTGGGGACTTCCTGTCTCGACGTCCTCCTTGATGTCGCCGAGTGAAACCCCCCGCTCAATCTGTGTCGATATGGAGCGGAGTGCCGCTTCGAGGAGGTCAAAGGCTTCCAGGGGGGTGACCTTAGGCTCCGCCCCAGCCGCCGCAAGAACCACGTCGACGGACGATCGCAGACTGGGATGGACCGCTTTACGCAAGGCAGTGAGCCTCGTGCTCAAATGGGACCACGCTGCAGCCGAGGGTGCCGGTGTTGGTGTCGACGGATTCGTCATCGAGGAACGGGGAGCTTGTGCGTCATAGGTGATTGCCGGTCTATGTAATAAGCTGCGACACGGTCCTCGCCCAGGCCGACTATGGCACCCGTCGTCCCTCCCGGCGAAGTCAGCCGGGCTTGGACACGGTCGAGCCATCGGACCACCTCGTCCTGCGGGGCGTTCGGCTTCTGCGCCTCCAAGGCTGCCCTTTTGAAGTCCTCCGAGACTTCGACCCGGGTGGTGTCATCCAGCACGACCTGGCCAAGTAGGTCCTCGCGCAAGGTACGCCGGGCATGGGCAGATTCTTTCCGGCTGCCGTTCTTCGTCAACAGCAGGTTTCTGGCAACGTCGTAGGCGTCGCGTCGAAGCCGCCGATTCTGCCGGTGAAACGTCACTTTGCTTCCCCCATGCAGTCGTGCAGGAACAGTAGAACGACGGCCCGAGGTATCCCGAGGCTTGATGTCTTCATCCCGGATGCCACCCTCTCGTGCGCCCTCAAGGTCGCGCCGAAGTTGCAACCGGCAGGCGGCGCTAGTCGTACTGCAACGTCGGTTTGGGGGTCACTGCCCTCCGCGCCGACGATGGGCAGTTCGCTGTCAAACGCGGACGATGTCTACCCCCTAACGGCGGGCGGATCCCACGGCTTGTCGCAACATCCAGGGTAGGCGAGAGGCGGGCGAGTTGGACGGCGGACATCTCCGGGGATGCGGTGGACACCTCTCGGGCGCTGATGCGCCTGCAGACGGCAGTCACCTCCGACCGCGTCGACGTCACCGCCGGGCACCGGGGGATGCCGGCCGCTACTCACTTGTTCGGCGGCCCTCAAGCCCGGGCCTAGACGAGTAAGTCCGAAGTGGATCAGTGGTCGTAGGCGATCAGGGATCGGGTGATCGGCTGGCCGGTGGCCCGGTTGTGCCAGATGGCCGCGGTGAGCGCCAGGAGCCGTTGGGCGATGCGGGTGGTGACCCCGGCCAGGGTGCGCCCGCCGTGCAGTTCCAGGTCCAACTGGCCTTTGAGGGTGTCATGGACCGACTCGATCAGCTGCCGGATCGGGGCCAGCAGCGCCTGACCGGGGCGGGGCGTGCGGTTGCGGTAGGAGGGGCGCAGCAGCTCGGCGCCGCGGGCGTGCAGATACTCGTCCAGCTCGGCGGAGACGTAGCCCTTGTCGGCGATCAGCAGCAGGCCCAGGCGCTCGGCGAGCAGGTCGGCGTCGGCTTCGAGCACGTACATGAGCACCTGACGTTCGTCGAGCTTGGGATCGGCCAGCGCCCAGGTGATCGGCAGCCCGGCCGGCGTGCAGACCGGGTGCAGCCCGCAGCCCCCACAACCAGCGCGAGTGCGACGGGCAGTAGCTGTAGCCGGCGTTGCCGGCCAGGTCCGAGCGGCGCACGGTGGGCCGGGAGCGGGCGCACTCCACGGGGGTGGAGTCGACCAGCCAGACCGGATCGGCCCACAGGTCGGTGTCGGCGGCCAGCACCCGGATCAGCCGCTTGAGCAGCGGCGCCGCCGCGCGCAGCCGCTTGTTGTAGCCGGACTGGCCGGGCAGGTAGGGAAAGGCGCCGGGCAGTGCCTGGGGTACCAGGCGCAGCCAGCGCGCCTCGGACCGCACGCCGAGCAGGACCTGGGCCACGGCCAGGGTGAGCAGCTCGGCGTCGGTCAGCCGTGGTGGGCGTCCGGCGCGCACGCGGCGGGCCAGATAGTCGTCGATGCGGACGTAGAGTGCGGTCAGGAGGGTGTTGAGGTCGGTCGTCACAACCCGAGCCTGAACACCCTCCGCCCGCGTCTACAGCGCGCCCTTCGACCCTCCCCGCCGTTAGGACTTACTCGTCTAGGTCGCGGAACTGCGGACTCCGTGCGGACTGACGGTGGGGACCGGCCATCTGAGCTGCTGAAACAGAGCCTGGCGTGGTCATCCCCGACATCACCCGCCGGCACATGGCGGTCAACATCCGCAAGTTCGTGCTGCAGGCGCACAGCCTCGACGAGCTGGTGACCACCGGGACGCTGACCGTGCAGGCCGCGCGGTTCCTCGAGGCCGCCGTCGCCTCCGGCCTCAACGTGCTCGTCTCCGGCGGCACCCAGGCCGGGAAGACGACGCTCGTGGTCTGTTCGCTGTGACATACTATCTCAGTGTCGAGCCGAGCGGCCATTTACTGCCGGATCTCTAGCGACCCTCGGGACACCGGCCTGGGAGTTGACCGTCAGCGACAGGAGTGCCGCGACCTAGCGGCGGCTCGCGGTTGGGACATCGTCCGTGTCCACGTCGACAACGACGTGTCTGCCTTCTCAGGAAAGCGCCGGCCCGGATATGAGCAGTTGCTAGCGGACGTGAGCGCTGGGGCCGTGGACGTCGTCCTGGCCTGGCACCCTGACCGACTGCACCGGTCCCCGTTGGAGCTGGAGGAGTTCATCGTCGCGGTAGAGAAGGGCGGGGTCGGGGTCCAGACCGTCACGGCTGGCCAGTGGGATCTGAGCACCGCGACCGGGCGGTTCTTCGCCCGCCAGTTGGGCGGCGTCGCCCGATACGAGAGCGAGCACCGAGGCGAGAGGCTGCGTGCGAAGTTGGAGCAGAACGCGACCCGTGGTGTGACCCACGGCCGAGCGACGTACGGCTGGCGCGCTGAGTACGCCCCTGACAAGACCCGCTGCGACGTCGTTCACAAGGAGGAGGCTGACGTTGTCCGGGGCATCGCCGGCCAACTCCTCGCGGGGGAGTCTCTTCGGTCCATCACCGCGAACCTCAATGCCCGCGGCGTGCCGTCCCCGCGTGGCGGCCCCTGGCACAAGGGCATGGTCCGACACCTGGTCCTACGCGAGCGGAACGCGGGCCTCCGCGTCCACCGCGGCCAGGTCGTCGGGCAAGGCACTTGGGAGCCGATTCTCGACCCGGGGACCTACGAGCAGGTGCGCGCCGTCCTGGGGGACCCGGCTCGCAAGACGAGCACCGGGACCGCGGCCCAGCATCTCCTCTCGGGGATTGCTCGATGCGGCGTCTGCGGTACCCCCGTCCGGGTCGCATGGAATCGCACCGTCCACTCCTACCGCTGCGCAGGCCGAAGCTGCGTCAGCCGACGGAAGGCCGACGTGGACGAGCTGGTGAGCCGGGTGGTCGTCGCTCGGCTGGCCCGACCGGACGCCGTCGATCTCTTTGCCCCCGACACCTCAGACGTTCGTCGAGCGGCGGCCGATGAGGTGCAGGTGCTCCGTGCCCGCCTGGACAACGCCGCGGATAACTACGCGGACGGGAAGATCGACGCTCGACAGCTAGAGCGCATCACCGCTCGGCTTCGTCCTGCGGTGGCGACCGCGGAGGCGCGCGCCCGAGCGGTTGACGACGCGCCTCTACTGTCCGACCTTCTCGGCGTGGCCGACGTAGAGGCGGCGTGGCGCTCCCTGAGCCTGAGCCGACGGCGAGCCGTCGTTGAGGTGCTCATGGTCGTGACCATCCTGCCGACACGCCAGGGGGTGCGGACCTTCGATCCCTCCACGGTGCGGATCGAATGGAAGGCGTGACTTGCGACGACAGGAGCAGACGGCTTCCCTGTGCCCCGACCGAGGGCAGGCTGCCAATAACCCCCGGTCTACATCGACGGCGATGCCGGTGGGGGCGTGAGCTGATCAAACGCGGGTCCGCGGAGCAGCAGAGCTAGCTCGTCGCGCTGTTCGCTGGTCAGAGGCGGCGCCGCGTCGACAACTCGGCGGATGTGGCCCTCAAGATGCTCCGCCAGGCGAACTTCGGCCAGGGAGCGGCAGGCAGCTTGGAGTCCGAGTGAGCCGCTGGTCACCACGCCCGGAGCTGACTGCGCCTCGCCCACGTCGTCTCCCTCTACGGCCACCGCTTGGGCAGGTCGAGGTTGGAGCTGGACGCGCGGCCCCTGCGCGCTCCGTCCCGACTGTCGGCGATGACGATGGGGGAGTTAGCTCCTGTTTTCCTGCTGTTCCGTCGCAGAAGGCTGCTGACGCCGTTCTGGCTTCTCCGGCTGACGCTCCCCGGAACATCAAGGGTTGACCTACTGGAGGTTGGCAGGAGGAAAACAGGAGGACAACCGAAGCTTGTCGCCCGCAGCCCGCTCCCAGAGCTGGCCGTAGCGGCCGCCCTTCGCCCAGAGCCGACCCGGCTTCGGTGAGGTCACCGCAGGTTCAGAGCGTGTTCTCCGCGACTCCTGTCCCGGACGTACCGGCGTCTGTCGTAGGCGTCGAGAACGCTGCGCAGCGCCGGGGCGAGGGCAGGTAGGTCGCGGTCGTAGACGCGACCATCATCCAGTTGGCGGGCGAGCTCGCCGAGCAGGGTGGCCCAGGCCCTGCGGGTCGGCGTTGCGGGGACACGGACCTCCACCTGACGCTCGATGACGTGTACGGCCGAGCGGCCGGACGCCGCGGCGCGCGCCTGTTCCCAGGCTCGCTGCCGGCACGATGCTGAGCACCACTTGGGGATTCGCCCGCGGGCCTTTATGTAGACCGGTCCTTCACACCAGGCGCAGGTGGTCGCGGACGCACGGCGGTCAGCGGCCTCAGGCAACCCCGAGGTCGGTGAGACAGCGCCATCGCTGGCTTCACTCGGCTGGGTTGCCGCAGATGGCTGCGGCTCCTGAGCGCGCTTTCGGGCCCGCTGACGATTAGTCGGCTGTCTCGCCACGCCTTGACAGTATTCATCACGACGGAATGTCGCACCCTGAGTGCATGAGGTGTGTCGGCTCGTGATCTTGTCCTCTCCGGTATGTGGGGGCGCGCCTCGACTTGTGGCCCGGCGGCCGCGGACATGGCCCTGCGTGCAGCCAACGACAAGCAGGTCAGCTCGCTGAAGACGACGCTGAGGCTGGGCGGCTCGGTCTGGGACGTGGCGGACGATGGAAAGTCGCTCGTCCCGTCGAGTGAGCGACGAAGAACAGGCGGCATACGAGCAGGGCGTGGCGCCGGCCGACGAGGTCGCCGACGAGCTGCGGACGGCTTGGGCAGCCACCTACGGACGCCACCCGAACCCCTCGGATGCGTAAGATCACGCCGTCAAGGCAGTCGAAGCGGCGCTGTGGCCGATCGTCACGCCGAACAACCACAAGGCGAACCTCGGAACCATCGCCAGCCACCTAGGCAAGCAGGCAGAGCAGTTCACCCTTCGACTGGTCACGTACAGCGACAGAGCTTCGAACGTCGAGACGCTGGCGCAGATGCTGCGCCTGATGTGGCCGAACCCGGATCGCCATGCCACTGGGAGCCGGCGCACGCCCACTCAGGAGGAAGCACAGAACGTCGTCCACCTGGCCGTGCTGATCGTGAACTGGGTCAGGTCCGACGCCCTGGTGACGGCCTCGCGAGCCACCGCTGGTCAATCGTGACCGCTGGCTAGGGTGCGGTGGTGAGCACGGGGGAGTGGGTGCAGGCTGCCGAGCCGCCCGCGGTGCCCGACCCCGGCGACGTGGTGCTGCCGTGGTGGCTCGTCGTCCTCTTTGCTGTCCTGGCGGCCGTGGAGCCGTTCATCGGCGCGTACCTGGGCCACCGGGCTGCGATGAAGCAGGTGGAGGCGACCAACAAGGCCACCGAGGCCACTGCCGAGGCAGCTGCTCGCACGGCAGCCATCGAGCAGAAGAAGTCCGACCGCGAGCTGATCCTGCGCGCGATGGAGCTGGCCCGTAGTAGCGACATGACTACGAAGCGCCAGGGCTACGCGATGCTGCAGGGACTCAGCAAGATGCCTGGCTTGTCACTCGATGACGCGATCTTGCTCCAGGGGCTGTCGCGCATGCTTAACGAGCGCACACTGTCTATGGGTAGACAAGCTGAGGAGCTGGAAGGCGAAGAGGTCGAGTACTACGTCGAGTTCTTCGGCGACGAGGGAGAGGAGGACGACGATGACGAAGCGGATCAGGGTCACCGATGAGCAGGTCCTAGCCGCGCGTATCGAAGTCCAGGCCCTTGAGTCAGCGGGCCTCCGCCCCGACCCCATGGTGCGCAAGCTCGCGAACGCGGAGAGCATCTTCCATGACGACCCGGACGAGGACGACGTGCCGGGCAAGCAGGCGGCACTCCGGCGCGCAGTCCGCCGTCATCACACTCGCAACGACGCCGTCGTGCAGACGGTCGAGGAATACAACCGCGAGCAGGTGACCAAGCACCGCGCAAGGCAACAAGAGTCCGGCGCGACGCCCCCTCCACCGCCGTCGCCCGCGGTGGTAAGGGACACGGCCCCCGAGGTTCTTTACACGCGGAAGGTCCTGCGGGAGCAGGCTGAGGAGAACGACGCGCGGGCTGAGTACCTGCGGGAGCAGGCTGAGATCGAAGAGTCCCAGCGCCCTCGTTGACTGACACGACCCTGCGAAGAGTGAGTGGCGCAGCAGCAAGCACAAGAGCGGGCGAGGTGGATGCGCTGAGGCGGCATCACTGCTGATCGCCGTCGCGGCCCGGCATCGACCGCCGCAGAAGGCCAAGCACCTTGAGCCCGCTCTGCCTTCGGTATGACTTCTTGCTGAGTGTGGCCACCAAGGCCACGAAAGTCACGGTTCCCCGATGCAGTACGACTGCGGCCAGGACCCAGGGGCCGGCAGTGTCGACCAGGGGGAGCAGTTCATCCACCGAAGCGGTTCCCGTCAGTCTCGCGTCTCCGCGCTGACGGGGCGGCTTACCGCAGAGTGAAGCAGCGGGCTCGAGAATCATCTTCGACCCGCTACCCGCACCGGGGGCCGAAGCCTGGTGCCCTCCCTCTGCGTGCCCCATTGCGGTCGCGAACCGCTGCCGAGCTGAACTCGGAGTAGGGCTGATGTCACTGTACGCCATGAGGCTACGGTGCCGATGTGCGGGGGGAGTGGGCGGTCTGGGCTGGCGAAGCTGCACCGGCCGTCGGTATCCCCGTCTGGCTGTCGATCGTCCTGGCCGTCGGCGGTGCCGCCAACCTTGCCGTGCTCGGCTGGCTCGGCTGGCTGGTGTCACACAGGAGCCACAAGCTTGCCGTCCGGAAGAACCACCAAGACCAGATCTTGAAGGCCGCGGAACTGATCAACAACCCCGGGCCCAACACCCATGAGCAGGGCATGGTCATGCTCGAAGGCATCGCGCGGATGAAGGACCTGTCGCCCGAGGATGTTCGCCTGGTCAAGCTGCTGACACGCCAGGGTCTGGAGCGCAGACTGGAGGACGCACGGCAGGAGCAGCAGCGGGGCCGCCAGCCGCGGTTCTGGCGACGGGCTTGACTGAGGGGAGGCAGCAGCGATGACGTGGATTGAAGTGACGCGCGACGAGCAGCGGCTAGCCCGCATCGAGGCCCTGGCCTGCCGCTCCGCCGGTCTACCGATTGACCCCCTCGTTCTGGCCATCGCGAAGGCCGAGGTCTATGACGACCCTTGGAGGGCTGCACCGCAGGACGAGGAAGAGCCGACCACCGACATCAGCACGGCAATGAACCGCGGGCTGATCGGGGTGCTTGAGGACCGGCCGGAACCAGGGGCCGAGTGGCGGAGAGAACTACAGCCAGCCGGCAGGCGCAGCTGGCTGTCGAAGCTGTTCGGTCGCTGACAACTTCGCGCTTGGGAAGTTGCTACGACCGGCCGAGGTAGTAGCCCTTGATCTCCGCGGCCATGCGCTGCGCGTAGTAGTTGTGACCCGCCGGTGAAGGGTGGGCGCAGTCGTTGTGGACGTAAAGGTTTGCGTTGCCCTGCCCTGTCGTCGCTCCGACCTTACCTTCCCCCTTGATCCAGGGGTTGGTCGAGTCCGTCATGTTGATGTACTTCTTCACATTGGGCGCAGCAGTGGCCGCAGCAGCGATCGCGGCCGAACGGTTCAGGGGTTCTGTGAAGGGCGTTGTCGACGCCTGAGACGAGGTCACGAACAGATCGACCTTGGGCAGTGCGGTTGCAATAGCACTGAAGAGTGCTGCTGCTGTACCAACTGCGGCAGGCGTGTACGAGGCGTTGGAAAAGGTGTTGTCATTGAACCCGCCCATGATGACCAGGACATCGGAGTTGTGCGGGGTGATCGAGGAGAGTCGATCGATGAACTTCGTGCGTCCACCTGAGGCGGGGTTCAAGTCCAGTGCCGCCTTCGCCGTTAACCCAGCCATCATCCCAGCCCAACAGAGCCGCACACTGAGGCGCCCAGCCTTCGCTGGTGTGGTCCGCGCCGGCCCCGACGGTATACGAATCGCCAACGAACATCGCTCGCGTCGTGGGGGCCGGCGAAGGGAAGGTGGTGTCCAGTGGCTCTGTGATGAGGCCACCGAAAGCCAGCTGGTCCAGCACTAAGGTGTAGCGACGGATCGTCCGTGTCGAGTTCTGGACTCTCACCAGATAGCGAGCACCGTCGCCAGGGCTGCTCTGGTAGGAGTTGGCCCACATGCCATCGACCATCAATCGCCATCCCGCAGCGCCGCCGTTGATCATGCGGATAAGGATCTCGAAGCCGGTTGAGTCGGTCATCCACTCGATGCGCCATGGAGGTAGAACGCTCGACGCTTGGAGGAGCATGCCGTTACGGACGTAGAGGGAATCATCGTTGTAAGCGGGTCGGTCTCAAGCCGACCTCATGGCTCAACTTTTGACCCTCCCTCCCTCTTCTCGATCTCGACATAGACGACCTCGAGGGCGGCCGAAAGGAATGAGGCTACCGAGGACAGAGCTTCATGGAAGCCGAGCAGATCAACAGGCCCTTCGCCTTGTAGGGCAGGGCTTCCATTCGTACGCTTGAAATAGCGGAAGTTCTGGCCATCTGGATCCAAGGAGTAGAGCTGGCCGATCACTCTGTCGGCGTCCCGCAGTGCGGCCCCTTCCTCAATACCCTTGACGGTCTCCAGTCTGCGCCTGGTTTCCTCCCACAACTTCTTGAGGTCGTGCCCTCGTACCGGCGTCGCGGGCTTGCCGTTGCACCGTTGCAGGACATCCAACAGCAGCTTGAGGCTTAGCTCAAAGTGGTGGCGCCAGCTATTGGCGAAGGGGTAGATGAGGAAATCGCGGTCCCCTCGCTGCCGAATCATGTGACGCACGAGGACTTCGGCTGCCAGGCGGTAGCCCTCAACACGTCCGACCTCGCTACCCCACGCGGCGTCAAAGTGGGCCGCGGGCCGCGGAAAAGTCGGCGCTTGGCGAAGATCACTCCCCGCGGACGGCCAGATACTCCGCTCGGTCAAGTCTTCTAGACCCAAGCCATGGCGTAGCCGCCCCTCGGCCCCATAGTCAATGTCCTTGCCCGCTGCGCTGTCCTGGCCCTCGGTGCCCATGGGACACATGGTGCTCCACTGGCGCGCGAGGCGCTCCGAGCGTCAGTCCCTGCGTACAGTGCTTCGACGCCACACGGGGGGAGCGGTAGGGCCATGGCTGACCTTGCCTGGATCGGCTGGGTGCTTGCCTTCCTCGGCTTGGTAGCGGGGTACATCTACTACCGGCTGAACCGGAAGGTGAAGCGCATCGAGTGGACGATCCTCTCTGATCAGTCGCTGCTGGCCCTGCCCGCAAACGAGATGCCGGATCGAGTCACCGTCAACGTCGGCGACGACACCCTGGAAAGACCGAGGGCCGTGCTCATTCGGCTGAAGAACACAGGCAACGTCGGCCTAAGCACCAAGACGATGTACAGACCCTTTGAGTTGGTTGTGTCGGCCGACAACCAGCTGCGCACTCTCTCAGTCGTTCGCATGCGAGCGGGGGAGGACGACTCCGAACGGCTCCCTGCCAGCGTCCCGCCAGAGGGTTCTGTCATTCCCTTACCCGAAACGCTGCTTAATCCGGGGGATGAAGTGAGCTGTCTTCTGCTGGTCGACGGTTCCCACGGCAGCGTATCCGTGAGAGGCGAGGCCGAGGATTTCACGATCACCGGGCGCCGCTGGGCGTCACAAGAAACGATGAAACAGAAGTTAAGGTTCTTGACTCTATCTGCTCTGCTGGCGGCGCTCCTAGCAGTTTTGACCTTGGCGCTCGGCTTTGTGCTCCTCAATTTCGAAGGATGAAACTGATGAAGTAGGCCTGGTCAGACGCCTACGGTCGCACCTCACTCCTCCTTGTCACGGAGAATAGGTGGCTCGATCCGCGACCTTCATTCGCTCATCGCAGTTGTCGCACTCGAATGCAATGCCCTCATAGCCATGGTGACCCAGCAGGATGGCGTTCATGTGAGTACCGCAGTATGCCGTCCAGCTGTAGCCACAGCGGCAGCGGAACAGGGCATCGACTAGCGCTTGGTTGTCGCAGGCGTCGCAGCCCCGTGGTGGGTCGGGCCGTCTGAAGAAGTAGCGATCGTCGTCCAGCAGTTCGAAGGTGGGGTCCTCAGCAGCACCCTCGGTCGGGGTCCTTGCTCCCTCTGCAATAGCGACAGCCTGCACAGGGTGAGGTTCCTGGCACTCACCACAGAAGCGGGCTGTGTCGGTGAGGACGCCGCCTGTGTCATCGAGGTACTGGTTCCAGCGCGGCTCGCACTGTCCGTACCAGAGCAGCCGGCCCTTGCATTCACGGCCAGGGTTGCTACCGGGTAGCCCCCGCAGCCGTACTCGCAGGAGGCGTACTCGGGGGCTACGAAGTCCATGGCGCTGCAGTGTGGCCTGGCGACACGAACGCGCTCAAGGCGGTGGAGGCGGTAATGACGCTGGTAGAGAACACCGAGCAGCAAGGGGATTTGGGGAACCCGGCACTCCTTGGGGCCGAAGCGTTCGACCGGATACGCGCATACGCGCACGAGCTCGAGCACTTAGAGCGGTTGACCCGCGAGCTGGTCGTGCAGGACCCGCAGGAGGTCCGGCGACGGTGGTGGCAGCGGGTCCGCCTGCCACTGCCGGGCAGGCACAGCGGGCCGGAGGCTTGAACAGGCGAAGTGACAGAGGTGCCCTGGCTACTGGACGGCTCTCTCGACCGTGGCCGAGTCAAGGACGCGCGCCAGGATGCTGAGGGCAGCCAGCGCCTCCAGCGCCCGCTGCTCCCCCCACTCCTCCATCACATTGTGGGTCGCCGGATTCCGCAGCAGCGAGAAGACGCCACGGGCGTAGGCCACCACGCCCGGCTGTAGCGCCTCCTCAAACCGCCGCCCTGCTGTGGCCGGGACACGGAGACGCGGCTTGCCGGGCAGCGGTGGCTTCTCGCTCAGCGCCTCCGTCATCAAGGCGTCGGCCGCCACGTCCCAGCGATCTAGCTTGCTTTGAACCTTGAGGCTGAGGTGGCCCGCTGCGGCCGCCACCGCCTGTCTACGGTGCCCACTCGCCCACAACGGAGCAGCGATCTCCCACACCCAGGGGTGCAGGTCACGCGCGGCCAGTGCGGGCACTTCGGTCCGCAGCGCTCGGGATAGCGCCTCCAGATCCCGAACCTTGCCCAGCGCGCGCAGGACGGCCGGACGATGCTCATCACGGGTGGCCTCATCAGCCCCATGGCGCGTCACGGGCTCACCGCAGGCAGCCAGAAGAGTCATGGCCGTGGGCTGCTCCCGAATCACTAGGTCGTCCACCCCTGGCATGTTGACCTTGGTGCTCAGCGCTATCGAGAGCGGGTTGCGGTACAGGTTCAGCAGCTTCAGATAAGCGAGCAAGCGCTCGTGAGCGAACGCAACGTCCATCCTGCGAGCCTACGAAGGCTGCATGCATCTCACAGCGGTTCTCATGTGGCTTGTCGGATGGGGTAGTCGGCGTGGGCGAACCAGCCGGCGGCATCGGTGGCGGTGACCGCGGCCAGCGCGACGGCGATGGCGGCGTCCAGCGCCGCCCGGGTGCGCGCGGCGGCCGCCCGGATGAGGGTCTTGAGCTTGCTGAACGCCTCCTCGACCGGGGACAGGTCGGGTGAGTAGGCGGGCAGGAACACCAGCCGGCAGCCGGCCGCCTCGACCAGCGCGCGGATCCGGTCGGGCTTGTGCGCGCCGACGTTGTCCACCACCACGATCCGGCCCGGGCGCAGCGACGGCAGCAGAAAGTGTTCGAGATAGGTGGCGAACACCGCGGTGTCGGTGCCGCCCTCCACGGTCATCGCCGGGGCCATGCCGGTCAGGCTCAGCCCGGCGAGCAGGGTGGTCACCGGACCGCGGTTGCGCGGCACCGCCCCCCGGGCCCGCTGCCCGCGGGGAGCGCGGGCGCGACGGCGGGTCATCGAGGTGTGCGTGCCGCACTCATCGACGAACACCAGCTCGGCCGGGTCGGTGGCGGCCAGCTCGGTGCGCCACCGGGCGCGCGCGGTCTCGTCGCGCTCGGTGGCGCTCAGACTTTTGACTTCAGCGGCCGGCCCGGCCGCCGCCGACGCCCCGCCGGGGTCAACGCCTCGGCGGGGTCATCGGCCGGCAGCGTGGTGATCGCTCGGGACATCGTCGCCAGCGACACCACCAGGCCCTCTTCGGCGGTGAAGGCCGCGGCGTGCTCGGCCAAGGTGGCGTCCGCCGCCTCGGCCAGCCGGGCCGGCAGCCAGGCCTGCAGCCGGGTCTTCTTCGCCGGCGCCGGTCCGTGCCGCTGCCCGGTCGGCGCCAGGCTGCCGGTGGCCCGTCGGCGTTGCAGATACCGCTCCACGGTCCGCACCGACATCCTGAACACCGTCGCAGCCTGTTCAGACGTCATGCCGCCATCGACGGCGGCCACCACGCGCTCGCGCAGATCCGTCGAGTACGCCCGCATACCGATTGGGCTACTCCGTTGCCCGCGCACCGTCAAGCAACCAGCACACCGCTGTCAGACACGCGGCGTAGCACACGCTGCCTGGCACAAATCACCCTCCTAGTGCTCCGTCGCGGTGGTCCTTGATGTGATCTCACGGCCAGGGTGACCATTTCTTATGGCCGCGCACGTGCGGGTGGTACAGGTACCGGAGGGCGATCGGCGGGAGCTCACGCGGCGGGTTCGGGACAAGGGCGCACCGGCGCGGGAGGTCGAACGCGCCCGGATCGTGCTGCTGGCCGCGGATGAGGTGCCGGGCAAGGAGATTGCCGCGATGGTCGGCTGCGCCGAGGGAACGGTGGTGACCTGGCGCGGGCGCTATGCCGAACACGGCCTGGCCGGGCTGGAGGATCTGCCGCGCCCCGGTAAGCCCTCCCCGCTGCCGGAGGCGCTCCGGGACCGGGTGCTGGAGCTGACCCTCACCGCACCGCCGATCCAGTACGGCGCCACCCACTGGTCCTCGCGGCTGCTGGCCGCGGCGCTGGCCGGCGAGGGCACGCCGATCTCGCACGCCACGGTGGCGAGGATCTGGCACCGCTTCGGCGTGCAGCCCTGGCGGGCGCAGACCTTCAAGTTCTCCACCGACCCGCAGCTGGAGGGCAAGATCCGTGACGTCGTCGGGCTCTACCTGCATCCGCCGGAGCAGGCGGTGGTGCTCTGCGTGGACGAAAAGCCGCAGCTGCAGGCGCTGGAGCGGACCGCGCCGGTGCTGCCGGTTCGGCCCGGGCACCCGGAGGCGGTCAGCTTCGACTACCTCCGGCACGGCACCACCACGCTGTTCGCCGCACTGGAGGTGGCCACCGGGCGGGTCACCGAGGCCTGCACCGAGCGGCACCGGCACCAGGAGTTCCTAGCATTTCTCAAGCAGGTCGCCGCCGCCTATCCGCGCCGCGAGTTGCACGTGGTGGTCGACAACTACGCCACCCACAAGCACCCCGCCGTTCGGGCCTGGCTCGCCCGGCACCCGCGGGTGCAGCTGCACTTCACCCCGACCTCGGGCTCCTGGCTCAACCTGGTCGAGGCGTTCTTCTCGATCATCAGCCGCCAGGCCCTGCGCCGCGGCAGCTTCCTCACCGTGGCCGACCTCATCGCTGCCATCGAGCGTTTCATCGACGCCTGGAACGACCGCTGCGCACCCTTCACCTGGACCAAGGACCCCGACACGGTCATCGCCAAGGCCACCGACCCGCGCCACCGCAAGACACCAACGACGTCAGTTACGGAGCACTAGCTGACTTTTGTGGTACGGCGAGGGCTGCTTCGCGACCGCATTGGCCTCGCTCGGCGAGTCGTCCCTCGGTGCCTCATCCCACGAGGGCCGGTTCGCACGGGCTCGTGGCGTGAAACCGGCTACGCCAATCCTGTAGCCGCCGGTTGGCGCGGTTGGCCCGCGAGGGACGGCACGGAGATGCCGGATCACGCATGTCGGTTCGTCCAAACGACGCTCTCGACCTGCCTCGGCGGCACAGGGTCCGACATGTGCATTAGGTATCCGCAGGCGTGGGGTCTGACCTGCGAGAATGGGTGCTGTGGTCGCGGTGTGGCCGCAGCGTCCGGGATCCCAAGGGCTCGGACGATGGGCGCTGCTCGAACGGTCCGGTGTGATACATGAGGCTTAGTCGCGCGGGCGGTACCGATACTCGAAGAACTCGTCGGCGCCCTCGTCCACCTCGACCACAGTTCCATTGGTTGAGCTCACAATCAGACCGACTACCGAGTCGTTGGGCTGGCGGCCGACGGGGACTCTTGCGGTATCAGCTACACGCGCCCATGCAACAAGTGGAACCTCGACTTCGTCGAAGCCGTCCGCTCGACCGGGGACGGTGCTGGGCTTGCGGATCACGGCGTACCAGTCACTGGCGAGGATGATCTGCTCGAACTTGGTCACTCCACTCACCCTGCCGCACGCGGTGTCGGACGGTCGGCTGTGGCATGCGCCCGGTGACGAGTAGGTCAGCACGTGTGGCTGTGAGCCGACCAGCAGCACTAAGACCTGTGGCTGGGGATGCTCACGCTGACGCGCGTCCGGCTCGTCCAGATCGACCGTGGGACTCCTCGGCTCCCGAGGGTGTGATGCGCTGCCTGCGGGCCACCCGAGCGTGTGCATGTGCAGATGCTCTGGCAACCGTAGGCACTTGGCCCGTTACGGACTGGCGTCGAAGTGCCCTGTTCGGCTCAACGCCTCAGGTCAGCAGCCGAAAGCGTCCGCACGGTGCCGTAGCTTGGGAAGCTACAGAGCCGAGAGAGGGGGCGCGCTCATGTTGGTCGTCGAGACCGCTGTTGGGCAGGCTGTCCTCGCGAGTGCGCGGCGGCTTGGTGTGCCCCTTGAGTCGCTGGCCGAGGAGCTCGCCGTTTCTGCCGAGGTGCTCGACGACCTCCTTCGCGGCCGCGCCGCGCTGAACGCCCAACTTGCCGCCAGGCTCGCCACAGTCCTCGGCGGGACGCCCGCCGAGTGGTATGCGCTTGAGAGCGACGAGGACGACGAGAGTCAACTGGTCGCGGCGTGGGCTGCGGCCATGGAGGACTTCCACGCGGACACGCTAAGGGCGCTGCGGACGCGCGGTGTGGTGACTGCGACGCGTGCTCAGCCCGAGCGTCTTGCTGCCGAGCTGGCCGCCTTCTTCGGCTGCCGCCCCGAGCAGGTCGCGGGGCTCGTCAACGCCTCGTTCCGTCAGTCATCGGCCCATGAGGTGCACCGGGACGCGGTCAGCACCTGGTTGCAGCTCGCTGACCGCCAGGCCACCCGCTTGGCGGAGCAGCAGGACACGCCGCCGCTCAGTGCCGAAGGCCTGCGGCAGCTGCTGCCGAGCCTCGCCCAAGTCGGGTCGCGTGAGCCGATGGACTACCTGCCGGAGGTCCAGCAGCAGCTCGCCGAAGTCGGCGTCGTCTTGGTCTTCCAGGCCGACGTCAAGGGCTCCCGGCTCTCCGGAGCGTCCTGGCCCTCACCGTCTGGGTACGGCGTCGTCGCGCTCACCCTGCGGTATGCACTCGACGACTACTTCTGGTGGACGGTCTTCCACGAGTGCGCGCACTTGGTCCTCGGTCACGGCCGTGTCCTTGACAGCATGGACGCCGATGCCAGTGAGACTGAGGCCGCAGCTGATCGACTCGCTCAGGAGCTCTTGCTGCCTCGATCCTGGCAGTCGTCCCTGGCGAAGCCGAGCAAGCAGAAGGTTTGGACGCTGAGCCTGCAGCTCGGCGTCCCGGAGGGCCTGCTGGTCGGTCAGCTGCAGCATGCCGGCCGCGTCGCGCGTAAGGACATGAACGCGCTGAAGAAGCGCATGCCGAACCCCGAGGACCTTGAGGTAAGGGGACGTCGCCGTCCCTCAGGCACCGAATGGGACCGCTCGATGCAGACCCTCATGGAAGCGGCCACTCGAGCATCTTGATCGACGGCATCCGCGTCGAGGTCGGCAACAAGCGTCACCGCGCCGTCCTCGAGGGCTTTACCTGCTGTGCTCCACACGTACCGGTCGCTGGGCTGCGGGGTCTGCGCTGTCAGGAGCCCTGGGCGCATGGCCTGCAGACCGACATCCGTCGCGACCTCCTTCCCCGGGCAGGTGCACACCGACTCAGCCACGACTACAGGCTCTTGCTGCTCTTCGATGGGGACGCCCTCGTGGCCGTCGCCGGCCACGAGCAGCTCAGTCCGGCGCAGATGACAACGCGCTACATCGATCTCGTCGCCGTCCACACTGACCTCCGCGGCCAGCGGCTCTCCAACGGCAAGCGCTGCTCTGAGACGGCCCTGCAGATGGTGCTCGACGACATCATTGCGCGGACGCCACTGGTGAAGGTGATCCAGTCCGATGTCGACCACCGCAACATCGCATCTATCCGGTACTTGACCCGCACGGGCGCCTTGATCGGCACCGAAGTCGTGAACGGGCTGCGTCCGGTAGTCCGGTTGCCCTGGTAGCCCGCCCCACTGCAGCGGTGGTGGTTGTCGGTCGTCCTCCCCGCACAGACCGCACGCGTAGTCCGCACGGCCCACTGCTGAGCCATGCGGACCAGGGCGCATTGACGAGGAAGCAGCCCGATCCAGACGTCCGGCTGTTCAACCGCCTCAACGTGGTCCCGCGGGCTCCCGACAGGCTGCTGTCCGCAGCTGGCCGCACCTGCCCTTCGACGACCCAGAGTTTCGCGGCTGCCCTCCAGGCCACAGGTTCGGGAGTTCGAGAGTCGCCCACGCGCACAAGCCGGTCGCCCGCCCCCAGCACCACGCCACGACCGGAGCAGACCGAGCAAGCGAATACGAGATCGACACGCCTCTTCGCTCAACGACGTCGCCCCGGGCGGTCTGCGACGCGCAGCGGACCGATGAGTTCCTCCATAGCCGAGCGTCCGTCTGCTCTATCTGGAGCCAACTGACGCCTACTGCGCCGGGTCAAACCAGGTCTCTGAGCAGAGGAACCGGCGCATCTCGTGCAGCACCGTGTCGCTCATCAATAGCCGGAGCGGGACTTCAACGCCGTCGGCCGTCAGCTCGGTGAGCAGGACGGTGATGGCGTCCGTGCCGTCGGGAGCGAGCACGAATGCGTGCTCTTCGGTGCCGCGGATGCCGACCACGGTATGAGCTGCCGCGTCGAGGTCAGCGCCCATCAGCAGCGACCCGGTCGCCGCGCCAGCCGGATTGGGCTCCCAGCGGTGGCGGACGCCGGCCTGCATCTGCCGGTGGTGCTCGCCACAGATGGCGACTTGGGCCACCATCCCGTCGGGCTCGCCTAGCTCGACCAATTGCTCTGCCGTCCGCTGACAGCGGAGCACTTCGCAGATCGCCATGATGTCGCCCGTCCTACAGCGGGTCGGGTAGCGGGCCGCCGAGGGACCGCCAGTGCTCAACAAGATCCTGCTGCACGGGCGCGGCCAGCAGCTCGGCCTCTTCCTCCCATGCTTTGGCGATCGCCCGTTCGGTGGCCTCGTCGACTCGGGCGTTGACTTGCCGTCCGTGCCTCAGTGTATCCGCGGTGAACACCCGCTCGGCGGCCTGGCAGTCCAGTCTTGCGAGGTCCGCGCAGGGATCTCACGGGCAGGGTCGAGGTGGCACTGACTCAGCAGTTCCTCCCACAGGAGTCGGCCGGTGGGGCGTGGCCTGGCAGCAGGTCTGCGTCGGCAAGCAGCACGCCGGCGGCACTGACGCTGCTTCATCGAGCCACCGGGCCGTGCGGCCTTCCCGGTGACGCGGCCCGGTGGGAGCATCGGGCACCGCGTTACCACACGCTCTCGCGGAGGTCGCCGCCATGGTGGATCCACTGTCCGCGACTGCCATCGGAGCAGTCGTCCTGGCCGAAGGCATCAAGTTTCTCTACAACCAGGCCGGCGAGCTGCTCAAGCGCTACCGGGAGCGCAAGGACAGCGCCGGTAAGGAAGCGCCGGACGGCCCCGAGCCGCTGCTCCAGGTGCCGTCCGACATCGTGGCGGGCACGACGCAGGCGGTGCCGCCCGACTACGCCGTCGTTGAGAAGCTCGCACCGTCCCTCTTGGACATGCGACGGCCCCTCGCCGACTACGCCCAGGGGCTAGCCACCCCACGGCCCGAGGACCCGCTGCTCATGGAGCAGGTCAACGCCCTGCGGGAGCTCCTCGAGATGGTCTACGGCCAGCGGATCACGTTCAAGGGAGAGGCGCGGGAGCCGTCCGGACCGCTCGTGCGGGCCCGCGGGGACGTCGACCGGGTCCAGGGCTACGCCGCGGTGGTGCACGCCAAGTCGATGACCGGCGGGCAGGTCGACGCGACGGGGACGGCGAAGACGGTCGAGCGCGGCGGCACCTTCGCCGTCGTGGACATCGACCGCATTGGCTGAGGGAGCCGTCGTGGCGCCCACGGCTGGGGTGGACGTCGACCGCGGCGCTCCGCTGATCGGCAGGGACGCCGAGCTGGCCACAATCGAAGAGGCCCTGAGCAGGCACCAGGCCGGATTTCTGCTGATAACCGGCGCACCCCGCATGGGCAAGGCCCGGATGCTGGCGGAGGTCCGGCGGCGCGCCGCCGAGCGGGGTTATCCCGTATTCCCCGAGCGCGCGGACCTGAGCGAGGGGCTGGAGGGGGCGCTGGTCGACAGCCGGACCACAGTGGAGCAGTTCATTCAGAGCATCTCCGGGTCACGGGACCGGCAGTCGGCCGAGGAGCCGGCCGGGACGCTCGGGCTCGGCGTCGTCCTCGTGCAGGGCTACCACCCCACCGAGTGGGTGGACCGCTGGTTCACCGACGAGTTCCTGGCCTTCCTCACCACGACCCCCATGCCACGGCTGGTCGTGCTCGCCGGTTATGCCGGCGACACCACCCACCTCGAGCGGTTCGCGGACTACCGGATCAATCTCGGACCGCTGCCCCCCGACGCCGTCACTGCGTGGCTTGCCTCCGTGAACGCCGGACTCCTGGAGCCGCTCGCCGACCGTGAGCTCGAGGTCTACGCCGAAGCGATCTGCCGAGACCCGGGCATCCTGCTTGGCCTGCATCACCTGCTTTCCCTGGAGACGGCTCCCCGCGCCGAGGCCACGGCAGTGGCCGCTCCGCGCCAGGAGCCCCGATGACCGACGACCGGCACGACGGATTCGGCACCTGCCCCTGCGGATCGTCCTACGACCGGCGCTACGTCGAGGTCACGATGCGCTCCCGCGGCGACCCCCTCGTGCTCACCGACATCCCGCAGGGGGTCTGCCCGTCTTGTGGCTCCCGCGTGTACAAGGCGGAGGTCCTGAAGGCGATCGAGTCGGCGTACAGCGACGGACGGTAGTGGTCAGTCGGCCGAGAGGCGGGCAACCGGCTGGACGTTCATCCGTGGCGGGAGGTCGTCGTAGTCCAGGACCCGCACCCGCGGGAATTGCGGCCGGATCGCGGCTCGGACGAAGGGTCGAACCGACCGCCGCGTGAGGATCGCGGGGGGCAGGAGTCCGGCGGGTACCGCGGTCAGCTCACGGCGCAGGGCGTCGGAGAGCCGTCGCCCCCCGCCGTTGTCGACGCCTGCGGCCACGGCGTCCTCGAGCTCGGGGTCCAGGAGGTACACGACCACCGTGGACGTACCCCGAGCCGCGCGGTGGGCGATCTCCTCGCGGAGCGCGGTGCGCACCAGGTCGACTGCCGGCTCACCGCCGGGCGGAAGTCGGCCGTCGAGCTCGGCGTCGGTGAGCACCTCCAGGATGCGCCGCAGGTTGCGGATGGACAGGCCGTCCCGGAGGAGGTCGCGCAGCACCACGGCGAGGCGACTCAGCGGCACGCACGCGCGGGCCACCCGCTCGGCCTCCGGGAACACCAGGGAGAACGTGTCCAGCAACGCATCCGCGGCCGTTGGGTCCATCCATCGGTAGCCGCTCTCGCGGACGACGCCGGCCACGCTGAGCACGAGGAAGCCAAGCGCGTCCCACGTCGTCAGCCCGGCCGCCTCCAGCATCGCGGTCGCGTCCTGCGCGACGATGCTCCCGGGCTGGGACAACCCGGGGATCAGGCAGCTCGTCCCGTCGACCCCCATGAGCCGCAGGCGCTCCGGAGTGTCGTTGACCAGCACCGTGCCGTGTGTCAGGCCGATCCGGGGCAACCCCGGCAGGTCGTCGAGGTCGACGGCGAAACCGCCAGCGGCCAGCGCGGGATCGGCGACGAGATGCAGGGCGGGCAGCCGGAGCCCGAGCTCGTCGAAGAGGCTCTCGCGGAGGAAGGAGAAGGACGGGGCGCCGTCGGCCCGGTGGTCGCAGGTCAGCTGACGCAGGGACGCGGGGTCCATGCGGATGTCGAGACGCGGGCTGCGGAGCGCCCCGGCGAGGGTCTCGGTCACCTCGTCTGTGTCGGCGGCCCCCGTCGCCCGCAGGACATTCCGGACGGTGTCGCCGTCGGCGATCGAGCGCCCGAGGCCGACGACCTGCTGGAGGACGGCGTGGACCCGGTGCTGTGCGTCTGGATCCTCGGCGTCGATGTCGTGCGCCAGGCAGTAAACTTCGACCTGGTCCCTCGTCAGCAGGAGATGCGCCGACTGCGCGGCCGCCTCGCGGCACACCAGCGCCATCCAGTCGGCGACGGCCTCCGCCGGCACCTCGTCGGGCAGGGACGCCGGCACGTCGGCGGTACCGACCGCGTACGCGAACGCCTGCACCACGACGTCCTCCGAGAACCGGCAGGGGCGACCGCCGATCCCCAGCCGTAGCGGAACCGGTTTACCGGTGCTGTCGGACGCCGGGACGACGCCCAGCTCGACCCGGACGGCTCCCGGGATGCCTAGCCGGCGGACCAGCGCGGTGACCTCCGCGGTGACGCGATCCGTCACCGCCTGCGGCGGCGCCTCGGCGACGACACCCGGACCGACCCCGACGGCCACCGTCAGGGTGGCCTCCGCTGCGTGCGTGGCGGTCACGGGACCCCGCCCGGAACAAAATCCACCTGCTGGGCCTCTGCCGGATCCACCAGCTCCTCGGCCGCGAGGACCGGGACCAGAAACTCCGCCGACCGGGTCAGGTGCTCGGCGGCCCGCCGCGCCTCCTCGGTGCCGGTCACGACCGCGAGCCGCCCAGGGGTCTGCGCCCGCATATCGGCCAGCCAGTCCTTGTACCTGCGGGCGGCCGTGGCGGTCCCCGCCTCGAGGGGCCGGCTCATCGCCGCGACCAGCGGGCCCTCGACGTCCTTGGGCACCCCTATGCGCACCGTGCCGGCCTCGTTCCCGGGGAGCAGGTCGTAGCACCGGCGGCGGACGGCGCGCACGAGGTCGGTCACGGCGGCGCCCGTGCCCCCCGCCTCCTGTACTGACTCGAGGACGCGCCGCCAGTCCGTGAGGGGCACTGAGTCCTCGACCAGGGCACGCAGCAGCCGCAGGAGCCGGAACCGCGCGGCGTCGTCGGGAGCGACGGAGGCGAGGAGCTCACCGGCGCCGTCGGACTCCCACGCGGCGAGCAGCGACGCCCCCTCCTCGTAACCGAAGAACGTCCAGAGCGCCGAACGCACCGCCGCCTCGATGCGGTACGCCAGGAACAGGGGCGCCGGTACCGGGCCGTCCTCGGCGGACCGCCCGGAGTCCGCCGGCGGGGTCGGTGACCAGGTCCCCGGCCCGCCGGTGAGCGGGTGTACGTCGACGCGTGGGGCCGGGGGTCCCTCGGGCGGCTGTGGGACGACGGCGAAGAACCCGCCCGGATCCAGGGAGCCGCTGAGCACCGGCACCTCGAAGATCTGGATGACGTACCCGTCGGGGGCCAGCGCCGGATTCCCCCGCATGCGGACCCCGGGGACCGTCACACCGGTATCGGCCAGGATGCGGGCGCGCAGGTCGGGAATCAGCTCGTACAGGAAGTGTCCGTGGTCCCGACGGGAGTCGACGATCGGGACAAGCGCGTCGCCGACCTCGCCGGCGATAGGTGTCACGACGGGGTACACGTCGTCGACCCCGGCGGGGGAGCTGCCGAGGCCGAACGTCTCCTCGAGGTGGGCCCACATCGCCGCCCGCGCCTCGGCGAGCGCCACCCGCCAGGCAGGTGGCGCACCCGCGCGCTCCTCGAGGCGGTCGATCAGGTCGATGACCGCCCAGCAGTCCGCGCTGTCCCGAACCAGTGAGCGGAGTGTCTCGATCGCGGTTGGGGTCCACGCGGGCCAGTCCGGGATCCCGGCCACGAGCGGCTCGGCCCGCGGATCGTGGACCGCCTCCCCGGCGTCCCACCCGCCGGCGCCCGCCCGGATCGCGGACTCGGCGAGCCAGAGGACGAGGACGTCACCGCCAGCCAGGTGGCCGGCGACCTGCTCCATGACATCGTGCAGCAGCCCCTCGGCAGCCTCGCTCTCGTGCCGATGGTGCAGCAGCTGGGCCTGCCGCAGCGCATAGGTCTGCAGGCGGTCAAACAGCACCGCCGTGCGCATCGGTTCCGGGGCGGCGGCGAGGGCCTGGCCCAGGGCATCCAGGGCACCCCGCCAGTCCTCCTGCTCAGCGAGCACGTACGAGAGGTTGAGTTGCGGCCAGACGTTGCCCGGTGACTTCAGCGCGGCCGAGCGCAGCAGCTCCCGAGCCTGGTCGAGCAGGGCGTCGCGGTTGACCGTCGTGACGCAGCAGCGCATCGCCTCGGCGTTGAGGTCGAGGGCTTCCCGATCCGTGGCCGACAGCGAGAAAGCGTCGATCGCGGCCAGGCGGCCGCTCTCCCGCGTGGCCCGTTCGGCGAAGGCCGTGACGGCGGACCAGTCCGCCGCGCCGCCCGCCGCTCTCATCAACCCCAGGAGCAACCTCGTCGCCGCGGTCAGGGCGCGCAGCCGGTCGTGGATGTGGAGCGACTCCTCATAGCGGTCCCGCGCCTCCTGCCAGAGCCCACGCTGCTCGTACAGTTCGGCGCGGGATCGCTGGAGGTCCGCGCGGGCGAAGTGCGGGCCCGGTGGCAGTTCGGCGTCGACCTGGTCCAGTGCTTCGGCGGCCGCGTTCAAGTGCCCCTGTCCGCGCAGGGAGTCGGCGAGCTCGATGCGGACCGACGCGGTGACCGCGTCGAGGCCGAATCGGGTCCACTCCTCGATGGCGTACTGCAGGTCCACATCGGCGGCGTCGTACCGACCCAGGATGCGCAGGGCGATGCCGCGGTTCGACCGCGCCGCCGCCCGCGACCACGCCGCCTCGGGACGATCGGCCACCGCATCGAGGATCCTCGTGTACACGGGGACCGCCTCGCCCTCCCGCCCCTGGGCCGCCAGCACGCTCGCGCGGGCGGCGAGGAGATCCCGCTCGGCGGCGGGGTCCGGGTCCGATTCGAGGTCCTGTGCCAGCCCGTCGACGGCGTCCTGGGCCGCGCGCAGCCGCCCGGCCCGCACCAGGGTGAGGACGTGTTCCAGCATGACGGCGGCCCTGAGCGCGGGCGGTTCCTCGAGCAGCCGGGTCGCCTCGTGCCGGGCCGTGTCCGTGGCCAGGGGATCGAAGGACGACAGGAGCGAGGCGAACCTGCGCGCCACCTCGTACTGCATCACCGGGTCACGCGAGAACTCGGTGCGGGCGAGGTGGAAGGCCTCGTTGGCCACGTCGAAGGCCTTCTCCCACTCGCCCAGCTCGCTGTAGACGCCGCTGAGGTCGGCCCTCGCCAGAACGCGGATGTCCCGGCGGGCTCCCGGCTCCTCGTCGGCCGACCGGATTGCCTCCTGGAACTGGATCACCGCCTGGTCGCGGTCCTCGATCTGCCACAGCAGGGTGCCGAGGCTCTTGCTGCTCAACGGGTCGTTGTAGACGTCGACACCTCGCCAGGTGGTCGCGAGTTCCTGGCGCGCGCGCAGCGCCTCGGGGGTCTTGAGCTCCAGCTCGTAGGTCGAGGCCAGCTCGCCCAGAGCCCATCTGCGCAGGACCTTGGGCAGCTTCTCGTCCTGCGACAGCCGGAGGAAGGTCCGCTCGGCGTGGGCGACGTCGTAGGCGTCTGTGGCCCGGCTCAGACGCTCGTCGAAGTAGTCGATCCAGGCCAGGTGCTCGGGCTGCTGCTGGTCAGGCGGCAGGCGGGTCATGAAGTCCCGGCCGGCCGTGATCAGTGACTTGTTCAGGCCGATGTCGTTGGTCGCCTCCAGCCGCTCGAACTGCATCTGCAGGAAGCTCATCCCACCGTCGAGAGACGCCAGCAGCCGGTGGTAGAGCGAGCCGAGCAGCAGGGCGCTACGCCGCGAGCGGATGAGGGAGTTCAGGCGGCGGAACCGCGCGGGGTCGGCGCGCTTGATCAGGGCGGCCAGCTCCCTGAGGTGCTGATCGGCCTCGACTGCCTCGTCGTACTGCCCCTGGTAGTGGTCGGCCAGGCGCAGATTGAGATTGACGAAGCGTTCCTCGTCCTCGGGGGTCGCGCGCCACCCCCGGAGCAGCGCGTCGCGGGTGTTGTCATGGAGGACGAAGCCGCCCTCGGCGCGGGGCAGCGCGAAGGGGTACTTCACGACCAGGTCGAGCAGTTCCCGGTCCCGCCGTGGATCGCTGTGCTCGCCCCGCAGCACCGAGAAGACCTGCTCATCGACGTGCCGCGGGAGGGCGCAGATCCGGATGGCTTCGGGCAGGTCGGCGTCCCGGCGGCCGGCAGCCTGCAGCACCTGGTCGACGAAGGCACGTTCGATGTCCTCGACGCCCTCGAACTGGGCGAAGAGATCCGTCAGCCTGCTCATGACTGCGGCCGCAGGTAGTCGTCGATGAAGGTGAGGATCTTCTCCAGCGACCAGCCGAGCTGCAGCTTCGACTGGATGAACCGGATGTCGTCATCGTCCGGCGCCGGGCAGCCGTTGAGGACTAAGAACTTGCTGACGTGCTCGGCCTCCCACTCGCTCAGCGACTTGACCGACCGCACGGTGGCCTCGAGCTCCTCCTCCGAGTCGAACAGGGGGCGGAACTCGTCGGGGCGCAGACCGTATCTCGTGTCCGGGGGATCGTAGGGGCGTCCGGCCACCACGACGACGAGCCGGTCGGGCCGCAGGCCGGGGTCGGGATGCAGCGCGTGATTGGCCAGGAACTCGTCCCGGATCCAGTCGCGCAGCTGCAGGTTGCACCGTTCCCAGGTGTCGAACATGACCACGACGGACTGAGTCGCGCAGACCACGCGGAGGTCATCGAAGAACGCCTCGACGCACCTCTGCTGCGCCCGCAGCTCCTGTTCCTCGGTGAACTCCGCGCGCTGCGTGATCTGCGTGATCTGCGCGTTCTGGACGTTTTCCAGGTTCACGCCGGCCGCGCGCGAGCCCTCGGAGACGGTGCCGATGGCGGCCATCGCCGACACGCGGACTCCGGAGGGGCCGTCACCGCTCTCCTCGAAGAGCGTGAAGTCCCTCAGCTCCCTGGCCCCGTTGAGCCGATTAAACTTGGCGAACCGCTTCTGCATCTCGACGCCGGTCACCTTCGTGAGGCCCTTGTGGATGCTCTTGACGAGCGCGAACGGCGAGGGATTGGCAGCCAGCCGGTCCAGCTCGACGAGGCAGCCGGAGGCCTGAGGCTTCATATCGAACTGGCAGTTGTACAGGAGCCGCTTCAGGAGGCTGCTCTTTCCCCGGCCGCCCCGGTCGCAGATCGTGAGCATGCGGCCCTGACCCGTCTCGGTCGACTCCGCCCCGGGAACGATGCGGCGGAACTCCTCCTGCTCGGCATGCCGGTCGATGAGGTCTCGAGGATCGAGTTCGGGCATGGTCCTGCCTCTTCCCGGCAGCCCGTCAGCTCCGACGGCCGGACGGCGGAGGGCGGGCACGGCGACCTGCTGCAACGGCGCGAGGAAGTTCAGGTTAGGTCGCCGCTCTAGCCGGGCCAAGGCAATTCGTCCTGACCGATGCATGGCCGCGCCACCGGCCCTTCCCGTGGTCACCCCGGAGTGCGGCGGGCGGCGGGCGGCGGGCGGCTGGCGGCGGAACTGTCAGCGGCCGGCTTCCGGACTCGACGGGCAGGGTTGACGTAGCCGGCTGGCTCCGAACAATGCCGGAACGGTTGTCTGGACACCTTGCACCGACTCGATCTGGCAAGAGTCGGGTGGCTCAGGACGGTGGCAGCCCAAGCGGCCGGGTCCTTCACGCCAAGGACGGCTGCGGAGTGGTCGCGGTGTGGTCGCGCACTGCCCATAACCGGGCGACAGGCGGCAGGACCCGGTGACCCGAAGGACGGCACCGACCAGCACAGGCGTCATCGGCCGCCACCATCCGACACGTCCGAACTGGGACTTTTAATCCGCAGGCTGGTTGTGGAGGCGGATGGCTCCAGGGCGAGTGGGGTGAAGGCGGCCCACGCATGTCTGTTCGCACAGACGTCACTGCTCAACTGCCTGTGCGCGGCGATCCCCGCACGCGAGCGCGTCATCACGGCCGAGGAGGTCTTCGAGCTCCGCGTACCGCTCCCGGACGTCGTCGCGATGCAGACCCGCCAGCCCAACCTCGAGGGCGCCGGGGAGATCCCGCTGCGCCGGCTGGTCAAGGAGGCGCTGCGGATGCGGCCCTCGCGGATCGTCGTCGGCGAGGTCCGGCAGGAGGAGTGCCTGGACCTGCTCATCGCGCTGAACAGCGGCCTGCCCGGCATGTGCACGCTGCACGCCAACAGCGCCCGCGAGGCGGTGGTGAAGATGTGCACGCTGCCGCTGCTGGCCGGCGACAACATCGGCCACGCGTTCGTCGTCCCGACCGTCGCGGCCAGCGTCGACCTGGTCGTGCACGTCGCCACCGAGCCCTCCGGGCAGCGCCGGGTGCGCGAGATCGTGGCCGTGCCGGGCCGCGCAGAGGACGGCGTGGTCGAGCTGGCCGACGTCTTCACCACCCGCGACGGGCGGCTGGTCCGGGCTGAGGGCTTCCCGCCGCACCCGGAGCGCTTCGCCGCCGCCGGCCACGACCTGGCCGCCCTCCTCGAGGCGCCGGCGTGGACCTGACCGGCGCGCTGCTCGGGTTGCTGCTCGGGGTGGGACTGCTGCTGGTGTGGCGCAGCGGGTCGCGAGCCCCGCAGCCGAGGACGGGACCGCGCCCGCCCGGACGCCGCGCACGGTTGCTCGCCGCGGCAGGCCTGACCGGCATCAACCCGGCCCAGCTGGTCGCCCTGCAGGTGGGGCTCGGGGCGCTGGCGACGGTCGTCGTCCTGCTGACCACCGGCACGGTCACCGTCAGCCTGGCCTTCGGCGTGTTCGGGTTCGTCCTGCCGCTCGTGCAGGTGCGCCGGCTGGCCGCCCGCCGCCGCGCCGACCTGCGCGAAGTGTGGCCGGAGGTGGTCGACAACCTCGCCTCCGCCGTCCGCGCCGGCCTGTCGCTGCCCGAGGCCCTCTCGGCACTGGGCACCCGCGGCCCCGAGGTGCTGCGGCCGCCGTTCCTCCGCTTCGCCGCCGACCACCGCTCCAGCGGCCGCTTCGGCGAGAGCCTCGACCGGCTCAAGACCGACCTCGCCGACCCGGTGGGCGACCGCATCGTCGAGACGCTGCGGGTGGCCCGGGAGGTCGGCGGCAGCGACCTCGGTCGGGTGCTGCGGACGCTGGCCGGCTTCCTGCGCGAGGACGCCCGCGCCCGCGCCGAGCTCGAGACCCGGCAGGGCTGGGTGGTGCAGGCCGCGCGGCTGGCCGTCGGCGCGCCCTGGGTCGTCCTCCTGCTGCTGGCCACCCAGTCGGCGACGCTGGCCGCCTACGACTCCCCGCTGGGCACCGGCCTGCTGCTCGGCGGCGGCGCGGTCTGCCTGGTGGCCTACCGGCTGATGCTGCGGATCGGCCGGCTGCCGCAGGACGTGCGGGTGCTGCAGTGAGTCCGGCGCTGCTGGGGATGCTCCTGGGCGGTGCCGCGGCCGCCGGGCTGCTGCTCGCCGTCGCGTTCGCGCCGCCGTTCCGCTCGGTGCGGCTGGTCGACCGGCTGGCGCCCTACGTGCACGACACCCCACCGCCGTCCCGGCTGCTGGGGACGGCGACCGAGCCCGGGCTGCTCACCGCCGCGCGCCGCGTGTTCGGCCCCGCGGTCACCGACGGCGCCCGGCTGGTCGACCGGGTGCTCGGCGGCCGCGCCGCCGTCCGCCGCCGGCTCGACGCCCTGGGCAGCGACCAGACGGTCGAGGACGTGCGGGTCGAGCAGGTCGTGTGGGGCGGCCTGGGCCTGCTCGGTGCGGCGCTGCTGACCGCGGTCGGGTCGCTGGCGGCCGGCGGCGTCAACGTGCTGTCGGTCGCGCTGCTGTGCCTGGCCGGGGTGCTCGGCGGCGTGCTGGGCCGCGACTGGTGGCTGACGCAGCAGGTGCGCCGGCGGGAGGAGCTCCTGCTCGCGGAGTTCCCGGTGGTGGCCGAGCTGCTGGCGCTGGGGGTGACGGCGGGGGAGAGCCCGACCGCGGCGATCGCCCGCGTCACCCGGCTCTCGGGCGGTGAGCTGGCCCGTGAGCTCGGCTCGGCGCTGGGCCGGGCGCGGGCCGGCGTGCCGCTGACCGAGGCGCTGCAGCAGGTGGCCGACCGGACGTCGGTCGACGCGCTGGCCCGCTTCGTCGACGGCCTGCTCGTGGCCATCGAGCGCGGCACCCCGCTGGCCGAGGTGCTGCGGGCCCAGGCCGCCGACGTCCGGGAGGCCGGCAAGCGCCGGCTGCTGGAGGCCGGCGGCCGCAAGGAGATCCAGATGATGGTCCCGGTCGTGTTCCTGGTGCTGCCGGTCACCGTCCTGTTCGCCCTGTTCCCGGGGCTGATCAGCATCGTCTCGCTGGCGCGGTGAGTGCCGGTGCACAACGGAGGAGGACGAGGGATGGCGGCGTGGGCCTGGGTGCTGACCCTGACGGCGCGGCTGCGGGAGGACGATCCCGAGCGGGGCGACGTCCCCGGCTGGGTGATGATCACGGTGATGACGGCGGCGCTGGTGCTGGCCATCCTCGTCCCGTTCCGCGAGGCGATCGTGGCGGCGGTGACCAACGCGCTGGCGTCGGTCACGAACGGTTGAAGGACCACCCTTCCCCCCACGCCTCGCACGCTCGGCGCGGGCCCCTAAAGGGTGGCCGTTCCAGCACGGTGCGGGACGGCGAGCGGGGGAGCGCGGTCGTCGAGTTCGTGCTGGTGTCGGTGCTGGTCGTGGTGCTGCTCCTGGCGGTGCTGCAGGTGGCCGTCTACGTGCACGTGCGCAACGTGGTGACCGCCGGCGCGCAGGAGGGTGCGCGGTACGCGGCCAACGCCGACGTGCCGGCGTCCGAGGCGGCCGGCCGGACGCTGGCGGTGGTGGCCCGGGCGACGTCGGTGCGGACCGCCGAGGGGCTGGCGTGCACCGCCGCGGAGGAGGTCGACGGCTCCGGGCTGGTGCTGGTGACCGTGCGCTGCCGCGGGGCGGTGCCCACGCTGCTGGCCGGGCTGGGCGACGTGCTGCCGCTGCAGGTGACCGGCCGGGCGGTGGAGGAGGCGCCGTGAGGTGGCTGCGGGCGCGGCTGGGCGGCGGTGAGCGCGGGTCGGCGCTGGTGGAGTTCGTGTTCGTGGCGCTGGTGGTGTTCGTGCCGCTGGTCTACGTGGTGGCCGGGTTCTCGGCGGTGCAGCGCGGGGTGTTCGCCTCGACGGCGGCCGCGCGGGAGGCCGGGCGGGCGCTGGCCACCGCGCCCGACGTCGCCACCGGCCTGGCGCGGGCGCAGCGGGCGGCGCAGCTGGCGGTGGAGGACCAGTCGGTCGAGGCCACCGACGTGCGGGTGGTCTACGCGCCGGCGGGCGCAGGATGCGACGCCGCGGGTGCGTACGCGCCGAGCCTGCTGCCGGGGGAGGAGTTCTCGGTCTGCGCGACGGTGACCGTGCGGATCCCGCTGCTGCCGGAGTTCGTCGACGCCAACACCGCGACCGGGCAGTTCGTCGTCGAGACCGACCGCTACGTCGACCGCTGACCGTGGCCGGTCCCCTCAGTTGATGCAGCTGGTGTCGCCGGCGGTCCGCCCCGGCTCCGCCGGGCCCTCGGCGGCCGACGTCACCGGCGTCACCGCCTGGCCGATGCCGGCGAAGTCCGCGCCGAGGACCAGGTCGACGGTCCCGGCGGTGGCCTCGTCGTCCACCTCGACGACGGCGCCCGGGACCTGCGCGGCGAGCGTGGCGGCCAGCGCCTCGTCGCCAGGGGCGTGCCGGACCGTCGTCCGGTCGTAGTCGCTGCGGTCGGCGTTGCCGAAGCCGCTGACCGGGAAGCCGGCGTCCTCCAGGTCGGCGGCGGCCGCGGCGGCCACGCCGGAGATCCCCGAGCCGTTGTCGACCTGCACCGGCACCTCGGAGGGCGCGACCGTGTCCGGCGCCGCCGGCGCCTCGGGGGCGTCCGGGGACTCCTCGGGCGGTGTCTCGGGCTCGGCGGACAGGTGGGCGAAGAAGTCGTGCAGCGTGTCCTCGTCGGCCAGCTCGACGATGGAGCGGCCCTGCTCGTCCTCGGCGGCGGCGTCGGCGATCGGCACGGTCTCGAACCGGATGCTGTCGGGGGTCACCGACTGCACCTGCCGGGCGAGGTCGAGCAGGTCGAGGTCGCGGTCGACGGTGAGCGACCGGGAGGCCGCCTGGACCAGCCTCCGCTGCGTGCCCAGGTCGAGCAGCACGTCGTCGGAGAGCATCTTGCGCAGCACGCCGGCGAGGAACACCTGCTGGCGGACGATCCGGTCGAGGTCGCCGCGGGGCAGGCCGTGGCGCTGCCGCACGAAGCGCAGTGCGTCGGCGCCCTCGATGACCTGCTCGCCCGCGGGGAAGACCGCGCCGGAGTAGGCGGAGTCGTCGACGGCCTCGCAGAGGTTGACCTCCACGCCGCCGACGACGCTGCTGAGCTGGAAGAAGCCGAGCAGGTCGACCTCGGCGTAGTGGTCGATCTGCAGGCCGGTGAGCCGGCTGATCGTCTGCACCAGCAGCTGCGCGCCCGCGGCCCGCCTCTCCTCGTCGGTCGCGGAGTCGGCTGCCCCCGACCAGCCGTGGGCGTAGGCGGCGTTGAGCTTGTCCCTGCCGTAGCCGGGGATCTCCACGTAGGAGTCCCGTGGGAACGAGACGAACGAGGCCTGCGACCCGTCGGCCGGGACGTGCGCCAGGATCATCGTGTCGGTGTTGATCCCGGAGTCGGTGCCGGCGTCGAGCTCGGCGAGCTGCTCGGGCGTGAGGTCGGCCCGGCTGTCGTTGCCGACCAGCAGCAGGTTCAGCGCCTCGGGGGCGTCCCCGGTCTCGGCGTTCCCCTCGGCGGGGAGGGCGTCGGTGCGGTTGACCGTCGCCTGCGCGACCCGCCCCAGGTACCAGCCCCAGCCGCTGCCGGCCAGCAGCACCAGCGACAGGACGGCGGCCACGGCCCGGGCGAGGACGACGGCCCGTCCGGTGCGGCGTCCGGTCCGGCTGCCGGCGGCCCCGGCGGCGTCCCGGCGGGAGCGGCCAGTGCGGGGGTCGAGCCGCGCAGGGAGCGGCCGACCCGGGAGGTCGCCGTCCTCGGTGCGGTCTGGGCCCACCGCACGGAGGGTAGGGACGAGCGGACCGGGCCAGAAGGGCCTGCGACGCGGGGAGCGCGCCCCGGGGGCCGTGAGCGGACGGCGCGGACGGCGGCCGGTGGCTCCGCCGCGGCCCGTCGTGCTCTGCCCACAGGTGTGGGCAGAGCACGACGTCGCACGGACCCACCGTGTCGGTCCGCCTGGTCCCGGTCGGCGCGGGAGCCGGGGAGGACGACGGGTCCGCGCTCGACGTGTCGGACCACGAGACGACCGAGGCGAGCGACCTGGTCACCGGCTGACCGCCCTCAGCGGACGTACGTCGTCCCCCCGCCGAGGGCGGTCAGCACGATCATGCCGGCGAAGGCGAGGACCAGGAACGCCACCACGACGGCGAACAGCAGCCAGCCGCGCTCCTCGAGTCCGCGCCGCTCGGGGTCGGCCGCGGCGTGCCCGGGCTCGTGCTCGGGCGCCGTGGGTGTCAGGGCGGCGGGGGAGTCCGGTACCTCGGGAGCCGGCGGCGCTCCTGCCGCCGGGCGGTGCGGTTGGTCGACGGGCGCGCTCATGGCGACTCCCTGCGGGGACCGGCCGACGGGGCCGGCAGCCGGGCGCCGGCGGCTCGGCGTCCGCCGCCCACGCTAGGACGGCCGGACACGGCCCGGAGGGGTCGGAGGTCCCTCACGGCAGGGACCGCACGGCACGCCCGGCCCGCCCCGCGGTGGTCAGCCGACGCGCAGCCCCAGCAGCTGGGCCAGCACCACGGCCTGCTCGGCGCGGATGCGGGCGCCGTCCAGGGGCAGGTCGCGCGGGTCGAAGGCGGTGAGGTCGCTGCCGCGCAGGTCCGCCCCCTGCCAGCGGCTGCCCTCCAGTGCCGCGGCCGACAGGTCGGCGTCGGTGACCGTGGCGCCGGTGAGGTCGGCGCCGCGCAGGTCGGCCTCGCGCATCCGCACGCCGGTGAACACGGTGCCGCGCAGGTCGGCGTCGACCAGCGTGACGAACGACCAGTCGCCGCCGCTCACCCGCAGCGGCCGCAGCGAGCAGCCGGCGAAGGCGCTGCCGAGGAAGGTGCAGTCGGTGAACTCCGCGGTGGTGAACGAGCAGCCGGTGAAGCGGCAGCCGCGGAACGCCGAGGCCTCGTGCCGGCCGGCGGACAGGCGGCAGTCGGTGAACGCGCAGTCCTCGAACGTCGCGCCCACCGACCCGGTCTCGCTGAGGTCGACGTCGACGAGGGTGCAGCGGAGGAACGACCGGCCCGACAGGTCCTCGCCGTACCAGTCCTCCCCGCGCAGGGTCTCGTCATCCCGGGCTCCGGTCACCGCGCGGCCCCGGGACGCTCCGGCGGCGGCCGTCGCACGCGGGCGGGGTCAGCCGCCGCGCTTCACCTCGCCCTGCACGATGCCGCCTATCGCCAGCCGCAGCGCCTCGTTGGAGGTGTCTCCCTCGGCCAGCGCGGCGCGCGCGTCCTCGGTCAGCAGCCCGGGGTCGACGTCGTCGAGCCAGGCGACGTCGTCGCCGTTGCGGCGGCCCACCTGCAGCCCGGTGTCGCCCTTGCGGACCACGTACCGGTCACCGTCGATGTCGAGGGTCAGGTCGTCGTTCATGGGCGGCCCCTACCCGCGCGGACGGCGGTACGCACCCGCACGATGACCGGCGTGGAGCCCGAGGACGTGGTCGAGGTGGTCGTCACCGGTCCGGACGCCGGCTGGCTGGCCGGGTACACGCGGACGCTGGTCGAGGAGCGGCTGGCCGCCTGCGGCCACCAGTTCGCCGCGATCCGGTCGGTGTACCGGTGGGAGGATCGGGTGCACGACGACCCCGAGGCCCGCGTCGCCCTGCACACCCGCCGGTCCCTGGTGCCGGCGGTCGTCGCCCGCACCGCCGAGCTGCACCCCTACGACGTCCCCTGCGTGCTCGCCCTGCCGGTGAGCGGCGGCAACGCCGACTACCTGCGCTGGGTGGTCGACCAGACCCGCGAGCCGTAGTCAGACGGAGAGGGCCAGCTTGCCGCGCACGTGCCCCTCGCGGGCCCAGCTCCGCGGCGCCGAAGTCGGCGATGATGACGACCCTGCCGGGGTCGCCGGTCAGCGCGACGAGGTCGCGCACCGAGCCCCTGCCCGCGGTGTCGACCGCGCCGTCGACCCCGTCGGGCGCGATCGCGCACCCGGTCGGCGAGCCCCTCGCCGTAGGGGGTGTGCAGAGCGCCCAGCGAGCGGACGAAGTCGGCGTTCGCCGGACCCGACGTGCCGATCACCTGCAGACCGCGGCTACGGCCACCTGCACGGTCGCGATGCCGACCCCGCCGCTGGCGCCGTCGACGACGACGGTCCGGCCCTCGGGCAGGCCGAGCAGGTCGAGCACCCGCACGGCGGTCTCCCCGGCCACGCCCAGTCCGGCGGCGGCCTCGAAGGAGACGTTGGGCGGCTCGGGCGCCCACGCGCGGAGGACGGCGTGCTCCTCTCGGACGGAGGTGATGTGCCGGCACGGCCCCTGCACGGTCCCGCGCCGAGCCTGCGAGGCGCGGGGGCAGGGGGTCCTCCCTCAGCCCGGCTCGCCGCGCAGCTTGCGCCGGGCCACCACGGCCAGGTCGACCAGCGCCACCGCGCCGAGGACGAACAGCACCACCGCCGGCCAGGTGGGCAGGTCGGTGCGCAGCCACAGGACGCCGGAGACGACGCAGACGACGAGGCCGAAGGCGGCCAGCACCAGCCGCAGCGTCAGCGCGGACTGCGCCGGGGCCGCGCCGAGGATGCCGGCTGTCGGGTCGTGGTGGTCGGGCAGACCCCGCGCGTACTCCTCACGGGTCCGCTCGCGCCGCGGTTCGCTCATGCCGTGGACCTACCCCCGCCGCGAGCGCACTACCCTGGATCGACGTGGCCGCTGACTTCGCCGTCGTCCTGGACGAGCTCGACACGACCCTGACGTCGATCGAGGCCGTCCTCGACGTCGACCGACTCCGCCGGGAGGTCGCCGAGCTCGAGGAGCAGGCCGCCGCCCCGGACCTCTGGAACGACGTCGAGGCCGCCCAGGCGCTGACCTCCAAGCTGTCCTACCTGCAGGGCGACCTGCGCCGGGTCGAGGACCTGCGCCGCCGGCTCGACGACGTCGGCCTGCTGCACGAGATGGCCGCCGAGGAGAGCGACGAGGCCGTCACCGCCGAGGCCGAGCGGGAGCTGAGCGCGCTGCGCAAGGAGATCGACGAGCTCGAGGTCCGCACCCTGCTCAACGGCGAGTACGACTCGCGCGAGGCGCTGGTCACCATCCGGTCGGAGGCCGGCGGCGTCGACGCGGCCGACTTCGCCGAGATGCTCATGCGGATGTACCTGCGCTACGCCGAGCGGCACCGCTACCCCGTCGAGGTCTACGACATCAGCTACGCGGAGGAGGCCGGCATCAAGTCGGCCACCTTCGCGGTCAAGCAGCCCTACGCCTACGGCACGCTGTCGGTCGAGCAGGGCACCCACCGGCTGGTGCGCATCTCGCCGTTCGACAACCAGGGCCGCCGGCAGACGTCGTTCGCCGGGGTGGAGGTGCTGCCGGTCGTCGAGCAGACCGACCACGTCGACATCCCGGAGAACGAGATCCGCATCGACGTCTTCCGGTCCTCCGGCCCCGGCGGGCAGAGCGTCAACACCACCGACTCCGCGGTGCGGATCACCCACCTGCCCACCGGCATCGTCGTCTCCTGCCAGAACGAGAAGAGCCAGATCCAGAACCGCGCCGCGGCGATGCGCGTGCTGCAGGCGCGGCTGCTGGCCAAGCGGCAGGAGGAGCAGCGGGCCGAGATGGACGCGCTGCGCGGTGAGGGCAGCAGCTGGGGCAACCAGATGCGCTCCTACGTCCTGCACCCCTACCAGATGGTCAAGGACCTGCGCACCGAGCAGGAGACCGGCAACACCGGCGCGGTCCTCGACGGTGACATCGACGGCTTCATCGAGGCCGGCATCCGCTGGCGCCGTCAGCAGGAGTCCGTGGCCGCCGGCTGACGGCCGGAGGACGCCGTCCGCCGGCGTCCTCGTGGGGTGCGAGTGACGGCCGGTCAGCCGCCGCGCGACCCGGCCTGCGCGTCCGTGGCGAACCGGTCATCCTGCGGCCCCGGGCAGGTACCGTGGCGCCTCGTGATCGAATTGCAACACGTCACCAAGCTCTACCCGGCCAGCAACCGGCCGGCCCTCGATGACGTGTCGACCGAGATCGACAAGGGCGAGTTCGTCTTCCTCATCGGCTCGTCCGGCTCGGGCAAGTCGACCTTCCTGCGGCTGCTGCTCAAGGAGGACGACCCCACGCGCGGCACGGTCGTCGTCAACGGCAAGACGCTCAACGGCATGAGCAAGTGGCAGGTGCCCAAGCTGCGCCGCTCCATGGGCTGCGTGTTCCAGGACTTCCGGCTGCTGCGCAACCGGACCGTGGCCGAGAACGTCGCCTTCGCGCTCGAGGTCATCAACAAGCCGCACCGCACCATCAAGCGCGTCGTCCCCGAGGTGCTGGAGATGGTCGGCCTCGACGGCAAGGCCAACCGGTTGCCGCACGAGCTCTCCGGTGGTGAGCAGCAGCGGGTCGCGATCGCCCGCGCGTTCGTCAACCGGCCGCTGGTCCTGCTCGCCGACGAGCCCACCGGCAACCTCGACCCGGAGACCAGCGAGGGCATCATGCTGCTGCTGGAGCGGATCAACCGCACCGGCACCACGGTGATCATGGCGACGCACGACTACCACATCGTCGACTCGATGCGCCGCCGCGTGATCGAGCTCAACGGCGGCCAGATCACCCGCGACCAGTCGCGCGGCGTCTACGGCGTCGGCCGGTAACGCCCCTCCGTCGACCCGCACCTCACGCAAGGGAACCCATGCGCGTCAACTTCGTCCTCTCCGAGGTGGCCACCGGGCTGCGTCGCAACCTGACCATGACGGTCGCGATGATCCTGACCACGGCCATCTCGCTCGGTCTCATGGGCACCGGCCTGCTCATCGCCGGGATGATCTCCGACATGAAGGAGATCTACTACGACAAGGTGCAGGTCTCCATCTTCCTGGCCGACGACGTCACCGACGAGCAGCGCAGCGCCATCGAGGCGCAGCTGGCCGACTCCCCGGAGGTGGCCAGCTACATCTACGAGTCCAAGGAGGAGGCCTACGAGCGCTTCCGGCAGCAGTTCAGCCAGCAGCCCGAGCTGGTCGAGAACACCCCGCCGGACGCGCTGCCGGAGAGCTTCCGCGTCGAGCTGGTCAACCCCGAGCGCTACGCGGTCGTCGCGGCGGCGTTCCCCAACGGGCAGAACGGCGTCGACCAGGTGCGCGACGAGGGCGACTTCCTCGACCGCCTGTTCAGCCTGCTCAACGGCGCCCGCAACGCGACCATCGCCGTCGCGGTGGTGCAGGCGCTGGCGGCGTTGCTGCTGATCTCCAACACCATCCAGCTGGCGGCGTTCAACCGGCGCAACGAGACCAACATCATGCGTCTGGTGGGGGCCTCGCGCTGGTACACGCAGCTGCCGTTCATCCTGGAGGCGGCGCTGGCCGGTCTCATCGGCGCGCTGCTCGCCGTCGGCGGGCTGGTGCTCACCAAGGTGCTCTTCGTCGACAAGACGCTCGCCGGTCCGATCAAGGCCGGGATCATCCCGCCGGTCGACTGGAGCGCGATCGCCACGATCAGTCCGATCATCGCCGCGGCCGGCGTGGGCCTGGCCGCCGTGGCCGCCTACGTGACGCTGCGCCTCTACGTCCGGCTCTGACGCCGCGACCCGAGGGACGCCGCGGACTCCGAGGCCCGTGCGTTCCGCGGCCCACGGTGGGTAGTACCGGGCCGGAGCGGACAGGGGAGGGCGGCATGACGACGGTCGACGTCGCCGGGGTGCGCGAGCACGCGGTGGCCGGTGCGGAGGACGTGGACACGGGCCGGGCCGACGTGCGGCCGGCGCTGCGCCGGCTGGGTGCCGTCGGGGCGCTCGGCGCCGAGGACGACGACCCCACCGCGGCGCTGGTGGCCTCGGTCCGGCTGGTCCGCGAGGTGGCGGCGCTGTCCCTGGCCACCGCGTTCTCCGTCTGGTCGCAGCGGATGGTGATCGAGTACCTGCGCTTCTGCCCGCCGCCGCCGTCGATGGCCGGCCTGGTGCGCCAGCTGCGGGCCGGGGAGGTGACCGGGGCGACCGCGCTCGCCCCGGCGGTCGCCGACCCCACCGGCGCCTCCGAGCTGCCCGTGTCGGCGCGGCCGGACGGCAGCGGGTGGCGGCTGTCCGGGACGGTCGGCTGGGCGTCGAACCTCTTCGACGACGCGGTCGTCGTCGTCCCCGTGCAGGCGCCCGACGAGGGCCGGCTGGTCGCGCAGTTCCGGCGCACCGACGACGGCGTCACGCCCACCGAGCCGCACCGGCTGCTCGGGCTCAACGGCACCGGCACCGGCGGGCTGCACCTCGACGGGGTCGCCGTGTCCGCCGACCAGGTGCTCAGCGAGGACCTCACCTCCTTCGTCGCGATGTGCCGGCCGACCAAGCTGCTGCTGCAGACGTCGCTCACCCTGGGCGTGGCCGACGCCGCCCTGGCCGCGGCCGCCCGGCACGCGGGCGGGGTCCTGCGCACCGAGCACGAGGAGCTGGTCGCCGCCCGCGACGACGTCGGCCGGCGGGTGGAGGACCTCGCCGCCGACCGGGTCGGGCTCGGGCCCGGGGGCCTGGCCCGGCTGCGGCTGGCCGGCCTGCAGGTCGCCGCGGACGCCGTCCGGCTGGAGGTGGCCGTCACCGGCGCCGGCGGCTACCGCGCCGGCAGCGCCACCGCCCGCCGGGTCCGGGAGGCGGCGTTCCTGCCGGTGCAGGCGCCCACCTACGCCCAGCTCCGCCGCGAGGTCGCGGCGTCCTGACCGCGCGACCGGGAGGAGCGCCGCGGCGCGCACGGTTAACCTGACGGCATGCCGCGTGAGACAGGGCGCAAGCTCATCGCCCAGAACAAGAAGGCGCGGCACGACTACTCGATCCTCGACACCTACGAGGTCGGCCTGGTGCTCACCGGCACCGAGGTGAAGAGCCTGCGGGCCGGGCGCGCCTCGCTGGTCGACGGCTTCGCCACCGTCGACGACGGCGAGGTGTGGTTGCAGCACGTGCACATCCCCGAGTACACGCAGGGCACCTGGACCAACCACGCTCCGCGGCGCAAGCGCAAGGTGCTCATGCACCGCGAGGAGATCGACAAGCTGATCGGCAAGACCCGCGAGGGCGGCCTGACGCTCGTGCCCCTCGACATCTACTTCAAGGACGGCAAGGTCAAGGCCACGCTCGCGCTGGCCAAGGGCAAGAAGTCCTACGACAAGCGGCAGGACCTCGCCGAGCGCGACTCGCGCCGGGAGATCCAGAAGGCCTTCGGCCGGTACGTGAAGGGACGTCGTTGAGGGGCATCGCGTACGACCGCTTCGGCGGCTCCGAGGTCCTGACACTGCGCGAGGACCTGCCCGAGCCGCCGGTGGGGCCGGACACGGTGCTCGTGCGCGCGCACGCCGCCGGGGTCAACCCGGTCGACGTCGGGATCCGCGAGGGGCACCTGGCCGGGTTCTTCCCGCACCACTTCCCGATCGTCCCGGGCTGGGACCTGGCCGGCACCGTCGAGGCGGTCGGGCCGGCGGTCCACGACCTCGCGCCCGGTGACGAGGTGTTCGGCTACCTGCGTCGTGACGACGTCCAGTGGGGGACCGCCGCCGAGCTGGTGCCCGCGCCACAGCGCTGCGTGGCGCGCAAGCCGGCGTCGCTGTCCTTCGCCGAGGCCGGCGCGCTGCCGCTGGCCGGGCTGACCGCCTACCAGGCGCTCACCGAGGCGCTCGACGTCGGCGAGGGCGACCGCGTGCTCGTCCACCGCGCGAGCGGCGGCGTCGGGTTCTTCGCCGTGCAGATCGCCGTCGCGCTCGGCGCGCACGTCGTCGGCACCGCCAGCCCGCGCAACCACGGCTTCCTCCGCGACGCCGGCGCCGAGGTCCTCGACCACTCCGCCGGGCCGATCAGTGGGCAGCTGTCCGAGCCGGTCGACGCCGTCCTCGACCTCACCGGCGGCGACGCGCTCGCCGACGCGCCGGCTCAGGTGCGCGACGTCGCCCGGATCGCCAGCGTCGTCGACCCGTCGGTCAACGACACGGGTGGGCGCTACGTGTTCGTCCGCCCCGAGCGGCACGACCTCGAGGAGCTCGGTCGCATGGCCGACGCCGGCCAGCTGCGCGTGGCGATCGCCAAGGCGTTCCCGCTGGAGCGCACCGCCGAGGCGCAGGACCTGGTCGCCGGCGGGCACGTGCGCGGCAAGGTCGTCGTCACGCTGCGCTCGTGAGCGTCCCGCCGCCGGCCGACGACGCCGACGTCCCCCGCTTCTGGCGGGAGCTGGGGCTGCCCGGCCTGGTGGACCTGCACGTGCACTTCCTCCCGCCGCGCGTGCAGGCGAAGGTGTGGTCGTACTTCGAGGCGGCGCACACGCACTACGGCACCGAGTGGCCCGTGCAGTACCCGCTGCCCGAGGACGAGCGGCTCGCCGTCCTCGGCCGGCTCGGGGTCCGGGCCTTCCCGACGCTGCCCTACCCGCACAAGGCGGGGATGGCCGCCTGGCTCAACGACTGGTCGCAGGACTTCGCCGCCGCCCACCCGCAGGTGCTGGCGTCGGCCACGTTCTTCCCCGAGCCGGAGGCGCCGCACTACGTCGCCGAGGCGCTCGACCGCGGCGTGCGGGTGTTCAAGGTGCACGTGCAGGTGGGCGCCTTCGACCCGCGCGACGCGCTGCTCGAGCCGGTGTGGGCGCGGTTGGAGGAGACCGGGACGCCGGTGGTCATCCACTGCGGGTCCGGTCCGCTGCGCGGCGAGCACACCGGCCCGGCGCCGATGACCGGCCTGCTCGAGCGCCACCCGCGGCTGCAGCTGGTCATCGCCCACCTCGGCATGCCGGAGTACCGGGAGTTCCTCGACCTGGCCGAGCGGTACGAGCGGGTGCACCTGGACACCACGATGTTCGCCACCGCCTTCACCGAGCGGCTGATGCCCTTCGACCCCGCCGATCGGCCGCGGCTGGCCGCGCTGCGCGACAAGGTGCTGCTCGGCAGCGACTTCCCGTCGATCCCGTACCCCTACGCCGAGCAGCTCGCGGCGCTGGCCGGCCTCGACCTGGGTGACGACTGGCTGCGCTCGGTGCTCTGGCACAACGGCGCCCGCCTGTTCGGGGTGGCCGCCTGAGGCTCCGCCGTCCCCGGCGCCCCCGTGCCCTCGCCGAGGAGGCCGGCGCCCGACGCCTCGGCGGCTACACCGAGCCGCACGAGGACGTGCGGATCCACGCCGACCCCGACGGCCACCCGTTCTGCCTGTTCATGCGGCCCGGCGAGCGCTGACCCGAGCGGCACAGGGCACTTGGCCACTGGTCCCGCGGACCGCCGCGGGTGTCGGCTGGACGCGTCGTCCCACCGGGAGGAGCGGACATGACCGGGACCCCTGCCGACCGGACGGTCGCCGTCGAGGACGGCACGGTCACCGTTGCCGGCGTCCGCTCGCCGTACCTGCACGCGGGCCCGGCGGACGCCGACGAGGCCGTCGTGTTCGTGCACGGCAACCCCGGTCCGGCCGAGGACTGGCGGCGCCTGGTCGGCCGCACCGGCGCCTTCGCCCGCGCCGTGGCGCCGGACATGCCCGGCTTCGGCGGCGCGGACAAGCCCGACTCCTTCGTCTACACCGTCGACGGCTACGCCCGGCACCTCGGCGGCGTCCTCGACGAGCTCGGCATCCGTCGCGCGCACCTGGTGCTGCACGACTTCGGCGGGGCGTGGGGGCTGTGGTGGGCGGCCGACCACCCCGACCGCTTCGCCAGCGCGACGCTGCTGGACATCGGGGTCCTCCGCGGCTACCGCTGGCACTCCCTGGCGCGCATCTGGCGCACCTCGGGACTGGGCGAGGTGTTCCTGCGGACCAGCACCCGCGCGGCGTCGCAGCGGTTGCTGCGCCGAGGGACTCCCCGCGGCCTGCCGCGCGAGGCGCTGGACCGGATGTACGACAGCCTCAAGGACCGCGGCACCCAGCGCGCCGTCCTCCGGCTGTACCGGGCCACCGACATCGCCGCCGTCTCCGAGGACCTGCACCGGCGACTGCACGGCAGCGACCGGCCGGTGCTGGCGGTGTGGGGACGGCACGACCCCTACCTGCCGGTGGCCTACGCCGACCGGCAGCGCGAGACGTTCCCCGGTGCAGAGGTCGTCGTGCTCGACGACAGCGGCCACTGGCCGATGCTCGACGACCCCGTGGCCCTGGAGGCCGCCGTCCTCCCGTTCCTGGAGCGGGTCACCGCCGGCAGCCGGGTGCCGGCGGACTCCCGGTAGCGACGGCGGGACGTCGCCACCGGTGCCGCCCGCGTCCCGGGCTGCGGCCCCGTGCCCGGACCCTCGCGGCCGCACCGAGCCGCACGAGGACGCGCGGGTCCACGCCATCCCGGCGCGTCACCCGTTCACCTCGTCGTGCGGCTGGGCCGGCCGCGCGGCCGACTACGCGCTCGGCGGCTGGTAGTGCGCCTGCACCTGACCCGCGGCGTCGACCTCCTCGGGGGTCATGAGGACGACGGTGCGCACGTGGACCGCCGCGCTGGCGTTGACCGTGAGCGCGATCGCGGCCGCGGTCCGGGCGTCGGGGAGGTCCACGATCGTGTAGACGTCGTCGGTGCCGAAGGCGAAGTCGAAGCTCTCCACCCGCCCGCCGGCGTCGGCGCACATCTTCTCGATGGCCGCGCGCCGGGCCGTGCCGCCCGAAGCCAGCACGGCCTTCGACCCCTGCGGTGTGTAGGTGGCGATGAAGAGGTACCGGGGCATGTCGACCTCCTGGGCTCGACCCCCGTGCGACCCGGATGCTCCCGACGGGCGCCGCCCGGCCGCAACGCCCGTGCGCGCGGCGACACCGGCGACGGCGTGGCGGCGACACAGCGTCGGGCCGCGGAACTCGGTCGCAACGCCGCCTGAGCGGACCTACCCTCCGGTGCCGTGCCCGACCTGCCCGACCTGCCCGACCTGCCCGACCTGCCCGACCTGCCCGACCTGCCCGACCTGCCCTACGGCCTCACCGGCCGGCCCCTCACCCTCGCCGACGCGGACGCCGCTGCCGGGTTGCTGGCCGCCGCCGAGGCCGTCGACGACACCGGTGAGCACGAGGACGCCGCCGACCTCACCGAGTGGTGGAGCCGCGAGACCGTCGACCTGGCCCGCGACGGCCGGGCCGTGGTCGACGCCGACGGCCGGCTGGTGGCCTGGGCGACGTCGATCGTCCCGCGCGGTGGTCGTGACGCCTTCCGCATCTGGTCCGAAGGGCGGGTGCACCCTGCCGCGCGCGGCCGTGGCGTGGGTCGGGCGCTGGTGGCCTGGCAGGTGCGCCGTGGCACCGAGCAGCACGCCGCGCTCGGGGGCGGGCTGCCGGGCCGGCTGGTGGCGGACACCTCCCCGGCGATGACGACAGCGGCGCGGCTGTTCGCCCGTGCCGGGTTCGAGGTCGAGCGGTACTACCACGTGATGGAGCGCCCCCTCGACGACCGGCCGGCGCCCCGGCCGCTGCCGGGCGTCGACCTGGTGCCCTTCCCCTGGGCCCGCGACGACGAGGTCCGCCGCGTGCACAACGCCTGCTTCACCGCGCACCACGGGTCCGCCGAGCGGGACGAGGTGGCCTGGCGGAACTGGTTCACCGGGCAGCGCGCCTTCCGACCCGACCTGTCCGTGCTGGCGCTCGTCGACGGCGCCGTCGCCGGCTACGTGCTCGGCTACGTGTACGAGGCCGACACCCGGGCCACGGGCGTGCCGACCCTGCACCTCGGCCAGGTCGGCGTCCTGCCCGCCGCGCGCGGCCGGGGCGTGGCGACGGCGGCCATCGCCGCGGCGCTGCGGGCCGCGGCGGACGACGGCTGTGCCAGGGCCTCGCTCGACGTCGACACCGAGAACTCCACCGGTGCCCTCGCCCTGTACGAGCGGGTCGGCTTCCGCACCGTCCGCACCCGGACGGCCTGGGCGTACCCGCTGCCCCGGCCGGCTGACCCGGCCGCTGGCTAGGGTGCCCGGCATGGTCAGTGCCGATCAGCTCGCGTCCCTCGACCCCGCTGCCGTCGGCCGCGCGCACCGCGCCGTCGAGCCGCTGCACAACCACGTGTACTTCGTGCCGGAGACCGAGCAGCACCTGACCGCCGCCGGGCTGCGGCCGGGGCGGATGGTCTACTTCGCCGGACGGTCGGCCCCCATGGGCGCCGTCGGCCCGGGCGTGGTGACGGCGACCTTCTCCAACTTCTCGCCGGCGATCGTGGCCCGGCACGTCCCGCGGGCGTGGACCCTGGCCTCTCCCGAGCAGGTCGTGACCGCGCGGCTGGCCGCCGCGCGCGCCTCGCTGACCCGGCTGCTCGGCGGCGAGCAGGCCGCGGCCGCACCGGAGGTCGCCGAGCTGGGCGACCTGCTCGCCGAGGCCTGCACCGTGCTCACCGCCGAGGGCCGCCCGCTCTACGCCGGCCACGCCGACCTGCCCTGGCCCGAGGACCCGGTCGGCCGGCTGTGGCACGGCGCCACCCTGCTGCGGGAGTGGCGTGGCGACGCGCACGTCGCCGTCCTCGTGCGACACGAGCTGTCGGGGATGGAGGCGCTGCAGACCCACGTCGCCACCGGCCGGGCCTTCCTCGAGCCGGTCGCGCAGACCCTGCGCGGCTGGACCGACGAGGAGTGGGCCGCCGGCTGGGCGCGGCTGGCCGGGCGCGGCCTGGTCGCCGACCGCACCCTCACCGAGGCCGGGCAGCGGCTGCGGGCCGACCTCGAGGCCGAGACCGACGCGCTCTCGACCACCCCGTGGTCGCACCTGGGCCCCGAGCGCACCGCCCGCGTGGTCGAGCTGGGCAAGCAGCTGTCGGGCACCGTCGTGGCGGCCGGCGCCTACCCGGCCGGGGTCTTCGCCGGCCGGTGACCCGCCTGCCCGAGGCCCCGGACGAGGGCCCGACCGCCGACCTGCTGCGCGCCCGCCGGCGGGGCGTCCTGACCACCCTCGACCGGCTGCTGCTGCACAGCCCGCCGGTGGCCGAGGGCTGGAACGCGCTGCTCGGCGCGCTGCGCGGCGGGACGACGCTGCCCGACGACCTGCGCGAGCTGGTGGTGCTGCGGGTCGCCGTCCTCAACGCCGCCAAGTTCGAGTGGACGTCGCACGCGCCCATCGCCCGCCGCGCCGGGCTCACCGACCTGCACCTGCGGGTGCTGCGCGCCGACGACGCGCTCGCCGAGCCGGTCTGGTCGCCGGTGCAGGCCGCCGTCCTGCGCTTCACCGACACCTCGACCCGCAGCGTCGCCGTCCCCGACGCCGTCTTCACCGCACTGCGGGAGCACCTCGACGACCGGCAGGTCGTGGAGCTCGCCGTGCTGGTCGGCGGCTACGCGATGGTGTCGCGGTTCCTCGTCGCCCTGGACGTCCCGCCGTCGACGGGAGAGGTCCCCGGCTGAGCCGGTCCTCTCCGGAGGGTGGGTGCCGACCATGACCCGGCCGAGGGGCACCTCACCCGGGGGAGTGCGGCGGCACGGTGCCGGGGCGTGTCACGATGGACGACGGCCCGCGCGATGCCGGCCGCCGCCGACGGGGAGGGAGAGCGAGCGCGTGCGCAGCGAACCGCCCAGTCCCAGTCCCGAGGTCCTCCCCGCCTGAGCCCCGGTCGCCGCGCGCGCCGGTGAGCTGCGCGGTGAGGACCTCCGCTGCGTCCTCGCCGTCCAGCGTCCCCCGGAGCCCCGTCATGGCCGACCGTCGCCTCGCGCCCCTGAGCGCCCTGTCCACCCTCGGGCGCCGTCCCCGTGCGACCACCCGCACCGTCGTCGTCGCGCCGCCGGCCGAGCCGGCGCACGAGGAGCGCCCGTCGCCGGTCGTCGACAACGCCGTCTACTCGACCGGCCGCCGGGTGGCCACGCCGGACTCGCCGGCCGAGAGCCACGAGTGGCTGGCCGAGGACCCCGACCGCCTGGTGTGGCTGGGCCTCTACCGTCCCGAGCCGGCCGAGCTGGGGGAGCTGGCCGAGCAGTACGACCTGCCCGAGCTCGCCGTCGAGGACGCCATCAAGGCCCACCAGCGGCCGAAGTTCGAGCGCTACGGCAGCACGCTCTTCGTCGTCCTCAAGGCCGCCCGGTACCTGGACGCGGCCGAGGAGGTCGAGTTCGGGGAGCTGCACCTGTTCCTCGGCCGGAACTTCGCCATCACCGTGCGGCACAGCGAGTCGCCGGACCTCTCGCGGGTCCGGCGGCGGCTGGAGAGCGAGCCGGACCTGCTCGAGAAGGGCAGCGAGGCGGTGCTGTACGCCATCCTCGACGCCGTCGTCGACGGGTACGCGCCGGTCGTCGCCGGGCTGGCCACCGACATCGACGAGATCGAGACCGAGGTGTTCCGCGGCGACCCCGGCGTCTCCCGGCGCATCTACGAGCTGTCGCAGGAGGTGCTGGAATTCCAGCGGGCCGCGCGACCGCTGACCGGCATCCTCGCCGCGATCACCGCCGGGTTCGACAAGTACGGCGTCGACGAGGAGCTGCGCAGCTACCTGCGCGACGTCGCCGACCACGTCGTCCAGGTCAACGAGCGGGTGGAGGGGTTCCGGCAGCAGCTGCGCGACATCCTCACCGTCAACGCGACCCTGGTGGCGCAGCGGCAGAACGAGGAGATCCGCGAGCTCACCGAGGCCTCGATCGCGCAGGGCGAGGAGGTCAAGAAGATCTCCGCGTGGGCGGCCATCCTCTTCGCGCCCACGCTGGTGGGCACGGTGTACGGGATGAACTTCCAGGACATGCCCGAGCTGTCGTGGCACCTGGGCTACCCGTTCGCCCTGGTGCTGATGCTGGGCGTGAGCCTGACGCTGTACGCCGTCTTCAAGCGCCGCGACTGGATCTGACGCCTCCGCCGCGCGTGCGCATGGGACCGGCCGGGGCGCCGGGGGAACAACCCGCTGGTGGTGCCGGTTAGGATGGGTGCACAACTGCACAGGGGGTGAATGGTCTCGACTGCGGTCGGGTGACCAGGGGAAGCGAGCCGAGGAAGCCGACGATGAGCTCGTTAACCACGCGTCGGAAAACACACAAGCGCCGACTCCAGTCAGCGCGAGTTCGCCCTCGCTGCCTAAGTAGCGAGGCGACTCTGTCAGCCCGGGTTCGTCATCGGCCCGGATCCTGGCATCAGCTAGATGACTCACCGTGAGCGCCGGTCGCGGGCGCGCGCGGGACACCGCACAGCGACTGGGCCCGTCACACCGACCTGTTCGCGGGATCGGTGGGGCCGAGCAGAGACGGAGCGGACTGCGCTCGGAGAAGCCCTGGGTATGCGTCGCAGGACGCGGGTTCGATTCCCGCCACCTCCACCCCGACGAGAGCCCGGGAGGACGTCGTCCTCCCGGGCTCTCGTGCGTCCGCGGCCCGGTGCTCAGCCGACGACCACGACGTCCTCGGTGAAGGCCGTCGTCAACCGCGGGTCGGCGAAGTTGTCGACGTCCTCGACGGCGGCGGCGAACTCCGCGGAGGTCCCCGCGGTGGCGAAGGCCTCCTGGTCGTCGAAGTACATGCTGGCCACCCCGAGGAACGGGGGCTCGCCCTCGGGCGCGGCCACGGCGTGCTGCTGCACGTAGCGGCGCACGCCCGGCACCTTCGCGGCGATCGGGCCGTGCGTCTCGCGCCAGTAGCGCAGCGCCTCCGCGCGGTCCATGCCGGGCTTCTCGTTGAGCACGAAGGTGACGGTGAACATCGTCGTTCCTGCCTCTCCGGTGGCCGCCGCAGCAGCGCGCGACGGTCGAGGTCGTCGGTACGGGAGGCAGACGCTAGCCCCGCCGGGCACCTGGTGCCCGCCGGGTGCGGGGGAGCCCCGCGCGGACGTCGTCCGCGCGGGGCCGCCGGCGGCCCGGGGCGGTCAGCCGCCGACGGGCGGGGTGGCCGGGACCGAACCGCCCGGCGCGTTGGGGGCCGCGCCCTGCCCCTGGGCGTCCTGCGCGTCCTGCGTGCCCACCAGTTCGCTCACCGCGTCGGTGGAGTCCCCGTCGTGCCGGTCGCGCCCCTTCGTGTCGTCGCTGCGGGGGTGGTCGACGGCGCTCTGTCGTTGCTCCACTGCACACCTGCCTCGGTCGGGTCCGGGACCTGGTCCTACCCCGGCCACCGCCGCGGTACCGCCCCGGTCGTGCTCCTGCGCCCGAGACCTCCCGTGCGTGCGGCGTGGCCCGAGCGGCGGGGCCGGCGGTCGGGGTGCTGGTCCGGCGGCGCCTGCCGGAGGTCACGCTGAGCTGGCCGGAGGCATGCCGGTCCGTCAGAGTGACGGTCGTCACCCCGCCCGAGGAGAGGGAGCCGCCGTGATCGAGAACGCCTTCTACACGCCCGAGGTGCAGGGCGCCTACCAGCTGCACTCCCTGGGCGGGTTCGACCTCGAGGAGGGCGGGCGGATCCCGGACCTGCGGCTGGCCTACGCCACCTACGGCGAGCTGAACGAGGCCAAGGACAACGCGGTCCTCATCCCCACCTGGTTCAGCGGCACGCACGCCACCTGGGAGCAGGTCTACATCGGCCCCGGCCGGGCGCTGGACCCGACGCGCTGGTTCATCATCGTGGTCAACCAGATCGGCAGCGGGCTGTCGACCTCGCCGCACAACACCGATGACGGGATCGGCATGTCGCGCTTCCCGCACGTCCGCATCGGCGACGACGTCCGCGCGCAGCAGCAGCTGGCCGCGGAGCTGTTCGGCATCGAGCGCTGGGCGCTGGTCGTCGGCGGGTCGATGGGAGCGCAGCAGACCTACGAGTGGGCGGTCCGCTACCCCGACCAGGTGCTGCGCGCCGCCCCGATCGCCGGCACCGCGCAGAACACCCCGCACGACTCCCTCTTCACCCGCACGCTCATGGAGGCGATCACGTCGGACCCCGGGTGGAACGGCGGTGAGTACCGGTCGCACACCGAGGTCGCCGACGGGCTGCGCCGGCACGCCGACATCTGGGCGGTCGTGGGCCTGTCGACCGAGTTCTGGAAGACCGAGTTCTGGCGCGGCGTGGAGCTGCCCGACGTCACCTGGTCGACGTTCGAGGAGTTCCAGGAGCGGTTCGTGCAGGCCACGTTCTGCGCCATGGACCCCAACGCGCTGCTGGTCATGGGCTGGAAGTGGCAGCGTGGCGACGTCGCCCGGCACACCGGCGGTGACCTCGCCGCGGCGCTGGGCCGCATCACCGCCAAGACCTTCGTCATGCCGATCGACGAGGACATGTTCTTCCCCGTCCGCGACTGCGCGGCCGAGCAGGCGCTCGTCCCGGGCAGCGAGCTGCGGGTGCTGCCGAGCATCGCCGGCCACTTGGGGCTCTTCGGCTTCGAGCAGACCTACCTGGCCGAGGTCGACCGCAACCTCGGCGAGCTCCTCGACGCCCGCGTCTGACCCGCGGGCAGGCGGCTCCCGCCGGGAGCCGCCTGCCCGCGACCCGTCCGGGCGTCGCCGGAATGACTCCACGGGCGTCCCGGTTGGTGCCCGGCGCCAGCGCCCGCCCGACCGAGGAGCCCCCGCATGACCACCTACGCCGTCACCGGCGCCACCGGACACCTCGGCCGCCGCGCCGTCGAGGAGCTGCTCGACCGCGGGGTCGCCGCGGGCGACGTCGTCGCCGTCGCCCGCCGTCCGGAGGCCGCCGACGGTCTCGCCGCCCGCGGCGTGCAGGTCCGCGAGGGCGACTACTCCCGTCCCGAGACCCTGCCCCCGGCGCTGGCCGGCGTCGACCTGCTGCTGCTGGTCTCCGGCAGCGAGCCCGGACAGCGGGTGGCCCAGCACCGGGCGGTGATCGAGGCGGCGGCCGCGGCCGGCGTGCAGCGGATCGTCTACACGAGCATCGCCCACGCCGACACCTCGACCAACCCGCTGGCCGAGGAGCACCGCGGCACCGAGGAGGTGCTGCGCGGAGCCGGAGTCCCGGCAACCGTGCTGCGCAACAGCTGGTACGTCGAGAACTACACGTCCCAGCTCGACAGCTACCTGGCCACCGGCGAGATGCTGGGCGCCGCGGGGGAGGGGCGGGTGTCGGCCGCGCCGCGCGCCGACTACGCCGTCGCGGCCGCCGCCGCCCTCCTCGCCGACGACGAGGGCACGGTCGTCCGCGAGCTCGGCGGCCCCGGGGTCACGCTCGCCGACCTCGCCGCCGCCGTCAGCGAGGTCACCGGCACCACCGTCCGCTACCGCGACCTGCCGGCCGAGGAGCTCGTCACCGCCCTGCAGGACGCCGGCCTCGACGCCGGCACCGCCGGGTTCGTCGCCGCCATCGACACCTCCATCGCCCGCGGCGAGCTCGACACCGGCGACGCCGACCTCGCCGCCCTGCTCGGCCGCCCGGTGACCCCGCTGGTCGAGGCCGTCCGGGCGGCACGGGGCTGACGACCCGGTCCCGGGCGCCGGCGTGGCGCGGCCGGCGCTGAGCCCGGCCGACGTCGCGGTGTTGCAGGAGGTCGACGTCTTCCCCGGCTCCCGCGGGCGCGGGAACGGGAACGCGCTGCTCGAGGCCCTCCGCCGGCTGCTCGTGGCCGAGGGCGTCACCCGGCTCGTCGTCGCCGCCGACGAGGGCGACTGGCCGCTGTCCTGGTACCGCCGCCGCGCCTTCACCGACGTCGCCCGCGTCCCGGCCACCACCGCCTGACCGCTCGCCGCCGGGCGGTCGCGCCCCGTGGATCCGCGCGGGGGCGCATCAGCTCCCGGCCGCCGCGCCTCCTCCTCCCGAGGGGTGAGGTCCGGCGCAGCGCTCCAGGTCCGCGCCGTCCGTGCCGATCCCCTGTGCACGGACGACAGGAGAGACCCATGAACCCCATCGCGTGCCGCGCCGTGGCGCAGGCCGGCCTGGTCGCGGCGACCGCCTCGGCCGACGACGAGCAGCCCTGGCCGCTGCTCCTGGTGGCCGGCTGGCACACCACCGCCGTCGACCTCGTGCTCCAGGACGGCCGGCTGGCCGACGCCCTGGCGGAGCTGGAGCTGCTGGTCTGACCGGTCGCGCGGCTACGCGCGCGCGAGGGAGAAGCTGCCGTCGGGGCCGTGCGAGCGGACCACCACGAGCACGTCCTCGCTCTGCAGCGTGCCGATCAGTGGGTCGTCGAAGCGCAGCGTGCGCCCGCCGCGGGTCACCGAGAGGACGACGTCGCGCAGGTCGCGGGGACCGAGCCCGACCTCCCCGGAGGTGACCACGCGCTGGGAGAGGTCGAGCCCCTGCCCGCCGGTGAGCAGGTCCTCGACGACGGACACCACCCGCGGGCTGTCGGTGGACAGGCCCAGCAGCCGGCCCGACGTCGCCGAGGTGGTGATCACCGTGTCGGCACCCGACTGACGCAGCAGCTGCGCGTTCTCCTCCTCGCGGACGCTGGTGGTGATCGGCACGGTGGGGTTGAGCTGGCGCACGGTGAGGGTGATGAGCACCGATGCGTCGTCGCGGTTGGCCGCCACGATCACCGCCCGCGCCCGCTCCACGTGCGCCCGGCGCAGCACGTCGGTGCGGCCGGCGTCGCCGACGATGCCGTTCAGGCCGATGGAGTTCGCCTCCTCGATGGCCCGGGGTTCGGCGTCGACGATGACGATGCTCTCCAGCGGGGTGCCGGTGGCCCGCAGCGAGCGGACGGCGCTGCGCCCCTTAGTGCCGTAGCCGCACACGATGACGTGCTGGCGCACGCGGGACCTCCAGCGTCGGATGCGGAACTCCTCGCGCGAGCGCGCGGTCAGCGCCTCGAGCGTCGTCCCGATGAGCACGATCAGGAACATGACGCGCAGCGGCGTGATGAACAGGATGTTCACCAGCCGCGCGCCCTCGGTGAGGGGCGTGATGTCGCCGTAGCCGGTGGTCGAGAGGGTGACCGTGGCGTAGTAGAAGGCGTCGAGCAGGTCGATGCCGACCTCGTCACCGTCGCGGTAGGCGTCGCGGTCCAGCCAGACGATGAAGACCGTCAGCGCCAGGAAGAACGCCGCGAGGGCCACCCGCCACAACACCTGCCGCACCGGCGACTGCTCGACGTGAGCGATCTGCACCCCGGTGTGCGGGTCCTCCGCCCCGTGTCCGCCCATCACGACGCGGACCCTAGCGATCGGAGGCGGTGGACACCGGCAGGCCGGCACCCACCGCCCCCGTTCGGGTCAGGCGCCGGCGGCCGCCCGCTCGCGGGCGGCCAGCTCCCGCTTGAGCACCTTGCCCGCCGCCGACACCGGGATGGCGTCGATGAAGACGACGTCGCGCAGCCGCTTGTAGTGCGTCACCCGGTCGTTCACCGCGGCCATGACCGACTCGGCGGTCAGCGCCGCCCCGGCGTCGTCGGCCCGGCGGACGACGTAGGCCACCGGCAGCTCCCCGGCACTCTCGTCGGGCCGGCCGACGACCGCCGCGCCGGCCACGCCGGGCACGCCGAAGAGGACCTCCTCGAGCTCGCGCGGGAACACGTTGTAGCCCTTGTAGAGCAGCATGTCCTTGGTGCGGTCGACGATCGCCAGGTAGCCGTCCTCGTCGAGGATGCCGACGTCGCCGGTGTGGAACCAGCCGTCGGCGTCGATGCTCTCCGCCGTCGCCTCGGGCCGGTGCGCGTAGCCGCGCATGACCTGGGGCCCGCGGATGCACACCTCGCCGCGCTCGCCCACCGGCAGCGGGTCGCCGCCGCCGAGCGGGCGGATGCTGATCTCGGTGTCGAACACCGGCACGCCCACCGTCCCGGCCTTGCGGGTGTCCGAGCGGAACGAGGGGTTGCCGGTGGCCTGCATGGTGACCTCGGTGAGCCCGTAGCCCTCGCCGATGACCGCGCCGGGCAGCAGCGCCTGCAGCCGCTCGATCAACGGCACCGGCAGGGGCGCGGCGCCGCTGGACACCCCGCGCACGGAGGAGAGGTCGGCGTCCTCGATGCCGGGCACCTGCAGCAGGGCCACGAACACCGGCGGCGCGCCGCCGATCGAGGTCACCCGGTGACGGACGGCGTCCTCCACGTACTCCACCGGGTCGAAGCGCATGTGGACGACCGTCGTCGTGCCGCCCATGACCATGCCGTTGAGGTAGCCGATCGCGCCCATGGCGTGGAACCACGGCGTCAGGTTGATCAGCCTGCCCTGGCCCAGGCGGACGGGGTACTCGTCCTCGTCGAGCACCTGGCGTACGGTGACGTCGCCGGCCTCGTCGAGCTCGGGCAGCGAGCCCGACGTCCAGCACGCCGACTGCAGCACGTTGGTGACGACGGTGCGGTGCGGCAGCTCCACGCCCTTGCTCACCCCGGTGGTGCCGCCGGTGTAGGCCAGGTGCGCGAGGTCGGCGACCGGGTCGATCCCGGCGTCGAGGTGCCGGTCGGTCGGGTCGGCGGCGAGCAGGTCGGCGAGGTCGACGTCGCTGCTCTCCAGGCGCTCGAGCCGGGACGCGAAGTCCAGGGTGTGCGCCTCGCCGGTGACGACGACGGTCCGCACCGGGCTGGCCGCCAGCGCGGGGCGGACGAGCGGCAGGACCTGGTCCCAGGTGACGAGCACCGTCGCGCCGGCGTCGGTGAGCTGGGCGGCGAGGTCGGCCGCGGGCAGCAGCGGGTTGGTGGGGGAGAAGACGGCGCCGGCCATCACCACGCCGTAGTAGACCGCCGGGTACTGGCGGCAGTTGGGGATGTGCACCGCGACGACGTCGCCGCGGCCGACGCCGTGGTCGGCCAGCCAGTTGGCGACGGCGGCCGCGCACTGCCCGAGCTCGGTGAAGGTCAGCTCGACGTCGTGGTCGACGAACGCCGTCCGCGTCCCCCAGCGGCGCACCGCCGCGCGCAGGATCGACCCCACCGGGACCAGGGGGTACTCCAGCGAGCGCGGCAGCCCGGGCGGCCAGCTGGCGGCGGCCGGGCCCTCCGTGGGGGTGGGTGCGGGTCGTACGGCGGTCATGCGGGTCCTTCCGTCCGGAACGGTCCCGGACAGCGTGGCTCAGCTCACAACCCGTTGTCGAGGTCCCGATCCGGAACCGGAGGGGCGGCGACGACGCGCAGGCGCTCGGTGTGGGCGCGCGGTCCGGCAGGGCTGACACGGGGGTGGGTCCGCGCGCACGACGCGCACGGACCCACCCCGGTACCGGGTCAGTCGCGGCGCCAGAGCCAGAAGCCGACCCCGGCGAACCACAGCGGCAGCAGGTACGTGACGATCCAGCTCACCGGTGGTGACGCGAGGCCGACGCAGAACGCCGCGCTGACGACGGCGAGGATCCGCGAGGCCCCGGTCGACCAGGCCGCGAGCGCCGTGGCGCCGGTGAGGGCCGCGCCCGTCCAGGAGGCGAGCGGGAAGACGACGTTCACCAGCAGCAGCGCGGTCTCCACGGCCGTCGCCGTGACCCCGGTGGTGAACACGCCCGTGCCGACGCCCACGGCCGCGGCGGGAGCCGTGAAGGCCGCCGCCAGCAGCAGCAGGTGCGAGCCGCCGAGGACCGGCAGCAACCGGACGGCCGCACCGTCGGTGTCCCTGCCCAGGCGCGCTGCCAGGCGGCCGACGATGACCAGGGCGAGGAGGGCGTACACCGCGAGGAGGAGCGCGGTCCGCGCCACGGGGACCTCGGCCAGCACTGCTGCTGCCGCCGCCGGCGTCGCCGCGCCGCGCAGCGGGTCCGCGTAGCTGGTCGCCGCCGCGACGGCAGCGGCGAGTGCTCCGGCCCCCGCGAGCGCGGGGACGAGTGGTCCGGACCCGCGCGGCCGGGTGCGCGGGGTGGCGAACGGCGTCGACGTCGTCATGGTGGCTCCTCGTCGGATGGGTCCATCGGGTGCCGTCCACGCTGGTGGTGGGCGCCGGCGGGTGCGTCCGCCGGCCGGGGGATCCAGCGGGGAGGTCTCCCGTCCGCGCCTCTGCCGGAGGGCAGAGGCGGGATCCGCCCACGGGCAGGTCCGCGCGGCCCTCCGCGGTCCTACGCTCCCGCCATGCCCGGCGTCAGGACGCGGTGGCACGCGCTGCCGCTGGTGGTGCGCGACGGCCTGCTGGCGCTCGTCCTGAGCGTCGTCGGCCAGGTGGAGCTGCTCGTGCAGGCCCACGAAGTGGTGGGGCCGCGGCTCCTGCAGCACGCGGCGTTCCTCGTGATGACGGCGAGCGTGGCAGCCCGCCGCACCCGCCCTCTGGCCGCCGCGGCCACCCTGGCGGCCGGGCTGGCCGGGCAGACCCTGCTGGGTGCGGCGCCCGCCGCCGCGGGGTACGTCGCGACGCTGGTGCTCACCTGGTCGGTGGCGCAGTACACCGACCGCCGCCGGGACGCGCTCCTCGGCCTGGCTGCGGTGCTCGCCGCGGTGGAGGTCTACCCGTTCGTGGCCGACGAGGTCACCCTCGGCGACGAGGTGGTCAACATCGCGGTGCCGGCTCTGGTGTGGTTCTTCGCCCGGCTGGCCCGCGAACGGCTCGACCGCGCGGTGCAGGCCGAGCGCGAGGCGCTGGCCGCCCGTGAGCGGGCCCGGGACGAGGGACGCCGGCGCGCTGACGCCGTCGCCGCCGAGCGCCGGCGCATCGCCCGGGAGATGCACGACGTCGTCGGGCACGGCGTCACGCTCATGCTGCTGCACGCCGACGCCGCGCAGGCCGGCCTCGCGGGACGGGAACCGGCAACCGCGCAGGCACTGGACGTCGTCCTCACCGCCGGGCGGACCGCGCTGGCCGACCTGCACCGGCTGCTGCGGGTCCTCCGGGCGGGCGAGGACCCGGACGACCGGCAGGCCGGTGGGCTGGCCGACGTCGACCGGCTCGTCGACGGCGCGGTCGCCGCGGGCCTGGCGGCGACCCTGGTCCGCGAGGGCGGTGACCACCTCGTGCCGGCGGCCGTCGGCGCGACCGCCTTCCGGGTGGTGCAGGAGGCCCTCACGAACGTGCTGAAGCACGCCCCCGGCGCCTGCGTGCAGGTGCGGCTGACGACCACGGGCAGCGCACTGGCGGTCGAGGTCGTCGACGACGGCGGGACGCGACCGGGAGCGGTGGGCGTGCCCGGCTTCGGGCTGGCCGGCATCCGGGAGCGGGTCGCCCTCTTCGACGGTCAGGCCGTCGCGGGGCCGCGCACCGACGAGCCGGGCTGGCAGGTGCGGGCGGTCCTGCCGCTGGCCGTCGGGGTGCCGGCCGCGGCATGAGCGTGCGGGTCGTGATCGCCGACGACGAGGCGCTGGTGCGCGCCGGCCTGCGGATGATCCTGGAGGCGGAGCCGGATCTCGAGGTGGTGGCCGAGGCCTCCGACGGCGGGGAGGCCGTCGCGCTGTGCCGGCAGCTGCGTCCCGACATCGCGCTCGTCGACGTCCGGATGCCGCGCGTCGACGGCATCACCGCCGCTCGGCGCATCGCGGCCGACCCCGAGGTGCCGACCGGCGTCGTCATGCTCACCACGTTCGACGCCGACGAGCTCCTGGTCGAGGCACTGCGTGCCGGAGCCCGCGGCTTCCTGCTCAAGTCGATGCCCCGCGAGCAGTTGGTCGCCGCGGTCCGGACGGCGGTCGGTGGCGACGCCCTGCTGGCACCGGAGCTGGTGCGGCGGCTGCTCGACGACCTGCTGACGCGCGCAGCGCCGGCGCCGCTGCCGGGGGTGGAGCAGCTCACCCCTCGGGAGGCGGAGGTGCTCCGGCTGATCGCCCGCGGCCTGTCCAACGCCGAGATCGCCGGGCGGCTCGTGCTGGGGGAGGGCACGGTCAAGACCCACGTCGCCCGCGTGCTGGCCAAGCTCGGCGTCCGGGACCGCGTCCAGGCGGTGGTCGCCGCCTACGAGTCCGGCCTGGTCCGCCCCGGCGACAGGTGAGCCGAGTGCCACGGGCGTGATCCCCGTGAGGTGGGGCCCGGTCCGGGCCGGCTCCACCTGCGGTGCGCGCGACGCTCCCGCTCGCGTCCGCGCCGCCGGGCTGGGATGGTCGCCAGGCCGGCGGCGACGGTCGCCGTCCGAGCCCGGGGGAGTGCACCCATGCCACGTGCCCACCGCCGGACCGTCGTGCTGAGCGCCGCGGTCCTCGCCGTCCCGCTGTTCCTGACCGGGCCGGCCACGGCCGCCCCACCGCCGGAGGTGGACGACGAGACCGGCGCCGGCGAGCTGCTGGTCATCGGCCACCGGGGCGCATCGGGGTACCGGCCCGAGCACACGCTGGCCTCCTACGAGCTGGCCGCCCGGATGGGCGCGGACTACATCGAGCCCGACGTGGTGAGCACCTCCGACGGCGTGCTGGTCACCCGCCACGAGAACGAGATCTCCGGGACGACCGACGTCGCCGAGCACCCCGAGTTCGCCGGCCGGCGCACGACGAAGACGATCGACGGCGTCGAGCTGACCGGCTGGTTCACCGAGGACTTCACCCTCGCCGAGCTGCGGACGCTGCGGGCGGTGGAGCGGCTGCCCGACATCCGCGGGGAGAACACGCTCTACGACGGGCTCTACCAGGTGCCGACGCTCGACGAGGTGCTCGAGCTGCGCGCGGAGCTCAGCCGCGAGCTGGGCCGCGAGATCGGCGTCTACGTCGAGACCAAGCACCCGACGTACTTCGACGGCATCGGGCTGTCGCTGGAGGAGCCGCTGCTGGCCGCGCTCGACGAGGCGGGGCTCGACCACCGTCGCTCGCCGGTGTTCATCCAGTCGTTCGAGACGACGAACCTGCGCGAGCTCGACCAGGTGGTCGACGTGCCACTCGTCCAGCTGCTCTCGGCGACCGGTGCGCCCGCCGACCTGGTGGCCGCCGGTGACCCGCGGACCTACGCCGACCTGTCCACCGCCGCGGGGCTGGCCGGCGTCGGGGAGTACGCCGACGGGGTGGGTCCGGAGAAGGCGCAGATCATCCCGCGCGAGGCCGACGGCACCCTCGGGGAGCCGACGTCCTTCGTGGCCGACGCGCACGCCGCGGACCTGCTCGTGCACCCCTACACGTTCCGCAACGAGAACACCTTCCTGCCCACGGAGCTGCAGGAGGGCGCGGCGCCCGACGACTACGGCCGGGCCATCGACGAGCAGCTGATCTTCTGGGAGACCGGCATCGACGGGCTCTTCACCGACAACCCCGACACCGGCGTCGTCTCGCGTGACCTGTTCCTGGACGAGGAGCAGGCGGCCGCCTGAGCCCCTGGCGATCGCGGCGCCGCGACCACCGATCCGGCCCCGGACGTGGTCGCGGCGCCGTGGTCGTCGGGAAGAGCGGGCGGCCACCGCGGCGTTGTCGTCGCACGTGAAGGTGGAGATCTGGTCCGACGTCGTCTGTCCCTGGTGCCACATCGGCAAGCGCCGCTTCGAGGCCGCCCTGGCCCGCTTTCCGCACCGCGACGCCGTCGAGGTGGAGTGGAAGGCGTTCGAGCTCGACCCGGGTGCGCCCTCGGCCCCCGCCGGCGAGGCGGTGTCGTCCACCGAGTACGCCGAGCGGCTGGCCCGCAAGTACGGCACCTCGGTCCCGAGCGCGCAGCAGATGACCGACCACATGACCCAGCAGGCCGCCGCCGAGGGCCTGGACTTCCGGTTCGACCGCGCGGTGCGCGCCAACACCTTCGACGCCCACCAGGTGATCCACCTGGCCGCCGAGCGCGGGGTGCAGGACGCCGTCAAGGAGCGGCTGCTGACCGCGTACTTCAGCCAGGGCGAGGCGGTCGGCGACCGCGAGACGCTCGTCCGGCTCGCCGCCGAGGCGGGGCTGTACGCCGACGAGGTGCGCGCGGCGCTGGAGGAGCAGCGCTACGCGGGCGCGGTCCGGGCCGACGAGGCCGAGGCGCAGGCGCTGGGCATCAGCGGCGTCCCGTTCTTCGTCGTCGACCGGAAGTACGGCGTCAACGGCGCGCAGCCGGCCGACGACCTGCTGCAGGTGCTCGAGCGGGCGTGGGCCGAGCGCACCCCGCTCATCCCGGTGATCAGCGGCGGCGAGGTCTGCGGCCCCGACGGCTGCACCGTCTGAGAAAGGACCTCCCTGCCCCCCGCCCCTCGCAGGCCCGCGGCGGGCCCCTGCAGGGAGGCCGGGGTCACACCACCGGTTCGGCGACCAGGGAGCCGGCCGAGTGCTCCTCGCGCAGCCGGGTCTTGAGCACCTTCCCGCTGGGGTTGCGCGGCAGTGCGCCGACGATCGAGTACTCCCGCGGGTTCTTGTAGCGGGCCAGCCGCTCGCGGCACCACGCGGTGAGCTCCTCCGGCGTCGGGGGGTCGGCCGGGTCCCGCGGGGCGACGACGGCCAGCGGCGCCTCCCCGTAGCGCGCGTCGGGGACGCCGATCAGCGCGACCTCGGCGACCTTCGGGTGGGCGGCCAGCACGTCCTCGACCTCGGCGCAGTACACGTTCTCGCCGCCGGTGATGATCATGTCCTTCTTGCGGTCGACCACGTAGTAGTAGCCGTCCTCGTCCTGCCGCACCAGGTCGCCGGAGTGGAACCAGCCGCCGGCGAAGGCCTCCGCGGTCGCCTCGGGCTTGTTCCAGTACTCCTCCATCACCATCGGGCTGCGGTAGACGATCTCGCCCACCTCGCCCCGCGGGACGTCGTCCATCGCCTCGTCGACCACGCGGACCTCGACGTTGAGCATCGGCGTCCCGATCGAGCCGATCTTGCGCACCGAGTCCTCGCCGCGCAGGAAGCAGGTCACCGGGCTGCACTCGGTCTGTCCGAACGCGGTGACCACCTCGGCCTGCGGGAACGTGTCGATCATCGTGCGCAGCAGCGTCGTCGACGCCGGGGCCGCGCCCCAGGAGATCCGCCGCAGCGAGGACAGGTCGCGGTCGGCGATCCCGGGCACGGCGACCACCGCGGCCCACATCGCCGGCACCAGGAAGATGCTGCTCACGCGCTCCCGCTCGATGAGGTCGAGCGTGGCCACCGGGTCGAAGCCGCCGGACCGGAGGATCACGTGGGTGCCGCCGAGCAGCAGCGGCGGCAGGCCGCCGGCCAGGCCGGCGATGTGGAACAGCGGCGCACCCGGCACACCCACCCGGTCGTCGGGGTTCCAGCCGAGGTGGGTGACCTGGCTGAACACGTGCATGAGCAGGTTGTGGTGGGTGAGCACGGCGCCCTTGGGGCGGCCGGTCGTGCCCGAGGTGTACATGATGAACGCGGGGGAGCTCTCGTCGACCTCGACGTCGAGCGGCTCGGCTGACGCCGCGGCGATCGCCTCCTCGAGGTCCCCGCCGATGGTGAGCACCGTCTGCAGCCCCGGGGCCTGCTCGCGGGCCTTGGCGGCCACCTCGGCCAGGCCGGTGTCGACGACGAGCGCGGTGGCGCCGGAGTCGGCGAGCACGTAGGCCACCTCGTCGGCGACCAGCCGGAAGTTCACCGGGACGACGACGGCGCCCAGCCGGACGCCGGCCAGGTGGGCCTCCCACACCTCCATCGAGTTCAGGCCCAGCACCGCCACGCGGTCGCCCGTGCCGACGCCGCGGTCGGCCAGGACGCGGGCCAGCCGGGTGACCCGCTCGTCGACCTCGGCGTAGGTGCGCCCGCCGCCCTCGAAGCGCAGCGCCCAGGCGTCCGGGGTCCGGCGGGCCCAGCGGGCGAGCTGGTCGGCCGCCGTCATGCCACGGCCCTGCAGGGTGGGGATCGGGGCGCTCACGGGTCCTCCTCGGTCGGGGTGTGACGCGCGTCATGCTGCTGGGCGCCCGAAGCGGCGGTCAACCCTGACCGGACCGGACGCGGGGTCAGCCCGGGGGGAAGAGCATCCGGGCGGCGAGCCGCTTCCACAGCGCCAGGTGCGGGTCGGTGGCCGCCGGGCGGTCGGCGAAGGCGTACACGCAGGCCACGCCGCGCATGCTGGTGAACAGCAGCTCGCACAGCTCGGCGTACAGCGGCGCGGCGGCGACCTCCGGGCCCCAGATCCCGTCGGCCACCCGGCGGATCGCCGCGCGCAGCCGGCGCTCCTCGACCTGCAGCGCCGCGCGCAGCCCCGGGTCGGTGCGCGCCGCCGTCCACAGCTCCATCGCCGCCCAGAAGGGTGGCTCGTGGAAGGTCGCCCACAGCAGGTCGATGGCGCGGTCGACCCGCTCGGGCCCGGGCGGCTGGTCGGCCATCAGCGCCGCCGCGCGCCGCTCGACCCCGGCCAGCAGCGTCGTCGACAGGTGGGCGGCGGCGGCCACGAGCAGCTCGGCGCGCGAGGGGAAGTGGTGCAGCAGCCGGCCGCGCGACACCCCGGCCCGGGCCTGGACGGCGAGGGTGGAGGCGCCCGCGTAGCCGTCCTCGACCAGGCAGGCGACGGCGGCGTCGAGGATCAGCGCCCGGCTGCCGGCCGAGCGCGCCGAACGGGTCGGCGGCGGTCCCTCGCCGGGCACGGGGGCGGTCACCCGGCGCAGGGTAGGCGTGACACGCGTCCGCCAACAGTCACCGTTGACCGTTCGGGGTGACCGCTGTCACGCTGCGGCGGTCCCGCCGACGACGAGAGGTGCTGCCCGTGGACTTCGACGACACCCCCGACGAGGCCGCCTACCGCGCGCAGGTGCGCGCCGTGCTGCAGGAGCACGACGCCGAGCTGCTGCACGTGCGGCCGGGCGAGTCGGCCGACGCGCGGCTGCGGGAGGCCGAGCTGCGCGCCACCCAGCGGGTGCTCGCCGACGCCGGGCTGGTCGGCGTCACCTGGCCCCGGGAGTACGGCGGGCAGGGCGGCACGTTGGTGCAGCAGGCGATCGTGGCCCAGGAGCTCTCCCGCGCCCGGGTGCCCACGCTGATCAACCACATCGGCATCGGCATGTGCGGGCCCACCGTCATCGCGCACGGCAGCGACGACCAGCGCTCCCGCTACCTCGCCCGGCTGCTGCGCGCCGACGACGTGTGGTGCCAGCTGTTCAGCGAGCCGGCGTCGGGCTCGGACCTCGCGGCGCTGCGCACCTCCGCCGTCCGCGACGGCGAGGACTGGGTGGTCAACGGCCAGAAGGTCTGGACGACGCTCGCGCACGTCGCCGACCACGGCATCCTGCTCACCCGCACCGACCCCGAGCGGCCCAAGCACGCCGGGCTGACGATGTTCGTCGTCGACATGCACGCCCCCGGCGTCACCGTGCGGCCGCTGCGCCAGATGAGCGGGGACGCCGGGTTCAACGAGGTGTTCTTCGACGACGTCCGCATCCCCGACTCCGAGCGGCTCGGCGAGCCCGGCGAGGGCTGGCGGGTGGCGCTGACGACGCTGATGAACGAGCGGGTGGCCATCGGCGGCGCCGGCAGCGACATCGGCCAGTCCGCGGAGGCGCTGGCCGCGCACGCCCGCGACCGGCTGCCCGCCCTCGACCCCGAGCGCCAGGTGCTGGCCCGGCAGGCGGTGGGTCGCGCGCTGGTGGCCTCGCTCGCCACCCGCTACACCGGCTACCGCCGGTTCACCACGCTGTCGCAGGGCGGCGTGCCCGGGCCGGAGGCCAGCGCCGGCAAGCTCGGCGGCACCGCCGCGGCCCGGCTGGTCTCCGACGCCGGCGTCCGGCTGCTCGGGGACGACGCGGTCCACGCGGCCACCGCCGACGGCGACGAGACCTGGCAGAAGGCGGCGGCCTACGTGCCCGGCATCGCCATCGCCGGCGGCACCGACCAGGTGCTGCGCAACATCCTCGGCGAGCGGGTGCTGGGCCTCCCCTCCGAGCCGCGCACCGACAAGACCGCTCCGTTCTCGGGAGGACGCAGGTGAACTTCGACCTCTCCGACGACCAGCGCGACGCCGCCGCCGGCGCGCGCGCGTTCTACACCGGCTCGGTGTCGCTGTCCGCGGCCCGCGCGGCGCTCGAGGGCGACGGTGCGCCCGCGCCCGGCCGCAAGGCGCTGGCCGACATCGGCTTCCTCGGCATCACCGTGCCCGAGTCGGCCGGCGGAGCGGGCGGCAGCGTGCTCGACCTCGCCGTGGTCGCCGAGCAGGGCGGCGCGGTGCTGGCCGGGCCGTCCCTGGTGACCGCGGCCCGGGCGGCGGTGCTGCTGGAGGGCGCACCCGACCTCGCCGCGCAGCTCGCCGACGGCTCGGCCGCGATCGCCGTGCTCGACGGGCCGGTCACCGGCTCGGCGCCGTCGGTCGACGCCGCCGACGCCACGCTGTTCCTCGGCCTCGACGACGGCGCGCTCGTCGTCGGCGAGGGCGAGGTGGTGCGCGGCCGGCCGCTGGACGCCACCCGCGGCCTGGCCTCGGTGCGGCTGACCTCCCGGCGGGTGCTGGTCGAGGACGCCGCCGAGCTGTGGGCCCGCGCCCGCGCGGTGGGCGCGGTGGTCATGGCCGCCGAGGACCTCGGGGCGGCCGACCGGGCGGTGCTCATGGGCGTCGACTACGCCCGGCAGCGCGAGGCGTTCGGCCGGGTCATCGGCTCCTACCAGGCGGTGAAGCACATGCTCGTCGACGCCTGGGTGGGCGTGGACCAGCTGCGCTCGCTGGTGTGGTGGGCGGCCTGGGCGGCCGACTCGGCACCCGCGGAGCTGCCACTGGCCGCCTCCGCCGCGAAGGCCTACGCCGCGGAGGTGTTCGAGCGGGCCGCCGAGACGGTGGTGCAGGTGCACGGCGGGATCGGCTTCACCTGGGAGCACGACGCCCACCTGTACTGGCGCCGCGCCAAGGTCGACCGGCTGCTGCTCGGGGACGCCGCCGAGCACCTCGACGCCGTCGCCCGGCTCGCCGTCGCCGGCGCCCTGGGATGACCCCCGAGCAGCTGCGGTACGAGGTCGCCGACGGCGTCGCCACCCTCACCCTGCACCGGCCGGGGAAGCTGAACGCCTTCACCCCCGGGATGGCCGCCGAGCTCGCGCAGGCCGCGGCGGCCGCCGACGCCGACGACGCGGTACGGGTCGTCGTCGTCACCGGGGCCGGGCGGGCGTTCTGCGCCGGCGCCGACCTGAGCTCGGGGTCCGGCTCCTTCGCCGACCGCGCGCGGCCGGTCCCCACCGACGGCGGGGGCCCCGGCCGGGGCAGCATCGACGGCCTCCCGCGGGACTGGGGCGGCGTCGCCGCACTGCCCTTCGCCGCACTGCGCAAGCCGGTGATCGCCGCGGTCAACGGCCCGGCGGTCGGCATCGGCGCCACGATGACCCTGCCGATGGACGTGCGGATCGCCGCGGAGTCGGCCCGGTTCGGGTTCGTCTTCACCCGCCGCGGCATCGTGCCGGAGGCCGCGTCCTCGTGGTTCCTGCCGCGGGTGGTCGGCATCAGCCAGGCGATGGAGTGGGTGGCCACCGGGCGGGTGTTCGACGCCGCCGAGGCGCTGCGCGGGCGGCTGGTGTCGCGGGTGGTGCCCGACGCCGAACTGCTGCCCACCGCGTACGCGCTGGCCCGCGAGATCGCCGACAACACCTCCGGGGTCGCCGTCGCCGCCGCCCGGCAGATGCTGTGGTCGATGCTCGGCGCGGCCTCGCCGTGGGACGCCCACCGGGTGGAGACGCGGGCGCTGCTCGAGCTCTACGGCGGGCCCGACGTCGCCGAGGGCGTGGCCGCCTTCCTCGACAAGCGGGCGCCGGAGTTCACCGCCCCGCTCGGCCATGGCGAGGTCGCCGGGGTCCCGCGCTGGCCGGCACCGCCGGAGGACGCCGTCCTCGGCTGACAGTGAGGGACGGGGCCGGGCTCAGTCCGGGTCGAGGTGGCGCAGCAGCGTCTCGCCGATGTCGCGCACCGCGGCGACCTGCTCGGGGGAGAGCTGGTCGAACAGGTGGGTGCGCACGCCCTCGACGTGCACCGGCGCGGCGGCCTCCAGCGCGGCGAACCCGTCGTCGGTGAGGACGGCGAGCAGGCCGCGGCCGTCCTCGGCGCACTCCTGCCGGCGCACCCAGCCGCGCTCCTCCAGCCGTGAGACGGCGTGGGAGAGCCGGCTGCGGGAGGACAGGCAGCGGTCGGCGAGCTCGCTCATCCGCATCTGCCGGCCCGGCGTCTCCGACAGCTGGACGAGGATCTCGTAGTAGGCGTGCGGGATGCCGGTCGCCCGGGTGAGCTCGCGGTCGAGCCGGTCGTGCAGCAGCTGGGTGCTGTAGAGCCAGGCCCGCCAGGCCCGCTGCTCCTCGGCGTCGAGCCAGCGTGTCCCGCCGGCGGGCAGTCCCGCGCCGCCGGCGGGCGACACCTCCGTCGTCATGTCCCCAGGGTACTAGCGGAATAGATGAGCACTCAACTACGCTGTGCAGGTAGAAGGTAAAACGCTCAATCACCTGGAGTCCCCATGACCAGCACCACCGCCGTCCGGATCCCCGGCTACCTCGCCGGCACCTGGGACATCGACGCCGCCCACTCGACCGTCGGCTTCTCCGTCCGGCACATGATGGTCAGCAAGGTCCGCGGCTACTTCACGCGCTTCTCCGGCGAGATCGTCACCGCCGCGGACCCGGCGCAGTCCTCGGTCACCGCGACCATCGACATGGACTCGATCGACACCCGCCAGGAGCAGCGCGACGCGCACATCCGCTCGGCGGACTTCTTCGACGTCGGCAACCACACCGTGATGACCTTCCGCTCCACCGGCGTCGTGGCCGACGGTGACGACTGGACCGTCGAGGGCGACCTGACCATCAAGGGCATCACCAAGCCGGTCACCCTGGCCCTCGAGCTCAACGGCTTCGGCCCGGACGCCTACGGCGGCACCCGCGCCGGCTTCAGCGCCAAGACCTCCATCTCCCGCAAGGCCTACGGCGTCGACATCGACATGCCGATGGACGGCGGCGGCGTGGTCGTCGGCGACAAGATCGACGTCGAGCTCGAGATCGAGGCCGTGCTCCGCACCGCCTGAGGAAGGACCACCCTTCCCCCACGCCTCGCTCCGCTCGGCGCGGGCCCCTGAAGGGCGGCCGTTCCAGCACGTCACCGGGCCCCGGACGCGCAGAGCGTCCGGGGCCCTGTCGCGTCCGGGGGCGTGCCGCCAGGATCTCCGGGGTGAGCGTCGCGCGGACGGTCCCCCTGGCCACGACCGTCGAAGGGCAGGGGCCGCCCCTGCTCCTCGTGCACGGCCTCGCCGAGGACCGGTCGTTCTGGGACCCACTGGTCCCGGCGCTGGCCGGGTCCGCCACCGTCGTCCGGATGGACCTGCGGGGCCACGGCGACTCACCCGACGGCGACGGCTACGAGCTCGCGGACATGGCCGACGACGTCCAGGCTGCCTGGGCCGCGACCGGGCTGCAGGGTCTCCCCCTGGTGGTCGGGCACAGCCTGGGCGGGCTGGTCTCCTGCGTCCACGCCGGGCGGCATCCCACCCGCGGGCTCGTCCTCGTGGACCTGCCGCTGACCCTGGCCCGCCTGCGGGAGAGCGTGCGGACGGCCGTGTCGATGGTCGAGCAGATCGGCTTCGACGCCGTCATGGCGGCGGTGTTCGAGTGGGGCCGCGGCGCCATGGACGACGAGACGACGGCCGCCCTCGCCCGGCGCCGCCGGTTCCGGCAGGAGGTCGTCCTGGCGACCTGGGCGCTCTACCTCGAGGGGACGCCGGAGTCGCTGACCGCGCTCGCCGAGGGCATCGCCGCGGGGATGACCGTGCCGGTGCTCGCGCTGCACGGCCGCGACCCGGGACCGGGGTACGCCGCGTGGCTGGCCGACCGGGTGCCCACCGCGACCCTCGAGGTCTGGACCGACGAGCGGGGCCGTCCCCTGGGCCACCACCTGCACCTCGTGGCGCCCGAGCGCTTCCTCGCGCGGGTGCAGGAGTTCGCCGCGACCTGCTGACGAGGAACCGCTACGCCGCCGCGGGGTCGAGCAGCTGGAACAGCACATGGTCCTGCCAGCGGCCGGCGATGCGCAGGTACCGCCGCGCCAGGCCGTACCGGGAAGTCTCGGTCCGCATTGGCGATCTCCAGCAGCGCCGGGGCGTCGGCGGGATCCAGGAGGCGCGCGGCGGTCACCGCCGGACCCCCGCAGGGCCCGCGCGGATCCGGGGACACTGGGGGCATGACGACGTCCGCGCTGACCCGTGCCCGCACCCGGCTGTCCTCCGCCGCCCTCGTCGCCGTCGGGCTGGCGGCCGGCTTCGGCGTCGCGCAGGGCACCGGCATCCGCGCCCTGGGTGGTGCGGTGTTCCTCGCCGGCGGGCTGGGCGCGGGCCGGCTGTGGGTGCAGCGTCGCGGCTGGGCGGTCGCGCTCGGACTGGGAGCCCTCTACGTCGGCGCGTTCGTCCTCGCGCACGTGCTCGCCCTCGGCGTCGGGCTGTCGGCCTGGCTGGCGGTCGGCCTGGTGACGCTGGCCGCCGCCGGCGTGAGCTACGCGGTGGCCGACCGGCCGCGGCCCGGGGAGCTCACCCGCTGACCACCCCGCTGACCACCCCGGTGGGCCGCCCGGGCCCGTGAGCCTGCTCACGGATGGCCGCTGTCACGGGTGGTCGGGTCTCCGTGGCGGCAGGGGAGCACCGGCTGAGCGCCTAGCATGGGAAGGTCGCCGGGCCGGCGGCCGTTACTCGTGATGCCGCGTGCGCGCACTGCCGCGGCGTCCCCAGACTCCCCGAGGTGCCCTCCCGCATGCCCACCCGCGACGACCTGCGCAACGTGGCGATCATCGCCCACGTCGACCACGGCAAGACCACCCTGGTCGACGCCCTCCTCCGCCAGGCGGGCGCCCTCGGGCGCGCCAAGGGCGAGGGGACGGACAACGACTCCACGCAGGACCGCGTCATGGACTCGATGGACCTCGAGCGCGAGCGCGGTATCACCATCCTCGCGAAGAACACCGCCATCCGGCTGGCCGACGAGGACGGCAACCCGGTGACGGTCAACATCGTCGACACCCCCGGCCACGCCGACTTCGGCGGCGAGGTGGAGCGCGGGCTGTCGATGGTCGACGGCGTCGTCCTGCTCGTCGACGCCTCCGAGGGCCCGCTGCCGCAGACCCGCTTCGTGCTGCGCAAGGCGCTCGGCAAGGGGATGCCGGTCATCCTCGTGGTCAACAAGACCGACCGCTCCGACGCGCGCATCGGCGAGGTCGTCGACGAGACCTACGAGCTGTTCATGGAGCTGCTCGAGGACTCCGGCATGGACGTCGACAACCTCGACTTCCCGATCGTCTACAGCAACGGCAAGACCGGGCAGGCCTCGCTCACCCGGCCGGCCGACGGCACCAGCCCCGACAGCCCCGACCTCGCGCCGCTGGTGAAGACCCTGCTGGACACCATCCCGGCGCCGACCTACGACGCCGAGGAGCCGCTGCGCGCGCAGGTCACCAACCTCGACGCCTCGCCCTACCTGGGCCGGCTGGCGCTGCTGCGCATCCACTCCGGGACGATGAAGAACGGCCAGACGGTCGCCTGGTGCCGGACCGACGGCACCATCAAAAACGTCAAGATCACCGAGCTCCTGGTCACCGAGGGGCTCACCCGCACCCCGGCCGAAAGCGCCGGCCCCGGCGAGCTCGTGGCCGTCGCCGGCATCGAGGACATCATGATCGGCGACACCCTCGCCGACCCGAACGACCCGCGCCCGCTGCCGCCGCTGACCGTCGACGAGCCGTCGATCTCGATCACCATCGGCATCAACACCGCGCCGCTCTCCGGCCGCTCGGGCAAGAAGCTCACCGCCCGGCTGATCAAGAACCGCCTCGACCAGGAGCTGGTCGGCAACGTCTCGGTGCGGATGCTGCCCACCGAGCGCCCCGACACCTGGGAGATGCAGGGCCGCGGCGAGCTGGCGCTGGCCATCCTGGTCGAGCAGCTGCGCCGCGAGGAGTTCGAGCTGACCGTCGGCCGGCCGACCGTGGTCACCAAGACCATCGACGGCAAGCTCCACGAGCCGGTCGAGCGGGTCACCATCGACACCCCCGGCGAGTACGTGGGCACGCTGACCCAGGCGCTGGCCACCCGGCGCGGGCGCCTGGAGAACCTGGTGCACCACGACACCGGCTGGGCGCGGATGGAGTACATCGTCCCCTCGCGCGGCCTGATCGGGTTCCGCACCGAGTTCCTCACCGAGACCCGCGGCACCGGCGTCCTCAACCACAACCTCGAGGGCTACGAGCCGTGGCTGGGCGACATGCGCGCCCGCCCGACCGGCTCGCTGGTCGCCGACCGGCAGGGCGTGGCGACGACGTACTCGATGTTCTCGCTGCAGGAGCGCGGCTCGATGATGGTCCAGCCGGGCACGGACGTCTACGAGGGCATGATCGTCGGTGAGAACTCCCGTCCGGACGACATGGACGTGAACATCACCAAGGAGAAGAAGCTCACCAACATGCGCAAGTCCACCTCCGAGGAGCTGGAGCGGCTGATCCCGCCGCGCATCCTGAACCTGGAGCAGGCGCTGGAGTTCTGCGCCGAGGACGAGTGCGTGGAGGTCACCCCGGCCTCGGTCCGCATCCGCAAGGTGGTGCTCGACCAGACCGAGCGCGGCAAGGCCAAGAACCGCAAGCCCAAGGCCTGAGCCGCAGGCTCCCGAGGCCCCCGACCGCCGCTGCGGTCGGGGGGCCTCGGCGCGTTCCCGGGACGTGCCGGGGCGGCGCCGTCACCGGGCCGTGACGGCAGGTGATGACGAGCCGGGGAGCGGCGACAGGCCCGGGCGGAACGCGCGGGGGCGCGCCGGGCCGCCGACCTACGGTCGACGCGCGGACCCGGACGCGGGCCCGCGGTGCAACGAGCGGGAGGCTGACGCTGATGACGACGACCCGGGTGGTGCATGGCCCCGAGGGCTTCCGCGGTGGCATCGACGTCCGAGTGAGCCTGCGCGCCGACGTCGGGTCGGGCGAGAACCCCTTCGACGGGGCGTGGTTCCCGCGCAGCCGGGACCTGGCCGTCGAGGTGCCCGAGCTCGTGGCGGCGCTGGATCGGCGCGGCCTGCGCATCGAGCGCTTCACCTATCCGCTCGCCCCGTGGCTCCCGGCCCCGCGCAAGGTCGTCGTCGACGACCGGATCGTGCGCACCGGCGGCTTCAGCAGCATGGACCCCGGCGTGGTCTGCCTGAGCTGGGCGGGGGGGAACCGGCGCGCCGACCTGCTCGTCGTCCCGCCGGAGACCGACGTCATCACCGGGGTCCGCGCGCTGCGCCTGTGCACGCGGCGCGGGCTGCCCCGCTCGCCGCAGATGGTCATGGCCGCCGCGCGGTCCCAGCCGCTGCCCCAGGTGCCCGACCTGCCGGCGACCCGGGCGGTCTGAGGGACCTCCCAGCACTCCGCGCGGGCCGCGCGATGATCAGGTGACCTGATCGTGCGGTGTCCTCCCTCACGTCCCACGGTGAGGGAGGACGCTCGATGATCAGGTCACCTGATCATCGCCCCGCTCCCGGGACGGCAGGAGGCCCCGTCCGGCAGCTGCCGGACGGGGCCTCCTGCGTCGTGCTGGGTCCGCCTCAGTCGCGTGGGTCGGCGGGACGGCCGGCGCGCAGGCTGCGCTCCAGGTCCGCGGCGTCGGCGGCGTCGGCCGGCGGGACCGGGTGCTCGTCGGCGTCCGCCTCGGCCAGCCGGGCGGCCTCGACGGCCAGGGCGTCGGCCGACTCCTGCGCGCGGTCCTTGCGGTACTGGCGGTAGGAGTGGACGACGGCGGCGGCCCAGATCGCGTAGATCACCGCGTAGACGGCGTAGCGGACCGGGTCGGAGGCGTCGATCCAGTCGCTCTTGAGCAGCGTGCGGGTGTTGGTCAGCACGATGATCCCGCCGACCAGCGAGCCCAGCAGCCGCGGCGGCACGTGCCGGACCAGCCAGGCGGCGAGCGGGGCCGCGACCAGGCCACCGGCCAGCAGGCCGAGCGCCCACAGCCAGTTGACGCCCTGCGTGCCGAGGGCGAGGAGGAAGCCCACGCTGGCCGCCAGGGCGACGAGGAACTCCGAGGTGTCGATCGAGCCGATGACCTTGCGGGGCTCCATCCGGCCGCTGGCCAGCAGCGCCGGCGTGCCGACCGGGCCCCAGCCGCCACCGCCGGTGGCGTCGACGAAGCCGGCGACCAGGCCGAGCGGGGTGAGGAAGCGCTTGCGCACCGGCTTGCCGAGGTTGCGCCGGTCGATGCCGCGGAGGGTGAAGCGGACCAGCAGGTAGGTGCCGAGCGCGAGCAGGATCAGCGACATCACCGGGGCGGCGACCTCGGTGGAGAGGCTCGAGAGCACGTTGGCGCCGATGAAGGCGCCGACCGCACCCGGGATGCCGACCTTGGCGACGACCTTCCAGTCGACGTTGCCGAACCGCCAGTGCGCGGCGCCCGACATGAGGGTGGTGCCGATCTCGGCGAAGTGGACGGTGGCGGAGGCGGCGGCGGGGTTGGTGCCGAAGGCGAGCAGCAGCGTCGTCGAGGTGACGCCGTAGGCCATGCCGAGGCTGCCGTCCACGAGCTGCGCGCCGAGGCCGGCGACCGCGAGCAGGACGAGGGTCTTCACGGGTGGGGCTCCTGGTCTTCAGGGAGGTGGCGGGCCGCGGGCGCGCGGGAGGGCGCGACTCGTCGCGGGACGTGTGTGCTGGGCAGCGGCGCCGGGACGGCGCGGGACGTCAGCGCCGCGGACAGGCGGCCGTGCAGACGCGCAGCAGGTCGACGTGGATGCGCCCCACCAGGAGCACCGCCGTCCCCGCCATGGGTCCTATGTCTACCAGATCGATCGACAATCGCCGACCCGGGGCCGGGAGGTCCGGGTCACCCGGCCAGGACGTCGCGGCGGATGGTCACCCACGACACCAGCCCGCCCAGGGTGAAGAGCCCGGCGCAGACCAGCAGGGCCGCCCGGAAGCCGCCGGTGAACGCGGCGGGGTCGGCGTAGTCGTCGCCCGAGAGCCCCACCGCCACCGGCAGCGCGGCGACGACGAGCAGCTGCGCGGCCCGCGCGACGGCGTTGTTCACCCCGCTGGCCACCCCGGTCATCGACTCGGGAGCCGCGGCCAGCACGGTCGCGGTCAGCGGCGCCACGGTCAGCGCCATGCCCAGCCCCTGCAGCAGCGACCCGGGCAGCACCTCGACGGCGTAGGGCGCGGTGCCGTCCACCCCGGCCAGCCACAGCGTGCCGGCCGCCGCCACCAGCGGTCCCACGGTCATGGGCAGCCGGGGCCCGGTCCGCGCGGCCAGCGCCCCGGCCCGCGACGACAGCAGCGTGATCAGCAGGATCGAGGGCAGGACGGCGGCGCCGGCCGCGGTCGCCCCGTAGCCCAGCACCGTCTGCAGCTGCAGGACGAGGAACAGCGACAGCCCGCCCACCGCGGCGTAGACGGCGAAGGTGGCCAGGTTCGCGCCGGTGAACTGCCGGGACGCGAACAGCCGCGGCGGCAGCACGGGCTCGGCCACCCGGCGCTCGCGCACGACGAACGCCGTCCCCGCCGCCAGGGCGGCCGCCACGGGCGGTCCGACGGCGAGGACCGAGGCACGCTCCCCGGCGGTGATCAGCGCGTAGGTCAGGCAGCCCAGGGCCGCGGCACCCAGCGCGGCGCCGGCGACGTCGAAGCGCCCGTGCCGGCCGCCGCCGCGGCTCTCGGGCACGTGCCGCCCGGCGACGGCGAGCACGACGACGGCCACCGGCACGTTGAGCAGGAAGACCAGTCGCCAGCTCCCGGCGTCCACGAGCGCGCCACCGAGCAGCGGCCCGGCCAGACCGGCGATGCCGCCGAGCGCCGACCACAGGCCGATGGCCCGGGCGCGGTCGGCCGGCCGGAACGAGGACTGCACCAGCGCGAGGCTGCCCGGCGCGAGCAGCGCCCCGCCGACACCCTGCAGCACGCGCGCGGCGACCAGCTGCGCGGTGCCCGGGGCCAGGCCGCACAGCAGCGAGGCGCCGGCGAACCAGCCGACACCGACCAGGAACACCCTGCGGCGACCCAGCCGGTCGCCCAGCGAGCCCCCGAGCAGGATCAGCGAGGACAGCGCCAGCGTGTAGCCGGTGACCGTCCACTGCAGGCCGGCCAGGCCGGCGTCCAGGTCCGCGCCGATGGCCGGCAGGGCCACGGTGACGGCGGTGGCGTCGAGGAAGGCCATCCCCGAGGCGAGCACCGTGGCCAGCAGCAGCCACCGCCCCCGCGCCGTCCCCAGCTCGACCGGCGCGGACGCCGGGCCGGTCACGCCCGGCTCAGGAGACGACGAGGTGGGTGAGGAAGTAGGCCAGCGCGGCCACCGCGCCGGCGGCCGGCAGGGTCACGACCCAGGCGACGACGATGTTGCCGGCCACGCCCCAGCGCACCGCCGACAGCCGCCGGGTGGCCCCGACACCCATGATCGACGTCGTCGTGATGTGCGTGGTCGAGACCGGGACGGCGAACACCGTCGCGGTGGTGACCATGACGCCCGAGGCCACGGTCTGCGCGGCGAACCCGCCGGCCGGGGTGAGCTGGATGATGCGGCGGCCCAGCGTGCGCATGATGCGGAAGCCGCCGGAGTAGGTGCCCGCGCTGATCGCGCCGGCTGCCGCCAGCACGACCCACAGCGGCACCTCGAAGGTGTCGATCTCCCCGGCCGTGTACAGCGCCAGGGTCATGATGCCCATCGTCTTCTGCGCGTCCTGCAGGCCGTGGCCCAGCGCCATCGTCGCCGAGCTGGCGATCTGGGCGTACCGGAAGCCGCGGTTGGCGCGGGTCACGTTGGCGCCCCGGAAGGTCCACAGGATCGCCAGCATGAACAGGTAGCCCAGGCCGAAGCCGACCAGCGGCGAGAGCACCATCGGGATGACGACCTTGTCGAGGATGCCCATCCACTGCACCGAGTGCGCCGCGGCCAGCGCGGCGCCGACGAGCCCGCCGATGAGCGCGTGCGAGGACGACGAGGGCAGCCCGAAGTACCAGGTGATCAGGTTCCACACGATCGCGCCGATGAGCGCGGCGAAGACGATCTCCAGGCCCTCGCTGCCCTGGGGCGCGTCGATGATGCCGGCGCCGACGGTCTTGGCCACCTCGGTCGAGAGCAGGGCCCCGACCAGGTTCATCACCGCCGCCAGCCCCAGCGCCACCCGCGGGGTGAGCGCCTTGGTGGAGACGGCGACGGCGATCGCGTTCGCCGCGTCGTGGAAGCCGTTGGTGTAGTCGAAGGCCAGCGCGACGACGATGATGGCGACGAGCGCGAGGAAGACCGCGTCCATCGCCGGTCAGGACTCCTTGACCGTGATCGTCTCGACGACGTTGGCCACGTGCTCGAAGGCGTCGGCGGCCTCCTCGAGCTGGTCGGCCACCTCCTTGAGCTTGAGGATCTCCAGCGCGTCGAACTCGCCGCTGTAGAGGCGGGAGAGCAGCCGGCGGTAGAGCTTGTCGGCCTCGTTCTCGATGCGGTTGACCTCGATCCAGTACTCGGAGAGGTCCTTCATCGTGCGCAGCCGCGGCATGGCCTCGGCGGTGGTCTGCGCCGCCCGCTGCAGCAGCGCCGTCTGCTGGCTCATCTCCGCCGGCAGCGTGCCCAGGCCGGTGAGGACGACCAGGTCGGCGGCGGCCTCCACGAAGTCCATGACGTCGTCGAGGTCGCTGGCCAGGTTGTAGATGTCCTCGCGGTCGAACGGCGTCACGAAGCTGGAGTTCAGCTGCCGGAAGATGGCGTGCGTCGACTGGTCGCCGGCGTGCTCGAGCTCGCGCAGCCGCGCGGCGAGCTCCTCCCGGCGGGCGTGGTCGTGGATGAAGTCGCTCAGGACGTCGGTGGCGGCCACCAGGTTCTCCGCCGAGGCGGTGAACAGCGGGTAGAAGCTCTGGTCCTTGGGCGTGAGGCTGAAGGGCACGCGTGGCTCCGGTCATACGTCGGGACGGCGTCGGTCCAGGCGTACCGGCCGACGACCGCCGGGGAGCCTATGTGGGCCCGTGCGGCCCCGCCTGGCCGGTGCCCGCCGTTCACCTGTTGTTCAGACGCCGTCAGGTGCCCGTTCACCGGGCCCGGCGGGCGTCGTCCTCCTGCCCGGTGACGGCCTCGACCAGGTCGGCCCGTGCGCGGGCCACCCGGGAGCGGATCGTGCCGACCGGGCAGCCGGCCACCTCCGCCGCCTCGGCGTAGGGCAGGCCCAGTAGCTGCGTCAGGACGAAGGCCTCGCGGCGCTCGGGGTCCAGGCGGCCCAGCAGGTCGGTGACGGCGGCGCCCTCGCCCACCCGGTCGGCGCCGTCCGCGGGGCCGAGCGCCTCCAGCTCGGCGTCGTCGCGGACGAGGGTCAGCCGCCGCCGGCGGCGGGACCGCAGGGCGTCGGCGCACACCCGCCGGGCGATCGCCAGCAGCCACGTCCGCAGCGAGGAGCGGCCCTCGAAGCGGTGCAGGGAGGCGAACGCGCGCGCGTAGGTCTCCTGGGTGAGGTCGTCGGCCGACTCCCGGTCACCGAGCGCCGCGCACAGCCGCCAGACGTCGGACTGGGTGGCCCGGACGAGGGTGGCGGCGGCCAGCGGGTCGCCCTCGACGGCGGCCGCGGCGGCGCGCTCCAGCTCGTCCACGTTCCTCCTTCGTCGCACGAGTCGGACCGGTCGGGAACCGGACGGCCCTCCGCGACGACTACTGCTGCATGCAGTGTGCACCGTTCCGCGAGGCCGCCTCGGCACGACTCGACGGCGAGCCGCTGGGCATGCCCGCCGTCGATCTCGACCGGCACCTGGCCGCCTGCCCCGACTGCGCCGGCTGGGTGCGGGCGGCCGGGCAGGTCACCCGCCGCGCCCGGCTGGCCCCGGCGCCCCCGGTGCCCGACCTCACCGCCGCCGTCCTCGCGGCCCTGCCGCAGTCGCTGCCCGGGACGGCCGCCGCCGCCCGCACGCGCCTGGTGCTGTCCGCGCTGCGGCTGGCGCTGCTCGCCGCGGGCGTCGGCCAGGCCGGGCTGGCCTGGCCGGCCCTGGCCAGCGGCAGCGCGGCGATGAGCGCGCCGGTGCACATGGCGCACGAGACCGGGGCCTGGAACCTCGCCGTCGCCGCCGCGTTCGTCGCCGTCGCGGCCCTGCCGCGGCTGGCCGCCGGCGCCCTGCCGCTGCTCGCGACCTTCACCGTGCTGCTCACCGTCACGACCGTGCGCGACCTGCAGGCCGGGCACGTGCACGCCGACCGGGCCACCGCGCACCTGCTGCTGCTGGCCGGGGCGGTGCTGGTCGCCGTCGTCGCCTGGCGGCAGCGCCCGCGCCGCGGACCGGCCGGGGTGCTGGGCGGGGAGCGGGTGCCCGCGTGAGCACCCCCGCCCTGCGACGGCGCCCGGCGCTGCTGCTGCTCGCGCTGCTCGTCGGCTGGCTGGGGCTCGGCGTCGTCACCGCCGGGCCGGCCGCCGCGCACGCCGAGCTGGTCTCCACCGACCCGGGGGAGGGCGCCCGCCTCGACGCGGCGCCCGGCGCGGTGACCCTGCGCTTCACCGAGGGCGTCTCCCTCGGCGCCGGCTACGCCCGCGTGCTCGGCGAGGACGGCGAGCGCGTCGACACCGGCGCGCCCTCGGTCGACGGTGACACGGTCACCGTCCCGCTGCGCGACGGCCTGCCCGACGCCAGCTACGTCGTCACCTACCGGATCGTCTCGGCCGACTCGCACCCGGTGAGCGGGGCCTACGCCTTCGTCGTCGGCGACGGCGAGCTGGCCGACGCCGCCGCGGTGGCCGACGACCCCGACGTCGACCCGTTCGTGGCGGCGGCGCTCCCGGCCGCGCGGACCCTCGGCTTCGCCGGGCTGGCCGCCGGCCTCGGCGTCCCGGCGTTCCTGGTGCTGTGCTGGCCGGCCGGCTGGGCCTCGCCGCGGGTGCGCCGGCTGACCACCGCCGGCCTGCTCGCCGTGGCCGTCGGCGCCGTGCTCACCTTCCTGTCCCAGGGCCCCTACGCGGCCGGTTCCGGGCCGGGCTCGGTGCTCGACCCGGCGCTGCTGGCCACCACGGCCTCCGCGGCGTTCGGGCTGACCACGCTCGGCCGGGCGGCGCTGGCGCTGCTGCTGGCCGCCCTGCTCGTCCCGCTGTGGCGGCGTGGCGCCGGGCCGCAGCCGCAGGAGACCGCCGGCCTGGCCGTGCTCGCCGGCGGCGTCGTCCTCACCACCGCCGCCGTGGGGCACCCGGTCGCCGGGTCGCTGCCGGTGGCCGCCACCGCGGTCGCGGCCGTGCACGTCGCGGCGATGGCGCTGTGGCTGGGCGGGCTGGCCGTGCTGCTGGCCGGCCTGCTCCGGCCCGGCGCGGAGGCCGGCGAGCTGGCCGGCGCGCTGCCGCGGTGGTCGCGGGTCGCCTCGGGCTCGGTGGCCGCACTGGTGGTCACCGGCGTCGTCCAGTCGGTGCGCGAGGTCGGCTCGCCGGCGGCGCTGGTGTCGACGACCTACGGCTGGGTGCTGCTGGCCAAGCTCGCCCTGGTGCTGCTGCTCCTGGCCGCCGCCGGGGTGTCGCGGGTGTGGGTGCAGCAGCACCTCGGGCTCGCCCGGCCGCGGCCCGGCGGGCGCCGCCGGGTCACCGCGCACGCCTTCGCCGCCGCCGCCGCCGCCGGAGCCGGCGCGGAGGAGACCGTGGCCACCGCGGCGCGCGAGCGGGCGGCCGCGCAGGCCCGCGGCGCGGTCGAGGACGTCGCGCCGCTGCGCCGCTCGGTGCTGGTCGAGGCCGCCGTCGCCGCGGTCGTGCTGGCGCTCTCCGCCGTCCTGGTCGGCACGCCGCCGGCCCGCTCCGCGGTCGCCGAGCCGGTCGACGTCACGCTGCCGCTGCAGTCGGCGGCCGGCGCGTCCGGCAGCGTCCAGGTGTCGGTCGACCCGGCCCGCCCCGGCGCCAACACCCTGCACCTGTACCTGTTCGACGACGCCGGGCAACTGGACCAGCCCGCCGACCTGCGCGTGACGCTCACCGAGCGCGAGCAGGAGATCGGGCCGCTCGACGTCGACCTCGAACCCGCCGGACCGGGTCACTGGGTGGCCGACGGGATGAGCATCCCGGGCGCCGGCACCTGGACCCTCGCGGTGAGTGTCCGCCTCGACGAGTTCACCGCGGCCACCGCCAGCACCGCCTTCCCGGTGCGCTGAGAGCTCGCGCACCGCGAGTGAGTGAGTGAGTGAGGAGAACCGTGACCCTGTTCCTGCGACCGCTGGCCCGCGCCGGTGTCGTGCTGACCGCCGTCCTCGCCGCCCTGGTCGCGTCCGTCGTGCTCGCGACCGTCGCGTCGGCGCACGTGACGGTCGCCTCGGACGACGCCACCCCCGGCGGCTACGGGAAGCTGACCTTCCGGGTGCCCAACGAGAGCGACACCGCGAGCACGGTCGACGTGCGCATCTCTATCCCCGCCGACGCCGCGATGGCCTCCCTGCAGACGCAGCCGGTGCCCGGCTGGACGGTCTCCACGACCTCGGCGACGCTCGACGAGCCGGAGGAGGTGCACGGCCAGCAAATCAGCGACTACGTGTCGGTCGTGGAGTTCCGCGCCGACGCCGGCGGCGGCATCGCCCCCGGCCAGTTCCAGGAGTTCTCGCTGTCGGGCGGCCCCTTCCCCGACGCCGACTCCCTGAGCTACCCGGTGGTGCAGACCTACAGCGACGGCACCGAGTCGGCCTGGATCGAGCCCACCGTCGAGGGCCAGGCCGAGCCGGAGAAGCCCGCTCCCGCGCTGTCCCTGACGGCAGCGGCGGACGGCGGCTCGGCCGCGGCCACCACGACGGCGGCCGCGGACGAGCACGCCCACGGCGGCGCGGTGAGCAACGAGCCGGCCGGCCTGGCCCTGTTCCTGGCCCTGCTGGCGCTGGCCGTGGGCATCGCGGGCGTCGTCCTCGGCTACCGGGCGGGCCGACGTACCGTGTCCTCGTGACCCCTCCCGCGCGCGGCCGGCTCGCCGCGCTGCTGCTGTCCGCCGGACTGGTCCTGTCCGCCTGCGGCTCCGGGAACGACACCGCGTCGGCCGGGGAGGGACACGACCACTCCGGCGGCGCGGCGGCCTCGCTGGAGGGGCCGGGCGACGTCTACGCCGGCATCGACCTGCGCGACCCGTACCAGCGGCCCTCCTTCACCCTCACCGACACCTCGGGTGCGAGCTACGACTTCGCGTCGGCGACGGCCGGGCGGCCGACGCTGCTGTTCTTCGGCTACACGAACTGCCCGGACGTCTGCCCGTCGACGATGGCCGACGTCGCCCTCGCCCTGCGCGACGTCGACCCGGCGCTGGCCGAGCAGGTGCAGGTCGTGTTCGTCACCACCGACCCGGCCGCCGACACCCCCGCGGTGCTGGGGGAGTACCTGGGCCGCTTCGACGCCGACCTGCCCACCCGGTTCGTGGGGCTCACCGGCGCCCAGGACGCGATCGACCAGGCGCAGCTGTCGGCCGGGGTGCCGCTGGCGGAGGAGGACGGCCGGCTGCACAGCTCGCTGCTGCTGCTCTACGGCGCCGACGACCAGGCGCACGTCGCCTTCGACGCCGGCAACACCTCGCGGGACATCGCCGGCGACCTCCGCGCGGTCGCCGCCGCCTCCTAGCGGTGGCGCGGGGGCGCCGGGCGGCCGGGCGGCTGGCCGTCGTCGTCCTCGGCCTGCTGGCCTGGCTGGCCCTGGCCGGGCCGGCCGCGGCGCACGTCGGCGGGGAGGTCGCCGGCAGCGACTTCGACGGCCGGGTGACCTCGGTGCAGCCGGCGGTGCCTGGGGTCGCCGTGCGGGTCCTGCAGTTCGGCGACGAGCTCGAGGTGGTCAACACCACCGGCACCGAGGTGACCGTGCCGGGCTACTCCGACGAGCCCTACCTGCGGATCGGCCCGGACGGCGTCTGGCGCAACGCCCACAGCCCGGCCACCTGGGTCAACCTCGACCGCTACGGCCGGGCGACGGTCCCGCCGGAGGCCGATCCCGCGGCCGAGCCCGAGTGGGTGCAGGTCTCCACCGAGGCGCAGTACGTGTGGCACGACCACCGCACGCACTGGATGAGCGAGGGACAGCTGCCCCCGGTGGTGGCGGCCGACCCGACCCGGGCGCACACCGTGTCGGAGTGGACCGTGCCGATGGCGCACGGCTCGACGCCGGTGACCGTCCGCGGGGTGCTGACCTGGAGCCCGCCGCCGTCCCCGGCGCTCACCTGGACGCTGCACCTGGCGCTGGCCGCCGTCGCCGCCGCCACCGGCCTGCTGGCCCGCACGGCCCGGCCGCTGGGCTGGGCGCTGGTCCTCGGCGGGGTCGCGGCGCTGTGGCACGCGGCCAGCACGCCCGAGCCGCCGGTGACGGTGTCCTCGCACGCCGCCGCGGTGCTCTCCGCGCTGCTGCCCGCGGTCACCGCCGCACTGGTCGCGGTGCTGGGGGTCGTCGCCGGCCGCCGTGGCCGCGGGGTGGTGGCCGGGCTGTGTGCCGTCGTCCTGGGGTGGCTGCTGCTCGTGCAGGGGCTGCCCGACGTCGACGTGCTGTGGAGCGCGCACGTGGTCAGCAACGGCCCGCCCCTGCTCGCCCGGGTGGCGGTCGCCGTCCTGGTGGCCGGCGGGGCCGGGCTGGTCGTGGCGGGACTGGCCGCGGCGCGCCGCTTCCGCGACCCGGAGCCGGCCGCCGCCCGCCGGCCGGCGCCGGAGCCCCAGCCCGCCGGCTGACGCCCCGGCGCGGGTGACGTGCTGGAACGGCCACCCTGCAGGGGCTGCGCCGAGCGTGCGAGGCGTGGGGGAAGGGTGGTCCTTCGTCACTCGCTCCGCTCGTGGCGGGCCCCTGCAGCGGGGCCGTTCCGATCAAGCGCCGTCGGGGACCGGGTGCAGGTGCGGGCGCGGGCCGGACAGCATCGCGTTGGCCCGATCCAGGTCGGCCTCGAAGTCGACCTCGACGGCGGCGAACTGCGAGATGTCCAGCGGCCGGAACCGCAGGCCGGCCTCGGCGATCGCCGTCTCCATGCCGCGCTCGAAGTAGTCCTGGTCGCCGACGGCGTCGAGGTGCTCGACGAGGGTGGCCTTGTCCGCCGAGGACACGTAGTTGATCCCCACGGCCTCGCCGAGGCCGCCGGTCACCGTCTTCGACAACCCGGCGATGAAGCCGTCCGCGTCGAGGGTGTACTTGACCTCCTCGTCGGCGACGGTGGAGGTGTCGACGCAGACGAAGCTCTCGTCGGCCTCCAGCGCGGGCACCACGGCCTCCAGGACGGCGGCGTCGAACACGACGTCGCCGTTGAGCCACAGCGCCCCGCCCTCGCGGGTCGTCCGCAGCCCGCGCAGCAGGCTCTTGGAGGTGTTGGTCCGCGCGAAGTGCGGGTTGTAGGCGAAGCGCAGGTCGGGTGCGGCCTGCATGAGCAGCTCGCACTGGAAGCCGACGACGGCGGTGACGTCGACGGCCGGGCCCAGCACCTGCTCGAGCGTGTCGAGCTGGCGGTGCAGGATGCTGCGCCCGTCGACCAGCGGGGTCAGCGGCTTGGGCAGCGGTCGGCCCAGGCGGGTGCCCATCCCGGCGGCCAGGATGACCACCTGGGGGGAGCCCGGCCGTGGGCGGGCGCCCGGCCGGGCGGCGAGCGTCCTGCCGTGCAGGTGGGCGGTCTTCGCGAGGTCAGCGATGCGCACTGGGGTCCCCTCCTCGGGTCGTCGCGGCCGCGTCGGCGGCGGATCCGCCGCGCGGGAAGAACAGGTCGAGGACGCGCTCGGTGGCGTGCCCGTCCTCGAGGGCGGTGAAGGTCTCCCGGAACCGCGCGTAGCGCTCGGCGTGCGCGGCGGTCACCCGGTCGAGGTCGGCGACGGCGTCGAGCAGCTCGTCGCCGGTCGACAGCAGCGGCCCGGGCGCGATCTCCTCGATGTCGACGTAGAAGCCGCGCAGCCGGTCGCGGTAGTCGGCCAGGTCGTAGGTGAACAGCAGGATCGGCTTCCCGGTGACCGCGAAGTCGAACATCGTCGACGAGTAGTCGGTGACCAGCAGGTCGGCGGCGAGGTAGAGGTCGCGGATGTCGGGGTGGTTGGACACGTCGCGCACCGGCAGGCCCTCGATGGACTCCAGCCGGTCGGAGACCATGTTGTGCAGCCGCAGCAGCAGCACGTGGTCCCCGCCGAGCCGTTCGGTGAAGGCGGCGAGGTCGACGGGGAACTCGAAGTCCCGCTCGCCGGTGCCCTCGAACACCAGGTCGTCGCGCCACGTGGGCGTGTAGAGGACGACCGTCCTCCCCTCGTCGATGCCGAGCTGCGCGCGCACCTCCGCGCGGACCTGGTCGCGCCGGGGGCTGCTGAGCAGGTCGTTGCGGGGGTAGCCGGTCTCGTGGATCGGGCGGGGGAAGCCGAAGGCCTGCCGGAAGCGGGCGGTGCTGTACGCGTTCGGCGAGAGCATCGCGTCCCAGCGGGCGATGTCGTGCTCGAGGTAGGCCAGCCGGCCCTCCGGCGCCCACAGCACGTCGTTGTGGATCCGCTTGAGCGGGGTGCCGTGCCAGGTCTGCAGGTAGAAGGCGTCCGGCCGCTTCTCCCAGTCCAGCGGCACGTGGTCGTTGGAGACGACGACGTCGGCCGCCTCCAGCGCGGCGATGCTCTCCCGGCTGCCGAAGTGGATCGTCTCGACGTCGGCCGGGAACACGCCCTCGGCGACGGCGGAGGTCAGCCAGGTGTGCTGCACGTCGTCGCCGCGGGCGACGAGTGCCTCGTAGATCGCGCGCGGGCTGTCGGAGAACAGGCCGCGGAAGCTGGTGTAGACGATCCTCATCGACCACCTCCGGTCAGGACGGGCAGCAGCAGGTCGGCGAGCTCCTGCCAGGACCCGACGACGGTGAGGACGCCGGCCTCCCGCAGGGCGGCCTCCCGCTCGGCGCGCTCGGCCGGCTGGACGAAGAGCAGGTTTCCCACGGTGGGGCAGCCGGCGCGCACCGCCGACAGGGCGCCGGGGACGGAGTCCTCCACCGCGAGGCCGGCTCCCGGCGCGATGCCCAGCTGCTCGCAGGCGTGCAGGTAGACGGCCGGGTCGGGCTTGCTCGTCGGCGTGGGCAGGGAGTCCTCGGCGCTGAAGCGGGCCTCCGGCGGGATCAGCCCGTCGAGCCCCGTGGCGGTGAAGCAGGCGCCCAGCCGGCGCAGCGCGCTGGAGCTGACCGCGGCCAGGCGCAGGTGCGGTGCGAGCGCCACGAGGGCCGCGGTGGTCTCCGGGTGCGGCCGCAGGTGCTCGCCCAGGTACGCGGTGACCGCGCGGCGCTCCTCGGCCACCCACGGCTCGACGTCGACCTCGGGGCGGCCGGACTCGGCGGCCAGCCGCCGCGCCGTCGTCCGGAAGTTCATGCCCGTGGTGGCCAGGCGCAGCTCCTCCGCGGTGAACCGGCGGGCGTCGCCGAGCTCGGCCAGGAAGCGGTTGGTCACCTCGGCCGAGGCGACGAAGGCCGGCTCCTCGGACGGGAACAGGTTGCCGTCGGCGTCGCAGAGCAGGGCGGTGAGGCCGGTGACGACGTCGCGCGGGAGGACCGGCCCCCCCGTGCGGGGGACGGCGGTCACCGGGCGTCCGCGGGTGGGATGCTGAGGACCGGCGCGGGCGGGGTGCTGGCGGCCGTCAGGGCGGCGACGGTCGCCCGGACGCCGTCGCGCTCCAGCCGGCGCAGCACGGCGGCCAGCTCGTCGGCGAAGCCGGGCACGCGGCCGAGGTCGCCGAACACCGGCTCGTCGGCCAGCAGCGGCCGCGGGTCGGTGCCACCGGCGCGCGCGAGGGCCTGCAGGTGCGGGCCGCGGTCGTCCTCCACCGGCAGCGGCCGGCCGGCGTCGTCGGTCTGCTGCAGCCAGCGCACCCAGCCGGCGACGGCGAGGGTGAGCAGCGCGTGCGGCCTGCCCTGGGCCAGCGCCTCGCGCAGCGAGGGCAGCAGGTGGTGGGGCAGCTTGGTCGAGCCGCGGCGGCACAGCCGGGAGAGCCGGTCGGCGATGGCCGGGTTGGCGAAGCGCTGCAGCAGCACGGCCTTGTACCCGGCGAGGTCGATCCCCTCGGGGCAGGGGATGAGCGGGGTGACCTCGTCGTCCATGAGGGCGGTGACGTAGGCGGCGAAGACGGGGTCGCCCATGAGCACGTCGATGCGCTCGTGGCCGGCGAGCGTGCCCAGGTAGCCCAGCGCCGAGTGGCTGGCGTTGAGCAGCCGGGTCTTCATCAGCTCGTGCTCGGTGACGTCACGGACGAAGCGGACGCCGACCTCGTCCAGCGGCGGGCGGCCGTTGCAGAACGCGTCCTCGATGACCCACTGGGAGAACGGCTCGGTGACCACCGGCCAGCGGTCGTCGACGCCGTAGCGGCGAGCGAGGGCCGCACGCTCCTCCGGGGTGGTCTGCGGCGTGATCCGGTCGACCATGCTGCTCGGGAAGGCCACCCGGTCGGTGATCCAGCGGGCGAGCACCTCGTCGCGCAGGGCGGCGAAGCCGGTGACGGCGGCGCGGGTGGCGTCGCCGTTGCGGTGCAGGTTGTCGCAGGACAGGACGGTGAACGGCCGGGCGCCCGCCCGCCGGCGGCGGTCGAGCGCCTCGACGAGGAAGCCGAACACGGTCCGCGGGGCGTCGGGGTGCTCGACGTCGTGCCGGATGTCGTCGTCGACGGTGAAGGCGCCGGAGGTGGGGTCGAGCAGGTAGCCCGCGCCGGTGATGGTCATCGTCACCAGCCGGGTGCGCGGGTCGGCGAGCCGGTCGAGGACGGCGCCGGGGGCGTCGGGGGCGAACAGGTAGTCGGTGAGGACGCCGACCACCCGGGCGCGCTCGCCGTCGGGGCTGCGCTCGACGACGGTGTAGAGGTTGTCCTGCGGGGCGAGGGCCTCCTGCATGTCCCGGCGCCGCAGGCCGACGCCGACGACGCCCCACCGGTCGGAGACGCGCCGCTCGGCGACCTCGTCGAAGTAGGTGAGCTGGTGGGCGCGCGAGAAGCCGCCGACGCTCAGGTGCACGACGGCCGGGACCAGCGCCGAGCGGTCGTAGGTGGGGACGGTGAGCCGGGCCCCGTGCTGCTCGAGCGTCGCGTCGGTCAGCGGCCGGATGCGGACGACGGGCGCCACCGTCGCCACCGCAGCGGTCGCGCCGGGCCGCGGGTCCTCCCGCGAGGGGCGCTCGGGCTGTGCCATCGAGGCATCGGTCCTTCCTGCTCGGGCCGTGGTGGGGCCGTGCTCGGGCGGGGCGGGCCTGGGTGCGCCGCACCCACGGGGGTGGGGGCGCGCCCGAGGGCCGCACCGGGTTGATCATGGGACCATCCGGTCCCGTGGTGTGCACCCGGGTGGTGCAACGGCCGGTGTACCGGCGACGTCCCCGGCGGATCGCCCGCGGCGGACCGACGGCGGCTGGCCCGCGGCTCTGGAGACCTGGCGGTGGCGCTCGTCGGACCGGCGCACCTTTTCGACGCCGGGGAGCGAGCATGCCCCACCTCCGGGGGTCACAAACCCGGATCCGGCGTGGCGTGACCGAGGACACAGTGGGGTGTCCGCCCGCGACACGCCGTACAGATGGTCACGAAGCAGTCACGTGGTGTTTGGATGCGTACGACCGAGTCGGGGGCTCCCCTGAGCCCGCTCCCCGCGAGACGGGTAGGTGCATGGGCGACCACCGGAGGACCGCGGACGTGCTCGTCCGCCCTGCCAGCGGATCGCACCGGGCGGTCCCCGGTCCCCGGACCGGCGGCCACCGCCGCGCCGACGTCCGTCGTCCGGCCGACCGCCGGGTCTCCGCGCTGCGCGGTTTCCCCCCGGTCCGCCCCGATGACGCGGCGTCGTCCCTCGTCGCCGTCGTTCCTCCGCCGCGGGCGACCCTGGACGACGTCGCCGTCCTCCGGGTGCCGGCCGTCCTGCCGACCACGGTGCTGCCCGTGGCAGAGCAGACGGCCGAGGTCCTGGCCACCGGGGTGCTCGACGCCGTGGTGGCCGACGTCCTGGTGGCCGACGTCGTGGCAGCCGCGGAGGACGGCGTCGCCGTCGACCCGGCTCCCGTCAGGACCCCCCGCACCGCCCGGCGGCCATGCGCCCGCGACCGCCGTCCGCACCTGCTGCTCGCCGCCCTGGTGGCCGGCGCCCTGGGCGCAGGCGCGTTCGGGCTGCACGGGGCCTCGGACGCCGCGGCCGGGTCGTCCGCGGTGCAGATCGCCCAGGACGAGCTGATGACCGGGGACGAGGCCGTCGAGGTCATGCCGATGGCCTCGATCACCGAGGCCGAGGCCCAGGCGCGGCTGCAGGAGGTGGCCGCGGCCCGCGCCGAGCGGGCCGCCGCCGAGGCCGCCGCCGCCGAGGCCGCCGCGGAGGCGGCGCGGCCCAAGACCGTCCTGCCCGTCGAGGGCGGGCGGTTCACCAGCGGGTTCGGCGGACGGTGGGGGACCTTCCACTACGGCATCGACCTGGCCGCGCCCATGCGGACGCCGGAGATGGCGGCAGCCGACGGCGTCGTGGTGCGGGCCGGTGCGGCCAGCGGGTTCGGCCTGGCCGTCTACATCCTGCACGAGAACGGCGACGTGACCGTCTACGGCCACATGGACGAGATCCTCGTCGAGCCGGGGCAGTACGTGGAGGCCGGGGAGACCATCGCCCTGCTGGGCAACCGGGGTCAGTCGACCGGCCCGCACCTGCACTTCGAGGTGCACCAGGGGGGCATGAACGGCCAGCGGATCGACCCGGTGCCGTGGCTCGCGGAGCGCGGCGTCGAGGTCTGAGCACCGGCCCCGCAGCCGCGCGACGCGCGGCCACCCCCGCCGCGGTCGTGCCCGCCCGGCGTTGTACAGTTCCACCTGGCCCGAGCGGGACGGGCGGGCCGAGGCACGGGGCTGTGGCGCAGCTGGTAGCGCACCACACTGGCAGTGTGGGGGTCAGGGGTTCGAGTCCCCTCAGCTCCACCCCGATGACCAGGCCGTTCCTCCTTCGGAGGAGCGGCCTGAGTCGTCTGTGGTGCCAGTGTGGTGGCCACTGGAGCCATCACGGTGCCGGCGGTCCCCAGAGCGCACTGCCCATCCGGTCGGCGGCGTCGCGGCCGAGAGCCGGCATGACATAGCTGTAGATGTCCGTCGTCGTGCGCATCTGTGCGTGGCCGAGCACCTCCATGACGACTCGGGGGTGCACGCCCTCGGACAGCAGCAGGGTCGCTGCGGTGTGCCGCCCGTCGTGCAATCGGACCTCGCGCACGCCCGCCTGGTGCAGGAGGGCCTTCCAGGCACGCCAGTCCGACGTGCGCTCGATCGGCCGGCCGTTGGGCTGGGCGAAGAGCAGGTCGTGGTCCTGCCACAGCGACCCGGCGGCGATGCGCTCCTCGCGCTGGATCGCTCTGTGTGCCCGCAACGCGTCGACGAGCTGTGCCGGCAGCGCCAGGTTGCGACGACTGCGGTCGGCCTTCGGCTCCTCGTAGACCAGGCCTTGCCCACTGACCCGGTGCAGCCTGCGCCGGACGCTCAGCGTGCCGTTGTCCAGGTCGACATCGCTCCACCGCAGGGCGAGGGCTTCGGATTGACGCAGCCCGACGGCCAGCGCCCACGGTCCACCGGGCGGCGTTGCGGTGCGTCTGCGCGGCGGCCATCACCTTCTTGGCCTCCTGCGCGCTCAGCGACACCGACGCCCGGGCGGGAGCGCACGCACCTGCGGGCCGTCGCAGCCCAGGCTCCTATCAGGCGTCAACCACCCAGGACATCGGCAGGCGTCATCGGCGGGCAATCACTGCGAAGGCGACACATGATCGCGACGGGCAGCAAGACGTCGAGCCTCGCCGGTGACGCCCGCGAGCACCCCGCCCTCGATGACGGGGCGCCTCTTCGTACCGCAGGTGCAAGACGTGTAACGGTTGCGATCTTGATCGCTGCCCTTGCGGATGAGAATGCTCCTGCCGTCCGGCGACGTCGCGACACAGTGGTGCGGGTGAGCCCGTAGATGTGTATGGCGCGGGGCCCTCGGGTGCCCCTTTGATTGCTGCCATGAGCGCGTGGGTCGGTGTCCTGGCAGAGGGCCCTCCGGACGGCGCTCCGTCGATGGCGCTGCGGAAGAGGGATCGGCGAGGAGGTCATGCACGAGCGGGTCGCCGGGCTGGACATCGGCAAGGCGACGCAGACGGTCTGCGTGCGCACGCCCGGGCCGCGGGGCCGGCGCAGTGAGACGCGGACGTTTCCACGACCACCCGCGCGCTGGAGGTCATGCGTGGGTGGCTGGTCGAGCGCGGCGGGGCGGCGGACGGTTCCGCGATCACCGCGCGCCGTCGGCGGCCAACACCCAAGGAAGCAGGCCGCGCGAACGCTGACGCCGGGCGGGACAGCGGGCGAAACGGCTCCCCGCGCCCGCCGGTGACGCGGTCGCCTGAACGTTCTCCGGGTCATCCGTGCCATGCGGAGCACAGATGCCGCGCTGTGCCTACGGCTCTTGTCCGGAAGGCAGCGCTCCGCCACATTGGTTAGGCGACCAACCAGGAGGATCTGCGTGGGAGCCAGGCGGGAGGCGATCGTGGCGGCAGCGCTCGACGTCATCCAGGAGGAGGGGCTCAGCGGCTTCACCCAGCCGCGGGTCGCCCGGCGTGCCGGGCTGCGACAGAGCCATCTCACGTACTACTTCCCCACGCGGGCCGACCTGCTGCTCGCCGTCGCCGAGGAGGCCGTGCGCCGGAGGATCGAGGCCCTGCGTGCGGCGGTGTCGGCCGAGGACCCGGCAGCGAAGGTGGCCGGGCTCGTCGACGTGCTCCTCGACCCCCGACAGACGCGGATCCTGACGGCGCTGACGCAGAGTGCCGACGCTGACCGGGAGGTGCGACGTGCCTTCTCCGCACTGGGCGCCGGGATCGCTCCACTCGGCGCCGCGCTGATCACCTCCTTCGGCGCCGAGCCGACCGAGGCCTCACTCGCCCTGTTGCAGGCGACCTCCACCGGCATCGCCGTCCTCGCCCTGGCCACCGGCGCAGAGGCGTTCCGCGGCCGCGCCGAGCAGGTGCTCATCCAGCTGCTCACCAGCCTGCGCACCGAACAGGACCGCACCTGAACTCGCCCCACCCACCGCAGCACCGACCCTGGAGAGGCACCGGCATGAGCACGCACATCCCCCTCAGAGGCTCGACCGCCGGCCAGCAGTACGCCGGATGGGAACCATGCGCCGTCGCGATGGAAGGACTCGGGAACCGCGTGCTGGCCGACCAGCGCGTCCCGGTCGCCGGCGGCGCCGAGCTACACGCCGACGTCTACGTCCCCCGAGCGCCGGGCCGTTATCCGGCTGTCGTCTCCTTTGGCGGCTACGCCACCGAGAAGGCCACGGCGGGCATCCCGGCCGGCTCGAACGAGATCGGCTCACCGCCGGTGTTCACCGACCGCGGCTACTGCCCCGTCGTCGTCGAGCGCCGGGGGATGGGCCGCTCGACCGGCGAGCAGGTGATGTTCTTCGATCCGCAGGACGTCGACGACCACGAGGCGGTCATCGCTTGGGCAGCGGAGCAGCCGTGGTGCAACGGGGAGGTGGTCCTCTTCGGCACCTCCTACTACGCCGTGTCCCAGCTCAGCGTCGCCGCGCGTAAGCCGCCTGCGCTCAGGGCGCTGTTCTGCAACGAGGTGTCGACCGACCTGTGGCGCCACCTGGTCCACTTCGCCGGCGTGCCCGCCTGGTTCTTCGTCGCCGTCTGGATGGGCGCGAACTACACGCAGGAGAACTACGACGAGCGTCTGTCACCGGACCGTCGTGCGCTCCTCAGCCAGGTCACCAACGGGCCGCTGCACCCGCTGCTCGAGCAGCTGGTGCACCGCCGGGTGTCGGGGATGTTCAAGTCCTTCGAGACCGCCACGCCCGTGGAGTTCATGCGCCGCATTTACGCGGCCTGGATGTTCGACGAGAAGACGCGCGCGCAGGCGACGATCCCCGAGGGCCCCACCGCCACGCTCGGCGACGTCGAGGTGCCCTTCACGGTCGTGCAGAACCTCGGTTACTTCAATCTGCACCAGTTCGGCTGCTACGACCTGGTCGCCAACGCGGGGACGCCCGCCGACTCCCGGTGGCTGATCCTCGCCCCGCCGGCCTACGATCTGCCGGTCTACTCCTGGCAGGGCGAGGCGCTGGCCTTCTTCGACCACGTCCTGCGCGGCACCGACAACGGCTACGCCGATCAGCCGCATGTGCGCTACTGGGTCGAGGGCGCCGAGCGCTTCGACAGCGCCACCGCCTTCCCGCCCGCCGGCGGGGAGGTCCGGCGTCTGCACCTCGGACCCCCGGACGGGGACGCCATCACTCACCGGCTGAGCCGGAACGCGACGGCTGTGGGCTCCGGGTCCTGGGTCGCCGTCCCCCTGGGACTGCCGCAGCTCGGCGGCCTGGACGAGGTGGCCGACCAGGTCCTCGCCTTCGACCTGCCGGTCGAGGAGGACACCTCGCTCGCCGGCCCGGTCACCGCCCGACTCACCTACAGCTGCAACGAGATCGACTCCTACGTCGTGGCCCGACTGTCCCGGCTCGACGCCGCAGGCGAGTGCCACCAGCTCTCCCTCGGCGCGATCCGTCCCGTGTCCCGCACCGAGGAGGAGGGCCGCAGCACACCACTGGAGATCGCCATCGACGCCGGCCGCCGCGAACCCCTCGTCCCGGACGAGCCGGTCGTCCTGCGCTTCAGCCTCACGCCCGGGCCGACGCTGCTGCGCCGCGGGGACACCCTGCGGCTCGAGCTCGCCAGCCGGATCGACCTGCTGCGCGCAGACCCGAGCAAGGGCTACGCGCAGTTCGACATGCCCGTGCCGCCCTACCCCTGCCGCAACACCGTGCACTTCGGTGGTGACAGCTGGATCGAGGTCACCGAGGTGCCGCTCCCGGCGCCCTGATCCGTCGGCCAGTGGAGGGCACGTGGCCACGCCCGGGCGGCGTCGTCGACGTGCCCAGCAGCACGAGCGAGGACGGCTGGTCTACGCGAGCATCCGGTCGGTCACCCCGCGCCGGTCGCGGTCCGGAGCCTCGGCAGCACCTCGCCGGCGAAGAACTCGTCCGAGGTGGCCAGGAGTTCCGGGTCGGCGTTCCTGGAGCCGGGGACCACGATGATCCGGTCGAGTCCCAGGTCGATCAGCTCCCGTAGCCGGGCGGTGCAGTGCTCGGGGGAGCCCACGACGGCGAAGCGGTCGAGGAAGGCGTCGGGGAGCAGTGCCGCCTGACGTGCCGTGGTGAGCCCGTGCGCCGCCTCGTCATAGGCCGTGCGCACCCGCTCCACCACGGCACGGTCGTCGTCCGGGACGACGTCGTGCGGACCCTCGCTGACGAAGTGCGCGAAGATCGCCGCGCTGCCACGGACCAGGTCCCGCGCGACCGCGGCGTCGGGATGGACGGCGACGTTGACGAAGGCCCCGAGCGAGGGCGGAGCCCCCTGGTCGGGAACGGCGTGCCGTGCCTCGGCGATCGCCCAGGCCACCCGCCGGGGATCGGCCCCTACGGTGAAGTCGACCCGTCCACAGCGGCGGGCTCCGAGCGCGATGGTCGTCGGACCCGTCGCGGCCACCGACACCGGAACGTCACCTGCGTGGAATGGGTCGATCCACGCCATGCGGGCGACGACCCCACCGCCGGAGGGAACGGCCCGGCCGCCGAGGAAGCCCTGCAGCTGGTCGAGCCCCTGCTCCAGCTCCTCCGTGGTGGCCGGGTGCAGGCCCAGCTGCCGGACCGCCGAGTCGCCTCGGCCGAGGACGACCACGGCCCGCCCGCCGGACTCGATCTGCAGCGTTGCGATGGCCGACGCGGTGACCGCCGGATGGCGGGTCACCGGGTTGGTGACTGCGGGACCGAGCTGCAGCCGCCGCGTCGCCCGGGCGGCGAGAGTCAGCTCCACGTACGGATCGCCCACGAGGTTCTCGCTGTCGGCGAGCAGCAGGCCGTCGAACCCCCAGGCCTCCGCCTGGACCGCCAGGGCGGTGGCCCGGCGCGGGACGGGGAACCCGTGCAGCCAGAACTCAGTGCTCATCGGACGCCGCCGACCGGGTGGTCGGCTCCAGTGGCGGACGGGCGCTCCGTTCCCGGGCGCGGCCCCCTCGGCGGATGGACACGACACCCCCATCTGGCACGGTCGATGCCGACGGGCGGCAACGTAGCGGTCGCCGGATCGCCTGTCGACGACCTTGGCTCGTGACGGGACCGGCGGACGGTCGTGCAGCCGCCGAGGGGGGGCTCCGGATCGACGGCCCCTGGCAGTCCGCACACCACCGGCCTGATGCGCCGCGACGGGACGACGGGCAGGGGACCGGGGATCCCGCTTGTCCGGACCCACGCCGCACCGGCAGGCTGCTGCCGTGCAGGTCCCGCTGACCGCCGAGGACCGAGCGATCCTCGCTCTGGAGGGTCCCCGGCTGGTCGGGCACACGGCCACGGTGGTCCACCTGCCGGAAGGTGCCCCGGATCTGCGGCAGCTGCGCGACGCGGTCACCCGGCGGCTGCCGGACGCGCCCCGGCTGACCTGGCGGCTGAGCGGGACGTCCGAGGAGCCGGTGTGGCGCACGGACGAGGTGGACGTGGCGGCGCACGTCCGGGCCGTCGACGCGGTCGGCCCGCTCGACGAGGCCGGCGTGCGCGCCGAACTGGCCCGACTCTTCGGGGAGCATCTCGACCGCGGCCGGCCGCTGTGGCGGATGGACGTCCTCGGCACTCTCGCGGGTGGCGGCGCGCTCCTGGTGTGGCGGGTGCACCACGCCCTGGCCGACGGCGGAACGGTCATGCGCCTGGCCGAGGACGTGCTGTGGGACCCGGCGCCGGCCGCGGAAGGCGCCGGAGAACACCGCTCCGAGACTGCCGGCCCCGGGACGTCCGGAGACGGTCGGGGACGTTCCTCGCTGCCCGGCGTGCTGACCGGCGAGCTCCTCCCCGGACTGCGGCGCTCGCCGTTCGACGCGCGGGTCGGCCGCGAGCGGGAGGTCGCCCTCGCCGTGACACCGGTGGCGGCGCTGGGCGAGGCCGCTCGCCGGCTGGCCGGGGCGACGCTCAACGACGCCGTCCTCGCGGTGGTGGCCGGTGGGCTGCGCCGGTGGCTGGAGCACCGGCACGGGCCGCTCCGCGGGGTGACGGTGAAGGTGCCGGTGACCCTGCACCACGACGGCGACGAGGTCGGGAACCGCGACTCGTACTTCCGTGTGGACCTGCCGGTGGACGAGGCGGACCCCGTGGCGCGGCTGCTCGCCGTCCGCCGGGAGACCGCTGAACGCAAGGCGCGCCACGACGCCCAGGAGCTGGACGAGCTCATGGACCGGATGGCTCGGCTCTCACCTCGCCTGGCCGGTTGGTCGCAGCGGCTGCAGCGCAGCGGGCGCTCGTTCGCGCTCAACGTGTCCAACGTCCGGGGCCCCGACCGGGCGGTCACCGTGCTCGGCGCGCCCGTCGGCGCCGTTCAGCCACTCGTCGAGGTCGCGCAGCACCACGCGCTGCGGGTAGGGGTCCTGTCGGTTGCGGACCGGCTCGGGTTCGGGCTGGTTGCCGATCCCTCGGTGGTCGGGGACCTCGACGTGCTCGCCGCCGCAATCGAGCAGGCGACGGCCGAGCTGCTGTACACCGACCGGAGCCGGCCCGCGGGCAGCTCCGCCGGGTGAGCCCGTTCGGGTCCGGTGACGGCTGGTCGCGGGCGCGAGGACCGCTGGTCGCTCACAGTCAGTAGTCGGGGAAGGCATCGAGCCCGGTCCAGTCGGGCCAGCTCCCACAGCCGCGAGACCCGGTCGCCACGGAACGCGGCCCCGAACACCACCTCGATCGGTCGCGGAGGAGCCCCGGGAAGGGTGACGGTGATCCACAGTCGGCCGGCGAGCCGATCCGTCTGCTTCACCCAGGCGTCGTTGTCGTAGGCGACGGCGCAGCCGATCCCCGTCGGGTAGACGCGTTCGTGTTCGGCCCGGAACGCGTCGAGGTCCTGGGTCACTCCGTCGGTAGTGAAACGGGCAAGAAGCAGTCCTGGACGAGTAAGTCCGAAGTCCGGTCAGTGAGGTTTCCTCACCTGTTTCCGCGGTCGAGTGAGGTCAGCACCAATGCGGTGGCGACAATCGCGCCGATGCGGTGCGGGCTGACGGTGACCCGGTCGAGGGCGCGCCAGCGGCCGAGCAGGGCATGGCTCCGTTCGGTGGGCGCGCGGAGCGCGGTGATCAGGGAGTTGTAGCAGCGGTGTCGGTGTGCAGCGGCCCGTCGGGCTGGTGCTTGATCGGGACGTGCACCCCGATGCCGGCACCGGTGTAGCCCTTGTCGGCCAGCACCGGCAGCCCGCGGGCGGCATGCGGGTACAGCGCCGGCAGCACCAGCTCGCGGGCGGCGGTCAGATCGTGGGTCGAGCCGGGCCGGACGTCGGAGACCCACAGGGGGAAGCCGCCGGGGTCGCAGATGACCTGCACGCTGCCGCCAAAGGCGTGATGTTTGCCGGAGTACCACAGGTGATGGCCGCGCTCGGCGCGGGTGGCCACCCGGTCGGTCGGGATCAGCGTGCCGTCCAGGCAGAGGAAGGGCAGGCCCACGGCGCGAGCATGGGCCAGCACGGCGCCCAGGGCGGGCGCGTGCGCGGCGATCACCTCGAGGGCTTCGTGCAGGTAGCGGTAGGCGGTGGCGATGCTGACCCCGGCGTCTGCGGCCAGGATGCGCACGTCCAGACGGTGGCGCAGCCAGCGCAGCGCCAGCACGACCTGGGCGTGGACCGTGCCGACCCGCTGCGCCGGACGGGTTCCCGGCCGACGGCGGTAGCGGGCGACCCAGCCGGTCACCGCCTTCGCGGTGCGGACACATCCAGGCTGGCACGGTGAGACGCAGCGGGCTCCCGGGGAAGAGGAGATCGGTCTTTGGCGAGTCGATCTTCACCCCGAGAGCCCGCACCCTCGTCTTGAACCCTGGCCTCGACCAGCGACGACACCAATCAAGCCCTCGAAGCTGGTGAGAAAACCTCAATCAGGCGACGGCGCGATAGCCGGACGCCGTGGCATGCAAGCGGATCTTGCCCGCCGTTCCGAGCGCCAGCCCCGGTCTGCCCATGATTTACCCCTGAAGAATGACGGATACCGGCGGGTGGTGACGGTACGGGCCGGGTGGCGGAGCGTCATGTATCTGCACGTCAGAGGCCAGTCCGGTGTGCAGCGGACAGTTACGGTGAGCGGCGCTCGCCAAATCGCCTGGTTATTGGTTCGGCTCTTGGCGGCAACTCAACGACGGGTGGTCAACGACCAGACCGATACGCATTTCGGCGGTGGGCGACATCGACGACGGTCACCGTCTGGATGTCGTCGTCGATGCGGTAGATGACCCGGTAAGTGCCGCGGCGCGCGCTGTGCCGGTCCTCCAACGGGGGTCGAAGCCGCTTGCCGACTCGGTGGGGGTTGTCGACTAGCGGGCCGGTGATGAACTCGTACGCGGCCGCGGCGACTGCCTCGGGCAGGTTCTCGGTGAACTGGCGGCGGGCGGTCGGCGTGATCGCCAGGTCGTAGGGGGATGGCTCCTCGGTCACAAACCGGAGCCGAGGCGGCGGCGCATGGCCGCGCCTAGCTCCTCGCCCGTCTCGACTTCGCCGTGGGCCAGTTCGGCGTCCGAGGCGTGCAGTCGCAGCATCGTGTCGGCGTCGGCCAGGATCTCGATCGTCTCCTCCAGGGACTCGAGGTCCTCTGTCGCCACCAGGACCGCCGACGGCTTGCCGTGGACCGTCACGTAGACCCGCTCGTGCTGGCCGCTGACCCGAGCCACAAGGGCAGACAGGTGCGCCTTGGCGTCCGCCAGCGACAGTGTCGTCATGGTCATAAGTATGACTAGACAAGCGTGCGTCGTCCAGACAGAGTCCATGAGGGGACGCCCCGGGACTGCGCGGCCCTCCGGTCCTCGACTATCGGGCGGACAGTCATTGGGTCGGGTCAGGCGGCCGCCGTGTGGTGCCACGATGGTGGCCTAACGATTTTGTTCAGGGTCGTACGCAGGTGTCCGCAGACGACGACGTGTTCCTCTGAGCTGCGCAGATGAACTTCGGCGTACCGCCGCGCACCCCCCTCAGCCGCCCTGGCAGTGTGGGGGTCAGGGGTTCGAGTCCCCTCAGCTCCACCCCTCTGACTAGGCCGTTCTCCTTCGGGAGGGCGGCCTGAGTCGTCTCTAGTTGCAGTTGTGGTTGCAGTTTGCCCACCCTTACCTGGCAGCAGGAGGGTGCCCATCCGGTCCGCCGCCTCCCGAGCCAGGGCCGGCATGACGTGGCTGTAGATGTCCATCGTCGTGCGCATCTGGCTGTGGCCGAGCAGCTCCATGACCACTCGCGGGTGGACGTTCTCGCTCAGCAGCAGGGTTGCGGCTGTGTGCCGGCCGTCGTGCAGCCGGACGTGGCGGACGCCGGCGGCCTGCAGCAGACGGGTCCAGTCGTCGTAGTCGGTCTTCTCGTCGATCGGCCGGCCGTTGGGCTGGGCGAAGACGAGGTCCTCGTCCTGCCACTCGGAGCCGGCCAGCACCCGCTCGCCGAGTTGGGCGGCCTTGTGCCGGTGCAGCTCGGCGACCAGGGGCAGCGGCAGGGCGAGCGTGCGCTGGCTGCGGCGGGTCTTGGGCTCCTCGTAGATCAGCCCGCCGCCGCGGACACGGTGCATGCTCCGCCGGACAGTCAGCGTGCCGGTGAGCAGGTCGATGTCCTTCCACTGGAGCGCCAGCGCCTCGGACTGGCGAAGGCCCAAGGCGAGGGCGACGGTCCAGTGGGCGGAGTTGCGGACGCCGGCCGCGGCGTGCAGGACGGCGCGGGCCTCGCCGAGGTCGAGGGCGGTGGCGATGTTGCTCGGGCGCTGGGCGGGCGGGTCGACCAGCGCGGCGACGTCGCGGGGGACGTGGCCGCGCTGGACCGCGACCGCGAGGGCGCGGAACAGGATGCGGTGGTGCCGGAGAACGGAGGCGGGGGGAGTAGCCGTCGTCGAGCAGGGCGGTGTAGAGCTGGTCGAGATGTTCCGGCCGCAGCCGGTCGAGGCGGTGCCGGCCGATGCTGGGAACCAGGTGCCGGCGGACGGCGGACTCGTAGCTCTCCAGGGTCCGCTGACGCACGCGGCGCGGGGCGATGGTCGTCAGCCAGTGCTCGAGCCACCAGCCGACGGTCGGGGTCGACGTCTCGCTGACCGTCCCCGTGTCACGCTGGCGTTCGAGCTCTCGGACCTTCGCGACCACGACGCCACGGCTCTTGCTGCTGACGTGCCGGCGGTCGAGCTTGCCGTCGAGCGTGAACCCGACGGAGACGTAGCCGTGCCAGCGCCCGTCGGCGCCCTTGTAGATCGTCGACTCGCCGTTCGACGCGCGTCCCGCCATCCGCTACCCCTCGGCGCTCTTTCGAAGGCCCAGTGTCGTGGAGTGCTCGGGTGTGGGACAGGCGCGCTGTGGATTCACGCGGCGTCCGGTGAAGGATGTGGACGGGACGGGGAAGCCTCAAGCCGGCGGACATAGCGGTCGAGCTCTGCCTGTGAGATTCGGCAGCTGCGGCCGATGTGTACCGGACGCAGATCCCCGCGCCTCATGAGTGCGTACACCGTCGTGCGACCGACGCCGAGAACCTTCGCCGCCTCCTCGGACGTGAGGAGGAGCCGGTGACCTGCCAGGACGTCCCGGAGGGGCTGCGGGTGACCCATGTCGACATCTCCCGAATCAGTCGCGCGTTGCTGCGTGAAGGCTGCCGCGACGATGGGGGAGCGGCCTGCCGAACGTCCCCAGTCCGTCTCCAACCGAGGATTGCGCCGTTGCCGCGGCGACTGCAGATTTGAGCGGCGGCCTCCTGCCAACTAGAGAACTCCTGGAGCCTCAAGTTCAGCGGACGTCAAGAGCGCCGGTGAGGTGGGCGCGTCTCCGGTAGGCCTCCAGTACGGGCTGCAGTGCCCTCGCCAGGGCGGGCAGGTCCCGGTCGTAGACCCGCCCGTCGCCCAGCTGGCCGGCAAGCTCGCCGAGCAGCCTGGGCCAGTCGCGGCGGGTGGGCACGAGAGGAACCTTGACCTCCACGCGCCGCTCGACGAGCTACACAGCGGACAGGCCCGAGGCAGCGGCTCTGCCCTGCTCTCACGCGCGGTGCCGGCAGGTGGCCGAGCACCACTTGGGGATCGGTCCACGGCTCTTCGGGGTGATTGGCCCTCCGCACCACCCACAGGCCTGCGCTGCGGCCCGTCGCTCGCGCCCAGTCACCCCACCGTCGGGCGCCCTCACGGCCTGTTGGCCGGCGGCTGCTCCACCCTCTGACGGCGCCGGCACTCCTGTTCCCGCCGTTGCCGCTCACGTTTACGCTGTCGGGCTCGGTACCCGAGGCTGCCGCTGCTTCCCATGCCGATGACCCTGCAGATGAGCCTCCGGCAACTCGTCACCACGAGTTTCGGGACCGCAGGTGGGCCCCTATGTCCAGCGCCGCCGAGGTTCTACCTTGAGGGCTGCGGTGGGCGTGGGAGTCAGGCTGAGGCGAAGAGCGGGAGAGGGACTGGAAGTCCTGCCACGCAGCCGGCTGAGGCCGTAGAGCCGTGTCCCATTAGCCGACCTCGCGCTCACCGCGCTTCAGGCAGCAACCGCGATCGGCACGGCCTCCTTGGCGGCCTGGTCGGCGCGCAGGGTGCGGAAGACGACATCGGAGAGCCGGCGCTTGAGGCAGCGCAGCGCCTCCCGACTCGTCTTTCCTTCGGCGCGTTTGCGTTCGTAGTAGGCGCGGCCTTCGGTGTCGGCGCGGATCTCGGTGATCGCGATCGTGTAGAGCGCCCGGTTGAGCTGCCGGTTGCCGCCACAGTTGAGCCGATGCCGCACGGTGCGCCCGGAGGAGGCCGGGATCGGGCCGAGCCGTTGGCGGCGGCGAAGGCGTGCCGGGTCGGATAGCGGCGCACGTCGACGACCTCGGCCAGGAGGCGAGCCGCGACGAAGACGCCGATGCGGTAGATCCCGGTCAGCGAGGTGCCGCTGTGCTGCACCAAGGCGGCGATCTGCTCGCGCAGCGAGGCGAGCTCGGCGTGGATGGCCAGCAGCCGAGCCAGCCGGGCGCGGGTGACCGCCGCCCGGACGCTGGAGTCCTTCTCCAGTAGCGCCAGCGCCGAGTGAAGGTGACTGGGGCTGGTCAAGCGGGGGAGTCGGTGCTGATAGCCGGGCCGCATCCAGCCCAGGTCGGTGTGCACCCGGTTGACGGTGGCGGTGCGCTCGGCGATCAGCTGCTCGCGGTAGTCCATCAGCACCCGCAGGTCGGCCGGCAGGCCGTCCATCGGCCGCACCGCCGGCAGGTTCTCCCGGGCGGTGATCCGAGCGATCGCCACGGCGTCGACCGGGTCGGTCTTGCCCTGCCCGGGCCGGGACAGTCGCTCCCGGGAGGTCAGCAGTGGCGGCACCTCCACCACGGTCACGCCGGCGGCGACCAGGTGCATCGCGGCGGCCCAGCCGAAGTTGGTCGACTGCGTACCGCTCAACCAGCTCGGCCATGCGCTCAAGATCAGGCGGAGTGAGGTCGACCAGAGAGAGATCCCCGGCTTCGAAGTCGCTCAAGAAGGCGGCTTCCGCCCCGGCCCCGCCTCGCTCGCCGAGGAGGTAGCAGACCTCGGCGATCACCGTCGCGGTGATGAGTGGATCAGCCGGCGGGTGGCCAGCAACGGGATCATCTCGGTGACCTCCCAGTCGTTCAACGTCGGCAAGCACCACGTCGGCGACCTGGTTGACGTGCACGTGGGCGAGAGGCTGCTTGAGGTGTGGTCGGGCAACGAGCTGATCCGAACGATCGTCCGGACCTCGGAAGGAGGTGCGCAAGAAGCGAGCCCAACGAGCCCGATCCGCGTTCTGAGGCGTCAAGCATCACCCGAGACGAATTGGTCACCATCAGCTGAGACCGGACAGGGGAGAAAAGTCCAGGTCAACGGCTCATCCGCTGTTCCGAGTGGTCTCACTCCGCCCTCCCACCTGAGGTAACCTGCGGCGGTGATCAATGGGATCAAGGCATGTCTCAACGGTGCTCGACGCCGGGATGAGCACCCGGCCCTACCCATCACACCGGAGGAGCTGGCAGAGGCTGCCGCCGCCGCTATCGCTGCCGGTGCGCAGGCCGTACACCTGCATGCTCGAACCAGCGACGGTGAAGAGTCCCTACTTGCGGCCGATATCGGCGCCGCTGTGAATGCTGTCCGCCGCGCGATCCCCGGGGTGCCGATCGGCGTCTCCACCGGACTGTGGATCACCGACGGCGACGTCGCACGACGGCAGGACAGGGTCGCCGAATGGGCCGCACTCGATGCAGCTGAGCGTCCGGACTTCGCGTCCGTGAACGTCAGCGAGCCGGGTTTCTACGACCTGGCCCGGGTTCTGGACGAGACCGGAATCGGCGTCGAGGCGGGTGTCTGGTCGGTAGCGGACGCCGAAGCTCTGGGAGCTGATGTGCCGACCGGGCTCCTTCGAATCCTCGTGGAGGTCGTCGGCCCCCAGGCGGCAGACGGCGTATCGGCCGCGGACGCGATTCTCGATCGGCTGGATCGTTCCGGACTGACAGCCCCTCGGCTGCTGCACGGCCATGCTTCGACATGCTGGCCGCTGATCGCTCACGCCGGGCGGTTGGGTCTGTCCACGCGTGTCGGCTTGGAGGACACGCTCACCGGGCCGGACAACGTACTCGCGGCTGACAACGCAGAGCTGGTGCAGCTTGCACGTCGATTGTGGACAGAAGCGAGCGCCGAGAGCAGGTGAGAGGCGGCTCCCTACGAGTCGACGCTCATCGCGGCTCGCAGCGCGATCCGCCCGCTGCGATCCCGCCTGTCGCAATGGGCGACTGGAGCAAGTGGAGATCGGAGCGCCTCGGCACCGCTGGTTGAGCGCCTTGTAGGCATCCTTCCTCAGACGCCTTGTCTGCCCGCGGCGCATGGCCGCGTGGCGCCGCGGTCAACAGCAGACCGACCAAACGAGCACGCCGGCGGCTAGAACATCACCGCCGTGCCGAAACTCAGAGAACCGATGACCTCCTTGACCTGAAGGTTGTCTCGCACCTGCCGGTAGCGGCCTTGGCGGGCCAGCACCTGCTCCATGTGCGGGGTGCCGGCGCGCATCCGTTCTCCGGCGATGAAGTGTTCCCGGCCCGGCGTAGGCAGTCCAGGTTCGCCGCGAAGGAGAACCCGCGGTCGACCACGGTGACCACCCGGCCCAGCCGCCAGGCCCGTAGATCGTCCTTGACCTGCGGCAGCACCGCTTGGTCGTTGCTGTTACCCGGCCAGCACCACACCCCCACCGGGATCTCCTCGCAGGTGACGGCCAGTCCGATGATGATCTGTGGCAGATCGCCGCGGGCGTCCTTGGAGTGCCCGTACCGGCGGAACCCCGGCCCGACCTCGCCGCCGGCCGTGCCGGCGTCCGGGGCGCCGGGATCTTCGGTGTCGCGCTCGAAGTAGGTGCTGGTGGTGTCGAAGAACAGCAGGTCGACCTCAAGGTTGAGCGGGTGCGCGACCGCGAAGAACACCACCTTTTGGACGCATGCGCCGGTGTCGGCCTCGACCAGCAGATCCGTCGCCCGGTAGGCCTGGTCCTCGGTCATCCCCGGCAGCCCCGGGATCGCCATGTCGTGGCTGGCCCACTCGGCGGCGGCCAGCTTGCTGGCCGGGGCCAGCGCCCGGTTGGCCACCAGCGCGAAGGCCACCCGCTCGACGTCGGTGCCGAACCGGCGCCCGCCGAGCACCTCACCCAGCGCGGTGCCGATCCGACTTGCTGCCAGAGCCCGTCGAGCAGCCACGCCCCGCCGGCCGGGCGGGAGTCCCGGGCTCGACGCCGACCACACCGCCACAATAATTCGTCATGAGGAACCTTGACGGCTACACGCGCCCCTGTGATGATCGCAATCCATCCTGGCCGTGCGTCTTCTGCCGAGAAGGAAATCTCAAGTATGACCATTGCGGGTGTTGATCACATAGCGCTGCCGACGTCGCAGCCGGAGGCAATGATCAGCTTCTATACCGAGCTCGGCTTCCGGCCAGTCGGCGTCGAGGAGTGGCGACGCGGTGACTGGTCGATCTTTGCCATGGCGTTGGGGGACTTCAAAATCAACTTCCGCCCCGAAGCGCTATGGCGTAACACAGCGGCCACGCTGTGCGGGCCGACGGCGCTACCGGGTTGTGGCGACATCTGCTTTCTGTGGACAGGCACGATCGATGAGGCAGTTTCGATGCTCGACGCTAGGGAGATTGCGGTGATCGAGGGCCCGGTTCTTCGCGAGGGAGGGCGGCAGGGCGGGGCTCACGGTACCAGCGTCTACTTTCGAGACCCGGAGGACAACCTCTTGGAACTCATCACCTACGAGCGTGCTGAGTCCGGCAACACCTGACGGTTAACAGGATGCGGAAAATCGACGACTGTCCTGCGTCGCCTAGCGATGACGATGAGAGTGTCACCTCAATTCTCGCGTCGCGGGAATCTGCTGCGTGGCCATCGATGGGGAGGAGTACGAGCAGGCATCGAATGACGAAGTCTGAGCCGAACTGCGTCTTTCAGGACGCGCCCCGGAAGGGAGCGGCTCACGCGCACGATTCTGGAAGCCGATACTAGGGGCATCGCTATGGGCACGTACAAGGTCAGCATTCCGGCGCGGGACCGGATCAGCGCGCTGATTCGGGAAGGAGTCCGGCCCACCGGGGTCTTCGCGACGCTCTTCGACCCGGCGGTGACGGACATCCTGGGATCTGTTGGGTTTCACTTCGTGATTGTAGATAGCGAACACACTCCCATGGAACCGAGAGATGCCCTTGGTCACGTGCGGGCGGCGACATCGCGTGGCATGCTTTCATTTGCGCGGCTCCCCGACAGCTTGCCAACCACGATTCGGAGGTTCATGGACGTCGGCATCGACGGAATCATTCTTCCCCATATGGAGACAGCTGAGCAGATGGCCGCAGCCGTCTCTGTATCGCGATTCTCCCCCGAGGGAAGTAGAGGCTCCGGCCCTGGATCCTACATGGCCGGCTACTCTTCCGTGCCGGAGTGGGAGGACATCAAAGCCTGGGCGACCAGGAATACGATGGTGATCCCTCAGATCGAGTCCAGGAGGGGGCTTGAGAATGTGGAAGAGATTTGCGCCGTCGATGGCGTCGGAGCCGTCATCTTCGGGCCGGGGGACCTTGCTCAGGACCTGGGTCTCTCGCTGATGGAGATGAACTCGCCCATCATCCGCGAGGCATGGGAGCGAACGAAGGCGGCTGCCGCCGCGAATGGTCTGTGGACGATGACTCCATGGGTACACGGTGGAAAGCAGACGCCCAACGCCGGTGCGGACATCGTTTTCCACCACTACGACGTCTACTTCATGAGGGAGGCCGCTCAGTCGGCGTTCGACGCGTGCATGGCCGAGACCCGCGAGAAAGACACGTAAGGAGTCGGTCTCACGCAGCGATTGCCGCTTCGAGGGACTCAGCGGTGAACGCTACCGATGTGTACTGGGCGGATGTCATGGGTCGTCGCAACACCCCGATTGTGGGGAGGTGTGCATGGGCAGGCCAGCGGGGCAGCAGGAGTGCACGGGTGGGGCGCCGATGGAGTCGCTGGGGGAGGCCGTCGCTACTACACGATGTCGAGCGGCTGACGCGAAGATCCACGTCTGGCGAGACTGCGCGGCGCTGAGCGCTACGAGGCTTCGTCGAGCGTGACGCGGTGGCCCATGGCTCCGAGCTGGTGGATGGCCCGCTGCCTGGCTCTGTCTGGTCGACGTTGGGTGTGGTAGTCGGCTCCGGAGACTTCGTAGAGGGTGCCGGCGACTCCCAGGTGCCAGATCGCGACGAGCAGCGCGTCCGGAGGCGACGTTGGCCTTCTGTCGTCCGCGGCGGGTTGCGATCCTTCTGCTTTTCGCGTTGAGGTAGGTGGCAGGCGTTCGGGCGATCGACCTGGCCGAGGCCTCGAGAGCCCTCTGGGGATAGGGGTTGCCCGGACGGGTCCGGTTGGATTTCACCTTGCTTGCGAGCTCGTTGAGCCCCGGGGTCGTGCCGGCCCAGGAGGCGAGGTGCTTTGCGGTCGGGAAACGGCTCATGTCGGTGCCCGTCTCGGCCACAACGGCGTCGGCTGTGAGAGTGCTGATCCGGGGGATCGTGCAGATGAGGTCGCGGAGGCCATGAAAGTCACCAGCATCGCCTCGATCCGTTCGGTCAGCTGGTTGATTACTACGGCGTGCTGATCGATGAGGTCGAGGTAAACCCTGACAAGGAACGGGTGGTGCTCGTTGACGCGGCCGACCAACGCTTCAGGGTGCTGCGGGATCTTGCCCCGCATCCGGCACTGGGCCGGATGAGCCATCGCACCCCAGCCCGGGCACGCCGCTCAGCTCCGCCCTCCCGTCCACGACAAGTCCATCGGTGGATTCAGTTTGCACCGAGACCGTCGCCCGCAACCGCCTCGGCCCCGAATCCTCGCAGACCACTGTGCGCCCCGAAGGCGGCGCCGATCTGCTCAACTGTAGAGAGCCTGATAGAGTCCGGAGCCCTCGCGATCGCATGCGCCGCAGGCGACGCCGATCGTCACTCCCCCGGAACGATGGAGTAGCCATGTCATTTCCTGACCCACAGGACTGGAACCTTGTTGTGGCAAGGCTGAATGAATTCGGCGAGCCGGACTTCTTCGTCGGGGCAAAGCCCGAGGCGGTTCTCGACCAGCCCGGCGTTGTCCAGGGCGCCTGGTACTGGCGAGCAGACAACGGGCACTCGAGAGAGATGCCCGGCGGCGTACCGAAGATCTTCGATATAGCAGGCCCGAACGGATCCACTTTCGGTGTGACGCGTTTCCTCGCGAACTCAGCCGGAAAGCTGGACATGGCATCCAGTGGAATCACAGTGGAAGCCGGCCAGGGCGGTGACGCCGCGATGCACGCAAGCGATACCATCGACTACAACATCGTGTTGTCCGGCAAGATCGATCTGGAACTGCCCGGCGGCAAGGTTCACACGCTTGTCCCCGGGGACCTCCTCGTCGACGCGGGCGTCCCGCACGCCTGGAAGAACCACTACGACGAGGACTGCGTCTTCCTCGTCGTGAACATCGGTTTCAACAGCTGAGGAGCCTCTCATCAGGGGGCGGCGTCGGCCACCGCGCTCCTCCCTCCCCGCGTGTCGCACCATCTTCGACTTCAGACGCTACAAGGCTCTTGGGCTCGTTCCACCGATCGACTTCAAGGGATTGAGCGTACAGAAATGGGAAGATGCCGGCTGGGCTGGAATTTCCGGACTTGCGACGGAACCGAACCACACTCAAAGCTGCCGTACTCCACGCACAGGTTGATGAGGGCAGGCCCGACCTCAGCCCGCTGCCCGGCGTATTCGTCATCTCCGCCTAGGCCGTCGTGCCTCTCGTGGCCGATGCGATCGTCCTGCGCCGCCGCAACGCCTGAGCAAGATATCGGATGCATCGCTGGCGAGTGGGCCTGACATGGTCGGATGCGTCGATGGTGCCCTCCACCACTGCTCACCACCGATGTCCACGGCTGAGCGGTGCATCTTCACGGGTGCAGGCGTGTGCGGAAGTACCGTGTCCCCCCTCGGACACTCCATCGCCTCGCTGTTCCTGCAGCTCAGGAATCCGGGGCGCTTCCATGTCATGGCCCCCGGAGACCCTCGTGATACCAATTTGATACTTCGCGGCGCTCTGGTCAGCCGTCGAGCAACGCGGCGAACCGCTCGGCCGCCTCGCGGCCCATGCTCGGAGCGGTCATCGCGTCCTACTCCTGAAGGACTGTGGGAGGTCATCCAGAAGATCACGCGGTGGCCGCCCTTATGTGGGAGGCCCGCTGGTCACCGGGCCGTCGCACACCACCCCGGTGGACGCGACTGGCGATCGACCAGGCGCTGTTCGCGGCGGCGCTGAAGGCCCGCGGGCTGGGCGGCACCCAGCTGGTCATCTCCGATGCCCACACCGGCCTCAGACAGGCCGTCGGCGCGGTGCTGCTCGGCGCCAGTTGGCAGCGGTCATCTGCTGACATCGGCTCTTGGCGGGAGGTTCCCGTCGGTCACCTCCGCCGCCGGGAGAGGACCTTGGCAGCGTGACCTTCGAGGTCCAGCGGCAAACCCGTCCCTCCCGGCGGCGGCGGGCTCGGTACTGGCCAGTGGGAGTCGTGCCTCGAGCACCGAGATGAGCGTCCAGCCGAGCCGGCCACGAGGTGACCGGACTCGAAGGGCCAGATGCATGCAGAACAGCAACACGATCGACCTCGGCGTCGACGAGGTCTTCATCGGCATCGACTGGGGCGCCAGCCACCACCAACTCTGCGCGGTCAACGCCACCGGGCAGCGGATCCGGCAGGTCCGCCTGGGCCACGATGTCGCAGGCCTCAACCAGCTCGACGCCGAACTCGCCGGGCTGGGAACCGGCCTGCCGATCTGCGTGGAACGCGCCGAGGGCCTGCTCATCGAGTGGCTGCAGGCCGGCGGGCACCGCGTCTTCCCGATCAACCCGCGGATCGCCGCCCGCGCCCGCGAGCGCTACCGGGTGGCCAGCAGCAAGGACGACGTCTTCGACGCCTTCACCCTGCGCCACGAGCACGCGCACTGGCGCCCGTTGCCGGTCGCCTCGCCGGCGCTGGCCGAGTTGCGCGCGCTCTCCCGCGACCGGGACCGATTGCTGGAGTCCCAGCAACGTGTCGAGGCGCAATTGCACGCCATCCTGGACGCCTATCACCCGGCGCCGGCGCAGTTGTTCTCCTCCATCGACCGGGACATCACGCTGGCCTTCATCGCCGAGTATCCGACGCCGCAGGCCGCCGCCCGCATCGGCGAGCAGCGGATGGCCGCCTTCTGCCGCCGGCAGTCCTACCGCGGCCGAGTCGATCCGGCCGTCCTGGTGCAACGATTGAAGGACCACCTGCTCTCCGGCGCCGAGGGCACGGTGGCCGGCAAGGCGCACTCGGCGCTGGTGTTCGTCGAGCTCCTCGGCGTGGTCAACGCGCAGAGCTCCCAAGCGCGATTCTGGTCATCGTCGTGCCGAAGCAGGGCTTATCGCGGACATGCACCAGTCGCACGGTCGCTGCTTCTCCCAGCGCCCGTGCCCAGCTGCGGCTGAACGTGGTGCGGTGGCTGGTGCACTTGAGGCGGCCCGTTGGGCAGAGGGGTGTAGGGCGGGCAGGCGCTGGACCTCGCCGTGCCTCCGACGCGGGGGCTTTGTCGGGGTCGGCATGGGCTGCGTCGAACCGGAGTTCCATGTGAACCGACCGCCCCGGGTTCAGTGGAGGCTCTGGGGTGTCCCGGGTTGTCCAGTCCGGCCTACCTCATCGCGGACGAGGGCTACAGCGGCCAGGCGCGTGCTGCGGCGCCGCCCCGATGGCGGCCACGCCGGTCTCGGCATCCCGGCCATACCCGCCCACGGGTCCGTGGTCCCGATCAGGTCGGGCCCCGGATGGGCGCCGGCCGCGACGACGAGGGGCCGACGGGGGCGCCGAGGACCGTGGCCGCGGAGGTCACCACCGCCACCGCGGCGCTGGCGAGCTCCGCGCGGCGGTAGCGCGGTGCGACCACCGCGGCCCCGAGCATGCTCAGCGCGTGCAGGCCGTCGACGACGGCGGCAGCGCGCGCGACCGACGGGGTCGGCAGCGCCAGCACCACGGCCTGCTGCAGCACCTGCCGGCCGCCGAGCAGCCGGATCACCCACGTCGGGGGCACGGGGTCCCCGGCGACGGCAGCGGTCACCGCGCGCGGGCGGGCGAGGAGAGCCGCTCCGCTGCCGAGCTGCAGCAGCGAGGAGACCGCGCGCGCCGCGGGCCGGTTCACCGGAGACTCCGGCGCAGGACGGCGAGGCCGGCCAGGGCGGCGCCGCCCGCGGCGGCGAGGGTGCCGTGGTGCCGGGACGCCCACAGCTGCGGGTCGCGGGTGTGGGCGCGGTCGTCGAACGCGCCGTGGGCGCCGAAGTCGGCGCCGTCCTCGCCGTCGGCCGGCCGGAAGAGGTTGGCGGGGGCGTCCGGGTCGTGCGGCCGGTCGGTCTGCTGCGAGGCGAAGCCGGTGCGGGCGAGGTAGCGGTCGAGCAGGCCGGGGACCAGGGCGTTGGCCGCCAGGGTGGCCGCGGTGCTGGAGCCGACCCAGTACTCCCGGCGCCGCGGGTGGTCGGCCGCGTGCAGCACCATCGCGGCGACGGTCTCGGGCTGGTAGATCGGCGGGACCGGCTGGGGGGAGCGGGGCAGCCGGGTGAGCACCCAGGAGAACTGCGGGGTGTTGACCGCCGGCATCTGCACCATGGTCACGTGCACGCCGCTGCGCTCGTGCAGCAGCTCGCAGCGCAGCGCCTCGTGGAAGCCCTGGATGGCGTGCTTGGCGCCGCAGTACGCCGTCTGCAGCGGGATGCCGCGGTAGGCCAGGGCCGAGCCGACCTGCACGACGGCGCCGCGGTCGCGGGCCTTCATCCGCGACAGCACCGCCCGGGTGGCGTACACGTACCCGAGGTAGCTCACCTCCGTGGTGCGGCGGAACTCCTCGGGGCTGATCTGGTCGAACGGCGCGAACACCGAGGAGAACGCGACGTTCACCCAGACGTCGATCGGGCCGGCCTCCGACTCGAACCGGTCGACGGCGGCGGCCACCTGCTCGGGGTCGGCGACGTCGGTGGGCAGGACGACGGCCCGCCCGCCGGCCCGCTCGACGTCCCGGGCGGCGGCCTGGAGTCCGGTCTCGCCGCGGGCGACCAGGCCCACGGTCGCTCCCCGTCGTCCGAAGGCGACGGCGACGGCGCGGCCGATGCCTCCGCTGGCTCCGGTGACGACGACGTGCTGGGCGGTCAGCTGCGACACGGGGTCTCCTCTCCGTGGTGACGGGTGGCGCCGAGGTGGTGTGCGGGCCGCGTGCCGCTGAGGTGGCGCGCGGTGTTGACCAGGCCCACGAGGCTGAAGGCCTGCGGCGTGTTGCCGACCTGGCGGCGGCTGGTCGGGTCGTACTCCTCGCTGAGCAGACCGAGGTCGTTGCGCAGGCCGAGCAGGCGGGTGAACAGCTGTTCGGCCTCGTGGGTGCGGTGGATGCCGGCCAGGGCGTCGGCGAGCCAGAAGCTGCAGGCGAGGAAGGCGCCCTCGTCCCCGGGCAGGCCGTCGACGCCGCCGTCGGCGTCGGGGCGGTAGCGCAGCACGAACCCGTCGTGGCCGAGGTCGCGCTGGACCGCCTCGACGGTGCCGACCACACGGGGGTCGCTCCAGTCCAGGAAGCCGACCCGGGGGATCAGGAGGAGGGCCGCGTCGAGCCCGCGGGAGCCGTAGAACTGGGTGAAGGTGCCGCGCTCGGCGTCGTAGCCGTGGGCGCAGACGTCGTCGTGGATCTCCTGGCGCAGCCGGCGCCAGCGGTCGACCGGGCCGTCCAGGCCGAACCGCTCCACCGCCTGCACCGCCCGGTCCACACCGGCCCACGCCATGACCTTGGAGTGCACGAAGTGCCGGCGGGGGCCGCGGACCTCCCACAGGCCGTTGTCAGGGCGGCACCAGGACCCCTCGAGGAAGTCCAGTAGCGCCCGCTGCAGGGCCCAGGCGTCGTCGCTGCTGGGGATGCCCGCGAGCCGGGCGAGGTGCAGCCCGTCGAGGGTCTCGCCCCACACGTCGAGCTGGAACTGGTCGGCGGCGGCGTTGCCCACCCGGACCGGCGCGGCGCCCTCGTAGCCGGGCAGCCAGGGGACCTCCCACTCAGGGATGCGCCTCGTGCCGTCGAGTCCGTACATGATCCGCAGGTCGGCCGGGTCACCGGCCACCGCGCGCAGCAGCCAGTCCCGCCACGCGCGGGCCTCCCGCAGGTAGCCGGTGCCCAGCAGGGCCTGCAGCGTGACCGTGGCGTCGCGCAGCCAGCAGAACCGGTAGTCCCAGTTGCGCGGGCCGCCGAGCTGTTCGGGCAGCGAGGTGGTGGCCGCCGCCACGATCCCCCCGGTCGGGGCGTAGGTCAGGGCCTTGAGGGTGAGCAGCGCACGGCGGACGGCGTCGTCCCAGCGGCCGTCGTAGTCGCAGTGGCCCATCCACTCGGCCCAGTACGCGAGGGTGCCCTCGAGCGCGTGCTGCGCGTCGACCGGCTCGGGCCGGGGCAGGTGCGAGGCGGCGTGGGTGAGCACGAAGGGCACCCGCTGCCCGGCCGCCACCGTGAACTCCGCGTCGACGGACTGCTCGCGACCCGGCTCCGGACGGGTGTGGTGCACGTCGACCGGGGTGTCGAGCCACACGGCGTCCGGCCCGGCGATCGCGGCCAGCCCGTGCTCCACGGTGCGCACCCACGGCACGACGTGCCCGTAGTCGAGGCGCAGGCGCAGCTGCGTCCGCATCGGCACCTGCCCGGAGACGCCCTCGACGATCCGCACGACGTCGGCGGCCCGCCCCCGTGGTGGCATGAGGTCGTGCACCCGCACGGTGCCCTGGGGGGTCTCCCACTCGGTCTCCAGGACGAGGGACTCGCCCCGGTACCGCCGGCGGGTGCACGCGCCGCCCGCGGCCGGCGCGAGCAGCCACCGGCCGTTGCTCTCGTCGCCCAGCAGGGCGGCGAAGACGGCGGGGGAGTCGAAGCGCGGCAGGCACAGCCAGTCGATCGACCCGTCCCGGCCGACCAGTGCGGCGGTGTGCAGGTCGCCGATCAGCCCGTAGTCCTCGATGGGCCCGGCCATCGGTCCTCCTCTGGACGGCGGTGTGCGGACGGGGGTGTCGGTCCTGCCGTGTGGAGCACGACCTCCACGTCGTACTCCTGCGCCGGCAGGACGACGAGCCGGGCCGTGCCGGGGCCCCGCCGCTGCCGCAGGTCCTGCCGGAGCTCCTCCAGGTCGGCCAGCGCGCCCGGTCGGCGGCGACGTCCCGGAGGTCGACGGTGATCAGCCGGTGCCCCGAGCGGCGCAGCACGTCGGCCGTGCCCCGGATGAGGTCCGCGCCGCGGTGGGTCAGGTGACCGTGGGCGGCGATGACCCCGTGTGCGCCGTCCACGGTCTCGGTGAACGGCCCTGCCGCTCGGGCCGCGGCCGGTCCCCCTCGGTCGGCGGTGGGGATGGGGTCCACCCCTGCCGGTGCGCGCGTCATGCGACGTCGATGGCGAAGGCGACCAGGAAGCCCACGGTGGCGATGGCGCCGGTCCAGGTCCGGGTCCGCTCGAAGGCCTCGGGGATCATCGTGTCGGCGATCATGGTCAGGATGGCGCCCGCCGCGACCGCGGTGATGACGGCGATGACCTCCGGGGGCGCTCCGCCGAGCAGGGCGTAGCCGGCCAGGGCGGCCAGGGCGCTGACCACGGCGATGCCGCCCCAGACACCGAAGACGTAGCTCGCCGGGCGGCCCTTCGCCTTCATCCCCGCGGCGCTGGACAGCCCCTCGGGGACGTTGGAGATGAACACGGCGGCGAGCACCGACAGGCTGACCGAGCCGCCGCCGAGCAGGCCGATGCCCAGGACCACCGACTCCGGGATGCCGTCGAGCAGGGCGCCGATCGCGATGGCCGCGCCGCTGCCGGACTGCTCCTGCTCCGACGGCTGCTGCTCGCCGCCCGCACCGCCGGAGCGCTTCCGGTGCCGGGCGCCGTGCCGAGCCAGCAGCGCGTTGGCGGCCAGGTACGCCAGGGACCCGCCGAGGAAGCCCACGGCCGTCGCCAGCAGCCCGCCGGTGCGGGCGGCCTCCGCCATGAGGTCGAAGGCGACGGCGGAGATGAGCACGCCGGACCCGAAGGCCATCACCGAGGCGATGACGGCGCGCGGCACACGCGCGAACCAGGCGACGAGCGCGCCGAGCACCAGGGCCCCGCCGCCGAGGAGCCCCCAGAGGCCGGCTTCGAGCCAGGTCGGCATCTCCCACCTCCGTTCGCCGATTCTTGTCTTAGGGCAAGGATCGCACCGGGGGCCGGATCGTGCGCGGCGACGGCGTCCTGTCGGCGGGCGCGGCCGACGTCCTCCACTGTGCGGGCTCCCCGGTGTCCACCCCCGGGATCGGGGACTTCGTGCCCACCCGCGTCCGAGCGGCCGCGGGTGTGCCGCAGCGCCTCCGTGGTGCTCGCCCCGGGGCCGCGGCCACCACCGACGGCGGCCCGCGCCCGGGCCACCGCACGCTGCGCCGCCTGCGGATCCCCGCGCTCGCCATGGGCGACCGTGGGTCCCGACGCCGAGGGGCGCGGACCGTCCCGCGACCGGTGGCGGGAGGATCGACGGGGCCCGAGACGGGGGGAGCACGCGTGGACGAGGTGCGCACCGGGGCGCGGACGCATCCGGACGAGGTGCTGCTCGCCCTCCTCCGGCTGGCGATGGGGGTGTCGGTCGAGGCGGCCGACCGGATCGGCACGGTCTCCGCCGTCCAGCTCCGCGCGGTGACGCTGCTGCACCAGCGACCCGGCGCCAACCTCGGGGAGCTCGCCCGCGGCATGGGCGTGTCGGTCTCGGTGACCAGCCGGCTGGTCGACCGGTTGGTGGCCGCCGGACTGGTCGACAAGACGTCATCGGCGACGAGTGGCCGCGAGATCAGCCTGTGGCTGAGCGAGGCGGGCGAGGCGACGCTCGACCGCTACGACGACCTGCGCCTGTCCCGCATCCGGGCCCGGCTCGAGGAGCTGTCCGCCGAGGACGCCGCGGCGGTGGTCTCCGCGCTGGAGGTCCTCGTCCCCACCCCGGGGAGAGGGCCCGACCGCGTCTCCCGGACACCCCGGGGACCGGCCCCGACGACCGCCTGACCCGTCACCGTCGGACCGGCCCGGCCGGGCTCACGGTCGGACGACGTCGTAGGTCAGGTGGGTCGCCGTCGACGTCGGGACCACGCTCCGCTGCACCAGGGCACGCGGCGCTCCCGGGATGAACAGCGGCGTCCCGCTGCCCAGCACGACCGGCGCGAGGTGCAGCGTCAGCACCTCGACCAGGCCGGCGGCCAGCGCCGAGCCGACGGTGGCGCCGCCGCCCATGAGGACGACGTCGAGGTCCCGCCCGCCGGCGGCCGACGCCGCCTCGGCGCGCTCGCGCGCGACGGCGACGGCGTCGGGCAGGCCGGTGGTCACGAACGTCCAGTCGAGGTCGGGAAGCCGCACCCGCTCCGGCGGCGAGCCGGTCACGACGACGAACGCCGGTCGGCCGACCTCGGTGGCGCCGTAGCCGACCTCGTCGTCCCACCCGCCCGGCCCGTCGACCACGTCGAAGAGCCGGCGGCCGAGGACCACGGCCCCCGACCGGCCGGTCCCCTCGCGCAGGACCCGGCGGTCGTCGGCGTCGTCGGAGAAGGCCCAGGTGTGCAGGACGTCGCCGCCGGTGCCCAGACCGTTCTCCGGCCCGGGGTCGGGACCGGTGACGAAGCCGTCCAGGGAGACGGAGATGTCGGCGTGGATCCGTGTCATGCGAGGACGGACTCGGCCGGCGCCCGGGAATCACCGCTCCGGTGCGGCGGTGCGGCGGCCCGCGGGCTCCTGCCTAGAGTCGCCCCATGCGGACCCAGCCGACTCCCGGGTTGGATGTCGGTGTGCTGCTCGACCGGGTCGAGGGAACGGCGCCCATCGAGGCCGTGGAGGCCGCGGCGGAGACGCTCGCCGACCGCCTCGGTGCGCGGGAGCTGACCTTCCTGATCGCCGACTTCAGCGGTCGGGCCGTCGTCCGCCTCACGACACGGGCCGCCGGTGTCGAGGGTGCGCGGAGGCAGGCCGGCGCCCAGGCGGAGACGGTGCCGATGGCCGGCACCGTGTACGAGCGCGTGCTGCGGACCCAGGCGGTCGAGGTGCAGGCGCTCGACGGCGACGCGGCCTGGCTGATCGCCCCGGTCACCGACCGCGGGGACGCCATCGGGGTGCTGGAGCTGGTCCTGCCGGGGACGCCGTCGGCGGCGGTGGTCGCCGACGTCGCCGCCGCCGCGCACGCGCTGGCCTACGTCGTCATCGCGGCGCGCCGGTACACCGACGTGTTCGAGTGGGGACAGCGCACGACGCCCTTCTCCCTCGCCGCTGAGATCCAGCGTCGGCTGCTCCCGGCCTCCTACACCTGCGAGGCGGGGCAGTTCACCCTCGCCGGGTGGCTGGAACCGGCCGCCTCGGTGGGTGGCGACACGTTCGACTACACGCTCAACGAGGACGCGCTGCACCTGTCCATCACCGACGCCGTCGGCCACGAGGTCGACGCCGCCCTGCTGGCCACCCTGCTCGTCGGGGCGCTGCGCAACGCCCGCCGCCGGGGCATGGACCTCGGCGCCCAGGCGCGGTACGCCAACGACGCGCTGACGGGCAACGCGGCCGCCGGCCAGTTCGTCACCGGACAACTCGTGCGCGTGGACCTGGCGGCCGGCACCGCGGCGGTCGTGAACGCCGGTCACCCCCTCCCGCTGCTGGTGCGCGGGGGCCGGGTGCGGGAGATCGCGCTGGACGTCGAGCCACCCTTCGGTGTCGTGCCGGGCCGGTCGTTCCAGGTGCAGCGCTTCCCGCTGCAGCCGGGGGACCGGGTCGTGTTCCTCACCGACGGCATGCAGGAGCGCAACGCCGCCGTCCTCGACGTCGCCCGGGCGCTGCGCGACAGCACGGACCTGCACCCCCGCGAGGTCGTGCAGGCGCTCGGCGCCGCGGTGCTGCGGGCGACCGGCGGTGACCTCCGCGACGACGCCACCCTGATGTGCCTGGACTGGTACGGGGGTCCGCCGCGCCGCAGGGACGGCGTGCACGGCGCGGACGCCGGCATCGCCTCCCCCGCGCGGTCCGTGCCGCACGAGCGCACCTGACGGCGGGCCCGGGGCCTCAGTCGGTGGGGAAGCGGGCCCAGACGTGCTTGCGGTCGCCGGCGACGGTCCAGCCGCGGTCGGTGGTCAGGTGCGCGACCATGCGCAGGCCCATGCCGCCGAGCGCGGGGTCGCGGTCGACGGCGGGTTCGGGCCCGTGGTGCGGGTCGCCGTCGCTGACGTCGAGGAGGAGCTCGTGCGCCGTCCGGACGGCGTGCACCCGCACCGGCGCCCGGCCGTGCCGGAGGCCGTTGGAGGCCAGTTCGTCGACGGCGACGACGAGGTCGTCGGCGACCGCTCCGTCCGAGCCGGACCCCTCGTGTCCGTCCGCCGCCCAGGCCCGCAGCTGCGCGCGCACGGTCCGCAGCTCGGCGGGGCGGGAGATCTCCGCCTCGTAGTGGAGGCCCGTGGTCTCGGGACGCGGCCGTCGGGGCCAGAGCTCTCGGTCCATGTCCCCGTTCCGTCCGGCTGTGTCTCGCCGCACAGTGCCCCGTCCCCGGCCCCGCGAACCGGACGCTTCCCGGTTCGCGGGTGGTTCGCACCCGGACGCGGTCACCGGTGACGGCCCGGCCGTGGTCTCGCGGCGGCCCGGCGTGCCCCGGCCGGTGCGGGGTGCCCCTGGTCGGAGGGGGCCCCGCACCGGCCGGGGTGGGCCGGCTCAGTCGCGCGAGCGGCGGCGGAACGCCGAGACGGCGAGCGGCGCGAACACCGCCGTCAGCAGCACCGACCAGGCGACGGAGAGCGCGACCGGGTGCTGCAGGGGCCAGGCGGCGTCCGCCGGTGCGGGCAGGCCGTTGCCCCACAGCTCGCGGCACGCCTGGGTCAGCGCCGAGACGGGGTTCCACTCGGCGATCGCACGCAGCCACGCCGGCATGCTCTCCGGCGGCGCGAACGTGTTGGCCACGAACGTCAGCGGGAACATGAGGGTGAACATGAACCCCTGCACGGCCTCGACGGTCCGCATCAGCGAGCCGACCCAGATGCCCAGCCAGATCATCGCGAACCCGAAGAGGAGCAGCAGCAGGAGCGCCAGCACGGCGTCGACCACGCCGTTGCGGATCCGCCAGCCGATGAGCAGCCCGGTCACCCCCATGACCGCGATGCCGATGCTGGAGTGGACCAGGCTGGAGATGCTGCGCCCGACCAGCACCGAGGACCGGGGGACCGGCAGGGACCGGAACCGGTCGACGATGCCCTTCTGCAGGTCGCTGGTGAGCCCCATGGCGACGATGGCCGAGGAGAACACCATGGTCTGGACCATGATCCCGGGGAGCAGGAACTCCTTGTAGTCGGCGCCGCGCACGGCGATCGCGCCGCCGAACACGTAGGCGAACAGCAGCACGAACACCACCGGTTGGACGGTGACGTCCATGAGCATCTCGGGCATCCGCCGGATGTGCAGCAGGTTGCGCCACAGGATGGTCGCCGACGCCCGCAGCAGCGACGGCGGCGTGATCGGCGGCCGGGCGACCCGGGTCGTGGGGATCTCGACGGCGGTCACGGGAGGGCTCCCTCGGTCGTGGGGTCGGCGGGCGCGCCGGCCTCGGCGCGGTGGCCGGTGAGGTGCAGGAACACGTCGTCCAGGCTGGGCCGGGCCAGGCCCAGGTCGTCGAGCTCGATGCCGCTGCGCTCGAAGACGGCGGCGATCCGGGTCATGTCGCCCAGCCCGCCGGCCTGCGCCGTCAGCCGCCGGCTGCCCCGCTCCACGTGCACCTCGGGGGACTGCGCGCGCATCAGGTCGGCGGCGGTGTCGAGGTCCGCGGTGTGGGTCAGGGTCACCACGACGCTGGCCTGCCCGGCCTGGTCCTTGAGCTGCGTCGGGGTGCCGGCGGCGATGACCCGGCCCTTGTCGACCACCACGATCTCGTCGGCGAGCTGGTCGGCCTCCTCCAGGTACTGCGTCGTCAGCACCAGCGTGGTGCCCTCCTCGACCAGCTCCCGGAGCACCTCCCACAGCCCCGAGCGGCTCTGCGGGTCCAGGCCGGTGGTGGGCTCGTCGAGGAACAGGATCGGCGGTGCCGCCAGCAGGCTCACCGCGAGGTCGAGGCGGCGGCGCATGCCCCCGGAGTAGGACTTCGCCGGCCGGTCGCCGGCGTCGGCGAGGTCGAAGCGGGCGAGCAGGTCCTCGGTCGCCGCGCGGACGTGGCTGCGGGAGAGCCCGTACAGGGCGCCGATCAGCCGGAGGTTCTCCCGGCCGGTGAGGATCTCGTCGACCGTCGCCGCCTGCCCGGTCAGGCCCATGCTGCGGCGCACCTCGTTCGGCTGCTCCCGGATGTCGAAGCCGGCCACGCGGCCGGTGCCGCTCGTCGGGACGCTCAGCGTGGTGAGCATCCGCACGAGGGTGGTCTTGCCCGCGCCGTTGGGCCCGAGCAGCCCGAGGACCGAGCCGGTGGGGACGACGAAGCTGACGCCGTCCACGGCGCGGTTGTCCCCGAAGTGCTTGACCAGGTCGACGGCCTCGACCGCCGGGGTGACGCTCATGCCATCAGGATGCAATCTCAAGCGCAGTTGAGGACAACGGGATTTCCGCGTTGCCGGCCGCACGGGACGGGAGCCGGCGATGAGTCGCCGGCCGTCGCGCGGTCCCCAGAGGTGACGCCCACCCGGACCGAGGAGCCTCTCATGACCGACACCACCACCGGCTACGCCGACGTCAACGGCCTGCACCTGTACTTCGAGGTGCACGGCGACGGCGGCGCACCCCTGGTGCTGCTGCACGGCGGCATGATGAGCATCGACCTGAGCTTCGCGGGGCTGCTCCCCACCCTCGCCCGGCGCCACCGTGTCGTCGCCGTCGAGCTGCAGGGGCACGGGCGCACCGCCGACGTCGACCGGCCGGTCACACCGGCGAACTCGGCCTCCGACGTCGTGGCGCTGCTCGACCACCTCGGCATCGACCGGGCGCACGTCCTCGGGCACAGCATGGGCGGCGCCGTGGCGCTGGAGCTCGCCGTCTCCTCTCCCGACCGGGTCCTGTCCGTGGTGCCCTGCTCGGCCAGCGTGCGCCCCGACGGCATGCACGAGGACTTCCTCGACCCCGAGCGGATGGCGACCTCCACCCGCATGCCCACCGAGCAGGACCTCGCCGAGATGGCGGAGACCTACCGGCGGCTCTCGCCCCACCCGGAGCACTTCGAGGAGTTCCTCGCGGCCCTGTCGGCGTCGGACGCCGACCTGGTGGGCTGGTCGGACGAGCAGCTGGCCGGCATCACCGCCCCGGTGCTCCTGGTGCAGGGCGACCGCGACTTCACCACCGTCGAGCACGCCGCCCTCATGCTGCGGCTCATCCCGGGGTCGCAGCTCGCCGTCCTCCCGGGGACGACGCACATGCAGGTCACGCGGCGCGCGGACCTGCTGCTGCCGGTCCTGGCGGCGTTCCTCGCCGACCGGTGACGGCGCCCCCGCGGATCAGGAGCGTGCGGGGGTGCGGCGGGCGAACGCGGGCGCGTGCTCGGGCCGCAGCCCCACGCCGATCAGGTAGGCGGGGACGACGGACAGCTGGGGGAGCCGGCGCACCAGGGCGAGCACCGGCGCGGGTGGGCCGGGGCGCCGTCCCTCGACGAGCGGTCCCACCAGGGCGCGGTGCAGCAGCCGCTGCAGGCCCTGCACGAGCACGGTGGGCAGGAAGCGGCGGGCGCGGACCCCGGCCAGGTCCGCCGCGCTCAGCGTGCCGTCCCGCAGCGGCGCGGCCAGCAGGGTCGCCGCGGCCACCGCGTCCTGGACGGCGAGGTTGATGCCGACGCCGCCGACCGGCGACATCGCGTGCGCGGCGTCGCCGATGCACAGCAGCCCGTCGACGTGCCACCGCTCGAGCCGGTCGACCCGCACGTCGAGGTGCTTGACGTCGTCCATCGAGCGCAGCGCGTCCACCCGGTCGCGGAACTCCGGGACCAGCTCGACGACGTCCTGCCTGAACGCCTCGATGCCGCGCGCCCGCAGCTGCGGGTCGGTGCCCTTGCGGCCGATGTAGGCCACCTGGATGAACGTCTCCCGGGGGATGAGTACGGCGAACCGGCCCGGCGCTGCCCGCGGGGCCAGCGCGGCCGGCCGGTCGTCCGGCAGCCGGGGGACGCGGAACCACCAGGCGTCGATGGGCACGGGGAACTCCACGGGCCGCAGCCCGGCCTCCCGGCGGGCGAGGGAGTGCCGGCCGTCGCAGGCGACGGTGAGGTCGGCCCGGAGCTCGCCGGTGGCGCCGTCGGCGGTGCGGTAGCGCACCCCGCGGACCCGGTCGCCCTCGCGGAGCAGGCCGGTCATCTCGGTCTGCATCCGCAGCGTGTACGTCGGCTCCCGCCGGCCGGCATCGGCCAGCAGGTCGAGCAGGTCCCACTGCGGGGTCATCGCGACGTAGGGGTGGGGGACCCGCAGCCGGCGGAAGTCCCCGATCGTCACCGTGCCGCCGTCGCCGGTCGGGAAGACCACCTCCTCGAGCCTGGTCTGCGGCAGCCGGGCGAAGTCCTCGCCGAGGCCGAGCTCGTCGAGCAGCTGCAGCGTCGAGGGGTGCACGGTGTCGCCGCGGAAGTCGCGGAGGAAGTCGCCGTGCTTCTCCAGCACGGTCACCTCGACGCCGGCCCGCGCCAGCAGCAGGCCCAGCACCATCCCGGCCGGCCCGCCGCCGACCACCAGGCACGTCGTGCGCTCACTCATCGCCGGCCTCCCTCTCAGGTGGCCCCCGTGCCCGCGCAGTCTCCCGCGCCGACGGGGTGCGGCACCACGGGTCGGCGCGCGCCGGCCCGCGGTGCCGAGGCCACGCGCGCCACCTCGCCACGGCCGTGCTGACCGGCGCGTCCCGGCCGGTCAGCGCCGCGTCGGGGCCGAGGTGGTCGTCGACGAGGGAGGTGCCGCGGACCCGGCGGTCGTGACGTCGTCGTACAGGAGGGCCATCCGGTCGAGGAACCAGAGCTTCCCGGTCATCTGGACGACGAGCCCGGACACCACCATCCACCCGTCCCGGACCACGAGCCCCCGCACGACGAGCGGCACCCCCAGGGCGCTGAGGGCGCCGAGCACGGTCGGCGCGACCCGGTGCCGCGGCGGGACCGGGACCTCCTCCCTCCTGGCCCAGCAGGTCTCGCCCAGCACGCTCCGTGACGCCCAGGAGTCCAGCGAGCGCGGTGGCGGGAACGCCCGGGGGTTGACGACGGTCCACGCACAGACCGCGCCCACCGGGACGAGCGACCGCCACCCCAGACGGCTGCGGCTCCAGATCGCGGCGACCAGCAGCGGCGGGATCGGGATGCGCGTGTAGACGCTCCACGGGTTGGCGTGGCGCTGCCAGGCGTCCCCCTCGAGCCCGAAGACCTCGGCGATGCGGGTGTCCAGCGCCATGTCGGTGCCCCCTCGCGTACCTGGGCCCCCGCGACGTGGTCCCAGGGTCGCCGACCACGGGGAGCGGCACAACACCCTCGCGCGGGGGCTCCGCGGGGACGAGGGGGAGGGGCCGCCACCCCTTCGGGTCGCTCGGACCGGCGTCCGTCCGCGGGTGCTTGCGCAGGTCGGCACACTCTCGGGGTGATCGAGAGCGCCGACGCCGCCGGGACGACCTCCCGTGTCCCGACCGTCCCGGCGCCCGTCCCGGCCCCCACCGACGACGCCCTGCTCGTGCCCGGCGAGACCTGCTGGCGGATCGAGCGCGCCGACCGGTACGCCGTCTTCGTCGACGCCGCCGACTACTTCGCCACCCTCAAGCGCGCCGTCCTGCGCGCCGAGCGGCGGGTGCTGTTCATCGGCTGGGACTTCGACCCGCGCATCCGGCTGGACCCGCGTGCCCCGGGCCCCGCACGCGAGGACCGGCTGGGCCGCGTCCTGCAGCGGGCGGTGGCGGCCACCCCCCGGCTGGAGATCGGCGTCCTGCAGTGGGACCTCGGGATGGTCGTCGCCCTCGGTCGGCGCATGGCCCCGATCGTGCTGCTCGACCGCCGCACGCCCGACCGGCTGCGGTTCGCCGTCGACACCCACCACCCCCTCGGCGGCGCGCACCACCAGAAGATCGTCGTCATCGACGACTGCCTGGCCTTCGCCGGCGGCATCGACGTCACCGCCGACCGCTGGGACACCCCCGAGCACCGCGACCGCCACCCGCTGCGCCACCGGCCGCACTCGACCCGGCTGCGTGGGCCGTGGCACGACGTCACCAGCCTGGTGTCGGGCCCGGCGGCCCGGGCGATCGGCGACCTCGCCCGCGAGCGCTGGGAGAGCGGCACCGGTGAGCGCCTGGAGCCGGTGACCGACGTCGAGGCGTGCTGGCCCGACGGGGTCGAGCCCGTCCTCACCGACCTTGACGTCGCCGTCTCGCGCACCCGCCCCGAGCACGGCGGCGCCGAGCTGGTGCACGAGATCGAGCTGCTCTGGCTGGCCGCGATCGCCGCCGCCCGCGACACCGTCTACATCGAGACGCAGTACTTCGCCAACCGCCGCATCGCGGAGGCCGTCGCCGAGCGGCTGGGGGAGGAGGACGGCCCGGAGGTCGTCGTCATCAACCCCGAGACGGCGGCCAGCTGGCTGGAGAGCAAGGCCATGGACACCGCCCGCGTGAAGCTGCTCGACCTGGTCCGCCGCGCCGACCGCCACGACCGGTTCCGGCTGTTCGTGCCGGTCACCGCGGAGCGCCGGCCGGTGTACGTGCACGCCAAGGTGACCTGCGTCGACGACCGGCTGCTGCGCATCGGCTCGTCCAACCTCAACAACCGGTCGATGGGCCTGGACACCGAGTGCGACGTGTCGGTCGAGGCCCGCACCGGCGACCCGCGCGCGCCGGAGCTGCGGGCGGCGGTGCTCGCGATGCGCCACCGGCTGCTCGGCGAGCACCTCGGCGTGGACCCGCAGGAGGTGGCCGACGCCGTCGAGCGCTGCGGCGGGTCGCTGGTGCGCGCGGTCGACTCCCTGCTGCGCCCGACCGGTCGCTCGCTGGTGCCCCTCGTGCCGTCCGGGCTCGACCCGGTGGAGCGGTTGCTCGCCGACACCGAGCTCCTCGACGCCGAGCACACCCCGGACCGCTGGCGCCGGGTCAAGCGGGCCTTCGCCGGCCGCCGGCGTCGCCACCGCGGCTGACCGGGTCCCGGTCCGCCGACCCCCCGGGCGCCCGGCGCGCCCCGCCGCCGGGCGGGGCCGGCGTTTGGCGCGGGCCGCCGGCCGGGGAGGAGGAGGGCATGGCCTCTGCGACCTTCGACTTCACCGGCTCCGTCGTCCTCGTCACCGGGGGCGGCTCGGGCATCGGCCTGGCCGTCACCCGGGCCTTCCTCGGCGCCGGAGCGACGGTGGCCGTCACCGGGCGCCGCCGCGACCGGCTGGAGTCCGCGCTCACCGGCGTCCCCGCGGAGCGCGGCCTGGCGCTGCCGGCCGACGTCTCCGACCCCGCGCAGGTGCGGCAGGTCGTCGGGGACGTCGTGGACCGGTTCGGCCGGCTCGACGTCGTGGTCAGCAACGCCGCGGACTACGCGACCGGCCCGCTGACCGAGCTGGCCGACGACGCCTGGGAGCGGCTGCGCGCCACCAACGTCGACGCCTTCTTCCACCTGGCCAAGGCCGCGCTGCCGCACCTGGCCGCCTCGGGCGGGAACGTCGTCGCCGTCTCCTCGGTGTCCGGCCTGCGCGGCGACTGGGGGCAGGCGGCCTACAACGCCACCAAGGCGGCGATCACCAACTTCGTGCGCTCCCTCGCGCTCGACTGGGGCGCGCAGGGCGTGCGGCTCAACGCCGTCGCGCCGGCGTTCACGCTCACCGAGCTCACCGAGGGCGTCGGCCGGGACGAGGCGTCCCTGGCGCCGTTCCGCAACCGCATCGCGCTGGGCCGCCCCGGGGAGCCCGAGGACGTCGCCCCGCCGGTGCTGTTCCTGGCCAGCGAGGGCGCCCGCTACGTCACCGGGACGGTGCTGCCGGTCGACGGCGGCACCAGCGCCTCCACCGGCCAGCCGCACGTGTGAGCGGAGGCGTCGGCGTCGGCTGCCCGGCCGCGGGGTAGGGCAGCCGCACCCACCGGCGGGAGGACCTGCGATGACCGACGCACTGCTCGGCGACCTCTACGACTACGAGTCCCTGCTCGACGAGCACGAGCGCAAGGAACTGCTGGGCATCCGGCGCTTCCTGCACGAGGACGTCCGGCCACGGGTCAACGCGGCCTGGGAGTCGGCGGCCTTCCCGATGGACCTCATCCCGCGCTTCGCCGAGGAGGGCATGGTCGGGCGCAGCTACGACCTGGAGCACCGGCCCCGCGCCTCGCGCCTGTTCACCGGCTTCATCTCGCTGGAGGCCTCCCGGGTCGACCCGTCGATGGCGACCTTCCTCGGCGTGCACAACGGCCTGTCGATGGGGTCGATCGTGCTGCTGGGCTCCGACGAGCAGCGGGCGCGCTGGGTGCCCGACATGGTCTCGCTGCAGAAGATCGGCGCCTTCGCGCTCACCGAGCCGCACGGCGGGTCCGACGTCGCCCAGGGCCTGGAGACGACCTGCCGGCGCGACGGCGACGAGTGGGTGATCGACGGGGCCAAGCGCTGGATCGGCAACGGCACCTTCGCCGACGTCGTCGTCGTGTTCGCCCGCGACGTCGCCGACGACCAGGTGAAGACCCTCGTCGTCGAGAAGGGCACCCCCGGCTTCACCGCGACGAAGATGGAGGGCAAGTACGCGCTGCGCACGGTGCAGAACGCCGACATCGTCTTCGAGGGCTGCCGGGTGCCGGCGGAGAACAAGCTCGCCGAGGGCAACTCGTTCCGTGACGTCAACCGGGTGCTCAAGCTGACCCGCGGCGGCGTCGCCTGGAACGCGGTGGGCTGCCAGATGGGCGCCTTCGAGGCGGCGATCGCCTACGCCAAGGAGCGGCGGCAGTTCGGCCGGCAGATCGCGGGCTTCCAGCTCATCCAGGACCTGTTGGCCCGCATGGCCGGCAACGTGACCGCCAGCCTCGGCATGGCGGTGCGGGTGTCGCAGCTGCAGGAGGAGGGCGTCTTCCGCGACGAGCAGGCGGCGCTGGCCAAGGCCTTCGTCACCGGCCGCGCCCGCGAGACGGTCGCCCTGGCCCGGGAGCTGTTCGGCGGCAACGGGATCCTGCTGGAGAACGACGTCGTGCGGTACTTCGCCGACGCCGAGGCGCTGTACTCCTACGAGGGCACCCGTGAGATCAACAGCCTGATCGTGGGACGGGCGCTCACCGGCGTCAGCGCCTTCGTCTGAGGCCCCCCGGCCGGCGGACGACGTCCCCGGACTCCCCGGACGCCACCGCGCCCCGCCGGGAGTTCCCGGCGGGGCGCGGTGGGAGTGTCCTCCCGGTCGGGAGGGCCGTGCTCAGTAGCTGCTGCTCGTGCCGGTCGTGCTGCTGCTGGAGCTGCCGCCGGTCTGGCTCTGCACGGTGTCGCGGGACTGCTGGGCCTGGCCCTGCACGTCCTGCGCGGCCGACTGGCCCTCCTCCTTGACGGTGGAGGCCGCGTCCTGGGCGGTCGACTTGACCTCCTGGACGGCCTGCTCGGCGGCCGGCCGCAGCTGCTCGCCGACCTCCTGCGCGACCTGCTTGGCCGGCTGGAGCAGCTCGTCCTTGTGCTCGCGGACGGCGGTCTCGGCCTGCTGGGCCAGCTGCCGCTCCTTCTCGGAGGCGGGCAGGAGGCTGGAGACCAGCCAGCCGACGCCGAAGGCGATCAGCCCGGCCGCGAGCGGGTTGCCCTGCGTCTGGCGGACCACGGCGTCGGGGGCCTGCTGGACGGCGTGCGCTGCCTGCGAGGCGGCGTCCTGCACGGTGCCGGCCGCGTTGCTCGCCGCGCCCTGCACCGAGCCGACCGTGTTCTGCGCGGTGCCCTGTACCGAGCTCATCGCGCTCTGCGTGGTGCCGTGGGCCGAGGAGCGCGTGTCGTGGGTCGAGCCCATGACGCGGTCCTTGACGTTGGCGAAGCGGCCCTTGGCCGACGCCATGCGCCGGTCGACGACGCGGGCGGGGTTGACCTTCTCGTTGAGGGCGTCGACGTCGTAGCTCAGCTCGCGCCGCGTGTCCTCGATCTGTCGCCGGATGACGTCCGGGTCACTACTGGTCATGTCTGCTGCTCCAGGGAGGGGAGGGGCCCGCGGGCCCGCGGGTCAGTGGGGCTTGAGGGCGCCGGGCACCTGGGAGAGGGTGTCCACGGTCCGTTCGGGCTTCGGGTTGACCTGCCGGAACTTCTTGCGCCCCACCACGAAGGCGACGGCGCCGATGACGCCCCAGATGATCGCCACGATCAGGGCGGCCAGGCCGGCGTCCATGACGTTCTCCAGCGCCCACCAGAGGGCGAAGGACAGGAACAGCAGCACCATGTAGCCGGCGAAGCCCGCGGCGCCGAACATGCCCGCGCCCTGGCCGGCCTTCTTGGCCTCGGTCGTGATCTCGGCCTTGGCGAGCGCGAGCTCCTGGCGCATCAGCACCGAGAGGTCGGTGGTGACCTCGCTGATGAGCTGGCCGACCGAGGTGCCCTCGACGTCGGGCCGGCCGGCGTCGGTCATCGGCGTGCCGCGCTCACCGGCGTGGGCGCCGTAGGCCGGGTCGGTGTAGCCCGGCTGGGCGTACCCCTGCTGGCCGAGGTCCTGCTGGCCGTAGGCCTGGCTGCCCGATCCCTGCTCCTGCCCGTAGGTGGGCGGGGCGGGGTAGTCGGACGGGGGCGGCTCCGGCGGATAGCCCTGGCCACCCACGGGGGTGGCTCCGGAGTAGGGGGTGCTCATCGGTCAGACCCCCTGGCCCGGACGGCTCGGGTCGTCCCAGCCCGCGGGCGCGGCCGGGGGCACGACGCTGCCGGCCGGCGGCGTCGTCCCGTAGGGCGGGGGAGGCAGCGGCGTGCCGGGGGTGGAGGGGGACTGCTCGTAGCCGGTCGACGTCGTCTCGTAGCCGGTCGTCGTGCCCTCGTAGCCGGTGTAGGCCGGCGTCTGGGCGGTGTAGCCGCCCTGCGCGTAGGTGCCCTCGGTGTAGGCACCCTCGGTGTAGGTGCCCTGGCCGTAGGTGCCCTGCGTCGAGGCGAACTGCGAGGTGCCCCGCGAGGAGCTCGAGTCGCTGCTGTGCGCGGCCTTGACGCCGCTGGTCAGCCGGCCGGCGAGCACGCCGGCGAGCGCGGCCCCCAGGAGGAAGGTGCCGGGCTTGCGGCGGGCGAAGGAGCGCACCTCGTCGAGCAGGTCGGCCGGCTCGCGGTTCTGCAGGAAGGTCGCGAACTCCTCCACCCTGCTGGCGCCCTCGTGGAGGAGGTCGCGGGCGGGGCCGGGTGCCGGGGCGTTGCCCTCGACCATGCCGCGCAGCTGCTCGGCCAGGCCGGAGAGGGTCTGCCCGGCCTTCTGCTGCTGCGAGACGGCCTGCTGGCGGACCTGGCTGCGGCCCTGCTCGACCAGGCTCCGCGCCTGGTACCGGGTCTCGGCGACGACGTTCTTCGCCTGGTCGGCGGCGGTCGAGGCGACCTGGCTGCCGGCCTGCTTGGCGGTCGCGCCGACGTTGCGGGCCTCGTCCTTGGCCACGTCGGTGGTCGAGGGGGAACCGGAGCTGGTCGAGGTCGTACTCGTGTCCCCGTAGCCGGTCGCGCCCGAGGAGGGCGGCGGCGGGAGGGGGGCGTCGATGGAGTGGGTCATCGTTCCTCCTGAGTGGATCTCGGTCGGAGCTGGCGCTACCCAGAACTGGATCACTCACACACATCCCGGCGACGGCCGTCACCTGGACGGATGTGGGTGGAGCGGGGCCGGTGACGGGGGTCACGCGGCCCGGGGAGCCGTGGGGAAGAGGCGGTCGGGGAGCCGGCCGGGCCGGCGGTCCGTGCCCGGCGACGTCGCCGTTCCCGCAGGCCAGGAGCTACCCGGACGCCCGGGTCCGAAACCGCGAGGGGCACACGGACGGGTGGAGTAAGGTGAGCCTTCCCTGACCCGAGGAGAGCCGTGGCCGACGACCGCCCACCCCGGAAACGGACGCCCCGCACCGCGACCGTCCTGCGCACCAGCCGGGTGACGCCGCACCTCGTCCGGATCGTCCTCGGCGGGGAGGGCCTGACCGGCTTCGCGCCGGAGCACGCCGACTCCTACGTCAAGCTGCTGTTCCCGCCGGCCGGCGCGCCCTACACCGCGCCCTTCGACGTCGACGACGTGCAGGCCCGACTGCCGCGCGCGCAGTGGCCGGTGACGCGCACCTACACCGTCCGCTCCTGGGACGCCGGCCCCGGCGAGCTGACCGTCGACGTCGTCCTGCACGGCGACGAGGGCGTGGCCGGCCCGTGGGCGGCGGCGGCCCGGCCGGGCCAGGCGCTGCAGCTGTTCGGCCCCGGCGGCGCCTGGTCGCCGCCGTCTGCGGGGCCGACCTGCCCGGCGGGGACGTGCACGCCTTCGTCCACGGCGAGGCCGGCGCGGTGCGCGAGCTGCGCCGCTTCCTGCGCACCGGGCTCGGCGTGCCACGGGAGCGCATGTCGGTGTCGGGCTACTGGCGGCTGGGCCGCACCGACGAGGCGTGGCGCGCCGAGAAGCGCGAGTGGAACGCCGCCGTGGAGGCCGAGGAGCAGGGTCTGGGCGTGGCCTGAGCCGGGAGGGCCGCCTCAGGCGCGCCAGGGGAAGGCGGGCGGGCGGCGCTCGGTGAAGGCCGCCACGCCCTCGGCGAGCTCGCCGGCGGTGACCGTCTCGCGGTACCAGCGCGCTGCCACCTCCTCGGCGCGGGCCTGGCCGTCCCCGCCGGCGGCCACCGCGGCCACGACCTCCTTGGCGGCGCGCTGCGTCAGCGCCGAGCGGGAGACCAGCACCTCGGCGAACCGGCGCACCTCGCCGGCCAGGTCGCCGGTCGGGAGCAGCCGGTCGACCAGGCCGGTGCGGAGCGCCGTCCCGGCGTCGATCAGCTCGCCGGAGTAGAGCAGGTAGCGGGCCGTCGCCGGGCCGACGAGCTGCACGAGCGCCTGCGTCGAGGTCGGCGTGTAGACGATCCCGACCTTGGCGGGGGTGACGCCGAAGACGCCGGTCGGGTCGGTGAACCGCAGGTCGCAGCAGGTGGCCAGCTCGACACCGCCGCCGATGCAGTGCCCGCGGACCATGGCGATCGTCGGCCGGGGGAAGTCCCGCAGCGCGGCCTGCGCGGCGAGGTTGTCCCGGCGCAGCTCCGCCATCGGGTCCTCGGGGTCGGGCCCGCCGAGCAGGTCGCCGATGTCCGCGCCGGCGCAGAAGCTCGGCCCGGCGCCGGTGACGACCAGCGCGCGGACCTCCGGGTCCCCGGCCAGCGCGGCCAGGACCCCGGGCAGCGCCGCCCACATGCCGGCGGTGAGCGCGTTGCGCTTCTCCGGCCGGTCGATGGTCAGGACGGCGACCGCGCCGTCGTGCGTGACGCGCAGCCCCTCGGCCCCGTGGTCCCCGGCCGTGTCCTCCGTGGTCACGGGATCAGCCGAGGTCGTCGGTGGCGAAGGTGTCGCACTGCGCCGGGTCGCCGGTCCGGTAGCCGGTGAGGAGCCAGCGCTGGCGCTGCTCGGAGGAGCCGTGCGTGAACGTGTCCTGGTCGACCGTGCCCCCGCCCAGGTTCTGCTGGATGTAGTCGTCGCCGATGCGCCCGGCGGTGTCCAGCGCCCGGTCGACGTCGTCCTGGGTGATCTCGGTGATCAGGGGCTCGCCGGACTCGTCGGGGACCGTCTCGGCGTGGTTGGCCCAGGTGCCGGCGTAGCAGTCGGCCTGCAGCTCCAGGCGCACGCTGCCGCTGGTGGCCCCGGTCGCGCCGGGGGTCACCTGCTGGTTGGTGCCCAGCAGGTCCTGCACGTGGTGGCCGTACTCGTGGGCGAGCACGTAGGCGTTGGGGAAGGCCCCGCCCTCGGCGCCGAACTGCGAGCGCAGGGTGTCGAAGAAGGACAGGTCGATGTACACCAGCTGGTCGGCCGGGCAGTAGAAGGGGCCCGAGCCGCTGGTCGCGCCCCCGCAGCCGGTCGGCGTCTGACCGGAGAAGAAGACGGTGTCGGTGGGGACGTACTGCGACCCGAGCGTCTGCGACCAGTAGTCCTGGATGGAGTCGACGTCGGCGACGACGGCGCACTCGACGGAGGTGTTGGCGTCCTCGGCCTCGTCGCAGGACTGCTCGAGCGCGGCGTTGTCGGCCGTCTCGCCCTCGCCGAGGCCGGCCAGCGCGCCGAGCCCGGCACCGCCCCCGCCGCCCCCGCCGCCGAGGACGTTCACCAGCACGAGGACGAGCAGCCCGACGACCCCGAGCCCGCCGCCCCCGACGGCCAGCCCCCGGCCGCCGCCGAGCCCGCCTCCGCCGCGCCGGTCCTGGATCGACGACGTGTCGAGGTCGCCGCCCTCCCTGTACCGCATCCGCCCGTGTCCTCCCGTCTCGCGTGCCGCTCGACCGTGCCACCGGCCCGCGGGGACCGCGACCCGGGCGGGGAGTCCGAGCCCTCGCGATCACGGCGCCGTGACCGCCGTCCGGGGCCCCGGGGTGGTCACGGCGCCGTGGTCGTCGGGAGGGGCGGCGGGTCAGGCGCGCTCAGCCGGCTCGGCGCCGGTGCGCGGGACCGCGTCGGGCTGGTCGCGCAGGAACAGGTACCAGTACGAGGTCCCGACGAACACGACCGCGCCGACGAGGTTGCCCGCGCCCGCGACCAGCCAGTTGAGCAGCGTGTCGCCCCAGCCGACGCCGTCGACCCCGGCGAACTGGGCGGCCGGCAGGTAGAACATGTTGGCCACCACGTGATCGAAGCCCATGGCGACGAAGGCCATGATCGGGAAGAAGATCGCCAGGATCTTGCCCGCGATGCTCGACGACGCCAGCGACATCCACACCGCCAGGCAGACCAGCCAGTTGCAGCCGACGCCGCGCAGGAAGACCTCCCACGGGGTGTGCGAGACCTTGCCCTGGGCGATCTCGGTCAGCCGCGCGAAGGTGAGCCCGGCGCTGCCCGAGCTGTCCGGGTCGCCGATGACGCCGGTGGAGACCGCCAGGAAGTACGCGACGAACAGCGCCCCGAGCAGGTTGCCGAGCAGGACGAGGGTGAGGTTCCGGACGACGTCCCCGACGTCGATCTTGCCGTTCATGGCGCCCAGCGGGACCAGCATCATGTTGCCGGTGGCCAGGTCGGAGCCGGCGATGAGCACGAGGACGAGGCCGAGGGTGAAGGCGGCGCCCATGAACAGCGTCGGCAGCGTGCCCCAGGTGTCGGTGTCCAGCCCGGAGGAGACCGTGATCGCCACCAGCGCCCCGAAGGAGATGTAGGCGCCGGCGAGGAAGGCGCTGACCAGCACCCGGTCCCACGTGCGGTGCACCTTCTTGGCGCCGGTCGCGGCGGCGACCTTGGCGACCTCGGCGGGTTCCTTGGCGGTCATCGCGCCTCCCGGGGGCAGTGGCGTCGGTGTCCGGACGGTAGCGGCACGGGACCGTCCGCGCTCCCCGGGGACCGTCGGCACGCGGGCCTGGCCCTAGGGTCAGGGGTCCACCGAGCCGGGAGGGGCCCATGGCGTTCTCGAACCGGGTGCGCGGCGCCCTGACCACGACGGTCCTCGCGACCGCCGCCACCGGCTTCCTCACCGGCTGCGGCACCGACGAGGACGACGAGCAGGTCGCCTACTGCACCAACGAGGACGGCGAGATCGTCGACGACGACTACTGCGACGACGACCGCGGCGGTGGCGGTGGCGGTGGCCTGTTCTTCCTCTACCTCGGGGCCTTCCGCCCCGGCCTCCCGGTCGGCACCGTGCTGCCGCGGGGAGGCACCCGCATCAGCCCCGCCGACACCGCCGCCCGGCAGCGCTACGGCCTGCCCGGCAGCGGCAAGGTGACCGGCGGCACCCGGGTGACCGGCGGCATCGGCTCGGGCTCCGGCGGCTCGGGCTCCGGCTCCTGAGCCCGTGCGGCGCGTCGAGGCCGGCGTCGTCCGGCCCGGGTGGGAGGCCGAGATCGAGGCGCAGGGGCTGGTCTACAACCGGACCCACCTGCCCGGCGGCGAGGTCCGCAGCTACTGGCGCGAGGGCCCCTACTACGACTTCGGCTCCGCCGAGGTCGCGCGGCTCGAGGGCTGGGTGGCCCAGCTGTTCGAGATGTGCGTGGCCGCCGGCGACCACGTCGTCGAGCACGACCTGTTCGACCGGATGGGCATCCCGCTCATCGCCCGCTCGGGCATCCGGGCCACCTGGGAGAGCGAGCCGCCCAGCGTCTACGGCCGCTTCGACCTGCGCTACGACGGCTCGGGCCCGCCCAGGCTGCTGGAGTTCAACGCCGACACCCCCACCGGGCTGGTCGAGTCGGCGGTCACCCAGTGGAACTGGCACCTGTTCACCGGGCAGGGCCGCGACCAGTGGAACGCGCTGCACGAGAAGCTCGTCGCCGCCTGGCAGCGCAACCTGACCCGGTGGGAGCGGCGGACCGGGATCCGCCCCCGGGTGCACCTCGCCTGGACCAGCGAGGAGACCTCCGGTGAGGACCGGATGACCGTCGCCTACCTCATGGACACCGTCGTGCAGGCCGGCTACGAGGCGGTCGAGCTCGTCGTCGAGGACATCGCGCTCGACTCCGGCGACGGCCGCTTCTACGACGCGCAGGGCCGCCACCTCGACGTCGTCTTCAAGCTCTACCCCTGGGAGTGGCTGATCGAGGACGAGTTCGGCGCCGCCGTCCTCGCCGACGCCGCCCGCCCCGGCGGCACCACCTGGATCGAGCCGGTCTACAAGATGCTGTGGAGCACCAAGGCGCTGCTGCCGGTGCTCTGGCGGCTCTTCGGCGGCGACCCCGTGCTCTCCGAGCTGCTGCTGCCGGCCTACTTCGCCGACGAGATGCCCTCGTCGTGGCGGGACTACGTGCGCAAGCCGCTGTGGGGCCGCGAGGGCGCCAACGTGGAGATCGTCCGCGACGGCCGGGTCGTCACCGCGGTGCCCGGCCGGTACGGCACCGAGGGGTTCGTCGTCCAGGAGTTCGCGCCGCTGCCGGACTTCGCCGGCGTCGACGGGCCGCACCACCCGGTGCTCGGCGCCTGGGTGGTCGACGGCGAGCCGGCCGGGCTCGGCATCCGGGAGAGCGAGGGGCTGGTCACCGACAACCTGAGCTTCTTCGTGCCGCACACGATCGACTCCGGCCGGTAGGGCGCGCCCGGCGCCGCGGCGTCCTACGGTCGGGCGCATGCCACTCGAAGGGGAGTACGAGCCCAGTTCGCAGCAGTGGGTCCGCGAGCAGGTGGAGCGCTACGAGGCGACCGGCGGCCGGGAGGCCAACACGCTGCGCGACACCGGCCTGCCCGTCGTCGTCTTCTCGACGCGCGGGGCGAAGACCGGCAAGGTCCGCAAGCAGCCGCTCATGCGGGTGGAGCACGACGGCGTCTACGCGATGGTCGGCTCCCAGGGCGGCGCGCCGAAGGACCCGGCGTGGGTGGCCAACCTGCGCAGGTACCCGGACCAGGTGACCGTGCAGGACGGCCCCGAGCCGTGGGACGGCGTCGCGCGGGAGGTCACCGGCGAGGAGAAGGCGCAGTGGTGGGAGCGGGCGGTGGCCGCCTACCCGCCGTACGCGGAGTACCAGCGCAAGACCGACCGCGTGATCCCGGTCTTCGTGGTCGAGCGCGTCCGCTGAGACCCGGCGGGTGGCGGTCCCGGCGCGCCGCCCGGGTCCGCCGCCCGCGGGTCAGCGGCGCAGCGACTGCTGCCGGTGGTCGACGACGTCCTCGATGCTGGCGTGCGGGCGCGGCATGAGCAGCAGCGCGATCATCGAGACCACCGCGCAGCCGACGATGTACCAGGAGATCCAGGTCGAGGAGCCCGTCCGGGCGAAGATCGCCGTGGCGATCAGCGGCGCGGGGCCGCCGGCGACCACCGACGCGAGCTGGTAGCCCAGGCCGGCGCCGCTGTACCGGACGCCGGTGCCGAACGTCTCCGAGATCAGCGCCGCCTGCGGGCCGTACATGACGTCGTGGAAGGCCAGCGACAGCACGATCGCGAGCAGCACCAGCCCCGCGCTGCGCGTGTTCAGCAGCCCGTAGTACGGGAAGGCGTACAGCCCCACCGCGACGATCCCGGCGCCGTAGACCAGCCGTCGTCCGAGCAGGTCGGACAGGAAGCCGAACAGCGGCACGGTCACGAAGCCGAGGGCCGCGGCGACGAGGGTGTAGTTCAGCAGGGAGTTGCGCTCCAGCCCGAGCCCCTCGGTGCCGTAGCTCAGGACGAAGGTGATGAACAGGTAGAACGGCGCCTGCTCGGCCATCCGGACCAGCGCCGACGTGACGATCGCCCGCGGCTGGGTCCGGATGACCTCCCACACCGGCTGCTTCACCACGGCCTTCTGCTCGCGGACGCGGGCGAAGTGCGGCGTCTCCAGGACCGAGAGCCGGACGTAGAGGCCGATCGCGATGAGGACGACGCTGGCCAGGAACGGGATCCGCCAGCCCCACGAGGTGAAGAAGTCCTCGCCGGCCCCCGAGACCAGCCGCACCGCGCCGGTGGAGAGCAGCAGGCCGATCGGGACGCCGAGCTGCGGCAGGCTCGCCATGAACCCGTGTCGCCGGCGCTCCCCCCACTCCATCGACATGAGGACCGAGCCGCCCCACTCACCGCCCACCCCGATGCCCTGGACGATCCGGAGCAGGGTGAGCAGGATCGGCGCCGCGACGCCGATGCTGGCGTAGCCCGGGAGCACGCCCATGAGCGCCGTCGCCACGCCCATGAGGGTCAGGGTCGTGATCAGGGCGCCCTTGCGGCCGAGCCGGTCGCCGTAGTGCCCGAAGACGGCCGCGCCGATCGGCCGGGCGGCGAAGCCGACGAACTGCGTGGAGAACGACAGCAGCGTGCCGGCCAGTGCGGACTCGCCGGGGAAGAACACCGCCGGGAAGACGAGCGCCGCCGCGGTCCCGTAGAGGAAGAAGTCGTACCACTCGATGGTCGTGCCGATGGTGCTGGCCACGGCGGCCCGGCGTCGTTGCGACCCCGTCCGCACGCCCGCGTCGCGCTCACGCAGACGGGCCTCGGCCGGATCCTGGGGGGTGTTCACGTCCGCCATGGCGAGCTCCTCTTCCGCGCCCCGGTTGGGGGCTGCAACGAGATGGCGGGGAACACGGTCGGCCCCGACCGGCACCGGCGTCAAAGGGGTGCGGCACGGCAGACCCGGGCGGCGCGCACGGGGTCCGGGCCGCCGCGCCCGGCGTCGTGGTCGACGTCCTGGTGCCGTGCGGGTACCGCCGGCTCAGAAGCCAACGACGGCGTGCGGGGTGTAGGGCTCCTCGAGACGCGCGACCTCCTCGTCGGTGAGCTGCAGGTCGACCGCAGCGACGGCGTCGTCGAGGTGGGCCTGCTTCGTGACGCCGACGATCGGCGCGGTCACCACCTGCTTGGCCAGCAGCCAGGCCAGCGCGACCCGCGCCCGGGGGACGCCGCGCTCGCGGGCCACCTCGGCCACCCGCTCGACGATCGCCCGGTCGCTGCGCTCGTCGTAGAGCCGGCGGCCGAAGTCGTCGGTCTCCGACCGCGCCGTCGCCTCGTCCCAGTCGCGGGTGAGCCGGCCGCGGGCCAGCGGGCTCCACGGGATGACGCCGATGCCCTGGTCGGCGCACAGCGGCAGCATCTCCCGCTCCTCCTCGCGGTTGAGCAGGTTGTAGTGGTCCTGCATGGACACGAACCGGTGCCAGCCGTGCTCGCCGGCGAGGTGCAGCGCCCTGCCGAACTGCCAGGCCCACATGCTGCTCGCGCCGAGGTAGCGGACCTTGCCGCTGCGCACGCAGGCGTCGAGCGCCTCGAGCGTCTCCTCGATCGGGGTGGCCGGGTCCCACCGGTGGATCTGGTAGAGGTCGACGTGGTCGACCTGCAGCCGCCGCAGGCTCGCCTCCAGCTCGCGCAGGATCGCCACCCGCGAGAGTCCGCCGCCGTTGGGCCCGGGCCGCATCCGGCCGTGCACCTTGGTGGCCAGGACGACGTCGTCGCGGCTGGTGAACTCGCGGATCGCCCGGCCGGTGATCTCCTCGCTGGAGCCGTCGGAGTAGACGTTGGCGGTGTCGAGGAAGGTGACGCCGGCCTCGAGCGCCCGCTCCACCAGCGGCATCGCCTGGTCCTCGGGCAGGCTCCACGGCGTCCGCCCGCGCTGCGGTTCGCCGAAGCTCATCATCCCGAGGCAGATCCGGGAGACCTGCAGGCCGGTGGCGCCCAGGCGTACGTACTCCATGCCCCCACCCTGGTCCCGCGCCCGGTCGCCGGCCACCGTGCCGCTGCCGCTCCGCGCGGCCCGGCCGGGGTCCGGGTCGCGGCTCCCGGGGTCTCCTCCGCGCTCCTGGGGTCCTGCGGCACCCCGGGAGCGCGGGGTCGACCCCGGGAGCGGCCCCGACCGGCTCCCGGGCCGCCGTCAGGGGAGCGCGGCGGCCAGCGCCGGGAGACGCTCGGCCACGCCGCCGGGGAAGGCGGTGAACGGCTCGGCGGTGACCGCGCGGCGGGCGCCCTTCCCGGTCCACCGCCAGGTGCCCACCACCCGGCCGCCGACGACGACGGTCGCGCGGAAGACGCCGTTGCCACCGGGCACGATGCGGTCGGCGAACTCCGGCGCGACCGCGCAGGTGCGGTCGGCGTAGCCGAGGACGAACTCGTCGAAGCCCGGCAGCAGGTGCAGCGCCTCCGCCTCGGCCCGGTGGGCGGCGAGCCGGTCGGCGGTGTCGGCGGCCATCAGCATCTCGGTGCCCTCGACGTCGATCGCGGTCAGCCGGTCGCGCACCGGCGCGAGGCCGGCGCGGGCGTCGCGGACCGTCGTGCCCGCCCAGCGGACCAGGTCGGCGACGGTGGCCGGCCCGTGCCCGGTGAAGAAGCGCAGCGCGAGCTCGGCCAGGGCCTCCTCGCCCTCCAGCCGCCGGGGCGCGCGGATCCACTCGTCGAGCAGGACGAACGCCTGGTCGCCGGCCTCGGGCGGGCCGAGGACCAGCGTCCCGGTCTGCGCCAGGTACCAGAGCGTGTGGTAGCCGCGCTGGCCGGTCACGTCGCACCCGGCCTCGGCCAGCGCGGCGAGCAGCGCCCTGCGGCCCAGCCGGCGGCCGCCGGTGAGCCCGCCGGTGGCGACCTCGCGCGCCCGCTCGAGATCGGCCTCGGTCAGGCCCACGACCGCCCGCCGCTTCGCCGCGCCGGCCAGCACCCGCGGGCCGAGCAGGGCGAGCATCCAGGGCAGGTCCTCCGCGGCGGTCAGGTGCAGCGTGCTGCGCATCGGCCACGACCGGACGACGTCCCCGGCGTCGAGCGCGGACTCCACCCCGGCCCGGGACCGGCCGGCGGTGCGCAGCGCGACCGAGGTGAGCGCGCCGGGCAGGTCCTGCCCCTGCACCGCGCCCAGCGCCCGCACCGCCGCGGCCGCGTCGGGGAACGGCGGGCCGGCGAGCCGCTGGGCGACCAGCCGCAGCAGCGCGACCTCCCGGGGGGACGTGCGCGGCGCGGTCATGGCGGCACTGTGCCAGCCGGCGCTGACAGACTCCCCGCCGTGCGAGCCGAGGACTGGGACGCCCGCTACGCCGAGCAGCAGCAGTGGACGGCCGGACCCAACCCGCTGGTCGCCGCGCTGCTCGAACCGCTGCCGCCCGGCGACGCGGTCGACCTGGCGGCGGGGGAGGGCCGGCACGCGCTCTGGTTGGCCGGCCGCGGCTGGCGGGCCGCCGCCGTCGACTTCTCCGCCACCGGGCTGGCCCGCGGGCAGGAGCAGCCGGGCGCCGACCGGGTCACCTGGGTCACCGCCGACGTCACCACCTGGGACGCCGCGCCGGACTCCCAGGACCTGGTGCTGGTGGCCTACCTGCACCTGCCGGAGGAGGACATGACGGCGGTGCTGCAGCGCGCCGTCGGGTGGCTGCGCCCGGGCGGGCGGCTGCTGGTGCTCGGCCACGACGTCGCCAACCTGACCGGCGGCGTCGGTGGACCGCAGGACCCGGCCGTCCTGCACAGCACCGAACGGCTCGCCCGGGTGGCCGGGCTGCTCGACGTCGACCGCCTCGAGCAGGTGCGGCGCGAGACCCCGTCGGGCACCGCGCTGGACACTCTGCTGTGGGGACGGCGGCCGGCCGGGCCGGCCGACCGCGGGCGGTAGCGTCGCGCCCGTGATGGGGATGGGCGGGGCCGGTGGCCGGCAGGCGCAGCGCCGACGGCGCCTGGTCGCCGCCGTCGTCGTCCTGGCGATGGTGCTGGCCGCGGCCGCGACGGTGCTCTCCCTCGCCCTCGGCTGAGGGGTCCCGAGGACTCCCTCCCGGGGCCCTCCCCGAGCCGACCGCGCGGGGCTTTGGTCCCTGGTGCCCGACGGCCGGATCGGCCAGGCTGGACGCCGTAACGAAACCGAATCGGACGAGAGGTTCCGCGCCCGCATGACGATGACCGACGACCTCGCCCTCGACCCCTCCGTCGACCTGGCGGTGGCCCGTCTGGTGGACGAGTTCCGCCCTCGGGTGCGACCGCAGGTGGTGGGCAGCGTCGTCCGGTCGTGCCGGCAGGACCTCAGCGGTGTCCCGGCGACGGCGCTGCCCGAGCTCGTCGAGCGGCTGGCGCGCACCCGGCTGGAGTCGGTGCGGTAGGAGCCCGGGCTCGCGGCCGGCCCCTGCGGGGCGGCCGAAACCGGTTGCCGCGCGCGGGACGATGACCGGCGTGGGCTACGTCGACGTGAGCGGGGTCCGGCACACGCTGCCGGGCGGCCGGGTGCTGCTGGACGACGTCTCCTTCCGCGTCGGCGAGGGCGCCCGGGCGGCGCTGGTCGGTGAGAACGGCGCGGGCAAGACGACGCTGCTGCGGATCGTCGCCGGCGACCTCGTGCCCGAGTCCGGGACCGTCTCCCGCAGCGGCGGCCTGGGCGTCATGCGGCAGTTCATCGGGTCGGTGCGCGACGACACGACCGTGCAGCGCTTCCTCGTCGACCTCTCCGGGCCGGCGGTCCGGGCGGCGTGGGACGCCGTCGAGGCCGCCGAGCTCACCCTCATGGAGACCGACGACGAGCCCGCGCAGCTGGCCTACGCCGACGCGCTGGCCCGGTGGGGCGACGCGGGCGGGTACGACGCCGAGGTCACCTGGGACACGGTGACCGTGGCCGCGCTCGGCCTCCCCTACGACCGGTGCAAGTACCGGGAGCTGTCGACGCTGTCGGGCGGCGAGCAGAAGCGGCTGGCGCTGGAGGCGCTGCTGCGCGGCCCCGAGCAGGTGCTGCTGCTCGACGAGCCGGACAACTACCTCGACGTCCCGGGCAAGCGGTGGCTGGAGCAGCGGCTGCTCGAGACCCGCAAGACGGTGCTGTTCGTCAGCCACGACCGGGAGCTGCTCTCCCGCGTCGCCGACCGGGTGGTCACCGTCGAGGGCGGCACCGCGTGGGTCCACGGCGGCGGCTTCGCCGGCTACCCGGCCGCGCGTGCCGCGCGGCACGAGCGGATGGCCGAGGTCCGCCGGCGCTGGGACGAGGAGCACCAGCGGCTGGTCGACCTGGTGCGCACCCTGCAGCAGCAGGCGGCCAACTCCCCGGACATGGCGAGCCGGTACCGGGCGGCGCAGTCCCGGCTGGCGAAGTTCGAGGCGGCCGGCCCGCCGCCGGACCGTCCGCCGGAGCAGCGGGTGACGATGCGGCTGCGTGGCGGGCGCACCGGCGTCCGGGCGGTCGTGGCCGAGCAGCTGGGGCTCACCGGGCTGGTGCAGCCCTTCGACCTCGAGGTCTGGTACGGCGACCGGGTGGCCGTGCTGGGCGCCAACGGGGCGGGCAAGTCGCACCTCCTGCGGCTGCTCGCCGGCCAGGACGTCGCGCACACCGGCTCCTGGCGGCTGGGTGCCCGCGTCGTCCCCGGCCTGTTCGCCCAGACCCACGCCCACCCCGAGTGGCTGGACCGGACGCCGGCCGACCTGCTCTGGCACGGCGAGCCCGGCCGGCCGGGCGTCGACCGCGGCCGGGCGATGGCGGTGCTGCGCCGCTACGGGCTCACCGGCGCGGCCGACCAGCCGTTCCAGACGATGTCGGGCGGCCAGCAGGCCCGCTTCCAGGTGCTCGTGCTCGAGCTGTCGGGCGCCACCCTGCTGCTGCTCGACGAGCCGACCGACAACCTCGACGTGCTCTCCGCCGAGGCGCTCGAGGAGGCGCTCGCCGCATTCGACGGCACCGTGCTCGCGGTGACGCACGACCGCTGGTTCGCCCGGTCCTTCGACCGGTTCCTCGTCCTCGGCGCGGACGGGCGGGTGTACGAGTCTGCCGAGCCGGTCTTCGACGAGGCCCGGGTCGCCCGGGTCCGGTGAGCCCTTGCGCGTCAGGGCAGCCTGACGGATGCTGGGTCGTGGACGTCGACGACCTCGAACGGCAGCACACCCTCGCCAGCGCCGTGCGCCGCTACGACGAGCTGCGCGCGCGGCACTCGCTGGCCGACCCCGACGAGCCGGCCGGCCCGCGCCCGCTGACCCGGGACGAGGCGCTGGAACTCCTGGCGCTCGGCGAGGTGATCGCCCGGCGTGCCGCCCAGGGCCGGCAGCTCACCGTGCGCACCGCCCGGACGACAGGGGCGTCGTGGGCGCAGATCGGCCGCGCGCTCGGCGCCACCCGGCAGTCGGCGTGGGAGGCGCACCGGCGGTGGATCGACGCCCAGGTCCACCACCCCGAGGGGTCCGGCGGGTTCACCGAGGACGAGGCCGCCGAGGCCCGCGCCCTGCTGGCCAACGACGCCGACTGAGAAAGGACCCCCGTGCCCCCCACCTCTCGCTCCGCTCGAGGCGGGACCCTGCACGGGGGCCGTTCCAGCACGTCGCCCGGGGCCCCTCAGAGGTCGACGTCGGGCTCGCCGCTGCCGCCGATGCGGTCCAGCTCCGCCATCTCCGCCGGTCCCAGCACCCGCGCCGCGGCCTGCAGGTTCTCCTCCAGGTGGGCGACCGAGGAGGTCCCCGGGATCAGCAGCAGGTTGGGGGAGCGGGCCAGGAGCCACGCCAGCGCCACCTGCATCGGCGTGGTCTCCAGCCGCCGGGCCACGGTCTCCAGCGCCGCCGACTGCAGGGGCGTGAAGCCGCCGAGCGGGAAGAACGGCACGTAGGCGATGCCCTCGCGGGCGAGGGCGTCGACCATCGGGTCGTCGTCGCGGTGCACGAGGTTGTAGTGGTTCTGCACGCACACCACCGGCGCGATCGACCGGGCCTCGGCGAACTGCTGGGTCGTCACGTTGGAGACGCCCAGGTGCCGGATGAGGCCCTGCTGCTGCAGCCCGGCGAGGGCCTCGAACGGCTCGGCCAGCGAGCGCTCCACGGGCGCGTCGGCGCCGGGCATCCGCAGGTTGACCACGTCGAGCACGTCGACGCCGAGGTTGCGGAGGTTGTCCTGCACCGCCGAGCGCAGCTCGTCGGCGGAGAGCGCCTCGGGCCACTCGCCCTCCGGCGTCCGGCGGGCGCCGACCTTGGTGACGATGGTCAGCTGCTCGGGATAGGGGTGCAGGGCCTCGCGGATGACCTCGTTGGTGACGTGCGGGCCGTAGTAGTCGCTGGTGTCGATGTGGTCCACGCCGAGCTCCACCGCCCGGCGGAGCACGGCGACGGCGGCCTCGCGGTCGGCCGGCGGCCCCATGATGTGCGGGCCGGACAGCCGCATCGCCCCGTAGCCGATCCGGTGGACCGTGCGGTCCCCGAGCACGAACTGTCCTGACCTCTCGGCGGTCGTCGTCATGACCGGCTCCTACCCGCCGACGCGCGCCTACGCGCAGCCCTCAGGCGGCCGAGCCGGCCGGATCGCGGACGAGGGCCTGCTGCCACCGCCGGACGTCGGCGTCCACCGTGGCCCGCTCGCGGCGGTCGGCCCGCTGCGCCAGGACGGCCAGACCCGCCCCGGCCACGGCGAGGCCGGCGGCCACCCACATCGGCGCGGTGTACCCGAGCCCCTGGGAGATGACCAGCGCGCCCAGTGCCGCGCCGAGCGCGTTGGCCACGTTGAAGGCCGCCTGGTTGGCCGCCGAGACGAGGCTGCCACCCGGGATGCGCGCGGCCACGATGACGCCGTTGAGCACGACCGGTCCCATGGCGAAGGCGATGAGGCCGAAGAGCACGAGCAGGGTCACCGCGGCGAGCGGGACCTCCGCGAGGAACGCGAGCGCGACGAGCACGCCGGCGACGGCGAGGAGGCCCACCACCACGGAGGCGAAGCCGAACCGGTCACCCAGGCGCCCGCCGAGCAGGGTGCCCACCGTCGTCCCGACGCCGTACAGCGCCAGGACGGGGGTGAGCCACCCGGCGGACAGCCCGGCGAGGTCGGTGAGGACCGGGCTGACGTAGCTGTAGACGGCGAAGTTGGCGGCGAAGCCCACGACGGTCAGCGCGAGCACCAGCCACACCTGGCCGCGGCGGAAGGCGGCCAGCTCGGTGCGCAGGTCGCTGGGCTCCCCGGCGTCGCGCGGCAGCCAGGTCAGCAGGCCGGCGACGGTGACGACCCCGAGGACGGCGACGGCCCCGAGCACCAGTCGCCAGCTGGTCTGCTGGGCGAGCAGCGTGCCGAGCGGCACGCCGACGACGTTGGCCAGCGTGAGGCCGACGAACACCAGCGAGATGGCGCGGGTGGCCTGCGCCGGCGGCACCGACCGGCGGGCGGCGACCGCGGCGACGCCGAAGAACGCCCCGTGGACGAGCGCGGTGAGGACGCGGGCGGCCACGAGCGTCTCGTAGGTCGGGGCGAGTGCGGACAGCGCGTTGCCGACGACGAACACCGCCATCAGCGCGACGAGCGTCTGGCGGGGCGCGAACCGCACGCCGACGGCGGTGAGCGTGGGGGCGCCGACGACGACGCCGACGGCGTAGGCGGAGATGAGCATGCCGACGGCGGACACCGAGACGCCGAGGCCGTCGGCGATCTCGGGCAGCATGCCCATCACCACGAACTCGGTCGTGCCGATGGCGAAGGCGCCGATGGCGAGCGCGAGCAGGGCACGGGGCACGGGGGACTCCTGGGACGACGGGGGTCGGGTGGTGCGGACGTCGTCGTCCGGTCCCCTGGTGCATCGTCCGGATCCGGCCGGTCATGCCCCGGGAGCGGGGTGGGTCTGCTCACAGCGCGGCCCCGGCACCCGCGGGGACGCCGGGGCCGCCGGGGCCGTGGGGGTCGGTCAGGGCTGGAGCAGCACCTTCACCGCGCCGTCCTTCTTCTCGCGGAAGTCGGCGTAGGCCTGCGGAGCCTGCTCCAGCGGCACGCGGTGCGTCGCGAAGTCGTCGACGCCGAGCGGGTCGCCCTCGAGCAGCAGCGGCAGGATGTCGGGCACCCAGCGCCACACGTTGGCCTGGCCCATGCGCAGCTGGATCTGCTTGTCGAACATCCTCGACAGCGGCATGGGGTCGGTGGCCCCGCCGTAGACGCCGGACAGGGAGATCGTCCCGCCGCGCCGGACGGCCTCGATGGCGGTGTTGAGCGCGGCCAGCCGGTCGACGCCGGCGACCTTCATCACCGGCGCCATGATCGCGTCGGGGATGACGGCCGTGGCCTTCTGCGCGATGGAGGCCAGCGGCGAGCCGTGCGCCTCCATGCCGACGGCGTCGATGACCGCGTCGGGACCGCGCCCGTCGGTGGCGTCCCGGATCGCGGCGACCACCTCGTCCTGCTGCGTCGAGCGGATGACCTCGGTGCCGCGGGCGGTGGCCCGGGCGATCCGCTCGGGCACCACCTCGGAGGCGTACACCTTGTCGATGCCCAGGTGGTGGGCGATCCGGGTGCACATGTCGCCGATCGGGCCGAGCCCCAGCACCAGCAGCGTGCCGCCGGGCGGGGTGGCGGCGTACTGCACCGCCTGCCAGGAGGTGGGGAGCACGTCGGAGAGGTAGACGAACCGGTCGTCGGGCAGGTCGCTCGGGACCGCGATGGGCAGCGTGTTGCCGAAGGGCACCCGCAGGTACTCCGCCTGGCCGCCCGGCACCTGCCCGTAGAGCTTGGTGTAGCCGAACAGCGAGGCGCCGAAGCCCTGGTCGCGGTTCTGCGTGGTCTCGCACTGCGACTGCAGGCCCTGCGAGCACATCCAGCAGGTGCCGCAGGAGATGTTGAACGGCACGACGACGCGGTCGCCCGGCCGGACGGCGGTCACCGCGGAGCCGACCTCGCGGACGACGCCCATCGGCTCGTGCCCCATGATGTCGCCCTTGGACATGAACGGCGCCATCACCTCGATCAGGTGGAGGTCGGAGCCGCAGATGCCGCTCGAGGTGACCTCGATGACGACGTCGGTGTCCTCCTGGATGGTCGGGTCGGGGACGGTGTCCACCTGTACGTCGGCTCGGCCGTGCCAGGTCACTGCGCGCATGGGTCTGCTCCTCGGGTGCTCGTCCAGGGGTTCCGCCGCGGCTCCTGCCCCACGTGAGCCTCATCGCGCCTGGTCCAACGCTCAACCGGCGTGTTCGTGACGCACCGTGAGGCCACTTCGACCGGCTGTCGAATGACATCCGTGCAGGTCAGTGGCGTGTGCCACACATTCGCTCGCCCTTACCCACCTGTGCAGGTCACGAAAACACCACGGCGTGTTCACATGGCTCCCGCCTGCTCCCCGGGCGCCGCACGAGTCCCTGTCCCCGACGGAAGTCAGGTGCATGACCGAGCTCCACCCCGACCGCCTCCGCGACGGAGCGGCGGCCCCGCGAGACCCCGCGGGCACCTCCACCCGGCAGGCCGCGGCGACCTCGCCCACCCGGCGGCACGCTCCGGCCGGTCCGGCGGTCCGGCGCACGACCTCGCAGCGGCGTCAGGAGGAGACGTCCACGTCCGGAGGTCTCCGCCCGCGGCCGACCCCGCGCCTGCGGTCCGCCGCGGCCGCTCCCGGGACCGGCGTCGAGGCCCCCGCCGACCGCGTCGGCGCCGCCGTCGCGCCGGCTCACGAGCCCGCCGAGGCCCCCGCCGTGCGGCCGGCCCACCGGACGGCGGGACGCCGCCGGCTGCCGCCGCCGCGTCGGCGCCCGGTGCTCCACCTCGCGGCCGTCCTCGTCGGCGCCGTGGGGCTGGGCACCGCCACCGCCGGCGACGGCGTCGCCCAGGCCGAGGGCTCCACGGGTCGGAGCGCCTCGGTGAGCGTGGCCGAGGAGCTCGGCATCGACGGCACGGACCTGTCGCCGGCCGCGGAGGCCGCGGTCATCGAGTCCGACGCCGAGGTGCTGCTGGGCGAGGTCACCGCCAGCCGCACCGCCCGCGAGGCCGAGGAGGCCGCCGCGGCGCAGGCCCAGGCCGAGGCCGACCGGGTCGCCGCGGAGGCCGCCGCCGCGGCGGCGGCCGAGGCGGCGCGTCCCCGGGCGGTCCTGCCGGTCGCGGGCGCCCGGCTCAGCAGCACCTACGGCGAGCGGTGGGGGACGCTGCACGCCGGCATCGACCTGGCCGCACCGATCGGCACGCCGGAGTACGCGGCCGCCGACGGCGTCGTCCTGGAGGCCGGGCCGGCCGGCGGCTTCGGCCTGGCCGTCTACGTCCAGCACGAGAACGGCGACGTGACCGTCTACGGGCACATGGAGCAGATCCTCGTGCAGCCGGGCCAGGTGGTCCGCGCCGGCGACACCATCGCGCTGCTGGGCGACCGTGGGCAGTCCACCGGCCCGCACCTGCACCTCGAGGTGCACGTGGGCGGGATCGACGGCGAGCGCACCGACCCCCTCCCGTGGCTGCGCGACCGCGGCGTCGCCGTCTGAGGGAGGACCCCGCTGCCCCCCACCCCTCGCAGGCTCGGGGCAGGCCCCGGCGAGGGGGCCGTCCGGCACGTCAGCCGCGCCGCCTCCCGGCCGGTCCGGACTGGTCGGCGCGCCGGCGGGGGACACTGGACCCGAGGGAGGGAGGCCCATGGGCGCCGGTCACGCGCACGACCACGGCACGGCGGCGGGGGGCTCCCGCAGCCGGCTGGCGGTCGTCCTCGGGCTCACCGTCGCGGTGCTGCTCGCCGAGGTCGTCGGGTCGCTGGTGTCCGGGTCGCTGGCCCTGCTCGCCGACGCCGGGCACATGGCCACCGACGCGCTCGGCGTCGGGCTGGCCCTCGGCGCGGTCACGCTCGCGCAGCGCCCGGCCCGCGGACGGCGCACGTTCGGCTGGCAGCGCGTGGAGATCCTCGCCGCCGTCGCCAACGGCCTGCTGCTGACCGCGGTCGCGGTCGTGGTGGTCGTCGAGGCGGTCCGCCGCGTCGGCGACCCGCCCGAGATCGACTCCGGGGTGGTGCTCGCCGTCGCCGCCGGGGGCCTGGCCGCGAACCTCGCCGCCCTGGCGCTGCTGCACCGGGGCCGGCGCAGCTCGCTCGCCGTCCGCGGTGCCCACCTGGAGGTGCTCGGCGACGCGCTCGGCTCGGTGGCCGTCCTGGTCGCCGCCGGCGTCGTCGCCGTCACCGGCTGGACCCCGGCGGACACGCTCGCCGCGCTGCTCGTCGGCTGCCTGGTGCTCCCGCGCGCGTGGACGCTGCTGCGCGAGGCGCTCGACGTCCTGCTCGAGGCCGCCCCCCGCGACGTCGACCTCGACGAGGTCCGGGCGCACGTGCTCAGCGTCGAGGGCGTCGTCGGGGTCCACGACCTGCACGCCTGGACGATCACCTCGGGGCTGCCGGTGTTGTCGGCGCACGTCGTCGTCACCGACGAGGCGCTGGAGGCCGGTCACGGCGGGCGCGTGCTCGACGCGCTCGGCAGCTGCCTGGGCGACCACTTCGACGTCGCGCACTGCACCTTCCAGATCGAGGCCGAGGCGCACGCCGGCCACGAGTCGCCCGTCCACGACTGAGGAAGGACCCCCTCGCCCCCCACGCCTCGCACGCTCAGGCGGAGGGCCCCTGCGAGGGGGCCGTTCCAGGACGTCACCAGGCCCCTGCGAGGGGGCCACCCCGTGCCGCGCCGAGTGGGACAGTGGGGAGCGTACGGCGATCGGACGGGAGGCGCAGGTGGAGCACGGGCACCACTCGGGCATGTGGGTGCCCGGCGAGCCGCCCACGTGGGGGCGGGTGTTCCTGCCCCACCTGGACGCCTGGTCGGTGCTGCCGGTGCTCGCCCTCGTCGGACTGGCCGCCTACCTGGTCGGCGTGGTGCGGCTGCGCCGCTCGGGCGTGGCCTGGCCGTGGTGGCGGACGGCGTCCTCCGTCAGCGGCTGCCTGGCGCTGTTCGCCGTCACCGGGACCTGGCTCAACGGCTACAGCATGGTGCTGTTCAGCGTGCACATGGCCCAGCACATGGTGCTGTCGATGGTGGTGCCGGTGCTGGTCCTGCTCGGCCGGCCGATGACGCTGGCGCTGCGAGCGCTCCCGCGGGGGAGGGGCGTGGCCGGCGTGCCGCGCGCGCTGCTGCTCGATGCTCTGCACAGCCGGGTGGCGCGCTTCGTCTCCCACCCGCTGTTCACGCTGCCGCTGTTCCTGGTCAGCCTCTACGGCGTCTACTTCACGCCCGTCTTCGACGCCCTCATGGGCGACCCGGTCGGGCACCAGTTCATGCTCGCCCACTTCACCGTGACCGGGCTGCTGTTCTTCGGGCCGATCCTGGCCCAGGACCCGTGGCCCCGGCAGGTGGGCCACGCCGGCCGCATGCTCGAGCTGCTCATCCCGATGCCGCTGCACGCCTTCTTCGGTGTCGCGATCATGATGGCCAGCTCGCTGGTGGTCCGGACCTTCGCCGAGCCGCCCGCCGGCTGGGGTGTCGACCCCCTGACCGACCAGAACACCGCCGGCAGCATCGCCTGGTCCTTCGGCGAGCTGCCGACGCTGCTCGTCCTCGCCATCGTGCTGTTCTCGTGGATGGGCTCGGAGGAGCGCCGCGGGCAGCGGATCAGCCGGGCCGCCGAGCGCGACGACGACGCCGAGCTCAAGGCCTACAACGCCCGCCTCAAGGCGATGGCCGCGCGCGGGCGGTGACCCCGGGGCGGTGTTCCCGGGGCGGTGACCTCCGGCCTCCGCCGCCGGGCCGGTGACCCCGGGGCGGTGACCCCGGGGCGGTGACCTCCGGCCTCCGCCGCCGGGCCGAGGGCCGGCTCCTGCGGCTCCGTCGGCCGGGACGGCCTCTGCGACCATGGGCGCGTGCCCGTCTCGTTGGTCGTCATGGCCGACACGCACCTGCCCAGGCGCGCGCGGGACCTGCCCCCCGGGCTCTGGGCCGCGGTCGACGCCGCCGACCTGGTGGTGCACGCCGGCGACTGGGTCGACGTCGCCCTGCTCGACGCGCTCGAGGCGCGCTCGCGCCGGCTGCTCGCCTGCCACGGCAACAACGACCACGGGCCGCTGCGCGAGCGGCTGCCGGAGGTGGCGCGGGCCGACGTCGAGGGACTGCGGATCGCCGTCGTCCACGAGACCGGCGACGCCCAGGGACGCGAGCGCCGCTGCGCCGCCCGCTTCCCCGACACCGACGTCCTCTTCTTCGGCCACAGCCACATCCCGTGGGACACCACGACCGGCACCGGCCTGCGGCTGCTCAACCCCGGCTCGCCCACCGACCGCCGTCGCCAGCCGCACGGCACCTTCGTGACCGCCGTCGCCGCCGACGGCGTCCTGTCCGAGGTGACCTTCCACCCGGTGCCGCGCGAGCCGCGGCCGTGACGGCCGCCCGGTGACCGCACCGGGAGCCCCACCCCCCGCTCGCTGGCGGTACCTCGGCGTCGGGCTCACCGGGCTGGTCGCCGCGTGCGCGGCGCAGAACGGACTGCCCTTCCTGACCGTCGCGCTGCGCGAGGAGGGGCTGAGCCTGCCGCAGGTGGGACTCCTGGTGAGCGCGCCCACGGCCGGCCTGGTGCTCACCCTGCTGCTGTGGGGGGCGCTGGCCGACCGCCACGGCGAGCGCCTCGTGCTCTCCTGCGGTCTGGCGATCGCCGCCGGCGGGCTCGGTGGCGCCGCGCTCGCCGACTCCGCCCTCCCCACCGGCCTGTGGCTGCTGCTGGCCGGCGGCGGCAGCGGCTCGGTGCACGCGGCCAGCGGCCGACTGGTGCTCGGCTGGTTCCCGCCGGCGCAGCGCGGCCTGGCGATGGGCATCCGCCAGGCCGGGCAGCCGCTGGGGGTCGGCCTGGCGGCCCTCCTCCTCCCGCGGCTGGCCGGCGACGGTCCCGGTGGCGCGTTCGCGGTCCTGGCGGCCGGCTGCGCGGTCACCGCGGTCCTGGTGGCGGTGTTCGTCCGCGACCCGGCCCGCCCGGCCCCCGCCGACGGCGTCCCGCGGCCGCCCTCGCCGTACCGCGGCCCGGTGCTCTGGCGGGTGCACGCGGCCAGCACGCTGCTGGTGGTGCCGCAGTTCGCCGTCGCCGGGCTGGCCTTCGACTGGCTGGTGCACGACGCGGGCTGGGGCGTCGCGGCCGCCGGGACGCTGCTCGCCGTCACCCAGGTCGGCGGCGTGGCGGCGCGCCTGGGCGCGGGGATCTGGTCCGACCGGGTGGGCAGCCGGCTGGGCCCGCTGCGCCGGGTGGCGGCCACCGTGGCCGTCGTCGTCGGGGTGCTGGCGCTCGTCGCCGCGCTGACGCCGGAGGTCTTCGGCCCGGCCGTGGCGGCCGCCGCGGCCGCGCTCGCCGCGGTGGCCACGGTCAGTCCGAACGGGGTGGCCTTCACCTCGGTGGCCGAGCAGGCCGGCAGCGCCTGGGCCGGGCGGGCGCTGGGCGCGCACAACACGGCGCAGAACCTGGCCGCGGCGCTCACCGTGCCGCTGGCCGCGCTGCTGGTCGACGCCGGCCCGGGCTACCCGGCCGCCTTCGCCATGGGCGCGGCCGCCGCGCTCGTCGCCGTGCCGGTCGTGCCCGGGCGTGCGGCCGAGGCCCCGCCCCCGCCGGCGCAGCCACCCGTGGCCGCGTCCGCGGGCACGCCGTGACGGCCCGGCGGCCCTGGCCGGCGCGGGCGGTGGCCCTGCTGGCCTGCCCGGTGTGCGGGCAGCCGCTCGCGGCCCTGCCCGGGGACGCCGGCCTGCGCTGCCCGGTCGGCCACGCCTTCGACCGCGCCCGCCAGGGCCACGTCACGCTGCTGCCGCCCGGGCACACGCCGCCGTCCGGTGACACCGCCGCGATGGTGGCCGACCGGGCCGAGGTGCTCTCCGCCGGCACCTACGCCGGGCTGACCCGGGTGCTCGCCGACGCGGTCGCCGCCGGCGAGGGGCCCGTGGACGGCGTCCTGGACCTCGGCGGCGGCACGGGCCACCACCTGGCCGGCGTGCTCGACCGGCTGCCCGGCGCGGTCGGCCTGGTGCTCGACGCGTCGCGCTACGCGGCGCGGCGGGCGGCCGGGGCCTCGCCGCGTGTGCTCGCCGTCGTCGCCGACACCTGGGCCCGGCTGCCGGTCCGCGACGCCGCCGTCGACCGGGTGACGGTGGTCTTCGCGCCGCGCAACGGGTCCGAGACCGCGCGGGTGCTGCGTCCCGGCGGCCGGCTGGTCGTGGCGACGCCGGCGCCGGACCACCTGGCCGAGCTGGTCGGCCCGCTGGGCCTGCTGCGGGTGGACCCGGACAAGGCCGCGCGGCTGTCGGCGGCGCTCGAGCCGCACCTGGCACCGGCCGGCGGGGTGCAGCACCGCGAGGAGCTGGTGCTCGACCGGCGCGCCGTCACCACGGTGGTGGGGATGGGGCCGCACGCCCGGCACCTCGCACCGGAGCAGCTGGCCGCGGCGGTGGCCCGGCTGCCGGCGCAGGTGCGGGTGACCCTCGCCGTCGACGTCAGCACCTGGACGGTCTGACGTCCCCGGGACACGTGTCCCGGACGCGCAGGAGGGGCCCGGCCGACCGGCCGGGCCCCTCCTGGAGCGGCACCCGGGTGCCCCACCGTCCCCCGAGGCGGGTGCCCGCTCAGCGGGCGATGCGCCCGCGGTTCTTCGTCGCCGAGACGTAGATCAGCAGCACGACGATCGCTCCGATGATCGACCCGATGATCCCGGAGGTGCCGATCTCGAACCGGTGCGGCTCGAAGATCAGGCTGCCGAGCAGGTTGCCGACGAAGGAGCCGATGATGCCCAGGACGATGGTCATGCCGACGCTCATCGACTGCTTGCCGGGGACCAGCGCACGTGCGATGAAGCCGGCGATCGCACCGACGACGATCAGCACGATGATGTTCCAGAGAAGCTCCACGGTGGACCTCCTGAGGGGGATGGCCGGGGTGGCCGTGGCCCCGGGATCTCCGGGGTCGGACGGGTTGGTTCCCCTCCTGACCAGCGTGGAAACGCGAAGTGATCACCCACCCGGTCGGGTGGCGCCCGTCCCGGCACGCCGGCGGGGGCGGGAGGCCCGGCGTGCCCGCCCGGTCGGGCCGGACGGGCTCGCCGGGCACGGTCTAAGCTGCGGCTCGTGACGATCGCGCCCGCACCGATCGTGAGCCGGCCGAGCCCGGCTCGCGAGGTCCGGAGGGGGTCGCAGCTGTCGAACCTGCTGCGGACCACGGACCACAAGACCATCGGCCTGATGTACATGGCCACCTCGTTCGCCTACTTCATCATCGGCGGCTTCATGGCCATGCTGATCCGTGGCGAACTGGGGCAGCCGGGGCTGCAGTTCCTCTCCCCGGAGCAGTACAACCAGCTGGTCACGATGCACGGCACCGTCATGCTGCTGATGTTCGCGACGCCGCTGTTCTTCGCGTTCTCGAACCTGATCATGCCGCTGCAGATCGGCGCGCCCGACGTCGCGTTCCCGCGGCTGAACGCGTTCTCCTTCTGGCTGTTCTTCTTCGGCAGCGCGATCGTCGTGTCGGGTTTCTTCACCCCCGGTGGGGCCGCCGACTTCGGCTGGTACGCCTACGCCCCGCTCTCCGACGTCGTGCACACCCCCGGTGTGGGCCCGAACATGTGGTTCGCGGGCCTGGCGGTCAGCGGTCTCGGCACGATCCTCGGCGCGGTCAACTTCATCACCACCATCGCGTGCCTCCGGGCGCCGGGCATGACCCTGTTCCGGATGCCGATCTTCACCTGGAACACGCTGGTCACCAGCCTGCTGGTGCTCTTCGCGTTCCCGATCCTCACCGCGGCGATCATGGCCATGCTGGCCGACCGCAACCTCGGGGCCCTCGTCTACTCCGACGAGAACGGCGGCCCGATGCTGTGGCAGCACCTCTTCTGGTTCTTCGGCCACCCCGAGGTCTACATCATCGCGCTGCCGTTCTTCGGCATCATCACCGAGGTCATCCCGGTGTTCAGCCGCAAGCCGCTGTTCGGCTACAAGGGCATGGTCGGCGCGACCCTGCTCATCGGTGGCCTCTCGGTGACGGTGTGGGCGCACCACATGTTCGCCACCGGCGCGATCCTGCTGCCGTTCTTCTCGTTCCTGACCTACCTCATCGCCGTGCCGACCGGGATCAAGTTCTTCAACTGGATCGGCAGCATGTGGCGCGGGCAGCTCACCTTCGAGACGCCGATGCTGTTCTCGATCGGCTTCCTGGTGACCTTCCTCCTCGGCGGGCTGACGGGCGTGCTGCTGGGCAGCCCGCCGCTGGACTGGCACGTCAACGACAGCTACTTCGTCGTCGCCCACTTCCACTACGTCGTCTTCGGCACCGTGGTGTTCGCCGCCTACGCCGGCATCTACTTCTGGTTCCCGAAGATGGCCGGCCGGATGATGGACGAGCGGCTGGGCAAGTTGCACTTCTGGCTGACGTTCATCGGCTTCCACGCCACGTTCCTGGTGCAGCACTGGCTGGGCACCCAGGGCATGCCGCGCCGCTACGTCGACTACCTGCCCGAGGACGGCTTCACCACGCTGCACGTGATCTCGACGATCGGCTCCTTCATCCTGGGCGCCTCGACGATCCCGTTCCTCTACAACGTGGCGAAGTCGTGGAAGTACGGCCGGCTCGCGCTGCGCGACGACCCCTGGGGACACGGCAACTCGCTGGAGTGGGCCACGTCGTCCCCGCCGCCGCGGCACAACTTCACCGAGATCCCGCGGATCCGGTCGGAGCGTCCGGCCTTCGAGGCGCACTACCCGCACCTCATCGAGCGGTTGCACCGCGAGGCGCACGTCGGCAAGCGGCACGAGCCCTACGCCGGCGCCAGCGAGTTGATCGGCGGCACCGGTCCCCGGCAGGGCCCGAACGACCCCGACCCCTTCTGAGAGGACCCCTCTGCCCCCCGGCCCTCGCAGGCTCGGGCCGGGACCCTGCAGAGGGGCCGGTCCACACCGTCACCAACGACGCCCCGTCGGCTCCGGCCGGCGGGGCGTCGGCGTGTCCAGGGCCGGCCGACCGCGCGGGGGAGCGGCCCGGGTGGTGCGGCACGATGGCGGCCGTGCCGCTCGACCCCGCCCCCCGCCTCCCTGCGGACACCGTCGCCGGCGGCCCGCGCGCGCTCCTGACGGTCTCCGGTGTCGACCGGCCCGGCGTGACGGCCCGCCTCTTCGGGGCGCTGGCCGAGGGCGCCGACGGCCTCCCGCCGGTCGAGGTGGTCGACGTCGAGCAGGTCGTCGTGCACGGCCACCTGGTGCTCGGCGTCGTCCTGGCTGCCCTGCCGGCCGACGGGCCGGTCGACGAGGCCGTCTTCCTCTCCGGGCTGGCCCGGCTCGGTGCCGGGGTCGCCGAGGCCACCGGGGTCCGGGTGGAGGTCGAGTCGGCCTCCGACCGCGGCCCGGACGGCGCCCGCCCCGGCCGGCCCCACCACGTCATCCTGCTCGGCCGCCCGGTGCCGCCCGGGGCGGTCGCCGGAGCCGCCACGGCCATCGCCGGGGTCGGCGGCAACATCGACGCCATCCGCCGGCTGTCGGACTACCCCGTCACCAGCCTGGAGCTGACCGTCTCCGGCGCCGAGGCCACCGCGCTGCGCACCGCACTGGCTGCCGTCGCCGCCGCGAGCGGCGCCGACATCGCCGTCGAGCAGGCGGGGCTCACCCGGCGCAGCAAGCGGCTGATCGTGCTCGACGTCGACTCGACCCTCGTCCGCGGCGAGGTCATCGACGAGCTCGCCGCCCGGGCCGGCCGCGCCGCCGAGGTCGCCCGCATCACCGCCGCCGCGATGAACGGCGAGCTCGACTTCGCCGAGTCGCTGCGCGCCCGCGTCGGGACCCTGGCCGGGCTGCCGGTGGAGGTGCTCGACGAGGTCCGGGAGCACCTGGAGCTCACCCCGGGGGCCCGCACGCTCATCCGGACGCTGCAGCGGCTCGGCTTCCGCTGCGGCATCGTGAGCGGCGGCTTCAGCCAGATCACCGACCCGCTCGCGGCCTCGCTCGGCCTGGACTTCGCGGCGGCCAACACCCTCGAGGTGGCCGACGGCCGGCTCACCGGCGGGCTCGTGGGTGAGATCGTCGACCGGGCCGGCAAGGCGCGGGCACTGGCCCGCTTCGCCGCCGAGCACGGCATCCCGCTCGACCAGACGGTGGCCGTCGGCGACGGCGCCAACGACCTGGACATGCTCAACGCCGCCGGCCTGGGCATCGCCTTCAACGCCAAGCCCGTCGTCCGCGAGCAGGCGCACGCCGCGCTCAACCAGCCCTACCTCGACGCCGTCCTGCAGGTCCTCGGCTTCACCCGCGACGAGGTCCTCGACGCCCTGTGATGCTGTGACACCGCCGTCCTCCGGACGGCACCGCGGTCAGGTACCCGGAAGGACCTCACCTCAGCCGCGGGTGACCTCGCCCTCGAGGTCGACACCGGCGGTGCGCAGCTGCTCCAGGGCCGCCTCGGTCGAGGCCTGGGCGACGCCGGCGGTCAGGTGCAGCAGCACCCGGGTCGCGAAGCCCTCGCCGACGGCGTCGAGCGCGGTGGCCCGCACGCAGTGGTCGGTGGCGATCCCGACGACGTCGACGGCGTCCACGCCGCGCTCCCGCAGCCACTCGGCCAGGGACACCCCGTCCGCGCGGCCCTCGAAGCCGGAGTAGGCCGCCGCGTACTCGCCCTTGTCGAAGACGGCCTGCAGCGGCTCCCGGTCCAGCGCGGGGTGCAGCTCCACCCCGCCGGTGCCGACGACGCAGTGCGCCGGCCAGGTCTCGAGGAAGTCCGGCTGCTCGGCGAAGTGGCCGCCGGGGTCGACGTGGTGGTCCCTGGTGGCGACGACGTGCGCGTACTCGCCGGCCGCCTCGCGGGCGTGCGCGCTGATGGCCGCGGCCACCGCCGCCCCGCCGGCCACCGCGAGGCTGCCGCCCTCGCAGAAGTCGTTCTGCACGTCGACCACCACCAGCGCGCGGGTCATCGCCGTCCTCCCTCCGGGCTCACGCCGTCACCGTCTCCAGGGCCGGTTCCCCGCGCGAGAGCGCCCACGCCTCCGGTGGCAGCGCCTCCCGCACCCGCCGGTGGTGCGCCGTGGCCGCGGCCAGCGCGTCGGCCGGGGAGGCGGGGTCGACCACCCGCCCGCCGCGCACCAGCTCGACCAGCAGCGGGCGGTCGCCGTCGCGGGGCTCGACCGGCCCGCTGGCGACCACCTCGGCGGTCGCGGTCCCGTCGGCGTCGTGCCGGCGGACGGCGCTCTTGCGGCCACCGACGGAGTTCTTGCCCTCCGACCGCTTGGCCACCGGCACCCCGTCGCGCTCGACGAGCTTGTAGACCATCCCGGCGGTCGGGGCGCCCGACCCGGTCACCAGCGAGGTGCCCACGCCGTAGCCGTCGACCGGGGCGGCCATGAGCCCGGAGATCGCGAACTCGTCGAGGTCGCTGGTGACGATGACGCGCGTGCCCGTGGCACCCAGCTCGTCGAGCTGCCGGCGGGCGGCGCTGGCCAGCGTGGGCAGGTCACCGGAGTCCAGCCGGATCGCCCCCAGCTCGGGCCCGGCCACCGCGACGGCGTTGCGGATGCCCTGGACGACGTCGTAGGTGTCGACCAGCAGCGTGGTGCCCGCGCCCAGGGCCTCGACCTGGGCGCGGAACGCGGCGGTCTCGTCGTCGTGCAGCAGCGTGAACGCGTGCGCGCTGGTGCCCGTCGTCGGCACGCCGTAGCGCCGGCCGGCCTCCAGGTTGGAGGTGGCCACGAAACCGACCAGGCTGGCGGCGCGGGCCGCGGCGACGGCGGCCTGCTCGTGCGTGCGGCGCGAGCCCATCTCGATGCAGGGCCGCTCGCAGGCCGCGGCCACCATCCGGGCGGCGGCCGAGGCGATCGCGCTGTCGTGGTTGAGCACCGACAGCACCAGCGTCTCGAGCAGCACGCCCTCGGCGAAGGGCGCGCGCACGGTCAGGACCGGGGAGCCGGGGAAGAACAGCTCGCCCTCGGCGTAGCCCTCGACGTCGCCGGAGAAGCGGAAGCCGGCCAGCCAGTCGAGCAGCCGGCCGTCGGTGAGCCCCTGCGCGCGCAGGGTCTCGAGCTCGTCGTCGTCGAAGCAGAAGGAGGGGAGCTGCTCGAGCAGGCGGCCGGTGCCGGCGACGACGCCGTAGCGGCGGCCGTGCGGCAGCCGCCGCGCGAAGACCTCGAACACGCAGTCGCGGTCGGCGGTGCCGTCGGCGAGGGCGGCGGCGACCATCGTCAGCTCGTACCGGTCGGTGAGGAGGGCGGGACCCGTCGGCATGGCCGGAGCCTAGGTGGGCCGTCCTAGAGTGGTGACGTGGCCGGACCCCTCGCGCCGACGCGGACACCCGAGACCACGGTCGACGAGACCGCCGACCTCGACCGGCCGTGGGTCACGGTCGTGTGGAACGACCCGGTGAACCTCATGACCTACGTGACCCACGTGCTGCGGGAGCTGTTCGGCTACGACGAGCCGACGGCCACCGAGCTGATGCTGCAGGTGCACCACGAGGGCAAGGCGATCGTCAGCTCCGGCCCGCGCGAGCGGATGGAGCACGACACCAGCCGGCTGCACGCCTACGGCCTGTGGGCCACCTACCAGCGGGACTCATGAGGCCGTTCCGGCGCAGGGGTGAGGACGTCGTCGCCCGCCTGGACCCCGCCGAGGCCGGTGTCCTCGGCCTCCTGCTCGACCAGCTCGAGCAGTTGCTGGCCGCCGACCCCGCCGACGTCGAGGGCGACCCGGTCATGGACCGGCTGCTGCCCGCCGGGCACCGCAGCGACCCGCGGCTGGCCGCCGACTACCGCGAGATGACCGAGTCGGCGCTGCGCAGCGGCAAGACCGACGACCTCGCCGCCGTCCGGGCGACGCTGGCGGCCGGGGGCGGGGAGGTGCGCCTGGACCGCGAGCAGGCCGGGGCCTGGCTGCGCACCACCAACGACCTGCGGCTGGCGCTGGGGGAGCGGATCGGCGTCACCGAGGAGACCGAGCCGCCCGACGACCCGGCCGGCGAGGAGGGCCAGCAGCTGGCCGTCTACTACTGGCTCACCGCGCTGCAGGGGTCGCTCGTCGACGCGGTCGCCGCCGGTCGCGCCGGCCGAAGGTGAGCACCACCAGCACCGCGAGCAGCAGGTCGAGGACGAAGAACACCGACACCAGGCTGGGCATCTCCAGGTCGCGCACCAGCGCCCCGACGGCGGAGACGAGCACCACCGCGGACAGGACCAGCACCAGCAGCAGGGTGAGCCCGCGGACGGCGACGAGCAGGACCAGCGACACGCGGTCGGCAGTGACGTCGCTGCTGTAGTGGCCGGCGCGCCGGGTCAGGCCCCGCAGACCGAGCCACAGCGACGGCAGGGCGAGCAGGGCCACGCCGACGACCATCAGCAGCTCGAGCACCACGGTCCCGCACCGTATCCGGTCGGTGACCTGCCGGTGACCGGGCCGTGTGCCGACCGTCGTCCCGGCCGCTGCGGGGCGCCGCCTAGACTGGTGCCGTGCTGCGCATCGACCGCGCGACCTACGACGCCATCGTGGCCCACGCCCGGGAGGACCACCCGGACGAGGCCTGTGGCGTCGTCGCCGGTCCCGAGGGCAGCGACCGTCCCGAACGGTTCCTCCCGATGCTCAACGCCGCCCGGTCGCCGACGTTCTACGAGTTCGACTCGGCCGACCTGCTCCGCCTGTACCGGGACATGGACGACCGGGACGAGGAGCCGGTGGTGATCTACCACTCGCACACGGCCACCGAGGCGTACCCCTCGCGGACCGACGTCAGCTACGCGTCGGAGCCGAACGCGCACTACGTCCTCGTCTCCACCCGCCACCAGGGCGAGCAGACCGGCCTGGCCGGCGACGAGGTCGAGTTCCGCAGCTTCCGCATCGTCGACGGCCAGGTGACCGAGGAGGACGTCGAGGTCGTCGAGTCCTACCTGTTCGGCCACTCGCCGACCACCGTCGTCTACGACTGACGAAGTCGAAGGACCCTCCTGCCCCCCACGACGCCTCCGCACGCCGCGGGGGGCAGGAGGGCCGCGCGGAATGCCCAGCGGCGAGCGGGCGTTGCCCGCACCGACCCGCGCTGCACCGACGGCGCCCCCGCACGTCCCGACCCCTGCTCGAGGAGAACCGCACACCATGGCCATCGAGGTCCGGATCCCGACCATCCTGCGCACCCACACCGGCGGCAACAAGACCGTCGAGGGCAGCGGGGCCACCCTCGGCGCGCTCGTCGACGACCTCGACGCCCAGCACCCGGGCCTGAAGGGCCGGCTGGTGACCGAGGAGGGCAAGCTGCACCGCTTCGTCAACGTCTACGTCAACGACGAGGACGTGCGCTTCACCGGGGCGCTCGACACCCAGGTCAAGGACGGCGACTCGGTGACGATCCTCCCGGCGGTCGCCGGCGGCTGCTGAGGCGCCGTCCCCGCCGTCCTCCCCGACGTCCTCGTCCTCCCCGCCCCCGTCTCCCGGAAGAGCACCCGATGGCCCGCTTCGCCTCCCTCGTCGACTCCCTGGGCGGCACCCCGCTCGTGGGGCTGCCGTCCCTGTCGCCGACCCCCGACGTGCGGCTGTGGGCCAAGCTGGAGGACCACAACCCCACCGGCTCGATCAAGGACCGGGCCGCCATCTCGATGATCGAGGCGGCGGAGAAGGAGGGGACGCTCCAGCCCGGCGACACCATCCTGGAGCCGACCAGCGGCAACACCGGCATCTCGCTGGCGATGGTGGCCCGGCAGCGCGGCTACCGGCTGATCTGCGTCATGCCGGAGAACACCTCGGTGGAGCGCCGCCAGCTGCTGGAGATGTACGGCGCGCGGATCATCAGCTCGCCGGCCGCCGGCGGCTCCAACCAGGCCGTCGCGACGGCCAAGGAGCTGGCCGCCGAGCACGACGACTGGGTGATGCTCTACCAGTACGGCAACCCGGCCAACGCCGAGGCGCACTACACCGGCACCGGCCCGGAGATCCTCGCCGATCTGCCCTCGATCACCCACTTCGTCGCCGGGCTGGGCACCACCGGCACGCTCATGGGCTGCTCGCGCTACTTCCGTGAGCACAAGCCCGACGTCCAGGTGATCGCCGCCGAGCCGCGCTACGGCGAGCTGGTCTACGGCCTGCGCAACATCGACGAGGGGTTCATCCCGGAGCTCTACGACCCCGAGCTGCTCGACTCACGGTTCTCCGTCGGCCCCGAGGACGCCATCCACCGCACCCGGCAGCTGGTCGAGCGCGAGGGCATCTTCGCCGGCATCTCGACCGGGGCGATCCTGCACGCGGCACTCGGCATCGCCGACAGGGAGGTCGCCGCGGGCCGCAGGGCCGACATCGTGTTCATCGTCTGCGACGGCGGCTGGAAGTACCTCTCCACCGGCGCCTACGCCGGCACCCTCGACGAGGCCACCGCAGCCCTCGAGGGCCAGCTCTGGGCCTGATGGAGGACCCTGCTGCCCCCCACCACCCGCAGGCCCGCGGCGGGGCCCTGCAGCAGGACCGTTCCGGGAACCTCGCGCTGCCCGCCCGTGGGCTGCTGTTCGACAACGACGGTGTCCGCGTCGACTCCGACGCCGCGGTCACGGCCTCCTGGGCGCGGTGGGCCACCGAGCAGGGGCTCGAGCCCGCCGGTGTGCCGGCGGTGGTGCACGGACGCCGGTCGGCCGACACCGTCGCCGACCTCGTGCCCGGGGCGCGGCGGGCCCGGGCGACCGCGCTCATCGACCGCTACGAGCTCGAGGACGCCGAGACGGTGCCCGCCGTCGCCGGCGCCGCCGAGCTGCTGGCCACCCTGCCCGCGCGGGTGTGGGCCGTCGTCACCTCCGGCACGCCGGACCTGGCGACCGCGCGGTCGACCGCCGCCGGTCTGCCGCTGCCCGAGGCGATGGTCACCGGGCCCGACGTGGCCGCCGGCAAGCCCGCCCCGGAGTGCTACCGCCTCGGCGCGCGGGCGCTGGGCCTGCGCCCGGAGGAGACCGTCGTGCTCGAGGACAGCCCGGCCGGCGTGGCGGCCGGGCGCGCGGCCGGCGCACGGGTCGTCGGGATCGGCGAGCGGGCGCTGTCGGCCGGCGCGGACGTCGTCGTGCGGGACCTCACCGGGCTGCGCTGGGCCGGCGAGGTCCTGCGGGTGGCGGCCGGGGCCGTGCTGCAGCTCACCTGAGCCCGGTGGTTAGCCTGGCGCCCGCCATGGGGAGCGAGAGCGGGCACGGCCGGCAGGGGTGCGCGGCGTGAGGCTGACCGTCGTCGGGTGCTCGGGCAGCGGCCCGGGCCCGACCTCGGCGGCGTCCTGCTACCTGGTGGAGGAGGACGGCTTCCGGCTGCTGCTCGACCTCGGCAGCGGGGCCTTCGGCACCCTGCAGGCGCTGGTCGACCCCGACGCCATCGACGCGGTCTACCTCTCCCACCTGCACGCCGACCACTGCCTCGACGTCGCCCCGCTGGTCGTCTGGCACCGCTACTCGGGGCGCTCCTCGCGGCGCCGGGTGCCACTGATCGCGCCCGCGGGCGCCGACCGGCGACTGGCCGCCGCCTACGACGCCGGCGGTGCTCCGCTGACCGACGTCTTCGACTTCGCGGTCACCCCGGTCTCGGCCCTGCTCGGTCCCTTCACCGTGCAGACCGCCCGCACCGCGCACCCGATCGAGTGCCACGCCATCCGGCTGACCGCGCACGGCAGGTCGCTGGTCTACACCGGCGACACCGGGCCGAGCCAGGCCGTCGTCGACCTGGCGTCCGGAGCCGACGTGCTGCTCGCCGAGGCCGCCCACCCCGAGCACGAGGGCCTGCCGGCCGACCTGCACCTCACCGGGCGGCAGGCCGGCCAGGCCGCTGCCGCCGCCGGGGTGCGACGCCTGCTGGTCACGCACGTGCCCGCTTGGGTGGACCCACTGGCGCAGCTGGCCGCCGCCCGGGCGGTGTTCCCCGCCGCCGAGCTGGTGCGCCCCGGCGCGACCTACGAGGTCTGAGCGCGGCGCGCCACGATCAGGCGCGCCACGATCAGGGAACCTGATCGTGGCGCGTCCTCCCTCACCGTGCACCGTGAGGGAGGACGCGCTGCGGTGCGGGAGGACGTCGTCCGGACGGGTCAGCTCCGCGGGGCCGCCGTCCCGGGGAGACGGCGCGCCAGGCGGACCATGGGGACCGGCTCGTCGCCGGCTCGCCGGGGGTGCGGGACGACGTCGACTCGGCGGTAGCCCGCCCGCTCCGCCGTCCGCAGCGAGGCCGTGTTGCCCGGCTCGACGAAGAGCTCCAGGCGGTCGAGGCCTGGGAGGGTGGCGGCGAACGCCGTGACGGCGCGCAGCGCGCGGGTGGCCACGCCCCGCCGGCGGGCGCACGGCGCGACGAGGTACCCGACCGTCCCCACACCCTCGGCCCAGCGGTCGAGCCACAGGCCGACCTGCCCGACGGCGCGGTCGGTGGCTCCCTCGGCGACCGCGAAGGAGAAGCCCGCGCCCTCGGCCCACCGCCGGTGCTGGCGCGCGATCCACGCGCGGGCGGCCCGCTGGTCCGCCCCCTCGGGCAGCGTGCTGACCGCCGCCACACGGGGGTCGCCGGCCAGGTCGAGCACCGTGTCGACGTCGTCGTCGCGGAAGGCGCGCAGCCGGACGCCGTCCTGCTCCGGCGGGACCGCGGGCCACGCGGGGAGCCGGGGCCGCGTCACCCGGCGGACCGTATCCCGGGCCGGACCGCTTGCCGTGGCCGGACGAGCCGGGCACGGTGGGCCGGTGGCCGACGACGAACGGGACGGCGTCCGGCTGACCAGCCTCGACGCCCCGCTGGGCGACGGGCTCGGGGTGACCAAGGGCGACCTGGTCGACCACCTCGACGCCTTCGCCTCCCGCCTGGTGCCACAGCTCGCCGGCCGGCCGCTGTCGGTGAAGCGGGTGCGCCCCGGCCAGGAGCCGTTCATGCAGCGCAACGTGCCCAAGGGCGCGCCGGACTGGGTGCGGACCGTCCCCGTCTGGTCGTTCGGTGCGCACCGTGAGGTGCACCAGGTGCTCTGCGACGACCGGCGCACCCTGCTGTGGCTGGCCAACCAGCGGGCGGTCGAGTTCCACGTCCCCTTCTCCATCGCCGGCGCGGAGACCGAGCCGACCGGCATCGTGCTCGACCTCGACCCGCCGGAGGGCGCCGACTTCGACGTCGTCGTCCGGGCCGCGGAGCTCGTGCGGCGGGCCCTCGCCGACGCCGGGCTCGCCGGCGCGGTGAAGACCAGCGGGTCCAAGGGCGTGCACGTCGTCGTCCCGGTGCGCGGTGTCGGGCCCGAGGACGCCGCCGCCGCGACCCGCGCCCTGGCCGCCCGCGCCGCCGCGCTCGACCCCGACCTGGCCACCACCGCCTACATCCGCGAGGACCGGCACGGCCGGGTGTTCCTCGACTCCACCCGCTCGGGCTCCTCGACGATCGTGGCCGCCTACAGCCCCCGCATCCGCCCGGGCCTGCCGGTGTCGGCGCCGGTCGCGTGGGAGGACCTGCCGTCCGTGCGGCCCGGGGACGTCACCGTGCGGACGGCGCCGCAGCGGCTGGGGGACGGCGACCCGTGGGCGGCGCTGCTGCCGGACCCGCAGGAGCTGCCCGCCGACCTGGTCGCCGAGGGCCACACCATCCCGGTCGCGCGGGTGGCCGCCATGCACGAGGGCAAGCGACGGGCGCGGGCGAAGAGGGTCGCCGAGGGCTGAGCGCCGACGATCCGTCCGCCGTCGTCCACAGCGGGGCCGTCCGTCCACCACCGGCTGTGCGCGGGCGCGTCCTGTCGGTGCCGAACCGCAGGCTCGCGGCCATGAGCACCGACCCGCAGACCACCGCCTGGCTCGACCAGGAGGACGCCCACCTCGCCGCGGTCATCCGCCGCGCCCGCTTCGCCGTCCAGTACGTCGGCCCCGGTGAGGGTCCGGGCGAACCCGCCTTCGGCTACACGATCGGCTTGTTCGGCCTCGGCCACCCCGAGCTGGTCGTCGTCGGCCGGCACGCGCACGCCACGCACGCGCTGCTCGACGCGGTGGCGGCGGAGGTCGTGGCCGACCGGTCGCTCGTGCCCGGGGAACTGCTCGACGCGGCCGGGGAGCAGCTGGTCGTGGAGGAGTGCCCCAACCCCGGTGCGGTGCTGCTCGGCGCCAACCGCTGGTACCAGCGGCCGGCCGACTACTCGGTGCCCGCCCAGCAGCTGGCCTGGGCCTCACCGGCCGGCTGCTTCCCCTGGGACGCCGGCTGGGACGGCGGCCCGCACGGGCAGCCCCGGCCGGGCACCTGGACGGCCTGACCGCGGCCCGCTGCGGTGCTCAGCCGACCGGCCGCTCGCTGCGGTCCTCCGACCAGAGGGTGTGGAACGCGCCCTCGCGGTCGACCCGCCGGTAGGTGTGTGCCCCGAACAGGTCGCGCAGGCCCTGGATGAGGGCGGCCGGCAGCCGCTCGGCGCGCAGGCCGTCGTAGTAGGCGAGCGCGCTGGCGAAGCCGGGCGCCGGGATGCCGGCGCGGGCCGCCTCGACCACCACCGTGCGCCAGCCCTCCTGGCACTCGGCGACGGCGTCGCGGAAGTAGGGGTGCACCAGCAGCGTGGCCAGGTCCGGCTCGTCGGTGTAGGCCTGCCGGATCCGGTCGAGGAAGCGGGCGCGGATGATGCAGCCGCCCCGCCAGATGGTGGCCAGCGCGGCGCGGTCGACGTCCCAGCCGTGGGTCTGCGCGCCCGCGGTGATCTGGTCGAAGCCCTGCGCGTAGGCCACCACCTTCGACGCGTACAGCGCCTGCCGCACCGCCTCGACGAAACCGTCCCGGTCGGCCACCGGCTCCGGAGCCGACGACGGGCCGGGCAGCACCTCCCGGGCGGGGCCCCGCTGCTCGGCGTGCCCTGACAGCGCGCGGGCGAACACCGCTTCGGCGATGCCGCTGACCGGTACCCCGAGGTCCAGCGCGGACTGCACGGTCCAGCGACCGGTGCCCTTCTGCTCGGCCTGGTCGAGCACGACGTCGACGAAGGGCCGGCCGGTGTCGGCGTCGACGTGCCGCAGCACCTCGGCGGTGATCTCGATGAGGTAGGAGTCGAGGTCGCCCTCGTTCCAGCCGGCGAACACCTCGCCGATCTCGGCGGGGGACAGGCCCACCCGGGTGCGCAGCAGGTCGTAGGCCTCGGCGATGAGCTGCATGTCGGCGTACTCGATGCCGTTGTGCACCATCTTCACGAAGTGACCGGCGCCGTCTCCGCCGACGTGCGTGCAGCACGGCGTCCCGTCCACGACGGCCGCGATGCTCTCCAGCAGCGGGCCGACCAGCCGGTAGGCCTCGGCGGAGCCGCCGGGCATGATGCTCGGCCCGAGCAGCGCCCCCTCCTCGCCGCCGCTGATCCCCGAGCCGACGAAGTGCACACCCTTCTCGGACAGCTCCGCGGTCCGCCGGATGGTGTCGGTGTAGCGCGCGTTGCCGCCGTCGACGAGGACGTCGCCGTCCTCGAGCAGGTCCATCAGGTCCTTGACGACGGCGTCGGTCGAGGCCCCGGCCTGGACCATGACGATGATCCGGCGCGGCCGCTGCAGGGTGGCGACGAACTCCTGGATCGAGCCGGTCGCGACGAACTCGCCCTCGTCGCCGTGCGCCGCGAGCAGCGCGTCGGTGCGCGCCCGCGTGCGGTTGTGGACGACGACCCGGCAGCCGTGGCGCGCCAGGTTGCGGGCGAGGTTGGCACCCATCGTGGCCAGCCCGGTGACGCCGATCTCTTCGCTCATGCCCCAGCATCGTGCCGCACCCGACGCGGGGCCCGCGACGCCACGGGTCCGTGGGCCACCGGCTCGCCGGGGGCGGGGCTCCTCGCGCGGGCGGGCGACGTAACCGCCCGGACGGTGTACCCGCAGGTCACCGCGGTCCTAGGCTCAGCGCTGTGATCGCGCCCCCGGAAGAGGTCGTCCGTCGGGCTGCGCTTACGCTGCTGCGCGAGGAGCGCCTGGACACCACCGTCCTGGCCGCGGAGCTCGGCATCTCCCGCGTGACGCTGTTCCGCCGCGTCGGCAACCGCGACGCCATCCTCGGCGAGGCGCTGTGGTGGCTCGCCGAGCGCACGCTCCACCAGGCGGCCGAGAACCACGACGTACGGTCGCGGGCCGACGGCGACCCCGACCGGCTGCGCAGCCTGGTGGTCATCGAGGACTTCCGCTCGGTGCTCGGGACGGCGCCGGCGCTGCGCCGCCTCATCGACGACGAGCCGGCCACCGCGCTGCGCATCCTCACCGACCCGCGCGGCCGGGTGCAGCCGCGGATGATCGAGGCCTACACCGCCCTGTTCGAGCGCGACGTCGAGGCGCGCGGCCTGACGTCGGAGGTGCCGCTGCCGCTGCTGTCCTACGCGGTCGTGCGGCTGGGGGAGTCGTTCCTCTACTCCGACGTGATGGTCTCGCGCGAGCCCGACCTCGGGGCCGCGGCGACGGTCTGCGACGCGCTGGTCACCGGCGTCCTCGGGCTGCGGGCCGCCTGAGCCTCCCGCCGGGCGCCGGCCGGCTCAGCCCAGGCCGAGGTCGCGGCGCAGCTTGGCGACGTGCCCCGTGGCCTTGACGTTGTAGGCGGCGCGCTCGATGCGGCCCTCGGCGTCGATCACGAAGGTCGACCGGATGACGCCCTGCACCTCCTTGCCGTACAGCTTCTTGGTGCCGTACGCGCCGTAGGCGGCCAGGACCCGCTTGTCGGGGTCGGAGACGAGGGTGATGCCCAGGCCCTCCTGCTCGCGGAAGCGCTGCAGCTTCTCCGGCGGGTCGGGGGAGATGCCGATGATGTCCAGGCCCGCCTCGGCCAGCTCGCCGGCCGCGGCGGTGAAGTCGACCGCCTGCGTCGTGCAGCCCGGGGTCAGCGCGGCGGGGTAGCAGTAGACGATCACCCGGCGGCCGCGGTGGTCGGCGAGCGAGACCGGGGTGCCGTCGGCGTCGGGCAGGGTGAAGTCCGGAGCCGGGTCACCGGGAGCGAGACGGACGGGGGTGGACGCGGTCTCGGTCATGCCCGGCATCCTGCCGTGCCCCGCGGAGGGGACGGCAGCGGGGCCGAGCGGCGCACTACCCCGCGAGGAAGGACAGCCGCACCTGCCGCTGCGGGTTGTCGCCGTTCGGGTCGACCAGGCAGATCGACTGCCAGGTGCCCAGCTGCAGCCGCCCGCCGACCACCGGCACGCTGGTGGACGGCGGCACGAACGCCGGCAGCACGTGGTCGCGGCCGTGACCGGGGCTGCCGTGCCGGTGCCGCCAGCGGTCGTCGCGGGGCAACAGCTCGTCGAGCTGGGCGAGCAGGTCCTCGTCGCTGCCCGCGCCGGTCTCGATGATCGCGACGCCGGCCGTCGCGTGCGGGACGAACACCTGCAGCAGCCCGTCGCCCTCGCCGCGCACGAACTCCGCGCACTCCGCGGTCAGGTCGACCACCGCAGGCGTCCCGCCGGTCCGCACCGTCCGCAGCTCCGATCGCACGCCGTCGATGGTCGCCTCTCGGTCGAGATCGCGCGATCTCGCACGCCGGCACCTATCGGGAGGTGCGAGATCCCGTGATCTCGACCGAGGCGGGGAGGGGAGGGCGTGCGGCGTCGATAGGCTCGGCGTCTGTGACCCGCCCCGACGGCCGCGCGGCCGACCAGCTCCGCCCGGTGACCATCACCCGCAACTGGCTCGACCACGCCGAGGGCTCGGTGCTCGTCGAGTTCGGCCGCACCCGGGTGCTCTGCGCAGCCAGCGTCACCGAGGGCGTGCCGCGCTGGCGCAAGGGATCGGGCCTGGGCTGGGTCACCGCCGAGTACGCGATGCTGCCCCGCGCCACGCACACCCGCAGCGACCGGGAGTCGGTCAAGGGCCGCATCGGCGGGCGCACCCACGAGATCAGCCGGCTCGTCGGCCGCTCGCTGCGCGCCTCGGTCGACCTCGCGGCGCTGGGGGAGAACAGCATCGCCATCGACTGCGACGTCCTGCAGGCCGACGGCGGCACCCGGACGGCGGCCATCACCGGCGCCTACGTCGCCCTGGCCGACGCCGTCGCCTGGCTCGGTGCCCGGAAGAAGCCGGCGAGGAAGAACGCGGTCGTGCAGTCGGTCGCGGCGGTGAGCGTCGGCGTCGTCGACGGTGAGCCGCGGCTCGACCTCGCCTACGAGGAGGACGTGCGCGCGGGCACCGACATGAACGTCGTCTGCACCGGCGAGGGCGGCTTCGTCGAGGTGCAGGGCACCGCGGAGGGCGCGGTGTTCGACCGGGCCACCCTCGACCGCCTGCTCGATCTCGCCGTCGCCGGCTGCGCGGAGCTCACCCGCGTGCAGACCGAGGCGCTGCAGCGATGACCCGCCTGCTCCTGGCCACCCGCAACGCCGGCAAGCTCGCCGAGCTGCAGCGGCTGCTGGCCAGCGCCGTCCCCGGGGTCGAGGTGGTGGGCCTGCGCGACGTCACCAAGTACCCCGAGGCGCCCGAGACAGGGGCGACGTTCGCCGAGAACGCGCTGCTCAAGGCGCGCGAGGCGGTCCGGTACACGGGCCTGTCCGCGGTGGCCGACGACTCGGGCATCACCGTCGACGCGCTCAACGGGATGCCCGGCGTGCTGTCGGCGCGGTGGTCGGGCCGGCACGGCGACGACCCGGCCAACACCGCGCTGCTGCTCGGCCAGCTCGCCGACGTGCCCGACGAGCGCCGCGGCGCCGCCTTCGTCTGCGCGGCCGCGCTGGTCACGCCGGACGGCGGCGAGCACGTCATCGAGCGGCAGTGGCGCGGCCAGGTGGTCCGCGAGCCCCGGGGGAGCAACGGCTTCGGCTACGACCCGGTGTTCCTGCCCGACGGCCTCGAGCTCACCGCCGCGGAGCTGCCGCCGGCGGAGAAGGACGCGCGCAGCCACCGCGGCCAGGCCTTCGCCGCGCTGGTCCCGGTGGTGGCCCAGGAGCTCGGCGCCCGCTGACCCGGCGGGTCAGGACGTCGGCTCGGCCTGCGCGGTCCCGGCGCCGGCCTGCGGACCCTGGGTCGACTGCCCGGTCTGCCCGGACGTGCCGCCGCCGGTGTCGCTGCCGGAACCCGAACCCGAGCCGGTGCCCGGGTCGGAGTCGCTGCCGGAGCCCGTCTCGCTGCCGGAGTCGGTGCCGCTGTCGGTTCCGGAGTCGGAGCTGTCGCTCCCGTCGTCCGTGGTCGGTGCCGACCCGGAGGTGGAGGTCGCCGGCGTCCCGGACTCCTCGGCGTCGGACTCGTCCGCGTGGCTCCCCGGAGCCGTGGAGGTGGGGGCCTCGGTCGTCTCGTCGGCCGGTGCCGTGGTGCTGGGGGAGGACGGCGTGGTGTCGCTCGAGGACGACGCGGTGACCAGCTCGCTGAGCGTGGTCGACGACGAGGACGTCTGCGACCCGACCAGTGCGGACACCGGCTCCTTCCCGATCAGCTCGATGCCGGTGACGATCCCCATCGCGAGGACGAAGACGGCCGCGGTGTAGGCGGCCACCCGCGGCCACCCGACGCGCGCCAGCAGGGAGCGCGGAGCCGGGGCGGGGCGGCGCGGGTCCAGGTGCGGGGGCAGGACGCGGGTGGCGGTGTCGTCGCCGGCCGGCTCTGCACCCGCCGCGCCGCCGCGGCCCCCGCCGAGCTGGGTGCGCACCTTGCGCAGCCGCTCGCTGGTACGGCTGAGCGAGGCGCTGTAGACGGCGGCCCCGGTCGTGCTCACCACGCTCACCAGGGCCGCGCCGATGACGGTGCCGGCCACGCCGAAGAAGGAGGCGAGGACCGCCGCGGACACCGCGGCCAAGGCGCCGGACAGCACCTGGGTGACGCTGAGCTGGGTCTTCGGCTTCGCGGTGGTCTCGTCGGGACGAGCACTGGTCTCGGTGCGCGGGGAGGTCATGGGCTCCGGCGGGTCGGGTCCTGAGGACCGGCGGGCGGGACGGCGCCCGGCGCAGGCACGGCGTCGTGCGGCCAGGCCGATGGACCGACCCTACGGCCGCCGGCGACCTCGTGCAGCCCCCTCGGGACCGCTCTCCCGCGGTGACCTGGGGAAAGACAGGAACGTGATTTCGCTGACGTCGCGGCGTGCTCGCGACGCGTGCGCCGCGCAGCGGGTGGGCAGTGCACGACGGTGCGGGTGGTCGTGGACGGGGTCCGGGCGCTGCGGTTCGACGACGGGACGCCGGTGCGCGCCGCCTCCGGCATCGCACCGTTCGGGGACGGGTGGCTCATGGCGCAGGACGACGCCACGTCCGCCGCCTAGCACCGCGCCGGCTCGGTGACCCCGGTGCGAGTCCTGCCGCCGGTGGAGGGGCACGACACCGTCGCCGAGGCGGCGGGGACCAAGCACCTCAAGCCCGACCTCGAGGTGGCCTGCCCGGTCGAGGTGGACGGCGAGCCGGCCGTCCTGCTGCTGGGTTCGGACTCCACGCCCCGGCGCATGCGCGGCGTGCTGGTGCGCCTCGAGGAGGGACGGCCGGTCGCACGAGCGGCGGACCTGCATCCGCTGTACGAACGGGTGGCCAGCGCGAGCGGCACCGCCACGGGATCGGCCCGATCGAGGACGGCACCCACCAGCCCCTCCAGGGGCACGTCGACACAGGCCGAGGCAACACCGGCGGCCAGGTTGCCGCGCTGATACCAGCGCACGGTGCCGCCGTGGCGACTGCCGCTCTCCAGGTTCGGCCGGTCCAGCGGCAGGCCGAGGGGAGCCACGGCGGCACGACCTGGGCGAGGTCGACGGCGACGACGTGCTGGCCGTCGCCCGGATCCCCGAGGTCGGCGACCGCGTGCACACGGTGGAGGGCCTGGCACTGCGGGAGGTCCGCGACGGAGGAGTGCACCTGCTGGCCGTCGTGGACGACGACGACCCGGAGGTCCCGTCGATGGAGCTCGAGCTGCGCGCCGTCCTGGACTGAGACCCGGCTCCTGCGCTCAGGCGCCGTCCGGTGCCGGCCAGAGCGGGACGGCGGCGCTGGTTGCGGCCCGCAGTGGCGCACTGTCGGTGGTGGTGCCGGCCTCGGCGACACCGCGGTCGGGCCAGGAGCAGACCACCCGCACCGGGCCGGGCGGCGGGAGCGGCCACGGCCACACGTCGCGGCTCCAGGTGCCGCCCCACGACACCGGGCGACCCACTCCCTCGAGGACCGGCCCGTCCGGTGTCCAGCTGCCCGGGTCGGCCCCGTCGGGGAGGGCCTCCGACGGGGGGTCGTCGAGCGTGGTCACCCGTCGCCCGTCCGCGTACTGCACGCCCCGGCGCAGCCCGCCGGGCGGCAGGCAGAGGTCCAGCCGGCCGCGGCCGTGCGTGACGTCGAGCTCGGTGAACACCCGGCGGCGGGCCTCCCGGCCGGTCTCGCGGACCGCGACGACGAGGCGCACGACGACGCCGTCGGGCCGGGCGCGGGCACCCTCCAGCAGCACGACCGTCGAGTCCGAGCGGCCGATCTCCAGGGACAGCGGCGCGATCCCCGGACGCACGTGCCACGGCGGTCCCGCCCAGACCGGGCCGAGGCCGACCGGGACGTCGTCGAACTCCTCGACCGGGACGCCCGTGCGGACCGGCGGGGAGAACGGGACGCCCGCCGGTGTGCTCATCCGCCCATGGTCCCCGGGTGCAGGAGCGGGCGCACCGGCCCGTCCGGTCCGGTCGACCGGTCGGGACCGGCCCGTGCGGGAGGCGGGAGTCGAACCCGCACGCCCGAGGGCACCAGATCCTAAGTCTGGCGTGGCTGCCGTTACACCACTCCCGCGTGGCCGGGAGTCTAGGTCGCTGCGCCCGTCCGGGTGCCCCGGTTTCCCGGGACGGGCCGGTGGGCGCGACGTCTGGCAGGCTGTCGCCGTGCCTCGCGACCCACGAGAGATCCAGCTGGAGATCGACGCCGCCCGCGAGTCGCTGGCGGCGACCCTGGACCACCTGGCCGACCGGGGCAGCCCCACACGGCTCAAGGCCCAGGGCCAGGCCGCGGTCCAGCGCTTCCTGCAGTCCCAGGCGGGCATGGCCACGATGGGCGCCCTCGGCCTGATCGTGACGCTGAGCGTGGTCCAGAAGGTCCGCAGCCGCCGGGCACCGAGGCGCCGGACCACCCGTCCCCGGGCGCAGACCCGCAGGCGCTGACCGCCGAGGTGCGCACCCCGCGTCGCGACCCGGTCGGTCCCGGTCAGGAGTCGGTCTGGGACTACCCCCGCCCGCCGTCGGCCGAGGTGACCGCCCGCCGCGTCGTCGTCGAGCTCGGCGGCCGCGTGGTGACGCAGACCTCGCGCGCGGTGCGGGTCTGCGAGACCAGTCACCCGCCGGTCTACTACGTGCCCCGGGAGGACGTCGTCCCCGGGGTGCTGGAGCGGGCGGCCGGCTCGTCGTGGTGCGAGTGGAAGGGGGCGGCGACCTACTGGGACGCCGTCGTCGACGGCCGCCGGCACCCCGCCGTCGGCTGGTCCTACGAGCAGCCCACCGCCGGCTACGAGCACCTGCGCGGCGCGGTGGCGTTCTACCCCGACCGGGTCGACCGCGCACTGGTCGACGGCGAGCAGGTGCGGGCGCAGGCCGGCGACTTCTACGGCGGCTGGATCACCGACGAGGTCGTCGGCCCGTTCAAGGGCGAGCCGGGCACCCTGGGCTGGTGATCCTCAGCCGGTCCGGCGCACCAGGGGCAGGACCACCGTCTCGAGCACCGCGTCGGCGTAGGCGGCGTCCACCGGCTCGCGGGTGACCAGCCAGCGCTGCACGAACAGCGCGGTGCTCGCCTCGGCCGGGATCGACCCCGGCAGCCCCGGCCCCACCTCGCCGCGGGCCTGCGCCCGCAGCCAGGTCTGGTCGTAGGCCCGCCGCCAGACCGCCAGCGGCCCCTCCCGGAACGCCTCGATCAGCGCCGGCTCGTACTGCATGGCCGCCAGCAGCGAGCGGGTGGCCGCGCCGACCGGGCTGGCCATCATCTCGACCATCCGGTGCACCAGCGAGCGCAGGTCGCCCTCCAGCGACCCGGTGTCGGCGGCGATCGTCCAGGCCCGGTTGACCTCGGAGACGGTGTCGACGACGAGTTCCTGCTTGGTGCGCCAGCGGCGGTAGATCGTCGCCTTGCCGACACCGGCCTCCGCGGCGACGGCGTCCATCGTCAGCGCGCTGTAGCCGACGTCGCCGAGCAGCCGCAGGATGGCCGCCCGGATGACGTCGTCGCGGCTGGGATCCCGCGGACGGCCCCCGCGGCCGGCGCGGGGCGGCGGGTCGGCGATGACTGCGGAGGACATGCGCGCACCCTAGGGCCTGGGAGGGCCGTGGACGGCGGTCCGCGTCGCGCGAGGAGTACCGGTCCGTCCCGGTCCCGGCGACCGCTCCGTGGGCCTGCCGCGCGCCTGCCCGGCCCGGCCGGCCGGGTCGGCCATCCTGCTGCGCGTGGTGAGCACGATCGGCGCAGCGCGGCGGCGCGAGGAGTGGGTCCTGCCCGACGTCGCGACCCGGGTCCTGCTGGCGACGGAGCAGGAGCACGTGCTGCCGGCCGTGGCCGCCGTGGCCCGCGCGGTCGGGTTGTCGGTGTTCGCCGCCCCCGGCCTGCTGGACCTGCTCGACGAGCGCGACGGCCTCGGCGTGGAGCGGTTGTTCGACCGGCTCTCCCGCGAGCTGACCGGCGCGGAGGCCGAGGCGGTGCGGGTGGCCACCGACCCCGCCGACGAGTACACGGCGCTGGCCACCGGACTGCTCACCGCCCCGACGCTGGCCGCCGAGCTGGCCCGGCGGGGGATCACCGCCGAGGTCGGGGTCCTGGCCGAGGCGGAGCTGTGGTCGGCCTACCAGCCGATCGTCGAGCTCACCGGCCGGGCCGTCGTCGGGCACGAGGCGCTGCTGCGCGGCGACTCCGACGGCCGCACGATCGACGGCGGCGACCTGTTCTTCGTCGCCGACTCCGCCGGGTGGCTGCCGCGGCTGGACCGGGTGGGCCGCGAGTGCGCCATCGCCGGGGCCGCCGGGTGGATCGGCGGGGCCGACCTGTTCGTCAACACCCACCCCACCTCCGTGCTGCGGCCCGACGCCGACCTCGCCAGCACCGCCGAGGCGCTGGAGCTGGCCGGGCTGCGGCCGCGGCAGCTCGTGCTCGAGGTGGGGGAGCGGGCCGCCGTCACCGACCGCGGGCACCTGCTGGCCGTGCTCGAGTCCTACCGGGCCCACGGCTGGCGGGTGGCCCTCGACGAGGTGGCCGCCGGGTGGTCGAGCCGCTCCCTGCTCGACGTCGTCCGGCCCGACGTCGTCAAGCTCGGGCGGGCGCTGGTGTCGGCGCTGCCCGACGACGGCGCCCGGGCGGTGGTGCGCACGGTGGCCGGGCACGCCCACCGCCTCGGCGCGGTGGTGGTGGCGGAGGGCGTGGAGACCGAGCAGGCCGCCGCGGAGGTGGCCGCGCTCGGCGCCGACCTCGCCCAGGGCTGGCTGTTCGGCCGCCCGGCCGCGCCGCCGGCCCACCGGCGCGAGGACGAGGAGCTCAGTCCAGTCCCCACCCCGTGAGCACCGGCCGCGCGTGCTCGTGCCCCAGGACGCCGTAGGCGCCGGCCGGCAGCGCGAACAGCGCCCCCGCCTCGGGGTCGAGCCCCAGCCAGCGCGCGGTGAGCACCCGCAGCACGTGCCCGTGGGCCACCAGCGCGACGTCGCCGTCGTCCAGCCTCGCCCGGGCCCGCTCCAGCACCCGGTCCACCCGCCGGCCGACGTCGTCCACCGACTCCCCGGGGGACTCCCCGGGGACGACGGGGTCGCGCCACACCGACCACGGCCGGCCGAGCTCCTCGCTGATCTCGGCGGTGGTGCGGCCCTCGTAGCCGCCGTAGTCGAACTCGACGAGGTCCTCGTCGACCGCGGTGGCCGTCAGCCCGGCGAGCTCCGCGGTGCGCCGGGCCCGCTGGCGCGGGCTGACCCACACCTCGGCGAACGAGCGCCGCGCCAGGGTGGGGGCGAGCTGCCGGGCCCGCTCCTCGCCCTCGGGCAGCAGTGGCACGTCGGTCACGCTGGTGTGCTGGCCGCTGCGGCTCCACTCGGTCTGTCCGTGCCGCAGCACGACGATCTCGCCCACCGCCGCCTCCTGTCGTCCGTGTCGCCGCTCACATCGGGGGACGCCGGGAAGCATCCCCCCTGGCGGTGTGCTGCCCCGGAGAGACCCCGGGGCGCCCGGCTCCGGGCGCGCACCCGGGAGGGTCGATGACCACGGCCGCACTGACCGACACCTTCGCCATCGGCGGGGACCTGCCCGTCCACCGGCTCGGCTACGGCGCCATGCAGCTGCCCGGCCCCGGCGTCTGGGGCGAGCCGGCCGACCGCGACGGCGCCCTCGCCGTCCTGCGGGCCGCCGTCGAGCAGGGCGTCGACCTCATCGACACCGCCGACTCCTACGGCCCCCTCGTCAGCGAGCAGCTCATCGCCGAGGCGCTGCACCCCTACCCGGAGGGCCTGGTCATCGCGACCAAGGCCGGCCTGACCCGCCAGGGCCCGGGCATCTGGACGCCGGTGGGCCGCCCCGCCTACCTCAAGCAGCAGGTCGAGCTGTCGTTGCGGCACCTGCGCGTGGAGCGCATCGACCTCATCCAGCTGCACCGCATCGACCCCGACGTCCCGCTGGCCGACCAGCTCGGCGCGTTCCGGGAGCTGCAGGACGAGGGCAAGGTCCGCCACATCGGCGTCTCGGAGGTGTCGGTGGCCGAGCTCGAGCAGGCCCGCCAGATCGTCGACGTCGTCAGCGTGCAGAACCTCTACAACCTGACCAACCGGCAGTCGCAGGACGTCCTCGACTCCGCCACGGAGCACGGCATCGCCTTCATCCCGTGGTTCCCGATCGCCACGGGGGACCTGGCCGCTCCGGACAGCCCGGTGGCCGACATCGCCCGTGAGCTCGACGCCACCCCGGCGCAGGTCGCTCTGGCGTGGCTGCTGCAGAAGTCGCCGGTGGTCCTGCCCATCCCCGGCACCAAGTCGGTCGACCACCTGACGGAGAACATGGGCGCGGCGACGCTGACCCTCTCCGACGAGGACGTCGCGCGCCTCGACGCCCTCGCCTGAGGGAGGACCCGGAGGCGGGGCTCCTCAGCGCCGGCGGTCCCGGGGGACGGTCACGTCCGGGTGGGCCGTGTCGTGCGCCGCGGGCAGGTCGTCGGGTGCCGGCCGCGGACGCGCGGCCGGCACCTCCTCCCACGGTGGGGTGAGCCACGCCGTCGCCGTCGCCGTCGCCACCGCCGGCGCCTCGGGGGCCGGGCGGGGCCGCGGCCTCGGCCGCACCGGGTCCTGCCCGGTCAGCGGCCCGTCCAGCTCCAGGTGCTCGGCCAGCCCGGTCTCGGTGACCAGCCGCCGGGTCACCGCGGGGGCGCCGACCACCCGGCAGCAGCGCCCGGACGCGGCCATGGCGTCGCTGAACCCGGCCAGGGCCTGCAGCGCGCTCCGGTCGCGGAAGCGCGCCCCGGCGACGTCGACGACCACGCTGGTGGTCCCGTGGCCGGCGGCCCGCGTCAGGGCGGGGACGAGGCGGGGCAGCGTGGGACGGCCGGCGTCGCCGGTGAGGCGGACGACGACCTGGTCGGGGGCGGGGACGACGGCGACGTGGAGGTGCACGGGGACTCCGGAGAGTTCGCGGCGTCGCGGGTTCGGGCGCCGTGTTCGACGCTAACCCCGAACCCCCGTCATCACAACGGGGAGTGGTCATCCAGTAGCGGACCGCTCCGGGAGCGCGGTGCCCGGCCCGGGTGGACCCGTGTCGGCACCCTGGTGCGCCAGGCGTCACCATGGGGGCGTGGACGCCGAGGACTTCACGCTGATCCGGGACGCGGTGCGCCGGCTGGTGCGGGAGGTGGTGGTCCCGCGCGAGGAGGAGATCGACCTCGACGACCGCATCCCCGAGGAGCTGCGCGGCGCGGCCGCCGAGATGGGGTTGTTCGGTTACGCCCTGCCCGAGGAGTACGGCGGCCTCGGCGTCGACATGCGCGAGGACGTCGAGCTGGCCTTCGAGTTCGGCTACACGACGCCGGCGTTCCGTTCGCTGTTCGGCACCAACAACGGCATCGCCGGCCAGGTGATCGCCCGGTTCGGCAGCGAGGAGCAGAAGAAGACGTACCTGCCGCGGCTGGCCGCCGGCGAGCTGATCGGCTCCTTCGCCCTCACCGAGGCCGAGGCCGGCTCCGACCCCGCCGGGTTGCGCACGGCCGCCCGCCGCGACGGCGACGGCTGGGTGATCAACGGCGCCAAGCGCTACATCACCAACGCGCCGCTGGCCGACCTGTTCGTCGTCTTCGCCCGCACCGACCCCGAGCAGCAGGGCGGGCGCGGCATCTCCAGCTTCGTCGTCGACGCGCACGCGCCCGGCGTCTCGCTGGGCGCGAAGGACAAGAAGATGGGGCAGTCGGGCGCCTGGACCTCGGAGGTGTTCTTCGACGACGTCCACGTGCCGGCCGACGCCCTGGTCGGGGAGGAGGGCCGCGGGTACGCCAAGGCGCTGACCGTCCTCTCCCGCGGCCGGCTGCACATCGCGGCGCTGTGCGTCGGCATGGCGCAGCGGGTGCTCGACGAGTCGGTGGCCTACGCCGCCTCCGCCAAGCAGGGTGGTGCGCCGATCGGCCGCTTCCAGCTGGTGCAGGCCCTCATCGCCGACGTGCACGCGGAGCTGCTGGCGGGGAGGGCGATGGTGCGCGAGGTGGCCGCCCGCTACGACTCCGGCGAGGACACCTCGATCGGCCCGTCGTCGGCCAAGCTGTTCTGCAGCGAGATGGTCGGCCGCGCGGTCGACCGGGCGGTGCAGGTGCACGGCGGGCTGGGCTACCTGCGGACGACGCCGGTCGAGCGCTTCTACCGCGACGCCCGGCTCTACCGGCTCTACGAGGGCACCAGCGAGGTGCAGCGCGTGATCATCGGCAGCGGTCTGCTCCGCGCCGCCGGCATGCCGCGTGGCTGACGGACCCTCCGGCTCCCCGCTCCTCCCCGGCGCTCGCGACGGAGCCCCGCAGGAGGGCCGTCCCGGCACGTCACCGGACGAGCGGGCCGGGCGCCGGATCGCGGTCGGGGAGCTGGGCGAGGCGCTGCGCGACCTGGTCGACGCCGCCGTCCGCACCGAGGTGGCCGAGGACGAGCTGGCCGACGTCGCCGCGGCCGCGCGGGAGCTCACCGCCCGGCTGCGGGCGCACGGCCGCGAGCTGCACGAGGTCGCCCGGGTCGACGACCCGGACACCGGTGAGCGCTGGTACAGCCCGGTGTACGGCCCGGGCAGCCCGGTGGCGCCGCCGCTGGTGGCCACCGACACCCCGGACGGGACGGCGACCGGCCGGGTCACCGTGGGCAAGGCGCACGAGGGCCCGCCAGGGCTCGTGCACGGCGGGGTGGTGGCCACCCTGCTCGACCACGTCCTGGCCCGCGCCGTCCGTGCCGCCGGCCGTGGCGGGCTCACCGCCACGCTGACCGTCCGGTACCGCCGTCCGGTGCGCCTGGGTGTCCCGCTGCTGCTGTCGGCCGAGATGGGGGAGAGCTCCGGCCGGCGCACCACCGCCACGGCCCGGCTGGTGACCGAGGACGACCCGGACACCGTGCTCGCCGAGGCCGACGGCCTGTTCGTCGCCCTGCGCCCGGAGCGGGCGGCCAGCGTGTTCGCGCACATGGACCGCCCGGTCGGCGCCTGGACGTCGTCCTCCGACGGCTGAGCAGCGCGCACGCCCGCGGGCCCGTCCGCTGGACCAGCGGGCGGGTACACGGGCGTGCTCGGGGTGGCCGGGACGTCAGGCGGCGGGTTGCAGCAGGCGTGGTCCGGTGCGGATCTCGGTGCCGTCGGGTCGCCAGGTGCGCCAGCGGCCGTCGGGTCGTCGTTCGACGCGGAAGCCGTGGTGGACCTTGGTGTGGTGCCGCTCGCACAGCAGGGCGGAGTTGTCCAGGTTGGTGGGGCCGCCGTCGAGCCAGTGCACCAGGTGGTGCACCTCCGCCCACCAGGTGGGGGCGTCGCAGCCGGTGAACACGCAGCCGCCGTCGCGCAGCTCGACCGCGCGGCGCAGGTGGCGGTCGGCGACCCGCTGTTCCCGGCCGAGGTCGATGGGTGCGCCGTCGGGGCCCATGACGACCCGGGAGACGGTGGCGTCGCAGGCGATCCAGCGGGCGCGGGCGGCGGAGATGACCGCGCCGAACCCCATCCGCGCGGTGGCCGGGCCGGTGGTGGGGTCGGCCAGGTCGTCGAGGTCGATCACGACCGCGACGTGCGGCTTGACGGTGCGCAGCACCGGCAGCGACCCGGACGCCAGCCGGTTGTCGCACAGCTGCACTTGGGCATCCCCCAGCCGCTGGGCGCGACAGCGGTCGTCCCCGGCGGGGCGGTCGGCCTGCACGTGGGACTCCAGCGCGGCCTGCACCTTCTCCCCGCCGACCGGGTCGAGCTCGCCGCGGATGGTGAGCGTTCCGTCGGCGTGCTTGACGATGGTCAGCCGCCGCCCCCCGGTGGCGTCGGGTTCGAGGCCGTCGGGGTCGAGGTCGGCCAGCTAGTGCCGCACCGCGGCGAGGAGGTCGGCGTATGGGTGCTCGACGGCCACGCCGGTGAGCACGGCGTCGATGACCGCCAGGTCCACCCCCTGCTCGGCGGCGGCCTGCAGGCGCTGCGGTGTCAGCGCGGTCGCAGCGATCGTCACCTGCTCGGCGGTGACCAGTCCGGCGTCGTGGGCCTCGGCCAGTGCCGGCAGGTGCTCGAGCACCCGGCCGTTGCCCACGAGCCGGGCGGCCGCGGCGGCCGAGAGCCGGCAGTGCCCCCGCAGCCACGAGGCCGTGCTCTTCAGCCCGTCGCGCTCGGGCGCCTGCGACAGCTCCGCCTCGCGTACCCGGCGGGCGAGCAGGGCGTCGATCCGGTTGCGCTCGGCGACCAGCGCGGCGACGTCGTCGAGGACGTCTCCACTGCTCCACTCATCCGAACACATGTACGAAGTCTAGCTCGATCCGCAGGTTCCCACAGCCCGAATCCCCTGGTCAAAGGCCTGTCCACAGATCCGTCCGGCCCCTCGAGGCCGCGCGACCTCCGTCAGGCCGACCGGCGGAACAGCTGGACGGAGGCCACCGGGACCGCGCCGGCGTGCAGCAGGGCGCGCAGGCTGGCGGCGTTGCCCGGAGCCACGGCCGCCACGACGGGCTCGCCCTCCGGCACCGCGTCGAGCACCGCCGACGCGAGGGCCGTGCCCTCACCGTGGCCCCGCCGTGCCGGCTCCAGCTCGACGCTGAACTCCCTCAGCCCCGCGATGCCGGCACCCAGCACCGCGACGGCCGACCGGTCGCGGTCCGGCCACCCCAGCACCCGGACGTCGTCGCGCAGTGCCGTCGCGAACGCCACCCGCGGGTGGCCGCACAGGTCCGGACGCTCGACCAGCGGACCGCCGCGGCCGGTGCCGCGGGCGACGAGCAGCGCGTCGAGGCTGTCGATCCACCCGTCGACGCCTGCCAGCGCGGTGAGCACGCGCGGGTGGTGCGTGCCGCCGACCCCGTCGACGCCGAGAGCGCGCAGCCGGGCGTCGTCACGGTCGGGGTCCAGCGCGAGGACGGCGTGCCCGGTGAACGCCACGACCGCCTCCAGCCCGGACCGCCACGGCGGCACCCGGCTCCACCCGCCGTCGGCGGGCGGGAACCTGCCGCCGGCCGCGCCGACGAGCAGCGCGGCCAGCGGGTGCGGTGCCGGCACGCCGGCGCGAATCAGTCCGGGCGGCGGTTCGGCACGTTGGAGGGGTCGCCGCCCGGGTCGTGCTCGCGGCCGCCGGTCGCCGACAGCAGCGGGCCGGGGCCGCCGTCGCCCTGGCCGAGGGCGGCCACGAACTGGCGCAGGACGTCGTCGCCGCGGTGCGCCGGGTGCCAGTCGAGCTGGGTGCGGGCGCGGGCGGTCTCGAGCACCGGCGACTGCAGGCCGAGGTCGAGCCAGCCCGGCTCGGTCGGCACGAGGTGGGCGTGGAAGGCCGCCGACAGTCCCGTCCGCAGCGCCACGGCCGGCACCGGGATCCGCACGGTGCCCAGGGCCCGGGCGATGCCGTCGGCGTCGAGGGCCGGGTCGGCGGAGAGGTTGAACGGGCCGGGGGCGCGGCGGTCGAGCATCCGGGTGATCGCGTCGGCGACGTCGTCGGCGTGGACGAAGCCCACGTGCACCGAGGGCAGCGGCAGGGGCAGCAGGGAGGCCACCTGGCCCGGCACGAGCCGGGCGGCGGCGAACAGCAGCGGCCCGAGGAAGTAGCGGCCGATCTCGCTGGCGGCCTCGGGCTGGAGCACCAGCGTCGGCCGGACGACGGTCAGCGTGACGTCCCGCTTGCGCCCCACCACCTCGCGGACCACCCGCTCGGCCTCGGACTTCTGCCGGCTGTACTGCGACGACGGGATGCCGGTGGTGGGCCAGTCCTCGGTGACCGGCCGGGCGCCGCCGCCCGCGGCGTAGGCGCCCAGGGAGGACATGTGCACCACGTGCTGCACGCCCGCGGCGACCGCCGCCCGCACCACCCGGCGGGTGCCGTCGACGTTGGCCCTGTGCAGCTGGTCGGGCTTGCGCCCCGGCTGCAGCGCCCAGGCGAGGTGGACGACGGCGTCGACGCCCTCGAGCAGGTTCGTGAGCGCCTGCTCGCTGGCGGTCTCGCCGAGGTCGGCGTGGTACCAGGTCACCGCGTCGTAGGGAGCCGTGTCGGGCGGCTGCCGGCGGGCCAGCCCGCGGACCTCGGCCACGCCGCTGCCCGGCGCGGTCAGCCGCCGCAGCAGGGCCGTCCCGACGTTGCCGCTGGCGCCGGTGACGGCGACCTTCAGGCCCTTGAGGTGGTCGCGGGGGAGATCAGCCATGTCGAGGCGCTACCCGCAGCATCGGACGGCAACCAGGGAGCCCCGTCACGGGGCCGGGACGACGCCCGGTGCCGGGTCGGCGTGCGCCGCCGCCCGGTCTCCGGGACGCAGACCGAGGGAGACCACCGCCACCAGCAGGAGTGCGCCGGACACGGCGAGGAAGCCCGCGCCGGTGCCCGCAGCCCCGGCCAGCCGCGCGAGCCCCAGGGTGCCGCCGAGCGCACCGACCTGCAGCGCCAACGAGGACGCCGACAGCGCGGTCGCCCGCTGCCCGGCGCCCACCCGCCCGTGCAGCACCGCCTTCCACAGCGGCCAGGAGGCCGCGTTGGCGGTGTAGAAGACGGCGAACAGGCACCCCAGGACCACCGGCCCACCGAGCGGGACGGCCGCGACCGCCGCGGCGCCGAGGACGGCGAGCGCCGCGCTCCCGGCCGCCGCGGACCCGCGGGCCGCTCGGCGCGCGGCCGGCGCCAGCAGGGCGCCCGCACCGGCTGCCGCGAACGACACCGCCATCACCACGCCGAAGACCGCCGACCCACGGGTCAGACTGTCGGTGAGGTCGGCGGCGTGCAGTGGGCCGAGCAGCTCGAGGGTGCTCAGCACCGTCCCGACCAGGGCCGAGATCGCCAGCACGCGCCGCAGCATCTGGTCGCGGGCCACCAGCCGGCCCGTGTCGCGGACGACGGCGGGCGCCGTCCGCAGCCCGGCGCGCAGTGCGGCGGCCCCCGACGTGCGGGCGGTGCCGAGCGGGACGACGAGCAGCGCGACCGCGGCGGCCGACACCAGCGACAGCGCCGCGGCGAGCAGGATCGGCAGGACCAGGACCGCGTCGCCGGAGCCGTCGGCCAGCAGGGGCAGCAGGCCGCCCAGCACGGCGCCCACGCACAGGCCCGCGCCGTCGGCCGCCCCGGCCCGGGACAGGCCCGGGGTCACGTCGGCGTCCGGGTCGGCGGCACGCACGGCGTCGACGTACCAGGCCTCCAGGGGTCCGGAGTTCAGCGCCCGGCCGACGGCCCGCAACGCCTCGGCGAGGGCGAAGCCGGCCAGGTCGTCGGCGGCCGCGACCGCCAGCAGGCCGGCCGTGGACAGCAGTCCGGAGGCGACGAGCACCGGTCGGGTGCCGACCGCGTCGGCGAGCCCGCCGGTGGGCAGCTCGAGCACCAGGACCACGGTCGAGTAGACGGCGAGCACCACTCCGACGTCAGCGGGGGACAGGCCGCGCGAGGAGGCCAACAGCACGGTCACCGGCGCGCTCAGGCCCACCGGCAGCCAGTGCAGCGCGGTCAGCCCGACGAAGCGGCGGGTGGCGGAGCGGACGCCGATCACGACGGGTACTCGGTCAGCCGGAACAGGTCGAGCAGCACGTGCACCAGCGGCTGCCCGGGCTCCTCGCGCTCGGCGCGCCACCGCGCCACGACGGCGTTGAGCTCGTCGACCAGCTCCCCGGCGGCGGCGGGGGAGAGGTGCAGTGCCCAGTCGTTGAGCGAGGTGGCGTCGCGCCAGGCCTCGTCGAGCCGCTCGCGCTGCTCGGCGTGCGCGGCCAGCAGCCGGCGCTGGACGGCCAGGCTCTGGTGGGTCAGCTCCTCGACCACCTCGCGGCCACCCGGCCGGGCCACCACCTCCTCGGTGGACCAGCGGGTGCTGCGGTGCCGCGCCCGCCACCACCGCTCCCGGCCGGTGCCCTCGCCCGGTACCTCCTCGACCAGGCCGAACCCGGCCAGCTGCCGCAGGTGGTAGCTGGTGCTGCCGCTGCTCTCACCCAGTCGCTGGCCGAGCCGGGAGGCGGTCGAGGGGCCCTCAGCGCGCAACAACCCCAGCAGGGACGCGCGCAGCGGGTGGGCGACCGCGCGCAGGACCCGCGGGTCGCTGACGTCGACCGCCTCGGCGGGGAGCTCCTCCGTCGACACACCGGGAGGCTAACTGTGCAAAAGACCCTTTGCAAAGACTTCTCTGCACACTGCCGAGCGTGATCATCGCCACGTGGTCGGGGAACGCGCCGACGGGACCCACCGGTCGCCGATCATCACGGGGAGGTGGTGGCAGCCGGTCGCTGGGTCCCGGCGATCACGGGGGGATGGAGGAGCGGAGGCGTCAGTGAGCGTCGAGTGCCTCCCCGCGGCGCTCGGGCAGTGCCCAGGAGCCGACGGCGGCCAGGACGAAGGCGGCCGCGAAGACGCCGAACACCAGACCGGTGCCGCCGGCGTCCAGCAGCGGCGGCACGCACAGCGGCGCGGCGATCGAGGCGATCCGGCCGAACCCCGCGGCGGCGCCCGCCCCGGTGCCCCGCAGCGCGGTCGGGTAGACCTCCGGCGTCACGGCGTAGACCGCGCCCCACGCGCCGAGGTTGAAGAAGGACAGGACCATCCCGGTGGCCAGGACGGCGGTGTCGCCGGCCGCCTGGGCGAACAGCGCGGCACCGAGCGCCGAGCCGAGCAGGAAGACCACGAGCGTCGGCCGCCGTCCCCACCGCTCGACCAGCACGGCCGCCGCCGCGTACCCGGGCAGCTGGGCCAGCGTGATGAGCAGTGTGAAGCCGAACGAGCGGACCAGCGAGAAGCCCGAGGCGACCAGCAGTGTGGGCAGCCAGATGAAGGCGCCGTAGTAGGCGAAGTTGATGCCGAACCAGACCGTCCACAGCGCCGCCGTCCGCCCGCGGGTGCCCGGCGCCCACAGGCCGGACGCGCGGGGGGTCGGGGCGGGGAGGCCGGGGTGCGCCGCCGCCGGCTCCGGGACGACGCCGGCGGCGGTCTCGAAGCGCCGCACCGCCGTCTCCGCCTCGTCGTGGCGGCCGCGCAGCTCCAGGAAGCGCACCGACTCGGGCAGGCCGCGGCGCACCACCACGGCATAGAGCGCCGGGACGGCGCCCAGCGCCAGCGCCCACCGCCAGCCGGCGTCACTGCGGGGGACGACGAGGTAGCCGATCAGCGCGGCGAGCAGCCAGCCGACCGCCCAGAACGCCTCGAGCGCCACCACCACCCGGCCGCGCAGCCGGGCCGGCGCGTACTCGCTGACCAGCGTGGAGGCGACCGGCAGCTCCGCGCCCAGGCCCAGCCCGATGAGGAAGCGGAACACCAGCAGCGCCGCCACCGACCACGCCAGCGCAGCCGCGCCGGTGGCCACGCCGAACACCAGCAGGGTGAGCGCGAAGACCGAGCGGCGGCCGACCCGGTCGGCGAGCAGGCCGCCGAGGGTGGCGCCCAGCGCCATGCCCACGAAGCCGATGGAGCCGATCCAGGACAGCTCGGTGGGGGTGAGCGACCACTGGACGGCGAGCGCGGCCATGACGAAGGAGATGAGGCCGACGTCCATGGCGTCCAGCGCCCAGCCGAGGCCGGAGCCGACCACGAGCCGGCCGTGCTCGCGGGTGAACGGCAGCCGGTCGAGCCGCTGGGCCCGGGTCAGCGTGGGGGGCGCGGCATCGGTGCTCACGGGCGCGGGCGGTACCCCCGGGGATCGTCCGGACACGCGGGACGACCGGTCGTGCGGGGCTACGGTCGCCGGCGTGGCCCCGACCGCCTCCGACGAGGTCACCGCCCGGGAGCGGTGAGGTCAGCCCCGGCGCAGCCGGGCGGCCACGACGTCGGCCGGCAGCACGGCCTGCCCGGTCGTGCCGCGGCCGAGCACCCGGCCGGCCGCGTCGAGGGCCTCCAGCGCGCAGGTCACCCGGCCCCCGTCCGCCCCGGTGCAGCGGGCGGTGACCCGGACGCGGTCGCCCACCCAGGCCGGCGCGAGGTGCTCGACCGACACCGCCGTCCCGATGCCCTCCTCGCCGGGCTCGAGGTGCGCCAGCAGCAGCTTGCGGCCGGCCTCCTCGAAGTGCCGGGCCATCGTGTAGGTCGCGTACACCGGGTGCACGGGGCCCAGCTCGTCGAACCGGACGGTCATCGCCTCGGTGACGACGACGTCGAGGACGGCGGTCTCCCCGGGCGGGATCGGGGTCACGCGTCGAAGTCGACGGTGACGGCGTCCGACAGCGGCAGGGTCTGGCAGGTGAGGACGTAGCCGGCCTCGACCTCCTCCCGCTCGAGCGCGTAGTTGCGCCGCATCTCGACCTCGCCGTCGGTGACCCGGGCCCGGCAGGTGCCGCAGACCCCGCCCTTGCAGGCGAAGGGCAGGTCGGAGCGCACCCGCTGGGCGGAGTCCAGCACGGGCTCGTCGCGGGGCAGGGCCAGCGTGGTGGCGCGGCCGTCGAGGACCACGGTGACCTGGCTGCTCGGGCCGGCGACGGTCTGGTCGTCGCCGCGGACCGGCTGCGGCGGGACGTCGTCGACGTAGAACAGCTCCTGGTGCACCCGCTGCGCCGGCACGCCGAGCTCGGTGAGCAGGTCGCGGGCGTCGGTGACCATCCCGTGCGGGCCGCACAGCCACCAGTGGTCGACGTGCCCGACGTCGACGAAGGCGCCGACCAGGGTGCGGAGCCGGTCGCCGTCGAGCCGGCCGCTGGTCAGCTCGGCGTCGCGCGGCTCGCGGGAGAGCACGTGCACCAGCTGCAGGCGGGGACCGTGGCGGTCCTTCAGGTCGGCAAGCTCGTCGGCGAACATCACCGTGTTGGTCCGCCGGTTGCCGTAGAAGACGGTGACGGTCGACTCGCCGTCGCGCAGGACGCTCGCGGCCAGCGACAGCGCCGGGGTGATGCCGGAGCCGGCGACGACGAAGACGTGGTCGGCGGGCACGGACAGGTCGGCGGTGAAGGTGCCCGACGGCGGCAGCACCTCGACCTCGTCGCCGGGCCGCACCTCGTGCACGAGGTAGGAGGAGAAGAAGCCGCCGGGCACCTCGCGGACGCCGACCCGCGGCGGTGCGCCGACCGGCGCGCAGATGGAGTAGGAGCGGCGCTCGTCGCGGTCGCCGTCGACCCGCCGCAGGGTGAGCGCCTGGCCCGGCCGGAACGCGTAGTCCTCGGCCAGCTCCGGGGGGACGTCGAAGGTGACCGCGACCGCGTCGTCGGTCAGCCGCTCGACGCTCGCGACCCGGAGCGGGTGGAACCGCGGACGGCGGCGGGCGGGCGCACTCATCGGTCAGATCTCCTTGACGTGCTCGAACGGCTCGCGGCAGCTGCGGCAGCGGCGCAGTGCCTTGCAGGCGGTGGCGCCGAACTCGCTGAGCTCCTCGGTGTCGGCGGAACCGCACAGCGGGCAGGACGCCGTCCGGCGGGTCGGGCCCAGCTGCAGCGGGACCGGCCCCGCAGGCCGCACCGGTGCGCGGCCGGGCGGGGCGATGCCGGCGGTGGCGAGCCGGCGGCGGCCCTCGGCGCTGATCCAGTCGGTCGACCAGGCGGGGGAGAGGACGGTGCGCACCTCGACGCGGTCGAAGCCGGCCGCGTGCAGGGCGTGCAGCAGGTCGGCGCGCATGACGCCCATCGCCGGGCAGCCGCTGTAGGTGGGCGTGATCTCGACGACCACGGTGCCGTCGTCCCCGGTGCGCACGTCGCGCAGGACGCCGAGGTCGGCGAGGGTGAGCATCGGCAGCTCCGGGTCGGTGACCGTCCCGGCCACCGCCCGGGGGTCGCCAGCGGTCCCCACGGCGCTCACCAGGTCGCCGCCGGGTGCTGCCGGGCCAGCCCCTGCAGGGTGGCGAGCAGCTCGGCCAGCTCCGGGCCGTGCTCGCCGAGGCGACCCCGGGGCGGTGCGCCGGCGGGCTCCTCCGGCACCCGGAGCGTCGCGCGCTCCAGCACGGTGGCCAGCACGTCGCGCACCTCGCCGCGGACGTCGGCGGGGTCGACGGCGACCCCGGCCGCGGCCAGCCGCGCCTCGACGTCGGTGGCGGTGAACAGGTCGGCCAGCAGCGGCCACACCGCGTCGACGCCGTCCTGCGCGCGGCGGTGCGACTCCGCGGTGCCGTCGCCGAGGCGCAGCACCCAGCGGGCGGCGTGGTCGCGGTGGTAGGCCAGCTCGTTGACGCCCTTGGCCGCGATGGCGGCGAGCACCGGGTCCCGCGACTCGCGCAGCCGGGCGAACACCGCCAGCCGCACGGTCGAGGCCACCAGCAGCCGGACCATCGTCCGGGCGAAGTCGCCGTTCTCCGCCTCGACCAGGCCGGTGTTGCGGAACTCGTCGGCGTCGCGGAAGTAGGCCAGGGCGTCCTCGTCGGGGATGCTCGCCGTCGCCAGGTCGCGGGACCGGCCCAGGACGCCGACCGAGCCGGCGCGGGCCAGCAGCAGCCGGGCCTGGCCGAGCAGGTCCAGGCCGGTGTTGCCGATCGCGACCTCCTCCTCCAGCTCGGGCGCGTTGGTCATCCACTGGGTCAGCCGCTGCGCGAGCACGAGGGCGTCGTCGCCCAGCATCAGGCAGTAGGCACCCAGGTCGGCGGGCTCGACGCCGTCGGGCACGGTCGTGTCGACGCCGGCCAGCGGGTCGTCGAAGCCGGTGCCGAACGCCCAGTGCCCCGCGTCGTCGTGCGCGTTCGCCAACGCGTCGTACACGGTCTCCTCGTGAGCCACGACGGAACGCTCCTTGCTTCGTGACGGTGGGCCGGAAGGCCCCCTCTCAGGGCCCCGCCGCCCGAGGTACGAGGGTGGTGGGGGGAGAGGGGGTCCTCTCACATGTGGGGGACGTTCTCGGGGATCTCGTAGAACGTGGGGTGGCGGTAGACCTTGTCGCCGCTGGGGGCGAACATCGGGTCCTTCTCGTCGGGGCTCGACGCGGTGATGTCGGCGGCTCTCACCACCCAGATGCTCACGCCCTCGTTGCGGCGGGTGTAGAGGTCGCGCGCGGCGTGCACGGCCATCTCGTCGTCGGGGGCGTGCAGCGACCCGACGTGCACGTGGTTGAGCCCGCGCTTGCCGCGGACGAACACCTCGTAGAGCGGCCAGTCGCGCCGCACGGCCGGGCGCCGGGGCTCCACCGGCACCTCGGGGCCGGTGGGGACGGCGCCGTGCCCGCCCTCGCTGGTCAGGTCACCGGTCACGGTGCTTCTCCGCGTACGCCGTGGCCGCCTCGGTCACCCAGGCGTTGTCGTCGCGCGCCGCCCGCCGCCGGGCGATCCGCTCGGCGTTGGCCGGGCCGTCGCCGCTGATGACGCGCTTGAACTCGGCCCAGTCGATCGCGCCGAACCGCCAGTGCCCGGTCTCCTCGTCGAAGGCCAGGTCCGGGTCGGGCAGCGTCACGCCGAGCACCTGCGCCTGCGGGACGGTCATGTCCACGTAGCGCTGGCGCAGCTCGTCGTTGCTGTGCCGCTTGATGCCCCAGGCCATCGACTGCGCCGAGTTGGGGCTGTCGTCGTCGGGCGGGCCGAACATCATCAGCGAGGGCGCCCACCAGCGGTCGACGGCGTCCTGCACCATCGCCCGCTGCTCCTCGGTGCCGCGCACCATCGTCATGAGCAGCTCGTAGCCCTGCCGCTGGTGGAACGACTCCTCCTTGCAGATGCGGATCATCGCCCGGGCGTAGGGCCCGTAGGAGGAGCGGCACAGCGGCACCTGGTTGCAGATCGCCGCGCCGTCGACGAACCAGCCGATGACGCCGACGTCGGCGTAGGTCAGCGTGGGGTAGTTGAAGATCGAGCTGTACTTCTGCCGGCCCTCGATGAGCTTGTCGGTGAGGTCGGCCCGGTCGGCGCCGAGGGTCTCGGCCGCGGAGTACAGGTACAGGCCGTGCCCCGCCTCGTCCTGCACCTTGGCCAGCAGCACGGCCTTGCGGCGCAGGCTCGGCGCCGCCAGCAGCCAGTCGCCCTCGGGCTGCATCCCGATGATCTCCGAGTGGGCGTGCTGGGCGATCTGCCGGATGAGCGTCTTCCGGTAGCCCTCGGGCATCCAGTCGCGCGGCTCGACGCGCCGGTCGGCGGCGATGGTGGCGTCGAACCCCGCCTGCAGCGCGGCCTCGTCGGCGGGCCGGTCCAACGTCGGCGCGGACATCGGGTCTCCCCTCAGCTATTTACTGACCGTGCGGTCGGTAATAGTGTGCCCGACGAGGCCGCGCGGCACAAGGACACGGCCCCACGAGCAGCCACGAGCGGCCCACGGACAGCCCAGCCACGAGGAGGCACCGATGACGACGGCGACCGGTGAGAGCACCCGGCGGCTGGGGACGGCGCCCGACCCCGGCAGCCTCGACGCGGCCGAGCGGATGGGGGTCGACGAGCTGCGGGCGCTGCAGCTCGAGCGGCTGCGGTGGTCGCTGCGGCACGCCTACGAGAACGTGCCGCACTACCGGCGCGCCTTCGACGACGCCGGCGTGCACCCCGACGACTGCCGCGAGCTCGCCGACCTGGCGCGGTTCCCCACCACCAGCAAGGCCGACCTGCGGGAGAACTACCCCTTCGGCATGTTCGCCGTCCCGCAGGAGCAGGTGCGGCGCATCCACGCGTCCTCCGGCACCACCGGCCGGCCCACCGTCGTCGGCTACACCGAGCGCGACCTCGCCACCTGGGCCACCGCGATGGCCCGCTCCATCCGGGCGGCGGGCGGGCGGCCGGGCGACGTGCTGCACAACGCCTACGGCTACGGCCTGTTCACCGGCGGCCTGGGCGCCCACTACGGCGCGGAGGCGCTCGGCTGCACGGTCGTCCCGGTCTCCGGCGGCATGACGCCGCGGCAGGTGCAGCTGATCACCGACTTCCGGCCGCGGATCATCATGGTGACGCCCTCCTACATGCTCACCGTCATCGACGAGTTCGAGAAGCAGGGGCTCGACCCGCGCGCGAGCTCGCTGGAGATCGGCGTCTTCGGCGCCGAGCCCTGGACCGAGCAGATGCGCCGCGAGATGGAGGAGCGCCTCGACATCCAGGCCGTCGACATCTACGGGCTGTCGGAGGTGATGGGCCCCGGTGTCGCGCAGGAGTGCGTGGAGACCAAGGACGGCCTGCACGTCTGGGAGGACCACTTCTACCCGGAGGTCATCGACCCGATCACCGGCGAGGTGCTGCCCGAGGGCGAGGTCGGCGAGCTGGTGTTCACCTCGCTGACCAAGGAGGCCATGCCGGTCGTCCGCTACCGCACCCGTGACCTCACCCGGCTGCTGCCCGGGACGGCGCGGCCGGGGATGCGGCGGATGGAGAAGGTCACCGGCCGCACCGACGACATGATCATCCTGCGCGGCGTGAACCTCTTCCCGACCCAGATCGAGGAGGTCGTGCTGCGCACGCCGGGCCTGGCGCCGCACTTCGCGCTGGAGCTGACCACGCACGGGCGGCTCGACCACCTCGTCGTCCGGATCGAGGCCCGTCCCGACTGCCCGCCCGACCGGCGCCCGGCCGCCGCCGCCGAGGTCGCCAAGGGCGTCAAAGACACCGTCGGGACCAGCGTCGAGGTGCTCGTCGTCGACCCGGAGACGCTGCCGCGGTCGATGGGCAAGCTGCAGCGCCTGGTCGACCACCGGGACCGCCCGTGACGGAGGTGCGGGTCCGCCGGGGCCGGCCCGGGCACTCCCTGGACTCGCTGCTCGACGTCGCGGTCGCGCTGTTCAACGAGCGCGGCTACGACGCCACGAGCATGGAGGAGCTCGCCGCGCGCCTGGGGATCACCAAGTCGGCGATCTACCACCACGTGCCGAGCAAGGTCGAGCTGCTGCGGCTGGCCCTCGACCGGGCGCTGGACGCGCTGTTCGCCGTCACCGAGGAGCCGCAGGCGGTGGGCGGGCGCGCGATCGACCGCCTCGAGCACGTCGTCCGCGGCTCGGTCCGGGTGCTCGCCGCCGAGCTGCCGTTCGTCACCCTGCTGCTGCGGGTGCGCGGCAACTCCCCGGTGGAGGAGGCCGCGCTCGGGCGGCGCCGCGAGTTCGACCGCGTCGTCACCGACCTCGTGCGCGCCGCGGAGGAGGAGGGCGACGTGCGTCCCGACGTCGACCCCGCCGTCACCAGCCGGCTGCTGTTCGGCACCGTCAACTCGCTGACCGAGTGGTACCGCCCCGGCGGCAGCCTGTCCGCCGACGACCTCGCCGACGCGCTGGTCGCCACCACGTTCGGGGGGCTGCGGGCCCGCTCCTGAGCCGGCCTCAGGCGGCGGTCCAGCGGATCGGCAGCCGCTTGACCCCGCGCTGGAAGTTCGACCGCAGGAGCGCCGGGGGCCCGTCGGGCTCGACGGAGCGGGTCCGGCGCAGCAGCTCGGCGAACAGCGCCCGCACCTGCACGCGGGCCAGCTGCGCGCCGAGGCAGAAGTGCGGCCCGTGGCCGAAGGCCAGGTGCGGGTTGGGGGAGCGGCGGACGTCGAACCGGTCGGGCTCGTCGAACACCGCCTCGTCCCGGTCGGCCGAGGTGAAGGAGACGACGACCTTGTCCCCGGCCCGGACGCGGACGCCGGCGAGGTCGGCGTCCGTCGTCGCGGTGCGCCGGAACACCATGACCGGCGTCCACCAGCGCAGCAGCTCCTCCACCGCGCCGGGCAGCAGCGCGGGGTCGGCGCGCAGCGCGGCCAGCTGGTCGGGGTGCTCGAGCAGCGCGATCAGCCCGCCCGGCAGGCCGTTGCGCAGCGTCTCGTTGCCGGCGACGGCGAACAGCCAGAAGAGGTTCTCGAACTCCTCGGCGCTCACCTGCCCGCCGTCCTCGTCGACCTGGGCCAGCAGGACCGACATGACGTCGGAGCCGGGGGAGCGGCGCTTCTCCTCGGCCAGCAGGCGGGCGTAGGCGTAGAGGTCGGGCATGCCGGCGCGGGTGCGGGGGTCGGGCATCCGCCCGTCGGGTCCCGGCGCCGGCCGCAGCGCCAGCGCCTCCCGGGCCATCGCCGTCCCGCCGGTGCCGTCGAAGGCGGCCGAGGTGGCGTAGTCGGGGTCCTGCCAGCCGATCACCCGGTTGGACCAGTCGAACAGCAGCCAGCGGTCCTCGGCCGGCACCCCCAGGACGTCGGCGAGGGTCAGCAACGGCAGGTCGGCGGCGAGGTCCTTGGCGAAGTCGCACCGGCCCTCGGCGGCGCCGCCGACCACCCGGTCGACCAGGCCCGCCGCCGTCGCCTCGATCGACGCGGTCAGGGCGGCCACCGCGCGCGGCGTGAACGACCGGGACAGCAGGCGCCGCAGCCGGGAGTGGTCGGGCGGGTCGGTGTTGAGCATCATCCGGCGCACCCACGCCAGGTCCGCCGCGTCGCGGACCTGGGTCGCGCCCAGCCACGAGGAGAAGGTCACCGGGTCGCGCAGCACCCGCTCCACGTCGGCGTGCCGGAGCACCAGCCAGAACCCCGGGCCCGCGGGCTGGCCGTGCAGTGCCGGCTCCTCGACCCAGGTCACCGGCGCCTCCGCGCGCAGCCGGCGCAGCAGCCCGAACGGCGGCCCCTGCTCGTAGGCCGCCGGGTCGACGAGGGCCAGGGTGTCCTCGGGCGGCAGCCGGACGGCGCTCATGGCCGGCAGTGTCGTGTCGGCCCGGTGGCGGGACAAGGCCTCCCCACGGCGGCCCCGCGGGGAGGCCCGGTCAGGCCCCGCCGCGGACGTGGCCGACGACGAGCTCGGCGGTGCGCTCGGCGGCCACCTCCGGGATCCAGTGCGGCACGCCCTCGAGCACCTCGAGCCGGTAGGGCGCGGCGACGTGGTCGCGGGTCCGCTCGGTGGCGGCGCGGCCGAGGGCGACGTCGCCGGTGCTCCACACGTGCAGGGTCGGCACGGTCACCCGGCCCACGGTGTCGCGCACGGCGAGGGGGATCGCGCGGTACCAGGCCAGCGCGCAGGACAGCGCCCCCGGCCGGCTCATGCGCGTGACGTAGCGGGCGGCCGCGTCCCCGGGCACCCCGCTGCTCTCCAGCAGCCGCCGCAGCAGGTCGCCGTCGCGGGCCAGCAGCAGCCGCTCGGGCAGCACCGGCACCTGGAAGGCGGCGACGTAGGTCGAGCGCAGCCCCTGGTCGCTGGTCAGCACCGCCCGCCCGAGGGCGGCCGGGTGCGGCACCGACAGCGAGGTCAGCGTGCGCACGCGCTCCGGGTGCCAGGCGCCGAGCGCCCAGCCGACCAGGCCGCCCCAGTCGTGGCCGACGACGTGCGCGCTGCCCAGCCCGGCGGCGTCCAGGAGCGCCAGGACGTCGCCTACCACCTCCCGCAGCCGGTACGCCGACCGCCCGCGCGGCCGGGCCCCGGGGCTGTACCCGCGCTGGTCGGGCGCGAGCGTGCGCAGCCCGGCGGCGTGCAGCAGCGGGGCCATCCGGTCGAAGGCCGAGGAGTCCTGCGGGAAGCCGTGCAGCAGCACGACCGGCTCCCCGTCGGGGGGACCGCCGTCGCGGACGTCGAAGACCAGGCCGTCGCGTTCGAACCGCTCCATGCCCTCCCCCTGCCCGGGCCATGGGTGCCGGAACCCCCGCCGTCGGGGAGGATGGGCCGGTGACGGTGACCGCGGCGGAGCTGATCGTGCTGGTCGACGACGACGGGACCCCGATCGGCACGATGCCCAAGCCGCTGGTGCACCACGGGGAGACGCCCCTGCACCGCGCGTTCTCGGCCTACCTCTTCGACGACGCCGGCCGGCTGCTGGTCACCCGCCGCGCCGAGGACAAGCAGACCTTCCCCGGCATGTGGACCAACACCGTCTGCGGGCACCCCGGCCCCGACGAGGACGACGACGCCGCGATCGCCCGCCGCGCGTCCTTCGAGCTGGGCCTGCAGGTGACCGGCCTGCGCCCGGCCCTGCCCGGCTACCGCTACCGCGCGGAGTTCCGCGGCGTCGTGGAGAACGAGATCTGCCCGGTCTACGTCGGCCGCTTCGCCGGCACGCCCGCCCCCGACCCCAGCGAGGTCGGGGAGTGGGAGCTGCTGGAGTGGGCCGCCTTCCGCCGGCGCCAGGAGGCGTCCGGGCGCGACGAGTGGTCGCCCTGGTGCCGCGAGCAGGCCCGGCTCATCGAGCAGGCCGGCCTCGTCCCGACACCCTGACCCGCCGCGCGCGGGAGGCGTAGCCGGGGAGACACGGACGGTGGCGGGCGCGCGAGCCGCGTGGTGTCGCTGACCGGGGCGCGCGGGGACGCCGACCTAGCGTCCGGCGCGTGGAACGACGCGGTTTCCTGCTGCTGCTCGCCGCCGGTCTGACCAGCGCGGCGGTGGGGCGGGGTGCCGCCGCGCTGGCCGCCCCGGAGCCCGTCGTCGCCGCGCCCCCGCCGGCTCCCGTCCCGGTCGCCGACGCGCAGCCGGCCGGACCGGCCGGCGTGGTCGCCGTCCCCGCGCCGGCCGGTGTCGTCGACACGCTGCCGGGACCGGGCGCCAACCTGGCGCTGACCATCGACGACGGCAGCAACGGCGAGGCCGTCGCCGCGCTGGTCACCCTGGCGAAGGAGACCGGCACCCGGCTGACCTTCTTCCCCAACGGCTCCTACCGGACGTGGGGCGACAACGCCCGGGACCTGTGGCCGCTGATCGAGTCCGGCCAGGTCGCGTTCGGCAACCACACCTGGTCGCACCCGGACGTGACCACGCTCCCCGACGCCGAGGTCGCCGAGGAGCTGCGCCGCAACCAGGACTTCCTGCGCCGCACGCTCGGCGTGACCGCCACCCCGTTCTGGCGCCCGCCGTTCGGGTCGCACGACGCGCGCACCGACGCGATCGCCGCCGACCTCGGCCACCCGACGACCGTGCTGTGGAACGGGACCTTCGACGACGGGCGGGTGGTCTCCCCGGCCGAGCTGGTGGCCGCGGGGGAGCAGTGGTTCACCGCGCAGGCGATCGTCGTCGGCCACGCCAACCAGCCCTCGCTCACCGCCGCCCTCGACCAGCTCCTGGGGCTGGTCGAGACCCGGCAGCTGCAGACGGTCACCCTCGCCGACGTCTGGTCCGCCCCGGCCTGACCCGCCGGAGTCGTTCGCGCGCGGACGGCGGTGCCCGACCTGCGGGCAGGGGCGGTGTCGGCGAGGCTGGGCGGGACGGACCTGATCACGGCCCCTACCGGGCCGGTGGACGGAGGTAGCAGGTGGCTGGGGAGCTGAAGGGGCGCGTGGCGCTGGTCACGGGCGGGGCCAGCGGGCTGGGCCGGGCGACGTGCGTGTCGCTGGCCGAGGCCGGCGCGCACGTCGTCGTGGCCGACATCGACGCCGACGGCAGCGCGCGGACCCGCGACCTGGTCACCGACTCCGGCGGCAGTGCCGACGTCGTCGCGCTCGACGTGACCGACGACGCGAGCCGCCGCGCGGTCGTCGCGCAGCTGTTCGAGCGGCACGGCGACGCCTTCGACGTCCTGGTCAACGTGGCCGGGATCGACCGGCCCGGCTACGTCACCGACATCGACCTCGACGACTACCGCCGCGTCATGGCGGTCAACTGCGAGGGCCCGGTCTTCCTGACCAGCGAGTTCGTGAAGCGGGTGCAGCACCTGCCCGAGGGCCGCACGGCCGACGTCGTGCACGTCGTGTCGCTCTCGGCGATCACCTCGGGCAGCGGCGCGATCGCCTACAACGGCTCCAAGGCCGGCTTCCTCAACGCCACCCGCTGCATCCAGCGCGAGCTGCGCGAGAAGGCCGTGCGGCTGGAGGACGGCTCCGAGCGGCCCTTCCCGTGCCGCGTGCAGGCGGTCATCCCCGCCGCGATGGACACCCCGATGATGGAGCAGTGGGGCATCCCGTCCCACCTCATGATGCCGCCGTCGGCCGTGGCCGACACCGTGCGGACGCTGCTGCTGCTGCACCCGGCGGCGTTCGTGCCGGAGATGCAGATCGTGCCGCGCCTGGAACCGAACTTCCCCCGATGACCGGAGACGACATGACCGAGCCCAGCGACGTCCCCGACAGCGGCATGGCCTCCGGCTCCGACGCCGGCGAGCCGGGCGAGCACCTCGGCAGCGGCGACCTGCGCCCGGACGAGGAGCGTCTGCTCGCCGAGCTGGAGCGGGGGGTCGACGACGCCCCACCCGAGGCCGGTGACGCCGAGCTCCGGGCGGCCGAGGACGAGGCGCCCCTGCCCGGCGACGGCGGCCCCCAGGACGACGGCCTCGAGGCGGAGTTCAGCGACCCCGACGGCACCTCCGGCGAGGCCTGAGCCCGGCCCCTCCACGGTGCCGGAGCACGATCGGCCCCCTCCCAGGGGCCCACGGCGAGCTCGCGAGTCGGGGGGAGGGAGGGGGTCCTTCCGCTACTGGGGGAGGAGGCGGACGGCGACCAGCGCCACGTCGTCCTCCGCGCCGTCGGGCACCAGCCGCTCGAGCACCTCGTCGCACACCACGTCGACCGGCAGGGCGTGCAGCTCGGCCAGCGCCCGGCCCAGCCGGTCGACGCCGGCGTCGAAACCGGTGTCGCGGCGCTCGACCAGCCCGTCGGTGTAGAGCAGCACGGTCGAGCCCCGCCGCAGCACCGCCACCTGGTCGGTGCGCACCGCCTGCGGGTTCACCCCGAGGAGCAGGCCCGGCCGGGCGGCGGTGAGCGCCTGCGCGGCGCCGTCGGGGCCGACGACCAGCGGCGGCAGGTGCCCGGCGCTGGACCACCGCAGCCGGGTCACGCCGGCGGCCCGCTCCTCGTCGGTCTGCTCCAGCCGGCCGACCAGCACGGTGGCCATGGCGCCCAGCCGCAGCCCGTGGATGGCCGCGTCGAGGCGGGCGAGCACCCGCGCGGGGCCCTCGGCGCTGTCGTAGGCGATGCCGCGCAGCAGCCCGCGCAGCTGGGCCATGGTCGCGGCGGCCTCGGTGTCGTGGCCGACGACGTCGCCGATGACCAGCATCGTGGAGCCGTCGGGCTGCAGGAAGACGTCGTACCAGTCACCGCCCACCTGCGCCTCGCGCGCGGCGGGCACGTAGCGCACGCCGACCTCGAGGTCGTCGGGCTCCGGCGGCTCGGACAGCAGGCTGCGCTGGAGGGTCTCCGCGGCGCGGACGATGCTGCGGGAGCGGGCGTAGAGCGCCTCGAGCAGGTGGTTGCGCAGCTCCAGGACCTCGGCGCGCTCCTGCGGCGTCCACGGCTGCGAGCGGTCGCGGACGGTCTCCCGCCAGCGGTCGAAGCTCTTGCGCGGGCTGAGCCGGACGCCGTCGCCCTCGCGCTCGGCGATGGCCTTGTTGTGCGGGTCGCCGCCCCAGTCGACGTGGTGCACGGCCTCGCGGCGGTGCCACAGGACGAACTGCCCCTCCGGCAGCGGCAGGGCGAGGACGCCGCAGACGAGGTCGGGCGGCAGGTCCAGCTCCGGTGCGTCGCGCCGGAGGGAGTCGGTGACCACGACCTCCCCGCCCCGCGCCGCCGCCCAGGCCACCAGCCGGTCCACGACCTCCGGGGGCAGCTGCTCGCCCGTGCTGCCGGTCTCGCCCTGCAGGGCGAGGGTCACGCCCTCGGCCGGCAGCACGTCGAGCAGGCTGGGGCTGCCCAGCAGCGCGCCGGGGAGTGAGCGGTCCTCGTCGAGCGTGGCGGTGGTCAGCCACGCCAGCGTCGAGCGCACCTGCAGCGCCCGGTGCACCTCGTCCTCGGCGGTGCGGTCGACCAGGCGCAGCGACAGCGCCGAGCCGAGGAACTCCGCCGCCGCCCGGGTGGCGTAGGGCGGCGCGTGCGGGCCGTCGTAGTGGTGGCAGGCGATGAGGCCCCACAGCTCCTCGTCCTGCAGCAGCGAGATCGACATCGAGGCGCGCACGCCCATGTTGTGCAGGTACTCGACGTGGACGGGCGAGACGCTGCGCAGCGTGGAGTAGGTGAGGTCGAGCGGACGGCCGGTGGCCGGGTGCGCGGTGGGGTGGATCGGGCTCGGGACGTAGTCGACGTCGGAGATGAGCCGGATCCAGTTCTTCTCGTACAGCGCCCGGGCCTGGGCCGGGATGTCGGAGGCGGGGTAGTGCAGGCCGAGGAAGGGGTTGAGGCGCTCGGCCTTCGCCTCGGCCACGACCTCGCCGTTGTAGTCGGCGTCGTAGCGGTAGACCATCACGCGGTCGAAGCCGGTCAGGGACCGCACGGCCTGCGCGGTCGTGTCGTAGAGCTCCTGCAGCGTCGAGCCGCGGTTGAGCTCGGCGACGGCGCTGCGCACCGCCTGGTAGGTGTTCGGGAAGGAGAACGGCCGCGGCCCGTGCGCCGGCTCCAGCTCCACCACCAGGTTGGTCAGCGGCGGGACCGTGCCGTCCTCGCCGCCCTCGAGCACGGCGCGGTGCAGGATCGCGTCCACCGGCACGGGCCCGCCGTCGACGTCGAGGGTGATCTCCACCGGGTTGCGCTCGCGCAGGTCGCCGAACGCGCTGGCCGACCGGACGACGGCCCCGGCCTGGTGGACCCCGATCACGTCGGCCAGGGGCCGGCCGAGCGCGTCAGACCACGCCACCCCGGTCAGCCCGGCGAGGTTCTCCGACGCCTGGACGACGAGCAGGTCGGGCTCGCTCACGCTCAGCAGCACGCCGCGGGGCTGGATGCTGCCCGGGACGTGGATCGGCTCGCGCGCGCAGTTGTCGAGGTCGACCGGCGTGCCCGGCGCCAGCCAGGCGACGTCGGGCCCGGCGTCGGCCGGGACGTCCGCCCGGACGTCGGTCACGCCGGGACCGCCCGCGACCGGGCGGCCGGTCGGCACCAGTCGGCGAGGACGGCGAAGGTGGTGCGCGCCGCGGCGACGACCCGGTCGGCGTCCCCGGGGCCGGCCACGTGCTCGCGGGTGACCCGCCGGAAGGCGTGCCACATCGCACCGGTGTCGGCGCCGTAGGGGCTGAAGCAGCGCAACCGCGGGCCGCCGGCCAACCCGGGCAGCGTGGCCAGGTGGCGGTCGATGAACGTGCCGCCGAGCGTCGAGCCCTCCATCACGTAGAGCCGGCCGAGCGCCGCGTCGGTGTCGCGCACCTCGGGCAGGGTGGGCCGCTCGTCCGGCTCCGGGTCGGCGCCCAGCGCGCGCAGGTCGGCGGCGTAGAGCGCCGCGCGGCGGCGGCGGTCCCAGTCGACGGCGGCGGCGTCCGCGGGGGAGTGGCGGGCCCAGGCGTCCAGGCCCGCCTCGGCCGCCAGCCAGAAGCCGTGCAGCCGCGCCAGGACGCCGGCCAGCCGGTCCCGGTCCAGGTGCGGGTCCATCAGGTCGAGCGTGGACTCGACCCGGTCGTGCTCCTCGGCGGTGGCCGTGCGCAGGTCCCGGAGGACGTCGCCGGCGCCGCCCGCGTCTCGAGGCAACGCCTCTCCTCCCGCAGCCATCAGCACCTCCGAGGGTAGGTCACCCTCCGGACGGCGTCGCGCCCGAACGGACTCCCCGGTTCCGTGTGGCCGGGCTCACGGCCGGGGCAGGCGGGCGCGGCGCAGCGAGGCGTGCACGAGCAGCCGGGTGTCGCCGTCGGCGAGGTCGAGGCCGGTGAGCGCGGTGACCCGGCCCAGGCGGTAGTACAGCGTCTGGCGGTGGATGCCGAGGGCGGCCGCGGTGCGGGCCACGCTGCCGGCCGCGTCGAGGTAGGCCTCGGCGGTGGCGGCGAGCAGGGGCTCGGCCAGCAGCGGGGCCACCGCGGGGTCCGGGGCGGGCAGCGCGGCGGCGGTCCGCCAGCCGCCGAGCTCGGCCCACTGCGCCACCGGTGCCAGTCGCGGCACCAGGCCCGCGACGGCCGCCGCGGCGCGCGCCTGCGCCCAGCAGCCGGCCAGCCCGCCCGCGCCGGACGTCGCCCCGGACACCCCCGCACCGGTGCCGGCGGGCAGCCGGGCGAGGGCGGCGGCCGCGGCGGCGCCGGCGGGGCGCAGGTCGCCCGTCCGGGCCAGCCGCACCAGGACGGCGACCTCGTCGCCGTCCCCGCCGTCCCCGGGCAGCACCGCGGACGACGGCGGGGGCCGCCAGCCCGGGGGCAGCGCGCCGCCGGGTGGGCGCAGGGCCACCAGCGCGAGCGGGACGCCGTCCCCGAGCCGGTCGGCCAGCGCGCGGGCGGCCCGCTCGCGGGCGGGCCCGGGTCCGGTCAGGACGGCGGCCAGCGCGGTGCCGAGGTCGCCGTCCTCGTCGCGCTCGGCGAGCAGCCGCCCGGCCCGCGCCGCCAGGGCGACCGCCGCGGCCAGGACGGGGTCGGTGTCGTCGTCGGGGTCGGTGCGCCCGCCGTCGAGCAGCCACAGGTAGCCGCGGGTGCGGCCGTCGGCGCGGACCGGCAGCAGCAGGCGGGTGAGGACGCCGGTCGCGGGGTCGGCGGGGGTGCGCAGCGGCCGCTCGGCCCGGGCGATGCCGAGGTCCTCGAACCAGCGGCGGGTGGCGGGGGTGGAGCCGCGGCCGAGGATGGACCGGGCCCGGACGGCGTCCATGGCGGCGGTGGCGTCATCGGCGTCGTCGGTGGGGTGGGCGCAGAAGGCCAGCAGCGTGAAGTCGACGTCCTCGAGCGTCGCCGGGGCCCCGAGCAGGCGGGACACCTCGTCGACGACGTCCTGCAGGTCGTTCCGCACTCGTACGACTGTATGAGACCGGGCGGGTGGAGTCCGTACGTCTGTCCCTGGTGGCGGGGGTGTGACGTGCCTAGCGTTCTCGTCGACCGTGCTCCTCCGCACAGGGGCACGACGACAGACGGAGGTGCCCGTGCTCTCGCAGAAGGCCCTGCTCCTCGGCGCGTCCCGGCGGCCGGCCCTGCGCCGCGCGCTGGTCGGGACGCCGGTCACCCGGCACGTCGTCGACCGGTTCGTGGCCGGCGAGACGCTGCCCGAGGCGCTCGACGTCGTCCGCCGGCTCACCGGGGAGGGCCTCGCGGTCACCCTCGACCACCTCGGTGAGGACGTCACCGACCGCGCCGAGGCGTGCCGCTCCCGCGACGCCTACCTGGCCGCGCTCGACGGGCTGGCCCCGCTCGGGCTCGGTCGGGCCGCGGAGGTGTCGGTCAAGCTGTCGGCCTTCGGGCAGGCGCTGCCCGGCGGTGAGGACCTGGCGCTGGAGCTGGTCCGGCCGGTGGTCGAGGCGGCCGCGGTGATCGGGACGACGGTCACCCTCGACATGGAGGACTCCTCGACCGTCGACGCCACCCTCGGCACCCTCGCCGAGCTGCGCCGCACCCACCCCGGGACCGGCGCGGTGCTGCAGGCCGCGCTGCACCGCACCGAGGACGACGCCCGGGCGCTGGCGGTGGCCGGGTCGCGGGTGCGCCTGGTCAAGGGCGCCTACGACGAGCCGGCGTCGGTCGCCCACCAGGACCGGCACGACGTCGACGCCGCTTACGCCCGCTGCCTCGGCGTGCTCATGCGCGGGCCGGGGTACCCCATGGTGGGCAGCCACGACCCGCGGCTGGTCTCGCTGGCCCAGCGGCTGGCGGCCGAGTACGGCCGCGCGGCGGACTCGTGGGAGGTGCAGATGCTCTACGGCATCCGCCCCGCCGAGCAGCACCGGCTGGCCGCCGAGGGCGTCACCGTGCGCGCCTACGTCCCCTACGGCGTCGACTGGTACGGCTACTTCGTCCGCCGGCTGGCCGAGCGCCCCGCGAACCTGCGCTTCTTCCTGCGCTCCCTCGTCACCACGTCCTAGACCACGTCTCACACCAGGAGGCCCCCGTGGACGCCGTCACCAACGTCCCCCCGCCGCGCAACGAGCCGGTGCTCGACTACGCCCCCGGCTCGCCGGAGCGCGCGGCGCTCCAGCAGCGGCTGACCGAGCTGGCCGCCGAGCCGCTCGAGCTGACCATGACCCTCGGCGACAAGCAGCGGATGGGCGGCGGCGAGCGCTTCGACGTCGTCCAGCCGCACCGGCACGCCGCCGTCCTCGGCACCGCGGCGCACGCCACGCACGCCGACGCCGAGGACGCCGTCCGCTGGGCCAAGGAGGCGGCGCCGGGCTGGCAGGAGCTGTCCTTCGACGACCGCGCCGCGGTCTTCCTCAAGGCCGCCGACCTGCTGGCCGGGCCGTGGCGGCAGACGCTGAACGCCGCGACCGTGCTCGGGCAGTCCAAGACCGCCCACCAGGCCGAGATCGACAGCGCCTGCGAGCTGGTCGACTTCTGGCGCTGGAACGTGCACTTCGCCCGCGAGATCGTCACCGCGCAGCCGGTGTCCTCCCCGGGCGTCTGGAACCGCAGCGACCACCGGCCGCTGGAGGGGTTCGTCTACGCCGTCACGCCGTTCAACTTCACCGCGATCGCCGGCAACCTGCCCACCGCGCCGGCGCTCATGGGCAACACGGTCGTGTGGAAGCCGGCGCCCACCCAGCAGTTCGCCGCGCACTTCCTCATGCGGCTGCTGGAGGAGGCCGGGCTGCCGCCGGGTGTCATCACGATGGTCACCGGCGACGGGATCCCGGTCTCCGACGTCGTCCTGGCCGACCGCGACCTCGCCGGCATCCACTTCACCGGGTCGACGCCGGTGTTCCAGCACCTGTGGCGGACGGTGGGGGAGAACATCGCCAACTACCGCGGCTACCCGCGGATCGTCGGCGAGACCGGCGGCAAGGACTTCGTCGTCGCCCACCCCTCGGCCGACGTCGACGTGCTGCGGACCGCGCTGGTGCGCGGCGCCTTCGAGTACCAGGGGCAGAAGTGCTCGGCGGCGTCGCGGGCGTACGTGCCGCGGTCGGTGTGGGCGCGGCTGCGCGACGACCTGGTCGGCGTCACCGAGTCGCTGACGATGGGCGACGTCACCGACTTCTCGAACTTCATGGGCGCGGTCATCGACCGGAAGTCGTTCTCCAAGCTCTCCGGCGTCATCGACCGGGTGGACGACGACCCGGCGCTGTCGATCGTGGCGGGCGGGCAGAAGGACGACTCCGAGGGCTTCTTCGTGCGCCCGACGGTCATCGAGGGCACCGACCCCGGGCACGAGGTGTTCACCACCGAGTACTTCGGCCCGATCCTCGCGGTGCACGTCTACGACGACGCCGACTACGACACCGTGCTGCAGCAGATGGAGTCGGCGGCGCCGTACGCGCTGACCGGGGCGGTCATCGCCCAGGACCGCGCGGCGATCACGCACGCGCAGCGGGTGCTGCGCTTCGCCGCGGGCAACTTCTACGTGAACGACAAGCCCACCGGCGCCGTCGTCGGCCAGCAGCCCTTCGGCGGCGGGCGCGCCTCGGGCACCAACGACAAGGCCGGCGCGGCGCAGAACCTGCAGCGCTGGACGTCGACCCGCTCGCTCAAGGAGACCTTCGTCCCGGCGACCGACCACCGCTATCCGCACATGGCGTAAGGACCACCCTTCCCCCCACGCCTCGCAAGCTCGGCGCGGGACCCTGAAGGGTGGCCGGTCCAGCACGTCACCGAACCGGCCAGTGGACGAGGCCGTCGCCGCCGAGGACGGCGCCCTCCGACGGGCGGTGCGGGGCGAGCCGGCCGTCGTGCATGACGTGCTGCACGGTGACACCCCGGCCGAGGACGGCGACGTCGGCGACCAGCCGCCGGTGGCAGCGCCACCACACGCTCTCGCTGCACAGCACCGCGACGGCCGCCGTCGTCGCCTCGGCGAGTACCTCGTCGAGCGCCGCGGCGAACTCCGCCGTCCGGGTGTGCGCGGCGTAGGCGGCGAACTGGGCCACGGTCCACCAGCCGTCGGCCACCGGCTCGTCCGGGGACAGCCGGCGCCGGCCGCCGAGGCGGGCCTCCCAGCGGTAGCCGATCCCCGCCGCGGGCAGCCACGCCTCGAGCGCCTCGCGCCGGACGTCGGGGTTGGTGCGGCTGCCCGGGAAGCGCCGGACGTCGACGACGCGCCCGACCCCGGCCGCGCCGAGCCGGGTACCCAGCCGGTCGCGGTCGTCGGGCCCGTGTCCCACGGTCAGCAGCGGCACCGCCCCTGCCTACCCGTCGCCCGCGCCGGACACCGGGACCGCTCGCGGGGTGCGAGCGGTCCCGGTGCCGGACCGGCCCCGTGGATGCTCCTATGGATCGTCAAGTGGTCCGTGGTGAGGTCAGCAAGTAGTAGAGCTCGCGGGCGATGTATCGCTTGAGGCAGCGGATGATGTCCTTCTTGCTCAGGCCTTGCTCGGTGCGGCGCTTCACGTAGGCCTGGGTGCGGGGGTCCCAGCGCATCCGGCTCAGGGCGACTCGATAGAGGGCGCAGTTGGCCTGCCGGTCACCGCCGCGGTTGAGCCGGTAGCGATGGGTGCGGCCGGAGGAGGCCGGGATGGGGCTGACGCCGCAAAGCGCGGCGAAGGCCGGTTCGGAGTGCAGCCGTTGGGGATTGTCCCCCGCGGTGACCAGCAGTTGGCCGGCCACGTCGGTGCCGACTCCGCTGGCGGCGGTCAGCGCCGGATTGATCCGGGTGACCAGTGGGGTGAGGTCGGCGTCGAGGTCGTCGATCTCGGCGGTCAGCTGCTGATGGCGGCGGGCCAGGGTGCGCAGCGCGGTCGTGGTGGCCTGGGCCGGATCGCTGATCCGGTCGCGGTCAGGGCGCAACGCCGCACAAGTGCTCACCAGTTGCCGGGTGGTCAGCCCACGCAGTCGGGCGCGCAGCGGCTCGGGCGCGGTGATCAGCAGCGCCTTGAGCTGGGTCGGGGCTTCGGCGCGAGCGGCGATGGCGCTGCGGCGGGCCACCCGCAGCGCCCGGAGGGCCTCGACCGGCCCGGTGCGGGTCTTGGGCAGGCCGGTGGACCGGCCGGCCAGCGCGGCGCGGGCGGCGGCCTCGGCGTCGATCGGGTCGGACTTGCCGGCGAACCGGCGGGTCTTGCGGTCGGGCCGGTCGACCTCGACCAACTCGAGGCCGACCGCGGTCAGGTGTCGCGCCAAACCGGCGCCGTAGACCCCGGTGCCCTCCACTCCCACTCGCTGGACCTCGCCGTGCGCGGCCAGCCAGGCGGCCAGCTGGGCATAGCCCGCCGCACTGGCTGCGAACTGGTCGTGACCCAGCAGCCGACCGGCCGCATCGATCACCGCCGCGGTGTGGGTGTCGGCATGGGTGTCCACCCCACCGAACACCGGGTGGTCGGCGGTGACTGGCTGGGCAGTCGTCAACGGGTCTGCGATCGTGGTCATCGCCGTCCTTCTCACTCGATCGGCAAGGGCGGCACGCACCGCCGAGCGAGCGGACAAGACAGTGACGGGTGCTTGCTGGCACAAGCTCCTGTGAGGTCACGACCCCTCGACTGGTGAGTGCACACGAGCTCCGCAGCGGACCGGACCGACAGATCCGGTTGAAGACCCCAAGTCAGTCAGCCGACGGGTCAGGAACGGCCGCTGCGGAGCTCGCCTACATCCTCACTGTCAGCCGAGGCGGACCTCCAGGTCGACGACGTCGCTGTCCGGCCGGAAGCTGCCGACGACCTCGCCCTCGGCTCCGGCGTAGCGGCCGGTCCCGCCGGTCACCGCCCAGGTAAACCCGGCCGGGCCGGCGCCCGGGTCCTCGTCGGCGGCGCCCTGGAAGGCGATCTGCCCCTCCGGCAGGGTGAGCGTGGCCGTGCAGGCGACGGACGACCGGCTCTCCGAGAGGCTAGTGATGGTGCAGCTGCCGGCGTTCGTGCCGATCGTCGTGCCGTCGCGCCGGACGTCGTCCAGGAAGACCTGGGCGTCACCGGGGCTCGGGCCCGGGTCGCCGAGGTCCAGATCGGTGTTGCGGTCGGGCACGGCGACGGTCGTCAGGCGCAGCGTGGAGGCGGCCGTCGCGGTCGTGACCACGGCCAGGGCGGTGCCGGCGCCCGCGAGCAGGACGGCAGCGGCGACCGCGGTGCGGCGCGCGCGGGGTCAGGGACACGGTGAGCTCCTCCGGGGACGGGAGTGATCAGCCGGCGAGCGCCAGCCAGACAGCGGAGGCGACGGTCAGGACGGCGACGGCCACGGCTGCCGCCGCGGCCGCGGTGGACCGCCCGAGACGGCGGCGGGCGTGCAGCGCGAGCCCGGTCGCGCCGCCGGGCTGCCGACTGGCCAGATCGCCCGCCGGCTGGCGCTGTCGGACAAGACGGTGCGCAACCACGTGTCCGCCGTGCTCACCGAGCTGCAGGTGCCCGACCAGGCCGCCGCCGTGGCGCGTGCCCACGAGGCCGGCCTGGGGACCTCCGGCCCCGGTCGGTAGCCCACCCGCTCCCACCGGCCGGGGCGCGCCCGGTCATGCTGGTCGACCGGGCACCGGGTGAGGGGAGCGGGATGACCGGCGGGACGACGCGGCCGCGCACGTCGCTGTGGCGGCTGCCGGCGATGCGCGCCCTGGTCGGCGCGACGTCGCTCGGCTTCGCCAGCTACTGCCTGACGCTGGCCTCGCTGCCGGCGTACGCGGTCGCCGGCGGTGCCTCCCCGGACACCGCCGGCGTCGTCACCGCGGTGTTCCTGCTGGTCACCGTGGCCGTCCAGTCCGCCGTCCCCGCGCTCACCGCGCGCCTCGGCCTCGGCCCGGTCCTGGCCGCGGGCATGCTCGCCCTCGGGGCGCCCGCGCCGCTGTACGTGGTCGACGACGGGGTGCTCTGGCTGTCGGCGGTCTCGGCGGTGCGCGGGGCCGGGTTCGCCGTCCTCACCGTGCTCGGCGCGACGCTGTCCGCGCAGGTCGCCCCGCCCGAGCGCCGCGGCGAGTCGATCGGCCTGTACGGGCTGGCGATCGCCGTGCCCAACCTGGTCGCCGTCCCCGCCGGCGTGGCCCTGGTGCTCGACGGGCACACCGCGGTGCTCTCCTGGCTGGCCGCCGCGCCGGTGCTCGCGCTGCCGCTGGTCGCCGTGCTGGCCCGGGCGGTGCCCTGGCAGGGAGGCGCGGGGACGTCGTCGCGCGCGGCGGCGCGTGCCGCCCTCGCGCCGTCGGCCGTGCTGTTCGTCGTCACCCTGGCCGGGGGCGGGCTGGTCACGTTCCTGCCCATCGAGCGCCCCGACGGCGTCCTGGCCACGGTGGCGCTGCTCGTCTTCGGGATCGCCGGCGCGCTGACCCGCTGGCGGGCCGGGCTGCTCGTCGACCGGGTGGGCACCGGCCGGCTGCTGCCGTCCACACTGCTGCTCGGGGCGGCCGGGATGGCCGTCGTCGCCGTGGGGCTCCCCACCGGGGACGCCGTCGTCCTGCTCGGCGCGGCGCTCTTCGGCGGCGGCTACGGCGCCGTGCAGAACCTGACGCTGGTCACCGCGTTCGCCCGCGCCGGCGAGGGCGGGACGACGGCGGCCAGCGCCCTGTGGAACGCCTCCTTCGACGCCGGCACCGCCCTGGGCGCGCTCGTCCTCGGCGTGGTGGCGGCCGGCGCCGGCCTGTCCTGGACCTACCTGCTGGTCACCGCCGTGCTGGTGGCGGCGCTGCCGGTGGCGCGGGCGGCGACCCGGCCGGTGGCCCGACCGGCCTGAGCGTCAGCGGAGGACGGAGGTCAGCAGCAGGCTGGTCTGGCTGTTGATGACCCCGGGCACGGCCCGGATCCGGTTGAGCAGGCGGTCGAACCCGGCGAGGTCGGCGGTGCGGGTCTCGGCGACGAGGTCCCAAGCGCCGTTGGTCGAGTGCATCGACTCGATCTCGGGGAAGCCGCGCAGCCGCCGGATGACGTCGTCGGTGGAGCGGCCCTCGACCTCGATGAGCGAGACCGCGCGCACCCCGCCGGCCGCACTCTCGTCCCGCATCCGGACGGTGAACCCCACGATGACGTCCTCGGCCACGAGACGGTCGAGGTGGCTGGTGACGGTCGCGCGCGTCACGCCCAGCCGGCGCGCCAGCTCCGCCACCGGCGCCCGGCCGTCCTCGCGCAGGGCCGCCAGCAGGCGCTGGTCGAGGTCGCTGAGCTCCGCCATGGGCAGATCGTACAGACTAGCGCGTCGATGTGTTCCGTGTCTGCGCAGGATGAGCCCGCTCTGCTCATTGCCCGTGCAGATCGACCATCCCTAGCGTTGTCCTCGCTGAGAGGAGGCCGCCGTCATGACGCTCTTCGTCGACGTGCGCAACATGGTCCGCTGGGTGGCCGAGACCGGGCCGGAACGGATCATCACGGGGATGTCCCGCTACGTGGAGGACGACTTCCGCCGGTGGGAGTCCTTCGACAAGATCGCCCGGGTCGGCAGCCACACGCCCTGGGGCGTCATCGAGCTGATGCCCACCAGTGACGGCGAGACCTACGCCTTCAAGTACGTCAACGGGCACCCGAGCAACCCGGTACGCGGCTTCCAGACGGTCAGCGCGTTCGGCGCGCTGGCCGACGTCTCCAACGGCTATCCCGTCTTCCTCGCCGAGATGACCCTGCTCACCGCCCTGCGGACGGCGGCGACCTCGGCCATGGCCGCCCGCCACCTCGCCCGGCCCGACTCCCGCCGCCTGGCGCTCATCGGCGCCGGCAGCCAGTCGGAGTTCCAGGCACTCGGCATGCGCGGCGCCCTGGGGATCACCGAGCTGGCGGTCTGGGACACCGACCCCGCCGCCATGGCGAAGCTGGCCCGCAACCTCGAGCCGCTCGGCTTCGACGTCACGATCGCGTCCTCCGGCCGCGAGGCGGTGCGCGGCGCCGACGTCGTCACCACCTGCACCGCGGACAAGGCCCGCGCGGTGGTGCTGCCCGCCGAGTGGGTCGAACCCGGGGTGCACGTCAACGCGATCGGCGGCGACTGCCCCGGCAAGACCGAGCTCGACCCCACGATCCTGCTCCGCGACGACGTCGAGGTCTTCGTCGAGTTCCCGCCGCAGACGCGCGTTGAGGGGGAGATCCAGGCGATGCCGGCCGACTTCCCGGTGACCGAGCTCTGGCAGGTCCTCACCGGGCGTGCCCCGGGGCGGACGTCGGCCGGCCAGGTGACCGTGTTCGACTCGGTCGGCTTCGCCGTCGAGGACCACTCGGCGCTGCGCTACGTCCGTGACGAGGTGCGCGGCACGCCGTGGGTGGACGACGTCGACCTGGTCGCCGAGCCCGAGGACCCCAAGGACCTCTTCGGGATGGTCGGCGCGCTGACGCCGATCGGCTCCTGAGCTCCCGGCCGGGACCGGCGCGATCACCCGGTCCCGGCCGGTCCGGGTGCGGCCCAGGTGCCGGCCCGGGGCTCAGCCGGCGATGGCGTCGGCGGCGGCGCGCAACGAGCGCAGCAGCAGCAGCTCCTCGCCTGCGCGGCGCAGCCACAGGCGCAGCCCGGCCGGGTCGGTGCGAGCGGCGTCGCGGGCGGCGCCGAGGACGAGCTGGCGGGTGTTGGCCTGCGCCCGCTGCGCCGGTGGCAGCCCGCGGGCCTCGGCGCGGGCCAGCGCGGTGAGGGCGGCGCCGACGTAGACGAGGTCGCGCACCTGGTCGACGTCGGCGAGCACGGTGTCGGCGCCGGCGGGGTCGCCGGCCTCGAGCCGGCGCACCAGCTCACCGGCGCGCTCGCGGCCGACGGTGGCGGGATCGGGGGAGGTCACCCCCCCACTGTGCCCGTCCGCCGCCGGGGCCCGCCGGGGGTGTCATTCCGCGACCTCGTGCTCTGCCCACGACTGTGGGCAGAGCTCGACGGGACGGTGGGTAGGTGCCCCCGCGCGACCTCGTGCTCTGCCCACGAGTGTGGGCAGAGCACGAGGACCGGTGGAGGAGGGGTGTCTGCGGGGGCCTCACCGGCGTGAGCGGTGCGGGCGGCGGCCCCGGTCAGGCGTCGCGGCGGGTGAAGGCGAGGGCCGCGACGGCGAGCAGGACCGCCACCTCGGCGGCGAAGACGGCGAACCCGGTCCACGGCTCGAGCAGCACCGGGTTGAACGCCTCCGGCATCGCGATCCGCGACCCGGCGTTGCCCGGCATGAGCTTGGTCAGCCACTCGCCCCACGCGCCGGGCAGCAGCACCAGCAGGTTGCCGACCAGGAACACCAGCGCCAGCACCACCGACACCACCGCCGCGGTCGAGCGCAGCAGCAGCCCGGCAGCCATCGCGAACAGCCCCAGACCGGCCATGTACAGGCCGCTGCCGAGCAGCGAGCGCAGCATCCCGTCGTCGCCGAGGGAGATGCCGATGCCCTCCGCGGACAGGAACGCGTTGCCACCCAGCCAGCCGAGCGTCGCCGTCACGACGCCGGCCACGAACAGCGTGCCGGCGAGGACGAGCGCCTTGGCGGCGAGCACGGTGCCGCGCCGCGGGGTGGCGGCCAGCGTCGCGCGGATCATCCCGGTGCCGTACTCGCCGGTGACGACGAGGGCGCCGAGCACGACCGCGGTCACCTGCGCGAACAGCAGCCCCCAGGTGATGAAGGCGCCGACCGGCTCGCCCGTCTGCCCGTCGGCGAGATCGGGTGCGACCAGCGCGCACACCAGCGTGGTCAGACCGGCGCCGAGGGCGACCATGGCGACCAGCGACCAGCCGGTGGAGCGCACCGACCACAGCTTGATCCACTCCGCGTGCACGGCGCGGCCGAGGCCGGCGCGGACCGGGCCGGCAGCGGCGGTGCGGGGCAGGGTCGGGGCGGGAGCGGTCACCGGGTCACCTCGGCGGGAGCGGCGGCGTACTCGACGCTGCCGGCGGTCAGGGTCATGAAGGCGTCCTCCAGGGAGGAGGAGACGAGGCCGAGCTCGTGCAGCACCAGGCCGGCGCCGGCGGCGAGCTCGCCGGTGGTGGCGGTGTCGACGCCCCGCACGCGCAGTGCGTCGCCGTCCCGGGTGACCTCCGCGCCGGCGCGGCGCAGCAGGTCGGCGAGCTCGGCGGGCCGCGGGGTGCGCACGCGGACGGAGGACGCCGCGTGGGCGGCGATGAACTCCGACGTCGGGCAGTCGGCGAGCACGCGGCCGCGGCCGACGACGACCAGGTGGTCGGCGGTCAGCGCCATCTCGGCCATGAGGTGGCTGGAGACCAGCACGGTGCGGCCCTCGGCGGCGAGGTCACGGGCCAGGGTGCGCACCCAGCGGATGCCCTCGGGGTCCAGGCCGTTGACCGGCTCGTCGAGGACGACGACGGGCGGGTCGCCGAGCAGCGCGGCGGCGATGCCCAGCCGCTGGCCCATGCCGAGGGAGAACCGCCCGACCCGCTGGCCGGCGACCGCCTCGAGGCCGACCAGGCCGAGCACCTCGTCGACCCGGGCGGCCGGGATGCCGTTGCTCGCGGCCATCCACCGCAGGTGCGCCCGGGCGGAGCGGCCCGGGTGCAGGGCGCGGGCCTCGAGCAGCGCCCCGACGGCGCGCAGCGGTGCGGGGGAGTCGGCGTAGCGGGCGCCGTCGACGGTGACCGTGCCGGCGGTCGGGCGGTCCAGGCCGATGACCATCCGCATCGTCGTCGACTTGCCGGCGCCGTTCGGGCCGAGGAAGCCGGTGACCCGGCCGGGCCGGACGGTGAAGGAGACGTCGTCGACGGCGAGGCGGTCGCCGAAGCGCTTGGTGAGTCCGGAGGCGACGATCACGCCGATCACCGCCGCGGGGGAGGGGAGGAGGTCATGGCCCGGAAGGCTCCCGGCCGGCGCGGTGCCGGCACATCCGGGCCGGACCCCCATCCGCCCCTGATGTGACCCCGTCGCCCCCTCCGGGAGGACCCTGGGTCAGGCGCTGCGGGAGAGCGCTGCGTCGGTGTCGGCGTCGGCGTCGAGCAGCCGGCGCAGCGTGCGCGCGGCGGTGCGGCCGGCCCGGTTCGCGCCGATCGTGCTGGCGCTCGGCCCGTAGCCGACCAGCTGGAGCCGGGGCTCGTCCACGGCGGAGGTGCCGTCGAGCCGGATCACGCCGTCCCGGGTGCGCAGCCGCAGTGGCGCGAGGTGGCCGACGGCGGCGCGGAAGCCGGTGGCCCACAGGATGACGTCGGCGTCCACCGTCCGGCCGTCGTCCCAGGCCACGCCGCCGGGGGTGATGCGGTCGAACACCGGCAGCCGGGTGAGGACGCCGTCGTCCAGTGCCCGGCGCACCCACGGCGTGACGACCAGCCCGGTGGCGCCGACGACGCTGCCCGGCATCCGGCCGGCGCGGACGGCGGCCTCCACCCGGGCCACCGCCGCGCGGCCCTGCTCCTCGCCGAAGGGCCCCTCCCGCCAGAGCGGCGGGCGGCGGGTCACCCAGGTGGTGCGGGCGACCGGGGCCAGCTCCCCGAGCAGCTGCACCGCCGAGGCGCCGCCGCCGACGACGACCACCGACCGCCCGGCGAACTCCGCCGCGCCGCGGTAGCCGACGGTGTGCAGCTGCCGGCCGCGGAAGGTCTCCTGGCCGGGGTAGGAAGGCACGAACGGCCGGGTCCAGGTACCGGTGGCGTTGACCAGGCCGCGGGCCCGCCACTCGCCCGCCGACGTCCGCACGAGGAAGCGGCCGTCGCCGGTGCGCTCCACCGCGGTCACCCGCACCGGCCGCTCGACCGGCAGGCCGAAGTGCCGCTCGTACTCGGCGAAGTAGGCCGGCACCGCCTCGGCGGCGGGCAGGTCCGCCGAGGCGGGCTCGAACGGCAGGCCGGGCAACTCGTGCACCCGGTGGGTCGTGGCCAGGGTCAGCGACGCCCAGCGGTGCTGCCAGGCGCCGCCCGGCGCGGCCTCGCCGTCGAGGACGACGAAGCCGCTGCCGGGAGCGAAGCCCTGGCGGGCCAGGTGGTGGGCGGTGCTCAGGCCGGCCTGGCCGGCACCGACGACCACGACGTCGACGTCCCGCGGGGTGCTCACGACCCCCGGAACGCCACCGGGCCCGCCGGGCTTCCGCTCCTCAGGCCAGGGTGAGTCGCCCGAGGTCGGCGCCGGTCAGCTCGGTCGCCGCCCGCTCGTACCCGAAGCGGACGACGACCGAGCCGGGCCGGGCCTCGACCAGCCACGTCGGACGGGCCTCGCCGCCGTCGGCCGGCCGGTACTCCCACCGCTCGGCCAGCAGCGCCAGCCCCCGGGAGCGGAGGAAGGCCTCGGCCTCGTCGCGACCGGCGAAGGTCCGCAGCGGCGCCCCGAAGACGGCGTGCGCCACCCACCGGTCGCCGCCGGCGACGGCACCCACGGCACCCACGGCGGCCAGGTGGCCGACGAGTTCGCCGTCCTCCGGACGGTGTACCGGCTCGAGCACGGGGGGAGGGGTCACGTGCCCGACGCTACGGACCCGGGCAACCCGTTTTCGCAGCTCAGCCGATCGCGACGACGAAGACGAGGTAGATGACCAGCAGGAGGGCGAGCAGGACGAAGCCGAAGCCGAGGGTGACCCAGCGGTGGATGGAGGTGAGCAGTTCGGTCTGCCGGTCGAGGTGGCTCAGCTGGGCCTGGCGGAAGGCCTCGGCGCGTTCCTGCTCGGACAGTGGACGCGGGTCCATCTCGGCGGCTCCCCCGGGGTCGGTGCGACGTCGGCCGACGGTAGGGCTCCAGGCTCCGGATCCCCGGGAGCGACCCGTCCCGGCGCTCGAGTGGCCCGCCGGCCCGCGGCCCTGCAAGGTCGGGGCGCCGGTGAGCACAGTCGGCGGACCAGGTGGGCGCTCCCGACCCTCCCTCCGGAGCCGCCTCGAGGAGGGGACGACCCCATGCGCGCGATGGTGTACCGCGGCCCGTACAAGATCCGGGTCGAGGACAAGGACGTCCCGGCGATCGAGCACCCCAACGACGCGATCGTGCGGGTGACGCTGGCCGCGATCTGCGGCTCCGACCTGCACCTCTACCACGGCCTCATGCCGGACACCCGGATCGGGCACACGTTCGGCCACGAGTTCATCGGCGTCGTGGAGCAGGTCGGCTCCTCGGTGCAGAACCTGCAGGTCGGCGACCGGGTGATGGTGCCGTTCAACATCTTCTGCGGCAGCTGCTGGTACTGCGCCCGCGGCCTGTACTCCAACTGCCACAACGTCAACCCGAACGCCACCGCCGTCGGCGGCATCTACGGCTACTCGCACACCACCGGCGGGTACGACGGCGGCCAGTCGCAGTACGTCCGCGTCCCGTTCGCCGACGTCGGCCCGGTGCCGATCCCCGACTGGATGCACGACGAGGACGCCGTCCTGCTGACCGACGCCGCCGCCACCGGCTACTTCGGCGCGCAGCTGGGCGACATCGCCGAGGGCGACACGGTCGTCGTCCTCGGTGCCGGGCCGGTCGGGCTGATCGCCGCCCAGTCCTCCTGGCTGATGGGCGCGGGCCGGGTGATCGTGGTCGACCACCTGCAGGAGCGGCTGGAGAAGGCGCGGACCATGGCCCACGCGGAGACGATCGACTACGACGAGCACGACGACGTCGTGGTCGAGATGAAGAAGCAGACGGACTTCCTGGGCGCCGACGTCGTCATCGAGGCGGCCGGCGCCGAGGCCGACGGCAACTTCCTGCAGCAAGTGACCGGGACCAAGCTCAAGCTGCAGGGCGGCTCCCCGGTCGCCCTCAACTGGGCGATCGACGGGGTGCGCAAGGGCGGCACCGTCTCCGTCGTCGGCGCCTACGGGCCGATCCCCAACGCGGTCAAGTTCGGCGACGCGCTGAACAAGGGGCTCACGCTGCGGATGAACCAGACGCCGGTGAAGCGCCAGTGGCCGCGGATGTTCGAGCACGTCCGCAACGGCCACCTGACGCCGCGGGAGATGGTGACCCACCGCTTCCCGCTGGAGCACATCGCCGAGGCGTACCACGTGTTCTCCAGCAAGCTCGACGGCTGCATCAAGCCGCTGGTCCTGCCCGACGCCGCCTGACGGGAGAGCGACGATGACCGACCCCGAGATCCCGAGCGCCTACGTCCGGGACAAGCGCACCCCGCCCCCGAGCCGCGAGGAGCTGCGCGCCCGCATCCCCGGGTGGGGGGCCGACCTCGACCCCGCCGACCGGCCGTCGTACCCGAAGCTGCAGTACCCGGCCGACACCGGAGCCCACTGGGACTTCCCCGAGCGCCAGCCGCAGAAGTGGCCGCGGGAGCACTCGATCGAGCACGCCTTCGTCACGCCGGTGTTCGGCACCGCCCAGCCGCCGAAGGGCCTGTCCGGGGCGATCCGCAAGCTCGCCTACGCCCGCTTCAGCGAGGGGCGGCTCGCGCACTGGCTGCTGCTGATCGTCGGCGACCGCGTCGACGCGTGGGAGCACCACCTGCGGTCGTTCGCGTCCGCGCGTCCCGACGTGCCCGCCACCGGCGTGCGGGCCGAGTTCACCCACGGGGGCCTGCGGTCGCGGCGCGGCCGCTCCGACGCCCGGCACCAGCTGCTCGACCCGGTCGTCGTCGCCGGGCCGTGGGTGGCCGGCGCCGGGGCCGCGGTGCTGGGCGTGCGGAGGGTGGTCCGGGCGCTGCGCCGCTGACGGCGGCCGTCAGATCCGGGAGCGGCGCTGCAGCCCGACGAAGGCCGCCCACCCCAGCGGGGCCGGCAGCCAGAACGTCGCCACCCGGAAGGCGAGCACCGCCGTCAGGGCCGACGCCACCGGGACACCGGTCGCGGTCAGGCCACCGACCAGCGCCGCCTCGACCGCGCCGAGGCCGCCGGGTGTGGGCGCCGCCGACCCCACGGTGGAGCCGACGAGGTACACCACCACGACCGACGACAGGGCCGGTGAGACGGAGAACGCACGCAGCGACGCGTCCAGCGCGAGCACGTAGCCGCCGTTGAGCAGCAGGACGCCGAGGACGGCCGTGGCCAGCCGGCGGGGCTCGGTGACCGCGGCGAGCAGCTGCGGCAGCGTGCGCCGGACCAGCGGCTCGAGCCGCCGGCGCAGCGCCCGCCGGGCCGCCGGGACGGCGACGGCCAGCCCGAGCAGCGCGGCCGCCGCGAGGAGGACGGCGAGGACGTCGCCGCTGGGCAGCAGCGAGGGACGTGACGGCGAGACCCCGCTGAGCCACCCGCACACCAGGAGCAGCACCAGCGTGACCGCGACGGTGACGACCTGGCTGACCCCGACCGTGGCCGCCGCGGTCGCGACCGGCAGCCCGGAGCGCTGCAGGTAGCGGATGTTCACGCCGACGTGCCCGACGGTCGGCGGGGTCACCAGCGTCACGAACGCCGAGGACAGCTGCACCAGCGTGGTGCGGCCCAGCGGCAGGCGGCCGGGCACGAACGCCGCCAGCGACAGTGCCGCCCCGACGTAGGTCAGTGCCGAGCCGAGCAGCGCGACGGCGAGCCAGCGCCAGTCGGCCCGCGCCAGCGCCGTCCCGATGCCGACGTCGGACAGCTGCGTGACCAGGACGTGCGCGCCGACCGTCGCGCCCGCCACGCTCAGGACGGTGCGCCCGCTGACCCGCTCGAGGCGGGGAGCGGTCGCCACCCGCCCGCCGTCGGGACCGGCGAGCGCGGTGCGCAGGTCGCCGAGGACGGGCGTCCCGGAGACCGCGCGGCGGACCGGCCGCGGCAGTGCCAGCGGCTGCAGCAGGGCCGCCCACCGGCGCTCCTCGCCCGGCCCGGAGGCGTAGCCGGCGCGCAGGGCCGCGACCGCCCGGCCGGCGCCGGCCCGGGCGGCGCCCGCGACCAGCAGCGCCACCACGTCCAGGTCGCGCTGCAGCTCGGCGGCGGCGGGCTGGGCGTCCCGGAGGTCGGTGAGGCCAGCCCCGCCGTCGGGCAGGAGGACGACGGCCTCGGCGGTGAGCGCGCCGTGGGCGAGCCCGGCCCGGTGCAGCCGGCGCAGCGTGCCGAAGGCGGCGGTGAGGGCGTCGGTGAGGGCCGCGGTGAGGGCCGCGGTGAGGGCCGCGGGCAGGTCGCCGGCGTCCGCTGCGTCGCCGTCGGGTCCCGCCGGCAGGCCGGTGCCGGGCAGCGGCCGCTCGACGAGCACCAGGGCCGGGCCCGCGGGCAGCAGCGCCAGCACCGGCGGCACCGCCACCCCGGCCGAGCGGGCCAGGCCGGCGACGAGCGCCCGGCGCTCGAGGACCCCGCGCAGGGACAGCGCCGGGCGGCCGACCGCCGAGGTGCGGAACCACAGCACCCGCCAGGCGCGGCGGGCGAGGGTCACGCCCCGCCGGTCCGGGTCGACGACGGTGAGCACCAGGTCGCCGCAGGCGTCGCTGGCGGCGTAGCGGGCCCGCCCGGCCGCGTCGTCGAGCGGCCGCAGCCCGTCCGCGACGACGATCCCCGCCTGCGCGAGCACCTCCACCACGAGGTCCACCGGCGGGCGCGCGGGCACCACGCCGGCGGCCACGCGCACCCCGAGACCGGCGCCGGTGCCGAGCAGGACGGCGGCGACCGCGCCCGGCACGGTGAGGCTCCCCAGGGCCAGGGCGCAGCCGGCCGCCGCGGTCAGCGCCGCGGCGGCCGCGCCCAGCAGCCGCCGTCCCCGGGGCAGGTCGGCGCCGACGAGGAGGGCGACGGCGGCGCCGAGCGGGACGACGGCCGAGTCCTGTCGCGGGCCGAGGGCCGCCACCCACCCCGCCTGCCCGGCCTCCTGCGCGGCGACCGCGAGGGCGGTGCCGACGGCGCAGGCCGCCGCCGCGGGGAGCAGCGCCCAGCGCCGCCGCCGCAGCGCGTCGACCACCACGGCGAGCAGCACGCCGAGGACGGCGAAGGAGGCGAGGGCGTTCGCGACCGACAGCAGGGCCCGCGGCAGCCCGCGCACGCCCTCGGGCACCGTCGCGCCGGCGGTGCCGGGCAGCAGCGCGGACAGCACCCCGAGCCCGGCCGCGAGGCCGGCGACCGCCGCCAGCCGGGCGGCGTCGGAGGGACGGCGGACCCGCGCCCGGGGCCACCAGGACCCCGGACCGTCCCCCCCGCCGCCGTCCACGGGCAGCAGTATCGACAGCGTGCGACGGCCCGGGCGGCACCGACCCCGCGGCGTGCGGTCAGGCGCCGCCGGACGCCGTCCCGGCCAGGATGCCGCCCGCCAGCGCGCCGGCGGCCACCAGCCCGGCGGCGGTGCCCCAGCGTCGTCTCGTCGTCTGCACGTCGTCTCCTCCACTCGCGGCCCCCGTCGGGCCGTGTGGGGACGACGGTGCAGCGCCTCCCTGCGCCGGAGGTCGCCGTCCACTGGGGAGTTCGTGTCGACGCCGCGCCGGCCGGCGGCGCTGTGGCAGACCTCCGCGGGCGGCGCCCGCGCGGGCCGGTCCGCCCTGGTGGTCACGGCCGCACGCTCGGCCGAGGCCACTGCTCTCCGACACTGGGTGGACCGGTCGCCCCAGTACGGTCGGTGGGTGCCGCCCTCGCCGATCGCGACCGTCGACTACCACACCGGTGGTGAGCCCTTCCGGATCGTCGCCGATCCACCGGTGCCCATCCCGGGCGCGACGGTCGCCGAGCGCCGCGTTCGGGCGATCGAGGACCCCGACGTGCAGGCGCTGCGGGCGGTGCTGTGCTCGGAGCCGCGCGGGCACGCCGACATGTACGGCGGCTTCCTCGTGCCGCCGGACGACTCCGGCGCCCATCTCGGCGTGCTGTTCTGGCACAAGGACGGCTTCTCCACCGCCTGTGGCCACGGCACCATCGCGTTGGGGGTGTGGGCGGTCGACACCGGCCTCGTCGAGGCCCCGAACTCCGGCAGCGTGGACGTGGTCATCGACGTCCCCTCGGGTCGGGTGACCGCCCGCGTGCACCGGGAGGGCGGGCGGACGATGGCGGTCGACTTCGTCAACGTGCCGAGCTGGGTGGTGGCCCGGGAGGTGCCGGTGAGCACCTCTCGCGGGGAGGTGACCGTGACGGTGGCCTACGGCGGGGCGATGTACGCGACCCTGCCCGCCCGGGCGCTCGGGCTGTCGGTCACCCCGGACGAGCTCGGTGAGCTCATCGCCCTCGGCCGGGAGATCAAGTGGGCGCTCGACGACTCCGAGCACGCTGTGCACCCCGACGATCCGCGGCTGACCGGGATCTACGGGACCATCTGGTACGACGACCTCGGCAGCCCGGACGGAGACGCCGACGGGCGGGTGCACCAGCGCAACGTGACCGTCTTCGCCGACGGCGAGGTCGACCGCTCCCCGTGCGGCTCGGGCACCTGCGCCCGCCTCGCCGTGCTCGCCGAGGAGGGCCGGCTGCCGGCCGGCACCGTGCTGCGGCACGACTCGATCGTCGGGAGCACCTTCACCGGCGCCGTGCTCGACACCCTCGACGTCGACGGCCGCCGCGCGGTGCTGCCGCAGGTGACCGGCATGGCCTACCGCACCGGCGCACACGTCTTCACCGTCGACGAGCACGATCCACTGGTGCCGGGGTTCGTGCTGCGGTGAGGTTCCTCGACGCGGACGCCGTCACCGCGCTCGGGCCGGCCGCCGCGGTCCGGGCGATCTCCGACGCGCTGCGCGCCGGGCTGGACCCCGCCGGCGACCCACCGCGGACGGCGGTCGGGCTGTCGCGCGGGCAGTTCCTGCTCATGCCCTCGGAGACGCCGGCCGCGGCCGGGGTCAAGGTCGCCACCGTCGCCCCGGGCAACCCGGCCCGCGGGCTGCCCCGCATCCAGGCCGCCTACCTGCTCTTCGACCGGGACACCCTCGCGCTGCGCGCGGTGCTCGACGGCACCGCGCTGACCACGCTGCGCACCCCGGCGGTGTCGGTCGCCGCCGTCCTCCCGGTCCTGGCCGACCGGCCGCTGCGGGTGGCGGTGGTCGGGGCCGGCCCGCAGGCGGTCGGGCACGTCGCCGCGCTGGGCGCCGTCCGCCCGCTGGCGGCAGCCACCCACCTGGTCCGCGACCCGTCCCGGACCCCGCTGGCGGCGGTGCGGCTCGGCTCCGCGGACGCCGACGAGGCGCTGCAGGCCGCGGACGTCGTCGTCTGCGCCACCTCGGCCCGCACGCCGCTGTTCGACTCGGCCCTGCTCGGCGACGACGCCGTGGTGATCGCGGTCGGCTCCCACGAACCCGACGCCCGGGAACTGGACGCCGCACTCCTCGGCCGGGCCACCGTGGTGGTGGAGGACGTCGCCACCGCGCTGCGCGAGGCCGGGGACGTCGTGCTCGCGATCGCCGACGGCGCGCTGGCCGCAGAGGACCTCCTGCCCGTGCGCGACGTCGTGTCCGGCGCGGCTGTGCCGGGCGCCGGCCGCCCGCTGGTGTTCAAGAGCGTCGGCATGTCCTGGCAGGACCTCGTCGTCGCCGAGGCCGTGCTGTCCGCGGACGGCACCGGGCACTGAGTCGCAGCGCCCCGTTGCGCCTCCACGCCCCGCGCGGTCGACGTCCCCGAGTACCTGGTGGGCGGCGCTCTCGCCGGCTGGACCGCACATCCTCGAGGCGTCGGGATCGTGGTCCTCGGGCAACCGGATGGTCCGCAGGCCCAGGCTGTCCCCGAGCTGCCCGGCCTGGGTCGCTGCAGCTCTGCCGCGAACCGGACGCTGCCCGCCCTGCCGGCCACCGACCCGGCGGACGTGGCCCGCTGTCGGGTCCGACGCAGCCTGTTGCGACCGGTTTGCGATGGTGCGGGGTAGCTGCCCGCTCACGGTCCGATCGCATCCCTGCTGCACGTGGCCGGCCGGACGTGGCACCGACGTCCGATGCCGACCGAGAGGACACCTGCGTGGCCATCCGCACCGCCGCCTGCCGGCGGTCGGGCGCCGTGCGTGTCGAGCTGGCCGGTCCGTGTCACGACGAGGCGGTGGTCCCCGAGTGTTCCGAGGGCGGCGGTACCGGAACAGGGGTGGCGGTGCCGGGCGGCATCCTGCTCGACAGGGTCCGCCTGCCCGACCGGCCCCAAGGAAGCGGCGCTCCGCGACCTGGCGCTGGTCGTCCGCGCATACCTACGCGGTGAGGGACGCGTCGAGCGCAGGCGCGGTTTGATCGGTTCGCACTCGGTGCTGAGGATCGTCGTCGACGGCCAGGAGTGGGTCCTGCGCCCTGGCTGCAGCGTGTGCATTCTGGGCCGTTGGCGGCGGCGCCTCCGCTTCTACGGGGACTGCCCCTCCTGCGGTCACGACTGGCGCGAGCATCCCGGTACGCCGGCCATTGACGGCTTGATGTGCGGCGAGTGTGTCTACGAGCTGGAGCACGGGGAGCGGCCCGAGGATGCCGGCCCGCTGTGCACCAGACGCGCCCCTGCGCCACCCCGAGGGCTGTGACGCCACTGTCCCCATGTGGGCCGCTATGGGACACCAATGAGGTTTTCTCACCTGGTTCCGCGGTCGAGTGAGATGAGCACCAATGCGGCGGCGACAATGGCGCCGATGCGGTGCGGGCTGACGGTGACCCGGTCGAGGGCGCGCCAGCGGCCGAGCAGGGCATGGCCTCGTTCGGCGGGTGCGCGTAGTGCGGTGATCAGCCGGTTGTAGCAGCGGTTGTCGGTGTGCAGCGGCCCGTCGGGGTGGTGCTTGATCGGGACGTGCACTCCGATGCCGGCACCGGTGTAGCCCTTGTCGGCCAGCACCGGCAGCCCGCGGGCGGCGTGCGGGTACAGCGCCGGCAGGACCAGCTCGCGGGCGGCGGTCAGATCATGGGTCGAGCCGGGCCGGACGTCAGAGACCCACAGCGGAAAGCCACCGGGGTCGCAGAGGACCTGCACGCTGCCGCCGAAGGCGTGGTGCTTGCCGGAGTACCACAGGTGATGGCCACGCTCGGCGCGGGCGGCCACCCGGTCGGTCGGGATCAGCGTGCCGTCCAGGCAGAGGAAGGGCAGCCCGACAGTTCGGGCCTCGGCGAGCACGGCCTGGAGGTCGGGCGAGTGTCCGGCGATCACGTCGAGGCCTTCGTGCAGGTAGCGGTAGGCGGTGGCGACGCTCAGGCCCGCGTCACCGGCGAGGGTGCGCACGTCTAGGCGGTGGCGCAGCCAGCGCAGCACGAGGGCGACGTGGGTGTGCACCGTGCCGGCCCGCTGCGCCGGTCGAGTTCCGGGGCGGCGACGGTGGCGGGCGATCCACCCGGTGACGGCCTGGAGGATCGGCGCGGACACGTCCAAGTGGGCATGGCGGCTGGCACGATGAGACACAGCGGGCTCCCGGGGAAGAGGAGAACCTTTGGCGAGACGATCTTCGCCCCGAGAGTCCGCGCCCTCTTCCTGAGACCCGGCCGCCACGAGCGACGACACAAGTCAAGCCGTCAAAGCTGGTGAGAAAACCTCAATAAGACCTTTAGGGGAGCGGCCTCTAGGACATATCTCGACTGGTGTTCGCAATTCCGCGAGCCGACCAGTCGCCGTGAGCGCCGCGCGTCTCGGACGGCTGCGGCGCTCGCAGTACGCATGCCAACTGAACGCCGTGACCAGCGTGGGCGGTGGCAACGTCAGTCGGCCGTACTCCCGTACCCACGACCAGCCCAAGAGCCAGGCGAGGCCGAGGACCACGCCATCGACCAGGAGGACCCCTAGGCAGAGCAGGAGTTGCTCTGCCAGGGTGAAGCGTTAGAGGGGTGTCGCAGGCTCTCGCCGCCGGAAGTCCTCCAGGGTCTGCGCCCGCTTCATCACGCCATCCTTCTCGGCAGACCGCCCGCCGCCCCTGAGTGGGCCGTCATGGAACTTGCAGCCGGGATGCCTGAGCCTCCGACTGTTCCGGGGACCATGGGCCGCCCAGGTCGTCCACGAAGTCGATCTGGACCTCCGTCCACCCAAGGACGTCGGCGATGGAGTTGCGGACCTCCCGCTCGATCTGGTCAGGGCTTGCGGCCTCGGTCGAGAAGGACCCGTGCGGCGCGTCGATGACGGCAACCCACCGGTTTGGCTCGATGGGGAAGACCTCGACAACGGCCCGCTGCACGAACTCATGGTGTCTGACCGACATCAGTCGAACGATGGGTCCCTTGGTGGGCCACTGCGGGTGACGGGCGCCCACTTCGGGGCTGGCTCTTCGGTCGACCGTCGCCTCCGCGCCTGACATCCGCGCCTGACAGCCTGGGGCGGTGTCCACTCGGGAAGACCTCCTCCGCAACTGGTGGGATCGACTGCGCCATGAGGTCCAGGAGTTGCTGAGCGCGGCGGATCCGGAGGGGCTGTTCGCACTGGGCGCACCGGGTGACGAGTACGGCTGGGAGGTCGACGCGTTGACGTTCCTCGTCGTGCGCGGCGACGTGAGCGAGGCGGCTGTCGTGGAGGTCTGGGAACGAGCCTTCGGTCCAGGCAGTGGCTTGTCGACGCGATCGGAGCTGTTGGCGTCCCTGACTGGCCGCTTGTGCGCCCTTCGAGAGGCGCAACCTTCACCGTAGGGCCCTGCTGTGTCCCTTGGTCGGGGCGGTTGGGGACACTGCCGCCGGTTCCGCAGGGGGCGGCTGCGGGACAGGCTCCTACGCGGCCAGCCCTTCGGGCTGGGGGTCGCCAGGGCACCGGAATCTAATCTGCCGGTCATGCGCGCCCCCTCATCGATGGACCGTGCGGTTCTGGAGGTCGTGCAGCAGGAGCTTGCCGCGTACGGCGACGTTGCTGAGACGCACCACGTCTGGGGAGAAGGTCCCGAGATGTGGTTCGTCGAGGTGCAGCCGGTCAACTCCCGAGCCGCGGCGCTGAGCCTGGCCTTCGACGGCCACGACCTGCTGAACGTGAACGTCGGTGAGACGTGGTTCGAGGTCTTCCCCTTCGATGATGACTCGCTCGACTACTTGCGCGGCATCGTCCGGGCCGTGCTCGCCGGCCGCGTCGAGGAAGTTGCTACACGGGGCAGTGCCTTCGCCCGCCTGTACACGGAGGCCGGGACCATGAGGGTCGGGCACGTCCATTGGCCGTGGCCATGGGCCTGGCGATCCGTTCGGCGCTACGAGCCGTACGGCGACCGCATCCCCCCGGACTGAGGCAGCCGGCCGCACGTGCGTTCCGCACGCTCTATCCCCAAGTGGGTCGCTCAGGGACAGCTGCCTGCCCACTCGCAGGGCGGTCCAAGGGACACCCGGAGGTCTCCCCGAGCAACTAAAGATCATTAACGGCGGAAGTTCCGGGCTCTGGTGATCGTCGGTTGGATGCTGCTGACAGGCGCCGCGGCCTGCGCTATCCCGGTGGCATGCGCTATGCCCAGGGCGGCGGGCTGACCGCTGATGAGCGGGCCCGGCGAGAGCAGGTGCGGCTGGCCGCGGCCAACTGGATCGAGGAGGGCGCCTCCGACCAGGAGGTCGCCACCCGGTTGCGGGTCACCCGGATGTCGGCCAACCGCTGGCGGCGCGCGCTGGCCGACGGCGGTCGGCCGGCGCTGGCGTCGAAGGGAGCCGGTGGGGCCCGCTGTCGGCTCAGCCCCACCCAACTGAACGAGCTGCAGGTCTTGCTCGACGCCGGCCCGGCGGCGTGGGGCTGGGCCGATCAGTGCTGGACGCTGCCGCGCATCGCCGCCGTCGTGCGCGAACGCTTCGGCGTGGACTACACCCTGCCCGGAATGGACCTGCTGCTGCACCGCATGGGCTGGAGCGTGCAGGTCCCGGCCCGCCAAGCGGTCGAGCGCGACGAGGAGCAGATCGCCGCCTGGCGGGAGGAGACCTGGCCGGCGATAAAACGACCGCGGCGGACCTGGGCGCCTGGCTGGTCTTCGAAGACGAGTCCGGCCAGGGGCTGAGGCCGCCGAAGGGACGCACCTGGGGCCGGCGCGGCCGCACCCCGGTGGTGCGGGTGACCGCCTCCAACGCCCCGCGGCTGTCGGTGGCCGCGTTGGTCGCGGTCAAGCCGGCCCACCGGCCGCGGCTGATCTACCGCACCCATCGACCGCGACGGCGCGGAAGCGGCGGGCGCAAGGGCTTCACCGAGGCCGACTACGCCAACCTGCTCGACGCCGCCCACTCCCAGCTCGGCGGGCCGATCGTGCTGGTCTGGGACAACCTCAACACCCACACCAGCGCCGCGATGACGGAGCTGATCGCGGCCCGGCCGTGGCTGACGGTGTTCCGGCTGCCGCCCTACGCCCACGAGTTCAACCCGGTGGAGCCGGTGTGGGCGCATCTGAAGCGGTCGCTGGCCAACCTGACCAAACACAGCCTCGCCGAGCTGACCGCGCTGGCGAAGACCCGCCTGAAGCGGATGCAGTACCGCCCCGTCCTGCTGGACGGCTTCCTCGCCAGTACCGGGCTCGAGTTCGGCCCGTTCCTGAACACCAGCCGTTAATGATCTTTAGCCATCCTCGGCTCGGCCATGTTGATCGGCCAGGGTCAACCTGCCGCTATCCCTCGCCGATCATGTCGGTGTGAAGATGCGAGCTTTGACGCGACGATGCCGTCGCACGGCTGCAGTCGCAGACATGGACGCACCGGGTGCCTACCGTCTCACGAGGTCCTGATGGTTGTTCGTCCCGTTCGACAAGGGAAGCGCCCCTCAAGATTCGCGACGGCCGCCTTCTTCATCGGCACAGTGACCGTCGGCTCGATCATCCAGGTCCTTCTCTTCGTGACCCCCGCCCCGCCGAAGGATCTGGCGGTGGTGACGGGGATCTTGATAATCGTCAATTCGATCTGTCTAGGGGCAGCACTTGCTTGGGACCGCTCCAGGCGGAGACGCCGCCGCTACCTCGGCGGCTAGCCGGACGGCCCGAGGAAGCCGCTGCGAGTTCCTGTCCCGTAGTGGGCCGCTCAGGAAGACCGGCCAAGTCGCGAGACAGGTGACTCAAGCCTGAGCGTCCATGTGGGCCTGATCAGCGTGGCCACTTGAGGACCCGGCCTCTTCCCACTGCCCGTTCTCGTTCTCCTGGAAGAAGACGACGTACTCGTAGTCGCCGTTGACGAGCAGATTCACTGCGACCCGCTTGGTCGAGACGATCACCGAGTCGACTCGGGCGTCGGCTGCCGATGACCAGTCGGACAGGGCGAGGCGTACCAGCCGCTGCCGCTCAGCAGGGTCGAGGTTGCCCTGAGTGCCCACCTTCAGAGGCTATGGCGACTGTCGTCTGTGAGCCGAGCAGCCCTGTCTCAAAGTGGGCCGCTCAAAGACACCCGCGCCGGCTCGCGATTGAGGACGGCTCTAGGGACGCTCACTCTCCAGGACCGAACACCTACGTCCGAGTGGCACGCTCTTGATCAAGGTCCGTATCGAAGACCTCACGGGCGATCGTGCGGGAGTCGTGGTCGCCCAGCCACCGGACCTCATACAGGAGGTCCCTACCGACGACGACCAGGCCCGCGTCCCAGAGGCTCAGCATCTCGTCAAGCAGTTCGTCCATGAACCATCCGAGGTGGTACGGGTGCTCAACAGCGGCGGCGGAAACCCATACGTCCGCCGTCGTCTCCGGCTTGCCCCACCGCCGCCACCAGAGGTGACCTCCGATCCGCTCCCAGAAGACCATCGGGAGGACAAGCACGTGCCCGGTGTCCGTTCCATCGGGGCTTCGCAGCTCGCCTGCTCGGAAGGCGTAGCGATCCAGCGGATGCGGAGGGTTCGGGTTGTTGGGCAAGCGTGGCACTGAACGACGCTACAGATGAAGAGCCGCCTGCCCTCAAGCGTGTGCTTCTTGCGCGTGTCCCAAAGTGGGCCGCTCAGAGACACCCTCGCCGGCTGCCATGGGGGCGGCTTCAGGACGACTCCGTGCGCGGCGGCAACCGGACATAGCCGCTGTAGCCCTCAAGGCGCACGTTGGTCAGCCCCCGCGGTAGATCATCCAGGTTACCGTCGACGAGGCGCTGGAGGAACACTGCAAGGTTCGCTTGTTCAGCGGGCGTGCTCAGGACCCACTCGGACACGTACTCGCCCTCAGCACCGGCACCGGCACCGGCACCGGCACCGGCACCGAGTAGCGCTAAGTCCCCGGGCAGATCGAGGCGGAATGGACAGGCCTCCGGTCGGCCACGGACCTCCATCCAGTCACCTCCCTCGTGGATTCGACAGTCGTAGGGAGCCAAGAGCTGGAGGACCGCTTGTCGCAGCTCCTGGCGCCGTAGCTCGTCCTGGGTCTCCTGCACTCGACGGCGCTTCGTTACCCATCGCACGCCGCTGATCTTCCCAAGCCCGTCGACACACCATTGCCAGCTCACACGGATGTCCCATAGTGGGCCGCTTAGGGACACCGGCCGAGCTGGCGTGAGGGCGGCTTCAGAGTTTCCGGGCATGGGCTAACGCAGGTTGCGGATGGCAGCGGGGACGCGGACGCCGACGCACAGCAGACACCACTCGATGACCAGCGGGACCACAAGACCCATGCTGTCCCGTGCCACCTCGCCACGCTGAACCCGCAGCCACCCGATGGCCGGGATGGCGAGCCCAGCGAGGAACATGCCGAAGAACAAGACGTCTGCGCTCAGCCCCGAAGCGGTGAAGGTCCCGTTCTCGGTGCGGAGGGAGAGTGTCACGACGGCCGCCCAACCCGCGAGCCAGAGTGTGAAGGCGACCAGGTAGACGGCCGCGAGGCTCCTGCTCATAGCGCCCTCCCATGACGATGGATGCGTCGCAGCTATCGGCGCGCGCTTGGCGCTGCTTGAGCCAAGGTCCTCAACACGGCCTGTACGAGCCTGTCCCTGAGCAGCCCGCTCAGAGACACGACTGTGCCGGCTCAGCAGGTGACCTCCGGGACACGTCAAACTGCGGCCGCGATCGTGGTGCTCTCCCAAGGGCAGCTCGGCATCACCGAAGGGCGGATAGGGCGACGTAGCCTGCTGTGATGGCGCTGGATCTCGACCCGCAGAACGTCGACGAGATCCGCCGCCGGGTCGTCGAGCCAGTTGTCCGGAGCTTGATTCGGCCCGATGAGCTGGAGGACATCCTCATCGAGATCCGCCCGGATGGGCCTCCACAGTCTGAAGTTCCGAGCATCCTGACCGTGGCAGTCAAGGCATCCGGCGAGTGGATCTCCCCGCCCACCGGATGGGGTGTCGGCGACTTCCTGCTGGACGCCGACTACTTCGCCGCGGATCTCTACGACCGACTGCGAGACGAGCTGACGGAGAGCCGACTCGCATGGGGCGAACTGCGCGACGGTAAGTTTCACGTGCTACCTCTCCTGTAGGCGTGACGGCGGCACACCCTCTGAGTCGCTGCCGGGCGCTCGGAGATGTCCCATAGCGGGGCGCTCGGGGCCACCAGCTGGCTCGCCGCGAAGGCGGCCTATGGGACACCCGACTCGCCGGGAAGGTAGCGATTGAGGTCCGGGGTGATTGAGTCTCGCCTACCGGCCGACGACGGTGACGCCAGGAGTGTGTACATGTCCCGACCCTGGACAGCTCAAGAAGTCCGCGCCCGTCTTGAGGAGTACCTACTGACCGAGGGACCTCGGCTCGACGTCGAGCTCCTAGGGACCTTGGTCTCGGACGAGAACCACCTGACAGTGCTGGTGCGGTCACTCGACAAGCCGATCACTGGTGACTTGCAGTCAATCAACTTCGACCTTGATTACCTCTACAGGGAGGTTCCCGCGACGACACTCGACTCCGCCTTCAACGAGGTTCTGCACGGGAGCCTGCACTACTTCGACATCCACGGCATCGGCGTCGATCAGTGCAAGGGCCTTCACGGCCTCGGCGACGCACGCCGCCACCCCCGGATGGGTGAACGGCGTGCCAGCCTCGCTCCATCGCTATGAGCGAATCGAGCTTCGGTACCTACCCTCCGCCTGTGTTGACGGTCAGGACCCTCAAGCGGCTCCAGTGGGCGATGCGCTTCATCGCCTTCGCCTGCTTGTTCGCACAGGCGAACTTCGTCTTCTTCGACGCATCGTGGAAGCGGACGTCCTGGCTGTACACCGCGGCAGGCGCCGCCTTGGCTTCGATGGTCCATGCGTGGGCAGGCTGGCGGCTCAAGGGGACACAGCGAACGGAGGACAGTTGGGTCCTCAACGATCGCGACTCAGACTGAGCCAGCCGGCCGGCAGCCAGATCCAGCGTCGGACCCACACGTCCCATCGTGGGCCGCTCAGAGACAGCGATGGATTCGGAGTCAAGGGCGGCTGCTGGGCAGCAAGTTGCGGACTTTAGCGAGGGCGACTCGGCAACCTGGTTCGGCCGTAGGCCGACAGCAGTGGGAGGCCGGCGGCCAGCACGACCCAGGCAAGGGCGGTTCCCGCATCGCGGAAGAGCCTGATGAGGCCGAGTGTGGTCAGGGCCACGCCAGGGCCGAGCAGCAGCGCCTGACGAATAGTGTCTCTCCGCGGCCCATGCCCCTCCGTCACGGGCGCAACGTACAGGCTCGCGGCCGGCATTCGGTGTCCCATAGTGGGCCGGCTTTAGGGACACCTTGCCCTCGCCGAAGTAGTAGGTGGTGAGGTACAGGTCGAGTCAGGGGACGGTCGACGTGGCAGGGGAGTACCTGAGGGCTCAGCGCCAGCGGCTGAAGTTCGATAACTGAAGAGCTCCGCAAGGCGGCTCTCGGGCGCGTACTCACCTCGACGCCCTCACCGGTCTACAGCGGTGAGGGCGTCGTCCGGCGGCGAGGAGCGGGCTCGCTTGACCGTCAGGGCCAATGCTGGACTGCGCATAGTGTGCTGGCTGATGGTGGCGGTCTCGGTCGGGATGACCGTGTTCTTGGCTCCGCAGGTCTACCCCGCCAGCGATCGCCTGCCGGCCGCGATCGCGATGACGTCGATCGCGGTGATCCCCCTCCTGCTGGCCAGCACCGCCGTACGTCTACGCGGCGCCCGACTCGAGGTCACCAACCCGCTGCTGATCAGCTCCGTCGCCCTCGACGACGTCGCCTACCTCGACCACCACCGCGGCTTCCAGATCGTGCTCAAGTCAGGCCACCGGGTGGACTTTGCCGGTAGCGCTCCGTCCCTGATCGGCGAAATGACCCGTTACTGGTCGGCCCGGCGCATGATCGAATGCCTGCAGGCCTCGGTCGACCGGCCGTTGACTGAGCCGACGCTGTGGCAGCCCGGCGACTATCGCGTCCGCCGCCAACCTCGTCTCACCGCCATCGCCTGGTGCACCGCATACATGCTCATCGGCACTGCCTCGGCTTTGTGGCTAGGCGCGCTCTAGCGCAGACACCCCCGGTGTCCCTTAATGGGCCGCTTACGACCTCGTGCATGGATAGCGGGACGGATTGCCCATGAGGAGCGGGGCAGGGTTGTGGTGTGTCAAGGAGCCTGGCCCAGCCGTCCTTCTCCGGCGGGGCGGGGCTGTTCGTCGTTCCGGCGCCTGTCGTGGCCAAGGACTGTCACCCGCGAGCGCTACGATCATTCTCCGCCGCTGGCTATGGGCCGGGTGCCAAGACCAACGCACCCTGGAGCCCTCGTGCCCCACGCACCCACCCCCGAGCCCGAGTCCGAGCAGAGCTCCACCGGCCGGGACTTCAAGAAGTTCCTCTGGTGGACGCTAGGGACGGTCGCGCAAGCGGTCCTCTCCCCGGCGTTACAAGCCCTCTGGGACCGCCTGACCTGATCAATAACGGGCCTTCGCCCGCCACAGCCAGTGGCAGGCGGGGGCCTCTTGTTGTTCAGCCGCCGAACATGGGAGGCATCACCTCCTGCAGAAGCTCGAAGAGCGCCAGGACGCCCTCGGGGTTGTCGACCTATCACCGGCGGGCGGCGGACAGCACACGGCGGATCAACGGGCGGGGCTGGGTGTCGGTCACACCATCGAGGTCTGCGAAGTGAGCCCGATCTGCTCATCAACCTGGCGCGCTGCGCGAGCGGTTAGCGGTCCTCGGTCACCGACGTGCTCACCCCGGTCACCCGGCCGTCGACGTCGAGGAGGGCGGTGCATGACCAGTAGCTGCGCACCAGTGCGCCGAACCCGTTCTCGGAGTCCACCGTGCCCTCCAACCGGTAGCCGCCGGAGGAGACCGATGCGGTGTTCGTCTTCTCGAGCGGGGACCACTGGGCGGTGGCCGAGGCGCGCAGCCGGTCCTCGGCGTCGGCGATGCAGGCGTCGTAGGCGGCCTGGCGCCGGTCGTCCTCCGACGGCGTCTGCCCGGCCGCCGGGCTGCCCTACCCAGCCACCGCGCCGCCGCCACAGCCAGTCAACGCCGCGACCGCCACCAGGACGGCCAATGTCCCTCGAATGCTGCCCCCGCTGCTCACCGGCGCATCATGCCGACCACGGACGGTCCATGGCCGATGCACCGCCGGTGACGCCTCGCTTCACCTGTCGACGATCCCGGTCAGTAGCCTTCACGCCGTGCCCGAAAGCACCGTGGCGTCACCGCCTGGGGCGAGTCCTACGTCGCCCGCTTCGGCGAACCGCGGTCGGCGCCTGATTCAGAACTTCGAGCTTTGCGCGGCTAGGAAGATGAACAGGACGCCGAGGAGACTCAGCCAAAACCACAGGGCCACGTAGGTCTTGATCGACTGCAGGGCGTTCGTCTGTCGATCCAGGTGCTCGGCGTGGAAGTCCTCCCACGACTTCGTCGGCCCGTCTCCGTTGATGCGCTGCTCGTCCATCGAAATCTCCTTGCCGTTCGCCTGACCCGAAGCCCAGGACGGGGCTCCCGCGCCTCCTATCGGCAGTTGGCCCGCTCGGCAGGACGCCGTCCGGGCACTCACCGATCCTGGATGCGCAGGGCGGCGTCTTCGCACCTCGTCCCCGAGGTGCGTCGACGTTCCCCGAGGTGCGTCAGCGCACCCTGACATCCCTCCGGTCAGGCCGCGGCGATGACCGCGGCGCGCAGCGCACCTACCGGGGCCTCGGGGTAGATGCGGGTCGTCTCAACCCGCGCATAGCCCGCACCTCCTGGATCGTCACCAGGTCACGCGAGTGCATGTACGCCCTAGGAGTCCGGGCCACTCGCTGTCACCCTCCTGCCTGCTCCCCATAACCGGCCCCATCCGGCTGCCGCGGGTCGGGGGAAGGGTGGGCCGCAGGCCCATCCCGCAGGGACGCGAAGCGCCCTTCCGGCGACCAAGGCAGCCGGCATCCTGATGCGGGCGGGGAGCGGCTGAGGATGGCCACCGTCCAGCGCACGAAGCAGTTGCAGGAGCGAGGAGCGAGGACCCTCAGGGTTCGCGCGTCCGCAGTGTCTCGAGGTGCTGCTGAGACGACAGAGTTTCCGATGCGTTTTCCATGGCCTGGCGCGACGGCCGTCGCCAGGTGGCATGCCGTCCGAACCCATAACCGCAGCTCAGGTGGGGTGTTCAGGTGAAGTGGGTGCGCCATCAGGGACTCGAACCCCGAACCCGCTGATTAAGAGTCAGCTGCTCTGCCAATTGAGCTAATGGCGCGTGTCTCCCGGCTGGCCGGGCAACGAGGGAGAACGATACCAGCGCCCGGCCGGGTCCGGTCGTGGGCCCCGCGACGAGGCGCGCCCACCGGACCGCCGCTCCCGCACACCGCGAGGACACTGGACAGGGCACGGTCGCGCCGTCTCCCGGTGCGGCTCACGGCGACGAGGAGACGGCACGGGTGCGACGGACAGCGGCACTGGTCACGGCGGGGGCGCTGGCCCTGCTGGCGGGGTGCAACGGCGGGGACGACGGGTCGTCGGCGGCGGCCCCGTCCACCGCGCAGAACGCCCCGGCGCAGGTGCAGGTGGCCCCGGCCGACGGCTCGGCCGACGTCTCCCCGGCCATCCCGGTGGAGATCTCCGTCACCGACGGCGAGCTGGCCGAGGTCACCGTCGTCGACGCGGCCGGCGCCCCGGTGCCCGGTGAGGTGGCCGACGGCGACACCGAGGGCACGGAGGTCTGGACGCCGGAGAGCCCGCTGGCCTACGGCACCACCTACACGCTCACCGCCACGGCCGAGGACGCCGAGGACGACCCCGTCGAGGCGACGAGCACCTTCACCACCGTCACGCCCGAGACGCTCGGCACCCCCTCGGTCGGCCCGCTCGACGGCACCACCGTCGGCGTCGGCATGCCGATCCGCGTCTACTTCGACCAGCCGGTCACCGACAGGGCCGCCGTCGAGAGCCACCTGCTGGTCACCAGCTCGACCCCCACCGACGGCGTGTGGAGCTGGCTGAGCGACAGCGAGGTGCACTTCCGGCCCTCGGAGTACTGGCCGGCCGACACCGAGGTGACGCTGCAGGCCGACCTCTACGGCGTCGAGCTCGGCGACGGCGTCTGGGGCGAGAAGGACCGCACGGTGTCCTTCTCCATCGGCGACCGGCACGTCTCGGTCGCCGACGCGGCCACGCACACGCTCACGGTGTACGACGGCGACCGGGTCGTGCAGACGTACCCGATGAGCGCCGGCAGCGACGCGAACCCGAGCCACAACGGCCCGCACGTCGTGCTCGAGTCCTTCCGCGACATCACCATGGACTCGAGCACGTTCGGTCTGGCCGTCGACGCCCCGGGCGGCTACCGCACCGACGTGGAGTACGCCGTCCGCATCTCCAACAACGGCGAGTTCGTGCACGCGGCCCCGTGGTCGGTGTCCTCGCAGGGCAACGCGAACGTCTCGCACGGCTGCATCAACCTCTCGACCGAGCGGGCCGCCTGGTTCTACGACTTCTCCCGGCCCGGCGACGTCGTCGAGGTGCAGAACTCCATCGGCCCGGCGCTGTCGGCGTCCGACGGCGACGTCTACGACTGGGCGGTCCCGTGGGACGAGTGGAGGGCCGGCAGCGCGCTGAAGTGAGCGGCCGCTGAGCGCCTGACCACGCGTTTCACGGGTTTCATGATCGGCCCGTGCGGGCATCTGCCCACCACTCTGGGGAGGGGATCGTCGTGGAGACCTGGTTGATCGTCCTGCTCGTCGTCGTCGTGCTGGTGGTGCTGGCCCTGGTGGGTCTGGCGCTGGCCAAGCGCAGCCGCGTCGCCGGCGCCCGCCGCCGCGAGCAGCAGCGCGCGCAGGCCCGCGAGCACCTCGAGGAGGCCCGGCTGCGCGGGGCGCAGGCGGAGAAGGAGCAGGCGCTGGCCGAGGAGCAGGCCGCCCGCGCCCGCCGGGAGCGCGCCGAGGTCGAGGAGCGCACCCGACTGGCCGAGCAGGAGGCCCGGCAGCGGGCCGCCACCGCGCAGGAGCACGCCTCGGCCGCCGAGCGCCTGCGCGCCGAGGCCGAGAAGCTCGCCCCTGGCCTGGGCGACGGCGACGGCCGCGCGCCGGTGACCGGTGACGGCCCCGGGGGTTCCACCCGCCGCTGACCGGGTGCCTCCCGGCTGACGACGCCCTCCGCTCAGTTCCGCCGTCCCGCACGGTCTGCCCCCGCAGGGGGCCGCACCGGGCCCCGGAGACGACCGGAGGGCACCGTGGCCGACCTGCTCGCCATCGGCACGCGCAAGGGGCTGTGGCTGGCCCGCAGCGACGACGACCGCCGCACCTGGACCCTCGACGGGCCGCACCTGCTGTCCCAGGAGGTGGCCGCGGTCGGCGTCGACGTCCGGGGCCCGGTACCCCGCGTGCTGGCCGGCGTCCAGTACGGCCACTGGGGCCCGACCGTGACGTGGTCCGACGACCTCGGCCGCACCTGGTCGGAGACCGACGAGGGCGCCATCCGGTTCCCCGCCGACACCGGTGCCGCGCTGGCGCGCGTCTGGCAGCTGCGGCCCGACACCGCCGGGCGGCCCGGCGTCGTGTGGGCCGGGTGCGAGCCGCACTCGCTGTGGCGCAGCGACGACGGCGGCCGCTCGTTCACCCTCGTCCGCGGGCTGTGGGACCACCCGCACCGGCCCACCTGGGCGCCCGGTGCGGGCGGCGGCGCGGTCCACACCGTGCTGCCGCACCCGTCCTCGGACCGGGTCACGGTCGCGATGAGCACCGGCGGCGTCTACGTCAGCGACGACGGCGGGGAGAAGTGGGAGCCGCGCAACTCGGGCATCAGCGCCGTCTTCCTGCCCGAGCCCGCCCCCGAGTACGGCCAGTGCGTGCACAAGGTGGCCGTCGACGCCGGCGACCCCGACCGGCTGTACGCCCAGAACCACTTCGGCGTCTTCCGCACCGACGACGCCGGCGTCTCGTGGACGTCGATCGCCGGCGGGCTGCCGGCCGACTTCGGCTTCCCCGTCGTCGCCTCGCCGCGGACCCCGGGCACGGCGTGGGTGGTGCCGCTGGTCGCCGACGCCGAGCGGGTGCCGCGGGGTGGGCGGCTGCGCGTGCACCGCACCCGTGACGCCGGCGCGACGTGGACCGAGCTCGGCGCCGGCCTGCCCGACGGCTGCTGGACGGCGGTCCTGCGCGACGCCGTGTGCGTGGACGAGGCCGAGCCGACCGGCGTCCACGTCGGCACGAGGGACGGGTGCGTCTACGCCAGCCGCGACGAGGGCGAGCGGTTCACGCTGGTGGCCGACCACCTGCCCGACGTCCTCTGCGTGCGCGCGGCGCGGCTGCCGTGAGCGCCCCGGTGGAGGTGCTGCTGCCCGGCGTCCTGGCCGACCTGGCCGGAGGTGCCCGGCGGCTGCAGGTGCACCCGGCCGCGGCGACGCTGGCCGGGCTGCTCGACGCGCTGGCCGCCGAGCACCCGGTGCTCGAGCGGCGGATCCGCGACGAGGCCGGCGCGCTGCGCCGGTTCGTCAACGTCTACGTCGACGGCGAGGACGTCCGCTTCGCCGGGGGCCTGACCACCGCCGTGCCCGGCGGCGCGCAGGTGCAGGTGCTGCCCTCGGTCGCCGGCGGCTGAGCCGGAGCGAGGGTCAGAGCAGCGCGAGGGTGGCGCACTCGGGGCAGAGCTGGTGCTCCTCGTAGTCCTGCGGTGGCCACTGCGTCTGCTCGTCGACGGCGACGTAGGCGCCGCACAGCGACTTGCGGCTGCGGCCGTTGACCCGGCCGATCGTGGCATGCGCCGGGCCGATCTGGCGGGGCTGGAGGCCGTCGGGGCTGCCGACCGAGCCGACCATCACGACCGCGTGCGCGGTCCCGTAGGAGTAGGCAGTCGTCATGCCGCCAGGGTCCGAGCCCGCGCGGGGGCCGCCGGGCACCCGGGCAGCGCGTGTCCGGCGCACCCGTCCCAGCCGTCCCACCCGGCACGCCGGGGACCGGGAGGCGGGCAGCGGGCCCGCGGTCATCCGCGCGGCGGCGCTGCGCACGGCCGCCGTCGCTGGTCACCCGAGCGGCACCAGTCCCGACTCGTAGGCGGTGATGACCGCCTGCGTGCGGTCCCGGGCGCCGAGCTTGCGCAGCAGGCTGCTCACGTGGGTCTTCACCGTCTGCAGGCCCAGGTACAGCTCGCCGGCGATCTCGCCGTTGGACAGTCCGCGCGCCATCAGCACGAGGATCTCCCGCTCGCGCGCGGTCAGGCCGGTGAGCGCCCGGCGCCCGCGGGCGTGGACCGGTGCGTGCCGGACGGCGAGGGCCCGGATGGCGGCGGGGAAGAGCAGGCTGTCGCCGCGGGCGACGACGCGGACGGCGTCGACGATCTCGGCCGGGCGGGCCCGCTTGGGCAGGAAGCCGTCGGCGCCGGCGTGCAGGGCGGCGTAGACGTTCTCGTCGTCGCCGAAGGTCGTCACCACGAGGACCCGCGGGGGCTGCTCCAGCCGGCGCCGCAGGTCGCGGGTGGCCTGGATCCCGTCGACCAGCGGCATGCGGATGTCCATGACGACGACGTCCGGGCGCACCGAGGCGACCAGCGGGACGACGACGGCGCCGTCGGCTGCCTCGCCGACGACCTCGATGTCCTCCCGGGCGTCGAGGATGGCGCGCAGCCCGCCGCGGACGAGCTCCTCGTCGTCGACGAGCAGCACCCGGATCGTCACGCCGCACCCGCCAGGGGCAGCCGGACGGCCACCTGCCACCCGCCGTCCACCGGCCCGGCCGAGGCCGTCCCGCCGAGGACGGCGGCGCGCTCCCGCAGGCCCGCCACCCCGCTGCCGCCGCCGGGGGGAGCGGGGGCCGGCACGGGCACGGGGTTGCGGACGTCGAGCTCGAGGGCGTCGGCGCGCACGCCGACGTGCAGTGCGATGGGCACCGGTCCGGCGTGCCGCAGCGCGTTGGTGAGCGCCTCCTGCGCCATGCGGTAGGCCTCCCGGGAGACCAGCGGCGGCAGGTCGCCCACCGGTCCCTCGACCCGCAGGTCGACGGGGGCGCCGGCGGCCCGGGCGGCGCGCACGAGCCGGGCGACGTCGGCCAGCGTGGGCGGGTCGCGGGGCGGTGCGCCGTCCCGCAGCAGCGCGAGGACCCGTTCCAGGTCGGCGGCGGCCTGCCGGGCGCTGTCCTCGACGGCGGTCAGGGCGGCGTCGAGGACGGCCCGGTCGCGCCCGGCGGCCTCGCGGGCGGCGCCGGCCTGCAGCAGCGTGACGGTGAGGGCGTGGCCGATCGAGTCGTGCAGCTCCGCGGCCAGGCGGGTCCGCTCCAGCAGTCGCTCGGTCCGGACCTGCTCGGCCCGCAGCCGTTCGGCCGGCGACGGGTGCAGCAGCCGACGGGCGGTCGCCGCCGCGAGCGCGCCCAGCCCGGCGAGGACGTACCCGGCTGCCAGCACCACCACGGCGGCGGCCGGCACCGCCGCCCAGCCCGGCAGGTCCGTGCCGGGGCGCAGGAGGGAGGCCACCGTGACCGTGGCCGCGCCGGTCGCCTGACCGGCGAGCACGCCCAGCTCCACGCGGACACAGAGCCACAGCAGCAGCCGGCCGCGCTCGGACCACGTGCGGGACGGCTCGACGGTGACCTCGTCGTCGCCCGGCAGCAGCAGCGCCCGGGCCTGCACGCCCTCGCTGCGGCGCACGACCGGCACGCAGGCCAGGACCACGAGCAACGGCAGGGGAGCGAGGAACAGACCGGTCAGCGTACGGGGGGACGCGTCGGGCAGACCCGGCCACACCAGCGCGCAGGCGACGGCGAACCACAGGCCCAGGGCCAGGTGGAGGACCCGCGCCCACGTCGTCCTGCTGGTCACGGGGCGGAGCAGCCTGCGCACCGCCTCATCCTCCCGTGCCCGGTGAGGGGGGCACCTCCCGCTCGGGAGGGAGACGGTCGGACCGGGCGGGGGAGGCGCGCAGGCGGCGCCGGGGGCGAGCGTGGTGCCATGAGAGACGCCGGGAGGAACCCGTGATCGAGGTGCGCGGACTGGGCAAGCGGTACGGCACCGCCGTGGCCGTGGACGACCTGACCTTCGACGTGCCGGCGGGCGTGGTCACCGCCTTCCTCGGCCGCAACGGTGCGGGGAAGTCGACCACGCTGCGGATGGTGCTCGGCCTGGACCGGCCGACCAGCGGTACCGCACGCGTCGGCGGGCGCCCCTACGCCGACCTCCCCGTGCCCCTGCGCACGGTGGGCGCACTGCTCGACAGCGGCGCGGCCCACCCCGGCCGGACCGCCCGCAACCACCTGCGCTGGCTGGCCGCGAGCAACCGCATCCCCGCCCGCCGGGTCGACGAGGTGCTCGACCTGGTCGCCCTCGGGGCGGCCGCCGACCGCCGGGTCCGGGGCTTCTCCCTGGGCATGCGCCAGCGGCTGGGCATCGCCGGGGCCCTGCTCGGCGACCCGCCGGTGCTGCTGCTCGACGAGCCGACCAACGGCCTGGACGCCGAGGGCATCCGCTGGCTGCGCGGCCACCTGCGCGACCTGGCCGGGCAGGGGCGCACCGTCCTCGTCTCCAGCCACCTGATGGGCGAGGTCGAGCTGACCGCCGACCACCTGCTCGTCATCGACCGCGGCCGGCTGCTCGCCGACACGCCGCTGCGCTACCTGCTCGCCGACCCCGCCGGGCACCTCCTGCGGGTCCGCAGTCCGCAGGCCGGACGGCTCCGCGACCTGCTGGTCGCCGACGGCGCGACCGTCACCGCCGGCGACGGCGGGTCCCTGTCCGTGGCCGGGCTGCCCCCGGAGCGGATCAGTGCGGTCGCCGCCGACTCCGGCGTGCCGCTGCTCGAGCTGACGGCGGTCGAGCGGTCCCTGGAGGACGCCTTCCTCGCCCTGACCGCCGGGGGTGCCGCGTGACCGCCGTCGTCCCGGTGCTGCGCGCCGAGTGGATCAAGGCGACCACCGTGCGCTCGACGTGGGTCTGCCTGCTGGCCTACGCGGTCACCGTCTTCGGCGTGAGCGTCGGTGCCGTGGCCGCGATCGGGGAGCCGCAGGCGGCCCAGGCCGACTACGACCCCGGGGTGCTCGCCTTCTACGGCCTGAACTTCGGGCACGTGGCGGTGATCGTGCTCGCCGTGCTGCTGACCGCCGGGGAGTACGGGCACCGCACCGTCCACACCTCGCTCACGGCCGTCCCGCGCCGCGGCGTCCTCCTCGCCGCCCGGTTCGCAGTCGGCGCCGGCTCGGTGCTCGTCACCGCGGCGGGGACCGCGCTGGCCACCTTCCTCACCACGCAGGCGCTGCTGGGACCGGCGGGGATCCCGCTGGACTCGCCCGGTGCGGTCCGCTCGCTGGTCGCCGCCGTCGTGCAGCCGACGGTCCTGGCGGTGTTCTGCATGGCCGTCGGGGTCCTGGTGCGCGACCAGTCCGGGGCGCTGAGCCTGCTGGTGCCCTTCTTCTTCCTCGTCTCACCGGTCCTCGAGCTCGTGCCGGTGCTGCAGGACGTCGTCCAGTTCCTGCCCGACCGTGCCGGCGCCGTCGCCGTCCGGACGTACGGCCGCCCGGTCGACGTCTTCGGACCGGTGACCGGACTGGTGATCTGCGCGCTCTGGGCGGTGGCCGCCGTCGGTGTGGTCCGCTGGGACCTGCAGCGCCGGGACGCCTGAGCGCCGGTCCGCGCCCGGCACGGGCGAACTCCTTGCCCGCTCCCGGCTCCGCGAGCAGGCTGGGGCCCACGACAGGGACCGGGGAGTGCGCCGGGAGGCCGCCGTGGAAGCTCACGTCGGGGACAGGATCGTCGTCCGTTCCACACACCAGGGGGAGCCGGAGCGCACCGGGGTGGTCCTCGAGTGCCACGAGCCCGACGGGGGACCGCCGTACCGGGTGCAGTGGGAACCCGACGGTCACACCGGGCTCTTCTACCCCGCCGGGACCGCCGTCGTCGTGCAGACGGACCCCTCGCGCAGCTGACCGGCTCCCGACCCCGGCTCCCGGGCTCGGCGGTGCCGGTGCGCCGGTCAGGCCCTCGCGCGCCGGGAGCGGGGTCCTCTGCTGCGGGTAGGTTCCGCACATGGCGGCCTCCGCGAGCGGTCCCGGGCGGGACACCGGCACCGCACACGACCTGGCCGAGGCGATGAGCCGGACGGCACGGCGGCTGCAGGAGGAGCACGGCGACGTCGAGGCCACGCTGCGCGCCATCACCGCGGCGGCGGTCGGGGTCGTGCCGCACGCGCAGGAGTGCGGCATCAGCTACGTGGTCGGCCGCTCGCGGATCGAGCCGCGGGCGTCGACCGGGGACCTGCCCCTGCAGGTCGACGCCCTGCAGGAGCGGCTCGGGCAGGGACCGTGCCTGGACGCGGTCTGGGAGCAGGAGGTCGTCCGGGTCGACGACGTCGCCGCCGACGACCGGTGGCCGGAGTTCGCCCGGCGGGCACCGGAGCTCGGCGCCGCCGCCATGATGTGCTTCCGGCTGTTCGTGGAGGGTGACCGGCTCGGGGCCCTGAACCTCTACGCCGGCCGGCCGGGGGCCTTCGACGACGAGAGCCAGGACGTCGGGCACCTGTTCGCCGCCCACGCCGCGGTGGCGGTGGCCGGCGCCGAGCACGAGCAGCACCTGCGCGCGGGGATGGGCAGCCGCGACGTCATCGGGCAGGCCAAGGGCATCCTGATGGAGCGGCACAAGCTCACCGCCGACCAGGCCTTCGGGGTGCTCACCCGGGTGTCGCAGGAGATGAACCGGAAGCTGGTCGACGTCGCCCGCGAGCTCACCGACACCGGAGCCGTCCCCGGCCGCGACCGCCGCGACTGACGCACCCGGCGTGCGCGGCGGCCGCCGCGGCGCGGGCGGCGGCTACTCCCGCACGACCCACACCTCGGCCGGCCCCTGGGCGGTGTCCTGCACCTGCACGGGCTCGAACCGCTGGTAGACGCCGAACCAGCGCGGACCGTCGTAGACGAGGACCGACGACACGAGCAGTTCCGGCGGCACGTCGTCGACCTCGCCGTGCCGTGGACCGCCCCAGTGGAAGACCAGCGGCATGCCGGGACGGTAGTGGACCCGGCGCGGCGTGGCGGCACCGGGGACGCGGCCCGGGGGACACCGCCGCTGCGGCGTCCCCCCACTGCTGGGGCGGCGCGCGGGCTCAGGCGCCCGGCCGCCCGACGACGCCGTCACCGACGAGGACGGCGAGGTCGTCCCCGGTGACGCCGAGTTCGGTGAGGACGGCCTCGGTGTGCTCACCCACCGCCGGTGCCGGCCCGCGCGGGCCGACGTCGCCGCCCTGCAGGCGCAGCGGTGCGCGCACGGTGCGGAACCGCCGTCCGGTCGCGTCGCCGACCTCGGGGAACAGTCCGTCGGCGGCGGCCTGCTCGTCGGCGGCGAACTCCGCGACGGTGGACGCCGGTCCCCAGATGAAGCCGCGCTCGTCGAACAGCGCGCACCACTCCGCCAGCGGGCGGGAGGCGAAGGCCTCGTCCATCAGCCGGGTGAGCTCGGCCATGTGGGCGGCGCGGGCGCCCCGGTCGGCGAAGCGCTCGTCCTCGGTCCACTCGGGGTGCCCCACGGCCTCGCAGAACGGCGCCCACCACCGGGGCTCGGGCATGAACAGCAGGATCCAGCGGCCGTCGGCGCACCGGAAGCCGCCGTGCAGGGCGTGCGGCCGGGCCACCCGGCCCTGCGGCGTGGGCGTGACGCCGTCGACGAGCGTGGCCGACAGGTCGCTGGACATCGTCCACGCGGCGGCGGCCAGCAGGCTCACGTCGACGACCTGGCCCTCGCCGGTGGCCTCGACGACCCGCAGCGCGGCGAGGACGCCGCCGAAGAGCGCCAGCGCCGCGGTGTGGTCGCCCTGCGCCGGGCGCAGCCGCGGCGGCGCGGGGTTGGCCGGCTCGCTCATCGCGTCGAGGACGGCGCCGCGACCGAAGAAGGCGGTGAGGTCGTAGCCCGGGCGCGCCGCGTCCGGCCCCGAGGGGCCGTAGCCGGTCAGGGTGGCGTGCACCAGGCGCCGGTTGAGGCCCAGCAGGGTGGCCGGGTCCAGGCCGTACCGGGCCTGCCGGGAGGGCAGCAGGTTGCAGAGGAAGACGTCGGCGCGGGCGGCCAGCCGGCGGACCAGGTCGGCACCGCGCTGGTCGTTGACGGCGACGGCGATGCTGCGCTTGCCGCGGTTGTCCATCTGGAAGGCCGCGTCGATCGGCGCCTCCCCCTCGGGGACCCGCGGCTGCCGGGTCGCGCCGCGCATGGCGTCGCCCCGGAGGGGCTCGACCTTGACGACGTCGGCGCCCATGTCGGCCATCAGCGCGGCGGCGCCCGGGGCGGCCATCCAGTTGGCCACCTCGACCACGCGCACGCCCGCCAGCGGTGCCACCATCGCCTGCTCCTCCCTCGATCCGCGTCACTCACGGTGGCCCCGCTGCAGGGTCCCGCCGCGAGCCTGCGAGCGGTGGGGGGCAGCAGGGTCCTCCTTCAGTCCTGCAGGTAGTCGAAGACGAGGCTCGCCCGGCCCAGCGTCAGGTCGGCGAGGATGTGGCTGGCCGAGACGACCTCGCGCACGGGCAGGTCGGCGAGCGGCGCGAGCGCGTGCTCGAACAGTTGCAGCCGGGCCGGCCCGGTCCAGGCGCCGCGGACGGTGATGTCGGTGATCTGGCTGCGGACGAGCTCCAGGATCCGCGGGCGCCGGTCGTAGCCGGGCAGCACCTTCAGCCCGAAGGTGGGCCGGCCGACCTCGGCGACCGCGTCCTCGGCGCTCATCGGCGCGTGCTTGTAGCCCATCGTCGCCGTCGCCACCCGCAGCGTCCCGTAGTCCAGGGTGCCGACGATGGTGTCGGAGTCGACGTAGAGGCTCGGGGTGCCGGACTTCTTCGGGAAGGCGCTGATCTCCCGGCCGCTGGCGATCGAGGCCAGGCTGTCGACGTACATGGCGTGCAGGTAGTCGGCGCTCTCGCCCTCGTACTCGACCTGCAGCACCTGCCCGGACTCGGTGAACGACCCCAGCCCGGTGACGTCGGGCATCCGCATGACCTCGAACTTGACCAGCGGGTCGGCGACCGTCAGCGGCTCGGGCACCACGCGCCGCATCGCCTCGGCGTCGGTCCGGTACAGGATGTTGAGGTACTCGCGGCCGGTGAAGCGGTACCGCCCCGAGGGGTAGGCCGGCGCCCCCAGCGGCGTCGTCGGCTGCCGGCGGACCTCCTCGACGTCCATCAGCTGCGCTCCCCGCGGGCGGCGTCCCGGGCCTCGATCACCGCGAGCTGGGCCCGGTCCCGGGCCTCGGTCAGCTGCTCGTAGCCGCGCCCGGCGAACCGCTCCTCCACCTGGCCGCTGATCAGCTCCACGGTCGCCTCGTCCAGCTCGGGCTGTTCGACGACCTTCCAGCGGCGGGCCATGCCGGGGCCGAGGTGCTCGAGGAAGTGTCGCATGCCGCCGGGCCCGCCGCCGAGGTGGAAGCTCTCGAACGGGCCGGCGGTCGCCCAGCGGAGTCCGATCGACTCGGTGACGATCTCGTCGAGCTCCGCGGCGCTGACCACCCCCTGCGAGACCAGCCACACGCACTCCCGGAACAGCGTCGACTGCAGCCGGTTGGCGACGAACCCGCCGATCTCCCGGTGCAGGACGACCGGCTTCTTCCCGACCGAGCGGTAGAAGTCGACCGCCGTCTCCACGGCCCACGGCGCGGTGCGCTCCCCGGGCACCACCTCGACCAGCGGCAGCACCTCGGGCGGGTTGAACGGGTGGCCGACCACCAGCCGCTCGGGGGTGCGCATCCCCCGTGCCAGGTCGCTGGGCATGAGCGCCGACGTCGACGACGCGATCAGCGCCCGCTCCGGGGCGGCGGCCTCGATCCGGGCGAACAGCTCCTGCTTGAGCGGCAGCCGCTCGGGGGCGTTCTCCTGGACGACGGCGGCGCCGGCGACGGCGGTCTCGACGTCGTCGACCACCTCGATGCGGGCCAGCACGTCCGCCGCGTCTCCGGTCCCCGGTTGCAGGCGGGTCAGGTGGCGCACCGCCGCCTCGACCTCGGGGCCGAGGCCCGGCCGCGGGTCCTGCACGCGGACGGGATGGCCGTGCGCGGCGAACAGCGCCGCCCACGACAGGCCGATGGTCCCGGCCCCGATGACCGCGACGGTGCCCTGACTCCGGTCCACGTGCGCCCCCAGCGCGCTCGTCCCGATCCCCACGAGCATCGGAACACACCCGGCCGCGCGGTGCGACTCAGGTCACACCCGAGCCGGTCGACGCTCCTATGACGCGTCAAGCCGCGGCCGGTGGTGATTCGAGGCGGCGGTAGAGCTCGCGGGCGATGTAGCGCTTGAGGCAGCGTTTGATCTCGCGGTCGGTCTTGCCCTCGGTGCGGCGACGGTCGGCGTAGGCACGGGTGCGTGCGTCGCGTTGCAATCGGCTGAGGACGACGGTGTGCAGGGCGCGGTTGAGCTGGCGGTCGCCGGAGCGGTTGAGCCGGTAGCGGACGGTTCTGCCCGAGGACGCCGGGATGGGGGCGGCGCCGGCGAGCATGGCGAAGGCGGCGTCGTTGCGGCAGCGGCCGGGATGGGACCAGGCAGTCAGCACGGTGGCGGCCACGATCGGACCGACTCCGGTCAGCTCGAGCAGGTCCGGCCGCCAGGTGCGCACGATGGCGCGGATGGCCTGCTCGTGGCCGAGGGCTTCGGCCTCCAGGAAGCGGATGCGGCCGGCCAGGTCGTGCAGCACGGTCAGCGCGGTGACGGTCTCGACGTCTCCGCTGCTGGCGCCCGGTCGGAGTCGGGCGGCGGTGGTGATCATGGCGCGGGTGGTCTGTCCGCGGAACCGGGCGCGCACCGGCTCCGGTGCGGTGATGACCATCGCCAGCAGCTGCCGCTGGGCGGTGCTGGCGGCCTCCACGGCGGCGCGGCGGGCGGTCAGCCGCATCTGCAGCGCGGCGCGCTCGGCGCCGGACTTGGGCTGGGCCAGCCGGGTGCGGGCCAGTGCGTCGCGGGCGGCGCGCTCGGCGTCGATCGGATCGGACTTGGCCCCGGCCCGCCGGGCGGGGCGCTTGGGCCGGTCGAGTTCGACGACCATCTCCTCGGCGGCGGCCAGGTGCCGGGCCAGGCCGGCGCCGTAGCCGCCGGTGCCCTCCATCGCCCAGGCGCGCAGGCCGGAGTGCTGTTCGGCCAGTTCGACCAGTGCGGCGTAGCCGTCGGGGTCGGCGGGCACCGTCGCGCGGGCCAGCACGCCGCCGGTGCGGGCGTCGAGGACCGCGGCGGTGTGGGTTTGGCTGTGGGTGTCGACGCCGATGACGACCTCGACGGTGTCTGCCAGCATGGACATGCGTTCTTCTCCTTGACCGGGGGGGTACGCGGCAGGTCCCGGTCCGGTGCGGAGATGGCAGGACTGTGATGAGACACGCCAGCGGCTACTGGCGGTCAAGCTCCTGATCAGGCCAACGTCTCCGGCCGGGCCGGTGCCGGCAGCAGCGGGCGGACAAGTCGCTCGAAGGGCACGAAGCCAGTCAGACGAAGGGTCACGTCCACTGCTGCCGACCGTCAGCCCATCACCGAAGGACCGACCCGGCCAGCCTCACAGTCAGCCGAGCTGGGCGGCGACCAGGGGCTCGAGCGTCACGTCCGGCTTGCCGTTGCGCACCACCCCCATGACCCACTTGTTCGTGAACAGCGCGAGCAGCTCGCCGTCGCTGCGCTGCACCACCTCGGTGCCGGTGGTCGCGGTGATGCGCGGCACCGAGGGCTCGTCGGTGCGCATCGCGAGGGTGTAGGGGAGCGGCTCGAGCCGCACCGGAGCGGAGAACTCGTGCTCCATGCGATGGGTGGCCACCTCGAACTGCATGGGCCCCACGACGGCGAACACCGGTGCCTGCTCCCCGCGCCGGTCCGAGCGCAGCACCTGGACGACGCCCTCGGACTCCAGCTGCTCGATCCCGCGGCGGAACTGCTTGTGCTTGGCCGTCTCGACGCTCCGGACGACGGCGAAGTGCTCGGGCGCGAAGGTGGTCAGCGGCGGGAAGGTCACCGGGCGCCCGGAGTACAGCGTGTCGCCGACGTGCAGCGCCGAGGCGTTGACCAGCCCGACGACGTCACCGGGGTAGGCGACGTCGATGCTCTCGCGCTCGCGGCCGAAGACGTGCTGGGCGTACTTCGTCGCGAACGGGCGGCCGGTCGACGCGTGGGTGACCACCATGCCGCGCTCGAACACCCCGGAGCAGATCCGGATGTAGGCCAGCCGGTCGCGGTGGGCGGCGTCCATGCCCGACTGCACCTTGAAGACGAACGCGCTGAACGGCGCGTCGACCGGGCGGGGCACCCCGTCCCCGTCGGGCCGGGCGGCGGGTGCGGGGGCCAGGTCGACGAGGACGTCCAGCAGCGCGCCCACGCCGAAGTTGGAGACCGCGGAGGCGAAGAGCACCGGGGTCGTCACGCCGGAGAGGAACAGGTCCTGGTCGTGCTCGCCCGCCGTCGCGGCCAGCAGGTCGGCCTCCTCGCACGCCCGGGCCCAGGCGTCGGGCTCGCGGGCCGCGGCCTCGGCGGCGGAGAGGACCTCCTCGGGGGCGACCGTGGCACCCCCGGCGGTCCGGGTGTACCGCCGGTAGCTGCCGTCGCGCCGGTCGAGGACGCCGCGGAAGTCGCCCGCGATCCCCACCGGCCAGGTCAGCGGCGTCGACGTGAGACCGGTCCGCTCGGCGACCTCGTCCATCAGCTCCAGGGCGTCCTTGCCGGGGCGGTCCCACTTGTTGACGACGGTGACCACGGGGATGCCGCGGTGCCGGCAGACGGCGAAGAGCTTCATGGTCTGCGCCTCGAGGCCCTTCGCGGCGTCGACCAGCATGACCGCGGCGTCGACGGCGGTGAGCACGCGGTAGGTGTCCTCGGAGAAGTCGGCGTGCCCGGGGGTGTCGAGGAGGTTCACCACGGCGCCGCGGTGGGAGAACTGCAGCGCGGCCGAGGTGATCGAGATCCCGCGGGCCTTCTCCATGTCCATCCAGTCCGACACCGTGCCGCGCCGCCCGGCCTTCCCGTGCACCGCGCCGGCCTGGCCGATCACGCGGGCGTGCAGGGCCAGTGCCTCGGTCAGCGTCGACTTGCCGGCATCGGGGTGGCTGATGACGGCGAACGTCCGCCGCCGTGCGGCCTCGGCGACCACGTCGGCCGACGAGGATCCTGCGTCGTCCGGGCGGATCGGGGCAGGCGCGGTCATCGTCGGTCTCCTGGTGTGGTGCGGTCGTCCCTCCCGCCGGCGCTCCGGCGGGACCGGTGCCGTGCACCGGTCGGTCACGTGGTGCAACAGCCCGCGGGCGCCGCACACTCCCGTCCTCCCGACGGGCCGCCGCGGGGAGCCGAGCCCCGGCCGACCGCCCGCGTCGACCCGCAGGTCCCGGGGACCCGCCAACGCCTCCGTCGGCCGTCCCGGGGCTCGGACGCGGGGAGGCCCTGGCCGGCGAACCGGTCAGGGCCTCCCTGCGTGGGGTGAGTGACGGGGCTCGAACCCGCGACACCCAGGATCACAACCTGGTGCTCTACCAGCTGAGCTACACCCACCACGTGCACTCCCGGGGCACACGGCACCGCGGAGCACGGACGAGGATACCGGAGCCGGTCAGCTCCCCGACGCGGCCGGGGGTGTGCCCTCCGCCGCGTCGGCGTCGCCCTGGTCCGGAGCGCTCGCGTCGGCGGCGGCGAGGACGTCGGCGAAGGAGGTCGAGACCTCGCCGGCCGCGCGCTGGGCCTGCGACGTCGAGGGGCCGGGCGCGTCGACGAACAGCGTCCGGCGGTAGTAGGCCAGCTCGCGGATCGACTCGATGATGTCGGCCAGCGCCCGGTGCGCCAGGCCCTTGGACGGCTGGGCGAAGTAGACCCGCGGGAACCAGCGGCGGGCCAGCTCCTTGACCGAGCTGACGTCGACCATCCGGTAGTGCAGGTGGTCGTCGAGCTCGGGCATGTCGCGGGCGAGGAACCCGCGGTCGGTGCTGATGGAGTTGCCGCACAGGGGGGCGGTGCGCCGCTCGGGCACCCAGCGCTTCACGTAGGCCAGCACCTGCTGCTCGGCCTCGGCCACGGTGAGCGTGGAGGCCCGCACCGACTCGGTGAGCCCCGACTTCGCGTGCATCTCGGTGACGACGTCGGCCATGCCCTCGAGATCGGCGTCGTCAGCGGAGATCACCAGGTCCAGGCCCGGGTCCAGGATCCGCAGCTCCGAGTCGGTCACGACCACCGCGATCTCGATCAACTTGTCCCGGGTGAGGTCCAGCCCGGTCATCTCGCAGTCGATCCAGACCAGGTGCCCGCCGTTCTCCGCCACGACGCCCGACCCTACGGGGCGCCCGGCGGGGCGTCCCGTCCGTCCCGGCCACCACGCGTGTCCGCCCCGTGACACATCTGTTCCACCGGCGCGGCGTGAGGGGTCGGAATCGGCCACTCCCGCCGCTAGGCTCGGCCACTCGCCCCGCACCCCAGGGAGACCCCGTGCCCCATCCCGCCCCCGCTGTCGCGCGCCCCGGAGCGGTGCCCTCGGCGCCGGGCTCGCTGGCCGCCGGGCTGCGGCACCCGCTCGCCCTGCTCCGCTGGCTGTGGCTGACGTACACGACGCCGGGCCGCCCGGGGCGGCCGACCAGCCCGACCGAGCTGCGCTGGATCTACACCGCCTGGCTCGGCGCCTTCCTGCTCAAGATGCTGGGCTCCTCGTGGGACGTCTCCTGGCACTTCCGGTGGCTGCGCGACGACCTGGCGCCCCCGCACCTGCTCAACTCGGCGGGTACGGCGGTCGTCATCGGCCTGGTCCTGTTCCACGGCTACACCGGCCACGGCGTCGACCGCCGGGCGCTGCGGCTCATGCAGTGGGGGATCGGCACGTTCCTCGTCGCCATCCCGATCGACATCGTCAACCACCGCGTCAACGGGCTGGACATCACCAGCTGGAGCCCCAGTCACGCGCTGCTCTACCTCGGGACGGCGGTGATGCTGGCCGGGGCCATCCGCGGCTGGTGGCTGTACGCCGCGCCGGGCCGCACCCGCGACCTGGTCGCGCTGGGCCTGTGGCTGTTCTTCGTGGAGAACGTCCTGTTCCCCAACCAGCACCAGGAGTACGGCGTCCTGTCGCTGCGGGCCTACGAGGCCGGCCGGACGACGGCCGAGCCGCAGCTGCTCGACTTCGCCGCCGCGCAGGGGCAGTCGCCGACGGCGTTCATGCTGCCGGTGCCCGCCTGGGTCCACCCCGCGTGGCTGGTCTGCGCCGGCCTGCTCGCCCTGGTCGTCGCCCGCCGGGTGGTCGGCCTGCGGTGGACCGCGACCGTCCTCGCCGGTGCCTACCTCGCCTACCGCGCCGTCGTCTGGGCGGGCCTGGTCGCCATCGGCTTCCCGCCGTCGGTGCTGCCGTTCGTGCTGCTCGTCGGCGCGGTCTGCGTCGACCTGGCCGTCACCTACCGGGTGCCCGGCTGGGCCGCCGCCCCGATCACCGCCGCCGCCGTCTACGCCGCCGGCTGGGTGCAGGACTTCGCCGGCCTGCTGCCGCCGTGGGACTGGACCTGGTGGTCGATCGGCCTGGTCGTCGTCGGCTCCACGCTGCTGTGGACGGCGGTCGACGTGGTCGCGCACACCTCCGCCTTCGCCACCTGGCGCCGCCCCGTCGAGCCGGGCCGCACGGCCGACGGCGTCCCCGCCGGTCCGCCGGCGGACGGCGCGTCGCCGCGTTGAGGAGCGGGAACGCCCCGTCACATGACGTAACGTCGGGCGCAGCCGCCCTGGCCGGCCCCGCGGGCCCGACGACCGCTCCCGCGCGCCCCCGGCGCCTGCCCACCGCACCCGACCCCCGGAGGACGACGTGCTGGCCCTGACCCCGACGCCGCTGCAGACGGCAGGGGAGAGCGCCCTCTTCGCCGAGCTGACCCGATGGGACCGCGGCGGGACCGTCCGCGGCGCGGTCGTCGCATCCATCCCCGTCGTCGACGGGCCGATGGAGCGGCGCGTCTCCGACGCCGTCCTCTTCGTGCCCGAGGGGCTGGCGGTCGTGCGCGTCGTCGAGGTGGTGCGCCAGACCGGCGTGGTCACCGCGACCCCCGACGGCTCCTGGACCATCGGCCCCGGCGCCGGACCCGGCGAGGTGCTGCAGCTGGCCGGCGGTGGGTCGACGCCGCTGGACGGGCTCATGCGGGCCGGCATGGACGCCGCCGTCCGGCTGCGCCGCGCCGGTCTCGAGCCCGGCCGGATCGCCCGGCTGACCGTCCTCGTCGGGGACCTCACCGGTCTGGTGCCCGCCGACGGCGACCTCGGCGAGGGCGACCAGGTGGCGCTGCTCGAGCCCCGCTCGCTGCTGCTGGGCATCGCCCGGTCGGCCCGCTACGCCGGCGTGGACAACCCGCGGCTGTGGACCACCGCCGACGTCCGCGCCGCGCTGATCGCGCTGGGGCTGCCCGGACGGGGGCCCGCGGTCGAGGAGCTCAACGGCGAGGGGTTCCCGTACTCGCCCTACGTCCTGCGCAAGCGCGAACTGCTGGCGCCGGCGGCGATGGCCGCCAGCCCGGCGCTGGGTGCCCCGGTCGCCGCGCCCGTCCCCTCGTACGCCGACGTCCCGTCCCACGGCGACGTCCCGTCCCACGGCGACGTCCCGTCCCACGGCGACGTCCCGTCCCACGGCGACGTCCCGCCGGTGCCCGCCGCCGCGCCGCCCGGCCCGCTGGTCGACCCGGTGGCGGCCGCCGCGGTGGCCGTGGCCGCCATCCGCGCCGACGAGGAGGCGGCCGCCCGTGCCGCGGCCGGCGCCGCCGTCGTCCCGGCCCCGGCCGGCGCCGCCGTCGTCCCGGCCCCGGCCGGCGCGCCGTCGGCCTGGCCGGTGCCGCCCGCCGCCCCTGCCGCGCCGCAGGGCCGGACGGCCACCGCCCGCTTCGCCGCGCCGGTGCCACGGCAGGAGGTCCTCTCGCCCGAGGGCCTGCCCGAGGTGGCCGGCGACGAGACCGGCGGCATCGGCGGGCTCTTCGCCGGCGCCGAACCGGTGTCCGAGCAGGTGTCCGAGCCGGCCTCCGCCGTTCCGGTGGCCCCGGGAGCGGCGCCCGCCCCGCTCCCGGTGCCGGCGGACGAGGGGGCGGACCCGCCGGTGCCCCTCGTGGGACCGCGCCGCCGGTCGCCGGCCGCCCGGCGCCGGCTCGCGCTGGCGGTCGCCGCGGCCCTCGCCGTGCTCGTCGTCGTGGTCGGCGTGGTCGTCGGCCTGACCGGGGACGACGACACCGCCTCGGCCACCTCGCAGCAGCCGGCGTCGCCCAGCGCCCCGGCCGCGCAGGTGCCGGCCGGACCGCAGCCGGGCGACCGCACGGTGCTCGACGGTGCGACGTTCGTCCTCCAGCAGGTCCGGACCGAGGACACCTGCACCGGCAACGCCTACGGCGCGGTGGCCGACTTCTTCGAGCAGAGCGACTGCGCGGGCCTGTCGCGGGCGCTGTACTCCACCGACGTCGGTGGCCGGGCCGTCGTCGTCTCGGTGGCGGCGGTGGACATGGGGGACGCCCCCGGCGCCCGGGCGCTGCGGGCCCTGGCCGACCGCAACGGCAGCGGCAACGTCAGCGACCTGCTGCGCGAGGGTGTCCGCTACGCCGGCGGTCCCACCGAGCTCTCCCACGCCGAGTACGCGAGCAACGTCGAGGGGTCGGTCGTCACGATCGTCGAGACGGCGTGGGCCGCGCCCGGTGGTGGCGGCGCGGACGACCTCGACCTCGTCGCCGGCACCGGTCTCGCGCTGCCGGTGCCCGCCTCCGCCGGCGACTGACCTCCCTCCGCCTCTCCGCGGGGAGCGGGGCCCGGTGGGTCAGGCGGTGGCGGCGGCCTCGGCCATCGCGGCGAGCAGGGCGGCCATCGCCGGCCGCGGTAGCCGTCCGGCGCTGTGCGGGGTGGAGTTGACCAGTCCGAAGACCGCGTGCGCGCGGGCCCGGCTGGCGTGCGTGCCCTCCTCGGGGCGCAGCCGGGTCAGGACGTCGACCCACACCTCGACGTAGCGGCGCTGCAGCCGGCGCACGGTCGCGGCGTCGGCGGGCGGCAGCGACGCCAGGTCGCGGTCCTGCACCGTGATCAGCGCGGGGTTGTCGAGGGCGAAGGCGACCTGGAAGGCGACCAGCGCCCGCAGCTGCGCCGCGGGGTCCGGGCCGGCCGCGGCCACCCGCTCGCTCGCGCCGGCCAGCAGCCGCTCGCTGATGCGCAGGAGCATCTCGGCGAGCATCGCGTCCTTGCTGGCGAAGTGGCGGTAGATGGCCGGCCCGGTCACGCCGACGGCGGCCCCGACGTCGTCCACGCCGACCGCCCGGGACCCGCGCTCGGCGAACAGCTGCGCGGCCGCCCGGAGGATCTGCTCCCGCCGCGAGGGCCGGGCGGCGTCGGCCGACAGCGCGGTGTCGGTCCCGGTGTCGGGCGCGCCGGCGGTCACGTCGCGGATGCTAGCCGCCGGCCGGAGCGCTCCCGGCCGCCACTGGACCCCGATGTGAACCGTCGTTAACCTGGCGGCCGAGCGGTGGGCCGTCCGGGCCGGCCGTACGCGCGGGCACCGGGGCGATCCCGCCGGCACCCGCAGGAAGCAGGGGGCACACGTGCTGGACTACCGGCTCGACGAGGAGACCGAGGCCCTGCGGCGGACCGTCCGCGAGTTCGCGCTCGAGGTCGTGGCGCCGCAGATCGGGGAGTTCTACGAGCGCGAGGAGTTCCCCACCGCGATCGTGCGGCAGATGGGCGAGCTGGGGCTGTTCGGCCTGCCCTTCCCCGAGGAGTACGGCGGCTCCGGCGGCACCTACTTCGACCTGTGCGTGGCCCTGGAGGAGCTCGCGCGGGTCGACAGCTCGGTGGCCATCACGCTCGAGGCCGGCGTCTCGCTCGGCGCCATGCCGGTCTACCGGTTCGGCTCCGAGGAGCAGAAGAAGGAGTGGCTGCCCCGGCTGTGCGCGGGGGAGGCGCTGGCCGCCTTCGGCCTGACCGAGCCCGGCGGCGGGTCGGACGCCGGAGCCACCCGCACCACCGCGCGGCTCGAGGACGGCCACTGGGTCGTCAACGGCTCGAAGGCCTTCATCACCAACTCCGGCACCGACCTGACCGAGCTGGTCACCGTCACCGCGGTCACCGGCACCCGCCCCGACGGCGGCAAGGAGGTCTCGGCGATCGCGATCCCGTCGGGGACGCCGGGGTTCACCGTGGGCCCGCGCTACTCCAAGGTGGGCTGGAACGCCTCGGACACCCGCGAGCTGTCCTTCGCCGACGTCCGCGTGCCCGAGGAGAACCTGGTCGGCCAGCGCGGCCGCGGGTTCGCGCAGTTCCTCTCCATCCTCGACGAGGGGCGGGTGGCCATCTCCGCGCTCGCGGTCGGCCTGGCGCAGGGCTGCGTGGACGAGTCGGTGCGCTACGCCGCCCAGCGCGAGGCGTTCGGCCAGCCGATCGGCCGCAACCAGGCCGTGCAGTTCATGATCGCCGACATGGAGGTCCGGGCCTCCACCGCGCGGCTGGCCTACTACCGGGCCGCGGAGAAGATGCTGCGCGGCGAGCCGTTCCGCCGCGAGGCCTCGATCGCCAAGCTCTACAGCTCCGAGGTCGCCATGGACAACGCCCGGTACGCCACCCAGGTGCACGGCGGCTACGGCTTCATGAACGAGACGCCGGTCGGCCGCTTCTACCGCGACGCCAAGATCCTCGAGATCGGCGAGGGCACCAGCGAGGTGCAGCGGATGCTCATCGCCCGCGACCTCGGCGTCGGCTGAGGGAGGCACCGGGCGGCGACGTGCGGTCCCGGCGCTCGGTCCCGGCGCTCGGTCCCGGCGCTCGGTCCCGGCGCTCGGTCCCGGCGCTATGGTGCGCGGACCCCGAGCCCAGGGGCCCGATGACACGGGGACGACGGAGAGCGCGCATGTGCACGGAGCACACGGGCAGGGTGGCGCAGCAGGAACGCGCCGGGACCGGGGCCGGCTTCTCCCGGCGGGCAGCGCTGGGGGGCGGGGCGGCCGCGGCCGTGACCGCCGCGCTGGCCGGTACCGCCCGGGCCGAGGACCGGACACCGCGGGCCCCGGGCCGGGGCGGACGGGGGTTGTGCGACCTCACGCACCCGTTGACCACCGGTCTGCCGACGTTCGACCCGAGCGAGGCGCCGTCCCGCAGCACCGCCGCGACGATCGAGCAGGACGGCTACTACCTGCAGGAGTGGCGCCTCTTCGAGCACACCGGCACCCACGTCGACGCGCCGGGACACTTCACGGCGGGCGGTCGCCTCGCGCCCGAGCTGCGGATCGAGGAGCTCGTCACGCCCGCCGTCGTCATCGACATCAGCGGCCGCGCGGCGGACGAGCCCGACACCGTCGTGACGATCGACGACGTCCGCGCGCACGAGCAGCGCCACGGCCGCATCCCGGAGGACGCCGCCGTCCTCATGAACTCCGGCTGGGGCAGCAGGTTCGACGACCCGCAGGCCTACCGCGGCGCGGACCCGGCGGGGACGCTGCACTTCCCCGGCTTCGGTGCCGACACCTGCGCGTGGCTGCTGGAGCACCGGCGCATCCGCAGCCTCGGCGTCGACACGCTGAGCATCGACCCGGGTGTGTCCACGACGTTCGACACCCACCTGCTGCTCACCGGCGCCGACCGTTACGGGCTGGAGAACCTCGCCTCCCTCGACGGCGTCCCGCCCACGGGCGCGATGATCGTGGTCGGCCTCATCCCGTTCGAGGAGGGCTCGGGCGGTCCCGCGCGCGTGCTCGCCTCCTGGTGAACCCCACGGAGCGCCGCGGCAGCGCGCCCGTCAGGCCGTCACGTCGACCAGCACCTTGCCGACCGCGCCCTCCTCGACGGCGCGGTGGGCCTGGGCGGTCTCGGCGAGCGGGAAGACGTGCAGGGGCAGCCCCGCCTCCTCGCCCACCCGCACGGCGCCGTCGAGCACGGCGGCGTTGACGTCCTCGACGCCGATCACCTTGGCGCGCTCCGGCTCGGTGTAGACCAGCACGAAGTGCCACTGGGCGTTGGGCGTCATCGACGGGCGCACCGGCAGCGTCACCTCGTCGCCACCGTTGTTGGCGTAGACGGCGACGGCGGCGTGCGGCCCGAGCAGCTGCGCGTCGACGGCGGCGTTGGCCGCCGGTGCCACCTCGACGACGACGTCGACCCCCTGGGGCGCCACCTTGCGCACCTCGGTGACGACGTCCTGCCGGCGGTAGTCGACGACGTGCGAGGCGCCGGCCGCGGCGGCCAGCTGGGCCTTGTGCGGACTGCTCACCGTGGCGACGACGGTGGCGTCGGCCCAGCGGGCGAGCTGGATCGCGGCGTTGCCGACCGCGCCCGCGCCGCCCTGCACGAGCACCGTGCGGCCGGCGAGCGCGCCGGGACCCAGCCGGTCGGGCAGCGCCTCCCCGAGGGTCAGGCAGCGGTGCGCGGTGAGGAACGGGATGCCGAGGGCCGCGCCGAGCTCGAACGAGGGTCCCTCGCCGAGCAGTACCGCCTGCCGGGCCGGGACGACGGTGTACTCGGCGGCCGTGCCCCAGCGCCGCTGCCAGGCCGCCTCCCAGACCCAGACGCGCTGGCCGACGACCGCCGGGGCCACGCCCTGCCCGACCGCCTCGACGGTGCCGGCGCCGTCCTGGTTGGGCACCTGGGCGTCGGTGCCGAGTGCGCCGGCGGTGGCGCCCGAGCGCGACTTCCAGTCGGTGGGGTTGACGCCGGAGAAGGCCAGCCGCACCCGCACCTCGCCGGGGCCGGGGTCGGGCACGGGCAGGTCGAGCAGTTCCAGGACCTCGGGGCCGCCGGTGCGGCGGTAGCTGATGGCACGCACACCGCCACCTTGCCCTCCCGCCGGGCAGGCCGCCGGGCGACGCCGGGCCGGGCGCGTCAGGCCGTCGGGACGACCTCGGGCGCGGCCGCGCGCTCGGACTGCACCCGCAGCCAGTGGGAGACGTACAGCGGCAGGGCGATTCCCAGCGTCGTGCCCGCGCCGACCACCTCGAGCACCTCGTAGCGGCGCTGGGAGTCCAGCGACTGCGCGGCCAGGCGCGCCTCCTCCTCGTCGTCCAGCGCCGGGTCGCCGTAGTAGCCGACGCCCGGGTCGGGGTAGGCGATGCCGACGACCCCCTGGACCAGCTGGACGGCCGCGAAGATCGACCCGGGCGCGGAGCTGGGCCGGCTCGAGCCCGGTCTCGACGCGCTGCTCGGGAGCTGGTGGACGCTGCCGGCCGGGCACGCCGCCCGGTCGCTGCCGGTCCTGGCGGGTGCCCTGCCGCGCCGTCGACCGGTTCACCCCCGGGGGTGAGGCCCGGCGCCCCCGCCTGGAGCGGCCCGGCGAGGGGGCCGATGGGGGAGGCATGGACCTCCGCGTGCTCATCCGGCTGCGCAGCCACCTGCCCGAGGGGCGGATGCTGCCCGAGGGGACCTGGCGGAGGCGCCACCTGCTGCTGGTGCGGGTGTCCGCGGCGCAGGCGGCCGGCATCGGCGTCCTGGCGCTGTGCCTGGGCCGCTCGGTCCTGGCCGCCGTGCTGATGGCGGCCGCCACGGCCTACCCGCTGGTCTTCTCCCTGCTGCCCGGTGCCGGCCGCACGCTGCGGACCGCCGGGACGACGACCAGCCTGCTGGCCGCCTCGGTGCTGCTCGTGCACCTGCTCGACGGGCTGACCGAGGCCCACTTCTCCTTCTTCTTCGTCGTCGGCCTGGTCTCGCTGTACCAGAGCTGGGCACCCTTCGGCCTGGCGCTGGGCGTGGTCGTGCTGCACCACGGACTGCTCGGCACGCTGTTCCCGCACTCGGTGTTCGGGCACGCCGCCGCCCACCACTCCCCGTGGCTGTGGGCGCTCGTGCACGGCGGCTTCGTGCTCGGCGCGAGCCTGGCCCACCTGGCGTCCTGGCGGCTCAACGAGCAGCAGGGCCTGCACGACCCGCTCACCGGGCTGGCCAACCGCACGCTGGTGCACGAGAACGCCGAGCGGCTGCTGGCCCGCCGCGGCGGCCCCGTCAGCGTCCTGTTCCTCGACCTCGACGACTTCAAGGACGTCAACGACACCCGCGGTCACGCCGCCGGTGACCAGCTGCTGACGGCGGTCTCCGAGCGGCTGCGGGCCTGCACCCGGTCCGGCGACGAGGTCGCGCGGCTGGGCGGTGACGAGTTCGTCATCGTGGTCGACGGTGGCGCCGAGGTGGCGACGGCGATCGGTGGGCGGGTGCTCGTCGCCCTCGCCGAGCCGGTCGTCGTCGGCGGCCGCCCGCTGACCGTGCACGTCAGCATCGGCGTGGCCGACACCGCCACCGCCGGCGACCGCCGCGCCGGCACCCTGCTGCGCAACGCCGACCTGGCCATGTACCAGGCCAAGGCGCAGGGCAAGAACCGCCTGGTCCGCTACACGCCGGGCATGGCCCAGGCCGCCGAGGACAAGGCCACCCTGCTCGCCGACCTCGCCGTCGCCACCGGAGCCGACCAGCTCGCCGTGCACTACCAGCCGACCATCGCGCTGGCCGACGGGCGCACCACCGGCTACGAGGCGCTGCTGCGCTGGGCGCACCCCGAGCGGGGCATGGTGCCGCCGGTCGAGTTCATCCCGATGGCCGAGGAGAGCGGGCACATCGTCGAGATCGGCCGGTGGGTGCTCGACCAGGCGGTGCGCCAGGCCGCCGTGTGGACGGCGGAGTCCGGCCGGCCCGTCGGCATGGCGGTCAACCTCTCGCCGCGGCAGCTGGTCGACGACGACGTCGTCGGGCTGGTCGACGAGGTGCTGACCCGGCACGGCCTGCCCGCCGGCCAGCTGACGCTGGAGGTCACCGAGGGCGTGCTGCTCAGCGACGTCGACCAGGTCGTCGACCAGCTGCGCGCGCTGCGGGGCCTGGGCGTCCGGATCGCCATCGACGACTTCGGCACCGGCTACTCCAGCCTGTCCTACCTGCGCCGGCTGCCCGCCGACATCGTCAAGATCGACCGCAGCTTCGTGCAGGACCTCGGCAGCGAGGGCCGCTCGACCACCCTGGTCGCCTCGATCATCGAGCTGGCCCGCAGCCTGCAGCTGGAGGTCGTCGCCGAGGGGGTCGAGACGCAGGAGCAGCACGCCCTCCTCGACGACCTCGCCTGCTCGCACGCCCAGGGCTACCTGTTCGGCCGCCCGCAGCCCGCGCCCGCGCACGACCACTCGCAGCCGGCTCCCGCCGGCCCCGCGCCCCGGCAGCCGGCCCCCGTCGCCTGACCGGGGCCTCCGGACCCGCGACGGGACCTGCGCGCTCGGGGGCGCAGGTCCCGTCGCGTCGTGTTCCCTCGGTCGAGATCGCGCGATCTCGACCGCCCAGGCCGGCCTGGGCGCCGAGATCGCGCGATCTCGACGGGGTTCAGGCGGGGGTGATCGACAGGGTGAGCCGGCGGCGGCCCTCGTCGGAGCGGGCGGTGGCCAGCCGCTCGGCCGACGGCGTCCCGTACTCGGTGGTGCGCTGCCGCGCCGGCCGGCCGATGGACGCCGCGACCGCCTCGAGCTCGGCGATGGTCTTCAGCGACCCGTTCTCGCTGCCGGCCATCCGGCTGATCGTCTCCTCCATCAGCGTGCCGCCGAGGTCGTTGGCCCCGCCCTGCAGCACCGCCCGCGTGCCGGCCTCGCCGAGCTTGACCCAGGAGGTCTGCACGTTCCGGATGCGCCCGTGCAGCAGCAGTCGCGCGACGGCGTGCAGTGCCCGGTTCTCCCGTACCGTCGGCCCCGGCCGCGCCACGCCGGCGAGGTAGATCGGCGCGTTGTGGTGCACGAAGGGCAGCAGCACGAACTCGGTGAACCCGCCGGTGTCGTCCTGCAGCCGGGCGAGCGTGCGCAGGTGCGCCACCCAGTGGGCCGGGGTGTCGACGTGGCCGTACATCATCGTCGACGTCGTCGGGATGCCCACCCGGTGCGCGGTCGAGATGATCTCCACCCAGGTCGCGGCGGGCAGCTTGCCCTTGGTCAGCACCCAGCGGACGTCGTCGTCGAGGATCTCCGCCGCCGTGCCCGGGACGCTGTCGAGCCCGGCCTCCTTCGCCGCCGTGAGGAAGTCCGCGAACGACAGCCCGGTGCGGGCGGCGGCGTTGACGATCTCCATCGGGGAGAAGGCGTGCAGGTGGATGCCGGGCTGCCGGCGCTTCACCTCACCGATCAGGTCCAGGTAGGCCGAGCCGGGCAGGTCGGGGTGGATGCCGCCCTGCATGCAGATCTCGGTGGCTCCCGCGGCCCACGCCTGGTCGACCCGGTCGCCGACCTCGGCCAGCGACAGCGTGTAGGCGTCGGCGTCGGTGCGCCGCTGGGCGAACGCGCAGAACCGGCAGCCGGTGTAGCAGACGTTGGTGAAGTTGATGTTCCGGTTGACGACGTAGGTGACGTCGTCGCCGGTGACGTCGCGGCGGACGGCGTCGGCCAGCGCGCACAGCGCCTCGAGGTCGGGGCCGTCGGCGCCCAGCAGCGCCAGGTACTGCCCGTCGGACAGCCCCGCCGGGTCGCGCTCGGCGGCCCGCAGCGCCGCGTGCACCTCCGGGTCACCCACGGCCAGCGCGGTGGAGTGCCCGTCGCGGGCGGCCGTCGTCCGGTCGCGCAGCTCGGCCCAGTCGCCGTAGACGGCGTCGAAGTCGCTGCGCCGGTCGCCGGTGCGCCCGACGGTGTCCACCTCGACGTGCAGGTCGACCCGGCCCGAGGACACCCAGGCCTCGTCGGGCTCCTGCCACGGCAGCCCGGCGGGGATGCGGCCCTCGACCGCCAGCCCGTCGGGCCCGGCCAGCGCGGCGACGTGCGGGCGCACCCGCGGGTCCAGCCACGGCTCGGGCTCGAGCACGTAGCGGGGCTGGGCGGCCAGCCGCTCGCGCAGCGTGAACCCGCCCTCGGCGCTGAGCGCGGCGAGCGTGTCGGTGTTCGGCCAGGGCCGCTCGGGGTTGACGTGGTCGGGGGTCAGCGGACTGACCCCGCCCCAGTCGTCGACGCCGGCGCGCAGCAGCAGGCCCAGCTCGGTGGAGTCCGACAGGTTCGGCGGCGCCTGCACCCGCATCCTCGGCCCGAGCAGCAGCCGGGTGACGGCGACGGCGGCCACGTACTCCTGCAGCGCGAGGTCGTCGTGCGCGGCCATCGCGGTGCGCGGCTTGGCCCGGAAGTTCTGGACGATGACCTCCTGCACGTGCCCGTGCCGGGAGTGCGCGGCCCGGATCGCCAGGACCGCCTCGACCCGCTCGGCCGGCGTCTCGCCGATGCCCAGCAGCACGCCGGTGGTGAAGGGGACGGCGGAGCGGCCGGCGTCCTCGAGCACCCGCAGCCGGACGGCGGGCTCCTTGTCGGGGCTGCCGAAGTGCGGGCCGCCGCGCTCCGACCACAGCCGGGTCGCCGTCGTCTCGAGCATCATCCCCATCGAGGCCGACACCGGCTTGAGCCGCTGCACCTCCTCCCAGGTCATGACGCCGGGGTTGAGGTGGGGCAGCAGCCCGGTCTCCTCGAGCACCCGGATGGCCATCGCGCGCAGGTAGGCCGGCGTGGAGTCGAAGCCGTGGGCCTCCAGCCACTCGCGGGCGACCGGCCAGCGCTCCTCGGGGCGGTCGCCGAGGGTGAACAGCGCCTCCTTGCAGCCCAGCGCGGCGCCGTCGCGGGCGACCTGCAGCACCTCGTCGGGGGAGAGGAACGGTGCCTTCCCCTCCTGGCGGAGCTGCCCGGGCGTGGTCACGAACGTGCAGTAGTGGCAGCGGTCGCGGCACAGGTGGGTGAGCGGGATGAACACCTTGCGGCTGTAGGTGACCACGCCCGGCCGCCCGGCCGAAGCCAGCCCGGCGTCGCGGACCCGGGAGGCGGCGGTCAGCAGCCGGTCCAGCGGCTCGCCGTCGGCCAGCCCGCGGGCCGAGAGCAGGGTCTCGGCCTCGCCGGCGTCGAGGGTCACCCCCCGCTCGGCGCGGGCGAGGGCGCGCCGGAGCGCGGACGGCACGGGGGTCTGCGGCTGGCTCATCGCCCCCGACCCTATTCCGGGACCCCGAGCTTCCGGGACCCCGAGCTTCCGGGACCCCGAGGAGGGTCCCGTCGCGCTAACGGCCTCCGGGGGCGTCGACGTAGCGGCCGCGCAGGCGCAGCAGGGGCGCGGCGTCCTCCCGCAGCACCGGGACGCCGACGACGGCCAGCAGCGCGAGCACGTGGTCGCCGGCGGGCACCAGCCGGTCGAGCCGGCAGTCGAGCGCGACGACGCCGCCGTCGAGCACGATCGCGTCGCTGCCCGCGGCCCGCGACCACGGCACCGACTCCAGCAGGTGCCGCGCCCCGGGCCGGCCGGCGGAGGAGAACCGGCTGGCCAGGATCGCCTGCCCGGCGGCGAGCACGGTCAGCGCGCAGCTGCCCACCGCCTCCAGGACCTCGGCCGGGTAGCCCTCGGCGGTCAGCCCGACGGCCACCAGCGGCGGGTCGGCCGAGACGCTCATCACCGAGGTGACCGTGGTCCCGACGTCGTCGGTGTCGTCGCGGACGGTCATCAGGGCGACCCCGGCGGCGTACTGGCGCAGCGCGGCGGCGTAGGCGGCGGCGTCGACGGGGGGCCGGTCCGGGGGCATGGCGGCCAGTCGACCACACGGTGAGGATGGGGCGGTGAGCAGCGCAGAGGAGACCAGCACAGAGACCAGCGCAGAGACCAACGCAGACGGGACCTACGACGTCGTCGTGCTCGGGGCCGGCCCGACCGGGGAGAACCTCGCTGACGTCGTCGTCCGCGGCGGCCTGTCCGCGGTGCTGGTGGAGGAGCACCTGGTCGGTGGTGAGTGCTCCTACTACGCGTGCATGCCGAGCAAGGCGCTGCTGCGCGGCACCGAGGCCATCGAGCAGGTCAGGGCGGTGCGGGGCGCGGCGGCCGCCGTCACGGGGGAGCAGGACGTCGCCGCCACCCTCGAGCGCCGCGACTCCTTCACCCATGACTGGGACGACACCTCGCAGGTGCAGTGGGTCGAGGGCGCCGGCATCGACCTGCTCCGCGGCACCGCCCGGCTCGACGGCGAGCGCACCGTCGTCGTCACCCGGCCCGACGGCGGGACGACGCGGCTGACCGCCCGGCACGCCGTCGCCGTCTGCACCGGGTCGGCCCCTGCGGTGCCGCCGGTCGAGGGCCTGCCCGACGTGCAGCCGTGGATGCCGCGCGAGGCCACCAGCGCCAAGGAGGCGCCCCGCCGGCTGCTGGTGGTCGGCGGCGGCTACGTCGGCTGCGAGATGTCCTTCGCCTGGAAAGCGCTCGGCTCGCAGGTGACCCTGCTGCAGCGCGGGGAGCGGCTGCTGCCCGGCGCCGAGCCGCAGGCCGGGGAGGCGGTGCTCGCCTCGCTGCGTGACCGCGGTGTCGACGTCCGCCTCGGCGCGCACGTGGCGGCCGCCCGGCGCGAGTCCGACGAGGTCGTGCTCACCGTCGACGGAGAGGAGGTCCGCGGCGACGAGGTGCTGGTCGCGGTCGGCCGGCGGGCGCGCACCACCGACATCGGCGTCGACACCGTCGGCCTCGAGCCCGGCCGCTCCCTCGACGTCGACGACACGCTGCAGGTGCGCGGCCTGCCCTGGCTCTACGGCGTCGGTGACGTCAACGGCCGCCGGCTGCTCACCCACATGGGCAAGTACCAGGCCCGCCAGGCCGGCGCGGCGATCGTGGCCCGCGCCCGCGGCGAGCAGGTCTCGACCGAGGACTGGTCGCCGCACGTGGCCACCGCCGACCGCGCCGCCACGCCCGCCGTCGTCTTCACCGACCCGCAGGTGGCCAGCGTCGGCCTGACCAGCGCGCAGGCCCGGGAGGCCGGGCTGCCGCACCGCGTCGTGGAGTACCCCATCGGCTCGGTGGCCGGCGCCGCGCTGTTCGCCGACGGCTACGAGGGGACGGCGATCGCGGTCGTCGATCCCGAGCGCGAGGTGCTGCTCGGCGTCACCTTCGTCGGCCCGGCGGTGGCCGAGCTGCTGCAGTCGGCCACGGTCGCGGTCGTCGGGGAGGTGCCGATCTCCCGGCTCTGGCACGCCGTCCCGGCCTACCCGACGATCAGCGAGATCTGGCTGCGGCTGCTCGAGACCTGGCGCGGCTGAGCGTTGGTCCGCGTCGGCCTGGTGCTGCACCCGACCCGCGACTGCTCCCCGGCCGTCCGGCAGGTCGCCGCGTGGACCGGCGGCGCGGGGGTGGAGCTGGTGGCCGGGAGCGCTACGGGCACTACCGCTGCGACGCGGTCATCCTGGCCACCGCCATGGGCTCGACGGCCTACACCTACGCCGCCGGCGGCCCGGTGGTGAGCCCCGGCCTGGAGGGGATCCTGATCACGCCCGCGGCGCCGATGCAGGGGATCTCCCGCACCGTCGTGCTCGGCGGGCAGGACACGCTGCTGCTCACCATCAGCGGCGGCCGTCCGGCCGTGGAGCTCGACGGCGTCCTGACCGGCCGGCTGCAGCCGGGCGACGACCTGGCCGTCTCCTACCGGCCCGACGCCGGGCAGCTGGTGCGCATCGAGGGCTCACGGTCCGCGGCGCGCACCCGGGTCAAGCTCTCCCTGCTGGACCTGCCCTACCTGCCCGACGAGCTGCTCGAGCACCTCCCGCCCGACCTGCGGGCCCGGCTGCGCGACGAGCCCGGCGCGCTGGGTCCCGGCGCGCCCTGACCCGGCCCTGACCCGGCGCCCGCGGCGTGCTGGAGTGGGGTCCGTGCCCGCACCGTCCCGCACCTCCTGGCGCCGCTACGTCGCCCTCGGCGACTCCTTCACCGAGGGACTCGCCGACCCCGACCCCGACCGCCCCGGCGAGTACCGCGGCTGGGCCGACCGGCTCGCCGGGCACCTCGCCGTCCACGCGGCGGCGGTGTCGCCGGGCACCGACCTGGAGTACGCCAACCTGGCCATCCGCGGGCGGCTGCTGCCGCAGGTGCTCGCCGAGCAGGTGCCGGTGGCCCGCGCCGCCCGGCCGGACCTGGTCAGCCTCGTGGCCGGCGGCAACGACCTGCTGCGCCCCGGCGCCGACCCCGACCGGCTGGCCGCCGCGCTGGAGGAGGCGGTGGCCGGCTTCCGGGCCGACGGCGCCGACGTGCTGCTGGCCACCGGCGTCGACCCGCGGCTGACGCCGATCATCCGGCGCACCCGCGGCCGGGTGGCGGTGTTCAACGCCTCGCTGTGGTCGATCGCCGCGCGGCACGGCGCCGTCGTCCTCGACCAGTGGGGCGCGGACTGGCTGCTGGACTGGCGGCTGTGGGACGGCGACCGCATCCACCTGACCGCTGAGGGCCACCGGCGGACGGCGCTGGCCGCGGCCGCCGCGCTCGGCGTCCCGGTCACCGGGGACGACTGGCGCACCCCGCTGCCGCCGGCCCCGCCGCGGGCGCTGCGGGCGGCGCTGGCCGAGGAGGCCGCGTGGGTGCGCGGCTTCGTCGCCCCGTGGATCGCCCGCCGGGTGCGCGGCCGCTCGTCCGGCGACGGCCGGGAGCCCAAGCGCCCGGTGCCGCTGGCGCTGCCCCGGGTGTAGGTCCTCCCGCGGGTCGTCGTGCTCTGCCCACACCTGTGGGCAGAGCACGACGCGGCTCACGCCTGGTCGTCATCCCTCTCGGCGGCGGGCGGCTCGTCGACGACCTTGAGGAACGGGCGCGGCGAGGGCGGCGGCACGGTGTCCTCGAGCGGGAACAGGTCGATGCCGTCGGCGCCGGCCGGGACGGCGTCCACCACGGCCTCCAGCTCGCCGGTGACCGCCTCGAGGACCGCGGCGGCCTCCTCGGCGGCCTGCCCGACCAGCGCCTCGGCGGCGGTCGTGTCGGTGCGGCTGGGCAGCGGCGCGGGGCGGCCGAACGCGTAGCCCTGCGCCATCGCGCATCCGTGCCTGCGCAGCCACTCGGCCTGGTCGAGGTCCTCGATGCCCTCGGCGATGACCTGCAGGCCCATCCCCAGGCCCAGCTGGAGCAGTCCCTGCACCAGCGCCGCGGTGGAGGGCCGGGTGACGACGTCGGCCACGAAGGAGCGGTCGATCTTGACGGTGTGGATCGGCAGCCGGTGCAGCGCGGTGATCGCCGAGTAGCCGGTGCCGAAGTCGTCGAGGGCCAGCGTCACGCCGCGCGCGGTCACCTCCGACACCGCCTCGAGCGTCGCCTCCTCCGCGAACAGCGCCGTCGACTCGGTGATCTCCAGCTCCAGCCGCCCGGGCGCCAGCCCCGACTCGTCCAGCGCGGCGCCGACCAGGTCGCTGAACCCGGCCTCGGCGAGGTGGCGGGCGGAGACGTTGACGTGCACCCGCAGCCCGGCCGGCCAGCCGGCGGCGTCCAGGCAGGCACGGCGCAGCACCCACGCGCCGAGCCGGGAGGTCAGCCGGTTGTTCTCGGCGGCCTCGAGGAAGGCGCCCGGCGGCAGCAGGCCGCGGGTCGGGTGCTGCCAGCGGATGAGCGCCTCGTAGCCCAGCAGCGTCTCGTCGGAGAGGTCGACGATCGGCTGGTAGAACAGCCGCAGCTCGTCGCCGTCCAGCGCGCGCCGCAGGTCGGCCTCCAGCTGCAGCAGGTCGACCTCGTCGTCGGTGAGCACCCCGTCGTGCACCTCGATGCGCGCGCGGCTGCCGTCGCTCTTGGCCCGGGTCAGCGCGCCGTGCGCCTGGCGCAGCAGGTCGTCGGGGGCGACGTCGGAGCCCAGCGTGAGGCCCACGCTCGCCGACAGCACGATCTCCCGGCCGCCCACCTGGAACGGGTCGTCGAGCACCGACAGCAGCCGGTCGGCCAGGGCGCGCAGGCCGTCGAGGTCCTCGACGTCCTCGGCGAGGATGAGGAACTCGTCGGCACCGAGCCGGACGGCGGTGTCCTCGACCCGGGTGCTCCAGCGCAGCCGGTCGGCGACCTGGCTGAGCAGCAGGTCACCGGCCTCGGTGCCGAGGGTGTCGTTGACCGCGTGGAACCGGTCGAGGTCCAGGTGCACCAGGCCGACCTGCAGTCCGCGGCGGCGGGAGAGGGCCAGCGCGTGGTGGAGCCGGTCGGTGAGGGCCCGGCGGTTGGGCAGCCCGGTGAGCGGGTCGGTGAACGCGCGGCGGACCAGGTCCTCCTCGGCCCGGCGCCGGTCGGTGACGTCGACCAGCGACAGGACGACGAACTGCGGCTCGCCGGTGCTGCGGTGGACGACGTCGTGCGACTGCTGCACCCACAGCTCGCTGCCGTCGGCGCGGCGCAGGCGCCGCTCGCCGTCCCGGCGCAGCCACGGGTCGAGGCGGGCCTCGCCGCCGGCGTCGGGGCGCTCGGCGAGCGGGGCCTCGTCGGGGTGAGCGAGCAGGTCGACGTGCCGGCCGACCATGTCGTCGATCCCGCGGTCGGCCAGCGCGCACAGCGCGTCGTTGACCACCAGCAGGTGACCGTCGAGGTCGACGAGGGCCTGGGGGACCGGCGAGGAGAGGAACAGGGCGCGGAACAGCTGGCCGCGGTCGGCCAGCAGCGTGTCGATGGCCCGCAGCCTCGTCCCCGTCGCGGGACCGCCGGGCCGGTCGTCCCGGGGCCGCGGCACGTGGGGGGCGCTGAGAGTCACCCGGACAGGGTGGCCGACCGGCCGCCCGGAGTGACGGAACCCGTCCTCGGAATGTCGTGGTCGACCGGTCACACGGGGTGACTAGATGTCCCAGCGGGAACACCCGCCCCGGCGGGCGCGCTGGTGGGTCCATGACGTCCGGCACGGGAAAGCGGATCGGGTTCCTGTCCTTCGGTCACTGGCAGCCGCTGCCCGGCTCGCAGGTGCGCACCGCGCGCGACGCGCTGGTGCAGAGCGTGGAGCTCGCCGTCGCCGCCGAGGAGCTGGGCCTCGACGGCGCGTTCGTCCGCGTGCACCACTTCGCCCGCCAGCTCGCCTCGCCGTTCCCGCTGCTGGCCGCGATGGCCGCGCGGACCGCGCGCATCGAGATCGGCACCGGCGTGGTCGACATGCGCTACGAGAACCCGCTCTACATGGCCGAGGAGGCCGCGGCCACCGACCTGCTCGCCGACGGCCGCCTTCAGCTGGGGGTGAGCCGCGGCTCACCGGAGACGGCGCTGCGCGGCTCGGAGGCCTTCGGCTACGTGCCGCCGGAGGGCACCACGGACGCCGACCTGGCCCGCGAGAAGACGGCGCTGTTCCTGGCCGCGGTCCGCGGCGCGACCGTCGTCGACGCCGACCCCGGGATGACCGGCGGGGCACGCGGACGCCTGGCGGTGCAGCCGCAGTCGCCGGGACTGGCCGACCGGATCTGGTGGGGCGCGGGCACCCGGGCCACGGGGGAGTGGGCCGCCCGCCAGGGGATGAACCTGATGAGCTCCACCCTGCTGGTGGAGGACACCGGTGTGCCCTTCGACGAGCTGCAGGCCGAGCAGATCGCCCGCTTCCGCGCCGCGTGGGCCGAGGCCGGGTGGGAGCGCGAGCCGCGGGTGTCGGTGAGCCGCAGCGTCCTGCCGGTGGTCTCCGACCTCGACCGGGCCTACTTCGGCGGCGAGCGGTCGGGGCAGGACCAGGTCGGGCTATTGGAGGGGGTGCGTGCCCGCTTCGGCAAGAGCTACGTCGGCGAGCCCGACCAGCTCGCCGAGGAGCTGGCCAAGGACGCCGCCGTCCGCGAGGCAGACACGCTGCTGCTCACCGTGCCGAACATGCTGGGCGTCGAGTACAACGCGCGCCTGCTGGAGAACGTGGCCCGGCACGTGGCGCCGGCGATCGGCTGGGTGCCCGCCGGCTCCCGCTGACCCACCGGCGCACGCGAGCGGCCCAGGACCGGACGGGTCCTGGGCCGCTCGCGTCCGGTCGGCGCCCGGGTCACGGGGCGCCGACCGGGTCCTGCCTCAGGCGGCGTCGAAGGTGACGGTGCCCTCGGCGTCGATCAGGGCGGTCACCGTGCCGGTGTCGCTGGGGTCGTCGACCAGGCTCGCCTCGCAGGTCAGCTCGAGGCCGTCGGCGGCGACGAGGACCGTGCGGTCGCCGGCGTCGCAGGAGGCGACCACCGACAGGCCGGCCTCGGTGGCGAACTGCTCGGTCAGGCTGGCCTCGACGTCGGCGACCTGGACGAAGACCTGGTCGCTGTCGATGCGGACGGTGCCCTCGTCGTCGGTCTGCTCGACGGTGTAGGTGACCTCCTGACCCTCGACCGCGGCCGTGCACGTGGTCACCGTGCCGGCGGCCAGCTCGACGTCGTCGGGGCAGCTGACGTCGGCCACCGTGACGCCGGTCTGCTCCTCGGTGATCGAGACGATCTGCCGCTCGGCCTCGGCGGTGTCCAGCTGCCGGCTGCCGAAGAGGAACAGGGCGCCGACGCCGAGGACCGCCAGGACGACGATCGCCCCGATGACGCCGAGGATCACGGGGAGGGCGCTCCTCCGCGGCGGCACCGGAGGCCGGCCGTGGCCGAGGCCGCCCGGAGCGCCGTAGCCGGGAGCCGGCGGCCCGTACGGGCCGGGGCCGAAGGCGTGCGGGGCCTGGTGCGGGGCCTGGTGCGGGCCGAAGGCGTTCGGGGCCGGGTGCGGCTGGCGGGGGTCGTGGACCTGCGTCATGGCGGGCTCCTCGGTCGGTCCCGGGACGTCCCCGGGTGCTCGGGAGCACCGTGGCGCGAGCGACTTGCAGCGCCCTGGCAGCCGACTTGCACCGCACCGCAGGACGGCCTCGCGCGCGCCCGGCAGGGATCGAACCTGCGACCGGCGGTTTAGAAGACCGCTGCTCTGTCCGCTGAGCTACGGGCGCTCGGCCGCCGATGATGGCACCTCCCGGTGCACCCGTGCGTCACCTCCCGGCGGGGGCGACACCTCCGCGTCCCGGCATCCACAGGGTGCGGCTCCTCCACAGCCTGCTCAGCGCGCCGTCCGCGCGTCCCCGCCAGGGCGAGAGTCGACCCGGGCCGGCGCGGTGCCGGCCCCACGAGAGATCCCCGAGGAGCACCGTGAACGACACCCACGTCACCGTCGTCGGCAACGTCGCCGACTCGCCGCGCCGCGTCAGCCTGCAGAACGGCACGGTCACCAACTTCCGCCTGGCCTCCACCGCGCGGCGCTTCGACACCCAGACCCAGCAGTTCGTCGACGCCAGCACCTTCTGGGTCGACGTCGAGTGCTGGAACGACCTGTCGGGCAACGTCTCCGGCAGCGTCAGCAAGGGCGACCCGGTCATCGTCCAGGGCATGCTCAGCACGCACAGCTGGGAGGGCGAGAACGGCAGGCGCAGCACCCCGCGCATCCGCGCCCTGGCCGTCGGCCACAACCTGGCCCGCGGCACCGGGGTGTTCCGGCGCACCCGATCGGTGCGACCGGCCGAGCCGGGGCCCGACGGGGACGGCGCCCTGACCGACGGGGGCGCGCTGCCCGGCGAGGTCGAGGACCTGGTCAGTGGGCGGGACTACGAGGTGGACCCCGAGACGTTGTACGGAGCGGACACCCCCGACCTCACCGCGGAGCCCGCGCACGTCTGAGTCGCCCGGGCTGGGAGGATCGGTAGGGAGGACGCACGCGGGCGGGCCGGCACCGCCGGCCCGCCCGCCACTCGCGAATCGACGGAAGGCTCGAACGCCCAGTGGCTCAGTACATCTACTCCATGGTCCGTGCCCGCAAGGCGCACGGCGACAAGGTGATCCTCGACGACGTCACCCTGTCCTTCCTGCCCGGCGCCAAGATCGGCGTCGTCGGGCCGAACGGCGCCGGCAAGTCGACCGTCCTGCAGATCATGGCCGGGCTGCAGCAGCCCTCCAACGGTGACGTGGTGCTGGCGCCCGACGCCACCGTCGGCATCCTGCTGCAGGAGCCGCCGCTCAACGAGGAGCTCGACGTGCGGGGCAACGTCGAGGAGGCGGTCAAGCCGCTGCGCGACGCGCTGACCCGCTTCGAGGAGGTCAGCGCGGCGATGGGTGAGCCCGACGCCGACTTCGACGCGCTGCTGGGCGAGCAGGGCGAGCTCATGGAGGTCATCGAGCAGCACGACGGCTGGGAGCTCGACGCCCGCATCGAGCAGGCGATGGACGCCCTGCGCTGCCCGCCCGGCGACGCCGACGTCACCGTCCTCTCCGGCGGTGAGCGCCGCCGCGTGGCGCTGTGCCGGCTGCTGCTCGAGGCGCCCGACCTGCTGCTGCTCGACGAGCCCACCAACCACCTCGACGCCGAGAGCGTGGCCTGGCTCGAGCAGCACCTGGAGAAGTACGCCGGCACCGTCGTCGCCGTCACCCACGACCGGTACTTCCTCGACAACGTCGCCCAGTGGATCCTCGAGCTCGACCGCGGCCGGGCCTACCCCTACGAGGGCAACTACTCCACCTACCTGGAGACCAAGGCCACCCGTCTCAAGGTCGAGGGCGCCAAGGACGCCAAGCGACAGAAGCGGCTGGCCGAGGAGCTGGAGTGGGTGCGCTCGGGCGCCAAGGCCCGCCAGGCCAAGAGCAAGGCGCGCCTGGCCCGCTACGAGGAGATGGCCGCCGAGGCCGACAAGTTCCGCAAGCTGGACTTCGAGGAGATCCAGATCCCGCCGGGCCCGCGCCTGGGCAACGTCGTCGTCGAGACCGCCGACCTGACCAAGGGCTTCGGCGACCGGCTGCTGATCGACGACCTGACCTTCACGTTGCCGCGCAACGGCATCGTCGGGGTCGTCGGCCCCAACGGCGCCGGCAAGACCACGCTGTTCAAGATGCTGGTCGGTGAGGAGAAGCCCGACGACGGCGAGATCAAGGTCGGCGAGACGGTCAAGATCTCCTACGTCGAGCAGTCCCGCGGCGGCATCGACCCCAAGAAGACGCTGTGGGAGGTCGTCTCCGACGGGCTCGACCACATCAAGGTCGGCAACGTCGAGATGCCGTCGCGGGCCTACGTCGCGGCGTTCGGGTTCAAGGGCCCCGACCAGCAGAAGCCGGCCGGGGTGCTCTCCGGTGGCGAGCGCAACCGGCTGAACCTGGCGCTGACCCTCAAGCAGGGCGGCAACCTGCTGCTGCTCGACGAGCCGACCAACGACCTCGACGTCGAGACGCTGACCAGCCTGGAGTCCGCGCTGCTGGAGTTCCCCGGCTGCGCCGTGGTGGTCAGCCACGACCGGTGGTTCCTCGACCGCGTGGCCACCCACATCCTCGCCTACGAGGGCGAGTCCCGGTGGTTCTGGTTCGAGGGCAACTTCGCCGACTACGAGAAGAACAAGGTCGACCGGCTCGGCCCCGAGGCCGCCCGCCCGCACCGCGCGACCTACCGCAAGCTGACCCGCGACTAGCGGCCCCGTCCCGAGGCTCGCGCCGAGCCTGCGAGGCGTGAGGAGGACGGGGTCCTCCGACCGTCCCCGCACGTCACCGGCGGCCGGACGGAGCAGCCGCTCCGGCCGGCCGCCGGCGTCTCAGGGGCCGAAGGCGGCGACGAAGCGGGCCTGCCGGCGCGTCTCGACCGCGCGGGGGCGATAGGCGCGGCGGACGAACGCCACCGCGTCGGCGGCCGGCACCCCGTCCAGCACGGCCAGGCACGCCAGGGCGGTCCCCGTGCGGCCGGTCCCGCCGCCGCACGCGAGTTCGACCCGCTCGGTCGCCGACCGGTCCAGCGCCTCGGTCAGCGCCTGCCGGAGGTCCTCCGGGGAGGCGGGCAGCCGGAAGTCCGGCCAGCGCACCCAGCGGCTCTGCCAGCCGAGGTTCCCCGGCGGCCGGCCCAGCAGGTACACGCCGAACCCGGGCAGCGGTCCCGGGGGCAGCGGCTCGCGCAGACCACGGCCCCGCACCCGGCGTCCCGAGGGCAGCACCAGCACGCCCGGCGCGCCGTCGTCCCAGGGGTCCACGAGCGGCACCGTAGGACCGCAGGCCTCCCGCCGGGTCCGTCGGCGTCCCCGGCGGCGGTGCGGCAGGGTGGGGCCGTGCGGTTCACGGTGCAGGTCCCGATGCGCTGGTCGGACATGGACGCCTACGGCCACGTCAACAACGTCGTCCACCTGCAGTACTTCGAGATGGCGCGCGTGGCGCTGTTCTTCGAGCAGGCGTCGCTGGAGGAGAAGACCGGCCTGCGCCGCGGCACGGTCGTCGCGGCCCACGACATCCGGTACAGACTCCCGGTCGTCTACTCCGCCCGTCCGCTCGACGTGCAGATCTGGGTGTCGGGCATCCGGGCCGCTGCCTTCACCTGCCACTACGAGGTGTTCGACCACGAGCGGCTGGCCGTCACCGGCAGCACGCTGCTGGTGCCCTTCGACTTCACCATCGACCGCCCCCGCCGGCTGACGCCCGACGAGCGGGAGTTCCTCGGCCGCTGGGTCGACGAGCCCACGGCCTCGTGACCACACCACCGGGGCCGTGCCCTCCAGTCGTCGACGTCTCGGCCGCGCCGGACCCGGTCGCGGCCTTCCTCGATGCCTCCGCCTGCGGCCATCTCGTGGCGCTGCGGACGTCGGGGACCACCGGCCGGGCCCGCGCCGTCGTCCGCACCACCGCGTCGTGGACCGACTCCTTCCCGCACGTGTCCCGGCTCGCCGGTGTGGGACCGGGCGCCCGGGTGTGGGTGCCCGGCCCGCTGGCGGCGACGATGAACCTCTTCGCCGTCGTGCACGCCCGCGCGGTCGGCGCCGAGGTGGTCGACTCGGTCGCCGACGCCACGCACGTCCACCTGACACCCGCAGTCCTCGTCGCGGCCCTGGACGAGGGCATCGACCTGCGCGAGCGCACCGTCGTCGTCGCGGGGGACCGGCTGCCCCGCCGGGTGGCCGACCGGGCCGCCGCAGCCGGTGCCCGCGTGCACCACTACTACGGCGCCGCGGAGCTGTCCTTCGTCGCCTGGGGCACCTCCGCGGAGGACCTGCGGCTGTTCCCCGGCGTCGAGGCGCAGGTCCGCGCCGGCCGCCTCTGGATCCGCTCGCCCTACCTGTCGTTGGGCTACCTCGGGGCGTCCGGCCCGTTCGAGCAGGACGCCGACGGGTTCGCCTCCGTGGGAGACCACGGGGCGCTCGTCGGCGACGGGCTCACCGTCCTCGGCCGCGGGACCGAGGCGATCACCACCGGCGGCGCCACGGTGCTCGTCGCCGACGTCGAGGCGGTCCTGCGCCGGGCCACGGGCGAGGAGGTCGTCGTGCTCGGCGTGCCGCACCCCCGGCTGGGCGCCGTGGTCACCGCCGTGCTGTCCGACCCGGCCACCCTGCCGGCCGCCCGCGTCGCCGCCCGCGCCGGGCTGCCGCCGGCGCTGCGGCCGCACCGGTGGCTGCACGCGCCCACGCTCCCGCTCACCCCCGGCGGCAAGGTCGACCGGGCCGCGCTCGCCGCGCTGGCGGCCGCCGGTGCGCTGCCGTCGGCGGCCGGCCGGTGACGCCGGCCGCGGACGACGCGCCGGTGCTCGTCGAGGCGCTGCGGACGCCGATCGGCACCGCCGGCCGGTCGCTGGCCTCCCTCACCGCCGCCGACCTCGCCGCGCCGCTGGTCGGCGAGCTGGCCGGTCGGCTGGCCGGGTGCGGGATCGCTCCGCACACCGTCCGCGACGTCGTCCTCGGCAACTGCACCGGCCCCGGCGGGGACGTCGCCCGCGTGGCGGCGCTGCAGGCGGGCCTGCCCGTCGGGGTCCCCGGCCTCACCGTCGACCGGCAGTGCGGCAGCGGCCTGGCGGCGATCGCGCTGGCGGCGGCGATGGTGCGCAGCGAGCCCGGAGCGGTCCTCGCCGGCGGGGTGGAGTCGGCCTCCACGGCACCGTGGCGGTCCTGGCCGCCGGACGACGGCGGCCGGCCCACCCGCTACCAGCGGGCGCCGTTCGCGCCGGCCGCGCTGGGTGACCCGGACATGGGCCCGGCAGCCGACCTGCTGGCCGCCGACCGCGGCATCCCCCGCGAGGCGCAGGACCGGTACGCGGCGCGCTCGCACGCGCGGGCGGTCGCCACCCGGCGCGCCGGCGGGTTCGACGAGGAGCTCCTGCCGGTCGACGGCGTGACCTGCGACGACCGCCCCCGCGACGGGCTGACGGTCGAGCGGCTGTCCCGGCTGCGCCCCGCCTTCCGGCCCGGCGGCACCGTCACGGCCGGCAACTCCTGCGGCGTCAACGACGGTGCCGCGCTGGTCACCGTCGTGGACGCGGTCACCCACCGCCGGCTCGGCGTCCCGGGGCTGCGGGTGCTCGCCACCGCGACGGCCGGCGTGGACCCGAACCGGCCGGGACGCGGCCTCGTGCCGGCCGCCCGCCTGGCGCTCGACCGGGCCGGGGTGGCCCTGGACGAGATCGACGTCGTCGAGCTCAACGAGGCCTTCGCCGGGCAGGTGCTCGCCTGCTGCGCCGAGCTGGGCCTGGACCCCGAGCGGGTCTGCCCCGAGGGGGGAGCGCTCGCGCTCGGCCACCCGTGGGGCGCCTCGGGTGCCGTCCTCGCCGTCCGGCTGTTCACGCAGCTGGTCCGCCGTCCCGGTGGCCGGCTCGGGCTGGCGGCCATCGCCGTCGGGGGCGGCCAGGGCGTCGCCATGGTCGTCCAGGCCTGCACCTGAGCGGCCGGGACGTCCCCGGGGGCCGCCGGCTCAGCGGGCCGGCGCGCCGTGGACGACGCCGCTCCCCGCGTGCAGCCAGTCCCGCGGCGGCGCGGTCCCGACCACCCGCTTGCCCAGCGGGAACAGCCCCACGGCGGCGAGCTCGAACGACGCGATCCCGAACGGGATGCCGACGATCGTCACGCAGAAGGCGATGCCGGCCAGCACGTGCAGCAGCGCCAGCCACCAGCCGGCCACCAGGAACCAGACCAGGTTGCCCAGCGCCGAGGCGATCCCGGCGCCGGGCGCGCGCACCGTCGTCCGCCCGAAGGGCCACACCACGAAGCCGGCCAGCCGGAACGCGGCGACGCCGAACGGGATCGTCACCACCAGCAGGCAGGCCACCAGCCCGGCGAGGGCGTAGGCCAGCGCCAGCAGCCAGCCGTGCAGGACCAGCCAGACCAGGTTCAGCAGCGCGCGCACAGCGTCCACACCCAGACCACGGACCGCGGCGCCGCCGGGTTCCGGGACCCGCGGTCGCCGCCCGGACGCGGTGCGGCGCGGACGGCGCCGGCGCGGAGGCACGGCGCGACGACGGCCACCGGAGGACGGCGGTACGGGCCAGGATCGGTCGCGCCGGCACGGTCGGCCGACCGGCCGGGGCCGTCCCGAGAGGAGCCCGTCTGCGATGACCACCACCGGCACGCGGCCGCCCGGCGGGGACACCGCCGCCACCGAGGCGCTCGCCGGGCGCCTGTTCGACACCGTGCTCGCCGCCCTGGACGCCCAGGCCGTCTACCTCGGCGACCGGCTCGGCTACTACCGCGCCCTGGCCGCCGCCGACACCCTCACCTCCGTCGAGCTGGCCGAGCGGACCGGCACCGCCGAGCGCTACGTCCGCGAGTGGCTCGAGCAGCAGGCCGTCACCGGCATCCTGACCGCCGCCGACGACCCGGACCGCCCCGACGACCCCACGGCCCGCCGCTTCGCCCTGCCGCCCGGTCACGCCGAGCCGCTCACCGACGTCCTCAGCACGGCGCACCTCGTGCCGCTGGTCCGCTTCGTCGTCGCGGCCGGCCGGTCGGTCGACGCGCTCGCCGAGGCGCACCGCACCGGCGGCGGCGTCTCCTGGGCCCAGCACGGGGCCGACGTGCGGGAGGCGCAGGCCGCCGCCAACCGGCCGCTGTTCCTCGGCCCGCTCGGGAAGCCGTACCTGCCCTCGATCCCCGAGGTGGACGCCGCGCTGCGCCGGGGCGGCCGGGTCGCCGACGTCGGCTGCGGGTTCGGCTGGTCGTCCATCGGCATCGCGCTGGCCTACCCGCAGGCCACCGTCGACGGCTTCGACGTCGACGAGCCGTCGGTGCAGGCCGCGCGGCGCAACGCCGACGAGGCCGGTGTGGCCGACCGCGTCCGCTTCACCGTGACCGACGCGGCGACGGTGACCGCGGCCGGCGGCTACGACGTCGTCACCGCCTTCGAGTGCGTCCACGACCTGCCCGACCCGGTGCCGGTGCTGGTGGCCATGCGCCGCCTGGCCCGCCCGGAGGGAACGGTGCTGGTCGTGGACGAGCGGGTCGCCGAGCGCTTCACCGCGCCAGGGGACGACGTCGAGCGGCTGATGTACGGCTACAGCCTCGCCTGCTGCCTGGCCGACGGGCTGTCCGGGCACCCCTCGGTGGCCACCGGCACGGTCATGCGGCCCTCGACGCTGCACCGGTACGCCCGCGCGGCGGGGTTCGCCGACGTCGAGGTCCTCGACGTCGACGACGAGGTCTTCCGCTTCTACCGCCTGGTCCCCGGCTGAGCGGCCCGGTCAGGCCCCGACGATCCGCGGCACCGGCCGGTCGGCGCCGGTGGGTGCCCCGCGGCGCGCGGCCTCCTCCTCGGACACGGGCCGGACGACGGCGCCCGGGGCGATCCCGGCGCCGGCGAACACCGCCGCGTTGACCCCGCCGCGGTGCACCATCGCCTTCACCAGCCGCGCGCCGGTCAGCCGCTCGAGGTGGGTGCACGGCGGGCAGCGCTTGGCGCCGAACAGCAGCGCGTCGCCGACGGCGAACCAGCGGCCCACGAGCGACGGCAGGTCGATCCCGGTGGTCACCAGGTTGCGGCGGGTGTCGCCGGGCGTGAGCGGCACGCCCACCTCGGCGGCGACGGCCGCGACGTCGCCGGCGTCGATGAGCGTCAGCTGCTTCTCCAGGTCGGGGTACTGCGCCCACGTCCCGCCGCCGAGGGCGTAGCGGTCGCCCTCCAGGCCGCGCCCGGGCAGCAGCCGCGCCGTCGGAACCCGTTGCATCGGGGCGGCGGCCGCCGGGGTCAGCCAGATCTCGAGCAGGGAGCCGGTGGTCGTCGAGCCCAGTGTCATTGCGCCTCCAGGGGGTGCCGGCGGCGCGGGGGAGGGACGTCGTCGGCGCCGCGGGCGTCGAGCGCCTCGCTGACGTCGTGGGCCAGCTGCAGGACCTGCACGAGCAGCGGCGCGACGGTCGTCCGCAGCACGCGCACCCCGCGGGGCGAGCCGCCGCGCGCGGCCTGCGCGGCCCGGATCCGGTCGGCCCGCTCGATGAGCACCGGGATGAACCGCAGCGCCATGGTGATCACCAGGCCCACCCGCTCCGGCCGGACGCCGAGCAGGCGCAGCGGAGCGCAGACCCGCTCGACCACCGCCACCATCGCGCTCATCCGCGTCGTCGCCGTCACCACGGCCGCGGCCAGCACCAGGGTCAGCAGCCGCAGCACCGTGGAGACGCCCGTGGCCAGGTCCGTGGTCAGCGCGTGGACGACGAGCAGGGCGACCACCCACCACAGCACCGCCCGCGCCTGCCGGGCGAGGACGGCCACCGGCAGCCGGGCGGCGACCAGCCCCACGGCCAGCGTCCCCAGCAGCGCCGCGCCGGCCGCCGCCGGCGTGGGGAGGACGAACAGCACGACGGCGAGCACCGCCAGGGACAGCAGCTTCGCCCCGGCCGGCAGCCGGTGGACGACGCTGGCCCGCGGGACGTAGAGGGCGAGGGTCACCGGCCGGCCACCAGCGCGCGGTAGGCGGCCACGGCCGGACCCGGGGAAGCGTCCTCCACGACGCGGCCGCCGTCGACCACGAGCACCCGGTCGAAGCCGTCGAGCAGGTCGAGCTGGTGGGTCACCACGACCACCTGCTGCTCCAGCGAGGCGATCAGCTCGGCGACCCGGCGGGCGTTGACCAGGTCCAGCAGCGTCGTCGGCTCGTCGAAGACGATCCGGGCCGGGCGCATCACCAGCACGCCGGCGATGGCCAGCAGCTGCTTCTGCCCGCCCGACAGCAGGTGCGCGGGGTGGTCGGCGTGCCCGGCCAGCCCGTACCGCTCGAGGACCTCGGCGACGCGGACGGCCTGCTCCTCGGGCGGCACGCCCTGGTTCTGCAGCCCGTAGGCGACGTCCTCGGCCACGGTGGGGTGCACGATCTGGGCGTCGGGGTCCTGGAAGACGAAGCCGACCCGGCGCCGCACGGCCCGCACCTGGGTCCGCGTGTCCAGCCCGTCGACGAGGACCTGCCCGGCGGACGGCACGACGAGGCCGTTGAGCAGCCGGGCGAACGTGCTCTTGCCCGACCCGTTGACGCCCACCACGCCGACGCGGGCCTCGGTGAGGGTCAGGTCGACGCCGTCGAGCACCACCCGGTCGCCGTACCGGTGCCCGACCCCGTGCAGTTCGATGCCGCGGCCGGGGTCGGCGACTGCGGTGGCGGCGGGGGCCGCGCCGGGACGGCGGAACCTCACCGGGTGCCGGCGGCCCGCCGGGGACGCTCGATGACGGGGTAGCTGCGCCGCACGACGTCGGCGATCGCCGCGGCCACGAAGGCCTTGAACAGGTCACCCGGGACGAAGGGCACGACACCGAAGCGGAACGCGTCGTACCAGGAGCCGCCCGAGATCAACGCGAACACCGGGGCGCCGACCAGGTAGATGACGACGAGGCCGCCGACGACGTTGATCAGCGCGCCGCGCAGGACGTTGTAGCGGTCCCACGTGCGCTCGGTCAGCCACCCGATGACGAACGCGGCGACCGGCCAGCTGAGCAGGTAGCCCGCCGTGGGGCCCACGAAGACGCTCAGCCCGCCCCGGCCGCCGGCCAGCAGCGGGAGACCGACGGCCACCAGGACGAGGAACAGCAGCACCGCGAGGGAGCCGCGGCGGGCGCCCAGGACGGCGCCGGCCAGCATGACGCCGAGGGTCTGCGCGGTGATCGGGACCGGGCCGACGTTGATGGCCGGCAGCGTCCCCAGCACCGCGACGATCGCGGCGAACAGGGCGACGTAGGCGAGGTCGCGGGTCTTCACGGCGTCTCCTCCGTAGGCGGCGGGCCACGGGGCCACGCGGTCCTGGCGGAAGGTACCCGAGCGCGGCTCCCCACCCCAGGGGCGGGCGCCCACGGACCCCGCGGAGGCGGTCGCCGACCGTGTCGGGACGCTCACCTGCGGGGACGTCCGCCGGTTTGCCGGGCCCATCCGGGCCGTGTTGTCTGGGGTCGCGGAGCCGCTCGGGGGAGGTGGGAGACGGCGTGGCAACCGGGTGGTGGGCGTCGTTCTGGTCCTGGGGGCGCACCGCACCGCAGGAGCTCCCGCCGGAGCTCCCGCCGCAGCCGCCGCGGGCACCGGACGGCGGGGCCCGTCCCGCGCCGGCGCCCGGTCCGCTCCCTCCCGACGCCGGGTCACCGGCGCCCCGCGACCGTCCCGTGCACGTCCAGACGTCCGGTCCGTCCGGTCGAGCCGGGTCGCACCCCGACCCGGTCCGCAGCAGCCCGCTGCGTCTTCCCCTCGAGACGACAGGAGCCCACTCCGTGGCATCACTCGACAACGTCATCGCCGACCTGCTCGCGATCGAGGGCGCCAGTGGCGCCGCGATCGTCGACATCGACAGCGGCATGGCCCTCGCGTCCGGCGGCACGCCCGGGTTCGACCTCAACGTGGCGGCCGCCGGCAACTCCAACGTGGTGCGGGCCAAGCTGCGCACCATCTCCGACCTCGAGCTCAAGGACGAGGTCGAGGACATCCTCATCACGCTGCAGGGCCAGTACCACCTGATCAACGTGCTCAAGGGCCAGGGCAACGCGGGCCTGTTCATCTACCTCGTGCTCAACCGGGTGACCGCCAACCTCGCGCTCGCCCGGCACAAGCTGCGCGCCGTCGCGGCCACCGTCAGCGTCTGAACAAGGACCCCTTGCCCCCCACCCCTCGCTGTCCCCCGCAAGCGGGAGGTACCCCCAGCTCGGCGCGGGCCCCGGCACGGGGGCCGCTCCAGGACGTCACCAGGTGGGGGGCAAGGGGGTCCTTCGTCAGGCCGCGGTGGTGGCGGCCTCGACGATCCGCGCCCGCACGGAGTCGACGGCCAGCTCCCGGGTGTCGATCCAGCGCGCGACGCGGCCCTCGGCCACGATGCCGACCCGGTCGCAGCACTCGGCCAGCTCGTCGGGGTCCACGGACACCACCACGACCGACGTCCCGTCCGCGGTCGCCTCGTCCAGCAGCCGGCGCACCTGGCGGCGGGCCCGCACGTCGAGCCCGCGGGTGGGCTCGTGCAGGACGACGACGTCGCGGGCCGAGGCCATCCACCGCGCCAGCGCGAGCTTGTGCCGGTCGCCGCCGGAGAGCGCGCCGACGACGGTGCGGATGCTCAGCGTCTTGACGTCGAGCTCGTGCACCGTGCGGATGACGCCGCGCAGGGTGGCGATCTCCTTGCGCACGTCGGTGAGCGCCCCCCACGCCTCCCGGGTGAGGGAGCGGGCGATCGTCTCGCCCGGGTCGACGCCGTAGGCGTCCTCGTCGGGGCGGTAGACCGGCAGTCGCAGCGGTCCGGTGTCGGCCGCGGGGTCCAGCGAGCGCGGCTCGCCGTGCAGCTCGATCTCGTCGGTGATCGCCGGGAACTCCCCGGACAGGGCGCCGGCGATCTCGCGGACGCCCGACGAGCGGTGCCCGGTCAGGCCGACCACCTCCCCGCGGCGCAGCACGAGGTCGACGCCCTCGACGCGGCCGGGCACCCGCAGGTTGCACACCCGCAGCGCCACCTCCTCCGACGGCGCCGGCCGGGCCGGCACCGGCGCGTCCTGCGGCGGGGCCGGTGCCTCCTCCCGCGGGGCCGCCGTGTCGTCCCGCGGGGCCGGCAGCGCGCTCACCGTCTCCCGGCGCACCGGGACCGACACCGGCTCGCCCACCGTCTCGGCGGCCAGCCGGACCGGGTCGAGCTGCGCGGCCGGGCTGTCCAGGGCGATCCGCCCGTCGCGCAGCACCAGCACCCGGTCGACCACCTCGAGCATCTCGGGCAGCCGGTGGCTGATGTAGAGCACGCCCCGGCCCTGCCGGCTCAGCCGCGCGGCCACGGCGTGCAGGCCGGTGACCTCCGAGGGCAGCAGCGCCGCCGACACCTCGTCGAGCACCACCAGCCGGGTGTCCTCGGCGAGCACGCGGGCGGTCTCGACCAGGCCGTGCACGAAGTGCGGCAGCTCGCCGACGAGGGTGTCCGGGTCGACGTCGAGGACCACCTCGGCGAGCAGCACCTGGGCCTGGCGGCGCAGCTCCTCCTGCGGGCGGCCGGCCTGCGGCGTGCCGCGGAAGACGGCCTGGGCGACGGTGAGGGCGGGGTCGATGCGGACCAGTTGCTCGACGACGCCGACGCCCTGGTGGCGGGCGTCCTGCGCCGAGAGCGGCGCGTAGGGGTGGCCCAGCAGCGTCATCCGCCCGCCGTCGGCCGCGGTGATCCCCGCGACGACGTCCCCGAGCGTCGACTTGCCCGCACCGTTGGTGCCGACGAGGCCGACAATCTCGCCCTCGGCGAGGGCGAAGGAGACGTCGCGCAGGACGCGCCGGGCCCCGAACGACTTGCTCAGACCCTCGACCTGGAGCAGCGTCATGGACCGGTGGACCTCCCCCGACGAGCCGCCGACCACGGGGTGGGCCGACCGTGCGTCCGCGTCGCCCCGCGACGCTGTGTCACGGGGTGGATGCTACCTGCGGGCGGCGGTGCCGGCTCCGCGACCAGGGGCGCGGCCGGCAGGGGGGTCCTGGCTCAGCGGCTCTCCATGCGGTTCTGCATGCTGCGGGCGGCCATCTCCATGTACCCCCACAGCGTGGCGTCCTGCTCCGCGGTCAGGTCGAGGGAGTCGACGGCGTCGCGCATGTGCCGCAGCCACGCGTCGCGCTCGGCCGGGCCGATGGCGAACGGCGCGTGCCGCATGCGCAGCCGCGGGTGCCCGCGCTGCTCCTGGTAGGTGGTGGGGCCGCCCCAGTACTGCTGCAGGAACATCCGCAGCCGCGTCTCGGCGCCCTCCCAGTCGTCCTGCGGGTACAGCGGCGCGAGGACCGGGTCGGACCGCACGCCGGTGTAGAAGCGGGCGACCAGCCGCCGGAAGGTCGGCTCGCCACCGACCTCCTCGTAGAAGGTCCGCGCCGAGGGCAGGGACCGGCTCGCCTCGCTCATGACACCGATGGTCCCGCAGCCGGGCCGTCCCCCGCCACGGCGGGCCGGGTGCGGACGAAGCCGAGCAGCGGCGGGACGACGGCGAGCAGGCCCAGCGCGCCGGCCACCGCGACGACGGCACCCGGCGGCACCTCCTCGGCCGCCAGCCCGGCGCCCAGCGCGCCGAGACCCTGGACCCCGTACAGGCCGCTGACGGCCACCCCGAAGGCCCGGCCGCGGTAGGCCGCCGGCACCGCCTGCACGAAGGAGACGTTGAGCGGGATCGTCCACGACGCCCCGAGCCCGGCCACGAACAGCAGGGCGACGACGAGCGCGTACGTCCCCCGCCCGGGCCCGGCGGCCACGGCGACCAGCCCGGCGAGCAGCACCGGCGCCAGCGACAGCGCCACCAGCACCGGCATCAGCCGCTCGCTGCGCGCCGTCCCCAGCAGCCGCGCGACCGCCAGCCCGCCGATGGTCACGCCCAGGGGGTTGGCCGCCAGCAGCAGGCCCAGCTGGGCGGGGCCCTCGCCGAGGGACGCGGTCAGCGGGACGGCGATGCCCTCGGCGGCGTTGGCGAACATCGTCCCGGTCCACAGCAGCCCGATGATCGACAGCAGGCGGGGCGTGCGGCCGATCAGCCGCAGCCCCTCGGCGGCGTCCCGCCACACCGACGACGGGCCCGCCGCGTCGTCCCCCGCCTCGGCCACCGGCGCCGGCCGGCGCTCGAGCGCGACGGCGAGCCAGGCCGCGGAGACGGCGAAGGTCGCCGCGTCGACCAGGAGCACCAGCGCGGGACTGAACACGGTGACCAGCGCGCCGGCGACGAGGAAGCCGATCACCTGTGCCACCTGCAGGCTCACGTTGGTCAGCGAGGTCGCGACCGTGTACCGCTCGCCCTCGAGGACGTCGGCCATGAGCGCCGAGCGGGCCGACTCGAACGGCGGGGCCAGCAGCGAGACCAGCAGCAGCAGGACCAGCAGCAGCACGAGCGGCATCCCGGGCACCGCCATGGCGGCGACCAGCACCGCGCGGGCGACGTCGCTGGCGACGAGCACCCGGTGCCGCGGGAACCGGTCGGCGACCGTCGCGAGCACCGGCCCGCCGACCGCCCACGGCAGGAAGCTCAGCGCGAAGGTCAGCGCCGACAGCAGCGGGGAGTCGGTGCGCAGGTAGACCAGCACCGTCAGCGCCACCCGGGCCAGCTCGTCGCCGATCGTGGAGAGCGTGTAGGTGCCGAACAGCGGGCGGAACTCCCGGACGGCGAAGACCTCGCCGAAGGTGGCCGGCCGGGTGCCCTCCTCGCTCACCGCGCACCCGCCGCGCTCGCCGGGGCCGCGCCGATCAGCGGCGGCGGGGTCCTGATGCCCTCGGCGACGAAGCGCTCCTTGAGCCGCATGCGCAGCTCCCGGCCGACCCGCCACTGGTCGGCGTTGGTCGAGCGCACCTGGACCCGCATGAACACGCCCTCCGCGGTGATCTGCTCGACGCCGAGGGACTCGGGCTCGGCCAGCAGCACCACGGTCCACTCGTCCTCGGCGTACATCTCGTCGGCGACCTCCTGCATCAGCCTGCGGCAGCGCTCGAGGTCGGTGTCGTGCGCGACCGGCATGTCGATGACCACCTGCGCGTAGCCCTGGCTCTTGTTGCCGACCCGCAGGATCTCGCCGTTGCGGGCGTACCAGACGACGCCGTTGACGTCGCGCAGCCGGGTGATCCGCAGGCCCACCGCCTCGACGGTGCCGCTGGCCTCGCCGAGGTCGACGACGTCGCCGACGCCGTACTGGTCCTCGAGGATGATCCCGATCCCGGCGATGAAGTCCTTGACCAGGTTCTGCGCGCCGAAGCCCAGGGCCACCCCGACGACGCCGGCGCTGGCCACGATCGGCGCCAGGTCGATGCCGAGCTCACCGAGCACCAGCACGACGGCGATGCCCAGGATCACGAAGGAGGCGAAGCTGCGCAGCACCGAGCCGATCGCCTCGGCCCGCTGGGTGCGGCGGGCGGCGGCCTGCTCCAGCGGGTCGCCCGGGCCGGTGGTGCGGCGCAGCGGCCGCAGGATCGTCGGCACCGCCCCGGTGGCGGTGCGGTCGGTCAGCCGCCGGACCGCCCGGTGCACCAGCAGCCGCACGACGGCGGCGAGGACGACGACCAGCAGGATCTTCGCCGGCTTCTCGATCAGCGCCTCGGCGTTGGTGGCCAGCCAGTCCAGGCCGGACAGCCCGTAGACCTTGGCGCACAGCGTGGTCGGGTCCTCGACGCACGCGGGGACGGAGTCGGCCAGGACGCCGTCGGCGGCGGCGAGCACGGAGGGTGAACCGTTCATCACTCCCCATCGTGTCAGGTCGGCGCGACCGGTCAGGGACCCGCCGCGCCCCAGCCCGACAGGCCGGTCGCGGCGGCGAGGAAGGCCAGCTGGTCGGCGGCCAGGCCCACGGTGCGGCTCACCGCCCGGGCTCCGTGGCCCACCGACGTCTCCCGGCGCAGCACGACCGGCGCCGTGGCGGCCGGTGTGGCCGTGGCGGCCTGCAGCGCGGCGGCCAGCTTGCGGGCGTGCAGCGGGTCGACCCGGGTGTCGGACTCGAACGTCGTGAACAGCGTCGCCGGGTAGGCGGTGCCCTCCCGGACCGCGTGGTACGGCGAGTAGCCCAGCAGCCAGCCGAGCTCGACCGGGTCCTCGGCGGTGCCGTACTCGTCGTTCCAGGTGCGACCGAGCCCGAAGCGCTCGTAGCGGACCATGTCCAGCAGCGGGGCACTGCAGACGACGCCCGCGGCGAGGTCGGGCCGCTGCGTCAGGGTGGCGCCCACCAGCAGGCCGCCGTTGGAGCCGCCCATCACGGCCAGCTGCGCGGACGTCGTCCAGCCCTGCGCCACCAGGTGCTCGGCGGCCGCGGCGAAGTCGTCGAACACGTTCTGCTTGCGCTCGCGCATCCCCGCGCGGTGCCACTGCTCGCCGTGCTCGGAGCCGCCGCGCAGGTTGGCCACCGCCCACACCCCGCCGGCGGCGACCCAGGCCAGCGCCTGCGCCGAGTACGACGGCGTCAGCGCGACGTCGAAGCCGCCGTAGCCGTAGAGGACCGCCGGGCGCGGGGTGTCCGGCGTGCCGGTGGCCGACAGGACGAACAGGTGCACCGGCGTCCCGTCGGCCGACGTCGCGTGCGTCTCGACGACGGTGACCGCCGGCGTCTCGCCGGCCACCGGCGCGCGCTCCTCCGGTGTCAGGGTCTCCGGCGTCGCGGCGTCCCAGCGCAGCACCGAGGGCGGGGTGGCGTGGTCGGTCCAGCCGACCCACGCGCTGGTGCCGCCCTCCGGGGGCGCGCTGACGCCCGAGACGCTGCCCACGCCGGGGCCGGCGACGTCGGTCAGCCGTCCCGAGCCGTCCCCGGCCCACACCGAGAGCCGGTCGGTGGCGTCCACGGAGTGGACGGCCAGCACCTGCAGCCACCCCTCCGGGTCGTCGACGAGGGCCACGTCGGAGAGGACGCCGTCGGCCTGCTCGGGGACGACGTCGCGCCACGCCTCCGGCGCCCAGGTCGCGGGGTCGGCCGGGTCGGCGACGGCCAGCCGCCAGCGCGGGGTGCCGCGGTCGCTCATCAGCCACAGCCGGCCGTCGCGGGCCACCCACGCCGCGGTCTGCGCGTCGACGCCGACCTGCAGCTCGCGCAGGGCGCCGTCCCCGCCGAGGTCGGCCAGCCAGACGTCGTCGCGCGGGGCGGTGCCGGCCGAGGCGGACACGACCAGCCAGCGGCCGTCGGCGCTGGTGCGCACGCCGTAGTAGTTGGTCGGGTCGAGCCCCTCCCCGTGCACGAGGACGTCGCCGTCGGGGTCGGCGCCGACCCGGTGGCGCCACACCCGCCGGTGGAACTGCTCCTCGCCGGCGGGCACCTGGTCCGGTGCGAGCCGGCGGACGTAGAACAGCTCCTCGCCGCCGGGCAGCCAGGCGACGGGGGAGTAGCGGCAGCGGTCGACCGGCCCGTCGAGCTGCTCGCCGGTGGCGACGTCGAGGACGTGCAGCCGCGACTCCTCGTCGCCGCCGGTGGAGAGCTGGTAGGCCAGCCGGCCGCCCTCCCAGGACGGCGACCAGGCGTCGAGCGTCGTCGTCCCCGAGGGGTCCACGGCCATGGGGTCGACCAGCACCCGCACGGTGCCGTCGGTCTCGCGGACCCGCAGGACGGCGTGCTCCTGGCCGGGGTCGCGGCGGGTGGAGAAGGCCCGCCCGCCGCGGTGCACCGGCACCCCGACCGCGCCGGCGTGGACCAGCTGCTCGAGGCGGGCGGCGAGGTCGGCCCGCAGGGGGAGCGCGCCGAGGACGTCGGCGGCGAGGGCGTCCTCGGCGGCGGTCCACGCCTGCGTGCGCGGGTCGTCGGGGTCCTCGAGCCAGCGGTAGGGGTCGGCCACGCGGTGGCCGTGCAGGTCCTCGACCAGGTCGAGCTTCTCGGCGTCGGGGTAGCGCACCCGGTCCACCGTAACGGCGGCCGCGGCGCCCCCGCCGACGTGCGCCCGGCCTCCCGCGCGCGCCGGAGCGCCCGTCCAGGGCAGGATGGAGGAGCTCACGGGCCGCCCCGGTACGGCGGTCCGGGGCGACCGGAGGTGATCCGTGCCGCGTTCCGCGCCCGGGTCGGTCGAGGGCCACCCAGGTCCGCGCCGCGACCCCGTCCCACACGTCCGGCTGCCGGTGCCCTCGTCTGGCACCACGGCAGCCACGCTGCTGCTCAACGCCACCTACGAGCCGCTGTGCGTGGTCTCCAGCCGCCGCGCCATCGTGCTGGTCCTCGCCGAGAAGGCCGAGCCCGTCGACACCGCCGCGGAGGTCGTGCACGCCGAGCGGGTCAGCCTCGCCGTCCCCGTGGTCGTCCGGCTGACGCGGTACGTGCGGGTGCCCTTCCCCGCCCAGGTGCCCCTGTCGCGCCGCGCGGTGTTCACCCGCGACGGGCAGACCTGCGTCTACTGCGGGAGCTCGGCCACGAGCATCGACCACGTCGTGCCCCGCAGCCGCGGCGGGACGCACACCTGGGACAACGTGGTGGCCGCCTGCCGCCGGTGCAACCACACCAAGGCCGACCGGTCGCTGGCCGAGCTGGGCTGGAAGCTGCCGCACCCGCCCCGGACGCCCAGCGGTGCGGCCTGGCGGCTGCTCGGCGCGCGCAGCGTCGACCCGCGCTGGCGGGAGTGGCTCGGCGTACCCGAGAGCGTGTCGGCGTGAGGAAGGACCCCGCTGCCCCCCATGAAGGACCTCCCTGCCCCCCGCCGCTCGCAGGCTCGCGTCGGGCCCCTGCAGGCAGGCCGGTAGAGGCTCGCGGCGGGCCCCTGCAGCGGGGCCGTCGAGAGGATGGCGCATGACATCTCCCGCCACGGCGCGGCGGCTGTGGGCGCTGGGTGAGCCGTTCCACGCCCTCACCTACTTCGCCGACGAGACGCGGACCGCGGGGGAGGCCGTCGGGCTCAGCGGCTTCTGGTCGGTCTACTTCGCCCTGCGCGCGGCGCCCCTCGGGCCGATCGGACCGGAGGTCGTGACGGCGACCTTCTACAACTTCGCGCCCGGCTTCGTCGCCCGCCGGGTGCCGGCGGTGTGGTCGTCGGTGACGCCGGCCGCCGCGCTGGAGGCCCGCCTGGCCGGGGTGGACGCCGCCGTGCACCGGGTGCTGGGGGAGTGGGCGGCCTCGGCCGAGGCGGCGGAGGCCGCCGAGCTGGCCGGGGTCGCGGCGCGGGCGGTGGACCAGCCCGGGCGGCCGCTGGCGGCCGCCAACGCCGGGCTCGACCTGCCCGCCGAGCCGCACCTGGCGCTGTGGCAGGCACTCACGACGCTGCGGGAGCACCGCGGGGACGGGCACACCGCGGCGCTGCTCGGGCGCGAGGTGTCCGGCGCCGCCGCGCACGTGCTGGCGGCGGCCGCGGGGCGCACCGACCGGGAGTGGCTGCAGCGCGCCCGCGGGTGGGACGACGAGGCGTGGGCGGCGGCGGCCGAGGAGCTGTCCGGCCGCGGCTGGCTGGACGGCGAGGAGCTCAGCGCGGAGGGCCTGGCGATGGTGACGGCCATCGAGGCCGACACCGACCGGCTGGCGCTCGGGCCGTGGCGGGCGCTGGGAGACACCGGCTGCGACCGGCTGGCCGAGCTGCTGGCCCCGCTGCGCCGGGCCGTCGTCACCGCCGGGCTCTTCCCCGACCGCAACCCGATCGGCGTCCCCGACCCGACGTGACCTGACCCGGGGTGAGTCGGGCACGGGACCGGACGCGCCGGCGAGCCGATCGGCAGGAGTCGCCGAGGCGTCCGCGACGGGGCCGCGGCACCGTCGTCGGGATCTGCGGGCCCGGGGCGTCGCAGGGCCGCGCGACCGGCAACTCCTGACCAACCGACGGTGCCCAGATCACACGGGGGTCACGCCAGGTCACACGCGTCCCGTCATGCGTGTCGGCTCCTCACGTGCACCGGTCGGTGTCGTTACGTTCCCGCGGCAGTCAGCGCCGTCGGGGCGCTGCGGTCGCCGGAAGGTGTCCCCATGTCCAGCTCCACCCCCTCCCGCCGGCCGCAGGTGCAGCGCTTCGGCCTCGCCGGCGTCGGCACCGCCGTGCTGCTCGTGGCGATCGCGTCCCCCGCCGGCGCCGCGACCGACGTCGTCATCCCCCTCGCGCCGACCCAGGTCGTGCTGTTCTCCAACCCGGTCGAGAACAGCGGCGCGGTCCCCCTGGACCCCTCGGCCGACCCGGCCGCTCCCACGCCGGTGCCGGTCGAGTACACCGGCTCGCTCACCGTGGACCTGCCCGCCGGGCTCGACAGCTCCGCCGTCGAGGCCGACCTGGTCTTCGACGACGACGGCGACGGCAACCCGGAGGCGGTCTACTCCTCCACGGCGGCGCCCCTCGACCCCATGTTGCTGAGCGTGACCGGTGAGGGCACCAGCAGCATCACCGTCACCCTGCCGGCCGACGACCCGACGGTCGGCGACGACGCCGTCCTGGTCCTCGAGCCCCTCACCACGACGTACGACCCCGACGTCTTCACCTTCGTCGACCCGGTGGCCTACGACCTGACCCTCTCCGCTCCCGCCGACCCCCTCGCGCCGGCCGCGGTGACCGTCGAGCCGGCGCTGGTCGCCCTCGCGTCGGTGCCCTGCCCGCTGAGCTCCACCACGCCGTGCCCGGTCGCGGTGACCGCCGGTGCGAACCTCGTCCTCGACCTGACCGCGGACTCCGCTCTCCGGGAGCTCGGCCTGACCGACCTGACCGGTGTCCAGGTGGCGGTGCAGAGCATCGACGACCCCGACGCCGACCCGGTGCTGCTCGACGTCCGGGTGAGCGGCTCCACGGCCACGGCGACCGTGCCGGCCGGACTGGCCGCCGGTTCCTACGGCCTCGTCCTCGGCCAGCCGTTCGCGTCGGGTCTGTCGATCGTAGTCGCGGAGCTCGCCGTGTCTGCCCCGGCCGGGACGCCGGCCGCGGCGCCGACCACCGCGGCACCGAGCACCCAGGCCGTCGTCGCCAACACCGGCCTGCGCTCCAACACCGGCGTCGTCGCCTCGGCCGAGACCGGCTCCACCGGTAGCGGCACCGTCGCCGCGGGGGCCGGCCTGCTGCTCCTCGCCGGTGCCGGCGGCGTCGCCGTCGCCCGCACGCGCCGCCGTCCGGCGGTCGGGACCGGGACGGGCGAGGCCTGATGCGACCGGGGCGGCGCACCGCCGCGACCGCGGCGGTCGCCGCCCTCGGGATCGGCGGGAGCGCGCTGCTCGCCGTCGGCCTGACCGACGGCTGGCAGCCGGCCGCGGCCACCGGGTCCTCCGCCCCGGTGGCCGCGGCCGGCGCCCCGGTGGCCGAGCCGGCGCAGCCGACGCTGCCACCCGAGGGGACGACGCTGCCCACGCCGTCGTCGGACGTGCACGTGCGCGTCCCGGCGGTGGGCCTGGACCTGCCCGTGCTGCCGCTCACCCCGCGGGCCGGCGTCATCAACCCGCCGACCCTGACCGCGGCCTACTGGATCGAGCCCTACGGCTCCCCGGTCGGCTCGGCGGGGGAGGCCGACAACACCCTCTACCTCGCCGCCCACTCGACCGGCACCGGCGACTACGGCTTCGACACCCTCGTGGACGACGGCGCCTCCGGGAGCAGCCTCATCCCCGGCGACGTGGTCGAGGTGAGCACCCCCGAGGGCACCGTCGACTACACCGTCGAGCGGACCGAGCGCGTGGCCAAGGGGGAGCTGCCCGACGCCGCCGACGTGTGGGAGGCCGTGCCGGGGCGGCTGGTGCTCGTCACCTGCTTCCAGCGCGACACCACGCACGCGGCCACCGAGAACCTCGTCGTCTTCGCCCGGTCCTGACACGGCCCCGCTGCAGGGGCCCGCTGCGAGCTCGCGAGTGGTGGGGGGCAGTGGGGTCCCTGATCAGGTGACGCGGGCGCGCTCCTCGGGGTAGGCGGTCCAGCCGCCGTCCTCGAGCAGGGCGCGGAACCGGTCGACGGAGTCCCAGACGTCGACGAAGCGGGTGTAGAGCGGCGCCGGACCGAGGCGGACGCGGTCGGGCGTGCGGAAGTCGGGGACGACGCCGCGGTCGACCAGCGCCTGGGTCAGCTGCCACGCCGCGGGGTGCGCCAGCGTGACGTGCGCACCGCGCCGGGCGGGGTCGCGCGGGCTGGCCAGCGTCACGCCGTGCGGCACCAGCCGGGCGTCGGCGAGCGCGACCAGCAGACCCGACAGCGCCCGTCCCTTGGCGGCCAGCCGGTCGACGCCGGCCTCCGCGACCAGCCGCACGCCCACCTCCACCGCGGCCGCGGCGAGCACCGGCGGCGTCCCGACGGCGAACCGCCCGATCCCCGGCACCGGGTCGTAGGCCGGGCCCATGGCGAACTGGTCGCGCTGGCCGAACCAGCCCCAGATCGGCTGGCGCAGCGACTCCTGCAGCTCCCGCCGCACGTACAGGAACGCCGGCGCCCCCGGCCCGCCGCCCAGGTACTTGTAGGTGCAGCCGACGGCGAGGTCGATCCCGTTCGCGGCCAGGTCCAGCGACACCGCGCCGGCGGCGTGCGAGAGGTCCCACAGCACCAGCGCGCCGGCCGCGCGGGCCGCCGCCGTCACCGCCGCGACGTCGGCCAGCGCGCCTGAGCGGTAGGCCACCGCCGACAGCACGATGACGGCGACGCGGTCGTCCAGGGCGCCGGCGAGCACGGCCGGGTCGAGCCCCTCGTCGACGTCGGCCGGCACCTCGCGCACGGTCAGGCCGCGGGCGGCGGCGACGCCGGCGACGACGTAGCGGTCGGTGGGGAAGTCGTCGGCGCAGCACACCAGCACGTCGCGGCCCGGCCGCGCGTCCGCGGCGGCGACCAGCAGCTTGTAGAGGTCGACCGAGGTGGAGTCGGCCAGCAGGACCTCACCGGACCGCGCGCCCAGGACGCCGGTGCCGATCAGGTCGCCGACGCGGGTGCCGACGTCGATCCACCCCGCCCACGACCCGACCAGCCCGCGGCCCCACTCATGCTCGGCCACCCGGGCCAGCGCGGCCGGCGTCTCCCGCGGCATCCGGCCCAGCGAGTTGCCGTCGAGGTACAGCAGCCGGTCGGGGCCGTCGTCGTCGGTGCCGGCGAAGCGGGTGCGGTACCCGGCCAGCGGGTCGGCGGCGTCCAGGGCCTCGGCGGCGGCGCGGGAGAGGTCCACGGCCCCTGTCTACCGGTCCTACACCCGGGCACCGATCTGCTGACGACGGTCACCGATGCGACGCGCCGTGTCACCTGCCTCCCCAAGGGGGCGCGGACCCCCTGCACAGCGTGTCGCCGCCCCTCACCCCGCTCCGGAGGAACCGTGCTGCGCCGACTGCTGCCCGCCGTCCTGCTCGCCCTGACCCTGCCGGTCCTGCCCGCCCCGGCACCGGCAGCACACACCGGCCCGCCGGTCACCGAGGCGCGGTTCACCAGCTACAGCGGTGGGCTGAGGTCCCCCTCCCCGACGGCCGGGTCGCGAGCGTCTCACTCGGCCGGTGGCTCCAGGAGGCGTCGGTCGTCGACGTCCCGGTGTCGCTGGGCAGTCGGTCCTGGAGCCCCGGCGGCTCCGCGTGGACCCAGGAGCACGTGACGGTCTCGCTGGCCGTCACCGGCACCGGTGAGCTGGTCCGCGGGGTCTCCCACGGCGACCGGTGCGGCGACGGCAGCACCCCGTGCCTGGACCCGCTGCGGCGCGACGCCACCCGCACCGCCGACGTGGTGCTGCGGCCGGGCGAGCTGACCGGCACGGCCACCGGCACGATGAGCCGCGGGGACTCCGTCGACGTCCACCGCACCCCCACCGGCGGCTGAGCGCCCGCGGTGGGTCCCGCGCAGGAGCCGGCGTCCGGACGGCGGCGGCCTGGGCGGACCCACCCAGCCGGTGCGTCGGGGGACCTGCGGACGATGCCAGGCCGATCGCGCTGTCGGCCCGGCCGGAGGAGGCCCGGCGAGGGGCGCGACACCGCCCGCCGGGTCGGGACGCGCACGCATGACGGAGGGCCCCGGACGGTAGGTTGTGGGACGTGACCGTCGTCGAGACCCTGCTCGTCTTCGTGGGCGCCCCGCTGGCAGTCTTCGTCCTGCTGTGGGCACTGACCTACCTGCCCGGCGGACGGCAGCGCAACGGCGTCCGGTACAAGCCCGGGCAGTCCTGGGACCACGAGCCGGTCTGGTACGAGCCGCAGCCCGAGGGCGCCCCCCAGCACACCGCGGGCGAGGGCGACACCCAGGCCGTCGGGTCCTCGCTGTACGGCGAGCCCGCGGCCCTCGGCTCCTCGTCGTCCCCGGACGGGGCGGCCGCCCGGGTCGGCGCGCGCATGCTGACCGCCGGGGCGCAGGGCGCCACCGCGATCTCGGCCGGCGCGTCCACCCCGGCCTCCGTCGGCCCGCTCGGCGGCGCCCGCGGGACCTGGTGACCGCAGCGCGATGACCCTCTCGACCACCCTGCACACCCCGAGCGCCCCCGGAGGCCGGCGATGACGCGCGTCCTGCACGCCGAACCCCACGACACGGGGACGAAGGAGACCCTGCCCAACCGGGCCGACGAGGGCTACGACTCGACGTTCAGCTACCGGGAGCTGGCCCGGCTCGACGAGGCGCTCACCATGTCCTCGCGCGAGACCGGCCTGCGGTTCACGCTCTACATCGGCGACCTCGGAGCGCAGACCCGCATCCGCGCCGAGGAGCTGCACGCCCGCGGCGGCGACCCGGCCGACTCCGTGCTGCTGGCCATCTCGCCGGGGCAGCGCGTCGTCGAGGTGGTCACCGGTCCCTCGGCGGCCCGCCGGCTGCCCGACCGCGCCTGCGCCCTGGCGGTCCTGTCGATGACCAACTCCTTCGCCGCGGGCGACCTCGTGGGTGGCATCGTCAACGGTCTGCGACAGCTGTCCGACCAGGCCGGCCACCCCCGGGGCCTGCACACCCACTGAGGGTCGGGCGCACCGACCCCTCGACCGCCGAGGACCCCGGCCGGACCCGTCGTCCGGCCGGGGTCCTCCGCGTCCGGGCGGCCCCTGCAGTCGGCCCGGGCCGGGGCGGGGGGACGACGGGGCCCGGGAGGACGGCGTCCTCCCGGGCCCGCGCGCCCGGCGTCAGCCCGCGGCGGCGTCCCGCTGCCGGTTGCGCAGCGCCCGGGCGATGCCGTCGCGGCCCTCGCTGATCAGCCGGCGCAGCGGAGCGGGGTGCTCCTCCCCGGCCAGCCACGCGTCGGCCGCCGCCAGCGTGCGCTGCTCGACCACCGGCGGGAACAGGTACTGGACGGCGTTCTTGGCGATCTCGCCCGGCCGCCGCTCCCACATCGGGCCGATCTCGGCGAAGTAGCGGTCGACGTAGCCGGCGGTGAGCTCCCGCTGCGCGGGGTGCCAGAAGCCGGCCACCAGCGCCTCGTGGACGGCGTTCGGGATCTCCATGTCGTGGAAGGCGTGCTGCCACGCCTCCTCCTTGGCCTCCGCCGTCGGCCGCAGCGCCCGCGCGGTCGCGGCGCGGCGCACGCCGGTGGCGGTGGCGTCGCGCTCGGCCTCGGCGTCGATCTCCGCGTCGCCGGCCGCGCCGATCGCCACCAGGCCGTTGAGGAAGGCCCACCGCGCGTCGGCGTCGACCGCCAGGCCCTCGACCACCCGCGAGCCGTCGAGCAGCCCGCGCAGCACCGCGGCGTGCTCCTCGGTGCGGGCGGCCGCGGCCAGCGTGCGCGACCACTGCAGCTGCGCGTCGCTGCCCGGTTCGGCCGACTCCAGCGCCTGCAGCGCCGCATCGGCCAGCGCCGTCCAGCCGGTCCCGTCGGCCCAGGCCGGGTCGGCGTAGGAGGTCAGCGCCGTCTGCACCCGGGCCAGCAGGGACTGCACCACGCTGGTCTCGGTCTCGGCGTCGACGCCGGCCAGCACCAGCTGCACCCACTCGCGGGCGGGCAGCTCGGCGTCGCGGGTCATGTCCCAAGCCGCCGCCCAGCACAGCGCCCGGGGCAGCGAGTCGGGGATCGTGCCGATCGAGGTGCGCAGCGTCGCCAGCGAGCGCTCGTCGAGACGCAGCTTGGCGTAGGTGAGGTCGTCGTCGTTGACCAGCACCAGGTCGGCCGCCGGGTGGCCGACCAGCTCGGCGACCTCCGTGCGGGCGCCGTCGACGTCGAGCTCCACCCGCGTGGTGCGGGTCAGCCCGTCGGGCCCGCGGTCGTAGAGGCCCACGGCGAGGCGGTGCCGGCGCAGCACCGGGTGCTCGGGGACGGCGGTCTGCTCGATCGCGAAGGAGGCGTACCGGCCGTCCTCGGTCAGCTCGTACACCGGCCGCAGGGTGTTGACCTGGCTGGTCTGCAGCCACTGCGCCGACCACTCGGTGAGGTCGCGGCCGGTGGCCTCCGACAGCGGGTCGAGCAGGTCGGCCAGCGTGGTGTTGCCGTACTCGTGGTCGCGGAAGTACTGCCGGATGCCGGCGAGGAACTCCTCACGGCCGACGTAGGCGACCAGCTGCTTGAGCACCGAGGCGCCCTTGGCGTAGGTGATCCCGTCGAAGTTCACCTCGACGGCGGCCACGTCGACCATGTCGGCGGCGATCGGGTGCGTCGAGGGCAGCTGGTCCTGCGCGTAGGCCCACGCCTTCTCCGTGTTGGCGAACGTCGTCCACGCGGTCGTGTACTCGGTGGCCTCGGCCTGGCACAGCGTGGAGATGTAGGTGGCGAAGGACTCGTTGAGCCACAGGTCGTCCCACCAGCGCATGGTCACCAGGTCGCCGAACCACATGTGCGCCAGCTCGTGCAGCACCGTCTCCGCGCGCCGCTCGTACCGGGCCCGGCTGGTCCGTGAGCGGAAGACGTAGTCCTCGAGGATGGTGACCGCGCCGGCGTTCTCCATCGCCCCGGCGTTGAACTCGGGCACGAAGAGCTGGTCGTACTTGTCGAACGGGTACGGGTAGTCGAAGACCCGGTGGTAGAAGTCGAAGCCCTGCTTGGTCACCCGGAACAGCTCCTCGGGGTCGAGGTGCTCGACCAGCGACGCCCGGCAGTACAGGGCCAGCGGGATGTCCTCGTGGACGTCGGTCACCCGCGCGTAGGGCCCGGCGACCAGCGCCGCCAGGTAGGTCGACAGGCGCTTGGTGGGCTCGAAGTGCACCAGCTGCGAGCCGCCCGGGCCGGCCTCGATGCTCCGTCCGCCGGTGTTGGAGACGACCTGCCAGTCGAAGGGCGCCACCACGTGCACCGTGTGCGTGCCCTTGAGGTCGGGCTGGTCGAAGCAGGCGAACACCCGCTTGGCGTCGGCCGGCTCGAACTGCGTGTAGAGGTAGACCTGACCGTCCTCGGGGTCCTCGAAGCGGTGCAGGCCCTCGCCGGAGTTGGAGTACCGGCAGTCGGCGACGACCTCGAGGGTGTTGTCGGCGGCGAGGTCGGGCAGCGGCAGGCCGCCCTCCTCGGTGTAGGTGGCGACGTCGAGCGGCACCCCGTTGAGCGTGGCCGAGTGCACCTGCTCGGCGACCAGGTCGATGAACGAGCTCGCGCCCGGCTCGCGGCAGGTGAAGCGCACCGTCGTCGTCGAGGCGAAGGTGCCCGTGCCGGGGCGGCCGGCGCCGTCGGTGAGGTCGAGGGAGAGGTCGTAGCTGTCGACGGCCAGGAGCCGTGCGCGGGCGGCGGCGTCGTCGCGGGTCAGGTTGGGTACGGCCACGCCCGGCAGCTTCCCACGGATCGCCGACACGCCTGGTGACCGCGGGAACAACCGCCCGGCCGTGGCACTTGCCAGCGGGCGGCGGCCCGGCGCAGCAGGCGGCCGGGCGACGACGAGAGCGAAGGTGAGCGATGACCGAGGCAGTGCAGAGCGCCCCGACGAAGGCCCGGGTGGACTTCTGGTTCGACCCGCTGTGCCCGTGGGCCTGGCTGACCAGCCGCTGGGTGCTCGAGGCGGCCAAGGTGCGCGACATCGACCTGCACTGGCACGTCATGTCCCTGGCGGTGCTCAACCGGGGCCGCGACCTGCCCGAGGAGTACCAGCAGATGATGAAGACGGCGATCGGCCCCGTGCGGGTCGCGATCGCCGCGGCCCAGCAGCACGGCGACGAGGTGCTCGGCGACCTCTACACCGCCATGGGCACGCTGCGGCACCACGAGGGCAAGGAGCTCGACGAGCTGATCGCCCCCGCGCTGGAGAAGGTGGGCCTGCCCGCCGAGCTGGCCGAGGCCGCCACCTCCACCGAGTACGACGAGGCGCTGGAGAAGAGCCACCACGCCGGCATGGACCCCGTCGGCGACGACGTCGGCACCCCGGTCGTGCACATCGACGGCGTGGCGTTCTTCGGACCGGTCATCAGCAAGGTGCCCACCGGTGAGGACGCCGGCAAGGCGTTCGACGGCGCCGTCCTGCTGGCCAACCTCCCCGACTTCTGGGAGCTCAAGCGGACCCGCACCTCCGGCCCGGACATGGACTCGGTGCCCGCCGACGCCCTGGAGCTCACCCGCCGCTGAGCGAGGACCCTGCTGCCCCCGGCACTCGCAGGCTCGTGGCGGGACCCTGCAGCGGGGCCGGACGGGCGCGGCATGCTGGTCGCGTGCCGCGTCCCGTCCGCCAGCGCATCCTGATCACCGGCGCGAGCTCCGGCCTCGGGCGGGGCATGGCGCACCGCTTCGCCGTGAGGGGCCGCGACCTGGCGCTCGTGGCCCGGCGCGGGCACCTGCTCGAGGAGCTGCGCGACGAGCTGCTCGCCGTCCGTCCCGGCATCCGTGTGGTCACCGCCGCCGTGGACGTCGACGACGCCGACGCCGTGGCCCGCGGCGTGCCGGAGCTGGCCGCCGAGCTCGGCGGCATCGACCGGTTCGTGGCCAACGCCGGCATCGGCAACGGCGCGCCCGTCGGCACCGGGGCCGCCGCGGCCAACCGGGCCGTCCTGGCGACCAACGTGCTGGGCACCCACGCCCAGTGCGAGGCCGCCGTCGAGCTGTTCCGCGCGCAGGGCGCGGGCCACCTCGTGATCGTCAGCTCCGTGGCGTCCGTCCGCGGCATGTCCGGCGCCCGCACCGCCTACGGCGCGAGCAAGGCCGCGCTCAACGCGCTGGCCGAGGGCATCCGCGCCGACCTGCTCGGCACCGGCATCCGCGTGACCACGGTGCTGCCCGGCTACGTCGAGACCGACCCGACCGCCGGCCGCCGCGGCCCGTTGACCGTCGACCTCGACACCGGCGTCGACGCGCTCACCGCGGCCATCGAGCGCGAGCCGGTGCGGGCCTACGTGCCCGAGTGGCCCTGGCGGCCGGTCTCGGCGCTGCTGCGCGTGCTGCCGCTGCCGGTGCTCCGCCGCCTCACCTGAGGTCCCTCACCAGCAGATGCGCAGGGGGCGGCCGCGGGCGTCGCGCGACCCGTCGCCCACGCACTCGGCGACGCCGTCGGCGATCCGCCGTGCCGACCACGCCGCCGCGCACGCGTCGAGCGCGTCGACCGCGGGCACCCCGGGTGGCGCGTCGGCCAGCGCGTCGAGGACGTCGCCCACCGGTTGCAGCGCCCGGATGCGCTGCGCCTGCCCGCGGGCGCTCGGCTTGGGGTCGTGGACCCGGTCGTCGAGGGCGCGGAACGCCAGCTCCGGGTGCACCTCGACCACGCGCTCGGCCGGCGGGTCGCCCAGGGCGTCGTCCAGTGCCGCGATCGAGCGGGTGAGCCGGAAGGACTGCGCCGACAGCGACCGGCCGCCGGTGGCCTCGACCGAGAGTCGGCGCGCCTCGGCGTAGTCACGCGCACGGAGGACGGCGCGGACGGGGGCGGGGAACACCGATCCCGCGGCGCCGCGACCCCGCAGCTCCCGCCGCGCGGCCTCGTCGCAGGCGCGCACGCCGTCGTCCGAGAGACCGATCGGCATGTCGATGCCGACCACCTCGACGTCCGGGACGGCGAGCACGGCGGCGACGTCGGCGAGGTCGAGGAGCCGCACCGAGCGACCGTCCAGCAGCGCGCCGACCCAGCGGCCGCGCCAGCCGTCGACACCCAGCACCGCCACCGCCGCAGCCTGACAGACTCGCCGCCATGCGCGTCTTCGTCGGGACCGACCACGCCGGCCTGGAGTTCAAGGAGCACCTCAAGCAGGCGCTCACCGGCGCCGGCCACGAGCCGGTCGACTGCGGGGCGCACGAGTACGACCCCGAGGACGACTACCCGCCGTTCTGCTTCGAGGTGGGGGAGCGGGTCGTGGTCGAGCCGGGCAGCCTCGGCGTCGTCATCGGCGGCTCGGGCAACGGCGAGCAGATCGCGGCCAACAAGGTGCCCGGCGTCCGCGCCGCGCTCGTGTGGAACCGGGAGATCGCCGAGCTGGCCCGCGCGCACAACGACGCCAACGTCTGCGCGATCGGCGCCCGGCAGCACTCGGTCGAGGAGGCCACCGAGCTGGTGCTGCACTTCCTCGCCTCGCCCTGGAGCGGCGAGGAGCGGCACGTCCGCCGGATCGGCCTGATCCACGACTACGAGCAGAACCGGCACCGCCCCGCCGGCGGCCTGCCCACCCGCGGCGACGTGGTCTGAGCGGGCTCAGAACGCGTCCGGGCACCACGGGGTCACCGGCCAGGAGAACGCCGTCGCGGCGAGGGTGACCGCTCCCGGGCTGACCTCGGTGACCCGGCCGGCGGCGTGCAACGTGCCCAGCGAGACCCCGCCCAGGTAGGCGGCGGCCAGCGCGCCGGCGTCGACGACGAGGTCGGGGTCGAGGTCGGTGCGGCCGCAGTAGCCGCCGGCCGGGTGGCCGGCCACCCGCCAGCGGCCCTCGTTCCAGGGACAGAACCCGTCGCGCACCTCGACCACCAGGTCGATCGGCGCGGGGTAGCGGCGCGCCGAGAGCGCCCGGTCGACGTCGACGAGCCGCAGCCACAGCCCGTCGACCGGGCGGGCGTGCAGCGCGCGGGGGTCGGCGAGCAGGTGGCGCAGCGGGTCGTCGGCGGAGGCCATCGGGTACTCGACGGTGCGGACCAGGTCGAGGTCGAGCAGGTACCGCCACAGCGCCGCGTACGCCGGGGTGCCGCGGCCGCGCACCTCGTCGACGAGCACGGTGCCGTCGGGTTCGCCGTCGGCGGTCTCCCGCGTGCGGACCCGGAAGGCGGCGTACCCGGTGACCGTGCCGTCGGCCTCGGTGTGCAGCAGGAACCGGCGGGCGGTGGCGCCGTCGCGCCGGTCCGGCGGGTCGCGGAGGCTCCGCTCCCACCAGCGCTCGTCGCGCTCGAACGCGCCGGGCACCCACCGGCGCAGGGCCTCGTGCACCCGCGCGGCGGCAGCCCGGTAGGCCCCGGCGTCGACCGGGGTCACCGTCCCGGTGCCCAGCTCGACACCGGGCCGGAACGCCATCCGCCGCGTGCGGCCGGTGAGGTTGCCGCGGGCGGTGGCCGGCGCGTAGCCGAAGCGGCCGTAGATCGTGCCCTCCGACGCCCACAGCCCGGCCAGCGGCTCGCGCTGCCGCTCGTGCAGCTCGGTGAGCTGCCGCCGCATCACCGCGGTGAGCACGCCGCGGCGGCGGTGGGTGGGGGAGACGGTCACCCAGGACACGCCCGCGCAGGGGACGACGGCGCCCGGCACGGTGAGCCCGCGGCTGTAGATGCCGGACGTCGCCACCACCCGGTCGCCGTCCCACAGGCCCAGCGTGCGGTCGAGCTCGGCGAGCGCCGGCGGCTGGTCGACGAACGAGCCGATCGGCTCCTCGCCGAAGACGTCGAGCATCGCCCGGGCGAACGCCGGCCACTCGCCGGCCGTCGCGGGGCGCAGCGCGTCGGGATCGGTCACCCCTGCTGTCTACCGGTCGGCACCGAGCGCCCGCGACCGCGTTCCGGCCGCCGGCCGGGCCGGATCTCCCGGCGCCGGTAGGGTGCCCGCAGTCGAGCGCGCCGACGGCGTCGTGCCCCCGCGCGACCGTGTGCCCGGCGGACGGAGGTCTCCCGCGTGCGTGCGAGGACCGTGCCCATCGCCGTGAGCGCGGTCCTGCTGGCCGCCGGCTGCACCTCGTCGGCCAGCGGGGCCGCGAGCGACACCGAGCAGGCCTCGGTCGCCACCTCGGCCCCCGACCAGCGGCTCACCGTGGTCGCCGACACCGAGCCGGCCGCCTCCGCGGTGAGCGCCAGCCGGGCGCTGTTCGACGCGGCCGGCGTCGTCGTCGTCGCCCCCGAGGGGGACCGCGCGGCCACGCTGCTGGGCTCGTCAGCGGCGGTGGGCCTGGGCGTCCCGCTGCTGCTCGACCCCGAGGGCACCGGCGCGGGGGACGACCCGGTCGCCGCCGAGCTCGACCGGCTGGGCGCCGCGACGGTGCTCGCCGTCGGCGGGGACGCCGCACCGGGCGGCGCCGACCTCGACGTCGTGACCGTCCCGGCCACCGCCGAGGCCGTGGCCGCCGCCACCGGCCTGGACCTCGCCGAGGGCGATGCGGTGCCGGCCGACGGCGACGCGGCCGCCGTCGCCGGCCTCGACCCCGACGCGCCCGCGGCCCTGGTCCCCGAGGACGCCGACGCCGCGGAGGGCGAGGCGTCCGGGGAGGTCCCGGAGGTCACCCGGGCCGAGCCGCTGGAGGACACCGTCGTCCTCGCGTCGGGCACCCCGGACTCGCTGCCGGGCATCGCCACCGCCCGGGCGGCCGGCGCGCGCGTGCAGCTCACCGGTGCGGACGTCGACCCGCGCGGCTCGGCCGGGACGGTCGACGCCGTGGCCGGGGCCGGCACGGTCGTCGCGCTGGGCGCCGGCTTCGCCGACGAGGAGGGCCTGGACTGGAAGGTCGAGACGGCGGCCACCGGCGCCCAGCTGCCCGGCGGCGGGCAGCTGCTGTTCCCGCAGCACTTCCTGGTCGCCCTCTACGGGCACCCGGGTTCCGGGGCGCTGGGCGTGCTCGGTGAGCAGGACGTCGCGGCCAGCGTGCAACGCGCCCGCGACACCGCCGCGCCCTACGAGGCGCTGGTGCCGGACGCGACCGTCACCCCCGCCTTCGAGATCATCGCCACGGTGGCCTCGGAGTTCCCGACGGAGGGGAACGACTACTCCTTCGAGGCGTCGGTGGAGGACCTGCGGCCGTGGGTGGAGGCGGCGGGGGAGGCCGGCGTCTACGTCGTCCTGGACCTGCAGCCCGGGCGCACCGACTTCGTGACCCAGGCCGAGCGCTACCGCGAGCTGCTGGAGCTGCCGCACGTCGGCCTGGCCCTGGACCCGGAGTGGCGCCTGGCGCCCGACGAGGTGCACCTCACCCAGATCGGATCGGTCGACGTCGAGGAGGTCAACCGGGTGGTCACCTGGCTGGCCGACCTCACCCGGGAGAACTCCCTGCCGCAGAAGCTGCTGGTGCTGCACCAGTTCCGGGTGGACATGATCCCCGGCCGCGAGCGGGTCGACCTCAGCCGGGACGAGCTCTCGGTCATGGTCCACGCCGACGGGCAGGGCCCCCAGGGCAGCAAGCAGGAGACCTGGCGGGTCCTGCACGAGATCGGCCCCGAGGGGCTGGCGTGGGGCTGGAAGAACTTCTACGACGAGGACTCCCCGATGCTGACGCCGGAGGAGACGATCGCCCAGGTCGTCCCGCGTCCGCAGCTGGTCACCTACCAGTAGGACGTGCGCGCGCGGGCTCCCGTCGTGTCGGTGCCCCGTGGTGGACTGGCCGCCTCGCCGAGGAAGAGAGGTGGTCGCAGGTGACCAGCGTGCTGACCGGGGTGTCCGACGAGCTCGACCCGCGGCTGCTCGAGCACCGGCGCGAGCTGACCGGGTACTGCTACCGGATGCTCGGGTCGTCGTTCGACGCCGACGACGCGGTGCAGGAGACGATGGTCCGGGCGTGGAGGGGCCTGGCCGACTTCGAGGGCCGCTCCTCGCTGCGCTCCTGGCTGTACCGGATCGCCACCAACGTCTGCCTCGACCAGCTCTCCGGCCGGCAGCGCCGGGCGCTGCCCATGGACCTCTCGGGTCAGGCGTGGTCGCCGGTGGAGGCGTCGCTGGCGGCCACCCGGCCGGCCGAGGCGTGGGTGGAGCCGGTGCTCGACCGGCAGGTCCTGCCCGAGGACGGCGACCCCGCCGAGCGCGCGGTGGCCCGGGAGTCGGTGCGGCTGGCCTTCGTGGCGGCGCTGCAGCACCTGCCCCCGCGGCAGCGGGCGGTGCTGCTGCTGCGCGACGTGCTGCGCTGGCGCGCCGACGAGGTCGCCGGCCTGCTGGAGACCACCGTCGCCTCGGTGAACAGCGCCCTGCAGCGCGCCCGGGCGACGCTCGCGGCGATGGGCGGCACCCCCGAGCCCCGTCCGCTCGACGCCGACACCCGCGACCTGCTCGCCCGCTACCTCGACGCCTTCGAGCGCTACGACATCGACGCCTTCGTCGCCCTGCTGCACGAGGACGCCACCCAGCACATGCCGCCCTACGAGATGTGGCTGGGCAGCGCCGCCGACATCGGCACCTGGATGCTCGGCCCGGGCAGCGGCTGCCGGGACTCCCGGCTGCTGCTCACCGAGGCCAACGGCTGCCCGGCGGTCGCCCAGTGGCGGCCGACGGGCGACGGCGGCCACACGCCGTGGGCCCTGCACGTCCTGGAGGTCGACGGCGGCCGGGTGCGGCACATCACCAGCTTCCTGGACCTCGACACCGGCCTGTTCGCGCGGCTGGGTCTGCCCACCGCCCTCGAGCCGGGGGCGCAGCCCGTCGCCGCGGCCGGGCCGGAGGTCGCGCCCGTCGCCCCCTGACCACCCGGCGGGGAGCGCCTGGACAGGAGCGGGACCCGAGAGTCCGGTCACTGCGCTCAACACCGGGGGGTCCGCGGCCGAACAGGCGGAGGTGACCCCGACACCCGCTGAGTCCACGACCTCCTCCGCTGCCACCCGGTGGTGGGCGACCGTGCCGCGGGGTGTGCGCCTGGACGAGCAGACCTTCGCCACCCGGCACGGGGTCATCTCCACCGTGCTCGCGCTGCACCTGCCCGTCCTCGCGGGCATCGGCCTGGCGCGGGGGGCGTCGGGGTGGCTGCTGTGGGGCCAGCTCGCCGTCATCGTCGTCCTGCTGCTGCTCGGCCGCGCGCTCCCCGCCCAGGGAGGGCGCGCCAGCGCCGTCGGCCTGGGGCTCATGGTGGCCGCCGACGTCCTCCTGCACGTCGGCGGCGGCCTGCAGGACCTGCACATCTGGTTCTACGCGATCCTCGCCCTGGTCGCGCTCTACCAGATGTGGACGCCGTTCCTGCTGTCCGTCGGCTTCGTCGCCGTGCACCACGCGGCCATGAGCCTGCTCTCGCCGGACTCGGTCTTCTCCGACCACCACGCGCAGCAGAGCCCGGTCCTGTTCGCCCTACTGCACGCCGTGTTCATCCTCGCCGAGGCGGTGTTCCTGGCCTACGGCTGGAAGTTCACCGAGGTGGCCGAGCGCGCCCGGGAGGCCGAGCGGCAGCGCGCGGAGGAGCAGCAGGCCGCGCAGGTGCGGGCCCAGGAGGAGCTCGCCGCCGAGCGGGTCCGCGCGGCGGAGGAGGCCGCTGCCACCCTCTCCCGGCGGGAGGAGCGCGCTGCCGCGCTCGGGCAGCAGCTCAGCGGGCTGGTCGCGGCCGGCCGCCGGGTGGACGACAACGTCGGCGTGGCCACCGCCGTGATGACCGGCCTGCGCGAGGCCATCAGCGAGATCGCCGCCGCCGCGAGCCAGGCCACGACGACGGCCAACGAGGCGAGCGACGGCTCCCGGGACAGCGCGCGGACCGTGGAGCGCCTGGCCGCCACCATGGCCGAGATCGACCAGATCGCCGGGAGCATCTCCAGCATCGCCGACCAGACCAACCTGCTGGCGCTCAACGCGACCATCGAGTCCGCCCGCGCCGGCGAGGCGGGCAAGGGCTTCGCCGTGGTCGCCGGGGAGGTCAAGGACCTCGCCGCGGAGACGGCGCAGGCCACCGAGCGGATCCGGCGGGTCGTGGAGGCCGTCCGCGGCGACATCGACGCCGCCGGTGCCGCCCTCGGCCGGGTGCAGGAGGTCATGGTCGGCGTGGTCGCGGCCCAGACGACCATCGCGACCGCCGTCGAGGAGCAGACCGCTTCCACCGCGCAGGCGCAGGAGGCCATGGTGGGCGCCTCGCGCGAGGCGACCAGCATGGCCACGGACCTGCAACGCATCGTCACGGGCATGTGAGGGCCGCCTCCCGCGTTGACGCAGGTACCCCCTGGGGGTACCTTTCGAGCGTCGACGGAGGAGGACGTCATGAACCCGCACCACACGCACGGCGGTCCCGTCCCGACCGGGCACGTGACACCCGACCACGCCACCGACCACGCCACCGACCACGCCACCGACCACGCCGGTGGGCCGGTCAGCTGGGCGATGGCCGCGCAGGCCACGCTGCACTGCCTCACCGGCTGTGCCATCGGTGAGGTGCTCGGGATGGTGATCGGGACGTCGCTGGGCCTGTCCACCGTCGCCACGGTGGTGCTGTCGGTCGCGCTGGCCTTCGTCTTCGGCTACGCGCTGACCATGCGCGGCGTCCTGCACGCGGGCCTGCCGCTGCGGCGGGCGCTGCAGGTGGCCCTGGCGGCCGACACCGTCTCGATCGCGGTGATGGAGGTCGTGGACAACGCCGTCGTCGTCTCCGTGCCGGGCGCGATGGAGGCCGGGCTGTCCTCGGCGCTGTTCTGGCTCGCGCTGGCCGGCGCGCTGGCGGTGGCCTTCGTGGTCACGCTGCCGATCAACCGCTGGATGATGGGCCGCGGCCGGGGCCACGCCGTCGTCCACGCCTACCACTGACACGCGTACCACTGACGCGACCGGGGCCGGGGAGCGACTGCTCCCCGGCCCCGGCTCGTGTGCAGGACTACCCCCGCAGCCAGACGGTGGTGTCCGGGGGCAGCTGCCCGCCGGTCAGCGGGCCGCTGGCGAGCAGGACCTCGCCCTCGGGCAGGTCGACCGGGGCGGCGGAGAAGTTGGTGACGCTCTCCCATCCGCCGGGCCGGCGCAGGTGCAGCACGTGCGTGCGGGCGACCGGGCCGGCGTCCACCCACCGCAGCGACTCCTCGGCCTGCAGCTCCCGCCGCAGCGCCAGCGCCGCCCGGTACAGCTCCAGGGTCGAGCCCTCGACGCCGTCCTGGGCCTGTGCCGACAGCTCGCCGAAGCCGGCCGGCTGGGGCAGCCACGCGCCGCCGTCCCCGAAGCCGAAGGAGCCGCCCTCGCGGGTCCACGGCAGCGGCACCCGGCAGCCGTCGCGGCCCTTCTGCCGGTGCTCGGTGCGCTCCCAGATCGGGTCCTGCAGCGCCTCGGCGGGCAGGTCGGCGACCTCGGGCAGGCCGAGCTCCTCGCCCTGGTACAGGTAGGCCGAGCCGGGCAGCGCCAGCATGAGCAGCGTGGCCGCGCGGGCGCGGCGCAGGCCCTGCCCGGCGTCCGGCGCCGGGCGCGTGCCGCCGGAGAGCAGCCACGCGTCGAGGTCGGTGCCCGCCGGGAGCGCGTAGCGCGAGGCGTGCCGGACGACGTCGTGGTTGGACAGCACCCAGGTCGCCGAGGCGCCGGCGACCGCGGCCGCCGAGAGCGCCGCGTCGATCTCCACCCGGAACTGCTCGGCCGACCACGGCTGCACCAGCAGCTCGAAGTTGAACGCCTGGCCGAGCTCGTCGGGCCGCGCGTAGAGGACCCGGCGGCTGGTGGTCACCCACGCCTCGGCGACGGCCGACCGCGGCGGGTCGTAGGTGTCGAGCACCTTCCGCCACTCGCGGAAGACCTCGTGCACCTCCTCGCGGTCGAACAGTGGGTGGCTGCCGTCCAGCGGCAGCTCGGTCATCGCGTCGGGGTGCACGCCGCCGTAGTCGCGCAGCGGCTCGGAGAGGTCCTTGGTCAGCGCGTGCGCGACATCGACCCGGAAGCCGTCGACCCCGCGGTCGGACCAGAACCGCAGCGTGGCAAGGAAGTCCTCGCGGACCTCCTGGTCGTCCCAGTTGAAGTCGGGCTGCTCGCGGGCGAACAGGTGCAGGTACCACTGGCCGTCGGGCACGCGGGTCCAGGCCGGGCCGCCGAAGTGGCTCATCCAGTCCGAGGGCGGCTCGCTGCCGTCGGGGCCCCTGCCGTCGCGGAAGACGTAGCGGTCGCGCGCGGGGGAGCCCGGCGGGGAGGCCAGCGCCTCGCGGAACCAGGCGTGCCGGTCGGAGCTGTGGTTGGGGACGATGTCGACGACGACCTTCATCCCGAGCTCGTGGGCCTTCGCGATCATCGCGTCGGCGTCGGCGAGGGTGCCCAGCCGCGGGTCGACGTCGCGGTAGTCGTCGACGTCGTAGCCGCCGTCGGCCAGCGCGGAGGGGTAGAAGGGGCTCAGCCAGACGGCGTCCACGCCGAGCTGCTGGAGGTAGGGCAGCCGCGAGGTGACGCCGGGCAGGTCGCCGAGGCCGTCGCCGTTCGCGTCGGCGAAGCTGCGCGGGTAGACCTGGTAGACGACGGCCTGACGCCACCAGTCCGCGGCCGCGGTCCGGTTCGGGGCAGGGGTGTTCACGGGCACGGGGCTCCTGGGGAGGGTGTCGAGCGGGGGCGGGTGCGGCGTCGCGCGCCGGGGCCGGGGTGCCTGTGCTGGTCGTCCCGGACCGACCGTCTCCGTCCAGCGGCGGTGCTGGGTGCCGGAGGGCCGCCTCCACTGTAGGGAGCCGACGCCGAGGCCGCCCGCGACATCCCGTGCTCCCTCAGGGGCGCGGGTGGGTCCGGGTCCAGCCGCGGTCGTCGCGGCGGGCGCCCGTGGCCGCCCGGCAGCGGCGGCACACCGCCGCCACCTCCTCCGCGTGCCGGCCCGACTCCGGCTGCACGTCGGCCCAGCTCACGTGCGGGAAGCGGGACAGCCCGGAGCGGTGCAGCGAGAGCCCGCACAGCGTCTCGTTGTGCCCGCGCTCCCAGGCGTGGACCTCACCTGCGGGGTAGCGGATGCCGTCGTCGGGGTCGACCCACTGACCGGCGGCCGCGACCGCCGCGTTGCGCACTGCCATGGGTCCCCCGTACCCAGCGCGCCCCCTGGCCCAGCCGCCCCGGAACCGCCTGCTGACCGACGCCGTCGCCGCGGTCCGCGCGGGCGCTGCGGCGGGGACCGTCAGGGGCGCGGGACGTTCCGCAGGTTCGCCCGCGCCAGGTCGATCATCTTCCCGACGCCGCCGCCGAGCACCGTCTTGGTCGCCGAGGTGGCGAACCCGCGGATCTGCTCGCCGGTGATCGCGGGCGGGATGGACAGGGCGTTGGGGTCGGTGACGAACTCCATGAGCACCGGCCCGGGCTCGGCCAGCCCCTTCTCCAGCGTGCTGCGGACGTCGCGCGGGTCCTCCACCCGCATCGACCGGATCCCCACGCCCTCGGCGATCGCGGCGAAGTCCGTCGGCTCGTGGTCGGTCTCGAAGTCGGGGATGCCGTCGACCATCATCTCCAGCTTGACCATGCCGAGCGAGGCGTTGTTGAACAGCACGATCTTCACCGGCAGCCGGTGCAGCCGGACGGTGATCAGCTCACCGAGCAGCATGGCCAGCCCGCCGTCCCCGCTCATGCTGACCACCTGCCGGCCCGGCGCGGCGAACTGCGCCCCGACGGCGTGGGGCAGCGCGTTGGCCATCGACCCGTGCCGGAAGGAGCCGATCACCCGGCGCCGGCCGTTGGGGGTGAGGTAGCGCGCGGCCCACACGTTGCACATGCCGGTGTCGACGGTGAAGACGGCGTCGTCGGCGGCCAGCTCGTCGAGCTGGGCCGCCACGAACTCCGGGTGGATCGGGCGCATCCGCTCCACCCGGTGCGTGTAGGCGTCGACCACCTTCTCCAGCGCCTCGGCGTGCTGGCGCAGCATCGAGTCGAGGAACCGCCGGTCGGTCTTCTGCTCGATCAGCGGCAGCAGTGCCCGGATCGTCTCGCCGACGTCCCCGTGGACGGCGACCTCCAGCGGACTGCGCCGTCCCAGGTGCCCGGCGTCGGCGTCGACCTGCGCGGTCCGCCGCTGCGGCAGGAAGTTCGTGTACGGGAAGTCGGTGCCCAGCAGCAGGAGCAGGTCGGCCTCGTGCGTGGCCTTGTGCGCGGCGCCGTAGCCCAGGAGTCCGTTCATGCCGACGTCGTAGGGGTTGTCGTACTGGATGACCTCCTTGCCGCCGAGCGCGTGCCCCACGGGTGCGAGGACCTTCCCGGCCAGCGCCATGACCTCGTCGTGCGCACCCGCGCAGCCGGCCCCGCAGAACAGCGTCACGGTGCGGGCGGCGTCGACCGCGTCGGCCAGCGCCCAGACCTGGTCGTCGGCGGGCCGCACGGGGGAGGGCACCGGGACCATGGCGCTGGGCACGGTCGGGCCGCCGGACTCCTCGGCGGCCAGGTCGCCGGGCAGGACGACGACCGAGACGCCCCTCCTGCCGACGGCGGTCTGGATCGCCACCCGCAGGGTGTGGGGCATCTGCTTGGGCGTCACCACCTCGCACCAGTACGAGCAGTCCTGGAAGGTGCGCTCGGGGTGGGTCTCCTGGAAGAAGCCCATCCCGATCTCCTGCGACTGGATGTGCGAGGCGATCGCGACGACGGGGGCGCCGCTGCGGTGGGCGTCGTACAGGCCCTGGATGAGGTGGGTGTTGCCGGGCCCGCAGGAGCCGGCGCAGACGGCGAGCCGGCCGGTGACCTGGGCCTCGGCGGCGGCCGCGAACGCGCCGCCCTCCTCGTTGGACACGTGCACCCACTCGATGCCGTCGGTGTGCCGGACGGCGTCGACGACCGGGTTGAGGCTGTCGCCGACCACGCCGTAGATGCGCTCGGCGCCGGCGTCGCGCAGCATCCGCACCATCTGCTGGGCGACGGTCGGGTTGGCCATGGGGTCTCCTCGTCGGTCGACCTTCCCGCCGCGGGCGCGTGCCGGACCCGTCGACGTACCGGGCGGCCCGGGAGTGCCCGGTGTGTGCCGGTGCCGGCCCGGTGCTGAGCCGCGACCCGGCGCCGCTGTCCGGGCGATCTCCGTGCCGGAGCCGGTCGCCCCCAGTCTGTGGGGGGGTGCGGGGGGCTGTCCAACCCGGACGCCCGGCTGCAGCGCCGGCCGGCGGCGGGGCCGGCGTGGTGCGGAGCCGTCATGATGGCGAGGGTGCGGACGACGGAGCTTCCCGGGCGCGACCGCGCCGGCGCGGGGGCCCGTCGGCAGTCCCGCCGCGGACGGCCGGCCGGCTCGGTGTCCCCGCTGCGGCGGGTGAGTCGCCGTCCATGACCCGTCCCGTGACGCCGGTGGCGGGCGCCGGGTCGTCCCGGCACCCGGCGCGGCGGGCCCTGGTGGGACTGTCCGTCACCCAGGTCACCAGCTGGGGCGTCCTCTACTACGCCTTCCCGGTGGCCCTGGCCTCGATCACCGCCGACACCGGGTGGTCGGCGACGGCGACCACCGCGGCCTTCTCCGCCGGTCTGGTGGTCTCCGCCCTCGCCGGCATCCCGGTCGGGCGGTGGCTGGACCGGCACGGCCCGCGCCGGGTGATGACCAGCGGCTCGCTGCTGGCCGTCCCGGCGACGGTGGGCATCGCGCTGGCGCCGGACTACGCGGCCTTCCTGGCCGCCTGGCTCGTCGCGGGCGCGGCCATGGCGGCCGTCTTCTACCAGGCGGCCTTCGCCGCGCTCACCCGCTGGTACGGGGACCGCCGGGTGGAGGCGCTCACCGCGCTCACGCTCGTCGCGGGGCTGGCCAGCACGCTCTTCGCGCCGCTGACCGACGCGCTCCTGCGGCACCTCGACTGGCGGGGGACCTACCTGGTCCTCGCCGCGGTGCTGGCGGTCGTCACCGTCCCGGTCCACGCCCTCGCCCTGACGCCGGCCTGGGAGGTCGAGGCGCACTCCGCCGACGCCCGGCGCCCTCCCGAGGGCCGCGTCCCGTCCGAGGTGCGCAGCCGCGAGTTCCTGGCGCTCTCGGCCGCCCTCACCCTGACGGCCTTCGGGCTCTACGCGACGAGCCTGACGGTGATCCCGCTGCTCACCGGGCGCGGCTTCTCGACGTCGCTGGCGGCCACGACGCTGGGACTGCTCGGCGCCGGCCAGCTGCTCGGCCGCCTCGTCTACGGCCCGATCAGCGCCCGCACCACCCCGACCGGGCGGGCCACTCTGCTGATCGGCGCATCGGCGCTCGCCATCGGGCTCCTCGGGGCACTCCGGGGCCCCGCCGTCGCCCTGGTCGGCGCCGCCGTGGCGCTGGGCGCGGTGCGGGGTGCCGGCACGCTGCTCCAGGCGACCGCGGTCGCCGACCGCTGGGGCACCGCCCGCTACGGGACGCTGTCCGGGTACTTCGCCGCGCCGATCACCGTGGCCACGGCACTCGCCCCGTGGGCCGGGACGGCGCTGGCCGAGGTGATCGGCAGCTACACCGCCGCCTTCACGGTCCTGGCCGGAGTGGTCGCCGCAGCGGGAGTGGTGGCGTGGTGCAGCGGACCCCGCAGGCCGAACGCGCGGGGGTCGTGACGGCCGGCGCCGTCCCGGCGGCAGCCGAGCCGTCCGGGCGGGCCCTCCGGCCCTGTCCCCGCCACGGACGGCGCTGCCAGGGTGCCCGTGCCGAGGGCAGGGAGCCCCGCGCCGCGGAGGAGGCACCATGGCGATCACCGAGGCCGGCGAGCCGGCAACCGTGCGCGACCAGGCCCTGACGGCCCTCGCTGCCGATCTGCGCGGGACCCTGCTCCGCCCGCACGACGACGGCTACGAGACGGCGCGGCGCGTCTGGAACGGCGACGTCGACCGCCGTCCGGCGGCCATCGCCCGCTGCCTGGACGCCGCCGACGTGCAGCGCGCCGTCGGCTTCGCCCGGGAGGAGGGGTTGCTGCTCTCCGTGCGCGGCGGCGGCCACAGCGCTCCTGGCTACGGCACCAACGACGGCGGCCTGGTGATCGACCTGTCCCTGCTCAGGACGATCACGGTCGACGCCGACGCGCGCACCGCGCAGGTCGGCGGCGGCGTCCGGTGGCGCGAGCTGGACGAGCAGACGCAGCGCGCGGGCCTGGCCACCACCGGGGGCACGGTCTCCAACACCGGGGTCGCCGGGCTCACCCTGGGCGGTGGCCTGGGCTGGCTCATGGGCAAGCACGGCCTGGCGGTGGACAACCTGCTGTCGGCCGAGGTGGTCACCGCCGACGGCGAGCTGCACGCCGTCGACGCCGACCGCGAGCCCGACCTGTTCTGGGCGCTGCGCGGCGGAGGTGGCAACTTCGGCGTCGTCCCGTCGCTGCGCTACCGGCTGCACCCGGTCGGCGAGGTGCTCGGCGGCCTGGTCGTGCACCCGCTCGAGCGGGCCGGGGACGTGCTGCGCTTCTACCGCGACTTCTGCGCCACGCTGCCCGACGCGGCCGAGGCCTACTGCGCGCTGCTGACCGACCCGCAGGCCGGGGTGCCCGTCATCGCCCTGCTGCTCGGCTACAACGGCCCGATGGACGAGGGGGAGCGGGTGCTGCGGCCGGCCCGGGAGTTCGGCCCGCCGCTGGCCGACCTCGTGGCGCCGATGCCCTACGTGGCGCGGCAGTCGATGCTCGACCAGCCCAACGCCGTCAACGGGTTGCACCGCTACTGGCGCTCGGCGTTCACCGAGCGGCTGGACGACGGTCTGGTCGACGCCGTCACCGCGGCCGCCGCCGGGTTCTCCTCGCCGTTGAGCGCGATCCTGTTCTTCCACGTGCACGGTGCGGCGGTCCGCGTCCCGCCGGAGGACACCGCGTTCGCCGCCCGCCGCGAGCAGTGGGACGTCGACGTGATCGCCCAGTGGACCGAGGCGGGGGAGTCGGAGCGGCACACCGACTGGCTCCGCTCGCACTGGGCGGCGGCCGAACCGCACATGGCGGGCAGCGGCTACGTCAACCACCTGGGCACCGACGACGCACCGGAGAAGGTGCGGGCCTCCTTCGGCACGAACCTCGACCGGCTGCGGCTGCTCAAGGCCCGCTACGACCCGGGCAACCTGTTCCGGCTGAACCCGAACATCACGCCGGCGGCGTCCTAGCCCCCGCCGGTCCTCCGCGGCGCGGAGACGCCGGCGACCTCGAGCACTGCCCCCGGCACCGACCGGGCTTGACCCGGTGCACGGATGGGAGTCCAATACCCGCATACGTATACAGCGGTCCGGGAGGCGAGGATGCCCAACAAGACGATCTACGTGTCCGACGACGACCTCGCGCTGTACGAGCGGGCCCAGACGCTGGCCGGGGGGAACCTGTCCGCGGCCGTGTCCCGCGCCCTCCGCCGCTTCGTCGACGCCGAGGAGGCCCGCCAGGGCGGGTACGAGCAGGTGATCGTGCGGACCGGCAGCGGCCGCGACCGCCGCGAGCAGCGGTTCTCCGGTGTCCTGCTCGGCGAGTGGCGGCACCCCACGGCCGAGCGGCGCATCGAGCGCTTCCGCGTCTACCGGACGCCCAAGGGGAAGTTCGCCCTGCACACCAGCCGGATGCCCGACTGGGCGGCGTGGTCGGACCCGGAGACCTGGCGCGGCGGCTGGCACTGGGACTGGGACCGCTGGGAGCGCGAACGCGGCGGGAACCCCGCCGAGAACTGGCGCGACTTTAAGCAGGGACTGAAGGAGAACCTCCGGCGCGACATCGCCCGCGGCTGGTGGTGGGGTCCGACCGAGGAGACCCTCGACGTCGCCGACAGCCTCGAGGAGCTGCGCGACAGGATGCCGGCCGACTTCTACGACACCCTCACCCGGGAGGGCAGCCGCCCCGACGTCGAGGACCTCGACATCTGATCCTGACCGGACGGGGCGACGTCGGGTGCACCGCTGCGCGGCGCCTCTGCACCCCCACTCGGTCGGGAGCCAGGGCTCGCGGTTGATCTCCATGAACGCGCGGAGCGGACGCCGGGGATCGAACGCGCACGGCCAGCTGGGGAAGGTGGCCCCGGAGGGCTGTCGGCGCTGGTCTGCGTCAGGGGGTACCGACCAGCTGAGGTGTCAGGAACCCGGTCCGTAGGGCCTTGATGAGTGCGTCGCGCGGCTTGCCGCCGGTGGCGCCGGGGGGCAGTCGTAGCTGCTGGACGGTCCAGACGATCGTGCCGCCGTAGCCGCGCTCCTGTGACCACTTGCCCTTCGCGTTGATCGACTCCTCGTCGTCATACGGGATGTACCGACTCGGCTGGCCACAATGACCGTCGCCCGTGGCGTCGGCGGGCAGGGAGAGGTAGGGCTGCTGCGCGACCTCGTCCCAGCGCCGAGCACCCGGGTGCTGGTCGAGGGCGCCGCCCTGGGCGAAGACGTCCCCGAGTGGGAAAACGTTGTCTCCACCGGTGATCTCGTCGTGCTCATGTCCGGGTTCGTCGTTCCCGAACGTCGTCTGGCGGGGCTCGGTGATGTAGCTCGGGTAGCAGATGGCGAAGGCACCGACCCCCAGCATGAGCTTCGACTTGGGCACTCCCACGTCGGCCCACCGCTGGAGGCTGTCGTCGATGGTCACCGGGTGAGGTCCCCCGGATCCGCTGAGCGGGCTGACGAACCAGGATTCCCAGCCGTATCCGAGGAAGTACGTGCCGGTGTAGGACATGACCGAGAACCTGTCGACGTAGGGTGCCAGCCCTGCGAGCTCGGCGTAGTCCGACGGCTGTTGGATGTTGCTGTTGATCGTCCCGCCGGGGTAGGTCAGGAGCATGTCCGGCCGAGCCTCGCGCAACCCCTGCGCGAGCGCGACGAGGTCGGCCGGCACGACGTGGTCCTCCCAGTCGAGGTCGATTCCGTCGTAGCCGAGTTCGTCCATCGTCGTCAGGAGTCGGCCGATGAACACGGCCCGGTTCTCGGTGGTTGCCGCCTGCGCGATGTTGGCGCCCGCGCCCGCACCTCCCAGCATGAGCAGGGACTTGACCCCGTGAGCCCGCGCGGCGGCCGAGAGCTCCTTCGCGTGTGCCTCGCCCTGGCCGGTCTCGTCGTCGAAGCCCAGGTCCAAGGTGCCGTCGGTGTTCACCTTGAGCGGAGCGAAGGCGATGTGGGTCAGGCAGGACCAGTCGATCTCCGCAATGGGGTAGCGCGAGATCTGGTAACCGACGTAGTAGCCGAGGACCCACTGGCCGGTCGGCGTCTGGGAGTCCCCCGGTGACTGCTCCGTGGTCCCGGGGGTGGGCGCGGCGGTCGATGTGTCCGTGGACGTGGTGTCCGCGGTGGTGCCGGCCACTGGCGAGGCCTTGTTCATGACGTTGCTCCGAGGGTGGGTGCTGGACTGCGGGAAGCTCAAAGACAAGAGTTGCGAGCAGACCATCACCGCTGCATCAAGACCCCGTCACACGGTCGACCGTCGCGGGCCGTGGTCGTAGGTGATCAGCGAGCCGCCAGGAACTGTTGGGCACGGGCGCTCAATCCCACGCGATCGGCGACGAGCGACCGGTGCTGACGTCGCCATCGGACAGGCGATCACCTTCGCGGACGGGATTCCTGTACGGCTGGAGCCGTCCCCCGCCCTCGCGGCGTGACTGGAGCGGACGAAGGGGTCGGCGAGTGCAGCGGCGAGTTGGCCGCGCTCCCGGAGCCGGGTCGGCGCGGGTCCCTGGGCGGCCCACCGGTCGGTGGCTTGCTCGCTGCCTTACGGGCCGATCGAGCTGCGGCAACGCGTGGAGCGGGTGACGGGGGATCAAACCCGCATGGCCAGCTTGGAAGGCGGGATCTCGTGACCTTGTCTGTGCTGGTCAGCGCCCTATTAGGACCTCCGCGCGAGCGCTCGTGACCCAGACATGACCCAGGGCTTCGGCGTGACCCACGCGTGACCCACCGCGCCTGGAGCCCTGCTACTCGTTCGGGTCCGGATCATCGCCCGATGACTCGACCGTCGCTCCCGACATGGCGTCGAGGGCACGGGCGATGTCGGCGTCGCGGTCGTCGGCGGCGTGCTGGTAGAGCAGCGCGGCGGCGGGGGAGGAGTGGCCGAGCCAGCGCATCAGCTCCTTGGTGGTCGCTCCGGTGGCAGCGGCCAGGGTGGCGCCGGTGTGGCGGAGTTCGTGCGGCCGGACCGCCGGCAAGCCAATGGCGTCGGCGGCGCGACGGAAGGTCGAGTTCCAGTTGCTGCGGGCGAGGTAGCCGCCGGAACTAGTGGCGAACAGGAGACTGTCTGGAAGAGCGGGGACGTGCTTCTCCAGGTGGTCCTCCAGTACCGCCGCGATCCCGGCCGGAAGGGTCACTGTCCGATGTCCGGCGTCGGTCTTGGGCTCGCCGACCACCCACCGGCCCTCGACGCGCCGCACGGAACGCTCGATGCGCAGTCGACCGCCGGGGAGGACGTCGGACCGGCGTAGGGCGGTGGCCTCGCCGAACCGGAGGCCACCGAAGGCGAGCACGAGCACGAGGGCCCGGTAGCGCTCGGTTCTCCGGTCCTTCTCCAGTTGCTCCGCCAGCAGCATGGCCTCGGTCGCGGTGAGCGCGCGGGAGGGACGGGAGGCCTTCGGCGTACCGGCGCCCCGTAGCCGGCACGGGTTGGAGGAGATGACCTCGTCGGCGACCGCCACATTGAGAATCGCCCGCAGGAGCCGGTACGACTGGGCCACCGCCGTGGGGCCTGTCGTCCGGCCGGCCTTGGCGTGCCACGAGCGGACGGCGGCCGGCGTGACCTCGTCGACGGGGACGCCCGCCCACGGCCCGGCGAGGTGGTGACGCCACAGGCCGGCGTACAGGACTCGGGTGCTCGCACGGAGGTCGTGGCGGGCGAGGTAGTCCTCGGCGTACTCACCGACGGTGCGGCTGCTGATGTTCGGCGCTCGCCAGCTCTTGCGGAGCAGGTCGGTCTGCTGGGTGGCCAGCCAGGCCCAGGCGTCGGCCTTGGTGGTGAAGACCTTGGCGTGACGTCGACCATCAGGGCCGCGATACCGAGCGCGAAGGCGACCGCTGGGAAGCTCGTCGACTGTCCCAAACGTCCGCTTGGCCACGCCGCGACCGTGCCGGGAGCGTCAGCGGTTGTCCGCCGTCGTTACCGCTGACTGTGGACGCGGCCGGCGTCCACAAAGGCGTCTAGCGTCGCGCGCTCCAGGCGCACATACTTGCCGACTTTGACGTAGGCGATGCGGCGCTCGGTGATCAGTCGGCGGATGAACCGCTCACCGGTGCCCAGGTACTCACCGGCCTGCGCGATCGTCAGCAGCGGGCCGCGGTCGAGATCCTGACCCTGTGCCGCGCGCGACGTCATGCAGTCGAGCATCGTCGGCGTCCTCCAGTACTCCTCCAGTCCTGCTTCCGGTCACCGTCTCGCCGTGTGATCATCGAAGGCGTGAGTGCGGACCCGGGCTTCGAGGTGGTGGTGGGTGCTGACGGCGGCATCGCACCCGAGGAGCTGGCGCGCCATGGTGTCCGGCCGGGCGCGCACCTGCGCATCGTGGCTCGGACCGCACGCCTGCCGATCTGGCGGGCCTACGGCGCGCTCCGCGGAGAGCTGCCTGAGGTGTCCTGGGAGGAGTTCGAGGCGGCCAGCCGCCTGGCCGTCGAGGACGTCGAGTCTGGTCCGACGTATCCCGACCGGTGAGGGTTGTTGCTGACACGCATGCCCTCATCTGGTTCCTCGAGGCCGACGAGCACCTGAGTGCGCGAGCCCGGGAGGTGCTTGAGCAGGCCCAGCAGGATCCCGACGGCGGCATCGTCGTCTCCATGGCGAGTCGCCTCGACCTGCACTACCTCCAGCGGGCCGGTCGCTTCAGCCCGGCCGACGTTCAACGCTGGTGGGCGGTCACGGAAGACCCGAGCTGGAACATCAGCTCGGCCGCGATCACGGGTCCCGTCGTGGCCTACTTGGACGCGGCGGCGTTGGCTGCGCTCCGGGACCCCTGGGACCGGCTGATCACCGCGACGGCGATCGATCTCGGGGCTCCGTTGGTCACCAAGGACCGCGCCATCACCGCCATCGGGCAAGCCGGCCCAGTCGAGATCCTCTGGTAGCCGGCTCGCCTCCACGTGCCCCCACGGCCTCCCTTCGGACCGTCTCCGAAGGTACAAGATCACGAGGTGACACAGACCCGTGAATAGGTGAGTTGCAGGCGCGCGTCAGCGCCCCGGGCGGAGCCCGGGGTGGTCTTGCCCTGCAGGTCAGGCGGCCGGATCGAGGACCACGGTGTGCCCGAGCCGCTCGAGTTGAGCGACCAGCCGGCGGGTGTGGGCCTCCGTGGTGCGCCGGGCGAGCCAGTTGGGGCCGAGGTCTTGGTAGGGCTCGTCCCGGCTGAGCATGTAGTAGGCCGAGACCAGGATCGAGTGGGCGACCGCGACCTGTGCCCGGCCCATGCCGCGGCGGGCGGTGAGCCGGGCGTGCTGCGCCGAGAGGTAGTTGCTGCCCTTCATCCGGCCGACCGAGCCGGCGGCCTCGACCAGCATGTGACTGAGCCACTTGTTGCCGTGCCGCAGCCCGGCCGGAGTGCGCTTGCCGGCCGACTCGTGGATCGCCGGAGCGACTCCGGCCCAGGCGGCCAGGTGCGCCGCGGACGGGAAGCGGGACATGTCCGCGCCGGTCTCGGCGACGATGACCTGGGCGACCTTCTCCCCGACTCCGGGAATGGTCTGCAGCAATTCCAGCTGGTGCGCCCACGGGGCGAAGGCGTCGGCGAGCACCGCGTCCAGTTCGGCCAGCGCGGCCTCCACCGCCTCCAGCCGGCTCAGGATGGAGCGCGCCAGCCGGGCGTGACCCGTGTCGAAGTGCCCGGTCAGCGCCTCGGTCAGCGCCGGGATCTTGACCCGCATCCGGCCCCGGGCCAACTCCGCCAGCGCCCGCGGATCCCGCTCACCGGCGATCAAGGCGGCCAGCATCGCCCGCGCGGAGACCGTCGTCAGGCTGGAGGCCACCACCGAGAGCTTGATGCTGGCGTCCTCCAGCATCAGTTCCAGCCGCATCGCCTCCCGAGTGCGGTCGCCCATCAGCTGTTCGCGATAGCGGGTCAGCATCCGCAGCCGCCGGATCTCCGGTGGCGGCACGAACGAGGGGCGCAGCAGCCCGTGCTCGAGCAGCTGGGCGATCCACTCGGCGTCCTTGACGTCGGTCTTGCGCCCCGGGACGGCCTTCATGTGCGCGGCGTTGAGCAGCTAGACCTCCATCACCTCCTCCAGGCAGTAGAACGGCGCCTTCCAGTAGGTGGAGGTGGACTCCATCGCCGCGATCGTCACGCCCTCGGCAATCAGCCAGTCGCGCATGACCACCAGCGAGCGGGTGGTCGTCTTGAACGTCCGCGTCTGGCTCACCCGCCTCCCGCGCGGCCCGGGTGTGCGCACGCAGACGCACAAGGACTCCTTGCCGATGTCGAGCCCGGCGACCCGCTCGAACAGGACCTCCACCCCGATCACCTCCCGAAGACGGCGGGTGGACGCCGTCCGGAGGGACCTCTGCCAGGACACAGACCCACGCGCTCTACGGCAGCAATCAAGGGCACCCGAGGCCCCCGCGCCATACACCTCAACGGGCTCGCCCGCGCCAGTGTGTAACGACGTCGCCGGACGACAGGAGCATTCTCATCCCCAAGCGCGGCGATTCAAGATCGCCATGGGTTACACCTCATGCACCCAGGACTGCGCAATCCGTTGTGACGAGTAGTCGACGATGGGGGTGGCAGGGGTGCGGTCAGCTGCCGAACGGCATGCCTCGCAGCCGTCACCGGGCGCGTTACCCCTCGCACGGGATCGGTGCGCTTCCTGGCGGCGCGTGTTGTTTGGGCAGAGGGTGCGCTGCCGTCCAGCACGGCCGCCACGTCGCTAGCGTCGGCCAGTGGCGCGCCGGTTGGGGTGACGTCGGGCCGGCCAGGGCGTCACCGTTCCCGTCAGCCCGTCACCCCCGTTAGCTCCCGCTCCACGACAACTGTCCCGACGTCACCGTCGACTCCTGTGCCCTACTGGAGCAGTACGGCAGCTCCGGCTCCGAGCAGTCAGGGGAGGTCGGGTGCGCCGCTCCAGCGGGCCCGCCTCCGGTAGGACCGCAGGACCGGGTCCAGTGCCCGGGCGAGGGCGGGCAGGTCTCGGTCGTAGACGCGGCCGTCGTCCAGTTGACCGGCGAGCTCACCGAGCAACCGCGGCCTATCCCGGCGGGTCGGCTCGGGGGGGACGCGGACTTCGACCCGCCGCTCAACCACCTGCACTGCCGTACAGCCGGCGGTCGTCGTGCGGCTCTGTTCCCAGGCTCTATGCCGACAGGTCGCCGAGCACCACTTCGGGATCGGGCCCCGGCTGCGCGGCATGATCGGTCCGCCGCACCAGCCGCGGATCGTCGCGGCGGTGTGTCGTTCCGGCCCGTCCCGCCGCTGGGGCGGCCCAGTCCGGACGGGGGTGTTCCACCCGGGCGTGCTGGCGTTGCTGGCGGTGTTGTTGCTCGCGCGCCCGCCGTCGGGCCCGGTACTCAGGGGTGCCGCTGGTTCCTATGTCCTCAGCCTGCTGGCGATCCTCCTGTAACCCGTCACCACGAGTTCCCCAGCCCGAAGTGAGCTCCTATGTGTCAAGGCGGCGCGAGTAGCGTGCGGTTCGGCGGTGGGTGCGGTCTCTGGCTGGAGCAAAGAGCAGGACGGGGACTGCAAGTCCTGTCGCGCAGCTGGCCTCGTGCCGTCGGTCGTGTCCCGTTGCCGGCCTCGCGCCCACCGCCCTCCGGCGGCCGCGGTCAGCAGGACCGCCGGGTGAGCAGCGCACGGCGCTGGCCGACGTCCTCGGCACAGGCAGGGAGTTGAAGGGGTCGCTACAAGAGTTGATCGTTACGTGCCGTGGTAAGTCCGCCCGTGCGTTCGTGTGTTATGGCCGCATCCCGCATCCCGCATCCCGCATCCCGCAGCTGTCCACGATAGATGTCGGGGCTTCATGGCCTAAAGGAGTCGTCAGTCCTGCTGAGAGTCGTCGGTGAGCCAATCGCCCCTGTTGATGATGATTGTCCTCAGGCCCAACTCCGCCTTCAGTTCGTCGTCCGACTCGGCCTCGCATAAGGGCGCGCCCTCGTAGCTCAGGAAGAAGTTCCGCTCGTCGAAGGTCAGAAGTCGCGCGGGTTGGACCAGTCCTTTGAATCGAGTGTCCGTTTCAAGGCGGTATGTCGTTACGTGCCCATGGCACCCCGCCGCACCACTGCGCTCGTTTGGCGTGCCGGTCAAACGGATTCGGTCCTCTCGCGCGTAATACGAACGCATCACGACAAGGGAAAATGACCTGTCCGTAGAAGCTCTCCATGGGACAGAGTAGGTCTGTGTGGTGTTGGCGTCCACGTGTGAGTTTCTCGGTAATACTTGGAGGTAGCTGCAGTACTCATTAGTCAGTAAAGCGTCGTCACTAAGATTCCCGACCTCCAGCCAGTCGTCCTCGGTCGTGAAGCAGTAGATGAGTTGCGACGTGAAGAGCGAGGCCCGTACATCACCAGGGTTTGCCAAGGTGATCTCCACTATGCCTTTACGCTCCTCCGCATTCACTGTTTGTACCACGACACGCACCTCGGGCGTCACGGATGTGATCAGTTGAGAAGAAGTGTAAGAGGTCGCCTGCCAAAACTGAATGACGGGCAATAGCGACAAGGGAGCCAATAGCGACAGGCGCCATCGATGGCCCTTGATGGACGAGGACAACAGGATCAGCAGAAGTGTCAATGCGCATATGATCGATGCAAGTGCTAGTGCGGTCGGCAGGGTCTTGCGCGGGGGATCGATCGCCGCGAGCGCGGTCGGAAGCCCGACGATGCCCGACACTGTCCCACCAACAATCGCCGCGGCGCGCGCGCCAGGATTAGGGAGGACCATCAATAAAATTACGGATACCGGCAGGATGACGGCCGTGCTAGCCACGACCACTCGGTCGATGAGAAGTGCCGGCACGGTTAGGGCGCTCCCCGCCGGGACTCGCAGAAGAAGAACCGACAACCATAAGGCGGGAATCAACAGCAGAACGCTGAGGAGACGCTGCCGCCATGTGCGACGGTACTCGCGCCCGTAGGTTGCCAACCGCCTGCTCCCCCGCATGGCACATGTCTAGTGCTTAAGCGGTGCAGCAACAAGCGGAGTTCGCCAGCCGTTCCAACACCTGCTGGGCGACAAGGTCGAGACCACCACTTCAGCTTTCTCGGTTCGGTAGAAGCGATCAGGCCGCGTGAGTGGCCTGGGTCAGTGTCTCGAACTCGATGGGCGTGAGTCGTCCCAGGCGTCGTTGCCGGCGGCGCTGGTGGTAGGTCTTCTCGATCCAGGTGATGATCGCCATCCGCAGGTCCTCCCGGGTGGCCCAGCGCCGGCGGTCAAGGTGTCGCATCCAGACACGTTGTTGACGGTCGGCGTGGCGGGTTGATCGTGAAGGAGACCTCCGGAAGGAGTGGCGGTGTCTGACGTCGCCGTTCCCGCCGGAGGTCCCTGTGGCCCACGCTAATGCCCGCACCACCGTCTACGCCCGCAAGCTGATCGTCGCCCGCGTCCTGGCCGGGCACCGGCCCGGCGAGGTCGCCAAGCAGCTGGGGATCAGCCGGCAGACGGTCTACTCGGCCGCATCCCCGCCGGCGGCGGCTGGCGGGTGCACGGCCGGGCGGCCACCGTCGACCACCGGCACAAGCCGACGCCGATCGGCTACGACTACATCCACGTGGCCATCGACGACCACACCCGCCTGGCCTACGTCGAGGTCCTGCCCGACGAGCGGGTCGAGGCCTGCGCCGGCTTCCTGACCCGGGCGGTGGCCTGGTTCGCCGCCCTCGGCGTCGTGGTGCGCCGGGTGCTCACCGACAACGCCATGAGCTACCGCCGAGGCCATGCCTGGATCGCCGCCTGCACCGAGCTCAGCATCGGCCGCCGCTTCATCCAGCCCGGACATCCGTGGACCAACGGCAAAGCCGAGCGGTTCAACCGCACGCTGCGCACCGAGTGGGCCTACGCCACCGGCTGGACCAGCAACGACCAGCGCACCGCCGCCCTAGACGCCTGGCTGACCCACTACAACACTGCCCGCAGCCACTCCGCCCTCGGAGGTCACCCACCGATCAGCCGCCTCGCCGCGTGAACAACCTGTCCGGTCAGGACATCTAGGACGTTGCGCTGCAGCAGCGCGAAGAAGGACTCCATCGCGGCGTTGTCGCCGCTGGCCCCGACGCGGCCCATCGAGCCGGTCAGGCCGTCGTTCTTCAGCGTGCTCACGAAGGCGATCGAGCGAAATTGCCCGGACTCAACCGGTCGTCGCAACACCGGCCTGTGCTGCCGAGCGTAGGTGGTCATCGAGTGCCTCGGCTGGGGTCTTCCAGTCCAGGGTCTTGCGCGGTCGGCGGTTGAGAGCTGCGGCGACGGCCTCGAGATCGTCGGCTGTCCATCGAGAGAGGTCGGTGCCTTTCGGGAAGTACTGGCGGAGCAGGCCGTTGGTGTTCTCGTTCGTGCCGCGCTGCCAGGGGCTGTGCGGATCGGCGAAGTAGATCGCCAGGCCGGTGTCGACTCTCAGCTGTGCGTGCTGAGAGAGCTCCTTGCCGCGGTCCCAGGTCAGCGATCGGCGAAGCTGGTCGGGCAGGGTGCCGACCTTTGCGGTGATCGCGGCGCGCATGGCTTCGGCGCCGTAGCCGGCCAGGGCCGGACCGTTCTTCACCCTGGGCTCGATGCCGTAACCGGCCATCCGTGGCAGGTGCAGCAGCATCGTGAACCTGCTCGTGCGCTCCACCAGCGTGCCGATCGCCGACCGGTTCAGGCCGATGATCAGGTCGCCCTCCCAGTGCCCGGGGATCGCGCGGTCGTCGGCCTCGGCGGGCCGTTCGCTGATCATCACCTCAGCGGTCACATGCCCCTGAGGGCGCTGCCGGGTGCGCGCCCGCGGCACTCGCAGCGCCCGGCCGGTCCGCAGACACGTGACCAGCTCGCGCTTGAGCGCATCCCGGCCCTGGACGTAAAGGGCCTGGTAGATCGCCTCGTGGGAGATCCGCATCGACGCATCATTGGGGAAGTCGACCGGCAGCCGGTGAGCGATCTGTTCCGGACTCCAGGCGGTCGCCCAGCGCCGATCGGAACGCCGGGGCTTGTTCCGCCCCTTCCATGCCGCCGTGGCCGGGCCGGGCACCGGCGTGCCATCCCGGCGGTGCACCTGGCCGGCGAGCCGGCCCTGGACGTAGTCGCGCAGCCGCTCGTTCTCGAGCAGCTTGGCGGACTTGGGTCGGCGGGCGGCCCGTTCGGCCTTCCACTGCGCGACCGACGCCCGGTACTCCAACTGGCCGCCCCGGGTGGCGGCGTTGCGGCGTAGCTCCCGCGACACCGTTGACGCCGCGCGACCGATCCGGCGGGCGATCTCTCGGACCCCGACCGCCTGAGCGCGCAGCAGCGCGATCTCCTCCCGCTCGGCGAACGACAGGTACCGGCCCGAGGACAGCTCACAGTGCAGCGAGGCCGGCATGCCGCCGCGCTGGCGGAACCACCGTGACCCGACCGGCCCGGACACCCCGACCGCGACCGCGGCGTCCTCGCTGCTCATGCCCTCGGCGATCTTGGTCCAGAACGCCCGCTCGACCTCACGCCGTGGCGGCGGCCGCCCCGGCGAACGCATCGGCGCCCGGCCGGTCCTCGTCGACATCCACGCTGCAGTTCGCCCCATCGTCACACCCCTGCGGATCGGGGTGTTGCGACGACCGCTTGAATCCGCCCTGCACGCCGTGATCGGAGTGAATGATCGCGCCGGCCGGCGGCCTGCGGGTGTCGATGGCCATGCCCAGGGCATTGGTGACCAGCGCCGCGGTCGGTGAGGAATCGATCGACCACCCGACCACCCGCCGCGAGCACACGTCTAGCACGACCGCGCAGTAGACCTCTCCCTCTCGGGTCGGGTGCTCGGTGATGTCGGTGACCCACAGCTGATTCACGCCCTCGCGGGTGAAGCGACGGTCGACCAGGTCGGTGGCCAGCAGGTCCGGGCGGGCTCGGCGCCACTTCGGTGCGCCGGTGACTCCCTTGATTCCGGCGCGGGCCATCAGCAGCTCCACCGTGCCGTGACCGACGACGAGGCCGCGCCCCATGGTCAGCTCGGTGTGGACACGTCGGTAGCCGTAGGTCCCCCGGGAGGCTTGATGGACCTGGCGGATGGTCTCGGTCACCAACGCGTGCCGCACGGCTCTGGCCAAGGGGCCACGGCTGCGCCAGGCGTAGTACCCGGAATCGGTGACGTTCAGGACGCGGGTGGCTGCCTCCACCGGCAGCCCTCGCCTGCCATCACCGCGATGGCCTCGAACCGCCTTTTGGGGGCACCACCTTGCCCAGCAGCTCACTGGCCCGCCGGTGGATGGCCAGCTCGGCCTCGAGCTCGGCGATCCTCCGCTTCGCGGCACGAAGCTCTGCCCGCTCGGGCGTCGTGAGGCCCGGCTCAAGGCCCCGGTCGATTCGGTCCTGCCGCAGCCAGGAGTAGATCGTCTGGTCGCTGATCTCCAGGTCGAAGGCCACCTCGGACACCTTGCGCCCGGACGCCACCAGATCCAGCACCCTGCGCCGGAACTCCGGCGGATACCCACGTCGTCCCACAGCCCCTCCTCAAGGGGTCAGGTGGCACGAAGATCCAACAATCGGACTCCACAAAACAAGGGGCGGACCAGAGCCTCCACTGAACCCGGGGCGGGACACTTTGTCGTCACCTACCGCACCAAGGGCATGGCGCCGGTCTATAGCAGCGGCTGGGTGGACTTCGATCGCTTCACGGCACGGCTGCAATTTTGGGACACTCGGCCGACGACGGTCTGGCTCATCGAGCACTTCCCGTCGGGGCTATTCACCACAGAGAACATCCGGCCCGTGCTTACCCATTTGCCGACGAAGCAACTGATCGAGTCGACAGCGCTGGCTACTTCTCGCACAAGTTCGAGCCGAGCTACTTCACTGATGAGGGCGTGGCCTAGAAGCTGCCGGATACGCCGTGGCGGAGCGGTTGATGACCCGACCAGGCGAACGAGGCTTGGCCGAGGCCCTCAGGTGCCTCGTCGGCCCTCACCCGTGAGAATCGTCCAGCTTGCATACATTGCCGGTCGAAGGATCGACGTACCGGCTACCGGCTCCCCAACTCCCACACCGTGATGTTGAAGGTGGCGGTGCTCTCCACGTAATCAACGACGCGAATGACGGCGAAGCGCCCCTCTGCCGTGCGTATGCAGAGGTCCCGCCCATCAAGTTCGTTGACACGTAACCCAGGATAGACCTTCGTGTAGGTCGTTTGGGTACTGCAGACTTCATATGATCCAATCTCGCCGGGGTCAAGCAATGTGCCACTCGCACCCCAGACGTATAGATTGCCTGCGTCCAGCGAGACAGCGCCTGTGTCGGAGAGGTCTAGTTGTCCCACTCGCCATGTGGGATCGCTACTTGGGGCGTTGATGTCGATTGAGTCACCATTACGAGCGAGTTGCACGTCTCCCTGATGCCTGATCGGCGGCGTAGCAGGGCGACTGGCCGTCGTCGTTGACGGAGCCGGAGCTGGGGCCGGGGTCGGGGTCGGGGTGCTTGACGAAGTTGCAGCCGGTGTAGTTAATCTTGGCGCCGCTTCAGGAGACGCACTTGCGGACGCTGCCGGGGTGGCGCCGTTGACGTTGATGGTAATTGCCCCTTGCGCGTCGGCGAAGAGGCCGACCGCTACAGTCGCGGCAGCGCCGAGCAGTCCACCCGCCAACCCGTTCATCCATGGATGCCGGGCGAGCCAATGTCCCTGGTTTGCCGGGCCATTCGGTCCAGCTCCTTGCGTGCCGCCAGCCGTCATGCTTCCCCCAAGGCTTCTTGTGCAAGGCACGGATAATAGCGCGCGCGGCGGACAGGGGATATCCGCCAGCATATTCAGTTGGGCGGAGATGGACGCGTCGCGTAGTCGGGTCGTGCTTCCGCATGATCGCGTCGTGCCGGCATACCTACCAGATGCCGGAGTCCCCGCGACACGGGCTGCTCAACCTGCAGTCGGCGCAGGTGGTTCATGGCGTCTCCTCGGTCGTGTCAATTGGTGCGGGTCGACGACGCGGCCTGCCCGTGCAAGGCCGGCTCGAGCTGGCGGAGTCGGGACTCAAGTCGACTGTGCACCGCAGAACGTCCCACGGCGAAGACGGCGTTCCCACTCCTGTGCCCGGCTGGGGTCTGGTCAGGCGGCCTCTGCGTGGTGCCACGGTGGTGGCAGATCGTGCCGTTCACGGTCGTCCATAGGGATTCCCTGACAGCCACACCCGGCGCTGACCTGCTGCAATGGACAACGGCGGACGTCCGCGGACCCCTACCAGCCGCCCTGGCAGTTTGGTGAGTGCAGGTCGAGCGAGCGTCATCCCCTGTTCGGCTCACCGCGATGGCTCCTTCGAGGCGTCGTCACGGTAGCGCTGGGCATGGGTCGGGGGAGTGACGGGGCTTGAGTGGAGCGGTGACTCCGAATATCAAGCGTCAGGCCAATAGGCCTGCAACTGGACAAGCAGGCGTTCCGCGGCGGGATCCTCTGGCGGAAAAATCCATTCTAGACTGGCCAAGAGAACCTCACGACCCGTCTGCTCGAAGCGCGCACAGGCCTTCACTAAGGTAACGATATCCAGTCGAGCGTTGGCGCCCAGTGCGATTCTCTCACGTATGTAAGGAGGCATAAACTCGACGAACTGCCGCCTGGTTGTGGGATCGCGAAGATCCTCAAACTCCAACAGCGTCGCTGCAATGTGTTTGATTGTGTCCTGGCTCAACGCAGACGATCGTGGCGCTTCGGGCAGCGCAGGCGGCTTAAGATTCGAGTCGCCCCTTGGAGGCGCAGTAGTTTGACCGGATAGCGCTTCCAATATGCGTGCTTTGGTTATTTTATAGAGGGGTGCCTCCACAGACGCCGGCTTGTTGATCGAGGCATGGTCCCCTGGCAGTACCCCAGAATTGGGAAAGAGAGACCGAGCCGACGCTGGAAGCACTACACGGTCTGTTTCGCCGGCATAAGCGTAGATTCGAATCGGCGAGGTGTTCGGTCCTGCCTCTTTCGCGAAGACAATGTCCCGCAGTATGCGCCGTTGCGTTTCTGCGATATCCTCAGTGAGGGGGCGCAAGTCGCGCACTTGAGGGTTCCGCCCCAGTAAGCCTCGGCGAAGCGTTAGAAGGAGCTCGGACCCGGAGTTCGGTGTAGCGAGCAAGATGACGCTGCTGATCCGCTGAAGGTCCTGACCCTTGCCGTCCGCCAGCTGCTGCGCAAGGTACCGCTGGACGATCAGTCCACCCTGACTATGCGCCACCACAACGATGGGCTCCGACTTCGGCACCGACGTCTCGATAAAAATCCCGAGTGCCTGGGCCACCGTTTCGAACTCGGGGATGCGTCTCGTGGGTCGCATCTCCACCAAGCTGGTGGAGTATTCAAAGCGTCTCAGGTTTACCACATCGGCCAGTTCTTGATCTTGGCCGATGAGACTCGCGATGGCGTCCCATGTCTTGCCCGAAGAAAGGAGACCGTGGACCATTAGTACGGTCACCTTAGCGGGCATGACTCTCCTCCGCTCTTTCAATCTATTCGGGGCACGCCCCTTGCCACCCGGGATCGTACTGGTGATCGCTCCCAGACGGCACTATCTGGCAGATCACCCTGTGAAGGACGCGCAAGCATGCTGCCCAGCCGCTACCGTACGGAGGGTCTCCTTGTCCGGCGCGAGCGTTGAAACCGCGGCCAACACCTCGACAACTCCGAAGCGACTGAGGCCTAGTTGCACCGCGCCAACTTATGCCCGGGCACGGGTGGGCACCGCCCAGCTGGGGCAAGGCCCGACGTTCATCGCCCCGGTTCAGTGCCTGGTTGCAGTTGTGGTTGCAGTTGGCGGCGTTCGCCGTGGTGCGTCCGCGTCCGCGTCCGCGGTTGTACGAACGGGCACATCAAGCGGCTGATGAAACGGCAGCGAATCACCACAAACGCGATCATGACGGCCTGGCAGTGTCATAGCCCTAACTGGTAGCCCTACCTGAGGCACGTACCCGTTGGTTGGCGACACTGTTGCGGTGGCAAAGCGGGAGCGCATCGACCCGAAACATCTGCATCGTCGCGCTCAGGTCGCGGTGTTGTCCGGCCTGGCGCGGGGCGACGATGTCTCCGGCCTCATGGCGGATGCGGCTCCCAGCCATGTGCCCGGCTGGTTCACCCCGGACGTCGTTCTGCTCGAAGTCGCCGTCACGGCACTCGACCTCTCCAGCCCGCCCGGCGCCGAGCCGCTCGCGTACGAAGGGCTGCGTGAGCGCTACCTGCCGGAGGTGACGTTCTGCGGCCGCGTCGAGCACCGCAACAGCCAGTACGCCCTTTACGCCGCCGCCTGCATGCGCGGCGGCCTGCAGCCTGACCTGGTGAACGATGCCGGCTGGTGGCAGACCCCGCTGTGGCAGTACGCCGTCTTCGCCCTCGTCATCTACAGCCGGGCAGCGGCCGAGCGGCTGGCAGTGCCAGTGGAGGACATCGCGCGACGGATCGCCGCTCGACACGGCCTCGAGCTCACCGCGTGACCCGACTGTGGTCACGCGGCCCCAGGGGAGAGGAACGAGGGCTGCAACCTCGCCGTGTGGGCCGCCCGGCGTGACCCATTCATGACCCACGCAGCGGAAAACAGGGGTCAAAACGGGTCATATCGGGCCTTCCGGAGGGTCCTCCAGACCTTCTCCAGTTGCGCTAACAGGCACTCTGACCTGCGGTTATACGTGGAGCGGGTGACCGGGATCGAACCGGCATGGCCAGCTTGGAAGGCTGGGGCTCTGCCATTGAGCTACACCCGCGAGGTGCCGGCCCAGCCTAGCGGGCCGGGTCGATAGCTTCCTGACGTGACCGACGCCACGTGGCTGGACGCCACCGCCTCCGCCGAGCTCGTCCGCCGGGGAGAGGCCAGCCCCGCCGAGCTCGTCGACGCTGCCATCGAGCGCATCGAGAAGACGAACCCGCAGCTGGACGCCGTCATCCGCGACCGCTTCGACGCCGCGAGGGAAGAGGCCAAGAGCGACCTGCCCGACGGTCCGTTCCGCGGCGTCCCGCTGCTGCTCAAGGACATGGGCGCGCACATGGCGGGGGAGGAGACGGCCTACGGCCTCGCCCCGCTCCAGGAGGCCCGCATCCGCTGGCCCCGCGACAGTCACCTCGCCACCGCCTTCAGGAGCGCCGGCTTCGTCGTCCTCGGCCGCACCAACGTCCCCGAGCTCGGCACCACGGTCACCACCGAGCCCGCGGCCAACGCCCCGGCCCGCAACCCGTGGGACCCCACCCGCTCCACCGGCGGCTCCAGCGGCGGCTCGGCCGCGGCCGTCGCGTCGGGCATGGTGCCGGTCGCGCACGCCAGCGACGGCGGCGGCTCCATCCGCATCCCCGCCGGCGAGTGCGGCCTGGTCGGCCTCAAGCCCACCCGCGCCCGCGTCAGCCAGGGCCCCGACGTCGGTGAGGGCTGGGCCGGCGCCACCATCGACGGCGTCGTCACGCGTACCGTCCGTGACGCCGCCGCCGTCCTCGACGTCATCGGCCGCCCCATGCCCGGCGACCCCTACGCCGCCCCGCCGCTGCCCCGCCCGCTGCGCGAGGAGGTCGGCGCCCCGGTCGGCCGGCTGTGGGTCGGCCTGCTCGCCTCACCGCCCGACGAGCGCTGGCTCGACGACCCCGAGTGCCGCACCGCCGTCACGACGACCGGCCGGCTGCTCGAGGACCTCGGCTGCGCCGTCGAGGAGGCCGGGCCCGCCGCCTTCTTCGAGGACGCGTTCCAGCGCCACTTCAACGCCACCATCGCCGCTGACACCGCCCGCACCCTCGCCGACCGCGAGGAGCTGATCGGCCGGGCTATCACCGACGACGAACTCGAGCCCCGCAACGCGTACTACCGGACGGTGGGCAACCGCATGACCGCCCCCGACTACCTCGCCGCCCGCGCCTGGCTCGGCACCTGGTCGCGCCGGATGGCCGCCTTCTGGACGCCGGCCGACGACGGCGGCCAGGGCTTCGACCTGCTGGTCACCCCGACCGTCGGCGCCCCGCCGCCGGAGCTGGGCTGGTTCACCGCCGCGGGCCCGCGCGAGGAGGGCCGCCGCATCGGCTCCTTCATCCCCTGGACAGCCCAGCTCAACGTCACCGGCCAGCCCGCCGTCAGCCTCCCGCTGCACACCACCGCCGAGGGTCTCCCGGTCGGCGTCCAGCTCGTCGCCGCCACCGGCCGCGAGGACCTGCTGGTCCGCGTGGCCGCGGCGCTGGAGGAGGCCGCTCCGTGGGCCGACCGGCGTCCGGCGGTCGCTGCCGGTGGGCGCGCCTAGACTCGCTGCCGCCACGGGGTGTGGCGCAGCTTGGTAGCGCACCCGCTTTGGGAGCGGGGGGCCGTGGGTTCGAATCCCGCCACCCCGACCCCGCCCGCGACGTCTCTAGACTCGGGGGCCGACCGGCGCCGGTCCCTGGCGCCTCCGGAGATCCGTCCTACCGAGGAGCACTGCGCGTGAAGAGCACCATCGAGGAACTGGGCCCCACGCGGGTCCGGATGGCGATCGAGGTGCCCTGGGGGGACCTGGACCACGCCTTCGGTGAGGTCTACAAGGAGCTGGGCAAGCAGGTGCGCGTCCCCGGCTTCCGCCCGGGCAAGGTGCCCAACCGGGTGCTCGACCAGCGCATCGGTCGCCCCGTCGTCCTCGAGCAGGTCGTGCAGCACGCGATCCCCGAGGTCTACTCCGAGGTCGTCCGCGAGAACTCCGTGCACGTCCTCGGCCAGCCTGACATCGAGGTCACCCGCCTCGACGACAACGACACCCTCGCCTTCACCGCCGAGGTCGACGTCGCCCCCAAGCTCGAGCTGCCCCCGCTCGACGAGCTGGCCGTGACCGTCGACGACGTCGAGGTCACCGACGAGGAGATCGACCAGCAGGTCTCGGTCATGCGCGAGCGGTTCTCGATGCTGACCGGCGTCGACCGCCCCGCCCAGGACGGCGACTTCGTCTCACTCGACCTCGAGGCCCGCGTCGACGACGAGGTGCTCGAGGACGGCACGACTAGCGGCATGTCCTACGAGGTCGGCTCCGGCTCGCTCATGGAGGGCCTCGACGACGCCGTCCGCGGGCTGTCCGCCGACGGGACCGCCACCTTCGACACCGAGCTGCAGCAGGGCCCGCACGCCGGCCGGACGGCCCAGGTCACCGTCACCGTCCGCTCGGTGAAGGCCAAGGAGCTGCCCGAGCTCGACGACGAGTTCGCCTCCACCGCCAGCGAGTTCGACACCCTGGCCGAGCTGCGCGACGACGTCCGCACCCGGCTGCAGCGGGTCAAGACCATGCAGCAGGGCGCCCAGGCCCGCGACAAGCTGGTCGAGCACCTGCTCGGCGCCGTCGAGGTCCCGATCCCCGACGGGCTGGTCGACCGCGAGATCGAGTGGCGCAACCGGGCGATGGAGTCCGAGCTGCAGCAGGCCGGCATGGACTGGGACGCCTTCGTGCAGATGTCCGGCGTCGAGAGCCGTGAGGCCTACGAGGCTGAGCAGCGGACGCAGATCGAGGAGGCCGTCCGCACCCAGTTCGTCCTCGACGCGATCGCCGACGCCCGCGAGATCACCGTCGACAACGACGACCTGTCCGCGCAGATCATGGCCCAGGCCTCGCGCAGCCGGATGAGCCCCGAGCAGTACGCCCAGCAGCTGCAGCAGGGCGGCAACATCGCCGAGTTCGTCGCCGACGTCCGCCGCACCAAGGCCCTGGCCCAGCTGCTCGAGCAGACGACGATCACCGACGCGTCGGGCAACGTCGTCGACCTCGACGCGCTCCGCCCGCAGACGGTGCAGGCCCCCGCGGCCGACGCCGGCACCGAGGACGCCGAGACCGCCGACGCCACCGACGACGCCACCGGGACGGACGCCGACGACGCGCCCGACGCCGAGGTGCAGACCGCGGTCGCCGTCGAGGCCACCGAGGGCGCCACCGAGGACAGCGGGGACGTCGCCAAGGGCTGACCCCGCCGCACCCACGTGCAGACGCCGTCCTCCCCTGCAGCAGCGGGGGAGGGCGGCGTCCGTCGTCCCGGGCACCGCTCGTCCAGGCGCGCTGCGCCGACGGCGAACAGGCCCCCGCGCCGGGACTCCCGGCCCAGGGGTGCGCGTTAGGGTCGACGTGACTCGGGGTGGGCGCCGGGGGTACGGCCCGCACGGGCCGTCCGGCCCCGCCCCCACGAGCCCGCCCATCGAGACCGACTGCTCTCCCAGTCCTACGGAGGTCACCACACCCGTGAGCACCGACCCGAACCTGGCGACCTCCCCGCTCATGCGGGGCGGCGCCGGGGGGATGAACCTCAACGACTCGGTCTACGAGCGTCTCCTGCGCGAGCGGATCATCTTCCTGGGCACCCAGGTCGACGACGTCATCGCCAACCAGCTGGCCGCGCAGATGCTGCTGCTGTCGGCCGAGGACCCCAAGCAGGACATCCACCTGTACATCAACTCGCCCGGCGGCTCGGTGAGTGCCGGCATGGCCATCTACGACACGATGCAGTTCATCGACTGCGACGTCGCGACCTACGGCATGGGCCTGGCCGCGTCGATGGGCCAGTTCCTGCTCACCGCCGGCACCAAGGGCAAGCGCTACGCCCTGCCGCACGCGCGGATCATGATGCACCAGCCCTCGGCCGGCGTCGGCGGCACCGCCGCGGACATCGCCATCCAGGCCGACCTGTTCCGCCGTACGAAGAAGGAGCTCAACGAGCTGCAGTCCTTCCACACCGGGCAGCCGATCGAGCAGATCGAGAAGGACTCCGACCGCGACCGCTGGTTCACCGCGCAGGAGGCCCTCGAGTACGGCTTCGTCGACCACGTCGTCAGCCGTGCCGCCATGACCGACAGCACCAACCCGGTCTCCGACAACTGACGGCCGCGAGGAGAACTGACATGAGCTTCGAGATGCCCTCCAGCCGTTACATCCTCCCCTCCTTCGTGGAGCGGACCAGCTACGGCATGAAGGAGTCCAACCCGTACAACAAGCTCTTCGAGGAGCGCATCATCTTCCTCGGGGTGCAGATCGACGACGCGTCGGCCAACGACGTGATGGCCCAGCTGATCACGCTGGAGTCGGCCGACCCCGACCGCGACATCACGATCTACATCAACTCGCCCGGTGGCTCGTTCACGTCGCTGATGGCCATCTACGACACGATGATGTTCGTCCGCCCCGACATCCAGACCGTGTGCATGGGCCAGGCGGCCTCCGCCGCCGCCGTCCTGCTCGCGGCCGGGACCCCGGGCAAGCGGCTGGCGCTCCCGTACTCGCGGGTGCTCATTCACCAGCCCTCGGGCGAGGCCGGCGGCCAGGTCTCCGACCTGGAGATCCACGCCGCCGAGATCGAGCGGGTGCGCACGCAGATGGAGGAGATCCTCGCGCGGCACACCGGCCGGTCGGCCGAGCAGGTCCGCTCCGACATCGACCGCGACAAGATCCTGACCGCGAACGAGGCCAAGGAGTACGGCATCGTCGACCAGGTCATCCAGAGCCGGAAGCTCAACGCGCTCCCGGCATGACCATCGCCGTTCCCCGGACGGTACGGCTCGGGTTCGCGCGTGTCGCGCGCTCGACCCGTACCGTTCGGGGTGCAGTGCCGAGAGTGGCGTGCGGGTCGGCGGCCCTCGGCGCACCGGGGCGTCGCAGCCCCACGGCGCCGTCGGCGGCAGGTAGCGTCGGGAACCGTCCGACACCCGGACGGCGACGCCGGGAGGTCACCCTCGCGGCACCCGCCGCCAGCGGGGCCGAGTACGAGCAGGTCAGCGACACACATCCGCAGGTCCGGTCTCCGCAGGACCTGCTTCCCCCGAGGTGGAGGTCAGCAGGTGGCACGAATCGGTGAGAGCGGTGACCTGCTCAAGTGCTCGTTCTGCGGCAAGAGCCAGAAGCAGGTCAAGAAACTCATCGCGGGCCCCGGGGTCTACATCTGCGACGAGTGCATCGACCTCTGCAACGAGATCATCGAGGAGGAGCTCTCGGAGTCGTCGGACCTGAAGTTCGACGAGCTGCCCAAGCCCCGCGAGATCCACGACTTCCTCGAGCAGTACGTCATCGGCCAGGAGAAGGCCAAGCGGACCCTCGCCGTCGCCGTCTACAACCACTACAAGCGGGTGCAGGCCGGCGGTGAGCGCGCCGGCCGCGACGAGTCGGTCGAGCTCGCCAAGTCCAACATCCTGCTGATGGGCCCCACCGGGTGCGGCAAGACCCACCTGGCGCAGACCCTCGCGCGGATGCTCAACGTCCCGTTCGCCATCGCCGACGCCACGGCGCTGACCGAGGCCGGTTACGTCGGCGAGGACGTCGAGAACATCCTGCTCAAGCTGATCCAGGCCGCCGACTACGACGTCAAGCGCGCCGAGACCGGGATCATCTACATCGACGAGGTCGACAAGATCGCCCGCAAGAGCGAGAACCCGTCGATCACCCGCGACGTCTCCGGTGAGGGCGTGCAGCAGGCGCTGCTGAAGATCCTCGAGGGGACGACGGCGTCGGTGCCGCCGCAGGGCGGCCGCAAGCACCCGCACCAGGAGTTCATCCAGATCGACACGACGAACGTGCTGTTCATCGTGGGCGGCGCCTTCGCCGGCCTGGAGAAGGTCATCGAGCAGCGGGTCGGCAAGCAGGGGATCGGCTTCGGCGCGGAGATCCGCGGCAAGAAGGAGATCGAGGCCTCCAGCGCCTTCGCCGAGGTCATGCCCGAGGACCTGCTGAAGTTCGGGATGATCCCCGAGTTCATCGGCCGGCTCCCGGTGATCACCAGCGTGCAGGCCCTCGACCGCGAGGCGCTGATCAGCATCCTCACCGAGCCGAAGAACGCCCTGGTGCGCCAGTACCGGCGGCTGTTCGAGCTCGACGGCGTGGACCTGGAGTTCAGCGACGACGCCCTCGAGGCGATCGCCGACCAGGCCATCCTCCGTGGCACCGGCGCCCGCGGGCTCCGCGCGATCATGGAGGAGGTGCTGCAGTCGGTCATGTACGAGGTGCCCAGCCGCGACGACGTCGCCACCGTGCGGATCACCAAGGAGGTCGTGCTGGAGCACGTCAACCCGACGATCGTGCCCCGCAAGCCCACCCGCGAGCGCCGCGAGAAGAGCGCCTGACGCGCTGACGTCCCGCCGAGCGAGCCCGTCCCCGACCCCGGGGGCGGGCTCGCTCGCGTTGGTGGCCCGCCCGAGCGTGTGCGTCGAGGCCTCGTTCCGGTGCGGCTGGACAGGGCGTCGGCGCACACGGTCACCGGGGCTCGACGGGCCGGCGGACGGCGGCGCTGGCACGCTGGCGGAGGTGCGCGCCCTCACCGCCCTGCCCGACGCCGCGCGCGCAGCGTTCCGCGCCCGGGTCTCGGGTGACCCCACCGGCGCACCGGAGTGGGTCCGCGACATCGCGCGCGTGGGCGAGGGCCCCGGCTGGTTCGAGCCCGACGGCGTGGTGTGGCGGGTGCACGGCGACCTGTCCACCCTCGTCGGCGGGGTCGTCGCGCTGCTCGGTCAGGCGGCGCACCCCCTGGCGCTCGCCGGCGTGCAGCGCCACTCCGCCTACCGCGAGGACCCGTGGAAGCGGCTGGCCGGCACCGCCCGCTGGCTGGTGGTGAGCACCTTCGGCTCCGCCGAGCTGGCCGGCCGCGAGGCCGCCCGGGTGCGCGGGATGCACACCCGCGTCCGCGGGCGCGTCGACGGCCGGCCGTACTCCGCGTCCGACCCGGTGCTGCTGCGCTGGGTGCACCTGGCCTTCACCGACGCCTTCCTCGCCGCCCAGCAGGCCGTGGGCCTGGACCTCACCGCTCGCTTCGGGCGGAGCTGGCCCGACGTCTACGTCGCCCAGTGGGCGCGCAGCGCCCGCGAACTGGGCGCCACCGACCTGCCGGCCAGCACCGCCGAGCTCGCCGAGGCGCTCGCCGCGTACCGGCCGGAGCTGGCCCCGGTCCCCGCCGAGCTGCGCGCCTTCCTCGCCGCCCCGCCGGGGCTGAGCCCACCCGAGCGGGTCTTCTACCGGGGCCTGTCCGGCGCCGCCGCGCACCTGGTCTCACCCACGGTGGCCGGCTGCGCCGGCGTGCCCGGCCGCGACCGTGGCGGCGCCGCCCAGCTCACGGTGACCCGGCTGCAGCTGCGGGCGCTCCGCCTCGCACTGGGCGGCCGCAGCCCGTCGGAGGAGTCGGCCCGCTGGCGGCTGGGCCTCGGCCCGCCGCCCGACTGGGCCGCCGAACCGGCCGCCTGATCCGCCGCGCCGGCCGCCTGAGCCGCCACTCGATGATCAGGTGACCTGAACATCGAGCGTCCTCCCTCACGTTCCACGGTCAGGTAGGACACTCCACGATCAGGTCCCCTGATCGTGGCGCACGGGTCAGCTCTCGGTGGGCGGGGCCAGGACGACGTCGACGGTCAGCGGGCCCTCACCGGCGACGACGTCCAGCGCCGCGATCCGCCCGGCGTCGGTCAGGTCACCGCGCGCGGCCTCCACCAGCGCCACCTGCCCGGCCGGCGCGGTCACCGTGGCCGAGGAGACGTCGGCGCGCATCGACACCTTCGCGTCGGACTTGGCCTTGCGGACGCCGGCCAGCGCGCTGGCCACCGCCGGCACCACCGCGGGATCCCCGCCCGTGGGCAGCTCGGACGCGGCCGGCCACGACGCCCGGTGCACCGAGCCGGCCTGCCACCACGACCAGACCTCCTCGGTGACGAAGGGCAGCACCGGCGCGAACAGCCGCAGCTGCACCGACAGCGCCAGCGCCAGCGCCGCCTGGGCGGAGGCCGCCCCCGGCCCGGTGCCGTACGCGCGGGACTTCACCAGCTCCACGTAGTCGTCGCAGAACGACCAGAAGAACGCCTCGGTCACCTCGAGCGCGCGGGTGTAGTTGTAGGCCTCCATCGCCGCTGTCGCCTCGTCCACCACCGACGCCAGCGACGCGAGCAGCCCCAGGTCCAGCGGCTCGGTGACCTGCTCGGCGGCGAGGTCGGCGGTGACCCCGAGGCCCAGCACGAACTTGCCGACGTTGAGGATCTTCATGGCCAGCCGCCGGCCGACCTTCATCTGCGCCTCGTCGAACGGCGAGTCCGCCCCGGGCCGGGCCCCGGCCGCCCGCCAGCGCACCGCGTCGGTGCCGTAGCGCTCGAGCACGTCGATCGGCGTGACGACGTTGCCCTTGGACTTCGACATCTTCTTGCGGTCGGGGTCGACGACGAACCCGGAGATCGTGGCGTGCGTCCACGGCACCGCGTCGAACTCGAAGTGCGAGCGGACGACGGTGGAGAACAGCCAGGTCCGGATGATGTCGTGCGCCTGCGGCCGCTGGTCCATCGGGAAGACGTGCGCGAACAGCTCGGGGTCGGTGTCCCAGCGCGAGGCCACCTGCGGCGACAGCGACGACGTCGCCCAGGTGTCCATGACGTCGGGGTCGGCGACGAACCCGCCCGGGACCCCCCGCTGGGACTCCTCGAAGCCCGGCGGCACGTCGGACGACGGGTCGACCGGCAGCGTGGCCTCGTCGGCGAGGATGGGCGCGGAGTGGTCGGGCTCACCGGAGGGGTCGAGCCGGTACCAGACCGGGAACGGGACGCCGAAGAACCGCTGGCGGCTGATCAGCCAGTCGCCGTTGAGGCCCTCGACCCAGTTCTCGTAGCGGTGGCGCATGTGCTCGGGCACCCACTGGATCTCCCGGCCGCGGGCGACCAGCGCGTCGCGCAGCTCGGGGGAGCGACCGCCGTTGCGGATGTACCACTGCCGCGTGGTGACGATCTCGAGCGGGCGCTCGCCCTTCTCGTAGAACTTCACCGGGTGGGTGATGGCCTTCGGCTCGCCGTGCAGGTCGCCGGACTCGCGCAGCATCTCCACGATCCGCTGCTGCGCGCTGAACGACGTCTTCCCGGCCAGCTCGGCGTAGAGCTCCGCCGGCACGCCGGACGGCGCGTCGGGGACCAGCCGGCCGTCCCAGCCGACGATCGCGCGGGTGGGCAGCTGCAGCTCCCGCCACCAGGTGACGTCGTTGAGGTCGCCGAAGGTGCAGATCATCGCGATGCCCGAGCCCTTGTCCGGCTCGGCCAGGCGGTGCGCCACCACCGGCACCTCGACGCCGAACACCGGCGTCCGCACGGTCTGGCCGAACAGCGGGCGGTAGCGCTCGTCGTCGGGGTGGGCGACCAGCGCGACGCAGGCCGGCAGCAGCTCGGGCCGGGTGGTCTCGATGAACACCGGACCGGAGGGGCCGTGGAAGGAGATCCGGTGGTAGGCGCCGGGGCGCTCGCGGTCCTCGAGCTCGGCCTGCGCCACGGCGGTGCGGAAGGTGACGTCCCAGAGGGTCGGCGCCTCCTGCGCGTAGGCCTCCCCGCGGGCCAGGTTGTGCAGGAACATCCGCTGCGCGGTGGCGCGCGAGGTCTCCGAGATCGTCCGGTAGACGTCCGACCAGTCGACCGACAGCCCGACGCGGCGCCACAGCTGCTCGTAGTCGCGCTCGTCCTCCTCGGTCAGCCGCATGCACAGCTCGACGAAGTTGCGCCGGGACACCGGCACCTGCTCCTTGCCCGGCGTGGCCGGGGGCTCGAAGCCCTCGTCGTAGGGGAGCGAGGGGTCGCAGCGGACGCCGTAGTAGTTCTGCACCCGCCGCTCGGTGGGCAGGCCGTTGTCGTCCCAGCCCAGCGGGTAGTAGACGTGCTTGCCGCGCATCCGCTGGTAGCGGGCGACGATGTCGGTGTGGGTGTAGCTGAACACGTGCCCCACGTGCAGCGACCCGCTGACGGTCGGCGGCGGGGTGTCGATCGAGTACACCTGCTCGCGCGGCGCGGCCAGCGCCGCCTCCCGGTCGAAGGCGTAGGTGTCCTGCTCGGCCCAGCGGGCGACCCAGGTGTCCTCGAGACCGTCCAGGGTGGGCTTGTCGGGTACCCCGGCCCCGGCTCCCGGGGGCGTGGTGACCGGGGTGCTGGTGTCGGCGGCCATGGCCTCCATCCTAGGAACCCGGCGGCTGGCATCCTGGGGAGGATGAGCAGCGACCTGACCCGCGTCGAGGCGGAGCTGCTGGCGCGCTGGCCGGAGACGCGGCTGGAGCCCTCGCTGGGCCGCATCGCCGCCCTGGTCGACCTGCTCGGCAGCCCGCACCGCGCCTACCCCGTCGTGCAGGTGGCCGGCACCAACGGCAAGACGACGACGGCGCGGATGGTCGACGAGCTGCTGCGCGGCTTCGGCCTGCGGGTGGGCCGCTTCACCAGCCCGCACCTGCAGTCGGTGCGCGAGCGGATCGTGCTCGACGGCGAGCCGGTCAGCGCCGAGCGGTTCGTCGAGACGTACGACGACATCGCGCCCTACGTGCAGATGGTCGACGCCGCCGGCGAGCACCCGATGAGCTTCTTCGAGGTCATGGTCGGCATGGCCTACGCGACCTTCGCCGAGGCGCCGGTCGACGTCGCCGTGATCGAGGTCGGCATGGGCGGCACCTGGGACGCCACCAACGTCGTCGACGCGCGGGTCGCCGTCGTCACCCCGGTGGCCCTCGACCACGCCGAGTACCTGGGCCCCGACGTCGCCACGATCGCCGGGGAGAAGGCCGGGGTCATCAAGGCCGACTCCATCGCCGTCCTCGCCCGCCAGGAGCCGACCGCGCTGGACGCGCTGGTCCGCCGCGCGGTCGAGGTCGAGGCCGTCGTCGCGCGCGAGGGCACCGAGTTCGGCGTGCTCGACCGCAAGGTCGCCGTCGGCGGGCAGCAGCTGCGGCTGCAGGGTCTGGGCGGCGAGTACGACGACGTCTTCCTGCCGCTGTTCGGCGCGCACCAGGCGCAGAACGCCGCGACCGCGCTGGCCGCCGTCGAGGCGTTCCTCGGCGCCGGGGCGAGCACCGGCACGATCGACGTCGAGACGGTGCGGGCCGCCTTCGCCGCGGTCCGCTCGCCCGGCCGACTCGAGCGGGTGCGCACCAGCCCCACCGTGCTGGTCGACGCCGCGCACAACCCGGCCGGCATGGCCGCCACGGTCGACGCGATCCGGGAGTCCTTCGACTTCACCCGGCTGGTCGGCGTGGTGGCCGCGGTGCACGGCAAGGACGTGGCCGGGATGCTCGTCGCGCTCGAGGAGGTCTGCGCCGAGCTGGTCGTCACCCAGAACGGCTCGCCGCGGGCGATCCCGGCCGACGAGCTCGGCGCGCTGGCCGTCGACGTCTTCGGCGCCGACCGGGTGAGCGTCTCCCCGCGGCTGCCCGAGGCCCTCACCGAGGCGATCGAGCTGGCCGAGGCCGGCCCCGACGACGCGCTCGGCGGCTCCGGGGTGCTGGTCACCGGCAGCGTGATCACCGCGGGGGAGGCCCGCACCCTCCTCGGCGGGCGGACGCCGTGACCGCGCCGGACCCGGTCCGCGCGGCGCGGGCGCTGCGCGGCGCGGCCGCGGCGGTGCTGGTGCTCGAGGGCATCGCCGTGCTGTTCGTGCCCCGCGCGATCGCGCAGACCCCCGCCGGGCTCGGCGGCGTGCGGCTGACGATCCTGCTCGTGCTCGCCGCCGTCCTGGTGCTCGCCAGCGGCATCCAGCGCCGGCCGCGGGGCCTGGAGATCGCCACCGCGCTGCAGGTGCCGCTGCTGCTCACCGGCCTCATCGACTCCGCGATGTGGTTCGTCGGCGGCGTCTTCGTCCTCATCTGGCTCTACCTGCTGCAGGTGCGCAAGGACCTGCTCGGCTCGCCGTTCGCCGAGCCGGCCGCCCCGCCCGGGGACGGCTGAGGCGCTGGGCCTCGACCGTGCGGTGCTGTTCCGGCTGGCGACCAGCACCCGCTGGGAGAGCACCGTCCGCGCGCTGCCGGGCGGTGAGCGGCTCACCTGGTCGGCGGCCTCCCGCTACGTGGCCGGCCGTGGTCGCGCCGAGGCCCTGACCGCCACGGGCAGGTTGCTGGCCGCCGGTCGGGGGGTGAGCGTCGACGTCTTCGGCGAGCAGGTCACCGACGTGGGTACCGCCGAGGCGGTCGTCGCGGAGTACCGGTCGCTCGCCGCGGCGCTGCCCCCACCGCCGGCCGACGCCTGGCTCTCGGTCGATCTGAGCCACCTGGCGCTCGACGTGGACCCGGCCGGCACCGCCGACCGCCTGGCCGCGGTGGCTGCCGTCCTGCCGCCGGGACGGCGTGTGCAGGTCGGTGCGGAGGACGCGCGTCGCACCGACACGGTGCTCGACTGCGTCCTCGACGTCGCCGGCCGCGGCCTGGCCGAACGGCTCGGCGCCACCGTCCAGGCGAACCTGCTGCGCTCTCCCGGTGATGCCGACGCCCTCGCCGACGCCGGCGTGCACGTCCGCCTGGTCAAGGGCGCCTACGTCGAGCGGGCGGGCGTCCACCGCTACGGGGAGCCCACCGACGTCGCCTACCTCCGGCTGGGCGCCCGGCTGGCCGTACGAGGGGCGCCCTGGTCGATGGCCACCCACGACGGGCGGCTGCGCGAGGCGCTCCTGCTGCTCGCGGGAGGGGCGGTGACCGTCGAGCAGCTCTTCGGCGTCCGGCCCGAGGTCCTCGACGAGCTGGCCGGCCGCGGCGTCCCGACGCGGGTCTACGTCCCCTACGGCCCCGACTGGTTCCGCTACTGGATGCGCCGGCTGGCCGAGTCCCGCGGAGCCTGAACCCCAGGCGGCGGGGCGGACCGCGAGCTCCTGCCGCAGCCGGGCGACGTCGGTGCCGAGCTGCCGCACCACGCGCCGACGGCCGGGCCGGCCACGGCGAGGACGCCGACGACCGGGTGCCCGGTGCCGACGACCCGACCGCGGCGCGGGCGGCGTCGTTCCAGGACCTGGCGCAGCCGGTGGTGACGGCGGTGGGAGAGGCCGTGCGTCGACGCTGGTCAGCGCCGTCTCCGTCGTCCCCCGAGGTCGACGGAAGGCGTCCCGTAGGCTGCCGCCCCGTGACTGATCGCACCCTGGTCCTCGTCAAGCCCGACGGCGTCGCCCGCGGCCTGGTCGGCGAGGTCGTCTCGCGACTGGAGGCCAAGGGCCTGCGCCTGGTCGCCGCCGAGCTGCGCACCCTGACCCGGGAGGTCGCCGAGGAGCACTACGGCGAGCACCGCGAGAAGCCGTTCTTCGGCTCGCTGGTCGAGTTCATCACCGGCGGCCCGCTGCTGGCCCTCGTCGTCGAGGGGCCGCGCGCCGTGGAGGCCTTCCGCGCGCTGGCCGGCGCCACCGACCCGGTGAAGGCCGCCCCCGGCACCATCCGCGGCGACTTCGCCCTCGAGGTGCAGTCCAACATCGTGCACGGCTCGGACTCCGCCGAGTCCGCCGCCCGCGAGGTCGGCCTGTTCTTCCCCGGCCTGTCCTGAGACCCCACCTCTCCTGAGCCCCGGCTCCCCCTGAAACCGGCTGGACCCCGCCCCCGGGGCCGCCGGTAGCGTCGCGGGAGTGGGGGAGGTCGTCCGGGCGCGCGGCCTGGTCAAGCGGTTCGGCTCCGCCGCCGCCGTCGACGGCATCGACGTCGACATCGCGCCCGGGGAGGCCTTCGGCTTCCTCGGGCCCAACGGCGCCGGCAAGAGCACGACGATGCGGATGATCGGCGCGGTCTCCCCGCCGACCTCCGGCGAGCTGCGGGTCCTCGGCATGGACCCCGCCGTCGACGGGCCGGCCATCCGCGCGCGCCTCGGGGTGGTGCCGCAGACCGACAACCTCGACCTCGAGCTCACCGTCGCGGAGAACCTGCACGTCTACGGCCGCTACTTCGGCCTGCCGCGGGCCACGGTGCGGCAGCGGGCCGCCGAGCTGCTCGACTTCGTCCAGCTCTCCGACCGGGCCGGCGACCGGGTCGAGCCGCTGTCGGGCGGGATGAAGCGGCGGGTCACCATCGCCCGGGCGCTGGTGAACGACCCCGACGTCGTCCTGCTCGACGAGCCCACCACCGGGCTGGACCCGCAGGCCCGGCACGTGCTGTGGGAGCGGCTGTACCGGCTCAAGCAGCGCGGCGTCACCCTCGTGCTCACCACGCACTACATGGACGAGGCCGAGCAGCTGTGCGACCGGCTCGTCGTCATGGACCGCGGCCGGGTCGCCGCCGAGGGCTCGCCGGCCGAGCTGATCGCCACCTGGTCCACCCGCGAGGTGTGCGAGCTGCGCTTCCCGCTCGCCGACGGCGTGCCCGGGCCCGACGCGCACGCCGGGGCGCTGGCGCCGCTGGTGGCCCGGGGGGCCGCCGAGCGGGTCGAGGTGCTCCCCGACCGGCTGCTGCTCTACACCGCCGACGGCGACGCCGCGCTGTCGGCGGCGCTCGCCGAGGGCGTCCGGCCGGTGTCGTCGCTGGTGCGGCGCAGCTCGCTGGAGGACGTCTTCCTGCGCCTGACCGGCCGGACCCTGGTCGACTGACGTGCCGGGTCCCGCCGCCTGGTCGCTGTTCCTGCAGCGGCTGACCGCCCACCGGCACCACTGGCGCAGCGCCGCGGTCGGCAGCGTGCTCGAGCCGGTGCTCTTCCTCGCCGCCATGGGCCTGACGCTGGGCACGCTGGTCGACCGGGGACCGGGGCTGCCCGGCGGCGTCGGCTACCTCGCCTTCCTCGCGCCGGGCCTGCTGGTGGCCGCGGCGATGCAGACGGCCACCGGCGAGTCGAGCTACCCGGTGCTCGGGGCCATCAAGTGGGACCGCACCTACGACGCGGTGCTGGCCACGCCCGCCCGCCCGGCGGACCTGGTGGCCGGCCACCTGCTCTACGTCGCCTTCCGGGTGACGACGTCGGCCGCGGCGTTCCTCGCCGTGCTGCTCGCCTTCGGCGCGGCGCGGAGCCCGCTGGTCGTGCTCACCGTGCCGGTCGCCCTGCTCACCGGGCTGGCCTTCGCCGCGCCGGTCACCGCGATGGCCGCCCGGCTGGAGGAGGACGCCGCCTTCGCCGCCCTGCAGCGGTTCCTGCTCGTGCCGATGTTCCTGTTCAGCGGCACGTTCTTCCCGGTGACGCAGCTCCCGGCCGTCCTCGAGAGGGTCGCCCACGCGACGCCGCTGTGGCACGGGGTCGCCCTGGCCCGCGACCTGGCGCTGGGCACGGCCGGGGCCGGGACGGCGCTGCTGCACGTCGGCTACCTGGCCCTGTGGACCGTCGCCGGCACGCTGCTGGCCACCCGCGCGCTGGCCCGGCGGCTGGTCCGGTGAGCGTCCTCCCGTCAGGGGCTGCCCGGTCGGGGGCGGTGCGGTCGCCGTCCCTGCTGCTGCGCGTCGCGCCGCTGTACCCGCTCTCGCCGCGGCGGGCCGGCACCCTGGTGCACCGCAACCTGCTGGTGGCCCGCCGCAACTGGGTGGTGTTCGCCTCGGGCTTCTTCGAGCCGTTCTTCTACCTGCTGTCCATCGGCGTCGGCATCGGCGGGCTGGTGGGCGACGTCGTCACCGACGGCGGCACCGCGCTGAGCTACCGGCAGTTCGTGGCGCCGGCGCTGATGGCCTCGGCGGCGATGAACGGCGCGGTCTACGACGCCGTCTTCAACCTGTACTTCAAGCTGCGCTACGCCAAGCTCTACGACGCCGTGCTGGCCACCCCGGTCTCGGCCGCCGACGCGGCGGTGGGGGAGACGGTGTGGGCGCTGCTGCGCGGGGCGGTCTACTCCGCGGCGTTCCTGCTGGTCATGCTCGTGCTCGGGCTGGTCGGCTCGTGGTGGGCGGTGCTCGCGCTGCCGGCCGCCGTCCTCATCGGGTTCGCCTTCGCCGCGGTGGGCCTGGCCGCGACCACGTTCCTGCGCGGCTGGCAGGACTTCGAGTTCGTGCAGCTCGCCGTCCTGCCGCTGTTCCTGTTCTCCACGACCTTCTACCCGCTGTCGACCTACCCGCGGCCGCTGCAGGTGGTGGTGGAGTGGACGCCGCTCTACCACGGCATCGAGCTGGTGCGGGGCCTGGTGACCGGCGCCGTCGGCTGGCCCCTGCTGGCGTCGGTGGCCTACCTGCTGGTCATGGGCCTGGCCGGCCTCGCCGTCGGCGCCCGGCGGCTCGAGCGCCTGCTGCTCCGGTGAGGTCTGCAACGGCCCCGCGTCAGGGGCCCGTCCCGAGCGCGCGAGGGATGGGGGACGCGGGGTCCTTCATCAGGCGACCGCGGCGGGCAGGGGCCGGCCGCCGCGCAGCAGCTCCTCGACGGTGGCGGCCGGCACCGGGGAGCCGAACAGGTGGCCCTGCGCGGCGTCGCAGCCGAGCGTGCGCAGCGCGGCCAGCTGCCCGGGTTCCTCGACGCCCTCGGCGACGACCTGCAGCCCGAGGCTGGCGCCCAGGGCGATGACCACGTCGGCCAGGGAGCCGGCCGCGGCGCCGGCGGCCAGCAGCGCCACCGACGACGCGTCGATCTTCAACCGGTCCAGCGGCAGGTCCTGCAGCCGGGACAGCGACGAGGACCCGGTGCCGAAGTCGTCGATGGCGACGTGCACGCCGAGCGCCCGGACGTCGCGGATGCCGGTGGCGGCGTCGGGCCCGGCGGCCACGGCCTCGGGCACCTCGATCTCCAGCCGGGCGGGGTCGACGCCGGCGTCCCGGGTGGCGGCGGCGAGGGTGACGGCGAGGTCGCCGGTGGTCAGCCGGCGGGCCGAGACGTTGACCGCCATGCGCAGCGCGGGCAGGCCGGCGTCGTCCCAGGCACGCAGCTGCCCGCAGGCCTGGGCGATCACCCAGTCGTCGATGGCGTCGATGACGCCGGTGGCCTCCGCGACCGGGATGAAGCCGGCCGGCTCGACCAGCCCGCGGCTGGCCGACTGCCACCGCGCCAGCGCCTCGACGCCGGTCACCGTCCCCGAGTGCAGGTCGACCTGCGGCTGGTAGAGCACCCGCAGCTCCCCGTTGCCGACGGCGGCCCGCAGGTCGCGCACCAGCTCGTCCTGCGCGGCGGCCTCCTCGCGCATGCCCCGCTCGTACACCCGGACCCGGTTCTTGCCGCCGGACTTGGCCACGTACATCGCCAGGTCGGCGTCGCGCAGCAGGGCGTCCATGGCGCGGGCGTCCGCGGGGTCGGTGAACGCGACCCCCACGCTGCCGCTGACGGTGAACCGCGCGTCACCGAAGGCGATCGGCTCCTGCAGCGTCCGGAGCAGCCGCTCGGCGACGGCGACCACGTCGCGGCGGCCCTCGACGTCCTCCATGAGCAGGACGAACTCGTCGCCGCCGAGCCGGGCCACGGTGTCGGCCGGGCGCACGCAGGACTCCAGCCGCCGCGCGACCGCGGTGAGCACGGCGTCGCCGGCCTCGTGCCCGCACACGTCGTTGACGGCCTTGAAGTCGTCGAGGTCGAGCAACAGGACGGCGTGCCGGCGGACGCGGCGGTCGGCGAGGGCGTGCTCGAGCCGGTCCTGCATGAGCGCCCGGTTGGCCAGCCCGGTGAGCGGGTCGTGCAGGGCCATCCGGGCCAGCTCACGGGCCTGCTCCTCGAGCTGGCGGGCCGTCGTGCGGGCCTCGGCCTCGGCGCGCTTGCGCCCGGTGATGTCGCGGGCGATCCCGGCCACCTCGGTGACGGTGCCGTCCTCGGCGCAGATGGCGGAGTAGGTGACCAGGGCGTCGAACTCCGTGCCGTCGCGCCGCCGCTGCCGCCGCTCCACCGAGGTGCCGCTGCCGGCCAGGGCGGTCAGGTCGGCGGCCGACTCGTCGCCGGCCCGCAGCACGGATACGTGCCGGCCGATGACGTCGTCGGCCGGCCAGCCGTAGAGCCGCGTGGCGCCGGGGTTCCAGCTGGTGATCCGCCCGTCGGGGGTGACGGTGGCGACGGCGTCGTCGGTGGACTGGACGACGGCGGCCAGCCGGGCCAGCTGGTCGCGCTGCGCGCGCAGCTCGCCGGTGCGCTCGGCGACCAGCTGCTCGACCCGCTCCCGCCGGTCGTCGAACCGGCGCCAGGCCACGAGGCAGGCCCAGCTCTCCAGCAGCACGAACGCCGCGTGCAGGGAGGCCATGGGCAGCGGCGCCACGTCGTGGGCGAACACCGTGTGCGGGAGCAGGGTGCCGAGCAGGAAGTGGTGCACGCCCACGAAGCCGACGGCGAGCAGGAACGGCGCCCGCGCGGCGTACAGGGCGGCCAGCGGGAGCAGGGCGAAGAAGAGGAAGTGCGCCTCGGTCGCCCCGCCGGACAGCTGCACGCCGAGCGCCGCGGCGGTCATGAGCGCGAGCGCGGCGGCCGCGGCCCGGGTGCTGCGGCGCAGGAGCGTCGTCCGCGCGAGCAGGGTCAGCCCCAGCAGGGGAGCGGTGCACAGGGCCGCCGCCAGCGGGCCGGAGCCGCGCAGCAGCGCGTAGACGGGGACGGCCACCACCAGCACGGTCAGCGCGCGCAGGACGACGCCGTGGTGGGCCGCCCACTGCTCGGGGGGCATCGCCCGGCCCCGGGGCAGGGGCAGTGCCGCCCGGCCCCGGGGCAGGGGCAGTGCCGCCCGGCGGCGGGGCGGTGCCGCCCGGCGGCGGGACAGGAGGAGCGGGAGTGGGCCTCGGGGTGGGGAGCCGGCGGCGCCCGCGTCCCCCCGGAGCGCGGCGTCGCCCGGAGGGGTGGCGTCCTCCGGCACGGTCCTGGTCGAGGCGCGCTCGGGCATGCTCCCCCTGAGACGATCCTGCTGGTGACCCTCAGTGTACGGGCGTGCACGTACAGGTGCTGGTTGGCGCGAGCGTCCGGAGCCCGGCGTGGCGTCTACCCTGGACCGGTCATGTCTGGACAGAGCCTCTACCCCCGTCTCGAGCCGCTGCTGGCCCAGGTGCAGAAGCCGATCCAGTACGTCGGCGGCGAGCTGAACGCGCAGGTCAAGGCGTGGGACGACGTCGCCGTGCACTGGGCGCTCATGTACCCCGACGCCTACGAGGTGGGGCTGCCCAACCAGGGGCTGATGATCCTGTACGAGGTGCTCAACGAGCGCCCCGACGCCCTCGCCGAGCGCACCTACGCCGTCTGGCCCGACCTGGCCGCCCTCATGCGCGAGCACGGCGTGGGCCAGTTCACCGTCGACGCCCACCGCGCCGTCGGCGAGTTCGACCTGCTCGGCGTCAGCTTCGCCACCGAGCTCGGCTACACCAACCTGCTCGAGGCGCTCGACCTCGCCGGCGTCCCGCTGCACGCGGCCGACCGCGACGAGTCACACCCGGTCGTGGTGGCCGGCGGGCACGCCGCGTTCAACCCCGAGCCGGTCGCCGACTTCGTCGACTGCGCCGTCCTCGGCGACGGCGAGCAGGTGGTCGGCGACGTCACCGACGTCGTCGCGGCGTGGAAGGAGCAGGGCCGCCCCGGGGGCCGGCTCGAGCTGCTGGCCCGACTGGCGCGGGTGGACGGCGTCTACGTGCCGCGCTTCTACGCCGTCTCCTACGGCCCCGACGGCGGCATCGCGTCGGTCACCCGCACCCGGGACGACGTCCCCGCGCGGGTCGGCAAGCGCACCGTCATGGATCTCGACGAGTGGCCCTACCCGAAGACGCCGCTGGTGCCGCTCGCCGAGAGCGTGCACGAGCGGATGAGCGTGGAGATCTTCCGCGGCTGCACCCGCGGCTGCCGGTTCTGCCAGGCCGGCATGATCACCCGGCCGGTGCGGGAGCGGACGATCACCGGCATCGGCTCGATGGTCGACCAGGGGCTGCGCGCCACCGGCTACGAGGAGGTCGGGCTGCTGTCGCTGTCCTCGGCCGACCACTCCGAGATCGGCCAGGTGGCCAAGGAGCTCGCCGACCGCTACGAGGGCACCAACACCGGCCTGTCGCTGCCGAGCACCCGGGTGGACGCCTTCAACGTCACCCTCGCCAACGAGCTCTCGCGCAACGGGCGCCGGTCGGGGCTGACCTTCGCCCCCGAGGGCGGCAGCGAGCGGATCCGTCGGGTGATCAACAAGACCGTGTCCAAGGAGGACCTGGTCCGCACGGTCACCACCGCCTACGCCAACGGCTGGCAGCAGGTGAAGCTCTACTTCATGTGCGGGCTCCCGACCGAGACCGACGAGGACGTGCTGGAGATCGCCGACCTCGCCGTCGAGGTCATCCGCGCGGGCCGGGAGGCCAGCGGCCGCAAGGACATCCGCTGCACCGTCTCGATCGGCGGGTTCGTGCCCAAGCCGCACACGCCGTTCCAGTGGGCCGGGCAGGCCAGTGCCGAGACCATCGACCACCGGTTGAGGGTGCTGCGGCAGGCCGTCAACGCCGACCGGCGGATCGGCCGTTCGATCGGGCTGCGGTACCACGACGGCAAGCCCGGCGTGATCGAGGGGCTGCTCTCCCGCGGCGACCGCCGGGTCGGCCGGGTGATCGAGCGGGTCTGGCGCGAGGGCGGCCGGTTCGACGGCTGGAGCGAGCACTTCTCCTACGAGCGCTGGACGCAGGCGGCCGCCGAGGAGCTCGCCCCGTTCGGGGTGGACCTCGACTGGTTCACCACCCGCGAGCGCGGCCAGGACGAGGTCCTGCCCTGGGACCACCTGGACTCCGGGCTGGACAAGGAGTGGCTCTGGGACGACTGGCAGGACGCGCTCTCCGAGGAGGAGGTCGCCGACTGCCGGTGGACCCCCTGCTACGACTGCGGCGTCTGCCCGACCAACGGCACCGAGATCCAGATCGGCCCCACCGGGCGCAGCCTGCTGCCCCTCACCGTCGTCGGTCGCTAGTGGCGCGCCAGCCCGAGGGGCCGCCCCCGCCGCCCACCGTGCAGAAACTGCGGCTGCGCTACGCCAAGCGCGGCCCGCTGCGCTTCGCCTCGCACCGCGACCTCGCGCGGACGCTGGAGCGGGCGCTGCGCCGCGCGCAGGTGCCGATGGCGTTCTCCGCCGGGTTCAGCCCGCACCCGAAGATCAGCTACGTCGGCGCCGCCCCGACCGGGGCGGCCAGCGAGGCCGAGTACGTCGAGATCGGCCTGGCGCAGCGGCGGGACCCGGAGCAAGTGCGGGCCGCGCTGGACGCCTCGCTGCCCGCCGGCGTCGACGTCCTCGAGTGCGTGGAGGCCGCCGAGGGCGGCGGCTCGCTGGCCGACCGGATCGACGCCGCGCAGTGGCGGATCGAGCTGCCCGGCGTCGAGCCCGGCGCCCTCACCGCGGCGCTCGAGCACCTCCTCGCCCGCGAGGAGGTGCTCGTGGCCAAGCGCACCAAGAACGGCCTGCGCGACGTCGATGCGCGCGGCCCGGTGGCCTCCGCGTCCGCGGGCGGGGAGGCAGGTTGTGCCATACTGCACGTGGTCGTCCGGCAGGTGACGCCCGCCGTTCGACCCGACGACGTGGTGGCCGCTCTCGCTGCCGTCGCCGACCTGCGCCCGCCGTCGCCCCCACGGGCCGTGCGTGAGGCGCAGGGCCGGCTCGACGGCAGCGGGACCGTGGCCGATCCGCTCGGTCCCGACCGAGCGGCGAGCGCCCGCTGCCAGGGGGCGCACGCCGCGGTCTGACCGGCGAGCCCGGGCGCCCCTGCGCCGTCGAGCGGCACGGCTGCCAGACGTGCCGCGCCCGACCGGCACGACCCGAGACCACTGCACCACCTGAGGACCACTGCACCACCTGAGGACCGCTGCACCACCGCACCACCTGCAGTCCGGCCCCGGCCGCGGCGACCGCCGCCCGGGACCGACCCGAAGACTTCGCAGGCCGGGCTCACCGCCGCACCCCGTGCGGTCGCCCGGCCCGCCCAACCCGTGCTCCTGCGCGGCCGCCCGTCCTCCCGGACCGGCGCCCGGGAGCACCACACAGGAGGCGAGCCCTCGTGGCCGACCAGGACAGCGACACCACCGCGGACGAGACCGCGACCGACGACACGACCGGGACGGGCACCGCCGCGAGCGGCAGCCCGGTCCCCGCCCCGGCGGAGGACACCCCGGACACCGACACCCCCGTGACCGACACCCCGCCGGTGGTCGACACCCCGCCGGCCGAGGCCGCGGAGGCGGCCACCGTGGACGAGGCGCCGGTCATCGATGCGCCCGTCGCCGAGGCGCCCGAGGCCGAGGCGCCCGAGGCCGCGGTGCCCGTGGCCGCGGTACCCGAGGCCGAGCCCGAGGACGAGCCGGTCATCTCGCCCTTCGGCGCCCAGTTCAGCTCCCCCGAGCCCACCGCCGTCATCGCCCGCCCCCGGCGGCGCGCCACCCGGCCGGCCGGCGCGGCCGATCCCGGTTTCTCCGCTCCGCCTCCGCCGCCGGTCGCCCCCGCGATCCCGGCGTTCGTCAGCTTCGTGGCCCCCGCCGAGCCCGAGGTGCCGTCGGCCCCCCGCCGCCGCAGCCGCCGGCCGCTGCCGGAGTCCCCGGACGTGGACGACGCCGCCGCCCCGGTCGAGGAGGCCGAGGACACCCCCGCGCCGCGCTCGCGCCGGAGCCGGTCGCGCCGCCGCGGTGCGGACGACGACGCCGCAACCCCGGCCGCCGACGAGCGGGACACCGCGGCGGTCACCGACGCCGACGCCGAGGACACCGGCGACGACACCGACCGTGACGACACCGACCGTGACGACGTCGACCGTGACGACACCGACCGTGACGACACCGACCGTGACGACACCGACCGTGAGGACGGCGCCGCGGGCAGCCGCCGCCGTCGCCGGGGCCGACGTGGCCGTGGCCGCGGGCGCAACGGCGAGGACGCCGCCGAGGACGGCGAGACCGAGGACGACGACGAGCGCGCCGACGCGCAGGCCGACGAGGACGCCCCGGACGAGGACACCGAGGACGAGGACACCGACGCCGACGAGACGGCCGAGGGCGAGGAGGCCGAGGGCGGCTCGAGCACCCGCCGGCGCCGTCGCCGCCGCCGCCGCGGCGGGGAGTCCGGTGCCGAGGCCGCGACCGACGACGACGACCGTCCCGAGCGGGCCGGCCGGACCGGCCGCACCACCAGCGACGACGACGTCCGCGGCGTCACCGGGTCCACCCGGCTGGAGGCCAAGCGCCAGCGCCGCCGCGAGGGCCGCGACACCGGCCGCCGCCGCGCGCCGATCCTCACCGAGGCGGAGTTCCTCGCCCGCCGGGAGGCCGTCGAGCGCCGCATGGTCATCCGGCAGCGCGGCGAGCGCACGCAGATCGCCGTCCTGGAGGACGGCGTCCTCGTCGAGCACTACGTCACCCAGGCGCAGGCGACGTCGTTCGCCGGCAACGTCTACCTCGGCCGCGTGCAGAACGTGCTGCCCAGCATGGAGGCGGCGTTCGTCGACATCGGCAAGGGCCGCAACGCCGTCCTCTACGCCGGCGAGGTCAACTGGGACGCCGCGGGCCTCTCGGGCAAGCAGCGCTCGATCGAGCAGGCGCTCAAGTCCGGCGACAAGGTGCTCGTGCAGGTCACCAAGGACCCGATCGGCCACAAGGGCGCCCGGCTGACCCAGCAGGTGAACCTGCCCGGCCGCTTCCTGGTCTACGTGCCCGGCGGCTCGATGACCGGCATCAGCCGCAAGCTGCCCGACACCGAGCGGCAGCGGCTCAAGGACGTCCTGAAGAAGATCGTCCCCGAGGACGCCGGCGTGATCATCCGGACCGCCGCGGAGGGCGCCTCGGAGGAGGAGCTCACCCGCGACGTCGCCCGGCTGCAGGCGCAGTGGGAGGTCATCTCGACCAAGGCGTCCTCGTCGAACAACGCACCGACGCTCCTCTACGGCGAGCCCGACCTGGCCATCCGCGTGATCCGCGACGTCTTCAACGAGGACTTCGGCGAGCTCGTCGTCCAGGGCGACGACGCCTGGGACACCGTCGAGGCCTACGTCGCGCACGTGTCGCCGGAGCTGTCCGGGCGGCTGACCCGGCACACCGGCGAGGGCGACGTCTTCCGCGACCTGCGCATCGACGAGCAGCTGGCCAAGGCGCTCGACCGCAAGGTGTGGCTGCCCTCGGGCGGCTCGCTGGTCATCGACCGCACCGAGGCGATGACCGTGGTCGACGTCAACACCGGCAAGTTCACCGGCTCCGGCGGCAACCTCGAGCAGACCGTCACGCGCAACAACATGGAGGCGGCCGAGGAGATCGTCCGCCAGCTCCGGCTGCGCGACATCGGCGGCATCATCGTCATCGACTTCATCGACATGGTGCTGGAGAGCAACCGCGACCTGGTGCTGCGGCGGCTCACCGAGTGCCTGGGCCGCGACCGCACCAAGCACCAGGTCGCCGAGGTCACCTCGCTGGGCCTGGTGCAGATGACCCGCAAGCGCGTCGGCCAGGGCCTGCTCGAGGTGTTCTCCGAACCGTGCGAGCACTGCCGCGGCCGGGGCGTGGTCGTGCACACCGAACCGGTCGACGAGCGCCGCCGCGGCGGCAACGGCTCCGGCGGCTCCGGCGGCTCCGGCGGCTCCGGCAGCTCGGGCAACGCGGGCGGGTCGGGCGGCAACGGCGGCCGGCGCGACCAGAACCGCAAGGAGTCCGAGCGTCGGGAGCCCGTGGCCGAGGTGGCCGCGCCCTCCGGTGGGGACGCCGCAGGTGACGGCAGTGGGACCGACGCGGCCGAGGGCGAGGGCCAGCGCTCGGGCGGCCGCCGCCGCGGGCGCCGCAACCGCGGCCAGTCCGGTGAGGAGCGCGCCGCCGAGGACGCCGCCGTGCTCGCCGCCGCGTCAGGGGCCGTCGAGGACACGGCCGTCGAGGACACGGACCCCGAGGACGCGGACGTCGAGGACGCGGACGTCGAGGACGCTGTTGCCGCGGACGTCGACGACGTGATCGCCGAGGTGACCGCCCAGCTGGGTGCCGAGGTGCCCGGTGCCGGGGTGCCCGGTGCCGAGGTGGCTGAGCCGCAGGCCGCGGAGCCGCAGGGCACGGAGCCGGGTGGCCCCGTGCCGGCCACCGCGGGGCCGGAGCCGGTCACGGCCGGGCCGGAGCCGGTGATCGAGGAGCCCACGGCGGCCCAGCTGGTGGCCGACCCGGTCGTGCCCGAGCCCGTGGCCGACCCGGTCGTGCCACAGCCCGTCGCCACCGTGGTGCCCGCGACCCAGCCGGTGACCCAGCCGCCCGCCGAGGCGTCCCGCACGGACCAGGACGACGCGGACGAGGACGTCCCCGCGGGTGCCGGTCCCGACGACCCGGCTCCCTCGACCGACCCGCAGGCACCCGGTGCCGTCTCCGGTGACGGTGCGGCGGCCACCGTCGGAGGGCGCCCGCGCCGCCGTCGCGCCGCCAGCCGCCCGGCGGGTCCGCCCGCCTCCTAGCCCCGTCCGGGCGCCGGGGCCGCGTTCGACCCGCTCCCGGCCGCTCGGGTACGCTGGTCGGGTTGCACCGCCCCGGTTCGGGCCCTGCCCGGGGCCGGGGAGGCGGTGCGGCCCGTCCAGCACCCGGTGCCCGCGCCGGGGTGCGTGCCGGACGCAGCGCGGGGCAGACAGCAGCGATCGAGGAGTCAGTGGTGTACGCAGTCGTCAAGGCCGGTGGCCGCCAGCACAAGGTGGCCGTGGGCGACCGGTTCACGGTCAACCGTCTCGCCGGTGAGGCGGGCGACACCGTCACCCTCCCGGCCCTGCTCCTGGTCGACGGCGAGACCGTGACCAGCGACGCGCAGGCGCTCGCGGGCGTGACCGTGACCGGCGAGATCGTCGGCCACGGCAAGGGCCCGAAGATCCGCATCCACAAGTTCAAGAACAAGACGGGTTACCACAAGCGGCAGGGGCACCGTCAGCCGCTGACCGACGTGGTCGTCCGCGACATCACGAAGGGCTGACGACGACATGGCACACAAGAAGGGCGCCTCGTCCTCCCGCAACGGCCGCGACTCGAACGCGCAGCGCCTCGGCGTGAAGCGCTTCGGCGGTCAGGTCGTCAAGGCCGGCGAGATCATCGTCCGCCAGCGCGGCACCCACTTCCACCCGGGTCTGGGTGTCGGCCGTGGCAACGACGACACGCTGTTCGCCCTGGCGCCCGGTGCGGTCACCTTCGGCACCCGCCGCGGCCGCAAGACGGTGTCGATCACCACGGTCGACGCCTGAGCCCGTCGGGCTCCCACACACGCACGCCACACGAGCGCACGGGCCGGCCGGCCCGTGCGCTCGTCGGCGTTGAGCAGGCAGTGAGCAGGTAGAGCAGAGATGGCCGCGTTCGTCGACCGCGTCGTCGTGCACGTCGCCGCGGGCAACGGCGGTCACGGCGTGTCGTCCGTGCACCGCGAGAAGTACAAGCCCCTCGGCGGCCCCGACGGCGGCAACGGCGGGGACGGCGGCGACGTCGTCCTCGAGGTGGACCCCAGCGTCCACACCCTCCTGGACTTCCACCACCACCCGCACCAGAAGGCCGGCAACGGCCGCCCCGGCGCCGGCAGCAACCGGCACGGCGCCCGCGGCGAGGAGCGCGTCCTGCGCGTGCCCGCGGGCACGGTGGTGAGCACCCCCGACGGCCGGGTCATCGCCGACCTCGTCGGCGCGGGCACCCGCGTGGTGCTGGCCTCCGGCGGCAAGGGCGGCCTGGGCAACGCCGCGCTGGCCAACCCCCGCCGCAAGGCGCCGGGCTTCGCGCTGCTCGGGGAGCCCGGCGAGGCCTTCGACGCGGTGCTGGAGCTCAAGAGCGTCGCCGACGTCGGCCTGGTCGGCTTCCCCTCGGCCGGCAAGTCCTCGCTCATCGCGGCCATGTCGGCGGCCCGGCCCAAGATCGCCGACTACCCGTTCACCACGCTGGTGCCCAACCTCGGCGTCGTCCAGGCCGGCGACGTCGTCTTCACCATGGCCGACGTCCCCGGGCTGATCCCCGGCGCCTCGGCCGGCAAGGGGCTGGGCCTGCAGTTCCTCCGCCACGTCGAGCGCTGCGCGGTGCTGGTGCACGTCGTCGACATGGCCACGCTCGAGCCCGGCCGCGACCCCGAGACCGACATCGACGCCCTCACGCACGAGCTGGCCCGGTACTCCGAGAGCGCGGCCGGCGGCGAGGAGCTGGACCTGGTCGGCCGGCTGCGCTTCGCCGTCCTCAACAAGATCGACGTACCGGACGGCCGGGAGCTGGTCGACCTCGTGCGGCCGGCGCTGGAGGACCGCGGGCTGCAGGTGTTCCCCGTCAGCGCCGCGACGGGGGAGGGCCTGACCGCGCTCGGGTACGCGCTGGCGGCCGCCGTCGCCGAGTACCGCGCGTCGCTGCCCTCGCCCGAGGCCGCCCGCGTCACCCTCACGCCCCGCGCGGTCGACGACTCCGGGTTCACGGTCACCCGGGACCCCGACGACGAGGAGACCTTCGTCGTCCGCGGGGTCAAGCCCGAGCGCTGGGTGCGCCAGACCGACTTCACCAACGACGAGGCCGTCGGCTACCTCGCCGACCGGCTCAACCGCCTCGGCGTCGAGGAGGAGCTGCTCCGGCAGGGCGCGCAGGAGGGCGACACCGTCGTCATCGGCGACGTCGCCTTCGACTTCCAGCCCACCCTGCCCGCCGGCACCCCGATCGCCGAGGAGACCGCCGGCCTCGGCGGCCGCGGCACCGACAGCCGCATCGACGCCCCGCACCGGGTGCGCGCCGCCGAGCGGCTGGCGGCCAAGAAGGCCCGCCGGGTGCCCTACGAACTCACCGAGACCTGGACCGACGACGACCTGACCGACGAGGAGCTGCCCGCGGGGGACGACGCGTGAGCGCCCGCGCGGAGATCGCCGGCGCCGGCCGGGTGGTGGTCAAGGTCGGCTCCTCGTCGCTGACCACGCTGCCCGGCGGCCTCGACGCCGCCCGGCTGACCGCGCTGGTCGACGTGCTGGCCGCGGTGCGCGCGCAGGGCCGCGAGGTGGTGCTGGTGTCCTCCGGTGCGATCGCCGCGGGCCTGGCCCCCCTCGGCGTCGAGGGCCGCCCGCGGGACCTCGCCACCGCGCAGGCGGCGGCCAGCGTCGGCCAGCTGCGGCTGGTGCAGACCTACGCCGACGCCTTCGACCGGCACGGCATCACCGTGGGCCAGGTGCTCCTGACCGCCGACGACCTCACCCGCCGCAGCCACTACCGCAACGCCCGCCAGACGCTGCAGCGGCTGCTCACCCTCGGCGCGCTGCCGATCGTCAACGAGAACGACACGGTCGCCACCGAGGAGATCCGCTTCGGCGACAACGACCGGCTCGCCGCGCTGGTCGCCCACGTCGCCCGGGCCGACGCGCTGCTGCTGCTCTCCGACGTCGACGGCGTCTACGACGGCGACCCGCGCCGGGGGCCCGCCCGGATGCTGGACACCGTGCGCGACCCCGCCGACCTCGGTGAGATCAGCCTGGGCACCGCCCGGCGCAACGGCGTGGGCACCGGCGGCATGGCCACCAAGGTCGAGGCCGCGCTGATCGCGGCGCACGCCGGCGTCCCCGTCGTCGTCACCTCCACCGCGCAGGCGGCCGCCGCGCTGGCCGGCGAGACCGTGGGCACCTGCTTCGCCGTCATGGGCCCCCGGCCGCGCACCCGGCAGTTCTGGCTGCGCTTCGCCACCCGCCCGCGCGGCCGGCTGGTGCTCGACGACGGCGCCGTCCGGGCGCTGCGCGAGCGCGGCGCCTCCCTGCTGGCCGCCGGGATCACCGGCGTGGCGGGGGAGTTCCTCGCCGACGACCCGGTGGAGCTCGTCGGGCCGGACGGGGTCGTGGTGGCCCGGGGTCTGGTCGCCTACGACGCCCGGGAGCTGCCGCCCCTGCTCGGCCGCCGGACCGGCGAGCTGGACCCGGAGTACCAGCGGGAGATCGTGCACCGCGACGAGATGGTGCTGGTGAGGCGCCCGTCCCTGGGCTGAGAGACTGCACGGCGTGACGATCCGCCCCATCCGCGAACTCGGAGACCCGGTCCTGCGCACCCCCGCCGACGCGGTGCGCGCGTTCGACCGGGAACTGGCCGCCCTCGTGCGCGACCTGGTGGAGACCGTCGACCACCCCGGCCGGGCCGGCCTGGCCGCGCCGCAGATCGGCGTCGGCGCGCGGGTGTTCTCCTACAACGTCGACGGCGTCATCGGGCACGTGGTCAACCCGACGCTCACCGAGCTGTCCGAGGAGACCCAGGACGGCGACGAGGGCTGCCTGTCGGTGCCCGGGCTGTGGGCGCCCACCGTGCGGGCGATGCACGCCGTCGTCGAGGGGTTCGACGTCCACGGGGAGCCGATCCGGGTCGAGGGCAGCGGGCTCATGGCGCGCTGCCTGCAGCACGAGGTCGACCACCTCGACGGCAAGGTCTTCCTCGACCGGCTCACCGGCGAGGCCCGCAAGACCGCTCTGCGCGCCCTGCGCGACCGCTGAGCCGTACGGTTCCGGCGTGACCGACCTCGCCACCCGCGCCCGCACCCTCCTCGACCTGCACACCGCCCCGGAGATCCTCGTCCTGACCAACGTGTGGGACGTCGTCTCCGCCCAGGTGGTCGCCGCCACCGACGGCGTCCGCGCCCTGGCCACCGCCAGCCACGGCATCGCCTCGACCTTCGGCTACGAGGACGGCGAGAACATCCCGCTCGACCTGCACCTGGACATGGTCGGCCGGATCGCCGCCGCGGTGGACCTGCCGGTGAGCATGGACATGGAGGCCGGCTACGGCGACGCCGGCGAGACCGCCCGGCGGGCCATCGAGAAGGGCGTCGTCGGCGGCAACCTCGAGGACCAGATGAAGCCGCTGGACGACGCCGTCGCCGCGGTGGAGGCCGTGCTGCGCGCCGGCCGCGACGCCGGCGTCGACTTCGTGCTCAACGCGCGCACCGACGCCTTCGTCCGCGCCGGTGACGCCGACCGCGGCGAGGTGCTCGCCGAGGCGGTCCGCCGCGGGCGGGCCTACCTCGAGGCCGGGGCGCCGGTCGTGTTCGTGCCCGGCGTGGTGGCCCGCGAGGAGGTCGAGGCGCTGGTCGAGGGCCTCGGCCGCGGCAAGCTGACGCTGATCAGCGTCCCCGGCGCCTCGCTGCCCGCGCGGGAGATGCAGGAGCTCGGCGTCGCCCGGGTCTCCACCGGCCCGTTCACCCAGCGGGTCGCGCTGACCGCGCTGCAGGACGCCGTCGTGGAGATGGTCGGCGGCGGCACCCTGCCGGCCGGCACCCGCGCGCTCAACTGACGAAGGACCCCCTCGCCCCCCGCTCCTCGCAGGCTCGGAGCGGGACCCCTGCGAGGGGGCCGTTCCAGCACGTCCCTACACGGCGACGCCGGCGCGCGGGAGCAGCAGGCCGCGGACCTCGAACTCGGTGACCTCCGACGCCGGCGCCTGCCCGCCCAGGACCTCGGCGACCACCGGCCCGACGACCTCCCGGGTCCCGCGCTCGAACTGCTCGCGCGACTCCCACACCTCGATCACCTGGACCCCCTCGGCGGTCTGCCGGGCCAGGTGCAGCAGCAGGCCGTCGACGTCCGTCCCGGTCCGCCGGAGCAGCGCCGCGTGCACGGCGTCGTAGGTCTCCACCGGTGCGGCCACGTCGAACACCACGCCCAGGGTCATGTCGTCCTCCTCGATCCCTCCCGGCGGCCCTCCGCCGCCGACAGCCGTCGTACGCCCGCACCGGAGAGCCGGTGCACCGTGGCGGTGCGGCCGGTGACCAGCAGCAGCAGGTCGCCGGTGGTGCCCTCGACCGGGGCGCCCTCCCCGAGCACCAGGGGGCCGTCGATGGCCCGGAGCTGCAGGCCGGCCAGCCGCGTGCGGGCCCGGAACGGGAAGCCCAGCTCCCAGGCCCGCCGCGCCGCTGCCGCCGCAGGCACCGGTGGCACCGGACGCTCCCGCCCCAGCGGGACGGCGATGTCCTGGCCGTGGACGAGGACGTCGATCAGCGGCTCCAGCGGGCTGATGAACGGCGCCCGCCGCCGCGAGCCGACCATCGCCCGGAGCCGGCGGCTGCACTCCTCCGGCGGCAGCGGGCCCATGCGCAGCGCCGAGTCCCGGATCATCCGGTCGAAGCTGCCCCGCGCCCGGACGGCGGCCACCGTCGCGTCCCACACCCCCATGTGCGCCTGCGTCAGGTGGGCGGCCACGTCGCGCACCCGCCAGCCGGCGCACAGCGACGGCGCCTCCCACTCGGCGGGGGAGAGGTCGTCGACGAGATCGGCCAGGGCCGCCCGCTCGGAGTCGGTGCAGCGCCAGACGTCCTCGAGGTCCACGGCGACCTCCCCCTGAGTTGGTACGATGATCTGACCATCTAGTCAGAAGACCTGACCATCGTCAAGGGGGTCGTGTGGCCGAGCCGGACGGCGAGCGCCAGAACCTCGGGCTGCTGTGCTTCTACCCGCACCGCGCCATGGAGGCCCGGCTCCTGGCGGCGCTGGCCGAGGCGGGGTTCGACGACATCACCCTCGCCCAGGGCCGGATCGCCGCCCGGATCGGCCCACCGGGCACCCGGTTGACCGACCTGGCCGCGCAGGCCCTGGTCACCAAGCAGACCGCCGGCCACCTCGTCGACCAGCTCGAGCGCGCCGGCTACGTGCGCCGCGTGCCCGACCCCAGCGACGCCCGGGCCCGGCTGGTGCAGATGGCCCCGCGCGGGCTGGAGGTGGTGGCGATCGCCCGCCGGGTCGAGACCGAGGTGGAGGCGGAGTGGACCGCACACCTGGGGGAGGAGGCGGCCGCGCAGCTGCGGGCGGCCCTCACCCGGCTGCGCGAGATCACCGACCCCTACCGCTGAACGGCGGCGCAGGCCGCGCAGGTGCCGAAGACCTCGAGCTGGTGCTGGACGTCGGCGAAGCCGTGCTCGGCGGCCACCCGGGCCGCCCAGCGCTCCACCGGCGGGTCGGCCACCTCCACCGTGCGGCCGCAGGAGCGGCAGACCAGGTGGTGGTGGTGCACCGGCGAGCAGCGCCGGTAGGCGGCCTCGCCGACCTCGCTGCGCAGGACGTCGACCAGGCCGTCGTCGACGAGGGCCTGCAGCGCCCGGTAGACGGTGGCCAGGCCGACGGCGTCGCCGCGCTCGCGCAGCAGCGCGTGCAGCTCCTGGGCGGTGCGGAAGCCGTCGAGCTCGTCGAGCAGCGCCAGCACCGCCGTCCGCTGGCGGGTCTGCCGGCGGGCCGGGACCTCGGCCGGGGTGCTCACGGGCGCTCCGTCGTCACGGGGTGTCCGGTGTGCTCGTCGTAGTGCACGCCGGTGCCGGTCCGGTGCGGTGCGTGCAGGTGGCCGTCGTGGTCGTAGTCCACGTGGTCGTCGTGCGGCACGGTCCGGTGCCCGCAGTTCTCGCCGTGCTCGTGCGGGTGGGCGGCGTGCACCTGCACCCGGCGGCCGTGCCGCCGCCGCGCGGTCGCCTCGCGCGCGGCCACGACCGTGGTGACGAGGAGGAACAGCGCGATGGCCAGCAGCACGATCGTGCCGCCCGAGGGCGTGCCGGTGTAGTAGGAGGCCGCGGTGCCCGAGACGCTGACCACCACGCCGATCGCGCAGGCCAGGTACAGGGTCCGGCGGAAGCTGCGGCCCACCAGCTGCGCGACGGCGCTGGGCAGGATCATCAGCGCGCTGATCAGCAGCAGGCCCACGACCCGCATCGACAGGACGACGGTCGCGGCGACCAGCGCGGCGAGCACCACGTTGAGCGGCAGCACCGGCAGGCCGACGGCGCGGGCGTACTCCTCGTCGTCGCTGACGGCGTAGAGCCGCGAGCCGAGCAGCCACACGACCGCCACCACGACCCCCGTGATGACGGCGAAGACCGCCACGTCGGCCGCCGTCGTCGTGGTGATCGCGCCGAAGAGGTAGGCGTCGAGGTTGGTGGCCTGCCCGCGGGGCGCGAGCGACAGCAGCACCACGCCGCTGGCGATGCCGCCGTAGAAGAGGACGGCGAGGGCGACGTCGCCGCTGGTGCGCCCGCGGGCGCGGACCAGCTCGATGAGCACCGCGCCGAGCACGGCGGCCACCAGCGCCGTCCCCACCGGGGCGGTGGAGGTGAGGATCCCGATCGCGATGCCGGTCAGCGCGACGTGGCCGAGCCCGTCGCCGAGCAGCGACAGCCGACGCTGCACGAGGAAGACCCCGACCGCGGGCGCGGCCAGGCCGACCATCAGCGAGGCCAGCAGCGCCCGCTGCATGAAGCCGTACTGCAGCAGTTCCACGTCAGCGGCTCCCGTCGCGCACGCGGACGGCGTCGGGCGCCGGGCGCGGCTGGTCGAGGCGGTACCCGGGGACGGCCGGTCCCTCGTCCTCGCCGGGGTGGTGGTGCCCGCCGGTGCCGGCGAGGGTCTCGGCGCCGGCGAGCGGGCCGTCGTAGACGAGGCGGCCGGAGTCGACGACCACCGCGCGGGGGAGGACGCCGGCGAGCGGACCGGTCTCGTGGGTCACGACGAGGAGTGTCGTCCCGGCCGCCGACACCCCGGCCAGCACCGAGGCCAGCGCCTCCTGGCTGGCCGCGTCGACACCGGCGGTCGGCTCGTCCATGACCAGCAGCTCCGGCTCGGCGGCGAGAGCACGGGCGACGAGCACCCGGCGCTGCTGGCCCCCCGACAGCGACGCCACCGGGTCCTCCAGCCGGTCGGCGAGGCCGACGGCGGCGGCCGCGTCGGCGACGGCGGCCCGGTCGCGCGCGCCGAGCCGGCGGAACAGCCCCAGCCGCGCCAGCCGGCCGACGCCGACCACCTCGCGCACGGTGGCCGGCATGGCGCCGCTGATCGTGTGCCGCTGCGGCACGTAACCGACCCGGCCGCGCTCGCGCAGCCGGCCCACCGGGGCGCCGAGCACCTCGACGGTGCCGTCGAGGACGGTGGCCAGGCCGAGCAGCCCGCGGGAGAGGGTGGTCTTGCCCGACCCGTTGGCGCCGAGCACGGCGACCGCCTCGCCGCGGCGGACGGTCAGGTCGGCGTCCCGGACGATCGCGACGTCGCCGTAGCCGATGGTCGCGCGCTGCAGCCGCAGCGCCGTGTCGTCGGTCCCGCGGCCGGTCACGAGCAGGCCTGGCCCGCCCGCAACGTCGCCAGGTCGGCGCGCATGACCTCGAGGTAGTCCGACCCGGCCGACTCGTCGGTCAGGCCCTCGACCGGGTCGAGGACGGCGGTCTGCACCCCGGCCTCCCGGGCCACGGTCTCGGCGACGGCGGGGTCGGCGAGGGTCTCGGTGTAGACGGTGGTCACGCCCCGCTCGCGGACCAGCGCGGAGATCTCGGCGAGCTGGGCGGCGCTGGGCTCCGCGGACGGGCTCAGGCCGGTGACGCCGACCACCTCCAGACCGTAGCGGTCGGCGAGGTACCCGAAGGCGTCGTGGCCGGTGACCACCGTGCGGACGGCGCAGTCGGCCAGGCCCTGCTCCATCTCGGCGTCGAGCGCCTCGAGGTCGCTGCGCAGCGCGGCGGCGTTCTGCTCGTAGGTGGCCGCGCCGTCGGGGTCGACCTCGCCCAGCCGGTCGGCCAGGGCGTCGCCGACGTCGGCCAGCCGGGTCGGGTCCAGCCAGAAGTGCGGGTCCGCGGCGTCCCCGTCCCCGTGGCCGTCCCCGTGGTCGTCGGCGTGCTCGTCCCCGTGCTCGTCCGCGGCCGGCGTCAGGTCGGCGGCCTGCCCGGCGTCCCAGGCAGCGTCCCCGGCCTCGGCGGCGGCGTCGTCGAGCGCGGGCTGGAACCCCTCGAGGTAGACGAGCAGGTCGGTCTCGCTCAGCGCGGCGACGTCCTGCGGGGTCAGCTCCAGGTCGTGCGGCTCGGCGCCGGGCGGGGTCAGGGAGGTGACGTCGACGCGGTCGCCGCCGACCCGCTCGGCGGCCCACTGCAGCGGGTAGAAGGCGGCGACGACGTCGACGCCGTCGGCCGCCCGCGCACCACCGCCGGAGGACCCGCAGCCGGCGAGCAGGAGCGCGGACGCGGTGGTGAGAGCGGCGGTCCGCCGGGCGCTGGTGCTCATGAGAACCATTCTCACACAGTCCGCGACGTGCTCGGCGCCAGAGGTCGGCGCGTACCCTGCGGTGCGTGTCCGACGTCGTCGAGCTCCCGCTGATCGGGGCCGCCGCCGCGCGTGCCCGCACCGCCTCCCGCGTGCTGCGCACGCTGCCCACCGACGTCAAGGACGCCGCGCTCACCGCGATGGCCGACGCGCTGGTCGAGCGCACCGACGAGGTGCTGGCCGCCAACGCGCTCGACGTGCGGGCCGCCGAGGCCGACGGGACACCGGCGTCGGTGGTCGACCGGCTGCGCCTGGACGCCGGGCGGGTGGCCGGGGTGGCCGCCGCGCTGCGCGAGCTGGTCGCGCTGCCGGACCCGGTCGGCGACGTCGTCCGCGGCTCCCGGCTGCCCAACGGGCTGGAGCTGCGCCAGGTCCGGGTGCCCTTCGGCGTGGTCGGCATCGTCTACGAGGCCCGGCCCAACGTGACCGTCGACGCCGCGGGCCTGTGCCTCAAGAGCGGCAACGCGGCGCTGCTGCGCGGCTCGGCGTCGGCCTACCGCACCAACGCCGCGCTGGTCGCCGTCCTGGCCGAGGCCGGGGCCAAGACCGGGTTGCCGGAGGGCTCGGTCGAGCTGCTGCCCGCCGAGCGCGCCTCGGTGGGCGAGCTGCTGTCGGCCCGCGGGCACGTCGACCTGGTGATCCCGCGCGGCGGCGCCTCGCTCATCCAGCGCGTCGTCCGCGAGGCCCAGGTGCCGGTGATCGAGACCGGCGTCGGCAACTGCCACGTCTACGTCGACGCCTCCGCCGACGCCGCGATGGCCGAGGCGGTCGCGCTCAACTCCAAGACCCACCGGGTCAGCGTCTGCAACTCCGCCGAGACGCTGCTCGTGCACCGCGACGTGCCGTTCCTGCCGCGGCTGCTCACCGCCCTGGCCGACGCCGGGGTGACGCTGCACGGCGACGACACCGCCCGCGCCGCGCACGACGCCGTCGTCCCGGCCACCGACGAGGACTGGGCCACCGAGTACCTGTCGATGGACATGGCCGTGCGCGTCGTCGACGACCTGCCGGCCGCGCTGGACCACATCGCGCGGTGGGGGAGCGGGCACAGCGAGGCCATCGTGGCCGACTCCGCGACCGCGATCGCCGCGTTCACCGCCGGCGTCGACGCCGCCGCCGTCCTGGTCAACGCCTCCACCCGGTTCACCGACGGCGGCGAGTTCGGCTTCGGCGCCGAGATCGGCATCTCCACCCAGAAGCTGCACGCGCGCGGGCCGCTGGGCCTGCCGGAGCTGACCAGCACCACCTACGTCGTCACGGGCAGCGGCCACACCCGCTGACCCGCCCCGCCGTCCTCGCAAGGAGCCGCATGCCCCGCCCGCCGTCGCAGCTGCCCCAGTTCTCCTCGGTCGCCGACGTCGGCAAGCGGCTGGCCACCGCCGGGTACCTGCCCGACGCCCAGATCGCGACGACGGTCTTCCTCGCCGACCGGCTGGGCAAGCCGCTGCTGGTCGAGGGGCCGGCCGGCACCGGCAAGACCGAGCTGGCCAAGGCGCTGGCGGCCGCGACCGGGTCGGAGCTGATCCGGCTGCAGTGCTACGAGGGCCTCGACGAGGCACGGGCGCTCTACGAGTGGAACTACAAGAAGCAGCTGCTGCGCATCCAGGCCGCCGACGGCGCCGACTGGTCCACCGTGCACGACGACGTCTTCGGCGAGGAGTTCCTGCTCTCCCGCCCGCTGCTGACCGCGATCCGGCGCACCGAGCCGACCGTGCTGCTCATCGACGAGACCGACAAGGCCGACGTCGAGGTCGAGGGGCTGCTGCTCGAGGTGCTCAGCGACTTCCAGGTGACCATCCCCGAGCTCGGCACGATCACCGCGACCCGCCGTCCCACGGTGGTGCTGACGTCCAACGCCACCCGTGAGCTGTCCGAGGCGCTCAAGCGGCGCTGCCTGTACCTGTCGCTGGACTACCCCTCCGCCGAGCGGGAGCGGGAGATCGTGCTCTCCCGGGTGCCCGACCTCGCGCCGGGGCTGGCCGAGCAGCTGGTGCGCACCATCCGGGCGCTGCGGGCGATGGAGCTGAAGAAGTCGCCGTCGATCTCCGAGACCCTCGACTGGGCGCAGACCCTGCTCGAGCTGGGCCTGGACACCCTCGACGAGAACGCGGTGCGCTCGACGCTGGGCGTGGTGCTCAAGCACGCCAGCGACCAGGACCGCGCCGCGGCCGAGCTGCGGCTCAACTGATGACCGCGCCGTCGATCGCCCACGGCGGGCTGGCCGGCCACCTCGACGGGTTCGTGCGGGCGGTGCGCGAGGCCGGCATCCCGGTGGGGATCAGCCAGGCCGTCGACGCCGCGGAGATCCTCACCGTCGTCGACCTGCTTGACCGCGAGCAGCTGCGACACGGGCTGGCCGCGGTGCTGCTGCAGCGGGCCTCGCAGCGCCCGGCCTACGACGTGCTGTTCGACCTGTGGTGGCCGCTGTCGGACCGGCCGGCGGCCGCGCCGTCCGACGCCGACGGGGAGCCCGGGGACGACGGCCTGACCCTGGACCTGCCCGACGGCTCGGGGGACGGCGACGAGCGGGACCTCGCCGAGCGGATGCGCGCGGAGCTGGCCCGGCTGCTGCTCGACGGCGACGACGAGGCGGTGCGCCGCCTCGCCCGGCAGGCGGTCGAGCAGCTGGGCCGCGCCCCGGCCTCGCCCTCGGGGCAGTCCTACTTCGGCTACCGGGTGATGCGGGCGCTGTCGCCGGACACGCTGGTCGCGCAGCTGCTGGCCGGCCTGCTCGGGGACTCCGGCCGCGGCGGCCTGGCCGAGCAGGTGGCCCGGCAGACGGTGCGCGAGCGGCTGGCCGCCTTCCGGGCCGCGGTGGACGCCGAGGTGCGCCGCCGGGCGGCGGCCGAGCGCGGTCGCGAGCGGGTGGCCAAGAGCGCGGTGCGGCCGCTGGCCGAGCAGGTCGACTTCCTGCGGGCACAGCAGGCCGACCTCGCCGAGCTGCGGCGGACGGTGGCACCGCTGGCCCGCCGGCTGGCCGCCCGGCTCTCGGCGCGGCGGCGGATGGGGCGGGTCGGGCGGCTGGACTTCCGCCGCACCGTCCGGGCCTCCCTCGGCACCGGCGGGGTGCCGGTGGTGACGCACCATCGGCCGCGCAAGGTGCACAAGCCGGAGCTGGTGGTGCTCTGCGACGTGAGCGGGTCGGTGGCCGGGTTCAGCCACTTCACGCTGATGCTGACCCAGGCGCTGCGCGAGCACTTCTCCGGCGTCCGGGCGTTCGCCTTCGTCGACTCGACCGACGAGGTGACCCGCTTCTTCCGGCCCGGCGCCGACGTCTCCGACGCCGTGGCGCGGATCGGCCGCGAGGCCGACGTCGTGGCCTTCGACGGGCACAGCGACTACGGCAACGCGTTCGAGGTCTTCGCCGACCGCTGGCCGACGGCGGTCGGGCCCAAGACGTCGCTGCTGGTCCTCGGCGACGGGCGGACCAACTACCGCCAGCCGGGGCTGCCGGTGCTCGCCGACCTGGTGCGCCGCGCCCGCTCGGCGCACTGGCTCAACCCCGAGCCGCGGCGGCTGTGGGGCAGCGGTGACTCCGCGGCCGACCGCTACGGCGAGGTCGTCGACATGGTCGAGTGCCGCAACGCCACGCAGCTGGCCGAGTTCGTCACCACGCTCTGAGCCGCCCGACCCGGTGCCGCCCTCCGGCCGCCTGACGCTGTCCGGGGCGCCGACGCCGGCGACACGCCCGTGGCCCACTTCCCGGCCGGCGGGCGTATCCGGTGCCGCCCCACCTCGTTGACCAGCACGGACCCGGTCGCGCCCGGGCCCGGCCCGGCGTCCTCCGGGCGGGGCAGCGCGCGCGTGAGCGACCGACGGCACGGGGGTGCCGGTCGCGACCGGCCGGGGTCCCGGTGGCCGGGTGCGGCGACGACCTGCACCCGGCCACCTGACCGGCCGGTCACCGGGGTGCCGGCCGCCCCGGCGTCGGCGGTCGCCGGCCGGGACCCCGGCGTCGCTGGTCGCCGGCCCGACGGGTCCTCGCGGGCCGGGCCGTGGCCGCCCGGCTAGGCTCGATCGGTGGCTGGCAGCCGGATCGGTGTGATGGGTGGGACCTTCGACCCCATCCACCACGGGCACCTGGTCGCGGCCAGCGAGGTGGCCGGGCTCTTCGAGCTCGACGAGGTCGTCTTCGTGCCCACCGGCCAGCCGTGGCAGAAGACCGAGCGCGCGGTCAGCCCCGCCGAGGACCGCTACCTCATGACCGTCATCGCCACCGCCTCCAACCCCAGGTTCTCCGTCAGCCGCGCCGACGTCGACCGCGACGGCCCGACCTACACCATCGACACCCTCACCGACCTGCACGCCCAGCGCCCCGACGCCGAGCTGTTCTTCATCACCGGCGCCGACGCCCTCGCCCAGATCCTCAGCTGGCGCGACAGCGACCGGTTCCTCCGCCTGGCGCACTTCGTGGGCGTCACCCGGCCCGGGTACACGCTGGCCGACGGGCACCTGCCCGAGGGGTCGGTGAGCCTGGTCGAGGTCCCGGCGCTGGCCATCAGCTCCAGCGACTGCCGCAACCGCGTGGCCCGCGGGATGCCGGTCTGGTACCTCGTCCCCGACGGGGTGGTGCAGTACATCGAGAAGCGGCGCCTCTACCGGGCGCAACCCGGCACGCGGCGCACCGGCGGCCCCCGTGGGGACCGGCCCGCCTACGACCGCCCGCCCGGGACCTCGGCGACCGACGCCGACCCCGCCGATCCACCGCCCACCCACCTGCAGGAGGTGCCCCGATGACCGCCTCGGCCGAGGCGCGGGAGACCGCGCTGCTCGCGGCCCAGGCCGCCGCCGACAAGCTCGCCACCGACGTCTCGATCGTCGACGTCAGCGAGCGGCTGGCGATCACCGACGCGTTCGTGCTCGCCGCCGCTCCCAACGAGCGCCAGGTGCAGGCGATCGTCGACGAGGTCGAGGAGCGGCTGCGCCGGCACGGGGTCAAGCCGGTGCGGCGCGAGGGCGTCGCCGAGGCCCGCTGGGTGCTGCTGGACTTCGTCGACGTCGTCGTCCACGTGCAGCACGCCGAGGAGCGCGCCTACTACGCCCTCGAGCGGCTCTGGAAGGACTGCCCGACCATCCCCTTCGTCGACCGCGCCGCTCCTCCGGCCGCCGCGGCCACCGCGGCCGCCGGTGACGGCCGCGGCACGCTGTCGGCCGACGACGTCGACCCCGGCAGCTCCGACCCCGTGCGGCTGCGCCCCGACCCCGACGAGGCGTCCGACGGTGCCGCCGGCGAGCCGCGCACCGAGGACGAGCTCGCCGACGACGACCTGCTCCAGGACGACCCGCTGCAGGACGGTTCCGGCGACCCGGAGGCGACCGGCCGGTGACGGCCGCGGCCCTGCCCGAGCTGCCGGTGAGCCGCCTCGTCGTCTGGCGGCACGGGCGGACCGAGTGGAACGCCACCGGCCGCTTCCAGGGCCAGCTGGACCCGCCGCTGGACCCCGAGGGCCGCGCCCAGGCCGTCCGCACCGCACCGCACCTGGTGGCCGGCGGGCTCACCCCCGAGAGCACGGTCGTCGTCTCCAGCGACCTGGTGCGCGCCGCCGAGACCGCGACGGCGCTCACGGCGCTGCTCGGGGTGCCCCTGCGCCTCGACGAACGGCTGCGCGAGCACCACCTGGGCTCCTGGGAGGGGCTCACCCGCGACGAGGTCGCCGCCCGCCACCCCGAGCAGTACGCCGACTGGCTCGCCGGCCGCCCGGTCGAGGGCCGCGGCGGGGAGGACGCGCCAGCCGTCGCCGGGCGCGCCCTCGCGGCCCTCTCGGACCTACCGCCGGCCGACGTCGCCGTGGTGGTCACCCACGGCGGGACCGGTGGGCGGCTCATGGAGGCGCTGCTGGAGCTGGGACCGGAGCACCGCCGGGTGTTCGGGCCGCTGGGCAACTGCGGCTGGAGCGAGCTCGCCCGGCAGGGCGCCCGCTGGCGGCTCATGCGGCACAACTGCGCCGTCACCGCGGTGCCCCCACCCGTCCCCGCCGTCGAGGGACGCCCCGGCCGCGCCGAGGCCGGCGCCACCGTGGAGGAGGGCGCACCGGCGGCGACGCAGGACGCCGACGCGGTCGCGTGAGAGGCGGTCCGCAGTGGCCGCCGGGCGCGGAGGCCGTCGGGCCCGGTGGCGCGGGCGGGCCTCCTCGGGTGTCCGTCGCCGTGGTCACCGACTCCACGGCCTACCTCCCTCCCGACGTGGTGGCGCGCTACGGCATCGAGGTGGTGCCCTGCTACGTCGTCCTCGCCGGGCACTCCGGCCGGGAGGGCGAGGACATCACCCCGGCAGACGTGGCCCGGGCACTGTCCACCCGCGGCCAGAAGGTCTCGACCTCGCGCCCGACCCCCGGTGACTTCGTCGCCGCCTACCGCCGCCTGCTGGCGGCCGGCGCCGACCGGGTGGTCTCGGTGCACCTCTCCGCCGAGCTGTCGGGCACCTGGGACGCGGCCCGCTTGGCGGCCGCCCAGGTGGGCGAGCACGTGGTCACCGTCGTCGACTCCCGCTCGACGGCCATGGGCACCGGCTTCGCCGTGCTGGCCGCCGCCCGCGCCGCCGCGGAGGGCGCCGGCGCCGCCGAGGCCGCCGCGGTCGCCGAGGCCACCGCGGCGCGGACCCGCACCTTCTTCGTCGTCGACACCCTCGAGCACCTCCGCCGGGGCGGGCGGATCGGCTCGGCCGCCTCCCTGCTGGGCACCGCGCTCGCCGTCAAGCCCGTGCTGCACGTGGCCGACGGCCGGGTCGTCCCCCTGGAGCGGGTCCGCACGTCGGGGCGGGCGCTGTCGCGGCTCGTGCAGCTGGCGGTGGAGGCCGCCGGCGGCCCGGGCGCCTCGGTCGCGGTGCACCACCTGGCGGCGGCCCAGCGCGCGGAGAAGCTGGGTACCGACCTCCAGCAGGCCGTCCCCGACATCCGCGAGCTCCACGTGAGCGAGCTCGGCGCCGTCATCGGCGCGCACGTGGGCCCCGGCGCCGTGGGCGTCGTCGTCGCGCCGGCCCCTGCCGCCGAGCCGGGCGAGGACGCGCAGCCGCAGGAGGACTGACCGGAGGAGACAGGACACGGGAGGCAGCCTGCCGCCCCTGCCGACGGGGCGGGTCCCGGCGTCCACAGGGGACCCAGCCGTCCACAGCTCCCCACGCGGCGGGCCGCGGTGAGGCGGGGTTCCCTAACGTCCGCCGGGTGCGCCTGACCTCCCGCCGCGACGACGACGCCGACGTCATCCGCGCCCGCCTGCGGGTGCTGCTCGACGAGGGCCGGCGGTCCTCCGGGTGGCTGCCCGCCGACGAGCCCGACGACGCACCCGCCACCGGCGTGGCCCTGCTCCGCCGCGGGGCGCCCGGCACCTCGGTCCCCGACGACGACCCGCCCGACGACCCGCCCGACGACCTCGACGACGACCTCGACGACGACCCGCGGGACCGGCTGCCGCACGGTCTGGGCCGCCACCGGGCGCCGGAGCAGGCGGTGCGGGTCGACCCGGGCCGTAGGGGGAGCTGGTCGCTGTGGGTCGCCGGACTCCTCGCCGCGCTGGCCGTCGCCGGGTGGACCTGGCTGGACCGGCCCACCGTCCAGCCGGCGCCGCCGGCCGCGCAGACCGGAGCCCCGGCCCAGGGAACGGCCGCGGCCGGCGACGTCCCGACCAGCGATGCGGCAGCCGCGCCGGCCACGCCGTCCCCGACGGTCGGCGAGGCGGCGGAGGCCCGGGCGACCGTCGTCGTCTCGGTGGTCGGGCTGGTGGTCGCCCCCGGCCTGGTCACGCTCCCCGAGGGTGCGCGCGTGGCCGACGCCGTGGCCGCCGCCGGTGGGCTGCTGCCCGAGGCCGACCCCGCGTCGGTCAACCTCGCCGCGCTCGTGACCGACGGCCAGCAGGTCGCCGTCGGGGTGCCGGGAGCCGCGGCCGCACCCGCGTCCGCGGCGGGCGGCGGAGGCGCCGCGGCCGGGCCCGTGGACCTCAACACGGCCACCGTCGCCGACCTCGACGCCCTGCCCGGCATCGGCCCCGTGCTCGCCCAGCGCATCGTCGACCACCGCAGCGCGCACGGCCGGTTCACCAGCGTCGAGCAGCTCGACGACGTCCCGGGCATCGGGCCGGCCATCTACGCCGAGCTCGCCGCCCTGGTGCGCGTGTGAGCGGACCGCCCGAGGACCGCTGGACCTGGCTGGACCTCCGCCTCGTCCCGGTCGCCGCCACCGTCTGGGCGGTCACCCTCGCCGGCGGGGTCCTGCCCCCACCGGTCCTCGCCGGGGGTGCGGGCGCGGCCGTACTCGTCGCGGCGGCCGCCGTGCGGCACCGCTCCCGGGCCGGAGCGCTCGTGCTGCTGGCGGTGCTCGCCGCGCTGGCCACCACCGCGACCGTGACGGCCGTGCGCGGCGCCGCCCGCGCGTCCTCCCCGCTGACGGAGGTCGCTGCCGGCCGCACCGTCGAGGTCGTCCTGGAGGTCGACGGCGATCCGCGGCGCGTCCGGGGAGCCGGACCACCCCGGGTGGTCCTCGACGCCACCGTCACCGGCCTGGACGACGGGGCGCGCTCGGTCGACCTCACCGCCGACGTGGTGCTGTTCGCGGCCGCCGAGGACTGGGCCGACGTGGTGCCCGGGCAGCCGGTCCGGACGAGGGCCGCCGTCGCGGCGGCTCCGGCGAGCGAGGGGGTCGTCGCGCGGCTCTCGGCGCGCGGTCCTCCCGAGCCGCTCGGCCGGCCGCCGTGGGTGCAGCAGGCCGCCGGCGGGCTGCGCGACGGGCTCGCCGCGTCGAGCGAGCGCGTCGTCGGCGGGCCGGCCGGTTCGCTCCTGCCCGGCCTGGTGGTGGGGGACACCCGGGGCATGGACCCGGTCCTGCAGGAGGACTTCCGCCGTGCCGGCCTGACGCACCTCACGGCCGTCTCCGGCGCCAACGTGGCGATCGTCCTGACCGGCGTGCTCGCGCCGCTGCGGCGTCGGGCGGTCGACCGCCGCGTGCAGGCGGTCGTCGCGGCGGTGGGCCTGGCCGGCTTCGTGGTGCTCGCCCGGCCGGAACCCAGCGTCCTGCGGGCAGCCGCGATGGGCGCGGTGACGCTGCTGGCCCTCGCCTCGGGCCGGGCGAGGGCGGCGGTCCCGGCGCTGTGCGCCGCCGTGGTCGTGCTGCTGCTGCTCGACCCCGGTCTCGCCCGGGACGCCGGCTTCGCCCTCTCGGTCGTCGCGACGGCGGCCATCGTGCTGCTGGCACCCGGCTGGTCCGCGCGCCTGCGGGCACGGCGCTGGCCCCGTGTGCTCGCCGACGCGGTCGCCGTGGCCGCCGCCGCCGGCCTGGCCACCGCGCCGCTGGTCGCCGGCCTGTCGGGTCTGGTCAGCCCGGTGTCCCTGCCGGCCAACCTGCTCGCCGCACCGGCCGTGGCCCCCGCGACGGTGCTCGGGCTGCTCGGGACGCTCGCCGGCCCGCTCCTGCCCCCGGCCGCGGACGCCCTCGTCTGGCTGGCCGGGTGGCCGGTGCGGTGGCTGGTCGTCGTGGCCCGGTCGGCCGCCGCCCTCCCGGACGGTGCCACCGGGTGGCCCGCCGGCACCCGGGGCGCGCTGCTGCTCACCCTCCTGCTCCTGGTCGCGGGGTGGTTGCTGTGGCGGCACCAGCGGCTGCGCGTCCTCGGGCTGGCCGCCCTCGTCGGGCTGCTGGTGCTCGGCTGGCCGCTGCGCCAGGTCGCCGACGGGTGGCCGCCGGCGCAGGCGGTGCTGGTGGCGTGCGACGTCGGGCAGGGCGACGCCCTGGTGGTGCCGACCGGCCCGGGGGAGGCGGTCCTGGTCGACGCCGGCCCCGAGGTCGGCCCGGTCGACCGCTGCCTCGACCGGCTGGGCGTCGACCGGCTGCCGCTGGTGCTGCTCTCGCACCTCGACGCCGACCACGCCGGCGGGCTGGGCGGCGCGCTCGACGGCAGGCAGGTGGGGGTGGTCGCCACCGGCACGCTGTCGCCGGCCGACGAGCGGGCGCCCGGCCTGGACCGGGCAGCCGCCCGCGCCGGGGCACGGCGGGAGGTGCTGCGACCCGGCGACCGGAAGGTCGTGGGGACCGCGCAGCTGGAGGTCCTCGCCCCACCGCCGGAGATCGCCACCGCGGCCGCGGCGGCCAACGACCTGTCGCTGGTCGTGCGGGTCACCCAGCGCGGCGTGCGCGTGCTCCTCACCGGTGACCTGGGCGCCACCGCCGAGGCGCGCATCCTCGCCCGCGGCGTCGACCTGCGCGCCGACGTCCTCAAGGTCCCGCACCACGGCAGCGCCGACGCCGACCCGGCCTTCCTCGCCGCCTCCGGGGCCCGCGTCGCGCTCGTCTCGGTCGGCGCCGACAACACCTACGGGCACCCGGCGCCGCGGCTGCTGGCGGAGCTGGCCCGGGACGGCGTGCAGGTGCACCGCACCGACCGCGAGGGCGACCTGGCCGTCGTCGGGTCGGCCGGGGACTGGGGCGTCGCGGTCCGCGGCGGTGCCTCCGGCTCCGCGGCCGGACCGGCACCGGAGGGGAGCCCGCAGCCCACCGCCGGGCGCGTCGACGGCGTCCGCGCAGCCCGCGTCGCGCGCCGCCCGGGACCGCGGCGGTGTCGTCACCCCGGCGTGACACCATCGGCCCGTGGCAGCGGCACCCCCGGCACCGACCTCCCGGCTGCGGGCCGTCGTCGGCGAGGAGGAGCTGCTGCGCTCCCGCGCCGTGGCCGCCGTTCGGGCCGCGGTCCTCCAGCGGCACCCCGACGCCGAGGTCCACGAGCTCGCCGCCCTCGGCCTGCCGGTCGGGCAGCTGGCCGACGTGCTGGCGCCCTCGCTGTTCGGCGAGCACCGCCTCGTCGTCGTCACCGGGGTGCACGAGGCCGCCGGGGCACTGGTCGACGCGCTGACCGGCTACGTGCAGGACCCCGACCCCGAGCTGACGCTGGTCGTCGTCCACCACGGCGGCAAGCGCAACGAGGCCCTGCTGAAGACCCTCACCGCCGCGGGCGCCGCCGTCGACGAGTGCGCCAGGATCTCCTCGCCGGGGGACCGGGCGGCCTTCGTCCGCAACGAGGTGCGCGGGGCCGGGGGGCGGATCACGCCGGAAGCGGTCACCGCGCTCGTCGACGCCGTCGGGGCCGACCTGCGGGCGCTGTCCTCGGCGGCCACCCAGCTGGTCGCCGACTTCGGCGGCGTCATCGACGACGAGGCCGTCGCCCGCTTCCACCGCGGGCAGGCGGAGGTCACCGGCTTCACCGTCGCCGAGCGCGTGCTCGTCGGCGACCGCACCGGGTCACTGGAGATGCTGCGCTGGGCCCTGGACCGCGGCGTCGCGCACGTGCTCATCGCCGACGCCATCGCCGACGGCATCCGCACCGCCGCCCGGGTCACCTCGCTGAACACGAGCAACACCGGGGAGCTCGCCCGCGCGCTGAAGCTGCCGCCGTGGAAGGTGAAGAAGGCCCAGTCGCAGGCCCGCGGCTGGAGCATCGAGGGCCTGCAGCAGGCGATCGGGGTCGCCGCCGAGCTCAACGCCGACGTCAAGGGCGCGGCGGCCAGCGCCGACTACGCCCTGGAGCGGGCGGTCCGGCGCATCGTCGCCATCCGCGCGGTCACCGGCCGCGCCGCCCGCACCCGCGCCGGCCGCTGACATCGGCCCGGCGCCACCCGCGCCGGCCGGCGGGGACCCCGGACAGCGACGACAGACGCGGCGAGCCCCGTCCCCACGGAGGGACGGGGCTCGCCGGGAGCACCGGGACGCAGCTCAGAGGCTGGTCAGCTGCTTGGCCATGCCCGACTTGCGGTTGGCCGCCTGGTTCTTGTGGATGATGCCCTTGCTGGCGGCCTTGTCCAGCGCCTTGGTGGCGTGGGCCAGGGCCGTCGTCGCGGCCGCGGTGTCGCCGGAGGCGGCGGCCTCGCGGAAGCGGCGGACGGCCGTCTTCAGGGCGGACTTGACGGCGACGTTGCGCTGGCGCGCCTTCTCGTTCGTCTTGTTCCGCTTGATCTGGGACTTGATGTTCGCCACGCGTGAGCCTCGGTGTCTCGCAGGAGGGAGTCTGTCAGTGCGTCCGGACGGCGTGCGCCAGCGGACCGGCCTGCCAGGTTACCAGCGCGCCGCGCGGCGTCCCACCCCGGTCGGCAGAGCCCTCCGGGCACGGTGCTCCGCGCAGGTGGCACCTCGTGGGACGATGGCGGCACTGTGACGACTCCCGCTGCCACCGATCCCGCCCGGATCCGGAACTTCTGCATCATCGCCCACATCGACCACGGCAAGTCGACGCTGGCCGACCGGATGCTCGAGGTCACCGGGATCATCGAGGCGCGGCAGATGCGCGCGCAGTACCTCGACCGGATGGACATCGAGCGCGAGCGCGGCATCACCATCAAGGCGCAGAACGTGCGGCTGCCGTGGACGGTGGGGGACGCCGAGTACGTCCTGGACATGATCGACACCCCGGGCCACGTCGACTTCACCTACGAGGTGTCCCGGTCGCTGGCCGCCTGCGAGGGCGCGGTCCTGCTCGTCGACGCCGCGCAGGGCATCGAGGCGCAGACCCTGGCCAACCTCTACCTGGCCCTGGAGAACGACCTCACGATCATCCCGGTCCTCAACAAGATCGACCTGCCGGCCGCCCAGCCCGAGAAGTACGCCGCGGAGATCGCGCACATCATCGGCTGCGACCCCACCGACGTCCTGCGCGTGAGTGGCAAGACCGGCGAGGGCGTGCCCGAGCTGCTCGACGCGATCGTGGCCCAGATCCCCGCCCCGGAGGGCGACGCCGAGGCCCCGGCCCGCGCGATGATCTTCGACAGCGTCTACGACATCTACCGCGGCGTCATCACCTACGTGCGCGTCGTCGACGGGCGCATCTCCAGCCGCGAGCGCATCAGGATGATGTCGACCGGCGCCACCCACGAGCTGCTCGAGATCGGCGTGATCTCCCCGGAGCCCAAGCCGGTCGACGGCCTCGGCGTCGGCGAGGTGGGCTACTTCATCACCGGCGTGAAGGACGTCCGCCAGTCCCGCGTCGGCGACACCGTCACGCTGCAGCACAAACCGGCCGCCGAGCCGATCGGCGGGTACAGCGACCCCAAGCCGATGGTCTACTCCGGCCTGTACCCGATCGACGGCAGCGAGTACCCGCTGCTGCGCGAGGCGCTGGACAAGCTGTTGCTCAACGACGCCGCGCTGACCTACGAGCCGGAGACGTCGGCCGCGCTGGGCTTCGGGTTCCGTGTCGGCTTCCTCGGCCTGCTGCACCTGGAGATCGTCCGCGAGCGCCTGGAGCGCGAGGCGGGCATCAGCCTCATCTCCACCGCGCCCAACGTCGTCTACCGGGTGGTCATGGAGGACGGCTCCGAGATCACGGTGACCAACCCCAGCGACTGGCCCGCAGGCAAGATCGGCGCGGTCTACGAGCCGGTCGTCAACGCCACGATCATCGCCCCGACCGACTACACCGGCGCGATCATGGAGCTGTGCCAGAGCCGGCGCGGCCAGCTCGGCGGCATGGACTACCTCAGCGAGTCCCGCGTCGAGCTGCGCTACACGCTGCCGCTCGGCGAGATCATCTTCGACTTCTTCGACGCGCTGAAGTCGCGCACCCGCGGCTACGCGTCGCTGGACTACGCCGAGGCCGGCGAGCAGGAGTCGCAGCTGGTCAAGGTCGACATCCTGCTGCAGGGCGAGGCCGTCGACGCGTTCAGCGCGATCGTGCACAAGGACAAGGCCTACAGCTACGGCGTGATGATGGCCGGCAAGCTGCGCGAGCTCATCCCGCGGCAGCAGTTCGAGGTGCCCATCCAGGCCGCCGTCGGCTCGCGGGTGATCGCCCGCGAGACCGTGCGCGCCATCCGCAAGGACGTGCTGGCCAAGTGCTACGGCGGTGACATCACCCGCAAGCGCAAGCTGCTGGAGAAGCAGAAGGAGGGCAAGAAGCGGATGAAGATGGTCGGCCGCGTCGAGGTCCCCCAGGAGGCCTTCGTGGCCGCGCTCTCCACCGCCGAGTCCACCGCCTCGAAGAAGTGACCGGCCGGCTGCTGGCCGTCTGCGTCTCCGGCTCGGACCTGCTGCCCCTGCCCGACCGCCGCCCGAACCGCAGCGGCATCGACAAGCGCCCGGTCACCGGCCGGGTCACCGTCAGGGAGCTGGGGCTCGACGGCGACGTCCAGGTCAACCGCAAGTACCACGGCGGCGAGGGCCAGGCGGTGTACGCCTACGCCCAGGAGGACGCCGACTGGTGGGCCGCGGAAGTGGACCGCGAGCTGCCGCCCGGCCGGTTCGGGGAGAACCTGCGGACCGCGGGGCTCGACCTCACCGGCGCCGTCCTCGGCGAGCGGTGGCGGGTGGGGACGGCGCTGCTCGAGGTCACCGCCTGCCGCATCCCGTGCGCGAACTTCGAGCGCTTCTGGGGCGTGCCGCAGCTGGTCCGGCGCTTCACCGCGCACGGCGCCACCGGCGCCTACCTGCGGGTGCTCGAGACCGGCGACGTCGGCCCCGGGGACCACGTCGAGGTGGTGCACCGCCCCGACCACGGCGTCACCACCGGCCGGCTGTTCCGCGCCACCACGACCCAGCGGTACCGGATCGCCGAGATCGCCCCGGCGCTCCACCACCTGCCGGTCAAGGACCAGCCGAAGATCGCCGAGCGCATCGCCCGGGTGGCGGCGCGGACCGGCGCCCCGGCCTGAGCCGCCGCGCGCGCTACCGTCCCGTCGCGCCGGGTGCACCGGTGCGACGGGGAGGTCTGTCGATGCTGCTGCGCCGTGCCGCCGGGTTCGTCACCGGGGTGGTGGTCGCCGTGCCGACGCTGGCCGGCTGCGGCGGGGGCGAGCCGGCGGAGACCGCCGACCAGCTCCTGGCCCGGGCCGAGACGACGCTCGACGAGGCCAGCAGCCTGCACTTCGTGCTCACCAGCGAGGGCGCACCCACCACCGGCACGGCGCTGGTCGGCGGGGAGGGCGACGTCGCCCGGCCGGCGTCGTTCCAGGGGACGCTGCAGGTGCTGGCCGCGGGCTCGCCGGTCGACCTCGCCGTCGTCTCGGTCGACGGCACCGTCTACGCGCAGCTGCCCTTCACGACCGGCTACAGCGTCGTCGACCCCGCGCAGTTCGGCTTCGGCGACCCCGGCGCGCTGCTCGACGCCGACACCGGGATCTCCCGACTGCTGGCCGAGGCCGACTCCGCCGAGCTGGGGGAGGAGCGCCGGGTGGACGGCGAGGTGGTGCGCGAGGTGAGCGCCGAGCTGCCCGGGGACCTGGTCGAGCAGGTGCTCACCAGCGGAGACCCGGCCCAGCCGGTGCAGGCGCGCTTCTCCGTGGCCACCGACAGCGGCGAGCTGCGCCGCGCCGAGCTGACCGGTCCCTTCTACACGGCCGGGCAGGACGCCACCTTCACGATCGAGCTCAGCGAGTTCGGCGCCGATGTCGAGATCACCGCGCCGCCTGCCGGCTGAGCCGGCCGCGCCGCCGGGGCACGCCGTCCCCGGGCTGCCGCTGGTCGTCCTCGCCACGCTGGCCGTCCTGGTCACCGCGGCCGACACCTACGTCGTCGTCCTGGCGCTGCCCGACATCCTCGCCGGGGTCGGTGTCGGCATCGACGAGCTGCAGCGGGCGACGCCGATCGTCGGCGGGTTCCTGCTCGGCTACACCGCCACGCTGCCGCTGCTGGGCCGGCTGGCCGACCTCCGCGGCCGGGTGCCGGTGCTCATCGGCTGCCTGCTGCTGTTCGCCCTCGGGTCGCTGCTGACGGCGACGGCGGCCGGCCTGGGCCCCGCCATCGCCGGCCGCGGGCTGCAGGGCGTGGGCGCCGGCGGGCTGGTGCCGGCCACGCTCGCGCTGGTCGCCGACCGCTGGCCGCCGGAGCGCCGGGCGCTGCCGCTCGGCGTCGTCGGCGCGGTGCAGGAGGCCGGCGCGGTGCTCGGCCCGCTGGCCGGCGCGGCGGTGCTGGCGGTCAGCGACTGGCGCGCGGTCTTCTGGCTCAACCTGCTGCTCGGGCTGGCCCTGGCGGCGGGCGTCGTCGTCACCGGCCGCGACCGGCGCCCCGACCCGGTGGGCCTGGTCCTGCTGCTGGTCACGGGTGCTGCCGCCGGGCTGCAGCTGGCCGAGCCTGCGGCGCTGGCCGAGGACGTCACGCTCGGGCTGGCCTGGGTGCCGCTGGCCGACGACGTCGCCGCGTCGACGCCGCTGGTCGTGGTCGCCGCCGTCGCGGGCCTCGCCCTGGTCGCGCGCAGCACCGGCCATCCCGACGGCGCGGTGCTGCCGCTGCGCGGGCTGCCGCGCCTGGCCCGCGAGGTCGACGTCCTCGGCTCGCTGCTCGCCGTCGCCGCGCTCGGCTCGCTGGTGTGGGCCTTCGCCGCGGCCGACCCGGCCACCCAGGTCGTGGCGCACGGGCCGGTGCTGCTGCCGCTGGCCGCCCTGGCCGCCGCCGGTTTCTGGTTGCACGAGCGGCGCACGCCCGACCCGGTGCTCCCGCTGCGCGAGCTGCGCCCGGCCGGCGCGTGGGGCGCGCTGGTGGTCAACCTGCTGGTCGGCGTGGCGCTGGTGGCCGCACTGGTCGACGTCCCGCTGTTCGCCCGCGCCACGACGACGCCCGGCGACCAGCTCGGCGCGGCGCTGGTGCTGCTGCGGCTGCTGGTGGCCGTCCCGGTCGGCGCGGTGGCCGGCGGGTGGCTGTGCCGCGGAGTGCCGCCCCGGCTGGTCGCCGCCGGCGGGATGGCGCTGGCCGGGCTCGCCCTGTGGGCGATGACCGGCTGGGGCGAGGCCTCGCTGGACTCCTGGACCTCGACCGCCGTCCTGCTCGCGGCCGGCCTGGGCTTCGGCCTGGCGATCGCGCCGGTCAACGCCGTGCTGCTGGCGGTCACCCGGCCCGCGGTGCACGGCAGCGCCGGCGCGCTGGCCGTCGTCGCCCGGACCGTCGGGATGCTGGTCGGGCTCTCGCTGCTGACCGCCGTCGCGCTGCGGCGCTTCACCGCCGAGGTCGCGGCGATCGGGTCGCCGCTGACCGTCTGCCCGGCCTCCCCGGCCGACTGCCCCGCCTACGAGGCGGCCACCGACGCGGCCGTGCTCACCCAGCTGCACACCGTCTTCGCCGGCGCCGCGGTCGCCGCCGGGCTGGCGGCGACCGCGGCGCTGGTCCTGCTGCGCGGTGCGGCGGTCGGGAGTCCGGTCAGGAGTCCAGCAGGAGCCTGAGCTCCGCGCGCAGAGCGGGCAGGTCGACCCCGCGGTCGTGCAGCACCTTCGCGGCCAGCCCCTGGCCCTCGCGGAGCAGGCCGAGCACGATGTGGCCGTCGGTGATGCGCTTGGACCGCATCGCCAGGGTCTCGCGCAGCGAGAGCTCCAGGACCTTGCGCGCACGGGACGTGAACGGGATGTGCCCGGAGCCGTCGCGCTGCCGCCCGCGCCCCGGGGCGTCCAGGGCGCCCGGCCCGAAGGTGGCCTCGGCGGCGTCCCGGACGGCGTCGAGGTCGATGCCCAGGGTGCGCAGCGCCTCGGCGTCGAGGTCCCCGCCGCCGAGGTGGGCGGCGACCGCCTCGGCGACCGCGTCGTGCTCGAGCCCGTGCCGGCGCAGGACGGTGGCGGTCGGGGTGTCCAGCCGGAGCAGGGCGAGCAGCAGGTGCTCGGTGCCGACGTGGGCGTGCCGGAGGGCGCGGGCCTCCTCCTGAGCGAGGACGACGACCTGCCGGGCGTCGGGTGTGAAGCGTTCGAACACGGTCAGTCCCTCCGCCGGAGCGGCCCGCGGCCGCCTGCGTGCTTCTTGTGCACCGCCTGCCTCGTGACACCGAGGAGCTGGGCGATCTGCTCCCACGTCCAGCCCTGGTCGCGGGCGTTCTCCACCTGTAGGGCCTCCAGTCGCTCGACCAGCGTCCGCAGTGCGCGGACCGCGCGCAGTCCGACCGCGGGATCGCGGCTGCTGGCGGCGGAGGCCACCTGTGCTGTGTCGGCCATGCCGTCAACTATGGTTGACGTGAGGGAGGGTGTCAACCCACGTTGACGTCTGCTGCCGAGTGCGCACCTGGGGCCGTCGACACGCACCGACGCGCCGTCAGGGGCGACCGCAACTGCTCACCCGGCCGGGGGCGCTGCCCAGGCGGGCGTGGAGCTCAGGCCACGGCCGCCTCGTCGCCTCCGGTCACCCGCAGCAGGTCGGCGTAGGTGAGCGAGACCATCGTGCGGTGGTCGCCGCCACCTGCCCACAGGAGCGGGTGCGCCGCGAGGTCGACGTCCACCACCGCGCGCAGCGGGGCGGGGTGGCCGGTCGGCGCCACCCCGCCGACCTCCTGGCCGGTGGCGGCGAGGACGAACTCCGGAGTGGCCCGCCGCACCCGCTGCGCGCCCACGAGCGCGGCCACCTTGCTCGTGTCCACCCGGTGCGCGCCGCTGGCGAGCACGAGCAGCGGCGCGCCGTCGGCGTCGAACACGAGGCTGTTGGCGATGGCGCCCACCGCGCAGCCGAGGGCCGCGGCCGCGGCGGCCGCCGTGGGCACCGGCCGGTCGAAGCGGCGCACCTCGGCGTCCACCCCGGCCTCGCGGAGCGCGGCGACCACCCGGTCGGCCGGGCTCACGGCAGCGTGAAGACGATCTTCCCGGCGGTGCGGCCCTCGTGCATGCGCGCGAAGCCCTCGCGGGCCTGCTCCAGCGGCAGCTCGACGTCGACCACCGGGCGGGCGCCGGTGGCCACGCACATCCGCATGAGCGCCTCGAGCTCGTCGCGGGTCCCCATCGTGGAGCCGATGACCGACAGCTGGGTGAAGAAGACGCGGTTGAGCTCGGCGCCGGGGTTGAAGCCGGTGGTGGCCCCGGAGGTGACGATGACGCCTCCGGGCTTGAGCGACTTGACGCTGTGGCTCCAGGTCGCCTCGCCGACGGTCTCCATGACGCCGTCCACCCGCTCGGGCAGCCGCGCGCCGGACTCGAAGGCCTGCTCGGCGCCGAGGTCGAGGGCCGCCTGCCGCTTCTCCTCGCTGCGGCCGGTTACCCACACGCGGAAGCCGGCGGCCTTGCCGAGCACGGTGAGCGCGGTCGCGACGCCGCCGCTGGCGCCCTGCACCAGCACGGTGTGCCCGGGCCGCAGCCCGGACTTGACGAAGAGCATCCGGTAGGCGGTCAGCCAGGCCGTCGGCAGGCACGCGGCCTCGGCGAGGGAGAGCTCGGCCGGCTTGGGGAGCACGTTGCGCCGGGGGACGGCGACCCGCTCGGCCATCGTGCCCTGGTGCAGCTCGGAGAACAGCGTCCGCTTGGGGTCGAGCGTCTCGTCGCCGGTCCACTCCGGGGTGGCGACGACGCCGTGGACGACCACCTCGTTGCCGTCCTCGTCCAGGCCGGCCGCGTCGGTGCCCAGGATCATCGGCATCCGCTCCTGCGGCAGGCCGATCCCGCGCAGGCTGAACAGGTCGTGGTGGTTGAGCGAGACGGCCTTCACCTGCACCGTCGTCCAGCCGTCGGGTGCCTCCGGTTCGGGGCGGTCGCCGACCTCCAGGACGGAGAGCGGGTCGTCGGGCGAGGGCGTGGAGACGAAGACGGCGCGCATGTGCCCGGACGTTAGGACACGGCGGACCGGTGGGCGACACCGCGCGCGGTCAGCGGACGACGACCACGTGCTCCTGCCGCGGCACGAACTCGCCTACCACCGGCGCGCCCGGGACCTCGCCGGCCAGCAGCAGCCCACCGGAGGTCTGCGCGTCGGCCAGCAGCAGCGCCTCGCCCTCGTCCACGGCGGAGAGGTCGGCGTGCGGCCGCACCCAGTCGAGGTTGCGCCGGGTGCCGCCGGAGACGAACCCGCCGGCCAGCGCCGCGCGCGCCCCGGCCAGGTAGGGGACGGCGGCGGCGTCGACCACCGCGGTCACGCCGCTGGCCCGCGCCATCTTGTAGAGGTGGCCGAGCAGGCCGAAGCCGGTGACGTCGGTGCCCGCGCGGATGCCGGCGGCCACCGCGGCCCACCCGGCGTCGCGGTTGAGCGCCGTCATCGAGGCCACGGCCTCCTCGCTGACCTCGCCGGTCGCCTTCATCCGGCTGTTGAGCACCCCCACGCCCAGCGGCTTGGTCAGCGACAGCGGCGTCCCGGCGACGGCGGCGTCGTTGCGGATGATCCGGTCGACGTCGACGACGCCGGTCACCGCCATGCCGTACTTGGGCTCGGGGTCGTCGATGGAGTGCCCGCCGCCGACGTGGCAGCCGGCCTCCTGCGCGACCTCCAGCCCGCCGCGCAGCACCTCGGCGGCGAGCTCGGCCGGCAGCACGTCGCGCGGCCAGCCGAGCAGGTTGACCGCGACGACGGGGGTGCCGCCCATGGCGTAGACGTCGGACAGCGCGTTCGCCGCGGCGATCCGGCCGAAGGTGTGCGCGTCGTCGACGACCGGGGTGAAGAAGTCGGTGGTCAGCACCAGCCCCTGCCCGCCGGCGATCCGGACGACGGCCGCGTCGTCCCCGTCGTCGAGGCCGACGACGAGCTCGGCGGCCGGGTCGGCCGGTCCGGTGCGGGTCAGCCCGGTGACGACGGCCTCCAGCTCGCCCGGCGGGATCTTGCAGGCGCAGCCGCCGCCGTGCGCGTACTGGGTGAGCCGGATCCGTGCGGGAGCGGTGGTCACGCAGCCACCGTAGGCTCCCCGGCGGAGGCGTCAGGGCGCCTGGTGGCCCCCGCGGCCTCTAAAGCCGACGTGGCCGAGCACCTCGGTCAGGCGGGTTCGATTCCCGTCCGCCTCCGCCAGCTCGCCGTCCGGCCGGGGACGTCGTCCCGGCCGGACGGCCGGGACGACGCTGCTCCGGGCCGGCACGTCCGAGGAGGCGCGACGGTGGCACGCATCCCCCTGGTCTCGGGTGACGACCCGGACGCCGACCCGAGGGCGCGCGAGCTGCTGGGGGTGGTCCGGCAGAGCCGCGGGCGCGAGGTGAACGTCTACCGCGGCATCGCCAACCACCCGGACATCCTCGCGGCGGTGCTCGAGCTCGGGCAGGTCGCCTCCTTCGGCAACAGCCTCGACCCGGTGCAGCGGGAGCTCGCGTACTACACCTCCGCCGTCACCAACGAGTGCTTCTACTGAAAGGACCCCGTCCTCCCCACCCTTCGCAGGCTCAGGGCGGGACCCGGGACGGGGCCGCGTCCTCGACGACCCGCTGCCCGAGGGGCTGTTCACGCCCGCCCAGGCGGCGATCGTGGTCTTCTGCCGGAAGTCCACGCTCATGCAGCCCATCGACGACGCGACGTGGGCGGCACTGCGCGAGCACGTCAGCGTGCAGCAGGTCCTGGAGATCACCTTCACCTGCGGCCTCAGCCAGATGATCAGCCGGTTCCACGCCGCCGTCCGCACCGACGTCGACGCCGAGACGATGGACCAGCTCGGCACCTCCTGTCCCGTCCGGCTGCCGGACCCGCCGGCCGGCGGCTGACCTCCCCGGTCGGACAGTCGCGCAACCGGGTGGGGGCCTACCGTCCTCGGTGCGGTGTGAGTCGGACCACATGCGCCTCAGCCGGGGGAGGCCCGCATGACCGCACCACCGGAACCGGTCGGCACCGTCCACGTCGTCGACCCCTCGCCGCTGAACTGGCTGTTCATCACCTGGAACACCCCGCCCGACGACGGCTTCGACGACCTGTTCGACGAGATGGAGGTGCAGCTCGACGGCGGGGCGCTGGTCGAGGTGGCCGAGCGGATCGACGCCTCCGTGCAGGACCGGGCCCTGGCGCTGTTCCTGTGCGCGCCCCAGGCGCTGTACGCGGTCAACGAGCACGTGGCGTTCTCGCCGTACAAGACGACCTTCGAGCTCGCCGAGGTCACCGTCGGCGGGCAGCACTGGTCGGTCACCGGGGGGTGGCGGCGAGCTGGGCCGGCGGGCGGTGGCGCGGCCGCCGGCGAGCAGGCCCGGCTTCGCCGGAGCGGCGGGGAACGCCTGCTGAGACGGTGGAGCGCGGGACCGGCCGGTCCCGCGCTCCACCTACCCTCGGCGGCGATGAGCACCGATCCCCGCCGGCAGGTGCCGCGCACCGACACGCTGCTGGCCGACCCCGCGCTGGCCGCCGCCGCCGCCCGGCTGGGGCGCGAGCTGGTCAAGGACGCCGTCCGCACCGTCCAGCAGCGGGTGCGCGAGGGCTCCCTGCCACCGGACGAGTCCGTCGCCGCCGTGCTCGCCGGCCTGCCGAGGGGCGCGGGCAGCCTGCGCCCGGTGCTCAACGCGACCGGGGTGCTCGTGCACACCAACCTCGGGCGCGCGCCGCTGTCGCCGGCCGCGGTGCAGGCCGTGGTGGCGGCCAGCGGGACCACCGACGTCGAGCTCGACCTGCGGAGCGGGCGGCGCGGGCCGCGCGGCGAGGCGGCCGTCGCCGCGCTGCTGGCCGCGGTGCCGGCGGCCGAGGCGGCCATCGTGGTGAACAACTGCGCGGCCGCGCTCGCGCTGGTGGCCACCGCGCTCGGCGGGGAGCTGGTCATCGCGCGCGGCGAGCTCGTGGAGATCGGCGACGGCTTCCGCATCCCCGAGCTGCTGGAGTCCACCGGTGCCCGGCTGCGCGAGGTGGGGACGACCAACCGGGTGGCGCTCGAGGACTACACCCGTGCGCTGGGCCCGGGCACCGGCGCGGTGCTCAAGGTGCACCCGTCGAACTTCGTCGTCCGCGGGTTCACCCGGTCGGTGCCGGTCGCGCCGCTCGCCGCCGCACTGGCCGGCAGCGGCGTCCCGCTGGTCGCCGACGTCGGCTCGGGGCTGCTGCGCCCGCACCCGGTGCTGACCGAGGAGCCCGACCTGCAGACGACGCTGGCCGACGGCGCCGACCTCGTCCTCTGCAGCGGTGACAAGCTGCTCGGCGGTCCGCAGGCCGGGCTGGTGCTCGGCCGGGCGGACCTGGTGCAGCGGCTGCGCCGGCACCCGCTGTACCGGGCGCTGCGGGTCGACAAGACCACCCTCGCGGCGCTGGAGGCCACGCTGCGCGGCCCGCTGCCGCCGGTGCAGGAGATGCTCGCCGCCGACGTCGCCGCGCTGCGCCGCCGGGCCGGGGAGCTGGCCGCCCGGCTCGTCGGCGCCGGGGTCGACGCGCGGGCGGTGGACTCGGCCGCGCGGGTCGGCGGGGGAGGGGCGCCCGAGCACCCGCTGCCCAGCGCGGCGGTCTCGCTGCCCGAGCCGTTCGCCGGGCCGCTGCGCCTCGGGACGCGGCCGGTCGTCGGGTACGTCGCCGACGGCCGCACACTGCTCGACCTGCGCAGCGTGCCGCCGTCGTCCGACGACGACCTGGCCGCCGCGGTGCTGGAGGTGGCCCGCGCATGGACGTGATTGCCACCGCCGGGCACGTCGACCACGGGAAGTCCACCCTCGTGCGGGCGCTCACCGGCATGGAGCCCGACCGCTGGGAGGAGGAGCGCCGCCGCGGCCTGACCATCGACCTCGGGTTCGCCTGGACGACGCTGCCCTCGGGCCGGGTGGTCGCCGTCGTCGACGTCCCCGGCCACGAGCGGTTCGTCGGCAACATGCTGGCCGGGGTCGGGTCGGTGCCGGCCGCGCTGGTGGTGGTCGCCGCCGACGACGGCTGGTCGGCGCAGACCGCCGAGCACGTCGCCGTCCTCGACGCCCTGGGCGTGCAGCACGCGCTGCTCGCCGTCACCAAGGCCGACCTCGCCGACCCCGCGCCGGTGCTGGCCGACGCGACCGAGCGACTCGCCGCGACCTCGATGGGCGCGGTCCCGGGCGTGGCGGTCAGCGCGCCGACCGGCCGCGGCGTCCCAGAGCTGGCCACCGCGCTGGAGACGCTGCTGGCCGGGCTGCCCGCACCCGACCCCGGCGCACCGGTGCGGCTGTGGATCGACCGGGCGTTCCCCATCCGCGGGGCCGGCACGGTCGTCACGGGCACGCTGGCCGCCGGCTCGGTCGCCGCCGGCGATCGGCTGGAGCTCGGCGGCCGGGAGGTGGGCGTGCGTGGCGTCCAGTCGCTCGGCCGGCCGGTGGAGCGGGCGAGCGCGACCGCCCGGGTGGCGCTCAACCTGCGCGGCGTCGCGGTGGAGGACCTCTCCCGCGGCGACGCGCTGCTCGCCCCCGGCGCCTTCCGGTCCACCGCCGAGGCCGACGTCGTGCTCGCGGCCGAGCCGGAGGACCGGCTGCCGGCCGAGGCGGTGCTGCACCTGGGGTCGGCGGCGGTCCCGGTGCGGGTGCGGCCGCTGGAGGGGGCGGCGCTGCGGCTGCGGCTGGCCACCCCGCTGCCGCTGCGGGTGGGCGACCGCGTGCTGCTGCGCGACCCCGGCGCCCGGCGGGTGGTCGGCGCCGACGTCCGCGACGTCGCCCCGCCCGAGCTGCGCCGCCGCGGCGCGGCCCGGCAGCGGGCGGCCGAGCTGGACGCCCAGGCGAGCGGACCGGCCGGCGCCGCGGCCGACCTCGCACGGCGCCGGGTGGTGCGCGCCGCGGACTTCACCGCCATGGGTTGGCCGGTGCCCGACGACGCCGTCCGCGCCGGGCCGTGGCTGCTGGCCCCGGGGCTGGTCGGCGAGCTCGCGCGGCGGGTGCCCGGGCTGGTGGCCGCCCACCGGCAGGCCCACCCGCTGGAACCCGGGCCGCCGGTCGCCGTGGTGCGGCGGGAGCTGGACCTGCCCGCCGACGACCTCGTGGCGCTCGCGGTGCGGCCGCCGCTGGCGCTGCGCGAGGGCCGGGTCGTGGTGGCCGCCGCGGGCCTGCCGCCGGCGGTGCAGCGGGCGGTGGACGCGATCCGCGCGCGGCTGGCCGCCGACCCCTTCGCCGCACCGGACGCCGACGAGCTGCGCGCCGCCCGCCTCGGCCCGCGGGAGCTGGCCGCCGCCGTGCGCGACGGGCAGCTGGTGCGGATCGCCGAGGGCGTCTACCTGGCGCCGGGCGTCGAGGAGGTGGCGCGGGGGCGGCTGGCCGCGGTGCCGCAGCCGTTCACGCTCAGCCAGGCCCGGTCGGCGTGGGGGACGATGCGGCGGGTGGCCGTGCCGCTGATGGAGTGGCTGGACGCCCGCGGCGTGACCGAGCGGCTGCCGGACAACTCCCGCCGGTTGCGCTGACCCGGAGACCGCCCTCTGGGGGTCCGGCGACCTCGTGCTCTGCCCACACCGGTGGGCAGAGCACGACTGCACCCGGAGGGTCGGGTTCTGCCGCGCTTCGTGCTCTGCCCACACCGGTGGGCAGAGCACGACTGGGTCCGCAGGGCGGCTCCACCCGTGGGTCAGGCGCCGCCGGCCTCGCGCAGCAGCCGGTCGCGCTCGTCACTCGCGGTGGAGATCGGCCGCACGGCACCCGCGTCGACCGTCTCGACGGCGTCGTCGGGATCGACGGGCTCGGGCAGGGCGCGGAAGCGGGCGCGGGGGTCGTCCGTCTCGGTCATGGCGACAGCGTCCCCGCGCGGGAGCCGGCCGGCACCACGGCGGTCACTCCGCCGCGGGCACCCAGCGGGCCGGGCGCTTCTCCCGGAAGGCGGCGATGCCCTCCTGCCCCTCCTCGCCGGCGAAGGCCTGCGCGGAGAGGTCGAGCAGGTCGTCGAACGAGCCGCGCAGACCGCCCGCGCGCAGCAGCCGCTTGGTCTGCGCCAGCGCCCACGGCGAGCCGGCCGCCAGCGCCCGCACCTGACCGGCGACGGCGGCGTCCACCTCGTCGTCGGGCACGCACAGGTCCACCAGCCCGCCGGCGGCGGCGGTGGCCGCGTCGAACACCTCGCCGGTGAGCATGAGCCGGTGCGCCACGTGCGGCAGCACCCGCGGCAGCACGACGGCGGAGATCACCGCCGGCACGATGCCCAGCCGGACCTCGGAGAACGCGAAGGTCGCCGACGCGCCGGCCACCACGGCGTCGCAGGCGGCCAGCAGCCCGACCCCACCCGCGCGGGCCGGGCCGCGGACGACGGCCACCACCGGCTTGGGCGCGGTCCACACGCGCTCGAGCAGCGCGGGCAGCTCGCGCACCCCCTGGTCGCCCGCGCCGGCGCCGGCGGCCTCGGACAGGTCCATCCCCGAGCAGAACACCCGGCCGGTGTGGTCGAGCACGACCACCCGCACCGCGTCGTCGGCCAGCGCGGCGTCCAGGGACTCCCGCAGCCGGGCCCGCATCGCACGGGAGAGCGCGTTGCGGTTGGCAGGGGAGTCGAGCGTGAGGGTCGCGACCCCGCGTCCGACCGAGACCTGCAGCACGTCGTCGTCAGCCACGACCGGACATCCTGCCGGGCGCGGCACACTGGGGTCAGATGAACGCCGTCCTGCCGCTGCTGGAGCTCCCACCGCGGACCCTGCAGCTCCCCGACAGCGCCCGTGAGGGGCTGGCCCGCACGCCCTTCGGGCTCTACGTGCACGTGCCGTTCTGCGCCACCCGCTGCGGCTACTGCGACTTCAACACCTACACCTCCGACGAGCTGGGCCCCGGCGCCAACCGCGCCGAGTACGCCGGGACGGCGATCGCCGAGCTGCGCCGCGCGGCGGAGACCCTCGGCCCCGACCTGCCCACCGTCTCCACCGTCTTCGTCGGTGGCGGCACCCCGACGCTGCTGCCCGCCGAGGACCTCGCCGCCGTGCTGGCCGCCGTCCGCGAGCTGTTCCCCGTCGCCGCCGACGTCGAGGTGACCACCGAGGCCAACCCCGAGTCGGTCACCCCGGCGTCCCTGGCCACCCTGCGCGCGGCCGGCTTCACCCGGCTCAGCCTGGGCATGCAGTCGGCCGCCGAGCACGTGCTGGCCGTCCTCGACCGGCGGCACACGCCCGGCCGCGCCGCCGAGGCCGCGCGCGAGGCCCACGCCGCCGGGTTCGAGCACGTCAACCTCGACCTCATCTACGGCACACCGGGGGAGACCGACGCCGACTGGGCCGCCTCGCTCGACGCCGTCCTCGCCGCGCCCGTCGACCACGTCAGCGCCTATGCGCTCATCGTCGAGGACGGCACCCGGCTGGCCCGCCGGATCGGCCGCGGCGAGCTGCCGATGCCCGACGACGACGTCCTCGCCGACCGCTACGTGCAGGCCGACACCGCGCTGCGCGCCGCCGGGTTCGACTGGTACGAGGTGAGCAACTGGTCGCGCGGGGACGCCGCCCGCTGCCGGCACAACGAGCTGTACTGGGCCAACGCGAACTGGTGGGGCGTGGGGCCGGGCGCGCACAGCCACGTCGGCGGGGTGCGGTGGTGGAACGTCAAGCACCCCGCGGCGTACGCGCAGCGGCTGGCCGCGGGGGAGCTCCCCGTCGCCGACTCCGAGGTGCTCGAGCCCGCCGACCGGGCGCTGGAGACCGTGATGCTCGGCCTGCGGCTGCGCGACGGACTGCCGCTCGCCGCGCTGTCGGACGCCGGCCGGCTGCGCGCCGCCGACGCCGTGGTCCGCGGCCTGCTCGACCCCGCCGCGCACACCGCGGGGCGGGCGGTCCTCACCGACCGCGGCCGGCTGCTGGCCGACGCCGTCGTCCGCGACCTCACGGACTGAGGAAGGACCTCCCTGCCCCCCACCGCTCGCAGGCTTGCGGCGGGCCCCTGCAGGGAGGCCGGAGCTGACGGATGTCAGGTCGGGGTCGCGACGTCCCGCACTACTGCGCGCACCCCCCGCGGCGCCAGGCTCGTCGCGTGCCTGCGAACGCCCTCGACATCGACGGCCTGACCGTCCGCCACGGCGACGTGCTCGCCGTCGACGCCCTCGACCTGCACATCGGCAGGGGCGAGACCGTCGCGCTGCTCGGCCCCAACGGGGCGGGCAAGTCCACCACCGTGAGTGCCGTGCTGGGGCTGCTGCGCCCCGCCGCGGGCACCGTCCGCGTGCTCGGCCGCGCACCGGCCGACGCCGTCCGCGCCGGCGGGGTCGGCGCGATGCTCCAGCACGGCGGCCTGCCCGGTGAGGCCCGCGTCGGCGAGGTGCTGCACCTCGTGCGGCGCAGCTACGCCGACCCCTGGCCGCTCGACGACCTGGTCGCCACCGCAGGGATCGCCGGCCTGCTGGGCCGCGACGTCGAGGCGCTCTCCGGTGGCCAGCGGCAGCGGGTCCTGCTGGCGCTGGCCCTGGCCGGTCAGCCGCCGCTGCTGCTGCTCGACGAGCCCACCTCGGCCATGGACGTCGAGGGCCGCCGCGCCTTCTGGGCCACGATGCGCGAGCTGGCCGCCCGGGGCACCACCGTCGTCTTCGCCACCCACCACCTCGAGGAGGCCGACGCCGTCGCCGACCGGGTCGTCGTGCTGGCCGGCGGCCGGGTGGTCGCCGACGGCCCGTCCGCGGGCATCCGCTCGGCCGTCGCCGGGCGCACCGTCCGCTTCACCGCCCCCGACGGCGCGGCCTTCGACCACGTCCCCGGCGTCGTCGGCGCCGACCGGCTGGGCGGCACGGTCGCGCTGGCCACCACCGACGTCGAGGCCACGCTGCGCGCCCTGCTCGCCGGCGGCGTCCCGCTGACCGATCTGGAGGTCCGCGGCGCCAGCCTCGAGGACGCCGTCCTGTCCCTCACCACTTCCGGAGCGACCCGATGAGCCCGCTGTTCGTCTTCCAGCTGCGCCGCGTGGCGCGCAACCGGCAGTTCCTCTTCTTCACCGTGCTGCTGCCGGCGCTGTTCACCGTCTTCTTCACCAAGGTCTTCGCCGGGACCCCCGACGGGATCAGCCCCGAGCAGGCGGCCGGGACGATGGTCGCGATGATGGCCTACGGCGCCATCGGTGCGGCCCTGGGCGCCACCATCCGGCTCTCCTTCGACCGGGCCTCGGGCTGGCTGCGCCAGCTGCGCGTCACCCCGGTGCCGCAGACGTCGGTCGTCGCCGTCGACGTCGCCGTGGGCATGCTGCTGACCCTGCCGCCGCTGGTCGTCGTCGCGCTGACCGGGCGCTTCGTCAACGGCGTGCACCTGCGCCCCGTCGAGTGGGCCGGGCTGGTCGGCGTGCTGTGGCTCGGGTCGGCGGTGTTCGTCGCCCTCGGGCTGCTGCTGGGCTGGGCGCTGGAGACCAAGGCCGCCGGCGGTGCGACCGGGATCGTCGCCACCGTGCTGGCCGCCCTCGGCGGGCTGTGGGTGCCGGTCGAGCTGTTCCCCTCCGGCCTGCGGGCGGTGGCGCACGGCCTGCCGTCGTACTGGTACGCCCAGGCCGGCTACGCCGCGGCGGGCGGGCAGCTGCCGTCGGCCACGGCCGTCGCCGCGCTGGCCGGGTTCGCCGCCGCGTTCGGCGGGCTGGCCGTCCTCGTCGCGCGCCGTCGTCCGCTGACCGCCGTCGCGGGCTGACCGGGCTACGGTCGGGCGCCGTGGACCCCCGCCCCCGCTGGTACCGCATCGGCTGGGCGCTGCCCTGGCTGCTGTTCCAGTTCTTCCCGCTCGTCGACCTGCTCACCACCGACCGCCCGCTCGCCGTCCGGGTGGTCGCCGGCGCCGGGCTGGTCGTCTTCACGGCCGTCTACCTCGATGTGTTCCGCCGGGCGTTCGGCGGCTGCTGGACCGGTCCGGTGCTGGGCCGGCTGGCCGTCGTCGCCGCCCTGGGGACCGGGCTGGCCGCGTGGATGGGCCCGTCCTGGGCCGGGCTGCTGATCTACCTGTCGGCGGCCTCGGCGGCGGCGCTGCCGCAGCGCTGGGTGTGGCCGGCGGTGCTCGCGGCCGCCGCGGTGTGCAGCGGGGTCGTCGCGGCCGACGGCATGTTCGGCGACCTGTTCATCCTCCCGGTGATGTGCCTGCTCACCGCGTTCGCGCTGCGCGGCACCCGGCACCTGGTCTCGGTGAACGCCGAGCTGGCCGAGGCCCGCGAGGAGCTGGCCCGCAACGCCGTCGCCGAGGAGCGGCTGCGCTTCGCCCGCGACCTGCACGACCTGCTCGGCCACAGCCTGTCGCTGATCGCGCTCAAGAGCGAGCTGGCCGGCCGGCTCGCCGAGGCCGACCCCGCCCGGGCGCGGGCGGAGATGGCCGACGTCGAGGCCGCCGCCCGCCGCGCGCTGGCCGAGGTGCGCGACGCGGTCAGCGGCTACCGCCAGGTCAGCTGCGCGCAGGCCCTGGCCGAGGCGCGCTCGGCGCTGTCGGGCGCCGGCATCGCCGTCCGGCTGCCCGCCCGCGTGCCGGCGCTGCCCGGCCCGGCCGACGCGGCGCTGGGCTGGGTGGTCCGCGAGGCGACGACGAACGTGCTGCGGCACAGCGGCGCCCGCTCGGTGACGGTCACCCTCACCGAGGACGGCGCCGAGGCGGTCCTGACCGTCACCGACGACGGCCGCGGCCCGGCCGACGACACCGAGCCCGGCTCGGGGCTCGCCGGCCTCGCCGAGCGGGTGGGCGCGATCGGCGGGGCCCTCACCGGCGGCGCCGGCCGGGACGGTGGCTACGAGCTGCGCGCCGTCCTGCCGCTGACGCCGGTCGCGGCCGGGGCGCCGCGGTGATCAGGGTGCTCGTGGCCGAGGACCAGTCGATGGTCCGCGGCGCGCTGCGGGCCCTGCTGGAGCTGGAGGAGGACATCACCGTCGTCGCCGAGGTCGGCCGCGGCGACGAGGTGCTCGGCGCCGCCCGCGAGCACCTGCCCGACGTCGCGCTGCTCGACATCGAGATGCCCGGTGCCGACGGGCTCGAGGCCGCCCAGCAGCTGGCCGCCGAGCTGCCGGGGGTGCGCGCCGTCGTGCTCACCACCTTCGGCCGGCCGGGGTTCCTCCGCCGGGCGATGGAGGTCGGGGCAGCCGGGTTCCTGGTCAAGGACGCGCCCGTCGCGGAGCTAGCCAAGGCCATCCGCGCCGTCGTCGCCGGGGAGCGGGTGATCGACCGGGAGCTGGCCGCCGCGGCGCTGGCGATCGGGGCGACGCCGCTGTCGGCACGCGAGGCCGACGTGCTGCGCGAGGCCGCCGACGGCGCGACCGTCGCCGACATCGCCCGGACGCTGTTCCTGTCCGAGGGGACGGTGCGCAACTACCTGTCCTCGGCGATCGGCAAGACCGGTGCCCGCACCCGCGTGGAGGCCGCCCGCGTCGCCGCCGACAAGGGCTGGCTATAGCTCGAGCTTGAAGCCCTCGTGGGAGGCGACGTAGCCGAGCCGCTCGTAGAAGCGGTGGGCGTCGGTGCGGCGCTCGTCGGTGGTGAGCTGCACCAGCGTCGCGCCGCGCCGGCGCGCCTCGTCGGCGCACCACTCAGCCCCCTTGCAGGGTCCCGCCGCGAGCTTGCGAGTGGCGGGGGGCAAGGGGGTCCTTCTACTGCGCCCGCAGCGTGCCGCCGCTGGCCAGGCCCGGGATGAAGGTGAGCTGCAGCGTGCCGACGACGGTGCCGCCGTCCTCGGCGACCACGAGCAGGTGCGCGGGGTCGGCGTCGACCGCGGCGAAGGCGGCCTTGTAGGGCGCCAGGTCGGCCGTCTCGCGGGCGGCGCCGAGCGGGTCGTCGGCCAGCAGCGCCACGACGGCCGGCAGGTCGGCGGCGGTGGCCCGCCGCACGAGGACACCCTCGGCGGCCCCGGTCAGCCGGGCCGGCGGGGTCGTCACAGCGCGCGGCCCGGGTCGGCGGGCATCAGCGCGTCGAGGTCGAGCACCCGGACGTGGATCACCGTGCGCTGCTGCAGGGCCGCCCGGAGCGCACGGTGCAGGCCGTCCTCGAGGTAGAGCTCCCCGTGCCACTGGACGGCGTGCGGGAACAGGTCGCCGTAGAAGGTCGAGTCCTGGGCCAGCAGGGTGTCCAGCGCCAGCTCCCGCTTGGTGGTGACCAGGGTGTCGAGCCGGATCTGCCGGGGCGGGATCATCGCCCAGTCCTTCGTGGACAGGCCGTGCTCGGGGTACGGGCGGCCGTCGCGCACCGCTTTGAAGACCAGGGACCCGACCTCCGTCCGACCGCCCCGCTCGAGCACCGTCCGCCGGTCACCCTATCCGCCGGGTCCCCGGCCGCGGCCGCCCCCCGCGGGTGAGGACGGTCCGCGCTCCGCGACGGGAGGGCTCGCCGGTCGTATGCTGGACTGGCACTCCGTCCGTGCGAGTGCCAGCCCGCCGGGGAGCCCGGCGCGCGCCGGCCGCGCCCGTCAGGGGCGTCCGCACGGGCACGTCGACCGGTACGGGGAGGTGTCACCGTGGCGCACGACGAGCGCCGTCTGCAGGTCCTGCGGGCGATCGTGCAGGACTACGTCTCCACCAACGACCCGGTGGGCAGCAAGGCCCTCGCCGAGCGGCACGACCTCGGGGTCTCCCCGGCCACCATCCGCAACGACATGGCCGTCCTCGAGGAGCAGGGCTACATCACCCAGCCGCACACCAGCGCCGGGCGGGTGCCCACCGACAAGGGCTACCGGCTGTTCGTCGACCGGCTCTCGGCGGTCAAGCCGCTGTCGGCCGCCGAGCGCAAGGCGGTCGAGCGGTTCCTCGACGGCGCCGTCGACCTGCACGACGTCCTGGGCCGCACGGTGCGCCTGCTGGCCCAGCTGACCCACCAGGTCGCCGTCGTCCAGTACCCGACGCTCTCCCGCAGCGCCGTCCGCCACCTCGAGGTGGTGCAGCTGACCGGCTCCCGGCTGCTGCTGGTGCTCATCACCGACACCGGCCGGGTGGAGCAGCGGGTGGTCGACTGCCCGGTCGAGGTCGCCCGGGACGACGTCGCCGACCTGCGGGCGCTGCTGAACTCCGCGTTCGGCGGCGCGCGGCTGGCCGACGCCGGCAGCAAGGTGCCCGACCTGGTCGACACCGCGCCGCCGCACCTGCGGGCGCTGGTGGCCGCGATGAGCGCCGCGCTGATCGAGACGCTCGTCGAGCCCGGCGAGGACCGGCTGGTCATCGGCGGGACGGCGAACCTGGCGCGCACCGCCGTCGACTTCCCGGGCAGCCTGCGCCCGCTGCTGGAGGCCCTCGAGGAGCAGGTCGTCGTCCTCCGGCTGATCAGCGAGGTGGACGCCGGCGGCACGGTCCTCGTGCGCATCGGCGAGGAGAACGCCCACGAGGCGCTGGCCGGTGCGTCGGTCGTCTCCGTGGGGTACGGCACCGAGGACCGGGCACTGGGGGGACTGGGCATCGTCGGCCCGACCCGCATGGACTACCCGGGGAACATGGCCGCGGTCCGCGCCGTGGCCCGCTACGTCGGCCAGCTGCTGGCCGAGAGCTGAGGACTGCGACTACATGGCAACCGACTACTACGGCGTCCTCGGGCTGTCCCGGGGCGCGTCCGACGCCGACATCAAGAAGGCCTACCGGCGGCTGGCGCGCGACCTGCACCCCGACGTCAACCCCGACCCCGAGGCCAAGGAGCGCTTCCAGGAGGTCAGCCGCGCCTACCAGGCGCTGACCGACCCGGACAAGCGCCGCGTCGTCGACCTCGGCGGCGACCCGTTCGACACCGGCCCCGGCGCCGGCGGCGGCTCGCCGTTCGGGCAGGCCGGCTTCGGCGGGCTCGGCGACATCATGGACGCCTTCTTCGGTGGCGCCGGGATGGGCGGCCGCGGCCCCCGCAGCCGGGTGCGGGAGGGCGACGACGCCCTCATCCGCATCGAGCTCGACCTCGAGCAGACGGTGTTCGGCACCACCGAGGAGATCACCGTCGACACCGCCGTCCTGTGCGGCACCTGCAGCGGTGCGGGCACCGCGCCGGGCACCCACCCGACCACCTGCGCCACCTGCTCGGGCCGCGGCGAGGTGCAGAGCGTGCAGCGGTCCTTCCTCGGCCAGGTCGTCTCCACCCGGCCGTGCCCGACCTGCGCCGGCACCGGCCAGGTCATCCCCGACCCGTGCCCCGAGTGCGGCAGCGAGGGCCGCGTGCGCGCCCGCCGGACCATCCCGGTCAAGGTGCCCGCCGGCGTCGAGGACGGCATGCGGATCCGGCTCACCGGCCGCGGCGAGGTCGGCCCCGGCGGGGGGCCGGCCGGCGACCTCTACGTCGAGATCCGCGAGCGGCCGCACGAGGTGTTCACCCGCGACGGCGAGGACCTGCACTGCCGGGTCACCCTGCCGATGACCGCCGCCGCGCTCGGCACCACGCTGCCGCTGACGCTGCTCGACGGCGAGGACACCGACATCGACGTCCGGCCGGGCACCCAGCCGGGCACGGTGCTCACGCTGCGCGGCAAGGGCGCGCCGCGGCTGCGCGCCACCGGCCGGGGCAACCTCCTGGTGCACGTCGACGTGCAGACGCCGACCCGCCTGGACGCCGAGCAGGAGAAGCTGCTGCGCGAGCTGGCCGTGCTGCGCGGCGAGGACCGCCCCTCGTCGACGGCCGGTGAGACCCCGGGCGGCCTGTTCGCCCGGGTGCGGAACCCGTTCAAGTGAGCGTCCCGGCCCCCGGCGACCAGCGCGTCGCCCTCGACGGCGCGCCGCTGTTCCTGCTCGAGGAGCTGCCCGACGCCCCCGAGGTCGTCGTCGGCGGCGCGGAGGGCCGGCACGCCGTCGGCGTGCTGCGGCTGACCGCCGGCGAGCCGGTCCGGGTCGGTGACGGCCGCGGCACGGTGGCCGAGGGCACGGTCCTCGACGCCGGCCCCGGCGGCCTGCGGGTGCAGGTGGCCGCCCGGTACGAGGTGCCGCCGGCCGAGCCGGAGCTGTGGCTGGTGCAGGCGCTGCCCAAGGGCGACCGGGGGCCGCTGGCGGTCGAGCTGGCGACCGAGCTCGGCGTCGACCGGGTCATCCCGTGGACGGCGTCGCGCTGCGTCACCCGCTGGCGCGAGGACCGCGTGGAGAAGGGCCTGGCGAGGTGGCGGGCCGCGGCCCGGGCGGCGAGCAAGCAGTCGCGGCGGCCGCGGGTGCCCGAGGTCAGCGAGCCGATGACCACCCGCCAGGTGTGCGGCGAGCTGGGCGACGTCGACCTGGCGCTCGTCCTGCACGAGCAGGCCCGCCGTCCGCTGACCGGGGTGGAGGTGCCCTCGAGCGGCACGGTCGCCGTCGTCGTGGGCCCCGAGGGCGGGCTCACCGACGGCGAGGTGGTGGCGCTGCGGGCCGCCGGCGCGGAGGTGGTGCGGCTGGGCCCGGAGGTGCTGCGGACCTCGACCGCCGGCGCCGCCGCCCTGGCCGCGCTGTCCGCGCGGACCCGCTGGAGGTAGCCGCGCGGGGCGGCGATGATCAGGTGACCTGATCGTGGCGCGTCCTCCCTCACGGTGGACGGTGGGGGAGGACGCGCTGCGGTGAGGGAGGACCCGCTCGGATCAGGGTCCCTGATCGTGGCGCGGACGGGGCTCCGTCAGCGCAGGGCGCGGCGGGCGCGGGCGCCGGTCAGGTCGACGGCGAGGGTGAGCACGACCGTCGCCGCCAGCACCGTGCTCACCGCCGGCCAGTCGAAGACCGCCAGCCGCGCGGCCAGCAGCGCCCCCAGCCCGCCGGCGCCGAGCAGGCCGACCAGCAGCGTGTCGCGCACGGCCACCTCCCACCGGTACAGCGCGAACGCCAGCACCGGCCCGGCCGCCTGCGGCGCCACCCCGTACAGCCAGCCGCCGGCCGGTCGCGCGCCCAGCGCGGTCAGCGCCGCCCGCGGCCGGGGATCGGCCTCCTCCACCGCCTCGGCGGCCAGGCGCCCCAGCACCCCGAGCGTGTAGACGCCGAGCGCCAGCCCCCCGGGCAGCACGCCGGGCCGCAGCACGAACAGCAGGACCAGCGCCCACACCGGCGGCGGCACCGCCCGCAGCAGGAGCAGCCCCACCCGCGCCAGGACCCCGTTGAGCCGGCGCAGGGGACCGGCCCGCACCGGGCGCGCGGCGACGCCGGCCACCAGCACCGCCCCGGCCGTGGCGACGGCGATCGCCAGCACCGACGTCTGCACCGTCGTCACCGCCTGCCGGGCCACCTCCGCGAGCAGGGCGCCGTCGCCGGCCGGCGGCCAGGCGGCGTCCAGCACGTAGGCCACCTGCTCGCGCGTGCGGGCCGCGACCAGGGACGCCGGCGACAGCGCCAGGTACCACCAGGACCACGCGACGGCGGCGAGCGTGCCGAGCACGGCCGCGGTGAGCAGCCGGTCCCGGGCGAACACGCCCGCCGGCCGCCGCGGCGCGGCCACCCGGCGGCGCACCGCCCGGCCGGCGACGTCGGCGGCCAGGCACAGCAGCGCCAGCGCGTAGACGGCGCTCCACACCTGCGGCCAGCGCAGCGACGCGAACGACAGCGCCAGCTGGTAGCCCAGCCCGCCCGCGCCGACCATCCCCAGCACCACGGCCGAGCGGACGGCGCACTCCAGCCGGTAGCAGGCGTAGGACAGCAGCCCGCCGGCCGCCGGGGGCAGCAGCCCGTACAGCGCCGCGGCCGCCCGCTCCGACCCCGCGGCCAGCAGCGCCTCGTACGGGCCGCGCGGCACCTCGTCGAGCAGGTCGGCGAACACCGTGGTGGTCACCGCGCCGTAGGGCAGGCCGATCGCCAGGACGCCGACCCACGGGTCCAGCCCCAGCACGTTGACCAGCAGCAGCCCCCACACCGCCTCGTGCAGCCCGCGGGGGACCGCGAGCACGCCCCGGACCGCCGTCCAGCCCAGCCGCCGCCGTCCCCGGGTGGTGCGCGCGACGAGGACCGCCCCCAGCGCCCCCAGCAGCACGGCCAGCGCCGCGCCGAGGACGGCGTAGGCGACGGTGACCAGCGCGGCGCCGGCGAGCACGCCGAGGAACGCGCCGTCGAGCGCGGGGGAGAGGGCGGCCGCCGCGAACCGGCCGAACTGGGGAGCCCCCGCCGGGTTCAGCACCTCCCCGCCGACCGCGCCGGCCAGCGACCAGCCGACGGCGGCGAGCACGGCCAGTCCCCACGCCCAGCGCCGCCGGTCGCGCCGCAGCCGGGGAACGGCCGGTGCACGGGCCCGGGCAAGCACCGCGGTCACGCCGCGGCCCCGTAGAAGGCGGCGAGGTCGGCGGCGGAGAGCGCCGCGGCCGGGGCGTCGAGCACCACCCGGCCGGCGGCCAGCCCCACCACCCGGTCGCAGTGCCGCAGCGCCAGCGCCGGGTCGTGCAGGGCGGCCACCAGCGCGCCACCCCGGGCCGCGGGACCGGCCAGCAGTTCCAGCACCCGGTCGGAGAGCACCGGGTCGAGGGCCGACGCCGGCTCGTCGGCCAGCACCAGGTCGGGTCGCTGCAGCAGCAGCCGGGCCACGGCCACCCGCTGGCGCTGCCCGCCGGAGAGCGCGTCGGTGCGGTCGAAGACCCGGTCGGCCAGGCCGACCTGCTCCAGCGCGGCCACCACCTCGGGCAGGCCCTGCGGCCGGACCAGTGACCACGCCGCCCGCGCCGCCGGCCAGGTGCCGAGCCGCCCGGCGTTGACGTTGTGCACCACACGCAGCGGCCCGGCCAGCTCCAGGTGCTGGTGGACCGTGCCCACCCGCGCCCGCAGCCGGCGCAGGTCCCGACCGCGCAGCACGGACGGGTCCTGACCGAGCACCTCCACCGACCCGGCCGACGGCGGCACCACCCCGTTGACCACGCCCAGCAGCGTCGACTTCCCGGCGCCCGAGGCCCCGACGACGGCCACCCGCTCGCCCGCGTCGACGGTCAGGTCCAGCGCGTCGAGTGCGGTCGCCGTCCCGAGGCGGACGGTCACGCCGGTCAGCCGCAGGACGGTGCTCAGGTGACCAGCCCCAGGCTGCGGCCGATCTCCTCGATCCGGTCGTAGTCCGACGCGCGGGCCGGGACGAAGGAGCCCGCGCCGAACAGGTCGAGCACCTCGGCGTCGTCCGGGTCGTCGGCGCGGAGCCCGGTGAGGTACGCGCGCACCGGGTCGGCGAGGTCGGCGGCCTGCGGGCCGAGCAGCCAGTGGTAGTCGTGGTATCCCGGCGTCCGGGAGTGGGCGACGACGGCAGGGTCGACGGCGCCCTCCTGGGACCGCGAGGTCCACACCTGCTCGTTGAGCACGCCGGCCTGGTAGCTGCCGGAGGCGACCAGCTGCAGCGTGGCGTCGTGCGAGCCGGAGAAGCCGGGGCCGCCGGGGAAGCCCTGCGGGTCGACGCCGGCCTGCTGGAGGAACCACGCGGGCATGAGCCGGCCCGACGTCGAGGTCTCGGCGCCGTAGGTGAACCGCAGCGGCGCCAGCGGGCGCAGGTCGTCCGACGGGGCGAGCCCGGTCGCGGCGTTGACGACGAACACCGAGTGGAAGTCGGTGTCGATGTCGCGCTGCGCGATCGGCTGGGCGGCCGGCGTCTGCAGCCGCGCCTGGACGCCGGTGAGCCCGCCGAACCAGACGAGGCCGAGGTCGCCGGTGCGGAAGAGGGAGACGGCGGCGGCGTAGTCGGTGACCGGGGTGTAGACGACCTCGAGGTCGAGCGCGGCCGACATCGACCGAGCGACGGTGCCGTACAGGCGCTGGAGGACCTCGGGGTCCTGGTCGGGGATGGCGCCGATGGTCAGCGTCCCCGCCGGGGGAGCGGAGGAGGCGACGGGGGAGGGGCGGCCGCAGGCTGCCGTGGCGAGCGCGAGGGCGGTGCCGGCGAGGAACGCACGGCGCGAGGACGACGGGATCCCGGGGCTCCCCGACCGGGGAGCGCGACGGGCGACCACTACGTCCTGCAGTGGGGGACGGGCACGGACACCTCCGGAGTCGGTGGGTTGTGTGCGGCCCATCCTGGCCCGGGGGCCCGGTGGTGCTGGAACGGCCCCCTCGCAGGGGCCCGCGCCGAGCAGGTGAGGTGCTGGAGCGGCTCCTCGCAGGGGCCCGCGCCGAGCAGGTGAGGTGCTGGAGCGCCCCCTCGCAGGGGCCCGCGCCGAGCAGGTGAGGTGCTGGAACGGCCCCCTCGCAGGGGCCCGCGCCGAGCGGAGCGAGGTGTGGGGGGCGAGGGGGTCCTTCTAGGGTCGGCTCCGTGAGCGACTGCCTCTTCTGCCGCATGGTGGCCGGCGAGATCCCCGCCGACGTCGTGCACGAGACCGACCGCACCCTGGCCTTCCGCGACATCAACCCGCAGGCCCCCACGCACGTGCTGGTGATCCCCAAGGACCACCACGCCACGGCGGGGCTGCTCGTGGGTGCCGACCCGCAGCTGCTGGCCGACGTGGTGGCCGCCGCGCACGCCGTCGCCGTCCAGGAGGGGCTGGCCTCCGAGGACGGGTCCGAGCCGGGCTACCGGATCGTGACCAACACCGGCCCGCAGGCCGGTCAGACGGTGCACCACCTGCACCTGCACGTCCTCGGCGGCCGTCCGATGGGCTGGCCGCCCGGCTGAGACGGCCGGCGGCCGTGACAGGCTGCCGGCATGACCGACGCCGGCAGCGCCGCCCCCGTCCGGATCGAGCGGGACGGCGACGTCGCCGTCGTCGTGCTCGACGCCCCGCCGCTGAACCTGTTCGACGAGTCGGTGTTCGCCGCGTTCGAGCAGGTGGCCGCCGAGCTGGTCGGACTGACCGAGCCCGGCCGGTCCGACCGCGCCCGCGCCGTGCTGCTCGAGGCCCGCGGCAAGGTGGTCTCCGCCGGGGTCGACGTGCACGCCTTCCGGGACATCGCCGAGGGTCCCGAGCCGGCGCAGCGCGGCGCGGCGCTGTGGGCCCGGCTGCTGCGCATCGCCCAGACGATCGAGGACCTGCCGGTGCCCACCGTCTTCGCCGCGCACGGCCTCACGCTGACCGCGGCCTTCGAGATCTCCCTGGCCTGCGACGTGCTGCTGGCCGCCGAGCGGGCCAGCTTCGGGCTGGTGGAGATCGTCGTCGGGCTCACGCCGTCGATGGGCGGGCCGCAGCGGCTGGCCGAGCGGGCCGGCCCGGCGCGGGCCAAGGAGCTGGTCTTCACCGGGGAGCGGTACCCGGCCGCCGTCCTGGAGCGGTGGGACGTGGTCAACCGCGTCCTGCCCGACGAGGGCTTCGCCGAGGCCGCCCGCGACTACGCCCGCCGGGTCGCCGCCGGGCCGACGCTGGCGCACGCGGCCACCAAGCGGCTGGTCACCACCGCCGTCCGCTCCGGCGTGCGGGCCGCCGACGAGATCACCCCGCAGGTCTCCGGGCCGCTGTTCTCCACTGCCGACCTGCGCGGCGCGGTGGCCTCCTTCCTCGAGGACGGGCCGGGCAGGGCCACCTACACCGGCGCCTGACTCCTTCCGGCCGGACCCGGTTCCGGCCCCCGCCGCACGGGTAACCTGGACGGGTCAGAACCCCCGTGCCAGGAAGGCAGGGTCGAGGGCACTTGCCCGATACCTCCCCGAACGTCCCCGTGCCGGCCGCTCCCTCCTCCCGTGAGGCCTCCGCGCAGGCCGCGGCTGCCGACGACGCGCTCGCGGGCGCCGCCTCCGCTGCGGTCCGGACCACGATCACCGTCCCCGACTCCGTGTCGATGGTCGCCCTGCTCGGCTCCGGCGACGAGCTGCTCCGGCTGGTCGAGGGCGAGCTCGCCGCCGACGTCCACGTCCGCGGCAACGAGATCGCCGTGACCGGGCAGCCGGCCGACAACGCCTTCGCCGTCCGTGTCTTCGACGAGCTCATCGCGCTGCTGGGCACCGGCCAGGCGCTGCGGCCGGACTCGGTGCGCCGGGTCATCGGCATGCTGCGCAGCGGCGGTTCGGAGCGGCCGGCCGACGTGCTCAGCCTCGACATCATCAGCCGCCGGGGCCGCACCATCCGGCCCAAGACGCTGAACCAGAAGCGCTACGTCGACGCGATCGACGCGCACACGATCGTGTTCGGCATCGGCCCGGCCGGCACCGGCAAGACCTACCTGGCCATGGCCAAGGCCGTGCAGGCGCTGCAGACCAAGCAGGTCAACCGGATCATCCTCACCCGCCCCGCGGTCGAGGCCGGCGAGCGGCTCGGCTACCTGCCCGGCACGCTGAGCGAGAAGATCGACCCCTACCTGCGGCCGCTCTACGACGCGCTGCACGACATGGTCGACCCGGAGTCCATCCCGCGGCTCATGGCGTCCGGCACGATCGAGGTGGCCCCGCTGGCGTACATGCGCGGCCGGACGCTCAACGACGCGTTCGTGATCCTCGACGAGGCGCAGAACACCACCGCCGAGCAGATGAAGATGTTCCTCACCCGGCTTGGCTTCGGCTCGAAGATCGTCGTCACCGGTGACGTCACCCAGGTCGACCTGCCCGGTGGCGCGCAGAGCGGCCTGAAGATCGTGCGGGAGATCCTCGACGGCATCGAGGACGTGCACTTCTCCAACCTGACCAGCTCCGACGTCGTCCGGCACCGCCTGGTCGGCGACATCGTCGACGCCTACGAGCGCTGGGACGCCGGCCAGCAGCAGGGCGCCGCGCGCCCGCCCGCGCCGCCCCGGACCGCCCGGCCGCGCCGGCCGGGGAGCTGAGCCGCGTGCCCGTCGAGGTCGCCAACGAGTCCGAGGTCGCCGTCGACGAGACGGAGCTGACCGGCATCTGCCGGTACGTGCTCGGGGAGCTGGGCGTCAACCCGATGGCCGAGCTGTCGGTGCTGTGCGTCGACGCCGACCACATGAGCGTGCTGCACGAGCGGTGGATGGGGGAGAAGGGCCCGACCGACGTCCTGGCCTTCCCCATGGACGAGCTCGACACCGCCCGGCCCGACGACCCCGAGCCCGGCCCGGCGCTGCTCGGCGACGTCGTGCTGTGCCCGTCGGTCGCCGTCCGGCAGGCCCGCGCGGCCGGCCACTCCACGGACGACGAGCTGCTGCTGCTGGCCACCCACGGCGTGCTGCACCTGCTCGGCTACGACCACATGGAGCCGGAGGAGGAGCGGGAGATGTTCGGCCTGCAGACCCGCCTGCTCGAGGGCTGGCGCTCGGCGCCGCGGCAGCCGGTCACCGGCGAGCCGGCCGGAGGGGGCACCGACCCGCGGTGAGTGGGCCGCGATGAGCGCCGGTGCGGTCACGCTGCTGGTGGTCGCGATCTGCCTGGTGCCGCTCGCCGGCCTGTTCGGCGCCATGGACGCCGCCCTGCAGCGGGTGTCGAAGGCGCGGGTCGAGGAGCTGCGCCGGGAGGGCGTCCGGCGGGCCGCCACGCTGGAGGAGGTCCTCACCGAGCGGGCGCGGCACGTGTCGCTGCTCCTGCTGCTGCGGATCGGCTGCGAGACGGTCGCGGCGGTGCTGGTGGCCGTCGTCCTCGCCGGGCTGTGGGGGCTGGGCTGGCAGACGGTGCTCACCGCCGCCGGCGTGATGACCGTCGTCAGCTACGTGCTGGTCGGCGTCGGCCCGCGGACGCTGGGCCGCCAGCACGCCCACCCCATCGCCCTGCGCACCGCGGGGCTGGTGCGGGTGCTCGGCCGGCTCCTGGGCCCGGTGGCCACGCTGCTCATCCTGGTCGGCAACGCGATCACGCCCGGCCGCGGCTTCCGCGACGGGCCCTTCGCCACCGAGGTGGAGTTGCGGGAGCTCGTCGACCTGGCCGAGGAGCGCGGCGTCGTCGAGTCCGGCGAGCGCAACATGATCCACTCGGTGTTCGAGCTCGGCGACACGATCGCCCGCGAGGTCATGGTGCCGCGCACCGACGTCGTCTGGATCGAGCGCACCAAGACCCTCCGGCAGGCGCTGGCCCTGGCGCTGCGCAGCGGGTTCAGCCGCATCCCGGTGATCGGCGAGAACGTCGACGACGTCGTCGGGGTGGTCTACCTCAAGGACCTCGTGCGCCGGTCGCAGAACCTCGGCGAGGGCCGCGGCCCGCGGGTCGAGGAGCTCATGCGCCCGCCGGCGTTCGTGCCGGAGTCCAAGCCGGTCGACGAGCTGCTGCGCGACATGCAGGCCCGCCGCACCCACATCGCGATCGTCGTCGACGAGTACGGCGGCTTCGCCGGGCTGGTCACCATCGAGGACATCCTCGAGGAGATCGTCGGCGAGATCGCCGACGAGCACGACGCCGTGCAGCGCCCCCCGGTCGAGCGCCTCGACGACGGCTCGGTGCGGATCACCGCGCGGCTGCCGGTCGAGGACCTCGCCGAGCTCTTCGACGTCGAGCTGCCGCGCGACGACGACGTCGAGACCGTCGGCGGCCTGCTGGCGCGCGAGCTGGGCCTGGTGCCGATCGAGGGCTCGCAGGCCGAGGTCGCGGGGCTGCGGCTGGTGGCCGAGAGCACCGGCGGACGGCGCAACCGCATCGACACGATCCTGGTGTGCCGGGTGCCCGAGGTCTCCGACGACCCCGAGCACCAGTCGGGGGCCACCCGCGCCGACGTGCACGCCGGCGCCGAGAGCTGAGGAAGGACCCTCCCGCCCCCCACCGCTCGCAGGCTCGCGCCGGGCCCCTGCGGACGGGCCGGATCCACCGGTAGGAGACTCGTCCCGTGCCCGACCTGCAGCCCGAGGACGCCAAGCTCGTCACCCTCGCCCGCTCCGCGCGCGGCCGCACCGGTGCCCGGGAGGGCGCCGCGGTCCGCGACACCGACGGGCGCACCTACGTCGCCGCCTCGGTGTCCCTGCCCTCGCTGACGCTCTCGGCGCTGCAGGCCGCGGTCGCCGCCGCCGTCTCCAGCGGGGTCGAGGGGCTGGAGGCCGCCGCGGTCGTGTCCGACGCCGATGCCGTGGAGGACGCCGGGCTGGCCGCCGTCCACGACCTCACGCCGTCCGCGCCCGTGCACCTCGCCGGCCCCGACGGCGCCGTCCGCGCCACCGCCTGAGGGCACCGCGATGATCAGGTGACCTGATCGTGGAGCGTCCTCCCTCACCGTGGGACGTGCGGGAGGACACTCGACGATCAGGTCCCCTGATCGTCGCCGCCTCCACCGGGGTGTCACCCGGCGGTGGGAGACTGGGGCGGTGAGCACGCCGGAGCAGCCGTACCGCAGCGGCTTCGCCTGTCTGGTGGGCCGCCCCAACGCCGGCAAGACGACCCTGACCAACGCCCTCGTCGGCGAGAAGGTCGGCATCGTCAGCAACCGGCCGCAGACGACGCGGCACGCCATCCGCGGCGTCGTCCACCGGCCCGGCGGGCAGCTCGTCCTCGTCGACACCCCCGGCCTGCACAAGCCCAGGAGCCTGCTCGGGCGCCGGCTCAACGACGTCGTCCGCGACACCCTCTCCGAGGTCGACGTCGTGGTGTTCTGCATCCCCGCCGACCAACCGGTCGGCACCGGCGACCGGTTCATCGCCCGGCAGCTCAAGGACGTCAAGGCGCCGGTGGTCGTCGTCGTGACCAAGACCGACGCCGCGTCGAGGAAGCAGGTCGCCGAGCAGCTGGTGGCCGCCAGCGCGCTGGTCGAGGCCGCCGAGGTCGTGCCCGTCAGCGCGGTCGGCGGCGACCAGGTCGAGCTGCTGGAGGACCTGCTGGTCGGCCTGCTGCCCGAGGGCCCGCCGCTGTACCCCGAGGAGCAGACCACCGACGAGGACACCGACCGGCAGATCGCCGAGCTCATCCGCGAGGCGGCGCTGGAGAAGGTGTTCCAGGAGGTGCCGCACTCCCTCGCCGTCACCGTCGAGGAGCTGAACCGCCGGCCCGACCCCAAGCGGGCGGGTGCGGAGCTGGTCGAGGTGCACGCGCTGCTGCACTGCGAGCGCCCGAGCCAGAAGCCGATGCTGCTCGGCAAGGGCGGGTCGATCATCAAGGCGATCGGCACCGAGGCGCGGGCCGGCCTGGAGGAGCTGCTCGGTTCCCGGGTGCACCTCGACCTGCACGTCACCGTCCTCGGCGAGTGGCAGGACGACCCGAAGAAGCTGAACAGGCTGGGGTATTGAGCACCACACCGAAGTCGCTGTACCGCGACGAGGGGATCGTCCTGCGCACCCAGAAGCTGGGGGAGGCCGACCGGATCGTCACGGTCCTCACCCGCCGGCACGGCAAGGTGCGGGCGGTGGCCAAGGGCGTGCGTCGCACCAAGAGCAAGTTCGGCGCCCGGCTCGAGCCGTTCAGTCACGTCGACCTGCAGCTCTACACCGGCCGCAACCTCGACATCGTCAGCCAGGCCGAGTCCATCCGCTCCTACGGCTCGGTGATCGCCGGCGACTACCCGGCCTACACTGCCGGCACCGCGGTCCTGGAGACCGCCGACCGGCTGACGGCGGAGGAGAGGGAGCCCTCGCTGCGGCTGTTCCTCCTCGTCATCGGGGCGCTGCGGGCGCTGTCGGAGGGCACCCACCCGGCCGGGCTGGTGCTCGACGCGTTCCTGCTGCGCGCGATGTCGGTGGCCGGCTGGGAACCGGCGCTCGGCGACTGCGCCCGCTGCGGCGTCGAGGGCCCGCACCGGCACTTCTCCGTCCCGGCCGGCGGCACCGTCTGCCGCGAGTGCCGCCCGACCGGGTCGGCGATGCCCAACCCGGTCACCATCGGGCACCTGGAGGCGCTGCTGTCCGGCGACTGGGAGACCGCCGAGGCCAGCGAGAACCCGCAGCGCCGCGAGGGCAGCGGGCTGGTCGCCGCGCTGCTGCAGTGGCACCTCGAGCGCGGGCTGCGGTCGCTGCCGCTGGTCGAGCGCTCCGACGTCGCCCCCCGGCGGGAAGCGGGCCTGCTGCGTGAGGCGTGAGGTGAAGGCGCCGGACCCGCACCCCTCGGGCGTCCGCCCGCCGGCGATCCCGGCCGGCAAGGTGCCCGGCCACGTCGCGATCGTCATGGACGGCAACGGCCGGTGGGCCGAGGAGCGCGGCCTGCCGCGGACGGCGGGGCACGAGGCGGGGGAGTCCTCGCTGTTCGACTGCGTCGAGGGCGCCATCGAGCTCGGCGTGCAGGCGATCAGCGCCTACGCCTTCTCCACCGAGAACTGGCGGCGCAGCCCCGAGGAGGTCCGCTTCCTCATGGGCTTCAACCGCGACGTCATCCGCCGCCGCCGCGACGAGATGCACGAGCTCGGCGTCCGGGTGCGCTGGGCCGGCCGCCGTCCGCGGCTGTGGCGCAGCGTCATCAAGGAGCTCGAGGTCGCCGAGGAGCTCACCCAGGACAACGACGTCCTGACGCTCACGATGTGCGTGAACTACGGAGGCCGCGCCGAGATCGCCGACGCCGCCGCCGCGATCGCCCGCGAGGCCGCCGCCGGGCGGCTGGACCCGGCGAAGGTCGACGAGCGCACCGTCGCCCGTTTCCTCGACGAGCCCGACATGGCCGACGTCGACCTGTTCGTGCGCAGCTCCGGGGAGAACCGGACCAGCAACTTCCTGCTCTGGCAGTCGGCCTACGCCGAGTTCGTCTTCCTCGACACGCTCTGGCCCGACTTCGACCGCCGGCACCTGTGGGCCGCGTGCGAGGAGTACGCCTCCCGGCAGCGCCGCTTCGGCAGCGCCTGAGGCCGGTCCTCCGCGGGCGCGCCGGGATCCGTTGACAGGGCCGCGGAGCCGACCCGACAGTGGCGCCTCCCCGACACACCGACGGCCCGCTGCGGGTGCCGTCCGTCCACGGTCGGGGCCACGGGCGGGAGGCTCCTCGGGTGTCGGTCCACACGCCGCCGGTCGCGCTGACCACCGCGGCCGGCGCACCGGCGACGGTGCCTCCGTTCGACCAGGTCGCCGTCCGGGTCGCGCCCGGGCGGGACCTCGTCGTCCGGCTGCCCGGGGTGCTCCTCGTCGTCGGTGTCACCACCCGACCGGCCGGCCCGGCGACCCCGCCGGCCGAGCCGGCGCTCGCCGGGTGGGGACCGGCGCCGGTGGCCACCGCGCCGGTCGCCGCCCCGGCCGGGGACGCCCACGTGGGCGAGCTGGTGGCCCTGTGCCGGCGGGTGTCGGCCGCCGGCAGCCGCGCGCCGGGACGGCAGCTGCCCGGGGAGCTGCGCGGCTGGCTCGGCTCGGTGACCGGCCCGCCGTCGTTCGCGGTGGTCGCCGCGACCGAGGACGGCCTGGCGCTGGTGCTCGCCGGCCGCGGCAGCGCCGAGGTCCCCGACCTGGGGCTGCGCCTGACGGCGGCCGAGGGGGAGGAGTTCGGCGACGGGACGCGCGTCCTGGACCGCCTCGTCGCCTGGCCGCCGGCGGCGCTCCACCTGTCGGCCGGCTCGCCCGCCGACATCGCCCCGCACCCGCTGGCCGACCTGGAGGCCGGCGCCGTCCCCGGGGCGGCCGCGGTGCTCTCTCCGTCCCCGTCACCGCCCGGACCGGCGCCGACGGGGACGGCGCAGCTGCGGCTGCCCGTCCCGCACGCGTCGACGCCGTCACTCCCCCCGCCGGCGCCGCGGCGCCCGCGTCCGGCCTCACCGCCGCCTCCGGTTCCGGACCCGGCGCCGGCCGGGCCGGCGCCCCGCGGGCACGGGGACCACGCCGGACACCGGCAGGCCGTCCCGGCCGAGCCGGCTCCGGCCGTCCCCGCCGAGCTGCCGCCGCCCGCACGGTCGGCCCTGCTGTTCGGCGCGGACGCCGAGGCCGAACCGGTCCGCGCGCCGCTGCCCACCCCGGGCGCCGACGCGTCGTCGGCGGCTGCTCCGGTCGCGGAGCCGGCGGACGACCGCGTCCGGGTCGAGGGCGTCCTCTGCGGCAACGGCCACCTCACCGACCCGCGCGCTGGCTCCTGCGCCCTGTGCGGCGCCCGCACGCCGCACCGGCCCGCGGTCCTCGCGGGACCCCGCCCGCCGCTGGGGCTGCTGGTCTTCGACGACGGCGCCACCGTCAGCCTGGACACCGACTACCTGCTCGGCCGGGAACCGGAGACCGACCCGCGGGTCGCGTCCGGCCGGCTGCGGCCGCTGCTCGTGGTCGACCGGACCGGCGGCGTCAGCCGGCACCACGCCGAGATCCGCCTCGAGGGCTGGGACGTGCTGCTGGTCGACACCGGCTCGGCCAACGGCACGCTCCTGGCCCCGCACGGCGCGCCGGGCTGGTCCTCGCTGGTGCCCGGCCAGCCGGTCCGGCTGGCCCCGGGCACGGCCGTCCGCATGGGCGGGCGGCAGTTCGTCCTCGCGTCGCCGCACGGCGGCTCCTGAGCGCACCGCCGGATCCGGCGTCCCGTCCCGGACCGTTCCCGCACGGCGCGGCAGCGGGTGCGATCGGGTTCCGGGACGGCTCCCGTCCCGGCACACTGGCCCGCTGCCGCGCCGCGGCGTCCCGGCCGGGGCCGGGGAGGAACCGTTCAGGAGGACGTGGATGGACGCCGTCGGCCTGGCGGGCGCGGCGCCCGACCACATCGCGGACTACCAGGTGGTCCGGGTGCTGGGTGAGGGCAACAACGGCCGCTTCTACCTCGCCCGCCCCCCGGCCCGCCTCGGCCTGCCCGACGAGTACGTCGCGGTCAAGGTCTTCACCGGCAGCCACAGCGTGCAGGCCTACGAGCGGGCCGTCCGGGAGCTGCGCGCCTTCGCCCAGGTCGCCTCGCCGCACCTGGTGCGGGTCTTCGACGCCGTGCTGCAGGACAGCTTCCTGTACGCGATGGAGTACTGCCCGCTCGGCTCGCTCGCCGCTCCCGCCCGGCCGCTGAGCCGCGGGGAGGTGCTGCGCGCGGTCGCCCACGCCGCCCACGCCACACACGCCCTGCACGAGGCCGGACTGACCCACGGCGACGTCAAGCCGGCCAACGTCCTGCTCGCCGAGGACGGCGGCAAGCTCTCCGACCTCGGCCTGGCCCGCTACCTGACCCCCGGCGTGACGCTGACCGGCATGGCCAGCGCCGCCTCCGTGGAGTTCCTCGACCCGGCGCTGCTGCGCGGTGAGCGGCCGTCGCGGGCCACCGAGGTCTTCGCGCTCGGCGCCACCCTCAACCGGGCGCTCACGGGCACCGGCCTCTACGGCGAGCTGCCCGACGGCGAGCCGCTGCTGGCCATCCGCCGGGTCCTGAGCGCCGAGCCGGCGATCAGCCCCGGGCTCACCGAGGACGAGGCGGCGCTGGTGTCGGAGTGCCTGGCCCCGGTGGGGCAGCGGCCGGCCACCGCCGAGCAGGTGGCCACGCGGCTGGACCGGCTGGCCGCCGCGGCCCTGGGCGCGGCCCGGGCCTGACCGGCCGCCGCGGACGACGGGCCCCGGACGACGGGCCCCGGACGACGGGCCCCGGACGACGGGCTCCGGACGACGGGCTCCGGACGACGGGCCTCAGCGGGGACGGAAGTCGCTCAGGCTCGCGTCGTTCCACCACGCCCACAGGTCGGCCAGGCCGGACTCCCCGCCGCCGGGGACGACCACCAGTGCCTCCGCGGCGACGTCGTTCTGCGTCCAGGCCAGGTTGGCGTTGCCGTCGCCGTCCACCCAGCAGGCCACCCGCCCGGCCGCCCGCTGGTCGGCGCCGGTGTACTGCCGGTGGCCGTGGGCGTCGGGGCAGTCGGTGTCGCCGAGCTCGTCGAGGTGCAGTCCCGCCACGTCGACGAGGAACACCCGGTCGACGGCGGCGCGGTCCTCGTAGAGGTAGAAGGCGGCGGCCGAGGGGCCGGGCTGGGTCAGTGCCGCGCCGCAGGCGACGGCGGCGAGGTCGCCGTCGCCACCGGGGTCGGTCGTCTCGCACGTCGCGGGGTCGAAGTCCGCCGGCAGGACGTCGAGCAGCCGCTGCTCGGGATCCGCCGCGTCCTGGCCGCCACCGGTCGTCGTGCCGGTCGTCGAGCCCGCGTCCGTCGTGCTGCCGGCGGTGGCGGTGGCGGTGGCACCCGTGTCGGTCGCGGTGGCACCCGTGTCGGTGGCGCCCGCGTCCGTCGTCCCCGTCTGCATGGCGGTGGTGGCGGTCGGGGCGTCGGACCGGCCGACCAGCGCGACCACCGCCACGACGGCGAGCACCAGCAGCGCCGCGATGCCGGCCAGGACCAGCGGCAGGCGGGTGGACCTCCGCCGGCCCGAGGGCGTCGCCCCGCCCGGCGGCGGGAGACCGACACCCGGGCCGTACCCGGGGGAGCCGGGGCCCGGGGGCGGTCCGTACCCGACGGGCGCGCCGGGGTGGGACGGCGGCCCGTACCCGACGGGCACGCCGGGATCGGACGGCGGCCCGTAACCGACAGGCACGCCGGGATCGGACGGCGGCCCGTACCCGACGGGCAGGCCGCCCGGGTTCGACGGTGGCCCGTACCCGGCGGGCGCGCCCGGGGTCGACGGCGGCCCCCATGCGGCCGGGGCGCCCGGGGAGGAGAAGCCGACCGTCTGCGGACGCAGCGGCAGCGGGGTGACCGACGTCGGCGGCGCGGCCTCCGCGCGGGGCGCCACGCCACCGGCGGCCAGCGCCGCCCGCGCGGCCGCGGCCAGCTCCCCGCAGGTGGACCAGCGCTCGTCGGGCTCCTTGGCCAGACCCCTGCGGACGACGTCGTCGAGTGCCCGTGGCAGTCCCGGGCGCAGCGTCGACGGCGGCGGCGGGCTGGTGTTGAGGTGGGCGTACATCAGCGCGGCCAGCCCGTCCCCGGTGAACGGCCGGCGGGCGGTGAGGCACTCGAAGAGGACGCAGGCCAGCGCGTAGACGTCCACCCGCCGGTCGATGGGCCTCTCGAGGAAGCGCTCGGGCGCCATGTAGTGGAAGGACCCCAGCGCGGCGCCGGTCTGGGTGAGCGAGGGGCCCTGCGAGTCCGTCGTCGACCGGGCGATGCCGAAGTCGACGAGGTAGACGAACTCGTCGTCGTCGTCGTCGCCGGAGCCGGTCAGCAGCACGTTGGACGGCTTGACGTCGCGGTGCACCAGGCCGTCGGCGTGCGCGGCGTCGAGGGCCCGCGCGGTCTGGCTGACGATCGACACCGCGCGCGCGGGGTCCATCGGTCCCTCCGCGGCCAGCACCGCGGCCACGTCGCGGCCGGGCACCAGGCGCATGTCGAGGAACAGCCGGCCGTCGATCTCGCCGTAGCGGTGGATCGGGACGATGTGCGGCTCGTTGAGCCGGGCGGCCAGGTGCGCCTCGCGCCGGAAGCGCTCGCGGTAGCCGGCGTCGGCCGCGAGGTGCTCGGAGAGGACCTTGAGCGCGACCGTGCGCTCGTGCTCGGTGTCGTAGGCCCGGTAGACCTCGCCCATCCCGCCGCGGCCGAGCAGCGCCTCGATGCGATAGGGGCCGAACTGTTGCAGGTCCACCGGTCGTTCCTCCGTGTGCCGCGGGCCCGGACGCGCGCCGGATCCGGCGCCGGGTGCGGGTCGTCGGCGGAGTCTAGGGACGGCGACCGACCCCGACCAGCGCCCCGGCCACGGCGCGGGACACCCCGGCTGGGCAGGGACGACGGCGGCCAGCAGAGTGGACGCCGTGCGCAGACCACCACCCCACGGCCCGGTGCGTCCCGGGGAGGCGCGGTGTTCGCGGTGACCCGGCTGCGGGTCCCCCCGGGGGACGTCGCGGAGCTGCAGGCCGCCGTCGACCGGCTGCTGGCCGCCCTCGCCGCCCGGCCCGGCTGGCGCGGCGGCGAGGTCGGGCAGGCCGCGGACGACCCGGCCCTGTGGGCCGTGGTGACCCGCTGGGACGGCGTCGGCGCCTACCGCCGGGCGCTGTCGGCCGCGGAGGTGAAGATCGCCGGGGCGCCGGTGTGGGTGCACGCGCTCGACGAACCCGGCGCCTACCTCCCGCCGGGGTGAGGCCGGCGCCGTGGTCGCGCGGCTGGGTGCGGCCGTGTCCGGTGCGTAGCCTGCGTCGGACAGGACACCCCCAGCCGGGAGGACGGGCCCGATGAGCCAGCCGCCGCAGGACGACGGGACGTCGGCCGACCGCACCCGCGAGCTGCACCTGCCCCCGGTGCCCGGCCGCCCCGGCTCGCCGGCGCCGCTGCCCGACCAGCCGACCGACCGGCTGCCCGGCCCACCCGACCGCATCCCGACCGTGCGGGTCGACGCGGTCGGCGGAACGCCCGGCGCTCCGGGCACCGGCGGGTTCCCGGGCGCACCCGGTCCCGGCTACGGCCCGCCCGGGTACGGCCCGCCCGGCTACGGGCAGCCCGGTCCGGGGTACGGCCCGTCCGGCCCCGGGTACGGGCCGCCCGGCTACGGCCCACCCGGGTACGGCCCGCCCGGCCCCGGGCAGCCCGGTGGTGGCCCGGGGTACGGCGCTCCGCCGCCGCGGAAGAGGCGGCGGGGCCTGGTCGCGGCTCTGGCCGCCCTCGTCGTCCTGTTGGTGGGTGCCGCTGTGCTGGCCGCCGTGCTGGTCGCCCGCCGCGACGCCGGCACCGACGTGGCCACGTCGCCGTCGGCCACCGCGACCACGTCCGCAGGCGCGTCGTCGACCTCGGCGAGCCCCTCGTCGTCCGCGCCGGGGTCCTCGTCCGGGTCGCCGTCGGGCGACGGCGGCTTCGGGGGCGGCGCGGCCACGCCGACCGGCGGCGGGGGCGGGTCGACGACGCTCAACGTCCCCGGCAGCCCGGAGATCGCCGCCGGCTGGGTGCAGTCGCTGGTCGACCAGGACGCGGACGCCGCCTACGCCGACCTGTGCGCCGCCGGGCAGGCCCAGCTCCCCGACCCCGCGACGCTGCAGGCGGACTTCGAGACCTTCCTCGGCGGGCGCATCACCGAGGGCTCGGCCACCGACGCGGCCGCGGCCGGCGACGTCGACGAGGTCGCTTTCGCGGTGACCCTCGAGGACGGCACGCCGCGCGACTTCGTCGTCACGGTGGTCGACGAGGGCGGCCGGCCCGCCGTCTGCGGCTACACGTCCCGCTGACCGGACCGGGCGGGGCCCGCCGGCGGGCCGACTACCGTGGGCAGGTCAACTCGCCGACCGCCAGCCGGATGGAGCCCCCAGCCCGTGAGCGCCAGCACCACCACCTCGACAGCGCCGCACGACCCCGCCCGCCTCGACAAGGTGGTCAACCTCTGCAAGCGCCGGGGGTTCGTGTTCCCCTCCGGTGAGATCTACGGCGGCACCCGCTCGGCCTGGGACTACGGGCCCCTGGGCGTCGAGCTGAAGGAGAACATCAAGCGGCAGTGGTGGCGCACCGTCGTCCAGCGCCGCGACGACGTCGTCGGCCTGGACTCCTCGGTGATCCTGCCGCGCCAGGTGTGGGTGGCCTCCGGTCACGTCGGCGTCTTCACCGACCCGCTCACCGAGTGCCAGAACTGCCACAAGCGGTTCCGGGCCGACCACCTCGAGGAGGAGTTCGGGGCCCGCAAGGGGCGCGCACCCGAGAACGGCCTGGCCGACGTCTCCTGCCCGAACTGCGGCGTCACCGGCCGGTGGACCGAGCCGCGCGACTTCAACATGATGCTCAAGACCCACCTCGGCCCGGTCGAGGACGAATCGGGGCTGCACTACCTGCGCCCGGAGACCGCGCAGGGCATCTTCGTCAACTTCGCCAACGTGATGGGCGCCGCCCGCCGCAAGCCGCCGTTCGGCATCGGCCAGATCGGCAAGTCGTTCCGCAACGAGATCACGCCGGGCAACTTCATCTTCCGCACCCGCGAGTTCGAGCAGATGGAGATGGAGTTCTTCGTCGAGCCGGGCAGCGACGAGGAGTGGCACCAGTACTGGATCGACGAGCGGACCCGCTGGTACACCGACCTCGGGATCGCACCGGAGAACCTGCGGCACTACGAGCACCCGGAGGAGAAGCTGAGCCACTACTCGAAGCGCACCGTCGACATCGAGTACCGCTTCGGCTTCACCGGCTCGGAGTGGGGCGAGCTCGAGGGCATCGCCAACCGCACCGACTTCGACCTGTCCACCCACACCCAGCACTCCGGCGCGGACCTGTCCTACTTCGACCAGGCCAGCAACACCCGCTGGACGCCGTACGTCATCGAGCCGGCGGCCGGGCTGACCCGCTCGCTCATGGCCTTCCTCGTCGAGGCCTACACCGAGGACCAGGCGCCCAACGCCAAGGGCGGCGTCGACACCCGCACCGTGCTGCGGCTGGACCCGCGGCTGGCGCCGGTCAAGGCCGCCGTCCTGCCGCTGTCGCGCAACGCCGACCTCTCGCCCAAGGCGCGCGACCTGGCCGCGCAGCTGCGGCGCAACTGGAACGTCGACTTCGACGACGCCGGCGCCATCGGCCGCCGCTACCGCCGCCAGGACGAGGTGGGCACGCCGTTCTGCCTCACCGTCGACTTCGACACCCTCGAGGACCAGGCGGTGACCGTGCGGGAGCGGGACTCGATGAGCCAGGAGCGCGTCGCCCTGGACCAGGTCGAGTCCTACCTCGCCGCCCGCCTGCCCGGCTGCTGAGCGGCGTACACGTCCGCGGATCCGCCCCGAGCGGATCCGCGGACGTGCACGAACCCGCGCCATGACCGGTGTCCGCCATGACCGATGTCCGCCATGACCGATGTCATGGTGCGGTCGTGATCTCCGGCCGAGGAGCGGAGGACGCCGCCGGGCCAGCCTGAGGTCATGACACAGACCTCCCCGGCTCCCGCCGCGACGGCCCGGACGGCGCCCCCGGCCGTCGCGCTGCGCGGGCTGACCAAGCGCTTCGGCGCCGTCACCGCCGTCGACGGCCTGGACCTCGTCGTCCAGCCCGGCGAGATCGTGGCCTTCCTCGGCCCCAACGGCGCGGGCAAGACCTCCACGATCGACGCGTTGCTCGGGCTCTCGCGTCCCGACGCCGGCTCCGTCGAGGTCTTCGGGCTGCCGCCGCGCACCGCCGTCGCGCAGGGGCTGGTCGCCGCCGTCATGCAGACCGGCGGGCTGCTCGGCGACCTCACCGTCGGCGAGACGCTGGAGCTCACCGCCGCGCTGTTCGCGCACAGCCGCCCGGTGCCCGAGGTGCTCGAGCGCGCCGGCCTCGCCGACATCGCCCGCCGCCGGGTCGCCAAGTGCTCCGGCGGGCAGAAGCAGCGGCTGCGCTTCGCGATGGCCCTGCTGCCCGAGCCGGCGCTCATCGTCCTCGACGAGCCCACCACCGGCATGGACGTCGAGGGACGGCGGGAGTTCTGGGCGGCCATCCGCGCCGACGCCGAGCGCGGCCGCACCGTCGTCTTCGCCACCCACCACCTCGACGAGGCCGACGCCTACGCCGATCGGATCGTGCTCGTCAGCGCCGGCCGGGTGGTCGCCGACGGCACCGCCGCCGAGGTCAAGGCGCTGTCGGCCGGCCGGCAGGTGACCGCCACCTGGACCGGGGCCACCCCCGCAGAGGCCGCGGGCCTGTTCCAGCTCGACGGCGTCGACGACGTCGAGCTGCGCGGCGACACCGTCCTGGTGCGCACCCGCGACTCCGACGTCGTCGCGCGACACCTGCTCACCGCCACCCCCGCGCACGACCTGCAGATCACCTCCCGCGGGCTCGAGGACGCCTTCCTCGCGCTCACCGGCCCCGCCGCCTCGACCACCGCCGCCTCGACCACCGCCGCCCTGAACGGAGCGACCCGATGACCGCCGCCCTGCCGACCCTCGAGCGTCGCGTCCCGCCGCTGGGCGGGTTCTCGACGACGTTCCTGCGCCTAGAGATCCGCCGCATCCTGCGCAACCGCCGCACCGCGGTCTTCACGCTGGTCATGCCGCCGGTGTTCTTCCTGCTCTTCGGCGGGCTCAGCGACGCCTACCGGGCGGAGTCGGCGGGCCGGGGCAACGTCTCGGCGTACCTGATGATCAGCTTCGCCGTCTACGGCGCGATGATCGCCAACACCAGCACCGGTGCCTCGGTCTCGGTCGAGCGGGCGCAGGGCTGGTCGCGGCAGCTGCGGCTGACGCCGCTGGACCCGACGGCCTACACCGCCACCAAGGTGCTCACCGCGATGGTCGTGGGCGCGGTCCCGGTGCTCATCGTGTTCGCCGTCGGCGGGCTGACCGGCGCCGCGCACATGCCGGGCTGGGCCTGGGTGGTCAGCGGCCTGGCGGCGTGGGTCTGCGCCGTCGTCTTCGCGGCCTTCGGGCTGTTCATCGGCTACCTGGTGCCGTCGGAGAACGTCATGCAGCTGCTCGGGCCGGCGCTGGCGCTGCTCGCGCTGATGGGCGGCATCTTCGTCCCGCTCAGCTCGCTGAGCGACACCCTGCAGACGCTGTCGTCCTGGACGCCGGCCTACGGCGTCGGCGTGCTCGCGCGGGCGGCGCTGGTCGGCGACGGCGTGGACACCGGCGCCGTGCTCAACGTCGTCGTGTGGACGGCGCTGTTCGCTGCCGGGGCGGTCTGGCGGTTCCGCCGCGACACCGCCCGCGTGTGACCGGCGCGGAGTCACACTGCTCGCCGTGACCACAGCACCGGCCGCCGAGGTGTCCTCGTCCCCGCCTACCCCCCGCTGGGCCGGCGGGGACGACGACCGCCCGATCGGCACGTCGCGCATCGGGTGGCTGTGGGCCGCCGTCTGGCTGGTCTACCTGGCCGTGCCGATCCGGACGGCCTGGGCGGTCCGCTCGACGACCGCCGGGGTGATCGCCCTCGCCGCCCTGCTGCTCTTCGCCGCCGCGTTCGCCGCCTACTTCGCCTGGATGCGCACGCGCCGCATCCGCGGAGTGGGGGTGCCGACCAGGGTGATCTGGCTCGTGCTCGCCGGGCTCGTGCTGCTGCTGGTCGTCGCCGCACCGGGCGCCGGCGAGGAGGTCGTGACCGGCGCGGTGTACGTCGGGGTGACCGCGGCCATGACCCTGCCGGGCCGTCAGGTGGCGGGCGTGGTCGTCGTCCTGGCCGCCGCCACTGCCCTGCTCCCGCGCGCCGTGGAGGGCTGGGAGCCGGTCGACGGCTTCGTCCCCGAGCTGCTGTTGGCCACGCTCGCCGCCTACGGGGTGGGGCAGGTCCTCCGGCGCAACATCGAGCTGGCCCACGCCCGCGCCCAGCTGGTGGAGCTGGCGGTGGCGCGGGAACGGGCCCGGTTGGCCCGCGACGTGCACGACATCCTCGGTCACTCGCTGACCGTCATCACGGTGAAGACCGAGCTGGCCGGGCGGCTGCTGGAGGGCGCCGCCGACGACCCGAGACTGGCCCGCGTGCGCAGCGAGGTCGCCGACGTCGAGGCGCTGGCCCGTGCGGCGCTCGCCGACGTCCGGGCGACGGCCGCCGGCACCCGTGAGGTGTCCCTGCCCGGAGAGCTCGCCGCGGCGCGGCAGGCGCTCGAGGCCGCCGGCATCACCGCCGACCTGCCGCTCGCCACCGAGGAGGTGCCCGCCGCCTGGCGCGAGCTGTTCGCCTGGGTGGTGCGCGAGGGGGTCACCAACGTGGTCCGGCACAGCGGCGCGCGCTGGTGCGGCGTCGTCCTGACGCCCACCGGTGTCGAGGTGCGCGACGACGGCTGCGGCCCGGGCGCCGGCCCGGGCACCGGCTCGGGACTGGCCGGCCTGCGCGCCCGGGTGAGCGCCGCCGGCGGGCAGCTGGAGACCGGGCGCGCGCCCGAGGGCGGCATGCTGCTGCGGGTGACGACGGCGTGATCCGGCTGCTGTTGGCCGACGACCAGGCCCTCGTCCGGGGCGCCCTGGCCGCGCTGCTCGACCTCGAGCCCGACCTCACCGTGGTGGCCGAGGTGGGCCGCGGGGACGAGGTCGTGCCCGCCGCGGTGGAGCACCGGGCCGACGTCGCCCTGCTCGACGTCGAGATGCCGGGGCTCGACGGCATCGCCGCGACCGCCGCCCTGCGCCGCGAGCTGCCCACCTGCCGGGTTCTGATCGTGACCACCTTCGGCCGCCCCGGCTACCTGCGCCGCGCGCTGGAGGTCGGCGCCAGCGGCTTCGTCGTCAAGGACACCCCGGCCCGGCAGCTGGCCGACGCGGTGCGCCGCGTGCACGCCGGGCTGCGCGCGGTCGACCCGGCGCTGGCCGAGGAGAGCCTGGTGTCCGGCGCCAGCCCGCTGTCGGCGCGGGAGACCGAGGTCCTGCGGGCCGCCCGCGACGGCGGCACGGTGGCCGACCTCGCCCGGGTGCTGCACCTGGCCGAGGGCACGGTGCGCAACCACCTCTCCGCGGCGATCGGCAAGACCGGCGCGCGGACCCGGGCCGAAGCCGTGCGGCTGGCCGAGCAGAGCGGCTGGCTGCTGGGCTGACCGCCCTATCGGACCGCGCGCCGCCCGGGTCGCTGTCCCGGGCGAGGCTGCTGCGGTGCGGCCGCGGGGTGCACCGCCGGGCCGCCGTCCTCCAGCAGGTCGAGGGCGGCGGCGAGCACCGTCCCGACCGGGACGCCGGCCACGAGGGACCGGTCGTGCCCACAGCGGGACCGGCTCTGGTCGGTGCCGCAGACGGGACAGTCGGTGCGCGCGGAGATCGCGACGCGGTGCCGCCGGCGGGTCAGCGGACCGGCGTTGAGCAGGTTGTGCTCCAGGAAGACCCCCACCGTCGCCGTCCCCACCGCCTCGGCGAGGTGCCGCGGTCCCGAGTCGTTGGCCACCGCCAGCCGGCACCGGGCCAGGACACCGGCCAGCGCCCCGAGGGACAGCCGGCCGACCAGGTCGAGCAGCGGTACCGACGACGCCGCCCGGATCGCGTCGGCCGCCGCCCGGTCGTCGGGGCCCGAGCCGACGAGCACCACCTGCGCGCCCTCGGCGCCCAGCGCGTCGGCGACCGCGGCGAAGGACCGCGCCGGCCACCGGCGCCGCGGGTCCTGGGCGCCGGGGTGCAGGGCGACCAGCGGCTCCGGGCCGGCCGGCAGGACGGCGTCGGCGGCCGCGGCGTCGGCCGGGGTGAGGACCAGCCGCGGCTGCAGGGACACCGAGGCCGCGCCGACCAGCCCGACGAGCTCCAGGCAGCGCAGCACCTCGTGCTGGTCGGAGGAGTAGGGGAGCCAGCGGTCCAGCGGCGGGGCGCCGGTGTCGCGAGCGCCGACGGTCACGCGGGCGCCGAGAGCCGCCACCAACGGGTTGGAGTTGCCCCCGCCGCCGTGCAGCTGCAGGGCCAGGTCGTAGCTCTCCTCCCGCGAGGCGGCGAGGAAGCGCCGGACCTCGGGGCTGTCCCGCGCCGCACCCGGGGCGTCGCGCACGCCCGGCCACGGCGGGACGACGACCACCCGGTCCCACGGCCCGGGACGGCCCTCGAGCAGCTCCGGGTGCCACGGCGCGCCCAGGACGGTGACCTCGGCGCCGGGGTAGGCGGCCCGCAGCGCCGCCAGCGCCGGGAGGGTGAGCACCAGGTCGCCGAGGAAGTTCGCCCGCAGGACGGCGATGCGGGCGACGTCGGGCACGAGACCCGCCGCGGTGCCCAGCAGCGCAGGCGACCTCGACACGCGTCCTCCTCGGCTCGGTGGCGGAGGACTGCCCTGCCCACACGGGGACCCGGTCATGCCCGACGGCACGTGCACACGCTTCACCACGAGGTGTGGCGTGGTGCCGTGGGCCGGACGAACATCGACATCGACGACGACCTGGTCGGCCGTGCCATGCGCCGGTACGGCCTGCGCACCGAGAAGGACGCCATCGACTTCGCCCTGCGTCAGGTGAGCGCCGCGCCGATGACACCCCGCGAGATGCACGCCATCCGCGGCAGCGGGTGGGACGGCGACCTCGACGCCATCCGCCGCGGTGAGGCCGAGGAGCTGGCCGAGCAGTGGCCGGCGCCGCCCGCGTGACGGTCCTCGTCGACTCCTCGGTGTGGATCACCTCCCTGCGCGGCGTCGAGGGGGAGGAGACCGACCTCCTGCACGGGCTCGTCGCCGACGGCGCGGCGGCGACGACGGACGTCGTCCTGCTGGAGGTCCTCGCCGGCACCACCGACGAGGAGCGTGCCGGCCGGCTGGCCCGCTTCCTCGCCGGGGCCGAGCTGCTGCGCCAGGAGTCCCCGGTCGACGCCGAGACCGCCGCGGCCCTGTACCGGGCCTGCCGGCGGGCCGGGGAGACGCCGCGCTCGCCGAACGACTGCGTGGTGGCCGCCGTGGCGGTGCGGCACGGGGTCGGCGTGCCGCACCGCGACCGCGGCTTCGCCGTCCTCGCCCGGGACACCGGGCTGCGGACCATCCCGGCTCCGCGCTGACCTGCGCGGGACGCGTCAGCGGCCCGCCTACCCTGGAGGGGTGACCGCCACCCTCGAGCCGACGACGACGGCACTGCCGCCGCTGCGGCTCGGGCCGCTGACGGTGGACCCCGCCGTGGTGCTCGCGCCGATGGCCGGCATCACCAACCCGGCCTTCCGCACGCTGTGCCGAGAGTTCGGCGCGGGCCTCTACGTCTGCGAGATGATCACCACGCGGGCGCTGGTCGAGCGCAACGAGAAGACGCTGCGGATGATCCGGGCCACGCCCGAGGAGGCGGCGGCCGGCTTCTCCGTGCAGCTCTACGGCGTGGACCCGGCCACCGTCCGGCGGGCGGTGGAGATGCTCGTCGACGAGGAGGTCGCCGGCACCCGTCCGGCGCACGTCGACCTGAACTTCGGTTGCCCGGTGCCCAAGGTGACCCGCAAGGGCGGCGGGTCGGCGCTGCCGTGGCGGCGGGTGCTGTTCCGCGACATCGTCCGCGCCGCGGTGGCGGCCGCCCGCGACGTGCCGGTCACCGTCAAGACCCGCATCGGCATCGACGCCGACCACGTCACCTACCTCGACGCCGGCCGGATCGCCCAGGACGAGGGCGCCGCGGCGATCACGCTGCACGGCCGCACCGCCGACCAGCTCTACAGCGGCACCGCCGACTGGGCGCCCGTCGCGCGGCTGGTCGAGGCCGTCGACATCCCGGTGCTCGGCAACGGCGACGTCTGGGAGGCCGACGACGCGCTGCGGCTGATCGCCGAGACCGGGTGCGCCGGCGTCGTCGTCGGCCGCGGCTGCCTGGGCCGGCCCTGGCTGTTCGGCGACCTCGCCGCCGCCTTCGCCGGGGAGTCGCGCCGCGCGCTGCCGACGCTGCGCGAGGTGGCCGCGGTCATGCAGCGGCACGCCGAGCTGCTGGCGGAGGGGCAGGGCGAGCTGCACGGCTGCACCGACTTCCGCAAGCACGTGGCCTGGTACCTCAAGGGCTTCTCCGTCGGCTCGGACGTCCGCCGCGCGCTGGCGATGGTCAGCTCCCTCGACGAGCTGGCCGGTCTGCTCGAGCGGGTCCCCGACCAGCCCTGGCCGACGGCGGTGCTCGGCGGCCCGCGCGGCCGGACCAGCAGCCCGCGGCCGGTGGCGCTGCCCGAGGGCTGGCTGGACGACCGTGACGACCCGCGGCCGCCGGCCGGCGCGGAGCTGGAGACGAGCGGCGGGTGAGCACGGGCCCCCACCTCTACGACGAGGACCCCGAGCCGCTGCACACCGGCACGCCCCGCACCCGCAACGGCCTCATCCTCGCCATCCTCGGCGGCACGGTCGCCGTCGCCGTGGCCGCCGTCGTCGCGCTGCCGCTGGTCCGGGGCAGCGGGGAGGACCAGGCCCGCGAGGTGGTCGGCGTCTTCCTCGCCGCCCTCCGCGCGGGGGACACCGAGACCGCCGGCCAGCTGCTGTGCGAGTCCGAGCGCGACCGCGGCGACGCCGAGGAGATCGCGGCCGCCTACGCCCAGCCGGGGACGGGGGAGGTCGAGGACGTGACCGCCGGCGAGGTCGACGGCACCGACGTCCAGCGGGTCCTCGTCCGGTGGGACGACGGTGCCGCCGGCACCGAGACGACCGTGACCGTGGTCCTCGAGGACGGTCCGAGGATCTGCGGCAGCACGCCCGCCGGCTGAGCACCGCACGACCGCTCCCTCCGGTCGCCGCGGGGCTGGCGTCCGCCGGGCCGGTGAGCCACCATCGCTGTCTGGCTCCCTGCGGACGTATGAGACGTCTACCCGAGACGGCCCGCGGAGCCGAGCCCGCCGGAGCGGCGCACGGGGGACCCCGGGCCACCGCCACCGGCAGGCGACGGTCAGCCGGCGGACGAGCGCGGAGGTGCGCGGTGGGCAGCGGGACGGGCGCGACGACCTGGGTCTACGACTTCAGCGAGGGCTCCAAGGAGCAGAAGGACCTCCTCGGCGGCAAGGGCGCGAACCTCGCCGAGATGACCAACCTCGGCCTGCCCGTGCCGCCCGGGTTCACGATCACCACCGACGCCTGCCGGTACTACCTCGCGCACGGCAGCACCCCGCCCGACCTCGCCGACCAGGTGACCGAGCACCTCACCGCGCTGGAGAAGGCGATGGGCAAGACGCTCGGCGACCCGTCGGACCCGCTCCTGGTGTCGGTGCGCTCCGGGGCGGCGGCGTCCATGCCCGGGATGATGGAGACCGTCCTCAACGTCGGCCTCAACGACGAGTCGGTGCAGGGCCTGGCCGCCCAGTCCGGCAGCGACCGGTTCGCGTGGGACTCCTACCGCCGGCTGATCCAGATGTTCGGCAGGACGGTGCTCGACATCGACGGCGAGCACTTCGAGCACGCCCTCGACGAGGCCAAGCGCGAGCAGGGCACCGACCTCGACCTCGACCTCGACGCCGAGCACCTGCGCGACGTCGTCGACCGGTTCAAGGCGATCGTGCGCGAGCACACCGACCGGGACTTCCCGCAGGACCCGCGCGAGCAGATGGACCTGGCGATCAACGCCGTCTTCGACTCGTGGAACGCCCCGCGCGCGATCCTCTACCGCCGCCGCGAGCGCATCCCGAGCGACGCCGGGACGGCGGTCAACGTGTGCTCGATGGTCTTCGGCAACCTGGGCGCCGACTCGGGCACCGGGGTGGCGTTCACCCGCGACCCGGGCAGCGGCGAGCAGGGCGTGTACGGCGACTACCTGCAGAACGCGCAGGGCGAGGACGTCGTCGCCGGCATCCGCAACACCGTGCCGCTGACCGAGCTCGAGCGCATCGACGCCGACGCCTACGCCGAGCTCACGCAGATCATGAGCACCCTCGAGTCGCACTACCGCGACCTGTGCGACATCGAGTTCACCGTCGAGCGCGGGAAGCTGTGGATGCTGCAGACCCGCGTCGGCAAGCGGACGGCGGGCGCGGCGTTCCGGATCGCCGCCCAGCTGGTCGACGAGGGCCTCATCGACACCGACGAGGCGGTCCGGCGGGTCACCGGCGACCAGCTCGTCCAGCTGATGTTCCCGCGGTTCGTCTCCGGCGGGGAGGCCACCCAGCTCACCCAGGGCATGAACGCCTCGCCCGGCGCCGCCGTCGGCAGGGCGGTGTTCTCCTCGGAGGAGGCCGTGACGTGGGCCGACCGGGGCGAGAAGGTGGTCCTGGTCCGGCGGGAGACCAACCCCGACGACCTGTCCGGGATGATCGCCGCCGAGGGCGTGCTCACCAGCCGCGGCGGGAAGACCTCGCACGCCGCCGTCGTCGCCCGCGGCATGGGCAAGACCTGCGTCTGCGGCGCCGAGGAGCTGCAGGTCGACACGAAGAACCGCCGCTTCACCGCGCCCGGCGGGGTCACCGTCGAGGAGGGCGACGTCATCTCTATCGACGGGTCCACCGGCCGGGTGTGGCTCGGTGAGGTGCCGGTCGAGCCCTCGGCCGTCGTCCGCTACTTCGAGGGCGAGATCGACCCGGACTCCGCCGAGGCCGACGACCTGGTGCGCAGCGTGCACCGGGTCCTCACCCACGCCGACGAGGCGCGGCGGCTGGACGTGCGCACCAACGCCGACACGCCCGAGGACTCCGCCCGCGCCCGGCGCTTCGGCGCCCGCGGCATCGGCCTGTGCCGCACCGAGCACATGTTCCTCGGCGACCGGCGGAAGCTGGTCGAGAAGCTGATCCTCGCCGAGGACGACGCGGGCAAGCAGGCCGCCCTCGACGCGCTCGCGCCGCTGCAGAAACAGGACTTCCTGGAGATCTTCGAGGCGATGGACGGGCTGCCGGTGACCGTGCGGCTGCTCGACCCACCGCTGCACGAGTTCCTGCCCGACCTGACCGACCTCTCGGTGCGGGTCGCCGTCGCCGAGGCCCAGGGACACCCGGACGAGGCCAACCTGCGGCTGCTGGCCGCCGTCCGCCGGCTGCACGAGCAGAACCCGATGCTCGGCCTGCGCGGCGTGCGGCTGGGCCTGGTGGTCAAGGGGCTGTTCGCCATGCAGGTGCGGGCGATCGCCGAGGCGGCCTGCGAGCGCAAGCAGGCCGGCGGTGACCCGCGGCCGGAGATCATGATCCCGCTGGTCGGGGCGGTGCAGGAGCTCGAGGCGATCCGCGAGGAGTCCGAGCAGGTGCTCAGCCGGGTGTTCGAGGAGTGCGGCGTCGAGCTCGACGTGCTCATCGGCACGATGATCGAGGTGCCGCGCGCCGCGCTGACCGCCGCCGAGCTCGCCTCGTCGGCCGAGTTCTTCTCCTTCGGCACCAACGACCTCACCCAGATGACCTGGGGCTTCTCCCGCGACGACGTCGAGGCCGCGTTCTTCCACGCCTACCTGGACAAGGGGATCTTCGGCGTCTCGCCGTTCGAGTCGCTGGACCGGCCCGGCGTCGGCCGGCTCGTGGAGGTCGCCGTCGAGGAGGGCCGGGCGGCGCGGGCGGACCTCAAGCTCGGGGTCTGCGGCGAGCACGGCGGCGACCCGGACTCGGTGCACTTCTTCCACGAGGTCGGGCTGGACTACGTGTCCTGCTCGCCGTTCCGGGTGCCGGTGGCCCGGCTGGAGGCCGGCCGGGCCGCGCTGGGAGCCGACCGCGCCGGCTGACGGCGGCTGATCACCGATGGGGGGCGGCGATCGCGGGCGTGTCCGGCAGCCACCCGCCGATGATCACCGCGGTGGGGCGCACAGCGCTGAGGCGCCGAGCGGTGGGGCGCCGAGCGGTGGGGCGCCGAGCGGTGGGGCGCCGAGCGGTGGGGCGCCGAGCGGTGGGGCGCCGAGCGGTGGGGCGCCGAGCGGTGGGGCGCCGAGCGGTGGGGCGCCGAGCGGTGGGGCGCCGAGCGGTGGGGCGCCGAGCGGTGGGGGCAGGGCGCACCCGCCACACCGGTCCCGGTGGCCACCGGGACGCAGGAGCCCGTGATACCCATGGGGGATGTGGATGGGGGCGCTGCTGTCGCGGATGGTGGGCGCCGTCGTGCTGTCCGCGCTGCTGTTGGTCACCTCGACCGCCGCGGCCATCTGGTGGACCGCCCGGGGGGACGCGCGGCCGTCGTCCGACGCGATCGTGGTGCTCGGGTCGGCGCAGTACAACGGCGTCCCCTCGTCGATCTTCGCCGCCCGGCTGGAGCACGCGCTGACGCTGTGGGAGGACGGCGTCGCCCCGGTGGTCGTCACGGTCGGGGGCAAGGCCGCCGGCGACGCGTTCACCGAGGCCGAGGCCGGCCGCGACTACCTCGAGTCGGCGGGCATCCCGCCCGACTCGCTGCTCGCGGTGCCCGAGGGGGTCGACACGCTGGAGAGCATGCGGGCGGTCGGGACGGCCTACGCCGAGCGCGGGTGGACGACGGCCGTCCTGGTCACCGACCCCTGGCACGCCATGCGGGCCGAGCGGATGGCCGAGGACGCCGGCATGGAGGCAGAGAGCTCGCCCACCCGGCAGGGCCCGGCCGTGCAGACCCGCACCACGCAGTTCCGCTACATCCTGCGGGAGACGGCGGCCTACCTCCTCTACCGGGCGACCGGCGAGAGCGTGGCGGGAGCGCCGGGCATCGGCTGAGAGGGGTCGCACGTGCTCGAGTTGGGGAAGGCCGGCTCGGCCGGCGCCGGGAAGGGCGTCCTGCCCGTGCTCCGCGACGGCCTCGTCGTCGCCACGCTGCGGGCGTCGAACTGGCGGGAAGCGGCCACGGCCGTCGTCGGCGACCGCGAGTGGGTGCTCGCGAAGAGCAGGGGCGCGCTCACCGGCCGCTGGGCGAGCGAGCCGGAGGACGCCGCCCGCCTGCGCGCCCGGCAGACGTCGTTCTGGAAGGGCACCTGGGAGGCCGACCTGGAGGGGACGACGCTCCGGTCGGAGGTCGTGTCCCGCTGGAAGGGCGGTCACCGGTACCTCGACGGCGACCGCGTGGTCGCCGAGACCGGGACGACGGGTGGCTGGTCGCCGCGCCCGACGCTGACCGCCGACGACTCCCTGCCGTTGGACCACCAGGTCTTCCTGCTGTGGCTCGGGCTCGTGATGAGCCGCCGCGACCAGGCCGCGACGACGGCCGCGATCGCGGGCGGCGCCGCCGCGGCAGGGGGCAGCTGAGCCCGTGACCGGGACGGCCGTCCCGACGCGAGCGGGAGCCGGCCCCGGTCCGGGCCGGCCCCCGTGCGCCGTCCTCAGCGCCTCACGCGAGCACCTCGGGCTTGGGCTCCTCCTCCAGGCGCAGCTCCGGCGGCGCCACCCGCAGACCGCGGGTGAGCACCAGCAGCCAGACGACGCCCAGTGCCAGCCACGAGACGCCGAGCCACAGCGCGTGGCCGTCCAGCTCGGTCAGCAGCCACACGTCCACCGCGCCACCGAGCAGCGGGAGGACGACGTGGGTGAGCCGGTCCAGCGACTCCCCGGCCCGCCGCTGCCGCAGGAAGTGGGACAGCACGCAGACGTTGACCATGGTGAACGCGGTGAACGCGCCGAAGTTGATGAACGACGTCGACGTCGACAGCGAGAACTCCAGGGCCAGCAGGCCGACCGCGCCGCTGAGCGCCAGGTTCGCCACCGGGGTGCGGAACCGCGGGTGCAGGTAGCCGAACACCCGCCGCGGCAGCACGCCGTCGCGCCCCATGGCGTACAGCAGCCGGCTGACGCTGGACTGCGCGGCCAGGCCGGAGGCGATGCCGCCGATGACCACGCCGGCGACCAGCAGCGAGGCGAACAGGTCACCGCCGATCCCGGTGGCGATGTCGAAGGCGGCCGAGGACTCGTCGGCGAACGCGCCGCCCGGGTGCACCAGCTGGGTCACGTAGCCGACCACGATGAAGAGGAGGCCGCCGGTCAGGGCGGTCAGCACGATCGCGCGGGGGATCGTCCGGGTCGGGTCGTGGGTCTCCTCGGTGAGCGTGGTGACCGCGTCGAAGCCGAGGAAGGAGTAGGCGGCGATCGCCGCCCCGGAGGCGATGCCCCCGATCGTCGTCGCGGAGTTCCACAGCGGGGCCGTGGCCGAGCCGGCGCCCCCGTGGTGGAGGGAGAGCACGACGAACACCACCAGGACGACCATGGTGAAGGCCATCAGCAGGTAGGTGGCGATGTCGGCCAGCCGCACGCCGAGCACGTTGATCCCGGTGGTCACCACGATGTGCCCGACCACCCAGATCCAGAACGGCACGGAGGGGAACTGGGCCTGCAGGAACGAGGCGCCGATGAGCCAGATGACCATCGGCAGGAAGAAGTAGTCGAGCAGGACAGCCCACCCGACCAGGAAGCCGACCCGGGAGTCGATCAGCTTGCGCACGTAGGTGTAGGCCGAGCCCGAGACCGGGAAGACGCGGGCCATCTTCCCGTAGCTGAGCGCGGTGAACAGCATCGCGACCGTCGCCAGGACGTACGCGGTCGGCGTCGTCCCGGCGCTGGCGGCCGCGACGATGCCGAAGGTCGTCAGCACGACCATCGGGGCCATGTAGGCCACGCCGAAGAGCACCACCGAGGGCAGGCGCAGCTGCGGCACGAGTGAGGGCTGGGCAGGGGGCATGTCGGGCTCCCGGGGCAGGGGTGGTCGAGGCCGGCCGCGCCGTCCGGCGCGGCGGTGGGGTGGAGGGTCAGGCGGAGGTGGCGCCGCGCCAGGTGGCGGGGTCGATCCGGCCGCCGTACACCGGCAGCGGCACGGGTCCCTCGTCGTGGCCGTGCTGGTACTGGTCCCAGACGCGGTTGAGGCCGGCGGTGCCGAAGCGGCGCACGGTGGTCACGGCGTCGAGGTCGATCACGTCGGTGAGGACGGAGGGCAGCTCGCTGACCGCCTCGACCCGGACGCGGCCCTCGGGGTCGACCAGCAGGCTGCGGCCCAGACCCGACGGCGTCCCGGCGTTGACGCTGGCCACGAAGGCCTGGTTGACGATGGCGTTCGCCCGGGCGATCACCGTCTCCTGGGCGCGGTCGGCGGTCGGGGTCTTCACCAGGTTCAGCACGAGCTCGGCTCCCATCCAGGCCAGCTGGCGGGTGTGCTCGGGGAACCAGGCGTCGTAGCAGACCGACAGCCCGACCCGGCCGTGGCCGGTCATCTCGAAGACGACGAACTCGCTGCCGGAGGCGCAGGTCTCGTACGGCCGCCAGGGGAAGATCTTGCGGTAGGCGGCGGCCCGCCGGCCCTCGGGGGAGTACACGAGCGCGGTGTTGTAGACGCGGCCGTCCTCGCCGAGCTCGCTGACGCTGCCCGGGACGAGCCAGATCCCCAGGTCGCCTGCGAGCTGGGCGAGGAACTCGTGCCGGGGGCCGTCCAGCGGCTCGGCGGAGTCGGCGACCTGCTGCTCGGTGCGGCGGGGGTCGAGGTCGTCGCCGGCCAGGTGCAGCTCGGGGTAGACGAGCAGCCGCGCCTGCGGGTACGTGCGGGCCACCTGCTCGACGTGCTCGGCGAAGCCCTTGAGGTCACCGGGATCGCGGCCGGCCGCCTGGACGAGCGCGAGCGGGAGGGGTCGGGACATGTTGCTCCTCGGGAGTGGTCGTCCGGTCGCGTCTCGCTGCCCCGGATTCCTTGAAAAAGAGTCAAGGAATGGTGTGACGGCTGTCAAGCCCCGCCGGGACGCTGGCAGGATCGCGCTGTGGCCCGCGTGAAGAACCAGACTCTCCGCCGCGCCGAGCTGGTCGAGGCCGCCTCCCGGGCGCTGCTCGACCGTGGCGTGGCCGGGCTGCGGCTGAAGGACGTCGCCGAGCAGGCGGGGCTGACCCCCGGATCGGTCCTCTACTACTACGCCGACGTCGAGGAACTGCTGGCCGAGGTCTTCGGGCAGGGCACCCGGCTCTACTGCGACGGCCGGGAGGAGCGCGTGGCCCGCGCCGGCGACGTCCGCGATCGGCTGCGCGCCTGCATCGCCTCGGGCGTCCCGTACCCGGGCGAGCCGGCCGCGGCGAGCCAGGTCCTGTACGAGCTGATGCCCGTCGTCGTCCGGCACCCCCACGGCGCCGCGCTCTACGGCGAGTTCTTCGACCGCCAGGCGGCGCTGTACGAGGGCGTGCTCGCCGACGGAGCCCGCTCCGGTGAGCTCCGCCTGATCAGCGACGCCGCGGACCTCGCCCGCGGCTTCGTCGCCCTCGAGGACGGCTTCGGCATCCTCGTGCTCACCGGCGCCGAGACACCGGAGAGCGTCGAGCGGCGGCTGCTGGAGCACGCCCGGGTGGTCGCCGGGCTCTGACCGGCCGGTCGGCCGGGCCCCGGGCTGGGGACGGTCGCCGCTGCGCTCGTCCCGACGGTGGATGATCGGTGCGGGGCGCGCACCGGCGTCCTGCGCAGGCAGCACGACGGAGGAGGCCCATGGCCGGCCGGGGACGCATCCGAGCGGCGGACATCGCGCTGGTGCGCGAGCGCAGCCGGATCGACGAGGTGGTCGGCGAGCACCTGCAGCTCAAGCGCGCCGGGGGCGGCAGCCTCAAGGGCCTGTGCCCGTTCCACGACGAGAAGTCGCCGTCGTTCCACGTCACGCCCGCGCGCAACCTCTTCCACTGTCTCGCGGGGGAGACCGGCGTCCTCACCGAGGACGGCGTCGTCCCGATCGCGGACCTCGCCGGCCGGACCGTCCGGGTGCTCGACGGGGACGGCCGCTGGGTCGAGGCACCGTTCCGCTCCTACGGCGTCCAGCGGCTCATGCGCCTGGTGCTCGCGCGCAACGGCCGGACGAAGGTGCTCCACGCCACCGACGAGCACCGCTGGTTCGTCGTCTCGGGGCGTCGGGACCGGCGGGAGACCGTCACGAGGGACCTCCTGCCGGGTGACCGGCTGGCCCGGTCGGTCGCGGGGGGCCGACCCGTTCCGCCTCCCGCGGCGCTCGCACCGCCGGCCAGCCCGGGGTCGACGCGGCGGGCGGTGGCCACGCTGCTCGGGCGCAAGGAGGCCGAGGTGGCGCGCTGGGTGCCGGAGCCCCGCGCCGACCTGCGCTCGCCCACCGCGCCGTCGCTCGAGCCGGCGCTGCTCCGGACGGCCTGGGAGCACTCCGAGGCCAGGCGCCGGAGGAGGAGCTGGGTGGTCCGGTCGGTCGAGTGGAGCGACCGGGTGGAGGAGGTCTACTGCGCCGAGGTCCCCGGCACCCACGCGTTCACGCTCGAGGACGACGTCCTCACCGGCAACTGCTTCGGCTGCGGCGCCGGCGGCGACGTCATCAGCTTCGTCCAGCAGATCGACCACCTGAGCTTCACCGAGGCCGTCGAGCGGCTCGCGGCGCGGGCGAACATCGACCTGAAGTACGAGGACGACGGCGGCCGGCCCACCGGGGCGCCCGACCGCGCGCAGGCCGGGCAGCGCGCGCGGCTGGTCGCGGCCAACACCGCGGCCGCCGAGTTCTACGCCGAGCAACTGCGCACTCCCGAGGCCGCCCCGGCCCGGCAGTTCCTCGCCGACCGCGGGTTCGACCGGCAGGTCGCCGTCGACTTCGGCTGCGGGTTCGCCCCCGCCGGCTGGGACGCCCTCACCCGCCACCTGCGCAGCAGGGGCTACGGCCAGCAGGAGCTGGTGACGGCGGGGCTGGCCAAGGAGTCCTCGCGCGGCACGCTCATCGACCGCTTCCACCGCCGGCTGGTGTGGCCCATCCGCGACATCACCGGCGACGTCATCGGCTTCGGCGCTCGCAAGCTCATGGACGACGACCCGGGCCCGAAGTACCTCAACACCCCCGAGACGCCGCTGTACAAGAAGAGCACCGTCCTCTACGGCATCGAGCGGGCCAAGCGCGACATCGCCAAGCGGCACCAGGCCGTCGTCGTCGAGGGCTACACCGACGTCATGGCCTGCCACCTGGCCGGGGTGACGACGGCGGTCGCGTCCTGCGGGACGGCCTTCGGCGCGGAGCACATCGGCGTGCTGCGCCGGCTGCTCATGGACCAGGACGAGTTCCGCGGCGAGGTCGTCTACACCTTCGACGGCGACGCCGCGGGCCAGAAGGCGGCACGGCGGGCGTTCGAGGAGGACCAGCGGTTCATCGCGCAGACGTTCGTCGCCGTCGAGCCCGACGGCCGCGACCCCTGCGAGCTGCGCCAGGAGCACGGCGACGCCGCCGTCCGCGACCTGGTGGCCCGGCGGACGCCGCTCATCGAGTTCGTCCTGCGCACCACGCTGGCCGACTACGACCTCGACACCGTCGAGGGCCGGGTCGCGGCGCTCGACCGGACGGCGCCGCTGCTGGCCCAGGTCAAGGACCACGCGCTGCGCCCGGCCTACGCCCGGCGGCTGGCCGGCCTGATCGGCGACACCGACGAGGCCGAGGTGCTCGAGCGGGTGCGGCGCGTCACCGGTGAGGGGAGCGCGCCGTCCCGCTCCCGGCCGCGGGTGCCCAAGCGGACGCCGGACGACGCCGCGATCGCCGTCGAGCGCGAGGCGGTGAAGGCGGCGCTGCAGGTGCCCGAGATCGCCGGTCCGTCGTTCGACGCGGTGCCGCCGGAGTCCTACACCGATCCCGACTACGCCGCCGTCGCCGCGGCGGTGGCCAGGACCGGGGGAGCGGCGGCCGCGAGGGTCACCGGCCCCGAGTGGCTCGACCTCGTGGCCGCGCACTGCGACCGCGAGACCGCGCGCGCCATGCTGACCGCGCTCGCCGTGGAGCCGCTGAGGTCGGTGGGGGAGGCCGACGCCGGCTACGTGTCGGCGGTGCTGGCCCGGCTGCAGGAGATGGCCACGGTCCGGCAGGTGACCGCGCTCAAGGTCCGGTTGCAGCGGATGAACCCGGTCGAGCAGGGGGACGAGTACATGCGTGCGTTCTCACGGCTGATGGCGCTGGAGCAGGAGGCCATCTCGCTGCGGCAGCGGGCGATCGGCGGGCTGGCGTGAACCTCCTGGACCCGCTGCGCCGCCGGTTCACCCGACCGCCGGAGCCGGTGCGCGCCGTCGTCCTGGCCGGCCACCGCTCCGGAGCCGACCCCGACGAGCGGGTGCTGGCCTGGGGGGAGCTGGTGCGCGGACAGGGCTGGCTGGTGGCCACCAGCCGCGGGCTGCGGGTGGTGCCGGCCGGCCTGGCGCTCGACGAGGCGGCCGATGTGGGCGTGCTGCGGTGGCACGAGATCGGGTCGGCCCGCTGGGCGGCGACCAACGACGGCGGCGGCAGCTTCACCGTGACCGCGCTGAGCGAGGTGGAGCCGGGGGTCCAGGCGCGCGAGCCCGCCGAGCGGTACGCGCTCGCCGACGCCGGCGACCTGCCCGCCGTGGTGCGACGGCGGGTCGACGAGACGGTGGTGGCCAGCCGCCGCACCCCGCTGCCCACCGGCGGCGGGGTGGTGCTGGTGGCGCGGCGGGTGCCCGGTCAGGCCGCGCGCGAGTGGACGGTCGTCTTCGACGACGACACCGACCGCGGGGACCCGGAGGCACGGGAGGCCGCCCGCCGCAGGCTCGCCGAGGCCGTCGCGGCGGACCGGCCGGACTGACGTCGCCCGGCCGGCCCGTGCCGGCCGGTCAGGCGATGGGCGGCGGGTCGACCGGGAGCGCGGTGACGTCGGGGGAGCTGGTGGCCGTGGCCGGCGGCGTCGTGGTGGTGCCCGTGCTGCGCGCGCCGGCACTGTCCGTGGGCTCGGCGTCGCGGCCCATCTTGGACTTCACCGAGCTGACGACGTCGTCGGCGCGCGCCTGGGCCATGCCGGCCAGGCCCTGCAGCTGCGGGTTGTCCTTGGCGTCGGACCACAGGCCACGGATCTGCTCGTAGCGCTCACGACCGGCCCTGGCGCCGAGCACGTAGCCGGCGCCGAAGCCGACGAGGAAGGACAACTTGGCCACGGGGACCTCCGGGATCGGGACGGGAACGGCCGGGTGATCACGCTACGGCGGCGCGCGGCACCCCGCGACGGGAGCCTGCGCGGGACACGGGGAGCGCCTGGGGTACTCTCGACGGGCGCGCGGGTCCGGCCCGCCCGTCCCCCGTAGCTCAATTGGCAGAGCATGCGACTGTTAATCGCAGGGTTATTGGTTCGAGTCCAATCGGGGGAGCAGAACTCCTGGTGAGCGCCACGGGGATTCGGCGAACCCCGGACCATCAGTTGCGCTGTTTGGTTTGAACCCCCAACTGTGAGGTCGCCCGACGTCGTCGCCGGCCCGGGGGCAGCGTGCTGGCCATCGCTACAGGGCCTGGTGGATGGCTGCGGCCGTGCGAGGGCTGGCGGTGCCGCGGCCGAGGTAGACGTCCTGGGTGAAGCTGGGCCGGCTGTGGCCGAGGTGGTCGGCGATCTGGCGGGCGGACAACCCGGCGTCGTCGAGTCGGGTCGCCACGGTCTTGCGGAACGCGTGCGAGGTGACCCAGGGCAGGCCGGCCGGTCCAGGGCCTGGCGGAGGTCGCCGCTGGTGCTGGGGTCTCGCAGGTGACCGTTCGGGCTGGGGAAGACCACCGGGTCGCCCTCGCGTGGCGGGATGGCGGCAATGCGGCGGTGGAGCAGCGCTGGCCGGCCAGCGCCGGGCCACCGCGGTCCCGGGCCAGCAGAGCCACCGCCGCGGCCAGGCCGCCACCGGCGCTGGCTCCGGCCACCACGATCCGAGCCGGGTCGATACCCAGTTCGTCGGCGTGCTCGGCGGTCCAGACCAGGCCCGCGTAGCAGTCCTCGACCGGACCCGGGTGCGGCGTCTCCGGCGCCAGCCGGTACTCCACGGACACGACGGCCAGCTCGAGGTCCTGGGCCCAGTCGAGGAGCTCCGGCACGGCGTTCCGGTCGTCGCCCATGATCATGCCCCCGCCGTGCACGTGGTAGACGGCGGCGACGGGAGCGGTCGCGGACGTCGGCCGGCAGATCAACAGCGAGATCTCCGGCGCGCCGTCCGGCCCCGGCACCGACCGGTCCTCCACGGTGAACGCCCCGTCGCGGCTCATCTCCTCGACGGTGGGCGCGGGCCACACCTCACTCAGGCCGGCCCGCATCGCCGGGACCTGGTCGAGGGTCAGGGACGGCGAGATGAGGTCCCCGGCCGCGCTCAGCACGGCAGCACACTCCGGGTCGAAGGGAGGCGGCGGACCGGCCGCCACGTCCTGGGAGGTGGTGGGCGGTGACATCAGTGTCATCGAGGACCCTTCAGGAGGTGGGCGGAGGCAGGTGACGGTGGTCACAGCTTGTTGCCGTCGCTCTCGCATACCACCCGCCAGATGGCGGGATCTTCCCGCCATCTGGCGGGTGGGGAGGGGAGCCCTGCTGCGGCTGTCCCCGGGGGCTCTCCGGTGCCGGTCGATGACGTCGAACGCGTCGAGGTCGCGACCGGGCGCACGCTGTGCTGGTGGACCCGATGGCCTTGCGGCGGCGTCCTTCGCCGGCGTCGCCCTGCAGCTGACACCGGCGTACCACCTCTCGGTGGCCCCTGCGCCGACGCCCTTGGTGAGCTCGCCTCTCCAGTAGTCGGCTGGATCAGAAGACTGGATCAGAAGAGCAGTGGCCGCTCGGCGACTTGGTCCCCGTCAAGGGTCGTCGTCCGGCAATCACCCCCCTTCATGCCGCCCCGACGTCTGAACCGGTTCCATCACCCTGGTCACAGGGCTCGCTCGACCTTTTCGGCGGCCTGGCGAGCGGGCACCTGCACGCTCCAGCCCAGCCGGTGCAGCAGCAGGTCCAGCCCGGCCAGGGTGTAGTCCACGCCGAACCTCGTCCGGACGACCTCGGCGATGCGCGGCAGCGTCCAGCACTGATCGACCCAGCCGGCCACGGCAGGGCCGGCGTCGAGCACCGCCTGCAGCTCGTCGAGCTGGGCGCTGCTGAGCTTGCAGTGCGCCCCGCCGGGGCCCTGGGAGGCCAGTGCCGGCCGGCCACCGGCGCTCAGCGCGCGGTGCGAGCGGTTGGCCCACATCCGGGTCACCCGGAAGCGCTCGGCCACCTCTCGGTCGGTGGCCCCGGCCTCGAAGTACTCGGCTGCGGCCAGTCGCACCCGCTCCCGGCGGGCACGCTCGTCGGCGTCCAGCCCGCCACCATCGGGATACCTCATGCCTCTGGCATAGCGCAGGCAGCACCAGCTGTCAGCAGGGCTCCTGACGCCCGCCGTTGAGGACCTCTAGTGCAGCACCTGTTGTTCGCGTGTTCACGCTGCCGTCCGGGCCACCGCCAGCCGGGCCGACCTGCGCCTGGACCTCACGTGGCTATACCACCGCCCGCCTGATCCGAACAGGGTCGAAGGTCCCTGTTCCCAGCCCGAGGGCGCGAGGACGGTGGCCCGTGCAGTGGTGCCGTGCGGGCGCCGCCAAGCGTGAGGAGAACCGGCATGTACGCACGCACGACGACCATCCACGCCGACCCGCGGCGCGTGGACGACGGGATCGCGCACATCCGCGAAGTGGTGCCCGCCATCCTCGGGATGCGCGGTTGTGTGAGCTTCTCGCTGCTGGTCGACCGTGCATCGGGCCTCTGCCTCACGACCACGGTCTGGGACGACCACGCGGCGATGCGCGCCACCGCCCAGAGCCTCGCCAGCACGCGCGTCCAGACGCGAGGGATCATGGGCAACGAGACGGAGGAGGTGCAGGAGTGGGAGGTCGCCGTCACGCCCCGCCTCTACGACGCTCCTGAGGGCGCCTGCACCCGTGTGGTCTGGAGCAAGATGGACGTCCACCACGTCGACCGGGTCCTCGACGCCTACCGGATGACGCTCGTGTCGCAGCTGGAGGACATGCCGGGGTTCTCCGACGTCAGCCTCCTGATCGACCGCGTCGAGGGGCGGGCGGTGTCCGCGGTCACGTTCGACAGCCGCGAGGCGATGGAGGCGAGCCGGGACGACGCCCAGCGCATGCGTGACACCTTCGGCTCGGCCATGGAGGTGTCGATCACCGACGTGGCGGAGTTCGAACAGGTCCTTGCCCTCCCGCGCGTCCCGGAGATCGAGATCGAGCTGGTGGTCTGACCCGCGCCGCCGACCGGGTACTCCCGGGCGTTCTGTGGGCGTTTGCGGACTCTGCCGGCGGGATCCCGCCACAGCGCGTCTGTCGGCGTCACTGAACTCACCCCTGACGAAGCCGCCGCGGCCTTCGACCGAATCGCCCGCACCGCCTTGGACCTGAGCGGCGAAGAGTTCCTCGCGGCACGCGACGGTGGAGACTTCGAAGACGTCGACCCCGATGCCCACCCCGGGCTGCTCGACGTGCTCGTGGCGCTACTTCCCGTCCGCTGACGCCTCGTGCCGGGAGCGTCGCCGTGTCAAGCGGTCGAAGCGTTCCTGGCCCCTCTCTCGAACGAGCGGTGGCCTGCCTCGGCACGGGCAAGATCGTCTCGCCCGCCGGTCGGGCGACCACGGGCGAAACGCACGTCTGGAGCCTGAACGGCGGAGACGGCCTCGTACTGCGCGGAGACGCGGCCGGCTGCCGGTTCCTGGCTTCCATGCACTACCGGAACATCCCGACCGACCCCGAGAAGTACGACATCCAGCAGGGGCGCTGGCGGGTCACCACGTCGGCGTACCTGTACCAGTTCAGGACTCCGGACAACGCGAAGGTTCGGGCGGTGCACTGGTATCCGGCCGGCAAGAGCCACGCCACCTTCCCGCACCTCCACCCCTACACCCTCCGCCCCCTCCAATCGGGGAGCACCTCCCTGTGCGAGCCCGGCTGATCCTCGACGGATCGGTATCGGCTGGTGCTCGACACCGTCTCGGCTGATCCTGGTCACCTCTCCCCGCCTGTTCTCGGCTGTCGCTCAGTCGGGGGGAGGAGAGCAACTCTGGCCTCGAACGTCGGGCCGGCGGCGGCGTCGCACTGGTCATCCGCCCGCGTCGAGCAGGGGCACAGTCACCGTGAGCGGCTCGAACTCCTCTCCGGGCGGATAGACGTCGTTGAACAACCCGGCACCGGTCCCGGTCAGCCGGACCTCCGTGCCGCGCCAGATCTCGATCCCCTCCGGCGAAGGCTGCTGCGCGAGACGAAGCGTGACCAGCGTCAACCGCTCCGCGCCCTCCGTGTCCTTGAGGGGTGCGACGGTGAGCTCGGCAAGCTCGCCGCGGAGGGTCAGCACGGGGAACGCCACGCGGACGAAGAGCATCCCGAAGTGACCAGTGAAGCGGACGTCGCCGCGGAAAGCCCAGAACCTGTCCGGGACACCATCGGGGGAGGACCGCCACCCTGATCGCTCCGGCGGGAAGAGGATCTCGTTCGTCCCGACCGCCACGGCGCCATCGCCCAACCAGCCTCTGCCATCCGGCATCCGCTGGAGGTACTCGAGGAACGATCCCTTGATGCCCCAGCGCAGACCGAATTCGGGTTGCGCCGACGCAGGAGGCGAGGGCTCGGTCACGGGGCACTCCAGGGTGAAGGCGGACGGCGGCGGCTGGTCGGGCATGAAGGACAGGCCTCGGAGCAGCGAGCGACCGAAGGTATCGCGCCCAGGCAGCCGCCGGTCCTGCGAGGCGGTCGACCGGACCAAGCTCAGCAACGACGCACGGCCATACGGTTCAGCCTTCTGCGTGAGCTTGTTCTGACACAACTGCCCCAAGTTCGGTGCTACGCGGGCACCGCTGCGACTTCGGTTGACACTCGTCCTGCGGGATCTTGTCCCGCGGAGAGGACGTCGCTGTGCCCAAGAAGTTCCTGCCGGAGTTTGAGCGTGACGTCGTGCGGACCGCCCGCCGCGGTGATCTGAGCCAGGCCGAGGTCGCTGCCGATTTCGACATCCCGGTCGAGTCGGTGCGTCGTTGGGTGCGCCTGGCCGACATCGATGACGGCGTCGTCGATGGGCAGACCAGTGCCGAGCAGAGCGGGCTCGTGCAGCTGCGCCGGGAGAAGCGACGGCTGGAGATGGAGAACGAGATCCTGCGCCGGGCGACGGCCTACTTCGCGGCCGGCAGTCTCCCCTGAACGAGTTACCCGCTGGTCGGTGACCTGGCCGCCGAGGGCATCCCGGTGCGGCTGACCTGCGGGGTGCTGGGCCACTCGACCCAGGCCTCCTGCGCCTGGCTGCCGGCTCCGGTGAGCCGGCGCGACCTCGAGGACGCCCACCTCACCCACGCGCTGATCGACGCCCACGGCGATGACCCGGAGTTCGGCTACCGGTTTCTCGCCGACGAGGTCGCTGGCGCCGGGCTGGTCGCCGGTGAGCGGCGCACCTGGCGGCTGTGCTCCCAGCAGAGGCTGTGGTCGACCACGGTGCGCAAGGGCCGGCGCGGCGCCGGCACGAGCCCTGGCCCGGCGGTGCACGACGACCACGTGCAGCGGAACTCCACCGCACAACGCCCCGACCAGGTCTGGGTCACCGACTCACCGAGCACCCCACCGGCGAGGGCAAGCTGTACTGCTGCGTGATCAGGGACCTGTTCAGCAACTGCATCGTCGGCTACGCGATCGATGAACGGATGACCGCGCAGCCGGCCGTCACGGCGCTGCGCACGGCCGTGGCTCGACGCCGGCCGAGGGGTCTCGTGGTCGTGCACAGCGACCGCGGATCTCGATGTGAGCACGATCCTCCCGGGCGGTTCTGACAGCCGCCGGGCTCCAGGGCTCCATGGGCCGCGTCGCCTCCGCGAGTGACAACGCCGCCATGGAGTCCTGGCACGCACTGCTGCAGAAGAACGTCCTCGACCGCCGGCGCTGGCGCACCCGCGACGAACTCCACGCCGCGGTCGTGTTCTGCATCGAGCACACCTACAACCGCCGCCGGCGCCAGCGCGCCCTCGGCGAGCTCACGCCGGTCGAGTACGAACTCGCCTTCACCACTCAGGCCGCCGTCGCGGCAAGATCAGTCCCAACCACCGTCAACCGGAGCTGCAGCAGTCGCCTCGTCCGCCCACGGCGCCTGGCCGCGCAGCGCCGCGGTGAACAGCAGACCGACCAAGCGAGGACCCCAGGGGCAAGAACACCACAGCCGTGCCGCAGCTCAGCGAGCCGATGACCAGTCCCGGGATCGCAGGACCGACGAACCGGTTGACCTCCGTGTTGACGAGCAGCAGCGCGTCCGGCGCCGGGACGGACGATAGCCTGACTCGACATCCGGCGGACCCTCGCCGGACCCGACATTGGGCAGCGTGAGCGATGAGCGAAGCACCAGCAGGCGTCGTGGTCGTCGGTGGCTCCATCGGTGCCGTCCGAACGGTCCAGGGGTTGCGAAGGGAAGGCTACGGAGGTCGGATCCGTCTGCTGACCGAGGAACTCGTCGAGCCCTACGACAGGCCACCCTTGTCCAAGCAGTATCTGGCGGGCACTAGGTCTCTGGACCAGTTCACCCTCCTCACACAGGAGGAAGCGGGCGACCTCGATGTGGAGATGGTGCTCGGGGCCCGAGCGGTTGGCATCGATCCCGACTGGGACGTGGTGGAACTCGCGGACGGTTCGCGGATCAGTTACGAGCACCTGGTCATAGCGACCGGCAGCAGCCCCCGAGCCACCCCGTGGGACACCGTCGAGGGGGTGCTCTCCCTCCGGGATCTCCAGGACGCCGATCAGCTCCGACGCGCACTCGACGGCGCAACCAGCATCGCGGTCGTCGGTGCAGGATTCATCGGCGCCGAGGTAGCCGCCACAGCCCGGGGCCTGGGCGTGGACGTCACGATGATCGACCCGCTCCCACACCCGATGGCGCGCGTGCTGGGAGGCACGCTCGCCGAGCGGTTCATCGAGCTGCACCAGGACCGAGGCGTGAAGCTCCTGCTGAGCACCCGCGTCGAGTCGATCCAGAAGAACACCTCGGGCATCCAGCTGTCCCTGTCTGACTCGACAGTCCTCACCTGCGACGTCGTCATCGTCGGGATCGGAACCGTGCCGAACACCGAGTGGCTGTCCGGGTCCGGTCTCGACCTGGTGAACGGTGTCGCCTGCGACGCCCGAGGAAGAGCGACCGACGTCGCTGGGATCTACGCCGTCGGCGATGCTGCGCGCTGGCTCGATCCCCACGACGGCGTCCAACGCCGACACGAGCATTGGACCAACGCTGTTGAGCAAGCAGCGGTCGTGGCAAAGGTCATCGTGCACGGCGATGCTCCCGAGCACCGGCCCCGCCCGTACGTGTGGAGCGATCAGTACGACTGGCAGATCCAGGTTCTCGGAGACCCCGCTCGCGGCGAGCTGACCGACATCATCGAGAACCAGCCCGTGATCAGCGACGGCGCCGCTCCCCGTCCGCGCTTCGCCGCCATCTACGGCGCATCAGACGAGACCATCGTCGGCGCGGTCATCGTCTCCTGGCCCAGAGCCACTCTCGCCCTGCGGCGGTCACTGGCCCCGGGGACGACCACGACCGACGCCGCAACCTCTGTCCAGGCCCTCACCGCACGCTGAGATCAGGATCCCGCTTCGAGAAGCAGCGGACCGGTGACGTCGCGCCCTTCGCCACGCTCGCTGATTCCCGTGGTGATCGACGAGTGTGATCAAGGAGGGACATCCACGGAACTGGACAGGGGCGGCATGCTGACGGCGCTCGCGTCGTCGGACAGATCGTCGCTCCAGCACTGAGGTCCCTCGTCGTGGACGACCAACGGACGGCCGACGAGGCCGCCGCGTGCATGGCACCAGGGGTGAGCCGTCGGCTCAGGCAGACGTGGCCCCCACGCTGCGGTCGGCCGGCTTCCCGTCCAGGTACCACGCCCAGGTCCGGACGTGGCCGCCCCGGCGTCGTCGAGGCGGACCGACGGTGCGGCATCGCGATCTCACGGGCGACACACCAACTCCCCACCGGGATGTGGTCCATCAAGCAGTCGCTCCGTGCTCCGACCGTCGCGGTGCGCTCCGACGTGCATGCGGGTGATGCGCGCGCCCGCTCGCACGAGGTCCTCCAGATCGAGCGTGACCAGCGCCGCGCGGAAGCCGGCCTCCCGCACGGCATGGTCCGGGAGCGATGTAGCCGGCGCACACGTAGACGGGGCGGCCCACGGCGCGGCGCACGACCCCCGACACGACCCTGCCCCGCATGCTCTGGTCGTTCAGGCGGCCCTCACCCGTCACGACGACGGCGGCGCGAGGGCTGGCGTCGTCGACACTCGCCGCGTCCATCACGGCGTCGATGCCCGACGTGAGCTCCGCGTCGGAGAAGGCCCACAGACCGCCGGCCAGGCCGCCGGCTGCGCCGGACCGGGGCAGTCCGCGAGGATCCCGAGGGAAGCCGGCGGTGAGCCGGTGCAGGTGGTCGGTGAGCCGCCCGACCGCATCGGGTGCGGCGCCCTTCTGCGGACCGACGACCGTGGCGGCCTCCTCGAACGGCGTCGTGACGTCGCTGAGCACCACCAGCCGTGCTCCCTTCAGGCCACCGCCGGCGCGGACGGCCTGGACGGCGCCGTGACCGCCGTCCGTTCGCGTTCCCGCCGCAGGCGACGTACACCGTGCGGGCTCCCTCGCGAGCCGCCCGCGCGAGGAGTTCCCCCGTGCCGTGACTGGTGGCGCGCTCGGCGTCCCGGTCCTCCGGAGCGACGAGTGGCAAGCCGCTCGCCGCAGCGACGTCCACCCCGCCGTACGGCCGTCGGCCAGGAGGGCCAGACGCGCCGGCACCGGCTCGCTGAGGGGACCGGTGGCCGTGATCTCGAGCCAGGCGCCCCCGACGGCGTCCAGCAGGGCCTGTGCGGTGCCCTCCCGCCGTCGGCAAGGGGGTAGCACGACAGGTCGGCCGCCGGCCTCGTGCACCCCGTGCGCGAGGGCCGCTGCGACCTCCCGCGCTGGGAAGGTGCCCGTGAACGAGTCGGGGCAGAGGCGGACCTCAGGGCCGCGCGTGTCTTCCGGCGCTGCATCTCCGGCTGTCCTGGGAGTCGTCCTTCGTGACGGTCCACCGCCCTGGTGCGGCTCTGGCGCTCAGTGCAGCAGCTGCACCGCCGTCTCCGGGCGCTTCGCCTCGTGGACGACGGCGCGCAGAGCCCCTACCACTTCGCCGGGGTCGATCGCACCCCAGACGTCGTGGCCGTTCGTCACGCCGTATCCGCCGGTGCCCACGACCGAGGGGCGGTCACAGCCAGCCGACCGGTCCCTCGAGCAGGGAGCCCAGCTCGCGCCGGTTGATGCCGATGATCTGTGAGAGGTGCTCGTGCATGAGTGTCGAGGCGAACTCCCCGTCGCCGTCGACGATGACCCGGGCCAGCTTGAGGTGGTCCTCGACCAATCGCTTGTGCAGCTTGCGGACGTCCCCGACGGTGGAGACGTGGTGGGCGACGATCTGGCCGTACGCGCGGAACGTGATCTGGAAGACCCGGTTGCCGGCCAGGCCGGACACCGCACCGTGGAAACCCTCGTGGCCGGTCACGTAGACGTCGAGGTCGACGTGCTCGTCCGCCTCGACGTCACCGGACAGGTACGGGGCCATCACCTGCTCACGCAGCGCAGCGTCGGGATTCATCGCGGCCATGCGGGCGAGCGTCGACTCCGCGAACACCCACGCCTCGAACAGCTCGTCGTACGTCGCCCCCGCGAGGTGGAAGAACAGCGCCTGCATCCTGCCCAGATTGGCCGTGTCGACGGTGCCGACCACCGGGCCACCGCCGGGGCCGCGACGGATGCTGATCATCCCCTGGACCTCCAGGAGGCGCAGCCCCTCGCGCAGGGACTCGCGGCTGACGCCGTACTGCTGCAGCATCTGGGCTTCCGAGGGCAGGCTGTCCCCGGGCTGGAGCCCGGCGGCGGTGATGCTGCGCACGACGTCCCGAGCCACGACCTCCGCGGCCTTGAGCGGTCGGAGCACCGAACCTCCGGCGGCGACCGGGATGCCCTTCACCGGACTTCCCGACTCCGCGATGCTGGGGCCGATCTGCTTCTTCCCCGTGCGCGCGCCGGTTTCCTCCTTGCTCGTCACCCTGCTCTCACTCCTCTGTCTGGCCCGCTGTCCTGAGGCCGCTGTTCCTCCAGTAGGCCAGGTACATGTCCATCCGGTGGGAAACGTCCGTCGCAACCCCTCGACACGAGATGCGGGATGACTGTGTCCGACTATCGGTAACGGCGCCAGCGCTTCCATCGCCTTGTCGGAGTGATCCGCGCTGCCGGAGGCGCTTCGGGTCGATCATGCGCCCGGGATGCTGCCGCTGTGATCGGCTGCGGTGTCCCCACCGGTCGGGGGTCCGCGGTGTGTGCCTGCGAGGTGGGCGTCGGCATGACTGCGCGCGCAGATCGCGTGGATCGTCGCGCAGCTGGACTCGGACCTCGCTCAGGTCCTGCAGTTGCGCGGAGATCACCGGTATGGAGCTCCCGCGGACAGCCCTTCCGTGCGCTCTGAACAGCATCGGTCGTGCATCCGCGAGGAGCAGATGAACAGTGCGGACACGGGTGACGTGCGTAGGATGCGCGGTGGCTGATCCTCGGACGGCTGATGCAGGAGCGGGCCAGTGCGATGGCCGCATCGCAACGCCGCATCCGGTCGAGGAGAAGGCGCCGGTGAGCGTGGACGTCGAGACCACCTGTGGCCGGCCATGAGGAAAGACGCGGTCCGGCCGGTCATCCACAGCACGCTGCCTCCGACCCGGGCTGCCGCCACCCACCGGATGCTGGAGGCGAGAGAGCACATCGGAACGATCGTGCTGACCACCTGACGGCCCACCTGTACGAGACCGGCGCGCGGACGACGAGGAGAGAGAAGTGGACCAGGCCAAGCCAGCCGACAAGGGTTCGGTGATCATCGTCGGAGCCGGACCGGGCGTCAGCGGGTCACTCGCCCGCCTGTGGGCTGACGCCGGGCACCCCGTCGGGCTCGCCGGAACCGAGCAGGACCAGCTCGCCGTCCTGGCTGATGACCTCGGAGCCCGGGGTGCGAGGGTGCGCACCGTCCAGGTCGATGTCACCGACGACGGTGCCGCGCGGACGGCGCTGGGCCAGCTGGCCACCGAGCTCGGTCCGGTCGCCGTCCTGCACTTCAACCCCAGCACCTACCGGGCGGCCGACCCGCTCACCCTGAGCGTCCCCGAACTGCTCGCCGACGTCGCCCTCGGCGTCGGCGCCCTCCTGACCGCACTCCAGGCCCTCCGGCCGTCCCTGCGCCCGGGCGCGCGGGTGACCGCCACCGGGTCGATGGCAGCGGACGAGCCCTCGAGCGGCGCCGCCTCGCTCGGGGTCCAGAAGGCAGGCCTGCGGAACCTGGTGAAGAGCATCGACGGCGCCCTGGCGGAGCAGGGCATCAGGGCGGTCTCGGTCACCGTCCGCGGTGTGCTGGGCCGAGAGGGCCCGTTCACCCCGGACCGGGTTGCCGCGGCGATCTTCAGGGCCGCTCATCAGGACCCGGCGCAGTGGCGGACCGAGGTCGACTACACCGGCTGACCGAGGTCTGATGCTCGTCGTACGACGCTGGTCCCCAGCACGCTGCGGCGGACGCGCTCGGCACTCGGCTCGGCCAGCGCATCGGCGAGGGGGACGGCGAGGGGACATCGAGCAGCACGAGGTCAGGCCGGTCACTGCCCCTCGGGCGGCGTGCCGGTCCGCCCGGCTCGTCCGCCGGACTCCGGTGATCGTGCCGGCCCGCCAGCCCGAGGACCTGCTCCTCGGCACCGCCGACCAGCCCCGCCCCAGGCGTCGTTCGGCGAGCCGCACCGGCGATGATCCGTCACGCATCGACCTCGCCGAACGGTGCGTCACTCGACGCCACGTCAGACTCCCGAGAACCACGAGGCTGGTACAGGCGTAGAGGTACGGAAGGGCGGCCGCCTCGACATCTCCCAGATCCCACTCGCCGCATGAGCACAGGAAGGCCGGCTGGGTCACCGCTCTGAGCCCCGCCGCGCCAGAGCGCACGGTGTTGGCCTCACGGAGCGGAGCCGTCTCTTCGGCCGGCCCGAACAGCAGGCGGTGAGGTGCCCGCCCGGCGCTTGCTGGGCACCGACACCAGTTCGCCGTCGCGCGGCCGTGGCGCCGGCGGCGAAGGCCTCCTCGGTGACACCTCGCGCCTCGTCCCTGGCACGTCGCGCAGGACTCCCCGGACCACTGCAGGCCCGGAGCCCGGCGAGGAGCGCCTGGGCTCGCCGACGGTCCCACGTGACGAGATCGCCCAGGCGATCGCGTCCGAGAGCAACGGCGACCGCGATCCCGGACCGCCGTGCCCGATCGCGGCACGGTGCGTGCGTCGCACGAGCCGTAGCCCCTCGCTCCTGGCGCAGCCGGGGTGCTGCGGCAGTCCGGACGGGGCAGAGCGCGCCACCGGCTCACCTTCGCCGCCCTCTGTCCGGCGTCGGTGCGGGGGTCGGGCGGGTGTCCGGGGCCGGTGCTGGACGTCGCCGCGGTGCTACGTTACCGTCCATTCCTCATGATGATCGCAGTCACACGTTGAGCGGCCTGGTGACCGGTCGCCCTGTCCTCTCGCCCGTCCTGCTGGCACGTCGATCACGCCAGGACCAGCACCGCTGGCAACGACGAGCTGACCACTGAACGTCGAAGGAGCGAAGGAATGAGACGGACCTCCTACTGGGTCGCGGCCGCGGCGTCGGCTGTCCTGGCGCTGACGGCCTGTTCGGGGGGTGGCTCCTCCGGTTCGCAGGCCGCCGGCGCGGAGGCCGCCGCTGATCCTGACGCGACCTTCACGTTCGTCTACACGGTGGACAACGCGACCTTCGATCCTGACAAGATCGCCCACGTAGCGTTCTCCACCCAGCTCTGGCCGATCTACGACACGCTCACGCATCGCACGAGTGAGCTCGGCGTGGAGCCCATGCTGGCCGCCTCGTGGGAGTTCCCGGACCCCAACACCCTGGAGCTGTCGCTGATCGAGGACTGGCAGTACCACGACGGCACGCCGTTCGACGCTGAGTCGGTCAAGGCGAACCTCGAGCGGAGCATGACCCTCCCCGGTTCGGTGAACGCCGGCCAGTTGGAGTTCATCGAGAGCGTCGAGGTCGTCGACGACCAGACGGTCCGGATCAGGACCGCTGGGCCGGCCACGCCGCTGCTGGCGCTGCTCTCCGGTCCGGCCGGGATGATGATGAGTCCAGCGGTGTTCGACGACCCGGGCCAGGACGTCAACCCGACCGGCGGATCAGGCGCGTACGAGATCGCTGAGTACGTTCCGGGCGACCGCGTGGAGTACGAAGCCGTCGATGACTACTGGGATCCCGACGCCATCAAGGTCAACCACCTGGTGATCACGTATGGTGGCGATGAGGTCAAGCTGAACACGGTGCTGACGGACCCGGCGAGCGCGACGTTCCTCTACCCCGATCAGCTGGCAGCCGTGGAGGACAACCCGGACGTTGTCGTGGATGCTCTGGAGAGCACCCAGGTCCGACAGGTCATCTTGAACACGTCGCGTTCGGAGTTCGCCGATGCACGTGTACGACAGGCCCTCAACCTCGCAATCGACCGCGACGGCGTCGATGAGCTGATGAGCGGGTACTGCGAGCCCACCGGGCAGCTGTTCCCGCCGGCGCACTGGGCGAGCAACAAGGATCTGGAGTCGCCGGAGTTCGATCTCGAGCGCGCCAAGAGCCTCTTGGCCGAGGCTGGCCTCCCGAACGGGTTCAGCTTCGAACTGCAAGTGTTCAACGGCCCCGACTATCAGGCTGCCGCACAACTCCTGCAGTCCAATTGGGCGGAGATCGGCGTCGATGTCCAAGTCGTTCCTTACGACACCCCCGCGCTCACCGAGAACTTCGCCGTCCAGAAGACAGCTGACGCGGTTCTCACCACTCTCTGGGCCGCCGCAGACCCGTCTGGCGATACCCAGTCGTTCTACACGCCGGAGGGCTTCTGGAACCCGGGCGGCTTGACCGACGAGCGGCTCATCGAGTTGCACCAGGCCGGATTGCAGGCCGTCGACCAGGACGCTCGTGCTGAGGTGTACGGCGAGCTGATGGAGGTCGCAGCCGAAGTTGCTGGTCCGAATCTGCCTCTGTGTGCTGAGACCGACATCCAGGTGGCTGGGAGTCGCGTGCAGGGCCTCGAGCACTACCGGGACAAGGCTCGTGTGCTTCGCGGAGTCTCGATCGCGGCCCAGTAGATCTCGGCGACCCGTGCCGGCGGGGGCGCCTGACCAGCGCCCCCGCCGGCGAACCCACTCCGGTAGCAGCGAGCGCGACTGAGAACAGGGGATGACGATGCGTACCGCGGTCGGCTTGACGCGTCAGTTGCTGGGCATGATCGTGACCCTCCTGCTCGTGTCCATGATCGTATTCTCTCTGCAGCTCCTCATTCCAGGCGATCCCGCTGTTCGTCTGGCGGGTGAGGCCCCCACCCCCGAGCAGATCGAGGCGGTCCGCGAGACCCTCGGCCTGAACGATCCGTTCCTGTACCGGTATGTCGAATGGCTCGGCGGACTGGTCCAGGGCGACATGGGGACGTCTCTGGGGACCACTGCATCCGTGGGCGACTTGATTGCCGGGCGTCTTCCGGTGTCGATATCACTCATCTTCGTGACGCTCCTCTTTGCACTTTTGATCGGTGTGCCCGCTGGGGTGGTCGCGGGTATGAGGCACGGCAGCGTCATGGACCGGTTGGTCACCGGTGTGTCCTCACTCGGCCTCGCTGTCCCGAACTTCTGGGTTGCAGGCGTCTTGATCACCATATTCGCGATCTCGACTCGTTGGCTCCCTGCTAACGGCTACGTCCCGATCAGCGACGGACTGGGGCAGTGGTTCAGCCACCTGATTCTGCCCGCGGCGGCGTTGTCCCTCGCGTTCGCTGCAGAGATCGCACGTCAGACCAGGGCCAGTCTCGCGTCAGTCTGGCGAGCCGACTACGTTCGTACGGCCCGCGCGAAAGGACTCAGCGGGGGATCGATCCTCTTCAAGCACGCGGGGAAGAACGCTGCCGTTCCGGTGGCGACGGTGATCGGTATCCAGCTCGCTCAGCTGATCGGCGGAACCGTGGTCATCGAGCAGGTCTTCGCCCTGCCAGGAATCGGTCAACTCGTGCTGCAGTCCGTGTTCAACAGTGACTTCCCGGTCGTCCAGGGAGTGGTCATGGTCTCCGCTGTAGCGGTCCTGCTCGTCAACTTCACGGTCGATGTGTCGTACCTCTACTTCAACCCGAAGCTGCGGAGCTGACCATGACGATGTCCACGGACGACGAGCTGGTGGACGGCGCTCCGGCGGAGTCCACCGAAGCGGCGGTGCGCTCGGAGACGAAGAACTCGTTCTGGCGTCGCCTGAGGTCCAACCGGACTGCCATGGTGGCTGTCGCGTTCCTGGTCCTGGTCATCGTGAGCGGCCTGCTGGCCCCGTGGCTGACCCCCTACGACCCCTCGGTGCCCGACGTCGCGAACAGGTACGGGCCCCCGAGCTGGGCACACCCCCTCGGTACCGACGGACTGGGCCGGGACTTCCTGACGCGCCTGCTGTACGCATCGCGGATCTCGCTGACGGCCGCGGCACTCGCGGTCGGTGTCGCTTTCGTGCTGGGCGTCCCCTTCGGACTCGTGGCGGGCTACTTCCGCGGGCGCATCGATGCGGTGACGAGTCGAGTCGCCGACGTCCTGATGAGCCTTCCGACGCTGGTGCTGGCCATCGCCATCATCGCCGCTCTGGGCCCCGGTTTGACGAATGCGATGTTCGCGCTGGGCGTGGTGTACTCGCCGCGCGTGTTCCGATTGGTACGTGGTGCCACCCTCGCCGTGCGTGAGGAGACGTACGTCGAGGCGGCTGTCAGCATCGGCCTGCCGGCCAACACGATCATCCGCCGCCACGTGCTGGTCAACATCCTGCCGCCGTTGACGATCCAGCTCTCCCTGATGACGGCGTCCGCCATCCTGGCGGAGGCGAGTCTGAGCTTTCTCGGGCTGGGCGTTCTTCCCCCGGATGCCAGTTGGGGGGTCCTCCTCGGTGATGCCTTCCGCAGCATCCGGGTGGCGCCGCTCCTCATCTACTGGCCGGGCCTGGTGATCGCCCTGACCACTCTGGCGTTCAACGTCCTCGGCGACGGCATCAGCGATGCCTTCGGCAGGGAATCGCGCGCGCGCAAGCGTCGGGCGAAGGACGTCGAGCCGGTCAAGGACGTCGAGGAGGCGACCTCGTGAAGCTGCTGTACGGATTGGAGCAGGACATCTCATCGCATCACCCGGCGTGCCCTCGGCTTCCCCGCCAGGGAGCTCCGTTGACGGCAGGTGCGCCCTTCCGAGCTCGACGTCGGCACGTGGCCCGATGAGCGCGCCGACTGCCTCGGCCACCCCGGCGTCCACCGTGCCCGCCGTCATCAGCATCCGCGGTCTGGTCGTGGAGTTCGCGACACAGCACGGATGGGTACCCGTTGTCGACGGCGTGTCCCTCGACGTGGCGCAGGGCGAGGTCGTGGGTCTCGTCGGCGAGTCGGGATCCGGTAAGACGGTCACGGGGCTGTCGATCATGGGGCTGATCCCCGAGCGGATCAGCCGGGTGGTGGGCGGCTCGATCACCTTCGACGGTCGCGACCTGCTGAAGGACTCGCCGAAGCAACTCCGCGAGATGCGCGGCCGGGACATCGCCATGGTCTTCCAGGAACCGATGACGAGTCTCAACCCGGCGTTCACGGTGGGCGATCAGATCGCCGAGGTCGGTCGGCGTCATCTGGGGCTCGGGCGGAAAGCCGGGCGGGATCTCGCGATCCAGATGCTGGGCACCGTGGGCATCCCCAATGCGCCCCAGCGCGTCCGCTCCTATCCACACGAGTTCTCCGGCGGTATGCGGCAGCGGGTCATGCTGGCCATCGCGTTGGCGTGCAAACCGAAGCTGTTGATCGCCGACGAGCCGACGACCGCGCTGGACGTCACCGTGCAGGCGCAGATCCTCGATCTCCTCCTGCACCTGCGTGCCGAGATGGGCATGTCGGTCCTGATGGTCACCCACGACCTCGGGGTGGTCTCGGAAATCTGTGACCGGGTCGCCGTGATGTACGCCGGGCAGGTCGTGGAGACGGGGCCGGTGAACGCTGTCTTCGAGGCTCCGCTGCACCCGTACACCGAAGGCCTGATCAGGTCGCTGCCGCAGGTCTCCACGGGTGAGGCGCGACTGTCCACGATCCCCGGGCGGGTCCCGGACGCCGGCAAGATGCCACTCGGCTGTCGTTTCCACACGCGATGCGGCTACGCGGTCGACGCCTGTGTGAGAGCGGTCCCGAGTCCGCAGTTGATCCAGGTCCCGGGTTCGGACAGGGACGTGCGCTGCATCCGCTTCCAGGAACTCGATCTGCGAGGTGTCAGATGACCGAGGGTCCCCTCCTGCAGGTGGACGATCTGCGGGTCTCCTTCCCCGTGCGCGGCCGGGGATGGGCACGCGATCGCCGGGTGGTCAGAGCGGTCGATGGCGTGTCGTTCACGCTGGACCGCGGCGAGACTCTGGCGCTGGTCGGCGAATCCGGGTCGGGGAAGTCGACCACGGCGCGGGCTGTTCTTCGCCTGGTGCCCAAGAGCGGTGGCTCGGTGACGTTCGAGGGCGTAGACCTCGAGTCACTCTCGCGGCGCGAGCTGAGGGCGAAGCGCCGAGACATGCAGATGGTCTTCCAGGATCCCTACTCGTCACTCGATCCGTCGATGACGGTGGGCGACAGCGTGGGAATACCGCTGCAGCTGCATCAGAAGTTGACGGGACGGGAAAAGGAACGCCGCATCGAGGAGCTCTTCGACCTGGTGCGTCTCTCGTCCCATCAGATCCATCGTTACCCTCATGAATTCTCCGGTGGGCAGCGGCAGCGGATCGCGATCGCTCGAGCCTTGGCGACGAATCCGAAGCTCATCGTGTGCGACGAGGCCGTCAGCGCCCTCGACATGTCGACCCAGAACCAGGTCCTCAACCTGCTCAAGGATCTTCGCGATGAACTCGGACTCTCCTACCTGTTCATCGCGCATGACCTTGCCGTGGTGCGGCACATCGCGCAGCGCACCGCCGTGATGTATCTCGGGCGGATCGTCGAGATCGGCCCGACCGAACGCGTCTACAACCAGCCGGAGCACCCGTACACGAAGGCTCTGCTCAGCGCCATCCCGCAGCCCGACCCCACATTGGCGCGCCGGAACGACCGCGTGCTCCTGCGGGGTGATCCGCCGGACCCCAGCGCGCCGCCGGCCGGCTGCCCCTTCCACACCCGTTGCGGGTTTGCGATGGACAAGTGCGCTTCCGACGTCCCGGCCATCACGCGCGTCGAAGGCGGGGGAACCGTTGCCTGCCATCTCCACACGCCATCCACGGGCGCCCTGCAGCTCACGCACGCGCATGGAGGACCCAGGTGAGGGGCGGTGACCGGCAAGACGGCCGCAAGCACGCGTGGCAGTGGCAGGGCTGCACGTCAGATGAGGTGTTTCGTATCCGCCTCCGGACAGCGGTGTGAGCGGGACGCTCTTCCAGTCCGTCGGCTAGCGCCTTCGGTGTCGCGTTCGGTGGTTGCCACGTGAGGAGAGAGGCTGGCAGTGAGTCTGACAGAGGACGCGTTCAAGAACCTGGTCGTCGAACGGGACGTCGAGGTCCCCATGCGAGACGGGACGACTCTGAGGGCAGACGTCTACAGGCCGGGGGAGGGGCGCTGGCCGGTCCTGCTCAAGCGAACGCCCTACGACAAGAACATGCCATTCGGGACGCTCGTCGATCTCGACCAGATCTCGGCGGTGATCAGAGGTTTCGCCGTCGTGATCCAAGACGTGCGGGGCCGGGCGAGCTCGGAAGGGCAGCACCAGCCGTTCGTCGAGCGCGACGACGGCTACGACACCGTCGAGTGGTGCGCGGCACAGCCGTGGTGCAACGGCGACGTCGGGATGTTCGGTAGCTCGTACCACGGGGCGACCCAGATGGCGGCTGCTTCGGCGCGGCCTCCTCACCTGCGCGCCATCAGTCCGATCCAGGCCAGTTCGGACTACCACGAGGGACGGTCGTACTTCGGTGGTGCGTTCGAGCTGGGCGGCCTGCTGACGGTCTCACTCGGAACGACAGCCTACGGTTCGTTCCGCTTCGCCGACCTCGACAGCAGAGAACTCCGTCGCCTCCGCGCCGAGATCGAGGAAGTCCTCGCCGATCTGCCGCAGGCGGCTTTGGACCTCCCATTGAAGGACCGGTTGGGTCGGTCCGACGGTGCCTTGGCCGTCCTGACGCCGTGGTTCATGGACTGGGTCGAGAAGACGAGGCCTGATGACCCCTACTGGGAGGCGATCTCACAGGAGAACCGGTACGGCGACATCGACGTGCCGGCCCTGCACGTCACCAGTTGGTTCGACCAGTTCCACGTCGGCACGCTCAGGAACTACCAGGGGCTACGCAGCGGGGCAGCCACGGACGCGGCCCGGGACGGCCAGTACCTCATCGTCGGTCCGTGGAACCACTACCCCCCCAGAACCGGTGGCCAGGGGAGCATCCGCGTCGGAGACGTGGACTTCGGCCGCCACTCGAAACTCTATCTGGACGGCGTGCAGCTCGGCTGGTTCCGGCAGCAACTCGTGGGGGACGACCACGCCTTTCGTCAGCGCAAGCGGGTGAAGCTGTTCGTGATGGGTCACAACGTCTGGCGCGACGAAGACGATTGGCCGCTCGCCCGAGCAGTCGAGACCCCGCTCTTCATGCACAGGACCGACGACTCGGGTCGCCTGCACTGGGCACAGGTGCACGATCAGCAGACCGCGTCCTACGAATACGATCCGATGAACCCGGTGCCCACCACCGGCGGTGCCCACCTGGTGCTGGACTCGGCGGTGCTCCAGGGACCAGTGGTTCAGAATGACATCGAGGCGCGCGATGACGTCCTGACGTTCACATCCGATCCCGTGGAACAGGATCTGGAAGTGACGGGCTGGGTGAACGCCGATCTTCGAGTGTCCTCCAGCGCGGTCTCGACCGACTTCACCGTTCGACTGTGCGACGTCCATCCCGACGGCAGGTCCTTGAGCGTCTGCGACGGAATCCGGCGGGTTCATTGTGAGCCGGATGCCGGCTTGGACGTCAGGGTGGGGCTCGGCGCGACGTCCTACGTCTTCTTGACGGGGCATCGGATTCGCGTCCAGGTGTCGAGTAGCAACAGCCCACGGTTCGACGTGAACCCGAACACCGGCGGGCGGGCCTGGGACAGCGATGACGTCGTCACGGCTCGCCAGCAGGTGCACTTCGGTGGCTCGGACGGCAGTCGCATCATGTTGCCGGTCGTGCCTGCTGCATCGGACGCCGCGATGTGACGCTCCTCGAGCTGGCAGGGCAGCTGGGTGGCAGGTCGGAGCGCCGCGGGCGCCGTCCCGCCCCGACCTCGGCATGCCCGTCCCGTGGCTCGAGGCAGGGTTTCGCAGGCCGGGCGGCCGGTGCGGTCTCGCACGCCGATCGAGCCGGACGTCGTCGTCTGGCGGGCTGGTCGACGGAGGGAACCCTCAGGATGGCTCGATCTTCGGTGGGCGTCTCGTGCCTCCCGCGCTGCTGGGCAGCGCGACGTCGTCATCTCCACATGATCCGCAGATCCGAAGAGGACGCCTGACATGGAACCGATCGACGCTGGTCTCCTCATCCTGTGCCTGGCCATGGGTCTCGTGATGCTGGCGTACGGCGGCAACCACATGCGGGGCGGAGGGGAGGTGCAGGGCACCGCTCGGTAGTTCGAGAGTCTGGGATGAGGCCAGGTTGGCTGCACGCATGGACGGCGTCGGTCCCCTAGGTGGGGGCAGGTGTGCTGCTGCTCGGTCTGCTGACGCCCTTGGTCGGTGCGGTGGTCGTGGAGGTCATGGCAGTTGCGCGGGCTACGAACCACCGCAACGACGGCTTCCTCATCTTCCGGCCCGGCAAGAGCTGCACGTGCGTCATGCCCCTCACCGCGGCCGATCTGTTCCTCTGCACGGCAGGCGCGGGCAGCTCGTCGCTCGGGCAGGCACTGAGCCTCGGCGTATTCGGCTGGCCCACAGCCCTCGGCTGTGTGGCCGTCGGCGTGGGGGGAGCCGGCGCGCTGCTCATCAGGTCGTGAAGGCCGGCCTCGAGGCAGCCATGAGACCTGTCGTGTGGTGGCGGCCATCGGACACGCTCAGCTGCCGCCCGAGCGTGCGGGCGCCGAAGCCCTCCCGCCCAGTGAGCGCTCGTCGTCCGTTGCAGCGGCGAGTGCGAGCAGTTGCAGGGCGTGGTCGTCGTGCCGACCGGTCAGCAACGCCCGCCGCGTCCTTCGACGGCCGCACCCCACCGCCGGCCTTCCTCCCGCCGGGTCCGACAGCCCGGAGGGTCCCTCGGAGATGGGGCCCGTCGATCGGCAGATCGGCGTCATCGCCAGGTCTTCAGCCCCTACGGAGCTCTGGCACCCGTCAGGTCGACCACGAGGTCCAGGTGCTGGGCCTCGACCCGGTCGCAGTCGGCGAGCGGGGTTGTCCCGTCCGTGACAGGAGAGTGAGGGCGAGGATGACGGGGAAGAAGCGGGCCGGCGCCAGCATCGCGAAGCCGGGAAGTCCGGTGAAGGGCATTCCGATTGGCGCTGGAGGTTCCCTGCTCCGATCACTCAAGGTCGCAGAGGTCGTGGCTCGGGACGTCGTGCACAGCATCACCGCCGCCGGGCTGCAGCCAGGGGACAGCCTGCCCTTGGAATCGCAGATGCTGCAGCAGTACGGCGTCAGCCGCGAGTCCCTGCGCGAGGGGTTGCGCCTCCTGGAGGTCCAGGGGATGATCAGCATCCGTCGCGGCCCGGGCGGTGGCCCGGTGGTCGGCACCGTCGACACATCCAATCTGGGCAGGATGCAGGCGCTGTTCTTCCACCTCGCGGGAGCGACGTACGACGAGCTGTTCGAGGCGTGGGTGTTCGCGGAGTCGACGCTCGCCCGCATGGCCGCAACCAACCCGGACGCTGCGCTGCGCGAGCAGGTGATGGCCCCGTACCTGTCCGGTGACGTCGAGGCGGACGAGCACGTCGACCTCGACGTCTACGTGACCGGCCATGAGGGTTTCCACGGTGCGGTGTCCGGACTGGCCGGCAACCGGGTCTTCCAGCTCACGTTCCGCGCGTACGGCCAGCTGGTCGCACAGCACCTCTCCACCGTCGGGGACGTCCGCAAGCTCCACGAGCTGCTGGTCGGGGACCACCTGAAGGTGGCCCGGGTCATCGTCGACGGCGACGGCGACGTTGCTTCGACACTCATGCACGAACACCTCTCGCAGATCGTCTCGATCAACCGGCGCGAGCTGGGCACCCTGCTCGAGGGACCGGTCGGCTGGCTGTGACCGCCCCGGCCACAACGCTGCTCAAGAAGGCAGGACCGCCGGATATCGGGAATCACCTGGAGGATGATCGTGCGGTACCAGGTCGTCCACGCGGCGGCCAGGGCGTTGCGGTCCCCTGTCCGTCGGCGCCGTCGCCGACTACGTTCGACAGACGCCGTGAGCTCCGCTCTGACGACGCACCGAGACTCGCGTCGACCGACGGGAGCCCTCCCGAGCCCGCCTCATGATCCAGAACGCACGTCCGTCGGGCCCGACGGCGTCAGGCCGAGGTCCCGGTCCACGGCCGGGAACAAGTGCGCGCCCACCACGTCGACCGCGAAGGAGTTGGCCACCTCCTCGCGTTGTCGGTCGGCACCGGTGAGCCGGCCGGTGTGCTGGCGTAGGTGCTCCTCCCACGTGTCGTACGAGTGGACGAGCATGAACAGCGAGGGATCGGATCCGTCTCGGTAGAGCTGGCAGCTCGTCGCCCCGGTCTGGAGCCGAGAACGCCGCACTGGCTCCATCGCCACGAGAAACGGCCCTTGCGCCTCGGGCGGGACCACGTATCGCACGACCACCAGTACCGGCCCCACCTGAGGGTCCGGCTCATAGGCCAGATCCGGGTCTGTCCAGTAGATCGCCGGATCGCGGTCGAGGTGCGCCACGTCGGGGAGGGGCCACAGCGCCACAGTCATCGCGCCGGCCACCATGAGGACGGCTGCCGCGAGAAAGGTGGGACGCAACCCGACGGCGTGTGCCACGAGCCCCCACAGGAGCGAGCCCGTTGCCTGCGAGGCCGCGAAGACCATGTTGAACGTGGACAGACCACGGGCGCGCACCCATTGGGGCAAGAAGACCTGCAACGCCCCACTGACGCTCATGAGCACGAGCAGCCACGCCATGCCGCCAGGTACCAGGAGCACCGCGACCACGGCTGGTACCGGCACCGTCACACAAGCTACGAGCGAGACGGCGAAGAGCACCGCCGACAGGACCAGCAGCCGATTGGCTGACAGCCTGGGAGCCAGGTGCGGCAGCACCGCGGCGCCGGCAACCGCGCCGATCCCGAGGCTACCGAGGAGCACGCCGAAGCCCGTGGAACCGCTGGACAGCCGCTCGGAGGCAACCAGCGGTAACAACGCCCACATCGCGGCGCCGGGCAGCACGAAGAGGAAGACCCGCAGCAGCCACCGGCGCACGGCTGGCGAGTTGCGCACGTATCGGCCACCCGTCCGCATGGCGCTCGTGAACCGCTCGGGTGGCATGCCCGTCGGGACCGGTGGACGGCGCACGACACCCAGCACGACGAGGAAGGCCACAGCCGACACGGCCGTGAACCCGAACACGACGTCCGGCCCGGACAGGGACAACAACACCCCTGCCAGCGCCGGACCCACGGCTCGGGCCCCGTTCGTGGCCACGCCACCCAGCGCGGCCACCATCCGCACCTGCTCGCGCGGCACGAACGACTGGACCAGGACCTGGTACGCGGGCAGGGTCGCGGTCAGGCACGTACCGAGCAGAAAGGTGAAGAAGAGCAGCAGCGCGGGCGGCATCAGATCCACGGCCGTCAGGATGCTGAGCGAGCTACCTACGGCCAGTTGGAGGAGTTGCACGCCGATCAGCAGCCTGCGCCGGTCCAGGATGTCGGCCAGCGCGCCTGCCGGAAGGGCGAACAGCAGCATCGGCAGGATCGACGCCACCTGGACGAGCGCGACCAGGGCCGACGAATCGGGTTCGTCGATCAGGAACCACTGCGCACCCGCAGTCTGCATCCAGGTGCCCAGCATGCTGACCAACTGCGCCAGCCACATCGCCCTGAACGCACGCACGCGCAGCGGCGCCCACAACGACGTCACGTGTGCGGTGGGCTTGTCACTCATCGCGGGAGATGACGAGACTCCTCGAGGAACCACAGGGGCGCCGGACCGTGCAGCTCAAGAGGCCGACGGCTACCGATTCTCGATGCGGAACCCCAGCTTCAGCTTCACCTGGAAGTACGCGACATCGCCGTCGACCACGTGCCCCCGGATCTCTCCCGTCTCGAACCACTCGATGTGGCGCACGGTCTGCGCCGCCTGTCGGATGGCCGTCCGGATGGCGTCCTCGACGCTGGTCGTGCTGCTACCGACGATCTCGCTGAGTCCGTAAACGTGGTCACTCATCCATGGCTCCTATCCGGGCAGACACTGTCCTGCATCACCCTGTGGCGGACGCATTCCTCGATGGAGATCTCCAGCAGCCCTGCTCGGGCATGGCTCTGGCGGGCATGGCTCTGACGGGCATGGCTCTGGCGGGCATGGCCCCGTTCACCCGACTCCCGGGACCGCATCGTCGGGTCGGCTCCACGTGGGCAGGGGCGCTCTGCCCACCCCGAGCGGCGGGGCACCGGTGACCACCTCCACGAGGTGGTGTCCCGTCCGGTCCCGTTTCGTGCCGAGAAGCCGGAGGTTCTCCCGAGGTGTCCCGACCGCGAGGGGCAGCCGTCCGGACACGTGGATGCCGTGACGACTCATGGCCGCCACCTCGGCGAGGTCGTTCGTGAGCAGTCGTATCCGCAGGGCGGCGAGGTCGGTCAGGATGTCGGCAGCCGCCTGGCGGTGTCTGGCGTCGACGGGCAGTCCGCATTCGGTGCCCGCCTCGACGGTGTCGAGTCCTTGGTCCTGCAGGGAGCAGGCCCTCAGTGTGGCGAGAAGACCAGTCCCGCTTCCCTCGTGGCCACGCAGATAGACGACCACGCCGCGCCCCGCGGTTGCGATCTTCTCGATGGACGCATCGAGCTGCCGGCCGCAGTCGCAGCGGCTCGAGCCCAGGGACTCGCCGGTCAGGCACGCGGAGTGGATCCTGACCAGGACGTCGTCGCCGTCGGGAAGGTGTCCGTCTGCGTCGAGTCCGGCGACCAGTGCGAGGTGTTCGGTCCCTGACTGCTGGTCGACGTAGCCCACGGCGGTGAGCACTCCGTGACGAGTCGGCATCCGGGTGGAGACCACCCGACGGACGACTCCTTCCTCCCGAAGGCGGTGGTCGCGGAGGTCCTGGATCGAGATCATCGCCAGGTGGTGCTCGTCGGCGAAGGCCCGGCAGCTGTCGGCACGCCGCATGCTGCCGTCGTCCTCGACCATCTCGGCGATGACGCCGGCCGGCTGCCGACCGGCCAGCCGGGCCAGGTCCACAGCCGCCTCGGTGTGCCCCGGGCGAACCAGCACGCCTTCTTCCCTCGCCCGCAGGGGGAGGAGATGACCCGGTCGGGTCAGGTCCCCGGGCTCGGTTCCCGGATCGGCCAGCAGCCGCGCCGTGCGGGCTCGGTCTCGCGCAGAGATGCCCGTCGTGACACCGGATCTCGCATCGACGCTGACCGCGAAGGCGGTCTGCATCCGGTCCTCGTTCTCGTGCACCATGGCTGGGATGCCCAGGCGGTCGAGAACCGCTCCGGTCATCGGCATGTACACCAGACCTGACGTGTGCCGGACGATGAATGCCATCCACTCCGGGGTCACGGCATCCGCGGCCATGATCAGGTCGCTCGCGTTCTCGCGGTCCTCGTCATCCACGACGATCACCGGGCGACCCGCAGCGATCTCCGCGAGCGCCGCCTCCACGGTGTCGAGCGACATCTGCGGTGCGGGGGCTGGGAGATCGAGGGGTCCACGTTCGACGAGCACGTCCGGCTCCGTCCGGGTCGGGCCCGGGCCACGGTTGGGCGGCACCGTCGCGGGATGCGCACGAGGCACGTTCACAAACGTGGGAGTTGCCTCCCATCCGGCCCGTGACCGGTGGTTGGTGAGTGTCACGGCTGCATCGTATTCCTCATGATGTTTTCTGTGCAACCCACAACTATCGGCCTCCGTAACCGCTTGCCGGCCTCATGGTCGACGCGTGCGTCGTGGAGGCCGAGCCCCGCCGCAAGCGGGGTGATCACCGGCCATCGGCATGCGCCGGACTTCCGTCGTCTCCGGTCAGTGACTCGCGCTCCGCGGTGGGAGCGCGGTGACCATCGGATGGTCATGGCCGATCCGGCCGGTCTTGGCTGCGCCTCCTGGGGTGCCCAGCGCCGAGAAGAACTCGGCGTTGGCATCCTGAAAGGCGCTCCACTTGTCCGGGAGGTCGGTGTCGTAGTAGATGGCCTCCACCGGGCAGACCGGCTCGCAGGCGCCGCAGTCGACGCACTCGTCCGGATGGATGTACAGCATCCGGTCACCCTCGTAGATGCAGTCCACAGGGCACTCGTCGATGCATCGTTTGTCGAGGACATCGACGCACGGCTCGGCGATGACGTATGGCATGACGGCTCCTCTTTCGACAGCGGCGCCGCACCCTGGTGCGTGCGGCGCCGGGGGACTGCAGGCGACCAGATCCGGACCGGTCAGCGGACCTCTTGTTCGCCGTCCCTGGGTCCGGCCACCTCTCTGAGGCGGGCATCGGTGGACGGCTGCTCAAGCTCGATCTCATCTCCCGGGAGGAGGATGACCGTCGAGCCGGTCGGAGGCAGTGCCCGGCCGTCGACGGGGAGGACGCGGGCGTTACGGCCGACCTCGAGGTCGCCGAAGACCGCCGGCCAGGGAGAGATGTAGCGATATCGGGGCACGACCGCTCCGAGGGAGGAGGGGCAGGACAACCGCGGTAGTTCTTCGCGCCTCGTCACCGGCGGGGCACTCTCATCGCCGCCCACGTCCTTCATCGCGGACGCCGGCCGGTTCCTGGTCGACGAGCGTGAGCCGACCGTCGAGCGGCTCGTACGTGAACTTCTGCAGCGGCCCCATGGGCGGATCTTTCAGCAGCACGACGCGCTCGCGGTTGATGCGGACACTCATGACCTCGTCCGCCGCGTGTCCCAGCTCCCGGCAGAGCCACTGGAACAGGTCCGCAGGGACGGAACCCTCCTCGGACACGTCCGGTCCTTCCGCTCTCTCGCTCCAGCGGTCGCTCAGCCATGCGGGATCTGCACGATGCCGCTCTGGACAGCCCACGTGTCGGTGCCGTGCAGGAGTGAGTGGAGGTCGGCGGTCCCGGCCTGTACCGCTTGCTGCACCTGGGCTCGTGCGAGGTCGTCGTACGTGGGCCGATCCACCTGCCGAAGGACGCCGAAGACTGCGTGCTGCAGGTCCTGGTCGGACAGCCGGGACAGGGCGAACGCGAGCTCGGTGTCAGTGGCGTCGTGGACCACGACGTCCGCCGGCGCGACCTCCGCGGTCGGCGCCACGGCCAGCCCGAATCCCTTCCGGACGACGGCATAGCGGCCCTCGTTGCCGAAGACGATTGGCTCGCCGTGCCGCACGGTGATCACCCGCGACTCCGACTGGTCTGGCTTGCGCAGCACGTCGAAGGAGCCGTCGTTGAAGATCGGGCAGTCCTGGTAGATCTCGACCAACGATGCCCCTCGGTGCCGCGTCGCGGCACCGAGCACCTCCGTCAGACCAGCTCGGTCGGAGTCCATCGCCCGCCCGACGAACGTCGCCTCGGCACCGAGCGCGAGGGACACCGGGTTGAACGGGTGGTCCAGCGAGCCCATCGGCGTGGACTTGGTGACCTTCCCGACCTCGGAGGTGGGCGAGTACTGGCCCTTCGTGAGCCCGTAGATCCGGTTGTTGAACAGCAGGATCGTCAGGTTCACGTTGCGGCGCAGCGCGTGGATCAGGTGGTTGCCGCCGATGGACAGCGCGTCGCCGTCCCCGGTCACCACGAACACCGACAGGTCGGGCCGGGAGACGGCCAGTCCGGTCGCGATCGCCGGCGCGCGGCCGTGGATCGAGTGCATGCCGTAGGTGTCCAGGTAGTACGGGAACCGGGAGGAGCACCCGATGCCCGACACGAAGACGATGTTCTCGCGCTTGATGTGCAGCGTCGGCAGGAACGAGCGGACGGCGGCCAGCACCGCGTAGTCGCCGCAACCGGGGCACCACCGCACCTCCTGGTCGCTGGTGAAGTCCTTCGCCCGCTGCACCTCGTCCTCGGTGGGCACGCGGTCCAGTCCGCCGAGCACCGGCAGCCCCAGGTCGATCGCGGTCATGCCAACACCCCTTCCTTCGTCATCAGCGGTGCCAGTTCCTTCGTCATCAGCGGTGCCAGGAGTTCGGCGAGCTCGGCTGCTCCGAACGGCATGCCGGCGACCTTGGTGATCGACTCGACGGGGACGCAGAACCGGCCCTGGAGCAGGAAGGCCAACTGGCCCAGGTTCATCTCGGGGACGACGACCTTGCGGTACCGGCTCAGGACGTCCGCGGTGTTGGCCGGGAACGGGTTGAGGTGCCGGAAGTGGGCCTGCGCCACCGAATGCCCGCGAGCTCGCAGCCGGCGGACCGCGGCGCCGATCGGGCCGTAGGTCGAGCCCCAGCCGAGGACGAGGACGTCGGCGTCGCCGTCCGGGTCCTCGACCTCCAGGTCCGGCACCGTGACGCCGTCGATCTTGGCCTGGCGCACCCGCACCATGAACTCGTGGTTGGCCGGGTCGTAGGAGATGTTGCCGGTGCCGTCGGCCTTCTCCAGCCCGCCGATCCGATGAGCGAGACCGGGTGTGCCGGGCACCGCCCACGGGACCGCGAGGGTGTCGGAGTCGCGCAGGTAGGGCAGGAAGCTGCCGTCCGGACCGTTGGGCTCGGTGGCGAACCGCACCGGTGTCTCGGGTAGGTCCCCGTCCTCGGGCAGCCTCCACGGCTCGGAGCCGTTCGCGATCGCCCCGTCGGAGAGGAGCAGCACCGGCGTCTGGTACGTGACCGCGATGCGGACGGCGTCCAGCGTGGCGTCGAAGGCGTCGGAGGGGGATCGCGGCGCCACGATCGGCAGTGGCGCCTCACCGTTTCGGCCGAACATCGCCTGCAACAGGTCCGCCTGCTCGGTCTTCGTCGGCAGGCCGGTGGAGGGGCCGCCACGCTGCACGTCGACCACCAGCAGCGGCAACTCCGTCATCACCGCCAACCCGATCGCCTCCGACTTCAGCGAGATGCCGGGGCCCGACGTCGTCGTCACCCCCAGGGCGCCGCCGAAGGCCGCACCGATCGCCGCACTCACGCCGGCGATCTCGTCCTCGGCCTGGAACGTCGTCACGCCGAACCGCTTGAGCTTCGACAGCTCGTGCAGGATGTCCGAGGCCGGCGTGATCGGGTAGCTGCCGAGGAACACGGGCAGCCCGAACCGCAGGCCGGACGCCACGATGCCGTAGGCGAGTGCGGAGTTTCCGGTGATCTGCCGATAGGTGCCGTCCGGCAGTGAGGCCGCGGCGACCTCGTAGGTGACTGCGAACGACTCGGTCGTCTCCCCGTAGGCGTGCCCGGTGCGGAAGGCCACGACGTTGGCCTCGGCGATCTCTGGGCGCTTCGCGAACTTGCTCCGTAGCCAGCGTTCGGTGCCCTCGGTCGGCCGGGAGTACATCCACGACAGCAGGCCCAGGGCGAACATGTTCTTGCTGCGCTCGGCCTCCTTCTTGCCGATTCCCAAGGGGGCCAGCGCGGCGGTGGTCAGTGACGTCATCGCCACCCGGTGCACCGTGTACGACGCCACCGAGCCGTCCTCGAGCGGGTCGCCGTCGAATCCGACCTTGGCCAGGTTCCGCTTCGTGAACTCGTCGGTGTCCACGATCAGCACCCCGCCGGGCGACAGATCCGCCAGGTTCGCCTTCAGCGCGGCCGGGTTCATCGCCACCAGCACGTCCGGCCGGTCGCCCGGGGTCAGGATGTCGTAGTCGGCGAAGTGCAGCTGGAAGCTCGAGACACCGGCCAACGTGCCGTGCGGCGCGCGGATCTCCGCAGGGAAGTTCGGCAGCGTCGACAGGTCGTTGCCGAACGCCGCCGCCTCCGCCGTGAACCGGTCACCGGTCAGCTGCATGCCGTCACCGGAGTCGCCGGCGAACCTGATGACGACGCGAGACTGCCTCCGCGGCGATCCGTCGACCGATTCGGATTCGAGTGGAGCCATCAGGTACCTCCTGCGGTGAACGGGCTGTGCCGCGCCCCGGCTCACGCGCCCAGGGGGGCATGATGCAGTCGAGACGGCTACTCGGTGTCGTGCGACTCATCGCGTCGTCAGGTGATCCGGGGCAGACCGGTGAGGCCACGAACTGGGCGGGTGGTGCCGGAGATCCTCATGAGGATCTGCCGTGACGCACGTTACCTTCGGCGCAACTCGGCCGTCAAGCGGTCGTGGGGAGGGTTGTGGCTCGCACTGAGAAACCATGAGGACGACGTCGTCACCGTCGAACACGGCGGGATCTCTCCACGGGAAGCGAAGGCGGTGAGCTGCCTGCAGGCATCCGCCGTCACCCGTATGACGGTGCGTCGCGGCCCAACGGGCCGGCAGGTCGAAGTTCGGCGAGGGTGACGCCGTCGATCGACCCCGGCACGGGAACCGTTCTCACAGGCCCCCACGCAGTCAGTACTGCCTCCGATGCGTAGTCGGCGAGAGGCGGCGGTGGCTCGTCGATCGAGTCAGCGGGCGCCGGGAAGGCCTTCAGGAGCGTTGCGGTCTGTCCCAAGGCGACGCGAGCTTCGAGCACTCTGCCGCGTTGCACGAGCCCCGTGAGGGCGCGGCACACCGACGCCGCCATGAAGTACCCCGTGGCGTAGTCGAGCGCGGCACAGGGCAGCTCCACGGGTTCCGATGTGCCGGCGCTCCGTTGTCCATCGGCAGCGATTCCGGTGCTCATCTGCACGAGGCTGTCGAAGCCGCGGCGGTTGAGCCACGGGCCGCCCCAGCCGTAGGCGTTGACGCGGGCGACGACGAGGGCCGGATTGAGCGAGACGAGTCGATCCTCGTCGAAGCCGAGCCGGGTCAAGGCATCGGGGCGCCAGCCGCACACGAGGACGTCCGACTCGGCGACGAGTGACGCAAGGCGCGCTGCGCCTTCCGGCGAATGCAGGTCAAGGGCCGCACACCTCTTCCCCGCGGTCGTCACCGTCACCAAGTCACCCATCTCCGAGAAGCCCGGCGGATCGATGCGCAACACGCTCGCGCCCTGAGCGGCGAGGAAGCGGGTGCACGTGGGTCCGGCGATCACCCGGGTGAGGTCGAGCACTCGGACACCCTCCAGGGGACGGGAGGGCGCTCGGGAGAGGTGGGCCTCGCCGCTCCGGTGCTCGGCCCACACCACCGCGGGCGAGCTCGCCAGCGCCGAACCTGCAGGATGGGCATCCCATTGTTCCCGGGTGCGCATCAGGGCTGCGGCCCCCCCGGCCGCGATCACGGCGGACTCGAGCTCTTCCCCGTCACGTCCAGCGATGACCGCCGCGATCTCGGACTTGTCGACCACGGCGTCGTCCACACCGAGCGCCCCGAGTGCGGCCGTGCGATGCCACCTGTAAGCGGCGTGGAGGCGTATCCATCCGTCCACGCACCGATAGTTGGCGTTGATGAGCGCTTCTGGCTCCGGGCGCTGCCAGCCGTCCGGGCGGAAGAGCGCCTCACTCCTGAACGATGCGCACGCCTGCAGCCGGTCGATCGTCACGCCGCGGGCCGCGCCACCGGTTCGTGCGGACAGCAACTCGGCCGCCGCCAGGTGTGCCGCAGCGGTCGAGCCGGTCGCCAGCGCCGTGATGTCGAGCGCCGACGCGAACCCCTGCTCCGGACCGACGACGGTGAGCTGAGCCGGATCGAATCGTGGTCCGAGAACCGCAGACACCACGGCAAGCTCGTTGCGAGTGGGCACGAGCGGACAGTAGGACGGTGCGACGCTCCTGAGAGCTGCTGATCACCTCGGCGGCAGGAATGAGGTCGGCGGGGACGTCGGTGACGCAACTCCGCAGTCCGACCGGTCACTGCACTCGGGCCAGCGCGTCTCGTCACGTGAGCGGGCGCTGTTGTGCGACGAACGCCGGCCGGTCGCCGTCGACGATCACTGGCGCCGGGGCCGCTGCGGCGAGGGTCTCGCGGTCCCGGGCTGCGTTCGCCTGGCCAGGCCTACTGCCAACCGGTCCACCGGCTCGCCCTCGCCCGTTCCGCGCCCGGCGGCCCGTCAGCGCTCGGCGGTCAGAAGTGCTGGACGCCCCCGTCGACCGACAGGTGCTCGGCGGTGATGAACCTGGCCTCGTCGGAGACCAGGAACGCGACCGCGTTCGCGATCTGGTCGGACTCCGTCCAGCCTTGGTCGAGGAAGGTGGTTCCCATGGCCGCGAGCTTCGGGTTGGAGGCAGTGGCCCGTTCCATGGCGGCCATCACGCCCTCGCCGGCCATGGCCGTGGCCACAGCGCCGGGGTGCACCGAGTTGACCCGGATGCCGTGCTTGCCGAGCTCGGCGGCGAAGGCCCGCGTCATGCCGGTGACCGCGTGCTTGCTGGTCGTGTACGGGATCGCGAACGGCTGCAGCTTCCTGCCCGCGCCGGAGCTGATCAGCACCATCGCCCCACCGTTGCCGCCGGCGATCACGTGCGGCGCACATGCCATCACCGTGTTCCACACACCGGTGACGTTGATGTCGATCGTGTCCTTGAAGATCGTCGGCGTGATCTCGTCCCAGGTGCCCGGGACGAAGACGGCGGCGTTGGCCACCACGATGTCCAGCCGGCCGAGCTCGGCGACGCCCCGCCCGACGAAGGCCTGCACGTCCTCGAAGTCCCGGACGTCACCCTGGTGGGTCAGGATCCGGCGGTCGAGAGCCTCGACCTGGCGGGCCGTCTCGGCCAGGTCGTCCGGGGTCGACGACTCGTACGGCACTCCCTGGGGGAGGGGGCCGGCCAGGTCCAGGGCGAGGATGTCGGCGCCCTCGCTGGCCAGCCGCAGTGCGTGCGCCCGGCCCTGGCCGCGCGCCGCGCCGGTGATGAAGGCGACTTTGCCGGTCAGCCGTGCGCTCACGTCCATCAACTCCAGTTCTCGGGTCCGAACGGGTGGCGGTCCGGCCGACATCTAGCGCCGGAACCTCATGAGCAATATAGTGACCCGCGCCGCTCCCGCTCCACAACCGAGAGCCGGCACGTACCGCGGAGCGTCCTGAGGATCCCCGGATCGACACCGTCTGAGGAGTGGTCGCTGTGACGTCGGAACACCACGTCTGGGCCGTCGAAGGTCCCGTCGTCCGCGGGGAACAGCGCGGACGGCTGATCGGCTGTCCGACGGCCAACGTGGAGACACCGGCGGGCGTGCGACTCCCCGCGGACGGCGTCTACGCCGGTCTGGCCAGTGGGCCGCCCGGCAGCGGTCTGTACCGTGCCGCTGCGATCTCGGTCGGTACGAATCCGACGTTCGACGGTCAGCGCCGCACCGTCGAGGCGCACCTGCTCGACTTCGAGGGTGACCTGTACGACTCGGTCCTGGCCGTGCGGTCCGTGCGACGCCTCCGGGGGATGCTCCGCTTCGCCGATGTCTCCGAGCTGGTGTCGGCGATGGCCCAGGACGTGCAGCGGACCCGGGAGCTCATCGCGGCTCTGGACCCACGAGCCCTCGCTGTTGCGCCGCCTCAGCGCAGTCGCGTGCGTTGAGGCGACCGGACGACGGGACCTCGTCCGGACGAGACGGCGCCAGCAGATGTACGCCATCGGTGCGTCCGGGTCGACCGTCTCCGCCTGTGCACCCTCGAGACGTCTCCGTCGCCGCGGTTCGCCGAGAGCTCGACCAGTAACCGCTCGCATCACCGTCGGGCGTGCCAGCCCGCCCGACGACGCCAGCATGATCGCCCGTCCCCTCTAGAAGGAGGGGGTTGTCCGTCCACGGGACGTCGATCGGGCGGCGCCAGCTCGGGCGGATCCGCGCACGACAGGATGGGAATCCCATGACGATCGGCATCCTCGGCACGGGGCACATCGGCAAGACCCTGGCACTGCGCCTGCCCGAGGCCGGGCACGAGGTCAAGGCCGCCAACTCGCGCGGTCCCCAGGCCATCGGGCAGGACGTCCTCGCCACGGGTACGCGCGCCGTCACCGCGGCGGACGCTGTCGCCGACGTCGACGTGGTCATCGTCTCGGTGCCCGTCGGCCGACTCCCCGAGGTCGCGCCGCTCGTGCGCGACCTGCCGGACGACGTCGTCGTCATCGACACCTCGAACTACTACCCGACGCGGGACGGCGCCATCGAGGCGCTCGACGCTGGACAGGTCGAGAGCGTGTGGGTCGCACAGCAGCTGGGGCGGACGGTCGTCAAGGCGTGGAACTCCATCGGGTCCGACTCCCTGGCGAGCAAGGGTCAGCCGGCGGGCACCCCTGGCCGTATCGCGCTGCCGGTCGCGGCCGATCACGACGAGGACCGTCGCATCGGGATGCAGCTGGTCGAGGACACCGGATTCGACGCCTTCGATGCCGGAACCCTCACCCAATCCCTGGCGGCAGCAGCCCGGCACGCCGTCCTACTGCACGGATCTGACCCGTGCGGAGCTGTCCGCTGCCTTGGCCGCGGCCGATGCCGAACGGGCGCCCCGACGGCGCGACCTGGCCACCGCCGTCGTCACGGAGCGGATGGGGGACCCTTCGAAGAACCCCGATGCGGAGTACTTCGTCCGCCTCAACCGCGTTCTCTACACGTGATGCGAAGGCCGGCTCGGGATCGGACCCGGCCGAGTCCGCCCGGGCGGACGGCGTGCCCTGCCCTGGGGTGTGAGCGGCGGACGGCGAGCGGTCTGACCGGATGAGCTCGCCGAACGGCTTCCGACTCGGGGGCCGTCCTGATATCCTCATGAGGAATCGCGCCTCGAATCGATCGGGGCACGCGTCCGGAGGAGGGCGAGGATGCAGCTTCGTGTCGGATCGCGCTGGCGCAGCGCCGTGGACGACACCCAGGTGGTCGTGGTCCGCGCACCGCAGGGCGAGGTCTCCCTCACCTGCGGCGGCCATCCCCTGGTCCCCAGCGACAGCGAGCCCACCCCAGGCCTGACGATCACCGAGGGGCATACGGGCGGCACCGCGCTGGGCAAGCGCTACGCCGACCCGCAGACCGGTCTGGAGCTGCTCTGCGTCAAGGGCGGGACCGGGGCGCTCGCGCTGAACGGGGCGCAGCTGCCGCTCAAGTCCGCCCAGCCCCTCCCCGCCTCGGACTGAGCGGAGGCCCCGGATGAACATCGCGATGCTCGCCGAGGAGCTGCGCCCGCGACGCATCCGAGTCGAGGCGGACCTGGCCTCGCTCATCGACATGCCCGCCCACCGGGTGGATGGCGGCCGACCTGGTCGCCCGCGCGGCATCCCCGACGGTGATCGCACGGGCACGTTCCTCGTCGACCCGGACGCCGCGCCGCTCAGCGGCGCCCGGGTGCCGGTCCTCGGCGGGGCCTGACGCGGGCTCCGGTCGTCGTGAGCAGCCATGAAGTCCACATGACAGACACTGGGAGGTCGGGCGTCGTGGCTGGTGACTTCGATGCCGCCCGGGCCGCCGCCGCCGTCCGCGAGCTGCTGTCGGCGGTGGGGGAGGACCCCGACCGGCCCGGGCTGCAGGACACCCCCGCCCGGGTCGCCCGGGCCTACGCCGAGACGTTCGCCGGCCTGCAGCAGGACCCGTACGACGTCCTCTCGACGACGTTCGACGAGGACCACGACGAGATGATCCTGGTGAAGGACATCCCGATGTACTCGACCTGCGAGCACCACCTGGTGCCCTTCCACGGGGTCGCGCACATCGGCTACATCCCGGCCGTCGACGGCCGGGTCACCGGGCTGTCGAAGCTGGCCAGGCTGGTCGAGATGTACGCCCGCCGGCCGCAGGTGCAGGAGCGGATGACCAGCCAGATCGCCGACGCGCTGGCCGAGGTGCTCGAGCCGCGCGGGGTGCTCGTCGTCATCGAGGCCGAGCACCTGTGCATGGCGATGCGCGGCATCCGCAAGCCCGGCTCCACCACGGTCACCTCCGCGGTGCGCGGGATCTTCCGCGACAACCCGGCGACCCGCAGCGAGGCGATGAGCCTCGTCATCCGCCGATGACCACGGACCCAGACGGGGGCCGATCCCCAGGCAAGGAGAGGTGATGTCCACATGAGCGCTGCTCTGCCCGACCAGGTCCCTGGGGTGGGTTCCGTGCCCGCCGCAGCGGCCGTGCATGTCGCGGGCCGCGCCGACCGCACCGCGGCTTCGGCGAGGACGGATCAGGGGTCCGAGGTCCTGACCGAGAAGGAGCACACACGCCAGGTGCGTCGGCGCGTCCTCGACGCACAGCTGGCCCGCTTGGCCGGTCGCGCCGACGGTGCCACCCTCACCGGGCGCGACGCTGCCGCTCGAGTTCTCCGACTGAGCGCCCGGCTGGAACGGGGCGACTTCGGGTGGTGAGCCACCCGCGCGACGGCGCCGCAGTGCGCCGTCCCATGCCTCGGTCAGGGGCGGACGACGTGCGGAGATCGCGTCGCCGCTCGCACTGGGACGCGCGCCTGGCAGTGTGGGCGGTACGCGTCTGCCCTGCACATCCACCGATGTGGCCCGAACCGGCCAGGGAGGTCTGACGGTGAACATCGTCCGAGGCGGTCAGGACGACGATCCGGCAGGGAAACCCACGGTGTCGATCCGATCGCGGTTGCGAGCAGACGCGATCCTGACGCGCGCGAACATCGATTTTCGACAGCCCCATCGCGCACCCCTGGCCTTCGGCGCGGTAGGGGTGTGGGGCCGGGGGATCGTCGGCGCAGTCGCTTCCTCTGCGGCGCGGTATCCATGGGCCCACGCTGTCGTCGACCCATACGGTGCTCTGACGTACGGCGAGCTGTGGCGGCGCGCCGGTCACCTGGCTCGGGGACTCGTGGACGAGGGCGTGGCCCCTGGGACACGGGTCGGAATCCTCGCCCGCAACTCTCGGGAGTACGTCCTGGCTCTGGTCGCCGTTGCCCGCACCGGCGCTGATCTCGTCTTCCTCAACACGGAGTTCGCAGCTCCCCAGCTCGCCGACGTCGTGGCCGCCGAAGGTGTCGAGTTCCTGCTGCACGAGGACGAGTTCGAGGGCCTGGTCGTCGACTGCGGCGCCCGGCGCACGTTCGGCGAAGCGGCGCAGGCGGCCCTGGCGCTGCGAGGGGGATTCCTCGCGCCGCGCCGGCAGGGACGCCTCATCGTGCTCACCTCGGGGACGACAGGACGTCCCAGAGGTGCCGCACGGAGCTCCGCAGCCGAATCCGTCGAAGGCCTGGCGGGGCTGCTGAGCCGCATTCCGTACCGGCCGCGCGACACCCAGGTCGTCGCCGCTCCGCTGTTCCACGGTTGGGGGCTCACCAACCTGCTGCTGGGCCTGGCCCGCGGGTCCACCACCGTGGTGAGTCGCCACTTCGACCCGAGGGAGACCCTCCGATCCGTCTCCGGCCACCGCGCGCACGTCCTCGTGGTCGTGCCGGTCATGCTCCAGCGGATTCTGGCGCTGGGCACGTCCGCTCTGCTGGCGGCCGACACGACCCGGCTCAGGGTGATCGCAGCGAGCGGCTCCGCACTCGGGCCCGCTCTGGCGACGGAGACGCTCAACCGGTTCGGTGCGGTGCTCTACAACGTGTACGGCTCCACCGAGGTCGCGATCGCGACCATCGCCACGCCCGCCGAGCTGCGCTCGCACCCCGGAACGGCCGGTCGCCGTGTGCTCGGCGCGCGCGTCGAGATCCTCGACGGCGAGGGTCTGCCTGTTCCAGCCGGCGACACCGGTCGCATCTTCGTCGGCAGCTCGATGCGGTTCGACGGGTACACGAGCGGCGGCGCCAAGGAGGAGCAGCGTGGACTGCTCGCCTCCGGGGACATCGGGCACTTCGAGGGCGAGCTGCTCTTCGTCGAAGGACGAGAGGACGACATGATCGTCTCGGGCGGCGAGAACGTGTATCCGCAGGAGGTCGAAGAGCTGCTCGCCGAGCACTCGGGGATCGCCGAGGTAGCCGTCGTCGGCGTGCCCGACTCGCGGTTCGGTGAGGCGCTGCGCGCTTTCGTGGTGACGAAGCCGGGGACGGCGCTGGATGAGGACGCGGTACAGGTCTACGTGCGTGAGCGACTGGCTCGCTTCAAGGTCCCGCGCACCGTCCGGTTCCTCGAGCAGCTACCACGCAACGCCACCGGGAAGCTGCTCAGACGGGAGCTGAGGTCGGCGTGAGCGCCCCCATCAGGCTCCCGATCCCGGGCGACGCCGCGGATGCCCTCGCTCGCCGATCCCGTCAGTGGTTGGAGCCTCTGTCGCGCCACGAGGCCGTCGCGGCGTGGGTGGAGTTGGCGACGAAGACACAGTCGGTGTTCGTGGCCACGGCCGACAAGCCCCAGCGGCTGGCCGCACGACTGGTAGGTCGCCGTACCACCGCAGAACGCCGCGAGCGGGAGGAGTGGGAGGCTCGGCAGCACCGGTCCAGCGAGTCGCGCGCCCGTCCCGCCGGGCAGAGCTCCCCGGCTGGTCGGCGGCCGAGCGTCCACTGGGAAGAGGGCGGCGAAGGCAGGCCGCTGCTCTTGCTCAACGGATGGACCGCCGGTGGGAGTGTGTGGCCCACCGCGTGGCTGAGAGACCTGGAGCGCAGGCTCCGTGTGATCCGCATGGACACCCGGGGGAGCGGGCTGTCGCGGACGGCGCCTGCTCCGTTCACGATGTCGGATCTCGCGGACGACGCCGCAGCAGTCCTGCGTGCCGCCGGTGTCGAGCGAGCCGGAGTGCTGGGGCTCTCGATGGGCGGGATGATCGCGCAGGAGTTGGCTCTCCGTCATCCGGCTCTCGTGGGTGAGCTCTTCCTGGTCGCGACCCGACCCCCCACGCCGGCACAGATCCCCGGCTCCTCAGAGCTGACCGAACGGTCGTTCGACCGGCCTCCGCCGGGCGAGTCCTTCCAGCAGTTCATCCGGTCGCGGTGGGCCGCTCTCGCCGCTCCGGGCTTCGCCGAACGCGAGCCGGCTCTGCTCGACGAGCTGGTCGAGCAGGTGGAGGAGCGGCGTACGCCGCGCGCTGGAGCGACCAGCCAGGCGCTGGCTGTCCTCGGCTGGCACGGTCCCCGACGGCTGGCCGGCCTCAGGGTTCCCACGACAGTGGTGCACGGAGCGGTGGACCCACTCACGCCCGTGGGCAACGGGATGCGCCTGGCCCGGCTGATCCCCGGCGCTCGCTACGTCGAGATCCCGGCGGTAGGGCACCTCGTGCCCCTCGAGGCCGGCGACGTGCTGGCCGACCTCGTCCGCGGCGCTGTCCCCGGGGCGCTGTGATGGGCCTGCCCGGTCCCCGAGACCTCTACAACCGCTTCGAGGAGGTGGCGACCCCGCTCGCCGACGAGCTGACCCGCTCGAAGGAGTTCGCTCAGGCGGTCGCCTTCCTCGCCGGCACCAACAGGACCGTCCGGGCCGGCCTCGGCAGGCTGGCCGCCCGGGGGTGGCACGCCGTCAACCTCCCCGCCGGTTCCGACGTCAAGCGGCTCCGCCAACAGGTCGGCGCGCTCGATCGCGATCTCCGGCTGCTCTCCCTGCAGCTCCAGCGAGCGCGGAAGGAGGGGACGCGCCGTGGTGACGATCCCGGACCTGAGCTCGATTGACCGCATCCGCCGCGAGGTCGAGCGCACCGCGCTGCGCGCGCGCAACGGCATCCGGATGGTGACCGGCATCCAGCGGACGGATGTCGGCCTCAGTCCCAAGGACGTCGTGTGGAGCCAGGGCCGCACCGAGCTCTGGCGCTATCGCAGCGAGCAGGTGTCTCTGCGGCCGCCGCTGCTGATCATCTACAGCCTGTTCAACCGCAGCTACATCCTCGACCTGCGGCCCGGCAACAGCGTGATCGAGCAGTTGGTGGCCGCCGGCTTCGACGTCTACATGCTCGACTGGGGCGTCCCCGACGAGGGGGACGCGCAGAACCAGCTCGAGGACTACGTCGACTCCTACATCCCCGCCGCGATCGACCGTGTCTGTGAGCTCTCCGGCAGCGACAGCGTCAATCTCTTCGGCTACTGCTTCGGCGGGGTGCTGTCGGTGCTGCATGCCGCGCACCATCTCGACGCACCGCTGCGCAGCCTCACGGTCCTCACCACGCCGGCCGATCTGCAGAAGCTCGGTCCGATGACGGACATGATGGCGCGCACCGACCTCGACGCCGTCCTCGGGGACGACGGCATGGTTCCGCCGTCGATCATCGTGCAGGGTTTCCGGACCCTGGCGCCGGTCAGTGAGCTCACCTCGCGCGTCGACCTGATCGACAAGTTGTGGAGCGACGAGTTCGTCGGGGCGTACCAGGCGATGAGTGGCTGGGCGACCGACCAGGTGCCGCTGCCGGGCGGTGTCGCGCGCCAGCTCAAGCGACTGGTCGAGGACAACGCGCTGCTCCACGATCGGATCTTCCTCGGTGGCGACCGAGTCCGGCTCTCCGACATCCGGGTGCCGTTCATGCACGTCCTCGGGCTCCGCGACCACATCATCCCCGAGCCCGCCGCCAGCCCCCTCGTCGGACTGATCGGCTCCGAGGACAAGCAGGAGCTGCGGCTCGACGCCGGCCACATCGGCCTGATGGTCGGGCGCACCGCCGCCCGCAACACGCTTCCTCTCATCATCGACTTCCTGAAGCAGCGGAGTGAGGTCCTCGCATGACCATCCAGGAATTCGCGCGCGACCATGTGGCCGCGCTCGGCGAGCTGTTCAGGCGGTTGCCCGACAGCGATCTGACCTTCGTCAAGGAGGACGTCACACCTGCCGCGCTCGCGGGCTGGCCGACCGCTCGGGGCTGGCGCTGGGTCGAGGTGGCCTCCGACGGCACCGTCAACGGGATGGCGGCCCTGCTGCCGCTGACCGGGTGGTCCGACCACGTCGCCGAACTGCGGCTGGTCGTCGACCCCCTGACCCGCGGTCGCGGCATCGGCCGCGGACTGGCCCAGCACGCCGTCGCCCACGGCGTCCGGTCCGGCCTGCTCAAGCTCGTGGTCGAGGTGCCGGCCAGGCAGCAGCCGGTCACCGCGATGTTCCTCGGGATGGGTTTCACCGGCGAAGCGTTGTTGCGCGACCACTTCCGGGACCGCAGCGGCGAACTGCAGGACCTGCTGGTGCTCGCCCTCCTCGCGGAGCAGATGTTCGAGGCGATGGATGCGGTCGGCATGGTCGACCTGCTGGAAGGACAGTGACATGGGATTCCTCGACTCGTTCCGCCTCGACGGCAAGGTCGCCGTCGTCACCGGCGCGTCCAGCGGCCTGGGCGTGACCTTCGCCAAGGCCCTCGCGGAGGCGGGCGCCGATCTGGCACTGGGCGCGCGCCGTGAGAACAGGCTGGCGGACGCGGTGGCCACGGCCGAGGCGCTGGGCCGCAAGGCGATCGCGGTGCGCACCGACGTCACCAACCCAGTGGACTGCCAGGCGCTCGTGGACGCGGCGATGGAGGCGTTCGGCCGGGTCGACGTGCTCGTCAACAACGCCGGTGTCGGCACGGCGGTCCCTGCGTCGCGGGAGACGCCCGAGCAGTTCCGCTCGGTCGTCGAGCTCAACCTCAATGCCTGCTACTGGATGGCCCAGGCCGCCGGTCGGGTCATGCGGCCGGGCAGCTCGATCGTCAACATCTCCAGCGTCGTGGGACTCACGACTCTGGGGCTCCCGCAGGCGGCGTACGCCTCGAGCAAGGCCGGCCTGATCGGGCTCACCCGCGACCTCGCCCAACAGTGGACGCCGCGCAAGGGCATCCGCGTCAACGCACTGGCACCCGGCTACTTCGAATCGGAGATGACCGACCAGTTCGAGGGCGAGTACGTCGACGACGTGGTCGTTCCCCGCACCCTGATGGGTCGGGTCGGCAAGCAGGAAGAGATCGGCGCCGCACTGCTCTTCCTGGCCAGCGACGCCAGCGGCTACGTCACCGGCATCACGTTGCCGGTGGAGGGCGGCGTCCTCGTCACCTGATCGTCCGCGCGTCACGCCTTCCGGTCACCTCGAGCAGGAGCGGGACCTGCTCGACCGCGTCCCGGCTCTCGTGGACGTCGACGTGGCGGGATGGCTGCCGGACCATCGTTCGTGCCAGCCCAGGGGGTGGGGGAGGCCGGCACCGCGGCTCGGCAGCTTCAGGAGTGTGGTCTGTCCCCAGGACGGGAGCGGGCCCGGTCGCGCACGGGTATTGCTGAACTGAGTCGGCCTGGCGTGCGGCAGCACCGTTCGTCATGAGCAATTGCGTGGTTCGATGCGAAGGGGCAGCTGTCGCTGACGGACGAGACGTAGGAGACGACATGGCCAAGACGTGGTTCATCACCGGCGCGTCGCGTGGCTTCGGGCGTGAGTGGACGATCGCCGCGTTGGAGCGCGGCGACAACGTCGCCGCCACTGCCCGCGACACGGCCACGCTCGACGATCTGGTCGCGCAGTTCGGCGACAAGATCCTCCCGATACGACTCGACGTCACCGATCGGGACGCCGTGTTCTCTGCCGTGGCGAATGCGCACGGCCACTTCGGTCGGCTGGACATCGTCGTCAACAACGCCGGCTACGGCCTCTTCGGCATGGTCGAGGAGATCTCCGAGGCCGAGGCGCGGGCACAGTTCGACGCCAACTTCTTCGGCGCGCTCTGGGTCACGCAGGCCGCCCTCCCGTACCTCCGCAAGCAGCGATCGGGCCACTTCCTCCAGGTGTCGAGCAACGGCGGGATCATCGCGGGCCCGGAAGTCGGCGTCTACTGTGCATCCAAATGGGCGCTGGAGGGGTTGAGCCAGTCCCTCGCAGCCGAGGTCGCGGGCTTCGGCATCAAGGTCACGCTCATCGAGCCCGGCTATTACGGCACCGACTTTGCCGGTTCCTCGCAGAGAAGGGCCGCCGTCAACCCCGCCTACGACGCATTCCGCGAGGAGGTCGACGTGGAGCGGAAGGCTCTCTACCCGGACCCCGGCGATCCGGCGGCCACCAGGAAGGCCGTCCTTCAAGTGGTTGACGCAGACGAGCCGCCGCTGCGGATCTTCTTCGGCGACGGCCCGCTCGCCCTGGCGGCGGAGGAGTACGAGTCGCGGCTGGCGACCTGGCGGGCGTGGGAGCCGGTGTCCATCGCCGCGCACGGCTGAACGGCTCGAGCGGCCGCAGGGCTCCTCGACGAAGTCGGCCTCCCAGTCACCCCAGCGCAGTACTTCCTGGAAGATGCAGCATGTCCACCCGAGCCGGGGGGACACCACCGTGAGTTGGCCCGCGCTCAGGCCGACGGCGATGAGGGCATCGAGGGTGCAGGCGAAGTCGTCGGCGTCGGCATCGTCGCGTGAGGCGTCGCCCAACGACCGTCCGATCCCGCCGGCGCGGAGGCCAGGGCCGCCGCCGAACCGGCTGACCCGCACAGCCCCGCGACGTTGTGCTTCGCGGTGAAGGTCTCGAGTGACCGGGAGTCCCTCCGCAGATGGGGCGCTGCGCGTCCCTCTGGGCGGTCAAGCACCCGCTGCGCCGCTCACGCGGCCGGACATGCAAGATCCGGTCTAACGTTCAGGACGTCGCGGAGGCCTTCAGCCTCGGCACCGAGGAGCAGAGGTTCTGACATGACCACGCAGAAGGATCCGTCGCCGGAGGCCCTGGCCAACGTCACGGGCCACAACGTCCGGACCAGGGCACATCTGCTGCCCGAGGAGCAGGCGGTAGAAGGCTCCCCCGGCCCGGCGAACGGGGATCGAGACCCGCGGCTCCAGGCCGAGACAATCTTGGCCGAGTCGGAGGAGCGCACGGTGCACCCCGACGCGGACGACGCGCAGGGGGATCACCGCAAGTCGGAGGAGACCGTCGACCATCTTTGATGGTGCCCCACGAGCACCCGTTACGAGTTCGCCGGTCCGCGCCGAGCCGCCGAGCGACATGGACGAGTGATCATGCCGCCTCCGGCGTATGGGTGGCGTCCAGGCGCCAGAGGAGAAGTCATGCCGAACTGCCCGGCACACTGCGGCGCTCGTCCAAGAAGGCGCCCCTGACCTTCGCGAAGGCGTCCGACTCCAAGATCTTCTTGATACGGTCCGCAGATGCCCGTCTCCGCTCTCGACCATGTGGCGCTGCCGACCGCCGACACCCCCGGCTCGTCGCGTTCTACCGGGCGCTGGGCTTCTCGATCGACGGTGAGGAGGACTGGATCGCCGGCGATGCAGTGGTCGTCGGCATCGTCTGAGGCAGCCAGAAGATCAATGTCCGCACCGAGATCCTCGCGTCCTTCCGGTCGCACCCGGCTGTCCTCCGCGCACCGACCGCGGAGCCGGGGTGCGGCGACCTGTGCTTCGTCTGGGAGGGAGGTATCGACGACCTCCTCGCCACGCTGAAGCGGCTGGGCATCACTCCCGAGCACGGACCGGTGCGGCGGATCGGCGGCCGGGGCGTCGAAGGGGCCAGCGTCTACTGTCGCGATCCCGACGAGGACCTCGTCGAGTTCATCTCCTATCTCCCCACCGATCTGGAGGCCACCCCGCCCATGGACACCGAGCGCTTCTGGAAGGAACCTGTCGTCTGACTGCGCCGCCTCGGCCGGGCATGCTGACGGTGAGCGGAGCTGTCGACGCGCCGTCCTTCAGCTGCCCTCGTCCCCTGGTGCTTCCCGACGGACCCTCCTCCTGCATGAATGGCCGGCACCCAGGGTGTGGCACCAGATGAAGCCCTACCCGGCCACGTCCGGCGGGATGGGTGACGTCAGACGGTGGGCGGCCCACTGGCGACCGAATCGACGAGCCCCCACGACAGGGCCGTCCGTGCGTCGATGACGGTGGCGCTGAGCGCCAGGTACAGGGTCCGCCACCGGCCGATCCGGCGCGGGATGCTCACCGTGCCGCCGGCCCCGGGGATCAGGCCCATGCCGATCTCCGGCAGGCGGATGCGGGTGTCCGGCGCGGCGACGATCCGATGCGCGTAGGCCGGCAACTCGATACCCGCTCCGACGCACGCGCCGTGCAGCCGCACCTCGACCCGGTCGGCGACGCGGTGCAGCGGCAGGGCGGCCCCGACGCGGGTGCGCACCAGGTGGGCGGTGACCGGGTCCGGCGCGGTGCCGAACTCGTCGAGGTCACCGCCGGAGCAGAAGGACGGCCCGGCGCCGTCGAGCACCACTCGGACGACGCCGTCGTCCCAGGCCACCAGTTCGAGTGCCGACACCAGCGCGTCGCGCAGCTGCCGTCCGTAGGCGTTGCGGCGCTCGGGCCGGTTCAGGGTCAGCCGGAGCTCGTCGCCGTCCCGCCGCAGGCGTACCGGTTCCTCGGGCGCCGGGGGCGGCAGCGGCCGCGGGCCCCGGCGGGCCAGCCACGCGGCGAACTCCGGGCCGCCGAGCAGGGTCGAGTAGGCGAGGGATTCGGCGTCGAGTGCCGCCGGCACGTCGAGCTCCCCGCTCCAGCGGAGCAGCCCCGCGAGGACGACGCTCGCGTGCGGATGGGCCCGCGCTGTGGCCGACAGGGCCAGCGCGGCCGCCGCCGCGTCGGGGACCGCGACCACCTCGCGGGTGCCGCGGTCGCTCCCGGGCGGGACCACCGTCAGGTCCAGCGCCCGCACGAGCGGCTCCCACCCGGGGGCAGGAGCGCGGCCACGGCTGATGCCGACGAGCACCCGGTCGCTCGCGGTGGCGGCCGTCGCGGCCGCGACGACGTCCTCCGGTTCGCCGTCGAGGTCCACCACCAGCAGGGGCTGCTCGATCCGTCCGTCCTCCCCCAGCAGCGGCGCGGTGGCCTGGGTAGCGAGGGCGGACGGGGCCACGAGGGGCAGTCCGGACTCGGGCTTAGACGATGATCGTGGTCGGCTGGTCATCTCCCGGTCACCGTATCGTCGCGACGTGCCCAGATCGTCGGATCCGACGGAAGCGTCGCCGGTCGCGGACTGGGCCGCGAGCGGGATCGTGACGCTGACCGGCAGGCCGGACGGGCCACCCCTCGTGCCGCCGGGACGCGCCGCGACGGTCGCCCGCGAGCTCGGCGCGCGGATCGCCGCGGTCACCGCCGGCACCCGCGCGCCGGTACACGTGGACGGAGCCCAGCTGCTGGCCGATCGGGCCGCGCTGACCGGGCACCGCCGGGCGGGGACCGTGTCGGCCGGTGGCAGCTGCCGGCTGCTGCCGACGGCCGACGGCTGGGCGGCGGTCTCCTGCGCGCGCCCCGACGACTCCCTGCTGCTCGGCGCTCTGGTCGAACACGCCCTGCCCGAGGATCCCTGGCCGGCAGTCGCCACCTGGCTCAGGGAGCACCGTGGCGAGGAACTGGCCGAGCGGGCCGAGCTGCTCGGCGTCGCCGCCGCCCCGGTGCTCCCGCGCCCGGCGACGGCGCCGGTCCCGTTGGCCGGCCGGCCGGTCGAGGGGTTGCTGGTCGTCGACTTCAGCGCGCTGTGGGCCGGCCCGCTGTGCGCCTCGCTGCTCGGCGCGGCCGGCGCCGGGGTGGTGAAGGTGGAGACCCCGCAGCGGCTGGACGGCGCGCGGCGGGGCGATCCGGCGTTCTACCGGCTCCTGCACGCCGGGCACCGGTCCGTGGTGCTCGACCCGGCCACGGCTGACGGGCGGACGGCGATGGCCGCGCTGGTCGACGCGGCCGACATCGTCATCGAGGCCTCCCGCCCCCGGGCGCTGGCGGGGTTCGGGCTCGATGCCGCTGCGGCCGTCGCGGCGGGGACGACCTGGATCTCGATCACGGCCGCGGGCCGCGGGTCCGGCCGCGTCGGTTTCGGGGACGACGTCGCCGCCGGGGCGGGTCTGGTGGCCTGGACGGCGGAGGGGACGCCGGTGTTCGTCGGGGACGCGCTCGCCGACCCGCTCACCGGGCTGACCGCCGCCGTCCTGGCGATGTCGGCTCCCGGGGACGGCTCCGGGGTGCTGTGGGACGTCGCGATGGCCGACGTGGTCGGCGCGACCCTGCGCGAGGGCCCGCCGAGCCCGTCCCTCGCGGCCCGGCGCCGCGCCGGCAGCTGGGTCGTCGACACCCGGGACGGCCCGCTGCCGGTGGCGGCTCCTCGCCGGCGCGAGCCCCCTGCGGGGGAAGTCGCGGCGCCGGGGGCCCACACCGGGGAGGTCCTGCGCGGGCTCGGGATCCCGGTGCCATGAGCGGCCTGCTGGTGCACGACGCGGAGGTCGACGATGTCCCAGGGACCGCCGTCCGCATCCGCGCCGGACGTGTCACGGAGGTCGGCGCGGGCCTGCCCGCCCTGCCCGGCGAGGAGGTCCTGGACGCCGCCGGGGGTGCGCTGCTCCCCGGGCTGCACGACGCCCACCTGCACCTGCACGCCCTCGCCGCGGCCGACCGGTCGGTCGCCTGCGGACCACCGGCGGTCACCGACCGGGAGCAGTTGGCCGCCGCGCTGGCCGCGGCTCCGGCCGTCGGGGGATGGGTCCGCGGCATCGGCTACGTCGAATCCGTCGCCGGCGATCTCGATGCCGCCGCGCTCGACCGTCTGCACGGCGCGCGGCCCGTACGCGTCCAGCACCGCAGCGGTGCGCTGTGGATGGTCAACAGCCGCGGCGCCGAGATCCTCGGCCTCGTCGGCGCCGTCCACCCGGGCGTCGAGCGCGACGGTCGCGGTGTCCCGACCGGGCGACTGTGGCGGGCCGACGACTGGCTGCGGAACAGGCTCCCGCGCCCGGCGCCGCCGGACCTGGCCGCCGTCGGCGCCCGGCTCGCCCGGCTGGGCATCACCTCGGTCACCGACGCCACCCCGGACCTGGACGACGCCGCCGTCACCGCGATCGCCGGTGCCGTCGCCCGCGGGGTGCTGCCTCAGCGCGTCGAGGTCCTCGGGGTTCCGCTCGGCCGGACGGAGCTGCTCCCGGGCCTGATCGCCGGACCGTACAAGATCGTCCTCGCCGACTCCGGACTGCCGTCCCTGGACGACCTCGTCGACCGGATCCGCGCCGCGCACGACGCCGGCCGGTCGGTGGCCGTGCACTGCGTGACCCGGGAGGCCCTCGTCCTGCTGCTCGTGACCCTCGGCATCACCGGCGTGCGGCCGGGTGACCGGGTCGAGCACGCCGCGCTCGTCCCGGTCGAGCTGCTGGACGAGCTGGCGGCCGCTGCCCTGCGGGTGGTCACGCAGCCCGGGTTCCTCTCCGCCCGCGGCGACGACTACCTCCGCGACGTGCCGCCCACCGACCACGCCGACCTGTACCGGTGCGCGAGCATGCTCGACGCCGGGGTGCCGCTGGCCCTCTCCAGCGACGCCCCGTACGGCCCGCTGGACCCCTGGGCCGTCATGACCGCCGCCGTCCACCGGCGAACGGCGTCCGGCGCCGTCGTGGGCGCCGCGGAGACCATGACGCCGGCCCAGGCCCTCGCCGGCTACCTCGGGTCCCCGGGAGACCCCGGCGGGACGCCGCGACAGGTCCGCGTCGGCAGCACCGCCGACCTCGTGCTGCTGGATCGCACGCTGACCGACGTCCTCCAGGCGCCGACCTCCGACGCCGTCCGGGGGACTCTCGTCGGAGGCCGGGTGATGTTCACTCGCTGAACGGCGGTGGCTCGCTCGCCGTCGGTATCCCCACGAACTCGATCGAGTCGTCCTTGATCACGAACTCGGTCAGGAGTCGGTCACCGGTGCCGTCGGCGGTCCACTTCCGCAGCCCCCCACGCGCAAGCAGGGTCCGGCGTTCTGCTACCCCAAGGTCCGCGGCTACCACCCGCCGGTGGTCACCTGCGCGCAGAGCGGGCAGGTGCTTTTCACTGGCTGCGCGGCGGCAACGCCGGCTCCGGCCGCGGGGCGAAGACGTTCCCCACCTGACGGTCAGCCGGGTTCAGCACGCCAGCGCCACTGCTTCGCCGGCACCGAGCAGGCGCTGACCGTTGGGCTCGTGGTGCGCCGCGGGCGGCCCACCTCGGGCTTCCAGTTGTCGCCTGGTCACCGCCTGGGACTACCACTCCGTCGTCACCGACCGGGATCCGCCGCTGGTCGAGGTCGAGGCAGGCCACCGCCGGCACGCCGTGGTCGATCAGAGCATCGGCGAGCTCAAGTCCGCCGGCCTGGCACACCTGCCTTCGGGAGGTTCATGGCCAACGCCGCCTGGCTCGCGCTCACCGTGCGGGCCCACAACCTCGGCAGAGCCGTCGGTGTCCTCGCCGGCGGCCGCCTGGCCCGGCCTGACTTCTATGAGTCAGCGGCCTGGCGGGTGGGGTGCTCGCGTCAGAGGTACCTGATGGGATCGGAGCCATCCCAGTCGCGATGGGCATCCGCGACCATCGAGATCATGCCCTCGGAGCTAGACAGGCGCTCGATCAGCTCGGTCATGCACCCGATGGTCGAGCGGGTGTCGAGGTAGGCGATCCTCAGGTCGCCGAAGGACGCCTCGCAGGCGGCCTCCACCCCGGCGTCACGGTAGCGCTTCATCTCGGCATCGAAGTCGTCGGTCAGCCCACCGATGTGATGCATGGCGCTCTGCCCGGCCGGCACGCTGTCGCGGTAGACAGACGGCCCGTCGTTGTGCTGCTGGATCAGCTCGATCTGCATGGGCCCGATCTGCCCCAGTGCGGCGCTCATGTCGAGTTCGGCGGGCTTACCTCGATAGCGCAAGTTCTCCAACTGCGAATGCGAGATGACATAGAACGGTCCGACCGATGTCGTGGTCAACCACTGCTGCATGGCTGACTCCAGGTCGTCGACGACCCAAGCCACTTGATGGAAGCTGTTCCGCGTCATCCCGGCCCTCCTGTGGGCGAAGTGCCGGCACATGGATGGTCTTGCTCGAGCGGCTGACGATCGGTCGTCGGCAACTAGGGTTGAAATGGCTTCCCTGCATACAGGTCGCGAGGGTCCTCCTGAAGATCGAGATCACTCCGAGCAGGAGCCCCTCGCATCGGTGGATCCGGGTTCAGAGAACGTCCGGTCGAAAGCGTCGAGGACGGCACCGCTGGGTTCTGACGACCGACCATCCCCACCAGCCTGAACCACACCGTGGACGACCGCCAGGCCAGGCCCTAGTCCGCCGACGGGTCGTCCTGGGGGACGAGCGCGCTGTACGCGTCGTCGGGGTGGGTGTACTCCGGCGACGGGTTCTCCTGGGGGACGAGCGCGCTGAACGCGCCGTCGGGGAGGGTGTACTCCGGGAAGTGGGGTTCACGCTGGTCCCGCAACGCGATGGTGCCCTCACGGATGTCGGGGCCCAGGAAGGTGAGCTGCTCGAAGGCGGCGGAGAGGTCGAAGGCCGCCGCGTGCTGCTTGTAGTGGTAGTTCAGCGACCGCTTCGTCCACTGCAGGGCTCGCTGGGAGCCGCGTGCCAGCCGCTGCGCGACCTCCTCGCCGCGCCGCTCGAGTTCCTCCTCGTCGTCGACGACCAGGCTGATCAACCCGATCCGCTCGGCCTCCTCGCCCGTGATCGGCTCTCCGGTCAGTGCGTGCCACTTCGCCTTCGCCATCGACATGTGCAGCGGCCACGCGGCGACGACGTGGTCACCGGCGGCTCCGCCGTAGCTGGTGTGGCGGTCGGCGAACGTGCAGTCACGGGTGGCGATCGAGATGTCGGCCAAGGGCACGGTGAGCTGGAAGGACCCGGGGTAGAGCGCCACGACCGGCTTGTTGAAGTTCACCATGTTGTGCACGATCTCGCGCGCCTCGTGGAGCAGCTGGGCGTTGAGGGCGTACTCGGTGGCCATGCGCCACATCTGGTCGACCGCGCCCTTGGCGTAGGTCGAGATGTCCTGACCGGGACCAGCCCCCTCCGCGTCCCGAGCGGGGCCGAGCACGACGACGCGGACCTCGGGATCACGGTCGAGCTCGAGCCAGACCTCTCCGATGTGCGCATGCTGCTCGTGGGCGAGGTGCGTGCCGGGGCGGAAGGAGACCCGCACCACGCCGCGGTCCTGCCCCTGGACGATCAGCCCCGTGTACTTCTCGTAGCGCTCGAGGTTCGTATCGGTTGCCACGGTGCCCCTCTCGTCAAGGATGAGCGGCCGTGCGCGATCCGACTCGAGGGCGGTCGGACGCTCGCACCGCTGCTCTTCTACCTCGTCAGCTCTGGAGTCCTATCACGCCCCATTTGCCGTGACCAGCTATTGTCATGAGGTTTGGCGTGGGGCAAGCTGGTGACGGTCAGCGGTGGCCCTCGGTCGAGTGGTCGTGGTCCTCGGCGCGGATGGATGAGAGGGCGAGCTCGACCTGGCGGCGTACGTAGCCGCGATCCCCGAGGTGGGCCAGGTGCACCATCGTCCTGACAGGCGTTTCCCCAGCGGCACGAACGGGAGTCGAGATTCATGAGCTCCACACAGGAACTGACGCGCAAGAGCGTCGTCGACGGCACCGAGGTCGCAGCCGAGGCCGCGGACTTCCTCGACGAGGGCACCATCCCGCACGTGATCGACGGAGAGCAGGTGGCCACCTCCGCCGGCGGCGTCCGCGACGTCATCAACCCCTCCACAGGCCACAAGCTCGGCGAGGTCGTGCGCGGCGACGCGGCCGACCTCGACCGCGCCGTCCGTGCGGCTCAGGCGGCATGGGACGACGGGCGGTGGCGAAACCTCACGCCCCGCGACCGCGAGGCGCGCCTGCACCGGCTGGGCGACCTGGTCCAGGAGCACGCCCAGATCATCGGGGACCTGGATTCCCTCAACGCGGGCGTGCTGCGCTCCCACTCGGACTTCATCGCGCAGTACTCCGCCAATGCCTTGCACTACTACGCCGGCTGGCCCACCAAGCTCGCCGGCCACGTGCCCCCGGTGGGGCCCGACTACGTCGTGCAGGAGCGCGTGGAGCCGGTCGGCGTGGTCGGTGTGATCAAGCCGTGGAACGGTCCCGCGGCGATCTTCGCCCAGGTCGCGCCTGCCCTGGCCGCCGGGAACTGCGTGGTCATGAAGCCGGCAGAGCACACCCCGGTCTCCGCCGCGTACATGGCCCGGCTCGCCCTGGAGGCCGGCATCCCGCCCGGCGTCTTCAACGTGGTGCAGGGCGATGGAGTGGTCGGGGGGGCCATGGTGGACCACCCGGGGATCACCCGGCTCTCGTTCACCGGTTCCGTCGACACCGGTCGGCGGATCGCCGCTGCGGCGGCGCAGACCTTCAAGAAGGTGAATCTGGAGCTCGGCGGGAAGTCGCCCGTGCTCGTGTTCGCCGACGCCGACGTGCCGGCGGCCGCGGCGGCTGCCGCCCATGCGGTCTGGAACAACTCCGGACAGGTCTGCACCGCAGGCTCCCGCACCCTGGTCCACCGCAGCGTGTACGACGACTTCGTCGCCGAGGCGGTCAAGTACTCGGAGGGGCTGCAGGTGGGTCACGCCTTCGACAGCCGGACCGACCTGGGGCCGCTGATCTCGCCGGAGCAGCTGTCGAAGGTGCAGGGCTTCGTCGAGGTCGGCAAGAGCGAGGGCGCCACGCTTCGCTACGAGGGCTCCGCGAGTGCGGACCTCGACGGGTTCTACCAGGCGCCGGTGATCTTCGCGGACGTGACCAGCACGATGACGATCGCGTCCGAGGAGATCTTCGGTCCGGTCATGTCGATCCTGCCGTTCGAGGACGAGGCGGAGGCCTTCCGGGTCGCCAATGGGTCGCGCTACGGCCTCGCGGCCGGCGTCTTCACCCGCGACATCGGGACCGCCGAGCGCGCGACCAGGGCGCTCGACGCCGGCACCGTGTGGATCAACTCCTACCAGGTGACCGACGCGGCCGTGTCCTTCGGCGGCAGCAAGGACTCCGGCTACGGGCGGAGCCTCGGGCAGCCCGCGCTCGAGGAGTACACCCGGCGCAAGAGCGTCTGGTCGCGCACCTACTGACCGCACGCGCAGCCGGCGGAGCCGTCGACGCCCGGCCCCTGTGCTTGGAACGTCACGGTCCGCCTCCGGGGCGCCGGAGTGATGAGCTCGGACTCCGCAGACCTCGCGGAGTCCGAGCTCTGCTCGTGCGCTGACCGGGCGCGGGAGCGACCTGCTGGGGCTGGCGGATCCGGCTGAGGGCCAGGGGGCGGGAGTGGCGCAGTCCGGCGCGATCGCATCCTGATCGCCGACGTCGGGCCTGTCACCCCCGCATCCTGACCGCGGGTCACCGAGGAGGAGTAGGCAGGGTCACCGACGGCAGACGTCGGTGGGCGGCTGGCGTTCCCGAACACGCCGGATCCCCCGCGGACGGTCAGTGGGAGAGCGCATCCTGCTCATCGGTGGCCGTCGTCGTGCGCGGCCGTGCTCGCCGCCGCCCGGGCGGGCGGTCCGCGAGGCGCGGTCTCGTGCCGAGTACCGCCCGCTCCGCCGAGGTGCCCGTCCGCGCAGGCACGACTCGCTGACCGGAGGCTGCCACGCCGCCTCGAGATCGGACCGCCCAGGCGGGGAGAACGGGCCACCGGCACACCGCGAGCTACGCGGGGAGCACCACGGGACTACGCACCAGCCCGCGACGGCGGCGCCGAGGTCATCACTGCATGGTGTGAACCGCAGCGGGCGCGGACCGCGCCACGCCTCCGCTGTCGCGCTCCGGTGCCTTGCGGCGCTGCGCCGACTCGCTGCATCGCTCCCGTCTGGGGGGCCGCCGCGGGTCCGACTGCTCCCCGTCCCCGGAGGAAAGCCTCATGGGTCACGGTCGCCGGGGGCCGGACGCGAGTTCCGGCCCCCGGCGAACCGCGTCGGTGCCTAGCTCGCCGATGGCGGGCCGTCCTGGGGCACGAGCCCGCCGAACGCGCTGTCAGGGAGGGTGTACTCCGGGAACTCGGGCGCGTGCCCGTTCCGCATCCCGTTGATGCCCTCGCGGATGTCGGGGCCCAGGAAGGTGAGCTGCTCGAAGGCGGCGGAGAGGTCGAAGGCCGCGGCGTGCTGCTTGTAGTGGTAGTTCAGTGAACGCTTCGTCCAGCTCAGCGCCCGCTGGGAGCCGCGCGCCAGCCGCTGTGCGATCTCCTGTCCGCGCCGCTCGAGTTCCTCCTCGTTGTCGACGACGAGGCTGATCAACCCGATCCGCTCGGCCTCCACCCCCGTGATCGGCTCCCCGGTCATGGCGTAGTACTTGACCTTCGCCATCGACATGTGCACCGGCCACGCGGCGACGACGTGGTCACCGGCCACCCCGCCGTAGTTGATGTGGGCGTCGAAGAGGGTGGAGTCGCGGGTGGCGATGGAGATGTCCGCGAGGATCACCGCAGGCGTGAACGAGCCCGGGAACATCGACACGACCGGCTTGCTGAAGTTGAGCATGTTCTGGACCAGTTCCCGCGTCTCGTGCATGAGCTGCGCGAGGAGCTCCCACTGCGTGGCCATCCGCTCCATCTGACCGACCGTCTCGCCGGTGTAGGTCGTGATGTCCTCGCGGGCCCCTTCCACGCCACGCGTGGGGCCGAGCAGGACGACGCGGACCTGCGGATCGCGGTCGAGCTCGATCCAGATCTCACTCAGGTGCGCGTGCTGCTCGTGCGCGAGGTGCGCGCCCTGGCGGAAGGAGATCCGCACGACGCCCCGCTCCAGGGGCTCGACGATCAGCCCGGTGTACTTCTCGTAGCGCTCGAGGTTGGTCTCGGTTGCCATGGTGCCCCTCTGGTCAGGAATGGACGGCAGATGCGGTCCGACCAGGCCCGGTCGGACGCTCGCCCCGCTGCTCTCCGACTGCCTCGTCTCACCGGAGTCCTACCACGCCCCTGGCCGTTGCGGGGAGTTCTATCATGAGGTTTATTGCGGTGTGCGGACAGTCGCGCGATGGTGTGCCGTAGGTTCGGAAGTACCCGACCTGACGTGGGTCGGGCTGGGTCGTCAACGGAGTCGAAGGGTCACGACGTGAGTGAAATCCGCATTCTCGGAGAGTCCGACTGGGAGGACGAGGACCTCCTGACGCACGACGAGGCAGGTGAGCGTCTGCGCGAGGAGGTGCAGGCCGAGCTGGCCTTCCTCGAGTCGCCTGCGGCCGAGCAGCAACCCCTCGCAGCGGCGCGGTCACGCGCCCGCGTGGAGGCGATGCGCGAACGACTGGCGTCCAGCGACCGGGCGCTGGCGGAGGGCTTCGGGGTCGTGCGGAGGATCGGCGGCGACGCGGCGTCTGGTTAGGCCGGTCGGTCACCGAGAGGCGTACACGGTCGTGCGTCCCCATCGCCAGGACGTCGTGGGAGGGGGCAGCGTGATGTGTGGCCTCGTCGTCGCGGACGTGGGGGATCGGGGCCTCGCTCGCGTGGTGGGGCGCCCTGCGCTGCAGGAACGAGACCCATCGCGGGCTGTCCATCTCGCAGGAGCCGGTCGGATGTAGACCGCCGCGCGGCGAACTCCCGGGCGCGGAGGTTCGGCGCGCCCCTGCACGAGCGGCTCCACTGCCGGGCAGGTGCCGCCGTCCACACCGGGTCCTGACCCTGGCCCACTCGTCGCAGGGCGTGGGCACCGAGCGGCGTCCCGTTGTTCGTCCGGACCCGGAGGTTTGTTCGGTTCGACCCCGACCCGAACACCGGTGAGCGGAGCCTGGACGCATCGTCCGTGCCGGCCCGGCAGCGTGTGCTGTCCGGCTGGGGACGCCGTCACGGCTCCTCCTGCCCTTCGTCGAGGGCTGACGGGTCGAGCCCGGAGACTGCTCGCGCCGCCTCCCTGCTCAGGAGGCGGCGTGAGCCAGGCGGTGGAGTCGGCACGGGCGCCGGCCGATCCAGCGGTGTCCCGGAACCTCCGGAGCGGCGTACACGCAACCGCTGCCGGCCGTGCGGCCTGTGCCGCGGCCGCGCCGCCCCGACGTGCGCCACCTCGAGATGTGAGTGGGGGACGGCGAGCGGCCTGACTGCATATCCTCTTCAGGAACGGCTTCCGACTCGGGGGTCGTCCTGATATCCTCATGAGGAATCGCGCCTCGAATCGATCGGGGCACGCGTCCGGAGGAGGGCGAGGATGCAGCTTCGTGTCGGATCGCGCTGGCGCAGCGCCGTGGACGACACCCAGGTGGTCGTGGTCCGCGCACCGCAGGGCGAGGTCTCCCTCACCTGCGGCGGCCACCCCCTGGTCCCCAGCGACAGCGAGCCCACCCCAGGCCTGACCATCACCGAGGGGCATACGGGCGGCACCGCGCTGGGCAAGCGCTACGCCGACCCGCAGACCGGTCTGGAGCTGCTCTGCGTCAAGGGCGGGACCGGGGCGCTCGCGCTGAACGGGGCGCAGCTGCCGCTCAAGTCCGCCAAGCCCCTCCCCGCCTCGGACTGAGCGGAGGCCCCGGATGAACATCGCGATGCTCGCCGAGATCGCCGCCGACGCGGGCGGTGACCGGGTCGTGCTCGGTGATCCCGAGCACGGGGTCACGTACGCACAGCTCTACGACCGTGCCCGCCGGGCGGCCCGTGTCCTGCGGGAGTCCTCCGCCGACACGGTGGCGATGATCGGCGTGAACTCGGAGCTGTTCCCGGTCGCGCTGTTCGGCGCTGCCCTGGCGGACCGACCCTTCAGCCCGTTGAACTACCGCTGGTCGGACGCGGACCTCGCGGCCGCCGTCCGCAGGCTCGCCCCGGTGGTGGTCCTCGTCGACGACGAGTTCCTGCCGCGGTTCGAGTCACTGGCGGGGGAGTCCGGCGTCCAGTTGGTCGCCCGCTCGCTGTTCCTGGCAGCCGTCGCGGACGCCCCACCGATCGAGTCCGGGGCCGAGGAGCCGGCGAACCCGGCGGTCCTGCTGTTCACGAGTGGCACCTCGGGCAGTCCCAAGGTGGCGGTCCTCGGGCACGACAACCTGAGCTCCTACATCCTCGGCAGCGTCGAGCTGATGGCGGCGGAGGAGGGGGACGCCCAGCTCAGCAGCCTGCCGCCGTACCACGTCGGCGGGATCGCCAATCTGCTCAGCACGCTGTTCAGCGGTCGGCGGATCGTGCAGCTGCCTGCCTTCGACGCGCGGACGTGGATCGACACCGTTCGAGCTCTCCGGGTCACCCACGCGACGGTGGTCCCGACGATGGTCGCCCGGATCGTGGACCTGCTCGCCGAGGACGGCGGCGGACTGCCGAGCCTGCGTCATCTCTCCTACGGCGGCGGGCGCATGCCTCTGCCGGTCCTCGAGCGAGCGATGGCGCTTCTCCCGGAGACCAGCTTCGTGAACGGGTACGGACTGACCGAGACCAGCTCCAGCATCACCGTCCTGGGGCCGGACGATCATCGGCTTGCGCTCACGTCGGACGATCCGGCGGTGCGCGCGCGGCTCGGCTCGGTCGGGCGCGCTCTGCCGACGGTCGAGCTGTCGGTGCGCGACGCGAACGGCGAGCCGGTCGCCCCCGGTGAGACGGGCGAGTTGTGGGTGCGCGGTGAGCAGGTCTCGGGCCGCTATGTCGGGACCGAGTCGGACTCGGATGGAGGCTGGTTCCACACCAACGACGCGGCGCGCATCGACGAGGAGGGCTACGTCTTCGTGGAGGGCCGGCTCGACGACGTGATCGTCCGAGGCGGGGAGAACATCTCGCCGGGTGAGGTGGAGGACGCCCTGCTCGAGCACCCGGACGTGGCCGACGCGGGAGTCGTCGGTCTGCCGGACGACGACTGGGGCGAGCGTGTGGTGGCCGCCGTCGTGCCGGTCGAGGGGCGGACACCGGACCCCGGCGAGCTCCAGGAGTGGGTGCGCGGGAAGCTGCGCTCCAGCAAGACCCCGTCGAGCATCGCCCTCGTCGAGGCGCTGCCCTACAACGACAACGGCAAGCTCGTGCGCAGGTTGCTGCGGGCGAGCCTGCAGGAGGCCGCCGTTTGATCGACCTCCGAGAGCGGAGCGGCCGGGTCGAGGGTCTGGGCAGCGCACCCGGGACCGGTTCCGATGAGCGTCGCCGCCGCGGAGCTGGAAACGGCGTGGCGGGGGAGCGGGGGGCCTGTCGCGGAGCGGTCACGAGGAGGCCGATCCGACCGACAGGGGCATCGACCGGCCCGACAGGGGCGCGCCTTCGTCGCGGTCGGTGAACAGGTGACGGTGCGCGAGGGCGGGGGCAGCACCACGCGGCCCCTGCTCACCACGTGTGCGTGCAGGTCGGCGTCGTTCCTGGTGCGGAACTCAACGGGAGCAGCGACGCCGCCCGGCCGACGCCGCGCTCGTGGACGAAGAGGTCGTATCGGGGTAGTGGATACAGCGCATTGACACCCGGCCCACGACTGCCTAGCGTTTCATCCTGATGAATTATTCGCGTTACGACGAGAAGGGGTTCGAGGAGTATCTCGAAACCCGGGTCATCGGCTACCCGCTGTCGTCCTGACACCCGGCCGCATCCCAGAGCGAAGGTAGGCGTTCATGAAGGTCCTCGACGGTGTGCGCGTGGTCGAGCTGGCGTCGTACCTGTTCGTACCCGCCGCTGGAGCCATCCTCGCGGACTGGGGCGCCGATGTCGTGAAGATCGAGCACCCGGAGCACCCGGATCCGCAGCGCGCCCTCGTGATCGCGGACATGAGCGTCGGGGGCGAGGCGTTCGAGCCCTTGATGCAGCAGGCCAACCGCGGCAAGCGCAGCGTCGGGCTGGACGGCAGCACCCCCGAGGGGTACGAGATCCTGCGCAACCTCGTCGCCGGGGCGGACGTGTTCCTCACCAACCTCCTGCCCGAGAGCCGCACACGGCTGCGGGTGGACGTCGACGACATCCGCTCGATGAACCCCTCCATCGTCTACGTCCGCGGCAGCGGCTACGGCCCGGCCGGCCCCGAGCGCTCGATGCCGGGCTTCGACGGGACCACCTACTGGGCCCGCGGCGGGGCTGCGGACAACCTCACGCCGGCCGGCTCCCCTCTGCCGACGCCGGTGCGACCGGGGCTGGGTGACCTGCCGGGTGCCACGGCGGTGGCCGGTGCGGTCGCAGCGGCCCTGTTCCACCGCGAGCGCACCGGGGAGGCGCCGCTGGTGGACGTGTCGCTGCTCAGCGTGGCCGTCTGGGGCAACTCGCCGGCGATCACCGCCTCCGCGATGCGCGGCGAACAGATCCAGAAGACGCTGCGCGAGGACAACCGCAATCCGCTGTCGCTGTCCTACCGCACGAGTGACGGTCGCTTCGTCAAGCTGTCGCTGTTCCAGTCGGACCGCTTCTTCGCGCGGCTGTGCGAATCCCTGGGGGAGCCCGGGCTCGCCGCGGACGAGCGGTTCGTCGACTCGGCGGCCCGCGCCGCCCACCGGCAGGCGTGCACGGCGGCCCTGGACGAGGTCTTCGGCCGGTTCACCCTCGCGGAGGTCGAGTCCCGGCTGGCGGACCTGGGCGGCCCGTGGTCGCGGGTGCAGAACAGCTTCGAGGTCAGCCAGGACCCGCAGGTCCTGGCCAACGGCTACTTGACCGAGGTGGACGCGGGAGGGCGGAAGGTGCCCGTCGCGGCGTCCCCCTGGCAGTTCGGAGAGGCCCGCTACCCGCTGCAGGCGGCGCCCGCGCACGGTGAGCACACCGACGAGGTGTTGCTCGAGCTCGGCCTCGACTACGAGGAGATCATCAAGCTCAAGATCTCCGGCACCGTCCTCTGAGCCGTCCTCTCCGGAAGAGCACCCGCGCCTCCGGCGCGACGCATCGAAGTTCTCTGCAGCACTGAACGAGAGGGCCGGCGAGATGGCGACCACGAATCACGATCACCGGGACAAGTGCGCCATCGTCGGGATCGGCGCGACGGAGTTCTCGAAGAAGTCCGGCCGGAGTGTCGCCGCGCTCGTCACCGAGGCGAGCCTGGCGGCCATCGCGGATGCCGGACTCATGCCGGCGGACATCGACGGCGTCGTCCGCTCCGACTACGACTCCGTGCACCACAACGACATCGGGCACTGGCTCGGCCTGTCCGACCTCACCTTCTGGGGGATCACCGGCACCGGCGGTTCTGCCCCGTGCGGGATGATCGGTCAGGCCGTGGCGGCCATCCTCTCCGGCCAGGCGACCAACGTGCTCGTCTACCGAGGGCTCAACGGCCGTTCCGGACTCCGGTACGGCAAGGGGACGGCGATCCAGCAGTCCGGAGGAGCGCGTCACGTCGGCGGCAACGGCACCCTGGACGAGTTCTTCCTGCCCTACGGGCTGATGGCGCCCGGCCAGCTGTTCGCGATGTACGCGCGTCGTCACATGATCGAGTACGGGTCGACCTCCGACGACCTCGCGAGCATCGCGATGACGGTGCGGAAGCGGGCCAACGCCAATCCCGCCGCCCAGATGGCCGATCGGACCATGTCGCTCTCGGACTACTACGAGTCGCGGATGATCGCCGACCCCCTTCGGATGTTCGACTACTGCCTGGAGACCGACGGCGCATGCGCCGTCGTCGTGACCGCCGCGGAGCGCGCCGAAGACTCCCCGCACCCCGGAGTGCTGATCCGCGCGGTCACGCAGGGAGCGATTCCCGAGATGCAGGGCGGGAAGGTCTTCCCGGCCCTGATGCGGCCGAACCTCCTCGACAACCCGGGGAGGCGAGTGGGGAAGGAGCTCTACCGTCGCGCGGGCCTGGGTCCCGCGGACATCGACGTCGCCCAGCTGTACGACTGCTACACGATCACCGTCCTCCTCCAGCTGGAGGACTACGGGCTCTGCGGCACGGGCGAGGGCGGCGCCTTCGCGTCCAGCGGGGCGATCGACATCGGGGGCACCGTTCCGATCAACACCGCCGGCGGCAACCTCTCGGAGGGCTACATCCACGGCATGAACCACATCCTCGAGGGGGTCCGGCAGATGAGAGGCCAGTCGACGTCGCAGGTCCGGGGGGCGCAGACCTGCCTGGTGACCTCGGGAACGCCGACGGTCACGAGCGCGCTGATCCTCAGGGCCGCGTGATGTCGGCCGTGGGCAGGCCGCTGCCGGTCGTCGACGACGAGGAGACCGGGGGATTCTTCGCGGCGGCGGCCGAGCACCGCCTCGTGGTGCGGATCTGCAACTCCTGCGCCGCGACGCTGCACCTGCCGAAGTCGTACTGCCACCACTGCGGGTCGTGGGACGTCGGGTGGCGGGATGTCCGGCCGACCGGGTCGGTCTACTCGTGGACGGTGCTGCAGCACTCGATCCACGAGGCGTTCCCGGCGCCGTGCACGGTCGTCCTGGTCCAGCTCGATGAGGACCCGGCGATCCGCTTCGTCGGGTACCTGCCCGGAGCCCCGGAGCTCTACGACGGCATGCCCGTCCGTGTCCGGTTCGAGGACGTCGAACCCGGCGTCACCATCCCGCAGTGGGAGCCCGTACCCGAGGCGTGAGCCCGGGACCGATTCGTAGAAGGAGAAGTGTCATGGGGAAGTTGGACGGCAAGGTCGCCTTCATCACCGGCGCCGCCCGTGGGCAGGGCCGCTCGCACGCGATCCGGCTGGCCGAGGAGGGTGCCGACATCATCGGCGTCGACATCTGTGGTCAGGTGGACACGGTCTCGTACCCCATGTCGTCGCGTGAGGACCTCGACGAGACGGTCGCGTTGGTCGAGAAGCTCGACCGGCGGATGGTGGCACACGTCGCCGACGTCCGGGACCCAGCAGCGCTCAAGGCGGCCGTCACTGACGGCGTCGCCACTCTCGGCCGGCTCGACATCGTCCTGGCGAACGCCGGCGTGATGTTCCAGGGCCTGGCGCCGGGACGGGACGACGAGGCGTTCCGCGATGCGGTCGACATCATGCTGGTCGGCGTGTGGAACACCCTCCAGGCAACCCTCCCCACGTTGCGGGAGCAGGGTCAGGGTGGGGCCATCGTCATCACCAGCTCCGTCAACGGGCTCAAGGGCATGGTCGCCGGCACCAACGGCGGCAACTTCGGGTACGCCGCCGCGAAGCACGGCGTCGTGGGCATCATGCGGATGTACGCCAACTACCTGGCGCCGGAGAGCATCCGGGTCAACACGGTCCACCCCACGGGGGTCGACACGCCCATGCTGGTCGGGTTCACCGGGCTGGATGCCTCGGCCAACCCCGTGATCGCGGCGAGCATGGTCAACCCTCTCCCGGTGAACGTCATCCAGCCCATCGACGTGAGCAACGCGATCGCGTGGCTGGTGTCCGACGAGGCCCGGTACGTCACCGGTATCACCCTGCCCGTCGACGCAGGGGCCACGGTCAAGTAGCACTGGCTCTCCACCCGCCGCCGGCGGGTGGGGCGGGTCATCGCCGAGGAACCAGCACTCCCCGATCGCCTGGCGGTGCTCGACCATGGAGCAGAGGAGAGGTCCTCGGGTGTTCGTGGTCGACGCACAACTGCACGAGCCACCCGTGCCTTCGAGTGGGCAGGCGCTGATCGACTGACCCGGTTCGAGCTCATGACCGAGGTGACCCTCGGGTACATGCGGGCGATCGGTGTGGACCGCGCGGTGCTGCACCCGACCGGCGGCCCCGAGTGGGGGAGTACCCGCCTGCCCGGATCCCGGACCGCTTTACGCTCGTGGTCGGTCCCCTCGTGGCCGCGGAGGACGGCACGACGATGCGGGGGGCGGCCGGCCCGGTGCCCATGCCGTCGGTCGACGACTGGGTCGTCGAGAAGAGCCGGACCCCGGGCGTGGCGGGAATCCGGCTGACCAGGCCGTCGGCGGAGCTGTGTGGGCCCGCGCACACGCGGTGCCGCATTCCTACGCGGAGGCGCTCTTCCACCTGCGGGACAGCGACCAGTTGTCGGCCGACGAGAAGGAATGGCTCCACGGTCGCACCGCACAGACGCTGCTCCGCCGGCCGGCGGATGCGCGGCCGGCGACTCACATGGCGCCGTGATCCCTGCGGTTCTGCCCCGTCCCAGTGGGGGATCGCCAGGAGGTCGTGCTCGTCCGCGCGGGCGTGCCGGGTGAGGGATGGCGAACCAGAGCACTCGCCGTGAGTACGTGCAGGCTCGGAGAGACGTGCGTCGATCCCCCTGCCGTCTCGGCGTTGCGCGTGTCGGCGGCCGTGCCTCATGACGACGACCCGCCAGATGAGGAGTCGCCTCCTGGCCCTGATGACGTCTCCGAAACGGGGGGCCGCGGTTCGCGATCGACGGCGGCCCACACCTGGGACCGCCGTCCGCCGTCACAGGCGGAGGTGCCAGCGGTTGCCGGTCGACCGTCAACCAGCAGGGGATGGGGACCGCGCGCTGCCTCGTGTCGACGACCAGCGGTCGAGGAGGTGCCGGGTACCCGAGCCACGTTCGATCCTGGGCTGCTCCCCTGGCGAGCCGGCCCGGATCCTCATGAGGGAAGGATTGCCCCGAACTTCATGAGGGAGGAAGCTCATACCCCCATGAGCTCCTCATCACACCCCATGCTCTGGTCCGCGGAGAGTTGAGCGACAAGCCCATGGTCTGTCCGGGCTGATGGTCCGTTCCTCGTGAGGCAACCGCCCATCCTCCGCGGGGCATGGCATTCCAGGCGTGAGCGGGAGAACACCCATCTTCGACAGGAGTGAAGATGTTCAGGGTCGGCATCGTCGGATGCGGCACGATGGGCAGAGCTCACGCCCAGACGCTGCACCATACAGTCCGTGGAGCCGAGGTCGTGGCTGTCTGCGACGTCAGTGACGAGAGCGCGAACGCGGTCTCAGATCTGGTCGGAGGCGCGAGGAGATACGCGGACGCCCACGAGCTGATCACCAGCGATGAGGTCGACGCGGTCGTCGTGACGGTACCTGCCGCTCTCCACACAGACATCGTTCTCGCGGCAGTCAAGGCGGGAAAGCCCGTCTTCTCGGAGAAGCCGCTGGCCGATACTGCGGCGGAGTGCAAGCAGATCGTCGACGCGGAGATCGCGGGTGGCAAGCGCCTCGTGCAGGTCGGTTTCATGAAGCGATACGACCGATCGCTCACTCAGATCAAGGAACTGCTCGAATCCGGAGAGTTCGGTGCTCCACTGATCGTGAGGGCCACGCAGCGCTCCGAGAACATCTCTGAGCTCTATCCCTATTACGAGAACGACATGCAGATCACGGACGCGATGATCCACGAGATCGACTACCTGCCGTGGCTTATCGGGGGAGACGATGAGTGGGACGAAGTCCAGAGTCTCACCTCCAAGGCGAGCCGGCACGTGCCGGGCGGCCTGCAGGATCCCATGGTCTGCGTCATGAAGACCAAGAAGGGTGTTCTCTGCATGGTGGAGCAATTCGTGAACACCAAGTTCCTGGGTTATGAGTCGACCGCAGAAGTTGTGTGCGAAGACGGGATCGTCAGTCTCCCGGGCCCGTCGTCGCCCGTCACCCTCCGGAATTCTCAGATCAGTGTCGCGATCGAGAAGGACTGGCTCCTCCGCTTCGACGAGTCCTATCGCCTGCAGCTCGAGGACTGGGTGGACAAGGCACTGCAAGGCACGGCCGGCGGTTCCTCCGCCTGGGACGGGTACACGGCGGCACTCACTGCGGACGCGCTCCTCGCCTCCATGCGATCCGGCCGGCCGGAGAAGGTGACGACCGGCGGGAAGCCGGATCTCTACATCGGGTGATCGCTGCCCCCCGCCCGGGCGAGGAGCCTCGCTCCTCGCCCGGGCGGGAACGGAGGCGACTCCCCGCCGCGCGCGCCAGTCCGGCTGCTGGTCGACGTGGCGCAGCTCCAGATCGGCCAACCGGCCCATGTCGGGCATCCGGAACACGCTGGCAGCTCTCATGCGCGACGGGTCCACCGCGAGCGTCGACGCCGGTCTCGGTACCAATGCCGCCTACGAGGCCTTGCTCGGGGAAGACGAATACCGCTCGAAGGCCCGCGAGCTGGGCTCGCTCGTTCCGATGACGGAGTCGTCGTCCTCCCGGAGGCGTCAGTGACGATGCCCTTCTCGATCGAAGGCAAGAAGATCCTGCTCACGCGGGTGCCCGCGGCATCGGCGGGGAGTCCGCTCGCTACTTCGCCCGACGAGGCGCGCACGTCGTCACGTGCGACATCCGGGACGCGGAGGGGACGCACTTCGCCGAGGAGGCGACCGGAACCGGTCCGGGCCGCGTCACCTACCGGCACATGGACGTATCGAAGGTCGACGCCCGCCGTCAACTCAGCCGGACTGCCGATCATGTCGCACGCCGAAGCGACTCCGGAGTCCGAGTGGGACACGCAGTTCGCGATCAACACGAAGGGGACCGCCTTCGTCTGCAAGACGGTCTTCCCCCACCTGGAGCGGGGCGGGTCCATCGTGAACGTCGCCGCCGGTGGCGCGCTGAAGGACGTCCCGATCCTCACCTCGTCGTACTCCGCCTCCAAGGGAGCGGTCATCAGCTTCACCAGGACGATGGCCGTGGAGTGGGCCCGGTATCGCATCCGCTGCAACTCGGTGAACCCGGTGGTGAAGACGACGCTGGGCGATGAGCTGCGCGCGAAGATGAGCGACGAGGACCGGGCGGTGTACCGGAGCCAGGTCGAGAAGGTGCCCCTCGGGGGTCACGGCGACATCGACAGCGACCTGCTCCGGTGTTCGTGTTCCCCATCTCCGACGCATCGAGGTTCATCGCGGCGCAGGACCTCGCGGTCGACGGAGGACTGGATCCCAGTCGCTGACCGAAAGTCGACGACGACTCGCGCACCCTCACCGGGAGACGTCCGTGCTCAGCCTCGATGAGTACAGGAACCGCTACAGCACGATCTCCCTGGAGAGGTCGCCGAACGGGGTGCTGCTCGTCCGCCTCCACGAAGACGGTGGCCCGTTCGTGATGGGTCGGCAGGCACACACGGAGCTGTCCGAGGTCTTCTTCGACATCGCGGCAGACCGCGAGAACCGGGTCGTCGTCATCACCGGCACGGGGGAGACCTTCAACGACCGAGTCGGCGAGAGCACGGCCGCAGGCAAGGCATCGCCGAGCGGATGGGACCACATCCGTTGGACGGCGGAGCGGATCCTGACGGGGTTGTTGGACGTCGAGGTCCCCGTCATCGCCGCCATCAACGGTCCGATCACGGTCCACCCGTGCTGGCCCTTCCTGGCGGACGTGGTGCTGTGCGCCGAGCACACCGTCATCCAGGACACGACCCACTTCACGGCCGGACGCGTGCCCGGTGACGGCAACAACATCGTCTGGGAGATGCTCATGGGACCGAACCGGTCCCGGTACTTCCTGCTGACGGGGCAGCGGATCCCCGCGGAGGAGGCCTTGTCGCGGGGGCTCGTCGGGGAGGTGCTCCCGCTCGATGCGCTGCTCGACCGTGCACTCGAGCTCGCCAACGGTTTCGCGGAGCTGAAGGACCTCACGCTCCGGGCGACGCGACGGGCGCTGACGTTCGAACTGCGCCGCCGGATCCGCAACGACCTCGACCACGGCCTGGCGATCGAGGCGCTCGCCTACCTCGACGACCCGCCGATGTGATCCGTCCGGTCCTCGTCCGCCGGTGGCCACCGCCCCGAGCTCCAGCGGATGAACCGGATGCCGCCCGGACAGTCCTCGCCGATGGCCTGTGGCCGTCGGCCCGTCGAGGTCGCCGGGCGAGGGGGGCCGCGGCCGGTCCGACCGGCCGTCAGTGGAGCGGCTGCTCGTGACAGGGGAGAGCACCGAGCCGCCCGAGCGGCCGACCGTCAGCGGCCGGCGCGCCGCGGCGTCGACCCCGACACGATGACGACCAGCGCTTCTCCCAGGATTCCCGCTCGCTCCTGAACTGGTCGTCTCCGACGTAGCGCGGGTCAGCTCGGTGCGTTCCTCGGTCGCCGGGGCGGTGACCCACTGCGATCGGCTCGCGCCGCCCGCCAGCTCGCCCGGTCGCCGTGTGGAGCGAAACGGCCCGATCCCGGGACTCCGGTGAGTACTCGTCCGGTGGGCTCGACTCCAGTACGTGACGTGTTCGAATTCGTTATGAGGAACTCTTGACTGCCTGCGAAGCCGGGTGCCAAGGTGACGCCCGCCACTCATTCGAGGCGAGGCACGAGCACCAAGACCGCTGCTCTGACCGACGGAGAGTGTCGAGTACCACCCGGTGAGACGGTCGCAACCGTTCCGTTTCGTCGTCCCTGTTGCGTCAACCCATCCTCATCTGGAGGCCAGGCAGTGTCCGGTTCAACTTCCCGCAGGGGTTCCAGCAGCAGCAGAGCTCGAGGCATCGCGGCCGTCTCATCCGCACTTCTGTTGATCGGTCTCGCGGCGTGCGGCAGTGGCAGCGACAGCTCCGGTGGCGGTGGGGGGTCCTCCGGAGAGACGGACGACGCGGCCGTCGCGGCGGCGGAGGAGCGTCTCCAGCCGTACGTGGATCCGTCCGACGAGATCCCCGTGGACGTTCCACTGACCCAGAAGCCCGAGGCCGGCCAGACCGTCGCCCTGGTCCGCTACAACAACCAGCCGTCGGCGGTGTACGACGAGTTCTTCGAGGAGGCTGCAGCGGCCCTGAGCTGGGACTTCAACATCTACGCCGTCGAAGCTACGGACCCGCAGGGAATCCCCAACGGGGTGCTGCGCGCCATCAGCGAGGGCGTGGACTACATCGTGGTCGGGGGATCCTCCATCGACGCCATGGGACCGAGCCTCGGTGCGGCCAAGGACGCAGGGATCCCGGTCTTCCTGGGGGCGGGCCCCGAAGGCGACGTGCCGCAGGGCGAGGCCAACGGCCTGTACGGCAACGCCATGTCCAAGAACACGGTCGGAGGAAACCTCCGCATGGCGGACCAGATGATCGTCGAGAGCGGCGGCACCGGGAACGCGCTGTTCGTGAACGTTCCCGACTTCCCCACCTTGGCGCCCATCAACGATGCGATCGACTCGCACATCGCCGAGAATTGCAGCGGGTGCAGCCTCGAGCAGCTGAACATCTCCGCCGGCGATCTCGGTGGGGACGTCGCCTCCACCGTCGTCGCGGCGGTCCGCCAGAACCCCGACACCGAGTACGTGCTCGGTTCCTACGCCAACGCGGTCCGCGGACTGCCCCAGGCCCTTACGGCCGCCGGCCTGGACAACATCAAGGTGTACGTCGCCATCCCCACGGAGCCGGCCATCGTGGAGCAGGTCGAGAACGGTGACTACGACGCCACGATCCTGCTGCCCAGCGGGAGCTACCCCTGGGCGATCTTCGACCAGATCGCCCGGGTGAGCGTCGGCATGGACCCCCTCCAGGAGCAGAACGCCGACCTGGGCATGGCGCTCTACACGACCGACACCATCCCGGCGGGCACCAGGAGCTGGGACCCGGCGGACTACCAGGACCAGTACAAGGAGCTGTGGCAGGTTTCCTGACCGCCTGCTCGCTGCTGACCGGTCTCGTGATCGGCCCGGCGTCGTCTCTCCCAGGCGACGCCGGGCCGGCCCCGGTCGGGGCAAGCAGGTGACACGGGCGCGATCGTGCACGCAGCACCGTGTCCTGCTGTCGTCGGTCGGGACACACCTCTCACCGGTCCGAGCGTCGCGCTGCATCACCCCGGCTCGGAGGCAGCATCGAATCCAGTATCGGTCGACACGGATGGGGCGAGATGGACGCAATTGCGAAGTTGGAAGCGATCGAAGGCATCAGGCTCGCGAAAGCAAGACATCAGAGGGGCGTCGACACGAAGGACGGCGACCTGCTCCGCCGCGTCTGGGCCGACGACGCCGTGGTCGATTGTCGCGGTGTCATGACCGATCCCGTCACCGGCGCGAACTCCGCTCCACAGACGGACGTCATCCTCCATGGCGTCGATGAGGCCGTCGCCTCCGCCATGGAGTCGCTCGCGGGTGTCGTATCGGTCCATCACGTGAGCAATCCCGAGATCGAGATCACCAGCCCCACCACTGGCAGAGCGACCTGGCCGCAGATCGATCGTGTCTGGTTCGCGGCCGACGCTCCGTTCAAGGCGTTCGTCGGGTATGGCTTCTACCACGAGACCTACGAACGCGTCGGGGAGGACTGGAAGATCAAGACGATGCGCATGGAACGCACCAGACTCGACTTCATCCCCTGGTGAGAGGCTGACGGGCCTCCTGGACACCGCGCCGCCGTATCGACCCGCCGCGTGGACGGCCTCTCTCGCATCGGGGCTCTGCCCGCGACCGTTGATGGCGGGTTCTCGGTTCCGTTCGACGGCGTGGGAGTCGTCGCTCGGCCTTCACGGAAGGAATGTGTTGAGCATGCGAATCGGCGCTATCTACCCCCAGATCGAGTTGCGCGGTGATCCTCAGACATTGCGTGACTTCGCGCGCGCGGTCGAGGACATGGGTTTTCATCACCTGGTCATGTACGACCACGTCGTCGGCGCGGTCCACGAGGACCGGGAGCCGCCCTTGACCGGGCCCTACCGGGAGACGGATCCGTTCCATGACCCGCTGGTCGCCTTTGCTCATCTGGCGGCGCTCACCGAGCGGTTGGAGTTCAGCTCCGGCGTGATGATCCTGTCTCAGCGGCAGACGGTTCTGGTGGCGCGACAGGCCGCGGACGTCGCCCTGATGTCCGGTGGGCGTCTGTCCCTGGGCGTGGGCACTGGCTGGAACCCTGTGGAGTACGAGGCGCTGGGGATGGACTTCAGGAGCCGGGGTGAACGGATCACCGAGCAGATCGATCTGCTTCGGCGCCTGTGGTCGGGCGACGTCGTCGACTTCCAGGGGAAGCATCACCGCGTGGACCGTGCCGCGCTGAATCCCGCACCGGTCAGCCCCATTCCGTTGGTCTGTGGCGGTCTGTCGTCGCCGGCCTATCGGCGGGGGGCGAAGCTGGGGGACGGTTTCATCTTCACGGGTCCTCTGGAGGAGATGGCCCTGCCCGGGTGGCGGGAGGTGCGTCAGGTGATGGAGGAGAACGGACGCGAGGTCGACGGGTTCCGCGTCGACCTCGAGACGGTGGGCCCCGGTTTCCAGTCGTTGGGTGTCGATGACGTGCTCAGGACACTCGACACATGGGAGGCGAATGGTGGAACGCACGCGTCCGTGAAGACCATGGGCCTGGGCTATACGACCCTCGATGACCACCTGCAGCACCTCGATAAGGTGGCCAAGGCCCGAGGTCTGGGCTGACTGCTCCCACAACCGCGTCCTGGTCCAGGTGGACGGGGTGGGTGACCGCTCGGACTGGGTGGTTGGGGAACAGGGACCTCCCACTGCATCCGTGGATGGCCCCGGTCTTCAACGAAAGTGCGAGCCGGACCTGCACGTGCGATCGGTCGTCCGAGCATCGATCACTGGCGTCGTCGGGTCGGCAGCGGAGCGACGGTCACCGGACGCTTTCGAGGCGACCAATGTCGACCCGGGTGGACCGTTCGCACGACGATTACCGGACGCTCTCTCGAGGCGACCAGCGTCGACCCGTAGCCGCTCCGCCCCGCGTGCTCCGTCAGCGGAGGAGGCTGCGGGCGATGACCATGCGCTGGATCTGGTTGGTGCCCTCGTAGATCTGGGTGATCTTGGCGTCGCGCATCATCCGCTCGACCGGGAAGTCCTGCGTGTAGCCGGCCCCGCCGAAGAGCTGGACGGCGTCGGTGGTCACCTTCATGGCCACGTCGGAGGCGAACGCCTTGGCCGCGGCGCACAGCCGGCCGAGATCGGGGTCCACCTTGCCGCCGTCGTGGGCAGCCTCGCCGCGGGCGGCGGCGACGTAGACCAGGTGCCGGGCGGCCTCGATCTGCATGGCCATGTCGGCGAGCATGAACTGCACGCCCTGGAAGTCGCTCACGGCCTTGCCGAACTGCTTCCGCTCGCGGGTGTACTCGACCGCGGCGTCCAGCGCGCCCTGGGCGACGCCCACGGCCTGCGCGCCGATGGTCGGGCGGGTGAAGTCCAGCGTGCGGAGCGCGGTCTTGAAGCCGGTGCCGGGCTCGCCGATGATCCGGTCGGCCGGGACGGTGCAGTCGGTGAAGTACAGCTCGCAGGTGGGCGAGCCCTTGATGCCCATCTTCCGCTCCTTGGGGCCCACGGCGAAGCCGGGGTCGTCGCGGTGCACGACGAAGGCGGAGATGCCGCCGGCCCGCTGCTCCGGGTCGGTGACGGCCATGACCGTGTACCACTCCGACACCCCGGAGTTGGTGATCCAGGCCTTGGTGCCGTTGAGCACCCAGGTGTCGCCCTCCAGCCGGGCGCGGGTCCGCATCGCGGCGGCGTCGGAGCCGGCCTCGCGCTCGGACAGGCCGTAGCTGATCATCGCGTCGCCCGCGGCGATCGAGGGCAGCACCTGCTGCTTGAGGTCCGCCGACGCCGACAGGATGATCGGCATCGACCCGAGCTTGTTGACCGCCGGGATGAGCGAGGCGGAGACGTCGACCCGGGCGACCTCCTCGATGACGATGCAGGTGGCGATCGCGTCGGCCCCCTCACCGCCGTAGCTCTCGGGGATGTGCGTGGCGTGGAACCCGGCCGCCGTCAGCGCCTTCTGCGCCTCGATCGGGAAGCGGGAGTCGGCGTCGACCTCGGCCGCGTACGGCGCGATCTCCCGCTCGGCGATGTCCCGGACCGCGGCCCGGACCGCGTCGTGCTCCTCGGTCAGCTGGTACAGCCCCGCCTGTGGCATCTCGTCCTCGGGTCAGTTCGCGTATGGGAAGAAGCCACGGCCGGTCTTGCGGCCGAGCAGGCCGGCCTCGACCATCCGCAGCAGCAACGGGGGAGAGGCGTAGAGCGGTTCCTTGAACTCGTGGTACATCGAGTCGGCGATGGCGGCGGTGGTGTCGAGACCGATCAGGTCGGCGAGGGCCAGGGGTCCCAGAGGATGGGCGCAGCCCTGGACCATCCCGGCGTCGATGTCCTCGGCGGTGGCGAACCCGGACTCCAGCATCCGGATCGCCGACAGCAGGTAGGGGACCAGCAGCGCGTTGACGATGAAACCGGCACGGTCCCTCGACCGGATGGTCGTCTTCCCCAGGCGCTTCTCGGTGAAGTCGGTGACCGCGTGCAGGGTCTCGTCCGACGTGAGCAGGCTGCCGACGATCTCGACCAGCGGCAGCACCGGCACGGGGTTGAAGAAGTGGACGCCGACCACGCGCTCCGGACGATCGGTGCTGCTGGCGATCTTCACGAGCGGGATCGAGGAGGTGTTGGACGCCAGGATCGCGTCCGGCTTCACCAGTGCGTCCAGCCGGCGGAAGAGATCCAGCTTGAGGCTCTCGACCTCCGGGATCGCCTCGATCACCAGGTCTGCGTCGCTCGTCCCCTCGAGATCGGCCAGGACGGTGATGCGTGCGAGGGCCGCTTCCGCCTGCTCGGACGGCAGGCGCCCCGCACGGACCGCACGTTGCATCGACGACTCGATGCGCGAGCGGCAGCGGTCGACGCCGGCCGGGTCCGCCTCGACCAGGACGACGTCGACGCCGGCTCGTGCGCAGACTTCCGCGATGCCCGCGCCCATGGTCCCGCCACCGACGACGCCCACCTGTTCCACAGCATCACCCTACGGCCCACTGCAGGGGCGCGATCGCGGGGCGCCGTGGCGGCCGTGCGACGCCGCGTCCGGCCGATTGACCTGGCGAATTCGTACGGATGTTTGTACCATGTTGTTACTCGCTGACGAGCGTGTCCGGGATGGGAGTCGCCCCGACGCCGGCCGCCGGTTGCGGGACGAGCCAGGACCCTGGCTCTCATGCGGCCACCTCAGCCGGAGTGCCGCGAGAGAACACGAGCGAGGAGTGATCACGCGATGCCCCTGACCGACGACATGCAGTTGATCTCGGTGGACGATCACCTGATCGAGCGTCCCGAGGTGTGGTCCAGCCGCCTCCCGAAGAAGCACCAGGAGAACGGGCCCCGCATCATCGAGGCCACGGGCGAGGAGATGGACCAGTACGGCTTCGGTCAGCGCGTCCCGAAGGGCAGCCAGGTCTGGCAGCTCGAGGGGCTGGTCTACGCGCAGCTCGGGCTCAACGCGGTCGCGGGTAAGTCCCGCGAGGAGCTCGGCACCGAGCCGCTGCGCTTCGACGACATGATCCCGGGCTGCTACGACCCCGCGGCGCGGGTGATCGACATGGACATCGACGGCGTCCAGGGCGAGCTGCTCTTCCCGTCCTTCCCGAAGTTCGCGGGCACGATGTTCCAGAACGTGAAGGACCCCGAGCTCGCGCTGCTGTGCACCAAGGCCTGGAACGACTACGTCCACGAGGAGTGGGTCACGCCCTATCCGGACCGCTTCATCCCGATCGGGATCCTCCCCTACTGGGACGTCGAGGCCTCCATCGTCGAGCTGCGCCGGCTCGCGGACCGCGGGGTCCGGGCCATCTCCTTCCCCGAGAACCCGGTGCCGCTCGGCCACCCCTCCTTCCACACCGACCACTGGGACCGGCTGTTCGACGTGTTCGAAGAGGTCGGCGCGGTCGCCACCATGCACTTCGGCACCTCCGGGCAGGTCAAGCTGACCGCGCCCGAAGCGCCCATGGCGGTCATGTCGTCGCTCATGGGGACCAACTCCATGTACACCGTGGCGGACCTGATTTTCTCGCCCGTCTTCCACCGGCACCCCAACTTCAAGGTCTCGGTCGCCGAGGGCGGTATCGGCTGGATGCCGTGGGTGCTCGAGCGGATGGAGTACACCTGGGAGCGGCACCGCTTCTACCAGAACATCCACCAGACCGTCCGTCCGACGGAGCTGTTCCAGAAGCACATCTGGGGTTGCTTCATCAGCGACTACTTCGGCGTCGAGAACCGGCACAAGATCGGCGTCAACAAGATCACCTGGGAGGCCGACTACCCGCACTCGGACTCCTACTGGCCGAACAGCCGCAAGATCGTCACGGAGATGATGCACGACGTCCCTGACGAGGAGGTCCGCCAGATCGTCGAGACCAACGCGCGCGAGCTGTACCGCTTCCCGCGCAGGTGACGTACTGAACGGAGTGCGCCCCGGAGCCTTGCTCCGGGGCGCACTCCGTTGCAGGGAGTGGTGAGTGCCGTCCGGCCGCGCCCCCGTGTGGCGGATCGGCTCGGCAGAAGCGGGATCAGACCGGCAGCGCGCGCAGCCCCTGACGCGGGTGGACCACGGTCCGGGAACTGCGGATCAGCGTCAGGACCGACGCCCTGCCAACCGCGTCATGGCAGTTCACAGAAGAGGTGCAGAGCGTGGCAACAACCGAAGTGTCGGCGGTGGTGGATGCACCCGTGGAGGACGTCTGGCGTGTCCTCGGGGACTTCGGCGCGATGCCGAACTGCCTCACTGCCGTCGTGGACTGTCAGCTGGAGGACGGAGCAGTCGGCCGGGGACCCGTCGGCGCAGTCCGCGCGGTCACGGTGCGCAGTGGCGCAGTCGTGCGGGAACGCCTGCTCGGACACGACGAGGTCCGGCGCAGTGTCAGCTACGAGATCGTGGGGGCGAGCCGGTTCCCGGTGCGGAGCTACCTCGTCCAGGCCGGGGCCTGGGCGGTCACGTCGACCGGTCAGACCTTCGTCCGCTGGGCTGTGGAGTTCGACGCCGAGGCAGCGGACGAACCGGTCGCCGCGGAGATGATCACGGCGACGTACGACGTCCTCCTCCGCGACCTGGCCGCACACGTGACGAGGACTCCGGCGAGCTCGTAGTCGCCCGGTCAGCATCCCCGGTCGCTGCGTAGCAGGGGTACCGGCGTCTCCGACGAAGATCCCATGTCGCCGCACATGCCGGCTCGAGGCGGACGAGGTCCGGCCTCGAGGGATCGGGGATGTCTCCTGCGTCGGTCAGCACGGCCGGACGGCTCCCTCATCCCGCTGTCGGCATCGCCGGTGACGGGGCGCCGGCGGTCCACCGGCGGCGGCTTGGTGGGGTGGAGGGCGTGGGTACCGCGGCATCGAGACAGGCCCGGAAGCGGTCAGGACAGCACACGCTTGGTCAGAGACCGAGAGAGGCGCACGTGAGCCGAAGGTTCGAGGGGAAGACCGCGATCATCGCCGGCGCCAGCCGCAGCAGCGGTCTCTCGATCGCCGAACGAGCGGTCGCCGACCGCGCCTGGGTCGTCATCACCGGCCGTGGCGAGGCGCTGGACGGGGCGGATCGCCTCGTGGCCCTCCTGCTCTCGGTGGACGCTGGCTGGCTGACCGGCCACACCGTGGTCATCGACGGCGGGGTCACGCTCACCGGCGGTGTCGAGTGAGCGCCCCCGGTCTGGACCTCGACAGACTCGGGCGCTGGTTCGCGGCCGAGGTGCCCGACGCCGGCAGCGCGCTGGAGGCGACCTTGATCGCCGGCGGCAAGTCGAATCTGACCTTCGTGGTCACCGACGGCACCAGCGAGTGGATCGTGCGCCGGCCGCCGATGGGACACGTCCTGGCGACCGCACACGACATGGCGCGCGAGTTCCGGGTCATGTCCGCGCTGCAGGACACCGCTGTCCCCGTGCCGCGGACCTACGCGATCTGCCGCGACGAGTCGGTGATCGGTGCCGACTTCTACGTCATGGAGCGCTGCGCCGGCACGCCCTTCCGGCGGGCCGCCCAGCTCGCGGAGCTCGGGCCCGACCGCACCCGCGCCATCTCCACCGGCCTCGTCGACACCCTCGCGGCGTTGCACGCGGTCGACCCGGACGCGGTCGGGCTGGGCGACTTCGGCCGTCCCGAGGGATTCCTCGTTCGCCAGGTGGCGCGCTGGAAGAAACAGCTCGATGCGTCGCACACCCGGGACCTGCCGGCCGCCCAGGAGCTGTTCGAGCGGCTCGCGACGGACGTTCCCATCGAGTCGGCCACCGGCATCGTGCACGGCGACTTCCGCCTCGACAACGTCCTCGTCGACGACCAGGACCGGGCGACCGCCGTGCTGGACTGGGAGATGGCGACCCTGGGCGACCCGCTCACCGACCTCGCGCTGATGCTGACCTATGACCGGTTCGGTGCTGTGCTGGGCGAGGCGGTCACGGATGCCTCCCTCGCGCCCGGCTACCTCGCGGAGGACGAGATCCTGAACCGCTACGCCGCCTCCAGCGACCGCGACCTGGCGCGCTTCGGCTGGTACCGCGCGCTGGCCGCATTCAAGCTGGCGGCCATCCTCGAGGGCATCCACTACCGCTTCCTCGCCGGCCACACCGTCGGCGAGGGCTTCGACAGGATCGCCGAAGCGATCGACCCCCTGCTCGACGCGGGCCTGTCCGCACTGGACGACTGAGACCGAGGAGCACGACGGACACGGACTTCGGACGCGCCGCTCGCACCGAGGAGTTGCGCGCCGAGGCCAGCCGGCGCGGCCTGTGGAACCTCTTCCTCCCCCCGGCGACCACCCCGACGTTCCCGACGAAGTCCGCAGGAACGCCCTCGCGAAAGCCGAGCTCGCCCGGTCCATCGCTCGCCGCGCCTTCCCGAGCATTCGCGGCGTGGCAGGCACGTGGGGGCGAGGTTCACGGTGCAGGCCTGCTCTGAGCTGTCGGCCAACCGACGCCGCGGCCGGCGGCTCCACTGCTGGCGGGGCGCATCCTCCGGGCGGTCCGGGCCGAACACGGGTCGACGCGGAAGAGCAATTGGACTGAATTGGCCGCCGGAACTGCAGGCACACCTGCGGCGGCGACGCCGGCTGTGTTGCGGTCGGTGACGGGCCGGGCCTCCTGTCGGCGCCGCTGGCGGGCATCGCTGAGTCGCCCGCCATCCGATGCTCATGCCAGCGCCGATCAGACCGCATGCCGCGCGGCCAGGCCAGCACGCCCGGCCTCGCGCGTGGAGTGCCCTGCGGTTGTCCGCGCCCGGGTGGCGAGCTGCTCGTCGATCTCGACGCGCCGTACTGCCACCTGCAGTCTCCATTGCCGTTCCGTATGCGCCGAGGGAACGCCGTGCGGGCTTCGGAACCCGCGCCGCAGGTTGAGAGCACCAGTGCGGTCAGCGGTGGTCGCGCAGGCGGCGAGGTGTCCGACCCACGTCGGCCCGGCGGTCGGCCGAGGGATCGACCTGGGTGTGCCTGCCCCGAGCCGGACATCGTGCTGCTCCCCGGTGCACCGCGCACCGTGCACCGGGGCCAGTGGCCGCGCCGTCCGCGACACCGTCGGGTGAAGGCCTACCATGAGGGGCGAGCGCGCTGGCACTCTGGGCGCCGAGGTGGTGGAGCAGGAGAGCGGACTCCTGCTCGGTTTGGTCGCGACCGGTGGAACAGCAGCTGGATGACCAACGCTCTACACGTCGCGGATGCCTAGACGATGCGGTGGAGGTTCCGGCGGCGCCAGCGGATCCCAGACGGCGGACGGGGTCATGTCACGCCTCGTCCTCACGCCGGCAGTTGAGCCATATATTGATCATCAAGGAATGGCGGCTCGAGGAATACGCGGCCGCAGTCGTGTAGCGGGCCTCTCCGGGCCCGTCACGGGAAAGTAAGGATGCACGTGGCGAGGAAGAAGCAGACCGAGACACGGACCCTGGAGTCGGCGACTCAGGCAAAGGGCATCCCCATTGCCGCCGGAGGTTCGGTGCTCCGACCGCTCAAGGCCGCGGAGGTCGTGGCTCGGGACGTCGTGCGCAGCATCACCGCCGCCGGGCTCCAGCCCGGGGACGGTCTGCCCTCGGAAGCCCAGATGCTGCAGCAGTACGGTGTCAGCCGCGAGTCCCTGCGCGAGGGGCTGCGCCTCCTGGAGGTCCAGGGGATGATCAGCATCCGTCGCGGTCCGGGCGGTGGCCCGGTGGTCGGCACCGTCGACACGGCCAATCTGGGCAGGATGCAGGCGCTGTTCTTCCACCTCGCGGGGGCGACGTACGACGAGCTGTTCGAGGCGTGGGTGTTCGCGGAGTCGACGCTCGCCCGCATGGCCGCGATGAATCCCGACGCTGCGCTGCGTGAGCAGGTGATGGCTCCGTACCTGTCCGGTGACGTCGAGGCGGACGAGCACGTCGACCTCGACGTCTACGTGACCGGCCACGAGGGTTTCCACGGTGCGGTGTCCGGCCTGGCCGGCAACCGGGTCTTCCAGCTCACGTTCCGCGCGTACGGCCAGATCGTCGCCCACCACCTCTCCACCTTCGGGGACGTCCGCAAGCTGCACAAGCGATTGGTCGGGGATCACCTCAAGCTGGCCCAGGTCATCGTCGACGGCGACGGCGAGGTTGCCTCGACACTCATGCACGAGCACCTCTCACAGGTCATCAACATCAACCGGAGCGAACTGGGCTCCCTGCTCGAGGGACCGGTGGGGTGGCTGTGACCGCCACTGCCACGATGCTGCACGAGAAGATCAGGACGGACGAACCCCCGGTCTGAGCCGATGCGGGGCGAGCGGTCCCACGAGGCGCTCGAGCGCCTCGACGAGAGAACCAGACGCCTCGTCGAGGCGGTGACGCGCCCTCGCGCGTGCGGCATGCCCACAACGCCGAGGGTTGGTCCGCAGCACAGCTAGGCAAGGCGCTCGGTGATGCGTGCAGTGGCCTCGAGCAGTCGCTGGATGCATCGCTGCACGTCCGGCTTGGGAGTGGTCACCGGGATGTTGTGGATGTTCACCATCAGCGCCAGCTCGCCGTCGGGGCCGAACACAGGTGCGCTGATGGACGCGATCGCTCCGGTCGGATGACCGTCCAACCGCGCGACGTCCTCCTGCGACCTGACCTCGGCGACGGAGGTGGTACTGCGCATGAGCTGGGCGATCTGACGCTCCATCGCGGGAGTGTGTCCGTGCTCCGCGATGATCTCGGAGACCTCGTCGACGTCTGCCATGGACCGCCACACGGTCATCGACCATCCGGTGCTCCGGATCGTCGCCATCTCGTCGAGGACGCGCTGGCGATCGTCAGCGGGCGTCCTGATCCTGTCCATCCACTGGGTCTGCTCATCGCGAGGGGCCCATGCCATGAACACCTCACCCCAGGGCGGCACCACAGGAAAGGTCATGCCGATGCGCCACGGTGGGACCACGTCCTGGGGCGGGAAGACTGACGCGACGACCACGCTCTGGTCGCCCTTCGGCACCTGCGCATGACACTCGAAACCCACGTCGGCAGCCAGGGCCTCGATCTCCGCGCGTGCCCGGTCGGCGATCGACAGGCTGTGCAGCATGTCGGTGCTCGCACCCATCGCGAGGGACGTCGTGGCGAACCCGCCGTATCCGCCCTGGAAGAAGAGCAGGGGGATGGTCGGCACGCCCGTCCCCAGGTGTGTGACGCGCCCGAGCACGATGTAGTGGTCCCCGGCCTCGTCGATGCGCTCGAACTCGCAGTCGATCCAGGCGACCACTCCGTCGATGACGGGAGCGCCCGAGGGCGCCGGAGACCAGTCGACACCGGCGAACTTGTCCCCGCCACTGACAGCGAACTGTCGGCAGATCGGCTCCTGCTTCGCCGACAGGATGTTGACGCAGAAGGTGCGTGCCTCCCGAAGGGTCTTGAAGGACGAGGACGAGCGGGCGGGCAGGAAGGCGACGAGAGGCGGGTCCAGGGAGACCGACGTGAACGACCCGACGACCATCCCCGATGGTCGGCCGTCCGGCCCCATCGCCGTGACGACCACCACGCCCGTGGGGAGGTGGCCCAGGACCTCGCGAAAGCGCTTGTCGTCGAAAGTCGTGTCGACGTCCATGTCAGCTCCTACCGTTGTGTGCTGAAGCGTTGACCGAGCGATGCGTGGATCTCTGCATGCGCGACACCGCGACCAACCCGCATCGACGCCGATCCAGCAGTTCAGCCGCGTCGATCTCCTCGACCGTGGGGCTCCGGCGGCCGGTCACCACCGGACCGGTTCCCGCACCGCCAGGAGCCCGATCGCATTGAAGCTCATCTTCGGCGCCTGGGACAGGTCGATGTGCCACGCGCCAGCCGGTCGCGCCGGGACGATACTCGGAGGACAGGCTCCCCGATCGGCGAGGCGTGCGCGATGCCGATTCGAAGGCCCGGCCACCGCTCGGTACTCGAGGTCTCGCGGGCGAGCGATGGCTGTGCGCACCGGACGCTGCGTCCGGTGCGCGGCCTGGCCGACGCCGGCGATCCTGGTCCGAGCCGATCCCTCAGGCCAGGGAGTGCGGCTTCTGATAGATCCGGTCGTCGGGGAACCAGTCGCCGCCGACGAAGGCGTCCACCCCGGGGAACCGCTCGTCCGAGCGCCACACGGTGCTCCAGTCGATGACGACGACCCGGTTGGCGATCTTCCACTCGCCACCGCGTCGTTCGAGATAGTCGACGTAGCGGCCCGCGAGCGCGGTGACGAAGTTCGGGAGAGGCGCACGCCCATGCTCGGCGTAGTGCACGAAGTAGGTCTCCGCGGACGCCCGATCGCCGTCGACGGCGATGTTGGACTGCCCGAGCACGTGCTGCTGACCGGAGTATTCCTTGGCGGCGGCCAGGCCCCAGGTCACGAACTCCTGGGCATTGCCCTTGAATCCGCCGTGGTCGTCGTGCCCGTCGTCCCAGTACGCCGCGCGCGCGTTCGACTCCTCGCACCGGTCCATGCCGCGGGCGTAGCCCTCGACCACTCGCCGGATCGCGTCGCGCTCGAGGAGCGCACGCAGCTGACCCAGCTCTGCCGCCGTCAGAGGAGCGGATTCATTCGTCATGTTCCTCATCATGAACTCTCGGGCGAGCGGGCCGCCAGTGCCGCCCGTCGTCGCTGAGATCGAGAGCGACCCCGCCGCGCAACGCGATCGCGCGGCGCGGATCGGCGGGACGGTCGCGCACTTCGACCGCGTGTGCGGACGAACATCCGCGCTCGCGGTGCAGGCGGTGGACGACGCCGCGGTGCACCTCCCGGCTTCCGCGTGGTCGGGCCACCATCCGATCGACCGAGGTGGTCCGGCGGGTGCCGGCCGTCGCCGTGACCGCGGCGGACCTCGCGGTGGGGTACGCCGGCTGGACGATCCGCACGATCACGAGGAGCGGCCGGCGGTGACCGCAGTGGCGCGAGAGTTGGCGGCTCGAGTCGCGAGGACCCGGCGCATCTGACGTCTCGCGAGGCGGAGCAACGAGGTGTTGATGGCATCGCAGGCATAGCTGGCCGACCGGGTGCTCGCCGCTCACGGGGCCACCTCCGGGTGCCAATTGGTCATGAGGAACCGTTGACCGGGCGTGTGGACGGGTGTCAGACTCACCGCGGTAGGAGTGACCCGCGCCACGTGCGCGAGGTGGGCAAGTACGCCGGGATCCTGACCGCGCCAACTTCGAAGGACGAGTCCCATGACTGCGACCGCGAGTCCCGAGCGTGACCAAACGCCGCCGCCGGTGGGTTCCCGGAGGGCGGGATCTCCCATGCATAGCGTGTCGGGTGTGCTGGGTGCGCTGAGCCCCAGGCGGGTCAGCGTGTTGTACCTGCTGGTCCTGATCATCGTGATCTTCGGCATCACGATTCCTGATCTGTTCCTCTCCGAGATCACCTTCCAGAGCGTCGCCCGCAGTCAGGCGGTCGTGGGCATCCTCGCGTTGGCGGCGCTGCTGCCGTTCGTGGCCGGTGAGTTCGACATCAGCCTGGGGACCAATCTGGCGCTGTCGGTGATCCTGATGGCCTGGATGAGCAACAACCATCCCGGTCTCGGGGTGTGGACGATGTGTCTGATCGCTGTCCTGGTGTCGGCGTTCGTCGGCCTGGTCAACGGGCTGCTGGTCGGCAAGTTGGGGATCAACTCGTTCATCGCGACGCTGGGCACCAGCCAGATCCTGGCCGCGATCGCGCTGAAGATCTCCAACAACGAGCAGGTGCTGGCCTCGCTCCCGCAGAACTTCATGGACCTGGGTCAGGGGCGCACCCTCGGGGTTCCCAACGGCCTGTTCGTGACCGTGGTCCTGGGTCTGCTGGTGTGGTACGTGCTGCAGTGGACCAAGATCGGTCGCCACCTGTACGCCTCGGGGTTCAACCGCGAGGCCGCGCGACTGTCGGGGGTGCGCACCGAGCGGGTCGTGATCGGCTCGTTCATCGCGGGCGGGGCGATCGCCGGGCTGGCCGGGGTGGTGTTCATCGCCCAGGTGGGGACGTTCACCAACTCCATCGGGATGCCGTTCCTCTTCCCGGCCTACGCCGCGGTGTTCCTCGGAGCCACCCAGTTCAACCTGCGGCCCAACGTGTGGGGCACGCTGCTGGCGATCTTCACCCTGGCTCTGGGCGTGCAGGGTCTGCAGTTGTCCTCGTCGGGGTCCGGGTTCTGGATCACGCCGCTGTTCAACGGCATCGCCCTGGTGGCCGCGGTGATGTTCAGCCGCCGGCAGAACGCCCGCACCACCACCCAGGTCGAACCCACCGACTCCGCCGGCCCGCACCCATCGGACCTGGCGGCCGACAACCCGACCACCGGCAAAGACCCACAGGCCGTCAGCCGGTAGGCGATTCCTCGCGGCCCAGGAGGCGCCCGGGGAGGACGTCGAGAACTCCGGCGCCGGGCACTGCCCATGAACGACCTGCACACCACCCACACATCACTGTCAGAAGGACGGCCTGCACGGCACTGCGGCACCGCGATCGTCGGTGTTCACCGTGCTGACCGGACTTCCGGCTCCCGACGCAGAGGAGCTCACATGCCGAAGTTGACCCAGCAGGAGTTCGAGGAGTTCATGACCGCTCCGGGTTTCTACGCCCGGATCGCGACCGTGGACGAGGACGGCTACCCGCGGGTGATCCCGATCATCTTCCTGTTCGACGAAGGAAAGATCGGGTTCACGCTGCGGCCCAACTCCGCACCGTGGAACAACGTCCGCCGCGACGGCCGCGTAGCGATGACCATCGACGAGACGACGGGCCCGATGCGGCGCGTGAACGTCCAGGGTCGCGCCGAGGTCGTCTTCCAGCCCGGCCAGGAGAAAGAGTGGGTCGACCAGCACCGTCGGGCGCTGTCGAAGACGCACCCAGCGGAATACATCGAGCAGTACATCAACGCGCAGTTCGAGGCGGGAGTCGAACGGCCCTGGCTCCAGATCGACCTCGCTGCTCCGACGACCCGCCTGCGGACGTGGCGCAACACCCTCCCCGAGGAGGGGGACGAGCGTCTCGGGCTGCCCTACGCCAAGCAGTACATCGTGAACGCGCCCGATTCGGCTCAGACGAGCAAAGCGCCCTGACCTGCACGGCCTCTGTCCAGGGTCGACGGCGGCAGCGTCAGGCACGATCTGACTGATCTCGTCCGGAGGTCCTCGGCCGAGCGCTGCGCCAGCCTCCCTGCGTTGCCGGGCCGGCCGGCCGGCACGGTCCGATCCCAGCCCGCGGCGCACGATCGCTCACGGCATGTAGGCCGGATGCAGGAGCGCAGGTCGGCCGCCGCGCGGTGGCAGCCGCCGGTTCGGCCCGGCTTGGTCCCGGAGCCGACCGCGGCGACCTCTGCCCGGCCGATGCCCCATGGGCACCTCGGTCGGTTCGATCGCGACGACCTCCATCGCATGGTCCCCCGACCGTAGGCACAGGGTCGTCCGGGTGCCGGATGGCGAGCGCGCACGCCGTCTCGGAGTCCGCTCCTCCAGGTCCTGGCCGGCGTCCTCCCGCTGCCTGCCGACATCACCGGTGGATGCTGCCTGGTCGTTCGCCGAGTCTGGCGACGCGCTGGTTCGCGGTTGCTCCTCCACGAAGATCTCCCTGGTCGTAGCCGCCGACCGCTGGATGCCGCCGCCCTCGTCGAGCTCGGAGCGGCCCGCTAATTGGTCATGAGGAACCGTTGACTGGGCGCTCGGACGGGTGCCAGACTCCCCGCGGTAGGAGTGACCCCCGCCACGTGCGTGGGGCGGGCGAGTGCGCCGAGACCCTGACCGCGCCACCTTCGAAGGACGAGGCTGATGACCGCCACCGAAAGTCCAATGGCCGCCACCGCGGGTTCCGACCGCGAGACGGTCCTGTGGCTCCGGGGTGTCACGAAGTCGTTCGGTGCCCAGCGGGCCTTGGATACGGTCGACCTGGAGATCCGCAAGGGTGAGATCCACGCGGTCGTGGGCCAGAACGGGTGTGGGAAGTCCACCCTGGTGAAGCTGCTCGGTGGCTACCACAGCCCGGACGCCGGCAGTGAGGCGACCGTTGCTGGTGAGCCGTTCGAGTTGGGGTCTGCGGCGGCTGCCAACGATGCCGGTCTGCGGTTCGTCCACCAGGACCTGGGTCTCATCGAGGACCTGAGCGTGGCGGAGAACTTCTTCATGGCGTCACACCGGGGTTGGGTGAACCGGATCTCCAAGGGTGACGAGCGGTCGAGCGCCGGTCGGGCTCTGAAGGACTTCGGTTACGACATCGACCCGCGGGCCCTGGTCGGTTCGTTGTCGGCGGCTCAGCGCACGGTGGTCGCCATCGTGCGAGCGCTGCACGGCGAGAAGCCACCGGCGCTGCTGATCCTCGACGAGCCGACGGCTTCCCTGCCCGGGCCTGATGCGCAGTTGCTCTTCGACGCGCTGCGGCGGTTGACACGGGCGGGCGGCTCGGTGCTGTTCATCAGCCACCACCTGGACGAGGTGATGGAACTGGCTGAGACGGTCACCATCCTCCGAGATGGTCGCAAGGTCGCGACGGTGTCATCCCACGATCTGTCCCACGACCGACTCGTCGAGTTGATGCTCGGCCGCGCCCTGACGCCTCGCGCCCAGTCGGATGCGCCAGCGGCGAAGAGCGACTCCGGCGTCGCCCCGCGGCTCACCGTCCGGGATGTCCACGGCGGAGGCCTGCGTGGCGTGGACTTCGACGTGCTGCCCGGCGAGGTGCTGGGCATCGCCGGCCTGACGGGTTCGGGTCGCGAGACCATCGCCGGCGCGATCGCCGGGCAGTTGCACCTGCCGGGCACGGTCGCGATCGACGGGCGGTCCATCCGGCCGGGAGATCCGGCCGCTTCTCTGGCGCGAGGCCTGGCGTATGCGCCGGCCGAACGGCGTCGCGATGCCCTGCTCAGCACTGCGACCCTCCGCGAGAACCTCACCATCGCCGACATCCGGTCGATCTCGCGGCGTGGACGTCTCAGCCGGCGTCTGGAGCGCAAGGACGCGCAGAAGTGGATGAAGGCTCTGGACGTCCGGCCGCCGATGTCCGAGCGCGTCATCGACCAGTTCTCCGGTGGTAACCAGCAGAAGGTGGTCCTGGGTCGGCTCCTTCGGACCGACCCCAAGGTGCTGGTGCTGGACGAACCCACCCAGGGGGTGGACGTCGGTGCGAAGGCCACCATCCACGACCTGGTCGTCGGCGCGGCGACCGGGGGAGCGGCCGTGGTCGTCTGCTCCTCCGACGTCGAGGAACTGGTCCAGGTGTCCACCCGCGTCCTGGTGTTCCGCCGCGGACGTCCGGGTGCGGAGCTGACCGGTCCGGACCTGACCGTCGAACGCATCGAAGAGGAGCAGTTGCGGCCGACGGAGGCAGGGCCAACACACGGGGCCGCCGCCGGTGGGTTCCCGGAGGGCGGGATCTCCCATGCATAGCGTGTCGGGTGTGCTGGGTGCGCTGAGCCCCAGGCGGGTCAGCGTGTTGTACCTGCTGGTCCTGATCATCGTGATCTTCGGCATCACGATTCCTGATCTGTTCCTCTCCGAGATCACCTTCCAGAGCGTCGCCCGCAGTCAGGCGGTCGTGGGCATCCTCGCGTTGGCGGCGCTGCTGCCGTTCGTGGCCGGTGAGTTCGACATCAGCCTGGGGACCAATCTGGCGCTGTCGGTGATCCTGATGGCCTGGATGAGCAACAACCATCCCGGTCTCGGGGTGTGGACGATGTGTCTGATCGCTGTCCTGGTGTCGGCGTTCGTCGGCCTGGTCAACGGGCTGCTGGTCGGCAAGTTGGGGATCAACTCGTTCATCGCGACGCTGGGCACCAGCCAGATCCTGGCCGCGATCGCGCTGAAGATCTCCAACAACGAGCAGGTGCTGGCCTCGCTCCCGCAGAACTTCATGGACCTGGGTCAGGGGCGCACCCTCGGGGTTCCCAACGGCCTGTTCGTGACCGTGGTCCTGGGTCTGCTGGTGTGGTACGTGCTGCAGTGGACCAAGATCGGTCGCCACCTGTACGCCTCGGGGTTCAACCGCGAGGCCGCGCGACTGTCGGGGGTGCGCACCGAGCGGGTCGTGATCGGCTCGTTCATCGCGGGCGGGGCGATCGCCGGGCTGGCCGGGGTGGTGTTCATCGCCCAGGTGGGGACGTTCACCAACTCCATCGGGATGCCGTTCCTCTTCCCGGCCTACGCCGCGGTGTTCCTCGGAGCCACCCAGTTCAACCTGCGGCCCAACGTGTGGGGCACGCTGCTGGCGATCTTCACCCTGGCTCTGGGCGTGCAGGGTCTGCAGTTGTCCTCGTCGGGGTCCGGGTTCTGGATCACGCCGCTGTTCAACGGCATCGCCCTGGTGGCCGCGGTGATGTTCAGCCGCCGGCAGAACGCCCGCACCACCACCCAGGTCGAACCCACCGACTCCGCCGGCCCGCACCCATCGGACCTGGCGGCCGACAACCCGACCACCGGCAAAGACCCACAGGCCGTCAGCCGGTGACCGGGCGGCTCGAACGAGACGTCCTCCCTCACCGGGCTGCGGTTCCTCGTCGACGGTGGAGTGTTGGCCTGACCGACGACGATCAACGACACCTCGCCTGACAGTGGTCCAACCTGTTTCGCGTTCTTCCTTTTCCATCTCAACCAGGAGGCAAGTCTTGTTCGGCTCGACCAACCGTGGAGCGCGAGGAATCGTCGCCGTCTCATCCGCGGTTCTGCTGTCCCTTCTCGCGGCGTGCGGGAGCGACAGCTCCGGTGGTGGCGGCGGTTCTTCCGGGGAGACCGACGACGCGGCCGTCGCGGCAGCGCAGGAGCGTCTCGCCCCCTACCTGACTCCGGCGGACGAGATCGAGGTCGACGTCCCCCTGACCCGGAGGCCGGATGAAGGCAAGCGCGTCGACATCATCCGTCTGAACAACCCGGCCGCGGAGGACTTTGCACGGAACTACGAGGACCCCGGCGCCGCTCTGGGGTGGGAGGTCCGTGTCAACGCGGTCGACGGCACGGACCCGCAGGCGATCAGCAACGGAGTACTCCGCGCAGTCAACGAGGGCGTGGACTACATCGTGGTCCAGTCCAGCACCATCCCGACGATGGGACCGAGCATGGAGGCGGCCCGGGCTGCAGGGATCCCGGTCTTCTTCGCGGCCGGAGTCGGCGAGCCGCAGGGTGAGGCCAACGGCCTCTACGGCAACACCATGGCCGAGAACCCGATGCTCGGCAACATGCGGATGACGGATCAGGCGATCGTCGACAGTGGGGGCACCGGAACCATCCTGCACGTCAACGCGCCCGATTTCCCGGCCCTGGCGCCCATCGACGATGCGGTGGCGCAACTGGTCGCCGACGAGTGCGGTCAGTGCACCCTCGAGTCCCTGAGCATCTCGGCCGCTGATCTCGGTGGGGACATCGCGTCCACCATCGTCGCGGCCATCCGCCAGAACCCCGACGTCAAGTACGTGGTCGCGGCCTTCCCCGACCTGGCTCGCGGGCTGCCCCAGGCACTTGCGGCCGGTGGTCTGGACGACGTCCAGATCTACCTCTCCCTCCCCGATGAGGCCTCGGTGGCACTGGTGGAGCGCGGGGACTACGACGCCGCGATCCTGACTCCGAAGGAGAGCTTCGCCTGGGTGCTGTTCGACCAGATCGCCCGGGTGAGCGTCGGGATGGACCCGCTCCAGGAGGAGCACGGCACTTTGAACATGCAGCTCTGGACGACCGAGGACATGCCGGAGGGGGAGACCACGTGGGACCCGCCGAACTTCCAGGACAAGTACAGGGAATTGTGGCAGGTCTCCTGACAGCACCACTTGACGGGCACAGCGCGAAGGGACGGCGTGGCGCGGAGGCGTCGTCCCCGGCAACCGTCAGCTTCCTACCAGCCGGCGCCGGACGGCCCGCCACAGCGGGTGCACGGGACCGCCATCAACAACTCCTATCACCGAAGAAGGTATGACGCTCATGTCGCAGGAAGTCACCCAGTCCACCCCGTTCGCTGATGGAACGGTCCAGCGTTCCGACTCCCCGATCTTCAGCGGTCCGAACAAGATGAAGCTGGGTGTCTTCTCGATCAACCTGGCGGGCGCGTCCTCCGGGGTCAGCACGATGGGCGGCTCGATGGCCGTCGCGAACTGGGACGACCAGAAGAACATCGCGATGACGGCGGATCGGGCGGGGATCGAGGCGCTGGTGTCGGCGTCGCGGTGGAAGGGGTTCAACACGCCGAGTGGCTACTGGGACCGCACCTATGAGACGTGGACGTGGGCCGGTGCCATGGCCGCGATCACCGAGCGGATCCAGGTCTTCACCACGTGTGCAGTGCCGCTGTACCACCCCGTGATGGCCGCCAAGATGGGCGCGACCGTAGACCACATCTCCGGTGGTCGGTGGGGTGTGAACATCGTGCCGGGGTGGTTCGGCCCGGAGTTCGAGCAGTTCGGGATGGAGATGGGGGACCGCAAGGCGCGCTACCGGCTCGCGCAGGAGTGGTTCACCCTGGTCAACCGGCTGTGGACGGAGACCGAGGAGTTCGACTTCGAGGGTGAGTTCTTCAAACTCAAGGGCGCCATCTCGAACCCCAAGCCGATGCAGACGCCGCGGCCGTTGGTGATGAACGCCGGCCAGAGCGAGGAGGGGCTGGGCTTCGCGGTCAACAACGCGGACATGATCTTCGTGAGCACGGTCAACGAGGAGGCGCTCACTTCCAACATCGCGAAGATCCGCGCGGACGCGGAGAAGCTGAGCAAGCAGGTCTCGATCTGGTCCAACCTCGACATCATCGTCAAGCGCACGGAGCAGGAGGCGCGTGACTTCGCCGATGCGTGGATGGAGGCTGTCGACACCCAGGCGGTCGACAAGTACATCGGCTTGATGTCGGGGGGCGACGCCGGCACGCACGCAGCACTGATGGCCAACCCCGACATCTGGAACTCGGTGGCGATGTCGGGCGCCAACAGGCAGGTGGTCGGCAGTCCGGAGATGCTCGTCGAGGAGTTCCAGAAGCTCTCGGATCTCGGCATGGATGGCCAGACCATGACCTTCCACGAGTACCCCCAGGGCCTCGAGCTGTTCATCTCCGACGTGCTCCCGTTGATGACCGAGGCCGGACTGCGCGAGAAGCACACCCCCGCCAGCTGATGTGCCACGCGGCTCGGCTCGCGGGTCGAGCCGAGCCGCGTCGGCGACAGCCCCATCCCGACTGAAGGAGTCAAGAGTCAATGGTGAGTAGCCTCAGGAACCTGATCAGTGAGAACTCACCACTGATCGCTGCACCTGCCTACGACGGCATCTCGGCCCGTCTGGTGCGGGCGTTCGACTTCAAGGCCGCCTACGTCGGCAGCTTCGCCGTCACTGCCGCGAAGTACGGGATGTTGGACATCGGCTTCGTCGGACTCGAGGACATGGCGGACGTGGTCCGCCGCGTCGCACCCATCGTCGAGGTCCCGGTGATCGTCGACGGCGAGGGCGGGTTCGGCAATCCGATCCACGTCGCGAACGCGGTCCGGGTCCTGGAGCGAGCCGGCGCGAGTGCCACCCACATCGAGGACCACGTGTTCGGGAAGCACGTGGGGATCCCCCAGGTGCTCCCGGTGAAGCAGGCAGTCGACAAGATCAAGGCAGCTCTCGACGCGCGGACCTCCGACGACTTCCTCATCATCGCCCGATCGGATGCGCTGGTCGGTGAGGGCGAGGAGGCCACGATCGACCGTCTGCTCGCCTATCAGGAGGCCGGGGCGGATGCTCTGTTCCTCGCCCGCGCCCAGAAGCCCGGTGAGGTCCAGAACAAGCGACTCGGCGAGGAGAGTCGGGTGCCCATCGTGATGACGAACGCACCAGGCTGGAGCGCCGCAGATCTGGGTCAGCAGGGCGCGGACGTCGTCCTGTACGCCACGTTGGCGACTCTCGCTGCTGAGTCGAGCATGCGCAAGGCGCTCGAGGTCCTCGCGCGCGAGGGCTCGTCGGTGTCCGTCGACGACGATTTCATCGACTTCGCCTCGCTCGATGCCTTCTTCGGAGTGGACGAGTACCTCGCCACGGCCCGGCGATTCGGTCTCGTCCCGTAGCAGTGAGACGCGGTCGGCCGGCTCGCCGACGGCCGTCGCGCCCGATGGACCAGCGCTCCGGGGACAGGCCCCGAGCGTGCGCAGATCACATATGGTAGACGGCGACACAGCCGTCACAAAGGGAGGCAGTGAAGAGATGGCAAACGAGCTCTTTTCGATCGAGGGGAAGCGAGTCCTGCTCACCGGCGGTGCCCGGGGAATCGGTGGAGGTACCGCCCGGTACCTGGCCCGACAGGGCGCTCAGATCATCACCTTCGACGTCAGGGACGAGGAGGGGTCGCAGACTGCGAAGGAGGCGACCGAGGCCGGCCCGGGTCGGGTCACGTTCCGGCGCGTGGACGTCCAGAGCCCCGAAGAGATCAGCGAGGGCGTCGAGTGGGCGGTCAAGGAGCTCGGCGGGCTGGACGCGATGATCACCAGCCACGGAGGACCACTCCTCTCGGCTGCTGAGGAGACCCCGCTGGCCGACTGGGACTGGCAGCTGCAGGTCAACTCCAGGGGCACCGGTCTGCTCTGCCAGGCCGTCTTCCCGCATCTCAAGGAGAAGGGTGGGTCCATCGTGAACGTCGCCGCCGGCGGCGCCCTGAAGGACGGTCCGATCCGCACCGCCTCGTACTCCGCCTCCAAGGGCGCGATCATCAGCTACACCAGGACGATCGCGTACGAGTGGGCGAAGTACAACATCCGCGCAAACTGCGTGAACCCGGTCGTGCAGACCCAGCGCGACGTCGAGCTCATGGAAGAGATGACCCCGGAGGATCGGAAGACGTTCGAGGGCACGGTTCGCAACAACATCCCGCTCGGGCACTTCGGCGATGTCGAGACCGAACTGGCACCCGTGTTCCAATTCCTGATCTCGCCCGCCGCCAAGTTCATCACGTCGCAGATCTACGGCGTCGATGGAGGCCTCTGCCCCAGCCGCTGATGTCGTCCAGGCAGCGTTGCGCCTGACTTCCAGAGCGCCGGGCGCGTGTCACGGCCCGCCGATGTCACGGTGAGCAAGCCGTATGGCACGCGCCCGGTGTTTCTTCTGTGACGTTTTCCTGCTGGTCCTCGGGGCTGGGCTGAACGTCCGTCGGAAGCGCCTGGAGGTGGGTGCAGAGGATCGCCGCCCCTACCGACGTCGCCACCGCACACCGTCGCGGAAGGTCGGGGGCGCCACCCGTCCGCCGTCCTGGCTGCCTCGATCCGAGATGTGCGCACGGCCCGGTACACGGCCGAGCGCCTTCCCGGTCACCAGGAAGTGACACCATGCCGTCCACATTGCTTCTGAGCGTTCCCGACGAGGCCTTCCGAGAGGCGCTCGGGCCGCTCCCTCCTGACGTCGATGCCGTCGTCTGGGAGATGCAGAGCGGTTGGCATCGCGAGGAAGTCCCGGACATCGTCGTGCTGCCGTACCAGCGCGAGCTCGCGAGCCTGCCGCATCTGCACGATCTCCGGCCACGGCTGGTCCAGACGCAGACGATCGGCTATGACGGCTTCGGTGCGGCACTGGCCCCCGGACACGTCGTGTCCAACGCGAGTTCCGTGCACGAGGCATCCACCGCCGAGTTCGCCCTGGCCTTGGTCCTCGCATCTCAGCGCGGGCTGCCCGAGATCGTCCGCGTGGGACCGAACCGAGCACGCCACTGGTACCCTTCCCTGGCCGACCGGTCGGTGCTGCTGATCGGCTACGGCGGGGTGGGACGCGCCATCGAGAGCAGGCTGGCGCCGTTCGAGGTGCGGCTCACCCGGGTCGCCGGCCGCCGGCGCCAGACGGACACGGGTGTGGTGCACGGCATTGCCGACCTCCCCGGACTGCTCCCGGACGCGGACATCGTCATCGTCTGTGTGCCGCTGAACGACAGCACCACCGGCCTCGTCGACGAGGCCTTCCTCGGGGCGATGCCCGACGGCGCCCTCCTGGTCAACGTCGCGCGCGGCAGGGTCGCCGACACCGCGGCCCTGACGCAGCACGCCGAGCGGGGACGCCTGCGGTTCGCCCTGGACGTCACCGACCCTGAACCGCTGCCGGACGACCATCCTCTCCTCCACCTGCCCAACGTGCTCGTGACACCGCACATCGGAGGAGCGTCCTCGGCCATGGGCCCGCGGATCGCGCGCCTCGTCCACACGCAGATGATCCATCTACGCGCAGGTCAGGAAGCAGTCAACGTCGTCCTCCGCACCTAGGGCGTGCCTCCTGAGTCCGTCGGCCACATGGCGATGCGGGCTCAGCACCATCACGACCACTGAGCGGATTCGAACCCGGACGTTGTCAGGACACACGGAGGAAGGCGATGGAGCGGAACGCTCAGGTCAGGCTTGATGGAAGGGTCGCGATCGTCACGGGTTCATCGGCCGGCTGGGGGAGGGGCGTCGCTGACGAGCTCGCCCGCCGAGGGGCGGCGGTGTGCGTGAACGGGCGCAACCGAGCGACGGTCGACCTCGCGGTGGCTGAGATCACACAGGCGGGCGGCAAGGCGATCGGAGTGGTCGCGGATGTGTCGATCAGGGAAGACGTCGATCGACTCGTGGCCACGACGACCGATCAGCTCGGCCGGCTGGACATCATGATCAACAATGCGGCGGGCCCCCTGGTCCCCGTGTCAGTGGTCGACCAGACCGATGAGGCGTGGCGCGCCACGTTCGCGGCGACCGTGGACGCCGTGTTGTTCGGCGCTCGCGCTGCTGCCCGAGTCTTCCTGCGTCAGGGAACCGGTGGTCGCATCATCAACATGGCGGCGAGCAGTGGCGTCTACGGGATCGCGGACGGGGCGGCTACCGCTGCAGCCAAGGGTGCGGTACTCGCCGCGACGTTCAGCTGGGCCCTGGAGTTGGCAGATCACGGCATCACCGTCAATGCGGTGCGGGCGGGCGTGGACACCCCAGGGGCAGCGGACCTGGTGAACAGGGCGCGAGAGGCCTTGGTCGCGGCAGGACGGGACGTTCCTGAGGATTCCCGTGAGCTGGGAGTCTTCCCGCCGAGCGAGGCTGCGGGACTGGTCGTCTGGTTGGCCTCGGACGAGGCCTCGGACGTCACCGGACGATTCATCGGAGTGGACGGCCCGAAGATCGCGCTCTGGGAGGTCGCATCCCCGGCTCACGCCTTGCGGCACGAGCCCTACTGGGACGTGGAAGCCATCTCGCGTGAACTTCCCGCACTCCTGCGGTCTCACCGGACTCAGCCTCAGGGTATCGGCCAGATGAACCCGGCCTACCACCACGTGTATGACACTCATGAGGGCCACTCGTGATGGGACGATCGAAGAGTTACGGTGTGATGCCGCCTCCGGGTGAGGCCAGGAGGAGGGTGCCCTGCCGAAGAGGTACCTGCACCGGTTCCGGCAGCGGGCGGTTCGGGTCGTTCTCGATCATGCCGAGGACTACGGCTCTCCGACTGCGGCCTGCAAGGCCGTCAGCGCGCACCTGGGCATCTCCCGGGAGGCCTTGCGTCGCTGGGTGAACCAGACCCAGGTCGATGCCGGCGCCCAGCCGGCGGTGAGCACCGCGGAGTCTGAAGAGGTTCGGGCGCTCATGGCGGAGAACACGCGGCTGCGCGAGGTGAACGAGATCCTGCGCTAGTCGTCGATCATCTTCGCGCGGGAACTCGCACCGCACCATCGCTGATCTGTGCGTCGACATCGCTGGCACGGCGGCGCGGCTTTGTGGAGCAGATCACTCCTGGAGCGTGGTCGCCCCGACGTCCGGAAGCTCAGCGATTCGGAAGGCCCCACGGCACCGCCTCGACAGGGAACGGGCAGCCGTCCCGGCCAAGGGCGGTGGACGTCCCTGCGGGATGGTCCGAAGCGAGTGTCACGCGTCCTGGATCACCCAGGTGTTCACGACCTCCATGGCCTCCACGATCGAGCTGTGGTTGGCCTTGAGGGTCTCCAGGAAGTCCCACGCCTTCTGGTCCTCGGCTTCGCCGCGCGAGGAGAACAGTGCCAAGTAGACGTGGGCGCCCGGGTGATTCTCCTCCGGGCGGTCGTTGTTGCGCTCGGGGGCCATCGGGCCGGGACCGACCCAGGGAGCCGCGAGGCGACCCTTCTGCACGCGCTGGCCGAAGCGCCCCGTCTCCACCGCTTTGCGCCACTCCTCGTCGAATGCGTCCATGTCGTCGACGTTCGCGATGTCGACCTCGACGACCAAGGCGAACGTCTGCAGGAAGCTGACGTTCGGGTCCACCGGGGCGAAGCTGTCCCAGATGTCGGTGAAGTAGAGCTGGGTGGCGGCGTAGTCCCGCACGTAGGGGTGGTACTGCAGCATGTTCGCGTGCCCGGAGGGCAGGAAGGTGTTCTTCAGCCAGTCCTCGACCGTCGCGAACATGTTGAAGCTGAGATGACGCCCGGGACGGTCCTCGTCGAAGACCCGCAGGCAGCGCACGCCGGTCCGGCGGCCTTGTGTCTCGCGCTCCCACTCGACATCGAGCCGGCGCACGTGCTCCGGGTCCGAGACATGGAAGTCGGAGAAGTTGGCCACGACCACTTTCGCCCCCATGAAGGCCGGGGGCTCGACCAGCTTGGGGTAGTCGAACCGGGGGTTGTGCCGGAACCGGCGGTTCTTCGGCGCCTCCTCGAGGGCTACGCTGATGGCGGCCGCTCGGGCAGCCATCGCTGCCACCATGGCAACCATGGGATCGGCCCCGCCTGTTGTCGAGTTCTCGGACTCGCTCATCGGTCGTCCTTTCGTGAGAGTGGCTCGCAGTCGGCATCGGACGTGCCACGGACCCATGTCCTGGATGACGTCGGCGTCGATGGAGGGCGAGACACAGCGCCGCCCTGATCGAGCAGGGAGCTCCCGCTCGCACCGGGTCGAGCAGGCGGCTCACACCCGTGACGGCCAGTTCCAACCGCCGTCGATCGAGGCCGCAGCAGTTGCGCGGACCAGGCGCGGAGTCGGTGCGGGCCGGCAACCCGGGTTCGGCAGATCCTCATCGCTGCGGGATGCGCGCCTGTTGCCAGCCGGTCCACGGGCGCGTGACGATCGAGCCCGCGGCCTTGGACTCTCGTGCAGGCGATCGGCGAGGGGCACGAAGATTCCGAGCGGGTGTGGGCCTCGAGGCAAGCCACACCCGCTCGGAAGCTAGACGTTGTAGCCGATGGTCACCATGAGGAAGAGGCAGTCCTCGTCGTAGGGGTTCTTCCAGGCGTGCGCGACGCCCGCCATGACGAGGAGGTCGCCGGGGACGAGGGTGTGGACCTTCCCGCCGGGGAGCTCCAGGTCGATCTTCCCGGACAGCACGACCTCGTAGTCGATGGTGTCGCTCGCGTGCATCGCTGCATCGCCGCCGTGGCCGGTGTCCGCGTCCATGCCGACCTCGGCCACGTCCAGCTTCCCGGCTGAGTTGGCGGCGAATCGCGTCACGCCGAACGTGGATCCGTTCGGGCCCGCGATGTCGAAGATCTTCGTCACCGAGCCGGGCGCCTCTCGCGAGTGCCCGTCGTCCACGCGCCAGTACCAGGCGCCCTTCACGACGCCGGGCATGTCGAGTGTCGCTTCGGGCTTCGCGCCGGTGAAGAAGTCCGGCTCGCCGGCGTCGTTCAGCTTCGCGACGACGAGGTTCCAGTCCTGCGGGTCGGGAAAAGTCATCGTCTCTCCATAGGCTCGGGGTGGTGAGGACATGCGCCGCGGCGCGGCCCGGCGCGAGGACGCCCTCGCCCGTGAACGGCAGGTCCCTGAGGCGGTGACGCAGGCAGTCGCCGGCGTCACCGCCTCAGGTCGGGGCCCAGTGACGCTCAGCGCTCCGCGGGGTGGAGGATGATCGGGAGCCGATCGATGTGCCTGACGGTGAAGTCAGGCACGTACTTCGGCAGTGGCTCTCCCTCCACCCGGGTGATCGCACTCGTGCGCTCCAGGACCTTCGTGAGGGTGATGCGTGCCTCCGCGCGCGCCAGTTCGAGGCCGGCGCAGAGGTGGGTGCCGAAACCGAACGCCATGTGCTTGCGGACATTGGGGCGGTGGATGTCGAACCGCGTCGGGTCGGGGAAGACGGACTCGTCCCGGTCGGCCGAGGGGAGCAGGGGGATGAGGAGGGTGCCGGCCGGGATGGCCTGGCCGGCCACCTCGGTGTCGCGACTCGTGGCCCGGTAGATGGTCTTGATGACCGACTCCAGTCGCAGAGCCTCTTCCATCGCGTTGGGGATCAGCGACCGGTCCGCGTAGAGCTCGGCGAGCTGGTCGGGGTGCTCGAGCAGGAGGTTGAAGATGCTGCCCAGCCAGGCGATGGTCGTGTCGGCCCCGGCGAGGATGAGCTGTGCGCAGATGTGGACGAGCTCGTGCTCGTCGACCCCGTCGGAGTTCGCAACCAGCTCCGACAGGAAGTCGTCCCGCGGGTTCTCGCGGCGCTCGGCCACCGCCTTGTACACGTACTGGTGGAACTCCACGACGTCCCTCGCGATGCGCTGAGCGTCCTCCTCCGTCTCCGGCGGTGCCGCGGCCCGCGCCATCAGAGAGGTGGCCCAGCGGTAGACGTCGCTCTCGCGCTCCTTCTCGACGCCCATGATCTCGCCGATGAGCAGGATCGGCAGGCGCTTGCAGAACTGCTTCATGAAGTCCACGGGCTCGCCGGTCACGAGCTCGTCGAGCAGGTCGTCGACGACCGTCGAGACGAAGTCCTCGAGCTGGCGCACCCGTCGCGTGGTGAAGCCGCTGCGCACCATGCGCCGGTGGCGCGCGTGGGCCTCGCCGTCGCCGAACGCGAGGACCTCGCGGTAGGGAGCGGCGTCGGCCATGATCGCCGCCACGGCGGGGGAGTCCTGGTGGGGCGAGCCCGCGGACGCGAAGTGCGCGCTGATGCCATTACGAAAGGTGTCCGGGTCCCGCATCACCTGTTGCACGTCGTCGTACCGCGAGACCAGCGTGAAGCCCTCGTCGACCCGGTGCACCGGCGCGGTCTCGCGGAGCACGGTCCAGAACGGGTTCGGTTCCGCCAGCGTCTCCGGGTCGTAGAGCTTGAAGTCGTTCGCGGACTTCTCCAGGTCGTGAGTGGTCATGTCGTGCAGTTCCCTGTCTCTCGATGGTTGCCCCCGGCGACGCGTCGCTGCTCCGGGGACCGGGGGACGCTCGTCGAAACGTGCTGGCGTCGTGTTGTGAACCACAAGCGGCGTGGGTCACTATATTGTTCATGAGGATCTTGCGCTAGATCCCCATCGACGTCCATCCGCCCGTCCGGCTCGGCTGCCGGCTCCTGGAGGGGGTTCCCATGGGTCTGACAGACGTTCGTGCGCCCACATGGGCTCTCGGCGCGGATGCGCTGGTGCCCTCCGGCACTCTCCCCGAACTCGCGCCGTCGCGCGAGTCCCCCCGTCGCGCGCAGGTGGAGCAGTGGGACGGCGGCGAGGCCTGCACGTGTGCCGGCGAGGGACTCATCGCTCCGGTCGTGGCCACCACTCGCGGTTCGGCCAACGGCCCTGACCCGGATCGTCTCGACGTGACACCAAGGCCCGAGTGCATCTCGCCCTCGGGCCCGGCGGCCGTCAGCGCCTCGAGCGAGACGGTCGCCGGAGTGGAGGTGCACATCGCCTTCGAGCGGCTCTCCGGCGGATTCCCGCCGTCGGCCGGTTCAGACCCAGCGTGATCAGATACGAGAACGGCGTCGTGACGGCGTAAGGAACTGCTGGTCGAGCGGAGCTGACCTCCCTCGCAGGCCGAAGAACGGAGACAGAGATGGCCAAGTACGAGATCCTTCCTGAGCGTTGCGTCCAGACAGCCAACTGCGTCGAGGTTGCGCCGAGCCTGTTCGGATTCGACGACGACGGGGTCGTGAGCACCCTCAAGGACGGCCCGGAGGGCACGGACGAGCAGGAAGCACTGAAGAACGCAGTACGTGGCTGCCCTGCACTCGCCATCGTGTCCGACGAGTGACCCACCAGGCCGGCGTCGCACCGCGTCCGGGTAGTGGCGGTTCGATGGTGACAGGGTGGATTCGGCGCTGGGCTCCCTGCGGTCCAGCCTCGAGCATGGGTGCGCCCCGCGGGCTGCGGGCGACACGGGGACTCGAGGGGGCGACGTGAGCGGGGGTCCCCTGCGGATCATCGTGTTGGTGGGCAATCCGAAGCCACGATCGAGGACGTTGGCCGTCGGTGAGCTGCTGGCCGGCCGGGTGGCGGAACTGACCGGGGCGTCGCACGACCGCACCGTGGATCTGTGCGAGCACGCCGACCGGTTGTTCCACTGGCCCGACGACGAGCTTGCTCAGCTGTCCGCCGACGTGGCGTCGGCCGGCATCCTGATCGTCGCGTCGCCGACGTACAAGGCCAGTTACACCGGTCTGTTGAAGGCGTTCCTCGATCGCTACCAGACGGGCGGTCTCACCGGCGTGACTGCTGTCCCGCTCATGACCGTGGCGGATCCGGCGCACAGTCTCAGCGTGGACTTCACGCTCCGACCGCTCCTCGTCGAGCTGGGTGCCTCCGTTCCGACCAAGGGCATGTCCTTCCTGACGCCTGCCATGGACGATGCGCCGGCTCTCGTGGATGCGTGGGTGCGGGACCAGGAGCACGTTCTCAGGAGTCTGTCCGCCGGATCTCGCGAGAACGCCGGCTGATCCGGACGGCAGCATCCGACGGCGGCGGGCTCCGGCCGTATCGGGCCTCGAGTGCCGCCGGGCTGTCTGCTGGGGTGCGCCAGAGCGAGGAATGCCTCATGCGCGTGTGATGTGTCCGGACGAGTTCCGGGGAACTGCTATCGCGAGGCGGCCGCGGCACTGGCCGTCGCCGTCCGACAGGGCGGGCAGCACCGCCGAGTCCTCGCTGATCCGCAACGCCGAGGCCGAACTGCGGGAGTGGACCTCGGCGAACGCGCGGGTCGGCGACCGCGGGTCGACCTCGGCGGTCAACCGCCGCGACCTGCGCGCCGACGGGCCCGGCTACGTTCTCGGCGATCGGCTCCGCTCGGGTCGGCCGACGCGGCCGCGGCGCTGGCCCGACCCGGCGCTACCGGCAGGTGACCGTCGACCTGTAGGTCGAAGAGGTGATGATCGCCGACGACGAGCGGTTCATCGCCTGCTTCGCCCCCGAGACGGCCGACCGCGACGCCGCGCTGCGCCCGGTCATGGTCGGCAGGCTGGAGGAGCTGATCGCGGGCACTGCCGCCCTCTCCGAACGAGGATGCCCGGCCCGCACCGCTACCTGCGCCGGGCCCGGGCGGGCTGCTCTGCGTGGACAAGGCCAAGGTCGCCGCCGAGGCCAAGCTGGACGGCAAGTACCTGACCAGGACGTGGCGCAGCTGAGCGAGCGTGCGCGAGGACCTCCAGGACCGGCGTCTCGCCTGTCCCAGCGGCAGCTTCACTCAGACCAGCACCCCCACTCCGGCGCCGGCGCCGCGCTGGCCGCCCTGGGCGTCGACTCGCCGACGAAGATCCTCTGCCTCGACCCCGATCAGGAGGGCAGCGGCTGACCCAGCCGCCGGCACCGTCATCCGGACGACTGGTAACGGGCCCGCTCACCACCCGATCCGGCATTGTGCTGCACGTCAACCCGCAGATACACGTCACCGGACGAGCTCACTGCCCGCGGGAAGCGAGCCACGAGCCGGGCTGCCTCAGGCGACCCGGCAGGTCCATCGGGGCATCTGTGCCATCGAGGTGTTCACAGCGGAGCGGTACCGCGTGCCCGGCGAAGAGAACAACGAGGCGATCCGCCGGGAGGGGTCACGTTGGAGGCGCCGAGACACACTGGGCGTAGTAGAGCGGCTCGCCCATCTTCTCGATCAAGTCCAACTGGGTCTTGAGGTAGTCCACGTGGTGTTCTTCGTCGGCCATGATCCGCTCGAGCAGGGCCGCGCTCGTGGAGTCCTGCCTCTCCCGGCACATCACGATCCCCGGCTTGAGTCGTTCGACCACCGCTATCTCGATCGCGAGGTCGCTCTCGAACATCTCCTTCAGCGTCTGACCAACGCTCAGGGAGAACAGTCGTTGGTAATTGGGCAGCCCATCGAGCAGCAGGATCCGGTCCGTGAGCAGCTCCGCGTGTTCCATCTCCTCGAATGACTCAGCCCGCGTGTGCTTGGCGAGTTCAGTGAGGCCCCAACTGTCCTGCATCTTGGAGTGCAGGAAGTACTGGTTGATCGCTGTGAGCTCGCTGGTGAGCTGTTCGTTCAGGAGCTTGAGGACGTCCGGATCACCAGCCACCCGTGGATGGAACCCGACTGTCATGAGGATTGTCAAGTTGTCCGCCCCGGACAGCTGGCGGTCGATGCTCGGCGTGGCCCGGCGACCGGAACCGGGGCTGTGAAGCGGATCGGAGCAGCCGGGCATCAACCAGGAGACGCTGCGCGAACTGGGTGGTCTGGACGAGATATTGAGGGCCACTGCCGGGCGCCACGACCGATGACGCCACCCGGCTGGCAGAACTGGAGCGCGAGAAACGGGAGCTGCACCGGGCAAACGGAATCTTGAAGAGCGCGTCGGCTCTCTTCGCGGCGGAGCTCGACCGCCTCTCCCGCTGATCGTCGCCTGCATCGTCCAGTACAAGCAGGAGCACGGGATCGAGCCGATCCGCGCAGTTCTCACCGAGGCCGGCGCGAAGATCGCCCCGAGCACGGGTTACGCGCACCGGAGCCGGCAGCCCTCGGCGCGGTCGATCAGCGACGCGGCGACCCCGGCGGTGATCGCCCGCAGCCGTCGAAGTCTTTGTGCACCGACCTGGCGCTCGACGCGCTGGAGATGGGCCCTTGGACCCGCCGCCGCGCGGGCCAGGATGTCGGCGGGCGCATCCACCACCTCGGACAAGGGCGTTCAAGTACCTCGCTTGCCGTCATCCAGCGCCTGCCCGACGCCGGTGCGGTCGCCTACGTCTGCTCGCCTGCGACACGTATGACGCCCTGACCGAGGCGTTCAGAGCTCTCTTCAAGGCCGAACTGGTCCGCGACAAGGGCGCGCGAAGGGCATCGACGACTCGAGATGTCCGTCGCCGAGTACATCGACTGTTCGACCGCCGACGCGTGCACGGCGAGATCGGCCTCGTTCCACCGGCCGAGCACGAAGACCTCGTCTACCGGCAGAACCCAGCGACGGCTACCGTCGCCGCGTCAGTTCCGAGCCTCCACAGAATCCGGGGCGGGACGAGGGCTCGTTGTGGCGCGCGTGCTGCGTGGAGGGAGCCAGGTGTTGGCAGAGGATCGGGTAGCCACGCACATGCTGGCGGCTGACTACCGTGTCGCGGACCCGCAGGAATGGTGGGTGAAGGTCCGCGGCGACCGGGAGGCGCTCGGACAGTTGGGCGTTCGGCGCCTGTTGGTTCGCCAGGCCCTAGACGATCCGACGCGATTGTTCGTGACGATCGGGTTTCACCACCGCGAGCCCGTCGACGAGGTGTTGCGGTCCGGCGTGCTCCTCGAGTGGTTCGACGCGGCCGGGGTCGAGGAGATTCCGCCGATCTTCGCTGGTGTCGCATTGGAGACGTTCGCACTCGATAGCGCCGGCATGACCCGGGCCGTGCCCAAAGAGGTCCTCGCGTACCCAGCAGGAGTCATCGTCGCGGCTGTCGCCCCCGTCCATGACGTCGAATCCCTGGTCGACCAGATCCATGGCGACGCTGACGAGTTCCGCGCTTCGGGAGTGCACAGGGTGTGGCTCTACCAGGCACTGGACGACCCACAAGAGATGATGATCCTCCAAGAAGTCGACACCAAGCAGCATGCTGCTCGATGGCTGCGAGAGGGCGACGCGCTTCGCCAGTGGGTCCGGGGTGTAGGAGTGGGTGTCTATCCACCGGTGTTCGTCGGCAGACTGGTGCACGTCTTCGAACCGGCGCGGGACCGGGGCTGATGTACGTCTGTCTGTGCACGGGCATGACGAGTGCGCGCGTCTCGCAGGCGGTCGAGGACGGAGCTCATACGTCGAAGCAGGTCGCGGACGCCTGCGGGGCTGGCTCGGTCTGTGGCCGGTGCCGGGCGACGATCCGAGCCATCATCGAGGCATCACCGCGTAAGTAGGGAAACCGAGTGAGTCGGGACTCGACCGATCGTCTGGGACTGCTGCACGAGTAGGTGACATCTGAGCTGTGGTGCCGAGAGGCGCAGCTGGGAGGCTGCACAGGGTGCCCATGCCCTACCCCAGGGAGTTCCGCGAGGACGTCGTACGCGTGGCCCGCGGCCGCGAGCCCAGCCAGCACAACGCCCGCCGTTCCTGCCGTTCCCGTCCCGCCGCTGCCGGCCACCGGGACCAGCAGCACGTCGTTGCCGGGCCGCAGTGGCGTCGCCGGCAGCTGGACCGCCGACACCCCCACGCCGACCAGCTGCTCACCGGGCGGCGGCAGCGGCTGCGCGGTCATCGCCTCGCGGGTGAGCAGGGATCCCGGCGCCAGAGTTGTGGCGGCGACCATACCGATCACCTGGTCGCGGTCGCCGTAGGGGATGGGATCCAGCGCCAGATCGGCTGACACCTGCGCCTCCACCAGATCGACGGCCCCGGGCCCAGCCCCGTCCCCTCGTCGCGGAGTTCGGCGACCGCCTGCGCGCTCGCGCGCACCGCCCGCAGCGTCGACCCGGTCACCACCACCACGGCGGCCGCCCGGCGGACCACCGCGGCCGGGAAGTGCTCGGCCCGCAGCCGCCGCAGTCCGCAAGCACATCGACGGCCTTGTCCTCCAGTGACGCCAGCACAGTCGCCAGTCGCTCCCAGTACACGTGCCGGGCGGCGGTCGCATCGGACAGCCCGGGCAGCCGCGCCCGCCTCATGGTGTCCAGCTGCAGCTCCGCCAGCCCGCCGGCGGACAAGCGGGCCCGGCCGTAGCCGGCCAGCACGTCGCCACCGGCCGGGTCCAGCCCGGCCAGCACCGCGGCGTGTGGCCAGGCCAGCGTCAAGGCCAGCGCGGCGGTGGTCACGCCGGGGCGCCCTTGACCGAGCACAGCGCGATCAGCACGGCGGCCGTCCTCGCCTACTCGCACCGTCCTCGACTGGGAGACCGGTCGGTCCCGTCCCGGGATTTCCGTCAGCAGGTGCCTTGCAGCGGTCCTCGGCCTTCCGGCCGGAGAGCTGCCGGTCTGAGGCCAGGACGAGGACGGATCGGACAACGGATGGAGCTGGCATGGTGATCTCCGACGACCGACCTGAGAGCGTGTCCGAGAACTCGGGCTTGAGCGGCTGATGTGAGGAACTCCTGGTAGGCCGGTAGGTGTCTAGGCCACTGCCCTACCAGGAGTCCGCGTGCCATCTTCCCTGGCTTGCGTCTGCTCGTCCTGCCCGGCTCACCGCGGCAACGACCGTGGTCGTCGCGGTCAGCTCAGCCGCGGTGAGATCTATCCCGCCTCGGCGACCACCGACGCCCAGTGGGCGGTGATCGCACCTCTGCTGCCACCGGCGGGCAACACCTCCGGACGCGGCGGGCGCCCGGAGAAGCACGACCGCCGCCTGGTGTGCGACGCGATCTTCTACCTGGTGCACGGCGGCATCCCGTGGCGGGAGCTGCCCCGGGAGTTCCCGCCGCCGTCAACGGTGTGGACGATCTTCACCCGGTGGGTGCGCACCGGGGTCTGGCAGCGCATCCACGACGTGTTGGTGGACCTGCTGCGGGTGCGCCAGGGCAGAAAGCCGCTGCCGACCGCGGCGATCATCGACTCCCAGTCGGTGCGCGCCGCTGACACCGTCGCCGCGGCCAGCCGCGGGTATGACGCCGGTAAGCGCGTCAACGGCCGCAAACGGCACATTGCGGTGGATTCCAACGGCTGGCTGCTGGCGGTGCTGGTCACCGTCGCCGGCATCCAGGACCGCGACGGTGGGGTGCACCTGCTGGCCCGACTGCGCGAGAAGTACTCGACCATCTCGTGGGTGTGGGCCGATGCCGGCTACGCCGGGCGCCTGGTCACCTACGCCGCCCAGGTCTGGGCGCTGACCGTGGCGGTCGTGCGCCGCGCCGATGACCAGGTCGGCTTCCGCGTGCTGCACCGGCGCTGGGTGGTCGAGCGCACCTTGGCCTGGATCAGCAAACACCGCCGCTGCGTCCGCGACTACGAGCGACGCATCGACACCAGCGAGGCCATGGTCACCATCGCCATGATCATGACCATGTCCCGCAGACTGGCCCGCTGACCGCAGTTCTCGGACACGCTCTGAGAGATCGGCTTCGCGATGGACGGCGCGATGGCAGCGTGCGGGATGTGCTCGGCGTTTGGGGCTCGGCGAGGAGGGCAGGCTGCCGGACGTGCAGAGCGTGTCCGACGTCACCCGGATGGACTGCCCGAAGCGGATGGTGTTCGGCCCGTGTGGCGGAGTCCGTGACGACGGTGGGTGTGAGGTCGCCGAGAGGCGTTGTGTCTTCCTGGACGAACCGCTCGTCCGCTGGCCTCATCCGCACGGACGGCAGGACATGCCATCGGCACCTCGGGACGGAGGCAGGCATGCACCCGTCCTGCTCACGGACCTCTCGGTGCGTCCGTTCGACCCTGCCTCCGTACGTCGCGTGGTGGGGGTCCTTGCGCCGGTGTCCGACGGACTGCTCGTCGGTGAGCACGCGAACCGTCCGGACCTCCCGCCGACCGCCTTCGCGGCGGAGGTCATGTCGGCCGGCGGCCGAGTCTGGACGACGCTGGCCTGCCGCGACCGCAACCGCGTGGTCCTCGAGCAGGAACTCGCGGGCCTCGCGGCGGCAGGCGTGGACGGCGTCCTCTGCGTCACCGGTGATGCCCGGGGATCGAGCGCGCGGCCAGGGGCCACGCAGGTGTTCGATCTCGACGGCGTTCGTCTCGCCGCGCTGGCGGCGGAGACGGGGCTGACCGTCGCCGTCCCGGAGTCGCCGGAGGCCCCGCCGACGGACCTGCGCCCCGCCCGAGTGGTCGAGAAGCAGCGGGCCGGGGCCCACCTGTGCGTGCTGAACCACGTGAGCAGCCCCGTACGCGTCGAGGCGTTCATCCGCGAGGCACGGGCCGCCGGGGCGACGCTGCCGTTCGTCGCCGGCGTCGCGGTCTACACCGACGAGCGGTCGGCACGCGTCCTCCAGCGCTTCCCCGGCCTGCACATGGACGACGGCGTTGTGGAGCAGGTCCTCGCTGCAGCCGATCCGCGGGCCGCCGGGATAGCGGCAGCGGTGACCGAGGCCCGTGCGCTCCTGGCCATCCCCGGCGTCGCCGGGGTCAACCTGTCCGGGCTGGGCTCGGGACGAGGCGAGGACGACGGTGCCCTGGTCAAGGCCGAGGTCGCCACGCGGGTGCGGGAGGCGGCATGACGTCACTCGAGAGCGAGGCGATGGAGGCGGAGTTCGGCACCGTCGCCGCCTGGACCGAGGAGGCCGTGCGCGCGCTCGGCCCGGAGTACGCAGTCCCCGCCGGGTGTCGAGGGAGCGGCAGCAACGGTGCCCTCCGGTGGCTGGCCGACCGGCTCGACCCGCGGCCGGGAGTCCGGTTCCTCGACTCGGGCGCCGGCGTGGGGGGCCCGGCAGGGTGGCTGGCGGCGGAGCACGGGCTACGGCCGGTCTGCGCGGAGCCGATGGTCGCTGCCGCGCGCGCGAGCCACCGGCTGTTCGGGCTGCCCTCCGTGGCGTCGGTGGCGCAGCAACTGCCCCTCGCCGACGCCTCCTTCGACGCGGCGTGGTGCCTCGGCGTCCTGTGCACGACGTCGGACAAAGCCGGGCTCCTGTCCGAGCTGCGCCGCGTCCTCTCGGCTGACGGACGGCTCGGCCTGCTGGTGTTCGTGGCCGATCGAGAGCTGGCGCCGCCGCTGCCAGAGGGGAACGAGTTCCCGTCCGAGGAAGAGACACGTCGGTTGCTCGGGGACGCGGGCTTCGAGCTCACGGAGTCCACCGACGCGCATCTCGGGGACAGCCCCACCGAGTGGACCGCTCGGGCAGACGCCGTTGACGCCGAGGTGGCGCGGCGGCACGGAACGCACCCTGCGTACCTCCAGGCGCAGGAGCAGTCACGTCGAGTCGGGCGCCTGCTGTCGCAGGAGGCGCTCCGGCCGTGGCTCGCGATCGCCGCGGCCCGCTGACGGTGTTCCGGCGTCGGTGTCGTCGTGTGTCAGCTGAACCTGGCTCGTCCCCGGCTGCCCGGGGCGTCCGCCGTGCCCCGCATGCACGTCGATGTCAGCCGTCAGCGCCCAGAGCACTCGTCCCACGTCGGCCGTGAGCACCCCTTCACGGCTGCTGGACCCGGGAACTGGCCGGGACTCGTCGGCGGGCACATGACGACGGATCCGGACGGTCGGGCCGTGGCATCGTCGGCAGCAGTCTGCCGGTCCCGTAGGGCGTGCCGCTGTCGCCCGTTGATCGACCGCCGATCGCCGCTCGATGCCCTGGTCTCTGGAAGCAGTTCCGCGGTTCCGTCTCGTGCCGGCGGTCCGACGGCACTGCCCGGATCCGGCTGGCCGAAAGCCGCGCGCGGGAACCCGGCCACGGTGGACGGGCCGCATCGATGGGTATGTCGATCGCTGATCCAGTACTCGCGGAGGTGCCATGCGTTCTCATCGCTGCTCGTCGACCTGGGACCAGACCCCGTCCGCATCGACCGTCCTCCCAGCGGGTCGCAGGTCGGGGACGCGGATGTGCCCCCCTCGCGTGGGAGCCGCGGCGGATGGCCTTCGACCTGGAGGATCTGAGTGGAGGGGACGTCCTGTGACTGGTGAAGCGCGCTGTTGTCCTGTTCAGGACCACCGGTCCGGCGTCCGTGAGTGGGCGACCGGCGGTATCGACCAGGCTGTCGTATGAGCGCGGCAGTCGAGCGCACGCTGCGCGTCGGCCGGGTGCGCCTGCACGTGCGGGAAGTGGGGGAGGGGCCGCCGGTCCTGCTCATCAACGGACTCGGTGCGCATACCGAGATGTGGCAGCACCTGGAGCAGGCGCTGCCGGGACGCCGCCTCATCGAGTTCGACGCCCCGGGAGTGGGACGCTCGCCCGCCCCGCGCTACCCGGTGACGATCCCGGCGCTCGCCCGGCTCGCCCGGGAGGTGCTCGACTCCGCACGTGTCGATCAGGTCGACGTCCTCGGATACTCGATGGGCGGACTGGTCACCCAGCAACTCGCCGCCTCTGCGCCGGACCGCGTCCGCCGTCTGGTGTTGGTCGGGACGTCGTGCGGTCTGTGGGGCGGCGTACCCGGCCAGCTGGGTCCGCTGCTCAACCTCGCCACGCCGCTGCGCTACTGGTCCCCGGCCTTCTACCGTCGCACCATCGGTGGCCTCGCCGGAGGGCGCGCCCGGTTCGATGCCGACTGGGTGGCGCAGCACGGACAGCTACGCCGCCGCCAGCCGCCCAGCACGCGCGGCTACCTCGGGCAGGTCCTCAGCGCATCCCAGTGGTCGGGGCTGCCCCTGTTGCACCGCATCCACCATCCAGTGCTCGTCGTCACCGGCGACGACGACCCACTCATGCCGGCCGCCAACGCCGTGCTGCTCGGCCGCCGCCTGCCCAACGCGCGCGTCCTCATCCCCCGAGGCGAGGGTCACCTGCTGCTCATGGACCCCGACAGCACCGCGCTTCGGCCGATCCGGGACTTCCTCCTTGCCGAGACGCTCGACGAGGCCCCTGTCTGGCGCGACGCGCTGATCGTGGACGACGAGGATCTCCGCCTCGCCATGTCCCGGACCCCGCGCCCGGCGCAACCCTGGGCGACGGCGAGCGCGGTCATGCGGGCAGTCTGGCCCGCCCCGCGGCCCCCGCACCAGTGAGACACAGCGATCGGAGCTGACCGACACCACCGGAGCCCCAGCAGTCGCAGGTGCGCACGGGCACCTGTTCCCCAGGTAGTCGTGGAGCGGGTGGGTTCGGCGGGTGGCGGTGCATCTGTGGCCGGAGTGGTGAGGAGGCGCAGCACGCTGCCTCGACCCGTGCCAGCTCGATCATGCGCACGTCCTCGGTCGACGGTGAGGCGATCGGCCGCTCCTGCCGATGACCGGCCACCGAACTCCACACGGCCGCCGACGGGCGCGGCTTCCTCTTGTTCGTGCTGCTCGCCGCAGGTGAAGCGTGGGCTTCCTGGTGGTCGCCCGAGTCGCCGCGAGTGTGGTGCTGCTGACCACCATCTTGACCATCATCTTGACCACCATCTTGACCACCATTGCTCCTGTCCGATGGCGTGCCGGAGCAATCCGCGCTCGTTCCGTATGCCGGATGCGCTGCGCACATGCACTCCCTGAACCGCGGTGGATGTGCTGCGCAGGCCCGGAGGTCAAGGGGCCGCACCTTCGAATCCTGTCAGCATGGCAGCGGGAACCGCAGGGCAGGGGCCTGTCACAAACCGTTCGGGATGGCCTCAGGAAATCACAGGGGCGTCTCACCACTTCCAGGTCACTGCATCGCCGACCAGGGCTGGAAGCACCGCGGACCCTCCGGCGCCAGCTCCTCCCGGCGAAGCTGCACGCGCAGTCCGGCCGTCGCACGCTCGAGGTCCTCGAAGGGCAGTGCGCCTCAGGCCGAGCCCGGCGATGGTCAGTCTGGTGCCGTCGGTGTCCGCGGGAACCCGGCCGGATGGGATGAATGCATCCAGAGCCGACCGCTGTAGTCGGACATTCCTGCCACGCTTGACGTAGGGGTTGCGGCTGCCGGCGATGAGACGGCGGATGAAGCGCTCGCCAGTGCGCAGGTAGTCGCCGGCGTGGCCGGGCGTCAAGAGCTCGTCGGCATCGGCACCACCGAAATGACGCCAGGAGCGGCCGTAGCTTGGCGTTGGGGTCCATGCCGAAGGATGTGAACGACCCCCCACCGACCCTCGATCAGCTGTTTGCGCTGGGAGGACGCTTGGTGCGGCTCGGCTGCACCCGCATCGGCTCGACCGGCATCTTCAGGAAGCGGAACCGGTAAGCGCTGTTCACAGCGGCACACCGAAGGTCGTGCACCGAGCACAGACGGGTGGGTCGTCGGGCGAGTCCTTACGCCTGGGACTCGCGCAGGGCCAGCTCGCCGCGTCGACGACGACCTCCCGCGGACCCGGGGGCGGCCAGTTCGGCTACTGCGTCCTCAACGTGCTCGTGCGGTCCGACGCCTCTTCCGGCATCGAGTATCGACGAGATTCGTCGGCCAGAGCGTGCTTCCTCATCGGGAATCTGCGTAGCTCCGCGTCCTGGCCGTGAAGCCACCTCACGGCGTTGGTCACGCGTGTCACGGCCCGTGCCCGGTCCGGCTGCCGGTGCACGTACCCGCTGGACGCGCGGACGGCCCGGCCCGCGCGGACGCGGGCCGGGCCGTCCGGAGGGGAGCGTCTACCGCAGGTCGAAGCGGTCGAGCTCCATGACCTTGACCCAGGCGGCGGTGAAGTCGCGCACGAACTGCTCCTTCGCGTCGTCGGCCGAGTAGACCTCGACGATGCCGCGCAGGATGGAGTTCGAGTTGAACACCAGGTCCACCGCGGTCGCGGTGCGCACGACGGCGCTCTGGGCGTCGAGGCCTTCGTAGACGCCCTCGGTGTCGGCCGAGCTGCGCCAGGAGATGCCCAGGTCCAGCAGGTTGCAGAAGAAGTCCTGGGACAGCACGCCGGGCCGGTCGGTGAACACCCCGTGGCTCACGCCGCCGGTGGTGGCGCCGAGCACCCGCAGGCCGCCGACCAGCACCGTCATCTCCCGGGCGGTCAGCTCGAGCAGGTAGGCGCGGTCGACCAGCAGCGTCTCGGGTGCCAGTTTGCTGCCCGGGGCGAGCCAGTTGCGGAAGCCGTCGGCGCGCGGCTCGAGCCAGCGGAAGTTGTCGACGTCGGTCTGTTCCTGCGTGGCGTCGGTGCGGCCGGGGGAGAACGGCACGGTGACCGGCACGCCGGCGTCGGCGGCGGCCTTCTCCACCGCCGCGGAGCCGCCGAGCACGATCAGGTCGGCGAGGCTGATCCTCCGGCCGGTCTGCGACTGGAACTCCTCCCTGACCCGCTCCAGCACCGGCAGCACCTCGGCGACGCCGGCGTTGGCCGCCCAGCCGATCTGCGGCTGCAGCCGCAGCCGGGCGCCGTTGGCGCCGCCGCGCTTGTCGGTGCCGCGGTAGGAGGCGGCCGCCGACCAGGCGGTGTGCACCAGCTGGGAGACGCTCAGCCCGGAGGCGAGCAGGCGGCCCTTGAGGTCGGCGATCTCCGTCTGGCCGACCAGCTCGTGGTCGACGGCGGGGACCGGGTCCTGCCAGATGAGCTCCTCGGCGGGGACGTCGGGGCCGAGGTAGCGGCTCCTGGGGCCCATGTCGCGGTGCAGCAGCTTGAACCAGGCGCGGGCGTACTGGTCGGCGAAGTACTCCGGGTCGCGGTGGAAGCGCTGGGAGATCGCCCGGAACCCGGGGTCGGCGATCAGCGCGAGGTCGGTCGTGGCCATCATCGGCGGGTTCTTCTTGCCCTCGACGTGCGCGTCGGGCACCAGCTCCTGCGCCTCGGGGTTGCTCGGCCGCCACTGCTTGGCGCCGGCCGGGCTCTCGCTGAGCTCCCAGTCGTAGCTGAACAGCATCTCGAAGTAGGTGTTGTCCCAGGTCGTCGGGGTCGGCGTCCAGGCGCCCTCCAGGCCGCTGGTGATGGTGTCGGGGCCTTTGCCGGTGCCGTGCTGGCTGATCCAGCCCAGGCCGTTGCCGTGCACCGGGCAGCCCTCGGGCTCCGGGCCGACCAGCTCGGGGTCGCCGGCGCCGTGGGTCTTGCCGAAGGTGTGCCCGCCGGCGATCAGCGCGACGGTCTCCTCATCGGTCATCCCCATCCGGCTGAAGGTGACCCGGATGTCGTGGGCGGAGGCGACCGGGTCCGGCCGGCCCTGCGGGCCTTCGGGGTTGACGTAGATCAGGCCCATGGTGACCGCGGCCAGGTGGCCCTCCTCCAGGTCGAGCGGGTCCTCACCGGCGTAGCGCTCGTCGCCGAGCCAGGTGTCCTCCGGGCCCCAGAAGATCTCCGGGGGCTGCCAGGTGTCCTCCCGGCCGAAGGCGAACCCGAAGGTCTGCAGGCCCATGTCGTCGTGCGCCACGTTGCCGGCCAGCAGCAGCAGGTCGGCCCAGGACAGCCGGCGGCCGTACTTCTGCTTGATCGGCAGCAGCAGGCGGCGGGCCTTGTCCAGGTTGGCGTTGTCCGGCCAGCTGTTGAGCGGGGCGAAGCGCTGCGCGCCGGTGGCGCCGCTGCCGCGGCCGTCGGCGATGCGGTAGGTGCCGGCCGCGTGCCAGGACATGCGGATGAACAGCGGGCCGTAGTGCCCCCAGTCGGCCGGCCACCAGTCCTGCGAGGTGCGCATCACCGAGACCAGGTCACGCTTGACCGCCTCCACGTCGAGCGAGGCGACCGCCTTGCGGTAGTCGAAGTCGGCGCCCAGCGGGTCGGAGTCTCGCGAGGGCTTGTCCAGCACCGACAGGTCGACCTGGTTGGGCCACCAGTCCCGGTTGCTGTGCGGCCGCCGGTCGGTGTGCACGGTCGGCGAGGGGATCGCCGGGTTCTCACTCTCGCTCGTGCTGTGGCTCTGGGCCTTGTCGGCCTCGTTCGTCGGCATGGTGTCCCTCTCTGCGCTGGGGGTGAGGCGGGGGGAGGCCGGCCGCTCAAAACGGGCAGCGCCGCCAGTAGACGACCTCGGCCTCGTCGACGGGCCTCCCACGGCCGTCATCATTCCCCTCAGCCCAGAAGGGAGTCGACGCCACGACCGGGCGGCTCTCGCTTCGGCCGGTCGTGCTCGCGCGGCCCGGAGCAGCGAGACCCCCATTCGCTGCACTGCGGGTCGCATGACAGGGACGTCTCCAGAGCACACCGGCCGGGCGTCCACCTCCCCGGTGTCCCGCCCCGGTCTCAGGGAGGCTCCTGATCCACGTGAGGACAGGAGTGATGGCGGCAGCGAGGGGGTACCCCGACGAGTCGCGTGAGCGCCCCACGGGGACCGTTCCGGAGCTCGGTGGTGTGACGGGTCCCGCGCGTCCGGCCGGGGGAGCGCTCGCGCATCGGGTCAGCCCCCGGCCGCGCGATCCGGCTGCCTCGAGCCCGGCGCTGTCCTCGGGACCCCTTGCCGGTTGGATGCCAGGCGTCGCGACGAGCGGGGAGTGCTCCGGACGGGAGGCGTGCGTTCGCGCGCACCCGCGCGGTCAGACGTAGGGGGTGCCGAGGGGATCGACCGTCTCGTGACCGGCGAGGCTCCCGACCAGGCGGCCCAGGGCCCAGTCGCCGTCGCCGAGGAGGTGGTCGATCGCGGTCAGCCGACTGGTGTAGTGCCCGACCGAGTACTCCGCGGTCACACCGATGCCGCCGTGCAGCTGGATGGCCTCCTTGCCGATGTGCCGGCCGGCGCGGCTGGTCTGCAGCCGGGCCCGGTCGGCCGCGGCGAGGACATCGCCGCCGGCGTCCTGCACCATCGACGCCCACAGCGCGGTGCTGCGGGCCAGTTCCAGGGACACGTACATGTCCGTGGCGCGGAACGTGAGCGCCTGGAACTTGTTGAGGGTGACGCCGAACTGCTTGCGAGTCCTGAGGTACTCGGCGGTGGTCCGCAGCGCGGTGTCCATGGCGCCGCTGGCCTCGTGGCTGTAGGCGATCCGTGCCTCGGCCTGCGCTCGCTCGATGGCCGCGGTCCCGTCGCCGCCGGTCCCAAGGAGGACGGCCGGGGTCTCCTGCAACCGGACGGTCGCGGCGCGGGTGCCGTCGTGCGTGCGGTACCCGGTGCGGCTCAGCCCGTCGGCGTCGCCCTGCACGAGGAACAAGCCGGTCCCGCCGTCGACGACGGCACTGACGACGAGCAGGTCGGCGCGGGCGCCGCTGGGCACCGGCTCCTTGACGCCGGTCAGCATCCAGCCCTCGCCACTGCGCCCTGCGGTGACCCGCTCGGCCGACGCGGTCCAGCGGCTGCCGGGCTCGGCGTGCGCGAAGACGGCAACCGTCGTCCCCTTGGCGATGCCGCCGAGGACCTCAGCGCGCTGCTCGGCGGTGCCGACGGCGGCGACCAGGCCGCCGGCGAGGACCACGGCCTCGACGAACGGCTCGGGGGCCAGCACCCGGCCGATCTCCTCGGCGACGATCGCGACCTCGATCGGGCCGGCGCCCATGCCGCCGTCCTCCTCGGCGAAGGGAAGCCCCAGCAGGCCCATCTCGGCCAGCCGCGCCCAGGTCTTCTCGTCGAAGCCGGGGTCCTTGGCCACCACCGTGCGGCGCTGCTCGCTGTCGGGGTACGCGCGGGTCAGCAGGCCGCGCACCGCTTCCCGGAGGTCGATCTGCTCGCTGTCGTAGTCGAAGTTCATGCTCGTCTCACAACCCCAGGATCGAGCCGGCGATGATGGTGCGCTGCACCTCGTTCGAGCCGCCGTAGATGGAGACCTTGCGGTAGTTCAGGTAGTGCGGGGTCACCGCCCGCGCCCACTCCGGCACCTCGGACTCCTCGCTGGCGAACGAGGCGATCGACAGCGGGCCGGCGATGTCGACCAGGAGCTCCGTGGCGGCCTGCTGCAGCTCCGAGCCGCGCAGCTTGAGCACCGAGGAGGCCGGGTGCGGCTTGCCGTCGGCGGAGTTGGCGACCACGCGCAGCGCGGTCAGCTCCAGGGCGAGCAGCTCGTTCTCCAGTTCGGCGATGCGGGCAGCGGTGCGCGGATCGTCGAGCAGCAGCCGACCGCCGGAGGTCACCTCGCGGGCGTACTCCTTGGCCTGCGCGAGCATCTTCTTCGTCGTGCCGATGCGGGCGATGCCGACGCGCTCGTTGCCCAGCAGGAACTTGGCGATCGTCCAGCCCTGGTTCTCCTCGCCGACGAGGTTCTCGGCGGGGACGCGGACGTCCTCGAAGAACACCTCGTTGACCTCGAACGTGCCGTCGAGCAACTCGATCGGCCGCAGCGTGACGCCGGGGGTGTCCATCGGGAAGACCAGCATCGAGATGCCGCGCTGCTTCTTCTCCGCGGTCGGGTCGGTGCGGACCAGGCAGAAGATCCAGTCGGCGTGCTGGCCGAGGGTGGTCCAGGTCTTCTGGCCGTTGACCACCCAGTCGTCGCCGTCGCGGACGGCGGTGGTGCGCAGCGAGGCGAGGTCGGAGCCGGCGTCGGGCTCGGAGAAGCCCTGGCACCACCAGATGTCGAGGTTGGCCGTCCTGGCCAGGAAGCGCTCCTTCTGCTCCTGGTTGCCGAAGGCGGCGATGACCGGGCCGATCATGCTGGCGTTGAAGGCCAGCGGTTCGGGCACTCCGGCGAGTTGCCGCTCCTCGCGCCAGATGTGGTGCTGCAGCGGCGTCCAGTCGCGGCCGCCCCACTCGACCGGCCAGTCCGGCACGGCCAGCCCGGCGGCGTTCAGGATCCGCTGGCTCTCTACGTAGTGCTCCTTGGTCAGCTCCCGGTGGGAGGCGACCCGGTCGCGGATCTCCTGCGGCACCTGGGTGGTGAAGAACGTCCGCATCTCCTCCCGGAACGTCTGGAGTTCCGGGGAAAGCTGCAACCGCATGGTTCCTCCTTCGTGACGGCCGCGTCGCCGTCACATCGTGTCATCGGGGCTGTCTCCTCAGCGCCGGCAGCCGGTGACCGAGGTCAGGTCTCGTGGCCCGAACTGCCGGCACGTGCCATGACGATGCGGCTGATGAACACGTTGCGGCTCAGTCTCAACAGCATGTCGACGACGTCGACCACGTCGGACACGTTGATCATCTGGTCAGCGGGGATGGTATCGGTCGTCCACGCCGACATGTCCGTCTCGACGAACCCGGGCGCGATGGCGGTGGCACTCACGCCGTTGCCGGACTCCTCGGCGTTGAGGGACTCCACCAGGGAGAGGACTGCTGCCTTGGTGGCTCCCGTGCAGCGCGCTGGTGACGCCGTCGCCGTCCGCTGTGGCCATCGGCCGGAGGCCGACGACGCCCGACCCGACCGAGGTCGTCGGTCCTGGCGCGCTGACGTACCTCCTGCGGCGCCGGCTGGTGTGCTTGGAGGCGGTGGCTCGTCCCCCTGTCCTGCGGGACGTACCTCTGTCACTGGGCTTGATCCGCGGGGCGAGCGTCCGAGAGTCAGGTAGTTGACGGTCACAACCGTGTGGCCGCTGCCGGACCCTCGGAGACCGTGATGCGCGCTACCCGCCTCCCCAGTCGTCGCCGCCGGTGGTTCACCGATCGCCCCGTTGCGGTGAAGGTGTTGACCGCTGTCGGGACGACGGCCGTGGTCGCCGTCATCGTCGGGGTCGTGGGCATCCGAGCGGTGGGCTCCACCCACGACGAGACGGCTGCCGTCTCCGAGCACGACATGGCAGGGGCCGCCGACCTCGCCGCGGCGCAGCTCGCCATGACGGAGTCCCAGCTCGACGTGACGAGCCACGTCGGCTCCCTGGACCCGCAGTTCAAGCTGCAGTGGGCCGACCGGTTCGCGACCGCCGCAGCCTCGTTCGACGCCGCCCTCGCCGCCTACGCGGAGGACACCCGCTCAGCCGACCAGGAACTGGTCGATGCTGCTCGGGCGGAGTACGCCAGTTTCGCCGACGGTGTGCAGACGCACGCGTTCCCGGCCAGCGTGGCTGGTGACACCCGCGGCTACTTCGCCGTGCGCGACCAGTTCCTGACGCCGCACATGACCCGGGTCCAGGAGATCCTCTCGGACCTCACGTCAGCAGAGGAGGCCGCTGCGGAGGCCGCCGTGGCGGAGGCCCGCGACGACTTCACGGCGACGCGGGCCACGCTCCTGGCGCTGATCACGGTCGGCGTGCTGCTGGCGATGGGACTCGGGGTGCTCGTCGCCCGCTCGATGACGCGCGGGGTACGTCAGGCGCAGCGAGTCGCCGAGGCGCTCGCGGTCGGTGACCTGACTGCCACGTCGGGCCTGGACTCCCGCGACGAGGTCGGTCGGATGGCCGCCGCGCTCGACGCCGCACAGGGGAACCTCCGGGCGGTGATCGTCTCCGTGATCGCGAGCGCTGACGCCGTGGCGGCGGCGTCGGGGGAGCTGTCGGCGTCCTCGGCGCAGATCTCGGCGTCGGCCGAGGAGACCTCCGCGCAGTCCGGCGTGGTGGCGGGTGCAGCCGATGAGGTCTCGCGCAACGTGCAGACCGTGGCGGCCGGCGCCGACGAGATGGGTGCCTCCATCCGGGAGATCTCGAGGAACGCGAACGAGGCCGTACGGGTCGCGGCGGGTGCGGTCACCGAGGCGGAGGAGACGACCGCGGCGGTGATGCGGCTGGGCGAGTCCTCCAAGGAGATCGGCGACGTGGTCCGGGTGATCACCTCGATCGCCGAGCAGACCAACCTGCTGGCCCTCAACGCGACGATCGAGGCAGCGCGGGCCGGCGAGGCGGGCAAGGGGTTCGCCGTGGTGGCCAACGAGGTCAAGGAGCTGGCGCAGGAGACGGCGAAGGCGACCGATGACATCGCCCACCGGGTCGAGGCGATCCAGCACGACACCTCGGGGGCCGTTGCCGCCATCGGGCGGATCAGCGCAGTCATCAACCAGATCAACGACTACCAGCTGACCATCGCCAGCGCCGTGGAGGAGCAGACGGCCACCACGACGGAGATGTCGCGGTCGGTGGGCGAGGCTGCGCACGGCTCCGGCAGGATCGCGACGAACATCGGCGGCGTCTCGACCGCGGCCGACACCACCAACCACGCCCTCGGCCAGACCCGCACGGCAGTCGACGAGCTCTCCCGGATGGCCACCGAGCTGCGCGCCGCTGTCAGCCGGTTCACCTACTGACGACCCGACCCCGGCCGGGCCACTCGTGTCCGGCCCGGGGCGCCGTGCGTCGTCCACCGTGCCCTCGACCGCTGAGCGGCCGTCCTCCGGTCCGGTCCGGCTCCCTCGGGACGCCGGACCGACCCGGGTCCCCGTCACCGGCTGATCCCGGCGTCACGCGGGGATCAGCCTGCCGTCAGAGGCGGTCGGCGGGCGGCTCGCCCGTGGGACACGTGCCGAGCAGGGCGCCGGCGAGGAGGTGTCCCCGGTGCTGCTCCGCTGCCTCGAGCAGCTGCCGTTCGTCCCCGGCGAGGTAGGCCTCCAGCATGAGGCGGTGCTCCGCCTGCAGGGTCTCCTGCCCCGTCTCGTCGAGTCTGTTCGCGGCCCGGTAGGTCTCGGTGGCGTTCCACAGGCCGTCGAGCAGACGGAGGAGGCGCGGCATGCGGCAGGAGGCGAGGACGACGGCGTGGAAGCGCCGGCCGTTGTCGCTGAAGGCGTTGACCTGTCCCCGGGCGAGCGCGTCCTCGGCCGCCGCGCAGGCCTCGTGGGCCGCCGCACGGTCGGCGTCCGTGGCGTTCGCCAGCGCCCGCCGCAGGGCCTCGTCCTCGAGCAACGCGCGCAGGTAGTAGATCTCCTCGAGTTCCTCGGCGGTGAGGCTGGGGACGGCGAAACCCACGTGGGGACGGTGCGTCACCAGCCCTTCGCCCTCGAGGATCATGAGGGCCTCGCGCACCGGGATCCGGCTGACTCCCAGGGCCCCGGCGACCGCATCGACCCGGATCACGCTGCCCGGGGGCAGCTCCCCGTCGTTGATCTGGCGCCGCACCTCCCGGAGGACCGCCTCCTGCATGGTCTGCGGTCGGATGGTGGTCACTCCCTGACACCTCGCTCTGCCGGCGTACGTGGCAGGTAGTGTGCCTCCCCGGCCCGTCATCGTTGCCTGGGACTCGCCTGGTGGGCGCGCCAGCCACCGGAGTCGGAGATGTCGACCAGCCCTTCGCCCCGGGCGTGCACCTCGGGACGCAGCACGACGGCCAGGGCGGCCGACCCGTCGGCGAGTTCGACCACGGCGAGTTCCAGCTCGGCCGGCTCCACGGGCATGAACTCGTCGCGGATGGCCGCCAGGGGCAGCGCGTACAGCTCGCCGGGGACGGAGACCCCGCCCTCGGCGACCGGCCACAGGGCCGGGAAACCCCCCGCGCAGGCGTAGAAGCGGTACCGCGGAGCGGTCCTCCCCTCACCGAGGAACGGGTACTCCGCGATGCCGGGGTGTACCCGACCACCGCGCATGCCCTCACCGTTGAGGAAGAGGGGGACGGGAACGCCCCCCTCGGACCGAGCTGGTGCCGTCACGCGATGGCTCCTCGTCGTCGTCGTCGGTCCCCCAGCCGGCGGCGACCCGCTCGGCCAGCCGCTCCAGGAGGGGGCCCGCCTCGCGCATGCAGCGGGCGGGGTCGGGTTCGATGTCGGTCAGCGCGTACACGGCGCGGATCCCGGTGGGCGCCAGGTCGGCGGGGGTCAGCAGCGAGCGGCCGGCCACGGCGATGGCGGGTACCCCCGCCGCGCGGGCAGCGGCGGCCACACCGGCAGGTGCCTTGCCGTGCAGGGTCTGCTCGTCCAGCGAGCCCTCGCCGGTGATGACGAGGTCCGCAGCGGGGACCGCGGCGCGGAAGCCGACGAGGTCGAGGACGAGGTCGATCCCCGGCCGGAGCGTCGCGCCGAGGACCGCCAGCGCCGCGAACCCCACGCCGCCGGCCGCGCCGGCACCCGGCCGGTCGGTGGCGTCGACGCCCGTCGCGACGTGCACAGCCCGCGCCCAGCGGGCCAGCGCGGCGTCCAGTTCGGCGACGTCGGCGGGTGAGGCGCCCTTCTGCGGACCGTAGACGGCGGCCGCGCCGCGCGGGCCCAGCAGCGGGTTGTCGACGTCGGAGGCGACGACGACCTCGGCCTCCCGCAGCGCCGGGTGGAGACCCGAGAGCTCCAGCGACGCGACGCCGGACAGGGCTGCACCACCCGGCCCGACGTCGCGGCCCTCGACGTCCAGCAGGCGTGCGCCCAGCGCCTGCACCAGCCCCGCGCCGCCGTCGGTGGAGGCGCTGCCCCCGATGCCGAGCACGATCCGGCGGCACCCGGCGTCGAGCGCGGCGCGGATGACCTCGCCGGTGCCGGAGCTCGACGCGGTGCGGCCGCCGGCCGGCCACCGGGCAGCCGGCGCAGCCCCGACACGTCGGCCATCTCGACGACGGCGGTCCCGTTCCGCTCGGCGTAGGCGGTCGCCACCGGTTCCCCGGTCGGCCCCTGCGCGGGCACCGGCACCCGCCGGTAGCCGGCGGAGACCGCGGCGTCGAGCGTCCCGTCGCCCCCGTCGGCCACCGGCACCTGCACGACCTCGGTCCCCGGGGCGGCCCGGGTCAGCCCGAGCGCCAGGTGGGCGGCGACCTCCGGCGCGGACAGGGAGCCCTTGAACTCGTCCGGCGCCACCACGACGCGCATGCACCCTCCTGGATCTGGGAACGGGCTGGAACGGCCCCGCTGCAGGGCCCGCCGCGAGCTCGCGAGCGGTGGGGGGCAGCGGGGCCCTTTCTCAGTCGAGGAGCTGGGCGGACGCGAGGTCGAGCGCGGAGACGGCGGTGGGCGCGTGCTCGCCCTCGCTGGCCAGCTCCTCGAACTCGACGATGGCGTCGAGCTCGGTGCCCATCGAGATGTTGGTGACCCGCTCGAGGATGACCTCCACGACCACGGGCACGCGGTGCTCGATCAGCAGCTTCTTGGCCTCCTCCAGGGCGGGGCCGATCTGGTCGGGCTCGTGCACCCGCAGCGCCTTGCAGCCCAGCCCCTCGGCGACCTTGACGTGGTCCACGCCGTAGCCGCCGAGCTCGGGGGAGTTGACGTTGTCGAAGGCCAGCTGCACGGCGTAGTCGATGTCGAAGGCGCGCTGCGCCTGCCGGATCAGCCCCAGGTAGGAGTTGTTCACCAGCACCTGGATGTAGGGCAGGTTGAACTGCGCCCCGACCGCCAGCTCCTCGATGAGGAACTGGAGGTCGTAGTCGCCGGACAGCGCCACCACCGTGGCGTCCGGGTCGGCGACGCAGACGCCGAGGGCCGCGGGCACGGTCCAGCCCAGGGGGCCGGCCTGGCCGGCGTTGATCCAGTGCCGGGGCCGGTAGACGTGCAGGAACTGGCCGCCGGCGATCTGGGAGAGGCCGATGGTGCTGACGTAGCGGGTGTCCCTCCCGAACGCCTTGTTCATCTCCTCGTACACCCGCTGCGGCTTGATCGGCACGTCGTCGAAGTGGGTGCGGCGCAGCAGGGTCCGCTTGCGCCGGGCGCACTCCTCGACCCAGTCGCTGCGGTCGGGCAGCTGCCCGGCCGCGCGCCGCTCCCGGGCCACCTCGACGAAGAGCCGCAGCGCCGCCGCGGCGTCGGAGACGATGCCGAGGTCGGGTGTGAACACCCGCCCGATCTGCGTCGGCTCGATGTCGACGTGCACGAACGTGCGCCCGCGGGTGTAGGTGTCCAGCCCGCCGGTGTGCCGGTTGGCCCACCGGTTGCCGATGCCGAGCACCAGGTCCGAGGCCAGCAGGTTCTCGTTGCCGTAGCGCTGCGACGTCTGCAGCCCGGCCATGCCGGCCTGCAGGCGGTGGTCGTCGGGGATCGCACCCCAGCCCATCAGCGTCGGCACGACCGGGACGTCGACCAGCTCGGCGAACTCCACCAGCAGGTCGGCGGCGTCGGCGTTGATGACACCCCCGCCGGTGACGACCAGCGGCCGCTCGGCGGCGGCGAGCAGGTCGAGCGCCTTCTCGACCTGGACGCGGGTGGCCTGCGGTTTGTAGACCGGCAGCGGCTCGTAGGCGTCGACGTCGAACTCGATCTCGGCCATCTGCACGTCGAAGGGCAGGTCGATGAGCACCGGGCCGGGCCGGCCGGAGCGCATGAGGTGGAACGCCTGCTGGAAGGCGCGCGGCACCTGCGCGGGCTCCAGCACGGTCGTCGCCATCTTGGTCACGGGTGCTGCGATCGCGGCGATGTCGACGGCCTGGAAGTCCTCCTTGTGCAACCGCGCGGTCGGCGCCTGGCCGGTGATGCACAGGATCGGGACGGAGTCGCCCGAGGCCGAGTACAGCCCGGTGATCATGTCGGTGCCGGCCGGCCCGGACGTGCCGATGCAGACGCCGATGTTGCCGGCCTCGGCCCGGGTGTAGCCCTCGGCCATGTGCGAGGCGCCCTCGACGTGCCGGGCGAGCACGTGGGAGATGGTGCCGTTGTCGCGGAGTGCGGCGTAGAGCGGGTTGATCGCGGCTCCGGGCACACCGAAGGCGTGCGTGACGCCCTCCCGCTGGAGGATCTGGACGGCGGCCGCGATGGCCCTCATGCGAGGCATGCGTCTCCTGTCTCCGGACCCGGGTGCGGGTCCGTGATCGGTGGGGTGGGGCTGGTCAGGAACGGCCGGAGAGCTGCTCGACGAGCTTGAGCAGCGCCGAGTGGTCGAGGGCGCCGTCGCCCTGGGCCCTCAGGCCGGCGACGAGCTGGGCGACGACCGCTCCGAGCGGGATGACGACCCCGGCCTCGCGGGCGGCGGAGGTCACGATGCCCAGGTCCTTGTGGTGCAGCTCGATGCGGAACCCGGGCGTGAAGTCACGGCGGAGCATCGCCGCCGCCTTGCGGTCGAGGATCGCGTTGCCGGCCAGACCCCCGGCGAGGACCTGCACCGCGGCCTCGGTGTCGACGCCGTGGGCCTCGAGGAAGACGATGGCCTCGGCGACGAGCTCGATGGTGCCGGCGACGATGAGCTGGTTGGCCGCCTTGACCGTCTGGCCGGAACCGGCCGGCCCCACGTGCACGATCGTCCTGCCGACCGCCTCGAGGACGGGCCGGGCGTCGGCGAAGTCCTCGGGGCTGCCGCCGACCATGATCGAGAGGGTGGCGTCGACCGCGCCCTGCTCGCCGCCGCTGACCGGGGCGTCGAGGACGCGGACCCCGCGCTCGTGGCCCGCCTCGGCGACCCGCTTCGCGACGTCCGGGCGGATCGAGCTCATGTCGACGTGCAGGGTCCCCGGCTCGACCAGGCCGTAGAAGCCGTCGTCGCCGATGGTGACCGCCTCGACGTCCGGCGAGTCGGGGACCATGGTGACGACGACGTCGGCGTCCCGCACCGCCTCCGCGAGGCTGCCGGCTGCGCGCCCGCCCCGCTCGACCAGCCGCTGGACGGGCTCGGGGCTGCGGTTGTGGCCGATGACGTCGAAGCCGGCCGTGACCAGGTTGGCGGCCATCGGGCCGCCCATGATGCCGAGGCCGATGAAGGCGACCGTTGTCATCAGAGTTCCTCCGTGTCGGGGCGGTGGAGTCCAGGCGGTGGAGTCCAGGCGGTGGAGTCCAGGCGGTGGACGTCAGGCGGTGGACGTCAGGCGGTGGCGCGGTGCAGCCAGCCGAAGCTGTCGGCCGAGGCGCCGCTGGGCTTGTACTCCAGCCCGACCCAGCCGTCGTAGCCGGCGTCCGCGAGCCGGCCGAGGTGGCGGTCGAGGTCGAGCTCGCCGGTACCGGGCTCGTTCCGGCCGGGCGCGTCGGCGATCTGCACGTGCGCGACCCGCCGGCCGTGGGTGGCGACCACCCGGTCGAGGTCGTCACCGTTCACCGCCAGGTGGTACAGGTCGCAGAGGAAGCCCAGGTTCCTCACCCCGGTCTGCTCGGCGACGCGGTCGATCACCCCGAGGGCGTCGGCAGCGGTGCGCAGCGGGTACCGGGGGGCACCGCTGACCGGTTCGACCAGCACCGTTCCCCCGATGCGGCCCGCGGCCCGGCCGGCGAGGGCCAGGTTCTCCACGGCAAACTCGTCCTGGTGCTCCGGCGAGTCGTCGTCGACCCGGTTGCCGTACAGCGCGTTGAAGGCCCGGCAGCCGAGCTGCTCGCCGATCCCGACGGTGACCTCGACGTTGTCCCGGAACTCCTGCGAGCGGGCAGGCCAGGAGACCAGCCCCCGGTCACCCGCCGGCATGTCCCCGGCCGAGAAGTTCAGTCCGACCAGCTGCACCCCGGCGTTCCGGACGGCCCGGACGAAGGCGTCGACGTCGGCGTCGGAGGGCACGGCGACCGGGAAGGGCCACCAGAACTCGACTCCGTCGAATCCGGCGTCCTTCGCCGCGGCCGGGCGTTCCAGCAGCGGCAGCTCGGTGAACAGAATGGAACAGTTGACCTCGTACTGGAGGGTGCGAATGACCATCACGTCTTCCGGGAGAGGGGATCCGGCATGGGCGGGAGAAATGGTCGAGCCTGCCGCGCCGGAGAGTTACGCGAGCCGGGTGGTCGTCGATGGGACGACGTCCGGATGAACGTGTTCCGGACCGTATGCACTGGTGAGCGACGCGGTCAAGCGATCTGCCGGCAGAAACTACCTGCGAGCGCAGATATATGGAATATGCGCCTGGAGCCTCGATGTCCGCTTTCTCGGTCCGAGAGTATTTCATATATCGCGCGCAGGGTGTTGACTGGGTCACAGCACTGCTCCTAGCGTCCTCCGGCATCAGCCGTCCGCTCCGAGGCCGGGCAGGACACCCGGTCGGGATGTGTGCGCACACCTGCCTCCCTGGCAGGTCGCCCGCTGGTTCGGACGGCCTCATCGCCCTCTCTCCGCACCACCAGGAGGTCTCGTGACCCGCTACGACACGGTCCTGCGTGCTCGGCGCCTCGTGGCGTCGGGACGCGAGCAGGCCGGGAGCGTCGGGGTCCTCGACGGGCGCATCGCCGCGGTCGAGCCGCTGCAGTCGGATCTGCAGGGAGAGCGGGTCGTCGAGCTCGGCGACGACGTCGTGCTGCTCCCCGGTCTCGTCGACGCCCACGTGCACGTCAACGAGCCCGGTCGCACCGAGTGGGAGGGGTTCGCGTCGGCGACGCGGGCGGCGGCTGCCGGAGGTGTCACCACGATCCTGGACATGCCGCTCAACAGCATCCCGCCGACGGTGGACGTGGCCGCGCTGGAGGTGAAGCGCAAGAGTGCCCTCGGCCAGATCTCGGTCGACGTCGGCTTCTGGGGCGGCGCCGTCCCCGGGAACCTGGGGGAGCTGACCGGGCTGCACGCCGCGGGCGTCTTCGGCTTCAAGTGCTTCCTGGTGCACTCGGGAGTCGAGGAGTTCCCCCCGCTGCGCCCGGAGGACCTCGAGGACTACCTGCGGGTGCTGCGGACCGTCGACGGGCTGCTCATCGTGCACGCCGAGGACGGCGACGCGATCGAGGCGGCCCCCAGCGTGCACGGCGACGACTACCGCGACTTCCTGTCCTCACGGCCACGGGTGGCGGAGGACCGGGCCATCGGCCGGGTCATCGACGCTGCCCGGGCCACGGGAGCGCGGGCGCACGTCCTGCACCTCTCCAGCAGCGACGCCCTGCCGATGATCGCCGAGGCGCGCCGCGACGGCGTGCGGATCACCACCGAGACCTGCCCGCACTACCTGACGTTCGCGGCCGAGGAGATCCCCGCGGGGGCGACGCAGTTCAAGTGCTGCCCGCCCATCCGCGAGGCGGCCAACCGCGAGCAGCTGTGGCAGGGACTCGCCGACGGCACGATCGACTGCATCGTCTCGGACCACTCGCCGTGCACCCCGGAGCTCAAGCGGCTCGACCTGGGCGACTTCGCGCAGGCGTGGGGCGGCATCTCCTCCCTGCAGCTCGGCCTCTCCGACGTGTGGACCGAGGCCCGGCGGCGCGGCTTCGCCCTCCCCGACGTCGTGCGCTGGATGGCCGAGCGGCCGGCGCAGCTCGTCGGGCTGCAGCGCAAGGGCCGCATCGAGCCCGGCCACGACGCCGACTTCTGCGTGTTCGCGCCGGACGACGGGTTCGTCGTCGACCCCGCCACGCTCTTCCACCGCAACCCGATCACCCCGTACGCGGGCCGGCACCTCGACGGGGTCGTCCGCAGCACCTGGCTGCGCGGCCTCGAGATCGGCGGCGCAGAGCCGGCCGACGACCGCCCGCGGGGGAACCTGCTGACCCGAGGAGAGGCATGACAGTGAGCAGCCCCGTACAGGAACAGTCCGGCGTCGTGACGGCGGACCCCGGAGCCGACGCGGCGCCGGCGCGGGAGGACTCCACCCGCCTGCCCGACCTGGCCTCGCGCAGCCTGGGCGGCAGCGTCGTCCACGCCAACGACGAGCTGTTCGCCGAGCGGGAGAACCTGATCAAGCCGGAGGCGCCGTCCTACTCGACGTACACCTTCGGGCACAAGGGCCAGGTCTACGACGGCTGGGAGACCCGCCGGCGCCGCGAGCCCGGCCACGACTTCGCCATCGTCCGGCTGGGTGTGCCGGGGATCGTGCGGGGGGTCGTCGTCGACACCGCCTTCTTCAAGGGCAACTACCCGCCCGCCGTGTCGGTCGAGGGCGCCGCGGTCGAGGGCCACCCCTCCCCGGCGGAGCTGCTGGACGCGGAGTGGGTCCCCCTGGTGCCCCGCTCACCGGCCGCCGGCGACACGCGGAACGTCTTCGCGGTCGACCAGCCGCAGCGCTTCACCCACGTCCGCCTGTGCATGTACCCCGACGGCGGGGTGGCCCGGCTGCGGGTGCACGGCGAGGTGGTCCCCGACCCCCGGTTCCTGACCGACGGAGCCGTCGACCTGGCCGCCCTCGCCAACGGGGGCGTGGTCAGCGGCTGCAGCAACATGTTCTTCTCCTCGCCCACGAACCTCATCTCGCCCGGACTGGCGCGGCTGATGGGGGAGGGGTGGGAGACCGCCCGCCGCCGCGACGACGGCAACGACTGGGTGGAGTTCTCCCTCGCCGGGCCGGGCGTGGTGCGCCTGGCCGAGCTGGACACCAGCTGGTTCCTCGGCAACGCCCCCGGCTGGGCCTCCCTCCGCGGCACCCGCCGCCGGGGCGGTGCGGCGGCCGGCTCCGAGGAGTGGACCGAGCTGCTGCCCCGGACCCGGCTGCAGCCCGACACCCGCCACCTGTTCCGGCTGCCCGACGTCGGCGAGGTCGACACCGTCCGGCTCGACGTCTTCCCCGACGGCGGGATGGCCCGGGTGCGGCTGCACGGCGCCCTCAGCGACCAGGGGCGGGCCGAGCTGGGACTGCGCTGGTTCAACAGCCTGCCGGCCGGCCAGGCCCGGCAGGTGCTGGCCCAGGAGTGCGGCCTGGACGGCGCGGCGGCCGACGACGTCCTCGCCGGCCGGCCGGCCGCCGACCCGAGCGCGCTGCCCGGCGCCGTCCGCTCCCTGCTGACGGGGGGTGCCCGGTGAGCGGGTCGGTGGACGAGCTGCGGGCCGGTCTCGAGACGCTGGACGCGCTGCCCGCCGACCGGGCCGAGGAGCAGCTGGCCGCCTGCTGCGCGGCCCGGGCCTGGGTCACCCGCATGGTCGCCGGCCGGCCCTACGCCGACGTCGACGAGCTCCTGGCCGCCAGCGACCGCGCGATCGAGGACCTCGGACCCGACGACCTGGCCGAGGCGCTGGCCGCGCACCCCCGCATCGGCCAGCGGGTGGCCGGCTCGTCCCCCGAGGCCACCTGGTCGCGGCAGGAGCAGTCCGGGATGGACGACGCCGACGCCGAGGTCCGCGCCGCGCTGCGCGAGGGCAACCTCGCCTACGAGGCGCGCTTCGACCAGGTCTTCCTGATCCGCGCGGCCGGCCGCTCACCCGCGGAGATGCTCGCCGAGCTGCGCCGCCGGCTGGGCAACGACCCCGAGGCCGAACGGCGCGAGGTCGCCGAGCAGCTGCGGCAGATCACCCGCCTGCGGCTGGAGAGGGCGCTGCAGTCGTGCAGCTCCCTGTCCACGCACGTCCTCGACGCCGTCTCCGGGGAGCCCGCCGCAGGCCTGCGCGTGACCCTGGAACGCCGGTCGGGGGAGGACTGGCAGCTGCTCGGCGCCGGCGTCACCGACGCCGACGGCCGGCTGCGCGACCTGGCCCCCGACGGACTCGGCGCCGGTGTGCACCGCCTGACCTTCGCCACGGGCGACTGGTTCGCGGCGACCGGCCGGACCGGCTTCTACCCCGAGGTGACGGTGGCCTTCACCGCCACCGAGGACCGGCACCACCACGTCCCCCTGCTGCTCAGCCCGTACGCCTACTCCACCTACCGAGGTTCTTAGAACAGGAGTGATCCCCATGGCAGTCGTGCTCGGCCACAACCAGTACGGCAAGGCGGAGAACCGGGTCGTCCGGGTCTTCCGCGACCGCGACCCCCACGAGATCGTCGACTACGACGTCAGCGTCGCGCTCTGGGGTGGCCAGGAGGCGCCGCACCTGACCGGCGACAACGCGCCGGTGCTGCCGACGGACACGCAGAAGAACACCGTCTACGCCTTCGCGAAGGAGGACGACGTCGTCGCGCAGCCGGAGTCGTTCGGCGTCCGGCTGGCCCGCCACTTCGTCGACGAGACCGAGCCGATCACCCACGCGCGGGTCTGCATCGAGATGTACCCGTGGACCCGGCTGGGCAACCCGCACGCCTTCACCCGCGACGGCCGCTTCGTCCGCACCGCGACGGTGACCTACGACGGCTCGACCACCTGGGTGGTCTCCGGGGTCGAGGACCTGTGGATCCTCAAGACCACCGACTCGGAGTTCGCGGACTTCCTCGAGGACCGGTTCACGACGCTGGCGCCCACGCACGACCGCCTCATGGCGACCTCGCTGCGCGCGCAGTGGTGGCACACCAGCGAGGACGTCGACTGGGGCAAGTCCCACGACCGGGTCGTGCAGACGGTGCTGGAGACCTACGGCAACCACCACAGCCTGGCGCACCAGCAGACCCTGTTCGACTGCGGCGCGGCCGTGCTGGAGGAGCAGCCGGAGATCGGCGAGATCCGCGTCACCGCCCCGAACAAGCACCACTTCGTCTACGACCTGGCCCGCTTCGGGATCGAGAACGCCGGCGAGGTCTTCCACGCCGACGACCGTCCCTACGGGCTCCAGGAGCTCACCGTCCGCCGTGACGACGCCCCCGCCCCCGGCCTGGCCTTCGACCCCGGCCAGGGCTGGTGACCGGGCCCGACCGGCCGACCCGAGGAGGAGGACCGATGGCACTGAGGAGCAGGAAGCGGAGCGCGGCTGCGGCCGGGACGAGCGGGCACCCGGTCGACGAGGTGCTGCCGCCGGGACCGATGGTGGCCTACGGCCTGCAGCACGTGCTGAGCATGTACGCGGGGGTGGTCGCGGTGCCGATCATCATCGGCACCGCGCTCGGGCTCTCCACCCAGCAGACCACCTACCTGATCAGCGCCGGCCTGTTCATGTCCGGCCTGGCCACGCTCCTGCAGACGCTCGGCGTCTGGCGGATCGGCGCCCGGCTCCCGATCGTGCAGGGGACGTCGTTCGCGGCCGTCTCCACCATGCTGGCCATCGGCGCACCACTCGGCGGTGAGGCGGGGCTGCGTGCCGTCTTCGGGGCGCTCATCGTCGCCGGCGCCATCGCGCTGCTGATCGCGCCGTTCTTCACCAGGCTGCTGCGGTTCTTCCCCCCGGTCGTGACCGGCACCGTCATCACGGTCATCGGGGTGTCGCTGCTGCCGGTGGCGATGCGGTGGGCGCTCGGGACCGCGAACACCCCCGGCTACGGCTCGATGCGCAACATCGGCCTGGCCGGGGCGACCCTGCTGATCATCGTGCTGATCTACCGCTTCCTGGGCGGCTTCTTCAACCGCGTGGCCATCCTCTTCGGGCTCGTGCTCGGGACGCTGGTGGCCATCCCGTTCGGCGCCACCGATTTCGGCCGTCTCGGGGACGCCGCGCCCTTCCAGCTGACCGAGCCGTTCCACTTCGGCCTGCCGACCTTCGCCGTCGGGGCGATCGTCTCGATGCTCGTCGTGATGCTGGTGATCATGACGGAGACGACGGCCGACATCCTGGCCATCGGTGAGGTCGTCGACAAGCCGCTCAGCCGCCGCGACGTCACCGGCGGGCTGCAGGCCGACATGCTCTCCACCACCGTCGCCGGCGTCTTCAACGGCTTCTCGGTCAGCGCGTTCGCGCAGAACGTCGGCCTGGTCGCCGTCACCGGGATCAAGAGCCGCTTCGTCGTCGCGGTCAGCGGCGTCATCCTCGTCCTGCTCGGCCTCTTCCCGGTCCTCGGGGCCGTCGTGGCGGTCGTGCCGCTGCCCGTCCTCGGGGGCGCGGGGCTGGTGCTGTTCGGCACGGTCGCCGCCAGCGGCATCCGCACGCTGAGCAAGGTGGAGTACGACGGCAACACCAACCTGGTCATCGTCGCGGCCGCCCTGGCGATGGGCGTCATCCCCATCGCCGTCCCCGACTTCTACGAGCCCTTCCCGAGCTGGTTCCAGGTCGTCTTCGACTCCGGCATCAGCGCCGCCGCGATCACCGCCATCCTGCTCAACCTGCTGTTCAACGTGCGGCGCGGTCAGCCCGAGGAGGGGCCGATCTTCGCCGAGGCGCCGGCGATCGGAACCACCTACGAGGGGGACGGCGAGGGGATCGTCGTCGAGCACACCCACACCGCCTCCCCGACCCCCACCCGGACGACGCGCCCGGTTCCCGACAGCCACCATTGACCGGGACGACGGCGGAACGGGACCCGCCGGAGCCCGTTCCGTCGTCGCCGCGCCGCACCCCTGACCGCCACCGGCCGAGCCCCACACCCCAGGAGGACCCGTGTACGAACGGCCCTACGAGCTGATCGGTGCGCCGGACAGCCTCACCGCGCGCGTCCGCGCCCGGGGCAACGACGTCCTGCGCAACCCGATGCTCAACCGCGGCACGGCCTTCACCCGGGCCGAGCGGGAGGCGCTGGGCCTGGAGGGCCTGCTGCCCAGCGCGGTGTCGTCGATGGAGGGGCAGGTGCGCCGCACCGAGCAGCAGTACCGGGGGCAGCCCGACCCGCTCGCCAAGCACGTGTACCTGGCCAGCCTCCGGGACCGCAACGAGGTCCTGTTCTACCGGCTGCTCAGCGAGCACCTGGAGGAGATGCTGCCGGTCGTCTACACGCCGACCATCGGCGACGTCATCGAGCGCTTCAGCCACGACTACAACCGCCCGCGCGGGGTCTTCCTGTCCATCGACGAACCGGACGCCGTCGAGGAGGCGCTGCGCGCCTACGGCCTCGGGCCCGACGACTGCGACCTCGTCGTCGCCACCGACTCCGAGGGGATCCTCGGCATCGGGGACCAGGGCGTCGGCGGCGTCCAGATCGCCATCGGCAAGCTGACCGTCTACACCGCGGCCGGGGGCATCCACCCGCGGCGGGTCGTCCCCGTCGTGCTCGACGTCGGCACGGACAACCTCCGCCTGCTCGACGACCCGATGTACCTGGGCAACCGGCACCCCCGGGTGCGCGGCCGGCGCTACGACGACTTCATCGACGCGTTCGTGACCGCGGCCACCACGCTGTTCCCGAACGCCCTGCTGCACTGGGAGGACTTCGGCGCGAGCAACGCCCGGCGCATCCTCGAGCGGTACGACCCGACCTGCTGCACCTTCAACGACGACATGCAGGGCACGGCGGCGGTCGTGCTCGCCGCGGTCCTCGCCGCGCTGGGGGCCACCGGCGCGCCGCTGCGCGACCAGCGGGTAGTGGTCCACGGCGCGGGGACCGCGGGGATCGGGATCGCCGACATGCTCCGCGACGCCATGGTGCGCGAGGGGCTGTCCCGCGAGGAGGCGACGCAGCGGTTCTGGGCACTGGGCAGCCGCGGGCTCCTGACCGAGGAACGCGCCGCCGAGCTGCGGGACTTCCAGGTGCCGTACGCCCGCCCCGCGGGCGAGACGGCCGGCTGGGCCGGCGCGGACGGGGCCATCGGGCTCGCCGAGGTCGTGGCCCGGGCCCGGCCGACGATCCTCATCGGCACCTCGGCCCAGCCGGGGGCCTTCAGCGAGCCCATCGTGCGGACGATGGCGGCCTCCGCCGACCGACCGGTCATCCTGCCGCTGTCCAACCCCACCTCCCTGTGCGAGGCCCTGCCCGAGGACCTCCTGGCCTGGACCGACGGCCGAGCCCTGGTGGCGACCGGTAGCCCGTTCCCGCCGGTGCACCACGACGGCACGGAGCACGTCATCGCGCAGGCGAACAACGCGCTGGTCTTCCCCGGCCTGGGGCTGGGGGTGTCGGTGGTCAAGGCCCGGCGGGTCAGCACCGGCATGCTCAGCGCGGCCGCCGCCGCGGTCGCCGAGCTCTCCGGCGCGGGCGCTCCCGGGTCCGCGCTGCTGCCGCCGGTGGACGACCTGCGGCTGGTCTCCGCGGCGGTCGGCATCGCGGTGGCGCGGGCCGCGGCGGCGGAGGGACTGGCCCAGGTCGAGCTGCACGACCCGGTCGGGCAGGTGCACGCCGCGATGTGGCGGCCGGAGTACCCGCGGATCGAGGCCGTCTGACCAGCGGTGCGAGTCAGCCACCACGAGTCGACCCAGGAGAGGACGATGCCGCAACGGCTCCAGTCGGGCGATCCCGCCCCCGAGTTCACCCTGCCCACCCCGGACGGCGACGACGTGTCACTGCAGAGCCTGCGTGGCGGGAAGGCGGTCCTCTACTTCTACCCGGCGGCCATGACACCGGGCTGCACCACGGAAGCCCGCGACTTCCGGGACGACCTCGGATCGTTCTGCGGTGCCGGCTACACCGTCCTCGGCATCTCACCGGACGACCCGCAGCAGCTCGCCCGTTTCCGCGAGCAGCACGCCTTGACCTTCCCGCTCCTCGCCGACACCGACCACGCCGTCTGCGAGGCCTACGGCGCCTGGGGAGAGAAGCAGGTGGACGGCAGACCGGTGACAGGGGTCATCCGGTCCACCGTCGTCCTCGACGAGGAGGGCCGGGTGGAGACGGCGGTGTACGGCGTCCAGGCGACCGGTCACGTGGCCGAGCTGCGCCGGACCCTCGCGCTGGGATGACCGGGCCACCGGCTGCCACGACCACGCCCGCGGAGGTGAGCCGGCACTCCGACCGGTCACCGTCCCGGCTCGACCGTGACCACCCACGAGGTCGTCGACCGGTGCACCCGGCGACGGGGAGAGGACCACGCGGATGACCGAGCTGAGCGACGACCTCGCCGACGTCCTGGACGAGCGGCTCGCCGAGGCCGACCGGGAGCTCCGGCTGCGCCATCCCGGCGATCCCGGGACGCGGCAGCCGGTGCACACCGTCTACGTCCCGGCCGACCGCTTCTCCGCCGACGCCCACCACCGGTGGGGGGCGCAGGCGGTGGAGCTGCTCGACCGGCACGCTCCCTCGACGGAGGCACTGGCCGACGTCACCGGCATGCCCGTCGAGCTGGTGGGCGACGTCCACGACCGGGTGCGCGCCAAGCTCACCCGTGAGCCGATCGAGGACCTGCGCGTCGACTTCGAGGACGGCTACGGCCGGCGCTCCGACGACGAGGAGGACCGGGCGGCCGGCGAGGCGGTCGCCGCCCTCGCCGCGGCTGCCCGGGCCGAGGGCGGGCCACCCTTCCTGGGCATCCGGTTCAAGAGCTTCGAGGCGCCGACCCGCCGGCGTGGACTGCGCACGCTCGACCTCGTCGTCGGCGGGCTCCACGCGTCCGGCGGCCTCCCGGAGGGGTTCGTCGTGACCTTGCCGAAGGTGACCTCGGTGGCGCAGGTCGAGGCCATGGTGGAGGTCTGCGCTCGACTGGAGCAGGCCCACGGTCTGCCCGACGGCAGGCTGCGGTTCGAGATCCAGGTGGAGACCCCGCAGGCCATCCTCGCCGCGGACGGGACCGCGACCGTCGCCCGCATGATCTCCGCGGCGGACGGGCGCTGCACGGGGCTGCACTACGGCACCTACGACTACAGCGCCGCCCTCGGCATCACCGCTCCCCAGCAGAGCCTGGAGCACCCGGCCGCCGACCACGCGAAGGCGGTGATGCAGGTCGCCGCCGCCGGTACCGGGGTGCGGCTCTCCGACGGGTCGACCAACGTGTTGCCGGCGGGGGACCGGGACGCGGTGCACGCGGCCTGGCGCCTGCACGCCCGGCTCGTCGCACGGTCGCTGGAACGCGGCTACTACCAGGGCTGGGACATGCACCCGGGCCACCTGCCGACCCGCTACCTGGCCACCTACTCCTTCTTCCGGGCGAGCCTCCCGGTGACGGCGGCGCGGATCAGGGCCTACCTCGGTCGCGTGGAGGGCGGGGTCATGGACGAACCCGCGACGGCCCAGGCGCTCGCGGGCGCAGTCCTGCGCGGAGTCGACTGTGGCGCCGTGACGGCGGAGGAGGCCGGCGAGCTGACCGGCGTGGACCGCGCCCGACTCGACGGGCTCGCGCGGCGCGTCGAGGTCTGACCGAGGGACGGGTTCCACCGGTCGAGGCGCCGTCCATGCGTGCCGTCCCCGAGCGGATCCGCCGCGGCCGACGCGGCCCGTCGACGGCTCCGGTCAGGAGCGACCAGTGAGGTCGACGTCGCCACGGCCTCCGGCACCGCCGGCCGAGCCGGCTCGTGCTGGACGAACGCGCACCCGTACCGCCAGCAGCGTCAGCCCGCCGAGGACCCGCAGCAAGTGCTGCTGCCCGCCCCGGCGCAGCCGGGCCACGTGCAGCTGGGCGGAGAGGCTACGAGTCGCGCTCGCGACGTGGGACCGGCGATCCGACTGGTCGCCACCGACGACGCGCACGACCCGGATGCGGCACGGGCGCGGCGGTCACCACCCCGCCGCCCGCTGCCCACCGCCGCCCGCTGCCCACCGCCACCCGCCGAGACGGTGCGTCGAGGGCTCGACGGCCGGCCAGCTCGTGACCTCGGTCCGCCCGTGGCTGTCGTCCGCGCCTCGATTCCGCACGACCGGAGTCGGGCATGACCACGACCGTGACCCAACCTCGCAGCCCCGCGGAGCGTCCCGTCCCGACGCGCACCATCCTGGCCACGATCGGGCTGCTGCTGGCGACCGCGCTCGCGCTCTACGTCGTCGTCGAGACGCGTCAGGTGCTCACCTGGATCGTCGTCGGCGCGTTCTTCGCCGTCGCACTCGGGCCGGTCGTCGGGTTCGTGCAGCGGCGCCTGCTCGGCGGCAGGCGGCGTGCCCTGGCCACCCTGCTGGTCTTCCTCGTCGCCTTCGTCCTCCTCGCGGCCCTGGTGACGGCCTTCGCCGTCCCGCTCGCCCAGGAGGCCACCAAGCTCGCCGGGCAGCTGCCGCAGCAGATTGCTGACGCGCGGGCCGGCCGTGGCCCGGTCGGCGACCTGCTCGAGCGCTTCCACGTGCTGGACTGGGTGCAGGACAACCAGGACCGGATCAGCTCCTTCGCCAGCGGGCTGACCACGCCGGCCGCCGGCGTGCTCAGCGGTGTGGCGAGCGGGCTGACCGGCGCGGTCACCATCGTCGTCCTGGCCTACCTGTGGGTGCTCGAGGGCCCCAAGGTCGTCGACGGTTTCATCGCCCTGTTCGAGCCGCGGACCGGTGAGCGGATCCGCCGGGTGGGCACCGACTGCGCCCGGTCGGTGACCGGCTACATCTCCGGGAACCTGCTCATCAGCATCGTCTGCGGGGTGCTCACCTACGTCGTCCTGCTCATCGCGGGAGTGCCGTTCGCCGGCCTGATCGCCCTGTTCGTCGGGCTGGCCGACCTCGTCCCCCTGGTGGGCGCGACCGTCGGCGGGGTGGTGGCGGTCATCGCCGGCTTCGTGCACTCCGTGCCCGCCGGCATCACCGTGCTGGTCTTCTTCCTCGTCTACCAGCAGCTGGAGAACCACCTGCTGCAGCCGCTGGTGTTCGCTCGCACGGTCAAGCTCAACCCGCTGACGGTGATCGTCGCCATCCTGGTGGCGGTGGAGCTCGCCGGCGTCCTGGGCGCGCTCCTGGCCATCCCGGCGGCCAGCATCATCCAGGTCATCGCCCGCGACGTGTGGGACCACCGCAGCGGCCGGCCCAAGGAGGTGCCGACCGTGGGGGAGGACCGCCGCCCCGCGGACCCGGCGCCTGCCGCGCCGGCGTCCGCGCACGCCTTCCACGGCAACGTCGTCGCCGCCGTGGACCCGCAGCAGGTGGCCACGGACCCACACCGCCGCTGAACGCGGGCCGCGGCCCGGGTTCGGGTCGCCGCCTCACCGGAGGGCGCCCACCGCCGCCGGTGTTCCTGCGCGCCGGCGAGGACGAGCGGGCCCATCCCGACGGCGCCCCGTTCCCGTGTCGCCCGAGCAGCAGGGACCACCGCGACCGCGGCGCTCGACGCCGGGCGCTGGGACGGCGCGTCGTCCGCGACCCACCCGTCCACGGGCACGAGGGCCGTCGGGCACGCGTTGCCGACGTCCCGCCAGTACCGCGACACGGACCGCACCAGTGCCGGAGCCGCGAGGACGGCCGGCCCGGCCCACGGGGCGCGACGCCGACGAACACGATCACGGTGCCGACGGCGCCGACCGCGAGGGCGGCGAGGCCCCCGCTCCCGCCCGGTTGCCGACCCGTTCGATCTCGTTCCAGGACCGCTGTTCCTGATCGCTGAGCACGATCCACCTCCTCGCACCCGACCGTGCGTGCCTGCCCGTGGCCCGGCCGGGTCCGGCACCGGTCAGCTCGAGCCCGGTGTCCAGGCCGATGACCGGCAACGGCGTCCCGTGCGGGACGTGCCGAGCACCGGCAACGAGAGGGACCACGGGTTCACCGGTGACCGCCCTTCTCCGGGCAGGGACGGGGCGGGATGGTCGGGTCACGGCCTCGACGGGCCCACTGGCGGAGGAGGTGTCGGGGATGACCAGCACGCAGTGGCGGCGACGCAGTCAGCACCGGGGGCCGCCGGGGGAGCGCTGACCGCGCAGGTCGCCCCGGCCCACTCCAGGCGTGTCCCACCGATCGGTGGGACACGCCTCCTGCCTTCCCGAAGGAGAACAGCATGACGGTCACCCTCCCCTCGACGGCCGCGACCGCCGCGGCTCCGGCAACGCGGTGGGAGCTGTTCCGGGTCCTGCTCACCGACCAGCGCGCCGACTGCCTCCGGCAGCGCGAGCTCGCGCTGGCCGAGGCGGCCACGGCCGTGCCGGACCCGGTGGCGGTGAACCGGTCCGCGACCCTGCTCCGCAGGATCGACGAGATCGATGCGGCGCTGCAGCGGATCACCGACGGCACCTACGGCGTGTGCACGCAGTGCCGCGACGACATCCCGTCCGAGCGGCTGGAGGTCCGGCCGCACGCCGCGACGTGCGTCGCCTGCCAGCGCTCGGCGCACTGACCGGAGGAGCGGGCGTGTCCTGCGAAGGGCCTGTCCACCACGGTCCCGCGTTCGCCGCCGGCACACCCCAGCACGTCGCCGTGGTCGGTGCCGGCATGGTCGGCCTGTCCTGCGCCTGGTTCCTGCAGGAGGCCGGCGTGCAGGTCACCGTCTACGACCGTGATCGCGTCGCGGCCGGCGCCTCCTGGGGCAACGCCGGCTGGCTCACCCCGGCGCTGACCGCGCCGCTGCCCGAGCCGGCGGTGCTGCGCTACGGGCTGCGCGCCGCGCTCAGCCCCCGCTCGCCGGTGTACCTGCCGCTGCGCGCCGACCCGACGCTGCTGCGCTTCCTCGCCGGGTTCGTCGCGCACAGCACCCCGCGGGCGTGGCACCGCGGCGTGGCGGCCTACGCCCCGCTGAACGGGCGGGCGCTCGAGGCGTTCGACGTCCTGGCAGCCGGCGGGGTGCCGGCTCCGACGCACCGGGCGGAGACGTTCCTGGCCTGCTTCCGCCGCGAGCGCGGGGCCGAGCGGCTGTGCGCCGAGCTCGAGCAGATCCGCGACGCCGGGCAGGAGGCCGGCTTCCACCCGGTCGTCGGCTGGCGTGTGCGGGCGGTGGAACCGGTGCTGACCGAGAGGGTGGCCGCCGCCGTGCGGATCCACGGCCAGCGGTACCTGCACCCGCCGGAGTTCGTCACCGGCCTGGCCGTCGCGGTACGGACCCGCGGCGGGCAGGTCCTGCAGGACGCCGAGGTGGTCGATCTGCAGCACCACGCCGGCGGGGTCACCGTCACCACCGCCGCCGGGGAGCGGTCGCGCCACGACGCCGTCGTCGTGGCATCCGGCGCCGACCTGGGCCGTCTGGTGCGCCGGTTCGGGGTCCGCTGCCCGGTGCAGGCCGGCCGTGGCTACAGCTTCAGCGTGCCGGTGGAGCAGATGCCGCGCGGTCCGCTGTACTTCCCGACCCAGCGGGTGGCGCTCACGCCGCTGGGGGAGCGGCTGCGGGTGGCCGGGATGATGGAGTTCCGCCGTCCCGGCGACCCCCTGGACCCCCGCCGGATCGACGCGATCGTCGAGGCGGTCCGGCCGTTCCTGGTCGGGGTGGACCTCGACGACCGGCGCGACGAGTGGGTCGGCTCCCGCCCGTGCACTCCCGACGGGCTGCCGCTGCTCGGCCGCACCGCGTCCCCGCGGGTGTTCGTCGCCGGTGGCCACGGCATGTGGGGCATCGCGCTGGGTCCGGTCACCGGCCAGCTGGTGGCCCAGGCCGTGCTCAAGGGCGAGACCCCGGCGGAGCTGGCCCCCTTCGACCCGCTGCGCTGACCCGTCCGCGTCCTCGTGGAGGTCCCCGTGCCGCACGCCCCTCCACCGGTCCGACTCCTCGGCGTCCCCGACCCGGCGGCCGGCGGGCCGACGCCGCCGACCAGCCCGGGCGGCGGTCGACGGCGCCGCCCGCGCCTGGGGGGCCACGATGTCGTTGCCACCGCCCGGCGACGACGTGGAGGAGGGGCCGTGAGCCGCAGCCGTCCGCCCGAGTGGGAACCGGCCCTCGACGACTGGTTGAGCTCGGTCGGGGCCTCGGCGGCGAACGCCGTGAAGGCGCCGGCGGACCTGCTCGGCGGCTACCTGCCACTGCTGGCCGACGCCGCCATCAACGGCCGACGCCCGGACGACGTCGAGCTCGACGCGGTGCGCGAGCTCGGCCGGCGCGCCGCCGCGGAGGGTGTCAGCGCGCGCCGGGCGGTCGACCTCTACCTGTCCGCCGCGTGGCGGCTGTGGCGGCAGCTGCCCGTGGTCGCGCGCTCGTCGGACCCGGAGAAGGTGCGCCGGGCCGCCGAGGCGGTGCTGCGGGTGCTCGACGACGCGGTCGGCGTGCTGGTCGACGGCCACCAGGCCGAGCGGCGGGAGATGATCCGCCAGGAGGAGGCCCTGCGGGCCGGGTTCGTCGACGACCTGCTGCGCGGTGACACCGACGTGGCCCGGATGGTGGAGCGCGCCGAGCCGTTCGGCATCGACCTGGGCAAGTCGCACCAGGTCGCGCTGGTCGCACCGCAGGACGGCGACGGCGCGGTCGACCGCGCGGCGATCGCGCTGGAGCGGGCGGTGGTCGAGCGGTTCGGCGACCGCGAGGTGCTGGTGGCCACCAAGGACGGCCGCGTGGTCGTCGTCGTCCCGGGGAGCCCCGTCCCGGCGTCCGCCGCGCTGCGGGGCGTCGACCTGGGTGCGGCGCTGCAGCAGGACCTGTCCCGGCGCGCCATCGCCGGCCGGTGGCGGGTTGCGGCGGGGCGGCCCTTCCCCGGCGCCTACGGGGTGGCCCGCTCCTACGAGGAGGCCCTGGAGGCCCTGACCTTCACCGACCGGCTCGGCCTGGACACCGACGTCGTCCACGCCCGCGACCTCCTGGTCCACCGCGTGCTGGGCCGTGACCAGGCGGCCATCGTCGACCTGGTCCGCGACGTCCTCACCCCCCTGGACCGGGTGCGCGGCGGCGCGGAGGTGCTGCTGGAGACCCTGCGGGCGTACTTCGACGCCGGCGAGGTCGCGACCGAGGCCGCCCGCCGGCTGCACGTCTCGGTCCGCACGGTCACCTACCGCCTGGCCCGCGTCGCCCAGCTCACCGGCTACCGCGTCTCCCGGCCCGACCAGCGGTTCGCACTGCACGCGGCCGTGCTGGGCGCCCGGCTGCTCGACTGGCCCGCCACCCCGCTGCCCCCCGAACCCTGACCGCACCCGGGACCGGCCGGGCGGAACGGCCGGACCGCCGCCCGCGCGGCGCCGGACCGTAGGCCCCGGCCTCCCCCGGGGGAGGCCGGGGCCTACGGTCCGCTGTGCCCCGGCGGGATGGCCGGGCTCAGCTGGGCCGGCCCGTCAGCGCGCTGCGCGGTCGGTGCTCCACGGCCGCCGACGGGCTGCCGGTCGCCCCCGTCCTGACCGGGACCGAGCCGCCGATCCCGACGGGGCCGGCGGACCGACCCGCGTCACGACGAGGTGTACAGCGGTTCTCCGGGAGTGCTGGTGCCCGGGTACACGTCCAGCACCGCGTCGATGAAGGAGAGCCATTCCGCAACCGCGGCGCGGGTGCCCGGCGTGTCCTTCTCCGCCTGGTGCAGGCGCGCCGTGGCGAGCTGCGCGCGGGCACGGCAGAAGTCGTGCTGCAGCTCGTCGGCGAGGCCGGCGTGGATCGTCGTCATGGCTGACCTCCGGGAGGGTCGTCGTGGGTCGAGGACTGACAGGGGGCGGTGCTCAGGCGGCCAGGGAGCCTGCCGCGCCGACCGCTGGGGGGACGTTCCGGACGGGCGCGGTCGGAGCCGGCCGAGGGCGGGGGCCGCCGCGTCGGGCGCACTGGTCGGCCAGGTGCCAGGCGGTGCAGGCCGGGCAGCAGGCCAGCCAGACGCTGCGGGCGTGCCGGGTGCAGGGTGCGGGATCGGACACGACGACCCCTCCTTCGTGGGTGCGGTGTCGTGGTGGGATGGGTACGACGAGGACGACGACCCCGGTGGTCCGGGATCAGGCGGCCGGGCCCAGGCCGCGGTCGGCGAGCCTGACCCGGAGGCGGGCCAGCGCGCGTCCCCGCGTGGGACCGATGCTGCCGATGGGCATGGCGCACGTGGCCGCGACCTCGTCGTAGGAGTCGAGCTCGTCGCGGAAGAGCGCGACGAGCAGGCGCTGCTGCCGCGGCGGGAGCTCGGCCACGGCGGCCCACAGGTCCCGCGCCTCGTCGCGGTCGGCGACCTCCCTGGCGGGGTCGGCCGTGGCGTCCGGGGTCTCGTCGACCGTGGGCAGCGGGAGCACCCGGGAGGACCGGCGCAGGACCGCCAGGGACTCGTGCGTCGCCGTGACCGCGAGCCAGCCGGCCAGCCGCTCGGGGTCGCGGATGGTGTGCACGTGCTGCAGCAGGCGCAGCCAGGTCGTCTGCACCACGTCGTGGACGTCCGCCGCCTGGAGGCGGAACGACGCGGCCACCGACCGGACGAGCCGGTCGTACTCGGCGATCAGCTGCCGCCAGGCCGACTGGTCGCCGTCGGCCATCCGGGCGAGCAGCGTGGCGTTGTCGCACGCGCGGGGGGCCTGCGCCGGGGTGGGGAGGAGCTGTGTGGTCATCGCGCCGCGGTCCCGTTCTCGACGGATCCGCCCGGTGCGGAGACCGGTCCGCGGATCCTCAGGGTGGGTGGAACAGCCTGGGTGCAGTGCGCCGGCGTCCACGGCCGATCCCGTGACGGTCGTCGTGGTGGTCGCGCTGCACCCGGTCCGGCTGCAGGGAGGACGCTAGGAGCGGCGCCCGCGCCGGGCTGCCAGCCCGCGGACACGCCGGCTGTCATCCGGATGACAGGTGCGGCCCGACGCCCCGGGACCGGTCACCGGCCCGGCCACGACGGGCCGCGGTGCCTCACCGGCCGGCGCGGCGGCGCAGCGCGGCAGGGTCCCGGAGCACGATCACGCGGCCGTGCACCGAGATCAGGCCCCGGGTCGCGAACACCTGCAGGACCCGGTTGACCGCCGGACGGGTGGCTCCCACCATCGCGGCGATGTCGGACTGCGACAGCCCGACGTCGAGCACCGTGTGCTCGTCGTCCTGCGCGTGGCGCTGGGCGAGCTGCAGCAGGACCTCCGCGACACGACCGGCCAGGTCGAGGAAGACCAGCCCGCCGGTCTGCTCGGTCAGCCGGCGGACCAGCTGCCCGAGTAGGCGCAGGACGGCGTCGAGGACCTCCGGGTGGGCCATCGCCTCCTGCACGGCCGCCCGCGGCAGCATCAGGACGGTCGTCGGCTCGACGGCGACGATCGACGCCGAGCGCGGCAGGCCGTCGAGGAGGGCGAGCTCGCCGGCGGTGTCGTGGGGGCCCAGGGTGACGAGCACGGCCTCCTCGCCCCGCTCCGACGTCAGCACGACCTTGGCCAGGCCCTCGCCGATGACGACCAGGTGGTCCCCGGGGTCGCCCTGGTACCAGAGGTACTGCCCCCGGCCGTAGGTCCGCTGCCTGCTCGCCGCGGCCAGGTCCGTGAGCGAGGGACCGTCGAGCGCGCTGAAGACCGGCGTCGCTCCCAGCACGTCCGCTGCCTCCTGCGCGGTGAACCGCGGCCTCACGACGCGGTCCCCGATCCCCGGGACGGACCGTGCACGCGAGCACGGTACTGCCGATCGGGCTCGGCGGGCCGCGGTCCGCCCCTGGCCGCGGGAGTGGTCAGAGGCTGCGCAGGAAGGCCAGCGAGGGCGTGAAGAAGTACTCGCCGCCCTTGAGCGTGACCGCCTGGGGGATCGCGGGGGCCGTCCGGGTGGCTGCGGCGTCCCAGATCGGCGGCCAGGTCCCGTCCGCCCGAGTTCCCTGGCCGATCACCGGGTCACGGCCGGGTCCGGCACCTCCAGCAGCACCGCGGGCGGGGCCCGGGAAGCGGGCGTCGTTGGCCCACTGCTGTTGCACGAAGTCGAACTGCTGACGGGGCTCGGCGTTGAAGGCCATGAAGAGCAACCCGACCCCGCCGGTGGGGCGGCTGCTGGGAGGCAGGTCGGCGACGAGGTCGTCGGTGCGCCGGCCGTAGGTCTGCCCCCGCCGGGCCATGAGGTGTACCCGCTCCTGCCGTGCGCCCCTGGCGGAGCCTCGGGGATTGACCTTGCGGATGTGGGCCTGGAACGGGCACCGCCGCCCCGCGGCATCCGCGGCGTAGTCGAAGTCGTTGCTGCCGCGCCCGGTGGGCCCGGGAGTCGGCCGGAGGGTGAGCGGCGTGCCGTCCTGGAAGCGGCCGACGAGCATCGCACCGGCGCGGTCGCGGTCGCAGCGGGCCAGTCCGAGCGCCCGGGCGAGGTCGTCCCCGGCCTGCTGGAACCGCCGCACGTCCTGCTCGAGCTTGCGGAACACGAGGTAGCTGCCGCAGTGCACGCGGGGGTCCGGCGCGGCGGAGTCCCGCACCAGGACGCGGCCGAGGGGGCACTCGGGGTCCCACACCAGCCAGCCTGGAGCGCTCTTCCTCGCCGCCGCGACGTCCTCGGTCAGGAACAGCGGCTGACTGATCCCGTCGACGTACCCGAAGTGCTCGACGGCGGCGCCGGAGGCGTTGCGCTGCCCCAGCCCGGTCTCTCGGCCCAGGATGGCGGTCGAACCCCTGACCAGGTTGAGGACCTGGTTGCGGGCTGCCGCCATCCCTCCCTGGGTCGCATCACCGATGAGGACGACGGCGTGGATCTCCTCCCGGTACGGCGGCTCCCAGGTCGAGACGGGCGGGTCGTGCAGGGCGTCCCGGCCGGCCGGGTCCTTCATGCCGCGGGTGAACGACGCGTCGCCGGGGATCCGCTCGGGGTCGACGCCGAGCGCCCGGTAGGCGGCGTGGGTCAGCCCGACGCCGACGTACGGGGTGCCCGGCGTCCCGGTCGCCCTGAACTCCTCGACCTCCCGGAGGTGCTGCCTGGCCGACTTCACCAGCGGAGCGATCGCCCGCAGGAAGGTCCTGCCCTCGACCGGGTTGCCGAACCGCAGGAGGAGCACGGACAGGTGCTCGCGCACGTGCGGGTGGACGATGTTGGACTGGAGCTCGTCGAGCATGGCGGCCGCGTCCCCGGTGGCGGTCTTCCACGACAGCGTGCGGCCGAGATCGAGCGTGCCGTCGGGGGAGCGGGCCGACGCGCCGGAGGTCAGGCGGATGGCGCTGTCGGACCACCAGTGCGACTCGGCCGAGCCGTCGTCCCGGGTCAGGACCGCCAGCGCCGTCGCGGTCGCCGGGCCGGCCCCCAGCTCCCCGTGCACGGCGTCCGCCCTCGTCCTCCACCGTGCACCGCCGCTGTTCCTGGCGGCTGCGCTGTCGAAGCGGGCGCCGGCCAGGACGGCCGTGGCGGCACCGCCCGTCCCGTCCCCGCGCGTCTGCCAGAGCCAGACGTGCAGCTCGGACAGCCTCCGGCCACCGGCGAGCTCGAGCCGGCCCTGGAGCCAGACGTCCCCCTGGGCGTCGATCTCCAGCACCGGGTCGAGGTCACCGCCGGCGATCGTCATCGCGTCGCCGCCCGGGCGTCGGATCGGTGGTGGGAGAGGTCGGCCGCCTCCGCGGGTGTCATCCGTTCTTGAGGATGTTGACGAGTGTCTGCCGGACGATCCGGTTCAACAGGGCGTTCACGTCGTCCCCGGAGGAGCCCACGGTCGTGGTCGGGGTCAGACTGATGTTGCTGTGGGACCACCAGTAGGGGAACGTCGACCCGTCCGCTCGTTCCAGGACCGCCAGCGCCATCCCGGTCGCCGGCCCAGCCCGGAACGTGCCGTGTTGCGGCTGCACCGTCGTCTCCCACACCGGACCAGCCCCCGGCGCATCGGCGCTGCGCAGGTCTTGATGGTCCAGGACGGCGGTGGCGGCAGCTCCCCGCCCGTCGCCGTCCGACTGCCAGAGCCAGACGTACATCTGCAGCAGTCTCTGGCCCTCTTCGAGCCCGATGGGTCCGCGGAGCCGCACCCCCTCCGCCCCGATCGTCAGCTCCCGCTCGAAGTTGCCCCCGGCCTGGTTGGTCATCACGTCACCGCCCATCCCGAGCCACGCGGCTCATCGGTGTCCCCCGGGCGCGGCGGATCCGCGCACGGCATCGCTGTCACGTCGTCCCGTCCAGTTCGGCGAGCCGGCGTCGGGTCGCGGCCGCGGAGACGACGTTCCCCTTCGCCTCGTACAGGTGCAGCGCTCCGGACGCCGCGGTGACGGCCTCCTCGCCCCTGCGGGCGGCCTCGAGCACGTGCGACAGGTCGAGCAGCGCGTCGGCCCGGTGGTTGAGGAAGTCGGTCGCCTCCGCGAGAGCCACCGCCTCGCGCGCCAGCGCCTCGGCCTCGTGGAGCTCCGCCCGCCTGGTCAGCAGGCGCGCGCGGACCCCGCGCCAGAGCACCTGCGACAGCAGGTCGGTGGGCCCGGCCAGCCGGGCGCTGAGGTCGGCGTGCTCCTCGGCCTCCCGGTCGCGGCCCTGCTCCAGGAGCGCCCGCGCGAGGAAGGCGGCCGTCGTCGGGAGGAACATCCGTTCCCCGATCTCCTCCAGCGCGCGACACCCCGCGCGCAGGCTCTCCTCGGCCGTTGCGGGGTCGCCCGCGAGCAGCTCGACGACGGCTTCGTTCTGGGACGTCGCCGCGTTCAGGGTCAGGCCGAGGTCGGCATAGGCGGCGTTGCTGGTGGCCAGCAGCCGACGGGCGAGGTCGAAGCGGCCGAGCATCGCGTGCAGGCCGGCGAGGTGACGGAGGACCGCCGCCTCGGACTCGGGGCTGTCGCGCACCTCCGCGCGCATCGCCTCGCAGCGGCGCACCCCCTCACCGGCGGGGGTCGGACCGAAGAACAGCGAGGACGCCACCCACGTCAGGATCTCGTTGCGCACGTGACGGTCCCCGGCCGCGTGTGCGTGCGCGGCCGCGCGCTCCCACGCCTCGGCCGCTGCCTCGGCACGGGCCTCGTTCCAGTGCAGCCAGGCCTCCAGCCGCCGCGCGCGGCACAGGCCGAGGTCGTCCGCGCACCGCTCGAAGACCGGGATCACCCGGGCCATCGCCCGGGCGGCCTCCTCGCTGCCGCCGTCCTCGACGTGGAGGAGCCGGAGGAACTGCTGCTGGACCAGCACGTGCGACGCCGCGCACGGGTCGTCGCCGGCGGCGGCCAGCCGCTGCGCCTCGTCGAGCACGCGTTCGGCCTGGACCAGCCGGCCGCACTCGGTCATCGCGGCGCCGAGCTCGGTGAGCACCAGGGGCCGTCTCCGGTCCTCGGTCCGGAGCAGTTCCGTCACCCGCTCGAGGAGGCCGATCCCCGCCGGCAGGTCGCTGCGGGCGAGTGCCCGCCGTCCGGCCGCCTCGAGCCGCTCGGACGCCCGTGCGGCCAGGGAGGCGGCGCGCGCGTCGCGCGGGCCGAGAGCCACGCGGTTCCGGAAGGCCTGCTCGAGGTGGTAGCCGACGATCTCCTCGAACTCCCCCAGGCGCGAGCGGTCGTCGGCCATGGCCTCGAGCCAGCCCGCGTAGCGCTCGTGCATCTCGGCCCGCGCGTTCTTGGGCAGGGAGCGGTAGGCGGCGTCACGGATCAGGCCGTGACGGAAGCGGTAGGCCTCCTCACCGGCGAAGTCGGCCGGGTTCCGGCGGACCAGGCCCCGCTGGACCAGCGTCCGCAGGCTGTCCTCGAGGGCCCTGCCGGGTGCGGGGGAGGCGAGCTCGCCGACCGGGCCCCGGTGGAACACCACACCCTCGACCGCCGCCGCCGTCAGGATCGCCCGCAGGTCGGCCGGCAGGCTCTCGAGCCGGGCGGCGAGCAGGGCGTGGATCGTCGACGGCACGGGCAGGTCGGAGAGGTCCGACGGCACGACCCAGCGGCCGTCCTCGCGCGTGAGCCGTCCCTCGTCGACGAGCATCGCCACGAGCTCCTCCGCGAAGAGCGCGTTGCCCTCCGCCGAGCCCGCGATCAGCGACGCCGCGGCGGGCGGCAGCGGGGCGCCGCCGAGCAGGTGGGACACCAGCGCGCGGCACTCCGCCTCGTCGAGGGGCTCGAGCGCGATCGACGTCGCGTCGACCGCGCCCCGTCCCCATCCCGGGCGGGTCTCCAGCAGCTCCCCCCGGGCGATGCAGACGAGCAGGATCGGCAGGCCGCGGGAGAACTCCGCGACGTGCTCGACCAGGTCGAGGAAGGTCGGCTCGGCCCAGTGCAGGTCGTCCACCACGACGACGAGCGGTCCCGCCCGCGCGAGCGCCTCGAAGAGCCTGCGGACCGCCCAGAAGGTCTCCTCGCTCGTCCCCCCGGCCGCGCCGCCGAGCCCGAGCGCCCCGGCCACGCGCTGGGCGATCAGCTCGGCCTTGTCCTCCCCGGCGAGCTCACCCGTGGCCAGCCGCGCGGCGATCGTGGCCGCGGACTGTTCGCCGGGGTCCACGCCCCGGGCCCGCGCGATGTCGCGGACGATCTCGGCCAGGGGCCAGTAGGTGATGCCCTCGCCGTAGGGCAGGCAGCGACCGTGCAGGACCGTGACGTCCCCGGGCAGGTCCGCCGTGAACTCCTGCACGAGCCGCGACTTGCCCACGCCCGCGTCGCCGAGCACGGTCAGCAGACGGCACCTGCGCTGCCCGACCGTCTCGCCGAACACGCTGTCCAGCACGGCACGCGGTCCCCGGCGCCCGATGAAGGGCGACTCGAAGTGGCGCGCCAGGCCCGGGGCGTGGGCACGGGCCTGCACCACCGTCACGGCGTCGACCACCTGCCCGTGCTTGAGCGGGCGGCGGCCGCCCGGCCGGACGTCGACCGCGTCGCGCACGAGCCGCTGGGTGGACCTGCCGATCAGGATCTCGTCGGCCTCCGCCGCCTCCTCGAGGCGCTTGGCGACGGTCACGGCCTCCCCGGTGACGAACAGGTGTCCCCGCCGGTGGTCGCCGGCGATCACCTCGCCGGTGTTGACGCCGATCCGGCTGGCCAGCCGGACGCCCCAGCCGGCCTCGAGCTCGCCGTTGAGGACGGCGAGGGAGTCGCGCATCTCGACCGCCGCCCGCACCGCCCGCAGGGCGTCGTCCTCGTGGAGGGTCGGCACGCCGAACACCGCCATGATCGCGTCACCGATGTACTTCTCCACGGTTCCGCCGTGCTTCTCGACGACGGCGCTCATCTCACCGAAGTAGCGCTCGAGCAGGTTCCACAGCGCTTCCGGGTCGAGGGTGAGGCTCAGCCGCGACGAGTCCACGAGGTCGGAGAAGAGGATCGTGACCGTCTTGCGGACGCCCGGCGGCCGCGTCCCGTGTCCGACCGGGGCCGGCGGAGCCGTCATCGGCAGGACCGTACCGCTGTCGGCCCTCGCTCCAGGGGGTCCGAGGACGCGGGAACCGGTGCTCATCGCGGCTCCGGGGGAGGCCACGGCCCCGCGTGCGACGTCCCGTGCAGCGCACGCGTTCTCCCTCTCACCTGCCGACTCCCCCCTCGGGAGCGCAGACGCTAGGGAGGCGGACGTCACCGCCGCGTCACCGCCGCGTCACCGCCTCCCGGCGGGACGCGAGCCCGGCACGGGGACCACGGGCTCCGGGCACCGGTGCGGGACGCCCAGTCAGCTCTGGTTCCCCGTGGTGACGGTCATCTTCGGGCCCGGAGCGGAGACCGACTCGATCTCCAGCCCCGACGCGTCGCCGTCCCACCACCGGCTGTCCGGCGCGGTGGCGTTCCCGAACGCCGTGGCGTACGGGGCGCCGTACAGGTCGGAGGCGTCACCGGCGTTGCTCCGGTGCTCCAGGTCGAAGCGGCCGTCGGCCTGCTCCAGCGAGCACTCGTAGTGCTGCGCGGGCGTCATCTGCTCGAAGCTGTTGTCGCCGAGCTCGTCGACGTGCCAGATGACCAGGCCGGCGTCCGGGAGCGAGCGGTCCCGGCCCACCTGCTGCCGGTTCTCCAGGACGAAGTACTCGGTCGCGTTCCTGCGGTGCACGAGGAAGTCGTTCGTCCCGGCCTCGAGGGTGGACGTCGTGCCCGGGGTCAGGGCGGTGACCGAGGACGCCCAGCCCGAGGCCTGCTTGAGGTAGGCGCTGACCTGGACGGGGTTGACGTTCGACCCGCCGAAGCACATCAGGCAGTAGTGCCCGACGCCGTAGCCCTGCAGTGCCGGGTCGACGTCGTAGTCGTACAGGTCGGGGTAGTCGCAGATCATGTGGCCGTTCTCGTGGCAGAACGTCCGCAGCGTCAGCCGGTCGCCGAGGTCGGTGATCTGGTAGTCGTAGAGCTGCGCCGTCGGCGTCACGGGGTAGCCGTGCTCCAGGTGCCAGGAGTGCGGCCACAGCCCCTTGGCCCAGTTGTTGACGCGGGTGCCCGTGTAGAAGACGTTGAGCGCCCGCACGAACCCGGCGTCGTCGGTCGTGAGCGGCGAGAAGTCGAACCCGCCCGCCACCAGGTCGTCGAGTGCCTCGGTGATCAGCTCCCACGTCCGCAGCGGCTGCTCGACCGTCTCGTCGGTGTAGTAGGCCCGCTCGTGCTTCGCGGTGTAGTAGGCCGTGACCACGTTGGTGTAGGTCAGCTTCCCGCCCGACACGTCGGCGAAGTAGTCGCGGACGGACCCGTTGTTGCCGAACTCCGCGTACCCCGCCAGGTTGCAGAAGTCGTCGACCTGCCGGCGGGTGATCGTGGCCGGCACGTCGGGGAACGCCACGAGCAGGCACAGGCCGACGTAGTTGCCGGTCGTCTCCTCGTGGGGAGGCGCCGGCACCGGGCCCTCCTGCGCGGCCCGGGCGCTGCGTGCCCGCCGCTGCTCGCGGCGGGCCTCCCACCGCGGCCGCTCGGCGGCCGCGGCGAGGGCCGCCCGGGGCAGGGCGCCCCTCGCCTCCCGCCGGGGGCGGGTGTGCCGGGGCAGGTCGAGCCGGGCGGGGTCCACGGCGCCGACCCGGTCGGTCGTGGGGAGGAGCTCCTGCTCGTCGGGCGACAGCGTCGCGTAGTGCCAGAACCCGCTGTCGGGGTCCTGCACGACGGTGTACCCGTCGAGGGTCTCGAAGACCGCGGCGAACTGGTTGCCCCAGGCGCGCACTGCCAGCTCGGTGCCGTCGGGGTCGTGCAGGGTGATCCGGTCGCCGTCGTAGGGGAGGGGCATGCTCTCGCTCCGTCGTCGTCGGGGTGCGCGGCGGCCGGTCCGGCCGCCGCGAGGCGCTCGCCTGACAGAGCTCCGGCGCCGCCTCCTGATACGCCCGGTGGCGCGGGCCGGCGGCCGGTCCGCGCCGTCTCAGCCGGTGAACGACCTCGCCGTCACCTGGACGCCGGTCTGCCGGTCGGCGAGCGTGCGGCAGCTGCGGTTCGGGGACTGGTAGGGCCGGTCCTGGAGCTTCCCACAGCAGCGGGGCCTGCCCGGGCTCCTGGGCGCCCACGAGGTGGCAGAGCCGGCGGCTCACGACGTCCTCCGAGCGGATCCGGGTCAGGCCGCGGTCGCCCGACCGCATGACGGTCGTCCACTCGCCGTCGGCGCTGAGGACGTTGCCGACGACGAGGTGCTGCTCCGAGCCCTCCTGGTACCCGACCAGCTCGACCGGCGTCCACGGCCGGGTCAGCGTGCCGAGCAGGACCCACAACACGGCGACGACGAAGAAGACCGGTGTGCCGAGGAGGGGGGAGCGGCTCAGCGAGGCCCAGCGGCTCCGCCACCGCGGGCGGTGCTCCTGCGCGTCGGGACCGGTCCGCGCCACGACGCGGGGTGCGCGGGCCACGACGAGGAAGGCGAGGAACGCCAGCGTGCAGGTGAGCAGCGGACGCACCGGCGAGAGCAGCGCCGCGAACGCCGCGAGGCCCAGCATCGCGGCTCCCTCCCAGGTCCAGGCACCCGACCTCCGTCGTACCCGGTGGGCGCCGTACGCGAGAGCGAGCGCGGCCAGCAGGAGGACCCAGTAGGCGTAGGACATGAGGCTGCCCAGCAGGACCGTCAGCGGGGCCGTGGTCAGGAGCGCCGCCCCGGTCGTGAGGGAAAAGTGACCCACCGCGTAGCTCTTCACCAGCGCGAAGCCGGTGAGCAGGACGGCGCCCACGATGCTCAGGTGGGCCGCGTCCTGGAGGAGGGACGCGTGCTCCTCGGCCGTCCGCTCCCGCGTGTCCCCGCTCCCTGGCCCGGGTCCGCCGGTCATGGGACCCCCTCGGTCCGACGGGACCGGGACGTGGTCGTCCGGAGCCCCGGACCGCGATCGTCGACCCGGGTCGTCATGACCTCGTCACGGCAGCGTCACGGCACCGCCGGTGCCCGGCAGCAGCACCGGGCACGGCCGCGTGCCCGGGCCGCGCCCGCAGTTCCGCGGCCTGCTCGAACACCTCGGCCCGCAGTCCGCGCTCCCGCAGCGCGAGAGCCAGGGACAGGCCCCGATGCCGGCTCCGACGATCGCCCTCCGGAGGTCGGTGTCCCTCGTGTCGGGCGACCCAGCCGCGTCGGCACCGGCTGGCACCGGCCGTGCGGCCCGGCACCGCCGGCCTGCCGCCGGTCGCCGGAGGTCGCGCCCCGGGACTGTCCGTCTTCACGCGGCGGTGGCCCTCGCTGGAAGCGCCTGGGGGCGCTGTCAGCCCCCTGACCTGCGATTTCAGGTGGACGGAGCGCGTGGGCTCAGGTGGTCTTCGTACATGTGTTCGGGTGGTTCGCTGGGCGGTGACGCGCTGGACGACGTCGCCGCGCTGGACGACGTCGCCGCGCTGGTCGCCGAGCGCAACCGCCTCGAGGCGCGGTTTGACCCGCCGGGTGCGGGAGGCGGAGCTGTCGCAGGCGCCCGAACGCGACGGGCTGAAGAGCACGGCTGCCTGGTTGCGGGGGCACTGCCGGCTGTCGGCGGCCGAGGCCGCCCGGCTGGTGCGCACCCTGGCGCACTCTGGCGCACCTGCCGGCGCTGGCCGAGGCCCACGACGCCGGGCTGGTCAGCGCCGAGCAGGTGGCCGCGGTGGCCCGCATCGTGACGCCGGAGCGGCTGGCGGCGGCCGCGGCCGCCGGGGTGGACCTGGCCGTTCTCGACGCCGTGTTCACCGGGGTCGCCGTCGAGCAGCCCCACGCCGACTTCATGGCCGTGGTGCGGCACTACCTGGACCCCGACGGGCCCGAACCGGATCCCACCGACGGCCGCCGGCTGACCCTCGTCAGGCACGCCGACGGGTCGATCAGCATCCGCGGCGAGCTCGACGCGGTGGGTGAGGAGAAGGTGCATGCCGCCCTGGAGTCCCACGTGCAGGCCGACCGCCCGGCCGGGGATGAGCGCTGCCGCGCCCAGCGGCTGAGGGATGCATTCGTGCAGCGGGCCGACACCACCCTCGCCGCCGGCAGCCTGCCGGTGCTGCGCACCGTCAAGCCACACGTCGCCGTGGTCATCGACCTCGATGACCTGATCGACCCGACCGGGGGCCCGACGGCTGGGCGGATGGGGTTCGGGGCGGTGATCTCCGCCGCCCGCGCCCGCTGGATCGCCTGCGACGCCACCGTCTCCCGGGTCGTCATGGGCCCCGACGGGCACCCATCGACCTCGGCCGGGAGCAGCGCCTGGCCGACCGGTACCTGCGCCGGGCGGTGGAGCTGCGCGACGGCGGGTGCGTGTTCACCGGCTGCGACGCCCCCACCTGGTGGGCGGAGGTGCACCACCTGGTGCACTGGCTCGACGGCGGCCCCACCAACCTGGACAACTCCGCCCTGCTGTGCGAGCGGCACCACAGCAAGGTCCACCACGGCTTCCGCGTGGAGCGACAACCCGACGGATGTCGGCGCACCTGGCGCCCCGACGGTACCGAGATCCGCACCGGATCACCGCACCTGCACCCCGCGGCCTGATCGACGCCCCGGGGTGGTGCCGGCGCACTGACCCGGCCGACCGGGGAGATCCCGCGGGTGAGACCTCCCCGGTCGCTGCCGGCTGGCCGCCTCATGCCTCCTCGCCGATGTCCTCCCGCCACAACTGTGGGCGCTCGGCGAGCATCCGCTGCATGAGCGCGACGCAGTCGGGGTCGTCGAGGACGTCGACCCGGACGCCGTGCGACCGCAGCAGCTCCTCGGACTGGGAGAAGCTGCGGTTCTCGCCGATGACGATCCGCGGGATCTCGTAGAGCAGTGCTGTCCCCGCGCACATGTAGCAGGGCGAGAGCGTGGTGTAGAGGACGCTGCGGCGGTACACCGACGCCGGCAGCCGGCCCGCGCGCTCCACACAGTCGGTCTCGCCGTGCCGGATGGCGCTGTCCATCTGCACCCGCCGGTTCCTCCCCACTGCCAGCACGCGGCCGTCGTGGACGAGGGCCGCGCCGATCGGGACGCCGCCCTCCTCCCAGCCCAGCCGCGCCTGCTCCACCGCGAGACCGAGGAAGAAGCGGTCGCGCTCCTCGGGCGCGAGGTCGGGAGGCACGGCGGGCGGCTGGTCAGCGGTCACGGATCTCCTCGGGGTGCGGCCAGGGGTGAGGTGGAGGGCAGCATGCCCTGCCGCCGGATGCCCTGCCGCCGGGCGGCGCGCCGCGGCGGCCAGGCAACACCTCACGACCTTCGCACCGTACTGGGTAGACTGGTCTACCCAGTCAGCGGAGGAGGAGCTGTGGTGTCCGAGCAGACGAGGTCGGGACGCGGGTCGGCGCGGGCCCGGCTGCTGGCCGCGGCGGCCGAGTGCTTCTACGACCAGGGGGTCGGCGCGACCGGCATCGACACCATCACCGCCACGGCGGGGGTGGCGAAGATGAGCCTGTACAACAACTTCGCCGGCAAGGACGAGCTCGTGCTGGCCTATCTCGAGGCGCGGCACGAGGAGTGGCTCGACCTCTACCGCCACCGGCTGGCCGAGGCGACCGACGCCCTCGGCCGGGTGACGGCGGTGGTCGAGGCCTACGTCGACCACGCCGAGCGGGCCCACCGGCACGGCTTCCGCGGGTGCGGGCTGCTCAACGCGGCGGCCGAGCTGCCCGCTGGCGCCCCCGGACGGCAGCTGGTGCGCCGGCACAAGGAGGAGGTCGAGGCACTCCTGGCCGCCCACCTCGCCGAGGTCGACGGCGTGCCGGCCGGCCGCGTCGCCGACCTGGCCGAGGAGCTGTCGTTCCTGCTCGAGGGGGCGATGGCCCGGGCCGGGCTGGAGGGCGACTCCCGCCGGCTGCACCGCGTCCGCGACCTGGCCGTGCAGCTGGTCGACGCTGCCACCGACGCGGACGCCCGGTGAAGTACGGCGCCACCTACGGCAGCGCGTGCGTGCTGGCCGCGGCCGTGCTGTGGGGCACGACCGGCACCGCGGCGGCCCTGGCCCCCGGCGTCGGGTCCCTGGCGGTCGGTGCGGCGGCGATGGGCGTCGGCGGCCTGCTGCAGGCGGCAGCCGCGTCCCGCGTCGTGCGCGTGCACCGCGCCGCCCTGGCCGGGCAGTGGCCGACACTGGCCGTGTCCGCCGCCGCGGTGGCGGTGTACCCGCTGGCCTTCTACACCTCGATGCGCCTGGCCGGGGTCACCGTCGGCACGGTCGTGTCCATCGGCTCGGCGCCGGTGGCGGCCGCCCTCGTCGAGCGCGTCGTCGACCACCAGCTGCTGTCCCGCCGCTGGGCGCTCGGCGCCGCCGCCGGCGTCCTCGGCGTGCTCGCGCTGGCCCTCGCCCGCGCGGGCGAGCAGGGCGCGGCGAGCGCCGGCGCCGGTGCGCGGCCGGTGCTCGGCATCGGGCTCGGCCTGCTGGCCGGCCTGACCTACGCGGTGTACTCCTGGGGCGCGGCGCGGGTCATGCGCCGCGGACTGCCCTCCCGCCCCGTCATGGGCGCGGTGTTCGGCGCCGGCGGCGTCCTGCTGCTGCCGGTCCTGCTGCTCACCGGCGCACCCATCGTGGCGTCCTGGTCGAACCTCGCGGCCGTGGCCTACCTGGCCGTCGTGCCGATGTTCCTCGGCTACGTGCTGTTCGGCCGGGGCCTGGCCGCCGTCTCCGCCAGCACCGCCACCTCGCTCTCCCTGCTCGAACCCGCCGTCGCCGCGGTCGTCGCCGTCCTCGTACTGGGCGAACGACTACCGGCGCTGGGCTGGCTCGGCACGGCGGTCCTGCTCGCCGGCCTGGTCGTGCTCACCGCGCCGGCGCGCCGGCCGCGCCCGGACCCGGCGACCTCCCCGGCCCCGCCGCGCGCCGTCGATCCCGTCCCGTGACCGAGGCGTCGCGCCGGGCGGACAGCTCCTCGGCGGGTGCGCCGGCGGTCACCGACCCCCACCGTCGACCGGCCGGTCGATGGTGGGGGTCGGTGCAGGGGGGGTCGGGCCGGCCCGGTCAGCGGACCGGGACGGTCTCGGTGCGCAGCACGGTCGTCCGGGTGCCGGTGGTGGCGAGCAGCCGGACGGTGACCTCGTCGCCGGAGAGCTCGTCGGCCGGCACCGTCGTGGCGGGCTCGGTCAGGCCGACGGCGACCGTCCGCCAGCTCCCGCCGCCGTCCTCGCTCAGCTGCACGATGTAGCGCTGGTCGGCCGGGGCGTCCCCCGTGTCCCAGCGCACCTCCAGCGGCCTCCCGGGCCCGCCGGCACCAGCCGCCCGCGACGTCAGGAGCTCGCCGACGTCCCCGGTCTGCCCGCCGACGGCCTCGGCGGCCACCGGCTGCCCGTCGACGAGCAGCTCCACCCGCGCGGCTCCCTCCACCGAGGGGACGACGGAGTCGACGACGCCGGTCAGGTCGTCGTCGGGGTCCTCGCAGACGCTGGGCCGGAAGGTCACCGGTCGCTCGTCGAGGACCTCGCCGGCCGCGTCGCGGATGCGCACCGACACCCGCGCGGCGCCGTCGGCGGCCTCCGGGGTCCCAGCCCCGGTGCCCTCGGCCTCGTCGCCGCCTGCCGGGTCGTCGGGCAGCACCGAGACGATCGTGCCCTCGGCCCGGGTGAGGTCCAGCGCCGCCACGATCCGCATGCCCGCCCGCTCCTCTCCGCTCGCCGCACCCAGCGTCTCCGGCGCCGCGCCGCCCGCCGGCAGGGCGTCCTCCGCCACCAGCCGGGCGTGCACGCCGCCGTAGGTGAAGGAGCTCAGCCACTGGTTGTCGCAGTAGGTCATGACGTCGTGCGAGGTGGTACCCGCTAGCACCCGCAGGGGCAGGCCCAGGACGGGGTCCCCGACGTCGATGCCGACGAAGCGGTCGTCGGCGTCGGACAGCTGCCCGTTCGGGAACGGGTAGGGCGCGCCCCCGGCCGCGCCGCAGAACTCGGCGTGGAAGCGGCCGAGGGTGTGGGCGAGCTCGTGCCCGCCGTACCAGTCCCCGTAGGAGCCGTCGCCGTCCCACCCGAAGGTCGACGGCCCGGTGGGGCCGGAGGCGACGGTGCCCGGCTGAGGGGTCTGCGGGATGCCGGACGCCAGGCCGCGCATGAAGAAGCCGCTGTCGGCGACCATCCCGTAGTAGTGGGTGCGTGCGTCGGTCCCCGTGCTGACGTCGATCGCGCGCAACGCCAGGAGCTGGGCGTTGACCTGGGCCGCGCCGAACGGAGCCGCCGCGGTGGCGGTCACCGTCGACGAGCTCAGGTGCAGGCGGGAGATCGGGTAGGCGCGGCGCAGCCAGGAGGCGATCAGGGTCGTGTCGGTGGTGGACGGCTCGTGCGTCACCGGGGGCGTGCCCGTCGAGTAGCGGACCCGCACCAGGCGCATCCGCAGGGGCACCGGCGCGCCGAAGGTGACGGTGCGCGTGGTCAGGCCGGCCAGCGACGGCAGCGGGGAACCGGTGGTCCGCAGGACCTTCCCCATCCGCAGCCACAGCGGCCCGGGGCCCGTGTACTGCGCCGGCAGCAGGAAGTCCAGGCTGTAGGCCAGGTCCAGCCGGCGGGACCGCAGCTCGGCGAGTGAGGAGCCGCTGCGCGAGGGGTCCAGCTGGGCCGCGCCGAGGGAGGGCACCGACTGCCACGGGCCGTTCGCCGAGCGGGCGACGAGCAGCTCGCCGCGCACCGTCACCGCGGCGCGCGCGTAGCGCAGGTAGGCGCGGACCACCGTCGGCCGGTCGGCCACGAGCGGGACGGTGTGCGTCGGGTCCTGGATGCCCTGGGTGACCTCGAGCCCGTCGAGCTGCACCATCGGCGCGCGGGTGGGCGGCTGCGCCCGGGTCGCCGGGGGGGCCGCCTCGGAGGTGATGGCGCCGTCGAGGCGGGTCAGGAGCCGCTCGGTGACCGCAGGCTCGTCCTCCACCGTCGGGGTGCCGTTCCGCAGCACCTCCGTGACCGCGGCGTCCACCGTCCGGGCCAGCTCGACCTCCTCGCTCTCGGTGGTCGAGAGCCGGACCGGCTGCATGCTGCGTCCCATCGTGTCCTCCACTGTCGGTCGGTCTGACGGAGGTGAGAGGCGCGGCCGGCGCGGGGTGATACCGGCGTCGGCCGTGGGACGGGGCCGACCACCGGATGTCGTCGGTGTCGGTCAGCGGCGCCCCGGCCGGCGTCTGCGGGCCAGTCCCGACTGTCGACGTCCCGGACGGCGGCGGGGAACCGCAGGCCGGTGCGGGCCTCGAGCCCGGGCACCGGTCTCCCGGGGTAGGCCGGCGGTCGCGACCGCGCCACCTGACCGGCTCGGGGAGCCCGTGTGCGGTGAGCCGGGTTCACAGCCGCCAGCGGACCTCGACCCGGGTGACCGAGACCTCGACCCACGGTCCGGGAGGACGGGCCCCCAGCGCCTCCCGCGCCGCCTGCTCCACCACCTGGCGCGCGACCCCGGCGGCCCGCGCGGTGACCACCGCCGCGACCGCCACCGCCGACGCGGTGGCCAGCGACCCCGCGGCCGTGCGGCGGACCAGCGCCGGGAGCAGGGACCGCACCGCCGCCGGCACCGTCCTCCGGTCCGGCACCCGGCTCCCGTCCGCCCGGTACACGTCGCTGGGCTCGACCGGCTGCTGGTCGGTCACGGCGCCACCCCCTCCGTCCGGTCCTCGCCCGTCGCGGCGACGGGACACCTCCCGCTCCCGGGAACGGTTCCCTACCCTCGGGACGTGGGCAACATCGGCAAGGAAGTGCGCCGCATCGAGGTCCTGCCCGTGCCCGAGCCGGCACCCGAGCCGGCCGTGCCGGACCGTCCCGAGCCGCAGCCGGCGTCTCCCGCGGAGTAGCCGCGGTGGACCCCCAGGGTGGCTTCGAGCCGCAGGTGGGTCAGATCCGGGCACTGCGCACCTTCCGCATCGGCCCGGACGGCGTGCTGTACCCGCTCTTCTCGGACGACCCCTGGCACGACGGCGTCAACACCGCGCGCTGCCTGCAGGACCGCCCGCCGCACCCGAGCCCCGACCCGGACTGCACGTGCGGCTTCTACGCCTCCGGCCGGGAGGAGTGGGTCCGCGAGCACCCGCGCAGCCGCCACGTCCTCGCGGTGGTCTCCTGCTGGGGACGCGTCGTCGCGGGGACCCGTGGCCTCCGGGCCGAGCACTGCCGGATCGAGGCCCTGTGGCTGTCGGCCGCCGTCCCGGGAGAGCTCGTCGAGCGCGTCCGCCGCAACCATCCCACGGTGGCGGTGTACCGGGACCGGTCCCGCATGCTGGCCGCGCACCCGCCGACCGAGCTGGACTGCTACGAGCCGCCGGCCGCGGGGACCGGCCGGTCGGCCGGACGCCTGTGGTGGTCGGCCGCGGTCGCCGCGGCCGTGCTCGGCGTCCTCCCCGCTGCCCGGCTGGGCGGCTCCAGCAGCGCCGCGCTGCTGTCCGTCGTGCTGGGGACGGCCTTCGGGCTGGCGGCGCTGCCCCTCGCGCGGTCGGGGGCGGACGTCGGCTGGTCCGGCCGGCGCCTGCTCTGCCTGGGGACCTCGCTGTGGCTCTTCGCCGGCTTCCTGGGCGTCTTCGGTCTGGTGTTCGTGCGGCTGCCGCTGCTGCAGGTCGCGGCGGTCGCCGGGCTCCAGCACGCCTGCCTGCTCGCCGAGGGCCGCCGCATCCCGGCCGACGTCCCCGCACCGCGCCACGACGAGGCGCCCTGACCGCAGGCGCCGGTCACCGGGTGACGGCGGGCACCGGCCGCCCGCAGACTCGGGGCATCATCGGCCGTCCGACCCGAAGCCCCGAGGAGCCCGGGATGACCACCTCGATCGAGCAGCCCCCGGCCGGCGTGCCGGACGCGACGGCGGCCCGCGCCGCCGACCACCTGTGGATGCACTTCGCCCGCCAGGGCCGCCACCCGGAGATCCCGGTCCCGGTGGTCACCCGCGGCGAGGGCGCCCACATCTGGGACAACCGGGCCGGAAGATCCTCGACGGCCTGTCCGGGCTATTCGTCGTCCAGGTCGGGCACGGGCGCCGGGAGCTGGCCGAAGCGGCCGCTGAGCAGGCCGCCGAGCTGGCCTACTTCCCGGTGTGGGGCTACACCACGCCGGTGCAGGCCGAGCTCGCCGAGCGGCTCGCGCACCTGGCGCCCGGCGACCTCAACCGCGTCTTCTTCACCAGCGGCGGGGGAGAGGCGGTGGAGTCGGCGTGGAAGGCCGCCAAGCAGTACTTCAAGCTGATCGGCAAGCCGCAGAAGCACAAGGTGATCAGCCGCGCGGTGGCCTACCACGGCACCCCGCACGGCGCGCTGGCCATCACCGGGCTGCCGGCCATGAAGAAGGACTTCGAGCCGCTGGCCCCCGGCGGCTTCCGGGTGCCGAACACCAACCTCTACCGCCACCCCGAGTTCGCCGAGGACCCGAAGGCCTTCGGCCGCTGGGCCGCCGACCGGATCGAGGAGGCGATCCTCTTCGAGGGCGCCGACACCGTCGCCGCGGTGTTCCTCGAGCCGGTGCAGAACTCCGGCGGCTGCCTGACCCCGCCCCCGGGCTACTTCGACCGGGTCCGCGAGATCTGCGACGAGCACGACGTGCTCCTGGTCTCCGACGAGGTCATCTGCGCCTTCGGCCGGCACGGGACGACGTTCGCCTGCGAGAAGTTCGGCTACACGCCCGACCTGATCACCTGCGCCAAGGGGATGAGCTCCGGCTACGGCCCGATCGGCGCGATGATCGCCTCGGAGAGGGTCGTCGAGCCGTTCCTCCGCCCCGGTGTCGCGTTCCCGCACGGCTACACCTTCGGCGGCCACCCCGTGTCCGCCGCGGTGTCCCTGGCCAACCTCGACCTCATGGAGCGCGAGGGGCTCAACCAGCGGGTGCTGGACAACGAGGCGGCACTCGGCGCCACCCTGCGCAAGCTGCTGGACCTGCCGATCGTCGGCGACGTCCGCGGCGACGGGTACTTCTGGGCCGTCGAGCTGGTCAAGGACAAGGCCACCCGGCAGACCTTCGACGCCGCCGAGCGGGACCGCCTCGTGCGCGGCTTCCTGCCCGGCTCGCTGTTCGACAACGGCCTGTACTGCCGCCCCGACGACCGCGGCGACGTCGTCGTCCAGATCGCCCCGCCGCTCATCTGCGGCCAGGCGGAGTTCGACGTGATCGAGCAGGTCCTGCGGCACACGCTGACCGAGGCCCAGCAGCTCGTGTGACGCGGTGACCGCCGGCTCCCCCGGCCGGCCGGGGGAGCCCGTCACCGCCCCTGGTGGAACCGCCGGGTGACCGCCGAGGCGACGGTGTTGCCGGCCCTGGACCTCCTGGGCACGATCGCGCCCGGAACGGTGCGCTGACCGCGCTGAGCGTCGCCCGGCTCGACGTCGTCGGCGGCCTGGGCACGACCACCGCGATCGGGGGAGGCGTCGTCCGCGACGTCCTGCTCGGCGACGTGCCACCGGCCACGACCGGCGCCACCTGGCCGTCGCGGCGGTCCTGTGCTCCGGCATCCGCACGGTCGGCGTCCACCACGACCTGGACGCGCCGATGCGGCCCCGGGCCTTCGACGACCCGGGCCCGGACGACGACTGACCGCGCCGCCGGGGCGCTAGCCGGCCAGCCAGGCCAGCGCGCCGACGACCAGCGCCTGCGTGCCGGTGTCCAGGGTGGGCTGCAGGACCGGGGCGAAGCCGGCGGAGTGGTTGACCGGCACGTCCTGGGCGACCCGCCCGGCCGCCTCCGCCGCGCGGTACACCTCGGGGTCGGTCCCGCCGACGAACCAGTAGGTGGAGGGCACGCCCAGCGCGGCCGGGATGTCGCTGAAGTCCTCGCTGGCCGACTGCGGGCCTCCCGGCCCGGCCCGCTCGCCGAAGAAGTCGGCGAACGCGGCGGCCACCCGCTCGGTGACGGCGGGGTCGTTGTCGGTCAGCGGGAACCGGTCGAACAGCGCGAACTCCGGCTCCCGGGGGCAGCCCGACGCCTGGCACTCGGCCCGGACGATCCGCTCGACGGCGTCCAGGATCGCGCGGCGGGTCGCGTCGCTGAACGTGCGGACGTTGAGCAGCAGCACCGCGTGGTCAGGGATGACGTTGCTCTTGGTCCCGGCCCGGATGCTGCCGACGGTCAGCACCGCGGTCTCCCCGGGGGGCACCTCGCGGGAGACGACAGTCTGCAGCCGGACGACGATCACGGCGGCCAGGACGACCGGGTCGACGGCGGCCTGCGGCATCGAGCCGTGGGCGCCGCGCCCGTGCACGGTGACGCGCACGCTGTCGGCCGCCGACAGCACGGCGCCGGCGTGCGTGCGCACCTGCCCGGCGGGCCCGGCCACCACGTGCTGGGCCAGGGCCACCCGCGGGGTCGGCACCAGGTCGGCGAGCCCGGCCTCGACCATCCCGCGGGCGCCGTCGCCGGTCTCCTCCGCGGGCTGGAAGAGCGCGACCAGCGTCCCCGACCAGTGCCGCCTGCCCTCGGCGAGCAGCTGCGCGGCCCCGGCCAGGCAGGCCACGTGCGCGTCGTGGGCGCAGGCGTGCATCACCGGCACCTCGTCGCCGTCGGCGTCGGGAGCCGTGATCCGGCTGGCGTAGGGCAGCCCGGTCGCCTCGCGCACCGGGAGGGCGTCCATGTCCGCCCGCAGCAGCACCGTCGCGCCGTCGCCGTTGCGCAGGACGCCCACCACCCCGGTGCCGCCCACGCCCTCGTGCACCTCGAACCCGGCGGCACGCAGCCGGGCGGCCGCCAGCCCCGCGGTCCGGGTCTCCCGGTGGGAGAGCTCCGGGTGCCGGTGGAGGTCGCGGTAGAGCTCCTCCTGCCACGGCCGCGTCCGCTCCAGGCCGGCGAGGACGGACGACGCGGCGCTCATGGCCTCCCCCTGTCCGCGGACGACGGTCGGGCAGCTCCCGCGCCAGTGTGCGCGCAGGCCGCGGTCCGCGCCCGCGTGCCGGGTGCCGGTGGGCAGCGGTGGGTAGCCGCGGGGCCGGGACCGGGGACGACGCCCCGGACGGTCACCGGAGCGCCGCCCCGGGAGGAGGCGCGACGACGCAGCAGGGGCACGCCGTCGGCGAGGTCGTGGTCGGGGTCGACGGGTCCGACGAGGGCCGCCGGGCGCTGACGTGGGCTCTGTGCGAGGCCCGGCTGCGCGGGACGGCGGTGCGGGTGGTCACCGTGTGGGCGGGGCGTCGGCCGCCGGACGACGCGGACGGCGCGGACCGCTCCGGATCCGTCGCCCGGTTCGAGGCCGACGTCGTGGCCGGGATGCGTGCCGACGACGACGCGGCGGCCCGGGCCACGGGGACCACCGCGGTCCCGGTCGTCCCCGAGGTCCGGTACGGCCACCCCGCGAGGACGCTCATCGAGGTGGCCGGCGCCGACGGGCTGCTGGTCGTCGGCTCCCGCGGGCTGGGCGGCCTGCACGGCCGGCTGGTGGGCTCGGTCGGCCAGCAGTGCGCCCAGTACGCCGACGGCCCGGTCGTCGTCGTCCGCGGCGAGTCCCCGGCGGCCGGATCCGACGCGGGCGGGCGGGTCGTGGTGGGGGTGGACGGCTCGGCGGACTCGGTGACCGCGGCGCGGTCCGCCGCGGCCGAGGCCCGGCTGCGCGGCGCGCAGCTGCACGTGGTCCACGGCTGGATCGACACCGTGTCCGGCTACGGCGGGCCGCTGTGGGCCGTGCCGGACACCACGCTGCAGGAGGAGGCCGGGGCGACGCTGCAGCGGAGCCTGCGGGCCGCCGGACTCGACCGGCCCGGCGACCTGCGGGTGCGGGCGGAGGCGGTCCAGGGCGTCGAGCGCGACGTCCTGGTCGACGTCGCCGGGGGAGCCGACCTGCTGGTGGTGGGCTCGCGCGGCCGGTCCGGGTGGGCGGGCCTGCTGCTGGGCTCGGTCGGTCTGCACTGCGTCACCGCCGCCCCGTGTCCGGTCGCCGTGGTGCGGTGACCGCGGAGCGGCCGGGAGCGGCCGGGGGGTCCGTGGCGGGCGTCCGGACGGCGGCGAGCACGGCGCACGCGGCGACGACCCCCAGGTAGACCCCGTAGGGGAGCAGCACGGAGTCCACCCGCACGGGCCACGCCAGCGGCAGGCCCGGTCCCGTCGCCACGTCGCGCACGAAGTGCAGCAGCACGCCGACGCACAGCCCGGTCGCTGCGGTCCGCAGCCGCCGGCTGGCCACCGCGACCGCCGCCAGCGCGAGGACAGTGACCAGCGAGTGGGTGACCGGGCGCCCCTCGGGCGTGCTGGCCAGCGCTCCCCACAGGTACAGCGGCACGTGGTCGACGTCGATGGCGACCGCGCCGGCGAGGACCCACGGCAACGGCGACCGGGCCCGGAGTTCGGGCACCGCCCGCAGGACCAGCCAGGCGGTGAGCAGGTGCGCCGGCTCGTCGAGGACGCCCACGACGGCCAGCGACCACCACCGCGACGACGCGACGAGGTCCAGCACCGCGATCACCGACAGGGCCGCCAGCGGGGCCAGCACCCGACCGGGCACGGCAGGAGGGGAGATCCGCACCGCCGCATCCTCCCCGAGGCCGCGGACCGCACCGCGCGGACGGACCGGTCCACACCGACTTCCGGAACCGCCGTGGTAACCGGCGACCTCGTGCGTCACCTCTCCTGTGGATCGATCAGCGTGGCCTGGGGGCGGCACCGCCGTGCTCCCCGCCGACCCGGCCGGGGAGCGGTCCGTGCACCTCGAGGAGACGCGCGACCCGCGACGCTGGGAGGCGGCCGCACACGCGTCCGGTCAGCCCGGCACCCCCTTCCACACCTTCGCCTGGCTGGAGCTCGCCGCCCGCATGACGCGCACCTCCGCCACGCCGCTGGTCGTCCGGGCCGGGCGCGCCGACGTCGGGGTGGTCCCGTGGCTGTCCCGCCGGCGCGGCCCCGTCACCACGGTGAACTGGCTGCCCTTCCCCTACGTCGGGCCGCTCGTCGCACCGGTGCACCTCCCGGGGCTGCTGCGCGCCCTGCGGGCCCGGGCGCGGAGCCGCCGGGCGGTGCTCGTCCAGTTCGGCTTCCCGCCGTCGGCCGGGGTGGCGGTCGACACCGCGCGGGGCGCCGGGTTCGGCGTGCGGGAGGACGCCACCTACGTCGTCGACACCTCGGCCGGCGTCGACCGGCTGTGGGCCGCCCTCGACGGCCGCGCCCGCACCAAGGTCCGCCGGGCCGAGCGGGCCGGTGTCGTCCTCACCCCGGCCCGGGGCCGGGAGCGGGTCCTGCGCCGGGTGGTGGACGAGGCCTTCGCGGCGCGCGGCCTCACCTCCGGCTACACCGGCGACTTCCCGCCCACGGTGGCCGACCTCGACTCCACCGGGCTGGCGGTGCGGTGGACGGTCGCGCGGCTGGGGGACGACGAGGTCGGCAGCCTGGTCACCCTCGGCTGGGGGACGACGGGTGTGGTGTGGCAGGGCGGGGTGCTGCGGGCGCACCGGCCGACGCACGCCAACACCCTGCTGTACTGGGACGGCATCCGGTGGGCTGGTGAGCGCGGTCTGCGCACCCTGGACCTGGTCGGGGTCCCGGACGAGGGCATCGGCCGCTTCAAGAGCCAGTTCGGTGGCGTCCGGCGCACCCATCCGGTGCTGCACCGCAGCGCCCCCGGCTGGCCGGTCCTGCAGCGCCTCGCCGTCCGGGTGGCCGCCGCCCGGAGGACCGCCGGCGGACGGCCGACGGGGGACCCGTGCTCCTCGTGACCACCGTGCGCGCGAGGGGTCACCGCTTCCGGTCGCGGGTGTCCGAGGCCGCCGCGCGGTCGGGTCGAGCGGCCGCGCTCGGCACGGCGGTGTCCCTGTCCGTGGGTGGCGTCCGGCGGGCGGGCGCCCACCTCCTCGAGACGGCGGTCGACGTGCGGATGGGGGTCAGCACCCGCGGCCTGGTCGAGAACGGGCCGGTGCTGCGCGCGTCGGCCTGCGGGGACGGCCATCCCTACCAGGCGGTGCCGGTGCGGAAGTTCCGCCGGATCCTGGCGGCGGCACCGGTCGTGCCGGCGGACTCGACGTTCCTGGACCTCGGCGCGGGTCGCGGGCGGGCGCTCCTGCTCGCCGCCGAGGCGGGCTTCCGCGACGTCGTCGGCGTCGAGCTGGACCCCGCCCTGGCGGCCGACGCCGAGCGGAACCTGGCCCGGTACGCCGGCGGCCGGGGGGTGGCCGGCTCCGTGCGGTGCCAGGACGCCGCCGACGTCGTCGTCCCCGACGGCCCCCTGCTGGTGTTCGTCTACAACTCCTTCGGCCCTCGGACGCTGCGCCGGGTGCTCGACCGACTCGAGGACTCCTCCTGCACCGACCCGCGGCCGCTGCTGCTCGCCTACCACAACCCCGTCCACGCCGACGTGGTCGAGGAGCGCCCCGCCCTCGTCCCGACGGCGAGGGGGCGGGACTGGGCGCTGTACTCCGTCGCGCGACCGGGCCCCGGGTCCCGGACGGCGGAGGACGCCTGATGCTCGACCAGTCGCAGGCCGGGTGCGCGGCCCGGCGCTCACCGCTGCTCACCACCGGGCCGCCCGCGCCGGCGCGGGCGCCGTCGGCCTACGCGGTCGAGGTGCACACCCGCCGCGACGTCGACGCCCTCCTGCCCGGGTGGCGGGACCTGCACCGGCGGGCCGGGGCCTGGTCGCCGTTCAGCGACCCGGACGCCCAGCTGGCCTGGTGCGACCTGTTCGTCCCCGCCGGACGGGAGCGGATCGTCGCTGTGCGCCGCACCGCCACCGGCGACCTGGTCGCCGTCGTCCCCCTGTTCGAGGTGGCGGTGCGGGCGCCGGGCCTGACCGTGCGCACGCTGCAGGCCTTCGGCGCCCTCCACGAGCCCCTGCTGCACGAGCTGCCCGAGGTGCTGGTCGACCCGGCGTGCGCGCGGCCGGCGCTCGCCGCCGTCGTCGGCTGGCTGGCCCGGTCCCGCGACTGGGACTGGGTCGAGCTCCCGCTGCGTCAGGACCAGGGGTGGTTCGAGTCGCGCTGGGCCACCGACGCCGGCCTGCACGGGGCGATCGTGGTGCACAAGGACGTGGTGCCGACCGTCGTCCTCGCCCTGCCCTCCTCGGGGGAGCCGCCCGCGCTCAAGCGGAACCTGCGCGAGAGCCTGCGGCGCAGCCGCAACCGCATCGACCGGCTGCCGGGCGAGTGCACCCTCGACCGCGTCGACCCCGGCGACCCGCGCTGGGAGCAGGCGCTCGACGACCTGCGCCGGCTGCACGCCGCCCGGGCGCGCATGGGCGGCGTGGTCGCCCACGACGACGTCTTCGCCGGCACCTCCCAGACCGCCCTGCTGCAGGCCCTGGCCGGCAGCGGATCGCGGACCCGGCCGCGCATCCACCGCCTCGTGCACGACGGCACCGCGGTGGCGGCCCTGCTCACCCTCGACGCCGTCGACCGCACGTGGCTGGCCGTCTCGGGGGTGACCCCGGCGCACTGGGCGCTGGGCGCGGTGACCCTCCTGCAGTGGGAGGCCGTGCAGGAGGCCGTCCGCGCCGGGCGCCGGGCCGTCTGCTTCCCGACCGGGGTGGACACGGCCAAGCTGCGGTGGAGCGAGGACGTCCGGCTCAGCCACGTCTTCGTCCTCGTCGGCCCCGGCCGCCGCTCCCGGCTGTGGTTCCGCGCGTACTGGCTGGCCCGCGGCCTGCGGTCGATCCGTTCCTACGAGCGCCGGGCCGCCGTCCGGCCCGTCCCGCAGGGGGGTGCATGAGTCAGCGGGTGTGTGTGGTGGGACCGGGGTTCCGCTTCCTCGGCGGGGTGTCGGTCTACACGTGCACGCTGGTCCGGGCCCTGCGCGAGGACTTCCCGGTCTCCGCGCTGCTCGTCCGGCGGCTGCTGCCGCGCCGGCTCTACCCGGGCGCGGCGCGGGTCGGCGACCGGCTGACCAGCCTCGACTACGCGGGGGTGCCGCACTTCGACGGGATCGACTGGTTCTGGGGCCGCAGTCTCGTGCAGGCCCTCGGCTTCCTCCGCCGGCAGCGCCCGGAGGTGCTCGTCCTGCAGTGGTGGACCGCCGCGGTCGGGCACACCTACCTGCTGCTGGCTCTCCTGGCCCGGCTGCGCCGGGTGCCGGTGCTCCTCGAGGTGCACGAGGTGCAGGACCCGGGGGAGGCCGGCACGGCCGGGCTGCTCAGCCGCTACGGGCGGCTGGTGCTGCGCCTCCTGCTCGGCCTGGCCTCCGGCGTGCTGCTGCACCACGACCGCGACCGGGAGGCGCTCGAGGAGGCCGGCCTCGACCTGTCCGGCACCCGCACGGCCGTGGCGCCGCACGGGCCCTACGACCACCTGGCGGCCGTCGTCCCGTCGGAGCCCCCGGAGCTGGCCGGGGACCCGCTGTCGGCCCAGGTCGCCGACGGCACCTGCCGCGACGTCCTCTTCTTCGGCCTCATCCGCCCCTACAAGGGGCTGGAGGACCTGGTCGAGGCGTTCGGTGCGCTGCCGCGCGCCGTGGCCGAGCGGCTGGTGCTCACGATCGTCGGGGAGACCTGGGAGGGCTGGGAGGAGCCGCTGCGGCGGCTGCGCGACTGCCCGCACCGCGACCGGGTGCGGGTGGTCAACCGCTACGTGAGCGACGCCGAGGCCGCCGCCGTCTTCGCCGGGGCCGACGTCCTCGTGCTGCCCTACCGCCGCGCGTCCTCCAGCGGCCCCCTGCACATCGCCCTCGCCCAGGGCCTGGAGGTCGTGGTCTACGACGTGCCGGCGCTGCGGGCGGTCACCGCCGGGCAGGAGAGCGTGCGGGTCGTGCCGGCCGGGGACGTGGCGGCGCTGTCGGCCGCCCTGGAGCGGGTGGCCGGGCAGCAGCGGCGCAGGTTCGAGCCGGCGGGGGACTGGCGGCGCACGGTCGAGGCCTACCGGGAGCTGCTCGCATGACGCTGCTGGTCTCCCGCCCGTCGCGGCCGGTGCCCGCCCCGGCGCCGGCCCGGGCGCCCGCCGGCGCGCCGGCCCGGCCGGTCGTCCCGCCCGCGCTGGGCTGGCTGGTCGCCGCGGCCGAGGTGCTCGTCGTCGCCGCCAGCTACCGGGTCGCGGCGGACGGCGGCTCGCCGCGCCTCTACTACGGCGTCTTCTGGATGGGCACCCTGGTGATGGTCGCGCCGTTCGCGGCCGTCCTGCTCTCCGCGGGGGCCTCGGCCCGGGCGCGGACCGCCGCGGTCGTCTCCTTCGGCCTGGTCACCTACGTGCCCAAGTTCCTGCGCAACCCCTACGGCCCGGCCTACCACGACGAACCCCCGCACTTCCGGGCCGTCGAGGACCTGCTGCGCTCCCGGGAGCTCTACCGGCAGAACCCGCTCATCCAGATCATCGGCGACTTCCCCGGGCTGCACGTCGTCACCGCGACGCTCGAGGGGCTGACCGGCCTGTCGGTGTGGGGCGCGGCCACCGTCGTCCTGCTGACCGCGCACGTGGCCGCGGTCGTCGCGGTCCTCGCCCTCGGCCGGCTGCTCCTGCCCGACCCGCGCGCCGCGGGCCTGGCGGCGGTCGTCTACGGGCTCAACCCGAGCTACGTGTACTTCGACACCCAGTTCTCCTACGAGTCGCTGGCGGTCTGCCTCTTCCTCTGGGTGCTCACCCTCACCGTCGCCGCCGCCGCGACGACGGGGTCGGCGCGGGCGCTGCGGCTCGCCGGCGCCGTCGTCCTCACCCTCGCCTGCGTCCCCACCCACCACCTGACCACGCTGGTGCTCATCGTCGTGACCGCGGTCGTGCTGGCCACGCACACCCTGTTCCGGCGGCTGGACCCGACCGCGCGCGGCCGGTGGCGACCCTGGGCGCTGGTCCTGGTCACCGCGACGGCCGGCTTCACGCTCTGGATGCTCACCGTCGCCGACACCACCTGGTCCTACCTGGCGCCCTACGCGGAGAAGGCGGTCGGCAGCCTGTCGCAGCACGCCACCGGCCAGGAGAGCCAGCGCACCCTCTTCGCCGGCAGCGTGCAGCCGCTCTACGAACGGCTGCTCGGCATGGCCGCGCCCCTGCTGCTGGTGGCCGTGTTCCTCGCCGTCCTGTGGCGCACCCGGCTGCTCGCCGGCTGGGCGCACCGCCGGATGGCGCTCGGCCTGACCGCGGTGGGCGGCCTGTACTTCGCCTCGCTGCCGCTGCTGTTCACCCCCGAGGGCTACGAGGGCACCCGGCGCAGCTGGGCCTTCACCTACGTCGGCGTCGCCGTCGTCGTGGCCGCGGCGCTGGCCCTGCTGCTGTGGCGCAGCGCCCGGCGGCGGTGGGCGACGGCGGCGGTCGCGGTCCTCCTGGCCGCCGTCCTGGTCGGCAACACCGGCGCGGGGCCCAACGACGCCTACCGGTTCCCCGGCCCCTACGAGCTGGGCTCGGCCCCCCGCTCGATCACCCCGGAGCTCCTCGCCCTGTCGGAGGAGTTCGGCCGCCGCCACCCCGGTGCCCGCACGGTGTCCGACCGCTACACCAACCAGGCGCTGGTGGGCTTCGGCGGCGCGGTCAGCGCCCAGGCCGGTCCCGGCTTCCGCGTGTGGGACCTGTTCTTCGAGGCCGGCACCCCCGACCCCTACCTGGTGCACGAGCTGGACACCAGCGACTTCGCCTACGTGGTCGTCGACGAGCGGCTGTCCCGGTACGTGCCGGCCGAGGGCACCTACTTCTCCCGGGAGGGGGAGCCGACCGTCCGGGGCGACGAGCCCTACGACCCCGCCGCCCGGCAGTCGCAGGTGCCGCAGGAGGCGCTCGACCGGTTCGAGACCGCACCGTGGGCCACCAAGGTGCTCGCGACGACGAACTACTCGGTGTACCGGCTGGACTTCGCCTCCGTCGGCACCCCCCAGTGCGACCGGCCCGGCTGCGAGGTGGCCGGGCCGTGACCGCCGACCTGCAGACCCCGCCCCGGGCCGGCTCCGCGCCCGGCGTCCTCTCACTGGTCCTCACGCTGTGCCTGCTGCTCGCCGTCGCCGCCACCGCGCTGGGCCTCCCGGCCGTCGTCCGGACACCCCCGGCGCTGCCCGGCGTGCTGCTGGCGCCCGGGTACGCCTGGCTGTCGCTGGCCCGATGGCGCACCGGGCAGCCGGCCCGCACGGCGACCGCGCTGGCGCTCGCCCTGGTGCTGAGCCTGGGTCTGCTGCCGCTGGTGGGCGTCGCCGTCGGGGCGGTGGGCCTGCCGGTGTCCCCCGTCACCGTGGGAGCCGGGCTGCTCCTCCTGACCCTGCCGCCGACCGGCTGGGTGCTGCTCGCCCAGCCCGCGCACCCCGCCGCGCGGGTGGTGGTCCCGCCGCGGGCGTCGTGGCGGCCGGCCGCCCGGCGGCTGCTGCCGACGGCGCTGGCCCTGGCCGTGTTCGCCGGCGCGGTGGGCTGGGCCGCCTCCTGGCAGGAGCGGCCCGACAGCGGCCCGTACACCGGGCTGGCCTACGTGGGCGAGCTGGCCGACCTCACCGGCCCGGTCGACGTCCGCCCGGGCGAGCAGGTCCCCCTGCCGGTGCGGCTCGAGCGCAGCGACGGGCAGCCGTGGACGGGCCTGCTGACCGTCTCCGTCGACGGCCGCGCCCAGGACGCGCGGACCGTGCGCCTCACCGCCGGCGACGTCGTGACGCTGCAGGCCGGCGCGCCCGGCGACCCCGGGCTGCACGACGCGACGGTCAACGCCGTCGACGACCGGACCGGTGAGGAGCTCAGCCTGACGCTGCGCCTGCAGGTGGGGGAGCCGTGAGCCCGCGCTCCCGTCTCCCCGTCCCGGCGGGGGGCTGAGCCGTGCGCGTCCTGCAGGTCAGCGACGCCTTCCCGCCGGCGCTGGGCGGGCTGGAGCGCTACGTCGCCTCGCTCAGCCGGCGGCAGGCCGCCGACGGCGACGAGGTCGTCGTCGCCACCCTCGAGTCGCCGGAGGCGCCGGCCGAGGAGGTGGTCGACGGCTACCGGGTGCTGCGGCTGCGCGGGCTGACCCGGCACCTGCGCCGCTTCGCCGAGGACCCCGGGCACGCCTTCCACCCCACCGTGCCCGACCCCGCGCTGGCCCGGCGGCTGCAGCGGGTCGTCGACGAGCTGCGCCCCGACGTCGTGCACGCGCACGGCTGGATGCTGGAGTCGGCCGTGGTGCTGCGCCGGCCGCCGTCCACCGCCCTGGTGGCCACGCTGCACGAGTACGGCGCGGCCTGCGCCCGCAAGACCTACACGCAGACCCGGACCGGGTGCCCGACCGGGCCGCGGCTGGGACGCTGCGTCGCCTGCTCCCGGGAGGTGTACGGCCTGCCGAAGGCCGCCCTGCTCAGCGCCGGGCTGCGGGCCGTGCGGCCGCTGCACCGCCGGGTCGACCGGTGGATCGCCATCAGCGGGCCGGTGGCCCGCGCCAACGCGCCGGGCCTGGGCGGCGGCGCCCGAGTCGACGTCGTCCCCACCTTCGTCGACGACGGCGTCGCCGACGGTGCCCGCACCCCGCTGGCCCTCCGCGTCCCGGACGAGCCGTTCCTGCTCTTCGTCGGCGCCCTGGGCCCGCACAAGGGGATCGACGTGCTGCTCGAGGCGCGGGAGCTCATGCGCCGGCCCGCGCCGCTGGTCGTCCTCGGCACGCCGCGGGCCGACACCCCCGACCTCGACCGGCCGGGCGTCGTCGTGCACACCGACGTGCCGCACGAGCAGGTCATGGCGGCCTGGGCCGCCGCGGCCGTCGGCGTCGTGCCCTCGGTGTGGCCCGAGCCGTTCGGGCAGGTCGCCGTCGAGTGCCTGGCCGCCGGCACCCCGGCCGTCGTGTCGGCCACCGGCGGCCTGGGGGAGATCGTCCGCGACGGCGTCGAGGGGCTGCTCGTCCCGCCGGCCGACCCGCGCGCGCTCGCCGCCGCCCTCGACCGGCTGCTCGGCGACGACGCGCTGCGGGCCCGGCTGGCCGCCGCCGCGCCGGCCCGCGCGCGGGAGTACGAGCTGGGCCGCGTGCTGCCGGCGATCCGGCGCAGCTACGAGCGGGCACTGGCCGCCCGGACGGGAGACGGACGTGGGTGAGCGGCTGCGGATCAGCCTGGTGGTCCCGCGCTACCTGCCGCACCTGGGCGGCATCGAGAACCACGTCGCGGCACTCGCGGTGCGGCTGGCCGACCGCGGGCACGCGGTCACCGTGGCCACCCAGCGCGAGGCCGACGCCACCCTGCCCGCGCGGGAGGTGGACGCGCACGGGGTGGTCGTGCGCCGCTTCCCCTCGGCCGGGCGGCTGCGGGGGCAGGGGCTCTCCCCGGCGCTGTGGGCGTGGGTGCGCCGCGGCGCCGACCGCGCGCAGGTCCTGCACCTGCACAACCTGCACGCCCTGACCACGCTGCCCGCCCTCGCGGCGGCCCGCCGCCCGGTGGTGCTCACCCCGCACCACCTCGGCCCGGGCGAGGGGTGGGCCGAGGAGCTGCTGCACCGCGGCCACGCCGCCGCCGCGCGGCGGGTGCTGCCGAAGGTGGGCCGGGTCGTGTGCACCACCCCGTCGGAGGCGGCGTCCTTCGCCCGGCACCTCGGCGCCGGGGAGCGCTGCGTCGTCGTCCCCAACGGGGTCGACGCCGCGGCGATCCGCGCCGCCTCCCCGGTGCCGGCCGACGGTGGCCGCCTGGTCGTCGTCGCCGGGCGCCTCGAGGAGTACAAGCAGCCGCACCGGGTGCTCGAGGCCCTGCCCCTGCTGGCCGGGCACCGGCTGGCCGTCGCCGGCGCCGGCCCGCTCGAGCCGGTGCTGCGCCGGCGGGCCGGGGAGCTGGGCGTGGCCGACCGGGTGCGGTTCTGCGGCCGGCTGTCCCCGGCCGAGCTCTACCGCTGGTACAGGGCCGCCGACGTCGTGGTGTCGCTGAGCCGGCGGGAGTGCTTCGGGCTCACCGTCGCCGAGGGGCTGGCCGCCGGTGCCGCCGTCGTCGCCAGCGACATCGGAGCGCACCGGGACGTCGTCGCGCTGGCCGGGATCCCCGACGCCGGGCTGGTCCCGGTCGACGCGCCGCCGGACCGGGTCGCCGCGGCGGTGGCCGCCGCCCGGCGCCCGCCGGCACCGGTCCGGCTGCCCGACTGGGACGACGTCACCGACGCGACCGAGGCCTGCTACCAGCAGCTCCTCGCCGTGTCCGGCTGAGCCACTGCACGGCCGGCCCGACGGCCGGGAGGGACCGACGCCCGGCAGACCGCGCCGGGGACGAGCGACGACGCCGGGGGACCCCGGCAGGGAGCGAGACCGTGCACCCCTGGCTGAGCCGTGCCACCCGGCACCTGACCCGAGCCGCCCTCGACCTGGCCAACGCCGCCGTGCCCAAGCGGCAGCAGCTCCTGCTCAACCTCTACCCCGACACCGACGCCTCCCTCCCGCCGCTGCTGGCCGCCTGCCGGGACACGCAGGGGCGGGTCGTCGTCCTGCTCACCGACCCCACCAGCGCGGTGGCCGCCCGGGTGCGCGAGGCGCTCGGCGCGCGGGCCCGGGTCCACCGCCGCGGGTCGCTGCCGGCGGCCTGGCAGTACCTGCGGTCCGCGTCGGTGGTCTTCACCCACCCGGTCCACGACACCGCCCGGCTCTCGCCCCGGCAGACGCTGGTCGACGTCTGGCACGGGATGCCGATCAAGGCGATCGGCCGCCTCGACGGGTCCGCGGACACGGTCCCGGCCGACTGGACGCTGGCCTCCTCGGACTTCTACCGCCCGATCGTGGCCGAGGCCCTCGGCGTCCCGCCGGAGAGCGTGGTGGCCCTCAACTCACCGCGCATCGAGCACCTGTGCCGCCGGCACGAGGACGTGTGGGACCGGCTGGGCATCGACCGCCGCGCCCACGACCGGGTGCTGGTGTGGATGCCCACGTTCCGGGGCCGGGAACCCGAGCGCGGCGGCAGCGGCGTGCAGAGCGCCCGGCTGCTGTCCGCGGACGGCGCCGAGCGACTGGCCGCGCTCCTCGAGCGGCGCCGGTGCCTGCTGGTGCTGCGGCGGCACCCCTACGAGGCCCGGACCGCCCCCGTGCCGGTCCCGGGGGTCCTCGAGCTCACCGACGCCGTCCTCGAGGCGGCGGGGGTCGGCGTGTACGAGGTCCTCGCCGAGGCCGACGGCCTGGTCACCGACGTCTCCTCGGTCTGGCTGGACCACCTGCTGCTCGACCGCCCGGTCGTCATCTGGTTCCCCGACGTCGGTGAGTACACCGCCGACCGGCCGCTGCTGCTCGAGCCCTACGGGTCCTGGACGCCGGGGCCGGTGCTGGTCGAGGAGGACGACCTGCTGGCCGCCCTCGACGCCGTCGCCGCCGGCGAGGACCCGCACCGGGTGCGACGGCGGGAGGTGCGGCAGCTGCTCATGGGCGAGGAGCGGGAGGGCGTGTCCGCGCGGGTCCTCGCCCTGGCCGGGATCCACCGCCGCCTGCCGTCCGGGCGCTGAGGGGCGCCCGGCCCCCGCCGTCAGCGGGGGATCGAGCGGATCCGCTCGATGGTCGCCGTCGTCGAGACCGACGGCGTCCGGGCCAGGTAGCGCACCTCGCAGACGTCGCCCAGGTGGTCGAACCGGCCGCGCCAGTCGTCGCCCATGACCAGCACGTCGGCCTGGGCCACCTCCAGGTAGCGGCGTTTGTCCTCCAGCGACTCCTCCAGGAAGCTGCCGTCCACGCACCGCAGGCCGTCGACGATCCGGCGCCGCTCGTGCTCCGGGTAGACGGGGGCGCGGCCCTTCTTGGCCTGGTTGAGCCGGTCGGTCGAGACCCCGACCACCAGGCTCGCGCCGTGGGCCCGGGCCCGCTCCAGGATCGACAGGTGCCCGACGTGGAAGACGTCGAACGTCCCGAACGTCACCACCCGGGGGTGGGCCAGCGGCGCGGTCACCCGCTCGATCGCCCGCTCCGTCGCCGTCACCGTCACCGTCATGTGCCGTTCCTCCTGTCCTCCGGGGCTCATCCGCCCGTCACCTTCCACGACGCCCGCGAGAAGGTCACCGAGCCGCTGTTCGCGCTGCTGCGCAGGTGCAGCTGGACGGCCTCGGCGCCGGCCGGCGGGGACCCGGTCACGATCAGCCACTGCCAGCCCTGCCGCCCCGTCGCCAGCGGGGGGCTGCTGGAGTTGGCCAGCCAGTGCCCGTCGCCGTCGAACCAGCTGAGCGTGACGTCGTTGTCGCCCGTGGCGTCGGTGACGCGCGCCTGCACGCTCACGGTCCACCGCTGTCCGGACTCGACCGGCTGCGCGGGCACGGTGAACCACGACGTGACGCCGTCGGCCCGGGCCCGGGTGCCGGAGAAGACCAGCGCGTTGTCCCCGGAGACGCCCTGCCCGCGCGCGATCCGCGCCGAGCCGGTCGGCTTCCACGGCGTCCAGCCCGCCGCGGCGTCGCCGTCGCCCACCAGCAGGGTGAAGCGGCCGTTGAACGGCTGGGCGTCCAGCGTGCCGGCGAAGGCCGCGGACACCACGCCCAGCGCCGGCTTGGGGGTGCCGTCGGTGCGCAGCAGCCCGAAGCCGACCTCGGCGTCGGGCAGCTGCTCGGGCACCCCGCCGCGCCGGAAGTCGTAGAGGGTCCACGGCGCCACGGGCGCCAGGCCGGCCGCGCGGGCGGCGTTCTGCACGACGCGGTACCAGGCGGCCTGGTCGGCCTCGTCCTGCGCGCGCCCGGGGGAACCCGGCCCCTCCGGGCGGCTGGACAGGCCGGCCTCACCGACGACCAGCGGCGTCGGGGCGACGGCCGCCGCCGCCCGGCGGAACGCGCCGTAAGCCAGCCCGGGGTCGCCGTAGTAGTGCAGGCTGAACAGGTCCGGCGGCGCGTCGGCCAGCGCCCGCCGCAGGGTGGTGAGCCCGTCGACGCCGAGCCGGCCGCTGGTGGAGACGGTGACCGGGGTCGCCGGCAGCAGGTCGTGCAGCAGCGAGACCTGGTCGCGCGCCCAGGCCGTGGCCTGCGGGTCGGACGGGTCGATCTCGTTGCGGACCTCCACCAGCGCGATCCGCTCGTCCTCGGCCGACCCGGACAGCAGCGACGTCGTCCAGGTGCGGCTGCCGGCCAGGTCGGCCCAGTCGCTCCAGGAGTCGAACAGGGTCAGCTGCACCCGCAGGCCGTGCCGCGCGGCGATCCCCAGGGCGTTCTCCAGCCGCTCGCGCATCTGCGGCCGCACCACCGGGAAGCCGAAGGCGGACGGGAAGACGATCAGCCGCACCGTCGTCGCGCCGGTGCCGGCGACCCGGCGCAGGTCGCGGTCGAGGGTCGAGGCCGACCACTCGGTCCACATGCGCTCCCACGGGGAGCCGGAGGGGTAGTAGTTCACCAGCCGCAGCGACGTGGCCAGGCGGCCGGCGTTCTCCTGCCGCACGCCGGCCTCCAGCGACAGCCCGGCCGGGCCCAGGGGCAGGCTCGGCGCGCGCCGCTGCTCGGCGACGTGCCGCTCGACCCGCGAGGTGTCCGCCCGCTCGCCGAGGGCGCCCGGGAGCAGCGCGAGCAGCACGGTCACCGCGGCCACCAGGGCCAGCGCCGGCGCCGGGCGCGGACGCACGGGGACCCGCACGGGTCCCGGCGCGACCGGCAGGACGGCGGCTCCGGCGCTCACCGCGGCGCCCCGGCGGCGGCCGGAGAGGTCGTGCCGCGGGCCACCGGGTGGCCCGCGATCCGGTCGCGGGCGGCCGCTTCCCAAAGGGGAGGGGCGCTCCTACGGTCCTGCAGGTCCCCGTGCGCGGGGACGGTCCACCAGGCCGTGCACCGCCCCGCCGGGCACCCCGATCGCCGGGGCCGGCGAGGGAGGGATGACCACGGCGCCCATCGCAGTACCGCACCCCCCGGAGTCTCGCCATGACCCAGCCGACCTCCACCCCACCGCCCGCCCCGACCCCCGGGGAGGCGATCCGTCTCTCCGTCGTCATGCCCGTGCTCAACGAGCAGCGCACGCTGCGCCTGGCCCTCAACCGGCTCCTGCACACCGAGCTTCCCGTGCCCGCTGGAGGTGATCGTCGTCGACGACGGCAGCACCGACGGCACCTGGGACGTGCTCACCCGGCTCGGGTCCGAGCACGACGAGGTCGTCCTCCGCCGGCACGAGCGCAACCGCGGCAAGGGAGCCGCGGTGCTCACCGGCCTCGACGTCGCCACCGGCACGCACGGGCTGGTCTTCGACGCCGACCTCGAGTACGACCCCGAGGACATCCGCCGCATGCTGCAGCCGGTGATCGAGGGCCGGGCCTCCACGGTCTACGGCACCCGGCTCTTCGGCCGCGACACCGTCTACCAGTCCTTCTGGTTCGCCCTGGGCAACCGGGCGACGACGCTGGCCGCCAACGTGCTCTACGACGCGGCGATCAGCGACCTGCACACCTGCCTGAAGCTGCTGCCCCTGCCGCTGCTGCGCAGCCTGGACCTCGACGAGCAGGGCTTCGGCCTGGACACCCAGATCACCGCCCGCATGCTGCTCAGCGGCGTCCGGCCCTACGAGGTGCCGATCAGCTACAACAGCCGCACCCGCGAGGAGGGCAAGAAGATCGGCTGGCGGCACGGCGTCGAGTCGATCGCCATCCTCCGGCGGGAGCGGGCCGCCGCGCGCCGCGGGCCGGCCTGGGTCCGGATCAGCCGCGACGTCGCCCGCTTCCAGCGGGGCCAGGACGTCGAGCGGCTGATCGCCACGGAGGAGGCCCGCATCGCCGCCCGCCTGCTCGTGCGGCTGGCCGGGGCCGACCCCCGGATCGCTCCCGCGGCCCGCGCCCACGCCTGACCGGGCGACGGCCCCGGGTGCACGCCCGTGTGCACCCGGGGCCGCCTCCAGCGGTCCCGGCGGCGGGGGCAGGGCCGCCGGGACCTGCGCCGCCGGGGTCCTGGGGGAGGGGACACCGGCGCACGCGGACCGAGAGACGTCGAGGGACGGAGGAGTCACCATCGAGACGCCCGGAGGGGGTCTGAGATCTCGCTCAGCACACCCAGGAGACGTGCGGGAGGGCCGGTTACCACGTCACTGCCGGGTTCCCCCGGATGACGTGGTCGGTGCCGCTCCCGCCTCAGCAGTAGGGCGCGGCGGCCTCGTACAGGTCGTGCAGCCGCACCGGGTAGGGGTGCCGCAGCTCGTAGGCGGGGACGCCGGCGAAGGCGCGGGTGAGCACCCGCAGCTCCCGCTCCCGCGCCGTCTCCAGGAGCGGGTTGACGCGGTCGGGGAAGGCGTAGCGGAACTCCTGGTACGCCGTGGTCAGCGCCGCCCGCTCGAAGGCCTGCGAGCTCACCATGCGCCGCGCCACCTCGGCCGGGTCCAGCGGCGTCACGGTGGTGTCGCCGTCCCGGCCGACGACGGGCAGCAGGACCCGGTCGAGCGGGGCGCGGCCCCGCCACACGCGGCTGCCGAAGAGCACCGCCGGCTCGAGAGGCCCGACGCCCTGCGGGCGCCACGCGCCGTCCGTGGCCAGCCGGCGCAGCGCGCGCACCGGCCGGGCACGCGAGCGGTCCAGCCCCGGGACGGCGCGGTAGAGCCGCCGGTACCCCCGCCAGGCCCGCAGCCGGGCGCGCTGCCGGGGCCGGATCCGCGCCCAGTACCCCGGCAGCTGGCGCAGGTGCCAGTCCCAGACGCGCGCGATGCCCGAGCAGCCGTAGAGGCCCGCCGGGTCCCCGCCGACGATCGTCCACTCGTCGGACACGTAGTCGGCGCCGGCCGCGGCGAAGGGCAGCAGGGTCTCGGTCTTGCCGCCCTTCTGCCACCCGGTGACCAGGACGCCCCGGGTGCCGTGCACGAACGACGCCGCGTGCAGCAGCACGTGGTCGCGGCGCAGCAGGTGCAGGCCGAGGACCGGGATCAGCAGCGGGACCCGGTCGACGCCGCGCTCGCACACGATCTCGTCGCGCCCGCCCAGCCGGTCGACGTCGATCCGCGTCCGGCGCCCGTCCGGGTCGAGGAGGTAGAAGTGCTCGTCGTCGAAGCCGGCCCGCTGCAGTCCCAGCAGGCGCAGCGACCCGGCGACGGGCAGCTCGTCGGTGAACCGGACGGTGACGTCCGGCGTCCCCTCCGGCGGGCCGGCCGGTGCGCCGAGCTCGGCGACCAGCGCCTCCCGCACCCGCCGCGGGGCGCCGTGCAGCCGGACCCGGACGAGGCCGTGCACGTCGTGGTCGGTGACGTCGGTGATGCCGGGGGCGGCGCTGTGGGGAGCGTCGGTGTGGGGGGTGCCGGTGCGGGTGGTGTCGGTGGCGGGGTGGTCGGTGGCGGGGTGGTCGGTCATCGGCTCCGGTCCGTTCGTCGTCGGGCACGGGGGGAGGGCCGGGCGTGATCACCCGGCTCCGGTCCTCGGTGGCGCGGCTGTGGTCGGTGGGCCTCTACCGGAACAGCTTCCTGATCCTGGCCACGCAGGCCGTCACGTCCGCGGTCGGCTACCTGTTCTGGGCGCTGTCGGCGCGGGACGCCGGTCCCGCGGCGACCGGCCTCGGCGGCAGCCTGCTCAGCGCGGTGAGCGCGACCCACCTGGTGACCGCCACGGGGGTCGTGGTGGGCACCATCCGGCTGCTCGCCGAGGCCTCCGACCCCCGGGCGCGGCGGGCGGAGGCGGTGCGGGCCGGCGTCGCCACCGCCGTGCTGTCGCTGGTCGGGGGACTGTTGCTGGTCACCGCCGTCCCCCGGCTGGTGGGCTCCCTGGCGCCGGCGGCCGAGCCGTCGCTGGCCGCCGCCCTCGTCGTCTCGGTGGTGGCCACCAGCACCGGGCTGGCGCTGGACGCGGTGTCCTTGGCCGTCGGCCGGACGCGCATCATGCTCGTCCGCGGCGCGGTGGCCAGCCTGGCGCGGTTGCTGGTCTTCCTGCTGCCCGGCCCGACGTCGCTGCACGACCTGATGTGGTCCTACGCCCTGGCGACGGTGGCGGCCGACCTGCTCGCCCTGGCCCTGCTGCGCCCCCGGGAGGCCCTGCGGCACGTGCCGCGGGCGCTGCCCGACGTGTGGGGCAGGCGCCGGTACTTCCTCGGGCACCACCTGACCGCCCTCGGCGGCGCCGGCGCGGTGTACCTGCTGCCGGTCGTCGTGCTGACCCGGCTGGGGCCGGTCGAGGCCGGCTACTTCTACCCGACCTGGCTGCTGGGCAGCCTGTTCTTCACCATCAGCCCGGCGGTGGCCAACGCCTACCTGGCCCGGACGACGCCGCCGGGGGAGCCGCTGGGGGCCCAGGTGCGGCAGGCGGTCGTGCTGATCGGCGTCCTGCTGGCCCTGCCGCTGCTCGTGGTCGCCCTCGCCCCGGACCTCCTGCTCGGCGCCCTGGGCCCCGGCTACGCCGAGCGGGGGCGGGTGCTGCTGTGGGTGCTGGCCGCCTCCGCGCTGCCGGACGCGGTCACCAACGTCGCCGTGGCGGCGCTGCGCATCCGGCGGCGGCTGGGCACGGCGGCGGCCCTCAACGCGGGCATGTCCGTGCTGGCGCTGGCCTCGGCGTTCCCGCTGCTGGCGGGGCTGGGCATCGCCGGCGGCGGGGTGGCCTGGCTGCTGGCGCAGACCGCCGGCGCCCTCGCCGTCCCCGTCCTGCTCCGCTCGCGGGAGCGGGGGTGAGCAGCGCCGGGGGTCAGCCGCCCGGGTCACGGGTGGCCCGGGTCAGGCGGGAGGCGCCGGCCGCCAGCAGGGACCGCAGCTGGGCGTCCACCGCGTGCAGGCGGAGCGGCAGCAGCGCCGGTCGCCCGTGCAGCCGGGCCAGCTCGCGCAGCCGCAGCCACCGGCCGGCCAGCTGGTGCAGCAGCCGCAGCTCGAACACCGGTGCCGACACCCGGGAGCCCCCGGCCTCGTAGCGCCCGAGGAAGCAGGCCACCAGCGGGCGGTGCCGGCGCAGGTGCTCGGGCAGGGTTGCGTCGAGCAGGAACGGCGCGGACCCCGCGGTGAACGCGACGAACCGGGCCAGGTCCTCCTCGGGGGGCCCGACCTCGCGCAGGTCGACGTCGATGCCGACCACCGACCCGGGCGCGGGGAGGAGGACGTTGGCCGGTGTCCAGTCGCCGTGCAGCCGCACCCGGCGCACCGGCACGCGGACGTCCGGCACGGCGGCCAGGGCGCGGACCACGCCGGGGGGCACCGGCAGCCCGGCCGCGACCAGCCGGTCGGCCAGCAGCCGCCGCACCCGCTCGGTCTCGGCGGCCAGGTCGAGGGGCGCGGAGGGCGCGGGGTCGACCTCGTGCAGGCCGCGGAGGAAGTCGGCCGCCCGGCCGACGCCGTCCAGTGGCATCGCGGGCGAGAGCACCCAGCCGGCGTGCAGCAGGTCCGACAGCGCCGGGCCGGGGACGTAGGCGGTGGCGAGACCGCCGAGCCCGGGCAGCAGGGCGACGGGTGCGGGGACGCCGACCGCTGCGTCGCGGGCGCCGAAGTGGGCGGCCAGCCGCACCAGCACGGCGTACTCTCGCTCAGCGGCCAGCGGACTGGCGACGTCGTCCTGGGTCCAGCCCGTGCGCGGCTGCTTGACCACCCACCGGCACCGGTCGGGCCGGTCGGCGGTGCCCAGGAAGTGCACCGTCGAGCGGGCCTGTGCGCGGGCCGGGCGCACGGGCCGGCACGCACCCGCCGGCAGGCCGAGCCGCTCCCCGAGCGCGGCCGCCACGTCGGCCGACGGCGTCAGCGGCGGCCAGTGCTCGACCGGTCGCGGGGTCAGCAGGTGCGGCGCCAGGATGCGGGCGGTCCTCACAGCGCGCGCCACACGGTCCGCAGGATCTCCTGGTGCAGGTCCCCGGCGGCCCGGAGGCCGTCGAGGCGCCGGAGGCCGAAGCGCGGCACGTGGCGCTCGTAGAGGTCGGCCATGCGCTGCAGCTCGGCCGGCCCCCAGTGCTCCTGCCGCCGCGCGTGGGAGACCTCGCCGGAGACGGCCAGCAGGAACCCGACGGCCGGCCGCGGGGCCAGGAGGCGGAACAGCGCCCGCGCGAGCCGCACGTCCATCCGGCGCTCCTGGCCGAAGAAGTAGTCGATCTTCACCGCGGTGTCGGGGCTGAACCGGTCGAACAGCACCACCTCCGGCCGGGGGCGGGGCCGCAGCACCAGCCACCACAGCTGCGCGGCGTTGAAGACCGCCGCGAGGACCACCCACAGGTGGGGCGCCACGGTGCCGGTTCGGCAGCCGGGCGGGACGAACGGGTCCGCCGGCCCGGTGCGCAGCTGCCGGCGGCCCGCCGGCGTCCAGGCGCGCCGGTCCCACCGGGAGCACAGCCGGTACAGCTTCCTGCTCGTGGCGAACCCCGCCCACTGCTGCGCGCTGGAGGTGCCCAGCCGGTCGAGGGCCTCCCGCAGGTGCCGCGCCTGCGTGCTCTTGCCCGACCCGTCCAGACCCGACAGCGAGACCACCGTGGGGTGCAGGCGCCGCGGGAGGGCCTCGCGCACCAGGGCGGCCTTGACCCGCACCGGGTCCGGGGACAGCAGGTACCGCAGCAGCCGGCCCGCGCGGGCCGGCGCGGGGTCCGCGGGGGACCCGTGGGCCGCCCGCAGGGCCCGCAGCGCTCCCCGCAGCCCGAGCCGGCGGGCCACCCGCTCGGCGGCCGCCCAGGCGTCGGGCTCCCGCTGCAGGGCGCCGTCCACGCGGGCCCGGGTGCCCTCCGTCAGCCGGCCCCGGCGGGTGACGACGCTGCGGGCGGCCAGGACCAGGACGGTGGCCGGCGCCGACCGCGCCAGGTGGTCGAAGCCGGCCAGCGGCTCGGCGCCGTCGAACAGGACCGCGGGGTCCCGTCCGCCCCAGCGCCGCCGGTCGGCCCGGTGCACGTCGACGACGTAGGGGACCGCGGCGCCGAAGGCGGCCCACCGTCCCCGCGAGGGGGCGTACCCGGAGACGGCGCACCACGCGTCGACCTCCCGGCACTGGGCGGGCGCGACCAGCAGGTCCAGGTCCCGGCCCGTGGGCGGGAGGGAGCCGGTGACCAGCGCCGGGCCGCTCAGCGCGGCGTCGACCGCCGAGGCCACCGACGCGGCGAGGAGGGCGGGGTCCTGCTCCCGGACGGGGTCGGCGGGGGTCACCGGGCCGCGCCCCAGCGGCTGCGGCCCCGCCGCGCCGAGGCGCGGGAGCCCTCCACCGTCCGGCGGCGGTCCTGCTCCGTGCGGCCACCCCAGAGGCCGAAGCTGCCCCCGCCGGACGTCGCCTCGAACCGCAGCGCCTCCGACAGGCAGCACGACCGGACGGGGCAGGACGCGCAGATCCCCGCGGCCTGCTCGCGGTGGGCCGGCAGGGGGGAGAACCACAGCTCCGGGTCGCTGCCCCGGCAGGCGGCCGACTGCCGCCAGTCCACCGGCGAGCAGGTGCGTTCGGACCCGCACGTGCCGAGCGGCGCCGAGAGGTCGGGGCCGGTGGCGGACACCAGGGTCACCGGGTCCGGGCCCGGGGGTGGGGTGCGTCGTGGTGCGTCACGGAAGGGTGACGAGCCGGGCGGCCCCCTACCACGTCACTTCGCCGTCACCTCCCGGTCACGTGACGTGCGTCACGACCGGGACGCCGCCGGCGTCAGGCCGAGGACGTGCTCGCGGTCGAGGTCGCCGTGGACGAGGTCCCCGACGGCGTGGACGAGGTCCCCGACGGCGTGGACGAGGTCCCCGACGGCGTGGTCGACCGGGTCGACGACGTGCTCGACGACGACCGGGTCGAGGACGCGCCGGACGACGACGCGCCCGAGGACGACGCGCCCGAGGACGACCGCGACGACGACGCGCTCGACGAGGACCCGCTCGACGACGAGGACCCGCTCGACGAGGACCCGCTCGACGAGGACCCGCTCGACGAGGACCCGCTCGACGACGAGGACCCGCTCGACGACGAGGACCCGGAGTCGTCGGACCCCGACGACGACCTGCTGCTGCTCGAGTCTCCGGAGGACCCCGACCCGGACGACCCGGACCCGGAGGACCCCGACCCGGACGACCCCGACCCGGACGACCCCGACCCGGAGGACCCCGACCCGGACGCCCCGGAGCCGTCGACCGGTGCGCCGGAGGAGGACCCGCCGGAGTCCGAGGCGCCTCCCGGAGGTGCCTCGCCCGTGTTGAGCGAGCCGCTGACCGGGGGCGAGATCCTGGGGGAGCCGTTCGACCCGGACGAGCCGCCGGGGAGCGCGGGCGCCGTGTCCGACCCCGACGGCGAGCCGGGGGTGACCTGCGCCGGACGCGAGTCGCTCGGAGCCGCCGGCTGGGCCGGGCGGCTGTCGACGGCGACGTAGGCGCCGAAGCCCGTCGTCGCCACGGCCGCCGCCACCAGGCCTGCGGTGACCGGCTGCGACAGCGCCGTCATCGTCGCCCCGAGCAGCCCGCCGGCGCCGAGCAGGGAGCCCGCGGCCGGCGGACCGCTGACGCCGGCCGCCGCGCCGGCGGTGCCGGACCCGCCGGCTGCCGTGCCCGCGGTGCCGGACGCCTTCGTCGCGGCACCCGCGGTGCCGGACGCCTGGGCCGCGGGCTCGGCCGCGGGGCCCCCACTGCCGGGTCCCGGCGTCGCGGCCGCGGCGGCGCCCGCGGCCCGGACCGCCGCGGCGGCCGCCGGGTGGGCGTCCCAGGCGAGCTGGGCCATGCTCAGGCCGAGCAGCGCGGGCACCAGGATGACACCCAGCCGGGAGTTGACGTCCTGGAGCTCGTCACGCAGCCGGCGGCAGTCGGCGCACTCCGCGAGGTGGGCCTCCAGGGCCCGGCGGTCCCGCAGGCCCAGGGACCGGCGGATGTGCGCGGCGAGCAGCGAGACCATCTCCTCGTGCCCCGGGGGCGCGGAGACCACGTGCTCCCGCAGCCAGGCCGTGCGCAGGCCCTCCCGGGCCCGGACCGCCAGCTGGGCCACCGCCCGCGGGCTGATGCCGAGCAGCGGCGCCACCTGCGCGGGTGTCTCCCCCTGCACCTCCGTGTGCCACAGCACCATCTGCCAGCGCTCGGGCAGCGCCTGGAAGGCGCGGGCCACCAGCTGCTGCTCCAGCTGGTCGATCACGGGGTCGGTCCGCGGCTGCTCCTGGCCCAGCGGGGTCTCGGCCTCCTCGAGGCTCTCCCGGGGCGTGACGCGACGGACGCGACGGTGGCGGTCCATCGCGGCGTTGCGGACCGCGCGCAGCAGGTAGGGCCGGAAGGCGACGTCGGGGCCGCGGCCCTCGCGCAGCACCGTGTAGGTGCGCGTGAAGGCGTCCGACACGACGTCCTCGGCCTCGTCGGTCAGTTGCCGGGCGACGTGCAGAGCCGTCCCGACGTGTCGTTCGTAGAGCTGTGCGTAGGCGCCTGCGTCCCCCTCGCGGGAGCGGGAGAGCAGCTGCGCGTCGTCGTTCACGTCCATGTGGTGACCTCAGGTGTCCTCGACGTCCGGCCGTCCCTGGCGTGGGGGACGGCAGGCTCCGTCTCCCGCGAGTGCTGCGGATCCCCCTCGAGCCTGGTCGGGTCGTGCCCCCGGGCGTCGGGTGGCCCCGACGCCGGGACGGGCACGGCCCTGAGGTCCCCGTGACGAACGGTCCGTGCCCGCGCAGGGGTGCAGGACCCCTGTGCTGCGCTTGCGCCCCGTCCGGACGACCCGGACGGTGGGTGTGCCCGCCGGTCACGCGTCACCCGGGGTTCGGGGGAGTCCAGATGGAGCCGACAGCGTACCGCTACGAGCCGCAGGCACCCGGCCACTCTTCGTCCCCCGTCCTGCACCCCGGACGGGACACGCTGACGGGTGCCACCGTGAGCGTCCTGCAGCTGCCGGCCCCGGACGGCGCCGCCGCGACGGCGGCCGCGGTGGACCGGCTGCGCCGCTCCGCCCGGGTGCGCCACCCGCACCTGGCCGAGGTCCGCGACGTCGAGGTCCGTGCCGGGGTGCTCCGCGTCGCCTGCGAGCCGCTGAGCGGTGACCTCCTGTCGGCGCCGGGCGAGCGCGCGATGACGGTGCAGACGGTGCAGCGGCTGGCGGGGGACGTCCTGGACGCGCTGGCGGCGCTCCACCGGTCCGGCGTCGTCCACGGGGCGGTGGGCGGCAGCAGCCTGCTGCTGTCGCACCGGACCGGCCCGACGACCGAGCTCGACGTGACCCTCCTGCCCGTCCCGGCGGGACCGGACCGCCCGGGGCCCGGGCCCGCCGCCGACGCTGCCGCCGAGGCCACCCCGGAGGACGACGTGCGCGCCGCGGCCACCACGTTCCTCGCGCTCCTGGACCGGACGCCGAAGGGCGGGCTCGACGCCACGGTCCTGGCCGCCGGCCTGGCGCGTGCGCTGCAGCGGGCCGGGGGGGTCACCTCCACGCCCGGGAGCGGACACGGACCCGACGCCGGGGCCGGCGCGCGGGCGGTCGCGCAGGCCGGGCGCCCGGCCGGCGCGGAGCCGGTGGACGGACGCCGTCCACCGGAGCGCGGCGGCGCGGGGAGCCCGGACCGCCGGCCCGGTCCCGGGCGGCACGCGGTGCGGGCCCGCCGACCCGAGCCGGCACGGCTCGGCGGGCGACGCACGCGGACCGCGGCGCTGGCCCTCGGCGCCGCCGCCGTGGGCGCCACCGCCGCGTTCCTGGCGGCCGGCGGGGGCACCGCGCCGTCGAGCACGGCCGCACCCGCCGGTGGGACGACCGCGACCGGCGTTCCGGTCACGTCGTCCCCCGCGCCCGCTCCCGTCCCCCGGACGGTGCCCGGGCTCGTCGAGGACCTCACCGCGCGCCCGGACGTCGCCGGCCCGGCCGGACCGGCGCTGCGCGACGCACTGGCGGGGCTGCTGTCGGCCGACGGGGCCGTGCGGCAGCAGGCCGGGCTGCAGGTGCTGGGCCTGCTGGTCGACGGGTCCGGGCTCGACCCGCGGTACGCCACCGCGAGCCGCCAGGCCCTGGTCGAGGCGCTGACCGGGGCGCCGGACGCGCTCCCCGTGCCGGGTGGTCCGCCGACGTGCCTGCGGGTCACCGCGGGCACCCCGGTCCCGCTGGTGCAGGGGTACGCCCAGCAGGTGCTCGATCGGTTGCCGGCGTGGCAGGCCGACGGCCTGCCGGCCGGGGACGCCGAGACCGTGCGGCAGCTCGTCACCCCGGTCGCGGCCGGGACGGCGACCCTGGGCCTCGCGCCCTGCCCGGCCGGCTGACCCGGGGCGGGCAGCGGTCAGGACACGGGCGGCGGTCAGGACACGGGCGGCGGTCAGGACACGGGCGGCGCTCAGGACAGCTGCGGCAGGACGAGCTCCTGGCCGGGGCGCAGGAGGTCGGGGTCCGGCCCGATCAGGTCGCGGTTGGCCGCGTAGACCTCCGGCCAGCGGTCGAGGACCTGCTGCGCCGACACCTCGTCCCCGAGCAGCTGCGCGGTGATGGTCCACAGGCTCTCGCCCACCTGCACGACGTGGCGGGCCGGCTGCGCCGTGGGAGCCGTCGGGGACTGCTCGGCCGTGCCGCCCGGCTGCGCCGGCGACGGGCCGCCCTGGCTGGAGTCCCCGCCCTCGCCGTTGAGTCCTCCACCGGACCCCGGTGCTGGCGACAGCGAGGACACCTCGTCGTCCCCCGGCTGGCCGGTGGCCTCCGACCCGGGCAGGGAGGAGTCCGCGGCGTCGCTCGACCCCGCGTCCTCCGACCCCTCGGCACCCGAGCTCGCCGAGGCCGTCGCCTCGGGGGAGACCCCGGCCGACGTGCCCACGCCGTCGGCGCTCGGCCGGCCGCCGTCGTCCCCGTCGATCACCCCCGCGGCGAGGCCGCCGACCAGCCCGCCGGCGGCCAGCGCCGCGGTGGTCACCGCCGCGACCCGGAGCCGCTGCCGTCGCCGCTCGCTCTGCTGTGCGGCGAACAGCGCGTCCACCTCGACCTCGCGTCGTCCGGACCCGCGTCCGTCCTGTTCGGTCATCTCTCCCCCTCGGCAGGTCCTCGCGGCCGCAACCCTCGTCCGGGAGCGCCGCAGCTGACGGTGGCCGGCCGCGCCGCCGGGCCGGCCCCTGGTGCGTCCCGGGCGCGACCGCTCCCGGCGCCGGCGCCGCGGAGGGCGCCGGCCAGGTCGCTGGCCGCGTGGGACTCGTCGTCGGCCGGCCCGGGGGCGTCCGCACCGGTCGCGCCCGGCGCCCCCTGGCGCGGCCGCGCCCAGGCGCCCGCCGTCCGCGGCGCGCGACCCCGGTGGACCACGACGACGGCCACGACCCGGCTGCCGGTCCGGGCGAGGCGGTCGGCGGCCCGGCGGCAGCCCACGACGGTGGAGCTCCCCGGCCACCACGACCAGCACCGCCGCGTCCGAGACCGCCGCGAGCCGCAGCGGGACCTCGGGCTCGGTGAGCGGCGGGCCGGCCAGGACCACGAGGTCGGCGGCACCGAGCAGCCGGTCGACGAGCAGCGGGAGCCGCCGCGACTCCAGGGCCGCGCGGCCCCGCCGGTCGGAGGCAGCCGGCCAGTCGAAGGGCAGCACCCGCAGGCGCGGACGGTCGGTGGGCAGCAGTGCGGCCGCCACGGCGCCCTCGTCGTCGAGCGTGTCGCGGAGCACCTCGCCGGCGGAGCGGGTGTGGCCGGAGAGCCGGGAGCCGACCAGCACGGTGCGCACCCCGGCGTTCGCCCCGGCCACGGCGACGTCGATGCTGCGCACGCCGGCCCCGGCCCGGGGCGAGTCGCCGACCACGAGGACGACGTGCAGGTCCGGTCGTGCGGCCAGCGCCCGGTGCAGCTCCCGGTAGGGCTCCAGGTCGCGGAAGCGCATGTCCGCCCCGGCGGCGGCGCGGGTCCCGCGCGGCTCGGCGGTGTGGACGACGACGTCGGCACCGGTGGCCTGGACGGCGTCCGCGGTGAGCAGGATCAGGCCGCGGCTGCGGTCGTGCACGACCAGCGCGGCCAGCGCGAGGCCCGCGCCGACGACGGCCCCGGCCGCGAGGCCGAGCGCGACGCGGGCCGCGAGCGGAGCCGGGAGGACCGGGGAGCGCGCGAGGACGGCGGCCGTCGCCGCGCCGAGCACCGCCGCGCCGGCGGCCAGCCAGGGCAGGCGGCTGTGCACGAGGACCCGCAGCCGGCTCTCGCGCGGCGGCGGGCCGCCGCCGGACCCGGCCGCGAGGTCGTCGAGGTCGTCGAGGTCGTCGGGGGCCGCCCCGCGCCGGCGAACCGGCAGCAGGACGCCGGCGGCGAGCAGGGCCCCGCCGGTGGCGGCGAGGCCGCTGTAGAGCAGTGGGCGGGGGCGCTCCGGGGCTCGGGGGACCGCGGCGGGCGAGGCGAGGTCCAGCGCGGCGTCACGCACCCCGACGAGGTCGGCGCCCTCCTCGGCGGCGACCTGCGCCCAGGCGGTGGCCAGGTCCGCGGCGCCCCGGGCGGTGGGCCCCTCGGCCGTGACCTCGACCACCGCGGTGCCCTCGACGGCGCTGAACGAGGTCCGGTCCAGGGCCGCTGCCGGGGTGAGCGAGGCGTCGAGGCGGGCCGCGACGCGGTCGGCGACCGCCGGGCTGCCGAGCACCCGCGCGAACGTGCGGGCGTACACCTGGTCGGCCACGGCACGGTCGTCGGCCGGCTCGTCCTGCGTGCCGGCCGACGCCACGAGGCGTGCGGTGGAGGAGTACTGCGGGGGGACGAACGCGCAGACCAGCAGGGCGAGGGCGGCGCAGAGGGCGGCGAACAGGACGACCGACAGGACACGGAGGCCTCTTCGCCGAGGCGTGCGCAGACCCAAATTCTCTCCCCCTCGGACCGCTCACGTTCCCCCGGCCCGGCGCCGGCTCCCCTCGGGGAGCGGGCGCGCGACCGCAGGGGAGCCTGGGCACCAGGCCGACCTGTGTCAATCGGCCGTTCCTGCGGCCGACCTCGCGTTCTGTCCTAGGGAACACGACGTGAGCAGCGGGTTACCACGCGGTTCCCACCGTCTTTTCCGCCACAGCCCCATCCCGGCGGCACGGGCACCGCCGACGCGGCGTGGCCGTGACCGGTCCTCGTGACCACGGTCACGCAGACGGGTTCGACGCGCCGGCCGTAGTCGCGTCGTAACCCGGTGTCTGGCCCGTCTTCATCCCGAGTCCACCGACCCGGGGTCCGTGGACCCACCACGACCAGAGGAGCTCCGTGTCCGAGCGGATCAGTGCACCGGCTCTCGGCCGGTCGACCGGCGCCGGGTGCGACCCGGCAGAGGCGGCCGCATGACGCGCGTCGCCGTCGTCCACGAGGCCTGGGACGGCCCCGGAGGTCCGGACGCGGTCGTCGAGCAGCTGTGCGCCGCGTGGCCGGGCGCGCAGCTCCTGACGACCGGCGTGGGCGAGGAACGGGCGCAGGCCAGGCCGGGACCGGCCCGGCTGCGCGCCGTGGTCCTGCGCTCGCGCGACCACGGCGACGGCCGGCTCCCGGGGGTCCTCGGCGCGGTGCCGCCGGCCGTGTCCCCGGTCGACCTCAGCGACGTCGACCTCGTGCTGACCGTGCACCGTGCCGTCGCCCACCGGGTCCTCCCTCCGGGCGACGCCCCGGTGGTGTCCTACGTGCACAGCCCGGCGCGCTGGATCTGGGACCCCCGGTTCCGGCAGGCCGTGCGCACCGGCCGGGTGGTCCGGCTCGCCCTGGACCACCGGGCGCTGCGGCAGCAGGGACCCGACCGCGCGGCCGCGCAGCGTCCCGACGTGCTCCTCGCGCCCTCGCGGGCGGTGGCTGCGCGGATCTCCCGCTGGTGGGACAGGACGGCGGAGGTCGTGCCGCCCCCGGTCGACGTGGACTGGTTCCGGCCGGCCCCCCGGGCCCGGGAGGACTTCTTCCTGTACGCAGGGGGGCTGCGTCCCCACGAGAGCCCGGACGTCGCGGTCGCCGCCGCACGGGTGGCGGGCGTGCGGCTCGTCGTGGCCGGCGACGGCCCCGCCCGGCCGGTGCTGGAGCGGATGGCCGGCCGGCGCGTCGACGTCCTGGGCGAGGTCGGGCGCGAGGAGCTGCGCGAGCTCTACCGCAGGTGCGCGGCGGTGGTCGTGCCCGGCGAGGAGGACGTCGGCAGGGCGGCGGTGGAGGCCCAGGCCTGCGGGACCCCGGTGCTGGCGCTCGCCGCGGGCGGCGCCCTGGAGACCGTCGTCGACGGGATCAGCGGGCGGCTGTGGCGGCCGCTGTACGACGGCACGGCGGTCGGCTCGCTCGCCCACGAGCTCCGCAGGTTCGACCCCGGCGCCTACGACCCCGTGCGGCTGCGCCGGCACGCCGAGGGCTTCGCGCCCAGGCGGTTCCGCCGGAGCGTGCAGCTCGTCGTCCGGGAGCTGCTCGCCCGGGGCGGGAGCCCGCACCGGCACGTGACCGGACGCGGCTCCGGTCTGCGGCAGGCCGCCACCTGCTGACCCGCCACGGCCCGGGGGTCAGCCCGCGTCGGAGCTGCCCTCCGGCCGCGGGAGGGTGTCGACCCCCTCGAGCGCCCAGGACGGCGTCATGGTGACCGCCGCGATGCGCCACCGGTCGCCCTCGCGCACCAGAGCGTACCGGTACCGGCCGCCGAGGACCCAGGTGCTGCGGTCCGGGCGGACGTGCGTGGCCTGGAAGTACGCGTGCGCCACGGCACGGTCGCCCTGCAGCGTCACGCGGTGGTTGGTCACCAGGTGGTGGGTGACCACGAAGGTGGTCAGGCTCCCCGTCCAGCCGGCGACGAGGTCGGCCGCCCGCACCGGTCCCGGCGTCCCGCCGGTCGACGCCGTGTAGTCGGCCGTGACCTCGTCGGTGAACAGGGCGGTCAGCGCCGCCCAGTCCCGCTCGTCGGCGAGGACGGCCATGGCGACGGTGGTGTCGACGACCGCGCGGACGTCGGCTGCCGGGTCGGCCGCCACGGGGACTCCTCGGGCTCTCGGGGTGGTCACCAGGGGATGGGCCGGCCGTCGCGGAGGAAGCCCCCGCTGGGCCCGCCGTCGGGGAGGTCGACGGCGAACAGGACGCTGTCCGCGCCGTCGGCGATCGGGCGGCCGCCCGGGCCGCCCATGTCGGTGGCCACCCACCCGGGGCAGACGGCGTTGACGAGGACCCCGCGGGGTCGCAGGTCCGCGGCCAGCTTGACGGTGAGCATGTCCAGCGCGGCCTTGGACACCGCGTAGGCGGGCGTGCCTCCGGCGCCGCCGGTCTCGGCGAAGGACCCGGCGCCGCTGGAGACGTTGACCAGGCGGCCACCCGGGCGCAGCAGCGGGGCCAGCGCCACCGCCATCCGCCAGGCTCCCACCACGTTGACCGCCAGCGCGTCGGCGACCACGCCCAGGTCGGCGCCAGCCGCGGTCTGCCAGGTGTCGTAGTGGACGGCGGCGTTGTTGACCAGCACGTCCACGCCCCCGTGCTCGTCGTGCAACCAGGACGCCAGCGCCTCGACGCTGACGGGGTCGGCGACGTCGAGCCGGCGGACGACGACGGGGCCGGTCATGCCGCGGGCGGCCGCCCGTCCCCGGGCCTCGTCGCGGGAGCCGAGCACCGTGGTCACCCCGCGGGCGGCGAGCCGGGCCACCACCTCGCGGCCGATGCCCCGGTTGGCGCCGGTGACGACCGCGACCCCGGCGGTCCTTCCCGCGTCACCGCCGCGGCGTCGGGGACCCCGGAGGGTGCTCACGGGCCGTGGTCTCCGGACAGGGAGGAGGTCTCGGCGACCCGCTCGCCGGACGCCTGCTGCAGCACGAGCGGGTCGAAGTACTCGCGGAAGACGACGATGACGCCGCCGACCACGCGGAACAGGCCGGCGTAGGTGTCGTCGAAGCGGGAACCGTCGCGCTGGACCATGCTGCCGCGGTACCCCAGCAGGATCCACTCCGGATCGGCCATCCGCCGGGCGGCGGACACGTCGAAGCGCATGCTGGTGTAGGCGTCCGGGAGGCCACCGTACTGCTGGCGCAGCGCCGCCTTGCCCTCCAGGCGGCGGGGGGAGCCCGGTGGCGCGAAGGGCATCTCCTGCACCGCGTCATCGGCGAAGCAGTCGAGGGCAGCGGCGATGTCCATGTCCGCCAGGCCGCGCAGGAACCGCTGCGGGACCGACGCCGCGGTGTCGGCGGACCGTGCCGTGTCGGGGGACGTCATGACGGTCTCCTCATCGGGTGGGATGGCCACGGGTGGACCGTCGCCGCCAGAGGGTGACGCGCAGACGGGCGGCGGCGACGTCGGTGGCCAGGCCCAACCGGGCAGGAACAGCCGGCCGGCCAGGCGCTCGTCGGAGCCGGGGAACTCCACCGCCTGCCGGGACACCGCCTGCCGGGACACCGCCTGCCCGGGTACCGCCTGCCGGGACACCGCCTGCCGGGACACCGCCTGCCCGGGTACCGCCTGCTGGGACACCGCGTCCTCCGTCCTCGTCCGCGTCGGGCCGCACCGACCGGGTGGGCCGCCACCAGGCGGGCCGGAGCCCGTGCCGCGGCGGGCGGCGCGCCGGTGACCGGGGAGGAGGGCGGTGGCGCGACACCGGTCGGTCCTCCTGCCGCCGCCCACCATGGGGTCCGGCCACCGTCGGCGTCCAATGCCCGTCCCGATGACTCCGTGGCATGGGGACGAGACCGCGGGGCCCCCGTCCTCCCGCGGTGGCCCTCCTCCCGTCGGCCGCGAGGCCTACCGCCAGGCGTCGGCGTGGTCCTCGACGAAACGGCGCAGCGTGGTCGGTTCGCGGCCGAGCAGACGGGCGAGCTCGTCGGTGGTGCGCCCGGCCAGGCCCAGCCGGGTGGTGGTGAACAGCAGGCTCATGACCAGGACCAGCCCGGGGGGCGTGCCCTCGGCCAGCTCCTCCCGCACGAAGGCGATGACACCCGGGTGCGGGTAGACGATCGGGCGGCCGAGCACCGCGGACAGGGTGGCGGCGATCTCGGCGAAGGTCGGCGCCTCCCGGCCGGTCAGCTCGTAGGCCCGGCCCTCGTGGCCCGGCGCGGTCAGCGCCGCGGCGGCCACCTCGGCGAGGTCGCGGACGTCGACGTGCGCGGTCCGGCCGTTGCCCGCCGGCACCGAGATCCGCGACCGGTCCCGGATCTGGGCGCGGTGCACGGTGAGCAGGTTCTGGTGGAAGTTCGCCGGCCGCAGGTGGGTCCAGGCCAGGCCGGTGGCCTCGACGCGCTTCTCCAGGGCGCGGTGGGGGAGCAGGGGGTTGCGACCGGCCGCCTGCACCGACAGCAGGACGACCCGCCAGACCCCGGCGGCGACGACCGCGTCGAGGAAGGGCTGCAGCCGCCCGACCCGGGCCACCTCCGGCGGGCGCAGCAGGAACAGCGCCTCGACGCCGTCGAGGGCGGCCGGCCAGGTGGCGGCGTCCTCGAGGTCGAGCCGGACGGCGGGCACCCCCGTCGGGAGCGCGGCGGCCGCGCGCTGCGGGTCGCGCGTGCCGGCGCGGACGTCGACGCGGAGGGTGGCCAGGCGGCGGACGACCTCGCTGCCGACCGTGCCGGTGGCGCCGGCGACGAGGACGGTCACCGGTCACCGGTCACGACGGACGGCGCCGCCGACTGCCGGTCGCGTGCCAGGTCCATCTCGGCCCCCTCCGCCGGTCTCCCCCGGAGCGAGCCTGTCAGGAGACCTGACACCGCACAACGCCGAGCGGACCTGCCGGTGGGAGGCGGCCGTCGATCCGCGGTCATGCGGTCCGGTCATCGGGTTCGTCATTGGACAGGACCGCCCGCCGTGGCAGTCTCCTGACGACCCGCCTCGTCCGGACGTCGGCGAGGGGCGGCCGTCGGATGGGCCTCCCGGCCGCGCGCAGGGGGCCGCTGAGGAGGTCGGGTGCGGAGCTGGGTGGGCGGCGACCGTCGCGGGCCGGCCGGTCGTGCCGGCTGAGACCGGGCTCCCGCGGGACGGCGGGACGGCGCCCGGTGGCCTGCGCATGGGCACGCGCCAGGCGCGCTGGGTCCTGCTCACCACCGTCCTGGGCTCGAGCCTCGCGATGCTCGACGCGACGGTGGTCAACGTGGCCCTGGAGCGGATCGGCGCCGACCTGGGCGCCGACTTCACCGGCCTGCAGTGGACGGTCAACGCCTACACGCTGACCCTCGCCTCGCTGATCCTGCTCGGGGGTTCGCTGAGCGACCGGCTGGGCCGGCGGCGGGTCTTCGTCGTGGGGGTCACGTGGTTCGCCGCGGCGTCCCTGCTGTGCGGGCTGGCGCCGGACGTGGGGACGCTGGTCGTGGCGCGGGCGCTGCAGGGGGTCGGGGGAGCGCTGCTGACCCCCGGCAGCCTGGCGATCATCTCCGCGTCCTTCGCCGGCGCCGACCGTGCCGCCGCGGTCGGCGCGTGGTCCGGGCTCGGCGGGGTCGCCGGCGCGGTCGGCCCCTTCGTCGGTGGCTGGCTGGTCGAGTGGAGCTGGCGCGCGGTCTTCCTGGTCAACCTGCCGCTGGCCGCCGTGATCGTGGCGGTGGCGGCCCGGCACGTGCCCGAGACGCGCGACCCGGACGCCGCGCCCGCCCTGGACTGGACGGGGACGGCGCTGGTCGTCGCCGGCCTCGGCGGGCTGACCTACGCCCTCACCGCCGCCGGTGGGGCCGGCCGCGGCGGGGAGGCGCTGCTCTGGGGCGCCGTCGGGGTGCTGGCGCTGGCGGCGTTCGCCGTCGTCCAGCGCCGGTCCCGGCACCCGCTGGTGCCGCCCGCGCTGTTCCGCAGCCGGCAGTTCACCGCGGCCAACGTGGTGACGCTGCTCGTCTACGCCGCCCTCGGGGTGGTGTTCGTGCTGCTGGTCCTGCAGCTGCAGGTCGTGGCCGGGTTCAGCCCGCTGCTCGCCGGCACCGCGCTGCTCCCGGTGACCGTGCTCATGCTGCTGTTCTCGGCCCGCGCCGGCGCCCTGGCGCAGCGGATCGGGCCGCGGCTGCCCATGACGGCCGGCCCCCTGCTGGCGGCCGCCGGTCTGCTGCTCCTGCGGCGGATCGGTCCCGGGGCGTCCTACGTCACCGACGTCGTCCCCGGCGCCGTGGTGTTCGGCGCCGGGCTGGTGCTGCTGGTCGCCCCGCTCACCGCGACCGTGCTCGACTCCGCCGAGGACCGCTTCGCCGGTGTCGCGTCGGGCGTCAACAACGCCGTCGCGCGTGCCGCCGGCCTGCTGGCGCTCGCCGTCGTCCCCGTGGTGGCCGGGATCGGCGGGAACGACTACACCGACCCGGCCGCGTTCGGAGCCGGTTTCCGGACGGCGCTGCTGATCTGCACCGGGCTGCTGGCCGCCGGGGCGCTGGTGGCCGCGGCGACCATCCGCCGTCCGCTGGGGGCGACGGGAGCCAGGGCGGCGCCGGAGGGTGGGCGGCTGCGGGTGGAGGAGTGCCTGCACTGCGGTGTCGCCGGACCCCAGCTGCACCCGCCGCAGCCGGCCGGCGGGCCGTCCCGGGCGGCCCGGGACGGCGCGGCGTGAGCGCCGGCAGCATCCCGGCCGTGCGCCCGCCCGGTGGGCCCGGCACCGACGGGCAGTCGTCCGCCGGCGGCAGCGGTCTCATGGCGCGGGTCGCGCCGCTGCGGCGCTCGCTGCGCACGGAGGCCGGGAGCGCCGGCCTGCTGCTGATCGCCACGCTGGCCGCGCTGGGCTGGGCCAACTCGCCGGTGGGGGAGAGCTACGCGGCCTTCTGGCACACCGAGTTCGCCCTCCGCTGGGGAGGCGCCGAGCTCGCCCTGGACCTGCGGCACTGGGTCAACGACGGGCTCATGGTGTTCTTCTTCTTCGTCGTCGGGCTGGAGATCAAGCGCGAGCTCGCCATCGGCGACCTCACCGACCGGCGCCGGGCCGCGGTGCCCGCGCTGGCCGCGCTCACCGGCCTGGTGGTGCCGGCGCTGGTCTACGTCGCCTTCAACCTGGGCGACGAGGCGGCGTCGGCCTGGGGCGTGGTGATCTCCACCGACACCGCGTTCCTGCTCGGCGTGCTGGCGCTGGTGGGCCCGGCCTGCCCGGCCCAGCTGCGGCTGTTCCTGCTCACCCTCGCCATCGCCGACGACGTCGGGGCGCTCAGCGTGATCGCCGTCTTCTACACCGACTCCCTGCGGCTGCTGCCGCTCGCCCTGGCCGTGCTCGGGCTGGCCCTGATGGCAGCGCTGCGCCACCTCCGGGTGTGGCGCGGCCCGGCCTACCTCGTGCTCGGCCTCGGCGTGTGGGTGGCGATGCACGAGTCCGGCGTCCACCCGACCCTGGCCGGGGTGGTCATCGCACTGTCCACCCCCGCCTACACGGCCCGGCGGGAGGAGGTCGCCGACGCCGCCCGGCTCGTGCGCGCCTACCAGCAGTCGCCCAACCCCGGGTTCGCGCGGGCGGCGCGGCTGTCGATCGACCGGTCGGTGTCGGCCGGGGAGCGGCTGCAGCAGCTGTGGCAGCCGTGGACGAGCTTCGTGATCGTGCCGGTCTTCGCGCTGGCCAACGCCGGCGTCCCGCTCACCGGCGAGACCCTGCGGGCCGCGGCGTCCTCGCCGGTGACGCTCGGCGTGGTCGCCGGGCTGGTCCTGGGCAAGCTCGTCGGCATCCTGCTCGGCACCGCGCTGGCCGTGCGGCTGCGGCTGGGGCGGCTCGCGCCGGGCCTCACCGGCGCGCAGCTGGCCGGGGGCGCGGCGCTGTCGGGCATCGGCTTCACCATCTCGCTGTTCATCGTCGACCTGGCCTTCGGCGAGGCCGAGGAGCAGGTCGCCGACCAGGCGCGCGTGGGCGTCCTCGCGGCCTCGGTGCTGGCCGCACTCCTCGGGTGGGCGCTGTTCCGCCTCGCCGACCGCCGCCGGCCTGCCGGGACCGCCCGTCCCGTGCTGCTCGACCGGCCCGTCGACCCGGCCCGCGACCACGTCCGCGGGCCGGTCGACGCGCCGCTCACCCTGGTCGAGTACGGCGACTTCGAGTGCCCGTTCTGCGGCCGGGCCACCGGCGCGGTCGAGGAGCTGCGCGAGCGGTTCGGCGACCGGCTGCGCTACGTCTTCCGGCACGTGCCCCTGGTCGACGTCCACCCGCACGCCCGGCTGGCCGCCGAGGCGGCCGAGGTCGCCGCCGCCCAGGGCCGCTTCTGGGAGATGCACGACCGGCTCTTCGCCGACCAGGACCACCTCCTGCCCGGCGACCTGCTGGAGCACGCCGCGGCGATCGGCCTGGACGTGCCGCGCTTCGCCCGCGACCTCGGCGCCGGCCGCTACGCCCGCCGGGTGCAGGAGGACGTCGAGTCCGCGGAGGCCAGCGGGGTCGAGGGCACGCCGACCTTCTTCGTCGGCGGCCGCCGCCACACCGGCCCCTTCGACGCGGACACCCTGGCCGCGGCGCTGCTCGCCGCGGCCAGGGAGGACGGGCAGCCGGTCGCGGACCCCGCCGGGAACACGGCCGGGAACACGGCCGGGAACACGGCCGGGAGCACGGCCGGCGGGCCGGTGCTGCCCGCGCTCGGTCCCCACGCCGGTGAGCGGCGAGCGGTCCCCGGCGGCGTCCCGACCCCGCTGTCGCCCGACCTGCCCGAGACGCCGGACCGCCACGGCGCCTTCCCCCGCCTGACCGACGCCCAGCTGGCCCTGCTCGCCCGGTCCGGGGCCCGCCGGACGTGGCAGCCCGGCGAGACGCTGTTCCGGGAGGGCGACCCCGGCTACGACTTCCAGGTCGTCCTCTCCGGCGCGGTGGCCGTGGTCGAGCACGCCGGCGCTCCCGACCAGCGGGTGGTCTCCGTGCACGGGGAGCGGCGCTTCCTCGGCGAGCTGGACCTCTTCAGCGACCGCCCGGTGTTCCTGACCGCCGTGGTGGTGCGCACCGCCGAGGTCCTCACCGTCCCCGACGCGCAGGTGCGGACCGCCTTCGCCGCCGACCCCGCGCTCAAGGAGACCGTCCTGCGCGCGTTCCTCATCCGCCGCTCAAGACTGCTGGAGCTGGCGGCCGACCTGCGGGTGATCGGGCGGGCGACGTCGCCCGGTACCGCCCGGCTGCGGCGCTTCGCCGAGGTCCACGGCCTGACCGTCGCCGTCGTCGACGTCGACACCGAGGACGACGACACCGGGCTGCTGGCCGACCTCGGCGTCACCGAGGACGACCTCCCGGTGGTGGTGTGGCGGGCCGAGCGTGTCCTGCGCGACCCCACCGACGCCGAGCTCGCCGCCCTCGTCGGGGTGCCCGACGGGCACCCGGCCCCCGTTCCCCAGGAGGACGCATGACCCGGACCGACGAGGCTGCCGGTCGGACCGGCGGGCCCGCCAGGCCCGTCCTGCTCACCGTGGACGACGACCCCGGGGTCTCCCGTGCGGTGGCCCGCGACCTGCGCCGCCGCTACGGCGAGCGCTACCGGGTCGTGCGCGCGTCCTCCGGCGACGAGGCCCTGGGCGCCCTGCGGGAGCTGAAGCTGCGGGGGGACCCCGTGGCCGCGATGCTGGCCGACTACCGGATGCCCCAGATGGACGGCATCGCCTTCCTCGAGCAGGCGATGGACCTCTTCCCCCGCGCCCGCCGGGCCCTGCTCACCGCCTACGCCGACACCGACGCCGCGATCCAGGCGATCAACCTCGTCGACGTCGACCACTACCTGCTCAAGCCGTGGGAGCCGCCGGAGGAGAAGCTCTACCCGGTCGTGGACGCCATGCTCGAGACCTGGCTGGCCAGCCCCGACGCCGCCGTGCAGGACGTGCGGATCGTCGGGCACCACTGGTCGGCGCCGTCCTTCGCCGCCCGGGACTTCCTGGCCCGCAACGCCGTCCCCTACCGCTGGTACAGCGTCGAGGAACCCGAGGGGCGGCGGCTGCTGGCCGCGGCCGGCGCCGGGCCCGACGACGTCCCCGTCGTGGTCCCGCCCGACGGGCGGGCGCTGCTCGCGCCCAGCGAGGCGCGGCTGGCCGCCGCGGTCGGGCTCACCGTCGAGCCCAGCGCCGACTTCTGCGACCTCGTGGTGGTCGGCGGCGGTCCCGCCGGCCTCGGTGCGGCGGTCTACGGCGCCTCCGAGGGGTTGCGGACGGTGCTGGTCGAGCGACAGGCCACGGGCGGGCAGGCCGGCCAGAGCAGCCGGATCGAGAACTACCTCGGCTTCCCCGACGGGGTGTCGGGAGGACAGCTGGCCGAGCGGGCCCGGCGGCAGGCGGCCAAGTTCGGCGCGGAGATGCTCACCGCCCGCGCCGTCACCGCGCTGGAGACCGACGGGCCGGCGCGGGTGGTGCGGTTCGCCGACGGCGGCTGCCTCTCCGCCCACGCGGTCGTCCTCGCCACCGGTGTCTCCTACCGGCAGCTGGACGCCGAGGGCGCCGGCGAGCTCACCGGCCGCGGCGTCTACTACGGCTCGGCGATCACCGAGGCCGCTGCCTGCGCCGGCGGGCACGTCTACGTCGTGGGCGGCGCCAACTCCGCGGGGCAGTCGGCGGTGTTCTTCGCCCGGCACGCCAGCTGCGTCACCCTGCTGGTCCGCGGCCCGTCCCTGGAGGCCTCGATGTCGCACTACCTGGTCCAGCAGCTCGCGGCGATCCCGAACGTCGTCGTCCGCACCGGCACGTCCGTGGCCGCCGTCCGGGGCGGGGACCACCTGGAGGAGCTCGACCTGCGCGACGCCACCGGCCGGGTGGAGACCGTGCCCGCGTCCCACCTGTTCGTCTTCATCGGCGCCGCCCCGCGCACCGAGTGGCTCGACGGCGTCGTGGCCCGCGACGGCCGCGGCTTCCTGCCGACCGGCCCCGACCTGCTCGTCGACGGGGCCTCCCCGCCGGGCTGGCACCTGCCGCGGGACCCGTGGCTCCTGGAGTCCAGCGTCCCCGGGGTGTTCGTCGCCGGTGACGTCCGCGCGCAGTCGGTCAAGCGGGTGGCCTCGGCCGTCGGCGAGGGGGCCATGGCGGTCACCCTGGTGCACCGGTACCTGGGGGAGCGGTGAGCGCCCCCGGCGCGGCCGCGGCCGCCCGGCTCTCCCCGGCGCGGCTGCGCGAGCTGTTCCTCTTCGCCGACCTCGACGACGCCCAGCTGCAGTGGGTGGCCGCAGCCGGCGACGTGGTGGCGTTCCCGGCGGGCAGCGAGGTCTCGGTCGAGGGCGAGCCGGCCGAGTGCTTCTCCGTCCTGCTGTCGGGGACGCTGAGCATGGTGCGCCGCGTCGGGCGCGACGAGGTGGAGACGGTGCGGACGGACGCGCCGGGCGTCTACAGCGGCGCCGTGCAGTTCTACCTGGGTGACCAGATCGACCAACGCTACCCGGCGACGGTGCGGGCGGTCACCGACTGCACGTTCCTCGCGCTGCCGGCCGCGGAGTTCGCCGCCGTGTTCCGCCGCTGGTTCCCCATGGCCGTCCACCTGCTGCAGGGGCTGTTCCTCGGGAGCCGCAACTCCGAGGAGCTGGTCGGCCAGCGCGAGCGGCTGCTGGCGCTGGGCAAGCTGACCGCCGGGCTCACCCACGAGCTGAACAACCCGGCCGCCGCGGCCTCCCGCGCGACGTCGGCGCTGCGCGAGCGGGTGGCCGGGATGCGGCACAAGCTGGCGCTGCTGGCAGAGGGCAGGCTCGACGGGGAGCAGCTGCGCCGGCTGACCGACCTGCAGGAGCGGTTCGTCGCCCGGATCGGCACCACCGGCGAGCTCTCCGCGCTGGAGCGGTCGGACCGGGAGGACGAGCTCGGCGACTGGCTCGACGACCACGGCGTCGACCGGCCGTGGGAGCTCGCGGCGGTCTTCGTCCCGGCCGGCCTGGACGTCGAGTGCCTGGACCTGGTGGCCGACGCCGTCGGCGCGGACCTGGAGCCGGCGCTGCACTGGCTGGCCTACACGGTGGAGACCGAGCTGCTGCTCGGCGAGATCATCGAGAGCACCGCCCGCATCTCGCACCTGGTGGGCGCGGCCAAGCAGTACTCGCAGCTGGACCGCACGCCGCACCAGCCGACCGACCTGCACGCCGGCCTGGACGCCACGCTGGTCGTCCTCAGCGCGAAGACCGGTCCGGGGATCCGGGTGGTGAAGGAGTACGACCGCGGCCTGCCGCCGGTGCCGGCCTACGCCGCGGAGCTCAACCAGGTGTGGACCAACCTCATCGACAATGCGCTCGACGCCATGGGCGGCTCCGGCACGCTCATGCTGCGCACCGCCGTGGAGGGGGACTCCGCCGTCGTGGAGGTGGCCGACACCGGCCCGGGCATCCCGGAGGAGGTGCGCCGGCGGGTGTTCGAGCCCTTCTTCACCACCAAGCCGGTGGGCCAGGGGACCGGGCTGGGGCTCGACGTCGCTTGGCGCATCGTCACCAATCGGCACGGCGGGGTGCTGAAGGTGCGGTCGCGGCCCGGGGACACCCGGTTCGTGGTGCGGCTGCCGCTGTCGGACGCCGCGCCGCCGGCCTGACGCCGGCCCGCCGCGTTCAGACCGGGCCCGCGGTCCCGGAGACGGCGGTGGCCGCGGCTCCGCAGGCCAGCACGAAGTCGTGCACCTGCGGCCGGCGGTCGCCGTCGCGCCAGACGACGGCCAGCTGCGCGGGGGCCAGCCCCCGCACCGGGCGCACGACGAACTCCGGACGGCGGTAGATCTCGGCGTTCCCGCCGCTGATGAGGGCGACGCCGAGCCCGCGGCCGAGCGCCTCGACCACCTCCTCCGGGCCGTGGACGACGGCGGCGACCCGCGCCGGCCGGCCGCCGCGCGCGTCCTCCGCGAGCCAGAAGGACCGCAGGCTCCCGGCCGACTCGGGGAGGGCGAGGAAGGGCTCGTCGAGCAGGTCGCCCATTCCCAGCTCGTCCCGGGCGGTGAGCGGGTGGTCGACCGGGAGCGCCACCTGACGCGGCTCGGTGAACAGGACGCGCCACCGCAGTCCGTCCCCCGGCAGCGGCAGCCAGCAGAAGGCGACGTCGGCGGTGCCGTCGGCCAGGCCCACCGTCGGGTCGTCGAAGCCGACCTGGTGCAGCCGGACGCGGGCGTCGGGGTGCCGCTCCTGGAAGGCGCGGGTCGCCGCCGGGAGCACCCCCCGCCCGACGCTGATCGACAGCCCCACGACGAGCTCCCTGGCCGCGGCCGCCACGGCCTCGGCGACGGCGTGCTGCGTCTCGTCCCACGCGGCCACCACCTGCCGGGCGTGCGCCTGCAGCGCCCGTCCCCCCACGGTGAGGGCCACGCCGCCCGGCCGGCGCTCGAACAGCGGTGCGCGGACGTGCTGCTCCAGCGCCTGGATCTGCCGGCTGAGCGCCGGCTGGGACACGAACAACCGCTGGGCGGCGCGCGTGAAGTGCAGCTCGTCGGCCACCGCGAGGAAGTACCGGAGGTCGCGCAGGTGCACGTCCATGCGCCGAGGTTGTCACCGCGACCGGCGGCTGGACAGCCTCCCGCACGTCCGGTGCCGCCGTGGCGCCGAGCTGCGCGCCGGTCAGCGCGGCGGACCGGGACAGGAGGGGCGGCCGTGTCGACGGAGCGGTGGCCGGGTCAGGTCCTCGGTCGCTGGGCGCGGACGCGGAAGGACGTGCCTGACGGCGGGCACCCCGCGGGGATCGCGGGGGCCGGCCGGGGGCGGAGCCAGCGGTGGAGCGGTCACCGCGGCGGCGAGCAGGAGGCCGGCGGCGGCGAGGAACGCGGCCCGGGTGGTGGTGGCGTCGGCGAGGGCGCCGACGCCGAGCGCGCCGGCGGCCTGCCCGGCGGTCAGCGCGATGAACAGCAGCGCCGCCGCCCGGGCGGGTGAACCCGGCGTCAGCTGGGCGCCCCAGGCGATGAGCACGCCGCTCAGTGCCACGAAGCCGCATCCGAAGACCGCCAGCGCCGCCGCCGCGACGGGGGCGGACCCGGGGCGCCAGGACAGCAGCGTCGTACCGCCGGCGGTGACCCCGACGGAGACCACCCAGGCGGTTCCGAGCCCGGCCCGCTCGACCAGGCCGCCGCTGAGGCCGCCGAGGAGGGCGGCCGCACCCAGCAGGCACCACAGCACCCCAGTCGCCTGTGGACCGAGCCCGCTCTCGGTCACCAGGTCGCGCCCGAAGGTCCACACGGCCGCCCCGCCGGCCCCGGCCAGCAGGCTCGCGGCCAGCGGGCGGGCGTGCCGCAGCAGCCGGCCCCCAGGGTCCGGTGGCTCCGGGGCGGCGGCGGGAGAGGGCCACGTGGCGGCGTGGTCGGCCCACCAGGTCGCGAGCAGCGCGCCGACGGCGTAGCCGAGCCATGCGCCGCGCCACTGCGCCGGCCAGGCGAGCACCACCAGGCCCCCGACGACCACGCCGGCCCCGGTACCGCTGTTGACCACGGCCTGGGCACGAGCCCCCACGGACGGCGGCACGGTCGCGGCCACGGCGGCGACCAGCGCCGGTGTGGCGGCACCCGCTCCGGCTCCGGCGACCAGGACCCCGGCGGCCAGGACGGGTCCCGTCCACGAGGAGGCGACGACCACGGACCCGATGGCGGCGCTGCCGCCGGCGACCCACAGCGCCTGCCGCGCCCGGCCGCGGGCCACGAGTCGCACGCCGAGGACCGCGGCGACGCAGTAGGCGAGGTAGCTCCCCGCGGCGATCGCACCGGCGGACCCGGTCGACAGCCCCAGGTCGGACCGGAACCGCGGCAGGTGCAGGCCGAACCCGTACCGGGCCAGGCCGTAGGTGACCGCGATGACCAGCAGTCCCGGGACCACGAGCGCGCCGCCCCGGCCGACCGGGGACCGTAACGGTCGTTTCACCATAACGATCGTTACAGTAGTGGGATGTCTCCTGCTGCCGCCAGCCGACCGGCCCGGGAACGTCTGCTCGACACCGCCGGCGAGCTCTTCTACGAGTCCGGGATCGCCGCGACCGGGGTGGACGCCGTCCTGGCCCGCGCGCACGTGTCGCCGGCCACGATGTACGCCCACTTCTCCGGCAAGGACGCGCTCGTCGCGGCCTACCTCGAACGCCGCTTCCGACGCTGGCAGCAGACCTGGGACGACGTCCTGGCGGAGCCGGCCGGTCCGGTCGACCGGCTCCTGTCGGTGTTCGACGCCGTCTCCCGCTTCCGGGCGGTCCAGCAGAACCGTCGCGGGTGCGCCTTCCTCGCCGCGGCGACCGAACTGCCACCGGACCACCCGGGCCACCGGTGGCTCGTCGCCGACTCGCGTCTCCTGGCCGACCGGCTGCACCAGCTGGCCGAGGCGGCCGGTGCAGCCGACCCCACCGACGTCGCCGACGGGCTGCTCGGCCTCTACGACGGCGCCCTCGCCCGACTGGCCCGTCAGGCGACCACCCCGGGGCTCGACACGGGGGACCCCGTGCAGCGCGCCCGGGAGATGGCGGCGGACTGGCTGGTGCGCCGGGTGGCTCGGCCGGCCGCGTCGGGCTGAGCGATCGGACCCCCTGCCGGTCCGCACGGGCCGCGCCCGTGCCTGTCACCGATGCCACAGCGACGCTCCCCGCCGGACGCCGGGGAGGCCGGCTGCGCGCCCCTAGCCTGGTGGTGTGCTCCCCGTCAACCGGTCCCCCCAGTCCCGGTACGCCCGCCTGCCGGACCGGGCCCGGCGGGTGATCTCGGGTTTCCAGCCCCCCACCGCACCCATCGGCCTGCGCGCCCAGCGCGGCGGGGTGGACGACGCCACCGCGCACGCGGCGCTCGGGCTGGCCCTGCGCATCGGGGAGTCGATGCTCGCCGTCGGGGCCCCGGCGGCCGACGTGACCGCCACGGTCCTGCGCGTGGCGGCCGCCTACGGGCTGGCCAGCTGCCAGGTCGACGTCACGTTCAGCACCCTGGTCGTCAGCCACGACCGGGAGGGCGCGCTGCCGCTCACCGCGATGCGCACCGTGCGCACCGGGGGCATGGACTACACCCGCCTGCAGGGGATCACCGACCTGGCGCGGGCGGTCGCGGCGGACCACCTGGACATCGAGGACGCCCACCGCCGCCTCGACCACGTCGTGTCGGCCCCGCACCCCTACCGCCGCGGCATCCACGCGCTGGGCTGGTCGGGCGTGGCCGGGTCCATCGCCTTCCTGTTCGGCGGCGGCTGGCTGGTGGCCCTGGTCGCCGCGCTCACCACGGCCTCGATCGAGCAGATGATGCGCGCCCTCGACCGGCGCGGGCTGCCGATGTTCTTCCAGCAGGCCGCCGGCGCCGCGGTGGTGACCGGCGTGGCCGTCCTGCTCGCCGTCTGGCACGTCGACGTCCCGAGCTCGCTGGTCGTCGCCGCGGGGATCGTGGTGCTCCTCGCCGGCCTGTCCCTCGTCGGCGCGGCCCAGGACGCGATCACCGGCTTCCCGGTCACCGCCGGAGCGCGCTCCTTCGAGGTGCTCACCCTGACGGCCGGCATCGTCGTCGGCATCGGCGGCGTGCTGGACCTGGCCCGGCGGGCGGGGCTCCCGCTGGCCGTCGCCGACCCCTCGCCGTCCCCGGTGCCCTCCGCCGTCGCCCTGGCCGCCGCGGCCGGGATCGCCGGCTGCTGGGCGCTCGCGTCGCACGCCCGCCCGCGCGCCGTCGGCATCGCCACCGTGGCCGGCGCGCTGGCCTGGGCGACGTCCTCGGCGGCCGGCGCGCTCGGTGCGGGTCCGGCGGTAGCGGCCGCGGCCGCCGCCGTCGTCGTCGGGTTCTGCGGGGAGTCCCTGACCGAGCGGCTGCAGATCCCGCCCCTGCTGGTCGCGGTCTGCGGCATCGTGCCGCTGCTGCCCGGGCTGGCGATCTACCGGGGCCTGTACGCGATCGTCGTGGACGCCGACGTCCTCGGCGGGCTCGGCGCGCTCGTCGGCGCCGCGGCGGTCGGGCTCGGGCTCGCCGCCGGGATCGGGCTGGGGGAGCACCTCGGCCGGCCGCTCGGCGGCGGGCGCGACCGGTTCGACCGCCGCGTCCGCCGCCGGGCGACGACCGGCGACTGAGGCCGGCCTCGCCCGGGCCGGTCAGGGGCCCTCGGTGGGGTAGCCCTCCTCGTCCATGCGCCGGATGACCCGGGGGTCGAGCCGTCCCTCGCCCACGGCGGCGTCGACCTCGGTGTCCACGACCGCGCCGTGCTCGTGCATCCACCGGTCGGCGCGCTGCTCGGCGGCCACGCCGTCCTGCGTGAGGTGGGCGTCGCCGATCACCCTGCGCCGGACGGCGTAGGCCACGAGCACGAGCGCCCAGGCGAGCAGGCTGAGCAGGAGCTGCGACCGCGTATCCGCCCGGACGAACATCTGCACGAGGATCGCGAGGATGGCGGCCGCCGTGAGCAGGGTGAGGACCGGGTAGAGCCACATCTTCACCCGCAGCCGCTCCGGCGGGATGGTCGGCCGCATCCGCAGCTGCGAGAGGGTGATCAGCAGGTAGACGAACAGGATGATCGCGCCGGAGGAGTTGAGCAGGAACAGGAAGACCGTGTCCGGGGAGACGTAGGCGGCGATCACGCAGAGGAACCCGATGACCGAGGACGAGAGGATCGCCCAGGCGGGCACCCCGCGCTTGCTGATCGACAGCATCCGGCCGGGGGCCTCGTGCCGGGCAGCCAGCACGAACAGCATCCGCGAGGCGGTGTAGAGGCCGGAGTTCAGGCACGACAGGACCGCGGTCAGCACGACCGCGTTCATGATGTCGGCCGCCGCCGGGATCCCCATCTGCGCCATGGCGGCCACGTAGGGCGACTCCCCGAGCTCCGTGGAGTTCCAGGGGAGGATCGTGGCCAGCAGGAAGATCGAGCCCACGAAGAAGATCGAGATGCGGAAGACGACGGAGTTCGTCGCCTTGACGATGCCGCGTTCGGGCTCGTCGGACTCCGCGGCGGCGATCGTGGCGATCTCCGCGCCCACCATCGAGAAGATCACGATGACGATGCCGCCGAACAGCGCGCCGACCCCGTTGGGGAAGAACCCGCCGTGCGCGGTGAGGTTGGAGAAGTCCAGGTCGCGGTTCGGCCACAGCCCCAGGACGTAGAGCGTCCCGAGGCCGATGAAGACCATGATCGTGGCGACCTTCACGCCGGCGAACCAGTACTCGAACTCCCCGTAGGAGGCCACCGAGAACAGGTTGGTCGCGGTCATGAGCAGCATGAGGACCAGCGCCATGAGCCACAGCGGGACGCCGGGCAGCCAGCGCTGCAGGATCCCGGCCCCGGCCACGGCCTCGAAGCCGACGACGATGACCCAGAAGTACCAGTACAGCCAGCCCACGCTGAAGCCGGCCCAGCCGCCGAGCGACTGGCGGGCGTAGTCGGCGAACGACCCCGTCGAGGGGTTGGCCACCGCCATCTCGCCGAGCATCCGCATGACCATGACGATCAGGACGCCGGTGATGGCGTAGGTGAGGAAGGCGGCCGGGCCGACCTCCCCGATGATGGCGCCCGAGCCGACGAACAGGCCCGCGCCGATGACGCCCCCGATCGCGATCATCGTCAGGTGCCGCTGCTTGAGGCCCTTCTGGAGGTCGCCGCCGTCGGCGGCTGGACCGTGCGCCATGTCCGTTCCTCTCGTCTGGGACCAGGTGTCCGGTGGAGGGCTCGGCGGGGGCAGCGCTCTTCTCGGCTGCGGGCAGCATCTTTCTGCGGCAGCCGCCGGACCGCCAACCGGAGAGCGGTCAGGGCCGGGAGGGCGGCCGAGACACGCCCGACCGGCCGACCCCGGGCGCGGCCCCGGCCTCCAGCAGCGGGCGAGTCCGCCAGGGCACCAGCTCCGACAGCGCGACGACGCTGGTCGAGCGCACCACCGCCGGGGAGCGGTTGAGGTCGACCAGGACCTGCTGCAGCTCCTCGTGGGAGCCTGCGGCCACCCGGCACAGCACGTCCCCCCGGCCGGTGGTGGCGTGCGCCTCCAGGACGGCGGGGATGGCGGCCAGGTCGTGCCGCACCTCGTCGATGGCCCCCTGCGCGATCTCCAGGGTCACGAACGCCTGGACGCCGAAGCCGGCCGCCGCGACGTCGACCCGCGGCCCGTACCCGGTGACGACGCCGCCGTCCTCGAGGCGCCGCAGCCGCGCCGACACGGTGCCGCGGGCGACGCCGGTGACCCGCGACAGCTCCAGGTCCCCGGCGCGGGGGTGGTCCTCGAGCGCGGCGAGCAGCGCCACGTCGAGCGCGTCGAGCCCGGTCCGGTCGGCCATCGCCGTCCTCCTGCCGTCGGCGTCCCGGTGTGCAGTCTGCACAGTCCAGGGTGTTGCTGCACGCCCGGGCTGCGCAGCTCGTCCAGCGATCGCGATACCGCTTGCCCAGGTGTCGGGGCCGGGTGTGCGGTGGGCACCGCACCGTTCCGAGAGGGGAGAGGGCCGTGGGCCTCGAGCAGGTTCTCGACGACGAGGAGCGCCTCGCGCAACTGGACGCCGGCCAGCTGCGGCAGCTGGTCGGGCTGGTCGAGTACGACGCCTCGACCGACCCGTTCCCGGTCACCGGCTGGGACGCGCTGGTGTGGGTGGTCGGCAACGCCACCCAGACCACGCACTTCCTGCAGTCGGCGCTCGGCATGGAGCTGGTCGCCTACTCCGGGCCGGAGACCGGCAACCGCGACTCCGTCTCCTTCGTGCTGCGGTCCGGGGCGGCCCGGTTCGTCGTCACCGGCGCCTGCAACCCGGCCAGCCCGCTGGCCGACCACCACCGCCGGCACGGCGACGGCGTCGTCGACATCGCCCTGTCCGTGCCCGACGTCGACCGCTGCGTCGCGCACGCGCGGACCGTGGGCGCCACCGTGCTCGCCGAGCCGCACGACCTCACCGACGAGCACGGCACCGTCCGCCTCGCCGCGATCGCCGCCTACGGCGACACCCAGCACACGCTGGTCGACCGTTCCCGCTACACCGGCCCGTACCTGCCCGGCCACGTCGCGCGGACGTCGTCCCACCGGCCTCGGCCGGGCCGGCCGCGGCGGCTGTTCCAGGCCGTCGACCACGTCGTCGGCAACGTGCAGCTCGGCGCCATGGACACCTGGGTGGACTTCTACAACCGCGTCATGGGCTTCACCAACATGGCCGAGTTCGTCGGCGAGGACATCGCCACCGAGTACTCGGCGCTGATGAGCAAGGTCGTCGCCAACGGCAACCACCGGGTCAAGTTCCCGCTCAACGAGCCGGCCGTGGGGAAGAAGCGCTCGCAGATCGACGAGTTCCTCGACTTCTACGGCGGCCCGGGCGTGCAGCACGTCGCCCTGGCCACCGGCGACATCGTGGGCACCGTGGACGCCATGCGGGCCGAGGGGTTGGAGTTCCTCGCCACGCCGGACTCCTACTACGAGGACCCCGCGCTGCGGGCGCGCATCGGCACGGTGCGGGTGCCGATCGAGCAGCTGCAGAGCCGCGGCATCCTGGTCGACCGCGACGAGGACGGCTACCTGCTGCAGATCTTCACCAAGCCCGTCGGCGACCGGCCGACCGTCTTCTTCGAGCTCATCGAGCGGCACGGCTCGCTGGGCTTCGGCAAGGGCAACTTCAAGGCGCTGTTCGAGGCGATCGAGCGCGAGCAGGCCCGCCGCGGCAACGCCTGACCCGGCGTCAGGGCGCCGGCTCGACGCGGCCGGTGACCTCGCCGAGGGAGATGCGTCCACCGCCGGTGCCGGGTGCGGTGGCGCTGAGGGTGACGACGTCGCCGTCCTCGAGGAAGGTGCGGGTGGTGCCGTCGGCGAGGGTCAGGGGCTCCTGACCGTTCCAGGTGAGCTCGATGAGCGAGCCGCGCTGGCCGGGCGCCGGGCCGGAGACGGTGCCGGAGGCGAACAGGTCGCCGGTGCGCAGGGACGCGCCGTTGACGGTCGTGTGCGCCACCTGCTGGGCCGGCGTCCAGTACAGGAGGTCGGCCGGCGGGCAGGAGACGAGCTCGCCGTCGAGCCGCATCTCGATGCGGACGTCGAGCCCCCAGGGCTCGGCGTCGGTGTCGTCGAGGTAGGGCAGCAGCGGCACGCGCCGGGCGGGTGGGCGCACCCGGGCGGCCTCCAGCGCGGCCAGCGGCACCACCCACGGCGAGACCGAGGTGAGGAACGACTTGCCGAGGAAGGGGCCGAGCGGCACGTACTCCCAGGACTGGACATCCCGGGCCGACCAGTCGTTGACCAGGCAGACGCCGAAGACGTGGTCGGCGAAGTCGCTCAGCGGCACCGGGGTGCCCAGCTGCGACCCCACGCCGACGACGAAGCCGACCTCGGCCTCGACGTCCAGCCGCTGGGAGGGTCCGAAGGTGGGCGCGTCGTCGGTCGGCGACCTGCGCTGGCCGTTCGGCCGGACCACCGGCGTCCCCGACACCCGCACCGTGCCGGCGCGGCCGTGGTAGCCGATGGGCAGGTGCTCCCAGTTGGGTGTGAGCGGCTCGGAGTCCGGGCGGAACAGCCGCCCGAGGTTCTCCGCGTGGTGCCGCGAGCTGTAGAAGTCGACGTAGTCGGCGACCTCGACGGGCAGGTGCAGCGTCACCTCCGCCAGCGGCACCAGGTGCGGCTCGACGCGGCCGAGGTGCTGCTCGTCGGTGAGCCAGGTGGTCAGCTGCTCACGGAGGTCCGCCCACGCCCGCGGCCCGCGCGCCAGGAAGGCGTTGAGCGAGCCGGTGGCGTGCACGTCGTCGCCGGTGGCCGCGGCCAGGTCGAGGACGTGCCCGCCGATCGCGACACCGGTGCGCGGCGGCGTCCCCCGGGTGGAGAAGACGCCGTGGGGCAGGTTGTCCGGGCCGAAGCCGGTGTCCTCGGGCAGGTCGAGCCAGGTCACGCCGAGGGGCCCCGGCCCGACCAGGTCCAGGCGTAGCGCCCGTCGTCGGCGGCGATCCCGGCCTCGCCGAGGTCGAGCGGGCGGAAGGTGTCGACCATGACGGCGAGCTCGTCGAAGTACTCCGCGCCCAGGGACCGCTCCACCGCGCCCGGCTGCGGGCCGTGGGAGTGCCCGCCGGGGTGCACCGAGACCGAGCCCCTGCCGATGCCCGAGCCCTTGCGGGCCTCGTAGTCGCCGTCGACGTAGAACATGACCTCGTCGCTGTCGACGTTGGAGTGGTAGTAGGGCACCGGCACCGCCAGCGGGTGGTAGTCGACCTTCCGCGGCACGAAGTTGCAGATGACGAAGTTGCCGCCCTCGAACACCTGGTGCACCGGCGGCGGCTGGTGCACCCGGCCGGTGATCGGCTCGAAGTCGGCGACGTTGAAGGCGTAGGGGTGGAGGTGCCCGTCCCAGCCGACGACGTCGAAGGGGTGCTCGGGGACCACGTGGACGGTGCCGGCCAGCCCGCCGGGACCGGTGCCGCGGTGCTTGACGTGGACCTCGACGTGGCTGCCCTCGCCAAGCAGCGGCTCGGCCGGGCCGCGCAGGTCGCGCTCGCAGTAGGGTGCGTGCTCGAGGAACTGCCCGTACCTCGACAGGTAGCGCGTGGGCGGGGCGATGTGCGAGTTCGCCTCGATCGCGTAGGTGCGCAGCGGCTCGCCGCCGGTGGGGACCCACCGGTGGGTGGTGGTCCGCGGGATGACCACGTAGTCACCCCGGCCGACCTCCAGCGCGCCGAAGACGGTCTCCACCGTGGCGCTGCCGCGCTCGACGTACACGCACTCGTCGCCGACCGCGTTGCGGTAGTAGGGGCTGGTCAGGCTGCTGACGGCGTAGGAGATGCGGACGTCGGCGTTGCCGAGCACCAGCCGCCGGCCGGTCACCGGGTCGACCGCCTTGTGCTCCTCGCCGGGGAACAGGTCGTGCAGCTTCAGGTGCCGGGGCACCAGCGGCGCGTTCGGCGTCAGGGTCTGGTCGGGCAGCTCCCAGGGGCGGGCGTCGACGAGCGCCGACGGGACGCCGCGGTGGTAGAGCAGCGCGGAGTCCGAGGAGAAGCCCTCCTCGCCGACCAGCTCCTCGGAGTAGAGACCGCCGTCGGGACGGCGGAACTGGGTGTGCCGCTTGGGCGGGACCTCGCCCACCTGCCGGTAGAACGCCACGGGGGTGCCTCCTCGGTCATGCCGGGACGGGGATGGGGAGGGGGTGGCCGAGCAGCCGGGCCACCGCGGGGTCGACGTCGGCGGAGCGGGTCAGGACGGCGGCGACGTGGGCGTCGGGGCGCAGCACCCACAGCTCGTGGGGGCGGGCACCCAGGGCCTTGCGGAGCAGGCCGGTCGGGTCGAGGTCGCGCACGCGGTGCACCGCCCTCGGTGGTCCGCCGGCGGCGGGGGGCTCGGGCTCGGGCGCGTCGTCGCCGAGCAGGACGGTGACGCCCTCGCGTGCGAGCTGTCGCAGCCGGACGACGTCCGGCCGGCCGGGCACGGTGACCGGGCAGTCGGGCACCAGCACGCCGGGAGCCGGCACCGGCACGTCGCCCCGCGCCGGGCGGCCGGGGAACGCGCGCGTCGGGTCCGGGGTGGTCAGCGGGGAGTCGACGTACCAGAACGGCTCGGCCAGCCGGCCGGAGTCGACCTGCGCCCGGGCCGCGGGGTCGCCGGCCGCCCGCTCGAGGACGTCGAGGCGGTGGCGGGCCTCCGCCTCGGTGCGCGGGACGAGGAAGCGCATGGTCGCCGTGGTGACCTCGGCGTTCTCGAGCGCCGCGGCGTGCCGCTCGGCGTGGTAGCTCTCCAGCAGCTCCTCGGGCGCCCAGCCCCGCCGGACGAAGGCGATCTTCCACGCGGCGTTCTCGGCGTCCAGCACCCCGGAGTTCAGGCCGCGGGCGCCGAACGGGCTGACCAGGTGCGCGGCGTCGCCGGCGACCAGGACCTTCCCGACCCGCATGCGGTCGACCACCCGGGTGGAGAAGAGGTAGACCGACCTCCACACGACCTCGTGGGGGCGGTCGCCGATGACCTGGCGGATCCGCCGGTCGAGGCCGCCGGAGGCCTCCTCGGCGGCCAGGTCGAACTCCGGCGGCACCTGCCAGTCGATGCGGAAGGTCGAGTCCGGGCACGGGTGGATGAGGACCTGGCGGCCCGGGTTCCACGCCGGGTCGAAGTGGAACCGGCGCTCGGTCGCCCAGCCGGGCAGGTCGGTGCGGACGTCGCAGATGAGGAACCGGTCGTCGAAGGTCTCGCCCTCGAAGGCGAGCCCGAGGGCCGACCGCAGGGTGTCGCAGCGCGCCCCGGCGCAGGCGACGGCGGAGGAGCCGCGGACCACGACCTCGCCGTCCGCGGTCGTGCAGGTGAGCGTCACGCCGTCGTCGTCGCGGGCGAGGCCGGTTCCCAGACCGGTCACCCGATGTCCCCAGCGGACCTCGATCAGCGGCTCGGCGGCGATGCGCCGGTCGAGCAACCGCTCGGTCTCGCACTGCGAGATGTTGACGAACGGCGGGAACGGGGACCTCCCGCGGTCGGCGAAGCGGGAGCTGAACAGCTCCGCGTCGCGGTGGAAGGTGCGGGCGGTGGTCCAGGTGACCCCGCGTCGGGCGACCTCCGCGCCCACCCCGACGGCGTCCCAGACGTCGAGGACGTCGCGCTGCTGGCAGATGGACCGGCTGCCGACCGCGTCCCGCTCCGCGCGGGCCTCGAGCACGACGACGGGCAGGCCCCAGCGGGCCAGGAGCAGCGCGGTGGTCTGGCCGACCGGGCCGGCACCCACGACCAGCACGGGTGCGGTCGTCACGGTGCTCCTCCCTGCAGCTCGTGCCAGACCTGGCGGTCGCGCTCGGCGGTCCAGATCACGGGGCGCTCGACGCCGGAGAGCTCGTCCCACAACCGGGACACGTCGAAGGGCAGGCAGTGCTCGAAGATCGGCCAGGCGCCGTACTGCGGGGCCAGGGCGGCGTGGGTGGCGTCGAAGGCCTGCTTGAGGGTGCCGCCGGCGCGGTGCACGTCGCCGACGGTGCGCTGCATGGTGAGCAGGAAGTGGCGGGTCTGGGCGACGGCGGCGTCGACCTCGTCGCGGCCGCGGGCGATCCTCCCGCGGCCGCCGACCAGCTGCCGGGCGCCCAGGGCCTCGACCCGGTCGAGGGTGCCGCCGGCCCAGTCGAAGTGGAACGCGTCGCCGGTGTAGAGCGCGGCCTGGGACTCCACCAGGTCGCCGGCGAAGAGGATCTCCTGCTGGGGCAGCCAGGCGACGACGTCGCCCTCGGTGTGCCCGCGGCCGAGGAACTGCAGGACCAGCTCTCCCCGGTCGCCGCCGAGCTCGATGGTCAGCCTGTCGCGGAAGGTCAGGGTGGGCCAGGTCAGGCCGGGGATGGACTCGGGCTCCTCGAACAACCGCGGCATCCGGCCGTACTCGCTCTCCCAGTCCTGCCGGCCGCGCTCGGCGATCAGGTGCCTGGTCTGCTCGGAGCTCACGATCACCTCGGCGTCGAAGGCGCTCGCGCCCAGCACGCGGACGGCGTGGTAGTGGGACAGCACCAGGTAGCGCACCGGCTTGTCCGTGTGCTCCCGGAGCCTGGCCAGCCAGCGGCGGGCGGCGACCGGGGTGGCCAGCGCCTCGACGCAGACGAGGAAGTCCTCACCCTCGATGGCGCCGACGTTCGGGTCGCCCTCCGCGGTCAGCGCGTAGACGCCGTCGGCGAGCACCTCGAGGGTCTGCTCCTTGACGCCGAGGTCGGCGGAGGAGGCGAAGGGCTTGGTCGCCATGGGGAGGGCTCCCGATCGTCGCCGTCCGACAGTCGGACGCACTGTCCCGTGACCGGCTCCACGGTGCGCTGTCGTGGGGCACGGCACAAGGGGCGCCCGCGGTGGTCCCGGCGCCCGGCGCGGACCACGATGGCCCCGTGGACGACGTCGCCCCTGCCGCTCTCCGGACCGCGGCGGTGACCGGCGCCGGCTCCGGCCTCGGCCGCGCCATCGCCCGGGCGCTGCTGGCCGACGGCTGGTCGGTGGCGCTGCTGGGACGCCGGCGGGACGCGCTCGAGGAGACCGCCGACGGCGCCGCCGCCGCGCTCGTGCTGCCCGCCGACGTGGCCGACGAGGAGCAGGTGGACGCGGCGTTCGACGCGGTCCGCGACACCTGGGGCCGGCTGGACCTGCTGGTCAACAACGCCGGAACCTTCGGCCCCTCCGGTGAGGTCGACGAGGTCGCGCTCGCCGACTGGCGGGCGACCGTGGACGTCAACGTCACCGGCGTCTTCCTGTGCGCCCGCGCCGCGGTCCGGCTGATGAAGGCGCAGGACCCGCCGGGCGGGCGGATCGTCAACAACGGGTCGATCTCGGCGCACGTGCCGCGGCCGGCCAGCGTCGCCTACACCGCCACCAAGCACGCGGTCACCGGGCTGACGAAGGCCGTCGCGCTGGACGGCCGCGCGCACCGGATCGCCTGCGGGCAGATCGACATCGGCAACGCCGCCACCGAGATGACCGGCGGGATCGCCACCGGTGCCCGCCAGGCCGACGGGTCGGTCCGCCCCGAGCCCACCTTCGACCCCGCGCACGTCGCCGACGCGGTGGTGCAGATGGCCCGGCTGCCGCTCGACGTCAGCGTCCCGTTCACCACGATGCTGGCCACCGGCATGCCCTACCTCGGGCGCGGCTGAGCCCGGTGCGCGTCGCCGTCAACACCTCGATCCTCTTCGGCGACCTGCCGCTGGAGCGCCGGCCGGCCGCCGCCCGGGCGGCCGGGTTCACCGCGGTCGAGTCGTGGTGGCCCTTCAACGCCGTCGTCCCCGGCGACCGGGAGGTCGAGGCGTTCGTCCGGTCGGTCGAGGACGCCGGGGTGCGGCTGGTCGCGCTCAACTTCCCGGCCGGCGCGATGGCCGACGGCGAGCGCGGGCTGGTGTCGGTGCCCGGGCGGGAGGCGCAGTGGCGCGACGCCGTCGCGGCGACCGTCGGCGTCGGGGAGCGGCTGGGCACGCGGCTGTTCAACGCGCTCTACGGCAACCGGGTGGCCGGCGCCGACCCGGCCGCGCAGGACGCGCTGGCCGACGAGCACCTGGCGCTGGCGGGACGGGCGGCGGCGCGGATCGGCGGCACCGTGCTGATCGAGCCGCTCAGCGCGGCACCCCGCTACCCGCTGCGGACGGCGGAGGACGCGCTCGCCGTCGTCGACCGGGTGGCGGCGCAGACCGGGGTCACCGCGCTCGGCCTGCTGCTGGACCTCTACCACGTCGCGGTCAACGGCGAGGACCTCGACCGGGTGGTCGAGGTCGCCGGGCCGCGGGCCGCGCACGTGCAGGTCGCCGACGCGCCCGGCCGGGGCGCGCCGGGCACCGGGGAGCTCGACCTGGCGCGGCACCTGCGCCGGCTGGAGGAGGTCGGCTACGCCGGCTGGGTGGCGCTGGAGCACGTGCCCGGGGACGGCGACCCGTTCGCCTGGCTGCCCCGTGAGCAGCGAGCGGCGGACTGACCGCGTCGCCGGCTCACCGGCACTCGGTGCACCGCACCGCGGCGCCCGGCCCACCGTCCGGGAGGCCGTGCAGCGCACCGGCCAGCAGCGCGGCGCTGTCCCGGTACCACCGGCGGGTCTCGGCCGCGCGCCGGCGCGCCCCGCCGGACCAGTAGTCGGAGAAGGCCGCGTGGCCGTTCGCGGCCGCGGTGCCGACGATGTCGTAGGACCAGTCGTGGTTGCGCCGGACCGCGGACAGCAGGCGGTGCCGCTCGGCGGCGGGCAGCCCGTAGCTGTCGACGAACAGCCGCATGCGGGTCAGCGCGCGGCCGCGCCGGGCGTCGGAGACGAAGCGGTCGGGCCGCAGCGGCGCCCACAGCCGCGCGGCGCCGGCGACGTCCCAGACCCGGCAGCCGGGACTGGCGAGGTCGAAGTCGATGAGGGCGACGGCCCGCCCGTCGCGGAACACCACGTTGTCCAGGTTGACGTCGTTGTGGCTGACCAGGTCCCCGGCGAACGGCGGGGGAGGGGACGCCGGCCAGCGGTGCGGTGCGGGGTCGAAGCCCTCCGCGGCCGCGTGGTACTCGCGGAGCAGGTGCGCCACGCTGACCAGCGCCTCGTCGGTGAGGGCCCAGGGCGGGTAGGGGGGTGTGACGGCGGTGCCGGGGACGTAGGAGAGGACCTCGCGCCCGTCGTCGTCGACGCCGAGGAAGCGCGGTGCCCCCGGGAAGCCCACCTCGGCCAGGTGGCCGAGCAGCGCCCGGGTGGCCGCGCTGGTCGCCCGCCACGGCCGCCGGACGGTGTCGCCGATCCGCACGACCTGCCCGCGGTTGGCCGTCCCGCCGACCAGGACCTCGGGCGCGCCGTCCTCGGGCACGGACTCCCCCTCCACCGGTGCGGTCACCCGGCGCCGGGGCCCCCGTCGTCCTCGAGGACCCGCTGCGCGAGCGCGGTGTGGGTCACGATGCCACCGACCAGGCCGCTGCGGAGGGCGGCGCGGACGGCGCGCGCCTTGGCCGTGCCGTACGGGATGACGATGACCTCGGGGATCGCCCGCAGCTCGTCGGCGCCGATGCCGATCATGCGCTCGGACAGCTCCGCCCGGACCGGCTCGCCCTCGGCGGACAGGAAGACGCCCGACACGTCCGCGCAGACCCCGAGCCCGCGCAGCGCCTCGCGGTCGTCGTCGGACACGGCGTCGTAGAGGGTCGACTGGCCCGGCGCCCACAGGCCCACCCCGGCGACCGCCCTGGTCACCAGGGGCAGCTGGGCGAGCGCGCTGGCGACCTCCGGCTGCTGCCGCAGCGCCGCAGCGGTCGCGGCGTCCGGGACGGTGAACGGCGCGTAGAAGACGTGCGCCGCACCGCCGGAGGCCCGGGCCACCCCCCGCACGACCTCCACCGAGGTGTCGGGGCCGCCGGGCAGCGACAGCACCCCGGTGAGCTGCACGACCGGCGTCCCGGGCAGCGGGGGGAGCGCCTGCGCCATCGCGCTGACCGCGCGTGCCCACGCGAGGCCGAGCACGTCGTCGGCGGTGACCACCTCGGCGAGCAGCCCGGCCGCGGCCCGGCCGAGGTGGCCGCGCAGGGACGCGGCGTCGTCGTCGGGGGTGTCGACGACGACGGCGTGCTGCAGGGCGTAGCGGTCGCGCAGCCGCACCGACAGGTCGACGTCGATCTCGCCCTGGTGCCGGATCTCGATGCGGACCAGCCCGCTCGCCCGCGCGGCGTCGAGGAGGCGGGCGACCTTGAACCGGCTCAGCCCGAACTCGTCGGCGATCTCGACCTTGGACCGCCCGTCGAGGTAGTAGCGGCGGGCGACCGAGGCGCTGAGCACGATCCCCGCGGGTCCGGTGCGGTCGACGGCCATCACTCTCTCCTGCTCGTGCGAGCACCCCCGCGCTCACTGTCGCACAGCGGCTTGACGGATCGTCCACCTCGCGTGAGACTCACGCCACACCCAAATGAGTGACAGGTCGCTCATCTGAGCGGATCGCTCATGTCCCGGGCCGATGCGAGAGGACCGGACCTTGCGCAGACACGGACGAGCCGCCCTGGCCGCCACGACGGCGGCGGTGCTGGTGGGCGGACTGACCGGGTGCGCCGGCTGGGGCGGCGGCCCCGGCGGCGGCGGACCGGACACCATCAACGTGCTCATGGTCAACAACCCGCAGATGGTCGACCTGCAGCAGCTCACCGCCGAGCACTTCACCGCGGAGACCGGCATCAGGGTCAACTACACGGTGCTGCCGGAGAACGACGTCCGGGACAAGATCAGCCAGGAGTTCTCCAGCCAGGCGGGGCAGTACGACGTCGCCACGCTGAGCAACTTCGAGATCCCCATCTACGCCCGCAGCGAGTGGATCGCCCCGCTCGACGAGTACGTCGACGCCGATCCCGAGTTCGACCAGGACGACGTCCTCGGCCCGCTGACGGCCTCGCTGTCCGACGACGGCCGGCTCTACGGCGAGCCGTTCTACGGCGAGTCGTCGTTCCTGATGTACCGCCGGGACGTCCTGGAGGCCGCCGGCATCCAGATGCCGGCGAACCCCACGTGGCAGGAGGTCGCCGACATCGCGGCGGCCGTCGACGGCGCGGAGCCCGGCATGGCCGGCATCTGCCTGCGCGGCCAGCCCGGGTGGGGGCAGCTGTTCGCCCCGCTGACCACCGTGGTGAACACCTTCGGCGGCACCTGGTTCACCGAGGACTGGCAGGCCCAGGTCGACAGCCCGGAGTTCCGCGCGGCCACGCAGTTCTACGTGGACCTCGTCCGCGAGCACGGCGAGGTCGGCGCCCCCCAGGCCGGCTTCACCGAGTGCCTCAACAACGTCATCCAGGGCAACGCCGCGATGTGGTACGACGCCACCTCGGCGGCCGGGTCGCTGGAGGCCGAGGACTCCCCGGTGCGAGGCCTCATGGGCTACGCGCCGGCCCCGGTGGTCGAGACCGACAGCTCCGGCTGGCTCTACGCCTGGTCGTGGGCCATCCAGCAGGCCAGCGCCAAGAAGGACGCCGCGTGGCAGTTCGTCTCCTGGGCCTCCAGCGCGGAGTACGAGCAGCTGGTCGGCGACGAGCTCGGCTGGTCGCGCGTCCCCGCCGGCAAGCGGGCGTCGACGTACGACAACCCGGACTACCTCGCCGAGGCCTCGGCGTTCGCCCAGCCCACGCTGGCCGCCATCCAGGCCGCCGATCCGAACGACCCGGGGGTGCAGCCCCGCCCGGCGCCCGGGATCCAGTTCATCGACATCCCGGAGTTCCCCGACCTCGGCACGCAGGTCTCCCAGGACGTCAGCTCCGCGATCGCCGGCCAGATGACCGTCGACGAGGCGCTGGAACGAGGCCAGCAGCTCGCCGAGGACGTCGCCGAGCGCTACCAGGAGAGGGAGTCGGGATGAGCGCGGACGAGACCACCCGGACCTGCGCGCCCGAGCGCCCCGGACCGACCCCGGAAGCGGAGGAGCGGCCATGAGCACGACCATCGAGCGCGGGCGCGACGACGTCGGGACACGACCGCCGCCACCGCCGCCGTCCGGCGGGGCTCTGCGGCGCACCTCGGACTGGGCCCGGCGGGCACCGCTGCTGCCGGCGCTGCTCTTCACGATCGTCGTGACGCAGCTGCCGTTCGTCGTCACGCTGATCGTCTCGTTCATGGACTGGAACGCCTACTACCCCGACGAGCGCGGGTTCACCGGCTTCAGCAACTACGCGAGCGTGCTGACCGACGTGAACATGCGCCAGGCGATCCTCACCACGGTGATCCTCACGGTGGTCGTCGTCCTGGTCAGCCTGGTGCTGGGCATGGTCATCGCCCTGCTGCTGGACCGTCAGTTCCGCGGCCGGGGCGTGGTGCGCACCCTGATGATCACGCCGTTCCTCGTCGTCCCAGTGGCCGCGGCGCTGCTGTGGAAGCACGCCCTGTTCAACCCCGAGTACGGGCTGCTCAACGGCACGCTGAACGCCGTCTGGCGGCTGTTCGGCTCGGACAGCGCGCCGCAGCCGGACTGGATCACCACGGCGCCGCTGGTCTCGGTGGAGATCGCCCTCATCTGGCAGTGGACGCCGTTCATGATGCTGATCCTGCTGGCCGGGCTGCAGAGCCGGCCGCTGGACGTCATCGAGGCCGCGCGCATCGACGGCGCCAGCACCTGGCAGATCTTCCGGTACATGACCTTCCCGCACCTGCGCCGCTACCTGGAGCTGGGCGCCCTGCTGGGGTCGATCTACATCGTGCAGAACTTCGACGCCGTCTTCACGATCACCTCGGGCGGCCTGGGCACGGCCAACCTCCCGTACGTCATCTACCAGACCTTCTACCAGGCGCACGACTACGGCCGGGCGTCCGCCGCCGGCGTCGTCGTCGTCATCGGCACGATCGTCATCGCCACCCTGGCGCTGCGGACGGTGTCGACCCTGTTCCAGGAGGAGAACGCGCGATGAGCTCCGTCACCGACGTGGGACCGGTCGCCGCCACCCGCACGCCCGAGGGCGAGCCCCGTGCGCCGCGCAAGCCGCGCAGCGGAGCCCTGCTCGGGCTGCTCGCCTGGCTCATCGGGATCCTGTTCGTCATCCCGGTCCTCTGGATGATCCTGACGTCGTTCCACAGCGAGGAGGCCGCGGCCACCAACCCGCCGTCGCTGTTCGCCCCGCTGACCCTCAGCGGTTACAAGGAGTTCTTCGGGATCGGGACCGGGGCCAACCCGTGGCCGTCGCTGGCCAACTCGCTGACCGCCAGCGTCGTCTCGACGGTCATCGTGCTGCTGCTCGCCATCCCGGCGGCCTACGCGCTGTCGATCAGGCCGGTGCGCAAGTGGACCGACGTCATGTTCTTCTTCCTGTCCACCCGCATGCTGCCGATCGTGGCCGGGCTGCTGCCGATCTACCTGTTCGCGCAGTGGAGCGGGCTGCTGGACAACATCTGGCTGCTCATCGTCCTGTACACGGCGATGAACCTGCCGATCGCGGTGTGGATGATGCGCTCGTTCCTCGCCGAGGTGCCGGTGGAGATCCTCGAGGCGGCGTCGATGGACGGCGCGGGGCTGCTGCTGACGCTGCGCTCGGTGGTGGCGCCCATCGTGCTGCCGGGCATCGCGGCGACCTCGCTGATCTGCTTCATCTTCAGCTGGAACGAGCTGCTGCTGGCCCGGACCCTCACCGGCACCGTCGCCCAGACCGCGCCGGTGTACCTGACCGGGTTCGTCACCAGCCAGGGCCTCTTCCTCGCCCAGGTGTGCGCCGCGGCCTTCGTGGTGTCGCTGCCGGTGCTCATCGCCGGCTTCGCCGCCCAGGACAAGCTGGTGCAGGGCCTGTCGCTGGGCGCGGTGAAGTGACCGCCGCGACGGCCGACGCCCCGGTTCCCCCGGTCGCCCCGTCGATGCGGGTCGCGGTGCTGCGCGGGGCCGGCGACGTCGCCGTCGAGGAGCGCCCCGTGCCCGAGCCGGGGCCGGGCGAGGTCGTCGTCCGGGTGTCCTCGGTCGGGGTGTGCGGGTCGGACACCCACTACTACGAGCACGGGCGCATCGGCCGCTTCGTCGTCGAGGAGCCGCTCGTGCTCGGGCACGAGGCCGCCGGCGAGGTGGCCGCCGTCGGCCCGGGGGTGCCCGCGGCACGCGTCGGCCAGCGGGTGTCGGTCGAGCCCGGGGTGCCCGACCTGACCTGCCCGCAGTGCCTGGCCGGCCGGTACAACCTCTGCCCGGGCATGCGGTTCTTCGCGACCCCGCCGATCGACGGCGCGTTCGCCGAGTACGTCGTCGTGCACGCCGCCTTCGCCCACCCGGTGCCCGACGGCATGAGCGACGACGCCGCCGCGCTGCTCGAGCCGCTCTCGGTCGGCATCTGGGCGTGCCGGCGCGGCGGGGTGAGCGCCGGCTCCCGGGTGCTCGTCGTCGGCGCCGGCCCGATCGGGCTGGTGAGCGTGCAGGCCGCGCTGGCGTTCGGGGCCACCGAGGTGGTCGTCTCCGACGTCAACCCCGCCCGGCTGGCCCTGGCCCGCGACCTCGGCGCCACCGGGGTGGTCGACGCGCGCACCGCGAGCGTCACCGACCTCGACCGCCCGCCCGGCGTGCTGCTGGAGTGCTCGGGCCACCCGGCGGCCATCGGCCAGGGCATCCGCGCGCTCGACCGGGCCGGCCGCGCCGTCCTCGTCGGCATGGGCGGTGACGAGGTGCCGCTGCCGCTGTCGGTCGTGCAGGAGCGCGAGCTGGAGGTCACCGGCACCTTCCGCTACGCCGGCACCTGGCCGACGGCGATCGCGCTCGTCGCCGCCGGCCGCGTCGACCTCGACCGCCTGGTCACCGGCACCTACGGCCTGGACCGGGCCGAGGACGCCCTCACCGCCGGCCGCCGTGACCCCGACTCGGTGAAGGTCGTCGTCCACCCCCGGTCCTGACCCCCTCCCGACCACAGCGAGGAGAGACCCATGGCCTCCGTCACCTACGACGCCGCCAGCCGCATCTACCCCGGCGCCGACCGCCCCGCCGTCGACTCCCTGGACCTGCAGATCGCCGACGGCGAGTTCCTCGTCCTGGTCGGCCCGTCGGGCTGCGGGAAGTCGACCAGCCTGCGGATGCTCGCCGGGCTGGAGGACATCGACCGCGGCGCGATCCGCATCGGCGACCGCGACGTCACGCACCTGAAGTCCAAGGACCGCGACATCGCGATGGTCTTCCAGAGCTACGCGCTCTACCCGCACATGACCGTCGCGGACAACATGGGCTTCGCGCTGAAGATCGCCGGGCGCAGCAAGGAGGAGATCGCCACCCGGGTGCGGGAGGCGGCGAAGATCCTCGACCTGGAGGAGTTCCTCGACCGCAAGCCCAAGGCCCTCTCCGGCGGCCAGCGCCAGCGGGTGGCCATGGGCCGGGCCATCGTGCGCGACCCGCAGGTGTTCCTCATGGACGAGCCGCTGTCCAACCTCGACGCCAAGCTGCGGGTGCAGACCCGCACCCAGATCGCGGCCCTGCAGCGCCGCCTCGGGACGACGACCGTCTACGTCACCCACGACCAGGTCGAGGCCATGACGATGGGCGACCGGGTGGCCGTGCTGCGGGCCGGCGTCCTGGAGCAGTGCGACACCCCGCTGCGGCTCTACCAGCAGCCGGCCAACGTCTTCGTCGCCGGGTTCATCGGCTCGCCGGGCATGAACCTCGCGGAGTTCCGGCTCGCCGAGGGGCACGCGGTGCTCGGGCAGGCCCGCATCCCGGTGCCGACCGCGGCGCTGACCGCGCTGTCGGCGGAGGGCGCGAGCTCGGTGGTCGCCGGCTTCCGCCCGGAGTCGGTCGACCTGGTCGCGCCGGGTGAGCCCGGCGCCTTCCCGGTCGACGTGGACGTGGTCGAGGAGCTGGGCTCCGACGCCTTCCTGCACGGGCGGCTGTCCGACCTGCCCGCGGGCTCGGGCCCGCTGAGCGACAGCATCATCGCGCGGGTCGACCCGAACCGGCCGCCGGCGAAGGGCGAGCGGGTGCACCTGCGGATCCAGCCGGGCCGGGAGCACCTCTTCTCGCCGTCCACCGGCCGGCGTCTGCCCGCCTGAGTCCCCCCGGAGACCGCCGTGACGAAGCTCGACGCCGCCGCCCTGCCCGCCCTCGCCGGCTCGGTGCCGGTGCCGACGTACGACCGGTCGCGGGTGCGGGCCGGGATCGTGCACCTCGGGGTGGGCGCGTTCCACCGCTCGCACCAGGCCCTCTACGTCGACCGGCTGCTGGAGCAGGGGACGGCGCAGGAGTGGGGCATCTGCGGGGTCGGCGTGCTCCCGTCCGACCGCGCGATGGCCGAGGCGATGGCCGCGCAGGACTGCCTGTACACGCTGGTGGTCAAGCACGCCGACGGCACGTTCGAGCCGCGGGTGGTGGGCTCGATCGTGGAGTACCTGCTCGCGCCCGACGACCCCGAGGCCGTCGTGGAGAAGCTGGCGGCCCCCGAGACGCGGATCGTGTCGCTGACGGTGACCGAGGGCGGCTACAACTTCTCCGCCGTCACCGGGGAGTTCGACGCCGACGACCCCGACGTCATCAGCGACCTGCAGCCCGGGGCGGCCCTGCGGACGACGTTCGGCCTGGTCACCGAGGCGCTGGTGCGCCGGCGCGAGCGCGGGGTGGGGCCGTTCACCGTCGTGTCCTGCGACAACATCCAGCACAACGGCGACGTCGCGCGGCGCAGCTTCGCCGCCTTCGCCCGGCTGCGCGACCCCGCGCTCGGCGAGTGGGTCGCCGCCGAGGTGCCCTTCCCGAACTCGATGGTCGACCGGATCACCCCCGCGACCACCGACGACGACCGCGCCGAGGTCGCCCGGCGGTTCGGGATCGAGGACCGCTGGCCGGTGGTGTGCGAGCCGTTCACGCAGTGGGTGCTGGAGGACCGCTTCGCCCTCGGCCGGCCGCCGCTGGAGGACGCGGGGGTGCAGATCGTCGAGGACGTCGAGCCCTACGAGCGGATGAAGCTGCGGCTGCTCAACTCCGGCCACCAGGCGCTGGCCTACCTCGGCTCCCTGGTCGGCTACCGGCTGGTGCACGAGGCGGCGCAGGATCCGCTGTTCCGGCGGCTGCTGCTCGACTACATGGTGGAGGAGGCGACGCCGACCCTGCTGCCGGTGCCCGGGATCGACCTCGACGCCTACCGCCACGAGCTGATCGAGCGCTTCGCCAACCCGGCGATCCGCGACACCCTGGCGCGGCTGGCGTTCGACGGCTCCGAGCGGCTGCCCAAGTGGCTGCTGCCGGTCGTGCGGGACAACCTGGCCGCCGGCGGGGAGGTCCGCCGCTCGGCCGCGGTGGTCGCCGGCTGGGCGCGCTACTCGGAGGGCGTGGACGACGAGGGCCGGCCGCTGGAGATCAATGACCGCCGCAAGGACCGCCTCGCGGCCAGTGCGCGGCGGCAGCGGGAGGAGCCGCTGGCGTTCCTCGCCGACCGCGAGCTCTTCGGCGACCTGGTCGACGACGAGCGGTTCACCACCTCCTACCTGGCGACGCTGGCGTCCCTGCACGAGCGGGGGGCGCGGGCGACGCTGGAGGAGCTGGTGGGCACCGCCGCCCACTGAGGGCCCGCTGCTGCCCGCGGGATCCTGGTGAGCACCGTCCGCGTGCACGCGACGCGTCGTCGACGCGCGTGTTGTCGTGCACGCACCCGGTGATCAACCGCTCGGTCAGCTGCTCAGGCGATCAGGAGGCCGCGACGTCGACGACCGCCAGACCGGCCTCGTGCCAGGCGTCCAGCAGCTCCTAGTCTCCAGCGGTGGCCACCACGCCCGAGTCGGCGTGCTGGAGGGCGGCCGCACAGTGCACCGCGTCGTACCCCCGCAGGCGGTGGACGGCGGCCAGGTCTGCCGCGGTGTGGATGAGCGTCGTGTCGACGGGGAGCGCGATCAGCTGGTCCCACAACTCGTGCAGCCGTCCCAGGCTCTCGCGGTGCTGCACGCTGGACACGCGGTTCATCCGCTCGGCGCGGGCGAGAGCCGCAGCTGCCTCCACGAGGGTGAGCTCCACGGTCAGGACCGTGTCCGACTCGTCCCAGACGTCCCGGCAGCGTGCGCTGGTGGGTTCAGCGACCAGGAGCGGGACGAGCGCCGACGTGTCGAGGTAGGCGATCACCGACGCTGTTCGGCGACGAGATCGGACACCGTGCCGCTCACGTCAAGCGGCGTGGGAGCCGGTCGCTTCGCCGTCCGGGGCGGCTGGACCACGCCATCGGCGATGAGGCGCTCCAGCGTCGTGGGCCGGTCGACCGGCACGATCCGGGCGACCGGTCGACCGTGGTCGGTCACGGTGATCGTCCCTCCTCCGCGCACGGAGGACAGGTGACGGCTCAGGCCGTCCCGCAGTTCGCGGATCCCGATCCAGCTCATCCTCGACCTCCTGCGGTGGCTACTTCCTCGACCTACAGAGTAGCCACATCAGTCATCCGGGACCTCCGCGGTCTGGAAGTCGTCCCTCACGGCTCCATGCGGTCGACGGTGGGGACTGCGGACGAACCGTCGGCCCGGTCGACGTGCGGGGCGAGCACGGAGGGGTGGGCGCCCGCGGGATCTCAACCATCGCGTTGAGCCCAGGGCCATCAGTGGCGAGGTCGTGTCGAGGCCGGGATGGAGGACACCGGTCGGCTCGGCGGCCGTCAGGACCGTCCACCACAGACGCGGGACGATGCCGCAACGGACTCGCGAGGAGGGTCAGTCGTAGGGGTTCGTGAGGACGGCTGATGCCTCGACGACGCCGAAGGTGACCGGCGGGCCCTCGGTCGTGGTGGTGCCCGGGACGTCGGCCGGGGCGCTGCCGTCGACGGTGAACGTCGCACCCCAGGTGACAGTGAGGCTCGCGGTGTAGGTGCCCGAGCGGTACAGGTGCTCGGCGGCCTGGTCGGGATAGGGGCCGCCGGGCTCGGTGCTGGTGAGCGTGGGCGCCGCGGGGTCGCCGGTATGCCACGTGTACTGCTGGGCCTCGGCCGCGATGACGACGGTGAAGCCGCGGATGTCGACGGTGAACGTCTGCGTGGTCGGGGAGTCGGTCCAGAAGACGACCGGCAGCCCGGACAGGCCGTCACCCGGCGGCGCGTGCTCGGCGGTCAGCTGGGGGAGGGGCAGCCGCTCGAAGTAGCTGAACACCTCGGCCGGCGACGGCGGCGGGTTGAGTGCCGTGATGTCGATGCACCCCGTGCGGACGTCGGTCCACTCCCCGAGCAGATCTCCCGGGTTGAACCCCGCAGGGACCGGGACGACCGCGGTGCCGTCGGGACGGACCACCGGGCGCTGCTGAACGGTCAGGTACCGGACTGCGCGCCCGGGCTCCACCGGACAGGCCTGGAAGTCGATTCCCGAGCAGGCGCCCAGGCGCTCGTCGGACAACACGCAGGGATCGCGGAGGCGCCAGAGGTAGTCGACGACCTCGGCACCACGGGCACCGACGACCTCGGTGACGCCGCCGCCCGAGAACTCCGTTGTCACGGCTCCGTCACCGAGCCCTGTTTCGGGACACTTGCGGTACCCGCAGTCCGCAGCGGCCTCCGTAACTGCAATCACGGTGAATGCGACAAGCACCAGCAAGCACAGCGAGCAGCGACCCAATGCCCGGGTCATCCGTACCCAAAGCTGGTGACGATCCACGAGCGGTGCATGGGCGACCAGACGAGATTGATGCCGCCGGCAACGTTAGGTGCGACTTCCTGCCCCTCGTCGATCGGATCTCCATGGTCGTCCACCCGTTGGACGGCTTCCTCCCGGATGCCGAAGCTGATGTACGCAGTCTCACCATTCATGACTGGTGACGGGACGTCGTTGAGCGTTAGCTCGCCGCCCTCGTACTTGTAGCCAGCGGCCGCGGTCTCGTCGTAGACCCGGGCGATCCGCTGGCACTCATCGCAGTCGGGCCCCAGGTCACGCAGCGGCTGGCCTGCCGGGATGGCCTGCTGCCGGTCGAGCAGGTCGATCCAGTAACGGAGGAAGGCCTCGGCGCCGGCGGCGTCCTGGGTGCGGGCCTCGGGCGGCACGGGGAAGTCGGCCGGGCCGACGACCGGCAGCGCTTCGGTGGTCGGCGCCGCGGTGGCCGACGGCAGGGTCTGGCTCGGCGTCTCGTCGCCGCCGCCGCAGCCGGTGAGCAGCGTCCCCAGTGCGACGGCCGCTGCCGTGAGCCGGATCCGTCCCCCGTGATCACGCACGGCCGGACGATAGCCAGAGGAGGGCCGTCCACGTGGCCACCCTGGGGAAAGCCACCCGAACGACGCGAGTCCCGCCCGGACAGCGGGAGCCGTGCACCACGTCGAGGAGGCAGTCGCTGCCGCGTGGTCCGGCGTGTCCGCCCGTGCCGGCGGCGACGAGTGCGCTCTCGCGCCGCCGCCTGCGAGTCAGCCGCCGAAGACGACCTCCAGCCCCTCCTCGCTCTCCGCGGCCAGCGTGCGGCCGACGGCGACGGCGTGGGTCATCCGCAGGCTGCCGGCCAGCCACAGCAGGACGTCGTGCAGCCGCAGCCGGGTCAGCGGCCGGCCGAGCAGCGTCGCCGCCGCCGTCTCGAGGCGGCCGAACGCCACGGCGTTGGCGCGCAGCTCCCGGTGCACGACGGCCTCGGGCCCGCTGTCGCCCTCGACGACGTGCCCGTGGAGCTGGCGGCGGGTGACGCCGTCGAGCAGCGGCACGAGGGACGGCTCCCGGTGGTGCAGGGCGGCGACGACGTGGCGGGCGCCCGGACGGTCGGTGAGCCGGCGCAGCAGCGCGCCCACGGTGCCGGGCTCGGCGAGCACGGAGAACTCCTCGTCCGGGAGCTCCCACAACGCGCGCCCGGCCGCCCGGTCCACGAGCTCCCGGGCCAGGGGCCGGACGTCGTCCAGCGCGGTGCGGACCTCCCGCCAGCCCACCGGGTCGAGCCGGCCGTGCAGGCCCTCGGCGAGCAGGACGTCGCGGTCGGTGGGGGAGTCGGCGGTCTCGCGGCGCTGACCGTCGAAGCGGTCGAAGGCGTAGGCGAGCACCTGGAACCACCGGCCCTGCGGGGCGCTGGGGGAGCGGAAGAACAGCGGACGGCGTCCGCGCGCGTACCCGAGGACGGCGGCCAGGGCGGTGGGCAGCGGGATCGGGTCGGGTCCGGCGCTGGGGAGGACGAGGGCGGCGTCGTCCTGTCGTCCCCCTGTCACGGAGGGTATGTCTACCGCCTCCGGGGCGTCCGATGAATCCCGGCGCTCCCGGCGGTCCCCGCTCCATGACGACGATCGACCTGGGACCTGCCGCGGCCGCGGTGAGCGCGGTGGTGGCCGGGGTGCGCGACGACCAGCTCGGCGCCCCGACGCCGTGCCGGGACACCCCGGTGGCCGGCATCCTCGACCACCTCGCCGGGCTGACGCTGGCCTTCCGGCTCGCCGCGGAGAAGACGCCGCTGGACGGCGCGCCGCGGGCCTCGGCCGACTCCCTGCCCGCCGACTGGCGCACCCACATCCCCGCGCAGCTCGCCGCGCTGGCGGTCGCCTGGCGCGACCCGGCCGCCTACGAGGGCACGACGGCGGCCGGGGGAGTGGAGATGCCCGGCGAGGTCGCCGCGCTCGTGGCGCTCGACGAGGTGGTGGTGCACGGCTGGGACCTCGCCGTCGCCACCGGGCAGCCCTACGCCGTCGACGACGCGTCGGCCGAGGGCGCCATGCGGTTCGTGGCCTCGTTCGGCGACGACCGGCCGCCGGGCCTGTTCGGGCCGCCCGTGCCGGTCCCCGACGACGCACCGGCGCTCGACCGGCTCATCGGCGCCACCGGCCGCGACCCCGGGTGGACGCCGCCTGCGTAACCGACGGCGCTCAGCGACGTGACCGTCGTCCGGAACGGTGTCCGGGGCAGCCCTACCGCGGGACCACCGTCACGGGACACCGCAGACCGGGGGCCCGGGCCAGTCGTCCGTCTGCGGTGACCAGGGCGCATCCCAGGGCCTCGGCGAGCGCGACGTACGTCGCGTCGTACGCCGTCACGTTGCCGCGGAGCTGCCACACCCGGTCCAGCAGGCCGGTGGCGGGGTGGCGGGTGACCGCGAGCCGGCGCCAGGTGTCGAGGGCCGACCACCCGTCGGCTGCCGTGATCGTGCCGGCCGCGGCGGCGCGACGCAGGGCGCTGGTGACCTCGGTGTCGACCAGGTGCGGTACCTGTACCCGTTCCCGTGCCAACAGGGTCCGGGTGGGACCGGCGTTGAGCAGGCCGGAGACGACCGCCGAGGCATCGGCGACGATCACCGCCCGGCGCGCTCCGCGTCCAGCCCTGCGACGAACTCGTCCGCGGGGACGCCCAGGTCCGGCAGTGCTCCCAGGAGGGCCGGGTTGTCCGCCCGCCGCGAGGCCTCGGCCAGTTCGCGGACGGCGAGCGCGCTGACCGACGTCGCCTCCTGTGCGGCGAGGCGCTCCAGGCGCTCGACCACGTCGTCCGGGACGTTGCGCAGGTAGAGGGTCCTCATGTCGCACCATGCTAGCGCTGTGCAAGCAGGACGCTAGCAATCGGACTGCAGCCCGCGTCAGAGCCGCAGGCCTCCGCGAGGACCGGGCTCACGACCAGGCCTGCGAGCGGGGAGCGCGACAGGGGCTGCGGCGGCTGTCCGACGAGCTGGTGAGGTGACGGCGTACCGCCACCTCACCGCCGTCGTCAGCTCTGGCCGGACTTCTCCTCGTACCGCTCGGTCATCGTGGCCACGGCCTGCAGCTGCGCGGCGGCGTACTCCTTGGCGTTCAACGTCGCCTGCGCATGGGTGATCTCGCCGCCATGGAAGTGCGGCATCACGTGCGGCGAGGGTCAGCCGGCGACGAAGGCCAGCGACGACGGCGCCTCGGCGGTGGCGCACGAGCCGACGACGGTGAGCGTCGCGCCGTCGGCGGCCAGTGCCACCCGGCCGAAGGCGCCCTGGCCGGGGCACAGCTTCGCGGCGGCGAGCTGCTCGCCGTCGGACAGGGCGAGGGTGATGACGCCGGACTCGACCTCGAAGCCGACCACGGGCAGATAGGCGACCCGGCCGTCGGGGGAGACGGCGAAGTCGGCGGGGGTGCGGTCGGTGCCGGGGACGACGTGGGACGCGGTGACCTCGCCGTCGTCCACCGTGACCACGCGGAACGGGTCGTCGCCCGAGCCTGCGGTGAGGGTGGCGACGGCGGTGCCGTCGTCGGTGACCTGCAGGGCCGACGGGATGCTGGCCGGCTCGTCGGGCGCGAGCTCCACCGGGCCGTCGACCGGGTCGAGCTGCTCGTCCCACGTGGCCAGCGCGGCGACGTCGGCCAGGTCGGGGGCGCGGGCGTCGCTGAGCAGCGCCGTCGGCCCGCCGTCGGGGCGGACGGCGAGCGCCTGCACGGTGAGCCCCTCGGCGAGGTCGGTGGTGGCCTCCACCCGGCCGGTGCCGGCGTCGACGGCGGCGAGCCGGCCGTCGTCCGTGGCCAGGTAGAGGCGGCGACCGTCGGGGGAGAGGGCGGCAGGATCCCCGGCGACGTCGACCGCGGTGACCGTGGGCGCCGCCCCGCCGGGCGGGACCCGGGTGATCCGGCCCGGGCCGGTGACCAGCACCGTCCCGTCGGCGGTGACGAACAGCTGCGTGCCGACGTCGTCGACCCGGCGGACGTCGCCGAGCCCCTCCTGGCTGATCGGCACCAGGTAGCCGGTGCGCGCGTCGGCGGTGTCGGCGAGCAGGGCGAGCGTGCCGCCGTCGGGGACGGCCGCGAGGTCGAGGACGTCGACGCCGGCGGGCGCGACGCCGTCGAGGTCGGCGCTGCCGAAGTTCTCGGTGAACGTCCGCGGCGGTGGGGTGGGCGTGCCCTCGTCGCCGGTGCAGCCGGTGAGCGCCAGCGCGACGGCGGCGAGGGTGGCCGCGGCACGGCGGGCGGGGGGCATGCGGGCTCCGGGAGTCGGTGCCCGAGTGTGGGGTGGACCTGGACAGGGCGGCAACCGGGCGGCGTGGTCTCATGCCCGGACGGACCGGCGCCGGGGCCGGCCGCTGATCCGGAGGTGCGCTCGTGGCTGACGCCGAGGTCCTGCTCGAGGTCGACGGTGGCGTGGCGGTGGTGACGCTCAACGCGCCCGACCGTCGCAACGCCCTGACGCCCGCCATGGCGAACGAGCTGATCGGCGTCTTCGACGAGGTGGACGCCCAGCCGGAGGTCGGCGCGCTCGTCGTCCGGGCGGTGGGGAAGTCGTTCTGCGCCGGCGGGGACATCGCGACGCTGACCAGCGCCGGCAAGGACCCCGCAGCGCCCGACGCCTACGAGGGCATGAGCCGCATCTACGACTCCTTCTACCGGCTGGGCCAGGTGAAGGTGCCCACCATCGCCGCCGTCCGCGGGTCCGCCGTGGGCGCCGGGATGAACATGCTGCTGGCCGCCGACCTGCGGATCGTCGCGACCGACGCCCGGCTGATCGCCGGCTTCCTCAAGCGCGGCATGCACCCCGGCGGCGGGCACTTCGTCATCCTGTCGCGGCTGATCGGCCGCGAGGCCGCCGCGGCGATGGCGCTGTTCGGCGAGGAGGTCAGCGGCGCCCGCGCGGTGGAGCTCGGCCTGGCGTGGGAGTCCGTCGACGACGCCGCCGTCGAGGACCGCGCGCTGGAGCTGGCCCGCCGCGTGGCCGCCGACCCAGAGCTGGCCCGGGTGGCGGTCGGCAACTTCCGCCGGGAGGTCGTCAACGGCGCGGTGAGCTGGGAGGTCGCCACCCAGTTCGAGCGCCCGGCGCAGATGTGGTCCATGCGCCGCTCGGCGCAGCAGGGCTGAGCGATCCGGCCTCGGCCTCGTGCGAGTCCGGGGCGCCGGGCTCGTCCCTGGCGAGCAGCGGCACCACGGCGGACGTGTCGAAGCAGGCGATCACCTGCGCTGTTCGGTGACCAGGTCGCTGACCGTCCCGGAGGTCTCGACCGGCTGAGGTGCCACCCGCTCGCGTCGGCGAGCTGGCTGGACGAGGCCCTCAGCGACCAGCCGCTCCAGTGGGCCGGGCTGGTCGACGGGCACGATCCGCGCGACCGCGCGGCCGTGGTCGGTGACGGTCACGGTGTGCCCGGCACGCACCTCGGCCAGGTACCGGCTCAGCCCATCGCGCAGCTCGCGGACGCCGACCGACCTCACGAGGACCTCTCGGTGCTGCCGCAGTGCATCGGTCGACCGTAGCCACGAACGGGCGGACGCCTCATCGGGTCAGCTAACGACGAACGCGGTGGTCTGCGGGCCGTCGGCGTCGATGCACGAACCGATGACCGTGAGCGTCTCGCCGCCGGCGTCGGGTGCGAGCGCGCCGAAGGCCCCGGCGCCGCCGCACAGCCCCACGGTGGCGGTGCGCCTTCCCGTGACCAGGTCGACCGCCGTCAGCTCGGCCGGGTGGTATGAGGCGGACAGCACCAGGTACGCGACCCGGCCGGCCGGGTCGACGGCGAGGTCGAGGGCGGTGTCGTCGGTGCCCTCCAGGTCGGCCACGGTCCGCGCCTCCCCGCCGACGACGCGCACCACGCGCCCGGCGTCCTGCGCCTCGTTGACGTAGGCGGCGGCGACGACGGTGCCGTCGGCGGTCACCTGCAGGGCGGTCGGCGTGCCCTCGGGCTCGGCGACGACCTCGACCGGGTCGCCGTCCGGGCGCAGGTCGGCGGTGAGGCGGAGGAGGACGACGCCGTCCCGGTCCGCCAGCGCGACCAGGCCGCCGTCCGGCGTCCTCGCCAGGTGGGTGACCGGAGCCGGCGCGGTGGCGGTGGTGCGGACGGCGCCGGTGCCGGCGTCCACCGCGGCCAGGTGCGTGTCGCGGGCGAGATGGAGGGTGTCGCCGTCGAGGAGGACGGCGTCCGGCGGTCCGCCGAGGGGGAGAGGGAGGACGGCGCCGCCGACCCGCGTCAGCGCGGTGCCGACGACGAGCGGTGTGCCGTCGTCGGCGATCACCAGCTCGCTGCCCGGGTCGAGGCCGGGGACGGCGGTCGGGTCGCCGCTCCCCAGGTCGACCAGCCAGCCCTGTCCGGCGCGGGGTGCGCCGACCAGCGCCACGGGTAGGCCATCGGGGCGCGGCGCGAGGTCGTGGACGACGACGTCCGTGCCGACGGCGGCGTCGACGTCCAGGGTCCTCACCACGGCCCGGAGCGGGGGAGGGGCGTCGACGTCCCCGCCGGTGCAGGCGGCCGCGAGCAGGACGGCCACTGCTGCTGCCGCGGCGGTGCGGGACACGTCGCCTCCCGGGGTCGGGTCGAGGGTCCCGCGGGAACGGCTCCCCGGACGACGGCGGGGTCGCGGACGGTCGCCCCCGGTCGGCGCGTGCACCGCCCCGATCCGTCGTACTCCCGTCCTAGCCTTCACCGTGGGTGAGCGAGAGGGAGCGCAGTGAGCACCGCGGTCTGGGCCTTCATCGGCGTGGTGGCCGGCGGGCTGCTCACCGTCGCCGCGCAGGCCACCGCCGAGTCGCTCAAGGCCCGCGCCGCGGCCCGGGCGCGGGCCGACCAGCGGGAGCGGGCGACGCGCGAGTTCCAGCGCGACACCCTGATCGAGCTGCAGACCGCGATGGCCGACTACCGGTCGGCGCTGTGCCGCGACAGGAGCCAGATACTGCCCTCGCGGAACACGGACGCCCAGCTCTCGGCGGCCCGGACGAAGTACCAGATGCTCGTGCACCGCGTGTCGTCGTCCGCCGCGCGGGAGGCGGCGCTGGCGTGGGAGGCGGCCGCGCTGCCCTGGTTCCAGGGCGACGACTCCGGCACCGCCGCGGCGGAGGCCGACGCGTGGGAGGCGGCCATGCAGGTCACCGGTGAGGCCGTCCGCGCTCCGGACTGAGAGCGGTCAGACGACCTGCAGCCGCTCCGCGACGCCGTGGTCCCGGGCCGCCTCGAGCAGCCACGCGCCGAACTCGCGGCTGACGTGCTCCGCGCGGAGCGCCGCCGCGCCGCCGTCGACCAGCACGCGGGTGACGAGCTCGTCGGCGAAGGACGGCGTGCCGGCGACCATGCGGCGGAAGTCGGCCACGATGGTGGCGCCGCTCATGCGGTCGGCGAGGCCGTCGACGAGGGCACGGGCGCGCTCGCGGCCGCCGCTCAGCTGGGGGACCTCGATCGGTGGGAGGACTGCAGGCACGGTCGTCGACCTCCTCACAGGCTCAGGCGCACGTGCGCGAGCGTACCGGGGTAGGACGCGGGCAGATCCGACAGTTCGGGTTCCGGAGAACCCCGCCGGAAGGTCCCGCTGGCCGCTCCGCTGACGAGCGTCACGCTGCCGCGGTGCTCGCCGGTGATGCCGATGACCCGGCTGATGCCGCGCCCGCGCCCCGGGCGGCCGATGGAGGTCACGTGCACCTGCGCGGCACGGACGATCGCCGTCCGGTCGTCGGGCACGGGTACCGCCCGGACGAGCCGCTCCCGCAGGCCGATGCCGCTGTCACCGACGGCGAAGGAGATGTCCCCCCGGGCGTCGTACCGCTGCAGCGCCACGTACCCGTGCGACCGGGTGCTGTGCTCCAGGACGTTGCGGGCCATCTCGTCGAGCGCCGCGTACAGCGGCTGGACGAGCTCGGGGTGGTCGTCGACGTAGGTCTGCACCAGGGCGGCGGCGACGGTGTCCAGCCCGGCCTCCCCGTCGAACCGGCGCAGCTCGACCAGGCGGTGGCCGAGCCGGCGCTCCTGCACCCGTGGCAGGTCGTGCCCGACGTCGAGGGCGGCGAGCTGCTCACCGAGCCGCATCCGGGTGAGGTAGTTGGCGACGTCGCCCCCCTCGGGCCGGCGGAAGCGGACGGGACGGCGCAGGAGCGTCGCCCGCTCGGCGACGACTGCGAGGCTCACCAGGCCGGCCGGGTCGATGAACCTGAGCCCGGTCAGGTCGATCTCGACCGGTCCGGTGCCCGCAGGGCGCAGGTGTCCGCCGATGTCGTCGTACGTCAACTCGCCGTTCGTGGTGACCGCGATGTCGACGCAACCGGCCCTGGTCATCTCCGGTACATCATCGGCGAGCCGGTGGCGGTCGGCGCAGTGACGACCCGGTGCTCGTGCGTGACCGGGCACGGCACGAGCGGGTACCCACAGGGCGGGATCTCCGGTACAGATGCGGGTGGAACGAGACCGCCGTCCGCCGGGCAGCTGCGGGCGAGCAGAGCACTGGTTGAGGAGTACGCAGAGCATGCACCGTCCGAGCTGGGTCCCGGCCGAGGTCGACCTGAGTCGTCCGAGCGCGGCCCGGGTGTACGACTACTACCTCGGGGGATCGCACAACCTCGAGGTCGACCGGCGCATGGCGCGGGAGGCCATCGGCCTGTGGCCGGACCTACCGGTGATCATGCAGGCCAACCGCGCGTTCCTGCGCCGGGCGGTCCGCTTCCTGGCCGAGCGCGGCACCACCCAGTTCCTCGACATCGGCTCCGGCATCCCCACCGTGGGCAACGTGCACGAGGCCGCCCAGCAGGTGCACCCGGGAGCCCGCGTCGTGTACGTCGACAGCGACCCGGTGGCGGTGGCCCACAGCCGCGCGATCCTCGCCGGCGACGAGCAGACCGCGGTCGTCCACGGCGACCTGCGCGCGCCGGAGACCATCCTGGAGGACCCGGCGGTCCGGGCCACGCTCGACCTGGACCGGCCGCTCGCGGTGCTCGTGGTGGCCGTCCTGCACTTCGTGGGCGACGAGGACGACCCCTTCGGGGCGGTGGCCCGGATCCGCGACCAGCTGCCCCCCGGCAGCCACCTCGTCCTGTCCCATGCCAGCGCCGACGGGCGTCCCGACGCGGCCGCCTCGCACCGCGAGCTCTACAGCCGCACCCCGACGCCGATGACCATGCGCAGCCGCGGGGAGATCACGCGGTTCTTCGACGGCTTCGACCTCCTCGACCCCGGCCTGGTGTGGCTGCCGCTCTGGCGGCCGGACGACCCCGACGCGGCGGCCCGCCGGCCCGAGCGGACCACCGGCTTCGCCGGGGTCGGCCGCCGCACGTGAGCGCGGCGGTGGCGGGCTCCCGGGACGACGGGCAGGCGGCGGGCGCCCCCGGATCCCCGGACCCCGTCGACGTCCTCGCCGCGCGGTGGGCCGACGCCGTCGCCGGGAGCAGCTACGTGCCCCTGCAGCCGGACGAGCTGCGGGAGTTCCTGCGGGGCCTGCTGCGCCGGCTGGTCTCCGCGCTCGACGAGCCGGCCGACCCGGGGTCCGTCGGCAGGGACGTGGGAGCCGCCTTGGTCGACGCCCACTTCACCAACCCGGCGTCCCTCGCGCAGACGCTGTGCGTGCTCCTCGAGGGCCGGCCCGCGACCGGTGCCGCACCGCGCGCCCGCCGGTGGGACGCGCTGGTGGCGGCGGTCGCCGAGGGGTTCAGCGCGGCGCTGCAGGAACGGGCGCTGTGCGAGCAGGAGGGGATCCTGGCCGCCGCCGCGGCGGCCCGGGAGCAGGCCCGGGAGGCCCTGCACGTCAGCCAGGAGCGCTTCCGCGCGGTCTTCGAGGGCGCCACGATCGGGATCGGGATCGGTGACCTGGAGGGCCGCATCCTCGACGTCAACCCGGCCCTGGTGCGGCTCCTGGGGTATCCGGTCGAGGAGTTCCGCCGCCGGTCGGTGCACGAGTTCATGCACCCCGCCGACGTCGAGCACGTGTGGCGGCTCTACGGGGAGCTGATCCGCGGGGAGCGGGACCACTTCCGGCTGGAGAAGCAGTTCCTCAAGTCCGACGGCGAGTCGGTGTGGACCGACCTCACCGTGTCGCTGCTCCGCGACGGGGACGGCCGGCCCCGCTACCAGCTGGCGCTCATCCACGACGTCACGGCGCTGCGCCACCTGCGGCGCCAGCTCGAGTTCGAGGCCCAGCACGACGCGCTGACCGGGCTGCCCAACCGCAGGACGTTCCTCGCCCACCTCGACGCCGTCTTCGCCGGGGCGTCGCCGGGCGCGCGGGCGGGGCTGTGCTACCTCGACCTCGACGGCTTCAAGGGGGTCAACGACACGCTGGGCCACGAGGTCGGCGACCAGCTGCTCGTGGCCGTCGCCCAGCGCCTGGTGTCCGTGGTGCGCGACCGCGGGCTGTCGGTCGCCCGGCTCGGCGGGGACGAGTTCGTCGTCCTGGTCCCTCGGACGTCGGACAGCGCGCAGCTGGTCGCCCTCGCCGAGGAGCTCCTCGCCGCGGTGGCGCAGCCGGTGCAGCTGGGCGGCCGCCGGGTGGAGATCACCGCCAGCGTCGGGGTGGTGGAGCGGTCGATCGCCGACGTCGACCCGGCGGAGCTGCTGCGTGCCGCCGACATGACGCTGTACTGGGCCAAGGCCGACGGCCGCAGCCAGTGGGCGCTGTTCGAGCCGGAGCGCAACGCCCGGGAGATCACCCGCTACCGGCTCTCCTCCGCGCTGCCCGCGGCGCTGGCGGGGGAGGACCTGCTGGTCCACTACCAGCCCCTGCGGCGGCTGAGCGACGGCCGGCTGCACGGCGTGGAGGCGCTGGTCCGGTGGGAGCACCCGCGCATGGGTCTGCTCGGCCCGGAGAGCTTCGTCGGGCTGGCGGAGGAGTCGGGGATGATCGTCCCCCTCGGCCGGCACGTGCTGCGGGCGGCCTGCCGGCAGGCGTACGCCTGGTTCGGGGCCGGCCGCAGCGGCCCGTTCGTCAGCGTCAACCTCGCCAGCCGGCAGCTGCGCGACGAGCACCTGGTCGACGACGTCCGGGCCGCGCTCGCCGACAGCGGGCTGCACCCCCAGCAGCTCCAGCTCGAGATCACCGAGAGCACGGTCATCGGCACCGACCCGCTCACCGGCCACACCCTCGACGCGCTCGCGGGGATGGGCGTGCGCCTGGCCATCGACGACTTCGGCACCGGGTACTCCAACCTCGCCTACCTGCGGCGGCTGCCGCTCGACGAGCTCAAGCTCGACGGCTCCTTCCTCCGCGGGCTGCGCTCCGCGGACGCCGTCGACCCCGTCGACGTGCAGCTCGTCGGGTCGATCGTCTCGCTGGCCCACCTGCTCGGGCTCACGGTGACCGCCGAGGGGGTGGAGACGCCGGCGCAGGTCGCCGTCCTGCGGGAGCTGGGCTGCGACGCCGGGCAGGGCACCCACCTCGGCCGCCCCGCCGGCCCGGCCGACCTCGGCCGGCTGCTCGACCCGAGGTGAGCGTCCTGCGGGTCAGCCCGGCAGGTGCACCAGCTCCAGCTGGATGTTGTCCGGGTCGCGGAACACGAGCACCGAGTACGGCATGGGGTCGGTCGTGTCGGTGACGCCGGCGTGCTGCACGCCCTGCTGGTCGAGCCAGGAGGCCCAGGCGTCGAAGTCCGCCCGGGAGGACACCGCCAGCGCGAAGTGGTCCAGGCCGGTCGCCGTCTCGCTGGCCGGCGTGCCCGGGTTGGACACGTGGCGGTGGATCCCGATCGCCCACCCCTGGGCCGGCTCGAGGAGCACGATCGCGTGCCCGGTCTCCTCCGCGCCGTAGTGCGGGAACGTCATCGGCAGCGGCTCGAGCCCGAGCACGCGCTGGTACCAGGCGACGCTCGCGTCGAGGTCCGTGGCGGTGATGGAGAAGTGGTGGAAGCCCGCGATGGCCGATCGGCCTCCCGCTGTAGCGGTCACGTCGCCCTCCTGAGAGCCGGTGGGCTCGGAGCGTGTGCCGGCGCCGTCCGCGGCGACCGAGGCGGACGGCCCTGACGCCGTGGGGTGAGCTCCTCGTGCCGCCGGGTGAGCACGCGCAGGTCGGGGACGGGTCGCGGCCCGCCGGGGTTGGCCTGCCGTCCCGCGACCCCCGAGGCTCCGGGTAGCTCGGAGCGGAAGGGGACCGCGTGGCCGTCTACCAGTACCGGTGCGCCGAGCACGGCCTGCTGGAGGTCGCCCGGCCGATCGGCACCGCGGCCGACCGCGAGCCCTGTCCAGACTGCGCGGCCCCCGCGCCCCGGGTCTTCACCGCTCCGCGCCTGTCGCTCGGGTCGGCTCGCAACCGGGCGCTGCTCGACCGCACCGCGCGGACCGCCGACGAGCCCGCAGTGGTCTCCGCGCCGCCGTCCCGGCGGTCCGCACCACAGCCGCACAACCCGGCGCTGGCCCGCCTGCCCCGTCCCTGACCCGTCTCCGTCCGGAGGTCCGCCCGTGCCCGAGGTCGTCTTCCCCCTCGACTCCAGCAGGTCCTTCACCGACCAGGAGCTCGTCGGCCACAACCGCTGGCACCCCGACATCCCGCCGGCGGTGACCGTGCGGCCGGGCGACGTCTTCCGGGTGCACTGCCGCGAGTGGTTCGACGGGGCCATCAACAACGACGACTCGGCCGACGACGTCCGGGACGCGCCGCTGTCGCGGGTGCACGCGCTGTCCGGGCCGATCGCGGTGGAGGGGGCCGAGCCCGGCGACCTGCTGCTGGTCGACATCCTCGACCTGGGTCCGATCCCGCAGGAGGACTCCGGCCCGCTGGCCGGCCAGGGCTGGGGCTACACCGGCATCTTCTCCCGGACCAACGGCGGCGGGTTCCTCACCGACCAGTTCCCCGACGCGTACAAGGCGATCTGGGACTTCCGCGGGCAGACGGCGACGTCACGGCACGTGCCCGGGGTGTCCTACACCGGGATCACCCACCCCGGGCTGATGGGCACCGCGCCGTCGGCGGACCTGCTGGCGCGCTGGAACCGGCGGGAGGGTGCGCTGATCGCCACCGACCCCGACCGCAACCCGCCGCTGGCGCTGCCGCCGCTGCCGGACGACGCGATCCTCGGGTCGCTGTCCGGCGCGGACTTCGACCGGGTAGCGGCGGAGGCCGCCCGGACCGCGCCGCCGCGGGAGAACGGCGGCAACCAGGACATCAAGAACTTCACCCGCGGCAGCCGGGTGTTCTACCCCGTGTTCGTGCCGGGGGCGAACCTGTCGGTGGGCGACCTGCACTTCTCCCAGGGCGACGGCGAGATCACCTTCTGCGGCGCCATCGAGATGGGCGGCTTCATCGACCTGCACGTCGACCTGCTCAAGGGCGGCATGCAGACCTACGGGGTGGCGGAGAACGCGATCTTCCTGCCCGGCAACGTCGAGCCGCGTTACGACCGGTGGTTGGCCTTCTCGGGCACCTCGGTGACCCTGGACGACGAGCAGCACTACCTGGACTCTGATCTCTCCTACCAGCGGGCCTGCCTGCACGCGATCGACTACCTGACCAAGTTCGGCTACAGCCCCGAGCAGGCCTACCTGCTGCTGGGCTCAGCGCCGATCGAGGGCCGGCTGTCGGGCGTCGTCGACATCCCCAACTCGTGCGCGACCGTCTACATCCCGACCGGGATCTTCGACTTCGATGTCGAGCCGTCGGCGTCGGGGCCGGTGCGCATCGATCCCGGGATGGGCGCGCCGCACTCCAGCTTCTGAGCGGTCGGATCAGGACCGGGTGCCGTCGTAGCCGGGCAGCCATCGGCGGACCTCGCCGTCCACGGGCACGCTGGCGCCCAGGGAGCAGAGGACGCCGGCCAGCCCCGCGGCGACGCGTTGCAGCAGCAGGTGGCGCGGGGGGATGGTCAGCCGGCGCTGCGTCCGCGCCGCGGCGCTGAACGGGTCGGAGGCGAGCCGCGTCTGCTCCTGCACCCAGGCCCGGGTGAACGCGAAGGCGGGGCTGCGCAGCGGCCGCAGGTAGGGGTCGAGCAGCGCCAGCAGCGCTTCCTCGGTGACCTGGTCCGGTTTCAGCAGGCCCGCGGAGGCGGCGATGCGGTGCAGCGCGGCGGCGTCGCCGTCCCGGCCGGCGGCGAGCAGCGGGCCGAGCCGGGTCGGCCAGCCGGACGGCAGCGCCTCGGTGGCCCCGAAGTCGAGGACGGCGAGCCGCCCGTCGGGCAGCAGCCGGAAGTTGCCGGGGTGGGGATCGCCGTGCAGCCGGCGGGCGCGCTCGGGGGAGGAGGCGAGCAGGCGGACCAGCAGCAGGCCGGCGCGGTCGCGGTCGTCCTGGGTGCCCTTGGCGATGACCCGGGACAGCGGGGTGCCGTCGACCCAGCGGGTCACCAGCACGCGGTCCTCGGCGGCGAGCACGTCGGGGACGGCGATGTCCGGGTCGTCGCGGTAGGCGTCGACGAACGCCGTCTGCGCGTCCGCCTCCTGGGCGTAGTCGACCTCCTCGACCAGCCGGTCACGCAGCTCGGCGATCAGCTGGCGGGCGTCGAGACCCGGCATGGCCGCCTGCATGAGCGGCGCCGCCCGCTGCAACACGCTGAGGTCGGCGACGAGCGCGTCACCGGCACCGAGGTACTGGATCTTGACCGCCACCGGGCTGCCGTCGGACCAGGTGGCGCGGTGCACCTGCCCGATGCTGGCCGCCGCGACCGGCCGGTCGTCGAAGTCGCGGAACCACTCCCGCCAGCTCTCGCCGAGGGACCGGGTGAGCTGGTCGTGCACCATCGGCGCCGGCATCGCGGGTGCGGCGTCCTGCAGCCGGACGAGCGCCTCGCGGTAGGGGCCGACCAGCTGCTCGGGCAGCGCGGCCTCCATCGCCGACATCGCCTGGCCGACCTTCATCGCGCCGCCCTTGAGCTGGCCGAGGGTGGCGAACAGCTGCTCGGCGGTGCGCTGCTGCACCTGCGCGGCGACCACCTCGGCGGGTCGGCCGCCGATCCGCCTGCCGAGGCCGAGCGCGGTGCGCCCGGCGTACGCCGCGGGCAGCGCGGCGAGCCGGGCGGTGCGGGCGAGCCGGCTGCTGGTCGGCCGGCCGGTGTCGGGCTGGTCCACCGCCGGACGGTAGCGCCCCGCCTGAGGTCCTCGGTGTCACGCGGGGCGCCCCCTCCTCACGGGCTGTCCGGACAGCGCACCGCCTGAATCGATCGGCGGCGCGACGTGCCGTCTCTGGGGAGGAGCTCTGGTCACGCGCGCGACGACCCGGCCACAGGGTGCAGTGATGCGACGGTGACGCTGCGGTGACAGCGGCCGTGTTGCCTCCAGGTCCTCAGCGTCCGTTCAGGGAGGCGAGGGCCTCCGTGTCCTCCTCCGGAGGCGGGGTGACTGGGACAGCGTCAACCCGAGCTCTGACGACCAGGAGGACAACGACATGAGGAGCGTCGACCAGTCGAGGGTGGAGGCCCTGGCGCACGTGGTCGTCCAGGAGACCGCACCGGACGAGTTGGCGCTCTTCGGCGTTGCGGCCACCGCGTACTTCGACGATCCGCAGCGGGCGGTGAAGGCGGCCAAGGCCAACGCCGGGGACGACGTGCTGGGTATCGGTGTCGAGTTGGCGGATGCGGTCCCCATGATCTCCACCGCGGCGCTGTGGGTCGCCCACCAGGTTGTGACCTGGCTCGCCTCGGAGGTCCAGGCGTCACTCGAGGAGACGTCCGGAGGCGTCATCCGGTCGTGGGTGCGCCGTGTGCTCCGACGTCTCGGCATGGGGACGGACGACGAGGAGAGCCCGGACGGCACAGAGCCCCTGACGCCGGATCAGCTCGCGCGCGTCCGGCAGGTCGCCCTCCGGAGTGCGCAGGAGGTCCTGCCCGAGAAGGAAGCGCGAGCGGTGGCCGACGCCGTCGTCGTGGGCCTCGCCCTGCCCGCTACCGACGGCTGATCCAGGGTGGTCGAGTCGGTGGGAACGGGACCCCGGCCGAATCCCTTCGCCTTTCCGCCGGACACCACGTTCCGGTTCGCCCTCCTGATCGCAGGGGTCGTCGGAGGGATCCCCGCCATCTGGCAGCAGATCTGGCTGGATCTCGACGAGGAGCGGGCGGAGGCGGTCATCGCCTCCTGCCAGCGACTGCACCCGGCCACCGGCTTGTCCGTCGATCACGCGCGCGCTGCCGCGGACTACCGGTACTGGTGGGAGGCGTACGGCGAGTTCCTGGACGATCAGCGGCGCGCGTTCGAGTGCCTGTCCCCTGTTTTCGGCATCCCCATGGGGGTGGCGGCCCTCGCCGGCCTGGTCGCTGTGGCCGGCCTCGCTCTGGTGCTCTACCGGCTGTCGCCGTGGTGGGTCGTCCGGCAGCACCGGGCACGCCCCCTACCCCTGGAGGCCCTGCCCTCCCTCAAGGACGAGATCGCCCGGCAACAGGCGCATGCCGGAGTGGAAGGGGTGTCGTGGTTCATCGACGCGCACAGTCCTCGCGTCAGCGGACTGGCCTTCGGCCGTCGGGGACGGGAGTGCATCATGGTGACCGGCGGCCTGGTCTCGTGCGCGAAGACCGATGTGTCCGCCTTCCGGGCGGTGGTCCGACACGAACTCGCCCATGTCGCCAACAAGGACATCGGCAAGACGTACGCCACCCTCGCCACCTGGTACGCGTTCGTCCTCGTCGGGATTGTGCCGTGGCTGGTCCTGCAGGTCTTGTACCTCATCCGTGGTGAGGCGTGGGCCTACTGGGGACAGGCGTGGCGCGTCGCGGCCCTGACCGTGTTCGTGGTCCTCGTCCGGAACGCGATCCTCCGGTCCCGGGAGTCGGAGGCCGACATCCGGGCCGCGTGGTGGGAGGGGGACGACGGCGAATTCGAGCGTGGCCTGGCGGCGGCGACGGGCGGGACGCGACGCACCTGGTCGTGGCTCTCGCCGCTGTGGCGGCACCCGTCGCTGGAGTTCCGTCGGAGGGCGTTGGCCGATCCCCGGACGGTCCTCCGTACGGGGTTCTGGAACGCGCTGGCCGTCGGCCTGGTCGCGAGCATCGGTTACGACGCACTGCGCGACCTGGCCAGCCGGTTCCAGGTGGGCCCCACGGGAACGACGGCCGGCGTCGTCTACGGGCCGTTGGTGGCGGGCTTCATCGGTCTGGCGGTGTGGCGGGCCGCGTATGCCGATCACATCACCCCCGGCGTGCGCACGCTGCGTCCGGGGCGCATCGGGGTGGGTCTGGGTGTGAGCCTGGCGATCGGACCCTTCTTCTACATACAGAACGCGAACGGGGCGGAGTACCAGACCATCCTCGGTGAACCAGCCTCCGTCCTCACGATCCTCAGCGCGGATGCCCTCGTGGTGTTCGGGATCTGGGCGCTCGTGCGCTGGTTGACCGTCTCGTCCCGTGCGTGGATGCCCTCGGTCATCCGTGGGGAGTCGCCCCGGGCCGGGATGCTCCGGGCGTTCGCGGCGTTCGCCGTGGTCTCCGGCGCGGTCGTCTCGATCGTCCTCTTCCTCTGGGAGGAGACGATCCTGCACAGCGGACCCGGTGTTCCGTACACCGCCTTCAACGCCGCGCTGCGCACGCTCTCCCCCATGGAGGGTGAGAGTCTGTGGGTCACCGTGATGGCCCTAGTCCTCACCGTCGTCCTGTGGCTGCACCCGTTGGGTGGTGCTCGACGGGCGGCAGACGGGCCCATCGCCTCCTGGGCCACGGTCTCCCGTCCAGCGGTGGTCGATCCGGGTGTGCCGAGGGAGTCCGCGTGCCTCGGCACCGCCTTCCGCACCGGGCTCGTCGTGGCGGCGGTTCCCTTCCTCCTCGCGTTCGCCTACCGGGCACATGCACTGTCGGGAGACGCCGACGCTGCACTGCCGACAGCCGGCTGGCTGAGCAACCTGGTGATCCTGGCGTGGGTCGTGCAGATCCTGGCCGGGGTCACGGCCGCCGTCCGGATCCGGTCGCACCCGGTCCTGCACGCACTGGGCGCGGCCAGCGTCGCCGGAGTCGTCGCGACGGCCCTCTTCGTCGCCAACGCAGTGGTCGAGACGCCGGACATCGGCGACGCCTGGCGGTGGCAGGACCTCCTCGGCCTGGCCGGGATCCTGATGCGCCCAGGGGCCCTCGCGACGTTGGCGGTCGCGGGACTCGTGGTTCTGCTGCTGCGGGCGATCCGGGGGAGCCGACCACCGTCCGTGTCCCGAGCACCGAGCGGCGACAGACAGTTGGCCGGCTGACGTCGTCCCGCGACCCGGAGGTCGGTGCCGCGTCCGGCGGTCAGTGCACGCCGCGCTCCTGCCCGGTCCAGTAGGGCTCGCGCAGCGTCCGCTTGAGCACCTTGCCCACGGGGGAGAGCGGCAGCGCGTCGACGACGTCCATCGACCGCGGGATCTTGTAGCCCGCGAGCCGGTCGGCGCAGAAGTCGTGCAGCTCCTCGAGGGTGACGGTGGCGCCGGCCGCCGGGACGACGACGGCGTGCACGCGCTCGCCCCAGGTGTCGTCGGGGACGCCGATGACCGCGCACGTGGCCACCGCTGGGTGCTGGGCGAGGACGTTCTCCACCTCGACCGAGTACACGTTCTCCCCGCCGGAGATGATCATGTCCTTGATGCGGTCGGTGAGGTACACGAAACCCTCGTCGTCCATCCAGCCGGCGTCGCCGGTGTGCATCCAGCCGCCGCGCAGCGCCTCGGCGGTCTCCTCCGGGCGGTCCCAGTAGCCGAGCATCACGTTGCCGCCGCGGACGACGATCTCGCCGATCTCGCGGCGGGAGAAGCTCGGCGTCGTCCGGGCCGACGACGCGCACCTCCGTGTGGGGGAGGGCGCGGCCGATGGAGCGCCGGTGTGACGGGTCCTCGTGTTCCTCGGGCAGCAGCACGGTCGCCCCGGGGCTCAGTTCGGTCATGCCGTATCCCTGCGCGAACCGGGCGTTGGGCAGCGCCTTGACCGCGCGGTCGAGCAACGCGCCCGACATCGGTGAGGCGCCGTAGAGGACGCGCTGGAGGCTGGACAGGTCGAACTCGTCGACCCGGGGATGGTCGACGACGAGCTGGATCATGGTGGGCACCAGGAGGGTGTCGGTCACCCGATGTTCCTGGACGGCGGTCATGGCGGCCACGGGGTCGAACACCGGGATCATGACCCGCGTGACACCGAGGACGCCGCCGGCCACCCACGTGCCGAAGGCCGCGAGGTGGAACATCGGGGCGGCCTGCAGGCCGATGGCGTGGCGAGGAGCGGGGTTCGCGATCAACCCTCCCATGGCCGAGGTCAGCAGGTTGTCGTGGCTGAGCATGACGCCCTTGGACCGGCCGGTGGTGCCGCCGGTGTAGAAGACGCCGGCCAGGTCGGCGCCGCCGCGGCGGGCGTCCTCGACCGGCTCGTGCGCCTCGATCAACTCCTCGAAGGCCAGCATGCCGTCGGGGGTGGGGCCGTCGCCGGCGTGGACGACGTGCTGCAGGCGCGGGTGCGCCGCGCGGATGCCGTCGGCGCAGCCCGCGAAGGCGTCGTCGACGATGAGAACGCGGGCGTCGACCTCGGCGAGGGAGTCGGCGATCTCCGGGACGCTCCAGCGGATGTTGACCGGGACGACGACGCCGCCGGCCCACAGCGTCGCGGCGAGGAACTCGGAGTAGCGGTCGGAGTTGAGCGACAGGATGGCCGCGCGCTCGCCGTCGGTGACGCCGAGCTGCTGGAGCGCGGCCGCGAGCCGGGAGGTGCGGTCGACCGCCTCGGCGTGGGTGCGGGTGCGGCCGGCGCAGACGGTGGCGATGTCGTGCGGGCGCTGCTGGACGTGGCGGTGCAGGCCCTGGGTGACGTACACGGGTGCCTCCTCGTTCGGAAGAGGCTCCGCATGGTGGCGCCGGCGGGGGCGGCGGTGCCAGAGGCGGACGGCCCTGCGGGTGGGGCCCTCCGGCGGGTGCGGTCAGGTGGTGGCGCGCCCCTCCGGAATCCCGGCGCACAGCCGGTGGGCCGCCTCGGTCCGGCCGGGGGAGCAGATGTCGTCGGTTGCGCCCCTCCACGGTGAGCAGCGCGGCATACCGGATGGCGCCAGGACTCGAGGCGTTGTCCGCACCAGGTGAAGCGCCCGAGGGGAGGTCGTGCTGCTGTTCAGACGGCCTCGGGGACGTGCAGGTGGGCGAGGACGAGGTCCATCTCGGCAACGTCCACGATCTTGGCGCCCATGGCCTGGGCGAACTGCTCGCGCAGGACCCGGGCGTGCTTGCGCACCAGCCCGGCGGCGTCGCGGTTCTCGAAGCTGGTGACGCTGACCGTCCGGCCGAGGCGCCGGTCGACCAGCATGCTGATGCTGCAGAAGCCGGGCAGCTCCTGGAGCTTGGGCAGCAGGTTGTGCCGGTAGGCGTCGAGCAGGTCGTCGAGGTGGTTGGGTGCGATGCGGGCCCAGGTGACCTGTGCGCCGGCGCCGTCCCCGGCGGGACGCTCGCGGTGGAGGACGGCGATTTCCCACTCCTGCACGTCGGCGTGCTCGCCACCGAGGGTGTGCATGAGGCGGTGCTGGACGGTGCGGTCCTCGTGGGCAGTGGCGCGCATGGCCTGCTCGTCGACCCAGGAGGTCGCGACGATGCAGCGGCCGCTCCCGCGGTCGGCGAGCAGCGACAGGCCGACGCAGCCTTCGGTCTTCGGAACCGTCGGCATCACCTCGTCGCGCACATAGGCGATGCCGGCGTCGAGGTTGCTGAGGTTGCCGCGGATGCTGGTGGATCGGGCGTACATGCCGCCTCCGTTCGGGCGGCGCCCCGGCGGCATCGCCTCGCGGGCTCACTGATATCGCCCACCGGCCTGCCGGGCAACCGTGGCGACTGTCGTGGCAGTCAGTGCACCAGCCGCTCGAGAACAGCCCTAACGCTGTCGACGTCGTCGTCGCCGGGCAGCCACCCCCGTCGGCCATCGCGCGTCGGCCAGCCGCTGTCCTCCGAGGTCACCAGCGGACCCGAGCACCGCCGGCGTCCGCGATGCGGGAGCCCCCGCGTGGTCGTGGTCCTCGTGCTCGTCCTGGGGCGGTGGGATGCTGGCCGCCGGCTGGCGGAGGTGGACATGGACCAGCGGGCGCTCGTGGCGGGTGTGTTCGACCGGGCGGCGGAGACCTACGATCGGGTCGGGGTCGAGATGTTCGGCCCTATCGCGGAGCGGCTCGTCGACGAGCTGCAGCTACGGCCGGGGGAGCGGGTACTCGACATCGGGTGCGGCCGGGGCGCGGTCCTCTTCCGGGCCGCAGAGCGGGTGGGCCCCACCGGCAGCGTGGACGGGGTGGACCTCGCCCCGCGGATGGTCGAGGCCGTCCGGGAGGAGGCGCGGGCTGCCGGGCTCGAGGTCGGGGTGTGGGTCGGCGACGCGCAGGACCCGGCGCCGGGGTCGGGCCCGTACGACGTCGTCGCGTCGTCCCTGGTGCTGTTCTTCCTGCCCGACCCGGCGGCCGCGCTGCGGTCGTGGCGCGGGCTCCTGGTGGACGGCGGCCGGCTGGGCGTGACGACCTTCGGCGGCTACAGCGAGTCCTGGCGGGATGTCGACGGTCTGCTGGCGTCGTACCTGCCGCCGGGCGTGCGCGATCCCCGCACCACCGGCAGGGCCGGCCCGTTCGGCTCCGACGAGGGCGTCGAGGAGCTGGTGCGCGGCGCGGGGTTCACCGACGTCCGGACGGCGCACCTGACCGTGCCGGTGCGCTTCGCCGACGAGGACCACTGGCACACCTGGTCCTGGTCGGTCGGCCAGCGGGCGATGTGGGAGGCGGTGCCCGAGGCCGAGCGGGAGGGCGTGCGGGCCGAGATCTACCGCCGGCTGCAGCGGTGCCGCGACGCCGAGGGCCGGATCGGGTTCGACCAGGACGTCCGGGTCACCCTGGCCCGGCGCGGGGAGCGGTAGTCCCTCAGCCGCCCATCCCCGGCGGGGGCGGCAGCACGCCGGTCTGGACCAGCCAGCCCAGCCAGTCGCCGAGGTGCCAGGCCTCGGACACCCTGTCCCCGGACCAGTGCAGGACGTAGGCACCGTCGGAGGACGCGTGCCTGCCGGTGGGTTCCACTCCGGGGAGGAGCGGCGTCGTCCCGGTGAAGGTCCCCTCGGCCGTCCAGCGGTGCACCGACGTGGTCCCGTCGACGACGTCCCCGTGCACCTGGACGTGCGCGTCGGGGAAGGCGGCCCGGAAGGCGGTGATGAAGTCGCCCAGCTCGGCCCGGCCCATGTCGGCGAAGGGCGGCGCGTGGTAGACGAGGTCCTCGGTGAAGACCTCGTCCACGGCCGCCAGGTCGCCCTGCTCCCAGGCGGCGGCGATGCGGGTCATCACCTCGTGCGCCCGCTCCCTGGTGCCCGGCGCGTGGGTGATCTGGGTCATGGCACGACTCCTCCCTCGGGCGTCCGCGACGGTCCCGATGCTCCTCGGACCGCGGCGGGGGACCAGGGTCGTCCGGCCCCTCGGGGGAGTGCTCGCCACCGGGGCTGGCATCGTCGACGTCGCCGAGACGGACGTCCCAAAGCGCGTGACACCGCGGATGAGGGGGAAGCGAGAGTGCATGACGCAATCCGGTGTCAACAAGCGCCGGATGGAGGCGGCCGCGTGGTGGGCGCCGCGGGAGGTGGCCGCCGCGCTCGAGCACACGGTTTTCCGCGACGACCCGGCCGTGGTGGCCGGGGCGATGCGCTCCTACCTCGGGGTGCCGCTGATCGACGAGGACGGCTTCGTGCTCGGCTCGCTCGGCGTGTTCGACAACGAACCGTGGGCCTTCTCGCAGGCGGAGGAGGCGCTGCTCGAGCACTAGGTCCGGCTGGTGCGTAGCGTGCTGTCGCTGCGCCGGCAGGTGGCCGCGCACCGGTGGGACGCCGGGCTGCTGGCCGCGCAGGGGCAGGCGCTGGAGGCGGTGGCGGCGGGGCGGCCGCTGGAATCCGTGCTCGATGAGCTGGCCTCTTCCACGGCCGGTCTGGCCGACGAGGCGGACGCCGACCAGGCGCGGCGGCTGCGGGAGGCGGTGGACCGGCTGACCGCGGTGGCCACCAAGGCCGACGGCTGGCGGCAGGCGCTGCTGCGGTCGGCGCGGCAGGACCCGCTGACCGGGCTGGCCAACCGCAGCCACCTGCTCGACACCGGGCGGGCGGCGCTGGCCGTCGGGGGAGCGGTGCTGTTCGTGGACGTCGACCGGTTCAAGGAGGTCAACGACCGCGGCGGGCACGCGGTGGGGGACCAGCTGCTCGTGCGGCTCACCGAGCGGATGCGCCGGTATGTGGAGAAGGAGCTGCCCGGGGCGGTGGTCGGCCGGCTGGGTGGCGACGAGTTCGTGGCGGTGCTTCCTGGGGTGGACGCCGCCGCGGCGGAGGCGATCGGGCATGGGCTGGCCGCGGTGCTGGTGGACGAGGTCGAGGTGGGACGGCGGACCGTGCGGGTGTCGGCGTCCATCGGGCTGGCGATGGCGACGGCGGGGTCAACGCTGGACGAGGTCCTCTCGCTGGCGGACCGGGCGATGTACGGCGCTAAGGACCGCGGCCGCGGTGCCCTACACATGGTGGACGCCTAGGACCTGTTGGCGCAGGTGACCTCATCGGCTGCTGGATGCGGCCTAGCCCGTGATACGTCTTTGACTAGTTTCCATTGATGGCGAGCGCCTTGACCGCGCATACACCCCGAACGGCCGCCCTGCCGACAGCCCTCGGCCGAGGGGTGCGGGCGCTGGAGTCCTGCGTTGATCGCTTCACATGACCACCGCTCAGCAATGAGAGCTTCATGAGGGGCATGGCTGCCGGCGCCAACGAGTTCTAGGCGCGAGAAGCATCCAAGACGCCACCATGCCGTAGCCCTGAGTCGCCATGCACTGCGTCAAGGTCATCCATGATGAGGCGTCGGGCTGTAATGCCCCAAGCTACTTCAAGCCGGAATCAGTGTCGTCAGAAGGAATCTCGGCCGCGATGCCTGACATACCCGGAGCTCCACGTGGAACTGCGGACATGGCGTCGCCTCCAGGCAGCTCCGTCCCGCGCCTTTGTCGCCACTAGGCTTCCTGCATGGCGCTCGACGAGAGTGGGCGGAAGCATCCTCGTCCTCGAGACGCGCAGGTTGCTCGTCAGATGCAGCGGATGCCGCGAAGAGACACGCGGCCGGAGGTGGCCCTTCGCAGGGAGTTGCACGCCCGAGGTCTGCGATTTCGTAAGGAGTACCGAGCGCTTCCTGGGAAACCGGATCTAGCCTTCACTCGCGCTCGACTGGTCGTCTTCGTGGACGGTTGCTTCTGGCACCGCTGTCCCCTTCATGCAACCCAGCCTAAGAACAACGCAGAGTGGTGGTCCGCCAAGCTGGCAGCGAACGTCGCCCGTGACCGGCGCCAAGAGGTGGAGCTGCAGCAGGCCGGATGGACTGTCTTACGGGTCTGGGAGCATGAACCTACGCTGGCCGCAGCGGACCGCGTCGAGGCCGTGTGGCGGACCTTGCTGGCGAGCCACCACGGTAGCGGCGACGACGTGTGAGAGCCTGGACATGTGCCACGCGACAGGGAGGCCTTGGGGGCAGTGAGCCGACACAGATCCGTAGCGCCATCCGCGGCTCGCCTGACGGAGTCGCTCCGAGACATCGGCTATGACTTCCCATCGGCCATCGCCGACCTCGTCGACAACAGCGTCACGGCCGGTGCCGAACGTGTCGAGATCTTGATTCGCTTCAATGGAACGGACTCGACAGTCACAATTCTTGATGACGGCGAGGGGATGAACGCCAACGGATTGATCGAGGCTTTACGCTTCGGCAGCCGGCGGACGTACGGGAAGGGCGATCTCGGCCGATATGGGTTGGGGCTGAAGACAGCTTCGCTGTCGCAGTGCCGAAGTCTGATGGTGGTCAGTCGCCGCACCGACGAGGGTCCAGTATCGGCGCGGGAACTTGACCTCGACACGATCATCGAATTTGATGACTGGCTCATCACATCGCCACCCAAGGCCCGCGTGCAGCCGGCCCTTGACGTCCTCGGTCATCACCGCGGCACCGTCGTTGTATGGCGCAACTTGGATCGGGTCCTGCCTGAGCGCCGACCTGAAGGCGGTTGGGCGAAAAGGCGCTTGGAAAACCTGTCGCGCAAGACTGCGGAACATTTGGCGATGGTCTTCCATCGCTTTTTGGAAGGCTCGGCTGGCCACCGTCTCGCCATCAGCGTGAATGGCGAGAAGCTCAAGGCGTGGGATCCCTATGCCGTTGACGAGGAGGCGACGCGTCGCGCGGGGAGGCAGACATTCGAGGTGTCTGTCGGTGACGCGGTGGGGGCGGTGCGACTCGAGTCTTATATTCTCCCTGCGAGACAAGACTTCAGTTCGCCGACCCGATTTGAAGAGTTGTCCGGACCGCTCAACTGGAACAGACAGCAGGGTCTCTACATCTATCGCGCCGACAGGCTGGTTCAGTGGGGAGGCTGGGCCGGCATCCGAGGTATCGACGAGCACCTGAAGTTGGCCCGTGCCTCTCTCGATTTCGACACTGAGCTGGATAGCCTTTTCCAGATTAACGTCGCCAAGATGCGAGTCAGCATTCCGAGTCAATTGAGGCAGCTGCTCGAGCGGCCGCTCAACGACTTGTGCATCCAGGCGAATCAAGTCTACCGCGATAGGACGACGAGGATATTGCGTGCTGAGCGGGGAGGAGTGGACTCAGACAGGCCTACTGTGACCCCGATGGCCGGATTGGCGTTGAAGTCGGCGGCCATTCAGGCCGGCGAGTATCCTGCGTTTAGGAAAGTGATTGATCATCTGTCGGTATTGGATCAAGATGTCTGGCGTGCCCTGGGGTTCTCCGACTCTTAGACGTGACAGCTGCGTTGTGATTGGACCACGGCGTATAGCTGCGTACCGACTAATTCGTAAGGACTGCCTTGACCGAGCCTCGTAGTCGTGCGCCCTATGGCGTCAAACTGGTGCGCGGGCCCTTCGTGAAGCTTCGCCCTCATGCGGATAGCGTTCGCACGGAGAATGAGCTCACATCGCTCGTTGAGCGCATGCGCTCCGAGAATCAAGGGATCCGCCTAGCGGCCGATCTCTTTGCTGGTGCGGGCGGACTTAGCCTCGGTTTGACAAAAGCCGGCTTCGTGAATGTGGTTGGGGTCGACCACTACACCGAGGCAGTGGAGACACACGGGCATCACTTTCCTGGGCTGAGCCTCAATTGGGACCTGGCTGATGCCGACCGCGTTGAGCGTCTTTCCGAGCTGCTCAAGGCCATCCGTGTCGACGTCATCGCCGGTGGGCCGCCCTGTCAGCCATTCTCCAAGGCGGGACGCTCCAAAATCCGCCATCGCGTCCGTAACGGCTTGCGTGACCCTAAGGACGAGAGACGGAACCTCTGGCGCTCCTTCCTCGAAGTGATTGAGCGGGTTCGTCCGCCGGCGGTGCTCATGGAGAATGTGCCCGACATGGCACTCGACCGCGAGATGTTCATCCTCCGGTCCATGGTTGAGGAGCTGGAGGATCTCGGTTACAGCGTCGAGGAACGCATCGTGAACACATGGCGGTACGGGGTTCCGCAATTCCGTCAGCGCTTGATCTTGGTCGCGCTACGAGGCAGCCTGCGGTTTGAGTGGCCCGTCGAAGCAACCGAACGGGTCAGTGTCTTCAATGCGATCGATGACATGCCTGAGGTTGAGGGTGGATGGCGTCCCGACAGGGGCGCTGACGGGTGGATGGACTACTCGGGTCCCCAGAGTTCCTTCCAGCGCATGATGCGCCTAGGTGTATCGGAGCGCGACGCTACGAAGCTGTACGACCACATCACCCGCCCCGTCCGTGAAGACGATGCTCGAGCGTTTGCACTGATGGACTCGAAAACGCGCTATTCCGAGCTTCCCCAAGAGATGAAGCGTTACCGCGACGACATCTTCGATGACAAGTATAAGCGGTTAAACGGCCATGACCTGTCTCGCACAATCACGGCTCACATCGCGAAAGATGGGTACTGGTATATTCATCCGACGCAGCCTCGCACAATCACCGTACGGGAAGCCGCACGACTACAGACCTTCCCGGATTGGTATCGGTTCTCGGGTCCCCCGTCGGCCGCCTTCAAACAGATTGGCAACGCAGTCCCGCCGCTGCTCGCAGAGCACCTTGGCATGGCGATCGGCGCCGCGCTGACACGACGGGAGACCGGGGGCTACTCGACAAAGCACATGGCAAGCATCCTGAGCAAATGGTTCGCTAGCAGTCCTACCCGAGCGGTGCCGTGGTTGAAGGCGGCTACGAGATGGCAAGTCGTTTCAGCAGAAATGCTCCTCGATCGCGCTACCGCGGACGCCGTGAGACTGGTATGGCCCATCCTGCGGCTCTGGGCGACGCCTGAGCAGACGCAAGACCACGATGAGGCGCTTCAAGACCTGAGCGCCTCGATGAGAAGGGGTGGCCGAGCCGCTCAACTCTTGGAGTTGGCTGACTGGCTAGTCGAGCACCCAGGGGTCTTGGATGAGGACGAGCCGGAGGCACAACCGATTCCGCATGTGCCCACCTCGGTGTTGGAGCTGGCGTCGCTCGTCGTTCCGTCGGGAGATCCTGACGACTCGGAGGAGCCTGTCCTCACAACCAAGGGCGTCCTCCGGGTAGCCGCGCGTGTGACGGGAGAGCATGTCGACCGCAAAAACCGGTTAACCGATGGCCGGCTGGCGGTTGCTCGTCTTATCGGGGGCGGGTCGGACGCGCGTCCTGCACATCTGGCACTCATCGAGATTGCGGCCTCCGTCTGCCGTCCGGCAGAGCCGTTGTGTGAAGTCTGTCCTCTGCAGGACGAGTGCGTGAGCTCAAGGGCTGCGGAGCGCCGAGAAGCCATGCTCTTCTGACGGCCCATCCAGGTGGAGCGACCGCCGCACATGGTGACGTGACCGGAGGCCGCCTGGCCCACAGCGCTCATGGGCAACTACCTATGGAAGTCAGCGGGCTAGACCCAACGCGCCATCCGCTCCTACGAGCTGCCTTGGTTCGACGGTCCGGGGAGCGGCCAGTGCCCTGCAGTCGCGTCGAGGCCCACGGGACGCTTGATGTCAGAGTGACGACGCACCCACGACGAGTGACGGGGTGTCCCTGCGACGCACTCCTTCAGCGTAAGGTTCGGCCAAGGAAGTAACGATTACGGGCGGTCCGTTGTCGGAGGGAGCAAGGCTGCAGAGTCACATGTGGACACAACCTCGTGTCCCTACGGCGATGCCTATCCAGGCAACGCTGATCCGGACCGCGGATGACACGCAGGCGCCACGCGATCGAGGGAGCGCTCTGCCATCCGCCGTGTAGCCGGACCGCCGGCTCGGCGCCCCCAACGACTCGCCGTCCACGCTTTATGGAGTAGCCAAACGTGCGTACGCAGGACTTGCCTCCCGACCCGCAGCTCATGGAGTCGCTCCGAGCCGTTGGCTACTCGGTCGAGACGGCCGTCGCTGACATCATCGACAACTCCTTGGCGGCCGGCGCGACGACCGTTGACATTTGCTTCGCAGCGTCGACTCAGCCATACATCGCTATCGTTGATGACGGACGGGGCATGAACCGGGCCGAGGCCAAGCACGCTATGTGCTTGGCTGCGACCAGCGCGCTCGAGACGCGTTCAAGCGAAGACCTAGGACGTTTTGGGCTTGGCCTAAAAACTGCGTCGCTGTCCCAATGCCGTCGGCTGACGGTTTTAAGCAAGAAGCGCGGCAGCGTCTCGGGCTTCTGCTGGGACTTGGATCACCTACAAGAGTCAGGCCGCTGGTCCCTTCTTCAGCTCGATGCGGACGAGATTCAAGCCTGCGTCGCCTACGAACGACTAGCGACACTGACGACTGGGACCCTCGTCTTGTGGGAAGGCCTAGATCAGCTCCCTGCGCACCCACTACTACAGCGCGCGCTGGATGAGCAAATGTCCACCACACAAAGTCACTTGAGCCTCGTCTTTCACCGCTATCTGTCTGGGGAAGCAACGGGCCAACCTGTCAGGATTAACATGAATGGCAGGTCTGTCGCAGCGGCCGACCCCTTCCTGACGGCACATAAGGCGACGCAACGCGGTCACGCGGAAGTGATCAGGATTCGCGGAGCCGACGTCGCGGTGCAGCCGTACACGCTTCCGCATATCTCAAAGCTGTCAAGGGCCGATAGAGAAAAGGCTCACGTTGCGGGACGGCTGAGGGACAGTCAGGGATTCTACATCTACAGGGGGATGAGACTGGTCATCTGGGGCACTTGGTTTCGCTTGGTGCCGAAAGACGACCTTGCCAAATTGGCACGCGTCCGCGTCGACATCCCCAATTCGCTAGACCATCTGTGGTCTCTAGACATCAAAAAGTCGGCGGCGGTTCCTCCACTCGAAATTCGCGACCAACTGCGCCGGACTGTCAATCGCCACGTTGCGCCAAGTCGAACGGTACATCTGTATCGAGGTAGGCAGGCGGGCGCGCAGGACACGAGAGTCCCCTTGTGGAACCTCGTCGAGGATCGCAATAGCTTCCGCTACGAGATCAACAGGGCCCATCCGGCTCTCGAGGCGCTCTCCGCAGAACTACAGCCGGACGTCCTCCGCATGCTGACTCACACCTTGACGGCTCTCGAGGCCGGCTTTCCGATCGAGGACGCATACAACCGCTTGGCCATGGATCAAAAGCCAGAGCGCCCAACGCGATCGGATGAGGAATTGCTGGCGTATGCCGAGTCGCTGTGGTCCGCCTATAGGGAATCGCGCCTCGAGCCCAGCCTCTTCGTTCGTCAATTGCAGGGCGTCGAGCCGTTCGCCACGCATGCGAACGGTGTCGACATTCTTGAGAGGGCAACCTTGTCATGACTGATGCTACGAAGCTGCCCGATGCTGCCAGCGAGAAGGAGATGGCGGAACTCGAGAACATCCTTGCGGCGATCCTGGCCGGGGCAGTGCACTCCGAAGCCCACCTCGTGGACACGGTTCAACGCTTCCAACCTGTTTCCGCTCCCTATGCGAGCCGAGAGCAAATCGAAGGCCTCATCAGGAGGTTGACGCAGCGGCTGACGATCGATGTGGAGCAGGGGGTGGCGCTCACCGCGGCGGAGTTTACTCCGTGGCTAGCCGAGAAGCGCCGCTCGATCGTGTGGGCGCGGTGGCGCAACTACAAGCAGTGGATGCTCAACACAGGAAGACCGCCCCGTGTTGTTGAGAAGATGGACGAGCTCACCGACGATATTCTGGATTTCGCGGGTGACCCCACTGCTGGCGGAAGCTGGGCGAGGCGGGGCCTTGTCATCGGTGACGTCCAGTCCGGCAAGACCTCGACGTACCTTGGCCTCTTCAACAAGGCTGCCGACGCCGGCTACCGGCTGATCATTGTGCTTGCGGGCAATACGGAGTCGCTTCGCCAGCAAACGCAGGAACGCGTTGACGAGGGCTTCATTGGCCGGGATTCCAGCCTGATCGCAGGACGGCGAGGCCTCCCCAAGCAGACTCGCCTGATCGGAATCGGCTCTCTGAATCAGACTCTCGCGCACGCACACGGCATGACCACCGTCCTGCAAGACTTCAAGACAAGCAGCCTGCAGGCAACCAACATCAGTCTGAACGCTGAGGCGTCCGACCCATATGTGTTCGTTGTCAAGAAGAACAAGGCCGTTCTGGCGGCGGTGACGCAGTGGCTCAGTCAACAGCCGAAGTCCGGGCCCCGTTTGTCTATCCCCCTGCTGCTCCTTGACGACGAATCGGATTACGCGTCTGTCAACACGCGGGCAGAGGGCAATCCCACAGAAATCAATGCGGCCATCCGGGGAATTCTAGGTCTCTTTGCGCGTAGCTCTTACGTAGCATTCACGGCCACGCCATTTGCCAACATCTTCATCGACCACGATGTTGAGAACGACCTTTTTCCGCGCGACTTCATTTACTCCCTGGAGTCACCGTCCAATTACTTCGGCAGCGAGCGGACCTTCGGAACGCCTGACCAAGGCTCGAATGTGACGGTGGACCTCCTGGATGTTGAGCCCTTCGTCCACTTGGGACACCGCTCGTCCCATCAGGTGGGCCCGGTTCCGAACTCGCTGAAGGATGCTATCCGCGTATTCTTGTTGGCTAACGCAATTAGGGATATTCGTGGGCAGATCTCGGCGGGGCGATCGATGCTCGTCAACGTATCAAGGTATAAGCGAGTCCAAGCGCAGGTCTTCATTGCGGTCGAGTCTGAGTTGACCCGGCTTCGTTTGGCAGTGGAGTTCCACAGCGACTTGCGAAACGCGGATATCGCATCTCTCAAGGCTAGCTTCGACCGCCACTTCGCCGGCCTGGGAATCCCATGGTCTGAGGTCCTCGCCTCGTTGCCCTCGGCGACCTCGGACGTCAGAGTGCAGCTCTTCAACTCGGATAAGGATCGCGCGCTCACTGAGGAAGAGGGTCGCTGGGAGCGTCCCGCCAGGTTGATCGCCGTCGGAGGTGACGTACTCAGTCGCGGTCTTACGCTCGATGGGCTGATGGTCAGCTACTTCTATCGGCGAGTGGCCGCGTCCGACACGCTGCTGCAGATGGCGCGTTGGTTCGGGTATCGCGACGGATACGAAGACCTGTGTCGTGTCTGGATCGACCCAAGCAGCGCGGCGGACTACCGATTCGTGGCGGAGGCCACATCAGAGTTGAAGCGCAGCCTGCGCTTGATGCTGAGACAACGATTGACACCTGCGGACTTCGGGTTGGCCGTGCGTAAGCATCCAGGCGCTCTCTTGGTTACCGCAAAGAACAAGATGCGGGCCGCGGAGACGACTCGCCGGACGATCTCCCTCCTTGGCCGCCGCGTTGAGACAACGAAGCTGTCATCGGACCCGTCAGACATCAGCGCAAATGCGACGGCAGTCGGGACGCTCGGCGAGTCAACACTAGCGTCGGACGCTTTCCATCGGGCAGTGCGGGGTACAAACATCTGCTGGTCGATGGTGCCGAAGGAAGTTGTCGCCAACTTCCTCCGCGAGTATCGACCGCACAAGTCCGATGCCATCTTCTCGATGCCTGCGCTTGCGAGCTTTGTCGAGCGGAGCCGCCAGTTCCCGCATTGGGATATAATGGTCGTGTCCGGCGGCGAGCCGAAAAAGTTCACCTTTGCTGGTGATACGGTCACCGCCGTTGGCCGGCAGCTAAAGCCCGGTACCGCCGGGGAACTCAGAGTCAGTGGCAGCAGCAGCCGCTTGGCCGGTTCCCAGGACGTTGGCTCGCTGCTCAACGAAGCGGACCTGCGTGAGGCGAGGGAAATGTTCCGCCGAGACAATGGCGGAGGCACACCACCTGAGACCGCCTACTATCGCTATCTCCCACGGCCAGCCCTCATGATTTACCCGCTCTGGCCACGACCGAGCGATGACGCCTTAGGAGATGCGGGACCGACGGCGGCCATGTATCTCGGCGTGAAGATCGCGCTGCCGGGCGAAGCAGACACGCGTGACACTCGCGGCGACGTCGAGTACGTCATCAATACGGTTGCGCAGCGGAACTGGTTCGTCGAGGTCGGCGAGGACGAGGACGACGTTGATGACTGATGCGTTCGTCCAACGATGGCGCCAGCTACTTACGGTTCCTGGGAGCAAGTCTGAGGTCGATGCGACGCATCCGCTCAGGATCATTTACGGGTCGGACGAGCTCGGCCGTCCCCTACTCTTTGTGATATGCGACCACAAGCCGGCGTTGCCAGATCTTTCGGATGTCGTGGACGTGTCGCGCCTCGTCCGTGCAAGGGATGGTAGGTGGACGCTTTCCATGACCTTGCTGGAGGACGCATATCTTGACGTCTTCTTCGCATTCGCCGCCGATGTCGTCCGACGGACCTCAGCAGGATCAAGCGAGGCGACGGCGCTCCGGCTCCTGTTTAAGGTCCTACGGGAATGGAAGCTGCTTTTCGCTCGCGGAGGCGGCAAGCCACTCAGTTTTTCTGCGCTACGGGGATTGATAGGAGAGCTGTGGTTCGGCTTCCATCATCTAACAGTCGTTCAGTCCCCGCATCAGGTCGTTCGGGCTTGGCGAGGTCCCTTGGGTGCTGACCAAGACTTCCGCTTCGAGTCGGGAGGGACGTACGAGGTCAAGACGCTGTACCCAGATAGATTTGAGGTAACTATCTCGTCCTCGGAGCAGTTGGACCTCGACAGTATGACCTTATCGGTTGTCGTGCTTGATGAAGCAGATGAGGCGGACGAGGCTTCGATCACTCTCCGTCAGCTTATCCTAGATGCGAGTGAACGGTTGGCTGATGATGATGACGGCTTGGATCTGCTCGCCGAACGCCTTAGACGTTATCAAATCTACAATGATGGTTCAGCCTACGATGACTTTCACTTCAAGGTCGTCGGCGTGCGTAGCTTCGGGGTGGACAATGAATTCCCACGCCTGAGGCGATCCAGCATCCCGTCGGTTGTGAAATCCGTCGAGTACTCCCTCGACCTACGTCACCTGACGGACTTCGAAGTTGAGATACCGGAGGCAATTTGCGCCCGCCAGGGCGAAGGAGGTGAAGGCTCCCATGCAAATTGATGAGTTCTATGTTGATCTAATGAATACCGCTCGAGCACGGGCAGAAATTGACAACGACTATGTAGCGTCGGCCTTCTTTCTCGAGACGGCTGAACGCCTAGAGGATGCAGAAGAGGTCGACCACCTCTTGCCGGCGCATTTCGAGGGGGTCGGTGAGCGGGGTCGCAGGTTGGCCGTTGACGGTTACGACCTGTCGGACGCCGATGGGTCTGTGGCCTTGGCGGTCATGCACTACGTACCGGACGCCAGGCCGCGCAAGCCCTCGACGCTGACCCAAACGGAGGCCAGGCGATCCTTTGGCGCCTTGTCGGCCTTCCTGTCAGAGGCGATGACGGGACGTTTTGAGGAGGAGCGGGAGGAGAGTAGTGCGGAGTTCCAGCTGGCGCGTGATCTCCGTACTCGCGGGCGCAATGTCACGCGTTATCGGTTCTACCTCTTGACTAATGCGGCCATGAGTGCACGGGCTAAGGCGATTGAGAGCGCCGAACTCAATGGCGTCCGAGTCGACTATCATATTTGGGACGCCACTAGATTTCATCAACTGTTTCTCTCGACCGCGGGCAGGGAGGAGCTGGAGATTGATCTCACTGAGTGGAACGATCGAGGCATTGGCGCGCTTCGCGCGACAGGTACGTCCAAGGATGTCGAGACCTACCTCTTGGCGCTGCCGGGGACGATGCTCGCCGACTTATACGGCCGTTTCGGCAGTCGCCTGCTCGAAAGCAACGTGAGGTCTTATCTCAGCGCGCGAGGAGCGGTCAACAAGGGTATCCGGTCCACCCTTATCACGGAGCCAGAAAGCTTCTTGGCCTACAATAACGGAATCACGGCAACGGCGACCGGAGTCATGCTCGATCCGAGTGAAACTCGGATACTCTCCATTCGGGATCTGCAGATCGTCAACGGTGGACAGACGACGGCATCCCTATTCTATGTCCAGCGTGAGGGTAAGGCGGCGCGGGAGCTGGGCGAGGCGTTCGTGCAAGCCAAGTTGGTGGTTGTGGACCCAGAGGTTGCGGCCGACATGGTCCCTCGTATCTCGCGGTACGCAAACAGCCAGAATCGTGTAAGCGAAGCTGACTTCTTCTCAAACAGTCCGTTTCACGTACGTTTGGAGGGCATCTCGCGGCGGCTGCTCGCGCCCCCACGCCCGGGTATCAGCTTCCAAGTCAAGTGGTTCTATGAGCGAACGCGGGGTCAATATCTCAACGAGCAGGGCAAGCTCTCGCCGGCTGAGGCGAAGCGTTTCGCGTCCACCTTCCCGCGGGATCGGGTGATCACGAAGACGGACGCCGCGCGCTACGAGTCTGCTTGGGCGCAGCGTCCACATATCGTGAGCTCCGGCGCCCAGAAGAACTTCGTTGCATTCGCGGGCGATGTGGCTGGCCGCTGGGAGTCATCCCCTGACGAGTTCAACGAGGTGTACTTCAAGAGTTTAGTCGCTAAGGCCCTGTTGTATCAGGGTGTTCGTCGAGCGGTTGCGAAGTCGGCTTGGTACGAGAGCGGCTACTTGGCCAATATCGTGGCCTATGCCATGGCGAAGCTCGCGCACTCGATCCAGGTCCAGGCGCCTGGGCGTGCACTGAACTTCGATGGGATTTGGCAGGCTCAAGGAGTCTCCCCGGAGCTAGAGGCAGTGGGCGTCGAAGTGGCGCATGTCTGCTTCAAGGTCCTGACGGATCCGCAGCGTCCGGTCATCAACGTCACTGAATGGGCGAAGCGCGAAGCGTGCTGGGAGGCGGTCAAGAAGGTTCACTGGATGCTGCCCGCCGAGCTGTCCGCGGATTTGGTCTCGACGGAGAGGGTGATCGAGAGTAAGCGAAATGCGAGGGCAACTCAGCGAATCGACTCGGGAATCGAGGCGCAGGGACGAGTCGTGCGGATCGGTCCTACCGGATGGGCGGTGGTGCGCGACTTCGTCACGGCAAGGAACCTCGCAACCCCTCTTGAGCGGGATCTGTTGGTCGTTGCGTGCTCGGGTCGCAGGGTCCCGTCGGAGAAGCAGAGTGTCTTGCTGCTGCGCCTCTTGGACAAGGCGTCGAGCGAGGGGCTGACCGGTGTGGACGCGTTCTAGGGAGGGGCGCCAAGAGCAGCGTCGGCGTCGTGATGACAGCCGTCGGTGGTGTGTCGCGTCAAGGTTGAAGGGGGAGTCGTGGATCCTTACCAGACGGCGCAGCGGGCTTTGGCGGACTTGAAGGCGGCCGTCTTGGCACACCTTCGAAGCTCCCCGGAGCCACTGCGCAATGCGGATGTAGGACGAGCTCTCGGGATCTACGGGGGTCATGTGGGCCATGAGGGCCACATCTCTAGGACAATCCTCAACTTGCTGCAACATGAGGGGCTCATTCGGCAGGATGGTGAGAAGGGCCCTTGGAAGGCCCTTTGATCTCGGGAGAGCCTCGAATTGCCCGTCTCCGCGGCGACCGAGTTGGCGCCAACCTCGTCGAGCTCCGCAGCTGATCGAGTGCTGTCCGTACCGCGACGCGAGAGCCACGGCGCCTCGCCGCTGAGAGGCGGGTGGGCTGTCCCGTCTCTGGAGTGAGCCCGTCCGGTCTCGCAGTCCGTCCCTAATTTGACGAGCGGCACGACCATGGTGAGCCCCTCAAGCCGCGTCAAACGACATGCAGCCACGGGGTTCACGCGAGAGGACCTTCGCAGATCAGTCGAGCATCTCGATCGGCACGTCGGTTCCGCTGGCTTCGGCCGAATCCACAAGATCGTCCATCGCATGCTGGAGTGCAGTGGTGATGGAGTGGCCGGGCAGCCGCTCCGTGACCGCCCGCTCGACGCTCGTGTAGTACCAGAGCAGGTCGTCTCGGGAGGCGTTGAACGTCGACCAGAAGTCCGGCCCGTACCGACGCACGTCGGCGGCGATGCAGAGGCCGTTGTGCGTCTTGTCGGCTGCGGTCACCAGCAGGGCGTCGAGGGGCTTGTCGCTCAACCCGGCGACGTACGGCCGCTTGCGCTCCGCCCACGTTCCGCTGCGGTTGCCGTCGGCGTCCAGCCCGTCCGAGCACGCCCGCACGATGTCCGCGACGTCGTCGCCGAAGCTCGAGCGGATCTCGGCCAGGACGGCGCCACCGGTGCCCTTCGGCGCGTCCTCGACGGCGTCGTGCAGCAGCCCGGCGATCGCCTGGTCCTCGCTGCCGCCGTGCTCGAGCACCAGCGCGCTGACGCTCATCAGGTGCGTCAGGTAGGGCACCTGTGAGCCCTTGCGCAGCTGCTTCCGGTGGTGCTTCGCCGCATACGCGAAGGCATCGTCGTAGCGGGTCGACAGCGGGCCGCTGCCCATCTCCTTGCGGTCCTCGAGCGTCGTCATCCGTCCCGTCCTCTCCTCACCGCGGCGACGATCGCCTCGACCGTCGCCTGCTCCGTGGTCGTCCGTGAGGCCACCCGGTTGGCGGCCCACTGGCTGTCGGGGTCATCGCCGTTGGCGCCCCAACCGGCATCCGGCGGCCAGTAGCGCACGACCCGCACCTCCTCCGCGTCCGCCACACGGGTGACGGTCGCCGAGTCCTTCGCACCGAGCCTCAGCTCGAGCGTCTCCGTGCCGGCCGACCGGGTCAGCGAGCTGCCGACCACACCGGGGACGGTGCTCAGCAGGGCCAGGAGCAGGTTGTCCGAGCCGACCCGGTCGCCGCTGGCGCCGATCCACCGCAGGCGGGCGTGCGTCGTCTCCCCGCGCTGCTCCTGGCTGAGCACCTGATAGCGCCCACCGGTGACCAGCTCCTGCTCCTCCGTCTTCACCCCGGACGCCATCCACGCCGGCACGGCGGGGAACGGGCCGACGAGCTCGAACAGGAACCGGGTGCCGAACGAGTCGGCGACACCGGGGCTGAGCGAGACGCCCCACAGCGGCATCTCGATCGAGCCGGTCCGCAGCCGGCGCTCGATCTGCGGCTCCTGCTCGGGCTTGGCGGCGAGGCCCCGGCCGGCGAAGCCCCGCGCCGGCAGCCCGGCCCGGGCGTTTCACCCGTCGGCGTCCAGGTGGTCGGCCGCGTTGACCGCCCGCAGCAGGGTGACGGCCGCCTGAAGCTCGCCGACCGACGCCCGCGCCGCCTCCTCCTGCGCCCGGATGAACGGAGCCGAGAAGTAATCTCGGACACCGCTCAGCACCCGCGCGGCGCCGCGCAGCCGGGACGACCCGGAGTCGCGACCGCCCTGCCACATGTCGCAGGCGACGGCGAGGTCCGCGGCGTCGACGGGTGGCTGGCCGCCGCGTACGCCGCGCTTTTGGGCAAGACGTGTCCATATAAGGCCGTCACCCTCCAACCGAGCGCTCGGACTCAAGGACCTGCAGCCGACGGGCACCTGACTCACTGAGGAGCAGCGACACACCCACGGCAGGCCCGAAGGCTCCTCGTTGGACGAAGGCAGCGGGATCTCCTGCACCGTGCGGTTGGTCCGCGCTTCCATGCGGATCGTCGTCGACGAGCACGCGTGGTCGGATCGGCCAACGGACCGTTGAGCGGAGACGAGCAGGCCGCGGCGACCTGCGCCATGACGTCATCGGACGTATCGCCGCGGCATCCCAGAGCGTCGGTCAGGTCTAGGACGGTTCCGTCATGCCTTCTGCGCAGAGGCGGAGGCTTCGACTGCGGGGAGGAGTGTCGGCGTCACCGCGCGAGCCCTCGACTTGGGGACGAGGCTCTGCAGCAGCTTCACCGCGGGCTCGCCTTGGTCGTGGAGTACCGATCCGCGCAGCTTGTAGACCCGCTTGACCGGCTTCTTCCCGTCGGTGACGTACTCGAGGGAGAGGTGAAAGCCGTCGTCCCGATCGCTCTCCCGAACCTTCGTGAGGGCCGAGACGTCACGCCAGCGCACCTCTTCGGCGAGGTCACCCGAGCGGAGGAAGGCCTCCTCCTCGAGAACGAGGACCCGCTGGTCGGTGAAGGCCAGGAAGCGAGAGCTCGTCGTGGCGACCAGGGAGACGACGTCCTCGTCGCCCTCGATGACCCAGCGGAGCTGCTCGGTCAATCGCTCCAACTCGTCCGGCTCGGTGAGCGGTACGGCCACCCGTGGCGCCGAGGGGTTTGCCTCGAACTGCCCCGTTCCGTCCAACAGTGCAGCCAGCTGGTTCGCGAGGTGGAGGGCGGTCCGGGTGACGGTCTCCCGCGTTGCCTTGCGGCCGAACAGTGTGAGTCCGAGACTGCCGGGGTTCCTCTCCACCAGGCGCAGGTAGCGGTACACCCGCGCGAGGAGAGGGGCTACCCGGGCGACGACCTCCGCGTGGCGCTTCCGCGCGCCCTCGACGATGCGTCGCTGCAGGACCGCCTCGAGCGGATCGGCCTGTGCCCGGTCCTGGAGCGACGCTGCCCGCAGGGCTTGGTAGAGCAACCAGCCGTGCTCTGCCATGAGCAGGGTCTGGGTGGTCCGCATGAGTGCTTCGCTGTGGTCTCCGAGCCACTTCTGACGCTCGGTAGCCGTCTTGGCGCCCAACAGAGAGCTGGCCAACTCGTCGGCATCCTCGAGTGCTGAGTCGAGCTGACGGCGCAACTCCGTCTCACTGGCCTGCGCCTGGACGTGCGTCCAGATGGACGGCGTCACCTTGCCGACGGCCTTGGCGTGGTCCAGTTCCACGGCCAGCGCATCGTAGTGCGCCTTCGCGGCCGCCCACTGGTCCACCTTGAGTGTGCGAAAGACGGAGCGCGTCAGCGCGATGTTCTCCTTGACGAGGGAGGAGATCTTGGCCAGTTGGAACTGGATGGCCAAGAGTGCTGCGGCAGGGCCGAGCGCGGCCAGGACGGCCACACCGCCCTGTGCGCCGGCGGGCGCCCACCGGACGGCGTGAGCGATCTTGCCGTTCTGGGCGAGGGCGCCGAGGTTCCACCCGCCACTGGACAGTGGCTGGGCGCCAGCCTGGAGCGCACTGAGGGTGTCCGGGGCGAGGCGCACGAGCCCTCGCGCCCCCTGGATGCCGTGGAGGATCTGCGCCCCGGCGTTGACCGCGCCTGTGGCGATGGCTGCGCTGTCGGTCAGCGACCGATCGCGGGACGAGGGATCGAAGGTCAGCGGAACGACGTCCGCATCGAGAAGGGAGAGGTCGCCCGTGGCCAGGAAGACCCCCGCCTCGGCGGTCTCCACCAGCTCGAGGGCAACTCCGTCATGGTTCGCCGCATCGAGTGCGATGTCGCCGGTGGGGCTCTCGGCTCGGTCCTGCTCGTCCTTCACTCCGGTGACCTCTCAACTCGTGGGGATGTGATCAAGCCAGGGGATGACGGTGACGTTGTCGGGCGCCGGAGAGGCGAGTCGCGGATGCACGGCGGCGTTGCGGGTCGCGGCGTCCGACGTCGTCGCGTACGACCTCAGCCGGAGTGGTGGTGCTGCGCCCGTGCCGGGAGCAGATCAGCCGGGATAGCGTCGGCTTGTCCTCCCGGAAACGTCTCGGCGCTCCAGCGCAGTGCAGTCGTCTTGTGGTCGTGCATCCCTCATGATCGGAACCGCGGAGGAACGTAACAGCGCCGTCTCGCAATTCACCTGAGCTCACGTCACGGACACCCCGCCCGTCACTCCAGCGAGTCAGTGGAGTGTCGGAACACCCGGGATGTCAACTGGCCGTGGCACCGTCCGCACTCGTTGACTGCTGGTGAAATCCCTGGGAGTGCCTGATGGCTCCGCTTCTCGTCTTCCTGCACGGCGTCGGTGACGGTGACCCCAGCCGCAGTTGGCTCGAGGAACTCAACAAGGGGCTCCTTGAGGCCGGCTTCGACGAGGTGTCTGAGGACGCTGTGGTCTCCCCTCGCTACAGCGACCTGCTGGAGACGGACGGTATCCGGGCCTCACTGCCCGACCGCACGTACGCGGCCAAGGACGAGGACCGCCGACGGCGCGAGTACGAGGTCCGCCAGACCCGGGTGAGTCGACTCGTCGGCCACGACCCCGACGCAGGACCACTCGGCTTCGACGACCTGCCGGACGTGGTGGTCGATGTCCTGCAGACCATCGCTGTCGAGCAGCGCGTCGGGCAGCTCGGCCAGGTCGACCGCTACATCAGCAACGACGGACTACGCGGCGCCATCCTCCGTCGGGTCCTCGAGCACCTCCCCAACGAGGGCGAACTCGTGCTCATCGGCCACAGCCTCGGCTCCGTCGTGGCCATCGACCTGCTCGACCACCTCCCGGTCGGCGTCGAGGTCAAGCGGCTCGTGACCATCGGCAGTCCTGCCGGCTCGCCCTTCATCCACGCCAAGAGCGAGCGGCTCCTCAAGCGGTTTCCGTACGGGGTGGTGGGCGACTGGGTCAACCTCTACGGCCGCGCGGACGGCGTGACCGCAGGACGCGGACTCGCAGGCACCTTTCCGGCGGCCCGTGACGTCGTCATCGCCGTCGGGCCGCGGCACGCCGCGAAGGCCTACTTCGAGCACCCATCCGTGCGAGCTCTCATCGGCGAGGCCCTCCAGGGCTCGCTCGGACGCGAGATCGTCCCGGCCGAGCGTCAGTTGGAGTTGCGGGCCCCGGTTCCCGAGCAGCTCGCCGTCTTCGGGCTCGTGTTCGCCCACCACGTCCGCCGCTCGATCGAGGACAAGGGCACCGCGGAGCGCTATGCGATGGCTCTAGAGCTGGTTCAGACCGATGTAGCGGACCGGCTGCGCCTGTTGCTGGCCAACGAGGGGCGAGCCATCTCGTCCACGGTCCGGGAGCTCGACAACGGCAAGCCTCCGCGCCTGCACCGCTCATGGGAGCTCAACGAGGCGATCGACCCGTTGGTGCTCTGCACGATCTCGAACCTGGTTCAGCCCTACGACATCGATGCCGGCAAGGCGCCGTTCGCCGCCCTTCGCGACATGGCCATCGAGATCGGCATCCAGCCTGAGAGCGGCGTGGCCATCGGCAAGGCGATCCAAGAGGTGCGCAGAGTCCTCGAGGACAGCTCTGGCATCCCCTGGACTCGCATCCTCGTCGGCGCTGCGGGGGTTGCGCTGGTCGCGGCCGGCCCGCTGGGCATCGCGCTGGCGACGCCGGCGGGTGTCGCGGGCGCCGCAGCGGTCACCAGCGCGTTGGCTGCCTTCGGGCCTGGCGGGATGGTCGGTGGGGTCGCTCTGCTGGGCGGACTCGCGTCGACGGGAACAGCGCTGGCGACCGGCGCGGCCACGGTCTCGGCGGCCGATGCGCCGCTCGACCAGATCGTCATCGACCTGACCGCGCGCATCTCCGCGGCGCGGGCGCGCCAGCAGCTCGACCTGTCCGTCGATCCGGCCGTGTGGCTGCACGTCGTCGCGCTCGAAGCCGAGGTCGCTGCGGAGTTGAACCGGCTCGAGCCACTCAGCGACAGGAACGCACCCAGGCTCAAGAGCCTGCGGCACAAGCGGGACGTGATCCGTCGGCTGCTCACTTACATGCTCGACAAGGGCCTCTGCCCACGACAGCTGAGCGAGACCGCAGAGGCGATCGCTGTGTGATGTCCGGCCTCCTCGGCTGGAGTCGGCCTCTGACGAAGGGGCCGGACCGGCGGGGCCGTATGGCGGTCGAGGGTCGCCGGCGCGAGCTTGCGGCACACGAGTCGTCGTCAGCACAGCGGCGGAGGAGTGCTCTGGAGGTTCGGCACGCCTCGGGCGAGCACTCGGCTCCCGACGAATCCTGGGCTCGGGGCCAGTCCTGGTCCGTATACGCGGGTTGTGAGACCGCCCGCTCGTCGATGCCGACGGAGGCGCATCAACGCACATGACAGCAGGAGGACTCGTGTACGACCGCAGCGACGACACCTGGGACGAGTTGACTCGCGTGGGCGCGGAAATTCTCATCGAGCGGGCTCGGCTGCGCCGAGTGACCACCTACACCGAGCTGAACACTGTGCTGGCTCGGCGCACCGGACAACCCGCGTTCGATTTCAGCCGGGATGCTGAGCGAGCTGCCATGGGGCAGCTCCTCTTTCGGATCGTCGAGGCGACGTGGGACCCCGACCGGAAGCTGATGATCTCCGCGTTGGTCCATTACCTCGACCAGAACGACGCCGGCCCGGGCTTCTACACGCTCGCGGCGGACAAGGGACTCCTGCCGCGAACCGCAAACCGGAATGCGAGGTTGGAGTTTTGGGTGCGGCAGGTGGCCGCGCTCCACGAGCTGTACGCCACCAGGCGGTAGGGGATTGCGCGGGCGACTGGGTAAGCCGCTGGCCCTCAGGCGCCCGGTCAGGTCCCAACCACGCCTCAATCTCGTCCAGGTGCAAGTGGGTGAGGCCGACGAAGAGGTGCGGGACGGCCACCAGGACGTGCGGATGGGCGGCCAGCCACTCGCCGGTGTCGGCGACTGCCGGCCAGGTCGTCGTCACTGCGGTGTCCCGCAGTAGATCGGAAGGCTGGTCAGGGCCCTAGGAGATCAGGGACCGCCTGCAGCCGCAGCAGCGGTATTAGCGAGGCCGCGGCGTCCTCCGTCACGTAGTGGGTACTGCGGTGCACGCCGGTCGCGCCGGGAGGCGTGGCGTGCGCCGCGGCCACACGCGGACCGGTGACCTGGGGGAGGCGCGACGTGGTGCGGATCGGCACGTGGAACCTGGAGAACCTGTTCCGGCCCGGGGACGAGGGCGGTCCCCGGGACCCGGCGGTGTACGAGGCCAAGCTGGCTGCCCTGGCCGCGGTCATCGCGCGGATCGAGCCCGACGTGCTGGCGGTGCAGGAGGTCGGCAACCCCGATGCCCTCGCCGACCTGGCCGAGCGGGTCGGCGGCGAGTGGCACTGCGCCACCGCCGGGGTGGAGGAGGGTCAGCGCCCCATCCGGGTCGGCTACCTGTCCCGGCTGCCGCTGACCGACGTCGCGGAGATCACCGCCTTCCCGGAGAAGCTCGACCCGATCCAGGTCGACGACGCCGGCACCCGCCTGGCGGTGATGGGGCGGGCGGCGCTGCGCGCCCGGGTCACCGTCGGCGGGTCGCCGATCGACCTCATCACCTGCCACCTGAAGTCCAAGCTGCTGACCTTCCCGCCCGGCCCCGACGGGCGGCCCCGCTTCGACACCCGCGACGAGGGCGAGCGGGCCCGCGCCGCGGTCTATGCGCTCAGCCGGCGCGCCGCCGAGGCCGCCACCGTGCGCGCGGCCGCCACCGAGCTGCTTGACGGCCGGGGCCAGGACCGCCGCCTGGTGGTCCTCGGCGACCTCAACGACGTCCCCGAGGCGGCGACCACCCAGATCCTGCAGGGCCCGCCCGGCTCGGAGATCGGCACCGACGGCTTCGCCCAGCCCGACCGGGGCGACGGCCAGCGGCTATGGAACCTCGCCGCCCTCATCCCCGCGGACCAGCGGTTCAGCCGCCGCCACCGCGGCCGCGGCGAGCTGATCGACCACATCCTGGTCAGCCACGCCCTGGTGCACTCCGTGGGCGACGGCGACGTGCGGACCGACGGAGCCGGCCCCACCCCCTCGATCGACGACGACCCGAGCCTGCGGCAGGGCGCGGCGGGCTCGGACCACCGCCCCGTCGTCGCCGACTTCGACGTCTGACCCCTGCAGCGTCCAGGCCGGGGAGAGGAGGACGGCATGGCCGAGCAGCCGGGGGCCACGGGGTGGCTGTCCCGCGCGCGGAAGCGCGTCAGGGTGCCGCAGGGCAACGCCGTCGTGCTGGCCGTGCTGCGGTCGCGCGCCCACCGTCTGCTGAGCGGCTCCGCGGTCGAGCTGCGCTACACCGGGCGGCGCAGCGGGCGGGAGTACATGCTCCCGGTGCAGTACGCCGACGCCGGGGACTCCCTCGTGGTGCGGCCCCAGCGATGGCAGCACGCCACGTGGTGGCGCAACTTCCGGACGCCGCAGCCGGTGACCGTGCGCCTCGCTGGTCGGCTGCGCGAGGGCACGGCGCGGGTGGTGGAGCCCGACGATCCGCAGTGGGAACCGGCCCGGCAGGTCTACGTGGCGCGGTGGCGGCGGTCCGCGCGGAGCGGACCTGGACCGCTGGTGGTGATCGACCTGCGGTCGTGACCGCGGCCGGCGGGAACCGATCGGGCACCGGGACGACGCCGGGCTCCCGCGTGGTACGAGATGTCCCCGTCCTCGGACCGGAGGAGGGTCCCCGCATGCCGCCTGCGGACTCCCCGCGCGCGCTGGGCTGGCCGGACGTACCGGTGGAGGTGCGCCGGGCCATCGCCGACGCCGTCGGAGCGCCCGTCGTGTCCGCCTCGTCGCCGCCGGGTGGCTTCACCCCTGGCGTCGCCGTCCGGCTGCTGCTGGCCGACGGCCGGCGGTGTTTCGTGAAGGCCGCCTCCGCCGCGTACGGGGACTGGGTGGCGGCGGCCTACCGGCACGAGGCCGCGGTCAACGTCCACCTGCCGCCCTCGGTCCCTGCCCCGCGGATGTGGACGCACCTCGACGACGGGGAGTGGATCTGCCTGGTCTTCGACGACGTGGCCGGCCGCTTCCCGTCGCCGTCCTGGGACGGCGACGACCTGGTCCGAGTCCTGGACACGGTCGACCGCAGCGCGCAGGCCCTGACGCCCAGCCCGGTGCCGGACGCCGCTGGAGTCCAGGACGCCTTCGCCGCGGTCCTCGGCGGCGCCTGGGAACGGCTCGCGGAGGACCCCGCGCTCCCGGACGCCGATCCCTGGGCCGCCGCCCACCTCCCGGCCCTGATCAGCCGGGAGCGGCACTGGGTCGACGGCGTGGACGGGCGGACGCTGCTGCACCTGGACCTGCGCCGCGACAACATCCTGCTCACGCCGACCGAGGTGGTGTTCGTCGACTGGGCGTGGCCGGCCGTCGGGGCACCCTGGCTGGACCTGGTGTGCTTCCTGCCCGGCGTGACCGGACCGACCGCCCGCCACGACCTCGACGCCGTCTTCTCCTCCCGCGCCGCGGGCCGGGCGGCGCCACCGGCCGCGGTCGACGCCTTCCTCGTCGCCCTCGCCGGCTACTGGCGGGCCGGCTCCCTGCTGCCCGCTCCGGCCTACGCCCCGCAGCTGCGCACCGAGCAGCGACTCGCCGCCGACGGAGCCACCCGCTGGCTACGGGCGCGAGCCTCCGGCTGGTCCTCGACGAGCACGTGACCTGGCCCCGCACCGACGCCGGTCACCGGGGCGCGACCGCGGCCGTTGACCGTCGCGGGTGGGGCGAGCACAGTCGACGGCACCGGACACCTGCGCCCGACGCGGCAGGAACATTCCGTTCGGTTGCGCTGCGGGGGACGCGGCCCGGTCGTCCACACCCCTCCCAGTCAGCAGGAGGCGACCAGCGATGGCCAGCATCGAGACGAAGAGCCTGGACCGCCCTGACGAGTCGCGGGCCCCGGACAAGACGAGCGTGGGCGTCGTCCACCTGGGCGGCGCCACCGTGGGTCGCTTCACCCTGCAGCCCGGTTGGCGGTGGTCGGACTGCATCAAGCCGGTGGCCGGCACGGACACCTGTGAGGCGGCGCACCTCGGATACGTCGTCTCCGGCAGGATGCACGTCGCCGCGACCGACGGCGCTGAAGCCGACCTCGGTGCGGGTGACGCCTACCGTCTCGAACCGGGCCACGACGCCTGGGTCCTGGGCGATGAACCGGTCGTGGTGTTGGAGTTCGAGAGCAAGACGGCCGACACGTACGCCAAGGGCTGACCCGACGGCCGCGGCCGTCGGTGCGCTCCGATCCGCACCGGAGCGGCTCCACGCCACGACCTCGGGGAGGTGAGCCGCTCCGGTTCACCGGGCACTCCCGGGACGCCACGTCACGGGCGCGGCTACAGCCACGCCTCGATCGCGTCGAGCTGGGCGTGGGTCAGCCCGACGGCCCGGTCCGGGGCGACCACCAGCACGTGCGGGTGGGCGGCCAGCCAGTCGCCGGTGTCGTCGGCCTGCTCGGCCAGGTCGTCGTCGATCCACACGATCCGCCGGTCGGGCTCCGCCTCGACCACCTCGCGGGCCATGGCGAGCTTCCACCACCCCGACGCGCCGTCGAGCGCCCCGAGGAACCCGGTCGGCGCGGCGCCGGCGCGGGCGTGCGTGCGCAATCCGCGCGGCAGCCCCATCGGCTCGGCCAGCAGCCGGTCGGCGTCACCTGCCCAGGTGGTCAGCCACTGGATCTCCACCCGGCCCGACTCGTGCAGCTCCCGCAGCCGGGCGGTGACGGTCGGGTCCCACGACAGCAGGAAGCCGTTGAACGTGCCCCGCTCCCAGCCCTCGGGGAGATCCCGGCGGGGCGCGTTGAGCACGCCGTCGACGTCGAGCAGCAGGACCGGGCGGTCCCTGGTCGCGCTCATGATCGGTCCTCCGCCTCTGCCGGATGCGCGATCGAGCGTGCCCTACCCCGGGCTCTGACGGCGGTGAACTCAGCAGCCGCACGCCGTGTCGGCCGACTCGGTCGTCGCCGTGTCGCCCGGTCACGCACGAGAGGCCGTCCCGGCGCATCCACACACGCTGCTACCGGTGAACAGCCGAGCTGGGGGTCCGGGACCGGACCGCTCCCGAGAACGCCTGGGAGCAGCTCCCGTCCCCCTATCCTCGCGGAGGTGCGGCAACCCGATCGCGCGGTCACCTCCCCCCGGCGCCGACGTCGCCGGTGGGAGGTGGCCATCGCCACCACCGCCGCGGCCCTGGGAGTGAGCAGCGTGGTGGCCCTGGCGACGACGGACGGCGAGCGTCCGACGAGCGCGACCCCGACCGCTGCCGCGACGACCAGCAGTTCGCCCTCGACGTCGCCGCCGGTCCAGCCTCCCGCCGAGGAGTTGGCCGCCGCCCCGCCGGAGACCATCGCAGGCCTGGTCGAGGACCTGACGGCGCGACCGGACGCGGCCGGACCGGCCGGCCCACTGCTGCGGGATGGGCTGCAGGGTCTCGGATCCGAGGACGAGGGCGTGCGCCAGGTGTCGGCCCTGCAGGTGCTGTCGGTCGTGATCAGTGGTGACGCGCTCGACCCCCGGTACGCCACCGCCACCCGGCTGGCCCTGTTCCGCACGTTGACCGGCCGGGCACCGGCGCCGGCCGGACTCCCGTCGTGCCTCGAGGTCCGGCAGGGGACGCCGCCGGCCGTGGTGCAGGGGTACGCGCGTCAGATCGTCGACGCGTTGCCGGCCTGGCAGGCCGACGGCTTCCCGGCCGACGAGAGCGCACGCCTGCGGGAACTGATCGCACCGGTGGTGGCGGGCCAGGCGACCCTCGACCTGGCTCCGTGCCCGGGGCAGTGACACCCACCGGGCACCGGCGGACTGCACGCACGCGTTACGGGTGCGACTGAGACCGCTCAGCAACACCGGCCCCGGGCCAGAGGTGGGTCGTCCGTTCGGGCCGTCCGTCCCGTCAGCTGGAGAGGGGTAGGTCCTCCAGGTCGAAGGCGGCGTGCAGCGCGGCGGTGAGGGAGACTTCCTGCTCCGGCCGCCGTAGGCCGATCTGCCGACCCAGGACCGACGCCGGCACGGTGACGACGTCGTCGCAGCTGACGACGCTCGGATGGTCGAGGCCGTTGTCGGTTCCGACCGGTACCTCGGTCGAGCGCCCGCGGATCCTGCTGGTGATCGGGGCGTTGGTGACCCGGGACAGATGTGGGCGCACCACCTCACGAGTCAGCACGAGCACGGGACGGGTCTCGTCGAGCTGAGCCAGGTGGATCGGGCGCATCAGTCGAGATCGTCGAGTGGCGTCCGGGCGGCGTGCTCGGCGAGTGCGTCCAGGTCGTCGGGGCCGGGATCCGCAGCCAGGATGGCCGCGTCCCGGGCTGCGATCTGGCGACGCCGTTCCCGTCGGAGCGCCTGGCTGACCACGGCGGCCCGGGACGACGCGGCCGTCGGACACCAGCTGGTCGATGAGCAGGGTGACGGCCGAGGAGATCCTCGAGCTCCGCGACACCGATCACCGGTGACGATCGCCGTCGACCTCCCCACAGGGGTCGCCCCGACCGGGCGGCGGACGACGGCGAGCGCCCCGCGCCCGGGGTCACGGGGCACGGGGCGCTCGGGTTCCGGCAGGTCAGGCGGGCGTCCGGCTCAGCCAGCCGGCGGCGGCGATGCCCAGGCCGAAGACGACGGTGCCGGGGATGATCCCCCAGCCCTCGACGGGCAGCGCCCCCGCCAGCACCCCGCCCACCGGTAGCGCGAGCAGCGACACCGCCACCGGCGCGGGCAGCAGCCGCGAGCGCAGCGCCCCGACGGCGACGAGCAGCGGGCCGAGCAGCGTGGCGGTGCCGGCCAGCGCGGAGAACCACAGGGTCGCCTGCTCGACCGCGGCGAAGCCGGAGTGCATGGCAGGCGCGACGTAGGCCTCCGTGTAGCCCCCGACCGGGATGAGCACCAGCCCCACCCACAGCACGGCCAGGCCGATCGTGGCGACCCGCGAGGGAGCGAGGCGGGCGGCGAGCGCGCCGGCCCCGGCGGCGACGAACACCGCACCGGCGCCGAAGGTGACGTGCGCGGCCACCCAGGTCGCCGCCTGGTGGGCCGCCTCGCTGTGCTCCATCGGGTGCAGGGCGTTGCCGGCGGCGAACAGCACGCCCCCGGCGGTGACGGCCAGCCCCCGCAGGGACGGGGACGGCCGGTGGTCGCGGACGGCGGCAGCCGGGGTCGCGGTGGACGGAGGGAGGGCGGTGGCGGTCAAGGCGTGTCCTCGTGGTGAGTCGGAGTCCGGGGAACCCGGTCGCTGAGGACCGTGGCCGGTCGCGCTTCCCGCCTCCTTGCAGCGGCGTCGTAAGCGACCGGTAAGTGGCCCGGGGGAGCGTCCGCGGCGACCGACCCCACCGCCCGGAGGAACACCGTGACCAGCACCGACCCGATCCGCGTCCGCCCCCGCGCCGAGGGCGACCCCGTGCCCGACGTCCTGGGCATGCGCCTGGCGCACCGCGCGATGCTGCGGGACGCCACCCGGTTGACCGACCTCGCCGAGCGGCTCGCCGCCGCGCCGGCGACCGGGCAGCGGCGGGCCGACGCCGTCGCGCGCTACGTCCGCGACTTCGCCGACTCGGTGCACCACCACCACAGCGTCGAGGACGACGTCCTGTGGCCGGTGCTCGCCGCCTCGGCCGGGCCGCACGTCGACCTCACCGAGCTGTCCGACGACCACGCCGCCCTCGACCCGGCGCTGGACCGCCTGCGCGCCGCCGCCGACGCCTTCCGCGCCCGTCCCGGTGAGGACACCGCCACCGCCCTCGCCGTCGAGCTGGCCGAGCTGCGCGACACCCTCACCGAGCACATCGGTGACGAGGAGGCCTCGGTCTTCCCGGTGATCGAGCGCCACGTCTCCGTCGCCGACTGGGCCGCGGTGGAGGCGCGCATCCGCAGGCGGGCGCGGCTGTCGTTCGAGGCGCCGCGGGTCCTCGCCGTCACCACGCCGGAGGAGCGCGCGGCCATCGAGCGGGAGGGCGGCCTGGCGCTCAGGCTGCTGCTCGCCGCCCTGGTCCCGCCGTTCCGGCGCCGGGAGAGGGTGGTCTTCTCCGGCTGAGGCTGCACCGGACGGGGCGCTGGGAGGACACCCGTCGTCCGACCAGCCCCCTACACTGCGTCGCGCGCCGGCTGCGTCGATGCGGAGGTGGGAGATGTCCGCCCTGCCCAGATCGCCCCGCCCGAGGTCCGCGTGCGCCGGGCGGAGCCGGCCTCTGGTCGCAGTGCTGGTCGCCGGCTTGCTCGGTGGGTGCCAGGGCGGTTCGGACGGCGGCTCCGCCGGCGCGGAGGCCTCGTCGTCCTCACCGTCCGAGCTGCCCGGTGGGTGCTCGCAGGACAGGCACTGCGAGTTCGCGGCCGGCACCTACCGGCTCAGCGGCGGCGAGGTCATCCCGGGGATGCAGCTGACCCTGCCCGCGGGGTGGTCGAGCAGGGAGAACAACCGGGGAGAACTCAACCTGCTCCCGCCGGACAGCGACGACGACCAGGTGTTCTTCTGGATCGACATGGTCCCGGTCACGAGCACCGGCCCGGGCCACGGGACCGCCTTGACCGACGTCGGGACCAACCCCGACGCCCTGGTCACCTGGCTCACCGGCAACCCCGACGTCGAGATCGTCACCCCACCGGAGCCGGGGACCGTCGGGGACACCCCGGTGACGACGCTGACCGCCACGGCCTCCGCCACCGCCGACTACGGGGACCCGGACTGCCCGGCGAACCCCCGGTGCGTCGACCTCTTCACCAACCCCCGCACGTGGGGGACCAACTCCTACGGCATCGGTGGCGACGAGGAGGCGATGATCTCCCTCGGCACGGTGGCCCTGGGCGACGGGACGCACACCGTGGTCGTCGCGCTGGACTCCCCGGACCACGAGCGGCTCACCCGCCTGTCGAGCGCCGCCCAGCCGATCATCGACAGCGTCCGGTTCCCGGCGTAGCACCGCAGCGGCGCCGGTCCGGGCCCTGCCGGCACCCGCCGGCCAGCAGGCGGCCGGTGGATCGGGCGCCGGCCGGCACGCGCGGCCGGCCGCTCACCCACCTGGACGGCCACCGCTCGCGGCCGGTGGGCCCTCCGCGGCGCCGAGGACCTCCTCGACCACGGCGGTCTTCGCGTCGGCGTAGTCCTGCACGTGCCGCCAGGTCCGCCGGGCCAGCTCGCGCTCGGTGCGCGCGTAGCGGTCGCGCGCCGTGTCGTCGGCGCGCAGCCGGTCCCGGAAGCGCACCATCCGCTGCACCTCGGCCGCGCCCGCGCCGAAGACGTGCACGTTGACGTCGGTGTCGGGTCCCTCGAGGAGGCGGTGCTCGAACCAGTCGGGCTCCCGGATGCGCAGCACGTAGCCGGCCGCCTCCAGTTGCGGTACGTAGCCCGGCTCGTCGGCCGGGTCGGGGACGACCAGGAGGACGTCGACGACCGGCTTGGCCACCAGCCCGGGGACCGAGGTCGACCCGACGTGCTCGATGCGCAGTGCCACGGGGCACAGCGCCGCGCGCAGGCGGTCGGCCTCGCGGCGGAACAGTCGCGGCCAGTCGGGGTCGTACGCCACGAGGGTGATCGGGCCCTCGTGCGGTTCCAGCGGACCGACCGTGACCGCCTGGAGCTCCTCGTCGCGGCGCTGGTCGTCGGTGCCGTCGGCCGGCGGTGCCATGGCGCCATGCTCCCCCGACCCGAGCCGTTCCCGGGCCGGGACGACTCGCCCGTCAGAGGTCGACGCCGGCCAGCTGCGCGGCCAGCGCCGCACGCACCCGGTCGGCGCCGCGCCGGGCGGCGGCCGCGGCGTCGGGCTCCCCGAGGACGTCGGCGACCGCGGCCAGCGCCTCGTCGACCGGCCCGACCACCAGCGTGCCGGAGTCCAGCCCGGCGATCCGCCCGACCCACGGCAGCAGCTCCTCGCGCGCCTGCCGCGCCACCGGGAGGTCACCGAGCCGGGCGGCGGCGTGCGCGCGCAGCGTGGTGGTGGCCAGCCAGTAGTAGTCCCGGCTGACCGGACGGCGCGCCCGCCAGGCCGCGCGGGCCTCGTCGACGCGTCCGGCGTCGAGCAGGCCGAGGACGACGGCGTCGGTGAGCGCGCCGGGCATCGCGCCGTGCAGCCACGCCAGCTCGTCGGCCATCGGCGCGAGGTCACCGCGCGCGAAGCCGGCGGCGAACCGGCCGACCAGCGCCATCAGCCCCCCGTTGGTCGCGCCGGTCTCGACCAGGTGCGCGGCGACCTGCTCGTAGCGGGCCCGCCCCTCGTCGTACCGGCCGGCGAGCACGAGCAGCGCGCCGTCGAAGATGCGCAGTGCGCCCAGCAGGTGGCCCAGCTGGCCGGTGTCGGCCAGGGCGACCGCGGTGTCGGCGTGCCGGCGGGCTGCGGCGAGGTCGGTCCGCGCCGCGGCGGCCAGGAAGAGCAGCCAGTGCGCCACGGCCTGGTGGTCGGCCAGCCCGGCGGCGGTCGCCACCGCCCGCAGCTCCTCGGCCAGCGGCTCCCGGACGGCGGCCAGGTGCGGACCGAGCGCGGCGTAGGCCCGCACGTTGAGCGCCGCGCACAGCAGCCGCGGCGCGCCGTCGACGGCGTGCACCCGCCGGGCCAGTTCCAGCGCCTGCGCGCTCGCCGCGTCGGTGCGGTCGTCGTCGACTCCCTCGGTCTCGCGCACCAGCGCCACCAGCAGCCGGCAGCGCACGTCGTCGGGCAGGTCCGCACCGGCCGGGGTCTCCAGCAGCTCCAGCAGCGGGTCGAGCAGCTCGGGGTCCTGCGCGCCGTCGTCGCGGACGGTCCACACCAGCGGCGCGTCCCAGGCGGCGAGCGCGTCAACCAGCAGGTCGCGCCGGCCCAGCCGCCGGGCGGTGCGGACGGCGTCCCGCTGCTGGGTGCGGGCGGTGACCGCGTCGCCGGCGCGGGCGTGCGCGGGGATCGACGGCAGCAGCACCGCCAGCTCCTCCGCACCGCCGGTCCGCCCGGCCAACTGGAGCAGCCGCAGCGCCGACGCCCACTGCCGGGCCTCCTCCGCCGCGGCGCCCAGCCGGCCGGCCTCCCGCGCCGCGGCGACGACGAAGGGGACGGCGTCGGCGGCGGTGCGCGGACCGGCCGAGGCGACCGCGTGGTGGGCCAGCGTCGCGGCGTCGGCACCGACCTCCCGCAGCACCGCCAGGGCCGCGGCGTGGACCCGGCCGCGGCGCAGCAGCGGGGTGTCCTCGTAGAGCACGTCGCGCACCAGGGCGTGGGTGAAGCGCACCCGCCCGGGCGCCGGCTCGTCGAGCAGGCCCGCCAGCACCGCGGTCTCCAGTGCGTCGAGCAGCTCGTCGGCGTCCCGCCCGGCCACGGCCGCGAGCACGTCGACGTCGGCCTCCCGGCCCAGCACCGCGGCCTGGCGCAGCGCCGTCACCGCCGTCCCCGGCAGCCGCTCGACGCGGCGGCGCAGCACGTCCCGCAGCCCGGCCGGCACGCCGGTGCGCGCCGCGCCCCGGCCCTCGGCCACCAGCAGGCGGGTGAGCTCGCGGACGAACAGCGGATTGCCGTCGGTGCGCTCGCGCAGCAGCGCGAGCTCCGCGGGCCCGGCGTCCGCCAGCCCGGACTGCCGGGCCAGGACGGCGATGCCGTCGTCGTCCAGCCCCCGCAGCCCCAGGTGCCGCGCCCCGGCCGAGGCGAGCGCCGCGCGGGTGGCGGCCAGCGCCTCGCCGGCCTCGGCGTCCCGGTAGGTCGCGAGCACCAGCAGCGGGCAGCCGGTCAGGGAGTCCACGACCTGGCGGAGCAGCTGCAGGGTGAGCTCGTCGGCGCGGTGGACGTCGTCGAGCACGACCAGCAGCGGCTGCTCCCAGGCGGCCTCGCGCAGCCGGTCGGCGACCGCCCGCGCCAGCCAGAAGGCGGTGCCCTCCTCGAGCGGGGCGGCGCCCAGCGCGCGGGTGATCTCGGTCCACGGCCAGGCCGGGGGAGCGCCGTCCACCTCGGGGCAGCGCCCCTCCACCACCCGCCAGCCGTCCGCGTGCAGCCGCGCCGCGGCGGCCTCGACGAGCGTGGTCTTGCCCGCGCCCGCCTCGCCGGCGATCCACACGACGCGGGCTCCCTCGGCGGCCAGGTCGACCAGCCGGCGCAGCTCGGCGGCGCGGCCCAGCGACGGCGGCGGCGCAGGCGGCAGCACCGCGGGCAGCGGCGCGCTGCGCGGCCCGGGCAGGTCCAGCGCCGGCACCTGCCCGAGGATCGCCGTCTCCAGGTCGCGCAGGCCGGAGCCCGGGTCGACGCCGAGCTCCTCGGCCAGCCGCTCCCGGGCCCGGCGCAGCACGGACAGCGCGTCGCCCTGCCGGCCGCTGCGGTAGAGCGCCAGGGCGAGCAGGCGCACCGCCTCCTCCCGCTGGGGGTGGTCGTGCAGGTGGCGCTCCAGCTCGGGGACGACGGACGCCGCCCGCCCGAGCGCCAGGTCGGCGTCGGCGCGCAGCTCCACGGCGACCAGCCGCAGCTCCTCCAGCCGCGCGACCTCGGGCGCGGCCCAGGAGGCGTCGGCCGACCCGGCGAACGCCTCACCGGACCAGCAGCCGAGCGCCCGCTCCAGCAGCTCCCGCCGGGTGGCGACGTCGTCGGTGCCGGAGGCCCGGGCGACGAGGTCCTCGAACCGCCAGGCGTCGACGGCCTCCCGCGGCAGCTGGAGGCGGTAGCCCGGCGGCACGCTGACCACGACGGTCGCCCCCGACCGCCGTCCACCGGCCGGCTCCAGGGCCCGGCGCAACCGGGAGACGTGCACCTGCAGGGCCGCGAGGGCCTTGGGCGGGGGCTCGCCGTCCCACAGGTCCTCGACCAGCCGGTCGGTGGAGACGACGTGCCCACCGGCGAGCACCAGGCGGGCGAGGACCGACCGCTGCCGCGGGCCGCCCAGCGGCGCCGGCTGCCCGGCGACCGTGGCCTGCACGGGCCCGAGGACGGACACCTCGACGGACGGGACCTGCGGGGACGGGACGTCGGACACGCGTTCAGCCATGGCGCGGGAAAGGTAGCCGGGCCGTCCCTCCGCGGAGGTGGATGCCGCCGTGTCGGGGGAGCGGCTCGTGGCAGGAGGGCGAACGGCGGGTGGGCCGGTCACTCCTGCTCGGCGAGGGCGGCGAGCCGGTCGAGCGAGGCCTGCAGCCGGTCGGCCGTGGTCGCCCGCGCGCGAGGGAGGCGCCCCTCGTCGGTCAGCCGGGACCAGTCGTAGGTGTGGGTGACGCGGGTCCGCGACGGACCGATCGGCTCGAGCTCCCACCGCCAGAGGTGCCCCGGCGGCTCCTGACCCGGCTCCGCGGGGCGCCACGCGATGAGCCGGCCCTCGTCGAACTCGACGACGTGGTTCTCCCGGACGCTGCCCATGGTGAGCGTCGTGCGGAACACCTCGCCGACGGCCCGGACCCGCTGACCGTCAGCGGCCTTGGCCAGGTTGTCGTTGCCGTCCCAGTCGGGTTGCCGGGCGGGGTCGGCGATGAGCTCGAAGACGCGTCCGGCGCCGGCTGCGATCTCACGCCTGGCGCTCACGACGCGCGGGACCTCCTCGTTGCCGCTCATGCCGACATGGAAGCAGTCGCCCTGGCTGTCGGCGACGTCGTGCGCTCCGTCAGCTCCACGGGGCCGTGCCGTCGCGCAGACGTCCGGCGATCGACGCGACGTCGTCGAGCTGCCCCGAGGCGATCGCCATCACTAGCTCGTAGGCCTCGTCGTTCGACAGGGTCAGCTGCACGCCGTTGAGGCCGTAGAAGGCGATGGTCGCGGCGAGCGAGAGCCGTTTGTTGCCGTCGACCAGCGGGTGGTTGCGGGCGACCGAGTGCAGCAGGGCTGCGGCCTTGTCGTGGATGGATGGGTAGGCGTCCTCCCCGAAGGCGGTCGCCTGCGGTCTGGCCGCCGCGGACTCCAGCAGACCGATGTCGCGCACCTCGAAGGCGCCCAGCGTCCGCCGGGCGACGTGCAGCAGGTCCTCGAGGTCGAGGTGGATCACTGGCCGAGCCGCTCCAGGGCCTCGGCATAGCGAGGGAGCTCCCGGTCGAGGACCCGGTCGAGCAGCTCGCGCTTGCTGTTCCGCTCGATGTAGTCGCGGACCGCCTGCCGGGCGACGTCCTGCATGGACCGGCCCTCGAGCTCGGCTCTGCGGCGCAGGGCCTCGGTCTCGTGCTCGTCGAGGCGCAATGTCATGGCCATGGGGTCGTATGATACCAGCACTGATACCGTGAGGGCCTGACCTGCAGCAGCTGTAGCGCAGGCTGCGTCGCCAGTGGTGGCCCCCGCGACAGGGTCGGTCAGGTCAGCCCGGGCAGGTTGACCACGATCGCCTCCTGGCTGCTGCGGGCGATGACGACCACGGCCTCCTCGTCGGTCAGGTTCTCCTCGCGGTGCGGGGTGTGCGGCGGCACGAACACGTAGTCACCCGGCCCCGTGGCCAGCCGCACCTCCTCGCCGTCCTGTGCGAAGACGAACACCGGGTGGCCGCGCAGCACGTGGATGGCGGTCTCGGAGTCGCCGTGGTGGTGGTCGCCGGACGACGTCCGTGGGGCGACGTGGGTCTGTCCCATCCACACCCGCTGGGAGCCGACGGTCTTGGCCGAGATCGCCTCCCGCCGCGTCATCCCGCTGGTCTGGCCGGTGTCCCCGGTGAGGTCGTCGGCCCGGACGTGCCGCAGCGGCTGGTGCCAGCCGTCGGCGTGCTGCTCGGTCATGCGGTCACCCGACCGTGCCATGGGGCCGCGGTCAAGCCGCGGCCGTGGGACGGGTGTGACGACGGCGACCCGGCCGGTGGTCCCGACCGAGATCGGGACTGCCGATGAGCCAGGGGAGCGGCGGTCCGACCCCCGTCGCGAGGGAGTGGCTCTCGCATGGCTGGACGACGACGGCTGCAGGACCGCCTGGCGGTCCTCGGTGGCGCGCGGCCCGACCTGCTCGAGGCGGCGCCCGGCGCGCGGCCGAAGTTCGCCGCGCTCGGCGGCGTCCTGCTCAGCACCGGCGGCCTCGCTGTCGCCTCGGCCTCCTTCGCCCTGCACATGGCCCTCGGCGTCTGGTGGCCCTTCGCGCTCGTGCTCGGCCTGGGCTGGGGCGCCGTCGTGGTCAACCTCGACCGGATGCTGCTCGTCGGCATGGCTCATGACGCCTCGCTCAAGCGGAACCTCGCGCTCGCCGTCCCGCGGGTCGGGCTGGCGCTGGTGCTCGGCGTCGTCGTCGCCACGCCGCTGACGCTGCAGGTGTTCCACAAGGAGATCGACGCCGAGATCACCGTCATGCAGGCCGAGGCCGCCGACGCCTACCGGCAGTCGCTGGAGTCCGACGCGCGCTTCGCCGGCCTCGACGAGCTGCAGGCGAAGGTGACCGCCGAGCAGGACGTCGTCGCCAGCGGCGGGGCCACCGACGCCGCGCTCACCGCCGTGCAGGCCGACCTCACCGCCAAGCAAGGCGCCTACGACTCGGCGCTGGCCACCCAGCGCGACCTCGAAGCCCGTGCCCAGTGCGAGCTCGACGGCACCTGCGGCACTGGGGACCCCGGCACCGGCGACGCCTACGTCCAGGCCCGCGCCGCCGCCGACGCGCAGGCCGCCGTCGTGGCGTCGGCCCGGGCGGAGCTCGACGCCGCGGAGGCGACCTCCTCCGACGCCGAGTCGCGCAGCGCCGACCTCGCCGCCGCCGCGCTGGCCACCGACTCCGCCGAGCTGACCCGGCTGACCGCCGAGCTCGACCGGCTGCAGTCGGCGTTCGACGCGACCAACGAGGGGTCCGGCGGCATCCTGCTGCGGCTGGAGGCGCTCGACCGGCTCAGCGACCGCAACGCCACACTGGCCGCGGCGAAGTTCATGCTCTCCCTGCTGTTCATGTGCGTGGAGATCCTGCCGGTGCTCATGAAGGTCCTGCTCAACTTCGGCCCGTCCACCGCATACGACGAGCTCGCCGCGCTGCGCGACTCCGGCGACGTCGAGATCGAGCAGCTGCAGCAGCAGTCGCGGCGCACCGTGGCCGAGGCCAAGGAGGAGCTGCTGGTGATGGCCGAGCAGGAGCGTCTCGACCGGCAGAAGGCCGCCATCCGCGCCCGCCACCTCGCCGCCCTGGCCGCCGCGCAGCTGGAGGCCGAGGAGGCCGCCCGCCCGGCGCCGCAGTCCGCGCCGGCCGTCGAGGAGCCCGGCCGGCAGCTCTGGGACACCGGCCCGATCCGCCTGGCCCGCTCGGCCGCGCGGACGCTCCGGACCTCCCGCCGTCCCAGCGACCGCGTCGCGGTCTGACCCGGGGTGACCGCGACCTGGGGGCCGCTCCCCGTACCGCAGCTCCGGACGGGTGACGAGCCCATCGCCGGAGCGGACGCCACCCTCCGCGACTTCTGGTCCTGGGCCTACTCCGACCTGCGCACCAACACGGTGCGCCCGCTGTTGGCCGAGTACCTGGTCGCCCGGGCCGTGGGCGCCGAGCCGCGGCCGCGCGTCGAGTGGGACTCCTACGACGTCCGGACGCCGGAGGACCTGCGGCTGGAGGTGAAGTCCGGCGCCTACCTGCAGGCGTGGGAGCAGTTGGCGCTGTCGACGGTCACCTTCACGGGCCTGCGGGGTCGCACGTGGTCGCCGAGCGGCGGTTACAGCCCTGAGGGCACCTACAACGCCGACGGGTACGTGTTCGCCGTCCTGACCGCCACCGAGCACGCTCGCTACGACGCGCTCGATGTCGGCCAGTGGTCGTTCTGGGTACTGCCGCGCAACATGGTCGCCGCGACCAGGCAGGCGAGCATGGGCCTGGCCCGAGTGCAGGCGCTGGCCGGGCCGCCGGTGACGTATGCCGGGTTGGCCGACCGCATACGCGAGGTCGTTCGCTTCGCTGCTTGACGGTCAGTCCGGCAGGGCGTCGAGGTCGACCGGAGGGACGAGCAGGTCCCAGTCGTCGGGTGGCATGCCGAGTCGCTGGCGCACCCGCCGCCGCGACCGCAGCAGGTGGGCGGCCTCGAACGACAGGTCGTCGTCCTCGACGTCGGGCATCGTCCTCCGTGCGCCCAGGGTCAGCCAGCGGTGCGCCTCCCGCAGGTCCCCGTGCCCCTCGTAGTCCTCGCCGATGAAGAGGTAGACGTCAGCCTCGACGGGGCGCTCCCGCCGGACCTGCTCGGCCAGCTCGCGGGCGGCATCGACGTCCCCTGCCTCGAGCAGTGCGTTGTGCAGGAAGCAGCGCGCGTCGGGCGTCGTCGGCTTCCCCGTTGCCACCGCGAGGCGGAACAGACGGACGGCCTCTGCGGTGTCCCCGACCCGGAGGAGCTGCTCCCCGGCTGCGACCAGGAGGTCGGCGGCAGTGACCTCGGCGCCGGCCGGCTCGTCCTCCCCGGCCCACACCTCGAGCTGCCGCGCCATCGCCCGGCTCCGGTCCGGCGTCCGACCGGGCGAGTAGGTCGCGTCCAGGTCATCCAGCGTGAGTGGCCTCCGCATCCGCCGACCGTATGCCGGTGTCTGCGGGGAGAGCAGCATCATGGACGTGATCGCGCTAGTGGTGCGGGGCGCGACCGGTCGCCGCGGGGTGGACCACCTCCGCGGACCGGGTGTACGAGCGCCCCTAGTTCTGGCCAGAAATGGGGCTAGGATGACCGGGTGACCACCGTTCCTCTCAGCGAGGCGAAGGACAAGCTCTCGGCACTGGTCGACGCAGCGGAGAAGACGCACGAGATCGTCACCATCACCCGGCACGGCCGCGAGGCAGCCGTCCTCATGGCGAAGGAGGACCTCGACTCGCTGCACGAGACCCTCTTCTGGCTCTCGCAGCCCGGCGTCCGCGAGGACGTCGAGGCGGCCCGCGCCGAGGACGAGCGCGGTGAGACGACGTCCGCTGCCGAGCTGAGAGTCGAGTTCGGCCTCGGCGAGTGACTGCACCGTTCGACGTCCGGGTCACCTCGGCCGCGCGGCGGCAACTCAGCCGCCTGCCCGTCAGGGTGGCGACGGCCGTCGTAGAGTTCCTGACCGCCGTCCTGCCCGAGAACCCGCTGCGGCTGAGCAAGCCCTTGACTGGCGAGCTGGCCGGACTGCGCAGCGCACGGCGCGGTGACTACCGGGTCCTCATCGAGGTCGACGAGCACAGGCGGGTGGTCCTCGTCGCCCGGATCGGACATCGATCCGACGTCTACCGTCCTCCGACACCGTCCGGCTCCGACTGACTCCGGGCTCCCGCTCAGGTCGCAGGGGCAGCCGGCCGGCGCCGCTCGTACAGAACGAGGCGAGCCTCGCGGCGCCACCGTGCTGGTCCGGTCACGCAGCAAGCACGCCGGCGAGCGGGGGCAGCACGACCGGCGGCCCGGCCTCCGTCACAGGTGCGTCGCCGCGAGCGCGCCGGCGAGCAGGTCGAGTCCCGCGCGCCGGGTCCGGACGTCGGCGGACTCGGCCAGGTCGACCGCGACGACCGCCGTCGGCATGTGCGCGCGGCCGGTCAGGGGGAGTGCGTCGAACCGGGGGACCCGGACGACGAGGTTGGGCTCACCGCGGTCGGACAGCCCGAGGTCGCGCCGGAGCCCGGCCAGCGTCGCGGCGGTGCAGTAGACCTCTACGGCCGCAATCGCTGCCACGATGTCCGCGCGTACCGCATCGGCGGCCGAGAGCCCCGAGACGACGACGCCCTCGCGTGCCAGCACCCGGTCGCGGTAGGCGGGGAGGACGCGCAGCTCGTACCGATCAGCGCGGTCGCGGGTCGCCGCGACCAGGTGCTCGGCGTCGGTGTCCCGCAGCCGAGCCTGCACCCGGGACCTGCCGGACCTCTCCAGCCAGTCGGCGCGTTCACCGGACAGCTCCCAGAGCGTCGCCCAGGCGACGGGTGCGGAGAGGACGCGTCCCGGGGCGATGTCGAGCCGCGCCCGCTCGTCCACCGCCTCGTCGGAGAGCACGAGCGTGCGCCCCACCCGCTGTGCGGACAGCGTGCCCGCCCGGACCAGCCGGCGTACCTCCTGGGCGCTGACACCCAACCGCGCCGCGGCCTGGTCCACCGTCAGCACGGCGGCCTCCTCGTTGCAGAAACAGCGCGATAGCGCATCAATTCTGCAACAGCGGTCCGGCTCGCCCGTGCGACACGCTCAGGAGCGGCTCCCGGCCAGGCGGTCCAGCGCCGCGGTGAAGCTGGCGTTCCACAGCCCGAGGTGCGGCCAGCGCTCGGCGACGTGCGCCGTCGCCTCGGCCGGCGTCATCCCCTGCTCACGCACCAGCCAGGCGCGCAGCACCAGCCCGGTCCGCGACGCCCCGCCGTGGCAGTGCACGAGCACCCGGTGGCCCTCGGCGTGCAGCGCGGCGAGGTCGTCGAGGACGTCGGTCAGCATCACGTCGAGGTCGACGTTGTGGTCGTTGTCGGCGATGTAGGCCAGCCGGTGGTTGGGATGCGGGAACGGCTCACCGAGCCGGCATAGCGAGATGACGGCGAAGTCCTCGTCGGAGAACCGCGCGCCGTCGAGGTTGCCCGCCCAGATCCCCGGCAGCACCTCCACCGGACCGATCCGCGGGATGACGCCGGGGTCGTAGGACTGCGCCGGCTTGCCGTCCAGCGCCGCGGCCAGCTGCTGGAGGTCGGCCAGCCGCCACACGCGGTCGCCGTGCCCGGGTACCTGGCCGTGCACCGCCGACGACCACCGCATCGGGATCCCGCCCATCCCGTACACCGCCCCGGCCAGCCCGCCGGCCACGCACGCCACCGTGTCGGTGTCCCCGCCCAGGTCGACCACCAGCCGCAGCACCTCGGCGAAGTCGCGCCCGTGCCGCAGCGCCCACACCGCCTGCCCGAGCGTCGGCCACACCGCGCCGTTCGACTCGGTGGCCTGGTCGGGTGTCCAGTCGGGCGCCAGCACCGCCGCCCACCGCTCGCGGTGCGGATCGCCCACGAGGGAGAGGGCAGACGGGACGGCGGCCAGCGGGTCGCCGCCGTCCAGCGCCACCCGCAGCAGCTCGTGGAACACCGCGCAGCCCTCGCCGGCCGCCGGGTCGCCGTGGGTCAGCATCGAGATCCGCCGGGCGGCGTCCACCGTCGCGTCGGTGCCGAACCGGCTGAACCGGATCGCGGCCGGCGTCGTCCGCATCAGCGACCCGTTGCCCGCCGCGCGCCCGGACCGCGCGACGTGGTCAGCGGCGGCGCGGTCCCACGGCAGCCCGGAGGTCAGGACGGCGCGCGTCTGCGCGCCGATGTCCGGCGGCCCGGCCTGCGCCCACGCGACGAAGCGGGCGAACAGGTCGGCCTCGTCCAGCCCGTCCCGCTCCAGCAGAGACGCCGCCACCAGCAGTGCCAGCTGCGTGTCGTCGGTGAACTCGCCCGGCTCCCGGCCCGCCGGCCCTCCGCCGCACATCTCCGTGGCCGAGCCCCGCGCCGGCGCGGGGAAGCGGGCGGAGAAGGCCCCGAGCGGGCCGAACTCGAACGGCGCGCCCAGCGCGTCACCCACGGCCGACCCGACCAGCGCGCCGGCCACCCGGTGCGAGCGGTGCAGTCCAGCGGTCACGTCCGCATCCTCCGCCCCACCGGATCACCGCCTCCGGCGCGGGTTCCCCCGGCCGGAGCGGCCGCGTGAGACCGTCCCGTCCCGATGTACCGCTCCGACGGCTCTCTGGTCCTCAGCCCCACCGACCTGACCCGCCACCAGGCCTGCGCCCACCTCACCACGCTCGACCTCGCCGTCGCCGACGGTCGGCTCGAGCCGCTCGCGGAGGGTCCGACCGACCACGCCGCGCTCATCGCCGACCTCGGCACCGAGCACGAGCTGCGCTACCTGGAGACGCTGGAGGCCGAGGGCCGGAGCGTCGTCCGCATCCCCGTCCGGCTCGACGCCGCGGGCCGCCGGGAGGCCGAGGCGCTCACCCTCCAGGCGATGCGGCAGGGCGTCGACGTCGTGCACCAGGCGCAGTTCACCGACGGCCTGTGGGCCGGCGCGGCCGACTTCCTCCTCAAGGCGCCGACGCCGTCCGCATTGGGACCGTGGTCCTACGAGGTCGCCGACGCCAAGCTCGCCCGCCGCGTCAAGGTGCCCGCGCTGCTGCAGATGGCCACCTACGCCGAGCGGCTCGCCGTCCTGCAGGGCCGGCAGCCCGACCGCGTCTGCGTGGTCACCGGCGACGGCGCGGCCCACCCGTGGCGGCTGGTCGACGTCGCCGCCTACGCCCGCCGCGCCCGCGCGAAGCTCGCCGCCTTCGTCGCCGACCCGCCGGCCACCGAGCCGGTCCCGGGGCCCTACTGCAACCAGTGCACGTGGAAGCCACGGTGCGACACCGAGCTCGCCGACGCCGACGACCTCAGCCTCGTCGCCGGGATGCGCCGCGACACCCGCGACGCCCTGCGTGCCGCCGGCATCACCACCCTCGAGCAGCTCGCGTCGGCCGACCCCGGGACGCTCAGGGCCGCCCGCATCGGCGCGGCCACCCGCACCCGGCTGCAGGAGCAGGCGCAGCAGCAGCTCGACGAGCGCCGCACCGGCGTCCCCAGCCGCACGCTGCTGCCGCCGTCGGCACCCACCGGCCTGCTCCGCCTGCCCGAACCCAGCGACGGCGACCTCTACCTCGACTTCGAGGGCGACCCGCACTCCGCCGACGGCGCCGGGCTGGAGTACCTGGCCGGCATCGGTGACCGCTCGGGCCGGTTCACCGCGCTGTGGGCGCACGACCCCGCCGCGGAGAAGCAGATGGTGTGCGACCTGGTCGACCTGGTCATCGACGCCTGGTCGGTGGACCCGGGCATGCACGTCTACCACTACGCCGCCTACGAGGTCAGCGCGCTCAAGCGGCTCACCGGCCGCTACGGCGTCCGCGAGGCCGAGCTCGACCAGCTGCTGCGCGCCGAGCGGTTCGTCGACCTGTATCCGGTCGTCCGGCAGTCGATGCGGATCAGCAAGGGCTCGTACTCGATCAAGAAGGTCGAGGCGTTCTACGGCCGGCAGCACACCGGCGACGTCGCTGACGCGATGGGCAGCGTCATCGCCTACGAGCAGTGGCTGGCCGACCGCGACCCGAAGCGCCTCGAGTCGATCGAGCTCTACAACAAGGACGACGTCGACTCCACCCGCGAGCTGCACGACTGGCTGGAGGAGCAGCGCGACGCCCTGGAGGCGCACTACGGACCGCAGCCGCGGCCGATGGTGCCCGAGGCCACCGGCCCGGCGCCGCGGTCGGAGGCGGAGGCCGCGGAGCTGGCGCTGGTCGGGCGGCTCTCCGATGCCGGGCACCAGCTGCTCGGCGACCTCGTGCAGTGGCACCGCCGCGAGGCCCGGCCCGGCTGGTGGGAGTTCTTCAGCCGCGGCGACCTGGAGACCGAGCAGCTCGTCGAGGACCGCACGGCGCTCGGCGGGCTGGCCGGCGGCGTCGAGGTCGGCGCCGAGAAGCGGTCGAAGCTCTACGAGTTCACCTTCCCCGCGCAGGACACGAAGCTGTCGGTGGGGGAGCGGGCATTCGACGTCGACACCCGGGTCGCCGTCGGCTCGGTGTTCGCGCTGGACGCCGTCGGCGGGCGGGTGGTCGTGAAGAGCACCAAGCCGCCGGCGTCGGTGCGCGGGCTGGGGCCGGGCGGGCCGCTGGACGACACGGGCATGCGCGAGGCCATCGCGGCCACCGCGGACGACGTCCTCGCCGGGAGGCCGTGCCTCGGGGAGGCGCTGCTGGCGCGGCGGGTGCCGGCGGACTGCCGCCGGCTGCCGGGGGAGGAGGCCGGGGACGCCGTCGTCCGGCTCGGCCTGGCCCTGGACGGCGAGGTGCTCGCCGTGCAGGGGCCGCCGGGCAGCGGCAAGACGCGGGCGGCGTCGCGGCTGATCCGGGCGCTGCTGGACGCCGGCAGGAAGGTCGGCGTGACGGCGACGTCCCACGCGGTGATCGGCAACGTGCTCTCGGCGGTCGGGCGACCGGCGCTGCAGAAGTGCGAGGAGAAGCAGGCGTGCGGGGCGCCGGGCGTCGAGTGGTCCCGCGACGGCAAGGACGTCGCCGCGCGGCTGCTGGACGGCGACGTGTCGCTGGTCGGCGGGACGGCGTGGTTCTGGACCAACCCCGACCTGGCCGCGGCGGTCGACGTGCTCGTCGTCGACGAGGCGGGGCAGTTCTCGCTGGCCAACGCCGTCGCGGTGGCGCGGTCGGCGCGCTCGCTGGTGCTGCTCGGCGACCCGCAGCAGCTGGCCCAGCCGACGCAGGCCGTGCACCCCGGCGACTCCGGGCTGTCGGCGCTCGAGCACCTCCTGGAGGGGCACCCGACGGTGCCGGAGGACCGCGGCGTCTTCCTCGACACCACCTACCGGATGCACCCGGCGCTGACGGCGTTCGTCTCGGACCTGGCCTACGAGGGCCGGCTGGAGTCGGCGGCCGGCCGCGACCGGATCACCGTGCGGCCGGGCGGGCTGGTGTCGGGCAGCGGGCTGGCGGTGCGGTACGTGGAGCACGCCTCGCCCTGCTCGGCGTCGTCGGAGGCCGAGGCCGCGGAGGTGGCGGCGCTGTGGCGGTCGCTGCAGGGCGTCGGGTGGGTGGACGCCGAGGGCGTCGAGCGGCCGCTCGGGCCGGACGACGTCCTCGTGGTGGCGCCGTACAACAGCCAGGTCGGGCTGATCCGCTCGCTGCTGCCCGACGGCGCGCGGGTGGGCACGGTCGACCGGTTCCAGGGCCAGGAGGCGCCGGTGGTCGTGTACTCGACGACCTCGACCTCGGCCGACGACGCGCCCCGCGGGGTGTCGTTCCTCTACGACCTCAACCGGCTCAACGTCGCCGTCTCCCGCGCCAAGGCGTTGGCGGTGGTGGTGATGAGCCCGCTGCTGCTCGACGCCGCCGTCCGGACGCCGCAGCAGCTCCGGCAGGTCAACGCGCTGTGCCGCCTGGCGGAGATGGCGGCCCGCGCCGGCTGACCCGCCGAGCCCGCGTGGGGGTCACGGCGGCGGCTGGCCACCGACCACCCCGGCGACCACGGCCGCCGCCGCGTGACCGGAGCGGACGGCGTCGAGCACGGGCACCCCGGCGCGCCAGCCGGTCAGCACCCCGGCGACGAACGCGTCCCCGCACCCGGTCGTGTCGCGCAGCCGCCCCTCCGGCAGCGGGTCGACCGGCACCTCCCACGAGCCCGCCGTCGTGACGACCCGGGTGGGGCGCGCGCCGGCGTGCACCAGCACCAGCCCCGGTGCCCAGCCCGGCATCTCGTGGCCGTCCAGGCCCAGGACCGCGGCCTCGGCGGCGTTGCAGGAGAGCAGGTCCGGCCGCAGCCCGGTGAGCAGGTCGACGTACGCCGCGGCACCGTGGCGCCCGATCCGCGTCGCGGCGGCGACGTCCGCACTGACCGGCACCCCGAGGTCGTGCGCCGCCGACGCCGCGGCCCGCACCGCGGCGGGGAAGCGCAGCAGGTCGTAGCCGTCCACGTGGACGACGGCGGCACCGGCGAACCACTCCGGACGGACGTCGGCCGGCTCCAGGCCGCCCTCGCCGCGATCGGTCAGCAGCGTGCGCTCGCCTCCGGGGTGCACCAGGACCGTCGACAGCGGCGCCCGGCCGCGGCGCGCCACCGCCACCTCGACCCCGCGCGCGGCCAGCCCGGCCAGCAGCCCGTCGGCGAGCGGGTCCGCACCGGCCCAGCCCGCCAGCCGGGCCGGCGCGCCGAGGCGGACGACGCCGGCCGTCACGTTGGCCGGTGCCCCGCCGGCCGCCGTCGTCCGCACCACCCGCTGCTGCCCGCCGACCACCAGGGGCGCCGACAGCTCGAGCAGTTGGTCGGCCACCAGCTTGCCCACCGCCACCACCGGGCCCCGGCCTGCGGGGCGCGGCCACCCCGGACCGTCCACGGGGTCAGCGTGCCGTGGGGCCGACACCGTCAGCACGTGGACGACGCCACCGGCCCGGGGAGCCGCGGCGCCGGACGCCACCTCCGCGTCGCCGTGCGACCACGGAGAGGCGGGCACGCCGGTGCGGTGGGTGCAGGCGGAGGTCAGGGACCCGGCGATCGACGCCCCACGGGCGCCCTCCGGCCCGTAAGCTCCCCGCTTCATACGGGCGGCCCGGACGTCACCGGAGCCGCCCGTGGTCACTGCCGAGTCGTCCGGAAGAAACCCCACATGGCCGACAGCCGCACCATCCCCCCTCCCTCCGACCGCCACCGGCACGCGCACCGGCCGGTGCCGAGACGCCGCCGGTCTGCGCTCCTGATCGCCGGCATCGCCGTCCTGGTGGCCGCCATCGCGGCCGCGCTGGTCCTCGCCTCGGGGGACGGGACCGACGAGGCGGACGCCGCCGATCGGGCCGTTGCGAGCCCGGCGGCGAGCACGACCCCCGTGGCGAGCAGCGAGAGCAGCCCGCCCCCCACAGCACCGGCTCTGAGCGCCGAGGAGACGGCGAGCACGCCAGACGTCCCCGAGGAGTTCGCCGCGGCCCTGCAGCAGATGGGGATCCCGCTCGACGCCCACACCGGCTGGGTCGTCGCGCAGGGGATCTGCGTCCGGCTGGGGCAGCCGGAGTACGACCAGTTCAGGATGTCCGAGGGCGTCGAGCGGCTCTTCCCCTCCGTGGAGGACGAGCAGGCCCACGACTTCGTGGCCATGGTCGCCGAGTCGGTCTGCCCCGTCTGACACCACCTGCCCGGCCCGCCGGCGGGTGTGCCGGACAGGCCGCCGGCGGCGGGCCGTCAGGCGGCGCGCAGCAGCGGTGCCAGGGTGGTGATCTCGGTGCCGTCGGGCCGCCAGGTGCGCCATCGGCCGTCCGGTCGTCGTTCGACGCGGAAGCCGTGGTGGACCTTCGTGTGGTGCCGCTCGCACAACAGCGCCGAGTTCTCCAGGTTGGTCTCGCCGCCGTCGATCCAGTGAACGAGGTGGTGAACGTCGCACCACCACGTCGGGGCTCGGCAGCCGGCGAACACGCAGGCCTGGTCGCGCAGCTCGACCGCGCGGCGCAGGTGGCGGTCGGCGAGGCGTCGTTCGCGGCCGAGGTCGATCGGAGCGCCGTCCGGGCCGAACACGACCCGGGAGACGGCGCCGTCACAGGCCAACCAGCGGGCCCGCGCCGCGGAGATCACCGCGCCGAACCTCATCCGCCCGGCACCGTGCCCGGTGGCGGGGTCGGCCAGGTCGTCGAGGTCGATCACGACCGCCACGTGCGGCTTGACCGTGCGCAGGGTCGGCAGGCCGCCGGCGGCCAGGGCGTTGTCGGCCAGCTGCACCAGGGCGTCGCCGAGCCGCTGGGCGCGGGTGCGCTCGTCGCCGGCGGGCCGGTCGGCCTGCGCGAACGACTCGACCGCCGCCTGCAACCTCTCCCCACCCACGGCGTCGAGCTCCCCGCGGATCGACAGCGACCCGTCGGCGTGCTTCGACAGCGTCAGCCGCCGCCCCTCGGTCGGGTCCGGCTCGGGCCCGTCGGGATCGAGCCGCGTCAGGTAGTGCCGCACCGCGCTCACGAAGTCCGCATGGGGGTGCTCGACGGCCAGCCCGGTGAGCACCGCGTCGATCTCCACCAGGTCCACACCACGCTCGGCGGCCGCGGCCAGCCGCTCGGGCGTGAGCACCACCGCGGCCACGCCCACCTGCTCGGCCGACACCAGCCCGGCGTCGTGCGCCTCGGCCAGCGCCGGCAGGTGCCCGAGCACCCGCCCGTTGCCCACCAGCCGGGCGGCCGCGGCGGCCGAGAGCCGGCAGTGGCCACGCAACCAGGACCGCATCGACCTCAGCCCGTCGCGCTCGGGTGCCTGCCGGTTCTCCGCCACCCGCGCCAGCCGGGTCAGCCGGGCGTCGATCCGGTTCCGCTCGGCGACCGCAGCCGCGATCTCGTCCAGGACCTCCGCGTCCGTCAGCGCGGTGGTGTCACCGACCGCGTCAATCGAACACATGTACGGAGTCTAGTCCACAGAGGTGGGCGGATCAACCTGAAAGCCCAGCTCAGAGCCCGATTTGCGGTCGTTGCCGGGTGACTGGGTCCGTTCGGACGCCGCTGCGAATGCAAGCGACTGGTGACGGCTGCGTCCGGACGTGACGGTGCCCCGGCCGGGGAGTCCGGCCGGGGCACCGTCAGGGCTGTCCGTCAGGCGACCCGGCGGGCGCCCACGTAGCTCGGCATGGAGTCGAGGTTCACCACCGCCACCGGCTTGCCGGCGGTCGAGGCGTGGACCATCTGACCGTTGCCGATGTACATGCCGACGTGCGAGACCGGGCTGTAGAAGAACACCAGGTCACCGGGCTGCAGGTCGGCCTTGGCCACCGGCGTGCCGAACGTCGACTGGGCCTTCGAGGTGCGCGGGATCGAGATCCCGGCCGCCTTGTAGGAGAAGCTGGTCAGCCCCGAGCAGTCGAAGGAGTTCGGGCCGGTCGCGCCGTACACGTACGGGTCCCCGACCTGGGCCAGCGCGGTGTCGACGGCGACCTGGGCCGCGCTGGAGGACGCCGCGGCCGGCGCGGCGGCCACGGCCGTGCCAGCGCTGTCACCCGCAGCAGCCGAGGCCGGCAGGGGGGAGAGGGCGATGCCGGCTCCGGCGATGGCCGCGACGGCGATGCCGCGGAACGAGCGACGAGCGATGGACGTGCGTGCAGTCGTCATCGACGACGGTTCTCCTGTTCTCCACGATCGCCTGCCGGGTTAGCTGACGGGTTCGGACGGGGGAGTCGCCCGGCGCGACGAGTCGCGCTTCACCCCAGTGCTCAGGTGGGTCCCCGGTCCGGGTACCGGCTGGGTGCCGGCATCCGGTTCGGCGTGTCCGGCGGGTGTCACGCGGGAGGTGACGAAGGGCCCTGGCCGAACCGCGACGACGGTAGGTAGGGGATGTGGAGCCCTCAACCGGCCCGGGGGATCGCCACGCCCGGACCACCTTGCTGGACTTGACAAGTACCGGAAATCCGAAACGCCGTGCTGAACTGCGGATATGTATCGACCTGTCGCCCTCTCACGGGCCCCTCGTGCGGGCTGACACGCAGGTCGGCGGTAAAAAGGACATAACGGTGCGTCCGAACGCTGAGTCAGCGGTTCGCCACGAGGACAGTGATCAGGACGCCGGGATCCGCACGGTTGCCGTGCCCGTTCACCGGGCATCGGGACAGCAGTCGACAGGAGGAGGACCCCGTGGGGATGTTGAGGAAGCTCGTGGCTTCGGGCGTCGCCGCCAAGGTGGTGCAGGAGCTCCAGAAGCCGCAGAACCAGGCCAAGATCAAGCAGTTCATCCGCGACTACCAAGCCAAGAACAAGAGGGGTGGAGGCGGCGCAGCCGGTCGCTACTGACGCCCACCCTGCAGCACCCCTCGCGACCCCCGTCCCCGGTACCCGGGACGGGGGTCGCGCCATGTTCAACGGGCGAGGCGGCCGTGTCGACGGTGACTGGTGTGTCGCCAGTGCGAGTTGGGGACGACTCGGTCTCGGTACATCCGGGATCAGAGACACAGGCGTGTCACGGTTCCTGCGTTCGCTCCCGACGCGGCGCCGTCACACAGCGCACGGCCACCTCCGCCGTCTGGGCCTCACACCAGGGAATGCCATGACCCAGCCGACCTACAGCCCGCCGCCGCCCGCCGCTCCGGCGCCCGAGCCCGCGAAGAAGCCCTTCTACAAGAAGGCATGGTTCCTCGTCCTCGCCGCGATCGTCGTCATCGCGGCCTTCGCATCACAGAAGGGCGGCGCCAGCACCAGTGATGCGGCATCGGGTGACTCGGCTGCCGGTGAGTCGGCGGCCCAAGGGCCGACCGACGCGGTGGAGCAGGAGTCGACCGACTCGGCGACCGTCGGTATCGGTCAGCCGGCCGCCGATGGGGACTTCCAGTACGTCGTCAACGGCGTCGACTGCAGCCAGACCCAGATCGGCGACCAGTACTTCAACACGACCGCGCAGGGCCAGTTCTGCCTCGTCGACCTGACGATCACCAACATCGGCAGTGAGTCGCAGAGCTTCCTCGGCGACAACGCGACCCTGTTCAACGCCCAGGGGCAGGAGTTCAGCGCCGACACCGAGGCCGCGATCTACCTCGAGAACGCCGACTCGCTGTACGAGGACATCAATCCCGGTAACACCCTCAACACCAAGGTCGTCTTCGACGTCCCGGCCGGCATGGTCCCCAGCTCCATCGAGCTGCACGACTCGATGCTGTCCGGCGGTGTCACCGTCGCCCTGCAGTAACCCGATTGACCGCAGGGGGTCTCGCCACGTCGGCGAGGCCCCCTGTCTCGTCTCATGGTGGCCGCCGGCGTCAGGAGCGCAGGCTGCAATCGACCTCGGGCGCTGAGAGGGATCCGTCCCATCCGAACACCCGGTCCCGCCGGCGTCCGGACACGGCGCCGTTGCGCCACCCCTGGTCACGCGCCAGCCTGACGCCGGGGCCACCGCAGAGTCGCGGCGGACCAGCCGAGGAGGGGGCATGAGCAGGGACATCGACGGCAGCCGGATCGACGCGGTGCTCGCCGACGCGGTGCTCGCCGACGCGGTGCAGAGCGGAGCGGTGCCGCACGTCGCCGCGATCGCCGCCGACCGGGACGGCGTCCTCTACGAGGGCGGCGCGGGGGTGCGGGTCGCCGGGGAGTCCGACGACCCCGTGGGCACCGGCACCCAGTTCCGGATCATGTCCATGACGAAGATGGCCACCACCACCGCCGCCCTACAGCTGGTCGAGCGCGGCGACCTCGACCTCGCCGCGCCGGTCGAGGAGTACCGCCCCGAGTTCGCCGCCGTCCAGGTGCTCGAGGGCTGGGACGGCGACACCCCGCGGCTGGTCCCGCCGGTCAGCCGGGCGACCGTCCACCAGCTGGTCACCCACACCACCGGCCTGGGCTACTGGTTCTAGAGCGCCGACCTGCTCCGGTACGAGACGGTGACCGGCGTCCCCAACGTCGTCCCGGGCTCGGCCGAGGCGTTCAAGGCGCCGATGGTGGCCCACCCCGGGCACCCGGTTCGTCCACGGCATCAACACCGACTGGCTCGGCAGGGTCGTCGAGGCCGTCGCCGGCACCACGCTCGACGAGGTCGTGCGGACGGGGATCACCGAGCCGCTCGGGATGGCCGACACGATGTTCCGGCCCGACGAGAGCCGGAAGGCCGACTGCGTCGCCATCCAGACCCGCGGCGAGGACGGCCGTTGAACCGCCGTCCCCGAGATCCTCAACCAGGAACCCGACTGGTGGGCCGGCGGACACGGCCTGTACTCGACGCCGCGCGACTACACCCGCTTCGCGCGGGCGCTGCTGCGCGGCGGCGAGCTCGACGGCGAGCGCATCCTGTCCGAGGAGACGGTCGACCGGGCCTTCACCAACCAGATCGGCGACCTGGGGTTCCCCGCCGAGATCCCCACCGTCGACCCGCCGATCACCGACGGCCTGCGGGTCGGGCCGGGCTGGACGTGGGGCCACGGGCTGCTGCTCAACACCGAGGACCAGCCGGGCCGCCGCCGGGCCGGCACCGGCGCATGGGCGGGCCTGTTCAACACCCACTTCTTCATCGACCGCACCACCGGCGTCTGCGCCTCGATCTACACCAACTCCCTGCCCTTCATCGAGCAGGACGGCGCCTGGCGGGTCTACGGCGAGTTCGAGGAGGCCCTCTACGCCGCGCTCTGAGCACGCGCGGGGGACGGCGCGCCGTCCCCCGCGCCTCGGCTCAGGCCCGGCAGCCGATGGGGCCGCCGTGGAACGCGACCATGTCCGGCCAGATGGCCGTCAGCGGCAGCCGCTCGCCCAGCGGCCGGCCGTCGAGCTCGGCGTACGCCCGGTGCAGGTTGCCCACCAGCCGCTCGGACTCCTGCCAGGCCGCGTAGGGGTTGTCCGCGTGCCGGCGCGCGGTCTCCAGCGGCGACCACCCGGCGGCGTGCCCCTCCCGCGCCGCCGCGTCGACGAAGGCCGCGTAGCCCGCGAGGTCGTCGAGCAGCCGGGTCACCTCCGCGCCGCGGCACACCGGGCCGTGGCCGGGCACCAGCACCTCCGGCTCCAGCGCCCGCAGCGCGGCCAGCGCCCGCGGGTACCCGGCGACGCTGCCCTCGGCCAGGAACGGCTGACCGCCGGCGAAGGCGATGTCGCCGGCGAACACGACCCCCTCGGCCGGCAGCCGGACGACGACGTCGCCGCGCGTGTGTGCCGGCCCGACGGCGTGCAGCCCGACCGCGCGCTCGCCCAGGTGCAGCGTCATCGCGCCGGTGAAGGTGACGTCGGGCGGCCGCACCTCCAGGTGCCCGTAGTCGGGACCGGTGAGCACCTGAGCGGCGATCAACCCGGCGGCGAGCTGGTCCTCCCGCGCGAGCGCGTGCCCGACGACCGGGGTGTCGGCCGGCGCCAGCCAGTTGCCGAAGGTGTGGTCGCCGTGGTGGTGGGTGTTCACCAGCGCGCGCAGCCGGCCCGGCGCGACCCCGCCCACCGCCGCGAACAGCGCCCGGTTGCGGGCCTCGGTCGAGGTGGTGTCGACCATGAGGCCCGCGCCGTCGTCGCCGACGACGACACCGGTGTTGTTGATCATCCAGCTGCCGTCGGGCTGCACGTAGGCGAAGACGCCCGGTGCCACCTGCTGGAGCGCCGCTGCCTCGATCGACGTCGTCACCGGGCCACTGTCCTGCACCGCGGCCCCGACCGGAAGCGAGCCGGCATCCCCGTCATCGCTCAGGACACGGCGACGCCCGAGGATGCATCACCCTCGGCGGACGACTGTCCGTCGACACACAGGAAGGTGGCGGGTGCTTCGCTCGTTCTGAGCGACGTGCGTGTGGCTGCTTTGAGAGCCATCTCGGCGCGTTCAGCCAGAAGACGGTCGGCTGCATCGAACGCCAGCCAGCGTCCGTCCATGCCACGTCTGACGACGGACCGCTCCTGCCAGTACGTCAAGGCGATGTCCGCTTCTGCAGCCTTGATGTACAGCCAAGGTCGGATGCCCTGGAGCACCCGGATGCCGCTGGAAGCGCTCGCCTGCCAGTTCCAGGCCTGGTTGGCGTAGCGCCTGTTCATGACCGTCAGCGAGCCGCCCCATCGGGCCTGGCGGCGTTCGAGGAGGTCTGTTGACCTCGGTGTGGCTCGTTGCGTCACCTGGACGCGCAGCGTGCGACCGGGACGCAGCTTGTTGCCGTTGCCGTAGATCCCGATGCTTCCCTCGCCGTCGAAGAAACCTGCGAAGTACGGCAGGAAAGCGTCCACTTCAGTCGCCTTTCACATTGACTACTTGCCGGAGTCGGTGCTTCACCTCCACTAGATCAGCAGCGTCTGACATCACAACGTCAATGCTCTTGTAGGCATCGGGGTGCTCGTCGAGGAAGGCGTCCGAGCGGCCCCACGCGATGCCCCTCATCCGCCGGTCGAGGTCGGCGCGGGTGAACATCCGCCGCGCGGCGCCGCGCGAGTGGTTGCGGCCGGCACCGTGCGGGGCCGACATCAGCGCCTCGGCGTTGCCCTTGCCGACGACGACGTAGGACGCCGTGCCCATCGACCCGGGGATCAGCCCCCACTGGCCCTCCCGCGCGGAGATCGCCCCCTTGCGCGACAGCCACACCTCGGCGCCGTGGTGGGTCTCCCGCTCGGTGTAGTTGTGGTGGCACTGCACCACCTGCACCCGCCGGACCTCCTCGCTCAGGAAGCGCGACACCTGGTCGGCGACGCGGTCCATCATCTCCTCGCGGTTGAGCGCGGCGAACCGCTGCGCCCAGTGCAGCGCCTCGACGTAGGCGTCGAACTCCGCCGTCCCCTCCTCCAGCCAGGCGAGGTCGCGGTCGGGCAGGTCCGTCCCGCTGCAGCGCTCCTGGGCCACCCGGATGTGCTTGGACGCCAGCTTGTTGCCGACGCCGCGCGAGCCGGAGTGCAGGAAGAGCCACACCTGGTCGGCCTCGTCGAGGGAGATCTCGATGAAGTGGTTGCCCGACCCGAGCGAGCCCAGCTGCAGCGGCCAGTTGGGCGCGACGCCGTCGGCCTGGGCCGCCCCCGGCAGGTCCCGCAGCTCCGCGACCCGCGGCGCCGCCGTGTCCCGCACCTTCCTGTTGTGCCGCCCGGCCGACAGCGGGACGGACCGCGAGATCTGCTCGTGCAGCGTCGCCAGGTTGCGGCCGCGGACGTCGTCGCCGGTGAACTGGGTGCGCACGGCCATCATCCCGCAGCCGACGTCCACGCCGACCGCGGCCGGGATGATCGCGCGGTCGGTCGGGATCACCGAACCGACGGTCGCGCCCAGACCGAGGTGGGCGTCGGGCATGAGGGCCACGTACGGGTGGATGAACGGCATCGAGGCGGTGCGCTCGGCCTGGGCCCGGGTGGTCGGTTCGAGGATCGACGCCCAGGTGAGCAGCCGGTCGTTGATCTTCTCCATGGCTCGCTTCTCGTGACGCGGGTGGGGCCGGCGGATGGGCAGGGCCGGGGCGGTCGACGGGCCCCGCGCACCCGGTTACCCGGCCGGGACGCCGGCACCCCGGCGTGCCGTTTCCGTTCCGCGGACGCCGGGCAGGCCGGACGGCGACCGAGCGCACCCCACAGTGAGGACGACGACGATGCAGGTCGGACTGAAGCTCGCCACCGAGGCCTTCCCGCCGAAGGAGATCGTCCGGCAGACGGTCCGCGCCGAGCAGGCCGGCTTCGACTTCGTCGAGCTGAGCGACCACTTCCACCCGTGGCTCGACGTCCAGGGGCACAGCGGCTTCACCTGGTCGATGCTCGGCTCGATGGCGGCCAGCACCGAGCGCATCGGCCTGGCCACCGGCGTGACCTGCCCGATGATCCGGTACCACCCGGCGGTCATCGCCCAGGCCGCGGCCACCGTGCAGATCCTGTCGGACGACCGGTTCACCCTCGGCATCGGCGCCGGCGAGCGGCTCAACGAGCACGTCGTCGGCGAGGGCTGGCCGGCCGTGCGGACGCGGCACAAGATGCTCACCGAGGCGCTGGAGATCATCAAGCTGCTCTGGCAGGGCGGCTACCAGTCCTACGACGGGCAGTACCTCCAGCTCGAGGACGCCCGCGTCTTCGACCTCCCGGACCGGCTGCCGGTCATCGCCGTCGCCAGCGGCGGGCACAACGCCTCCGTGCTGGCCGCCGAGCACGGCGACGGGCTGTTCGCCACCGAGCCGCGCGCCGACCTGGTCCAGGCCTACCGCGACGCCGGCGGCAGCGGCCCGCGCTACGCCGAGGTGCCGATGGCGTGGGCGACCGACGAGGACACCGCCGCGCAGACCGCGCTGGAGACCAGCCGCTGGGCGGTCACCGGGTGGAAGGTCATGAGCGAGCTGCCCAACCCGGTGAACTTCGACGCCGCCAGCGCGACGGTCACCCTCGACGACATCAAGCAGCAGTTCTCCTGCGGCCCGGACGTCGACGAGCACGTGCAGCAGGTGCAGCCCTACGTCGACGCCGGCTTCGACCACCTCGTGCTGCAGAACGCCGGCCCCGACCCCGACGGCTTCATCGACGCCTGCGCCGGCGGGCTGATCGACCGGGTGCGCGCGCTCACGCCGTCGTCCTGACCGCCCGGGCCGGCGGGCTGCCCGCGGGAGGTGCGCTTGTCCGGCACCTCCCGCGGGTAGCCCGCCGTCCGTGAGCGGGACGAGTGAGAGCCGGGTCAGCAAGGTGGAGGCGGCGGCCGTGGCGGCCGGACGGATGGGGCAGCGGAAGCTGGCGGCGGGCTCCCGGGTCGCGATGCGCCTGTGGGCCGCGCAGCAGCCCAGCGAGGGCGAGCCCGAGCTGGCCCGGGAGTACGAGACGGTGGGCTACGCCGTCTCCGGGCGGGCCCGGCTGCGCGCGGAGGACCAGACGCTCGAGCTGGGACCGGGTGACTCCTGGGTCGTGCCGGCGGGGGTGAGCCACACCTACGAGATCCTCGAGGCGTTCACCGCGGTCGAGGCCACCTCCCCGCCTGCGCAGGAGGCCGACCGGGACGCCCCGCCGTCCTGAGCCCGCGGCGGGGTCGGGCGTCAGCGGCGGTCGAGCAGCCGCAGCGGCGGGCGGGTGGACAGCCGCTTCTCCAGCACCACGCGGTGGCGGCCGTCGGCGTCCTGGCGGAAGTCGAGCCGGTCGACCAGCGCCTGCATGAGCGTCAGGCCCGCGCCGCCCTCGACCGGATCCCGGTCGGCGACGTCCTCGGGGTCGAAGCCGCTGCCGTCGTCGACGACGGTGATGCGGCAGACGTCGTCGCGGATGTCGACCGTCACCTCGTACTCGGCCTGCTCGCCGGCGTGCTCGACCACGTTCGCGCACGCCTCGGTGAGCGCCAGCGTGGTCTCCTCGACGACGGCCCGCTCCATCTGCAGGTGTTCCAGCGCCTGCCGGCACAGACCACGGATGAAGGGCACGCTGTCGACGTCCACCGGAAGACGTACGGTGAAGCCGATCTCCACCCCGGGCCCCTCTCCGCACCGTCCGGTTACGCTCCCTGGGTCCGTCACCGCACCGAGGGAGCCCGATCGTGCAGTTCGCCGTCGACCGCACAGCGGTGCACGGACGGCCGGCGCTGAGGGTACGCGGTGAGCTCGACGTCGCGACGGTGGCGCGGCTGGCCGAGTGCGTGGAGGTCGAGCTGTCCGCCTCGCCGCGCCGTCTGGTGGTCGACCTGACCGAGACGACGTTCCTGGACTCCTCCGGCGCCCGGCAGCTGGCCCGCACCGCCCGCCGGGCCGGCGAGACCGGTACGGCGCTGCAGGTCGTCTGCCCGCGGGAGAACACCCCGGTGCGCCTGGTCATCGACCTGCTCGAGCTCGACCGGGTCGTGCCGGTGGTGGAGCAGGCGGGCATCGCCGACGGAGAGGTCGGGTCGTAGGGTCGCGCCGGTGACGACGCCCGAGCCGCCGCCCGCCGCCGCGGACGCGGCCGCACCGGCACCGGCGGCACCGTCGCGCGCCGACGCCCCGTTCCTCGACCCGCGGGCCCTCGCCCGCTGCGCCGACGAGCCGATCGCCGTCCCCGGCGCGATCCAGCCGCACGGTGCGCTGCTGGCGGTCACCGAGCCTGGCCTCGCCGTCGTCGTCGCCTCGGCCAACGCCGCCGACGTCCTCGGTGCCGACGTCCTCGGTGCCGACGTCCTCGGTGCCGACGTCCTCGGTGCCGAGGTGGCCGACGCGACGCTGGCCGACCTGCTGACGCCCGCCGAGCTCGACCGGCTGCGCGAGGCGCTGGCCGGGGACGTCGCCGAGGCCGAGCCGCTGCGCGTGGCACCCGGGGGCCGCGACGTCGACCTGGTGCTCTCGCGCAGCGGCGACCTGCTGGTCACCGAGTGGGAGCCGCTCGCCGGCGCCGGGCAGGCCGGCGCGACCTGGCACCGCCGGCTGCCCACCGTCCTGCAGCGGCTCTCGGCGCCGACGACGCTCGAGGGGCTGACCGGGGTCCTGGCCCGCGAGGTGCGGGCGCTCACCGGCTTCGACCGGGTGATGGTCTACCGCTTCGACGCCGAGTGGAACGGCGAGGTGGTCGCCGAGGACCGCCGGGAGGACCTCGAGCCCTTCCTCGGCCTGCACTACCCGGCCAGCGACATCCCGGCCCAGGCCCGCGCGCTCTACGCCACCAACTGGCTGCGGCTCATCCCTGACGCCACCTACACCCCCGTGCCGCTACAGCCGCGGCTGGTGCCCGGGACCGGTGCGCCGCTGGACCTGTCGGGCGCGGCGCTGCGCAGCGTCTCGCCGGTGCACCTGGAGTACCTGGCCAACATGGGCGTCACCGCCTCGATGTCGGTGTCGCTCATCGACCGCGGCCGGCTGTGGGGCCTGGTCGCCTGCCACTCCTACAGCGGCCCGCACCGGCCCTCGCCCGCCGACCGCACCGCCGCGGAGTTCCTCGGCCGCACCGCCTCGCTGCTGCTGCACACCACCGTCGAGGCCGGCGCGCGCGACGAGGCGGTCGCGGTGGCCCGGCGCGAGGCCGAGCTGGCCGCCGCGGTCGGCCGCACGCCGCGGACGCCGGCCACCGCGCTGGTCGACGGCGCGGTCACCGTGCTCGACCTGCTGCCCGCCGCCGGCGCCGCCGTCCGCCTCGGCGGCCGGCTGCACCTGCTCGGGTCGACGCCCCCGCCCGAGCGGGTCGCCGCCGTCGTCCCCGCCGTGCTGCGCACCGGCGGGGCCACCGACCGGCTGACCCGCGACCTGCCCGGCTTCGCGGACCTGGCCGACGCCGCCAGCGGCGTGCTCGCCGTCGAGGTCGGCGGCGGACGCGGAGGTTTCCTCGCCTGGTTCCGGCCGGAGACGCCGCGCGAGGTCACCTGGGGCGGCGACCCGTACGCCTCGGAGCTCACGCGGGACGACGGCGGCCCGCGGCTGAGCCCGCGCCGCTCCTTCGCCCGCTGGACCGAGACCGTCCGCGGCACCGCCCGCCCGTGGCGCGAGCACGAGCGGGCCGCCGCCCGCGCGCTGGCCGGCCACCTGGGCGAGGCGGTGCTGGCGCGCGCCGGCGAGGACGACCGGCTCGCCACGGCGCTGCAGCGCACCCTGCTGCTCGAGGAGCTGCCGAAGGTCCCCGGCGTCGCGCTCGGCGCCCGGTACCGGCCCAGCCAGGAGGACGTCGTCGGCGGCGACTGGTACGACCTGGTGCCGCTGCCGTCGGGCCGGCTGGCGGTGGTGCTCGGCGACGTCGCCGGGCACGGGCTGTCCGCGGCGTCGGTGACCGCCCAGCTGCGGCACGCCCTGCGCGCCGCGCTGCTGCGCGACGAGGGCCCGGGCGCGGCGCTCACCGAGCTCAACCGGCTCATCGGCGCGCTGCTGCCCGAGGAGATGGCGACCGCCGTCGTCGTCCAGCTCGACCCGGCCACCGGCGAGGTGGCCCTGGCCAGCGCCGGGCACCTGCCGGCCGTGCACGCCGGCGACGGCGGGAGCCGGCTGGTCACCGACGGCCGCGGCCCGGCGCTGGGCCTGCTCGACGCCGCGGACTACCCGCAGGCCGGGCTGCGCCTGGACGCCGGCGACCGGCTGCTGCTCTACAGCGACGGCCTGGTCGAGCGCCGCGGCCGGGACCTCGCCGAGGGGCTGGAGGCGCTGCGCGCCGCGGTGGCCGCCGTCCCCGGGGCGCCGCAGGAGGTCGTGGACGGTGTGGTCGCCGCGCTCGACCCGCCCGGCACCGACGACGTCACCGTGGTCGGCCTCGCGCGGCTGTGATGCTCAGCCGGCGCCGCCGCGGACCAGGTAGCGGTAGGCCGGCGAGTCCGGGTCCAGGTGCTGGATGCGCAGCGGGCTGGCTTGCGTGCGCTCCAGCAGGCCCGGGAGGCTCCCGGCGCAGCCGAGCTCGATGCCGGTCAGCGCCGCGCCGGTCTCGCGGTTGTCCCGCTTGACGTACTCGAACAGCACGATGTCGTCCTCGGGGCCGAGGACGTCGTCGAGGAAGCGGCGCAGCGCCCCGGGCTCCTGCGGGAAGTCGACGAGGAAGTAGTGCTTGAGGCCCTGCTGCACCAGGGACCGCTCGATGACCTCGGCGTAGCGGCTGACGTCGTTGTTGCCGCCGGAGAGCAGGCAGACGACCGTCTGGCCCGGCTCGACCCGCACCGCGCCGCCGGTCAGCGCCGCGGCGGCCAGCGCCCCGGCGGGCTCGGCGATGACGCCGTCGACCTGGTAGAGCTCGAGCATCTCGGTGCAGACCTGGCCCTCGGGAACGGCGACCAGCTCGGCGCCGGAGTCGCGCACCAGCGGATAGGTGACCGCGCCGGCCCGGCGGACCGCGGCCCCGTCGACGAACGTGTCGATCGCCGGCAGCTCGACCGGCCGGCCCGCCGCCAGCGCCGCGGCCATGCTCGCCGCCCCGGCCGGCTCCACCCCGACCAGCCGGGTGCCCGGGCTGGCCTGCCGCAGCCAGGTGCCGCACCCGGCGAGCAGCCCGCCACCGCCCAGCGGGAGGACGACGACGTCGGGCGCGCGGCCCAGCTGCTCGAGGACCTCGACGGCGACGGTCGCCTGCCCGACCACCACCGGCCACGCGTCGAAGGCGGGCACCAGCGTGGCGCCGGTGCTGCGGGCCCGCGCGACGGCGGCCGCCGCGGCGTCGTCGTAGGTGTCGCCGGTGACCACCAGCTCGACCATCTCGCCGCCGAGCGCCTGGATGCGGGCGCGCTTCTGCCGCGGCGTCGTCCCGGGCACGAACACCGCGCCGCGGACGCCGAGTGCCCGGCAAGCGTACGCGACGCCCTGGCCGTGGTTGCCGGCGCTGGCGCAGACCACGCCGGCCTCGCGCGCCCCGGTGTCGAGCCGGCTGATCGTGTTGTAGGCGCCGCGCACCTTGTAGGACCGGCCGACCTGCAGGTCCTCGCGCTTGAGCCACACGTCGGCGCCGGTGAGGGTGCTCAGGCGCTCGTTGCGCTGCAGGGGTGTCCGCTCGGCGACGCCGGCCAGCCGGCCGACGGCGTCGCGCACGTCGGCGGGGAAGCTCTCGAGGTCGCGCAGCGCGGAGGGGCTCGCGGCGGTGCTGGTCACGGCGTCCATCCTCCCGCCGGCGCCGCCCGGGCCCCGGCAGGGTGTGCCCGGCCGGTCGTCGTGCTCTGCCCACACGTGTGGGCAGAGCTCGAAGGGGCGGGGCAGGGGTGTCCGGCCGGACCTCGTGCTCTGCCCACCGGTGTGGGCAGAGCACGAGGTCGCCGGCAGGAGACCCTCGTGGGTCAGGCAGTGACGCGGCCGTCGTCGTGCACGGTGAGCCGGCCGGCGGCGGTCAGCCGGTCGAGGGCCGCGGTGAGCAGCGGGGCGAGGGACGGGGTGCGGCGGCGGTAGCCGAACACCTCGGCGGTGCGCAGGAACAGCTCGTCGCGGGTCGGGACGGCGCCGGCGTCGGTCGCGGCCCGGCACAGCGCCGCCATCGCGTTGCCGACCTCCTCCGGCGCGACGTGCTCCAGCGGACGGGCGCTGCTGGCCGCCTGGCGGCGGAAGGCGGTCCACGAGGCGCGGTCGAGCGACTCGGGCCACACGAACTCCCCGTCGACGCTGGCCTCCGGCAGCAGCGCGAGCAGGGCGTCGCGGCGGGCCTCGCCGACCCGCGACAGGCCGAAGGCGCCGGCCGTGAGGCGGGTGAGCCGGTCGCGGTGCACCGGGCCCTCGGCCTTCACCCCGGCGAGCAGGACCCGCCGCACGAGTCGGGCGGTGCGCGCGTCGGCCAGCTGGTCGAGGGCCTTGCGGTCGCCGGCGGGCCGAGGTGCCCACGGGCGGAACGGCAGCTCGCCGTCGAGCCCGGGTTCGGCGAGGCGCGCCGCCGCCGGCCGCGGCGGCGCAGCGACCTCGGCGACCGCCCCCGCGAGTGCCGGGGCCGGCTCGTCCACGGCGGGCTGGGCGACCGGCTCCGTCCCCACCGGCTCCGTCCCCACCGGCTCCGTCCCCACCGGCTTCGTCTCCACCGGCTTCGTCTCCACCGGCTCCGTCTCCACCGGCTCCGTCTCCAGCGGCTCCGTCCGCACCGGCTCGGTGTGCACGGGTTCGGTGTCCACCGGTGCCGGCACCACGGTCAACGTCACCGGCCCGGGACCCGGCTCGGCGGAGGCGCCGGCGGGCAGCGCGGCGAGGGCGGCCGGCCCCACCGAGCGCAGCGCCCGCGGCGCGACGGGCGCGGCAGCGGGGACGTCGTCCGCGACCCCGACTGTCGGCACGCTCGCCAGCACCGGCGCCGGCACCGCCGCCACCGGGAACGCCATCGGGAACGCCACCGCCGGAACGGCGGGGAGGGCGGCGACCAGCCGGTCGAGCACCGCCTCGCGGTCGCGCAGCCACGCCGGCAGCCACACCCGCTCCACCGCCGGCCAGCCGAGCGGCCCGCCGAGCACCTCGACCGGCAGGCCGTCGCGGTCGCCGACCGTGGCCCGCCGCGCCCACGCGGGACCGTCGAGCAGCACGGCCATCAGCGGCGTGTCCGGTGCCGAGGGCCGGGCCACCGACAGGTCCACCCGGAAGCCGGAGAGCCCGACGTCGGTGCGCACGACGAGCCCGCGCGAGCGCAGCGCCGCCGCGACGTCCTCGCGGTGCCGGTCGGGCACCCCGGCCCGTCGGGCCCCGCGGGGCAGCGCGTCGGTGCCGGGCGCGGCCAGGTCGAGCCAGGCGCGCAGGTGCTTGACGCCCACCGACGAGGTCTGCTCGGCCCGCAGCGCCGCGGGGTCGAACGAGGAGAAGACGACGACCTGCCGCCGCGCCCGGGTGATGGCAACGTTCAGCCGGCGCTCGCCGCCGAGCCGGCTGAGCGGGCCGAGGTCCAGGGGCAGCACCCCGCGGTCGTCGGGGCTGAACGCGGTGGAGAACAGCACGACGTCGCGCTCGTCGCCCTGCACGTGCTCCAGGGTCTTGACGAACAGGCCCTCGCCGTCGGTGCGCTCCAGCGCCTCGACCAGCCGCTCGTCGCCGGCGTCGCGCAGCAGCGACTCGACGTAGGCCCGCTGCTGGGCGTCGACGGTCACGACGCCGATCGACGGGGCCGTGTCGGGGGAGGCGGCGAACCGGCGGCGGACCTCCGCGACGACGGCCTTGGCCTCCATCGGGTTGGTCCGCAGCAGCCACCCCGCCCCGGTGCGGTGGAAGGTGCCGTCGACCCGCACCAGGCTCAGCCCGCGGCCGTCGACGTCGGCCGAGGGCCGCCCGTGCGCCGGCGCGGGGAACGACGCCAGCCGGTCGTCGTAGTGGTGCGCGTTGCTGAACGCGATCAGCGACTCGTCCTGGCTGCGGTAGTGCCACGACAGCCGGTGCCGCGGCACCTGCGCCCGCACGCAGGCCGAGAGGATCGACTCCTCGTCCTCCACCACGGTGCCGAGCAGGTCGGCCAGGTCGTCGTCGCAGGCCGCGGCCAGGTCGGCGGACGACGGCGGCAGCTGCCGGCTGTCGCCGACGACGACCGCGGCGCGGGCGCGGCCCAGCGCGCCCACGGCCTCGGCGACCCGGAGCTGCGAGGCCTCGTCGAACACGACCAGGTCGAACAGGCCGGCCCGCGCGGGGAGGAACCGCGCCACCGCGTCCGGACTGGCCAGCACGCACGGCAGCACCGCGGTCACCGCGTCGCCGTGCTCGGCGAGCAGCGCGCGCACGCCCGAACCGGGCGAGCGGCCCAGCTCCCGCTGCAGCGCGCCGAGCCGGTCGTTCCCCGCGTCGGGCCGGCCGTCCCGGAGCCGGGCGGCCGCCACCGCCGCGGGCAGCGCCGTGGCCAGGTGCCGGCGGACCGCGCGCGAGGCGGCCGTGAAGCGGGCGACCGCCCGGTCGTGCGCCGCCGCGTCGAAGCCGTCCAGGCCGGTGGCGGCGCGCCGCTCGGCGGCCGCGGCGGCGGCGAGGCCCGCTTCGAACGCGCGGCCCGCGTCCTCGGCGGGCAGCCGGCCGCTGACCAGCGCCTGGCGGGCCTCGGTCAGGCCGGCGGCGCGCAGCGGCTCGAGGGTGTCGAGGAGCTCCGCCCACCGGCGCAGCGAGATCAGGCCGGGGTGGTCCAGGCCGCGCTCGGGGCGGGTCATCGCCCAGCGCAGCACCACGCCGTCGTCCCCGCACCAGGTGGCCAGCTCCGCGGAGCTGCTGCCGCACACCCGCAGCAGGGCCACGAGGGCCGTGCGCAGCCGGGTGACCGCCGCGGCGGCGGCCACGTCGGGACCGGGCCCGGAGACGACGTAGCGGCGCAGCGCGACGGCGAAGGTCCGCGCGCTGTCGACGACGGCGCCGGCCCGCTGCAGCCAGGCCACCTGGGGGTCGAGCAGCGTGGGCTCGGCCAGCGGGTTCCACCCGGCGGGCACCGACAGTCCCGGGATCACCGAGGCCCGGGCGACGAGGGCGCCGGCCGCCGTCTGCACCCGCCACAGCGCGGCGGTCAGCTCCGCGACGTCGCGCAGCCGCACCGCCGCACCGGGCCGCAGCACCGGCGCCAGCCGGTCGCGCACCGTGCGCAGCCCCTGCCGCCGGGTCCACCAGCGGGCGGCCTGCGCGGTCTGGGCGGCGACGTAGAGGTCGGCCAGCGGCAGCTCGAGCGCCTCGGGGGTGGCCAGCTCCAGGCCGGGGTGGACGGTGGCGGCGAAGGCGGCCACGTCGCCGAGCACCGTCTCCGTCGCCGTCCGCCAGCGCTCCGTGGGCACCTCGTCGAGCACGTCGAGGCCGATGTCGGGACCGGCCAGCAGGTGGGCGAGCACCCCGAGGTCCTCGGGGGAGCGCACCTCGCGCAGCGCCCGGCCCAGGTGCTCCTCGGCCGGCAGGGCGCGGATGGCGTCGTCGACCTCGGCGGCGGCCCGGTGCGCGGCCGTGAGGTCGACCCGCGCGGTGTCGACGAAGGCCCACGGGTGCCGCGCCGAGGGACGGGCCAGGTCGGCGACGTCGGGCAGCAGCGCCAGTGCCCGGCGCACCGCGGTCAGCGTCGCGGCCGGGGCGGTGGCCGCGAACGCCGGCGGCAGGGGCAGCGGGCGGACGTCGTCGCCGACCGCCAGCTGCGCCGTCCGCGCGGAGTGGAACGACAGCCCGGCGGCGTTGGGTGCGTGCAGCCGGTCGGCGTAGCGGGCGAGCGTGCGGCGGGCCGCGCGCAGGTCGTCGCGGTCGGCGGCCAGGCCCTGCTCGTCGACGGCGACCGCGCAGTCCAGCGCCGCGCGGACGCGGGCGCGCAGGTCCGCGGCGCGCGCTCCCCGGTCGTGCAGGTCGAGGGTGAACGGGCCCATGCCGACCGCCTCGAGCCGCCGGGCGACGGCGTCGAGAGCGGCTCGCTTGCCGGAGACGAAGAGCACTCGCCGGCCGTCGGCGGCCGCACGGGCGAGCAGGTTGGCGACGGTTTGCGACTTGCCGGTGCCCGGCGCGCCCTCGAGCACGACGGTGCGCCCGGCGAGGCCCTCGGCGACGGCGCGCAGCTGCCCCGCGTCGGCCGGCAGCGGGCAGGCGGCGGCCAGGTCGTCGAGGTCCGGCGCTCCGGCACCGGCCGGTACCGGGTCGACGAAGGCCTCGCCCGGGGCGTGCAGGAGGTGGGACACCAGCGGGTTGGCGGCGTACTCCGCCCAGTGCTCGTCGAGGTCGCGCTCCAGCCGATACCGGGCGGAGGGCAGGACGGCGAGGTCGGCGGTCGCCTCGACGCGGAAGGGCAGCCCGGCGTCGGCCAGCGCCTGGCGGACGCCGGTCAGCGCGCCGTCGACGTCGACGCCCTCCGGTCCGTCCTGACCGGCCAGGTCGGGCACCTTCAGGCCGTGCACGCGGCGCAGCTCCTCCAGCAGGCACCGGTTGGGGCCGGCGCTGCCGGTCCCGTCGACAGCGAGCCGGTAGCCGGCGCGGCCGGCGGGGGAGAGGACCACCGGCAGCAGCACCAGCGGGGAGCGCACCGGCCGGCCGTCGAGCTCCCAGGCCAGGCTGCCGAGGGCGACGTACAGGTCGTTGGCGCCGGTCTCCTCGTGCACGGTCCGCGCGCGGTGCGCCAGCGCGCGCAGGCGCGGCAGGTAGCCGCCCTCGGTGACGTCGGCGTGCACCGCCCGCTGCTCGTGCAGCAGGTCCCCGAGCCGCCCGACCGGCAGCTCGCGCGCCGAGCGCAGGCCCTGCTCGGAGTGCTCCGCCGCGAGCCGGTCGGCCGGGAGCAGGGACACCGGGGTGCCGCCGGTGAGCAGGTCGGCCAGCGTGGCCAGGTAGGCGCCGGGGACGGTCAGGGGCAGGCCGGCACCCTCGGAGGAGTCGAGGAGCCGGTCGCGCGTGCCGGTGCCGAGCAGGGCGGTCCGCCACTCCTGCACGCGCGGGGGCACGCCGGGGCGGCTGCCGGTGCCCGGGGCGGCGTGCCGGCCGGGGGACCGCGCGGCCGGGTCGGAGTCGGCCGGGCGGTACTCGACCACCTGCACCGCGCCGGTGGCGCCGCGGGTGCGGGCCGGCAGCGGCAGGATGCCGTCGCGGCGGGCCCGCGCGACGTCGGTGACGCCCAGCACCCGGTCCGGCGGGCCGGCGAGCCAGGCGTCGTGCGCGGCCCGGTGCAACCGCTCGACCGTGGGCTCCGCGGTCGGCTCGGCAGGGGGCTCGGCACCGGGCCCGGCGTCGGCGTGGCCGGTCAGCAGGGTCGTCTCCACCAGGCCCACCAGGCCGCGGTCGACCAGGTCGACCAGCGGCGTGACGTCGGTGGTGGCGGCGCTCGGCGTGCTGCGCTCCTCGCGCCAGTAGCCGAGGAACGCCGAACTGTCGGCCAGGAACAGCAGCGGGCGGACACCGGCCGCCTCCAGCGCGGCGGCCACGACCACGGTGGTGTCCAGGCTCGTACCGGCCCGCCCCTCGAGGACGTCGCCGGGCGTGCGCACCTCCTGGGCCCGCGCGGTCCAGCCGGCCGGGAGCCCGACGCGCCGGATCCCGCGGGCGCGGACGGCGGCGGCGACCGCGGCGACGATCTGGTCGATCCGCTCCGGACCGGCGGAGGACCCCTGCACCGAGGCGTCGGCGGTGCGCTGGTCGAGCAGCGCGGCCGCCTCGGTGAGCAGCGCGGTCACCGCCGGGTCGTGGGGGAGGACGTGCGCGGCGAGCAGCTCCAGCGCCAGCGGCAGGGGAGCGGCCGACCACTGGCCGGCCGCGAGCACCTGCACGGGGACGGCGGTGCCCCCGACGTCGACGCCGTCGGCGGTCACGTCGATCTCGATCGAGCCGGGCCGCTGCTCGCCGATGTGCCGCACGGCCGCCGGGTCGACCAGCAGGCCGACGTCGCTGAGGACCGTCGTCCGGCCGGCGTCGAGGTCGACGGTCAGCTCGAGGGGGCTGCCGATCGGCCCCTCGGTGTCGCGCACGCCCAGCCGCACGGTGGCGTCGTGCAGCGCGCCGCCGTGGGTGGTGAGGGCCAGCCGGGACACCACCGGCACGCGGGTGTGCGCGAGGGCGGAGGACAGCACCGGCGTGGTCGTCGCGGCGATCGACACGGCCACCCGGGCAGCCCCGTCGTGCGGATGCGACGGGGTGCCCGTGGTGCCCATGGCGTCCTGTCTACCGGTCCGGACGGACCGGTCCGGTCTTCGCCGACCGCGTCTGGGACGGGTGTGACGGGAGCGTCGAGACGTTGCCCGGCGGCGCCCGGCGGCTGCCGATGACGACCGCCCGCGGGGCCCTTCCGTCACCGCCGACTGCTGTCCCGGCGGCCCCGACGGCGACCACCCCGCTGCCGACGACCCCGATCGCGCCGTCGGCCGCCCCCGATCCCCCGGCACCGGTCCCACCGGCACCGCCCGCCGAGGTGTGCGACGCACCCGGTCGCAGCGAGCACGCCAGAGGGAACGGGACCCCGGACTGCGGTTGACCGGCGCGCCTCCTCCCGGAGGCGTGCCAGGCTGGGCCGGTGCCGAGGCGGAGCGCGGGGGTCCTGCTGTACCGGCGGGAGCCCGACGGCACCGTCGCGGTCCTGCTCGGGCACATGGGCGGCCCGTTCTGGGCGAGGAAGGACGACGGCGCCTGGTCGATCCCCAAGGGGGAGTACGCCGACGGCGAGGACCCGCTCGTCGCCGCCCGCCGCGAGTTCGCCGAGGAGCTCGGCAGCCCCGTGCCGGCGGCCGGGCTCGTCCCGCTCGGCGACCTGCGGGCCGGCGGCAAGGTGCTCACCGTGTGGGCCGCCGAGGGGGACCTCGACGCCACGGCGATCCGCAGCAACACCTTCCCGCTCGAGTGGCCGCCCCGGTCCGGGCGCGTGCAGGAGTTCCCCGAGGTCGACCGCGCCGCCTGGTTCGGCGTCGAGGAGGCGCGCACCAAGCTGGTCACGGGCCAGCGGCCCTACCTGCAGCGGTTGCTCGACCTGACCGCCGGCTGACGACGGACCACCTCCGGGGGAACGGCGTCGGTCGATCGCGTGACGTCTGCGCCGCGCGGCTGTGCCGGGCCTGCCGGACGGCGCCGCGTGCTGCCACCCTCGGCGCCTCCCGACCCACCGGAGGTCCCCGTGAACCCCGATCCCCACCGTCCCGGCGAACCCGACCGTCCCTCCGCCTGCACCCGCACCGCCCGCCCGGTGGTGACCGCGGTGGTGCGCCGCCGCCCGCGCTGGACGCCCGCCGCGGACGTCCAGCCGTCCTCCTGACCCGGCCGCCGGCACGGGGGAGAGTCGCCCAGGTGACGGATCGCTGACGACTCGTCCCACCCGTCACACGGGACGTGCTCCTGTCGGCTGCGGGTGGCAGGTTCTCCCTCCCGAGTCCCGTCGGACTCCTGAGCGAGGAGATCCCCCGTGCCGTGTGTCACCTGCGCCGCCGAGACCACCCCCGGCCCGGTCTGCGCCCGCTGTGCCGCCCTGGCGCAGCTGACCCAGCCGGTACTGCGGCTGCAGACCCGCCGCCGCCCGCCGGTGCCGACGACGCCGGCCCGCTGACCCTCGCCGGCCGCGCCGTCCCTGCGGGACGGCGCGGCCGGCACCGACCCAGCGACACGGCGTGACCGAGCTCACCGCTAGCAATGCGCTTGCAGGAGTTAGCGGCGCGGGGGAGCGGGGCATGACCGATGACGTCAGGTCATCCCCGATCGTTGGAGTCCCCCCCCGTCATGACCGACAACACCAAGATCGTCAACCAGCTCCGCGCGCTCGTCCTCCTCAGCCAGACCGAGGAGCAGGTCGCCCGCACCCGCGTGTCGCAGGCCCGCACGGACGCCGTCCGCCGCGAGCTCAACCAGAACGCCGACCACGCCGCGGAGCGCACCCGCGCCATCACCGAGCAGCTGCGCGCCCTCGGTGGCGTGCCCGACGTCGTCACCCCGGCCATCGGCCGGCTGTCGTCGGTGCTCAAGGCCACCTTCGAGCAGGCCGAGCCGCTCGAGGAGGCCCTGCTGCAGGACCTGCAGCTCGAGCACCAGCTGCACGACCGCGCCACCTACGTCAAGGTGCTCGCCGAGAAGAACGAGCTGCCCCGCGTCCGCGCCCTGGCCGAGCGACTCGTCACCGCCCACAAGGCGACGATCGAGTGGCTGACCGTCGTGCTGGCCGAGGAGGCGCTCGGTGGCCCCGCCGCCCTGCAGCCGACCCCGTTCCAGCAGGTCGCCGGCACCGCGGTCCGCGCTGCCAACCTCCCCTACCGCTTCGTCGCCAACCGCGTGAACGAGGCGCTCGACACCGCTCAGCAGCGTCGTGAGGCGGCGGAGGACCGGATCGGCCAGGCGGCCGAGCGGGCCAGCAGCTTCACCGACGCCGTCCGCGAGACCCTCACGGTCGGCCGCAGCGCCGCGCTGCGCCGGGCGGAGCGGATCGCCCGCCGCGAGGGCAACCGCGAGGCCGCCAACACGGCCAAGGCCGCCCGCGAGGAGCTCGGCGACGTCTCCGCCGACGAGCTGCCGGTCAAGGGCTTCGACTCGCTGTCGACCTCGGACGCCGCCAAGGCGGTCAAGGCGCTGCGCAAGCCGCACGACATCCGCGTGATCATCCGGTACGAGGAGACCCACAAGAACCGGTCGGGCGTCATCAGCGCCGCCCAGGTCGCCCTCGCCGAGGTCGCCAAAGAGGCCGTGGGCGTCGACAGCTGACGTCCGCCACTCTCCGGAGGGCCCGCACCCGTCTCGGGTGCGGGCCCTCCGCCGTTCGGGGAGACCTCCGTCGCAGCGGGCCCGCCGCCCCCGGCCGCTGCGGCACAGTGGGGTGCATGAGCATCACGCCCGAGGCCCTGGAACAGGAGTTCTCGCTGCAGACGGCCGCCACCCGACTGGACTTCCTCAGCCGGCGCGACAGCGGGGCCACGACCCTGAACACCGTCAGCGAGCCCGCGGCCGACGACTGGAGCACCCTGCTCGACGCCGGCACCTCCCTCGACGTGCCCGAGTCGCTGGAGCTGCTCGCGCTCGGTGAGGTCATCGCCCGCAAGGCCCACGACAGCCAGCTGGTCGGCTTCCGCGCCGCGCTGCGCGGCGGGGCCACCTGGGAGCAGATCGCCGCCGCGCTCGACGTTCCCCCGGCCGAGGCCTGGTCGGCCTTCCACGCGGCGATCGAGCGCCAGGAGCGCTCGGCCGCGCTCGGACCCGACGAGGCCGCCTCCGCCCGCGAGCTGGCCGGGGCGCGCCCCCGCACCTGAGCGAGCCCGCAGCGGCCCGGGCAGGCGTGAGACCGGTCCGGCTGGGCATGTGAGCAGGGAGCGCACCAGAGCCGACACCGCCGACGGGCGCCGACGACGCACCCATCGACGAGCAGGAGCCAGCCGTGTCCGAGGCCGACCGCACACCCGACCCGAGCGACCCGCGCCGCGGCATGACGCCGAAGCCGAAGCGCGGCCGGGCGCTGTTCTTCGGCACCTTCCTCGGCCTGATCGTCCTCGTGTTCCTGTTCATCACCCTGGTCGCCCAGTGCGGCACCGGTGACGACGACGAGGTCTACGAGAACGACCCGCAGGGCATCGCGCTGGTGGTCGACGACCCGGCTCCCTCGCCCACCGGGGTCTGACCGGCGACAACGGGTCGGCAACGGCCCGCGCGCGTCGCGCAGGACGGCTCACCGCGGCTGCCATGCTCCCGGCCGTTGACCGGCGCCCGCCCGGCGCCGGCCGGAGACCAGGAGCACGACATGACCCACCCGGGGCAGCCCGGCACCCCGCCGTCGCCGACCGGAGGCCCGCAGCCCGGGCCGCAGACGCCGCCGGGGCGGTCCGCCGCGTGGGGCCCCCAGCAGCCCGGCGCCCAGCTCTTCGGTGGCCCCCAGCCCGGCGCGCCGGCCGGCAGCTGGGGCCGGCTCAACCCCGGCATGCCGCCCGCTCCCGACCTGCAGCCCGGCGGGCAACCCGCCGTGCAGCCCGGCGCGGACGTGCCGCCGGCCGCCCCGGCCCGCAGGAGCCGGGGGGCCCGCCTCGGTGTGCTGATCGGTGCGGTCGTGATCGCGGGCGGGGTCGCGGCCGTCGACCTCGGCGGCGTCGGCGCCCCGGAGGTCGGCGACTGCGTGCAGCGGGTGGGGGTCTCGTTCGAGACGGTCGACTGCGGTGACGCCGACGCCGACGTCCGCATCGTCGGGGTCGTCGACGACGCGATGAGCGAGGACGAGTTCGACGACCCCACCGTCGACCCGTGCACCGACTTCCCCGAGGCCACCGCCGCCCTGTGGCAGCAGGACGTGGTGGGGACCGACGGCACCGTCTACTGCGCCGAGGGCGTCTGACCCCTCCGCCTCCCGTCACGAGCGCCCCACCGGTCCGGCCGGCGGGGCGCTCGCGCGTCGAGGTCAGCGGTCGAGCAGCGCGAACGTGGCGACGGCGTGCGCGACGGCCCGGCCGTCCTGCTCGACGTCGGCCTCGCAGATCGTGAGGTGCTCGCCGCGGGTGCGCACCCGGCCGCGCACCTCCAGCCGGCCGGGCCGGCCCGGCCGCAGGTAGGTGACGGTGAGCTGGCTGGTCGCCGGCACCTCGCCCTCGCCGGTGGTGCTGCGCACGGCCTGGCCCATGACCGTGTCGACCAGCGTCGCGACGACGCCGCCGTGCAGCGTCCCCGCGGGGTTGAGGTGCTCGTCGGCGGCCTCGAAGGTCAGCGTCGCGGAGCCGTCGTCGGACTCCCGCAGCGCCGCTCCGAGCCGTTCCGCGAAACCGCCTACGGGCGCGTCGTCTGCCATGGCGCGGCGGTACCCGGCGGCACGTCCGGGACACCCAGCTGGGGACGCCGGGTCGGCCGCGGGTCCGCGACCGCGGGCGCGGGTCAGGCCGGCTCGCGGCGCATCGGCACGTGCGGGATGCCGTCCTCGACGTAGCCGGGGCCGCTGCGCCGGAACCCGAACCGTCCGTACCAGTGCTCCAGGTGCGCCTGCGCGCCCAGCGTGACCGGGACGCCGTCGCACAGCCCGATGGCCGCCTCGACCAGCCCGGCGGCCAGACCGCGGCCGCGGGCGCTCGCGTCGGTGGCGACCCGGCCGATGGCGCGGGTGTCGCCGTCGTCGAGGACCCGCAGGGTGGCCAGCACCCGCCCGTCCTCCTCGACCCACAGGTGCACCGTCGCCGGCTCGGTGTCGCGCCCGTCGAGCTCCGGGTACGGGCACTGCTGCTCCACGACGAAGACGTCGACCCGCAGCCGGCAGAGCGCGTAGACCTCGAACGGGGTGAGCTCGGCGAAGCGGGCGCGGCGCGGCGCAGGGGCGGTCACTGAGGCGCTCACGGAGGCGGTCACGGGGGATTCGTACCCGACGGGGCGCGACGCCGGCCGCGCCGTCTGTTTAGGTGTGCCTACCCTGGGCCGTGCCCGCGTGCACACCCCCGACGACCGCTGGAGGACCTCCGTGACCAGGCCCGGCCGCGCGACCGCCGCCGCCCTCACCGCGCTCGCCCTCGCCGGTGGGCTGACCGCCTGCGGCGACGCCGGGGCTTCCGACGCCGAGACGCTCACCGTCTACAGCGCCCAGCACGAGAGCCTGGTGCGCACGATGGTCGAGGGCTTCACCGACGAGACCGGCATCGAGCTGGAGTTCCGCGACGGCAGCGACGCCGAGCTGGCCAACCAGGTGGTGCAGGAGGGTGACGCCTCCCCGGCCGACGTCTTCCTCACCGAGAACAGCCCCTCGATCGACGTGCTCGACCGCGAGGGCCTGCTCGCGCCGCTGGACCAGGCGACCCTCGACCAGGTCGGCCCGCAGTTCCGGCCCGCCTCGGGCACCTGGACCGGCTTCGCCGCGCGGTCGACGGTGCTGGTCTACAACCCCGCGCAGCTGCCCGAGGCGGAGCTGCCGGCCTCGATCCTGGACCTGGCCGACCCCGCCTGGCAGGGCCGCATCGGCATCGCGGCCGGCGGCGCGGACTTCCAGGCGATCGTCGCCGCCGTCCTGGCCCTCCGCGGCGAGGACGCCACCCGCGCCTGGCTGCAGGGCCTGGAGCGCAACGCGAACGTCTACCAGAGCAACACCGCGGTGATGGTCGCCGCCGACGAGGGCGAGATCGACGCCGGGATCATGTACCACTACTACTGGTACCGCGACCAGGCCGAGAACGGCCTCAAGGGCGACGACGCGGCGCTGCACCTCTTCGGCAACGGCGACCCGGGCGCCTTCCTCAGCGTCTCCGGCGCCGGGGTGCTCGCCTCCTCCGACCAGCAGGACGCCGCCCAGCAGCTGGTCGCCTGGCTGACCGCCCCGGAGGCACAGCAGCGGCTGGCCGAGAGCTCGGCGCTGGAGTACGCGGTCGGCACCGGCGTCGCCTCCGCCGAGGCGCTGCCCCCGCTGGACACCCTCGGCGCCCCCGCCGTCGACCCCGGCTCGCTCGACCAGGACCGCGTCACCGAGCTGATGCAGGAGGTGGGTCTGCTCTGAGCACCCCCGTCCTCCCGGCGTCCCGGCAGCGGCGCTCGTCCGCGGCGCGGCGCCGCTCGCCGGTCCCCGTGCTGCTGGCCGCCGCGGTCGCGGCGCTGGCGCTGGTACCGCTGGGTCACATCGTCGTGTCCGCCGTCGGTGTGGGGTGGAGCGGGATCGCCGAGCTGGTGTTCCGGCCGCGGGTGGCCGACCTGCTGGGCAACACCGCCCGGCTGGTGGCGGGCACCGTCGTCGTCTGCGTCGTCCTCGGGGTGGGGGCGGCCTGGCTGGTCGAGCGCTCCGCCGTCCCGGGGCGGCGGGCCTGGCACGTGCTGCTGGTCGCCCCGCTGGCGGTGCCGGCGTTCGTCAACAGCGTCGCCTGGATCTCGCTGCTGCCCGGCTTCGACACCTACGGCGGGGCCCTGCTGGTGGTGTCGCTGTCCTACTTCCCGTTCGTCTACCTGCCCGCCGTCGCCGCCTTCCGCGGCCTGGACCCGGCGCTGGAGGACACCGCCCGCGGGCTGGGGCTGTCGTCGTGGGCGGTGTTCCGGCGGGTGCAGCTGCCGCAGCTGCAGGTGGCCGTGCTCGGCGGCGCGCTGCTGGTCGCGCTGCACGTGCTGGCCGAGTTCGGCGCGCTGGCGATGCTGCGCTACCCGACCTTCACCACCGCCGTCTACGACCAGTACCGCGCCACCTTCAACGGTCCCGGCGCCACGATGCTGGCCGGCGTCCTCGTGCTGCTGTGCCTGGTGCTGCTGCTCGCCGAGATCCGGCTGCGCGGCGCCCGCGGCTACGCGCGCACCGGCGCCGGCGCGGCGCGCACGGTGGTGCCGGTGCGGCTCGGCGCGCTGACCGGCCCGGCGCTGCTGGCGCTGGCGGCGCTGGTGGCGCTCGCGGTGGCCGTGCCGCTGGGCAGCCTGGTGTCCTGGCTGGTCACCGGCACCTCCGCGCGGGTCGATCTCGCCGCGCTGGCGGGCACCACGGGGACGACGCTCGCGCTGGCCGGCGCGGCCGCCGTCGTCACCACCGCCCTGGCGCTGCCCACCGGGTGGCTCGCCGTGCGCCGGCGCGGGCCGCTGACCACGCTGCTCGAGCGCTCCACCTACCTGGGCAGCGCGGTGCCGGCGATCGTCATCGCGCTGGCGCTGGTGACCGTCGCCATCCGCGTGGTCCCGGACCTCTACCAGACCGTGCCGGTGCTGCTGGCCGCCTACGCGATCCTCTTCCTACCGCGCGCGCTGGTGACCGTGCGCGCCGCGGTGGAGCAGTCGCCGCCGCTGCACGACGACGTCGCCGCCTCCCTCGGCGCCTCGGCACCGGCCCGGCTGTGGCGGGTGACCCTGCCGCTGCTGGCCCCGGGCATCGGCGCCGGCGCGGCGCTGGTGTTCCTCGCGGTGGTCACCGAGCTGACCGCCACGCTGCTGCTCGCGCCCACCGGCACGACGACGCTGGCGACGGCGTTCTGGTCGGCCAGCAGCGCCCTGGAGTACGGCGCCGCCGCGCCCTACGCCGTCGTCATGGTCCTGCTGTCGGCGCCGGCCACGGTGCTGCTCTCCCGCGACGCCCTCCCCGCTGCCCGACGAGGTCTCCCCACATGAGCGCGCTCACCGTCACCGGCGTGACGAAGTCCTACGGCCGCACGCCGGTGCTCACCGGCGTCGACCTGCACGTGCCCGCCGGCACCACCACCGCGCTGCTCGGGCCCTCCGGCTGCGGGAAGACGACGCTGCTGCGGATCGTCGCCGGCTTCGACGACCCGGACGCCGGCACGGTCGAGCTCGGCGGCCGGGGAGTGGTCGGGGCGGGGCGCGCCGTGCCCGCACGCCGGCGCGGCATCGGGTTCGTGCCCCAGGAGGGCGGCCTGTTCCCGCACCTGTCCGTGGCCGGCAACGTCGCCTTCGGCCTGCCGCGCCGGCTGCGCCGCGACCGGGGGCGGGTGGCGGCGCTGCTGGCGCTGGTCGGCCTGGACGCCGCGCTGGCCGCCCGCCCGCCGCACCAGCTCTCCGGTGGGCAGCAGCAGCGGGTGGCCCTGGCCCGCGCGCTGGCGCCCGAGCCCTCGCTGGTGCTGCTCGACGAGCCGTTCTCCTCGCTGGACGCGTCGCTGCGCGAGGACACCCGGCGCGCGGTCGTGGAGGCGCTGCGGGCCACCGGCGCCACCGCCGTCCTGGTCACCCACGACCAGGCCGAGGCGCTGTCGACCGCCGACCAGGTGGCGGTGCTGCGCGGCGGGGCGCTGGCGCAGCTGGCCGACCCGCGCACCCTCTACCGCGACCCGCGCGACCTCGACGTGGCCGCGTTCGTCGGCGAGGCGGTGGTCCTCGACGGGGACGCCGTCGGCGGGCGGGTCGCCTCCGAGCTCGGCGAGCTGGTGCTCGGCCGCGCGTGCCCCGACGGGCCGGTGCGCGTGCTGCTGCGTCCCGAGCAGCTGCGGCTCTCGGCCGGTCCGGGCCCGCGGGCGCGGGTGTGCGCCGTCGACTTCTACGGCCACGACGCCCGGGTGGAGCTCGAGCTGCCCTCGGGGCGGCGGGTCAGCGCCCGCACCGAGGGCGGCGACCTGCCGGTGACCGGCACCGAGGTGTCGATCGGCGTCCTGGGGACGGCGGTCCCCTACCCGGCAGCGCCGTCGTCGCCGTCCGAGGTGACCGCGGCCCCCGCCTGAGGTGGGCCACGATCAGGGGACCTGATCATGGCGTGTCCTCCCGCACCGCAGACGGTGAGGGAGGACGCGCTGCGGTGAGGGAGGACGCCGTCCCGGGCCCGCGGTGATTCCCCGCCGGCCCGCACCGGTCAGCGCGGTCGCGGCCACCTGGTGAGGGGCTGGGTGTCGCCTGTTAGTTAGGTGTGCCTAAGCTCACTCCCGTGGACTTGCTGCTCTTCACCGTGGACCCCGGCTTCGGCCGTGACGTCGTCGCCGCCGGTGCGGCTGGCATCGTCGTCGACTGGGAGCGCCGCGGGAAGGCCCGCCGCCAGGCGGGGGAGGGCACCCAGATCAACGCCGACACCCTCGAGGACCTCGTGCGCATGCGGGCGGCCACCGACGGCCGGCTGCTGTGCCGCGTCAACGGCGCCGGCCCGTGGACCGCCGGGGAGGTCGAGGACGCTCTCGCCGCCGGCGCCGACGAGATCCTGCTGCCGATGGTGCGCACGGCCGCCGAGGTCGACCGGACGCTGGACCTGGTCGCCGGCCGCTGCGGGCTGGGCATCCTCGTCGAGACCCAGGACGCCGTCGACCGGGTCGCCGAGCTCGCGCGCCGACCGCTGTCGCGCATCTACGTGGGCCTCAACGACCTGCGCATCGACCGCCGGTCGACCGAGCTGTTCCGGCCGCTGGTCGACGGCACGGTCGACGCCGTCCGCGCCGCGGTGGCCCAGCCCTTCGGCGTCGGCGGGCTCACGCTGCCCGGCGGCGGGTTCCCGGTGCCGGGGATGCTGCTGGCCGCCGAGCTGGTGCGGCTGGGCACCGGTTTCACCTTCCTGCGCCGCTCCTTCACCGCCGACATGGCCGGCCGCGACCCGTTCGTCGAGGTGCCCCACCTGCTCGCGGCGCTGGCCGGCCTGGCCGACGCCGACCCGCTGACCGTCGCCGACCGGCGGGCCGACTTCGTGGCCGCGGTGGAGGGCGCCGCGGCTCCCGTCCCCGTCCCGGCGTGAGCGGTCGCGCGCTGGTCACCGGCGCCGGCGGTTTCGTCGGGCGGCACCTGGTCGCGCGGCTGCGCGGCGAGGGCTGGTCGGTGACCGGCCTGACCCGCGCCGACGTCGACCTCGCCGACCCAGTCGCGGCCGCGGCGGCGGTGCGCGACGCCGACCCCGACGTCGTCTTCGCTCTCGCCGCGAGCCGGGTCAGGGCGACGGCGGCCGAGCGGGCCGCCACCGTGGCGGTCAACACCAGCGCCTGGCTGGTCGACGCGCTGCCCGACCGCTGCCGCGCCGTCGTCCGGCTGGGCTCCTCGACCGAGTACGCGGCCGGGCCGGCGCCGCTGGCCGAGGACGCGCCGCTGCACCCGCGCGGCTTCTTCGGCGCGACCAAGGCGGCCGGCTCGCTGCTGCTGCAGGCGGCCGCCGCCGAGCGCGGCGTGCGGGCCGCGGTGCTCCGCGCCTTCCAGGTCTACGGCCCGGGCGACCACCCGACCCGGCTGGTCCCCGTCGTGCTCACCGCCGCGCGCACCGGGACGGCGGTGCCCCTGCCGGCCGCGGTCAGCCGGCGCGACTGGGTGTGGGTGGGCGACGTCGTCGACGCCTGCGTCCGGGCCGCGCTCGCCGAGGACCTCCCGCCGGGCGCGGTGCTCAACATCGGCACCGGCGTGCAGACGGACGTGCCGGAGCTGGTCGCCACCGCCGAGCGGGTGACCGGAAGGCCGATCGCCACCGCGGCCGGCGCGCACCCGGGCCGGGCCTGGGACGCCGCCGACTGGGTGTGCGACCCGCGCGCCGCCCGCGACGCGCTGGGCTGGGTGCCGGGCGTCGACCTCGCCGAGGGGCTGGCGCGTACATGGGCGGCCGGGTGAGCGCGCCGCGGGTCTCCGTCGTCGTCCCGGTGTACGGCAACGCCGCGACGCTGTCGCCGCTGGCCGCGCGGCTGGCCGGCGTGCTCGCCGGCCGCGACTGGCGACTGCGGCTGGTCGTGGACGCCTCGCCCGACGACAGCCTCCGTGTGGCGACCGAGCTGGCCGGCGGCGATCCCCGGATCACCGTCACCGGGCTGGCGGTCAACGTCGGCCAGCACCGGGCGCTGGCCACCGGCCTGGCGGCGGAGGACGCCGACGTCTGGGTGTGCCTCGACGCCGACCTGCAGGACCCGCCCGAGGCGGTGCCGCTGCTGCTCGACCGGCTGGCCCGCGGCGACGCCGGCGCGGTCTTCGCCGGCCGGCGGGGCCGCTACGAGTCGCCGGGACGGCGGCTGACCGGGGAGGTGCACCGCCGGCTGGCCGCCCGGCTCACTGGCCTGCCGCCCGACGCCGGGGCCTTCCTCGCGCTGGGCCCGGCCGTGCGGTCGGCCGTCGTCGACCTGGTGCTCGGCGGGAGCGCCCCGAGCGTCGTGCTCGCCGCCGGCCGGGCGGGGACGCCGCTGGTGAGCGTGCCGGTGACCCGGGACCGCCGGCCGGCGGGCTCCTCGGCGTGGACGGCGCGTGCCCGGGTGCGGCAGTCGCTGCGGTCACTGGCCTGGGCGGCCCGCACGCGCTGACTCAGGCGCGGTTGCCGTAGCGCCGCATGGTCAGCGGCCCGAGGACGGCGACGAGCGCGACCGCCCAGACCAGCACCAGCACGACCTCGCCGCCGACCGCCGCACCGTGCACCAGCCCGCGCACCGAGGTGACCAGCGAGCTGACCGGGTTGACCGCGACGACCGCCTGCAGCCAGCCGGGCATCGTGGCGGGGTCGACGAAGATGTTGCTGCCGAACGTCAGCGGCATCAGGACCATCATGCTCCAGCCCATCACCGCCTGCGGCGTGCGCAGTCGCAGCGCCAGGTAGGTCCAGATCCAGCCGAGGGCGAAGGCGAAGACCAGCAGCAGGGCGACCGCGGCCAGCACCCCGGGCAGCCCGCCGCCGGGCCGGAAGCCCAGCGCCAGACCGAGGCACAGCACCACCGTCGAGGCCAGCACGAACCGGACGACGTCGCCCAGCAGCGCCCCGACCAGCGCGCTCGGCCGCCACACCGGCAGCGACCGGATGCGGTCGAAGGTGCCCTTCTCGATGTCGGTGTTCAGGGCGACGCCGGTGTACATGGTGATCATGAGGATGCTCTGCACGAGGATCCCGGGGAGGAAGAACTGCACGTAGGCCTCGACCGAGCCGGCCAGGGCGCCGCCGAAGAGGTACGAGAAGATCAGCGTGAGCATCACCGGGAAGACGGTAACGTCGAAGAGCTGCTCGGGGACGTGCTTGATCCGCAGCAGCGTGCGCCACCCGAACGTCGCCGAGGCCGCCACCGGGCCCTGCGGGCGAGGGCGCTCCCCGGACCCGAGGGCCGCGAGCACGGCCGCGGTGTCGGGGGCCGCGAGGGCGGGTGGGGCGTGCTCGACGGCGGTCATCGCGGGTCCTCCGGATCGGGGGGAGTGGGCTCGGCGGGTCGGCCGGTCAGGGCCAGGAACACCTCGTCGAGGCTGGGCTGGCCGAGCGCGAACTGCGCCAGGGTCAGGCCGGCGTCCTCGAGCGCGGTCAGTGCGCGGGCCGTGGGGGCCCTGTCGGGAGTGCGGGCGGTGAGCGCCGCGGGGTCGCTGCCCTCGGCCACCGGCACCCCGAGCACCTGCTCCAGCAGGCGGCGGGCCTCGCCGCGCCGGGCGGGGTCGAGGACCCGCACGTGCAGGCTGCCCGACCCCACCGACGCCTTGAGCTGCCCGGGCGTGCCCTCGGCGATGACCCGGCCGGTGTCGATGACGGAGATGCGGTCGGCGAGCTGGTCGGCCTCGTCGAGGTACTGGGTGGTCAGCAGCACCGTCGTCCCCCCGCGCACCAGCGCCCGGACGACGTCCCAGACCTGGTTGCGGCTGCGCGGGTCCAGACCGGTCGTCGGCTCGTCGAGGAAGACCAGGTCGGGCCGCACGACGATGCTCGCGGCGATGTCGATCCGCCGCCGCATGCCTCCCGAGTACTGCTTGACCTGCTTGCCGGCCGCCCCGGTGAGGCCGAACGCGGACAGCAGCTGGTCGGTGCGCTGCCGGGCGGCGGCCCGGGAGTACCCGAGCAGCCGGGCCAGCAGCAGGAGGTTCTCCGCGCCGCTGAGGTCCTCGTCGAGCGAGGCGAACTGCCCGGTCAGGCTCACCCGGGCGCGGACGGCGTCGGCCTCGGTGACCACGTCGTGACCGAAGACCCGCGCCGTCCCGCCGTCGGGGCGCAGCAGCGTGGCCAGCACCCGGATGGTCGTGGTCTTGCCCGCGCCGTTGGGGCCGAGGAAGCCGTGCACGCCCCCGACCGGGATGCGCAGGTCGACCCCGTCGACGGCGCGGGTGCTGCCGAAGAGCTTGACCAGGCCCTCGGTCTCGATCGCCAGGGGGGAGCGGTCGCCCGGCCCCTGCTGGTCCGTGCCCGCCGCGACCACGTCGCCGATGTCGGCCGTCACGTGCCTCACCTCCGGGGTCGGTCCGGTGACACCGTGCCACGCGGGTCCGACAGTCCCGACCGCCCGGCGCCGGTGGAGTCATCGGCGCGGATCGCGGCTCAGCGGGTCCAGAGCTGCAGTACCAGGTCGGTCTTCGTCCCGGGGAACTCGCGGCTGTCGGTGAGGGACAGGCCGGCGTCGGCGAGGATCGCGTCGTCGTCGGTGGGCACCGGCGCGCCGTCGACCAGCCGCCGCACCACCCAGACGCGGCCGGCGCCGGGCGGGGCGTCGTCGGGGGGCAGGACGACGTCGGGCCGCAGCCGCGGGGCCATCGTGCGGACGTAGTGGTCCAGGCCCAGGGCCGCGCGCTGGTCGGCGGCGACGACCGGCTCCCCGGGCTGCTGCACCCGGGCCAGCACGGTCACGAGGTCGTCGGAGCGCTCCCGCGGCTCCCGCACGGCCAGCGGTGAGCTGGCCAGCAGCGAGAAGGCGACCAGTGCGGCGCCGACCGGAGCGCGGGCGCCGCGGGGGAGGGCCGTGGCGCCGGCCGCGGCCAGCACACCCAGCCCGAGCAGCCCGGCCAGCAGGTAGCGCGGGTGGTACAGCGGCCGGACCAGCTCGCCGGCGAGCAGGAGCAGCAGCGGGACCAGCAGCCAGCAGACCCCGACCACCCGCACGCCGGCACCGCGCAGCGCCCCGACCACCGCCAGCCCGACGGTCAGGTACAGCAGCGGGGTGCGGCCGCCGGCCCAGGCCTCGACCGCGAGGTCGGCGAGCGTGCTGCCGGTGTCGCGCAGGTGCTCGGCGTTGCGCGAGCCGGTGCCGTTGAGCAGGTTGACGCCGATCAGCGCGACCACCGGCAGCACGGCCAGGACGCCGGTGACCGCGACGCGGACGGCGGCCCGGCCGCGCAGCAGCAGCGCCGCGACGACGAACGCGGCCAGCACCGTGACCGCGTACCAGTGCGCCAGCCCCATCCCCGCGCCGGCGAGACCGAACAGCGCCAGGCCGCGCGGCGGCTCCTGCAGCCACCGGACCAGCCCGAGCAGCGCCCCGCCGGTGGCCAGGACGACGAGGCCGTAGCTGCGCGCCTCTACCGCCTGCTCGAGCAGCAGCGGCGCGGTCGCGAGGGCCAGGCCGGCCAGCACGCCCGTCGCCGGGCCCGCCAGCCGGGTGAGCGCCCGGGTGACCAGCGCCAGCCCGCCGGCGGTGGCCAGCACGGAGAGCACCCGCAGCGAGGTGTCGCCGCCCAGGCCCGGCAGCGACACCCACGCGTGCACGACCAGGTAGTACGGCGCGTTGTAGGACGGCGGGACGTCGGCCAGGTAGCTCGTCACCCCCTCGCCGGTGACGATCGCGCGCAGGATGTCGGCGAGCGGGCGGCGGCCCACCTCGGCGGTGAACAGCTCGTCGAACCACAGGCCGTGACCCGGGGCGAGCAGGACGGCGGCGAGCAGGACGAGCGCCAGCGGGGGCAGCAGCTCGACCGGCGTCCAGCGGGGGACCGGCGGGGCCTCGGGTGCCGCGGTCGCCCGGGTCGCCGTCGTCGTCACGGAACGGAGGGTAGGCGACCCTTACCTGCACCGATCGTCGGTGCAGGAGTCCAGCCCGCGACCGGCGCGCCGACGCCGTCCTCACCGGACTGGGGTGGCGGGTGCTGCGCTTCTGGGAGCACGAGGACCCCGACGACGTCGCCGACGCCATCTGCGCCGCCCTCGGCCGCTGAACCCGCGCTGTCTCCCGGGTCCGACCTCCACCGCGATCATGGCGCGGCGGTCGCGACCCGCCGTGGACCGTCGGCGTGTCGGCGTCACAGCGCCATGATCGTCGTGGCGGGATCGTCGTGGGGGGATCGTCGTGCGGGGAGGCCGAGCGCCCCGGGAGAGCCGCTCAGGCGCCGCCGCGGCGGTCGCGGGCGCGCTGCACCGCGGGGCTGCCGATCCACAGCCAGCCCAGCAGCACCGCGACCAGCGCACCGGTGACCAGGGCCTGCGGCAGGGCGAACAGGAAGTCGACGACCAGCACCACCGCCGAGACGATGGCGAGGGCGAGCACGACCAGCCCGAGGAAGGCGTTGCGGTTGCTCCGCCGCAGCAGGTCCTCCTTGTCGTGCTGGCGGAACAGCGCCCGGTGCTGCGCGGCCGGCGCGATGAGCAGGCCGGTGGCCACCACGGCCGCGATCAGCGTCACGAAGTAGACGTCGCGCTGGAAGTCCGTCGCGCGGGACGTGGCCTGCTGGAACGGCACGACGAGCAGGAAGGCGAACAGGAACTGCACGCCCGGCAGCGCGATCCGCAGCTCGTTGAGCAGCTCCATGAGCTCCCGGTCGATCCGCTCGGCACGGCTCTCGTCGCGGCCGTCGGAGCCGTCGCCGCCACGGGGCCCGCCCCGGCCGTCCCCGGCCGCGCCGGTTCGCGTTGCCGGTGCCTGCCCCGGCCGCGCGCCGCGCCGTGTCCGCTGTCCCGATCCCGTGGTGGCCATGTCTCGGCTCTCCTCGTGTCCCGGCGCCGTCCCTGGGCTGGTGCGCCCGACCGTCCACCCGCCGTGTGCCTTACCGCAACCCCCTCGTCACCTCGCCGTCACCGGTGTCCTCCGCCGGTGGGTACGGATGCGGTCGTGTCCACGTGGGAACCGATGACGCCGTACCGCCCGCACCCGGACGACGAGATCGCCGCGGCCGATCCCGGAGCGGGCGCACCGCCGCCGGCCGAGGGGTTCGGCGTCGCCGGTGAGGAGCCCGACCGCCCGGACGAGGTGGCGGCCGACCCCGAGGAGCCCGGCGGGACACCGCCCGGGGACGTCCCCTTCCGCACACCCGACCCGGCCGAGGTCCGCCGGACCTGAGCCGGGACGGGCGCCGTCCAGGTCCGCCGTACCGTCGAGGGCGTGGACCTGACCGTGCTGCCGCGCCGCACCGCCGACGAACTGGACGCCATGCGCGCCGCCGGCCGCGTGGTGGCCCGGACGCTGGCCGCAGTTCGCGCCGCCGCGGTGCCCGGCGTCCGGCTGCGCGATCTCGACGACCTGGCGCAGACGACCATCCGCGAGGCCGGCGCGACGTCGTCGTTCCTCGGCTACAAGCCGGCCTGGGCGCCGACGGCCTACAACGGCGCCCTGTGCCTGTCACCCAACGAGGTGGTCGTGCACGGCCGGCCCAGCGGGCAGCGGCTCAAGGACGGCGACCTGCTCAGCGTCGACTGCGGCGCCATCGTCGACGGCTGGCACGGCGATGCGGCGGTGACCGTGCAGGTGGGCGCCAGCGGGGCGGCCGAGGACGCCCGGCTGGTCGCCGCCACCGAGGAGGCGCTGGCCGCCGGGATCGCCGCGGCGGTGCCCGGAGCGACCCTGCTCGACGTCGCCCGGGCGATCGACGCCGTCGCCCGCGCGCACGGCTACGCCCACCTGCCCGACCACGGCGGCCACGGCATCGGCCGGTCGATGCACGAGCCGCCGTTCGTCCCCAACCGCCCGGCCGCGGGCCTGGACCGGGTGCGGCTGCACGCCGGCAGCACGCTGGCGATCGAGCCGATGCTGCTGGCCGGCGGCGAGCGCTACCGGCACAAGAAGGACGGGTGGGCGGTGGTCACCGCCGACGGCCGCCGCGCCGCGCACGTCGAGCACACGGTCGCGGTCACCGACGAGGGCCCGGTCGTCCTCACCGGGGCCTGAACGCGGACCGGCCGCCGCCCACAGTGCGGACGGCGGCCGGTGGGCGAGCAGCGGTCAGCCGAGGCCGACCAGGCGCTTGCCCCGGTCGACGAGGTGCCAGTGGCCGACCGCCCAGAACACGAAGGCGGCGGCCGCGAGCCCCCCGATCGTGACGGCCGCGGAGCTCACCGGGTGCTGCTTGGCGTGCCGCCAGGTGTCGACGGCCTTGCGCTTGGAGGCGGCGAAGAACCGGCGGGCCCACTCGAACTCGGTCGACCACACCCACAGGCCGACCAGGACCGGCGGGATGGTGAGCGGTCCGGGCAGCACGGTCAGCGCCAGCCCGAGCAGCACGAACAGCAGCCCGACGACGAACACGGCGATCCGGTAGGTCAGCGCCAGCGGCGGGTTGCGCCGTACGCGGTCCCGCCAGGACCCGGGCGTCACCGGCCGTGGCCCGCCGAAGCCGTCGGTGCAGTCGGGGCACCGGGTGGCGCCCTTCCCGCCGTCGTGGCGGTCGTGCGACCGCTCGTCGGCCACGGCGTTGCCGGTGACGGAGACGCTGCGCGTCGCCGGGCTCCGGGTCACGGGTCCCCCCCGGACCGGTGGTGCAGGTGCGGCCGGGCCGGCCGTCAGCGGCGGGCGACGCCCTTGACGACCTCGCTGGCGCGCTGCTGCTCGCCGGCGTAGGAGCTGATCGCCACGAGCGTGCCGGTGAGGGCCGGGATGACCCACTGCAGCGTGTCCAGCTGCTCCTGCGCGGCGGCGATCTCGGCCTTGGTGCGCTTGGTCGGCTTGGTGCCCGACCGCGACGACGGGTTGCCGGCGCCGCTGCCGGGGCCGTTGACGACGATGCCCAGCGAGCGGCTGTAGGCGGTGGCGCCCAGGGCGGCGGCGGTGACGAGGGTCTTGAGGGCGGACATGCCGGCCACGCCCTCCTGCTGCGCGACGCGGCCGCGGTTGCCGATCAGCTGGCCGACGCTGCCGACCAGGTGCGCACCGATCGCGACGGCGTTGACCGGGGTCCAGCGGTTCCAGCCGACGTTGGCCACCTTGCCGGTGTCCTTGCCGGCCTCGCCCGCGGCGGCGTTGAGGGCGACGGCGTTGGCGAGGGTCCCACCGAACCAGGCGGACAGGCCGAGGTCGTGCAGCGCGCGGGACACGGTGTTGCGGGCCATGGGTGCTCTCCCAGAGTGATCGGGTCAGGTGAGCCCGGCACCTACCCGCTCAACCCGCGGCCATGCCCACCGTCGGCGGTCGGATCATGCACCACCGGACGGGGCTCACCTCCCGTAGCGCACCGCGGCCCGCGCGCGGGCCTTCGCCGCCTCCACCTCGCGGTCCTTGGGCGGCGCCGTCGTGACCAGCGCGTCGAGCAGCCGGGCCGAGGCCGCTGCGATCTCGGCGACGGCGCGGTCGAAGGCCTCGCTGTTGACCCGCGACGGCGCGGCCGAGCCGCTGATCTTGCGCACGTACTGCAGCGCCGCGGCCGTGACCTCCTCGTCGGTCGCCGGCGGCTCGAAGTTCGACAGCGGGCGGATGTTGCGGCACATGCCGCGCAGCGTAGGACCGCAGGACGACAGCGGGCCGTGCCGGCGGACCAGGCATCGGAGGCTCCACCCACGTCCCGGACGCCAGGAGGTGGGTGGAGCCTCCGATGCCTGGGGTGCGCTCAGAAGCCGGCGCGGTCGACCCTGCGGTGGTAGCGGGTGCCGAGCGTGCCGCCGAGGACGGCGCCCAGCAGCGTCACGACCAGGACCGCCACCAGCGTGACGATGCCGGCCGTCGTCGCCGTGCCCTCGTCGATCGGGATGCGCGGCAGGTTCAGCTGCTGCAGCACGTCGTACCGCGTGCCGAGCACGGTGCTCACGATGGCGAGCACCACCACGACCAGCAGGCCGATCAGCCACACGGCCAGGCCCTGACGGACGCCGTCGAAGCGGGACATCCGGCCGGCGACGTACCCGCCGGCCAGGTAGGCGAGGAACAGGATGACCAGCAGCGCGATGCCGCCGGCGATGCCGAGGGTGCTCGCCGGGTCGGCCGGGACGTCCTCGACGCCGTCGACCTCGGCGAGGCTGAGCCCCACGCCGGTGGCGGCCAGCAGCGCGATGAGGATGACCGCCAGTCCGTTGGCCGACAGCCAGCCGAAGAACGCGGCACCCCACTTGATGCCGCCGAAGCGGGCCCGCTGCGCCGCGACGGCGTCGCGGGCCGCGCCGCGGGTGACGTGCGCGCCCTCGGGCGTGACCGTCGCGGCGCGGTCGGGGTGGATGCGGTCGTCGGTCGCCATCGGACCTCCTCGTCGGCGGCGGGAGTGGCTCCCCGCCGGGCCTGGCACCGGTCCTCCCGGTGCGTTCTCGCAGGTCGGGTACCCGGTCGCGACGATGGTGAACAGCCGCGCCCGACCGGGTGACCCGCGGGAGGTGGGATGACGGTCCTGCTCGTCGACGCCGCCAACGTCGTCGGCTCGCGCCCCGACGGGTGGTGGCGCGACCGTGCCGGCGCCACCGCGCGGCTGCTGCGGCGGCTGGCCGGGCTGCCCGGCCGGGAGCTGCCCGAGGAGGTCGTGGGGGAGGGGGTCGTCGAGGAGGTGGTGGCCGTCGTCGAGGGGGTGGCGCGCGACGTCCCGGCCCCGGACGGCGTCCGGCTGGTGCGCGCGCCCGGCAGCGGGGACGACGCCCTGGCCGCCACCGCCGCCGCGCTCGCCGGGGCCGGCCGGCGGGTGCTCGTGGTCACCGCCGACCGCGGCCTGCGCGCCCGCCTGCCGGAGGGGACCGGGGTGATCGGCCCGGGCCGGCTGCTCGACGTGCTCGATCGCATGGCGGGCAACGAGTCGGGGTAGCCGGGGGAGTCCGCCGAGCCGGGGCGGCGGCCGGTCCGCGTCCTCGGCACCCGAGTCGAGGAGACGAACGCCGCATGCCGCAGACCGTGCTGATCACCGGGGCCTCCAGCGGCATCGGCCGCGCCACCGCCGTCCTGTTCGCCCAGCGGGGCGCCCACCTCGTGCTGCTGGCCCGCGGCCGGCCGGCGCTGGAGGAGGCCGCGGCCGAGGCGCGCGCCGCGGGTGCCGCCGACGTCGTCGTCTGCCCGGCCGACGTCCTCGACGAGGACGCGCTGGGCACCGCCGTCGACGGCGCCGTCCGCCGGTTCGGCTCCCTCGACGTCGTCGTGCACTCCGCGCAGGTCATCGCCTACGGGCGGATCGAGGACGTGCCCAAGGAGGTGTTCGAGCGGGTGGTCGACACCGCCCTGCACGGCACGGCCAACCTCGTGCGCACCGTGCTCCCGGTGTTCCGCCGCCAGGAGGCCGGCCACCTCGTGGTCGTCAGCTCACTGCTGGCGTCGGTGACCACGCCGTTCATGGGCAGCTACAACGCCGCCAAGTGGGGCCAGCTCGGTCTCATCCGGACGCTGCAGCAGGAGACCCGCGACGTCCCCGGCATCTCCGTCTCGGCCGTCGCCCCGGGCGGGGTCAACACGCCGATCTATTCGCAGGCGGGCAGCTACATCGGGCTCAAGGGCCGCCCGCCCATCCCGATCTACTCGCCCGAGCGCGTGGCCCGCTCGGTGGTCGCCCGGCTGGACCGGCCGCGGCGGCTGATCCAGTCCGGCTTCGCCAACCCGGTCGTCATCCTCGGCTTCCGGCTGTTCCCCGCGGTCTACGACGCCCTCGTCGGGCCGCTGCTGCGGGTCTTCGCCCTCGCCGACGACGACCGGAGCGAGCCGACGCCGGGCAACGTGTTCGAGTCGCGGCCGGAGGGCAACGCGACGACGGGGCGCTGGCACGGCATCCCCTGAGACGACGGCATCCCCTGAGACGACGGCATCCCCGGGGACCACGGCATCCCCGGGGACCACGGCATCCCCGGGGACGGGGCGGTGGACGGCGCGTTGCGGCCGGAGCCGGCCGTTGACCCGGTGCGCGGCGCGGGTCGAGGCTGGCCCTCCCGCCTCCGGCGGGCCCACCTGCGGAGGCGCCCGTGACCGTCGATCCCACCGCCCGTCCCCCCTCGGCCCGGCCCGGCGCGCACGCCGGGGTGGAGGCCGAGCGGGTCGACGCCGGCTACCTCGAGCGGCGCCGGCTGCGCACCGGGACGGCGGGCTGGCTGCTGCTGGCCGGCCTCGGCGTCTCGGCGGTCATCTCCGGTGACTACGCCGGGTGGAACTTCGGCCTGGCCCAGGGCGGCTTCGGCGGGCTGCTGATCGCCGTCGTCCTCATGGCGGTCATGTACACCGCGATGGTGTTCGGGCTGGCCGAGCTCGGCTCGGCGCTGCCGACCGCCGGGGGCGGCTACACCTTCGCCCGCCGCGCCCTGGGCCCGTGGGGCGGGTACGCCACCGGCGTGGCGGTGCTCATCGAGTACGCGATCGCCCCGGCCGCGATCGCCACGTTCATCGGCGCCTACGTCGAGTCCCTCGGGCTGTTCGGCATCACCGACGGCTGGTGGGTCTACCTCGTGGTCTACGCGCTGTTCATCGGCATCCACCTGATGGGCGTCGGCGAGGCGCTCAAGGCGATGTTCGCCGTCACCGTCGTCGCGCTCGCCGGGCTCGTGGTCTTCCTCGTCGGCGCCGTCCCGCGGTTCGACGCCGGCAACCTGCTCGACATCACGCCCACCGGCGCCGCCGGCGCGTCGTCGTTCCTGCCCTACGGGGTGCTCGGCATCTGGGCGGCGTTCCCGTTCGCCATCTGGTTCTTCCTGGCGGTGGAGAGCGTGCCGCTGGCCGCCGAGGAGGCCCACGACCCGGCCCGGTCGATGCCGCGGGGGATCGTCGCGGCGATGGGCGTGCTCGTCGTCCTCGCCGTCCTCATGCTGGTGGTCACCCCGGGTGCCGGCGGCGCGTCGACCATCGCCGACTCGGGCAACCCACCGGTCGACGCGCTGGCCGCCGGCGGTGCGCCCGACGCCCTGACCCGGGTGGTCAACTACGCCGGCCTGTTCGGGCTGGTGGCCAGCTTCTTCTCGATCATCTACGCCTACTCGCGGCAGACCTTCGCGCTCTCCCGCGCCGGCTACCTGCCGCGGGCGCTGTCGGTGACCAACGCACGCAAGGCGCCGGTGCTGGCCCTGCTGGTGCCGGGGGCCATCGGCTTCGTGCTCTCGCTGACCGGCCAGGGCGCGATGCTGCTGAACATGGCCGTGTTCGGCGCGACGGTGTCCTACGTGCTGATGATGGTCAGCCACATCGCGCTGCGCCGACGCGAGCCGGACCTGCCCCGCCCGTACCGGACGCCGGGCGGGACGGCGACCACCGGGGTGGCGCTGGTGCTCGCCGCCGCGGCCGTCCTGGCCACCTTCCTCGTCGACGTCACCGCGGCGCTGTGGACCCTCGTCGCCTACGCCGCGTTCCTCGCCTACTTCGCGCTCTACAGCCGCCACCACCTGGTGGCCTCGGCGCCCGAGGAGGAGTTCGAGCTGCTGGCCGACGCCGAGGACGAGGTCCGATGACCGCGCGGCGGGCCACCGTGGGCGGGCACACCCACGAGTTCCCGACGCTGGTGGAGCTGATGGCCAAGGCGACCCCGGCCCGCTCCGGCGACGTGCTGGCCGGGTGCGCGGCGGAGTCGGCCGCCGAGCGGGTCGCCGCGCAGACGGTGCTCGCCGACCTGCCGCTGGCCACCTTCCTCGACGAGCAGGTGGTCGGCTACGACGAGGACGACGTCACCCGGCTGGTCCTCGACACCCACGACGCCGCGGCGTTCGCGCCGGTCGCGTCGCTGACGGTGGGGGAGTTCCGCGACCGGCTGCTGGCCTGGGCCGCCGCCGGTGACGAGGCGTCGATCAGCGGGCTGGCGCCGGGGCTGACCCCGGAGATGGTCGCGGCGACGTCGAAGCTCATGCGCAACGCCGACCTGGTCGCCGTGGGCCGGCGCACCCGGGTGGTGACCGGGCTGCGCTCCACCCTGGGCCTGCCCGGCCGGCTGGCCTCGCGGCTGCAGCCCAACCACCCGACCGACGACCCGCTGGGCGTGACGGCGTCCATCGTCGACGGGCTGCTGCAGGGCTCCGGGGACGCCGTCATCGGCATCAACCCGGCCACCGACTCCCCGGCCCGCACGGTGGCGCTGCTGCAACTGGTCGACGAGGTCATCGCCCGCTACCAGATCCCCACCCAGTCGTGCGTGCTCGCCCACGTGACCACCACGCTGCGGGCGCTGGAGCAGGGCGCGCCGGTCGACCTGGTGTTCCAGTCGGTCGCCGGCACCCAGGAGGCCAACCGCGGCTTCGGCGTCACCCTCGACCTGCTGGCCGAGGCCCGTGCGGGGGCGCTGGCGCTGGGCCGCGGCACGGTCGGGGACAACGTGACCTACTTCGAGACCGGGCAGGGCTCGGCGCTGTCGGCGGACGCGCACCACGGGATCGGCGGGCGGCCGGTCGACCAGCAGACGCTGGAGGCGCGGGCCTACGGCGTCGCCCGGCACTTCGCGCCGCTGCTGGTGAACACCGTGGTCGGGTTCATCGGCCCGGAGTACCTCTACGACGGCAAGCAGGTGCTGCGCGCCGGGCTGGAGGACCACTTCTGCGGCAAGCTGCTCGGCCTGCCGATGGGCGTGGACGTCTGCTACACCAACCACGCCGAGGTCGACGAGGACGACATGGACGCCCTCATGCTGCTGCTCGGTGCGGCGGGGGTCACCTTCCTCATCGCCGTGCCCGGGATGGACGACGTGATGCTGCACTACCAGTCGCTGGCCTTCTCCGACGTGCTCACCACCCGCTCGGTGCTCGGGCTGCGGCCGGCGCCGGAGTTCGAGGCGTGGCTGGCGCGGATGGACCTGCTCGACGACGCCGGCCGGGTGCGGGAGCTGACCGCCGACGCGCCCGCGGCCCGGGCCCTGCTCGCGGCGGCGTCGGCATGACCGAGCCCGCGAGGTCGTGCAGGGACACAGCACCGCCGGGCACGAGGCTGACGAGCGCCAGCGAGGAGGACTCGTGACCGAGGCGCTGGACCGGCCGCTGCCGCCCCGCGACGACCCGTGGTCGGTGCTGCGGTCGGCCACCCGGGCGCGGGTGGCGCTGGGCCGCGCCGGTGACGCGCTGCCCACCGCGCGGGAGCTGGAGTTCCGCGCCGCGCACGCCGCCGCGCGCGATGCGGTGCACCAGCCGCTGGAGGCCGACCGGCTGCGGCCCGCGCTCGGGGAGTTCCTCGAGGTGCACTCGGCGGCGCCCGACCGGGCGACCTACCTGCAGCGGCCCGACCTCGGCCGGCGGCTGGCGGAGGGCACGTCGCTGCCGCGGGCCGACGCCGACCTGGCGGTCGTGGTCGCCGACGGCCTGTCGCCGCGCGCGGTGCACGAGCACGCCGCCGGCCTGGTGACGGCGCTGCTGGAGCGGCTGCCCGGCTGGTCGGTCGCGCCCGTGGTGGTGGCACACCAGGCGCGGGTGGCGCTGGGCGACGCGGTCGGGGAGGCCCTCGGCGCCCGCGCGGTGGTGGTGCTCATCGGCGAGCGGCCCGGGCTGTCGTCGGCCGACTCGCTCGGCGTGTACCTCACCTGGGACCCGCGGCCGGGGCGGGTGGACTCCGAGCGCAACTGCGTCTCCAACGTCCGCCCGCCGCACGGGCTGTCCTACGCGCAGGCCGCCGACACCGTCGCGGCGCTGCTCGGCGCGGCCCGCGAGCTGGGCGCCTCCGGCGTCGCGCTCAAGGACGAGGGCCCGGCGCTGCCCGCCGGGTGAGCGTCAGGCGAGGAACGCCTCCATCACCGCCGGTTCGGTGGGGGCGTTCCAGAACTCGGCCACCCGACCGTCGGCGTCGAAGCGGACGACCTGCGCCACCAGCGTGTCGAGGTGCCGGTCGCCGCGGTGCGCGGTGAACCGGACCAGCGCGGTGCCGTGCTCGTCGTCGGCGCACAGGAGCACCGGGTCCACCCGCAGGCTGTTCTCGGTGAGCTCCATCGAGCGGCCGAACATGGCGAAGACCGCCTGCGGACCCTCGTAGTCCCCGGAGAGCGGGCCCTCGCCCGGCTCGTGCCAGCGGATGTCCTCGCCGAACAGCTCGGTCATCGCGGCGAGATCGCCCTTGGCGAAGGCGGTGTAGGCCTCCCGCATGCGGGCGACGTTGGTGTGGTCGGACACGGTGCGCTCCCTCCCGAGGACGGCTCCCCCGTGGACGGCGCGAGCAGTGTCGGCCCGCCGCGGCCACGGGGGGAGGAGCTCCCGCGCGGCCCGGTGTGGCGGTCGCCGGGGGTGAGCCGCCGGTGCCCGACGGCGCGGGCGCCGGCAGTGCAGGCCCGTCCCCGGACAGCACGGAGGGGAGGGAGCTCGCGCGTCCCTCCCCTCCGTGGGCCCGTGGTGTCAGGTCCCCTCGCCGCCGTGCGGCCGGTCGGGGGCCTTCGGCGCGTGCCGCTCGACGGCGACCGCCGTCGTCGCGCCGTGGTGGGCGTGCGCCTCCTCGATCTCGTGCACCGCCTCGTCGAGCACCGGCAGGTGTGCCTTGCGCGGCAGCAGCCGCCGGACCAGCGGGAACAGCAGGACCAGCGCGACGATCGCGAAGACGACGACGGACATCGGGTCGACCAGCCCGCCGAGGTCGCCGTTGCTGATCTGCAGCGCCTGGCGCAGCTCCTGCTCGGCGTAGGGCCCGAGGATGACGCCGATGATCGCCGGCAGCAGCGGCAGGCCGTAGCGCCGCATCACGAACCCCAGCGCCCCGATGGCCAGCAGCAGGAACAGGTCGAAGGTGGAGGCGTCCGAGGCGTAGGCGCCGAGGCTGGCGAAGAACAGGATGCCCGCGTAGAGGTAGGACCGCGGGATCCGCAGCAGCCGGGCCCAGATCGGGGCCAACGGCAGGTTCAGCACCAGCAGCGCCGCGTTGCCGATGAACAGGCTGGCGATCAGGCCCCACACCAGCTGGGGCTCGTTGTCGAACAGCTGCGGCCCGGGCTCGATGCCGTAGCTCTGGATCGCCGCGAGCATCACCGCCGCGGTGGCCGTCGTGGGGATGCCGAGGGTGAGCAGCGGCACCAGGCCGCCGGCGGCCGAGGCGTTGTTGGTCGCCTCCGGGCCGGCGACGCCCTCGATCGCGCCCCGGCCGAACTCCTCCGGGTGCTTGGACAGCCGCTTCTCGGCGACGTAGGAGAGGAACGTCGGGATCTCGGCGCCGCCGGCGGGGATCGCGCCGAAGGGGAACCCGATCGCCGTCCCCCGCAGCCACGGCTTCCACGACCGGGACCAGTCCGACCGGCTCATCCGCGGGTTGCCCACGGGGATGACCTCGACCGGCCGCCGCCGCAGGTGGGCCGCGGTCCACAGCGCCTCGCCGACGGCGAACAGGCCGATCGCGACGACGACGACGCTGATGCCGTCGGCGAGCTCCGGGATGCCGAAGGTGAGCCGCTGCTGCCCGGAGGTGAAGTCGATGCCGATCAGGCCGATGGCCAGGCCCAGGCCCAGGGAGGCCAGGCCGCGGACCCGCGAGCTGCCGAGCACCGAGGTGACGGCGATGAAGGCCAGCACCATGACGGCGAACATGTCGGCGGGGGAGACCTCGATCGCGAGGTCGGCGACCGTCGGGGCCAGCAGCGCCAGCAGCAGCGTGGCGATGGTGCCGGCGACGAACGACCCGATCGCCGCGGTGGCCAGTGCCTGCGCGGCCCGCCCGGCCCGCGCCATCTTGTTGCCCTCGACGGCGGTGACCACCGAGGCGCTCTCGCCCGGGGTGTTGAGCAGGATCGACGTGGTCGACCCGCCGTACATGCCGCCGTAGTAGATGCCGGCGAACATGATCAGGGCGCTGGTGACGTCGAGGCCGCGGGTCAGCGGCAGCAGGAGGGCCACCGCCATGGCCGGGCCGATGCCGGGCAGGACGCCGATGGCGGTGCCCAGCAGCACGCCGAGCAGCGCGAAGGCCAGGTTCGTCGGCGTCAGCGCGGTGCCGAAGCCGTCGACCAGGGAGCTGAACGCGTCCATCTAGAGGATCCCCCTCAGGACCCCGGGGGGCAGCACGGTGCCCAGCCCCAGGGCGAACAGGTAGAAGGAGCCGATCGACAGCGCGAAGGCGATGAGCGCGTCGCGCACGTAGTGCCGGCTGCCGAGGGCGAACGCCGAGCCCCAGAAGAGGATGGCGCCGGAGAAGACCCAGCCGAGCGACTCGATGAGCAGGGCGTTGGCGGCGAAGGCCGCGGCGAGCAGGAGGATCGTCCGCCAGTCGCTGCCCCCGCCGAGCTCGACGTCCTCGCCGCCCTCGGGCTCGCCGCGGCCGCCGCGGGCGACGTCGACGGCGAGGAACGCGGCGACGACGACCAGCAGCCCGCCGACGACCAGCGGCACGACCCCCGGGCCGACCGGCCCCCGGGAGATCCGGCTCTCGGGCAGCAGCAGCGCCTGGACGACGACCAGGACGCCGAGCGCCCCCAGGAACAGGGCCACCCCGTACTCGGAGCGGCCCTGCTCCCGTGCCTGCTCCGGGCTCCGCTGGGCGGAGGTCACGCCAGCCCCAGCTGACCCAGGACGGACTCGACCCGCTGGCTCTCCTCGTCGAGGAAGGAGGAGAAGTCGTCGCCGGTGGTGAAGGCGTCGGTCCAGCCGTTGTCCTCGAGGGCCTGCTGCCAGGCGTCGCTGTCGTGCATCTCGGTGATGGCGTCGACGAAGCGCTGGGTGTCCTCGTCGGAGATGCCGGGAGCGGCCACGATGCCCCGCCAGTTGGTGAAGGTCAGGTCGACGCCGGCCTCGGAGAGGGTCGGCGCGTCGACGCCCTCGACGGGCTCGTCGCTGGTGACCGCGAGGATGCGGACGTCGCCGCCCGCGGCGGACTCGGCCACCTCGCCCACGCCGGTCGCGGCGAACGCGACGTCCCCGCCGAGGATGCCGGCCAGCAGCTCGCCACCGCCGTCGTAGGGCACGTAGTTGACCGCGGCCGGGTCGACCTCGACCTCCTGCGCCAGCAGCATCGGCGTCAGGTGGTCGGGCCCGCCGGGGTTGGACGCGCCGCCGACGGGGGTGTTGCCCGGGTCGGCCTTCCACGCCTCGACCAGCGAGTTGAGGTCCTGGTAGGGCGAGTCGGCCGGGACGACGATCGCCTCGGCCTCCTCGATGAGGCGGGCGATCGGGGTGGTCTGGTCGAGGGTCGCCTCGGACTGGTTGCTGAACTGGGCGCCGACGACGCCGAGGCCCATCTGCATGAGCATGTCGGCGTTGCCCTCCTCGTTGACCAGCCGCTGCAGGCCGACGGTGCCGCCGGCGCCCTCGACGTTGAACACCTCGGTGCCCGAGGCCAGCCCCTCGTCGTCGAGGATCTGCGCCCAGGCGCGGGCGGTGGTGTCGTAGCCGCTGCCGGGGGAGTTGGGGACCATGACCCGCAGGCCGGTGATCGCCTCGTCGCCGCTGTCGCCGCCGCCGGAGGCCGAGCCGCCCTCCGCCGTCGTGCCGCAGCCGGTGAGCACGAGGCCGGCGGCCACGGTGCCGACGGCGAGTCGCCGCAGGTGGGCAGTGCGCGTGTGGGCAGTGCGCGCGTGGCCAGTGCGCATGTGGGCAGTGCGCATGGATCTCCTCCAGGTGTGGGGGCGGCTGGTCTGCCGCGTCGGGAGGAAGGCTGGCAACCGGTGCGGGGGGTGTCACCGTTGCGGACGCAATGCGCCTTGCGGTCGTTGTGTTCACGGTCACACGGGTGCGGTGGCGTGGTGCACTGAGGGCCCATCCCCGGGCCCTGGGAGGCGCTCGTGCTCCGGCGACTGTCGCTGGCCGGCCAGCTGCTGGCGCTGCAGGTCGTGATCATCCTGCTGGTGCTGGTGGGCGTCGCGGCCGTCTCGGTCGCCCAGACCACCCAGCGGGCCGAGGAGGTCGAGGGGCGCCGGGCGCTGTCGGTGGCCGAGACCCTGGCCAACGCCGTGTCGCTGCGCTCGGCGCTGGACGAGGACCTGCTCCGCTACGTGCGCATCGCCGCCGAGAGCGCTCGCACCGTCTCCGGGTCGGCGTCGGTGGTGGTGGCCGACCGCGACGGCACGGTCCTGGCCACCGCCCGTCCCGCCGAGCTGGGGACGGCGTTCCCGCTGGGGGACAGCACCGTGCTCGAGGGCCGGGCGTGGGTGGGGGAGCGCGACGACGGCGACGGGCGCTACGCCGTGGCGATGGTGCCGGTGCTCACCGGCCGGGAGCAGCTCGGGTTCGTCGCCGTGGAGCGCTCCTACCCGGGCGTCCTCGACGGCTTGGCCGCGGCCGCGCCGAACCTGCTCACCTACCTCGGCGTCGCCAGCGTGCTGGGCATCGTCGGCTCGCTGCTGGTGGCCCGGCGGGTCAAGCGCCAGACCCTCGGCCTGGAGCCGGCCGAGATCACCGGGCTGGTGGAGCACCAGCGGGCGATGCTGCACGGCATCCGCGAGGGGATCGTCGGGCTGGACCTGTCCGGCCGGGTCACGCTGGTCAACGACGAGGCCATCCGGCTGCTCGGCATCCCCGGCGACGCGGTGGGCCGCGACCTCGCCGCGCTGGGGGTGGGTGAGGAGCTGCGCGACGCGCTGCTGCGTGGCGACGAGGAGCGCGACCGGGCGGTGGCCACCGCGGGCCGGGTCGTCGTCGTGAACCGGCTGCCGATCAGCAGCCGGGGCCGCAGGCTCGGGTCGGTCACGACCCTGCGCGACCGCACCGAGCTGTTGGAGCTGCGCCGCGAGCTGCAGCTGACCCGGCACGTCACCGACACGCTGCGCGCCCAGGCACACGAGTTCAGCAACCGGCTGCACACCATCGCCGGGCTGATCGAGCTGGGCCAGAGCGAGGAGGCCGTCCGGTTCGTGCACCGGGTGAGCGCCGGCCGCTCCCGGCTGGGTGCCGAGGTGACCGCCGCGGTGCAGGACCCCGCCATCGCCGCGCTGCTCATCGCCAAGGCCAGCCAGGCCGCCGAGCTCGGGGTGGACCTGCGCTTCGCGCCCGACTCGGCCCTGCCGCCGCTCGGCGACGAGCTCTCCACCGACGTGGCCACGGTGGTGGGCAACCTGGTCGACAACGCGCTCGACGCCGCCGCGGCCTCCGCCGAGCGGTGGGTCGAGGTGTCGCTGGGGCTGGTCGACGGCGAGGTCGACGTCGTCGTGCGCGACTCGGGGGCCGGGGTGCCGCCGGGGCAGGAGCGCGAGGTCTTCCGCAAGGGCGTGACCACCAAGGACCCCGCCGGCGCCGGCGAGCGCGGCATCGGGCTGTCGCTGGTGCACCTGGTCTGCACCCGTCGTGGGGGTGAGGTGGTGGCCTCCTCCGACGGCGGCTCGGTCTTCACCGCCCGGCTGCCCGCCGACCCCGAGCTGGTGGGCGCGTGATCCGCGTCCTCATCGTCGACGACGACTTCATGGTCGCCCGCGTGCACGCCGGCTTCGTCGCGGCGGCCGACGGCTACGAGGTGGTGGGCACCGCGTCCACCGGCGCGGCGGCGCTGGCCGACGTGGCGCGGCTGCGGCCCGACCTCGTCCTGCTCGACGTCTACCTGCCCGACATGACCGGCCTGGAGGCCCTGCAGCGGCTGCGGGCAGGCGGCTCGCCGGTCGACGTCGTCGTCATCAGTGCGGCCCGCGACGTCGAGAGCATCCGCAGCGCGCTGCACGGCGGCGTCCTGCACTACCTGGTCAAGCCCTTCGACCGGCGCACGCTGGAGCGCTGGCTGGCCGACTACGCCGCCCTGCGCGCCGACCTCGCCCGGGAGCCCCAGCTGGCGCAGGACGACGTCGACCGGCTGTTCGGCCGGCGCGCGGCCGCCGAGGCCCGGCCGGTGACGACCCCCAAGGGCATCAGCCCGGAGACGCTCGAGCTGGTCCGCGGGGCGCTGGCCGAGGCCGGCCGCGACGGGCTGTCGGCCAGCGAGGCGAGCGAGCGGACCGGCCTGGCCCGGGTCAGCGCCCGCCGCTACCTCGAGCAGCTGGTGGCTCAGCAGGAGGCCGACGTCCGGCAGCGCTACGGGACGGCGGGGCGGCCGGAACGGCGCTTCACCGCCCGGTCGGCGCGGGGAGCCACCCCGGCGGGCCCCACTCCGGCGCCGTGAGCGCGACCGGCGGGCCGTCCCGTGCGGGTCGTGGACGAAAGGAACGCTGTGGCCGCTAGGACCGCAAGCGTGACCCGGGCCACCGGCTGCCGCAGGCTGCGGGCATGACCGTCCTCGTCGGCTACGTGCCCACCCCGGAGGGCGAGGCCGCCCTCGCCGCCGCCGTCGCCGAGGCCCGGCGCCGCGACGAGCCGCTGCACGTCGTGAACACCTCGCGCGGCGACTCCCTCGTCGACCGCCGTTTCGCCGGCGAGGAGGTCCTGCGCGCGGTCCGCGAGCGGCTCGACGCCGCGGGTGTGCGCTACGAGCTCGAGCAGCAGGTGCGCGGCCGGGAGGCGGCCGAGGAGCTCGTGGACACCGCCGAGCGGCTCTCGGCCAGCGTGCTGGTCATCGGGCTGCGCCGCCGGACGCCGACCGGGAAGCTGATCACCGGCAGCTCGGCCCAGCGCATCCTGCTCGACGCCGAGTGCCCGGTGCTGGCGGTCAAGGCGCCGCACTGAGGCCCCTGCCCCCACCACTCGCCGGCGCGCGCCGGCCCTCTGCAGGGGGCCTCAGCCCAGGAGGTCGACGTCGTCGCCGGGACCGGCGGCCAGGTTGCGGAAGATCGTCCGCAGGCTCTGCGCCAGGTGCTCGGCGATCGCGGCAGCCGCGCCGTCGGCGTCGCCGGCGAGCAGCGCGTCGCACATGCGCAGGTGCTCGGCGGCGGAGACCTCCACGCGCCGGGGGTCGACGTGGGACAGGTTGCGCAGCCGGGCGGTGTGCGGCCGCAGCTCGGCGATGGTGCGCCGCAGGTGCTCGTTGCGCGTGGCGCCGATGACCGCCCAGTCGAAGCGGTCGGCCAGCTCGTAGAACGCGCGGGACCGGGCCGGCGAGGGAGCGCGGCGGGCGATGCGGGTGAACTCCGCGCGCATCGCGGCGAACGCCCGGTGTACCTGCGGATCGGCCGTCGCGGCCTCGGTCGCCTGGCGCATCGCGGCCGGCTCGAGCAGGGAGCGGAAGTCGAACAGGTCGCGGACGCTCTGCAGCGAGACCCGCGACACCCGGGCGCCCTGCCGCGGGACGAGGTCGACGAGGCCCTCGGCGGCCAGCCGGCGCAGCGCCTCGCGGACCGGCGTGCGGGAGGCCCCGGTGCGCTCGACCAGCGACAGCTCCGACAGCGGCGCGCCCGGCGCCAGCTCACCGAGCTCGATCTCCTCCTTGAGCCGGCGGTGGACCAGGTCGGCCTTGCTGGCGTCGGGCCCGGTTCCCTCGGGCACCGCGGTCATCGTGCCCCCGCCGTGGGGAACGGCACGCCGGTCCCCGCGCCGAGCGCGCGCAGGTCGGACAGCGACTGCCCGGCGAGGACCACGCCACCGGCCGCGAGGTTCGCCGCCTCGGCGCGGTCCTCGACCTCGCCCGGGTAGAAGACCTCGTCGAACCCCTGGGCGAGGGGGACCGTCTTGACCTCCTCGATCAGTTGCCGCACCCGCGCCTCGTACCCGGTGCGGTTCCCGAAGGCATCGGGGTCGAGCACGAGGAAGAGGTGGCCGGCGCCGCTGGGCCGGTCGGCCTCGTAGGGCCCGTGGACACCGGTGCCCACGGCGCTGCCGGTCAGGGCCCCGGAGAGCACGTCCATCAGGAACGAGATGGCGTAGCCCTTGTGGCCGGCCATCGGCAGGACCACGCCGAGCACCCCCTCCGCCGGGTCCGTCGTCGGGGCGCCGTCCGCGGTGAGCGCCCAGGTCTCCGGGATCGGCTCGCCGCGGCTGTGCGCCAGGTAGATCTTGCCCCGCGCCACCGCGGTGTTCGCGATGTCGACGGCGACGACCCGCCCGTCGGGCCCGGGGGCCGCGATCGACCACGGGTTGGTGCCCAGCCGCTTCTCCCGGCCGCCCCACGGGGCCATGGCCGGGCTGGCGTTGGTGGTGAGGACCGCGACGAACCCCTCGTGCGCCGCCCGGCGGGTGAAGTACATGGCCGTGCCGAAGTGGTTGGAGTTGCGCACGCCGACGACGCCGACCCCGTGCGTCCTGGCCCGCTCGACGGCCAGCCGGCGCGCGCGCTCGGTGAGCACCTGACCGATCCCGTCCCGGCCGTCGAGCAGCACCAGCGGACCGGTGTCGGACAGCACCACCGGCTCCGTTCCCGCGCGCACGGCACCCGAGCGCAGGCGGGCGGCGTACCAGGGCAGCCGCAGGAGACCGTGCGACGAGTGCCCCCACAGGTCGGCCTGCACGAGGCTGTCGGCCACCAGGGCGGCGTCCTCCGCCGGTACCCCGAGGGCGGCGAGGACGCGGGTGCCGAACTCCCGCAGCGGCCCGACCGCCAGCCGCACCTGGGGAGCATGTCCGCTGCTGTTCTCCATACTGTATACAGTAACGCATACAACGACGGGCGAGGAGAGGACGACGGTGTTCAGCCTGGTGGTGCAGATGGAGGTGCAGCCCGGCCGGCGGGAGGAGTTCCTCGCCGGCATGGCGGCCAACGCGGAGGCGGCGGTGCGCGACGAACCCGGCTGCCTGCGGTTCGACGTGTGCTCGGTCGAGGGGGACGAGAACCGCTTCGTCCTCTACGAGCTCTACGCCGACGCCGAGGCGTTCGCCGCGCACAAGGCCTCGCCGCACTTCCGGGAGTGGCGGGTCGTCGCCGAGCGGGTGCTCGCCGCCCAGCTCAACACGCCGGGGACGCTGCTGGTCAGCCACGCCGCCGGGGAGGCGCCGTGAGCGCCGGGCGGGGGCAGCCGGCCGCGCCGTCGATGGTGCTGCGCCCCGAGGACATCGAGCGCTTCGACCGCGGCAACGGCGTCGTCACCATCCCGTTCGTGGGGCGGTGGAACTGCGCGGAGAACCGCGTCACCACCGGCATGACCGTCTTCTCGCCCGGCACCGGCATCCCGCTGCACTCGCACGACGTCGAGGAGACGGTGCTGGTGTTCGAGGGAGAGGCCACCGCGGTCGTCGGCGACGAGGAGTTCGACCTCGTCGCCGGCCAGGCCACCTGGGTGCCGGCCGGGGTCCCGCACTGCTTCCGCAACCGGGGCGAGGGGTCGATGACCATCTACTGGGTCTACGGCGGCCGCGACGTCACCCGCACGATCACCGCCACCGGCGAGACGGTCGAGCACCTGTCCGACGCCGACCGGGGAGCGACGCCGGCATGAGCACCCCAGCGGCGCCCACCCCGCCGCCCTCCTACCGGCTCGGCCTGATGCTGGGCGACGGCATCGGTCCGGAGATCGTCCCCGCCGCGGTCCGCGTCGTCGACGCCGCACTGGCCGCCGTCGGCGCCGCGCCGGTCGAGTGGCAGGAGCTGCCGCTGGGGGCCGCCGCCATCGACACGCACGGCAGCGCCATCCCCGGCAGCACCCTGGAGGCGCTGGCCGGCCTCGACGGCTGGCTGCTCGGGCCGCACGACAGCGCCGCCTACCCGGAGCCCTTCCGGTCGCAGCTCAACCCGAGCGGGGCCATCCGCAAGCACTTCGACCTGTACGCCAACGTCCGCCCGGCCCGGGGTCTCGGCGGCGGGACGGCGATCGCGCCGGACACCGACCTGGTGATCGTCCGGGAGAACACCGAGGGCTTCTACGCCGACCGCAACACCCACGCCGGCACCGGCGAGTTCATGCCCTCGCCCGACGTCGCCGTCGCGATGGGGGTCTTCACCCGGCCGGCGGTCGAGCGGATCGCCCGCGCGGCCTTCGCGCTCGCCCGTCGCCGCCGCCGGAGGGTGACGATCGTCCACAAGGCGAACGTGCTGCAGCTGAGCTCCGGGCTGTTCAGGCGGGTGTGCCTGGAGGTGGCGCAGCACCATCCCGACGTCGCGGTCGACGACGTCCACATCGACGCGATGACGGTGCACCTGCTGCGTCGGGCGTCGGCCTTCGACGTCGTCGTGGCGGAGAACATGTTCGGCGACATCCTGTCCGACCTGGCCGGGGAGCTGGCCGGCTCCCTCGGGACCGCTCCCTCGCTCAACGCCTCCGACGACCGCGCCATGGCCCAGGCCGCGCACGGGTCCGCCCCGGACATCGCCGGGAGGGGCCTGGCGAACCCGGTCGCGATGATCCTCTCGGCGGGCATGCTGCTGGACTGGCTGGGCCGGCGGCACGGCGACGAGCGGGCGGTCGAGGCCGCGGTGCGCCTCGAGGAGGGCGTGCGCGCCGCCGTCCGCGACGGGGTGGCCACCCGCGACCTCGGGGGCACCGCCTCGACCGAGGACCTCACCGCCGCCGTGGTGGATCGGGTCGCCGGGCGCTGATCCCCCGGTCGGCACCCGGGCCGCGGGTGCGCCGCCGCGGCCCGGCTGCGGGAGGGGGTCAGCCGTCGCGCCCGGCGCCGCGGTCGGGGGCGGCCATGTCGCCCGTGCCGGGCGTGCCCTCGGCGAGCCCGTAGCGCAGGTACACGGTGCCCTTCTGACTGGCCACCGGCGGCTCGAGGAGCGTGAGGTTCGTGGGCACCGCGCCACCGTCGAACACCTTCTTGCCGACGCCGAGCACGATCGGGTGCACCCAGAGGTCGAGGCGGTCGAAGAGCTGCTCGCGCAGGAGGGTTTGCACCAGGTCCAGGCTCCCGACGACCTTCACGTGCTCGTACCGGTCCCGGATCTCGCGCACCGCACCGGCCAGGTCCGGGCCGAGCTGCGTGGACCCGGCCCAGGAGAGGTCGGGCCGGCCGCGGGAGGCCACGTACTTCGGCACGCGGTTGAACAGCGTCGCGATGTCGTCGTCCTGGCCGCCCTCCTGGTGCGGCCAGAAGGCGGCGAAGACGTCGTAGGTCCGCCGGCCGAGCAGGAGGGCATCGGTGTCCGCGTACGCGGCACCGACCTGCGCCCCGGAGACCTCGTCCAGGAGGGGCGCCTGCCAGCCGCCGAACGGGAACCCGCCCGTCGGGTCCTCCTCGGGGCCGCCGGGCGCCTGCCCGACGAGGTCGAGGGTCGCGAACAGCTCGATGTGGATGAGGCCCATGTCCTGCTCCCGATGCGTCGGTCGTCGCGGTCGGGGTGTGGACCGGGAGGCGCCGGCGAACTCATCGCTGCGCACGCACCGGTGTCAGACCCCGGGGCCGCCGTCGACCGCCAGCCGCCGGGCCGCGGCGCCGGCGACGGCGAGCGCCCCGGCGGTCGCCCACAGCACCCCGGCCGAGCCGACGCCGGCCGCCAGCAGGCCCACGGTGGTCGGGATGAGCACCTGCCCCAGCCGGTTGCCGGTCAGCCGCAGCGACATCGCCCGGCCGCGCAGCCCCGCGGGAGCCACCTCGGCGAGCCACGACATGGTCAGCGGCTGCCCCACGCCCAGCCCGAGTCCGAGCAGGACGACGAGGACCGCGAGCACCGCCGGCGGCGCCGGGACGGCGACGGCCGCCATCGCGGCCGCCGACAGCAGGACGCTGGTGAGCATCAGCCTCCTGCGGCCGAGCAGCCGCACCAGCCGGCCGAGGAAGAAGCGCGAGGTCATCGACGCGACCGCGCGCAGGGTCAGCAGCAGGCCCACCAGCCCGGCGGCCAGGCCGCGGTCGGCGCCCAGCGCCGGCAGGTAGACCAGCGTGATGTCGACCGCCGCGAGCACGATGCAGCTGATCGTCAGCGCCCGGACCAGCCCGGGCAGCCGGAGCAGCGTGCCCATGCCGCCGCTCTCCGTGGCTCCGGCGGCCCGCTCGCGGTGCGGCAGCCGCAGCGCGGCGGTGCAGACCAGCAGCGCGCCGCCGAGGACCACCGCGACGAGGAAGACCGGCCGCGTGTCGGGGATCGTGCCCGCCCCGCCGACCGCGGTGATGAGCGCCGGGCCGAGCGCCTGGCCCAGGGACGCGGCGAAGGTGTAGTGGCCGAACGCGGTGTCGAACCGGCCCGGACCCGCGGCGTTGGCCACCGCCGCCTGCTGGCCGACCACCGACAGCAGGTGCCCGGTGCCCAGCACCACGCTGGCCGCCACCAGCCCGGCGGCGCCGCCGCGCCCGGTGGCGAACAGCAGCGCGGACGCCAGCACGAGGACCGCCCCGGCCAGCAGCACCCGGCGCTCGCCGAAGCGGTCGGTGGCCTGGCCCGAGGGCACGGCCAGCAGCAGCGGGACGACGGCGAACGACGCGGTCAGCGCACCCAGCCAGGCCGCCGGCACGTCGAGCTCGAGCGCCCGGTAGGCCGAGGCCGGCCGCAGCACGAAGGTCACCACCTGGGTGAGCACCGAGTGGGTGAGCAGCACCGCCAGTGCCCGGCGCCCCCCGCCGTTCACCGTCGACCCCCACCGGCGACCTGCCGTCGACCCCCGCCGGCGACCTGCCGGTCCCGGTGCGGTTCGTGCGGCCCGTGCCGCCGGCCCTGCTCGTGCGTGAGCCGGTCGGCCGAGCGGGCGCCCAGACTGGTCTCGACGTGGGCGCGCATGATCGCCGCGGCCGCCTCGGCGTCCCGGTCGGAGACCGCCGCCAGCAGCGCGCGGTGCTCCTCGGCGCGCTGCTCGACCTCCTCCTCGCTGCGCCCGGCGGCGAGCGCGTGCCGGCGGTAGCGGTCGGTCTTGTCCCACAGCCCGTCGAGCGCCTCGACCAGGACGGCGTTGTGCGACGCCCGGTAGACGGCGGCGTGGAAGGTGCGGTGACCGGCCAGCTGGGCGGGCGAGGCGTCCGCGCGCAGGGCGGAGAGCGAGGCCAGCGCCGCGCGCATCCGCTCGAGGTCCTCGACGGTGCGGCGCTGGGCGGCCAGGCCGGCGGCGAGCGGGTCCAGGCTCTGGCGCAGCTCCAGCAGGTCGCGGGCCTCCGCGGCGTCCAGTGGCGTCACCCGGGCGTCGCGGTGGGCGTCGAGCTCGACCAGGCCCTGCTGCTTGAGCAGCCGCAGCGCCTCGCGCAGCGGCGTGGTGCTCACCCCCAGTCGGTGGGCGAGGGCGGCCTGGTTGAGGACCGAGCCGGGCGCCAGCTCCCCGGACAGCACCATCTCCCGGACCCGCTCGTAGGCGCGCTGGCTCTTGGTCGCCAGACCCTCCTCACCGGCCACGACAGCACCCTCCTTGCAACGACGACACTCGTCTGGCCTGCACATCGACCCTGCTGCTGGTCACGTCCGGCAACAGCTTATAACCTCCACAGCAACCGAGAGGGGGAGGCCGTGTTCAGCCTGGTCGTGCAGGTGCGGGTCCGGCCCGGGTGCCGGGAGGAGTTCCTGACCGGCGCCTCGGCCACCGCGGAGGCGTCGGTGCGGGACGAGCCCGGGTGCCTGCGCTTCGAGGTCTGCCAGGTGGCCGGCCGGCCCGACTCCTTCGTCCTCTCCGAGCTCTACGCCGACGACGCGGCGCTCGACGCCCACCACCGGACCCCGCACGCGGCCGCCTGGCGGCGGGTGGCCGAGCGCACCGTCGTCCCCGGCAGCGAGGTCGACACGGTCGGCCGGGTGCTGGTCGGGCACTGCACGGAGGGGTGGGCGTGAGCGCCGCCCCGCTCCCCGTTCCGCAGCCGACCCCCGAGGAGAGCCGATGACCCCCACCCGTCCCGCCACCACCGACGTGTGCGACGCCCACCCGGAGGCGCAGGTCTGCGATCCGGTGTTCCGGTCCTTCGGCGGGCGCCCGGAGTTCAGCGGCACGATCGCCACGCTCAAGGTCTTCGAGGACAACGGCCTCGTCCGCGAGGCGGTGCAGCGACCGGGCGAGGGGCGGGTGCTCGTCGTCGACGGCGGGGGCTCGCTGCGCTGTGCGCTGCTGGGCGGCAACCTCGCCGTGGCGGCCGCGGAGAACGGCTGGGCCGGCGTCGTGGTCAACGGCGCGGTGCGCGACGCCGACGAGATCGACGCCCAGCCCATCGGCGTCCGTGCGCTGGCCACCCACCCGCGGCGCAGCGTGCGGGGGCTGCACTCCGGTCAGGCCGGACTGCCGGTCCTGTTCGCCGGCGTGGCCTTCCGCGAGGGCGAGTGGCTGTGCGCCGACCGGGACGGCGTGGTCGTGCTGCCCGCCGCCCCGGGGGACGACGGCTAGGCCGGCCGCACCCGCCACCGTCGGCCGGGCCGCTCGGCGGGATCGCGCCCTCCGGTATCAGGCCGGGACCGTCGGTCCTCCGGTGTAGGCACGACTCCGTAGTCCCCGGCGTTCTCAGAGCACGGGGATCCGCCCAGGAGGCTCGCCATGGCCACCGCCGCCCTTCTCGTCCCGACCGACCGCACCGTCCCGCGCGGGCACCGGGCCCGACCCGACCTCGCCGGTGACCTGCTCGCCGCCGCCTGGGCCCCCGGCACGGCGCCGCCCCGGGAGATCCGCCTGCGGCCGGAGCTGCACGACCGGCTGCGTGCGCAGCTCGGGGCGGCCGCGGTCGAGCAGGGCCTGCTGGGGGACCCGGCGGGCGTGCCGCTGGTGGTCGACCCGCGGCTGCCCGCCTGCCCCGGCTACGAGGTGCTGCGGGTCGCCCCCGGCGGTCCGCTGCGCCCGCGGGCCGCGGCCGCGTGAGCTCAGGCGGCCAGCGCGGGCTCCCCGGCGCCCAGCCGGACGACGGTGTCGCCGGGCTGCTCGAGCCCGTCGTCGTGGGTCACGCAGACGACCACCCGGCCGGCCAGCGCCGCGCGCAGGTCCCGCACGAGCGCCGCGGCGGTGGGCGGGTCGAGGTGCGCGGTCGGCTCGTCGAGCAGGACCACGTCGCGGTCGGCCAGCAGCGCGCGGGCCGCGGCCAGCCGCCGCCGCTCGCCACCCGACAGCGCCGTGCCACCGGCGCCGACCGGGGTGTCGAGCCCGTCGGGCAGGCCGGCCAGCAGCGGGCCCAGGCCCGCGGCGGTGAGCGCGGCGGTCATGCGTGCCTCGCCGTCCGGACCGGCCAGCGCCCCGCGCGGCGCGGCCAGCGCCAGGTTGGCGCGGACGGTCGAGGCGAACACGTGCGCGTCCTGCGGCAGCCAGGCGGTGCGTGAGCGGACGGCGTCGCCGGTCAGCCGGGCGGTGTCGACGCCGCCGAGCACGTAGCGCCCGCCGCGGGGACGCAGGGCGGCCAGCAGCACGGCGAGGAACGTCGACTTGCCCGCGCCCGACGGTCCGCGGACCACGAGCCAGCCGCCGTCCGCCCTCGCCCGCGCGGTCAGGCCGCGCAGCACGTCGGGTCCACCCGGCCAGCCGGCGGTGAGGTCGGCGACGGCGACCTCCCGGACCGGCGCCGGGGCGCGCAGCGGGTCGGCCAGGTCGGCCGGCACCGGGGCGGTGAGGACGGCGTCGAGGCGGGCGCGGGCGTCGGCGAGGGCACCGCGCCGCTGCAGCGCGGACACCAGCCCGGTCAGCGGCTCGGCCAGGGCCAGCGGCGCCAGCCCGAGCACCGCGACCGCCGGGCCGCCCAGACCGCTCGCCGTCCCGATCGCCGTGGCGAGGACGGCGGCCAGCCCGGTGCCGAGCACGACCAGCCCGGCGCCCAGCGCGCCGGCGCGGGCGCCGGTGGCGGCGACGGAGGCGCGGCGGCCGGCCGCCGCCGCGAGGTCGGCGGCGGTGGCCGCGGCCAGGCCGTGCGCCCGCAGGTCGGCCGCTCCCTCGAGCGCGGTGGTGACGTCCCGCAGGGCGCCCACCCGCAGCGCGCCCTCGGCGCGGGCGGCCCCGGCGTCGACCCGGCGGTGCACCAGCAGCACGAGTGCGGCGGTGACCGCCAGCGCCGCGGCGACGGCCGCCGCGGCGGCCGGGGAGAGCAGGGCCAGCGCAGCGACGGTGAGCGCGGGCACGGTGGCCGCCACCAGCGCCGGCGGGACGACGCGCACGGAGAGGTCCTGCACCAGGCCGACGTCGCCGACCACGCGGGCCAGCGCGCTGCCCGGCGTCCGGTCGGCCGCGACGCCCTGCGCGGCCAGCGCCCGCCAGACGCGCACCCGCAGGTCGGCGGCGGTGCGCAGCGCGGCGTCGTGCGCGGCCAGCCGCTCGACCCAGCGCAGCGCGGCGCGGCCCAGGCCGAACGCCCGGACGCCGACGATGGCGACCATCAGCGTGAGGATCGGCGGCATCTCCGCGGCTCGCACGATGAGCCAGCCGCTCACGGCGGTGAGCGCGACCCCCGCGCCGGCCGACGCCGTCCCCGCCGCCACAGCGCGCGCCAGTGCCCGCCGCGGCCACCCGAGCCGCGTCGTGGTCGGGGCGATCACCGGGTCCACCGTCGTCCCGTCGGTGACCGCGAGATCTGCACACCGGTCGTCATCGGGCGCTGATGAGGGCCACTGTGCAGATCTCGCGGGGGAGGGGGTGGGGACGGGGGTGCCGGGGAGGTCGACGGTGCGGTCGGCCAGCGCAGCCAGGGCCGGGTCGTGGGTGACCAGCAGGACCGTGACCGAGCCGCGCAGGTCGGCGAGGACGGCGGCCACGCGGGCGGCCGAGGCGGCGTCGAGGTGCGCGGTGGGCTCGTCGAGGAGCAGCAGCGAGGCGCCGCGGCGGAGGCGCACCAGCGCCCGCGCGACCGCGACCCGCTGCAGCTCGCCGGGGGAGAGGGTGGTGCAGTCGCGGCCGGCGAGCCCGCTCGCGCCGACCCGGGCCAGTGCCTCGACCACGTACGCCTCGGCCGCCACGGCGTCGACGCCGGGTGCGGGTGCGGCGTGCCGGCGCAGCTCGTCGGCCACGGTGGGCGCCGTCGTCCGCGGGTGCTGCGCCACCAGCGCCACCCCGCCGGCGGGCACGCCGGTCACGGTCCCGGTGACCGCCGCGGCCGGGTCCAGGGCGCCGGTGAGCGCGGCCAGCAGCGTCGACTTGCCCGAGCCGCTGGCGCCGCGCAGGACCACCAGCTCGCCGGGCCGCAGCGCCAGGTCCACCGGCGGCAGCGCGGGCAGCACCCGGCCGGAGTGCCGCACGCTCAGCCCGGTGACGGCGACGTCGGCGCCGCGCGGGTCACCGCCGCCGGCGGCAGGGGCGGGCGGGGCGACCGGCGCGGCGAGCACGGCCCGCGCCTCGGCGGCGGCGAGCGTGGCGGCCTCGTTGGCGTGGTGCGCCGCGCCCAGGGCGCGCAGCGGGGCGAACGCCTCCGGCGCCAGCAGCAGGGCGGTCAGCCCGACGGCGAGGTCGAGGTCGCCGTGCACCAGCCGCAGGCCCACGGTGACCGCGACCAGCGCGACCGACAGCGTGGCCACCAGCTCGAGCACCAGCGCCGAGACGAACGCCAGCCGCAGGGTGGCCAGGGTGCGCCGGCGCGAGACCTCGCCCAGCTCGGCGAGCGCGGCCACCTGGTCGGCGGCGCGGCCGAGGCCGGCCAGCACCGGCAGCCCGCGGACGAGCTCGGCGACGTGCGCGGCCAGCCGGTCCAGCGCCCGGGCGGCGTCGGCGGTGCCGTCGCGGGTGGCCAGCCCGACCAGCGCCAGGAACACCGGGACCAGCGGCAGCGTGACCGCGACCAGGCCGGCCGAGAGCAGGTCGGTGGCGGCCAGGACGACCAGCAGCACCGGCGGGACGACGAGCGTCTGCGCCAGCGCCGGCAGGTAGGCGGCCAGGCCCGGCGCGAGGTCGGCCAGCCGGGTGGTGGCCAGCACCGCTGCGGGGGCCGGTCCGCCCGCGGCGGCGACCGCGGCCGGGGAGGCGGCCAGCCGGCCGAGCAGGGCGCGGCGCAGGCCGTCCTCGGCGCGGCGGGCGTCGCGGTCGGCGGCCAGGTCGCCGAGGGTGCCGGCCAGCGCCCGCAGCGCCGCACCGGCGGCGGCCACGGCGAGCGGCGGCAGCAGCGCGCCGTCGGCGGACCCGGCGGCGCGGGCGAGGGCGTGGGCCAGCCCGGCGGCGAGCAGCACCAGCCCCGCGGTCGAGCCGAGGGCGGCCAGCGCCGCCCGGGCCAGCGCGCCGGGCAGCCCCGGCACCCCGGCCAGCGCCGCCAGGGGACCCCGGGAGGTCACGCGGCCACCGTCTCGTGCTGCGGCTCGGCGGTCAGCCGCCGGCGGAAGACCCAGTAGGTCCAGGCCTGGTAGGCGAGCACCACCGGCAGGCCGATCCCGGCCACCCACGTCATCACGGTGAGCGTGTAGTCGCTGACCGAGGCGTCGGTGACGGTGACGTCGAAGGCCGCGTCGACGGTGGAGGGCACCACCACCGGGTAGGCCGCGCCGAACAGCGTCGCCGCCGAGGCCAGCAGCACGGTGGCCCAGCCGGCGAAGGCCTGCCCCTCGCGGTCGAGCCGCACCCGGGTCCAGGTGACGATGACGGCCAGCGCCGCGACCAGCCACAGCACCGCGGTGAGCACGGTGCCCGAGCGCAGCTGGACCAGCCCCGCCCAGGCCAGCAGCGGCAGCGCGCCCACCGGCGACCAGCGCAGCGCGAACGCCCGCGCCCGCAGCCGCAGCGGGCCGTCGGTCTTCAGCGCCAGGAACAGCGCGCCGTGCACCAGCGAGTAGGCGACGACGGCGACCGCGCCCAGCAGCGACGACCAGCCCAGCCCGGCGAGGGCGCCGCCGACCCGGGTGCCGGAGCCGTCGATCGGCAGGCCGAGCGTGGTGGCGCCCAGCGCCGCGCCGATGCCGGCCGCCGCGACCAGCGAGCCGCCGGTGATGACGCGGGTCCAGGCGGCGTCCCACCGCGGGTCGTGCGACTGGTGCCGCCACTCGAAGGCCACCGCCCGCACGATCAGGCCGAGCAGCACGACGACGAAGGGCAGGTACAGCGCCGGCAGCCAGGTGGCGTACCAGCCGGGGAAGGCGGCGAACACCGCGCCGGTGGCGGTGATCAGCCAGACCTCGTTGCCGTCCCAGACCGGGCCGATGGTGCGCAGCATCAGGTGCCGGTCGGCGGTGCCGTCCGTCCCTCGCCGGCCGAGCACCGGCAACAGCGCCGCGACGCCGAAGTCGAAGCCCTCCAGCAGCAGGAAGCCGGTCCACAGCACCGCGACGGCGGCGAACCACAGGGTCTGCAGGTCCATGTCAGGCGCTCCGGTCAGTACGCGAAGGAGAGGACGTCGTCGTCGGCACGGTCGTCGTCGGCACGCTGGTCGTCGTCCCGGCGGGAGCTGCCCACCGCGGGCGGCGTCGGCGTGGTGTCGCCGGTGGTCACGCCGCGGCGGACCAGCCGGGTGACGAGGAAGAGCTCGACGACGGCGAGCGCGCCGTAGAGCAGGCCGAGACTGATCAGCGAGGTCCACACCTCGGCGGCGCTGATGCCGGGGGAGACGGCCTGGGCGGTGAAGAACCAGACCTGCTCGCCGACCGGCACGTCCGGGTTGGGGTAGACGACGAAGGGCTGGCGGCCCATCTCGGTGAACACCCACCCGGCCGCGTTGGCCACGAAGGGCGCACCGACGGCCAGCAGCGAGCCGTACACGCCGATCCGCGACGTCGGCACCCGGCCGCGGCGGGTCGACCACAGCGCGTAGGCCGCCACCCCGGCCGACACCGCGCCCATGCCGATCATGAACCGGAAGCTCCAGTAGGTCACCGCGAGCACCGGCGTGTAGTCGACCGGCTGGCCGGCGCGGTCGCCGAAGGACGGGTCGTCGGGGTAGGTGGCGCCGTAGACCTCGGCGTACTGCTCCTGCAGCTCGTTCACGCCCGGGACGGCGGTGGAGAAGTCGCTGTGCGCGAGGAAGGAGAGCAGGCCCGGGACGGTGTAGCTGTGCACGTCGTCGCACTCGTTGCTGCCGAGCTTGGCCCAGGCGAACAGCGAGAACGGTGCCGGCGCCTCGGTCTCGCACAGCGCCTCGGCCGAGCTCATCTTCAGCGGCTGCTGCTCGTACATGAGCTTGCCCTGCCAGTCGCCGGTCAGGGAGACGAGCAGGAAGGCGGCCAGCGAGACGAACCCGCCGAGGCGGACCGAGCGGCGCCACACCGCGTGGTCGACGTCGGTGGTGGGCCGGCCGGCGAGGGCTCGCCGGCGCAGGTGCCACAGGCCGATGCCGACCAGCAGGGCGCCGGCGACCATGAGCGCGGCGACGACGGCGTGGCTGAAGGCGGCCAGGGCGGTGTTGTTGGTCAGGACGGCGAGGAAGTCGACCTGCCGCGGGCGGCCGTCGTCGCCGGCGACGACGCCGACCGGGTGCTGCATCCACGAGTTGGCCGCGATGATGAAGTAGGCGCTGACGATCGAGCCGACGACGGCGGCCCAGAGCGCGGCGAGGTGCAGCTTCGCCGGGATGCGGCCCCAGCCGAAGATCCACAGGCCGAGGAAGGTCGACTCGAGGAAGAAGGCCAGCAGCGCCTCGAGGGCCAGCAGCGAGCCGAAGACGTCGCCGACGAAGCGCGAGTACTCGCTCCAGGCCAGGCCGAACTGGAACTCCTGGACGAGGCCGGTGGCCACGCCGAGGACGAAGTTGACCAGGTAGACCTTGCCCCAGAAGCGGGTCATGCGGAGCCACTCGGGCTTGCGCGTCCGCAGCCACAGGGTCTGCATGACGGCGACCAGGATCCCCAGGCCGATGGTCAGCGGGACCATCAGGAAGTGGTAGACGGTCGTGATGCCGAACTGCCAGCGGGCGATGTCCAGCGTGTCCAGGACGTCCACGGCACCTGCTCCTCACCTGTCGGGAGCGGCCCCCGACGCCTCCTTTCTACGCTCCGTAGAACTGTTTCTCTACATCTCGTAGAAGACGTCGGGGTGAGGTGCGCGACACGGTCCGTGCGCTGCCGTACCCGCCCGTTCTACGCTGGGTAGAAACCGATCGGCAGGAGGGACCATGGCGTCGCTGGGCGACCTGGAGCGGGCGGTCATGGACCACCTGTGGGCGGCCGACGGGCCCGTGGCCGCCACCGAGCTGCGCGACGCGCTCGCCGACCGCGGCCTGGCGCTGACCACCGTGCACACGGTGCTGTCCCGGCTGGAGGGCAAGGGCTTCGTCGAGCACGACGACGCCCGTCCCCGTCGCTTCCGACCCACGGCCAGCCGCGAGCAGCACGCCGCCGAGCTGATGCACGAGGTGCTCGGCCGGTCCGGCGACCGGCAGGCGGTGCTGGCCCGCTTCGTCGGCGGGGTCGACCCGGAGGAGGCCCGGCTGCTGCGGCAGCTGCTGGACGGGGCGGCACCGGACGCCCGCTGACGTGCTGCCCGCGACCGCCGCCGCGCTCGGGGTCCTCGCCGCGCTGCTGGCCTGGCCGGTGCCGGCGCTGCTGGGCCGCGCGCGGTGGCCGCGGCGCGACCCGCTCGTGGCGCTGGTGTGCTGGCAGGCGATCGGCCTGGCCGGCGGGCTGTCGATCATCGGCGCCCTGCTCGTGCACGGCCTCGCGCCGTGGGGGCACTCGCTGCCCGAGGCCGGCTGGGCGGTGCTGGCCGGCGACCCCTCCGAGGGCCCCGTCCGGGGCGACCACTGGGTCGCGCTGACGCTGGCCGGGGTGCTGGCCGCGGAGCTGCTCGGCGTCCTGGCGCTGTCGTGGGTGCGCACCGCCCGCACCCGCGGCCGGCACCGCGCGCTGCTGGAGCTGGTGGTGCGGCCCTCGGCGGCGGCCCCCGACGCCCGGTTGCTCGAGCACCCGGCGCCGGTGGCGTTCTGCATCCCCGGCGCCCGCCCGCTGCTGGTGCTCTCCTCGGGCATGGTCGCCGAGCTCGACGACGACCAGCTGGCCGCCGTGGTCGCGCACGAGCGGGCGCACCTGGCCGAGCACCACCACCTCTACCTGCTGCCGTTCGTGGCCTGGGAGGCGGCGCTGCCGGTGCTGCCCGCGGCCGCCCGCGCGCACGCCGCCGTCCGGGAGCTGGTGGAGATGCGCGCCGACGACCGCGCGCTGGCCACCCTCGGCGGTCCCGAGCCGCGGCGCACGCTGGCCCGGGCCATCGTCGCGGCGGCCGGCGCGGCCGGGGGAGGGCAGGTGCCCAGCGGCGCGCTCGCCGTCGCCGGTGCCGCCGTGCGCGAGCGCGTCGTCCGGCTGCTCGCCCCGCCGGCCCCGCTGCCGGCCGCCGCCCGTGCCGCGGCCCTGCTGGCCGCCGGCCTGCTCCTGCTCGTCCCGACCGTCCTGCTCCTGGCCCCGGCCCTCTGACCGTGCTCAGGCCCGGGCGGGCAGGGAGGCCGGGAGGTCGACGCCGGTGAGCTCGGCCGACGCCGCCCAAAGCCGCGCGGCCAGGTCCAGGTCGCTGGCGGGGGCGGTCCGGCCCACCAGCGTCGGGTACCCGCGGGCCTCCATCGGACCGTCCGGGCCGGCGTAGCTCCCGCCGGGCAGGTCGGCCGTGGCCACGAACAGGGTGGGCAGCGCGCCCTGCTCGGCGGACTGGGCGACCACCCGGTTGCCCAGCGCCATGACCGCGTCCTTGAGCCGGTTCTCGGTCCGGCCCTGCAGGTTCGTCGCCGACCAGCCGGGGTGGGCGGCCATCGCGCGCACCGGCGAGCCGGCGGCGGTGAGCCGGCGCTGCAGCTCCAGGGTGAACAGCAGGTTGGCCAGCTTGGACTGGCCGTAGGCGCGCTCGGCCGAGTAGCGCCGGGTCTCCCAGTTGAGGTCGGTGAGGTCGATCGTGCCCATCCGGTGCGCCGTCGAGGAGACGGTGACCACCCGGTCGGTGACGTGCGGCAGCAGCAGGTTGGTCAGCGCGAAGTGCCCGAGGTGGTTGGTGCCCAGCTGCAGCTCGAAGCCGTCGGCCGTGCGGCCCTGCGGCACCATCATGATCCCGGCGTTGTTGACCAGGACGTCGAGCGGGCCGGTCCACCCCGCGGCGAAGGCGCGCACCGAGGCGAGGTCGCCCAGGTCCAGCCGGCGCACCTCGACGTCACCGGGCAGGCCCGCGGCGGCGCGCGCGCCCCGGTCGGGATCGCGGACGGCGAGCACGACGCGGGCGCCGGCCTGCGCCAGCGCACGGGCGGTGGCCAGGCCCAGCCCGCTCGTGGCGCCGGTGACGACGACCGTGCGGCCGGTCTGGTCGGGGATGTCGGCGGTGGTCCAGCGACTGGTCATGCCCGGCCCAACGCCGGGGGCGCTCCCGGTGTGCCGCCGGGGGACGTCCTGGGCCGGCGGGTGTCCCGGCCGGCCCCGGACCGGGAGTCACGGCCACAGCCGCTGTAGGCGCCCCGCGGCGACCCCGGCGGCCAGCCCGACGAACCGCTGCGCGGGCACCGGGCCGAGCCGGCGGCCGTCGCGCAGGTCCACGGCGACCTGCCCGGCGGCGGACTCCCGCTCGCCCACCACCAACCGGTAGGGGGCCCGCGCGAGCCGGGCGCGGCGCACCCGCGCGCCGAGCGGCTCGGCGGCGTCGTCGACGTCGACCCGCAGGCCGGCCGCCCGGGCCGCGGCCGCGACCTCGGCCGCGGCCCGCGCCTGCGCGGCCGAGGACGGGTCGACCGGCAGCACCACGGCCTGCACCGGCGCCAACCACACGGGCAGGTCGCCGGCGTGCTGCTCGAGCAGGAACGCCAGGCAGCGCTCCATGCTGGAGAGCACCGTCCGGTGCAGCAGCACCGGACGGCGGGGGCCGTCCGGGCCGGCGTAGGACAGGGCGAACCGCTGCGGGAGCAGGAAGTCCAGCTGCACCGAGGAGAACGACTCGACCCGGCCGCCGCGGCCGGGCACCTGGACGTCGATCTTCGGACCGTAGAAGGCCCCCTCGCCGCGGACCGGCTCGTAGGGCACGCGCAGGTCGTCGAGCACGCCCGCGAGCACCGCCTCGGCCCGGTCCCACTGCGCGTCGTCGGCGGCGTACTTCGCCCCGTCCCCGCGCAGCGAGAGCCGGTAGGAGTGCCCGGACAGGCCCAGGGCGGCGTAGGCGTCCTCGATGAGGCCCACGACGAGCGCGACCTCCCCGGCGACGTCGGCCGGGTCGCAGAAGTGGTGGGCGTCGTTGAGGACCATCGCCCGCACCCGCGAGAGCCCCGACAGCGACCCGGACGGCTCGTCACGGAACATCGCGCCGAGCTCGGCGATCCGCAGCGGCAGCTCGCGCCAGGACCGCGGCCGGGACCGGTAGGCGACGACGTGGTGGGGGCAGTTCATCGGGCGCAGCACGATCGGGCCGCTGCCGCCGTCCTCGATCGGCGGGAACATCGCCTCCGCGTAGTGCTCCCAGTGCCCGGAGAGCTCGTACATGGCCTTCCTGCCCAGCGGCGGTGAGTAGACGTGGGCGTAGCCGGCGGCGCGCTCGGCCTCGCGGACGTAGCGCTCGAGCTCCCCGCGGACGACCGCCCCGGCCGGCAGCCAGATCGGCATGCCGGCGGGCAGCAGCGGGTCGGAGGCGAACAGGTCGAGTTCCCGTCCGAGGCGGCGGTGGTCGTCGGCCGGCAGCGACTCGACCGGGCGGTGGTCGCGTGCGTCCGCGGGGGAGGGGTGGGCGTTCATCGGGTGCTCCCTGGGGTGGGCGGGGAGCTCCCGGGACGTCATCCGGCCCCGGGAGACTCCCGGGGCCGGATGGGTGGTCGAGCGGTGCGGCGCTGGTCAGCGCGCTCGCGGGCTCACGGCGCCGAGAGGTCCCGGCGCGGTGGTGCGGAGCCTGCGCGCTGCCATGCCCCCAGTGTGCGCGGGGACGTCGCCGGGGCAACGGGTTTCCCGTCCGGCCGCCACCCCGACCGGGGCGGCTCGGGCCCGGTCGTCAGCGGCCGGCGTGCTCCCGGGCGCGCCCCGCGGGCAGGGCGGCCCCGGCCGCGGCGCCGTCCGGCAGGGGTGCGAACCGGCGCAGCCGCAGGCTGTTGGTGACGACGAAGACCGAGCTCAGCGCCATCGCCGCGCCGGCGATCATCGGGTTGAGCAGTCCGGCCATCGCCACCGGGATCGCCGCGACGTTGTAGGCGAACGCCCAGAACAGGTTGCCCTTGATCACCGCCAGCGTGCGCCGGGCCAGCCGGACGGCGTCGGCGGCGACGCGCAGGTCACCCCGCACCAGGGTCAGGTCGCTGGCCTGGATGGCGACGTCGGTGCCGGTGCCCATGGCCAGCCCGAGGTCGGCCTGGGCGAGGGCGGCCGCGTCGTTGACGCCGTCGCCCACCATCGCCACGGTGCGCCCCTCCGCCTGCAGCCGGCGGACGACGTCGACCTTCCCGGCCGGCAGCACCTCGGCCACCACCTCGTCGATGCCGACCTCGGCGGCGACCGCGCGGGCGGCGGCCGCCGAGTCGCCGGTGAGCAGCACCGGCCGCAGGCCCAGGTCGCGGAACCGGCGCACCGCCTCGGCCGACGTCGGCTTGACCGTGTCGGCCACGACCAGCACGCCGCGTGCCGCGCCGTCCCAGCCGACGGCCACCGCCGTCCGCCCCGCCGCGGCGGCGCCGGCGACGGCGGCGGCCAGCTCCGCGGGCAGCTCCCCGTGCACGGAGGGCCGACCGACGACGACCTCGGTCCCCGCCACGGTGCCGCGCACGCCGAGCCCGGCCTCCGCGCGGAACCCCGTGACGGCGGGCAGCGGCCCCCGCTCGCGGGCCGCCCGGGCGACCGCGGCGGCGATCGGGTGCTCCGAGGCGTCCTCCAGCGCGCCGGCGCGCCGCAGCACCTCGGCCGGGTCCTCGCCGGGGGCGGCGGCGACGTCGACCAGGCTCATCGCGCCGGTGGTGACGGTGCCGGTCTTGTCCAGCACCACGGTGTCCACCCGCCGCGTCGCCTCCAGCACCTCGGGCCCGCGGACCAGGATGCCCAGCTGCGCGCCCCGCCCGGTGCCGACCATCAGCGCGGTCGGCGTGGCCAGCCCGAGCGCGCAGGGGCAGGCGATGATCAGCACGGCGACCGCCGCCGGGAAGGCCCCGGCCGGCCCGGCGCCGGTGCCCAGCCAGAAGCCGAGCGTGGCGAGGGCGAGCGCGAGCACGACCGGCACGAAGACGCCGGAGACGCGGTCGGCCAGCCGCTGCACCTGCGCCTTGCCGTTCTGCGCCTCCTCCACCAGCCGGGCCATCTGCGCGAGCTGGGTGTCCGCGCCGACCCGGGTCGCGCGCACCACCAGCCGCCCGCCGGCGTTGACCGTGGCCCCGACGACGACGTCGCCCGGGCCCACCTCCACCGGCACCGACTCGCCGGTGAGCATCGAGGCGTCCACCGCCGAGGAGCCCTCGACCACCTCGCCGTCAGTGGCCACCCGCTCGCCGGGGCGGACGACGAACAGGTCGCCCACCCCCAGCTGCTCCACCGGCACGCGGCTCTCGGCGCCGCCGCGCAGCACCGACACCTCGCGGGCGCCCATCTCCAGCAGGGCCCGCAGCGCCGACCCCGCCCGCCGCTTGGCCCGCGCCTCGGCGTACCGGCCGGCGAGCAGGAAGGTGGTCACCCCGGCAGCGGCCTCGAGGTAGACGTCGCCGGACCCGTCGGTGCGGGGAACGGCGAGGCTGAACGCGTGGGTCATCCCCGGCTCGCCGGCGGTCCCGAGGAACAGCGCGTACAGCGACCACAGGAACGCCGCCCCGGTGCCCAGCGAGACCAGGGTGTCCATGGTCGCCGCGCCGTGCCGGAGGTTGGTCCACGCGGCGCGGTGGAACGGCCAGCCGCCCCACACCACGACCGGCGCGGCGAGGGTGAGCGAGAGCCACTGCCAAAACTCGAACTGCAGCGCCGGCACCATGCCGAGGACGACGACCGGCACGCTGAGCACGGCGGACACGACGAGTCGGTGCCGCAGGGGCGCGTCGACGTCGACCTCGGCGACGTCGTCCACCGGCGGCGCGGGCAGCGTGGCGGTGTAGCCGGCCTTCTCCACCGTGGCGACGAGGTCCTCGGGCGCGACGCCGTCGCCGAAGCTGACGCGGGCCTTCTCGGTCGCGTAATTGACCGTGGCGGTGACGCCGTCGAGGCGGTTGAGCTTCTTCTCGACGCGGGCCGCGCAGGAGGCGCAGGTCATGCCGCCGATCGACAGCTCGAGCTGCGTGCTCACGAGGCCCTCCGGGCGGTCAGGGTGACGGCGGCGGTGTGCACGACGTCGCCGTGGCGGAAGTCGAGGAACAGCCGGTGGGGTGGACGTGCAGGTAGCCCAGGTCGCCGGCGCGCAGCGCCACCAGGTGGCCGCGGGCGCCGAGGTACGGCTGCAGGTCGGTCACCGGGACGCCGTCGCGGGTGACGGTGAGGACGACCTCCGACTCCCGGCCGGCCACCAGCCCGCCGTCGAGCGTGACGGTGTAGCCGTCGACCTCCGCGGTCGGTGCCGGTGGCGGGAGGGGCACGGGCTCGGACGCCCCGCCGACGGCCAGGTCGGCGCCGAGCACGACGCCACGGCCGAGCGCGGACGGGGTGGCGTCGGCGACCACCCGCCAGGAGCCGGGGGTGAGCGCCAGCGTCGTCGTCCAGGTGCCGTCGGGGGCCAGGTCGGGGTGCACGTGCTGGTAGCCGGTGAGGTCGCGGCGGACGGCGACCAGGTGCAGGTCCTGCTCGTGCACCGTCTCGTAGGCGGTCACCGGCTCGCCGTCGGGGCCGAGCAGCCGGAACGACAGCGGGACGGCGTCACCCGCGGGCAGGGCCGTGCTGCCCAGGTCGAGCGTGTGGCCGTCGTGGGAGACGGCGAGGCCGCCGGGGAGATCGGTGTCGGGAGCGGCCGCGGCGGCGTGCCCGGCGTCCTCGGCGTGCCCCGTCGCCTCGTCGGCGTGGGCGGACGGCGGCTCGCCCACGGGGCCGGCCAGCGCGCCGACGCCCCAGCCGGCACCGAGGACGGCGGCCGCGACCGCGACGGTGGCGGCGACCCGGGTCGCGGTGCGCACGGCGACTCCCTCGCGACCGCCCGCCTCAGCGGGCGGCCACCTCGTAGCCGGCCTCCTCGACGGCGGCGCGCACGGCGTCGTCGTCGACCGGGGCCTCGCTGGTGACGGTCAGGCCGCCGCTGGCCAGGTCCACCGCGACGTCGGTGACGCCGGGCAGGCCGCTGACCTCCTCGGTCACCGCGGAGACGCAGTGGCCGCAGGTCATGCCGACGACGGTGTAGCTGGCGGTGCTCACGGAGGTCCCTCCAGAGGGGAGCGGGTGGGTCAGGAACGGACGAGCCGGGCGATGGCGGCGGAGGCCTCGCGGACCTTCTCGTCGGCCTCGGGGCCACCGGCGGCCGCGGCCTGCGCGACGCAGTGGCTCAGGTGCTCCTCGAGCAGGCCGAGGGCGACCGACTGCAGGGCGGAGGTCATCGCCGAGACCTGGGTGAGGATGTCGATGCAGTACTTCTCGTCCTCGACCATGCGCTGCAGCCCGCGGGCCTGGCCCTCGATGCGCCGCAGCCGCTTGAGGTAGTCGTCCTTGCGGTTGATGTACCCGTGGACGTGGCCGGGGGTGGTCTCCTGGTCGGTCACAGGAGGAACCATACCCCCCTAGGGTTCATGGCGCCACGCGCCGGCCGTCCCCCTCGTCGCTCCGGGACGGGGCGTCGTCGTCGCCGGCCCGCAGCCGGTCGACCGTGTCGCGCAGCCGGTCGCTGGTGGCGCGGGCGTCGGCGAGCTCGTCCTGCAGCCCGAGGATCACCTCGGCCGAGGCGAGCGTGTGCCCCTCGTCGAGCAGGCCGCGCAGGCGCGCGGCGAGCTGCAGCTGGTGGCGGGAGTAGCGGCGGTGGCCGCCGGGGGAGCGGTGCGGCTGCAGCACGCCCGAACCGTCGAGGCTGCGCAGGAAGGCGGCCTGGACGCCGAGCAGCGTGGCCGCCTGGCTCATGGTGAGCGCCGGGAAGTCGGGGTCGTCGAGCCGGCGGACGACGTCGGAGGCCGGGTCGCCCGCGGGGTCGGCGGCGTCCCCGGTGCGGCTGTTCGGATCGGGAGCCACGGGTCCTCCTCGGTCGGCCGGTCTCCCGGCGCCGGTGTCGGGTGCCCGGCCGGGTCCGGGGGTGGGAAAACACCGCGGGGCCGGGCCACGGCTGGCCCGGCCCCGCGTGGGGTCGCCGATCGTGCGATCAGCGTGCTGCCGTCACTTCTCGACGGCCCGCTGCTCACCGGACTCGTGCTCGATGGTCCGGCCCTCCACCGCGGTCGGCACGTCGGCCCGGGTCACGGTGATCTTGCGGGCGCGGGCCTTCTCCGCCACCGGGATGCTCACGGTGAGCACGCCGTCGTGGTAGCTGGCCTCGAGCCGGTCGGTGTCGAGGCTGCGGCCCAGCACCAGCTGCCGGGTGTAGGCGCCGTACGGGCGCTCGGCGACGGCCCACTCGGCGTTCTCCAGCTGCGGCACCGAGCGCTCGGCGCTGACGGTGAGGGTCGTGCCCTCCACCGACAGGTCGATCGAGCCCGGGTCGACACCCGGCAGGTCGAAGTGGGCGACGAACTTGTCGCCGACCCGGTAGGCGTCCATCGGCATGCCCGACAGGGCGCGGGCGGTGCCCGGACGGCCAGCGAGCTGGTCCAGCGCGCGGAACGCGGCGGACGTGGCGGCGAACGGGTCGTAGGCGGTCAGCATCATGACTGGTGCACCTCCTGGTGGATCCGGTGTGTGTTCGCTGCCCGAGGTAAGACCTCTAGTGGCAACTGGAGATTACCTCGGGCGCGCACCTATGTAAACATCCATCCGCGGACTTTGTTCCCGTCCAGGCATGGACGGCCGCGCGGGCGGGAAGTCCCCCGGCATGGACGAGGACGCACCTCCCGGCGGACCGGCCCAGGACCAGGCCCCAGCGCAGGACCACGACCCGGCACAGGACCAGGACCGGGCCGGCCACCCCGGGGACGGCCCGCAGGTGACCGCGACGCTCGACGGCGACGTCAGCTGCGTCACCGTCACCGGGGAGCTGACCGAGGCCGCCCGCCGGCCGCTGGTCCGGGTCGTCACCGACCAGCTGCTGTCGGTGCCCACGCTGCGCCGGCTGGAGCTGCAGCTGAGCGGGGTGACGTTCATGAACTCGGCCGGGATGGCCGTGCTCATCCAGCTGCAGCGGATGACCCAGCCGCGGGCGGTCACCGTCGCGCTCGTCGAGCCGCCGGTCACCGTCGTCCGGCCGCTGCAGCTGACCGGCCTGTGGCGGCGCTTCGAGGTGGTCGACCCCGCTGCCGGCCCGGCCGACGCCGGTGGTGCGCCGCCGTCCGGGGCGCCGTCGCGCCGGCCCGACGGTCCCGACGGGCGCAGCGCCTGACCGTGGTGTCGCCGGGGGCGGGGGCGGTGCTGCTCCTAGCCTGACCGGGTGCCCGCCACCCCCTCGCACACCCACCCGCACACCCACTCGCACGGCTCCGGGACCGACGCCCCGCCGGCGGACCTGGAGGTCCTGACCCGCCGCCGGCGCGCCGTCTGGCTGATGCTCCTGCTGCTCGTCCCGGCCGGGCTGGCCACGGTGGTCGGGCTGGTCGTGCTCTGGCCCGGCGACGAGCCCACGCAGGCGCAGCAGGTCGCCGAGACCTACCTGCCCCCGGGCCAGACCTACCCCGACGCCCGGGTCGTCTCGCTGCAGACCCTGCCCTGCGGGGACACCGGCGCCGGGCAGGCCACCTGCGCCACCGCCGTCGTCGAGGTGCTCGAGGGGGAGGGCGCCGGTGACTACCAGCAGGTCGACCTGCAGGCCGACGTCGTCGCCAACGGGGTGGCCGAGGGCGACACCGTCGTGCTCACCCGCGACGCCGGCGCCGACGGCGGGGTGAGCTACCAGTTCTACGACTTCGCGCGGACGACGCCGATGGTGGTGCTCGCCGTCGCCTTCGCGCTGGTGACCGTGGCCGTCGCCCGGCTGCGGGGGCTGGCCGCGCTGGTGGGGCTCGCCTTCTCCTTCGTCGTCCTCCTGCAGTTCGTCATGCCCGCGCTGCTGACCGGTGCCTCGCCGACGCTGGTCAGCCTGGTCGGCTCGGCGGCGATCATGTTCGTCGTCCTGTACCTGGCGCACGGCTTCTCCGCCCGGACGACGACCGCGCTGATCGGCACCCTGTTCGGCCTGGGCCTGGTGACCGTGCTCGGGTCGGTCTGCGTCGGGGTGGCCCGGCTGACCGGCCTGACCAGCGAGGAGACCACAGCGCTCGCGACCTACGACCCGACGCTGGACTTCTCCGGCCTGGTCATCGCCGGCTGCGTCGTCGCCGGGCTGGGCGTGCTCAACGACGTGACGATCACCCAGGCCTCGGCGATGTGGCAGCTGCACGAGGTGGACCCGGCGATGGGCTGGCGGGAGCTCTACCGCCGCGGCATGGCGGTGGGCCGCGACCACATCGCCTCGACCGTCTACACGATCGTCTTCGCCTACGCCGGGGCCGCGCTGCCGCTGCTGCTGCTCTTCGAGCTCTACTCCCGGCCGGCCGGGGTCACCCTCACCAGCACGGTGGTGGCCGAGGAGGTGGTCCGGACGCTGGCCGGCGCGATCGCCCTCGTGCTCGCCGTCCCGGTGACGACGGCGGCCGGCGCGTTCTTCGCCACCGCGGCCGGCACGGCGGCCGGTGCGGTCCCCGAGCGGCGGGTGTCGGCACTGCGGGCGAGGTTCGCCCGCTGACCGGCCGTCGTCGCGGCGGTTCCCCTGCACCTCCGTAGGCTGGCCGGCGCGAGGCCGGGGTGCCCGCGGCGCCGGCGGACGGCGGGCGCGACCCCGGACGAGGGACGGAGGCCGCTGCGGTGGAGGGACCCGGGGGAGTCCGGCTGCGCGGGACCGGCCCGGCCGGTGCGGCGGAGCTGCTCGCCGCCGCCGAGGCCGCGCCCGGCTTCATGCCGGCCGCGGAGGGCCGCGCGCTGTACGAGGCCGCGCGCACCGTGGCGGTGGCCGGCCCGCTGCTGGAGATCGGGTCCTGGATGGGCAAGTCGGCGCTGTACCTGGCCGCCGCGGCGCGGGAGACCGGCCGGCAGGTGGTCACCGTCGACCACCACCGCGGTTCGGAGGAGCACCAGCCGGGCTGGGAGTACCACGACCCCTCGCTGGTCGACCCCGCCGTCGGGTGCATCGACACGCTGCCGCGGTTCCGCCGCACCGTCGCCGACGCCGGTGCCGAGGACGTCGTCGTCGCGGTGGTGGCGCGGTCGGAGGTGCTCGCCCCGCTGTGGTCGACGCCGCTGGCGCTGCTGTTCCTCGACGGCAGCCACACCGAGGAGTCCGCGCGCCGCGACCAGGACGCGTGGGTGGCCAAGCTGGCCGTCGGCGGCACGCTGGCCATCCACGACGTCTTCCCCGACCCCGCCGACGGCGGGCAGGCCCCGTTCGGCGTCTACACCCGGGTGCTGGCGTCGGGGGACTTCACCGAGCTACCCGGCACCGGCTCGCTGCGGCTGCTCCGCCGTGAGCGCTGACGCGCTGGGGGCCGAGCGGGCGGCCGCCCAGGCCCAGCTCGAGGCGCTGACGCGGGAGTTCGACGCCATCGTCGCCGCGTCGCAGGCGTCCAACGCCGACGACGAGCACGACCCGGAGGGCGCGACGATCGCCTTCGAGCGCCAGCAGGTGGCGGCGCTGCTGGAGCGGGCGCGCCGCCGGCTGGCCGACGTCGACGCCGCGGTCACCGCCGTGGAGGCCGGTACCTACGGGCGCTGCGCGTCCTGCGGCCGGGCGATCGCCCCCGAGCGGCTCGCCGCCCGGCCCGCCGCCCGCACCTGCATCACCTGCGCGACCTGACCGAGGCAGAGGAAGCTCTCCGCACGTGTCCGGGCCCTCGGACGTGGGGATTGCCTCCCATGCCTCGGCGCAGACCCGAGCGTGTGCGCTCAGGCTGCGTTCCACCACGGAGAACGCGGCGTCCGCGCACACCCTCACCGGCGCTCCGGCCGGGTCGGGCCGGCGAGGTCAGCTCACGTAGCGGCGGGCCGTCGAGCGGCGCTGGACGGCGTCGAGGGCGGCGAAGCGGGCCTCCGCGTGGGCGGGGAGCACCCGCCGCTCGCGCGCCACCCACGGGATCCCGCGGACGGCGGCCCAGATCCCCTGCGCGGTCACCCGGTCGCGCGGCAGCGTCTGCAGCAGGTGCAGCGTGCGGCGCAGCGCCGGGCGCAGGGGACGGCGCAGCCACGTCGTCCAGAGGGTGTTGCGGATGCCGTCGCGGCGGCGCCGGTGGGAGTCGCGGGCCGTCGACGCCTGGTGGTGCACCGTGAGCGACGGCAGGTAGCACAGCTCCCACCCGGCGGCGGCGAGGTCGCCGGCCATGAGCTCCTCCTCGCCGCCCAGCCACAGCCGCTCGCAGAACCCGCCCACCTCGAGGAACGCCGCCCGCCGGACGACGCTGGCGCCGGCGAGGAAGGACCCCAGCGCCGGGCCGGGCAGCCAGTCGGCGCCGGGCACGGGGGAGTCGCGCAGCTCCGGCACGATCGGGTCCTCGCGCGCGCCGGGCTCGACGACGATCCGCGCGGTGACCACGGCCAGCCGCGGGTGCGCGTCGAGGACGTCGGCGGCGTGCCGCAGGGATCCCGGGTCCCACCACGTGTCGTCGTCGCAGAAGGCGACGTAGGGCGTGGTGAGCCGGGCGACGCCGACGTTGCGGCCGATGGCGCCCAGGTTCTCCGGGCTGGCGATGAGCTCCACGTCCGGGAACCGCTCGGCGACCGCCGCCGCCGTCCCGTCGGTGGAGCCGTTGTCCACCACCACGACGTGCGGCCGCTCGGGCAGCTCGACCAGCCGGGACAGCGCGAGCAGCGCCTCCTCCCGGCGCTGGTGGGTGATGACGACGACGGCGACCCGCGCGTCGGGGGCCGTCATCCGGCGAGCAGCCGTCGGTCGGCCAGCACGTGCGCGGGCAGCCGGCGACGGCGGCGCAGCGCGGCCGGCAGGTCGGGCAGGGCCCGCCCCAGGCCGCGGCGCTCGGGCGCGCCGGCCCGCAGCCCGGCGACGACGGTGCGGACGACGTCGCGCAGCGGGAGGCGCATCACCGCGGTGAGCACCTTCGACCGCCAGATCGCGGTGCGCCGCGCGGCCGGGTCGTGCCGGTGGGCCGAGGGGTGGTGGTGCACGGTCACCGCGTCGACGTAGGCCAGGCCCCAGCCCGCGGCGGCCAGGTCGAGGGAGAGCCGCTCCTCCTCGCCGGGGAAGCGCACCACCGGGTCGAAGCCGCCGGCGGCGAGGAACGCGTCGGTGCGCACCATCGCCCCGCAGCCGATGAAGCCGAGCAGGGCCGGCCCCGGCAGGTCCGGCGGGGTGCCGAGCGGGCTGGTGGCCAGCTCCGCGCACAGCGGGTCGAGCCGCTCCTCGGGCCCGACCAGGACGCGGGCCTGCAGCACCGCCAGCCGCGGGTGCGCGCGCATGACCTCCGCGGCGCGGGCGAGGTCGCCGGGGGCCCACCACGAGTCGTCGTCGGCGAAGGCCACGAACTCGGTGCCCGCGTGCCCGGCGCCGATGGTGCGGGCCCGGGCGCCGGCGTTGGCCTCCAGCGCCAGCACGGTGACCTCGGGCAGCGCCGCGCGGACGGCGGCGACGGTGCCGTCGGTGGAGCCGTTGTCCACCAGCACCACCGGGGCCTCGTGCCGGGGGAGGGTCGCCAGCAGGTCCTCGCGCCGGTCGCGGCTCATGACGACGACGGTCACGCCGTCCGGGGCGGGCGACCGGGTGGCGGCGGGTCCGGTGGACGTGCTGGTCACGGCTGGACCCTTCCCGGCAGGGGCGCCGCCGAACCCGGGGTGTCCACCGTGCCCGGCGCCGGCAGCGCGGACGGGTCGGCGAACAGCTCCGCGGCCGGTGTCGCCTGCGCGAGCGCGTCGACGGCCAGCACCACCGCGGCCGCCGTCCACGTCGGGCGCTCCACCGGCCAGCGGGCGTCGTCGGCGTAGACCAGGCCGGTCCAGTAGGAGCCGTCGTCGTGGCGCAGGTGCTGCATCGCCGCCACCTGCTCGCGGGCGGCGTCGTGCTGCCCGGCGACGACGAGCGCGAGCGCCAGCTCGCAGGTCTCCGCGCCGGTCACCCACGGGCGGTCGGCGACACAGCGGGCGCCCAGACCCGGGACGACGAAGCGGTCCCAGTCGGCGGCCAGCCGCACGCGCGCGGCCTCACCCGTCACCGCGCCGGCCAGCACCGGGTAGTACCAGTCCATCGAGTACCGGGACCGGTCGGCGAAGGCCCCGGGGTCGCCGCGCAGCGCCGTCCCGAGGTCGGTGACGGCCAGCTCCCAGTCCGGTTGCGCCTCCCCGGTCAGCCCGGCCAGGGCGATGCCGCAGCGCAGCGCCTGGAACAGGCTGGCGTTGCCGGTCAGCAGCGCGGTGTCGTCCGGGGTGCCGTCGGGCCGCAGCGCCCAGCTGACCGCCCCACCGGCCAGCTGCATGCGCACCACCAGGTCCAGGCCGCGGCGCACGGCCGGCCACAACTCGGTGACCAGCCGCTCGTCGCCGCTGGCCAGCCAGGAGTGCCAGGCGCCGACGGCGAGGTAGCCGGCGTGGTTGCTCTCGACCGCGCGCTGCGTCTCGGCGCCGTCGCGGTACTCCGCGGCCCAGGAGCCGTCGGGCCGCTGGCGGGCGGCCAGCCAGCGGTAGGCGGCGCCCGCGCGCTCGTGCTCGCCGCCGACGTCGAGGGCCATCGCCGCCTCGACCGAGTCCCACGGGTCCAGCTGCCCGCCGCGGAACCACGGCAGCGCCCCGTCGCGGCCCTGCTCCGCGGCGATCGCGGCCACGGTGCGGCGCACCGCGGCGCCGTCCAGGACGCCGGGCAGCTCCGGCAGCTCAGCGCGCGGCAGCGGTCTTCTCCCGCTCCGTGAGGACGCCCTGGACCGGCGGGACGGCGGGCCTGTTCGCGTAGACGACCAGGCTCTTGCCGATCAGCGGGTCGAGCAGCCGCTCGGCGGTCCGCGTCAGCCACGGCCGGTGGGTCAGGTCCCAGACCAGCAGCCGGTGGTAAGCCCGGACGACGGCGGCGTCGCGGTCGACCCCGAGGGCGCACCGGAGCCACCAGAAGGGCGCGTGCAGGGCGTGCGCGTGGTGCTGGCGGCCCGGGACCAGGCCGGCGACGGCGAGCCGCGCGCGCAGCACGTCGCCGCGGTAGATGCGGACGTGGCCGCCCTCGTTGGCGTGGTAGGCGTCCGACAGCGCCCAGCAGACCCGCTCCGGGCCGAAGCGCGGCACGGTCACCGCCACGCGCCCGCCCGGCTTGAGCACCCGGGCGATCTCGGCCATGGCGCGGGCGTCGTCGGGGATGTGCTCGAGCACCTCCGAGGCGATGACCCGGTCGACGCTGGCGTCGGGCACGGGCAGGTGCCGCAGGTCGCCGCGCACCACCTCGTGGCGGGCGCCCGCCGGGGCCTCCCCGGCCTCCGCGATCGCGCCGAGCCACTGCCGCGTCGTCGTCACCTCGGGCACGCCCCAGTCGACGGCGACGACCCGCGCGCCGCGGCGGAAGGCCTCGAAGGCGTGCCGGCCCTCGCCGCAGCCGAGGTCGAGCACGGTCATCCCGGGCCGCACGTCGAGCAGGTCGTAGTCGACCGTCAGCACGGGCGTCCCTTCCGTTCGAGGACCTGCGCGTACCAGTCCGCGGTCCGCTCGGCGGTCGAGCGCCAGGTGTAGGAGGCCAGGACGCGGCGGCGCCCGGCGCGGCCCAGCTGCTCCTGCAGGGACGGGTTCTCCAGCACCAGCCGCAGCGCCGCGGTCAGCTCGTCGACGTCGCCGGCGCGCACCCGCAGCCCCGCCTGGGTGCCCACGACCTCCGGCAGCGCGCCGGCGTCGGTGGTGACCAGCGGCGTCCCGCAGGCCATCGCCTCCACCGCCGGCAGCGAGAAGCCCTCGTAGAGCGAGGGGATGGCGGCCACCGTGGCTCGCTGCAGGAGCGCGACCAGGTCGGCCTCGGGCAGCGGGCCGGTGAACCGGACGGCGTCGCGCAGCCCCAGCCGGTCCAGCGCGGACTCCGCCGGCCCGCCCGGGCGCGCCGTGCCGACGACGGTCAGCCGCACCGGCCGCTCGGTGCGCAGCTTGGCCAGCGCCTCGAGCAGGTGCGCCAGGCCCTTGAGCGGGACGTCGGCGCTGGTGGTGACCACGATCGAGTCGCCGTCGCGCCGCTGCCCGGCGGGCGGCCGGGCGAAGACCGCGGGGTCGATGCCGACCGGGATGACCTCGACGCCGGCCGCGGGCACGTGCAGGTGGGTCTCGATGTCGCGCCGGGAGCTCTCCGACACGGTGGTGACGGCGTCCAGGCGCGGCGCGACCCGGGCCTGCATGGCGGTGAAGCCGTACCAGCGGGCGAGGGTGAGGCGGCGGCGCAGCGTGGGGGCGGCGGCCAGCTCCAGCCGCCGGTCGATGGCCACCGGGTGGTGCACGGTGGCGACGGTGGGGACGCCGGCGCGGACCAGCCGCAGCAGCCCGTAGCCGAGGCTCTGGTTGTCGTGGACGACGTCGAACTCCGACGCGCGGGGCAGGAGCTCGCGGGACGCGCGCAGGGTGAAGGTGAGCGGCTCGGGGAAGCCGGCGGTGCACATGGCCGCCCACTCCAGGACGTCGACGGCGTCGCGGAACTCCGAGGGCCGCGGCGTGCGGAACGGATCGGGCTCGCGGTAGAGGTCGAGGCCGGGCAGCCGGGTCAGCGGGACGCCGTCGTCGAGCTCGGGGTAGGGCTGGCCGCTGAACACCTCGACGGCGTGGCCGAGCGCGGCCAGCTCGCGGGAGAGCGCCCGGACGTAGACGCCCTGGCCACCGCTGTGCGGCTTGCTCCGGTACGACAGCAGGGCGATGCGCAGCCGTCGTCCCATGGGCCGGACCCTACCGACCCCATCCGGTCCGCATCCCGGGCCCGCCTGACAGGGTGGCCGGCGTGATCCGACACGTCGTCCACTTCACCTGGTCCGACAGCGCCGACGAGGCCCGCCGGGCCGAGACCCTCGCGGCGCTGCGCCGGCTGCCCGAGCAGGTGCCCGGCTCGCTGGCCTTCAGCGTCGCGCCCGACGCCGGCCTCGTCGAGGGCAACGCCCACACCATCCTCGTCGCCGACTTCCCCGACGCCGAGACCTTCCGGGGCTACGCGACCGACCCCACGCACCTGGCGGTCATCGCCGAGCACGTGCGCCCCTACCTGGCCGCCCGCAGCGCCGTCCAGTACGAGGTGTGACCCGTCCGGGCGACCGACCTGCGGTTCCTCCGGTCCCGTGGCTACCGTCCGCCCCGTGACCGCCCGCCGTCGTCCCGTCCTCGCCGCTGTCGCGGGTCTGCTCGCCGCGCCCCTGCTCGCCGCCTGCGGCGGGGGCGACGCCGAGGGGACGGCCTCGCCCGCGGCGACCCCGTCGGTGACCGGGTCGTCGGCCACCTCGTCCGCGGCGGGGTCGCCGAGCGCGGGACCGGCGTCCGCGGACGGCACCGATCTCGCTCCCGGTCTGCTGCCGGCCGAGGCCTTCGGCGCCGGGGCGCAGGTCACCCCGGTGACCGAGTCGCAGCTCGCGCAGGGTGCCGCGCTGGCCGGCGGCTCGGCCGAGGGCCTGGAGGTGTCCCCGCCGGAGTGCGCCGACGTGGTGACGGGGACCCAGCCCTCGTTCGACGAGTACGAGGACGTCGCCGCCCAGGTCGCCGTCCTCGGGACGACGACGACCGTGCAGGCGCTGGTCGCCGGTGGTCCGGCCGCCGACGCCGTGGCCGACTTCGAGCCGCCCCGGGACGGGTGCACGTCGGTGCAGGTGACCTCTCCGCAGGTCGGCACGGCCACCGTCGACTACGCGGAACTCGACGTGCCCGACCTCGGCGACGGATCGGCGGGTGCCTCCGTCACGACCACGGTCACCGGCCCCGACGGCCGGCTGCTGAGCGTCCCGGCGCTGGTCGGTGTCGTGCAGGACGGCGGGCGCGCGCTGGTGCTGGTGAGCACCGACACGCAGGGCGGCACCCCCGACCCGGCCGCCTTCACCGCCCTCCTGGAGCAGGCGTTCGACGCGCAGGCCGCCGCCCTCGACTGAGGACCTCTCTGCCCCCACCACCCCTCGACCGACGGTCCGGCCCGCGCCGTCCACAGCGGCCGGCCGGTCCACAGGCCGGCCCGACGCGCCCCGGCGGGAGGCGCCGGAGCCCAGGGTCGGTGGCGTGGACGAACCCCAGCCCCCCTCCATCCGGCTCGGCGACAGCGGTGAGGTCGCCGCGGCACTGCCCCACCTGCTCGGCTTCCACCCCGCCGAGTCCCTCGTGCTGGTCAGCCTGCGCGGGCCGGGCGGCAGCCGGGTCGGCCTGACCGCGCGAGCCGACCTGCCGCACCCCGCCGACACCGCGGCGCTGGCCCGTGCGCTGGCCGCCAGGGTCGCCACCGACGACCCGGCCGCGGTGCTCCTCGCGGTGGTGTCGGAGGCACCCGACGACGTGCCCGGGAACGCCGCGGGGCCCGCGCTCCCGGCGTTCGCCCGGGTCCCCGACGGGATCGCCGAGCTGCCCCACCGCGACCTGGTGCACGAGGTGGTGCTCGCGCTCGACGCGCTCGACGTGCCGGTCCGCGAGGCGCTGCTCGTGCGCGCCGGCCGCTGGTGGGACTACGACTGCCCCCACCCGTGCTGCGAGCCCGGGAGCGGCACCCCGCTGCCCGGGGGCGCCAGCCCGCTGGCCGCGGCGGCCGTCGCCGGCGGCGCGGTCCTCGCCGCGGACCGGGCGGCGCTCGCCGCCCGCATCGCCCCGCCGACGGAGGTCACCGGGGTCGCGGCGATGGCCGAGGCGTGCCTGCGCGCCGGGCGCGAGCACGCCGCCCGGCTGCGCACGGCGGGCCGTCCGGCCGTGGCGGAGGAGTGCGACGCCGCGGTCGCCGAGGCCGTCGCGGCCTGCCGCCCCGGCCCGGCCACCGCGAGCACCCGGCTCCCCGACGCCCGGGTGGCCCGGGTGCTCTGGGCGCTGACCCTGAGCGAGGTCCGCGACCGGGCGCTGGGGCTGGCGCTGGGGGAGGACGCCGCGGCCGCCGAGGTGCTCTGGACCGAGTGCACCCGCCGCGCGCCGGTGCCGCTCGACGGCCCGCCGGCCACGCTGCTGGCCGTCAGCGCGTGGCTGCGCGGCGACGGCGCCATGGCCAACATCGCCCTCGACCGGGCCCTGGCCGCCGACCCGGGCGCCTCGCTGCCCCGGCTGCTCGCCGAGGGCCTGGCGGCCTGCCTGCCCCCGGCCGAGCTCCGCGCGCTGATCACCGACACGCTGACCACCGGGTGAGCCGCCGCTCGGGGCTCCCCTCCGGGCCCCGCGCCGATCCCGCGAGGGGTGGGCCGCGGCCCTCCTGGAGGGGCCCGCCACGGGGGCGTACGCGCCGACTGCCGGCGAGCGAGTCCCGGTCGTCCGGCGGTTGGGGCAGCTCTTCCTCGGACTTCTACGCGCAGGAGGTCCTGTCCTCGTCCCCGATCTGACTCGGGGTACCGGCGCACCCGAGCAGGTGTCCACGCAGCTGTGTCCGAGGGGCGGCTTTGTACTTCGACCCCGGATCGCGCCACCGACGGGTCGTGGTGGCGCCGACGACGCCAGGCCCAGGCCCGGGCCGCCCACTACCGCAAAGGCAGAACGCCGGCTTCAGTCGTAGTCCTCGACGTCGCGGCCGGTGACCTCCTGGACTTTGGGTCCTACAACAGGGGGCGCAGATCTGCATTGCCGCCGCCGGTGGTGTTGATGTGCTCCCGGCTCCCGGCTCCCGGTCGACCTCCGCGCTGGGCGGCTTCGACAACTCCATCGCACATGCGCTCGGGGCGGGAGACGTGCTGGACGTCGGGGCAGGAGCCGGCCGAGTCGGTCAGTGGGTCCCCGAACACCTCCGCCCGGCGCTGGCCAATCTGTGCAACTGGGACGACGCCGCGCTGGTCGCCCTCCATAACCTCGGAGCCCTGAGCCGCGCAGCGTGCCGCTGACTCCGGACGGCTGCGACGCTGGCCACTGCTTGCAGGACTGCTGGTCACCGATACAACGCCGGTCGGTGAGGGCGGCGCGGTTGAGCTGACCTCGACGGCTACGAGGACCGCTGGCTGCGGATGGTCGGTCCGGACAGCCGCCGTCTGCTCCGACGCAGCAGCGGCCCGGCGTCCCGGTCGACGACGTCGTCCGGGGCGGGGCCCACGCCGGCCAGCGCGGCGACGACGCCGGCCGGCGCGAGCAGGTCGTGCAGCCACACCGGTTCCGAACCGTTCCGGTGCAGCACCCGCGGCGGGGTGGACGGCGGAGTGAGGACGAGCTCATCCGGCGGAACGCCGAGTCCCTGGCCGGTGGCCTTGAGCACCGCCTCCCGGCGCACCCAGGAGACGGTGAACGCCCACGGCTGCTGGGCGGCCGGCAGCCGGGCCAGGTAGTCCCGCTCGCGGCTGGGCAGCGCGCAGCCGGCCAGCTCACCGACTTCGCCGGGCGCGAAACGGCCGACCTCCTCGACGTCCACGCCGACCGGGCTGCCGGGCAGCACGGCGACGGCGACGCAGTGGCCTGAGTGGGAGACCGAGAAGTGCAGCCCCTCGGCGTCCAGCAGCCGGGGCCGGCCGTGCGGCGAGCCGCAGGCGGTGCAGGTCCGGTCGATCCGCAGCGCTGCCGGCGGCGTCCCGAGGGCCGCCCCCAGCACCAGCCGGGCGACCGCCGCGCCCGTTGTCAGCCGCTGCCGATCGGCCGGATGGGCCAGACGGTCCCGCCGGGCCAGGTCCGCGTCACCGAGCAGCGTGTCGTGTTCTGGGCGGACGTCGCCCGGGCACGCCCACCACACTTGGCACACCCCGGGCAGAGGCGCCAGGTCAGGCCCCGAACGTGGCTGGGGCGGCTGTACGTACGTTGGCACCCCGGGTCATCCGTAGCGGGACAGCTCGGTGAAGAAGTCGTCGACCACGTGCAGGTCGCCCGTCCGCGCCACCTCGTCGTGTACGAAGCGGCCGACCGCCAGGTCCAGCACGCCCAGCCCGAACGGGGAGAAGATTACGGGCCGGTCGTCGGGCACCGTCACCAGCCCGGTCATCACTTCGGCGAGCGTGCCTAGCAGGAAGTCGCGGTTGCCGGTCAGCTGCTCGACCAGGTGCGGCGAAGTGTCGGCCTTGAGGCAGTGCTCGACGTCGTCGACCAGGTTGGTCGAGGCCAGCAGCACCTCGGGTGCGAGGTCGCGCAGCGACACGTGCAGCACCACGGGACAGTGGGCAAACGCCGACACGTCGGAGACGTAGGGCTGCCCGGCGATGGTGGCGAAGACGACCAGGTCGCTGGCGCGCACCACCGCCTCGGGGCTGTCGTGCACGGTGACCCGACCGGCGGTGCCCGTGCGCTCCAGGTAGCCGCAGAAGCCGGCCGCGCTGTCGGCGGACAGGTCGTGCACGCCCACCTCGTCGAACGACCAGCCAGTGCCGGTCAGGTAGGTGTGCACGTAGCGGGCGATGAGCCCCACCCCGACGAACCCGACCCGCGCCGGGCGGCCGCGGTCGCGGGTCAGCCAGTCGGCCGCCAGTGCCGCGGACGCCGCCGTCCGGGTCGCGCTGACCACCGAGGCCTCCAGGCAGGCGAATGGGTAGCCGGTCTGGTGGTCGTTGAGGACCAGCACCGCTGAGGCCCGCGGGATCCCGGCCGCCACGTTGTCCGGGAAGCTGGAGATCCACTTGACGCCGTGCACCCGCACGTCCCCGCCGATCGAGGCCGGCAGCGCGATGATCCGGACCGAGGGCCGGTCGGGGAAGCGCAGGAAGTACGACGGCGGGTTGACCGTGTCCCCGGACGCGTGCACCAGGTAGGTCGCTTCGACCAGCTCCATGACCTGCTTCTCGTTGCCCTGCAGGGCGCGCTGCACCTGGGCGCCGGGCACCACCGCGAAGGACGGGACGGCGGCGGTCACCGGGCACCCACCGGGACCGTCGGGGAGCAGTCCGCCAGGTGCACCGGATCCGCGAGGGCGACCAGCACCTCACGGGGCCCGGTGTAGGCCTCCCGGCTGTGCGCGGTGCGCACGTTGTCGACCAGCAGCAGGTCGCCGTCCTGCCATGGTTCGCGGGCGGTGTGCCGCTCGTAGACGGAGTTGAGCAGCGCCACGACGTCCTCCCCGATCGGCTCCCCGTCGCCGTAGGCGGTGGTGAACGGCAGCCCCTCGGGGCCGTAGACGTCGACCAGGTACTCGCGCACCTCCTCGGCCAGCGTCCACTCGTTGAGGAACGCCACTTGGTTGAACCAGCAGCGCCGCCCGGTGACCGGGTGTCGGACGACGGCGCTGCGCCGCTGCCGAGTGCGCAGCCCGCCGTCGGGCTGCCACTCGACGTCGATGCCGTTGGCCCGGCAGTAGGCCTCCACCGTGCCGCGGTCGTCGGTGCCGAAGGCCTCGGGCCAGGGGGCGCCGATCTCGTCGTTGTAGCTGCGCAGCAGCAGCCATCCCTCGCGCTCGAAGCGCGCCACGAGGTCGACCGGGAGCGCGTCGAGCACGGTGGGCGCGTCGGCCACCGCGGTCGCGCCGCCCTCGGCCGGCGCGGTCAGGCAGGCGAACAGCAGCAGGCCGGGGAACTCCAGCGCGTAGCTGAGCTCGTGGTGCATGCACATCGGCTGGTTGGCCGGCCAGGGCGTGGTCGAGTACAGCTTGCCGGGCTGCGGCTGCCGGGGTGCGAAGGCCTCCCGCTCGAGGACCAGCCGGTCGGTCAGCCGGCCGGCCACGGCGGCGACCGTGCCGGCGTCGGCGAGGCCCAGGCCGCGGACCAGCACCGACCCGTGGTCGACGACGGCGGCGCGCAGCGCTCCGCGGTGCTCGGCCGCCCAGGCCGAGGGGTCGCCGGGTGCGCCGACGCGCAGCACCGGGGGGCTGCCCAGGCGCAGGTCCACGTCGAGGAGGGATGCTGGGGATGAGGACGTCATATCGCACTGCCTTCCGGAGCTCGGGGGGAGGGGACGGGAGAGGGGTGGCCGCGCTCGTCGAGCAGGGCGGCGAGGTCGGCCAGGACGGGGTGCTGGAGGAGGTCGGGCAGGGAGACGGCGCGGTCCAGCGCGATCGCTAGTTTCACCGCTGACAGCGACGTCCCACCGCGGTCGAAGAAGCCGTCGGTCCGGCCGATCTGGTCGGCCGGGATGCCGAGCACCGTCGACCAGGCGGCGGCGACCCGCAGCTCGCTCGGCGTCCGCGGGGCGGCGGTGCCCTCGGCCACCGCGGCGAGTTCGCCGGCCAGCGCGGTGAGGACCTTGGTGTCGACCTTGCCGTTGGGGGTCAGCGGCAGCGTGGGCCGGCGGTGGAAGGCGCGCGGCACCATGTACGCCGGCAGTGACGCGGCCAGCCGGTCCCGCAGGACGTCGTCCGGCAGTTCGTCGCCGGTGAAGAAGGCCACCAGGTGCCTGCTGTGGTCGGGGCCCTCGGCAACCACCACCGCGTTGTTGCGCACGCCGGGCACTCGCAGCAGGGTGTTCTCCACCTCGCCGAGCTCGATCCGAAAGCCGGAGATCTTCACCTGGCTGTCCCGGCGGCCGAGGAACTCCAGTTCACCGCTGGGCAGCCAGCGGCCGGAGTCGCCGCTGCGGTACAGCCGCCGACCGGGGCGGTACGGGTCGGGCACGAAGGCCCGGCGGGTCCGCTCCGGGTCGTTGACGTAGCCGCGGCCGACGCACACGCCGGAGAAGATGATCTCGCCGGGTGCGCCCAGCGGCACCGGCACCAGGTGTTCGTCGACCACCCGCACCTCGACGTTGGCGACCGGGCGTCCCACCGGCACCCGGTCGGTCTCCGGGACCGACCGCAGGACCGCGTGGTTGGTGTCGTCGGAGGTCTCGGTCAGCCCGTAGGCGTTGACCAGCGCGATGCCCGGCTGCGCGGCGAACCAGCGCCGCACGAGTTCCTTCTTCACCGCCTCGCCGGTGACCGACACGCAGCGCAGGTCGGGCAGCCCGCGGGGGTGCACCTCCAGGTAGGTGAGCACGACCTCGAGGTAGGAGGGGACCAGCTGCACCACGGCGACGTGCTCGTCGACCAGCCGGTCGACGAAGCGCTCCACATCGAGGACGACGTCCTGCGGCACGAGCACCGTCCGCCCACCGACCACCAGCGCCGACACCAGCTGCCACAGCGAGATGTCGAAGCACTGCGGGGCGACCTGCGCGACCACCCGGCCCTCGGCGACGCCGAGGTCGTCGATCTTGGCCAGGACGTGGTTGAGCATCCCCGCGTGCTCGCACATCGCGCCCTTGGGCTCACCGGTCGACCCGGAGGTGAAGTAGAGGTAGGCGAGCTGCCCGGGGCCGACCGCGACGCCGGGGCTGGTGGCGGAGTGCCCCTCGTCGGCGGCGTCGCCGACGTGCAGCGCCCGCACGCCGGGCAGCCCGGTCAGGGCCGCGTCGAGCGAGGTGGTGCTGCCCGGCTCGGTGAGCGCCAGCCGGCAGCCGGCGCGGGTCAGCACGGTGGCGATCCGGTCGGCGGGGAAGTGCGGCTCGACGGGCAGGTAGGCGCCACCGGCCTTGAACACCGCGAGGACGGCGGTCAGCCAGTCCAGGTCGCGTTCGGTGACCACGGCGACGACGTCCTCCGGCGCGAGCCCGCGGGCCAGCAGCGCCCTGGCCACCCGGTTGGCGCGGGCGTCTAGCTCGCCGTAGCTGATCCGGGCGTTCCCGTGCACGGCGGCGACGTCGTCCGGGCGGCGGCGGGCCTGCTCCTCCATCAGTTCGTGCACCCGGCGGTCCGGCAACTCGCGGCGGGGTCCGGCCAGCCCCTCGAGCTGGAACTCAAGTTCCTCGGCAGAGAGCAGGCTCTGCCGTGCGGGGTCGGCGCCGGGGGCAGCGGTCATGAGTCGGAGCGCGGTGAGGTGGTAGTCGCCGATCCGCTGGGCGGTCGCGGCGTCCACGGCGTCAGTTCGGTACCGCAGCCGCAGTCCGAGGGAGTCGCCGTGCGGGACGGCGCTGACGGAAAGGACGGCGGCATCGGGCAGGTCGCCACCGACGCCGTCCGGGTCCACCGCGGCCTCGGACGACGCGTCGGTCAGGCCTGGCTCCCGGCGCAGGGCCTCGACGAGAACGTCTCGGTGCGCCAGCAGCTCCGCCCGGGCGTGCGCGGCCTCCCGCACGAGCTCGCGCCAAGAGCCGGAGCCGGTGTTCAGCCGGCACGGCAGCGTCCGGTCGTCCGGACCGGCCACATAGCCGGTCAGCACCTCGCGGTCGCCGGACAGCGCCATGAGTACCCGGGCGTGCGCGGCCAGCAGCACCGCGCTCGGGTGGACGGCCAGGTGGTCGGCCAGCTCCTGCACCGCCATCAGCAGCTCACTGGGTACCGGTGCCTCGTGCTCCGCCACCCCTGGCACTGGGTTGAGTGTCCACCGTGGGAGCGTGGTCTGTCCGGCGGCCGTGAGCACCTTCCGCCAGAACGTGCGGCCGGCGTCCGGCGCCGTGACCGTGTCCACCTCGTTCACCGGGTCGCCGCCTGGTGGCGCTGGCGGGCGCGGTGTCGGCCGGCCCTCCGCCGTGGCGGGACGGCCTCGTGCCGACCGTCGGAGAGGGCGTCCTCGGGGAACACGTCCATGAGCTCCTCCATGGTGTCGCGGGTGCGCCCGGTCGGGCCGTGGTCGTGGGGGGCGTCGTCCGAGGCGGGGGCCGACGCGGGCAGGCCGGTGGGCAGTTCGTCATCCCGCAGCTCTTGCGCCGGGTTGCCGCCCCAGTGTTCGCCCGGCAGGATCTCCGAGCCCTTCATGAGGAAGGCGTCGGGACCGAGCATCGCGCCATCGCCGATGGTCACGCCGTAGTGCACCCAGGCGCCGACCCCGAGGGTGACGCCGGCGCCGAGCGCGATGTAGTCGGACTTGAAGCCGCCGTCCTCCTGCGAGTGGCCTTGGATCGAGGTCCCAGCGTTGATGGTGCAGTCGTCCCCGATGGTGACCAGCGTCCGCTCAGGGATGGCGGCGCCGTCGTCGAACACCCGGCGGCCGAGCCGGACACCCAGCAGCCGCCAGATGACGTTCTTGAACGGCGTGCCGTTGTAGAAGTTCGGCTGCGTGTCGGCCATCAGCTTCCAGTAGCGCTCGTGCCACCAGAAGTACGGGTCGTAGATCGAGCACTGCTGCGGGGTCAGCGGCCGGAAACCGGTGAAGGCGCGCTCGGTCAGCGTGGTGTAGACGGTGACGAACAGGACGTCGACCACCATGGACACCGCGACCGCGATCGCGCCGTAGCGGTCGCTGAGGTCGAGACCGGCCGTGGTGATCACGGTCACGGCGAAGACGTCGACCCAGCGGAGCAGCAGGAACAAGCCCATGGTGACGAGGTTGTGCCGGTTCTTGGCGGACAGCCGGCGGGACAGCTCACCCGGGGCCTGGAGGTGGGCGTCGATCGTGGCGTCGCGGAAGACGGTGCGCGGGATCTTGAAGGCAGGCGAGCCCAGCAGCCCGACGCCCTCCCGGAGCTCCCCGTCGATCGGGACCATCACCTTCGTCGCGAGCAGGACGTCGTCCCCGATCCTGGCCTCCGCGGGATAGGCGATTGCGTTCCCGAGGAAGCTGTGTGCGCCGATCGAGGCCCGGGACACCCTGAAGGACGTGCTGGAGAAGTCGGCGTTCGAGACAGACAGCCCGTCAGCGACCATCGTGCCGCTGCCGACCGAGGTCAGGTACGGGGTGTCGTGTTTCACCGCCTCACCGAAGTTCGACCCGGTCTGCTCCACCTGCCCGAGGTCGTACCCCAGGGCCTTGAGGTAGTGGACGACGTAGGAGCTGTTGCCGGTGAGCCTCAGCAACGGCTTGGCGTTCGTCGCCTTCGTGATCGTCCGCTGTACGGAGTAGTGAAAGCCGTACAGGGGATAGACCTGGCCCGGTGTGATGAACACGCTCAGCAGCCGGGGGGCGGTCGTGACGAACAGGAAGCCGACGACGTAGGTGCCGAAGTAGAGAATCAGTGAGCCGACCAGCGCGTTGAGGTAGAACATCGCACTGGTCAAGGCCAGTGGGCCGGCGTCGAGCAGCTCGCCGAGGCCGGGGAACGCGAGGGCCAGGAGGGCCAGGCCGCCAATCGCCAGCGGCAGGTTGACCAGCAGCACCGTGACCAGCTTGAGCAGGGTGTAGGCCACGGTGCGGCGGGTGCTGCAGACCCGAGGCGGGATCAGCCGGTAGTCGACGTCGGCCCGCCGGGCCGGCGCTCCGTGCCAGCTCTCACCCGCGGGCACCGCCTGACCGGCGTGCAGCGACGACCGGTGGCCGAGCTGGGCGCCGTCCCCCATCGACGTCTCGATGTCGATGACCGAGGCCTCGCCGACGACCACGTCCCTGCCGAGGGTGATCCGGCCGATCTGGATCTGGCCGGCGTAGGCTCGGTAGCCGCTGATCAGGACGTCCTTCCGGATCACCGTCCCGTCGCCGATGGTCAGCAGGTCGGTGGCCACCGGCACCTGCCGGACGAAGATCGCGACGTCCCGGCCGACCTTCGCGCCCAGCGCCCTCAGGTACCAGACATACAGGGGCGTGCCGCTGAAGAACAGCAACATCGGATTCCGCTGGATCAGCGTCTTGACGATCCAGAAGCGGACGTACGCGAGGCTCCAGACCGGGAACTGCTGCGGCTTCCACCGCCCGATCAGCGCCCACTTCACCAGGATGGGCAAGATGGTCAGCCCGACGAAGGCCGCACCGCCGACGACGACCGACCGCGCGTAGAGGTCGACGATCCCCCCGCCGTCGGAGATCCAGCCGTAGCCGGCCACGCTGACAACCGCGGCGAGGAAGCAGTAGCCGAAGAAGAACAGCGCCTGCAGGGTTCCGCAGAGGAGGTATTGCGCCGTGTCGGCGGGGGCAGGTGACGGTGCCGCGGCCGGCACCGGGACCGACTGCTCGGTCGCGGCAGGCATGTCGGCGCTGAAGGCGGCGGCCAGGCTGTGGATCGTCGGGTGCTGGTAGACGTCTTTCATCGAGACCGTGGGGAGGTCTGCCTGCTTGCGCACGCGGGCGCAGAAGCGCGCCATGCTCATGGAGTCCGCGCCCAAGTCGTTGAAGACGTGGGCATCGACCGGGACCTGCTCGACCTGCAGGACGTCGGCCAGCACCGCGGCCAGGACGGCCTGGGTCTGCAGGGCCTGCTGATCATGAACGGCCGCGGCCGCTGTCGGAGCAGCCGTCAGGACCTCGATCGAGTACCCCACGTCATGGACTCCTAGATCGCGTAGACGAAGATCTGTGCACGTGCTGGGGGGTGTGTGTCGTCCCCTGCGCCTCCGCCTCAGCGCAGGTCGGACGAGACGGACGATCGGTACGCGGGTGACCGTGGCTCGAGCACGGCCAGCTTCGCCTCGGCTCCCATGTCGGGAGGGAGTGCGTCCCTGCCGTAGAGGCCCTCGACCCAGTTGAACTGGTAGAGGGTGTCGAGATAGCGCTCACCGAGGTCCGGGGCGATGGTCACCGCGGTGACGTCCCGCCCGTCGTGCCGGGTCAGCCAGTTCATGGCGCCGCTGACCACCGTGCCGGTGGAGCCGCCGAACAGAAACCCGCGGCGAGCCATCCGGTGGCAGGCTCGGATGGTGTCCACCTCCTCGACGAGGACCACATCGTCGATGAAGGACTCATCAAGCAGTTCCGGGCGGACGCCGCTGCCCAGGCCGGGGATCATCCGCCGGGCGGCCGGGCCGCCGAAGGTCACCGAGCCGACGCTGTCAACCGCGACGATCTTCACCGGCCGGTGCCAGTCCCGGAACCAGCGGGCGCAGCCCATCAGAGTCCCGGTGGTGCCGGCCCCGACGAACAACACGTCCAGCTCGGGAAAGGAGCGGGCGATGGCCGGTGCCGTCGTACGGTAGTGGGCCATCCAGGCGCGGGGGTTGTTGTACTGGTTCAGCCACACGTACCGGTCGTCGGAGGCGCACATCGCCCGGACGTAGTCCTTCCGAGCGCCGAGGAAGCCCCCCACGGGGTCGGGCTCGGTGATGATGTGCACCTGGGCGCCCAGCGCCTCCATCAGCCGCCTGCTGGAGAGGTTGCACCGAGGGTCGGTCACACAGAGGAACCGGTAGCCCTTGCTGGCCGCGATCATGCTCAGCGCCACGCCGAGGTTCCCGGAGGAAGACTCGATCAGGATCGCACCAGGCCGCACAGTCCCGTCCTGCTCAGCAGCCTCCACCATTTCCTTCGCGGTCTTGAACTTGACCGAACCGGCGAAGTTGAAGCCCTCGCACTTCAGAAAGAGCGAGTGTCTCGAGATCAGTCGGAGGTCGATGTACAAATCCTCCTCGTTGAAGGCCTGAGGATCGCATATGACTGTCATGATGGAATCCTCATCGGCAGCAGACCTCTCAGCTGCTCACTCGTACCGGCGCGGTTCGTGAGGGGACTCGCCGACGAAGTGCGACGTCGAGGACGAACAGTGCAGGGATCGCCGCCACGGCGATTGGCAGGTTCGTGCTCGGTGGTGTGGCCACGACGAGCGCGTCGATGTGCGGCAGAGCCGCGCGCCACCTGGTGGAGTTCTAGACCGACGGCAGGCCTGCACGAGCAGGCACGAGCACTCTTCGCGGTTCTCGACGACCGCGACAAACGAGACGTGGTCCATGGCATGAAGGACGTGGACGTGCCGAGACCCCCATCAGCCCACCCCCATGACAACCCGCACCCATGACATCCGCGCGGAGGCTGTGATCTGTTCTCATGAGTTGCCCCCGGGCATGAGCCACCCCCTGGCAACCGAACACGAGTCGACCCACATCGCGCAGCCGTCACCTCGCCACGATTCGGATTGTCAGGACGCGCGATGGCGCCGGAGTCATGCAGACCCATGTCCCGATGAGCACGTCGTTGCGCCTCTGGGGGCGTGAGTGCAACTCCTCTCGGACCACTCCACGAAACCGCGTGGACACCGCGAGGTAACGAGCATTCTGCGTCCGGGGGGTGGGCCTTTCCAGGCCCCCATTGATCCCTGTGCATGCATGCCCAGGTTTCTTCTCGAACGCATCTCGTTCTCCAAGCGATCCGCAATCTGTCCGCCGTCCGCACCGTGCGCCAGCGCACGGGGGTGGGCAGACTCGTGGCCGCGATGCCAAGAGTCGCGATCGCTCCGGTCCAGACGGCTAGTCGCATGAGGGACTCCGCAAGTGTCAGCCCGATCAGCTGTGATCGGGATCACTGGTATGTACGGGGCTCGGATGCCATCCGTTCACGGGCGCGGGCCAAGCACAATTTTTTTGACCGACACCGATCGACGGGCGTCCGGGCCGAGCGAGCCTGGTCGCCGCCGGTGCAGTCGGCGGAGCGGTGGCGGCGACCACCACGAGCATGACCAGCCCAGCAGCTGCCACAGCAGCGCGGATCTTGCGGTTGGCGATGAACGCCCACCGGGCCCGGTGGACGATCGCCGCGCCGACACCGATTAGCAGCAGCGCCAGCCCCAGGACGGCCAGCCCGACCAGCAGTCCGCCGCCGGTCGACCCGGCGATCACCAACAGGAATGACGGGGAGTCCGACGACCCCCAGGACAATCCTGCTTGGTGGCTGGCGAGCAGGACGAGCCATGACGTTCCCCCGTGATCAGATGCAGCTCGCGCGCTACGGGGGCTGAAAGCTACCCCTGGCCACAGGAAAACGGAACAGGTTCGAACAGGAGGGCCGCGTCAGAGTCGGGGGTCCGGTCTGACCTGCGGAGATTGAGGTCTTCTCACTAGGAATCCCGACCCAGTTGCAGAGGGCGGCCGGCGCCGCTGGTCAGGGCTGCCGCGGGTCGTCAGCGACGTCGATGGCGGCTACGCGGCGCCAGCTCCCGCCAGGCGACACTCGACACCCGGCGGTGCGTGGCGCTGACCTGCAGCGATGCCGGTCCCCTCCGTCCGCGAACGGCCAATCCTGGTGAGGAAACCTCACCGGGCAACGGTCCCTTCTGCCGGACCACCCGTCCAGGCGACTCCTCGGCGACCCTCCAGGGTCCCGTCAAAGTCGTCGTGCAGGCCTCTGAGCTGCGCAGATGCCACCAAGGACGCTGCGGCGAGGAGTCAACATGGCCGTGCTGCCCGGCGCACCGAACCGCCAGGTCAGTCCGACCTGGCGGAAGGCCGGTGGTGACCTTGCAGGCAGGGAGCCACCGGGAAGGCTCAGGCGCCTCACCGGGGCCAGTGTCGACCACCTTCGCAGCTCAGACAGGATTTCAGACTTTGACGCGGCCCTGGGCGACCCCCACCCCATAGCAGCCCATTCAGAAGCATCACTTTTATTGGTGAGGCAGTCCGTTATCCCGTCGAGGAGAAATGATGCGTATCAGCCTCATCACGCATCTAACGATCATTAATGGCGGGAGTTCCGTAGTCTGCTGACAGCCGGCGCGGCGCGCGCTATGCCCTACCCATGAGGTATGCCCAGGGTGGCGGGCTGACCGCCGAGGAGTGCGCCCGACGGGAGAAGGTGCGGCTGCAGGCCGCGGAGTGGATCGAGGAGGGCGCCACCGACGCCGAGGTGGCCGTCCGGTTCCGGGTGACCCGGATGTCGGTCAACCGGTGGCGGCGGGCGCTGGCCGCCGGCGGCCGCCCGGCCCTGGCCTCCCAGGGCCCGGGCGGGGCCCGCTGCCGGCTCACCGCGGCCCAGCGCGAGGAGCTGCAGGTGCTGCTGGAGGCCGGCCCGGCCGCCTGGGCTGGACCGATCAGTGCTGGACGCTGGCGCGCATCGCCGCGGTCGTGCGTGAGCGGTTCGGCGTGGACGACACCCTGCCCGGGGTGGACCTGCTGCTGCACCGCCTGGGCTGGAGCGTGCAGGTACCCGCCCGGCGCGCGGTCGAGCGGGATGAGGAGCAGATCGCCGCCTGGCGGGAGGAGAGCTGGCCGCAGATAACAGGACGGCGGCGGACCTGGGCGCCTGGGGAGTCTTCGAAGACGAGTCCGGCCAGGGGCTCAGGCCGCCCAAAGGTCGTACCCGGGGCCGGCGGGGGCGTACCCCGGTGGTGCGGGTGACTGCGGCGATCAGCCCCCGAGTGTCGGTGGCCGCGCTGCTGGCCACCCGGCCCGGGCGCCGGCCGCGGCTGATCTACCGCACCCACCGCGGCCGGCGCGGCGGCGGGCGCAAGGGGTTCACCGAGGCCGACTACGCCGTCCTGCTCGACGCCGCTCATCAGCAGCTGGGCGGGCCGATCGTGGGAGTCTGGGACAACCTGAGCACCCACGCCAGCAAGGCCATGGCCGAACTGATCGCCGCCCGGCCGTGGCTGACGGTCTACCGGCTGCCGCCCTACGCCCACGAGCTCAACCCCGTCGAGCCGGTGTGGTCGCACCTGAAGCGGTCGCTGGCCAACCTGACCAAGCACACTCTCGCCGAGCTGACGGCGCTGGTGAAGACGCGGCTGAGACGGATGCAGTACCGCTCCGGGCTGCTGGCCGGCTTCCTCGTCAGTACGGGGCTCCAGTTCGGACCGTTCCTGTAACACCCGCCCTTATAGGTCGTTAGTGCTCCGTAACGGACGCGCTTGATGTTTCCGGCCGCGCGACCTTCCCGGTCATCGCTGATGCGCGCGTAGACGACGGCCCGCTGGGGCTTGTCGGCCATGCGTCCCACCCCACTCACAACAGGTCCGGGCGTCGCCACTTCTGCCCGAGGACGTGCTCGGCGAGGAACGCGAGCACCGTCTCGTACCAGACGGTGGAGTTGCCGGGCGTGAGCACCCAGTGGTTCTCGTCGGGGAAGTAGAGGAACCGGGAGGGCACGCCGCGCTTCTGCAGGTCGTACCAGAGCCGCAGGCCCTCGCCGACGGGCACGCGGTAGTCGCGGTCGCCGTGGATGACCAGCACCGGCGTGCGGATGGCGTCGGCGAAGCGGTGCGGCGAGTTCTGCTCGTAGCGCTTGGGCTCCGCGAGCGGGTCGCCCCACTCCTTCTCCCAGTAGTAGGCCGCGTCCGTGGTGCCGACGAAGGAGTCGAGGTCCCAGAGGCTGGCGTGGGTCACGATGGCGCGGAAGCGGTCGGTCTGGGTGGCCACCCAGTTGGCCATGTAGCCGCCGAAGGACCCGCCCATCGCGGCGGTGCGGTCGGCGTCGAGGTCGGGCCGCTCCAGGGCGGCGTCCACGGCGGCCATGAGGTCGGTGTAGGGAGCACCGCCCCACTCACCCCAGCCGCGCCGGACGAACTCCTGCCCGAACCCCTGCGACAGCGCCGGGTTGGGCAGCAGCACCGCGTAGCCGCGGGCGGCGAGCACCCACGGGCACCAGCGCCACGACCACGAGTTCCAGCTCATCAGCGGCCCGCCGTGGATCCACAGCACCAGCGGCGCCGGGGCCTCCGCGCCGGCGCCCTCGGGCAGCACCAGCCACGACTGCACCCGCGTGCCGTCGGCGGCCGTGGCCTGCACCTCGGTGAGCGTGCCGGGCAGCCGGGCGATCGTGCCCGGGTTCGGCAGCGGGTCGGGGTGCTGACCGGTCGCCTGCGGGTCCAGGCGCACCGGGGCCGGCGGCTCATCGTAGGCCGAGCGCAGGGCGAACAGCGCGCTGCCGTCGCGGGCCACCTGCAGGTCGCTGTAGGCGCCGTCGGAGGTCAGCCGCACCGGCTGCCCACCGGCCAGTGCCACGCGGAACAGCGCGTGCCGGCCGTCGTCGTCGGCCAGGAAGTAGACGGCGTCGCCCTCGGCGCTGAACTGCGGCGCGCTGGGCCAGCGGTCGAAGCCGGCGGTGAGGTCGCGGGCCTCGCCGGTGGCGACGTCGACCAGCAGCAGCGTGTAGTCCGGGGGCTCGGCGTAGGTCGTCGTCCTCTCGCGGACGCAGACCACCGTGGCACCGTCAGGGGAGAAGCCCCCGGTGTGCACGTCGGCCAGCGGGTCGTCGACCAGCACCCGGCCCGCACCGGTCGCCGTCTCGACCAGCACCAGCCGGTCCCGCCGCCCGGCCGGCCCGTCGGGCACCTGCTCGACGCGCAGGGCCAGCCGGCCGTCGGGGGAGAGGGTCACCCACTCGCCGGCGCCGGTGGGCGGGCCGGCGTCCGGTGTCAGGTCGCGCAGCTGCACGGGCTGCGCCGGCTCGCCCGCCGGACCCTCCGCCGGCAGCACGCCGGCCCAGAACAGGTGCGGGACGGCGGGGCCGAGGTCGGCGTCCCAGTACCGCACCGGATAGGCCTCGTGCAGGATCGCCGACACCCCGGCGTCGCTGCGGGCCTTGCGGCGCTGCTCGTCCTCGGCGGCGTCGGCCGCGCCGGGCATGGTCGAGGCCACCGCGACCACCTCGCCGCTGTCGGCGGCCACCGCAAAGCCGCCGACCCCGCCGGTCCGGGTGACCACCGGGCGGGCCTCGCCGCCGCCGGGCGGCAGCGCCCACAGCGCGGGCCTGGGCTCCGCGCCGTCGGTCGCCGCCGGGTCGGGCCGGGCGGAGAGGAACAGCAGCGTGCCGTCGGGCGCGAAGGCCGGGGCCGACTCGCCCGGGGCGCTGCGGGTCAGCCGCCGGGCCGGGCGCTGCCCCTCGGGGTCGACCTCCCACAGCGCCGAGACCCACTTCTTCCCCTCGGGGTCGAGGGTCTGCACCGAGACCGCCAGGCGCCGGCCGTCGGGCGAGAGCGCCAGCCCGGCCACCCGCGGGACGGCGGCGAAGTCGGCCAGCCGCGCGAAGGGGTGCCCGGCAGCAGCACCGGTGGTGTCGCCGGCGGAGCTGTCGGCGGTGCTGTCAGTGGTGCTGTCGGTGGTGCTGTCGGTGGTGCTGTCGGCGGTGCTGTCGGCGGTGCTGTCGGCGTCGGGCTGGCTCACCGGGGCTCCTCGCGGGGGAACGGCACTCGGGGTGACGACCACGAGTGGCGACCACGATACGAAGCGGCGCCCGGCGTCCCGCGCGAGCGGGATGCCGGGCGCCGCCGGGACCGGACCACGGCCGGGCCGCCACACCCGGGCTGTTCCGCCCGGGCTGTTACGCCCGGGCCGCGGCCTCCGCGGGCGTGAGGTCCGCGGGCGTGAGGTCCGCGTCGACGACGGCGACGAACACGTGCTGGGCCACGCCCGCCGGCAGCGGCTGGCCGTCGAGGCTGATCGTGCCGTTGCTGGACGTGGCCACCACCGTCGCGCCGGGCCGCAGCCCGCGGTCGGCCAGGGAGCGCAGCAGGCCGGCGTCCTCCTGGAGCTGCTCGCTGATCCGCCGGATGGTGACCCGGCGGCCCTCGACGGTCGCCGAGGTGGACAGCAGCGTCAGCGAGTCGAGCACCGCGGAGGTCTCACCCCCGAGCGCGTCCAGGCCGGGGATCGGGTTGCCGAACGGGGAGACGCTGGGGTGGCCGAGCAGGGTCAGCAGCTTGCGCTCCACCGCCTCGCTCATCACGTGCTCCCAGCGGCAGGCCTCCTCGTGCACGTCGGCGTAGTCCAGGCCGATGACATCGACGAGCAGGCACTCGGCCAGCCGGTGCTTGCGCATGACCGCGGTGGCCAGCTGGCGCCCCTGCTCCGACAGCTGCAGGTGGCGGTCGCCCTCGACGGTCAGCAAGCCGTCCCGCTCCATGCGGGCCACGGTCTGGCTGACCGTCGGGCCGCTCTGGTGCAGCCGCTCGGCGATCCGTGCCCGCAGGGGCACGATCCCCTCCTCCTCCAGCTCGAAGATCGTGCGGAGGTACATCTCGGTGGTGTCGATGAGGTCGTTCACTGGCACTCCTCCGGGTCGGTCCCGATCCTACGGCCCGCCGGTCGCCCGCCCGGTCACGCGCCGACGCCCGCGGACGCCCGCGGACGGCGCAGCGGCGAGGAACCGGCGGTAGCGTCCCGGCGGGGGGACCGGCCGTGCTCGGCGGGCCTCCCGCTCCCGGTCCCGCGGCTCCGGCCGGCGGGGACGACCGGGACGACGACGGCGACAGGAGGAGCTCGTGAGCGACGCGGTGACCGTCGTCTGGGACGACGCGCTCCTCGGCTACACGATGGGCGGCGACCACCCGCTGCACCCCGTGCGGCTGGACCTGACCATGCGGCTGGCCGAGAGCCTCGGCGTGCTGGCGCCCAGCCGGGTGGAGGTGGTGAAGCCGACGCCCGCCGGACCGGACCTGCTGACCCTCTGCCACGACCCCGACTACCTCGAGGCGGTGCGGCGGGCGCCCACCGACCCCGACGTCGGCCACGGCCTGCACACGGCGGACAACCCCGTCTTCGAGGGCATGTACGACGCGGCGGCGCTCATCGCCGGCGGCAGCGTGCAGGCCGCCGAGCTCGTGCACAGCGGCCGGGCGCAGCACGCGGTCAACATCTCCGGCGGCCTGCACCACGCCATGCGCGACCGCGCGTCGGGCTTCTGCGTCTTCAACGACGTCGCCATCGCCATCTGCTGGCTGCTCGCGCAGGGGTACGAGCGGATCGCCTACGTCGACCTCGACGTGCACCACGGCGACGGCGTGCAGACCGCCTTCTACGACGACCCCCGCGTGCTGACGGTCAGCATCCACCAGACGCCGCTGACCCTGTTCCCGGGCACCGGCTTCCCCGAGGAGACCGGCGACCCCGCCACGGCGCTCGGCAGCGCGGTGAACCTCGCGCTGCCCAACGGCACCGACGACTCCGGCTGGCTGCGCGCCTTCCACGCCGTCGTCCCGAGCGTCCTGCGCGCCTTCTCCCCGCAGATCCTGGTCACCCAGTGCGGCTGCGACGCCCACCACGAGGACCCCCTCGCCGATCTCGGGCTCACCATCGACGGGCAGCGGACCAGCTACCGGGCCGTGCACGACCTCGCGCACGAGATCTGCGACGGCCGCTGGATCGCCCTCGGCGGCGGCGGCTACGGGCTGGTGCGCTGTGTGCCCCGCGCCTGGACGCACCTGCTGGCCGAGGCGTCCGGCGAGCGGCTGGACCCGGTGACGGCGATCCCGCAGTCGTGGCGCGACGACGTCGTCGCGCGCGGGCTGCGCGCCCGGCCGCCGACGCACATGACCGAGGGCGGTTACACCGGCTTCTCGGCGTGGGACCCGTTCACCGAGACGCGGGTCGACCGCGCCGTCATGCGCACCCGCCGCGCGTCGTTCCCCTACTTCGGCCTCGACCCGGACGACCCCCGTGACTGAGGAAGGACCCCGTCCTCCTCACCACTCGCAAGCTCGTGGCGAGCCTCTGGACGGGGCCGCGGGCGCTGCAGGGGGGCCGGCCGCAGCCCCTCCCGGTCACGACTCCGGCCACGACGAGGCCGCAGCACCGCGGCCACCTGCCCACTGGGAGGCCGACATCATCGCCGCCGACGGCGGCACCGTGCACCTGCGCCCGATCTGCCCGGAGGACGCCGACGGCCTGGTCGGGCTCATGGAGCGCAGCTCCGACCAGACCCGCTACTACCGGTTCTTCGGGCCGATGAAGCGGCTCTCGGAGAAGGACCTGCACCGCTTCACCCACGTCGACCACGCCGACCGGGTGGCCTTCGTGCTGCTGCTGGGCGACCAGCTGATCGGCGTGGGCCGCTACGACCGCTACCCCGACACCACCGACGCCGAGATCGCCTTCCTCGTCGAGGACGCCCACCAGGGCCGCGGCCTGGGCTCGGTGCTGCTCGAGCACCTGGCCGCGGCCGCCCGCGAGCGCGGCCTCACCCGGTTCGTCGCCGAGGTGCTGACCCAGAACGCCCGGATGGTCCGGGTGTTCCTCGACGCCGGGTACCAGGCCAACCGCTCCTACGAGGAGGGCGTGGTCCACCTGACCTTCCCCATCGCGCCCACCGAGACCTCCCTGGCCGTGGCCTACGAGCGCGAGCAGCGCAGCGAGTCCCGCTCGATCGCCCGGCTGCTGACCCCCTCCTCGGTCGCGGTGGTCGGCGCGAGCAACGACGAGTCGAAGATCGGCAACGTCGTCCTCCGCAACCTGCTCGGCTACGGCTTCGACGGGCCGGTGTACCCGGTCAACCCCGGCGTCCGGCACGTGCGCGGGGTGCCGGCCTACGCCTCCATCGAGGCCATCCCCGACGACGTCGACCTCGCGGTGCTCGCCGTGCCCGCCGACGAGGTCGCCGGGGTGGTGGAGTCCTGCCGGCGCAAGCGGGTGCGGGGGCTGGTGGTCATCTCCGGCGGGTTCGGCGAGACCGGCCCGGCCGGCCGCGAGGCCGAGCGGCGGCTGGTCGCCTCCGCCCGGGCCTCGGGGATGCGGGTGGTGGGACCCAACTGCCTCGGCATCGTCAACACCGACCCGGCCATCCGGCTCGACGCCAGCCTCGCGCCGATGGTGCCCGGACGGGGCCGGGTCGGGTTCTTCGCGCAGTCCGGTGCCCTGGGCGTGGCGCTGCTCGAACGGGCGCACACCCGCAACATCGGGCTGTCGAGCTTCGTCTCGGCGGGCAACCGCGCCGACGTCAGCGGCAACGACCTGCTGCAGTTCTGGGCCACCGACCCGGGCACCGAGGTGGTGCTGCTGCACCTGGAGAGCTTCGGCAACCCGCGCAAGTTCGCCCGGCTGGCCCGCACGGTGGCCCGCACCAAGCCGGTGGTGGCGGTCAAGAGCGGCCGGCACGGCGGGCTGACCCCCGGCCTGGCCGGCACGTCGGTGGCCGTGCCCGAGCAGTCGGTGGCCGCGCTGTTCACCTCGGCCGGCGTGATCCGCGTCGACACCGTGGCGCAGCTGTTCGAGGTCGGCATGCTGCTGGCCCACCAGCCGCTGCCGGCCGGCGACCGGGTCGCCGTCGTCGGCAACTCCACCGCGCTGGGCGTGCTCGTCGCCGACGCCGTCCTCGACGAGGGGCTGACGCTCGCCCACGAGGCGCCGGTCGACATCGGCAGCACCGGCAGCCCCGAGGCCTTCCGCGCCGCGCTCCAGGCGGCCGTGGACGACGACGGGGTCGACGCCGTCGTCGCGGTCTTCCTGCCGCCGCTGGTGCGCACACCCGAGGAGTACGGCCGGGCGCTGCGCGACGTGTCGGCGGGCTCGGAGAAGCCGGTCGTGGCGACCTTCCTCTCCGCCGACGGCTTCCTGCCCGAGCTGACGGTGCCCGACGCGGTCGGCATGCCCGACCGCGGCTCGGTGCCGTCCTACACCACCCCGGAGCGGGCGGTCATCGCGCTGGCCCGGGTGGCCGAGTACGCGCGCTGGCGGCGGCGGCCGGTGGGCACCGTGCCGGAGCTGCCCGACGTCGACGAGGAGCGCGCGCGGTCGGTGGTCCGCGGCGCCCTGGCCGAGACGCCGGCCGGCCGGCAGCTCACCGACGCCGAGGTGCTGGCGCTGCTCGGCGCCTACGGCGTCCCCCTGCTGGGCACCCGCCTGGCCACCACCGCCGAGGAGGCCGTCGCCGCCGCCGACGCGATCGGCTACCCGGTGGTGCTCAAGTCGACGGCGCCATGGCTGCGGCACCGCACCGACCTCGGCGGCGTGCGGCTCGACCTCGGTGACGCCGCCGCCGTCCGCGCCGCCTTCGCCGCCATCCCGGCCGGCGACCCGGTGATCGTGCAGGAGATGGCGGCACCGGGCGTGCCCACCGTCGTCGAGGTCGTCGACGACCCCTCCTTCGGCGCGCTGGTCAGCTTCGGCGTCGGCGGGGTGGCCACCGAGCTGCTGGGCGACCGCGCCTACCGCACCCTGCCGCTCACCGACCTCGACGCCGCCGAGCTGGTGCGCGCGCCGCGCGCCTGGCCGTTGCTCGACGGCTGGCGGGGGTCCGAGCCGGTCGACGTCGCCGCGCTGGAGGACCTGCTGCTGCGGGTGGCCCGCCTGGCCGACGACCTGCCCGAGGTGCTGGGCCTGACGCTGTCACCGGTGATCGTCGGCCCGGCCGCCCCGTGGCACGGCGGCCGCTCCCTGGTCGTGGCCGGGGGCACCGTGCGCATCGGCCCGCCGACCGCCCGCGTCGAGCCCGGCCCCCGGCGGATGCGCGACCTCTACTGAGCGCGACCTCTACCGATCCCCGCGGCCCCGGCTCAGCGCCGCCAGAACAGGTGGTGGGTGACGCCGCTCGGGCTCGGGACGACCTCGCGGTGGAAGCGGTCGAGCAGCTCGTCGGGCGACGTCCACAGCCGGGTGCCGGCGCCCAGCTCGAGCGGTGCGACGGCGACGTGCAGCGTGTCGACGAGGTCGGCGTCGAGGAACTCCCGGATCACGGAGGCGCCGCCCCCGAGCCGGACGTCGGCACCGCCGGCCGCCGCGCGGGCCTGCTCCAGCACCGTGGTGGGGTCGCTGTCGACGAAGTGGAACGTCGTGTCCGAGAGGGCGAACGAGGGCCGCACGTGGTGGGTCATGACGAAGACCGGCGTGTGGAACGGCGGCTCGTCACCCCACCAGCCCTGCCACTCGTGGTCCTGCCAGGGGCCGCGGTGGGGCGAGAACTTGTTCGCCCCCATGATCTCGGCGCCGATGCCGTGCGCGAAGTCCCGCGTGAAGTAGTCGTCCAGGCCGCGGCTGCCGCCCGGCCCGGTGGGGCCGGGGAAACTCGCGGTGGCGAGGGCCCAGGCCATCAACACCCTGGGGTCGGCGTGCCCGAACGGCCGCTCCAGGCTCTGGCCCTCGCCCGCGCCGTACCCGTCGCTCGAGACGGTGAAGTTCTGCACCCGCACCAGCTGGCCCACGGTTCCTCCTCGGTGTCGACGACGGGCTGACCGCCGCCGGCGGCGGAACTCATCGGCGCGACCGGGTCAGGGCCTCCGGCCGGTGGAGGCCAGCAGCCGGGTCTGCTCGTCGGCGTCGTCGGGGACGGGGACGCGGGGGCCGTAGTACCCGCTGCTGCGCAGGGCGGCGTCCCACGGCTCGATGCCGGCCAGGAACGCCGACGCCTCCTCGCGGTCCAGCGTCTCGTCCTGGCCGGTGGCGCGGGCGAGGTCCCGGGTGTGCACCAGCAGGTCCATCAGGCCGGTCATCGCCACGAGGGCCTCGAGCGTCATGTCCCCGGCGCGGGTGGCTGGTGGGGCGGCCGGCGGTGTCGGGGTCGGCGAGCAGCGCGCGGATCGCCTCGTCGGCTGCGTGCCACGCACCGGCCGGGTCGGCGTCGGCCGAGGGGATCGTGGGCACCGGCAGGCCCACGGCCGGGAAGTGGAGCGACGGCATCCACTCCACCAGGTGCCGGACGACGTCGCGCGCCGCCCAGCCCTCGCACGGCGCCGGGTCGTCCCCATGGCCGTGCGGGACGCCGTCGACCCGCCATCCGAACCCGTCGGCGAGGTGTCGCCACCGCTGCGCCGTCGTCACCACCGCACCCTCCTCAATCGATCGGTTGAAGACGTCGCTGGTCCGGCGGAGGAGCCCTGTCAACGCCGAGAGCCGGCTCCCCCGCGGGGGAGCCGGCTCTCGGAGGGGACTGCTAGGCCAGGTAGTCGCGCAGGGCGTCGGCGCGCTGCGGGTCGCGCAGCTTGGCCATCGTCTCGCGCTCGATCTGGCGGACCCGCTCGCGGGAGAGACCGAACTGCTTGCCGATCTGCTCCAGCGTCCGGGGCTGGCCGCCGTCGAGGCCGAAGCGCAGCACGACCACGTCGCGCTCGCGGTCCTCCAGCGTGGAGAGGACGTTGCGGACGTCGCCCTTCATCATCTGGAAGGCGACGGCGTCCTCGGCCACCGCGGCGTCGGCGTCCTCGATGAAGTCACCGAGACGGGACTCCTCGTCGGCACCGACGGTCTGGTCGAGGGAGACCAGGTCGCGGGAGTACTCGAGCAGCTCGGTCACCCGCTCGGGCGTCATGTCCAGCTCGAGGCCGAGCTCCTCGGAGGTGGGCTCGCGCTCGAGCTCCTGGTGCACCCGCCGACGGGTCCGCACGACCTTGTTGACCTGCTCGGCCAGGTGCACGGGCAGCCGGATGGTGCGGCCGGAGTCGGCCATCGCGCGGGTGATCGCCTGGCGGATCCACCACGTCGCGTAGGTCGAGAACTTGAAGCCCTTGGTGTAGTCGAACTTCTCCACCGCGCGGATCAGGCCGACGTTGCCCTCCTGGATCAGGTCCAGGAACGTCATGCCGTGCCCGGTGTAGCGCTTGGCCACCGAGACGACCAGGCGCAGGTTGGCCTCGAGCAGGTGCCGCTTGGCGGCCTTGCCGTCGGCGGCCAGGGCCTTGTAGTCGCGCGCCACGGCCGGGGTGAGCTGCCGCTCGGCGAGCAGCCGCTCGGCGTAGAGGCCGGCCTCGATCCGCTTGGCCAGCTCGACCTCCTGCTCGGCGGTCAGCAGCGCGGTCTTGCCGATGGTGTTGAGGTACACGCGCACCAGGTCGGTCGACACCAGACCACTGGTGTCCGGCTCGCGGCGCGGCGAGCGGACCTCGAGGGCGTCACTGGGGGAAGACTGGAGGAGCGTCACGATCTGTCTTCGTCCTTGCCTGTGGTTCGGATGCACCCGCCGGTCGGCGACGGGGTCCATCCGCGTCGGGGATGGGGCCCCGGTGTCCGGCGAGGCCCCGCGCTGTGGTCCGTTGTGGTCCGTTCTGTTACGTCCTGTCCAACGGTCCGGACGTGGGTGCTGTTCCGCGTACCACCGATTGCCAGGCGACGCACAGACGGTGTGTTCGGTCACCTTGCGTACCCGTTCCGTCGCGGTCATACCTCCAGGAGCACGGTCATCGGTCCGTCGTTGACCGAGGCCACCTGCATGCGGGCCCCGAACACCCCGGTGGCCACGCTGCTGCCGCGGCGGCGCAGCTCGGCGACGACCTCCTCGACCAGCGGTTCGGCGACCTCCCCGGGCGCGGCGTCGGACCAGGAGGGACGGCGGCCCTTGCGCGTGTCGGCGTAGAGCGTGAACTGGCTCACCACCAGCACCGGCAGCCCGAGGTCGCCGGCCGAGCGGGCGCCGTCCTCGGTGGGGAACACCCGGAGCTCGTGCACCTTCCGGGCCAGCGCCCGCGCGCGGGCGGCGTCGTCGTCCCGGCCGGCGCCCACCAGCGCCAGCAGCCCGCGGCCGACCTCCCCGACGACGGCCCCCTCGACGGTGACCGACGCCGAGGCCACCCTGCTCACCACCGCCCGCACGGGGTCATCCTGCGCCGGCCCTGACGCCTCCACCCGGCACGGGACGGACGGTCACGGGGGACCGACCGTGCGGCTCAGGCGGGCGACGCTGCGCCTCGTGTGAGCCCGGCTCCGCTGCCCGGGCCCGGCCGCGGGACCCGGGGGACCGGTGGGTCCGGGCCGGTCGGCGAATAGCGGGGGCAGGTGGCGCAGCATGAGCACCGACCACACCAGGTGGGTCAGGACCGGTGCCTGGATGCCGCCGGTGGCCTGCCGCTGCAGCCCGAAGAGCAGGCCCATCGCGATGCTGGCCAGCACCAGCGCCGGGTTGCGCGTGGCGGTCGTGGCCAGGCCGTAGACGGCGGTCGACTTCAGCACCGGCCGGTCGACGCCGATCGCGGCGTACAGCGCGCCGCGGAAGAAGACCTCCTCGGCCACGCCGTTGGCCAGCGTCGTCGTCAGCACCAGCGGGACCGACCCCTGGTGGGCGTAGCGGAGCACCGACGTGATCGCCCGGTCGAGGACCGGGATCCGCCGGGCGACCAGCGCGGCGCCGTAGAACGCGCCGAAGGCGCCCGCGCCCGTGAGGACCGGGGTGGTCAGCGGACGGCGCAGCGCACTGTCCCTGCCGAAGGTCCACCCCAGGTGCAGCGGCCCGGAGGCCAGCCCACCGGCCACCCAGGTGCCGGCGACGGCCAGCGTCAGGCCGTAGAACCGCGGCGAGCCCGGCGGCTGGGACAGCGAGACGCCCAGCAGGGTCGCGCCGGTCACCGCGGTGCCGGCGGTGATCCGGCGGCGGCGGCGGAAGGCGGCGTCGGGCTCGCGGTGGTCGCGGGGCACCCGCTCGACCAGCGCCCGCCGCAGCCAGCGGCCCGCGGTGCCGCGCAGCCCCTGCCGCGCCGCGGTCACCGGCGGGCTCCGCGGCTGAGCCACCCGGCCCGCCGTCCGCGGCCCCGTCGCCGGTGCTCGCGGGCCCGCTCGACGAGCGCCTCGAGGACCATCCGGTCGTAGTCCATCGGCTCGAAGGGCACCACCGAGCGGATGGAGTCGTCGGTGACGACCACCTCGTTGGCCATCGAGTCGATGAGCGAGCGGCCGGTCGCGACGTCGACGTCGGTCACCAGCGCCAGCCAGCGGGAGGACAGCCGCGGGGTGAGCAGGGGCACCGGGACGACGAAGAGGTGCCGGTTCTGGATGAGGGCGACGCGGGTGAGCATGTCGAGGTAGGACAGGACCTCGGGGCCGCCGACCTCGTAGACCCGTCCCGCGGCCTCCGGAGCCCGCTGCACGCCCACGAGGTACCGGACGACGTCGGTGACCGCGATCGGCTGGGTGCGGGTGCGCACCCAGCGCGGGGTGACCATCGCCGGCAGGTGGGCCACCAGCTGACGGGTCAGCTCCCAGGAGACCCCGCCGTGGCCGACGACGATGCCGGCGCGCAGCACGGTCACCGGCACGCCGGTCTCGCCCAGCAGCCGCTCGACCTGACGGCGGCTGCGCAGGTGCGGGGAGAGGGCGTCGCTGTCGCGGCCCAGGCCGCCCAGGTAGACGATCCGCCCGGTCCCCGTCCCGGCCGCCGCCCGTGCGAAGGCCCGGGCCGCCGCGGCGTCCTTCCTCTCGAAGTCGGTGTCGGCGAGCGAGTGCACCAGGTAGTACGCCGCCTCGCAGCCGTCCAGGGCCGCGCGCAGCGAGCCCTCGTCGCCGACGTCGCCGGCGACCGGGGTGCCCGCCCCGCGGTAGCTCCCCGGGTGCCGGGTCATCGCCCGCACGTCGTGGCCCTCCGCGACCAGCGCGGTGGCCAGCCGGCTGCCGACGAAGCCCGACGCCCCCGTCACCAGGATCCTCACCGGTCGAGCGTGACCCGATCGTGCACGAGGCGCCACCTCGCCACCGGCGCACCCACGGGCGGCGCCCCACCCGGGACGGGGTCCGCCCCGGGGTGGCGCTGCGGCACACTGCCGACGTGCCGACGCTGCACATCACCCAGGACGACGCCGCCGACGACCTGCCGGGCCGCGACCCCCTCGCGCTGGTCCTCGGCATGTTCTTCGACCAGCACGTGTCAAGAGGAAGAGAAGGAAGCTCGTGGTGAGGTGACGCGTGGGTCTCCGTCATGGGGACCGGGCCGGCGAAGGAAACGCGACGGCCCATTCGTGCAGGTCGACGCTGCCGGGACCACAGCAGACGCTGCCGGGACTGCAGCGAGAGCATCATCACCGAGAGGGCGCTCAGGCCGAGGAACAGGTCCTGGAGGTCGGTCACCTGCGCAGGACCGACACAGGTCTGCACGGTGACGGGGGTTGCAGCGGCTTCGGGCGGTTCCTCAGCTGCGGCGGCGCCGGCCAGCAACAGGGTGCCCGCGGCCGCTCCGCCAATCGCCTGGCCGGCGCCGGCGGCGTCGTCGTACGCGGCGGCGATCGCGTACAGGGTGTCGTGCTCCTGCTGGGCCACGACGCACCTCTCTGGGACGGATCTCGGGCTGCGAGCGCCACGGTCGTGCGCGGGACCCGGGGTCGGCGTCATCCGGTGCGGGTCAACGAACGGCGCGAGCCGCGCCCGATCGCCGATCCGTGCGGACCCGGGACGGCTCACGCCCGGGCAGCAGGCGCTGCACCATCTCCCAGAGCGTGCCCGGCCGGCACCCCGACACCAACGGCGGATCCTCGCCGTCCACCGCGGTGACCGCCGACGTGCTGTGACCTCGACAGCTTGCGGGGAGACCACGAGGGCACATGGCGCCCGCCGCAGCGGGTCCTGCACGGCGCCCGAGACACCCGAGTCGTCCCGGGCGGGGCCGGGGTGGAACAGCGGTCGGGCCCGGGTCGTTCGGCCGGGACATGACCCTCTCCACGATCACGCCGCCTCTGACCAAGCTCGGCGTCTGGCTGCCCGAGTCCGTTGTCACCGCCGACCTGGCCAGGCAGTTGGAGGAGCAGGGCTACGGGGCCTTGTGGCTGGGCAACGCGAACGGCGAGGTGCTCGACGGCGCCCGCGTCGCCCTCGGGGCGACGACCCGCCTCACGGTCGCGACCGGGATCGTCAACATCTGGACCTCGGACGCCCGCGCCACCGCTGCGGCCGTCCACCGTCTCGAGGAGATCGCCCCGGGCCGCTTCCTGCTCGGCATCGGTGCTGGGCACCGGGAGTTCAACGGACCCCAGGCGGTCAAGCCCTACCAGGGCGTCAACGACTATCTCGACGTGCTCGACGAGGAGGGCGTGCCCGCCGAGCGGCGGCTGCTCGCAGCGCTCGGCCCGCGGATGCTAACGCTCTCGGCCGAGAGGGCGGCCGGCACGCACCCCTACCTGGTGAACCATGAACACACGCGCTCCGCACGAGAGACGCTGGGTGACGGTCCGCTTCTGGCCCCCGAGCACAAGGTCGCTCTGGTCGAGGACCGCGCCGAGGGCCTGCGACTGGCCCGGCAGGCCCTCGCGGTCTACCTGGACAACGAGATGCAGAACTACCTCAACAGTCTCCGCCGGCTCGGGTTCGACGACGCTGACTTCGTCGACGGCGGCAGCGAGCGGCTCCTGGACGCTCTGGTGGCCCAGGGGTCGGCCGAGACCATCGCGAAGGAGGTCGACCGCCACCTGGCCGCCGGCGCCGACCACGTCGCGCTCCAGCCGGTACACCGGACCGCCGAGGTCGGCACCGTGATGGGTCGCATCGCCACCGCCCTCGATCTCCCCTGAGAGTTGGAGCTCCGCCGCCGACTGCGGCCAGCAGTCCGCCCGGCCGTGTGGTCGTGCGGGCCTCCGCGCCCGGGGTGCGACACACTGCGTGCGTGGCGACCCTGACCCTCACCCAGGACGCGCGCGCCGACGAGCTGCTGAGCCGCGACCCGCTCGCACTGCTGCTCGGCATGCTGTTCGACCAGCAGTTCCCGATGGAGCGGGCCTTCGCCGGGCCGTGCCTGCTGGCCGAGCGCATGGGCCTGGACCCGGCCACCGACGCCCTGTCCGCGGCCGCCCTCGCCGACGCCGACCCCGACGCGCTGCTCGCCTGGTTCCAGGGGCCGCCGGCGGTGCACCGCTACCCGGGGTCGATGGCCGCCCGCACGCAGGCGCTGTGCCGGCTGCTGGTCGAGCGCTACGACGGCCGCGCCGACCGGTTGTGGGACGGCGTCCCCGACGGCGCCACGCTGCTGCGCCGCATCGGCGAGCTGCCCGGCTTCGGGGCGCAGAAGGCGAAGATCCTCGTCGCCCTGCTGGGCAAGCAGTACGGCGTGACCCCGCCGGGCTGGCGGGAGGCGGCCGGCTCCTACGGCGAGGAGGGGTCGCGCCGGTCGGTCGCCGACATCACCGGGCCGGAGTCGCTGGCCGAGGTCCGGGCCGCGAAGCAGGAGGCCAAGCGGGTGGCGAGGGCCGCCGGGGAGGCCGCGGGGAGGGGTCCCGGGAGGACCGCCGCGGCCCGCTGAGCCCGCCCGCCGGATCCGAGCCCGGATAGTCCGCGCAGGCGCCTGCACGGCCCTCGTCCCGGTGGCACCATGGGCTGCGGACCGGGGGGACATCCGGGGCCCGGCCAGCAGGGACCAGGTCCTGGCCACCACAGGCGACACCGTGCCGTCGGTGCCCCGGGCCAGCGGAGGGATGTGTCCGTGGCCTCGAGCCAGCAGCCCGCACGACCCCGCCGGCCGGAGCCGGTGCTGATCACCCAGGCCGAGCCGAGCCTCGTGGAGCAGCACGCCGCCCGGAAGAAGCGGTACGTGATCACCATGGCCGTCCGCGCCGTCAGCCTGGTGCTGGCCGCGGCGTTCTACCAGATCCTCTGGCTGGCGATCGTCTTCGCGGTGCTCGGCACGGTGCTGCCCTGGATCGCCGTCGTCATGGCCAACGACCGCCCGCCGAAGAAGAAGCTCGACGCCCACCGCTACGTCCCGCCGCGGCCCGACCGCATCCTGGAGGACCCCGCCGCCCGCAGGCGGGTCATCGACGGCGGCACCGTCATCGACGGCTGACCGCGCTCACCGCGCCCCGGGCCGGCCCACCACGGTGGCCGCCCGGGCCAGCCCGGCCTCCAGCGCGTCCCCCGGAGGTCCCCCGGCCAGCCACACCGACAGCAGCCCCGCGGTGAACGCGTCCCCGGCGCCGGTGGTGTCGACGACGTCGGCCGGGCGCGCCGGCCGGTGCACCACCGTCGTCCCGGCCGCCCACAGGGCACCGTCGGCGCCGAGCGTGACCGCCACCGCGCGGTGCCGGCCGGCCAGCGCCCGCGCGGCCGCCTCCACGTCGGCGCACCCCGACAGCAGCCGGGCCTCGTCGGCGTTGGGCAGCACCAGGTCCACGCCGGCGGTGTCTGCCAGCCACCGGTCGACGCCGTGCGCGCGCAGCGGCCCGGTCGAGGCCGGGTCGACCGACACGGTGCACCCGGCGGCGCGGGCCGCGGCCAGCGCCGCCAGCCCGGCGACCCGGGGCCGCTCGTCGAGCAGCGTGTAGCCCGACACGTGCAGGTGCCCGCCCGGTCCGGGCGCGGGCACGTCGCCGGCGCGGAGGTCGAGGTTGGCGCCGCGGTCGGCCAGCATGCTCCGCTGCCCGCCGGGCTCCACCAGGCTGACGATCGTGCCGCTGGCGGCTCCGGGGACGGTGCGCACCGCCGTCCGCACCCCGGCGGCATCCAGCTCGGCCACCAGCGCGGTGCCGGCCGCGTCGTCCCCGGCGCAGCCGGCCAGCACGACCGGCACCCCCAGGGCGGCCAGGTGGACGGCCACGTTGGCGCCCGCCCCGCCGCCGCGGGTGCGGATGGTCGCCGGCCGGTCCGAGCCGGGCGCCGGCTCCCCGGAGGGCACGACGACGACGTCGGTGGCCAGGTCGCCGACGACGACCACCGGCCGCGCGGCGTTCAGCGCCCCTGCCCGGCCAGCGCGGCGGCGATGCGACCGGCCAGCTCGGCGTTGCGCAGCACCAGCCGCACGTTGACCGCCAGCGTCGCGCCTCCGCTGGCCCGGTGCAGGTGGTCGAGCACGAACGGGGTGACCGCCTTGCCGCGCACCCCGGCCTCCTCGGCCGCGGCCAGCGCGTCGGCGATCACCCGGTCGTGCAGCTGCGGGTCGAGCTGCTCGTCGGCGGGCAGCGGGTTGGCGACGACGACCGCGCCGGGCGCCAGCTCCCGGCGGGCGGCCAGCACCGCGGCGGCCTGTTCGGGGGAGTCGACCGACCAGTCGACCGGGGAACCGGAGTCGGCCACGTAGAAGCCGGGAAAGGTCCGGGTGCGGTACCCGACGACGGTGACCGACAGGCTCTCCAGCCGCTCGAGCGTCGCCGGGACGTCGAGGATGGACTTCACGCCCGCGCAGACGACGGCCAGCGAGGTGCGCGACAGGGCGGTCAGGTCGGCCGACTCGTCGAAGGTGTCGGCCGACTGCCGGTGGACGCCGCCCAGCCCGCCGGTGGCGAAGACGCCGATCCCGGCCGCGGCGGCCAGCAGCGCGGTGCTCGAGACGGTCGTGGCGCCGGACAGGCCCAGCGCCGCGGTCACCGGCAGGTCGCGGACGCCGAGCTTGGCCAGGTCGGGGTCGGCGCAGACCCGGTCGACCTGCGCGGGCGTCAGCCCCACGTGCGGCACGCCGTCGAGGACCGCGATCGTGGCCGGCACCGCGCCACCGGACCGGACGGCGGCCTCGACGTCGTCGGCGGCCGCGCGGTTGTCCGGGCGGGGGAGGCCGTGGGCGAGCAGCGTGCTCTCGAGCGCGACGACGGGCTGGCCCGCGGCCAGCGCGGCGGCGACCTCGGGGGAGAGGGTCAGCGGCGGCGTCGCGGCACGGCGGCCGGTGGCGGGGGAGGGATCGGCGGGCACCCTGCCATCATGGTCGGGAGGTGAGCCGCGCCCGGTTCCTCCCCTCGGTGCCGGGCGGCTCGCCGGGACCCGCCGTCCGACCCTGGGAGAGCCCGTGAGCGACACCGACCTGCTCGAGAAGCCCGACGTCCGCGAGGGCGACACCGGCAACTCCGACGAGGTCTTCCACTACGTCCGGAAGAACAAGATCGCCGAGAGCGCCGTCATGGGGACGCTGGTCGAGGCGCTGTGCGGCGAGGTCTTCCCGGTGACCAAGAGCCCCAAGCCCGGCAGCCCGGTCTGTCCGGCCTGCAAGGAGGTCTACGAGTCCCTGAAGAAGTAGAAGGACCCCCGTGCCCCCACCCTTCGCAGGCTCAGGGCGGGGCCCTGCACGGGGGCCGGTCTCGGGGACCCCGGGCCGACGGGGGGCGCCCTCACCGGAGGCCCAGGCGCTTGGCCTCGGCGTCGAGCTCGGCGGCGCGGCGGCGCTGCGCGCGGCGGGTGTGCCGGCGCAGCGGCGCCGGCCAGCGCTCCTGGACGGTGGCGTTGAGCTCGGCGCCGAGCAGCACCGACATGCCGAAGAAGAACAGGAACAGCAGCGCCGCGATCGGGGTGGCCAGCGCCCCGTAGGGCAGCGCGGCGACCAGGATGTCGGAGACGTAGAGCCGCAGCACCGTCGCGGCGACCACGAAGAAGGCGACGGCGAACAGCGTGCCGGGCAGGTGCCGGTGCCAGGGCAGCCGCCGGGGCAGGATCACGTGGTAGAAGCTCGTGAGCGCCAGCACCAGGCCCACGACGACCAGCGGCACGTACACCGCGTTGATCAGCACGGTGGCGGTGCCCTGCCAGTCCTGCGGCAGCACCGCGACGAGCAGGCCGGGCCCGAGCACCAGCAGCGGCAGCATGAGCACCGCGAGCACCAGGCCCACGACGAACAGCCCCAGCGCCATCAGGCGGGTGCGGATCGGGCCGCGGACGTCGCGCTGGTCGTAGGCGATGACGATCGTGTTCATGAACGTCGCCGTCGCCGACGACCCGGCCCACAGGGTCAGCAGGAAGCCCAGGCTGACGACGTCGAGGCGTCCGGAGGTCAGGATGTCGCTGAGCGTGGGCCGCACCAGCGAGTCGACGACGTCGGCGGTGAGCACCTGGCTCGAGGCGTCCACCAGGGTGTTCTCGACCGTCTGCACCGAGCCCGCGCCGATCCAGTCACCCAGGAAGCCCAGCGACCCCAGCAGGGCGATGAGCAGCGGCGGCACCGAGAGGATCTGCCAGAACGCCGCCTCACCCGACAGCCCGAGGATGCGGTCCTGCCACGCCTTGGCCACGGTGCGGCCCAGCACCTGCAGCGGCACCCGGACGACGGCCGGCCAGTGGTCGAGCCGGCCCGCCTGCGGCAGGTCGGCGCGCGAGGCACCCGAGACGGGCAGCGCCGTCACGGACGCGTCGGCGTCGTCGACCCGGCCGTCGTCGACCCGGCCGTCGTCGACCCGGCCGTCGTCGGCCGTCCCGCCGGTGCGGGGCGGTCCGCCGGCCCGCACGCTGCTCACCTGCGCCAGTGTGCACGCCCGGACCGGGTGCCCGCCGGGTCGGCGGCGATCCGGCGCGGGCGCGTCACCCGCGCGGGCGGGCCTCAGCGGGTGCGGCGGGGGTGCGGCCGGCGTCCCGGGGCGGACGGCGCTGCCGGCGGGGCCGTGCCCTCCGGTGCGGGAGCGGGTGCGGCCGGGTCGGGCTGCGGCGCGACGCAGCGGATGACCGCCTCGGCGGCGTAGGAGGTGTCGAACGCCTCCCGCCGGACCTCCGCACCGGACTGCAGGTCGCGGAACACCCGGGTCACGGTGACGTCGAAGCCCTGTGCGCCGCCCTGCGGGATGCAGTTGCCGTCGTCGGTCTTCTCCTGGACCGCGGGCTGGCGGACGTTGCGCCGCGCCCCCTCGATCGCCTCGACCTCGTAGTACCGGGTCCCGTAGAAGGTGACTGTGATGGACCCGCCGGAGGCCGCCGGCGTCCACGAGGTGTCCACGTAGATGCCCGTGTCGGTGTCGTTGCGCCACTGCAGGTCGATCTGACCCTCGTAGACCGTCGCCTCCCGGCCGGCCGGGTAGCGGCTGATGTAGAAGCTGTGCGGCTTGTGGTGGACGTCCTCGAGGCCGGCGAAGAAGACCGCGTTGAACATCGTGGTGGCGAACTGGCTGATCCCGCCGCCGACGGCGGTCGAGAGCTCTCCGCCGCTGATGACGTTGGCCGGCACGTAGCCCTGGGCCGTGCCGCGCGGGCCGGTGTGGGTGTTGAGGCTGAAGGTCTCACCCGGCAGCACCAGCGCGCCGTCGACCTCCTCGGCCACGACGCGGATGTTGGTCCCGCTGGCGCTGTTCCCGGTGCTGGTCGTGAACGAGCTGACCTCCTCGCGGATGCCCAGCGCCTGGGCCTCCTCGGTCGTCAGCTCCGCCGGGACCGCGCCGAGCTGCGCGACCACCGTGCGCGGCGCGGGGTCGGCGAGCACGTCGAGCAGCTGGGTGGACAGGGCCTGGGGGTCGACGCCGGTGCCGTCGACCGAGGGGACGACCGTGACGGCGCCGCCGCTGATCTCGAAGCGCGCGTCCTCGGCGGGGGTGCCGAAGGCGGTGAAGCCCTCGCCCATCGCCGTCTGCAGGGCGGCCGGGTCGACGGCGACGGTCAGCTCCCCGCTGTCCTCGGGGGTGAAGGTGAGCGAGGCGGCGATCGCCTCGGCCGGGATCTCCACCGAGGTGGCGCCGTCCTGGCTGGTCACCGTGACCGGGGCGGCCAGCGCCGGGGTGACCGTCTCGTCGAGGACCCGCTGCGCCTCCTCGGTGGCGACGCGGACCGGGACGACGTCGACCGGCAGCTGGATCGGGGTCTCCGGGTCCCCGCCCGCGGCCAGCGCGTCGGTGATCGCCTCGGCGGCGCCCTCGCGGTCCAGGGTCCGCCCGTCCACCGGCTCCACCAGGCTGGGTGTGGTGCCCGCGAGGGCGACCGTGGCGTCGACCGGGACCCGGTCGACCTGGGTGGCGATCGTGTCGACCTGGGCGGTCAGCGCGGTGTCCTCGCCGGTGATGACCGGGGCCACGGCGCGCTCGCCGAACAGCGAGGCGAGGCGCGCCCAGGGGGCGAGCGGCTGGTCGTCGGCGACGTCGACCGTGCGCTCGACGTCGAGGGTGATGCCGGCGGTCGCCGGGGAGAGCGTCGCCTCGACGTCGTCGGCGACGACGACGTGGTCGGCGGTCACCCGCGGCGCCAGCTGCTCCTCGAGGCGCTGCGCGGCGGCCGCGGGGGACAGGCCGCCGATGTCGACGCCGGCCACCACGGTGTTGCGGGGCACGTCGTCCCCGGCGACGAGCAGGTCGACGCCGTAGGCGGCACCGAGCAGGGCGACCAGCCCCACCGGGGCCAGCACGGCGGGACGGCGCCACCAGGGGTGGCGGGACGCACCGCCGGCGGCGGGTGGACCGGCCGGGCCGTCACCGGAGCCGTCGCCGGAGCCGTCCCCCGAGCCGTCGACGGGGCCGGTGTCGGTCGCGGGATCGGCGTCCGCGGGAACCGCTGCGGCCGGCGGCGCGGCCGGGACGGGGTCACCGAGGGCGACGGTGTCGGAGGCGTCGCGGGTGTCCTCGGACGCGGGGGCACCGGGGTCCGCCGGCCGGGTGGTGCCGGCCGGTGCGGGACCCCCGGCGAGGACGACGGTGTCGTGGACCGGGTCGGCGGGCGCGGGGACGGCGTCCGTCGAGGAGGCCGGGGCGGGGGCCGGGGCGGGTGCGGCGGTCCGCGGTGCCGCGCGCGGAGGCGGCGCGTCGGGGCCGAGGGGGCCGCGGTCGCGGGGGACCGGGCGCGTGTCGTCGGAGAGCCCGCCGTCCTCGAGGGGCGCCGGCGTGTCGGCGGTGGGGACGGCGCCGCGGGCGGCCTCGGGGGAGGGGGCCTCGGCGGTGTCGTGGGGTGCTGGGGACTGCGGCATCGGGGGGTCCTCCGGTCGCCGTCGACCGGGAGACCCCGGGAACGACGGAGCCGCCGGCCCCCCGTCCACCTCAGGTGGGACGGGAGTGCCGGCGGCGGCGTCGGGTGAGGGCTTCATCGCTGACCGCGACGATAGCGCCTCTCTCAGTGAGCGAGGCGCTCCTCGCCGTCGGTCTCGATGATGTCGACGGCGATGTCGCGGAGCTTGCCCTCGTACTCACGGGCGTGGTGCCCGCAGAAGACGAGGTCGCTGCCGCTGGCGAGCACGACACGCACCTTGGCCAGTGCGCCGCACCGGTCGCAGTGGAAGGGCACGACCAGGTCGTCGGCGGCGGGGGTCGTCGTCAGCGTCTGGGTCATCTGGGTCATCACTCGCTCTCTACCGCACGGACCCGCGGCTGCGGATCGGCCTCCTGCACAGCGCCAGGATGGACCCCTGTGTTCCCGTTGCTCCGGTCACTGCGGCGGACTCGCCCGGGGTTGGTGAGCCGGTGACCGCTGGGACTGGCGGGTTCAGCAGGGACGTCACTGGTGGTGCCGGTCTGTCTCGGTGGTGCTGGTCGTTCCGTTCGCCGGGTGGCTTCCGGCTGTGGGTCCGCTGCTGTTCTCGACGTCCTCCACGCTACGCCGTCTACCCGGCCACTGCTGTCGTACACCGCCCGGGCCGCTCCGGAGGGTGAGATCGTGACCTCCCCGCGACCGGAGCGACACACGATCGCCACGACGGTGCCCCGCACCGACCCGGTCCGGACCCGACCGGCGGGGCGCCCGTCGGTCGGTGCAGCAGTCGGTGACGGCGTGGGTCGCGCCCAGCCGCGCCGTGAGGTGTCGCCCGTCGCCCGTGACCAGCCGCACCACGGCGCGACCGAGCCGGGTGGGGTGGTCGTGCCCGTCCTCGATCGGGCGGGCCGGACGGCGGCGGGCTGGTCGGGCCCGGCCGGCGGCCGGCACCGGGTGCACCGCGAGCCGCGGCGGTGCCGGGGACGGATCCTCGTGCTGGACCTCCTCGCCGGCCCGGGTGCCGACGGCCGGTCCGCGGGGGACGCCGGCGGCCGCGTACGCCTCGTCCTCGTCCTCGTCCTCGTCCAGGTCTCGGCCTCGAGCAGCCGGGCGGCGAGGGCGTCGAGCTGCGCCCGGTGTCCGCGCAGGATCTCGACGGCCTCGGCGGAGCACCGCTCGACCAGGCGCCGGACCTCCTCGTCGACGAGCAGCCGGGTCCCCGGCGAGGCGGTCTCCTCACCGAACGGCGTCTCCTGCCCGGGCGCGGGCCGCACCGTCACCGGGCCGACGGCGGCGGACATGCCCCCGCGCCCGACCATCGAGCGGGCGATGCGGGTGGACTGCTCCAGATCGCTCTCCGCCCCGGTGGTCACCTCGCCGAAGACGACCTGCTCCGCCGCCCGGCCGCCGAGCGCGCCGGTGATCCGGCCGCGCAGGAAGTCCTCCGACCAGCCGTAGCGGTCGGCCTCCGGGCTCTGCAGCGTGACGCCCAGGGCCCGGCCGCGGGGGATGATCGACACCTTGCCCACCGGGTCGGTGCCCGGGGTGAGCATGCCCAGCAGGGCGTGGCCGGCCTCGTGGACGGCGGTGCGGCGCCTCTCCTCCGGCGTCAGCATGATGCCGCGGGCGCTGCCGAGCAGGACCTTCTCCAGGGCGTCCTGCAGGTCGGCCGGCCGCACCTGCTCCCGCTCGCGTCGCGCGGCGAGCAGGGCGACCTCGTTGAGCAGGTTGGCCAGGTCGGCACCGACCATGCCCGGGGACCCGGGCGGGACCCGGCCGGCCGGTGCCGCAGGCCCTCGGTCCGCCAGGGCGCCGGGGACGGCCGGTCGCGACCCGTCTGCGGTGCGGGCTGCCCGCGCCCGCCGGGAGGTGCGGACCGGTCGCCGCCCTCCCGGTCCTGGACCTGCTGCTGCCGTGCTGTCCCGCTGTCGGCCATGACGACCTCCCTCCGCCGGTCACCGTCGGCGCCGCTCCCGGGAGGACCCGACGCGTTCCCTGTCCGCCGGCTGTGCGCGTGCGGACGCCGGTCGGCGCCGCAGTCACCGGGAAGGTGCAGCCGTCCGACAGCTCCCTGGCAGGACCGGGCGGCAGGCTGCGCCCATGACCACCGTCCTGCTCGACCCGGACCCGGCTCCCGCCACGGCACCGGCCGTCCCCGGCCCGCCCGGGCCGCGGCCGCTGCCCCTGCGCTCCGCCGCCGTCTCGGTCGGCGGGGCCGGCCGCGAGGACCAGGACGCCGGCTGCGCGGGCAGCTCCCTGCTCGCGGTCGCCGACGGCGTGGGCGGTGCGGCCGGCGGCGCGACGGCGTCCGCGGTGGTCGTCGCGGCCCTCGCCGGCTCCGGTGCGGGGGGTCCGACCGGCGGGACCGCCGGGCTGCGCCGGGCCGTCGCCGCCGCCGACCGCCGGCTCGGCGCCGTCGCGGCCGCCCGGCCCGAGCTGCGCGGGATGGCGACCACCCTCACCGCCCTGGCGCTGGACCCCCGCGGCGAGGCCGCGGTGGCGCACGTCGGCGACTCCCGGGCGTACCTGTGGCGGGCCGGGAGGCTGCAGCGGCTCACCGCCGACCAGACGTTCGTGCAGGCGCTCGTCGACGCCGGCGCCCTCCCCGAGGAGGCGGCCCGCAGCCACCCGCTGCGGTCGGTGCTCCTCGCGGCGCTGCGCGGGGAGGAGGCCGACCTGGCCGACCTGGCGGTCTCCACCGTGCGGCTGCACCCGGGGGACCGGCTGCTGCTGTGCACCGACGGCGTGTCCGGTGCCGTGCCACCGGAGCTGCTATCGCGGGTCCTCGGCGAGGAGCACGACCCCGCGGCCGCCGCCGCCCGGCTGCTGCGGGCGGCGCTGGCCGCCGGCGCGCGCGACGACGTCACCGCGGTCGTCGCCGCGGTCGAGCGGGTCGGCGTCACGGGCCCCACCCCGTTGCAGACGGTGGGGGCTGCCCGCCCGTGGGCGGCCTGACCCGCCACCCCGGGGAACGCGCGACCGCCCCCGACCCGCGCAGGCGGATCGGGGGCGGTCGTCACGAGACGGCTGGAACGGCCTCAGTCGAGGTAGTCGCGCAGCACCTGCGACCGGCTGGGGTGGCGCAGCTTCGACATCGTCTTGGACTCGATCTGCCGGATCCGCTCCCGGGTGACCCCGTAGACCTGACCGATCTCGTCGAGCGTGCGCGGCTGGCCGTCGGTGAGGCCGAACCGCAGCCGGACGACGCCGGCCTCCCGCTCCGACAGCGTCTGCAGCACGCTGGTCAGCTGGTCCTGCATGAGGGTGAAGCTGACCGCGTCGACGGCCACGACCGCCTCGGAGTCCTCGATGAAGTCACCGAGCTGGCTGTCGCCCTCGTCGCCGATGGTCTGGTCGAGGCTGATCGGCTCCCGGGCGTACTGCTGGATCTCCAGCACCTTGTCCGGGGTGATGTCCATCTCCTTGGCCAGCTCCTCCGGGGTGGGCTCGCGCCCGAGGTCCTGGAGCAGCTCGCGCTGGATGCGGCCGAGCTTGTTGATGACCTCGACCATGTGCACCGGGATGCGGATGGTGCGGGCCTGGTCGGCCATGGCGCGGGTGATCGCCTGCCGGATCCACCAGGTGGCGTAGGTGGAGAACTTGTAGCCCTTGGTGTAGTCGAACTTCTCCACCGCGCGGATCAGGCCGAGGTTGCCCTCCTGGATGAGGTCCAGGAACGCCATGCCGCGGCCGGTGTAGCGCTTGGCGAGGGAGACCACCAGGCGCAGGTTGGCCTCCAGCAGGTGGTTCTTGGCGCGTTCGCCGTCGCGGACGATCCAGTTGAGGTCGCGGCGCATCTGCGGGGAGAGCTTGATGCCCTCCTCCTCGGCCTGGCGCAGCCGCTCGGCGCCGTAGAGCCCGGCCTCGATGCGCTTGGCGAGGTCGACCTCCTCCTCGGCGTTGAGCAGCGCGACCTTGCCGATCTGCTTGAGGTAGGCGCGGACGGAGTCGGCCGAGGCGGTGAGCTCGGCGTCCTTGCGGGCCTGCCGCAGCGCCTCGGACTCCTCCTCGTCGTCCCACTCGAAGTCGCCGCCCTCGGTGCTCTCCTCGGCGGCGGCCTCGGGGGTCTCGGGGGCCTCGGCGCCGTCGGGACCGGCGACGACGGTCTCGTCGAGCGTCAGGCCCTCGGCGCCGACGTCGACCACGGCGACGGCGGAGTCCTCGGAGGCGACGGCGGTCAGCACGGTGCCCTCGCCGGTGCCGGGGGAGGGGGCGATGCTCGGCTTGGTGCGGGCGCCCTTGGCCGGGGTCTTCTTGCGCACCGGCTTCGCGGCGGACGCATCGGAGCCGACCCCGACGGGGGCGCTGGTCCGGGAGGCCCGGGGACCGGCGGCGACCGTCCTGGAGCGGGGGGTGCTCGCTCCGGCGGCGTCCGGTGCTGACTTGTCGGCGGGCACTCAGGTTCCTTCCCGTGCTCGGTGCGTTCCCCGGGAGCGGGTGGAGCTCCCGGGTAGCGGTCCCGGCCGTGACCGTGGAGCGAGGAGGGCCGCCGGAGCGGCGCGGTGTTTGACCGCGGCGCGGGCGGGGGATTACTCCCGGCTGGCTGGCGACGGGCTGGGGCTCCTCCATTGTAGCGACGGAGCGCGGTGTGACCACCGTCCCCGACGGTCCTGCTCGCCCGGAGGGGGCCCTACACCACCCCAGGTCAACCGGTCACTCCGAGGGGTCACCACGCTCCGGGTGACAGGACCAGCCGCGCCGGCCCCTCTGCAGGGGCCCGGGCCGGGCGTGCGAGGCCTGGGGGCGGAGGGGTCCTCTCAGTGGTCGATGCGCTCGGCGGCGGTCAGGGCGGCCCCCACGATGCCCGCGTCGTTCTGCAGCTGCGCCGGGACCACCGGGGTGCGCGTCGTCAGCAGCGGCACCCACTTGTGCGCCTTCTTGCTCACGCCGCCGCCGACGATGATCAGGTCCGGCCACAGCCCGTTCTCGAGGACGTCGAGGTAGCGGTCGACGCGCTTGGCCCAGTGCGGGTAGCTGAGGTCCTCGCGGTCCTTGGCGGCGGCCGAGGCCTTCTTCTCGCCGTCGTGGCCGTCGACCTGGATGTGGCCGAACTCGGTGTTGGGCACCAGGTGCCCGTCGACGAACAGCGCGCTGCCGATGCCGGTGCCGAAGGTCAGCATGAGCACGACGCCCCGCGTGTCGCGACCGGCGCCGTAGCGCATCTCGGCCAGCCCGGCGGCGTCGGCGTCGTTGATCGTCTCCACGGTGCCGGGGACCAGCGCGGTCATCCCGGCATCGACGTCGGTGCCGATCCAGGCCTGGTCCATGTTGGCCGCGGTGTGCGCGACCCCCTTCTTCATGACACCGGGGTAGGTGACGCCGATCCGGCCGGTCCAGCCGAAGGAGTCGACGATCCCGGCGACCACCGCGTAGACGGCCTCCGGGGTCGACGGCTGCGGCGTCTCCACCCGCAGCCGCTCGCCCACCAGCACGCCCTGCGCGAGGTCGACCAGGCACCCCTTGATGCCGCTGCCACCGATGTCCACGCCGAAGCCCTGCACGGCGGTCACCCTAGTGACCCGCGCCGCACGGCGGTCGGGCGCTGGGGCAGGATCGCCCGGGTGAGTGCGCCCTCGCCCGCCGAGCTGCTCGACCTCGCCGTCGCCACCGCCCGGGAGGCGGCGGAGCTGGTCACCCGGGAGCGCGGGTCGGCGGCCGCCCGGGTCGACGTCAAGTCCAGCCCCACCGACGTCGTCACCGCGGTCGACACCGCCAGCGAGCGGCTCATCACCGCCCGGCTGCTGCAGGCGCGTCCCGACGACGGCCTGCTCGGCGAGGAGGGCGCCGACCGCACGGGCGGCAGCGGGGTGCGCTGGGTGGTCGACCCGATCGACGGGACGGTGAACTTCCTCTACGGGCTGCGCGGCTACGCCGTCTCGATCGCCGCCCAGATCGACGGCTGCACCGTCGCCGGTGCGGTGCTCGACGTGCCCACCGGCGAGCTGTTCACCGCCACGGCCGGCGGCGGTGCGCACCTCTCCACGCCGGCCGAGCCGGGGCCGGTGCGCCTGACGGGCAACCGGCCGGACTCCCTCGGGCAGACCCTGGTGGCCACCGGCTTCGGCTACCGGGTGGAGCAGCGCCGCGCCCAGGGCGCCGTCGTCGCCGAGCTGCTGCCCGAGGTGCGCGACATCCGCCGCCACGGCTGCGCCTCGCTGGACCTGTGCGCGGCCGCGGCCGGGCGGGTGGACGCCTACTACGAGCTCGACCTCAAGCCCTGGGACCACGCCGCCGGCGCCCTGGTCGCCGCCGAGGCGGGCCTGGTGGTCACCGGACTGCCCGGCCGGCCGTTCGCCGAGCCGATGGCCGTCGCCGTCCCCGAGACGGTGGCCGAGCCGTTCCTCGCACTCCTCGACCGCCTCCACCCATGAAGGACCCCCTCGCCCCCCGCCACTCGCAGGCTCGCGGCGGGCCCCTACGAGGGGGCCGTCAGCAGGCGGCCTCGGCGCTGGCGATGGGGGTGAGGGTCGCCGCGACCTCCTCGGGGGAGGCCAGCCGGTCGAACTCCGGCCCGATCACCAGGTCGACCTGCGCGGTGGCGCGGGTGTCGAGCTGGTCGCCGGCGCCGGGGAGGAACAGCGCCAGGTAGGCCGCCGCGTCGGCGCCGCGGGGGCCGTGGCGGATCTCGCCGGGCCCGGTGACCTCACGGTCGGTGGGGTCGTTGGCGACCTCGTCCACCACGAAGCCGCGGGCCTGCAGCTCCGAGGCCACCGTCTGCGCCAGCCCGGCGGTGTCGGTGGCGTTGTAGACCCGCACCGACAGCGTCGAGGGGTCCAGGGACGGCGGCGCCTCGGCGGCGGTCGCGCAGGCGGCCTCGGTGGCGTCCTCGCGGGCACCGGCGTCGGCCAGCACCTTCCACCACACCCCCAGCGCGACGAGGGCGAGCACGAGCAGGAAGACCAGCGGCGGCACCGGGCGCCGGTCCCGCCGGGGACGCGCCGGGGGGCTGTCGGTGCTCGTGCTCACGGTCGTCCTCCTCGGCGGGGACCCGGCACGACTGGGCGGGTCGCGCGGATCCTACGGTCGGCCGCGGGGCTCAGAGCAGACCGTCGTCGAGCGCGGCGCGTCCGCGCTCGACGCACGGGTCGATGCGGTCGGCGTAGCCGGCGGTGTCCTTCCCGGCCATGGCGCCGGCGGCCGACCGGGCGACGATCCCGGCGACGATCGCGGCGAACTTGAAGAAGGCGAAACCGACGTACCAGTTGAGGTGGGCGAGGTCGAGGCCACTGCGCTCGGCGTAGCGCGCGGCGACCTCGGCGCGGGTCGGGAATCCCTCGAGCGCGGTCACCGTGCTCTGCCCGGCGACGCTCCCCTCACCGGCCTGCGGCCAGTAGACGTACAGCATCCCCAGGTCGGCCAGCGGGTCGCCGAGGGTCGACATCTCCCAGTCCAGGACCGCGCGGATGCCACCGGGGCGGTCCGGGTCGAGCAGGCAGTTGTCCAGCCGGTAGTCGCCGTGGACGATCCCGGTGCGCTGGGTCGCCGGCACGGTCTCGGCCAGCCGCGCCGCCAGGGCGTCCAGGCCGGGGCGGTCGCGGTCGCGGGTGGCGTCCCACTGCTTCGTCCAGCGGCGCACCTGCCGGGCCATGAAGCCCTCCGGCCGGCCGAAGTCGCCCAGCCCCACCGCGTCGGGGTCGACGGCGTGCAGGTCGGCCAGGACGTCGACCAGACCCTCGCCGATCGCCCGGCGCTGGGCCGGCTCGTCGGCGTAGCCGGCCGGGATCAGGTCGACCACGTGCAGGCCGACCACCCGCTCCATGACGTAGAAGGGCGCCCCGAGCACGGAGGTGTCGGTGCACAGGTGCAGGGTCCGGGGCACCGGGACGGCGGTCGGCCCGAGAGCGCTGATGACCTTGTGCTCGCGCGCCATGTCGTGCGCCGTGGCCAGGACCGCGCCGGTCGGCGGCCGGCGCAGGATCACCGCGTCGTCGGCGCTGCCCCCGGCCGGCGTGACCACGTACGTGAGGTTCGACATGCCCGCGGCGATGAGCTCGATGCCCACCTCCTGCCAGCGCTCCTCCCCGAGGACGGAGGCGAGATACGGACCGACGACGGCGGGGTCAGCACCCACGGGACTGGACACGGGCCGCAGGGTAACCTCCGGCACTCCGCCTCCCGACCGGCCCGTCCGGCCCCGTCCCAGACCCCCTCCGCGGGTCGATGTGTCCCCCGCGCGCGGGCGGGCACAAACCGGGGTCGCACGGCGTTGGGGGGCTGCCGGTCCCGCACCGGGCCGGCTGACCGCGAGCCGGACGGCGGCGGGCGCCGGTCCCAGGACCAGCGGCCGCCCCGGCGGCCGGCCAGGTCGGCGGCGTCCCCCGACGCCGCCGGACGAGGCGGACGACGTCCGCCTGCGACAACCCCGGAGGAGGGGCACACCCCATGGCCACCGACTACGACGCCCCGCGCCGCAACGAGGCCGACGAGCTCGGCGAGGACTCGCTCGAGGAGCTCAAGGCCCGGCGGGCCGAGGCACAGTCCGCCTCGGTCGACGTCGACGAGACCGACTTCAACGAGAGCCTCGAGCTGCCCGGCGCGGACCTGTCCAACGAGGAGCTCACCGTCCGCGTGCTGCCCAAGCAGGAGGACGAGTTCACCTGCTCGCGCTGCTTCCTCGTGCAGCACCGCAGCCGGCTGGCCGCCACCCGTGGCGACCAGATGTACTGCCGCGACTGCGCGGCCTGAGCAAGGACCCCCGTGCCCCCCACCGCTCGCACGCTCGCGGCGGGGCCCTGCACGGGGCCGTTCCAGCACCTCACCGGGCCGGGACGGGGCCGTTCCAGCACGTCACCGGGCCCTGCGAGGGGGCCGGTCCAGCACCTCACCGGGAGGTCAGGCGATGAGCGAGCACGGGGAGCGGACGGCCGCGCCGCGGGACGTGCCGCCGCCGCGGCCCGTCCAGCGGGTCACGTCCGCCGGCGGGGGGCCGGCGGGCGCGACCGCGGGCGCGTCGGCCTGGACGGCCGAGGACAGCGGCCTGGGCCGGGCGGCCCGTGCCGTCGCCGACGCCGTGGCCGGCCTGCTCGGCGGCGCCGAGGACACCGGGCCCGCAGCCGACGGGACCCGCCGCTCGGCGGCCGGGACCCTCGGTGACGTCATCGGGGCCGTCGCCGCGGCGGTGGGCCGGCGCGGCGAGCAGCCGGCCGCTCCCCGGGCGGACGACGAGGGGTCCGGCCGGACGCCGGGCACGGTCCTCGGCGACCTGCTCGCGGCCGCGGCACCGCGGCTGCCCATCCGCGACGCCGCACGGCTGCGGGCCGCCCACCCCGGCCGGTCCGACGAGGAGATCGCCGACGCGCTGGTGACCCGGGCGTCCCGGTTGACGGCGGCCGTCGGAGCGGCCACGGGGGGCCTGTCGGCCGCGCAGTGGCTCGCCCCGCCGTCGCTGGTGGCCCTCCCGCTCGAGCTCGGCGCCGAGACGCTGCTGGTCGCCGCCGTCGAGGTGGTGATGCTCGGCGAGCTGCACGAGCTCGCCGGCCGGCCGGCCCGCGGCGACGCCGCCGAGCGCGCCACCGCCTACCTGGCCAGCTGGACCCAGCAGTGCGCCGTCGACGGCAGCCCAGAGCAGGGGCTCGGCGCGCTCGTGAGCACCGCCGGGCTGCGGGCCCTGCGCCGCCGGCTCACCCGCCGGCTGGCGCGCAACGTGGGCTCGGCGGCACCGCTGCTGGTCGGCGCCGCGCTCGGCGGGCGGGGCAACCTCAAGGCCACCGAGAACCTCGCCCGGCGGGTGCGGGCCGACCTGCGCCGCTCCTCCCGCTGAGGCGGGGACCCGGCCTCGTCCCAGGCCTGGTGACGTGCTGGAACGGCCCCCTCGCAGGGCCCCGCCGCGAGCGTGCGAGCGGTGGGGGGCGAGGGGGTCCTTATAGGGTCGCCGTCGTGGTCGACCCCCTGCCCCCCGTGCCCGAGCCGGGCGGGCTCGACGTCCCCGTCCGGCTGGTCACCGAGGGGGCTCCGCTCCCGCGCTACGCCCTCCCCGGCGACGCCGGCGCCGACCTCACCGTCACCGAGGACGTGGAGCTCGCGCCGCTGCAGCGGGCCCTGGTCGGCACGGGCGTGGCGGTGGCCATCCCGGAGGGCTACGCCGGGTTCGTGCACCCCCGCTCGGGCCTGGCCGCCCGGCACGGACTGAGCCTGGTCAACGCCCCCGGCACCATCGACGCCGGCTACCGCGGGGAGATCAAGGTCAACCTGGTCAACCTCGACCCGACCGCACCGTTGACCCTGCGCCGCGGCGACCGCGTGGCCCAGCTCGTCGTCCAGCCGGTGGTGCGGGCCCGCTTCGTCCCCGTCGACGAGCTGCCCGCGAGCGTCCGCGGGGAGGCCGGTCACGGCTCCACGGGCGCCGGGCACGCGGCCGGCGTGGCCGGACAGGAGGCCTGAGATGCCCTTCGGACGACGGCGCAACCGGATCGACCGCAGCCTGCGCGAGCGCGGCGTCCCGCCGGAGCCGCAGCACCGGGAGCGGGAGGTCGACGAGACCACCGGTCCCTACGACGAGGCCGACGCGCCCGACGACGGCACCACCCGCGTGGACCTCGGGGCGCTGCGGCTGCCCGCCGTCCCCGGCACGGAGCTGCGGGTCGACGTGAACCAGCAGCAGAAGGTCATCGGCGCGACGCTGCGGTACGGGGACTCGCTGCTGCAGCTGTCCGCCTTCGCCGCCCCCCGCGCCGCCGGCATCTGGGACGACGTCCGCGTCGAGCTGGCCCGCGGCGCCTCCGGTCAGGGCGGCCGGCTGCGGGAGGTCGAGGGCCCCTTCGGCACCGAGCTCGCCGGCTCCGTCGTCGTCACCCCGCCGGCCCAGCCGGGCGGCCCGGCGCCCCAGCCGGTGCGGCGCGCCGCGCGCTTCCTCGGCGTCGACGGCCCGCGCTGGTTCCTCCGCGGCATGATCAGCGGCCCGGCCGCCGAGAGCCCCGAGGCCGCCGCCGTCCTGGAGGACGTCTTCCGTCAGGTCGTCGTCGTCCGGGGCAGCGAGCCGATGCCGGTGCGCGAGCAGCTGCCGCTCACCCTGCCGCCCCAGGCCGCCGCGCAGCTGGCCCGCCAGCAGCAGGGCGGCGGCCGGCACGCGGCCGGCGCGCAGCAGGGCAGCGGCCGGCACGCGGCCGGGCCGACCGCGTGACGGCACCGGGCCCGGCCGCGTGAGTGCCCCGCTGGTCACCGCCTACGGCCCGCACCCCGACCAGTTCCTCGAGCTCACCCTGCGAGCGGGGTCCGCGCCGGCGCCAGTCGTCGTCGTGCTGCACGGCGGCTTCTGGCGGGCCGCCCACGGCGTCGAGCTCGCCCGGCCGCTGGCCGCCGACCTCGCCGCGGCGGGCTTCGCCGCCGTCGCCGTCGAGTACCGCCGGGTCGGTGCCGGGGGCGGGTGGCCGGCCACGGTGGAGGACGTCGCCGCGGCCCTCGACGCGCTGCCCGGCACCGGGTCGGCGGGGAACGCCGCCGGCCGCCTCGACCTCGCCGACGTCACGGTCGTCGGTCACTCCGCCGGCGGTCACCTCGCCGCCTGGGCCGCCGCCCGGGGCCGGCTGCCCGCCGGCGCCCCGGGCGCGGCACCCCGGGTGCGGGTGACCGCCGCGGTGCTGCAGGCCGGCGTGCTGGACCTGCGGCGCGCCGCGGAGCAGCGGCTCGGTCGGCGGGCCGTGCAGGAGTTCCTCGGCGGCGAGCCCGCCGACGTGCCCCACCGCTACGCCCTCGCCGACCCCGTGGCGCTGCTGCCCACCGGCGCCGACGTCCTGTGCGTGCACGGGCGGGACGACGACGTCGTCCCGCCCGAGCAGAGCGGGCGCTACGCCGCGGCCGCGACCGTCGCCGGCGACCGGGTGGCGGTGCACACCGTCCCGGGCGGCCACAAAGTGCCCATCGACCCGGCGGGGGAGGCCTGGGCGGCAGTCCGCGACTGGCTGGAGCGACGCCGCGACCGGCGCCGGGACCGCACTACGCTGGGGTCGTGACACAGACGCGTCCCGGCGGCTGGCTCGCGCGCACGCTGCAGCGGCTGACCGCCGACGACTCCACGATCGACGCGCAGGAGCTGCGCGCCGAGGCCGACCGCGCCGGCTGCGAGCCGGTGAGCCACTGCCGCAAGGGCGAGGTGGTCACGGTCACCGGCAGGCTCAGGTCGGTCGTCTACACCCCGCGCGAGACCGTCCCCACCCTCGAGGCCGAGCTGTTCGACGGCTCGGGGTCGGTCACCCTCGTGTGGCTCGGCCGCCGCCGCATCCCCGGCATCGAGCCGGGCCGCACGCTGACCGCGCGGGGGCGCTTCGCCCACTTCGACGGCCGCAAGGTCGTCTACAACCCCTGGTACGAGCTGAGCCCGGGGTGACGTCGCCGGCCGACGACGACGGCCGGCGGGCCGCAGGACAGCCACCGGGGGAGCCCGACGACGGCCGTGCCCTGACCTTCGACCGGCACCTGGTGCTCGAGCAGCTCGGCGGCTGGCGCGGGATGGTCGACGCCTCGCTGCCGACCGTGGCCTTCATCGTCGCCAACGCGATCGGCGGCCTGCGCACCGGCGTCTGGTGCGCCCTGGGCGCCGCCGTCCTCGTGCTGCTGTTCCGGCTGGCCCGTCGGGAGAGCGTGCAGCAGGCCTTCAGCGGCCTGTTCGGCGTGGCGGTCGCGGTGGCCATCGCCGCGGCCTCCGGCCAGGCCCGCAACTACTTCGTGCCGGGGATCATCCGCAACGCCGTCATCGGCGTCGTCCTGCTGGGGTCGGTGCCGGTCCGCTGGCCGCTGGTGGGCGTGGCCGCGGAGTTCCTCGCGCCGAGCCACCTGGGCTCCATGGCCTCGCACACGCTGCCGGGCCTGCGCCGGCGGGTCGGCACCGCGCGCGCCCGGCTGCACCACCAGCCCCCGCCCGCGCCGCCGGGGCCGCGGCCTGCCGACCCCGAGCCCGAGCGGCACTGGCGCGACGACCCGCGGGTGGTGCGCGCCTACGGCTGGCTGACGGTGCTGTGGGCGCTGACGTTCCTGCTGCGGGTCGCGGTGCAGACACCGCTGTACCTGGCCGACGAGGAGGGGCTGCTCGGCGTCGCCTCACTGGTCCTCGGGCTGCCGGTCACCGGCGTGGCGCTGGCCGTCACGCTGTGGGTGGTCGCCCGCCTGCACCGCCACCGCGTGGCGACCGACGCCGGCGCGGCCTGAGCCTCCCGGGGGAGCAGGAGGTCCTCCTAGAGCGCGGTGGGGGAGAGGACCTGCTGCAGCTGCTCCTCGACGTCGGCGTGGGTGACGAACAGCAGCTCGTCGCCGACCTCGAGCGGCTCGTCGGGGCTGGGCGTGATGACCCGGTCGCCGCGCAGCAGCGCGGTGAGCACCGTCTCGCGCGGCAGCGGGACCTCGCGCAGAGGCTTGCCGGCCCACGGGGTGTCCTCGGCGAGGGTGATCTCCACCAGGTTGGCCGCGCCCTTGCGGAAGCTCATCAGCCGGACGACGTCGCCGACGGTCACCGCCTCCTCGACCAGCGCGGCGAGCACCCGCGGGGTGGAGACGGCGACGTCGACGCCCCACGCCTCGGTGTAGAGCCACTCGTTGCGCGGGTCCTTGACCCGGGCCACGACGCGGTTGACCGCGAACTCGGTCTTGGCCAGCAGCGAGACGACCAGGTTGGCCTTGTCGTCGCCGGTGGCCGCCACCACGACGTCGCACGTGGCCAGCTGGGCCTCCTCGAGGGAGGAGACCTCGCAGGCGTCGGCCTGCACCCACTCGGCGCCGGGCACCGCGCGGGTGCGCACCTTGCGGCCGTCCTTCTCGATGAGCATCACGGTGTGCCCGTTGGAGAGCAGCTCCCCGGCGATGGAGCGGCCGACGGCGCCGGCGCCCACGATGGCCACCCGCATCAGACCCTGCCCCCCTCGGGGTGCTCGACCGCCCGGTGCACGCGGTCGGAGATCTCGTCGGTGGCCGCGACGACGAGCTGGTCGCCGTCCTGCAGCACCGTGTTGGACGTGGGGAGCAGCGCGTCGCCGAAGCGGACCAGCCAGGCGGCGCGGGCGCCGGAGGTGGCCTCCAGCTCGGCCAGCCGCCGGCCCACCCAGCCGTCGGTGACGGTCACGCGCATGAGCAGCACCGTGCCGGTGGGCTCGCGCCAGATCTCGCTGACCTTCACCGACAGCAGCTCGCGCATCAGGCGGTTCACCGTCCAGGGGACGGTCGCGACGCTGGGGATGCCCATGCGCTCGAAGACCTCGGCGCGCTTGGAGTCGTAGATCCGGGCGACGACGTGCTGGACGCCGAAGGTCTCCCGCGCCACCCGCGCGCTGATGATGTTGGAGTTGTCGCCGCTGCTCACCGCGGCGAAGGCCCCGGCGGCGTCGATGCCGGCGTCGAGCAGCGTCTGGCGGTCGAAGCCCAGGCCGGTCACCTGGCGGCCGCTGAACTCCGGGCCCAGCCGGCGGAAGGCCTCCGGGTCCTGGTCGATCACCGCCACGCTGTGGCCGATCTGCTCCAGCCGTCGGGCGATGGCCGAGCCGACGCGGCCGCAGCCCATCACGACCACGTGCACGTGCCGCTCCCCGGGTCGTCGGTGCGGGCGCCTCCCACCCGCGTACCGGGCGCGAAGCTACACCCGTCGGCCGCCGGTCCGGGCGGCGTGCGGGACCACACACCCGCCGGGAGGACTCGTCGGCGCGGCGCCGCACCGGGGCCCCGGCGTCCGTACCATCGCCGCCGTGCCAAGCCTGTCCGACCTCGGACAACTCCCCAAGCGGCTCGTGCTGGGCCGGCCGGTCCGCAGCGACCGGTCCGGGGAGTCCCTGCTCCCGAAGTCCCTCGCGCTGCCGATCTTCGCCAGCGACCCGCTCTCCTCGGTGGCCTACGCCACCCAGGAGATCCTCATCGTCCTCACCCTCGCGGGGACGGCGTTCCTCTTCCTGGCGCCGTGGCTGGCCGTCGTCGTCGTCCTGCTGCTGGCGACCGTGGTGCTGTCCTACCGCCAGGTGGTGCACGCCTACCCCTCGGGCGGCGGCGACTACGAGGTCGCGATGAAGAACCACGGCCAGTTCGCCGGGCTCACCGTCGCGAGCGCGCTGCTCGTCGACTACGTGCTCACCGTGGCCGTGTCGGTCTCCTCGGGCACCGACAACATCATCTCGGCGTTCCCGACGCTCAACCAGCACCGTGTGCTCATCGCCGTCGGCCTGATCGCCCTGCTGGCGGCGGCCAACCTGCGCGGGCTGCGGGAGTCGGGCAAGACCTTCGCCGTCCCGACGTACCTGTTCGTCGCCGGGATCATCGTCATGATCGGCACCGGGCTCGTCCGGGACTTCCTCACCGACGCCCCGGTCCGCGCCGAGAGCGCGGCCTGGACGATCCTGCCGGAGGCCGGCTACGGCGACCTGGGCGGTCTGGCCCTCGTCTTCTTCGCGCTGCGCGCCTTCGCCTCCGGCTGCACCGCACTGACCGGCGTCGAGGCCATCGCCAACGGCGTCCCGGCGTTCCGGCCGCCGAAGTCGCGCAACGCCGCGACGACGCTGGTGCTCATGGGCGGGATCGCCGCCACGATGTTCGCCGGGGTCACCGCGCTGGCCCTGCTCGCCGACGTCCGGTACGCGGAGAACACCTGCGACCTGGTCGGGTTCCCCGGGAACTGCGACACCGAGCCGCAGCGCACGGTCATCGCGCAGCTGGCCGCCGCCACCTTCGGCGGGGACACCTCGATCGGCTTCTTCTACATCCAGGCGGCCACCGCGCTGGTCCTCATCCTGGCCGCCAACACCGCCTTCAACGGGTTCCCGCTGCTGGGCTCGGTGCTCGCGCAGGACCGCTTCCTCCCGCGGCAGCTGCACACCCGCGGTGACAAGCTCGTCTACAGCAACGGCATCCTGCTGCTGGCCGGCTTCGCGATGCTGCTCATCCTGGCCTTCGACGCCGATCCGAACCGGCTGATCCAGATGTACATCGTCGGGGTCTTCACCAGCTTCTCGATCGGCCAGTGGGGCATGGTGCGGCACTGGAACCGCGAGATCCGGCTGTCCGGCGACCCGGTCGACAAGCGGCGGATGCGCCGCTCCCAGGTCATCAACACCATCGGCGGCACGCTGACCTCCGCGGTCCTGGTGGTCATCGTCATCACCAAGTTCACCCGCGGCGCGTACCTCGTCCTGCTGGTGATGCCGATCCTCTTCGTGCTCATGCGGGCGATCAACAAGCACTACTCGCACGTGTCCGAGCAGCTGCGGCCCGACAGCGACGCCCGGCTGCTGCCGAGCAAGGTGCACGCGATCGTGCTGGCGTCGAAGGTGCACAAGCCGACGCTGCGGGCGCTGGCCTTCGCGCGGGCGACCCGGCCCGACGCGCTCACGGCCCTGACGGTCAACGTCGACGACGAGGAGACCCGGGCCCTGCAGGCCGACTGGGAGCGCTACGACATCCCGGTCCCGCTGACCGTGCTCGAGTCCCCCTACCGGGAGATCACCCGGCCGGTGGTCGACTTCGTCAAGACCATCCGCCGCACGAGCCCGCGCGAGCTCGTCATCGTCTTCGTGCCGCAGTACGTCGTCGGGCACTGGTGGGAGAACGTCCTGCACAACCAGAGCGCGCTGCGGCTGCGCGCCCGGCTGCAGTTCCAGCCCGGCGTCATGATCACCACGGTGCCGTGGCAGCTGGAGAGCTCGGTCGGCCGCGGTGACGACGACCGGCGCTCGGGCCCCATGCCCGGTGACCTGCGCCGCGGGCTGACCGACGACCAGGTCGAGGCCACGCCCTATGGGTAAGGACCCCGCTGCCCCCCACCGCTCGCAGGCTCGCGGCGGGCCCCTGCAGCGGGGCCGGCTGCCGCTGGATCGGGGGCTGGGCTGGGTCGGTCGGGAGTTCACCGTGACCGTCGGTCCGGTGGCGCACGGCGGGCACTGCGTGGCCCGTGCCGAGGGCCGGGTGGTCTTCGTGCGGCACGCGCTGCCGGGGGAGCGGGTGGTCGCGCGGGTCACCGAGGACCGCCAGCCCGGCTGGTGCCGGGCCGACGCGATCGAGGTGCTCGAGGCCGCGCCCGACCGGGTCGAGCGGCCCTGCCCGTACAGCGGCCCGGGGCGCTGCGGGGGCTGCGACTGGCAGCACGTCTCCCCGGAGGGGCAGCGCCGGCTCGCCGCGGACGTCGTCCGGGAGCAGCTCACCCGGCTCGGGGGGTTGGACGCCCAGGACCCCGTCGTCCGCGACCTCGTCGTCGAGGAGCTGCCCGGCGGGCCGTTGCGCTGGCGCTCGCGGACCCGCTTCGCGGTCGACCGGACCGGGGCGCCCGGGCTGCGGCGGCACCGCTCGCACGACGTCGTCGTCCTCGAGGACTGCCCGATCACGGTGGAGGCCGCCGCCCGCGCCGTGCTCTCCCGCCGCTGGCCGGGCGCCGGCGCGGTCGACGTCGCCGTGGACTCCACCGGCGCGGTGACCACCACGCGGCTGGACCGCCGCGGCGTGCCGACGTCGACCCGGGTGCGGCAGCCTGGGGAGGACGCCGCGGCCGCTCCCACCGGCCGGGCCGGCCGGCGGGCCGCGGGGCGCGACTGGGAGGTCGAGGGCACCGGCTTCTGGCAGGTGCACGAGGCCGCCGCCGACGTGCTGGTGGCGGCCGTGACCGGCGCCGCCGGCGCGCGCCCCGGGGAGACGGTGCTCGACCTGTACGCCGGCGCCGGGCTCTTCGGCGGCGCGCTGGCACCGGCGGTGGGGGAGTCCGGCCGGGTGGTGTGCGTGGAGGCCGACGCCGCGGCGTGCGCCGCCGCCGAGGCCAACCTCGCCGGCCTGCCGCAGGCCGAGGTGTGGCAGGGCGAGGTGGACGCCGAGGGGCTGGCCGGGCTGCTCGAGGAGCTCGGGGGCGCGCCGGACGTCGTCGTGCTCGACCCGCCGCGCGCCGGCGCCGGCCCGGCGGTGAGCCGGGTGCTGGCCGGCACCGGGGCCCGCGCCGTCGTCTACGTGGCCTGCGACCCCGCGTCCCTCGGGCGCGACGTCGCGGCCCTCCGCGCGGCCGGGTACCGGCTGACCGCGCTGCGCGGCTTCGCCGCCTTCCCGATGACCGCGCACGTCGAGTGCGTGGCGCTGCTGACCCCGTCCGGCTGAACTCGTTCCGCACGGGTCCCCACGCGGGAGCCCGGCACGACAGGAGTGCGGGGTGCTGGTCCCCGTCGGGCCGACCGGCGCCTGGGCCGGCCGGGCGAGGGCAGCGTCCTCGCCTGCGACCCGGTCAGCCGGCGGGTCGCCTCCCGGTGGGTGCGCCTGGGTCCCCCCGACCGAGCGGGGGCGGCGGCCGTCCCCGCTACGGTGGGCCCCGTGACCACCTGGGAGTACGCCTCGGTCATCACCGCCAACGACGCCGAGTCCCAGCGCGCGGGGGTGAGCGTCAAGCTCCCCGGCGGCACGCTGGAGCGGCAGCAGGGCGACACCAGCTCGGTGCTCAACCGGCTCGGCAGCGAGGGCTGGGAGCTGGTCAGCTACCACTCCAGCGGTGCCGGCACCTGGGGCTTCGAGCAGTTCTGGCTCAAGCGCCCCCAGGGCTGAGTCCCCGCCCGTCCCCCGATCGGGCGTGCCGGGTCGAACAGGTGTTCGACCTGCGGCAGACTGCCGGCGTGGGAGCAAGCGTGCCTCCGGGCTGGCCGGAGCAGGTACGGCCACCGGGTGCTCCCGACTGGGAGGCCACCGCGGTGGCCTGGCTGTTCGACCTGGTCCCGCCCGACTACCGCGCGCACGCGGTGCTGCGCCGCTACCCGGTCCTGCTCGCCCGGTTCGCCGGCGACCACGTGGGCGCCGGTCTGCAGGCCGCCCGCGAGGGGTGGCGGACGGTGCGGGTCGACATGGCCGACCACCTGCCGCCCGACGCGATCGAGGCCGCCGTCGCCGCCTACGAGCGCGAGGGTGCCCGCCTGGCCGCGGCCGCGCGCGGGGTCGTGGTCGTCGCCGGTGCCCTCCGCGGGGAGGTGTGGGTGCCGCGCCTGTAGTCCCGGCTCCTCCTCAGCCGAGCCGGTCGGCCTCCCGGAGCGCGACCGCCAGCGCGCCGAGCACCTCGGCGCGCGCGCCGAGGGAGCCGGGCACCACGGTGACGTGCTCGGCCGCGGCGGGGATGGCCGAGCGGGCGAGCGCCCGCCGCAGCGGGTCGACCAGCAGGTCCCCGGCGGTGCCCAGCTCGCCGCCGACGACGATGCGGTCGGGGTTGAGGGTGTTGACCAGCCCGCCCAGGACGACGCCGACGGAGGTGCCGGCGTCGGCGATGAGCCGGCGGCAGGCCTGGTCGCCGTCCACGGCGCCGGCCACCAGCGACCGCAGGTCGCCGTACTGCGGTGCGGCGGTCCGCAGGGCCTGCAGCAGCGCGCTGCCGCCCGCGGTCAGCTCCAGGCAGCCCCGGTTGCCGCACCGGCAGAGGTCGCCGCCGGGGTCGAGGCTCACGTGGCCGATCTCCCCGGCGGTGCCGGAGACGCCGCGCAGCAGGTTGCCGTCGACGACCAGGGCGCCGCCGACACCGGTGGCCATCTTGAGGTAGACGGTGAAGCGGGAGCCGCGGCCGGCGCCCCAGCGGACCTCGGCGAGGGCGCCGAGGTTGGCGTCGTTGTCCACGACCACCGGGACGCCGAGCCGCTCACGCAGCTCCACCGCCGGCGTGCTGCCCGACCAGCTCGGCAGGATGTTCGCCTGCGCCACGGTGCCCTGCGGGGTGCCCGGGCTGCTGACCACCGGCGTCGGCAGGCCGACCACCGCCCCCACGACGTCCCGGGTGCAGGCGCCGACCCGCTGCAGCTCCTCGCGGACCCGTGCGGCGACGGTGTCCAGGACGGCGTCGGCGCCCAGGTCGGCGACCGGGAGCTCGGCCACGTGCTCGTCGACCACCTCGTGCGAGAGGTCGGCGACGGCGACCCGCACGTGCGTGCGGCCGATGTCGACCCCGACGACGACGCCTGCCCGGCGGGTCAGCCGCACCAGGCCGGCGGGACGTCCTCCGGTGGGTCGGGCGTCGGCCGGGTCGGCCGGCGTGACCAGGCCGCGGTCGACCAGGTCGGCGACGTACCCGGACACCGTGGCGCGGGACAGCCCGGTCTGCTCGACCAGCTGGGCCCGGGTGGCCGGGCCGTCCAGACGCAGCGCCTCGACCAGCCGGCGCGGGTGGCCCGTGACGTCGGGCAGCCACGTCCGGGGGTCCATGGCGGGATGGTCAGCGGCCCGACCGCTTCTGTCAACCACTGACGGAAGTCACCGTCCGACCGGGTGGCGGAGGCGCCGGGTGCGAACGGAACGGGTGCCGCCCTCCGGGGCGGGCCGCTCGGCTGCTCCGCTCACCGGGAGGAGCCCGTCGTGCGCGACTACAGTGGGTCGGCGGCCCTCGCGAGCCGTGCCACCGCCGCCGACAGAGAGGACACCGCTGCGCCGTGTCGCTCCTGCGCTCGCTCCGCGACCCCGCCGACCTCCGGGCCCTGCCCCCCGAGCAGCTGCCCGCGCTGGCCGCCGAGATCCGCGACACCCTCGTCACCAGCGTCGCCCGCACCGGCGGCCACCTCGGCCCCAACCTCGGCACCGTCGAGCTGACCATCGCGCTGCACCGGGTCTTCAGCTCCCCCCGCGAGCCGATCGTCTTCGACACCGGCCACCAGGCCTACGTGCACAAGATGCTCACCGGCCGGGTGGAGGGCTTCGACCGGCTGCGGCAGCGCGGCGGGCTCTCGGGCTACCCCAGCCGGGCCGAGAGCGAGCACGACTGGGTCGAGAACAGCCACGCCTCCACGGCGCTGTCCTACGCCGACGGGCTGGCCAAGGCCTTCGCCGTCCGCGGTGACTCGCGACCGGTCGTGGCCGTGGTCGGCGACGGCGCCCTCACCGGGGGCATGGCCTGGGAGGCGCTGAACAACATCGCCGCCGCCCAGGACCGGCCGGTGGTCATCGTCGTCAACGACAACGGCCGCTCCTACTCGCCGACCATCGGCGGCGTCGCCGACGCGCTCGGCACGCTGCGGCTGCGTCCCGGCTACGAGCAGGCGCTGCTGCAGGTGCGCTCCGCACTGCACCGCGCCCCCGTCGTCGGCTCGGCGCTCTACGACGCGCTGCACGCCATCAAGAAGGGCCTCAAGGACGTCCTGACGCCGCAGGGCATGTTCGAGGACCTCGGCCTGAAGTACATCGGCCCGGTCGACGGGCACGACGTCGAGACCGTGGAGTCGGCGCTGCGCCGCGCCCGCTCCTTCGGCGGCCCGGTGATCGTGCACGCCGTCACCACGAAGGGCTTCGGCTACCCGCCGGCCGAGACCGACCAGATCGACGCCTGGCACGCGACCGGGGTCTTCGACCCCGACAGCGGCGCCAGCGCCACGGCCGCCCGCGACTGGACGGCGGCCTTCTCCGACGAGCTGGTGCGCATCGGCGCCGAGCGGGCCGACGTCGTCGCGGTCACCGCGGCGATGCTGCACCCGACCGGCCTGGCCGCCTTCGCCGAGCGCTTCCCCGAGCGCACCTTCGACGTCGGCATCGCCGAGCAGCACGCCCTCACCAGCGCCGCGGGCATGGCGATGGGCGGGCTGCACCCCGTCGTCGCCGTCTACTCCACGTTCCTCAACCGGGCCTTCGACCAGCTGCTCATGGACGTCGCACTGCACCGCCAGCCGGTCACCGTCGTCCTCGACCGGGCCGGCGTCACCGGCACCGACGGCGCCTCGCACAACGGCATGTGGGACATGTCGCTCCTCCCGGTGGTCCCGGGCCTGCGGCTGGCCGCCCCGCGCGACGAGCCCACGCTGCGCGAGGCGCTGCGCGAGGCCGTCGCGGTGACCGACGGCCCGACCGTCGTGCGCTTCCCCAAGGGCCCGCCGCCGGTCGACATCCCGGCGCTGGAGCGGCGCGGGCCGGTCGACGTGCTGCGCCGTGGGCGAGAGGCCGACGTGCTCCTCGTGGCCGTCGGATCGATGGTGCCGATGTGCCTGGCCGCCGCCGAGCGGGCCGCCGACCACGGCATCGGGGTGACCGTCGTCGACCCGCGCTGGGTGCTGCCGGTGCCCGGTGAGCTCGTGGCGCTGGCGTCCGGTTCCCGGCTGGTCGTCACGGTCGAGGACGGCGGCCGCGCCGGTGGCCTGGGCACGACGCTGACCCAGGCGATGCAGGACCGCGGGATCGACGTCCCGGTGCGCTCCCTGGGCCTGCCGCAGGCGTTCCTGGAGCACGGCAGCCGGGGTCAGGTGCTGGCCGACGCCGGGCTGACCGAGCAGGACGTCGCCCGGCGCATCGCCGAGTGGACGGCGGTGCTCGCCGAGCGCTCCGAGGGCGGCGTCGCCGAGGTGGTCGAGGAGCGGCCGTGATAGCCGAGATCCAGGTCGCGCCCTCGCCGGCCGGGACGCCCGAGGACCCGCACGCGTACGTCGAGGCGGCGGTCCGGGTCATCCAGTCGTCCGGCCTGCGTCACGAGGTGGGTGCCCTGGGCACGACCCTCGAGGGGGACGACGACGCCGTCTGGGCCACGCTGCGGGCGGCCCACGAGGCGATGCTGGCGGCCGGCGCGTCGGCCGGGATCTCGCACGTGAAGATCGCCTCGGTCGGCCGGACGATGGAGAGCCTCACCTCCAAGTTCCGCTGACCGACGACGAAGGGCCCGGATCCCGTGCACGGGATCCGGGCCCTTCGTCGTCGGCGCCTCAGGCGGGGAGCGAGGCCACCCCGCGCGGCAGGAACCGGGAGCCGGTCACCCGCTCGGAGACCCCGACGCGGTCGAGGTACGCCGAGATCCCGCCCAGCCAGAACGGCCAGCCGGCGCCCAGCAGCATGCACAGGTCGACGTCCTGCACCGCCTGGACCACGCCCTCGTCGAGCATCAGCCGGATCTCCTGCGCCAGCGCGGTCACCGCCCGCTCGCGCACCTGCTCCTCGGTCAGCGGGGCGTCGCCCGCGTCGATGCCGGTGAGGTCGGGGTCGACGATGCCGGGCTCGGAGTACACCGACGTCTTGCCCAGCTCGACCATCCGCCGCAGCCCCTCGCCGACGGCGAACCGGTCGGGGAAGGCCTCGTGCATCCGCTCGGCCACGTGCAGCGCCACCGGCGGGCCGACGAGCGTGAGCAGCTCGAACGGCGTCATCGGCAGGCCGAGCGGGTCCAGCGCCCGGTCGGCGACGGCGACCGGCGTCCCCTGCTCCACGGCCGAGGTGACCTCGCCAAGGAAGCGGGTGAGCAGCCGGTTGACCACGAACGCCGGGGCGTCGGCGACCAGCACGCACGACTTCCCCAGCGCCTTGCCGACGGCGAACGCGGTGGCCAGGGTGGCGTCGTCGGTGCATTCGGCGCGCACCACCTCCAGCAGCGGCAGGACGGCGACCGGGTTGAAGAAGTGCAGGCCGACGACGCGCTCGGGGTGTTCGAGCTTCGAGGCCATCTCGGTGACCGACAGCGCGGAGGTGTTGGTGGCGAGCACGCACTCCGGCGAGACCACGGCCTCGACCTCGGCGAACACCTGCTGCTTGACCGACATCTCCTCGAACACCGCCTCGATCACGAGGTCGGCGTCGGCGAAGGCCGCCTTGTCCAGCGCCCCGGTCACCAGGCCGGTGAGCCGGTTGAGCCGGTCGGGCGAGAGCCGCCCGCGCACGGCGAGCTTCTCGAGCTCCCCGTGTACGTGGGCCACGCCCTTGTCCACGCGCGCCTGGTCGACGTCGGTGAGCACGACCGGCACCTCGAGCCGGCGCACGGCCAGCAGCGCCAGCTGGGAGGCCATGAGCCCGGCGCCGACGACGCCGACCTTGGTGACCCCCCGCGCGAGCGACCTGTCCGGCGCGCCGGCCGGCCGCTTCGCCCGCTTGTTCACCAGGTCGAACGCGTAGAGCGAGGCCCGCAGCTCGTCGCTCATGAGCAGGTCGGCCAGGGCCTGGTCCTCGGCGGCGGTGCCGGCGGTGAACGCCTCGTCGTCGACGCCGTGGCGGGCCAGGTCCAGCAGCTCGACGGCGCGCAGCGCACCGGGGGAGGCGTTGCGCGTGCGGGCCGCCACGATGCCGCGGGCCCGCTCGATCGCGGCGTCCCAGGCCGAGCGGTCCACCGCCGGACGCGACACGGCGACGGAACCGCCGAGCACGCCGACCGCCCACTCGAGCGAGCGCTCGAGGAAGTCGGCCGGCTCGAACACCGCGTCGGCGATGCCGAGTCGCGCGGCCCGCGGGCCGGGCGTCACCGTGTTCTGCGCCAGCGCGTTCTCGACGATGACCGTGACCGCCGGGTCGATGCCGATCAGGTCCGGCAGCAGCTGGGTGCCGCCCCAGCCGGGCACCAGCCCGAGGAACACCTCGGGGAAGGCGACGACGGCGGTCGTGGCGATCGTGCGGTGGTGGCAGTGCAGCGCCAGCTCCAGGCCGCCGCCGAGCGCCGCGCCGTTGACGAAGGCGAACGTCGGGATCGGCGAGTCCTTGAGCCGGCGGAACACCCGGTGGCCGGTCTCGGCGATCTCCCGGGCGTCGGCCGCCGACGTGATCGCCGGGACCCCGGAGAGGTCGGCACCGACGGCGAAGACGAACGGCTTGCCGGTGACCGCGATCGCCGCCGGTGCCGGGGTGCGGGCGGCGATCTCGTCGAGCGCGGCGTCCAGCGACGCCAGCCCTCCGGGGCCGAAGGTCGACGGCCGGGTGTGGTCGTGCCCGTTGTCCAGCGTGACCAGGGCGATCTCGCCGGCCAGGCCGGGCACCCGCAGGTACCGCACCCTCGCGGTGGTCACGACCTCGTTCTCGAAGACGGCGGTCACTTCGCGACACCCTCCCAGTTCGGGTTCTCCCAGATCACGGTGGCGCCCATGCCTAGGCCCACGCACATGGCGGTCAGGCCGTAGCGGACGTCGGGCCGCTCGGCGAACTGGCGGGACAGCTGGGTCATCAGCCGGACGCCGGAGGAGGCCAGCGGGTGGCCGACGGCGATCGCGCCGCCCCACGGGTTGACCCGCGGGTCGTCGTCGGCGATGCCGAAGTGGTCGAGGAACGCGAGCACCTGGACTGCGAAGGCCTCGTTGAGCTCGAACAGGCCGATGTCGTCGATGGTCAGGCCGGTGCGGGCCAGCGCGCGCTCGGTCGAGGGGACCGGGCCGACGCCCATCACCTCGGGTTCGACGCCGACGAACCCGTAGCCGACCAGCCGCATCCCGGCGGTCAGGCCCAGCTCCCGCGCGACCTCCTCGGCGGCGAGGATGCACCCGGTGGCGCCGTCGTTGAGGCCCGCCGCGTTGCCCGCGGTGACGCGGCCGTGCGGGCGGAACGGGGTCTTGAGCGCCGCCAGGCCCCCCGGGGTGGTGTTCGGCCGCGGCGGTTCGTCGACGGTGGCCAGGCCCCAGCCCTCCTCGGCGCTGCGGGTGGCGACGGTCACCAGCTCCGGGCCGATCTGGCCGTTGGCCACGGCCTCGGCGTAGCGCTGCTGGCTGGCCAGCGCGAACGCGTCGGCGCGCTCCCGGGTCAGGTGCGGGAAGCGGTCGTGCAGGTTCTCGGCGGTGGAGCCCATGACCAACGCGGAGCCGTCGACGATCTCCTCGCTGAAGAACCGGGGGTTGGGGTCGGCGCCCTCGCCCATCGGGTGGCGGCCCATGTGCTCCACACCGCCGGCGATGGCGACGTCGTAGGCGCCGAAGGCGATGCCCGACGCGGTGGTCGTCACCGCGGTCATGGCGCCGGCGCACATGCGGTCGATGGCGTAGCCCGGTACGGACTCCGGCAGCCCGGCGAGCAGCGCGGCGGTGCGGCCGATGGTCAGGCCCTGGTCCCCGACCTGGGTGGTGGCCGCGATCGCGACCTCGTCGACCCGCTCGGGCGGCAGTGCCGGGTTGCGGCGCAGCAGCTCGCGGATGACGCGGACGACGAGGTCGTCGGCGCGGGTCTCGGCGTAGACGCCCTTCGGGCCGGCCTTGCCGAAGGGGGTGCGCACGCCGTCGACGAAGACGACCTCGCGCAGGGAGCGGGACATGGGACCTCCGCAGCGGTTCGGTGCCGGCCGGTACGGCTCGGTGCCCTGAAGTTACCCGCCGGTAACCGCTGGTCCAAGGACGACCCGCCACCACCGGGGCAGGTCGGGTCAGGCCCGGAGGGCGGCCGGACTGCAGCGAGGGACGACGCCCGGACGAGGTCACGGTCCAGCAACGTCCTGGACAGCGTCTTGCGCCGGCTGTGACCCGGCGCGCATATTGGCCGCCGCACTTCTGCGCATTCCCGACAGAACGGTGGACGACCCATGGCGCGACGGCGCACCATCCTCACGGCCCTCGCGGCCTCCCTCGTCTTCAGCCTCGCTGCGTGCGGCAGCGACAGCGGTGGCGGCGACAGTGGCAGTGGCGGCGGCGGTGGCGGCGGTGGCGAGGCCGCCGGCAAGGTCGGCGTGATCCTCCCCGACACCGAGTCCTCGGTGCGCTGGGAGAACTTCGACCGCCCCTACCTCGAGGCGGCCTTCGAGGACGCCGGTGTCGAGTACGACATCCAGAACGCCGAGGGCGACGCCCAGCGGCAGGCGACGATCGCCGAGCAGATGATCACCGAGGGCGCCACGGTCCTCGCCATCGTCAACCTCGACTCGGCCTCGGGTGCCCAGATCCAGGAGCAGGCGGCCCAGGAGGGCGTCCAGACGATCGACTACGACCGGCTGACCCTGGGTGGCTCCGCCGAGTACTACGTCTCCTTCGACAACACCGAGGTCGGCCGGCTGCAGGGCCAGGGCCTGCAGCAGTGCCTGGAGTCCAACGGGGTCGCCCAGGGCAACATCGCCTTCCTCAACGGCTCGCCTGACGACAACAACGCCACGCTGTTCTCGTCAGGTGCCCACGAGGTGCTCGACCCGCTGACGCAGTACACGCAGGTGGCCGAGCAGGCCGTGCCCGAGTGGGACAACCAGCAGGCGGCGACGATCTTCGAGCAGATGTACACCCAGAACGGCGGGAAGATCGACGGCATCGTGGCCGCCAACGACGGCCTGGCCAACTCGGTGATCCAGATCCTCGGGCGCAACAACGCCGCGGGCAAGGCCAACGTCACCGGTCAGGACGCCAGCGTCGAGGGTCTGCAGAACATCCTCGCCGGTGACCAGTGCATGACGGTCTACAAGTCGGTCCGCGACGAGGCCAACGCGCTCGCCGAGCTCGCCACCGCGCTGATCAACGGCGACGAGGGCGAGACCACCGGCACCGTCGAGGACACCGAGGGTGGCCGCGAGGTCCCGTCGGTCCTGCTCACGCCGGTCTCGATCTTCCGCGACAACGTCAAGGACGTCGTCGACGACGAGTTCGTGACCGCCGACGAGCTCTGCACCGGCGACTTCGCCGGCGCGTGCCAGGAGCTCGGCATCTCCTAGTGGTCAGCAGCCGCCGGGGCGTCGATGATGGGCGCCCCGGCGGCTCCTGCCGCTCTCCCCAGCCCCACCTCGCCCCACCCAGTGCGACCGAGAGGCCCGGCGTGTCCGCACCCACCGACCGTCCCCAGGACGTCACCCCCACCCTGGAGCTCCGCGGCGTCAACAAGAGCTTCGGCGCCATCCAGGTCCTGCACGACGTGCACATGAAGGTCTACCCCGGGCAGGTCACCGCGCTGGTCGGTGACAACGGGGCGGGCAAGAGCACGCTCATCAAGTCGATCGCCGGCATCCACGCCATCGACTCCGGCGAGTTCCTCTTCGAGGGTCGGCCGGTCACCGTCAGCGGCCCCCGCGAGGCCGCGGCGCTCGGCATCGAGATCGTCTACCAGGACCTCGCCCTGGCCGACAACCTCGACGTCGTCCAGAACATGTTCCTCGGCCGCGAGCGCAAGAACGGCATCCTCCTCGACGAGACGTCGATGGAGGAGGCGGCCCGCGACACGTTGAGCAAGCTCTCCGTCCGGACCCTCAAGTCCGTGCGCCAGCTGGTCTCCAGCCTCTCCGGTGGGCAGCGGCAGACGGTTGCCATCGCCAAGGCCGTGCTGTGGGAGTCCAAGCTGGTCGTCCTCGACGAGCCGACCGCTGCCCTCGGCGTCGCGCAGACCCGCCAGGTCCTCGACCTGGTCCGGCGGCTGGCCGACACCGGGCACGCTGTGGTCTTCATCAGCCACAACATGGTCGACGTCTTCGAGGTCTCCGACCGGATCGCGGCCCTGTACCTGGGGCGGATGGCGGCCGACGTCCCCATCTCCCAGGTCGACCGTCCCCAGGTCATCGAGCTCATCACGGCGGGCCGCTCGGGCAACCTGGGCATCGCACCCGCCGAAGCCGCAGCGGTGGAGGTCTGAGCATGTCCAGCACGTTGTCCGCCCCCACCAGCGCGCAGGAGCCCGGCGGCGCGCCGTCGGGCTTCGAGGCCGACCGCGGCGCGGACTCCCTCGGTGCGGCGGCCCGGGCCTACGTCGACCGCGTGCGGGGCGGTGACCTGGGGGCGCTGCCGGCCATCCTGGGCATCGTCGCCCTCGGCCTGCTGTTCTTCGCCCTGCGGCCCGAGACGTTCCTGACGCCGCGCAACATGGCCAACCTGGCCGACCAGGCGGCGCCGATCATCATCCTGGCGATGGGGCTGGTCTTCATCCTGCTGCTGGGCGAGATCGACCTGTCCGCGGGTGTGGTCAGTGGCGTCTGCGCCGCGGTGATGGCCAAGCTGCTCGCCGACGCCGGCGCCCCGTGGTACGTCTCGGTGGCCGCCGCCATCGTCACCGGCGTGGTCATCGGCCTGTTCACCGGCAGCCTCGTCGGGATGATCGGCATCCCGTCGTTCGTCGTCACACTCGCGCTCTTCCTGGGCTGGCAGGGCTTCACGCTGCGGCTCATCGGCGAGGGCGGCACGGTGCCGGTGCGCGACCCGGTGATCTCGGCGATCAGCGACCGGAACGTGCCGGTCGCCCTGGGCTGGGTCCTGGCCCTGCTGGTCATCGCCGCCTACGCCGCGCTGCAGCTCAACCGGTTCCGCGTGCAGCGGGCCAGGGGGCTTGCGCACGCCCCGCTCGCCGTGGTGCTCGTGCGGATCGGCGTCATCGCCGCCGTCGTCGTCCTGATCACGGCGGTGCTGAGCGTCGACCGGGCCCCGGCCGCCGGTGTGGTGCTCGCGGGGATCCCCTACGCCATCCCGCTCGTGGTGCTCCTGCTGCTGCTGCTGACCTTCGTGCTCGGCCGCACGAGCTTCGGCCGGCACGTCTACGCGGTCGGCGGCAACGCCGAGGCGTCCCGGCGGGCCGGCATCAACGTCACCAGGATCAGGGTCGCGGTGTTCGTCATCGGCTCGACCCTGGCGGCGATCAGCGGCATCGTCGCGGCCGCCCGGCTCGGCTCGGTGGCACCGGGGTCCGGCGGCGGCAACACGCTGCTCTACGCCGTGGGCGCCGCGGTCATCGGTGGCACCAGCCTCTTCGGCGGCCGCGGGCGGGTGCGCGACGCCGTCCTGGGTGGCCTGGTGGTGGCGATCATCGCCAACGGGCTCGGCCTGCTGGGCACCGAGGCGTACCTCAACTTCATCATCACCGGCGGCGTGCTGCTGCTGGCCGCCAGCGTCGACGCGCTGGCCCGGCGGCGGGCCGCGGCCACCGGCCACTGAGGAAGGACCTCCCTGCCCCCCACGCCTCGCTCCGCTCGGCGCGGGCCCCTGCAGGGAGGCCGTTCCAGCACCTCGCCAGGGGCGGTCCCGGCTGTGGCCGGGGCCGCCCCTGGCGGGTTCAGGCGCGGTTGACCGCGTCGGTGAGCAGGTCGCAGGTCAGCTCGACCTGCCACTCCCGGGCGCCGCCGGCGCGCAGCGCTGCAGCGACCGTCTCGGGGTCACGCGGCTCCGGCGGGCTCCACGTGAGCCGGCGCACCAGGTCGGGGGAGAGCACGTTCTCCACCGGCACCGAGTGCTTCTCCGACAGCTCGGCCAGCCCCGCGCGAGCGGCCTGCAGCCGGGTGGCGGCAGCGGGGTCGCGGTCGGCCCAGCGGCTCACCGGCGGCGGCCCCTCACCCGAGCGGCTGTGCAGGGGCAGCTCCGCCTCCGCCAGCGCCCGGCCGCGGGCCAGCGCGCCGAACCAGGTGCCCACCAGCTTGCGGTTGGCCCGGCCGCGGAACACCGGCAGCTCCAGCAGCGCGGCCTCGGTCGGCGGGTCGGCCTGGACGGCGGAGACCATCGCCGAGTCGGGCAGCACCCGGCCCGGGGCGACGTCGCGCCTGCGGGCCAGGTCGTCGCGGGCCTGCCAGAGCGAGCGCAGGATGCCCAGCTGGCGCCGGGTGCGCAGCCCGTGCACCCCGGAGGTCCGGCGCCACGGGTCGGCCCGCGGCGCGGGCGGCCCGGCGGCCAGGACGGCGGCGAACTCCTGCTGCGCCCACTCGGTCTTGCCCTGCTCGGCCAGGAGCCCGGCCAGCGCGTCGCGGAGGTCGACGAGCACCTCGACGTCGAGCGCGGCGTAGACCAGCCACTCCTCCGGCAGGGGTCGGGTGCTCCAGTCGGCGGCCGAGTGGCCCTTCTGCAGGGAGAACCCCAGCAGCGACTCGACGACGGCGCCGAGGCCCACCCGCGGCAGCCCGGCCAGCCGCGCGGCCAGCTCGGTGTCGAAGACCCGCGTCGGCACCAGGCCGATCTCGGCCAGGCAGGGGAGGTCCTGGTTGGCCGCGTGCAGCACCCACTCGTCGTCGGCGATCGCGGCCTGCACGACGGAGAGGTCCGGCAGCGGGATCGGGTCGACCAGTCCGGTGCCGGCGCCGGCGCGGCGCAGCTGCACCAGGTAGGCGCGCTGGCCGTAGCGGTAGCCCGAGGCGCGCTCGGCGTCGACGGCGACCGGGCCGCTGCCGGCGCGCAGGGCCTCGGCGTACTCCGCCAGCGCGGCGGGGGTGTCGATGACCGGGGGGAGCCCGTCGCGGGGGGCGAGCAGGGGGACCGGGGTCGCGACGTCGTCCGGGACGGTGTCCCCCGGCGTGAGGTCGGGCTGGGGCTCGGTGCTCAGTTGCCGTCCACCTTCTCGCCCCGTGTCGTCCGTGCGTCCGCGGCCGGTCCTCGGCCTCCCGGCGGGACCAGCCGTCCGGCGCGGAGCCGGGGGAGTGCCCCCGCTGCCCTGATCCTAGTTGCCGCCGTCCACCGGGCCGGAGGGGCCCAGCATGGCCACCCCCGGCGGCGGGAGCCCCGCGGCGTTGCCGAGGACCTCCAGCCAGGCATCGAGGTGCCGGCCGAGCGCGGTGTCCTCCGCCGTCCAGGAGGCGCGGATCTCGACGTCGACCGAGTGCTCGGGGCCGGCCAGGTCGCCGAATCGGGTGGAGGCGGTGCGGGTGACGGTGCCGCCGAGGGCGTGGCAGGTCGCGCCGCACGAGGCGAGAGCCTCGGTCAGCCAGCTCCAGGCGACCTCGGAGAACATCGCGTCGTCGACCATGTGCTCGTCGGTCGCGGCCGAGAGGTAGCCGACGCAGCGGGTGGTGCCCGCCCACGCCTCGTGGCCTGCCGGGTCGAACAGGACGATGAAGCGGCCGCTGGCGACCTCGACCTCCTCCTCGCCGTCGAGCTCGGTGATGCGGGCGCCGAGGGCGTGGGCGAAGGGCGCCAGCCGTTGCGGGGCGGGGATCTGCTCGACGACGATCTCGGGTCGCACGCGCAGCGAGGCCAGCGAGTCGAGGGCGGCCACGAACTCCTCCGGACGGTCGTCGACCGCCCGGGCGCCGGTGGCGTCCTGCGGACCGCCCAGGCTGCGTGGCTCCACGCTCGCAGGGTAGGGGCCCCGGGCCCTGTCTGTCGCCGACGCGCCGCAGCCGTCGTGCCCGCTCGGCGGCCGGGTCCTGCCTGGTCTGGGAGGATGGACCGTCGTGACCGCCGCTGCCACCCCCGCTCCGTCCCCCGCCGACTCGGACCTCGTGCGGGCCGCGCGCGGCCTGCCGGTCGGCCGGACGCCGGTGTGGTTCATGCGCCAGGCCGGCCGGTCGCTGCCGGAGTACCGGGCCCTGCGCGCCGGGACGGCGATGCTGCAGGCCTGTCAGGACCCCGACCTGGTCACCGAGATCACCCTGCAGCCGGTCCGGCGGCACGGCGTCGACGCGGCGATCCTCTTCTCCGACATCGTGCTGCCGCTGGTCGTGGCCGGGGTGGACATCGAGATCAAGCCCGGGGTGGGGCCGGTCGTGGCCGACCCGGTGCGCACGGTCGCCGACGTCGACGCGCTGCCCGGCCTGGAGCCCGACCGGCTGGACTTCCTCGCGACGGCGGTCCGCCGGCTGGTCGCCGAGCTCGGTCCCACACCGCTGATCGGCTTCGCCGGGGCGCCGTTCACGCTGGCCACCTACCTCATCGAGGGCGGCCCGTCGAAGGAGCACGCCCGCACCAAGGCCTTCATGTACGCCGAGCCGGAGGCCTGGACCCGGCTGCTGGACCGGCTGGCGGTCTCGGCCGCCACCTTCCTGCGGGTGCAGGTCGACAACGGCGCCTCGGCGGTGCAGCTGTTCGACTCCTGGGCCGGCGTGCTGTCGGCCGCCGACTACGGCACCCGGGTGCTGCCGCACTCGCGCGCGGTGTTCGACTGGCTGGGCGACCGCGACGTGCCGCGCATCCACTTCGGCGTCGGCACCGGCGAGCTGCTCGCGCTGATCGGTGACGCCGGCGCCGACGTGGTCGGCGTCGACTGGCGGGTGCCGCTGGACGAGGCCGCCCGCCGGGTGGGCCCGGGCCGCTCGCTGCAGGGCAACCTCGACCCCGCCGTCCTGCTGGCCGACCGGGCGACCGTCGACCGCGAGGTCCGCCGGGTCGTCGAGGAGGGCCGGGCCGCCCGCGGGCACGTGTTCAACCTCGGCCACGGGGTGCTGCCCGAGACCGACCCCGGTGCCCTGACCCACGTCGTCGACCTGGTGCACGAGCTGTCGGCGCGGTGATGTCCCGAGCCCGCACCGCCCCAGCGGCCCGGCTCGTCGTGGTCGGCGCCGGGATCGCCGGGCTGACCGCCGCGTTCGAGTGGCGCCGTCGCCGTCCCGGGGACGAGGTCGTCGTCCTGGAGGCCGGCGGCCGGGTGGGCGGCAAGATCGACCGGCTCGAGCTGGCCGGGCAGTGGTACGACACCGGGCCGGAGGCCGTGCTCGCCCGGGTGCCCGAGGCGGTCGAGCTGGTCGAGGCGCTGGGGCTCGGCGATCGGCTGGTCGCGCCGGCGACGACGCAGGCCTCGATCGTGCTGCCCGACGGGCGCCACCCGCTCCCGCCGGGCACCGTGCAGGGCGTCCCGACGTCGGCCGACGGGCTGGCCGGGGTGCTCACCCCCGACGGCGTCGAGCGGGTGCGGGCCGAGGTCGGCCTGCCGCCGCTGCGGCTGGACGGCGACGTGTCGGTCGGTGCGCTGCTGCGCGAGCGGCTCGGCGACGAGGTGGTCGACCGCCTGGTCGAACCGCTGCTCGGCGGGGTCTACGCCGGGCGTCCCGACGACCTCTCGCTGGCCGCGACCATGCCGGCGCTGGCCGCCCAGCTGGCCCGCACCGACTCGGTGCTGGCCGCCGCCGTCGCCGCCCGGGACGCCGGTGCGCGCAGCCGGGGGGACGCCGACGGGCCGGTGTTCGTCACCGTCGACGGCGGACTGGGCGCGCTGCCGGAGGCGCTGGTGGAGGCGTCCGGCGCGCAGGTCCGGCTGCGGACGCCGGCGCACGCGATCCGCCGGGCGCACGGGCGGCTGGAGGTCGCCGTCGGCCCGCTCGCCGCGCCGGAGGTGCTCGAGGCCGACGCCGTCGTCGTCGCCGCACCGGCCGGGAAGTCGGCGCGGCTGCTCGCCGGGGTGGCGCCGGGCGCCGTCGAGCCGCTGCGCGGGATCCCGTACGCGTCGATGGCGGTCGTGGCGATGGCCTTCCCCGCGCAGCCGGTGGCCGCCGGCTCCGGCCTGCTCGTGCCGCCGGTGACCGGGCGGCTGGTCAAGGGCGTCACCGTCTCCTCGTCGAAGTGGCCGCACCTGTCCGGCGGTGGCCTGCTGCGGGTGCGCGCCTCGGTGGGCCGCTACGGCGACGAGGTGCAGCTGCAGTGTGACGACGACGACCTCACCGCCGCGGTGGTGGCCGACGTCGCCGACCTGCTCGACCTCGAGCGCCGCGAGCCGGTCGAGGCCCACCTCGTGCGCTGGGGCGGCGGGTTGCCGCAGTACCTGGTCGGCCACCCGCAGCGGGTGGTGGCCGTCCGGGACGCCGTCGCCGCGGTGCCCGGTCTGGCCGTGGCCGGAGCCGCCTACGACGGCGTCGGCGTGCCCGCCTGCATCCGCAGCGCCCGCCGGGCGGTCGACGCGCTGGCCTGACCGGCCGCGCGCGGCTCCGACCCCGGGGTGTGCACGACCGCACGGTTCCCGGGCCGACGGTGCGCACCCGGGCGCGGGATGATGGACCCATGAGCGAGCAGACCGAGACGCCGACCGGGTCGAAGAGCATCGGCAAGCGGGCGAACGAGCTCAACGCCCTCGTCCGCTACACGATGTGGTCGGTGTTCAAGCTGGCCTCGCCGCTGGGGGACGACCAGCGCACCGCCGCCGCCGACGAGGTCGCCGGGCTGTTCGAGGAGCTGGCCGGCAAGGGCGTCGTCGTCCGCGGGACCTACGACGTCTCGGGCCTGCGGGCCGACGCCGACGTGATGGTCTGGTGGCACGCCGAGTCGCCCGACGCGCTGCAGGAGGCCTACACCCGGCTGCGCCGCACGGCCCTGGGCCGGCACCTGGAGCCGGTGTGGTCGCAGATGGCCCTGCACCGGCCGGCCGAGTTCAACCGCAGCCACATCCCGGCGTTCCTGGCCGACGAGGAGCCGCGCCGCTACCTGTGCGTCTACCCGTTCGTGCGCTCCTACGAGTGGTATCTGCTGCCCGACGAGGAGCGGCGGGACATGCTCAAGGAGCACGGCATGCAGGCGCGGCCCTACCCGGACGTCCGGGCCAACACCGTCGCCTCGTTCGGGCTGGGCGACTACGAGTGGATGCTCGCCTTCGAGGCCGACGAGCTGCACCGCATCGTCGACCTGATGCGCGACCTGCGGGCCAGCCGCGCCCGCCGGCACGTGCGCGAGGAGGTGCCCTTCTACACCGGCACCCGCAAGCCGGTCGCCGAGCTGGTGCGCGACCTGCCCTGAGGTGGGGCGGCGCGATGATCAGGTGACCTGATCATCGCGTGTCCTCCCTGACCGCCCACGGTGAGGGAGGACGCGCTGCGGTGAGGGAGGATGTCGTGAGTACGCCGCTGCGGCGCCCCCATCGGGGAGGGCTCAGCCCTCGGCGGGCTCCAGGTGGATGGAGACGCTGTTGATGCAGTAGCGGTCGCCGGTCGGCGTCTGCGGCGCGTCGTCGAAGAGGTGGCCGAGGTGGCTGTGGCAGGTGGCGCAGAGGACCTCGGTGCGGATCATCCCGTGGCTGCGGTCCTCGCGGAGCACCACGTGGTCGGCGGCCGACGGCTCGTAGAACGACGGCCAGCCGCAGTGCGAGTCGAACTTCGTCTCCGAGCGGAACAGCTCGGCGCCGCAGGCCCGGCAGGTGTACACGCCGACGGTCTTGGTGTCGACGTACTCACCGGTCCACGGGCGCTCGGTGCCGGCCTGCCGCAGGACGGCGTACTCCTCCGGCGAGAGCCGGGCCCGCCACTCCTCGTCGGTCCTCGTCACCTTCGGCTGCTGTGCGGACGTGGTCATGACCGGACGAACGAGCCGCGCCGCGGGCGGATTCCCGTCCCGCCGCGCGGGACCCCGGATGGTGCGGCCTCCCCGTGCGCCCCGGGGAGACTGGACGGCGTGACCTCGCCCCTGCCCGACACCTGGTACACCCGCGACCTGCCCGTGCTGCGCGCGATCGCCCGGCTGGTCGACGAGCCGCGGCACGGCGGGGCGCCGTACCTCCTGGGCTCCGTCGTGCCCGGCAGCGGGCTGCCGAAGGCCGACGTCGTCGCCGCGGCCAAGGCGCTCGCGGCCGCCGGCTACGTCGAGCCGCTGACCAACCACGCCGGCGAGATCGTCCGCATCACCGGGATCTCTGCCGAGGCCCGTCGGCTGGCCGGGCTCTGGCCGACGCCGCAGGGGGAGTGGGAGCGGCTCCTCGAGCAGGCGGCCACCCGGGCGGAGAAGGCGCCGACCGACGTCGAGCGGCAGCGCTGGCGGGCCTTCGCCGACGCCGCGCGGGCGGTGGGGCCGGACGCGGGTGCGCTGCTCATGCAGGCGCTCGTCGGCGGCTACGTCCCCCGGGCGCGCTGAGCGGGTGCGCCGGCGCCCCGTTCCCCGGCCGGGACGGGGCGTGCGCGCCCGTGCTCGTCCCCTCGGCCGACCCCGGACACGACAGCGCCCCCGCCCGGCGGACCGGACGGGGGCGCTGTGCTGATCTAGCGGATCAGAGCGGGGTGACGTTCGCCGCCTGCGGGCCCTTCTGGCCCTGCTCGACGTCGAACGAGATCCGCTGGCCTTCGTCGAGCGAGCGGTACCCGCTGGTCTGGATGGCCGAGTAGTGGACGAACACATCCGGTCCGCCACCGTCAGGGGTGGCGAAACCGAACCCCTTCTCCGCGTTGAACCACTTGACAGTTCCTTCGGGCATTGCGCTCGCTCCTAGCTGCGATGGTGCATCGGGGTCCTGCCAGAGCGCAGGGCCTTCCCGACGCGACGACCCTAGCGGCCCGGACGGCTCCGTGGCAGGTGGGGGGCGCCATGACGTCGTGGTGGCGGCGTGGCGGTGTGCCCGCAGGTGCGACGGCGGGAGGTGCGGCCCGGTTGCGCGCCCTCCCGCGGAGCGCTCCTCCCCGGCGCCGAGCAGCACTCACTCCGGCGGGTGACCGATGGACCACGACCCGGCGGCGCACCACCTCGGTGCCCGCACCCCCGGGGCGGTGCTCACTCGCACGCGACGCCGTCCCCGTCACGATCCAGCCGCGAGCTGTAGCCGGGCTGGCCGGCGTACAGCGGAGTCACGCCCGCAGCACGGGCCTCGGTGCAGTTCGCGTAGGTGGCCGCCGGTGCGGGTGCCGGTGCCGGTGCGGGGGCCGGTGCGGGTGCCGGTGCCGGTGCGGGGGCAGGTGCGGGTGCGGGTGCCGGTGCGGGGGCAGGTGCTGGCGCGGGAGCCGGGGCCGGTGCCGGGCGAGGAGCCGGGCGAGGTGCCGGGGCAGGAGCCGGCGCGGGGGCGGGGACCGGGACGGGCCGTGACGCCGTGGGCGCGGAGGTCGCCCGTGGCGCGGCGCTGGACGTGGCCGCCGACCGGGCCACCGGCTCGTCGGGCAGGTCGGCCACCACACCGCCGGGCAGCGGCTCGTCCGGGCAGGTGGTGAGCACCGTGGCGGTCGCGGTGCGCTCGGCGGCGGTCATCCACAGGCCGTAGGTGAGCTTGACGGCGACCTGGCGGGCGACGTAGGCGCAGCGGTAGGAGCGGTTCGGCGGCAGCCAGGTCGCCGCGTCGCCGTCCCCCTTCTGCGCGTTGAGCGGGCCGTCGACGGCGAGCAGGTTGAGCGGGTCGTTGGCGAAGGCGGTGCGGCGGGCCGCGTCCCACCGCCGGGCGCCCTTCTGCCAGGCGTCGGACAGCGCCACCACGTGGTCGATCTGCACCGCCTCGCTGGTGCCCTGCCCGCGACGGAAGGCGATCGTGCGGGCCGAGTAGGGATCGGCCAGAGAGCCGGCGAGGACGACGCAGTCGTGGGTGCCGGGCTTGAACGTCTCGCCGGTGAGGTCGCGGGCCAGGACGTCGTTGCGGGTGTCGCAGCCGTTGCGGTCGGTGTCGACCCAGCCGCTCCCGAACCGGTCGCGGTCGTAGCCGGTGCGCGGCGCGCGGCCCTGCACCGGGACGGCGGCCAGTGCACGCAGGGCCGAGGTCGGGGCGGCGTGGTCGACGGCGTCCTGGGCGGCGCCGTCGGACAGCGATCCCGTGGCGGCGTCGACGGCCGGCACCGCCGACTCGTCGGTCTCGACCTCGGCGACCGCGGCCTCGGCTGCCTCGTCCGCCGCGGACGAGGCAGCGGCGGACGAGGCAGCGGCGGACGAGGCAGCGGCGGCCGACGCGGCGTCGGTCGCGGGCGCGGGCGTGCCGGTCGCCGTCGAGGAGGCGGCGGTCGGCTCGGTCCTCGGCAGGGTCGTGCCGCCGACCAGGAGGGCGACCACCCCGGCGGCCACCACGAGGCCACCCGCTCGGCGTGAGGCGATGAACACCCACCGCGCCCGGCCGGCCAGCACGGCGCCGAGGCCGACGAGCAGGGCGACGAGGCCGGCCATCACCAGTCCGCCGCCGACCCCGCCGCTGACGGTGCCGGCGACCACGAGCAGCAGCACGACGGCCGCCGTTCCGCCGAGGACGAGCCGGCCTCGTCTCCCGGTGGGCACGGGACCCGGCGCGGGTGACGGTGGTCCGGCCGGGACCGGGCCGGGAGGGGACGGCGGGGCCGCCGCCGCGTGCTGTGCGTGGTCGGAGAAGGCGACGAGCACCTCGACCGGGTCCGCGCCGGCGAACGGGAACTGCACGTCGACCGTCGTCTCGACCGCTCCGGGCAGGGAGGTGGCGAAGGGGCGGTCGGTCGCGTCCCCCGACGAGAGGCCCGTGCCGTCGACCCGGAGGGTGACCGGGCGACCCGACGGCGGGGTGGACATCAGCTGCAGGTGGGTGACGCCGCCCTCCGGCGGGACGACGTCGAAGCCGAGGGCGACGGCCCTGGCCACGATCGACCGCATCGGCGTGTCCGGGAACCGCTCCGCGTGGTGGCGCAGGACGGCCTGGACGGCAGGGTCGGACAGCGACGGCATGAGCAGCTCCCCCGTGAGCTCGTGATGTCACCGCCATCCTGCGGCAGCGGAGCGGTCTCGCCGGGACGGGCCGGACGGGTGTGACCGGAGGGGAGGACGAGGCGTGGCGGACGGCGGGAGGTGCCCTGCTGCGGGGAACGGGTCCCTTGACCGACGCCGGACCGCGACCTACTGTGTCGACCACTGATATACCAGTCGCAAGGACCTGGTCAGCCAGAGGGGATCCGCATGTCCGTGCTAGCCGATCGGGACCTCGTCGAGGCCACCGCGGCCCCGGCCGTCGCCGACCCGGTGCTCACCCGGCCGCTCGCCGAGGCCGACCCCGAGGTGGCCGCCGCGATCGACGCCGAGCTGCGCCGCCAGCAGACGACGCTGGAGATGATCGCCAGCGAGAACTGCGCCCCCGTCGCCGTGATGCAGGCGCAGGGCTCGGTGCTGACCAACAAGTACGCCGAGGGGTACCCGGGCCGGCGCTACTACGGCGGCTGCGAGCACGTCGACGTCGTCGAGCAGCTGGCCATCGACCGGCTGACGGCGCTGTTCGGCGCCGAGTACGCCAACGTGCAGCCGCACTCCGGCGCCCAGGCCAACGCCGCGGTGATGGCCGCGCTGCTCGAGCCGGGCGACACCATCCTCGGCCTGGACCTCGCCCACGGCGGTCACCTGACCCACGGGATGCGGCTGAACTTCTCCGGCAAGCTCTACGACGTCGCCGCCTACCACGTCGACCGGCACAGCCACCGGGTCGACATGGCCGAGGTCGAGCGGCTGGCCCGCGAGCGGCGGCCCAAGCTCATCGTCGCCGGCTGGTCGGCCTACCCGCGCCACCTCGACTTCGCGGGGTTCCGGCGCATCGCCGACGAGGTGGGCGCCCACCTCATGGTCGACATGGCGCACTTCGCCGGTCTGGTCGCCGCGGGCCTGCACCCCTCCCCGGTGCCGCACGCGCACGTGGTCACCTCCACCACCCACAAGACCCTCGGCGGACCGCGCGGCGGGGTCATCCTGGCCACCGCGGACCTGGCCAAGCGGTTCAACTCCTCGGTGTTCCCCGGCCAGCAGGGCGGCCCGCTCGAGCACGTCATCGCCGCCAAGGCGGTGGCGTTCAAGCTGGCCGCCGAGCCGGCCTTCCGCGAGCGGCAGGAGCGCACCCTCGCCGGCGCCCGCACCCTGGCCGAGCGGCTGCTCGCCGCCGACTGCCGGGAGGCCGGCGTCAGCGTCGTCAGTGGCGGTACCGACGTCCACCTCGTCCTGGTCGACCTGCGCGAGTCGCCGCTCGACGGCCGGCAGGCCGAGGACCGGCTGCACTCGATCGGCATCACGGTCAACCGCAACGCCGTCCCGTTCGACCCGCGGCCGCCCATGGTCAGTTCCGGTGTCCGCATCGGCACCCCGGCGCTGGCCGCCCGCGGCTTCGACGCCGAGGACTTCGCCGAGGTCGCCGACGTCATCGCCGGCGCCCTGCGGCCCACGGTGGGGGAGGGGCGGCTGGCCCGGCTGCGCGAGCGGGTCACCCGGCTGGCCGAGCGCCACCCGCTCTACCCCGAGACGGCCGGGGTGTCCCGGTGAGCCCCCGCACCCCGGGCTCCGACCTGCCCGAGCACCCCGACTTCCTCTGGCGCAACCCGGAGCCGAAGCGCTCCTACGACGTCGTGATCGTCGGTGGCGGCGGGCACGGCCTGGCCACCGCGCACTACTTGGCGAAGAACCACGGGATCACGAACGTCGCGGTGCTGGAGAAGGGCTGGCTGGCCGGCGGGAACATGGCCCGCAACACCACGCTGATCCGGTCCAACTACCTGTGGGACGAGAGCGCGGCCATCTACGAGCACGCCCTGAAGCTGTGGGAGGGGCTGGAGGAGGACCTCGGCTACCCGATCCTGTTCAGCCAGCGCGGCGTGCTCAACCTCGCGCACACGCTGCAGGACGTCCGCGACAGCGTGCGCCGGGTGGAGGCCAACAAGCTCAACGGCATCGACGCGGAGTGGGTCGAGCCCGACGAGGTCGCCAAGATCTGCCCGATCGTCAACACCTCGGCCGACATCCGCTACCCGGTGCTCGGGGCGACCTACCAGCCGCGCGCGGGCATCGCCAAGCACGACTACGTCGCGTGGGGCTTCGCCCGCCGCGCCGACGAGGCCGGCATCGACCTCGTCCAGGACTGCGAGGTCACCGGGTTCACCACCGACGGCGACCGGGTCACCGGGGTGCACACCACCCGCGGCACGATCGCCGCCGGCACGGTCGCGCTGTGCGCCGCGGGGCACACCTCGGTGCTCACCGACATGCTGGGCTTCCGGGTGCCGCTGCAGAGCCACCCGCTGCAGGCGCTGGTGTCCGAGCTCCTCGAGCCGGTGCACCCGACGATCGTCATGTCCAACGCCGTGCACGTGTACGTCTCCCAGGCGCACAAGGGCGAGCTGGTCATGGGGGCCGGCGTCGACTCCTACAACGGCTACGGCCAGCGGGGCGCCTTCCACGTCATCGAGCGGCAGATGGCCGCCGCCGTCGAGCTGTTCCCGGTGTTCGCCCGCGCGCACCTGCTGCGCTCCTGGGGCGGCATCGTCGACGTCAGCCCCGACGCCTCCCCGGTGATCGGCCGCACGCCGTACGACAACGTCGTCCTCAACTGCGGCTGGGGGACCGGCGGCTTCAAGGCCACGCCCGGCATCGGCTGGTGCATGGCGCACACCATCGCGACCGGCGAGCCGCACCCCTACGTGGCCCCCTTCGCCCTCGACCGCTTCGTCAGCGGTGCGCTCGTCGACGAGCACGGCGCCGCCGCCGTCGCCCACTGACACCGCCCACCGACACCGCCCACCGACACCGCCCACCGACACCGCACACGGAACCCAGGAGTCCTTGCGATGCAGCTCATCGAGTGCCCGTGGTGCGGCCCCCGTGAGGAGGTCGAGTTCCACTACGGCGGGCAGGCGCACGTCGCCTACCCCGAGGACCCCGCCGCGCTCGACGACGTCCAGTGGGCCCACTACGTCTTCTTCCGCGACAACCCCAAGGGCCGCTTCGCCGAGCGCTGGTCGCACGCCGGCGGCTGCCGCCGCTGGTTCAACGCCGTGCGCGACACGGCCACCCACCGCTTCGAGCGCGTCTACCGCCTCGACGAGCCCAGGCCGGTGATCTCGTGAGCGCCCCGTTCCGCACCCCCGAGGGCGGCCGCGTCGACCGCGGCACCACCCTGCAGTTCACCTTCGGCGGGGAGGTCCTCACCGGCCATCCCGGCGACACCCTGGCCTCGGCGCTGCTCGCCTCCGGCCGCCACTCGATCGCCACCAGCGTGAAGCTGGGCCGCCCGCGCGGTGTGGCCGCGGCCTGGGCCGAGGACCCCAGCGGGCTGGTGCAGATCGAGGAGCCCTTCCCCGAGCCGATGCAGCTGGCCAGCACCGTCGAGCTGTACGACGGGCTGGTCGCCCACGGGCTGCCCGGCCAGGGCCGGCTCGCCGAGGTGCCGGACTCCGCCCGCTACGACGCCGTCCACCACCACGTCGACGTGCTGGTCGTCGGGGCCGGGCCGGCCGGCCTGACCGCCGCGCTGACCGCCGCCCGGGCCGGGGCCCGCGTCGCGCTGGTCGACGAGCAGTCCGAGGCCGGCGGCGCGCTGCTCGGCAGCGACGACGTCCTCGACGGCGCCCCGGCGCTGGACTGGGTCGCCGGCGCCGTCGCGGAGCTGGCGGCGCACCCCGACGTCCTGCACCTGCAGCGGACGACGGCGTTCGGGCTCTACGACGACGGGTTCGTCCTGGCGTTGGAGCGGCGCACCGACCACCTCGGCGCCGCGGCGCCGCGGCACGTCTCCCGCCAGCGGGTCTGGCGCCTGCGCGCCCGCCAGGTCGTCGTCGCCGCCGGCGCGCACGAGCGCCCCGTGGTCTTCGCCGACAACGACCGGCCCGGCATCCTGCTGGCCGGCGGCGCGCGCACCTTCCTGCACCGCTACGGCGTGCGGGCCGGCAGCGAAGCCGTCGTCTTCACCACGAACGACAGCGCCTACGACGCCGCCCTGGACCTGCACCGCGCCGGTGTGCACGTGCAGGCGGTGGTCGACGCCCGCCCGGAGGGCTCGCCGCGCCGCGCGGAGTGCGAGCGCGCCGGCCTGCGCGTCCTGTCCGGCGCGGTCGTGACCGGCACGCAGGGCGTCGAGCGGGTCACCCACGCCCTCGTCGCCCCGTTCGCCGACGGCGCGGTCGGCGCCAGCAGCGCGATCGCCTGCGACCTGCTCCTGGTCAGCGGCGGCTGGAACCCCGCCGTCCACCTGTTCAGCCAGGCCCGCGGGCGGCTGCGCTTCGACGAGACCCTCGGCGCCTTCCTGCCCGCCGAGGAGCTCGACGGCGTCGCGGTCACCGGCTCGGCCGCCGGGGTGATCGACCTGGCCGGCTGCCTGGCCGACGGACGGCGCGCGGCGGCCACGGCGCTGGGCGCGGTCGGCCTCGCCGCGCCGGCGGAGCCGGCCCTGCCCGCCGCCGGCGCCGCGCCGGCCGGGGCGGCGCCGATGACGCTGTGGCGGGTGCCGGACGGCGCCGACGGCAGCACCTCGTTCGTCGACCTCCAGCGCGACGCCACCGTCGCCGACCTCGCCCGGGCCGCCGGCGCCGGCCTGCGGTCGATGGAGCACGTCAAGCGGTACACGACCATCGGCACCGCGCACGACCAGGGCAAGACCTCCGGGGTCCTCGCCTCCGGCATCACCGCCGAACTGCTGGGCGTGCCGATCCAGGCCACCGGGACGACGACCTCCCGCCCGCCGTACACGCCGGTCGCCTTCGCCGCGCTGGCCGGCCGCGACCGGGGCCGGCTGTTCGACCCGGAGCGCACCACCGCGGTGCACGACTGGCACGTCGCCGAGGGCGCGGTCTTCGAGGACGTCGGCCAGTGGAAGCGGCCGCGCTACTACCCGCGCCCCGGCGAGGACATGGCCGCCGCCGTCCTGCGCGAGTGCGCGGCCACCCGCGGCGGCGTCGGGATCCTCGACGGCTCGACGCTGGGCAAGATCGACGTCCAGGGTCCGGACGCAGCCGAGCTGCTCGACCGGCTCTACACCAACCTGATGAGCAGTCTCAAGGTCGGCTCGGTCCGCTACGGCGTGATGTGCGGCGTCGACGGCATGGTCATCGACGACGGCACGGTGCTGCGGCTGGCCGACGAGCGCTTCCTGGTCCTCACCACCACCGGCGGCGCCGCGAAGGTCCTCGACTGGATGGAGGAGTGGCTGCAGACGGAGTGGCCGCACCTGCGGGTCCGGCTCACCTCGGTCACCGAGCAGTGGTCGACGTTCCCGGTCGTGGGCCCCCGGTCACGGGACGTGGTCGGCGCCGTCTTCCCCGACGTCGACGTCTCCACCGAGGCGTTCCCGTTCATGACCTGGCGGGACACCACCCTCGGCGGGGTGCCGGTGCGGCTGGCGCGGATCAGCTTCTCCGGCGAGCTGGCCTACGAGGTGTACGTGAACTCCTGGTACGCCCGCGCGGTGTGGGAGCGGCTGGTCGAGGCCGGCCGGCCGCACGGGATCACCCCCTACGGCACCGAGGCCATGCACGTGCTGCGCGCCGAGAAGGGCTACCCGATCATCGGGCAGGACACCGACGGCACGGTGACCCCGCACGACCTGGGCATGGCCTGGGCGGTGTCGAAGAAGAAGCCCGACTTCGTCGGCAAGCGCTCCTTCGCCCGTGCCGAGAACCAGAACCCGCTGCGCAAGCACCTGGTCGGCCTGCTGCCCGTGGACCGCGAGACGGTGCTGCCCGAGGGGTCGCAGATCATCGAGCCGACCGCCGACGGGCAGCTCCCGCCGCCGCCGGTGCCGATGCTCGGGCACGTCACCTCCAGCTACCGCAGCGCCGAGCTCGGCCGGCCGTTCGCCCTGGCCCTGGTCAAGGGCGGCCGCGACCGGATCGGCGAGACCGTCTCCGTGCCGGTCGGCGGCACGCTCGTCCCCGTCGAGATCACCGGGTCGGTGCTGGTCGACCCGGAAGGAGCCCGCCGTGACGGCTGACCTGCTCGCCCGCACCTCCCCCCTCGACCCCTACGCGGCCGCCTTCGCCGCGCTGCCGGACGCCGTCCGGATCACCGCGGAGCCCTTCGTCGCGATGGCCGACGTCCGCGTCGACCCGGCGTCCGGCGTGCGGGTGCGCGGCGCCGCGCTGCCTCCTGCGGGCACCTGGGCCCCGGCCGGCGACGGCCGGCTGGTGTGGCTGGGCCCCGACGAGTGGCTGCTCACCAGCCCCGGCACCGCGCCCGAGGCCCTGGAGGCGGAGCTGGCGGCGGCGCTGCGGCCCGCGGGCGGCGTGGCCGTCGACGTCTCCGCGCAGCGGGTCGTCCTGCACCTCGGCGGACCCCGCGCGCGCGAGGTGCTGGCCAAGGGCTGCTCGATCGACCTGCACCCCCGCGTCTTCGGTCCGGGCCGCAGCGCCCAGACGACGCTCGGTCAGGCCGGCGTCGTCCTGCTGGCGCCCGGTGAGGACGGCGACGAGTTCGCCGTCGTCGTCCGCTCGTCCTTCGCCGGCTACCTCGCCACCTGGCTGCTCGACGCGAGCCTCGAGTACGCCGACCCCGCCTCGACCCTCTGAGAGGAACCGCCATGTCCCGCACCCCTCGCGTGGTGATCATCGGAGCCGGCATCGTCGGGGCCAACCTGGCCGACGAGCTCACCGCCCGCGGGTGGGACCAGGTCACCGTGGTCGACCAGGGCCCGCTGCCGCTGACCGGGGGCTCCAGCTCGCACGCGCCCGGCCTGGTCTTCCAGACCAACGGGTCGAAGACGATGACGGAGTTCGCCTCCTACACCGTGGAGAAGTTCCTCGGCCTCGACGTCGACGGCGCCTGGTGCTTCAACCAGGTCGGCGGCCTGGAGGTGGCCACCACGCCGGAGCGGCTGGCCGAGCTGCACCGGCGGCAGGGCTGGGCCACGTCCTGGGGCGTGCAAGGGGAGGTGCTCGACCCGCAGCAGTGCGTCGAGCTGCACCCGCTGGTCGACCCCGACCGGATCCTGGGCGGCCTGTACGTGCCCAGCGACGGGCTGGCCAAGGCCTCGCGCGCCGTGGTGGCGCTGGCCCGCCGGGCCGAGGCCCGCGGCGCGGTGTTCCGGGGCGACACCCGGGTCACCGGCATCGAGCAGGGCGGCGGCCGGGTCACCGGCGTCCGGACGGCGGACGGCGTCATCCCCGCCGACGTCGTCGTCTCCTGCGCCGGGTTCTGGGGCCCCGCGGTCGGCGCCATGGTCGGCATGCGGGTGCCGCTGCTGCCGCTGGCCCACCAGTTCGTCTGGACCGGCCAGGTGCCCGAGCTCGTGGGCCGCAACGACGAGCTCACCGAGGCCGGCATGCCGATCCTGCGCCACCAGGACCGCGACCTGTACTACCGCGAGCGCGGCGACCGCCTGGGCATCGGCTCCTACGCCCACCGGCCGATGCCGGTGGAGCTGACCGACCTGCCCGAGGGGGAGGTCACCGACGCGGCGATGCCGTCGATGCTGCCCTTCACCGAGGAGGACTTCGCCGAGCAGTGGGAGCAGAGCCAGGAGCTGCTGCCCTCGCTGCGCGGCAGCAAGGTCGACACCGGGTTCAACGGCATCTTCTCCTTCACCCCGGACGGCGGGCCGCTGATCGGGGAGTCGCCCGACGTCGCCGGCTTCTGGATCGCCGAGGCGGTCTGGGTCACCCACTCCGCGGGCGTCGCCCGCTCGGTGGCGCAGCTGCTGGTCGAGGGGCGCAGCGAGGTCGACCTGCACGGCTGCGACGTGGCCCGGTTCGAGGAGGTGCAGCTCACCGACGCCTACGTGCGGGAGACCGCGCAGCAGAACTTCGTCGAGGTCTACGACATCCTGCACCCGCTGGAGCCCAAGCAGTCCCCGCGGGACCTGCGGGTCAGCCCGTTCTCCGCCCGCCAGCGCGAGCTCGGCGCGTTCTTCCTCGAGGCCTCCGGCTGGGAGCGGCCGCACTGGTACGAGGCCAACGCGCACCTGCTCGACGAGCTGCCCGCCGAGTGGGTGCCGCCGACGCGCGACGACTGGGCGGCGCGTTTCTGGTCGCCGATCGCGGCCGCCGAGGCGTGGAGGACCCGCACCGCGGTCGCGATGTACGACATGACCCCGCTCAAGCGGCTGGAGGTCAGCGGCCCCGGCGCGCTGGACCTGCTGCAGCGGCTGACCACCGGCCAGATGGACAAGTCGATCGGCTCGGTGACCTACACCCTGGCCCTGGACGAGGCCGGCGGCGTGCGCAGCGACCTCACCGTCGCCCGGCTGGGGGAGCAGCTGTTCCAGGTCGGCGCCAACGGCAACCTCGACCTCGACCACCTGCGCCGGCAGGCGCCGTCCGACGGCAGCGTGCAGGTCCGCGACGTCACCGGGGGCACCTGCTGCATCGGCCTGTGGGGCCCGCGCGCCCGCGACCTCGTGCAGCGGGTCAGCGACGACGACCTCACCAACGAGGGGCTCAAGTACTTCCGCGCCAAGCGGGCCACCATCGGCGGCGTCCCGGTCACCGCCATGCGGCTGTCCTACGTCGGCGAGCTCGGCTGGGAGATCTACACCAGCGCCGAGCTGGGGCAGAAGCTCTGGGACGTGCTGTGGGCCGCCGGCCAGGACCTCGGCGTGATCGCCGCGGGCCGCGCGGCCTTCAACAGCCTGCGGCTGGAGAAGGGCTACCGCTCCTGGGGCCACGACATGACCACCGAGCACGACCCCTACGAGGCCGGTCTCGGTTTCGCCGTCCGCAAGCAGAAGGGCGCCTTCGCCGGCAGCGACGCGGTGGCCGACCGGGGCGACGACACGGTCAGCCGGCGGCTGTCCTGCCTGACGATCGACGACGGCCGCACCGTCGTCCTCGGCCACGAGCCGGTGTTCGTCGACGGCGTCCCGGCCGGCTACGTCACCAGCGCGGCCTTCGGCCACACGATCGGCCGGCCGGTCGCCTACGCCTGGCTGCCGGCCTCGGCCGGGGTCGGCACCGCGGTGGAGATCCAGTACTTCGACCGGCGGGTCGCGGCCACGGTCGCCGCCGAGCCGCTGGTCGACCCGGAGATGACCCGCATCCGCGGCTGAGGGAGGACTCCGTCCTCTCCACCACTCGCAGGCTCGCGGCGGCCCCTGCAGGGGGGCCGCTGCGGGGGGCCGCCGGCGGCAGGAGGGCCCCTCAGATGACCGCGCGGATGGCCTTCTCGAAGCCGATCACGTGCTCGCGGGCCAGCTCCTCGGCGCGGTCGGCCTCGCCCTCGGCGATGGCGCGCAGCAGGCCGACGTGCTCGCCGACGTGCGCGTCGACCGTGGGCAGCCGGTCGAGGAAGAGGCAGAAGATGCGGGTGGCCAGGTTGTCGTAGCGCACCAGCACGTCGTCGAGGTGGGGGTTGCCCGCCGCCCGGTAGATCGCCCGGTGCACGGTGAGGTCCCAGCGCATGAGCTCGTTGCGGTCGACGGCGTCGACCTCGAGGTCGACGAGCCGGTCGGCCAGCTCGGCCAGCTCGGCGCGCAGCTCGCGCGGGGCGCGCTCGGCGGCCCGCCGCGCCGCCAGCGGCTCGAGCTGCACGCGGATCTCGGAGATGTGGGCGAGGTCGGTGATGTCCATGCCGGTCGCGAACGTGCCGCGGCGCGGGTAGCTGACGACGAGCCGGTCGACCTCGAGCCGCTTGAGCGCCTCGCGCACCGGCGTGCGGCCGACCCCGAGCGAGCGGGCCAGCGCGTCGTCGTCGATCGGCTCGTTGGGCCGGATCTCCAGCATGATCAACTGGTCGCGGATGGCGATGTAGGCCCGGTCGGCCAACGACGCCGAGACGCCCTCGACGTCGGGAGCGGCGGTCGTCACGCGAGCATCCTAGACCCTGCAGGGCCAATGTCCTTGCCTCATGAGGGTCAAAGACATACGGTCGTGCTCCTACTTGATATACCAGTCGTGAGCCAGCCCGGTGGAGGGGAGGTCGGCGGATGACGATCAGCGCGTTCGACCTCTTCAAGGTCGGCATCGGCCCCTCGAGCTCGCACACCGTCGGTCCCATGCGCGCCGCGGCGACGTTCGCGGCCCGCCTGCGCGAGGAGCGGCTGCTGACCCGCACCGCCGGCGTCCGGTGCGAGCTGTTCGGCTCGCTCGGCGCCACCGGGCACGGGCACGGCAGCGTCAAGGCCGTCGTCCTCGGGCTGGAGGGGGAGCAGCCCGACCTGGTCGACCCGGTCGCGGCCGACCCCCGGGTGGCCGCCGTGCGCGCGGAGCGCACGCTGCGGCTGGCGGGGGAGCACCCGATCGCCTTCGCCGTGGACGACGACGTCGTCCTGCACCGCAGGCGGCGGCTGCCCTTCCACAGCAACGGCATGCTCTTCACCGCGCTCGACGCGCAGGGCCGCGAGCTCACCCGGCGCGAGTACTACTCGGTGGGCGGCGGGTTCGTGCTCGACGAGGACGACGCCGGCACGCCGGTGCTCGTCGAGGACCCGACGCCGGTGCGCCACCCGTTCCGCACCGCCGAGGAGCTGCTCGCCCACACCCGCGCGACCGGCCTGCGGATCAGCGACGTCATGCTGGCCAACGAGCTGTCCTGGCGCACGGAGGCCGAGGTGCGGTCCGGCCTGCTGCACGTCTGGGCGGTCATGCAGGAGTGCGTGGAGCGCGGCACGCGCACCACCGGTGTCCTGCCCGGGGGGCTCAAGGTCCGTCGGCGTGCAGCGGCGCTGCGCGCCCAGCTGGAGGAGCACCCGGACGGGGCCGACCCGCTGCGCGCGATGGAGTGGGTCACCCTCTACGCGCTGGCGGTCAACGAGGAGAACGCGGCCGGCGGCCGCGTGGTCACCGCGCCGACCAACGGCGCGGCCGGCATCGTCCCGGCCGTCCTGCACTACCACCGCGACTTCGTCCCCGGCCACGACGACGAGGCCGTCGTCCGCTTCCTGCTGACCGCCGCGGCCGTCGGCCTGCTGTTCAAGGAGAACGCCTCCATCTCCGGCGCGGAGGTCGGCTGCCAGGGCGAGGTCGGCTCGGCCTGCTCCATGGCCGCGGCCGGGCTGGCCGAGGTGCTCGGCGGCACGCCGGAGCAGGTGGAGAACGCCGCCGAGATCGGCATCGAGCACAACCTCGGCCTCACCTGCGACCCGGTGGGCGGCCTGGTGCAGATCCCGTGCATCGAGCGCAACGCCGTGGGCTCGCTCAAGGCCATCACCGCCGCCCGCATGGCCGTCCGCGGCGACGGCACCCATTTCGTCCCGCTGGACAAGGCGATCAAGACCATGCGCGAGACGGGTGCGGACATGAAGGACAAGTACAAGGAGACCGCCCGCGGCGGGCTGGCCCTCAACATCGTCGAGTGCTGAGGAGGCACCCGTGCCCCACCCGTACACCCTCACGCTGAGCTGCCCCGAGCGCCCCGGCATCGTGCACGCGGTCACCCGGTTCCTGTTCGAGCACGCCTGCGACATCGTCGAGCACCAGCAGTTCGACGACGCGGTGCGCGGGCAGCTGTTCCTGCGCACCGCCTTCGTCTGCGCGGAGGACAGCGGGGTCGAGGAGCTCACCGCGGCGTTCCGGCCGGTGGCCGAGGACTTCGGGATGACGTTCACCGTGACCGGGGACCGGCCGCAGCGGGTGCTGGTCATGGTCTCCAAGCTCGGCCACTGCCTCAACGACCTCGTCTTCCGGTGGCGCGCGGGCAGCCTGGGCGGCGAGCTGGTCGGGGTCGTCTCCAACCACGAGGACCTGCGGCCGATGGCCGAGGCGGCCGGCCTGCCCTTCCACCACGTGCCGGTCACCCCGGGCACGAAGACCGCCGCCGAGGCGCGGCTGCTGGAGCTGGTGGGGGAGACGCGCGCCGACCTGGTCGTCCTCGCCCGCTACATGCAGGTGCTCTCCGACGAGGCCTGCCGCGCCCTGTACGGCCGCGCGATCAACATCCACCACTCGTTCCTACCGGGGTTCAAGGGCGCCAAGCCCTACCACCAGGCCTTCGACCGCGGCGTCAAGCTCGTCGGGGCGACGGCGCACTACGTCACCCCCGACCTCGACGAGGGTCCGATCATCGAGCAGGAGGTGATCCGGATCGACCACACGCACGACCCCCGCGCCCTGGCCACCGTCGGCCGGGACGCCGAGGCGCTCGCGCTGTCCCGGGCGGTGCGCTGGCACTGCGAGCGGCGGGTCCTGCTCAACGGCTCCAGTACGGTGGTCTTCCGCTGAGCGGCGGCGCGCTGCCCCTCCGGTGACGCCCGTGGCGGCCGGCGCGCCCGCCGCGGGCCCGGCCGGCCCGTCGGCCGGACCGGCGCGACTGCGCGCGGCGCGGTCCGGTCCGGCCCGGTCACCGCACGCGGCCGGACGCCGTCGGCGCGACCACCGACCCGACGACCCGAGGAGCGACATGGCCAACCTGTTCATCGGCGGCACCTGGCAGGCCGGCTCGTCCGGCGCCGAGCGGGAGGTCGTCAACCCCTTCGACCAGAGCGTCGTCGCCAAGGTCGACGAGGCCACGGCCGAGGACGTCGCCGCGGCCGTGGCCGCCGCCCGCGAGGCGTTCGACGCCGGCCCGTGGCCGCGCACCCCGGCGGGGGAGCGCGGCGCCCTGCTCGACCGGGTGGCCGACCTGCTGCTGCGGGACCGGGAGGAGATCGGCCACCTGGAGACCCGTGACACGGGCAAGACGCTGGGCGAGAGCCGGCAGGACGTCGACGACGTCGTCGCGGTCTTCCGCTACTACGCCGACCTCGCCGACAAGGACCCCGGCCGGCTGGTCGACGCCGGGCGCGCCGACGTCGTCAGCCGGGTGGTCTACGAGCCGGTGGGCGTCTGCTCGCTGATCACACCGTGGAACTACCCGCTGCTGCAGGTGTGCTGGAAGGTCGCCCCGGCGCTGGCCGCCGGCAACACGATCGTGGTCAAGCCCAGCGAGGTGACGCCGCTGACCACCGTCAAGCTCGTCGAGCTGCTGGAGGAGGCCGGTGCCCCGGCCGGGGTGGTGAACCTGGTGCTCGGCGACGGCCGGGTGGTCGGCGCGGCCATGGTCGAGGACCCCCGGGTCGACATGGTGTCCTTCACCGGCGGCGTGGCGACCGGGCAGTGGATCCTGCGGGCCGCCGCGGAGACGGTGAAGAAGGTGACCGTCGAGCTGGGCGGGAAGAACCCGAACATCGTCTTCGCCGACGTCGACTTCGACACCGCGGTCGACCACGCGCTGACCGCCGTCTTCGTGCACTCCGGGCAGGTCTGCTCCGCCGGGGCCCGGCTGATCGTGCAGGACGAGATCCACGACCGCTTCGTCGCGGCGCTGGCCGAGCGGGCGGAGCGGATCCGGCTGGGCAACGGCATGGACGAGGGGACCGAGAGCGGCCCGCTGGTGTCGGCGCAGCACCGGGACGCGATCGAGCGGTACGTCGCCACCGGGCTCGAGGAGGGCGCCCGGCTGGTCGCCGGTGGCCGCCGCCCCGAGGAGCCGGAGCTCGCCGGTGGCTTCTTCTACCGGCCCACGGTCCTCGCCGACTGCCGCCGCGACATGCGGATCGTGCAGGAGGAGTCCTTCGGCCCGGTGCTGACCGTGGAGCGCTTCGGCACCGAGGAGGAGGCGATCGCGCTGGGCAACGACACCGACTACGGGCTCGCCGGCGCGGTGTGGACCGCCGACCCGGGCCGTGCGGAGCGGGTGGCCCGGGCGCTGCGCCACGGGACCATCTGGATCAACGACTACCACCCCTACCTGCCGCAGGCGGAGTGGGGCGGGTTCGGCCGGTCGGGCAACGGCCGCGAGCTGGGGCCCTCCGGCCTGGCCGAGTACCGCGAGGCCAAGCACATCTGGAACAACACCGCCCCGCGGCCGGCCGGCTGGTTCACCGCCTGAGCACCCGCACGCGACGGCGGCCCGCCACCTCGGGTGGACGGGCCGCCGTCGTGGCAGGGCTCCTGTCCCGCTGAGCGGGTGCGCGCGGGCAGTGCGCCGGGTCCGTCCCGCCGCTTCCCGTGCCGACGACGGTCGCGCGTCCGCAGGCCGGGGTCCACAGCTCGGACGGGGTTCCTTGCCCTGCGCAGGGATGCCCCATATCGTCCCGACACGGTTGATATACCAGCACGGGGGCCGGGGACGGGGAGGTACAGCCGTGATGCCCACCACGGACCTCGCAGCCCCTCCGCCGTCAGCGGTGACCGGCCGTCCGGTCGCCCTCCCCACCCGTCGCGGCGGTGGGCCCGTCGGCACGGGGGTCCCGGGTGCCGGCCTCGACCTCGTGCGCAGGTCTTCCGTCGCGTCCCGGCCGGCCGTACCTTGACGCGCAACTCGTGCGCATGACGCAACGGCACGGCAGAACTCATCCGATGGAGGCGGGCCGCCGGCGGCCCGCCGAGCACCAGCAAGGAGAGGCCATGGCCCGCCCCACAGCTCCCATCTCCCGGCCGGCCGCCGGGAGTGGCCGGTCCTCCCTCCCGACCCCGGCGCCGTGGTGCGCCGACGGGGTGCGGGCGTGAGCGCCGTGGTGGCTCCCGGGCCCGCGACGTCGGCGCCTCCGGCGGGGCCGGATCCGGCCCAGGCGGTCGTCTCGGTCCGGGACCTGTGGAAGGTCTTCGGCCCCAAGGCCGCGACCATCCCGGCCACCCCCGAGCTCGCCGCGCTGTCCCGCCGCGAGCTGGTGGAGCGGACCGGGTGCACGGCGGCGGTCCGCGACGTCGACTTCGACGTGGCCCCCGGCGAGGTCTTCGTCGTCATGGGGCTGTCGGGGTCGGGCAAGTCGACCCTGGTGCGGTGCCTCACCCGCCTGGTCGACCCGACCGCCGGTCAGGTCCTGTTCGAGGGCGAGGACATCCTGGCCTGCGACGAGAAGCGGCTGCGCGAGCTGCGCCGGCACAAGTTCTCCATGGTCTTCCAGCACTTCGGTCTGCTGCCGCACCGCTCCGTGCTCGACAACGTCGCCTACGGGCTGGAGATCGCGGGCGTGTCCAAGACCGAGCGCCGCCGGCGGGCCGGTGAGGTCACCGACCTGGTGGGTCTGTCCGGCTACGAGCACCACCACCCCGACCAGCTCTCGGGCGGCATGCAGCAGCGCGTCGGGCTGGCCCGGGCGCTGGCCGGTGACCCCGACGTCCTGTTCTTCGACGAGCCGTTCTCCGCACTCGACCCGCTCATCCGCCGCGACATGCAGGAGGAGATCGTCCGCCTGCACCACGAGGTCGGGAAGACGATGGTCTTCATCACCCACGACCTCTCCGAGGCGCTCAAGCTGGGTGACCGCATCCTGATCATGCGCGACGGCCGGCCCGTCCAGTGCGGCACCGGCGACGAGCTGGTCGGCGCGCCGGTCGACGACTACGTCCGCGACTTCGTGCGCGAGGTCCCGCGCTCGCACGTGCTCACGCTGCGCTGGATCATGCGCTCCGCGCGGCCCGAGGACCGGCTCGACGGCCCGGAGCTCGGTCCCGACGTGGTCGTGCGCGAGGCGGTCCGGACGGTGCTGTCGGCCGACCGGCCGGTGAAGGTGGTCCGCGGGGGCGAGCTGCTCGGCGTCGTCGACGACGCCGCGGTCCTCGCCGTCATCGCCGGTCCGGCAGAGGAGCGCTGACCGTGGCCGCCGTGGCGTCGACCCCGACGCTGCCCGCCGTCCGGCGGCCCGGTCGGATCTGGGTCGTCGTCGGCATCCTCGTGGCCTGGGTGGGACTGCACCTGCTGCTGCGCGGGCAGCAGACGCTCGCGCTCGCGCCGGCCGACCTCACCCCGCTGCACCGGGACATCACCGAGTTCTCCGACTCGGTGAGCGCCGGCCGCGACAGCAACCCGCTCTTCCTGTACGGGTTCGACCAGATCCGGGCGGCGATCGACGCCTTCGTCACGCTCATCCGCGACGTGATCGTCCAGCCGTCGTTCGGCCGCCCCGTGCCGGTGCTCGGCTGGCTCGGCGTCGTGGCCCTGGGGACGTTCCTCGCCGCGGTCGCCGGCTCGCTGCGGGCCGCGGTGCTCGTGGCGGTCGGCCTGGTGTTCATCGGCACCCAGGGCCTGTGGACCGAGGCCATGGACACGCTGGCCCTCACCATCGCCTCGGTCGTCATCTCGCTGCTCTTCGGCATCCCGCTCGGCGTCTGGGCGGGGATGTCCCGGCGCGTCGGCCGGGTCGTCACCCCGGTGCTGGACTTCATGCAGACGATGCCCTCCTTCGTCTACCTGGTCCCGCTCACCCTGTTCTTCCTCATCGGGCCGGCCTCGGCGACCATCGCCACCACGATCTACGCGGCGCCGCCGGTGATCCGGCTGACCGCGCACGCCGTCCGCAACGCGCCGGCCGGGGTCGTGGAGGCCGCCACCTCCCTCGGGGCCGACCGCTGGCAGACGCTGCGCACCGTCCGGCTGCCCCTGGCCCGGCGGCTGATCGTCACCGGCGTCAACCAGACGATCATGGCCGCGCTCTCGATGGCCACGGTCGCCGCGCTCATCAACGCGCCCGGCCTCGGCCAGACCGTCCTGCAGGCCCTCGAGACCCTCGACGTGGGCGTCGCGTTCAACGCCGGGCTGGCGATCGTCGTCCTGGCCATCCTGCTCGACCGCGCCACCACCGCGGTGAGCGTGCGGACCGACGCCACGCAGGCCGCGCGGCGTTCCGGCAACCGCACGGTGCGGCGCGCCGCCGTGGCCGGCGGGCTGCTCGCCACGGTCTTCGCGATCTGGCTCTCGCGCACCTACCTGTGGGCGGCGGAGTTCCCCGGTGGGTCCCCGGTCGGCCCGTGGATCGTCCGCACCGCCACCGACGTCAGCGACTGGCTGCAGACCAACCTGTCGGTGCTGACCCTCGGGCTCAAGGACGCCCTGACCGGCGGGCTGATCAACCCCCTGCAGTCGCTGCTCACCGACAGCCCGTGGTGGGTCGTGTTCGCCGCCCTCGCCGCCCTCGCCGCGGTCGTCGGCGGCCTGCGGGCGGTGGCCGCCGTGGTGGTCTGCCTGGGGCTGGTCATCGGCCTGGGCCTGTGGGGCGACGCCATGACGACCCTGGCCGCGACGCTGATCGCCACGGTGCTGACCATGGTGATCGCGGTCGTGCTCGGGGTCGCCATGGGCCGCAGCCGCCGGGCCGACGCCGCGGTCCGGCCGGTCCTCGACGCCGCCCAGACCATGCCGTCGTTCGTCTACCTCGTGCCGTTCCTGGCCCTGTTCGCCGCGAGCCGGTTCACCGCCATCGTCGCCGCGGTCGTCTACGCCGTCCCCGTGGCGACGAAGATCATCGCCGACGGCGTCCGTGCCGTGCCCGCGGAGACCGTGGAGGCCGCCACCGCGGCCGGCTCGACCCGCTGGCAGATCATCCGCAACGTGCAGCTGCCGATGAGCCGGCACGCCATCGCGCTGGCCACCAACCAGGGCCTGATCTACGTGCTGGCCATGGTCGTCGTCGGCGGACTGGTCGGCGCCGGTGCCCTCGGCTACGACGTGGTCGCCGGCTTCAGCCAGGCGCAGCTCTACGGCAAGGGGCTGGCGGCCGGCATGGCGATCGTGCTGCTCGGCATCATGCTCGACCGGGTCACCCAGGCCGCCGCCGCGCGCACTGGCGGCGCACGGACCCGCAGCCCGCGCGCGCCCGGGCGCCGCTCCTCCCGACCCGTCCAGAAGCGGACGCCCTCGACCCCGTCCCCGGCGGACGAGGACACCTCCGACCGCCCGCTGGCGGTCGCAACCGAAAGGTGACCAGCGTGTTCCTGTCTGCACGTCCCGAACGCGGCAGAGCCCTCTGCGTCGCCGCGATCGCCTCCGTCCTGTCCCTCGGGCTGGCCGGCTGCGGCGGCGCGACGATCGAGGACGAGTCCAGCGACGCGGCCTCCGGCGGGTCGGGGGGCGACTGCGGCACCGTGAACATCGCCGTCAACCCCTGGGTCGGGTACGAGGCGAACGCGGCGGTGATCGCGGAGGTCGCCGAGTCCGAGCTCGGGTGCACGGTGGAGCTGAAGGACCTCAAGGAGGAGGTGGCCTGGCAGGGCTTCGCCACCGGCGAGGTGGACGCCATCGTGGAGAACTGGGGTCACGAGGACCTCAAGGCGCGGTTCATCGACGACCAGCAGGTGGCGGTGGAGGCCGGGCCCACCGGCAACGTCGGGCAGATCGGCTGGTGGGTGCCGCCGTGGATGGTCGAGGAGTACCCCGACATCCTCGACTGGCAGAACCTGAACAGGTACGCGGACCTCTTCGAGACGTCGGAGTCCGGCGGCAAGGGCCAGCTGCTCGACGGCGACCCCTCCTTCGTCACCAACGACGCCGCCCTGGTGGAGAACCTGGGGCTGGACTACCAGGTGGTGTACGCCGGGTCCGAGGCCGCGCTGATCACCGCCTTCCGGCAGGCCGAGCAGAACCGGACGCCGCTGCTGGGCTACTTCTACTCGCCGCAGTGGTTCCTCTCCGAGGTCGACCTGCAGAAGGTGAACCTGCCCGAGTACACCGAGGGGTGCGACGCCGACCCCGAGGCCGTGGCCTGTGACTACCCGGAGTACCAGCTCGACAAGATCGTGCGGGCGGACTTCGCCGACGAGAACGGCCCGGCGTACCAGCTGATCGAGAACTTCAGTTGGACCAACGACGACCAGAACACCGTGGCGCGCTACATCACCGAGGACGGCATGTCCTCGGAGGAGGCCGCGAAGAAGTGGGTCGCGGAGAACCAGGACACCGTGCAGGAGTGGCTGCCCTGACCCCCGTCCCACACGGGTGAGGACGCCGCGTCCCCCGGCCGCCACGGCGGCCGGGGGACGCGGCGTCCTCCGGGGTTATTCTTGAGCGATCGCTCAGGTTTCTCGTTCCCCGTGGGAGGCGCCATGTGGCTCGGGCTCGCCGTCGCCATCCTCAGCGAGGTGACCGCGACACTGTGCCTGCGGGCCTCCGAGGGGCTGACCCGGCTCGTCCCCTCGCTGGTGGTGGTGCTGGGCTACGCGGTCGCCTTCTTCGCGTTGTCCCGCGCCCTGGTCGCGGGGATGTCGGTCGGCCACGCCTACGCGGTGTGGGCCGGCCTCGGTGTGGCGCTGATCGCCGCGTTCGGCACGGTGCTGTTCGGCGACCGCCTCACCCCCGTCCAGCTCGGTGGCCTCGTGCTCGTCGTGGTCGGCGTCGTGGCGATCGAGCTGGGGGGCGCCCGGCATGCCTGACCCCGCCGGCCGGGCGCAGCCGCCGGAGGAGCCGGACGGCCGCCGGCGTCGGGGGCAGGCGCAGCGCCGCCGGGTCCTCGACGGCGCGCTGGCGGTCATCGCCCGGAACGGGATCGGCGGGGTGAGCCAGCGGGCCGTCGCGGCTGCGGCCGGCGTCTCCGCCGCGTCCGTCCTGTACCACTTCACGTCCGTCGACCAGCTGCTCGCGGCCACGTTGCGGATGGTCAACGCCAGCTACCTGGAGCGCCTGCGGGAGGCCTGCTCCCCGGGCGCCGACGTGTTCGACGTGCTCGCCGGGCTCGTGGCGGAGAGCACCAGCACCTCGCGGGAGTTCGCCGTCGCCGAGGTCGAGCTGTACCTGCGCGCGATCCGGGACCCCGAGCTGCGCGGCGAGCTGCAGTCGTGGTGGGACGCCGTCGACGGTGCAGTGGCCCGCCAGGTGCCGGACCCGCACCGGCGGGCCGTGCTCGTCGCCGCGGTCGACGGTCTCTTCCTGCGCCAGCTGGCCGCCGAGCGCCCCCTGGACGAGGCGACCATCCGCGCGCTCCTCGCCTCGGTCGACGCCGGGGCGCCGAGCTGAGTGCGTCCTCCCGGTCCCGGGCCCGGGAGGACGCGCCGAGACGTCAGCAGCAGCAGCAGCAGCCGCAGTCGCAGCCGCAGTCGCCGTTCACACGCGTCACGTCGGGTCACCTCCCTCCTCCGGTGGGCACCACGTGCCGGGGCTCGGGGGAGGGCAGTCGGCCGCCGGGAGGGCGTCGGCTGCTGGGAGGGCGTCGGCCATCGCGGCCATCTGGACCCTCAGGGTGGTGAGCCGTCGGATCTCGACGTCGACCTCGGCCAGGCGGCGCCGGAGCAGCTGCCCGGCCGGCTCGCACGGGCACCGACCCGTGTCGCGGACGGCGAGCAGGTCACGGACGTCGGCCAGGCGCAGGCCCAGCCGCTGGGCTCCGCGGATGAAGCGCAGCCGGTCGAGGGCCTCGGTGCCGTAGCTGCGGTAGCCGGAGGACGTCCTGGCCGGTGGCGGCAGCAGTCCCGCGCGCTCGTACCAGCGGACGGTGTCCGCGCTCACGCCCGCGGCCCCGGCCAGCTCGGAGACCCGGAGCCCTCGGGGGGTCGGGGTGGTGACGGCCGTCATGGCGGCGACCGTAGGCCCTGGAGTGCACTCCCAGGTCAAGGGCGCTGCCGCCCCTCCCGCACCGGGTGGCCCCGAGGCTGCTCCCGCCCGACGCGGTCCCGCTGCTACGGATGCGCGGGTGTGGCGCGTGTCATACCGTTCCAGCCCTGCACCGTTCATCACGGCTGAGACGAGGCCTGGTCACGTGCGCCGGTCTCCTGAGTGACCCCAGGCGGTGCGGGTGCCCGTCGTCCCGATGGAGATGCTGCAGCGCGCCCTGGCCGATCGGCACGGCGTGGCGGCGTTCGACGTCCTCGACGACCTGACGATCGGGGCCGTGCCGGCCGCGGCGACCGAGGAGGACGCCCCGGACGTCCTGCAGACCTCGGGGCAGATCTCCGACCGCTCGGCCGTCCGGGTCTTCTGAGGAGGCGTCGTGGCTCGCACCATCACCCTCGCCCAGGCCGAGGCGATCATCGAGGCCTGCGAGGCCGAGGCGACCTCGGTCGGGCAGCCGATGAACATCGCCGTGGTCGACGACGGCGGCAACCTGGTCGCGTTCGCCGCCATGGACGACACCAAGCTGATCGGGGAGAGCATCTCGCAGCGCAAGGCACTGACCGCGGTCCTGTTCCAGATGGACACCCGCGACCTCGTGCCGCTCGTCCAACCGGGAGGGCCGCTCTACGGCATCGAGTCCACCAGTGAGGGCAGGCTCGTCGTCTTCGGTGGCGGGGTGCTGCTGCGCACGTCCGACGGTCAGGTGGCCGGCGGCGTCGGGGTCAGCGCGGGGTCCGTCGACGAGGACCACCAGGTCGCCGAGGCGGGGCGCGCGGCGTTCACCGGCTGACCCGGCGGGAGGCGCTGGACCGGCCCCTCTCGACACCGTGGGTACTGACCCGGTGTACTCCTGGTGCGGGTCGCGGCCGTGCCCAGGCCGCCGGTGCCACCCAGGGCTCGCCCCGGGAAGGACGCGTCATGTGGTCGCAGCGGTTCGGTCGGCGCGGTGTGCTCGGGACACTCGGGGTCCTCGCCGTCGCGGCCACGACGGTGGTCGCGACAGCGACGGCCGCCGCCGGGGACGTCGACGTCGACGTCGCCCAGCAGGGGACGGGCACCGCCGACGCGGAGTACGTCGTCTCCTTCACCGGCACCGCGGAGGCGGCGGCGGCCGCGATCGAGGCCGCCGGCGGCACCGTCGAGAGCGTCACCGCGCAGGTCGGCATGGCGTTGGTCTCCTCCGGTGACGCCGCCTTCCTCGAGGAGGTGCGGGCGCAGGACGGGATCGGCGGGGCGGCGCGGAACCACGCCGTCGGCACCGTGCGTCCGGGCATGCCGCACCGCTTCGCCGAGGAACGGCCGCCGGCCGCGCAACGCGGGACCGGCGGGCCCGCCCACCCGGACCACCCGGGAGGCCCCGACGCCGAGCCGCTGGCCGGTCTCCAGTGGGACATGGAGATGATCGGCGCGACCCCCGACGGCGCGCACCGCGTCGCGACGGGGAAGGGCGTCGACGTCGGGATCATCGACACCGGGATCGACGCGACCCATCCCGACCTCGCCCCGAACGTCGACGTCGCCCGGTCGCGGAACTTCACGACCGACATCCCGGAGATCGACGGCCCGTGCGAGGTGGCGAGCTGCGTCGACCCGGCGGACGTGGACGACAACGGGCACGGCACGCACGTGGCCGGCACCGTCGCTGCCGCCGACAACGGCTTCGGGATCGGGGGCGTGGCCCCGGAGGCCACCCTGGTCAACCTGCGCGCCGGCCAGGACTCGGGCTTCTTCTTCCTGTACGAGACGGTCGCGGCGCTCGTGTACGCGGGCGACGCCGGGCTCGACGTCGTCAACACGAGCTTCTACACCGACCCGTGGCTGTACAACTGCTCCTCCCGGGAGGAGTACCTCGAGGGCACCGTGACCGACGAGGAGCTCGCCCAGCAGCGGCTGGTCCGTGAGCTGGTGCTCGACGCGGTCGCCTACGCCTACCAGCGGGGGGTCACGCTGGTCAGCTCTGCGGGCAACGAGCACCAGGACCTGGCGGCCCCGACGCGTGTCGACGAGACGAGCCCCGACTACCCGCCGGACACGGCCCGGCCGCGGACGGTCGCGAACACCTGCCTGGTCCTGCCCGCCGAGGCACCCCAGGTCATCACGGTGTCGGCGGTCGGCCCCTCGACCACCAAGGCGGACTACTCCGACTACGGGCTCGGGGACGTCGAGATCGCCGCCCCCGGCGGCTGGTTCCGCGACTTCGTCGGGACGCCGCAGTACCAGGTGCCGGGCAACCTGGTCCTGTCGTCCTACCCGCTGGACGTCGCCGTCGCCGAGGGTCTGGCCGACGAGGACGGCCACCCGGTCGACGAGTTCTCCGTGGAGTACTGCGACGCGCAGGGCGTCTGCGGCTTCTACACCTACCTGCAGGGCACCTCGATGGCCGCGCCGCACGTCGCGGGCGTGGCGGCGCTGGTCATCGAGGAGCTGGGTCGCCCCACACCCCACGGGGGACGCGCCCTGGACCCGGAGACGGTCGCCCGCGTGCTGGCCGCGTCGGCGCAGGACCACGCCTGTCCTGCCGGCGGTGTGGAGGTCTACACCGACGAGGAGCGGCCGCCGGACTGGAACGCCGCCTGCGAGGGCACGACCGACGTCAACGGTCTCTACGGCGAGGGGATCGTCGACGCGGAGGCGGCCGTGCTGGTCCGGTGACCGCCGGCCGGGAAGGCCGCCGCCCCGGCCGGTCGAGCGGTCCAGAAAGGCCGGCGCGAACCGCATCCGGTTGGCCGACGGGCGCGCAGAATGGGACCACCTCCTCCCCCGGGAGCCGACCATGGCACTGCGACTCCACCTCCCTCACCCGACGACGCGCTCCGCTCCTGCGCGGGAACGGCGCAGCCTCGGCGCCCGCGTGTTCGTCGTGCAGCGCACCGGTGCCGTCCTCGTGGCACTGTTCCTGCTCGTCTTCGGCCTGCTCGGCTTCGCCGGCGGCCTGGACTTCTTCTCCACCGAGGGTGAGCGCATCCTCGGCATGTCCTCCAACGGCCTGCTGTCCCTCATCTCGGTGGTCGTCGCGCTCGTGCTGCTCGGCGCGGCCGCGCGCGGACCCCGAGTGGCCTCCACCGTCATGATCGTCGTCGGCTCACTGTTCCTGCTCTCCGCGCTGGGCAACCTGGCCGTCCTGCGCACGAGCCTCAACATCCTGGCCTTCGAGTTCAGCAACGTCGCGTTCTCCGTCGTCGTCGGCCTGCTGCTGCTCATGCTCGGCGCCTACGGCCGGATCAGCGGGCACCTGCCCGAGGACAGTCCCTACGCCCACCCGCACGCGTTCGCGGACACGGACGAGGACGACGGGTTCCCCTCGACGCCGGCGGAGTTCGCCGCCGAGCGGGCGATGCGCGAGGCCGAGGTCGCCGTCGTCCAGCACGTGGCGTCCTTCGACCAGCGCCGCCGGGTGGCCGCGATGGCCCAGGTGACCAGCAGGGCCGACCGTCGGCGGGTGTGGATGTCCTTCGACGAGGACGCGCGGCGCTGAGGGCCGGGTCGCACCGCCGCTGAGCGGCCGGGACGGCCGGCGACCCCAGCGGCCCGCCCGGGCTCCCGGACGTGGAGAGGACCGTGGCCACCTGCCTGACCTACCCACCCAAGCCCCGGCCGGGGGATCGGGTGGCGGTGCTGTCGCCGTCGTCGGCGCTGCCCGCGGTCTTCCCGCAGCCGTTCGAGCTCGGCCTGCGCCGGTTGCGGGCGGAGTTCGGCCTGGAACCGGTGGAGTTCCCGACCACCCGCGTGCTCGGGGCGTCCCCGCGGCAGCGGGCGGAGGACCTGCACGCCGCCTTCAGCGATCCCGGGATCGCCGCGGTGCTCATCAGCATCGGCGGGGACGACCAGCTGAAGGTGTTGCGCCACCTCGACCCGCAGCTGGTGGCCGCGCACCCCAAGCCGGTGCTCGGCTACAGCGACGCGACCAACCTGCTGCACTACCTCTGGCGACTGGGGATCGTCGGGTACCACGGTGGTGCGGTCATGGTCCAGTGGGGCCGGCCGGGGGCGATGCACCCGCTGACCCGGGAGTCGCTGCGCCGGGCGCTGTTCGAGCCGGGGGAGTGGGTGCTGCCGCAGCCGGACGCCTTCACGGACGCGGACCAGGACTGGGCCGAGCCGGCCGCGCTGGCGAGCGCGCCCGTGCTGGAGCCCGCCCCGGCCTGGTCCTGGCACGGCCCGCCACGGCGGGTCAGCGGCCCGGGCTGGGGAGGCTCCCTGGAGATCGTCGACGTCCAGCTGCGCACCGGCCGCTGGATGCGACCGGACGAGGAGTACGCCGGCGCGGTGCTGCTGCTGGAGACCTCCGAGGAGCTGCCCTCGGCGACCTTCGTGGCCCGGGTGCTGATGTGTCTGGGCGAACGGGGGCTGCTCGGCCGGTTCGCCGCCGTGCTGGTCGGCCGGGCGAAGGCCCGCTTCCTCGGGACGCCGCACCCTCCCGAGCAGCGGCAGGCCTACCGGGAGGAGCAGCACCGGGCCGTGCTGGCGGCGCTGTCCGAGTACGCGCCGGACGCGGTCATGGTCCTCGACGTGGACTTCGGCCACACGGACCCCCAGCTCGTCCTCCCACACGGCGGCGAGATCACCGTCGACGGCCGGGCCCGGACCATCACCGTCCGGTACTGACGCCCCGCCACGCACGGACCTGCTGGAGTCAGGACCGCCTGCCGCGACCGGGGACGAGCAGGCGGCCTCGGGCGCCGTGCCTGCGCTACCGGCGCCGCGCGATGAGCACGACGAGGTCGATGGTCGCCAGCAGTGTCGCGCGCCGGCCGGCTGTCCGGAGGCTGCGGTGCCACTGCTGCAGGTCCTCGGGACCGAGTGATCCGTTGTCGACGGCGAGTCGCTCGGCGAGGTCGAGGTGCGCGATCTGACGGACCACCGTCGGGTCGCCACTGGTCAGCGGGTGGACGGTGACGGACAGGATCTCCAGCGGCAGGTCGGCGGCGTGGCGGAGCAGGTCCCGGCCTGCCGTGGGATGGCGCGCCACCTGACCCAGCAGGGCCGCGACGATGCGACGCTCGATCTCGACGGGCCCGCAGCCGATCGACAGCGAGGCCCAGTCGGTGTCGACGAGCACCAGGCGTCCACCGACCCGGGTCACCCTGCTCATCTCGCCGATGACGCCGGCCGGATCGGCCACGTGCTGCAGCAGGCGCTCCGCACGGACGGCGTCGAAGCTGGCAGAGGAGAACGGCAGGGCGTGCGCGTCGGCCCGGACGAAGCGCGGACGTGGATCGTCGCCGCCCTGGGCTGCGGCGAGCAGGTCGGCATCGTGGTCGACCCCGATCACCTGGCGGCCCCTCCCGGCCAGCTCCCACGCATCCAGGCCGGGCCCGCACCCCAGGTCGAGGACCCGCGCCGCTGAGCCGAGGTCGAGTGCCTCATGGCTCCTGGCCTTCAGCTCCGCGACCGCGACAGCGGCCTGGCGCAGGTACTCCGCACCGACCCGCATGCCGGCCCTGTCCGTCACCTCTCCTCCCGGTGGACCGGTGATGGGTCCCCGATCCGGCGTCCGGCCCGGCGGCGCGCACGGTGCAGCGTCATGCGGACCAGCACCGGCCACGGTGAGCCGTTCTGCTTGAGGAAGACCCAGCCATCGCGCTCCTGCCCGTCGACGGTCACCGGACCGCGGTAGAGGAGCTCGGCGTGCACCGTGCGGTAGAGCCGGTGGAGGCCGCTCTGTTCGGTGCCGAAGAGCACCAGCTCGGCGCCGCTGGCCCGGATCCGCCGGAGGAGGGCGCCCCAGAACAACGCGGACAGCACGCCACCCCGGTGTCCGGCCCCGAGCCAGACGCAGGTGACGTCCACGAGGCTGTGCCCCGCCAGCCGGCTGGCGAGTTCCTCCCGCTCCGGCCCCGGCAGCCGCTGCAGGGTGCGCAGGGGCGCCGCTGCCGACAGAACGCCTCCGCCCACCAGCCGTCCCCACACGACCATGCCCAGGACCTCCGAGCGGCGCAGGTGCGGCTCGGGTACCCGGTATCCCGAAGCCCGCTCGTACTCCTCGGCGAACACGCGCAGGGCGTCGTCCTCGCGCAACGCCGTGACGCGCGGCAGCCGACCGAGGTACCGGACCAGCCTGCCCGCGCGGGCAGGGTCGGGACTCGGACGGGCGGATGGAGCTGGAGGGGAGATGCCCTTTCCCGGCCACTCCTGGCGGAGCGGCGCGCCTACCGCACTCATCGGCCACCTCGCACCAGGACGGTGAACGGTCACGGGTTCGTGCCGCTCCCGTATGAGCGCGCGCCGGCCGAGGAGATACCTGCACAGGTCCTCGCACGAGATGTCCGCGTGGAGGTGACGTCCCGGGCCGTGGGGACCGGCGACGGTCAGGTCCATCGCGGCCAGGAGCACCAGCACGCAGGTGTGCTGCAGCTCCTCCGGATCCGTCCGAGGAGCGCACCGCCTCCGCAGACGCCTGGCGCGGCTGCGCTGGCTCCGCATCGGCACGCCGGTGTGCAGCAGCCGCAGCACGACGTCGTCGCGGCGCCCGGGGATGGAGACAGGCTCGTCGGGTGGCTGGGGATCTCGATGCCGTCGGTGGGCGCCTTCTCCAGTCCTCCTCCAGCGAACAGCCAGCGGCGCCACCGGCGCACGCCACGCAGCGGGTGCCGACGGTGGAGGGCTCGGCGGTCTCGCCGTCAGAGCAGCGGGACGCGCAGGACCTGGCCCGGGCGGATGAGGTTCGGGTCGGTGAGGACGTCCCTGTTCGCCTCGAAGACGTCGCCGGCCCGGGTGTTCTGCCCCTCGTTCCGTGCGATGGCGCTGAGGGTGTCACCCCGCTGGACCTCGTAGAGCTTCCAGCCCTGCAGTCCGGAGAAGAGGGTCACGCGGATCTCGTTCAGGTCCGGACCGGGCGGATGCTGCCCCGACGGGTCGTCCCCGAAGACCTGCAGGGTGACGTGCGCCCCGCGGGCAGACACGGCCGGGTCCAGCGAGACGTCGTGCCCGAAGTCGTCCAGCACGCCCATCGAGCCGGCGCCGTCGATCCTCCCCTCGCCGAGCACGTCCTGCCCGACCAGTCGCCACAGCACCGTCGCCTCGAAGCCGGTACCGAACCCGGCGATGGTGAAGGTCCGACCGATCACGTCGTGCTCGGCCGGTTGTCGGACCTCGATGAGACGGACCACCCCACACCTCCTGTGCCCTGCCGACGGCGGCATGGTCCCGCCGGTGGCGTCACCCGAGCGTCACGGCCCGCCTGGTCGTGAGTCCGGCCGGGTCGGTGGCGGAGCGACCTCCATCAGGCGGACACCTCGGGTGCCGGGAGGACGTCGCCAGGTCCTCGAGCCGGATCGCCGTCCGGGGGGTCCTCGGGCGAGCGAGCGCCGCGCCAGCCCTCCGGAGCGGTCAGATCACCCGTCAGCGCTGGTGGGGCGCCTGGCGCGGCCGGGCTGCACCAGAAAGCGCTGTTCACAGCGGCGGAACCGCAGGTCGGCGTCGAGCGGAAGTGGGTGGCTCGTCGGGCGGGTCGTCGCGTCCTGACCGGCACGGAGGTACCGGTCAGCCGTAGACGTCGGCGCGGTGCGAGATGCGCACGACCCTGACGAGGACCTCGTCGTCGTGGATCGAGTAGACGACGCGGTACTGGCCTCGGCGAGCGGACCAGTAGCCCTCGAGTTCGAAGCGGAGCGGCTTCCCGACGCGGTACGGGTCCATAGCCAGCGGCCCGTAGAGGAAGTCGACGACCGCGACGGCCACCCGCTCGGGGAGGTCGCGCTCGATGGCCCGCTCGGCCGCTGCCGAGAGGACGACGGTGTACCGAGGAGGGCCGGTCACCGCCGGCGGGCCGCGAGTGCGGCCCGCACCTCGACCTCGCCGTAGACCTCGCCGGCGGCCATCGCTTCCTCGGCCTGCTTGATGTCCGAGCGCGCTCGGGGATCGGAGAGGATCTCCAGGGTCTCCATCAGGGACTCGTAGTCCTCGACGGCGAGGATGACCGCGACCGGGCTGCCGTTCCTGGTGACGGTGACGCGCTCGTGCGTGCCGGCGACCTCGTCGATCACCTGGCTGAAGTGCGCCTTGACCGCCGCCAGCGACTGGGTCGTCATGACCACGATCCTGGTCAACGACCCCTCTGTGGTCAAGCAGCCCGGTCGGGACCGTCCCTCGTGCTCTTCGTCAGGAGGACGGCCGCTGCGACGATCCCGTCAGTCAGGGGTGGCCGCGGGCTCGCGGGGGCGAGACGGCTGAACCCGCCGAACGGCTGACGTGCCGACTCAGGACTCGGGTTCGCCCTGCTGGACCTCGCGTTCGGGGATCTCGTCGACGGCCACCGGCACGCTCCCCGCGGGCCCGAAGACCCTAGTGGCGGCCGTGATCGTGCCCTTGAGGACGTACTGCATGTAGTTCGCAGCGGCCATGGGCCCCAGGCCGAAGGGCAGCAGTCCGGCCAGGAGTGGCGGACCGACGGCCAGCGCCCATGCCCGGAGGATCTCCGACTGCGAGGCGGCGATCTCCTGTCGCTCCGTCTTCGTCAGGGCCGCCAGGGCGTCGTAGGCGGCGGTGGTGCCCACCAGCGAAGCGTGGCGTCCCAGGATGGCGTCGGGACGGATCCTCCCGGTCTTGTCGAGCTTGACTGCTCCCTCCGTGAGGACCACCAGGACGGCAGTGCGGGTCAGCTCGGGGTCGGTGAGGTCTCTGTCGAACAGCAGTCCGACCTTGATCGCCGCGCTCACCGCCTCCTTCAGGACCTCCCTCAGGGCGACCGGAACCGCGGCAGCGGAGATGGCCGTGCCCACGCCCGGGAGAATCGACGGCAGCGAGAAGGAGACGGCTCGAGCGGCCCTCATCCGGTTTCCACGCGTCACCTGGTCGACCAGGTTCGCTGGCGCTACCAGCGGCTTGCCCGCACGGACCTTGTCGACGACCTTCTGTGCATCCTCCAGGGAGGGCTGCAGGGTCCGGTTGATCAACGCCATCGCACGGTCGACGGTCGCTTCGAGGTCGAACTCCGGCTTCGGGAGGTTGAATCCGCCGGTCACGTGGGTCTCCTGTCCGTGGGCGACTCATGCAGGATGGCAGCTGGCCACCCGTGACGCAGACCCGGACGGTCCCGCTGCACGGCTGGGCGCGTGGCCTGTCGTCGTCAGGAGAGTTGCCGCTTGAGGCATGCCCGTCGACCTACAGGTGGGCGCGGGTTCGTCTCGTGTCAGCCCGACAGCCTGTCCGCCCGGACACGCACGGTGGCCAGTTGCGGCCTGTCGGCCATGTGATCGAGCTGGGTCACCCAGCCATCGAGGGGTGGAGTCGGCGCGGGGACGCCCGGCTCCACGGCTCGTGCGGCGCCGGCTACTGAGTCCACCTCTGCCTCAGTGCCCGGTTCGAGGTGCCGATCGTGACGCTGCGGTCTTCGAGCAACTGACACGGCGTTGGCCGTCGTCTGCTGATCTGTTGGGCCGGGGGTGGTCAGCCGGCGGCCAGCCGGCTGACGTGCGCGCGCTCCTCGTCCCGGACCACGCTCGGCTCCTCTCCGACCAGCCGCCAGGTCGTGGTGGCGCCGTCCGGCCCGTGTGCGCTGCCGCCGAGCAGCGCCGCGCGGATCAGCTCCCGCACGCGGGCCTCGTCGGCCGGAGGTGCGGCGAAGAGGACGCGCAACCGCACGCGGTCCCCGTGCCGCTCGGCCGAGGTGTGGTGCGGAGCGAGGGGACAGGGGCCGTCGTGCGACCAGCCGCCGCACAGTGCGACGGTGATGGCTCCGCCAGGGGCGCGCTCGTCGCCGTCGGTCCCCATCGTGATGATCGCGTCGTAGGCGAACGCAGCGCGACCTGTGGTCACGTCGCCGAGCCTGTCGCCCCTGCGGCATGGCGTCCAGCTGTCCTGACCACGGACGTTGTCGACAGTCGGCGTGGTGGCTTGGTCACGAAGGAGCCCTCCAGAAGGAGTGGCGGTGCTTGACGTCGCCGTTTCCAACCGGAGGTCTCCGATGCTGGCCGGCTGGCATCCGCGCCGAGATCCACGACGACGAGACCGCCGCCACCGCCGTCGGCGTGCTGCGCCGCGCGGTGGCCTGGTTCGCCGCCCGCGAGATCACCATCGAGCGGGTGCTCAGCGACAACGGCTCGGCCCACCGATCACCCGCTTGACCAACCTGTCCGAGCAGTACAGCTGGACCATCTCGAGTTTCATGATGGAGCATCTTCGCTGGTAAGAGCCTTGGCGCGGCTGGGTTGCACCCTCATGGGCTCGCCGGGCATCTTCGGGTAGTCCGGCGGATAGGGGAGGTCGCCCAGCCCGTCGTCCTTCGCCTGGCGCTCGGCGAGCTCCAGCAGCGGCTCGATGGAGAAGGCGTGCCCGGCCATCCCAGCGTGCTTGTCACCGACCGCCCTGAAGCGGGCCGGCATGGTCAGCACGTCGAAGTCGGTGGGGACGACGTCGGGCAGCTCGTCCCAGTCCAGCGGCGCGCTGACCGGGGCGTGCGGCTTGGGCCGGATGGAGTACGCCGAGGCGATCGTGCGGTCCCGGGCCATCTGGTTGTAGTCGATGAAGATCTTCTCGCCGCGCTCCTCCTTCCACCACGACATCGTCACGCGGTCGGGCAGCCGCCGTTCCAGCTCGCGGCCGAAGGCGATCACCGCCCGGCGCACCTCGGGGAACGTCCACCGCGGCTGGATCGGGACGTACACGTGCACGCCCCGCCCGCCGGAGGTCTTGGGCCAGCCCTCCATGCCGAGCTCGTGCAGCAGCTCGCGCACGTGCGGGGCGACCCAGACGGCGTCGGAGAAGTCGGTGCCCGGCTGCGGGTCGAGGTCGATGCGGATCTGGTCGGGCTGCTCGACGTCGGTCTTCGACACCGGCCACGGGTGGAAGGTCAGCGTCCCCAGGTTGGCGCACCAGGCGACGACCGCGACCGAGTCCGGCGCGATCTCGTCCGCCGTCCGCCCGCTGGGGAAGGTGATGTGCGCGGTCGGCACCCACTCGGGGGCGTTCTTCGGGACCCGCTTCTGGTAGAAGGCGTCGCCGGTGTTGTCCGTGCGGGTCGAGAGCCGGGCGCCCTCGAACACCCCGCCAGGCCACCGCTCGAGCGTCGTCGGCCGGTCCCGCAGCGCGAACAGGATCCCCTCGCCGACGGCGACGAAGTACTCGACGACGTCGATCTTGCGGATCCCGCGCTCGCCGAAGTACGGCTTCTCCGGCGAGGAGACCCGCACCTCGCGCCCGTCGACCGACAGGACGACGGCGTCCTTGCTGCTGGCCATCAGCGGCTCCGTCCGGGACGGCGGCTCAGGCGGCCGGGCACGTCAGTCCGTCCTGGGGCGCGACGAGGTCGATGAGGTAGGCGTTCACCGCGTCGGTGACGCAGGGCGTCTTCGGGTAGGAGGTGTGCCCCTGTCCCTGCCAGGTGAGCAGCACGCCGGACTCGAGGTCCTCGGCCAGGTCGACCGCGCCGGGCAGTGGCGTCACCGGGTCCCCGGAGTTGCCGACGACGACGATCGGCGCGCTGCCCCCGGCGTCCCGCTCGGGCAGCGGCGTGCGCGGGGCGTCCCAGGTCGAGCAGGTGTACAGGCCCGCGGCCGCGCCGGCGCCGAAGAGCGGGCTGCGCTGCGACCACTCCTGGGCCAGCTGCAGCACCCGGTCCTCGTCGTAGGTCTCGTCCTCGGGGGTGTCGGCGCAGCTGATCGCCGTGTTGGCGTCGAGGAGGTTGGTGTAGCTGCCGTCGTCGAGCCGACCCGAGAAGCTGTCGGCCAGGGAGAAGACGCCGGCCGCGTCGCCGGTGCGGGCGGCCGCCAGTGCCTGCGACAGCTGCGGCCACGTCGCGGGGTCGTACATGCCGGCCAGGACGGCGGTCGTGATCACGCCCGGCGTCGCGGTGCGGGTCTCACCGGGGGCGCTGCTGGCGACGGGGGCCGTCGCGGCCGCGGCGAGCAGGTCGTCGAGGAAGCGGCGCGGGTCGTCGCCGAGCGGGCAGCCCGAGACCAGGCCGGTGCAGTCGGCCGCGAACGCGTCGAAGCTGGCCTCCAGCGCGGTGGAGGAGGCCTCGGCCTGCTGCTGCTGGTCCGTGTCGGGGTCGACGGCCCCGTCGAGCACCATGGCGCGCACCCGGTCCGGGTAGAGCTCGGCGTAGGTGGAGCCGAGCGTGGTGCCGTAGGAGTAGCCGAGGTAGGTCAGCTGCTCGTCGCCGAGCGCCTGGCGCAGCAGGTCCACGTCACGGGCGGTGTCGACCGTGTCGAACGTGCCCAGCGCCTCCCCGTACTCCTCGGTGCAGGCGTCGGCGGTCTCGTCGTAGAGCGCGACGACCTGGTCCATCTGCTCGCGGGTGGTCGGGCGCGGCTCGGCGGCGATCGACCGGTCCTTGAGCTCGGCGGGGATGCACTCGACCGGCGTCGACAGGCCGACGCCACGCGGGTCGAACCCGACCAGGTCGAAGCGGCGCAGCACGTCCTCGGGCAGGGTCAGCGCCATGCTCAGCGCGGCATCGGCACCGGAGGCGCCGGGGCCGCCCGGGTTGACCAGCAGCGAGCCGATCCGGTCGGTCTGTCCGGCGATCTTGGCGCGGACGAGGAACAGCGGCAGCGTCGCGCCGCCGGGCTCGTCGTGGTCGATCGGCACCTCGGTGCGGCCGCACTCGAAGGCCAGGTCGCGCTCGCTGCCGGGGGTGCCGGCGATGATCTCGCTGATCCGCGCGTCACAGTCGGTCCAGGTGATCGGCGCGGCCTCGGGCTCGGCGTCCGCCGTCGTCGTGGCCGACGAGTCCGGGGGCTGTCCCGACTCGGAGGAGGTGCAGCCGGTGACCGCCAGGAGCAGTCCGGTCGAGGCGGCCAGCAGGCCGCGGCGCAGACGCACGGTCACGAGGGTAGGAGGCGCGCCGGACCGGCCCCGGTGCAGGGACCGGCGGCGGGCTCGAGGGTGACGCAGGGCGCGGGGGCGGTCAACCGTCGAACACCTCGGCCAGGTCGTAGCGCACCGGGATCTCGAGCTGGTCGTAGGTGCAGCTGCGCGGCTCGCGGTCGGGCCGCCACCGCAGGAACTGGCCGGTGTGCCGCAGCCGCCGTCCCTCCAGCTGGTCGTACTTGACCTCCACCACGAGCTCGGGCCGCAGCGGCACCCAGGAGAGGTCCTTCTTGGCGTTCCACCGGCTCTGCGCGCCCGGCATCCGGTGCTCGCCGTCGGCCTGCACCTCGGCGTTCGCCCAGTGCTGCCAGGGGTGCCCGTCGAGCGCGTCGGCACGGTAGGGGGCCAGCTCCTCGACCAGCTCGGCCCGGCGGGCCATCGGGAACGACGCCGCGACGCCGATGTGCTGCAGGCCGCCCTCGTCGTAGAGCCCCAGCAGCAGCGAGCCCACGATCGGCCCGCTCTTGTGCCAGCGGAAGCCGGCCACCACGCAGTCGGCCGTGCGCACGTGCTTGACCTTGGTCATCAGCCGCTGGTCGGGGCCGTAGGGCAGGTCGGGTGCCTTGGCGACGACGCCGTCGAGCCCGGCGCCCTCGAACTCCTCGAACCAGCGCTGCGCGGTCGCGACGTCCCGGGTGACGGCGGTGACGTGCACCCGTTCGGTGGACCGCACCGCATCGTGCAGCCGGGCCTGCCGCTGCGCGAAGGGCGTCTCCAGCAGCGACTCCTCACCCAGCGCCAGCAGGTCGAAGGCGACGAAGTGGGCCGGCGTCTGCTCGGCGAGGAGGTCGACCCGCGACTGCGCGGGGTGGATGCGCTGCAGCAGCGACTCGAAGTGCAGCCGGTCGCCCTGCGGCACGACGATCTCGCCGTCGACCACGCACCGCTCGGGCAGCGCCTCCTTGACCGCGGCCACGACCTCGGGGAAGTAGCGGGTCAGCGGCCGCTCGTTGCGGCTGCCGAGCTCCACCTCGTCGCCGTCGCGGAAGACGATGCAGCGGAAGCCGTCCCACTTCGGCTCGTAGAACAGGCCCTCTCCGGTGGGGAGCTTCGTCGTGGCCTTGGCCAGCATCGGCTTCACCGGCGGCAGCAGGGGCAGGTCCATGCCGGTCAGTCAAGCAGCGGGCCCCGACGGCGCACACCGCGCCGTCGTCCGAACGGGTGGCGCCGGCACGCGCTCGTCCCCGGCCGCACCTCGTCGTGGTCCGGAGGGAGGTGCAGCGGTGAGTAGACTAGCTGACATGACTACGTCGGTCGGCGTGCACGAGGCAAAGACGCACCTGTCGCGCCTCCTCGAGAGGGTCGCGGCCGGCGAGGAGGTCGAGATCACCAACCGGGGCCGAGTGGTCGCCCGGCTGGTCGGTCCCGCCCCGCGCAGGCCGAACTTCGGGTTCGACCGCGGCAACGTCTGGATCGCGGACGACTTCGACGACCTCCCCGAGGACCTGCAGCGCGCCTTCGAGGGTGAGGAGTGAGAGTCCTCCTCGACACCCACGTGCTCGTCTGGGCCGCCACCACGCCGGAACGGCTGGGGACGGGGCTCGACCTGCTGGCGGACGCCGACAGCCGGTTGGCGTCGGCCGTCTGCGTGTGGGAGCTGGCGATCAAGCAGGTGCTGGGCAAGCTGTCGTTGGGCACCGACGTCCGGACGTGGACCCGGCGGGTGACCCGCGAGCTCGTGCTCGACCACCTGCCGGTCACCGCGGAGCACGCCGCCGCGGTCGAGCAGCTGCCCGACGTGCACCGCGACCCCTTCGACCGGCTGCTCGTCGCCCAGGCGGTGGCGGAGGGCGCCGTCCTGGTGACCGGGGACCGGCGGCTGCTCGGCTACGGCGACGCGGTCCGGCTGGTCGGCTGAGCGACGCGGCTACCGGTCGACGGCGTACCGGGTGAACAGGGCGCCGTCCTCCTCGAGCACCTGCAGCAGCCGCGGCCGGACGACGGCGCCGAGGGCCCGGTCGAGCAGGCGCGCCTCCCCGCCGACGAGGGCCGGCGCGATCGTCAGGTCCAGCTCGTCGACCACCCCGGCGGCCAGGGCCGAGGTGAGCAGCGCCGGGCCGCCCTCGCACACCAGCTGCTCCAGCCCGCGGTCGGCCAGCCGGTCGAGCGCCAGTGGCAGGTCGACGTCGTCCTCCCCGCAGACGAGGACGTCGACGCCGGCCCCGGCCAGCGCGGCCCGCCGGTCCGGGTCGGCTGCCGCGCAGGTGACGAGGACCGTCGGCGCGACGGCCAACCGGTCACCGGGGGCCAGCGAGGCCCGCCGCGAGACGACGACGACCGGCGCCGACACCGGCCGCCCGAGGCCGGTCCGCAGCCGCCCGACCGCGGAGTCGGCGGCCACCGGCCGGTAGCCCTCGGCGGCGGCCGTCCCGTGGCCGACGAGCACGGCGTCGGCCAGCGCCCGCAGCACCCGGAACACCCTCTTGTCGCCGGGGGAGCCGAGCCCGGCGCTCCTGCCCTCGACGGTGATCGCCCCGTCGAGGGAGGTCACGAAGTCCACCCGCACCGACCGGCCGGCCGGCAGCGCGTAGGCCGCCACCAGGTCCTCGTCGGACAGCTCGGCTCCGGGGGTCGGCAGCAGCCGGCGCACGTCAGGCGGTGGTGAGCACGGCCGCGCTCTCGGCCGGCACGGTCACCGTCGTCCCGTCGAGCGCGGGCAGCTCACCGCTGGCGAACAGGACGTCGTGCGCCGGCACGTCGAGGTCGACCTCGCGGGGCTCGCCGGAGAGGTTGGCCACGATGCGCAGCGACCCGCGGTGCACCACCAGCCACCGGTCGGCGTCGTCCCAGCTGACCGCTACCGACGACAGGTCGGGGTCGACGAGGTCGGGGTGGGCACGCCGCAGGGCGATCAGCGCGCGGTGCACGCCGAGCAGGTGCGCGTGCGGCTCGCGCTGCACCTCCGACCAGTCCAGCTTCGAGCGCCGGAAGGTCTCGGGGTCCTGCGGGTCGGGCACCTCGTCGGCGTCCCACCCGTGCCCGGCGAACTCGCCCTTGCGCCCCTCGGCCGTCGCGCGGCCGATCTCCGGGTCGGTGTGGCTGGTGAAGAACTGCCACGGCGTCGAGGCGCCCCACTCCTCGCCCATGAACAGCATCGGGGTGAACGGGCTGGTCAGCACCAGCGTGGCGCCGACGGCGAGCAGGCCGGGGGAGAGGGACGCCGAGACGCGGTCGCCGATCGCGCGGTTGCCGATCTGGTCGTGGTCCTGCAGGTAGCCGAGGAACTTCCAGCCCGGCAGCGCCGCGGTGTCCACCGGGCGGCCGTGGTGCCGGCGGCGGAAGCTCGACCAGGCGCCGTCGTGGAAGAAGGCGCCGGTGAGCGTCTTGGCCAGCCCGGCCAGCCCGGCCGCGGCGAAGTCGCCGTAGTAGCCCTGCCCCTCGCCGGTCAGGGTCGAGTGCAGCGCGTGGTGGAAGTCGTCGCTCCACTGCGCGGAGATGCCGAGGCCGCCGGCGATGCGGGGCGTCACCGTCCGCGGGTCGTTGAGGTCGCTCTCGGCGATCAGCGTCAGCGGCCGGCCGACGGCGACCGACAGCCGGTCGACCTCCTGCGCCATCTCCTCGAGCACGTGGGTGGCGCGCTCGTCGACCAGCGCGTGGACGGCGTCCAGCCGCAGCCCGTCGACGTGCATGTCACGCAGCCACGTCAGCGCGTTGTCGAGGATGTAGCGCCGCACCTCGTCGGAGTCGGGGCCGGAGAGGTTGACCGAGCTGCCCCAGGTGTTCGCCCCGCCCTCGCTGAAGACCGGCATGAACAACGGCAGGTAGTTCCCGGACGGACCGAGGTGGTTGTAGACGACGTCCTGGACGACGCCGAGGCCGCGCTGGTGGCAGGCGTCGACGAAGCGCTGGTAGGCCGCCGGGCCGCCGTAGCTCTCCTGCACCGCGTACCAGAGGACGCCGTCGTAGCCCCAGTTGTGCGTGCCGTCGAAGCCGTTGACCGGCAGCAGCTCGACGAAGTCGACGCCGAGGTCGACGAGGTGGTCGAGCTTCCCGATCGCGGCGTCGAGGGTGCCCTCGGGCGTGAAGGTGCCGACGTGCAGCTCGTAGACGACCCCGCCGGCCAGCGGGCGGCCGGTCCAGGCGCGGTCACCCCACGTGTACGTGGCCGGGTCGTAGCGGCGGGACAGGCCGTGCACGCCCTCGGGCTGGCGGCGCGAGCGCGGGTCGGGACGGGGCGTGTCGTCGTCGCCGAGCAGGTAGCCGTAGTCGGCCTCGGGTGCGGCCTCGACCTCGGCGCGCCACCAGCCGGCGTCGTCCCGGCGCATCTCGTGCACCGTTCCGTCGACCTGCAGCCGGACCCGCTCGGGGACCGGCGCCCAGACGGCGAACTCGACGGGTGCGGACATGCGGGGGCCTCCAGGGGTCGTGCGGGGTGACCGGAGGTTCTTGCCCGCCCACCGGCGGGCCAACCGCTGCGGCGGCAGCCGGGGGAGCGCGTCCCCCGGCTGCCGCACGGCGTCACGGGAGCTGCAGCACCTGGCCGACGAAGATCTGGTCGGCGTCGCTGACCGTGCCCTGGTTCAGGTCGAACAGGGCCTCCCAGGTCGTGCCGTGGGCCGCGGCGATCGTCGACAGCGTGTCGCCGGCGGCGACCGTGTAGCTGCCACCCGCCGGCCGGTCGGCCCGCGACGCGGCCACGGGCTCCCGCTCCGCCGGAGCGGGAGCGGCGGCCGGCGCCGGGGCGGGCGCCGCGGCCGGAGCCGCACCGGCCTCGGGCGCGGACGGGTTCAGGGCCTTGCCGCAGGTCGGCCAGGCGCCCGGGCCCTGGGCGTCGAGGGTCTTCTCACCGACGGCGATCTGCTGGGCCTTGGTCGCCAGGTCGGCGCGCGCGGCGTAGGCGGTGCCGCCGAAGGCGGCCCAGGTGCTCTGGCTGAACTGCAGGCCGCCGTAGTAGCCGTTGCCGGTGTTGATGCTCCAGTTGCCGCTGGACTCGCACTGGGCGACGGCGTCCCAGTCGTTGGGGGCGGCGGCCGAGGCGGGACCGGCGGCCACGCCGAGCGCGGCAGCGGCCACGCCGGTCGTGAGGACGGCACGGCGGAGCAGGGAGGTGGACGTGCGCATGGGGGGACTCCGATCCGCCGCCTGCGAGGTGAGCTGTCGGGTTCGGAGCGATCGGTGCCCCGGCCACACGTCGTGCGGCCTCACCCCAAGGCGCTGCCCGGTCCCCGTGACCGTGGTGGCAGGCGCCGGAATGGGTCCCCCACCCCCGTCCTGGATGTGCAGTGGAACGGAGGCCGGCGGACGGGGTTCGGCGGACCGGCTCCGGCACGCGGCTCTCTGTCGGCCGGGTGCGCGGTCGAACGTAACGACTGGGTCACGGGACGGCACGTCCGTCCCACCGGTCCCGGGCGTGTCGGCCGTCCTCCCGGGGCGCGGCCGGTTCCGAGACCTGCTGGTCACACCGCTGCAAGTGGCCGTTGCCCCTGCGGCGGTGTGAACCCGCTCTCAGTCGCGGACCAGCAGGGCCACCGGCAGCCGGGCGAGCAGCTCGCCGACCGGGACGCCGTCGGCGTCGGAGACCACCCGCGTGCCGGTGAGGACGTCGCGCCAGGCGCCGGTCGGGAGGGCCAGCGCCGTGTCGCCCCAGCCGGTGGCCGCCAGCCCCACGGGCAGCCGGGTCGCCACGGTCACCGCGCCGTCGCCCCCGTCGGCGCCCCGGTCGAAGGCGACGACGTGACCGGCGGCCGACCCGGTGACCTCCACCGGGCGGTAGCCGGTGAACAGCTCCGGGGAGTCCCGGCGCAGCCGCAGCACCCGGGAGACGACGAGCAGCTTGGCCGCGCCGGTGTCGTCCACCTCGGGGACCCAGCCCTCGCCGAGCCGGGCCAGCAGCTGCCGGCGCAGGTCGTAGTCGACCGGACGGCGGTTGTCCGGGTCGACCAGCGAGCGGTCCTCGAGCTCGGTGCCCTGGTAGACGTCGGGGACGCCGGGCATCGTCAGCTGCAGCAGCTTCTGCGCCAGCGCGTTGGACCGCCCGGCCGCGCCGACGCGGTCGACGAACGCCTCGATCTCGCCGGTGGTCGCCGGGTCGTCGTAGGCGGCGTCCACCAGGGCGTGCAGCTGCGCCTCGAAGGCCTCGTCGACGTCGGTCCACGTCGTCGACAGGCCCGCCTCACGGGCGGCCTTCTCGGCGTAGCCGTGCGCCCGCTCGCGCGACAGCGGCCAGGCGCCCACCAGGTTCTGCCACACCAGGTGCGCCAGCGGCCGGTCGGGCAGCAGGTGCCGGGACAGCCACCCGCGCACGAGGTCGGCCCACTCGGTCGGCACCTCGGCGAGGACGGCGAGCCGGGCCCGGGTGTCCTCGCTGCGCTTGGTGTCGTGGGTGGTCAGCGTGGTCATCGACTCCGGCCGGCGCTCGGCCCGCCGCCCCTGCGCCGCGTGGAACTCCTCGACCGTGGAGCCGAACCGCGCCGGGTCCCCGCCGACCTCGTTGAGCACCACGAACCGCGCCCAGCGGTAGTAGGCACTGTCCTCGACGCCCTTGGCCATCACCGGGCCGCTGGTCTGCTCGAAGCGGGTGGCCGCCTCGGTGCCGGCCTGGGATAGCACCGGGTAGAGGGCGTCCACGGCGGCGACCAGGTCGGGCCGGCGGTCGCGGACGGCGGCCACCGCCGCGTCGAGGTGCTCGCGGCCGTCGGGCAGGTAGGAGCGGTAGACGCCGAAGGTGGCCAGCAGCTCGGCCAGCGCCTCGGTCTGCCGCTCCCGGTCCACGCCGGGCAGCGCGCCGATCACCCGCACCAGCCGGGCGACCTCCGACCCGAGGATCCCGTCGGTCACCTCGCGCTTGCAGTCGTGCACCAGCCGCGCGTAGTCGACCTCGCGGCTCGACAGCTCGGTGTCCAGCGCGGTCAGCGCCGCCTCGCCGGCCGGGTCGACCAGCACGTCGTCGACCTCGGCGAGCGCGTCGTAGCCGGTGGTGCCCGCCGTCGCCCAGCTCTCCGGCAGGTCCTCATCGGGCTCGAGGATCTTCTCCACCACGGTCCACCGGCCGCCGGAGGCCTCGGCCAGCCGGTCCAGGTAGCCCTTGGGGTCGGCGAGGCCGTCGGGGTGGTCGATCCGCAGCCCGTCGACGGCGCCGCCGGCCACCATCCGCAGCACCGTCGCGTGGGTGGCGTCGAAGACCTCGGGGTCCTCCACCCGCAGCCCGGCGAGGGTGTTGATGGCGAAGAACCGGCGGTAGTTGAGGTCGGAGTCCGCGCGCCGCCAGTCGACCAGCTCGTAGTGCTGCCGGTCGTGCACCGCCTGCGGCGTCCCCTCGCCCGTGCCGGGGGCGATCGGGAAGCGGTTGTCGTAGTACCGCAGCTCCCCGTCCACCACCTCCAGCTTCTCCACGTCGTCGGCCGAGCCCAGGACCGGGATGCGGACCCGGCCGTTCCCGGAGTCCCAGTCGACGTCGAACGCCGAGGCGTGGGGGCTGTCGCGCCCGTGCTGCAGCACGTCCCACCACCACGGCGCCTCGGCCGGGTCGGCCACGCCCATGTGGTTGGGGACCAGGTCGAGCACCAGGCCCAGCCCGTGCTCGTGCAGCGCGGCGACGAGCCGGTCGAAGCCCGCCTGCCCGCCGCGCGACTCGTCGACGTGCGCGTGGTCGACGGTGTCGTAGCCGTGCGTGCTGCCCGCCGCCGACCGCAGCAACGGCGAGGAGTACGCGTGGCTGACACCGAGGTCGGCGAGGTAGCCGGCCACGGCCGCCGCGTCGTCCAGGGTGAAGTCGGCGGTCACCTGCAGCCGGTAGGTCGCCGTCGGGACGGCCCGCCGGCGCTCGAGGGCGGCGTCCGTCCCCTGCGGAGCCTCGCTCACGGCGCCGCCATCAGCACGACGGTGGCGCGGGCCCCGACGGTCACGGTGTCCCCGGCCTTGACCTGCACCGCCTCCACCTCGCCGAACTCGGCGGTGTCGACCACGACGGTCCAGCCCTCGGCGTACTCGCCGGGGGGCAGCGTGTAGTCGATCGGCTCGTGGGAGGCGTTGAAGGCCAGGTAGAAGCAGTCGTCGAGGACGTCCTCGCCGCGCTCGTCGGTCTCCCGGATGCCGTGCCCGTTGAGGTACATGGCCAGCGACTTGGCGAAGCCGGCGTCCCAGTCCTCGTCGCTCATCAGCTCGCCGCCAGGGGTGAACCAGGCGACGTCCTGCACCGGGTCGCCCTCCTCGCGGCGCACCGGCCGGCCGTGGAAGAATCGGCGGCGGCGGAACGTCGGGTGCTCGGTGCGCAGCCGGGTCACCAGCTTGGTGAACTCCAGCAGCCCCTCGTCGACGTCGCTCCAGTCGATCCAGGTGAGCTCGGAGTCCTGGCAGTAGCCGTTGTTGTTGCCGTTCTGCGTGCGGCCCAGCTCGTCGCCGTGCAGCAGCATCGGCACGCCCTGCGAGAGCATCAGCGAGGCGATGAAGTTGCGCCGCTGCTGCGCCCGCAGCGCGAGCACCTCGGGGTCGTCGGTCGGGCCCTCGACGCCGCAGTTCCAGCTGCGGTTGTGGCTCTCGCCGTCGTTGTTGCCCTCGCCGTTGGCCTCGTTGTGCTTCTCGTTGTAGGAGACGAGGTCGTTGAGGGTGAACCCGTCGTGGGCGGTGACGAAGTTGATGCTCGCCACCGGCCGGCGCCCGGAGTGCTTGTAGAGGTCGGCCGAGCCGGAGATCCGGCTGGCGAACTCGCCGATGGTCGCGTCCTCGCCGCGCCAGAAGTCGCGGACGGTGTCGCGGTACTTGCCGTTCCACTCGGTCCACAGGGCCGGGAAGTTGCCCACCTGGTAGCCGCCGTCGCCGACGTCCCACGGCTCGGCGATGAGCTTCACCTGGCTGACGATCGGGTCCTGGTGCACGAGGTCGAAGAACGCCGAGAGCCGGTCGACCTCGTGGAACTGGCGGGCCAGGGTGGAGGCCAGGTCGAAGCGGAAGCCGTCGACGTGCATCTCGGTGACCCAGTAGCGCAGCGAGTCCATGATCAGCTGCAGCGACTGCGGGTTGCGGACGTTGAGCGAGTTCCCGGTGCCCGTGGTGTCCATGTAGTACTGCTCGTCGCCCTCGACGAGCCGGTAGTAGGCCCGGTTGTCGATGCCCTTGAGCGACAGCGTCGGGCCCATGTGGTTGCCCTCGGCGGTGTGGTTGTAGACGACGTCGAGGATCACCTCGATGCCCGCCTCGTGCAGGGTCCGGACCATGCCCTTGAACTCCTGCACCTGCTGCCCGTCGGTCTGCTGGGCGTACTCGTTGTGCGGGGCGAAGAAGCCGATCGTGTTGTAGCCCCAGTAGTTGCGCAGGCCCTTCTGCAGCAGGGTGTCGTCCTGCACGAACTGGTGCACCGGCATGAGCTCGATCGCGGTGATGCCGAGCGACTGCAGGTGCTCGACGACCGCGGGGTGCGCGATGCCGGCGTAGGTGCCGCGCAGCTCCTCGGGGATGCGCGGGTGGGTCATCGTGAGGCCCTTGACGTGGGCCTCGTAGATGACCGTCTTGTTGTACGGCGTCCTCGGCGGGCGGTCGACGCCCCAGTCGAAGTACGGGTTGACGACGACGGACCTCGGCATGTGCGGCGCCGAGTCGTCGTCGTTGCGCTCGTCGCTGCCGAACCGGTAGCCGAAGCAGGCCTCGTCCCAGTCGATCGCGCCGTCGATCGCCTTGGCGTAGGGGTCGAGCAGCAGCTTGTTCGGGTTGCAGCGGTGCCCCTGCCCGGGGTCGTTCGGGCCGTGCACGCGGTATCCGTAGCGCTGGCCGGGCTGGATGCCGGGCAGGAACGCGTGCCAGACGTAGCCGTCCATCTCGGGCAGCCGGACGCGCTCCTCGTTGCCCTGCTCGTCGAACAGGCAGAGCTCGACCTTCTCGGCGACCTCGCTGAAGAGGGCGAAGTTCGTCCCGGTGCCGTCGTACGTGGCTCCGAGGGGATAAGCGGCTCCGGGCCACACCTGCGTCATCGAGTGTTTCCTCCTGCACGGGCGCCCCCGACGTCGGGGCGCGTTGGCCCCCTGCCGCGGCCGTCGTCAGGGGGTCGGGGCATGACTGCCCGCGGTCCCAGTGCCCCATCCGGCCCGGCCCACACCTGACGCGGCGGAGGTCACGCCGGCCCGGCGCGAGCGGCGGCGCCGGCTGCGCCGGAGACGACGACGCCCCCCACGGCAGGGCCGCGGGGGGCGTCGTGCGCAGGTCCGGCGGAGGCCGGGGAGCGCGGGCGGCGGGGTCCGACCTCGCCCGGGGATGTCCCGGGTGGCACTGGTCCCCGCCGGGGCGCTCCTGCGGGAGTGCACGCTAGCGGGCGGCCCACGGCGGGGTGGACAGGACCGCCCCGGCCGGTCGGCCCGCGGGGTCCCGGGCGCCCCGGTCGTGCGCCCCCGTCACCGGCGCCCCCGGGGTCACCGGCTGCGCCGGTCGCGGGCGTCCCACCCGTCGCGCCGACGCCGTCCCGCCGCACCCCCGGGTTTCGTCGCACACCGGTCGTACCGTCGTCCTCGTGCGCGCGACCACCGACATCCGACCCACCCAGGGGCGCTTCCGCGTCGTCAGCGAGTTCCAGCCCTCGGGCGACCAGCCGGCCGCCATCGCGGCCCTGGCGGAGAAGGTCCGCGCGGGCGAGGAGGACACCGTGCTGCTGGGCGCCACCGGCACCGGGAAGTCGGCCACCACCGCCTGGCTCATCGAGCAGGTGCAGCGGCCCACCCTGGTGATGGCGCCGAACAAGACGCTCGCCGCGCAGCTGGCCAACGAGTTCCGCGAGCTGCTGCCGCACAACGCCGTCGAGTACTTCGTCTCCTACTACGACTACTACCAGCCCGAGGCCTACGTCCCGCAGACCGACACGTACATCGAGAAGGACTCCTCGGTCAACGACGAGGTCGAGCGGCTGCGGCACTCGGCCACCCAGGCGCTGCTGACCCGCCGCGACGTCGTGGTGGTCGCCACCGTCTCCTGCATCTACGGCCTGGGGACGCCGCAGGAGTACGTCGACCGCGCACTGAAGATCTCGGTGGGGGAGGAGCGCGACCGCGACGACCTGCTGCGCACGCTGGTCACCGAGCAGTACACCCGCAACGACCTGTCGTTCACCCGCGGCACCTTCCGCGTGCGCGGCGACACGATCGAGGTCTTCCCGGTGTACGAGGAGCTCGCCGTCCGGATCGAGATGTTCGGCGACGAGGTGGAGCGGCTGTACTACCTGCACCCGCTCACCGGCGAGGTGGTCCGCGAGGTCCAGGAGCTGTTCGTCTTCCCGGCCACCCACTACGTCGCCGGCCCCGAGCGCATGGAACGGGCGATCGCCACCATCGAGGCCGAGCTCGAGCAGCGGCTGGCCGAGCTGGAGCGGCAGGGCAAGCTGCTGGAGGCCCAGCGGCTGCGCATGCGCACCACCTACGACATCGAGATGATGCGCCAGGTCGGCTTCTGCTCCGGCATCGAGAACTACTCGCGGCACATCGACGGCCGGGCGCCGGGCAGCGCCGGCGCCTGCCTCATCGACTACTTCCCCGACGACTTCCTGCTGGTCATCGACGAGTCGCACGTGACCGTCCCGCAGATCGGTGGCATGTACGAGGGCGACATGAGCCGCAAGCGGACGCTGGTCGAGCACGGCTTCCGGTTGCCCTCGGCCATGGACAACCGCCCGCTGAAGTGGGAGGAGTTCACCGACCGGATCGGCCAGACCGTCTACCTGTCCGCCACCCCGGGCGACTACGAGCTGGGCCGCACCGGCGGTGAGGTCGTCGAGCAGGTCATCCGCCCCACCGGCCTGGTCGACCCGGAGGTCCTGGTCAAGCCGACCAAGGGCCAGATCGACGACCTGGTGCACGAGATCCGGCTGCGGGTGGAGAAGGACGAGCGGGTCCTGGTCACCACGCTGACCAAGAAGATGGCCGAGGACCTCACCGACTACCTGCTCGAGCTCGGCATCAAGGTCCGCTACCTGCACTCCGAGGTCGACACGCTGCGCCGCGTCGAACTGCTGCGCGAGCTGCGGCAGGGCGAGTACGACGTGCTGGTCGGCATCAACCTGCTGCGCGAGGGCCTCGACCTGCCCGAGGTGTCGCTGGTCGCCATCCTCGACGCGGACAAGGAGGGGTTCCTGCGCTCGGGCAAGTCGCTGATCCAGACGATCGGGCGGGCGGCGCGCAACGTCTCCGGCCAGGTGCACATGTACGCCGACACGATCACCCCGTCGATGGCGCAGGCGATCGAGGAGACCAACCGGCGCCGCGAGAAGCAGATCGCCTACAACACCGAGCGCGGCATCGACCCGCAGCCGCTGCGCAAGAAGATCGTCGACATCCTCGACGGCATCTACCGCGCGGCCGAGGACACCGAGAGTGTCGAACTGGTCGGCGGCTCGGGCCGGCAGCAGTCCCGCGGCAAGGCGCCGGTGCCGGGGCTGTCGTCCAAGGCCACGACCAAGGGCCGGGGCAAGGCCGGCGCGATCGACGTCGAGGGCCTACCGCGCGCGGAGCTGGCCGACCTCATCACCCAGATGAACGACCAGATGCTGGCCGCGGCCCGCGAGCTGCAGTTCGAGGTGGCCGCCCGGCTGCGCGACGAGCTGACCGAGCTGAAGAAGGAGCTGCGCCAGCTCGACGCCGCCCACGCCTGAGCCCCGTCGGCGCCGGTCCACCCCTGGTCACCCGGCGCCCGGGGCCGCCCCGCCGATGAGAGTCCTCTCATCGGCGGAACACCGTGCGTCCGCCCGGCGTCGTGGGTAGGGAGCGACCGACGGCGGCCCGAGACGGAGGCCGGCGTCGGCGGTCATCCGTGGAGGGGAGTATCCCCGCGCGGCGGTGTCGTCAGTACGGGGTCCCGGTGGACCCCCGGCACCGTCGGTCGCCCGCTGGCCGGGCGACGGGAGAGACCTCCGGCCCGCTGCGGTGCACCGCGCACCGCTGAGTAACCGGAGGTCTCGTGGACGTCCCCTTCTGGGTGTGGGCGATCACCATCGCCGCGATCGTGGGAATGATCGTCTTCGACTTCGTCGGTCACGTGCGCACACCGCACGCGCCGTCGCTGCGCGAGGCGGCGACCTGGTCGGCCATCTACGTGGCCCTCGCGATCCTGTTCGGCGTCGGCGTCTGGATCTTCGCCGGCGGCCAGTACGGCGGTGAGTACTTCGCCGGCTACATCACCGAGAAGAGCCTCTCGGTGGACAACCTGTTCGTCTTCGTCCTGATCATGGCCAGCTTCGCGGTGCCCCGGGAGCTGCAGCAGAAGGTGCTGCTCTTCGGCATCGCCTTCGCCCTCGCGCTGCGGACGATCTTCATCTTCCTCGGCGCCGCGGCCATCGAGAACTTCAGCTGGGTCTTCTACCTCTTCGGCGCGTTCCTCATCTACACCGCCATCGTCCAGGCCCGCGCCAACAGCGACGAGGACGAGGAGTTCCAGGAAAACGGCTTCCTCCGGCTGGTCCGCCGCGTCGTCCCGACGACGGAGGAGTACCACTCCGACCGCATGACCACGAAGCTCGACGGCAAGCGGTACATCACCCCGCTGGCCATCGCGCTGGTGGCCATCGGCAGCGCCGACATCCTCTTCGCCGTCGACTCCATCCCGGCGATCTTCGGCCTCACCGAGGAGACCTTCCTCGTCTTCACCGCCAACGCCTTCTCGCTGCTCGGCCTGCGCCAGCTGTTCTTCCTCATCGACGGCCTGCTCGACCGGCTGGTCTACCTGCACTACGGCCTGGCGGTCATCCTCGGCTTCATCGGCATCAAGCTGCTCATCCACGCCCTGCACGAGAACGAGCTGCCGTTCATCAACGGCGGGCGGCACGTGACCGTGGTCCCCGAGGTCCCGACCTGGCTGTCCCTGGCCGTCATCGTCGTCACGCTGCTGGTCACGACGGTCGCCAGCCTCGCCCGCAGCCGCCGCGACGAGCGCGAGGCCGCGGCGCGCGCCGCGACGCCGGGCACGCCGGCACCCGTCGACACCGCATCGGGCAGCACCGCACCGCGCAGCACCGCACCGGGCAGCACCGCACCGGGCAGCACCGCACCGGGCAGCACCGCACCGGGCAGCACCGCACCGCGCAGCACCGCACCGCGCAGCACCGCACCAGGCACCACGGGCCCGGACGCGGCGGGTCAGGACGGCGTCCCGGCCGGCGGTACCGGCCGCGGGACGTCCTGACCCGGAGCGGTCGGGGACCCTGCCGACCGCCGGTCGCCGCCCCCTGACGGTCACGTCCGGGAACCTGTTGCCGCCCCTGGTCGTGGGGCAGTATCCGAGACACGTCCGCTCTGCCGGGTGCCGTTGCGGTGCCCGGCGGAGCGGTGCCGGAGGCGTGCCGGGCCGCCGCGCCCGCGCCGCCGTCCGGCTGCGCCGGCCCGGCCGGCGCCTCGCGGGACGGCGACCGCCGGTCCGCTCCTAGAGCGCATGGGAGTCCAACAAGATGGGTGTCAGCCTCTCCAAGGGCGGGAACGTCTCGCTGACCAAGGAGGCGCCGGGTCTGACCGCGGTCAACGTGGGTCTCGGCTGGGACGTCAACACGTTCTCCGGCGGCGACTTCGACCTCGACGCGTCAGCGATCATGATCGGCGCCGAGGGCAAGGTCACCCCCGACGACTCGGGCTTCGTCTTCTTCAACAACCTGCGCAGCCCCGACGGCTCGGTGGTGCACGTCGGTGACAACCTCACCGGCCAGGGCGAGGGCGACGACGAGGTCATCCAGGTCGACCTCGCCACCGTCCCCCCGAACTGCCAGAAGATCGTCTTCCCGGTCTCGATCTACGACGCCGACAGCCGCAAGCAGAACTTCGGCGCCGTCCGCAACGCCTTCATCCGCGTGGTCAACCAGGCCAACGGGCAGGAGATCGCCCGCTACGACCTCACCGAGGACGCCTCGGTGGAGACCGCCATGGTCTTCGGTGAGCTCTACCGCAACGGCGCCGACTGGAAGTTCCGCGCCGTGGGCCAGGGCTACGCCTCCGGCCTGCGCGGCATCGCGCAGGACTTCGGCGTCAACGTCGGCTGACCACGATCGGCTGACCACGATCGGCTGACCACGGTCGCCTGACCGACGGTCGGCCGACCACGATCGGCCGACCGTCGCCGGGCCCGGACCGCACCGCGTCCGGGCCCGGCACCCCTGCCCGGTACCCCTGCCCGGCGCCATCCCGGCGCCCGGGCGCACCCCGAGCCCCGGAGGTCCCCCGTCGTGGTCGACTACACCCGCCGACCGTCCACCCCGCCCGCGGCCCCCGGCGTCAGCCTGTCGAAGGTGACGCTCACCAAGGGCGCCCCCTCGGTCTCGCTCACCAAGGGCCGCGGCGCCGGCGGGCAGATGCGGGTCAACCTCAACTGGGAGTCCGGCCGCCGCGGCCTGTTCTCCAAGGGCCCCTTCGCCAAGGGCGCCGCCGTCGACCTCGACCTCGGCTGCCTGTGGGAGACCAGCGACGGCCGCAAGGGCGTCGTCCAGGCCCTCGGCAACGCCTTCGGCTCGCTCGACCGGCCGCCCTACGTGCTGCTCGACGGCGACGACCGCTCCGGCACGAGGAGCGGCGGGGAGAACCTCGTCGTGAACCTCGACCACCTCGACGCGATCCGCCGCATCCTGGTCTTCGCCTACATCTACGAGGGCGCCCCCGACTGGGCCGCGGCCAACGGCGTCGTCACGCTGTACCCGCAGGGCGCCGCGCCCATCGAGGTGCGCCTCGACGAGCACGCCGAGGGTGCCCGCTCCTGCGCCATCGCGCTGCTGACCAACTCCGGCGGCGCGCTCACCGTGCAGCGCGAGATCCGCTACCTGCGCGGCGTGCAGCGCGACCTCGACGGCGCCTACGGCTGGGGCCTCGACTGGACGAGCGGGCGCAAGTGACCCGCCCGGCTCGCCGCGGCTGAGCGCCCCGTGGTCCACGTCCTCACCCGTGGCGGCAACGTCGGCCTCGCGCAGGCCGGGCTGACCGGCCCCGTCGTCGTCACCCTCACCTGGACGCCCGCCCCCGGCGTCGACGCCGACCTCTCGGCCTTCCTCACCACCGGCGCCGGCCGGGTGCGCGGCGACGAGGACTTCGTCTTCTACAACCAGCCCTCCGGCGCCGGCGGCGCGGTGCGCCACCTCGGCAAGTCCACCCGCGGCGGGGCCACCGTCGACCAGGTCCGCGTCGACCCGGCCGCGCTGCCGCCCGACGTCGAGAAGGTCGTCATCGGCGCCTCGCTCGACGGCGCGGGCACCTTCGGCGGGCTGTCCGGGCTGGCCGTGGAGGTGTCCGCCGAGGGCGGCCCGCCCGCCGTCCGCTGCGAGCTCGCCGCCGGCCCGGAGACCGCCCTGGTGTTCGCCGAGGTGTACCGCCGCGGCAGCGAGTGGAAGGTCCGCGCCGTCGGTCAGGGCTTCACCACCGGCCTGGCCGGCATGGCCACCGACGTCGGCGTCAGCGTCGACGACGAGCCCGCGCCCCAGCCGACACCCGCGCCCCAGCCGGCTCCGACCGCGCCGCCGGTCAGCATGGAGAAGAAGCGGCTGGTCGACCTCGAGAAGAAGCTGTCGACGTCGGCGCCGCAGCTGCTCAGCCTCGTCAAAACCGCCGGCGTCAGCCTGGAGAAGCGCGGCCTGGGCGAGCACACCGCCCGGGTCGCGCTGGTGCTCGACATCTCCGGGTCGATGGCCGCCCTCTACCGGGCCGGCGCCGTCCAGCGGCTGGCCGAGCGGGTCCTCGCGCTGGGGCTGCGCTTCGACGACGACGGCGTGGTCGACGTCTTCCTCTTCGGCAAGGGCGTGCACCGGCCCGAGCCGGGGCTGCGGCTGGAGGGTCACCAGCAGTACATCGCCGACCTGTCCCGGCAGTACCCGCTGGAGTACGACACCCGCTACGGCGCGGCGATGGCCGCCGTCCGGCAGGCCTACTTCGGCGACAGCCGCGAGCGGGTGGAGCCGCAGCCGGCGCAGGTGCCCGTCTACGTCATGTTCCTCACCGACGGCGCCCCCAGCGACAAGTCCGTGGCGACGAGGCAGATCCGGGCGGCGTCGTACGAGCCGGTGTTCTGGCAGTTCATGGGCATCGGCCCGGAGCGCGAGTTCTCCTACCTGCGGCGCCTCGACGACCTCGAGGGCCGCTACACCGACAACGCCGACTTCTTCGCCGTCTCGCAGGACGACCTGCTGGGCCGCCGGCCGATCAGCGACGACGCGCTGTTCGACCGGCTCATGACCGAGTACCCCGACTGGCTGCGCCGGGCGCGCGCCCAGGGCCTGCTCCGGCCGTAGTCCCGACGCCTCTCGTACCGACGCCAACCCACATCCGACAGCGGGTGGAAGGGATCGACCGTGCGCCACTTCGCGTACCTGACCGACGACGAGCGGGAGCGGCTCTTCGCCGTCCCCCCGGGTGAGGTCGGCCCGGCCAGCCCGCGCGGCAGCCTCGCCCTCGCCCTCGGGGCCACGCTCTACAGCCCCGGCACCCGCACGGCGCTCGACGCCGACGCCGAGCGGGCCGCCGCCGTCGGGGCCACCAGCGTGGTCTGGTGCCTGGAGGACGCCGTCCCGCACGCCGCCGTCCCCGACGCGGAGGCCAACGTGATCGCCGCGCTGCGGCGGCTGGACCACCACGCCGCCACCGGCGAGCACCTGCCGCTGCTGTTCGTGCGGGTGCGCACGCCCGAGCAGATCCGCTCGCTCGCGCTGGCCGCCGGCCCCGCCCTGGCGCGGCTCACCGGTTTCAGCCTGCCCAAGGCCACCGGGACCACGCTCGGCCCGATGCTCGAGGCGATCGCCGAGGTGGGCGCGGCGACCGGGCACCCGCTGTACGGCATGCCGATCCTCGAGACGCCGGACCTGGCGTGGCGGGAGACCCGCCCCGAGGCGCTCGCCGCGCTCGCCGACGTCGTGGCCGCGCACCGTGACCAGGTGCTGTGCCTGCGCGTGGGCGGCACCGACCTGTCGGGGCTGTTCGGCCTGCGCCGCGACCGGCACACCACGATCTGGGACGTCGCCGTCGTCCGCGACTGCCTGGCCGACGTCGTCAACCGCTTCGCCCGCGGCGGCGAGCACGTGGTCACCGGCGCGGTGTGGGAGCACATCCCCGGCGGGCCCCGGCTGTTCAAGCCGCAGCTGCGCCAGTCGCCGTTCACCGCGCAGCACGAGACCGGCCTGCGCCAGCGCATGATCGACGACGACCTCGACGGCCTGGTGCGCGAGGTCGCCCTCGACAAGGCCAACGGCGTGCTGGGCAAGACGGTCATCCACCCGGCGCACGTCTCGGTGGTCAACGCCCTGCTCACCGTGTCCCGCTCGGAGTACGACGACGCCCTCGAGGTCCTCATGGCCCGCGGCCGCGGCGGCATCGCGGTCTCCGGCAACGGGCGGATGAACGAGATCGGGCCGCACGCGCTCTGGGCCGAGCTGGTCAGCCGCCGTGCCGCCGTCTACGGCGTCGTCGCCGACGAGGCCGCGCTCGTCGACCTGCTCGCGGCCGGTCGACGCCGGCTCGCCGAGGTGTTCGCCGCGGGGGAGGCCCGGCGCCCGTGACGACGACCCTGCCCGGTGCCCTCGACCTCGGCGGCACCGTCTCCCGCCTGCTCGGCGTCGGCGTCCCCGTCGACCCCGCCGGGTTCGCCGCCCTGTGCGGCCTGGCGCTGAGGGACAACCCGCGCCGCGCGCACCTCGTCGTCTCCCGGGTGCTCGGCAAGCACGTGCCGGTCCCGCCCGCCGCGGTGCTGGACGCCGGAGCCGCGGTGGGGGACGCCGTGGCCGCCGTCCTCGGGCCGGAGGTCCCCGGCCTGGTCGTCGGCTACTGCGAGACGGCCACCGGCCTCGGCCACGCCGCCGCGGCCCGCCTCGGCGCCGCCTACCTGCACACCACGCGCCGCGTGCACCGCGGTGTGCCGGTGGCCGCCGCGTTCGAGGAGGAGCACTCGCACGCCGTCGCGCACGCCCTGCAGCCGGCCGGGGACGTCGACCTCGCCGCGCCCGGCCCGCTGGTGCTGGTCGACGACGAGCTGACCAGCGGCCGGACGGCGCTCAACACCGTCGCCGAGCTGCACGCCCGCTGGCCGCGCGGGCGCTACGTCGTCGCCGCGCTGCTCGACGCCCGCGCCGGTGCCGCCCGGCGGGCCTTCGCCGAGCGCGCGGGCGCGCTGGGCGTGCGGGTCGACGTCGCCGCCGTCCTGACCACCGGGCTGACGCTGCCGGCCGACGTCCTCGACCGCGCCGCGGCCGCCCGCGCCGCGCTGCCCGGGCCCGCGCCGGCCCCCGCCGGCACGCCCGGCGCGGTCCGGACGCACACGGACCTCTGGCCGGCCGGGGTGCCCACCACCGCCCGGCACGGGCTGACCGCCGCCGGGACCGCCCGCCTGGCCGAGGCGGCCGACGCGGTCGCCGCCGCCCTCGCGCGCGTCCTGGCCGGCAGCCGCGGCGTGCTGGTGCTCGGTACCGAGGAGCTCATGTACGCGCCGACCGTGGTCGCCGCGGGGCTGGCCGGCCGGCTGCCGGGCGTCCCCGTCACCACGCAGTCGACCACCCGCAGCCCCGTGCACGCCGCCGACGACCCCGGCTACGCCGTCCGCCGCAGCCTGGCCTTCCCCGCGCCGGACGACCCCGGACGGCTCTCCCGGGTGCACAACCTGGCCGACCCCGCCGCCGCGGCGACCGGGCCGTGGTCGGACCTGCGGGCCGACGACGTCGTCGTGCTCGCCGACGCCCCGGCCGCCGACTGCGCGCCGATGGCCGAGGCACTGCGGCCGTTCGCCGCCCGCGCGGTGCACCTGGTCCCCGTGCCGCTCGCCGAGCCCGCGCCGTGACCGCGCTGCAGACCCTGGCCCCCGCCGTCCCGGGCCGGTTCGGCTCCTACCCGGTCGAGGACGTCACCTGGCTGCTCACCGACCTGTCGTCGGTGGCGCTCGAGCGCGGCACCGAGGACCGCGAGGAGGCCATCCAGTCGGGCACCCACTACTCGGAGATGCTGCCGGTCGAGTACCAGCCCGACGCGGCCTACCTGGCGCTGTTCACCGCGGCGCTCGAGCAGTCGGCCGGGCGGCTGGCCGACGCCGTCGCCCGGGTCGGGGAGCTGGTGTGGGACGCCGCGGCCGCGCGGGGCCGGACGCCGGTGCTGGTGTCGCTGGCCCGCGCCGGGACGCCCATCGGGGTGCTGCTGCGCCGCTGGTACCGCGCCTCCCGCGGCGTCGACGTGCCGCACTACACGCTCTCGATCATCCGCGGCCGGGGCATCGACGAGGTGGCGCTGGCCCACGTGCTCGCCCGGCACCCGGCCGCGGCGGTGCGCTTCGTCGACGGCTGGACCGGCAAGGGCGCCATCCAGCGGCAGCTCACCGAGGCCGTCGCGAGGTGGCGAGCCGCCCACCCGGAGGACGCCGCCCTCGACGACCGGCTCGCCGTCCTCGCCGACCCCGGCGGCTGCACGGAGCTGTACGGCACCCGAGACGACTTCCTGATCCCGAGCGCCTGCCTCAACAGCACGGTGTCCGGCCTGGTGTCGCGCACCGTGCTGCGCGAGGACCTCATCGGCCCCGGCATGTTCCACGGCGCGAAGTACTACGCCGAGCTCGCGCCGTCCGACGTGTCGGCGCGCTTCGTCGACACCGTCGCCGCCGCGTTCCCCGCCGTCCCCCCGGCCGACGACGTCCCCGCCGCCGAGCGCCGGCCGACCTGGGCCGGGTGGGCCGCGGTCGAGCGCATCGCCGCCTCGCACGGCATCGCCGACGTGAACCTGGTCAAGCCCGGGGTGGGGGAGACCACGCGGGTGCTGCTGCGCCGGGTGCCGTGGCAGGTGCTCGTCCGCCCCGACCGGGCCGAGGACCTGCGCCACGTCGCCGCGCTCGCCACCGCCCGCGGGGTGCCGGTGGTGGAGGTGCCCGACCTGCCGTACTCCTGCGTCGGCCTGATCGCGCCGGTGCGCCGGTGACCGCCGTCCTCCCGGCGACGGCGACGCTGGCCGCCGTCGACCTCGACCGCACACTCATCTACTCCGCGGCCGCCGCCGGCGGCACCGGCGGGCTGCGGGTCGTCGAGCACCTCGACGGCGCGCCGCTGTCCTACGCCACGCCGGCCTCGTGGCCGCTGCTGGCCGAGCTGGCCGGGCGCGCCCTGCTGGTGCCGGTCACCACCCGGACCGCGGCGCAGTACGGCCGGGTCCGGCTGCCGGTGGTGCCGCGCTACGCGCTGTGCGGCAACGGCGGCGTGTTGCTGGCCGACGGCGTCCGCGACCCCGCCTGGGACGCGTGGGCCGCCGGGGTGGCCGCGGACGCCGCGCCGCTGCCCGAGCTGCTCGCGCTGCTGGCGGCCGCGGCGGGGGAGCCCTGGGTGCGGACCGTCCGGGCCGCCGAGGGCCTGTTCTGCTACCTGGTGGCGCACGACCGCGACGCGATCCCGGCCCGCTGGCTGGCCGACACCGCCGCCGCCGCGGGCGCGGCCGGCGCCACCCTGAGCGTGCAGGGCCGCAAGGTCTACGTCGTCCCCGCCGGGCTGTCCAAGGCGGCCGGGCTGCTGCGGCTGCGCCGGCTGCTGACCGGGGACGGCGCCGCGCCGCGCCTGCTGTGCGCCGGCGACAGCCTGCTCGACGCGCCGATGCTGCTGGCCGCCGACTCCGCCGTCCGCCCGGCGCACGGGGAGCTGCACGAGCAGGGCTGGACCGGCGCGCGGGTCGCGGTCACCACGGCCACCGGGGCCGCGGCCGGCGAGGAGATCGTCCGCTGGCTGCTGGCGCGCGCCTAGTCCGCGCGGGCGGTGCGCACCAGACCGGCCAGGCCGCCCTCGATCGCGGTGGCCTCGCGCAGCACCGCGCCGACGTCGAACCGCTCGGCGCGCGCCGCCTCCTCCAGCGGCGGCAGCCGCCGGGCCAGCTCCTCGAAGGTGCGGCGGAAGCGGCGGGCCCGGTCCTCGGGCAGCCCGGCCAGGAACCGCCGCGCGTCCACCAGCGCGTGCTGCACCTCGCCCAGCAGCGCGCCCGGGTCGGCGGCCACGGCGTCCAGCCGCTCCAGCCGCCCGGTGGCCGCGCGGACCTCGTCGTCGACCCGGCCGGCCGCCGCCCGCACCCGGGCGAGCAGCTCGCCGGCGGCGGGGACGTCGAGGACCGGCGCGGCGAGCACCCCGTCCAGCCCGGCCAGCGCCTCGTCGACCTCGGCCAGCGCGGCGGCCGCCCGCTGCGGTGCCCGCTCGACGTCGGCCCAGGCCGACAGCGGATAGCGCCGCCGCAGCTCGCTCATCACCGGCGCCAGCCGCTCGTGACGGGTGCCCAGCGCCTCCCGGCGGGTGTGCACCGACGCGGCGCCGCGGCGCACGTCGGCCGCCCGCCCGGGCAGCGCCCGCGCCCGCTCGGCCACCGCGCCGGCCGTGCGCCGGGCCCGCTCGGCGGCCGCCGCGGCCGGACCGGCCCGGCGGTGGGCCAGCTCGCTCTGCGCCGCGTCGGCGGTGCCGGCCGCCTCGGCGAGCAGGACGCCCAGCGCCGGGTCGCGCAGCCCGGCGGCGGCCGCCTCGTCGAGCGCGGCGCGGGCGGCGGCCACCGCGCTCCGCGCCGCCGGGACGGCCCGGGCGGCCGCGGCCCGGGCGCCGGAGGCGGCGGCCAGCACCTCGCCGTACTGCTCACGGAAGCGCAGCACCTGGGCGAGGACCTCGCGCAGCGCGGCGGCGGCCCGGGTCAGCTCGGCGACGGCCGCGCGCGTCGGTGCGGAGTCGGTCACGTCCTCCGCGTCGTGGTTGGAAAGGGCCTGCAGATAGTGTCCAATGACCGCGTCGGCGTGGGCGGAGAGGTCCCGCCAGTCACGGGTCAACGAGTCGGGGGCGGATGCGCGGTGCTCAGCCCGTCGCCCGCTCGTCGCGGTGGCCTCCTCCGCGACGGCGACGGCGTCGGGCAGGTCGCTGAGCGCGGCGTCGAGCTCCAGCATCGCGGCGGCCGCGGCCTCCCGCGCCGCGGCGGCCTCGCGCCGGGCCGCGTCCCCGTCGCGGCGCCACCAGCGGGAGGCGGCACCCCCGCCGAGCCCGGCCATGCGTGCCTCCCGTCGTCCCCGCGGTCCCCGTCCCGGCGGGGCCGTCCGGCATCCGCGCGCACCGGCGGCCGATGCCTACCACGCCCGGAGGTCCGACGCCGGGACGGCGCCCGTCCGGCCGGACGGCCCGGCCCGGTGAGCCCGTTCTCACAGTCCCCCGGCCGGTGGGCGCGGGAACGAGTGCCCTCCGGGCCTCGTTGACAGACCCGACCCGGTTCCCGGCCGCCCCGGCCCGGTCGGACCCCAGTCGTCGCCGCCCCGCCCCCGGGACGGTGGAGAGGAACCCCTGATGCTCCGCTACTTCGGCTTCTCCGTCCTGCTGACGGTGGCCGCGCTCGTCGCCGCCGTGTTGTTCGGCGGACCGGCCGCCCTGCTGGCCGTCGCCGTCCTCGGCGTCCTCGAGGTCTGCCTCTCCTTCGACAACGCCGTGGTCAACGCCAAGGTCCTGCGCCGGATGAGCCAGCTGTGGCGGAAGCTGTTCCTCTACGTGGGCATCTTCATCGCCGTCTTCGGCATGCGGCTGCTGCTGCCGATCGTGCTGGTGGCGGTCACGGCGAAGCTGTCGATCCCCGAGGTGTGGGACCTCGCGCTGACCGACCAGGAGGAGTACGGGGCCCGCGTGGAGTCCGCCGCGGAGGCGATCTACACCTTCGGCGGCATCTTCCTGCTGATGATCTTCCTCAACTTCCTCTTCGACGAGGAGCGGGAGATCCACTGGCTCGCCTGGCTGGAGCGGCCGCTGGCCAAGGCCGGCAAGCTGCCCTACCTCGCGGTCGTCATCGCACTGGCCGTCATCTACCTCGGCTCCCAGATCGCCGACCCCGAGAAGTACTCCACCGTGCTCGTCTCCGGCATCGCCGGGTTGTTCACCTACCTGCTCATCGGTGGTCTCAACGAGCTCATGGAGGCCCCGGAGGACGACGGGGGCGACGACGTCACCGCGACCGGTGAGTCGACCGGGCGCGGGAACGCGGCCGGGACGGCGACCAAGGCCGTGGCCGGCGCCGGCGCGGCGGCGTTCCTCTACCTCGAGGTGCTCGACGCCTCGTTCTCCTTCGACGGTGTCATCGGCGCGTTCGCCATCAGCAGCGACATCTTCATCATCGCGCTGGGCCTGGGCATCGGGGCCTTCTGGGTGCGGTCGCTGACGATCTTCATGGTCGACAAGGGCACCCTCGACGAGTACCGCTACCTCGAGCACGGCGCCATGTGGGCCATCGGCTTCCTCGCCGTCATCATGATCGCGGAGCTCCGCTTCCACATCAGCGAGTACGTCACCGGCCTGACCGGCCTGTTGTTCATCGTCGCCGCGGTCATCAGCAGCATCGTCGCCTCGCGCCGCGAGGCGGCCGAGCTGCCCGCCACCGCCGCGGCGGAGCGCGACGAGGTGACCGTCGGGCGCTGACACCCCGCCCGACCCGACGACGGCGGCCCCGGCGCACCTGCGCCGGGGCCGCCGCGCCGTCCGTGGCCGGGGACCTACCGCGGCGCGAGGCGGCCCGATACGGTGCCGCGCCGTCCCCCCGTCCCTCCTGGGAGAGGAACCCGTGGCACTGCTCACCGCGCACAAGCGCGTCCTGCACGCCGACCTGCAGGGCGACCGCATCCGGGCCGCCAGCGGCTCGATGGTCGCGTTCGAGGGCGACGTCGACTTCGCGAGCTCCGGGATGGGCGGGGGCGGCGGCTTCCGGGCGGCGCTCAAGCGCGCCGTCGCCGGCGAGAGCATCTCGCTCATGGACTGCACCGGCCGCGGCCGCGTGTACCTGGCGCTGGACGCGATGGACGTGCTCGTCGTCGACCTGGCCGGCGACACGCTGACCGTGGAGAGCGAGCACGTCCTCGCCCACACCGACCAGCTGCGCCTCGACGTGCAGTTCTCCGGGCTGCGCGGCGTCACCAGCGGCCAGGGCCTGGCCACCACCACCGTCACCGGCCACGGGCAGGTGGCGATCGTCTCCAAGGGCCCGGTCATGGCGCTGGAGGTCGCGCCCGGCCAGGACCTCGTCGTCGACCCCGACGCCTACGTCGGCTCCCGCGGGCAGCTGTCGATGAACCTGGTCAGCGGCGTCTCCTGGAAGTCCTTCGTGGGCGAGGGCTCCGGCGAGCCCTTCTCCCTCCGCTTCACCGGGCACGGCCTGGTGCTCGTCCAGTCCTCGGAGCGCTGACCGTGCCCTTCGACCAGGTCAACAGCAAGGTCGTCCGGGCGCGCGTCAGCCCCGCCACCCCGGTCCTCGCCCGGCGCGGCGCGATGCTCGGCTACTCCGGGCAGGTCACCTTCCGCCCGGTGCACGGGCAGGGCCGCGGCATCGGCGGCATGGCCGGCGCCGCGCTGTCGGGGGAGTCCAACCCGATGATGGCCACGGAGGGCCAGGGCGAGGTCCTCTACGGCTACAAGGGGCTGCACGTCACCGTGCTCGAGCTAGACGGCGGCGCGCCGCTGGTCTGCGAGGCCGACCGGCTGCTGGTGCACGACGCCCAGCTGCAGACCAGCGTGCAGTTCCTCGGCTCCGGCGGGGTCCGGCAGGCGATCAGCGGCGCGATGACCGGGCAGGGGCTGTTCACCACCAACGTGCACGGCCGCGGCTCGGTGGCGCTGCTGTCCCACGGCGGGGCCTTCCCGCTGCAGCTGGGCGGCCAGCAGGTCGGCGTCGACCCGCAGGCCTACGTCGGGCACGTCGGGCAGCTCAGCATCGACCTCGCCGCCAAGGTCGGCTTCCGCGACGTGGTCGGCCGCGGCTCCGGCGAGGCCCTCCAGCTGCGGATCAGTGGCCACGGCACCGTGTACGTGCAGGCCAGCGAGAAGAAGTTCTGAGGACGGCGACCGATGACGTACCCGCCCGGCAACCCCTACGGCCAGCCCCAGCCCGGCTACGGCGGACCGCCGCCGGCCAGTCCCACCGGGACGACGCTCAACGCGCACACCCTCCCGGACGACGACAACGTCAACCCCTACGTCTTCTGCGTGCGGCTCGACGGCGACTGGTTCATGAGCAAGGGCGCGATGCTGGCCCACTACGGCGACGTCCGCTTCGAGGCGGTCACCGAGTACTCCTCGGTGCAGGCGTGGGTGGCCGCGCGCTTCTCCAGCCCCGTCTACGTGCAGGACTGGGTGGTGGCCACCGGCCAGGGCAAGGTGCTCATCGGGGACCGCGGGTTCGACCTGAACTCCTACGACCTCGACGACGGGAACCTCACCATCAAGGCGGGCAACCTCTGCGCGTTCTCCCCGCAGCTGGAGCTCAAGCAGTCGATCGTGCCCGGCTTCGTCACCCTCATCGGCACGGGGAAGTTCATCGCGTCGTCCAACGGGCCGGTGATCTTCGTGGAGCCGCCGTTCCGGGCCGACCCGGAGGCGCTGCTGGGCTGGGCCGACTGCCCGTCGCCGTCGGTGCACCACGACGCGCAGTGGATGACGGCGAGCATCCGCGGCATGCTCTCGGGCGCGCTGGGCCGGGCCTCGGGGGAGGAGCGGCAGTACGACTTCACCGGGCAGGGCACGATCCTGCTGCAGTCCTCGGAGGTCGCCCGCGAGGACCCGGCGGTGCTCCGGCTCGTGGAGTCGCAGACCCAGTTGCTCACCGACACCCAGGCCGGCGCCCTCGGGCAGCGGCTGATCGCCCGCGCCCAGCAGCAGTGACGCCGTCCCCGGCCGGGCCGTCCCGCCCGGCCGGGGGTGAGCGCTGCACTACGCTCGGTGCCCGATGCGGCCCGCCGACCTCGCCCTGCTGCGCACGCCGGGGGTGCCGACCGTCTCCCCGGACGGGCGCATGGCCGTGGTCGCCGTCGGCCGGCCGGACCTCGCGGCCGACGGGTACCGCGGGCAGCTGTGGGCCGTGCCCACCGACGGGTCGGCGCCGCCCCGCCCGCTGACCTCCGGCGCCCGCGACTCCGCCCCCGCGTTCTCCCCGGACGGCCGGTGGCTGGCCTACCTGTCGGCCGCGCCCGGCGGCCACCCGCAGGTCCACCTGCTGCCCACCGCCGGCGGCGCGCCCCGCCGGCTGACCGACGCGCCGCTGGGCGCCGGTGCACCGGTGTGGGCACCGGACTCCCGGCGGCTGGCCTTCACCGCCCGCGTGCCCCGTGACGGTGCCGACGCCGGTGCCCCCCGGCTGCTCACCCGCCTCCCCCTGCGACCGGACGACGCGGACGCCCGCGACCGGCCCACCTGCGTGTTCGTCCTCGACCTGCCCGGGGACCCCGACGACGACGGCGAGCCCCTGCCCGAGCCGCGGCAGCTCACCGACGGCGCCGGGGAGGACACCGACGTCACCTGGTCACCCGACGGCGGCACGCTCGCCTTCGTCTCCGCCCGGCACGCCCGCGCCGACCGCGACCTCGTGCGCGACGTCTACCTGGTCCCGGCGGCCGGCGGGGAGCCCCGGCGGGTCACCCGCGGCCGCGGCCGGTGCCGGCTGCCCGCCTTCGACCCCACCGGCGCTACCCTCGCCGTCACCGCCCACCCCGACCTGGGTCCCCACGGCCTCGAGCTCGCCCGGGGCGGGCCGACCGTCTGCCGGGTGCCCGTGACCGGCGGGGCGCTCCAGCCGGTGCTGGACCCGCACGACACCCGCCGCGCCGACGAGACGCCCGCGACCCTCGTCGTCGACGGGGCGGCGCTGCTCGGGGTCGCGCGGGGCGGGGCGGTCGAGCTGCTGCGGGTGCCGCTGGACGGGCGGCCGCCCGAGACCCTCGTCGACGGCCCGTTCACCGTCCGCGGGTTCGCCGCCGGCAGCGGGGTCGTCGTCGCCACCGTCGCGCACGACCGCTCCGCGGGCGAACTGGTCGCCATCACCCCCGCGCGGCGCCGGCTGCTCACCGGCTTCGGCCGCGCGCTCGGCGCCACCGGCCGGCTGCACCGGGCGACCGGGCGCAGCGCCGCCGCGCCCGACGGCGCCGCGGTGCGCGGCTGGGTGACGGTGCCCGACGGCCCCGGCCCGCACCCCGCGGTGCTCGTCCCGTCGGGCGGCGGCTGGTCGCTGCGGGACGACGTCCAGGTGCTCGCGTCGGCCGGGTACGCCGTCGTGCAGTGCGACGCCGACCCCGACGCCGACGCCGTGCTCGCCCTGCTCGACTCCGTGCTGGCCGACCCGGCGCTGGACGGCGAGCGGGTCGGTGTGCTGGGCAGCGGGGCCGCCGGAGCGCTGGCCGCGCTGCTGGTGACCCGCACCGACCGGTTCGCCGCCGCCGTCGTCGAGCGCCCGCCGTCCGGGACGCTGCCGGGGGCCCTCGACGCCGTCCGCACGCCGACCCTCGTCCTCTCCGCCGCCCAGGACCGCGGCTGGCCGCCCGGGGAGGGGCAGCGGCTGTTCGCCGCGCTGCAGCGGCGCGGCGTCCCCAGCGAGCTGCTGCTGTTCCCCGGGGAGGAGGCCGACGCGGCCTCCGGCGGGCCCCCTCGGCACCGGCTGGCCCGGCTGGAGCACCTGCTGCGCTGGTGGGACCGGTGGCTGCCGGTGGCCGACGCACCCGCCGCGGCCGAGGGATGAGGACCCGGGCCTGGCGGTGCCCAATAGGGTCGAGGGGTCGTGACCGCCGCTCACACAGCAGGGGCCCGCCGTCCGGGACCTGCGGGGAGGCTCCTGTTGGTCGACTACACGAAGCGCCCGAGGTCCACGCCGCAGCCGCCGCAGCAGCAGCCGCAGCCGCCGTCGGGCGACGCCGGCACCGGCACGGTGTCGCTCACCAAGTCGGCACCGTCGGTCTCGCTGACCAAGACGGCCGGGACGACGGGCGTCCTGAGGGTCAACCTCAACTGGAACTCCAGGCCTGCCGGCGGGGGTGGGGGCGGCGGGTTCCTCAAGCGGCTGGTTGGGGCCGCGTCGTCCGGGGCGATCGACCTCGACCTCGGGTGCCTGTACGAGTACGCCGACGGGTCGAAGGGCGTCATCCAGGCGCTGGGCAACGCCTTCCGCGGGCAGCACGCGCTGGGCGACGGCCGGTCGGTCGCGTGGCTGGACGGCGACGACCGGTCCGGCGCCGCGAGCGGCGGGGAGAACCTGCTCATCGACCTGGCGCACACCCAGCTGATCCGCCGGATCCTCGTGTTCGCGCTGATCTACGAGGGCGTGCCCAACTGGGGGCAGGCCGACGCCGTCGTCACGATGTACCCGGCGACCGGGCCGCGGATCGAGGTGCGCCTGGACGAGCACGACCCGCGCGCCCGCATCTGCGCGGTCGCGATGATCGAGAACCGGGGCGGTCAGCTCGTCGTCGAGCGGGAGGTGCGCTACGTGCACGGCGGCCAGGACGTCCTCGACCGCACCTACGGCTGGGGCATGGACTGGGCGCCGGGCCGCAAGTGACCCGGTGACCGGACGACGGAAGGGGTCCCCGTGGTGGAGCGCCGGCTGCCCCGCTGGTCCGAGCTGAGGGAGCTGGTCCGTCCGCGCGGGCTGGCCGGCGACGCCACCGACCGCCGGCTGGCCGGCGCGGCCAGCATCGGCGACCTCCGGGAGATCGCCCGCCGGCGGGTGCCGCGGGCCGTCTTCGACTACACCGACGGCGCGGCCGGGGCGGAGCTGAGCCTGCGCCGCTCCCGCGAGGCCTTCCGGCGGGTCGAGTTCCGTCCCAGCGTGCTGCGCGACGTCTCCGTCGTCGACCCCTCGACCGTGCTGCTCGGCCGCCCGTCGGCCCTGCCGCTGGCGTTCGCGCCGACCGGGTTCACCCGGCTGATGCACACCGAGGGAGAGACGGCGGTGGGCCGGGTCGCCGAGCGGGTCGGCATCCCGCACGCCCTGTCGACCATGGGGACGACGACGATCGAGGAGCTGGCGGCCGCGGCCCCCGCGGTCCGCCGCTGGTTCCAGCTCTACCTGTGGCGCGACCGCGAGGCCAGTGCCGCGCTCGTCGAGCGGGCCGGCGCGGCCGGGTACGAGGCGCTGGTCCTGACCGTGGACACCCCGGTGGCCGGCCCGCGGCTGCGCGACGTGCGCAACGGCTTCACCATCCCGCCGGCGCTGACCGCGCGGACCGTGGCGAACGCCGCCGTCCACCCCCGCTGGTGGATCGACCTGCTCACCACCGAGCCGCTGCAGTTCGCCTCGTTGCGCTCGTGGGGCGGCACGGTCGCCGAGCTCGCCGACCGCGTGTTCGAGCCGGCCGCGACGCTGGCCGACGTGCGTGCGCTCCGGGAGACCTGGGCCGGCGCGCTCGTGGTCAAGGGCGTGCAGACGGCGGAGGACGCGCGCGCGGTCGTGGACGCCGGTGCCGACGCGGTGGTCGTCTCCAACCACGGCGGGCGCCAGCTCGACCGGGCGCCCACGCCCCTGGAGGAGCTGCCCGCGGTGGTGCGGGCGGTGGGCGACCGCGCCGAGGTGTACCTCGACGGCGGCATCCTCGACGGCGCCGACGTGGTGGCCGCCGTCGCCCTCGGCGCCCGTGGCTGCCTGGTGGGCCGGGCCTACCTGTACGGGCTCATGGCCGGGGGCGAGCGCGGGGTGCAGCGGGCCGCCGACATCCTGGACCGGGAGGTCACCCGGACGCTGCAGCTGCTCGGGGTGACGTCGGTCGCCGAGCTGACGCCGGACCGGGTGCGCCTGCGCCCCTGAGCCGACCGGTTGCCGCGCTCACCGGCGCGTTCCTAGGGTGCTGCATGGACGTCGTCGAGGTCACGCCCACGTTCGAGCAGTACGCGTACACCTTCGGCGGTGTGGCCCCCCTGATGCGGATCAGGCCGGGGACGGCGTTGCGGGTGTGGTCCGAGGACGCGTTCAACGGTGCGCTCCGCTCGACCGCGGACCTCTCGGGCGACAAGGTCGACCTGCGCTACATCAACCCGCAGACCGGCCCGTTCCACGTCGAGGGCGCCGAGCCGGGGGACACGCTGGCCCTGCACTTCGTCGCGATGGAGCCGGCGCGGGACTGGGGCGCGTCGGCCGCCATCCCGTTCTTCGGCGGGCTGACCAGCACCGCGCTCACCGCGACCCTGCAGGAGGCGCTGCCGGACACCACCTGGATCTACGAGCTCGACCGCGCGGCCAACACGGTGACCTTCGCCGCCCGGCACACCGACCTGGAGATCGCCCTCCCGGTGGAGCCGATGCTGGGCACGGTCGGCGTCGCCCCCATGGGCGGCGAGGTGCGCAGCTCCCTGGTGCCCGAGCGGTTCGGCGGCAACATGGACACCCCGCAGATGCGGCCGGGCACCACCTGCTTCCTCGGCGTCAACGTCGAGGGCGCGCTCTTCTCCGTCGGCGACGGCCACTACCGCCAGGGCGAGGGCGAGGCCTGCGGCACCGCCGTCGAGGGTGCCATGACCACCACGCTGGTCGTCGAGCTGATCAAGGGCGGGGCGCCGCTGTGGCCGCGCCTCGAGGACGACACGCACTGGATGACCGTCGGCTCGAGCCGGCCGCTGGAGGACGCCTGGCGGATCGGCCAGGTCGAGCTGGTGCGGTGGTTCGGCGAGCTCTACGGGCTGCACCCGATGGACGCCTACCAGCTCCTCTCGCAGACCAGCGAGGTGCCCATCGCCAACGTCGTCGACGTCAACTACAGCGCCGTGGTGAAGGCCCGCAAGTCGCTGCTGCCGCGCGCCACCGCGTACGGCGGGCTGCACGACGAGCTCCGCCGCCGCGCCGCCGCCCTGCTCTGACGCCCACCCGGAGGTACCCGTGGACCTGCAGCTCACCGGCGCCCGCGTGCTCGTCACCGGCGGGACCCGCGGCATCGGCCGCGCCGTCGTCGAGACGTTCGTCGACGAGGGCGCCGTCGTGGAGTTCTGCGCCCGCGACGCCGCCGAGATCGAGGCGACGGAGAAGGCGGTCGCCGACCGCGGGGGCCGGGCGACCGGCACGCGGCTCGACGTGCGGGACGGGCCGGCGCTGACCGGCTGGGTCGAGGCGGCCGCCGGCCGGCTCGGCGGGCTGGACGCCGTGGTGGCCAACGTCAGCGCGCTCGCGGCGGGCCCGGGGGAGGAGAACTGGTACGCCTCCTTCGAGGTCGACCTCATGCACACCGTGCGGCTGGCCACCCCCGCGATCCCGCACCTGGAGGCCAGTTCGCACGGCTCGATCGTCGCCGTCTCCAGCGTCTCCGGGCGCGAGGCCGACTTCGCCGCCGGCCCGTACGGGACGATGAAGACCGCGATCGTCGGCTACGTCTCCGGGCTGGCGTTCCAGCTGGCCGGGCGCGGAGTGCGGGCCAACGTCGTCTCGCCGGGCAACACGTACTTCGCGGGCGGCTTCTGGCAGGACATCGAGAACGGGAACCCGGAGCTGTTCGCCGAGTCGCTGGCGCTCAACCCGACCGGCCGCATGGGGACGCCGGAGGAGATGGCCCGGGCCGTGGTCTTCCTGTCCAGCCCGGTGTCGAGCTTCACCACCGGCACCAACCTCGTGGTGGACGGCGCGCTCACCCGCGGCATCCAGCTCTGAGGGTCTGCGGCTCGGCGGTCGTCCACCACGTCGGGCCGACGCCGGGCGGCCGAGGCCGGAACCGGGCGGGTCGGCCGAGCTCGTTGCTGACCTCTCCGGCACCCGGCGGGTCGGAGGTCGCCCCAGCGACGGCGGGGGTCACCGGCGGTCGACCCGGTGCTCGACGGACTGCTCCTCGCGACCCCCCGCACGGCGGACGGCCCTCTTCACCAGGACCTGCAGCGCGCCCCAGACCTTGGCCAGGTCCTTCGCCATGACGACCACGGGCACGAGGGTGGCGGTGGCCAGAGGTCGTTCCTCGCGGCGGGCCCGGCCGACGGGCACCCACACGTAGGCGACGCCCCCAGCGGCGAGCGTGGCGCGCACCCCACGACCGCCGACGACCCACCCCACGATCCCGACGAGGTAGGCCACGGCCCGCCCGAGGTCCCGCACCAGCGCCTGGCGGTCGGCGGCCTCGGCGTCACCCCGTCCGTAGCGGACGTACATCCGGGCGGTGCCGCGCACCCCCGCCTGGTCCCACACCAGGTCGGCGTCGGTCGTGAGCACGCAGCGTAGCCCGCGCTCGGCGATCGACCGGCTCAGGTCGAGGTCCTCGTGCACGCGGATGTGCTCGGGCCAGCCCCCGACGGCATCGAGGGCCGATCGCGTGACGGCGACGGACCGCCCGGCAGGGCGCGTCGGGTCGAAGCGGCGCCCGAAGAGCACGGACCAGGCAGTGGTCACGGGACCGGCCCGGCGGACCTCCGCGACGTCGGGGTAGCACCCCACGGCGGACGCCGCCTCGAACACCGAGCGCCGGCTCACCCGGTAGGCGCCCGCGACGAGGTCCGGCGCAGGCGTCTCGGCGAACGGCGTCCGCATCCCGTCGAGCCAGCCCTCGGACCAGTGACAGCCGGCGTCGGTGAAGGCGACGTGCGCGTGCCGGGACACCGCCACACCGGCGTTCCGGGCCGCGCCCGCGCCGGCGTTCTGCGCCCGGCGCACCGCGCGGACGCGGGGATCACGCGCCGCCGCCTGCTCCGCCCGCTCGCCGGTGTCGTCGGGGCTGCCGTCGTCGACGACGACGAGCTCGTCGTCCTCACGGAGCTGGGGCAGCAGGGCCTGGACGAGGTCGTCGACGAGGGCTCCCTCCCGGTAGACCGGGACCACGACGCTCATGGCCGGAGCGGTCGCCGGGTCGATGCCCGCCCCCGGCCGCCCGACCACCTCGGCCAGCACTCCCGCCAGTCGGTGGGCGACCTCGCTGGACCGGGGCCCGGTGTCCCCTCCGGAGGCGGCCACCGGGAGACGCAACCGGTCTGCCTCGTCATCGGCACCCGGCACCGGTGCGGACGTGAGGACGGCCGCGGCTCGGCGGGCGAGCCCCGCCGGCAGCGCGGGATCGCCGTCGTCCCGGACGACGACGACCCGGTGGCCGGTGATCGTCCCCGCGCTGACGGCGACCGCGGCCGCCGTCGCACCGTCGGCGAGCACCACGTCCGGGTCGACGGAGCGCAGCACCGCCACGAGCCGGCCCGCGTCGGTGAGGACCCGCCCCGGCCCGCCACGCAGCCGGTACACGGTGGGCCGGAGCCGTTCCGTGGCGGCGACCAGCCGGAGGACATGGTCGCCGTGCGGCTCCCCGTCGTGGCCATCCTGGACGGGGGCGGGGACGACGAGCACCCGCAGCGGAGCGCCCGGCCCGGAGCTCCCCGGCGCCGTCGGGGCGGGGGACGAGGACGCGGATCTCACGCGGGAGAGCTTTCCGACCGCCGCGCTCCTCCGCACGCCGGGACGGCCGACCGCCGGACCTCCGGGACCACCGGTGCGCGGCCAGGGCCGTGAGGTCCGACGATGGGAGCCGTCCGGCCCAGGGCGCTGTCGGCCCGGACCGCTCCCGCCCGGACGGATCCGGGAGCGTGGTCACGACGGAGCGGACACGGGGACCAGGAGAGGAGCGAGTATGGCTGACGGGGCGATCCCACGTGTCCTGCACGTGTCGCAGCCGACCACCGAGGGCGTCGCGCGCTGCGTCGTCGACCTGGTGCGGCATCAGGCGGCCCAGAGCTGGGACGTCGCCGTGGCCTGCCCTCCGGAGGGCGACCTGCCGGCGCAGGCGGCGGCGGCGGGAGCCGAGGTCCTGCTCTGGGCGGCGTCGCGTGCACCCGGGCCGACGGTGCCGTCGGAGGCGTTGCGGCTCCGACGACTGGCACGCGAGGCGGAGCCCGACCTCGTGCACCTGCACAGCGCGAAGGCCGGGCTGGCCGGCCGGCTGGCCCTGCGCGGGCGGGTCCCCACCGTGTACCAGCCGCACGCCTGGTCCTTCCTGGCCGTCGAGGGCCCGGTGCGCCTGGCCTCGCTGCAGTGGGAGCGCCGCGCGCTCGGCTGGACCGACCGGGTGGTCTGCGTGAGCCGGGCGGAGTGTGAGGCCGGGCTCCGCGCCGGCCTGCGGCTGGAGGACAGGACCGTCGTGGTCCCCAACGGGGTGGACACGGAGCGCTTCACGCCCGGTGACCGTGAGGCGGCGCGGACCCGGCTGGGCGTCGGGGCAGGTCCCCTCGCGGTGTGCGTCGGCCGGCTGAGCCGCCAGAAGGGCCAGGACGTGCTGCTCGAGGCGTGGCCGGCTGTCCGGGAGGCCGTTCCCGGCGTCACGCTCGCCCTCGTCGGCGACGGTCCCGACCGGGAGGAGCTTGCGGCCCGGGCCCCGGAAGGGGTCCTGTTCGTGGGGCGGGCCGACCCGCTGGACTGGTACGTGGCGGCCGACGTGGTCGTCCTGCCGTCCCGCTGGGAGGGGATGGCGCTCGTCCCGCTCGAGGCGGCCGCCTGCGGACGGAGCGTCGTGGTCACCGACGTCGCGGGGGCGCGCGAGGCCGTGCCCGACGAGGCGGGATCGGCGATCGTCCCACCGGAGGACGTGACCGCCCTCGCAACCGCGCTCGTCCCCCGGCTGGGGAACCGGGAGGCGGCCGACCGCGAAGGGCGACAGGCGCGCCGCCACGTGCTGCGGCACCACGACGTCCGTCGCAGCACCGATTCGGTCCTCGGCGTGTACCGGGACGTGCTCAGTGCGCGCGCCCGTGGAGGAGCATCGCGGACCGGCAGCCATGGCTCCGCCGACTGACGACCGGTCCCTCGCGCCCGCCCACCCGCTCCGACGACGGGCTCGCCGCGTCCTCATCGCAGCTGCCGCGGTCGTCCTCGCCGGCGTCCTCGTCCTCCGCCCGGGCGACGGCGCGGAGACCCCCGAGGAGGCGCCGGGGCGGGTGTTGGAGACGGGGGTGGAGGTCTTCTCGTTGTGGCGGGACTGGCCGGTGAACGACGCGATGCTGGATCGGGTGGCCGGGTCGGGGTCGGGGTGGGTGCGGGTGGGGGTGGGCTGGTGCTCGTTGGAGGAGGGCGGGCCGGGGGTGGTGTCGTCGTGGTATCTGGAGCGGTTGGACGCGACGGTGGCGGCGGCGCGGGCGCGGGGGTTGCAGGTGTTGGCCACGTTGGGCTGTACGCCCGGGTGGTTGAGCGGGTCGGAGAGTTTGACGGTGTTGCCGGCGCCGGAGCAGGTGGGGCAGTTCCAGCAGGTGGCGGCGTGGCTGGCGGGGCGGTACGCGGGGCGGGTGGCGGCGTGGGAGATCTGGAACGAGCCGGATTGTTCGGCCGGGACCGGGTGTGGGCAGGTCGATCCGGGTGCCTATGTGCCGGTGTTGCGGGCGGGGTTCGCCGGGGTGCGGGCGGGGGATCCGGGTGCGGTGGTGGTCTCGGGGGGGACCAGTGGAGTGGCCAGCGACTGGATCGCGGGGCTGTACGCGGCCGGGGGTGGGCAGTGGTTGGACGCGGTGGGGGTGCATCCGTATCAGGGGCCGGTGGCCGAGCCGCCGGAGGCGCCGGCGGCTGAGCATCCGTACCGGATCGCGAACGTGGCGCGGTTGCGGGAGGTGATGGTCGCGGCCGGGGATGCCGACACGCCGGTGTGGTTCACCGAGTTCGGGTGGAGCACGGGGGCGGGGGAGGGCTGGTATGCCGGGGTGGATGAGGCGACCCAGGCCGACTACCTGGGCCGGGCGATCGCGATGGTGCAGGAGCAGTACCCGTACGTGACGCACGCGTTCGTGTTCACCATCCGGGATCGGGATGACTGGAACGCCTATGAGAACAACTTCGGGCTGGTGCGGCTGGATGGCAGCCCCAAACCGGCTCTGGGCGCCCTGCGCACCGCCAACGACCGACTCGCGGAGCAGCGCGCTGGGGCGCCAGGACCATCCGGCGACGCAGGACCATGACCACGGGTCCACGAACGGCTTTTGTCGATCCTGGCGCTCCCCCGGCCGTGTCCCCGCGTTTGCGGCGGCGACCGCGTCTGGGGATCGTGTTTCCGTGACGTCCGGGTTCGGGGCCGGCGGTGGCATCGGGACGGCGTCGCGGGCCTACCGACCGATCGGGAACGGTGCATGACCGAGTCGAACCCCCGTACCGCTGTGTTCGTCCTGCCCGCGCTCCAGTTGGGGGGAGCCGAGCGGCACGTCGTGCTGCTGGCGCAGCACCTGGACCCGCGGCGCTGGCGTTCGCGCGTGGTGACCTTCCGCGACGGCCCCTACGGCGACGAGCTGAGGAGCTCCGGCATCCCGGTGGACCTGGTCCCCGAGCCCGTCGGGGCCGGCGGGGTGCTGCGGACGGCGGCCGCGATACGAGGGCACCTCCACCGTCACCGGCCGGCCGTGGTCAGCGCGCAGCACTTCGCTGCGGACCTGCCCGTGCGCATGGCGCTCCTCCAGCACCGCGCGATGGCCGGTGGACGGGTGCCCTACGTCGTGTGGAAGCACACCTACGGGCACGTCGGGCACCGAGGAGCCCGGGAGCGGGCCCTCGAGAAGGCGCTCGGCGGGTTGGTCAACGGCTATGCCGCCGTCTGCTATACGCAGGTGACCTACCTGCGAGACCAGCTCGAGCTCCCCACGGGGAAGATGGAGGTCGTGCAGAACAGCCTCCCGGCGACCACGCCCGGGGACGGGCGAGCGGCCCTGCGGGCGGCTCTGCCCGCGGAGCCCCCGGGCCCGGTGGCCGTCGTGGTGGGCGCCCTGCGCGCGGACAAGGGCCACCGCGACCTCCTGGAGGCGTGGCGTGACGTCGCACGTCACGTGCCCGAGGCGTCCCTCGTCGTCATCGGCGACGGTCCCGAGCGCGCCGAGCTGGAGGGTCTCGCGCGGGGAGCCGGACTCGACCGGGTGCACTTCCTCGGAGCCCGGGTGGACGCCCCGCTCCTCGCAGCCGGTGCCGACGTCTTCGTGCTCGCGTCCTACAACATCGAGTGCTTCCCGTACGCGGTGCTCGAGGCCATGGCCGGCGGTGTCCCGGTGGTGGCCACGGCCACCGGCGGTCTCGCGGAGATGGTGGACCACGGCGTGACCGGGCTCCTGGTGCCGCCTCGGGCGCCGCGGGCGCTCGGCCGGGCGCTGGTCGAGGTCCTCGCGTCGCCCTCACGCGCCTCCGAGCTGGGCACCGGCGGTCGACGCCGTCTGGTCGAGGCGTTCCCGTTCGACCGGTGGGTGTCCGAGGTCAACGAGCTCTACGACGCCTGGTCGGTCCCGCCCGGGCGGCGGACGTGACGTCCGGCGGTCTCGGGTACTCCCGCAACCCCGGGGGCCGACACGCGCTCGACGAGCGTGGGGGCGTGGCCCGGCTGTGGCGGCTCCTCGGGCTACCGCTGTTCGCGGCCGTACTGGGTGCTGCTGCGGGCGTCGCCGTGAGCCTGTCCGGCGGCCCGCAGTGGGAGGCGCAGTCGACGGTGGTGTACACCCCGCCCTCCCAGGACCCGGTGGTCTTCCCCGGGGCCAACCCCGCATCGGCCGACCGGGAGCTTGCCGACGCTGCAGCGCTAGCCGCGTCCGAGGCCGTCCTCGCCCCGGCGGTGAGCCGGCTGGGCACCAGTGAGGGCTGGACGGACCTCCAGGAGGTGGTCACCGTGACGCCGAGCCCCGGCTCCGGCGTCATCACGGTCTCCGTCACGGGGTCCGAGGCCGAGGACACCGCCGCCCGACTCGACGCCGTCGTCAGCTCCTTCGCCGAGGTCACGCGGCAGCAGGCGGTCGACGCGGCCAACGCGGCCGCGGCCGCCGCTGCTGCGGACCCCACGGCGGGCTCCGACGGAGGAGCCGCCGAGGACCTCCGCGCCCGGGCGGAGGTCCTCGCCCGCACCGCGGACCCGGTCCGGGTCCTGAGCACCACCCCGCCCAGCCAGACCGGACCGGCGGTGCCCCGCGACGCGGCGACGGGCGGGGTCCTGGGCCTCCTCCTCGCCGCCGCGTTCCTCGCCGTGCGTTCCGCCCGGCCGTCTCGCGTCTCCTCCGCACGGGACGCCGGCGAGATGTTCGGGCTCCCCGCCGGCGTGATCCGTGCCGGACAGGTCGTACCCGGGTCCGAGCGTCTCGTCGAGGACCTGCAGCGGCTGGGCGGACCCGGGATCGGGCACCGGGTGGTGGTCGTGCCCGCCGGCGCGGCCTCGGTGGCTGCTGCACAGGAGGTGGCAGCGGTGCTCCGGGACACCATCCCCGCACACCGCCCGGCTGACGAGCACGTCCCGGTGACGGACGGCGGCACCCTCGTGGACGTCGGGCCCGCCGAGAACCGGGTGCGGGTCACGGCCGACCCGACGACGACCGTCGTGGCACCGGCCCTGCGGGAGGCCACCGCGATCGTGCTGGCGGTGGAGCGGGGGGCGCCGCTGCGCGAGGTCCGGACCGTGCAACGACTCAGCCGGCAGTGGGAGCGCCCGCCGGACGCCGTCCTCGTGATGGGATGACCGTGCGCGGCAGGTCCGGCACCGCCGCGGCACGTGCTCCGGGCGGCGGCTGATGCTCGTCGTCCTCGGGCTGGGGATCGCGCTCGCCGCGTCCTGGCTCCTGGTGCGCCGTCCCTGGCTGGCGCCCTGGGGGGTCGTCTTCCTCTTCGGGACGACGGCGGAACTGCGCCTCCGGATCTCGGACTCCTTCGGTGTCGCCAAGGACGCCCTCGTCGTCCTGCTCCTGGGCGTGACCGTGCTCGCGGTCCTCCAGGGGCGCACCTCCTTGGCGGCCCGGCTGCCGCCGCTCTCCGTTGGTTTCCCCCTGACCGTTCTCGTCGGCCTGTACCTGCTCGACCTCGGGGGGGACCACGGTGGCGGCTGGGTGTTCGGCACCCGTCTGCTCCTCGAGCCCCTGCTCCTGCTGTTCACCGGGCTGGTGACGCCTCGGCCGGAAGCCGCGCTGCGGCACCTCGTCCACGCGATGACTGCGTTCCTGGCAGCCGAGGCGGTCCTGGCGTGGATCCAGCAGGCGGTCGGCCCAGACGCGCTGGTCTACCAGTGGGGCTACGCCTTCGGCTCCCAGGTGCGGCTCAGCTCGGGCGGCACCCTGCGCAGCCCCGGGTCCTTCGAGGAGTCCTTCTCCCTCGCCGCGTTCGCCGTCCTCGGGGCCTGCCTGGCCCTCACCGTCGCGTCCCGACGTCAGGCGGTCGTCCTCTGGATCTCGGTCGCCGCCGTCCTCGGTGCCACCCAGGTCCGCACCGCCGTCCTCCAGCTCGCCGTCCTCGCGATCGTGGTGCTGCTGCGCCAGGGGAAGACCCGCGCGGCCGCGGTCGGCGTCGTCGGGGCCGCGGCCGGGGCCGTCCTCGCGGCCGGGGTCTACCTCGTCTCCGCCACCGTCCCGGGAGGACCGGTCCGACCGCTGCTGTTCACCCTCAACGGGCGCTTCGACGCGTGGGGGGTCGCCTACCAGGGGATCTCCTCCCTCGTGCGGGGCAACGGGGTGGGAGCGCTGGGCGCCGGATCGACGCGGGCCGAGGCCGGGCTCGTCTCCGCGGCGCCGGCCTACGACCCGAACCGGGAGAGCGCCGCGCTCTTCGCCGGCGATCCGTCCTTCCTCGACTCGTCCTGGGCGCAGGTCCTGTCCGACGTGGGTCTCGTGGGGGTGGTCGCCCTGCTGGCCGTCGTGGTCGCGTACGCCGGCTGGCTGAGCGAGCCGGCGCGGCGGGACGACGGCGCCGCGTGGCTGGGCCTGGCCGTGCTCGCGGTGTCGGTCGTCGACTGGATCTCGAGGACCACGCTGGGGAGCTACCCCACCGGCTTCATGACCTTCTACCTGCTCGGCCTCGCGACCGGTGCCGCCCTCACCGTCGGCCAGGACCGGGTACGGCTGCCGTCGAAGGAGGCGCGCACGTGACAGCACTCGAGCCCGACGAGGTCCTGTCCCGGGGCAGGCTCGTGCGCGTCGGGGTCGCCGCGGCGCTGATCTCGCGGATCTTCGGGCGCCTCGTCGGCGTGATCCTGGTGGTCGTGCTGGCCCGGGTGGCCGATCCGGTCACCGTCGCGCTGTACGGCTTCCTGCTCGGCACCGTGACGCTGATGGCCAGCCTCACCGACCTCGGGGTGGCCAGCCTCGCCGGGAGGGACGTCGCGGCGAGGGTCGCCACGGCTCCCGCAGCGCTGCGCTCGGCGCTCGGCCCCCAGGCGCTGTCGACGGTCGTGGCCGTGGTCTTGACCTGTCTGGTGGCCGTCCTGGCCGGTCCGGCGGACGTGGACGCCTCCGTGCTCGTCCCGTGCTCGGTCTTCGTGGTCGCCAACTCGATGTTCAACCTCTGGGCCGAGGTGCTGCGGGGCGACGGCAAGGTCGTCCTCGAGGGCGCCCTGCAGGGGATCAGCGCGCTGCTCCTCGTCACGGCCGGTTCCCTGGCCGTCCTGGCCGGCGCGGGGATCGTCCCCCTGTTGTGGATCGTCGCGGGCAAGGAGCTCGCCGTCCTCGCGATCGCGGCCCTCTGGCTGCGCCCCGGCGCTGGGACGGATGCCGGGCTCACCTTCGGATCCCTGCTGCGGCGCAGCGCGTGGCTCGCGGTGGCGGGGACCGCCCTGGTGCTGCTCTGGCGCCAGGGGACCCTCCTGGTGAGCAGCATGGCCTCCACACGCGCCCTGGCCGACTACGTCGTGGCGACGCGCTTGCTGGACGCCGCCGTCACGCTCGCGCACACGCTCGGCATCGGCCTGTTCCCGGGGATCGCGGCCCTCGCGGCGGACGCGCCTGGAGCGGCCCGCGCCCACGTCCGGCGCTACCTGGTCGCGGTCCTGGGGCTCTGCATCCCGCTCGCCGTCCTGGGTGTGCTCCTCGCCGACCCCGTCACCACGCTCGTCTTCGGCAGCCAGTGGGAGTCCGCCGTCCCGGCCGTGCGGGTGCTGGCGGCGACCACACCGCTCATCCTGCTCGGCTACCTGCTGTGGTTCGCCCTCCTGGCCGAGAGTCAGGAGCGGTGGCTCTGCGCCGGTGCCCTGGCGGCAGCGGCGACGTCCGTGGGCGTGACCGCCGCGCTGCTCATCGCCGACCCCGGCGCGGCGGCCGGTGCATGGGGGACCGGTGCCGGCGCCCTGGTGCTCGCCGTCGTGCTCGCCATCCGCTTCGTGACCACCCGTGACTCTCGGCGTGCACCGGTCGCGACGACCGTGACCGGGGACGAGCCCTGACGACCGCCCGCAGGGTCGTCCGCACGGTGTGCGACCGTCCGCCAGGAACCGTACGATCGACGGGCACTGACGTCCCGGGCGCGACCGGCGTGCAAGAGCGCACACAGGCGCCGGGCCGGTCTGCCGAGGAGAGGCAGTGGCTGAACACACGGGGGAGAACCCCGCACGCGACGTGGGGCTGTTGAGCCAAGTCAACGACCCAGTGACGGCGCATCCCGAGGAGAGGGCGCGGCCCGACACCGGTCCGCCGCCGAGACCGGCCGCCCGGCGGCTGGAACTCGAACAGCCCTGGCGCAATCCGGAACCCTGGTGGTTGCGTGGCGGCGTCCGTCCCTACCTCCTGCTGGGCGACGTGATCGCTTTCGTGGTGGCCACGGCCATCACTGCACCGGCCAACCCGATCCACGTGATCGTCCTGCTGGTCTACGTGCTGGTCTTCTACGTCGTCGGGCTCTACCGGTCACGGCTGAACCTCTCGCTGCTCGACGACCTGCCCTACATCCTCGGGGCCTCCGTGGTCGGCTTCGCGCTCAAGCTGGCGTTCATCGCCCTGCTGCCGCACGTCGACCCACCACCGCGGCAGGTGCTCCACGCGCTGGTGCTGCTGGTGGCCGTGCTCATGGTGCGGTGGATCGCGTACACGGTGGTCCGCAGGGCCCGGTGCCGCGGCAAGGTCCGGCACCGCACGCTGATCGTCGGCGCAGGGGCGGTGGGCGTCCGCCTCGCCAACACGCTGAAGGAGCGGAGGACGTACGGACTCGACCCGGTCGGGTTCGTCGACTCCGACCCGCCGGCCGACGATCCTCCGCTGCTGCCCGCCCCCGTGCTGGGCCGGTACGAGGAGCTGGGACAGGTCATCCGCCGGCACGAGATCCGCGACGTCATTGTGGCCTTCGGCGGGGCGGACGAGGACGAGCTCGTCGACATCCTGCGCACCTGCGACCGGCTCGACGTCGAGGTGTTCCTGGTCCCGCGGCTCTTCGAGCTGCACAACGCCAACCGCTACACCGACGAGGTGTGGGGGATCCCCCTCGTCCGCGTACGGCGTGCCGTCTTCCGCAGCCCCTGGTGGAAGGTGAAGCGACTCGTCGACGTGGTGGTGTCGGGGCTGGCGCTCCTGGCCCTGTCGCCGGTGCTCGCAGTGGTCGCCCTGGCCGTCCGGTGGGAGGGCGGACCGAACATCCTCTTCCGGCAGCACCGGGTGGGCATCGACGGTCGTCCGTTCGAGGTGCTGAAGTTCAGGTCGCTCAAGCCGGTGGACGAGGCCGAGTCCCAGACCAACTGGAACATCAAGCACGACGACCGGTTGGGTCCCGTCGGCCGGTTCATCCGCGCCAGCTCGCTCGACGAGCTGCCCCAGCTGTGGAACATCCTCCGAGGCGACATGAGCCTGGTCGGCCCCCGCCCGGAGCGTCCGCACTTCGTCGAGCAGTTCTCCGACTACATCCCCCGATACACCGCCCGCCACCGGGTCCCGGCCGGGCTGACCGGCTGGTCGCAGGCGCACGGTCTGCGGGGCGACACCTCCATCGAGGAGCGGGCGCGGTTCGACAACTACTACATCGAGAACTGGTCTCCCTGGCTCGACATGAAGATCATCGTCAAGACGGTGGGACAGGTCGTCCGACGCCAGGGCGGCTGACGACGGCCACTCCCTACTGCGTTGACAGGCCAATGCTCGATGGCGACGCTCCTCCAGCCCTGACGCGGACGAGGTCGACGCTCACGATCACTCACGGAGAGCACCACAGCTTTTGCGGTCGCTGCATTCGTACCCCCGAGACCCGGGAAGGGCGGCCTGCCCGGCCGCGCGTGGTCGCGTGATCGGCCAGTCTGCGACCGGCGTAGCGGCGCCGCCGGGTGACCGTGGTCGAGTCGGTGCAGCTCATCTCTCCGCGGCGGATCTGCCGACCCGACATCCTCGTCGGCGGGCAGCCGCACAACCCGGACTCGTTCGATCGTCCCGACCAGCGCAACCCGCCGGGCAACCGCCGTTGGCTCCCGTGGGATCCCACTGAGCTGGTCCATGGCCCGTACCCGAGCCGCCGTTGCGTCACCCGTGTGTTCCGAAGGCGGTCGGTCAGGCGAGAATCCAATTCCGCATCTGGTCGTGGAACGGTTTCGGGGTGCCGTCGGCGCGGGTGAGCCCGAAGTGATCCTCCCGCTCGGCGCCGCCGTAGAAGGTGCGGTCGCGCATGGTGTACAGAAACAGCACGCTGTTCGGCTCTCTTCCGAACCACAGGTCGCGACCGCCGACGAGCGACCGGGCGTGCTGGTCCTCGGTCAGGGAGTTGTCCCCCGATGAGGGGGCGCCGAACTCGGATCCCCACAACGGTGTGGCGCTGTCCCCGTTCTGGTTCATCACGTCCCGGATGTGAGCCGCGTAGTACAGCTCTCCGGAGTCCCAGGCGCCCTGCCTTGACCAATACGGGTCCTGATAGGGGTGTGTGTTGGCGATGTCGAAGTACGGCTTGCAGCCCCGGGCGTACAGGTCGCGGTACCAGGTGACGGTGTCGATGGTGGACCCCCAACCAACACCTCCGGCCAGCACCCGAGCGCCGGGATCACCCGCCTTGATCCTCGGATACGCCGCCTTGAGCAACTTGGCGTAGCTGTCGGTGCTGGGACTCGACCAGAACTGGGGGAGGTTGGGTTCGTTCCACACCTCGTAGTGCACGACCCGACCCCGGTAGCGGGTGGCCACACGGTTGCAGAACGCGGCGAACCCGTCGCGCTGGTTCTGGGTGGTGGGCCCGTGGGTCTCTGGCGTCTCCGCGGGTCGCGCCCAGGTCGGGAGGGTGCCCAGGACCAAGAGCGGACGGAGGTGGCGGGCAGCGCAGGCATCGACCAGGCCGTCCAGCTCGGCCCACGACCAGGTGCCGCGAGTGCCCTCGATCCACGCCCAGTTGGCGTCGGTGCGCAACCAGTTCGCGCCCAGGTGGACGGCCTCGTCCAGACGCGCATCACGCCACGCGGCGCCGCGGTACATGAGATCGGCGGCACCGATGGAGACCCCGATCCGGGACGCGCGGGTCGTGGTGCTGACGGTCACGCCCGTGTGGGTCGCCCGGGCGACGCGGGTGCTGGTACCGACCGCGAGCGCGGCGACCGCTGCCGCGGCGCCGGTGAGGAAACGGCGGCGGGTCATCGCGGACATGGAACTTGACCGTTCCCTTCCGTGGATGCGGGCGCTGATGTGGTCGGTGAGACGCGCAGGGCGGACCGGCTCGCGGAGGTGGCCGCGGTGAGAGATGGCGGCAGGGCATCTCACGGGCCTGTGATCGGGAGATTCGGGACTCGGACTCACTTGTGGCTCATCACACAAGCACTACGGAGTACGAGAGCACTGGTTCATGGTCGTCGAGGTCGGCTCCGTCTCCTCTCATGCTCGCCTACGGACCAGGCAACCTCCGAGAACTCGCCGGCCGGGCGAGTCGGCGTGTCGGTACTGTGTGCAGTAGGTGAGGTCTCCGGTGGAGGGATCCGCGGCGGCCGGTTGACGAACGCGCACCTGGCCCTTGAAACCCGGCGCAAGCCCCTGGTGACGGTCCTCACCGGCGGCCAGGCCGCGGACGGTCCCAGTTCACCACCGTGCTGCGCCGCACTCGGGGTCCTTTCATCCCGAGGGACGGACGGGTGTCCGCGCAGAGCTCACCGCTGCCGTGGAGAGGGTCGTGGCGCTGCTGAGCGAGCGCCGGTACACCCTCGTGACGTCGTCGCGGTGGCTGACGGGTGGCTGCGGAGTGCGTCTGGAGGCCCGCCCACCGTGACGGCGGTCGCGGGCTACGGATCCCGATGGCCGTTCTACCGCCTCCGGGACGGCCGGTTTCTCGAGCTGCGCGAGTACCCCTGCGTGCAGGGCGCGGCGAGCTGACCGTCGTGGGCCGGCTTCCGCCTACCAGCCGCGGGCGCGCCACTCCGGCAGCGACGGGCGCTCGGCGCCCAGCGTCGTGTCCTTGCCGTGCCCCGGGTAGACCCAGGTGTCGTCCGGCAGCGCGTCGAACAGCCGCTGCTCGACGTCGTCGACGAGGCTGGCGAAGGCCTCCGGCGACCGAGTCTTCCCGACGCCGCCGGGGAAGAGGCTGTCCCCGGTGAACACGTGCGTGCCCGACCCGCGCCAGACGAGCGCGATGCTGCCCGGCGTGTGCCCGCGCAGGTGCACCACCTCGAGCACCTGCTCCCCGACCTCGACGGTGTCGCCGTGCGCCACGGTGCGGTCGACCGGCACGGGCAGGTCGCCGGCGTCGGCGGCGTGCGCGACGGTCCGCGCGCCCGTGGCGGCGACGACGTCGGGCAGCGCGCGGTGGTGGTCCCAGTGCCCGTGCGTGGTGACGACGGTGCGCAGGTCGGCGTCGCCGACGAACGCGCGCAGCGTGTCCGGCTCGGCGGCGGCGTCGACCAGCAGCGCCTGCCCGGTCGCGGTGCACCGCAGCAGATAGGCGTTGTTGGCCATCTCGCTGACCGCGACCTTGCTGATGGTCAGCCCCGGCAGCTCCCGCACGTCCGCCGGACCGCCCACCTCGACGTCGCCGGTGTAGCTCATCGGGCCTCCGTTCGAGATCTGTCGGCGCCCGTGGTTACGGTCGCCGCATGGACGCTAGCGGAGGTCCGGGCGGCGCCCGGGTCGTCGGTCTGCCGGCCACCGGGATCGCCGCCCGGGTCCGGTCCGGCGAGCTCTCCGCCGTCGAGGTGGTGCGGGCGCACCTGATCCACCTCGCCGACGTCGAGCCGCGGATCGGCGCGTTCCGGGTGGTCCGCGCGCAGGCCGCGCTCGCCGAGGCGGCGGCGGTCGACGCGCACCCCGACCGGGCGTCGCTGCCGCTGGCCGGGGTCCCGATCGCGGTGAAGGACAACGTCGCCGTCGCCGGCGAGACCGCCACCGACGGCGGCGCGGTCGTGGGCGTGCAGCGGGCCGCGGCCGACCACCCGGTCGTCGCGCGGCTGCGTGCCGCCGGCGCGGTCGTCGTCGGGATCACCCGGATGCCCGAGCTCGGCCTCTGGCCCACGACGGACGGTCCGGGCACGGTCACGCGCAACCCCTGGGACACCGCCCTGTCGCCGGGCGGGAGCTCGGGCGGCAGCGCCGCCGCGGTCGCGGCCGGTGTCGTGCCCCTGGCCCAGGGCAACGACGGGCTGGGCTCGCTGCGGCTGCCGGCCGCCGCCTGTGGGCTGGTCACGCTCAAGCCCGGCCGCGGGGTGCTGCCCGCCGGGGTCGGCGCCGACGACTGGTCGGGCATGGTGGTCAACGGCGTGCTCGCCACGACCGTCGCCGACGTCGTCCTGGGCACCGCCGTCCTGGCAGGGGAGACCCCGGCCCCACCCGCGGACCCCGGCCGGCCGCTGCGGATCGCCGTCGCCCGGCGCTCGCCCGTGCCCGGGGTGCGGCCCGACGGCCCCACCCGCGGCGCGGTCGAGCGGACGGCTCGGCTGCTGCGCGGCGCGGGGCACGTCGTGGTCGAGCGCGACCCGGTGATCCCGCCCGGTGCCGCATTCGGGGGGCTCGTCCGGTGGTTCGCAGGTGCGGAGGACGACGCCGCCGCCCTCGGCGTCGACCGGTCGGCCCTGCTGCCGCGCAGTCGTGCCCACGCGCGGCTGGGCCGGCTCGCCCGCCGGGCCGGTCTGGTGCGGCCCGCGACCGCCGAGCGGTTCCGCGAGCGGACGGCGGTCTTCTTCGCCGACTCCGACCTGGACGTGCTGCTGTCGCCCGTCACGAACGGGCCGCCGCTGCCCGTGCGGCCGTGGCACGAGCGCGGGTTCCTGGTCAACGCGGGCGCCGCCGGCCGCTGGGCTGCCTGGGCGCCGGCCTGGAATCTGGCCGGGGTCCCGGCACTCGTGCTGCCGGTCGGCACCCGGGCCGAGGGGACCCCGCTGGCCGTCCAGCTGGTCGGCCCCCCGGGCAGCGAGACGCGGCTACTCTGGCTGGCTGGGGAGCTGGAACGGCGGCAGCCCTGGCGCCGCCACGCGCCGGTCTTCGACCCCACCGGAGCGCCGTCCCCGGCTCCCGTCTGAGCGCACCACCCAGCAGGCGCAACGTCGCCGTCGTCACGGATTGCACCCGGGCGGTGACGACGTTGTCCGTATCGACATCTCGACATCTCCACCGCAGGGCCCCGGTGAGACCGGCCGGCCCGGCTGACCGACAGGGATCACATTGGACCGTCTCGTCGTCCGCGGCGCCCGTGAGCACAACCTCAAGGACGTCCACCTCGACCTGCCCCGCGACGCCATGATCGTGTTCACCGGGCTGTCCGGGTCGGGGAAGTCGAGCCTGGCCTTCGACACGATCTTCGCCGAGGGCCAGCGGCGCTACGTCGAGTCGCTGTCGGCCTACGCCCGCCAGTTCCTCGGCCAGATGGACAAGCCCGACGTCGACTTCATCGAGGGCCTGTCGCCGGCGGTGTCGATCGACCAGAAGTCGACCAACCGCAACCCGCGCTCGACCGTCGGCACCATCACCGAGGTCTACGACTACCTGCGCCTGCTCTACGCCCGCGCCGGCCAGCCGCACTGCCCGAACTGCGGCAAGCCGATCTCCCGGCAGACGCCGCAGCAGATCGTCGACCAGGTGCTGGCGATGGAGGAGGGCACCCGGTTCCAGGTGCTCGCCCCGGTGGTGCGCGCGCGCAAGGGCGAGTACGTCGACCTGTTCAGCTCGCTGCAGACGCAGGGCTTCTCCCGCGTCCGCATCGACGGCACGGTGCACCCGCTCACCGAGCCGCCGAAGCTGAAGAAGCAGGAGAAGCACACGATCGAGGTGATCGTCGACCGGCTCACCGTCAAGGAGAGCGCCAAGCGCCGCCTCACCGACTCGGTCGAGACCGCGCTGGGCCTGGCCGGCGGCCTCGTCGTCCTCGACTTCGTCGACCTGCCCGACGACGACCCGCAGCGGGAGCGGACCTTCTCCGAGCACCTCGCCTGCGTTGACGACGGGCTGTCCTTCGAGGCCCTCGAGCCGCGCAGCTTCTCGTTCAACTCGCCGTTCGGCGCCTGCCCCGAGTGCACCGGCATCGGCACCCGCAAGGAGGTCGACCCCGACCTCGTCATCCCCGACCCGGGGAAGAGCCTCGCCGAGGGCGCGGTGGCCCCGTGGGCCGGGTCGATGAGCAACGAGTACTTCCAGCGGCTGCTGTCCGGCCTGTCGGACATGCTCGGCTTCTCCATGGACACCCCGTGGGAGGACCTGCCGGCCAAGGTGCAGAAGGCCGTCCTGCACGGCTCGCCCGACCAGGTGCACGTCCGCTACAAGAACCGCTACGGCCGCGAGCGCAGCTACTACGCGGCGTTCGAGGGCGTCCTGCCCTTCCTCGAGCGCCGGCACGAGGACACCGACAGCGAGTACATGCGGGACAAGTACGAGGGCTACATGCGCGACGTGCCGTGTCCCGTGTGCCACGGCACCCGGCTCAAGCCGGAGATCCTCGCGGTCAAGCTCAACAGCCGGTCGATCGCCGAGGTCACCGGCCTGTCCATCGGGGAGGCCGCCGACTGGCTCGGCGCGCTGGAGCTGGGGGAGCGCGAGCGGGCCATCGCCGACCGCGTGCTCAAGGAGATCCAGGCCCGGCTGTCCTTCCTCGTCGACGTCGGCCTGGACTACCTGTCCCTCGACCGGCCCGCGGCGACGCTCGCCGGTGGCGAGGCGCAGCGCATCCGCCTGGCCACGCAGATCGGGTCGGGGCTGGTCGGCGTGCTCTACGTGCTCGACGAGCCGTCGATCGGGCTGCACCAGCGGGACAACACCCGGCTGATCGAGACGCTGGTCCGGCTCCGCGACATGGGCAACACGCTGATCGTCGTCGAGCACGACGAGGACACGATCAAGACCGCCGACTGGGTGGTCGACATCGGCCCGGGCGCCGGGGAGCACGGCGGCGAGGTGATCGTCAGCGGCACGGTCGACGACCTGCTGGCCAGTGAGCGGTCGCTGACCGGGCAGTACCTGTCCGGCCGGATGGAGATCACCGTCCCGAAGGTGCGGCGGCAGCCGCAGCCCGGCCGCGAGCTGGTGGTCAAGGGCGCCCGTGAGCACAACCTCAAGGGCGTAGACGTGACCTTCCCGCTCGGCTGTCTGGTCGGCGTCACCGGGGTGTCCGGGTCGGGCAAGTCCAGCCTGGTCAACGACATCCTCTACACGGTGCTGGCCAACCAGCTCAACCGCGCCCGGATGGTGCCGGGGCGGCACCGCACGGTCACCGGGCTGGAGCACCTGGACAAGGTCGTGCACGTCGACCAGTCGCCGATCGGGCGCACGCCGCGGTCGAACCCGGCCACCTACACCGGCGTGTGGGACCAGATCCGCAAGCTGTTCGCCCAGACGTCGGAGGCGAAGATCCGCGGCTACCAGCCCGGCCGCTTCTCCTTCAACGTCAAGGGCGGCCGCTGCGAGGCGTGCTCCGGCGACGGCACGATCAAGATCGAGATGAACTTCCTGCCGGACGTGTACGTCCCGTGCGAGGTGTGCAAGGGCGCCCGGTTCAACCGGGAGACGCTCGAGGTGCACTACAAGGGCAAGACGGTGGCCGAGGTCCTGGACATGCCGATCGAGGAGGCCGCCGACTTCTTCGCGGCGATCCCGGCGATCGCGCGGTACCTGCGCACGCTCACCGACGTCGGCCTGGGCTACGTGCGGCTCGGCCAGCCGGCCACGACGCTGTCCGGCGGCGAGGCGCAGCGGGTCAAGCTGGCGAGCGAGCTGCAGAAGCGGTCCAACGGCCGCAGCGTGTACGTCCTGGACGAGCCGACCACCGGCCTGCACTTCGAGGACATCCGCAAGCTGCTGCTCGTGCTGCAGGGCCTGGTCGACAAGGGCAACTCGGTGATCGTCATCGAGCACAACCTCGACGTCATCAAGAGCGCCGACTGGTTGATCGACATGGGCCCCGAGGGCGGGTTCCGCGGCGGCATGGTCGTGGCCGAGGGGCCGCCGGAGTTCGTCGCGTCGGTGTCCGAGTCGCACACCGGCCGCTACCTCGTACCGCTGCTCGACCCGGCGGCGGTCGAGGCCGCGGCGGCCGAGCCGAGGAAGCGGGCCACCCGCAAGCGCGCCAGCTGACGCGCCGGTCGGGTGCGCACCGGTCCCATCCGCGTCGACGCTGTCGCGGATGGGACCTTCGTCGCGCGCCCGAGCTGCTTCGGCGACGACGTCCCGGCCGGCGCCACGCGGAGGTCTTCGACCGGGACGGGGCCGCCTGGCTGCCGATCGGCTGCTTCGTGGTCTGGTCCGGTCCGGCGGGCGGGTGGTCCTCGTCGACGCCGGCTGGGCCCGGAGGTGCAGCTCCTGCCCGGGTGGTGGCCTCCGCCGGTGAGCGACTGGTGCTGCCCGGGGACGTGATCACCTGTCCGGTACAGCTCGCCCAGCCCGGCTGGCGATCCACGGGCGACGTCGACCCGAGCCCGGCCGCCCGCACCCGCCGCCGGCTGTGGCAGCTGCTGAGGGAGGAGGGAGGACGGGCGTGGGCGCCCACATCCCACCGCTCGCCGCCGGCCGCGTCGCCGCTCCGGGACGCCGGGTGGAGATGGACCGGTCTGCGTCCCCGTCCCCGTCCGGCAGCGTCAGGCCCAGCGCCGGATGAACTCCGCCGTGGCCCGGTCGACCTCGTCCGCATGCGAGGCGCTGAGGAAGTGCGCGCCCCCGTCGACGATGCGCACCTGCGCGTCCGCGCTGTGCGTGAACAGCCGGATCTCCTCCTCGGCGTTCGCGACGGAGTAGACACGGTCCTCGGTGCCGTGCATCCACAGCACCGGGCACCGCACCGCGTCCAGGCGGCCGTGCAGGCCGTCGCGGTCGCGCAGGTTGATGCTGCTGAGCCGCAGCCGCCGGCGCCCCGCGTCGCCGGTGTAGTTGCGCTGGTGCGTCTCGTGCCAGAAGGCGCGTTCCTCGGGCGCGACGTCGTCGCCGAAGCCCTCCGCGAGGGTCGCGTCGACGAGCTCGAGAGGGATCACCCAGTCGTCGTCCATCTCCGCGGCGAGCGCGTCGATGGCCGGCGTGCAGAAGGCGACGCCGTCCCAGCAGCCGAGCTCGCGGCTGCGCGGGCTCTCGGTGTCCATGGAGGTGCCCAGCGGGACGATGCCCCTGATCGTGTCGGGCGCCAGCACGGCCATGCGGGCCGCCACCCAGCCGCCCTGCGAGGTGCCGAGGACGAACGCCTCGCGGATGCCGAGCGCCTCGAGGACCTGCAGGTCTGCGATGGCCGAGTCCCAGTAGGTGAACTGCTCGTAGCCGGCGCGCGTGCGGCCGTGACCGTAGGGCTCGAGGGCCAGCAGGTTGGCCGTGGCGGCGAGGTCCTCGTCGGCGAACTGTGGCCGATAGAGGTCGGTGGAGGTGCTGAAGGAGTTGACCATGACCAGCGTCGGCAGCGAGGCGTCGTAGGGCCGGCCGAAGCGGTAGCCGATGGTCGAGGTGCCGAGGTGGGGCACCGAGATGATCTCTGTCTCGCCCATGGTGGCTCCGGTCGTCCGGGATCGCTGCAGGCCAGGTCCGTGGTGCGTTCGCCATCGTGGCGGCGTGCCCGGGGCGGGTCAACGTGCCGGCCGGACCCCGAGCGCTCGGTCCGACGGCTCCGGGCGGCTCAGTAGGGCGGTGGCGTGGTGACCGCTGTCAGCCCCGTGGATGTGGTGACGGTGAGGGTGCCGTCGGGTGCCTGGTGGTGGGTCCAGCCCGGCGCCTGGTGCTTGCCGCGGTGGTGGCGGGTGCAGTAGCCGGTGAGGTTGGCCGCCGAGGTCGCGCCGGCCGGCCAGGGGACGGTGTGGTCCAGTTCGCCGCCGCGGGGCACCCGGTTCCGGCAGCCAGGGAAGCGGCAGCGGCGGTCGCGGGCGCGGACGTGCCGGTCGAGGGCGGCGGCGGGCCGCCGCGCAGTCGGGTGGACCTCGACGCCGGGGTCGCCCACGTCCTCCTGCCGCCGCGGTGAGCCGGAGCAGCGAGGACTCCGCCCCAGCCCCTGCGCGGGACGAGTGGGACGGGTCCCGCCTCTGTCGCCCGGCCAGGTGTGGTCTCCACCGGTGGCACCGCGCCACTTGAGCGGTACGGGCGCGGCCCGTATCGTCCGCTGTGACGGACGTCACGCCGTCGTCCCGGCGTGACGGGTGCCCGATGGAGGAGACGCCGATGAGCGCGCTCACGCCCGACTGCGACCCCGACCTGTCCACCTGCGGCTCACCCCTGGGCCCGAGGCCGGGCGGAGGCGTCCGCTCCACGGTCGTCCTGCTCGCCCTGGTGACCGTGGCGGCGCTCGCCGTCACCAGCACCGCGGTGCCCGGGGTCGTCGCCGTCCTCGCCGGCGGTGTGGGCATGCTCTCGGCGCTCGTGCTGGGCGGTCGAGCGGTCCGCCTCGGACGCCGTGTGGCGGCCGCCGCTGCCACGTGGTCGCCCCAGGTCCGGCGGTCCCGGCCGGTGGGCTGACCGTCACCTCCCCGACGGCGCCCCGGGCTGCGCGGCCGGCCCGGGGACGGCAGGCTGACCGGGCGACGACGCCGTCCGAGGAGGCCGCCCGATGACCAGCCCCGCCCCCGTCACCTGGACCGACGCCGCCGACGGCGTCCGGCTCGCCGAGCGCCGCTGGCGACCCGACGACGCGGTGCGCGGGACCATCCAGCTGGTGCACGGGCTCTCCGAGCACGCCGGCCGCTACGAGCGGCTGGCCGCGGCCCTCACCGCGCGCGGCCTCGCCGTCGCTGCGCTCGACCAGCGCGGGCACGGGCTGACGGCGGAGTCGACCGGCCCCGGAGCCTTCGGGCCGGGCGCCAGCAGCGACGCCGTCCTCGACGACGTCCGCGACCTGGGGGAGCGGCTGGCCGCCGAGCACCCCGGCGTCCCGTACGTCCTGCTCGGCCACTCGCTCGGCTCCGCGGTCGCGCTGGCCTCCGCAGAGCGGGACGGCGCGGGGCTGGCCGGCCTCGTCCTCTCCGGGCCGATCGGCGTCGCCCCGCACATGGCGGAGGCCGTGCCGCAGCTGGAGGCCGCCGTCGCCGGCGGGATGGGCGAGCAGCCGATGGACGCCCTCAGCGGGTTCAACGCCTCCTTCGAGCCGGCCCGCACGCCGCACGACTGGCTCTCCCGCGACGAGGCCGAGGTGGACGCCTACCTCGCCGACCCGCTGTGCGGGGATGACTTCCCGCCCACCTACGGCTACGGCGCCGGGATGTTCGCCCTGGTCGCCCGCGCGGCGAGCCCCGAGAGCGTGGCCGGCCTGCCCGCCGGGCTGCCGGTGCTGCTGCTCTCCGGGCAGCGCGACCCGGTCGGCGGCCAGGACGCCGCCCAGGTCACCGCGCTGGCGGAGCTGCTGCGCGGCCGCGGCCTGCCGGTGGAGCAGCGGATCTACCCCGACGCCCGCCACGAGGTGTTCAACGAGACCAACCGCGACGAGGTGACCGCCGACCTGCTCACCTGGCTCGAGGGCCGCCTGGCCTGATCCGGCCGGTGCGGCGGTGGGGGACGAGACGGTGAGCCGGGCCAGCGAGGACTCCAACCGGCGGATGCTGCGCGCCCGCGACGCGATGGACCGCAGCTACGCCGAGCCGCTCGACGTCGCCGCCCTGGCCCGGCTCGCCCACGTCTCCGGGGCGCACTTCATCCGCACCTTCAAGGAGACCTTCGGCGAGACGCCGCACCGGTACCTGCAGCGCCGCCGGGTGGAGCGGGCCATGTTCCTGCTGCGCAGCACCGACCGCACGGTCACCGACGTCTGCACGGCCGTCGGCTTCTCCAGCCTCGGCACCTTCAGCCGGGTGTTCGCCGAGGTCGTGGGCGAGCCGCCGAGCGCGTACCGGCGGCGCGGGCCACTGGCGCCGGTACCCTCCTGCTTCGGCATGCGGTGGCTGCGCCCGAGCGGGAAGACAGCAGTTCCGGAGAAGCCCGGCAGCGACGTGCGCCTCTAGCGTCGTCGGCATGTTGACCTCCATCTCGATCACCTCCCTCTACGTGCTGGACCAGGACCAGGCGCTGGACTTCTACGTCGGGAAGCTGGGCTTCGAGGTCCAGACCGACCAGCAGTTCGGGCCGATGCGCTTCCTGACCGTCGTCCTGCCCAGCGACCCGGGCCACGCCGTGCTGCTGGAGCGGCCCGCCCCGCCGTCGGTGAGCCCGGAGATCGCCGACACGGTGCGCGACCTGGTGACCAAGGGCGCCGGTGGCGGCCACCTGTTCCTCACCACCGACGATGCCCGCAAGACCCACGCCGCGCTCGAGGAGAAGGGGGTCGACCTGCCCGAGGAGCCGGTCGTGCAGCCCTACGGCATCGACTTCGGCCTCCGCGACCCCTTCGGCAACTCCGTCCGCATCGCCCAGATGACCCCACCCCCGACGGCCTGACCCCCGGCTGACCCCCGGTCGGGCCCGTCCGTGGCGGGCCCGGCCGGACCGCACCGGCAGCCCGGGAACCACACCCGTGTGGTTCCCGGGACGGGAGGCGGGCGGACCGTCGGGGCTCCGACCTACTGTGGACACGTGCCCGACCCGTCCACGTACCGACCGGCGGTCGGCTCCATCCCCGAGTCGCCCGGGGTCTACAGGTTCCGCGATCCCAACGGCCGCGTCATCTACGTGGGCAAGGCCAAGAGCCTGCGCCAGCGGCTGAACAGCTACTTCGCCGACGTCGCCGGCCTGCACCCGCGCACCCGCCAGATGGTGACGACGGCGGCCAGCGTCGAGTGGACCGTCGTCGGCACCGAGGTCGAGGCCCTCCAGCTCGAGTACAACTGGATCAAGGAGTTCGACCCGCGGTTCAACGTCCGCTACCGCGACGACAAGAGCTACCCCAGCCTCGCCGTGACGCTCAACGAGGAGTACCCGCGGCTGCAGGTCATGCGCGGCCCGAAGAAGAAGGGCGTGCGGTACTTCGGCCCCTACGCGCACGCGTGGGCGATCCGGGAGACGCTCGACACGCTCACCCGCGTCTTCCCGGCCCGCACCTGCTCCACCGGCGTGTTCAAGCGCGCCGGGCAGATCGGCCGCCCCTGCCTGCTCGGCTACATCGGCAAGTGCGCCGCCCCCTGCGTGGGCCGGGTCAGCGCCGAGGAGCACCGCGCGATCGTCGAGGACTTCTGCGACTTCATGGCCGGCCGCACCGACCTCATGGTGAAGCGGCTGGAGCGGGAGATGGCCGAGGCCGCCGAGGCGATGGAGTACGAGAAGGCCGCCCGGCTGCGCGACGACCTGGGTGCGCTCAAGCGGGCCATGGAGAAGCAGGCCGTCGTCCTCGGGGACGGCACCGACGCCGACGTCGTCGCCTTCGCGCAGGACGAGCTGGAGGCCGCCGTCCAGGTGTTCCACGTCCGCGGCGGGCGGGTGCGCGGCCAGCGCGGCTGGATCATCGACAAGGTCGAGGAGGTCACCACCGGCGAGCTGGTGGAGCAGTTCCTCCTGCAGGTCTACGGCGGGGTCGACGAGCAGACCGGGGTCGGCGAGGCCGGGGAGGCGGTGCCCAAGGAGGTGCTGGTCCCCGAGCTGCCCGAGGACGCCGACGTCTACGAGGAACTGCTCACCGAGCTGCGCGGCTCCCGGGTGTCGCTGCGGGTACCCCAGCGCGGCGACAAGCGCAGCCTGCTGGAGACCGTCGAGCGCAACGCCAAGGAGGCCTTCGCCCGGCACCGGGTCAAGCGCTCCAGCGACCTCACCGCCCGCAGCCTCGCGCTCTCCGAGCTGCAGGAGGCCCTCGAGCTGCCCGAGGCGCCGCTGCGCATCGAGTGCATCGACGTCTCGCACGTGCAGCAGACGAACGTCGTGGCCTCGATGGTGGTGTTCGAGGACGGCCTGGCGAAGAAGTCCGACTACCGCCGCTTCTCCGTCCAGCACGGCACCGACGACACCGCGGCCATGGCCGAGGTGGTCCGCCGTCGGTTCGCCCGCCACCTCAAGGAGGAGGCCGACCGCATCGACGAGCAGGGCGTCGCCGCGGAGGAGGGACGGCCGCGCCGGTTCGCCTACCCGCCCAACCTGCTCGTGGTCGACGGCGGCGCGCCCCAGGTCGCGGCCGCCGCCCGGTCGCTCGACGAGCTCGGCATCGTCGACGTCGCCGTCTGCGGGCTGGCCAAGCGGATGGAGGAGGTGTGGCTGCCCGGCGAGAACGACCCGGTGATCCTGCCGCGCACCTCCGAGGCGCTGTACCTGCTGCAGCGGGTGCGCGACGAGGCCCACCGGTTCGCCATCACCTACCACCGGCAGAAGCGGTCGGTCAGCATGCTGGTCTCCCTGTTGGACGACGTCCCCGGTCTCGGGGAGACGCGGCGGAAGGCGCTGATGAAGCAGTTCGGGTCCCTCAAGCGGCTGCGCGCGGCCTCGGTGGACGAGCTCACGGCGGTACCGGGGATCGGCCGCCGCACCGCCGAGGCGGTCCTGGCCGCCGTCGCCGAGCCCGCCGAGCCTGCCGAGCGCGCCGCCGAGCCCGCCGCCGAGGAGTCCGCCGACCCCCGGGTCGTGGAGACGACGACCGCGCCGGCCGGACCGGCCGAGCGGGGCACGCCCGTCCCCGGCGCCGGCGACACCGCCGAGGTCGGGCGGGTCGCCTCGTGAGCGCCGAGCAGGGGACCGGGGCGACGACGGCGGCGCCGACCGCGGACGGCGCCGCGCGGGACGGGCAGGCCGGTCCGCAGGCCGACGTCCCGGCCGGCCTCGACGGGAGCAGCACCGAGACGCCGCCGCTGGACGTCGTGGTGGTCACCGGGCTCTCCGGCGCCGGGAAGAACACCGCCGGGCGGGTGATGGAGGACCTCGGGTGGTACGTCGTCGACAACCTGCCGCCGGCGCTGCTGCTGCCGATGGTCGAGCTCGGCGCGCGCGGCGACGTCCGCCGCTTCGCCGCGGTCGTCGACGTCCGCAGCCGGGCCTTCTCCAGCGACCTGCAGGAGGCCATCCGGGTGCTGGCCGCGGCCGGGCACCGGCCGCGGGTGGTCTACGTGCACGCGCGCGACGAGGTGCTGGTGCGCCGGTACGAGTCCAACCGCCGCGAGCACCCGCTGCAGGGCTCGGGCCGGCTGATCGACGGCATCTCCGCCGAGCGCGCCCTGCTCACCGGGATCGCCGGCGAGGCCGACCTGTGGGTCGACACCAGCGACCTCAACGTCCACCAGCTCCGGGCCACCCTGGAGAACGCCTTCGCGCGGGAGGGCCGGACCCCGCCGCTGACGGCGACCGTGCTCAGCTTCGGCTTCAAGTACGGCCTGCCGCTGGACGCCGACCTCGTCGTCGACGCGCGCTTCCTGCCCAACCCGCACTGGCTGCCCGAGCTGCGCCCGCACACCGGGCAGGACCCGGACGTGCGGGACTACGTGCTCGGCCAGGAGGACGCCGGGCCGTTCCTCGACCGCTACACCGACGTGCTGCGGCTGCTCGTGCCCGGCTACCGGCGGGAGGGCAAGCGCTACCTGACGCTCGCGGTCGGCTGCACGGGCGGCAAGCACCGCAGCGTCGCCATCGCCGAGGAGTTCGCCCGCCGGCTGTCGGCCGAGGGCATCGACGCCGTCGCCCGCCACCGCGACCTGGGCCGCGAGTAGTGGGCGCGCCTCCCCGGGTGGTCGCCTTCGGTGGCGGCCACGGACTCGCCGCGGCCCTGGGCGCCTGGCGCCTGATCACCTCGGATCTGACCGCCGTCGTCACCGTCGCCGACGACGGCGGGTCCTCCGGGCGGATCCGCCGCGAGATGCCCGTGCTGCCGCCCGGTGACCTGCGCATGGCCCTGGCCGCGCTGGCCGGTGCCGACCCCGCCCGGCAGCAGATGGCGCGCCTGTTCCAGCACCGGCTCGGCGGTACCGGCGTGCTGGCCGGGCACCCGGTCGGCAACCTCGTCCTCACCGGCCTGGTGGAGCTGCACGACGGCGACACCGTCCGCGCGCTCGACGCCGCCCGGGAGCTCGTGGGCGCCTGCGGCCGGGTGCTCCCGATGGCCGACGTCCCGCTCGACCTCGTCGCGCGCGTGGAGACGTCCGACCCCGACGACCCGGCCCGCACCCGCACGATCCGCGGGCAGGTCGCCATCGCGTCCACGCCCGGCCGGGTGCGGGAGATCCTGGTCTCGCCGGCCGACCCGCCCGTGCACCCCGACGTGCTGGCCGCCATCGCGACCGCCGACGTCGTGTCGCTGGGCCCCGGCTCCTGGTACACCTCCGTGCTGCCCCACCTGCTGGTGCCCCGGCTGCGGGCGGCGCTGGCCGCGAGCCCCGCCCGGGTGGTCGTGGTGCTCAACCTGGAGCCCCAGCCAGGGGAGACCGACGGGTTCTCACCGGAGGAGCACCTCCGGGTGCTCCAGGGGCACCTGGGCGGTGTGGCGCTGCACACGGTGATCGCGGATGCGGAATCGGTGGTTGACCGTTGTGGTCTCCTGTCTGCAGTGCGCGAGTGCGGCGCCGAGCTCGTCCTGGCTCCGGTCGCCGAGCTCGACGGCTCACCGCGCCACGACCCCACGCGGCTGTCGGCCGCGCTGGCCTCGGTGGTGGTCGGAGCGCGGTGACGGGTAGGGGTCGCAGCCGGTGCACCGGTTCCGACGGTGACCGGACGGTTCGAGGGGGAGAGGTGACGCCGCGTATGGCGCCGCAGCAGGTGAGGGGGTGGTCGTCGTGGCGATGACCGCCATGGTCAAGGACGAGCTGTCCCGGGTGGAGTGCACGCGGACCTCCGAGCGCAAGGCCGAGGTCACCGCGCTGCTCCGCTTCTCCGGCGGGCTGCACATCGTGGGCGGCCGCGTCGTCATCGAGGCGGAGCTGGACACCGGGTCGGTGGCCCGCCGGCTCCGGCGGGACATCAGCGAGGTCTACGGCTACACCAGTGGGGTCAGCGTGCTGGCCGGCGGCAACATCCGCCGCGGCGTGCGCTACCTGGTGCGCATCGCCAAGCACGGCGAGGGCCTGGCCCGGCAGACCGGGCTGGTCGACCAGCGCGGCCGCCCGGTGCGCGGCCTGCCGCCCTCGGTGGTCTCCGGCAGCATCAACGACGCCGAGGCCGCCTGGCGCGGCGCCTTCCTGGCCCACGGCTCGCTCACCGAGCCCGGCCGCTCCTCCTCCCTGGAGGTCACCTGCCCCGGCCCCGAGGCCGCCATGGCCCTCGTCGGCGCGGCCCGCCGGCTCGGCATCGCGGCCAAGGCCCGCGAGGTGCGCGGCGCCGACCGGGTGGTCGTCCGCGACGGCGACGCGATCAGCGCGCTGCTCACCCGCATGGGCGCCCACGACGCCGTGCTGGCCTGGGAGGAGCGGCGGATGCGCCGCGAGGTCCGGGCCACCGCCAACCGGCTGGCCAACTTCGACGACGCCAACCTGCGCCGTTCCGCGCGTGCCGCCGTCGCCGCCAGCGCCCGGGTCGAGCGGGCGCTGGAGATCCTCGCCGGCGACGCACCCGAGCACCTGCTCGTCGCCGGCCGGCTGCGTCTCGAGCACGGCCAGGCCTCGCTGGAGGAGCTCGGCCAGCGCGCCGAGCCGCCGATGACCAAGGACGCCGTCGCGGGCCGGATCCGCCGGTTGCTGGCCATGGCCGACAAGCGCGCCAAGGACCTCGGCATCCCCGACACAGAGTCGGTCGTGACCGAGGACATGCTCGCCCAGTAGCGGCAGGACCGCCCTCTCCGCACGGCGTCACCCGGGGAGCCCTCCGCGCTGCGGGGGCTCCCCATGGCCGGCCGGGGCTCACCCGGACGGCGCGCGCCCCGGCCGATAGGGTCGTCGCGGATCGCGGCCGCGCGACCGCGTGGCCGACCGAGGCGACAGTCGAGCACATGGAGGGTCAGCTGTGACCGTACGGGTGGGCATCAACGGGTTCGGCCGGATCGGCCGCAACTTCTGGCGGGCGGCCGCGGCCAGCGGCAAGGACATCGAGATCGTGGCGGTCAACGACCTGACCAGCCCCGAGGTCCTCGCCCACCTGCTGAAGTACGACAGCATCCTGGGGGTGCTGTCCGAGGACGTCGCCGCCGACGGCGAGGGCATCAAGATCGCCGGGTCGACCATGAAGGTGCTCTCGGAGCGCGACCCGGCCAGCCTGCCCTGGGGCGACCTGGGCGTCGACGTCGTCGTCGAGTCCACCGGCTTCTTCACCAAGGCCGACGACGCCCGCAAGCACGTGGACGCCGGCGGCGCCAAGAAGGTGGTCATCTCCGCGCCGGCCACCGGTGACGACCTGACCATCGTCATGGGCGTCAACCACGAGAAGTACGACGGCTCGCAGACGATCATCAGCAACGCGTCCTGCACCACCAACTGCCTGGCCCCGCTGGCCAAGGTGCTCAACGACTCGTTCGGCATCGAGCGCGGGCTCATGACCACGATCCACGCCTACACCGCCGACCAGAACCTGCAGGACGGCCCGCACAAGGACCTGCGCCGCGCCCGCGCCGCCGCGCTCAACATGGTCCCGACCTCGACCGGTGCGGCCAAGGCGATCGGCCTGGTCCTGCCGGAGCTGCAGGGCAAGCTCGACGGCTACGCCGTCCGCGTCCCGGTGCCCACCGGCTCGGCCACCGACCTCACCGTCCAGCTCTCCCGCGAGGTGCCGGCCGACGAGATCGACGCCGCCTACCGCGAGGCCGCGGCCGGCCCCCTGGCCGGCATCCTCAAGTACACCGACGCCCCGATCGTCTCCTCCGACATCGTCACCGACCCGGCGAGCTGCATCTACGACTCCAAGCTCACCAAGGTCTTCGGACCGATGGCCAAGGTCCTCGGCTGGTACGACAACGAGTGGGGCTACTCCAACCGGCTGGTCGACTCCGTCGAGCTCGTCGGCCGCTCGCTCTGACGCCGCACGCCATGCGTTCCCTCGACGACCTGCTCGCCGAGGGGGTCTCGGGTCGGCGCGTGCTCGTGCGCGCCGACCTGAACGTCCCCCTCGACAAGCAGACCCGCGCGATCACCGACGACGGGCGGATCCGCGCCAGCCTGCCCACCCTGCAGGCGCTCCGCGACGCCGGCGCCCGCGTCGTGGTCGCCGCCCACCTGGGCCGCCCGAAGGGTGCGCCGGACCCGCAGTACTCCCTGGCCCCGGTCGCCGCGCGGCTCGGGGAGCTGCTCGGCACGGAGGTGCCGCTGGCCACCGACGTCGCCGGCGACGACGCGACCCAGCGGGCCGCGGCCCTCGGCGACGGCGACGTCCTGCTGCTGGAGAACGTCCGCTTCGAGGCGGCCGAGACGGCCAAGGACGACGCCGAGCGCGGCGGGCTGGCCGACCGGCTGGCCGCGCTGGCCGACGTCTACGTCGACGACGCCTTCGGGGCGGTCCACCGCAAGCACGCGTCGGTCTACGACGTCGCGCAGCGCCTGCCGCACGTCGCCGGCCGGCTGGTGGCCACCGAGCTCGACGTCCTCACCCGGCTCACCAGCGACCCCGAGCGGCCCTACGTGGTCGTGCTCGGCGGCTCGAAGGTCAGCGACAAGCTCGCCGTGATCGAGGCGCTGCTGCCCAAGGTCGACCGGCTGCTGGTCGGTGGCGGCATGTGCTTCACCTTCCTCGCCGCGCAGGGCTCCGGCGTCGGGAAGTCGCTGCTGGAGGCCGACCAGGTCGACACCTGCCGGCGGTTGCTCGCCGAGGCCGGCGACCGGATCGTGCTGCCGCTCGACGTCGTCTGCGCGCCGCAGTTCAGCGCCGCGGCGCAGACGACCACCGTCCCCGTTGACCGGATCCCGGACGACCAGATGGGCCTGGACGTCGGCCCGCGCACGGTCGAGGCGTTCGGCCGCGAGCTGGCCGACGCGCGGACGGTGTTCTGGAACGGCCCGATGGGCGTGTTCGAGCTCGCGCCGTTCCAGGCCGGCACCCGCGGCGTGGCCGAGGCCGTCGCCGCCGTCGACGGGCTGTCGGTGGTCGGTGGCGGGGACTCCGCGGCCGCCGTCCGCCAGCTCGGGCTCGACGAGGCCGCCTACGGGCACATCAGCACCGGCGGCGGGGCGTCCCTGGAGTACCTCGAGGGCCGGGAGCTGCCCGGTCTCGCGGTGCTCGCCGACGGGCGGGAGGGCTGATGGCCCGCACCCAGCCGCCGGCCCGCCGCGAGGGGCGCCGCCCGCTCATCGCGGGCAACTGGAAGATGCACATGACGCACCTGGAGGCCATCGGCCTGGTGCAGAAGCTCGTCTTCAGCCTCACCGAGAAGCAGCTCGACGACGCCGAGGTCGTCGTCCTCCCGCCGTTCACCGCGCTGCGCAGCGTGCAGACCCTCGTCCAGGGCGACAAGCTCGCCGTCGGCTTCGGCGCGCAGGACCTCTCGGCGCACGACTCGGGCGCCTACACCGGCGAGGTCAGCGGCGGGATGCTCGCCGCGCTGGCCTGTGGCTTCGTCGTCGTGGGGCACTCCGAGCGGCGGGCGCTGCACGGCGAGGACGACGCCGAGGTGGCCGCCAAGGTCGCAGCGGCGCTGCGGCACGGGCTCACGCCCATCCTGTGCGTCGGGGAGGGGCTCCACGTCCGCCGCGCCGGCGGGCACGTCGCGCACTGCACCGCCCAGCTCGACGCGGCGCTGGAGGGCCTTCCCGCCGAGCAGGTGGGGGAGGTCGTGCTGGCGTACGAGCCGGTGTGGGCGATCGGCACCGGGGAGGTGGCCACGCCCGAGGACGCTCAGGAGGTGTGTGGTGCCCTGCGGTCACGGCTCGCCGAGCGTTTCAGCCCGGAGACGGCCGCGGGGGTCCGTATCCTCTACGGCGGGTCGGTGAAGGCCGCCAGCACGGCCGGGATCCTGGCCGGGCCGGACGTCGACGGCGCACTCGTCGGGGGCGCGAGCCTGGACGCCGACGAGTTCGCGCAGATCTGTCGGATCGCCGCCGAGGGCAGCTAGCAGCCACCGGCGGCCCAGTGGGGGCGGGTGGGTGGACAGCACGCGCGAGCGCTCCTCCGGGAGCACGCCCACCCGACCTCCGGGCCGCCGGGCCGCCTGGCTGCGCGGCACCGCCGGCCGGGTCCTCGCCCTGGTCGGCGTCGTCGTGCTCGTCGTCGTCCTCGCGGTCAGCTGCGGCGCGAGCCGGGACGGCGCCGCCGGCGTGCCCGTGCTCGGCGACGGGCCCGACGCCGGCGTCGAGGGCGTCCGCTCGGCCTCCGAGGCCACCGGCGGGACGCTGCGCGTGGTCACCGGCGAGGTCGACAGCCTCGACCCGCAGCGCTCCTACCAGCCGGGCGTGTGGAACCTCATGCGGCTCTACACCCGCACGCTGGTCACCTACTCCTCCGAGCCCGGCAGCACCGGCGACCTGGTGCCCGACCTCGCCACCGACACCGGCACCACCACCGACGGCGGGCTGACCTGGACGTTCACCATCCGCGAGGGCGCCCGCTTCGAGAACGGGCGGGCTATCACCTCCCGCGACGTCAAGTACGGCGTCGAGCGGTCCTTCGCCTCCGACGTCGTCGTCGGCGGGCCCACCTACGTCGTCGACCTGCTCGACGACCCGGAGGACCCCTACGCCGGGCCCTACCAGGACGAGGACCCCGGCAAGCTGGGCCTGGCCGCCGTGGAGACGCCCGACGACCTCACGATCGTCTTCCGGCTGCGCGCCGCCCAGCCCGACTTCCCCTACGTGCTGGCGCTGCCCTCGAGCAGCCCGGTGCCGGTGGAGAACGACACCGGCGCCGACTACGGCCGCGACCCCGTCTCCTCCGGTCCCTACGCGGTGACCACCGTCGACGCCGAGACCGGCATCGTCCTCGACCGCAACCCGAACTGGGACCGCGCGGCCGACCCCGTCCGCTCGGCGCTGCCCGACCGCGTCGTCGTCCGCACCGGGATGTCCAACCTCGAGCGCGACCAGGCGCTGCTCGCCGGGTCGGCCGACGTCGACGTCTCGGGCACGGGCGTGCACACCGCCACCACCGCCCGCCTGGCCGAGGGCGCCGGGGGAGAGGTGCCGCTGACCGACCGGGTCGACGACGTGACCAGCGGGGCGGTGCGCATGCTCGCCCTGCCCACCGACGTCGCGCCGATGGGCAACGCCGACTGCCGGGCCGCGGTGGCCGCCGCCATCGACCGGCGCGCCGTCCAGGACGCCGCGCTGGGCGCGGACGACGCGGTGCGCACCTCGCAGCTGTGGCCGCGGGCGATCCCGGGTGGCCCGGAGGAGCCCGACCCGGGTCCCGACCCCGACGCCGCCCGCGCCGCCCTTGCCGCCTGCGGGCAGCCGCAGGGCTTCAGCACGGTGCTCGCCGTCCCCGACGCGCCGACCAGCATCGCGGTCGCCGACGCGGTCGCCGGGCAGCTGGAGGCCGTCGGCATCCTCGCCGAGGTGCGCCCGCTCCCGGCGGCGAGCTTCTACGCCACCGACGTCGGCAGCCCGGACAACGTGGCCCGCAACGGCTACGGCATCGTGCTGGCCACCTGGACCGCCGACTTCCCGACCCCCGGGTCGTTCCTGGTGCCGCTGGCCGACGGCCGGTCGGTGAGCGCGGTCGGCAACACCAACTACGCCCGGCTGACCGACCCGGCGCTGTCCGGCCTGGTCGACGCCGCCCGCCAGGCCACCGACGCCGGGGCGGCCCGCGCGGCGTGGCGCGAGGTGGCCACCGCGGCCCGGGCGACGCACGCCTACGTGCCGCTCGTGGAGACGCGCCTGCAGCTGCTGGCCGGTCAGCGGCTGCACAACGGCGTCGTCATGCAGCCCTACGCCGGCTACGACCTGGCCACCGCGGGCGTGCGCTGACCGGAGCGCCCGGCGCCACCGGCTACCCTGGACCCATGTTCGAGCTCGTCCTCAACGTGGTGCTGGTCCTCGCCAGCGTGCTGCTCGTGGTGCTGATCCTCCTGCACCGCGGCAAGGGGGGCGGGCTGTCCTCGATGTTCGGCGGCGCGGTGTCCTCGCAGCTGTCCGGGTCCTCGGTCGTGGAGAAGAACCTCAACCGGCTCACCGTGTTCACCGGCCTGATCTGGGCGGTGTGCATCGTCACGCTCGGCATCCTGCTGAAGATCTGAGCGTCACGATCCGCAGGTGTTGCGGCGAAAACGTGATCGGGGGGACACCCCCCAGGCCATAGACTGCCCCGGCGGTGAGACGGCGCCGCGCGACGACGTCATGGCACGTCGCGGAGCAGGTCGGGTCCTGAGGGGGCGCTCGTGGCTGGTGGCAATGCGATCCGGGGTACGCGGGTCGGTGCGGGTCCGATGGGGGAGGCGGAGCGCGGCGAAGCAGCGCCGCGCAACCGGATCGCCTTCTGGTGCAGCCAGGGGCACGAGACGCGGGTGGCCTTCGCCACCGACGCCGAGGTGCCCGAGCTGTGGGACTGCCCGCGGTGCGGTCTCCCGGCCGGCCAGGACGAGCAGGCGCCGCCCCCCGCGCCGCGCACCGAGCCCTACAAGACCCACCTCGCCTACGTCCGCGAGCGGCGCAGCGACGCCGACGGCGACGCCCTGCTCGAGGAGGCCCTCGCCAAGCTCCGGGCCCGCCGCGGCGCCTGAGCGGTCCGCCGGGACCGGGAACTCCCCCCGGTCAGTCCGCGGCGCCGGGCAACCGCCCGGCCGCCGCGGCGTCGAGCAGCCAGCGGGTGGCCCGGCGGCCGCGGGCACCGGCGGCGGGCAGGTCGACGGGCGCCGCGCCGCCGAGCGCGCTCGCCACCGCGTCGGCCTTGCCCTCGCCGGACACCAGCAGCCACACCTCCTCGGCACTGGCGATCGCGCCGAAGCCGAGGCTCACCCGGGTGGGCGGCGGCTTCGGGCAGTCGCGGACGGCGACCACCGGCCGCTCGTCGGTGGCCGCGGGGGAGTGCGGGAAGATCGACGCGACGTGGCCCTCCGGCCCCATCCCCAGCAGCAGCACGTCGAAGCGGGGGAGCGGGCCCTCGCCGGCCGCGGCGGCCAGCTGCCCGGCGTACCACTCCGCGGCCGCCTCGGGCCCGTCGAAGCCGGCGTCGGAGGCGGGCATCGCGTGCACCCGCTCCGCGGGCACCCCGACCCGGTCCAGCAGCGCCTCGCGGGCGCCCTTCTCGTTGCGCTCGTCGTCGTCGGCGGGCACGAAGCGCTCGTCGCCCCACCACACGTCGACCGCCGTCCAGTCGACCTGCTGACCGGGGGCCGGCTCCTCGGCCAGCTGCGCCACGTGCCGCAGCACCGCGGTGCCGACGCCGCCGCCGGTCAGCACCACCGACGCCGTCCCGTGCACCGCCTGCGCCGCGGCGAGCCGCGCCACGAGGGCGGCCGCGGCCGCCCGGGCCAGCATCTCGGCGTCGGGCTCGACGACGACGTCGGGCACCGGCCCGTCGGTGCGCTCGGCCAGCCGGGCGACGATGCGGTCCCCCGGGGACTGCGTCACCGGACGGTCTCCGGCGCGGTCGGGTCCGGGCTGTCGTGCTCGCCGTGCTGCGCGACCTCGTCGGCACCCTCGGAGTCCAGGGGCACGGTCGGCGCCGCACCGTGCGGGCTGTTCTGCCCGACCTGGTCCCCGGCGAACGGGGCCTGCGTGTGCTCGGCCGGGTCGACCCAGACGTGCGCGCGGACCGACTCCCGGCCGACCAGGCCGGAGATCCCGGTCGCGGCCTCCAGTGCCTCGGCGTAGGGCTCGTCGGGGTCCAGCCGCCGGAGCTCCTCGCCGAGCAGGTCGCCGAGCGGGCGCTCGGGCAGCGCCATGGTGGCGTCGGGCCGGTGGGGCTGGCTGATCACCGCGCCGCCGCGGCGGTCGGCGTGGACCCGGACCTCCTCGTGCTGGTCCAGCTGCAGCACGACCGCGTCGACGCCGCTGGGGCCGGAGTGGCGGGGCGTGGGGACGACGTCGACGGGGCAGCCGCAGCGCGACTGCAGCCAGCCGGCCAGCAGCCGTGCCGTGGCCGCGCCCGGCTCGCCCTCCACCCGGCCGCCGAGCACGTGGACGGCGTCGCCGCGGCGGCCGGACACCGAGTCCAGGGCCGAGGTGAGGGTCGCCCGCCACGGGGTGGCGCGGGTCCAGGCCAGGTCGGTGTCGCCGGGGGCGTAGTCCTGGGCGCGGGTGCGCAGCGCCCGCAGCTGGTCGGCCGACGTCGTGCTGTCGGTGATCCGCCGGTCGGCGATGACCGCCAGGGCGTCGGTGGTCAGCCGCGTCGGCGCGTCGCAGTGCCACCAGGTGACCACGGGCGCATCGGCGGCCAGCAGCGGCAGCACGACCGACTCGGCGTGCAGCGCCAGCCGCCCGTACATGCGCATGACGACGGCCTCGCCGGGGCCCAGCCGGCCGCCGATCGACACCTCGGCGTCCAGCCGCGGCACGGGCGCCTCGATCTGCCGCCGGACGACGACGAGGATCCGGCAGGGGTGCTGCTCGGCGGCCGTCGTGGCCGCCTCCTCGGCCTCGGTGACCCGGCTCTCGTCGGCGACGACGACCAGCGTCAGCGCGACTCCGGACAGCACCGCGCCGCCGGTCCGCCGCTGGGCGGCCAGCTCCTTCACCACGGCCGAGCCGGTGGTGTCCCACAGCGTCGTCACGGCGTCTCCTCGTCTGGGTGGGGGGCTTCGTGGGACGGGTTCACGGACGCCGCCACCGGCGGCCCTCGGCGGCGAGCATGTCGTCGGCCGCGCGCGGGCCCCACTCGCCGGCCCGGTACGGCTCCGGGGTGCTGCCGGCCCAGAACGCCTCGAGCGGGTCGATCACCGACCAGGACGCCTCGACCTCGGCGTTGCGGGGGAACAGCGTGGCGTCGCCGAGCAGCACGTCGAGCAGCAGCCGCTCGTAGGCTTCGGGGCTGGACTCGGTGAACTGCTCGCCGTAGAGGAAGTCCATGGACACGTCCCGGACCTCCATGACGCTTCCGGGCACCTTCGACCCGAACTTGAGGGTGACCCCCTCGTCGGGCTGCACGCGCACGACCAGCTGGTTGTTGCCCAGCTCCTCGGTGTCGGTGTCGGCGAAGGGCAGGTGCGGCGCCCGCTTGAACACCAGTGCGATCTCGGTGACGCGGCGCGGCAGCCGCTTGCCGGTGCGCAGGTAGAAGGGGACCCCGGCCCAGCGGCGGGTCTCCACACCGAGCCGGACGGCGGCGAAGGTCTCGGTCGTGGAGTGCGGGTCGACGCCCTCCTCCTGCCGGTAGCCCCTGGCCCGCTGACCGGCCAGCCAGCCCTGCTCGTACTGCCCGCGGACGGCGAAGGTGCGCAGGTCCTCGGGCAGCGAGACCGCCCGCAGCACCTTGAGCTTCTCCGTGCGGATCTCGTCGGCCGAGAACTCGACCGGCTCCTCCATCGCGGTCAGCGCCAGCAGCTGCAGCAGGTGGTTCTGCAGCACGTCGCGGGCCGCACCGGTCTTCTCGTAGAAGCCCGCGCGCCCGCCGATGCCGACGTCCTCGGCCATGGTGATCTGCACCGAGTCGACGTGGTGGCCGTTCCAGACCGGCTCGAACAGCTCGTTGGCGAACCGCAGCGCCATCAGGTTCTGGACGGTCTCCTTGCCCAGGTAGTGGTCGATGCGGAAGACGTCCTCGGCGCTGAACACCGAGTCGACCAGCTCGTTGAGCGCGCGGCTGGAGGCCAGGTCGGTGCCGAAGGGCTTCTCGACGACGACGCGGCGCCACCGGTCGGGGGTGCTCTCGGCCATGCCGGTGCGCTGCATCTGCTTGAGCACGACCGGGAACATCGCCGGCGGGATCGACAGGTAGAACGCCGCGTTACCCCCGATGCCGTGGCTGCTCTCCAGGTCGGCGAGCGCGTTGGCGAGCTCGTCGAAGGCGTTGTCGTCGTCGAAGGAGCCCTGGACGAACCGGACGTTGGCCGCCAGCCGCTCCCACACCTCCTCACGCCACTCGGTGCGGGCGGCCTTGCGGGCGGCGTCGCGGGCCAGCTCGGCGAAGTCCTGGTCACCCCAGTCGCGCCGCGCGAAGCCGAGCAGCGCGAAGTTGGTGGGGAGCAGCCCCCGGTTGGCCAGGTCGTAGACGGCCGGCAGGAGCTTCTTGCGGGCCAGGTCCCCGGTGATGCCGAAGACCACGAGCGCGCACGGTTCGGGGACGCGCGGCAGCCGCCGGTCGCGCGGGTCCCGGAGCGGGTTGGGGATCATGGACCCTCCTCGAGGGTGGAGCCAGGGCGTCCGGCCGGGAGACGGCTCCCGGCCGGGCGCGGTGTGTGTCGAGGGCGGAGTGAGTCGGGGGCGGCGCGGATCGGGGGCGAGGCGGGTCAGGGGGAGGCGGTCGGGGCGGTCCGGGGCGGCCTCAGGGAAGGGCGCGCAGCAGCTGGTCGGTGCCCGCCGACCGGTCGGTCAGGTGCAGGTGCAGCAGCGGGCGCCCGCGCTCGGCCAGCGCCCGCCGGTCGCCTGCGGCCTGGGCGGCCTGCAGCGCGCCGAAGGACCACGGCCGGCCGGGTACCGGGAGGTCCTGCTCCACGGCTCCGGTGACCTGCAGGAACGCGCCGACCTGCGGCCCGCCGCGGTGGTACTGGCCGGTGGCGTGCAGGGACCGCGGCCCCCACCCGAAGGTGACCGCGTGCCCGGTCCGCCGGGCCAGCGCGGCCCGCAGCTCGCCGGCGCGGGCGTCGGCGTCCCGGTCGAGGAAGGCCGTGACCGCCAGGTAGCCCCGCGGCGGGACCGCGGCCAGCAGCGCGTCGAGGGCCAGGGTCAGGGCGTCGGTCTGCGACAGGTCGACCCCGTCCAGCACACCGCCGTCCAGCCCATCACCGCCCGGCCCACCGCCCGGGGCGTGCAGCTGCACCGCGCCCACCGTCGCCACCGGCCGCTCGGCGGGCAGGCCGTCGTCCAGGAAGCGGGCGGTGTCCGCCGCGCTCCCGGCGACGTCGGGCTGGTCGAACGGGTTGATCCCGAGCACCCGCCCGGCCACCGCCGTCGCGTACTCCCAGCCGAGGAACTGCGCGCCCAGCGGGCCGGTGACGCCGATCGAGGGCCGGCCCTCCACCGGGTCGCCGCCGACGACGGCCAGCAGCGCGTCCGGCGCCGCCGCGCCGGGGGCGGTGACCGACTCGAGGACGACGGGCAGCAGCCCGCGCCCCTGCTTGCCGGTGGCCCCGGCGACCAGCTGCTCGACCCAGAGGCCGAGGCCCACGATGCGGGTGCCGTCACCGCCCGGGCCGCCGTCGGCCAGCGCGATCTTGTCGCGGCCGGTGCGGAAGCCCGCGCCCATCGCCACCCCGAGCTCCAGTGCCGGGTTGCGCGGTTCGGTGAGGTGCTCGGCGAGGTCGGCGGCGTCCTCGAGCAGCGGGGCGACGTCGACGCCGGCCAGCGCGGCCGGGACCAGGCCGGCGGCCGACAGCGCGCCGTAGCGGCCGTCGGCGTCCGGGGCGGCGAGGAACACCGCACGGGCGCCCATCGCCGCCGCCGTCTCCGCCGGTGCCGACCCGGGCTCGGCGACGACGACGAACCGCCGGCCGACCTGGGCCTCGTCCAGCCCCGCCGCGGTGAGGGCGGCGAGGAACGCGCGCCGGTGGCTGTCGGTCTCCACCGCGTCGCCGGACCCCGGGCTGAGCACGACCACGGTGCGGTCGAGGTCGGTCATCGCCGCGGCGACCTGGCCGGGGTCGGTGCTGTCGAGCACCACCAGCGGCACGCCCGCCGTCCGGCAGACGACCTCGGCCGCCAGCGCGGCGCCGCCGGTCCCGGCGAGGACCACGCGGTCCAGCCCCTCGGCGGCGAGCTCGGCGCGCAGCGCGGCCAGCCGGGCGAGGAGCTCCCGGCTGGTCGCCGGGGAGTCGAGCCAGCCGAGCCGCACGGAGGCCTCCTGCTCGGCCTCGGGGCCCCAGAGGGTGGCGTCCTCGGCGACCAGCCGGGCGGCGACGTCGTCGCCGGCCAGCTGGGTGCGGACGACCTCCGGGACCTCGAGACCGCGGCAGGAGACCTCCAGGGTCACGCCTTGTCCTCCAGCTGCTCGCGCACCGAGGCGGTCAGCTCGTCCCACGAGTCGACGAACTTCTGCACGCCCTCGTCCTCGAGGACGCGGAAGACGTCGTCGAGGTCGACCCCGGCGTCGGCGATGGCCTGCATCGTGGCCGCGGCCTCCTCGTAGGTCTTCTGCACCGGGGTGCCCGGGCTGCCGTGGTCGGCGTACGCCTTCATCGTCTTCTCCGGCATCGTGTTCACGGTGCCGGGGGCGATCAGCTCGCTGACGTAGAGGGTGTCGGGGTAGGCCGGGTCCTTGACGCCGGTCGAGGCCCACAGCGGCCGCTGCGGACGGGCGCCCTTGGCCTGCAGCGCCCTCCAGCGGTCGGAGGAGAAGACCTCCACGTAGGCCTGGTAGGCCAGCTGGGCGTTGGCCAGCGCCGCCTTGCCCTTGAGCTGGTCGGCGCCGGCCTTCTCCAGCCGCTTGTCGATCTCGCTGTCCACGCGGGACACGAAGAATGAGGCCACCGAGGCGATCTGGGTCAGGTCGGCGTCGGCGTCCTCGGCCACGCGCTGCTCCAGGCCGGAGAGGTAGGCGTCCATGACGGCGCGGTACCGCTCGAGGCTGAAGATGAGGGTGACGTTGACGCTGATGCCCCGGGCGATCGAGGTGGTGATCGCCGCCAGGCCCGCCTGGGTGGCCGGGATCTTGATGAAGAGGTTCGGCCGGTCGACCAGCCACCACAGGTGGGCGGCCTCGGCGGCGGTCGCGTCGGTGTCGTGCGCCAGGCCCGGCGCCACCTCCAGGGACACGCGACCGTCACCCGGCTGCCGCTCGGCGACGGGCGCGAGCAGGTCGCACGCGTCGCGGACGTCGGCCGCGGTGATGGTCCGCAGCGCCTCCTCGACGCTGACCTTCCGGACGGCCATCGCGTGCAGCTGGTCGTCGTAGGAGTCCGACCCGCTGATGGCCGCGGCGAAGATCGTCGGGTTGGTGGTGACGCCGACGACGGAGTACTCGTCGACCAGCGACTGCAGGTTCCCGCTGCGGATGCGGTCGCGGGAGAGGTCGTCGAGCCAGACGGCGACCCCTGCCGACGACAGCTCGGCCAGCTTCTCGTTCTGTGCCATGTCTCTGCCTTCCGTTCTGATCGGGCCGGTCTGACTGGGCCGGTCTGACTGGGCCGGAGCCTCAGCGGTCGCCGGTCGGGTGGGGGAGCCCGCCGGTCGCTGCAACCGGTCCGGCGGGGACGGCGTTCCCGGATCGGGCCGCCTCGATGCTCTCGCGGGCCGCGGCGACGACGGCCTCGTCGGTCAGCCCGAACTCCTCGTAGAGGACCGAGTAGGCCGCGCTGGCGCCGTAGTGGGTGAGGCCCACGATGCGGCCGGCGTCGCCGACGAACTCCCGCCAGCCCATGGGGACGCCGGCCTCGACGCTCACCCGGGCGCGGACCGACGGCGGCAGGACCTCGTCCTTGTAGGCCTGGTCCTGGTCGGCGAACCACTCGACGCAGGGCACCGACACCACGCGGGTCGGGACGCCGTCGGCCTCCAGGCGCTCGCGGGCGGCGACGGCGATCTGCACCTCCGAGCCGGTGCCCAGCAGGATCACCTCCGGCTGCCCGTTGCTCGCGTCGGCCAGCACGTAGGCCCCGCGGGCGGTGCCCTCGGCGGAGCCGAACTCCGAGCGGTCGAAGACCGGCAGGTTCTGCCGCGACAGCAGCAGCCCGGCCGGGCGATCGTTGTTCTCCAGCACCGTCCGCCAGGCGACGGTCACCTCGTTGGCGTCGGCCGGGCGGACGACGTCGAGGCCGGGGATGGCCCGCAGCGCGGCGAAGTGCTCGATCGGCTGGTGGGTCGGGCCGTCCTCGCCCAGGCCGATCGAGTCGTGCGTCCACACGTAGGTGACCGGCAGCTGCATGAGCGCGGCCAGCCGCACCGCGCCGCGCATGTAGTCGGAGAAGGTGAGGAAGGTGCCGCCGTAGACGCGGGTGCCGCCGTGCAGCGCGATGCCGTTCATGATCGCGCCCATGGCGTGCTCGCGGACGCCGAAGTGCAGGGTCCGGCCGTAGGGGCCGCCGCTCCACATCTTCGTCTGGCGGTCGGCCGGCAGGAACGACGGCTCGCCCTCGACGGCGGTGTTGTTGCTCTCCGCCAGGTCGGCCGACCCGCCCCACAGCTCGGGCAGCGCCGGGTAGAGCGCGGCGAGCACCTTGCCCGAGGCCTTGCGGGTGGCCACGCCCTTGGGGTCGGCGTCGAAGGTGGGCAGCCCGTCCGCGAAGCCCTCGGGCAGCCGGCGCTCGCGCATCCGCTCGAGCAGGGCGGCCCGCTCGGGCTCGGACTGCGCCCACTCGTCGAAGCGCGGCTGCCACTCGGCGTGCTCCTGCTGCCCCTTCTCCACCACCGAGCGGGCGTGGGCGATGACCTCGTCGTCGACCTGGAAGGTCTGCCCGGGGTCGAAGCCCAGGACCTCCTTGGTGGCCCGCACCTCGTCCTCGCCGAGCGCGGAGCCGTGCGCGGCCCCGGTGTTCTGCTTGTTCGGCGCCGGCCAGCCGATGATCGTCCGCAGCACGATCATCGACGGGCGCCCGGTCTCGGCCTTCGCGGCGGCGAACGCGGCGTCGACCGCGGCCAGGTCCTCGCCGTCGTCGACGTGCTGGACGTGCCAGCCGTAGGCCTCGTAGCGCTTGCCGACGTCCTCGGTGAACGCGACGTTCGTGTCGTCCTCGATGGAGATCTGGTTGTCGTCGTAGACGAGCACCAGGTTGCCCAGCTGCTGGGTGCCGGCCAGCGACGACGCCTCGCCGCTGACGCCCTCCTCCAGGTCGCCGTCGGAGGCGAAGGCCCAGATCGTGTGGTCGAAGAGGCTCTCGCCCTCGGGGGTGTCGGGGTCGAGCAGGCCGCGCTCGCGGCGGGCGGCCATGGCCATGCCCACGGCGTTGCCGACGCCCTGGCCGAGCGGGCCGGTCGTGGTCTCGACGCCCGGGGTGTGGTTGACCTCGGGGTGGCCCGGGGTCTTCGAGCCCCAGGTGCGCAGCGCCTGCAGGTCCTCGAGCTCGAGGCCGTAGCCGGAGAGGTAGAGCTGGACGTAGAGGGTCAGGCTCGAGTGGCCCATCGACAGGACGAACCGGTCACGGGCGACCCAGTTCGGGTCGCTCGGGTCGTGCCGCAGCCACTTGTGGAAGAGCAGGTAGGCCGTGGGCGCCATGCTCATGGCGGTGCCGGGGTGCCCGTTGCCGACCTTCTGGACGGCGTCCATGGCCAACACGCGCGCGGTGTCGATGGCACGGCGGTCGAGGTCGCCGAAGCCCTCGGGCAGCGTCGGGTGCGGCTGGCGCGGGGAGCCGGTGGGCGAGTCGGTGGCGGCCTCGGCCGGGGCCTCGGACTCGGTGCTCTTCGTGTCGTTGGCCTGAGTGGTCATGTCGGGCGCTGCTCCTCGAGATCGGCCGTGGACGGGGCCGTCCGGGGGACCGGGGTGTCCCGTGCTCCCGGGCGGATGACGCGGTGCGGTCCCCGGTAGGGCGCCGTGCCTCCGGGCGTCGGTGACCCGAGACCTCCGTCGTCGTCGTCGACGGCCCTACCCGCTGTCCCCCCGGCGTCAACGTGATCGGACCCTAGTCATCCCGGGCCGTCCCTAGTCATCCCGGGCCGTCCCCGCCGTGGCCGCGGGCTACAGTGGGGTCCGTTCCGTCGCCGGTCTGAAGGGACCTCCGTGCTGCCGTCCTGCCCGGTGGTGCCCTGCCGCCCGCGCGTGGAGGAGACCGTCCGGTGACGGCCGTCTCCGAGCGACCGGTCGTCTCCGCGCGCCGCCTGTCCGAGGTGGTGGGCGCCTACGTCGCGCTGACCAAGCCCAAGCTCGTCGAGCTGCTGCTGGTGACGACGCTGCCGGCGATGATGATGGCTGCCGACGGGTGGCCCTCCTGGCAGCTCGTGGGCGCCACGATGGTCGGCGGGATGTTCGCCGCGGGCGCGGCCAACACGTTCAACTGCTGGTACGACCGGGACATCGACCGGCTGATGTCGCGCACGCGCAACCGGCCGATCCCCTCCGGGATGGTGTCCCCGCGGGCGGCCCTGGTGTTCGGGGCGGTCCTCGCCGCGGCCTCGCTGGCCCTGCTCTGGGTCGCCACCACGCCGCTGGCCACGGCGCTGGCCGCGGTCGCGATCCTGGCCTACTCCGTCGTCTACACGATGGTGCTCAAGCGCCGCACCCGGCACAACACCGTCTTCGGGGCCTTCCCCGGGGCGGCGCCGGTGCTCATCGGGTGGGCGGCGGTCACCGGGTCGCTGGACTGGCCGGCGCTCGCCTTCTTCGCCGTCGTCTTCTGCTGGCAGATGCCGCACTTCTGGGCCCTCGCCAGCCGGTACCGCGACGACTACGCCCGCGCCGGCGTCCCCATGCTGTCGGTGGTCGCCGGCCCGGCGAGCGTCGGGCGGCAGTCGGTCGCGTGGGCGTGGGCGACTCTCGGGGCCACCCTGCTCATGGGGTCGGTCACCCCGGTCCTGAACTGGGCCTTCGCCATCGGGGGAGGCCTCCTCGGCGCCTGGTACGTGGCCGAGTCCCACCAGTGGCTGAACCGGATCCGCGCCGCGGTGCCCGATCGGCCGATGAAGCTGTTCTCGGTGTCGATCACGCACATGACGCTGCTGTCCATCGCGATCGCCGTCGACGTCCTCGTCTGAGCCGCCGACCGCGTCGGTGGTGCTCTCCGCATGACGACGCGGGGAACGGTGCGGGTCTGGCACGACGCCGAGGGCTGGGGCGTCGTCGACTCCCCGGAGACGCCCGGGGGCTGCTGGGTCCACTTCAACTCCGTCCTCGTCCCCGGCCACCGGGCGCTGCGGCCGGGCCAGGAGGTCGAGCTGGAGCACGAGACGGCGGTGCAGGACGGCTACGCACACCGCGCGGTGCGGGTCTGGCCGGCCGGCTCCGAGCCGGTGGACGCGTCGGTCGAGCCGCCCGGGGCCGGCTACACCAGCACGCTCACGCTCACCTTCGACGACGACGACCGCGCGCACTGAGGCCGTCGAGCACCGCCGGGTGCGCCCGTCGTCGACCTGGTGCTGTCTCGACGTGCGCGAGACAGCACCAGGTCGACACGCGGCGTCCGGCCGCCGCCCGACGACGACGGGCTCAGGTGCGGCGCCCGGCGACGAGCCAGCAGCAGGACGGCGTCGGCGCTCCCGTCGGCGAACGGCAGCCGGCGCGCGTCGCCGAGCGCGACCGAGGCCAGCCCGGCGTGCGCGGCCTGCCGCGCGCGCGGCAGCCACCGGCTCAGCACCTCCCGGGTGCGCAGCTCCTCGAGGCGGCCGACGCCGCCGTCCAGGCGCTCCTGCTTCCGGGACCGGGCGCAGTGGTCGAGGACCTCGGTGTCGAGTCGCACCGGTCGAGCCTCACAGCCCGGGGAGCGCCGCCCGGCGCTCAGCGGGTGACGGCGGCGGGGACGGCGGGGGCGTCGAGCGGCTGCTCGCTCGCCGGGCCACGGACCGACCACACCAGCCGGGCGGTGGCCACGGTGATCAGCACCGCGCCCAGCATGTGCAGCAGGACCAGCACCACCGGCAGTCCGGTGAAGTACTGCGCGAAGCCGACCAGCCCCTGCAGCAGCTGGACGACCAGCAGGTCGCGGGCGGCACGCGTGACACGGCCGGGGGCGTCGGTGGCGTACAGCGCCACGAGCAGCGCCACGGTCAGCCCGACGAGCAGGAACACGACGTCGGCGTGCAGCTGGCTGATCGCCTCCAGGTCGAAGCCCATGCGGTCGCCGGTCGGGACGTCGTTCACGTCGACGTCGCCGCTGTGCGGCCCGCTGCCGGTCACCAGGGTCCCCAGCACCAGCACGGCGGCGGTCACCGCGGCGATCCCGCCGGTCAGGAGGGCGAGTGGACGGCGGACGACCGGCTGGCCGACGCCGGGCTCCCGGGACCGCAGCCACAGCACGGTCGCGATCGCGACGAGCACCGTCGAGATGAGGAAGTGCGCGGCGACCGTCCAGGGGTTCAGCCCGGTGAGCACCGTGATGCCGCCCAGCCCCGCCTGGGCGGGGATGCCGAGGAAGCTGAGCAGGGCCAGCGGGCGCAGGTCGCGGCGCGGGGACCGCCAGACCGCCACGACCACGGCCAGGGCCACGGCGGCGAGCACGAAGGTCAGCGTCCGGTTGCCGAACTCGATGACGCCCCGGACACCCATCTCGGGCGTGGTGACCAGGCTCTCCTCGGTGCAGGTGGGGAACGTCGGGCAGCCCAGCCCGGAACCGGTGAGCCGGACGGCGCCGCCGGTGACGACGATCGCGCCGTTGGCGACCAGGTTGACGAGGGCGACCCGCGAGACCAGCGAGGGGGTGACCTGCACGTCCCGATGCTAGCCGCGCCGGCGGGCACCTCCCGTTCGCCGAGGGCGGATCACAGGGCGGAAGCGTGGGCCGGCCTCCCGCGCTCCACCCGGTGCCAGCGGCGCACGCGCCGCTCCCGGTGTCGGTGCGGCCATCCGGGTACGGGCCCCCTGAGCGGGAGCCCTCCGGCAGGGCCCACCGACCGCTCCGACCCCCTTGGACGTGAGGCATGACCACCCCCTTCTACCCGGGCCCCTACGGCAGCCCCTTCGACGACTTCTTCGCCCGCTTCATCGGCGGTCAGCAGCCGCAGCGGCAGCGCATCGACATCACCCAGTTCCTCAGCCAGCAGGCACGCGAGCTGGTCAACGCCGCGGCCCACCAGGCGGTGGCCGGCGGCAGCGCCGACCTCGACACCGAGCACCTGCTGTGGGCCATGACCGGCGACGAGACGACCCGCCAGTTCCTCGCCCGCACCGGCCTGGACCCCGACCAGCTGCGGGCCCAGCTCGAGCCGCAGCTGCAGCGCGGCGAGCCCCGCGACGAGCCGCCGTCGCTCACCCCGGCCGCCAAGCGGGCGCTGCTCGACGCCCACCGCGTCTCCCGCGCGCTGGGCTCCACCTACATCGGCCCCGAGCACCTGTTGTTCGCCCTGGCCGTCAACCCCGACTCCCCGGGCGGACGCGTGCTGCGCGAGCGGGGCGTCACCCCGGAGGCGCTCCAGCAGGCCGCCACCGGGAGCCCGCAACCCGGCGGCGGCCGTCCGGGCGGCCCCGGTCAGCCGGGGGCCTCGAACACCCCGACGCTCGACGAGTTCGGCCGCGACCTGACCCAGCTGGCCCGCGACGGCCGCATCGACCCGGTCATCGGCCGCGAGGCGGAGATCGAGCAGACCGTCGAGGTGCTGTCCCGGCGGCGGAAGAACAACCCGGTGCTCATCGGCGAGGCCGGCGTCGGCAAGACGGCGATCGTCGAGGGCATCGCCGCGCAGATCGTCGAGGGCGACGTCCCCGAGACGCTGCGCGGGCGGCGGCTGGTCGAGCTCGACCTGACCGGCCTGGTCGCCGGCACCCGGTACCGCGGTGACTTCGAGGAGCGGGTCAAGAAGATCATCGACGAGATCCGCGAGCACTCCGACGAGGTGATCGTCTTCATCGACGAGCTGCACACCGTCGTCGGCGCCGGCTCCTCTGAGGGCTCCGGCGGCGCGGGCAACATGCTCAAGCCGGCCCTGGCCCGCGGCGAGCTGCACATCATCGGCGCGACCACGCTCGACGAGTACCGCCGCAACATCGAGAAGGACGCGGCGCTGGAGCGCCGGTTCCAGCCGATCCTGGTGGCCGAGCCCAGCGTCGAGGACACCGTGTCCATCCTCTGCGGGCTGCGCGACCGGTACGAGGCCCACCACGGCGTGCGGTTCACCGACGACGCCGTCCGCGCCGCGGTCGAGCTCTCCGACCGCTACGTGACCGACCGGCACCTGCCCGACAAGGCCATCGACCTCATCGACCAGGCCGGCGCGCGGGTCCGCCGGCGGGTGAAGACCCCGCCCACCGACCTGCGCGGCCTCGAGCAGGAGGTCGAGCGGCTGCAGCGGGAGAAGGACCAGGCGGTCTCGGCCGAGCAGTACGAGCGGGCCTCGGAGCTGCGCGACCAGCTCGCCGAGGCGCAGGCGCGCCTCGAGCAGGCGCGGTCCGGCGGCGGACAGGCCGGCGTCCCGGAGGTGGGCGTCGAGGACATCGCCGAGGTGGTCTCCCGGCAGACCGGCATCCCGGTGTCCCAGCTGACCCAGGAGGAGGTGCAGCGGCTGCTCGGGCTCGAGGAGCACCTGCACCAGCGGGTGGTCGGCCAGGACGACGCCGTCCGCGTGGTCGCCGAGGCGGTGCGCCGCTCGCGCGTCGGCCTGGGCGACCCCGACCGGCCGATCGGCAGCTTCCTGTTCCTCGGGCCCACCGGCGTCGGCAAGACCGAGCTGGCCCGCGCGCTGGCCGAGGCCCTCTTCGGCGACCAGGACCGGATGATCCGGCTGGACATGAGCGAGTTCCAGGAGCGGCACACCGTCAGCCGCCTGGTGGGCTCCCCGCCCGGGTACGTCGGCTACGAGGACGCCGGCCAGCTCACCGAGGCCGTGCGCCGCCGTCCCTACTCGGTGGTGCTGCTCGACGAGATCGAGAAGGCGCACCCCGACGTCTTCAACACCCTCCTGCAGGTGCTCGACGACGGCCGGCTCACCGACTCCCAGGGCCGCACGGTCGACTTCAAGAACACCGTGCTGATCATGACGAGCAACCTGGGCTCGGAGCTCATCCAGGGCCGCAACGCCCCGCTGGGCTTCGGCACCGGCGACGGCGCGGCGGCCGACGCCGGGCTGCGCGACCGCCTGGTGCGGCGGCTGCGCGAGTCGTTCCGGCCGGAGTTCCTCAACCGGATCGACGAGGTCGTCGTGTTCCAGCAGCTGGAGAGCGAGCAGCTGCAGCAGATCACGCGGCTGCTGCTCGACGACACCCGCCGCCGGCTGTCGGCCCAGGGCATCGAGGTCGCCTTCACCGACGAGGCCGTCGCCTGGATCGCCGACCGCGGCTTCGAGCCGCAGTTCGGCGCCCGGCCGCTGCGCCGGGCCATCCAGCGGGAGGTCGACAACCCGCTGGCCCGGCTGCTGCTCGACGGCCGGGTGGGCGCCGGGCGCCAGGTCACCGTCGGCGTGCGCGACGGCGCGCTCGACTTCGAGGTCGCCGGCGCGGAGGTCGCCGGACGAGCCTGAGGCTCCTCGTATGACCTGCCCCACGCGGCCCCTGACCGGCACGGTCGCGGGCCGCGTGGGTTAGGGCGACCTTGGTTGCAGGGCTCCCGAAATAGGACACAATCGTGTTGTGGAAACCGACGCGGGGCAGGTGGGGACGGTGCGGGCCGACGACGTCCGCACCCGTGACCGCGTGACCGCGCTGCTGCTCGAGCACGGTCCGCAGAGCGCCAGCGAGCTGGCCGCCCGGCTGGGCATCAGCCCGGCCGCCGTGCGCCGGCACCTCGACGCGCTGGCCGCGCGCGGCCGGGTCGAGGAGCGTGCGGCCCCCGGCACGCGCCGGGGGAGGGGCCGGCCCGCGCGGCGCTTCCACCTCACCGACGCCGGGCGCTCCGGCTTCGGGCACGCCTACGACGACCTGGCCCTCACCGCCCTGCGCCACGTCGCCGCCCTCGGCGGGCCGGACGCCGTCCGCGCCGTCGCCGAGGCGCAGCTGGCCGGCCTCGAGCAGCGCGCCTCCGACGCCGTGGCCCGCGCCTCGGGCACCCCCGTCGACCGTGCGCAGGCCCTGGCCGAGGCGCTCACGACCGAGGGCTACGCTGCCTCGGCCTCGGCGATCTCCGGCGGCGGGCAGCTCTGCCAGCACCACTGCCCGGTGGCGCACGTCGCGGCGGAGTTCCCGCAGCTGTGCGAGGCCGAGACGGCGGTGATCGGCCGGCTGGTGGGTACCCACGTACAGCGCCTGGCCACGATCGCCCACGGCGACGGCGTCTGCACCACGCACATCCCCGGCCACTGCCAGCCGGGATCGGCCCCGGCCGGCAGTGGCCGGGACCGCACCCGCGGGAGGAACAGATCCCCGCTCGCGGGCCCTGTACCAGGTGAGCGGGCAGCGCGGTCGCCGCGCACCGCACCGTCCACCAGCACCACCCCCACGAACGACCGGGAGAGGACGCCCGCATGACCAGCACGCAGCAGCCGGTGGCCGGCACGCCGCTGACGCAGGACGAGCAGATCGACCAGCTCGGCCGCTACCAGTACGGCTGGGCCGACACCGACGTCGCCGGGTCCGCCGCCAAGCGGGGGCTCAACGAGGACGTCGTCCGGGACATCTCGGCGCGCAAGAACGAGCCCGAGTGGATGCTGGAGCGGCGGCTCAAGGCCCTCAAGCTGTTCGGCCGCAAGCCGATGCCCGACTGGGGCTCGGACCTGTCCGGCATCGACTTCCAGAACATCAAGTACTTCGTGCGCTCCACCGAGGCCCAGGCGACCTCGTGGGAGGAGCTGCCCGAGGACATCAAGAACACCTACGACAAGCTGGGCATCCCGGAGGCGGAGAAGCAGCGGCTGGTCGCCGGTGTCGCGGCCCAGTACGAGTCCGAGGTCGTCTACCACAAGATCCGCGAGGACCTCGAGGAGCAGGGTGTCGTCTTCCTCGACACCGACACCGCCCTCAAGGAGCACCCGGACCTGTTCCGCGAGTACTTCGGCACCGTGATCCCGTCCGGTGACAACAAGTTCGCCGCGCTGAACACCGCGGTGTGGTCGGGTGGCTCGTTCATCTACGTGCCGAAGGGCGTGCACGTCGAGATCCCGCTGCAGGCCTACTTCCGGATCAACACCGAGAACATGGGCCAGTTCGAGCGGACGCTGATCATCGTCGACGAGGGCGCCTACGTGCACTACGTCGAGGGCTGCACCGCGCCGATCTACAAGTCGGACTCGCTGCACTCCGCGGTCGTCGAGATCATCGTCAAGAAGAACGCGCGCTGCCGGTACACGACCATCCAGAACTGGTCGAACAACGTCTACAACCTGGTCACCAAGCGGGCGATCGCCCACGAGGGCGCGACCATGGAGTGGGTCGACGGCAACCTCGGCTCCAAGGTCACCATGAAGTACCCGGCCGTGTGGATGACCGGCGAGCACGCCAAGGGCGAGGTCCTGTCCATCGCCTTCGCCGGCGAGGGCCAGCACCAGGACGCCGGCGCCAAGATGGTGCACGCCGCGCCCAACACCTCCTCGACCATCGTCAGCAAGTCGGTGGCCCGCGGCGGTGGCCGCACCTCCTACCGCGGCCTCGTGCAGATCGACGAGGGCGCGCACGGCTCGAGGTCCACGGTCAAGTGCGACGCCCTGCTGGTCGACACGATCAGCCGGTCGGACACCTACCCCTACGTCGACGTCCGCGAGGACGACGTCGCGATGGGCCACGAGGCAACCGTCTCCCGGGTCAGCGAGGACCAGCTCTTCTACCTGATGAGCCGCGGCCTGTCCGAGGACGAGGCGATGGCGATGGTGGTCCGCGGGTTCGTCGAGCCGATCGCCCGCGAGCTGCCCATGGAGTACGCCCTCGAGCTCAACCGCCTGATCGAGCTGCAGATGGAAGGTGCCGTCGGCTGATGCCGGACCAGAACGCCCCCAGCACCACCGGCCTCACCACCGAGTCGGCGACCCTCGCCGGCGAGCTGTTCAGCGAGGGCGTCGGCACCCAGGCCGGCCCCCCGGCGGTGCCCGCCACCGGCACCGGCACCGCCGGGCAGGCCGCGCCGGGCGCGCACTCGCACGGCGGGACGGCGCCGACCGGCTCGCCGGCCGAGCGGTTCACCTCGACCGACCCGGACGCCTTCGGCGTGCCCACCGGCCGCGAGGAGACCTGGCGCTTCACCCCGATGCGCCGGGTCCGCGCGCTGCTCGACGGCGCCCCGTCCGACGCCTCCCTCGCGTGGCAGACCGACCTGCCCGAGGGCGCCGAGCTGACCAGCGTCGACGCCGACGACCCGCTGCTCAAGGGCCTGCCCGAGCCGGCTGACCGGCTGGCCGCGCTGGCCCGCCAGCGCAGCGGCGGCGCCGCCGTCGTCCGCATCGCGCCGGAGGCGCAGCTCGACCGCCCGGTCACCCTCGGCCTGGCCGGCACCGGGTCCGACGAGGTGGTCTGGGGCCAGCTCGTGATCGAGGTCGGCGCGTTCGCGCGGGCCACCGTTGTCCTCGACCACAGCGGCCTGGCGCGCTACGCCGGCGGCGTCGCCGTCCTCGTGGGCGACGGCGCCCAGGTGACGGTCGTGTCGGTGCAGGACTGGGCCCCCGGCGCGGTGCACGGCGGCCAGTTCGACGCCGTCGTCGGCCGGGACGCCTCCGTCAAGCAGGTCGTGGTCACCCTCGGCGGCGACCTGGTCCGGCTGGTGAGCAACGTGCAGTACGCCGGCCCCGGCGGGACCGCGGAGCTGCTCGGCGTCTACTTCTCCGACGAGACGCAGCACCAGGAGCACCGGCTCTGGGTCGACCACGCGGTGCCCAACTGCACCAGCAACGTGCTCTACAAGGGTGCGCTGCAGGGCGAGGGCGCACGGACGGTGTGGATCGGCGACGTGCGGATCCGCCCGTCGGCCACCGGCACGAACACCTACGAGCTCAACCGCAACCTGGTGCTCACCGACGGCGCCCGCGCCGACTCGGTGCCCAACCTGGAGATCGAGACCGGCGAGATCGTCGGCGCCGGCCACGCCAGTGCCACCGGCCGCTTCGACGACGAGCAGCTGTTCTACCTCTGCTCGCGCGGCATCGACGCCGAGACCGCCCGCCGCCTGGTGGTGCGCGGCTTCTTCGCCGACGTCGTCTCCCAGATCGGGGTCGACGCGCTGCAGGACCGGCTGATGCGCTCGATCGAGACCCGCCTGGGCGCGCTGCCCGGCCTCGACGAGCAGCCGGTCGAGGTGGCCTGAGCCATGGCCTTCGAGCGGGTCTGCGGACTGTCCGAGGTGCCCGAGGACGGCGCACTGCGGATCGAGCTGGCCGACGTCGACGTGGCCGTCGTCCGGTACGAGGGCGAGGTCTACGCGCTGCAGGACGTCTGCTCGCACGCCGAGGTCCCGCTGTCCGAGGGCGACGTCGAGACCGTCGACGGCGCCCCCACCATCGAGTGCTGGCTGCACGGGTCGTGCTTCGACCTGCGCACCGGCGAGCCCACCAACCTGCCGGCCACCGAGCCGGTCGACGTCTACCCGGTCCGCGTGGACGGGGAGGACGTGTACGTCGACACGCACGCCGACGGCACGCGCCCCCTGGCTTCCGCCGACGACCGGGCCGCGAACTGAGAGCGAGAAGCGAAGTGTCGGTTCTGGAGATCCGCGACCTGCACGTCACGGTCGGTGAGGGCGACGACGTCAAGGAGATCCTCCGCGGCGTCGACCTGACCGTCCGCTCGGGCGAGACCCACGCGATCATGGGCCCCAACGGGTCGGGCAAGTCGACCCTGGCCTACTCGATCGCCGGCCACCCGAAGTACACGATCACCGGCGGCACGGTGACCCTCGACGGCGAGGACGTCCTCGCCATGAGCGTCGACGAGCGCGCCCGCGCCGGCCTGTTCCTCGCCATGCAGTACCCGGTCGAGGTCCCCGGCGTCTCGGTGTCGAACTTCCTGCGCACCGCCGCGACCGCGGTCAAGGGCGAGGCCCCCAAGCTGCGCACCTGGGTCAAGGACGTCAGGACCGAGATGTCGGCCCTGGAGATGGACCCGGCGTTCGCCGAGCGCAACGTCAACGAGGGCTTCTCCGGCGGTGAGAAGAAGCGCCACGAGATCCTGCAGATGCGGCTGCTCAAGCCGCGCATCGCGATCCTCGACGAGACCGACTCCGGCCTCGACGTCGACGCGCTGCGGGTCGTCTCCGAGGGCGTCAACCGCACCCGCGAGGAGGGTGAGGTCGGCGTCCTGCTGATCACCCACTACACGCGGATCCTGCGCTACATCAAGCCGGACTTCGTGCACGTCTTCGTCAACGGCCGGGTCGTCGACGAGGGCGGTCAGGAGCTGGCCGACAAGCTCGAGGACCAGGGCTACGCCGCCTACCTCCAAGGCTCGAAGGAGACCGCATCCGCATGACCCAGACCGTCTCGCGTCCCGCTGGTGGGGCGCAGAAGCAGCCCCTCCCGCTGGACGTCGAGGCGATCCGGGCGGACTTCCCGATCCTGTCGCGCACCGTCCGCGACGGGAAGCGGCTGGTCTACCTCGACTCCGGTGCCACCTCGCAGAAGCCCCGCAGCGTCCTGGACGCCGAGCGTGACTTCTACGAGAACCACAACGCCGCTCCGCACCGCGGCGCCCACCAGCTCGCCGAGGAGGCCACCGGCCTCTACGAGGCGGCCCGGGCGAAGATCGCGCAGTTCATCGGCGCCGCCGTCGAGGAGGTCGTGTTCACCCGCAACACGACCGACGCGGTCAACACCGTCGCCTACGCGCTGTCCAACGCCGCCACGGCCAAGGAGCCGTCGTTCCGCCGGTACGCCGTGGGGCAGGGCGACGAGATCGTCGTGACCGAGATGGAGCACCACGCGAACCTGGTGCCCTGGCAGCAGCTGTGCGAGCGCACCGGCGCCACCCTGCGCTGGCTGGGCCTGACCGACGACGGCCGCCTCGACCTCTCCGACCTCGCCACCGTGGTCACCGAGCGCACGAAGCTGGTCGCGGTCACCCAGCAGTCGAACATCCTCGGCACCATCAACCCGCTGGAGCCGATCGTGGCCCGCGCCCGCGAGGTCGGCGCGCTGGTGCTCGTCGACGGCGCGCAGTCGGTGCCGCACCAGCCGGTCGACGTCACGGCGCTCGGCGCGGACTTCCTCGTGTTCTCCGGCCACAAGATGCTCGGGCCCACCGGCGTCGGCGTCCTCTGGGGCCGCTACGAGGTGCTCGACGCGCTGCCGCCGTTCCTCACCGGCGGGTCGATGATCGAGGTCGTGCGCATGGAGGGCAGCACCTTCATGCCGCCGCCGCAGCGCTTCGAGGCCGGCGTGCCGATGACCGCGCAGGTCGTCGGCCTCGGCGCTGCCGTCGACTACCTGCAGACGCTCGGCATGGACGCCGTCCAGGCGCACGAGGAGGCGCTCACCGCCTACGCCCTCGAGCAGCTGCAGGCGATCCCGGGCGTGACCGTCATCGGCCCGCCCGACACCGTCGCCCGCGGGGGAGCGGTCTCCTTCACCGTCGAGGGCATCCACCCGCACGACGTCGGCCAGGTCCTCGACGACCTCGGCATCGCCGTCCGGGTGGGGCACCACTGCGCCTGGCCGGTGGTCCGGCGCTACGGCGTCCCGGCCACCACCCGCGCCACGTTCTACGTGCACACCGGCTACGACGACGTCGACGCGCTCGTGGAAGGTGTGCGGGCCGCGCAGCGTTTCTTCGGAGTGACGCCGGAGGAGGCAACCGCCTGATGCAGCTGCAGTCGATGTACCAGGACATCATCCTGGACCACTACCGCAACCCGCACGGCCGCGGCCTGCGCGACCCGTTCGAGGCCGAGGTGCACCACGTCAACCCGACCTGCGGGGACGAGGTGACGCTGCGCGTCCACCTCGACGGCGACACGATCGCCGACGTCTCCTACGAGGGCATGGGCTGCTCGATCAGCCAGGCGTCGGTCTCGGCCATGTACGACCTGGTGGTCGGCCGCTCCGTGCCCGAGGCGCTGGCCACCGGCGAGCACTTCATGACCCTGATGCAGTCCAAGGGCGACACGGCCGTGGCCGAGGAGCTCGAGGACGAGCTCGAGGACGCCGTCGCCTTCGCCGGGGTGTCGAAGTACCCGGCGCGGATCAAGTGCGCGCTGATGAGCTGGATGGCCCTCAAGGACGCCTCCGCCCGTGCGCTGGCGGCCACCCCGACTGGAGGACAGGCATGAGCGAGACCACCGAGAACGCGGCGACGCCGGAGCTGCCGGCCTACAAGTCGGCGCTGCTGGAGGACGTCGAGGAGGCCATGCGCGACGTCGTCGACCCCGAGCTGGGCGTCAACGTCGTGGACCTGGGCCTCGTCTACGGCATCGACGTCGACGACGACAACGTCGCGATCCTGGACATGACGCTCACCTCGGCGGCCTGCCCGCTGACCGACGTCATCGAGGACCAGGCCCGCACCGCGCTGACCGGCGGCCCCGGCCCCGGCCTGGTCGACGACATCCGGATCAACTGGGTCTGGATGCCGCCGTGGGGCCCCGACAAGATCACCGACGACGGCCGCGAGCAGCTGCGCGCCCTCGGCTTCCGCGTCTGACGAAGGACCACTCCGCCCCCCACGCCTCGCAGGCTCGGCGCGGGGCCCTGCGGAGTGGCCGCTCCTGCAGGTCACGACCGCCCGCGTCCCCCATGGGACGCGGGCGGTCATCGTCCCAGCACGTCACCGTATCGGTGGTGCACCACCGGGTAGTGCGCCAGCGATCTGTGCGTCCACGCCGCCCGAGGAGCACGACATGACCGAGACCTTCCGCCTGGGCCGCATCGCCGGCATCCGGGTCGGCGTGAACGCCAGCGTCCTGGTGATCGTGCTGATCATCGCCGGCGGCCTGGCGCTGGGCCGGTTCCCGCTGGTGCTCCCCGGCCGCAGCGGCCTGGCCTACGCCACCGCCGCCCTGGTGGCCGCGGCGGCCTTCCTCGCCTCGCTCCTGGCGCACGAGCTGGCCCACGCGCTGGTCGCCCGGCGCAACGGGGTGGAGGTCGAGGGCATCACGCTGTGGCTGCTGGGCGGGGTCGCCCGGCTGCGCGGCGGCGCACGGACCCCCGGGGCGGAGTTCCGCATCGCCGGTGTCGGCCCGCTGACCAGCCTCGTCCTCGCTGTGCTGTTCATGGCAGCCGCCGTCCTGGCGCGGCTGGCCGGCGCCGACGGACTGCCCGTGGCCGTCCTGGACTACCTCGCCGTCATCAACGTCTCACTGGCCCTGTTCAACCTGGTCCCGGCGGCCCCGCTCGACGGTGGCCGGCTGCTGCGGGCGCTGCTGTGGTGGCGGCGCGGCGACCCGTGGTCCTCGGCCGTGACGGCGTCCCGGGCGGGACGGTTCCTCGGGTTCGTGCTCATCGCCCTCGGCGCCCTCCAGCTGGTCACCGGCCGCGGGCTGGGCGGACTGTGGCTGGGTCTCATCGGCCTGTTCCTGGTCAACGCCGCCACCGCCGAGGAGCAGCAGGCCCACGTGTCCGCGCGGCTCGGCGGGCTGCCGGTCGGGCGGGTGATGAGCGGACCGGTGCTCGTCGCCGATCCGGAGCAGCCGGTCGAGCAGTTCCTGCACGAGGTGGTGCTGACCCACCGGTTCAGCACCTATCCGCTGGTCGACCGCAGCGGCGCCCTGGTCGGCCTGGTGACCCTCAACCGGCTGCGGTCGGTGCCGGCGGAGGCCCGGGCCACGACGCGGCTGCGCGACATCGCGTGCCCGCCCGCGGAGATCCCGACCGCCCGCCCGGAGGAGCCGCTGCTCGACCTGCTCGGCCGGATGCAGGGCTGCACCGACGGGCGGGCGGTGGTCCTCGACGGCGGCCGCGTCGCCGGGGTGGTGTCCCCGAGCGACGTCACGCGGACCCTGCAGCTGGCCGACCTGGCGGCGGCCGGCCGGCACCCCTCCGCCGGTGGCGGAGCCGACGTCGCCCGGACGGCGGAACCCGGGCCGCGCTGATCACCCGCCCCGCAGCCGGCGGTCAGCGCAGCTCCGACAGCCGGGCGCCGAAGCCGGCGACCGGCCGGGACTCGCGGCGGGCACCGAGCGCGAGCAGCGCCGTGCCGACGACGAGCACGCCGGCCAGCGGCAGCGGCAGCTCGACCAGCACCAGCCCCAGGGCCAGGGCCACCGCGGTGGCGGCCCCGACGACCAGCGGCGCCCGGACCGCCGCGCGCGCCGCCAGCGCCATCCCCGCCGCGGCCAGCGCCAGCACCAGCACCGGCCGCAGCGCGCCCGGCTGCACCACCGCGGCGACCGTCGAGGGCGTCGCCGCGACGACGAGCCCGGGACCCCAGGCCGACCAGGACGGGCCGCGGGACAGCCGCGGGCCGGCGGCCAGCAGCAGCCCGGCCGCGGCCGGCAGGCTCCAGGCCTCCACCGTCGTCGCGCCGGCCAGCGCCGCGCAGGTCCAGGCCGCGGCCACCACGTCGGCCGCGCCGACCCGCCGCGCGGCCGCCTCGTGCCGGGCCGCCGGGCCCGGCTGCCGGGAGAGCAGGGCGGCCCAGCCGAGCGTGAGCAGCCCGTGCACCGCCAGGTGCAGGGCGAGCTGTCCCCAGGCGCTGTCGACGGCGAGCACGACCAGCGCCGCGGCGGCACAACCGGCGCCGACCGCGCCCGTCGGGCCGCGGACGTCGGCGGCCATCCCCGGGCGGGCGGCCAGCGTGGCGGCGAACAGCGCGGTCAGGGCGGCCGCGGACGCCGCCGGCCCCAGGAGCCCGGCCGGCACCGCCAGCAGCGCCGCCGCGGCCAGGCAGCCGACGGCGGTGGGCGCCGCGGTCGGGCGCTCGTCGCGGCGCACGAGGGCCACACCGGCCGCGGGCAGCGCGGTGAGCACCAGCAGCAGGACCAGGGCCGGCCAGCGCGCCGCCGCGACCAGCTGCGCGACGGCCAGGACCACGAGCGTCCCGCCGGCGGCCCCCGCCGCGGGCAGCAGCAGGCCGCGCCGCCAGCCGGTCAGCGTCGCCGCGGCGACCGCGACCACCAGGACGCCGAGCTCGCCGGCGAGCAGCAGCGCCACCGGACCGCCGGTGGACAGCGCGGCGGCCACGGCGGCACCGGCGACGAGGCCGGCCAGCACCGGCACCACGCGGGGCGGGCCGAGCAGCGACTGCACCGCCCGGTCCAGCCGCACGGGCAGCAGGGCGGCGGCCGCGGTGACGGTCAGGACCGCCGGCACCCAGCGGACGGGGCCGTCGGCGGTCGCCGCGGCACCCAGGCCGCCTGCCACCCCGGCGACCCACCACGGCGCGGTGGTGACCAGCGCGATCCGGGCCAGCGTCTCCCGTGCGGCGAGGGTGAGGCCCAGACCCGCGGTCGCGACGGCGAGCAGCAGGCCGGCGCGGGGGACGCCGGAGGCGAGGAGGTCCAGCGACCGCAGCGCCGCCACCTGGACGGCCACCCACGCGGCCAGCGACCAGCTCAGCGGGCGCGGCAGCAGCACGCGCAGGCCGACCAGGACGGCTGCGAGCACGAGCGGCGGCACCGGCCCGCCGCCCAGGAGCCGGTCACCGACGGCGGCGCCGGTGAGCGCCAGCGCCGCCGCGGCGGCGGCGCAGGCCTCCTCGGTGCTGCGCAGCCCGGCCCGCCCGGCCCACGCGGAGGCCGCTGCCACCGGCGCCGCGAGGAGGAGGACGCCGGTCCGCGCGGCGCCGCCGACGAGCACGGGCCCGGCCACGCCGGCCGCCACCAGCAGCACCACGCCGACGGCCAGCAGCACCTGCGGTGGCCGCAGCCGCGCGACCGGGTCGGGTGGTGCCGCCGGGCCGGGGTAGGGCAGCGGTGGCACCGGCGCAGCCGCCATCGCGTCCCCTCCCGTCGGCCCTCCGGCTCCCACGCTAGGGGCACCCGCCGCCCCGGGCAGGGCGGGTGGCTCAGCGCATCTGCGCGACCCAGGCGACGGCCTCGCGCGCCTGCTGCCGCCGCCGCTCGTAGGTGGCGCCCACGACCAGCAGCAGCAGGCCGGCGGTGGCCAGGGTGACCCAGCGCGGCACCAGGGGTGCGTAGACGGACAGGCGGCCGAGGGCCACGAACGCCAGCGTCACGGCGCCGACGACGAACGGCGCCTGGCGGTGGCCGAGCGTCCCGGCGACCGTCAGGAGGGCCGCCGCGGCGACGACGAGGACCAGGCGCAGCGCCGTCGGGTCGGTGACGACCACGATGGCGGAGGGCGCCAGCGCGACCGCCACCGCCCCGCCCTCCGCCGACCACGACCAGGCCCGGGCGCGCAGGGCCGGCAGCGCCAGCAGCAGCAGCCCGGCCGCGGCGGGCAGCGAGTAGACCTCCGGCGTCCGGACGTCGGCGCCGGCCGCCGCGATCCAGCCGGCCACCACCAGGTCCGCGACGGCGAGCACCGCCACCGGCCGCCGCCGCGTGACGACGGCGTACACGCCGGCGGCCGCCCCGGCGACGGCCAGGTCCACCCCGACCTGGCCCCAGGCACCGGCGGTCCCCGCGACCAGGCCGGCGAGCAGGCCGGTGCCGGCGCCCACCGTCGCCGCGGCGACCTCCTCGGGCCGCCGGGCCCGCAGGGTGGCCACTCCGAGGGCGATCGCGGCGTTCAGCGCGAGGAGCAGTCCCGCGGCCTCCGGTGTCAGCAGACGGGCGTCGGAGGTGAGCAGCACCGCGAGGGCCGGCACGGCCAGGGTGACGCCGGTGGCCGGCACCCGCACCTCCGGGCGCAGCACCGCGGCCAGCGTCGCGGGGACGGCGGCGGCGAGGACCAGCAGCGCCAGCAGGTCGGTGCGCCCGGCGTCGGCGAGCACCACGGCGCCGGCCCCGGCCAGCGCCACCCCGCCGCTCAGCAGGCCGGCCAGTGCGGCGGGGGCCGAGCGCACGGGCACCGCGGCGGTCAGCAGCACCAGTCCGAGACCGACCCCGGTGACCGAGCCGGCCACCTCCACGCCCGCGAGCTCCACACCGGCCAGCGACCCGCCGAGCGCCAGCGCCGGCAGCCCGGCGGCGCCGACGGCGACCCGGCGCGGGTCGGCGAGCCGGAGCTCGCGCAGCAGGAGCACCGTCACGGCGCCGGCGACGACGAGGACCGCCGTGGCCGTCCACGACTGCGCCGGCCCCTGCTCCCAGGCCACCCCGACGCCGCGCAGTGCGCCGGCGGCGGTCCACAGCGCGGCGAGCGCGAGGGCGAGCCGGTGCAGCGCCGGGCGCAGGACGAGGACGGCGAGGACGTCGGCCAGCGCCGTCCCCAGGAGGACCGCGGCCCCGGCGGCCTGCGCGGCGGGCCGGTCGGGGAGCAGGAGCAGTCCCACCGGCTGGGCGGCCAGCAGGGCGACCACGGGCCAGGTCACGGTGCTGCGGGTCAGCCGACCGAGCCCGAGGGCCACGAGGGCGACCGCGGCGCAGGACAGCCCGGCCCACAGCCGATCCGGCACCGCGTCGAGGCCCCACAGCCCCAGCGCGTGCGCCGCGCCGAGGTCGACGGCGAGCAGGGCCGCGCCGGTGGCCGCCAGCGCCTCCTCGGTGGCGCGCAGCCCGCGCCGGGCGGTCCAGGCCGACGTCGCCACCGCGGCGGCGGTGACGGTGGCCATGACCGCGGCCTGGAACGTCACGCCCAGACGGGTCCAGGCGACCGCCACGAACGCGAGGGCCGCGGCCACCACCAGCAGCGCGCCGAGGCCCACCAGCACCTGCTGCGGGCTGATCCGCCGGCGCGGCGCCGGGGTCGCGGCCGCCGGGGTCGTGGCCACCGGGGTCGTGGCCGCCGGGGTCGTGGCCGCCGGGGTCGTGGCCACCGGGGTCGTGGCCGCCGGGGTCGCCGCCGCCGGGGGAGGGACGAACACCGGCGGGGCGGGCGGCGGCGGGGCCGGCGCCCAGGCGACGGGACGCGGCGCGGCGACCGGGCCGGCGGCCGCCGCGCGGAGCGTCGCGAGCAGCGCGTCCCGCTCCCGGGCGAACTCCTCGATGGTCGCCCCGAGGCGGGCCACGACCGTCGCCGCCTGGCCGACGGCGGGCAGCCCGCACGTCGGGCAGGCCGCGGGCGGCGGCGCGGCGGCCGTGCCGCAGACGGGGCAGGGCAGGCCCGGGGGTCCGTCCGTCGAGGTCATGCCGGCATGGTGACGGCGCGCACCGCGCGGCGGAACCGCTCTCACCCCACCTGTGGACGGCCGGTGCCGCCGACGTCACCGGCAATCGACTCGGGATCCGGCGCGGGAGCGCCTACCCTGGGATCAGTGATCACGACGACCGGCCTGGAGCTGCGCGCCGGCGCCCGCGTCCTCCTCAGCGACATCGCCCTGCGCGTGCAGGCCGGTGACCGCATCGGCCTGGTCGGGCGCAACGGCGCCGGCAAGACGACCCTGCTCACCACGCTGGCCGGTGAGCGCCTGCCGCACGCGGGCAAGGTCGAGGTGACCGGCGAGCTCGGCTACCTGCCGCAGGACCCGCGCAGCGGCGACCTCGACATCACCGCCACCGACCGCGTGCTCTCCGGCCGCGGCCTCGACGTCCTCAAGGCCCGGCTGGTCAAGGCCCAGGTGGCCATGGCCGAGCCGGCCGACGACACCGAGCGCGACCGCGCCGTCCGCCGGTACGGGCAGCTGGAGGACCAGTTCGCCGCCCTGGGCGGCTACGCCGCGGAGAGCGACGCCGCCCGCATCTGCACCGCGCTCGGCCTGCCCGACCGGGTCATGGGCCAGCCGCTGCGGACCCTCTCGGGCGGCCAGCGGCGCCGGGTCGAGCTGGCCCGCATCCTCTTCTCCGACGCCGAGACGCTGCTGCTCGACGAGCCGACCAACCACCTCGACGCCGACTCGATCACCTGGCTGAAGGGCTTCCTCGCCGCGCACAAGGGCGGCCTGGTCGTCATCAGCCACGACGTCGAGCTGCTGGACGCCGTCGTCAACAAGGTGTGGCACCTCGACGCCAACCGGGCCACCATCGACGCCTACAACCTCGGCTGGAAGGCCTACCTGACCCAGCGCGAGACCGACGAGCGCCGCCGGCGGCAGGAGCGCGCCAACACCGAGCGCAAGATCGACGCGCTGTCCGCGCAGGCCGACAAGATGCGGGCCAAGGCCACCAAGGCCAAGGCCGCGCAGAGCATGGACAAGCGCGCCCAGCGGCTGGCCGCGGGCCTGGAGGCCGTGCGGGTGCAGGACCGGGTGGCCCGGCTGCGGTTCCCGACGCCGGCGTCGTGCGGGCGGACGCCGCTCACCGCGGAGGGCCTGTCGAAGAGCTACGGCTCGCTCGAGGTCTTCACCGACGTCGACCTCGCCGTCGACCGGGGCGCGCGGGTCGTCGTCCTCGGGCTCAACGGCGCCGGGAAGACGACGCTGCTGCGGGTGCTGGCCGGCACCGAGGTGCCCGACACCGGCGAGGTGCGGCCCGGGCACGGCCTGCGGGTCGGCTACTACGCGCAGGAGCACGAGACGCTCGACCACGACCGCTCGCTGCTGGAGAACATGCGGGCGGCCGCGCCGCAGAGCACCGACACCGAGCTGCGGCGGATCCTCGGCGCCTTCCTCTTCTCCGGCGACGCCGCCGACCAGCGGGCGGGCACGCTCTCCGGCGGTGAGAAGACCCGGCTGGCGATGGCCACCCTCGTCGTCTCCGGCGCCAACGTGCTGCTGCTCGACGAGCCGACCAACAACCTCGACCCGGCCAGCCGCGAGCAGGTCCTCGACGCACTGCGCACCTACGCCGGCGCCATCGTGCTCGTCACGCACGACGAGGGCGCGGTGCGCGCGCTCGACCCCGACAAGGTGATCCTGCTGCCCGACGGCACCGAGGACGCCTGGAGCGAGGACCTCGCCGACCTCGTCGAGCTCGCCTAGCACCCCGCCGCCCGGCGTGATCACCGGCGTCCGGCCGTCGCTCGCGGCGTGTCGGTCCGCCACGTGCCGATGACCACGGCGGAGGGAGGACGGCCGGCCGCCGTGGGGCCCACCCCGGATTCCTCCGTTCGCGTGGCCGAGGTCGGCGCGCTGGGTGATCATCGACGCGGGAGGCGGCCGTCACGGGGACGGCGGCACCACGCGGACGAGCACCCGACGGGCCGGTGTCGACCGGCGCCGACGGCGGCGACGGAGGGGAGTCATGGCCGACTCGAGCACGGCGGACCTCGGCAAGGGCAAGCGCATCACGGGCGGGGACCGCACGTCCCTGGCCGACGAGCTCAAGAAGCGGTACGACGGCGGGGAGAGCATCCGGTCCCTGGCCACCTCGACCAACCGGTCCTACGGCTTCGTGCACCGGCTCCTGTCGGAGTCCGGTGCCACCCTGCGCAGCCGTGGCGGGGCGAACCGGAACACCAAGAAGAGCGCGTGACGGCGGCCGACGCCGACGGCTGGGTCCGCACCGGCCGCGACGGCGCCGTCCTCACCGTCACGCTCGACCGTCCCGACCAGCTCAACGCGCAGACACCGGCCACCTGGACGGCGCTCGCGGCGGTCGGCGCCTCCCTCGACGACGACGTCCGCGTGGTCGTCGTGCGGGGCGCCGGCCGCTCGTTCTCCGCGGGGCTGGACCGCAGCCTGTTCAGCACCGACCCGTCGACCCCCGGCGGGCTCGGCGAGCTGGGCTCGATGCCGGCGGAACTGACCCAGGAGCGCATCCGCTCCTACCAGGCCGCGTTCCGGTGGCTGCGGTCGCCGGGGATCGTGTCGGTGGCGGGGGTGCAGGGCCACGCCATCGGGGCCGGCGCGCAGCTGGCGCTGGCCTGCGACCTGCGGGTGCTCACCGAGGACGCCTCCCTGCGGCTGCCGGAGACCACCTTCGGCCTGGTGCCCGACCTCACCGGCACGAGCACCCTCACCGAGCTGGTGGGCTACTCGCGGGCGATGGAGATCTGCCTGACCGGCCGGGCGGTCGGTGCGGCCGAGGCGCTGACGACGGGCCTGGCCAACGCCGTCGTCCCGGCAGCGGGCCTCGACGAGGCGGTGGCCGGGCTGGTGGCCGTGCTCACCGCCCCGCCGCCCGGCGCCAGCCGGGAGACCGCGGCGCTGGTGCGCTCCGCCGTCCGCAACCCCCCCGACGTGCAGGACGCCGCCGAGCGGGCGGCACAGGCACGGCGGCTGGCCGAGCTGGCCGGCACCTGAGCAGCGCACCGGAACAGGGGACGGCCGGCGGCTGTTGTCCGTGCCGCCGGCCGTCCCTGCTGCTGCCGGGGGAGGAGGTCGTGCCGTGAGCGGTCCCATGGGTCCGATGACCTCCATGGCGGCCATGCGGTCGTTCCGCCGCGACCCGTCGGTCACCTCGCGCGAGCTGCCGAAGGGGACGGTGCGCCGCATCCTCGGCATCGCGCGGCCCTACCGCCGCGAGCTGACGTTCTTCCTGCTGCTGGTGGTCGGCTCCGCGGTCATCGGTGTGATCACGCCGCTGCTGGCCGGTGACATCGTCAACCGCATCGCCCGGCTGGACGGGACCGCCGGCGGCGTCATCCGCATCGCGCTGTTCATCGCCGGCCTGGCGGTGGTCGACGCGGCCATCTCGCTGGCGACCCGCTGGTACTCCTCGCGCATCGGCGAGGGCGTCATCTACGACCTGCGCGCCCGGGTGTTCGAGCACGTGCAGCGGATGCCGGTCGCCTTCTTCACCCGCACGCAGACCGGCGCGCTGGTCAGCCGGCTCAACAACGACGTCGTCGGCGCGCAGCAGGCGTTCACCTCGACGTTGTCCGGCGTCGTCTCCAACGTGATCGGCCTGGTGCTCACCGCCGGCGTCATGTTCACGCTGTCCTGGCAGATCACCCTGCTCTCGATCGTGCTGGTGCCGCTGTTCGTCCTGCCGGCCCGCCGCATCGGCAAGCGGCTGCAGGAGATCACCCGGGAGTCCTACGGCCTCAACGCGTCGATGAACGCGACGATGACCGAGCGGTTCAACGTGGCCGGCGCGCTGCTGGTCAAGCTGTTCGGCCGCCCGCAGGCCGAGGCGGAGTCCTTCCGCGGCCGCGCCGCCCGGGTGCGCGACATCGGCGTCCTGTCGGCCATGTACGGCCGCACGTTCTTCACCGCGCTCACGCTGGTCGCCGCACTGGCCACCGCCCTGGTGTACGGGCTGGGCGGCTGGCTGGCGTTCACCGGGTCGCTCTCGCCGGGCGACGTCGTCGCGCTGGCCCTGCTGCTGTCGCGGCTGTACGGCCCGCTGACGGCGCTGTCCAACGTCCGGGTCGATGTGATGAGCGCGATGGTCAGCTTCGACCGGGTCTTCGAGGTGCTCGACCTGCCGCCGATGATCGCCGAGGCGCCCGACGCGGTGCCGGTGCCGGCCGACGACCGCTCGATCGAGTTCGACGGCGTCTCGTTCAGCTACCCCGCGGCCGCCGACGTCTCGCTGGCCTCGCTGGAGGACGTGTCGCTGCCCGAGCACGGCGGCCCGACCGCGGTGCTGCACGACGTCGGCTTCCGCGTGGAGCCCGGCGAGATGGTCGCGCTGGTAGGGCACTCCGGGGCGGGCAAGTCCACGATCGTCAACCTGGTGCCGCGGCTCTACGACGTCACGGCCGGTGCGGTGCGGGTCGGCGGGGTCGACGTCCGGCAGGCCACGCTGGCCTCGCTGCGCGACGCGATCGGCGTCGTCAGCCAGGACGCGCACCTCTTCCACGACACCATCCGGGCCAACCTCCTCTACGCCCGCCCCGAGGCGACCGAGGAGGAGCTGTGGTCGGCCCTGACCGGCGCCCGGATCGCCGCGCTGATCGCCTCCCTGCCCGACGGGCTCGACACCGTGGTCGGCGACCGCGGCTACCGGCTCTCCGGTGGGGAGAAGCAGCGGCTGGCGATCGCGCGGGTGCTGCTCAAGGCGCCCGGCATCGTCATCCTCGACGAGGCCACCGCGCACCTCGACAGCGAGTCGGAGGTGGCGGTGCAGCACGCGCTGGACACCGCGCTGGCCGGCCGGACGTCGCTGGTGATCGCCCACCGGCTGTCGACGATCCGCAGCGCCGACCAGATCCTCGTCATCGACGATGGTCGCATCGTGGAGTCGGGTACTCACGCGGAGTTGCTGGCGCTCGGGCGGCGCTACGCCGACCTCTACCGCACCCAGTTCGCCGACGGCGAGCGTCGGACGGTCGGCGCGGCGTAGCAACTAGCGTTCCTCTGGCCCCAGCAGCACCAGGAGGAGTTCCGTGACGTCCGCCCACCCGCACGACGCCCCGATCCGCGCGCTCTACGCCGCCTTCCTCGACGGCTGGAACCGGCGCAGCGGCGCGGCCGTGGCGTCCGGGTTCGCCGACGACGGGGACATGGTCGGCTACGACGGCACCACGGTGAGCGGACGGCTGTCGATCGCCTCGGACCTGCGGCGGGTCTTCGGCAGCCACCCGACGGCCACCTACGTCGGCCTGGTCCGCTCGGTGCGCACGATCGGCGAGGGCGTGGCGCTGCTGCACGCCCACTCCGGGATGATCGCGCCGGGAGAGGACGACATCGACCCGGGCCTGCACGCCATCCACACCGTCGTCGCGGTGCTCGAGGACGGGCGCTGGAAGATCTCGCTGTTCCAGGCGACGCCGGCCGCGTGGCTGGGCCGCCGCGACGCCCGCGACGCGCTCACCGCGGAGCTGCGCGGCCTGCTCGCCGTCCGGCAGTAGACCGGCCGAGGGCGCGACGGGGATCAGCCGAGGGCGGCGTCGTAGCGGTCGAGCAGGACGGCGGCGATGCGCTCGTCGGGCAGCAGTGGGGCGGTGACGACGTCGGCGCCGGCCTCGGCGAGCCTGCCGTGGAAGTGCCCGGGCGCGAGCAGGTAGGACGCGACCACCACCCGCTCGGCGCCACCCCGGCGCGCCGCGGCGACGGCGTCGGCCACCGGCGGCTGGGCGGCCGAGCCGTAGCCGGTGGTCACCGGGCCGGCCCAGGAGCGCTGCAGCAGGTCGGCGGTGTCCTCGACGTCGGCGACCGAGCGCGGGTCGCTGGACCCGGCGGCGGCCAGCACGACGGCCGTGAGCGGGTCGCGCGGGTCGGCGCCGGCCTCGACCAGCCGGTCGGACAGGACCTCGGCCAGCCGCGGGTCGGGCCCGAGCGGCCGGGCGGCGACGGCGGACTCGTGCGCCGCCACGGCCCCGGCGATGTCGACGTGCACGTGGTAGCCGCCCGAGAGCAGCAGCGGCACCACGACGGCCGGCTGTCCCGAGGCGGCCAGCCCCGCGACGACGTCGACCACGGTGGGCGGCTGCACGTCGACGAAGGCCGCGGTGGTGGTCAGGCCGGGACGCAGCCGGCGCGCGGCCAGCGCGAGCCCGGCGACCAGCCGCCGCCCGGTGGGGTTGCGGGTGCCGTGCGCGCACGCCACGAGCACGTGGCCCCCTCGCAGGGGCCCGCCGCGAGCGTCCATCGGCCCCCTCGCAGGGTCCCGTCGCGAGCCTGCGAGTGACGGGGGGCGAGGGGATCCTTCGCGGGGGGCGAGGGGGTCCTTCATCACGGGGTGCGCAGGATGCCGCCGTCGACGGCGACCATGGTGCCGGTGACGTAGGAGGCGGCCGGGGAGAGCAGGAAGGCGGCCACCCGGCCGAACTCGTCGGGCTGCCCGACCCGGCGCAGCGGGATGCCGGCCTCGGTGCGGGCGCGCGCGGCGGCGGGGTCGCCGGAGGCGGCCTCGATCTCGGTGACCCGGTCGGTGGCGATGGTGCCGGGCATCAGCCCGACCACCCGGATCCCGCGCGGGCCGAGCTCGTCGGCGAGCGACTTGGCGGTCATCGCCAGGCCCGGCCGCAGGCCGTTGGAGACGGCCAGGTGGCCGATCGGCTGGCGCACCGAGGTGGAGAGCACGAACCCGATCGCCGCGCCCTCGCCCAGGTGCGGCACGAGTGCGCGGACCAGCCGCAGCGGGCCGAGCAGCACGCTCTCCACGCCGGCCCGCCAGTGCTCCTCCGGCGTCCCGAGCACCGTGCCCGGTGCCGGGCCGCCGACGGAGACCAGGACGCCGTCGACCCGGCCGAGCCGCTCGAGCGCCGTCGTCACCAGGGCCTCGGCGGCACCGGGGTCGGCGAGGTCGGCCGTCACCCCGGACGCGCCCTCGCCCAGCGACGCCACGGCCGCGTCGACCGACGAGGCCGAGCGGGAGCTGACGAGGACGCGGGCCCCGTCGGCGACGAGGGCCCGGGCGGTCGCCAGGCCCAGCCCCCGGCTCGCGCCGGTGAGCAGGTACCCGCGACCGCCCAGGCCCAGGTCCACCGGTGTCAGCCCTGCCGCAGCGAGCGCAGGACGTACTGCATGATCCCGCCGTTGCGGTAGTAGTTCGCCTCACCGGGGGTGTCGATCCGCACCCGGGCGTCGAACTCGACGTCCCCGGCCTTCACCGTGACGGTGCGCGGGGTCTCGCCGTCGCCGAGGGCGGTGATCCCGGTGATGGTGAACTCCTCGTCGCCGGTCAGGCCGAGCGACTCCCGGTCCTGGCCCTCGGGGAACTGCAGCGGCAGCACGCCCATGCCGATGAGGTTGGAGCGGTGGATCCGCTCGTAGCTCTCGGCGATGACCGCCTTGACGCCCAGCAGCGCCGTCCCCTTGGCCGCCCAGTCGCGCGAGGAGCCCGAGCCGTACTCCTTGCCGGCCAGCACGACCAGCGGGATGCCCTGCTCCTGGTAGGCGACCGACGCGTCGTAGATCGTCGTCGTCTCACCGGTGACGTGGTTCTTGGTGACGCCGCCCTCGGTGCCGGGCACCAGCTGGTTGCGCAGCCGGATGTTGGCGAACGTGCCGCGGATCATCACCTCGTGGTTCCCGCGCCGGGAGCCGTAGGAGTTGAAGTCGCGGCGCTGCACGCCGTGCTCGGACAGGTACTTCCCGGCCGGGCTGTCGGCCTTGATCGACCCGGCGGGGGAGATGTGGTCGGTGGTCACCGAGTCACCGAGCACCGCCAGGGTGCGGGCGCCGGAGATGTCCTGCACCGGGGCGGGCTCGTCCTGCATCCCCTCGAAGTACGGGGGCTTGCGGACGTAGGTGCTCTCCGGGTCCCACTCGAACGTGTCGCCGGTGGGGGTGGGCAGCGCCTGCCACTGCTCGGTGCCGGCGAAGACGTCGGCGTAGTCGTTGCTGAACATCTCCGCCGAGACGGCCTCGTCGATGACCCGCTGCACCTCGTGCGGCGAGGGCCAGATGTCGTGCAGGAAGACGTCGTTGCCGTCGGCGTCCTGGCCCAGCGGGTCGTTGTTGAGGTCGACGTCCATCGACCCGGCCAGCGCGTAGGCGATGACCAGCGGCGGGGACGCCAGGTAGTTCATCTTGACGTCGGGGTTGATCCGGCCCTCGAAGTTGCGGTTGCCCGAGAGCACCGAGACGACGGCGAGGTCGGCCTCGTTGACCGCCTTGCTGACCGGCTCGGGCAGCGGGCCGGAGTTGCCGATGCAGGTGGTGCAGCCGTAGCCGACCAGGTAGAAGCCGAGCTTCTCCAGGTACGGGGTGAGCTGCGCCTTCTCGTAGTAGTCGGTGACGACCTTGGACCCGGGGGCCAGCGTCGTCTTCACCCACGGCTTGGTGGTCAGGCCCCGCTCGACGGCGTTCTTGGCCAGCAGCGCAGCGCCGATCATGACCGACGGGTTCGACGTGTTGGTGCACGAGGTGATGGCCGCGATGACCACGGAGCCGTGGTCGACGGTGGTCTCGGTGCCGTCCTCCATGACCACCGGGGTCGGCTTCGAGGGCCGACCGGTGACCGGGTCGTCCTCGTAGTGGTGCGGCTGCCCGGCGCTGCCGTTCCCGCGCTCGCTGCCCGGGGCCGAGGTGGCCGGGTCGGAGGCCGGGAAGGACTCCGCCGAGGCCTCGTCGACGCGGGACTCCACGCCGTGGGGCCGGGTGTTCTGCGGGACGCCGGGCTTGCGGTCGTCGCCGCCGGTCTCGTCGGCGGACACGTAGTCGGCCAGCGCGGCGCGGAAGGCCTGCTTGGCGTCGGTGATGGCGACCCGGTCCTGCGGCCGCTTCGGGCCGGCGATCGAGGGGACGACCGTGGACAGGTCGAGCTCGAGGTACTCGGAGAAGGCCGGCTCGCGTGACGGGTCGTGCCAGAGGCCCTGCTCCTTGGCGTAGGCCTCGACCAGCGCGACCTGCTCGGCGGAGCGGCCGGTCAGCCGCAGGTAGTCGATCGTCTCGCCGTCGATGGGGAACATCGCCGCGGTGGAGCCGAACTCCGGGCTCATGTTGCCGATCGTGGCGCGGTTGGCCAGCGGGACGGCGGAGACGCCCTCGCCGTAGAACTCGACGAACTTCCCGACCACACCGTGCTTGCGCAGCATCTCGGTGATCGTGAGCACCAGGTCGGTGGCGGTGGAGCCGTCGGGCAGCTCGCCGGTCAGCTTGAAGCCGACCACGCGCGGGATGAGCATCGACACCGGCTGGCCGAGCATGGCCGCCTCGGCCTCGATCCCGCCGACGCCCCAGCCCAGCACGCCCAGGCCGTTGACCATCGTGGTGTGGCTGTCGGTGCCCACGCAGGTGTCGGGGTAGGCGACGACGCGGTCGCCCTCCTGCCGCGGGAACACCACGCGGGCCAGGTGCTCGATGTTGACCTGGTGCACGATGCCGGTGCCCGGGGGGACGACCTTGAAGTCGTCGAACGCGCCCTGGCCCCAGCGCAGGAACTGGTAGCGCTCGCCGTTGCGCTCGTACTCGATCTCGACGTTGCGCTCGAAGCTCTCCGGGGTGCCGAAGACGTCGGCGATCACGGAGTGGTCGATGACCAGCTCGGCCGGGGCGAGCGGGTTGATCCGGTTCGGGTCGCCGCCGAGGTCGGCCATGGCCTCGCGCATGGTGGCCAGGTCGACGATGCAGGGGACGCCGGTGAAGTCCTGCATGACCACGCGGGCCGGGGTGAACTGGATCTCCTGGTCCGGCTCGGCCGAGGGGTCCCAGTTCGCGATCGCGCGGATGTGGTCGGCGGTGATGTCCGCGCCGTCCTCGGTGCGCAGCAGGTTCTCGAGCAGGACCTTCAGGCTGAAGGGGAGCCGGTCTGCACCCTCGACCGCGTCGAGCCGGTAGATGTCGTAGTCGGTGCCCTCGACGCTGAGCGTCGACCGGGCCCCGAAGCTGTCCTTGCTGGCTGCCACTGCTTGCGCCTCACCCTCGAGAGTCCATCGGGCTGTGATTCCAGGCCCCATCATCCCAGCCCGTGCGCCCGGCCTGCTGGGAAGGCGACCCTTCCCTGACTCCGTGACCTCCGTCTCAGCAGTCGCCGCGGCCCGTGGCGGACGGTGGGGCACCACCGGGTGGCCCGGGGTTGGACGGTGCCGCGCAGGGTAGCCCCGCGCCGTGTCCACGAGCCCCGGACTCCGGGTCCCGGACGGCGCCGACGGGGACCGGGAGGTCGTCGCGGGCCGCTACCGCCTGGACGAGCGCCTCGGCGTCGGCGGGATGAGCACGGTGTGGCGGGCGGAGGACCTGCTGCTCGGGCGGGTCGTCGCGGTCAAGGAGCTCACCTTCCCCGTCGGTGCCTCCGCCGCTGACCGCGCGGTGATGCAGGAGCGCATGCGCCGGGAGGGGCGGGCCGCGGCCGGGCTCGACCACCCCGACGTCGTCACCGTCCACGACGTGGTCGAGGAGGGCGCGACCACCTTCCTGGTCATGCAGTACGTCCCGGCCCGGACCCTGACCGAGGTCGTCGAGCAGGACGGGCCGCTGTCGCGCCAGGCCGCGGCCCGGGTCGGGCTGGCCGTCCTCGGCGCGCTCCGGGCCGTGCACGCGCGGGGCGTCGTCCACCGCGACGTCAAGCCCTCCAACGTCCTGGTGTCCTCGCAGGACCCGTCCGACCCCGTCGGCCGGGTCCTGCTCACCGACTTCGGGATCGCCTCCGTGCCGGGCGACCAGAGCCTGACCTCGACGGGGCTGCTGATCGGCTCGCCCGGTTACATGGCGCCGGAGCGGGCGCGCGGCGACGAGCCGGGGCCCGCAGCCGACCTCTGGGCGCTCGGCGCGACGCTGTTCACCGCCGTGGAGGGCAGGCCGCCCTACGAGGGCCGCGACCCGATGACCACGCTGGCCCTCGTCATGGTCGGCGAGCACGCGCCGTACCTGCGCGCCGGCCTGCTCGCCCCGGTGCTGGAGGGGTTGCTGCAGCGCGACCCCGCGGCGCGGACCACCGCCGACGAGGCGGCGCGGGCACTGGCCCGGGTCGCACGGACGCCGCCGCGCGAGGAGGTCCCGCCCGCGACCGTGCCCCCGGCAGCGGTCGCCCCGGACGCCCCCGCCCGCACCGCCCTGGTGCAGCTCCCCGGCGACAGCGACGGCGACGGCGACGGCGACGGCGACGGCGACGGCGACGGCGACGGCGACGGCGGCGGCGGCGGCCGGCCACCGCGCACCGGCACGACCCCCGTCCCCGGGGCGGCCCCCGACCGGTTCCGGGTCGTCGTCGGACCCCGGCGCCGACCGCGCCGCCGCGCCCGGCGGCTGCTGGCGGCCGGCCTGCTGGTGGCGGCCCTGCTGGGGGTCGTGCTCGCCGTCGTCCTGAGCCGCGGAGGCGGGTCCGACGCACCGCCCTCGGCCCCGTCGGCCGCGTCGGCCACGTCGGCCGCCGCCCTGCCGCCCCTGCCCGCCGACGCCGCGACGCCGGACGAGCAGCTCCGGGCGACCGTCGCCGCCCTGCGGGAGGCGACGGCCGACGACCCCGCGGCGGTCGGCGCCGCCGGCGGGGAGGTCCTGGCGCGCCTGGAGGAGGTGGCGCGGCAGCAGGGCCCGGCGCGCCGGTCGGCCGCCCTGCTCACCTCCGGCACCGTCGCGACCGCCGTGTCCGAGGGCACGCTGGCGCGGGACGTGGGGGAGCGGGTCGGGCAGGTGCTCGACGCGGTCGTCCGGCCCGACCGGCTGGTGGACCTCGTGGAGCTGGTCGCCCACGACCCGACCGCGATCGGGCCGGCCGGACCGGCCCTGCTCGAGGAGCTCGTCGCCCTCGACCACCAGGTGCCCGCCGACCGGACCGCCGAGGTCGCCGCCACCCTCGCCACGACCGTCACCGAGGCGGCCGAGCAGGACCAGGTCAGCCCGGCCTTCCGCGACGCGGCCCTGCCGACGCTGCGGGGACTGGCCGAGCCGGGCGCCCACGCGGCCCTGCAGGCCCTCCTCGCCGACACCGAGCGCGACCCGGCCCGGGTCGGACCGGCCGCCGGGGAGGTGCTCGACTCGCTGCGCGCCGCCGCCACGCTGCCGGTCTTCGAGCAGGGCACCGAGGTCGGCGAGCTGCTGGGACTGCTCCGCGACCAGAGCCGCGTGACGCCGGCCTTCCGCGACCAGGCGGTCCCGGTCCTCACCCCGCTGGTGCGCTGACCCACTCGCGCCCGCCCGGCACGGCCGGCGGCTGCTCCCCACCGTGGACGGCCCTACCGTGGACGGCGTGACCGGCGCCGTCCCCGACCCGCTGCCCGGCTGGCTCGCCGACGCCGGCCGCGTGACCGTCCTGACCGGCGCGGGCGTCTCCACCGACAGCGGCATCCCCGACTACCGCGGGCCGAACGGCGTGTGGACCCGGGACCCGGACGCCGAGAAGCTCGTGACGCTGTCCTACTACGTGTCCGACCCCGCGATCCGGCGCCGGGCGTGGCGCACGCGCGCCGACCTGCGGGCCGCCGAGGTCACCCCCAACGCCGGGCACCGGGCGCTGGTCGAGCTCGAGCGGCAGGGCCGGCTGCGCGCGCTGCTCACCCAGAACGTCGACGGCCTGCACCAGGCGGCCGGCTCCTCGCCGCAGCGGGTGCTGGAGCTGCACGGCACGGTGCACGCGGTCGAGTGCCTCTCCTGCGGCGACCGGACGTCGATGGACGAGGCGATGGTGCGCATCGACGCCGGTGACCCCGACCCGGCGTGCCTGGTCTGCGGCGGGATCCTCAAGTCGGCGACGGTCAGCTTCGGCCAGGCCCTCGACGCCGCCGTCCTCGACGCCGCGACCGCGGCCGCCGCCGACTGCGACGTCTTCCTCGCCGTCGGCACCTCGCTGGTCGTGTACCCGGTGGCCGGGCTGGTCGAGGTCGCGGCGGCGCACGGCGCGCGGGTGGTCATCGTCAACGCCGAGCCCACGCCCTACGACGGGCTGGCCGACCTCGTCGTGCGCGAGCCCATCTCGACGGCGCTGCCGAGGCTGGTCGGCACGTGACCCGCGCGGAGCTCGAGGCCCGCTACCGCGCGCTGGTGCTCGACGAGCTGCCGCGGCGGGCGCGGGCCGGGCGCTGGGTGGTCAGCAACGACCACTGCTTCGGCCGGATCGTGCTCGACCACGCCGTCGGCGGCCGGTGGTACGACGTGCTGGACCGGCGGCGGTCGCCGGCCTTCGCCCAGCTCTCCGACGAGCAGCTCGCCGGCGCGGTCGCGCTGGCCGAGCGGGTGCTCGCCGAGGGCGACCCGCTGCTGCGGGAGCTGGACGCGCGCAGCCTCGCCTGGCGCGGCAAGCCGCCGAAGCCGTGACGCTGCTGGTCGTCCACCTGGCGCTGACCGCCGCCTACGCCGGCTTCCAGTGGACGGTGCGCGCGCTGGTCTACCCCCAGTTCGCCGGGGTGCCCGCCGCGGCGTTCCCCGCCTACGAGCGGGCGCACCAGCGGCGGGTCAGCCGGGTGGTCGGGCCGCTGTTCGCCGGTCAGGCGGGGACGACGCTGTGGCTGCTGGCCGCCCGGCCCGGGCGGGTGCCGCTGGCCCCCGTCCTCGCCGGTGCCGCCTGCCTCGCCGTCGTCCTGGGGGTGACGGCGCTGCTGGCCGTCCCGCTGCACCGCCGGCTGGGGGAGGGCTGGGACGCCGGCGCGCACCGGCGGCTGCTGCGCGTCGACACCGTCCGGGCGGTGGCGGCCACCGCCGGGACGCTCGCCGCGGCGTGGCTGGTGCTGACCGCGCACGGCTGAGGGCGCCGGGGGTGCCGACGGCGGCTAGCGTGACCGGGACCACGTCGAGCGGCTGACCGGGCGCCGGCAGCCCTGCGAACCGGGAGTCGGCATGCGCGTCCCCTTGACCACCCGTGACTTCCTCGACCGCGCCGAGCTGGTCTACGGCGACCGGGTCGGCATCGTCGACGAGCCGAACCAGCCCGCCCCCTCGATGGGCGACGTTCCCTACCGCGAGGTCGCCCGCCGTGCCCGCGCCATGCAGGCCGCCCTCGACGGGCTGGGCATCGGCGAGGGCGACCGGGTGGCGGTCGTCAGCCACAACGCCGGGCGGCTCGTCGAGCTGCTGCTCGGCGTCCCGTCGTCGGGCCGGATCCTCGTGCCGATCAACTTCCGGCTCTCCCAGGAGGAGGTCGGCTACATCGTCGGCCACTCCGGGGCCCGCGTCCTCCTGGTCGACCCGGAGCTGGAGTCCTCGCTCAAGTCCGTCGAGGCCGAGCACCGGTTCACCATCGGCGAGGAGTACGAGCAGCTGCTGCGCTTCGACGTCGAGCCGCGGCCGTGGGCGGAGCCCGACGAGGACGCCACCGCCACCATCAACTACACCAGCGGCACGACGGCGCGGCCCAAGGGCGTGCAGATGACCCACCGCAACGAGTGGGTCAACGCGGTCACCTTCGGCATGCACATGCAGGTCGGCGACCGCGACGTCTACCTGCACACGCTGCCGCTGTTCCACTGCAACGGCTGGGGCATGCCCTACGCCCTGGCCGGTCTCGGTGCCCGCCAGGTGGCGCTGCGCAAGGTGGACGGCGCGGAGATCCTGCGCCGCGTGGAGCAGCACGGTGTGACGCTGATGTGCGGGGCGCCCGCCGTGTGGAACGCCGTCCTCGACGCCGCGGCCTCCTGGGACGGCGAGGTCCCCGGACGCGACCGGGTGCGCATCGTGGTCGCCGGCGCGCCGCCGCCGTCGCGGACCATCGCCCGCATCGAGGAGGAGCTGGGCTGGCAGTTCAACCAGATCTACGGCCTCACCGAGACCGCCCCGCTGGTCACCGTCAACCGGCCGCGCGAGGAGTACGACGCCCTCGAGCCGGAGGAGCGGGCCCGGAAGCTGTCCCGCGCCGGCGTCCCGGCGCTCGGCACCCGGATGCAGACCAGCGGGTCCGGCGAGGTGCTGGTGCAGAGCAACACCGTGCTGGCCGGCTACTGGAGCAACCCCGACGCCACGGCCGAGGCGCTGGAGGGCGGCTGGTTCCACACCGGCGACGGCGGCAGCATCGACGGCGGTGGCTACCTCACCATCTCCGACCGCAAGAAGGACGTGATCATCACCGGCGGGGAGAACGTCTCCTCGATCGAGGTGGAGGACGCCGTCTTCAGCCACCCGGCGGTCGCGGAGGTCGCGGTCATCGGCGTCCCCGACGAGAAGTGGGGCGAGCTGGTCACCGCCCTCGTCGTCCTCGCCGAGGGCCGCAGCGCCACCCCGGAGGAGATCATCGCCCACTGCAAGGCGCGGCTGGCCGGCTACAAGGCGCCCAAGCGGGTCGAGTTCCGCGACGAGCTGGCCCGCACCGCCACCGGCAAGATCCAGAAGTTCAAGCTCCGCGAGGCCTTCTGGTCGGACACCGAGCGCCAGGTCCACTAGCGCGCGGCGTCGCGGCCCTCCGCAGGGGTCGCCGCGAGCTCGCAGCGGGGGGCGTCGTCCTCACCCGTGCGGGTGAGACCTCCTCAACCGGTGCCCCGACGGGGTCGATCCCCGCTCTGAGCGGCGCCCACGGGGGCGCCCGGAGAGCACGTGCGACCGGCCCGCGCCGGCCGCACCGGGAGGCCGAGACGTGGGCACGCGAGCACGCACGCGACACCGCACGGTGCGTTCCTGGGGCGCACGGGTGGCCGGGACGGTGCTGGCGGGCCTCGTCGTCGCCGGGCTGACCCCCGCGACGGCGTCCGCCGCGCCCAGCGACGCCGACATCGCCGCGGCCGAGGCCGCGCGCGACGCCGCCGCGGCGCAGGTCGGGGTGCTCAGCGCCCAGCTGGCCGAGGCGGAGGCGTCCGCGACCGCCGCGCACCAGGCGGCGCAGATCGCCCTGCAGGACTACGAGGAGACCCAGGCCGCCTACGAGGCCGCCCGCGCGAGCGCCGACGCCGCCGCGGCCGCCGTCGTGCAGGCCGACGCCGACCTGGCCTCCGGCCGCTCCGACGTCGCCGCCTTCGCCCGGGACAGCTACGTGCAGGGCACCACCGCGCCCGGCGCCGCCGCGCTGCTGAGCAGCGACGGTCCCGCCCAGCTGCTGGAGCGGGCCGCGCTGTTGGAGGCGGCCGGCACGCACCGGGTCGACGTCGTCGCCACGCTGACCGTCCTGCAGGGACAGGCCGCCACCGCCCGGGAGCAGGCCGCCACCGCGTCGGAGCAGGCCGAGTCGCTGCAGGCCCAGGCCGCCACGGCGCTGTCCGGCGCGCAGGCGCAGGAGGTCTCCGCCCGCGAGCAGACCGCCGCGCTCGCCGGGCAGCGCGACGCCGTCGCCGCCCAGGCCGAGGCCGCCGGGCAGCAGGTGGCCGGCATGCAGCAGGAGCAGGACGCCGCCGAGGCAGCCGCAGCCGCCGAGGCCGCCGAGGCCGCGGACGCACGAGCGGCCGCGGAGGCCGCGGCCGCCGCGCCGGCCGCCCGGCCCGCGCCCGCGGCGGTGCCCGGTCCCGCGCCGGCCCCGTCATCGGGCGGCTCGTCGTCCGGCTCGTCGTCGTCCGGCTCCTCCTCGGGCGGCTCGTCGTCGGGCTCCTCGGGCAGCTCGTCGTCGACCCCGTCGACCGGCACGCCGGCGTCGGACCCGACCCCGCCACCGACCACCACGGCCGGCGCGCCCTCGGCCTCGGCCGTGGACACCGCGATCGCCGCGGCGATGGCGCAGCGCGGCCTGCCCTACAGCTGGGGCGGTGGCGGCAGCAGCGGCCCCGGCTACGGCATCCCGCCGGACACCGGCGTCTACGGCTTCGACTGCTCCGGGCTGACCCAGTACGCCTACGCGCAGGCCGGCATCCAGATCGGCGGCACCAGCCGCGACCAGTGGTGGCGATTCCGCGGGTCGACCGTGGCGCGGTCGGACCTGCGCGCCGGCGACCTGGTCTTCTGGGGCTCGGGCAGCGCGTACACGTCGATCTACCACGTGGCGCTCTACCTCGGGAACGGCAAGGTGGTGCAGGCCCCGCAGAGCGGCGACGTCGTCAAGGTGTCGTCGATGTGGTTCAGCAGCGACTACTTCGGGGCGGTCCGCCCCACCGGCTGACGGACCTGCCCTCAGGCCACGCGGGAACGGTCACCGCGGGAGAGCTGGGGCGTCGGGCAGCCACGGGGGGAGCTGCCCGACGCCCCTCCACGCTAGCAGTCACAGCGCCGCGTCCGCAGTGTCCTCGGGCGCGTCGTCCCGCGTCGGCGGTAGGAGTGTCGCCCGCGGACGGCGCCGGGCGCGGCGTCCCGCGCAGCGGACGGACTGCCGGGTCCGGGTGGGACACTGGCCGCAGACGGGCGAGGAGCCCCGTCACCGGCCTCCCGCGTCATGGCTCGTCATGGCCAGGAGCCGTGGACCGGCACGACAGGGAGCCCCGTGACCAGCGCTGCCAGCACCCCGCTCGAGAAGACCGTCGGCGCCACCGCCGTCGGCTCCGGCGCCCCCGTCCCGCCGTCGGCGGACGCCGCCCGGCTGGAGCGCGCGCTGTTCGAGATCAAGCGGGTCATCGTCGGCCAGGACCGGCTGGTCGAGCGCATGCTGGTCGCCCTGCTCGCCCGTGGCCACGTGCTCCTCGAGGGCGTGCCCGGCGTGGCCAAGACCCTCGCCGTCGAGACGCTGGCCACCGTCGTCGGTGGCAGGTTCGCCCGCCTGCAGTTCACCCCCGACCTGGTGCCCGCCGACATCCTCGGCACCCGCATCTACAAGGCCGGGCAGGACGCCTTCGACACCGAGCTCGGCCCGGTGTTCGCCAACTTCGTCCTCACCGACGAGATCAACCGCGCGCCGGCCAAGGTGCAGTCGGCGCTGCTGGAGGTCATGGCCGAGCGGCAGGTGTCCATCGGCGGGGTCACCCACCCGCTGCCCGACCCCTTCCTCGTGCTGGCCACGCAGAACCCGATCGAGTCCGAGGGCGTCTACCCGCTGCCCGAGGCCCAGCGCGACCGCTTCCTCATGAAGGTGCTCGTCGACTACCCGAGCCCCGAGGAGGAGCGCGAGATCATCTACCGGATGGGCTCGACGCCGCCGGTGGCCGAGACCGTCCTCGGTCCCGAGGACCTGCGCCGCATGCAGCGCACCGCCTCCCAGGTGTTCGTGCACCACGCGCTGGTCGACTACGTCGTCCGGCTCGTCGTCGCCACGCGGCAGCCGCGCGAGCACGGCATGGAGGACGTCGCCTCGTGGGTGTCCTACGGCGCCAGCCCGCGCGCCTCGCTGGGCCTGATCGCCGCCGGTCGCGCGCTGGCACTGGTCCGCGGCCGCGACTACGTCCTGCCGCAGGACGTCCTCGACGTCACCGCCGACGTGCTGCGCCACCGGCTGGTGCTCTCCTACGACGCGCTGGCCGACGGCGTGCCGGCCGACCACGTGGTCAAGCGGATCCTGCAGACCGTGCCGCTGCCGCAGGTCGCCCCGCGCCAGCGCGCCGGGGGCTTCGGCCCCGCGGTGCCCGGCGGCCCCGCCGTCCCGCCGCCCGGCGTCCCGCAGTACGGCCCGCCGCAGGGCGGCCCCTACGTGCCGGGCTTCCCGCCGCCGCTGCCTGCTGGCCAGCCCGGCCCGCAGCAGCCGCCGTCGGCGCACAACGGCGGCAACGGGCACGTCCCCGGCAGCGCGCCGGCGTGATCCTCCGTCGCGGCCGCAGGCGGGCGGACGGCGACGCCGGGCAGGGAACCGCCGCGCCACCGGACGACGCCGGGACGACGGCGACCGCCACCGCCCCTGCCGGCACCCCCGGCTCCGGGATCGACCCCGCGCCCGGGTCCGGCGGCGCTCCCGGGGCCCCGCCGCACTTCGGGGAGGGCCCGGCCGACGTCCTGCTGCAGCGGCTGGAGCTGACCGTCCGCCGCCGGCTCGACGGGCTGCTGCAGGGCGACCACCTCGGCCTCGTCCCCGGCTCGGGCACCGAGGCCGGTGACTCGCGCACCTACCACCCCGGCGACGACGTCCGGCGGATGGACTGGCCGGTCACCGCCCGCACCCAGGTGCCGCACGTCCGCGAGACCATCGCCGACCGCGAGCTGGAGACGTGGGCGGTGGTCGACCTCTCGGCCAGCCTCGACTTCGGCACCGGCCTGTGTGACAAGCGCGACCTGGCGATCGCCGGGCTGGCCGCCGTCAGCCACCTCACCGTGCGCGGCGGCAACCGCCTCGGCGCCGTCGTCACCACCGGCGAGCGGGTCGACCGCTACCCGGCGCAGGCCGGGCGGCCGGCCGCCGACCGGCTGCTGCGCGCGGTGGTCGCCACCCCGCGGGCCGCCAGCGGCCGGCGCGGCGACCTCGCCGCCGCCCTGGAGACGCTGCGCCGCCCGCCGCGCCGCCGGGGGCTGGTGGTGGTCGTCAGCGACTTCCTCGGCGACACCGACTGGGAGCGCCCGCTGCGCGGCCTCGGCGCCCGGCACGAGCTGCTCGGCATCGAGGTCGTCGACCCGCGCGAGCTGGACCTGCCCGACGTCGGCCTGCTCACCGTGGTCGACCCCGAGAGCGGGCAGACCCTCGAGGTGCCCACCGGCGACCCGCGGTTCCGGGCCCGCTTCGCCGAGGGCGCCGCCGAGCAGCGCCGGGCGATCGCCGCCGGCCTGCGCCGCGCCGGCGCCGGGCACCTGCAGCTGCGCACCGACCGCGACTGGCTGATGGACGTCGTCCGGTTCGTCGCCGACCGCCGACGGGCCGGATCGGGAGGGGCGTCACGGTGAGCGCCCCGGCCCGCCGCAGGAGAGAGGGCTCCCCGTGACCTTCCAGTCACCGCTGTGGCTGATCGCGCTCGTCCCCGTGCTCGCCCTCGTGGCGGTCTACGTGGTCAAGCAGCTGCGCCGCCGGGTGTACGCGGCGCGCTTCTCCCAGACCGGGCTGGCGCAGAGCCTGCTGCCCAAGCGGGCCGGCTGGGTGCGCCACGTGGCCTTCGGCCTGACGCTGACCTCGCTGCTGGGGCTGGTGCTGTCCCTCGCCCAGCCGAGCACCGAGGTGCGGGTGCCGCGCGAGACCGCGACCGTCGTCCTGGCGCTGGACGTCTCGCTGTCGATGCAGGCCGAGGACATCGAGCCCAGCCGGTTCGAGGCGATGAAGGACGCCGCCACGGACTTCGTCGAGCTGCTGCCGCCGCGGATCAACCTCGGACTGGTGTCGTTCTCCGGCACCGCCTCGACGCTGGTGGCGCCGACGACCGACCGCGACCAGGTCAACGCCGCCATCTCCAACCTGGAGCTGTCGGAGGCCACCGCGATCGGTGAGGCGATCTTCACCTCGCTCACCACGATCAGCACGTTCCAGTCCACGCTCGACGTCGCCGAGGGCGACGAGCTGCCGCCGGCTCGCATCCTGCTGCTCTCCGACGGCTACAACACCGTGGGCCGGGAGAACACCCAGGCGATCGCGGCCGCGCAGGGGGCCGGCGTCGAGGTGTCGACCATCGCCTTCGGCACCGACTACGGCTCGATCGAGATCGGCGGCGAGGTGACGCCGGTGCCGATCGACCGCGACGCGCTGCGGCAGATCGCCGAGGAGACCGGCGGCCAGTACAACGAGGCCCGCACCCGCGCCGAGCTCGAGGCCGTCTACGACGACCTGGGCAGCCAGATCGGCTACACCACCGAGCCGCAGGACGTCTCCTACTGGTTCGTGCGGGTGGCCACCCTGCTGCTCGCCTGCGGGCTGGGGCTCGCCGCCTGGCGCCTGCAGCGGCTGTTCTAGCGCTGTCCTGCCGCTCGTCAGCACCACCGTCGCGGCCGGGTGTCCGTGAGCGAGCCGGTCAGCGGGAGGTGCACCACGGACCCGTGCCTGCGCCCCGGGTGGCACGCTGACGCCTGGCCGAGGAGTGCCGGACCCCGGCGGACCTCCACGAGGCGCTGAGGTGGTCCTGCCGGGCCGCCGGGTCGGCCGGACCCAGCAGGTCGTGCCGACCGGAGGGAGCTCGTCATGGCGTCGCGTTCCGAGCGGGAGAACCGGGAGATCGAGGCGGCCAACGCGTCGGGCAGGACCCCGGTCGTCCTCGTCCACGGCCTCTGGCTGCTGCCGAGCAGTTGGTCCGACTGGGCGGACTTCCTCGAGCAGGCCGGCTACGCCCCGCTGACGCCGGACTGGCCGGACGATCCGGGCACGGTCGAGGAGGCCCGGGCGAACCCGGACGTCCTCGCCGGGAAGACCTTGGGGCAGATCGCCGACCACACCACCGAGGTCATCGGCGCCCTGCACGAGAAGCCGGTGGTGATGGGGCACTCGACCGGGGGCCTGCTGGCACAGATGCTCGCAGGCCGGGGCCTGGCGGCGGCCACGGTGGCGATCGACCCCGGTGTCTTCCGTGGCGTCCTGCCGCTGCCGGTCTCGGTGCTCAGGGGTGTGGGCCCGTTCCTGGTCAACCCGCTCACGCGCGGCCGCGCGATCACGCTCACGTTCGACCAGTTCCGGTACGGCTGGGCGAACGCGCTGGACCAGGAGGAGGCGAGGGCGCTCTACGACAGGTTCCACGTCGCCGGCTCCGGCACGGCCCTGGTGCAGATGGGCAACGCGAACCTCAACCCGTGGACGGAGGCGAGGGTGGACACGCGGAACCCCGACCGCGGCCCCCTGTTGATCATGGACGGTGAGCGGGACCACACGGTGCCGTGGGCCATCGCCCACGCCGCCTACCAGCGGCAGCGGCGCAACCCCGGCGTGACCCAGATCGTGAGGATCCCGAACCGGGGCCACTCCCTCACGATCGACCACGGGTGGGGCGAGGTGGCCCGGACGGCACTCGACTTCGTCGAGCGGGTCGCCTGAGAGGACGTCGCAGCAGGGGTCGGTGGGTGCAGGTGGCCGGTGGGTGGCGGCGTGGGCCCCTGACCGGGACGCAGCGTGATCACCTCGGCTCCGGCGGGTCCTCCCGGTCGAGGAGCCCCGCCGGGTCCGAGGTGATCACGGGCGACCCGACCCCGACGACGAACGGGGCCGCCGGGGGACCTCGTCGTCCCCCGGCGGCCCCGGGTCCCGCGGTGCTGTGCAGTGCAGTGCGGTGCGGTGCGGTGCGGTGCGCTCAGACGGTGAAGCCGCGCTGGCGGCGCACCAGCTTCTTCACCATGAAGACCGTCTGCAGCACGGTCAGCAGGTAGAGGACCGGCCAGCCGATCGACAGGATCGCCGACTGCACGCCGATGCTCTGCTGGCTCCAGGCGTAGATGAGCACGAGGAACGTCGCGAGCGCGCAGACCGCCGGCATGACGTAGGCCGACCCACGACCGCGCTCGGCGGCCGCCTGAGCCGCCCAGTTGTCCTTCTCCACCCGGGCGAAGAACTGCACCCACGCGGTGACGAAGTGGCCCATGCGGACCCACATGTACAGCTCGGCCGGCGCCACCAGCAGCGCGTAGAAGATGTCGACGGCGCTCTTGTCGTGCATCGACAGCGCGATGCGCAGGTTGAGCAGCATCGCCACCGCCGGCGGGATCAACCAGACCGGGTTGAACACGAACGCGCCGATCGACAGGGCCGCCGCCAGCAGCAGCAGGAAGCCCATCCGCGCGCCGATGTTGAACACCATCGAGACGTTCTCGTACCAGCGCAGCCGCAGGTTGGGGTGCAGCGGCTGACCCTTGCTGTCGCCGCGCTGCCCGGGCCACAGCAGGTCGATGCCGCCGAAGTTCCACTTCACCTGCTGGCCGTGCAGCGCCCGCAGCGTGGTCATCGGGCCGACGAACGCCCGGGCGTGGGCACTGATCTTGGTGCTGAAGCCGGCGTCCTTGATCTGCAGCGAGAGCTTGGAGTCCTCGACCTCCGAGTCGCGCACCCACGGGGCGGACTGGTGGTGGCGGTACATGACCGCCTCCAGCGCGCGGACGCTGAAGAGGCTGCACTGCCCGCCGAGGACGGCCATGTTCCGGCCGCGGACGAGGTTGTCCATGTTGAACCCGGCGAACTGCGCCCGCTGCCCGGCGACGAGGAACCGCGCCATCGCGCCGTGCACCTTGGTCTTGTCGAAGGTGTAGATGGCCGAGAGCCCGCCGATGCGCGGGTCGGTGACCATCTCCTTCTCCAGCCACTCGACGCAGCGCCGGTCGAGGGTGGTGTCGCCGTCGACGCCGAGGATGTAGTCGTAGCCGCGGCTGACGAAGTAGCCGAAGTTGAGCGCGCCGACCTTCTTGTCGGGGTTGTCCCCGATGTCGTGCACGTGGACGACGGTCGCGTAGGTCTCGCCCTTGACCACCCGGACGTGCTCGCCGGCGAACCGGCCGGCGATCTCCGGGGTGTCGTCGTCGGTGTTGTTGATGACGACGTGGATCGCGTCCGGCGGGCGCGTCTGGGACAGCAGCGAGGCGAGGACGTCGGCGATCGTCGACTCCTCGTTGTACGCCGGGATGACGCAGCTGATCGTGGCGTGCCGCTGCTCGTCCCGCGCCTGGGGACCGCCGAACTCGGCGGGGACCAGCGAGCTGATGTCGGGGACCTGCTGACCGCCGCGGGCGAGCAGGTGGACGCGGTCGGTCGCGCGACGCTGACCCTGGACGACGAGCTGGCTCACGAGGGGTCCTCCTGGAGGAGCGGGAGCTCGACGGTGTCGAGCACGGTCTGGCGGAAGTAGCGCTCGGCGCCGGGCTCGGTCTCGACCAGCAGGTCGAACTGGACCGAGAGCGTCAGGGCGTCCGCCGGCGACGCGGCGCCGGGCAGGCTGAGCGCGGTGGTGTAGCTGAACGGCGGGGTGAGGGCGAACTCGCCGCGGTCCTCGGCGACCAGCGCGCGGGTGCTGCCGTCGTCGGTGGTGGCGGCGAAGCGGGTGACCAGGACCTCGGTGTCGTCGTCCCCGCCCTCGACGTGGGCGGCGAGCTGGATCGTCTTGTCGTCCTCGGCGGTCCAGGTGGTGGCCTGCTGCGCCGTCCAGTAGTCGACGACGACGGTGCGGTCACCGGCCGGCAGGCTGCGGGTGAGCGAGCCGCTGTCGAGGTCGCCGGCCGGGCGGGCCGGCACCTGCGCGGTCTCCGGCGCCGTCGCGGCCCCCGCGGCGAGCCCGGCGGCGGTGCGCCCGGCCGCGGTGGTCCCGGCTGCGGTGGTCCGGGCCGCGGTGGTCTCGGCCGCGGCGGCCACGTCGTCGTCGGCCGTCAGGCCCGGGCTCATGCTGACGTCGGGCAGCTGGCAGCCGGCCAGCAGCGCCGCCGACAGCGCGAGCGCGGCCGCACGGGCCGCCTTCGTCCGGACCGCGGGCGTGCGTGGTCCAGGTGTGCCTTCGGGCACGGGTCCCCCCTCGGGAAGCGATCGGGATGACCGCAGGGGACCGGGCGCCGTTGCACACCCCCAGCTGCGGAACGCGTCCGAACGTATGACGCGCGATGGGGTGTACGGGAGTGGTCACAACCCGTCCGGGGGAGGGCGCCCCGCCCGCGGAGGGAGCGCCCGGGGCGGTGGCGTACGCAGCGTCACCGCCCCGGGGGACCTCAGCGGGAGGGATCGAGGACGAGCTTTCCGGTGGTGCGTCGGGCGAGCAGGTCCTGGTGGGCCTCGCGGACGGCGGTGAGCGGGTAGCGGCCACCGCCCACGGGCGTGAGCGCCCCGTCGGCCACGAGCGGCAGCAGCTCGGTCATGGCGTCGTCCATCATCGCGGGGCGACCCATGCAGTGGGCCAGCCAGAAGCCGACGACGGCGCGGCTGGTGCCCATGAGCGCCGGCGCCTGCACCGGCCTGGGCGGACGGCGGCCGGCCATGCCGTAGGCCACCAGCCGACCGAAGGGCGCCAGCGCGGAGAACGACCCGTCGAAGACGTTGCCGCCGGTCATCTCCAGGACGACGTCGACGCGGTCGCCGCCGTTGGCCTCGCGCAGGGCGGCGGCGAAGGTCTTCGGGTCGTCGTCGGCGAGCGCCGGGTCGACGGTGGCGTCGGCGCCGAGCTCCTCGGCCAGCGCGCGCTTCTCCGGGCTGGAGGCAGTGGCGATGACCCGGCCGGCGCCCCAGCGCCTGGCCAGCTGGACGGCGAGCGAGCCGACCCCGCCGGCGCCGGCGATGACGACGACGGACTCCCCGGCGGCCAGGTGCGCGCTGGTGCGCAGCAGGTGCCAGGCGGTGGCGCCCTGCAGGACGACGGCGAGCGCCTGCTCGTCGGTCACGGCGTCGGGCACCGGCCAGGTCAGCCGCGGGTTCGCGACCACCCGCTCGGCGTAGCCGCCGCCCTCGAGCAGCCCGACGACGCGCTCGCCGCCGCCGGCCGGGCGGCCGACGAACTCCGCGCCCGGGATCAGCGGCAGCTGCTGAGGGGCGAGGTAGCTGTCCTCGGTCTGGTGGGTGTCGGCGTAGTTGATGCCCGCGGTGGAGACCTCGAACAGCTGCTCACCGTCCCCCGGGGTGGGGTCGGGGAGGTCGACGACGTCGAGGACCTCGGGGCCACCGAACTCGGTGATCTGGACAGCGCGCATGCAGGTCAGGCTAGGCGAGCCGCCGTGCGAGGCGACCGCGGCCGGAGCCGTTGATGGGCGGAGATGCTCATGGCCGGCTTCCTGCGGGCGAGCGGCGGCGGAGCACCGCGATGGTGATCGTGGGGACGAGGGTCAGCGCGGCGATGCCCGTCCCGACCACGGCAGGGCCGATGGCGCCGAGCCCGGAGTCGAGCGCGGAGCCGGCGATCCCGGAACCGATCGCGGCGCCGAGGTTGAAGGCCGCGACCGCCATGGCCACGCCCAGCGTGGGGGCCACGCCGGCCAAACGGACCGCGAGCGCCTGCAGCACCGGGTTGGCGCTGAACCCGAGCAGCCCGAGCAGGACCACCAGCAGCACCGTCGGCACGGGGTGGGCCGAGAGCAGGCAGAGCGCCACCAGCACGACGGTGGTCGAGGCGGGGACCGCGATGGTGGTGGTGTGCGGCCAGGCGTCGCCGAGCCGGCCGCCGTAGATGATGCCGACGAGAGAGCCGACACCGAACCCGACGAGCACGAGCGGCACCCAGGAGGGCGCGAGGCCGGCGCGCTCGGTCAGCAACGGGGAGACGAAGGAGTAGACCGATATCACCCCGCCGGCGGTGGTCGCGCACGCGGCGAGCACCAGCCACAGCCGGCCGGAGCGCATCGCACCGAGCTCCGACCGAAGCGTCACCGGCACCGGCTGCTGCTCGTCGTCGTCCCGCTGCATGTGCCGCGCGATGAGCGGCACCGCGGCCAGCGCCAGGGCGGCGAGAGCCCAGAACGGTCCCCGCCAGGTCGACAGCTGGCCGGCGAACGCGCCCAGCGGCACCCCGAGTGCGTTGGCGAGCATTCCGCCGCCTCCCACCAGACCGAGAGCTCGCGAGCTGGAGCCGGGACCGGCGGCACGGGTGGCCGCTATCGACGCCACCGCCCAGAACGCCCCGGTCGCGACGGCCGTGACGAACCGGGCGGCCAGCAGGAGCGCGAAGCTGGAGCCGACGGCGACAACGAGGTGGCCGACCGCGAACACGACCAGGGCGAGCACCAGCGTCGTCCGTCGCGGCACCCGCCGGGTCAGCAGCGCCATCGTCGGCGCGCCGACCACCATGCCGACGGCGAACACGGTGATGAGCAACCCGGCCTGGGCCACGCTCACCTGCAGGTCGCCGGCGATCTCCGGCAGCAGCCCGGCGACGACGAACTCGGTGGTGAGCATCAAGAACGTGCCGACGGCCAGCACGTACACGACGAGCGGGAGCCGTCCGGTCGGGGCGGCGGTCGGTGCCGCCGGCCCGACCTGACCCAACTGGTCCGACATCACCGCAAGGTCGCCGCGTCGATGACGAACCGGTAGCGGACGTCGGAACCCAGCACGCGCTCGTAGGCCTCGTTGACGTGGTCGGCGGCAATGACCTCGACCTCGGCACCGATGCCGTGCTCGGCGCAGACGTCGAGCATCTCCTGGGTCTCGGCGATGCCCCCGATCATAGAGCCCGCGAACGAGCGGCGGCCCCCGATGAGCGACATCGCGTTCACGGGCAGCGGCTCGGCCGGTGTCCCGACATCGACCAGCTCGCCGTCGACGGCGAGCAACTACACCGCCGGACCCGGCTCACCGTCGGAGGACGGCCTCGAGCTGCTGGCAAGCTGGGTGGCGACCGCCGTCGACGCGGCTGTCCCAGCGGTCGACCTGCCCTGACCCGGTCAGCCGGGACTGCGCTGGACGACATCCGGCCCGGCTCGCTCAGGTAGGTCTCAGGGCACGCGGTGGTGGGTGTCTGCGCAGTTGACGCCGGCCGCGGAGACCTCGTAGAGCTCCTGCCCCTCGCCGGGGACGGGGTCGGGGAGGTCGACGACGTCGAGGACCTCGGGACCGCCGAAGCGGGTGATCTGCACGGCACGCATGCAGATCAGGCTATGGCCTGACGAGAGCACCGCCGCGACCACGGCCCCGCGCCCGGGCTGGGCCTGGACGGAGCTGTCGCTTCACGTCGAGCTGACGGCATGGGGCAACGGCTGGCTCGAGACCCCGGCGATCAGGTTATCCGCGGCCATCGTCGCCATGCGAGCGCGCGTGGCGTACGTCGCCGAGGAGATGTGCGGGACGATGAGTGCATTGGGCAGCTGATGCAGCGGATGGTCGATGGGAAGTGGTTCGGGATCGGTCACGTCGAGCGCTGCCCGCGCGATGCTGCCGTCGCGAAGAGCCGCCACCAGCGCGTCGGTGTCGACGATGGGCCCGCGAGCGGTGTTGATCAGCGTCGCCGTCGGCTTCATCTGCGCGAACGCGGCGGCCCCGATGAGACCTCGAGTCTCGGCCGTCAGATTGCTGTGCAACGAGACGAAGTCGCTCTCCGCGTACAGCGCGTCCAACGGCACGAACTCCGCGTCGAGGGACTTCTCCGCCTCCACCAGTCGTCCGGCCGCGTCATGGTAGATGACCCGCATCCCGAATCCGCCGGCGCGGCGGGCGACAGCCTGACCGATCCGGCCGAATCCGATGATGCCCAGTGTGGACCCGTGGATCTCCGCACCCCGCAGCAGCGTCGGACTCCAGGTCTCCCAGTGACCGGCGCGCACGTAGTCGACGCTCTCGACGAGCCGACGGCCGGACGCCATCAACAGGGTCCAGGCGAGATCAGCGGTCGTCTCGGTCAGTACGCCAGGTGTGTGCCCCACCGCGATCCCTCGTGATGCGCACGCCGGGAGATCGACGTTGTCAACCCCGACGGCGTAGTTGGAGACGACACGGAGCTGTGGACCCGCGCGGTCGAGGAGCTCCGCATCGACGGTGTCGGTCAGCAGCGTGAGCAGTCCGTCGCAGCCGACGACACGTCGGAGCATCTCGTCCCTGGGCGGCGGTAGCTCGTCCTCCCAGACGTCAGCATCACACCGTTCCCGGATCCGCTCGAGGCCTTCATCGGGGATCCTCCGGCTCACGAACACCCGGGGGCGGCCTCCCGGAGAAGCGGTCATGCTCTACTCGGTTCCTCTCGTGATGGAGGTCAGGTGAGCGCCCGGCGGCGGTGACCGCCCATGAGCCATCCGTCAGGGGACGACCCTTTCCTCTGCTTCGTCTCTGGTCGGCTGTCTGCGGTCCATCCCGGGGTCCCGGATCTCCAGCATCCTGTCAAGGCAGCCCGGCGGCGGCCCACCAGCGCGGTCCATCGAGTCCCCTCCCAGCGGGGAGACGGACTCTACTGAGTAGTCGTCAGAGGCTCCACCCACGACGGCTCACCGGTCCGGTGAGTCGTCCGGCGGGAACGGGGTCGACGCGCTGTGCGGCGCCTCGGTGGATCGTGGGCGAGGGCGACGCTCAGGCCACGTGCTCGGACACCGCTCCGTCCATGGCGCGGATGTACCGGGTGAGTGCCTGCCGGTTCTGCTCGAGGACGGCGATGCGTTCGGTCATCTTGTCGCGCTGCTCGACGAGCATGGCCCGTAGCTGCGGGTCGGCGTTCTCGACGACGATCTGCGGCTGGTTCAGGCAGGGCAGGATGTCGGCGATGATGCGCGTCGGGATGCCTGCTTCGAGGAGGCCGCGGATCTTCCGAACGCGGGCGACGAGGTAGTCGTCGTACTCGCGGAACCCGTTCTCCCGGCGTCCGACGGTGATGAGCCCCTGCTCCTCGTAGTACCGCAGCATCCGGGCCGAGACGTCCGTCCTGTGCGACAGCTCACCGATCCTCATCCGTCCATGGTGCTTGACCCTGACACGGGTGTGAAGGTCTGAGCATGGTCACATGACTCACACGGCTGCACCGACCGAGCCTGTGACCCCGCCGCGGACGAGGCATGCGCTGGCAGGCTTTCCGACCGGCATCGCCGTCGTGGCCGCGGAGGTCGACCGCGGGGTCGTCGGACTCTCCGCGAACTCGTTCACGTCGATGTCCCTCGACCCACCCCTCGTCTCGGTCTCGTTCGCCCACTCGTCGACGAGTTGGCCACGGCTGCGGCGGGCGGCCCGCTGGGGCATCAGCGTCCTCGGTGAGCGCCACGCGGACACGCTGCGTGACCTGCGCCGCCCCTCCGGCGAGCGCTTCGACGGCATCGACATGGACGTGATCGCCGGCGCGGCCTTCGTGCGGGGCGCCCTCGCGACGCTCACCGTCGAGCTCGCGACCGAGATCCCGGCCGGTGACCACGTGCTCACCCTGCTCAGGGTCCTCGACCTCTCTCGCGACGCCGCGCAACGCCCTCTCGTCTTCTTCGGCAGCGGTGCACACCGGCTCGCCGACTGAGCCTCCCGAGACGAAGGAGAACACGATGACGGACAAGAAGATCATCCTCGGCATGGCGATGAACGACGGGTACGGCGCGCTGGGCCCCGCCTGGCGCGCGCCCGGCGTCGGCGTCGACAACTACGTCGACATCGCGGCCAACATCCGATACGCCCAGGCGGCCGAACGCGGCAAGTTCACCTTCCTCTTCATCCCCGACTTCCCGGCCGTGCGAGCCGACGTCGGGCGGACCCCGATCCGCAACATCATCGAACCGATGACGTCCCTGACAGCGATCTCGCAGGCGACATCCCGCATCGGTCTCGTCGCCACGGGGTCGACCACCTTCCAGGAACCCTTCAACCACGCCCGTCAGTTCAAGGCGCTGGACGTCATGAGCCACGGCCGTGCCGGGTGGAACGCCGTCACGACCAGTGACCCCGCTGTGGCCGCCAACTACGGCCGCGCGGTCGCCTCCCGCGCCGAGCGGTACGGACGGGCCCACGAATCCGTCCAGATCGTGCAAGCACTCTGGGGGAGTTGGGCGGCGGACGCCTGGATCAAGGACAAGGAGTCCGGGCAGTTCGTCGACCCCGCCGGGCTGCAGCCGGTGAACTTGCAGGGCCGGTACGTCGCCTCACGCGGCCCCCTGGCCATCCCACCCTCGGAACAGGGGCAGCCCGTCATCTTCAGTTCCGGTGGCCCCAGCCCGCACCTGCTCGCCCTCGCAGGCCGCTACGCCAGCGGCTTCATCGCCGAGGTGTGGACCATCGAGCAGGGCCGGGCGCAGCGCGAGATGGTGCGGCGTGCCGCACAGGACGCCGGCCGCGACCCCGATGACGTCAAGTATTTCGCAGGGCTGATGACGACGGTCGCTCCCAGCGTGCGCGAGGGACTGGATCGCAGGATGGCGATCGCCGGGGAGTCGTTCCCCGCACAGCTCCCGCACCTCTCGGCCATGCTCGGCGTCGCTCTCAGCCACGACCAGCTGGACCGGCCGCTGTCACCGGCCCAGCTCGCCGAGGCCCACGCCTCGCCCATGGACCCCCGCTCGGAGTCCGCGCTGGAGGTGGCGCGGCAGGGCTGGACGGTCCGCGAGATCCTGGCGCACGGCGTCATCGACTACCACCCCGTCACCGTGGGACCTCCTGAGGTCCACGCGGACCACCTGCAGCGATGGTTCGAGGCCGGGGCAGCCGATGGGTTCTGGCTCAGTCCGGACGTGTTCGAGGACGGCGTCGACGCCTTCGTCGACCAGGTCGTGCCCCTGCTGCAGCAGCGTGGCATCTACCCGATGGACTACCCGGGCCGGACCCTGCGCCAGAACCTGGGCGTGCCCGAGCAGTACGGCCTCGACCCGCGCATCGCCCACGCAGCGGACGCCTAGGTCGGCCCCGGACCTCGTCGATCCCCCGGGACCCCGACAAGCAGAGAGTGAGATGGGCATGCACAGCGCGCACCTGGCCCTGGCCTTGGTCATGGGGAACAACATCGGCAGCCATTACGGGGCCTGGCGCATGCCGCACGCGGACGTCGGCTCCTTCACCGACATCGGTGCGGCGGTCCGACAGGCTCGGACTGCGGAAAGGGGGGGACTGCAGTTCGTCTTCCTGCCGGACCGTCTCTTCCTGCACGGAGATCTGGCCTCCGCACCCCCCGTTTTCGGCATGGACCCGGTCGTGACGCTGTCGGCGCTGGCTCACGCGACCGAGAGGATCGGACTCGTCGGGACCGTGTCCACGTCCTTCACCGAGCCGTACGTGCTGGCCCGCCAGCTCAAGGCCCTGGACGTCTTCAGCCACGGCAGGGCCGGGTGGAACGCCGTACCGAGCTACGAGCCCGACGCCTTCGCCAACTTCGGTCGGCCGTTGCCTCCCCGGGAGCAGAAGTACGAACGCCTCCACGAGGTCCTGCACATCGTCCAGGCACTCTGGGGGAGTTGGGGGCAGGGCGCGGGCCGACCGGACAAGTCCGGCGCCTTCGCCGACCCTGCGCACGTCCGCCCGATCGACCTCCAGGGCCGGCACGTCGCGGCGCGGGGTCCGCTCCCGGTCCCGCCCTCGGAACAGGGCCAGCCCGTGGTCGTCGTGCCGGCCAGCAGCGGGTACGGCCTGCAGGCTGCGGGCATGTATGCCGACGTCGTGATCGGGATGCCGATGACGATCGAGGAGGGGCGAGCCCAACGAGACGTGGTCCGGCGCGCGGCCGAGGCATCGGGGCGCGACCTCGACGAGGTCCGGTTCTTCGCGTTCACCGGCTTCTCGCTCGGGGACAGCACGCGCGAGGCGCTGGACCGCCGTCGTGCTCTCGATGACCGGGCCGATCCGCAGCAGGCGCTGGCCCGGCTGGGCGCGCTGCTGGGCCTGCGTCACGGATTCGCCCGGCCCGACGAGGCTCCGAGCCCGTCGGAACTCGCCTCGGCCAGGGCCCACCCCGGGTACGTGCGTTCGAGGCAGGCGCTCGAACTGGCGCGCGCAGGCTGGTCGCCGCGCGACATCCTCGCCCATGGGGTGCTCGAGCCCCACCCCTCCGTGACGGGCACCGCGGAACAAGCCGCCGACCACCTGCAGGAGTGGTTCGAAGCCGGCGCCGTCGACGGTTTCATGCTCAGCGTGGACGACTTCCACGACGGGATCGACGACGTCGTCGACCGGGTCGTCCCGATCCTGAGAGAGCGCGGTCTCTTCCCTGACGGCTACGTGGGGACCACCCTGCGCGACCACCTTGGGCTGCCCCCGCGGTACGGACTCGACCCACGCGTCACGGGCAACGGCGCCTGAGCCAGGCCACCCGGTGGGGCACGCCTCTGCTCGGGCACTCGGATGTCCGGGCGTTCGAGGGTCCGATGTCAGTTGCAGGACAGCCGGTGGTGGGTGTCGGCGACGTCGACGCCGGCCGCGGAGACCTCGGGGAGCTGCTGGCCGTCGCCGGGGGTGGGGTCGGGAAGGTCGACGACGTCGAGGACCTCGGGCCCGCCGAAGCGGGTGATCTGCACAGCACGCATGCGGCCGAGGCTCGAGCTCCAGTTCGGCGACCGTCCCGGCGCTCCTCCGTCGCGTGGCTGAGGCACCGCGAGAGCCCGGTGACGCGCCGTGGACACGGAGCGCCGCTGACCTGTGACCGAGCCGTGACGACCACGTGACGCTCCCTCAGCAGACTCGGCGGGAGCGGCTCCGCGGCGGCCACGGCACCGGAGAGCGTGAGCGGCGGACCCATCCGTCGGTGCCCGCGCCGTCGACGGTGGGCGCGATCACCGTCGCGGCGGCTCCCCAGCGGGAGGTCTTCCGCATCGGTGAGGGGCGGCTGGCAGGCACCGATGCCCAGGCGGGCATCCTCATCGCGGCTGCCGTGGCCGTGGTCACGTTCACCGGCGGTCTGGTCGAGAGCGGTGACGTCGACGTCATCGGGCTCGTCGCCACCGGGGTGCTGGCCGTCGTCGTGACCGTCCTTGCGCTCCATGCCACCGGCCGCGGCGTCGTGCCGCGCGGTCAGCGCTGCCAGTGCTGCCAGTGCGTCGCCCCCTCGACGCCATGACACCGATGGTCTGGCCGAGCGCCCCGGCCGGATCGTCCAGGACACGCCGACCGGGACCTCAGGTCATCGGGTGGTCTGCGCCTCGCGACGTGGGAGCGTCCAGTCGGGGCGCACGTAGTGGCAGGTGTAGCCGAAGGGGATCTTCTGCAGGTAGTCCTGGTGCTCCTCCTCGGCCTCCCAGAACGCGCCGGCCGGCGTCACCTCGGTGACGACCTTGCCCGGCCACAGGCCCGAGGCGTCGACGTCGGCGATCGTGTCGAGCGCGACGAGCCGCTGCTCCTCGCTGGTGTAGAAGACCGCCGAGCGGTAGCTCCGGCCCACGTCGTTGCCCTGCCGGTCCCTCGTCGACGGGTCGTGGATCTGGAAGAAGAACTCCAGCAGCTCCCGGTACGAGATCTTCTCGGGGTCGAAGACGATCTCGACCGCCTCGGCGTGGTCACCGTGGTCCCGGTACGTGGCGTTGGGTGTGTCGCCGCCGGAGTACCCGACTCGGCTGGAGAGCACCCCCGGGCGCTTGCGCAGCAGCTCCTGGGCGCCCCAGAAGCAGCCGCCGGCGAGGATCGCGGTCTCAGTGGTCACGTGTGCCTCCCTGTCAGTCCAGCACACGGATGAACACCGCGACCGGGGTGGATGCTTCCTCTCGTTGCGCAGGGGGACGACGTGAGCGAGCTGCGCTGGGAGTACGGCTGCGTCATCCTGCTCGGCGGCTCCGGGGTGCCCGCGACTCGAGAGCCGCACCAGGTCAGGTGCCGGGCGCCCGGTGTCGGCGGAGTCGACGCCGGCCGCGGAGACCTCGTGGAGCTGCTGGCCGTCGGCGGGGACGGGGTCGGGCAGGTCGACGACGTCGAGGACCTCGGGACCGCCGGAGCGGGTGATCTGCACGGCTGGCGTGCGCCTGAGGCGGGGGCTCCACCGGTGTACAGCGGCTCCAGAGACAGACGGCGGACGGCGCACGGGGCAGTCCTGTGCGGGCAGGCCCCCACGACCAGGTGCTGGTCGCCTCGGGACGCTCGTCACCGCCTCGAGCCGGCGGTCTCCTCGAGCGGGGGAGGGCCGGCCCCGCCGGCGGGGTACTCCAGCATCGGCACGGCGTCCCGCGCCCACGCCTGCAACACGGGATCGACGATCCGCCAGGCCTGTTCGGCCTCCTCGCCGCTCACCGAGAGTCGGCCACCGCCGGACAGGAGGTCGGTCAGGACCTCGCCGTATGCGGTGCGCTCGCCCGGGGCTGCCACCTGCACACCGGGCTGCCGGCCCTCCTCCGGCGCGTCCAGCTCGATCCACAACCGGTCGGCCGCCACCCGATCGGCGTCACCCGGGTCGCACGCCGGCGCGGCGGTGCGGAAGTGGAGGGCGACTCCCTTGCGGGCCGTTCCGAGCGCCTTCCCGGTGCGCAGCACGAACCGGGTGCCGGTCCACCGAGGGGTGTCCAGCTCCAGGAGCACCTCGGCGTGGGTCTCGGTGCCGCGAGCGGGGTCGACGCCGTCCTCCTCGGTGTACCCGGGCACGGTCCGACCGTGGGTGGCGCCTGCCCCGCTCAGCGTCCCGGCGGTGTAACGCGCCCGTCGAGTCCGGACGGGGACCTCCGCGGCGGAGAGCACGCGGACCGACCGCAGCAGCTCCAGCTTGGCCGCGTGCAGGTCGCCCTCGGTCTGCCGAGCCGGCAGCTCCATCGCGACGAGGGTCAGGACCTGGAGCACGTGGTTCTGCATCACGTCCCTGACGGCACCGGTCCGGTCGTAGAAGTCCGCTCGGCCCTCGAGCCCCAGCGTCTCCTCCCACAGCACGTCGACCTGCGCGATGGAGGCACTGTCCCAGGCGGGTGCCAGCGAGCGGCCGGGCGCGCGCAGGTCCAGCAGCGCCTGCACCCTGGGCATCCCGAGGAAGTGGTCGACGCGGAACGCAGCCTCCTCGATGCCGCCGGTCACGCGGGTGAGCAGGTCGTTCAGTGCCACCGCGCTCGCCAGATCGGTACCGAACGGCTTCTCCACCGCGATGCGGCTGCCGGCCGGCAGGTCCGCGTCGCCGAGCGCTCCCAGCATCGCGGGGAACAGCGCCGGGGGCAGGGCCAGGTAGACGGCCACCGCCGCGCGGTCAGCGGCATCGCCGTCGCCGTCGTCGAAGGCCCGCGCCGCGGCGGCGACGGTGCCGGCCGCTCCGAGGTCGACCGCCCGGTACCGCAGGCGACCGACCAGCGCGTCCCGTACCGCGGTCGGTACGTCCCCGGCGTGCTCGCGCAACCGGGTGGCCACGTGCGATCGGAAGGTCCGGTCGTCCCAGTCCTGCACGGCGCCACCCACGACCTGCAGGCCGTCGGGCATCCGGCCGTCGGCCGACAGCCGGGCGAGCGCGGGCAGCAGGAACCGCCCGGCGAGGTCGCCCGTGGCACCGAGCAGGAGCAACCGGTCGATCACCGGTGCTCCCGGAGGACGATGACGGCCAGGGGGCGGCTGCCTCCGGGCCACGGGTCCGGTCGCGGGGGCGGCGGGGCTGTGATCATGGCAGGACCATCCTCCCCGACCCCCGCGACCGGCGCGTCGTGGACCGCCCGTCAGTGGCTGCCCCGTGTGGTCGCGACCGTCCTCGGCTGGGGAACCTGCCTGCAGACCGGGAGCGGTCGCGGTCGCGGTCGATCGTCCGGGCCTCGGCAGCCTGCACAGGACCACCCTCGGAGAGGAACAGCATCTCCACCTGGCTCATCACCGGCTGCTCGAGCGGGCTCGGTCGAGCCCTGGCCGAATCGGTCATCGGGGCCGGCCACCACTCCGTGGTCACCGCGCGCGACGAGGCCACGGTCGCCGACCTCGTGGAGCTGGCTCCGGATCGCGTGCTGGGCGCGGCGTCGGACGTCACCGACCCGGCGCGCGCGGCAGCCGTCTCCCCCCAGGCCGAGGACCGCTTCGGCGCCGTCGACGTCCTGGTCAACAGCGCCGGATACGGGTACCGCGCCGCGGTCGAAGAGGCTGAGGACGCCGACGTCCGTGCGTTGTTCGAGACCCACTTCTTCGGGTCGGTGACCATGATCAAGGCGGTGTTGCCCGGGATGCGCGCGCGCCGCGCGGACGCGATCGTCAACGTCTCCTCGATCGGGGCCCACATCACACCGCCGGGATCGGGCTGCTACGCGGCGGCGAAGGCGGCACTCGAGGGGATGTCCGGCTCCCTGCGCGACGAGCTGCGACCACTGGGCATCTCGGTGACGGTCGTCGAGCCCGGCGGGTTCCGCACGGACTTCTCCGGTCGCTCGCTGACCCGGTCCCGGACCGTGATCGACGACCATGCCGAGACGGCGGGCAGGCGACGCAAGGAACAGAACACGACGCACGGAACGCAGCCGGGCGACCCGGCGCGGGCCGGCCGGGCCATCCTCACCGCCGTGGAGTCCGCCGATCCGCCGGCGATGCTGCTGCTGGGCAGTGACGCCCTCACCAGCTACCGGCGGGTGCTCGGCACGGCCCTCGCCGAGGCCGACGAGTGGGAGGAGCTGAGCGTCAGCACCGACTTCCAGGACTGATCGGCAGCGCGGGGCGGGTGACCGTCGGTCGGCGGCCCCCGCCGGTCGGCCGGTCGCACCGGCGGTCCGGCTCCCGGGGGCCGCGGTCGGCCCTCGTGGCAGTGGTCCGCAACAGCTCCGCCCCGTCGTCGAGGAGGAGCCGCGTCGTACCGGTCATCGCCCACCTGCAGCGCGCGCCGTCGGCGTCGAGTGGTCGAGCGCCGGGCCGCCTGCTCCCTCCGCCTACCTCCCCCTCGGTACGGGTAGGCGGTCTGCGTGTCCGACTTCGAGATCACCGCCCTGGTCCTGGCCGAGCACGAGGTCTTCCGGCGGGAGTTCTCAGCGCTCGAGGACCTGTCCGGTCACGAGCTCGCCGCCGCGTGGGAGGCCCTGCACGCCGAGCTGGAGGTGCACGCCGTCGCCGAGGAGCAGCTGTTCTACCCGCTGCTCGCCCAGGAGGCGGGGGAGGAGCAGGAGACGGCGGAGGGCGTGCACGACCACAACGAGATCCGGCACGCCGCGGCCGCCGTCGAGGAGCACGAGGTCGGCAGCGAGGACTGGTGGGAGGCGGTGCGCACCGTGCGGCAGATCAACGCCGACCACATGAGCGAGGAGGAGACGGACTTCTTCCCGCCGTTCAAGGAGGCCGTCGACGACGAGCAGCGCGAGGCCCTCGGGATGCGCTGGTTGGCGTTCCACGACGAGCACGAGCAGGCTGACGGGCTCTCCGGTGGGGACGCGGAGGTGGCCGAGGTGGTCGCGACCGAGGTCCCGGAGGGCGACCCGTCCCTGTGAGCACGCCGGACCGCGCTGCGCCTCTGACGCGTGCCGTTGCGGGTCGGCGAGACACGGGACCGCGGAGGGGTGCGGCTGTCAGGTCAGTCGCTCGACAGCCGCTGGTGGGTGTCGGCGGAGTCCACGCCGGCCGCGGAGACCTCGGGGAGCTGCCGGCCGTTGCCGGGGACGGGGTCGGGCAGGTCGACGACGTCGAGCACCTCGGGGCCGCCGACGCGGGTGATCTGCACGGCTCGCACGGGCCGAGGCTGTGGCGTGGTCGCCGGGCGCGCGGGGCCGTGGAGCAGAGGTGAGCCGACCCGCCGGGAGCTCCCCGTGGTCGTCCGGGTCGCCGATCGGTCGCCCTGAGGGGCCGCCGGGCTCGCGGCAACCGGCATGGTCCACGCCGTCCCGGTCGGCTCCGCGGCCTCCGGGCTGCCCCCGGGCCCGTGCCGGACGGCCGCTGCGCGTGTCGCCCGGCGGAGGCGGGTAGGAGGCCAGGCCAGTGGCGGCAGGACGGGTCCTGCCGCCGGACGACAGCGACCCGGTCCTCGGACCGTTCGAGGAGATCGCGTGTCCCGTTCCGGGACCGGTACGGCCGCGGCGGCGGCGTCGTGAACCTGCCGCCGCGCGCACCGTCCGAGGTCGAGGTCGTGGCGCACCGCGGGGTCTCGGCGGAGGCCCCCGAGCACACCCTCGCTGCCTACCAGCAGGCACTGGCCCTCAGGGCGGACGCCGTGGAGTGCGACGTCCGGATGACCCGCGACGGCGTGCTGGTGTGCGTGCACGACCGCCGCATCAACCGGACGTCCACGGGCCGCGGTGTCGTGTCGGCGCTGGACCTCGCCGAGTTGGAGCGGCACCGCGTCGTCCACCGGCGACCCCGGGGTGCCGGGATCCGGGGCCGCCCGTCGCGTCCCGCGGCGACGGAGGACGACGTGGAGGCCGACGAGGACGCCGGACGGGTGCTCACCCTGGACCGGTTGCTGGACTACGTGACGGCCTCGCCCGGGCGCGTCCGGTTGGCGATCGAGACCAAGCACCCGACCCGCCACGCCGGGCAGGTCGAGGCGGCCCTGCTGACGAGTCTGCGGAGGTTCGGGCTGCTGTCCGGCGGGCGTCCGCTCGAGTGGTCGGGAGGTCCGGCGGTCCGCGTCATGAGCTTCTCGCCCACGGCGCTGCGTCGGGTACGGACCCTGGCGCCGGGCCTCCCCACCGTGCACCTGGTCCGCCAGATGGTGCCGCGGTCACGGTCGCGGTCGCGACCTGTTCTCCCCGCCGGCACCGCCATCGGTCCGTCCCTGGCGATGCTGCGCCACGACCCGGGCCTCGTCCGACGACTGCACCGAGCCGGACTGCAGGTCCACGTGTGGGTCGTCAACCACCCGCGCGACATGCAGGTCGCGGTGTCGCTGGGGGTCGACGCGATCATCACGGACGAGGCCGCCGCGCTGATGCACCTCCTGGGACGGGGTGGACCGCGGCCCCTGATCCGCACGGGCTGACCGTCACCGGGGACGTGCGCCGTCCTCGGGGGCGGGCGGCTCGGGCCAGCCGGCCACGGAGCCGATCCAGGCCAGCGCGAGCCAGGCACCGGCGAGCGTTCCGGTGCCGGTGCCGTCGCTGACCTCGAGCCGCCACGGCGCACCGGCCTGCCGCGGCCGCCGGGAGCCGGTGCCTGGCACGGCGCGGACCACCTGCCACGACCCGACCGGCAGCGCCCGGGGCGGGCGTCCGGGCGCGACCGCCCGGACGCCCTTCCGTGAGGCCGCCACCGGCTCACCCGGGGCGGCGGGCGGCCAGTGCAGCCGGACGACGCCGAGGTCGAGGTAGGCCGCCGGGTCCGCGGGCACCGTCCAGGTGGGGCGGCGGGCACCACCGGCGGCGTCCGCGCCCAGGGTGACCACGGCGGAGACGGCGTGCAGCACGGCGCCGAGCACCCGCCCCGCGCGGGCCTCGGGCGGGGCGTCCTGCACGTGCCACCCCACCAGCCCGCGCAGCTCCGCCTCGCTCACCCGGCCAGCCTGCCGCGGTCCCGCCCGCGGCACCGGGTGAGCGCGGCGCCGGCCGCGCTCAGGGGACCGGCAGCGCGACGAGCCGGGCGGCCAGCTCGGCGTTGCGCCGGAGGAACGGCCCCCACCCGGCCGGCGCCCGCGTCCCCGACGAGGTGCGGCTGCAGGCCTCCTGGTCCCAGTCGCGCACCCGGCCGCCCCGGATGCGCAGCCGCACCAGCACCTCGCCCGTCCAGCCGGTGACGTCGCCGTCGGCCTGGCCTCCGGTCGTGGTGACCCGCTGCGGCGCCACCACCCACTCGAGCGCCTCGATCTCCTCCTGCAGGCGCGCGGCCGCCTCGTAGGCCTGCGCCTCGGCCGCGGCGTCGCGCCGGGCGGCCAGCGCCGTCAGCGCGGCGGCGACCGCGCCCGGCTCGCGGTCGAGCACCGCGGTCAGCTCGGCGGCGAGCTGCGGGACCGGGGTGTCCGGGCCACCCCGCGCCCGCGCCAGCTCGCGCTCGGCCGCACTCCGCTGCACGCCGGCGTGGCCGAGCGGGTACACGCGGCCCAGCCCGGAGACGGCCGCGCGCACCCTGCGGCTGCCGAGGTAGGGGCCGAACAGGCGCACGTCCGGTGTCGGCCGGGCGTCGGAGACGACGTCGAGGCGCGGTGCGTCCGGCGAGCTGTCCAGCCGGATCCGGACAGGGACCTCCAGGCCGCCGGCGATCCGGTTCCACGGCGGCAAGGACCGCTCCAGCAGGTTCCGCTCGGCCCATGCTGCCTCGTGCACGGAGTCGCACTCGAGCGCCTCGATCCGGGCCACCCGGCCCACCATCCGCCGCAGGTGGCGGCGGTCGCGCAGGTCGCCCCAGTAGGAGCCGACGCGCGAGCGCAGGTGCGTCGCCCGGCCGACGTAGAGCACGCGCCCGCCGCCGTCCCGGAAGCGGTAGACGCCCGGGGCGGCCGGCAGCGCGGCCACGGCGTCCGGTCGTGCCGGCACGCGCCCATGGTGTGCACGCGCCCGCCCCGCGTGACGGCGCCACGCCCCTGAGGACGCACCCGGACGCACGGGTGCCCCGGCCCGCGCGGACGCGGACCGGGGCACCCGGAGGGGAGCGTCTACCGCAGGTCGAAGCGGTCGAGCTCCATGACCTTGACCCAGGCGGCGGTGAAGTCGCGCACGAACTGCTCCTTCGCGTCGTCGGCCGAGTAGACCTCGACGATGCCGCGCAGGATGGAGTTCGAGTTGAACACCAGGTCCACCGCGGTCGCGGTGCGCACGACGGCGCTCTGGGCGTCGAGGCCTTCGTAGACGCCCTCGGTGTCGGCCGAGCTGCGCCAGGAGATGCCCAGGTCCAGCAGGTTGCAGAAGAAGTCCTGGGACAGCACGCCGGGCCGGTCGGTGAACACCCCGTGGCTCACGCCGCCGGTGGTGGCGCCGAGCACCCGCAGGCCGCCGACCAGCACCGTCATCTCCCGGGCGGTCAGCTCGAGCAGGTAGGCGCGGTCGACCAGCAGCGTCTCGGGTGCCAGTTTGCTGCCCGGGGCGAGCCAGTTGCGGAAGCCGTCGGCGCGCGGCTCGAGCCAGCGGAAGTTGTCGACGTCGGTCTGTTCCTGCGTGGCGTCGGTGCGGCCGGGGGAGAACGGCACGGTGACCGGCACGCCGGCGTCGGCGGCGGCCTTCTCCACCGCCGCGGAGCCGCCGAGCACGATCAGGTCGGCGAGGCTGATCCTCCGGCCGGTCTGCGACTGGAACTCCTCCCTGACCCGCTCCAGCACCGGCAGCACCTCGGCGACGCCGGCGTTGGCCGCCCAGCCGATCTGCGGCTGCAGCCGCAGCCGGGCGCCGTTGGCGCCGCCGCGCTTGTCGGTGCCGCGGTAGGAGGCGGCCGCCGACCAGGCGGTGTGCACCAGCTGGGAGACGCTCAGCCCGGAGGCGAGCAGGCGGCCCTTGAGGTCGGCGATCTCCGTCTGGCCGACCAGCTCGTGGTCGACGGCGGGGACCGGGTCCTGCCAGATGAGCTCCTCGGCGGGGACGTCGGGGCCGAGGTAGCGGCTCCTGGGGCCCATGTCGCGGTGCAGCAGCTTGAACCAGGCGCGGGCGTACTGGTCGGCGAAGTACTCCGGGTCGCGGTGGAAGCGCTGGGAGATCGCCCGGAACCCGGGGTCGGCGATCAGCGCGAGGTCGGTCGTGGCCATCATCGGCGGGTTCTTCTTGCCCTCGACGTGCGCGTCGGGCACCAGCTCCTGCGCCTCGGGGTTGCTCGGCCGCCACTGCTTGGCGCCGGCCGGGCTCTCGCTGAGCTCCCAGTCGTAGCTGAACAGCATCTCGAAGTAGGTGTTGTCCCAGGTCGTCGGGGTCGGCGTCCAGGCGCCCTCCAGGCCGCTGGTGATGGTGTCGGGGCCTTTGCCGGTGCCGTGCTGGCTGATCCAGCCCAGGCCGTTGCCGTGCACCGGGCAGCCCTCGGGCTCCGGGCCGACCAGCTCGGGGTCGCCGGCGCCGTGGGTCTTGCCGAAGGTGTGCCCGCCGGCGATCAGCGCGACGGTCTCCTCATCGGTCATCCCCATCCGGCTGAAGGTGACCCGGATGTCGTGGGCGGAGGCGACCGGGTCCGGCCGGCCCTGCGGGCCTTCGGGGTTGACGTAGATCAGGCCCATGGTGACCGCGGCCAGGTGGCCCTCCTCCAGGTCGAGCGGGTCCTCACCGGCGTAGCGCTCGTCGCCGAGCCAGGTGTCCTCCGGGCCCCAGAAGATCTCCGGGGGCTGCCAGGTGTCCTCCCGGCCGAAGGCGAACCCGAAGGTCTGCAGGCCCATGTCGTCGTGCGCCACGTTGCCGGCCAGCAGCAGCAGGTCGGCCCAGGACAGCCGGCGGCCGTACTTCTGCTTGATCGGCAGCAGCAGGCGGCGGGCCTTGTCCAGGTTGGCGTTGTCCGGCCAGCTGTTGAGCGGGGCGAAGCGCTGCGCGCCGGTGGCGCCGCTGCCGCGGCCGTCGGCGATGCGGTAGGTGCCGGCCGCGTGCCAGGACATGCGGATGAACAGCGGGCCGTAGTGCCCCCAGTCGGCCGGCCACCAGTCCTGCGAGGTGCGCATCACCGAGACCAGGTCACGCTTGACCGCCTCCACGTCGAGCGAGGCGACCGCCTTGCGGTAGTCGAAGTCGGCGCCCAGCGGGTCGGAGTCTCGCGAGGGCTTGTCCAGCACCGACAGGTCGACCTGGTTGGGCCACCAGTCCCGGTTGCTGTGCGGCCGCCGGTCGGTGTGCACGGTCGGCGAGGGGATCGCCGGGTTCTCACTCTCGCTCGTGCTGTGGCTCTGGGCCTTACCGGCCTCGCTCTTGTCGATGTCGCTCACGGGATGCCTCTCTGTGTTGGGGAACCGTCGGGGTCGGGGGAGGGGTCGGTGGCCGTCGCGCACGCGCGGCACCGGCCCCAGTAGATGACCTCGGCCTCGTCGACGAGGAAGTCCCCGTCGCCGGGAGGAGTGAGGCAGGGCGCCTGTGCCGTGGCGCAGTCGACGTCGCTGATCAGGCCGCAGGACCGGCAGACCAGGTGGTGGTGGTTGTCGCCGACCCGGGCCTCGTAGCGTGCGAGGGAGCCCTGCGGCTGGATCCGCCGTACCAGGCCCCGGTCGGTGAGGGCGCGCAGGACGTCGTACACCGCCTGGTGCGAGACCGCGCCCAGGCGTGCGCGGGCGGCGGCGATCAGCACCTCGGTGTCCACGTGCGGGTGTGCGTGGACGGCGTCGAGCACCGCCATCCGCGGGCCGGTGACCCGCAGGCCCGCCCCGCGCAGGGCGCGCTCGAGGTCTGCGCTGTCCGGCACGGCGCCATCGTCACGGTCTCCCTTGACTCGGTCAAGATCAGAGGTGTGGCGGACGGGGAGCCACGCCAGTGATCCGCACCGTTCAGACGGAGGAGCCGTGGAACGGCCGGCCCCGTTTGCGGAGGCGACCCCTGACGGGCGTCGACCTCAGCGTGCCGAGTAGACGAGCCGGCCACCGACCCAGGTCGAGCGGACCGGGATGTCGACGACCTCGCCGGGTGGCACCTGGAACGGGTCGCGGCCGAGCTCGACGAAGTCCGCGAGCATGCCCGGGGCCAGGGTGCCCTTTCCGCGCTCCTCGCCCGCGGCGTAGGCGGCCCCGGTCGTGTACAGGCCGAACGCCTCCCGCACGGAGATCCGCTGGCTCGGCCCGATGGGGGTCCCGTCCAGCGCGCGCCGCTCGGCGCAGCTGGTGATCGCGGCCAGCGGCTCGTACGGCCCGCACGGGTAGTCGCTGGACCCGGCGACGGGGATGCCGGCGTCGAGCAGCGTCCGGTGGGCGAACATGCGCTCGAGCCGCTCCCGCCCGTAGTAGCCGACGAGCTTGTCGCCGTGGAACCGGGCGTAGGAGCCGAACGGGACGACGACGAGCCCGAGCGCGCGGATCCGGCCGACGATGTCGGCGTCGACCAGCGAGCAGTGCTCGATGCGGTGCCGCCGGGGCGGCGCCCCGAGCGCCCGGGCCCGCTCGTGGGCGTCGAGCAGCTTGCGGATGGCGCGGTCGCCGTTGGCGTGCACGGCCAGGACGACGCCGTCGCCGGTCACCCGCTCGACCAGGTCGCGGAGGTCGGCGTCGTCCATGGTCTGCATGCCGTGGTCGTCGGTGCCCTCGAACGGCTCGTCGACCAGGCAGTTCCCGCCGGCGCAGGCGCCGTCGACGAACGCCTTGACCCCGAGCAGGCGCAGCCGCTCGTCCCCGAAGCCGCTGTGCAGGCCCAGCGCGGCGATGCGGTCGTAGTGCGGGAAGGCCACCAGCACCGCCACGCGCAGCGTCAGCTGCCCGCTGCGAGCGGCCTCGGCCAGCAGGGCGACGTCGTCGGGCCCGCACAGCGCGTCGACCATCGAGGTGATCCCGGCGGCGTGGAACAGCTGCTGGGCACGGGCGAGCCCGCGCAGCCGGGCGGCTTGCGTCGAGGGAGGGACGACCGTCCCGCCCCGTGCCAGCGACGGGTAGGAGACGTCGAACAGCGCCTGCTCGTACACGACGCCGGTGAGCTCCCCGGAGCCGCTGCGGCCCAGCGCGCCGCCCGGCGGGTCGGCGCTGGCGTCGGTGAGCCCGGCGGCCGCGAGCCCCGCGGAGTTCAGCACCCCCCAGTGCGCGGCCACGTGGGTCAGCAGCACCGGGGAGCCGGGGACGGCGCGGTCGAGGAACGCGCGGTCCACGACCCGGCCGCCGGTGGTCTTGGTGTGGTCGTAGCGCGAGCCGACGACCCACTGCCCCTCGCCGACGGCGGCGGCCTCCTCGCGCAGCAGCCGGACGAGCACGTCCTCGTCGGTGGCGACCTCCGGGGAGCAGTTGACGTGCAGCAGGTTCTCGGCGGTCATGCTCGGGTGGGCGTGCGCGTCGTTGAAGCCCGGGACGAGGACGCCGCCGACCTCGACCGTGCGGCCGGGGCGGAACCTCTCGCGCAGCTCACGGGCGTCGCCGACGGCCGCCACCCGGTCGTCGAGCAGCACCACCGCCTCCACCGGCGGACCGGCGAGCGTGTGGACCCGCCGGGCGACGACGAGCGTCCAGGTGCCCGGGCCGGCGGCGCTGCGGAGGGAGTCGACGGGGGTCGCCTGCATGCCGGATCTCCCTGCGCGTCGTGGTCGCCCCGGACAGTGGGCATCGGGCAGTCGGGGACGAGGGAAGTCCTACTACAGCCGGTGGGTGCCCGCGGGGTGCGCGGTCCCTGTCCTTCCCGCCCCGCCGGGCGGAGGATGGGGCGGTCGCCACGGGGCGGCCGACGCCCGCCCCACCCGAGCAGAGGGAGTCCCGGCGCGCCGACGCCCCAGGAGCCCACGGTGTTCCACCTCCGAGACCAGCAGATCAGCCGCGAGCACGTGGTCCGGCTGCTGCCCCTCATGCGACTCAGCCCAGCGCAGGAGCGCCGGCTGCTGGCCCTCCACTACCCGGTCGGCTACGCCACGGTCGCCGCCGCGTTCGAGTCCGTCGGCGTCGACCTGGACACCCTCGTCGACCGGATGGGCGGGAGCCCCTGACCCCTGCGCCCTGGTTGTGACCCAGCTCACGGTCGCGTTACGGTCGTCGGAGCTCCGACCTGGTCGGGCAGGGGCCCGACGTCCGGCACCGCCGACGCAGAGGAACGCCCGTGAGCACCGCAGAACGGCTCAGCCCCGAGTACCGCGCCGCCGCCCTGCGCCGGCTCGAGCAGGAGGAGCTCGACGTCCTGGTCATCGGCGGCGGGGTCGTCGGCGCCGGCGCCGCGCTGGACGCGGCCACCCGCGGACTGCGGACCGGCCTGGTGGAGGCGCGGGACTACGCCGCGGGCACCTCCAGCCGGTCGAGCAAGCTCTTCCACGGCGGGCTGCGCTACCTCGAGCAGTTCGACTTCGGCCTGGTCTTCGAGGCGCTGCGGGAGCGCAGCCTGGTGCTCGGCACGCTGTGCCCCCACCTGGCCCGGCCGGTGCCGTTCATCTACCCGCTGCAGCGGCGCATCGACCGGCCCTACGTCGGCCTGGGGATCGGCGTCTACGACGTCATGGGCGCCGGCCGCGGGGTGCCCGCGCACCACCGGCACCTCGGCCGCCGGAAGACCGCGGAGTCCTTCCCGTCGGGGAAGCGCTCGGCCATCCGGGGCGCCGTCCGGTTCTACGAGGGCCAGGTCGACGACGCCCGGCACACGATGATGCTGGCCCGCACGGCGGCGACCTACGGGGCGCTGTGCGTGACCAGCACCCGGGTCACGGAGTTCCTCCGGGAGTCCGACCGGATCGCCGGGGTCCGGGTGCGCGACCTGGAGGGCGGCGGCGAGTACACCGTCCGGGCGCAGCAGGTGGTCAACGCCGCCGGGATCTGGACCGACGAGATCCAGGAGATGGTCGGCGGCCGCGGCCAGTTCCAGGTCCGCGCCTCCAAGGGGGTGCACCTCGTCGTCCCCCGGAACCGGATCAACAGCGCCACCGGGATCATCACGCGCACCGAGAAGAGCCTGCTGTTCGTCATCCCGTGGGGCAGCCACTGGATCATCGGGACGACCGACACCGACTGGGACCTCGACCTCGCCCACCCGGCCGCCAGCCGGACCGACATCGACTACCTGCTCGAGCACGCCAACTCGCTGCTGCAGGACCCGCTCACCCGCGAGGACGTCGTCGGCGTCTACGCCGGGCTGCGGCCGCTGCTGTCCGGGGAGTCGGAGTCGACCAGCAAGCTGTCGCGCGAGCACGCCGTCGCCAGCCCCGTCCGCGGGCTCACCGTCATCGCCGGCGGCAAGTACACGACCTACCGCGTGATGGCGAAGGACGCCGTCGACTCCGCCGTCCACGGCCTGGAGCGCACCGTCGCGCCCTCGATCACCGACCGCACCCCGCTGGTGGGCGCCGACGGCTACCAGGCCGCGCACAACGCCCGCCGGCTCACCGCCGAGCGCACCGGCCTGCCGGTGTCGGCGGTCGAGCACCTGCTCGGGCGGTACGGCACGCTCTGCGGCGAGCTGTTCGACCTGGTCGCGGAGCACCCCGAGCTGGCCGAGCCGCTGCGCAGTGCGCCCGAGTACCTGAGGGTCGAGGCCCACTACGCGGCCAGCCACGAGGGCGCGCTGCACCTGGACGACGTCCTGACCCGGCGCACCCGCATCTCCATCGAGGTCCCCGACCGCGGGGAGGCCGCCGCCCGCGAGGTCGCCGACATCGTCGCGCCGCTGCTGGGCTGGGACGCCGAGCACGCCGACCGGGAGGTCGAGCACTACCGGCTGCGGGTCCAGGCGGAGCGGGAGTCGCAGGAGCAGCTCGACGACCGGACCGCGGACGCCGCGCGGCTGGGGGCCCCGGACGTGCGGATGGGTGCGACCAGCATGGCCTGACGCCGGAGGGGGAGGCCCGGGCGGGCGGTCGCCGCCCGGGCGGCACACTGGGAGCCCGGCCGCGGCACGCGGCGACGACCGAGGAGGCCCCCATCCCCGCGGAGCGGATCCTGGACGCGGCGACACGGGTCGCCGACCTGCTCGTGGACGTGCAGACCCGGGTCAACCGGCAGATCGACGACACGCTGGCCGACCTGCTGCCCGGCGTCCGCGAGCAGCTGGGCGTCCCCGCCGACGACGTCGACGTGTCCGGCCTGGTGAACACCCGGATCACCGGCCTGAGCGTCGTCGTCACCCCGGCGGCGGTGGCGACCGTCGTCCCGCTGCCGGCCGCCTCCGTCGCCACCACGGCCGCCGCCCGCCGGGCCGTGGCCGACATCGTGGGCCGGCGGGACGACCGGCTGGCCGTCATCGCCGGCCCCTGCTCGATCCACGACCCCGAGGCCGCGGTGGAGTACGCGGGCTTCCTCGCCCGGATGCGGGAGCGGTACGGCGACGACCTCGAGGTCCTCATGCGGACCTACACCGAGAAGCCGCGGACCGAGGTCGACTGGAAGGGCTTCGCCTACGACCCGTTCCTCGACGGGTCGAGCCGCATCAGCGTCGGGTTGGTCGCCACCCGCGTGCTGATGTGCCGCATCACGGCCATGGGCGTCCCGGTCGCGGCCGAGCCCCTGAACGCGCTGACGCCGCAGTACGTCAACGGGCTGGTCACCTACAACGGGGTCGGCGCGCGCAACGTCACCGACCAGACCGCCCGCGAGCGGGTGTCGGGCTTCTCCTCCGTCGTCGGGTTCAAGAACTCGCCCGAGGGCAGCGTCGACGCCGCGGTCTCCGCCGTGCTGACCGCGCGCGCCCCGCACGAGTTCCTCGGCGTCGACGCCCACGGGGTGTCCGCGCAGCTGTCGACGACCGGCAACGACACCGCGCACGTCATCCTGCGCGGCGCCGCCGACGGCCCCAACTACTCCGCGGCGCACGTCGCCGACACCCGGCGGCGGTTGGCCGCGCGCGGCCTGCCCGAGGTGCTCGTCGTCGACGCCTCGCACGGCAACAGCCGCAAGGACCACCGGCGCCAGGTCGACGTCGTGCGGGACCTGGCCGGGCAGGTCGCCGGAGGCGAGCAGGCGATCCGCGGCGTCATGGTGGAGAGCAACCTCGTCGCCGGCCGGCAGGACCTCGACCAGCGGCACCCCGAGCGGCTGGCGTACGGGGTGAGCGTCACCGACGCGTGCGTCGACCCCGCGACGACCGAGGTCGTGCTGGCCGAGCTCGCCGAGGCCGTCCGGGCACGACGCGGCGGCTCCCGCGCGGCCGCAGGAGGATGACGCGACGGCCGGCGGCGCGTCCGCCGTCGGCGAGGGCACCGGGAAGCGTCGGCGAGGGCACCGGGAAGCGTCGGTGAGGGCACCGGGAAGCGGAGGCGGGCATGTGGGCACAACGGCTGGTGGCTCCCCGGCGGCTGGAGCCGGTGGAGGTCCCGGCGCCGCGGGAGGCCGCGCTGGGGCCGGGTGAGGTCCTGGTCGCGGTCGCCGCCGGCGGCATCTGCGGCAGCGACCTGCCGTTCTTCCGCGGCGGGATCTCCCCGGACGTGGGCCTGGACGCCAGTGAGTTCGGCACCCCGGGGTTCCCGATGCACGAGGTCGCCGGCTCGGTGGTCGCCTCCCGGCACCCCGACCTGCAGGTGGGCGACGACGTCGTCGGCTGGGCCCCGCGCTTCGACGGCCTGGCCGAGCTCGTCGTCTGCGACGGGGAGGGGCTGCACGCCCACGACCGCCGGTTCCCGGCGCGCACCGCGGTGATGATCCAGCCGCTGGCGTGCGTCCTGTACGCCATGGAGCAGGTGCGCCCGGTCGCCGGCCGCACGGTGGCCGTCATCGGGCAGGGGCCCATCGGGCTGCTCTTCGGGCACGTCGCGAAGGCGGCCGGCGCCGCGCGCGTCGTCGGCGTCGACGCGGTCGACCGGTCCGACCTCGCCGCCACCTTCGGCGTCGACGAACCGGTCTGGGCCGCGAGCGACCTGTGGGCGGCGTCGCTGCCCGCCGGGGACCGTCCGGACCTGGTCGTCGAGGCGGTCGGGCACCAGACGGCGACGCTGACCCACGCGGTGGAGGCCGCCGCGTTCGGCGGCGAGGTCTTCTACTTCGGCGTCCCCGACGAACTGGTGTACCCGCTGCCGATGCGGCTGATGCTGCGCAAGAACCTCACGCTGCGGGCCGGGGTCACGCTCGAGCGGCGACGGGTGCTGGCCCTGGCCGAGCGGTACCTGCGCGAGCACCCCGAGCTGGCCGAGCGCTACGTCAGCCACGTGTTCGGCGTGGACGACGCCCAGTCGGCCTTCGAGCACGCGGTCCGTCCCGCCCCCGGGCAGGTCAAGATGGTCGTCGCGGCGACCTGAGGGTCCCGGCGGCCTCAGCGGGTCGTCGCCGGCCGGTGGTCGCGGCGCAGCAGGTGCTTGCGCAGCTTGCCGGTCGGCGTGCGCGGCAGCTGCTCGACGAAGTCCACCGACGCCGGGCACTTGTAGTGCGCCAGCCGCTCGCGGGTGTAGCCGATCAGCTCGGCCGCCAGGTCGTCGGACGGCGCGACGCCGTCGGCGGGCTGGACGACGGCCTGGACCGCCTCGCCCATCTCCTCGTCGGGCACCCCGATCACCGCCACGTCCGCGACGGCCGGGTGCAGGACCAGCACGTCCTCGACCTCGCGCGGGTAGACGTTCACCCCGCCCGAGATGATCATGAACGACTGGCGGTCGGTGAGGAACAGGAAGCGGTCCTCGTCGAGGTAGCCCATGTCGCCGACCGTCGTCCAGGTCGGGTGGTCGGGGTGCTGGGCCGCCGCGGTCGCCGCCGGGTCGCCGTGGTAGCTGAAGGGCAGCTCCTCGCGCTCGAAGTAGACGACGCCGACCTCGCCGGGGCCGAGATCCGCGCCGTCCTCGCCCACGATGTGCACGGTCCCCATGACGCCGTCGTGCCCGACCGACCCGGGCTTGCCCAGCCACTGGGCGCTGTCGATGAAGGTGCCGCCGCTGGACTCGGTGCTCGCGTAGTACTCGTAGAGGACCGGCCCCCACCACTCGATCATCGCCCGCTTGACCTCCACCGGGCACGGCGCCGCGGCGTGCACCGCGCAGCGCAGGCTGGAGACGTCGTAGCGGCGGCGGACCTCCTCCGGCAGCTTGAGCATGCGCACGAACATCGTCGGCACCCACTGGCTGTGCGTGACGCGGAACCGCTCGATGGCCGCGAGCGCGGCCTCGGCGTCGAAGGACTCCATCATCACGACCGTCCCGCCGAGGGCCTGGACCATCCCGACGAAGCGCAGCGGCGCGGCGTGGTAGATCGGCGCGGGGGAGAGGTAGACGGTGTCGGGGCCGAACCCGTACATGCCGCCGAAGACGGCGGTGAGCGTGTCACCCGGCTCGGTGACCTGCCGGTCGGGAAGCGCCGGCTTGATCCCCTTGGGCCGGCCGGTGGTGCCCGAGCTGTAGAGCAGGTCCCCGCCGCGGGGCTGGTCGGCCGGGGGCACGGGGTCGGCCGCGGCGAGGGCGGCCTCGTAGTCGCCGAACCCCTCGACGTCCCCGGCGTAGGCCAGGGCCGTGCGGATCCCCGGCACCCCGGCCAGCACGGCGCGGGCCAGGTCGCCCAGGGCGGCCGACGCGACCAGCACCGTCGCGCCGCAGTCGCCGACGATGTACGTCGCCTCGGCCGGTGTCAGGTGCCAGTTGACCGCGGTGACGTAGAGCCCGGCGCGCTGGCAGGCCCAGTAGACCTCGCTGGCCTGCGGCCGGTTGTCGGTCAGCAGCGCGACGACGTCCCCGCGCCGCAGCCCGAGCCCCCGCAGGTGGGCCGCCAGGCGGGTGGAGCGCTCCTCGAGCGCGGCGTAGGTCAGCGTCTCGCCCGTGCCGGCCATGACGACCGCGGGCTCGTCGGGCGTCGTCAGGGCGTGCGCGCCGGGGTAGGGCATCAGGGCCTCCGAGGGAGCGGGACCGGGACCACGTGGTCCCGAGGCTAGGGCCTCGGGCCGGGCGTCGGCTCGGCCCGTGGCCCTCCACCCGGAACGGGCCCGGCCGGTTCGGCTCAACCCGGGACCGCGACGACCGATCGTCCGGGTGTCCTGCCCGCCGTCGTCCGGAGATCCCGTTCCCGTGAACCCGCTCAACCGCCTGCGCACCGGCCCCCGCCTGTTCCTCGCCTTCCTGCTGGTGTTCGGCCTCTCCTCGGTGGCGACCGTGGTGGGCCTGGTCGGACTGAGCGCGCAGCACGCCGCGGCGGTCGAGGTCGACCACCTGGGCGTGCTGGTGCAGGAGATGGACCAGTCGGCCTACTACACCGCCAGCATCGGCGCGTGGGAGATGGGCGTCGGCACCGACGCCTTCACCCTCGGCCCGCAGCAGGCGGTCGCCGCGGACGCACCGAACTGGCAGGGGCTGCAGGGTGAGCTCGCCGCGGCCCGCGAGATGCTCGACTCGGTCCACACCGAGTACATGACCCCGGCCGAGCGCGAGGACTTCGCCGCGCTCGCCGACACGTGGGAGGACTTCCTGGCCACCGCCGACCAGGCCCGCGCCATCCTCACCTCCGGGGCCCCGGACGCCGCCAACCGGCTGGTCGCGTGGCTCAACGACGACCAGCAGGGCCAACTGGTGACCTACCTCGCCGTGACCGAGGCCTCGACGGCGATGGTCGACCAGGTGCAGGAGCGCGCGGCCCGGACGTCGGCCGACGCGGCGGAGGAGGCCACCGTCCACCGGACCGCCACGTTCATCACCCTGGGCCTCGCGCTCGTGGCCGCGCTCGTCCTCGCCCGCGCCGTCCAGGTGTCGGTGACCCGGCCCCTGCAGAAGTGCGTGGCGGCGCTGCGCGCGCTCGGCCGCAAGGACCTCTCGGCCCACCTGGACCTGCGCACCCGTGACGAGATGGGCGAGATGGCCGGCGCCCTCAACGACGCCGGCGCCGGGATGCGCGAGGCCGTCGCCGACATCGGCCGCAGCGTGGACACACTCAGTGGCGCGTCGACCGGGCTCTCCGACGTCGCCAGCCGGCTGTCCTCCTCGGCGGCCCAGGTCTCCGACCAGGCGCAGGGCTCGGCCGGGCTCGCCGCCGAGGTGAGCCGCAACGTGCAGACGACGGCCAGCGGCGCCGAGGAGATGGGCGCGAGCATCCGCGAGATCGCGGTCAACGCCCAGCAGGCCGCGCAGGTCGCCGCCGCCGCCGTGGAGACCGCCCGGGACACCAGCGCGACGGTGGCCAAGCTCGGCGAGTCCTCGGCCGAGATCGGCAACGTGCTCAAGGTGATCACCTCGATCGCCGAGCAGACCAACCTGCTGGCGCTCAACGCCACCATCGAGGCCGCCCGCGCCGGCGAGGCCGGCAAGGGCTTCGCGGTGGTCGCCAACGAGGTCAAGGAGCTGGCGCAGGAGACGGCCAAGGCCACCGAGGACATCGCCCGCCGGGTCGACGCCATCCAGGCCGACACCGGCCAGGCGACCCGGGCGATCGCCGACGTCTCCGACACGATCGACCGGATCAACGCCTTCCAGTCGGCCATCGCCACCGCCGTCGAGGAGCAGACCGCGACCACCCAGGAGATGAGCCGGAGCGTGGGCGAGGTCGCCAGCAGCGCCACCGCCATCTCCTCGACCGTGGGCGGCCTGGCCTCGGCGGCCGACGCCGCCCAGGAGGAGGCCGCGAGCACGCAGCGCGCCTCCGACGAGCTCGGCCGCCTCGCCGGGCAGCTGCGCGGGCTGGTGGCGCAGTTCTCGGTCTGACCCGCCCGCGGGTGGGTCAGCCGCCGCGGTGCAGCCGCTCGTGCAGGGCCCGGACCTCCTCGTCCAGGCCCGGCGCGGGACCGTCGACGGAGACGCCCGGCGCCACCTCGCCGACCGGCAGCGGACGCACCGGCGCCGGCGGGACGCCGAGGTCGGCCAGCCAGCCGGCCAGCTGCGCTGCGGAGCTGGCGTAGACGATGCGGCCGAGCCCGACCCACCCGTGCGCGGCCGCGCACATCGGGCAGTGCTCGCCCGAGGTGTAGACGGTGCCCGCCGCGCGGTCCTCCGGGGACAGGTGCGCGGCGGCCCACCGGGCGATCGCGAACTCCGGGTGCCGCGTGGCGTCCCCACCCGCCACGCGGTTGCGGTCCTCGAGGAGCACGGCGCCGTCCGGACCGGCCAGCAGCGACCCGAACGGCTCGTCCCCCGCCTCGAGCGCCTCGGCGGCCAGCTCGACGCAGCGGCGCAGGTGGGTGAGGTCGGTGTCGCTCAGCACGCCGCGATCCTGCCCGCCGAGCAGGGACGGCGCCGGTGGCGGTCGGGGCTCAGTGCTTCTTGTCGGTGGTGGTGAGCCGCTCCATCTGCGACCGGGCGTCGACCTTGGTCTTGCGCTCGGAGCGCTTCTCCTTGAGGGACTTCCCGGACTTCTTCGACATCGAGTGTCGTGGGGACTTGTCGGCCATGACGCGCTCCCTCGTCGGGTGCCTGGGCGGCTCCGTGCCCGAACGCTACGCGCGATGGCCCCGGGCGTCGGCCGGATCGCCGCCGGACGTCGAGGCAGCACCCGGCGGACCGGCCGGCGGGGACATCCCGGGCGGCGGCGCGCGCGAGCCTCGACCCCGGCGTGGGGTGGCGTGGGAGTTGCCCCGCACCGGGGCGCCCACCGGAGTGCGCTCCGCGACGAGGGGAGCGCACCGTGGGACGGGTCGAGGGGGACGGTCGAGGCGCCCGACCCTCGGGCTCGCCGAGGAGACGTGGCAGGACGTCGTCGACGTCGACCTCACCGGCGTGTGGAAGACGGTCAGGGCGGCGGCGCCATCCACGAGCTGCTCACCGGGCAGGAGGGCATCGACCGGGAGGAGGTGCGCACGCCGCTCAACGCGCGGCCGATCCCGTGGGTCGAGGCGGTCGACATCAGCATCGCCGTCCTGTACCTGGCCTCCGACGAGTCCCGCTGCGTCACGGGGACCACGATGGTGATCGACGCCGGTGCGACGGCGCCCTACGAGATCCCGCACGGGTCCTGACCCGACCGCGCCGCCGCGGCGTCGTCCGGTGCCCTCCTGGAGCGGACCGGCGGCCGCCCGGCCGTAGCATCTGGTCCGCCCGGGACTGCTGCCGGCGGAACCGCGAGGGGGACACCGATGCCCGCCGACGCCAGCGCTCCCGAGAGCCGCAGCGAGGGCCGCAGCTCCTGGAAGTGGAGCCGCACGGGGGAGACCCGGCGGGTCCTGCTCGACGCCGCCCGCGCGGTGTTCGCCGAGCGCGGGTTCGCCGACGCCGGCGTCGCCGAGGTGGTCGAGCGGGCCGGCGCCAGCGTGGGCAGCCTCTACCACCACTTCGGCGGCAAGAGCGAGCTGTTCCTCGCGCTGTGGGAGGACTGGCAGAGCAGCCAGGAGCAGCGCGCGGCCCGGGCCGTGGCCGCGGCGCGCACGGTGGGGGAGACCCGGCCGCTGGCGCTGTTCGCCGCCGGCGCCCGTGGCTTCCTGCGCGGCTCCTGGGAGGGCCGCGCCGTCGGCGTGCTGTTCGTCGACGCCGACGGCCCACCCGGGTTCGAGCTGATGCGCCGGCGGCGCGCCTCGGGGTGGCTGCGGCAGAACGCCGTCCTGCTGGGCACGCCCGACGACGCCCTCGGGCGGCTGACGGTCTCGGTGCTCACCTCGGTCATCGGCGAGGCCGCGCGCGAGGTCATGGGCAGCCGCACCCGCCGGGAGGCCGAGGCGGTCACCGACGCCGCCCTCGCGATGATCGAGCGGCTCGGCGTCCTGCCCGGGGCGGAGGAGCCCGGGGCGGAGGGCCCCGGGACGGGGGTCAGCGACGCCCCAGCGGACGGACCGTCCCCTCCTGCGCCACGGTGAGCACCAGCCGGCCGGCGCGGTCGAGGACCCGGCCCGAGCACATCACCCGCCCGCCGTCGGCCCAGCTGCTCTCCTGCTCGTAGTACAGCCACTCGTCGGCGCGCGCGAGGCGGTGGAACCACACCGCGTGGTCGAGGCTGGCCGCCGCGACGTCCGGGGCGCCGATCATCGTCCGGTGCGGCGCCAGGGACGTCGACAGCAGCAGGACGTCGGACACGTAGGCCAGCGCGCAGCCGTGCAGCAGCGCGTCGTCGGGCAGCGGCTCGCGGCAGCGCAGCCAGAACCGCTGGCGGGGCGGCGCGGCCTCGCCCCGCGCGGCCGCCAGGCGCGGGAGCTCGCCGTCCAAGCGCAGCTCGAGGGGGTGCCGGTCGGCGAGACGGTCGAACCACTCGCGCAGCAGCCCCTCGGTCCCCGCCCCGGCCTCGGCCGGGCCGGGGAGGTCCTCCGGCGCCGGCGCGTCGAGCACCGGCACCTGGTGGGTGAACCCGGTCTCGGGCCGGTGGAAGGAGGCGGTCAGCTCCAGCGTCGTCCGGCCGCGCTGCTCGGCCCGCACCCGGCGGGTGGCGTAGCTCCCGCCGTCGCGCACGCGTTCGACGGTGAAGGCGGTCGGCTCGGCGGCCTCCCCGGCGCGCAGGAAGTACGCGTGCAGGGAGTGCACCGCCCGGTCGTCCGGGACGGTCCGGCCGGCGGCCAGCAGCGCCTGGGCCACGACGGCGCCGCCGAAGGCCCGCTCGGGCGTGGCGCGACGGGGCCCGGCGGTGAACGCGTCCGGCCCGGCCGGCCGCAGGTCGAGCAGGGGCAGCAGGCCACCGCCCGGCTCGGGCAGGCGCTCGACCCCGGTCATCGTCGCCTCCCGCGCGCCGACCCCTTGACGGCGGGAATTGAACCACTGTTCGATTCGTGACGTGGGTCGCACTCCGGGCGCCACCGCGGCGGACACGCGGGACCGTCTGCTGCGCGCGGCCGCCGACGTCTTCGCCCGCCGGGGCTACGAGGGCACCCGCGTGTCCGAGGTCGCCGCGGCGGCCGGGCTGAGCAACGGCGCGATGTACGCCTACTTCGGGTCCAAGGCCGAGCTGCTCGTCGACGCGCTCCGCGTGCACGGCCGCCGGCTGCTCGCCGACCTCGTCGCCGCCGAGCCGACCCGCTCGCTGCCCGACCTGCTGCTCGCCAGCGGCCGGACGCTGCGCCGCCGGCGGGAGCCCGACGGCGAGCTGCTGGTCGAGGCGCTCGTGGCGGCCCGGCGCGACGGCGACGTCCTCGGGCCCGTGCGCGGCTACGTGCACGAGCGCGCCGACTGGCTGGCCGGCCTGGTGCGGCGGGGGCAGGACGACGGCGGCATCGACGCCGCCGTGTCGCCGCGCGCCGTCGCGCACCTGTGCCTGGCCCTGGCCGTCGGCACCGCGCTCGTCGGCCCGGACGTCGACCCGGTCGACGACGAGGAGTGGACCGCCCTGCTCGGCCGCCTCGTCGCGTCCCTCGCACCAGCAGCCGAACCAGCCACCACCGCCGAGATGGGGAGCCGTCCATGAGAGTGCAGATCGACCCGAGCCTGTGCCAGGGCCACGGGCGGTGCTACGACCTCGCGCCCGACCTGTTCGGTGCCGACGACGAGGGCTACGCCACCCTGCTGACCACCGACGGGCAGGTGCCGCCCGGCCGCGAGGACGCCGCCCACCTCGCCGCCGACAACTGCCCCGAGGCCGCGGTCCTGGTGTTCGAGGAGGTCGCGCCGTGACCGTCGACGACCGCTTCACCGCAGACGCCGGCAGCCTGCGGTCCGACCCCGCTCTCGGCTCCATGACCGAGCCGGTGACCGGGCCGGTCTCCGACTGGGCCACCGACTTCTCCCACACCGAGGAGGAGTGGGCCGAGGGGGCCATCGGCATCTGGGACGACCTGCGGCAGCGGTGCCCGATCGCGCACACCGAGCGCTTCGGCGGGGCGTGGCTGCCCACCCGCTACGACGACGTCGCCGCGGTGGCCTACGACACCGAGCACTTCTCCTCGCGGGCGATCATCGCCGGCAACTTCCGCCCGCCCCGGGCGCTCGCCCCGGTGGGCGGCACCCCGCCGATCTCCTCGGACCCGCCGTTCCACCACGACGCCCGCAAGCTGCTGCTGCCCGCCTTCACCAAGAGCGCGGTGAGCCGCCAGGAGGAGTCGACCCGGGCGTACTGCCACGCGCTGGTCGACGGCCTGGCCGGGCGGGAGGTCGTCGACGCCGCCGCCGACTACGCCCAGCACATCCCGGTGCGGGTCATCGCCGACATGCTCGGCTTCCCGCCCGAGGACGGCCCGCGGTTCCGGCACTTCGTCGAGAACGCGCTCGAGGCGATCGACCTGCCGCCGGACGAGCGCATCGCGCGCAGCAGCCACCTCTTCGAGTACCTGCTCGTGCAGATCCGCGACCACCTCGAGCACCCGCGCGAGGACTTCACCACCTACCTGCTCGAGGCCGAGCTGTACGGGCGCAGGCTCGAGCCCGCGCACGTGGCCGGGACGATGGCGCTGCTGCTCATCGCCGGCATCGACACCACCTGGAGCGCGATCGGCGCCTCACTGTGGCACCTGGCCGGGCACCCCGAGGACCGGCGCCGCCTGGTCGCCGACCCCGCGCTGCGGCCGACGGCGGTCGAGGAGTTCCTGCGCGCCTACGCCCCGGTGACCATGGCGCGGCTGGTCACGGAGGACGTGCACTGGCGCGGCGTGGACATGCGGGCCGAGGACTGGGTGCTGCTGTCCTTCCCCGCCGCCAACCGCGACCCCGCCCGCTTCGACCGCGCCGACGAGGTGCTCGTCGACCGCCAGGTCAACCGGCACGCCGCCTTCGGCCTGGGCATCCACCGCTGCGTCGGCTCGCACCTGGCGCGGATGGAGCTGCGCGTGGCGCTCGACGTCTGGCTCGACCGCGTCCCCGAGTTCGGCCTGGCCGACCCCGCGGCGGTGCGGTGGTCGACCGGGCAGATCCGCGGGCCCCGCGCCCTGCCGCTGCGCCTGGGCTGAGAACACGGGGCTGAGAACACGGGGCTGAGAACACGGGGCTGAGGACACGGGGCTGAGGACCCGGGGCCGGGGACACGGGACGGAGGAACACGGCCCGGCCCCGGTCCGCGGGTGCGGACCGGGGCCGGGCCGGGTGCTCAGCGGTGCAGCAGCTCCCCGAAGCGGGCGCTGCCCTCGTCGATCGCGGCCTGGGCGGCCGGTGAGGCGGTGCCCATGTCGAAGAACCCGTGGATCAGCCCGGCGTAGCGGGTGACCGAGGCCTCGACGCCGGCGGCGCGCAGGGCCTCGCCGTAGGCCTCGCCCTCGTCGCGCAACGGGTCGTACTCCGCCGTCACGATCACCGCCGGCGGCAGGCCGGAGAGGTCGGCCGCGTGCAGCGGCGACAGGCGCGGGTCCTTGGCGTCGTCGAACGCGCCGGCGTAGTGCCCGTAGAACCAGTCCATCGTGGGCTGCTCGAGGAAGTAGCCGCGCGCGTTCTCCACCCGGGACGGGTACTCGCCCATCGCGTCGACGGCCGGGTAGATGAGGAACTGCCCGGTCAGCCGGGTGCCCTCGGCGGTCAGCACCTGGGCGACGACGGCGGCGAGGTTGCCGCCCGCGCTGTCGCCGGCCACCGCCATCCGGTCGTCGCCGCCGAAGCGGTCCAGGTGCGCGGCGATCCAGCGCGCCGAGGCCTCGGCGTCGTCGGCGGCCGCGGGGAACGGGTGCTCCGGCGCCAGCCGGTAGTCGACGGCGACGACGACCGCCCGGCCGCCCCGGCACACGTGGCGGGCCATGTTGTCGTGGGTGTCCAGGTCGCCGATCACCCAGCCGCCGCCGTGGAAGAACGCGACGGTCGGGAACGGGCCCTCGCCCTCGGGCCGGTACACCCGGGCGCGCAGGTCGCCCTCGGCGCCGGGGACGGTCAGGTCCTCCGTGCTCCCGACGGGCACGACCTGCTCGGGGGTGCGGGCCCCGGCGGTGAGCGCCAGGTACTGCGCGCGCCCGGCGTCGGGCGTCCCCTCGTACATCGGGGGCATGCCCGACTGCTCCAGCATGCCCAGCAGGGCGGCGGTGTGCGGATCGACCGGCACGGGTGCTCCTCTTCCTCGGTTGGTGCGGTTCGGGTGGGGGTCAGGAGTAGACGAGGCCGTCGTCGAGGTCGGCGGCCGGGAGGCTGTGGCGCTCCTCCACGTACTCCTTGAGGTGGGTCCAGGGCTCGCGGTCGCCGCGCTTGAACAGCAGGTGCTGCGAGCGCATGACGTAGCCGGCGTTGAAGTTGTCCGGGTCGGCCCAGGGCAGCAGCGGCATGTCGGCGTCCTCCGGCCGCAACCGGGGGACGACGACGGAGGCGCCGCGCTCGGCCATGTGCTCGAACAGCCGGCAGACGAAGGCGCTGACCAGGTCGGCGCGCAGCGTCCAGCTGTGCCGGAAGTACCCGAAGACGTAGGCCATGTTCGGCACGCCGGTGATCATGATCCCGCGCCAGGTGACCCGCTCGGGGAAGACGACCGGCTCGCCGTCGACGGTGAAGGCGACGTCGCCGAACACCGACAGGTCGAAGCCGGTCGCGGTGACGACGACGTCGGCCTCGAGCTCCTCCCCGGAGGCCAGCCGGATGCCGGTCTCGGTGAACGTCTCGATCGTGTCGGTGACGACCGAGGCCGTCCCCTCCCGCAGCGCGGCGAACAGGTCGCCGTCGGGCAGGACCGCCAGGCGCTGCTGCCACGGGCGGTAGGTCGGGCTGAAGTGCCTGTCGACGTCGAACCCCTCGGGCAGCAGGGGGCGCATCTCCTCGACGAGGAAGGCGCGCAGCTCCTCGGGGCTCTCGAAGGACATCCGCTGCAGCTCGTCACCCTCGGCGATGTGCGCCCGCCGCAGGATCTCGTGGGTCCAGTCCTCGGGGACGTCGAGGGCCCGCAGGGTGACCGCCAGCTCGTGGGTCTTGGGCCGGGCGATGAAGAACGTGGGCGAGCGCTGCAGCATCGTCACGTGCGCCGCCGTCTGCGCGAGCGCCGGCACCACCGTCGCCGCGGTGGCGCCCGAGCCGATCACCACCACCCGCTTGCCGGTGGTGTCGAGGTCGTCGGGCCAGTGCTGCGGGTGCACGACGGCGCCGCCGAAGCGGTCCAGCCCGGGCCAGTCGGGCGTGTGCGCGCGCCGGTGGTCGTAGTAGCCCTGGCACATCCACAGGAAGCCGGCGGTCAGGCGCAGCTGCTCGCCGGTGTCCTCGCGGGTGACCTCGACGGTCCAGCGGCGCTCCTCGGTCGACCAGCTCGCGGCGGTCACCCGGTGCCGGTGGTGGATGCGCGGGCCGAGCCCGGACTCCTCGACCACCTCGTCGAGGTAGGCGAGGATCTCGTCGGCCGTCGCGATCGACGGGCCCCGCCACGGCTTGAACGAGTAGCCGAAGGTGAACAGGTCGCTGTCGGAGCGGACGCCGGGGTAGCGGTGGGTCCACCAGGTGCCGCCGCGCGCCGGCAGGGCGTCGAGGACGACGAAGCTGCGCTCGGGGAACCGCGTGGTCAGGTGGTGGGCGGCGTCGATGCCGGAGATGCCCGCACCGACGACCAGCACGTCGACGTGCGCGGGGATCCCGGCGTCCCCCGCCGGCTCCGGAGCGGTCGCGCGGCTGGGCAGCTCGGTCGTGGTCATGAGGCCTCCGGGGACGGCGTGACGGACGTCACGAACCTAGACCGGGCAGGTCCGCATGACCAGAACGGCGTTCGGATTCACCGTCGCGGGTCCGGGCGGGAGCCGGCGGCGGCCGGGTGGGACCCGCGGCCAGCGACTAGGTTCGGGAGCCGACACGGGGCGGACGGCGAGGAGGGCACGGATGGCGGGGTCCGGCAGGTCGGTGCTGGTCACCGGCGGCAACCGGGGGATCGGGCTGGCCATCGCCCGCGCGTTCGCCGACCACGGCGACCGGGTGGCGGTCACCCACCGCGGCAGCGGCGCCCCCGACGGGCTGCTCGGTGTGCAGTGCGACGTCACCGACGCCGAGGCCGTCGACCGGGCCTTCACCGAGGTCGAGCAGGCCCACGGGCCGGTCGAGGTGCTGGTCAGCAACGCCGGCATCACCCGCGACGGGCTGCTCATGCGGATGAAGGAGGACGACTTCACCGACGTCCTCGACGCCAACCTCACCGCCGCCTACCGGGTGGCCAAGCGGGCCGCGGCGAGGATGGTCCGCGCCCGCAGCGGCCGGATGGTCTTCGTCTCCTCCGTCGTCGGGCTGCTGGGCTCGGCGGGGCAGACCAACTACGCGGCGTCCAAGGCCGGTCTGGTGGGCCTGGCCCGCTCGATCGCCCGCGAGCTCGGCAGCCGCGGCATCACCGCGAACGTGGTGGCGCCGGGCTTCGTCGAGACCGACATGACCGCGGCGCTGCCGGAGAAGCGGCAGCAGGAGATCCTCGGCCAGGTGCCGCTGGGCCGCTACGCCTCGGCGGAGGAGATCGCCGGCGTCGTGCGCTTCCTGGCCGGCGACGCGGCCGGCTACATCACCGGGGCCGTCGTCCCGGTCGACGGCGGACTGGGGATGGGGCACTGATGGGCATTCTCGAGGGCAAGACCGTCCTGGTCACCGGCGTGCTGACCGAGGCCTCGATCGCGTACGCGACCGCGCGGATCGCGCAGGAGCAGGGCGCCACCGTCGTCCTGTCCAACTTCGGCCGCGCGCTGTCGCTGTGCCAGCGGATCGCCAAGCGGCTGCCCGCCGAGGCGCCGGTGGTGGAGCTCGACGTGACGAACACCGAGCACCTCGCGACGCTGGCCGACCGGCTGCGCGAGCACGTCGGCGGCCGCCTCGACGGCGTCGTCCACTCGATCGGCTTCGCGCCGCAGGAGGCCATGGGGGAGGGCTTCCCCGAGGTCGCGTGGGAGCACGCGGCCACGGCCTTCCAGGTGTCGACCTGGTCGATGGCCTCGCTCACCCAGGCCTGCCGGCCACTGTTCGGCGGGACCGCCTCCGTCGTCGGGCTGACCTTCGACGCCAGCGTCGCCTGGCCGGTCTACGGCTGGATGGGCGCGGCGAAGGCGGCCCTGGAGTCGACGTCGCGCTACCTCGCCCGTGAGCTGGGCCCCGAGGGCGTGCGGGTCAACCTCGTCGCCGCCGGCCCGCTGCGCAGCATGGCGATGAAGTCCATCCCCGGCAGCGCCCAGTTCGAGGAGGCCTGGGAGGGCCGCGCCCCGCTCGGCTGGTCGGTCACCGACACCGAGCCGGCGGGCAAGGCCGTCGTCGCGCTGCTGTCGGACTGGTTCCCGGCCACCACCGGCGAGATCGTCCACGTCGACGGCGGTTTCCACGCCGTCGGCGTCTGAGCACCCCGCAGAGAGAGGGCCCGTGCCCCGCGCCACCGTCGACCTCCACCCCGGCCAGCGACCCGACGAGGACCCGTCGCTCGCCGTCCGCAACAACGGGGGCGCGCCGCCGTCGGCCGCCCCGGCCCCGGCCGGCCGCCGCGAGGCGCTGCTGGTGCTCTCCTTCGGCGGCCCGCGCGGCACCGACGACGTCATGCCGTTCCTGGAGAACGTGACCCGCGGGCGCGGCGTCCCGCCCGAGCGGCTGCTCGACGTCGCCGAGCACTACCACCACTTCGGCGGGGCCAGCCCGATCAACGAGCAGAACGAGGCGCTGGTCGCCGCGGTGCGCGCCGACCTCGCCGCGGCCGGCGTCGACCTGCCGGTGTACTGGGGCAACCGCAACTGGGACCCCTACGTCGAGGACGTCTGGCAGCAGCTGACCGACGACGGGATCGAGCACGTCTACGTGCTGGCCACCTCGGCGTACGCGTCGTACTCCGGGTGCCGGCAGTACCACGAGGACGTCGCCCGGGCCCGCATCGCCACCGGCGGGGGCCCGACGGCGGAGAAGCTGCCGCACTACTTCGACGCGCCGGGCTTCGTGCGGGCCAACGCCGACGCCCTGGCCGCCGCGCTGGCGCAGCTGCCCGAGGACGTGCGCGGCTCGGCGCGGCTGGTGGCGACGGCGCACTCGATCCCCGACTCGATGGCCGTCGTCGCCGGTCCGGACGGGCACGCCTACGAGGCCGAGCTGACCGCCGCCGCCCGCGCCGTCGTCGACGCCGTCGACCCGGGTCGGGGCTTCGACCTGGTGTGGCAGAGCCGCAGCGGCCCGCCGTCGGTGCCCTGGCTCGAGCCCGACGTCAACGACCACCTCCGCGCGCTGCACGAGAACGGCGAGACGGCGGTCGTGCTGTTCCCCGTCGGGTTCGTCAGCGACCACCTCGAGGTGGTCTGGGACCTCGACAACGAGGCCCGCGAGACCGCCGAGGAGCTCGGTATGACCTTCGTGCGGGCCGCGACGGCGGGCACCCACCCGGCGTTCGTGGCGATGGTCCGCGAGCTGCTGCAGGAGCGGCGCTCGGGCGGCGAGCCGCGCCTGGGCACCAACTGCCCGGCGGCCTGCTGCTTCGTCCAGCGCCCGGCGGCCCGCCCGGCCTGACCGGACACACCCCCGGAGCGGGCGGCGCGGCGGGACGTTGACCCGCCGGCCGGCCGCGGGTAGACCCGGGGCGTCCCCAGTCCCCGGTCAGGGCGGTGTGCCGTGGTCGACGTCCATCCCGCCAACGCCGGGCAGCTGGGCGCCTGGGACGGCGCGCAGGGTGCCTACTGGGCTGCCCAGGCCGACCGCTTCGACCGGTCGGTCGCCCGCTACGACGCCGCCTTCCTCGCCGCGGCCGACCTGCGGCCGGGGGAGCGGGTCCTCGACGTCGGCTGCGGCACCGGCCGCACGACCCGGGAGGCCGCGCGCCGCACCGGGTCCGCGCTCGGCGTCGACCTGTCCTCGGCGATGCTCGAGGTCGCCCGGCGCCGCGCCGCCGACGAGGGGCTGACCGGCGTCCGGTTCGAGCAGGCCGACGCCCAGGTGGCCGACTTCCCGCCGGCCGGCTTCGACGTGGCCATCAGCCGGACCGGCGCGATGTTCTTCGCCGACCCCGTGGCCGCGCTGGCCAACGTCGGCCGGGCGCTGGTGCCCGGCGGCCGGCTGGTCCTGCTGGTGTGGCAGGCGCTGGAGGCCAACGAGTGGATGACCGAGATCCTGGGGGCCCTGGCCGCGGGGCGCCCACTGCCCAGCCCGCCGCCCGGCGCGCCCGGACCGTTCTCCCTCGCCGACCCCGACCACCTGCGCGGCGTGATGGCCGCCGCGGGTCACCGTCAGGTGGAGGTCGAGGGTCTGGCCGAGCCGGAGTGGTTCGGTGCCGACGTCGACGACGCCCAGGAGTTCGTGCTCGGCCTGGCCGGCTGGCTGCTCGACGGGCTCGACGACGCCGCCCGGGCCCGCGCCGTGGCCGAACTGCGGCGCCGGCTCGAGGCCCACACCGGCCCGGACGGCGTGGAGTTCGGCTCCGCCGCCTGGCTGGTCACCGCCCGCCGTCCCTGACCTCCTGCGGGACGGGGGATGCCGTGATCAGCGGCGAGTGGCGGTCCGACACGCCGGCGGCGCGACCACCCGCCGGTGACCACGGGCGGGGCAGCTCAGCGGGGGACGGCGTTGCAGGCGGCGGTGATCGCGTCGCGGACGGCGGTGGCGAGTGGGCGCAGCGCCTCGTCGCGCGCGGCCGCCTGCCCGTGGGTGACCGCGCCGCCGGGGGCGTCGGTGAGGGCGAGGTCGAGCACCCGCGCCAGCCGCTGGGCCCGGGTGAGCACCGACAGCGCCAGCGGGTCGGTGTCCGTCGGCAGGCCCGGAGCGGGCGCGCTGCCGAGCCCGGCCAGCAGCGCCGGCACCTCGGGGTGCCAGCGGGCCAGGTGGAGGGCGGCCAGGGTGCGGGCGGCGTCGCCGACGGCGAGGTCGAGGGCGCCCGACACCTGCCGCAGCGACCCCTCGACCGGCGGCGGCGCGGGCGGCACCCCGTCCAGGTCGAACGCCGTCCAGGCGGTCACCTCCGGCCCGAGCTCCTCCGGTACCAGCGCCACGTGCTCGCCGACGGCGGCCTGCCCGGCCTCCACCGCGAGCGCGGCCAGCCCCGGTGCGCGCGGCAGCCCGCGGACGTCGCCGGGCACGGGCAGCACCAGGCGCAGCCGGCGCTCGCCGAGGCCGCGGAGCGCGGTGAGCGCCCAGCCGAGCGGGACGGCGCCGTCGCTGCCGGGCAGGCCGGTCACGCGGTGCGCGCGGTCGTCGGTCAGCGCGTCCAGGGCGGTGTCGTAGGAGGTGCGGCCGGAGAGCCACGCGGTCGCCCAGACCGCGAACCGGCCGGCGGGGAGGTCGTGCACCGGGCGAGGTTACGTCGCGGTCGCCGGGTCGCCACGACCCCGCCCGGACCTGCGAGACTCGGGTCATGGCTGCGTGGCTGCTGTGGATGATCGCCTCGGGCCTGTTCGTCGCCGGCGAGGTGGCCAGCGGTGACCTCGTGCTGCTGATGTTCGCCGGGGGCGCCGTGGGCGGCACGGTCGTCGCGCTCGCCGGCGGCGCGGTCGCCGTCCAGCTGGTCGCCTTCATCGTCGTCTCGGCGCTGCTGCTCGCCGTCGTCCGGCCGGCGGCCAAGGCGCGCCTCGAGAGCCACGTCCCCGGCCACGTCGACGGCGTGCAGGCGCTCATCGGCCGGACCGCCCGGGTGACCCGGGAGGTCGATGCCTCCAGTGGCCGCATCCGGGTGGGCGCCGACGAGTGGAGCGCCCGCAGCCAGTACGGCGGCGAGACCTTCCCCGTCGGCACGACCGTGCGCATCCTGCAGGTCGACGGCGCGACCGCCGTCGTCGGCGACGCCCTCGAACTGGGGTGACCCGCGCCGGACGTGCGTGACCGGCGACGCCGCGAGCGGCAGGATGATCGGTGCACCGTCCGCGACGCACCGGAGGATCCCGTGACTCCCGCCCTCATCGCCCTGCTGGTCGTCGCGCTGGTGTTCGTCATCGTGGTGGCCAAGGCCGTGACGATCGTGCCGCAGGCCCAGGCCAAGGTGGTCGAGCGGCTCGGTCGTTACAGCCGCACACTCTCCCCGGGCCTGTCGCTGCTCGTGCCGTTCATCGACCGCGTGCGCGCCACCGTCGACCTCCGCGAGCAGGTCATCTCCTTCCCGCCGCAGCCGGTGATCACCGCCGACAACCTGCAGGTCGGCATCGACACCGTCGTCTACTTCCAGGTGACCGACCCGCGGCTGGCCGTCTACGGCATCGCGAACTACATCACCGGCATGGAGCAGCTGACCACGACGACGCTGCGCAACGTCGTCGGCGGGCTGAACCTCGAGCAGTCGCTGACCGGCCGCGACGGGATCAACAGCCAGCTGCGCGAGGTCCTCGACGGCACCACCGGCCCGTGGGGGCTGCGGGTCGCCCGGGTGGAGATCAAGGCGATCGAGCCGCCGCCGTCGATCCGCGACTCCATGGAGAAGCAGCTGCGCGCCGACCGCGACAAGCGGGCCATCATCCTCACCGCCGAGGGGCAGCGGCAGGCCGCGATCACCTCCGCGGAGGGGCAGAAGGCCTCGGCGATCCTGTCGGCCGAGGGCAGGAAGCAGGCGGCGATCCTCGAGGCGGAGGCCGAGCGGCAGAGCCGCATCCTGCGGGCCGAGGGTGAGCGGGCGGCGCTGTTCCTGCAGGCGCAGGGGCAGGCGAAGTCGATCGAGACGGTGTTCCAGGCCATCCACGACGGCAAGCCCGACCAGGGGCTGCTGGCCTACCAGTACCTGCAGACGCTGCCGCAGATCGCCCAGGGCGACGCCAACAAGATGTGGATCGTCCCGAGCGAGTTCAGCAAGGCCCTCGAGGGCCTCGGCCGCCTCGGCGGGGCCGACGGCGAGCGGTCCTTCCTCGACGTCCCGGCGCCGGCCGACGGCGCCGCGCCGGCGCGCCCGATCGACACCAGCAGCTGGTTCGAGTCCCAGCTGCCGCCGGCCGCCGAGCAGCCCGAGGCCAAGATCGAGCTGCGCAGCATCACCGACGACGAGCCGGCGCTGCCCGCCCCGCCGCCGCTGCCCCAGCTCGCCGAGGAGGTCCGGCAGCAGAACGGCAACCCGACGCAGGCCTGACCGGCGACGTCCTGGAACTGCCCCCTCGCAGGGGCCCGCGCCGAGCTCGCGAGGCGTGGGGGCGAGGGGGTCCTCCGTCAGTCCTTGAGCAGGCCCTCGCGGAGCTTGGCCAGGGTCTGGGACAGCAGCCGGGAGACGTGCATCTGCGAGATGCCGATGTCGGCGGCGATCTGCGACTGGGTCATGTTGCCGAAGAACCGCAGGATCAGGATGCGCCGCTCGCGGGCCGGGATCGTCGCCAGCAGCGGCTGCAGCGACTCGCGGTACTCCACGCCCTCCAGCGCCGCGTCCTCCTCGCCGAGCGTGGCGGCCAGCGTGGGGGAGTCGTCCTCGCCGGAGAGCCGCTCGTCCAGCGAGCTGCTGCGGTAGGCGTTGGCCACGGCCAGGCCCTCGAGGACCTCCTCGCGCGGGATGCCGAGGTGCTCGGCCAGCTCCGAGGGCGTCGGCGCGCGGCCGTTCTTCTGCGCCAGCTCGCCGACGGCGGAGTTCAGCGACAGGTGCAGCTCCTGCAGCCGCCGCGGGACGCGCACCGACCAGCCCTGGTCGCGGAAGTGCCGCTTGATCTCGCCGGTGATCGTCGGGACGGCGAAGGAGAGGAACTCCACCCCGCGGGTCGGGTCGAACCGGTCGATCGCGGCGATGAGCCCGAGCGTGCCCACCTGCAGCAGGTCGTCGAAGGGCTCGCCGCGGTTGCTGAAGCGGCGGGCGAAGTGCCGGACGAGGGGGAGGTGCTCCTCGACGAGGATCTCGCGCAGCCGCTCCCGGCGCGGGTCGTCCTTCTCCAGGGTGGCGAGCTCGGCGAACAGCGGCGCGGTCCGCTCGGCACGACGGCGGTTGTCCGACACCGGCGCGCTGTCGGTGTCGGCCTCCCGGGCCTCCGACGCGGGCGCCGTCGCGTCCTCGGCGGTGTCCTCGGCGGTGTCCTCGGCGGTGTCCTCCGCCGGACCCCCGGGGGTCCCGGACGTGTGGTCGGACAGGGGGTCCTCCTCGACGGCCCGGTGGCTGGCGGCCGCCGGGGTCACGGGGCGACCGAGCGGTTCTGGCCCGCACCGCCGACGAGCTCGCCCGGCCGCTGGCCGGGGAGGTATTTGTCCATGGAGATGACGGCCACCGCGGCGTCGCCGCCGTCGCCGGCGGGCACGTCGCCCTGCGTCGCCGCGCGCCCGTCGACGTTGTCGGCCAGCGTCTGCAGCACCGCCCAGCCGAAGCCGTCGCGCGGGACGTCGGTCCCCTCGGCGACCGGCACCCAGGCGTCGATGTGCAGCCCGGCGCGGGTGGTCTCGAACACCACGGTCAGGGGGGCCTCGCCGAGGGCGATCGCAGCGAGGGTCGCGCAGGCCTCGTCCACCGCCAGGCGCAGGTCCTCGACCGAGTCGAGGTCGTAGTCCATGCGGATGGCCAGGTCACCGGCCATCGCGCGCACCGCGGGGAGCTGGTTGGGCGTGCTCGGCACGCGCAGCTCCAGCCGTTCGGTGCGTCGCCCGTCCTGCGCGGGGGCACTCCTCGAGTCCGCCATCCGTCGTCTGCTCCTCATCCGTGTACCGCGGTCGGCCACCCGCGCGCCGGGCCCTCGCCGGCCCCGGCCCCGCCGGCCGCGGCCGGCGGTGTGCCATCCTGCCCGGCCGCCCTGCCGGGGTGCGCGTGGGGGCGGGCTCCACTGTCCGTCCAGCACCCGCCCCTACCCGATCCGGACCGGTTCCCAAACACCGTCGGCACCCCTCTCGGGAGGCCGTCCGGGCGGCTACCGTGCGCGGTTGCCGGGGTACCGGCCCTGTTGTCTGCTTGTCCCGGATGAACGCCAGCCAGGGCAGCACGCCGGGGCCCCGTCCCGCCGAGGACGTGGGCCCGGCGGCACTGGTCGCCGCGCTGGAGGACGCGCCCTCGGCGCTGTGGTTCCTGGCCGGCCCCGGACCGCGCACGCTCTGGGCCAACGCCCGCGCCCGTGCCCTGGGCCCCGACCCCGCCGACCTGCCCGTCGTCGGCGGCCGGGCGGTCGCCGACCTCGTCGCCGCGGTCCTCGACAGCGGCCGGCCCGAGACGCTGACCGGCGTCCTCCCCGGCGACGGGCCACCGGTCACGGTCGCGCTGCGCCCGCTGGTGTCCGGCGGCCGGCCCGGCGTCGTGCTGGTGGTCGAGGAGAGCCCCGCGCGTCCCGCCGGCGCCCCGGGTCCCCCGGGACACCAGCCGGCGGCGCCGGCCGAGCAGGACGTCGTCGGCCAGGCCCAGCACTCGCTGCTGCCGCCCTCGCTGCCGTTGCTGCCCGACGTGCGGCTGTCGGGGAGCTACCACCCGGCCAGCTCCGTGCGGTCGGCCGGCGGCGACTGGTACGACGCGGTGTCGCTGGGCCACGGCCGCCTGGCGCTGGTCATCGGCGACGCCGTCGGCCACGGGGTGCCCGCCGCCGCGGCGATGAGCCGGCTGCGCGGGGCGCTGCGCTCCAGCGCGCTGCGCGACCCCGCGCCGGCGGCGGTGCTCGCCGCACTCGACGACTTCGCCGTCCAGATGGAGGACGTGCAGGGCGCCTCGGTCTTCTACGCCGTCCTGGACGCCGCCACCGGCGCGCTGACCTACGCGGCGGCGGGCCACCCCGCGCCGCTGCTCGTGCACGCCGACGGGCGCACCGCCTACCTGCCGGTCACCGCCCGGCCGCCGCTGGGCACCCTGCGCGGGGCCCCGACCCCCGTCGCCCGCGCCGAGCTCGAGCGGGGCGCCACGCTCGTCCTCTACTCCGACGGCGCGGTCACCGCGACCGGCCCACCGCCGGCGCAGGGGCTGTCCCGGCTCACCGAGGTGGCCCGGGCCGCGCTCGCCGACCCGGCGGCCCTCGACGGCGAGGCGGTGGCCGGGCTGGCCGGTGTGATCGTCGGCGGACTGCTCACCCCCGACGGCCGTCCCGACGACATCGCCGTCCTGGTGACCCACCGTCGGGCGCACTCGGTCGAGCCGCTGCAGCTGGATCTGCTCGCCGTCCCCTCGTCGCTGCCGGCGGTGCGCCGCCGGCTCAGCGCGTGGCTCACGGCACTGGGCATGGGCGAGGAGGACCGGGTCGGCGTCATGGTCGCGGTGGGCGAGGCGTGCGCCAACGCCGCCGAGCACGCCTACCGGGACACCGAGCCCGGTCCCGTGCAGGTCACCGCGGCCGTGGACGTCGACGGCATGCTCACCGTGACCGTCCGCGACGAGGGCACCTGGCGCCCGCCCGACCGCGACCCCGGCGACCGCGGCCGGGGGCTGCTGATCATGCGGCAGCTCGTCGACGGCATGGTCGTGCAGGGCGAGCACGGCACCACGGTCACCCTGCGGACCCGGCTGCGTCAGTCGCCCGACGAGGAGCCCGAGCACCTGGCCGGCGGCACCGGCGCGAGCGTCGTCGTCGACCGCACGGGCAGCAGTCCGGTGGTGCACGCCACGGGCGACGTCGACATGGTCAGCGCCGAGCAGTTGCGGATCCGGCTGCTGGAGGCCAGTCACGGCGGCACCGTCCGCGTCGAGCTGGACCTGACCGGGGTGACCCTCTTCAGCAGCGCGGCGGTGCGGGTGGTGCTCGCCGTGGCCGCCATCGCCGAGGCCGAGGGCTGGCGGCTGGTGGTGTACGCCCCCGACGGCGGCGTCACCCGCCACATCCTCCTGGTCAGCGGGCTGGAGCGGCTGGTCGAGCTACGCTGAGCCGGCGCCCGTCCGGGTGCCGGTCGTTTGAGCGACGCCTCCGGTGCCCATCCACGGGGCGTGAGACTGCGGCGCAGTGACGTGCACGGCCCCGGCTGGACCCGTCGCCGGGCCGGGCGCGGCTTCTCCTACCGCGACGAGCACGGGGAGCTGATCAGGGACGCCGAACGGCTCGACCGGGTCCGGGCGATCGCCATCCCGCCGGCCTGGAAGGACGTCTGGATCTGCCCCTGGCCCAACGGGCACATCCAGGCGACCGGGCTCGACGCCGCCGGGCGCCGCCAGTACCGCTACCACGACGCATGGCGGGCCCGGCGGGACGCCGAGAAGCACGAGCGGGTGCTGGCCATCGCCTCCGAGCTGCCCGACGTGCGCGACCAGGTGGCGACCGCGCTGCGCACCCGGGGGCTCAACCGGGGGCGGGTGCTGGCCTGCGCCCTGCGGCTGCTGGACCTGGGCACCTTCCGGATCGGCAGCGAGGAGTACGCCGAGGAGAACGGCACCTACGGCCTGGCCACCCTCCGCCGTGAGCACGTCACGGTGCGGGGGGAGCGGACCTTCTTCCGGTACACCGCCAAGGGCAGCATCGAGCGGGAGGTGGAGATCACCGACCGGCCGACGGCGACCGTCGTCCGGCAGCTGCTCGAGCGGCCGGACGACGCCGGCGACGAGCTGCTGGCCTACCAGCTCGACGACGGCACCTGGCACGACGTCACCAGCGACGAGATCAACGCCTACCTCAAGGAGGTCAGCGGCGCGGAGATCACCGCGAAGGACTTCCGCACCTGGAACGCGACGGTCCTGATGGCCGCCGCGCTGGCCGAGCAGCCGCCGCCGAGGAACAAGACGGCGCGGAACAAGACGATCAAGGCCGCGTACGTGCGGGTCTCCGAGCAGCTCGGCAACACCCCGGCGGTGTGCAAGGCCAGCTACGTCGACCCGCGGGTGGTCGACCGGTACGAGCACGGGGAGACCGTGGCCGACGCGCTCACCCGGGCCGCGAGCGCCGAGGACGACCGGGAGGCGCAGCGCGTGCTCGAACAGGCGGTCTGCCAGTTGCTGTCCGCCTAGCGGGCCCGCCTGCAGGGGCCCGCCGCTCGCCGGCCGGCCCGCCTGCAGGGGCCGGCGAACGCAACGAGGCCCCGCCGGAGCGGGGCCTCGTTGCGGGTGGTGCGGGTGGTCAGCGCGCGCTGCTGTCCACGATGGTGAACAGGTCGATCAGGCCGGTGACCTCCAGCGGGCGGGTGACCGCCCGGGTGGTGGCGACGAGCCGCAGGTCGACGTCGCGCGAGCGGGCGGACTTCTGGGTCTCGACGAGGACGGCCAGACCCGCGGAGCCCAGGAATTGGACACCGGACAGGTCGATGACGAGCTCGCGGGGCTGCTGCTCGAGCTGGGTGTCCAGCGAGGAGCGCAGCACCGGGGCGGTGAACGTGTCCACCTCGCCGACGACCGTCACCGTGACCGAGCCGTCCTCGCCCGTGGCGGTGGAGAGCGTGATCACGTCGTCGAAGGGTGCCTCCGTGCCCTCGCTGGGCACGTCGTGCTGCCCTCCGGCAGGCAGGTCGGATGCGGTCACGGACGCAGCTCCTCTCAGTGGCCACACCGCACGGCGCGGCCACCGGTCAATCTACCGACGAACGCCCCGGGGGTGTGATCACCCCCGGGTGCACCGGTGGTCCTGAAAAGTGCGCCGGAGCCAGGCGGGCGGCCGGCGCACGCGGCTGCCTGCTCAACCGCGTCATCCAACGTAGACAACCGGATGGCGAGACGCCAACCAGCCCGGCGGGACGCCGCTGGGGCGTCCCGCCGGGCGCGGGCGGTGGGTCCTGGGTGTGCCGGGTCCTGGGTGTGCCGGGTCCTGGGTGTGCCGGGTCCTGACCGGAGGGTGCCGGGGCGCGGGCTGCGGGGTGCGGTCCTGCCTCAGGGGTCGATCGCGTGGACGGCGGCCTCCTCCGGCCCCTCCCCGCCGGCCCGGCGGTCGGCGGTGGCCTCGACGTCGTCGGCGGTCCGGTTGGTGCCGGAGTCGCTCTCCGGCGTCGTGGAGGTGTCCTGCTCCAGCTGCATGGACGCCGCCTCCGGGTCCTCGGCGGGGCGGACGCCGGGCTGCACGTCGGGCACCTCCCGGTCCAGCCGGCCGCTGAGCGACTCCCCGTCGGACTGCTCGCGGGCGGTGGTGCCGAAGTCGGTCACCGCGCCGGGGTCCTCGCCCGGCATCGGCGCGAACTCCGGGTCCTCCGCGGACTGCATGGTGGGCGAGTCGTCCTGCGCCACCTCCGGGATGCCCTCGTCCTCCGGGAACACGTCCCGGGCGGTCTGGCCCTCCGGCCGCGGGGTGGCGGGGTCCTCGGCGACGCCGGTCAGGCCGCGCTCGTCGTCGGGGAAGTCGGCGTCGTTCTGCGCGGAGTGCAGCGCGCCGGGATCGTTCTCGGTCACGGGGTCCCTTCCTCTCGGGCCGCCGGGACCGGGGTCCCGGCGGCGGACTGCCCTCCGCCTACCCGCCGTCCGGCGGGCCATGCGGGAACGCGCACCACGCCCGCCGGCGGCATGGGGCGGTGGACGACCGGGTAGCGCTCGGCGCATGGCGATTCCAGACCAGGTGCAGCGGATCAGCCGGCCGGTGCGCCGCTGGGCGGAGGAGCAGGGCCAGGCGTACGACGGTGGTCAGGACCGACCCCTGGGCGGCTTCCTCGGCGCGATGAGCGTCTACAGCGCCGCGGTGGCCGCGGGCGCCGCGGTGGTGCGCGCGTCGGGCCGGGAGCTGCCCACCCGCATCCCGCTCGGTGACGCCGTCCTGCTCACCGTCGGCACCTTCCGGCTGGCCCGGCGGATCGCCAAGGACCCCGTCACCAGCCCGCTGCGCGCCCCCTTCGCCCGCTTCGACGGGGCCTCCGGGGAGGCCGAGCTGGCCGAGCAGGTGCGCGCGGAGCACGGCTGGAAGCACGCCGTCGGGGAGCTGGTGACCTGCCCGTTCTGCCTGGCGCAGTGGGTGGGCACCGCGTTCGTCTTCAGCTACGTCGCCGCGCCGCGGGCCACCCGCCTGGCCGCGCTGACCATGACGATGGTGGCCGGGTCCGACGTCCTGCAGTTCGCCTACGACGCGCTGCAGAGCAGTGTCACCGGCGACGACGAGGAGGACGATGGGACCGGCGGGGCCGAGGACGCCGACTCCGCCGGGCGGCACTCCGAGTCGGCCTGAGCCGCGACAGCAGCGTCCAGCAGCACAGCCCGCTTCCCCCGGGCGGAGGAGCCCGTCGGCCGAGCGCGTGCCGGTGGCCGGGACCCGCACCTATCCTGCGGAACCGGCCGGCCGGCGGTCGCAGAGCCCGGGGAAGGGGAGTGGACATGCGCTCGATCTGGCGCGGCGCGGTCTCGTTCGGCCTGGTCAGCATCGGGGTGAAGCTGTACTCCGCGACCGAGGACAAGGACGTCCGCTTCCACCAGGTGCACGCCGTCGACGGCGGGCGGGTCAAGTACCGGCGGATCTGCTCGATCGACGGCGAGGAGGTCGAGTACGGCGACATCGCCAAGGGCTACGAGCTCCCCGACGGCCAGCTGGTGGTCCTCACCGACGACGACCTCGCCGACCTGCCGCTGTCGACCCGGCGGGAGATCGAGGTCCTGCAGTTCGTCGAGCAGAGCGAGATCGACCCGATCCACTTCGAGAAGACCTACTACCTCGAGCCCGACGGCCCGGCGACCCGCCCCTACGTGCTGCTGCGCGACGCGCTGGAGAACACCGGCCAGGTCGCGATCACCAAGATCGCGCTGCGGCAGCGGGAGTCGCTGGCCGCGATGCGGGTGCGCGACGGCGTCCTGGTGCTGCACACCATGCGCTGGCCCGACGAGATCCGCCGTCCCGACTTCGGCTTCCTCGACGAGGACGTCGCCGTCCGGCCGCAGGAGCTGCAGATGGCCGAGGCGCTGATCACCTCGATGGCCGGCGAGTTCGACCCCGGTGAGTTCACCGACGACTACCGCGAGGCGATGACGGCGCTGCTGGAGGCCAAGCAGACCGGCGGTGAGGTGCAGCCGGTGCCCGAGACGGCCGACCCGGGCGCGGCCGTGGTCGACCTGATGAGCGCGCTGCGGCGCAGCGTCGAGCGCGCCCGCGGCGGCGGGGACGCCACCGCCACCGAGGACGAGGCCCCCGCCCCGCGGGCCCGGCGGGGGACGCGGGCCCGCACGGCGGAGGCCGACGAGCCGTCGCCGGCGAAGCGCGCCCCGGCGAAGAAGGCCGCCGCGAAGAGGACGCCGGCGGAGAAGGCCGCCGCGGCCGAGGAGGCCCCCGCCCGCCCGCGCGCCCGCAAGGTGACCGCCGCGACCAAGGAGCCGGCCAAGCGGACCTCGCGCCGCAGCGCCTGACCCGTGCGCCCCGACCCGCTGCCCGAGCCGGTGCCGGCGCCGATGCTCGCCGTCGCCGGGGAGCTGCCGCCGCGGCGCGAGGACGGCGGCTGGGGCTACGAGTTCAAGTGGGACGGCGTCCGGGCGCTGGCCGCGGTCCGCGACGGCCGGCTGGGCCTGTGGGCGCGCAGCGGCACCGAGGTGACCGGCCGCTACCCCGAGTTGAGCCGTCTCCCGGCGGCCCTGGCCGGTGCCGACGTCGTCCTCGACGGTGAGGTGGTGGCCCTCGACCGGCTGGGCCGCCCGGACTTCGGCCTGCTGCAGAACCGGATGCACCGCACCGGCGGCGCCGACGTCGCCCGGCTGGCCGCGGCGGCGCCGGTGACCTTCCTGGTCTTCGACGTGCTGACCGTCGGGAGCGAGCGCCTGCTCGAGGAGCCCTACGAGGTGCGGCGCGAGCGGCTCGAGGAGCTGGGCGCGGCCGGGCAGCGGTGGGTGACCACGCCGTGGTTCCGCGGCGGGGGCGCCGACGTGCACGCGGCGAGCCGGGACAACGGCCTGGAGGGCGTCGTCGCCAAGCGGCTGGACTCGCCCTACCGGCCCGGCGTGCGCGCGCCGGAGTGGCGCAAGGTCAAGCACGTCCGGATGCAGGGCGTCGTCGTCGGCGGGTGGCGGCCGGGCAAGGGGCGGCGGGCCGGGGGAGTGGGCTCGCTGCTGGTCGGCGTCCACGACGACGACGGCCGGCTGGTCTACGCCGGTCACGTGGGCACCGGCTTCACCGACGCGGCGCTGCGCGAGCTCGGCGGGCTGCTGCGCCCGCGCCGGACGCCGCCGTTCGCCGACGCCATCCCGCGCGAGGTCGCCCGCGACGCGCGGTGGGCCGAGCCGGACCTGGTCGGCGAGGTCGCCTTCGCCGCGTGGACCGCCGACGGCCGGATGCGCCACCCCGCGTGGCGCGGGCTGCGCGAGGACCTCGACGTCGACGACGTCGTGGTGGAGTGGAGCCCGTGAGCCGGCAGCGGGTGCGCGTGGACGGCCGGCAGCTGTCGGTCTCGAACCTGGAGAAGGTGCTCTTCCCCGAGGTCTCCTTCACCAAGGCGCAGGTCATCGACTACTACGTGCGGATCGCGCCGGTGCTGCTGCCGCACCTGTCGGGCCGGCCGGTGACCTTCACCCGCTGGCCCGACGGCGTCGAGGGGCCGGCCTTCTTCGAGAAGAACACCGCCCGGCACGCGCCGGACTGGGTGCGGCGGGTCACCGTCCCGAGCCCCGGCAGCTCGCGCGACCGCGAGGTCCTCGAGATGGTGGTCCTGGAGACCGTCGCCGACCTCGCCTGGGCGGCCAACCTGGCCGCGCTCGAGCTGCACGTGCCGCAGTGGCAGGTGGGCAGCAGGCGGCAGCCGACGCTGCCCGACCTGCTCGTGCTGGACCTCGACCCCGGCCCGGACGCCGGCATCCGGGAGTGCTGCGAGGTCGCCGAGCGGCTGCGGGTGCGGCTGGTCGAGGACGGGCTGGACCCGGTGGTGAAGACGTCGGGGTCCAAGGGGATGCAGGTCTACGCACCGATCCGGGTCACCGACCGCGAGCAGCCCTCCCGCTACGCCAAGGCACTGGCGCAGGAGCTCTCGGCGCAGACGCCCGACCGCGTCGTCTGGCGGATGGAGAAGGTGCTGCGGCCGGGCAAGGTCCTCGTCGACTGGAGCCAGAACAACCCGGCCAAGACCACGGTCGCGCCGTACTCGCTGCGCGCCCGGCCCGACGCGACGGTCTCCACGCCGATCGGCTGGGACGAGGTGGACGCCGTCCGGGGCGGCGGCGCCGACCCCGGCGAGCTGCGGTTCCACACCGAGGAGGTGCTGGCCCGGGTCGAGGAGTACGGCGACCTGTTCGACGTCGCCGACCGGACCCGCGGCCGGTTGCCCGCCGTCTGAGCCCCGGCGGGACGGCCCCCGTCGTGCTCCTGACACCATCTCGCGCGTGTCCGCCGCCCCGCTCGCACACGACTCCGGCTCCTCCGACGTCGGGCGGCTGGTGGTCCGCTGCCCCGACCGCCCGGGCATCGTCGCGGTCCTCTCCCGGCTGCTGGCCGACGTCGGGGCGAACATCACCGAGTCCCAGCAGCACTCGTCGGACCCGACCGGCGGCACCTTCACGCTGCGGCTGGAGTTCGTGCTGCCCGGGCTGGCGGCCCGCCGGACCCAGCTGGAGGGCGCGCTGGAGCTGCTGGCCGAGCAGTGGCAGCTGATCTGGCGGCTGGCCGAGGCGTCCCGCCGGCCGCGCGTGGCGGTGTTCGTGTCGAGGACCGACCACGTGCTGCAGGAGCTGCTCTACCGGGTGCGCGCCGGTGACCTGCCCGCCGACATCGTCGCCGTCGTCTCCAACCACCCCGACCTCGAGCCGGTGGCGCTGGCGGCCGGCGTCCCCTTCCACCACGTGCCGGTGACGCCGGAGACCAGGGCCCAGGCCGAGGCGCGCGCCCTGGAGCTGGTCGGCGACGTCGACCTGGTGGTGCTCGCGCGCTACATGCAGATCGTCTCGGCCGACTTCTGCAGCCGCTTCCCCGAGCGGCTGATCAACATCCACCACAGCTTCCTGCCGGCGTTCGTCGGGGCGAACCCCTACCGGGCGGCGCACGACCGCGGCGTGAAGCTGATCGGGGCGACGGCGCACTACGTGACCCCCGACCTCGACGCCGGGCCGATCATCGAGCAGGAGGTGGCCCGGGTCGACCACCGCGCCACCGTGGAGGACATGCGCCGGGTGGGCCGCTACGTCGAGCGGCAGGTGCTCGCCCAGGCGGTGACCTGGCACGTCGAGGACCGCGTCGTCGTCGAGGGCGACCGCACCATCGTCTTCGCCTGAGGCGCGCTCCGCCCGCCGCCGGCCACCACCGGGCTCCACGTGTGGTCCCCGGTGGTGACCGGGTACCCCTGGAACGGACCGGGGGAGTAGCCGGGAACGCGGCTTGATTTGACTCATTCAAGAAAAGCCGGTTGAGTGGAGTCGATGGAGACGACGTGGGCGCCCCGGCTGCAGGACGCCGGGCTGCGGGTGACGCGGCCGCGACTGGCCGTCCTCGACGCCCTCGCCGGCCATCCGCACGCCGATGCGGACACGCTGGTCACGGTGGCCCGCCAGGCGCACCCGACGCTGTCGCCGCAGGCCGTCTACGGCGTCCTCAAGGCGCTGGTCGCCGTCGGCCTGACCCGCCGGGTCGAGCCGGCCGGCGCCCCGGCGCTCTACGAGGTCCGCGTGGGGGACAACCACCACCACCTGGTCTGCCGCTCGTGCGGCGTGGTCGTCGATGTCGACTGCGTCGTCGGGGCGGCTCCGTGCCTGTCGCCCTCGGACACGGCGGGCTTCGCCGTCGACGAGGCGGAGGTCGTCTTCTGGGGTCTGTGCCGCGAGTGCCGGGTGCGGACGGCGGAGGAGGCCCCACAGGTCCTTCAGCACGACAATCGAGGAGGAACACCCGCATGACCGACGTCGCATCGCAGGGCACTGCCCCCAGTGAGGCCGACCGCCCGGTCCTGACCAACCGTCAGGGCCACCCGGTCTACGACAACCAGAACCAGCGGACGGTGGGCGCACGCGGCCCGGCGACCCTGGAGAACTACCAGTTCCTCGAGAAGATCAGCCACTTCGACCGGGAGCGCATCCCGGAGCGCGTCGTGCACGCCCGCGGTGTGACCGCCTTCGGGTACTTCGAGGCCGACGGCACCGTCGGCGACGAGCCGGTCGCGAAGTACACCCGCGCCAAGCTGTTCCAGGAGAAGGGCAAGCGGACCGACGTCGCGCTGCGCTTCTCGACCGTCGCCGGTGGCCGCGACTCCTCGGAGTCCGCGCGCGACCCGCGCGGCTTCGCCGTGAAGTTCTACACCGAGGACGGCAACTGGGACCTCGTCGGCAACAACCTCGGCGTCTTCTTCATCCGCGACGCCATCAAGTTCCCCGACTTCATCCACTCGCAGAAGCCGGACCCGGTCACGTTCGAGGCCAGCGTGGCCGAGCGGGCCTTCGACTTCTTCAGCCAGACCCCCGAGGCCATGCACATGGTCTCGCTGGTCTTCAGCCCCCGCGGCACGCCGGCCTCCTACCGGTTCATGCAGGGCTTCGGCGTGAACACCTACAAGTGGGTCAACGCCGAGGGCGAGACCGTCCTGGTCAAGTACCACTGGCTGCCCAAGCAGGGTGTGAGGTCCTGGACCGCCGCCGACGCCGCGGCCACGCAGGCCCAGACCCTCGGTGCCCACACCAAGGACCTGCACGACGCGATCGCCGCCGGCGACTTCCCGTCGTGGGAGCTGCACGTGCAGATCATGAGCGACGACGAGCACCCGGAGCTGGACTTCGACCCGCTCGACGACACCAAGGTCTGGCCGGAGGAGGTCTTCCCGCTCCGCAAGGTCGGGACGATGACCCTCGACCGGATGCCCGAGGACAACTTCACGCAGAACGAGCAGATCGCGTTCGGCACCGGTGTCCTCGTCGATGGCCTGGACTTCTCCGACGACAAGATGCTGGTCGGCCGGACGTTCTCCTACTCCGACACCCAGCGCTACCGGGTGGGCCCCAACTACCTGCAGCTGCCGGTCAACCAGCCGAAGGCGCGGGTGGCCACCAACCAGCGCGACGGCCAGATGGCCTACGGCGTCGACCGGGCCGAGGGCACCAACCCGCACGTGAACTACGAGCCGTCGATCCTGGGCGGCCTGCGGGAGGCGGAGTACCCCACCCACGACGAGCAGGGCCCGGTCATCACCGGCCGCGTCACCCGCAAGCGGATCCCGCGCACCAACGACTACGCGCAGGCCGGCGAGCGCTACCTGCTGTCGGAGCAGTGGGAGAAGGACGACCTGGTGGCGAACCTGGTCGGCGCCCTGCAGCAGTGCCGCCGCGAGATCCAGGAGCGGATGGTCTGGCACTTCTTCATGTGCGAGGACGAGTGGGGCCAGCGCGTCGGCGACGCCCTGGGGATCACCGCGGACGACGTCCGCGGCCTGGCCCCGCTGCAGACGCAGACCCTGTCCGAGGAGGAGCAGCAGCGCGCCGCCAACCTCGGCAAGAACGGCCCGCGTGACGTCAGCGGCCACGTGATGACGCACTGCGTGCCCAACGAGCACGTCGCCGTCGCCCAGGGCTGACCACTCCAGCACGGCTGGCGGGCCGCGACCGGGACCCCCGGTCGCGGCCCGCTGTGGGTTCCCGGCCGGTCGCCTCCCATGGGCCGGGAGCCCCTGCTGGGTCGGCAGGGTCTGGCTCACCTACCGTCTGCCCGGGGTCCGCAGCGTCGCGCCAGGAGGAGACATGAGCAGCACACCGACGAGCACTGGCCAGACGGCGGGACGTCCAGGAGCCGGGGGTCGCGGAGCCGGCCGGGTGGCCTCGCTGTGCTGGATCGCCGTGCTGCTCGACGGCTTCGACCTCGTCGTGGTCCCCACGACGCTATTCGGGCTGTCGGCGGAGTGGGGGCTGTCCGCCGGCGGGGCGAGCGCCCTGATCACCGTCGGGCTGGTCGGGATGATGGTGGGCGCGCTGACGATCGGCACGCTCACCGACCTGCTCGGGCGCCGCAAGGCGCTGATCACCTCGGTGACGGCCTTCTCGGTGCTCACCCTGCTCTGCGCGCTGGCGCCGAACCCGTTCGTCTTCGGCCTGCTGCGCTTCCTCGCCGGGCTCGGTCTCGGCGGGTGCCTGCCGACGGCGATCGCCATGGTCAACGAGTTCAGCCGCGGTGCCCGCGGCGGTCGCGTGACGACGACGATGATGACCGGCTACCACGTCGGTGCGGTGGCCACCGCCGCCCTCGGCATCCTGGTGGTCGAGCCGCTGGGCTGGCGGTGGATGTACGTGATCGGCGCGCTGCCGGCCCTCGTCCTGGTGCCGCTCATGCTGCGGCACCTGCCCGAGTCGGCCGCCTACCTGCTCGCGCACGGCCGACGGGCCGAGGCCGAGGAGGTCGCCCGCCGGCACGGGCTCACGCTCGAGGACCCGGCCGCGCCGGTCGACCCGCACGCCGGGGAGGCGAGCACCGGCGGCGCCGCGGCCACCCTGGCCACGCTGTTCCGCGGTGGCTACCTGCGCAACACGCTGGCCATCGGCGTCACGTCGTTCATGGGCCTGCTCCTGGTGTACGGCCTGAACAACTGGCTGCCCGGGATCATGCGCGAGGCCGGCTACGACCTCGGCGCCCAGCTGGCCTTCCTCACGGTCCTCAACGTGGGCGCGATCGTGGGTCTGCTGGTCGCCGGGACGGTGGCCGACCGGATCGGCGTCCGCACCGCCGGGGTCGGCTGGTTCGCCGCGGCGGCGCTGTTCCTCGCGCTGCTGTCGATCCGGCTGCCCCTCGCCGGCATCTACCTCATGGTCTTCCTGACCGGCTGCTTCGTCTTCAGCGCCCAGGTGCTGGTCTACGCGCTGGTCAGCGGCAACCACCCGCCGCAGGTGCGCGGCACCGCGCTGGGCTGGTCGGCCGGGGCCGGCCGGGTCGGCGCGATCGTCGGCCCGCTGCTGGCCGGCCTGCTCGTCGGCGCGGGAGTGGCCTTCCCCTGGGGCTTCTACCTCTTCGCGGTGGTCGGCGTGCTCGGCGCCGCGGCGCTCGCGGTCACCCGCACGGCCGCACGCCGGCCCGCCTGACCCGCCCTCCACGGGGCGCGCGGGTCCTCCCTCACTCCCCGCTGCGGCGGTCCTGCTCGGCGAGGAAGCGCTCGAGCTCGGCCCCGATCTCCTCGCCGCTGGGCACCTCGCCGACCTGTCCCAGCAGCTCGGTGCCCTCGCGGGCGGAGGTGAACTGGTCGTACTGCTGCTCCAGGGCGGCGACCACGGCGGTGTTGTCGGAGGAGCGGGCGATCTGCTCGTCGAGGTCGCTGCGGTTGCGCTGTGCCGCCTCGCGCAGCGTCTCGGTGGGCAGCAGCAGGCCGGTCAGCCGGCCCAGGTGCTCGAGCAGGGTCAGCGTCGCGGCCGGGTAGGTGGCCTGCGCCAGGTAGTGCGGTACGTGTGCGGCCACGCCCAGCGCGTCCACCCCGGCCTCGCCGAGGCGCAGCTCGAGCAGGGCCGCGGCGCTGCCGGGGATGCGCATCTCGCCCCAGTAGACGGGATAGGCGTCGATGAGCTGGCGGCGCGTGCCGTGCGCGGTGACCGTGACCGGCCGGGTGTGCGGCACCGGCATGGGGATCGCCTGCAGGGCCACGACCGAGGTGACGCCGAGCCGCTCGACGAGCCCGGCGATCGCGGCGACGAAGGCCTCCCAGCGGTAGTCCGGCTCCGGTCCGGTGAGCAGCAGGAACGGCTCGCCGGAGTCGTCCTCGACCGCCCACAGCACGATCTCCGGCGCGTCGAAGGTCTCGTACCGGTCGCCGGAGAAGGTCATCCGTGGCCGGCGCGCGCGGTAGTCGACCAGGAGGTCGGCGTCGAAGCGGGCGACCGTGCGGTGCGGCAGCGTGGCCAGCAGGTGGGCGCCGGCCAGGGCGGCGGAGGAGGCGGCGTCGAAGTCGCCGGCGAGGGCGTGCACGAGCACCAGACCGCGCCGGCGGGCGGGCTCGGGCACCGCCGCCTCGGCGGCGAGGAACGGCTCGGCCTCGGGGAGCAGCTCGACGAGCTCGTCCGGTCGTTGCGCCACGGGGGCACCTCCTGCAGGTCGTCGTCACCGTGATCAGCGACGACGGGCCCCCGGGCATTCCCGGCGGCCACCCGCCGGTCAGCTGCCGGGCGTCCCCGGGGCCGGGGTGCGGGTGAGCACCGCGCCGTCGTCGTCGCCGGCGACCTGGGTCCGCGTGCCGTCACCGGCCACCTCGGGGTGTCGCCCGTCGAAGACGTCGCGCCCGTACCGGTAGACGACGGCGATCAGCGCGGCCACCGGCACGCCGAGGAAGGCGCCCAGGATGCCGGCCAGGCTGCTGCCCGCGGTGACGGCGAGGATGACCACGGCGGCGTGCAGGTTGAAGCCGCGGCCCTGGATGATCGGCTGCAGCACGTTGCCCTCGATCTGCTGCACCAGCAGCACGATGCCGAAGATGATCAGGGCGGTGGTGAACCCCTCGTCCACCAGCGCGATCAGCACGGCGAAGGCGCCGGCCACGAAGGCGCCGATGATCGGGATGAACGCACCGAAGAACGTCAGGACCGCCAGCGGGATCACCAGCGGGACGTCGAAGATCCACAACCCGATGCCGATGAACAGGGCGTCGACGAACCCGACCAGGGCCTGCTGCTTGATGAACTCCGACAGCGTGCTCCACGTCTTCTGCGACAGCGCGGCCACGTGCGGCGCGGCCCGCGGGCCGGTCTGCGCGGCCAGCCACGGCACCCAGCGCGGACCGTCCTTGATGAAGAAGAACGCCAGCAGCAGCGCCAGGACCAGGTTCACCAGGCCGTTGCCGACGGCCGAGGCGCCGGAGGCCGCGTAGCCGGCGATGTTCGAGGCGTTGGCCTGCACCGAGTTGATCGCCTGGTCGACGTACTGGCCGATCTGCTCCTCGTCGATGTTGAACGGCGGACCCTGCAGCCACTGCTGGACCTGCTCGAGACCGTCGGCGGCCTGGTCGGCGAGCTCGGTGACCTGGTCGGCGACCTGCGGGGCGATGACCGCGATCAGCGCGGCGATGAGACCCAGGAAGACGAGCAGCACGACCGCCGCGGCCAGTGCCGGCGGCCAGCCGTGCCGGCGCAGGAAGCGCGTGGGCGGCCACAGCACGGTCGCGAACAGCAGCCCCAGGATCACCGGCAGCAGGACGACCCACAGCTTGCCCAGCACCCAGCCGACGACCACGAGCGCGGCACTGATGAGCAGCAGCTGCGCCGAGGCGATGGCCAGCGACCGCACCGCGGAGCCGGCCCGCTCGCCGCGCTGCCAGGTGGGCGCGGGGGCCACGGTGGCGGTGTGGTCGCCGGGGCGCGGGTCACCCGAGCCGCCCTCGCCGGTGAGGGACGGGGTCGGGCTCCCCGCGTCGCCGTCGCGGTCGCCGCCGGTCCGGGGCGCGTCCGGCCGGGGCGCGCCAGGGACCCCCACGGTGGAGCCCCCGGCCGATCCCGGGGCGTCGTCCCGGTGTCCGGGCAGGCGGAACCTCATGGGTCGATCGCACCACAGATCATCGCGACCCACCGTCCGGAGATCACCACCGCCGACGGCGACCGTCCCGCCCGGTACCTCCCCCTCCTGCGGGCTAGCGTCGGGGCGTGCCGAGAACCGCCACCGCCGACCGGGTCGACCGCACCGCCCTGCTGGAGTTCCTCCGCCCGCGGCACCGTGCCGTGCTGCTCACCCGCCGCCGCGAGGGTGGGCCACAGCTGTCACCGGTGACCTACGGCGTCGACGCCGACGGCCGCGTCGTCGTCTCCACCTACCCGCAGCGGGCCAAGGTGCGCAACGCCCGCCGCGACCCCGCCGTCTCGCTGTGCGTGCTCTCCGACGCGTGGGACGACCCCTGGGTGCAGGTCGACGGCCGGGCCGAGGTGCTCGACCTGCCCGAGGCGCTCGAGCCGCTGGTCGAGTACTTCCGCTCCATCAGCGGCGAGCACCCGGACTGGGACGAGTACCGCGCCGCGATGACCCGGCAGGGCAAGTCGCTGCTGCGGATCACGGTCGAGTCCTGGGGGCCGGTGGCCACCGGCGGCTTCCCGCCGGAGCTCGCGACCGGGGACTGAGCCGGCGCCCGGCGCGCCGGGCAAGGCCAGGAGCTTGCCCGGACGGCCTCCGGGGACGACGCTGCGCCCGTGCTGCTCGCGATCGGCTGGGCTCCCCGGTCCGGCAGCGCCGCGATCCCCGGTGCCCCGCCGCCCGGGCCGGCACTGCCGGTGGGGACGGCGGTGCGGCCGATCCGGGAGGGCAGCGGGGTCGCCGTCGTCGACGACGGCGACCCCGCTGCCGCGGCGCGGGCGGCCGTCGACGCCGTCGTCGCGCTGGTGCGGCAGGGTGGCTGGCGGATCGGGGTGGGAGCCGCTCCCGCCTCGGCCGACGACGGCCCGGTGCTGCTGGTCGCCCGCCGGGCGCTGGAGGCGGCCACCCGCACACCGGCCCGCCTCGCCGTCCGCGGGACCGACCCGGCCGCGTCCGCCGACGCGCAGGCGGTGCTCTCCGCGCTGGCCGTCCTGCTGGCCCGCCGCAGCCGGGCGGCCTGGGCCGCCGCCGACCTGGTCGCCGCCGGCGCCGCCCGCGCGGCCGTGGCCGCCGAGCTCGGCGTCTCCCGGCAGGCGGTCGCGCAGCGGCTGTCGGCGGGGCTGTGGGACCTCGAGCAGGAGCTGCGGCCCGCCGCCGCCCGCCTGCTCGTCCGCGCCGCGGGCTGAGCCCGCCCGGGGACCGCCGCGCGCGGTGATCACCGCACCCCGGAGAATGGGACCCGAACCGCCCCGAGGAGGTCCGGATGACCCAGCCCGTGCACCCGCAGCGCAACACCGAGCTGCTCGGTGTCTACCTCAACGACCACCTCGCCGCCGCCACGGGCGGCATCGAGCTGGTGTGCCGGATGATCGGCGTGCACCGCGGGTCGCGGTGGGAGCCGCCGCTGCAGCAGCTGCTCGCCGAGCTCCGCGACGAGAAGTCCTCCCTGCTCGACGTCGCGCAGGCGCTCGGCGTCCCGGTGCGCCAGTACAAGCAGCTCGGTGTCTGGGTGGCCGAGAAGCTCTCCCGCGCCAAGCTCAACGGCCGGCTGCTCTCCCGCTCACCGCTGTCGGACCTGATCGAGTTCGAGTTCCTCGCCTCGGCCGTGCGCGGCAAGCGCAGCGGCTTCGAGACGCTGCGGATCGCCGCGGAGGTCGACGACCGTCTGCCCCGGGCCGAGCTGGACCGGCTCATCGACCAGGCGAACCGGCAGTACGAGTGGCTCACCGACGCCCGGCGCGACGTGGCCGCGGCGGTCTTCGGCGGCCGACCGGAGGCCGCCGAGCGCACCGGCGGGCACTGACCGGGGCCCGCCGGGCGGCCCGGGGGACGGCCTGGTAGCACTGCCTGCATGTGCCACGACCCGAGCAGCCGCCCACCCGCGCCGCCCCGCCACGCCGGTGAGGTCGCCGCGACCGAACTGACCACCCTCACCGCGGCCGACGGCACGCAGTTCTCCGCGGCCTGGGCGGCTCCGGCCGACGTCGGCAGCGCCCCCGCCGGCGTCGTCGTCCTCCCCGACATCCGCGGCCTGCACCCCTACTACGTGGCGCTGGCCGAGCGCTTCGCCGAGGCCGGTGTGCCGGCGCTGGCGATCGACTGGTTCGGCCGGACCGCCGGCCTGGCCGAGGGCGGCAGCCGCGACGGGGAGTTCGACTGGCAGACGCACATCCCGCAGACGACGCCGGAGGGCATCGACGCCGACCTCGCCGCCGCGATCGCCGAGCTGCGCCGCCGCACCCGCCCCGACCTGCCCGTGGTCACGGTGGGCTTCTGCTTCGGCGGCAGCCACTCCTGGCGTCAGTCGGGCGGGGACCTCGACGTCGCCGCCTGCGCGGGCTTCTACGGCCGGCCGGTCATGGTGGGCGACGCCGCGTCCCGCGCCTCCCGGCCGACGCTGATGCTCATCGCCGGCGCGGACGCCGCCACCCCCGTCGAGGACCAGCTCGCCTTGGCCGAGACCATGCGCGCGGCCGGCGCCGAGGTGACCACCGCCGTCTACGACGGTGCGCCGCACTCCTTCTTCGACCGCGCCGCGACCGAGTGGGAGGACGCCTGCCAGGACGCGTGGCGGCGGCTGCTCGAGCTGGTGGACCGGGCCGGCGGTGCGGCCCCGTGAGCGAGCCCATCGACCCCGGGGTGATCGAGCTGGCCGCGCGGGTCTTCGACCTGGCCCGCTTCGGGCACACCGAGGAGCTGACCGCCTACGTCGACGCCGGGGTCCCCGTCGACCTCACCAACGACAAGGGCGACACGCTGCTCATCCTGGCCGCCTACCACGACCACCCCGAGACGGTGGCCGCGCTGCTCGCCCGCGGCGCCGACCACGGCCGGGCCAACGACCGCGGGCAGACGGCCCTGGCCGCCGCGGTGTTCCGCCGCTCCGAGCCCGCGGTGCGCGCGCTGCTCGACGCCGGGGCCGACCCCGACGCCGGCGGGCCCAGCGCCCGCGAGACGGCGGTGTTCTTCGAGCTGCCGGAGATGTCGGCACTGCTGGGGCGCCCCGCCCGCTGACGGGTCCCCCCGGACGCGGGCGCGGCGTGTCACCCTGGGGGCTCACGGCGGCGCCGGACGGGGGCGCGGGTGCGGCGGCGGTGCGGTCCGGGCCGACGGGCCCGCGGCCGGCCCGCACGGCCACCGCGGGGCGGGAGGGACGTCGACACATGGCCGCGCAGCAGCACTCCCTGCCGGGGCCGGGGCCCGACCGGGCGAGCACCGGGGCGACCCGGCTGACGCCGCCCGACACGACCGACCTGCAGGCCGCGCTCGTCGCGGCCGCGCAGTCCCCGGTCGGCCCTCAGGGGCCCGCCGTCGACGTCCTCGGCGACGCCGCCGCCGACCGCCCGACCGCGGACACCCCGGTCGCCGTCCCGGCCGTGGCCGGTCCGGCTGCGGCCGGTGCGGCTGCCGACGGTCCGGCCGCCATCCCGGAGCCGGGCGGCGCCGGGGGGATGCCCCGCTGGCTGGTGCTGCTGATCGGGGCCGCGGCGGCCACCATCGCCGTCGCCGGCGTCCGGGAGATCGCCTGGCTGCTCGCGCCCGTGATGCTCGCCCTGGTCGTCGTCGTCGCGCTCATGCCGGTGCAGCGGTGGCTGCTGCGCCACCACGTACCCCGCTGGGCCAGCGCCACGGTGCTCCTGGTGCTCGTGTGGGGCGTGCTGCTCGGCTTCGGCTCGCTCCTCGTGTACGCGATCGCCCAGTTCGCCGTCCTGCTGCCCGGCTACGCGCCGCAGTTCCAGCTCCTGCTCGACGACACCGTCCGCCGGCTCGGCGAGGCCGGCATGTCCTCGGCGCAGATCGCCGAGCTCGTCGACCGCTTCGACTACGGGCAGCTCGTGGGCCTGGCCACCGGCCTGCTCGCCCGCGTCACCGACACCGCGACCACGCTGGTGCTGCTGCTGTCGGCGATCGTCTTCCTCGCCATCGAGTCCGGTGGGTTCGGCCGCCGGCTGGCGCTGGTCGCCGCCGACCGCCCGCACCTGCCCATCGCCTTCGGGCTGTTCGCCCGGGGCACCCGCAGCTACCTGCTGGTGAGCACGGTGTTCGGGGCGATCGTGGCGGTGGGCGACACGATCGCCCTGGAGATCCTCGACGTGCCGCTGCCCCTGCTGTGGGGCGTGCTGTCGTTCATCACCAACTACGTGCCCAACATCGGGTTCGTCCTCGGCGTGATCCCGCCCGCCCTGCTCGGCCTCCTCGACGGCGGGTGGACCGAGTTCTGGGTGGTGATCATCGTCTACGCGCTGCTCAACTTCGTCGTCCAGACGCTCATCCAGCCGCGGTTCGTGGGCGACTCGGTCGGCCTGTCGATGACGGTCACCTTCCTCGCGCTGCTGTTCTGGGGCTGGGTGCTCGGCGCCCTCGGCGCGCTGCTGGCCATCCCGCTGACGCTGCTGGTCAAGGCCATGCTGGTCGACGTCGACCCGCGCGGGCACTGGCTCGACGCCCTGCTGCGCGAGGAGCCCCGGGCGCCCCGCACCAGCCGCGCCCGCCAGCGCGCGCACGACCGCCGGGCGGCGCTGGCGTCGGTCCGGGCGCTGCACCCGCACTGGCCCGGACGGCGCGGATCCGGGCACTGACCTGCGCGTTCGGGGAATGTCAGGGGGGAGGAGGACGTTGTCCCCAACGTCGGGTGCAGTGCCCGACAGGACCCCTGGGAGGACCCGTGAAGGGTGATCGTGTCGAGGTCGTCATCGACGCCGGTGGCAGCACCCGCACCTACGAGATCGAGGCCACCCGCGCCGGCCGCCGGGTGGACGTGACCCACGGCCGCGGCGTCGTGGAGGTCACCGAGAACACCCGCGGCGGCACCCCCGTGCGCACCGCGCGCTTCATGTCCGGCCGGGTGCTCGCGCTCGTCGAGCACCCCGCGGCCCGCCCCGGGCTGGACGACGACGAGCCGGTGACCCCGCTGCGGCGGACCGCCTGAGCGAAGACCCTCCTGCCCCCCACCGCTCGCACGCTCGCGGTGGGTCCCTGCAGGAGGGCCGCCGTCCTCCCCGCCCCTCGCGAGCTCTGGGCGGATCCGGGACGGGGCCGCCGATGAGCCCGCCCGAGCTCGTCGTCATGGTGGGCCTGCAGGGCGCCGGCAAGTCGACCTGGGTCGCGCGCCACCTGGCGGCCACCCACGCCGTGGTGAGCAAGGACCACTGGCCCCGGGCCCGCCGCCGCGAGGCCCGGCAGCGGCGCGTGGTGGCCGAGCTGCTCGCGACCGGCCGCAGCGTCGTCGTCGACAACACCAGCCCGTCGGCGGACGAGCGCGCACCGCTGATCGCCGCGGCCCGCGCCGTCGGCGTACCCGTCCGCGCGGTGTGGCTGGACACCCCGCTGGACACGTGCCTGGCCCGCAACGAGGTCCGTCAGGGCCGGGACCGGGTGCCGCTGGTCGGCGTCCTGTCCGCCCGCGCGCGGTTCACCCCGCCCTCGACCGCGGAGGGCTTCGACCGGGTCGACGTCGTCCGCACCGCAGCCGGCACCCCGGACGAGCAGATCCCGGAGCAGCCGACCCCGCGGACCTGAGCCCCGGACGCGATCGCGCACGGGACGGCGCGTGCACCCGGCCGCGCGCGTGCGGTAGACCTTGCGGGCCCGCCCGCCCCCGTCCCCGGAGGTCCCGCCCGTGCTGGCCAGCATCGGTTACGCCGTCGCCTACACCGCCGTCGGCCTCGCGCTGCTCGCCCTCGGCTACCTCGCGCTCGACCTGCTGACGCCCGGCCACCTCGGCCGGCGCATCTACGCCGATCGGTCGGTGAGCGCGGCGGTGGTCCTCGCGGCCGGCTTCCTCGCCCAGGGCGCCGTCGTCTTCACCACGATCTGGACCAACGCCACCTCCGGCTTCGGCCGGGCGCTGCTCTACACCGTCGTCTTCGGCGTGCTGGGCGTGCTGCTGCAGGCCGCCGCCTTCGTCGCCCTCGACCTGCTCACACCCGGCAAGCTCGGCGCGCTGGTCACCGAGGTCGGCTTCCACCCCGCGAGCCTGGTCAGCGCCGCGGCGCAGCTGGCGGTGGCCGCCATCATCGTCGCCTCGATCTGGCCCTGAGCCCCGGCGCCGACCCGGTCTGGGCGACGCGCCGCCGGGCCCAGGACGATGCAGTACCGACCCCGCCGTAACCTGTCGGGCGCAGCGCGCCAGCGCGCGACCGGGTCGACCCGTCGCGTGCGTGCGCCCGGACCGGCCGGCGACGACGCCGCCACCAGCATGAGAGGAACCGCAATGAGCGAGGCAACCCCCCGTGTCGCCATCGTGACCGGCGCCGCCCGCGGCATCGGAGCCGCGACGGCACAGCGCCTGGCCGCCGACGGCTTCGCCGTGGCCGTGCTCGACCTCGACGAGGGCAACACCAAGGAGACCGTCGCGGCGATCGAGGCCGCCGGCGGCACCGCCCTCGGCGTGGGCGCCGACGTCAGCGACGCCGAGCAGGTGCAGGCCGCCGTCGACCGGATCGCCGCGGAGCTCGGCCCGCCCGTGGTGCTGGTCAACAACGCCGGTGTCACCCGCGACAACATGCTGTTCAAGATGACCGAGGTCGACTGGGACGTCGTCATGAACGTGCACCTGCGCGGCGCGTTCCTCATGGCGCGGGCCTGCCAGAAGTACATGGTCGAGGCCGGCTGGGGCCGCGTGGTCAGCCTGTCGAGCACCTCGGCGCTGGGCAACCGCGGCCAGGCCAACTACTCGACGGCCAAGGCCGGGCTGCAGGGCTTCACCAAGACCCTCGCCATCGAGCTGGGCAAGTTCGGCGTCACCGCCAACGCCATCGCCCCCGGCTTCATCCAGACGGAGATGACCAAGGCCACCGCCGAGCGCATGGGCGTCAGCTTCGAGGACTTCATCAAGGGCGCGGCCGCGCAGATCCCGGTCGCGCGCGTCGGCCAGCCGGAGGACATCGCCCACCTGGTCTCGTTCTTCGCCAGCGAGGGCGCCGGCTTCATCTCCGGCCAGGTCGTCTACGCCGCGGGCGGCCCGAAGGCCTAGCAGCCGGACGCCTCGCGCTCGTGAGCGCGAGGGTCCTCGACGGAGCCGCACCTGAGGTGCACCCCACGCCGGCCGGCGGGCACAGCGCCCCGCTGGCCGGCGTTGCACCAGCCGTGACCGCTCCGCTCCGCCTCGTCGTCCTCGGTGACTCCATCGCGTACGGGACCGGCGCCGCGCGGGTCGAGGACACCCTCGGCCCCCGGCTGGCGCAGGTGCTGCGCAGCGAGGGGATCGACACCGACCTCACCGTGCTGGCCGTGCCCGGCGCGGTGTCGCGTGACCTCGCCGCGCAGGTGCGCCGCGCCGCGCCCTCGGCCGCCGACCTCGCCGTCGTCGTCATCGGCGCCAACGACCTCGCCCGGTTCCTGCCCGCCGACCAGGCCGCGGCAGCGCTCGGGAGCGCGGTGGCCGACCTGCGTACCGCCGGCACCGACGTCGTGGTCGTCCCGGCGCCGGACATGTCCAGCGTCCCGTTCGTGCCGCCGGCGCTGCGACCGGCGGTGCGGGCCGCCTGCGCGGTGCTCCAGCAGCGCCAGGCCGCGATCGCCGAGGCGCACGGCGCCACCGTCGCCGCGGTCGCCGCCGAGGTCGGCCGGGCCTTCGGCGACGACCCGGCGCTGTTCTCCGCCGACCGCTTCCACCCGTCCTCGGCCGGCTACGCCCGGATCGCCGCCGCGCTCGCACCGACCGTGCTCGCCGCCGCCCGCGCCCGCCGGGCCCGCCGGGCCGCCTGAGCCGTCGGGCCGCTGAGCCGCCCCCTGCCGCCGCCGCTACCGGGCCGCCGTGCCGAGCAGCTTCGCCCACGCCGGCGCCAGCGCTCGGCCGTAGCGGTGCCCGTGCCCGGCCGGCTGGTCCATCGCCGGCAGCAGCGCGCCGGTCACCTGCCAGAACGTCGACACCGGCAGCCACGGGAGACCCGCCCGCGGGGCGACGAGCAGGCCCGGCCCCCACCACGCCACCGGGTCGTCGGGGTTGCGCACCTCGGTGCAGCCCGGGACCGGGAGCTCCCCGCCCGAACCCGGGCGGCCGGCCAGCAGGCAGCCGTCGACCGGGCCGACGGCGGGCAGCGCGGCGGCCAGCGCACCGGCGCCCAGGCTCTCCCCGAACACGAGCAGCCGCGGCCGCGTGCCCGGCGGCACGGTCGCCAGCCGCTCCCGCACCGCGGCCACCACGGCCCCGGCCGACCGCGTCGCCCGCTGCCCGCCGAGCAGGTACTCCGCCCAGCTGGGCCGGTCGGCGTACTCGACGGTCACGGTGGCGACGTCCCCGCCGGTGAGGTCCTCCACCGCGGCGAGCGCCGCCTCGTCGACCCAGCCCGACCCGGTGGGGACGGCGACCAGCACCGTCGACCGCGCCAGGCCGCCGGCGCGCTCCAGCCCGCGCACCGCGGCCTGCGCCCGTCCCGCGTCGGTGGCCGCGCCGTCCAGGCCCACCCGCACCCGCAGCGCCCCGCTCTCCCCGGCGGAGAGCGACGCCACGTCCGCCACGTCGCCCGTCCCGGTGGAGGCGACCCCCGGCCCAGGCTGCGGGCCCGCGCCGCACCCGGCCAGCAGGAGGAGCAGCACCGCCGCGACCACCGGCCGGGCCCGCGGCGTCCGTCCCCGGAGCACGTCGCCGGCCAGGACCGCCAGCGACCCGGCGGCCCGGACGGCCAGCCAGGCGGTCAGCGCGGCGAGCAGGCCGGCGGTCAGCCGGACCGCGGCCGGTGGCGGCAGCGGCCAGGGGGTGCCCACGCAGGTCAGCCCGGCCGTCCAGGCCGCCACCGTGGCCACCTGCGGCGGCCGTGCGCGGTGCCCGCTCACGGCCGGGTCTCCTGCGGGCAGCCGGTCACCACGTCGGCCAGGGCGGCCAGCGTGGTGCTGCCCGGACGGAAGTAGCCGTCGTGCCCGCGCACGCCGGCGACCGGCAGCGGGTGCGCCCCGAAGGCCGGCGCGGCCGGGTCGGCCCCGTGTCCCAGGTCCCCGAGGCGCACGTGCGGCACCCGGCCGATCCAGTCGTCGGGGGAGCGGGCTGCGGTCACCCGGGCCGTCGTGTGCAGGTCGTCGACGTCGTCGGCGCGGGCGCCCGGGCTGGCGAGGAGCACCAGGTCGTCGGCGGGCAGGTCGGCGGCGGCCAGCGCGACGACGACCGCGCCGTAGCTGTGACCCACCACGGTGAGGTGCGGCGGGCTCCCGGGCCGGTCCCGCAGCGCGGTCACCTCGGCGACCAGCGCGGGCACCGCCGCGCGGGCCAGCCGGCCGGTGGCCGCGTCCCGCCCCAGTCCCTCCGGCGTGGGGTAACCGACCCACAGGACGACGGCGCTGTCCGGCCCGGCGGCGGCGTGCAGCGCCCTCGCCCAGCCGAGCGGTCGGTGCTGTGGGTCGGCGGGGTCGTCCAGGGTGGAGAGGTCGGTGTCCGAGCCCGGCACGAGCACGGCGACCGAGCCGGCGGTGGCCGGGTCCCCGAGCGCCAGGACGGCGCGGCCCCGCTCGGCCGGGTCGCAGCCGAGGACCCGCAGCCCGTCGTCGTGACCCTGGGTGACCCGGGCGGTCAGGTCAGCCGCGCAGGCGGCGTCGTGACCGACCGGCCCGACGGGGGCCGCGGCCGCCGGCTGGGCGAGCTGCACGACCGCGCCCACCAGGGCGGACAGGACGGACAGGGCGACGGTCGCGGCGAGGGTGGTGTTCCGCATGCCGATCGATGCTGGACACACCGCCGCCGCAGGTCGTCACCCTGCGGAGCCGACCTGCGCACCTCCCCGCGGTGTACCCGCGGGCCGTGCGGTACCCCGGCCGTGGGGAGGCGTGCTACCGCGGTAGGGGATAGGTGGTCGCCTGCGGAGTGACGCGCGGCCGCCGCCCGCGCGGCTAGCCTCGCCCCACCATGAGCACCGTGCGCCCGACCGAGCGGCTCCGGAGCACCGCCGCGCCGGCCCTCCGGACCGGCGTGCAGTCGGTGCTGGCCGCGGTGCGCCCGCAGGCCGCGCCCTGGTCCCCGCCGTGGGGACGCCGGCCCCGGCTGGCGCGCCGGCTGCCGGCCGTCGCCACGCTGTACGCCACGATCGTCGCGATCGCGGCCGCCGGGGGGGTGCTCGACGGCCGCGCCGGGATGGCCGGCGGCGTGGCCTTCCTGCTGCTGCTGCCCGCGGTCGTCGGCCTCCGGCTGGCCGTCGTCCGCCCGCTGGACGGCTGGCTGCTGGTGACCGGCTGGCTGGTCGTCCTCCGGCTGCTGGTCGGCGCCCCGCAACGGGTCGTGCCCGTCCTCGAGCCGTGGGCGTGGCTGCTGTGGATCCCCGTCCTCGCCCTGGCCGCGATGGCCGCGCGCGGCCGCGCCGCGGTGGGCGTGCCCCTGGTGTCCGGGCTGACCCTGCTGCTGTGCGGGGTGTTCGTGCCCTGGGGGGGTGGGCCGTACGCGGTCGTGCCCGCCCTGGTCATGACCGCCGTGCCGCTGGCGCTCGGTGCCGCGCTGGGGTCGCGGCAGTCGGCCCGGGTGGCGCTGCGCACCGAGCAGCAGCGGGCGGAGGAGGCGCTGGCCCGGCAGGGGGCGCTGGCCGAGCGGGCGCGCATCGCCCGCGAGATGCACGACGTCGTCGCGCACTCGATGTCGATGATCGCGGTCCGCTGCGAGACGGCGCCCTACCGGCTGGGCGGGCTGTCGGAGCCGGTGCGGGCGGAGTTCACCGAGGTCGCCGGCGCCGCCCGCCAGTCGCTGGCCGAGATGCAGGACCTGCTGGGCGTGCTCCGCTCCGACGACCGCAGCGAACGGGCGCCTCAGCCGGGTCTGGCCGACGTCCCGGACCTGCTGCGGGTCGCCCGGGACGCCGGTGCGCGGGTCACCGCCGAGGTCCAGGTCCCGCCGGTGCCGCCCGCGCTCGGCCTGACCGCCTACCGGATCGTGCAGCAGGGCCTGGCCAACGCCGCCGAGCACGCGCCCGGCGCCCCGGTGCACGTGCGGCTGGCCCGCGCCGGGGACGCGCTGGCCGTCGACGTCGTCAACGGGCCGTCGCCGGCGCCGCCCGTGCGCGACACCGACCGGCCGGGCCGCGGCGCCGGGTTGCCCGGCATGCGTGAGCGGGCGGCGGTCCACGGCGGGACGGTCGAGGCCGGGCCCACCCCGGACGGCGGCTTCGCGCTCACGGCGCGGCTGCCGCTGGCGCCCGCGCTCCCGCCGGGGGAGGTCCGGTGATCGGCGTCCTCGTCGTCGACGACCAGTCGATGGTGCGCGAGGGCTTCGCCGCCCTGCTCGCCGCCCAGCCCGACGTCGAGGTGCTCGGTACGGCCGGGGACGGGCGGGCCGCCGTCGAGGAGGTGCGCCGGCTGGCGGCCGCCGGCCGGGTCCCCGACGTCGTGCTCATGGACGTCCGGATGCCCCGGCTCGACGGCATCGAGGCCACCCGGCTGCTGCTCGCCGACCCCGGCGCCCCACCGCCGCGGGTGCTCGTGCTGACCACCTTCGACCTCGACGACCACGTCTACGCGGCGCTGCGGGCCGGGGCCAGCGGGTTCCTGCTCAAGCACGCGCCGGCGGCCGAGCTGCTGCACGCCGTCCGCGTCGTCGCCGCCGGTGACGCGCTGCTGGCCCCGGAGGTCACCCGGCGGCTGATCGCCCGCTACCTGGAGACCGGGCCGGCCCGCGCGGAGGACGGCGAGCGCCCGGCGCGGCTGGCGGCGCTGACCCCGCGGGAGACCGAGGTGCTGCGGCTGGTGGCGCGGGGGCTGTCCAACCGGGAGGTCGCCGAGGAGCTCGTCGTCGTCGAGCAGACCGCCAAGACCCACGTCAGCCGGGTCCTGGCCAAGCTCGGTCTGCGCGACCGGGCGCAGGCGGTGGTCGTGGCCTACGAGACGGGTCTGGTCCGTCCCGGCGGCTGAGGGCGACCCCGCGGCCCGGCGGGGACTCCCCGCCGGGCCGCCGCGCCTCACATGTCGCGGTAGCGCCTGGCGTCCTCGGTCGCCTGCCGCAGCCGGCCGAGGTCGAGGTCCGCGCCGTAGCCGGGGGTGTCGCGCTGGATGCGCCAGCCCTCGGCGAGCGGGCCGAGGTCGAGGACGTCGAAGCCGAGCTCGTCGATGAAGGAGGCGACGGTCTCCTTGGCCGAGGCGTCGTCCCCGGCGATGGCCAGCGCCCGCCGGTTCGGCGTGCCCGGCGGGGTGCGGCGGGCGGTGATGTCGGCGGCGAGGATGTGGTTGAACGCCTTGACCACCCGGGAGGTGGGCAGGTGCTCCTGGGCCATCTCCGCGGTGGTGGTCGTCTCCTCGTCCAGCGCGGCGATGTGGCCGTCCCGCTCGGGGTAGTAGTTGTTGGTGTCGATCACGACCTTGCCGGCCAGCGGCTCGACGGGGACGTCGGGCAGCGCCTTGAGCGGCACGGTCACGACCACCAGGTCGCCGGCCGCGCCGGCCTCCGCGGCCGTGGCCGCCCGGACCTCGCCCTTCCGCCCGGGCCGGTCCCGGAGCGCGTCGACGAGGTCGGCCAGCGTCTCCGGGCCGCGTGAGTTGGAGATCACGACGTCGTAGCCGGCGTCGAGGGCTGCCTGCGCGAGCGCCGTGCCGATGTGGCCGGCGCCGATGATGCCGAGAGTGGTCATGCCGAGCGCCAACGCGCCGGTCGGCGGCTCATTCCCCCTCCAGCCCGTTCTCCTCCGGGGCCCGGTCCAGCGCGTCGGCGAGCAGCTGGGCGAGGTGGCGGCCGGGGCGGTCGGCCAGCTGGTCGAGCTGGGTGCGGCAGGAGAACCCGTCGGCCAGGACGACGGCGTCCGGCCCGGCCTCCCGGACGGCGGGCAGCAGCTGCTGCTCGGCGATCGCCAGCGACACGTCGTGGTGCCCGCGCTCGACGCCCCAGTTGCCGGCCAGCCCGCAGCAGCCGCCCAGCCGGGTCACCGTGGCGCCCGCCCGACGGAGCAGCCGCTCGTCGGTCGCCCACCCCATCACCGCGTGGTGGTGGCAGTGCGGCTGGGCGACCACCTCGACGCCGGCGAGCGACGGCGGCGTCCAGCCCTCGGTGGCGGTGAGCAGCTCGGCCAGCGTCCGGGTGCCCGCGGCCACCCGCACAGCCATGGCTCGCCCACGCGCCCCGTCGAGCAGCTCGACGGCGTCGCTGCGCAGCGCCGCGGTGCACGAGGGCTCGACGCCGACGATCGGGATGCCCGCGTCGGCCAGCGGTGCGAGCTCGCGCACCGTGTCGCCCAGGATGCGCTTGGCGGTGTCGAGCTGGCCGGTGGTGATCCAGGTCAGCCCGCAGCAGGTGTCGTCGTCCGGCACCTGCACCGAGTAGCCCGCCGCCTCGAGCACCCGCGCGGCGGCGTGCGCCACCTCCGGGGCGAAGTGGTCGGTGAACGAGTCCACCCACAGCGCCACTGGCGCGCCGCCGCCAGGGCGCGGCGTCCACTCCTGCCGGAACGTCCGCCGGGCGAAGGCCGGCAGGTCCCGGCGCTGGTCGACGCCGGCGCCCCACCTCGCCAGCCGCCCGCCGAGCCGCGAGCGGGTCACGGCGTTGACCAGCCGCGGCGCCCGGGCGGCGAGGTCGGACCACATCGGCAGCCTGCCCAGCGTGTAGTGCGAGATCGGCCGCAGCCGCCGGCGGTAGCTCTGGTGCAGGACCTCCGCCTTGTACGAGGCCATGTCCACGCCGGTCGGGCAGTCGCGCGAGCAGCCCTTGCACGACAGGCACAGGTCCAGCGCCGCGTGCACCTCCGGGGAGCGCCAGTCGCGCACCGGGCCGCCGGGCGCCAGCATCTCCTGCAGCACGCGGGCCCGGCCGCGGGTGGTGTCCTTCTCCTGGCGCGTGGCCGGCCACGACGGGCACATGACCGCCACGCCCGAGGGCTCGGCCCGGCACTTGCCCACCCCGGTGCAGCGGTGCACGGCGTTGGAGAAGTCGCCGCCGTCGTGCCGGTAGGCCAGCGCCAGCCCGGTGCGCAGCCGGGGCGCGGCGGCCACCCGGACGTCGTCGTCGAGGCGGGCGGGCCGCACCAGCACGCCGGGGTTGAGCACGTCGTCGGGGTCGAACAGGCCCTTGACCCGGGCGAACAGGTCGAGCGCGGCGGGGGAGTACATGCTGCCCAGCAGCTCGCTGCGGGCCCGGCCGTCGCCGTGCTCGCCCGACACCGACCCGCCGTAGCGGGCCACCAGCGCGGCGGCGTCGGTCACGAAGGCCCGGTAGGCCGCCCGCCCGCGGTCGGGCTCGCGGCCGAAGGGGAAGTCGATGCGCACGTGCACGCAGCCGTCGCCGAAGTGCCCGTACGGGACCCCCTGCAGGCCGTGGTGCACCAGCAGCGCCTCGAACTCGCGCAGGTAGGCGCCCAGCGACTCCACCGGGACGGCGGCGTCCTCCCAGCCGGCGTGCGCCGGCCGCCCGTCGCTGGTCCGCGCGGCCAGCCCGGCGCCGTCCTCGCGGATCCGCCAGATCGCGGCGGCCTCGGCGACGTCGGTGACCACCATCGAGTCCAGGGCGCCGGCGTCGGCGAGCACCCCGCGGGCGGTGGCCTCCACCTCCGCGACGCTGTCGCCGGTCAGCTCCACGATCAGCCAGCCGGCGCCCTTCGGGAGGTCCGGGACGACGGCGGCCGGCACGTCGCGCAGCCGCTGCACGATCCGCTCGTCGAGCCCCTCCACGGCGGTGGGACCGTGCCGCAGCAGCCCCGGGGTGGCGTCGGCGGCGTCGGCCATCGACGGGTAGCCGAGCACGACCAGCCCGCGGTACGGGGCGTCGGCGACCAGCCGCACGGTCGCGCCGAGGACGACGGCGAGCGTGCCCTCGCTGCCCACCAGCGCGCGGGCGACGTCGAAGCCGCGCTCGGGCAGCAGGTGCTCGAGCGAGTAGCCCGACACCTGCCGGCCGAAGCGGCCCAGCTCGGTGCGGAGGGTGGCCAGCTCGCGCCCGGCCAGGGCGTGCAGCTCCTCGAGGCCGGCCGGGGCCGAGCCCGAGGTCAGCCGCAGCCGCTGCCCGGTCCCGGTGACCACGTCGAGGCCGACCACGTTGTCCGACGTCCGGCCGTAGCCCAGCGCCCGCGAGCCGCAGGCGTTGTTGCCGATCATCCCGCCGATCGTGCAGCGGTTGCTCGTGCTCGGGTCGGGGCCGAAGCGCAGGCCGTGCGGGCGGGCCGCCACCTGCAGCGCGGCCTGGACCACGCCCGGGTCGACGACGGCGGTGCGGGCCTCGGCGTCGATCGTGTGGACCCGGTGCAGGTGCCGGCTGGTGTCGACGACGACGCCGGTGCCCACCGCGTTGCCGGCGATCGAGGTGCCCGCCCCGCGCATCGTCAGCGGCACGCCGAGCTTCCCGGCACACCGCCAGCGCCGCGACCACCTCGTCGGCGTCCCGCGGCCGGACGACGGCGCGCGGCAGCACGCGGTACAGCGACCCGTCGGAGGAGTACAGCGCCCGGGCCAGGCCCGAGTCGTCGACGTCCCCGATGCCGGCGCGGCGCAGCGCGGCGGTGACCTCGGCGGTCTCGATCGCCCCGGTGGTGGCCGTCACCACAGGGACAGCGAGCGCCGGAAGATGCCGGCGACGTCGTCCTCGGTGACGTCCTTGGGCGCGGTGGCCAGCAGCCGCTGCTGCTTCATCGTCCCCTCGACCAGGCCGGGGACGTCGCCCTCGTCGTAGCCGACGGCGCCGATGCCGTCGGGGATGTCGATGTCGCGCATGAGGGCGGTGAGGACGGTCGGCAGGAACTCCGCCGGGTCGTCGGTCTGCTCGGCCCGCGGGTCGAGCAGCCGGGCCGCGCGCAGGTGCCGCTCGGGGTCGGCGTCGAAGGTGAAGCGGAACGCCTCGGGCGCGGTCAGCGACACCGACATGCCGTGCGGGACCATCGGCTCGTCGGCCGGGTAGTCCTTCGGGTGGAAGTCCTTCACGCGGCCGGCGATCGGGTAGGCGTTGGCGTGCGGGATGTGCACGCCGGCGTTGCCGAAGCCCATGCCGGCGAAGGTGGCGGCCATGGCCATCTTCGCCCGGGCGTCGTCGTCGCCCTCGCGGACGGCGCGGCGGAAGGACTCCGCCAGCAGCGACAGGGCCTTCTCCGACCACATGTCGGCGATCGGGTTCGACCCGCAGTAGGGCACCCGGTCGGCGGGCTGCTTGCGCTCGTAGGTCGTGTAGGGCCGCGCCGTGTAGCTCTCCAGCGCGTGGCAGAGGATGTCCATGCCGGAGGCGGCGGTGACACCGGCCGGCTGGGTGCGGGTCAGCGAGGGGTCGACGACGGCCATCGTCGGCCGCAGCCGGGGGTGGCTGATCCCCGTCTTCACCTTGAGCGCGAGGACGTCGAGCACGCAGATCGTGGTGCTCTCCGCGCCCGTGCCGGTCGTCGTCGGGACGGCGACCAGCGGGTTGAGCGGGTTGACCGGCGCCCGGCCCTCGCCGACCGGCTTGTTGACGTAGTCCATGAGCTCACCGGGGTTGGTGGTGAGCAGGTTGACCGCCTTGGCGGTGTCGATGCTCGAGCCGCCCCCGACGGCGACGATGGCGTCCCACGGGCCGTGCTCGCGGGCCCAGTCGACGGCCGTCTGCAGGCTCTCGTCGGTCGGCTCGACGTGGGCACCGTCGAACACGTGGGCCTCGATGCCGAACTGGCCCATCTGGTCGGCGACCCGCTGCGGGTGGCCGGTCGCGGCGACCCCGGGGTCGGTGACGACCAGGACCCGGCGGGCCCCGGTCTGGCTCAGGTCGTAGCCGATCTCGTCGGCGGCTCCGGAACCGAACTTCAGCTGGGGAGCGCCGTAGGTGAACACGCTCTCCGGGTCGGCGGGCTGGTACACGCTCGCGGTCATGCCGTCATCGTGCACCGGCTCCACCGGGTTCCGCCGCCCCCGGTGCCTCCACGTGCGGGAGGCACCGGGGACGGGGCGGCTCAGGAGGTCGGCGGCTCGTCCTGCCCCGACTCCTCGGCCTCGTCGGCCTCCTCCTTGGTGTGGTGCACCGCGCCGTCGGAGTGCTCCGGCGGGCCGTACACGGTGTAGAGGACCAGCGGGTTCTGCCCGGTGTTCAGGAAGTTGTGCTTCGTCCCGGCCGGGACGACGACGAGGTCGCCCTGCGCCACCTTCTTCGTGGCGCCGCCGACCCTCGCCTCACCGACGCCGCTGACGAAGGTGAGGATCTGGTCGATGTCCTCGTGGACCTCCTCACCGATCTCCCCGCCCGGCGGGATCGTCATGATCACCAGCTGGGTGTTCTTGCCCGTCCACAGGACCCGGCGGAAGTCCGGGCTCTCCTCGGCGACGGTCGCGATGGTGAAGTGGATGACGGACGCCATCGGCTGTTCCTCCCTGGTCGTGCGGCACCCGGTCGGTGCCCTCTGCGGGGGTCGGTGCCCCCGAGCCGCACGGACCATGCGCCCCACGGCGGCGCGCCCTGCGTGCGGACCGGGGTGCGGGCGGGGGTGCGGACGGGTGTGACGCGGGCCCGCCCCCTGCTACGGTGACCGCGACGTCGGTTCGGATCTCCAACCGACAAGTCGGCCCGACCGCCTGGAGGCGCGCGTGTCCCGATCCCTGCGTCCCCGTCCCGCCGCACCGGCACCGGCCACGGCACCGGCACCGGCACCGGCCGACGCGGTCACCGGCGTGCAGCGCCGCACCCTGGCCGTCGTGGCGACCAGCACGCTGGTGGTGCTCGCCGCCTTCGTGACGCCGCTGGCCACCGCGGTGAGCACGGCCCGGGAGCTCGGCACCGGCCCGGGCGGGCAGGCCTGGCTGCTGTCGGCGATGAGCGTCGGGCTGGCCGCGGCCCTGCTGGTGACCGGCGCGGTCGCCGACGACCTCGGCCGCCGCAGGGTCTTCACCGCCGGGCTGGTCCTGCTGGCCGCCGGTGCCGCCCTGACCGCCGCGGCCGGCTCCACCGGGGTGTTCGTCGCCGGCCGGCTGGTCGAGGGCGCCGGCGGGGCGGCCGTGCTGGCCTGCTCGCTGGGCCTGCTCGCCCAGGTCTTCCCGGTGGGGCCGCTGCGGGCGCGGGCGGCGGCGGTGTGGGGCGCCAGCCTCGGCGCGGGCACCGGCGTCGGCGGCGTCGCGGCGGTCGTCCTCGACGGCGACACCGGCTGGCGGGCCACGCACGCCACCACCGCCGTCCTCACCGCCGCCCTGGCGGTCGCCGCCCGGCTGCTGCTGCCCGAGACGCCGCGCGGCCGCCGCCCGCGGGTCGACGTCCTCGGCCCGCTGCTGCTCGTCGCCGCGGTGTGCTGCCTGCTGGTGGGCCTGCTCGCGCCCCGCAGCGGGGCGGGCACCGGCACGGCGGTCGCCCTGCTGGGCGCCGGGGCCGTCCTGGCCGCCGCCTTCGTGCTCGCCGAGGCGCGGGTGCCGGCGCCGATGGTCGACCTGGCGCTGTTCCGGGTCCGCGGCTTCGTGGCCGCCAACGTCGGAGCGCTGGTCACCGGCGCGGCCACGGTCGGGCTGATGTCCTACCTCGCGACGGTGCTGCAGCGAGCGCTGGGGGAGAGCCTGCTGGCCACGACGGTGCCCGTGGTCGTCTGGTCGGCGGTCGCCACGGCGACGTCGTGGGGGTTGCGCTGGATGCCCCGCCTCGACGGGCGGGTGCTGCTCGCCGGCGGGCTGGCGGTGTCGGCGGCCGGGCTGGCCGGGCTGGCCGTCCTGGACGTCGGCGACCGCAGCACGGCCGTGCTGCCCGCGCTGGTGGTCCTCGGCGTCGGCTACGGCGCGGCCAACGCGGCGCTGGGCCGGGAGGCGGTCGCGCACGTGCCGGTGGAGCGCGCGGCCATGGGCAGCGGCGCGAACAACACCGCCCGCTACCTCGGTGGCGCGGTCGGGGTGACCCTCGTCGTCCTGCTGGTCACCGCCGGGCCGGCCTCGGGCGGCGCCACGGCCCTGGTCGAGGGCTGGGACGCCGCCGCGCTGGCCGCCGCGGCGCTCAGCGTGGTGGGGGCGCTGGCGGTGCTGGTGCTGCGACCGGCCCGCCGCTGACCGCCGCGGCCGCGCGGGGTGCGCCGCCGCGTCAGCGCGTCACCGGCCGGGCCGGGTCACCAGCTGCACGAGGACGTCGGTGGCGACGTCGGTGTCGTCGGCCAGCGACGTCGCCTCCCCGCGCTCGACGCGGACCAGCGCGAGCTCGTTGAGGCCCCCGACGGCGGCCACGACCAGCGACCGGTCCACCGGGCGGAGCTCCTCGGGGTGCCGCTCGGCCAGGGTGGCGGCGATGCCGCCGAGCAGTTCCACGTAGCGGTCGATCACCTGGCGGCGCAGGGCCAGTGCCGGCCGGCCGGCGGCCTGGACCTCGATGAGGGTCGCCCAGGCCATCTCCGGGTTGGCGGCCAGGACCTCGAGGTAGGTGCGCACCGCGGTCCGGAGCTGGTCGCGCCAGGACCGGCCGGCCGCCGCCGCCTGCTCCTGGGCGGCGTGGACGGCGGCGAGCATGGTGGTCGACGCGCGCGTGTACAGCTCGAGGAGGCAGTGCTCCTTGTCGCGGAAGTGCGCGTAGACGACGGTCTTGGAGACCCGGGCCACACGGGCGATGTCGGAGATCGTCGTGGCCCGGTAGCCCTTGGTGGCCATGGTCGTCGCCAGCGCGAGCAGGATGCGCACGCGACGGCTGGCGTCGTCCTCGGTCAGGTCCTCGGGGGAGACCAGGGCTACCACGGGGGCGATCCTACGGTCGGTGCGGCACGCCGCCGTCCGCTCGGCGCGGGATCGCCGTGTAACCCTGCTCATCATCCGGGGGATTCCGGTGTCGCGTACGCGCCGGACCGGGTACCGACCGTTACCCTCGGGTCATGGTCTCCGCGCAGCGCTCCCGCGCCGGCGGCACGGCTCCGCGGCCGATCAAGCGGGGCGCCAAGGTCGCCGAGGCGCTCGCGCAGGAGATCGTGCACGAGATCGTCTCCCGCAAGCTCCCGCCCGGCACGCTGCTGTCCTCCGAGGCGCAGATGCTCGAGGACTACGGCGTCGGGCGCGGCTCGCTGCGGGAGGCGCTGCGCATCCTCGAGGTGCACGGGCTGATCACGATGAAGCCCGGCCGCAACGGTGGCCCGATGGTCATCGAGGTCGGCACCCACGACTACGGGCGGATGTCGACGCTGTTCTTCCACCTCGGCGGCATGACCTTCGGGCAGCTGGTCGAGGCCCGGCTGGTTCTCGAGCCGATGATGGCCCGCCTGGCCGCCGAGCGGCGCGGTCAGGAGCTGGTGGGCCAGGTGGCCGACCCCGACGCGACGGCGGTCGAGGACGACACCGCCTACTACGACGCGACCACCGACTTCCACCGCGGCGTGGCCTCGATGTCGGGCAACCCGGTGCTCAATCTGGTGTCTGTGTCGCTGGAGGACGTCTTCCGCGACCAGGTCACCGGGCTGCTGTCGCCGAAGGACGAGCGCCGGCGCGTGCTCGAGGTGCACGCGGCGATCGCCAGCGCGATCGCCGAGGGCGACGCCGACGCCGCCGAGCGGCTCATGCGCGAGCACATGCAGGAGTACGCCGACTGGGTGCGCCAGCGACACCCGCAGCTGATGGAGCAGGTGATCAGCTGGCGGTGAGGCCGCCGGTCAGCGGCCCCGCCAGACCGGCGCGCGCTTGTCGGTGAACGCCCGCGCGCCCTCCTCCGCGTCCTCCGGGGCGCGGATCGGGGCGTAGACCTCCCACTGCCGGGCGAAGGCCTCCTCGGCCGGCCACGAGGGGCCGTCGGTGAGGATCCGCTTGGTGCCCTGCACCGCCAGAGGGCCGTTGCCGGCGATCTGCCGGGCGAGCTCCAGCGCGGCCGCCAGCGCCTGGCCGTCGGGCACCAGCCGGTTGACCACCCCGGCGGTGTGCGCGTCGGCGGCGCTCACCCGGTCGCCGGTGAGCGCCCACTCGGTGGCCTTGGGCAGCCCGGCCCTGCGCGGCAGCCGCAGCAGCCCGCCGCCGCCGGCGAGCAGGCCGCGCCTGACCTCGGGCAGGCCGAACGAGGCGCCCTCGGCGGCCACGACCAGGTCGCAGGCGAGTGCGATCTCGAAGCCGCCGGCCAGCGCCGGTCCCTCGACGGCGGCGATCAGCGGTTTGGCCGGCGGCCGCTCCACCAGGCCGGCGAACCCGCGGCCGGGCATGTGCGGCTTCTCCCCGGCGAGGAAGGCCTTGAGGTCCATGCCGGCGCTGAACACCCCGCCGGCGCCGGTGAGCACACCGACGAACAGCGAGTCGTCGGTGTCGAGCTGCTCCATCGCCGCGCCGATACCCTCGGCCGCCGCGGTGTTGATCGCGGTCTTCGCCTGCGGCCGGTCGATGGTGACGACGAGGACGGCGCCGTCGCGCTCGACCCGGACCTCTTCACCCATCGCCACTCACCTGGGCTGCATCCGGATCGCGCCGTCCAGCCGGATCGTCTCGCCGTTGAGCATCGGGTTGTCGGCGATGGCCAGCGCCAACCGGGCGAACTCGTCGGGGACGCCGAGCCGGCGGGGGTGCGGCACCATCTGGCCCAGCGACTCGCGGACGTTCTCGGGCAGCCGGGCGAGGATCGGGGTGTCGAAGGTGCCCGGCGCGATCGTCACCACCCGGATCTGCTTGCTGGCCAGGTCGCGCGCGGCCACGAGCGTCAGCCCGACGATTCCGGCCTTGGCCGAGGCGTAGGGGAGCTGGCCGATCTGCCCCTCCCACGTGGTCACCGCGCTGCTCACCAGCAGCGCCGGGAGCGACCCGACCGCGGCGACCGCGGCGAGCCCGGCGGCGGTGAGCGCCTGGTCGCCGGCCACCCACCAGCGGGCACCGAGCCGGTCGACCACCCGCGACCCGAGCAGCGACGTCACCCCGGTGGCGCCGTAGAAGACGCCGACGACGAGGCCGAGCTGCGCGCCGGTCAGGCCGAGGTCGGCCCGCATCGCGGCGCCCAGGTAGCCCACGACCGGCATCGGCGCGGCCTCCAGGCCCATGGCCACGGTGCTCACCGCGAGGACGGCAGGCCGGGACGTCGCCGACCGGGTGCGTAGCATCGCTGTTAATCCTTAGCCTATTTTGTGGGCGTGCGGAATCCCCGCGGACCGACCCGGTCGCCGCCGGCCCGGCCGACGGGTGAGGCGACTCACCGCCGGGCGGGGAACAACCGGCGCGCGGGCGCTGTCGTCCCTCAGGTGACGCCCCCGACGCCCGCCCGCACCCCTCTGCGCGCCTACGCCGTGTGGCTCACCGCGCTGGCGGCCTACGTCGTCGCCGTCTTCCACCGCGCCTCGCTCGGCGTGGCCGGGGTGGAGGCCCAGGAGCGCTTCTCCGCCGGGGCGTCGGCGGTCTCGCTGTTCCTCGTGCTGCAGCTGGCGGTCTACGCCGGCCTGCAGGTGCCCGTCGGGGTGGCGGTGGACCGCTTCGGCTCGCGGAAGCTCATCGCGGCCGGCGGGCTGACCATGGCCGCCGGGCAGCTGGTGCTGGCGCTGGCCACCGACGTGCCCACCGCCGTCGCCGCCCGCGTGCTGGTCGGCGCCGGCGACGCCATGACCTTCATCAGCGTGTTGCGGGTCATCGCCTTCTGGTTCCCCGGCCGCACCGTCCCGCTGGTCACCCAGCTCACCGGCATCCTCGGCCAGGTCGGGCAGATCGTGGCCGCCTACCCGCTGGTCGCGCTGCTGCACGCCGCCGGCTGGCGTGACACCTTCCTCGGTGCCGCGGCGGTCGGCGTCCTCGCCGTCGTCCTGGTGCTGGCCGCGCTGCGCGACGCGCCGCCCGGCACGGCCGCCACCACCCCCGCCGGCCTGGCCGAGGTGCGCCGCAGCCTGGCGCTGACCTGGCGCGAGCCCGGCACCCGCATCGGCCTCTACACCCACCTGGTCACCCAGTTCTCCGGCACCGTGTTCGCGCTGCTGTGGGGCTATCCGTTCCTCGTCGTCGGCCAGGGCCTGTCCCCGGCGACGGCGGCCGGCCTGCTCAGCCTGCTCGTGCTCGTCGGCATGGGCGTGGGCCCGCTGCTGGGCCGGCTGTGCGGCCGCTGGCCGCTGCGCCGCTCGTCGCTGGTGCTGGCCATCCTCGCCGCCACCGCGACGCTGTGGACGGTGGTGCTGCTCTGGCCGGGCCGGGCGCCGCTGTGGCTGCTGGTCGTGCTGGTCCTGGTCCTGGGCACCAACGGCCCCGGCTCGATGATCGGCTTCGACTTCGCCCGCACCTGGAACCCGGCCGAGCGCCAGGGCAGCGCCAGCGGGGTGGTCAACGTCGGCGGGTTCGTCGCCTCGCTGCTGACCGTCCTCGCCATCGGCGCCGTGCTCGACGTCCTCACGCCCGGCGACTCGACCGCCTACGACCTCGGTGCCTTCCGCGCCGCCTTCGCCGTCCAGTACGTGTTCTGGGCGATCGGCCTGGTCGGCGTGCTGCACCACCGCCGGGCGCTGCGCGCGCGGCTGGCCCGCGACGGCGTGGTCCTGGTCCCGCTGCACGTCGCGGTCTCCGCCCGGCTGCGCGGGGAGTCCGCCTACCACTGATCCCGGGGTCGCGCGTCCCCGTCCCGCTCGGCACGATCACCGGGCATGGACGTGGTGGTCGGGCTGGACTCCGGGACGACGGCGACCAAGGCGGTCACCGCCGGCACCGACGCCCGGGTCCGCAACGCGGTCAGCGTCGGCTACCCGCTCTCGGTGCCCGCCCCCGGCCGCGCCGAGCTCGACGCGCACCGCCTGGCCGACGCCGCCGTCGAGGCGCTGGCCGCCGTCACCGCCCGCGCCGGGGAGCGTGGCGACCGCGTCGTCGGCGTCTGCCTGTCGGCGGCCATGCACGGCCTGGTCCCCATGGACGACGACGGCCGGCCGCTGGGCCCCGTCGTCACCTGGGCCGACGACCGCGCCGCCGGGTACGCCGAGGCGCTGCGCCGCGACGGTCGCGCCGGCGGCCTGCACGAGCGCACCGGGACGCCGGTGCACCCGATGTCGCCGCTGCTCAAGCTCGCCTCGCTGCGCGCCGAGGACGCCGACCGGCTGGCCCGGGTGCCCCGCTGGGGCGGGGTGAAGGAGCTCGTCGTCGCGGCCCTGCGCGGCGGCCCGCAGGTGCTCGACCGGGCGTGCGCCTCGGCTACCGGGCTCTACGGCATCCGGACCGGCACCTGGGACGCCGAGGCGCTGCAGATCGCCGGCGTCCGGGCCGGGCAGCTCGGCGAGGTGCTCCCGACCACGGCGGTGCTGCCGGGTCTGCGGCCGGAGGTGGCCGCCGCGACCGGCCTGCCCGCGGACACCCCGCTGGTCCTCGGCGCCTCCGACGGGGTGCTGGCCAACCTCGGCATCGGCGCCGTGCGGCCCGAGGTCGCCGCCGTCTCGCTGGGCACCAGCGGGGCGATGCGGGTCGTCGTCCCCGCCCCGACCGCCGACCCGGCGCACCGGCTGTTCTGCTACGCCCTCACCGACGAGCACTGGGTGGTCGGCGGCGCGGTCAACAACGGCGGCTCGGTGGTGCGGTGGGCCGCCCAGGCGCTGGCCGAGGGGGACGGGGTCGCGGGGGAGGACGCCGACGCCCTCGACGCCCGGCTGCTCGCCGAGGCCGCCGCCGTGCCGGCCGGCAGCGCCGGGCTGCTCTGCCTGCCCTACCTGCTGGGGGAGCGGGCGCCGTGGTGGCGCTCCGGGCTGCGCGGCGCCTACGTCGGGCTGCGCCGCGAGCACCGCCGTCCGCACCTGGTGCGCGCCGCGGTCGAAGGCGTGTGCCAGCAGCTGGCCCTGGTGCGCGACGCCTTCTCGGCCACCGGCCTGCCCGTCCGCGAGGTCCGCGCCACCGGCGGGGCGGTCGCCTCCGCGCTGTGGGTGTCGACGCTGGCCGCGGCGCTGGACCTGCCGGTGCGGATCGCTGACTCCCCGGAGGGCACCGGGCTCGGCGCCTGCCTGCTCGGGCTGCACGCGCTCGGTGCCCTGCCCGACCTCGACGCGGCGACGGCGCTGATCGGCGTCTCCGACCCCGTCGAGCCCGACCCCGCGGCCGCCGGCCTCTACCGGCGGACGCGCCCGCTGCTCGAGCAGTCCACGCGCGCCCTGGCCGACGTCCTCGGCACCCTCGACGCCCTCGACGACACCCCCGGCCTGCCGCTCTGAGCCGCCCGGTCGCCGAGGCGCGCCGCACTCCCTGTCCGTCCGGGGCTGCCGGGGCCACCATGGCCGTCCGGGACGACCCGGGCCGCCACGGAGCGGGAGGGGAGCTGTCATGAGGGGTGCCGGACGGGCCGCGGTGGCCGGGCTGGGGGCGGTCGCCGCGGTGGCCGCCCGCGACCTGCTCCAGCGGGAGCACACGCTGCTGCGCAACTTCCCCGTGCTCGGGCACGCCCGCTACCTGCTGGAGTCGCTCGGTCCGGAGCTGCGGCAGTACCTGGTCGCCGGCGACAACGAGGAGCGGCCCTTCACCCGCGACCAGCGCCGGTGGGTCTACGCCTCCGCCAAGCGCGAGAACAACTACTTCGGCTTCGGCACCGACAACGACCTCGAGTACACCGCCGGGTACGCGGTCATCAACCACCGCACCTTCGGCCGCGCCGTCCCGCCGTCGCACCCGGGGTCGGCGGCCGACATCAGCCTGCCCTCGGCGAAGGTGCTCGGCGGCCCGCGCGGCCGGGCGCACGCGTTCCGGCCGGCGTCGGTGGTCAACGTGTCGGCGATGAGCTTCGGCTCGCTGTCGGGCGCGGCCGTCGAGGCGCTCAACCGGGGTGCCGCGCTGGCCGGGTGCCTGCACAACACGGGGGAGGGCGGGCTGTCGGCCCACCACCGGCACGGCGGCGACCTGGTCCTCCAGCTCGGCACCGCCTACTTCGGCTGCCGCGACGAGGACGGCCGCTTCGACCTCGAGCGGCTGAGGGACCTGGTGGCCGGAGCCCCGGTGCGGGCGATCGAGATCAAGCTCAGCCAGGGCGCCAAGCCGGGGCTGGGCGGCGTGCTCCCGGCCGCGAAGGTGTCGGCCGAGATCGCCGCGGCCCGTGGGGTGCGCGAGGGGGTCGACTGCGTGAGCCCGTCGCGGCACGCGGAGTTCAGCGACGTCGACAGCATGCTCGACTGGGTCGAGCTGCTCGCCGCCGAGACCGGCCTGCCGGTGGGGATCAAGTCCGCCGTCGGGGACATGGCGTTCTGGGACGAGCTCACCGACCTGATGGCCACGACCGGCCGCGGTGTGGACTTCGTGACCGTCGACGGCGGCGAGGGCGGCACCGGCGCCGCGCCGCTCATCTTCACCGACTCGGTGTCGCTGCCGTTCCAGCTCGGCTTCGCGCGGGTGTACTCCACCTTCGCCCGCCGGGGCCTCGCCGAGCGGGTCACCTTCATCGGAGGCGGCAAGCTCGGCCTGCCCGACAACGCCGTCGTGGCGTTCGCGCTGGGCTGCGACATGGTCAACGTCGCCCGCGAGGCGATGCTGGCCATCGGCTGCATCCAGGCGCAGAAGTGCCACACCGACACCTGCCCGACCGGCGTCGCCACCCAGAACGCCTGGCTGGCGCACGGCCTGGACCCGGCGCTGAAGTCGGTGCGGCTGGCCAACTACCTGGCCACGCTGCGCCGCGACCTGCTCAAGGTGGCCGAGGCCTGCGGCGTCGAGCACCCCGGGCTGATCGACACCGGTTCGGTGGAGATCCTGGACGGGCGGACCGCGTCGACGCCGCTCGGGGACGTGTACGGCTACGAGCCCGGCTGGGGGCTGCCCTCGGCCGCCGACCGCGCGGAGATCGTCTCGATCATGACGGGCGAGGCCCCCCAGGGCGGGACGGCGCCCCCCTCGGAGGACGCCGCCCGCTGAAGCCCGAACCCCTCCCGGCGATCATGGCGCCGGTACGACCTGCGGAGCCCGGTGGGTGGTCCCGGCGCCGTGATCGCGGTCGGGTCAGGCGCCGCTGCCGCGGAGGAGGTCCTCGAAGGAGGGGACGTCGGCGAACAGGTCGGCCGGGCGGGCGGACGCCGGCCGGCCGGTCACGACGTCGGCCAGCTCGCCGGCCGCCCGGACGATCCGCCGCGACAGCTCGCCGCCGTCGCCACCCGCCCAGTCCTCGCTCGCGGCGAACACCGCCGTCGGCACGGTCACCGCGCGCAGGTGGGCGAACAGCGGCCGCATCGCGTGCTCGAGCACCAGCGAGTGCCGCGCCGTGCCGGCGGTCGCCCCGAGCAGCACCGGCCTCCCGGTGAGCGCGTCCTCGTCCAGCACGTCGACGAAGGACTTGAACAGCCCGCTGTAGGAGGCGGTGAACACCGGGGTGACGGCGATGACCGCGTCGGCGCCGGTCACCGTCCCGATCGCCGCGCGCAGGGCCGCGTCCGGGAAGCCGGTGACGAAGGCGTCGGCCAGGTCGCGGGCGTGCTCGCGCAGCTCGACGACCTCCACGACGGCGTCCTCGCCGCGCTCGCGCAGCGCCGCGACGGTCGCCGTCGCCAGCCGGTCGGCCAGCAGCCGGGTCGACGACGGCGTCGACAGCCCGGCGCTGACCACGGCCAGGGTCCGGGTGGTGGTGCGGGTGGTCATGCCGAGACCTCCTCCGGGGTGCGCTGCCGGGCGGCGACGAGCGAGGCGTGCGTGGGGGCGTCGGGCACGTGCGCGGGCTTGAGCGCGGCGAACTCCCGGCGCAGCACCGGCACGACCTCCTCGCCCAGGACGTCCAGCTGCTCGAGCACCGTCTTCAGCGGCAGGCCGGCGTGGTCGACGAGGAACAGCTGCCGCTGGTAGTCGCCGACGTAGTCGCGGAAGCCGAGCGTGCGCTCGATGACCTGCTGCGGGCTGCCGACGGTCAGCGGCGTCTCGCGGGAGAAGTCCTCCAGCGAGGGGCCGTGGCCGTAGACCGGCGCGTTGTCGAAGTAGGGCCGGAACTCCCGGACGGCGTCCTGGCTGTTCTTCCGCACGAACACCTGCCCGCCCAGCCCGACGATCGCCTGGTCGGCCGAGCCGTGGCCGTGGTGCTCGAAGCGGGACCGGTAGAACTCGACCATCCGCTGCGTGTGCTCCTTCGGCCAGAAGATGTGGTTGGAGAAGAAGCCGTCGCCGTAGTAGGCGGCCTGCTCGGCGATCTGCGGGCTGCGGATCGAGCCGTGCCACACGAACGGCGGGACGCCGTCGAGCGGCCGCGGGGTCGAGGTGAAGCCCTGCAGCGGCGTGCGGAACCGGCCGGACCAGTCGACGACCTCGTCGTCCCACAGCTTCCGCAGCAGCGCGTAGTTCTCCACCGCCAGCGGGATGCCGTTGCGGATGTCCTGCCCGAACCACGGGTAGACCGGCCCGGTGTTGCCGCGGCCCATCATGAGGTCGACCCGGCCGCCGGCCAGGTGCTGCAGCATCGCGTAGTCCTCGGCGATCTTCACCGGGTCGTTGGTGGTGATCAGCGTGGTCGCCGTCGACAGCTGCAGCGTCGAGGTCTGCGCCGCGATGTAGGCCAGCGTGGTGGTGGGGGAGGAGGAGAAGAACGGCGGGTTGTGGTGCTCGCCGAGGGCGAAGACGTCGAGCCCGACCTCCTCGGCCTTCCTCGCGATCGCGACGATGGCCTGGATCCGCTCCGCCTCGCTGGGGGTGCGGCCGGTGGTGGGGTCGGTCGTGACGTCACTGACCGAGAAGACGCCGAACTGCATCTCGTGCTCCCTGTGGTTGAGAGTGCAACTACTGTTCGGCCCAACGGTGGTGGGCGGCCGGGCATTCCCCGGCTCCGGCTGCGGGCGGTAGTCGGGCGACCACGGCGTGGCGGACCACTCCGTCGGTGACCGTCCCGTGACCTGGTCCGACCCACCGATCGGGTGAACCGGCTGGGAGTCTGGCGGCCACCACCTGGATCGCCCGACGGGCCCGGGCGGGCATGACGGACCGGGGGGACCGGATGTCGAAGCACTCGCAGGGAACTGCTCCGGACGCCGGGGCGGACGCGGCCAGGCGCACGGCCTTCACGGGCAACACCGCCGCGGAGCACGTCCCGGCGAGGGGCCTCGACGGTCTGCTGGGCACCGGTCCGGTCTTCACACACGCACTGCGCGGGTACGACTGCCTGCAGGTCGACGACTACGTGGCCGCGGCCGAGACCGAGCTGCTGGTGCTCCGCCGGGAGAACGACCACCTGCTCAGCCGCTACGCCGCCTGCTCCGGTGACCTGCAGAACGCCCGCCGCCGGCTGGCCCAGCTGGTACGTGAGCGGGAGTCGCTCCCCAGCCCGGAGGATGCGCGCGCCCTGCTGCAGCGCGCCGAGGAGGAGGCCGACCAGGTGCGTGCCGAGGCGCGCGCGGAGGCCGAGGCGCGCCTGGCCAAGGTGGCGGAGATGCGCCAGGCGGTGACCGCGCTGCGCGAGCAGGCCCAGCGGGAGGCCGACGCACGGCGGGCGGAGGCGGCGGCCGAGCTGCAGGCGGTGCACCGCGAGGCCGAGGAGGCGCGGCGGGCGGCGGCGGCGCAGGCCCAGCGGGAGCGGGCCGCCGTCGAGGCGGAGCTGGCCGCGCTGCGCGCCGAGAAGGAGGGGGTGCGCGAGACGCTCCGGGTGCTGAACGGGCACGTCGACGACGCCCTGGCCGGTCTCGCCCGCGTGCTGCGCGGCGACGAGGGCGGTCCCGACCCGGCGGACACCGACGCGCTGCGGACCGACACGGTGCGCACCGGGGCGCTGCCCGACGACGTCTCGGTGCTCGCCGACCGGCGCGACGCCGCGGCCCGCGACGAGGGCCCCCGGACGCCGGACGGTGACCCGGCCGACGTCACGGCGCTGCGCGGGGACGCCGATCGGGGCGGGAACCGGAACGAGGTCGCCGCGGCGTCCTGACCCGGCGTGCGACCCGGCGTGCGACCCGGCGTCCTGACCTGCGCCGTCGCCGAGGGATGGCCCGCGCCGACTGCACCGTAACTCGTGTCACGTGTGCATCTCGCGTTCTGCTGTTGTCACGGGCAGGTAACGACACGTACCGTTCGTGACGTCCGGCTGGTCGTCTCGTCCCCTCCCGGGGAGCCCGGCCGGACGCCGCCGAGTCGTGTCCGCAGCCGCGGGCGCGAGCCGGGGACCCACCGCAGTCCTGGGGTGAATCGCCTGCCGAGCTCCGCTCGCAGCGCGTAGGGCTTCTTCCCGCCCGAACCCGTCAGCTAACTCGGTAGGCGGCATCGGAAGAAACGGAGACTCTCCGCATGCCCCGCCTCCGGGCCGCCGCGGCCCGCAGGTGCCGCCGGGTGCGCGTCCACCGCGCCATCTGAGTCCGGCCGCCGCCCTGCCCTGCTGACCCCGCGCCGCCGATCGCGCGTGGGGACCCGACGACCGCCGTGCGCCGGTCCCTGCCCGCGAACCGGGCTGCCGCGCGCGCACTCTCCCTCGGAGCCCTCACCCTCATGCCCCGCCGTACCCCGCACACGCCTGCCCACACGCTCGAGACCGTCGAGCTGTCCGCAGCCGCGAAGCCCGCCGACACCGCCGTCATGGACGCCGTCGGCACCGCGGACACCGCCCCCCGTCGTCGCGCCCGCCGCCTGGGCCTGCCGGCCCGCACCCGCGCCCGGCGCAGCAGCCCCCCGCTGGGCCCGCGCCGCCCCGCCCTGCTGCTGGCCACGGCCGCCGCCGGCGCCCTGGTCGTCGGCGTGGTGAGCACGAGCGGCCCGGCCGCCGAGGCCGGCACCGAGACGGCCGGCTCCACGGTGAGCGTGGCCGAGCAGCTCGGCCTCACCGGGCAGCCGACCGGGACCGCGGCGTCGCAGACCGCCGACCTCGCGCCGCTCGAGGACCTCGCCGCCTCCCGCAACGAGCGCTCCGCCGAGGAGACCAGCGCCGCCGAGGCGCAGGCCGCCGCCGACCAGGCCGAGCTCGACCGCCGCGCCGCTGAGGAGGCCGCCCGCCGCGCCGCCGAGGAGGAGGCCGCCCGCGCCGCCGCCGAGGCCCAGGCCGCCGCCGAGGCGCAGGCCGCCGCCGAGGCCCAGGCCGCGGCCGAGGCCCAGGCCGCGGCCGAGGCCGCCGCCGCCCAGCGGGCCGCCGCGGCGCCGGCCGCCCCCGCACCGGCGGCTGCACCTGCCGCCGCGCCGGCCGCCCGCGGCTCCTTCAAGGACTACGCCATGAGCAAGGTGGGCAGCGCCCAGCAGTTCGGCTGCCTGGAGAACCTGTGGGGCAAGGAGAGCGGCTGGAACCCCAACGCGCAGAACCCCTCCAGCACCGCCTACGGCATCCCGCAGTTCCTGGACTCCACCTGGGCCAGCACCGGCATCGCCAAGACCTCCGACGGCTACCGGCAGATCGACGCGGGCCTGATCTACATCGACAGCCGTTACGGCTCGCCGTGCGGTGCCTGGGCGCACTCGCAGGCCACCGGCTGGTACTAGGAGGACCCTGCTGCCCCCACGCCTCGCTCGGCTCGGCGCGGGACCCCGGCAGCAAGGCCGATCCGACTCGTCACCAGGCTCGGCGCGGGACCCCGCGCCCGCACCTCGCGGCGCCGTCACGTGCACGAGGCGCTGCGGGACGTAGGGGAGCGAACCCGGGCGGACTCCGGGGCGGACGAGGACCCGGCACGAGCACGGCCCCGCTGGCATCCGCTAGCGGGGCCGTGTCGCGTTCCGGGGTGGCCGCTGCCGGGTCAGGCGGTGTCCGGGGTGCAGGCGGTGTCCGGGGTGATGGAGGGCACCAGGTGTACCGACCCGGGTGGCTGCCGCTCGTACCACGCCCGGATCTCGGGAGTGATCCGCTCGACCTCCAGCACCGCCACCACCCCTCGCCCGCCGGGCACCGTGGACCGGCCGAGACCGATGATCGACCACTCCTCGGGGGTGCTGCGGGTGATGACGTCGGCATCGTCCTGGGACACTCCGGCGATGCCGGCGGGAACACGCCAGGCCGAGGGGGTGCCCGGCCCGGGGTGCCAGCGGGCGGTGTGCAGCGACCGCCCGTCCAGCCCCCCCTCGACGGCCACCCGAGCGCCGGCCGGCGGCAGGTCCGTCCCGAGCAGGTCCAGCTCCACCAGGGGCTCGCTCCCGGGCGGGCTGGTCGGGATCAGGACCAACCGGCCGCCGTCCTCCCTGACCGTGCCGGTCGCGGTGACGGTGTCCATGCGCTCCTCCTGGGGTGTGCGGATCTCGCCGATCCCAGCAGGTGTAGCTCCCACCCTCCGTCCTCCTGCGCGCGGCACTGCCACGACACGACCCGACGGGCCCTGCCTCGGTCTCCCACCCGGCCGTGGTGGGACCCCAGCGCCACGGACCGTCACCCGGGCCGCTCGCGACCGTCGCCGGCTCGGCACGTGACACTGGGGGCGTGACGGAGAGGGGGCCGGCCACCCGCGTGGTGCCCGCGGGGTTCGTCCGCGCGCACACGCAGGTGCGCCGGCCCTCGCTCGTCCCGGAGGTGCGGCTGCACGTCGCCGACGACGTCGTCGCCCTGTGGGAGGCGATGGAGGACGCGGCCGGCGGCGCCGGCGAGGCCCCGCCGTTCTGGGCCGCGGCCTGGCCCGGCGGGCAGGCCCTCGCCCGCGCCGTCCTCGACGGGCCGGTGACGGTGGCCGGGCACCGCGTCCTGGACCTGGGGTCGGGCAGCGGGCTCGTCGCGATCGCCGCCGTCCTCGCCGGCGCCCGCCACGTGCTGGCCAGCGACGTCGACCCGTTCTCCCGGACGGCGGTGGGCGTCAACGCCGGCCTGAACGGGGTGACCGGGATCAGCGTGGCCGGCGACGTCCTCGACCGGGAGCCGCCGGCCGTCGACGTCGTCCTGGCCGGCGACGTCTGCTACGACCGGGAGATGACCGAGCGGGTGCTGCCCTTCCTCGACCGGGCTCGGGCGTGCGGCTGCGAGGTGCTCGTCGGCGACCCGGGGCGGCCCTACCTGCCGCACGAGCGGCTGGAGCCCGTCGCCGCCTACGACGTGCCCGAGACCGAGGGCCCGGGGCTGCGCCGCACCACGGTGTGGCGGCTGCCGTGAGCGCTCCTGGCCCCCTCGACCACACCCGCGGCACCGCCGTCGCCCGGCACGGGCACTGAGGAGGGCGGCACCGGTGGCCGTCCACGTCGGAACCTCCGGCTGGAGCTACGACCACTGGGACGGCATCCTCTACCCGCCGGGGACGCCGCCCCGCGACCGGCTGGCCCACTACGTGCGCCGGTTCGGCACCGTCGAGCTCAACGCGAGCTTCTACCGCTGGCCCCGGACGGCGACCTTCGCGGGGTGGCGCGACCGGCTGCCCGAGGGGTTCCGGCTGTCGGTCAAGGCACCGCGCGGACTGACCCACGCCAAGCGGCTGTACGCCCCGGAGGCGTGGGTCGAGCGGATGACCGCGGCCTGGCACGAGCTGGACGGCAAGCGGGCCGTGCTGCTGGTGCAGCTGCACCCGGCCGCGGCCCGCGACGACGCGCGCCTGGAGTACTTCCTCTCCCTGCTGCCGGACTGGGTGCAGGTGGCCGTGGAGTTCCGCCACCCCAGCTGGCACGTCGAGGAGGTGTTCGCGCTGCTCGAGCGGCACGGAGCGGCCTACTGCGTGATGAGCGGCGCCGGCCTGCCGTGCGTGCTGCGGGCCACCGCGCCGTTCGTCTACGTCCGGCTGCACGGCCCGGACGACGCCTCCCTCTACGCCGGCTCCTACCCCGACGCGGACCTGCGCTGGTGGGCCGACCGGATCGCGGAGTGGGCGCGCGACGGCCGCGACGTCCACGCCTACTTCAACAACGACGGCCACGGCCACGCCGTCCGCAACGCCGAGACGCTGCGGGCGCTGACCGGCAGCTGACCGGGCGGCGAGCGGGGCGCGGTGGCGGGAGACTGGGGGCATGAGCGAGCAGGACGACGGGACGAAGCCGGGCCAGGGGCAGGGGAACCTGGTCAGCCGGTCGGTCGAGGAGTTCGTCGCCCAGCTGCGCGGCTTCACCGACCGCGCGCGCGGGCTGGCCACCGGCGCGGTGCCGTCGGGGCTGTCGCTGCCGCGCCTGCCCTCGCCGCCCGGGGCGATGTCGGCGGCGCAGGTCGGGGCGGTCGCGCAGGCGGTGCGGGGCCAGCGGCAGCTGATCACCGGCCTGATCGGTCAGCTGCAGGCCTTCGACGAGCAGCTCGCCGTGTTCGAGCGGGTGCTCGAGCCGATCGAGGAGTGGAGCCGGACCTGGGCGCGCCTCGAGCAGTCCTTCGGTGACGTGCTGCGCCGACCGTCGTCCGACCGCGACGCCCCGCCGGCGGGGACGGTCTAGCGCTGGTCGCGGCGCAGCGGGTGGTCGGCCGGGACCTCGACCAGGACGATCCGCACGCCGTCGGGGTCGGCGACCCAGGCCTCGACCAGCCCCCACGGCTCGGTGCGCGGCTCGCGCAGCACCGGCACGCCGGCCGCCCGCAGCCGTGCGTGCTCGGCGGCGACGTCGCGCACCTGCAGCCACAGCGCGGTCCCGCGTGGCGGCTCGTCGCCGGGGCCGGACACCTCGAGCAGGCCGTTGCCGAGGAAGAACACCACGCCGCGGTGCTCGGGCAGCCCGAACTCCCGGTACACCGCGAGCCCCAGCACGTCCCGGTAGAAGGCCTGCGACCGCGCGGGATCGGGGGGCCGGAGCAGGACCCGGCTGCTGAGCACGTCCACCCGGGCATCATCGCCGCAGGGCAGGACACCGAGACGAGGAGGACGTCGTGGCGCAGCGCTACGAGTACCGGGTGGTCGAGATCCGCGAGGGGCTCATCGGCGGGAAGATGTCGGGTGACAAGCTGGAGAAGGTGCTCAACCAGAACGCCCGGGAGGGCTGGCAGCTCAAGGCCATCACCTCCGTCGAGGTCAAGGGCCGCCTCGGCCCGGGGGGTGTCGAGGGCGTCCTGGTGACGCTGGAGCGCCCCACGACCTGACCCACCCCGCGAGGAGCGCCCGTGTCCGACGCCGTCGATGCCCGGGCGCGGTTGCGCGCGGACTGCGCGAGCTGCGCGGGGCTGTGCTGCGTGGCCCCGGCCTTCGCGGCCTCGGCCGACTTCGCGATCGACAAGCCCGCGGGCAGTCCCTGCCCGAACCTGCGCGACGACGACCGCTGCGGCATCCACGCGCAGCTGCGGGAGCGCGGCTTCCCCGGCTGCACGGTGTTCGACTGCTTCGGTGCCGGCCAGCAGACCGTGCAGGTGACGTTCGCCGGAGACGCGGACTGGCGGGGGAGCCCCGAGCGGGCGACGGCGGTGTTCGCGGCCTTCGGCGTGCAGCGGCTGCTGCACGAGGTCCTCTGGTACCTCGGTGAGGCGCTCGCCCTCGAGGCGGCCGCGCCGCTGCGCAGGGACCTGACGGCCGCGCACCGGCGCGCCACCGACCTCACCGCCGCCGAGCCCGGCGAGCTCGCGGCCGTCGACGCCGACGCGCTCCAGCGGGAGGCCGGCGCGCTGCTGCTGTCGGTCAGCGAGCTGGCACGGGCCGGCGTCCGGCCGCGGGCGGGAGGTCGGCGCCGGGCCGACCGGCGCAACGCCGACCTGTCCGGCGCCGACCTGCGCCGCGGGGACCTGCGGGGCGTGAGCCTGCGCGGGGCGCTGCTGCTCGGGGCGGACCTGCGGGGTGCCGACCTGCACCGGACCGACCTGCTCGGCGCCGACCTGCGGGGCGCGGACGTGCGCGGCAGCGATCTCTCCGGCGCGCTGTTCCTCACGCGCCGGCAGGTGGCCGCCGCCCGGGGGGACGCCACGACCCGCCTGCCCGGCGGACTGGAGCACCCGCCGCACTGGGGACCGCCGGGTCCGGCGCTCCGGTGAGCGGCACCGCCGCGCGGGGACGTGACCGGGCCGGGCTCAGAGCAGGTCGTCGTCCTCGGGCCGGGCGCGGCGGCGCAGCAGCCCGGTGACCCCGGCGACGCGCGACTGCGCCTGGTGCAGGGTCGCGATCAGCGGCCGGAGGTCCTCGTCGACGGTGCGGATGATGTCCGGGACCTTCTCCACCACCGGGTCGTCGAGCACCCGGCCCACTCGCTCGATCCCCGGCTTGAGCGCCCGCACCGGCTCCTCCAGCTCGCCGACCAGCTCCTCCAGCCGCTCGGCGGTGCGCTGGGCCGAGGCGATCGCCGACGTGGCCGTCGACGTCGCGGCGATCAGCTCGCGGACGGCGGCGTTGAGGTCGGTCAGCGTCCGGGGCAGCTGCGCCAGCGCCTCGGTCTGGGCCTGCAGCGCGGTGAGCAGCTCGGTGAGGCCGGGGATCTTGGGCATGCCCAGGCGGAAGGGGTCCACGACGGCAACCGTCGTCCCCCGGGCACGGGCCCCGCAACTGCAGCGGGCCTACAGCGCCCGGAGGATGTCCTCGACGCGCTCCCGGGCGTCGCCGAAGAGCATCCGGGTGTTCTCCCGGAAGAACAGCGGGTTCTGCACGCCGGCGTACCCGGTGCTCATCGACCGCTTGAAGACGACGACGTGCCCGGCCTCCCACACGTGCAGCACCGGCATCCCGGCGATCGGGCTGCTCGGGTCCTCGGCCGCGGCCGGGTTCACCGTGTCGTTGGCGCCGATGACGAGCACGACGTCGGTCTTGGCGAGGTCGTCGTTGATCTCGTCCATCTCCAGGACGACGTCGTAGGGCACCTTCGCCTCGGCCAGCAGCACGTTCATGTGCCCGGGCAGCCGGCCGGCGACCGGGTGGATGCCGAACCGGACCTCCACGCCCTTGTCGGTGAGCGTGCGGGTGAGCTCGGCGACGGCGTTCTGCGCGTGCGCCACCGCCATGCCGTAGCCGGGCGTGATGACGACGCTGTCGGCGTCGCGCAGCAGCTGCGCGACCTCCTCGGCGGTGACCTCGGTGTGCTCGCCGTCGACGTCTCCGGAGGCCGCCGTGCTGCCCTCGTTGCCGAAGCCGCCGGCGATGACCGACAGGAACGAGCGGTTCATCGCCTGGCACATGATGTAGGAGAGGTAGGCACCCGAGGAGCCGACCAGCGCGCCGGTGATGATCAGCAGGTCGTTGTCGAGCAGGAAGCCCGAGGCCGCGGCCGCCCAGCCCGAGTAGCTGTTGAGCATCGAGACGACGACCGGCATGTCGCCGCCGCCGATCGAGGCGACCAGGTGCCAGCCCAGCGCGAGCGCGAGCACGGTGAGCCCGGCGAGCACCGCCAGCCCCGGGGAGACGACGAAGACGACGGTCAGCACCGCGAACACGGCCAGGGCGCCGAGGTTGAGCGCGTTGCGGCCCGGCAGCATGAGCGGGTTGCTCCTGATCCGCCCCGACAGCTTGAGGAACGCCACGATCGAGCCGGTGAAGGTGACCGCGCCGATGAAGACGCCGATCGCGACCTCGGCGGAGTGGATGCCCACCGGCAGGCCGAGCTCCTCGGCCTCGCCGGCGGGTGCGCCCTCGACCGACAGGTACCCGTTCCAGCCGACCAGCACGGCGGCCAGGCCGACGAAGCTGTGCAGCAGCGCGATGAGCTCGGGCATGCCGGTCATCTCGACGACGCGCGCGCGCCAGAGGCCGATGGCCGCGCCCAGCGCCATGGCGACCGCGATCGCCGCGACGGCGAGCGCCTCGCCGTTGCGCCAGGCCAGGCCGATGGTGGCGACCAGCGCGATCGCCATGCCGGCGATCCCGTAGGCGTTGCCGGTCTTGGCGGTCTCGTGCCGCGACAGCCCGGCCAGGCTCAGCACGAACAGCAGGCCGGCGACGATGTAGGCCGCCGACGCGGCGGTGGTGGCGGTCATGGGGTCAGGCCCTCCGGAACATGCCGAGCATGCGGCGGGTCACCGCGAAGCCACCGAAGACGTTGATGCTCGCCAGCAGCACGGCGAGGAAGGCGAGCACCGTGACGACCGTGCTCACGTGGCCCAGCTGCAGCAGCGCGCCGACCACGATGATCCCGGAGATCGCGTTGGTGACGCTCATCAGCGGCGTGTGCAGCGCGTGGTGCACGTGCCCGATGACGTAGAAACCGACGACGACGGCGAGGGCGAACACCGTCAGGTTGCCGATCAGCTGGTCGGGGGAGGAGGCGGCGAGCAGGAACAGCAGCGCCGCACCCAGGCCGACCAGCGCGATGCGCCGGCCCGGACCGGCCGGGGCCGTGGGCACCGGTGGTGGTGACGGCGGCACGGCGACCGGTGCCGGGGCGGCCGACACCTGCACCGGGGGCGGCGGCCACAGCTTCTCGCCGGCCCGCGCCACGGTCATGCCCCGCACGACGACGTCGTCGAGGTCGAGGACCAGCTGCCCGTCCTTGCCCGGCGTCAGCAGCGTGAGCAGGTTGACCAGGTTGGTGGCGAACAGCTGGCTGGCCTGGGCCGGCAGGCGGGCGGGCAGGTCGGTGTAGCCGATGATCGTGACGCCGTTCGGCGTCGTCACCACCTCGTCGGGGACCGAGCCCGCGACGTTGCCGCCCTGGGCGGCGGCCATGTCCACGACCACCGAGCCCGGCTTCATGCTGGCCACCATGTCCTCGGTGAGCAACCGGGGAGCCGGGCGGCCGGGGATGAGCGCGGTGGTGATGACGACGTCGACGTCGCGTGCCTGCTCGGCGTACATGACCGCGGCGCGGGCGTTGAAGTCCTCGCTGGTCACCGACGCGTACCCCGTCCCCGAGCCGGTGCCGCTGCCGGCGGCCTCGTCCTCGGCGGCGGGGACGCCCACGTACTCGCCCCCGAGCGAGCGGACCTGCTCGGCGACCTCGGGGCGGACGTCGGTGGCCCGCACGATCGCGCCCAGGCTGCTGGCCGCGCCGATGGCCGCCAGCCCCGCCACGCCGGCGCCGGCGACGAACACCTTGGCCGGCGGCACCTTGCCGGCGGCGGTGACCTGGCCGGTGAAGAACCGGCCGAAGGCGTGCGCGGCCTCCACGACGGCGCGGTAGCCGGCGATGTTGGCCATGGACGAGAGCACGTCGAGCGACTGGGCCCGTGAGATCCGGGGGACGGCGTCCATCGCCAGCGCGGTCACCCCGCGGGCGACCAGCGCGTCGAGCAGGTCGGGGGAGAGGGCCGGGGCCAGCAGGGAGACCAGCACGGCGTCGGGGCGCAGCAGGTCGATCTCGTCCGGCGTCGGGGCGTTGACGTGCAGGACGACGTCGGCGCCCCACGCGTCGGCGGCCGGGCCGATCCGCGCGCCCGCGGCGACGTAGGCCTCGTCGGGGCAGTCGGCCCCCGCACCGGCGCCGGACTGCACGAGGACGTCGTGGCCGAGCGCGCACAGCCGGCCCACGCTCGTGGGGGTCGCGGCGACTCGCGTCTCGTTGCGCCGGGTCTCTGCGGGGACACCGATGAGCACGCGCACTCCAAGGACAACTCGGGCCGGCGACCGTGCCGGCGGGCCTGGCGTGGTGCAGCGGGGGAGGTGGCTGACCGCACCCCGTGCTGCATCGTGGCAGGCCCCGGTGACGCACCGTGCGCCGGGAGCCCGATCGTGACCTGGATCGCACCCGTCCGGCACCGTGACGTCGGGACCCCGGAGACGGCCGCGGCCGGCGTCCCCGAGGAGGGGACGCCGGTCGCGGCCGGTGGTGCGGGGTGCCTAGCGCGCGCGGGTGTAGGGCGCCCCCAGCGGGTCGACCGTCGGGTAGCCGTCGACCTTCTCGGCCAGGCGGGCCGCGGCCCAGTCGCCGTCGCCGAGCACGTGGTCGATCGCGGTGAGCCGGCTGGTGTAGTGCCCGACCGAGTACTCCGCGGTGACGCCGATGCCGCCGTGCAGCTGGATGGCCTCCTTGCCGACGTGCCGGCCCGCGCGGCTGGTCTGCAGCCGCACGCGGTCGGCCGCGGCGACGACGTCGCCGCCGGTGTCGGCCACCATGCTCGCCCACAGCGCGGTGCTGCGGGCCAGCTCCACCGACACGTACATGTCCGCCGCGCGGAAGGTCAGCGCCTGGAACCGGTTGAGCGTGACCCCGAACTGCTTGCGGGTCTTGAGGTACTCGGCGGTGGTCCGCAGCGCCGTCTCCATCGCCCCGACCGCCTCGTTGCCGTAGGCGATCCGGGCCAGCGACTGGGCCCGCTCGACGTCGGCGCCGCGGTCGGTGCGGCCCTCGCCGAGCAGCTCGGCCGGGGTGCCGGCGAAGGTGACGTTCGCGGCGCGGCTGCCGTCGTGGGAGCGGTAGCCGGTGCGGGTCAGGCCCTCGGCGTCGCCCTGCACGAGGAACAGCGCCGTCGCGCCGTCGACGACGGCGGACACCACGAGCACGTCGGCGCGGGCGCCGGCCAGGACCGGCTCCTTGACGCCGGTCAGCCGCCAGGTGCCGCCGTCCTCGGTGGCGGTCACGCCGCTCGCCGAGGTGCTCCACCGGCTGCCCGGCTCGGCGAGCGCTGCGGCCAGCACGCTGCTGCCCTCCGACAGGGGACCGAGGACGGCCTGCCGCTGCGCGGCGGTGCCCACGGCCGCGACCAGGCCGCCGGCCAGGACCACCGACTCGACGAACGGCTCGGGCGCGAGGACCCGGCCCATCTCCTCGGCCACGATGCCGACCTCGATCGGGCCGGCGCCCATGCCGCCGTCCTCCTCGGCGAAGGGCAGGCCCAGCACCCCCATCTCGGCCAGCCGGGCCCAGGTCTTCTCGTCGAAGCCCGGGTCGGTGGCCACCGTCTGACGGCGGGTCTCGGGGTCGCCGTAGGCGCGCTGCAGGAGGCCGCGCACGGCCTCGCGGAGGTCGTTCTGCTCGCTGTCGTACTGGAAGTCCACGGGTTACCTCACAGCCCCAGGATCGTGCCGGCGATGATGGTCCGCTGGACCTCGTTCGAGCCGCCGTAGATGGAGACCTTGCGGTAGTTCAGGTACTCCGGCGTGGCCACGCGGGCCCAGTCGGGCACCTCGGAGCCGCCGTCGGCGAACGAGGCCAGCGAGAGCGGGCCGGCGATGTCGACGATCAGCTCGGTGGCGGCCTGCTGCAGCTCCGAGCCGCGCAGCTTGAGCACCGACGAGGCCGGGTGCGGCTTGCCGTCGGCGGAGTTGGCGACGACGCGCAGCGCAGTGAGCTCGAGCGCGACCAGCTCGTTCTCCAGCTCGGCGATCCGCGCGGTCAGCCGCGGGTCCTGCGACAGGGGGCGGCCGTCGACGCGGATCTCGCGGGCGAAGCCCTTCGCCTGGGAGATCATCTTCTTGGTGGCGCCGACGCGGGCGATGCCGACGCGCTCGTTGCCGAGCAGGAACTTGGCGTAGTCCCAGCCGCGGTTCTCCTCGCCGATGAGGTCCTCGGCGGGGACGCGGACGTCCTCGAAGAACACCTCGTTGACCTCGTGGCCGCCGTCGAGCAGCTCGATCGGCCGCAGCGTGACGCCGGGGGTGTCCATCGGGAAGACCAGCATCGAGATGCCGCGCTGCCTCTTCTCCGCGGTCGGGTCGGTGCGGACCAGGCAGAAGATCCAGTCGGCGTGCTGGCCGAGCGTCGTCCACGTCTTCTGGCCGTTGACCACCCAGTCGTCGCCGTCGCGGACGGCGGTGGTGCGCAGCGACGCGAGGTCGGAGCCGGCGTCGGGCTCGGAGAAGCCCTGGCACCACCAGATGTCGAGGTTGGCCGTCCTGGCCAGGAAGCGCTCCTTCTGCTCCTGGTTGCCGAAGGCGGCGATGACCGGGCCGATCATGCTGGCGTTGAAGGCCAGGGGCTCGGGGACCGAGGCCAGCTGCATCTCCTCGCGCCAGATGTGGTGCTGCAGCGGCGTCCAATCCCGGCCGCCCCACTCGACCGGCCAGTGCGGCACGGCCAGGCCGGCGGCGTTCAGGATCTGCTGGGTCCGGACGTAGTCGTCGCGGCCCACGTGCCGGCGGGCCGCGACGGTGTCGCGGATCTCCGCGGGCACCTGGGTGGTGAAGAAGGTGCGCATCTCATCCCGGAAGGCCTCCATCTCCGGGGAAAGCTGCAACCGCATGGGACCTCTCTCCTGACGGCAGCAGTGCCGTCTCGACGTGTGCCCCGACGATCCCACACTTGTTACCGGGGAGTAGACGCGGCTCTCCGGCCGTCGGCGAGGCGGACGGGCGGGCCCGGGCCGCCGGTCGCACCCCGTCGTGGCCGGGGTGGCGCCGGGACGCCGGCCGGGCGCCGGGCAGGATGTCCCGCCGGGCCGGGTCGCCGGTCCGCCCGGCCCGTCCCGACAGGAGTGGTCCCCGCGTCCCGTCCGACCCCGCCAGCGCCGGGTGCCGTCCTGGCCGCCGAGCGGCTGCTGCTGGCCGCCGTCCTGCTCACCGCGTTCAACCTCCGCGGCGCGATCGCCGCGGTGGGGCCCGTGCTGGGCGACGTCCGCGCCGACCTCGCGCTCTCGCCGGCGGCCGCCGGGCTGCTCACCACCCTGCCGGTCCTGTGCTTCGCGCTGCTCGCGCCGGTGTCGGCGGCACTCGGCCGCCGCGTGGGAGCCGGTCCGGCGGTGCTCGGCTCGCTGCTGCTCCTGGCCGTGGCGCAGGGACTGCGGGTCCTCGACGGCCCCCCGGTGCTGCTGGCCGGGACGTTCCTCGCCGGTGCGGCCATGACGGTGGGCAACGTGCTGCTGCCGGCGGTCATCAAGGCCGGCTTCGGCCGGCACGCCGGCACGGTCACCGGGCTGTACACGGCCGGACTCGTCGCCGGCGCCGCCGCCATGGCCGCGGTCACCGCGCCGCTGGCCGCCGTGCTCGGCTGGCGCGGCGCGCTCGCCGTCGAGGGCGTGCTCGCCGTCGTCGGCGCGGGCGTCTGGTCCGCGGCCACCCGCGGGCGCGGCGACCTGCTCGGCACCGCCGGCCCGGCGAGTGGTCCCCCGGCCGGGCGGGCGCGGCTGTGGCGCTCGTCCACCGCCTGGGCGGTCACCGTCGTCCAGGGGCTGCAGTCGGCGCTGTACTTCTCGCTCACCGCCTGGCTGCCCACGGTGCTCGCCGACCGCGCCGGCACCGACGTCACCACCGGGTCGCTGGCCGCCTCGCTGTTCCAGGCGACCGGGATCGTGGGGAGCCTGCTCGTGCCGGCCCTCGTCGCCCGGCGGCCGGGGCAGACCGGGCTGGCGCTGCTGGTGGCCGCGCTGTGGCTGGTGCCGGTGACCGGGCTGCTCGCCGCTCCGGGCGCGTGGCCGGCGTGGGCGGCGGTCGCGGGGGTGGCGCAGGGGGCCGGCATCGGGCTGGCGCTGGTCCTGGTGGTGCTGCGCTCGGGTGACCCGGTCACCGCTGCGCGGCTCTCGGGCATGAGCCAGCTGGTCGGCTACTCCGTCGGCGCCGCCGGGCCGGTCGTCGTCGGCGCGCTGTCGGGACCCACCGGCGGCTGGACCGCGCCGCTGCTCCTCCTGGCGGCGCTCGCCCTCGGGTTGGCCGTCGCCGGCGTGCTCGCGGCCCGGCCGGTGCAGATCAGCTGACCCGCACCCGATGGCTCAGGGCAGCGGGACGACGTCGGCCAGGACGCCGCCGTCGGGGGTGAGCCGCCGGGGCGCCGGGCTGTCGTAGACGACCAGCAGCCGGCCCTCCCGCGCCGGGCCGATCAGCCCGATGCCCTCGGCGTGGTCGTCGCCGTCGCCGTGGGGGAGGGTCAGCTCGCGGGTGAGCAGCTCGCCGCGGACGACGGTCGGCGCCTCGACCGCGCACCCGCCGTGCCACCGGTAGACGTACACCGGCCCGTCGAGGTCCATGGTCGGCCCGGCCAGCACCAGCAGGTCCTCGCCCTGGGGGCACAGGTCGCGCACGCCCAGGCCGGCCAGCCGCAGGACGTGCTTGCGGTAGCGGCAGCCGTCGGGGAAGCGGCGCAGCCGCAGCCGGGTGGGGTCCTCCGCGTCGACCTCCGGCCGCAGCTCCAGGACGACGGCCCAGCCGCGCAGCACCGGTCCCCGCAGCCCGAGGTACACGCGCTCCCCGGAGACGGCGATGCCCTCGACGTCGAGGCCGTTGTCCTTGCCGGGCAGGGGCAGGAAGGGGCCCAGGTGCTCGTCGTCGGCCAGCAGGTCGCGCAGGTCCCTGCCCCGCGTGCCGAAGACGGCGGCGCGGGTGCCGGCGCCGTCGTCCGCGACCGGCGTGGGCAGGCCGTCGACGTCGACCACCGGGATCCGCACCAGCACCTGGCGGCGGGGCTGCCCGGTCACCCTCGCCAGCCGGCGCAGCGCCTTCTCGCCGTCGTGCTCGTCGCGGATCCGGCGGCGGCGCAGGCTGTGCGACCCGACGGCCCAGAGCGCGTCGCCGGTGCGGGCGATCCCCTCGATGTCGGCCTCCTCCTCGGCGCCGGAGCCGCTGCCGCCGGGCAGGGGGACCAGGTCGGTCAGGGAGAAGCTCGTCTGGTCGCCGTAGCAGGTGGGCGCGGACGGGTCGTCGGCCACCAGTCGCTCGATCGTGGCGGTCTCGTCGCCGGCCACCCACAGCACCGGGCCGTCGCTGCGGACGGCGGAGAGGTTGGTGTGCGTCGCGCTCTGCCGGGCCGCGGAGCCGAACCGGAGGGTCACCGTGCGGGTCGTGGTCACGCCCGCGCACTGTGGCACGGCCGGCGCCGGGCCGGGGGGCCGTCGTGCGCCGTACGGTGCGGTATGGATCTCGTCTGTCCCAAGTGCCAGGGCGCGATGCGCACCTACGAGCGCAACGGCGTGCACGTCGACCAGTGCAGCGAGTGCCGGGGCATCTTCCTCGACCGCGGTGAGCTCGAGCGGCTCATCGACGCGGAGAACTCCTGGCACGGCGCCGCGGCCGGCACGCAGCACGCCCAGCAGCCCTACGGCGCGCCCCAGCACGACCGGTCCCACGGCGGGTCGTACGGCGAGTCGTACGGGCAGCCGCAGCACGGGGCGCAGTACCCGGCCGCGGGCGGCGCCGGGCTCGGGGCGGTCGTGAACGAGGTGCTCGGCGCGGTGGGGCGCAGCGGGCACTCCTCGCACGGCTCCTCCGGGCACAGGAAGCGCAAGGAGTCCTTCCTGTCCGACCTGTTCGGCTGACGCACCCCGCTCCGACGCCGGGGCGGGACAGGGGCGCCGAGCCGGCCGTCGTGCTCTGCCCACACCCGTGGGCAGAGCACGACGGCGCGCGACAGGACCCGCCCGCCCCCGGCGCCGGTACCGTCGCGGCCGTGGCGGCGCGGGAACTGGTCGTCCTCGGTACCGCCAGCCAGGCGCCCACCCGCACCCGCAACCACAATGGCTACCTGCTGCGCTGGGACGGCCGCGGCTTCCTCCTCGACCCGGGTGAGGGCACCCAGCGGCAGATGCTCCTGGCCGGGGTGCCGAGCAGCGCCGTCCACCGGGTCCTCGTCAGCCACTTCCACGGCGACCACTGCCTCGGCCTGCCCGGGGTGGTGCAGCGGATGTCGCTGGACCGGGTCCCGCACCCGGTGGTCACCCACTACCCGGCCTCGGGGCAGGCCTTCTACGACCGGCTGCGGCACGCCAGCGTGTTCGCCGACCTCGCCGACGTCCGGCAGGGGCCGGTCACCGGCGACGGGCCGCTCGCCGAGGACCCGGCCGGTGCCTGGGAGGCCCGCCGCCTGGACCACCCGGTCGAGTCCTTCGGCTACCGGCTGGTCGAGCCCGACGGCCGGCGCATGCTGCCCGACCGGCTGACCGCGGCCGGTGTGGCCGGGCCCGACGTGGGCCGGCTGCAGCGCGAGGGGTTCCTGCAGGTGGGCGGGCGGACCGTGCGGCTGGAGGACGTCAGCGCCCCGCGGCCCGGTCAGCGGTTCGCGTTCGTCATGGACACGCGCATGTGCGACGGCGTCCCGGTGCTGGCCGAGGGCGCAGACCTGCTGGTGATCGAGTCGACCTTCCTCGCCGAGGACGCCACGCTGGCGCAGCAGTACGGGCACCTCACCGCCCGCCAGGCCGCGCGGGTCGCCGCGCAGGCGGGGGTGCGGCGGCTGGTGCTCAGCCACTTCTCGCAGCGCTACGGCGACCCGCGCCGCTTCGAGGACGAGGCGCGGGCGGAGTACGACGGCGACCTCGTCGTCGCCACGGACCTGCAGCGTGTGCCGGTCCCCGCACGCCCGGTGCCGGCCGGTGGGTGACCGCGGGCGGGCCGCTGCGGCGGGCCGGGCGGCGGGGTAGCAAGGAGCGGTGTTCGACGGCGGAGGATTCGTGCCCGACTGGTTCGGGCTGCTGGGCCGCGAGGTGCTGCGCGAGCGGCGGGCCGCATTGATCGCCGAGGCCTGCGCCTGGAGCGTCGGCCTGTCCGACCGCCCGCACCACCTGCGCCGCCGTGGCCGGCTGGTGGCGACCGGCTCCACCATCGGCGACCGCGCCGCGACCGGGCAGTCGCTGTCGGGGGAGGAGGACGGCCGGCTCGAGCTCGGCGACGCCCGGCCGGGCAGCTTCCAGGACGCGCTCAACGCCGTCGACGCCGACGGGACCGTCTACGCCGACCGCTTCGACCGCGAGGTGATCGAGCCGTTCGTCCGCGAGACCTGCGTGCTGGCCGCCGACCGCGCCCGCCGGACCCGGCCGGGCCGCTGGGCCGAGCTGCTCGACGACCTCGGGGAGGACCCCGCCGACGTCGACGTCGACGTGGCCGCGGTCGTCCGCGCCGGGGAGTGGGAGGAGCCGCTGCGCACCGAGGCCGAGCACCTCGTGCTCGCCGCGCTGGGGGGCACGCCGCTGCTGGAGGTCGAGTCCGAGGGGCTGCCGCTGTCGCTGGTCCGCGCCGCCGAGGGCACCGCCCGGGCCGCGGCCGCGCCGGCGTCCCCGGCAGCCGAGCCGGACGAGGGGCTCTCCGGCGCGCTGTTCCTCGCGCTGGCCGCCGTCCGGGACGCCGGCCTGCCCTCGCCGGTGCCGCCCGGGGACGCCGGCCGGCTGCTGGCCGCGCTGGGGGAGCAGGGGCTGGAGCCGGACGAGGTCACCGGCGTCCTGGGGCACCTGCCGCTGGCACCGGGCACGGCGGAGCGGGTGTGCGACTTGCTGGCGCGGCTCTGACGGCCCTCCTGCAGGGGCCCGCCACGAGCTGGGGGTACCTCCCGCTCGCGGGGGACAGCCAGTGGTGCGGGGCAGGAGGTCCTTCCACTAGTACGGCAGGCCGGTGTAGTTCTCGGCCAGCTCGCGGGCGGCCGCCTCCGAGGAGCACACCCGCCGCAGCTGGGAGAGCTGCAGCTGGGCGTCGAAGGGGTCGCCGGTGGTGTGCAGCATCGAGGTCATCCACCAGGAGAAGTGGGTGGCCCGCCAGACCCGCGCCAGCGCCGTGTCGGAGTAGGCGTCGACCAGGTCGGTCTGCTTCTCCTGCAGCAGCCGGACCAGCGCGCGGGAGAGCAGGACGACGTCGGCGACGGCGAGGTTGAGGCCCTTGGCCCCGGTCGGCGGCACGATGTGCGCGGCGTCGCCGGCGAGGAAGAGCCGGCCGCGGCGCATCGGCGCGCTGACGAACGAGCGCATGGGCAGGATCGACTTCTCGGTGACCGTCCCCGTGCTGATCTCCCAGCCCTCCAGCGCGAACCGGGTGGCCAGGGCCGCCCAGATGCGGTCGTCGGACCAGTCCTCGATCCGCTCCGACGGGTCGACCTGCAGGTAGAGCCGCGAGACCGACGGCGAGCGCATCGAGTACAGCGCGAAGCCGTCCGGGTGCCAGGCGTAGATGAGCTCGTCGGTCGCGGGAGCGGCGTCGGCCAGGATGCCCAGCCACGCGAAGGGGTAGGTGCGCTCCCACAGCTGCTGCCCCCCGGCGCCCCCGGCCACCACCGCCCGCGACGGGCCGTGGAAGCCGTCGGTGCCGGCGACGACGTCGCACTCGAGCACCTGCGGCGTCCCGTCGGCGTCGGTGAAGCGGATGCGCGGGTCGTCGGTGTCGACGTCGTCGATCGCGACGTCGGAGACGTCGAAGTACAGCGGCGGGCCGCCGGCCAGCTGCGCGGCGACGAGGTCCTTGACCACCTCGGTCTGCCCGTAGACCCACACCCGGCGGCCGCACAGCTCGGGGAAGTCCAGCGTGTGCCGCACGCCGGGGTACTGCAGGTGGATGCCGCGGTGCTCGAGACCCTCGCGGTGCAGCCGGTCGCCCAGGCCGGCCTCGGTGAGGACGTCGACGGTGTTCTGCTCGAGGATGCCGGCGCGGATGCGGGCCTCGACGTACGCGCGGGACCGGTTCTCCAGCACCACCGAGTCGATGCCCTGCAGGGCCAGCAGCCGAGACAGCAGCAGGCCCGCCGGGCCGGCGCCGATGATCCCCACCTGGGTGCGCATGTGGCCGAGTGTGACCCCGGATACGTCCTGGCGGACAGCGTGCGCTCCCGCTCAGCGGAAGGGGATGGTCCTGGCCAGCGCCCGGCCGATGCCCCGGGCGGCGACCTCGAGCACCGGCACCAGCCGCGCCAGGTCGCGGCGGTGGCTCGGGACGACGATGCCCAGCGCCGCGGCGACCACCGGGCCGCCGGCCCGCTCGACCCGCACCGGGACGGCGACCGACGCGGTGCCCAGCGACATCTCCTCGGCCGTGCGCGCCCAGCCCCGGCGGCGGACCTCGGCCAGCTCCCGGGCCAGCAGCGTCGGGTCCACGACGGTGTGCCGGGTCGCCCGCTCCGGCGCGGCCAGGACCTCGGCGACGACGTCGTCCGGCGCCGAGGCGAGCAGCACCTTGCCCACCCCGGTGGCGTGCAGGGGCAGCCGGCTGCCCACCTGGCTGACCACCGGCACCGACTCGCGGCCGGAGATCCGCTCGACGTAGAGCGCGGACGGCCCGTCGCGGACGGCGAGGTGGACGGTGTCCCGGGTCGCGGTGTGCACGTCGAGCAGGAACGGCGCGGCCACCTGGCGCAGCTCCAGCTGCACGGGGGCGAGCAGGCCCAGGTCCCAGAGCTTGCGGCCGATCTCGTAGCGGCCGTCGGCGCGGCGCGACAGCGCCCCCCAGTCGGTGAGCTCGGCGAGCAGCCGGTGCGTGGTGGTCAGCGGCGTGCCCGAGCGCTCGGCGATCTCGGTGAGGGTCAGCCGGGGGGCGGCGGCGTCGAAGGCGTCGAGGACGGCGAGCGCCCGGGAGGTCACCGAGCGCCCGGGTGCGGCACTGCCTCCGGCCATGGCGGTCCTTCCGCTGGATGGGAGCGCGGGCTTGGGCAGCGTAGTCGGCCGGACGTACGTTGCCGGGTATGACCGGGACCACATCGGAGAGCCGGCTGATCCTGCCGCGCTACCTGCGCGAAGCGGCCGAGGTGCGGACGCCCGTCGGCTTCCCCGACTACCGCAGCACCGCGCTGCGCGCGCCGCTGCGGACGCCGGTTGACCTGGCGCACCGGCTCACCGAGGTCACCGGCCCGGTGCTCGGCGAGGACCGGGTCCGACCCGAGGACGCCGACCTGACGCTGCGGCTGGGCGGCGAGGCGATCGGCCAGCGGATCCTGGTGTACGGCCGGGTGCTCGACAGCGACGGCCGCCCGGTGCCCGGCGCGCTGGTGGAGGTGTGGCAGGCCAACGCCGCCGGCCGCTACCGGCACCTGGCCGACGACTGGCCGGCGCCGCTGGACCCCCACTTCGACGGGCTGGGCCGGGTGGTCACCGACAGCCTGGGCCGCTACGAGTTCCTGACCGTCAAGCCCGGCGCCTACCCGTGGGGCAACCACCACAACGCGTGGCGCCCGGCGCACATCCACTTCAGCCTGTTCGGCCGCGCGTTCACCCAGCGGCTGGTCACCCAGATGTACTTCCCGGACGACCCGCTGTTCGGCCAGGACCCGATCTACAACGCGATCCCGCCGGCCGCGCGGCACCGGGCGGTGAGCCGCTACTCCCTCGAGCGGACCCAGGACAACTGGGCGCTGGCCTTCGAGTGGGACATCGTGCTGCGCGGCCGGGAGCAGACGCCCTTCGAGACCGAGGACGACGGAGACGTGGCGTGACACACCCCGACCTGCTGGACGTCCCGCCGGACCCGGCCGTCCCCTTCCAGCCCCGCTCCGGGCGGCGCGGCACCGGCTTCCTCACCGAGCCCCTCCGGCTGGGCACCACCCCCAGCGCGACCGTCGGCCCCTACCTGGCCATCGGGCTGACCTGGGCCGACGGGGCCTGGGCCGCCGCCGAGGGGACGCCGGGGGGCGTCTGGATCCGCGGCCGGGTCCTCGACGGCGCGGGCGACGTCGTCTCCGACGCGATGGTGGAGACCTGGCAGGCCGATCCCGAGGGCCGCTTCCCCTCGCCGGAGGACCCGCGCGGTGCCTCCACCCACCCCGGCTTCCGCGGCTACGCCCGCGCCTCCACGGTCACCGGCGAGTTCGCCGTGTTCACCCTCAAGCCCGGCCGGGTGCCCGACGGCCGGGGCGGCCTGCAGGCGCCGCACGTCGACGTCTCGGTGTTCGCCCGCGGCCTGCTCGACCGGCTGGTCACGCGCGTCTACTTCGCCGACGAGGCCGAGGCCAACGCCTCGGACCCGGTGCTGTCGGCGCTGCCGGAGGACCGGCGGGACACCCTGATCGCGACGCGGACGGACGACGGCTACCGCTTCGACGTCCACCTGCAGGGCGACCGCGAGACGGTCTTCTTCGCGATCTGACCCGGCTGGCTCCGTGCGGCGCCGGTAGGAAGGGACTCGTGACAGGTCTGTTCGCCGGCACCTTCGCCCGCGGCGGTGCGGCGGCGGCCGTGTCCGACCACGCCTGGTTCCGTGCGCTGCTGGACGTGGAGGCCGCGCTGGCCCGCGCGGCGGCGTCCTCCGGCCTGGTGCCCGCCACCGCCGCCGACGCGGTGGCCGCCGCCTGCGCCGACCCGTCGCGGCTGGACCTGGCGACCGTCGTCGCCCGGGCCGCCGACGCCGGGAACCCGGTGCCGCCGCTGGTGCGGGCGCTGCAGGACGCCGTCGGGGAGCGCGACGCGGTCGCCGTGCACGTGGGCGCGACCAGCCAGGACGTGCTCGACACGGCGCTGGTGCTGCTGGCCCGGCACGCGGTGACCGCGGTCGACGCCGACCTGGCCGCGGCGGCCGCGGCCTGCGCCGGCCTGGCGCGGGCGCACCGCGACGACGTGGTCATGGGCCGCACGCTGATGCAGCAGGCGCTGCCGACGACGTTCGGCCTCAAGGCGGCCGGCTGGCTGGCCGGGCTGGACGGGGCACGGCTGCGGCTGGCCGAGGTCGTGGCCTCGCTGCCGGTGCAGTACGGCGGCGCGGTCGGGACGCTGGCGGCGTCGTCCGGCGCCGGGGTGGCGGTGCGCGCGGCGCTGGCCGGGGAGCTCGGGCTGGTGGCGCCCGCCGTCCCCTGGTTCACGGTGCGGCTGCCGGTGGCCGACCTCGCCGGCGCGCTGGGGACGGCCGCCGGCGTGCTGGCGACGGTCGCCGTCGACGTGGTGCTGATGGCCCAGTCGGAGGTGGCCGAGGTCGCCGAGGTCGGCGAGGGGCGGGGCGGGTCGTCGGCGATGCCGCACAAGCGCAACCCGGTGGCGGCGATCTCCGCCCGGGCGTGTGCGCGGCGGGCGCCGGGGCTGGTGGCCACGCTGCTCGCCGCGATGGAGCAGGAGCACGAGCGGGCCGCCGGTGCCTGGCACAGCGAGTGGCCGACGCTGACCGAGCTGCTGGTCACCGTCGGGTCGGCGGCGTCCTGGCTGGCGGAGAGCCTGCGCGGGCTGCGCCCGGACCTCGCCCGGATGGCGGCGACGGTGACCGCGGCCGGCGAGGGTCCGCTGGCCGGCGCGCTGGCCGAGGCGCTGGCCCCGTCGCTGGGCCGGGGAGCGGCGCACGACGCGGCCGCCGCGGCCACCCGGGAGGCGCGGGGGAGCGGCCGGCCGCTGGCCGAGGTGGTGGCCGCCCGGAGCGACGTCGACGTCGCGGCGGTGCTGGCCGCGGCGGCCCCCGACGTGGGGGAGGCCGGCGCGCAGGTGGACGCGGCGCTGGCCGAGCACGACCGACTGACCGAGGGAGAGCGCGGATGACCGCCGTCGAGGTGTCGTACACGGAGGACGGGCCGGCCGACGCGCCGGTCGTCGTCCTGTCCAACTCACTGGGGGCGACCCGCGGGATGTGGGACCCGCAGGTGCCGGCGCTGGCCGAGCGCTACCGGGTCGTCACCTACGACACCCGCGGGCACGGGGAGTCGCCGGCGCCGGCCGGCCCGTACTCGCTCGACGACCTGGTCGACGACGTCCTCGCGCTGCTGGACCGGGTCGGCGCGCGGCGGGCGCACGTCGTCGGGCTGTCGCTGGGCGGGATGACGGCGATGCGGCTGGCCGCGCGCGAGCCGGACCGGGTCGGGCAGCTGGCGCTGCTGGCCACCTCGGCCAAGCCGGACCCGCAGGGCTTCCTCGACCGCGCCGCGCAGGCCCGGTCCGGGGGCACCGCGCCGCTGGCCCCGACCGTGGCGCAGCGCTGGCTGACGCCGGCCTGCGCGGCCGAGCACCCCGACCTCGTGGCGCGGCTGGAGGCGATGATCGCCGGGGCCGACGACGAGGGCTACGCGTTGTGCTGCGAGGTGGTGGCCGCCGTGGACCTGCGCGAGGACCTCGACCGGATCACCGCGCCGACGCTGGTGGTGTCGGGCGCCGAGGACCCGGCGCTGCCGCCGCCGCACCAGCAGCTCATCGCCGACGGGATCGCCGGCGCGTCGCTGGTGAGCATCAGCCCGGGCGCGCACCTGCCCAACCTGGAGCAGCCGCTGGAGGTCACCGGGGCGCTGCTCGGGCACCTGGACGCGGCGGGGGGCCACGCGTGAGCGAGCGCGACCTCTCCACAGACGAGGCCCGCCGCGAGGCCGGCATGCGCACCCGGCGCGAGGTGCTCGGGGACGCCTGGGTGGACCGGGCGGTGGCGGGCACGACGCCGTTCACGGCCGGGTTCCAGGACTTCATCACCCGGGTCGCGTGGGGCGACGTGTGGCAGCGGCCCGGGCTCGAGCGGCGTGAGCGCAGCATCGCCACGCTGTCGATCTGCATCGCGCTGCGGCACTGGGACGAGTTCGCGCTGCACGTGCGCGCCGCCAAGAACAACGGGCTGTCCGACGAGGACGTCGCCGAGGTGCTCCAGCACGCGGCCGTCTACGCCGGCGTGCCCGCCGCCAACCACGCCTTCAAGGTCGCCGGCCCGATCCTCGAGGAGCTCCGCGGGCAGGGCTGACCGTCCCGGGGACCGGTGGGGTCGTTCAGGCCGGGCGGCCACGGCCCTCGCGCAGCAGCCGGACCAGCGCGTCGGTCGAGGAGTCGGAGTCGTACTCCGGCGCCGCCTCGCTCTGCAGCTTGGGCGCGAGCTGGTTGGCCATCACCTTGCCGAGCTCCACGCCCCACTGGTCGAAGGAGTTGATGCCCCACACCACGCCCTGGGTGAAGACCCGGTGCTCGTAGGCGGCCACCAGCTGCCCGAGCACCGACGGCGTCAGCTTCGGCGCGACGATCGCGTTGGACGGCCGGTTGCCCGGCATCACCCGGTGCGGGACGACGTCGGCCGCCGTCCCCTCCGCCGCCACCTCCTCGGCGGTGCGGCCGAAGGCCAGCGCGCGCGGCTGGGCGAGGAAGTTGGCCAGGAACAGGTCGTGCATGCCGTCGAGGTCGTGGTTGGGCTGGGCGAAGCCGATGAAGTCGGCCGGCACCAGCACCGTGCCCTGGTGCAGCAGCTGGTAGAAGGCGTGCTGGCCGTTGGTGCCGGGCTCACCCCACACCACCTCGCCGGTGGCGACGTCGACCGGTGCGCCCTCGAGGGTCACCGACTTGCCGTTGGACTCCATGCACAGCTGCTGCAGGTAGGCGGGGAAGCGCGCCAGGTACTGCGAGTAGGGGAGCACCGCCTGGCTCTGCGCCCCGAAGAAGTCGACGTACCAGACCGAGATCAGGCCCAGCAGCGCCGGCAGGTTCTCCTCGTACGGCGCGGTGCGGAAGTGCTCGTCGACGGCGTGGAAGCCGTCGAGCAGCTCCCGGTACTGCTCGGGGCCGATGGCGACCATGAGCGAGAGGCCGACGGCCGAGGTGAAGGAGTACCGGCCGCCGACCCAGTCCCAGAAGCCGAACATGTTCTGCGTGTCGATGCCGAACGCGGCCACCTTCTCGGCGTTGGTGGAGACGGCGACGAAGTGCTTGGCCACCGCCTCCTCGTCGCCGCCGTGCCCTTGAGATGCAAGGCCCTCGACCAGCCAGCGCCGGGCCTCCGTCGCGTTGGTCAGCGTCTCCTGGGTGGTGAAGGTCTTGGACGCGACGATGAACAGCGTGGTCGCCGGGTCGAGGTCGCGGGTGGCCTCGGCCAGGTCGGTCGGGTCGATGTTGGAGACGAACCGGAAGGTCAGCGACCGGTCGGAGTAGTCGCGCAGCGCCAGGTAGGCCATGGCCGGTCCGAGGTCCGAGCCGCCGATGCCGATGTTGACCACGGTCCGGATCCGCTCACCGGTGTGCCCGGTCCACGCACCGCTGCGGACCCGGTCGGCGAACTCGGCCATCCGGCCGAGCACCTCGTGCACCTCCTGCCGGACGTCGTGGCCGTCGACGTCGAGGCCGCTGGTCGCCGGGTCGCGCAGCGCCACGTGCAGGACGGCGCGGTCCTCCGTGCGGTTGACGTGCTCGCCGCGGAACATCGCCTCGGTGCGCTCGCGCAGGCCCACGCTCTCGGCCAGCGCGGCGAGCAGCCGGACCGTCTCGCGGGTGAGCCGGTTCTTCGAGTAGTCCAGGTACAGGTCGGCGGCGGCCACGGTGAGGTCCGTGCCGCGGCCGGGGTCCTCGGCGAACAGGTCCCGCAGGTGCCGGTCGCCCACCTCCCGGTGGTGCTCGGCCAGTGCCTGCCACTCCGCGCTGTCCCTGACGCCCATGGACCCTCCCTGTCTCCCGGCCGACGCATCGGCTGCCGACGTCCCCACCCTGCCGGGTGCCGGCGGCCGGGGCGAACCCGGACGCGTGACCCGCCAGCGAGGGAGAGCGGCAGGACGCCTCCCACCCGGGGTGCGCGGTGGTCGTGACCGGGGGCGGCGCCTACCCGTTCCCGGGCCGGAGGCGGACGGTCTGGCCGGGGCGGAGCTGGGCACAGCGGTCGACGTCGGCGTCGGCCACGTAGCCGGCCACCGGGTAGCCGCCGGTGACCGGCGCGTCGGCGAGGAACAGCACCGGGGCACCCGACGGCGGCACCTGCAGCGCGCCGCGGACGAGCCCCTCGCTGGGCAGCTCGCCCGGCACCCGCCGCTCCAGCCGTGGCCCGGCCAGCCGCAGCCCGACCCGGTTGCTCTCCGCGGTCACCTCCCACGCGGCGCCGCCGAGCGTGGCCAGGGAGGCGTCGGTGAGCCAGTCGGCGCGCGGCCCGGGCAGCAGCCGCACGGTCACCGGCCCGGACGGCGGGTCGGCCACGGGTGCCAGGTCCACGCCCGGCCACTCCCCGGACGGCGGGCCTACCGCCAGCACGTCGCCGGCCCGCAGCGGCGGCGGCCCCAGGCCCGACAGCACGTCGGTCGACCGGGAGCCGAGCACCGGCTCGACGGCGATCCCGCCGCGGACGGCGAGGTAGGTGCGCAGCCCGGCGTCCGGCGTCCGGAGCGCCAGCGTCGCGCCGGCGCGGACCAGCCCGGGCGCGGCGTGCACCGGGCTGCCCGGGCAGCGCGCCCCGGTGGTGACGACGACGAGGTCGGCCTCGGCCCGCAGCACCAGCCCGCCCAGGGTCGCCTCGAGGACCGCCGCGTCCGGGTCGTTGCCCACCAGCCGGTTGGCCAGCGCGGCCGACGCGCGGTCGGCGGCTCCCGACCGGCCCACGCCGATGCCGCCGAGGCCGGGCCGGCCGCGGTCCTGCACCGTGGTCAGCGGGCCGGGGGAGAGGACCGTCAGCACGCGACGAACCGCACCCGCACGCCGGGCCGCAGCAGCGCGGGGGGATCGCGGCGGAGGTCGAAGACCGGCAGGTCGGTGCGTCCGACCAGCTGCCACCCGCCGGGGGACTCGCGCGGGTACACCCCGGTGAAGCCGCCGGCCAGGGCGACCGAGCCGGCCGGCACCCGGGTCCGCGGGGTGGCGCGGCGCGGCAGGTCCCAGCCGCCCTCCGCCGCCGTCAGGTAGCCGAACCCGGGCGCGAAGCCGCAGAAGGCGACGGTCCACTCCGTGCCGGTGTGCCGCCGCACCACCTCCCCGACGTCCGTCCCGAGGTGCCCGGCGACGTCGGCCAGGTCCTCGCCGTCGTAGACGACCGGCACCTCCACCAGGTCCCCGGTGCCGCGGCGCCCGGGCCGGGGCGTGGTCCGCCGCACCACCGCCTCGACGGCGGCCGGTGTGGTGAGCGCGGGGTCGGTCACCACGAGCAGCGTGCGCGCGGCCGGCACGAGGTCGACGACGCCGGACGGCCGGTCCTCGGTCAGCGCCGCGTACAGACCGAGGACCTCCTCGAGGTCGCCGAGCTCGACCAGGAGCGCGGTCGAGCCGCTGGGCAGGACCCGCATCAGACGAAGGGGGCCAGGGCCACCCCGGCGTCGGTCAGCGCCGTCCGCACCCGGCGGGCGATGTCGACGGCCCCGGCGGTGTCGCCGTGCACGCAGATCGAGTCGGGGGCCAGCCGCAGGGGGCCGCCGTCCACGTCGCCGACCGGCTCCCCCGTGGCCATGGCCACGCACCGGCGGGCGATCTCGTCGGCGTCGTGCAGCACCGCGCCGGGCAGCCGGCGCGAGACCAGCGTGCCCTGCGGCGTGTAGGCGCGGTCGGCGAAGGCCTCGGCGACGACGGTCAGCCCGGCCGCGGCGGCCCGCCGCAGGAACGCCGACCCGGGCAGCCCGAGCACCGGCAGCGTGCGGTCGTACTCCACGACGGCGCGCACCACGGCCGCCGCCTGCTCCTCGTGCGCGACGATCGCGTTGTAGAGCGCCCCGTGCGGCTTGACGTAGCGGACGCGGGTGCCGGCCACACGGGCGAAGGCCTCCAGCGCGCCGACCTGGTAGAGCACGTCCTGGGTCAGCACGTCGGGCTCGACGTCGAGGAAGCGGCGGCCGAACCCGGCGAGGTCCCGGTAGCCCACCTGCGCCCCGACCGCGACGCCGGCCGACGCGGCCCGGTCGCACACGCGGCGCAGGATCACCGGGTCGCCGGCGTGGAAGCCGCAGGCGACGTTGGCGCTGGTCACCACGCCGAGCAGGGCGTCGTCGTCACCGAGGGTCCACTGGCCGAAGCCCTCGCCGAGGTCGGAGTTGAGGTCCACGCGACGATCCTCGCTCCGCCGAGGGGGTCAGCGGGCGCGGGGCTCCGTCACGGCCGGCCGGCCGACCCGGGAGTGGCGGTAGCCGTACGCGGCGTAGACCACCAGGCCGATGGCCAGCCAGGCGAGGAAGCGCAGCCAGGTCTCGATGCTCAGGTTGAGCATCAGGTAGCCGCAGGCGAGCGCGGACAGCGCCGGGACCACGGGGGAGAACGGCACCCGGAACGGCCGGCGCAGCTCGGGGCGGGTGCGCCGGAGCACGATGACGGCGACCGACACGAGCAGGAAGGCGAACAGCGTGCCGATGCTCACCAGGTCGGCCAGCGCGCTGAGCGGCACGAAGGTCGCCATCGCCAGCACGAGGACGGCGAACAGCAGGGTGACCCGCACCGGCGTCCCGGTGCGCGGGCTGACCCGGGCCACCGACTGCGGCAGCAGCCCGTCGCGGCCCATCGCGAAGCCGATCCGCCCGACGGTGATCAGGTCGACGAGGATCACCGAGGTCAGCCCGGCCACCGCGGCCAGCGAGATGAGCGCGGACGCCCAGCCCAGGCCCACCTGGTCGAAGGCGTCGGCGATCGGCGCGCCGGCGTCGATGCGGTCGTAGGGGACCATCCCGACGACCACCAGCGAGACGCCGATGTAGAGCGCGGTGGCCAGCCCCAGCGTGCCGAGCAGGCCCAGCGGCAGGTCGCGGCCCGGGCGGCGGGTCTCCTCGGAGAGGTTCGCGACCGCCTCGAAGCCGGTGTAGGAGAAGAACACCACCGCCGCGGCGGTGAGCACGCCGCCGACGCCGAACACCACCGGGTCGATCCCGGCGATCGCCTGGATCAGCGGCTGGGTCAGCCCGCTGCCGCCCTCGGCGGGACGGCCCTGCGGGACGAACGGGGTCAGGTTGGCGCCGCGGACGAACCACGCGCCGGCCACGACCACGAACACGCAGACCGCGACCTTGACCACCACGAGCAGGGCGGTGACCCGCGCCGACTCCTTGATCCCCAGCACCGCCACGGCGGTCAGCACCACCACGATCAGCGCCGCGCCGACGTCGACCGGGGCGTCCTCGCCGAACAGCGACGTCGGGAGGTCGAGCAGGTTGCCGACGTAGCCCGACCACCCGCGGGCCACGACGGCCGCGCCGAGGGCGAACTCCAGGAAGAGGTCCCAGCCGATGATCCACGCGACCACCTCGCCGGCCGTGGCGTAGGCGTAGGAGTAGGCGCTGCCGGCGGTCGGGGCGGAGGAGGCCAGCTCGGCGTAGCAGAGCGCGGCCAGGAGGGCGACGACGCCGGCGATGGCGAAGGAGACCACGACGGCGGGCCCGGCGGTGTCCCGGGCCGCGACGCCGGTGAGGGTGAAGATGCCGGTGCCGATCACCACGCCGATGCCGAAACCGACGAGGTGTCGCGCCGACAGCTGCCTGCGCAGGTGGCCGACGCCGTCGGCGACCCCGTCGCTCTCGTCGCCGAGGCGCTCGACGGGCTTGGTCCGGAACAGGTGCACCCGTCCATGCTGGGTGCGCCCGCCCGGACCCGCGCGCCGGGCGACCGACCTCACACCTCCTCGACGGGGAACGTCCGCGACGGCGACACGACCTCGTCCTGCGCCGCCACGAGCAGGATCTCCCGCGACCCGGCCTCCTCGGTGCGCCGCAGCAGGCCCCACACGCTGGCCGCGGCCCGGCCCAGGGCCTCGCCGGCCGAGCGGGTCTGCAGCCAGTGGGCGAGGAACAGGGCGGCGATGGCGTCGCCGGCGCCGTTGACCGCCACCGACAGCCGGGGCGTGCGCACCCGGAAGTGCCGCCCGCCCTCGGAGGCGAGCAGGTCCACGGCGTCCTCGGGGGTGTCGTCGGTGACCAGCGACGTCGTCAGCACCACGCGCGGGCCCAGCCCCTGCACCGCGGCGACGGCGTCCTGCACCTCCTGCAGCGACCGCGTCGTCGTCCGCGCCAGCAGGTCCAGCTCGTAGTGGTTGGGGGTCACCAGGTCCGCGGCGGGGACGGCGACCTCGCGCATGAGCTCCTCGATGCCGGGGCGGACGAACACGCCGCGGCCGACGTCGCCGATGACCGGGTCGCAGCAGTAGACGGCGTCGGGGTTGGCCGCCCGCACCCGGCCGACGGTGCCGACGACGGCGTGGCCGATGTCGGCCGAGCCGAGGTAGCCCGACAGGACGGCGTCGGCGGTGCTGAGCACGCCGCGGTCGGCGATGCCGTCGACGACCTCCTCGACCGCCTGCCCGTCGAACACCCGCCCGGTCCACGCGCCGTAGCCGGTGTGGTTGGAGAACTGCACGGTGTGCACCGGCCAGACCTCGACGCCCAGCCGCTGCAGCGGGAAGACGGCCGAGGAGTTGCCCACGTGCCCGTAGGCGACGTGCGACTGGATGGAGAGGACGTTGACCACGGCGGTCACCGTGCCACGGCGCCCCCGCGGACCGCGGTCCGGGACTGCGCCCGGTCCAGCCAGGCCACCACGAGCGCGTGGGGCACGGTGAGCGCCGCCAGCAGCGGGAGGTCGGCGGCGAGGAAGCCGCGCCACCCGTCGGCGGCCGACCACAGCAGCGCCAGGACGGCGAGGACCGCGACCGTGGGCAGCGCCGCGGCGCGCGCGAACCGGCGCAGCGGGGCGCCGAGCCGGCCGGCGGCGAGGTCGGCGGCGTTGGCGGGGTCCTCGGCCACCACGCGGGCGGTGTGCCGCACGGCGTGCCAGCACCCGAACCAGACGCCGAAGGCGGCGAACGGCGGGACGACCAGCACGAGGACGGCGAGCACGCCCACCTCCGCGGCCTCCGGCCAGCGGGCCTCGAGCAGCAGCGCCAGCGCCAGCGCCGCCGCAGCCGGCAGCACGACGGCGAGCACCACCGGGCCCACCGCCGGGGGCAGGGTGCCGTCGCTGCCCGGGACGACCGCGGCCACCACCGGCGCCGCCTGGTCCGCCCCGCGGACCAGGGGCACCAGCAGCACCAGCGCGCCGGTCACCGCGGCAGGCAGCGCCGCGCGGCGCACGGGCCGGCCGGCGCGCAGGTCGACGAACGCGGTCTCCCCGGAGCCGAAGTGCCAGGCCGAGAGCGCCACGAAGACCACGAGCGCGGGCCCCGGCACGGCCTCGAACACCAGCCAGGCCAGCACGGCCAGGACGGCGTAGCCGAGCGCGAACACCGCCAGCCGCGCCCGTCCCCAGCCCAGCCGGCGGGCGGGGACGAGGTGGTCGACGGCCCCGTGCGGCAGCCCGGCCAGCAGGCCTGCCACCAGCGGGACCCACGCGGCCCGGCCCCACCCGCCGGGGACGACCACCTCGACGGCCACGACGGCGACCGCCGCGCCCAGCGAGAGGACGGTCGCCGCCCGGGCCGGGACGGCGGACAGGGCGGCGACCGGGGGAGTGGCGCCGCGCCGGTCCGCCGTCCGCAGGCCCAGGGGGAGGAGCACGGTCAGTGCCGGTCGTCCGCCGTCCGGGTGGCCCCGGGGCGCGTGCCGCCGGCAGGCACCCGGCCGTCGCCGAGCCCGTGCTCGCGCAGGTGCTCGACCTCGTGGTGCTCGTGCGGGTGCCGCGGGTGGTCGGCGAACTCGGGGGCGTCGTCGACGGTGTTGTCCGCGAACCGGGTGCGGCCGCCCGCCGTCGCCGGCAGGACGCCCTCGCTGTGGTGCACGTTGCTCACCCACACCGACTCGGGATGGGTGTCGATCCCGGCGGCGACGTCCTCGGCGGTGCGCATCTTGGCCACCTTGTGCACCAGCACGCCGAAGCCGACCTTGGCCAGCACGTCGGCCGCGGAGTAGGCCACCTGCATGCCGGTGAGCCACGCCGGGGTGACGTCGACGAACACGGGGACGGCGTAGACCAGCGGGTACACCCCGAAGGTGCCCAGCAGCACGATCGCGGCGTTGCGCAGGCTCCGGCCCGCCTCGGCGCTCATCGACGACATCGAGGAGCGGACGGCGCCGATCAGCGCGACGTAGAGGTAGGCGTAGAACGCGGTGCTGATCAGGCCCCACACCACCAGCGCCGTCCGGTCGCGGCCCTCGGCCAGCACCTGGGAGCCGAGGAAGCCGGTGAGGATCATGAGGAACGCCGCGGCCATCGTGGAGAACCGCAGGTTGCGGGCGCGGGCGCCGGCCAGCGAGCAGACCGCGAGCAGCTCGGCGGTCAGCAGCGGGACGGTGACCGTCCAGTCGACGTAGCGCGGGTAGATCGTCGCCCGCGCCGCCTCCGGGTTCGGCGTGAACACTCCGTCGGTGAGCGTGAACCCGGTGTCCCACCGGATGAACAGCACCAGGTAGGACAGCGTCGCCACCGCGGCGATGCACAGCCCGGCCAGGACCGCGGGCCGGTACCGCACGCCGACCTCACCGCGACTGGTCCACGAGTAGAGGAAGTAGGCGAACAGGGCGAAGCCGGTGGCCACGATCGAGTACGTGACCAGGTCGTACAGCCCGAGCGGCATCGTCTGCAGCTCGGGCGTGGGGGTGTCGAAGACGTCCACTGGACCTCCGTCGGGAGAGCGTGTCGGGAGCGGCCCGCTGCCAGAGCCGGAGGACCTGTTACCCGCTACCTTGTCGCGTACAACACTTGTTGTGAGACAAATGTCGCGCCGGTCCCGGCGTCAGGTGCCGGGTGTGGTCCCGGGCGGCGCGGTCCGCGTGGCCACCCGGACGTCCTCGCGCACGCTCGCCACCGTCCGCCCGGGCAGCAGCGAGCCGATCCGGCGCAGCTCGGCCAGCCCGGCGGACCCGAGGGCGGCGGCCCCGCCGCCGTAGAGCAGGGTCGCCACGGCCGCGGCGGCCGGCGGGGACAGCCGTCGCTCGAGCACGCGGACCAGCAGGGCGCTCGACGTCGCGACGGCGAGCCCGCCCAGCCCGGCCGCGCCGCCGAGCAGGGCCGCGGCCCGGCCGGCCCGGCGGGCCTTGCCCGCGAGCTCGGCCTGCGCCTGCTGCAGCTCGCTGCGGACCAGGTGGGTCAGGTCGTCGGTCAGGGACTGCAGCAGCTCGGCGGTGGAGCTGCTCGACGGCGGGGTGTTCTCGGTCATGGGTCCTCGCAGGCGACGGTGATCCGGGCTCCTGTGGCCGGGACGGGTCCCCGGGCTACCCGGGCGGTCGCGGGAGAACCGGCCGGCCGCGGTGGCCCTGTGACGTGCGGGCTTAGGGGCGACGTGGGGCCGCCCGCGGTGGCCGGTCCCGCAGCCGGGGCGTACCGTCCGCGGTGCACCCTTGCCGTGTGTCAACTGTCGTCCGGAGCGGACCGGGCCGAGGAGGCCGTCGATGGCGCGGATCGACCGGATCGCGGAGCCGTGGGGCACCCGCACGCCGTACGGGCCGGGAGAGGCCTGGCCGGTCCGGGTGGACTCGCACCTGGCCGACGGGCTGACCGAGGACGACGTCGACCGCTGGGTGCCGTCGGCGACGATCCTGCACAGCAACGGCGACGGCCTGGACATCGCGGTGAAGGACGGCCGCATCGTGGGTGTCCGCGGCCGGGCCGAGGACCGGGTCAACCACGGCCGGCTGGACCCCAAGGACCTCTTCGGCTGGCAGGCCAACAACTCACCCGACCGCCTCACCCGGCCGCTGGTCCGCCGTGACGGGCGGCTGGTCGAGACCGACTGGGACACCGCGATGGACGCCGTCGCCGGCCGCTGCCGCGAGCTGCTCGACGAGCAGGGCCCCAGCGCGGTCGGCTTCTACACCTCCGGGCAGCTGTTCCTGGAGGAGTACTACACGCTCGGCCTCATCGCCCACGGCGGCATCGGCACCAACCACGTCGACGGCAACACCCGGCTGTGCACCGCCACCGCCGCCGCGGCGCTCAAGGAGAGCTTCGCCTCCGACGGCCAGCCCGGCTCCTACACCGACGTCGACCACTGCGACGTCATCGCGCTGTTCGGGCACAACGTGGCCGAGACGCAGTCGGTGCTGTGGACCCGCATCCTGGACCGGCTGGCCGGACCGAACCCGCCGCGGATCGTCTGCGTCGACCCCCGCGAGACACCGGTCGCCCGCGCCGCGACCGTGCACCTGGCGCCGCGGCCGGGCACCAACGTCGTGCTGATGAACGCGCTGCTGCACGAGGTCGTCGGCAACGGCTGGATCGACAGGGAGTACGTCGAGGCGCACACCGTCGGCTTCGCCGAGCTCGAGGAGCGGCTGCGCGACTACCCGCCCGAGGTGGCCGAGGAGGTGTGCGACGTCCCGGCCGCGCAGGTCCGGGAGGCCGCCCGCGTGCTGGGCGCCGCCGAGCGGCTGCTGTCCACCGTGCTGCAGGGCTTCTACCAGTCGCACCAGGCCACCGCGGCCGCCGTCCAGGTCAACAACCTCAACCTGGTCCGCGGCATGCTCGGCCGGCCCGGCTGCGGGATCCTGCAGATGAACGGGCAGCCCACGGCGGAGAACACCCGCGAGGCCGGTGCCGACGGCGACCTGGCCGCCTTCCGCAACTGGTCCAACGACCAGCAGGTGGCCGACCTCGCCCGGGTCTGGAACCTCGACCCCTTCGACATCCCGCACTACTCGCCGCCGACCCATGCGATGCAGATCTTCCGGCACGCCGAGGAGGGGTCGCTGCGCTTCCTCTACGTCACCGCCACCAACCCGGCGGTCTCGCTGCCCGAGCTCGGCCGGATCCGCTCGATCCTGGCCCAGGAGCGGCTGTTCCTCGTCGTGCAGGACCTCTTCCTGACCGAGACCGCGCAGCTGGCCGACGTCGTCCTGCCCGCCGCGACGTGGGGTGAGAAGACCGGCACCTTCACCAACGCCGACCGGACGGTGCACCTGTCGGAGAAGGCGGTCGACCCGCCCGGCGAGGCCCGGTCCGACCTCGACATCCTCGTCGACTTCGCCCACCGGCTCGGCCTGCGGGACGAGGACGGCGCGCCGCTGGTGAAGTGGTCCGACCCCGAGGCGGCATTCGAGGGCTGGAAGGAGTGCAGCCGAGGCCGGCCCTGCGACTACAGCGGGCTGTCCTACGCCAAGCTGCGCGAGCGCAACGGCATCCAGTGGCCGGTGACCGAGGAGGCCCCGGAGGGCACCGAGCGGCTCTACGCCGACGGGCGGTTCTTCGCCGCCCCCGACTACTGCGAGAGCTACGGCCGGGACCTGCTCACCGGAGCGCCGCTGGAGGAGACCGAGTACCGGGCGCTCAACCCCGAGGGCCGCGCGATCCTCAAGGCGGCCGAGTACCTGCCGCCGCACGAGCTGCCGAGCCAGGACTTCCCGTTCCAGCTGGTCACCGGCCGGACGCTGTACCACTTCCACACCCGCACCAAGACCGGCCGGGCACCGCAGCTGCAGGCGGCGGCACCGGAGGTGTGGGTGGAGATGTCGCCGTCCGACGCCGCCGACCGCGGCTGGGGCGAGGGCGACCTGCTGGAGGTCTGCACGCCGCGCGGCCGGGTCGAGGCGCGGCTGCGGGTCAGCGGCATCCGGCCCGGCGTGCTGTTCCTGCCCTTCCACTACGGCTACTGGGACACCCCCGGCGGCTCCGGGCCGGACGGCGGTGCCGGTCGGGCGGCCAACGAGCTCACCCCGACCGACTGGGACCCGGTGTCCAAGCAGCCGATCTTCAAGACGGCGGCCGCGGCGGTGAGCCGGCTGGCGGCCTCCGACGGCACGCCGTCCCCCGCGCCGACGACCGCCGGGTCCCGGCCCGTGGGCGCCGACGTGCCCCCGACCCGGGGCGGCGAGGCCGCGCTGGCAGGGGAGATCCTCGGGGATGCGCGGTGAAGCTCGGGCTGGCCATCGAGGAGCTGCACCGGTCGGAGAACCACCTCGGGACGGTGCTGCTGGCGGTGTCCGACCGGCACAAGGCCGACCACGAGGTCTTCCACGTCGCCCGGGACATCGCCGGGTGGTCGCAGCGGCACGTCACCGAGCTGGCCCGGATCGGCCGCGACTTCGGCGTCGACCTCGACCCCGAGCCCGAGGGCGAGCCAGGACTGCTCGAGCGGCTCCAGCAGACGACGTCGGACCTGCTCGGCCGCCGTCCGGAGCCCGGCCTGCTGCTGCTCGCCGACCTCCGCCACGTGCACCGCGAGGCCGCCGGCGTCTCCCTGGACTGGGAGGTCCTGGCCCAGGCCGCGCAGGGCGGGAAGAAGCGCGAGCTGTTCGCGCTGGCCAGGCGCTGCCACCCCGACACGCTGCGGCAGATGCGCTGGGCCAACGCCAAGCTCAAGGAGTCCGCCACCCAGGTCCTCACCAGCTGAGCCCCGGGGCGGGCGGGTGGCCGTGGTCGTCGGCGTAGGCGCTCACCCGGTCCCGCACGGTCCCGCCGCGGTGCAGGAACTGCCGGTCGAGCACGCCGGTGAGGTCCTCGAGCGCGAGGTCGAGCAGCGTCGCCGCCGTGCGCACCTGCGCGTCGGGGGAGCACGCGGCCGCGGTCGCCAGCTCGACGGCCACCGGCAGCTGCAGCGGCAGCGCCGTCTCGGCGTCGACGTCGCGGAAGTAGTGCGTCTCGGCGTGCTGGGTCAGGTCGACGCGCACCTGGGCCACGTCGACGGCCAGTTCGCGCAGCAGACCCGCGCCGACGGCGGCCCCGGGCAGCGCGGCCCGCCGGAGCAGGGAGAGCCGCAGCGCCAGGGCTCGCCGGCGGCTGAGCGCCGGGTAGACCTGCAGCACCCAGGTGACGGCCGCGGTGAGCAGCACGAACCCGACCAGCGCCTGTACCGGGACGGCGAGCCGCAGCCACGGGCTCTCGGGGACGATGTCGCCGAACCCGAGGGTGGCCAGCGTGACCAGCGACAGGTAGACGGCGTCGAGCAGCCGTGCCCGGCCGGGGGCGAGCCCGCTGCCGTAGACGAAACCGTCGGGCAGGTGTGCCCAGTAGACGGACGCGAAGCCGAGCACGAGCAGCACGACCCAGGCCAGGACGACGACGACCATCGCCATCGGCCCGCCCAGGAAGCCGGTGCCCGAGCGGCTGCGGGCCCGCCGTCCCGCCCGCCAGAGGACCTGCATCAGTCGCCGGCTCAGCCCCCGCCGCCCGCTGGGGTGCCAGAGCGTGTGCACGACGTCCCGCAGGACGAGCAGCACCAGCACGGCGCCGACCGCTGTCGCCACCCAGCCGACCCCCGACGCCACGGCGCGAGCGTGCCACGGGCGGGATCCCCGACGAGGCGGACCGCGACCGGCTCAGGAACGGCGGCTGCGGTTGAACTCGTCCACGTCCGCGCCGTTGCCGAAGGCCTTCGGGCTGCGCCGGCGCAGGTTGCCGTTGCGGCTGGTCCAGCGGACGGTGTTGCCGATCCACAGGCCGTAGACGGCGGCGATGGCCACCACGGCGATGACGATCCAGATCCAGGTCACGGTGCCTCCGGGTCGGGTGAGGGGTGTCAGTCGCGGTTGCGCCGTGCAACTGGTCGTGCACTACCCGGTGATGCCCACCTGAACCGCGGGCACGCCCCGCCCGTGGTTGGGCGTCGTGGAGCAGGGGCAGGACGGCCGGGTGAGCATCCGCACCGGGCTGGGAGGAGCCGGCCTCGTCACCGGCCGGCACGTCGAATCGCTGACCGCGCCGGACGGCGTCCCCGGGGCCGACGGCGGGACGGTGCAGCCGTGAGGCCGGTCCGCAGCATCGGCGTCGTCGCCCCGGGGGAGCCGGCCGTGCTGGACGACACCGAGCCCGACCCGGGCCCGGGCCAGGTGTGGGTGACCACCGAGTACAGCGGGATCAGCGCCGGCACCGAGGTGGCGCTGGTGCGCGGCACCGACCCGCACCACCGGCTGTACTTCGACCCCGACCTGCGCTCCTTCGCCCCCGACGGGCCGACCGCCGGCTACCCCGTGAGGGGCCTGGGCTACATGGAGGTCGGGCGGGTCACCGAGAGCCGCACCGCTGACCTGCCCGAGGGCACCCGGGTGGCCCTGGCCTACGGGCACCGCACCGGCCGCTGCGCCGATCCGGCGGCCACGGCGGTGATCCCGGTGCCCGACGACCTCGACCCGCTGCTCGGGGTCTACCTCGGGCAGATGGGTCCGATCTGCGTCAACGGCCTGCTGCACGCCACCGCCGCGTTCGAGGGGCCCGCCGGCGGGGTCGGCGACGGCGTCCGCGGCCGGCACGTCCTGGTTACCGGCGCCGGGGTCATCGGCCTGCTCTCGGCGCTGCTCGCCGTCTCCCACGGCGCGGCAGACGTCGTCGTCGCCGAGTCGTCCGCCGAGCGCCGCGCCGTGGCCGGGGCGCTGGGGCTGGCCACCGTGGACGGCGACGCCTGGCACGCCGTCAAGCAGCGGTGGCGGCACGGGCCGGGCGACGCCGGCGCCGACCTCGTCCTGCAGTGCCGCGGGCACGACACGGCGCTGGCGACCGGGCTCAAGGCGCTGCGGCCGCAGGGCGTCGTCGTCGACCTGGGCTTCTATCAGGCCGGCGCGGACGCGGTCCGGCTCGGCGAGGAGTTCCACCACAACGGGCTGTCGGTGGTGTGCGCGCAGATCGGGCGGGTGCCGCGCGGGATGGCGGCCGTGTGGTCCCGCCCCGCGCTCGCCGGCGTCACGCTCGACCTGCTGCGCGAACGCGGGGACGACGTCCGCCGGCACCTGGTCACCGACGTCGTCCCGTTCGACGAGGGCCCGGCGCTGCTGGCCGACCTGGCCTCCCGCCGGCGGCCGTCCCCGCCGCTGCAGGCCGTGCTGCGGTTCTGACCCCGCGGGTCCCGCTGCCGGTCTCCCGGCGTGTCGCCGGTGCGCCGCACGAACGGCCTTGTTCCGGATACACGGTCGGCTGCATCCTGTGCGCATCGCCGCGGACGCCGGGGGACCGGGCTGCGCGGCGGCCTCGGAGGAGGGGCCGTCATGGGGTGGGCGATCATCGCCGTCGTCGGCTTCGTGCTTGAGCTCGCGCTGGTCATCGCCGTGGCGCGGAGCAACACCGCGCGCTGGGAGCGCAACCACCGGGCGGCGCAGGCCGCGATGCGGGCCAGGCGCGAGGAGTCGCTGCGGCTGCGGGCGGCGGCGGTGATGGCGCAGCGGCTCCCGCCCGGCGCGCCGCACCGGCTGCACCTGCCGGAGCTGCACGTGCCGCACGTCCACCTGCCGCACCTGCACCTGCCGCACGTTCACCTGCCACCCGCGGTGGTCGCGCGGCTGCCGCACCCGCACCTGCCGCACCTGGCGTGGCCCCCCACCCTGCACCGGCCGCGTCAGCAGCCGGAGGAGGCGCCGCAGCCGGAGGAGGCGCCGCAGCCCGAGGAGGTCCCGCAGGCGGAGGGGCAGCAGCCTGAGGGGCAGCAGCCCGACGGGGTGCGGCAGCTGCAGCCGGCGCCGCAGGTCGCCGCGGACGAGAGCACCACCTCCGCGTCGTCCTGACCGGCCCGGACGTCTACAGCGGGGACGCGAGCGGCCACAGCGGGAGCTGCCCCGCGAGGGGACCGGCCGCCGTGGCGCGTCGCGCGGCCCGCCGGGCCGCCACGCGCCGCTCGGCGGCGCGCCGGGCGTGCACGGCCCGGGCCTCCTCGACGCCGGGCGCCTCGACGCCGTCGGCCGTCAGGCGGCAGGCGGCCAGCCGGACCCAGCGGGTGCGGCCCTCGGCGTCCCGGACGCCGACGAGCAGACCCCGGTCGTGGCGGCGCAGCGCGAGGGAGACGCCGCGCACGCTCGCCTCGGTCGCCGCGGCGACGTCGGGGTCGGGGCCGTAGAGCCAGGTGACCCGCCCGACCTGCCGGCGCAGGCCGTCGTCGCGCTGCCGCCAGGCGGTGTCCTGCAGCGGCGCGAGCTGCACCTCGAGCGCGGCGCCGACCTCGTCCACGACGACGTGCAGGCCGGTGTGCCCGCCCGGGTCGGGCACCGTGCACAGCCGCGGCCGGTGTCCCTGCCCGCCCAGCCAGGCCACGAGGGCGGGCCGGTAGCGGAGGTGGTCGTAGGCCGGTCCGGCCGACCGCGACTCCCGGCGGAAGGCGCAGGCCGTGTGCCCGGTGTGGCGGAGGGTGGGCGGGACGCCGCGGCCGTGGACGACGACCAGCTCCCCGCCGCAGCCGCCGGCCTCGCGCGCGCACCACAACCCGCGGGCCTGCCCGGCGAGCCGGCGTGCCGAGGCGTCGTCGTCGGGCAGCACGACCGCCGCCGTGCCGTCCGGCCCGTCGGTGACCGCCCAGCGCAGCTCGTGGGACACCTCGCCCTCCTCGCTGCCCTCCTCGCTCGGGACGGCGCCGACGCTACGAGCGGGGTCCGACGGTCCGGGGTCCTAGCGGGTGATCGAGCGGAAGAGGTCGACCAGGCGGTCGGCGTGGGCGTCGAAGGTGTGCCGCTCGCGGGCGGCCAGCGCGGCGGCCTGCCCGGTCCGCTCCGCCACCTCGGCGATGAGGACGTCGGCGACGTCGTCGGCGCAGCGGTAGGACAACCCGGTCCCGTCCGCGCGCACCACCCGCTCCACCGACACCAGCGACCCGGGGTTGGCCTGCTGCAGCAGCGGCAGTCCGGCGGCGAGCAGCACCGGCAGCCGGGCGGGGGAGTTGAGGTCGTCCCAGCTGGCCCGGCGCAGGTCCCCGCCGTTGCTGCTGTCGAAGCGGTGCAGCCAGCCCGCGTCGTACCGGGACAGCTCGCGCACCCAGTCCGCCGGCCCCACCGCCGGGTGCACGTGCACGTGTCCGGGCGCGCGGGCGAGGGCCTCGTGCAGCCAGCCGGTCCACGAGCCCTTGGGCCCCGGCGCGCGCACCTGCCCGTAGAGGTGGGTGTGCACACCGCGGTCGGCCAGCGCCAGCACCCAGTCGAGGTCGAGCCCCGAGGGCCGGCCGACGACGGCGGTGTGCGGCTGCCCGTCGGCGTCCGAGAGCTTCGGCGACAGCGGCGCGTCGAGCCACTCGCGCTTGGGCAGGTCGCCGTCCAGGACGCCGAGCCGCGCGGGGTCCACCCGGCCGGCCAGCGCCAGGGCGAACCAGTCGCGCTCCTCCTCGGTGGCCAGCAGGCAGGCGTCGGCCCCGCACACCAGGTCGGCGAGCAGCGGCCACTCCCCGCGGACGACGCTGCGCTGCGGCGACTCCTTGAAGTGCCACACGAACGGCAGGTCCGGGAAGGCCGAGCGGACGGCGTGCGCGAACGGCACCGCCCGCCAGTTCAGCTGGGCCCAGACGACGTCGGGCGCCAGGTCGCGCACCCCCTCGCGCCACCGGTCGCGGTCGACGTCGGGGACGGAGCCGAACGGCAGCGGCCCGACGGTGGCGTCGCCGAGGGCGGTGTCGGTCCACAGCCCGGTGAGGGCGTGCCCGCGCTCGGCCAGCGCCAGCACCCGCTCGGGATTGAAGGCCAGCTCCCCGACGAGGAGCACGCGCAGCCCGTCGTCGGCGGCGGGATGGGACCGCGCCCGGAAGCGGGCGTAGCGGGCGACCTCGTCGGTCTCCCCGCCGTCGGTGGAGGCGAACCGCAGCGGGTGCGCCACCCGGTAGCGCATGCGGAAGACGTTGAGCCCGCCGTCGAACGACTCGCGGATCGCCCGCGACCGCTGCCCGGGGTGCCGCGTCCAGGCGCAGGTGACCCGGCCGGTGTCGGCGGTCCGCCCGCGGGCGGCGACCCGCGACCACATCAGCCGGTCGAGGTCGTCGGTCTCCAGCTCGGCGCGCTCGGTCCACCGGTCGCCGGTGCGCCGGTGCGCCACCTGCACGAGCTGCGCGTACGGCGTACCGGCGGGCTCGTCGAGCCCGGCGCGGGCCAGCACCACCGCCGGGTCGGCCAGGCAGCCGAGCAGGGCGGTCAGGTGGCCGGGGAACCAGACGTCGTCGGCGGGCAGGTGGGCGACGACGGGGGCGGTGGTCTCGTCGAGCGCGGTGTTGAGCGCCGCCCCCAGCCCGCGGTTGTCCCGGGTGCGCACCAGCCGCACCCGCGGGTCGGCGGGGACGGCGGCGGCGACGGCGTCCGGCTCGCGCGACCCGTCGTCGACGACGACCGCCTCCCACGCCGTCTCCTCCTGGGCGAGCAGCGACTCCAGGGCGCGGGGCAGGAAGGCGGCCTGGTCGTGCACCGGCACCAGGACGGCGACCCGGGCGGGATCGCTCACGCGGCCGCCCGCTCGACGGCGGGCACCCCCAGCACCCGGTCGTAGACGCCTGCCACCCGCGCGGCCAGCGCCGGCCAGCCGTAGTCGGTCGAGCGTGCCCGGGCGCCGGCGGCGAGGCGGGCCCGCAGCGCCGGGTCGCCGGCGAGCAGGTCCAGCGCGGCGGCGAGTGCGTCGACGTCGCCGGGGGGCACGAGCAGCCCGGTCTCGCCGTGCCGCACGACCTCGGGGATCCCGCCGACGTCGCTGGCCACCACCGGCAGCCCGGCGGCCATCGCCTCGGTGAGCACCGAGCCCATCTCCTCGTAGGCCGAGGGCAGCACCAGCACGTCGAGCGAGGCCAGCACGGCGGGCACCCGGCGGTGCTCGACGAACCCGGCCAGCGTCGTCCGCTCCGCCGCCGGCCCCTCGGCGGCCAGCCGCTCCACCAGCGCCCGGTCGGGACCGTCGCCGACGACGACCAGGGAGGCCGCGGAGCGCACCCGCCCGAACGCCCGCACCAGCAGGTCGGCCCGCTTCTGCGGCGCCAGCCGCCCGACGTAACCGATCCGCGGCCGGGCCACGCCGGGGAAGACGTCGCCGGCCGCACCGGTGAACAGCGCCGGGTCGAAGCCCGACGGGATGGTCGAGATCCGCTCCGCCGGCACGCCGTCGGCGTCCAGCGCGGCGGCCGTGCGCCCGGTGAGGACCACGACGGCATCGGCCCGCCGCAGCGTGCTGCGCTCGATCCACCCGCCCAGCGCCCGCAGCAGCCGCACCCGGGCGCCGCGGCCGGTCAGCGTGTGCCCGACGCTGCAGTGCAGCGTGACCACCAGGGGGCAGTCGTGCACCCGGGCGGCCAGCCGGGCCAGCGGCAGGGTGGCGAGGTCCTCGCCCTGGTGGGCGTGGACGACGTCGACGGGCGGGGAGCCGGCCCGCCGCCCGGCGCGCAGCACCGCGGGGAGCCCGGTCAGGGCCCACAGCTGCCGCAGCCGCGGCACCGGCAGGCCGGTGCGGTGCACCCGGGCGCCGGCGCCGAGAGGCGTCTCGCCGCGGGGGCCGGCCAGCCGGGCGGTGACCACCGTCTGCCGCACCCCCTGGTCGTCGAGGCAGCGGGTCAGCGTGGCGGTGTGGTTCTGCATCCCGCCGATCGGGTCGAAGCGCGCCGCCCGCCCGTCGAGCTCCCCGGCCAGGTGCCCCGGCCGCGCCGGTCGTTGCTGCGCGTCGGGTTCGAAGACGCTGCACAGCCGCAGCACGTGCACGGGACCAGCGGGGACGGCGGGGCGGGGCACGCGGGGACCTCCGGCTCTGGGGGGCGGACCTGTAGTGCACCACGGGCCCCGCCGCGGCGCGGCCCCGGCGTTAGCCCGCCACACCGTCGGGGCAGAGGGCGCTGGTGACCGCCCCGCTCGCCGATCCCGCCGTCCGCCGGCTCGCCCTCGTCCGGCTGCGCGTCGGGCTCGGCGACCTGCTGTGCACCGTCCCGGCGCTGCGCCGGCTGCGCGCCGCCCGCCCCGACGTCGAGGTCACCCTGGTCACCTTCGGCCGGATGGCGCCGGTGGTCGCGCGGCTCGGCGGCACCGTCGACCACCTGCTGCCCTTCCCGGGCGCCGCCGGGATCCCCGACGGCCCCGTCGACGCCGCCGGCTGGGCGCCGTTCACCGCTGCCGCCCGGGAGCGCCGGTTCGACCTCGCGCTGCAGGCCTACGGCGACCGGCCGGCCGCCAACCGGGTCACGGCCGCCCTCGGCGCCCGGCTCACCGGAGGGTTCGCCCCCACCGGCTGGGACCCGTCGCCCGGCAGCGAGGCGCTCCACCTGCGCTACCCGCTGCACCTGCACGAGGCCGACCGGCACGTCGCCCTGCTCGAGCACCTGGGACTGCCCCTGGGCGGGGACGCCGGCATGGGCTTCCCCGTGACCGCCGCCGACGAGGCCGAGCACGCGGCCACCCTCGCGGCCGCCGGCCTCGAGCCCGGCCGCTACGCCGTCCTGCACCCCGGCGCCTCGGCGCCCACCCGGCGCTGGCCGGTCGGGCGCTACGCCGCCGTCGGCGACGCGCTGGCCGCCGACGGCCTGGCCGTCGTCGTCACCGGGGTGCCCGGCGAGCGGGAGATCTCCGCGCGGGTGGTCGCGGCGATGCGGGCACCGGCGGTCGACCTCACCGGCGCGACCAGCCTCGGCGGGCTGGCCGCGCTGCTGCGCGACAGCGCCGTGCTGGTGGGCAACGACACCGGCTCGGCGCACCTCGCCGCCGCGGTCGGCGCCCGCAGCGTCACCGTGTTCCTGCCCGGCGACCCCGTCCGCTGGGCGCACCCCGGCCCGCGGCACCGCGCGCTGACGCCGACCGTGGCGTGCGCGCCGTGCCCGCACCTGGCCTGCCCCATCGAGTTCCGCTGCGCGCTGACGATCGAGCCGGCCGCGGTCGCGCGGGCCGCGCGCGAGCTGGCGGCCTCGTGAGGGTCTCCTTCGTCGCCGACTCCGACGGCTGGGGCGGGGCCGAGGTGTGGCTGACCCACCACCTGCGCCGGGCGGCCGGGAACGGGGCGACGGCGTCGCTGGTCTGCGCCGAGCCGGTGGCGGGCGGGTTCTCCGGCCTCGCCGTCGACCGGACCGTCGTCCCGCTGACCCGGCACACCGCCGCCGCGCCCGCCACCCGCGACGCGCTGGCCGCGCAGCGCCCCGACGTCGTCGTGGTCAACCTGGTCGACCCCGCCTCCAACACCGCCGCGGTGGCCGCCGCGCTCGACGTGGCGCCCACGGTCGGCGTGCTGCACCTGGTGGGTGACACGCGGGCGGGGGAGGAGCGGGCCACGCTCGCCGCCCTGTACCGCCGGCTGGCCGGGGCCGTCAGCCCGTCGGTGCAGGGCCGCGAGCAGCTGCTGGCCGACCTGGGCCTGGACCCGGCGCGGGTGCACGTCGTCCCCAACGGCGTCGACGTCCCGGCCGACCCCGCGGGCCCGGCCGGGCACGCGGTGCCGCGGATCGGCGCCTTCGGCCGGCTGACCGCGCAGAAGGGCTTCGACGTGCTGCTGGCCGCGCTGCGCCGGCTGGACGTGCCGTTCGAGGCCGTCGTCGGCGGGGCCGGCCGCGACGGCGAGCGGCTGCGCGCGGCGGCCGAGGGCCTGCCGGTCGCCTTCCCCGGGTGGGTCACCGACGTGCGCGGCTTCCTCGCCGGGCTGGACCTGTTCGTGCTGTCCTCCCGGGTCGAGGCGCTGCCGCTGGTGCTGCTGGAGGCGATGGCCGAGGGGCTGCCGTGCGTCAGCACCGACGTCGGCGACGTGCGGCGGGCGGTGGGGGAGGACGTTGTGGTCGTCCCGGTCGAGGACGCCGGCGCGCTCACCGCGGCGCTGCGCGGGCTGCTCACCGACCCCGCGGCCCGCGCCGTCCTCGGCGCCCGGGCGCGTGCCCGGGCCGAGCGCGGCCTCGGCGCGGACCTGATGGCGCGGCGCACCTTCGCCGTCCTGTCCGGCGTGGCGGCCGGGACGGGCGCCTCGGAGCAGACCCACCACGTCCGCTCGGGCGACGACCGCCACGAGCACTCGTCCGCGCAGGGCAGGAGCAAGACCTGAGCCGCGGTCCGGGGACGGCGGCCCCGCAGCGCGCCGCCGTCCCCGGACCGGTTCAGGCGCCGCCGGTGGTCGGCAGCCCGTCGGCGGCCCAGGCGCGGAACCCGCCGATGACGTCGCTGGACCGCTCGAGCCCGAGGCTGCGCAGCGCGTCGGCGGCCAGGCTGGAGGTGTAGCCCTCCTGGCAGAGCACGACCACCTCGACGTCGTACCCGGTGGCCTGCGGCAGCCGCGCGTCGCTTCCCGGGTCGAACCGCCACTCCAGGTGGTTGCGCTCCACCACCAGCGCGCCGGGCACCTCGCCCTCCGCGGCGCGCTGCGACTGCGGGCGGATGTCGACCAGCACCGCCCCGCCGGCCACCCGCCGCGCGGCCTCCGCGGGCGTCACGCGGGTGATCCGCGCGCGGGCCTCGGCGAGCAGCTGGTCGATGCTCCTGGCGCCCGGGGGGCGCTGCCCGCTCACCAGTCGACGCCCGCGCGCTCGGTGGACAGGTGCCGCAGCTCGCCGTCCTCGAGCTCGTAGCGGTTCATGGTGGACAGGCCGGGGGTGTAGACGTGCACGCTCACAGCCGGACGGATGCCCCGGTTGGTCACCCGGTGCACGTGGTGTGGCCCGAACGGACGCACCCGCCCGGCCCACAGCTCGGTGGCCGCCTCGCGGACGGCACCCGGCCGGCCGCCGACGACGTCCTCGGTGAGCACCCCGCCGATGACGGCGAAGGCGCCCGCCGAGCCGCCGTGGTCGTGCAGCGGGGTGCCCTGGCCGGGCAGCCAGGACAGCAGCCAGACCTGGGCGGCGGCCAGGTCGGCGGCCAGGGACGGGTCGACCAGGGCGGCGGCGTGCTCGGCCGGGAGCAGCTGCGTCCAGCGGCTGTGCGGGCGGTGGCGGACCAGCGGCGCCCACGCGTCGGCGGCGGCGAGCAGCGCGGCGGCCAGGGCGGTGGCGGAGGTCGAGCGGTTCACGGCGTCGGTGCCGGCGGCCGGGCTGTCGGGGTGGACGGCGCCGATCCCGAGCGGGGCAGGGGACAACAGGGCGGAGCGGGGGCTCATGGGGGTTCTCCGGGGCAGGCGCGCGGGGCCCCGTCTCGGGGCGGGCGCGGAGGGGTGGCGGGGTGTCGGGTGCTCAGCCGGCCCGACACAGCGCGCTGGCCACCCGCAGCAGGTCCACGGCGGACCGGCGGGTGAGCGTCAGGGCGGGGACCACGCGGCCATGTGACCCCGCCACGGATGTCTCTGTCAAGTCCATCGGCTTGGTGCGGATATTGTGTCGGGGTGCACCTGTCGGCTCCTCCGGTCCCCGCTCCGCGGTGCGGCCTGCCCCTTGCCGGGACCGGCTCACCCGGGCAGCAGGACGGTGCGCAGCTCGTGGGCGCCGTCGGCGCGGGTGGCCTCGTAGAACCAGCGCGCGCCGCCGCCGGGCAGCGCCACCACGTCGGCGTACCGCAGCCCGTGCGGCGCGTGCGGGCTCTGCAGGTGCGGGCCGCCGGGGACGGCGCGGAAGCCGCCCTCGCCGTCGTGCTCGGCCAGGCCGGTGCGCTCCTCCCAGTTCTCCGCCGCGGTGGCCCGGCCGTCGTAGAGCGCCCACGTGCGCGACCCGTCGAGCACCACCGTGCTGAACCGCGTGCCGCGGGCGTCCCAGTCGCCGGGGGTGCCGGCCAGGGCGGTGCCGCGCCAGGTCCAGGTGACGCCGTCGGGGCTGGTGGCGTGCTCGGTGGTCATCCGGTCGGTGGCGTCGGGGTCGTCGAGCGGGTGCACCGAGGCCCACAGGTGCCACCGGTCGCCGTCCCGGCGGACCACCGGGTCCTTGGGGGCCTCGGTGGCGCTGCCGGGCAGGACGGTGCGCGGCTCGGCGGTGGCCAGGTCCGCGACGGTGGCGGCATCGAGCAGGTCGACCCGCCAGTGCTTCGTCCCCGGCGTCGCGCAGCTGACGTAGAGCCGCCAGCGGCCCTCCGGCGTGTGCACCAGCGCCGGGCGCTCCAGCGACTCGGCGCCGAAGCGGTCCTTGCCGAGCGCGACGACCGGCTCGAAGTGCACGCCGTCGTCGGAGCGGGCCACCACGTTGCCGAAGCCGCGGCCCTCGCCGACCGGGCGGCGCAGCCGGTAGGCCAGCCACCAGGTGCCGTCGACCAGCTGCGCGGACGGGCCGCCGGCCCAGGAGCCCGGGCGCGGGTCCTCGGGCTCGACGACGATCTCGGCGTCGGCCCAGAAGCGGTCGGGCGCCGGCGGGCGGGGCGCGGACGCGGTCACGCGACGGCTCCCTTCGGTGTGGGGGACGGGGCTCCCCGTGTGTACACCGCGACCGACGACCGACCTGGAGGGGACCACCGATGACCACCGACGCCGACCGGCTGCCGCAGTTCGTGATCGCCGGCGCGCCCAAGGCCGGGACGACGGCGCTGCACGCGGCGCTGGCCACCCACCCCGGGCTCCACCTGTCGCCGGTCAAGGAGCCGAAGTACTACCTGACCGGCGGCCGCCCCCCGCCGCGCAGCGGTCAGCGCGGCCCCGGCGACGCGCACAGCGCCCAGGAGTGGGTCTGGCGCCGCGAGGACTACCTGCGGCTGTTCGACGGGGCGCCCCCGGGCGCCGTCCGCGGGGAGAGCACGCCGTTCTACCTCTATGACCGGGCGGCGCAGGAGCGGCTGGCCGCCGACGTCCCCGGGGTGCGCGTGGTCGCGATCGTGCGCGACCCGGTGGACCGGGCGTGGTCGAACTGGGTGCACCTGCGCGCCGACGGCCTGGAGCCCGAGGCCGACTTCGCCGCCGCGGTCGGGTCGGAGGCCGCCCGGATCGCCGACGGGTGGGCGCCGTTCTGGCACTACCGCGGCCTGGGCCGCTACGGCGAGCAGCTGCGCGACCTGTACCGGGTCCTGCCGCGGTCGCAGGTGCTGCTGCTCCGGTACCGGCAGCTGGTCGACAGCCCGCGCGAGACGCTCGACCGGGTCAGCGAGTTCCTCGGCGTGGCGCCCGGGATCGCGCACACCGTGGCGCCGGAGAACGTGAAGCCCTACGTCGCCGACGGCCTCCGGCACCGGCTGCTGTCCTCCGCCGTCCGGGCCGGTGCGGCGCTGGGCGCCTACGCGCCGCCGCAGGTGTGGCGGCAGGTCTCGCGGCCGCTGCTGGCCGCGCTGCACGCCGGCCGGGCGCCGCGACCGCCGATGCCGGTCGAGGTGCGACGCGAGGTCCTGGCGCCGCTGCTGCCCGACATCGCGCTGCTGGAGGAGCTCACCGGTGAGTCCTTCGACGACTGGCGGCGCGACACCGGTCGCGGCGACTTCCGCTCCCGCCGCTCGTCCCCGGCCTGACGTGGCTGCAGCGCGCCATCGAGGCTCACGTGACTTCTGTGGACAAGCCGTTGAGCTGCGGATTCGAGCTGCAGAGCCGGATCCGTCCGGATAGACTCCGTACATGTGTTCGGATGGGTGGAGCAGTGGGGACGTCCTCGACGACGTCGCCGCGCTGGTCGCCGAGCGCAACCGGATCGACGCCCTGCTGGCCCGCCGGGTGCGTGCCGCGGAGCTGTCGCAGGCGCCCGAGCGCGACGGGCTGAAGAGCACGGCCTCGTGGCTGCGGGGGCACTGCCGGCGCTCGGCCGCCGCGGCCGCCCGACTCGTGGGCAACGGCCGGGTGCTCGAGCACCTGCCGGCGCTGGCCGAGGCCCACGACGCCGGACTGGTCACCGCCGAGCAGGTGACGATCGCTGCGTCCGCGCTGACACCCCAGCGCCTGCAGGCCGCCGCCGAGCAGGGGGTGGACCTGGCCGTCATCGACGCCGTGCTCACCGGCGTGGCCGTCGAGCACTCGTACGCCGACCTCCTCGCCGCGGTGCGGCACTACCTGGCCGACCTCGACCCCGACGGCCCCGAACCCGACGCCACCGAGGGGCGGCGGCTGACGCTGTCGAAGCACGCCGACGGGTCGCTGTCGATCCGCGGGGAGCTCGATGCCGTGGGTGGGGAGAGGTTGCAGGCGGCGGTGGAGTCGTTCGTGCAGGCCGAGCGGCCCGCCGGGGACGAGCGCAGCCGCGCCCAGCGGCTCGGCGACGCCCTGGTGCAGTTGGCCGACAACGCCCTCGCCGCCGGTGGCCTGCCGATCCTGCGCACGGTCAAGCCGCACGTGGCGGTCATGATCGACCTCGACGACCTGGCCGACGACGCCACCGGGCACGGTGCCGGACGGATGGGGTTCGGCGCCACGATCTCCGCCGCTCGGGCCCGCTGGCTGGCCTGCGACGGCACCATCAGCCGAGTCGTCTTCGGCCCCGACGGGGCACCGATCGACCTCGGTCGCGAGCACCGCCTGGCCGACCGCTACTTGCGGCGGGCGGTGGAGCTGCGCGACGGGGGGTGCGTGTTCGCCGGCTGCGATGCCCCGACGTGGTGGGCGGAGGTGCACCACCTGGTGCACTGGCTCGACGGCGGCGAGACCACCCTCGACAACAGTGCGCTGCTGTGCGAGCGGCACCACAGCAAGGTCCACTCCGGCTTCCGCGTGGAGCGACAACCGGATGGCCGATGGCGCACCTGGCGACCCGACGGCACCGAGATCACCACCCCGGCACCACTGCTGCACGCCGCCTGACCCACCGAGATCGAGCACGGCCGCCGCTGTCCCAGCGGACGGCCGTGCTCGTCGTGCGCTGGGGCCTCGATCCGCCCCTGCCCTCACCGCGCGGTGTCCAGCACCCCGAGCATCCGCTCGTGGTCCGCAGTCGCGGCGCGGAGGTAGGCGGTGCGGACGTCGGGCTCCTCGCCGTCCGCGAGCCGGTCCGAGGCGACCAGCCGGAACAGGGCTGCCCGACGCACCGACCGCTTCAGGTGGACGAGGCTGCCGCTGCACGCACGCCCGGGTGCCCGCCACGCAGACGACCTCCCCGGACCGGTGGACGACCACTCTGCAACCGTGGTTGCATCTGCGCGTGACGGCGACCGGGGAGTGGGTGCTGCTCTCCTACCGGCTGCCGCGCGAGCCCTCGGGGCCGCGGACCACGCTGTGGCGGCGGCTGCGGCGGCTCGGCGTCGCCCAGCTGGCCGACGGCGTGGTCGCGCTGCCGGCCGACGCGCGCACCCGCGAGGCGCTCGAGTGGCTCGCCGACGACGTCCTGGCCGCCGGCGGCACCGCCGGCACCTGGGCCGCCCGGCCGGCCACCGCCGCCCAGGAGCGCGAGCTCGCGGCGGGCATGGCCGCGGCCCGGGCCGAGGAGTACCGCGCCCTGGCTGCTGAGTGCACCGCCGCGCTGGAGGGTCCCGACGACGGGCGGGCCCGCGTGCCGCGCCGGCTGCGCGGCGAGTGGCGGGCGATCGGCCGGCGCGACTTCTTCCCCCCGCCCGAGCGGGACGCCGCCGGGGCCGCCCTCCGCGTGCTGGCCGCCGCGGTGGGGGAGCCCGTCGCCACGGGGCGGCGCTCGTGAGGTGGGCGACCCGGGCGGGCATCCACGTCGACCGCGCCGCCTGCGCCTGGCTGATCCGTCGCTTCCTCGACCCCGACGCTGAGTTCCTCTTCGTCACCGACTCCGCCGACGTCCCGCCCGACGCCACGCCGTTCGACATGCGCGGGGTGGCGCTGGGCCACGTCGGCGGCGGCTGCTCCTTCGAGACGATCCTGCGCGTCCACGGCCTCGACGACCCCGTGCTGGAGCGGATCGGCGAGATCGTCCACGAGGCCGACCTCGACGACGGCCGCTTCGACGCCCCGGAGGCCCCGGGCCTCGACGTCCTGCTGCGCGGCCTGTCGATGACCGGCGACGACGAGCGCACCCTCGCCGTCTCCGGCCCGCTGCTCGACGGCCTGTACGAGTACGTCCGCCGCCGCCTGCTGCTCGGCCGCGAGCCGGCCTGACCCCGACGGAGACCCGATGTCCGAGCCCACCCCGCAGGCCGCCCCCGTCCCGGCCACCGCGGTGCCGCCCTTCCGCGACGCCGTCCGCGCCTGGTTCCTCGTCTCGCTGCAGACCTTCGGCGGGCCGGCCGGGCAGATCGCGGTCATGCAGCGCGAGCTGGTCGACGAGCGGCGCTGGATCGGCCAGCGCCGGTTCCTGCACGCCATGAACTACTGCACGCTGCTGCCCGGTCCCGAGGCCCAGCAGCTGGCCACCTACGTCGGGTGGCTGCTGCACGGCACCCGCGGCGGCCTGGTCGCCGGCGGCCTGTTCGTCCTGCCCGGCGTCGTCGCGCTGCTCGCGCTCTCGGCGGTCTACGTCGCCTTCGGCACCACGACCGTGATCACCGCGGTGTTCGCCGGGCTCGCCGCGGCCGTGCTGGCGATCGTCGTGCAGGCGGTCGTCCGCGTCGCCAGGAAGGCGCTGGACAGCCGGGCCCTGGTCGCGCTCGCGGTGGCGTCCTTCCTCGCGCTCGCGCTGTTCGGCGTGCCCTTCCCCGTGGTCGTCGCCCTCGCCGGGGGCGCCGGCTGGGCCCTCGGCCGCTGGCGGCCCTCGGCGCTGCCGCGGAGGAAGGCCGCCGAGGGTCCCGACGCCGGCCCGCCTCCGGTGATCTCCGACGACGTCCTGCACCACGAGGCGCCCACCGTCCGCCGCACCGTGACGGTGCTGCTCGTCGGGCTGCTCGTGTGGGGGGTGCCGATCGCGGCGGTCGCCCTGCTGACCGGCGCGGGCAGCGTCTTCACCCAGCAGGGCCTGTTCTTCTCCGGCGCCGCGGTGGTCACCTTCGGCGGCGCCTACGCGGTGCTGGCCTACGTCGCGCAGCAGGCCGTCGAGGTGTACGGCTGGCTCTCGCCGCGGGAGATGGTCCGCGGGCTCGCGCTGGCCGAGACCACCCCGGGCCCGCTGATCATGGTCGTGCAGTTCGTCGCCTTCCTCGGCGCCCACCGCCACCCCGGCGCCCTGGACCCGTGGGTGGCCGCGGTACTGGCCTCGCTGCTGGTCACCTGGGTGACCTTCGTGCCGAGCTTCCTGTTCGTGCTGCTCGGCGCCCCGTACATGGAGCGGTTGCGCGGCAACCGGTCGCTGTCGGCGGCGCTGACCGGGATCACCGCCGCGGTCGTCGGGGTGATCGCGAACCTCGGCGTCTACTTCGCCGTCCACACGCTGTTCTCCGAGACGACGACCGCCGGGCCGCTGGCGCTGGAGCTGCCCGTCCCCGCCAGCGTGCGGCCGGTGACGTGGGTGATCGCCGCGGTCGCCGCCGTCCTGCTGTTCCGGGCGCGGTGGTCGGTGCTGCGCACGCTCGGGATCTGCGCCGTCCTCGGGCTGGTCGCCGGCCTGGCCGGACTGCCCGCCGGGTGAGCGCGGATGACCCGCGCGCGGCCGGGTAGGGCCTCCTGCCGGAGAGGCGTGCACCCCGCACGCCGACGACGGGAGAGACCGACATGGCGATCGCGACGATCAACCCGGCCACCGGTGAGACGCTCAAGACCTACGAGGCGCTGTCGGACGAGGCCGTCGACGAGCGACTCGACCGCGCCGTCACCGCGTTCCGCTCCTACCGGCTGACCAGCCCCGAGGAGCGCGCCGGCTGGCTGCGTGCCGCCGCCGACGTCCTCGACGGCGACACCGACGCCGTGGCCGAGCTCATGGTCACCGAGATGGGCAAGACGCTGGCCGCGGCGAAGGCCGAGGTCGGCAAGTGCGCCAAGGGGCTGCGCTACTACGCCGAGCACGGCGCGGCGATGCTCGAACCCCTGCCCGCCGACGCCGGAGCCGTGGGTGCCGACGACGCCTACGTCGTCCACCAGCCGATCGGCGTGGTCCTGGCGATCATGCCGTGGAACTTCCCGCTCTGGCAGGCGATGCGCTTCGCCGCGCCGGCGCTCATGGCCGGCAACGTCGGCCTGCTCAAGCACGCCAGCAACGTGCCGCAGACGGCGCTCTACATCGAGGAGCTATTCCGCAAGGCCGGCTTCCCCGTCGACGTCTTCCAGACCCTGCTCGTCGGCTCCTCGGCGATCGAGCGGGTGCTGCGCGACGACCGCGTCGCCGCGGCCACCCTCACCGGCAGCGCGCCGGCCGGGCAGTCGGTGGCCTCCATCGCCGGCGACGTGCTGAAGAAGACGGTCCTCGAGCTCGGCGGCAGCGACCCGTTCATCGTCATGCCCTCGGCCGACCTCGACCGCGCCGCCGAGGTCGCGGTCACCGCGCGCTGCCAGAACAACGGGCAGAGCTGCATCGCGGCCAAGCGGTTCTTCGTGCACACCGACGTCGCCGAGGAGTTCACCCGGCTGTTCGCCGAGAAGCTCGCGGCGCTGACCGTCGGCGACCCCATGGCCGAGGACACGAAGGTCGGCCCGCTGGCCACCGAGTCCGGCCGGGAGGACGTCGAGAAGTACGTGCAGGACGCCGTCGACAAGGGCGCCACCGTGGTCACGGGCGGGAAGCGGCCCGACCGGCCGGGGTGGTTCTACGAGCCGACCCTGCTCACCGGCATCACGCCGGAGATGGACCTCTACGACGAGGAGGTCTTCGGCCCGGTCGCCGCGCTGTGGACGGTCGACTCCCTCGAGGAGGCCATCGAGATCGCCAACAGCCACCCCTACGGCCTGGGCAGCAACCTGTGGAGCGAGGACGAGCAGGAGCGGGCCACCTTCATCCGCGACGTCCAGTCGGGCATGGCCTTCGTCAACGGGATGGTCACCAGCTACCCCGAGCTGCCCTTCGGTGGGGTCAAGCAGAGCGGCTACGGCCGGGAGCTCACCGAGCTCGGCATGTACGAGTTCACCAACGCCAAGACGGTGTGGATCGGCCCGCGCAGCAGCGAGCAGGCGCAGGGCGACACCGCCACCGCGTCGGAGTGAGCCGCTCCCGTCCGGGCGCGCTGTTTCCCGGCGCGCCCGGGCGGGGTAGCGACCCGGCACGACCGACCGGCCCCTGAGCAGCGGGGACGCCGGCGACGGTTCGACGCGGTGCCGCGCTCCCCGGCGGGCACCCGGACGGGAGCACTCGTGACGAAGACGACGGACAACCACTTCCTGGCCCAGTCGGTGCACGACCTGGGCACCGCCCTGTGGTTCGGCGGCTCGGTCATGGGCATCGCGGGGGTGAACAAGTCCGGCAGCGACCTGACCGCGGGCATCGACAAGGTCCGGGTGGCCAGCTCCGCCTGGTCGCGGTTCCAGCCCGCGCAGTTCGGCGGCATCCTGGCCACGCTGGTCACCGGCCTGCAGCTCACCCGCTCGAACAAGGAGCGGCTGGCGCTGCAGGAGGGCTACGCGTCCGTCGGCACGCTCAAGGCGGCGCTCACGGTGGCCGGCGCGGGCGCCACCGCCTACGCCGCCTACTCCGGCGCACAGATCGGGAAGCTGGCCGAGCAGGCCGCCCGCGACGGGAGCCTCGAGGTCAAGGACGCCACGCTGCCCTCGGCCGGCACTCCGGCGGAGATCAAGAAGTGGCAGGCGCGGCAGCGGGTCACCCAGGCGGCCGTCCCGGCCCTGGCCGGTGCGGTGATCGTGTGCAACGCCTGGCTGGTGCAGTCCTACCGGCTCGGGTCGACGGTCAAGGGCCTGCTCGGGCGGCTGCTGCCCGGCTGAGGACGTGCCGTCGCCGGTCCGGCGCTCTCGGGCGCCGGACCGGCTCACGCCCGGGTCCGGATCCGCACCGACTGACCGCCGTCGTCGGCGGGCCGGGCGTCCACCGCGACGGACAGGGCCGCCGCGGCGGCCACCGCCAGCCGGGCCCGCGGGTCGTCGGCGGCGGGCTGCTCCGGCAGTGGCAGCAGCGGTGCCGGGAGCCCCACCTCGACCACGAGGCCGCCCTCGCCCGGGACGGCGCGCAGGCGCCGCGGCCCGTGCGCCGCACCGGCCCGCGCGGCGTCGGCCACCAGCACCTCCGACACCAGCAGCACGAGCTCCTCGACGACGGCGGCGGGACAGCCGGCGGCCTCGGCCCACGTCCGCACCCACGTCCGTGCCTCGGCCGGCCGGTCCACGTCGGCGGAGCCGGCGTGTCCTCCTCCGGCGACGCTCCCGGCGTCGCCCTCGCCCTCGCTGCCGGTCACCGCACGACCACCCCTCCGGGTCCAACGAACGCGCACCGCCCGGGGTGCGCGGTCCCGCGACCCGTTGCCGAGCCGTGACCCGTCCGGCCTCAGGCGCGGTCGGGGGGCTGTGCGGACACCAGGAACCGGGCGCCGTCGGCCTCGGGCAGCACCGCCAGCGTCACCGCCGGGGAGACCTTCTCCGCCAGCCACAGCATCAGCAGCCGCCGGTCCGACGGCACGGTGGAGGGCCTGAGCACCTCGCACCGCGTGCGGGTGACCACCTCGCCGGTCACCGTCGTCCCCGACGCGGCGTCCCCGGCCACGGTGAGGCGGACGCGGATGGCCGCCGGGTCGCCGTTCAGCGCGGCGGCGAGGGTGACGGCCTCGTGGAGCACGAGGACCAGCTCCTCGCGCCGTCCCTCGGGCATCCCGGCCGCGGCCAGCCGCCCGTGCCACCACCGGCGGTTGGCGGCCGCCGCCCGCGGGTCGAGGACCGCCTCGGTCACCGGGCCGCTCCGGGCCGGCAGGACGGTCGGCGGGCGGAGGTCGGGGTTGGGCAGGTCCAGGCCGTCGAACCACAGCACCGGGTGGGTGCCGCGCGCCATGGCCACGCCGTCGGGGGGCCCGTAGGTGGTGTCGACCAGGCAGGTCACCGTGAGGGGCCGGGCCGCGACCGCGTCCGTGGTGTCCTGCTCCGCGCAGCGCCACCGCTCGACGTCGGGGTCGAGCCCGACCGGCCGCTGGCACAGGACGGTGACCAGCCCGCCGTGCCCGGGGCCCAGGTGCCGGGCCCAGTCCTCGGCCAGGACGGGGAGCGGGACCTCGACCAGGATCCGCGGGGGCACGAAGGTCACCGGTGCGTCGGGCACCCGCTCGACGAGGACCTGCCGGACGACGTCGTCGACGTGCGCCACCACCGGCGACCCGGCGGCCATCGCCCGCCGGGTCAGCTCCGCCGCGATCTCCCCGGCCTGCTCCGGGCCGTCGTGGAAGGCGCACCGGTGCACCGGCGCGACGGTCGTCGCGCTCACCGGCTCGTCCGTCCACCGGGGGGCGTGATCACTGGTCGGTCCCCCCGCGGGAGGAGTCGGCCAGCTGCACCGAGCGGCCGGGGTGCCGGTCGGCGAGCAGGCGGACCAGCCGCGAGGTCAGCCGCGAGGCGCCGACCAGGGTCAGCCCGGGGGGTCCGGCGGCCGCGGCGACCAGGGAGTCGGCGGCACCGACGTCGAGGAAGCGCAGGTCGACGACGTCCCAGGTGGCCGGCCGCCCGTCGTCGGGCAGCGTCGCCCGGAGCACCGCGCGGAGGCCGTCGGCGTTGCCGGAGTCGAGCTCGCCGGCCAGGCGCAGCACGTCGCCGGACCAGCTCAGCCGGAACACTCCGTCGTCGAACTCGGCGGTGGCGTCGTGCTCGGAGTCGTGACGGGTCACCAGGGTCTCCCGCTGTCCGGGCACCAGCAGGTCGCGGAAGTAGGGGCACAGCACGGTGAGGGGCGCGTCCTCGGTCAGGTTACTGACCACCGCCTCGAACCTGTTGTCGCCGGGCGTGGTCAGCGCGCCGCTGAACCGCACGCCGGGGTACCCCTCGGCGAGGGCGGCCGCCACGGCCCCGGGCAGCCGGTCGGGGTCGGGCGGCAGGACCCGCACCGCCGTCGACGCCGAGGGCTGCCAGGTCTCCGGGACGACGCCGGAGCGGCGCAGCCGTGTCCACAGCCGCTGCTCGCGGACGCCCAGGCCGGTGAGCAGCACGCACTCGCCGCGCCGGACCCCCTCCGCGACGAAGTCGCCCACTACCTGGGCGTGGGCCTCCTCGCTGTCGAGGACGACCCAGTCGTGCCGTCCCCGGCTCACCGGTCGACGTCCGCGTACCCGGCGGTCCCGGGGGCCTCCCCGGTCTCGGTGACCAGCGCGGCGACGTCGCGCACCTTGCGGTGGGTGTCCTGGGAGGCGCGGACGAGGATGCCGAAGGCGGCGTCGGACGTGATCCGGTAGCGCTCCATGAGGACCCCCTTGGCCTGACCGATGACGTCGCGGCTGGCCACCGCCGTCGTCAGGTGCTCGATGCGCTGCACGGCCCGCAGCGCGAGCGCCGCGTGCCCGGCCACCGGGGCCAGGGCCGCGGGGTCGGCCGGGGCGCCGGGGCCGGCGCCGTACACCGACAGCGCGCCGATCACCTCACGGCCGGTGTCCAGGGGCAGGCAGACGACCGCCCGGACCCCCGCGGCCGCGGCGTGCCCGGCGAAGCAGGACCACCGTGGGTCGTGGGCGAGGTCGGCGCTGCCGTCCGGTGTGCCGCCCAGGGCCGTGACCAACGGACCCTCGCCGCTGCCGACCTGCACGGTGTCGAGCGAGGCGGCTGTCGCGTCGCTGGCCACCGGGTCGCGGGGACGGCGGCCGGCAGCCAGGAGGGTGACCGACACGGCGGCGCCCTCCGGCAGCAGGCCGGCGGTGTCGGTCACCACGGCGCGGACGGCGGAGTCGAGGTCCCCGGCGGCGTGCCACCGGCCGGCGGCGGCGGCGAGCCAGCCGGCGGGGTCCGGGCACGGGTGGGGACCGGGGACGGTCGTCGTCATCGCTGGACGCACGGCGAGACCTCCTGGCCGGGTCTGCTCCCGACGTTCGTGGCGCCGCCGGTGCGGTTACTCAGAGTCGGCGACTGCTCGGCATGGAGTGTGCCACCCGATCGGGTGACACGCCCGGGTCTCGGAGTGCGGATCCGGCGGCCCGGACGGGCCGGGACGGGGCAACCCGACGTCCCCGCAGGTCGGAGCCGGACCGTCCCGTCACGGGCGCGACTGCCGGCGACGGGCGATCCCGGCCCGCCGCCGTCCGGGCCGCGCCGACCCGCCCGCCGCCGGGGGTGGCATGCTGCCGCGCCGGGACACCGGCGGGCTGGGGAGGACGCATGACCGAGGACACCGGCCGCGCGCTCGAGCACGAGGAGGGCACGCTGCCCTCGGGGCTGTACTGGCAGGGCTGGACGCCGCCCGACCCGGTCGGCGTCGTCGTCCTCGTGCACGGAGCGCACGAGCACGGCGGCCGGTACGCGCACGTGGCCGAGCGGCTCGGCGCGGCCGGGTACGCGAGCTGCGCCGCCGACCACCCGGGGCACGGCCGCTCGCCCGGCCGGCGCGGAGACATCACCGGCCTGGACGCCGCCGTCGACGGCGTGGCCACCCTCGTGCGCACCGCCGCCGGCCGGCACCCCGGTGTGCCGCTGTTCGTCTACGGCCACAGCCTCGGCGGGCTGGTCGCCCTGCAGTACCTCACCGGGACGCCGCACGAGCGGGTGGCCGGCGGCGTCGTCTCCGCGCCCGCGCTGGACACGAGCACGGCCACGCCGGTGCAGCGGGCGCTGGCGCCGCTGCTCTCGCGGCTGGCGCCGGGCCTGGGCGTGCTCACCCTCGACCCGGAGACGGTCAGCCGCGACCCCGAGGTGGTCGCCGCCTACCGCAGCGACCCGCTCAACCACACCGGGAAGATGGTCGCCCGCACCGGTACCGCGATCATGCTCGGCGCGGCCGGGATGCCGGCGCGGCTGAGGAGCCTCACCCTCCCCCTGCTCGTCCTGCACGGCGGCGCCGACCGGCTCATGCCGCCCTCGGCCAGCGAGGTGGTCCGGGAGCACGCCGCCTCGCCGGACCTGACCGTGCGGGTCTACGACGGGCTGTACCACGAGCCGCACAACGAGCCGGAGAAGGACGATGTCCTCGCCGACGTCGTCGCCTGGCTCGACGCCCACCGCAGCCCGCCCGGCTGACCGCGGCGGCCGGCGGGCTCAGGTCGGGCGGGTGGGCAGCAGGTTCTCCTGGTGGTCGAGCTCCCGTTCGAGGGTGCGCAGGCCCTCGTCGGGCAGCCGGCCGAGGTCGCGCCAGCGCAGCAGCTCCTGGCGCTCCGCGTCGATGACGGCGCGGCGGACCCGCAGCGCCGCCTCGTACTGCGGCGACAGCGGCACCGCGCCCTCGGCGTCCTCGAGCGCCTCCAGCCGCCGGCGGTAGCGGTCCAGTCGCGTGCTCAGCGCGCCGCGGATCGCCTCGATGGCCGCGTCGTCGACGTGGTCGTGCTGCTCGGCCTGCAGCTCGTCGAGCCGGGTCAACCCCGCCTCGACGGCGGCGGCGCGCGCCTGGTTGCGCAGCCGGGCGGCGTCGGCGGCGTCGGCGCGCAGGCCCAGGCGGCGGACCAGCGGCGCGAAGGTGGCGCCCTGGCCGACCAGCGTGACCAGCACGGCGAGGAAGGCGCAGAAGAGCAGCAGGTCGCGGTCGGGGAAGGGGGCACCGGCGTCGGTGACCCGCGGGATCGTGAAGACGGCGGCGAGGCTGATGACGCCGCGGGTGCCGGCCCAGCTCAGCACGGTGATCTCCCGGCCGGACAGCCGGGGCGCGGCGGGGGAGCGGCCGCCCGGCGGGATGGACTCGGCCTCGACCGGTGAACCGCCCAGGCGCATGTGCAGCGCCTGCGGCGCGTGCTCGGTGAGCCACAGCCACAGCGGCCGGACCAGCAGCACCGCCCCGACCGTGATGGCCGAGGCGACCACGACCGTCGAGGGTGCGTACTGGCCCAGGTTGCCGATGACCGCGGGCAGCTGCTGGCCGATGAGCAGGAACACCACGCCCTCGAGGAGGAAGTCGACCAGCCGCCAGACCGCGTCGGTCTGCAGCCGGGTGGCGCCCGACTGCCAGTACGGCGCGTTGTGCGCGATGACCAGCCCGGCGACGACGACGGCCAGCACGCCGGACACGTCCACGGACTCAGCGAGCAGGTAGGCGATGAACGGGGTGGCCAGGGAGATCGCGTTGGACGTCAGCGGGTCGCGGCGCAGCCGGCGCAGCGGCCGGACCCCGTAGGCGACGACCAGGCCCGCCGCGACCCCGCCGGCCGCGGCCAGCGCGAACTGGCCCAGCGCGCCCCAGGTGGAGAAGCCGTCCCCGGAGGCCGCGGCGACCGCGACGGTGAGCAGCGTCAGGGCGGTGGCGTCGTTGAGCAGCCCCTCGCCCTGGATGAGCGTGACGATCCGCGGGGGCAACCCGACCCGCCGGCCGACGGCGAGCGCGGCCACCGGGTCCGGCGGCGCGACCGCGGCGCCGAGCGCGATGCCTGCGGCCAGCGTGGCGCCGGGGACCCACAGCGCGAAGCCGGCGCCGATGACCAGCGCGGTGACCAGCACCAGGAGCACCGAGAGACCGACGATGGTGCGCAGGTTGGCCCGGATGGCGATGAGCGAGGAGTCCAGCGCGGCGCTGTAGAGCAGGGGCGGGATGAGGACGGTGAGGACGACCTCGGGGTCGAGCGTGAGGTTCGGGCCGGGCAGCAGCGCGTAGACCAGACCGGTCACGGTGAGCAGTGCGGCCGCCGGCATGCCGGTGCGGCCGGCCAGCCCGCGGGCCGCGACGATCACCGCGACCGCGGCCAGGGCGAGCAGGAGGACGGTCTCGGCGTGCACCGAGTCATCCTCCCCGACGGCCGGTCGGCCGCCGGGGAGGACGGGGCGGGCTACACGGGACGGGCTACACGGGACGGGCTACACGGGACGGGCTACACGGGACGGGCTACACGGTCAGGGACTGCACCGCCTCGGCCACCAGCGTCACCGAGCGCAGTCGCTCCTCGGTGCCCGGCGCCTGGTGGGCGACGATCAGCTCGTCGGCGTCGGCGAGCCGGGCGAAGGCGGCCAGCTGCTCGCGCACCTCGGCGGGGGTGCCGACCGCGGTGTGGGTGAGCATCCGGTCGACGTGGACGCCGGCGCCGGAGGCCAGCAGCAGCCCGGCCTCGTCGTCGGTCAGGTCGCGGCCCTGGCCGAACAGGCCCACCGCCAGGCGCCGCCGGGTCGCCTCCCGCGCCGCCTGTGCGGCCTCGGGAGTGTCGGCGGCGATGGCGTTGACCCCGGCGATCACGTAGGGGGCGTCGAGCTGCTCGGACGGGCGGAAGTCGCGGCGGTAGGCGGCCACCGCGGGCTCGAGCGCCTGCGGCGCGAAGTGCGAGGCGAAGGCGTAGGGCAGGCCGAGCGCCGCGGCCAGGCCGGCGCCGAACATCGACGAGCCGAGCACGTACAGCGGCACGTCGCTGCCCTTGCCGGGGATCGCGTCCACGCCGGGCACCCGGGAGCGCCCGGTGAGGTAGCCCTGCAGCTCGAGGACGTCCTGGGGGAAGCGCTCGGCGGAGTTCGCGTCGCGGCGCAGGGCGTACATCGTGTTCTGGTCCGAGCCCGGCGCGCGGCCCAGCCCCAGGTCGATGCGGCCGGGGTACATCGCCTCGAGCGTGCCGAACTGCTCGGCGATCGTCAGCGGCGAGTGGTTGGGAAGCATCACGCCGCCGGCGCCGAGCCGGATGGTCCGCGTGTGCGCCCCGACGTGCGCGATGAGCACGCTGGTCGCCGAGGAGGCGATGTGGCGCATGTTGTGGTGCTCGGCGTACCAGACCCGGCGGTAGCCGGTTTCCTCCGCGCGCTGCGCCAGGGCGACGCTGGCGGCGATGCTGCTGGCCACCGTCTCGCCGGAGGCGACGGGGGCCAGGTCGAGGACGGACAGCGGGATCTGCACGGGGTACCTCCGGAGCGGTGCGCGTTCGTTGCGGTGCACGTCGGTTGCGGAGTGCAACACGACCCGCCCCGGAGGATTCCCGGCGCGCCTCCCCCTGCGGGGAGGTCCTGTCTCAGGCGGTGCGGCTGCGGCCGGTGATCGTCTCCACCGGGGCGTCCGGCTCGTCGGTGCCGAGGCGCCGCTCCCACCCGGGCGGGACGACGACGTCGTCGCGGGAGAGGTCGGCCGCCGACTCGCGCCCCGTGCCGGTCAGCGCCGAGCCGAGCCCGTCGCGCAGCAGGTCCAGGACGTTCTCCACACCGGCCTGCCCGTTGGCCGCCAGGCCCCACAGGTAGGCGCGGCCGATCATGACCGCCTTGGCGCCGAGGGCCAGGGCCTTGGCGACGTCGCTGCCGCGGCGGATGCCGCCGTCGAGCAGCACCTCGATCTGGTTGCCGACGGCCTCGGCGATGGCCGGCAGGGCACGGATGGAGGCCGGGGTGCCGTCGAGGTTGTTGCCGCCGTGGTTGGAGACCGAGATCGCGGTGACGCCGGCGTCGACGGCCCTCCTCGCGTCGTCGACGCGCATGACGCCCTTGAGCATGAACGGCCCGTCCCACTGCGACCGCAGCCAGGCGACGTCCTCCCACGAGGGCATGGGCGACTGCAGCCACATGCCGTAGGCGCCGAAGAAGGTGGGCGGGGTCTCGCCGGGGGTGGCGACCATGTTGGGCACGGTGAGGTCGGGGATGCGGCCGGTGCGGGCGAAGTCGAGCAGCCAGCGCGGGCGGAGGAGCACCTGCGGCGCGTACTTCCGGGCGGCCTCGAAGTTGATCTTCGACGGGATGAACGGGCTGCCCCAGTCGCGGCCGTAGGCGAACGACCAGTCGAGGGTGGCGATCATGCCCACGGCGCCGGCTCGCTTGGCCCGGTCCATGCGGGCGAGCATCTCCTCGCGGGTGCCCACCCAGTACAGCTGGAAGAACGTCCTCGGGTTGGCCGCGACGACCTCCTCGACCGGCTTGCTGGCGAAGGAGGACAGGCCCATCGCCACCCCGCGGGCCGCGGCGGCCCGGGCGACGGCGACCTCGCCGTCGGGGTGCACGGCCTGCACGCCGGTCGGACTGATGAGGACCGGCATCGAGACGTCCTGGCCCATGACCGTGGTGGCCATGTCCCGCTTGTTCGACAGCCCCGCGGTGTGCGGCGCGAAGCCCAGTTCGTCGAAGGCCCGCAGGTTGTCCTCGACGGTCAGGCCCTTCTCCGACCCCGCCACCAGGGCGCCGTACACGCCCTTGGGCAGGCGCCTCTTCGCCCGCCGCTGTGCCTCAGCCACCGTCTCGAACCACGCGTTCGCCACCATCGTCTCCGTCCCGGTCGGGTCCGCCGGGTCCCACCCGGCTGGCACTGAGTGCCACACCCTAGCGGCGCGGGTGTCGCCCGGACCACACCTGCGGACGGTCCCCGGGGACGACGCGGCCCCGTGGTCGGGGACCACGGGGCCGCGTCTCCGGTCGCGTGTCGGCGCGCCGCCGGGCGGTCGCGTGCTCAGCGGCGGGCGGCGAGCGCCACGATCTCGTGCGCCGACTCGAGGGTCGGGGCCGCGGCGAGGGCGCGGGCGATCTCGCGGTCGTCGCGGCGGCGGGCGCGGGTGGCGCGGGCGTGGGTGAGGGCGGTGCGCAGGCGGGTCATGGCGGTCCTCCGGGACGTCGGACGACGGCGACGGCCGTGTCCGGCCCTCGCCGGCGGACCCGTCGGTGCGACGCCGATCGCGGCTCTCACCTGCTGGGTCTGCATCTCCAACCATCCTCCCGACCGCATGGTTCGTCAAGCGAACCCAGCGTGACCTACGCTGCGTCGGTGACCGCCGCCACGCCGCCCGGGGAGTACGACCGGTCCCGCTGCTCGGTCGCCGGCACCCTGGCGGTGGTGGGGGAGAAGTGGAGCCTCCTGGTACTGCGGGAGGCGTTCCTCGGCGTGCGCCGCTTCGCCGACCTGCAGCGGGCGCTCGGCGCGCCGAGGGCGGTGCTCACCGACCGGCTGAACTCCCTGGTCGCCTCCGGCCTGCTGGTGCGGGTGCCCTACCGCGCCGAGGGCGAGCGGCAGCGGCACGAGTACCGGCTCACCGACAAGGGCCGCGACCTCCACCCCGCGCTGGTCGCGCTGATGCAGTGGGGCGACCGGTGGCTGGCCGACGACGGGGCCCCGCCGCTGGAGCTGACGCACCGCGACTGCGGGGAGCCGGTGTCGCTGGCGCTGCGCTGCGCGGCCGGGCACGACCTCGCCGGCCCGCGGGAGGTCGCGGCGGTGCCGACCGCACGGGCGAGCGTACGGCCCGCTGGGACGGCCGACACACCTGCGGGTTAGCGTCGGCGGCGCCGGCTGCCGCTGCGACCCGGGAGGTCCCCCTGCCCAGCACCGTGATCCCCGGCGGCGCTAGCGCGCCCGAGCTCCGGGCCCACCTCGCCGTCCCGCCCGTGGGGGAGGGGCCCTGGCCCGGCGTGGTCGTCGTCCACGAGGTCTTCGGCCTGACCGACGACGTCCGCCAGCACGCCGACCGGCTGGCCGCCGCCGGCTACCTCGCGCTCGCCCCGGACCTGTTCAGCGCCGGCGGGGCGGGGCGCTGCCTGCGCACGACGTTCCGGGCCCTCTCCCGCGGGGAGGGCCCGGCCTTCGGCGACCTGGAGGCGGCCCGGCGCCTGCTCGCCGGGCGCGCCGACTGCACCGGCCGGGTCGGGGTGCTCGGCTTCTGCATGGGCGGGAAGTTCGCGCTGTACGGCGCCACCCGCGGCTTCGACGTCTCGGCGCCCAACTACGGCCCGCTGCCCGCGGACCTGGAGGAGGTGCTGCGCGGCGCCTGCCCGGTGGTGGCCAGCTACGGCCGCCGCGACGTCGCGCTGAAGGGAGCGGCCGACCGGCTGGAGGCCGCCCTGACCTCCCTGGGCGTGGACCACGACGTGCGGGAGTACTCGGACGCCGGGCACTCCTTCCTCAACCGGCACAGCGCGGGGCCGTTCTCCCCGCTCGAGCGGCTCGCCGGTCTGTCCTTCCACGAACCCTCGGCCGAGGACGCCTGGGGGCGGATCCTGCGCTTCTTCGACCGGCACCTGCGGAGCACGGCGTGAGCGGCCCGCTGGACGGGCTGCGGGTGGTCGAGCTCGGCGGCATCGGCCCCGGACCGCACGCGGCGATGGTGCTGGCCGACCTCGGCGCCGACGTCGTCCGCGTGGAGCGGCCCTCCGGGGGGCTGAGCGTGGGCGCGGGCGGCCCGGACGCGGTGATGCGCGGGCGGCGCTCCGTGGCCGCCGACGTCAAGACGCCCGGGGGGCGCGACCTCGTCCTGGGCCTGGTCGAGCGGGCCGACGTGCTGGTCGACGTCTTCCGCCCCGGTGTGGCCGAGCGGCTGGGCCTCGGTCCCGAGGAGTGCCTGTCCCGCAACCCCGGCCTCGTCTACGCGCGGATGACCGGGTGGGGGCAGGACGGCCCGTGGGCCGACCGCGTCGGCCACGACGTCAACTACCTGGGCCTGACCGGCACGCTGGCCGCCCTGGGGCGCCCCGGTGAGGCGCCGCGCTTCCCGATGAACCTCGTCGCCGACTACGGCGGCGGCTCGATGCTCGTGCTCGTCGGCGTCCTCGCGGCGCTGCACGAGCGGTCGCGGTCGGGCCGCGGGCAGGTGGTGGACGCCGCGATGGTCGACGGCGTGGCGCTGATCTCCCAGCTGATGTGGTCGCTGCGTGGCCAGGGGCTGTGGTCGGACCACCCGGGCACCAACCTGCTCGACGGCGGCGCCCCCTTCTACGACGTCTACCGCTGCGCCGACGGCCGCTTCGTCGCGGTCGGGGCGCTGGAGCCGCAGTTCTACGCCGCGCTGCTGGAGGGCCTCGGGCTTCCCGACGCCGGCCTGCCCGCCCAGCACGACCGGGCCGGCTGGCCGCGCCTGCGCGAGGCCTTCACGGCGGCGTTCGCCGCGCGGCCGCGGGAGCACTGGGAGGCGGTGTTCGACGGCAGCGACGCCTGCGTGACCCCGGTGCTCGAGCCGGCGGAGGCCGCGGCGCACCCGCACCTGGCCGCCCGCGGCACGCTCGTGGACGTCGACGGCGTGCTGCAGGCCGCGCCGGCACCCCGGTTCTCGCGGACGCCGGTCGGCCCGCCCGCGTCCGTCCCGCCCGGCCCGGCCGACGCGACGGCGGTGCTGGAGGAGTGGTCGCGCCCCCGCTGACCGGGGACGCACAGGCACCGCGGCGCCGCCGCGGAGGAGGAGGCATCCGTGTCCGACGACAGCGTGCTGGTGGAGCGGCGGGGCGCCGTCCAGGTGATCACCATCAACCGGCCGCAGGCGAAGAACGCCCTCGACGCGGCGGTGGCCCGGGGGGTGGCTGACGCCGTCGACGAGCTCGACGCCGAAGGCGAGCTGCGCGCCGGCGTGCTCACCGGGGCGGGCGGCACCTTCTCCGCCGGCATGGACCTCAAGGCGTTCCTGCGCGGCGAGCGGCCCTCGGTCGAGGGCCGCGGGCTGTGCGGGATCACCCAGACCCCGCCGCGCAAGCCGCTGCTGGCCGCGGTCGAGGGCTGGGCGCTGGCCGGCGGGTTCGAGCTGGTGCTGGCCTGCGACCTCGTCGTCGCCGGGCGCTCGGCCCGCTTCGGGGTGCCCGAGGTGACCCGCTCGCTGGTGGCCGCGGCCGGCGCCGCGCTGTTCCTGCCGCGCCGGATCCCACAGGCGGTCGCGATGGAGATGCTGCTGACCGGCCAGCCGATGGACGCCGAGCGCGCCGCCGCGGTCGGCCTGGTCAACCGGGTGGTCGACGAGGGCGGGGCGCTCGACGCCGCCGTCGAGCTGGCCGGGGTGATCGCCGCGAACGGCCCGCTGGCGGTCGCGGCGACCAAGCAGATCGCCCGGAACACCGCCGACTGGACCGCCGAGGAGGGCTGGTCGCGGCAGCAGGAGCTGATCGACCCGGTCTTCTCCTCCGAGGACGCCCGCGAGGGCGCCACCGCCTTCGCCGAGCGCCGCCCGCCGGTGTGGCGGGGCCGCTGACCCGCACCACCCCCCGGGACCGACCCGGTCGAGGGGCCGGCGCCACGGCGCCCCGACCGGTCCCCCCGGCCGTCGCGACCGGCGGGTTAGTGTGCGGACGGGCCCCGGTGTGCTGGGCGCCACAGTCGAGCGTGAGGAGCGGGACGTGCGGGACGCGGTGATCGTGGAGGCGGTGCGCACGCCGGTGGGCAAGCGCAACGGCGGGCTGTCGGGGGTGCACCCGGTCGACCTGTCGGCGCACGTGCTGACCTCGCTGGCGGAGCGGGTGGGGCTGGACCCGGCTGAGGTCGACGACGTGGTCTGGGGCTGCGTGTCCCAGGTGGGCGAGCAGACCTTCGACATCGCCCGGACGGCCGTGCTGGCGGCCGGGTGGCCGGAGGCGGTGACCGGGGTGACCGTCGACCGGCAGTGCGGGTCGTCGCAGCAGTCGGTGCACTTCGCGGCGGCCGGGCTGGTGTCGGGGCAGTACGACGTCGTCGTGGCCGGCGGTGTGGAGTCGATGTCGAGGGTGCCGATGGGCACCGCCAAGGCCGGCGCCGACCCCTTCGGCGACCGGTTCCGGCAGCGCTACGGCGGCGTGCACATCAACCAGGGCGTCGGCGCGGAGATGATCGCCGAGCGCTGGGGGCTGTCGCGCCAGCAGTGCGACGAGTACTCCGTGGCCAGCCACGAGAAGGCCGCCGCCGCGCGGGCCGAGGGCCGCTTCGACGCCCAGATCGCGCCGGTGACCACGCCCGACGGCACGGTCGTCAGCCAGGACGAGGGCATCCGCGAGTCCACCGTGGAGAAGCTCGGCACGCTCAAGACGGTGTTCAAGGAGGACGGCGTCATCCACGCCGGCAACTCCTCGCAGATCTCCGACGGGTCGGCCGGGCTGCTGATGACCACCAGCGAGAAGGCCGCCGAGCTGGGCCTGAGGCCCATCGCGCGGGTGCACACCGCGGTGCTCGCCGGCGCCGACCCGGTGATCATGCTGACCGCGCCGATCCCGGCGACGCAGAAGGCGCTGGCGAAGTCCGGGCTGTCGATCGACGAGATCGGCGCGTTCGAGGTCAACGAGGCCTTCGCCCCGGTGCCGCTGGCCTGGCTGGCCGAGCTCGGCGCCGACGCCAAGGCGCTCAACCCCAACGGCGGCGCGATCGCGCTGGGCCACCCGCTGGGCGGCTCGGGTGCGCGGATCATGACCACGCTCGTGCACCACATGCGCGACAACGGCATCCGCTACGGGCTGCAGACGATGTGCGAGGGCGGCGGCCAGGCCAACGCCACCATCCTCGAGCTGCTCTGAGAGCCGGTCCCAGGACTCCGCCGCACGGGGAGTCCTGGGACCGGACCGCGCATCGGGTGCGCTACTTCAGCGTGGCGAGCTGGATCAGGTTGCCGCAGGTGTCGTCGAGGACGGCGGTGACCACCGGCCCCAGGTCGGTGGCGTCCTGGGTGAACTGCACGCCCAGCCCCTTGAGCCGCTCGACCTCGGCGTACACGTCGTCGACGGCGAACTGGGTGAACGGGATGCCGTCGGCGACCAGGGCCTCCTTGAACGGGCCCGCCGCCGGGTGGCCGTCGGGCTCCAGCAGGAGCTCGACGCCGTCGGGGTCGGCGGGGGAGACCACGGTGAGCCAGCGGTACTCACCGGCCGGCACGTCGGTCTTCGGGGTGAAGCCCAGCTTCTCGGTGTAGAAGGCGAGCGCCTTGGCCTGGTCGTCGACGAACACGCTGGTCATGGCGATGCGGATCACGGGTTCGGTCCCTCTCGGTCGATCGGCCACCGCTCGACGATCGAGCGCAGCGGGCTCGTGTCGAGGTGGTGGAACTTGTACCGGCCCTGCCGCCGGGTGTGCACCAGGCCGGCCTGCTCGAGCACCGCGAGGTGCTGGGAGACGGCCTGGCGCGAGGAGGCCAGGCCGTGCCTCACCGTCAGCCGGCCGCAGATCTCGAACAGCGTCTGACCGTCCCTCTCGGTCAGCTCGTCGAGGATGGTGCGCCGCGTCACGTCGCCGATGGCCCGGTACAGGTCGGCGTCCGCGTCCACGGGCCCAGTCATAGGCAAGTCATCACTTGCCTGTCAAGGGGGTGTCGCACGGCCGCCGCTGCCGGGGCCGCCGGCCGGGGCGGTCGCGGGCCCCGTTACGTTCGCCGGTCGTGAGCGCGCCGGCAGGGGACACGGCAGGGGACACGGCCGTGGACGGCACGCGGCAGCCGACGGTGACCGACGTCCTCACGCTCGAGGAGATCGACCGCGACCTCTACCGCAGCACCCTGCTGTTCACCGACCCGCTCCCGCTCTACGGCGGTCAGGTCGCCGCGCAGGCGCTGCTGGCCGCCGGTCGCACCGTGGCCCCCGACCGGCTGCCGCACTCGCTGCACGGCTACTTCCTGCGCAGCGGGGACGCCGCCCGGCCCACCGTCTTCCACGTCGACCGCGACCGCGACGGCGGCTCCTTCTCCGCCCGCCGGGTGGTGGCGGTGCAGGGCGGGGAGGTGGTGCTGTCGATGTCGGCGTCCTTCCAGGCGCCCGGCGCCGGGCCCGACGTCCAGGTGGCCGGCGCACCCGCGGCGCAGGCGCCGGAGGACTGCCCGCCGCTGACGCTGCCGCGGCTGTTCTCCGTGGAGAGCCGCCGACCGGCCCAGCCGTACGCGACGGCCGCGATGCCGACCCGGTTCTGGGCGCGGACGACGGTGCCGCTGCCCGACGACCCGCTGCTGCACGCCTGCGCGCTGACCTACCTCTCCGACATCGGCACCGGACTGTCGGCGCTGCCGCAGGACGAGGCGGCCCCGGGGCCGACGCTGGACCACGCGCTGTGGTTCCACCGCCCCGCCCGGCTCGACGAGTGAGTGCTCGTGGACCTCGTGCCGGCCACGGTCTCGGGCGGGCGCGGCTGGTACACCGGGTCCCTCACCACCCGCGACGGCGTCCTGGCCGCGAGCCTCACCCAGGAGACGCTGTTCCGGCCCGGCCTCAACCCCTTCCGCCCCGGGCGCTGACCGGCCGGTGCGGCGTGCGCGCCCTCCCCTAGAGTGTGGCCACGCTCACAGGTGCGCCTGCACGCCAGGACTCTCCGTCACGCCGCCGGAGGGGAGGAGGCGCCGCCAGGGCGTGCTCCGGGCGGCCGGTCGGGCCCGTCGGGTGTCCCGGCGGGAACCGGGGAACCCGGGCGGAGCCCCGGCCGGAGGATCGACCAGGATGGGGGACCGGCGAGGGGGAGGACGGACACGTGGCCAAGCACCGGGCGCCTGAGGGCGGTCCCACGGACTTCGACGCGGCGACGACCGCGCTGGTCGACGTCACCGGCGACTACACCATCGACGTGGCGCACACCCGGATCGGCATCCGGGCGCGGCACGCCATGGTGACGACGGTGCGCGGCGCGTTCACCGACTTCGCCGGCGAGGCGCACCTGGACGTGCTGCGCCCCGAGGCCAGCCGGGTCACCATCCGCATCCGGACGGCGAGCATCGACACCGGTCAGGCCGACCGCGACGCGCACCTGCGCTCGCCGGACTTCCTCGACGTCGAGCGCTACCCCGAGATCGTGTTCCGCTCCACCGGCGTCGAGCAGGTCGAGGACGACACCTACGAGGTGTCCGGCGACCTCACCATCCGCGACATGACGCGGCCGGTGACGGTGGAGTTCACCCTCACCGGCTCGGCGAAGGACCCCTTCGGCAACACCCGCGTCGGCTTCGAGGGAGCGCTGGCGATCAAGCGCAGCGACTGGGGCCTGACCTGGAACACCCCGCTCGACACCGGCGGCGTGCTGGTCAGCGACCGCATCCAGGTCGAGTTCGACGTCTCGGTGATCCGCAGCGCCTGACCGGCCGGGCCGGCCTCGTCCCGTGTCGCCGTGTCCCCACCTCGCCGTGTCCCCGTGCCGACATGTCCCCGTGTCGCCGTGTCCCCGAGCCGAGGTGTCTCCGTGTCGACCTGTCGCCGCGTCGACGTGTCGGCGTCCCCGGCGCGCGACGAGGTGGGGCGGTGGTGAGCGGTCAGGAGCGGCGGCGCTCCTGGTCGGCGTAGGTCTCCAGCAGCCGCCGCGCGCCGGCGCCGCCGGGACCCTCCTGCTCCAGCGCCGCGGTGAACGACGGCAGCTTGGCCTCGCCGGCCGGGAACGGCGGCAGCAGCGGGACGTCGGCGTCGGTGAGCACCTCGAGCACGACCGGCCGGTCGGCCGCCAGCGCGCGGTCCCACGCGCCGCCGAGCTCGCCGGGCTCGGTCACCCGGATCCCGGTCAGCCCCAGCAGCTCGGCGTACCCGGCGAACGGGAACTCCGGCAGTGACTGGCTCTCGTCGAAGCGCGGGTCGCCCTCCATCTCCCGCTGCTCCCAGGTCACCTCGGCCAGGTCGCGGTTGACCAGCACGCAGACGACGAACCGCGGGTCGGCCCACGACCGCCAGCGGTGCGCCACGGTCACCAGTTCCGCGTTGCCCAGCATCTGCATGGCGCCGTCGCCGGACAGCGCCACCACCGGGCGGTGCGGCGCGGCCAGCTTGGCCGCCAGCCCGTAGGGCACCGAGCAGCCCATCGAGGCCAGCGTGCTCGACAGGTGCGCCGGCACCGCGCGCGGCAGCCGCAGCTGGCGGGCGTACCAGTAGGTGACCGACCCCACGTCGACGGCGACCTGTGCGTCGGCCGGCAGCCGCGGGGTCAGCTCGGCGACGACGCGTTCGGGGTTCACCGGGTCGGCCGGCGTCGCCGCGCGCTCGGCGGCCAGCTCGTGCCACGACCGGACGGCGTCCTCGACCTCCCCCGCCAGGTCCCGTCGGCCGGCGGGGACAGCAGCGGCAGCAGCGCGCGCAGCGTCCCGGCGGCGTCCCCGTGCAGCGCCACCTCCACCGGGTAGCGGTCGCCGAGGTGGCGGCCGTCGAGGTCGACCTGCACCGCCCGCGCCTGGCCGGGCGGCGGGTAGAACTCCGTCCACGGGTCCTTGGTCCCCACCAGCAGCAGCGTGTCGCAGCCGCCGAGCACGGTGGCGCTCGCCGTCGTCCCGAGGTGCCCCATGACCCCCGCCGACAGCGGGTGCGACTCGTCGGCCCAGGGCTTGCCCAGCAGGCTGGTGGCGATCCCGGCCCCGAGTCGCTCGGCGACGGCGACCACCTCGTCCCAGGCGTCCCGGGCGCCCTGCCCGACCAGCAGCGCCGGACGCCGTCCCGACGACAGCACCGCCGCGGCCGCGCGCAGGTCCTCCTCGTGCGGCAGCACCCGCGCCGGGCGCCACGTCGGGGCGGTGACGACGACGCCGTGCTCCTGCCCCGGCTCGGGCGCCGGCGCCTGCTGGACGTCGTGCGGCAGGACGACGACGGCGGGTGACCGGGTGGCCAGCGCGGCCCGGAACGCCCGGTCGAGCACCATCGGCAGCTGCTCGGGGGAGCTCACGGTCGCGGCGAACTGGGCAGCGACGTCCTTGACCAGGGTCTGCAGGTCGATCTCCTGCTGGTACTGCGAGCCGAGCACCGAGCGCTCCTGCTGTCCCATGAGCGCCACCACCGGGACGCCGTCGAGCTTGGCGTCGTACAGCCCGGTGAGCAGGTGCACCGCGCCGGGCCCCTGGGTGGAGGTGACGACGCCGACCCCGCCGGTGTACTTGGCGTGCCCGACGGCCATGAACGCCGCGGCCTCCTCGTGGCGGGCCTGCACGAACTCCGGCTCCCCGGCCCGGCGCAGCGCGCCCATCAGCGCGTTGATGCCGTCGCCGGAGTAGCCGAACACGCGGGGCACACCCCACGCCCGCAGCCGCTCCACCACGAGGTCCGCCGTCACCCGGTCGCCCATGCCCGGGCGGGTACCCGCCCGGGCGGGCACGACCCGTCAGCCGGGCCGGACGACGTCGTAGCGCACGCAGGCGAACTCGCCGTTCCGGGCGACCTCGCGGGTGCGCAGCTCCACCCGCGCCGGCAGCAGCGGCGCCCCGCCGCCGAGGGTGACCGGCGCGATGGAGACGACGACCTCGTCCAGCAGGCCGGCCCCGGCGAACTGCGCGGCCACCGGCCCACCGCCGACGACCCAGACGTCGAGGTCGCCGGCCGCCGCCACCAGGTCGCCGTGCACGGCCAGCAGCTCCTCGCGGGTGTCGGCGGCGGTGAACCGGATGTCGGCGTCGGGGAAGGGGGTCAGCTGCCGGTGGGTGAGCACCCAGGCGGGGCGGGAACGGTCCCAGGCGTCGGGCCCGCCGTTGTCCTGGACCCAGCGGTAGGTGGTGGCGCCCATGACCACCGCCCCGATGCCCTTGACGAAGGGCTCGAAGCCCATGGCGCCCTCCTGGTCGCTCTCCCGCGACAGCAGCCAGGACAGCGAGTTGTCGCGGTCGGCGACGAAGCCGTCGAGCGAGGTGGCGGTGTAGTACACGGTGCGGGTCATCGGTCCCTCCGGGAGTACCACTCGATGGGGTCGCCGGCGTCGACGGCGACGCCGGCCTCGCGCATCCAGTGCCGCGCCAGCAGGCGGCGGTGCGCGGAGAACGTGAGGACGTGCGCGACGACGCTGGCGAGCACGAAGCTCTCCGGCGGCTCGCACAGCGCGTCGACCAGCCGGTCGTTCCAGGCGCCGCGCCGGGCGATGCCGCGCACCGCCGCCAGCCACCGCGGGGCGACCGCGTCGTGCCGGTCGACCAGCGCGGCCGGGTCGTCGGGGCCGTGGGCGGGGGTGTCGGCGCCCTCGATGGAGGCCACCCACACCTCGAGGGTCCAGACCTGGTGGTCGAGCACGGCGGCCAGCGACTCCTCGGGGCCGTCCCACGACAGCACGGTCAGGCCGGGTGAGCGCACCCGCCGGTACTCGGCCGCGGGCAGCCCCTTGGCCAGCTCCAGCAGGGCCCGGGTGTCCTCGACGCCGTGGTGCACCAGCAGCGCGGTCACCTCGTCGCCGCCGCGCCGCACCGGCTCGTCGCTGACCCACAGCGACGACGGTGGGTGGAAGTGGATGCCGTTGGGCGCGGGCAGCCAGTGCTCGTCGCGGGTGTGCGGCCGGCCGGCGTCGTCGGTCCCGAGGCTGCCGGGGGTGCGGCCGTAGGCGCGCGCGAAGGCCCGGCTGAAGCCCTCGACGGACTCGTAGCCGGCGGCGAAGGCCGTCTCGGTGACGCTCGCGCCCTGGCGCAGCTGCCAGGCCGCCCGCTCGAGGACGACGCGGCGGCGCAGCGCCACGGGGGCCTCGCCGGCGCCGCCCGACACCTGCCGGGTGAAGTGGAACGGCGAGGCGAAGGCGTCGCCGGCCATGTCGGCCAGCGACCGGTTGTCCTCGTCGAGGACGGCGTCGAGCAGCTCGCGCAGCCGGTCGCGGCCGGGGAGGGGAGCGGTCACCGCGCCAGTCTGGCGAGCCGGGCGGCCGTGCGGCCCGACCGTTCTTGCGCTCCTCAGCCGCCGGCCCACGCCCGCTGGACCGACCGGCGGCAGCGACCGAGGTCGTCGCCGGCGGCCACCAGCAGCGCGACGGCCGTGCCGGTGGCCAGCGGCGCCAGGACCCCTGCGGGCGGCACGCCCTGCACCACGCGCGCGCCGCGGCGCGGACCGGCCGCGACCTGACCACGCCGGTGACCCTGCTGCCGGTGGCGGCACTGGGCGAGCCGGACCTGCTGGTCGAGGTGGAGGCGATCGCCGTCCTCGACCGAGGGGCGCGCGGCGGGGTGTCGGTCGCGCACGACCGGGTAGCCCGGAGGGCGGTCGCCGGGGACGGCGGCCGCCCTCCGAGACCGGCGCGCACGGCCCGCCGCGCCTCGCCCGTCTGCTCCCCGGAGGACCCCCCGTGCCACCCCGCGCCGCGGCCGACGCCGCACCCCGGACCGCGACCGGAGAGCCGGAGGCCTTCCGGCCCGACCCCAAGAGGTGGCAGGCGCTGTCGGTCACGCTCGTCGTCGGCTTCATGACCCTGCTCGACGTCAGCATCGTGTCGGTGGCCCTGCCCTCGCTGCAGTCCGACCTCGGCGCGGCGCCGTCGACCGTGCAGTGGGTCGTGTCCGGGTACGCGCTCACCTTCGGCCTGATGCTGGTGCCCGCCGGCCGGCTCGGCGACGCCTTCGGCCGGCGGCGGCTGTTCCTCATCGGCCTGGCCGGGTTCGTCCTCTGCAGCGCGGCGGCGGGCGCGGCGCCGTCGGCCGGCTGGCTGATCGTCGCCCGCCTCGCGCAGGGGCTGGCCGCCGGGTGCCTGGCACCGCAGAACTCCGCGCTCATCCAGCAGCTGTTCCGGGGCGCCGAGCGCGGGCGCGCGTTCGGCCTCTTCGGCGCCACGGTGGGGATCTCCACCGCCGTCGGCCCGGTCGCCGGCGGGGCCATCCTCGGCCTGGCGTCGGGCCCGGACGGCTGGCGCTGGCTGTTCTACGTCAACGTGCCCATCGGCGTCGTCGCGTTCCTGCTCGCGCTGCGGCTGCTGCCCCGCGGCGGCTCCGGCGGCCGTGGGCGGATCGACGTCGTCGGGGTCCTGCTGCTCGGCGCCGGCGCGCTGGCGGTGCTGTACCCGCTCGTGCAGGCGGAGTCCGGCGGACTGTCGCAGCTGTGGTGGCTGTTCGTCGTGGGCGCCGTGCTGCTGGGCGTCTTCTTCGGCTGGGAGCGGCGGGTCGTGGCCCGCGACGGGCAGCCGGTGTTCGACCCGCGGCTGGTCACCCGGACCCGCGGCTACGGCATCGGCGCGGCGCTGGGCACCGTCTACTTCGTCGGCTTCAGCGGCATCTGGCTGGTGTTCGCGTTGTTCTTCCAGACCGGCCTGGGTTACACCCCGCTGCAGTCGGGCCTGGCCGTGACGCCGTTCGCGCTCGGCTCGGCGACGGCGGCCGTCGTCGCCGGGCGGCTGGTCGAGCGGTACGGCAGGCGGCTGACCGTCCTCGGCCTGACCGGCGTCGTCCTCGGGCTCGCCGCGACCGCCGTCGTGCTGCTGCTGGTGCCGCCGTCGTCGGCCGGCTGGGCGATCGCGCCGTCGCTCCTGCTCGGCGGCATCGGCGGCGGGTTCGTCATCTCGCCCAACATCACGATGACCCTGCGCGAGGTGCCGGTGGCGATGGCCGGGTCGGCCGGCGGCGGCCTGCAGACCGCCCAGCGCTTCGGCGCCTCGGTGGGCACCGCCGCCCTGCCCGGCCTCTTCTACCTGGTGCTGGCCGCGACCGGCGACGACTACCCGGTGGCCGCCGCGGCGGGCCTGTCGGTCTCGGTGCTCGGCGCCCTGGCGGCGCTGGTGCTGGCCGTCGTCGACCTGCGGCGCGAGCGGCGCCGGGACCGGGAGCCGCCGCCGGAGGCGGCCGCGGACGGCGCCCCGGTGCCCGACGAGCGGCACGGCCCCGACGGCGTGCACAGCCACGGGCACGCCTGGCACGGCTGACCTGCGGGGACCGGTCCGGCGCAGGACCGGGGCTCGCGGCCGCGCACGGCACGTGCACGTGCCGCGGTCCCGGAGCGCACCGATCCGCGGTACGTGCACACGGTGCTGACCTGCGGGGACCGGTCCGACCGCGCAGGATCGGGGCATGGCGCAACTGACGGTGGCGGTGCTCGGCGCGGGGACGATGGGCGCGGGGATGGTGACCTCGCTGCGGCGGGCCGGCCTGCCCGTGCGGGTGTGGAACCGCGACCCCGCCAAGGCGCAGGCGCTCACGGGGACCGGTGCGCAGGCCGCCGCGACACCGGCCGAGGCGGCCGACGGCGCCGACGTCGTCCTCACCATGCTGCTCGACGCCGACGCGGTGGTCGACGTCGTCACCCAGGCGTCCCCGGCGGCGGGGACGACGTGGCTGCAGTGCTCGACGGTGGGCGTGGAGGGCGCCGACCGCACCGTGGCGGCCGCCCGCGACCTCGGCCTGCTCCTCGTCGACTGCCCCGTCCTCGGCACCAAGGAGCCGGCTGCGAAGGGGGCGCTGACCCTGCTGGCCTCCGGACCCGAGGAGGCCCGCGACCGGCTGGCGCCGGTGTTCGACGCGCTGGGCTCGAAGACGGTGTGGCTGGGCGAGGCCGGCGCCGGCAGCCGGCTGAAGATGGCCTGCAACTCGTGGCTGTTCGCGCTCACCACCGGCACCGCCCAGGCGATCGCGCTGACCCGCGGCCTGGGGCTGGACCCGCAGCGCTTCCTCGACGCCATCGAGGGCGGCCCGGTCGACTCGCCCTACGCCCACGTCAAGGGCGGGCTGATGATCGCCGGTGACTACCCACCCAGCTTCGCGCTCGGCGGCGCGGCCAAGGACGCCCGGCTCATCCGCGCGGCGCTGCAGGGCGCCGGCGTGTCCGACCGGCTCACCGCCGCGGTCCTGGCGACGATGGAGGCCGCCGCCGAGCGGGTGGGCGACCCGGCCGCGGTCGACATGGCCGCCGTCCTCGAGGGCCTCACCGGCTCCGGCGACTGAGGGCGCGGGCCCGGCGGCGGGCCTCCCGCAGCGGCTCCGGCGTCCGGACGGCGGCAGTCGTCGCCAGGACGACGGCGACCGCCGTCGCGGCGTCGGTGCGCCACCCGGCCGAGGCCACCACCGGCCGGACGCCGGGCACCACGCGGACCGCCCGCGCGACCTCCTCGCCGTCGAGAAGCAGCGGCGCGGTGTCGCCGCGGGCCGGCCCGGGCTCCCCGCCCGTCGCGGCCAGCGGGCGGTCGGTGACCCCGACGCTCGGCAGGTCCAGCGCGGCACCCAGGTGCAGCGCCAGGCCGGCCCGGCGCGGGTGGTCGCGGCCGGCGGCGGCCAGCAGCAGGACGTCGGGTCGGCGGCCGAGCGCGCCGACCGCCCCGGCCAGCAGCGGCCCCTCCCGCAGCGCCAGCAGCCCCGGCTCGTAGGGGTCGCCGGCGTTCCCGGGCACGACGGCGGCGGCGAGGGCGTCGTCCCCGCGGACGAGCACGGCCGCGGCCGCCAGCCGCCCGTCCGGCCCCGGGACGGCCGCGGCCGCGGCGAGGAGCAGCGGGCCGCCGGGCAGGTGCCAGGGGGACGGCTCCCGCGCGGCCAGCCGGTCCTGCTCGGCGCGCAGGGCCGCGGCGTCGGCCGGCCAGCCCGGAGCGGTCCCCACGGGACCACCCTGCCCCTCCGGGCCCGACCCGCCCGGACGGGAGGGGAACGCGTGCCCGGCGTCGCGGCGGGTACGCGGGGGCCGTGGCGAACTCCCAGGACGGTCCCGAACTGCACCCGGTCACCCGCGAGCTCGCGGAGGGCCCCAACTACGCGGCGATCAGCACCCTGCTGCCGAGCGGACGCATCCAGACGCAGTACATCTGGGTGGGCACCGACGGGCAGCGGCTCTACGTCAACACCGAGACCGGGCGGCGCAAGTTCGAGAACCTGCAGCGCGACGCCCGCGTCACCCTGGCCATCCGCGACGAGAGCAACCCCTACCGCTTCGCCGAGGTACGCGGCCGCGTGGCCGAGACCTCCACCGGCCCCGACGCCCGCGCGCAGATCGACGAGCTGTCGCAGAAGTACGACGGCCGGCCCTACCCGCCGGAGAACATCACGACCGAGCGGGCCACCATCTGGATCGAGCCCGAGCGGCAGGTCGTCTCGGGCTAGCCGCCGCCCCGGTACGAGCCACCTCGGCCCCGACCCTGCCCGGCCGCCGCGCCTGATCCGGCCGCGCGCGGGTAGGCCCGGGGCATGGACACGGGGCGCACCGACTCCGCCGACGGGCCCCGTGAGGGCCGGCTGCAGCTCCGCGACGGCCGGACCCTGGCCTACGCCGAGTGGGGCGACCCCGACGGCCGGCCGGTGCTGGGCTGCCACGGGTCGCCGAGCTCCCGGCTGGAGCGCCACGTCGACGACCCCGGCGCCTACCGGCGCTGGGGGGTGCGGCTGATCGTCCCCGACCGGCCCGGCTTCGGCCGCTCCGACCCGCAGCCGGGCCGGGCGGTGACCGACTGGCCCGCCGACGTCGTCCAGCTGCTCGACTCCCTGGGCGTCGACCGGTTCGCCACCCTGAGCCTCTCCGGCGGCGCGGCCTACGCGCTGGCGTGCGCGCACGCGCTGCCCGACCGGGTGCACACGGTCGGCGTCCTCGGCGGGGCCCCGCCGCCGGACGTGCCGTGGCCGTGGCCGGGCTGGCTGCACGGCCCGCTGCGCGCGGCCACGCACCGGCCCGCCCCGGCGGCGACCGCGCTGCTGCGGCCGGTGTTCGCGCCGCTCGCCGTCCGCCCCGGGCTCATCCCGCGCTACCTGCAGGTGCGGCTCAACCCCGCCGACCGCCGGGTGATCGGCCGCCCCGCCGTCCGCCGGGTGCTGGCCACGACCTTCACCGAGGGCCTGCGCCAGGGCACCGCGGTGCTGGCCGAGGACCGGGCGCTGCTGTTCCGGCCGTGGGGCTTCCCGGTCGGCGAGGTGCGCCAGCCCGTGCACGTCTGGCACGGCACCCAGGACTGGCAGGTGCCGGTGGCGCTGGGCCGGGTGCTGGCGGCGATGCTGCCGCGGGTCTCGGCGCACTGGTACCCCGGCGAGGGGCACTTCCTGGTCTTCGACCACGCGCGCGAGGTCTACGCGGCGCTCGCGCCGTGAGTGCCGCGCGGGGGATCGGGTAGCCGCGCGGCATGTCTCCCGACCAGCGCGGCACCAGCACCGTGCCGCCCACCTACGTCAACGCCAACCGGCTCTGGGTCGACAGCCGGGTCCGCTACGAGATCGGCCGCCGCGTGGAGGGGCGGGTGCTGCAACGGCTGGGCGCGCGCGGCACCCGCTGCGTCGAGATCGGCACCGGGCGCCGTGGGCTGGGCGCGCGGTGCGCCGTCGAGCTGTTCGGCGCGACGTCGGTGACCGCCTTCGACGTGCACCCGGCGTCGGTCGGCCGGGCGCGGATGGCCTGCGCCGACCTCGGCGACCGGGTCACCTTCCGGGTCGGCGACGCCACCGCCCTGCCGGTGGACGACAGCAGCGTCGACCTCGTCGTCGACTTCCACGCACTGCACCACATCGAGGACTGGCGCGCCGCGGTGGCCGAGGCCGCGCGGGTCCTGCAGCCGGGCGGGCTGCTGGCGCTCACCGAGATGACCGCCCGCTTCGTCGACGCCCCGTTGCTGCGCGCGGTGTCCCGGCACCCCGCCGACCGCTTCGGCACCGACGAGCTGGTCGCCGAGCTGCGCCGCGCCGGCTTCGACGTCCCGACCGGCCGGTTGCGGCGGGCCGCCGGTGACCGGTGGGTCCAGGCCGTCGCCACCCGCAGGTGAGCCCCGCCCCCGCTGCCGGCGGGGTCGTGCGCGGTGCGCTCGCCCTGCTGCGCCGGCACGCACTGCGCGTCTACGCGGCGTCCCTGGCGATCACGCTGGTCAACACCGTCCCCGACGTGGCGCGCCAGCTGCTGGTGTACCGCGACCCGAGCCTCCTCGACGCGCTGCTGGTCGACGTCGTCGGCTTCGCCACCGGCCTGCTCGCGCAGGTCTGGCTCACCGGCGCGCTGACCGACGTGCCGCACACCGGCCGGGTCCGCACCGCCGGCGCCTTCGCCCGCGGGTTCGCGACGGCGCTGCGGGCGGTGCGCACCTCCCCGGCGGCGGTGCTCGCCGGTGTCGTCCTCGGCGGCGGGGTGTCGGCGCTGATCACCCTGCCGCCGTCGATCGCCGCCCTGGGGGCCGACGGCGTGCTCGGCCCGCTCGACGCCCCGTCGGCGGCGGCGTTCACCGTCGCCACGGTGAGCGACGCCGTGGCCAGCTGGGTGACGCTGCCGTTCCTGGCGCTGGTGCTCGTGCTCACCGCCGGTTCGACCAGGGAGTCCGCGGGCAAGGGCCGGGCGTGAGCAGCAGCGAGTGGGACGGGACCCGCAAGACGGTCGGGTCGCTGTCGATCTGGATCGGTACGGCAGCACTGTTCGCGCCGCGGTGGATCGCCGGCGCGCTGGGGGTGCGGCCCGACGCCGCCCGCGGCGACGTCGCGCTGCCGCTGCTGGTGCGGCTCGGCGCGGCCCGCAACATCGCCATGGGCGCCGCCCTCCTCGCAACGCCGGCCCCGCAGGCCCGGCGCACCACCGAGGTGACGCTGCTGCTCACCGCGCTGGACGCAGCCGCGGTGTGGACCTCCCGCGCCGAGGGCGACGTGGCCCGGCGCAGCGCCGTCCTGTCCGGGATCGTGCTCGCGCTGGCCTCCTACGGCGCCGCCCGCTGGCACCGCCGCTGAGCTACCGCCAGGCGAAGACCGGCTGCTCGAGGTGGGCCACGCGGGTGTGCAGCCCGCGGCAGACCACCTGGCAGAACTGGTACACCACCGCCGCGGTGGGGGCGTGCACCCAGCCGCCGAGCAGCGGCAGCCGGATGACCGGGGCGTCGGACTCCGGGATGGACACCAGCACCGGGTCGACGTCGAGGTCGGCCACCGGCACCTGGTAGGCCGCGGCCACCTCCGCCTCGGCCGGCGCCAGCTCCCCGGTGGCGCCGGCCCAGACGACCACCGGGGTCATCACGTAGCCGGAGCGGGTCACGTAGTCGTCGAGCAGGCCCAGGACGTCGTCGGGCCCGCGCACCAGGCCGACCTCCTCCTCCAGCTCGCGCAGCGCCGCCTGCACCGGCGTCTCGCCCGGATCGAGCCGGCCGCCCGGCAGCGCCCACTGGCCGGCGTGCGCCCGCAGCCCGGCCGCCCGGCGGGTGACCAGCAGCGCCGTGACGCCGTCGGTGCAGGTGATGCAGACGGCGACGGCGGCCGCCTTGAGCTCGGGCCGGTCGGCCGCGCGCCGCGGGAGGTCCCGCAGCCGCGCGACCACCGTCTCCCGGGTCAGCACCCGGTCATCGTCGGTCAGAGCCAGCCGCGGCGCGCGCCGAGCGCGCGGACCGCGGCGTCGAGCTGCGCGGCCACCGCCGACACGTCGGTGTCGGCGTGGGACAGCTGCAGCCGGCCGCCGACGTCGCGCCCCTCGGTGAACAGCCCGCCGCGCCGGTCGACCTCCAGCACGACCTCCACGCCGTGCGGGGAGGCCAGGAAGGTCACCTCGAGCTCGTGGACCCGCCCGCGCAGAGACGACGGCGGCGCGAACTCGACCTCCTGGTGGAACGGCAGCTCGCTGCCGGCCAGCCGGCCCTTCTCGACGTCGGCGCCGCGGAAGGCGAAGCCCAGACCGGTGAGGGCCTGGACAACCGTGCGCTGCACCGGCAGCGGCTCGACGGTCACCGCGTCGAGGTCGCCGGGGTCGCTCCCGCCGGGGATGTCGACCCGTGTCCGCAGGCCGATGGCGACCCCACGCAGCGTCCACCCGTCGACGGCGGTGAACGGGCACTGCCACGGCACGGGCAGGCGGAACGGCACGGCCGCCCGGACGCCCGGCTCGATCCGGCCGGCGCCGGCCACCACGGCGGTGCCGAAGACGACGTCCTCCTTCCACTCGGAGTCACCGCTCTCGACCTCGACGCGCGCCTGCAGCGACACCCGGCACTCGGCGATGTCCTGGGCGACCGCGCCGCCGGTGAGGTGCACGGTGCCGGTGACCGTGCCGCCGGGCGTGGTCACGGGGGAGTCGAGGACGGTGTCGACGCTCGCGTTGCCGGCGCCGAGCTTCGCCATCAGGTTGCGGAAGGCCATGGGGGGAGTGCTCCGTTCGGATCGGGGACGGCGGGCACTCTGACAGCACGTCCGGGACCTGACGAGGGGTTCCCGCGCCGGTCACGAGCCGGGCAGCACCCGCAGGACGAGCAGCGCGACGTCGTCGGCCCGCTGCGGGGCGAGCCGGGCGAGCAGGGCGTCGCAGACCTCCTCCACCGGCAGCTCCGCGAGGTCGCCGGCCGCCGCGAGCAGCCGGTCGACGCCCGCGTCGAGGTCGGCGTCGCGGCGCTCGACGAGGCCGTCGGTGTACAGGACGACGGTCGTCCCGGGCGGCAGCGTCTCCACGCCGTCGCGCCGCGCCCTCACGGGGTCCACCCCGAGCAGCAGGTCGGGGCGGCGGTCGAGCAGCCGGGGCGCGCCGGCGGGCGGCACCACCAGCGGGGGCAGGTGCCCGGCGCTGGACCAGGTGAGCGTCCGCGGGCCGGCGGCGCCCTCCGGGGCCGGGCCGACGCGGGCGAGGACGGCGGTGACCAGGGTGCCCATCCCGAGCGCGGCCAGCGCGCCGTCGAGGACGCCGAGCACCTGCGACGGCGGGCCCGGCACGGCGTGCGCGATGCCGCGCAGCATGTTGCGCAGCTGGCCCATCACCGCGGCGGCCATCCGGTCGTGGCCGGTGACGTCGCCGACCACCAGCGTCGTCGTCCCGCCGGCGGAGGCGAAGGCGTCGTACCAGTCGCCGCCGACCTGGGCCTCCTGCGCCGCGGGCCGGTACCGGACGGCGATGTCCAGGCCGGGCGGGCGGGGCGGGTCGGTGAGCAGCGAGCGCTGCAGCGTCTCGGCGAGGCTGCGGGTGGCCGAGGCGCGGCGGCGCTCCTCCTCGAGGCGGGTGACCCGGTCCAGGGCCTGCGCAGCCTGCGCGGCGAACGCCTCGAGGACCCCGACGTCCCCCTCGCCGAACACCTGCGGCGTGGCCCAGCCGAGGGTCAGCGAGCCCAGCAGGTGGCCTCCGGTGCGCAGCGGCAGGGCGACCCACGCCGCCAGCCCGGGGGACGGGGGCGGCTGCGCGCCGGCGTCGCCCACCAGCACCGTCCGGCCGCGGGCGGCCACTGCCGCGGGGTGCTGGCCGCCGGCGGACACGCCGCGGCCCACCGCCGTGCCGTCCTCGGTGAGGACCAGGTCCCCGGTGCGCGGCTCGGGCAGGGCGAGGGCCAGCAGGTCGGCGTGGAACGCCGCGCGGCCGCCCTCGACCAGCCGGGCGACCAGCTCGGCGCGGTGCTCGGCCGACGCCAGCCCGGACACCGCCGCGGCGAGTCCGGCCAGCGCCCGGGCCGTCCGCCGCTGCCGCTCGCCCAGCGCGCGCAGCTCGGCGTTGGCCTGTTCCAGCTCGCGGGTGCGCGAGAGCAGGTCGGCCTCCACGTCGGCCACCCGGCGACGGCCCGCGTCGGCCCGCTCGCGCGTGCGCACGTAGTCGGTGATGTCCTCGGTCCGGTGCAGCAGGAAGGCGACGCGGCCGTCGTCGTCGAGGACCGGCACGTGCACCGGGCTCCAGTACCGCTCCTCGAAGGTGCCGTCGGGCCGGGGGATGTCGTACTTCTGGATCCGCATCACCACCGGCCGGCCGGTGTCGCGGGCCTCCTCGAGCGTCGTGCGCAGGTTGACCGGCCCGTCGGCCGCGGGGTCGTGGGGTGGCATCGGGAAGACGTCGAACAGGAACCGGCCGACGGTGTCCTCGGGCGTCATCGCCGCGTTCTGCAGCAGCGCCCGGTTGGCCCGCACGATCACCAGGCCGGGGGTGAGCAGCACCAGCGGCACCGGCGCGACGTCGAAGACGCGCACCCAGTCGGCCACCGGCACCTCGCTCACCTCCGTCCCGTGCCCAGGTGCGCCGGACCGGACACGCCGCAGGTCCGGAGAGATAGTTGGACGTCCTACTAGATTCGGCCTACTGTCGGGGCATGGCCTCGCGCGAGCTGCACGTGCCCGTCCACCCCGTCCGGTTCGTCACGGCGGCGAGCCTGTTCGACGGGCACGACGCGGCGATCAACGTCATGCGGCGGCTGCTGCAGAGCCAGGGCGCGGAGGTCGTGCACCTGGGCCACGACCGCTCCGTCGACGCCGTCGTCCGGGCGGCGCTGGAGGAGGACGTGCAGGGCGTCGCCGTCTCCTCCTACCAGGGCGGGCACGTCGAGTACTTCGGCTACCTGGTCGACCGGCTGGCGCAGGCCGGCGCGTCGCACGTCAAGGTCTTCGGCGGCGGCGGGGGCGTCATCGTGCCCGAGGAGATCGCCGCGCTGCGGGAGAGGGGCGTGCGGATCTTCAGCCCGGAGGACGGCGCCCGCCTCGGCCTGCCCGGGATGATCAACGAGCTCATCCGCGCCTGCGACGTCGACCTCGCCGCCGAGGGCCCCGACGTCGAGGCGCTGCTCACCGGCGACCCGCGGGCGCTGGCCCGGGCGATCAGCGTGCTCGAGGCCGGGGCCGACGACGCGCTCGCCGCCCGTGTGCGCGAGGCCGCCGCGGCGCGCACCGTGCCGGTGCTGGGCATCACCGGCACCGGCGGCTCGGGCAAGTCCTCGCTCACCGACGAGCTGCTGCGCCGGCTGCGCCGCGACCAGGAGGACAAGCTGCGGGTCGCCGTCGTCGCGATCGACCCGAGCCGCCGCCGCGGCGGCGGTGCGCTGCTGGGCGACCGGATCCGGATGAACGCGCTGGAGTCCGGCGAGGGCGCGCACACCTTCTTCCGCTCGATGGCCACCCGCACCGCCGGCGCGCAGGTGCCCGAGCACCTCGACGACGTCCTCGCCGCGGTGAAGGCCGCCGGCTTCGACCTCGTCATCGTGGAGACGCCGGGCATCGGGCAGGGCGACGCGGCGATCGTGCCGTTCAGCGACGTCTCGCTCTACGTCATGACGCCGGAGTTCGGCGCGGCCAGCCAGCTCGAGAAGATCGACATGCTCGACCTGGCCGACGTGGTCGCCATCAACAAGTTCGAGCGGCGGGGTGCCGAGGACGCCCGCCGCGACGTCGCTCGGCAGATGGTGCGCAACCGCGAGGCGTTCGGTCAGCCGTGGGAGCAGATGCCGGTGTTCGGCACCAGCGCCGCCCGCTTCGACGACGACGGCGTCACCGCGCTCTACCAGCACCTGCTCGGCCTGCTCACCGACGAGGGGCTGCCGGCCGGCGCGGGGGTCCTGCCGCGGGTCGACGTGCGCGCCTCGACCGGGCTGACCAGCGTGGTCCCCTCGTCGCGGTCGCGGTACCTGGCCGACGTCGCCGACGCCGTCCGCGCGCACCACCGGGTCACCGAGGAGCAGGCCGCCGTCGTCCGCCGCCGGGAGCACCTGACCACCGCCGCGGAGGTGCTCGAGGGCACTGGAGAGGGCACGGCCGCCGAGGCGGCGCGGGAGGCGGCGGAGGCCGCCGCCCGGGAGCTGCTGCCCGAGGTGCGCACGCTGCTGGAGGAGTGGCCGGCGCGGATGGAGCAGTACTCGGGCGACGAGTACGTCTACACGGTGCGCGGCAAGGAGATCCGCACGCCGCTGACCCGCGAGACCCTGTCCGGCACGAAGGTGCCGCGGGTGGCGCTGCCGCGCACGCAGGACGGCGCCGAGCTGCTGCGCTTCCTGCGGCGGGAGAACCTGCCCGGCGCCTTCCCGTACACCGCCGGCGTCTTCCCGTTCAAGCGCGCGGGGGAGGCCCCGGCGCGGATGTTCGCCGGCGAGGGCGACGCGTTCCGCACCAACCGGCGCTTCCGGGTGCTGTCGGCGGGCAACGAGGCCACCCGGCTGTCGACGGCGTTCGACTCGGTGACCCTCTACGGCCGCGACCCCGACCCGCGCCCCGACGTCTACGGCAAGGTCGGCACCTCGGGTGTCTCCATCGCCACGCTCGACGACATGCGGGTGCTCTACGGCGGGTTCGACCTGTGCGCCCCGACGACGTCGGTGTCGATGACCATCAACGGCCCCGCGCCCGCGGTGCTGGCGATGTTCCTGAACACCGCGATCGAGCAGCGCCTCGACCGGTTCCGCGAGGACGAGGGCCGCGAGCCCGACGACGCCGAGGCCGAGGAGATCCGCGCCTGGGTGCTGTCCACCGTCCGCGGCACGGTGCAGGCCGACATCCTCAAGGAGGACCAGGGCCAGAACACCTGCATCTTCTCCACCGAGTTCGCGCTGCGCTGCATGGCCGACATCCAGGCCTGGTTCATCGAGCACTCGGTGCGCAACTTCTACTCGGTGTCGATCTCGGGGTACCACATCGCCGAGGCGGGGGCGAACCCCATCAGTCAGTTGGCCTTCACGCTGGCCAACGGGTTCACCTACGTCGAGGCGTACCTCGCGCGCGGCATGGCGATCGACGACTTCGCGCCCAACCTGAGCTTCTTCTTCTCCAACGGCATGGACGCCGAGTACACGGTGATCGGCCGGGTGGCCCGCCGGATCTGGGCGGTGGCGATGCGCGACCGCTACGGCGCCAACGCCCGCTCGCAGCAGCTGAAGTACCACGTGCAGACGTCGGGCCGGTCGCTGCACGCGCAGGAGATGGACTTCAACGACATCCGCACGACGCTGCAGGCGCTGTGCGCGATCTACGACAACGCCAACTCGCTGCACACCAACGCCTACGACGAGGCGGTGACCACGCCGTCGGAGCACTCGGTGCGCCGGGCGCTGGCCATCCAGATGATCATCGACCGGGAGTGGGGCCTGGCCGGCAACGAGAACCCGCTGCAGGGCTCGGCGGTCGTCGACGAGCTCACCGACCTGGTCGAGGAGGCGGTGCTCGCGGAGTTCGACCGGATCGCCGAGCGCGGCGGCGTGCTGGGCGCGATGGAGACCGGCTACCAGCGCGGCAGGATCCAGGACGAGTCGATGCTCTACGAGCACCGCAAGCACGACGGGTCGCTGCCGATTGTCGGCGTCAACACCTTCCTCGACCCCCACCGGGACGAGGCGCCGCCTAAGCCGGTGGAGCTGGCGCGGGCGACGGAGGCGGAGAAGCAGTCGCAGCTGCAGCGGCTGGCCGACTTCCGGGCCCGGCACGCCGAGGAGGCGCCGGCCGCGCTGGCCCGCCTGCAGGAGGCGGCCACCTCGGGCGGGAACGTGTTCGAGGCGCTGATGGACGCCGTCCGGTCGTGCTCGCTCGGCCAGATCTCCGACGCGTTCTTCGAGGTGGGCGGCCAGTACCGCCGCAACGTCTGACGGAGGACCCCGCTGCCCCCCACCGCTCGCGAGCTCACGGCGGGGCCCTGCAGCGGGGCCGAGGGAGCCGGGAGGGTCGTCCATGGTGCTCGACGGTCGGGTCGCCGCCGTGAGCGGCGCGGGGAGCGGGATCGGCCGGGCGATCGCGCTGCGGCTGGCGGCCGAGGGCGCCGACGTCGTCCTCGCCGGGCGGTCGACCGGCCCCATGGACGAGGTTGCCGAGCAGGTCCGCACGGCGGGCCGGCGGGCCCTGGTCGTCGCGATGGACCTGCGGGACCCGGCGTCGGTCGACGCGGCGGCGCAGGCGGCGGTCGGGGAGTTCGGCCGGGTGGACGTGCTGGTCAACAACAGTGGCATCGCCGGGCCCAGCGCTCCGCTGGTGGAGATGCCGCTGGAGGAGTGGGAGGACACCCTCCGGGTCAACGTGACCGGCACGATGCTGGCCTGCCGGGCCTTCCTCCCGGGCATGATCGCCCGCGGCTCGGGCTCGGTCGTCGTCATCGGATCGGTGACCGGCAAGCGGCCGCTGGTCAACCGGACGCCCTACGCCGCGTCGAAGACGGCGCTCGTCGGCCTGGTCCGCACGCTGGCGTGGGAGCTCGGGTCGTCCGGGGTCCGGGTCAACCTGGTGTCGCCGGGCGGGGTCGAGGGCCCACGGATCGCCTGGGTGCTGGAGCAGCAGGCGGCCTCCCGCGGGATTCCCGTGGAGCAGGCGCGGGCCGAGTTCGCCGGCGGCGCCGCCCTGCAGCGGCTGGTCGACGCCGACGACGTCGCCCACGCCGTCGCGTTCCTCGCGTCGGACCGCGCGGCCGGCATCACGGGGGAGGACCTCAACGTCTCGGCCGGGCTGGTCATGTACTGATGGAGGACCCGGCTGCCCCCCTCCACTCGCTCCGCTCGCGGCGGGACCCTGCAGCGGGGCCGTTCCAGCACGTCACCACCGACGACCTCGGCACGCCGGTCGACCTGCCGCGACCGCCGCGGCGGGTGGTGTCGCTGGTGCCCTCGCTGACCGAGGCGCTGGCGGTCACCGTGCCCGACCGGCTGGTGGGCGCCACCGACTGGTGCACCCACCCGGCCGGCCTCGACGTCGCCCGCGTGCGCGGGACGAAGAACCCCGACCGGGCGGCGATCGCCGCGCTGGCGCCCGACCTCGTCGTCTGCAACCGGGAGGAGAACCGGAAGCTCGACGTCGACCGGCTGCGCGCGGCCGGTGTGGCGGTGTGGGTGACGGTCATCGAGACCGTCGACGAGGCGCTGGCCTCGATGCGCCGGCTGTTCGGCGAGGTGCTCGCGGTGGGGGAGCCGTCCTGGCTGACGGCCGCGGCCGCCGAGTGGTCGCGGCCCACCCCGGAGCCGTCCCGCCGCGTGGCCGTGCCGATCTGGCGGGACCCGTGGATGGTGGTCGGCCCACGCACCTTCACCGGCGACGTGCTGGCCCGGCTCGGCCTGGTCAACGTGTTCGGGTCGGGGGAGGACCGCTACCCGCACGTCTCCGTGGACGACGTCCGGGCGGCGGCCCCCGACGTGGTCCTGCTGCCCGACGAGCCCTACCTGTTCACCACCGACGACGGCCCCGAGGCGTTCCCGGGGCTGCGGTCGGTGCTGGTCTCCGGGCGCGCGCTGACCTGGTACGGCCCCTCGCTGGCGACCGCCCGCCCGGAGCTGCTGGCCGCTCTCGGTCGATGACCGCCGCGCCGGTCGCAGTGTGACGACAGGGTCACTGTCTGGCGGCCCGGTTCTTGGCCCTCGCCCTCGAGGAGTCGTTCGGGACCCGGGAGGCCCATCCCTCCGGCTGGTGGAGCTACGACGGCGACAGTGGGTTCGTCCCCCTGCCGCCGTGGGAGGCGCAGCGACAGCAGCGCCGCTGACCGGCCGACCGGGTCAGCGCACCCGGTCGTAGGTGGTGCAGGTGGCGCCGGTGTCAGAGACGGCGCTGCCGGTCGGCAGCCAGCGGGAGCGGGGCAGGCCGTCGTCGAACAGGCGCGCGCCGCCGCCGAGCACCTCGGGGACCCACACCACGGCCAGCCGGTCGAGGGCGTCGGCGGCCAGGAGCCGGGCGACGACGCCGCCGCCGAGGACCAGGACGTCGCCGCCGCGCTGCCGGCGCAGGTGGGCGGCGACCTGGGAGGCGCCGACCTCGAGCACCCAGCTGTTGCGCCACCCCGGGTCGGTCATCGTGGTGGACAGGACGATCTTCTCGACCGCGTCGACCCAGCCGGCGTAGGCGCGGTCGCGCGGATCGGCCGTGGGGTCCTCGGCCACCGGGGGCCACGCCGCGCGGGAGCGCTCGAACTCCTCCTGGCCCATCAGGGCGGTCGTCGCCGCGGTGTGCAGCCGCTCCCGCTGGTCGAGCACGGCGCCGCTGCGCGCGTGCGGTGCGACCCAGTCCAGGTCCCCGCCGGCGTCGGCGACGCGCCCGTCCAGCGTCGCCCAGACGCTGCCGACGAGGACCCTGCCCGCTGCTCCCGACACGCCGCTCATGAGACCAGTGCCCTCCGGCCGGCACCACCCGGCCGTCCCGTCCCCGGGAGCGACCCGGCCGGAGCCGGTGGCGTGCCACCATGCGGCATGAGCAGCGAGGTCGACGTCGAGGTGACCGCCCTGGCCGTCAACGTCGTCGTCCCGGAGGCGCTGCGCTGGACCGACACCCGGCGCGGTGAGGAGTTCCTGCTGACCACGCTGAACGTCCGGCTCCTGCCGGACGGGCACCTCGCGGCGAAGGCCTACGGCCGGCCGACCGCCGGTGGCCGCGGCGCCTACGTGTCCTTCCCCGTCCCCGACCGGGCGGAGCTGGCGGCCCTGGTGTCCGGGGCCGCCGCCCGCGCCGCGGAGCTGTGGTCCGCCCACCGCGGTCCCGCCTGACCCGGACGGGCGGGACACCCGCGCGCCCGGCGGCCGCGGGCGGGTACCACGCGGGGGACGCCGGGCCGGCGGTCGCGCCCGAGACGGCCGGACCGGCCCCGATCACCGAGACTGCACACGAGTGCTGACCAACCGAGAGGACGTCCCGTGGCCGGTGGACTCGTAGCCCTGTTCGACGACGTCGCGCTGCTCGCGCGTGCCGCTGCCGCCTCGATCGACGACGTCGGGGCCGCCGCCGGGCGGGCCGGCGTGAAGGCCGCCGGCGTGGTGGTCGACGACACCGCCGTCACGCCCCAGTACGTCCGCGGTCTGTCGGCCGACCGCGAGATCCCGATCATCCGGCGCATCGCGGTGGGGTCGCTGCGCAACAAGTTGCTGATCATCCTGCCCGCGATCCTGCTGCTCAGTCAGTTCCTGCCCTGGCTGCTCACCCCGATCCTCATGGTCGGCGGCGCCTACCTCTGCTACGAGGGCGCGGAGAAGGTGTGGCACCGGCTCAGCGGCCACCACGACGACCACGCCTCCGGCGAGGAGGCGATGCCCGACGAGCAGACCATCGTGTCCGGAGCCGTGCGCACCGACTTCATCCTCTCCGCGGAGATCATGGTGATCTCGCTGAACGAGGTGGCTGGGGAGGGCTTCTGGGCGCGGGCGGCCATCCTCGCGATCGTCGGGGTGCTGATCACCGTGCTGGTCTACGGCGTCGTCGGGCTCATCGTGAAGATGGACGACGCCGGGCTGCGGCTGTCCCGGTCGTCGGCGAGGGGCGTGGCCGGGTTCGGCCGCGGACTGGTCAAGGGGATGCCCCGGCTGCTCACCGCCCTCACCGTGGTCGGCACCGCCGCGATGCTGTGGGTCGGCGGGCACATCCTGCTGGTGGGCAGCGACGAGCTCGGGCTGCACGCCGTGTACGGCCTCGTGCACCACCTCGAGGAGGCGGCGCACGAGGCCACCGGGGCCCTCGGCGGGGTCGTGGGGTGGCTGGTCAACACGCTGGCCAGCGCACTCGTCGGGCTCGTCGTCGGCGCGGTCGTCGTCCTGGTCGTGACCCTCGCGCTCCGCCGGCGCAGGGCCGAGCCGGCCGGCCACTGAGCGCGGCAGGGGCGCCGCGCCGGCCGGGCAGGATGGCGGCATGCCGCGGCTGCTCGTCGTCCACCACACCCCGTCGCCGAACCTGCAGGCGGTGCTGGAGGCGGCCCGCGAGGGCGTGGCGATGGTCGAGGAGGCCGAGCTGGTCGAGCGGCCGGCGCTGTCGGCGGGGCCGGCCGACCTGCTCGCCGCCGACGGCGTGCTGCTCGGGACGCCGGCCAACATCGGGTACATGAGCGGCGCGCTCAAGCACTTCTTCGACACCGTCTACTACCCGTGCCTCGACGCCACCGTGGGCCTGCCCTACGGCGTCTGGGTGCACGGCGGCGACGACACCGCCGGCGCGCTCCGGGCCATCGCCACCATCACCGGCGCGCTGCGCTGGAAGCAGGTCGCCGCGCCACTCTCCCTCACCGGCGCGCCGGCGAAGGACGACCTCGAGGCCGTCCGCGAACTCGCCGCGACCGTCGCGGTGAGCCTGTAGCGCCTAGCCTCCGATGGGTGAGCAAGCACCTCGTCGTCATCGGAGGGGACGCCGCCGGCGGCAGCGCGGCGTCGCAGGCCAAGAAGCGGCAGCCCGACCTGGACGTCGTCCTGTTCGAACGCGGGCGGGCGACGTCGTACTCGGCCTGCGGCATCCCTTACTGGATCGCCGGCACCGTGGAGCGCGAGGCCCAGCTGGTCGCGCGCACGCCCGAGCAGCACCGCGCCGCCGGCCTCGACGTCCGGATGCGCACCGAGGTGGTCGGCATCGACACCGACAAGGGGGTCGTGCACTGGCACGACCTGGAGACCGGCGCCGAGGGCACCGAGCCCTACGACGACCTGGTCTACGCCACCGGCAGCGTGCCGATGCGCCCGCCGGTCGAGGGCATCGACGCGCACGGCGTGTACGGCGTGCAGGTGCTCGACGACGGCCTGGCGCTGCGTGCGGAGCTCGACAGCGGGCGGGTGCAGCGGGTGGTCGTCGTCGGCGGCGGCTACATCGGGCTGGAGATCGCCGAGGCCTGCCGGATGCGCGGGCTGGACGTGACCGTCGTCGACCTCTCGGCGCAGCCCGTGGGCACCTTCGACCCCGACGTGGGCGCCGTCATCGCCGAGGCGGTGCGCTGCGAGGGCATCGAGCTGGTGCTCTCCGACGGCGTCGCCGCCATCGACGTCGGCCCCGACGGGCGGGCCCGCGCGGTGGTGACCCAGAGCGGCCGCGAGCTGCCCGCCGACCTCGTCGTCCTCGGCCTGGGGGTGCGGCCCAACGTGCGGCTGGCCCGGGAGGCCGGCATCCCGCTGGGCACCTCCGGCGGCGTCGCCGTCGACCAGCGGATGCGCACCCAGGTGCCCGGCGTGTGGTCGGCCGGCGACTGCGTCGAGTCGGTGCACCGCCTGTCCAAGCAGCGGGTCGTCGTCGCGCTCGGCACCCACGCCAACAAGCAGGGCCGGGTGGCCGGCATCAACATCGGCGGCGGGTACGCCACCTTCCCCGGCGTCATCGGGACGGCGATCACCAAGATCTGCGCCACCGAGGCCGCCCGCACCGGGCTGTCGGAGGCCGAGGCGGAGGCCGCCGGGTACGCCTACGTGACCGCCGCGGTGGACTCCACGACCAAGGCCGGCTACTTCCCGGGCGCGAGCCCCATCCGGGTCAAGATGATCGCCGAGCGCCGCAGCGGGCGGCTGCTGGGCGCCCAGGTCGTCGGCCGGGAGGGCGCGGCCAAGCGGGTCGACGCGCTGGCCATCGCCATCTGGAACGAGATGACCGTCGACGAGGTGCTCTCCCTCGACCTGTCCTACGCCCCGCCGTTCGCGCCGGTGTGGGACCCGGTGCTCATCGCCGCCCGCAAGGCCTTCGAGGCGGTCGAGGCCGACACCCGCGGCTGACGGTCAGCGGAGCGCCGCACCCATCCGCTCGACCACCCGCTCGAGCACCGGCGCCGGCGTGGCGAAGTTCAGCCGCACCGCGCCCCGGCCGGCCGTGCCGCACCGCGCGCCGTCGACCACCGCGACCCCGGCCCGCGCCAGCAGCAGGTCGCCCGGTTCGGCCACGGTCCGTCCCTCGGTGCCGAGGCCCTCCAGCCAGGCGAGGTAGGTGCCCTCCGGCGGGGTGTACCGGACCCCGGGCAGGTGCGTGGCGACGAGGTCGGCGAGCAGGCGGCGGTGCCCGTCGAGGACGACGAGCAGCTCGTCGAGCCAGTCGACGCCGTCGGTGTAGGCCGCGGTGTTGGCGACGGCGCCCAGGGTCGAGGCGCCGTGCTCAACCGGGTGGCCGACCTCGGCCCACAGCGCCGCGTCGGCGTCGTCGGTCAGCACCAGCTGCGCGCACTTGAGCCCCGGGAGGTCCCACGCCTTGGACGCCGAGGTCGCCGTCACCGCCTGCCGCGCGGGCACCTCGCCCAGCGACGCGTAGGGCACGTGCCGGTGCCCCGGGAAGACCAGCGGCGCGTGGATCTCGTCGGCGAACACCCGCCCGCCGTGCCGGTCGACCACCTCGGCGACGGCCAGCATCTCCGCGGCCTCCAGCACCCGGCCGATCGGGTTGTGCGGGTTGCACAGCACCAGCAGGTGCCCGCCCGCGGCGAAGGCGGCGTCGAGCGCGTCGAGGTCGTAGACGAACCGGTTCCCGTCGCGGGCCATCGGCACCTCGAGCACCTCCCGGCCCAGCGCCGGCGGCACCTCCAGGAAGGGCATGTAGGCCGGGGTGGGCAGCACGACCGGCGAGCCGGGGCGGGAGAGGTGGGTGATGGCGGCCGACAGGCCGGCCAGCACGTCGGGCAGCGGCCGCACCCGCTCCGGCGGCACCGCCCAGCCGTGCCGGTCGAGCAGGAAGCCGGCGGTGGCCCGCGCCATGTCCTCGGCCAGCCAGTCGGGCAGGTAGCCGAGCAGCCCGCGTTCGACCGCCTCGTGCAGGGCCCGGGTGACCGCCGGTGCCGTCCCCAGGTCCGACTCGGCCACCCACGCGCCGAGGGCGCCCGGGTGGCGGGTCCACTTCAGCCCGCCGCGTGCGCGCAGTCGCTCGATGAGGTCGTCGGCCACGTGCCGATCCTGCCCGGCTGCGACGATCCGGGCATGGCGCTGCTCGTGGTGGTCAACCGGTCGGCCGGCACGGCGGACGACGAGGCGCTGGACTCCGTGCTCGCCGTCCTCCGGGGGAGCACGGACGTCGAGGTGGCCGCCACCGCCGACGCCGGCGAGCTCGACCGGGTGCTGGCCGGTCTCGACGGCCGCGGGCCGGCTGGCGGGTGCGGGTCACCGTCGACGGCGCGGTGGTGACCGACGGCGACACCCCGGTGCTGATGGCCGGGGTGTGCAACGGCCCGACGATCGGCGGGGGCACCGCGCTGGCACCCGGTGCCGACCCCGGCGACGGGCTGGCCGACGTCGTGGTGAGCACCGCGACCGGGCCGGCGGCGCGGGCGGCGTTCGCCGCGGCCCTGCTCACCGGGCGCCATCCCGCCCGCGACGACGTCGTCGTCCGCGGGCGGGAGGTGACGGTGAGCGGCGAGCCGGTCGAGCTCGACGCCGACGGTGAGCTGCAGGATCCGGTCACCGCGCGCACCTGGCGGCTCGAGCCGGCCGCCTGGTCGGTGCTGGTGCCCTCAGCCCCCGGCCGGTGACCAGCCGAGCAGCGGGCCGAGGCGCTCGGCCGTGTCGGTGAGGATCTGCTCGTAGTCGGCCTCGGCGAAGTCGAACGGCAGTGCGAAGACGACCTCGGTGACCTCGCGGAAGCCGGCGTGGGCGTACAGCGCCTCGGCGACCTGCTCGGAGCTGCCGACGAGGTCCGGGGCGAACAGCAGCCGGCCGGGACCCTGCGGCACGCCGACCCGCGGTGCCCGCGCGGCGGCGTAGGCGGCGTAGCGCTCCCGCTGCTCCGGCGTCGCGGTGTCGGTGGGCACGACCACCAGGCCCTGCGACACGCGCCCGGTGCCGCCGGCCTCCCGGTAGGCGCGGATCTGGCCGGCCTGGATGGCGGCGAAGTCGGTCGACCCCTCCTCGGCGCGCACCACGCTGCTGGTCAGCAGGTTCGTGCCGGCCTGCCCGGCCCACTGCGCCGAGCGGGTGCTGCCGCCGCCGTACCACAGGCGCGAGCGCAGGCCCGGGGAGTGCGGCTGCACCCGGTCGGAGAACTCCTCGACGACGCCCTCGCGCCCGGCGAAGGTGCTGGCGCGCTCGCCGGCGACCAGGCGCAGCAGCCGCTCCACCCGGCCGTAGGAGAAGTCCTCCACCTCCGCGGTGTCGGGGTAGAGGGCCTCCTTCACGTCGTCCCAGTGCATCGGCGGGCCGACGCTGACGCCGGGGTGCAGCCGGCCGCCGGAGAGGACGTCGACGGTGGCGAGGTCCTCGGCCAGCCGCAGCGGGTTCTCCCACGCCAGCGGGGTCACCGCGGTGCCCAGGGCGATCCGCGACGTGCGCTGGGTCAGCGCGGCGAGGACGGCGACCGGCGAGGAGATGCCGTACTGCAGGTGCCGGTGGCGCAGCCAGGCGCTGTCGAGGCCGAGCCGCTCACCGAGCTCGACCATCCGCAGCGTGGTCTCGTGGCCGGCGGCGGGGTCGGCCGGGTCGAACGTGCCGATGGTCAGGAAGCCGAGCTGCTCGAGCGGCGTGCCGGGGGCGGGCATGGGTGCGATCCTGCCCACCCCCGGCCGCTCACCACCCGTCGGGCTCGTCGGCCTCGCTGAGCCAGTCGGTGAAGAAGGCGTCGAGGTCCTGGCCGCTGACCTCCTCGGCGAGGGCGAGCAGATCGGCGGTGGTGACCGTGCCGCCGGCGTGGTCGGCCGTCCACCGGTGCAGCAGCCCGGCGAAGGCGTCGTCGCCGATCTGCTGGCGCAGGGCGTACAGGGCGGCGGCCCCGCGGTCGTAGACAGCGTCGGCGAACAGCCCCTCCCGGCCGGGGTCGGTCAGCGGGACCGTCCAGAAGGCGTCGTCGGCGGGGGTGGCGCGGACGGTGTCGAACTGCTCCTGCGCCGTCGGGCCGCCCCGCGACTCGGTCCACAGCCACTGCGCGTAGGTGGCGAAGCCCTCGTTGAGCCAGATGTCGGCCCAGGTCGCCGGGCTGACGCTGTCGCCGAGCCACTGGTGGGCCAGCTCGTGGGCCACCGTCTCCTCGTCGGGGCGGCCGGAGTAGACCGGGCGGGTCTGGGTCTCCAGCGCGTAGCCGAGGTCCTCGCTGTCGTCGACGATCGAGCCGAACGAGGTGAACGGGTAGGGCCCGAGCACGTCGTCGAAGAAGTCGATCATCGCCGGCTGCAGGTCGAGGACGGCGTCGGTCTCCCGTCCGGCCACGCCGTCGTCGACGAAGTCGAGGATCGGCAGGGAGTCCGGGCCCACGCGGGTGGTGCCGGTGTAGTCGCCGATCGAGGCGGTGGCGAGGTAGCTCGCCATCGGGTCGGCGGCCCGCCACAGGGAGGTCGTCCGACCGTCGGCGGTGGTGGGCTCGCCGACCGGCTCGCCGTTGGCCACGGCCGTCCTGCCCTCCGGGACGGTGATCCGGAAGTCGTAGGTGGCCTTGTCGGTGGGCACGTCGTCCACCGGGAACCAGGTGGGCGCGCCCTCGGGCTCGTTGGCCACCAGCACGCCGTCCGCGACGCGGTAGAAGCCGTAGGGAGCGCCCTCGACGTCGGTGGGCTGCCCGGGCGTGCCGCCGTAGACGACGGTGACCTCGGCGGTGGTGCCGGCGCGCAGCGGCGGCGTGAGCCGCACGACCAGCTCGCCGCCGCGGCCCTCCTCGTCGGGCGGTAGCTGCTCGAACCGCGCCGGCCGCCCGTCGACACGGACCTCCGAGACCTGCAGGCCGCGCAGGTCCAGCGACAGGCTGGCGAGGTCCTGGGTGGTGGTGAGCGTGACGACGGCGGTGCCGTCGAGCCGGCCGTCGGCGGACCAGGACAGGTCCAGCGCGTAGTGCCCGACGTCGTAGCCGCCGTTGCCCGCGGCCGGGAAGTAGGGGTCCCCGCCGGAGGTGCTGCCGTCGACGAACCGGGGCCCGCCCGGCGCCCCGGGGGCTGCGGCGGCCGGCCCGACGGTCAGCGCGAGGGCGGCGGCGGTGGCCAGTGCGGTGGCGGTGGTGCGGGAGGTCCGGTGGCGCATGCCTCTCCTTCCGGCGGCCCCGGGCGGGCCGGCCGGGTCACCGTAGGCGGGTCACGGGAGGGCGTCACCCGGAGGGCCAGCAGCGCGACGTCGTCGTCGGTGGACCCGCGCACGCCGGCGAGCAGCCGGTCGAGCAGGTCGTCCAGCGACCCCCGGTCGTCCCCGGCCAGTGCCCGGCGAGCTGGGTGATGCCGCTGTCGAGGTCGGTGCGGCGGCGCTCGACCAGCCCGTCGGTGTAGAGCAGCAGGGTGCTGCCCGGCGGCAGCGGCGTCCGCCAGGTGGAGCGCGGGCGGGCGGGGTGCAGGCCGACGAGCAGGTCGGGGGGAGAGGTGAGCACCTCGACGGTGCCGTCGGGGAGCGCAGCAGCGGCGGCGGGTGGCCGGCGTTGCTCCACGACAGCACCCGGCCGCCGTCGTCCCCGGGGTCGACGCGGGCCACCACGGCGGTGGCCAGCGCGCCGACCCGCAGCCCGGCCACGGCGGCGTCGAGGCGGCCGAGCGCGTGGGCGGGCGGCTCGCCGGCCTCGAAGGCGAAGCCGCGCAGCATCGCGCGCAGCTGGCCCATGGTCGCCGCGGCGCGCACGTCGTGGCCGGTGACGTCGCCGATGACCAGCACCGGGGCGCCGTCGGAGTCCTCGAAGGCGTCCCACCAGTCGCCGCCCACCTGCGCCCCGGCGCTGCTGGGCAGATAACGGGCGGCCAGCTCCAGCCCGGCCGGGGCGGGCAGCTCGCCGAGCAGGGCCCGCTGCAGCGTGGTGGCGACCGACTCCTGCTCGGCCAGCAGCACGGCGCGGGCGACGGCCTGCGCCGTGTACCGGGCGAGGGCCAGGACGAGGCCCTCCTCGGCGGGGGTGGGCGTGCGGGGCCGGTCCCAGACCAGGCTGAGCGTGCCGGGTACGTCGCCGGCCACCAGCAGCGGCAGGTGCGCCGACGCCTCGAAGCGCACCGGCGCCTCGGTCGCCGACCAGATGACTGATTCCAGAGGATCGGCGGGGCCGCTCAGCGCGGCAGGCGGCCCAGCAGGTGGAACTCCGGGTTGGGCGGGATCGCCGCGAAGTGCGCGAGCCGGTTGGACAGCGCGAAGAAGGCGGTGATCGCGCCGACGTCCCACACGTCGTCCTCGGTCAGGCCGTGCGCGCGCAGCCGGTCGAGGTCCTCCGGTGTCACCGCCGCCGGGTCGGTGGACAGCCGGACGGCGACGTCGAGGATCGTGCGCTGCCGGTCGTCGAGCGGGGCCTTGCGCCAGTCGACGGCGACCAGGTCGGCCAGGAGCGGGTCGCGCATCCGGATGCGGGCGATGGCGCCGTGCGCGACGACGCAGTAGGCGCAGTCGTTGGCGGCGCTGGTGGCGACGACGATCAGCTCGCGCTCGCCGGTGGACAGGCCGGGGGTGTCCTTGTCCATCAGCGCGTCGTGCATGGCGAAGAACGCCCGCGCCTCGTCCGGCCGCCAGGCCAGGGCGGCGAAGACGTTGGGCAGGAAGCCCGAGCGCTCCTGCACGTCGGCGTAGCGCTCGGCGAGGTCGCCGGGCAGGCCGGCGGGGTCGGCGACGGGGAAGCGGCTGATCGGCTGCGAGGTGTCGGTCACCGGCTCAGCGTGCCGTGTGACGACTCCCCGTGTCCCGGCGTGGCGGCGCGCGGGCGCGGGGGACGACGGCCCGGGACGCGGGCGACGGCGCGGACCCCGCGTGGTGTCTGACACGTCGTCGGCAGGCGACGGGGGAGCCCGGGCCGGCGGACGGTCGCTCAGCCGGGAGGCGCCACCGTGAGGGTCACCCCGTCGGCCAGCCGGTAGGGCGCCGTCCCGACCAGGTCGCCGACCACCCGGCGCAGCCGCGACACCTCCGCGCGGGCGGAGACGACGTGCTGGTCGTCGCCGAACAGGCCCTGGCTCAGCGCGCCGGCCGACAACCCGGCCCGGCCGGCGCCGGCGACGAGGACGAGCACCTGCGCCTGCCGCCGGGTCAGCGCCGCCGTCCACGGCGCTCCGCCGGCGCGCACCCGCAGCACGGGGGTGCCGGTGAGGTCGAGCTCGGCGGCCACCGGCTCGCGCGCGCCGCGCGGCCGCACCAGCCAGCCCTCGGCGAGCCGCTCGGGCGTGCACAGCCCCAGCCCGGCGACGGCCATCACCCGGTCGGCCCGCGGGGCGGCCACCCGCGGCCGGACGGCGACGCCGGAGGCGTGGGCCACCCAGCCGTCGTCGTCGACCAGCAGCAGCGGCCCGCGGACGCCGGTCAGCACCGGGTCGGCGCTGCGCCGCAGCCGTTCCAGCCGCTGCTCGTGCCGCCACGCCAGCCGCGACTCGGCCAGCCGCACCGACGTCTCGACCAGCGCGCCGATGGCCGGGTGCAGCGTGAGCGCCGGGCCGCTGACGTCGACGACGCCCAGCAGCTCCCCGGTGACCGGCGAGTGGATCGGCGCGGCGCTGCAGTACCACGGGTGCTGCGCCTGCTCGAAGTGCTCGGCGGAGAACAGCTGCACCGGCGCGGCCTCGGCCAGGGCCGTGCCGATGGCGTTGGTGCCCACGGCCGCCTCGGTCCAGGTGGCGCCCTCGGCGAACCCCAGCCGGTCGGCGCGCAGCCGGATGGCGGCCGCGCCCTCCCGCCAGAGGACGACCCCGTCGGCGTCGGTGACCACGACGAGGAAGTGCGAGGCGTCGGCGACGCTGACCAGCACCTGCCGCAGCTCGTCGACCACGAGCGACAGCGCCGACCGTCGCCGCCGGGCCTCGACCGCGTCCGGCGACAGCGGGTCGCGGGCGTTCGGCCGGGCTGGGTCCAGGCCCATGCCGAGCACCCGGGACCAGGAGCGCTGCACCACCCGGCGTGGGGCGACCGGAGGCCGGCCGCCGCCGATGACCGCGTCGTGCACGCGGGTGAGGACCCGGGCGTGCCGGGAGAGGTCCGTCCCGGGTGAGACCGCCGACCAGCCGGTCACCAGCACCTCCGTGCAATCCGCTGCAACGCTCCCGCCCGCAGCGGTGGTGCGCTGTGCTCCCCATCACACCACGTGCGCGAGTGCCGTGCGCACGACCGCAGTCAGGACGACGGCGAGGAGGCCACCTCCATGACGCAGACGCTCGACGCGCCGCCCACCGGCGCAGCCCAGCGGGCACGGGACTGGTTCACCGGCTTCGAGGACGCGCTGCGCGCCCGCGACGTCGCCCGCGCCGCGGGGATGTTCGCGCGCACCAGCTTCTGGCGCGACCTGGTGGCGTTCACCTGGAACATCACCACGGTCGAGGACCCCGCCGGCGTGACCGACCTGCTCACCGCCACCCTCGACCGCACCGACCCGTCGGGCTTCGCGGTCAGCGAGGAGCCGGAGGAGGCCGACGGCGTCACCACCGCCTGGTTCACCTTCGAGACGGCGGTCGGCCGTGGCCGGGGCCTGGTGCGGCTGGTCGAGGAGGACGGCCGGCCCCGGGCCTGGACGTTCCTCACCACGCTGTACGAGCTCACGGGCCACGAGGAGCCGCGCGGGCCGGGCCGGCCCAAGGGCGCCGAGCACGGCGTCAACCGCGAGCGGCAGACCTGGGCCGAGCGCCGGGCCCGCGAGGCGGCCGAGCTCGGCGTCACCACCCAGCCCTTCGTGCTCGTCGTCGGCGGCGGGCAGGGCGGCATCGCGCTGGGCTCACGGCTGCGGCAGCTCGACGTCCCCGCGCTCGTCGTCGACAAGCGGGCCCGCCCCGGCGACCAGTGGCGCAGCCGCTACAAGTCGCTGTGCCTGCACGACCCGGTCTGGTACGACCACCTGCCCTACCTGCCCTTCCCCGACAACTGGCCGGTGTTCGCCCCCAAGGACAAGATCGGCGACTGGCTCGAGTCGTACGTGAAGGTCATGGAGGTGCCCTACTGGGGCAGCACCGAGGTGCGCAGCGCGCAGTACTCGCCGGAGGACGGCGAGTGGACCGTCGAGCTGGTCCGCGACGGGCAGCCGCTGACGTTGCGGCCCAAGCACCTGGTGCTGGCGACCGGGATGAGCGGCAAGCCCAACGTGCCGGTGATCCCCGGGCAGGACGTGTTCCGCGGCGAGCAGCACCACTCCTCGGCCCACCCGGGCCCCGACGGGTACGCCGGCAAGAAGGTCGTCGTCATCGGCAGCAACAACTCCGCCTTCGACATCTGCGGCGCGCTGTGGGAGCACGGCGCCGACGTGACGATGGTGCAGCGCACCTCGACGCACATCGTCAAGAGCGACAGCCTCATGGAGATCGGCCTCGGCGCGCTCTACAGCGAGGAGGCGGTGGCCAACGGGGTCACCACGGAGAAGGCCGACCTGGTGTTCGCCTCCATCCCGTACAAGATCATGCACGAGTTCCAGATCCCGCTCTACGAGCAGATGAGGGAGCGCGACGCCGACTTCTACCGCCGCATGGAGCACGCCGGCTTCTGGCTGGACTGGGGCGACGACGGGTCGGGCCTGTTCATGAAGTACCTGCGCCGCGGCTCGGGCTACTACATCGACGTGGGTGCCGCCGACCTGGTGGCGAACGGCGAGGTGGAGCTGGCGCACGGGCAGGTCGACCACCTCACCGAGGACGCGGTCGTCCTCGAGGACGGCACCGAGCTGCCCGCCGACCTCGTCGTCTACGCCACCGGCTACGGGTCGATGAACGGCTGGGCGGCCGACCTGATCAGCCAGGAGGTCGCCGACAAGGTGGGCAAGGTGTGGGGCCTGGGGTCGGACACCACCAAGGACCCCGGCCCCTGGGAGGGCGAGCAGCGCAACATGTGGAAGCCCACCCAGCAGGAGGCGCTGTGGTTCCACGGCGGCAACCTGCACCAGTCGCGGCACTACTCGCTCTACCTGGCGCTGCAGCTCAAGGCCCGGCACGCCGGGATCCCGACACCGGTCCACGGCCTGCAGGAGGTGCACCACACCCGCTGAGCAGCCCGGCGCCGGGGGAGCAGCCCGCCCCCGGCGCCGGTGCTCCCGCGGCGCTACTGTCGGCCGGTCGCCGCCGAGCCAGCCGCGGGAGTCGCATGAACCTCGAGAAGGTGGTCTTCGGGTTCTTCGTGGTGCTCGCCGCCACGCTGAACTTCGGCTTCTTCGTCGGCGACATCGACGACCCCACGCTGCACAACGTCTACGAGCTGTTCGCCGCGGTGGTGGTCAACCTGATCGCCACGGTGCTCAAGTTCGGCGACCGGACCCAGATCGGCGCCGTCCACCTGGCCACCAGCCTGGTGGCCGACCTGCAGCTGATCGCGGCCTCGCTCACCTGGGCCTGGGCGCAGTACATCTCGAGCGAGGGGCTGACCGCCGGGGCGACGGCCAGCATGGTCTCGCTCTCGGGCGGTGCGCTGCTGGCCAACGTCGTCTCCATCGTCCTGCTGGTCGTGGAGACCGTCTCCTTCCAGCGGCACTGACCGGTGGCCAGCGCAGCCCGGGCCGGCCGGCGCGGACGACGGCGGATGCCGGTCGTACCGCGGGCCGAGGGGTCGGCCACGGTGTTCGTGGTCCTGCGGCGCATGCGCGCCCCGCTCATCACGCTCATCGTCATCTTCGCCGTCAGCGTGCTGGGCCTGTCGCTGATCCCGGGGGTGGACGCCGAGGGGCAGCCGGCGCGGATGAGCGTGTTCGACGCCTTCTACGTCATGAGCTACACGGCGACGACGATCGGCTTCGGCGAGATCCCCAACGCGTTCTCCTACGCGCAGCGGATGTGGGTGACCGTCACCATCTACCTGAGCGTCATCGGCTGGGCCTACGCGATCGGCGCCCTGCTGGCGCTGCTGCAGGACCGGGCGTTCCGGCACGCGCTGGCCCTGCGGCACGTCTCGCGCAAGGTGACGGGGCTGCGCGAGCCGTTCCTGCTCATCGCCGGCTACGGGGAGACCGGTGAGACCCTCGGGCGCGCCTTCGACACGCTGGGCCGCCGGTTCACCGTCGTGGACATCGCCGACGCCCGCATCGACGCCCTCGAGCTCAACACCTCCCACGCCGACGTCCCGGGCGTGGTCGGCGACGCGCGCGACGCGCACGTGCTCGGCGTCGCCGGCCTCGGGCACCCGTACTGCGAGGGCGTGCTGGCCCTCACCAACGACGACGAGGCGAACCTGGCGGTCACGATGGCGGCGGCCCTGCTGCGCCCCGACCTGACCGTGGTCACCCGCACGACCTCGTCGGTGGTGGCCGAGCGGATGCGCACCTTCGGCCGGCCGACGGTCATCAACCCCTTCGACCGGTTCGGTGACCACCTGCGGCTGGCCCTGCGCGCCCCGGCGTCCTACCAGCTCACCACCTGGCTGGAGAGCGGTCCCGGCGCGGAGCTGCCGCCGCGTGCCGACGCCCCGGCCCCCGGCCGGTGGGTGGTGTGCGGCTACGGCCGGTTCGGCCGGCAGTTCGCCGCCGACCTGAGCGCCGAGGGCCTGGAGGTCACCACCGTCGACCCGCACGACGACGAGGCCACGGTGCTCGGCGACGCGTCGGAGCCCGGGGTGATCCGGCGGGCCGACCTCGTGACCGCGGTCGGCCTGGTCGCCGGCACCGACAACGACACCACCAACCTCTCCCTGGTCGCCGAGGCGCGGCGCGCCAACCGGGAGCTGTTCATCGCCGCGCGGCAGAACCAGCCGACCAACGCGGCACTGTTCGCCGCCATGGAGCCCGACGCGCTGCTCGTCCCCACCCAGGTCGTCGCCCACGACGCCTACGCCCGGCTGAGCACCCCGCTGCTGTGGCGCTTCCTGCGGGAGCTGCCGGGGCAGACCGACGAGTGGTCGGCCGGGGTCGTCGACCGGCTGGTCGACGCCTGCGGCAGGCACCTCGAGCCGCTGTGGAAGGTGCGGCTCACCGCGACCGAGGCGCCGGCACTCTGGCCCTGGTTGACCGCGAGGCGGCTGCAGCTCGGCGACCTGCTGCGCAGCCCCGCGCAGCGGGAGGAGCCCCTGGCGGTGGTGCCCCTGCTGGTGCTGCGCGACGACGAGGCCCTGCTCGCCCCGGGCGCGGACCTCGTGCTCGCACCGGACGACCAGCTGCTGTGCGCCGGGCGGGCCTCGACGCGCCGGGCGCTGGAGACGACGTTCCTGGTCGACGGTGTCGTGGAGTACCTGGTCACCGGCCGCCAGGTGCCGACAAGCTGGATCTGGCGGCGGCTGTCCCGGTCGACGCCGATACCGGAGCCGACGCGCGTCCCCTGAGCCGGGCCGCTCGGCGTGGACCGCACCGGCCGGGGTAGGAGGCACCCCGGGTACGGGGAGCGGCAGCTGGGGGACGCATGGCGGACCGAGGGCTCGGCCGACGGCTCATGGACGTCCTCCCCGGGCGCGGGGACGCGGTCCGGGCGCCGGAGCTGCGCACCGACGAGGGCCGCTCGGCCTCCCGCCTGGAGCTGTTCTTCGACCTGGCCTTCGTCCTGGTCGTGGCGGAGCTGGCCATCGCGCTGCGCGAGGACGTGACCTGGCACGGCTTCGCCGTCTTCGCTGGGCTGTTCACCACGGTGTGGTGGTCGTGGGTGAGCTCGACGCTGTACGCCAACCGGTTCGACCACGACGACGTCGTCTACCGGCTGTACAAGCTCGGCAGCATGGCCGCCGTCGTGGGGCTCGCGGCCTCGGCGTCGGAGGCGACCGGGGAGCGGTTCGCCGCCTTCGCCGTCTGCCACGTGCTGCTGCGGCTCATGCTGGTGCTGCAGTACCACCGGGCGTACCGGCACGTGCCCTCCGCGCGGCCGATCACCCGGCTCTACCTGGCCGGCGCGGGCGCGGGAGCGGTCCTGTGGGCGGTCTCGCTGGCCGTGCCCCGGCCGGCGGGGTTCGCCCTGTGGGCCGCCGCGGTCCTGGTCGAGGCGCTCGTCCCGCTGCTGGCCACCCGGTCCTCGGCCGACGTCCCGCTGCACGTCGAGCACCTGCCCGAGCGCTTCGCGCTGTTCGTCATCCTCGTCCTGGGCGAGCCGGTGGCCGGGGTGGCGCACGGGCTCTACGACGCCGGCTGGTCCGGCGCGGCCCTGCCGGTCGCGCTGGTCACCTTCCTCCTCGCCGCGGCCCTGTGGTGGAGCCACTTCGACCTGACCGGTGCCCGCATCAAGCAGCTGCTCGGCGAGGCCGGGGAGTCCAACAGCGCGCACTCCCACGACGTCTACGTCTTCGGGCACCTGCCGCTCACCCTCGGGGTGGCCACCGTCGGCGCGGGAGCCGAGCTGGCCGTCGTGGAGGCCTCGGCCGGTGAGGTCCCGGCCGGGACCCGGCTGCTGCTCGCCGGCGGGGTGGCCCTGTACCTGGTGTCGGCGAGCGTCACGACGTCGGCCATGACGGACGACGCGCGCCGCCGCTGGTACTGGCCGGTGGCGGCCGGGGCGGTCGCCCTGCTCGACGCGCTCCTCGAGCTGCCGGCCGTCGTCGTGGTCGGCGCGCTGGCCGCGTTGCTCGTCGTGGTGGTGGCGGCGGGCTGGGTGGAGCGGTCGGCGGAGCGGACGGCGACCGGGGAGGTCTGAGCCCGGGCCGTGGGCGGTCAGACCCCGGTGGCGCCGTCGATCCGTTCGCGCAGGAGATCGGCGTGGCCGCAGTGGCGGGCGTACTCGGCGGCCATGTGCGAGTAGATCCAGCGGAGGGTGACCTCGGCGCCGGCGAAGGGGCTGCAGGAGTCGAGGTCCCGCCCGGCCACCGCGCGGCGCGCGGCGTCGACCTCGCGCTGCCACACGGCGGTGGCCTCGGCCGAGGAGACGTCGTCGGAGAGGTCGAAGCCGTCGTCGGTGCCGTCGGGGTCGGCGGTGGGGTCCCAGACGGCGGGGACCCGCTGGCCGAGCAGGACCCGCCGGAACCAGTTCCGCTCGACCTCGGCCATGTGCTGCACCAGTCCCTGCAGGGTCAGCGGGGACGGCGGCGCGGAGGCGGTCCGCAGCTGCTCCTCGGTCAGGCCGGCGCACTTCTGCGCCAGCGTGGCGCGGTAGAAGTCGAGCCAGCCCTCGAGGGTCGCCCGCTCGTCGGCGACCAGCGGGGGCATCTCTCGCGCAGGCGTGGTCACAGGGCACGATGCTGCCAGCGGCCGGGGACGGTCCGGCGGCCGGGACGGTGCGTCCGGCGTCCGCGGGACTCGCGGCCCTGGGCGGCTCCGCCGGCGCGGGCGAGGCCGGCCCGACCGAGGACAGGAGGGACCGGCATGGACCAGCAGGAGTGGACCCGGGTCGTGGAGGCCGCGACGCGGGCGCCGTCGATCCACAACACCCAGCCGTGGCTCTTCCGCGTGGACGGCGACCGGTTGGAGGTGCGGACCGATCCTGCGCGGGCGCTGCCGGCCCTCGACCCGAGCGGCCGCCAGCGGGTCCTGAGCTGCGGCGTGGCCGTGGAGTTCGCCGTCGTCGCCCTGACCGCGGCCGGGTGCGCCGCGGAGGTCGACGTGCTGCCCGACGCCGCCGACCCCGACCTGTTGGCCACCGTGGCGGTCCCGGGCCGGCACGAGCCGGACGAGGAGGACCGGCTGCTCGGGCAGGCGATCGCCGCCCGGCACACCGAGCGGGCGCCGTTCCTGCCCCGGGCCGTGCCCGACGGGCTCCTCGACCGGCTGCAGGCGACGGCCGGCGCCTTCCGCGTGTGGCTGCGGCCGGTCAGCGGGTCCGACGAGGAGGTGGCCACGGTGTTCCTCATCTCCCGCGCGGAGGAGATCGAGCGGGGCGAGCCGGAGTACCTCGCCGAGCTGGAGCGGTGGATGCGCACCGACCCCGCGGCCGTCGACGGGATCCCGGTCGGGGCGGTGTCGGGGGAGGACCCCGCGACCCGGCCGTCGAACTGGCTGGTGCGGGACTTCGTCGTCGGGTCGCGGCCGGCCGGCCGGCCGCACGGGCACGACCCGGCCCCCGACGCCCCGCCGCCGGCGGTGGAGCGCCCGGCCGTCGTGCTGCTGGGCACGGACGCCGACGACCGGCCGGCCTGGCTGACCGCGGGCCGGGCGCTGGGCCGGGTGCTGCTGCAGGCCACGGCGGCCGGCCTGGCGGCCTCCCCGCTCACCCAGGCGCTCGATTGGCCGGCCACGCGGGCGCAGCTGCGCTCCCGGCTGTCGCTCGCCGGGCACCCGCAGATGCTGCTGCGGCTGGGGTACCCCGCCGACGACCGGACCCCGTCCACCAACCGCCGTCCGGTGGGCGACGTGCTCGACTTCGCCGGGTGACAGTGCGCCCGGGACCGGGGACCTCGGACCCTTCCCGCCTGCCGGTCCTGCTGCCTGGATGGGGTCGAGCCGGCCGTCCGGACCGGTGACGGAGGAGGTCGCGCCGTGGAGCCCACACCGGGGGCGCAGCGCGACGGCGGGGTCGTCGTCGGGGTGGACGGCTCGGCGTGCGCGCGGGCGGCGCTGGCCTGGGCCGGGGTCCTGGCCGGGCGCGCCGGCCTCCCGCTGACCGTGGTGCGGGCGTGGAGCATCCCGACGGCGCCGCGGCCGGACTGCTGGGAGCCCGGGTACGTCCCGCCGGTCGGTGAGTACGAGCGGGCGGTGCGGGAGGCGCTGGCCGAGGACGTCGCCGCGGCGGGGCTGCCGGAGGGCCTGGCGGAGGGCCTGGCCGTGGACTGCCGCGCGGAGCACCGCGCCCCGGTCGACGCGCTCGTCGCCGCCTCCTCCGGTGCCGACCTGCTGGTCGTGGGCGCACGAGGGCGAGGCAGTGCGCACGGGCGGCCGCTGGGCTCGGTGGCCTCCGCGGTGCTGCGGGTGGCGCACTGCCCGGTGACCGTCGTGCGGTCGGGCGCCGCGCCGCGACCCGGCCGGCAGGGACGGGTGCCCAGCTGAGCCGGCGCCGGCGCACAGCCGGCACCGAGGACGCCCGGGCCGGCCCCGGGCCGGTCGAGGGGAGAGGGACGTGGACCCGTCGGAGCCCCGCGCGTCGCGGGAGTGGTCGGGGGAGATGTCGCCGGGCGAGAAGGTCGTCGCGCAGTGGGAGGCGCGGCACGACGTCGCCGCCCGCGGGCACCGCTGCGACCCGCTCGGCGTGCAGCACCAGCTCAGCCGCGCCCGGGTCGCGGAACGTGCGCAGGCCGCCCGCCCCCGGCCCGCCGGCGCGACGGCGGCCGAGGTGGCGCCGCCTCCGCCGGAGAGTGGGTCCGGGGCCGCCGCGGTGGCCGGGTCACCGGAGGCTGCGTCCGCCGGTGCCCCGGGGCACGGCACCTCGCCCTCCGACGCCTCGGCGCAGGGCGCCTCGCCCGCCGACGCCCCGGCGCACGGGGCACCGACCGAGCGGCGGCACCCGTGGCTGCACCGGCTGGCCCGCCACAGTGGGCGCCCCTGACCCGCTCCCGGCTCCCCGTGCGCCCTCCCGAGGACGGGATCAGCGCACGGCGGGCGGGCGGCGGCGGGACAGCCGCGCAGCGGTCCCGCGGGCGCCGAGCCGGGCGGCGGTGCGCAGCAGGTGGGCGCGCTGCCCCGGCGGGAGGGCGCCGAACGTGCGGCTCATCGCCGCGGCCACCGCGGCGGGGGAGGAGCCGACGTCGAGGTAGGCCGCCCACGTCCGCTCGGGGAGGGTGAAGAAGGCGGCGAAGAACGCGTCGGTGGCCGCGGTGTCCAGCGGCAGCAGCACCTCCAGGCCCAGCCCGAGCAGCGCCGCCGTCGTCCGGGGGCGGGCCGCGCGCAGCACCGGCCGGGGGTCCGCACCGGCCGCCAGGGCCGCGGCCACGCGCGGGCCCAGCCGCAGCGAGGCGGCCACGCTGTAGCCGGTGGCCGGGTGCACGAGGCCGGCCGCCGCGCCCAGCGGCGTACCGGGACCGGCGGCGCGCGGCGGGGCGTCGAGCGGGATGGCGACGCGCTCGGACCCGCCGGCGGGCCGAAGGCGGTGCGCGTCGAGCAGGGCGGCCAGCCGGGCGCGCAGGTCGGCCGGCGGCACCGGCGGGCGGGCGGCCAGCGACGTCGCCTCGAGCAGCACCGTGCCGTCGTCGAGCGGCAGGCCGTAGAGGAACGCCGGAGGCAGCGCGGGGTCGGCCAGCGCCGCCCAGTCCATGAGCAGCGCCCCGCCGTCCGGGACGACGTCCTCCACCGGGCCGGCCACCACCTCGCCCCAGGCCCGCTGCTGCGCGGTGCCGGGCCCGCCGCCGCGGGCGTCGAGCACCCGGCGCGCGGCCAGCTCCCGCCCGTCGGCGAGGACGGCGACCTCCCGCCCGCCCTCGGCGCGCAACGCGGTCACCCGGCCGGGCACGACCTCCCCGCCCGAGGACCGCAGCCGCGCCAGGAGGGCGGTGTGGACGACGTCGTTGCGCAGCCGCGCGTACCGCCGGCGGAGCAGCCGCTCGCCGCCGGCGCGGGTCCGCACCACGGTGGGGGCGTACGTCGCGGCGGCCGCGGCCGGGTCCAGCCCGAGCCCCGGCGCCGCCTCCTCCAGCTCGTCGGCCCACAGGCAGTAGGTGGCCGGCCAGGGCCGCACCGACGGCGCGACGACGGCGGTGCGCAACCCCGCGGCGGCACAGGCGGCCGCGGCCGACAGCCCCGCCGGCCCGGCGCCCGCCACCAGCACGTCGAGGACAGGCACCGCGGCAGCCGACCACACCCGCGCGGGCGCCGCACGACCGGGCCCCGGACGCGACGGTGCCCGCCGCCCCGGAGGACGACGGGCACCGGGAGCGGCCTGCGTCAGCGCGCCGAGGGCGTCGCCGCCTGACGCAGGGAGTCCGCGGCGTCGCGCTGGCCGGGACCGGCGTTGGTCGCGTCGGCCGGGAGCTCGGCGTCGGACGGGCCGCCGTGCTCGTCGATCATGTTCGCCTCGTCGAAGGGCGACCGGCCCGACAGCGCCGCGGACAGCTGCTCGCGGTCGAGTTCCCGGGTCCAGGTGGCGATCAGGACGGTGGCGACCGCGTTGCCGGCGAAGTTGGTCACCGCGCGGGCCTCGGACATGAACCGGTCGATGCCGACGATCAGACCGACGCCGTCCAGCAGCTCCGGCCGGTGCGCCGACAGGCCGCCGGCGAGGGTGGCCAGACCGGCACCCGTGACGCCCGCGGCGCCCTTCGAGGCGACGATCATGAACACCAGCAGGCCGATCTGCTCACCGATCGACAGCGGGTCGCCCAGCGCCTCGGCGATGAACAGCGAGGCCATCGTCAGGTAGATCGCGGTGCCGTCGAGGTTGAACGAGTAGCCCGTCGGCACCACGATGCCGGCCACCGGCTGACTGACACCGGCGTGCTCCATCTTGGCGATCAGCCGCGGCAGCGCGGTCTCCGACGACGAGGTGGAGACGATCAGCAGGAACTCGCGGGCCAGGTACTTCAGCAGCGAGAAGATGTTGACCTTCGCCACCAGCCGCAGGATCAGGCCGAGGACGACGAACACGAACAGCGCGCAGGTGGCGTAGAAGCCCAGCATGATCACCGCGAGGCTCTTCAGGGCGTCGATCCCGGTCTGGCCGACGACGGCGGCGATGGCGCCGAACGCGCCGATCGGGGCCGCCCACATGATCATGGCGAGGACCCGGAAGACCAGCTTCTGGAAGTGGCCGATGCCCCGCAGGACGGGCTCGCCGGCCTTGCCGAGGGCCTGGATCGCGAAGCCCACGAGCAGGGCCACGAACAGCGCCTGCAGGACCGAGCCGTCGGTCAGCGAGGAGACCAGGGTCGTCGGGATGATGCCGACGATGAACTCCGTCGTCCCGCCGCTCTCGTGGGCGGTGTCGGCCAGGTCGGCGCCGGCGCCGCGCAGCTCGTCGGACAGCTGCAGCCCCCCACCGGGGTGCACGAGGTTGCCCACGACGAGGCCGATCGCCAGGGCGACCGTGGACATCAGCAGGAAGTAGCCCAGCGCCAGGCCACCGATCCGGCCGACCTTGGCCGCCTGCCGGATCGCGCCGATGCCCAGCACGATCGTGCAGAAGATGACCGGCGCGATCAGCATCCTGATCAGCGCGACGAAGGCGTCCCCCAGCCACTTGAGGCCGGTGGCGAACTCGGGGAAGGCGAAGCCGACGGCGATGCCGAGGGCCACCGCGGCGATGACGGCGAGGTAGAGCCAGTGCGTGCGGTCACGCTTGCCGGCCGCAGTGCCAGCTGCCATGGGTGCTCCTGGTGGTGGGGACGGCGCCCGGGGGCCGGGCGGTGGTCGCTCCCAGTGGGCCGGACGCCGTGATCGGCGTCACGCATGCGTTCATTGCGTTCACGAGGTGCACGCCGGCGGCGAGGGGTCCGTGCCGGGCCGCCGGGCGGGGACACTGCGGAGCGTGCCGATCCTCCTCCGACGCGCGCGGGCCCGCACGAGGACGAGCCTGGCCCGCCAGCTGATGTGGCTGCAGGCGCTCGTCCTGCTCACCGTGGTGGCCACGGCGACGGTGGTCGCCTACCTGGACGCCCGCGAGGGTGTGCAGCGGGCCGCCGGGCAGCGCACGACCGCGGTGGTCGAGAGCCTGGCCGACTCGCCGCTGGTGGTGGACGCCGTGACCGGGCCCGGCCCGACCGCGGTCCTGCAGCCCTTCGCCGAGCAGGTGCGCGCCGACACCGGGCTGTCGTTCATCACCGTGATGGCGCCCGACCGCACCCGCTTCACCCATCCTGACCCGGCGCAGATCGGCCGGCCCTTCGTCGGCACGATCGCGCCCGCGCTGGCCGGGGAGACCTTCACCGAGACCTACACCGGGACCCTCGGCCCCTCGGTGCGCACCACCGGCCCGGTCCTGGACGCCGGCGGCGCCGTGGTGGCGCTGGTGTCGGCCGGCCTCACCGTCGACGTCGTCGGTGCCGACCTCGCGACGGCGGTGCCGGGGATCCTCGGCACGGCGGCGGTCACGCTGGCCGTCGGGGCGTTGGGCAGCTGGGCGGTCAGCCGCCGGCTGCGCCGCCAGACCGGCGGCCTGGACGCGACGACGATGGCCGCGATGCTCGAGCACCACGAGGCGGTGCTGCACGCCGTCCGGGAGGGGCTGCTGCTGCTCGACCGGGAGCAGCGGGTGCAGCTGGCCAACGACGAGGCGCGGCGGCTGCTCGGCCTCGACGGCGACCCCGCCGGCCGCCGTCTCGACGAGCTGGGCCTGCCTCCCGAGCTGGCCGCGGCGCTGGCCGGCCCGGAGCGCGGCGTCGACGAGGTGCACCTGACCGACACCCGCGTGCTGCTGGTCAACCGCTCGCCCACGCGCGCCTCCGGGCGGGCGGCCGGCTCGGTGGTCACCCTGCGCGACCACACCGAGCTGCAGGCGCTCACCGGCGAGCGCGACAGCGTGCGGGCCTTCGCCGAGTCGCTGCGCGCCCAGGCGCACGAGGCGGCCAACCGGCTGCATGCCACCGTCTCGCTGGTGGAGCTGGGCCGCAGCCGGGAGGCCGTCGAGTTCGCCACCGCGCAGCTGGCCTCGGCGCAGCAGCTCACCGACCGGGTCGTGGGCGCGGTCGAGGAGCCGGTGCTCGCCGCGCTGCTGCTCGGCAAGGCCGCCACGGCCGCCGAGCGCGGCGTGCACCTCGACGTCGACCCCGGCACGTCGGTGGGCGTCACCGGCCTGCCGGGCGGCGACCTGGTGACCGTCGTGGGCAACCTCCTCGACAACGCCATCGACGCCGCCCTGGCCGGCGAGCCGCCGCGCGAGGTGCAGGTGGGCGTCTGGGCCGACGGCGACCGGCTGGAGATCCGCGTGGAGGACAGCGGCCCCGGGCTGACCGAGGAGGAGGCGCGGCACGCCTTCCGGCGCGGCTGGTCGACCAAGACCGACCCCGACGGCGCCCCGGCGGGACTCGGCCGCGGGCTGGGGCTGGCGCTGGTGGAGCAGGCGGTCCGGCGGCACGGCGGCACGGTGACGGTGCGGCCCGGGCCCGGCGCGGAGTTCCGGGTGTCCCTGCCGCTCGCGGTGCCCGCCGCGATCCGGGCGCAGGAGGGGGCGCGGTGATCCGCGTGCTCGTGGTGGAGGACGAGCCGGTGGCGGCCGAGGCGCACCGCGCCTACGTCGACCGCACCGACGGGTTCCTCACCGTCGGGGTCGCCGGCACGGGCGCGGCGGCGCTGGACGCCCTCCGGCGCACGGCGGTCGACCTCGTCCTGCTCGACCTGCACCTGCCCGACGCCTCGGGCCTGGACCTGTGCCGGCGGATCCGGGCGGCGGGCGCCGACGTCGACGTCCTCGCCGTCACCTCCGCGCGGGAGCTCGCCACCGTGCGCGCCGCGGCGGTGCACGGCGTCGTCGGCTACCTGCTCAAGCCGTTCACCTACCCGGGGCTGCGCGACCGGCTGGTGGCCTACGCCGAGTACCGGGCGCGGCTGACCGGCGGTGGCGAGGCGGCCGGGCAGGCGGAGATCGACCGCGTGCTGGGCACCGTCCGCCCGCCCCGCTCGGCGGCGCTGCCCAAGGGCATGGGCCGCGAGACGCTGGACGCCGTCGTCGCCGCCGTCCGCGGCGCGTCGGGCGTGTCGGCCGCGGAGGCCGCCGAGCTGATCGGCGCCTCGCGGATCACCGCGCGCCGCTACCTGGAGTACCTCGCCGAGACGGGGCTGGTCGACCGGGTGCCGCGCTACGGCGGCGCGGGCCGCCCGGAGCTGGAGTACCGCTGGCGGTAGGGCTCAGCCGACGTCGCCGTCGACGTACACCCAGCGGCCCTCCAGACGGCGGAACCGGCTGCGCTCGGCCTGCACGTGCTCCTCGCCGCCCACCCGCGAGTGCGCGCGGAAGGTGACGGTGCCCTCGGTGTCGAACAGGCCGCCCCCGGTGGTGGCCAGCACCTCCAGCCCGGTCCAGCGCACCGCGGGGTCGAGCTCCAGCGACCGCGGGCGGGTGGCCGGGTCCCACGTCGCCAGCAGGTGGGTGGCGTCGCCGACGGCGAAGGCGCTGTAGCGCGAGCGCATCAGCTGCTCGGCGGTGGCGGCGGCCACCGTCCCGTCGTGCAGCCGCCCGCAGCACTCGGCGTGGGGCAGCCCGGTGCCGCAGGGACAGCGTCGCGGGGCCATGCCCGCAGTCTCACCCCTGGTCGTCGGCGATCCACACGGCGGTGTCGGCAGGCAGGGCCACCGAGCGGGCCGAGGCGTGCACGCCCGGCCCGGAGGCCAGCAGCACCTCGCCGCGGGAGCGGACGAGGACGGTGTCGGCGCCCAGGTTGACCACGCAGCGCACCGTGCGGCCGCCGCCGGTGCAGCGGACGGTGAGGACGTCGCCGCGGGTGCTCACCGTGGCCTCGCCCGTGCCCAGCGCCGGCTGCTCGGCGCGGATCGTCAGCGCCTGGCGGTACAGGTTCAGGACCGAGCCGGAGTCGCGGGTCTGCCTCGACACCGCGTGCTGGCGCCAGGCCGACGGCACCGGCAGCCAGGGTCGGGCCGAGCCGGCGGGAGAGAAGCCCACCCCGGCCGAGGCGTTCCACGGCATCGGCACGCGGCAGCCGTCGCGGCCGGCGCGCTCGCCGTTGCTGCGGAAGAAGATCGGGTCCCGCTTGGCCTCGTCGGGGACGTCGGCCTGCGGCAGGCCGAGCTCGTCGCCGGCGTAGACGTAGGCCGAGCCGGGCAGTGACAGCAGCAGCAGCGCCGCCGCGCGGGCGCGGGCCAGGCCGGTGTCGCCGCCGCCGAAGCGGCTGACCATGCGGTCCTTGTCGTGGTTGCCGAGCACCCACGACACCGGCGCGCCCACCCGGCCGAAGGCCTCCAGCGCGCTGCCGATCGCCTCGGCGAAGGCCGGCGTCTCCCACCGCGACTTGAGCAGCCGGAAGGACAGCGACTGGTGCAGCTCGTCGGGCCGGGAGTAGAGGGCCACCTCGTCGAGGTCGGCCAGGCAGACCTCGCCGACCAGCATCGTGCCGGGGTACTCGTCGCACACCGACCGCCAGCGGCGCCACACGTCGTGCACCTCGGGCTGGTTCCAGGTCATCGCCTGCTCGGGGCCGTGGCCGAACAGGGTGGGGGAGTAGCTGCCCGGGTTGTCGCGCAGGCCGGCGTCCTTGTACAGGCCGTAGGCGACGTCGACGCGGAAGCCGCTGACCCCGCGGTCGAGCCAGAAGCGCAGGGTCCGCTCGAAGTCGTCGGCCACGGCGGGGTCGCGCCAGTTGAGGTCGGGCTGCTCGGGGGCGAACAGGTGCAGGTACCAGCGGCCGTCGGGGGTGCGCGACCAGGCCGGGCCGCCGAACAGCGACCGCCAGTTGTTCGGCGGCTCCTCCGACGGCGGGGCGAAGTGGTAGCGCGACGCCTCGGGGCAGTCCGGGTCGGCCAGGGCCGCCTGGAACCACGGGTGCCGGTCGGAGGTGTGGTTGGGGACGACGTCGAGCACGACGCGCAGGCCCAGCTGCCGGGCGTCGGCCACCAGCGCCTCGACGTCGGACACGTCGCCGTACTCGGGGTCGACCGCCCGGTAGTCGACGACGTCGTAGCCGCCGTCGGCGCCGCCGGAGGGGTAGTGCGGGTTGATCCACAGCGCGTCGACGCCCAACCACGACAGGTAGGGCAGGCGCGCCCGCAGGCCGGCGAGGTCGCCGATGCCGTCGCCGTTGCCGTCGGCGAACGAGCGCAGGTAGACCTGGTAGACGACGGCCGAGCGCCACCACGCGTCCTCGGGGAGCTGCCCCGGGGCGGACGGCCAGGAGACCTGCTGCGGAGCGGCGCCGGTGCCGGCCGCGACCAGTCGAGCGGACATGCATCCCAGATCGGCAGACGCGCCGCGGGAGCTGCGAGGCGAGCATCGACGAAGTGCGGCCGCCGCCCTTGGCAGATGTCACCGACGCCGACCTGCCTGCTCCGCCGCCGGGCGCCGCCCGCCCTAGGCTCCGGCCCACCGCCGAGCGAGGAGGAACCCCGTGCGTCAGCTGCTCACGAACTTCCGGAACTTCGCCTTCTCCGGAAGTCTCGTCGACCTCGCCGTCGGCCTGGCGATCGGGGCGGCCTTCGCGGGCGTCGTCGAGTCACTGGTCGGCGACGTGATCCTGCCGCTGGTGGCCGCGCTGTTCGGACAGCCGGACTTCGACGCCCTCGTGCTCACGGTGAACGGCTCGCAGATCCGCTACGGCTCGTTCCTCACCGCGTTCGTGTCCTTCCTGCTGCTGGCGCTGACGATCATGTTCCTCGTGCAGGCGATCCGGCGGGCGACCGGGCGCGAGACCGCCGGAGCCCAGGGCAACCGGGAGTGCGACCACTGCAGGAGCTTCATCCCGGTGGACGCCTCGGTGTGCATGTTCTGCACGCGCGACGTCGTGCCGCTGGCCGAGTGACGGGGGCCGGCGACCGCGACGGGGCTCACCCCACCGGACCGGATGGCCGGACCGGGCGACGGCGTTGCACCAGCGCACCGAACGTCACGAGCCGCCACGACAGGCGGCAGGGAGCACCACGATGACCCATCGTCCGACCGACCGTCCGACCACCCGTCCGACCACGTGCCTGCGTCACCCCCGGCACGTCTGGATTGCCAGCTGCCCGGACTGCACCGCCTGGTACCTCGCCGGCCTCCGGGCCGGTGACGACAGCGCGGCGGCAGCCCGGCAGGCCGGCGAGGACGTCGTCCCCGCGGCCTGACGCACACCCGACAGCGCCCCCCACGGCGCCCCCCACGGCCCAGCCGCGGGGGGCGCTGTCACGTGCGCCTCCCGCGGACGGGAGGAACCGGTCCCGCTCGCCTCCCCGGAGGGGGCTGGGCACGTCCGGGAAGCGGTACCGCCCCCTCCTGGTTGACTGGCCGTTGAACGCTTGACCACAGGCGGGCCCCGGCGCCCGCGACCCGGAGGGAGCGCCGTGCACCTCGGCATCGACAGTTTCGTGGCGGCGGTGACCGACCCCTCGACGGGCCGCGTCGTCGGTCCCGCGGAGCGCATGGAGCACCTGCTGGAGGAGATGGAGCTCGCCGATCGGGTGGGCCTGTACTCCTTCGGCATCGGCGAGCACCACCGGCCCGAGTACTACGACTCGGCGCCGCCGGTCATCCTCGCCGCGGCCGCCGCCCGCACCTCCCGCATCCGGCTCGGGAGCGCCGTCGCCGTCCTCTCGGCGGCCGACCCGGTCCGGGTGTTCCAGCAGTTCGCCACCCTCGACCTGATCTCGAAGGGGCGCATCGACCTGGTCGTCGGGCGCGGCTCGTTCACCGAGGCCTTCCCGCTGTTCGGCCTCTCCCTGGCCGACTACGACGAGCTCTTCGACGAGAAGCTCGACCTGCTGCTGCGCATCCGCGAGTCCGAGACCGTGACCTGGTCCGGCCGGCACCGCCCGGCGCTGACCGGACAGGGCGTCTACCCCCGCCCGGTGCAGGACCCGCTGCCGATCTGGGTGGGCGTCGGCGGCTCGCCGGAGTCGTTCATCCGGGCCGGGCTGTTGGGCCTGCCGCTGATGGTGGCGATCATCGGCGGTGAGCCGCGGCAGTTCGCGCCGCTGGTCGACCTCTACCGCCGCGCCGGAGCCCAGGCCGGGCACGCGCCCGAGACGCTGCAGGTGGGCCTGCACGTGTTCGGCTACGTCGCCGAGAGCACGCAGGCCGCGGCCGACACGATCTACCCGGGCTGGCACGAGATGTTCGCGAAGATCTCCCGCGAGCGCGGCTTCGCCCAGCCCACCCGCGCCCAGTTCGACGCCACCAGCGGGCCCAACGGCGCGTTCTTCATGGGCGACCCGGACAGCATCGCAGCCAAGCTGCGGCGGGTGTCCGAGCAGCTCGGCGGGGTGCAGCGCATCTCGCTGCAGATGACCAACCCGCGGTTGGCGCACGCCGACCTGCTGCGCGGCATCGAGCTGCTGGGCACCGAGGTCGCCCCCCAGGTGGCGGGCGCCTAGCCCCCGGCCCGGCGCCCGGTGAGGGCCAGCAGCTGCTCCGCCGCGGTCGTGCCGTCGTGCACGGGCAGCGCAGCGGCGTACATGCCCGTCGCGGCCAGCTGCGGGCCGAGGGCGCGGACGCCGGCCAGCGTCACCTCGGCCGTCTCGGGGTCGAGGTCGGCGGCGACGCCGACCGCGGTGGCCAGGTCCCACCCGTGCAGCAGCGGCTCGACGACGGCGGTGCCCAGCAGCACCGCCACCGGCAGCTCGCCCATCGGGCTGGCCACGACCGCGTCGTCGGGTACCGCCGCCAGCGCCGCGGCCGCCTCCTGCCGAGCCTGCCGCCAGGTCGCGGCGGGGTCGGGTCCGGCCAGCCGGGCCAGGCCGGCGGGCTCGGTCGTCGGGGCGGGGGGAGGGGTACCCCGCAGCATGGCGGTCACCTGCACCTGACCGTCGACCAGGTGGCCGAGCAGCGCGCGCACGTCCCACGCAGGACACGGTGTCGGCAGCCCCCACTGACGCGGCCGGACACCGGCGACGACGCCGTCCACCCGGTCGAGCGCCCGCAGGTACCGGTCGCGGGCGGTGCTCACGCCTGCTCCTCGAGGTGCGGCCGCAGCGCGTGCCAGGCCGCGTCGGCGACGACGGCGGCCACCACGCCGGTGGGCTCCGCGCCGTCCGCGGTCAGCCAGCCGCGGGCGACCTCGTTGGCCGGCCCCAGCCACAGCGCGGTGACGACCGGCAGCGCCGGCTCACCGGTCCACCCGTGCCGCCGCAGCCAGCCCGCCACCTCGGCGAACAGCCGCCGGTTGTCCTCGGTGACCGCCGCCGGCAGCGCCTCCCGCAGCGCGGCCGGCCGCGCGGAGAGCAGCAGCAGCGCGATCCGCGGGTTGTCGGCCATCCAGGCCAGGTGCCGGCGGACGACCTCGCGGACCCCGTCCGGCGCCCCGGCTGCCGCGTCGAGCGCCGCCAGCACGACCGCGTCGTGGTCGAGCAGCCCGGCGGCGACCACCGCCGACTCCAGGTCCTGCCGGGTGGGGAAGTGGTGGAACAGGCTGCCGTTGCTGACCCCGGCGCGCAGCCGGACGTCCTGCATCGAGGTCCCGTCCCAGCCGCTCTCCCGGGCGCTGGACAGCGCCGCCTCGACGATCACCCTCCGGGCCGAGCCACGTCCGCTCATGGAGCAACACTCTAGAGCCACACTCCGGTGGGCGCCAGGGGTCAGCTCCCGGCCAGGAGGGCCCGGACGGCGTCGACGTCGTCGGCCTCGGCCGCCGTCCTGTCCGGCCGGTAGCGCACCACCCGGGCGAAGCGCAGGGCGACCCCGCCCGGGTAGCGGGGGCTGCGCTGGACCCCGTCGAGGGCCACCTCGACCACCAGCTCCGGCCGCAGTCGCACGCCCCACGACGTCTCCTCGGCGGCGAGCCCGGGAAAGGTCCGGGTCTGCCAGTCCAGCAACTCGTCGGTCATCCCCTTGAACGTCTTGCCGACCATCACCGGCTCCCCGCCGTCGGGGTCGCGGGCGCCCAGGGAGATGTTCGACAGCTTCCCGGTGCGCCGGCCGTAGCCCCACTCCGCGGCGAGCACCACCAGGTCGAGGGTGTGCACCGGCTTGACCTTCTGCCACGCCCGGCCGCGCCGGCCGGCGGCGTACGGCGCGTCCAGCGCCTTGACCACGACGCCCTCGTGGCCGGCGGCCAGCGCGCCGTCGAGCACCGCGGCGGCCTGCTCGGGCGTCGGCCGGCGGACGCCGGGCATCCGCAGGGGCGCGTGCTCGTCGGCGGCCAGCAGCCCGGCCAGCGCGTCGAGCCGGACCGACAGCGGCTCGTCGACCAGGTCGCGGCCGTCGAGGTGCAGCAGGTCGAAGAAGAAGGGGCTCAGCGCGACGGCGGCGTCGGGGGTCTCGCTGCCGAAGCGGCTCATCGTGTCCTGGAAGGCCCGCGGCGCGCCGTCGTCGTCCAGCGCGAGGGTCTCGCCGTCGAGGACGGCGGTCTCGCACGGCAGCCCGCGGACGCACGCGACCAGCTCCGGGACGGCGCCGGTGACCTCGCGCAGCGTGCGGGTCCAGACCCGCACGTCGTCCCCGTCGCGGTGCACCTGGATGCGCGCCCCGTCGAGCTTGTGCTCGACCGTCACCGCGGCGCCGAGGTCGGCGAGGGCGGCGTCGAGCGAGGAGCCGGGACTGGCCAGCATCGGCCGCACCGGGCGGCCCACCTCCAGCCGCACCCGCCCGAGCGCCTCGGCGCCGCCGGCCAGCGCGGTGGCCGCGGTCGCCGCCGGGGAGCCCGACAGCATCGCGGCGCGGCGGACGAGGTCGGCCGGCACGTCGGCGGCCGCCGCGACCGCGTCGAGGACGACGCCCTCGAGCGCGCCCTGCCGCAGCTCGCCGGTCAGCAGCCCGACGAGGAAGCGCTGCTCGTCGGCCGTCGCGGCGCGCAGCAGCGTGCCGAGGAGCTCGTCGCGCCGCGCCGCGGACCCGGCGCCGGAGGTCGCGGCCAGCGCGGTGAGGACGGCGTCGACCCCGGCCACGGTCAGGGCCGGCTCCGCGGCCGGGTCGTGGGTGAGGCGGGTGAGCGTCCGCCAGCCCACGCCCAGCCGGCCCTGCACCGGATCGCCGGCCAGCCACGCCGTCACCGGCCCGACCTCGCCCGGCTCGGCCCGCTCCAGCACGCCGGCGATCGCCCGGGCCTTGGCCGTGCGCGAGCGGGTGGCGGCCACCGCGGCGGAGGCGGCGACGACGTCGGCGAGCAGCACGCAGACATGCTGGCAGCCGCCACCGACACCGGCTCCGCCCGCCGAGGAGGCACTCGTGGCCGTTCGGGGCGGCGTGTCCGGCCGTGTCGGCGGCAACGACCGCCGTCTCGTCCGCGGGGAGCGGCCGACGGCGGCGTCAGCGGCGGGGCAGCGCCAGGGCCGCGACCAGCCCGGCGGCCACGACGGCCGTGCTGGCCGCGAACGCGACCTGGTAGGAGGCGACGTCGGTGAGCCAGCCGGCCGCCAGCGGGCCGATGACCGCGCCGAGGTCGGCCGACATCTGGAACACCGCCACCAGCCGGCCACCCCGGGCCGGGCTGACGTCGCCGACCAGCGCCGCGGGCACGCTCGCCAGCAGGGCGGCGGCCAGGCCGTAGGTCGCCATGGACAGCAGGAACACCCCGGTCGCCGGCGGCAGGACGAGCAGCGCCAGGGCGGCGGTGCCGGTCGCCGTCCCGAGCAGCAGCGCGGGCCGCCGTCCCCAGGTGTCGGCCAGCCGGCCGGAGCGCAGCAGCGCGAGCGCCTGCGCCACCGAGCCGACCAGCAGGCCGGCGCCGGCCCAGGCCGCGCTGCGGCCCAGCTCCTCGGTCACGTACAGCGGCACCAGCGAGTTGCGCACGCCGAAGAGGACCCAGCCGACGCCGAGGTTGGCGACGAGGGCCGCGACGTAGGCACGCGAGCGCAGGGCGGACCGCACGGCAACCGGTCCGGGGGAGAGGTCGGCGGTGCCGGCGGAGGGCAGGCCGGGAGCCGGCGCCCGCTCGACCACCGCCGGGCGCAGCAGGACGAGGGCCACCGCGCCGGCGACCAGCAGCGCCGCCGCGTAGAGCAGGAACGGCAGCCGCGGGGACAGCGTGGTGAGGATGCCGCCGGCCGCCGGCCCGGCGATGCCGCCGAGGATGAAACCGCCCTGGTAGGTGGCCGCCGCCCGCGCCCGGTGGGTCGGGGGCGCCACCCGCAGCAGCAGCGCCAGCGCGGCCACGGTGAACATCGCGCTGCCGACCCCGCCGGCGGCACGCAGCCACAGGAAGACGGGGAACGAGCCGGCCAGCCCGGCCAGGCCGGTGGTCACCGCGACGGCGGCGAGGCCGGTGGCGAGGACGACCCGCTCGCCGAGCCGCTCGACCAGCGAGCCCCCGCCGAACGCGGACACGAACCGGAGGAACGCGAAGGCGCTCACGGCCAGGCCGACGGCCGTCGTCCCCACGCCGAAGGACCGGGCGAACAGCGGGATGGCGGGCGCCACGATGCCGAACCCGAGGGCGACGACGAAGGCGACGACGGCCAGCACGCCGACCTCCCGGGGGAGCGCCTCCGACCCCCGCCGTCGCACGGGCCGATGCTCGCAGGCCGTTCCGGCACTCCCGCGACCCGGTCCGGGCGGCGGTGGTCACCGCCCGGGAGACGGGTAGGGCGGGGGGCGTGGACGTGCGCAGACTGGTGCTCGGTGACTGGACACCCGTGATCCGGGACGGCATCGACGTCCTGCGGCTGGTGATCCTGGGCGGCGCGGCCGTCTACGCCGCGGCGGGGCGGACGGGCGCCGCCGCGGTGCTGCTGGTCCTGGGAGCGGTCACCGTCGTCGCCCGCCTGGTGAACCTGCCGCGGGTCTACGACCTGGCGCTGACCGTGGGCATGGCGCTGCAGGGGTTCGGCGAGACGCTGGGCCTCTACGACGAGTTCGTCCGCTTCGACGACCTCGTGCACTTCACCCTGCCGATGCTCACCGCGCCCGTCGTGTACATCGCGCTCGCCCGCCTCGACGTCGTCCCGGACCCCCGGGACGAGACCCACCTGCGCCACTACGTCGGCATCGGGGTCGTGACGCTGGCCCTCGGCATCTCGATCGGCGCGCTGTGGGAGGTCTACGAGTGGCGCTCCGACGCGTGGCTGGGCACCCGGTTGTCGGAGGGCAACGACGACACCAACGGCGACCTGGTGCGCGACACCCTGGGCTCCCTCGTGGGGGCCGCCCTGCTGGTCGTCTGGGCGCGCTACGGCTGGGGCTCGGTGCGCCGGATCCCCGGCGTCAACACCCACGAGGAGGTCAGCGCCTGACCCGGGCGGGCACCCCCGGAACGGGTACCGCAGGGCCGTGCTCACCCGGCGGGGACTCCTCGCGGCGGCCGGCCGGCTCGCCGCGGCCGGCCTGCTGACCGGCTGCGGTCTGCGGCTGCCGGGGACCGGGGAGGCGGCCGTCCTGACCGCGCGCCCGGGAGCGCCGCCGGCCGACGCCCCGCTCCCGCCGCCGGGCACCTCCCCGCTCGGCCTGGAGGAGACCCGCGACTCCCTGCTGCACGTGCCGGCTCCGGGTCTCACGGGGCCGGCCCCGCTGGTCGTCGTGCTGCACGGTGCGGGAGGGGACGCCGAGTCCGGGCTCGCGCTGCTGCGGGCGCCGGCCGACGAGCGGGGGCTGCTGCTCCTGGCGCCCGCGTCGCGGGGGTCGACCTGGGACGCCGTCACCGGCAGCTCCGGCTCCGACGCGGCCGTGGTCGACCGGGCGCTGACCGAGGTCTTCGCCACCGTCCCGGTCGACCCCGGACGGGTCGCCGTCGCGGGCTTCTCCGACGGCGCGTCCTACGCCCTCGGCCTGGGGCTGACCAACGGCCGGCTGTTCCGGCGGGTCGTCGCCTTCTCGCCGGGCTTCGTGCTCCCGGGGCGGCGCACCGGCCGGCCCCTCGTCCTCGTCTCCCACGGGACCGCCGACGACGTCCTGCCGATCGAGCAGACCAGCCGGGAGATCGTGCCCGCGCTCCGCGACGACGGGTACGACGTCACCTACCGCGAGTTCGACGGCGGCCACGTCGTGCCGCCGGAGGTGGCCCGGGAGGCGGCCGACTGGCTCCTCGGCTGACAGCCGCCGCACCGCGGCGCACGGTCCGCTCAGCCCACCTCCTCGGCGAGCCGGCGGACCGGGTCGGACCATGCGGCGGGCGCGGTCCAGGGGAAGCTGTGCGCTCCGGGCACGGACTCGAACCGGCCGTCGGGGGCGAGGTCGGCCAGCGACCGGGCCCACTGCGCCGTGCACAGCAGGTCGTCCTCGCCGTGCAGCACCAGCACCGGGACCGGGACCTGCGGGACGACGTCCTCGAGCCGGTCGGCCAGGTGCGCCCGCACGGCGTGGACGACCCGGCGCATCCCGGCCCGCTGCCGCTCCGGCCGGTGCGCCTCGTCGAGGTCCGGCGGCTCGAGCCGGTGGTCGCGGTACCAGGCCCGCAGCACGCCGCCGAGGCTGCGGAACCGGGGGTCGACCGTCGGGCTGGCCAGCACCAGGCCCCGCACGCCGGGGGGACGCCGGAGCGCCGCGCGCGCGGCGACCTGCGTGCCGCCGGAGTGCCCGGTCAGTACCACGCGGTCCAGCCCCGCAGCCCCGAGCCAGGCCACCACGGCGTCGCCGAACTCGACGACGTCGAGCTCGTGCGGCGGCTCCCCGCTGCCGGAGAAGCCCGGCAGCTCCACCAGGTGGGCGCGGGTCCACGTCCCCAGCGCCCGCAGTCCGGGGACGAGGTAGTCGGCCACCCCGATGCCCTGGACGACGACGACCTCGGCGACGCCGTCCCGCGGCCGGCCCACCGTCCGGCTGCGCACCCGCCCGAACGGGGTCTCACGGTCGGTCGTCACCGGCTCCGTCGACAGCGGGCACCTCCCGGCGACCCCACGGCGGGCGCACCCGGGCGGCCCGCACCGACGCCAGTGTGGCCGCGCCGGCTCCCGGGTGCGCGGCGTGCGCCTGCCTGGTTGGCTCCGGGCAGGCGGCCCGAGCAGGACGGCCGCCGGGGGCGCCGAGGGGAGAAGGCCGTGGCCGGGACCATCGCAGGCACGTCGAAGCAGACGCTGGCGCGGGCGCTGGGCGGCGCCGGAGCCGCGTTCGGGGCGCTCAGCGTCCTCGCCCCGGGGGTGGTGGCCGCCGGGTACGGCGTCCCGCCGACGCCGCAGGGCCTGCAGCTGCAGCGCCTGTTCGGCAGCCGGGCGCTGGCCCTGTCGGCCACGGCGCTGACCGCGCGCACCGAGGAGGAGGTCGACCGGGGACTGGCCCTGGTCGCCGCCGCCAACCTGCTCGACGTGCTCACCGCGCTGGGAGCGGCCCGCGGGTCGGGCCGGGCCACCACGGTGCGGGCGGTCACCAGCTCCGCCGTCTACGGCGCCGCCGCGCTCGCGATCCGCGCGATGCGCTGACCGCCCGCCCGCGCACCGGGAACGTGGCTGCGGTGCGAGGCCCGCAGTCGCGGTGACGTGGCGGGACCGGACGGTCGCGCAGTGTCGCCGACAGGCGGGATCGCGGAGTCCGGCCGGTTCCTCGGCGGGGCCGGGGTAGGGGGTGTGCTCCCGTAGCCCCTCTCTCCAGGAGTGAGCCATGTCCGAGCAGCCCACGACGGCCACCGTCTCCCAGCCGGTCACCGACGACAGCATCCGCGTCCGCCAGCTGACCCACTACCAGTTCTCATGGGTGGCGCAGGAGCCGGGCGCCCCGGGCGTCCACACCCTGCAGCTCGTGCTCGACCAGGGTGCCTGGGAGGAGGTCCTCACCCTCTCCCCGGACGACGCCGATGCCCTGCAGGACCTGCTCCGCGACAGCAAGGTCGTGCACTACGACGTCGGCCGCCGTGTGCTGATGTTCGGCACGACGCCCGTCGCCGACTGACCGCGGGTCACCCCTCACCCGGGTAGGGCGGGGCGTCGTCGGCCACGACGGCGCCCCGCTCGCCCAGCGGCCGCTCCGGCCCGACCGTGGAGTCCCGGACGGTCTGCCGCTCCGCCTCGGCGTTGACGACGGCGCCCAGCACGACGAGGAACACGCTCAGCCACAGCCAGGCCATGCTGATCGCCACGCCGGCCAGCGAGCCGTAGGTGGCCTGGTAGTTGCCGAGGCTCTGCACGTAGGCGAACAGCGCGGCCGACGTCGCCAGCCACAGGACCGTCGTCAGCGCCGCGCCGCCGCTGATCCACCGCCAGCGCGCGTCCTTCCGGTCGGGGGCGCACCGGTAGAGGACGGCGAGCACCGCCGTCATGAGCAGGGCCAGGCCGAGCCAGACGGCCACCGGCGCGACGGCGCGGACCGGACCGGGCGCGCCGTCGAGCGCGTCCGAGACCAGGCCCGCGACGGTGATCACCGCCCCCAGCAGCACCGCCCCGCCGAGGACCAGCAGCAGGCCGAGCCCGCTGCGGCGCAGGAAGCTGCGGGTCTCCTGCTCGTGGTAGGCGAGGGTGAGCGCGTCGACGAGGTAGGTGGCCGCGGTGGTCGCCGTCCACAGTGCCGCCGCCAGCCCGGCCAGGCCCCGCCAGGTGAGCACGTGGCCGGAGGCGGCCGTGATGGTGGTCAGCTGGTCGGCGACCAGCGGCCGCAGGTCCTCGGGCAGCATCCCGGCCACCGCCGACAGCTGCTCGAGCGCCTCCGCGGGCGTGGTGACCGCGCCGTAGATCGACAGCGCCGTCACCAGCACCGGGGCGATGGACAGGATGGCGAAGAAGGCCACCGCGGCGCACAGCGCCATCAGCCGCTCGTCGAGCGCGTGCCCGACCGAGCGCCGCACGACCCGCCACCAGCCCCGCGGCGAGATGCGGTGCGGCGAGACCGCGTCGTCCGGCGCCGCGTCGCCCCGCCGTGGTCTCCCCGTCACGGACCCGAGGCCGCGCACCTCCGCCATGGGGGGAGTGTGCTCCGGCTCCCGCGCGGCGGCACGCTCCCGTCCGGTACGCCCGGCAGGGGATCCCCGGACCGGTCCCGGCCGCAGGACCAGGGTCGGTTCCGGGCGGTCCCCGATGTCCCGGGCGACCCGGGGGCGCCAGGCTCGGTGCATGACATCGACCCCCTCCTCCACCCCGTACTCCGTCCCCCCGCAGGCCGTCCTCCCGCAGGCCGTCCCCCCGCCGTCCGCGCGACCGGAGCTCCGGCGCAGCCGCACCGACGCTGTGCTGGGCGGCGTCAGCGGCGGCCTGGCCAGGCACACCGGCACCGACCCCGTCCTGTGGCGGGTCGGGTTCGTCGGCCTCTCCGTCGCCGGTGGCGTCGGCGTCCTGCTCTACCTGCTGCTGTGGGTGCTGGTCCCGCAGGAGCCTCTGGGCCCCGGTGAGGAGGCCCGCCCCGTCGACCGGTTCGTCGACGACCTGCAGGCGCGGCTGGGCGGCCCGGGCGCGACGGCCTCGCGCGGCTGAGCGGCCGGTCAGCCGCCGAGGTGGGCCTGCTTGGGCGCCAGCCCCCGCAGCGCCTCGGCCGCCACCCGGTCCCGGGACGCGCCGGTGGCCGCGACCACCGCCGCCCCGACCAGGCCCTCGACCAGCGGCGCGGGGGAGAGCACCACCCGCGCCCGCAGGTCGTCGTCGAGGAACTCCAGCGCGGTCTCGGCCGACAGCACGGCGCTGCCGAGGTCCATGAGCACGACGACGCCGTCCCCGCCGTCCGCGGCGGTGACCGCGTCCGCGATCGCCGTCGCGTCGGTGCCCAGCCCGCCGTCGACGTCCCCGGCGGCGACGCCGACGGCGAGCTCGCGACCGGGCAGCATGCCGTGCGCCAGCTCCACCGCCGCCTCGGCGAGCGCGCGGCTGTGCGAGACGACCACCAGCCCGACGGTCACGAGCCGCCGGCCAGCGCGGTCGCCGCGGCCTGCACCAGCAGCGCCGCCGACGTGGCGCCGGGGTCGGCGTGGCCGGCGCTGCGCTCGCCGAGGTAGCTCGCGCGGCCCTTGCGCGCGACCAGGGGCACCGTGGCGTCCCGCCCTCCCGCGGCCGCCTCCGCGGCCGCCCGCAGCGCCCCGGCCAGGTCGCGGCCGTCGGCCAGCGCCGCGTCCAGCGCGTCGCACGCCGGCCCGAGCGCGTCGAGCATCGTCTTGTCCCCGCGTTCGGCCTTGCCGCGGGCGACGACGCCGTCGTACCCGGCGCGCACCGCGGCGGCGAACGCGGGCCCGTCCCCGCCGTCGAGCGCGCCCGCGGCCCGGAGGAAGAAGGTGCCGTAGAGCGGTCCGCTGGCGCCGCCGACGGTCTTGATCAGCGTCGTCGCGACCGTCTTGAGGACGGCGGCGGGGTCGCCGCCCGGCTGCGCCTGCAGCGCGGCGACGACGGCGGTCATGCCGCGGTCGAGGTTGGCGCCGTGGTCGGCGTCGCCGATGGCCGCGTCCAGGCGGGTCAGCTCGTCGCGCTGCTCGTGCACCAGCCGGGCGAACTCGGTGACCCAGGCGGTGAGGCCCGCGGCGTCGACGGCGCTCATGCGCCCCAGCGCAGCGCCGGGGTGCGCACCGGTGCGTCCCACAGCCGCAGCAGCTCGTCGTCGGCCCGCAGCAGGGTGACCGAGCAGCCGGCCATGTCCAGGCTGGTCATGTACGAGCCGACCAGGTTGCGGGCGACCCCGATGCCGGACTTCTCCAGCACGGCGACCACCTCCGCGTACATGAGGTAGAGCTCCAGCAGCGGGGTGGCGCCCATGCCGTTGACGAAGGCGATGACGCCGTCGCCGCCGGTGAGGTCGAGGTCGGCGAGGATCGGCTCGACGAGCATCTCGGCGACCTCGCGGGCCGGCGCCAGCGGCACCCGCCGCCGGCCGGGCTCGCCGTGGATGCCGATGCCGATCTCCATCTCGTCCCCGGGCAGGTCGAACGTCGGCCGGCCCGCCGCGGGCACCGTGCACGAGGTCAGCGCCATGCCCATGCTGCGGCCGGTGGCGTCGACCCGGCGGGCGACCTCGGCGACCTCGGCCAGCGACCGGCCCTCCTCGGCGGCCGCGCCGGCCAGCTTCTCCAGCAGCACGGTGACGCCGACGCCGCGCCGGCCGGCGGTGTAGGTGCTGTCCTGCACCGCGACGTCGTCGTCGGTGACGACGGTGGCGACCTCGGTGTCGGACTCGGCGGCCACCAGCTCGGCGGCCATCTCGAAGTTCATGACGTCGCCGGTGTAGTTCTTCACGATGTGCAGGACCCCGGCGCCGCCGTCGACACCCCGGGTCGCGGCCACGACCTGGTCGGGCACGGGCGAGGTGAACACCTCCCCGGCGCAGGCGGCGTCGAGCATCCCCGTCCCGACGAAGCCGGCGTGCATGGGCTCGTGCCCGGACCCGCCGCCGGAGACCAGTCCGACCTTGCCGCGCACCGGCGCGTCGCGGCGGAAGACGACCCGGTTCTCGTGGTCGACCCGCAGCTCCGGGTGGGCGGCGGCCATGCCGCGCAGCGCGTCGGCGACGACGTCGGCGGGGTCGTTGAGCAGCTTCTTCACCGGAGGCTCCTGGTCTCGGCCCTGCGCGGGGTGACCGCGGTCACGGGGACGTCCGGAGGCTAGGGAGCGCCACCGGCCGGCACAAGACCGCGCCGGTGCCGCCGCTCGCCCGACACTGGGGTCGTGGGGACGGCGGCCGGTGCGGCGACCGACGGCGGCCGACCGGGCAAGCCCCTGCCCGACGTGGTCGCCCCCGACCTCGACGTCCTGTTCTGCGGCATCAACCCGTCGCTGCTGTCGGCCGCCCGCGGGCACCACTTCGCGCGCCCGGGGAACCGGTTCTGGCCCGCGCTGCACCTGGCCGGGCTGACCCCGCGCCGGCTCGCGCCGGAGGAGGACCGGGAGCTGCCGCGGTACGGGCTCGGGGTCACCAACCTCGTCGACCGGCCCACCCGGACGGCGGCGGAGCTGTCGGCCGAGGAGCTCCGCGACGGCGTGGCCGCCCTCGAGGAGCTGGTCGCGCGGTACCGCCCGCGGGTGGTGGCGGTCCTCGGCATCAGCGCCTGGCGGCTGGCGACCGGCCGCGCCCGGGCCGGGTGGGGCCGGCAGGACCACCGGCTCGGCGGTGCGCGGACGTGGGTGCTGCCCAACCCCAGCGGCCTCAACGCCCACCACCAGCTCCCGGACCTCGCCCGGCTCTACGGCCAGCTGCGGACGCCACCGGGCTGAGCCGTCCGCCCGGTCCGGTGGGGTCAGGCCGCCCCGGTGCGCGCGGCCTCCGGAGCGGGCTCGGTCTGGGAGTCGGCCTGCCACAGGTCGGGGCCGAAGACCTCGTACTGGACGTCCCGCGGGGGCACGCCCCGGTCGAGGAGCGCGCTGCGGACGGCCTGCATGAACGGCAGCGGGCCGCAGAGGTAGTAGACGGCGCCCTCGGGCAGGTCCACCGCGTCGAGGTCCATCACGCCGGCGTGCACGCCGTCGACCGGCAGGGTGCTGTGCGCGCCCCGCTCGTACCAGGTGTGCACCCGGGCGCCGGGCAGCCGCCGGACGTCCTCGAGCACCTGCCGGCGCAGCGCGAAGGACTCCTCGTCGACGTCGGCGTGCAGCAGCGTGATGGGCAGGCGCGACCCCGCGACGGCCAGGTGGGAGAGCATCCCGGCCATCGGCGTGATGCCGATGCCCGCGCTGGCGAAGACCACGGGGCGGCCGGAGTCGTCCAGGACGACGTCGCCGAAGGGCAGCGACATCGTCAGCCGGTCACCGACCCGGACCTGGTCGCACAGGTGGGTGGAGACCTCGCCGTCCGGCTTCTCTCCGCCGCGCACCCGCTTGACCGAGAACTGGCGGTGCTCGCCGTCGTCGGCGCGGGTGAGGCTGTACTGCCGGGGCTGGCGCACGCCGTCGCGCATCGGCACCCGCACCGTCACGTACTGGCCGGGCAGCGACGTCTTGACCAGCCGGTCGTCGACCCGCTTGACCCGGAAGGTGACCACGTCGGCGGTCTCCTCGACCCGCTCGGCGACCTCCCACTCGCGCCACACGGTCTCCGGGCGCACGCCGCGGGCGCTGTAGAGGCCGCGCTCCTGGTTGATGAGCGCGTACGCCATCAGCCAGTAGACCTCGTCCCAGGCGGCGGCCACCTCGGGCGTGACCGCGTCGCCCAGGACGTCGGCGATGGCCCGGAAGAGGTGCTCGTGGACGACGTCGTACTGCGCCGGGGTGATGCCCAGGGAGGCGTGCTTGTGGGCGATGCGGGACAGCAGGCGCTCGGGGACCTGCTCAGGGGTCTGCACCAGCGCACCGGCGAAGACGGCGACCGAGCCGGCCAGCGCCACCTGCTGCGTCCCCTCGGCCTGGTTGCCGCGGTTGAAGACCCCGTCGAACAGCTCGGGGTGGGCGTCGAACAGGTGCGCGTAGAAGCGCTTCGCGATCTCCCCGACGTGCTCGGCGACCACCGGCAGCGTCGCCTCGACGACGGGGCGGGAACGGTTCGAGAGCATGGTCTCCTCCTCGGTCGGGCGACGGACGAGGGGGCCTGCCGAGCGGTCGGGATCCCCCGGATCCGCGCCTGCTCGTCCCCACCCGTGGGGCGGTGCCCACCCGCCGTGGTCAGGGTGCCCGAGGCCGCCCGGCGTCCGCACGGGGTACCGGAGCGCGGGCGGCGGAGGAGTGCGTTCGGGGGTGTGCCCGCGGTGCGGGCACGGACCGGCCCCGCCGACTCGCGGGCCGACGGGGCCGGGTGGGTCAGCCCTGTGCGGTGGCGCGGTCCCGGCGCGGCCGGTAGGGCAGGCCGGGGTTGAAGACCTCGAGCGTGTAGGTGTCGAGGCGGCGCAGCCAGGTGCGGGCGGTGCTGCGGGTGGTGGCAGGGGTGGTGGTACGGGAGGTCATGTCGTCTCCTCGGGTGTGCGGTCATGAGGGGACGTCGTCGTCCGTCGGCTGCTCGTGCAGCCACAACCCACGGTAACCAGGCCCGTGGCGCCGGGGTGTGGTGCGGGTGAACGCGTCGTGAACGAGGGCCGTGATGCTCAGCACGGGCCCGGCGCGGCAGCGGCGAGCGCCTGCGCGACCGGGGCGGACCGGCGCAGGAGCACCGGCCGCCCGGCGCGGTACCCGGCCGCCAGGTGCTCGACCAGCAGCTCGACCACCGGCGGGGACAGCGAGGTCACCGAGCGGGCGTCGATGACCTCGACCCGCGCCGGCTCGCGGCCGTAGCGGCGGTGGAAGGAGGCGACGGCGGCGTCGTCGACCGCACCGGCCAGGCACAGCACGCCGCCACCGGCGGTGTTGAGCAGACGGACGACACCCCGCGCCGCCCGCAGGCCGTCGCTGGGGGAGGTCACCGTCCCAGTGTCACCTGCCGGGCCCGGCCCGGCGCCCCGGCAGGATGGCGCCATGGACACCGGGCACGTCCACGTCCCGCGGCTGCTCACCGACGACGCGATGGCCGAGCTGGCGCCCTCGACCGTCCGCTGCGGGTCGGCCGGGAGGAGCGGCCCGGCCGCGAGGAGCTGCTCGAGGGCGTCGCCGGCGCGGCCGCCGTCGTCTGCACGCTGACCGAGCGGGTCGACGCGGCGGTCCTCGACGCGGCCGGGCCGCAGCTGCAGGTGGTGGCCAACACCGCCGTGGGCTTCGACGACGTCGACGCGGCCCGCGCGCGCGGCGTCGTCGTCACCAACACGCCGGGGGTGCTGGACCGGGCCACCGCCGACCTCACGATGGGGCTCGTGCTCGCCGCGGCGCGGCGGATCGCCGAGGGCGACCGGTTCCTGCGCCGGGGGACGCCGTGGGTCTGGGGTCCGCGGATGATGGTCGGGCTCGACCTCTCGGCCGGTGCGACGCTCGGCATCGTCGCCGCATCGGCCGGGCCGTCGCCCGCCGGGCACGGGCCTTCGACCTGCGGGTGGTGGCCACGCCGACCCGCGCCGAGCTGGACGACGACGAGCGCGCGGCCACCGAGTTCGTCGAGCTGCCCGAGCTGCTGCGGCGCAGCGACGTCGTCTCGCTGCACTGCCCGCTCACGCCGGAGACCCGGCACCTCATCGGCACCGACACGCTGGCCCTGATGCAGCCGCACGCGCTCCTGGTGAACACCGCGCGCGGCGGCGTCGTCGACACCGGCGCGCTGGTGACCGCGCTGCGGGAGGGGCGCATCGGCGGGGCCGCGCTGGACGTCTTCGAGGACGAGCCGGCCGTCGACCCGTGCTGGCCGGCCGCCGCTTACGCCGGTCAGCTGAGCGGCTGGACCGTCGCCAGGACGACGGGGGCGGGCTGCCCGGCCCAGGTGCCGGTGAGCACGGCGCCGGCCGCCTCGGCGGCGGGGTCGAGCACCCGGTGCACGAGCAGGGTCAGCGGCCCGGTGCGGACGGTGGTCGCGTTGCCCGAGTCGCTGACGGAGAGGCCGTCGAGCGGGCCGAGGTGCAGACCCGGCGCGCCGCTGCCGGCGACGGCGGCGTCGGTGGCCCGCGGCGCGAACCCGTCGTCGGTCACCACCTGCTCCTCGGCGCCGGTGCCGCCCTCGACGACGGTGCGCAGGTACGCCGCGACGGCGACCGGGTCACCGCAGGCGTCGTAGACCCAGCGCCGGCCCAGCACCGAGTGCTGCAGCGTGCCGACGAGGTGCGCCTCCTGGCCGGGTGCGGGGGCGCCGCGGTAGGTGAGCGGGACGTGCAGCAGCCGGCCGTCGGCGCCGCGGACCAGGTGGGCCTCGATGCCGACCTCGCCGTCCGGGTCGTCGAACCGGTAGGCGGCCACCCGCTGCAGGTCGGCCCCGGCGCCGCGCCCCCACGACCGGCTGCCCACCCAGCCGCTCACCAGCTCGATCTTGGAGGGGGACAGCTCGGCGCGGTGGATGACAGCCATGCGCCGACGCTAGAGGCCCGGCGTCCACCCGGCCCGGCGTCCGTGCGTCTCCCCGAGACGACGGCCGCCGGTCCTCGCGACCGGCCGGCGGCTGTTCCCCGCGTCGCGGACCGGCCACCCGGGAGCTCGTCGGCGGGAGGATGCCCGCATGGAGTTCGAGTCGGGGCTCGCGCCGGACATGACGCCGCAGCTGGACGAGTTCGTCATGGCGCGCATCGCCGAGGACAAGCGGATCGCCGCCCGGGCCGCCGACGAGGACGGCCTCGGCGCGGCGCGCGCCGGGAGCCTCCCGGGCGGGGCGCCGTCGCGGCCCGGGTCCGGCTCGGCCGCCGCGACCGCCCTGCACTCCGCGGCCGCCGAGCACGTCGCCCGCTTCGGCCCGGCGCGGGTGCTCGACGAGTGCGCCGCCAAGCGCTGGATGGTGCAGGCCTGCCGTGATGCGCGGCCGGACACCGCCTTCCTCGGCGCCCGGCCGGGCGGGCTGCCCGACTTCCCGCTCACCCCGGCCGACGTCCACCAGCTCGCCGCGCTGACCCTCGCCCTGCTGGCCCTGCCCTACGCCGGCCACCCCGACTACCGGCAGGAGTGGCGCCCCTGACCGGTGCCGCCGGAGGAGCCGGCGCCGCTGCTCCGGGTCAGAACGGTGGGGGATCGTCGTCCGGGGTGGGATCGTCCGGTTCGGGCTCGTCCGGTGGTGGGTCGGGCTCGACTGGCAGTGGCTGGATCCCCGGTGGTCGGGTGGTGCGGGTGACGCCGGACGGGGTGGTCACCGTCCAGTACGCCGTCGGCGCTCATGTGGAAGCGCCAGCCGCGGGCGAAGGTCTTGAGCCGGTGGTGGCTGCGGCACAGGCAGCACAGGTGGGCGCAGTCGGTGGGCCCGCCGTCGGCGTGGGCGATGACGTGGTCGGCGTCGGCCCAGCCCACGCGTTGGCCGCAGGTGGGGAAGCGGCAGGTGCGGTCGCGGGTGTGCACGAACGTCTGCTGCCCGGCCGAGGGCGTGTAGCGGTCGACCGGGTCGGGCCGGTCGAGCACGGCACATCCGCAGTCCCCGGCGGGGTGCTGCGGGCAGCCGCGGCGCGCCAGGCGGCGCAGCCCGTCGAGACCGGTGGTGGCGCGCAGGGTGCCGTCGGTGTCGGTGAGCGCCACGATCACCGACCCGCCCGCCGGGGCGCACAGCCCGAGGCCGTCGAGCTGGCGCAGCAGGTCGCGCAGCTGGCCGGCGGTGATCGGCAGCCCGTTGACCTCGCCGGGCTCGTTGCTGCGCCCGGCCAGTGCGTCGAGGGTGGCGATCACCTGGAGGTGCGCGGTCACCGGCGCCCGGGCGGAGTCCCAGGGTCGGGTGATCAGGTCGGCGTGCACCGCAGCCCGCAGCTGCCCGATCGGCCGGCAGTCCCCGTCGGCCTTGAGCATCCGGGCGAAGCGGTCGATCACGTCGTGGCAGGCGGCGGCCTGGGCCGCCGGCAGGTCGGTGGCCAGCGTGCTCATACCGTCCTGCAGAGAGGGATGGACCCGCACGTCGGCGCGCCGCTCGGCCTGGCGGCGGCGCTCGTCGACCGCGCCGGCGTCGACCTCGGTCAGCGCGGCGATCGCCCGCTTCCTCAGCTTGTCCACCGTGAGGAAGGCGGCCTCACCGAGCAGCCGGGCCTCCACCTGCCGGGCCACGGCCGGGTCGGTGTGCTCCAGCACCTCGACGAGGACCTCGGCCCGCGCCTCGTCCAGGCTGCCGGCGGCCAGCGCGGTCCAGGTGCCCGGCAGCGACTCACGGTAGGTCCAGGCCCGGTGCGCCAGGATCGCCGCGGACTGGCGGCCGCAGTCGAGGATCATGGCCAGCTCGGCGGTGAAGAACTCCGAGACGCCGGGCAGCTCCGGGTCCGGCGCCCACGACCCCTTGCGTGCACCGGGGCTACCGGGCGCCGGGTCGAGGTCGTCGGGGGTGTCGTCGGCCAGCCCGAGGACGAGTTCGGCCTCGTACGCGGCGGTCCGGGCCTCCAGCGCGGCGACCCGCTGCAGCGCGGCGACCCGCTGCAGCGCGGCGGCCTTCTGCTCCCGCGACAGCAACCCCACCGGCAACCGCTGCAGTTCAGGACCCCGGGCCAGCAGCAGGTCGAGCAGCCCACCGGCAACCGCCGGCTCGCACTCCTCGACCACTGTCATGCGGTGAACCCACGACCGGGGGACGACAGAAACCGAAGCTCAGGGCCACAGTCGACGGTTCGGCCGAGGGCGCACGCGCGGCCCACGACGTCCGGCCCGCGGCGGAGACGGGAACTCCGCGGGGTAGACGTCTGAGACATCTGTTGCGGCGCTGTTCCGAGACCCGCATGCTGAGGCCGGGCGGGGCCCCGGGGGGACGACCTCGGGTGCGCCCCGCCCGCCAGCTTCTCTGCGCAGATTTCCGCGCAGAGTGTGGTTCAGGCCACTCCCAGTGGGCACACAGGGACCAACCGGCCCCGGCGTGGCCGTGAAATCCCCGCGCCGGGGCCGTGGTACGTACCGACGGCCGCTACGACGTGGCCTGGTCTCCCGCCAGCGCCGCGCGCACGCCGGCGGCCACGCTCCCGCGCACCGGCAGCCGGGGGAGCAGCAGCGCCTGGGCCACGTGGTAGGCGTCGGGCTTGCCCGTCCAGGTCGTCGTCCCCACCTGGCCCTCAGGGGTCAGCTCGTGGTGCCAGCTGCCGGTGGCGTCGTCGCGGAAGAGCCCGGCGTGCTCGTCCCAGCGGCGGAGGTCGGCGTCGTACCGCGGGTCGCCGGTGACCCGCGCGAGGACGGCGGCCGCGCCCACCGCCTCGGCGAGCACCCAGTGCATGCGGGCGGCGACGACGGGGCGGTCGGACCAGTCGAGGGTGTAGACGAACCCGTCGTGCCCGTCGGCCCGCCACCCCCGGTCGACCGCGGCGCCGTAGAGGGCCGCGGCGTCCGCGAGGAGCCACCCGGGAGCCGCCGGTCCGAGCGCGGCGCGGGTGTGCAGCGCCAGCCGGGACCACTCCAGCTGGTGGCCCACCGTGACGCCGTAGGGCCGGAACGGGTCGGAGGGGCGGTCGGCGTTGTACTCGGGCAGCACGGCCCACGCGGCGTCGAAGTGCTCGGGGAGCCGCCAGTCGCGCGAGCGGGCCTCGCCGTCCACGACCCGCTCGACCACCCGCAGGGCGCGGCGCCGCAGCTCGTCGGCCCGGGACGCGTCGTCCAGCGCGTCCTCCAGTGCGTCGGCCGCGGCCAGCACCGCCTCGACGCCGTGCATGTTCGCGTTGACGCCGCGGTAGTCGGCACACGTCGTCCAGGCGGCGTCCCACTCCTCGACGGCCATGCCGGCGGCGTCGTCCCAGAAGTGCTCGTCCCACACGGACAGGGCCTCGGCCAGCAGGGCCGCGCCGCCCGGCACGCCGGCGGCCGCCGCGCTCGCCCCGGCGAGGACGACGAAGGCGTGCACGTAGGCGGCCTTGGTGTCGTCGCCGTCGGGGGAGGCCGGCCAGCCGCCGTGCGCGCCGTCGCGGAACGGTCCGGTGAGCGCGGCGACCCCGTGCGCGGCCAGGTCGGCGGCGTCCGGCCGGCCCAGCAGCACCGCCAGCGAGAAGACGTGCGTCATCCGCGCCGTCACGTAGGTCTCGCGGGGCTTCGCGGGGTCGAGCGACCCGTCGGCGGCCAGGTAGCCGAAGCCGCCGTCGTCCCGGCGGGCGCTGGCGGCGAAGGTGAGCAGCCGGTCGAGCTCGCCGGTCAGCAGCGGGGGAGGGGAGGAGGACACGGCCCGGACGGTAGCGCGGCCGTCCCCTCCTCCCCGGGCCTCAGGAGCCGGAGAAGCGGCGCTCGAGGAGGACCAGCAGCCGCGGGTAGCGGCGGGGGAACAGCCGGACCAGCCGGTCGATCACCTTGGCGTCGTTGCCCACGAGGATGCGCGGGCGTCCCGCCTCGACGCCGTCGACGATGATCGTCGCGGCCTGCTCTGCCGGCATCCGCAGCAGCTTCTCGTTGTACGTCCGGACCCGCGCGCGCTGCTCCTCGGTCACCTCGTGGCCGAGCTCCTCGGCCTGCCGCAGCGACGCGTTGGCGATGTCGGTCTTGACCCCGCCAGGGTGGACCACGCTGACCTGCACCGGGTGCCCGGCGGCGAGCATCTCGCCGCGCAGCGTCTCGGTGAACCCGCGGACGCCGAACTTGCTGGTGCAGTAGGCCGACAGCGAGGGCTGGGCCAGGTACCCGTTGAGGCTGGAGACGTTGACGACGTGCCCGTCGCCGGAGGCCACCAGGTGCGGCAGGAACGCCTTGGTGCCGTGGATGACGCCGAAGAGGTTCACCCGCAGCACCCGGTCGTAGACCTCCCACTCGCTGTCGAGCACCGTGCCGCCGCCGGAGATGCCGGCGTTGTTGTAGACCTGGTGCACGACGCCGAAGTGCCCGGCCACCGCGTCGGCGTGGGCGAGGACGGCGGCGCGGTCGCCCACGTCGAGCCGCGCCGTGTACACCTCGGCGCCCAGCGCCTTCGCGCGGTCGGCGGTCTCGGTCAGCCCGAGCTCGTCCACGTCGGAGAGCGCCAGCCGCGCCCCCCGCTTGGCCAGCTCGAAGGCCAGCGCCCGGCCGATGCCGGACCCCGCGCCGGTGACGACGGCGACCTTGCCCGTGACCTTGGCGTGGACGCTGCTCATCGGGCTGCTCCTGTCGTGGTGGTGCGGGCGTGGTCGGTGACGAGCGCGACGAGCCGGTCGACGACGCCCGGCGCGATGTGGTGGCCCATGCCGGTGATCTCGACGTGCCGCGCGCCGGGGACGGCGTCGGCGGTGGCCCGGCCCCCGGTCGGGTGCACCATCGGGTCGCGGTCGCCGTGGACGACGAGTGTCGGGGCGGTGATGCGTCGCAGCTCGGCGGTCCGGTCGCCGGAGGCCTGGATGGCGCTGATCTGCCGGGCCACCCCGGCGCGGGCGACGGCGCCGCCGCCGCGCTCCCACAGGCCGGCCGCCCAGGCCCGCTCGAGCTCGTCGTCGGGCGGGAACGTCGTCGAGCCGATGTGGCCGAGCATCGCCAGGTGTCGGGTCACCGACTCCTCCACGGTGCGCGGCGCCCGGGCGGCCAGCTTGAGCATCGTCGAGCGGGCCGGCTGCCCCACCCGCCGCGAGCCGGTGGTGGAGAAGATCGACGTCAGGGTGGCGACGCGGGCCGGGTGCCTCGCTGCGACCACCTGCGCGATCATCCCGCCCATCGACATCCCGACCACGTGCACCCGCCCGAGGCCGAGCGCGTCGAGCAGGCCGACGGTGTCGGCGGCCATGTCCGTCAGGTCGTAGGCGCCGGGCCGCGGGCGGGCGAGCAGCTGCCGGAGCCGGCCCGGCGGCGGCGTGGGGATCGAGCTGGACCGGCCGACGTCGCGGTTGTCGAACCGCACGACCCGGAAGCCGCGCGCCACGAGGCCGTCGACCAGCGGCTGCGGCCAGGACGTGAGGTCGATGCCCAGCCCCGCGACGAGCAGGAGCGGCTCGCCGTCGGCCGGGCCGTCGACGCGGTGGCAGAGGCGCGGACCGGCCGGGAGGTCGACGAAGCGGTCCTCGTCGACGCCGACGGAGGCCTGCTCGGTCACCGTCACGCGGACACCGCCGCGGCGGGGACGGCGGCGCGCGCGAAGGTGAGCTCGGGGTCGGCGACGCTGTCGGCCCGGAGCAGCTTGACGTCGGAGTGGTAGTGCATGGAGGTCAGCCAGGGCATGCGGTCGCCCTGGCGGGGCAGGGCGTCGACGGCGCGCTGGATGTAGCCGGCGGCGAAGTCGAGGAAGGGCCGGGTCGGCATGTCCGGGTCGGCCGGCTCGGGGGTGCAGGTGTCGTAGCCGTGCTCGTCCATGTGCCGCAGCAGCCGGCAGAAGTGCTCGCAGAGCAGGCCGACCTTCAGCGTCCAGGAGGAGTTGGTGTAGCCGATCGCGAAGGCGAGGTTCGGCACGCCGGACAGCATCATGCCCTTGTAGGCCACGGTCTCCGACAGCTCGACCTGCCGGCCGTCGACCACCGGCCGCAGGCCCCCGAAGGCCTGCACGTTGAGCCCGGTCGCCGTCACGATGACGTCGGCCTCCAGCTCGCGGCCGGACTCCAGCAGCACGCCGTTCTCCGTGAACGTGGCGATCCGGTCGGTGACCACCGAGGCGTCGCCGGCGCGGATGGCGCGGAACAGGTCGCCGTCCGGGACGGCGCACATCCGCTGGTCCCACGGGTCGTAGGGCGGGTTGAAGTGCTCGTCGACGGCGTAGCCCTCGGGCAGCATCTTGGTGTTGATCTTCCGGATGAGCCTCCGGGCGGCCTTCGGGTGCTTCTGGCAGAAGCTCCAGATGAGCCGCTGCTGGGCGATGTTCTTGCGGCGGGTCAGCGCGTAGCCGCGCTCCTCGCCGAACCACGTCCGCAGCAGCGGGGCGATCTTGTCCTCGCGCGGGACGGGCAGCACGTAGCTCGGCGTCCGCTGCAGCATCGTGACGTGCGCGGCGGTGCCGGCCATGGCCGGCACCAGGGTGACGGCGGTGGCGCCGCTGCCGATGACGAGGACCCGCTTGCCGGTGTGGTCGAGGTCGGCCGGCCAGTGCTGCGGGTGGACGATCGGGCCGCGGAAGCGCTCGCGGCCCTCGAAGTGCGGGGTGAAGCCCTCGTCGTAGCGGTAGTAGCCGCCGGCCACGAAGACCCAGCCGGCGGTGAGCGTGCTGCGCTCGCCGGTGTCGGTGTGCTCGACGTCGACGGCCCAGCGGGCCTCGGCCGAGGACCAGGAGACGCCGACCACCTTGCGGTGGTGGCGGATCCGCTCCTCCAGGCCGTTCTCGGTGACCGTCTCGCGCAGGTAGGACAGGATCCGCGGGGCGTCGGCGATGGACTGCCGGTCGCGCCACGGCTTGAACTCGTAGCCGAAGGTGTGCAGGTCGGAGTCCGACCGGATGCCGGGGTAGCGGAACAGGTCCCACGTCCCGCCCGAGGTGCCGCGGGCCTCGAGCAGCGCGAAGGAGCGCTGCGGGTGGTCGCGCTGCAGGTAGTAGGCGGCACCGATGCCGGAGATGCCGGCACCGACGATGACGACGTCGAGGTGCTCGACCGGCGTCGCGGGAGAGGTCACGGGGGCTCCAGGAGAGGGGACTGCAGGGGACACCGCCTCCCACGATCCGTGGCCGAGGTCACCGACCGCCAGGACGACGTGCACCAGCATCCCCCGGGCGTGGTGCACACTGCCCGCGTGAGCGACGACTGGCCCGCCGTCTCCCCACCGGTGCGCGAGCTGTTCCGGCGGGGTGCGGAGGTGGCGCTGGACCCGCGCGCCGCCTGGGTGGAGGAGGTGCACGCGGCGGCCCTGGGCGGCAGCCGCATGCGGCCGGTGGCGGAGGACCCGGTCCTCGCCGCGGCGACCCGGCGGTCGACCCTCGCGAACCTGCTGCACTGGGCCGCGGCCAACGTCCAGCACCCGGCGGTGCGGGTGCCGGTCGCACTGGGGCCGGAGGTGCTCGAGGCCGCGCGCGACCTGGTGCGGCGCGGGCTGGACCAGAGCGGCCTGGACGCCTACCGGACGGCGCAGGGGGTCGCCTGGCGCCGGTGGATGGAGATCTGCTTCCAGCTGACCCGCGACCCCGAGCAGCTGCGGGAGCTGCTCGACGTCTCGGCGCTGTCGATCAGCACCTTCGTCGACGACACCGTGGCGGCGGTGTCGGAGCGGATGCTCGCCGAGCGGGCCGAGCTCACCCGCGGGGCGCACGCCGACCGGCGGGCCGCGGTGACGCTGCTGCTGGAGGGCGCGCCGCTGGGCCGGGCCCGCGCCGAGGCGCAGCTCGGCTACGGCCTCGCCGGGCCGCACACGGCGGCGATCGTGTGGAGCGGCTCGGGCAGCGCGGCCCCCGAGCAGCTCGAGGCCGCGGCCGAGGCGGCGGTGCGGGCCAGCGGCGCCCCGCACCGGCTCACCGTCGTCGCCAGCGCCGCCGCGCTGTGGGTGTGGCTGCCCGTCGGCACCGCGCCCCGTCCGGCCTACCTCGCCGCCGAGCTGGCCGGCGCCCCCGACGTCCGCGTGGCCGTGGGCCGGCCGGGGCGTGACGTCGAGGGCTTCCGGCGCAGCCACCTCGACGCCGCCACCACCCAGCGGATGCTGGCCCGCCTCACCTCGCCGCAGCAGGTGGCCCGCTTCGAGGACGTGCAGCTGGTCGCGCTGCTCACCAGCGAGCCCACCGCGGTCGACGAGTTCCTCGCCGACACCCTCGGGGGCCTGCTCACCGCCGACGCCGACACCCGCGAGACCGTCCTCACCTACGTGCGCGAGCTGGGCAACGCCTCGCGCACGGCCGCCCGGCTCTACACCCACCGCAACACCGTGCTGCGCCGGCTGACCCGCGCCGACGAGCTGCTCCCGCGGCCGCTGGCCGACGACGTCCTCGGCGTCGCCGCGGCGCTGGAGGTCCTCCGCTGGCGCGGGGCCTCCGGCTGACGGGAGCGGCGCGCGGGCAGCGGGTGCGCATCCGGACGGGACCGTCCACGATGAGCCCAGGGAGGGGGGAGGTCGGCGATGACGGTGAGCCTCCTGCCGCGGTTCGGCGTCGCCCGGGCCGCCGTGACGGCCACGGTCCGCGTGGCGGTCACCGGCGCGACGCTGGCCGCCGTGCCCGCCCTCGTCACCGCCGACCTGCTCGGCGCCTCGACGCGGACGTCGGCCCGGCTGGCCTCCGCCGTCACCGGCCGGTCGGTCTCCCTGGCCCGGACGGTGGCCCGGCCGGGCATCCGCGCCGTCGGCACGCTGGTCACCGGCGCCGACCCCATGCCCAGCGGGCGCGTCCGGGAGCTGGCCGACGTCGCCCGCGGGATGCTCGAGCCGCCCGGCGCCCGCCGCACCCCGCGCGTCTGGGCCGCTCCCGGCGTGGTGCAGGTCGAGGTCCCCGAGCGCGGCCCGGACGCGCCGCCGGACGCCGGCCGCAGCCTGCGCGAGCAGCTCGAGCGGCTCGAGGGCGTGCGGTGGGCGGCGGTCAACGACGTCGTCGGCCGGGTGCTGGTCGCCGTCGACGAGCGGCGGGTCGGCGTGGACGACGTCGTCGACACCGTCGGCGCACTGCACCGGGCGGTCGCCGGCGAGGCCGGGCTGCCCGAGCGGGAGGACCACCCCGCCGACCTCGAGCCGGTGCTCGCCGCCCTGGTGTCGGCCTCCATCGACCTCCTCGCCGTCGGCGTGGCCGCCGCGGGCCGGGCCCTGCCGGTGCCGGCGCTGTCCCGACACGCCACCCTCGTCATCCCGCTGCTCGACGCGCAGGACTGGCTGACCCGCGCCCTCACCCGCCGGATCGGCGGGCTCGGCACCGGCCTGGCCCTCGACGCGCTCTCCGCGCTGCTGCACGCGCTCACCCAGAGCTCCACGATCCCGGCGCTCAACGCCGTCACCTCCGTGCAGCAGGCGCTGGAGGCGCGGGCCCGGCGGCAGGTGTGGTGCCGCCGCGAGGAGGAGCTGTGCCGGCCCCACCCCGGCGACGACGAGCCCGCCGGGGTCCGGGACGTCGGTCCGCGCCCGGTGCCGCTGCCGCCCGGCGCGCTCGAGCGGTACCAGGCGCGGCTGGGCCCGGCGACGACGGCCGCCGCGCTCGCCGTCCTGGCGCTCACCCGCCGGCCGGGACGATCGGCCGACCTGGTCAAGGCGCTGAGCCCCAGGGCCGCACTGCAGGGCCGGGAGTCCTTCGCCGCGACGCTGGACCTGCTGATGTGCCGCGCCGGGGTCGTGCCCATGGACGGGTCGGTCTACCGCCGCCTCGACCGGGTCGACTGCGTGGTGGTCGACGGAGCCACGCTGTGCACCGGCCCGCCGGTGGTGCTGGAGGCCACCGCGGAGGCCGCGGACTGGGACGACGCGCGGGTGTGGACGGCGGCCTCCCGGCTCCTGGGCGCCGACGGGGCCGACGGCGGCACCCGCCTCGGACCGCCGCGCGAGACGCCGGAGGCGCCCGGCGCGCAGGTGCGGACGCTGCTGCAGGGCCGGCGCCGGGTGGGGACGGTCGTCGTCGCCCGGGAGCTCGACCCGCACGCCGAGGCGCTGCTGGGCGCGGCGACCGCGGCCGGGCACCTGCTGGTGCTCACCGCGCACGCCGGCACCCGTGAGGTCGCGGGCATGGCCGGGCAGGTGGCGCCGGCGGGGGAGCGGACGGCCGACGTCGTCCGCCGGTTGCAGGCCGACGGGCGCGGCGTGCTGCTGGTCTCGGCGGCCGATCCCGCCGGGCTGCTCGCCGCCGACGTCGGCGTGGCGCCGGTCGGCACGGGCGCCACCCCGGCCTGGGGCGCCGACCTGCTCACCGGATCGGGGCTGGCGACGGTCTGCCGCGTCGTCACGGCCACCGCCGACGCCCGCGCGGTGAGCCGCCGGTCGGTGCAGACCGGCCTCACCGGCAACGTCCTCGGCACCCTGCTGGCCGCCGTCGGCTCGCCGCTGTACGGCCAGCGGAAGGCCACGACGCCGGGCAAGACGGCGACGGTCGCCGCGATCCTCGACGGCACCTGGACGGCGCTGCGGGTCGCCCGCCGGCCGGACCCCGCCCCGTCGGTGCACACGCCCTGGCACGCGCTCGACCCCGACGACGTCCTGCGCCGGCTGGCCGCGCTGCCCGAGGCCCCCCGGCCGCGGGCGCGGCGGGCGGTGCCCGGCGCGGCGCTGCTGCGCGGCCCGGCCCGCTTCGTGCGCACCGTCTCCGCGGAGCTGGCCGACCCGCTCACCCCGGTGCTCGGTGCCGGCGCGGGCGCCACCGCGGTGCTCGGGGAGAGCGCCGACGCCGTCCTGGTCGGCAGCGTGACGGTGGGCAACGCGCTGCTGGGTGCGTTCCAGCGGATGCGGGCGGAGACGGCGCTGGAGTCGCTGCTGCTCGAGCAGGACGTGCGGGTGCGCCGGGAGACCGACGGCGGCGTGGAGGAGGTGGTCGGCGGCGAGCTGCGGCTCGGCGACGTCGTCACCGTCTCCTCCGGCGACGTGCTCGCCGCCGACGCCCGCCTGCTCGAGGCCGACGACCTGGAGGTCGACGAGTCCAGCCTGACCGGCGAGTCGCTGGCGGTGGCCAAGTCGGTGCCCGCGACGCCGGGCGCCGAGGTGGCCGACCGCCGCTGCATGCTCTTCGACGGGACGACGGTCGTGGCCGGCTGCGGACGCGCCGTCGTCGTCGCGGTCGGGTCGGCGACGCAGGCCGGGCGGGCGGCGCGCGCCGCGGGCACCGGTGCCCCGCCGGCCGGCGTGCAGGCGCGGCTGGCCGAGCTCACCCGGTCGGTGCTGCCGCTGACCCTGGCCGGCGGGGGCGCGGTCACCGCGCTCGGCGTGCTGTGGCGGCGCCCGCTGCGCGAGGCGGTCAGCGCCGGCGTGGCCGTGGCGGTGGCCGCCGTCCCGGAGGGCCTGCCGCTGGTGGCCACCGTCGCCCAGCAGGCCGCGGCCCGGCGGCTGTCGACGCGGGGCGCCGTCGTCCGCAGCGCCCGGGTGCTGGAGGCGCTGGGCCGGGTGGACACCGTCTGCTTCGACAAGACCGGCACGCTGACGGAGAACCGGCTGCAGGTGGTCCGGCTCGTCCCACTGGCCGGCGACGGCCCGGCCGACGACGACCTGCTGGGGCTGGCCGCGGCGGCCGTCGGCGCCGGGGACGACGAGGCGCACGAGACCGACCGCGCCGTGGTGACCGCCGCCCGCGAGCGCCGCGTGGCCGCCGAGGGCGAGGCCGAGGCGAGCGTCCCGTTCGCCACCGGGCGGGGCTTCTCGGCGGCGCTGCGCTCCGGCCGGCTGGTGGTCAAGGGCGCCCCCGAGGTGGTGCTGCGCCGGTGCGCCGACGCCGGCGACGCCGCCGCACGGGTACAGGAGCTGGCCTGCGCCGGCCTGCGGGTGCTCGCCGTCGCGGACCGCGCCGTCGACGGGCGGCCCGACGACCTCGAGGCGGCCGCCGACGGGCTGACCCTGCGCGGGCTGGTGGGCCTGGCCGACACGGTGCGGCCCTCCTCGGCCGCGGCGGTCGAGCAGCTGCGCGCCGCCGGGGTGCGGGTGCTCGTGGCCACCGGCGACCACCCCGAGACCGCCGCGGCGATCGCGGCCCAGGCGGGGATCCCCGACGCCGACCGGGTGGTCACCGGCGCACAGCTGGCGCGCGCCTCGGAGGCCGAGCGGGCCCGCCTGGTGGCCGACGCCGCGGTGTTCGCCCGGCTCTCCCCGGAGCAGAAGGTGCTGCTCGTCGGCGCGCTGCGCCGCGCGGGGGCGACGCTGGCGATGACGGGCGACGGCGTCAACGACGCCGCGGCGATCCGGCTGGCCGACGTCGGCGTGGGCGTGGCCGGCGCGGAGTCGCCCGCGGCCCGCAGCGCGGCCGACCTGGTGGTCACCGACTGCGACCTCACCCGGCTGGTCGACGCCGTCGCCGAGGGGCGGGCGCTGTGGTCGCGGGTGCGCGACGCGGTGGCCATCCTCGTCGGCGGCAACGCGGGGGAGGTGTCGTTCACGGTGCTCGGCACCGCGTTCGGCGGGCGAGCGCCGCTGGGCACCCGTCAGCTGCTGCTGGTCAACCTGCTCACCGACATGTTCCCGGCGCTGGCGGTCGCCGTCGCCGCGCCGCGCAGCCCGGCCACCACGTCGGACGACGGCCCGCTCGCCGGGCACCCGCTGGCGCCGGTCCTGCTGGCCGGCCCGCAGCGGGGGTTCACCGCGTCGGTGCGGCAGCTGGTGGCCGTCCGCGGGGTGGCGACGGCGGCCGGGGCCACCGGCGCGTGGGCCACCGGGCGGCTGACCGGCCGGCGCCGCGCCGGCACGATGGGGCTCGCCGCGCTCATCAGCACCCAGCTCGGGCAGACCGCGTGGGCCGGACGGCGCAGCCCGGTGGTGCTGGCGACCGCGGCCGGGTCGCTGCTCACCCTGGTCGCCGTCGTCCAGACGCCCGGGGTGAGCCGGTTCTTCGGCTGCAGCCCGCTGGACCCGCTGTCGTGGCTGGTCGTCCTCGCCTGGGCCGCCGCGGGCACCGCCGGTGCGGAGGTGCTGCCGGCACTGATCCGGCGCGCGACCGCCGACCGCGGGACGGGGTCCGGCCAGGGGTGATGTGCGGCCGTGGCGCATCTCCGCCCGAGACCGCGCCGCCACCGCGCACCACCGGTCCGGAGGACCGGGACGTGTGCTCTGGGGCGTGCTCCGTGGTCACGTGCGCCGTCCCCGTGTCTCTCAAGGCGGCCTGTGGGACAGTCGTCGCCTTGCCGGAGCGCGAACGTCGGTGCAAGCCGGACTCGACCAGTCGGAGCGACCTGTGATTCCGCGCGAGGCTTGGCACTGCAACGGCGCTTGCTCATGGTCCGTATGAGAACAGCAGGTCAGGACTTCACAGGCCCGTTGCGAGGCTTGCGCGGCACACATCTTCCTCGCAGGTCAGGGGGCCAGCGCTCGGCACGTGCCGTTGCAGTACGAAGGCCGTCTCCGGAGGAGAGACTCCGCTCCGGGCGTCTGGACACCGCTGGGCACGGCGATCGAGGATGGACCGGCATCGGGCAGGAACCTCACAGGATCCATGTCAACTCCGGCCAGCGGACGCGGACGCGCGGACCCGTGGGCATGCCCTGCTACCGAGAGAGGCCTCACACCATGCACCACACCCCGACGACGAAGCCGAGGTCTCGTGCCGGGACGGTTCGCGGCCTGGCGGTAGCCAGCGCGACAGGCCTGTTGCTCGCCGTCCTCCCGTCAGGCGTCGCCGCCGCAGCCGGGCACACCCTCGAGGTGGGACCGGGCGAGCGGTACAAGACCATCCAGGACGCCGTGGACGACGCCGCGTCCGGCGACACACTCACGATCGCGCCCGGCACCTACACCGAGGCCGTGTGCATCGAAGGCAAGGGCCTCACGATCGTCGGCTCGGGGCGCGACAAGACGATCATCGACTGGCCGCTGGACGAGCCGCCGGCCGTCGAGCCTGCGGCCTGCTGGACGGAACAGGAGCGCGTCGATCCTGCGGAGACCACCCCCGGCGACGTGTCGGACAACGTGTCTGGGCTGTTCTTCCTGAACCCGGACGGCCCCGTCAGCGTGACCGCCCTCCAGACCCGCAACCACCCCGCCCACGGGATCGCCGCGTGGGGTGCCGACGGCTTGGACGTCAGCGACACCAAGGGCTACGGGCATGGCCGCTACGGCATCCTGGCAGCCGACTCGACCCGCAGCCGGATCGTCGACAACGTCGAGGTGGGCCTCGACCGCGGCACCGCCGACCAACCCGACAGGGGCACTGCCGCGATCGCCGTCGCTGACTCCGAGGACGCGCGCGCCCGCATCGCCGGTAACGTGGTCGAGGGCTACAACATCGGCCTCTTCGCCCGCGAGTCCCGCGGCGGACGCATCGTCGGCAACAGCGTGAGCGGCAACTGCCTCGGCGTCGTGGTCTTCGACGACGCGCTCACCGAGATCCCGGACGCGACCCGAGATGTCGAAGGCGGGGACTGGAAGATCGCCGGCAACCGGTCGGCCGAGAACGACCTGCTCTGCCGGTCGACCCGAGGTCGTGGCACAGCGATCCTCTCCGGCGTCGGCATGCAGATCACGAACGCCGATGACGTGGACATCGAGCACAACGTCATCCAGGACAACATGCCCGGCGTGGACCCCGCCATGCTCGCCAGCCCGGCCGGCGGACTCGTGCTCCTCACCCAGCCGCCGTTCAACAACCCGCTGGGCACCGATCCCGGACCGGTCGAAGACGTCGAGGTGGCCGGCAACACGATCACCGGCAACGCCCCCGTCGACGTCCTGCTGGGCTCACCCGACCTGAACCCGATCCTGCGCCCGGTGGGCGAGGGGATCGAGTTCCGCCACAACACCTGCGACTCCAGCATCCCGCCAGACATCTGCGCACCCTGACGCGCGGGGTCCGCCGGCCTCGACAGGCAGACCCACCTGCGCACCAGACCCCGCGTGCCCCTCGCTGACTCGGCCTGATGGCGCCAACGACGCCACGTCCGAGCCCGCACCCACTACCACGCCCGACGACAGGCACCGCCATGACTGCCGTTGCAGTATCAGGCCTGCTCGGCGCCCCAGCGTGCGAGCGCGACGATCGCCTCGCGCAGGGCGAGGCCGCGGTCGGTCAGGGCGTAGGCCCGGGTGTTGTGCCGGAGCGGCAGGCGGGTCAGGACGCCGGCCGCTTCGAGCTCGCGCAGGCGGGTGGCGAGCATGTTCGTCGGTACTCCGAGGTCGCGCTGCAGGTCGCCGTAGCGCTGCGGCCCGTCGAGCAGCCGCTCCACGATGAGCAGGGCCCACCGGGCTCCGACGATGTCGAGGGCCGCGGCGAGGTCGCTCATGCGGTCGGAGCGGCGTCCGGCTTCATCCAGAACGGTGAGTAGTGGTAGCCGTCGGGGTCGTCGAACTGGCGCTGGTACATGAAGGGGTAGTCGTCGGTGTCGCCGATCCGCCCGCCGGCGGCGCCGGCGCGCTCGGTGAGCTCGTCGACCGCCTCGCGGCTGCCGAGGTCGAAGGAGACGGTGACCTTCGAGGGCGTGTGGGGTCCGCCGACCAGCTCCTCGACGCCGCCGACGCGCGCGTACATCTCGCGGCTGCCGAGCATGACGTACTGCTCGGGCGCGATCGCGAAGCAGGACACGTTGTGGTCGGACATCTCGGCGTTGAGGGTCCAGCCGAGGGCGGTGTAGAAGGCGGTCGCGCGCTCGACGTCCTCGACGGGGCAGGTGATGAAGAGGCTCATGCGGCCAACACTTGCAAAATGCAAGTCCGACGTCAAGGCCCTAGCCTACATCGCCCGCCGCCTCGACGCGCTGCAGTTCGACCGTGTCTCGTCACCGCACAGCGCGGCCGATGAGTTCGTGGCTCCCGGCCGGTCCGAGCTCGTGACACCCGAGAAAGGACACCGCCATGTCGGAGCTTCTCGTCGATTTCATCACCTCCCTCGACGGCTACGCATCGGGAGAGGGATGGCCCGGGTTCTGGGGCCTCGAGGGCCCGGAGTACCTCGCCTGGCTCGGCGAGCAGCCCGAGGTCACCTACCTGATGGGAGCGAACACCTACCGCCTGATGTCGGGTTTCGCCGCCGGCGAGGTCCCGACTGGCCAAGACGGGTTCAGGCCCGAGGAGGAGGCGTCCGTCGACGAGCTCACGCACGCGTCCAAGGTGGTGTTCTCCTCCTCACTCGAGGAGCCGCTGACGTGGGCCAACTGCACGCTCGTCCGCGACGACGCCGTCGAGGCGGTCCACGCCATGAAGTCGAGTGGCTCGGGGCTCCTCAGCACGATCGGCAGCCTCAGCCTGTGCCGGTCCCTGCTCCGAGCCGGACTCGTCGACCGCTTCCGGGTCGGGATGTTCCCGGTGATCACCGGGGCCACGGGCGAAGAACGCATCTACGACGGCTATCCGGACGTCGCCCTCGAGATGACCGAGCACCGCACCTTCGACGGCCGCATCCTGCTGGCCGAGTACAAGCCGCGCGTGCTCGAGCACCCGCCGCTCGGCGCCCCTGCGTGACGTCGCCCCGTCGGCCGGTCCGGACGGCCGCCCGAAGGACAGACCGCGGTCGACCGGCTTGGTCATGAGACAGCCCAGCGTCTGACCATCGTGCTCGGCGATGATGGCGCCCGTCTCGTCCGCGAGCTCGCGTGAGATCGCGGCGGCTGTCACGCGGGAGGCGCCCGACTCGGAGCGAACAGCGCTGGCCGCCGAGCGCGTCCCCTGCCGTGGACCACCCCTCGGTCCACCTCATCGACGAGCGGGGTCGGTGTCGGGACTGCGGCGCAGGGAGGTCCTGCTCCGGGGCATGCGACAGCCTGGGGGTCGGGAGGACCTCGGATCAGCTCCGAGGGTGGACATCGGGGACCGGTCCTCCGCGGACGTGTCGGCCGGCGGCGAACGCCACGACGGCGAGCGCCAGGCTGAGGAGAACGGCTCCCACCGCCCACCACCAGAAGAACGGGAACACCGACGCGACGAGCAGTCCCAGGCCGGTTCCCGCGTCGATGAGCACCGTGGCCGCCGCCCAGGGCCGCCGGCGGGAGGTGCAGACGAGGACCGCACGCCGCCGCACGAGGAACACCCCGAGGGCGGTCGGTCCGGTGAGCAGCGGGACGACCGCCGCGAGGTCGACGAGGGACAGTCCGTGGCCAGGGCTGATGGGGACGAGGACGGGGCCCTCGAACCGGTCCGGAACCGCGAACAGGACGAGCGCGACGGCCGGCATCGACACGAGGAGGATCGGCTTCCGCATGGGCAGTTCCCCGTCAGTCGGGTGCGTGTGCCGCGGTGGAGCCGGGCGACGCTGACAGTGCGCCGGCACGGGGCTCAGGGATCGTGGAACGGGATCGACCTGCGGGGTGCCGAGCTGTCCCGAGTGGGCCGTTCAGGGACACAGGACCGGCTCCGGGACCCTCGGAACGACGTCACTCGGTACAGCGATCTGCCCTCCACCTCGCCGACGGGCGTGGAGACAGTGCTGTGCACGCCGCCGGTGTTGGCGACCGCCGTCCTGGGCGTCGCTCCGTTGGCCGCCGGGGTGGCCGCCGCAGGGGCGATGAGCGGTGGGCCGGCCGGCAGCGCGCGTGTCGATGCCGACCAGTGGGCCGCGGTCGCCTGCGGTCTCGTCGAGAACGTGGCGGCCGACGACGGCGACGCCCACGATCGGGCCGCTCACGGCGGAGCCGGGCGGCCTCCGCTCCGGCCGCTGCCCGGGCGGCGGCCGCGGCGACGGTGGGCCGACCGTCCGGCCGACCGCGGGCCGTCCTCGAGTGGCCGTCCGGGGACACCGGCAGCCCGGCTCTGCGCCCGGCGGTCAGGCGGTGGCGAGGATGCGCTGCAGCGCCGCCTCGACGTACTCCTCATGCAGCTCCTGGACGAGGTCCATGCGGTCCTCGGCGACGGCCTCGTTGACCCGCTCCACGTAGTCCTCGTGCAGCTCGCTCAGCTCTGCCTGCACGGCTCCTCCCCCCACTCGATTCCTCTCCAGTGTCCGGCGGGGGAGGGCCGGCGTGTGGCAGGAGGCGCTGCCGATCGGCTCACACCTCAGCGGATGCGCAGCAGCACCTTGCCGGTGGCGCGGCGCTCGTCGAGCTCGGTGACCGCGGCGGCGGCGTCGGCCAGGTCGTGCACCGTGCCGAGCACCGGCTGCAGGCGGCCCTGCTCGAGCAGCTGCAGCAGGTCGGCCCACTGCTCCTGCACGAAGCCGGGCTCGCCCCGCCAGAAGGCACCCCAGCCGACGCCGACCACCGACACGTTGTTCAGCAGCAGCCGGTTGACCTTCACCGTCGGGATCTCCCCGCCGGTGAAGCCGAGCACCAGCAGCCGGCCCTCGCGCGCGAGGCTGCGCAGGGAGTCGGTGAACCGGTCACCGCCCACCGGGTCGGCGACGACGTCGACGCCGCGGCCGCCGGTGAGCTCCTTGACCCGGTCGCGGAAGCCGTCGGCGAGGACGACCTCGTCGGCGCCGGCGGCCCGGGCCGCCCCGCCCTTGCCCTCGCTCGACACCACGGCGAGCACCCGCGCGCCGTACGCCTTGGCCAGCTGGACGCCCGCCGTGCCCAGGCCGCCGGCGGCCCCGTGCACCAGCACCGTCTCGCCCTCGCGCAGCTGCCCGCGGCGGCGCAGCGCGAAGTGCATGGTCAGGTAGTTCATCGGCAGCGCCGCCCCCTGCTCGAAGGAGACGCCGTCCGGGAGCGGGAAGACGAACGCCGGGTCGACGGCGGCCACCTCGGCGAAGCCGCCGAACCCCGGGAAGGCGGCCACCCGCTGCCCGGCGGTGAACCGGCTGCCCTCCGGGGCGCTGCGCACCACGCCGGCGACCTCGCTGCCGGGGACGAACGGCGGCTCCGGCTTGAGCTGGTACTCGCCCCGGCTGAGCAGCACCTCGGGGAAGGTCACGCCGGCGACGTGCACGTCGACGACGACCTTCCCGCCGGCGTCGGGCTCGGGGACGTCGACCACCCGGATGGACGAGGGACCGTCGAGGGTGGCGATCTGGGCGGCGCGCACGCGTCCTCCTGCGGGAGTGGGGAACCGGGACCGCGAGGATGTCAGACGGACGACACACGCCTCTGGGAGAGTGCCCAGCGGATGTCCGCCGTCCCCACCCCGGAGGAGCCCCCTGTGTTCGCCAAGGTCCTGGTCGCCAACCGCGGGGAGATCGCGGTCCGCGCCTTCCGCGCCGCCTACGAGCTGGGCGTGAGCACCGTCGCCGTCTTCCCGTGGGAGGACCGCAACTCCGTCCACCGGCTCAAGGCCGACGAGAGCTACCAGATCGGCGAGGAGGGGCACCCGGTCCGGGCCTACCTGTCGGTCGAGGAGGTCGTCCGCGCCGCCCGGCGCGCCGGTGCCGACGCCGTCTACCCCGGCTACGGCTTCCTGTCGGAGAACCCCGAGCTCGCCGAGTCGTGCGCGAACGCCGGCATCACCTTCGTCGGTCCGCCGTCCTCGGTGCTGGAGCTGACCGGCAACAAGGCGCGCGCGATCGCCGCCGCCCGCGAGGCCGGGCTGCCGGTGCTGGCCTCCACCGAGCCCAGCGACGACGTCGACACGCTGCTGGCCGCGGCCGACGACCTGCCCTTCCCGGTGTTCGTCAAGGCCGTCGCCGGCGGCGGTGGCCGCGGCATGCGCCGGGTGGCCGACCCCGCCGAGCTGCCCGCCGCGGTGCAGGCGGCGATGCGCGAGGCGGAGTCGGCCTTCGGCGACGCGACGGTGTTCCTCGAGCAGGCCGTCGTCGACCCGCGGCACATCGAGGTGCAGATCCTCGCCGACGGCGCCGGGAACGTCGTCCACCTCTTCGAGCGCGACTGCTCGGTGCAGCGCCGCCACCAGAAGGTGGTCGAGCTGGCCCCCGCGCCCAACCTGGACCCGCAGCTGCGGGAGCGGATCTGCGCCGACGCCGTCGCCTTCGCCCAGGCCATCGGCTACGTCAACGCCGGCACGGTGGAGTTCCTGCTCGACCGCGAGGGCCGGCACGTGTTCATCGAGATGAACCCGCGCATCCAGGTGGAGCACACGGTGACCGAGGAGGTCACCGACGTCGACCTGGTGCAGTCGCAGCTGCGGATCGCGGCGGGGGAGACCCTCGCCGACCTCGGCCTGTCGCAGGACTCGATCGTGCTGCGCGGCGCGGCGCTGCAGTGCCGGATCACCACCGAGGACCCCGCCAACGGCTTCCGCCCCGACACCGGCCGGATCACCGCCTACCGCTCACCCGGCGGCGCGGGCATCCGGCTGGACGGCGGCTCCTCGCTGGGCGCGGAGGTGGGCGCGCACTTCGACTCGATGCTGGTCAAGCTCACCTGCCGCGGGCGCGACTTCGGCATCGCCGTCGCCCGCGCCCGCCGCGCCGTCGCCGAGTTCCGCATCCGCGGCGTGGCCACCAACATCCCGTTCCTGCAGGCGCTGCTCGACGACCCCGACTTCCAGGCCGGCCGGGTCACCACCTCCTTCATCGAGCAGCGGCCGCACCTGCTCACCGCCCGCAGCTCCGCCGACCGCGGCACCCGGCTGCTCAGCTACCTCGCCGACGTGACGGTCAACAAGCCGCACGGCGAGCGGCCGCACCTGGTCGACCCGGTGACGAAGCTGCCGCGGGCCGACCTGCGCGCGCCCGCCCCCGACGGCTCCCGCCAGCGGCTGCTGGAGCTCGGTCCCGAGGCCTTCGCCGCCGACCTGCGCGGGCAGACCGCGCTGGCGGTCACCGACACCACGTTCCGTGACGCCCACCAGTCGTTGCTGGCCACCCGGGTGCGCACCAAGGACCTGCTCGCCGTCGCCGGGCACCTCGCCCGCACCACCCCGCAGCTGTTCAGCCTGGAGTGCTGGGGCGGGGCCACCTACGACGTGGCGCTGCGCTTCCTGCACGAGGACCCGTGGGACCGCCTGGCCACGCTGCGCGAGGCCGTGCCGAACGTCTGCCTGCAGATGCTGCTGCGCGGCCGCAACACCGTCGGCTACACCGCCTACCCCGAGCAGGTCACCGAGGCCTTCGTCCGCGAGGCGGCGAGCACCGGCATCGACGTCTTCCGGGTGTTCGACGCGCTCAACGACGTCGCCCAGATGCGCCCGGCGATCGACGCCGTCCGGGCCACGGGGACGGCGGTGGCCGAGGTGGCGCTGTGCTACACCGGCGACCTGTCCGACCCTGGCGAGACGCTCTACACGCTCGACTACTACCTGGGCCTGGCCGAGAAGATCGTCGACGCCGGCGCGCACGTGCTCGCCATCAAGGACATGGCCGGCCTGCTGCGCCCGCCCGCCGCCGCCCGGCTGGTGACTGCGCTGCGCGAGCGGTTCGACCTGCCCGTGCACCTGCACACCCACGACACCGCCGGCGGCCAGCTGGCCACCCTGCTGGCGGCCTGGTCGGCCGGGGTGGACGCCGTCGACGGCGCGGTCGCCTCCATGGCCGGGACGACGAGCCAGCCGCCGCTGTCGGCGATCGTGGCCGCCACCGACGCCACCGAGCGGGCCACCGGCCTCTCGCTCGCCGCGGTCAACGACCTGGAGCCCTACTGGGAGGCCGTCCGGCGGGTCTACGCGCCCTTCGAGTCCGGCCTGCCCTCGCCGACCGGGCGGGTCTACACCCACGAGATCCCCGGCGGCCAGCTGTCCAACCTGCGCCAGCAGGCGATCGCGCTGGGGCTGGGGCAGCGGTTCGAGGAGGTCGAGGACGCCTACGCCGCCGCCGACCGGCTGCTCGGCCGGCTGGTCAAGGTGACGCCGAGCTCGAAGGTGGTCGGCGACCTGGCGCTGCAGCTGGTCGGCTCCGGGGTGACGGTCGAGGACTTCGCCTCCGACCCGGGGAAGTACGACCTGCCGGACTCGGTCATCGGGTTCCTGCGCGGCGAGCTGGGCGACCCGCCCGGCGGCTGGCCCGAGCCCTTCCGCAGCCGCGCGCTGGAGGGCCGCCGTCCCGCCGAGCCGCCGGCTGAACTCTCCGACGACGACGTCCTCGGCCTGACCCAGCAGCCGCGGGCGACGCTCAACCGGCTGCTGTTCCCCGGGCCCACGCGGGAGTACCTGGCGCACGGCGAGACCTACGGCGACGTGTCGGTGCTGCCGACCAAGGAGTTCCTCTACGGTCTGCGGCCCGGTGACGAGCACGCCGTCGACCTCGAGCCCGGCGTCACCCTGCTCATGGGCGTGGAGGCCGTCTCCGACCCCGACGAGCGCGGCATGCGCACCGTGATGTGCAGCCTCAACGGCCAGCTGCGCCCGGTGTCGGTGCGCGACCGCTCCGTCGACGCCGCGGTCAAGGCCGCCGAGAAGGCCGACCGCTCGGTGCCCGGCCAGGTCGCCGCGCCGTTCGCCGGCGTGGTCACCGTCAAGGTCGGCGAGGGCGACACCGTCGAGGCCGGCCAGCCGATCGGCACCATCGAGGCGATGAAGATGGAGGCCGCGATCACCGCCCCCGTCGGCGGCACCGTCGAGCGGCTGGCCATCGGCCCGGTGCAGCAGGTCGAGGGCGGCGACCTGCTCGCGGTCCTGGCCTGAGCGTCGTGACCGCCCCGGTGCTCGCCCCGCTGACCGCGGCGCTCGACGGGGCCACGCGGCTGGTCGCGGCCGTCACCCCGGAGGAGTGGGGCCGGCCGACGCCGTGCGCCGAGTGGACGGTGCGACAGCTGGTCGGCCACCTCGTCGGTGGCAACCGGATGACCGCGCGCGTGCTGCGCGGCGAGCCGCTGCCGCCGCTGGACCAGCTCGGCCGCCGCGACCCCGCCGACCAGCTCGGCGACGACCCGGCCGGCGCGCACCGGGGCTCGGCGGAGGAGCTGCTGGCCGCCTTCGGGCTGCCCGGCGTCCTCGACCGGGCGCACACCGTCCCGGCCGGGACGCTGCCGGGGCCGGCGCTGGTGCACCTGCGGACGGTGGAGACGCTGGTGCACGGGTGGGACCTCGCCCGCGCCACCGGCCGGCGGGTCCCGTTCCCCGACGACCTGGTGGAGCCCGAGCTCGGGTTCAGCGAGGGCCTGCTCGGCCGGCTGCCGGCGGGCCGGTCGCCGTTCGGGCCGCCGCAGCCGGTCGCCGGCGACGCCCCGGCGGTCGACCGCCTCGCCGCGCTGCTCGGCCGCACGCCCGGGTGACCGTCCGCCCGGGGGCGGACAGCGTCTGGCGGGGGGCCGCCGTACTCGAGCCCGTGCAACCCGGAGTTCGACCGGGTGCCGGGCTGGGTGAACCCGGCGATCGCGGTGGCCGCGGTCGCGTCCGTCGTGGGCGTCGCCGGCTACGGCGGCTGCCGGCTGGCGGTGCGCACCCGCCCGGCGTCCGGTGCGCACGGGCGCTCGCCGACGGACGGCTGACCCGGGCGGAGCTCTCGACGGAGGGCGACGGCGGCCGGCGGTGGACCCTGGCAGGCGGCGACCGACCGCCCCGCCACGTCGCCGGGCCACGACCGAGGGTCATCCCCGCCGCGGTGTGTCGTGACCGACGGTTGAGCTCACCCGCCCGCGGGCAGGGGTCCGTGTGCGCGAGCGTGCGCCTCGATGGCGCGCGAGGTGCGCCGACCGCCACGGCGGGCCGGGAGCGCACCGCGCGGTCCGTGGCGGGCCCTCCGCGGGCGCCGACGCAAGGCGGGGACACCCCGCAGCGGGGAGACGGGACGGAGCTGGGTGTGACCACGGTCGAGAGAGGTCGGCAGACCCTGGGGGGCCGCTACGAGCTGCAGGCGCTCATCGCCACGGGCGGCATGGGGCAGGTCTGGCGCGGGCGGGACACCCTGCTCGACCGAGCCGTCGCGGTCAAGGTCCTGCGCAGCGAGTACGCCGACGACCCGACCTTCCTCGCCCGCTTCCGCGCTGAGGCCCGGCACGCCGCCGCGCTGAGCCACCCGAACATCGCCGCCGTCCTCGACTACGGGGAGGGGCGGGCCGAGGACACCGGCGAGCACCTCGCCTACCTGGTGATGGAGCTGGTGGACGGCGCGCCGCTGTCGGCGCTGCTCACCCGGGAGGGCCCACTGGAGCCCGACACCGCCCTGTCGGTGCTCTCGCAGGCCGCCGCGGGGCTGGCCGAGGCACACCGTGCCGGCGTGGTCCACCGCGACGTCAAGCCCGGCAACATCCTGGTCCGGCCCGACGGCGGGGTGAAGCTGACCGACTTCGGCATCGCCTGGTCGGCCGAGAGCGTGCCGCTGACCGGCACCGGCCAGGTCATCGGCACCGCGCAGTACATGTCGCCGGAGCAGGCCGCCGGTGAGCGGGTCGGCCCGGCCAGTGACGTCTACGCGCTCGGCCTGGTCGGCTACGAGTCGCTCACCGGCCGTGCCGCATTCACGGGGACCAACCCGGTGGCCGTGGCGCTCAAGCAGGTCCGCGAGGACCCCGAGCCGCTGCCGGCCGACCTCCCGCCCGACGTCCGGAACCTCATCGACGCCGCCCTGACCAAGGACCCGGGTGAGCGCCTGCCCGACGGCGCGGCCTTCCTGCACGCGCTCGAGGACACCGTGCACCCCCGGCACGACACTGCGCCGGTGGCCGCGGCGGCGACCCGGCCGGTCGCGCCCGCCGGTCAGCCGCCGGCCCGCGCGTCGCGGACCGCTCCCGCCGGGGAGCCCGCGGCCGGCGACGGGCGCCGGCGGCGGCTGCTGCTCGCCCTGGCGGTGCTCGCGGTCGTGCTCCTCGGCGGCGGCGCGGTCGCGCTGGTGGGCGGCCTGTCCGACGGCGACGCCCCGGCCGCGACCGCCGCGCCGTCGGAGGAGGGCATCGTGCTGGCCGCCGCCGACTACGTCGGACGCCCGGCCGAGGACGTCGCCCGCGAGCTGACCGACTTGGGCCTCTCCGTGGGCGAGCAGACGACGGTCACCCCCGACGCCGCCCCGGGCACGGTCACGCGGCTCGACCCGGCCGGCACCGAGGTGGCCACCGGTGACCGGGTCCGCCTGGTCGTCGCGGCCGCCCCGCCGGCCGTCCCGGACGACCCGGCGGCGACCGGTCCGGCGACGACCGCGTCCGGCGGTCAGGCCCCGTCCCCGTCCGCCGACGAGCCGACGCCGGGGACGGCGGCCGACACGGCGCCCGGGCAGCAGCCCGGCGCGACGGCGCCGGGCACCGGGGACGCCCGCGCCGGTGCGACGGCGCCCGGGACCGAGGACGCCGAGGACGCCGCGGCCTCCTCGGGCGACGCCGGTGCCGGCGACCCGACGCCCGAGCCGGCGCCCGAGCCCACGTCCGACCCGACGTCCGAGCCCACGACCGACCCGACGTCCGAGCCCACGACCGATGCGACGTCCGAGCCCACGACCGATGCGACGGCCGAGTCCGCGGCCGACCCGGCGACGGGGTCCGCCTCGCAGCCGGCCACCGAGTCCGCTTCCCCGCCCGCGCCGTCGTCGGGGTCCGCGTCGCAGTCCGCGCCGTCGTCGGGTGCTCCGACCGAGCCGGCAGGCGGGACGGGGACGTCGCCGTCCGCCGGGAGCGGGACGGCGACCGGCACCGGCACCACCGACACCGGCACCGGCACCGGCGGGAGCGGCGCGCCGGGCGGTGGAGAGGCGCCCCGGAACGGCGCGGGCGCCGCCTCCGGGAGCGCCGCCGGCGGGTCGGCCGGCGCCACCGGCTGACCGGGTCGCACTGCCGGCGGCCGCAACCGGGACCGGGGACGGCGCTAGGGTCGGTGACCATGGTGGTCAGGTCCCCGGGGAACCAGTCCGGGCGGGCGCTCGAGGAGCTCAAGCTGCCCGGACGGGCGGTGGCGGCGCTGACGCGGGCGGGCATCACCGACGTCGCCGGCCTGGCGGGGCTCACCCGACGGGAGCTGTCCGCCGTCCCCGGGTTGGGGCCGAGCACCATCGCCGCGATCCGGGCCGTCGTCCCCGAGCCGCCGGCGCGCCTGCCCCGCTCCGGCGCCGAGCCGTCGACCGGCAGCGCCGAGCAGACGGTCCTGTCGGAGGCGCCGCCGGCCGAGGAGGAGTCCCCGTCCGCGCCGGCGATCCCGTCGTTCGCCTCGCTGCGCGACCCGCGGCGGCGCACCCCGGTCGACCTCCTGGTGCCCGAGCAGCCACCCGCAGCACCGGAGTCCGCAGCGCCCGAGCCCGAGCCCGAGGAGTCGGCCACCACCGCGTCCCCGGCCGGGGCACCGCGACCGGCCGAATGGGGCGACCTGTGGTGGTTCGGTCTGCGCGTGGCCCGCTGGTGGGTCGCCCAGCCGGTGCGCACGGTGCGCCGCCTCCTCGGCTGAGAGGACCCCTCCTCCCCCCGCCACTGGCAGGCTCGCGGCGGGACCCTGCAGAGGGGCTACCCCGCCCGCCCGGCGCGGGGCGGCGGTTGCGTCGCACCCGTCGGCGACACTGCCCGGGTGGAGCGGATCGTCCTCCGCCGCCGCGGCGACCTGGTCGAGGCCCGGCGGTGCCCCGGCGGCGGCCGTGACGACGGCCGTGACGTCCCCGAGGTCACCCGGCTGACCGCCGACGACCTCCCCGGCTGGGTCCGCGAGCGGGAGCGCACGCCGGTCCGCTGGGTGTGGGACGACACCACCCGCTGGTACCCGGCGCTGCTGGACGCCGGCGTCCGCGTCGAGCGGTGCACCGACCTGCGGCTCGGCCACGCCGTCCTGCGCCGCTCGCCGTCCGCCGACCAGCGGCTGCTCGCCGGCGAGGACACCCCCGGCTGGGACGCGCTCGCGCCGGTGATCACGACCGAGCACGCCCTCTTCCCGCTGGCCGACCCCGCCGACCGGCTCGACCCCGTCGCCGAGCACGACCGGCAGCAGACGACCCTGGCCGCGGCCACGCAGCGCGCACAGCTGGCGCTGCTGCTCGCCGCGGAGTCCTCCGGCGCGCTGGTCGCCGCGGAGATGACGCACGCCGGGATGCCGTGGCGGGCCGACGTCCACGAGCGGCTAATCACCGACGCGCTCGGGCCGCGCCCGCCGGCCGGCGTCCGCCCGCCGGTGCTGGAGCGGCTGGCCGGCGAGGTCCGCGCCGCCCTGCGCGCGCCCGCGCTCAACCCCGACTCGCCCGGCGACCTGCTGCGCGCGCTGCGGGCCGCCGGGCTGCCCGTGGACGACACCCGGCAGTGGACGCTCGAGCAGGTCGACCACCCGGCCGTCGCGCCGCTGCTCGAGTACAAGCGGCTGGCCCGGCTGCTGTCCGCGCACGGCTGGAGCTGGCTGGAGACCTGGGTGCGCGGGGGCCGGTTCCGGTCGGCCTTCCTCCCGGGCGGCGTGGTCACCGGGCGGTGGTCGGCGCAGGGCGGGGGAGCGCTGTCGGTGCCCGCACAGGTCCGTCCCGCCGCGGTGGCCGACGACGGCTGGGCGTTCGTGGTCGCCGACGTCGCCCAGCTCGAGCCGCGGGTGCTCGCGGGCATGAGCGGCGACGCGGCGATGGCCCAGGCGGCGCGCTCGACCGACCTCTACCAGGGCATGGTGGCCGACGGCGCCGTCGCCACCCGGGCCGAGGCCAAGCTCGGGGTGCTCGGCGCCATGTACGGGGCCACCCGCGGGGAGAGCGGCCGGATGCTGCCGCGGCTGGCCCGCCGCTACCCCCGGGCCATCGGCCTGGTCGAGGACGCCGCCCGGGCGGGGGAGCGCGGCGAGGTGGTCGCCACCCTGCTCGGCCGCGGGTCGCCGCCGCCGACCGGCGCCTGGGCCGAGCGGGCGGTCGGGCTCGGCGAGGCACCCGACGAGGACGGCCCGCGGGAGGACCGCGACCGCGCCCGCCGCGCCTGGGGCCGGTTCACCCGCAACTTCGTCGTCCAGGGCACCGGCGCGGAGTGGGCGCTGTGCTGGCTCGCCGACCTGCGCAACCGGCTGTGGCGGCTGGGCAGCGGGCCGCCGGCGCAGCGGCCGCACCTGGTGTTCTTCCTGCACGACGAGGTCGTCGTCCACACGCCCGAGCACCTGGCCGACGAGGTCGCCGGCGAGGTCCGGGCCGCCGCGGTCACGGCCGGGCGGCTGCTGTTCGGCGGCTTCCCCGTCGACTTCCCGCTTGACGTCGCCGTCGTCCGCTCCTGGGCCGACGCCGGGTGAGGGTCAGCGGACGGCGGCCGGCTCGGAGGCGGGGGCGGTCGCCGCACGGCGGCCGGTCAGGGCGGTGACGACGGCGGTCAGCAGGCAGACGACGACGCCGGTCGCGGCGATCGTCGTGTAGCCGCCGGCCGCCGGGGCCGCCGCGCCGGCCGGGGTGGCCGAGGCGAGCACGGTCGCGGTGAGCGCGCTGCCGACGGCGAAGCCCACGTACCGCAGCACCTGGTTGAGGCTCATCGCACTGCCGGTCTCCGCCGGCGGGACGGCCGCCACCACCAGCGCCGGGAACGCCGCGAACGCCGCCCCGACGCCCAGCCCGGCCACCGCCATGACGGCGAACAGCTGCCACAGGTCGGTGCGCAGGAACGCGAACAGGACGAAGGCCACGCCCTGCACGAGCGCCGCGACCGGCAGCACCCGGGCGTGCCCGGCACGGTCGGCGAGCAGCCGCGCGAGCCGGCCGCCCACCATGCTGGCCGCCGAGAACGGCAGGAGCACCAGCCCGGCGACGACGATCGAGGTGCCGAAGCCCGCGCCGTCGGCCGGCGGGGCCTGGGCCAGCACCGGCACCGCCGCCAGCAGCAGGTAGTTCGACAGCCCGACGAGCAGCGCCGCCGAGTGCGCGGTCAGGGCCACCCGGCCGCGGGCCAGCCGCAGGTCGACCAGCGGCTGCGGCGTCCGCGACTCCCACCAGACCCACAGCGCGAGCGCCACCACCGAGGCGGCGGCCAGCCCCCACAGCAGCGGCGACGTCACGCCCCAGGTCTCCGCCTCGCCCAGCGCCAGCAGCAGCCCGCCCACGCCGGCGCCGAGCAGCAACGCGCCGACCACGTCGAGCCGCCGCCGCGGCGCCGCGGCCGGCGGGGGCAGGACGACGGCGGCGGCGGCCAGCGCGGCGGCGCTCACCGCAGCCCCCGCCCAGAACGCGGCGTGCACCCCGCCGAGCTCGGCCACCAGGCCGGCCAGCGGGTAGCCCAGGCCCACGCCGGTGACGACGGTGACCGACAGCGCGGCGATGGTCGAGCGGGAGGTGTCGCCGGTCAGGGCCTCGCGGGCGGTGGCGATGGCCAGCGGGGTGAGCCCCAGGCCGAAGCCCTGCAGCGCGCGGCCGGCGACCAGCCACCCCAGGCCCAGGGGGAGGGCGGCCAGGACCCCGCCGAGGGTCACCACGCCCAGCACGGCGACTATCACCCGGCGGCGGTGCGGGCCGTCGCCGAGCCGCCCGACCACCGGGGTGGCCACCGCGCCGACCAGCAGCGTGACCGTCAGCGACCACTGCGCGTCCGGCAGCGACGCCCCGGTCGACGACGCGATCGCCGGGACCAGCGGCGCGCCGAGGCTGGAGATGACGGCGACGACCGTCCCGACGAAGACGAGCGCGGCGACGAGCGCGCGGGGTGACCGGGAGACCGCCATGCTCCCGAGCTTCCCAGGACGTTGCACAGCGCAACCGCCCGGCGGGTCAGCTCTGCGTCACAGCAGCCGGTCGAGGTCGTCGGGGCCCGGGCCGGTGCCGCCGGAGTCGCGCAGCGGTGAGTCCTCGGGCCGGTCGTCGTCCGGCGGCTCGGCGGCCACCGGCCCCTCGGCGTAGAGGGTGTCCGGGTCGCGGGGGTCCATCTCACGGGGACCGCGGGCGGCGGCGACCACCTCGGACAGCGTGCCGCCGTCCCGGGCCACCCACGCCCGGCCGTCGTCGCCGAGGACGATCGGCCGCTGGATCAGCCGCGGGTGCTCCACGAGCACGCGCACCCACGCGTCGGCGTCGCGCGGGGCGTCGGGCAGCCCGAGCTCCGCGGCCAGCGGGTCGCCGAGGCGCGTGACGTCCCACGGCTGCAGCCGGAGGGCGGCCAGCGCGGCGCGCAGCTCGGCCTCGGTCGGCGGGTCGTCGAGGTAGCGGCGCAGGGAGTACTCGACACCGGCCCGGTCGAGCTCGTCGCGGGCGGCGCGGCACGTCGAGCACGAGGGGTTGAACCAGACCTCCACGCCCCGACCCTAGGGCCCCCTACTCCGGGGCCCCTACACCACCGGGCTGCCGATCGGCGCGGACGCAACCACCATCACCCGACGAAACGCCTGTCGACTTGTTGTCACGATGTGCAATCCGCCGGTAGCGTCGCGTCGTCCGTCCGGTCGTCGTCCCCCGTCGGGGGAGGCCGGGGGACGCCGCCGAGTCGCCCGCTGGGGCGAGCCGGGGACCCACCGCAGTACTGGGGTGAATCCCCTCCTGGCCGCGTGCCGGGAGAGGTAGGGCCGCTTCCCGCCCGAACCCGTCAGCTCACCCGGTAGGCGGCTCACGGGAGAACGGAGAGCCGCCGGATGGCGCGCGCCTGCACTGCTGCCCGCACCGCTGCACCACCCCGTCCGATCCGGCTCCGCCCCGTCCCGGCGCGCCCGCGCACCTGACCGTCCGCGGCCGTCCGCCCCGGACGCCGTCCGCGCGCACACCAGCCCGGGCACCCTCCGCCCGACCGGCCCCGCGCCGCGCTGCCCCGGTGTGCCCGCGCCGGCCCGGCGCGCCCACCGGCCGTGCCGCCCGCCCAAGCCGCAGCCCGCTGCGCCCCGCACCCGCCTGGAGCACCCGCACCATGGACCCCCGCACGACCACGTCCGGCCGGTCCGCCGAGCGCCGCGGCCGCGCCACCGGCCGCCGCCGTCCGGCCGCCGCCCGCCGTCCCGGCCTGCTCCTCGGCGTGGCCGCCGCCGGCGCCCTGCTGGTCAACGTCGTCGTCGGCGGGGACCCCGCCGCCTCGGCCGGCGCCGGAGACCCGGGGTCGGCCGCCGTCGCCCAGGAGCTGGGCCTGACCGCCGAGGCCGGGACGCTCGCCGCGGGGGCGGACGCGCAGCCGGCCGAGGACCTCCAGCCGCTGGAGGACCTGGCCGCCAGCCGCAGCAGCCGCGCGGCCGAGGAGGCCACCGCGCAGCAGGCGCAGGCCGCCGCCGACCAGGCCGCGCTCGAGCAGCAGCGCGCCGACGAGGCCGCGGCAGCCGAGGCCGCCGCGCTCGAGCAGCAGCGCGCCGAGGAGGCCGCGGCAGCCGAGGCCGCCGCTGCGGAGGCCGCCGCGGACCGGGCCGCCGCCGAGGAGGCCGCCGCTGCCGAGGCCGCCGCGGCGCAGCGGGAGCCGGAGGCGGCTCCGACCTCCTCGGCCGCCGCCGCGTCGGCCGCCGCCGCGTCGGCCACTGCCGCGTCGGCCACTGCCGCGTCGTCCACCGCGGGCTCGGGGACCGCCGCCACGGCGACCGCGCGCATCACCAACACCGCCGGGCCGGTGCAGGCCGTCGTCCAGGCGGCCGCGAACGCCGTCGTCAGCAACGTGGCCGGCGCGGGCTCGATCACCCTCGGCGGCACCCGGGCCAGCGCCACCGACCCGGGCGGCCACCCGTCGGGCCTGGCCCTGGACTACATGGTCCTGTCGAACACCGCCCTCGGGAACGCGATCGTCCAGTACCACGTCGCGCACTGGGACGAGCTCGGCGTCGACTACCTCATCTACCAGCAGCGGATGCTCAGCTCGCCGGGCGGCAGCTGGTCGGCCATGGAGGACCGCGGCAGCGCCACGGCCAACCACATGGACCACGTGCACGTGAACTACACGGGCTGACGCGACCCCTGACGCGGCCCCCCGCGCCGGGCCCGGCCGGCCCTCCCCCTGGCCGGCCGGACCCGGCTGCTCATCCCCGGACGCCCGCGGCGGCGGCGAACGCGGCCGCGGTCCGGGCGGCGACGACCGCCGGGTCGGCGTCCCACAGCTCCTGGGAGAACACCTCGACCTCGACGTCGCCGCGGTACCCGGCCGCCTCGACCAGGGCGCTGGTCCCCGCCAGGTCGACGTGCCCGTCGCCGGGCAGGCCGCGCGACACCAGCACGTCGGGCCCGAGCGGGGTGACCCAGTCGGCCACCTGGTAGGACGCGATCCGGCCGCCGCGGCCGGCCCGCGCCACCTGCGCGGGCAGCTCCGGGTCCCACCACACGTGGTAGGTGTCGACGACGACGCCGACCGCCCCGGCGGGGAACTGCTCGGCGACGTCGAGCGCCTGCCCGAGCGTGGAGACCACGCCGCGGTCGGCGGCGAACACCGGGTGCATCGGCTCGACCGCCAGCACCACGCCGGCCGCGGTCGCGTCGTCGACCAGCGCGCCGATCGCGTCGCGGGCCCGCTCCCGGGCGCCGGGCAGGTCGCGGTCGCCGTCGGGGAGGCCGCCGGCGACGAGCACGAGGACCGGCGCGGAGCCGGGCGCACCGGCCGCGGCCAGCGCCGCGGTCTCCTCGATGGCGCGGCGGTTCTCGTCGAGCGCCGCGGTGCGGGCGGGGCCCGGGGGAGCGGTGAAGAAGCCGCCCCGGCACAGGCTCGACACCCGCAGCCCGGAGTCGGCCACCAGCGCGCACGCCTTCTCCAGGCCCACCTCGGCCACCGGCTCGCGCCACAGCCCGATCGCGCCGATGCCGGCCTCGCGGGTGACGGCGAGGGCGTCGACCAGCGACGCGTACTTGACCGTCGCCTGGTTCAGCGACAGCCGCGGGTGCGCGCTCACGAGACCGGCTCCAGCACCGGGACGTCGACGCCGGCCAGCGCCAGCAGGCCGTTCCACCGGCGCGCGGCGAGCTTCCGGGTCCTCCAGGGCACCGGCCGCGTCGGCCAGCCGGACCACCTCCGACAGGTGCGGCAGGCTGCGGGCGCTGTGCAGCCCGCCGACCATGCTGAACGCCGGCTGGTGGCCGTTCAGCCACGACAGGAAGGCGATGCCGGTCTTGTAGTACGCCGTGGGCGCGGCGAACACCTGCCGCGACAGCGCCTCGGTCGGCCCGAGCAGTCGCCGGTAGCCGGCCGGATCGCCGGCGTCGAGCGCGGCGATGGCGGCGCCGGCCACCGGCGCGATCGCGGCGAACGCGCCGAGCAGCGCGTGCGACGAGTGCTCGCCGTCGCCGGCGATCAGGTCGACGTAGTGGAAGTCGTCGCCGGTGAACAGGTCCACGCCGGCCGGCAGCCGCCGCCGCAGCGCGACCTCGGCGTCGGCGTCCAGCAGGCTGGTCTTGATCCCGCGCACCCGGCCGGCGTCGCGCTCCATGATGCGGACGACGACGTCGGCGGCCGCCCCGGTGTCGGGAGAGCCGAAGTAGCCGCGCAGCTGCGGGTCGAACGCCTCGCCGAGCCAGTGCAGCAGCACCGGCCGCCCGGCCCGTGCCAGCACCTCGGCGTAGACCCGCTCGTAGTCGGCGGGGCCCTCCGCGGCCCGGGCGAGGTGCCGGCTGGCCATGAGCACCACCCCGGCGCCGCAGTCCTCTGCGTGGTGCAGCTGCTCGACGTAGGCGTCGACCACCCGCGCCAGCGGGACGACGTCGTCGGTGAGGTGGTCGGTGGTGACGCCGACCACCAGGGCGCCGCCCACCGACCGCGCCTCGGCCGCGCTGCGCCGGACCAGCTCGCGGGTGGCCGCGGTGTCCAGGCCCATGTTGCGCTGCGCGGTGTCCATCGCGTCGGCGACACCCAGGCCCCACGACCACAGGTGGTGGCGGAAGGCGAGGGTGGTGTCCCAGTCGACGTCGGCCGGGGCGCCGGGGACGTTCTCCCCGGTGACCCGCGGGACGACGTGGGCGGCGGCGTAGGCGGTGCGCGACCGCAGCGGCGCGGACGGGCGGCGGACCGCGGCCGGCTCGCCGAGCGGCAGGAGCCGGGTGCGCCCGTCGGCGTCGAGCAGGACGGCGGTGCTCATCGGGCCGGCACCCCGCTCCCGATCGTCACGCGGCGGCCGGTCGCCGAGCTCTCCAGCCCGGCCTCGGCCAGCCGCACACCGCGGGCGCCGGAGGCGAAGTCGTAGGGGTGGGGGCCGTCCTCGACCACGTGCCGGACGAACTGCTCCCACTGCACCTTGAACCCGTTCTCGACGGGGTCGTTGTCGGGGACCTCCAGCCAGCCGGCCCGGTAGTCGCGGCTGTCGGGCACGTCGGGGTTCCACACCGGCTTGGGCGTGGCGTTGCGGGGCTGGATCCGGCAGCCGAACAGCCCGGCGACGGCGCTGCCGTGCGTGCCGTCGACCTGGAACTCGACCAGCTCGTCGCGGTCGACCCGCACCGCCCAGCTGGAGTTGATCTGCGCGACCACACCGCCCTCGAGCTCGAAGATCCCGTAGGCGGCGTCGTCGGCGGTGGCGGCGTAGGGCTCGCCGCGCTCGTCGACCCGGCTGGTGATGTGCGTGGTGGCCTTGGCGTACACCGACTCGACCCGGCCGAAGAGGTCCTCAAGCACGTAGTTCCAGTGCGGGAACATGTCGACGACGATGCCGCCGCCGTCCTCGGCCCGGTAGTTCCAGCTGGGGCGCTGGGCCGGCTGCCAGCCGCCCTCGAACACCCAGTAGCCGAACTCGCCGCGCACCGAGAGCACCTGGCCGAAGAAGCCGGAGTCGAGCAGCCGCTTGAGCTTGAGCAGCCCGGGCAGGAACAGCTTGTCGTGGACGACGCCGTTCCTCACCCCGGCGGAGGCGGCCAGCTCGGCGAGCTCGACGGCCTCGGCGTGGGTCTCGGCGGTGGGCTTCTCGGTGTAGACGTCCTTGCCCGCGGCGATGGCCCGCCGGATCGCCGCCACCCGCGCCGAGGTGACCTGGAAGTCGGCGTAGACGCGCCACCGGTCGTCGGCGAGGGCGGCGTCGAGGTCGGTGGTCCAGTCGGCGATGTCGTGCCGCTCGGCGATCTCCTGCAGCGCGGCGGCCCGGCGGCCCACCAGCAGCGGCTGCACCTGCACCCGCGCGCCGGTGGACAGCAGGACCCCGCCCTGCTCGCGGATGGCCAGGATCGACCGCAGCAGGTGCTGGCGGTAGCCCATGCGGCCGGTGACGCCGTTCATGATGATGCCGAGCGGTGGGGTGCCCATGGTGGTCGCTCCTCGCGAGTGGTGGCGGTGGCCCGTGGCGGTAGGCCGCAGCGGCTTGGAAAGCGCTTACCAAACGGTAGCCCGGCCGGTGGGACGCGGGCAACCCCCTGGCTGCGGTTCGTCGTCGGCGGCGTCCCCTCGCGCGGGGGAGGTCGGAAGCCGGCGGGCACGGCTAGACTGCGTCCGTGCAGTCCGGCGCCGATCCGCGGGCCCGGCGGGGTCCGGGCGGGATCACCCTGCGCGACGTGGCCGAGCGGGCCGGCGTCTCGCTGGCAACCGCTTCCCGGGTGCTCAACGGCAGTACCCGCGTCGTCAGCCCCGACCTCGCCGCCCGGGTGGGTCGCGCCGCGGCCGAGCTGCGGTACGCCGCCAACGGCCCGGCGCAGGCGCTGGCCCGCGCCACCACCAACGTCGCCGGCCTGGTCGTGCACGAGGTCGACGACCCCTACTTCGCCTCGATCGCCGCGGGCGCCATGCGCGTGGCCACCGGGCACGGCCTGCTCACGATGATGGCCGGCACGTCGCGCGACGCCGGGCGGGAGGTCGAGTACGTCGCCCGCTTCCAGGCGCAGCGGGTGCGGGCGGTGCTGCTCGCCGGCAGCGGCCGCCTCGACGACGGCCCGGAGCTCGGGCAGGCCCTCGCCGACTTCGCCGAGGCCGGGGGGCGCGTCGCGCTGGTGAGCGAGCACGACCTGCCCTTCGACACCGTCCTGCCGGCCAACCGGCGCGGCGCGGCCTCGGTGGCCCGACTGCTGCGCGACCTGGGGCACCGCGACGTCGGCGTCCTGGCCGGCCCCGCGGAGCTGCGCACCGTGGCCGACCGGCTCGGCGGGTTCCTCGACGCGTGGGCGCAGCTCGGCGGCGACCGCGGCGCCCCGGTCGTCGTCGAGGGTGACTTCTCCCGCGCCGGCGGCCACGCGGCCACGCTGTCGCTGTTCGCGCGGGCGCCGCACCTGACGGCGGTGTTCGCGCTCAACGACCTCATGGCGGTGGGCGCGCTCGGCGCCCTGCAGGGCGACCTCGGCCGGCGCGTCCCCGACGACGTCTCGGTCGTCGGCTTCGACGACCTGTGGTTCACCGGCGACCTGCAACCGGCGCTGACCACCGTGCGCCTCCCGCTGGAGGACATGGGCGCCCGCGCGATGGAGCTGGTGCTGTCCGCGGCGTCGCCGGACCCGCGCCGGGTGCCGGTCCCCGCGGAGCTCATCGTCCGCGCGAGCACCGGCCCCGCTCGCCCGGCTTCCTAGACCGTCGCCGTCCCGACGGTGGGCGCTCGGGCTCCGCTCCGTCGTCGGGAACGGGGCGCGGGCGCCCACCCTCGGCGCAGACGGCGACGGCCGCCGTCCCCCGCTCGGGGACGGCGGCCGCCGCGGGTGGTGCGGGTCAGGCGGTGCCGACCTCCACGCGGGAGGTGTCGGAGGGAGAGCCCGACGCGGGGGCCGGACCGTCGATCTCGCGCAGGTCGAGCCGGGAGGTCTCCGGTGCCGACCAGGCGGCGGCCGCCGAGACGATGCACAGCAGGAACGTGAGCCCACCGATGACCAGCGGCACGTTCGTCGACCCGGGCGGGGCGATGAGCGTGAAGACCGAGGGCAGGAAGGCGACCAGCATGAGGCCGACGTTCTGGGAGACCGCGAAGCCGGTGACCCGGTGGCGGGTGGGGAACAGCTCCTGGAAGTAGCTGGCGAAGGTGGCGTTCCAGACCTGGTACAGCACGCCGAACATCAGGATGGCCAGCACGACCGTCAGCACCACGTTGTTCTGGCCGACGGCCCAGAGGTAGCCGAAGGACAGCACACCGGCGCCCAGCGGGCCGACGATCATGAGCGGGCGGCGGCCGATCCGGTCCGAGACCTTGCCGAAGTACGGGATCAGCACCACGGCCACGACGTTGGCCGCGAGCGGCAGCCAGAGGTAGGTGGCCGCGCTCATCCCGACGCCATAGGCCTCGTTGGTGGCGTAGGCCGTGCCGAAGACGACGACGGTCGTCCCGACGACGTTGGCCATGGCCATGAGGACGCAGCGGAGGATCGTGCCGCCGCTCTCGCGGACGACCTGGAGCACCGGGGTCCTGGGCACCTCGTGCTTCGCGGCCTCCTCGAGGAAGACCGGCGTCTCGGCGACCCGGCGGCGGATCAGGTAGCCGGCCAGGATGACGAAGGAGCTCAGCAGGAACGGGATGCGCCAGCCCCAGGTCTGGAAGGCCTCGTCCGACAGCAGCGCGGACAAGGGGATGAAGCTGGCGGCGGCGAGGATGGAGCCGGCCTGGGTGCCCTGCAGGCTGAAGCTCGCGTAGAAGCCGCGCCGGTCCGCCGGGGCGTGCTCGATGATCATCGCGCTCGCGCCGCCGAGCTCGCCGGCGACCGCGAAGCCCTGGACCAGCCGCAGCAGCACCAGCAGCGCGGGGGCGAGGACGCCGACCTGGCCGTAGGTGGGCAGCAGACCGACGGTCAGCGTCGACACGCCCATGAGCATCATGGCGAGGACGAGGACGTTCTTGCGGCCGCGCCGGTCACCCCAGCTGCCGAGGACGAAGGCGCCCAGCGGGCGGGCGACGTAGCCGACCGCGTAGGTGACGAGTGAGGCGATGAGGGCGACCGTCGGGTCCTCGGACGGGAAGAACACGGCCGGGAACACCAGTGCCGCGGCCTGCGCGTAGATGGCGAAGTCGTAGTACTCGAGCGTGCTGCCGATCCAGCCGCTCATCACGGCCTTGCGCGACATGGACCGGTCGGTGGCCGACGGGCCCGACCGGTCGCTGGTGTGTCCCTGCATGACGCCTCCTGGGGTCGTCGACGATGATGGCTCGTCCGGTGCGAGGCGGGCTCCGCGGTCTCCCCGGTGCCCTGGTAAACGCTTGCCGGAGACAGGGTGCTGTGACCCACCGCACGTGTCAAGTGCCAGGTGTGGCCGCCGCCGCGCCGGCTGCTCGGGGTCGCTGGGCTTCCGTCCACGCCAGCGCGGGGACAGCGCTGACGAGCGCTGGGCAGGAGCTCCGGGGAGGTGGGCCCGCTCGCCGGGCGCACGTCGATCCGGACGGCGGTGGACCGCACAACCCGGCAACCGCTTTCCGAGACGGTGTGACGCGCGGTACGGTCGGGGTGCGGACCACCGATCGCGAGGAGGCGCCGGCATGACGGCACCGAGCTCCGTCCCCACCGTGCTCGTCGGCGTCCACGGGCACGGCCGGTGGCACCTGGAGAACGTCGCGCGCGCCACCCGCGCCGGGGTGCCGGTGCACCTGGCCGGCATCTGCGACACCCGGCCGCTGACCGACGAGCAGCGCGCCCTGGCCGGCGACGTCCCGGTGACGGCGCGGCTGACCGACCTGCTCGACGCGGTGCGGCCGGGGATCACCGTCGTCAGCACGCCGATCCACACGCACGCCGGGCTCGCCCTCACCGCCGCGGCCGCCGGGTCCGACGTCCTGCTGGAGAAGCCGCCGACGCCCACGCTGGCCGCCTTCGAGCAGCTGGCGCTGGACCTGGCCGGCACCGGCCGCGCCTGCCAGGTCGGGTTCCAGAGCCTGGGGTCGCGGGCGCTGCCGTACGTGCGCGGGCTGCTCGCCGACGGCGCGATCGGGGAGGTGCTCGGCATCGGCGCCGCCGGGGCGTGGCAGCGCGACGCGTCCTACTACGCCCGCGCGCCCTGGGCCGGGCGGCGCAGCCTCGACGGGGTCCCGGTGGTCGACGGCGCGCTGACCAACCCCTTCGCCCACGCGATCGCGACCGCCCTGGCCGTCGACGGCGCCGACGGCGTGGGGGAGGCCAGGGTCGAGCTGTACCGGGCCACCCCGATCGAGGCCGACGACACCTCCTGCCTGCGGCTGGTCACCGCCCGCGGCACGACGGTCGCGGTCGCCGTCACCCTGTGCGCCGACCGCGAGGTCGAGCCGTACCTGGTCGTGCACGGGACGCGCGGGCGCATCGTGCTGCACTACCGACCCGGTCGCGTGCGGCTCGAGCGCGGCGGGCGGGCGGAGACGACGGAGCACCCGGCCACCGACCTGCTCGAGGACCTCGTCGCGACGGTGCGCGAGCCGGGCCGCCCACTGCTGGTCCCGCTGGCCGCGACGCGCGCGTTCATGCAGGTGGTCGAGGCGGTCCGGCTCGCCGACGAGCCGGCCGAGGTGCCGCCGGCGCACCGCCGCACCGACCGCGCCGGGGCCCACCCGCGCGCCGTCGTCCCCGGGGTGTCCGCCGCGGTGGAGCGCGCCGCGGGCGAGCTGGCCCTGCTCTCGGAGCTCGACCTGCCCTGGGCGCGGGCGGGGGCAGCGGCCGCCCGTGGCTGAGCACCCGCTGGCCACGCTGCGGCTCGGCGGGGTCGTGGTGGCCGAGTACGACGACGGCGCGGGACTCGACCCGGTCCTGGCGCCGCGGCCCTACCTGCACCCGGTGCGCACCCTCGACGGCCGCGCGGTGACCGACGCGCTGCCCGCCGACCACCCCTGGCACCTGGGCATCTCGATCGGGGTGCAGGACGTCGGCGGCACCAACCTGTGGGGCGGCCCGACCTACGTGCGCGGTCGCGGTTACACCGCGTGCGGGGACCACGGCCGGATCGAGCACGCCGGGTTCTCGAGCCTGGCCGACGACGGGTTCGACGAGGCGCTGCGCTGGCTCGCCGTGGACGGCCGGCTGCTGCTCGGCGAGCACCGCCGGGTGCGGGCGCGCCTCGTCGCCGGCGGCTGGGAGCTGCAGCTCACGACCGCGCTCACCAACGCCACGGGCGGGGACCTCGCGCTCGGCAGCCCGGCCACCCACGGGCGCGCGGGCGCCGGCTACGGCGGTTTCTCCTGGCGGCTCCCGGCCACGCGGGAGCCGTTCGTGCACACCACGCACACCGCGGGGGAGCAGGGGACGCACGGCTCGGTCGCGCCGTGGCTGGCCTGGAGCGACCGCGCGGCCGGCTTCACCGTGGTCGTGACCGGGGCCGACGACGTCACGCGGGCCGACCCCTGGTTCGTGCGGGTCGGGGACTACCCCGGCATCGGCTCGCAGCTGGCGCCGCGGCGCCCGGTCACCCTCGCGCCGGGCCGCACCGTGACGCGCGGCTTCCGCGCGCTGGTCGCCGACGGGGAGGTCGACGACGCCGTCGCCGCGCGGTGGGCGGGCCGGAGCGGCGGGTGAGCACGTCGAGCACCCGCCCGGGGAGTCCTCCCGGGGAGCTGGTCAGGCGCTGAGCGGGGACCGGCGCTGCAGGCGCACCCGGCGGCGCTCGCGCTCGGACAGGCCGCCCCAGATGCCGAAGCGCTCGTCGTTGGCCAGGGCGAACTCCAGGCACTCGGCGCGCACCGAGCACCCGGCGCAGACGCGCTTGGCCTCGCGGGTGGAGCCGCCCTTCTCCGGGAAGAAGGCCTCGGGGTCGGTCTCGGCGCACAGCGCGTCGAGCCGCCACCCCTCCTCGCCGGCGGGGTTCTCGCCCATGGCGATCTGCGACCAGGACGTGTCGTTCCACGACGCCGGCTCGAAGGCGGGCTCGTGGGCCGGGGTGTGGGCGGGGGTGTGGGCGGGGGACCAGGCCGGCGTGTGGGTCGGGGTGTGGTCCGTGGTCCAGGCCGGCGTGTGGGCGGCGGAGTCGGAGAGCAGGCTGAGGTGGGGGCGGGAGGCGTACACGGGAAGCTCCTCGGGTCGGGGTGGAGCGCACCGGCAGTGACGGACCGGTACGGGCTGGCTGCTGTCGGTAACGTTACGGACACCCCGCGCCCGTGCGCACTGGCATGTCTTGGCTGAAACGACGCCGTCCGGTTGTCGGATCGTGACCTGGCCCCCGGCGCTCCGCGTGTCCGGCACCCCGGGCGCCCCGCCGGTCCGGCCTCAGCGCCCGAGGTGGGCCCGCAGTGCCGCCACCACCATCCGGTGGTCCTCGAGCTGGGGCAGCCCGGACACGGCGACGACGCCGACCGGGCCCACGTTCCGCACGAGCACCGGGAACGCGCCGCCGTGCGCGGCGTAGAGCCGCGGGTCCAGGCCGGAGCCCTCCTCGAACGTCGTCCCGCGCTCGGCCCACGACTGCCGGACGTGCAGCGAGCTGTGCCCGAAGCGGTCCACCACCCGGGTCTTGCGCTCGATCCACGACGCGTTGTCCGGGGTCGCGCCGGTCAGGGCGACGGAGAAGAGCCGCTGCCCGTTGCGGCTGATCTCGACCGCGACCGGCGCGCCGTCCCGGCGGGCGGTGGCGACCAGCGCCGACCCGAGCACCCAGGCGTCGTCGTTGGTGAAGGAGGTGACCTGCAGCTCGTGCTCCTCCGCGGCCAGCTCGGCGACGGAGGGGAAGACGGCGGGGGAGGAGGTGTCCATGGGTCATCCTGGCGTCCGCCGGTCGCCGGCCCGGCGGTGACGCCGCGGTGACGCCCCCGTGACGGCCGGAGGCCAAGGTCGCCGTCCGGACGGGCTGCGCTCGCGCGGAGGCCCGAGGCGGCGCCGAAACCGGTTCCGCCCTCCCGGCGACTCTGGCACGGTGGGCGCCGGGTTCCACCTCGGCCGCGGCCGGGGCCGCGGGGGATGTCGACGGCGGTGACGTGGACCGGAGGGTGACGCATGAGCGCTCGACGCAGGCGTGCGGCGGGCCCGCTGGCCACCCTGGGCGCGGTCGTCCTCCTGACCGTGGTGCTCTTCGCGGCCAACAGCCGCGTCGACCCCGCGGCGAGCAGCGCGCCGCTGTACCCCGGCACCGGCGGGGCCGGCGCCACGACCGCGCCGCCGTCGGCCGAGCCGTCGGCAACGCCGTCCGCCGAGCCGAGCGCCGAGCCCACCGACGCGGCGCCGCCCGGCCCGGTCGCGCTGCAGGCCGTCTACGCCGGCGTGACCAGCGGGGGCGAGGCGACCATCGCGATGGCCGTCGACGGCGACGCGGTGGCGGCCTACCTCTGCGATGGCGGCGCCGTCGAGGCCTGGCTGCAGGGCACGGTGGACGGCGACACGGTGACGCTGACCGGCCGCAACGGCGCCGGGCTCACCGGGTCGGTGACCGACGGGGCCGTGTTCGGCACGGTGACCACCAGCTCCGGGCTGGCGCTGCCGTTCTCCGCGGCGGCGTCGCAGCCGCCCGCCGGCGTCTACGAGGCCCGCCTGACCCTCGACGGCCTGGCGACGCGGATCGGCTGGGCGGTGCTGCCCGACGGGACGCAGGTCGGGGTCGCCACCGTCGGCGGCAGCAAGCGCGAGGCCCCGCCCCTGGACCTCGACGCCCGCACCTTCGAGATCGACGGCTCCCCGGGCACCGCCGAGGCCGTCGTCGGCACCGACACCGTCGTCGGCGGCTGAGCCGCGGCACCCGACGACCGCCCCGACGCCCTGCCCGGTCCTCCCGCCGGCACGGCACGCGAGGAGACCACCGCCATGACCGACACCCGCGAGACCGTCGACGCCCCGGCGACCGCACCCGAGCCGGTCGCGCGACGCGTCCGGCCGCGCCCCGAACCACGGGACGCCTTCCGGCTGCCCCTGCTCACCTTCCTGCTGGTCGGCTGCGCGGTCGCGGTCGTGCTCGGCGTCTACGCCGCCGAGCACGAGCCGGCCGGCTACTCCCTCGACGTCGGCGGCTTCTCCTCGCCGCTCTACGTCAAGGCGTGGCTGACCACCGCGGCCGCCGTCCTCGGCGTCGTGCAGCTGCTCACCGCCGCACGCATGCACGACGCCGGCGCGCGGCCCTGGACGCGGACCCTGCACCGCTGGTCGGGCCGCGTGGCCGTGGTGCTGACCGTCCCGGTTGTCGTCCACTGCGTGTACGCGCTGGGCTTCCACAGCGACTCGACGCGCGCACTGGTCCACTCCGCCGTCGGCTGCTTCTTCTACGGCGTCTTCGTGGCCAAGATGCTCGCGCTGACCCGCCCCGGCCTGCCGCGGTGGGTCGTGCCGGTGCTCGGCGGTCTGCTCTTCACCGCCCTGCTCGCCCTGTGGTTCACCTCGTCGCTGTGGGTCTTCACCTCCAGCGGCTTCCGCTTCTGACGCACCACCGCCGACGCACCGCCCGGCGGCGCGTGCACTCCGAGGAGGGGCCATGCCGGCGTCCACCAGCACCGTGACCGGGCGGGCCGAGCGGTGAGCAGCCCGCCGGTCGTCGAGATCCGGGAGCCGGGCCGGGAGCCGCGGCGGGTGGCGCTGACCCGCGCGCTGGAGGTCGGCCGCGACCCCGGCGGCCTCGACCCCGACGGCCTCGCCCTCGCCGACGACCGGGTCTCCCGCCGCCACCTGCGGCTGGTGCCCAGCCCCGTCGCCCTGTCGCTGGTCGACCTGGGCAGCCGCAACGGCACCCTGGTCAACGGGGTCCCGGTCGACGGCCGGGTCACCCTCGAGGCCGGCGACGTCGTCCGCCTCGGCGGCACCGAGATCGTCGTCATCGGCCGGCCCGAGCGCATCCCCGTGCCGGCGGCCGCCCGCGAGACGGTGCTCGCCGGCGGCGCCGGGGTGGCCCTGCCACCGCCGCCGCCTCCGCCGCCGGCACCCCCTGCGGCCCCGTCGCGCGTGGCGGTGGCGTGGGACCGGGTCCTGGGCCGCACCGCCCGGCCCGGGGAGGACCTCTTCCCCGTCTACACCGAGATGCGCACCCGCGTCCCGCTGGGGGCGTGGCGGGCGGTGCGGGTGGTCAGCGTGGCCGCCTACGTCGCGCTGTGCGTGGCGCTGTTCGTCCGGCCCGCGGGCGGGCTGTTCGTCTTCTTCGGCATCGTCGTGCCGCTGCTGCCGGCCCTGTTCTTCGTCGCCCCCGGTCTGTGGCGCAACATCTGCCCACTGGCCGCCGCCAACCAGACGCCGCGCGTCCTGGGCTTCAGCCTCGGGCGCACGCTGCCCGAGTGGTTCCGCCGCCGCGCCTTCGTCGTGGCGATGGTGCTGTTCTTCGGCATCGCCGGCGCCCGGCTCGCCGTGTTCAACGGCAGCGGGACGGCGACCGGGGTCCTGCTGTCGGTGATCATCGCCGCGGCCTTCCTCGGCGGCCTGCTGTTCAAGGGCAAGAGCGGCTGGTGCAGTCAGATCTGCCCGCTGCTGCCGCTGCAGCGCGTCTACGGGCAGACCCCGTTCGTCCGGGTCCCCAACAGCCACTGCCGCCCGTGCGTCGCCTGCACCACCAACTGCTACGACTTCGCCCCGATCGGCGCCTACCAGGCCGACCTGCACGAGGACGACCCCGTGTGGACGGCGCCCCGGCGGCTGTTCGTCGCGGCGCTGCCCGGGTTCGTGCTCGGCTTCTTCGTCCTCGCCGGCGCCGGCGGCGGGCCGCTGACGACGACCTACGGGGAGCTGGCGCTGTTCTTCCTCGGCAGCGTCGGGCTCTTCTACGCCGTCTCCGCGCTGCTGCCGATGAGCGCGTCGGTGGTGGTCGCGCTGTGGGGCGCGGCGGCGATCAACCTCTTCTACTGGTTCGCCGGGCCGGTCCTCGCCGCCTCCTTCGCCACGGTCACCGGCGTCGCGGCGCCGTGGCTGCGCTGGCCCGTCTCGGGGCTGGTGCTCGTGCTGTCGCTGCTGTGGATCGCGCGCACCGTGGTCAAGGAGCGCCAGTACGTGCAGCAGTTCCACCCGGAGCTGCTGCCGCTGGTGCCGGTCAGCCGCCCGGCGCCCGCCGCCGAGGCCGCCGCGGACGACGGTGCGGACACCGCCGAGGTGCGCATCGCCGGCACCGGTGCCGCCGTCGAGGCCGAGGTCGGGACCAGCCTGCTGGAGACCGTCGAGCGCGCCGGCCAGCCGATCGAGGCCGGCTGCCGGATGGGCGTGTGCGGCGCCGACCCGGTCGCCGTCCTGGAGGGGGCGTCGTGCCTGTCCGAGCCCGAGGAGGAGGAGCTCTCGACGCTGCGCCGGCTCGGGCTGGCCCCCACCACCCGCATGGCCTGCTCGGCGCGGATCCGGTCCGGGCCGGTGACGGTCTCGCTCACCCCCGAGCCCGGGGGCCCCGACGACGGGGCGGCCCCGCGCGACTTCGACCGGTCGATCGTCAGCGTGGTCGTCCTCGGCAACGGCATCGCCGGGGTGACCGCCGCGGACTTCGTCCGGCGCGGGCACCCCGAGTGCGAGATCCACGTCGTCGGGCAGGAACCGCACGTGCTCTACAACCGGATGGGCATCTCGCGGCTGGTCTACGGCCGGTCGGCCATGCAGGGGCTCTCCCTGCTGCCGGAGACCTGGTACGACGACCACCAGATCACCGCCTGGCTCAACACCGTCGCCACCCGGATCGACCCGGGGACCCGCCGGGTGTTCCTCGGCACCGGCGAGGTGCTGCCCTACGACCGGCTGGTCCTGGCCACGGGCAGCCGCGGCGTCGAGCCGCCCGTCGAGGGCTTCGGCCGGCCCGGCAGCTTCGTGCTCCGCTCGGCGGCCGACGCCGCGGCGCTGCGCGCCTACGTGCAGCGCCACGGCGGGCGGGACGCCGTCGTCGCCGGCGGCGGCCTGCTGGGGCTGGAGGCTGCGCACGCGCTGCTCGAGCTGGGCCTGCGGGTCACCGTCCTGGAGCGCGGGGCCCGGCTGCTCAGCCGCCAGATCGACCCGCGGTGCAGCGAACTGGTCGACGCGTACTTCCGCCGGATCGGCCTGCAGGTGCTCTACCGCGCCGAGGCGCAGGCGCTGACCGGCGAGCCGCGGGTCAGCGGCGTCCGGCTGACCGACCGCCGGGCGCTGCGCTGCGACGTGTTCCTGGCCGCCGTCGGCATCCGCCCGGACGTCGACCTGGCCCGCGCGGCCGGCATCCCCGTCAACCGCGGGGTCCTCGTCGACGACCGGATGGCCACGGCGGTGCCCGGGGTCTTCGCGGCCGGTGACGTGGCCGAGCACGGCGGGCGGGTGTGGGGGCTGTGGCCGATCGCGGCCAAGCAGGGCGAGGTCGCCGCGGTCAACGCGCTCGGCGGGGACGAGACGCTGGCCGCCGAGGTACCGGCCACGCTGCTCAAGGGCGTCGGGCTGGACCTGTTCTCGATCGGCCGGGTGGAGCCCGAGCCGGGCGAGGAGGTGCTGGTCGCCGAGGACGCGTCGCTGCCGTCCTACCGGCGGCTGGTGGTCGCGGGGCGGGCGGTCGTCGGCGGCGTGGTCCTGGGGCACCACCCGGAGGACGTGACCGCGGTGACCGCGGCGGTCAAGCGGGGGCTGGAACTCGACGACGTCGTCCTCGCCGGGCTGCGCGCCGGTGACTGGCGGGTGCTGCGCGAGGCCGGCCGGCGCCGGCCGACCTCGCAGCCGGCGCCCGCCTGAGCCCGGGGTCGGGAGGGCCCGGGGTCAGGCGGGCCCGGGTCAGCCGGCGTCGGCTCTCGTCGTGCGGAGGGTGAACACCTGGGTGCCGATGCGCAGGCTCCAGTCGGGCGGGAGCAGGGTCGGCTCGCCGCCGATCCGGGTCCACTCGCCGGCCCCCGGACCGGCGACGAAGGTGCCGCTGACCGAGGGGGCGTCGCGCACGTACACCCGGCCGCCGTCGACGCTGACGCGGGCGTGCACGCGGGAGACGAGGTTGTCCGGGTCGTGGATCACGACCGGGGAGGCCACGGCGCTGCGCACGTCGGGGTCGTTGTGCGGCTCGCGGCCGAGCACGTAGTCCCGGTCGAGCACGAGCGTCGGGCCGCCGTCGCCGACCAGCGCGCCCACCGGCGCCGGCGCGAGCAGGGTCTCCAGCAGCTGCTCGGGGCGGGCCGGTCCGGCGCCGACCGTCCCCGCCGGCACGTCGTCCGGACCGGGGGTGGGGACGTCGAGCGGGCGGGCGTCGGCGAGGGTCTCCCGCAGCTGGCCGCGGGCCGCCGGTGGCGCGGCGGCGGGTGCGGCCGCGACCGGGGCGGCCGCGACGGGTGCGGCCGCGACCGGGGCGGCCGCGACCGGGGCGCCGGCGGGGCCGAGCGCGAAGCCGCACGCGGGCACCACGCCGTCCCGCAGCGCCGAGCGGGGGTGGACCGGCGCGCCCGTCCCGGCCCCGGCGCCGACGGTCACCCGGTCGAACGGCTGCGCGACGACGTGGTCGACCCAGGTCAGCGCCTGCCGTCCGGAGAGCCGCGTCGTCCCCGCCGGGCCCTCGACCTGCGCCGACACCGCGCCGCGCAGCAGCACGACCACGCCGTCGGCGACCGGGGCGACCACCCCGAACGCCGTCCCGTCGCCCGGTGCCCGGCCGCCGACCCAGCCGACCAGGCGGGCGGCGACCGCGCTGCCCGGCTCGTCCTCGGCCGCGGCGGCCGCCACGAGGTCGAGCAGCTCCTCGGTGGCGGAGCCGTCGGCGGCGTCGCCGTCGGGGAGCAGGAGGACGACGTCGCCGAAGCGGGCGACCAGGCCGTCCCCGGGGGCCAGCCCGACCCGTGACCGTCCCGGCCGTGTCCCGGTGTCCGGCATGGCGGTGTCCGGCATGGCGGTGTCCGGCATGGCAGTCCTCCCGACCGTGTGTGGACCCTGCCGCGCTCCCGCGCCCCCGTGGTCGGCGGGCCCAGGCTAGGGCCACGCGGCGCCGCGGAACAGGACGCCGGACCCGGCGAGGGAGGGCGCGCGCGACGGCCCGGCCGCGGGGCCGCCGCCAGTAGACTGCCCGGGCCATCTCCGCCGGAGCCATGGCCAGCCCGGTCCGTCGGCGGCACGCCGGCCGGGGTGGTCCGAGGAGTCCCCGTGGCCCACAGCCAGCCCGTGCGCGCGCCGTCCGGCTCCGCCCGTCCCCCGTCCCGGCCCGTCGTGGCCGGGCGCGGGCCGCGCTGATCCGATGCAGGCCGAAAAGCAGCGGATCGCCGACGCGCTCCCGGCGTACGACATCGGCGAGGTGCTCGGGCAGGGGGGCTGGGGTGTGGTGCTCGCCGGCCACCACCGTCAGCTCGACCGCAGCGTCGCGATCAAGCAGCTGCCCACCGCGTTCGCCGCCGACGTCGCCGTCCGGCGGCGGTTCACCGCGGAGGCGCGCGTACTCGCCTCGCTCGACCACCCGCACGTCGTCCCCGTGTACGACTTCGTCGAGCGGGAGGACCTGTGCCTGCTGGTGATGGAGCTGCTGCCGGGGGGGACGCTGCGCGAGCGGGCCCTCACCACCGGGTTCTCCGCCCCGGGGGCGGTCGCGGTGTGTCTGGCCTGCGCGGCGGGGCTCAACGCCGCCCACGTGCGCGGCGTGCTGCACCGCGACGTCAAGCCCGAGAACATGATGTTCGCCGGGAGCGGGGCGGTGAAGGTCACCGACTTCGGCATCGCCAAGGTGCTCGGCGGCGCCGAGACGATGCTCACCCGCGCCGGCGACGTCGTCGGCACGCCGTCCTACGTGGCGCCGGAGCAGGCGCGCGGCGCGGAGTTGTCACCGGCCACCGACGTGTACGCGCTGGCGACGATGCTCTACGAACTGCTGTCGGGCGAGCTGCCGTTCACCGCCGACGGCGACGTCATGTCCCTGCTGTTCAAGCACGCCTACGAGGCGCCGGTCCCGTTGCGCGACGTGGCCCCCGACGTCCCGGCCGACATCGCGGCCGTCGTCATGCACGGCCTGGCCACCGACCCCGCCGAGCGCCACGCGACCGCGGAGGCCTTCGGGGTGGCGCTGGCCGAGGCGGGCACGCGGGCCTGGGGCCCCCACTGGCTGGCCGCGGACGGGATGCCGGTCGTGCTGGGTGCCGAGCGCATCGTCGCCCCGACCCGCGGCGGCGGGCCGACGCCGGGCGCCCCGGCGGCCGGTGCCCGGCAGGGGAACTCCCACGGCGCGGCGCCGGCGGGCACGGCGCCGGGCCCCGCGGTCACCGTCGGGCCCGGCCCGGCGCGGGAGGGGACGCCGGTCCCCGCCGTCCCGGCCGCCGACGAGCCGGCCCTCCCGGAGCCGGACACCGTCGGGGAGGCGGAGGAGGACGAGGCGCGGCCGCCGCGCCGTCCGGCCGTGGTGGTCGCCGTCGTGCTGCTGGTCCTGCTGCTGGCGGTGCTCGCGGTGTGGCTGCTGCCGCGGGCGTTCACGGTCTACGGCGCGCCCGCGGACGGGGCGGCGTGCGGTTCGCCGACGGCGGCGGTCTGCGGGCTGAGGACGACAGGCAGCGACTCGTAGCCGCGCAGGATGACCGTGCCCCGGTGGCGCCCGGCGCCGGCCGGGGCGAGGCCGGGGAAGCGCTCGAACAAGGCCCGCAGCGCGACCTCGCCCTCCATCCGCGCGAGCGCGGCGCCGAGGCAGAAGTGGATGCCGCTGGAGAACGCGACGTGGTCGCGGGCGTTGGCGCGGGTGACGTCGAAGACGTGCGGGCCGGGGAACACCCGCGGGTCGCGGTTGGCCGCGGCGAGGACGAGGAGGACCAGGTCGCCCTCGCGGATGCGGGCGCCGTGCACCGTGGTGTCGCGCCGGGCCCGCCGTCCGGTCCGCTGCACCGGGGAGTCGACGCGCAGCACCTCGTCGACGGCGTTGGGCCACAGCGAGGGGTCCGCGGCCAGCAGGCGGCGCTGGCCGGGGTGGGCGAACAGCTGCGCGGCGCCGTTGCCGATCAGGTTCACCGTGGTCTCGAAGCCGGCGCCGAACACCAGCAGGGCCGTGGACAGCAGCTCCTGCTCGGTCAGCCCACCGCCGTCGTCGTCGGCCGTGGTGACCAGCGTGGACAGCAGGTCGTCGCCGGGGGAGCGGCGCAGCCGCCGCAGGTGCCCGCGGAACCAGGTGTCGAGCTCGCCCAGGTTGCGCTCAACGCTGCGGTGGGTGCGCCGGTCCAGGCCCATGTCCAGGCTCGGCGCGGCGCCGTCGCCCCAGGCGAGGAACTGCTCGCGCATCGCCACGGGGACGCCGAGCACCTCGGAGATGACCGTGACCGGCAGCAGGCTGGCGTAGCGGGCGACGAGGTCGACGTGCCCGCCGGTGCCGGCGGCCTCGCGCCCGAGCCCGTCGAGCAGCTCGTCGGCGATCTCGCGGGTGCGGTCGCGCAGCCGGGCGACGGCGCGGGCGGTGAACGCGCGGCTGACCAGCCTGCGGTAGCGGGTGTGCTCGGGCGGGTCGACGGCGAGCATCGACGGCGGGTCGATGGGTCCGACGCTCGGCCGGGGGCCGGCCAGCCGCAGCAATGTCCGCAGCAGCGGCGGCAGGCCCTCGGCGCGGTCCCCGCCGATCTGCCCGAAGGCGTCGCTGCGCAGGACCTCGGTGCACACGTCGTGGTGGACGCTGACCCTGGCGAACGCCCCGCCGGTGAACGGCGCCGGGGTGCGCAGCCGCTCGTAGTGGGCGAAGGGGTCCTCGCGGACCGCGGGGTCGACGAGCACCTCGGCGTCGGCGTTGCCGGTGCGCGCCCGCGACCGGATCGCCAGCCGCATCGCGCCGTGGGTGGCGGCCCAGCGGACCGTGCTGCGCGCCGTCACGTCCTGCCTCCCCGTCCGCCGGCCGAGCCTGCGGGACCCATCCTCCGGCCCCCGTGCAGGGGCCCGCCGCGAGCTCGCGAGTGGCGGGGGGCACGGGGGTCCTTCCTCAGCCGCTGATCCGCTTGTACACGTCCGGTGGAGCCGCCCCGCCGGCGACGATCGCCGCCGACCACTCGTCGAGCTGCGCGGTGACCCCGTCCAGGTCGGGGCCGATCGCGGCCAGCGCCGGGTCGAGCGCCGCCTCGGTCCGCGCCTCGATCGTGTCGCGCAGCCGCCGGCCCTCGTCGGTGAGCCACCCGCCGGAGACCAGCCCGCGGTCGGCGAGGTCGGCGTCGGCCGCGGCCATCGCCTCGGGTGACCAGCCGCGGGTGCCGGCGTAGGCGGTGTGCTCCCACCCCACCCAGTACTCGGTGAGCAGGTTCATCTGCACGCCGCTGATCCCCTCGGCGACGTTGGCGGCCACGTGCACGTCGCCGCGGTACTCGCGCAGCAGCGTGGTGGCGTGCCCCAGCTGCCCGAGCGGGTCCTCGGGTCAGGGCAGCGAGAGCTGGCCGGCGAACAGCGGCCGGCCGGCGAGGTCCTCGGCCGCCGCGTCGGTGCTCCGGCGCAGCACGGCGACGGCGCCGGTGACGTCGACGCCGGGCAGCAGGTCGCGCAGCGACTCGACGACGCCCTGCTCGCGGGTGGCGAGCACGTCGGCGCGGGACGCCGTGGCCCGCGCCTGCTCGTAGAGGCCGGTGAGCAGCCCCGGTTCGAAGACGCCGAACGCGGCGACGACGACCAGCGGGGCCGGCTCGCCCATCGGGGCGGTGCGGCCCCACACGTAGCCGGTCAGGAAGTCTAGGCCGAGGGCGGCGAGCCGGTCGTTGACCGGCGTCCCCCACCAGCTGACGGTCGCGATCGGCTCGGCGGCGTCGCGCAGCCGGCGTGGGAGGGGCCGGTCCGGCTCCGCTCAGCCCCGGCCGTCGCGGCGCAGCTCGAGCCGGAGCCAGCCGGCGATCGCCAGCGGCACGGCGACGAACGCCGAGATGGCCGTGACCGCGCCGAGGGCCGACCCCAGGGAGGCGAGCAGCAGCGGCGTGCCGAAGCCGAGGTAGGCGAAGGCGTAGAACGCGCTGTTCATCGCCCCCCGGGCGTGCGGCGGCGCCAGCCGGGCGGTGAGGGTGAGCCCGGCGGTGAGACAGAGCCCGCCGCCGGCCCCCATCAGTGCCGACGACGGCAGCAGCAGCGGCCCGGACCGCGCGAGGATCGCGGCCACGCCGAGGGCCAGGCCGACCGCGCCGAGCAGCATCCCGAGCGGCCCGGCGCCGCGCTCGTAGCGCCGGCCCATCCGGGCCGCGGCCGCGCTCGCCCCCAGAGCCAGCCCGGCGATGACGCCGGCGTAGGCGACGCCCACGCCGTCGGGGACCACCAGCAGCGGCAGCAGGGTGGCCGCCACCGTCGGGAACGCGAACACGCCGACGGCGGTGGGGGCCAGCACCGCCCAGAACGGCCGCCGCGCCTCCGGCGGCAGCCCGAGGGTCATCAACCGGCCCGGACGGCGGACGTGCACGGTCTCGGGGACGGTGACCAGCGCGGCCAGGCCGACCAGCAGGACGGCGACGTGCACGAGGTAGGGCAGCGTCGTCGGCGCCGGGCCGTACTGCGCGAGCACACCGCTCATCGCCGGGGCGACGGCGAAGCCCAAGGACGTCGAGACGGCGCCGCGGGTGGCCGCCGACTGCTGCCCGTGCGGCCCGGCGAGGTCCTGCAGCCACGCGTTGGCCACCGAGAACACGACCCCGGAGACGACGCCCTGCAGCAGCCGGCCGGTGTAGAGCAGGGGCAGCGAGCTCGCGGCGGGGACGAACAGCAGCGACACCAGGCCGGCCACCACCGCGAACGGCAGGACCAGCGCCCGCCGGCCGAAGCGGTCGGAGGCCGCGCCGGAGACGGTGAGCGCGGCGACCAGGCCGACGGCGTAGCAGCCGAAGACGGCGGTGAGGTCGGACTCCGAGAGGTGCAGCGTGCGGCGGTAGACCAGCAGCAGCGGTGTGGGGATGTTGGTGCCCAGCGCGACGGTGAACAGGCCGAGGGTGAGGGCGTCGAGCCGGCGCCGGGCGGCCCGCTGCTCGGCTGTGGCCCCCGTCACCGGCCGGACGCTACCGGTACCGCTGACCTGCGGACGTGCGTGCCCACGGGCGGGTGCTGGGTGTACCCGGCCCGGCCCGGCCGCCGGCTCCCCGGGCTCGTTCCGGCCTGTGCCGGTCCGATCGGGCCCGCAGCGGCCGGATCGAGCCGGCGGAGCGCGGGGCCGGACCGGGGCGAGGATGCTCGGCGGGTGCCGTCGGACGAGGAGCGCCGGAGCCTGGCCGCGACGTTCGACCGCGTGGCGTCCTCCTACCAGCGGGCGCGTCCGGAGTACCCGGACGAGCTCTACGAGCACCTGCTCGCGGTGACCGGCCTGCCGAGCGGCGCGCGCCTGCTCGAGATCGGGTGCGCCACCGGCAAGGCGACGCGGCCGCTGGCGCGCCGCGGGTTCGCCATCACCTGCCTGGAGCCGGGCCCGGCACTGGCCGCCACCGCGCGCGCCGACCTCGCCGGTCTCGACGTCGAGGTGGTCACCACCCGGTTCGAGGACTGGGCCTCCACCGGGGAGCCGTTCGCGATGGTGTTCGCGGCCACCGCCTGGCACTGGCTCGACCCGGCGGTGCGCTACGGCCCGGCCGCCGAGCAGCTGCGCCGCATCCACGGCTGGGTCGCCGGGCACCTCGGCGACCCTGGGCTCGACCCGGCCGCCGTCGCCCGCGCGCACCACCTGTCCACCCGGCACCTGCACCGGCTCTTCGCCCGCCAGGGCACCACCGTGGCCCGGCACATCCGGCGCGAGCGCCTCGAGCGCTGCCGCCGGGAGCTCGCCGACCCCCGCGGCACGGCGCCGGTGTTCGCCATCGCCCGCCGCTGGGGCTTCCCCGACGCGGCCGGCCTCAGCCGCGCCTTCCGGCAGGCCTACGGCACCAGCCCCAGCGAGTACCGGCGGTGGGCCCGGCAGCCCTGACCGGCGCGGCACCTGCCGCCGGCCCCGCCGGGTCGTTCCGCGCGCCGCCGGCCCGATCGGACACCGGGGGTGCGGAACGAGCCGGGGGAGCGGGCGGATCTCAGCCCACGACCACGTTCCACGGCCGGACCGTCCAGGCGGTGACCAGCCCGTGGACGACGTAGGGGTCGGCCTCGGCGAACCGCTCGACGACCTCGCGCTCGGCCGTCCACACCAGCAGCGCCCGGTCGTAGGGGTCGGGCAGCGCGCCGGCCAGCAGCAGCTCGCCCCGCTCGTGCGCCGCCCGGGCGAGGGCGAGGTGGTCCTCGCGGAGCGCCGCCCGCCGCTCGAGGTAGTCGTCAGCCAGGGTGTACTCCAAGAGCATGTGCACGCCGCCACTGTCACACGGCGGTGTCCCGCTGCCGCACCGGCGGCGTCACCCGGGGCGGCAGCCGGCGAGGGTCGCCGCCGGCGGCGATGCGGGCGAGTGCGCGGAGGGCCGCCAGCGCCCCGACCGGCTCGACCGCCGAGGGCGAGGCGCCCGGGTGGTGCGCGGCGATGCGGACCCGCAGGACGGCCGGGCGCGTCCGGAAGACGACCGGTGGGTGCAGCAGCGCCGACTCGCCGTCGATGCCCGCCGCCACCGGCCGGTCGGCGTCGACGCGGAACGCGGGGGCCGTCCACTGGCGCACCGGGCGCCGCCCGCGCCGGTCGCGGCTGCCCGGCGGGTCGACCACGGTGATCCCGAGGACCCCCTGGTCGACGGCCGGACGCGTCCCCGCGCCGGCGGCCCCGGCCAGCCGGTACTGGTTGTTGCCCACGAGGATCACCGCCGCACCCCGCACGCTCCTCCCGCCCGGCGTCGTCCACCGCAGGTCCTGGACGCCGCCGCCCGCGCCCAGCGCCTCGGGCACCGTGGCCAGCAGGGTCCGCAGCTTCGCGCCGCGGTACCCGTCCCGCGCGACGGCCTGCGCGTAGACCCCGAGCGAGACGTTGTCGACGAAGACGCGGCCGTTGACCTCGGCGAGGTCGACCACCCGCTCCCCGCCGTCGACCAGCGCGTCCAGCGCCCCCACGACGTCGTCCCGGTCCACGCCGAGGTCGAGGGCGAAGTGGTTGCGCGTCCCCGCGGGGATGCAGGCGTAGGGGAGGCCGGTGTCGGCGGCGACGGCGGCCACCACGGCCTGCGAGCCGTCGCCGCCGGCCATGCCCACCGCGTCGGCGCCCGCGTCGATCGCGCTCCGCACGAGCGCCGCCAGGTCCTCACCCGGCCGCAGCTCGAGCACCTCGATGCCCCGCGCGCGGGCCGCCGCGGCGAGCCCGACGCGGGCCGCGCGGCCGTCGCCCGACCGCGGGTTGACGACGACCACCGGCCGGCGGGGCGGCTCGGCGGGCGGGAGGACGACGTCCGGGCAGAAGGCCGACCGGGCCGCCGCGTGCCAGACGAGGGCGCCCAAACCGAGCAGCAGGAGGGTGCGCGAGTAGCCCTCGTCGACGAGCAGGAGGACGCCGCCGGCCAGGGCCGCACCGGCGACGGCGAGCCCGGCGACCCGCCCCCAGCCGCGGCGCAGCACCCCCTCCCACGCGCCCGCGGCGACCAGCGCGCCGCAGACCAGCAGGAACAGTCCGCGGGGGAAGTCGTCCAGCGCGGCCGCGACGACGAGCACCGCCACCCAGGCGGCGGCGGCGAGGGCCACGGCGGCCGTCGTGCGGCGCCAACGCCGGCGGGGGCGTCTCCGGGCCGTGCCGTCGGGTCCGTGCGGGGTCCGGCGACGCTCGGGGTCGGACATCGACGGCCGCCTCTCCCCGTCCGGACGGGCATGCGGTGGATCAGTGTGGTCCTCCGACCGGGAGGACGGGCCGGTGCGGGACACGACCGCTCGATAGCGGGCGGGACCCGACGGCGTCGAGGGTGCTCCGGAGGACCCCTCCCGCGTCAGCGGGCCTGCCCCGGGACGGGCACGGGGCTGCCCCCGTGGCGGGAGGCGGACAGCGTCGCCACGCTCGGCCCGTGACACCGCGGGTGCTGATCGTCGACGACCACGCCCCCTTCCGGTCACTCGCCCGCCGGCTGCTGGTGGCGGAGGGCTTCCGGGTCGTGGGGGAGGCGGCCGACGGCGCCGGTGCCCTCGCCGCGGTCCGGGAGCTCACGCCGGACGTCGTCCTGCTCGACGTCCAGTTGCCGGACCTGGACGGCTTCGCGGTGGCCGAGGCGCTCGCCCGGGGGCAGCCCGCCGTCGTCGTCGTGCTCGTCTCGAGCCGGGCCCGGCTGGACTACGGCCACCGGGTCGCCGCCAGCACGGCGCGCGGTTTCATCGCCAAGGCGGAGCTCAGCGGCGAGACACTGCTGCGCGTGATCGACGGACCAGGACGGCCGGTCCCGTGCGGCGCCTGAGGAGCCGTACCCGCGCGGTGGTGGCCTGCGCCGGGGCGGCCGCCGGCGTCGCGGCGGCGGGCGCGCTGGTGTGGGGCGGCTACTCGGTGCCCGCCGACCTGCTCGCGCCGACCCTCGTGCTGGACCTCGCGGTCGGCTGGTCGTTCATCGGGGTGGGCCTCGCGGCCCGGACGCGCCGCCCGGACAACCGCACCGGCGTCCTGATGGTCGTGCTCGGCTTCGCCTGGTTCGCCCGCTTCACCGTGGCGGTCGACACCCACCCGGCCTTCGTGGCCGGCGTCCTCCTCGGCTCGGTCCACCTCAGCGTGCTGGTGCACCTGCTGGCCACCTTCCCGGCCGGGCGCGTGCAGGACACGGCGGAGCGGGTGCTGGTGACGGTCGGCTACCTCCTCTCCGCACCGCTGGACGCCGTCTTCCTGTTCGCCCTGGGGGCCCAGCGGCAGCTCGGGGAGGGACCGCCGCCCAACGGTCTGGTGATCGCGCCGAGCAACGGGGAGTTCGACCCCTCCGGCGTCGACCTGGTCGTGCAGGGCGTGGTCGTCGTCCTGTTCCTGTCCCTACTCGGTGTGGTGTTCAGGCGGTGGCGGTCGGCCGGCCTCGCGCAGCGCCGCAGCCTCACCCCCGGAGCGGTGGGCGCGGTGCTCATCGTCGTCACGATCCTGGTCGAGCGGACGGCGATCCTGCTGCTCATCCCGCCGGCCGTGGGCGTGGCGCTCGCCTGGTCGGCGCAGGTCGTCCTCGTCGTGTGGCCGCTGGCGCTGCTGCTGGGTCTGCTCCGCAGCCAGCTCGACCGGTCGGCGGTGGGCCGGCTCATCGTGGAGCTCGGCGCCGGGCTGCCGGTGCCCGAGCGGCTGCGCAGCGCCCTGGCCGCCACGCTGCACGACCCGTCCCTGGAGCTGGCCTACTGGCTGCCCGAGCGCAGCGCCTTCGTCGACCCGGCCGGTGCCCCGGTGCGCGTCGCTCCCACTCGCGGGCGGGCCCTGACCTACCTGGAGCGCGACGGCGAGCAGATCGCGGTGCTGGTGCACGACCCGGCGCTCGCCGGGGAGCCGGAGCTGGTGGCGGCGGTCGCGGCCGGGGCGGGCCTGGCGGTCCAGAACGAGCGCCTGCACGCCGAGGTCCGCAGCCGGCTCCGGGAGGTCCAGGCGTCCCGGGCGCGGATCGTCGAGGCGGCCGACGGTGCGCGCCGGCGGGTGGAACGCGACCTGCACGACGGCGCCCAGCAGCGGCTCGTCACCGTGGCCCTCGCGCTGCGGCTGGCGCACACCCGGCTGGACGCCGGGTCCCGCCGTGAACTGGGCGCGCTCCTGGACGAGGCGAGCGCGGAGCTGGCCGGTGCGCTCGACGAGCTCCGGGAGCTGGCCCGCGGGATCTACCCGGTGCTGCTGACCGACGCCGGTCTGGGGCCGGCCCTGTGCTCCCTCGCTGAGCGCTGCCCGGTGCCGGTGGTGGTCGGCGAGGTGCCCGCTCGGCGGTGGGCGGACGCGGTCGAGCAGACCTGCTACTTCGTGGTCTCCGAGGCGCTGGCCAACGCGGCCAAGCACGCCGGTGCCGGGCAGGTCGTCGTCGAGGCGCGGGAGGACGGCGGCCGGCTGCGCGTGCAGGTGGGCGACGACGGCGTCGGCGGAGCCGACCCGGACGGGTCGGGCCTGCGCGGGCTCGCCGACCGGGTGGCCGCGCTCGGCGGCGAGCTGTCGGTGCGCAGCCCACGGGGCGGCGGCACCCGGGTGATCGCGACGGTCCCGTGCGGGTGATGGTCGCCGACGACGCGGCGCTGTTCCGGGCGGGCATCGCGCGGCTGCTCGCCGACGCCGGGTTCGACGTGACCGCGCAGGTGGGGGACGCCGCCGCGCTCCTGGACGCCGCGGACCGGGACCCGCCGGACGCCGTCGTCGTCGACATCCGGATGCCGCCCACGCACACCACCGAGGGGCTCGACGCCGCGCGGGAGCTCACCGCCCGCCACCCGGGCACGGGCGTCCTCGTGCTGTCGGCGCACGTCGAGCCGCACTACGCGATGCGGCTGGTCGAGTCCGGCGCCTCCGGCGCCGGGTACCTGCTCAAGGAGCGGGTCGCCGATCCCGGTGAGCTTCGCCGACGCCGTCCGCCGGGTCGCGGCCGGGGGAGTGGTGATCGACCCCGGCGTCGTCGCCCAACTCGTCGGGCGGCGCCGCGTGCGCAACCCCCTGGACGCGCTCTCGGAGCGGGAGCGGGAGGTCCTGGCGGTCATGGCGGAGGGGCGGTCGAACCAGGCGATCTGCGAGCGGCTGTTCCTCAGCCCGAAGACGGTCGAGGCCTACGTGCACAACGTGTTCACGAAGCTGGACCTGCACCCGGCGCCCGACGCCAACCGGCGGGTCCTCGCCGTGCTCGCCTACCTGCGCTCCTGACCGACCGCGCCGCCGGTCCGCGCGGCGGGCACACCGCAGTCCGGGGGAGGACCACGCCGGTGGACGACCGCACAGCAGGGCGCCGGAGGCTCGTCCGGTTCACCGCAGGGCTCTGCGTGGTGCTGGCCGGCTGGAACGGCCTGGTCGTCCCGCTCCTCCCCGGCCGGCCCGCGTCCGCCGTGGTCGCGGCCGTGGTGGCCGCCGGGGTGCTGCTCGCCGCGGCCAGGCGGGTCGGCCTGACCTGGGACGAGCTGGGACTCGGCCGGCGGAGGTTGCCGGCCGGGGGCAGGTGGGGCGCGGCCGGCGCGGCGCTGGTCGCCGCCGGGTACGCGGTGGCCGTGGCCGCTCCTGCGCTGCGCCCGCTGCTGGCCGACGCCCGGATCGGGGGTCTCGACGGTGCGGAGGTGGCGGTGCGGGTGCTCGTGCGCATCCCCCTGGGCACCGTCCTGTGGGAGGAGGTCGCCTTCCGCGGCGTCCTGCAGGCGGCGGCCGGCCGCGTGCTCCCGCGGCCGGCGGCCACGGCCGTGTCCTGCGTGCTCTTCGGCGTCTGGCACGTCCGCCCGACGCTGGACGGCCTGGCGGCCAACGACCTCGCCGGCGGGCCCCTCGCCACCGGCGTCGCCGTCCTGGTGACCTGTCTGTGGACGGTGGCCGCCGGGCTGCTCCTCACCTGGCTGCGGCTGCGCAGCGGCAGCCTGCTGGCGCCCGCGCTGCTGCACCTGGCGTCCAACTCGCTGGGCGTCCTGGCCGCCGCCACGGCCCTGCGTCTCCCGTGACGGACCGGGGGACGGCTCAGGCGCCCCCCGCGAGGAGGTCGCGGAGCCGCTGGGCCCGCTCGGCGTCCCAGCCGGGTGGCTGGAGGACCGCGGCCCAGGCGTCGACGTACTGGGACCGGTAGACGTGCCCGTGCCTGTCCGGCACGTTGCCGGCGAACGGGAGGTCGGCCGTCACCTGCCAGAAGGTGACGAAGGGGATCCACCGCACCGCGTCGACGACGTCCTCGCCCCGGTGCTCCTCCAGCCAGGTCGGGCGTGCGTACGCCAGCTCCGGGGTCCACCACACGACGGGGTCGGAGGCGTGCAGCAGGTAGAGCACGCGGGAGCCGTCCCACGGCTCGGAGGTGGGGGCGATCCCCTCTCCGGGGTCGTCGGTGAAGCGGACCGTGCGGCCGTCCCGGTACTCCGGCGCGATCTCGGGGCTGCCTGCGTCCCGGTCGTCGACGAACTCCCGGAAGAGCGTGTTGAACTGCGGTGGGCCGGCGAGGACCGCCCCGGCGGTCCGGTTGCGCAGGTCGTGCTCCCCGCTGAACGCGGTCTCGGCGCCGAAGGAGCCCAGGCTCTCGCCCACCACGACCAGGCGCGGCCGGTCCTCGAGCGGCAGGCGGGACCAGCGGTCGTACACCGCGTCGAAGAGCTCCCGGCCGGACTCGCGGGCCCGGTCGCTGTCGACCAGGTAGGAGACGAACGACGGCAGGTAGGAGTACTGGATCGCCACCGCGGCGGTGTCCCCGCCGGCCAGGTACTCGAGGGAGTCCACCGCACCGGGGTCGACCCACCCCGACCCCGTGGTGGTGACCACCGCCAGGACGGCGCGGTCCAGACCGCCGGCGCGGACGAGGTCGTCGACGGCGAGGCCGGCGCGCAGCTCGGCGGTGGGGGCCGAGTCGAGCCCGGCGTAGGCGCGCACCGGCTGCGGGGCCGGAGCGCCGGTGAAGGCCGCGATGTCGTCGGCCGAGGGCCCGGTCCCCACGAACGTGCGGCCCTCCCGGCCGAGGGACCCCCAGCCGATGAGGGACCCCGGTCCTCCCGACCGCTCGGCCGCGGTGGGCGCGACCACGCCCTCGTCGGTCCGGTCGTTGCGGACGGAGAAGACCCGGTCGGCGGCCGCGACGAGCTGGTCTGCCACGACGCCGCTGAGCAGGAGCGCCGAGCCCACCACGACCACCGCCCAGCCCAGCGCACGGGCGGCGCGGGCGCCGATCCACCGGTCGAGCAGCAGCGCGATCCCGGTGTAGACGCGCCGGACCGCACGGGCCAGCGCGACGAGCACGACGAAGACGGCGCCGGCGACCAGGGGCACCACCACCACGGAGAACGCGCTGTCGGCGGGCGCGTCCATCAGCTCCCGGATGCGCGCCTGCCAGTAGCGGCCGTACGCGGTCGCCGCGACGAAGGCGACGAGCGTGACCCCGCCGAGGACGAGCCAGGAGCGCCGCCGGGCGGGCCGGGCGTCCCGGTCCACGACCGCCCGCCACGCGGCGGCGGCCACCACCCCGACGCCGTAGCCGAAGGCGGCGCTGATGCCGCTGACCAGCCCCTGGGTCAGCCCGGTCCGCGGGAGCAGCGACGGGGTGAGCGACGCGCAGAGGAGGACCAGGGCCCCGACCAGGCCCGGCAGGGTGTAGCGGAACGGGCGCCGGAGCGGACGTCGCCGGACCGAGGGCCGTTCGCGTCGCGGGCGATCGGGGGTGCCCGTCCGGTCCTCGGGGACCGTGAGCTGGTCCACGCGCGCATCCTCCTCCCGGACGGGCACCGTCGGCGCTCCGCGGGACCTCGTGGACGCAGGATCGGCCGCCGGGCCCGGGGGGCGCGCGGTGCCGGGGCGGGGTCGCGGCCCCGGCACCGGTGCAGCCCCGTCAGACCCCGGCGCCGGCCGGGACGGACCCGGGCTCGGTGTCGACGGCCGACTGCGGCGCCCTGCGCCAGATCTCGCGGTCCAGGCCCACCACGGCCCCCACGGCCACCACGAGGACGCCGAAGTAGACGTAGGCGGCGCGGTCGACGTCGGCGTCGGCGAAGCCGAGCATGCCGAAGGTGAAGGCGCCCTGGCTGGCGTGGAAGAGCACGGCCATGAGCAGGCTGCCGCCGCTGCGGTTGAACAGCCACACGTAGAGGAACGTGATCACCACGGTGGAGGGCAGCCCGATCCAGCCGAGGTTGCCGAGTGCGACGAGCGGGACGTGCCAGCCCGCGGTCAGGACGCCGAGCACCCCGGCCGCCGCCAGTGGGGACAGCCGGTCCTGCAGGTGCGGCAGCGCGTAGCCGCGGAAGCCGGGCTCCTCGCCCAGCGCGCTGTCGGTCGGGTTGACCGTGCGCAGCGCCAGCAGCAGGACCACGTCGGTCCAGACGACCCCCGAGAGGTCCGGTGCCGAGGCGCCGCTCCACCACGTGAGGACGCCGGTCGCGAGCACCATGAGCACCGGCAGGCCGAGGGCGACGACGTACCAGACCCAGCCGACCCGCCACCGGACCAGCCGGGAGCCGAGCTGCCGGAAGCCCCGCCGGCCGTCGGCGGTCGCGATGACGACGAGCGCCGCCACGAGCGGACCGCCGGGGAAGAAGGGCGTGCCGAGGGAGAACCCGAACGCGTCGAACGCCCACGGTGTCCAGGACACCAGGTAGGCGAGGGCGAAGAAACTGGTCAGCCGGTGCTGCCGCACCCAGGCCACGGTGCTGGACATGAGGGCCTCCGTCGGGTGGAGAGGAACGCGACCGAGGGTCGGCCCGGCGACGGGGGTACGACCAGCAGGCAGGCCCTCGACCGGCCTCAGGGCTGACCCTGCACCTGGCGGCCGGACCGGCCGGTCGACCGGTGCCTCCGGGCGCCCTCGCCGCACGGCACCGCGGCCGGTGGACGACCCCTATCCGCGGTCGGGGAGCGGGGTCCGGCGGTACCAGTCGGCCAGCCGCCCGAAGCCCTCCTCGAGGCCCACCCCGGGCCGCCAGCCCAGGGCCTCCCGCGTCCGCCGCTGGTCGAACCAGTGCGCGGTGGCCAGCTGCTCGGCGAGGAACCGGGTCAGCGGGGGCACCGAGCGCCGCCGGGTGGCCTCCCACACCGCCTCGACCGCGGTACCGGCCAGCCAGGCCAGGCCGAAGGGCACCCGCCGGCGCGGGCCGGGGACGCCCGCGGCCCGGCAGAGCCGGCCGATGACCTCCGCGACCGGGCGCGGCTCGCCGTTGGAGACGACGAGGGCCTCGCCGTGCACGGGCCCGCAGGCGTCCACCGCGGCGACCAGCGCGGCCGCGGCGTTGTCGGCGTAGGTGGTGTCGATCAGCGCCGCGCCCGAGCCGATCACCGGCAGCCGACCGGCCCGCGCCCGCTGGACGATGCGCTCGACGAGCTGGGTGTCACCCGGGCCCCACACCAGGTGCGGGCGGACCGCCAGCACGGCCAGCGCGGCGGAGTCGGCGCCCAGCGCGCCGAGCTCGGCCACGGCCTTGGACCGCGCGTAGCGGCCGCGGGCCCGCGCGGGGTCGGCCGGCCCGGCGCCCACCCCGGTCAGCGCCGTCCCGGCGTGGGCCACCGACGGGGACGACACGTGCACCAGCCGGCCGACGCCGGCCGCCCGGCAGGCGTCGACGACGGCGCGGGTGCCGTCGACGTTGGCGTGCGCGTACTCCGCCCACGGGCCGGTGACGTCGACCTTGGCGGCGAGGTGCAGCACGGCGTCCTGACCCCGCGCGGCGCGGCCGACGACCGCCGGGTCGGCGACGTCGCCGAGCACCTCGGGGCAGGGCAGGCCGGCGGGACGGCGTTGCAGGACCGTCACCTCGTCGCCGCGGGCGAGCAGCGCCGTGGCCGTGGCCCGGCCGAGCATCCCGCTGGCGCCGGTGACCAGCACCCTCACGGGCGGCGCCGCGCCCGCGCGCCGGCGAGCACCCGCGCGGCGCGGCGGGCCACCTCGCCGCGGTCGACCTTGGACTGGTGCCGGACGTCCACCGGCAGCGCGGCGGTGCCCAGCACCGCGGCGACCTCGACCCCGGCGGCGGCGCGCACCGCGTCGGCCAGCTCCGGGGCGGCCAGCGCCATCCGCCGCCCGCGCCGTCCGGACCGGCGTCCGGACGGCACGACGACCACGACGACGACCTGCGCTCCCGCCGGGCCGACGCCGACGGCCGCGGCGGCCGACACGCCCTCGAGCCGCTCCACCCGCTGCTCGATCCCGACCGGGGTGACGACGCCCGCCGCCGTGGTGACGACGTGCTGCAGGCGTCCCTCGATCCACAGCCGGCCCTCGGCGTCGAGGTGCCCCACGTCGCCGGTGCGGTGGAACCCGGGGTCGCGCGACGCCGCCCGCTCGAGCGCCCACAGCGCGTCGTAGCGGTCCTTGACGTGCGCGGCGCGGACGCAGACCTCGCCGGTCACGCCGGGGCGGTCGGTGAGCTCGCCGTCGGCCTCCCCGCCGGGGGACAGCGGGCTGACCCGCACGGTCACGCCGGCCAGCGGGCGGCCCACGCAGACGCCCTCGCCGTCGCCGGCCGCCTCGATCCCGGCCAGCGAGACGTCGGTGACGGGCAGCGCCTCGGTCATGCCGTAGGGGGTGTGCGCGTCGGCGGCCGGGAGCACCTCCCGCAGCGAGCGCAGCAGCGCGGCCGGGACGGGCGCGCCGGCGGACATGAGCAGCCGGACCTGGGCCAGCGCGGCCCGCTGCTCCGGCGTCAGGTCGCCCGCGGTGGCCGCGACCCGCCGCAGCGCCGCGGGGGAGGCGAAGACGACGGTCGCGTCGACGGCGGCCGCGGCGTCGGCCAGCGCCGTCGCGGTGAGCGAGCCGGGGGCGGTGACGTCGACGTCGGGGACCGCCGAGCCGATGCCCAGCGCCGGCCCGAGGATGGCGAAGGGCGCGAACGCGGCCACGAACCGGTCGCCGGCGGTGAGGCCGTAGGTGGACCGCACGAGCTCCAGCTGGGCGGCGGCCTGCCGGTGCGTGTAGACGACGCCCTTGGCCGGCCCGGTGGCCCCGGAGGTGAACAGCACGGCGCAGTCGTCGTCCGCCGGGGGTTCGGCGGGCGCCGGCGCGGACCGGCCGAGGGTCTCCAGCTCGTCGAGCGTGTGCGCGGCGCCGGACCCGGGGCCCGGCCGGCCGGCGGCGATCCGGGTGCCGGGCAGGCCCATCAGCCGGGCCGCGGCCAGGCCCGGTCGGCCGCCGACCACGGAGTCGACGGCGGCACTGCGCAGCGCCCGGCGCATGCCACGCAGCCCCAGCCCCTTGTCGGCCACGACGACGACGGCGCCGGCGCGCCACACGGCGTACACCGCGGCGGTGAGGTCGGCGGAGGGCTCGACGAGCAGTGCGACGCGGTGCCCGGGGCGGACCCCGGAGGCGGCCAGGCCGGCGGCCAGGTCGCGCACCCGCCGGGACAGCGCCGACCAGGTCACCGTCGCGCCGCCGACCTCGACCACCGCGGGCGCGTCGTCGCCGGAGCGCTCCTCCAGGGCGGACCACAGCCGGCGTCCGGCGTCGCCCGCCGGGCGGGCGGACGGCACCGGGCCGGTGCCGAGGTCGCTCACCCACTGGGCCACGGCCTGCGCGTACTGCGGGGCGTCCTCCGGGAGCAGGTGGGAGGCGCCCTCGTAGCGGTGCAGCCGGGCCTGCGGCAGGCGGCGGCGCAGGTCGGCCAGGTAGCGCTCGCCGAAGACCGGGTCGCGCGGACCCCACAGCAGCAGCGCCGGGACGTCGAGGCCGCGGATGCCCTCGGCGACGGCCTCCTGCGCCGCGCGGGACGGGTGGCCGCGGGAGAAGGGGATGTCGGCGACGAAGTCGCCCACCGACCGGCGCCGCGCCGCGGTCCGGTAGGGCGCGGCGAAGGCGCGCCGGACCTCGGCCGGCAGCGCCGGCCGGGACAGCGCCGTCGTCGCCCGGACGAAGACCGGCGTGCCGACGGTGACCGCCGCCCGCACGCCGGGGGCGTCGGCGGCGCGGATCAGCGCGGGACCCCAGTCGCCCTCGGGCATGGCGACGGCGGTGTTGGCGAGGACGACGCCGCGCAGGTCCGCGCGGTGCTCGAGCGCCCAGCCGAGGGAGACGACCCCGCCCCAGTCGTGCCCGACGGTGACCACCGGGCCGGCGACGCCGAGGGCCGCGGTGAGGTCGCCGAGGTCGGCGATGCGCTGTGCGAGCGGCCGCGGCCCGGGCAGCCGCTCGGAGAAGCCCATGCCGAGCTGGTCGGGGGCGACCACCCGCCAGCCGGGCGGCGCGGCCGCGAGCAGCCGGCGCCACAGGTAGGACCAGGTGGGGTTGCCGTGGACGCACAGCAGCGTGCCCACCGGGTCCGCGACGCCGTTGTCGAGGACGTGCCAGGTGTGCTTGACGCCCGCCGCGTCGGCGACGGCGACCGTGCGCGACCAGGCGGGGTCCAGGCCCGGCAGGTCCGGCGGGAGGCCGGGGCTGTCGGGGGCCCTCACCAGGCGAGCTCGAGGCAGGAGACGTTGAGGCCCGAGCCGATGCCCATGAGCAGCACGCGGTCGCCGTCGACGAGGGAGTCCTGCTGGCCGGCCAGCGTGTAGGGCACCGACGCCGGGCCCAGGTTGCCCCGGGTCGGGAAGGTGGTCGGCACCAGCGCCGGGTCGATCGAGAAGCGGTCGCACATCGCCTGGGTGTGGACCTTCGACACCTGGTGGACGATGTAGCGGTCCATGCCGCGGGCCCAGTCGACCTCGGCGGCGGCGTCGGCCCACATGTCCTGCGACAGCGCCAGGCCGGCGTCGAGCAGGCCCTTGAGGTCGGTCCGCATGAGGTCGTTGTCGCCGACGCACAGCTCGTGGTGCTCGGTGCCCGCGCGGCTCACCGAGGCGACCAGGCGGTGGCCCTCGGGGTGCCGGTCGGCGCGGCCGAGCACCATCGCGACGGCGCCGGAGCCCAGGGTCAGGGTGGCGAACTGCGCGATCACGTCCTTCGACGTCGTGCCCGGCTCGTTGAGCCGCTCGAGGGTCCGCTCCTGCACCGGCCGGGAGTCCTCGCCGTTGACGACCAGGGCGTACTCGACCATCCCCGAGTCGATCATCGCGGCGGCCAGCTCCATGCCGTTGACGAAGCCCAGGCAGGCGTTGGTCACGTCGAAGTTCTGGCACGACCGCGGCAGGCCGAGCGCGTGGTGCACGGCCACCGCGGTCGAGGGCTCGAGGTACCTGCGGCTGACCGACGTGTTGACCATCAGGCCGATCCCGGCCGGGTCGACGCCGCTCTCGCTGATCGCCTTCGCGCCGGCCTCGGCGGCGCCGTCGACGAAGGTGACGCCGTCGGCCCACCAGCGGCGCTCGCGGATGCCGGCGAGGCGCTCGAGCAGGCCCGGCCGCAGCCCCACCCGGCGGTAGGTGTCGGCGAGCACGTCGTCGAGCGCGTCGGACGTGACCACGCGGGTGGCGTCGGCCGTCTGCAGCGCCAGGACGGCGGTGTTGCCGAAGCGGTGCGTGGCGTTGCCGTTCAGGGGTGAGCCGTTCATTCGCGGGGTCCAGTCCTCGGAAGGGCCGGCCTCCTGCCCACCGCCCTCGTTGACGCCACCACTACCCGACCTCTGCACGCGCATTCCGCCAGTGTCCGCCCTGGCTGCCAGCAGCCGGTGCGGTGGGGGAGGAGCGCACACGGGTCCTCGCGGTGAGCGACGCCGCGCCGCCGGGGTGCTGCTCGGCGGAGGTGCCGGCCCTCAGGAGGTCGGCGCGGGTCCCGAGGTGCCGGTGCCGCACTCGTCGCGGAGGTAGGCCTCGACGTGGTCGCTCGCCGTGGACAGCTCGTCCCCGACGTCCTCCAGCCCGGCCAGCGACTGGGGGTCGGTGAGGTCGAGGTCGGCGAGCGCGTCGGCCGTGCGGTCGAGGCCGTCGGCCAGCGCGGCCCAGTCGGCGGCGATGGGCTCGGGGGCCTGGATCGCCCGCAGCTCCGCCGCGATCTGGTCGAAGGCGTCGCGCACCGAGGGGTCGTCGTCGCCGATGCCGTCCAGCGCCGTCTCGACCCGCTCGTCGATCCCGGCGGCCTGCGCGCAGAAGTCCCCGGCGCCGGAGCCGGAGGCGGTGGGCTCCCCGGTCTGCACGGCGCTCGGGGCCGCCGAGGAGGCGCTCGCGGAGCCGCTCGAGGAGCCGTCCTCGCCGCCGCACGCGGCCAGCAGGACGACGGCGGCCGCGAGCGCGGCCCCGGCTCGACACGGGTGCGGGGTTCGGGACACGACGGCCTCCCGGGGGTGGGTCGGGGTGACCGTGTCGAGGGTCCGCCGGGCAGGCGTCGCTGACCAGGGGGTCGGGCGCCGTGCTCCCGGGTCTCGGGCTCAGGTCGCTCCCGCTCAGGGGGCGTCGAACAGGACGACGTCGCCCGGGGTGGCGGGAAACGGGTTGGCCCACTCCGACGGCGTCCCGGTGATGGGCGCGGCGTCGGTGACGACGACGAACGGCGTGCCCGGGTAGACGGCGAGCACCCGGGCGGTGGAGGTCAGCGTCTCGGTGCGCTCGTGCAGCTCGCCGCGGCGCAGTTGCCGCGTCGTCCGCTGGCCGCGCAGCTCCTCCCCGACCTCGGCGACCCACCGGGCGCCGTCCTGGTCGAAGGCGATCGAGCGGACCCGCCGTGCCGGGGGCGCGGGCTCGCAGCCGGCGAACTCGGCGAGGGCTTCGTACAGCCGCTCGGCCTGCTCGTCGTCGCTGGCCCGGGGGAGGAAGAAGGCGACCACGGGCCGATCCTGCCGGTGGCCACCGACGGTCGACCGCCGTCGGTCCCGCCGGTGCGGCAGAGTGCGGGCTCCGGCGGCACGGGGCGACGTGGGGGAGGGGCGACGTGGGGGTGGGGCGACGTGGGGGTGGGGCGATGAGGGCGATCGTGGTGGGCGGCGGCGTCGCGGGACCGGTCACCGCCATGGCGCTGCAGAAGGCGGGCATCGACGTCACCGTCCACGAGGCGCACCTGGCCCCCGCCGGGGACGTCGGGGCGTGGCTCGGGGTGCAGGTCAACGGCCTGGACGCGCTGCGGGCGGTCGACGCGGACCGGCCGGTGCGGGACGCGGGCTTCCCGACGCCCCTGATCCAGTTCCGCAGCGGGACCGGCCGGGTGCTCGGGACCCTGCCGACCGGCACCGGCGGCCCCGGGGGCATCTCGCTGCGGCGGTCGGACCTGTACCGGGTGCTGCACGCGGAGGCCGCGCGGCGCGGCGTCGACGTCCGCTTCGGCTCCCGGCTGGCCGCGGTGGAGAGCACCCCGGGCGGCGTGCGGGCGACCTTCGCCGACGGGACGAGCGAGTCGGCCGACCTGCTCGTCGGCGCCGACGGGGTCCGCTCCACGGTGCGCACCCTGCTCGACCCGGCCGCCGCGCCGCCCCGCTTCGTGCCGGTGCTCAACACCGCCGGCTACGCCGAGCACACGCCCGCCGACGGGCAGGTGGGGAGGCTGACGATGGTCTTCGGCCGGCGGTCGTTCTTCGGCTGGCTCCCGGCGCCCGACGGCCGGACGTGGTGGTTCGCCAATCCGCCGGCGGCGCGGGAGCCCGCGCCCGACGCGGTCGCCGCCCGCTCGGACGCCGACTGGCGGGCGCTGCTGCACGACCTGCACGCGTCCGACCGCTCACCGGTGCCGGCCCTCGTCGACGCCACCCCGCACCCGCTGCGGGGCTGGACGACCTACGACGTCCCCGCCGTCCGTCGCTGGCACGACGGGCGCACGGTGCTCGTCGGCGACGCCGCGCACGCCACCTCGCCGGCCGCCGGGCAGGGGTCCTCGCTGGCCATGGAGGACGCCGTCGTGCTCGCCCGCTGCCTGCGCGACCTGCCGCGGCCCGAGGCCCTGGCGGCCTACGAGCGGGTCCGGCGCCGGCGCACGGAGCGGATCGTGGCCGAGGGGTTCCGGACCAGCAGCGTCAAGGCACCGCCGGCCGTGGGGCGCGTGGTCCGCGACCTGGTGGTGCCGCTGGTGCTGCGACGGCGCGACCCGCAGGCCTGGGTGCGTGACCACCACCTGGAGTGGGACGACCCGGTGCGGGCCGCGACCGCGTGACAGGCTCGGCGCATGACTCGCGTCGGCCTGGTCCTGGGTGGTGGCGGCGTCGTCGGGCAGGCCTACCACTCGGGTGTGCTGGCGGTGCTGGAGCACGACCTCGGCTTCGACGCCCGCCGGGTGGACGTCGTCGTCGGGACCTCCGCGGGCTCGATCACCGGCACCCTGCTGCGGCTGGGGGTCTCGGCGGAGGACCTCGCCGCCTGGACGGTCAAGGCGCCGCTGTCCGGGGAGGGCGGCGTGATGCGCCACGTCGCCACCACGCCCGTCCCCGAGCTGGCGCCCTTCCGCCCGCTCGACGTGCTGCGCCGCCCCCTGCGGCTGCCCGGCCCGTCGATGGTGCACCGGGCGCTGACCCGGCCGTGGCAGTTCCGGCCGATGGCCGCCGGGATGACCCTGCTGGCACCCGGGCAGCACGACATCGTCGAGCAGCTGGCCGCCCTGCGGGAGCTGGAGGAGCAGGCGCCGGGCTGGCCGGCCGCCCCGCTGTGGATCACCGCGGTGCGCCGGCGGGACGGCCGCCGCGTGGTCTTCGGCCGTCCCGGCACGCCCGAGGCGCCCCTGCACCTGGCCGTCGCGGCCTCGTGCGCGGTGCCCGGGTACTTCGCCCCCGTCCGCATCGGCGGCCGCCGCTACGTCGACGGCGGCGTGCACTCACCGACGAACGCCGCGGTCCTGCGGGGCCTGGGTCTCGACGTCGTCATCGTCGTCTCCCCGATGAGCGGGTCGGCCGGGTGGCGGCCGGACCTCTACGCGGCCGCCCGCCGGCACGCCACGCGGCTGCTGCACCGCGAGGTCCGGGCGCTGCAGGCGGAGGGGATCCGGACCGTGGTCTTCGCCCCCGGTGCGCGCGAGCAGCAGGTGATGGGCAACGACATGATGTCGCGCGCCCGCCTCAACGAGGTCATCCAGGAGTCGTTCCTCGCGGCCGGCCGCCGGGCGGCCGAGCCGGAGGTCGCCGACCTGGTCCGGCTGGCGGCCGGGTAGCTCCGGGCTCCGGCCGCACACGCGACGGAGGGGCACGGCGGTGTGCCCGCCGTGCCCCTCCTGCGCTGCTCGGGTGCGCCGTCCGGCGCGCCGCTCAGATCGCGCGGACGTTCTCCGCCTGCGGGCCCTTCTGGCCCTGCGTGATGTCGAACTCGACGCGCTGCGCCTCGTCCAGCGACCGGTAGCCGCTGCCGCTGATCGCCGAGAAGTGGCAGAAGACGTCGGCGCCGCCGCCGTCCTGCTCGATGAAGCCGAAACCCTTCTCCGCGTTGAACCACTTCACAGTGCCCTGGGCCATGTCGATCTCATTCCGTGCTGGAGGTGTCGGGGCCGGCAGGCGCCGGCCGCGGGTCGCCGCACCGACCGGCAGGACCGAGAGGAACGTCAGGCAGAGACGACTGCGGACGTCCGGGAACGAGGCAGAGGCACGACAGCGACCGGCACCGACTGTACGGGGTGCGCGCCGCCGCAGGGGACGGCGACCCGATCGGGGAGCGGGATCACACCGGACCCGGCGGCCGGCCGCGCCCGCGGGCCCGGCCGGCCGCGGCGCTCACCAGCGCAGGGGGTCGGTCACGCGGGAGTGCGCCGTGCGGCAGGCCCGGCAGTTGCCCCACGTGACGATGGCCAGCGGCGTCGTGGGCGCGCCGCACTCGGGGCAGTCGACCGGCTCGTGGGACCGGGAGCGCGCCTCGGCGATCGCGCGCGAGTGCTCCTCGTGGATCGCCTCGTCACCCCGGCAGGGGCACCCGAGGGAGGCGTCGGCGCAGCGTCCCCGGTGTGCGGCGACGGGATCCTCCGGTCAGCGGCCGCGGCGGGCGACCCGGAGGACCATCCCGTCGGCGCCGGCGAGGACGACGAGCCCACCGCGGCGGAACCGGGTGCGCGACGGGGTGCGCTCGTCGGGGGAGACGTCATCGGGCGCGTCGAGGCAGCGCTGCACGTCGCCGTCGCTCACCCCCATGCCGGTGGCGGCCTCCCGCGCGCCGCGGGTCATGCGCAGCCCTCCGGCCGGCTCCTGCCGACCCGGCTCGCGGTGACGGCCCGCGGGGCGGCTCGCGGAGCGGCTCGCGGCGGCGTCCCGCGGCGGAGGAGGGGCCGGGGTGTCGGCGCGGTCGTCGTCGGGCTCGTACCCCGACGAGGGGGGAGCGAGGAACAGCAGGTCGGGTGCGGTCATGCAGGGGTCCAGACGTCAGGGCGGGGGCGCGCGGCCTCTCCGCGGTGGGGAGCGCCGGATCGGCGCGGTCTGCCCGGGCGCAGGGCGCGCCGCCGTCGGGCAGGGGACGGTGCGGGCACCGAGCCGTCCCGCACCCCCGACGCTACGCGCCGGACCGCCGGGTCGCGGGACGACGACCCGACGCGGCCCGGCGTGGCCGGGCGGGACCGGGGGTCCCGAGCGAGGGCTAGCGTCCGCGGGGTGACGACGACGACACCGACGGTCCAGACCTCCGGTGGCACGGTCCGCGGCACCAGCCGCGACGGCGTGCACGCCTTCCTCGGCATCCCCTACGCCGCCCCGCCCTTCGGCCCCCGGCGCTTCGCCGCGCCGCAGCCGGCCGAGCGCTGGGACGGGGTCCGGCCGGCCACCGAGTACGGGCCGACGGTGCCCAAGCCGCCCCACGCCCCGCCCTACGACCTGCTGCTCCCCGAGCCGCAGATCCCCGGCGAGGACTGCCTCAACCTCAACGTCTGGACGCCGGACCCGGGCGCGTCCGGGCTGCCGGTGTTCGTGTGGATCCACGGCGGGGCCTTCGTCAACGGGTCCGGGGCCGTCCCGGTCTACGACGGCACGGCCTTCGCCCGCGACGGCGTCGTCTGCGTGACGATCAACTACCGGCTCGGCGTCGACGGCTTCCTGCACTTCGCCGACGGCGGCCCGGCCAACCGCGGCCTGCTCGACCAGGTGGCCGCGCTGCGGTGGGTGCAGGAGAACATCGCGGCCTTCGGCGGCGACCCCACCAGGGTCACGATCGGCGGGGAGTCGGCCGGCGCGATGAGCGTGGCCTGCCTGCTGGCGATGCCCTCGGCGCGCGGGCTGTTCTCCCAGGCGGTGGCGCAGAGCGGTGCCGGCCACCACGCGCTCACCGCGACCACGGCGACGCGGATCGGCGGCTACCTCGCCGAGCGGCTCGGCGTGCCGGCGACCCGGGAGGCGCTGGCCGCCGTCCCCGTCGCGGACCTGATCGCCGCGCAGCAGGGGCTGGCCCGGGAGGTCGCGCTCGCGCCCGACCCCGGCCGCTTCGGCGAGGTCGCGGTCAACCTCATGGCCTTCGAGCCGGTGGTCGACGGCGACGTGCTGCCCGACCTGCCCATCCGGGGCATCGCCGGCGGGTCGGCCCGCGACGTCGCCGTCCTCGTGGGCGCCAACCGCGACGAGCAGCGGCTGTTCCTCGTGCCCAACGGCGTCGCCGACCTGGTGACCGACCAGCTGCTCGCGCTGGCCCTCGCCGGCTACGGGCTGCCGGCCGACCGGGCCCTGGAGGTCTACGGCGCGGCCCGTCCGGGCGCGACGCCGGGGGAGCTCCTGGCCGACGTCGCCACCGACTGGTTCTTCCGGGTGCCGGCGATCCGGCTGGCCGAGGCGGTGACGGAGCGGGGCGGAGCCGGCGGGCGGGCGTGGGTGTACGAGTTCTCCTGGCCCTCCCCGCAGTTCGGCGGCCGGCTCGGCGCCTGCCACGCCCTGGAGCTCGGCTTCACCTTCGACACGCTCGAGCAGGAGGGCCACGGCGCGCTGATGGGCGAGGCCGCCCCGCAGGCGCTGGCCGACGCGATGCACGGCGCCTGGGTCCGCTTCGTCATCGACGGCGACCCCGGCTGGGCGCCCTACGACACGCAGCGCCGGCCGGTGCAGGACTTCGGCGAGCAGGTGCGGCTGCTGCACGACCCCCGGGGCGACCAGCGGGTCCTGTGGGAGGGCATCCGCTGACCTGGGTTCGCCGCCGCGGCCGTTCCCCTTGTGAGCGAGCCGGGACCACCCGACGATGCAGCCCCTGAGGGGGGATGCACGCGCGGACGGCGGACGGGGACCAGCGGCCATGGACCTGCACCACGGCACCCACGGGAAGCACCGCCGCAGGCGCGCCCGCCGGCGCGTCGCCGGCGTCGTGCTCGGCGTCCTCCTGCTCGCCGGCGCCGCGGTCGCCGTGCTCCTGGTGCGCGGCGGCCCCCCGTCGGTCGACGGGCGGGCCGAGGCGGCCCAGGCCGCACCCGGCGGCACGGAGCACGCCGGGCACACCACCGCCTCGTCGGCGGCGTCGGGCACGGGCGTGCCGTCCTCCGGTGCGCCGACGTCGGCGGCCAGCGCGGCCACCCCGGGAACCGGGCCGGCGGTCGCGGTCGGGCAGGCGCCGCACCACCTCGCCCTCGCACCCGGCGGCGGGTTCGGCTACGTGGCCGACCCGGCCGCCGGCGCGGTGGTCCGGATCGACCCGGCCACCGGCGAGCCGACCGGGACGATCCCCGTCCCCGACGCGCCGCCGCAGATGGTCACCTTCTCGCCGGACGGCACGCGCGCCTACGTCTCCGCCTTCGACGCCGAGTACACCGCCGACGCCGTCGTCACCATCGACACCACCACCGACCGGGTGGTCGGCGCCGTGCCGGTGGGCCGGGGCCCCTACGCCCTGTCCACCACCCCCGACGGGCGGCTGCTCTACGTGCCCTACTTCGACGAGGACCACCTCGACGTCCTCGACCCGGCCACCGGCGCCCTGGTACGGCGCATCGAGGTGGCGCCGTCCCCGCACTGGATCGCGTTCGCTCCCGACGGCCGCCACGCCTACGTGACCAACCACTTCTCCGACGTGGTCACCGTCCTCGACCTGGCGACGAACGACGTGGTGACGACGATCCCGGTGGGCGACGGGCCGCACAGCCTGGAGTTCTCACCCGACGGCACCCGCCTGGCGCTGGTCGACTACATCGGCGGCGACGTCGTGCTGATTGACCCCGCGAGCGACAGCGTGGTCGCCACCGTGCCCGGCGTGGGCGCCGGGCCGCAGGACGTCACCTGGGCGCCCGACGGCCGGCACCTCTACACCGCGAACGTCGACGAGGGCACCGTCGGCGTGGTCGACGTCGCGTCGGGCACCGTCACCGCCCGGGTCCCCACCGGCACCGACCCGACCAGCGTCACGGTCACCCCCGACGGGCGGCGGCTGCTGGTCACGAACTTCGGCGACGGCACCATCCGCCTGCTCGACGTCGCGCCCGGCGGGTGAGCACCGGTCAGGAGACGCGCAGCCGGTCGGCCCCGAACACCGGCACGCCGCCGACGACGGTGGCGACGACCTCGATCGACCCGATCGCCGCCGGGTCGACCCGGGCGGGGGCGTCGCCCAGCACGACCAGGTCGGCCAGCATGCCCCGCGCGAGGGTGCCCTTCTCGTGCTCCTGGTGGTCGGCGTACGCCGAGCCGTGGGTGTAGGCGCGCAGCGCCTCCTCGACGGTGAGCGCCTCGGCCGGGGTGAACGGCTGCCCGGAGCCGGTGCGCCGGTTCACCAGGTCGTGGATGCCGAGCAGCGGCGCGCCCCGCACGACGGGGCAGTCGGAGCTGCCGGGCAGGACGACCCCGGCGTCGAGCCAGCTGCGCTGCCGGTAGCACAGCCGGGCCCGCTCGGGCCCGAGCGCCTGCAGCATCCCGTCGCCGATCTCGCCGACGAAGTGCCCCTGCGGCACCGGGACCACCCCGAGCGCGGCGAGGCGCGCGACCTGGTCGTCGCCCACCACCCCGGCGTGCTCCACGCGATGGCGGGGGTCGGGACGCGGGAAGCGCCGCTGGGCGTCGTCGTAGGCGTCCAGGACGACGTCGAGGGCGGCGTCGCCGATCGCGTGCGTGGCCACCTGCCAGCCGTGGGCGTGCGCGGCCACGATACGCTCGTGCAGCCACCGCGCCTCGTGCTGCAGGAAGCCGCTGGTGTCCGGCCGGTCGGCGTAGGGGACGCGCATCGCCGCCGTCCGCCCGATCAGCGAGCCGTCGGAGAACACCTTCACCGCCCCGACGCGCACCCACTCGTCGCCCAGCCCGGTGCGCACGCCGAGGTCCACGCCGAACCACGGGTGCCCGGGCTCGACGTCGCCGATCTCGTGCAGGGCGTCGACGGCCGGCATCAGGGTGGCCCGGACGCGGAGGAGGCCGCGCTCGCGGGCGGTGAGGTAGGCGGCGAGGTCGGCGGGGCTGTTGCCGGCCAGGCCGGCGCAGATGCCCGGTTCGGTGATGCTGGTGGTGCCCTCCGACAGTGCCACGTCGCTGGCCAGGCCGATGCCGGTGACCCAGTCCTCGAACGGCTCGGGGCGCAGCACCGCGTGCGCGAGCCCCTGGGCCTGCTCGGCGAGCAGCCCGAGCGGGCGGCCCCGCTCGTCGCGCTCGACGTGCCCGCCGGGGACGTCGGGCACCGCGTCGAGGTCGGCGAACCCCGCGCGGGCGAAGCCCTCGGTGCTCAGCACGCCCATGTGCCCGGAGTTGTGCGTCAGCCAGACCGGCCGCCCGCCCGCCGCCCGGTCGAGGGCCTCCCGCGTCGGGTGCCCGCCGATCTTGTTCTGGTCGTAGCCGTGCCCGAGGACCCACGCGCCGGGCTCGAGGGAGGCGGCGCGCTCCGCCACCCGCGCGTAGAGCTGGTCGAGGGTGGCGGTCCCGGGGGAGGTCAGGTCCACCTGGCGCAGGCGCTGCCCGCGCATGCTCAGGTGCTGGTGGGCGTCGTGGAACCCGGGGACGACGGGCGCGCCGCGCAGGTCGACCACCGTGTCCGCGGTGCACCCGGCCAGGTCGTCGTCGAGGCCGGCGACCCGGCCCCGCCACACGCCCAGTCGGCGGGCGCGCGGCCGGCCGGGGTCGCCCGTGGTGATGTCGCCGTCGACGTAGAGCACGTCCAGCCGCACCGCGTCGTCCTTCCTCGCACCGGATGGGGACCGGGCCAGTGTGCCGCCTCCCGGCCCGCCGTCCCGGCCCCCGCCGCCCGGGGCCGGCCGGCGGGTTGCGGACAGGTCGGTTCCGCGGCGTCTCGGGTGGGCAGGGACGCAGGGGCCCGCCCGGGGCCGGGATCGGGAGGACGACGATGACCGAAGGTGTGCCCGCTGTCGTGGAGCGGATCTACGAGGAGGTCCTGCGACGCAACCCCGGTGAGGTCGAGTTCCACCAGGCCGTCCGCGAGGTCTTGGACTCCCTCGCCGTCGTCCTGGGCCGGCACGGCGAGTACACGGAGATGAAGACGATCGAGCGGATCTGCGAGCCCGAGCGGCAGGTCATCTTCCGGGTGCCCTGGCAGGACGACAGCGGCGAGGTCCACATCAACCGGGGCTTCCGCGTCGAGTTCAACTCCGCCCTCGGCCCGTACAAGGGCGGGCTGCGGTTCCACCCGTCGGTCAACCTGGGGATCGTCAAGTTCCTCGGCTTCGAGCAGATCTTCAAGAACGCCCTCACCGGCATGCCGATCGGCGGCGGCAAGGGCGGCTCGGACTTCGACCCGAAGGGCCGCTCGGACGCCGAGGTCATGCGGTTCTGCCAGTCGTTCATGACCGAGCTCTACCGGCACCTCGGCGAGCACACCGACGTCCCCGCGGGCGACATCGGGGTCGGTGCCCGCGAGATCGGCTACCTGTTCGGCCAGTACAAGCGGATCACCAACCGCTACGAGTCCGGGGTCCTGACCGGCAAGGGGCTCGGCTGGGGCGGCGCGCTGGTCCGCACCGAGGCGACCGGCTACGGCGCCGCCTTCTTCGCCGCCGAGATGTGCCGGGCCCGGGGGGAGTCCCTCGACGGGCGGCGCGTGGTCGTGTCCGGCTCGGGCAACGTGGCGGTGTACGCCGTGGAGAAGGTGCGCCAGCTCGGCGCGACGGCGGTCGCCTGCTCGGACTCCAGCGGCTACGTCGTCGACGAGAAGGGCCTCGACCTCGAGGTCCTCAAGCAGGTCAAGGAGGTCGACCGGGCCCGGATCGGCGCCTACGCCGAGCGCGTCCCTTCTGCCACCTTCGTCGCCGACGGCAGCATCTGGGACGTCCCCTGTGACGTCGCGGTCCCCAGCGCCACGCAGAACGAGCTCGACGGCGACGCCGCCGCGACCCTGGCCCGCAACGGCTGCCGCTACGTCGTCGAGGGCGCCAACATGCCCTCGACGCCGGAGGCGGTCCGGATCTTCCGCGAGGCGGGGATCGCGTTCGCGCCGGGCAAGGCGGCCAACGCCGGGGGTGTGGCCACCTCGGCGCTGGAGATGCAGCAGAACGCCTCGCGCGACCGGTGGACCTTCGAGCACACCGAGGCCCGGCTGGCCGAGATCGTGCGCGACATCCACGCGCGCTGCTCGTCCACCGCCGAGGAGTACGGCGCGCCCGGCGACCTGGTGCTCGGCGCGAACGTGGCCGGCTTCCTTGAGGTCGCCGAGGCCGTGCACGCCCTCGGGCTGATCTGAGGCCGGCGACCGACGGGGCCGTGGCTGCCACACTGGTCCGGTGGCCTCCGAGGACGGGCGGACCGTCACCGTGGAGCGGGCCGTCCCGGCACCGGCGGGGGCGGTCTTCGCCGTGCTGGTGTCGCCGGAGTGGCACGGGGCCCTCGACGGGTCCGGGATGGTCCGGGGGGCGCCGTCGGGTCCGGAGCGCCTGCACCTGGGCGCGCGCTTCACGATGGGCATGCGACAGGGCCCCGTCCGGTACCGGAGCGTCAACGAGGTCACCGAGTTCGAGCAGGACCGGCTGCTCGGCTGGCGGACCACGGGGGAGTGGCGCGGGCACACCCTGGTGGGCGGCCAGTGGTGGCGCTACCGCCTCGTCCCCGAGGACGGCGGCACGCTCGTCCGCCACTCCTACGAGTGGGGCCGCGCCCGCTGGCCGACCCTGACCGTCCGGCTGCCTCGGTACCCGCAGCGGATGGCCCGCGCGATGCCGGAGACGCTGCGGCGACTCGAGGCCCTCGTGCTCTCGCTGGGCTGAGGACGGCCGGCGCGGGTCAGGTCCGCCCGGCGCCGTCCGCGCCGTCGGCGGGCCGTGCGGCGAGCTGCGCCTGCAGGGCGGCGACCTCGGCGGTGAGGGCGCCGACCCGTTCGCCGGCGGAGCGCGCCGTCGCCTCGGCCTCCGCGGCCCGGCGGTCGGCGTCGTCCGCGCGCTGAGCGGCCCGCGCCGCGTCGGTGAGCGCCTGCTGGCGGTCGCGCTCGGCTGACGCGGCCCGCGCGGCCGCGTCCCGCTCCCGCGCGTGCGCGTCCTGCTCGGCGCGGCGGGCGGCGTCCCGCTCGTGCTCGGCGTCGCGGGCCTGCTCGCGCGCGGCGGCCGCGGCGGCCCGCGCCTCGTCGCCGGCGCCGAGCGCGGCGTCGCGCTCCTCCGTGCGCGTCTGCACCGCCTGGGCGAGCCCGCGCTCGGTGACGCGCCACCCGGCCCGGGCCTCCACGAGGGCGTCGTGCTCGCGGGCGGCGTCCTCGCGGGCACCGCGCTCGGCCCGCCGCGCCTCCGCGGCGCCCCGCTCCGCCGCCTGCCGGGCCACCTCGGTGTCGTGCGCCCGCTGCTCGGCGGCGGCGCGCGCGTCCTCGGCCCGGACACGGTCGGACTCGGCCCGCCCGAGGGCCGTCTCGGCTCCCCGGCGCGCCTCCTCGGCGAGCTCCACCCGGCGCGCGGCCTCGGCCCGGGCCTCGGCGACCTGCTGCCCGGCGTCGGCCCGCGCGGCCTCGGCGTCCCGCTCGGCCGCCTCCCGCGCCCGCTGGGCCTCCGCGTGCAGCCGCGTGGCCAGCCGGGCCTGCTCCTCGGCGCGCAGCTGCGCCGCGTGCGCGGCCTCGACGTCGGAGCGGGCCTGGGCGATCCGCGCCTCCACCGTCGTCTCGTCGCGGTAGGCGTCCAGGGCGTCGACGGCGGCGGTGAGCAGCGTGGCCTGCGCCTCGGCCGCGGCGGCGGCCTCCCGGGTGGCCGCCGCCCACCGGCCCACCAGCTGCCGGACCCGGCCCTCCGGAGGCAGGTCCTCGGCCAGCGCGGTGACGGTGGCGACGGCGCGGGCGGACCGGGAGCCCGATGCTCTGGCCCGTGCCTGGCGCGCCGACTCGGGGTTGTGGTCGGGGCGCGCGCAGAACGTGGGCGAGGGGCCGCTGCGCCCCGGTGTCCGCGGCCGGCGCGGCTCGGTGCAGCCGGGGAAGGCGCACGGCTTCGTACCGGTCTCGTTAGTGGGCTCCGTCACGTTCGGGACAATAGTCGGATGCACGGTCCGCCCATCCATCGGTCAGGGCTACCACGGGATGGCTCGTGCACCGCTTCCGAGAGGCACCTACTCTGCGAAGTGATCGTTGACGGGACACATGACCGGAGGAGACGCCATGGGGACCGATCCGGACGATGCGGGGGAGGCGTCACCACGCTCGGTCGCCGCCCCGGCGGCGACGGACGGCGACGGGCTGCTGCTGCCCGGCGACCTGACCGCGGTCGGCTCCTACGTCGCCGCGGCGCAGTCGGCCGCCACCCGGGAGGCGTACGCGCGGGACGTGGCCGCCTGGCGGGAGTGGTGTGCCGCCCGGTCGCTGCCGAGTGCCCTGCCCGCCGACCCGCTGACCGTCGCCGCGTGGCTGGCCGCCATGGCCGACGAGGGGCGCAGCCCGCGCTACGTCGCCCGGCGGCTGTCGGCGCTCAACGACGCCCACCGCACCGCCGGCCACGCCGTCCCCGGCGACAGCGAGGGGGTGCGGCGCACGCTGGCCGGCATCCGCCGCACCGCCGTCCGCTCGGGTACCGGCCGCGCCGGGCCCGGGCGTTGGACACCGCCACCGTGCGGGCCCTCGTCGAGGACCTCCCCGACACCCTCGCCGGCCTGCGCGACCGCTGCCTGCTCCTGGTCGGCTTCGCGCTCGGCCTGCGCGCCAGCGACCTGGTCTGGCTGCGGATCGAGGACCTCGCCCCGGCCGGGCACGGCGGCCTCGACGTCCTGCTGCGCTTCTCCAAGACCGACCAGGAGGGTGCGGGGGAGACCCTGGCCCTGGCCGAGGGCGTCCGCGAGGTGACCTGTCCCGTCCGCGCCACCCGTGCCTGGCTGGCGGCGCTGGCGGCGCAGGGGATCACCGCCGGCCCGCTGTTCCGGTCGGTGGGCAAGGGGCACGCCCCGCGGATCGGGACGACCGCGCTGACCACCCGCAGCGTCGACCTGGTCCTCAAGCGGGCCGCCGAGCGCGCCGGCGTCGTCCCCGAGGGGCTGTCGCCGCACTCGCTGCGACGCGGCTTCGCCACCACGGCCTACGCGCAGGGCGTGCCGGAGAAGGAGATCAGCCGGACCGGCCGGTGGCGGTCGCTGGTGGTCCGCTCCTACGACGCGTCCAGCCGGTGGGCCGATCCCGCCTCGGGTTCGCTGGGCCTCTGACCCGCCGGCCCGCGCGCCGGGCGGCTACACGTAGTGCGACCTCCGGAGCCAGTGGAAGGCCGCCCACCCGGGCAGGACGGGCAGCCAGAACGTCGCGATCCGGTAGAGGAACACGGCGGGGACGGCGATCGTGTGGTCCATCCCGACGCCGACGAGTCCGGCGATGAGGGCGGCCTCGAGGGCACCCAGACCGCCGGGTGTCGGCGCGAGGGCGGCCACGGCGGCGCCGGCGAGGTAGACGGCGCCCACCGGGGCCAGGCCCACGTCCCCGCCCAGTGCCCGGGTGGACAGGTAGAGGCAGAGCAGGTAGCCGAGCGTGGTCGCCGCCGAGCCCCCCAGCAGCAGCACCACCTTGCCGGGGCTGCGCAGGGTGCCGCCGAGGCCGTGGACGGAGCGGCGCAGCGGCGGCCCCAGCCGCGGAACGACGAACCGCCGGACGGCCGGGACGGCGGACGCGGCGACGGTGAGCGCCAGCACCGCCAGGGCACCCCAGGCCACGGGAGGCGACTCCACCGGCCGGACGACGTCCGGCAGCGACCGCCCGGCCCACACCCCGAACCCCAGCAGCAGGAGCACGTGGACGACGGTCCCGGCCGCGTAGCTGAGCCCGACGCCGGACGTGGCGACGGCGACGTCGACGCCGCTGCGCTGCAGGAAGCGGACGTTGAGCGCCATCCCCCCGAGACCGGCGGGCACCAGCCGGCCGGCGAAGGAGGAGGCGAGCTGGGCGACGAAGGTGGGGACGGCCCGCAGCCGCCCGGGCACCGCTCCGGCGAGGCTGAGCGCAGCGCCCACGTACGTCAGCGCCGACGTCGCCAGGACCAGCGGCGACCAGGCCCAGTCGGCGTCCCGCACGCGCTCGGCCATGCCGGCCACGTCGCCGAGCTGGGGCACGAGCAGGTAGGTGGCGAGGACGAGCACGCCGACCACGAGGAGCGTCCGGGGCCGGATGCGCTCCAGGTCCGCCAGCCGTGGTTCCGGGACGCCGCACCGCTGACTGACGGCGGCGCGGATCTCCCCGGCCAGCTCCCTGTCGTGCCTCAGCGCGTCCCGTGTCGCGCCGCTGAGCGAGTTCGGCTGCAGCCGCGGCAGCGACGCGGCCACCGCCTCCGGCCCCAGCCGGGCGACCGCGGTGTCGACGGCAGGCCCGACCCCGACCTGCAGCGCGAGGGTGACCAGGAGCTGGGCGACGTCGGCGTCGAGCAGCGCCGGTGCGGCGGCGACCTCGCTGAACCCCCAGTCGATGAGCCACGGCGTACCCGAGGGGTCGAGGAGGACGTTGGCCCGGCGCAGGTCGCGGTGGGCGACGCCGTGCCGGCGCAGGACGGCCACCTGCTCCCAGATGCCGTGCAGGACCGGCCCGGTCACGGCCGTGTCCGGCACCCGGTCGAGGGTCGTGCCGTCGACGAGCTCGTAGGACAGCAGCCACGAGTCGTGCCCGACGGGGGCGATGGTGCGCAGGCGGGGCGTCCGCCCGCCGGCGTCCCGGACGAGCAGCGACACCATCGCCTCGTGCTCGACCGTGCGGCGCAGGGAGGAGAACGGGCGCTCGTCCCCGACGTCCCTCAGCCGGAGGAACCGGTAGGCCCGGAACAGCAGGTCCGCGGCCCGGTTCTCGGCGCCCATGACCTTGGCGAACACGCGGTCCCCGTTCCGCAGCCGCGCGGTCCAGGGCACCGAGCCGCGGGCGTCGACCACGGCCGGCGCCACCTCGACCGGGTCGAGCCCGCTGCCGGCCAGGGCGGCGGCCACGGCCTCCCGGGTCGGCCGGGCGACGGGCCGGCCCAGCAGCAACAGGGTCGCCGAGCCGACCGCGGCGCCGAGCAGCAGCGACACGGCCAGGGTGGCCGGGGACGGCCGGGGCGACAGGAGCTGCAGCAGCGTGGTGGACGCGAGGACCAGGACCCCGGCCCGCCGCCACCGGCGGGACACGAACGGCGCCAGCACCGCGAACGACGCCGCGGCCACGGCGAGGCCGTCCACCCGGAGCGCGCTGTCGAGGTCCCCGGGCCACGCGGCCGCGCGCGGCGGGATGCCCGGGGCACCGGCGTCGAGCAGCCACCGGGCTGCCCGCGCCAGCGCGACGGCGAGGACGCCGCCGACCAGCAGGTAACCGAACAGCCGCCACCGGCGCGTCACCGCAGGAGTGACCCAGGCCGCGGCGACCGACGCCACCACCAGCAGCGCGGCCGCGCCGGTTCCGAACCGCTCGACGGCCGGCGCGGCCGAGGACAGCCGGCCTACCAGGTCCTCGTCCGCTGCCGCGGCCGTCTCGCGCGACCACCGGGCGACCGGCAGCAGCAGGACGGCCGCGGCGGTCAGCACGCCGGCGCGGAGCACGTCGCTGGGGGACCGGTCGTACCCGGTGACCTCCTCCGGGGAGGAGTTCCCACCTCCCCGGACGGCGCCTGCGCCCGCTGCCCGGGTCGGAGGGGACCCGGTCGTCGGCGCCTCCGGCAGCTGCGCCGAGGGGGCACTCGGCCGGTCCGACGTGCTCGTCTCGTCCATGCGGTCCGCCCTCCGGGGTCGCCGTGCACACGGTGGCGTGCGGGAGGCCCGTCCCGGGGGCCCGCGGGGAGCCGCGCCGGGGTGCCGGTGCGGGGTTCCTCGGCGGGGCGTGACCCGACCGGGGGTCAGGACGACGCTGCGCGACGCCCGTGCCGCCCCGGCCGGCGGGCCGGACGCCGGAACCGGGCTGACGAGCGCCGGACCCGCGCCACGGTCTGGACCCGCTCCCGGGTCCTGAGCAGGATCCGCCTCGCGTCAGGCGCGACGGCGCAGGACCGACGACGGGAGCCACCGGGTGGACGGTCTCCTCGGGGTCAGCGCCGTCGCCGTCGCACTCGGCCGGCCGCAGCGCACCGGTGTCCCGGCAGCCGCCACCCCCCGCGGGCCGCAGCCCCGGCCGCCGACTGAGCGGGCGCGGGTGGTGCACCCGGGCCGCTGACGGCGCCGCCCGCACGCGTCCGGGTCCTCCGGGTCCTGCGCGGGAGGAGGCCCCCGGGCTCCGGTGCTCCCCGTCCGCCACCATCAGCCGTGCGCTCCGTGCTCCGGGCCGCGGTGGTCGTCGCGGTCGTGTTGGCTGTGCTGGTGGGTCTGCTCTGGGCTCTGCAGCGGCGCCTCGTCTACTTCCCGGACGACGGCCCCGTGCCCGCGGCCGCCGACGCCGTCCCCGGTGGCCGCGACGTCACGCTGACCACCGCCGACGGCCTCTCCCTCGGAGCCTGGTTCGTGCCCGGCCCGACCGCCGAGGCCCCCGCCGTCCTCGTGGCGAACGGCAACGGCGGGCACCGCGGGCTGCGCGCGCCGCTTGCGCGAGCGCTGTCGTCGGCCGGGCTGGCGGTGCTGCTGTTCGACTACCGCGGGTACGGCGGCAACCCCGGCAGCCCCAGCGAGGCGGGGCTCGCCCTCGACGTCCGGGCCGCGCGCAGCTGGCTGCTCGAGGAGGCCGGTGTCCCGCAGGAGCGGCTCCTCTACTTCGGCGAGAGCCTCGGCTGCGCCGTCGTCACCGGGCTCGCCGTCGAGCACCCGCCCGCCGGGCTGCTGCTGCGGTCCCCGTTCGTCGACCTGGCGGCCGTCGGCAGCGCGCACCACCCGTTCCTGCCGGTGCGGGCGCTGCTGCGCGACCGCTACCCGGTCGCCGAGCAGGTCGCCCGCGTACGGGCGCCGACGACGGTCGTGTACGGCGGCGGGGACACGATCGTCCCGCCGGCGCAGAGCCGTCAGGTGGCCGAGGCCGCCGCGCGGCTGCACCGCCGTGTCGAGGTGCCCGGCGCCGACCACAACGACGCCGTCCTGCTCCACGGGCAGGCGCTGGTCCACGCCGTCGTGGAGCTCGCCGCGCTGGCCGACGGGCCGTGAACCACGCCCGCTCGCCAGGACGGAGGGGCCTGGCGTTCACCGGACCGCTGGTGCTCGTCCTCGGCGCCTGGAACAACGTCGTCGTCCCCCGGCTGCCCGGCTCCTCCGGCTCCTCCGTGCGGGCCAACGTCGCGGCGACGGGCCTGCTCCTCCTGGCCGCCCGCGGCGCGGGCCTGTCCTGGTCGGAGCTGGGACTGGACCGGCACCGCCTCCGCGCCGGGCTGCGGTGGGGCGGCCCGTTCGCCGCGGTGGTGGCCGGGGGCTGCGGAGCCGGTCTCGCGGTCCCGGCGGTCCGGCCGCTGCTCGCCGACGCCCCGGCTGGCCGGGGCCGGTGGCGGCGAGGTCGCCCACCGGGTGCTGGTGCGCATCCCGTTCGGCACCGTCCTGTGGGAGGAGACGGCCTTCCGCGGCGTCCTGCTCGCCGCCCTGGCCCGGAGCGTGTCGCCGCCGGTGGCGGTCGCAGGCTCGGCGGCGCTCTTCGGGTTCTGGCACGTGCACCCCACGCGGAGCGCGCTGGTGGCCAACGACCTGGCCGGGGGTCCGGTCGCCCGCGGTCTCGCCGTGGGCCTGGGCTGCGCGGCCACCGCGGCGGCGGGGGGCCTGTTCACCTGGCTGCGGCTGTGCAGCGGGAGCCTGCTGGCGCCGGTCCTGCTCCACCTCGCCGCCAACGCGGCGGGCACGCTCGCGGCGGCCGCGGCGCACCACCTCCGCCGACCGCCCGGGTGAGGGCGGCGCCGGCCGTTCAGCGCCGGAGGTGGGCCACGAGCCCGTCCAGGCCCGGGAGCTGGTAGCTCCAGAAGCCGGCCACCAGGGCCCGTCCGTGCTCGCGGTCGCGCGCGGTCCGCAGGATCCGGGCGAGCGCCCGCCGGGTGTTGTCGAACACGAGGTCCAGGACGTCGCGCTGCTCCGGGGTCGCAGGACGGTCCAGGGACCGCTCGGCCGCGTCGACGAGACGCCCGACGAAGGCCGCGGGGTAGCCGGCGAACCGCGTGCCCTCGGCCCGGTCGAGCAGGACGGCGACGGCCAGGCGGTGGTCGAGCCAGAAGCCGAGCAGCTCCTCGGCCGGTTCCCCGTGCCGCGAGCCCCCGGCCAGGGCCGTCACCCGGGTGTCGAGCAGCCGGTCGTGGCGGGCCGGGAGGTCCGCGGGGACGACCGCGTCGAACAGCAGCTCCTTGGCGCCGAAGTACCGGTAGACGTTCCCCGGTGCGGTGCCGGCCAGACCGGCGATCGCGGCGATCGACGTCCCGGGGTAGCCCTGGTCGGCGAAGCAGCGCAGCGCGGCCGCCTCGATCCGCGCGCGCACCTCCGGCTTGAGGACCTGGGCCATCACACTCGTCCCGCGGCCACCGGCTCCGGCGGCCACACGTCGGCCCACGGGGCGGCCGCCTCGAGCTCGAAGGCCAGTTCCAGCAGCAGCCGGTCGGCACCGGGGCGGGCGGCGAAGTGGACCCCGACCGGCAGCCCCTCGTGCCGGCCCAGGGGCACCGACATCGCGGGACAGCCCGCGACGTTGTGGATCGGGGTGTAGCCGACGGCCTCCTCGGTGCGCCGGACGAGCGTCTCCCGGCCGGCCGCGGGGGAGAGGTGGCCCACGGGCCAGGAGGCGCGGGCGAGCGTGGGGGAGAGGACGACGTCGCAGCGCTCGAACAGCCGCAGGTAGCCGCGCGCGGCGTCCGCGAGCGCCCGCTCGGTCCGCGCCGGCGCGTCGGGGCCCAGTGTCGCCGCCCAGGCGACCAGCTCCAGCGTGAACGGCTCGAGCTCGTCCTCGCCCGGCGGGCGGCCGAGCAGCGGCGTGACCGCGCGGGCGACCTCCGCCACCGTCAGCGCGGCCGCGGTGAAGAAGCCCCGGCTCACCGCCGCGCCGTCGACGTCCGGGGCGGGGGCGACCTCGACCCGGTGCCCGAGGGAGTCGCAGAGCGCCGCCGCGCGGTCGAGCTCCCGCCGGACCGCTCCGTCGGGGCGGGCGCCGAGCAGCGTCGGCTCCAGCACGGCGATCCGCAGCCGGGTCGGCGACGGGCCGGTCACCCGGCCGACCGGCGGGTGGACCGCGCCGGGACCGCTGCGCTCGGTGGCCGCGAGGAACGCCGCGCTGTCGCGGACCGAGCGCGTGATGACGTGCTCGACGAGCAGCGCGCCCAGGCCGGGCACCTCCGGGCCGGTCGGCTCGCCGCGCCGGTTCGACGGCTTGAACCCGAACACGCCGTTCAGCGCCGCCGGCACGCGCAGCGAGCCCCCGGCGTCGCTCCCGTGCGCCATGGGGAGGACCCCGGCCGCGACGAGGGCGGCGGAGCCTCCCGACGAGCCCCCCGCGGACAGGCCCGGCCGCCACGGGTTCAGCGTCACGCCGTGCAGCGCGGTCTCGGTGCTGCCGAGCAGGCCGAACTCCGAGCTGGTCGTGGAGCAGACCACGTCGAGTCCGGCGTCCCGGATCCGTGCGGCGTACGGCGAGAGCCCCGGCGCGGGCGCGGCGGCCGTGAGCCGTGAGCCCATCGACCACGGCAGCCCCGGCCAGGCGAGCAGCTCCTTGACGGCGAACGGGACACCGGCGAAGCGGCCTGCCGCGCGCGGGCCGACCGCTCCCGGGTCGGCGGGGGAGGCGACCGCCTTCAGCTCGCGCCGGGCCTCGACCAGCTCCCGTGCGGTCTCGGCCAGCTCCGCGGCGGAGACGCGCCCGTCGCGGACCAGCCCGGCCATGGCGACGGCGTCCCAGCGGCGGTACTCGTCCGAGCTGATCGTCATGCCGCAATCGTGAACGGTTGATTCGCGTTTGGCAACGGGCCGGCGCGCGGGTCGGTCACCCCGCGCGGGGCCCCGCCGGTCGCGCGCAGGATGGCCGCGTGCCCGATCCCGCGCCGTCGTCCCACGTCGCCCTCGGCGACTCGATCTCCACCGACGCCGTCGCCGTCATCGGGGAGCTCAACGGGGCCCTCCGCCGGGTCGCGGTGCGCCACGGGGCCGCGGTCGCGGACGTCGCCGGGGTCTTCCTCGGCCACGGCCTCCGCGCGGGCGACCCGGCGCGGCGCGACGCGCGACCACCGGACCGGCGGCTGTGGTCCTGCGACCTCGTCGAGCCGAACGCGTGGGGAGCCGGTGGGGTCCGGACGGCGTTCTGGGACGCGCTGGTCAGGCCCGGACCGGGTGGTCGGCCAGGAAGCCGGTGACGATCCGGACCAGGTCCTCGGGGCGCTCGATGTGCATCCCGTGGCTCGAGCCCGGGCCGGTCACGAGCTCGAAGCGCGCGCCCGGGACGGCGTCGGCCACGGCCTGCGCCTGCCAGGGCGGGGTCAGCAGGTCCTGCTCCCCGACGACGACCAGCGTGGGCGCGGTGACGCCGCCCAGCCGGTCGAGGGTGTCGTGGGCCAGGTCGGCGTCCCACTGCTCGGTGGTGACCTGCATCTGCTCCTCGTTCTGCGGGAACGCCGGCAGCAGCGGCTCGAGCAGCTGCGCGAAGTCCGGGCGGTCGAGCAGCTGGGGCGAGAAGGCGATGCCGGCGCTGGTCAGGGCGGCCTCCATGTCCCGCACCGCGTAGGGCAGCCGGAGCGCGCTGAGCACGGCGCGCTGGAAGCCGTCGCAGCGTGCCCAGGTGGCGTACATGACCGCGCTCGCCACCTGCTCGGGGTGGCGCAGCGCCAGCTCCTGCGCGATCGCCGACCCGAGCGACCAGCCCATGACGTGCGCCCGCGGCACGTCGAGCGCCTCGAGCAGGGCCGAGGCGTCCTCGGCCAGGGACGCGACGGTGATCGCGCCCTCGCCCCGCTCGCTGCCGCCGAGCCCGCGGTTGTCGAAGGCGATGACCTGGTACCGCTCGGCCAGCCGCGGGACCATCTCGCCCCAGAGCGGGATGGAACCCGACGTCCCCATGACCAGCAGCAGCGGCTCGCCCTCGCCGCTGGTCTCGTGGTTGAGCGTGACTCCGGTGCGGCAGGCCGTCTGCGGCATGGTGGGCTCCTCGGGAGGCGGGGGCGGCGAGCCTGGCAGGGCGGCCGCCCACCGACAAGACCCCCACCCACAGCACCCCCGCGACGGCCGCCGGCGGCCGTCGCGGGCGGAGCCCGGGGCGGGTCAGCTGTAGGCGAGCGTCCCGTCCTCGAGGTCGGCCTTCGGCAGCATCTCCGCCTCCTGCGCGTGCTCGAGCATGTGCGTCCACGGTTCACGGTCGCCCTGCTTGAACAGGACGTGCTGGGAGCGCAGGACGTAGCCGGCGTTGAAGTTCTCCGGGTCCGACCACGGCCGCAGCTGCATGCCCGCGTCCTCCGGCCGGAGCGTGGGGACCACCATGGTGGCGCCCTTGTCCTGCATGAGCGCGAGCATCCGGATCACCAGGTCGCAGACGAGGTCCACGCGCAGCGTCCAGCTGTGCCGGAAGTAGCCGAAGACGTAGGCCATGTTCGGCACCCCGCTGATCATCATGCCGCGCCAGGTGACCCGCTCCGGGAAGACGACCGGCTCGCCGTCCACGCTGAAGTCGACGTCGCCGAAGGCCGACAGGTCGAACCCGGTGGCGGAGACGACGACGTCGGCCGGGATCTCCTCGCCGGACCCGACCCGGATCCCGGTCTCGGTGAAGGTCGCGATCGTGTCCGTGACGATGGAGGCCTTCCCCTCGCGCAGTGCCGCGAACAGGTCGCCCTCCGGGACGATGGCGATGCGCTGCTGCCACGGTCGGTAGCGGGGCGTGAAGTGCTTCTCGACGTCGAAGCCCTCGGGCAGCAGCGGGCGCATCGACTCCATCAGGAACTCGTGCAGCTCGTCGGGCGCCTCGTGCGACAGCCGCGCCAGCTCGTTGAACTGGGCGCTGTAGGCCCGCCGCAGGATCTCGTGCGTCCAGTCCTCGGGGATGTCCAGCTGGCGCAGCGTGACGGCGAGCTCGTGCGTCAGGGGCGGGGCCAGGAAGTAGGAGGGGGAGCGCTGCAGCATCGTCACGTGCTCCGCCTCCTTCGCGATCGCCGGGATGAGCGTCGCGGCCGTGGACCCCGACCCGATGACGACGACGCGCTTGCCGGCGAGGTCGAGGTCCTGGGGCCACTGCTGCGGGTGCACGACCAGGCCCTGGAACCGGTCCATGCCCTCCCACTGCGGCCGGTGGGGCCTGGTGTGGTTGTAGTAGCCCTGGCACATCCACAGGAAGTCGGTGGTGAACCGCAACTGCTCGCCGGTGTCGCCGCGGGTGACCTGCACGGTCCACCGGCGATCCTCGGTGGACCAGGCGGCCTCGGTGACCCGGTGGTGGTAGCGGATGTGCTGACCCAGGTCGTCCTCGGCGATGACCTCGTCGAGGTAGTGGAGGATCTCCTCACCCGCGGCGATCGACGGGCCCCGCCAGGGCTTGAACCGGTAGCCGTAGGTGAACAGGTCGCTGTCGGAGCGCACGCCCGGGTACCGGTGGGTCCACCAGGTCCCGCCCCGGTTGTCCTGTGCGTCGAGGATGACGAAGCTCCGGTCGGGGAACTGTTCCTGCAGGTGGTGGGCGGCACCGATGCCGGACACCCCGGCGCCGACGATCAGGACGTCGACGTGGCCGGCGTCCTGGACGTCTGCCTGGATCTGTCCGGCGGGCTCGGTGGGTGCGGTGGTCGTCATCGTGCGGACCTCCGGGAGTGGGGAGTGGTGCAGATCACGATAGGTCGGCGGCGGCCTCCCCAGTGCCCTCACCGGTGACGCTCCGGTGACGCGTGGGCTGCCAGACTCCGGCGACCGGGGGAGACCGGAGGAGACCGGGACGCAGCCCGTCGACCGCGGCGAGGGGGCCGACCGTGACCGACAGGGCGCCGCAGGCGGGGACGGCTCCTCCCGCGCCGGTCCGGCCGGCGGATGACGCCCCTCCGGGTGAGTGCGCCGGGCAGGGTCACGAGCGAGGATGGGGTCCCGCGATCATGACGACTCGCGGGGGACGGGCCGTCCGCTGGGGCGGGCGGCAGGGACGACCCCGATGGACGGTGACCTTGGACGGCGACCACAGTGCCGCACTGCTCGTCCGCGTGTGGCTCGAGGACGGCGCCGAGACCTTCCGCGGTCGGCTGACGAGCATGGACACCTCGCCCGGTCCGGGCGGCACGGGGGAGGCGACCGTGGCCCTGGCCGCCTCGCCCCGTGACGTCGTCGACGCGGTACGTGCCTGGGTGGAGCAGTTCCTCCGCGACGCGTCGAACTCGATTGACGGCGGCGACTGAGAGCCCGGACCATTCCCGCCGGCGGACCCGGACGCCGCCGCTCCACCGTCGTCGGGTGCTCCAGGGGGTGTGCCCCGTGACCCTCCCACCGGCTGTCCGCGTGACCCTGCTCGACGGCTTCGGCCTGCGGCTGGGGGACGGCACCCGCGCCGCCCCCTGCGAGCTGCCGCGGGCGGTGCAGCGCCTCGTCGCGCGCCTGAGCCTGTCGCGCTGCCCGGACCGCACCGTCATCGCCGGCCAGCTGTGGCCCGACGTGCCCGAGGACCACGCGCACGGCAGCCTGCGCTCGGCGCTGTGGCGGCTGAGGAGGGTGGCCCCCGGCATGGTCGAGGTGTCGGGCGGCTCGCTGTCCCTGGCCGCCGGGGTGCGCGTCGACGTCCGCGAGCTCGAGGCGTGGGCGTCGCGGGTGCTCGACCGGCAGGTCCGCGGCGACGTCGCGATGCCGCCCGAGGAGCTGCGCGGGCAGCTCCTGCCCGGCTGGTCCGAGGACTGGGTGGTGCTCGAGCGGGAGCGGCTGCGCCAGCTGCGGATGCACGCGCTGGAGGCCCTGGCCGACGAGTTGGTGGCCGCCGGCCGGTTCGGCGAGGCGTTGCAGGCCGCCTACGCCGCGGCGCACGAGGAGCCGCTCCGGGAGAGCGCCCACCGGGCCGTCGTGCGGGCCCACCTCGCCGAGGGCAACCTCGCCGAGGCGCGCCGCGCCTACGAGTCGTTCCGGGCGGTGCTCGCCGACACCCTGGGTGTCGCCCCCACACCCTCCATGACCGCCCTGCTCGCCCAGGCCCGGCGCCGGACGGCCGACGGGCGCCCGGCGCGCGCCCCCGGGGTGCACCGCAGCCCCGTCCCCGAGGGAGCGCGGCGCGGCGGCTGACCCGGTCGCGACGCCGGCGCGGTGGCCGGGTGGTCACCGGGCGGTCACCGGGCGGTCACAAGGCGGCGAGGTGACCGATCGCGGTGGTGCTGGGGAGGAAGCAGTAGGCGCCGCCGCGGGTGGTGACCAGCCGGGGCAGGCCGCTCAGCTCGGCCCGTCCGCCGCCCGGGGTGGCCAGCGGCAGCGTGCCGCCCGACCCGAGGAAGGGGTCCTGCGTCCGCCCGAGGCCCGGGGCGAAGCGGCCGTCCACGGCCCACTGGCCCATCACGAACTCGAACTGGTCGCGGAGGCTGACCCCGATGAACAGGCCGAGCAGCCCGCGGTCGTGCCCGTCCCGGGGGTGGTCGGGGTCGTAGGGCGGGCCGTAGGTCAGCCCGCGCCGCACGATCCGGTGCTGGTTCCCCCCGCCCCCGGCCACCCGGGAGTCGCGCGGGTTCATGCGCCGCACGTGCGACCCGATCGGGCAGCGCTCGCCTCTCGGGTCCGCGGCGTAGCCGAAGTCGTTGAGCGCGTCGGCGGGCACCGGCGGGTCGGGGGAGTCGGTGTCCGGGGAGAGGGCCAGGGGGGTCCCGTTCCGCCACCGTCCGCACAGCTGCGCGGCGACGCGCCCCGGGGAGGTGCCGGTGCGGCGGGACTGCTCGATCAGCAGCTCGCGGAAGGCGTCGACGTCCTGGGACAGCACGCGGAACGCCGCGAAGCTGCCGTTGCGGCCCAGCACCTCGGGCTCCGGCACCGGGTAGGTGTAGTCGCGGAACTGACTGGGGTGGCCGAGCAGGAAGGCACCCGCGGGCGCCACCGGCAGCCGGTCGGGCGGCCCGGGTGGCGGCGCGTCGCCGACGGTGGGCTGGGAGATCCCGTCGACGTAGCCGAAGTGGTCCACCCGGGCGCCGAGCAGAGCGGCGTCGAACCGGCACAGCTCGGTCAGCCCCGGCGCGGTGCCGGCCAGGAGGTCGTCGGTGGCCCGGTCCACCGCCGCGGCGGACTGCCCGAACAGCGAGACCAGCAGGTGGAAGCCCGGGTCCCCGAACACCGGCAGCCAGTGCTCGGGGGCGCTGGGGCCGACGTCCCCCACCCGGCCGGCCCGGGCCCGCGCGCCGGCGAGGAACTCCGCGGGGAAGGTCGCCAGCGACTCCTCGGGGACCCCGAGGGCGCGCAGCCCGCCGGCGGTCACCGACAGGTTGAGGCAGCAGTCGGGCTTCTCCGTCCACGGCGTCCCGGTCGTGACCTGCGGACGGCGGGGGTCCCCGGCGACCAGCGAGCCCAGCAGCTCGCGGCCGGCGGCCGCGGCGTCCACCCGCAGCACCAGGTGGCGGGCGCGCGGCATCGTGTACCCGCGGAGGACGACGCCCTGGACGTCGGCGAGGTCGAGCACCGGGACCCGCGTCAGGCCACGACGTCGGCGGCGAGGACGTCGAGCACCGTCCGCTGCGGATAGGCGCTGTAGAAGGGCGGCACGCAGCGCAGGTCGTGGCGGCGCACGTAGTCCAGGAACTCCTCGCGGTGCCGCTGCACCGGCAGCGGCGGGGCGCCCTCCACGTGCTGCAGCAGGTCGTCGAACACCTCACCGATGTGGTCGACGAACTCGTTGATGTAGACGTCGAAGTCGCCGTCGTAGGTCGTGATCACGGCGAGCCGCTGCTCGTCGAGCAGGACGAAGCGCGCGAAGTGCACGGTGCCGATCGCCTCGAGCGCCCGCACCACCGGGTTCTGCTCCCGCGGCAGGGACTGCAGCGCCTGGACCTTCTGCTGCAGCACCCGGCGGTCCTCGGGCGAGCGCGCGGTCATCACCAGCGTCAGCGGGTTCTGCACCGGGTCGTCGGCGGTGCTCGGTCCGGTCATCGGTGGTCCCTCGTCTCCTCGCGGGCCGCGCCGCCGGGTGGCGGCCGGTCGGGCCCGACCCTGCCGCCGGGGACATCACCGCCGCGTCACGCCGCCGTCATCCCGCCCGTGTATCAGCGGCGTCCCGGTGCCCCTCTGCTGGGCGACGCCGTCACTCCCGACGCCGTCGCTCCTGATCGGGGACCGCCGATGGACCAGCTCCCGCGCACCACCCCGGACAGCGGACCGCGGGTCACGCTGCTCGACGGGTTCACCGTCCGGGACGGCGCGGCCGCGCGGCGGCCGGCCGCCGTGGAGCTGCCCCGGGCGGTGCAGCGCGTGGTCGCGCACCTGTGCCTGGCCGAGCGGCCGGCGCGCACGGCGGTGTCGGGTCAGCTGTGGCCCGACGTGCCCGAGGACCGGGCCCAGGCCAGCCTGCGGTCGGCGCTGTGGCGGCTGCGCCGGTCCGCTCCCGAGCTCCTCGACCCCTCGGACGGCGTCCTGCGGCTGGCCGCCGGCGTCCGCACCGACGTGCGCGAGCTGCACCGCTGGGCCGAGCGCGTGTGCGATCCGCGGACCGGCACCGACCGGGTGGTGCTGCCGGACCCGGCGCTGCTGGGCGACCTGCTCCCCGGCTGGTACGACGACTGGGTCCTCCTGGAGCGCGACCGGCTGGCCCGGCTGCGGCTGCACGCGCTGGAGACGGCGGCGGTCCGGCTGGGCGCCGCCGGCCGGCACGCCGAGGCCCTCCAGGCCGCCTACCTCGCGATCCGGACCGAGCCGCTGCGGGAGAGCGCCCACCGCACCGTCGTGCGCGTGCACCTCGCCGAGGGCAACGTGGCCGAGGCGCTGCGGGCCCACGACCTGTTCCGGGACCTGCTGCGCGACGAGCTCGGGGTGCCGCCGACCGAGCGGATGAGCCGGCTGGTCCGCGGCATCCCCCGGGCGCGGCGGCTGGCCTCCTGACCGTCGCCGGGCAGACGCCGTGCTCCGCAGGGACCAACGACCGTTGACGCCCCCGGGGCGTGTCGAAACGATCCCGGTACGTCACCACACGCACCGGGACCCACCGCCCAGAAACGGGCTCGAGAGGGGCCTTGCATGACCACTCGCACGACCACCACGACCGCACGCGTCCACCTGCTCGACGGCTTCCGCGTGTCGGGGGACGACGGGACCGAGCCGACCACCGCGAGCGCCCTGCCCCACGGTGTCCAGCGACTGATCGCCCACCTGAGCCTGTGCGGACGCCCGGCGCGCGGGGCGATCGCCGGCCGGCTGTGGCCCGACGTCCCCGAGGCGCAGGCCCACGGCAGCCTCCGGTCGGCCCTGTGGCGGGTGCAGAAGGCCGTCCCGGGGCTGGTGGACGTCTCCGGCGGCGCGGTGACCCTGGCCGCCGGGGTGCGCGTCGACGTCCGCGAGCTCGTCGAGTGGGCGCACGCCGTCCTCGACCCGGCGGTCCCCGTCGACGGCATCCGCACACCGGCGACGGCGCTCGCGGGGGAGCTCCTGCCGGGCTGGTACGACGACTGGGTCCTGCTGGAGCGCGAGCGGCTGCGCCAGCTGCGCATGCACGCCCTCGAGGTGCTGGCCGACCGGCTCGTGGCCGCCGGCCGCCACGGCGAGGCGGTGCAGGCCGCCTACGCGGCCGCCCGCGACGAGCCGCTGCGCGAGAGCGCGCACCGGGCGATCGTCCGGGTCCACCTGGCCGAGGGCAACCTCGCCGAGGCGGTCCGCGCCTACACCGCCTTCCGGGACGCGCTCGCCCGGGAGCTCGGCGTCCCGCCCACCCGCCAGATGCAGGAGCTGGTGTCGCGGTGGCAGGTGCGCGTCGTCGCCGGCCGCCCTGGCTCCGGCCCCGGACCGGCCGGCGTCCCGCAACCGCGCTCGGCGGCCGCTGCGGTGGCCGCCGGGGCGCGGGGCGCCTGACGCGGGAGACCGGCCGGTCCGGGAGGGGGAGTGCGCCGTGCTGCTGGTGCTGTTCGACCTCGGCGACACGCTGGAGTCCGGCGGCGTCCTCCGGCCGGGGGCGCGCGAGCTGCTGCAGGAGCTGACCGACCTGCGCGCCGGTGGGCGGCCGGCGGTCGTCCTTGGGCTGCTGTCGGACACCCGCGACCCGGTGGACGCTGCGGACGTCGCCGCGGTCGTGGCGGAGTACCACGCCCTGCTCGACGCGCTGGGCATCCGGCGCTTCTTCGAGCCGCTGTCGCGGCGGGTGACCCTCTCCGCCGAGGTCGGGGTGCGCAAGCCCGCGCCGGCGGCCTTCCGGGCCGCCGTGGCCCGGGCCGAGCCCACGCTGGCCCTCTCCGACGTCGTGTTCGTCAGCGAGCACGCCGGCCACGTGGCGGCCGCGCGGCGGCTGGGCGCGGCCGCCGTCCACCTGCGCCCGCCCGGCGGGACCGGTGGCGACGTGGCCGGGCTGCCCGACCTCCTGCCGGTCCTGCGCGACCTGGTCGGGGCGGCGGCCGCCCGCCGGCGCGCCCCGGGCACCGACCCGGAGGGTGCCCGGACCCGGCTGGGCGAGCACGTCGTCGTGACCCGGGACGCGTCCCCGGCCGACGCGCCGTCCGGCCGCGCGGAGGCCGGTGTGGTCGCGGTGGACGGGGCCCGCGCGCAGCGGCTGTTCCTCGTCGTCCAGAACGGCCGGCTCTTCCAGGCCGACCACCCCGAGGTGCCGGTCCTCGTCGACACCGGCCGCCACCTGGTCGTCGACCTCGAGCCGGAGCGAGCGCGGCGGCTCGCGGGCTCCGGCGGCGCCTGCTGGGCGCTGCGCCCCCTCCCCGTCGGCCCGGTGGTCACTGCCGTCGGCCCGGTGGTCACTGCCGCGCCCGCTCCCGCGGCCGGCCGCGAGGAGCCGGAGTGGGTGCGGCGCTGCGTGGCCCGCCTGTCGCGCGAGGAGCTGGCGGCCGACCTGGCCGCGCTGGCCGCCCACCGCACCCGGCACTCCGCGAGCGCGGCGTTCGACGAGGCCGCGACCTGGGGCGCCGCGCAGCTGACGGCGGCCGGTCTGACCGTCACCACGCAGCCGGTACCCCGCGGGGGCGGGCGCTGCCGCAACGTCGTCGCCGACCGGGCCGGCACCGGCCCCGCCCCCCGCGACGTGGTCCTGGTGACCGCGCACCTGGACTCGGTGAACCGGCTCAGCCCGGGCGCGCCCGCGCCGGGGGCCGACGACAACGCCTCGGGCAGCGCCGGGGTGCTGGCGCTGGCGCGGGCGCTGGCCGGCTCCCCGTCCCTGCTCGACCTGCGGCTGGTGCTGTTCGGCGGTGAGGAGCAGGGGCTGTTCGGCAGCCGGCGCTACGTCGAGGAGCTCCCCGGCCCGGAGCGCGCCCGCATCCGCGCGGTGGTGAACATGGACATGATCGCCGGCCGGAACACCGCCGTCCCGGGGGTGCTGCTGGAGGGCGCGGCCGTCTTCCGGGACGTCATCGACGGGCTGGCGCGGGCCGCGGCGGCCCACACCGGGCTGGCCGTCAGCGTGGGCCTGAGCCCCGCCAACAGCGACCACGTGCCCTTCACCGACGTCGGCATCCCCGCCGTCCTGACCATCGAGGGCGCCGACGGCACGAACCACCGGGTGCACACGGAGGAGGACGCGCTCACGCACGTCGACCTCGACCTGGCGCTGGAGATCCTCCGGATGAACACCGCCTTCGTCGCCGGGACGCTCGGCCGACCGGAGGGGGACGAGCCCGCGGGCGCGACCCCCGGCTCCCGCGGAACGGTCGCGTGACGCGGCGGTGACGCCCGACGCCCTACCGTCGCGGCCCAGCCGGGGAGGACCCGGACCCGCCCAGGGAGGAGCCGACCGTGCCCAAGCGTCTGGTGCTGTGCTGCGACGGCACGTGGAACACCGCCGACCAGGTCCACGGCGGCCGCCTGTGCCCCACGAACGTCACCAAGGTCGCCCTGGGGGTCGACCGCGAGGACGGGGACGGCGTCGAGCAGCGGGTGTACTACCAGCAGGGGGTCGGCACGAAGCCGGGGGAGCGCATCCGGGGCGGGGCCTTCGGCGTGGGCCTCTCGCGCAACGTGAAGGACGCCTACCAGTTCCTCGTGGAGCACTACGAACCCGGCGACGAGCTGTTCCTCTTCGGGTTCAGCCGCGGCGCGTACACCGCCCGGAGCACCGTCGGCCTGGTGCGCAACTGCGGCGTCCTGCGGCGCGAGCACGCCGGCCGGCTGGAGGAGGCCTACGACCTGTACCGGTCGCGGGCCGCCCACCCCCGTGACCTGGAGTCGCAGCTGTTCCGGCGGTCCTACAGCCACGAGCCGCGGATCCGCTTCCTGGGCGTCTGGGACACCGTGGGCTCCCTCGGCATCCCGTCGGTCGGGCTGGGGCTGGCGCGGCTGGCCAACCACCGCCTCGAGTTCCACGACACCCGGCTGAGCAGTGCCGTCGACGCCGCCTTCCAGGCGCTGGCCGTCGACGAGCGGCGCCGGCCCTTCGCCCCGACCCTGTGGGACCGCGCCTCGGTCGCCGGGCGCCCGGACGTCGAGCAGGTGTGGTTCAGCGGCGACCACTGCGACGTCGGCGGCGGACACCCGGAGGCCGAGCTCGCCGACATCACGCTGCTGTGGATGGTCGACCGCGCCCGCTCCTGCGGACTGGCCTTCCGCGACGACGCCTACCGCCGGCGGGCCGACGGCGCACCGGAGCGCTTCGACGGCCGGACCTTCCCCGTGGACCCCGACCCTCTGGGGACCCTGCACGACTCGCGGCGGTGGTTCTACCGCCTGCTGCGCCCCTACGCGCGGCCGATCGGCGCGGAGGACCCGGACTCGGAGTCCGTCGCCTCCAGCGCCGTCGCCCGGCGGGAGGACGCGCAGGCGCGGTACGCGCCGCGCCGGCTGGTCGACTACCTGGCCGGGCGGCCACGGGTCACCGAGGTCCCGCTGCGGGTCGGCCCGCGCGGCCGCCGGCCCGTCGGCGCGGTGCCGGCGGAGGCCGACGGCGGTCGGTGACGCCCCGGTGACGGCGGTCGGCCAGCCTCGGGGTGACGACCCGGGTGCGACGACCCGGGTGCGACGAGGACGAGGGCGGACGACGCCCGGACAGGGGACGACGTGGTCACCAGGGACCTGCCGCAGGACTTCCACGCGCTCTACGACGCGGGCGCCCGCCGCGTCCGGGGCGGACCCGCGCCGACGGCCGGGGAGCCGGCGGACGGGAGCGGCCGGCCGGCCGCGGCCGCCGCTGTCGGCGCCGACACCGGCGACCTGCGCGTCGAGCACGACGAGGCCACCGGGCTGCCCAACCGCGTGGCGGGCCTGTCGCCGGGCGCGCGCCTGACCGCGCCGACCGGCGGCACCCCCGAGGAGGCGGTGGGCCGCTTCGTCGCCGAGCACGGGGACCTGTGGCGGCTCGCCCCGCAGGACGCCGACGGCGTCGCCGTCGCCTCGGTCAGCGGCACGCGCCTGCGCACCGCCCACCTGGTCCAGCGCGTCGACGGCGTCGAGGTGTTCGCCTCCGACGTGACGGCCGCGATCGGCCCGGACGGCGACGTCGTCTCCGTGGCGGGTCAGTTCTTCCCCGGCGCGGCGGAGGCGGGCCGGGCCGGCCGGGCCGCCGGCAGCACGCCCGAGGAGGCCATCGCCGTCGCGGCGTCCGACCTCACCGGCCTGCCGTACGAGCCCTCGTCGTTCGTCGCCGAGGAGCCCGACGGGGACGCCGCGGCGGCCGGCGCGGGCGCGTGGCGCAGCTACCGGGCCGCGGCGCCCGACGGGCCGGCGTTCGAGCGGCCCGTGCGGGTCCGGGAGGTGCTGTTCCCGCTCGGCGGCGGGCAGTTCGCGCGGGGCTGGCACCTGGAGCTGTGGATCAGGACGTTCCCGGCCTTCGCCTACGTCGTGGAGGCGGCGCCGGAACCGGAGGTGCTGTTCCGCAGGAACCTGCGCGCCGACGTCGCCTTCAGCTACCGGGTGCACAACACCGGCGACGCGGTGTGCCGGCCCGAGGACGGTCCCGCACCCGGCTCGCCGCACCCGACCGGCGTCCCGGACGGGTTCCAGGCGCCGACCGTCCCCGAGCGCCTGGTCACGCTGGAGAGCCTGCTGCCCGGCCGGCCGTGGCTCCCCGACGACGCGACGACGACCGTGGGGAACAACTGCACCGCCTACGCCGACCTCGCCGGACCCGACGGGCTGGGCCCCGGGGACGTCCTCGGCACGGTGACCGGCCCGCGCGTGTTCGACCACGTCTACGACCACGCCAAGCCCGCGTCCGACCCGGAGAACCTGCAGGCGAGCCTGGTCGGGATGTTCTTCCACGTGAACTGGCTGCACGACCGCTGGTACGAGGCCGGCTTCGACGAGGCCGCCGGGAACGCCCAGCGGGTCAACCTCGACGGCGTCGGCGTCGGCGGCGACCCGGTCCTCGCCGAGGGCAACGACTTCAGCGGCAGCGACAACGCGAACATGCAGACGCCGGCCGACGGCGCCAGCCCCCGCATGCAGATGTACGAGTTCCGCGCGGTGACGCCGTCGCGGACCAGCAACCACGAGGCGCTGATCACCTTCCACGAGATGGGCCACTACGTCACCAACCGGCTCGTCGGCAACGCCAGCGGGCTGGCCAACCGCCAGGGCCGGGCGATGGGGGAGGGCTGGGGCGACTTCTTCGCGATCTGCATGACCTCGCAGGAGACCGACGCGTTCGACACCGGCGTCTTCCCCGTCGGCGGGTGGACCGACCTGACGCCCACCTTCCACGACAACTACTACTTCTCGATCCGCCGCTACCCCTACTCGGTGGACACGGCGAAGAACCCGCTGACCTTCCGGCACATCAGCGACGGCGCCGTCCTGCCGAAGGGCCCGCCGCGCAACCCCCACGGCGGCGGCGCCAACAGCGAGGTGCACAACGCCGGCGAGGTGTGGTGTGCCGCGCTGTGGGAGGTCTTCGTGGCCCTCGTCGCCCGGCACGGGCACGCCGAGGCCGAGCGGCGGGTGCTCGAGTACGTCATCGGCGGCCTGAAGCTGACGCCCTCGATGCCCACCTTCACCCAGGCCCGCGACGGCGTCCTCGACGCGGTCGCCGCCCTGGACCCCGATGACCTGCCCGACGTCTGGGGCGGGTTCGCCAGGCGCGGGATGGGCGTGGGCGCGGTGTCCCCGCCGGCGACCTCGACGTCACTGGCCGGTGTGGTGGAGAGCTTCGCCACCCCGTGACCGCGCACGTGCTGACCCTGCGCCGGACCGAGTTCGTCCTGTGGCGCCCGGCCCGCACCGACCCGGTGCCGCTGCTGGTGATCGGGCGGCTGCAGCCCGGCGCCCCGGTGACGCTGGTGGGGGAGCGCTCGGTGCCGCTCGCGCCCTCGCCGCACGGGGCCGACCTGTGGACGGTGCCGGCCGCGCGGTGCGGCCTCGAGGACGGGCAGGTGTGGCACTACTGGTTCGAGGTGACCGACGCCCACCCCGGCCGCTCCGGGCAGCGGGTCCGGGTCACCGACCCGTGGGCCACCACGGTCGACTGGCGGCTGCGGGCCCCGCAGCCGCCGGGGCCCGGGTACACCGCGGCCGACCGCTACCCGGCGTCGGTCGTCCGCTGGCGCGACGGGGTGCTGGAGCCCTGCGACGCCGGCGGCGAGTACGGGGAGCTCGACGACGTCCCTCCGGCGTCCCTGCCGCCGAACAACCGGATCGTCCTCTACGAGCTGCCGACGGCGTGGTCGGCCGGGAGCGGGGCGGGCCGCTACGAGCGCGGGGTGGGCACCTTCCGGGACGTCGCGGCCCTCGTCGACCGGGCCGCCGGGGGCGCCGACTTCGCCGCGCTGGACGTCACCGCGCCGGGCCGCTCGTACCTGGTCGACGAGCTGGGCGTCAACGCCCTGGAGCTGCTGCCGCCGGCCGACAGCGCCTACGTGCGCACCTGGGGCTACGGGACGACGGACTTCGCGGCGCCGGACTCCGAGCTGGGCTCCCCCCTCGACTCCTCGCACCCGACGCCCAACCGCGACCTGCGCGCGCTGGTGGCGACCCTGCACCGGCACGGGGTGCGCTTCTTCGTCGACTCGGTGACCGCGTTCGCGCGCGACCACCCCTACCTGGCCGCGGCGACCGAGGACTTCTTCGTCCTGGACCCCGCGACGGCCGACCCGGCCGACCCCGACCGGTACGACTCCCGCGGGGGCCTGCGCAACGGGTACGGCAGCACCCTGTTCCGCTTCGCCGCCCGCCCCGAGGGCTCCGACCCCGTCACCGGGGAGCACGGGCCGCTCTCGCCGGCCTCGGGCCTGCTGCGCACGGCCCTCGCGCGGTGGATGACCGACCTCGGCGTCGACGGCATCCGGCTCGACAGCATCGAGAACGTCGCCAACTGGGACTTCGTCGGCGCCTACCGCGACCTGGCCCGCTCGCTGTTCCTGCAGCGGTGCGGGGCCGCGCCCGGCGACCCGGAGGCCGAGGCCCGCTTCCTCGTGGTGGGCGAGGAGCTGACCGAGCCGCTCGCCCTGCTGACCCAGCACCGCCTCGACGGGCTGTGGCACGAGGGGTTCAAGCGCTGCGCCCGCGCCGCCGTGCTCGGGCAGGACGTCGACGGCCTGGGCTTCGCCGAGACCGTGCGCCGGATGGTCGACTGCCGGGCGTCGGGTTACGGCGACCTGTCCCAGGCGGTGCTCTACCTGACCTCGCACGACGTCGAGGGGCTGCGCAACGAGCGGCTGTACGACTTCCTGCGGGCCAACGGCGTCGTCGACTGCGAGAAGCGGGTCGAGCTGGCCTTCGCCTGCCTGCTGACGGCGGTCGGCGTCCCGCAGATCCTGGCCGGGGACGAGTTCGCCGACCAGCACGACCTCGTCGACCCCTCCGGCCACGTCACCGAGGCCTCCGGCAAGCAGGTGGACCCGGTCAACTGGTCCCGGCTGGAGGAGGACTGGCGGCGGCGGGTGCAGCGGTACGTGGCGCGGCTGGTGCGGCTGCGGACCACCAGCGACGCGCTCGCGGTCAACGACGTCGAGCTGCTGCACGTGGACCTCGACGGCAAGCGGGTCGTGGTCTGGCGGCGCGGGCGGCCCGGCGCCGACGAGCAGGTGGTCGTGGTCGCCAACTTCTCCGACTACACGACACCGCCCGGTCCCTCCGCCGAGTACGTGGTGCCCACCTGGCCGGCCACGCCGCCGGGACGACGCTGGCGCGAGGTCCCCCAGGAGCGCGACGTCCCGCCGGAGTGGGCCGGGCGCGAGCCGCTGTTCTCCTGGGAGGCGAAGGTCTACGCCCTGGTCCGGGCCGCGTGACACGCCGGTGACGCCCCGGTGACGACCGGTGCGTGAGGTGGGGTCATGCCCGACCTGCTGCCGGAGACGACCACCGACGAGCTCCTGCCCGGGGCCCCCGACGAGGCCGGCGCCGGGCGCGCCGCGGTCGCGTCGGTGCCCCTCGCGCTGCTGCGGCGCATCCGGGCCGGGCGGCACACGACGTTCGACCGGCTGGTGTTCGACCTCGACGGTCCCGTCCCGGGCGTGCGCGCGCAGTACGTCGGCGAGCTGCGCCACCAGGGGTCCGGCGACGTCATCCCGCTGCGCGGCCGGGCCGTCGTCCAGGTCGACATCCGTCCGGCGGCCGCGCACGACGACGCCGGGAACCCCACGACGACCGCCCCGCTGCCGGACATGACCGGGTTCGCCGCGTTCCGCCAGCTGGCCGACGCCGGCGACGTCGAGGCGCAGCTCACCTGGGGGATCGGCGTCGCGGCGCGCACCGGACTGCGCGCGACCACCCTGACCGGCCCCACCCGGGTCGCCGTCGACGTGTCGCACGCCGAACCGGGGACCGGGGACCAGCTGCTGCGCGGCGGGGACGTCGGCGCCGGCGTCGCCACCCGGCAGTGGCGGCTGGTCCAGGCACTGGGCCGGCAGCTCGACGTCGACGAGCACTTCGGGCCGGTCACCGAGCAGGCGACCCGTGACTTACAGCGGGCGCACGGCCTCTCCGCCGACGGCGTCGTCGGGCCGCGCAGCCGCGCGGCGATGGTCACCGCCCTCGGCCTCTGAGACCCACGGCGGGACCGGCGACCGCGACACGAGGGAGGACCTCATGAGCACCGACACGACCCCCACCGGGACCACCGCGGGCGGCCCGGCCGACGCCGGCGGGGACGGGCACCTGCTCGCCGCGCTCCGCCGGCTGGTCCGGGCCGGGGACGCCGCGTCCCTCGCCGACCTCGACGTGTCCGCCATCGACGTCTCCGCCATCGACGTCGGGTACGCGACCGCCGGCGGCCGGCGGGTCCCCGAGATCACGGTCCGGTTCACCCTCGACGGCGAGCCCGCAGGGGCGCAGGCAGCGCCGCGGACCGCCCCCGCCGCGTCCCGAGCCGCTGCGGCGGACGCCGCCGAGGTCGTCGAGGGCTACGACGCCGCCTTCCTCGGCGAGCAGGTCCCCGCGCCCGTCCCCGGCGCCGCCGTCCTGGCCGACGTGGCGCGCACGGTCGACGGCGGCACCGTCGTCGACCACGTGCACTTCTCCCTGCAGATGAGCGCCTCCCGCCGGTTCGCCCGCTGGGTCGCCTGGAACATCGACGGCGGCGCCCTCAAGGCGCTCAGCCGCAACGGCCTGCGGTTCGTCAAGGACCCCCGGATCGCCGAGGACCTGCAGGTCGGCGACGAGCTGTACGCGGGCAACCGCCTCGACCGCGGGCACCTCGCGCGCCGCGCCGACCTGACCTGGGGCAGCCTCCCCGTCGCCGAGCGGGCCAACCGCGACTCCTTCTTCTTCACCAACATCACGCCGCAGATGGACGACTTCAACCAGAGCGCGCGGGACGGCGTGTGGGGACGCCTGGAGAACGCGGTCCTCGCCGACGTCGACGTCGAGGACCTGAGGGTGAGCGTGTTCGGCGGGCCGGTGCTCGCGGACGACGACCGCGTGTACCGCGGGGTGCGCCTCCCGCGCGAGTACTGGAAGGTGATCGCCTTCCGCACCGACGGCGCCCTGCGGGCGCGGGCCTTCCTGCTGACCCAGGCCCTCGACCAGCTCCCGATCCTCGAGCTCGACGAGTTCCGGGTCTTCCAGGTGGCCCTCCCCGAGCTCGAGTCCCGCACCGGGCTGCTCTTCCCGGACGTGCTGCGGGCGGCCGACACCCCGGTGCTCCCGGCGCGGACCGGGGAGCGCGAGCCGCTCGGCAGCGTCGCCGACATCCGGTGGTGACCGGCGCCTCCCGCGGTCCGGCACCGCGGGAGGCGGAACCCGCGGTATCAGCAGCCCCCGTCGCCACCTCCTCCAGGCGGGCACCGCGCCCGGCCCCGACGGGACCGCGGCGGTGCACCCGGTGACCCCGACCGGAGGTGGACCGTGACCGCGAGCCCGCACGAGCCGTCCTTCCCGTTCCTGCGCGCCCTCGAGGCGGCCCGGGCGCTGGGCCGCGCCGACGGGCTGCTCGCGGCCGGGTTCGAGCCGGCCGAGGAGCCGGGGGAGGAGCCGGCCCCGACCGGCTCGTGCTGCCACGGGCTCGACCCCGACGACCTGGCCCGCCTCGTGTGGGACGCCGGGGCGGGCGCCCCGCCCGCCGGGGTCCGGCTCGACGCCCCGCTGTGGTACGGGGAGGGCTTCCGCGAGGCGCTGGCCGGCGCCCGGTCCCCGTCGTCGCCGGAGCCCGCCCCGGACCCGGTCGGGCACCGCAGGCGGCCACGGGGACGCCGTGGCGGCGGGGGCTCCCCGAGCCCTTCTGACCCCGCGCCCGGGTGGTCCGGGCTGCCCCCGGCCGCCCGGGGGAGGCGCCGGTGCCGCGACGCGCCGCGCCGGTGACGAACGAATCCGTCTCCTGCCTTGCCGTGCTGGTCACTCCGCAGGATGCTGCCCGTACTCCGATGGCGGGACACGGCTCCACAACCGGTCCCGGCTCCGGCCCACGTACCGACGCGCAACCGAGATCCCAGGAGGAGCCGGTGACGGCGACCCAGGAACGGACCAGCAGGACCGGCGACAAGCTCTCCGGCCGGGTGGCCTTCGTCACCGGTGGGACCCGCGGGATCGGCGCGGCCATCAGCCGCAGCATGGCCGCCCAGGGCGCCGACGTCGCCGCCGGCTACAGCGGCAACGACGAGGCAGCCGAGCGCTTCCGCAAGCAGTTCTGCGACGACTTCCCCGACCAGGGCTTCTCCGTGCACAAGGGCGACATCAGCAACGCCGAGGACTGCCGTCGCACCATCGGCGAGGTCATCGACGAGCACGGCCGGCTCGACATCCTGGTCAACAACGCCGGCATCACCGCCGACCGCACCGTGCTGAAGATGACCGACGACGACTGGCGGCGGGTCATCGACGTCAACCTCTCCGGCGCCTTCTACCTGTCGCAGGCCGCGCTCAAGCACATGCTCGAGCGCGGCAGCGGGCGGATCGTGATGATCTCCTCGGTCATCGGCGAGATGGGTGGCATCGGGCAGTCGAACTACGCCTCGGCGAAGGCCGGACTGCTGGGCCTGACCAAGACGCTGGCCCGCGAGGCCGCGATGCAGGTGCAGCGCTCCGGCAAGACCGACGGCCTCGGCATCACGGTGAACGCCGTCACCCCGGGTTACACCGCCACCGAGATGCTCGGCACGGTGCCGGACAAGGTGCTCGAGGGACTCAAGCAGAAGATCCCGCTCGGCCGGCTGGGTGAGCCCGAGGAGATCGCCCGCGTCGTGCACTTCCTCGCCGCGGACGCCTCCGGTTACATCACCGGCCAGGTCTGGGGGGTCAACGGCGGCCTGGACATGTAGCACCCGCGCCCCCGTCAACCCAGCGATCGAGGAGAGTGCCCGGTGTTCGACCGCATCGCCGTCGTCAACCGTGGGGAGCCGGCCCTCCGGCTGATCCGTGCGGTGCGTGAGCTCAACGCCGAGCAGGGCACCCGGACCCGCGTCGTGGCCCTGCACACCGAGGCCGAGCGCCGGGCGACCTTCGTGCGGGCCGCCGACGAGGCGGTCCTGCTCGAGGAGACGGGGGCCGGCTCCCCCTACCTCGACCACGCCGCGCTGGGCCGGGCCCTGCGGGCCAGCGGCGCCGACGCGGCGTGGGTGGGCTGGGGGTTCGTCGCCGAGGACCCCGCCTTCGCCGAGCTGTGCGCCGACCTGGGCGTGACCTTCATCGGGCCGCCCCCGGAGGCCATGCGGCTGCTCGGCGCCAAGATCGAGGCCAAGGTCCTCGCCGAGAAGACCGGCGTCCCGGTCGCGCCGTGGAGCCACGGCCCGGTCGAGGGTCCCGAGGACGGCCGGCGGCACGCCGAGGCCATCGGCTACCCCCTCATCGTCAAGGCCCGCAGCGGCGGCGGGGGCCGCGGCATCCGCGTCGTGCGCTCGCCGGAGGAGCTGGAGGAGGCGCTGGTCCGCACCCGGTCGGAGGCGGAGAAGAGCTTCGGCGACCCGATCGTCTTCATGGAGCGGCTGGTCGAGGGCGGCCGGCACGTCGAGGTGCAGGTCATCGCCGACCAGCACGGCGCGGTGTGGGCGCCCGGCGTGCGGGACTGCTCGGTGCAGCGGCGCAACCAGAAGGTCATCGAGGAGTCGAGCTCACCGGCGCTCCGCCCGGAGCAGGACGCCGCGCTGCGCGAGTCCGCCGTCGCGCTCGTGCGGGCCGCCGGCTACGTCGGCGCGGGCACCGTCGAGTTCCTCTACCAGCCCGAGGAGCAGCTCACCACGTTTCTCGAGGTCAACACGCGGCTGCAGGTCGAGCACCCGGTGACCGAGGCGACCACCGGCCTGGACCTGGTCAAGCTGCAGCTGCACGTGGCGGCCGGCGGCCGGCTGGAGGGCGGCCCGCCGGAGGCCAACGGGCACGCGGTCGAGGCGCGGCTCACCGCCGAGGACGCCGAGGCGGGGTTCGCCCCGGCGCCGGGCCTGGTGGAGCTGCTGCGCCTGCCCACCGGCCCCGGGGTCCGCGTGGACACCGGCATCAGCGTCGGCGACGTCATCCCGCCGCAGTACGACTCGATGATCGCCAAGGTCATCGCGTGGGGCCGGGACCGTCCCGAGGCGCTGGCCCGGCTGCGCTGCGCGCTGCAGGAGACCACCGTCGTCCTGCGCGGCGGCACCACCACCAAGTCCTTCCTGCTGCACCTCCTGGACCGCCCGGAGGTCGTGGCCGGTACGGCCGACACCGGGTGGCTGGACCGCGCGAGCACCCTCGACGGCGTCCGCCCGTCCGGTTCGGCGTGGGTGGCGCTCGTGCAGGTGGCGCTCGACCTGGCCGAGGCGGAGGAGGAGCAGGAGCGGCTGGCGTTCCTGGCCTCGGCCCGCGGCGGCCGGCCGCGCGCCCCGCACGAGGTGGGCCGCACCATCGAGCTCGGCCTGCGCGGCCAGGTCTACCGGCTCACCGTCGCCACGGTGGACCGCGACCGGCACCGGGTCGAGCTCGACGGCCGGGTCGTCGAGGTCGAGGTCGACCGGCTCGGCCCCCTGGAGGCCCGGCTCATCGTCGGCGGGCGCCGCTACTCGGTGGTGGCCGCCGAGGCGCCCGGGTCCTCCCTGGTGGAGGTCGAGGGCGAGACGCACCGGGTGAGCCGCGACGTCGGCGGCATCGTGCGCGCCCCCGCCCCGGCCGTGGTCGTGGCCGTCCGCGTCGCGCCGGGTGACGAGGTAGCGGCCGGCCAGCCGGTCGCGGTCCTGGAGAGCATGAAGATGGAGACGGCGGTGCGGGCGCCGTTCGCCGGCCGGGTCCGCGAGGTGCGGGCCGCGGTCAACAGCCAGGTCGACGCCGGCGCCCCGCTGCTGAGCCTGGAGCGGACCGGCGGGGACGTCGAGGAGGCCACCGGCGAGCGGGTGGCCCTGCCCGAGGAGGCCCAGACCGCGGACGGCGACCCGCGTGCGCGGGCGCTGGCCCGGCTGGCGTCGCTGCGGGCGCTGGTCACCGGCTACGACGTCAGCGGCGGGCACGCCAAGCGGCTGGTCGCCGAGTACGCCGCCGCCCGCGACGAGCTGCCCGTCGACGACGTCGCACTGCTGTCCGCCGAGCTGGACGTGCTGGTCACCTTCGCCGACATCTCCGAGCTGTCCCGCAACCGGCCGGCCAGCGAGGAGGAGGAGGCCGACACCCAGGTCCACAGCCCGCGCGAGTACTTCCACGCCTACCTGCACTCCCTGGACGTGGAGCGGGAGGGGCTGCCGGAGACCTTCCGCGCCCGGCTGGGGCGGGCGCTGGCCCACTACGGCGTGGAGGACCTCGAGCCCAGCGCGGCGCTGACCGAGGCGGTGCACCGGGTGTTCCTCGCCCAGCAGCGGGTCGGCGAGCAGCTGCCCGCCGTCTCGGCGCTGCTCGACCGGTGGCTGACCGCCGGCCGGCTGCCGGAGGGACCGGCGCGCGCGGAGCTGGGCGAGGTGCTCGACCGGCTCGTCGTCGCCACCCAGCTGCGCCACCCCGCGCTGGGCGACCTGGCCCGCGCCGTCCGCTACCGGTACTTCGAGGAGCCGGTCGTCCAGCAGGCCCGGCAGGAGGTCCTCGACCGGGCCGTGCGGCTGCTCGACGAGCTCGACGAGGCCGCCTCGCGCGGCGACACCGGCGAGGCGATCCGGCGGATGGAGGCGCTCGTCGCCAGCCCTGAGCCGCTGATCCGGCTGCTGGCCCGGCGATTCGAGCGCGACACCAGCGTCCCGGACCCCGTCCTGGAGGTGCTCACCCGCCGCTACTACCGCAGCCGCAGCCTCGAGGACGTGGCGTCCACCCTCCTCGACGGCGACACCTGCGTCACCGCCGACTACGACCTCAACGGCGACCGGCTGCACCTGCTCGCGCTGATGACCGAGATGGGCCGCCTGCCGCAGGCCCTGGGATCGGTGGCCGGCGCGCTGGCCGACGTCGCCGACCCGGCCCACGCCGTCGTCGACCTCTACGTGGACTGGCGCGACCGCCCGGCCGACGCCGACGCCGCCGCCGAGCAGCTGCACGCCGTCCTCGCCGGGGTCCCGGCGCTGCGGGCCGGCCGCCGGGTCACCGTCACCGTCTGCACGCCCGACGGCGAGGCGGAGACCTTCACCTGGCGGCGGACGCCGGACGGGGCCGGTCTGGCCGAGGAGCGCATCGTCCGGGGCCTGCACCCGCTGACCGCGCAGCGGTTCCAGATCTGGCGCCTCAAGGAGTTCGACGGGGAGCGCGTGCCCTCGGCCGAGGACACCTACCTGCTGCACGTCACGGCCAAGGAGAACCCCGACGACGAGCGCTTCATCGCCATGGCCGAGGTCCGCGACCTCACGCCGCTGCGCGACGAGCGGGGCGAGGTCGTCGGGTTCCCGACCATCGAGCGGCAGCTGACCTCCTGCCTGGACAGCCTGCGGCGTGCGCAGTCGCTGCGGCGCTCGCGGCGGCCGCTGGAGCACAACCGGATCCACCTCTACGCCTGGCCCTCGATCGAGGTGCCGCTGGCGGAGGTGGCCGACTTCGCGCGGACCGCGGCCCCGCTGACCGTGGGCGCGGGCCTCGACCAGATCGTGCTGCTGGCCCGGCTGCAGGAGGAGGAGGGACGCCCGCCGCGTGACGTGGCGCTGCGCTTCTCCGCCCGCCCGGGCACCGGGGTGCAGATGCGGGTGACCGACCGCCCGACCGCGCCGCTGCGGGTCCTGGACGACTACACCGCCAAGGTGCTCAGCTCCCGGGCCCGGGGCGCGCCCTACCCGTACGAGCTGGCCCCGCTGCTGGCCGGCCCGGACGGCTCCTTCGTCGAGCACGACCTCGACGGCGACGGCCGGCTGGCACCCGTCGAGCGCCCGCCCGGGCAGAACAGGGCGGGGATCGTCGTCGGCCTGGTGACCACGCCGACCCGGCGCTACCCGGAGGGCATGACGCGGGTGGCCCTCTTCGGCGACCCGACGAAGGCCCTCGGGACCGTCGCCGAGCCCGAGTGCGCGCGGGTCGTCGCCGCGCTGGACCTGGCCGAGGAGCGGGGCATCCCGGTCGAGTGGTTCGCGCTGTCCTCGGGCGCGCGCATCTCGATGGACAGCGGCACCGAGAACATGGACTGGGTGTCGCGGGCGCTGCGCCGGATCATCGAGTTCACCCAGGCCGGCCACGAGATCAACGTCGTCGTCACCGGCATCAACGTCGGCGCCCAGCCGTACTGGAACGCCGAGGCCACGATGCTCATGCACACCAAGGGCATCCTGGTCATGACGCCGGACAGCGCGATGGTGCTCACCGGCAAGCACTCCCTGGACTACTCCGGCGGGGTGTCGGCCGAGGACAACTTCGGCATCGGCGGCTACGACCGGGTGATGGGGCCCAACGGGCAGGCGCAGTACTGGGCGCCCGACCTCAACGGCGCCCTCGACGTCCTGGCCCGGCACTACGACCACACCTACCGCGCGCCGGGGGAGCGCTGGCCGCGGCCGGCGCCGACCACCGATCCGCGGGACCGGGACGTGCGCTCCTTCCCGCACGAGCACCCGGCCAGCGAGTTCACCACCGTCGGCGACGTCTTCTCGGCCGAGAAGAACCCCGAGCGCAAGAAGGCGTTCGACATCCGCACCGTCATGCGCGCGGTCACCGACTCCGACCACGCGGTGCTCGAGCGGTGGGCCGGCATGGCCGACGCCGACACCGCCGTCGTCTTCGACGCCCACCTGGGGGGTCACCCGGTGATGGTGCTGGGAGTCGAGTCGCGGCCCATCCCGCGGCGGGGCAGCTACCCGGCCGACGGCCCCGACCAGTGGACGGCGGGGACGCTGTTCCCCCGCTCCTCGTGGAAGACCGCCCGGGCGATCAACGCCGCCAGCGGCAACCGGCCGCTGGTCGTGCTCGCCAACCTCTCGGGCTTCGACGGGTCACCGGAGTCGCTGCGCAAGTGGCAGCTGGAGTACGGCGCCGAGATCGGCCGGGCCATCACCAACTTCGACGGCCCGATCGTCTTCTGCGTGGTCTCCCGCTACCACGGCGGCGCGTTCGTGGTGTTCTCCGGCGTCCTCAACGAGGGCATGGAGGTCCTCGCGGTCGAGGGCTCCTACGCCTCGGTGATCGGCGGTGCGCCGGCCGCGGCGGTCGTCTTCTCCCGCGAGGTGGACAAGCGCACCGGCGCCGACCCCCGCGTCAAGGAGCTGGAGGCCGCCCTCGGCTCGGCCGACGCCGTCGAGCAGGCGCAGCTGCGCTCGCAGCTGGCCACCCTGCGCACCACGGTCCGCTCCGAGAAGCTCGGCGAGGTCGCCGCCGAGTTCGAGGCGGTCCACGACATCGAGCGGGCCCGCCAGATGGGCTCCGTGCACGCGATCATCCCCGCCGCCGAGCTGCGCCCCCGACTCATCGACGCCGTCGAGCGGGGGATGGAGCGCACTGCCCGGAGCTGACCGCCGACAGAGAGGACCCTCGTGAACGCCTTCGTCCTGAACCAGCACGGCCGCATGGTGTTCCCCTCGAACATCATGCCGGAGCTGGACTTCTCGACCGTGGAGACGCTCGAGCAGCTCGACAGCGTCATCCGCCGTGACTTCGAGACCAAGGCCCCGAGCGGCACCGACATCCTGGAGAGGGTGCGCACCGGCGCCTACGCCACCCGGTACGACCTGATGCGGGACATGGCCCTGAACCTGTTCTGGGCCAACCGGTTCTCGATCACCATGTACGACAAGCGGCCCACCCGCTGGGGCGACCTGCCCCGGTCGCGCCCGGACGTCTTCCTCCCGGTGCTGGAGCCGTGGGAGGACGGCGAGACCAAGATCGCCGCGGTGGAGGAGGCCTACCCCCAGCTGCCGTCGCGGTGGAACGAGGGCTGCGAGGACCGGATCTTCGACGTCCTGTTCGACGTCTACGGCCACCGGAAGCACCACGCCTCGACGCTGCCGGCGGTCAAGCCGACGGTCGCGGAGTTCCTGGAGCAGCCCGGCGCGCTCACCTTCCGGCTGCCGGACTACGACCCGGACTACCCGGTCTACGACTACACCGACATCCTCGACGTCACCGAGGACGTGCCGGAGCTCGAGGCGCTGCACCGCTGGGCGATGGTGCTGCACAACCAGTACCCCTGGGACCGGTCGAAGATGGAGCTGGCCCGGGCCGAGGACCTGAAGGACGACGACTACGTGGTCGCCTTCCACCCGCGGGACAAGGAGGTGCGCGGCTTCCTGCGCCGGCTGCGTGCGGGCGCCGAGCCCCGGCACGTCGCCGGACCCCGGGAGTCCCGGCCCCCGGTGCGGCCCTACCCCGAGCTCGACGTGCGGCAGCGCTTCTCGGTGCAGCCGCGGATCGAGGCCCTGGCCGCGGTGCACGGCGACCAGGTGTGCACCAACGACGACCTGATCCGCAACACCGCCTACAACTGGTCGCCGATGAGCGCCGAGGAGATCTCGTCGAAGACCGGCATCGAGCAGCGCGAGTACAGCTCGCTCCCGTTGGAGGAGCTCGCCCTGCAGGCGGCCGAGGCCGCACTGGACAAGGCGGGACGGCAGCCGGAGGAGATCGGCGCCGTGCTGGTCTGCACCTGCACCAGCTCCCGGCTCATCCCGTCGCTGGCCACCTACCTGTGCGGCCAGCTCGGGATGCACCAGGTCTACGCCGCCTACGACGTCATCGCCGCCTGCGCCGGCATGCCCTACGGCGTGGCCGACGCCGTGCGGATGCTGCAGGAGGTCGAGCGGCCGGTCCTGGTCGTCTGCGTGGAGAAGTTCTCCGACAAGATCGGCAACGTCCGCACCTCGCGGATGATCTTCGGGGACGGTGCGGCGGCGCTGGTCGTGGGTCCGGCACCCGAGGGCACCGACGGCGACATCGACTACATGAAGACCTACGCCAGCGGACCGGCCAGCGAGGTGAACTCCATCCTCTGGCCCAACCCCGAGTTCGACAACAACATCACCGTCTTCGGCCCGCAGGTGAAGGCGCTGGCCGGCCGCTACCTGTCCCAGATGATCGAGGAGCTGGGGCAGCTGCCGGCACCCGAGGGCCGGGACGGGTCGCTGATGGACGCCATCGACCTCATCGTCCCGCACCAGGCGAACAAGACGATGGTCATCGGCCTGGCCGAGCGGGCGGGGCTGACCGCCGACCAGCTCTACTTCAACATCGAGCAGGTCGGGAACACCTCCTCGGCGAGCATCCCGCTGGCCATCCACGACGCCGTGCGCGACGGCGTCATCACCGAGCCGGTACGGGTCTTCGCGCCCGGGTTCGGGGCGGGAGCCGTCGCCGGGTACGCCGTCATGCGGGTCGACCCGGCCGTCGTCGCGATCCAGGGGGCCTCCGCGCCGCACGAGCACGGCGAGATGCCCGCCCCGGCGCCGGCGGACGAGACGCAGCCCGGCTCGGCCTCGGAGGGCATGCGGGAGGCCTTCACCTGATGAAGGACCTCCCTGCCCCCCGCCACTCGCAGGCTCGCGGCGGGCCCCTGCAGGGAGGCCACACGACGGTGCGCGCCGCGGACGGCACGCGGCTGCGCGCCTGGACCAACGACGGGGACGGCGTCCCGCTCCTGCTGTGCAACGGCCTGGGCGCCCCGCCGGCGGCCTGGCCGGGGCTGGTCGGCCGCGACAGCGGCTTCCGGGTGGTCACCTGGTCCTACCGCGGCCTGTCCGGTTCGGAGCGGCCGGCCGACCGGGACCGGGTGCGCGTCGAGGACCACGCGGACGACGCCCGCGCGGTCCTCGACGCCTTCGGCCTGTCCTCGGCGACGGTCGTCGGCTGGTCGCTGGGGGTCAACGTGGCGTTCGAGCTCGCGCTCGAGGACCCCGCCCGCGTCCGGTCGCTGCTCGCCGTCGCCGGGGTGCCGGGCGGCAGCTTCTCGGCCGTGTTCGCGCCCTACGGCGTGCCGCGGCGGCTGCGGGCGCCGGCGGGGCGGCTGAGCAGCCGGCTCCTGCCGGCCGTGGGCCCGCTGCTGCCGGTGCTGGTGGCGAGCCTCCCGCCGTGGCCGGAGCTGCTGACGCCGGCGGGGGTCACCGGCCCGGCGCGGGAGGCCGGCCACCCGGCCGCGCTGTACCAGGTGCTGCACGAGTTCTCCCGGCACGACTGGCGCTGGTACCGGCACCTGGCCCTGGCCGTGGCCGAGCACGCGCCGCTGGACGTCGGGCCGGTGCGCTGCCCGGTCACCTTCGTGGCCGGCCGCTACGACAGCCTGGTCGACCTCGCCGACGTCCGGATGGCGGCGCGGGCGGTCCCCGGCGCGCGGCTGCGCACGCTCGCCGGCACCCACTTCGTGCCCCTGCAGTACCCCGGGGTCATGCGGGCGGAGCTGCGCGCGCTGGTCGCCCGGGAGGCCCGGGGCGGGTCGTGACCCGGTGCACCGTGGACCGCGCCGTGGGCCGGGGGCGCCCGCGTCAGCGACCGGGGGCCGGGACGGCGCCGTCGCCGGGGACGGTCCCGTTGCCGGCACGGACGCTGCTCAGGACGGTGTCGGCCTGCGCGTCGACCAGCCGGGTGAACACCTGCTGCGCGTAGCCGAAGACCAGCGCCCACGCCAGGATCTGCGCCGAGGTGTCCAGAGCGGTCAGGCCCGGGAAGAACTGGCCGCGCACGAGCAGCAGGCCCAGGACCGCCGTGAGGGCCGCCGTCGGCAGCTTCAGCAGGGCCACCGCGACCGGGATGCCGTGCGGCTCGGAGGAGCCCCGCAGGTTGCGCACCGCCGCCGCGGCGGCGACGGCCCCGGCGGTCAGACCGATCGCCTCGACGAGGAGCACGTCCAGCGGCCGGACCGTCTCGCGGACGACGTCGTCGACGTCGCCGGAGGCGGGGTCGCCCCTGCCGCCCGCGGTGTCGACCGTGGTCTGGGCGGTCGGGCAGACCACCAGGGTGCTGCCGTCCTGCTGCTCCGGGGCGAAGCACAGCGGCAGTGACGTGGGGCTCCGCAGCCCGATCAGGCACAGCGTCGCGGCCAGGAGGGTGAGCAGGACGGTGGCCACGATCAGCACGTTGCGGAAGCTGCGCAGGCGCATCTGCTCCCGCAGCGCCGCGGAGCCGGCGGCCCGGCTGGCCGTGGCGATCGTCAGCCTCTCGGCCTTGACCAGCTCGAGCGGCTCGGCGTCCGCCGGCGGTGTCCCCTCCGCGGCGTCCCCGGAGGAGCACACGCCGACCCGCCGGCCGAGCTGCTCGAGCTGCCGGCGCCGATGGTCCGACGGCGCGAGGTGGCGGGTCACGTCGTTGAGCACGCCCGGGAGCCGGCCCAGGAGGTAGGCGGGGGGTGCGACGGTGAGCAGCATGCCCTCGGCCGCGTCGAGGTTGCTCATCGCGCGTTCCAGCAGCGCCTCGTCCATCACCAGGTGACCGCGGACCTCGGCGGCCTGCCGGGCCGCCGCGAGGTGCACCGCCACGGCTCGGAGGATGGGTTCGTCGGCGTCTGAGGACTGACGGTGACGGGCCGCCCAGGCGCACAGGGCCTCCAGCTCCTGGACCCGCGTCAGGGTCCCCTCCCGCCACGCCCGCGAGGCCGGCACGCGGCCGTGGCGCCCTGGGACGCCGAGCCGCCGGCGAGGTCGCCGGGGCGCGTGCTGGTCGGGGGAGGGGGTGCCGACCGGAGGCGGGACCGGAGCGCCGTCCTCGCGGGTCGTGTCCTCGTGCGTCGGGTCCTCCGGGATCGGGGTTTCGCGGGTCGGGTCCTCGGGGGTCGTGTCCTCGCGGGTCGGGTCCTCGCGCGTCGGGGCACCGTGGGGGGACGTGACAGCCATCGCCACAGGGTCGACCGTGGGCGTCACCACGCCGTCACGTCGCCCGGGCGGTCGGTGACGGGTCGGAGGCGGAAGACCGCAGTCGACGAAGCGCCTCTACGAGCCCGAGCCCTCCTCACCATGCTGCGATGACGTCGCAGCGTCGTCCGCGTCAAGGGTGAAGATGATCTCCGGAACGACGCCCCGTCCGTTGGACCGATTCCGAAGCTCGTGCTCGATCAACCCCCGCAGTAGCAGGCGCAAACCAGGAAAGCTCAGACGGCTGACGCGGTTCGGGATGACCCGCGCCACGAACTCGGTATTGATGTCGACGGCGCGGTCGCCGGCGTGAACGAAGCCGCTGCGGGCTACATAGCTGCGCTTCAACGCCGCCTTCAAGTGCTCCCGGTCTCGAGGTACGAGCTCCTCGATCGAGGCCCCGCTCGTCCAGCCGCCTCCGGTGAACGTCCCCGCGGGCATCGTCAGCGTGTAGAGCCAGTCCTGCCAGCGACCGTCCCAGAACAAGTCCGGCAAGGTTGAACTGGCATACGCCGCGAAGGTCTCGTTCAGCCGGAGTTGGCGGTCGCGCATCAACTGGTCTCGCAGTGCCTGCGTCTGCTTAGTTGATAGCGCATTTTCTTCACAGAACTTGTCCCAGGTGGCAGCTTGATCCCAATTGGCCCAATCCTCGGGCGGACTTCCGAATCGCCGACTCATTGAGGTTTTCTCACCTGGTTCCGCGGTCGAGTGAGGTCAGGACGAGTGCGGCGGCAGCGATTGCACTGATGCGCTGAGGGCAGACGGTGACGCGGTCAAGGGCGCGCCACCGGCCGAGCAGAGCGTTGCTGCGTTCGGTGGGTGCCCGCAGCGCGGTGATCAGCCGGTTGTAGCAGCGGTTGTCGATGTGCAGCGGCCCGTCGGGATGGTGACGAACCGGGACGTGCACGCCGACGCCGGCACCGGTGTAGCCCTTGTCCGCCAGTACCGGCAGGCGTCTGGCCGCGTGCGGGTACAGCGTCGGAAGCACCAGCTCGCGGGCGGCGGTCAGGTCGTGGGTGGAGCCGGGACGGACTGCGGAGACCCACAGCGGAAAGCCGGTCGGGTCGGCGAGGACCTGCACGCTGCCGCCGAAGGCGTGGTGCTTGCCCGAGTACCACAGGTGATGACCCCGCTCGGCGCGGGCGGCCACCCGGTCGGTGGGCACCAGCGTGCCGTCCAGGCAGACAAAGGGCAGGTCCGCGGCGTGAGCGCGCGCCAGTACGGCCTCCAGGTCGGGCGCCTGCGCGGCGATGACCTCGAGCGCCTCGTGCAGATAGCGGTAGGCGGTGGCGATGCTCAGCCCGGCCTCCCTGGCCAGCGTGCGCAGATCCAGCCGGTGGCGCAGCCACCGCAGGACGAGCACGACCTGGGCGTGCACCGTGCCGGCCCGCTGCGCCGGCCGCGCACCGGGGCGGCGGCGGTGCTGGGCGATCCAGCCGGTCACGGCCTTCAACACCGCGGCGGACACGTCCAGGCTGGCACGATGAGACACAGCGGGCTCCCGGGGAAGACGGGGATCGACCTTTGGCGAGACGATCTTCACCCCGAGAGCCCGCGCGCTCTTCTGCAACCCTGGCTGCGACCAGCAGCAACGCCTATCAGGCCGCCAAATCTGGTGAGAAAACCTCATTGTTTCGATGCCGGCCACGAGCAGCGTGTACGCCGAAGCAATGTCCCGGTCAAGGAGAAGACAGGCGCCGTAGTGCATGTCGAGAGCCGCCGCGATGACCTCGGCGTCCTTCTCATCGAGACCAGCCAGGAGAGCCAGATGCTCACGGAGAAGTTCATCTAGCCCAGTCTGGTCGATGTCGAAAGGCGCCAGCAGCGCACGGTCGGGAACTCCCCCGATCGGCAAGAAGGTCGCGACGTCGGGTTGGTCCTCCATGCTCATCGCCACTTCAGCCAGGACGTCGACGCGTCTGTTCACCATGAAGCTGAGCAGCGCACCCAGGGCACGGGCGAGATCGCCTTGTCGGAACCCGTAGTCCTGGCCGACGGGCACGAAGAAGCTCATCAGGGACAGGTACTCAGGCGGCTGTCCCGGCCGCTGCAGCGGGCCAACGGCCTGGTGCCGGACGAGGCCCGGCCCATGCAGCGGCGGACCGCCGGGGTGAATCACGCGGTGGTGCGTTGCCGCGAGCTCATCGCCTCTCGTGATCGCCGCCATCTCGGTCAACCATCGCGTCAGGGGAGGCACCACGGCCGCTAATCTGTCAGGGACCAGGGGGTCACGCACGCGTGCGCGTGAACAAGACGGACAGGTGTCGCGCAGCCTGCATTCGATCGCGGTCGCGTCCACCCCTTTCGGTCTCGGTGTCGGGGCACTCCGTCCATGGCGGCTGAGCGTTCCAAGTCGTCCCAGATAGACCGTCCGTGATGAAGCAAGAGGCCAGGTAAAGAAGTTTCCTGCATCCACCCGGTGACGGTGCCGTGACGCGGGCCGCGGACGCTGGGCCGCCCACCCCGGAGCGGAGGCACGCCATGCGGCTGGACGGCATCGAGGTCAAGGTGACCCTCGGCGGGGACGGCACCGACGCGGCGGTGCGGGCGCTCGGGTTGAGCGGCGGGCAGTCCTGGCGCATCCACTTCTGCGAGGACGTCGTCCCCGGTGCCCTCCCGGGCACCCCGCTGCTCGACCGCGGCGTCGTCCTGCGCGCCCGCTCGAAGCCGGAGGGCCGGGGTGACTCGACGATCAAGCTGCGCCCGGCCCGGCTCTCCCAGCTGACCTGTCGCTGGCTCTCCGCGCGCGAGGGCGAGACCGCCGACGGGCACGACTGGGAGGTGGAGGTCGAGGCCGACTGGGCGGGGGAGCGCCGGGTGCTCGCGGTCTCGCACACCGTCGACCGGCCACCGCCGCTCGACGGGATCGACGAGGAGGGGCGGTCGGCCGAGGAGCTGTTCACCGAGGAGCAGGCGGCCTTCCTGCGCGACTGCGCCGACGTCCCGGTGCAGCTGGCGGCCCTCACCGTCCTGCCGCCGGTGGCCGCGACCCGGTGGAAGGAGGTCCGGTCGGCACCGCCGGACCTCGGCGTCCGGGCGGAGCGGTGGACCGTCGACCACCTGGACTTCCTCGAGCTGTCGGTCGTGGCCCGCGACCCCGCCGAGGCCGCGGCCCGCCAGCACGCGCTGACCGGGTTCGTCCTCTCCTGCGGGCTGCCCGCCGACCCGCAGCCGCAGAGCAAGACCGGGCAGGTGCTCGACCACCTGGTGCGGCGGGCCGGCTGACCCGCCCGCCGCACCAGGACTCAGGAGGACTCAGGAGGACCCGAGTGCTCAGCCGCGGCCGGGGACGCGGTCCCGGACGTAGGAGCCGGGCGCCGGCTCCAGGACCGGGTGCCGGGCGCTGCCGAGCGCCTCCGGGGCGGGCACCTCGTCGCCGGAGCGCTCCAGCGCCCACTCCGACCACGGCTCCCACCAGCTGCCGGTGTGCTCCTCGGCCGCCGCGCGCCAGGCGTGGGGGTCGGGCCCGGGCTCCCCGCCGGTCCAGTAGCGGGCCCGGGGGTTGCCCGGCGGGTTGACCAGGCTCTGGATGTGGCCGCTGGAGCTGAGCACGAAGGTGCTCGGGCCCGACAGCAGCTGGGTGGTCCGGTAGCAGCCGTGCCATGGGGTGATGTGATCGGTGAGCGCCCCGGTGACGAACGTGGGGACGGTGATCCGGCTCAGGTGCACCGGCGTCCCCAGCACCCGCAGCGCCCCGGGCTTGACCAGCGCGTTGTGCGCGAAGACGTCGAGGAACTGCTCGTGCAGCCGGGCGGGCAGGTTCGTGCCGTCCGAGTTCCAGGCAAGGACGTCGAACGCGGGCGGGTCCTCACCCATGAGCCACTGGCTGACCAGGTAGTTGAAGACCAGGTCGTCCGGGCGCATCCAGGTGAACATCGAGCCCATCTGCCGGGCGGAGATGACGCCCCGGCGGCGGGAGTTGCGCCGGGCGACCTCCAGCAGCCGGGGACCGGAGAAGGCGCCGAGCGGGGCCCGGCTGGAGAAGTCGAGCAGGGTCACCGCGTAGCCGGCGGCGTGGACCCGGTCGTCGCCGGTGGCAGCCAGGTGGTTCAGCGCCGTCGTCATCACCTGGCCACCGGCGCACAGTCCCAGGGTGGTGACGTCGTCGGACCCGGTGACCTCCCGTGCGACGTCGACGGCGGTGACGACGCCGCCGGCGTACTCGTCCAGGCCCCACTCGGACTGTTCCCTCGTCGGGTTGCGCCAGCTGACCATGAAGACCTGCAGGCCCCGGCTGACGGCGTACTCGACGAGGCTGCGTCCCGGTCGCAGGTCGAGGAAGTAGAAGCGGCCGATCGGCGGCGGCACGATCACCAGTGGCCGCTCGCGCACGGTCGGCGTCGACGGCGTGTACTGGACGACCTCGACGACCTCGTCGCGGTACACGACGGCGCCCGGGGTGATGCCGAGGTCCTCGCCCACGGTGAAGGCGCTGCGGTCCACCTGGCGGGGCAGCCCGCCGTTGCGCACGAGGTCGTGCAGCACGTTCCGCAGGCCGCGCAGCACGCTGACCCCGGCGGTGTCGAACGCCCGCTTCAGCGCGGCCGGGTTGCCCGCCAGGGTGTTCGTGGGCGCCAGGGCGCTGGTGAGCGCAGTGACCACGAAGCGCACGCTCTCGACCTCGCGCCAGTCGGCGCCGGTGGCCTCGAAGTCGTCGACCAGGCGGCCGAGGGCCGCCGTCGTGGCGAGGTAGGACTGGCCCAGCCGCCGGTACCCGGGGTGCAGTGACCAGGCGGGGTCGGCGAAGCGCTGGTCCTTCGGCGAGGGCGCGAGCTCGTCGGTGCCGCGGAGGATGCGGGCGGTGTCCCGCCCGAGCCGGACGGCCTCCCGCGCCACGGGCCCGGGCCGGGCGAAGGTCGCGACCAGGCCCCGGGCCATGCCGCGCGGGGAGGGGAGGCCGACGGGCTCACCACCCTCCACCGGGGCCGGCGGCGCGGGGTCGTCGCGGGTGGCGCGGTCCGCGGGCGCGAGGTGCGGGCGGGTGGACGTGCGCTGGTGTGGTGGCTGGGTCCTGGTCACCGATCCCCCTCTTGTGAACTGGGTCACACAGGAGGGGACGCTAGTGCTGCACCGGCTACGGGGGTACCCCTGACCGGCGGGCTGTCCGCGCCGGCCGGCGGCGCGGGTCAGACGAGGATGCGCCGGCCGCACCCCGGGTCGGCGGCCTCGGCGGCCAGCAGCATGCGGCGGGCCGGGCGGTAGCGGCCCTCGCGGAGGGTGCGCGCCCGGTCCGGGTCGGTCCGCGCGAGGACGGCGTTGGCCGCCAGCGCGTGGGCGTTGTCGGTGAGCGCGACCAGGCGGCCGAGGGGGTGGGCGGCGCAGCGGCGGATCAGGCCGGACATGTAGGGCTCGCCAGGGCGCCGGGTGACTGCGTCGACCGCCTCGACGACGACCTCCGGGACGCCGAGGGCGCGCAGCCGGTCGAGGTCGTACCGGCGGGCGGGGTCGGGGTGGTCGCGGGTGCCCTCGACGACGTCGTGCAGGACGCCGGCCATCTCCGCGTCCGGGCCGTAGGGCCGCAGCGCCTCGGCGACCGGCCGCAGGTGGGCGAGGTAGTGGTCCCGGCCCTGCGCGTCGACCTGCCCCTCGTGTGCGTGCAGCGCGAGCAGGTGCGCGTCGGGAACGGTGAACCCCACGCGCCCGAGGCTAGGCGGTGACGGGGGCGCGCGGCGGCTCCGGCGAGCCGACCGTGCGTGGCAGGGCGCTCAGGGGCTGGCGGTGCCGGTCGCCGTGGTCGTCCCGGCCGGTGTCGTGGTCTCCGGTGTCGTGCTCCCCGTCGCGGAGGTCGTGGCCGGGGTCGTGGCCGGGGTCGTGGTCGGGGTGCTCGTCTGCGCCGGGGTGGTCGGTGTCGCAGCCGGTGTCGTGGGGGCCGGCGTGGTCGGGGCCGGCGTGGTCGGAGCCGGAGTCGTGGGGGCCGACGTGGTCGGAGCGGGCGTGGTCGGAGCGGGCGTGGTCGGAGCGGGCGTGGTCGGGGCCGGAGTCGTCGGGGCGGGCACCGTCGTGGTCGGGGCGGGGACCGTCGTGGTCGGGGCGGGGACCGTCGTGGTCGGGGCCGGCGTCGTGGTGGCCGTGGTCGTGGTGGCCGGGGCCGCGCTGGTCGGAGCCGCGCTGGTCGGAGCCGTGGTCGTCGAAGCGGTGGTCGTCGGGGCCGGAGCCGTCGTCGGAGCCGTGGTCGGAGCCGTGGTCGTCGACGTCGAGGTGGCGGAGGCCGTCGTCGGGGGCGCGGGCGCGGGGGCGCTCGTCCCGGCCGGGGCGGCCTCCCCGGTCTGCCCGGGTGTCTCCGTGGTGGGCGCCACGGTGGGCTGCTGCCCGTCCGCGGCGACGCCGGCGGGTACGGGGGCGGCGGCCGTGCCCGCGAGCGGCGGCGCGGCGGCCGGCTCCGCCGCGGGCACCGGCAGGATCGAGGTGCGGTCGGGTGCCGGCCGGGGTGGCGCCACCCCGTCCTCCTCGGTGGTGGTGGCCATGGCCGGCGTCGAGGGTGCGGCGTCCGGGACCACCGCGCTGACCAGGACGACGGCGCCGGTGACGCCGAGCACCAGCGCGCCGGCCGCGACCGCCTGCAGGGTCCGGGACAGGTGGGAGGTCCGCGCCACTGCCGGCGTCGACCCCAGGCCGATGACGGGGTGCCGGGCCGGCACGACGCGCGCGCCCGCCGGAGAGGTCGAGCGCACGGGACGGCGGCTGCCCCGGTGCGCCCACGACGGCGGGACGACGGCCAGGCACAGCCCGGCCACCCCCGCGGCCAGCAGGCCGGAGACGACCTGCAGGCTGCCCCACCACGCGAAGGACAGGAGCACGTCGGCGAGCACCAGGCCCACCAGGGCGCCGGCGCCGGCCACCGCGACCCACACGGCGACGGCCGAGGGGCGGCCCTCGGCCGGGTGGGCGTCGAGCAGCACCGACAGCGCGGCCGGCACGACCGCCGCCGCCCCGGCGCCGGCCAGCCCGCGCAGCACGACCAGCGTGGTGGGGTCGGCGACGAGCCCGGACCACACGCTGCAGACGGCGAGGACGGCCAGCCCCAGCACGAGCGCGCTGCGCCGGCCCCAGCGGCGCGCCGCGATCCCCAGGGGGAGCGCGAGGACGGCGACGGCCAGCGCGTAGGCGCCGACCGCCCAGGACACCTCGGCACCGGTGGCGCCCGTGGCGCGGGCGATCTCGTGTCCGGCGCGGGCCAGGGCGGTGCCGGCGCCGCCGACCAGCGCCACGGCCGCACTCGTCGCGGCGAGGAGCGCGCCCGGGCCACCCCGGACGACTCGAGCGTCGGGCATGCTCACTCCAGACGATCGTCTGATACGCCCGTGTTAGGCGGGCCCCAGCATGGAGGTCGGATGACGGAGGTGGCAACCCCCGCGCGGTTGCTGGACGCGGCCGAGCAGCTGCTGGCCGCGCGCGGCCCGGCGGGCACCTCGGTGCGCGACGTGCTCCGTCTGGCCGGCGTCGCCAACGCCGCCGCCGTGGGCTACTACTTCGGCGACAAGGCCGGCCTGGTCGCCGCGGTGGAGCGCCGCGTCGTCGAGGAGGTCCTCACCCACCGCGAGCGGGTGCTGGGCGACCTGCGGTCCGGCCCCGACGTCGAGTCGCTCGTCGACGGGTGGGTGCGGCCGATCGTCGTGCTGCGGTGCGCCGGCCGCGGCCGCTACGCCGCGCGCGTGTTCACCCGGATCTTCGACGCACCGCCGGAGGCGTGGGAGGCCAACGGCGCGGCCGCCGTCCGCGCCGTCGCCGACCGGTACTGCGCGGTGCTGGCGCCGCTGCTGCCGCACCTGGACGGGTCCGAGCTCACCTGGCGCTGGCAGTGCGTCACCGCGACGACGGACTTCTACGCCATCGGCGCGCTCGACGCCGCCCAGCCGGCCCCCGGCCCGGACGACGTCGACCGGCACGTGCGCCGCCTCGTCGTGCCGGGCGCCGCGCTGCTGCGGGCGGGAGCGGCCGGCTGACCGTCGGGCAGTGGCGGCGGTCCCGCGGGGAGGCGAGCGGTCGGCCGGGGCCCGGTGACGCCGTCGTGACGGAGGGGTGACGTGGTCCCCGCGATCCTGGCGCAGCGATCCGCGCACGGCCCCGGGTCGCTCCCTCGGGCGGTGCGCAGTGTCCCGGTCGAGGGGCTCCCTCGTCGCTGGCCAGCAGGAGGCTCCTCCATGTCCGTCCCCACCAGTCCCGCGCGGTGCTCCTTCGTGCCGCCCGCGGTGATCGAGCACCTCGCGCGCTCGAGCAGCATCGACACGCCCGACCCGGGCGCGGCGCAGCGCACCGCGGTGCTGACCCAGCAGCTGCGCGACCTGCGCCAGAACGCCTCCCCGGACCTCCCGTCGGCGCTCACCACGGTCGTCTCACCCCGGCCCACCAAGGGCGACCGCGCCATCTACGACGACCAGAACACCGCGAACTTCGACGTCAAGCTGGTCCGCGGTGAAGGGGACCCAGCCAACAAGGCGCAGAACGTCAACCAGGCCTACGACTACGCCGGAGCCGCGCGGGACTACTACAAGACCGTGCACAACCGCGACTCCATCGACCACAACGGGATGACCGTCAACGTCAACGTGAACTTCGACGTCGCGTTCATGAACGCCTTCTGGGACGGCGTGCGGCTGGTCCTGGGCAACGGCGACGGCAAGATCTTCGTCGACTTCGCGGCCTCGCCGGACGTCCTGGGGCACGAGCTGTCCCACGGCGTCGTGCAGTTCACGGCGAACCTGCAGTACAAGGGGCAGTCCGGCGCGCTGAACGAGTCCTTCGCCGACGTGTTCGGCAGCCTCATCGAGCAGCAGGTCCGCGGTCAGGACTTCGAGTCGGCGAACTGGCTGATCGGCGACGAGATCATGGCGCCGGACCTCTACGGCGAGGCGCTGCGGTCGATGGCCCACCCGGGCACGGCCTACGACAACCCGCTCATGGGCAAGGACCCGCAGCCGGACCACATGAGCGGGTACTACTCCGGGCCCAAGGACAACTACGGCGTCCACATCAACAGCGGCATCATCAACCGCGCGTTCTACCTGACCGCGTCGGAGCTGGGCACCGACAGCGCGGGCAGGATCTGGTACGCGGGCCTGCAGAACCTGTGGCCGACGGCGAACTTCGCCGACGCCGCGCAGGTCCTCAGCGCGCAGGCGCGCATCCTCGCGCGCGACCAGAAGGTCGACCGCCAGGCGGCGCAGGCGGTGCGCGGCGCCTTCCGCACCGTCGGCGTCCTGTAGGCCGGGGGGAGCCGGCTACGTCCGCTGGATCACGAAACGGATCAGCGGACGTAGCTGCTCCGGCACGTCCGGGTCCTGGGCGTGCAGGCGCACCGAGCGCCCACCGGTGGAGATGACGACGTCGTACTCGAACGCGTCGGGCACCGACCGGGTCGACGCCGGCGCACGCCCGAGGGCCTCGACGTCGAGCCCGCCGACCAGGTCCCGCAGCTCGCGCGCCTCGTCCGGGGGCAGCGCGGCGGTGTCCGCCGACCGGTGCGTCACCAGCCCGCCGAACCCGCCCGTGCGCTCGACCTCGACCTGCACCCGTTGGTCCACGACCTCGATCCCCCTCCCTGGCGCGCCGTTCCCCGCGCCGTCGCCCGCACCGTCACCGGCGGCTCCGCCGGCGGCGGCCCCGCCCGACCCGCACCCGCCGACGACCACGACCACGACCGCGAGCAGCACCGAGGCGAGCCCGCGGCGCGCCCCCGTGCGCCGGTTTGCCCTCCCGCGTGACCGGGCACCGCTCCGGCGTCGTGTCGGCGAGCCCGCGGAGCCCCCATGTCGGTCGTCCCGTCCTCCTCCGGGGACCAGTACACCCACACGCTGGACGTCCGCTCCTGCTGCTGGTCGTGCGGCACGGCGATCACCCGCAGCGTCCAGCGGCGCCACCGCCACCACCGCCACCTGACGTGGTTCTGCGCCCACTGCGAGACCTCCTGGGCGGGGCCGGCCGAGCAGGCCTGACGCTACCCGGCCGGACGCCGCCCGCCCCCGCTCGCGTGGTCGTGTTCCGGGGAACGCGGGCCCCTCCGCGGCCGAGGGACGCTGGGGGCCGGCCGTCCTGCACCTCCCCACGTCGCTGTGGGCCGTGGCATCCGCTGCCCGGGTGGACGCTCCTCTCAAGGGCCTGCGGTGGCGCTCCCCGGGAGGCCGGTGTGCGATGGGGGCCTCGCTGGTCGACCCCGCCGGAGGAGGCGTCATGGCCCGTCGACGCACCACGCTGCTCGCCCTCGCCGGTCTGACGACCGGTCTGGTCGCCGCCGGGGGTCCCGGCGCGGCGGTCGCCGAGGAGCCGGCGCCGGAGAAGGTGCCGCTCGCGGTGGGCACGGGCGGCGCGGTGGCCACGGTCGACCCGGACGCGACGCGCGTCGGCCTGCAGGTGCTGGCGGACGGCGGCAACGCCGCCGACGCCGCCGTCGCCGCGGCCGCGGCGCTGGGGGTGACCGAGCCGTACTCCGCCGGCATCGGGGGCGGTGGCTTCTTCGTCTACTACGACGCCGCCACCGGCGAGGTCTCCACGATCGACGGCCGGGAGACCGCCCCGCTGGCCATGGGCGCGGACGCCTTCCTCGACGCCGACGGCACCCCGCTGGACTTCCAGGAGGCCGTGCAGAGCGGGCTGTCGGTCGGCACACCGGGGACGCCGCTGACGTGGGACCAGGCGCTGGAGGAGTTCGGCACGCTGTCCCTCGGCGAGGCGCTGCAGGGCGGCATCGGGCTGGCCGACGAGGGCTTCGTCGTGGACGAGACCTTCCGGCAGCAGACCGCGGACAACGAGGCGAAGTTCCGCCGGTTCGCGCCGACCGCCGAGATGTTCCTCCCCGGCGGGCAGCTGCCGGAGGTCGGCTCGGTCCTCCGCAACCCGGACCTGGCCGACACCTACCGGCTGCTGGCCGACGAGGGGCTCGAGCCCTTCTACGCCGGCGGGCTCGCCGACGAGATCGTGGCGACGGTGCAGGACCCGCCGGAGGCGCCCGGCGCCGAGGAGGTGCGCCCGGGCCTGCTCGAGGAGGCCGACCTGGCGCGCTACGACGCCCCGCTGCGCGCGCCGACCCAGGTCGACTACCGGGGCCTGCAGGTCTACGGCATGGCCCCGCCGTCCAGTGGCGGCTCCACCGTGGGAGAGGCGCTGGACGTGCTCGAGCAGTTCCCGCTCGGCTCGCTGCCCGACGTGCCGCTGCTGCACACCTACCTCGAGGCCGCCGCGCTGGCCTTCGCCGACCGCAACCGCTACGTGGGCGACCCCGCCTACACCCCGGTGCCCCTCGCCGAGCTGCTGTCCGACGGCTTCGCCGCCGAGCGGGCCTGCGCGATCGACCCCGCCGCGGCGCTGCCCAAGCCGGTCGAGGCCGGCGTCCCGGACGGCGAGTACGGCCCGTGCCCCGCGGAGGGGGCCGCGACCGGTGCCGGCGGTGCCGAGGGGCCCTCCACCACCCACCTCACGGTCGCCGACGCGGAGGGGAACGTCGCCAGCTACACGCTGACCATCGAGCAGACCGGCGGCAGCGGGATCACGGTGCCCGGCCGGGGCTTCATCCTCAACAACGAGCTCACCGACTTCACCTTCGCGCCGGCCGACCCGACGGTGCCCGAGCCCAACCTGCCGGCCCCGGGCAAGCGCCCGCGCAGCAGCATGGCGCCGACCATCGTCCTCCGCGACGGCGCGCCGGTGCTGGCCCTGGGCTCCCCGGGCGGCAGCACGATCATCACCACGGTGCTGCAGACCCTGGTCAACCGGGTCGACCGCGACATGGACCTCGGCGCGGCGATCGCCGCGCCCCGGGCCAGCCAGCGCAACAGCCCGACGACCGACGCCGAGCCCGCCTTCCTCGCGCTGTACGGCGAGCAGCTGCAGGCGCTGGGACACCAGTTCACCGAGACCGCCGAGATCGGGGCCGCGACCGGCGTCGAGTTCCTCCCCGGCGGGGTGCTGCTCGCCGCCGCCGAGCCCGAGCGCCGCGGCGGTGGCAGCGCCGGCGTCGTGCACGAGCTGCCCGGCGTCCCGGAGCTCGCCCCCGACCTCGGCGAGGACGGGTAGGACCACGCCGGCGCGTCCTGCGCCGGTGATCAGGCGGTGCGGTCGGCCTCGGCGGAGGCGACGGCCTCGTCGCGACTGGGGAACGGTCCGGCGGTCCGGCCGTCGGCGCGCCGCGTCCACCGGTAGCCGTCGGGGGTCTCCTCGACCAGGTAGCCGACCGGGTCGGCGGGGCCGTGGCCGGGGCGCTCGCGCGGGTCGCTCACGTGAGCACCAGGTCCCGGAAGCGGACCGCGGCGGACGTGCCGCCGAGGTGGACGACGGGCACGGGCCGGTGGGTGGTGTCCACGACGGTCAGGGTCCCGCCGTCGGCGTCCGCGCGGCTGACGGTGAGCGCCGAGCCGGTGACGGCGATCCGCAGCGGCACCCAGGCGCCCGGCCGCGGGGCCGTGCCCGGCGCCGAGGACGCCAGCGGGGTGGGGACGCCGTCGGTGACCCGGTGGACGTCGAGGCCGCCGTCCCCGCGGAGGCCGACGAGGTAGCCGTCGACGCCGGGTGACGGACCGGACGGCGGCCGGTACGGGTGGTCGTCGGTGCTCAGCAGCACCCACCCGCAGCAGGTGCGGTCGGCGGCGTCGGGGGCGTCCACGCGGAGGTCGAGGGACAGCGTGAACGCCGCGGGGTCCGGCGGTGCGAGGAAGCCCATCAGGGTGCAGGTGGTGGTGTCGGGTGCGCCGCAGCCCCACGAGGGGTCGTCCGGGTGGAACTGGCCGCGGTCGGTGTCCGGCAGCATCCCGGGCAGCCAGACCTGGCGGGCGAACAGGTCCGAGGTGCGCCGCCCGGCGTCCCCCGCGACGTAGACCGGGTCGTCGGAGAAGAGCGCGTCCACGCCGTCGGCGACGAGGGCGTCCCGGTGGTGCCGGCGGTTGACCGTGTGGGTGGCCACCTCGACGCCGGCCCCGTGCGCCCGCGCGCAGACCTCCGCGGTGACCGAGCCCGCCTCCGGGCCGATCCAGCCGATCCCCTCGGCCGCGGCCCGGGCGGCGTCGGTGGTGCCGAGCCAGATGACGTCCCACCCGCGGGAGCGGGCCAGCCGGCAGTCGGCCAGGGCGTAGGACTGCAGCAGCACCGACGCCGGGCGGACCCCGCGTCGATCGAGGGCGGCGAGCATCGGGGCCATCGCGTCGCTGCTCTTGGCCTCGGCGCAGAGCAGGACGCGGTTGCCGAACTCGGTGAGCACCTCGTCGAACAGCGGGGGGTGCAGCCCGTCGGGCCAGCCGCCGCCGAGGGTGACCGAGGCGTCGATGTCGAGCTGCTTCCACGACACCGAGGTGTGGTCGGCGACGTTGCCGCTGGAGGTGGTCGTGCGGTCGACGGTGCCGTCGTGCATGACGCCGAGCCCCCCGTCGGCGAGGGTGGCGACGTCCTGCTCGATGACCGGCAGCCCCTGGCCCACCGCGACCCGGTAGCCCTCCATCGTGTGCTCGGGCACCTGCACGGCCCCGCCGCGGTGGGCGATGACGAACGGCCGGGTCAGGTCGGCGAAGTCCACGCGGAACCCTACGTCCGCGCCGGGGTGGCCGCGCCCGGTCAGCGCCGGGCCGGGCCGCCGTGGGGCCAGAACGCGAGCAGGGTCCGGATGCCGGTCACGAGGGCGAGCGGCTGGTCGAACACCGGGTGGTGACCGGCGTCCGGGAGCTCGACGACCGGCAGGCCGCCGGCGACGAGCCCGGCCATCTCGGCCGCCATCCGCCGGCCGACCAGTCCCTTCTCGCACCGGAACAGCGCCGCCGGGCAGGTCAGCCGCGGCAGGAGCTCGGTCAGCGCAGGTGGCCGGCCCCACAGCTGCGGGTCGAACTTCCAGCTCCACCCGTCCTCGACCCGGCGCAGCGAGTTCCGGGCGACGTGCTCCCGGACGTAGGGGAGCAGCACGTCCTGGTGCGGGACGGTGCGGAAGCGGGCGACCGCCTCCTCCGCGGTGGCGTAGGACCGGGAGGGGCGCCGCCGCTCGCGCAGCCGCTCCTCCTCCGGTGGCCGCGCGACGAGGGGGGAGTCGACGACCGCGACGGCGGAGACCGCGCCCGGGTGCCCCACCCCGACGGTGAGGGCGACCCAGCCGCCCATGCTGTGGCCCAGGACGACGGGCCGCTCGAGGTCCTCGGCCGCGGCCACGGCCACCACCTCGCGGGCCCACGTCTCCATGTCGTAGGCCGGGCGCCGGCCGCTGTCGCCGTGCCCGCTCAGGTCCAGCGCCACGACCCGGTGCGAGTGCAGCTGCGGGGCGATGTGGTCCCACCAGCCCGAGTGCGCGGCGCCGCCGTGGACCAGCACGAGACCGGGCCGCCCGGCCTCCCCCCACACCCGGTAGGCGATCGGCCTCCCGTCGACCTCGGCCACCCGCCGCACCGGCGTCGCGGCGAGTGCCTCCTCGAACCAGGCGGGCGCCGCGGCGGGCTCGGTCGCGGGGCAGGACATCGGCGGCTCCTCGGACGTGGCCGGACGGCCCGCCGATCATCCGTCGCCGCCGTGCGGGGCGCCGCGCGGGGTGGGTGTCCGCTCCCACGGCCGGGCCCGCCAGGCGGAGCAGCGGTCCGCTGCCGCTCCGACCGCTGCCGGCCCGGGGCCGGGTGGGCTAACGTCGCGACGGTGCAGCTCCCCGACGGTCTCGTCGCGGTGGTCAAGCGCGACTGCCCCACCTGCGTGCTGGTGGAGCCGGTGCTGCGCGGGCTCGGCGCCGCCGTGTGGTGCCAGGACGACGCCTCGTGGTTCGACGGCGACGACACCGACCTCGAGCTCTCCTACCGCCTGGAGGTCGAGACCGTCCCGACCCTGCTGCGGATCGAGGACGGGCGGGAGACGGCGCGGGTGGTCGGGTGGAGCCGGGAGCAGTGGGAGGCGCTGACCGGTGTGCCCGGGCTGGGGCCGGACCTGCCCGAGCACCGGCCCGGCTGCGGCTCCCTGTCGGTCGACCCCTTCCGGATCGACGCCCTCGAGGCCCGCTACGGCGGCACCGGGCTGCGCAGCCGGCGGGTCGAGCTCGCCGCGCTGGAGGACGAGCACGAGGCGCTGTTCGACCGGGGCTGGACCGACGGGCTGCCGGTCGTCCCGCCGACGCCCGAGCGGGTGCTGCGGATGCTGCGCGGCACCGTGCGCGACCCCGGCGAGGTGGTCGCCGTCGTGCCCCCGGACCTGGTCGAGTGCACGGTCGAGAAGGTCGCGGTGAACGCGGTGATGGCCGGCTGCCTGCCGGAGCACCTGCCGGTGGTCCTGGCCGCGCTCGAGGCGGCGTGCGCGGAGGAGTTCGCGCTGCACGGGCTGCTGGCCACGACGTACTTCGCCGGCCCGGTCGTGGTCGTCAACGGGCGGGTCGCGGCCCGGATCGGGATGAACAGCGGCGTCAACGCCCTCGGGCAGGGCAACCGCGCGAACGCCACGATCGGCCGGGCGCTGCAGCTGGTGGTGCGCAACGTCGGGGGCGGCCGTCCCGGCGAGGTCGACCGGGCGACGCTCGGCAACCCCGGCAAGTACACCTGCTGCTTCGCCGAGCGCGAGCACGACAGCCCGTTCCTGCCGCTGGCGGCCGAGCGCGGTGTGCCCGGCGACGCGGTGACCGTCGTCGCCGGCTCCGGCGTGCAGCCGGTGGTCGACCAGCTCAGCCGCGACCCCGGGTCGCTGGCCCGCAGCTTCGCGGCCTGCCTGCGGGTGAACGCGCACCCGAAGCTGCCGCTGGCCTTCGACGCGGTGCTCGTCGTCTCGCCCGAGCACGGGCGGGTGTTCCGCGAGGCCGGCTGGGACCGCGCCCGGCTGCTGGCCGAGCTGGAGGAGCTGCTCGCCCTGCCCGCGGCCGAGCTGGTCCGCGGGGCCGGCGGCATGGCCGAGGGCATCCCCGAGGACGCCGCCGCCGCGCTGGGCAGCCGGTCCCTGCCCAAGTTCCGGCCCGGCGGGTTGCTCGTGGTGCACGCCGGCGGCGACGCCGGGCTGTTCAGTGCCGTCCTCGGCGGTTGGGTGGCAGGCGAGACGGGGAGTGTCCCGGTGACCCGAGAGGTGGGCGCATGACGACCGTCCTGGACCCGACCGGCGAGCAGCGGGCGCCGTCCCGGGCCCCGCTGCCCCGCCCCGCCTCGCTGCGCGGCCGCACCGTCGGCCTGCTCGACATCAGCAAGGCGCGCGGGGACGTCGTCCTTGACCGCCTCGCCGAGCTGCTGCGCGAGGACGGTGCGACGGTGCGCCGCTACGCCAAGCCGACATTCGCCCGGACCGCCCCGGTCGACCTGCGACACGAGATCGCCGAGCAGTGCGAGGTCGTGATCGAGGCACTGGCCGACTAGGGCTCGTGCACGTCGTGCAGTGTGCACGACATCGCCGACCTCGAGCGCCGCGGCGTCGTGGGGGTGTTCCTCGCCAGCGAGGCGTTCGCCGACGCCGCCCGGCTCCAGGGTGAGGCGCTGGGCTTCCCCGCGCCCTGCGTCCTGGTCCCGCACCCCGTGCAGGACCGTACGGACGCCGAGCTGCGGGCCGTGGCCGACCGGGCGTACCCGGCGGTGCTCGCCGCCGTCACGGTGCGCCCGCCGCCGCCGGCACGGTAGGAAGGGCCGGTGAGCCGCATCAACGACGTCGGCGGGATGTCCGGTTTCCCGGCGATCGTCGAGGAGGCCGAGGAGCCGCCCTTCCACGCCGACTGGGAGGCCCACGTCCTCGCCCTCAACGGCGCGCTGATCAAGCGGGGCGTCTACAACCTCGACGAGTTCCGGGACGCCATCGAGCGGATGCCGCCGGAGGAGTACCTCGCCGCCTCCTACTACGAGCGCTGGTTCACCGCGATCACCACGCTGCTGGCGGAGAAGGGCGTGGCGTCCGCCGACGAGCTGGAACCGCCGCGTGGCTGAGCTCGCCCCCGGCGTGCGGGTGCGCACCCGTACGACCGACCCCGCCGGGCACACCCGCCTGCCCCGCTACGCGCGCGGCGCCGTCGGCGTGCTCGTGGAGGAGGCGGGCAGGCACCCGCTGGCCGACGACCGGGCCCGCGGCCGCGCCGGCGCCCCGCAGCAGGTGTGGCACGTGCAGTTCGCCGCCGCCGACCTGTTCGGCTCGGGGGACCACACGGTGACCGTGGAGCTGTGGGCCGACTACCTGACCCCGATCGAGGAGGACCCGTGAGCGGTGACCACCCCAGCTCGCTCGTCTCGGCGCGGGTGCGCCACGTGGAGGCCCTGCTGGAGAGCCGGGGCCTGCTCGACGACGGCGAGATCGACCGCCGGATCGACGAGTTCCTCGCCGGCGGCACACCGGCCAACGGCGCCCGGATCGCCGCCCGCGCCTGGGCGGACCCGGGCTTCGCCGACCGCCTGCTGGCCGACGCCAACAGCGCGATCCGCGAGCTCGGGCTGTCGATGGCCGGCGGCCTGCAGGAGCAGCGACTGAAGGTCGTCGCCAACACCGAGGCGGAGCACAACGTCGTGGTCTGCACGCTGTGCTCCTGCTACCCGATCGCGCTGCTGGGGCCCTCGCCCGGGTGGTACAAGAGCGAGGCCTACCGCTCGCGGGTGGTGCGCGACCCCCGCGGCGTGCTGCGCGAGTTCGGCCTCGAGCTGCCGGAGCGGACCCGCATCTCGGTGTGGGACGCCAGCGCCGAGTCGCGGTACATGGTGCTGCCGCGCCGTCCGGCCGGTACCGAGCAGCTCCCGGAGGAACGGCTCGCCGCCCTGGTCACCCGCAAGGGACTCATCGGCACCGCCCTCGTCTGATCGCGGGCCCTGGTCTGACCGCGGCCCGCCCCGCCGGCGTCAGGTCCGGGGCCGCCGCCCGATCTTCGACCCCAGCCAGGTGAGGGGGTCGTACCTGCGGTCCACCACCCGTTCCTTGAGCGGGATGATGCCGTTGTCGGTGAGGTGGATGCCCTCCGGGCAGACCTCGCTGCAGCACTTGGTGATGTTGCAGTAGCCGAGCCCGAACTCGTCCTGCGCGGCGTCCCGGCGGTCCAGGACGTCCAGCGGGTGCATGTCCAGCTCGGCCAGCCGGATGAGGAAGCGGGGTCCGGCGAAGGCCTCCTTGTTCTCCTCGTGGTCGCGGATGACGTGGCAGGTGTCCTGGCACAGCCAGCACTCGATGCACTTGCGGAACTCCTGCGACCGCTCGACGTCGACCTGCTGCACCCGGTGGTTGCCGTCGGCCTCCCGCGGCCGCGGGGTGAACGCCGGGATCCGCGCGGCCTTCTCGTAGTTGAACGACACGTCGGTGACCAGGTCGCGGATGACGGGGAACGTCCGCAGCGGGGTGACGGTCACCGTCTCGGCCTCACCGAACGTGCTCATCCGGGTCATGCACATCAGCCGCGGGCGCCCGTTGACCTCCGCGCTGCACGATCCGCACTTGCCGGCCTTGCAGTTCCACCGGACGGCGAGGTCGCCGGCCTGCGTGGCCTGCAGCCGGTGGATGACGTCGAGCACCACCTCCCCCTCGTTGACCGCCACGGTGAAGGTCTGCAGGTCCCCGCCGGAGGCGTCCCCCCGCCACACCCGGAACGTGGCGTCGTAGGTCATGCCGACTCCTCGAAGACCTCGGCGAGCTCCGGCGGCATCTGGGGCAGCGGTTGCCGGGTCAGCGCGACGGAGCCGTCAGCGGCGCGGGCGCAGACCAGGTTCGTCCTGGCCCACTCCGGGTCGGTGGCCGGGAAGTCGTCGCGGGTGTGCCCGCCCCGGCTCTCCTCCCGTGCCAGGGCGGCGCGGGCGATGCACTCGCTGACCAGGAGCATGTGCGGCAGGTCGAGGGCCAGGTGCCAGCCGGGGTTGTACTGCCGGTGTCCCTCGACCGACAGGTCGGCCACCCGCTGCCGGAGCGCGGCGATGCGCTCGAGTGCCTGCTCCATCTCCGGTGCGGTGCGGATGATGCCGACGAGGTCGTGCATCGTCTGCTGCAGGTCGTGCTGGACGGCGTAGGGGTTCTCGCCGCCCTCCCGCTCGAACGGCGCCAGGGCCGCCCGCGCGGCGTCGGCCAGCGCGTCGTCGGGGAGCGCGACCCGGCCCGTGCGCGTCCGGGCGTGCTCGGCGGCGGCGAGCCCGGCCCGGCGTCCGAACACCAGCAGGTCGGACAGCGAGTTGCCGCCGAGCCGGTTGGACCCGTGCATGCCGCCGGACACCTCGCCGGCCGCGAACAGGCCCGGCACGCGGGCCGCCTGGGTGTCGGGGTCGACCTCCACCCCGCCCATCACGTAGTGGCAGGTGGGCCCGACCTCCATCGCCTCGGCCGTGATGTCGACCTCGGCGAGCTCCCGGAACTGGTGGTACATCGAGGGCAGCCGCTTGCGGATGTAGTCCGCGGGACGGCGGGAGGCGATGTCGAGGAAGACCCCGCCGTGCGGGGTGCCGCGGCCGGCCTTGACCTCGCTGTTGATCGCGCGGGCGACCTCGTCACGAGGGAGCAGCTCAGGTGGGCGCCGGTTGTTCCTCTTGTCGTCGTACCAGCGGTCGGCCTCGTCCTCGGTCTCCGCGGTCTCCTTGCGGAAGAAGTCGGGGATGTAGTCGAACATGAAGCGGTTGCCCGCGGAGTTCCGGAGGACGCCGCCGTCACCGCGCACGCTCTCGGTGACGAGGATGCCGCGCACCGACGGCGGCCAGACCATCCCCGTCGGGTGGAACTGGACGAACTCCATGTTCACCAGCGTCGCGCCGGCCTGCAGAGCCAGGGAGTGCCCGTCGCCGGTGTACTCCCAGGAGTTCGAGGTGACCTTGTAGGACTTGCCGATGCCGCCGGTGGCGAGCACGACCGACGGCGCCTGCCAGGCGACGAAGCGCCCCGACTCGCGCCAGTACCCGAAGGCGCCGGTGATCCCCTCGTGGTCGGTCAGGAGCCGGGTGACCGTGCACTCCATGTACACGTCGATGCCGAGGGCCACCGTGCGCTGCTGCAGCGTCCGGATCAGTTCCAGGCCGGTGCGGTCACCGACGTGCGCGAGGCGGGCGTAGCGGTGCCCACCGAAGTCTCGCTGGCTGATCAGCCCGTCGGGCGTGCGGTCGAACAGGGCGCCCCAGTCCTCCAGCTCGCGGACCCGGTCCGGCGCCTCCTGGGCGTGCAGCTGGGCCATGCGCCAGTGGTTGAGCATCTTCCCCCCGCGCATGGTGTCGCGGAAGTGCACCCGCCAGTTGTCCTCGGGGTAGAGGTTGGCCATCGCCGCCGCGATGCCGCCCTCCGCCATGACCGTGTGCGCCTTGCCGAGCAGCGACTTGCACACGACGGCGGTGCGCGCTCCCGACTCGCAGGCCTCGATCGCGGCGCGCAGCCCCGCGCCTCCCGCCCCGACGACGACGACGTCGTACTCGTGCCTCTCGAGATCCATCAGAAGAACCTCAGGTCGGAGATCGTGTCGGTGGCGAGCAGCAGGACGTAGAAGTCGGCGAACGCGACGCCGAACAGCGAGATCCAGGCGTACCGCATGTGGTGGGCGTTCAGCCTCGAGACCAGCGTCCAGAACCGGTACCGCAGGGGGTGCCGGGAGAAGGAGTTGAGCCGGCCGCCGACGACGTGCCGGCACGAGTGGCACGACAGCGAGTACAGCCACAGGAGGGCGGCGTTCGCGAGCAGCACCAGCGTGCCGAGACCCATGTGCCCCCACGCCCCGGTCTCGTCGCGGAAGGCGAGGACGGCGTCGTAGGTGAGGACGACGTTGAACAGCAGCCCCAGGTAGAAGAAGTAGCGGTGCACGTTCTGCCCGATCAGCGGCAGCCGCGTCTCACCCGTGTACCGCCGGTGCGGCTCGGCCACCGCGCAGGCCGGTGGGGACAGCCAGAACGACCGGTAGTAGGCCTTCCGGTAGTAGTAGCAGGTCAGCCGGAAGCCCAGCGGCACGACCAGGATGTAGATCGCCGGCGAGATCCAGGCCGGCCCGGTGAACAGCTCCGGGAAGGTGTCGCCCTCGCAGGCCGTCGTGAGGCACGGCGAGTAGAACGGCGAGATGTAGGGCTCGGCGGAGTAGTGCGCGTTCTGGAAGGCCCGGAATGACGAGTAGACGACGAACAGCACCAGCGCCAGGACGGTGACCGCGGGCTGGACCCACCAGCGGTCGGTGCGCAGCGTCCGCGCCGCGATCGCCGCCCGTCGCGGAGCCGGCGCGCCGTTGCCGTGCCCGGGGGAGACCGACCCGGTCCCGCGTGGCGCGGTGGTGGTCACCGGCGCGTGCGGCCCGACCCGCCGATGCCCTCGTCGTCGCCGTCGCCGTAAACGGTCGCGAACGGCTCGTACGCCGCGCGGGCCCGCGCGCCGCACAGCAGGTCGATGTCGTCGCGCAGCCGCGCGACGTCGGCCCTCAGCCGCCGCGCGTCCACGGTGTCACCGAAGTGTCTGCTCAACGGTGCGCACGCCCGCTCGAGGGCGTCCACCGCTCCGCGAGCCGCCGCCACGTCCTGTTCCAGGGACATCGTCGCCTCCACACCATGCAGACGCCGCCGGGGGGACCGGGGGAGGAAGTCGACCACGGACGCGGAGCCGTGGAAAGGGGGCTGTGCGCCGGTACCCGGCCGTCGTGCGGGGAGGTGTCGTGGGCGCCGGGGCCGGGCACGTCCGGCACGGCGGCATCGCTGCTCGCCGGCACCGCCGGAGGACACGGAGCACCAGTTCCACGGAGGACCAGTCATGCAGCCAGACCCACGACCGGGCGAGGACGACGTCGACCGCGACGACGCGCAGGCGCTGTCGCGTGCCACCGGGGGCGGCGCCGGTGAGGGGCCCGACGCGGACACCACGACGGGCACGGGCTCCGCGGAGACCTTCGTCGGACGGGTGGCCGGCCAGGACGTCGGCTACGCGGGGGAGACCGGCGCGGAGCGGCGGGCGGCCGCGCTGCAGGAGGACGGGCAGCAGGAGGACTGAACGACGGGACGGTCCGTCGTCGTCAGCCCGTCGGGGGGTGACGGTCGTCCGGGAGGCCGGGGCGGCCGGCTCCCGCGTCGTCCGTGCCCGGCTCGTCGTCGTCGAAGCGGAGCGGTTCGGTCCGCCGCGGCATGGCCGTCACGGCGACCGCGATCACCACGGCGGTGACCGCCGTCGCGACGAACACACCGTGCGAGGCCGCGTGCAGGCTCTCCCGGGCGTACTGCGCCACGGCGCCGCCCTGGGAGAGGGCGGCGGTCGTGCTGTCGACGTCGGTGGGGACCTCGCCGTCCAGGCCGGCCGGCGGCGCGGCGAAGCGAGCGGCCAGCGTGGTGTTCGCGATCGCGCCGAACACCGCGGCGCCGACCGCCGACCCGATCGACCGGGAGAACATGTTCGTGGCGGTGACCACCCCGCGCCGGTCCCAGCCGACGACCGACTGCACCGCGACGATGAGCGGGGAGGACGAGAGCCCCAGGCCCGCGCCGGTGACGAACATCCACGCGCCCACCTGCCACAGCCGCGCGTGCTGCCCGAGCAGCGCCGTCCCCGTCGTCCCCAGGACGGCGAGGGCGACGCCGATGAGCGCGGTGTTCCGGAAGCCGATGCGCAGGTAGAGCCGGCCGGCCTGGCTGGCCGCGACCGGCCAGCCGAGGGTCAGCGCGGCGAGCGCGAAACCGGCCTCGAGCGCGCTGGCACCCAGCACGCTCTGCGCCCACGTCGGCAGGTAGGAGCTCAGCCCGATGAGCAGCGCGCCGAGCCCCAGCGCGGCCACGTTGCCGGTCAGCAGGATGCGGCGGCGCAGCACCCACAGCGGCAGCACCGGCTCCGCCGCGCGCCGCTCGACGACGGCGAAGGCGGCCAGCAGCACGACTGCCGTGGCGAGGACGGCGACCGAGGTGCCCGACCCCCACGCCCAGGCGCTGCCGCCCTCGAGCAGGCCCAGGATGAGCAGCGAGCAGCCGACCGAGAGGAGCACGGCGCCCGCGACGTCGAGCCGGTGCTGCCGGCGCTCGACCCGCTCGGTGAACCGGCGGGACAGCGCGACCAGCGCGAGCGCGCCCAGCGGCAGGTTGATCAGGAAGATCCAGCGCCAGGACAGGTAGTCGCTGAACACGCCGCCGAGCGTCGGGCCCAGCATCGAGGACACGCCCCACACCGACGCGAGGTAGCCCTGGACCCGCGCGCGCTCCTCGACGGTGTAGATGTCGCCGATGACGGTCATGCCGATCGGCTGGACGGCGCCGGCGCCGATCCCCTGCAGCGCCCGCCCGATCACGAGCGCCGGCATCGACCAGGCGAGGCCGCAGAACAGCGACGCGGCGACGAACACCGCGATGCCGAACAGCAGCACGGGCTTGCGGCCGTAGACGTCGGCGAGCTTGCCGTAGACGGGGACGGTCACCGCCTGGGTGAGCAGGTACACGCTGAACAGCCACGGGAACTGGCTGAAGCCGCCGAGGTCGTCGACGACGGCGGGGACGGCCGTCGCGATGATGGTGCTGTCCAGGGCGATGAGGGCGGTGCTGAGCATCACCGCTCCGAGCACGGGTCCGCGCTCGGAGCGCAGCCCGACCGACGCGCGGGTCACGGTGGTCACGCCGAGCACCAACCCCGGCCGCCGCGGCGCATTCCCGGGGCGCGGGGTGCCTCCCCGCGCGCGGCGCCGGCGGTCTCGGTCGCGCGGGCGGGAGCCGCCGAGCAGGATCGTCCCGGAGCGGTGCGCGGCGGGGCGGTGTCCGGCGGGAGGGGTGGCTCCGGGGATGGCGACGAGCGAGGTCGAGCTGCGGCGGCGGTGGTCGGCCGGACAGCCGTGCCACGGCCTGTGGAGCCTGCTGCCCGGCCCGGTGACCGGCGAGGTGCTCGCGCGGACCGGCCCCGACTTCGTCGTCGTGGACCTGCAGCACGGGGCCCTGGGCGAGGCCGGGCTGCCGGGCGTCGCGGCGGCGGTCACCGCGGCGGGCTCGGTGCCGCTGGTGCGGACCCGCAGCCCCGCCTTCGCCGACGTCGGCCGCCCGCTCGACCTGGGCGCCCGGGGCGTCGTCGTGCCCAACGTGCGCGACGCCGCGCACGCCCGGGAGGTCGTCGCCGCCTGCCGGTACGCCCCGGCCGGGAGCCGGTCGATCGGGCGGCTCTCCGGCGGCGCCGACCAGCCGCTGGTGGTGGTGATGGTGGAGTCCGCGACCGCGCTCGACGACCTCGACGCCGTCCTCGCCGTCGAGGGACTGGACGGGGTCTACGTCGGCCCGGGCGACCTGTCCCTGTCCCTGGGGCTGACCGGCGACGAGCGCCGCGGGGAGCTGCGCGGCGTGCTGTCCTCGATCGTCGCCCGCGCCCGGGCGGCCGGCGTGCCCGTCGGGGTGCACGCCTACAGCGGGGAGGAGGCCGCCGGGTACGCCGCCGAGGGCGCCACGATCGTCACGGTCGCCGTCGACGCCGTCGCTCTGGGCGAGGCCGTGACGCACCACCTGGGCGTCGCCCGCGGCCGGTCGGGACCGGACCGGCCCTGAGGGCCGGGTCCCGGACGCGGCCCGCGTCCGTGCGGCTCAGCCGTGCGACCCGACCCGCCGCAGCCACCGGCGGGTCGCCCCCACCACGGCGAGCGCCCAGGCGGCCAGCCCCGGCCAGAGCAGGACGTGCCCCAGGACGGCGAGCGCCGGCAGCCGGTCGGCCGCCGCGACGGCGGAGCTCGCCGCGGTCGTCATCCCCATCGGGAAGACCGTGGCCCACCGGCGGACGTCGTAGCGCGGGCGGGGCCAGCGCAGCTCGCAGCCCAGCAGGACCACGTAGCCGGCCACCGCGCCGGCCCAGAGGGCCAGGTCGAGCACGCGCAGCGGCGCCCGGACGCCGTCGGGCAGGCCGAGCCGGTCTCCCGCGAGCAGCAGCTGCGCCCCGGCCAGGCTGGCGATCGCCAGTGCTCCGGCGACCACCCAGTGGTCGCCGGCGCCGACGGCCAGCTGCCGCCAGTGGAAGCGGGCGACGACTCCGGCGTAGAGGAGGAGTCCGAGCAGGAACGCCGCGCAGCCGGCGACGACGGCCGCGCGGGCGCCGGTTGCCCCGCCCAGCGTCGCCGACAGCACGGCCAGCCCCTCCGTGGCGACGCAGACCAGGAAGCTCGCCCCGACCGTGGGGACCCGCCAGTGCCGCAGCACGAGCGGCAGCAGGACCAGCCACAGCAGCGCGGCGGCGGCCAGCAGCGCCCACGCGGCGGCCGTCCAGCCGAGGGCGGCGAACCGCCCGCCGACCACCGCGGTCGCCGCCACCCCGGTCAGCGAGGCCGGCGTGGCGGCGTCGGCGAGCCAGCCGGACCGGTCGGTGAGCAGCCGGCCGACCAGGGCAGCCCCCAGCACCAGCCCGGCGAGCACGGCCAGCACCAGCAGGACCCAGGACAGCGCCCCCAGGCCCGCGTACTGCGCCGCCGTCGACAGGATGCCGGTGCTCATCACCGCCGCCCCGCTGGTGGGCGGCAGGCCGACCGCCGGCCGCCGGCGTGGCGGCCGGGCCCGGTGCGCCGTTCCCCGGCGGTCGGACGGGCTCCCCACGGTCGCCTCCTCCCCGGACGGCCCCGCGCCGGCCGCTCCCGGCGCGGGGACCGCCGGTCAGCCCTGCCGGGGGCCGGGCTGCTCGGCGAACTCCCGGTAGGCGGCGAAGGCGCGGGGGCCGTAGACGGTGCCCGGCCCCCCGTTCATCGCGATGGCGACGCCGAGCGCCTCGGCGACCTCGGCCTCGGTGGCGCCGGTGCGGACGGCACCGCGGGCGTGCGAGGCGATGCACCCGTCGCACTGCTCGCTGACCGCGATGGCGAGCGCGATCAGCTCCTTGGTCTTCTCGTCCAGCGCGCCCGCGGCGTAGGCGGCGGCGTGCAGCCGGCGGTAGCCGTCGTAGACCTCGGGGATCGCACGGCGCAGCGCGCGCGCCGGCTCGCGGAGCTCGTCCTGGACGGCGTGGCCGTGGCTCATGACGGCATCGTGGCAGCGGCCGGCCGTGGGCGCTGGGCGGCGCCCGCTTCCCTGGGCGGGCCCGCAGGGTGGAGGCTGGGGCGGTCGCGCGGTCAGTGGCGGTCGCCGCACACGGACGAGAGGAACGGATGACGATGTCGCAGGAGAGCGGATCGGCCGGCGGGCCCGGCCTCGGCCCCATCACGCACGTGGCGCTGACCGTCCGCTCCCTCGACGTCAGCGTCCCCTGGTACCGGGCGCTCGTCGGGGCGGAGCCGGTGCTCGACGAGGACACCGGACCGTTCCGGCACGTCGTCTTCGCACTCGGCGGGACCCTGCTCGGCCTGCACGAGTTCCCCGAGGGGATCGAGGACCTGCCGCACTCGCCGCGCCGTCCCGGCCTGGACCACCTCGCGTTCGGCGTGCCCGACCGGCAGGGGCTCGACGCCTGGGCGGGGCGCCTGGAGGCCCTGGGCATCGCGCACGACGGGGTGGTGGACGCCGCCTACGGGTCGGGGTTGTCCTTCAAGGACCCCGACGGCCTGCCGCTGGAGCTCTTCGCCCCGCCGTCCGCCTGAGGTCCCGTCGGGGCCGTCGTCGGGACCGTCGTCGGGACTGCGGTCGTCGGGACTGCGGTCAGGACTGCGGTGCCATGCTGCCGGTGCGGACGAACCGGGCGTGCCAGCTCAGCGCCTCCTCGAGCAGGTGCGGGGTGTGCCGGCCGTAGGCGCCCTTGAGCGCCCGGTCCAGGTAGTCCTCCAGCAGCGGCCGGTAGTCCGGGTGCGCGCAGTTGTCGATCAGCAGCCGCGCCCGCTTGCGCGGGGCCAGCCCGCGCAGGTCGGCCAGCCCCTGCTCGGTGACGACGACGTGCACGTCGTGCTCGGTGTGGTCCACGTGCGACACCATCGGCACGATGCTGGAGATGGCGCCGCCCTTCGCCGTCGACGGGGTGACGAAGAAGGAGATGTAGGCGTTGCGGGCGAAGTCGCCGGAGCCGCCGATGCCGTTCTGGATGCGGCTGCCCATGAGGTGCGTGGAGTTGACGTTGCCGTAGATGTCGGCCTCGATGACGCCGTTCATGGCCAGCACGCCGAGGCGGCGCACGATCTCCGGGTGGTTGCTGATCTCCTGCGGGCGCAGCACGATCCGGTCGCGGTAGTCGGCCGCGTTGTCGTTGACGTCCGCGGCGGCGGCCTCGCTCAGGGAGAAGGCCGTGGCCGAGGCGACCGACATCCGCCCCGACTGCAGCAGCTCGAGCATGCCGTCCTGGATGACCTCGGTGTAGGCGGCGAGGTCCTCGAACGGCGACTGCGCCAGCTCGGCGAGGACCGCGTTGGCCACGTTGCCCACCCCGGACTGCAGGGGGAGCAGGCCCGGTGGCACGCGGCCGCGGCCCACCTCGTGCTCCAGGAACTCGATGAGGTGCCCGGCGATCCGCCGCGACGCCTCGTCGGGCGCCTTGAAGGGGCTGTTGCGGTCGGGGGCGTCGGTCTCGACGACCGCGACCACCTTCTCCGGCGGGCACCGCAGGTGCGGCACGCCGATCCGGTCGCCCGGGCGGGTCAGCGGGATGGGCCTGCGGTCGGGCGGGAGCGCGGTGCCGTAGTAGACGTCGTGCATGCCCTCGAGGGCCTCGCTCTGCCACGCGTTGACCTCGAGGACCACCGCGTCGGCCCGGTCCAGCCAGGTCTTGTTGTTGCCGATGGAGGACGAGGGCACCAGGTCGCCGTCCGCGGTGATCGCGCTGACCTCGACCAGCGCGACGTCGAGCGGGCCGAGGAAGCCCTCCCACGCCATCTGCGCGACGTGCGAGAGGTGCACGTCGATGTACTCCATCGTCCCGGCGTTGATCTTCTCGCGGCTCACCGGGTCGGACTGGTAGGGGAGCCGCAGCTCGATGCCGTCCGCGGCGGCGAGCGCGCCGTCGAGCTCCGGGGCGGTCGACGCGCCGGTCCACACGTTGATCCGGAACGGGGTGCCGGCGGCGTTGGCCTCCGCGATCCGCCGCGCCAGGGCGAGCGGGACCGCCTTGGGGTAGCCCGCCCCGGTGAAACCGCTCATGCCCACGGTCGACCCGGGGGTGATCAGGGCCGCGGCCTCCTCGGCCGGGACCACCTTCCGCCGCAGACCCGCGTGCCGGATGCGTCCTTCGCTCGTCATGGCCCGCGACCTCCCCGGGCGCCGGCGGGGTCGACGGGGTCCGGGCCGCCCGGCGCCTCGCCGGCGACGCTACCCGGACCCGTGCCGGGGCGGGCGGTGGAACGGGCCGGTCAGGAACCGCGGCCGCGGTCGAGGGCGGCGGCCAGCGCGGCGGTCCGGGCCCGGAGGAATGCGCGGGAGACCGCTGCCCCCGGCTCGACGTCGTCGAAGAGGTGGTACGCCCCGGGCACGACGTGCAGGGCGCAGTCGACCCCGGCCTGCGCCAGCCGCCGGGCGTAGGCCACGTCCTCGTCGTGGAACAGGTCGCAGGTACCCACGCCGATCCAGGCCGGCGGGAGACCGGACAGGTCCCGGGCGCGCGCCGGCGCCGCCAGCGCGGGGACCTCCGCGGTCGGCCGGGCCGGGCCGAGGTAGGACCGCCAGGCGAACCGGTTGCTGCGCTGGTTCCAGATCCGCACGCAGCGCTGGTCGAGGTCGGTGCGCGCCGCCGTCCGGTCGTCGAGCATCGGGTAGGAGAGCAGCTGCAGGACCGGTCGCACCCCGCCGTGCTCCCGGGTGTGCAGCGCCAGCGCGGCCGCCAGGCCGCCGCCGGCGCTGGCGCCCCCGAGCGCGATCCGCTCCGGGTCGACGAACGGCTGCCCCGCCAGCCACCGGAGCGCGGCGGCGCAGTCCTCCAGCGGGGTGGGGAAGGGGTGTTCCGGCGCGAGCCGGTACTCCACGGAGGCGACCGCGATGCCCAGCCCGTCGGCGAGGCGGCGGCAGGCGCGGTCGTCCTGGCGGGCGGTGCCGATGACCAGCCCCCCGCTGTGCATCCACAGCAGTGCCGGCGTCCGGGGGCCGGCCGACGCCGGGCGGAACAGGCGCACCGACACCCCCGGCGCGACCGGTACCGCCACCGCGCCCTGCTGCCGGCGGGCAGCGGCGAGCACCCGGGTTCCGAGTCGGACCGGCCGCAGGGTGCGCGGGCCCACCACGGTGCGGGGGACGAACCGCGCCGCGCGCAGATCGGGGTGGAAGGACGGCGTCGGCACGGAGCGCTCCCCCCGTGCGGGACGGTCCCCGGTCACGGCGTGCCGGTGAAGCCGGTCCGGTACGCCCAGACCACGGCCTGCGTGCGGTCCCGCACGCCCAGCTTGGCCAGGATGCTCTTGACGTGGGTCTTGACCGTCTCCGGCGAGATCCAGATGCGGCGGGCGATCTCGGCGTTCGACAGGCCCTCGGCCAGGGCGCGCAGCACCTCCGCCTCCCGCTCGGTCAGCTGCGCCGCCCGCGCCAGCCGGTCGCGGTCGGGCGGCCGCCGGCCGGCGTGCAGGGCCAGCAGCCGCCGGGTCACCGCCGGGGCGACCAGCGCATCGCCGGCGACGACCGTGCGGATCCCGTCGACGAGCTGCTCGGGCGTGGCGCGCTTGAGCAGGAAGCCGTCGGCGCCGGCGTCGAGGGCGTCGTCGACCACCTCGTCGAGGTCGAAGGTGGTGAGCACCAGCACCCGTGGGCGCCGCGGCCACGACACGATCTCGCGGGTCGCGCCGACCCCGTCGACGCCGGGCATGCGCACGTCCATGAGGACGACGTCGGGCTGCAGGTCCCGCGCGCGGCTGACCGCCTGCCGGCCGTCGGCGGCCTCCCCGACGACGTCGATGTCGTCCTCGGCGCCCAGCAGCGCCCGCAGCCCGCCGCGCACCAGGGCGTCGTCGTCGGCGAGCAGGACCCGGATCACGCCGTCACCGCCGAGGTGGCCGGCAGCACCGCCCGCACCCGGAACCCGCCCTCGACCGGGCCGGCCTCCAGCGAGCCGCCCTCCAGCCGGGCCCGCTCGCGCATGTTGACCAGCCCGCGCCCCGACACGGGCTCCTCGCACCGGGCGCCCTCGTTGAGGACGTCGGTCACGACCCGGTCGCCGTCCCGCGTGACCTCGACCCGGATCCGGCCGGCGGCCGTGTGCCGGACGGCGTTGGTCAGCGCCTCCTGCACGATCCGGTACAGCGCCCGTGCGGTGCTGTCCGGCAGCTCGACGCCGTCCATGCTGAGCTCCACCGGGCGCCCGGTCGACCGGATCCGGCCGGCCAGTTCCTCCAGGTCCGCCATCGTCGGTGCGAACGGCACGGCGTGTCGGTTGCCCTCGTCGGGCTGCAGCACCCGGAGCAGCCGGTCGAGCTCCTCCAGCGCGCCGCGGCCCATGGTCTCGATGCCGCTCAGCGCCTCCTGCGCGAAGGCGGGGTTCTCGCCGAACACCCGCCGCCCCACCCCGGCCTGCAGGACCATGACGTTGACCGTGTGCCCGAGCGAGTCGTGCAGCTCGCGGGCCAGCCGGGTGCGCTCCTGCGCGAGCAGCCGCTCGGCCACCAGCGCCCGCCGGTCGTTCTCGTCCGCCCGCCGCGCCTCCGCCGCCGCGGCCCGCGCCCGCCGCCTGCTCAGTTCCCCCGCGACGGTCGCGAACAGGAACAGCACGGCGATGGCCGGCAGCTCGGCGACCGGGGTGCCGCGGTCGAACGCCACGTAGCCGGCGAGGGCCAGGACCGTTCCCGCGGCGGCCGCCGCACGCAGCCGGCGCCCCCCGACCGCGTAGCAGGTGAACAGGGCCATCCACAGCGGGAACTGGACCGGCCCGACGATGTGCCCGGCCGCCGCGTTGGCCACGACGAGGAGGCCGGTCACCGACACCGCGGCCAGCGGTGCGACCTGGCGCCAGAGCAGCCCGGCCGCCGCGACCGCGGCGAGGAGGAGCGCGGGGACGCCGGCCGGCCGGTACGGGGGGCCGGCGGTGTCGGCCAGGACCCACGCGGCCGAGGCCACCGCCATGGCGCCGGCGAGCCACACGTCGGTCCGGGCAGGCACCCACGGACGGCGGCGCCGGGGTGTACGGCCGGTCGGGGCAGGTGGCGACACCTCCCATCGTGCCTCGCGGGGCCCGCCGCGGCGACACCCCGCGGGAGTCGTCGTGGCTGCCTCGCGCGAGGGAGGCGGCGCAGGAGGCGGGGGAGGAGCCGGCCCCTGGAGTCCACCCGCGGGAGAGCGGACCCCGACCCCCGCGGGGCTCGTGGACGGCGTCCGCCCGCCGCGAACCTGGGACCCCGCAGACCGCCGGCCCGGCCCGGCACGGCAGCACCGGAGACCCCCATGACAGGGAACGAGCAGCGGACGGCCCGGCGAGGGAGCAGGCGGCGACCGAGGGGAGGGGCCGGGCGGCGGGTCGCCTACGGGTTCCTCTCCCTGACCGCGGTGGCGGTCGTCGTCCTGTTCGTGACGCCGTACCTGGTGTCGGCGTCGGGGAACCTCGCCCCCCACTACGCCGAGCAGGGGAGCGCCGTCTCCCTGGTGTTCCTGGTGCACGTCGTCACCGGCGGCCTGGCACTGCTGCTGGCCCCGCTGCAGATCGCGGCGCGGGTGCGGGCACGGTGGCCGCGGCTGCACCGGGTGGCCGGCCGGGTCGTGCTCGGCGCGATCGCGGTCGCCGGGTGCACCAGCGTGGCCATCGCCCCGTTCACCACGGGCGGAGCGGTGGTGGGCGTCGGGTTCGGCACCACCGGGATCGTGTGGCTGGTCTGCGCGGCGGCGGCGTACCGGGCGATCCGGCGCCGGGACGTCGCCGGGCACCGGCGCTGGGCGGTCCGGACCTTCGCCCTGACCTACACCGCCGTCACGCTGCGGTTGCTGAACGTGCCCCTGACCGCCCTCTTGGTCGTCCTGGGCACGGACGTCGGCGTCGCGGCCGACCGCGCCTACGCCACGCTCGCGCTGGTGTCCTGGGTGGTCGACCTCGCCGTCGCCGAGTGGTACCTGGGGACCCGGCGGCGCCGCGCTGCGAGCCGGCACCGCCGTCCCGCGTCGCAGCGCCTTGTGACCGCCGGCGCGGCGGCCGAGCCGGAGGGGGCGGCGTGAGCCTCCTCGCGGTCGGCGTCAGCCACCGGACCGCCCCGATCGAGGTGCTCGAGCGGTGCGCGATGGCCGGCGGCGACGTGGCCGCGGCGCTGCACCGACTGGTCGCCCGGAACTCCGTCCGCGAGGCGCTGGTGCTGGCCACCTGCAACCGGGTCGAGGTCCTCGCCGAGGTCGACGGCTGCCACGGCGGCGTGGCCGACGTGAGCCGGGTGCTGGCCCGCTCCGCCGGGGTGGTGGTGGAGGAACTCTCCCCGTACCTGACCGTGCACCGCGGGGACCGGGCGGTCGCCCACCTGTTCGCCGTCGCCGCGGGCCTGGACTCGATGGTCGTGGGCGAGCCGCAGGTGCTGGGCCAGCTGCGCGCGGCGTACGCGCTGGCGCAGGAGGAGGGCACGGTCGGCCGCGCGCTGCACCCGGTGGCCCAGCGGGCGCTGCGCGTGGGCAAGCGGGTGCGCTCCGAGACCGGCATCGACCGGGCCGGCCCCTCCCTGGTGGCGGTCGCCCTGGACCGCGCCGAGGACTGCACCGGTCCCCTCCGCGGCCGCTCGGCGCTGGTGGTGGGCGCCGGGTCGATGGGGGCACTGGCGGCCACCGCCCTGGCCCGCCGGGGTGCCGCGGTGACGGTCAGCAGCCGGACGACGGCCTCGGCGCGGCGGCTGGCCGGACGGGTCGGCGGCCGCGCCGCCGACCCGGCCGACCTGCCCCGCGAGGTGGCCGCCGCCGATGTCCTGCTCACCTGCACCGGGGCCCCCGGCCCGGTCCTGGGTGCCGGGGTGGTCTCCCGCGCCGTGAGCGGCCGGCCGGACCGTCCGCTGGTCGTCGTCGACCTGGCACTGCCCCGCGACGTCGACCCGGCCGTCGCGGCGCTGCCCGCCGTCCACGTCGTGGACCTCGCCCTGCTGCAGCGCGAGGCGAGGGCAGGCGGCGGGGCCGCGGCGGCCGACGCCGTCGCCGCCGCGCGGGCCCTGGTCGAGGCCGAGGCGGCGCGGCTGGCCGGCCGGCACCGACGCTCCCCGGCCCGGCAGGACCGGGCGCCCGTCCCGTCCCGGCCGACCGACCCCCGTCCTCCCGGAGACCCGCGATGACCACCCTGCCCACTCCCACCCACCCGCCGCCGCGCGAGCACCCGGCGTCCCGGGCGCCACCCGGTGCCCACCGCCCGCTGCCGGAGCCCGGATACTCGTCGTCGACGTGGTCCACCACCCGGACCGGGGCCTGCGTGCCCCACCCGACCGGGACCCCGCCCCGCCCGCCGAGCCCGGCCGGCGGCGCGAGGTCGGGCGCGCGGCTGCCCGGTCCTGCCGACGAGGAGAACGACCCGTGCCGAGAGCCCTGCTGCTGGAGAACATCGACGCGGTGGCGGCCGACCTCCTCGGCTCGGCCGGCTACGAGGTCGAGTCGCTGCGGGGAGCGCTGGACGAGGCCGACCTGATCGCCGCCCTCGACGGCGTCGACGTCCTGGGCATCCGCTCGAAGACCCAGGTGACCGCCGACGTCGTCCGCCACCGTCCCGGCCTGGCGGCGGTGGGGGCCTTCTGCATCGGCACCAACCAGATCGACCTCGCCGCGGCCGCCACCGCCGGGGTGGCGGTGTTCAACGCGCCGTACTCCAACACCCGCAGCGTGGTGGAGATGGCCATCGCCGAGATCATCATCCTGGCCCGGCGGCTGGTCGACCGGGACCGCGCGCTGCACGCCGGGACGTGGGACAAGTCGGCGGCCGGCAGCCACGAGATCCGCGGGCGGACGCTGGGCATCGTCGGCTACGGCAACATCGGCAGCCAGCTGTCGGTGCTCGCCGAGGCGCTGGGCATGCGGGTCCTCTTCTACGACCTCGAGGACAAGCTCGCGCTGGGCAACGCGCAGGCCTGCGGCAGCCTGGAGGAGCTGCTCGAGCGGGCCGAGACGGTGACCCTGCACGTCGACGGGCGGGCCGGCAACGCCGGGCTCTTCGGCGCCGAGCAGTTCGCCCGGATGCGCCGCCGCAGCCTGTTCCTCAACCTCTCCCGCGGGTTCGTCGTCGACCACGAGGCGCTGCGCGAGAACGTGCTGTCCGGCCACATCGCCGGCGCGGCCGTCGACGTGTTCCCCCACGAGCCACGCGAGCAGGGCGACCCGTTCACCTCGGCGCTGCGCGGGCTGCCCAACGTCATCCTCACCCCGCACGTCGGCGGGTCGACCCAGGAGGCCCAGCACGACATCGGGCGGTTCGTCGCCGGCAAGCTCGCCGACTACACCGTCTCCGGGACGACGACGCTGAGCGTCAACCTGCCCACCGTGGCCCTGCACGGTTCCTCCGCGGCCCGGTTCGCGCTGCTGCACCGCAACGTGCCCGGTGTCCTCGCCCGCGCCGACGCGCTGGTCGGCGAGCACGGGCTCAACGTGGACGGCCAGGTGCTGGCCACCCGCGGCGAGCTCGGCTACGCGGTCACCGACGTCAGCGCGACGCCGCCGGAGGAGCTGCTGGCCGCGCTGCGGGCGCTCCCGGAGACCGTCCGCCTGACGGTGCTGCCCCCTCCCGCCGGCTGACCCCGGGGGGGGGGGGGGGGGGCGTCCGGCGGTTCCGCGGGCCCGGGCCGGTGGCGCGGCAGCGGTGACACGGACATGACGATCCGGTGACGCGTCCGGCCTAGCCTCGGACCCGACGACCCGCACCCGGGGGTGCGCGCGGAGCGCGGCACCGGGGCGGCGGGCTCGGCCCTCCGCCGGGACGAGGAGGAGACCATCAGCGAGACACCGCTGGAGGACGTGCCCGGCGCGACCGCCGAGGACACCAGCCGGCTCGGCGAGGTGTGGATCACCAGCGCCGAGCAGCTGGTCGCCGTCGCCGCGACGACCGGCGGCATCCCCTCCCTCGCCCAGCAGCTGCAGACGAGCGAGGACCGGGTGCGGCAGCTCGTCGAGAACGCCCGCGCCACGCTGACCCCCGAGGCGCGCGACGACCTCGACCGACCCGTCGACGCGGGCGAGTACGGCCTCGGGGTCCTCCCGCCCCGGTCCCGGGACGAGGAGCACGACGGGGGCTGACCCCGGCGCGGCGGGTCCCGCTCCCGCCCACCCGGTGCGCTCCCGCCACCCCCGTGGGCGACCACCGGTGGAGGAGGAGCGATGTCATCAGGAGCGAGTGACGCGACAGGGAGCGGCGACGCCGCGGTCTCCGGGTTCGGTGCGCACCTGCTCGTCGCCTCCGCCGTCGCCGCGGGCCGGTCGGCGACGGCGGTGACGGCGCTGACCGGGCTGGGGATCGAGGACGCCGAGCAGCTGGTCGCCGTGTCCGCCGTCCCCGGTCTCGAGGGCGACCTGCGGCAGGCCCTGGGGGTGGACGACGAGGCCTGGCGGGCGCTGCTCGACTCGGCGCGCGCCGCGGTGCCGGCCGAGCGGGCCGAGCTGCTGAGCCGGCCGACCACCGTGGCCGACCTGGGTCTCGGCGTCCGGGAACCGACCCCCGAGATCGTCGCGGCGGCCGAGGCCAGCGCCGCCGGCGCGGCCCGCTCCGCGGTCCCGGCCGCTGCGCCGCCCTCGGCGGTCAACCTGATCCCCTTCCTGCCCCCCATCCGGAACCAGGCCTCCCGCGGCACCTGCGTCTCCTTCACCCTGACCGCGCTCAACGAGTACGTCCTCCGCCGGCGTGGCCAGGACGAGGACCTCTCCGAGCAGCACCTGTACGACGAGATCAAGCGCGTCGACGGCGCTCCGGACGGCTGCGGCACCTGGCAGTCCAAGGCCGTCCTGGCGCTCCGCGACCGGGGTCAGTGCCGCGAGGCGGTGTGGCCGTACGACCCGAACCCCCCGTGCAACAACCACGGGACGCGGCCGGCGCAGGCGCGACCCGACGGCCTGCGCCACCGCCTCGTGACCCACGCCGTGGCCACGCGGGTCGTGGCCGCCTACAAGGCCGAGCTCGCCCGGCAGCGTCCGGTGACCCTGTCCATCCCGGTCTACGACAGCTGGTACCGCAGCGCGGAGACCCGCCGCTCCGGACGCATCACCATGCGCCTGGGGAACGAGGCGTCGGTCGGCGGGCACGCCGTGTGCCTCGTCGGCCACCAGGACACGGCGAGCGGTCCCGGCGGCGGCTACTTCCTCGTCCGCAACAGCTGGAGCACCAGCTGGGCCGCCCAGTCCCCCTACGGGCCGGGCTACGGGACGATCCCGTACCAGTACGTCGCGAACGAGGCCTGGGAGGCCTACTCGGCGGCCGTGCCCGGGGTCGGCGGCGCCGGTGAGGAGGCCGACGCGGACGAGCGGGCCGCGGGCGGGACGGGCACGTCCGTCGTCATCGACGTCGGTCCCCACGTCAGGATCCGGATCGAGTCGAACTGAGCCGTCGGCCGCCGCGGACGGGGGTCAGCCGTTGCCGTACACCCGGCCCGGCTCCACGAGCACCGCGGTGCGCCGCTGCTCGGCCATGACGCGGTCGTACTCGGCCCAGTCGCCGTGCCGGCCGCCGGCGGCGGTGAACACCGCGGGCAGCAGCAGGCGCAGCTGGTCGGACCGGCTCAGCCACGGCTGCGCGTCGTCGGGCCCGGCCAGCTGCGCGCGTCCCTCGACCGTCGCCCACCGCCAGCCGTGCCGGACGGTGAGGGCCACCTGCGGGCGGGCGCGGAGGTTGGCGAGCTTCACGCGGCCGTAGGTCACGAACGCCACGACCGGGTCCCCCGTGGCGGGGTGGGGGAGGACCCCGGCGTTCACCACGGACGCCTGGATGCTCGCGTCACCGCGCACGGTGGACACCACCGCCAGCCCGTGCTCGCTCGCGGCGATGGCCGAGACGTCGTCGAGGCTCGTCATGCGAGCACCCTGACACCGGAACCGGCACCGGCGCCGGGCAGCGGCCGGTCCCGGTCGCACGGCTCGGTCGCACGGCCCGCACGCCCGCCGCGCCGCAACCCCCTGACATCTGAGCCACCCCGGTCCAGCATGGGCCCCCGGTCCGTCGGTGACCGGCCGGAGCAGCAGAGGGGGCGGTCGGTGACGGACCTGAGGACGGAACAGGCCACCGAGGTCCGGGAGCCCGAGCCGGCCCCGGCTCCCGACCTGCGCGACCGGGACCAGCGGCCGCCGGGCGGACCGGCGGCGGTCCTCCCGCAGGGCGTGGAGCTGGCCCGCCTGCTGGCCCTGGTGCGGCTGACCGCCCCGCAGGCGCTCGAGGTGGGCGTGGGCCTGCTGGCCGCCGCGGACAGGCGGGAGCACCCGGACACCGCGGGCCGGGACGGCGACCCGGTCGAGCCGGTCGTCACCGCCGACGGCGAGGTGCTCCTGCGCCCGGTCCCTGGCGCCGGGCCGGCCGCTGCCGGTCGGACCGCGGCCGACCTCGCGGCGGTCCTCGCCGCCGTCGCCGGTGCCGCCCGGCTGCGCGGCCGCCCCGCGGACCCGGCGGCCGAGGAGCTGCTGGCCCGGCTGGAGCGGGCAGCGACCGACCTGCCGGACGCCGGCGTCCCCGCCGTCGCCCGGGTGCTGCAGGAGGCGGTCGCCGGCACCGACCGCACGGTCGTCCGCGCCGAGCTCGGCGCGCTGGTCCAGGCCGTCGGTGCGCGCACGGCGGCACCGGGGCCCACGGCACGGGGCGGCACGGCACCCGGCGGCACGGCACCCGGCGGCCCGTCGGCCGTGGTCCGTGCCACCCCGGCCGGGCGCGCCGGGCCACGGGGGACGGGGACCGCGGTGCGGCGTGCCGGTGCGTGGCTGCTCTCGGTGCTGGTCCTCGCCGCGGTCGTCGTGCTGGAGGTCGCCGTGCTCCGCGACGACATCGCCGCCGACGTCGACCTGCTCCTGGACGCCGGGCGCAGCGGGTCGGCGTCGTCCACCGCGCCGGAACCCGACGGCCTGCCGGTCGTGCCGCCGGCGCCCGCGGCGGCCGGGGACGTGACCGGGGTCGACCTGCGCCCGCTCGAGCGGTGCGCGCCGGCCACCGCCTGCACCCTGCGCCTGCAGGTGCGGCTCGAGGCAGGACCCGAACGGACCGTGACCTGGTCCTACCGGGTCGTCGACCGCTGCACCGGGGCAGCGACCACCGTGCCGGGCGGGACGGTCACCGTGCCGCCCGGAGGCCGGCAGGTGACGGCCGTCGGCACGGTCGCGCTCCCCGACCTGCCGGCCGTGGCGGTGCTGGCCGTCACCGGCCTGCCCGCGGCCGCGGCCTCCCCGCCGGTGTCCGCCGGGTCGTGCCCGCCCGACCGACCGACCGGGTGAACCCGGCAGGAGGGGACCACATGTCGATCGCTGGACCGGCCGGGCTGCCGGCGGGTGCCCGGGGGAGCCGACGGTGGAGCCGGCGGCAGCGCCGGAGGCTCTCCGGCGGCGCGTCCGCGACCACCGGTGCGCCGGGGCGCCCGCGGCGGACCCGCGAGCAGCGCAGGGACCGCCGCAGCCGCGCGTTCGACCTGCTCGCCGTCGTCGCCGCGCTCGCGCTGGCCGGCTTCGGGCTGGCGAACCTGTCCCTCGTCGGCGCCACCGACCTGGCCGTGCGGCAGGGCCTGATCGCCGCCGCCGGGGTGCTCGCCCTCCTGGCGTTCTGGCGGCTCCGCGTCCGCTACCTCGGCGTCCTCGGCGCGGTCGCCTACGGCACGGCGGTCGTGTTCCTCGTCGGCGTCCTCACGGTCGGCCTGTCCGCCAACGGCGCCACCCGGTGGATCGCGGTCGGCTCCTTCACCTTCCAGCCCTCGGAGCTGGCCAAGCTCGGGCTGCTGCTGGTCCTCGCCTCCGTCCTCGGCTCGCGCCGCCCGGCGTGGCAGCGCTTCACGCTGGCCGTGCTGCTCGCGGTGGTGCCGATCGCGCTCACCCTGCTCCAGCCGGACCTCAGCACCACGATGCTGCTCGTCGTCCTCACCGGGGCCATGCTGGTCATCGGACGCGTGCCCGCCCGGTTCCTGCTGCCCGTGGTCGCCGCGGCGGTGGTGTCGGCGCCGCTGATGATCAGCCTGCTGCGGCCCTACCAGGTCGAACGCCTCGGCAGCTTCCTCGTCGGGGCGCACGAGTCCCCGACCGGCTCGGGCTGGGCGCTGCGGCAGGCGCACATCGCCCTGGCCTCGGGAGGCCTGTTCGGGCGGACCGACGACCCGCTGCGCGGCCTGCGCGCGGAGTACCTGCCCGAGCGGGAGACCGACCTGGCCCTGGCCAGCCTGGTCGGCCAGTGGGGACTGGTCGCCGGCGCCGGGGTGGTGCTCGCCGCGATCGTCCTGGTGTGGCGGCTGGCGCTGGCCAGCCGGGCGTCCCGGACGCCGCACGCCGCCCTCGTCGGCGGGGGACTGGCGGTCCTCCTGGGCCTGGAGACCGTCGTCTCGGTCGGGGCCAACCTCGGGCTCCTCCCGCTGGCGGGCATCCCGTTCCCCCTGCTCAGCTACGGCGGCACGGCGGTGGTCGTGCACCTCGCCGCGATCGGGGTCGTCCTGGCCGTCCGCAGGGACGGCGCCCGCCGGCGCCTGTGGGCGCCACCGCGCTGGCGCCACCACCGGCCCCGGCTGGTCCGGGTGGCCGCCGTCGCCCTCTCGGTGCTGCTGGTGTCCTTCGGGGTCTACGGGTGGCGGCTGCAGAGCACCGAGGGCGCGGCCCTCCGGGTCGTCGGCGAGGAGCAGATGACCCGCTGCACCCGGCTGCCCGCCCCGCGCGGCTCCATCACCGACCGGCACGACGAACTCCTCGCGGTCGACGCCGCGGACGTCGGCAGCGGCGTGGACCGGGTGCTGGTGGTGCCCGCCCTGCTGCGGGCCCGGACCGCGGACGTCGACCGCCTGGCCGACCTGACCGGCCGCCCGCGCGCGGACCTGCACGCCGAGATCGCCGCGGCCGACGCGACCACGCTGTCGCTGCCGGTGGCCGAGGTGCCCCGGGACGTCGCCGACGCGGTCACCGCGGCCGGGATCACCGGCGTGCTCGTCGTCCCGGAGCCCCGCCGTGCCCACCCCCAGGGCACGGTGCTCGCCCCGGTGCTCGGCTTCGTCGGGGTGGCCACGCCCGACGACGAGGAACGCTGGCCCGACCTGCCGCTGGGCGAGGTCGTCGGCCGCGCCGGGCTCGAGCAGAAGTACGACGCGGTGCTGCGCGGCGTGGACGGGCAGCAGTGCGTGTACGTCGACCCGACCGGCGTGCCGGTCGCGATGGGCGAGCGGCGGGACCCCGTGCCCGGTGCCGACCTGCGGCTCTCGATCGACCTGGGCCTGCAGCGGCAGATGGAGGCCGGCCTGGCCGCGGCCGTGCTGGCACAGCCCCGGCCGGAGGGCAAGATCGGCGCCGCCGTCGCGATGGACCCCCGGTCGGGGCAGGTCCTCGCCATGGCCAGCGCCCCGTCGTTCGACGCCGACGTCTACGGACCCCCGGTCGACACCGCGGCGCTGGAGGCCCTGAGCAGCGCACCGGGGTCACCGATGCTCGATCACGCGACCCAGGCGGTCGCGCCGCCCGGGTCGACGTTCAAGCTCGTCGTGGCCGCGGCCAACCAGGCGCACCACGTCCTCGCGCCCCACCAGGTCGTCCCCACCGGGGCCGACTTCACCTACGGCGGGCACACCTTCGGCAACTGGCGGCCGATGGGGCCGATGGACCTGGTGCAGTCGATCGCCGTGTCCAACGACGTCTACTTCTACAAGCTCGCCGTCGCCCTCGGCGCCGACGCGCTGATCGACACCGCCCACGCCCTCGGGGTCGGTGCGCGCACCGGGATCGACCTCCCGGCCGAGTCCGCCGGCTACCTCGGCACGCCGGAGTCGGTCCAGGAGAAGGGCGGCGCGTGGTACGGCGGGTCCACCGTCATCCTGGGCATCGGCCAGGGCGAGCTGCAGGTCACCCCGCTGCAGAACGCCCGGTGGACCGCTGCGGTCGCCACCGGGTCGCTGGTCACCCCGCGGCTGGGCCTGGCGGTCGGGACGGAGGGCGCCCCCTACACCGCGCTCCCGGCACCGGCCCCGACGCCGGTGCCCTTCGCCGCCGAGCTCGGGCCGGTGCGTGAGGGGATGCGGGCGGCCGTGACGGGCGGCACCGCGGTGCGCCTCGCCGACCTCCCGGCGCCGGTCGGCGCGAAGACCGGCACGGCCCAGGACGGCGGCCTCACCGAGCACGAGTACGACTACTGGATGTCCGCCGCCGCCCCGATGGACGACCCGCAGATCGTCATGACCGCGCTGGTCCAGGGGCCCGACACCATCCCGGGCGGCGCGGCGGACGTGGTGACCGACGGTCTGCGCCACTACCTCGAGCACCAGCCCGACGTCGTGGCCACCGGCCCGGTGCAGCTGCCTTGACGGTCAGCTGCGGCTGTAGGCCGACAGCAGCCGGCGGTTGCGCAGGGCCCGGGCGGCGCCCTCGGCCACGCACGTCAGGGGGTCCTCGGCGAGCTTGACGGGGAGGCCGAGACTGCGCTCCAGCTCCTGGGGCAGGCCCTGGACCTGCGAGGCCCCACCGAAGACCAGCACGCCCTCCGCCATCACGTCGGCGATCGCCTGCGGGGCGAGGTCGTCCAGGCAGGCGGCCAGCGTCCGGACGATCTCGTCGGTGATCGGCCGCAGGGCGTCGACCACCTCGCCGGCCTGCACCGTCACCAGCCGCGGCCGGCCGGTGCCGGCGTCGCGGCCCTGCACCACGAGCGGGCCGTCCACCTCGGTCCCGGAGCGGATCTTGAGGTCCTCGGCCTCCAGCTCGCCGATGTGCACCTGGCGCTCCTCGCGGACGTAGCGGGCCACGGCCAGCGTCATCTCGTCACCGGCGAGCTTGCTGGTGCGGTGGGCGAGGACCCCGCCGAAGCAGAACGCCGCCGCCTCGGCGGTGCCGCCCCCGATGTCGACGACCATGTGCACCCGCCGGTCGAGCGGGTCGATGCCGCAGCCGACCGCGCCCGCGACCGACTCGTCCAGCGCCGTCGCCGGCCGGATGCCGGCCTCCTCCGCGGCCTCCAGCAGCGCGCGGTGCTCCAGCGCGGTGGAGCCGACGGGCACCCCGACCACGGCGCGCACGGGCAGGCCCCAGGCCCGCCGGCCCGCCTGGTGCAGCACCGCGCGCAGGTAGGTCCGGGTGGTCTCCAGGTCGGTGACCACGCCGTCGTGCAGCGGCCGGACCGCGGTGTAGCCGGCCGGGGCGCGACCGAGCAGCTCGGCCGCCTCCCGCCCGACGGCGAGGACCCGCTCCCGGCGGGCGCGCCCGGGCTGCAGGAGCATGATCGTCGGCTCGTCGAAGAGGATGCCGCGACGGACGTCGGCGACCACCGTGTTGGCGGTGCCCAGGTCGATGCCGAGTTCCACCCGCATGCCCTCCTGACCGCCGCGTGCCGCCCAGTCTGGGGGTGCGCCGGTGCCAGGTCTACGCCCACCGCCGCGTCCGGACGGCAGATCATGCGCGGGTCTGACCGCGCGGCGGCCGGACCGCGACCTCCGGAGGGGGGACGCCCGGCCACGGGTCGAGGGGAGGCGTCAGCGAGCCGGACCGGGCAGTGCGCCCGCGGCGGCGTCCGTCGCCGTCCCGGGCGGGGTGGGGGACCCCGACCGGCGGTCGGCACGGGGGCCGTCGTCCGTGCGGTGGTCGCCCCGGGGTGTCGACGGGGGGACCGTCCCGCCCGGCAGGTGCAGGTAGAGGATGTCGGCCGCGGGGTCGTAGGTGTTCACCGATCGCTCCCGTTCGCTCGTCGTCGGTGTCGAGACCTGCACGGAGGACCGCCGGCGGGCACCGGCTGATACACGCCGTCCCGCCGACCCCGTGCCGGTGCGCCACCGGACCGGGCCGGCCGGGGGCGACCCGGCACGGCGGCGCACCGGGCGCACCGCCGTCCCTGCCGGGACGGCGGTGCGCCGGTGACCGACCTCAGAAGGGCGGCTCCTCGCCCTGGTCGCCGGCCGGCGCCGCCCAGGGATCGGGTGCGCCGCCGCGTCCGGCACCGCTGCGCCCCGCGCCGGAGCCGCCGCCACCGAAGCCGCCGCCGGAGCCGCCGTCGCGGCCGCCGCCGGAGCCGCCGCCCCCGAAACCGCCGGGGCCGTCGCCGGAGCGGCTGACCTTGGCCACCGTCGCCGTCGCGTAGCGCAGCGACGGGCCGATCTCGTCGACCTCCAGCTCGACGACGGTGCGCTTCTCGCCCTCCTTGGTCTCGAAGGAGCGCTGCTTGAGGCGGCCCTGCGCCATGACGCGCGAGCCGCGGGTCAGCGACTCGGCGACGTTCTCCGCCGCCTGCCGCCACACGCTGCAGCGCAGGAAGAGCGGGTCGCCGTCCTTCCACTCCTGGGTCTGGCGGTCCAGGGTGCGCGGGGTGGACGCGATGGTGAAGTCGGCGACCGCCGCGCCCGAGGGCGTCCAGCGCAGCTCGGGGTCGCTGGTCAGGTTGCCGATGATGGTGATGACTGTGTCGCCGGCCATGATCCGGTCCTCCGTAACGTTCAGTGCACAGCTCGGGTGAGCGGCCGCAGGCTACGGCGGGCCACCGACAGTTCCCGTCCGCCGCCCGCCCGCCCGCCCGTCCGTCTCCGCCTGCCCTCCGCCCTCCGCCCGCCCTCCGCCCGCCGCGGCCCGCCGGGATGTCCCCGTCCCGTGTGACCATCGGGAGCCGGACGGCGCACGACCGGGGGGACGGCAGGTGGCAGAGGCAGGTGCGGCACGGACCGCGGCACCGACCGCGGCACGGACCGGGGCGGTCCTGGAGGCGACGCTCGAGCGGATCACGTTCGCCAACCCCGAGACCGGCTACACCGTGGCCCGGGTCGACACCGGCCGGGGCGGTGACCTGGTCACCGTGGTGGGGTCGCTGCTGGGTGCCCAGCCGGGGGAGACGCTGCGGCTGCACGGGCGTTGGGGAGCGCACCCGCAGTACGGCCGTCAGTTCCTGGTCGAGGACTACACCACCGTCCTGCCGGCCACGGTGCAGGGCATCCGCCGCTACCTGGGCTCGGGTCTGGTGAAGGGGATCGGCCCGCGGCTGGCCGAGCGGATCGTGGACCACTTCGGCACCGACGCGCTGCAGGTGATCGAGGAGCAGCCCTCCCGCCTGGTCGAGGTCCCGAACCTCGGTCCCAAGCGGACCCGGCTGATCACCGCGGCCTGGGAGGAGCAGCGGGCCATCAAGGAGGTGATGGTCTTCCTGCAGGGCGTGGGCGTCTCCACCTCGCTGGCCGTGCGCATCTACAAGCAGTACGGCGGCGCCTCGATCGGGGTGGTCCGCGCCGAGCCCTACCGCCTGGCCGCCGAGGTGTGGGGCATCGGGTTCAAGACCGCCGACACGATCGCCGCCGCCGTGGGCATCCCGCACGACAGCACGCAGCGGGTGGAGGCGGGCCTGCAGTTCGTGCTCTCCGAGGCCACCGGGCAGGGGCACTGCTTCCTGCCCGAGCCCGAGCTGGTGGCCCGCGCGATCGACGTGCTGCAGGTCTCGGCGGACCTGGTGCGCCACTGCCTGGCCCTGCTGGTCGCCGACCAGGGGCTGATCCGCGAGGAGCTGCCCGACGCGGGCGGGCAGACCGTGGCCTACTGGCTGGTCCCCTTCCACCGGGCGGAGGTCTCGCTGGCCGGGGGGCTCAGGCGGCTGGCGGGCGCCGACGACGACCGGCTGGCGGCCTTCGCGGGCGTGGACTGGGACGCGGCGCTGGCCTGGCTGCACCGGCGCACCGGCGTGGAGCTGGCGGCCGGGCAGAGGGCCGCGGTGCAGCTGGCGCTGACCGAGCGGGTCGCCGTCCTCACCGGCGGCCCCGGCTGCGGCAAGAGCTTCACGGTGCGCTCCATCGTCACCCTCGCGGCGGCCAAGGGCGCGAAGGTCGTCCTCGCCGCGCCGACCGGCCGGGCCGCCAAGCGCCTGACCGAGCTGACCGGGGTCGAGGCGGTGACCGTGCACCGGCTGCTGGAGCTGCGCCCCGGCGGGGACGCCGCCTACGACCGCGACCGGCCGCTGCAGGCCGACCTGGTCGTCGTCGACGAGTCCTCGATGCTGGACCTGCTGCTGGCCAACAAGCTGGTGCGGGCCGTCCCGCCGGGCGCGCACCTGCTGCTGGTCGGCGACGTCGACCAGCTGCCCTCGGTCGGCGCGGGGGAGGTGCTGCGCGACCTGCTCGCCGCGGGCACCCCGGTCCCGCACGTGCGGCTGACGCAGGTGTTCCGGCAGGCCAGCCGGTCGGGGGTGGTGACCAACGCGCACCGGATCAACGCCGGCAGCCCGCCCCAGGTCCGCGGCCTCGACGACTTCTTCCTGTTCCCCACCGACGACGCCGAGGAGGCCGCCCGGCTCACCGTCGACGTCGTCACCCGCCGGATCCCGGCGCGCTTCGGCCTCGACCCGCGCCGCGACGTCCAGGTGCTCACGCCGGTGCACCGTGGCCCGGCCGGCGCCGCCGCGCTCAACGAGCAGCTGCAGGACGCGCTCACCCCGGCCCGGCCCGACCGGGCCGAGAAGCGCTTCGGCGGGCGGGTGTTCCGCGTCGGGGACAAGGTCAGCCAGATCCGCAACGACTACGACAAGGGCCGCAACGGCGTCTTCAACGGCACCCAGGGCGTCATCACCGCCATCGATCCCGTCCAGCAGACCGTCACCGTCGTCACCGACGAGGACGAGGAGATCGCCTACGACTTCGGCGAGCTCGACGAGCTGGTGCACGCCTACGCCGTCACCGTCCACCGCTCCCAGGGCAGCGAGTACCCCTGCGTCGTCGTCCCGCTGACCACCAGCGCCTGGATGATGCTGCAGCGCAACCTGCTCTACACCGCCGTCACCCGCGCCAAGCGACTGGTCGTGCTCGTCGGCTCGACCCGGGCCCTCGGTCAGGCCGTGCGCGCCGCGGGCTCCGGACGCCGGCACACCGCCCTGGCCGCCCGGCTGCGCGGCGGGATCCCCGCCGCCGCGCCCGGGTGACCATCCCGTGTCCGGGACGGCCGGAGCCGTGCTGCACGCCGGTCCCGCGGCCCGGGAGGCGTCACGGCGCGTCGAGCCGACGCACCTCCAGCCCGTGCTCGTACAGCTCCCGCCGGGTCTCCAGCGCCACCTGGGCGGCCATCTCCAGGCCGCCGAAGGTCGCCTCCACCCGCTGCAGCCGCTCCCACCAGGCGGTGACGACGCCGGGGTCGGCCAGGTCGCCCGCCGACAGCCCCAGCAGGCCGCGGATGGACGCGTCGGTCTCCTCCAGCACACCGGAGTCGTCCTCGGGCGACTCCGCGCGCGCCGTCCAGAACACCTCCGCCCACAGCGCGGCCACGGCGACGCCGGAGGTCGGCGGCACCCGCTGCGCGAACGCCAGGCGCCGGTCGGCGGCGACCGCGGTCAGGCGCAGCGCCAGGAGGCGGCGCGCCAGCCGCAGGAACTCGGCCGCGGAGGCCCGGCACGCCGCACGGGTGCCGGCGGCGAGGACCGACCCGTACACCTCCGCGAGGCGCTGCGACGTCTCCTGGCTCCAGTGCCACAGGTCGTGGGGCGTCGCCGTCCGCAGCGCGACGGCGTCCACCGCACCGCCACCGGGACCGCCACCGGGACCGTCGGAGGAGAAGCCGCTCACGTCGCCGCACGCTAGTGCCGCCCCCCGCGGGGTGCAGCGTGCCGCGCCGCGCCCCCCTGCGGGGGACGCCCCGGTTCCGCCGAGAGCGAACGCGCCGGCCCGGCGGTCGGCGCGGCGTCTTGACACCGCGGTTCTGTCGGTACCCCTCCCTAGATTCCGGGTCGACATCTTCCCCGTGTCACAAGGAGCTCACCATGGCCGTCCCTGGCCTCAAGACCCGCAAGCCCACCGGTCGCGTGCCGTGGCCGTGCATCCTCCTCGAGGGCGAGGAGAAGGCCGGCAAGAGCTGGTCGCTGGCCCAGTTCAGCGCCAGCGACAAGATCGGCGCGCTGTACTGGATCGACCTCAACGAGGGCGCCGGCGACGAGTACGGCGCCATCCCCGGGGCCCGCTACCAGCTCATCGAGCACGACGGCTCCTACGCGGCCGTGCTGTCCGCCGTCCAGTCGGTCAAGGCCGAGGCCCGCCGCGCCGCCGACGCCGGCGAGCCGCCGGTGGTGCTGGGCATCGACACCGGCTCGGCGATCTGGGACGGCCTCAAGGACTGGGCCAGCGAGCGCGCCGCCAAGTCGACCCGCAACCGCGAGCTGCTCAAGCGCGACCCCAACGCCGAGATCACCATCAGCCAGAACCTGTGGAACGACGCCGGCTCCCGGTGGCGCAAGCTGCAGACCGAGCTGCTCACCTTCCCCGGCATCGTCGTGGTGACCGCCCGGGGCAAGGAGGTCACCGAGGTCGACGCCAACGGCCGCCCCATCGAGGGGCAGAAGACCTGGTCGGTGCAGACCCACCGGGAGTTCCCGTACGCGGCCTCCGTGTGGGTGCGGCTGCGTCGCGGGCGTCGCCCGCTGATCGTCGGCGCGCGCAGCGTGCACGTCGGCATCAAGCCCAACGACGACCCGGCCAAGGAGGTCACCGACCAGGCCGCGTCCGGCCGGCTGCTGGAGTGGCTGGTCTTCGACGCGCTCAAGTGCGACCCCGGCACCGCGCACGTCCGCGACCTCGTGTCCTTCCACGGCGGCGGACTGCTCGAGCATGAGCGGACCGAGGAGGCCGCCGCCGAGCGTGGGGCCGCCACGCCGGCCGTCCGGGCAGGCGGACGGGGCGAGCCCGACGTCGCCGACCTGGTCGCGCGGATCGGCGACGCCCGCGGGGACGACGAGCTGCGCGAGGTCTGGGCCGCGGCCAACCGCTCCGGGCTGCTGCAGGTCGAGGTGCCGACCGCCGGGGGCTCCTACACCGTCGCCGAGCTGGTCCAGGCCCGGCACGAGGAGTTCCTCGAGGCGTCGGTGCGGACCCAGCCGGCCGGGCGCCGGGTCGCGGTCGGCGACCCGTCGGTCCCGCAGACGCCCGCCGCGGTGGTGGAGGCTGCCCAGGCCGCCGCCGCGGCCGCCCGCCCGGACGCCGGCCGGGAGGCCCCGCCGGCGAACCCGCTGCTGGAGCCCTCGCCGACCCCGGACGACCCGCGGGAGCGCCGGCTCACCGCCGCCCGCCGGGGCGTGCTCGCCAGCCTGGAGGCGCTGGGCGTGACCGAGGAGCAGATCGCCGCCCGCTTCGGCCGGCCGGCCGAGCACGTGGCCACCAAGCGGCTGACCGCGCTGGTGCGCGACGTGATCGCCACCCAGCGGTCCGCCGGGAGCGGGCAGCAGGAGATCGTCGCGTGACCCGCGCCGGTGGAGCGGGGCCGGTCCTCCGGCCCCGCTCCACCCCTCGCGACCCGGGGAGCAGGCGGTGACCGCCGTCCTGCCCGCCCGGCCCAGCGCCGCCGAGCGCCGGGCCGCTCCCAGCCTGGCCGCCGCCGTCCGTGACCTCGACAGCCGCCGGGCCCGCTCCCGCCAGCGGGTGATCGGCGCCTCCGAGCTCGGCGACTGCCGCCGCCGGGCGGCCTACCGGGTCGCCCGCCGGCGCCCCACCAACACCCGCACGGGGCTGCAGGCCTTCATCGGCACCGAGCTGCACCGCGGGGTGCTGCGCGCGCTGCGCCGCCAGTACGGCGGGCTGACCGAGGTCGGCCTCCGGGGCGAGCAGGTCAAGGGCCGCTGCGACTGGTGGCACGCCCCGGTGGTGGAGGACCTCAAGACGACGTCGCGGTTCGGCTTCGAGCGGGTCCTCACCCGCGGGGTCCCGGTCCGGCACTGGTTCCAGGTCGCCGTCTACGCCTGGCTGCTGCGCACCGGGCAGACCGCCGACCGCCGGCTGCCGGCCGGCACCGGGCAGGACGTGGACGGGCTGCGCATCCGCTACCTGTCCCGCGACTCGGGCGAGGACGTCGTCTTCGAGGCCGACCACGACCCGGCGCTGACCGCCGAGGCGATCATGTGGCTCACCGACGTCTACGCCACCGTGGAGGACGACGGCGTCGACGCCGTCCCGCGCGACGGGTTCGGCCCCGGGGTCGACACGATGTGCGACTGGTGCCCGTTCCTCGACCTGTGCTGGGGGCCGCCGGTCGACCCGGAGACCGAGGGGGAGGTCTCCCGCCAGTCCCGCCTCACGGTCACCGACGAGGACTACGTCGTCGCGGTGCACGACTACGACGCCTGGCGGGCGGCCGAGAACGAGGCCCGGCGGCACAAGGAGTACGCGCGGGAGCGGCTGCGGGGCCGGTCGGGTCCGGCCGACGACCTGTGGTGCGAGTGGTCCGGTGGCGGCCTGCGCACGCAGGTCGACAAGGACGCCGCGGTCGAGCGGCTCGCCGAGCTCGGCGAGGTCGTGCCCACCCGCCGGAGCCGCAGCCCGCAGACGATCCGGGTCACGCGGAACGGCACCGGCCAGGACTGAACGCCCGCGCCGACCGCGACCCCCGGGGCGGCGGCTGTCGGCTCACGGGAGCACAATCGAACACGTGTTCGACAGTCCTGCACCGAGGAGCTCTGCGATGACCACCGTCGCCACGTCCCACCTGCCCGCCGGCGCGCCGGTCCTGACCAGCGACGTCATCGGCTCGGACTTCGGTCTGCCCCTGGTCCGGCCGACCCGGACGCGGGGAGGCGGCCGGGTCCGGGTCGTGCGCTCGCGCTGCCGCGCGCACGGCGGCGTCGTCGTCTGGTTCACCGACGGCACCAAGACCCCGCCGCTGCACGGGCGCACCACCTGGGTCCTCGACGAGCCCGAGCCGGGTGCCCACGCGCCGGCGCGCGTGGTGGCCTGACGTCCTCCGCCGGGGACGCGCAGCTGGACGTGTTCCGGCGGATCGACGCTGCGGAGGACGTCGGTCGGGTTGACCCCGCCCCGGAGGTCGCCGGGTCCATCGCCATGGCGGGCCCGGTCACGACCGCCTGCGTCGGGGACGACCGGACCGCGGTGCCGCGCGGGTCGGTGGTGACGACCCGGACCGCGCCGGCCGGACCGGTCACCCGGCTCCCGTGGGGCCGGACCTGATCGCGCCGGTCCCCAGGTGCACCTCGGCGAGTCGTCCTCGACCCTCCTGGGGCCGCTCGGACGGGTACGGCGGGCGGCGCCGCGCCAGGCTGCGGGAGACGGGCAACCGGCCGACGGCGAGTCGCCGGGCGCCCCGGCGATGCGGGTCGGTCTGGCCGCGTGCGTGCGTATCACCCGGTGGCGGCTGCGGCTCTGACCCGTGTCGGTGACCTCTCCGCGGCCCCCAGGGCGTGTCATGACGAACCGCTTCTCGAAGAACTATGTCGTCCACAACCGGACGACGGACCGACTGGTGCTCCAGGGGGAGGACGGCAGGATCCTGCAGCTCTCGCCCCTGCAACGCACGAAGATCGGTGAGGACCCGGAGCGCTGCCTGGGGCGGGCGGCCCTACAGGCCGAACAGGACGACGCCGTCGTCTGGGAGCCGGAGCCGATCCGCTCCCGGCGCATCCTGGTGATCAGCTGGTGTGCTGCCCTGGGCATCCTGGGGTTGCTCGCCGGCCTGGCCGGGTGCTGGATCACCGGTGACGTGCGGCTGCTCGTCCCGGGGGTCGTCGTGGCGACCGGTCTGTTCGTCGTGGCGCTCCTGGTGAACCGGCAGGGGCGCGAGGAGAGCCACCGTGACCGGGGCTTCGTCTCGCTGCGCCCGGGTCCGGTGCGCGGTGACGGTTGGCAGCTGGTCCGCGACTACCTCATCGGCAGCACCCAGGGGCTCGTCCTCGTCCTGGTGCTCCTCCTGGGGATCGCCGCGCCCGGTGCGGCTGTCTACTTCGGCACCGAGATGTACGACGTCCTGCAGTTCCGTCCCTGGCACCACGTGCACGTGTCACCCGACCAGTACCCCGTCGTGGTGGGGCGGGCGCTGCTGCTGCTCACCGTGATCATCGTCTCGTTGATCCCGGCGCTGATGTACTTCCAGTTCGACCGGGAGAAGCTGCGGACCCTCATCGACCGGTGGCTGCACGCGATCTTCCGGCTGGACCCTGGCCTGGAGACGGTGGCCGACGTCGACGCCAAGTACGGCCGCCGGGTGGAGGAGTACTACGGAGCATGGCTGGGCGAGGGGGTGGACGCTCCGCGCAGGCGGGCCCGTGCGCGGTCGCCGCTGGTCGTCTCCACCCTGCTGATCGGGACCGGGTGGATCCTCGTCCTGCTCGACGACCGGCCACCGGTACCGGACGGCCCGGGGTTGGCCGGCGCCCAGCCGCTGTTCGAGCCGGTCATCACCCCGATGACCGCCGCCTTCCTCGGCGCCTACTTCCTCGCCGTCCAGGTCAGTCTCCGTGGTTACGTGCGCGGTGACCTGCGGCCGAAGACGTATAACGTGATCACGGTCCGGATCCTGCTCGCCGTCATCTCCGCCTGGGTCCTGGAGCGGCTGTTCGGTCCCGACACGATGGTCGTGGCCGCCTCCTTCCTCGCCGGGTTCCTGCCGAACACCGTGTTGCACCGCGTGCGCGAGGCGAGTGGGCGGTTCACGCTCCGAGGGCCGCTGCGCGGGTGGGGTGTCCAGGGGCAGTCGGACGACGCCCCGGAGGACCGACTCGAGGACACGCCGCTGACCGTGCTCGACGGCATGGACATCTACGAGCGCACGCGGCTCGAGGAGGAGGGGATCACCGGGGTGCAGGCACTCGCCCGTCACGACCTCGTCGACCTCGTCCTGAGCTCACGGATCCCCGTTCCCCGGCTCATCGACTGGCTCGACCAGGCCCTGCTCCACCAGCACGCCAAGAAGGCCTTCGGTCAGCTGCGGGCTCGGGGCGTCCGGACGGCCACCGACTTCCTCCAGGTCTTCACCGACGGCAACGGTGCACTGGCCGCCTTGATGGACGGCGCGGATGCCCCGCAGATCGACCCTCCGCTGCTGGCCGCGGTGTTGGACAACGACGAGTGGCTGGAGTACGTCCGGAACTGGCGGGACCACGACGTGACGGCTGCACCGGCCGTCCGCCGGTACGACGGTGAGGGGCACGTGACGTTCGAACCGAGCAGGTCCCGGGTGACGCGGAGGTCCCCGGTCCTGCGCCGGGCCGGCGCGCTGCCAGGGGTGCTGTCCGGTCCGCCTGTCGCGGTCGCCGCGGAGGTCAACGGCACCGCGCTCCCGGTGGGAGGCGGCGGGACCCGGTCCTGATCCGGCCGAGCCGCCCCCACCGGAGACCCTCCAGCGGCGCATCCCGATCGGACGGGCCTCGCCGCCGTGGCCGACCGGCACCACGGTGCTCAGGTGCACGTTCCCTGCTGACGGTCGGGGATCGCGTCGTGAGGCCGCGGACCGCCGGCAGGAGGCGGGGAGGGGCTGCGAGTGACGCGGGTCGTCTGCGCGCTCGACCGTCCCGCACTGCCGGGCCGGGCCGCGACCCTCGACCCGCCCCCCGGAGGTCAGCTGTGACGACGACCTGCGCCGGCCTCACCGACGTGTGGCAGCACGACGTCTCACCTGGAGCTCGCCGCAGCGCGTCTCCACCAGACGGATGAGGACGCGCCGGATGTGCGCGTCGCAGTCGCGAGGTGGCGGTCCTCCATCGACGTGGTCCTGGACACGCGCCTGGACACGAACGACGTCAGGTGGACCTCGGGCACCCTGTCGTCGAGTGCACCGGGTCCCGGCGCCCTGTGCTGAGTGGGTACGGGCCCGTAGGCCCGAGCCCACCATCGGTGGTGACGTGACGGTGACGATGCGGTGACGATGCGGTGACGATGCGGTGACGCCCTCACCCCTAGCGTCCGCCCCGATGGGTCGGGGAGTCCGGCGGGTGCGAGCGGCTGATGCCTGCACTCGGTGTGACTCACACGCCGTGTCGCCGTCTTCCCCGGAGTCGCGATGGACGTCAGGTCGCCGTTTCCGGTGCAGCGCGCCGACACGTCCTCGCTCGCGGACCGGGCGAACGCGGTACTGCGTGAGGAGATCGCGAGCGGCGCCCTCGCCAACATTGCAGCGGCGAGCCGGGTGTGGTCGGCGTCCCGCCGTGACCTCGTCGCGCCGGAGATCACGCGCCGGCTGGCGGCGGAGGTCGGCGGACTGCTGGACACCGTGCTCGACCTCCTCGCGCCGCTCCCTCGGATCCCCGCTGCAGCGGCGCTGCTCCCCGACCTCGGGTACGACCGCCCCTCGCAGGAGCAGCAGCAGCCCCTCGACCCGGTGCTCTTCCTGCGGGCGCGGCGTCCGGCTCCACCCGGCGGCCGAGCCGAGATCCGCACGACCCTGCGGAACGACGGCCCGGCCCCGGTCGAGATCGCCTTCCTCTGGGATGACCTGCTCAGCGACCGCGGTGACCGCATCCGTGCGTCGTGTCTCCGGCTCCTGCCGGGTCGGGTGCACGTCGCAGCCGGTGCCTTCGCCGACCTCCTGATCGGTCTCGACGTGCCCGATGACGCGCGCCCGGGGCTGTACCACGCAGCGCTGCAGGCCCCCGGGCTGACTGGGCTGCGCGCCCTGCTGACGTTCCCGGTCGAGCCCGACGTCGACCAGGAGGCTTCCATCGTCAGGTGATGCGGTGCGGAGAGGGGGAAGGATGCACTGCTCGAGGTGTTCCACCGAGAACCCGGCGAGGGCGAAGTTCTGTCTGGAGTGCGGAGCGCCGCTCGCGGAGACGGCGAAGGCGTGTCCACCCGTTCTCCCACCGGCCGAGGCGGAACGGAGGCAGCTGACCTGCCTGTCCTGCGACCTGGTGGACTCGGTCGGGCTGTCCGAGCGTCTCGATCCCGAGGAACTCCACGAGACGCTGGCCGCCTACCACGGCGTCTGCACCGCCGTCGTCCGGCGGTTCGGCGGCCACGTCCACGACTACGCGGGCGACGGCCTGATGGTCTACTTCGGGCTCCCGTCGGCGCACGAGGACGACGCCCAGCGGGCGGTGCGCAGCGGACTCGGCATCGTCGAGGCGGTCGGTCAGCTCAACAGCCGGACGGGATCGGAGCGGGGCATCGGCCTGCACGTCCGGGTGGGCATCGACACCGGCCTGGTGGTGGCCGGTGGGGCTGCTGTCGACGGTCGGGCGGAGTCCGCGGCGGCGGTCGGCACCACGCCGAACATCGCCGCCCGCCTGCAGTCCCTCGCCGCGCCCGACTCCGTGGTGATCAGCGCCGCTGCCTACCGGTTGGTCACGGGGTTCTTCGACTGTCGCGAGCTGGGCTTCCACGCGGTCCGCGGCATCTCGCGGCCGATGGCGATCTACCAGGTGCTGCACGAGAGCGCGGCACGGACCCGGCTCGACGTGGTCGCGCAGCGAGGACTCCCGCCGATGCAGGGTCGAGCCGGTGAACTGCGCCGGTTGACCGAGCGGTGGGCGCAGGCGCGAGCCGGGCACGGCTCGGCCGCTCTCGTGGTGGGCGAGCCGGGCATCGGCAAGTCGCGCCTGATCCGGTCCCTCCAGGAGCACGCGGCCCAGTCACCCGACGCGTACCTCGTCCCGCTGACCTGTTCGCCCTGGTACACGAACACGGCCTTCCACCCGGTCGTGCAGTACCTGGAACGGCTGCTGCAGTTCGCACCGGAGGACACGGTCGACCAGCGCCTCGACAGGATCGACGGTCTCGCGACGCAGTACGGCTTCGACCTGCCGAGCAGGGTGCCTCTCCTCGCCGCCCTGCTGGGGGTGCCGTCCGAGAGCCGGTATGCGCCTTCCGACCTGCCGGCGGAGCGGCAGCGGCAGCTGACGATCGACACGCTGGTCGAGGGCTGGCTCATGCGGGCCCAGCACCAGCCGGTCCTCTTCGTCGTCGAGGACCTGCAGTGGGCCGATCCCTCGACGCTCGACCTGCTCACGCAGGTGGTCGAGCGAGCGCCTGGGAGTCGGCAGCTGGTGGTGCTCAGCTCACGTCCGGAGTTCGCGTCGCCCTGGCCGCAGGGCCCCCGGCTCGATCGGCTGGAGCTCGACCGCCTCGACCGCGAGGCGTCGGGGAGGGTCGTGACGGAGACCGCCGGCGTGCCCGTGCCCGAGCGGCTGCGGCGCCAGGTCGTCGACAAGGCCGACGGCGTCCCGCTGTACCTTGAGGAACTGACGAAGCTCGTCGTCGAGCAGGGGATGGCCGGCCACGGCGACGGGCGGTCCGACCCGGCCGGCCTCCCGCCGGTTCTGACCGTCCCGGCCACGCTCGCGGACTCGCTGACGGCCCGTCTGGACCGGCTCCCCGAGGCCAAGGGGATCGCACAGCTCGGTGCGGCCCTCGGCCGGCAGTTCCCCTACGAGTTGATCGCGGCAGTGGCACAGACCGTTGCGGGGCTCGACTCCGAGAGGCTGCGGTACCACCTGGCTCAGTTGGTCGACGCCGGGCTGCTCCTCGTCGAATGCGACCCGCGCGGTGAGACCTACACGTTCAAGCACGCGCTCATCCAGGACGCGGCGTACGCGTCGCTGCTCTTCACGACCCGCCGCCACCACCACCGGCGCATCGCCCAGGTGCTGGTCGAGCAGTTCCCTGCCACGGTCGAGTCGGCGCCCGAGCTGCTCGCGCACCACTACAGCGAAGCGGGGATGACTGCCGAGGCCGTGCCCCGGTGGCTGCGCGCCGGCGAGCGCGCGCGGCGCGCCTCGGCCAACCCCGAGGCGATCGGGCACCTCACGACCGGTCTGCGTCTGCTCGCGGAACTGCCGGCAGGTCAGGAACGAGCCGCGGAGGAGCTGCGGTTCCACCTGGCCCTCGGGCCGGCGTGCATGGCGATCCACGGATACGCCTCAGCCGAGGTCGAGGCCTGTTACCGCCGGGCACAGGAACTGTGCGAGGAGCTCGGGGACGCTCCCCACCTCGTTCCCGTCCCGAAGGTCGCTCCTGTCCTGCACGGTCTGTGGACGTCGCACGTCGTGCGGGCGCAACACGTCGACGCCCTGTCGATCGGCGAACAGGTCCTGGAGCTCGGCGCCGCGACCGGCGACGACAGCGCGCTGCTGCAAGGCAACATGGAGGTCGGCTGGTCGCACTTCTTCCGCGGGGAGCTCGAGCAGGCGCGCGAGCACCTCGAGCGCGTCCTGGCGCTGTACGACCACGAGCGCCACGGCACCCACGTCTTCGTCTACGGCGACAACCCGGCCGCGTCGGCGCGGAGTTGTCTGGCCGAGGTGCTGTGGCTGCTCGGTCACGTCGACCAGGCGCTGCGTCGCAACCAGGAGAACCTGGTGATCCTGCGGTCGCTCGTCGATCACCCGTACAGCGTCGCGTTCGGTCTCGACATCGCCGCGTTCGTCTACCAGTACGTGGGTGATCCGTCGGCGGCTCGCGCGCTGATCGACGAGGCGATCGCGATGTCGGAGACGCACGACCTCGCTCTGATCGGCGCGATGGCGTCCGTGCTCCGGGGCTGGGTCATGACGTGGGAGGGCCAGCTCGAGGAGGGGATGGCGCAGATGCGCCGGGGGCTCGCCGCTCACACGTCCACTGGCGCGGAGCTGCTCAGGCCGTGGTGGCTGTCCCTGCTCGCCGAGGCGTGCGGACGGGCCGGAGCCCCGAGCGAGGGGCTGGAGCTCCTCGACGAGGCGGAGGCGGCTGCGGCACTGTCCCACGAGCGCTACTGGGAGGCCGAGGTCCACCGGCTGCGCGGCGATCTGCTGCTGGCTGCTTCGCGACCCGCTACACCGGAGATGGTCCGCGCAGCGGAGGAGTGCCACCTGCGCGCCCTCGCGATCGCGCGGCGGCAGGGCGCCCGCTCACTGGAGCTGCGTGCGGCGGTCTCGATCTCCCGGTCGTGGGGGGCGGACGGCCGCCGCGACGAGGCGCGGGAACTCCTGGCGCCCATCTACGGGTGGTTCTCCGAGGGCCTGGACACCCCGGATCTCCGTGAGGCAGCCGCACTCCTGACCGACCTCGACGCTCCGTGCGCGATCAGCGCAACCGACATCTCCTGAACGGGGGCGGATGGATGGACGATCGGAACGCACAGGTCGGGTGGACAGAGGCACAGTGGAACCGCGTCCGCGAGGAGGTGCTCCGTGCGTGGCACAGCGTCCGGGTCGCCGGTTCGTTCCTGCCAGCCTACGGGGCCATGCCGCCGAACACGAAGGTCGTGCCGAGCGAGAAATTCCGCCATGACGGCACGATTGATGAGCGATCCACTGCAACTCTGCTCGAGATTTCTCTACCAGTGACGCTGAGTCGGCAGCAGGTCCTCGAGGAGGATCTCTCGAGCGCCTTGCTCCAACTCCGGAGAAGAGCCACGCAGTTGGGTCAACTGGAAGACTGGTACATCTTCAACGGAACCTATCCCCCTGATGACGACTATCCATCTACAGGGGCCTTGGTGATCGATGGAGACTTCAGGCTCCCAGTCGGGTCCTATCGGCCGTCATACTCCTTCGTCGGCGACTCGGGTGCCGACGACTCCTTCCTCTTGGACGGTGCTGTCGACTCAATAGTGGGCCACAAGGATCAGATACGAGGTTTGCTGCTTCGCAATCCTGGGGCTCTCGGCTTGATGGGAGGCGCGCGAGAAGTTGACACCCAGGTGCGCGATGTGTACAGCGTGAGGACGCAGAAGGCTCAGAGGAAGATCGACATGCAGATCACGGACTGGTCGACCAAGAGGCTTTCTCTGTCCAGTTCTGGGCTCATCGACGGGATCGTGGATGCTAAGGGCAAGCTTGAGGAGTACGGATATAGTGGAGCATCTGTATGCGTGTTCGGCCGCGACCCGTTCAAGGCGGCCCATCAGCCGGTTGGGAACTCAACTTCTTATCCACGTGATCGACTCGAGCCCTTGCTCGGTCGTGAGCTCCTGTACAGCAGCGCAATCGACATCCCGCCGTGCGATGTCGAGGAGTTCAGAGACAAGTGGCGCAAGAGGGGGGTGCTTGTCTCTCTTGCGGGCTCCGCGGTAGATCTTGCGATCTCTGCCGAGGCGACGCCGGAGTTCAGACAGATCAACGAAGGAGGACGATATGTGTTCTCTGTCTTCGAACGCTTTACGCTGCGCATCAAAGATCCCAGAGCCATCGTGCCTCTGCAGTTCTATTAGAACGGTGGAGACGCGCTTCGAAGGGCACTCGTCATCGGCAGGCGTGGCAATAGCGTCCCGATTACTCGCTGCTCTCGTCCTGGAGTGTCGAGATGTCGCAATACGCTCATGACGGGCTCGCGTTGTGGTACGGGACGTCGGACGCGCCAGCGCCGAGCGGCACCGTGGAGCCACGGCAGGGGGTCTCCGTCACGGTCGGCGTCCGTCCGGCGAACCCGTCCAATACGGTGAGCGTTCGGTACCGGGTCGACGGGCGGAGCACGGAGACGTTCTCGGCGCCGCTCGTGGCCAACGACTTCCGAGAGCGGACGCAGTACTTCCGAGCGGCCTTCCCGACGTTCTGGTCGGGCGAGACGGTCGAGTACCTCCCGGTGGTCACGTGCGAGGGGCGCCGGGCGCCGGACCCGGCAACAGCCAGCACCTTCCCGTCGGCGTTCCGGCTCAGCGCGGCCAGCCCGGTCGCACCACAGGGCCGGTCCGCCACGAGCCGGCCCGCGTCGCCGGCCGCGTATGCGGCCCGGCTCGAGCACCTCGTCCACGTCAGGGTGCCGCTCGCGAGGGAGCCGGAGGTGATCGGCGAGACGCCGGTCGGCTTCCTCATCAACTGGCCGCCGGAGAGCGGCACCCTCGACGGTCCTGCCTTCCGCGCCACGGTCGTCGTGGGTGGGGAGCACCAGACGATCGTGCGCTCGGACGGTATCGGTCTCCTCAGCGTCAGCGTGACGGTCAAGACCCACGACGGTGCCCTGATCGCGTTGGACTACTCGGGAACCGTCGACTACGGCGAGGGCTGGGCCACGCGACTGACGTCCAGCAGGTGGCCCGCTGTCCTGCCGGTCCGATCGCACATCCGGCTGCTGACCTCCCACCCGCAGTACAGGTGGCTCAACCGCCTCGACTGCCTCGGCGTCGGCGAGGTGCGACCGGCCGAGCGCCTGTACAGCTACGACATGTACGCGGTCCGGTGAAGAACGGAGCCGACGGTGCCCAAGACGGTGATCGTGCTCGGCGGCGGCATCGGCGGCCTGACAGCCGCCCACGAGTTGTGCGAGCGCGGCTTCTCCGTCCGGGTCTTCGAGATGCGGGACGTGCCCGGCGGTAAGGCGCGCAGCGTCGTCGTCCCCAGCACGGCTCCCCGCCAGAACGTCGGCGGTGTCCACCTCGGCAGACTCGCCGCACCCGTCCGCCGGGACCTCCCGGGCGAGCACGGCTTCCGCTTCTTCCCGCGGTTCTACAAGCACGTCATCGACACGATGGAGCGGATCCCGTACCGCGGTTCCCGCTCGGTCGCCGACAACCTGGTCGACACCACGGGTACCGTCTTCGCGCGCTTCGGGCGCCGGTCGCTGAAGCTGCCGACCGTCACGTCGAGGACGCTCCCCGAGGTCTTCACGCTGCTCACCGACCTCGAGGCGCTGTTCGGGTCCGAGCTCGGGATCTCGTCCGAGGAGTTCGCCTTCTTCGGCGAGCGCATCTGGCAGATCCTCACCAGCTGCTCGGAGCGCCGGATGGACGAGTACGAGAAGCGCGGCTGGTGGGAGTTCATCGGCGCGAACCAGCGGTCCGAGGCCTACCAGAAGCTCTTCGGCATCGGCTGCACCCGCTCGGTCGTCGCGGCCCAGGCCAAGCTGGCGAGCACCAAGACCATCGGTGACATGTTCGTGCAGTACTTCTTCAACCTCGCCGAGCCGGGCATCAGCGCGGACCGCGTGCTCAACGGGCCGACCAACGACGTGTGGATCGACCCCTGGCTGGCCCATCTGCGCGGTCGGGGGGTCGACTACCGGCTCGACACGCGGGTGCGCTCGATCGAGATGGACGGCGGGGTCGTGCGGGGCGTCATGGTCGAGCAGAACCGCACAGTCAGCGAAGCCACCGCGGACTACTACGTGTCGGCCCTGCCGGTCGAGGTCATGGCCAGCCTGGTCACCGACCGGATCGTGCGGGCGGACCCGAGCCTGGCTGATGTGTTCCGACTGCGCGAGAACACGGACTGGATGAGCGGCATCCAGTTCTACCTCGACGAGGACGCGCCCATCGGGCCCGGCCACCAGATCTACCTCGACTCGCCGTGGGCGCTCACCTCCGTGTCGCAGGCCCAGTTCTGGCCCGACGTCGACCTCAGTCGCTTCGGTGACGGGAACATCCGCGGCGTCATCTCGGTCGTCATCTCCGACTGGGACACGCCTGGACTCAACGGGAAGACCGCCCGGGAGTGCACCCGTCGCGAGATCAGGGACGAGGTGTGGGACCAGCTCAAACGCAGCCTGAACGTCGAGGGCGCCGACGTGCTCGAGGACGACGACCTGGTCCACTGGTTCCTGGACCTCGCCGTGGACCCGCTGCTCAAGACCAACGCCGAACCCCTGTTCGTCAACCTGGTCGACACGTGGCGGCTCAGACCGCGCGCCGTGACCGCCATCCCGAACCTGTTCCTGGCCGCCGACTACGTGCAGACCTCCACCGACCTGGCCACCATGGAGGCGGCCAACGAGGCGGCCCGCCGTGCGGTGAACGGCATCCTCGAGCGCGCCGGCTCGGACGCGCCGCCGTGCCGGCTGTGGGACCTGCACGAGCCGGTGCTGCTCGAGCCCTGGCGCGCCAACGACCGGGAGCGCTACCGGCAGGGCCTGCCGTGGGACGACACCACTGCGAAGCTCGGACTGTCGGCGCTGGCAGCACTCCACCGCGGAGCCCGCGCACTCGAGACGTCGATCCTGGACGCGGTCGGCTCGGCGATGCACGTCGAGGACCTGCTGTCCTACATCCGGACGGGGGAGAGCCGCTCGGAGCTGCTGGAGCGTCTGACCTCCCCACCAGGAGCTCCGTCCGGTGAGCTGCTGCGAGCCTTCGCCGCACTGACGCGCACCGCTGCCGGACCGGCTGAGACGGTGGCGGCATCGGCGCTGGACGCGCTCCTCTCCGGAGGGCGTGCGCTCCGGAACCCGGAACCAGCGGTCGGACCGGCGGGTGGCGTCCGCTTCGTCGAGCAGCCCTGAGATGGCCACTCCGACCCAGACGGCGGGGATCGAGCGGCAGCTCGCCCGGTACCGCGATGTCACCTACCGCGCCCTGCTCGGGCAGTTGCCCACCCGCGAGCCACGGCGCTACCTGTACGACCTGATCTCGGGGCAGCTGTCGCACGCGGGCAAGGGCCTGCGGCCGGCGCTGTGCATCGCCACCTGCCGCGCCTTCGGTGGCTCCATCGAGCAGGCCCTGCCGTCAGCGGTGTCGATCGAGCTGCTGCACAACGCCTTCCTCGTCCACGACGACATCGAGGACGGGAGCCTGTACCGGCGCAACGAGGCGGCGATGTACGTCGAGGAGGGCGTTCCGATCGCCATCAACGTCGGCGACGCGATGAACGTCCTCAGCATCGGCTCGCTCATCGAGAACATCCCCGTCCTGGGAGCCGACCTCTCGTACCGGGTCTTCCACGAGGCGCAGCACCTGATCCTGCAGTCGGTCGAGGGTCAGGCGCTCGAGCTCGGGTGGACACGGGACAACCTCGTCGAGCTGACCGAGGACGACTACCTGCGGATGGTGCTCAAGAAGACCTGCTGGTACACGGCCATCCACCCCTGCCGGATCGGGGCGCTGATCGCCACGGCCGGCGCCATCGACGCGGACCGCTTCAACCTCTTCGGGTTCCTGCTCGGCGCGGCGTTCCAGATCCAGGACGACGTCCTGAACCTGATCGGCGACCAGACCCACTACGGCAAGGAGATCCTCGGGGACATCTGGGAGGGCAAGCGCACCCTCATGCTGGTCCACGCCCTCCGCGAGTGCACCGCAGACGAGCGAGAGCGGCTCCGGCGCGTCTTCTCGGTGGCCCGCGAGCGACGCACTGAACGGGACGTGGAGTGGGTGTTCCACCTGTTCGAGCGCCTCGGCAGCATCGACTTCGCGCGCGCCGCGTTGCGCCAGATGGTGCAGGCGGCGCAGGAGGAGTTCGACGTCGCCTACCGCGGTGCGCCCGGGGTGACCGATCGGGACTTCATCCGTCAGCTCATCCCGTTCCTGGGGGACCGGGAGGTCTGAACAGCCGGTGAGCCGTGGGCCGCGCAGTCGTCGTGGAAGAGGTCCCGACAGGCGTGCTCACCCCCCTCGGCTCCGCGGGCGCGGGTCCCTCGTCCGGCGGGCAGTCCACCGTGAACCGCACCGGATCCGTGGAGACCGAGTTGGGTTCATCGACGGTGACCGACAGCTCGCCACTCCGCTGGCGGACACGGAAGGTCCGCTCGAGGTCGTTGTCGCCCGCACTCCGGAGAGTCGCTTCCTGCACACCAGCGTCGCGGCCGTCCAGCTGCCATCGCAGGACCACGTCCACGGGTGCTTCTGCCACCGTGATCCTGGCCGTGGCCTCGACCGTGCACGGCGGTGCGCCCTCCCGGTGGACCGCCCTCTCGATGCTGACCGAGGTGCCTGGTTCGGGCGCCTCCTGCAGCGCCACCAGACCGGTGACCAACCCGGCGAGGAGGACCACGGCCGCTCCGGTGGAACCTGCACCGCGAGAAGCCCGCACCGTCGGACGTGTGGAGAAGCTCCGCGGCGGGCCGGTGATACACGGCGGAAGGGGTGCGCGGCGACGTTCACGCCGGCCGCGGGCTCCGCCGTCCACCCCATGCGCCCGAACAGCCCCGCGGCCTGGCGGCCCGGACTCGGCCGGACCCGGGTGAGGTGACCTCGTGGCTCGTCCCCAGCCCGGCCACCGGCCAGGGTGGCGGCCTGCCGGGCTGTCGCGGACCCGACCGACGGGCAGGCCCTGTCCGAGCGCCCTACGCTGCGCCGGTGCGTCCCCTCCGTGCCCGCACGCCGGGGGAGCGGAGCTCCGTCCCCGGGCCGCGGGTCCTCATCCCGGTCCTGGTGCTGTCCGCCGCGCTGGCGCAGGGATTCGGGCGCTTCGGCTACGCGCTGCTGCTGCCCGCGGTCAACGCCGACCTGGTGCACTCCTACGCCGTGGCCGGGCTGCTCGGCACGCTGAACCTCACCGCGTACCTGGCGGGGACGCTGGTGGTCAGCCTCACCGCCGAGCGCCTGGCACCGGCGACCTCGGTGCGGGTGGGCCTGGGAGTCTCCACGGTGGGGGTGTCGGTGCTGGCGCTGGCGCCGTCGGTGCCGGTCCTGGTGGTGGGCATGGTGCTGGCCGGGTTCGGCGGGGCCCTGATCTGGGTGCCGGCGCCGGGCATCGCCGGGTCCGCCGTGCCCGTCTCCCGCCGCGGCCTGGCCATCGGGATCACCGGGAGCGGCGTCGGGGTGGGCGTGGTGGCCAGCAGCGCCCTGACCGCCGTGGTGCACGCCGTCGCCGGCCCCGGTGAGTGGCGCGCGGTGTGGGGCATCGAGGCGGTGCTGGCCGCGCTGGTGGCGCTGGCGGCGCTGCGGTGGCTGCGGCCGCCGCCCACCCCCGTCTCCGGGCGGGTCCGGATCTCGGCGCTGCGCGCGGTGCCCGGCTGGGCCGGCGCGATGCTCTCCTACGGCGGCTACGGCCTGGCGATCGCCGTCTACATGACCTTCCTGGTCGCCGCCTACCAGCACGACGCCGGGTTCGGCGCCGGTCACGCCTCGGCGGTGTTCGCGCTCGTGGGGGTGTGCATCACCGCCGGCGGGGTGCTGGTCGGCCGCTGGTCGGACAGCGTGGGCCGGCGGGCGGCGATGACCTGGACCTACGTGGGCATGACCGCGGCGGTCCTGCTCGTCCCGGTCGGTGCCGAGCCGTGGGCGGTGCTGTCCGCGGTGGTGTTCGGCCTGGCGCTGTCCGGGGCCCCCGCCGTGCTCGCCGCCCACCTCGCCGACACCCTCGACCCCCGCCGGTTCGCCGCGGCCTTCGGTGCGGTCACCCTCGTCTTCGGGCTGGCCCAGCTCGTGGGGCCGCAGCTCGGCGGGTGGATCGCCGACCGGACCGGCAGCTTCACGACGGCGTTCCTGGTCGCCGCCGGCGCGGCACTCGGCGCCGCCCTGGCGTCGGCGACCCTGCCGCGCCGCGGCGCGGCCGCCCCCGCCGCCGCGACCGCGCCCGAGGCGTCCTGACCTGGAGGCGTCCTGACCCGGAGGCCGGCGCCCCGGGTCAGCCGGCTCCCCGGGCCTCCGGTCCGACGACGAGGGTGTGCCAGGGCCGCGCGGTCCAGGGCTCCCGGCTCCAGCTCAGCCGGAGACGGCCGGGCTCGGCCTCGATCAGCTGGCCGAAGACGGTCGCGAACACCCGGCCGTCCTCCTCGTGGCGCACGACCAGGGCACCCGGGTCGTCCCTCGGCGGCGCGTCCTGCACCAGGCGGCGCCACCCGTCGGGAGGGTCGGTCGTCCGGAAACCGGCGAGGTGGCGCTCGGTCTTGCGGTCCTCCGGCCCTCCGGAGGTGACCATGACGGTGCCCTCGGGGTGCGCGGTCTCCCGCAGCCGCTCGCCGTCGAAGTCCCAGGTCACCAGCCGGTCGGGCGTCGCCAGGACGAGCAGGAAGGCGGCCATGCCGGCGAGGTCGACGTGCGAGCGCCAGTCCGTACCGTGGGCGACGGCGAGCAGGGGCAGCACCCCCCTGCTCGCCGCCCCGGGCTCGGCCTCGCGCCGGTGCGGGCGGTTGAGCACCAGGGCGGTCGCCCCGGTCCCGACCCGGCTCGCGCACCAGGTCCCCCCGGCGAGGCGGTCGCGGCCGGCGACGACGTCGGGGGAGCCGGGCCACCAGCGGCCGGGGTCGTCGAAGGCGCGGGTGGTCAGCTCGTCGCGCAGGGCGAGGACCCGGACGGGCTGTCCCGCCGACCGGCGGACGACCACGGTGCACACGCGTGCATCCTCTCCCGGCCGTCCGGCGGTCCCGGTCGCCCGGGACCGTGCCACTGACGCCGGGAGGTGGAGCGCGTCACTATCGTCTCCTCACGAGCCGGCCGGCGCAGCAGCGGACCCGGCCGCCGGGGAAGGGGAGACCGTGCAGTTCACCGAGCAGGGGCAGGCGGCGCTGGCCGAGGTCCGGCGGTTCATGGCCGACCACGTCTACCCGAACGAGCGCGAGTACCACGAGCAGCTCAAGCAGGTCGGACCGACCGGCTACCCGCCGGTCATGGACAAGCTCAAGGCCGCGGCCCGGGAGCGCGGGTTGTGGAACCTCTTCCTGCCGCACCTCGAGCCCGACCACCCGGGCACGAAGCTGTCGAACCTCGACTACGCGCCGATCTCCGAGGAGCTCGGCAAGGTCGGTTTCGCCTCCGAGGCGCTCAACTGCAACGCGCCCGACACCGGCAACATGGAGGTGCTGAACCTCTACGGGTCCGCCGAGGTCAAGCAGCGGTGGCTGCTGCCGCTGCTGGAGGGTGAGATCCGCTCCGCGTTCTGCATGACCGAGCCCGACTCGGCGTCGTCCGACGCGACGAACATCAGCCTGCGCATCGAGCGCGACGGCGACGAGTACGTCCTCAACGGCCGCAAGTGGTTCAGCTCCGGCGCGCTGGGCCAGCGGTGCCAGGTCCTCGTCGTCATGGGCAAGACCGATCCGCGGGCCGCCCGGCACACCCAGCAGTCGATGATCGTCGTCCCCAAGGACACCCCCGGCATCTCCTTCGGCCGCAGCCCGACGGTGTTCGGCTACGCCGACCGCGGCGGGCACCCCGAGGTGGTCTTCGAGGACGTGCGCGTCCCGGCGGGCAACCTGCTCGGTCAGGAGGGCAGCGGGTTCGCCATCTCGCAGGCCCGGCTCGGGCCCGGCCGCATCCACCACTGCATGCGCTCGATCGGCGCCGCGGAGCGTGCGCTGGAGCTCATGGTGCAGCGGGCTCTGCAGCGCGAGACGTTCGGGACGTCGGTCGCGCACAAGGGCGTGGTGCAGGACTGGATCGCCGAGTCCCGCATCGAGATCGACATGGCCCGCCAGTACGTCCTGCACACCGCGCACCTCATGGACACCGTCGGCAACAAGGCAGCCGCGACCGAGATCTCCGGCATCAAGGTCGCCGTCCCGAACATCGTGCTCGAGGTGATCGACCGCGCCATCCAGGTGCACGGCGCGGCCGGCGTCACGCAGTTCACGCCGCTGGCCGAGATGTACGCCCACCAGCGGACGCTGCGCATCGCCGACGGGCCCGACGAGGTGCACAAGATGACGATCGCGCGCCGCGAGATCCTCAAGCACGACCCGGACTTCCGGATGTCGGGCAGCGGCACCGCCAAGCCGTGGACGGTCACCGACCAGCAGGACGACGTGCGGGTCTTCTCGCGGCCGTAGCCCGGCGGCCCGGCCCGACCGCCACGGGAGGCGGCCGGGCCGGGTGCGGGGTCAGCCGACGGCGGGGGCGGCCGCGTACTCCTCGTCGGTCACGGGGTCAGCCAGTGGACGACGGCGCGCTCGGCGTCGGCCTCGTTGATGGCCAGGTGGACCATGAGCCGGTTCGGGGCGCGCCGTGCCAGTGCTCCTCGTCGGCCTCGAACAGGACGCGGTCGCCGGGGCGGATGACCTCGACGGGGCCGCCGCGGCGCTGGCACAGGCCGACGCCCTCGGTGACGAAGACGGTCTGGCCCAGCGGGTGGCGGTGCCAGTGGGTGCGGGCGCCGGGCGTGAAGTGGACGAGGTTGGCGGTGACCCGGGACGGCGCGGGCGCGGCGGCGACGACGTCGATCCAGACGTCGCCGGTGAACCAGTCGGCCGGGCCCTTGGCGGTGTCGATCGAGCTGCGGGTGATCTGCACGGGAGTGCTCCTCTCGGGAACCGGGACGGTCAGGGGCGCAGCAGCGCCTTGATCGCGCGGCGCTCGTCCATCGCCCGGTACCCCTCGGCGGCCTGCTCCAGCGGGAGCTCGAGGTCGACGACCTTCCCGGGGTCGATCTCGCGCCGCCAGATCAGGTCGATCAGCTCGGGCAGGAACCGGCGCACCGGGGCCGGGCCGCGGTACAGGTGCACGCCGGAGAAGAACAGCGCCTCGCCCGGCAGCGAGACGTCGTGGGAGACGCCGACGTAGCCGACGTGCCCGCCGGCGGGGTCGTGCGGGAGCGCCGTCCTCCTCAGCCGACCACCCACGTGTCCTTGCCGCCGCCGCCCTGCGAGGCGTTGACCACCAGCTCGCCCTCGGTCAGCGACACCCGGGTGAAGCCGCCGGGCAGCACGACGGTCCCGTCGTCGGTGCAGAAGGCGTACGGCCGGTAGTCCACGTGCCGGGGCACGAGCGCGCCGTCGACGACGGTGGGGTGGGTCGACAGCGCCACCGGCTCCTGGGCGATCCACTCCCCGGGCGCGGCCAGGACGGCGGCGCGGGCGCGCTCGAGCTGCCCGGCGTCCGCACGAGGGCCGATGAGCACCCCGTGGCCGCCCGAGCCGGACCGCGGCTTGAGCACCAGCTCGGGCAGCCGGTCGAGGGCGGCCCGGCACTGCGCGGGGTCGCCGAGGTCGTAGGCCGGCTGCGAGCGCAGCCGCGGCTCCTCGCCGAGGAAGAAGCGGACCAGGTCCTCGACGTAGGGGAAGGTGCGCTTGTCGTCGGCGACGCCGGTGCCGAAGGCGTTCACCACGGTCACCGTGCCGGCCCGCAGGGGATCCAGCAGCAGTTCGCCCAGTTCGTCGGGCCGGCCGTCGTCGCCGGTCAGCCGCTCCTCGCTGGTGCGCCGCCAGAGCAGGTCCACCCGGCGCCCGTCGGGCAGCAGCAGGTCCGCGCCGCGGACGGCCAGCTGCTCCGGGAGCACGACCGGCGCGCCGGCCATCTCCGCGAGCCGGTCGATCTCCCAGGCCACCGCGCTGCGCGGCCCGTCCCCGAGCACGGCCACGACGGGGTCGGCGACGTCGGTCGCGTCGGCGAGCATCCGCCGCACGGCCGTCCCGGCCGCCTCGTGCACCGGCGCCGGGCCGGGCTGCACGCCCAGCCGAGGCGCCACCAGGTCCCGCGCGGCCAGGGCGTAGGCCAGCAGCGTCGGGGTCCGCACGTTGTCCTCCAGGACGACGAGCCGACCGTCGGCGTCGCGGACGAGGTCGGGGCCGGCCATACCGATCCAGCGCTTCGGCGGCGGCAGGCCGGGGGTCAGGTGGCGGTTGGTGTCGAGCACCTCGGCGGGGACGACGCCGGCGCGGACCGCCTCGCGCGGGCCGTGCGCGTCGGCGACGAGCGCCTCCAGCGCCCGCAGCCGCTGGTCCAGCCCGGCGGCCACCCCCTCCCACTCCGACCGCTCGAGCACCCGCGGCACCGGGTCGACGTGGAAGAGGTGCGACTCCTCGGCCGGCCCGTGCTGCAGGTCCAGCCCGGCCGCCGCGCGGGCGACGTCCGCGGCCAGCGCACCGGGCCCGTACGCGCGGACGGCGGCCAGCGCCGCCGCCGCGTGCGGCCGGTCGCCGCCGTCGGGCAGCAGCGCCTCGTCGAGGCCCGCCCCGGGGCTCACGCAGCCGCTCGCCGCACGGCAGCGCGCTGCGCGACGTCGAGGGCGGCGCGCGCCACCCACCGCCCCTGCTCGGGATCGGTGACGTCGAAGCCGAAGGGCGCGTTGGCCTCCAGCGCGAGCAGCCGGCCGTCGGGCTCGACGAGCACGTCGACGCCCATCAGCCCGCCGCCCAGCGCGGCGACCATCCGCGAGGCCAGCTGCGCCAACTCCGGTGGCGCCTCGTACACCCGCGGGTACACCGTCCCGTGGGTGACCAGCGCCCCCTGCTCCCGGGACTTCTCGTACACCAGGGAGGTGCTGGTGGGCGTGGCGAAGACGCGCGCGCACGCCGGCTCGGCGATCCACTCCTGCAGCAGCGACGTGCCGCGCCGGTGGCCGCCGGCCGCCTCGTCGGCCCGCCAGGACTCCTCGACCCGGCGGGCGGCGTCGAGGTCGCCGACCAGCTCGATGTACCGGGCGCCGTCGCCGAGCGAGGGCTTGAGCACCATCTGCCGGCCGGGCACCGGCCACTCGCGGACCCGGGCCAGGTCCCACGCGGCCGGCTGGGGCACGCCGGCCGCGGCCCACACGGCGTGGGTCACGAGCTTGTCGGCGGAGGCGACCAGCGAGGTGACCGGGTTGAGCAGGGGCACGCCGGCCGCCTCGAGCAGGACGGCGAGGGCGAAGGTCGGCGCGTAGGCGACCACCTCCTCGACCAGCACGTGCGCGATCGCCAGGTCGTAGCGGCCCGGTGGCGGGCCGCTGACCGGCCAGTCGGCCGGCACCCGGGCCAGCCGCTCGACCTCCGCGCCCTGCTCCTCCAGCGCCCGCACCCAGGCGGCCGCGTAGCCGGCGTCCTCGTACCAGTCCTCGTCGGTGATCACCAGCAGCACGCGCACGGGGGCTCCTCTGCCCGCGGAGGGGGCCGGCCGAACCACCCGTCCGCCGCAGCACGGACGCAACACGCGGAACACCCCCGCGGACACGTGCCGGCCCTAGCGTGCGCTCGCATGACGCAGGTGCTGCCGGACGGACGCTCGGCCGCGGTCCGTCGTCGGCGGTACACCGCCGAGCTGACCGGGGTGCTGCCGCCGAGCGAGCCGTTCGAGGCGTGGCTCGCGGCCGGCGGCGGCCTGGCGCCGGACTTCGCCCGGCTCCCGGCGCGCACCGGTCTGTGGTCGCCGGTGGAGGGCGTGTCCGGAGCCGCGGGGTGGCCGGCCCGGCGCGCGGTGCTGCGCGCCCGCTGGCGCCGGTGGCTGACCGGTGACCTCCCGCCCGCCCCGCGCCGCACGGCCGCTCGCGTCGAGCGGGTGCGCACGGCCGACGGCGTGGCGGTCCGCGAGCTCGTCGTCGGCGCGGGCCGGCCGGTGCGGGCGCGCCTGCTGCTGCCGGTGCCCGCGCCCGGCGTGCACCGCGACGTCCCCGTCTACCTGCTGCAGTCCGGCCACGGGACCTGGGCGGAGGCGGCGCTGGCCCGCGGGTGGGGCGCCTGCCTGGTGTCGGCCGCCGACGGCGACGACGACACCGAGGCCGTCGAGCGGGCGTTCCCCTCGGTGGTCGCCGGCCGGCTGGCCTGGCGGGCGTGGGCGCTGTCCCGGGTCCTCGACGCCCTGTCCGACCAGCCCGGGGTGGACGCCCGCCGGGTGCTGGTCGGCGGGCACAGCCGCAACGGCAAGACCGCGCTGCTGGCCGCTGCGTTCGACGACCGGTTCGCCGGCGTCGTGTCCAGTTCCAGCGGTGTGCTCGGCGCCATCCCCGCCCGGCTGTGCACCGACCGGCACTTCGGCGAGGGGGTGGAGCTGCTGACCCGGCACTACCCGGGCTGGTACCACCCCGGGCTGCGCTGGTTCGCCGGGCGCGAGCACCGGCTGCCCACCGACGCCCACGAGCTGCTCGCGCTGGCCGCGCCGCGGCCGGTCCTGGTCTCGGTGGCGGTCGAGGACCCGGTCGAGCGCGTCCCCGCCGCCCGCGCGGCGGTCGACGCCGCGCGCGACGCCTTCACCCTGCTCGGCCGGCCCGACGCCCTGGAGCTGGCGCTGCGCCCGGGCGGGCACCGGGCCGACGAGTCGGCCGTGGCGGCCCAGCTCGACTGGGCGCAGTCGGTGCTCGGCGGCCCGCCCCGCCGCCGCGGGCGCGCGCCGGTGGCGCCGTCCCCGGTGCCGTGGCCCGCCGACCGCGTGCGCCCGGGGGTGCAGCCGGTCCGCGGTGCGGAGCTGCGGGCCGCCGTCCGCGCCGCTCTCGGGCCCGTCGTCGGCGGCCTGCCGGCCGGAGGGGAGGGCCTGCGGACGCCGGACGGGGTGGCGGTCACGCTGCTGCACCCGGACGACGGGGGTGCCGGCCGGGGCCTGGTGCTCTGGCTCGGGCCGCCGTGCGCGGCGACCGGGTGGCGCGCGGGGTACGAGCAGGCCGAGCCGCTGCCGGCGCTGCTGGCCGCGGCCGGCTGGGCGGTCGCCTGCCACGACGCGGTCGGCAGCGGCTCGCGGCACGGTGAGCGCCCCGGACCGGGCTCCTCGCCGCTGGGCCGGATGGCCGCCGACGCGGCCGCGGTGGCCGCCGTGGCCGCGGCGGCCACCGGGCACGACCGGCCCTGGGTCGCCGCCTACGGCACCGGGGCGCTGGTGGCGCTGCACCTGGCCGCTCTGGGCGACGTGCCGCCGGCCGGTGCGGTGCTGGCCGCCCCGAGCTGCGGCGAACCGCTGCTGCGGGCCCGGCCGGGGTACACGCTGGCCGACCTGCTCGCCACGCTGGCGGACCGTCCCGCCGTCGTGCTGGACCCGGCCTGGGACCCCGAGGCGCCGGCCGGCGCGGTGGCCGCCGCCTGCCGGGCCGCCGGCGTGCCGCGGGTGCCGCTGGCCGACTGGCACCGGCTGTCGGGTGCCACCCGCTCGGCGATGGTGGACTGGCTGGACGCGCACGGCCCCCGGCGGCGCACGGCCTAGGCTCGCCGCACGTCGTCCCGGGGAGGTCTGGTGAGCGGGTTCGACCTCGTCGTCCCGCGGCGGGTGCTGTTCGGCCCGGGGCGCGCCGACGACCTCGCGGACCTGCTGCCTCCTCTCGGGCGGCGGGTGCTGCTCTGCGCCGGGAGGGACCCCTCCCGCCACCGGGCCCTCCTGGGCGGGGTCGACCCGGTCGCCGTCGTGTCGGTCCCGGGCGAGCCGACGGTCGACGAGGTGCGGACGGCGACCCGCCAGGCGCGGGAGGCCGGCGTCGACGTGGTCGTCGCGATCGGCGGCGGGAGCGTGCTGGACACCGGCAAGGCCGTCGCCGTGCTGCTCGGCAACGGCACCGACCCGCTGGACCACCTGGAGGTCGTCGGCCGCGGGGTGCCCGTCGCACGGCCGGCGCTGCCCTGCGTCGCGGTGCCCACCACGGCGGGCACCGGTACGGAGGTGACCGCCAACGCGGTGCTCGCCGCCCCGGAGCACGGCGTCAAGGCGAGCATCCGCAGCCCGCACCTGCTGGCGGCGGTCGCCCTGGTCGACCCGCTGCTGACGCTGACCTGCCCGCCGGAGGTCACCACCAGCAGTGGGCTGGACGCGCTCACCCAGTGCCTGGAGCCCTACGTCTCGCCGCAGGCCAACCCGGCGACCGACGCCGTCGCCGCGGCCGGGCTGCGGCGGGGTGCGCGGGCGCTGCGGGCCGCCTACGAGCGCGGCGAGGACCGGAGCGCGCGCGAGGACATGGCGCTGTGCAGCCTGTTCGGCGGCATCGCGCTGGCCAACGCGAAGCTGGGCGCGGTCCACGGCCTCGCCGGTGTCGTCGGTGGCACGGTGGACGCACCGCACGGCGCGGTGTGCGCCGCGCTGCTGGCGCCCGTGGTCGAGGCGAACGTCCGGGCGCTGCGGGCGCGCGAGCCGGACTCACCCGCGCTGCGCCGCCACGCCGAGGTCGCCCGGCTGCTGACCGGGCGGGACGACGCCACCGTCGAGGAGGGGGTGGCCTGGCTGCGCGAGACGGTGGCCGCGCTGGACGTGCCGCCGCTGGGAGCCGTCGGTCTCGAGCCGGCGCAGCACGCCGAGGTGGCGGCGAAGGCGGCGCGCTCCAGCAGCATGCGGGGGAACCCGGTGCGGCTCACCGACGACGACCTGGTCGGGGTGCTGCGCGCGGCGTCGTGACGCCGCGTGCAGCACCCTCGAGGACGGCGTCCGCCACGGGACCGGGCCCCGTGGCGGCCGGCTCGGGTCGCGGGAGGGGGTCAGCAGGTGCCCCCGGGGCCCCCGAACCCGTCGGTCGGCCGCGACCGCGACGGTGCCGTCGGGGTGGACCGCACCGCCGTGGGAGTCACCAGGTCGGCAGGCTGCCCGGGTACAGCAGCGTGACGATCCCGCCCCACAGGCCGGTCGCGGGGACGGCCTCGCCGTCGCCCGCGTTGACCATCACCACCACGCTCACCCCCTGCTCGGGCAGGTGGAACACCATGTCGCTGTAGCCGAAGACCGAGCCGTTGTGGCCGACCCAGTCGCCGAGCCGGAGGACGCCGAGGCCGTACTGCACCCGGGTGCCGGTCGAGGTGAGCGGGGTCCACTCCTGGCGCAGCCGGGCGGTCTCCGGGGCGAGGCCGGCCCCGGTCGCCAGCTGCTCGGCGTAGCGGACCATGTCCGGTACGGTGGAGACGACCGCACCGGCGGTGAACGGGACGTCGGGGTTGCTGAGCGTGACGTCCCGGGGCCCGTCGGCGGCCGGGTCCGCCGGTGCCAGCTCGCTGTCGGTGTTCACGTAGCCGTGCGCGAACGGCTCCGGCAGGGCCGCGGTCGTGGGGTACGACGTCTCCGGGAGGCCGAGGTCCTCGATCACCGAGGTGGTGCACTGCCGTGCCGAGCGGCCGGTGACCCGCTCGAGGACCAGCCCGAGCAGCACGTACTCCGAGTTGGAGTACACGGTCGCCGAGCCTGGCGGGGTGGTCTCGTCGGCGTGCGCGCGGATGATCTCGAGGGCGTCATAGGGGGACCACCCCGGCAGCAGCGGATCGGCGGCGTACCGCGCCAGGAAGTCCTCGTCCGCGACGAAGTCGTACACGCCGCCGCGCATGCCCAGGAGATCCCGGACGGTGATCTCGTCCCCGTGGGGGATGTCGGGCACGTACTCGTCGAGGCGGTCGTCGAGGGACAGCCTCCCCTGGTCGGCGAGCTGCAGCACGGCCTGCGCGGTGAGGGTCTTGCTCACGCTGGCGATGCGGTAGTGGACGTCGGGGGTCATCGGGGTCCCCGCGGCGTCCGCGGTCCCGTAGGCCTGCAGGTAGCTCCCGCGGACCGGGTCGGAGATGCCGACCACCGCACCGGTGACGCCGCCGGTCAACGCGGCCTGCGCGAGGTCGTCGACCCGTGCGGCGAGGTCCGGGTCGAGGGCCGCGGCCGGGGGAGAGGCGGGTCCGGCCGCGGAGACGGGGGTGGCCGTGACGCCGGTCGTCGCCGCGCCGGCGAGCAGGGCGAGGGCCAGGGCGGCGGGGCGCATCCATCGGCGCATGGCGAGCAGCTCCTCCGGAGAGGGAACGGGATGGTGTCCCCGGAGCCGGGCCCGGTCGTGCCGGCCCGGTCCGCCAGGGGTGCCGGTCAGTCGGCGTAGAGCTCGTCGATCACCGCTCGGGCGAGCTCGACGGCCGGGCCCTCGCCGTCGGGCGCGGGGGCGGTGGCGGCCCAGGTGACGACGGTGGTGCCCGTGACGGGGTCGTGGCCCATGAAGGAGTTGGTCCCGGGCAGTTCACCGGAGTGTCCGTACACGGGCCCGAAGCGGGCCAGGCCGAGTCCGTAGCCGGGGCTGGCCGGGTCGTCCGGGTCCACCGGCCGGACGCTGTCGATCCGCTGCTGCTGCAGCTGCGGGCTGAGCAGGCACCCGTCGACCAGGTCCTCCACGTAGTCGGCGAGGTCCTCCGCGGTGGAGATCCCGGCGCCCGCGGTCCAGCCCCACGAGGGGTTGAGGTCGGTGACGTCCATCGGCTCCAGGGTGCCGGCGCTGGCCGCGGCCTGGACCTCCGGTGGGAGCACCAGGCTGTCGATGGTCTCCACGTTCGTGCCGAACGTGTACGTCTGCGGGTGCGGCTCGGGGATCGACGCGTCGGTCACGGCCGGGAAGGAGGTCTCGTCCAGCCCGAGGGGGTCGAAGAGGCGGTCCTGGAAGGCCTGCTCCACCGGGACCCCGGTGAGCTGCTCGATGATCAGGCCCAGCAGCACGTAGTTGGTGTTGGAGTACAGGAACCCCTCACCCGGGGGGAAGGCGGGCGGCTCGGCGAGGCCGATCGCCAGCAGCTCCTCCGGGTCCCACACCCGGCCGGGGTCGCTGTCGAGCTGCTCGTTCAGTTCCAGGTCGGTCGTGTAGTTGGCCAGCCCGCTGGTCATGTCCAGCAGCTGGGCGATGGTGATGTCCTCCCCGTTGGGCACGTCCGGGCGGTACCGCGACACCGGGTCGTCGAGGCCGATCCTGCCCTCGTCGACCAGCTGCAGGACCACCGTGGCGGTCCAGGTCTTGGTGTTGCTGCCGACCCGGACGTGGTCGGCCGGCGTGACCGGCTCCGTGCCGTGCCAGGTCCGGGTGCCCATGGCGGTGACCCAGTCGCCGAGCTCGGGGGACCGCACCAGGACGACCGCGCCGGTGACCGCCATGTCCCTCATCAGCCGGTCGAGCTCGGGCTGGACCGCCGCGGCGTACGCCGGCACCTCCGACGCCGTGGCGCTCCCCGGGGACGCGTCCACGGTCGACGCGTCCGCGGGCGACGAGGTGAACGCCGTCAGGACGACGGTCGACACGAGCAACGGGACGGCGGCCGCTCTGCGGGACATGGCGCCGACCCTGGCGGCGCCGGAACCGCCGGGCAAGGGACCGGGGTGGCCCGCCACCCTGGACCTGGGTACAGGGTCCGGCGGGAGTCGTCGCCGCCGCGACCTGCACCGATCGCGTGTCGCCGGTGCCATGCTGCCCCGGTGCCGCATCGGGGAGGCGTGCGATCACCGCTGGCGCGGGCGCTGATGGTGAGCCTCGCGCTGATCGGCGCCCTCGGTGTCGTCGTCGCCGGCGTCGAGATCGCCCTGTTCGCCGAGCAGGGCGCCGCCCCGTGGTGGCTGCTCGCGTCGTTCCCGGCCGGGGGGCTCGTCCACCTCGCCGCGGGCCTGGAGGCGTGGCGTCGCCGGCCGAGCAACCGGACCGGCCCGATCATGGTCCTCGGCGCCCTGACGTGGTTCGTGGTCGCGCTCGCCAACACCGGGACACCAGCCCTGGTGGCGGTCGGTGTCGTGCTCGCCACCAGCCCGCTCGCCGTGGTCGTGTGGCTGCTGCACGCCTTCCCGTCCGGCCGGCTGCGCTCGCGCACCTCCCGCCTGACGGTGGTGGGGGGCTTCGTGGTGTCGCTCGTCCTGCAGGTCCCGGGGTACCTCTTCGACCGGGGTGCCAGCCCCGGCGGCATGCTCTCCGTCGCCCACCGGGTGGACCTCTCCCTCGCCGGCACCTGGCTCCAGCGGGGCGCGGGGATGGCCGTCATGCTGGTCACCGCCGGTGTGCTCGCCGGCCGGCTGCGCACCGCGACGCGCGGCCAGCGGAGGGTGCTGCTGCCGCTGTACGCCTACGGCATCCTGGCCGTCCTGGCGACGCCGCTCGGTCCGCTCCTGGGGCCCTCCGCCGGTCTGTCGGCCGTACAGGTCGTCGGGCTGCAGATCGTCCTGCTGGCCGGGGTGCCCGTGGCCTTCACGGCGGCGGTGCTGCGCGGCGGCTTCGCGAGGACCGCCGAGGTCCAGGAGCTCAGCGCCTGGCTGGCGTCGTCCGCAGCCACCCCGGGCCTGCTCGCCGACGCCCTCGGCCGTGCGCTCGGGGACCCGTCGCTGCAGGTCGTCTACGCGTCCCGCGACGGACGCGCCCTCGTGGACGGCGACGGCACCGCGGTCGACGTGTCGGCGCTGGGGGAGCACCGCGACCTGGTCGACATCGAGCTCGGGTCGAGACGGATCGGCGCCATCGTCTACGACACGACGGCCGTCGACGACACCGAGCTGGCCCGCGGGGCGGGTCAGGTGGCCGCCCTCGCCATCGACCACGACCGGCTGACCGCTGAACTGCGGGCCAGCCACGCCGACCTGCAGCAGTCGCGCGCCCGCCTCGTCGAGGCCGGCGACCGGGCGCGGCAGCACATCGCGCAGGACCTGCACGACGGTCTGCAGGTGGAGCTCGTCCTGCTGGCGGTGGAAGCGCAGCAGCTGGCCCGCGTCGACGGGCCGGCCGACCTGCCCGCCGCGGCGACGCGCCTGCGGATCGGCATCGACGGTGCCGCCCGGCACCTGCGGGAGATCGCCCACGCCGTGATGCCGGCCGCCCTCATCGAGCGGGGTCTCACCGCGGCGATCGAGGACCTGGCCGACCGCGTGCCGCTGCCGACCCGGCTGGTGCTGGTCGGCGGCGACGGGCGCCTGCCGGCGACGGTCGAGCGCACGGCGTACTTCGTCGTCGCGGAGGCGCTGACCAACGCCGTCAAGCACGCCGCGGCCGACACGCTGACCGTGACGCTCGCGCGCGAGCCGACACGGCTCCTCATCGGCGTGACCGACGACGGCGTCGGCGGGGCGACCCCGGAGGGTGGCGTCGGGCTGCACGGCCTCGCCGACCGGGTCGACGCCCTCGGCGGCCGGTTCACCCTCGAGAGCCCGGCCGGCAGGGGCACGCGTCTGCGGGTGGAGCTGCCGTGCGGGTCGTGATCGGCGAGGACGAGGCGCTGTTGCGGACCGGGCTCGTGCACATGGTGCAGGCGGCCGGGTTCGACGTCGTCGCCGCGGTCGGCGACGCACGCGAGCTGGTCCGCAGCGCGGGGGACCACCTCCCCGACGTCGTCGTCACCGACATCCGGATGCCGCCCGACCACGGGGACGCGGGCCTGCGGGCGGCGATCGAGATCCGCCGGCAGCACCCCGGGATCGCCGTCCTCGTGCTGTCGCAGCACCTCCAGCGCGCCTACGCCGTCGAGCTGCTGGGCGATCGCCCGTCGGGGGTCGGGTACCTCCTCAAGCAGCGGATCGCCGACGTCGACACGTTCACCGACGACCTCCGCCGCATCGCTGCCGGCGGCACCGTCCTCGACCCCGAGGTGGTGAGCCTCGTGGTCGCCCGCGCCCGGGGGCACCGCGAGGCGCTCGACCGGCTGACCCCTCGGCAGCGGCAGGTGCTGGCCCTGATGTCCGAGGGCCGGACCAACGCCGCGATCGCCCGGACCCTGTCGATCACCGAGCGGGCGGTCGTGCAGCACACGTCGCACATCTACGACGAGCTCGGCCTGGCGCCCAGCGACGACGACCACCGCCGGGTGCTGGCGGTGATCCGCTACCTCTCGTCGTGAGCCGCCGACCGAACCGTCCAGCACCGGTCGACACCGCCGCACGCGCCGCGCCGGGGGGCCGGGTACGGCTAGGACGGATCCCCGGACGCCCCGAAGCGCTCCAGCCTGATGTCCGACGGCTCGTGTCCCAGGTCGACCAGTGCCGCGGCGATGTCCTCCACGAAGTACGTGGGCCCGCAGACGAAGACCCGCGGCCGCTCCGAGGGAGGGGAGGTCCGCTCCTGCAGCATCCCCCGGTCGATGCGACCGGTCGGTCCCGTCCAGCCCGCCGGCGCCCCGCGGGTGAGGGTGACCGTCGTGTGGGGGCCGAGGGCGTCCCGGGCGACGACGTCGTCGAGCGTGCGGGCCGAGTACAGCAGGCGCACCGGTGTCGTGCTGCCGGCGTTGCGGTGGTGGCCGAGCATCGCGAGGAACGGCGCCACACCGGCGCCCCCGGCGACGAGCTGCACCGGACGGCGCCCGCCGCTCGCCGCCGCGTCCGTGTCGGCGGACCAGACGAAGTACCCGCCGATCGGTCCCCGCAGCTCGAGGCGGTCACCGGGCCGGAGCTCGCCGGTGAGGTACGGCGAGACCTCGCCCCCGTCGACCCGCTCGACCAGCAGGTGCAGCCGGGGCTCCTCCGGCGGCGAGGCGATGGAGTAGCTGCGCTGCGCCGTGTAGCCGTCCTCGGCGGTCAGGCGCAGGTCGACGTGCTGTCCCGGCAGGTGCCCCCGCCAGTCGGGGACGTCGAAGAGGAGCCGGCGCACACGAGCGGTCTCCACCTGCTGGTCCAGCAGGGTGGCGACCAGCCAGTTCAGTCGCCGCTGTACCGCTGCTCGAGCCATGGGTCCCCACGATCGTGGTATCCGAAGGTCTCCCAGAAGCCCGGCTCGTTCGCGCGCGTCAGCGCGAGACCGCGGAGCCACTTCGCGCTCTTCCAGAAGTAGAGGTGCGGGACCAGCAGGCGCACCGGCCCGCCGTGCTCGGGCGCGAGGGGTTGCCCGTCGTAGGTGTCGACCACCCACGCCCGGCCGTCGGTCAGGTCGGCCAGCCGGTGGTTGGTGGTGTACCCGCCGTCGCAGAACGCGGTGACGTACTCGACCGGGGTCTGCACGCCGGCCAGCAGCGTGTCGACGGCGACGCCCTCCCAGCGCGTGTCGAACTTCGACCACTTCGTGACGCAGTGGATGTCGACGGAGACCGCCTCGCGCGGCAGCGCGCGGAACTCCTCCCACGTCCAGCGCCGCCCGCCGTCCACCTCGCCCTGGACGGTCAGGTCCCAGGAGGCGAGCGGCGTCCGCGGTGTCGGGCCGGCCGAGAGCACCGGGAAGGACGCACCGACGTCGTACTGGCCCGGCGGGAGCCGCTCGTCGCGGCGCACCTCGTGGCGTCCGAACCCGCGGGATACCACCGACATGACCCCTCCACGGTGTCGACTCGGTGCGACCCTCGCCGACGGCGGTGGTGGCGCGCATCAGTCAAACAACCGGGCCAGGCGGTCAGCCGGCCCGGGACGGGACGCCGGCGCCGGCCGGCACCCCGTCCCGGGCCGCGCTCAGGGCGTCCCTCAGCGCGGCGCGGGAGCTGATGCCGAGCTTGGGGAACACCCGGTACAGGTGGGCGCCCACGGTCCTCGGGGACAGGAACATCCGGCTGCCGATCTGCTTGTTCGACAGCCCGGACGCGGCGAGCATCGCGATCTGGTACTCCTGCGACGTCAGCGCCCAGCGCCGGTCACCGGCCGGCGCGGGCCCGGCGGTCCACCCGGTGGCGGCGAGCTCGGTGGCGGCCCGGGCCGCCCAGGGCGTGGCCCCCAGCCGGCGGAAGGCCTCCGCGGCCGACGTCAGCTGCAGCCGCGCCGCCGTCGTCGCCCTGCTCCGCCGCAGGTGCTCGCCGTACGCGAGCCTGGTGCGGGCCTCCTCGAAGGGGTGGCGGTGCGCGCCGGGCGTCGCGAGTGCGGCCTCGAACAGGCCCGTGGCCTCCTCGCCCGACGCCACGACGGCCGCCGAGGCGGACGCCACCACGGCCGGCCACGGACGGCTCCGGAAGACCGTCGAGCGCTGCACGGCCGCGACGTGCCGCTCGGCCTCGGACCTGCGTCCCGTCCGGACGGCGGCCTCCACGACGTCCATGGCCACCTCGAGCGCCACCGGCGCGTGGGGCCGGAGGTCGCCCGGCGCGTTGACGGCCGCGAGGTGCCAGTACGCCTCCTCGAACTCGCCACGTCCCAGGGCCTGCAGCCCGCGCACGTGGTCGGCGTACTGGCCGAGGAGCCGGGTCCCGCGGGAGGCCGACCACGCCTCCAGCCGGTCGGCGCACGCGGCGGCGGTCGCCTCGTCGCCGCGTGCGGCGGCCACCAGGCCCTCGCAGTGGACCGCGGACACCGCCAGGAGCCGGTAGCCCAGGCGCTCGCTCCAGGCGGTGGCCTCCTGCGCGGTCCGTGCCGCCTCGTCCCAGCGGCCCTCCCGCTGCGCGTCGTGGGCCAGCAGCACCAGGGCCTGGAGCGCGGAGGCGACGGCACCGCCGGCCCTGCCGTCCGCGACGACCCGCCGGAGCGCCTGCCGGCAGCCGGCCAGCCGGTCGGACCAGCGGGCCGCCGTGGCGACGCGGACGACGTGCGCGGGGTCGGACCCACCCTGGACCGCCGACACGAGCTCGTCGAGCCGGTCGAGCGCCTCGGGTGTGGCGCGCGCCGGGTCGGCGAACACGGTGGCGGAGACGGCCAGCACGTCGGACGCGCCTGCGCCGACCCGGTCGAGGGCTCGCTCGAACTCACCCCAGAGCTCCTCGCGCCCCGCGACGTGGCAGGCGAGCAGGAGGCAGTGCAGCGCGTCCTCGAGCGTGCGGGCGTCCGGCCGGTCCGACCCGGGGTGGTGGAGCGCCCGCAGGAGGACCAGGGACGCGGTGTCGACGTCGCCGTCGGCGTGCAGCAGGTGGTGGGCCGCCGCGGTGGCGACCCGCAGGGACCCGCCGGCCGAGGGGTCGGCCGCGGAGGCCTCCGACAGCAGCGGCGGGACGGTGCGCAGGTAGCCGGTCGTGTCGGCGCCCACGAACGCCGCCTCGGCCAGGCGCCGGGCGCGGTCGGGCCCGGCCGGGGTGAGGTGTGCCGCCTGGAGCAGGGAACGGACCGAGCGGGGTGCGTCCCCCTTGGCGCGCGCCCGGTGGGAGGAGGTCTCCAGCAGGTCCGCGGCGGCGGTGTCGGGGCCGACCGCGGACTGACCGAGGTGCCAGGCGCACCGCTCCGGGTGGTCGACCAGGGCGGCGGCGAGGGCGCGGTGCGCCCGGCGCCCCTCACTGCTGGTCGCCAGCTCCACCACGGCGGCACCGATGAGCGGGTGCCGGAACGACACGTGGTTCCGTGCCACGTCGACCAGCACCAGGCGGTCGCGCTCCGCCGGTCCGAGGCCGTCGAGCCAGTCGTCGTCGCCGGCCGCCGCCCGGAGGGTGCCCAGGTCGCCGGTGACGTCGAGGGCGACGAGCAGGAGCAGGTCCCGTGTCGTCGCGGGCAGCCGCGCCAGCCGCTCGGCCTGGTCGCGGCGCAGCGCCGTGCTCAGCGGCAGGCGGCGGGGGAGCGCGACCGCCCCCGCACGCTGCTCGGCGGTCACGACGGCCGGCAGCTCGAGCAGGGCGCGCGGGTTGCCGGCCGCTGCCGCCATGACGCGCTGCCGGAGCAGGCCGGTCGACGTCGGGAACCCGCGGTCGAGGAGCTCGGCGGCGGACGGCTCGTCCAGGGGCGGCACCTCCAGCTCGGGGAGTCCGGCCTGCAGCAGGAGGCACCGGCTGCCGGTGGGCGCCGCGCCGACGACGCCGATCCGGCTCCCCTGCAGGCGGCGGGCGACGAAGCCCAGCGCCGCGGCGCTGGCCGTGTCCAGCCAGGGGAGGTCGTCGACCTGCACCAGCACCGGGCACCCGGTCGCGGTGTGCCGGAGCAGACCGAGGGTGGCCGCCGACACCAGCAGGGCCGGCGGCGGCGGGCCGGTGCTCAGTCCCAGGGCCACGGCGAGCACGTCGCGGTGGGGCCCGGGGAGCGCCGGGACGTCCCCGAGCAGGGGCAGCAGGAGCTGGTGGAGCCCGGCGAAGTCCATCCCCGCCTCGAACTCCACCCCGGCCGCCCGCAGCACCGTCGTCCCGGACGCCGCCGCCTCCCGCGCCACGGCCTCCAGCAGAGCGGACTTGCCGACGCCCGGTTCCCCGGTCAGCACCAGGGCCGCGCCGCCGGCGGACATCCGTCGGAGGAAGGAGGACAGGGCCGCCAGCTCGGCGGACCGACCGACGAGGGCCAGGTCCCCGCCCTGGGGAGATCTCGTCTGCTGTGGCACAGGGCCCCCTCCGGCGCGTCCGCTCGTCGCCCGGCGCTGCTCGATCCCCGCTGCGGCCGACCCGGACACCCGGCCGCCCGCCGGCTGAGAGTGTCTCTCACACCGGGGGTCGGCCACCAGCGGTTGCGCCGTGGCGTCGGCGCGGGCGCACGGGCAGTCGGATGACCGATGCGCGTCCCCGGCGTCGCGGGCCAGAGTCGTCCGGCCGGGGGATCGGGCGACGGCCGGACGGCCTCCCGCCGGGGTGCCCGCGCCGTCCCCGTGCCGAGTGCCGCGCCCTCGAGGAGGTCGTCGTGAACCCGTTCCTCTTCGGCTCCGACGGGACCGATCCGGAGGAGGGGTCCGGTGTCCTGCAGCCGCAGGACACCCTCGAGGACCTCGACGGCATCGGCGACGTGCTCGACACGGGGTGGTCCCCGGCCGAGCGTCCCTGGGCGGTCACCGACTGGGGGACGACGGAGCGGGAGGAGCTCGCCGGCGAGGGCCTCGCCGGGAGGCTGTCCAGGGAGCTTCCCGGAGCGGGAGCAGCCCGACGGCGACGGGCTGGGGGACGCCTCCGACACCGACGGCGAGCTGATCGACCGGGAGGTCGGCTGGGCGCGGGCCGGCCGGCTCCTCGAGCCGCCCGGGACATGGGGCGACGCGGAGCCCGAACTGCACGGGCGCGACGTCGGGATCGACTCCGGCGCCGCGTCCGCCGAGGAGGCAGCGGTGCACCTCGTCCCCGAGGACGGCGACGACCGGTCGTCCGGCTGGACCGACCGGTGACCTGCCGGGCTGCGCGATCGATCGGAGGGGTGTCATGACCGAGGCCACGGAGGCGGCCGGCCGCCGCCTGGACGGCAACGCGGCGGCCGGAGTGCTGAGCGAGGTCCTGGCGGTCGACGCGACCACGGCGGTCGTCACCTGTGCCCACTGCGGGAACCCCGCCGCGCTCGGCGCCCACCTCGTGTACGCGGACGCCCCCGCGCTGGTGCTGCGGTGCCCCGGGTGCATGCAGGTGGTCCTGCGGTGCGCCTCCGACGCCGCCGGGGTGCGGCTGGAGATGACCGGCGTCCGGCTCCTGCGGACGCCGCCGGGCGCCTCCCTCGCCCCGTAGCGGCGCCCGGAGCACCTGCACGCGAGCGCCGGTCGGCCGTCCCGCCGTGGCCGGGCGCGGCAGCCGGACACCGTCTCGCCGCCGGGCCCGGCGGACGGGTCGGTCGGTCGCGCGACGGGCCCGGACGGGGGACGGGGCGGGTGGGCCACCGGCAGCGGTGCCACACTCCACCGCGCTCGCGATCGGCGCGGCGACGGGTGCGGATGGAGGCGGCATGGCCCCGAGCGGCCGCGACGGCGGCGGCGGGTCACGGGAGCAGCGACGCTCCCGGATCGAGGAGGTCGCACTGGAGCTCTTCCGGGCCAGGGGGTTCGACCAGGTCACCGTGGAGGACGTCTGCGCGGAGGCAGGTGTCGCCCCCGCGACCTTCTACCGCTGGTTCGGGACGAAGGAGGAGGTCGTCTTCGCCTACCAGGAGGACTTCACCGCGGCACTGGGCAGGGCGCTCGAGGCCGGCGCGGCGGCGAGCGAGCCCGCCCGCCTGTCCGTCGTCCTCGAGGAGTTCGCCTCCTTCCTCGAGTCGCAGCAGGACCTGCTCGCGGTGCGGGACCAGATCGTCCTGGGGCAGCCGCGGCTCATGCAGCGCACCCTGGTCGTGCAGCGGGACCTCGAGGCGGTGCTGGCGCGCGGACTGGCGGCGATGCGCGGCTCGCGCGAACCGGACGCGGCCGCCCTGCTGCAGGCCGGTGTGGGCATCGTCGTCCTGCGTGTGGCCGTGCGCTCCTGGCGGGAGGCGGGCGGGGGCTCGCTGCTGGAGGGCGTCCGGCGGGCGCTGGCGGGGCTGCGGGCGTTCGCGGCCGAGGCGGCCCCGCCGGGGTAGCGGGCCGGGGGAGCGGCCCTGGGCGCTGCCTCGGCCGCCTCCTACCGGCCGAGGTGCTCCTCCGCCTCCCGGAGCAGCCGCCCGGAGCAGCCGGGTCGGCCCGTCGACGTCCCTGGCGTCCTCCTCGGTGGGGAGCGTGCCGCGGTCCCGGCCGGGCCGGCACCGGGCGCCGGCCGGGGTGGTCCGGACGTCACGGGACGGCGTGGTCGCCGTCCTGCAGCGTCCGGCGCAGCTCCCGGCGACTGCTCACGCCCCGCTTGGTGAAGACCTTGCGGAGGTGCCACTCCACCGTCCGGGGGCTGATGAACAGCATCGCGCCGATCTCGGGGTTGGTGAACCCGCCGGCGGCGAGCCGGGCGATGTGGGCCTCCTGGGCGGTGAGCTCGGCGAAGGTCTCCACGCTGCGCCTGCGCGCGGTCTCACCCGTGGCGAGGAGCTCCCGGCGCGCCCGGTCGGCGAAGCCGCAGACCCCCAGGGCGACCAGCTCGTCGTGGGCCGTCCGCAACTGCGCGCGGGCGTCGACCCGGCGACCGGCCCGCCGCAGCCACTCCCCGTACAGGAGCCGGGCGCGGGCGACCTCGACCCGGATGCGGGTGCGGCCGAGTCGCTCGATGCCCTCCCGGTGGAGCTGCTCGGCGGCGTCGCCCGTCGCCAGCAGGGCGCGCCGGCTCGCCTCGGTGCCGAGGGCCCAGTCGGTGCCGCTGGCCCGGGTCAGCGCGGACAGCTGCTCCAGTGCGGCCGCGGCGACCTCCGTGTCGCCCCAGCGGGCACCGGCCTCGACGAGCTCCGCGAGCGCCCACCTCGGCGGCCCCAGCCCGAGCGGGTCGGCCGATGCCTCCCTCGCCGCCCGCAGGGCGTCGCCGTAGCGGCCCAGCCCGTTGTAGAGGACCGATCGGCCCCACTGCACCGTGGTCACGCCGACGCCCTCCCCGCGGGCGACGACGTCGGCCAGGCAGCTGCGGAACAGCCGCTCGGCCCGCTCGGCCTCCCCCCGCAGGGCGAGCAGGGCGACCGCGCCGTAGGGCGCCAGGCTGCCGGTCGTTCCGTCGGTCACCGACCCGGCCTCCTGGACGGAGGCCTCGGCGGAGGCCAGGTCGCCGGTGAGGACCAGCACGGTCGCACGGGTGTCCAGCGCGAGGGGCAGCGCGCTCAGGGCGCCCGCCCCGCGGGTCTCCTCCAGGTGCCGGCGGGTGAGGACGTCCCAGCCCTCGTCGTCCCAGAGCGACGCCGCCGTGGCCGCGGCGAGCCAGGCGTACCGCAGGCCCTCGTCGACGGTCAGGTCCTCGGTGACGAACGCGCGCACCGCCCGCCGCAGGAGCGGCACGGCCGGCGCGTACCCCTCGGTGCACAGGACGGCGAGGCCGTCCAGCAGGACGTCGTCCTTGCGCGGGGCGTCCGGCCGGGGGGCCGCCCGCACGACCTCGGCCACCTCGCGGGCGGTCGGCCCGGCGGCGAGCCGCCCGGCGGACAGCGCGGCGGACAGCGCGTCGAGGTAGGTGTCCCGGGCCGCCGTGGGGTCCAGTGGTTCGAGCCGGCGGGCCGCGGCGAGCAGCAGGGAGGGCGCCTCGGTGCCGCGGTCGGCGACGAACGCGAGCTGCGCCTGTAGCAGGTCCGCCCGCGCCCGCTCGGCCGCGGCGAGCGGGCCGGTCCGCGCCGTGGTGAGCAGCGCCGCCGCGTCGTCGAGCTGACCGGCGTGCAGCTTGGCCTGTGCGGCGTCGAGGGAGCGGCGCACGCGCCGCCCCGGGTCAGGGGTCAGCGAGGTGGCCTGCTCCAGGAAGGCGGCCGCCGCGGCCCACCCCCCGTGCGCCAGGGCACGTCCGGCGGAGCGCTCCAGCTCGGCGGCGACCTCCTCGTCCGGGCCCACGACGGACCGGGACCGGTGCCAGGCCCGGCGGTCGGCGTCGACGTCGGGATCGGTGGCCTCGGCGAGCGCGCCGTGCACGCCCCGCCGCTCCGCCGGCGTGGCCGACCGGTAGACGGCCGAGCGGACCAGCGGATGGCGGAACCGCACCCACTCGCCGAGCTCGATCAGGCCGGCCGCCTCGGCCGGCCGGGCCGCGTCGAACGCGATGCCGAGCCGCTCGGTAGCCCGCCGCAGCAGGGCCAGGTCGCCGACCGGTTCCGCGGCCGCGGTGAGGAGCAGCCACCGGGAGGACGCCGGCAGGGGAGCCGCCTGGCGCAGGAACCCCTGCTCGAGGCGGTGGACCAGCGGCGTCGTCGGACCACCGGTGGCGCCCCCGAACACCACCTCCGCTCTGGTCAGCCCTCCGGGGAGCTCCCGGAGGGCCAGCGGGTTGCCGTGTGCCTCGGCGAGGATGCGGTCCTGGACCCGGAGGTCGAGGGTCCCGGTGACGGCCGACCGGAGCAGGGCCGCCGCGTCGCGCGAGCGCAGGCCGCCGACCGTGCACACCGGGAACCCGGCCAGCAGCGGAGCGTCGTCGGTCTCCCGGACGGCGACCACGACGGCCACCGGCTCGGCTCCCAGGCGGCGGGCGACGAACTCCAGCGTCTGCACCGTCTCACGGTCGAGCCACTGGGCGTCGTCCACGACGCAGACCAGCGGCCGCTCCTGCGCCACCTCGGCGAGGAGGGTGAGCACGGCCAGGCCGACGAGGAAGCGGTCCGGTGCGGTGCCCGAGCGGAGCATGAACGCGGTGGCCAGGGCCTCCTGCTGGGGTCCGGGCAGCGCACCCAGCCGGTCCAGGAAGGGACCGCACAGCTGGTGGAGGCCCGCGAAGGGGAGCTCCGTCTCCGACTCCACGCCCGCAGCACGCGCGATCGTGCAGCCCGCTGCCCGGGCCACGACGAAGTCGAGGAGCGCGGTCTTGCCGATGCCCGCCTCGCCGCGCAGGACGAGCACCTGGCCGCGCCCGGCCCGGGCCGCCGCGACCGTGCCGGTGAGCAGCTCGCACTCGCTGCGCCGCCCCAGCAGGCCCGGCCACGTCGCCGTACCCGACATGCGCACCGCCTCCCTGGGGACGGGCCCGGCGCGACCGGCCGGACCGGGGGACCCCGGGGCGGTGACGCTAGGTGCGGGTGCGGTCGGGCACATGCGTCATTCGACTCCGATGGGCGGTCGAGGCTCCGGTGGCGGTCCCGGCCAGCGGCCGGGACCGGGCCGGCCGGCCCGGGAGGGGCGGGGGAGACCAGGGCATCCGACGGGCGCGACCGGTGCCGCGGACCTGCAGCCTCCCTCCGTCAGCTCGACGCCCAGCCCCCGGAGGTCCCGGCATGTCCGTGTTCGACCGCCTGCGTGTGCACCTGCCCCCGTTCGACGGGGCCACCGCGTGGATCAACTCCGAGCCGCTGGACCCCGAGGGCCTCCGCGGATCGGTCGTCCTCGTCGACTTCTGGACGCTGACCTGCATCAACTGGCTGCGCACGGTGCCCTGGATCCGGGCCTGGTCGCGGGCCTACCGCGACGACGGCCTGGTCGTGGTCGGCGTCCACACGCCCGAGTTCTCCTTCGAGCACGACCTGGACCTGGTGCGCCAGGCGACACAGGCGCGGGGCATCGACCACCCCGTCGTCGTCGACAACGGCTACGCCGTCTGGAGCGCCTTCGACAACCACTACTGGCCGGCGCTGTACTTCGTCGACCGGGACGGCGTCATCCGCGACGAACACTTCGGCGAGGGACGCTACGAGGAGTCCGAGCGGGTCCTCCAGCGGCTCCTCGGGGTGCAGCGGACACCGGTCGCCGTCGAGGGGCAGGGTGTCGAGGGGCACGGTGTCGAGGGGCACGGTGTCGAGGGGCACGGTGTCGAGGGGCAGGGTGTGGAGCAGGAGGCCGACTGGTCCTCCCTGCGCACGCCGGAGACCTACCTGGGTTCCGGGCGCGGCGCGGCTCCCGCCGTGCCGGTGGACGGCATCCACCGGCTGCCGCAACGGCTGCGACCCGGCTCCTGGGCGCTGCAGGGCCGCTGGGCGGTCGACGCCGAGAGGGTCACGCTGCGGGAGCCCGGCGGCAGCATCGCGCTCCGGTTCTCCGCGCGCGACGCCCACCTCGTGCTCGCCGGCGCCGGTCGGGCGCCGATCCCCTTCACCGTGCGCCTCGACGGCGCGGCGCCCGGCTCGGCGCACGGGGTCGACGTCGACGAGCGGGGCGACGGCGTGCTCCGGGAGGGGCGCCTGTACCAGCTCGTCCGGCAGCGCGACGGCGTCCGTGAGCGACAGCTGGAGATCACCTTCTCCGAACCCGGCGCCGAGGCCTACTGCTTCACCTTCGGATAGCCGCGGGACCGGGTGCCGCGGGACCGGGCCGGCTCTGCGGCCGGCTCTGCGGCCGGGTCTGCGGCCGGCTCTGCGGCCGGGGAGGCGCTCGGTGACCTCCTGCAGCACGCAGCCGTCGCCGTCCGGGTCGTCGCCGTCCGGGTCGTCGCCGTCCGGGTCGTTGCCGTCCGGATCGGGGAAGACGGCGGGCGTCCGGTAGCTGCGGCCGTCGGGGTCGCGGCCGGACTGCCGGACGCCGGGATCGTCGGGGTGGGAGCGCCCGGCTGAGCCGTGGGAGACCTCGCCGTGGAAGACGTCGCTCCCGGGCGCACCGCACTCGAGCTCGGCCCGGGCGCCCCCCCGCGAGGGTGTGAGCGGCCGCGCGCGGCCGGCAGGGAGGCCCCGGCCGCGCCGCGGCGCACGGCGTCCGGCGGTGCGGGCGGTCAGCGACGCGGTTCGGGGATCCGCGGCCGGCGCTGGGACCGGAACGCGGCCCGGACCTCGCTGGTGAACAGCTCGGGTTCCTCCCAGGCGGCGAAGTGCCCGCCCCGCTCGACCTCGGAGAAGTAGCCGAGCGTGGGGTAGCTCTGCTCGGCCCAGGTGCGCGGCGTGCGCCAGATCTCGCCCGGGAACGTGGTGAACCCGGCCGGGACCGTGACGGGCGGAGGGGTCTGGCCGGCGGCGGCCGCGGCCGCGGGGGCGTCGGGGCCGTAGCTCTCCCAGTACGAGCGGGCCGCCGACGCCCCGGTGCCGGTCAGCCAGTACACCGTGATGTTGTCGAGGACGTGGTCGCGGGTCAGGTTGCCCACCGGCTGCCCGTCCACGAAGGCGCGGGACATCTTGTAGTAGGAGTCCGTGTCGTGGTCGAGCATCCAGGCGGCCAGGGCCACGGGGGAGTCCAGCAGGCCGTAGCCGATCGTCTGCGGCCGGGTGGCCTGCTCGAGGAAGTAGGCGAAGCCGCTCGACCGGAACGTGCCGATCGCCTCCAGGGCCGCGCGCTCCGCGTCCGTGTCGCCGGGCAGCGAGCTGCCGAGCGCGGTCACGAGCAGGTTCAGGTGGATCGCGAGCAGCCCCTCGGGCGCCTGGCGGCCCAGGGCGTCGGTCACGCCGGCACCCACGTCGCCGCCCTGGGCGACGTAGCGGGTGTAGCCGAGGCGGCGCATCAGCTCCGCCCAGGCCCGCGCGACCCGGCCGACGTCCCACCCGACCTCCCGCGGCTCGGCCGAGAAGCCGTACCCGGGGAGGGAGGGCAGCACCAGGTGGAAGGCGTCCTCGGCCCGCCCACCGTGCGCGGTGGGATCGGTGAGCGGGCCGATGGTCTCCAGCAGCTCGACGACCGAGCCGGGCCAGCCGTGCGTCATGACCAGCGGCAGGGCGTCCTCGTGGGGGGACCGCACGTGCAGGAAGTGCACGTCCACGCCGTCGATCTCGGTCGTGAACTGCGGGAAGGCGTTGAGCCTCGCCTCGCAGCGGCGCCAGTCGTAGCCGTCCACCCAGTACCGGGCGAGCGCCTGCACGGTCGCCAGCTGCACCCCCTGCGACCGGTCGGCCACCAGCTCCTGCGTCGGCCAGCGCGTCGCCGCGACGCGCCGGCGCAGGTCGGTCAGCGCCTCCTCCGGTACGTCGATCCGGAAGGGGCGGACGGCGGTGCCGCGCTCGTCGGCGGCGGTCGTCGTCGGGGCGGTCGACGCGGACATCGGTGCCTCCTGGCACTCGGGCGCTCGCCGTCGGCGAACGGTCGGGAGGGGACTGCGGGAGGACGACCCTCGCCGGGCCCGGCCGCCCTTCGCACCAGGGACACCCACGGGCGGGGTGCCTGGCCGCCGTCCCGGGGTGGTCGAGCCCCGCTGCCGCGACCTGGCCGTCCCCGGGGACCAGGGTGGGCACCAGGGAGAAGCACGGGGGCGACGAGCGCGTCCCGCGGCCAGCGTGGGCACGCGTCGCGGAGCTCCCCTCGCCGGCCCGACCGGGGACGGACACCGCTGCTCGGCCGCCCCGAGACCGCCAGGAGGACCGGATGTCCGCGCCCACCGCCCCGGCCCCGCCGTCCGTCGCATCCGACGACCGCCGGGCGATCCGCCCGTTCCGCTTCGAGGCATCGGAGGAGGCACTGGCGGACCTGCGCAGACGGCTGGAGGCGACGGTCTGGCCGGAGCGCGAGACGGTCGGGGACACCTCGCAGGGCGTGCCCCTGGAGCTGGTGCAGGAGCTGACGCGCTACTGGGCCGGCGGCTACGACTGGCGCCGGTGCGAGGCCCGGCTGCACGCGCTGCCCCAGTTCGTCACCGAGATCGACGGGCTGGACATCCACTTCATCCACGTCCGCTCGCGGCACGAGGACGCCCTGCCACTGATCGTCAACCACGGGTGGCCGGGGTCGGTCATCGAGCAGCTGAAGATCATCGAGCCGCTGGTGGACCCGACGGCGCACGGCGGCAGCGCGGCCGACGCCTTCCACGTCGTCATCCCCTCGATGCCCGGGTACGGGTTCTCCGGCAAGCCGACGAGCACCGGCTGGGGCCCCGAGCGCATGGGCCGCGCCTGGGACGAGCTCATGGGCCGGCTGGGGTACACCGGCTACGTCGCCCAGGGCGGGGACTGGGGCGCCTTCGTCGTCGACCTCATGGGGGTGCGGCGGCCACCGGGACTGCTCGGGATCCACACCAACTACGCCGGCAGCGTGCCCACCGACGTCTACCGGGCCCTGCTGACCGGAGAGCCCCCGCCCTCCGGGCTCTCGGCCGGGGAACGGCGCGCGTACGAGCAGCTGGCCACGACCCTGACGCGCGTGGCCTACGCCAAGTACATGGCGGCGCGTCCGCAGACCCTGTACGGCATCGCGGACTCACCGGTCGGCCTGGCCGCCTGGCTGCTCGACCACGACGACGCCGGTGGCCAGCCCGCCGCAGCGGTCGTGGAGGCCGTGCGCCGGACGACGACCACCACCGGCGAGCTCACGCGCGACGACCTCCTCGACAACATCACGCTCTACTGGCTGACCGGTACGGGCGTCTCCGCGTCCCGGCTGTACTGGGAGTACCGGGGCGGTTTCTGGGACGCCAAGGGCGTCTCCGTCCCCGCGGCGGTGAGCGTCTTCCCCGGCGAGGCGTACCAGGCCCCCCGGAGCTGGGTCGAGCGGGCCTATCCGCAGCTCGTCCACTTCAACGAGCTGGACAGGGGCGGGCACTTCGCGGCCTGGGAGCAGCCGCAGCTGTTCGCCGAGGAACTGCGCGCCGGCTTCCGGTCGATGCGCGCAGCCCCGGTCCCCGCACCGCGTGGCCGGTCGTGACCGCCGGAGCCGCTACCGGCGTGCAGCCGCCGGACGCCCTCGCGGGGACCCTGCGGCGCACCGAGCTGCAGCGCAGCCGGTTCTCCGTGCCGGGGCGGGAGATCGTCCAGGTCCTGACGGAGATCCCGGAGGGCGTCGAGTCCGGCTGGCACACGCACCCGGGCGAGGAGGTCGGCTCCATCGCGGCGGGGACGGTGGAGGTGCTCGTCGCCGGCCGCCCCCCGCGGACGCTGCACGCCGGTGAGGGCTTCCTCGTCCCACCCGGCACCCCGCACAACGCCCGCGACCTCGGTCCGGGGACCGGCCGGATGCTGTCGACCTACCTGGTGGAGATCGGCGAGCCGCTGGTCACGCTGGTGCCCCCGGAGCGGGACGGCGGAGCCGGATGACCCGTGCCCGCAGCCGCCCCCTGCGGCCGGGCCGGGCCGACACCACGCACAGCAGTGCTCGGCGCCGGACCGCATCGTCGTCCACCGACCCGCAGGGAGCCGACGTGAAGCCCACCATCCTCCTCCACGGCGCCTCGGACGTGGTCGGCACGTCCCACCCGGCCGAGACGGTGCAGGTCATCGGCGAGGCCGCCACGGCAGGCGCACCGGTCGGTGCCTGACCACCGCGCCGCGACGGAGTTCCCCGCGTCCGACGGGCTCCGGGTCCGTGCGGTCCCCGGGGAGGTCGCCTCGGTCGTGGAGCGGCTGACCCGGGCGTTACGGAGGCGAGGGGTCGAGCTCTTCGCGACCATCGACCACGCGGCGGGAGCCCGCGCGGCGGGGCTCGACTTGGACGACGAGGTCCTCCTCGTGCTCGGGGACCCGGCGGTCGGGACGCCGCTCATGCAGGCCGACCCGCGGTGCGGGCTCGACCTCCCCCTGCGGGTCCTCGTGTGGTCCGACGGCGCGGTCACGTGGCTGGCGTTCCAGGACCCCGCCCTGCTGGCCGAGCGGTACGCGGTGGGATCCGGGCGACCGACGGTGGACAGGATGCGTGGGCTGCTCGAGGGGCTGGCCGACGAGCTCGGCGCACCCCTGCGCTGAGGACCCCGTCGGCTCCGGGCCGCGGGCCGCCCTGCGCCCAGGGAACCGGGCGAGCGCGCCGTCCCCTCGGTCCGATCGCCGACCCGGGGACGGTGCGGGTGCTGGTGAGCCGGCAGGTCACGGCAGCCGGTCCTCGCCGTCCAGCAGGCGGTCAGCCCGTGTCCCCGGGCACGCGCTCGACCGACGTCCGGGGCGTCACGGCCGGCCCTGTGGACCGAAGACAGCGCCCCAGACCTGTATCGCCGGCAGCGTCCCCTCGCCGGTGCGGTACCGCAGGTGGCGGAGCTGCATCTGCACGGGCTCACCGCCGGCGACCTCGTGGCACGGCAGGTGCATCGCGAACGGGCGGTCGAAGTCGCTGGTCGCCGCGTTGACGATGGCGAACCACCCCGGCGTGGTGTCCCCCGGGACGGGCTGGACGATCCACACCGTCGTGCCCGGGACGTCGCACGGCTGCAGCGTGAGCCCCTCGCCCTGGACGACGCGCGCCACGCCCACGCACATGCCCGTCTCGACCCCGAACGGCGCGTACTCCTGCTGCACGGCGTTCAAGGGGCCGTAGTGGGCGTTCGCCTCGGCGGACACCATCCCGTCCGCGTAGAAGTCGGCGACCGTGCCCCCGCCCGTGGCCGTGCCGGGTCGGAAGTCCTCCGCCGGGTCGGTGCCGCTGACCGGCGCCAGGCCGACCGGCTGCCCGGGTCGCGCCGCGCCTCCGTCGAGGACGGCCTCGACGAAGCCGACGTCGGCGTAGGTGCCCAGTGCGCTGCTGAAGACGGAGATGCAGCCCGGGCCGCACTCGGCGGTGGCCGCGTCCGCGGGAGGGGCCACCGCGCTCACGGCGCCGGCCACCGCCACCGTCGCCGCGGCGGCCAGCACCCTCCTGCGTGACGGCACCGGGGTCGACCGTGGGGTCATGACGAGCTCCTCTCGCACAGCCCGGCGGACCGCTCGGTGACGGCGGGGAACGTCCTGGGCGGGACGGCGCGACGCATCTGCGGCGAGGCGCCGGTCATCCGGGGGTCACGCGCCACGGCAGGCGGCGCAGTTCCCCGGCGAGGGCGTGGACGGCGGACTCCCCGAAGCGACGCGCGTACAGGGGGAACCAGGTCTCGTCGTCCAGGAAGAACTCCCAGTCCTCCACGACCCCGTGCCGCACGAACACGAACGGCACGGGCGATCGGAACGGCCGGAAACGGGAGTTGTGGATCGCGGGCCCGTCGTGACCGTCGTAGAACGGCCCGAACACGATCCCGTCCTCCACGTACGACGGGACGGCGATCCGCTGCAGGACGTCGGCGAAGAGCTCGCGTGCACGATCCGCGGACAGGTCCGTGAAGACGACGATGATCGCCGCGTGGCCGGCGTCCTCGCCGCCGGCGGGCTGAGCCTCCAGGAACCGCCTGCGATAGCCCGTCATGAGCTCGACGACGTCCGGCACGGTCGCGTCGCCGATCCGCTCGGGAGCGAACCAGAGCGTGCGTCGCTCCAGGGCCCCCGGCACGAAGGGACAGACGGGCCCGGCGCGGCCGAGGTCCTGGTGGGGCTCGACCACGAAACTCCTGACCCAATTCGCCACCGCGCGCAGTGCATTCAGGTCGCTCCCCGCGAGCCCGGTGGTCCGGTCGACGTCGTCGAGCTCGTCGGCGAGGAGGAGACCGGCGGTCCGTGTGGGCATGGGTTCTCCTCCTGGGGAGCCGTGGGTGGGACGCCTCCCGGTCGGGGGCGCCACGAAGAGTGGTCGCCACCGGTGCCCGTCGCACCCGGGGAAGGCCCCGGCGCACTCCCTGGCTGCCCCCGGGGGGTCCCCTCGGGACGGCGGGGCCGGGGGCCCCGCTGCGGAGGCCGGCGACACGCCTGCCCTCACCGGACTGCCGCGCCGGGAGCCCGCCACCGGAGCCCGGTCCGCGGCTAGCGTGGGACGCAGCCGTTCGGGGGATCGCCATGCGGGGGATCGCCATGCGGGGGATCGCCATGCGCCGCACCGTCCTGCTCGCTGCCTGCCTCACCGTGCTCGCCGGTTGCGGGCCCGCAGGCGATGGCGCCGCGCCAGGCGAGGCCGTCGGCACCAGCACCCTGGCGCCCGTCGCGGACGTGGGGGATACCGTTCCGTTCACCGATCAGGTGGGCGGCGCGGCCACGATCACCCTCGACGGGGTCCGCCGCAGCCATGGGGCGGACAGTTCCCGGCTCGTCGTCGACGTCGACGTCACCGCCGCCGGCGACGCCGTGTCCGTGGACCCGCTGCGCTTGCGAGCGCAGACCGTCGCGGGTGCCACCGTCGACCCCGGGGACGGCGCGATCGGTCGTCCGGTGGAGGACGGGGTCGCCTTCGACGTCCCGGAGGGCGAGGTCCTGATCTCCTACCTCGACCCGGACGGGGAGGTCCTGGCGGCGTTCCGGATCGACCCGGCGAGTCAGGTGCCCGCGGACGACGAGGTCGACTACCCGCCCTTCAGTTGCGACATGGGCGTGGACGGCATCCCGGTCTGCGAGGGCGACGTCCCCGACTCGGTCGGCGTCTACCGGACGCCCGACGGCGTCCTGGTCGGCGACTGACAGTGCTGCCGGGTAGGCGGTCCGGCTCTCCCGTCGCAGCACGGCGCCCCTCCGTCGGCAGCCCGGCGGGCGAGGAGAGGAGCTCCTCAGGTGATCCCGAACTCGCGCATCTTGCGATAAAGCGTGTTGCGCCCGATACCCAGCGCCTGCGCAGCCCGGCTCCGGTTGCCGCCAGCAGCGCGGAGGCCTCGGCCACGGCTGCCCTCTCCGCCGACTCCAGCAGCCCGACCGTCCGGCGGGAGGAACGGAGCTCGTCGGGCAGGTCGTCGGTCCCGACGGTCCCGCCCCCGGCGCGGCGCGCCAGGAGTCCGACGGTGTTGCGCAGCTCCGCGGGGTTGCCGGGCCAGTGCCACGACATCAGCAGCTCCCACACGGCCGGCGCGAACCGCGTCGCGGACTCTGGTGCCGGCAGCTCCGCGAGCATCGCGTGGACGAGCGCCGACTGGTTGCCAGCGCCGACCCGTGGCCGCAAGCCCGGGCGCCGAGCGTGCGCCCGCAGGGCCGCTCACACCGTGTTGGGCGTCAGGTGATTGTCGTACCACTTTGCCTTCAGCTGCGGGCCATCCTCACGGTCCTGCGTCGTAGGATCTTTGACCGTCAGGGTGAACGGATGGTCGTTGTCGTCCTCGGCGTCGTCCCATGGTGTCCAGCCGAGCCACACGTCGGCGTTGGCGTCCAGGTAGTCGAGCAGGCTGTCCAGCGCGCTCTGGCCCGACGGATCGGTCTTCTCGACGCCGAACTCCGAGAGGAACAACCGCTTGTTCTGCGCCATCGCCCAGGTGGTCACCACCTCCATCTGGTCGGCGTAGGTCGCGAATTCGGTGTTGCGGTATTCGTGCATGTCGAAGGCCAGATTGTTGACGCTCGTGTCCTGGATGGCCAGCGCCGCGATACTGTCCTTGGGGCCGCCCAGCGGGCACCAGACGTCGGTGTCCCAGTGTTCTACGTCTGATCCGTGGCTGTTGGGCACGAGGATCAGTTGGTCGGCCCCGGTGCCGCGGATGCCGTAGATGACCTGCTGCAGACAGGCGAACCAGATGTCCGAGGGGATCTTGTACTTCGTACACCAGTCATGGTCGGATGTACCCGAGGGATAGACCGGCGTGCCGTCCGGCTTCTTCTGCTCCTGATCGCACGGGAAGCGGTGCGGCTCGTTCATCAGCCCGAACACGACCCGGTTGTTGCCGAGGAACCGTTTCGCCAGTTTGGTCCAGACGTCGGCCAGAGCGGTCACGCCGAGCGTGCCATCACCGAAGACGTGTTGGGTGAACGCTCCCACGGGGGTGGGGTGGCCCGCGGCGTCGAACGCGTTGATGGCATAGCGGTTGTAGTTGTGCAGATCGACGATGACCAGAAAGCCCGCCGCGGTGGCCTGGGTGACGTACGTGGTGACTTGCTCGGCGTATCCGGGAATGCCGTCGACCGGGGTGTCGTCGAGCGGGCCCAGCAGCGTGTGCTGCACCCGTTCCCAGGCGATGGGGAGACGGATCGCGTTGAATCCCCTGTTGGCGTAGTAGGTCAGTGAGCCATTCCCAGTAACGGCTCCGCTGACCGTTGATCATGTGGTGCGGCCGTGTTCGTGGTGAAGCAGGACGAGGGCGGCGGCGGTGATCGCCCCGATCCGCCAGGGGCAGAGGCTGACCCGGCGCAGCGCCTTGAAGGTCGTCTTGAGTAGGGAGTTGCCGCGTTCGGCCGGGGCCCGGGTGGCCGCGTGCAGCAGGTTGACGGTGCGCTGGTCGGCGGTCAGCCGATGGCCGGTGCGGTGCTTGATCGGGGTGGTCAGCGCCCCACGTTCGCCCTCGTAACCCAGGTCGGCCAGGGCGGCATGCAGTTCGTCGGTCCACTCGGCCAGCAGCGGCAGCACCTCGGCGTGGGCGCGCAGCGCGGTGGTGTCGTGCTCGCGGCCCGGCCGCACGGAAGAGGTCCACAGCGGCCAGCCGTCCGGTGCGGCGATGACCTGGATGTTGCCGCCGTGTGCCGCGTGCTTGCCCGACCACCACAGGTCCACCCGTCGATCCGAGCGATCCGCCCGGGCGGTCGGACCCGGCGCCGAGCAGCGGTCGGTGCGGATTAGCGTCCCGTCCACCGTCACATGCGTATGGCCGGCGGCACGCGCGGCCAGCAGCGCGCCGCGCAGCCCGGGTGCGGCTGCGGCCAGGACGTCGATGCCCTCGTGCAGATACCGGTAGGCCGTGGAGCGGCCGATCCGGTTGTCGGCGGCCAACTGGGCCAGCCGGGTCCCGTCGACGAACCAGCGCAGCACCAGCACCGCCTGCCGGTAGCAGCCCAGCGCCCGGCGGCGACCTCGGGTACCGCGGCGACGCCGCTCGGCACTCAACAGGCCCGACACGAACAGCACTGTCTGCTCGGAGACCGGAAGCACGGCGGTGTAGCTGACAGGATCGGACACAGCAGGACCTCGGTGTGGGACATCCGTGAGAAGACGTCCCTCCTACCGAGGTCCTGCGCTTGTCCCGGTCACCTCGCCCCCCGGCGTGTCCCTGACCTGCCTGCCTCGGCTACTGGGAATGGCTCAGTTCCTGGGTCAGCCGCGGGCCCTCGGGCACCTCGTACCAGTCGATGGTCTGCCTGGACTTCCAGCCGTCCCACGCGGCCGGGTTCTCGGCGCCGGTCCGGTTGATCCCGCGGTATCTCACGCCACTGGGGTAGGTGCCCATGCTGTCGTGGCCTCCTCGGAGGGGGAGCCGATCCGCGAGCCGTCCCCCGTGTGCGGGCGGCTCCGGAATCAGGTCGAGCACAGTGCAGCGCTTACTGGCCTTCGGCAACAGCGACCGAAGAACAGCGGCACGGGATGAGCGCGTGCAGGTGCAGCGCGGTCAGCGTCGGCAGCGGCCGGTATCACCAGGGTGGAGCGAGTGATCACTCATCCCTGTCCTCCGCCGCCTCCGGAAGTGTGGCCTCGGCAGTGTCGGCCCATTTCGGTGATCGCGTCAATGTCTGTCGCGTCCACGCTGCTAGGCCAACTCGATCCTCATCTGTCCCTCGAAGGGCAGGTCGTCCGTGTGGACGCGGCGGACGTGGAAGTCCGTCACCTGGTGCATGAACTCCGTGTCTTGCGTTCGTGGTCCTTGATCCGCTTGAAAGGGTCCACATCCGTCGTCCTGCCGACGTAGAGGGCCAGGCCCTCCGCCCGGACGTCGTGGACGAAGCCGTGACGCGAGGTGTGGCTGTCATGTCGGCACGATGGCGAGTCGGGCCGCCGATGATCACCCCACGTCAGGGAGGGTACGTTCCGGCCGTCTCAACGGGACGGGATGGCGTCATCGACTGACGGCCGCGACGGATCACCGCCCCCGAGACGCTCTCGCACAGATCCCGGCGACCTCAGGTTGCTGCGCCACCGTTGTGGAGTTCAGCGGGGGCGACCACCACTCATGCCAGCTTGTGATGCCCTCGTACTCGGCGCTAATCATCCCAAGGTCGGTGATGACCTGTTCCAGCGCACACTCGTATGACACGACCTTGGCGGCCACTTGCTCGGTAGTCCGCTCGACGTGATCAACGCACTTGTCAGCGCGTTCGACTACGACCGCTCAAAAGTGTTTGAGTCAGGTGCACACCCGACCAAGAACAAGCAGATGGCAAGTCCGCCAACAAGGCGGCGACGCACGTTCGCACGGTGTGTCCCACCTTGCGCAGACACGGAGGTCGGATCGATCAGCGGGAGCGGGGAACCGGTCGCCGAGGACGCCGCCGTGGCCTCGTGGTCGATGCTCAGGCAGCGCGGTCACCGCTCCTCCCGGTGTTCGCGGTGGCCGGGTCGGCGTGCAGGTCGATCCGCGCGGTCTCCGGGGCCAGGAAGACGCAGACCGTCGTGAGGATGAGGACGACGACCACGTACAGGGAGACGGCCAGGGAGGTGTCGTAGCGATCGAGCAGGGCCACGGAGACGATGGGGGCCAGGGCTCCGCCCAGGATCCCGGCCAGCTGGTACCCCATCGAGGCGCCGGTGTAGCGGACCCGGGTCGGGAACAGTTCAGCGATGAAGGACGCCTGCGGGCCGTACATCGCGGCGTGGAAGAAGAGCGCGATCACCGTCGCGAGGACGATCAGCGCGAAGCGGCCGGTGTCCAGCAGGGCGAAGAACACGAAGACCCAAACCGCGGCGCCGACCGCGCCGAAGAGATAGACCGGCCGTCGTCCGAACCTGTCCGACAGGACACCGAACCAGGGGATCAGGAACACCTGCACCGCGGCGGCGATCAGGACCGCGTTGAGGGCGTAGGTGCTCGGCAGCTCCAGGTAGGTCGCCACGTACGTCGTGATGAACAAGATGAAGGTGTAGAACGCGACGTCGACCCCGACCCGCGCCCCGATGGCGAGCAGCACCCGCGACGGGTACCGGCGGAGGACGTCGACGATCGGCGCCTCCGCCTTGGCGTCGTGCTCCACGACCTCGCGGAACAGCGGACTCTCGGCGATCGTCAGCCGGATCCACAGCCCCACGAGGACCAGGGCACCGCTCAACAGGAACGGGATCCGCCACCCCCAGTCGACGAAGGCCGAGTCGGACGTGACTGCCCCCATCAGTGACAGCACCCCGTTGGCCAGGAGCAGCCCGATCGGCACCCCGACCTGGGGCCAGCTGGCGTTCAGCCCGCGCCGGTGCGCGGAGCCGGACTCGAGCGTCATCAGTACCGCGCCACCCCACTCCCCGCCGAGGCCCAGGCCCTGCAGGAAGCGCAGCGTCACCAGCAGGATCGGGGCCCACACACCGATCGACCCGTACGTGGGCAGCACACCGATCAGGAAGGTGCCGATGCCCATGATCAGCAACGTCACGACCAGCACGTTCTTGCGGCCGAGCTTGTCGCCGTAGTGGCCGAAGACCACCCCGCCCAGCGGGCGTGCCACGAAACCGACTGCGTATGTCGTGAACGCGAGCAGGGTGCCGACCAGCGGGGCGAACTCAGGGAAGAAGACCTGGTTGAACACCAGGGCGGCAGCCGTGCCGTAGATGAAGAAGTCGTACCACTCGAGCGAGGTACCCACCAGGCTCGCCACGATGACGCGACGCACGGATGAGGGCTGGGTGGACTCGGGAGGGCGTGACATCGAAGCTCCTCGTGACCGATTCCGGTCGGTTCTGATCCAGCACAGACCCGACCACGTCCCTGCGCAACAGGAGCCGACTCACGGCGTCGCGCCCAGGGGTGCGGTGCGCCGCAGAGCCGACCGTCCACCAGCACGTGCACCGTGACGCCGTGCGGGTCCCCGAGACCGACCTCGCGGAGATCGCCCGCGGCCACGGGTCCACGGCCGTTCCCGTCCGAGAGCCTGGGGACCTGGCCGCGGTGGGGGAGTGGCTCGCCGGCCTCCGGGCCACCCCGCTGCTCGTCGACGCGGAGGTGCCCGGGGACCTGCCGTCGTGGTGGCTGGAGGAGGCGTTCCGCGGTCACTGACCGCCGGTTCCGCCTCCTCCGGCGCCGGTGCCGAAGACCGGCTCCCGCTTCTCGACGAAGGCGCGCGCGGCCTCCGCGTGGTCGGCGGTGGCGAACGTCGCGAGGTGGTGGGTCACCTCGACGTCCATGTACTCGTCGAGCGGGGCGGTGAGCGCCAGCGCGACGTTCTCCTTCATCGACGCCAGCGCCGCGCGCGGCCCGTGCGCCAGCCGGCGCGCCACCGCGAGCGCCTCGCCCTCGAGGGCCTCCGGCGGCAGCACGGCGTTGACCAGGCCCAGCCGCAGGGCCTCTTCGGCCGACAGCCGCGGCGAGAGGTACAGCAGCTCTCGGGCGCGGGCCGGACCCACGAGGCGCACGAGGAACCACGCGCTGCCGTAGTCGCCGGCGAGCGCGACCCGGGCGAACGCCGTGGTCAGCACGGCAGTGGACGCCGCATAGCGCAGGTCGCAGGCCAGCGCGAGCGACAGACCCGCCCCCGCGGTGGCGCCGGGCAGCACCGCCACGGTCGGCTTGGTCATCCGCCACAGGCGTCCGCTGGTGGCGCGCTGGTTCGCGCGCTGCACCCGCTCCGCCGACGCGCCGGGCGCGCCGGGGGAGCGCTCGGCGAAGCCCTTGACGTCGCCGCCCGCGCAGAACGCCCCGCCCGCCCCGGTCAGCACCACGGCACCCACCGCGTCGTCCGCCTCCACCTGCGCGAGCGTCGCGCCGAGGGCGGAGAGCATCGGCGCGGACAGCGCGTTCCGGCGCTCCGGGCGGTTGAGCGTGAGCACGGCGACGCCGTCCTCGACGCGGGCGAGCAGGTGGTCGGTGCCGGTCTCGATGTCGGTCACGTCTCATCCTCCAGCGGGACGATCTCGACGCGCACGCCGCCGACGTCGGCCACGGAAGGCCGTGCGCCCGGCAGCGCCACCCGTGCCGCGGTCACGGCGGCGACGTCGCCCGCGCCGGCGACGAAGGTCAGGTGCTGGCGGCCGCCGTCCAGCCGCAGCCCGCCGTCGACCACCGGGACGTCCAGCAGCGTGGCCCAGCGACGGACCACCTCCCCCGGGTCGGGGACGGCGACGGTGACCCCGCGCAGCCCACCAGCGCAGGCCGGGCTGCGACCGGTCCACGCCGGACCCGCCCACCGCCACGACCCGGCGGGGTCGACGGCGTCGAGGGCGAGGAGCACGCCGCCGGTGTCCCGCGGGTGCAGGTGCACGTCGACGACGTCGGGCAGTTCGACGCGGTGCACCTCGCGCACGGCCAGCGCCGCGAGGCGACCGGGCGCGGTGAGCGCCGGCGGCCCGTCGACCACGAGCATGTAGCCGCCGTCGCCGCCGTTGCGCGCGAGCCACTGGCCGGCCGCCGTGCCGGGAGCCGAGGGCGACACCACCTCGACGAAGTCGCAGCCCGCGGCGAGGACGGCGTTGGTCAGGCCGAAGCGCCCGACGTCGGGGTCGTGGTGCGGTGCGGCGCCGCCGAGGAGTTCCCGCAGCGCCCGCTCCACCGGTGCCGGCTGCTGCGCGGCGAGCACGAGCTGGCGCAGGCGGGGCACCCGACCAGTCCAGCACGCGGGGCGACGACGTGCCGACCCGCGGCGGCGTCAGGCCACGAGCGGCGCCGTCCGGCCCGCGCTGCGGGGGTCCTCGGGGTGCCGGCCCGGTCCAGCGGGTCGGCCTGCTCCCACCCCCGTGTCCGTCAGAAGACCGCGTAGCCGCCGTCGACGAGGACCGTGGTGCCGGTCTGGTAGCTCGACGCGTCGGCGGCGAGGTAGACGGCGACGCCGCCGAACTCCTCGGGCCGGCCCCAGCGGCCCATCGGCACGCGGGAGATGACCCGGTCGGTGAAGACCTGGGAGGACTGGGCGGCGCTGGTCATGTCGGTCGCGGTCCAGCCGGGCAGGACGCCGTTGACGCGGATGCCGTGCCGGGCCAGCTCGACGGCGGTGGAGCGCACGAACGCGGTCAGGCCGGCCTTGCTCGCCCCGTACGCGTGGTTGCGGGCGGTGCCGCTGATCGCGGCCAGGCTGGCCACCGCGATGACCGACCCGCCGGTGCCCTGCTCGACGAGCACCCGGGCGGTCTCGCGGAGCGTCCAGAAGGCGCCGTCGAGGTTGGTGGCCATCACGGTCCGGTAGTCGGCCGCCGTGGTGTCGACCAGCGGTGTGAGCGGCACGCCGAGCCCGGCGTTGACCACGACGACGTCGAGGCCGCCGAGGAGCGCCACCGTCTCCCGCACGCCCTCGGCGACGGCCGCCTCGTCGGACACGTCGACCTGCTGGGCGTGCGCCACGGCGCCGGCGGCGGTGAGCTCCTCGGCCGCGGCGCGCACCTTCTCGGCCCGCCGTCCCCACAGCGCCAGCGACGCCCCGTGGCCTGCGAGCGCCCGGGCCATGGCCAGCCCGATGCCGGACCCGCCGCCGGTCACCAGCGCGCGGCGGCCGGTCAGGTCGAACAGGGCGCTCACGACAGCCGCCGCCGGACGACCGCGGCCTGCTCCGGGGAGCCGATGAGCGCGCCGATCTCGTCCTGCTCGGCCTGCAGCCCCTCGGCCAGCGGCACCCGCCCGGCCAGCTCGATCAGCCGCTTCGTCGCCCGGGTGGCGCTGCGGCTGTGCCCGGCGATCTGCGCGGCCAGGGCGAGCGCCGCGGCCCGCGGGTCGGCCGCCTCGCGGGTGGCCAGGCCCAGCCGCACCGCCTCGCTTCCGCTGACCCTGCGCCCGGTGAGCGCCAGCTCCTTGGCCACGTCGCGGCCGACCAGCTCGGGCAGCAGCTGGGTACCGCACATGTCGGGCACCAGGCCCCACTGGACCTCCATCACCGACAGCTGCGCGTCGGGCGCGACCAGCCGGATGTCGGCGCCGAGCGCGATCTGCAGGCCGCCGCCGAAGGCGAACCCGTGCACCGCGGCGATCACCGGGGCGGGCACCAGCGACCACACGTGCACGGCCTGCTGGCCCAGCGCGCGGGCCGCGCCGAGCGGCTCCCGGGGGACGACGACCCGGGTGCCCTCGGCCATCGCGGCGAACGAGCCGAGGTCCAGCCCGGCGCAGAACGCCCGGCCGGCGCCGGTGAGCACGACCGCGCCGACGTCGTCGCGGTCGACGAGCGAGGTACCGACGGCGACCAGCGCCTCGAACATCGCCGGATCCAGGGCGTTGAGCTTCTCCGGCCGGTCCAGCCGGACGGTCGCCACGCCGTCGGCAACCTCGAGCGCCACCCGGCGCGAGACGTCGTAGTCCACCCGCCCTGTCTAGGGTCCGGCTGACACGGGTGTCAACGACGCGACGACCGGGCCGACCGCTCCGCAGCCCTTCTCGACGGTCGACCGGAGTGGGCGCCGTCCCCCAGCGGCCGTCCCGGTGGGGGAGGGTGCGCTCTGCGGCTCCGTGGACGTGATCGGCACGCAGCGGGCCGGTCGGAGCGGACGAGATCGTCGGAGGTGCTGGCGCTCGCGGCACCCAGCCGTCGCGGAGCACGTCCGCGCCTGTCGTCCCGATGACCGTGCGCGTGCCGACGTCCGCTCACAGCGGTGTGCTGATTGCTTGACGGTGCACGGGTAACGGGGTAGCCCAATCGGCATGCGGGCGTACTCGACGGATCTGCGTGAGCGCGTGGTGGCCGCCGTCGATGGCGGCATGACGTCTGAACGGGCTGCGACGGTGTTCAGGATGTCGGTGCGGACCGTGGAGCGGTATCTGCAACGCCGACGGGCCACCGGCAGCCTGGCGCCGACCCAGCAGCGGCACGGACCGGCGCCGGCGAAGAAGACCCGGCTGCAGGCCTGGCTGCCGGCCCGGCTGCAGCAGGCCGCAGATGCCACCTTGGCCGAGCATGCCGCCGCCTTCACCGCCGAGGTCGGCGGTGAGGTGTCCCTGGCGACGATGTCGCGGGCGATTGCCGACCTGCCCGCTGACGATCCGGCGCAGGCAGTGACCCCCTCGGGGCGCCGGCGGCGGCCGGGCCGGCCGCTGACGTCAAAAGTCTGAGCGCCACCGAGCGCGACGAGACCGCGCGCACCCGGTGGCGCACCGAACTGGCCGCCACCGACCCGGCCGAGCTGGTGTTCGTCGATGAGTGCGGCACCCACACGTCGATGACCCGCCGCAGGGCCCGGGCGCCCCGCGGCGCCCGGGCGGTCGGGGCGGTGCCGCGCAACCGCGGGCCGGTGACCACGCTGATCGCTGGGCTGTCGTGGGCCGGGATGACGGCGGCGATGACGGTGGAGGGCGGCACCGACACCGCGGTGTTCGCCACCTACCTGCAGCACTTCCTGCTGCCCGCGCTGCACCCCGGGCAGGTCGTGGTGGTGGACAACGTCGGGGCGCACAAGCCCGACCGGATCCGCGCGCTGGTCGAGGCCGCCGGCTGCCGGCTGGTGTTCCTGCCCGCCTACTCACCGGACCTGTCCCCGGTCGAGGAGGCGTTCAGCAAACTGAAGACCCTCATCCGGGCGGCCGCCGCGCGCACCCGGGCGGCGCTGGACGCCGCCATCGCCGTCGCGCTGGCCGCGGTCACCGCCACCGACGCCGCCGGCTGGTTCGTCCACGCCGGCTACCTCACCTCCCAAGCCGCCTGAAAACCGCTGTCAGGATCCGCACGGCGGGACTGCATTGACCGCCTGCCCACGCGCTCGGTCGCATCGGATACGTGCTCTTGGCTGGACCGGACCACGCCCCGTCAGCGGGATCTCCTCGCACCGGCTGCGGTCCTACCGCGTCGGCCGATCCGTCATTCGGTGCTGCCTGTTCCGCGGCCGAGGCCGCGCGGCGCGCACCGGCGGCAGCTCGACCCCCTCGACGACGCGGTTGCGGATCGTGCCGATGCCCTCGACGGTCATCTCCACGACGTCGCCGGGGCGCAGCGGGGGAGGGGAGAGCTCGCCGCGGCGGCCCCACAGCTCGCCCAGGCAGCCGCCGTTGCCGCAGGTGCCCGAGCCGAGCACGTCGCCGGCGCGGACCTCCGTGCCGCGGGAGGCGTAGGCGACGAGCTCCTCGAACGGCCAGCCCATGTTGGACAGCAGGTCCTGGCCGATCTCGGTGCCGTTGACCGACACCCGCATGTCCAGCTGCAGGAAGCCCTCGTCGTCGCGGTACGGCTCGAGCTCGTCGGCGGTGACCAGCCAGGGCCCGAGCGTCGTCGCCGAGTCCTTGCCCTTGGCCGGGCCGAGCCGGACCGCCATCTCGCGGAACTGCAGGTCGCGGGCCGACCAGTCGTTGAGCACCGTGTAGCCGAACACGTGCTCGCGGGCCTGCTCCGGCGTGAGCGAGGCGCCGTCGCGCCCGACGACGACCGCGACCTCCAGCTCGAAGTCGAACCGCTGCGAGCCCGGGGGCACCGCGACGTCGTCGTGCGCGCCGACGAGCGCGTAGGGGTTGGTGAAGTAGAACGTCGGCGCCTGGTACCACTCCGGCGCGACCGGCTCGCCGCTCGGCGCGACCATGCCCTCGACGTGCTCCTCGAAGGCGACGAAGTCGCGCACGGTCGGGGCCTGCACCGGCGGCAGCAGGCGGACGGAGTCCAGCGGCACGACCGGCTCCCGCAGCGCCGCCGTCCCCGCCTCGAGTGCCGCGGGCAGGCCCGCGCGCACGAGGTCGAGGACCGTGGTCCCCTCCGGCAGGGCGTGCAGGCCCGCGGTGCCGTCGGGGAGGTCGGACACCACGCCGGCGGAGACGGCCCCGCCGGCGGACCAGGTGGCGAACCGCATCAGCTCGGCCTCACTTGACGGCGATCGGGTTGACCGGGGCACCGACGGCGCCGGTCACGGGCAGCGGGGCGGCGGTGAGGAAGAACTCCCACGTGCCGTCGGCGGCGCAGTCTGCAGCGAGGGCGTCGAGGTCCCACAGCTCGCCGAGGAACAGGCCGATGTGCGGGATGGCGACCTGGTGCAGCGGCTGGAAGGCCACGTCGAACTCGTTGGGCCGCACCTCGAAGCCCCACGTGTCGGTGGCGATGCCGGCGATCTCGGTGGCGTGCAGCCAGTCGGTGCTGGTGAAGGACAGACCGGGTGCGGGACCGCCGGCGTAGTCGCCCCAGCCGGTGCCGGCGGCCACGGAGCGGCGCGCGCGGGTGAGCTGGCCGGTGCGCACCAGCAGCAGGTCGCCGCGGCCGACGCGGGCGGTGGCGCCCTGGATGGCGATGGTGGCCTCGAGGTGCTCCGAGGTGATGGCGAACCCGTCGGGCAGCTCTCCGTCGTCCCCCAGCGCCCGACCGATGTCGAGCAGCACGCCGCGGCCGGCGATCCGGTCGGCGACGGTCTCGATGCCGGTGACGGCGTCGCCGAGGCTGGTGACGACGTCGCCCGCGCGGCGGCCGTTCCAGGCGTCGCCGTGGTCGAAGATGTGCCCCAGGCCGTCCCACTGGGTGGAGGCCTGCAGCGGCATCGCGATGACGTCGTCGGCGCCGCCGATGCCGTGCGGGAAGCCCTGCACGCCGCGCTCGGCGTCGGTGCCGGTGTCGAGCATCGTGTGCACCGGGTTGGTGCGCCGCCGCCAGCCCTTCTGCGGGCCGTCGGCGTCGAAGCGCTGCGACAGCGAAAATGCCGCACCCCGCCGGATGAGCCGCCCACCCTCGGCGCGCTTGGCGTCGTCGAGGAAGTTGAGCGTGCCGAGGACGTCATCGGCGCCCCAACGGCCCCAGTTCGAGCAGCGCTTTGCGGCCGCCGTGATCGCCCCCTCGGGATCGGAGCGGTCCAGCTCGGCGGGGTCGGTCCAGGTGCGATCGGGCATGTGCAGGATCTCCTCGGGGTTCGCGGGTCGGCAGCCGGCCGACCGGGGGGACGACCACGGCATACCCCGGCCGCCGCAGTCGTCGTGCGGCGGCCGGGATCCCGGGCGTCGGTCAGTCGGTGATGAGCGCCAGCTGCTTGTTGATCTCCCTCGGGTTCGTGTCCCCGACGATCTTCTGCAGAAAGGGCGTGTGGTCGAACACGAAGTCGCGGATCGGCTGCAGCAGCCGGGGCGCATGGTGGAACCGCTGCCCGTTCTCCCAGGCCATCTTCACCTGGAAGTTGACGTGCGGCTTGCGCGGCTCCTCGTAGCTCTGCAGGGCCTGCCGCACGGCCGCGAGGTCGGTGAGCTCCACGCCCCGGAGGGCACGACCGATGAAGTAGCCGTCCTCGATGGACATCCCGGCGCCGTACGCCGCGTAGGGGGAGGTGGCGTGGGCCGCGTCGCCGGCCAGCGTGATGCGCCCCTTCGACCACTGGTCGAGGTAGCCGCGGTCCCGGAGCACCCAGCGCTGCACGTCCTCCGGCGCGGTGCGGTCCATGAGCTGCGGCAGCGGGTACGGGAAGGGTGCACCGAGCTCCTTGGCCCGGGCCAGCAGGTCTGCCGGCGCCGGCGCCTCGGGATCGGTGGCCTCGAGCACCCACCACTGGTACCCGTCGCGGCCCTTGTACCGGATGGAGGTCCAGCTGCCCTGCACCTCGCGGCCGTGGCCGATCACGCACATGCCGGTCTCGCCGCCGATGTCGTCGGCGAAGGTGAACCCGGCGATGGCGTGCAGGCGGTGCTCCCGGATCGGGGTGTCGCCCCACAGCGTGCTCCGGACCAGTGAGTGGATGCCGTCGGCGCCGACGAGCAGGTCCGCCTCGTGCGTGGTCCCGTCGGCGAAGTGGAGCGTGACCGCGCGGTCGTCCTGCTCGATCCGCTCGACGAGCTGGTTGGTGCGCAGCACGCCCGGGGGGAGCGCCGCCAGCATGCGCTCGTAGAGCTCGGGCCGGAGCAGCCCGATGAAACCACCGCCCCGTCCGTACTGCGCCTCGACCTCGGGGTCGCTCTTGACGTGGGCGCGGACCTTCCCCTTGATGTTGCGGAACTGCGAGTGGCACGGGGCCCCGAGGTCCTGGGTGTCCACGCGCATCGTCCGCAGTGCCTTGACCGGCGGCGGCCACAGGTTGAGCACGTTCCCGGCGGGACGTGCCTCGGGGTGCCGCTCGAAGACCACCACGTCGTGGCCGGCCCGGTGCACGGACAGCGCCGTCGCCATCCCGGCGGGGCCGCCGCCGAGGACGGCGACGCGCCCCCGCGGACCTGGAGCGCTCGATGACATCGTCGTCCTCTCGTTCGGGATCAGGCTGGGGTGCCGACGGCGGCCGCGACGCGACGGGTGACGCCGGGGACGTCGCCCTGCACGTGGTCGAGGTTCCACTGCGCCATCTGCATGGACGCCTCGACGACGGTCCTCACCCGGTCGAAGCGACGGGCGGTGAACGCGTCCCACAGGCTCGCGTCGACCGACTCCCGGCTGGTGAGCAGCTCGGCCAGCACGACGGCGTCCTCGAAGCCCATGGCCGCCCCCTGGGCGATGGTCGGCGGGCAGGTGTGCACGGCGTCCCCGATGAGGACGACGCGGCCCCGGTTCCACGGGGCGTCGAGCAGGTGGTGCTCGAACCACGTGTAGTTGAGGTCCGCCGGATCGGTGAACGAGTCCCGCACCTCGTCCCAGGGGCCGTGGTAGGGGCGGCTGAGCTCCAGGAAGTCCGCGAGCCGCTCCTCGGGCGTCTGGGTCGTCCGGTCCCGGGCCGGTTCCACGAGCGACCAGTAGGCCGTCGACTCCGAGGTGGGACACACGAGGGCCATGTACGAGGGGCCGCCGAAGATCGCGTGGAACTCGGTGATGTCCGCCGGCTTCGGCCCGAACATCCGGAAGGCGCCCATGCCCACCGACCGGGTCTCCAGCGGGATCTCGAGCATCCGCCGCGTCCACGACCGCAGTCCGTCGGCGCCGACGACGACGTCGTAGCGACCGGAGGAGCCGTCCGAGAACGTCACGTCGACACCGTCGTCGTCCTGGTCGAGCGACTCGATCGTCGTGGAGAACCGGCTCTTGACCCCCGCCCGCTCGGCGCGGTCCATGAGGATGCGGGCCAAGCGGGGCCGGTACATGCCCATGGTCGCCGGCAGGTCGGGGCCGCCGAAGGGGATGTCGTCGACGCGGGCGACGATCGTCGCCGCCGGGTCGGGCACGCGGATGACGAGCTGGGAGAACGGGAAGCCGTGCTCCAGGCACTCGTCGAGGACGCCGAGCTGCCGGAGGACGCGCAACGCGTTGCCCTGCAGGGTGATGCCCGAGCCGAGAGCGCTCACCTCGGGGCGGATCTCGACCAGGTCGACGGCGACCCCGGCGTCGGCGAGCAGGACCGCGGCAGTGGCCCCGGCGGGGCCGCCACCGACGACCAGGACGGTGTTCACGGCAGGCACGGCGGACTCCTTCGTCCAGGCGCTGAGCCCGGTCAGGGCTGGTAGGGGGACGGCCTCGTCGGACCGGGGGCGGGGGTGCTGGCGCCAGGACTGCTGCCGTTCGCCGGTGCGGAGTCCGGTCGCAGGGGCGTTGGTCGGGGCCCGTCGCTTCCTCGACGGGCCCCGACCGTCCGGCTCAGGACTTCCGGTACTGCGTTCGGGCGTAGTCGTCGTACGGCGCCGGCTGCACGGTCGCCCTGATCCGCGAGGAGCCGAGATCCGCGTCGGGAGCCGTTCCGGGCCCGGGGTGCTCGCCCCAGACCAGTTCGACCTGGGTGCCGGGTTCGGCGTGCTCGCGGTCGATGACGGCGATGGAGTGGATGGCGCCCGCAGGGTCGATGTACGTGGCGTACTCGGACAGACCGATGAGCCGGGCGTCCTTCTCCACGCGGTCCTTGGTGTAGCTCAGGAAGAAGTCCCGCTCCGGCCCGAACGCGGCCGCGACGTCGTCCGCGTCCCAGACCAGGGTGACCTTCTGGCGGTGCACCTGGTCCTTCGCTGCGGCGAGGGCGTCCTTGCCGATGAAGTCGTGGTTGAACGAGACCGAGCGGCCGTATCCGAGCTCGTAGGGAGAGTGGTAGTAGTCCTCGATGTCGTCGGAGTAGAAGCTGCCCCGCAGGGCGCCCTGCCCCTCGTAGGAGAACAGGCTGGTGAAGCTGCGGAATCCAGCCGTGCTCTCCGAGGTGTAGATGGCCGGCACCGGGGTGGCCAGCCAACCGCCCACGACGCCGGCGGTGTAGTAGGCCAGCCCCCCGACCTGGACGAGGCCGAACTGCTCACCTGCTGCCAGCACCGCTTCGCGGACCGGCGCGTAGTCCTCCCAGGCCCCGAAGAACTCGAAACCGGGCTGGCCGGTCATGCCGTGCCGGAGCGCTCGGAACGTCCTGCCCGCCAGCGTGACCTCGGCGGAGTGGAAGAACTTCACCGCGGGCATCGGCCCGCCGAACACGGACTCCAGGAAGGCCATCGCCTTGGCGCCCTGGATCTGGAACCGGAAGAGGACCGGGTCGGCGCCGCCGCGGAACGCGGAGTCGGGGTCGACGGTCAGCGTGACGTCGTATCCCCCTCGCTCCGCCTCGTGCTGCACCCAGGTGCCCGCGGTGCCGATGCCGGCGAGGTTGAACCGGTCCTCGGCGAGGCGGGTCAGGATGCCGTCCTGGACGAGCAGGCCCTCCTCGTTCACCACGATGAACTGCTTCGCCTGACCGATGGCGTAGTTCTCGAAGCTGTTCGCCCCGACCCTGGAGAGGAGGCGCAACGCGTCCGGGCCCTCCACGAACAGGTCGGCCATGTGGTGGGAGAGCTCGAGGTAGGCGACGCCGTCGTACCAGGCGCGCTGCTCCTCGCGCCAGCCGGCGATCTCCGGAGGCACGACCGGCACGGTGACCGGCGGCGTACCCGGCTTCCACAGCAGCTTCACCGGGCTACCGGCCTGGTCGATACCGCTCTGCAGGGAAGGCAGGTTCATGTCGTCCTCTGTTCGTGGGGTCGGGTTGACGGGGCGGCGATCCGGTCGATCGCGAGCTTGCCGAGAGCCCCCGTCCGGAGCGCTTCGAAGGCCGCAGGGACCTCGTCGAAGGGGAAGGTCGCGGTGATGGGCGCGTGCAGTCGACCGGTGCCGACCAGGTCGGCGATGGTGCGCAGCGCTTCCTGGTCGACAGCGGCCCGCACGTTCGTCGCCACGACGCCGGGCAGGCGGTCGGCGTCGGCGGCGTGTCCGGTGCAGGCGACCCGGCCGCCGGGAGCGAGCACCCGGGTGGCGAGGGCGGTGAACGCGTCCTGGTCGCGGTTGACCAGATCGATCACCGCGGCGACTCCGGCGGGGTGCAGCGAGCGGACCAGCTCGGCGAGTTCCCCGGTCGACCAGTCCACGACGTCGGTGGCACCCGTCTTCCGGACGTGCTTCTCCTCCTCGCCCGGCCGGGCGGTGGCCACCACCGTCGCTCCGCGGGCCACCAGCATCTGCACGGCGTAGCTGCCGATGCCTCCAGTGGCACCGTTGACCAGGACGACCTCATCGGTGCTGGGAGCGACAGCCTCCACGCAGCGCAGTGCGGTGAGCGCGGCCAGCCCGAGCGCCCCGGCGGCTGCATCGTCCACGCCGTCGGGGACGGGCGCGATCCAGTCGCGCGGGATGGCGACCAGTTCGCCGAACGAGCCGCGCGCCGCCACGAGCTCGCGGACCAGGCCGAAGACCCGCTGGCCAGGAGTGAGGTCGTCGACGTTCTTGCCGAGGGCCTCCACCGTGCCGGCGAGGTCGCTGCCGAGCACGACCGGGTAGTGGTAGGTCATGTAGCGGGCGGCGCCGCCGCTGGCGACCATCGCGTCGTGCGGGTTGACCGAGGACGCGGTCACCCGCACCAGGACCTCGTCGTCGGCCGGCTGGGGAACGGCGACGTCGGCGAAGACCGGGGAGGCCCCGTCGGCCGGGAGCATGTAGGCGCGCATCAATAGGCCTCCTGCGCGATGCGGGCCTGCGCGCCGGGGATGCCGAGCGCCAGGAGGTCGGCCTCCGCGGGCGTCAGGTCGGCGCCGCCGGTCTCCTGCTTGAGCAGTGCCAACGACATGTCGGCGACGAACAGCGCGCGGTCCCGCCTGCGCTCGTACCAGGCCGACAAGGCCCGGTCCAGGGTCGGATGCTCCTCGAGGGCGGCGGCGAGGGTGACGGCGTCCTCCACCGCCATGGCCGCGCCCTGCGCGAGGTGCGGGGGAGCGGTGTGCGCAGCGTCGCCGGCGATCGCGAGCCGGCCGCGGAACCACGGCTCCCGCACGGTCACGTGGTACAGCGGGGCGTAGCTGACGTAGTTGTCCTCGGTGATGCTGTCGCGCATGTCGCCGATCCGGCCGGAGAAGCCCTGCATGCGCTCCCGGGCGAGGCGGATGAAGTCGGCGGGGTCGAACCGGGGGTTGTCGGGCTCGGGGGTGACGAGCCCGAAGTACATCTGTTCGGCGCTGATCGGGGTGAGCACCGCCTTGGCCGGACCGTTGATGGCGAACGCGATGTGGGTGAGGTCGGCCGGGCGGGGCATCGTGATCCGCCAGCACGCGGACCCGGTGAACTCGGGTGTGTACCGGTCGCCGAAGAGGTGCTCGCGGATCTTGGAGTTGACGCCGTCGAAGCCGACGACCAGGTCGTAGCGGTTGCTGCCCGCGCCGTGGTCGCGGACCGGTGGGGTGCGCTTGCCGGTCCAGGTGGCCAGTTCGACCTCCACCCCGTCGGCGTCCTCGGTCAGGTTCCACACCGTGGAGCCGGTGCGGATCCGGGCGCCCGCCTTCTCGGCGGCCTCCCGCAGGATGGCGTTGTAGACCGGACGGCTGATCGCGTTGTTCGACGGCTTGCCGTACCGACCCTCTGCCGGCGGGATGGTCGCCACCTCGACACCGGCGGGGTTCCAGATCGCCAGTGGTTCGAAGGGGAAGCCGACCTCCAGACAGGCGTCCCGGACCCCGATCTCGTCCAGGGCGGCGAGGGCGTTGTTCGGCTGGCTGAGTCCGACGCCGAGAACGGCCTCCGGACCCGAGGCCTCCAGGACGTCGACCTCGATGCCGCGCTGGCCGAGCGCGGCGGCCAGTGCGAGGCCGCCGACGCCGGCGCCCTGGATCAGGACCCTGCGGACCGCGGTCATCGAAGCCTCCGTGGTTCTGCGTGTTGGCCGGTGCGAGCGATCATGAGACGTCCCATCGGGTGGTGGGCGGGCGTGGGGAGCGCGACGGCGAGGTGACCCGCTCGGTTCGACCGGGGCCGAGCGGTGCGATCCGGGTCACAGGGCACGGTATGAAGACCTCGGGCGGGGCGGAAATGCGGTGTTGATATTGCTCCGATCCATCCGGTGCATGGCGCGCGTCACACGACCGGGTGCCGGTCGGCGGCAGGAGGGTGCGCGGACGTCCGGTGCGCTCCGACGGGACGCGGCGAGGAACCCCGTCGGCCGCCGGCGGTCGCGGAGCCAGGCCGGCCGGCGCCTCCGTCCTCACGGGATCGGGTCGGCGCCCCCGGCACGGGGGTCAGGGCACCGGCGACGGCGTCGGCGTCGCCGCGCAGACCGCTCGCACCTCGGCGGCTGCCGACCCACCTCACCACCGGCGCTGGGCCAGAGGACATCCGGGCCGATGAGACAGGGGCGCCTGCAGCGACGACGAGCACATCGGCGCACCGGCACTGCTCGTCGAGGTGCCGGGTGGGTGCGCGGCAACGGCCGGGCCATGAGCTCCGCCGACGGGAGTGCATCTGCCGACGACGGTCCTGACGCCCTCGGCCGACTCGTCCCGGACGAGTCGGGCGACGGCCGACCCGTCGACCGAGCGGGCAGTCGACGGGGGTGTCTCAGAAGACGATCGTCGTGTTGCCGTGGCGAGCGACGCGGTCCTCGCAGTGCCAGCGCACGGCGCGCGAGAGCACGGCCCGCTCGACGTCCGCGCCCAGACGGACGAGATCGGCGGCGCTGTGACGGTGGTCGACCCGGACCACGTCCTGTTCGATGATCGGGCCCTCGTCGAGGTCTTCGGTGACGTAGTGCGCGGTCGCGCCGATCAGCTTCACGCCGCGGTCCTTCGCCTTCTGGTACGGCCCGGCACCGATGAACGCCGGCAGGAAGGAGTGGTGGATGTTGATCAGCGGGCAGCCGACGCCGGTCAGGAAGTCGGGGCTGATGATCTGCATGTAGCGGGCCAGCACGACGAGGTCGACGTTGTCCCGCAGCAGGTCGAGGATCCGGCTCTCGGCCTCCGCCCGGTTGTCCTTGGTGGCCGGGATGTGGAAGTACGGCACGCCGAACGGGCGCACCTGGTCGGCGAGGTCGGGGTGGTTGGAGATCACCATGACCACGCTCATGTCGAGCTCACCACGGCGGTTGCGCCAGAGCAGGTCGAGGACGCAGTGGTCGGTCGTGGACACCATGATCGCCACTCGCTTGGGCTTGGCGGCCTCGCTGAAGCGGAAGTCCATGCCGAATCGTGCGGCCACCTCTGCTGCGAAGGCCCGCTCGAGCTGATCGCGCACGGCGGGCAGCCCGGGCAGGTGGAACTCGGTGCGCTGGAAGAACGCCCCGCCCCCCTCGTCGACGGCGTGTTGCGCCAGGGAGACGATGTTCGCTCCCGCACCGGTGAGGAACGTGCTGACCGCCGAGACGATGCCGGGCTGGTCGGAGCACTGGATCAGCAGCCGGCCCTGGTCGGCGTCATGTGCGCCGGCGGGGGTGCTTCGCGGTAGGGGCGTGGCGGTGGTCGACAGCGCGGTCATGACTTCTCCGGTCGGGAGCGGGGACGGCGGACCAGGACGGAGGGACTCAACGGAGCGCCTGCAGCGTCCGACGGCGCCAGGCTTCGGTCGGCTCGAGGTCGTTGAAGGTGAAGACGTGGAAGCCCTCGATGGCGTTGTCCGGCTTCCCGATGTGCGGGGCCAGGCCCTTGATGATCTTGTCCGGGCTGTAGCCGCCGGGGAGGAAGAAGCGCCAGAGCAGGTTCTGCTGCTTCTTGAGGAACTTCGCCGACTCCCCGATGCCCAGCCCGCCGGAGACCCGCAGGAGCTTCTGGCGGTGGACCGCGCCGGGGACGCCCACGTGCACCGGCAGGTCGATCCCGCGGCTGCGCAGCTCGCGGGCCCACCGGAGGATGGCCGCCGGGTCGAAGACGATCTGCGTCACGATGTGGGTCGCCAGCGGCGCCTTGTCCACCAGCGCCTGGAACATGACCTCCGTCGACGCGGTGGGGTGCCCCTCGGGGTGCCCGCCGATGCCGATGTCGGTGAAGCCGTGGTCGAGCTCGTGCAGGGCGACCAGCAGGTCGTGCGCGTGCCGGAACCCCGTGGGCTCCTCCGTCGGGTCCCCGCCGACCACGAAGACGTCGGTGATGCCGGCCTCCCGGCAGCGCGCGACGACGTCGGCGAGGTGGGAGCGGTCGCGGACCTGGCGCGCCGACAGGTGGGGGGCCACCGAGTAGCCGTGCGCGGCGAGCGCGACGGCGAGGTCCACGGTCGCGTCCTGGCCCTTGGCGGGGGAGGCCGTCACGGTCAGGCGGACGTCCTTGGGGACGTGCGCGAGGACCGCCTGCTCCGTCTTCTTGAACGGGATCACCTCGTAGCCGAGGCCGGTGAACGCCTGCCGCAGCGAGGCCTGCGTCGTGGCGTCACGGTGCGTCAGGGCGCGGTCCACAGGGTCCTCCGGGCGATCGGGATGGCGGGCCCGGGATGGCGGTCTCCCTCGACGGGGAGTGGCCGGGGGGCGAGGGCGCCAAGGCATGCCACGCCAGCGCGTCGTCCGCCCGCCGATCAATGATCAGCGGGCGGACGGTCGCGGCGTCAGGGCTGGTAGGGGTGGACGGCCTCGTTGGGCTGGAAGCGGAAGTGGTGGCCCCACAGTTCCTGCCGCTTGCCGTTGCGGAAGTTGAGGTTGTTGGGGGAGCGCTTGTCCATCTCGTCGATGTAGGCGCCGCCCCAGCCGTACTCGATCATGAAGCCGCCGGCGGTGTGGACGTAGTAGGAGATGACCTGGTCGCCGATGTGCCGGCCGAAGGTCATCTGCAGGTCCGGGTTGGTGTCCCCGCCGAGGACGTCGTAGTAGGAGTAGCCGACGTCGTCGAGCTCCTTGGACTCCAGGTAGACGTGGTGCAGGCCCAGGGAGTTCGGCATCTCGAGGAACGCGACGCTGTGGTGGCGCGGGTTGACCCGCAGGAACCACATCTCGCCGAGGGGCTCGTTCATCTTGAGCACCTCGCTGGTGGTGAACCCCATGGCGTCGATGTAGAAGTCGACGGCCTTGCGCGCGTCGGGGACCACGAAGACGACGTGGCCGAGCCCCTGCTCCTGGGTGACGAAGCCGGCGTGCGGCCGCGGCGGGTGCCAGAAGTGGTAGTTGGACTCCTGGTAGCAGAAGAGCTCCTGCGGCAGGCCGAACGGGTCCTCGAACTGCACGAGGACGTCGACGCCGCGCTTCTCGGCCAGGGCCTTGTCGGCGTACCGCGGCTTGGCGCCGTTGTCCTCGAGGCGCTTGACCGCCGCGTCGAGGTCGCGGTGGTTGACGACCTCCCAGCCCGCGTAGAGGAAGCGGTGCTCGTCGCCGGGGTGCAGCGACAGCCGGTAGTCGGCGTCGTCGATCTTCAGCCGGACGGCGCCGTCCTCGCCGTCGGGGCCCAGCATGCAGCCCAGCACCTCCGGACCCCAGGTCCGGAACTCCTCGTGGCGGGGCGTCTGCACGCCCACGTAGCCCAGCTTCGCGATGTGGCCCTTCACGGTGGCCCTCCCGGTGAGAGTGGTGCGGCTCCTGTCACGTCGGACGCTAGGAACGGTGCGGACCGAGCGGAAATGCTGCGTTGCTATCTCTGCGATCCACCGGACGCATGACGCAGCTCACAGGTCGCGTCACAGGTCGAGGACGAGCCGATCGGCGGCCGCCCGGGACACGCAGGTGACGATCCGCCGGCCGGCGATCCGGTCCCCGGCCGTCAGGACGGAGTCCCGGTGCTCGACCGCGCCCTGCAGCACGGGGACGACGCACGCACCGCAGATGCCGGCGCCGCAGGAGACCGGGACGTCGGCGCCGGCCCCGTGCAGGGCGGTGAGCAGGTCGGTGCCCGGCTCCACCCGGATGCGCTCCCCGCGCCGGGCGAGGACCACCTCGTAGGGCCGGCCGGAGCCGGATGCTTGCGCCGGTGCGTCGAACCGCTGCCGGTGGACCGCGACGTCCGCGCCGGCCGCCTCCGTGACCGCGTCGACGAAGCGGCTGCTGCCGGCCGCGTACACGGCGGTGCCTCGCGGGAGGCCGTCGAGCGCCGCGAGCCCCTCGGCGTGCGTGCGCACGACCGACGCCGTCGGGCCGAGCCCCTCGACCTCCGCGCGCAGCGACAGCAGGCGGGAGGAGGTGTCGACGTGCACGAGCGACCACGGGTAGACGCGTGCCGCCCGGACCATGCGGGCCATCGGCAGCAGCGGCGCGATCCCGGCGCCCGAGCAGAGGAAGAGGTAGCGGCCGCCTCCTCCCAGGGCGAACAGGTGCCGGGGACCGCGGACGCGCACCGTGTCCCCGGCGCGCAGCGCGTCGTGCACGTGCGCCGAGGCCCCCGCTCCGGGCGAGCGGGCCACCAGGAGACGCCAGGACCGCTCGACGGGGTCCCCGGCGAGGGAGTAGGGCCGGGCGAGACCGGTCGGCACGACCAGGTCGACGTGCGCGCCCGGCGCCCAGCGCGGCAGCCGCCCACCGTCCGCGGCCTCCAGTCGGACCTCGACGATGCGGTCGGCCACCGGCCGGACGCCGGTGACGGTGCACTCCCGGCCGCGGTCGCCCGGGACGGGGGTCACCCCTCCTCGGCCACGCAGCGGTTGCGCTGGACGCCGAGGCCCTCGATGGCGGTCTCCATGACGTCGCCGGGCTGCAGCCACCGCTTCCAGTGCCCGCCGTTGCCGGCGGGGCTGCCGGTGAGCAGCAGGTCCCCGGGGAGCAGGACGGCGGCCGCGGAGACCGACGCGATCAGCGCGGGGACGTCGAAGAGCATGTTCGCCGGGACGTCGTCCTGCTTGCGCTCACCGCCGAGGTCGAAGGTGATGCGCAGCTGCCGGTGGTCGGGGACCTGATCGGCCGGGACGAGGAAGGGGCCGGTGGGCAGGAAGGTCGGACGGCTCTTGGCGCGCAGCCAGTCCCCGCCGAGCGCCTTGTGCTGGGGTGGGAACTGCAGGTCCCGGGCACTGATGTCGTTGCAGACGGTGAAGCCCGCGACGTGGTCCATCGCCCGCTCCCGCGGGACCTTGTGGGCGCGCCGGCCGATGACGACGGCCAGTTCGGCCTCCCAGTCGACCTGCGCGGCGTCGCGGGGGAGGACGACGTCGTCGTCCGGGCCGCAGATCGCGCTCGGCAGGGTCACGAAGACGAACGGGCTGCCGCTGCGCGCGGTCTCGTCCATCTCCTCGTCGGCGTGGCGCCGCAGCTCGTCCTCCGACCGCGGATCGTCGGGGCCGGCGCCGGAGACGATGATCTGCGCGACGTGCGAGCGGTAGTTCGCGCCCGCCTGGAACACCTGCCGGGGCTCCACGGGAGCCAGGGTCCGCAGGTCGGCGACCGGGATCCCGTCGGTCGGGCCGGCTTCCGCCGCGAGGGCACCGAGGCGCGGCGCGACCTCGGCCCACTGCTCGAGCAGCTCGAGGTAGGTCGCCGCTCCCTTCACCAGGCCGTCGTCCACCAGCCGGAGGACCCGGTCGCCCACGACGAGGCCGGGAAAGGGGCCGGTGCCGTCGTCGAAGCGGCCGAGGGCGTGTCCGTCGACGCGCCGGTTCACGAGAGCACCTGCAGAGCCGAGCGGCCGGCGTAGGCGATCCGGTCGCCCAGCTCGGCCTCGATGCGCAGCAGCCGGTTCCACTTGGCCGTCCGCTCCGAGCGCATCGTCGACCCGACCTTGATCTGGCCGGTGCGCCAGCCGACGGCGAGGTCGGCGAGCCAGTCGTCCTCGGTCTCACCGGACCGGGCCGACAGCACGGTGGCGTACCCGGCGGCGTGTGCCCGGCGCACGACCGACCGGGCGGTGTCGAGCGTGCCGATCTGGTTGGGCTTGACCAGCACGGCGTTGGCCACGCCCTCGTCGATGCCGCGCTGCAGCCGCTCCGGGTTCGTCACGAACAGGTCGTCCCCCAGCAGCTGCCGCCCGGCCAGCCGCTGCGTGCCGGTCCGCCAGCCGCTCCAGTCGTCCTCGGCCAGGGCGTCCTCCAGCGACACGATCGGATAGGCGTCGCACCAGGCGGCGAGCTCCTCGACGAGGCCGTCGGCGGCCAGCACGCGGTCCTCGGCGGCCAGCACGTACCGGCCGTCCTCCGCCACGAGCTGGGTCGCGGCGACGTCGATGGCGATGCCCACGTCGTCCCCGGGGCGCAGGCCCGCGCGCTCGATGCCGGCGACGAGGACGTCGAGCGCGGAGCGGTTGGTGGGCAGCAGCGGTCCGAGTCCGCCCTCGTCGGCGACCAGGGCGACCGGCAGTCCCCGGGAGGAGAGCTCCTCGGCCGATCCGGCGCGCACCCGCGCCGCCCACTCGATCGCCTCGGCGAAGGACGTCGCGCCGACCGGTACGGCGAGGAAGTCCTGCACGTCGATCGACCGGCCCGAGTGGGCGCCGCCGGAGATGACGTTGACCATCGGGAGGGGGAGGAGGGGGTCGGTGCCGTCGGCGACGGCGCGGTACAGGGGGAGTCCCTGCGCGGAGGCACCGGCCACGGCCGCGGCCACCGAGACGGCGAGGACGGCGTTGGCGCCGAGCCGGCCGAGGTCGACCGTGCCGTCGAGCGCCCGCAGGCCGGCGTCCAGCCCGGCCTGATCGGTCGCGTCGGTGCCGCGGACGGCGTCGGCGATCTCGCCGGTCACGTGGGCCACCGCGCGGCGCACGCCCTGGCCGCCGTACCGGTCGCCGCCGTCGCGCAGCTCGCGGGCCTCGTGGCGACCGGTCGAGGCTCCCGAGGGGACGGTGGCGCGGCCGGTGGCGCCGCCGTCGAGCCGGACCTCGCAGGCGACCGTGGGCTTGCCGCGGGAGTCCAGGGCCTCCCAGGCGAGCAGGCCGGTGATGGTGGTGTCGCTCATGCGAGCAGCTCCCAGGCGTCGGTGATCGTGTGCGGTGGGTCGGTGAGCAGCCGGCGGGCGAGGTCGCGCACGCGCGGGCGCTGGTCGTCGGTGAGGTAGTCGGCCGGGCTCTTGCCGTCGACGCGGGCGAGCAGCAGGCACCCGGTCTGCCGGACCAGCTGCCCGGGGTCGAGGCGGAGCGCCCCGTCGAGGGCGTCGTGGAGCGCGGCGAGGAACGCCCGGCCCGCGGCGGCGTAGCCGGCCGCCGAGGAGGGCCGGTGCACGGTCTTGAGGAGCAGGTGGCCGATCGTCCACGCCGGGTCGAAGGTGGGGTCGCCGACGTGCGCCACCTCCCAGTCGATCACCCACACAGCGGCGCCGTCCGGGGCGACGAGGACGTTCTTGGGCGTGTAGTCGCCGTGGACGAGGCAGGCCGCCGACGCCGCCATCTCCCGGATCGTCGTGTCGACGACGCCGGCCAGGTCGGGGTGGCGGGCGGCGACGGTCCGGTGGAAGGGGTCGATCCGCAGCTGCCCGAAGGCGGTTCGGTCCCCGAAGTCCCGCGCCACCGCGGCGTCGCCGGCGGTGGCCCGCTGCCACGCGCCGAGCACCCGGCCGAGCTGCGCGGCGACGCCGGCGTCGGCGTCGCCGGTCAGCAGCTGCCACTTCCAGGGAACCCAGCTGTCGGGGGCCCGCTCGATGACCAGGTAGCCGTCGGCGAGGTCGAACACTCGGGGGACGGCGGCCGGGGCGATCCGCCCCGCCAGCTGCAGGGCCCGGCCCTCGGTGTCGAGCCGGGCGGGGTCGGCCAGCCACTCCTCGGCCACCCGCAGCCGGCCGAGAGCCTGCTTGACCACGGCATCGAGGCCGGGTGCGGTGACCGCGACGACGTCGTTGGAGACCCCGCCGGCCAGCGGGCGCACCCGCACGCCGGCCGACGGGTCGACCAGCCCGCGGCGCACCAGGTGGGCCGTCAGCGCATCGGTGTCCGGGGTGGCGGCCGCGGTCACCGGGGCTCCAACGGGCCGCGCAGCACGGGGCTGGCGAGCACCTGGGGGTTGACCACCGTGGCGGGCACCCGTCCCTGCAGGACGTCGACGACGTTGGTGGCGGCGCGCATGGCCAGCTCGGCGAGGGAGCCGTCGGAGGAGAACGCCGTGTGCGGCGTGAGGACGACGTCGTCGCGGGTGCGCAGCGGGGAGTCGGCGGGCAGGGGCTCCGGGTCCGTGACGTCCAGCGCCGCGCCGGCGATCTCCCCGGCCTCCAGAGCGGCCAGCAGGGCGTCGCTGTCGACGAGCGGACCGCGGGCGGTGTTGACCAGCCACGCGGTCGGCTTCATCCGCGCGAGCTGCTCGGCGCCGATGAGGTGGTGTGTCCGCTCGGTGAGCGGCACGTGCAGCGAGACGGCGTCGGCCACGCCGAGCAGCTCCTCGAGCGAGTCGACGACGCGCACCCCGGGCACCGGGCGGCCCGACAGGTCGTAGGCGACCACGTCCAGCCCGAGTGCCTGGGCCCGGGAGGCCAGCGCGGAACCGATGACGCCGAGGCCGACCAGTCCCAGGACCTTGCCGCGCAGCCGGGTGCCGGCGCCGGGGACGGCCCGTCCCCATCCGCCCCGGGCGACATCCCGGTTCAGGGGCAGCAGCCGGCGGGCGAGGGCCAGGATGCCGAGCAGCGCCGAGTCGGCGACCTCGTCCACGCAGTACACGGGGACGTTGCTGACCACCATGCCGAGGTCGGTGGCGTGCGCGACGTCGATGTTGTCCACGCCGACGCCGTACCGCGCCACCGTCCGGCAGCGGGGAGCGGCGTCCAGCACCTCGGCGGTGACCTTGGCGAAGCAGGTGAGGATCGCATCGGCCTCCGCGGCCAGCCGCGCGAGCTCCGTCGGGTCCCCGGTCGGGGACAGGACCAGCTCGGCACCGGCCGCGGCCAGCACGCCGCGTTCCACGTCGGTCGTGGGCCATGCCACGTCGGTGACCAGTACCCGTGTGCGGGTGTCGGGCATCGCGCCTCCTCGTCGAGTCCTCCCGACGCTAGGGAGGACCTCCGTCGTCCGGAAATGCACAGCGTGGTTGGCTGCGATCCACCGTCGTGATGGCCGTCACGACCGCGCAGGACGGAGAGAACCCGTGAAGCTGGGGCAGGTCGACCTCAACCTGCTGGTCGTGCTGGACGCCCTGCTGCGGGAGAAGAACGTGACCCGCGCGGCGGAGAGCCTCCATCTGTCGCAGCCGGCGGTCAGCACGGCGCTCGCCCGGCTGCGGCGCACCCTCGGCGACGAGCTGCTCTACAAGAACGGGCGGTACCTCGAGCTCACCCCCCGTGCGGAGTCGTTGATCGAGCCCGTCCGCGAGGTGCTGGCGGCGATCGAGCAGACGATCGTCGCGCCGCCGACGTTCGATCCCACCGCCGACACCCGCCGGTTCTCCGTCGTCGGGAGCGACTACGTCGCCGTGACCCTCCTGCGCCCGCTCGTGGCCCGACTCTCGGGCCTGGCCACGGGGCTGCGGCTGGACGCCTCGCCGGTCGGGAGCCGGTACCTCGACGCCCTCCAGCGGGACGAGGTCGACGTCGCCGTGCTGCCCGACCGGATCGTCGACGAGCGGTCGTTGCCCGGCTGCTCGCGGATGCCGGTCATCGTCGACCGGTTCGTCGGCCTGGTGTGGGCGGAGCACCCGCGGGCGGGGGAGCGGCTCACGGCGGAGCTGCTGGCGGGGTCGCCGTACCTGGAGTACGTCGTCGAGGGCCGGCGATCGATCGTCGAGGAGGAGCTGGACGCGGCCGGGTGCACCCGGCGCGTGGCGGCGACGGCGAGCGGTTTCGTGACGATGCCGCTCATGCTGCCGGGCACCGAGCTGGTCGCCGTGGTGCCCGAGCGGCTGGCCCTCCGGGTGGCCGCCGCCGCGGACGTGCGCGTCCTGGAGCCGGACGTCCCCCTGCCCCTCCTGCAGCAGTCGGCGTTCTGGCACGCGCGGCGTGACCGCGACCCGGGACACGTGTGGCTGCGCGGGCAGCTGCTGGCCGTCGCGGAGGCCGAACTGCTCCGGCCGGGGACGCGGGGAGCGCCCGCCGGGCCGGCGTAGGACCGGTGCCGCCCTCCTGCCGGAGCAGGAGGGCGGCACCGCCGGGGTCAGCCCTGCGCGAAGTCGTCCGCGTCGATGACGTCACCGGCGTCCTGCCAGCTCGTGCCGTCGAACTGCAGCATCCGGTACTGGTGGACCAGCCGACTGCCAGGACCTGCCGACAGCTGCATGTCGGGCAGGATGGCGGGGTTGTCCAGGCCGTCGATCGAGTCCCAGGCTCCGGTGAAGGCGTCGCCACCCTCGCCGCCGGACTCCTCGAGCGCAGCCACGACGGCCGCGCCGGCCCCGTACCCCTCGATCGCGAGGTAGGAGTCGGCGTTGGCCTCGTCGCCGTACTCCGCGATGTCCTCCTGGAAGGCCTGGACGCCCTCGTCGTCGGCCCAGCGCGGGTCGGCCGGGTCCTTGAAGTATTGCGCCGTGTAGGCGTTCGTCACGTTCTCCAGGCCGGCCGGGCCGATGCTGGTCGCGAAGTCCGAACCGGCGCTGTAGAGGTACGTCGTCGGCCGGTACCCGATGTCGGCCATCGTGCGCAGGGTCGCCGGCTGCGCCGGTCCGACGACGGCGAGGAACAGGGTGTCGACCCCGGCGCCGCGCATCTCGTTGAGCTGGCCGGTCAGGTCCACGACGCCCGGGGCCACCGTGAGCACCTTGGCCGGCGTCACCCCCGCTGCGGCCAGGCCCTCCACCTGGCTCGTGGTGAGGTCGTTGTTGGGACCCAGCACCCCCACCGTGGCGTCGGGCGACACCTCGGTGATGTGCTGCCCGACGACCTGTCCCTCCCAGGTCCCGTCCGGGAACCAGCCCCGCGTGAAGGGCGTGGCCGCGGTGTCGGAGAGGGCGGTCTGGGTGCCGAAGGCGACGTGCGCCACCTGCTCGCCGTTGAGGTAGGGCGCCGTGGCCGAGGAGATGCCGCCGAAGGTCAGGACGACGTCGGCGCCCTCCTGGTCGACGAGCTGACGCGCGTTCTCGGCCTGGCGCGCCGGGTCGTAGGCGTCGTCCAGGACCTGGTAGTCGATCTCGCGGCCGTTCACCCCGCCCTCGGCGTTGACGCGTGCGAAGTAGGCCGCGGCGCCGTCGGCTACCGCCGAGGCCCCGGAGAGCGGACCGCTCAGCGGGAAGCTCAACCCGACGACGATCGGCTCGTCGGAGCCCGCGCCCGATCCGGATGCGGAGCCGGACGAGTCCTCGGCGCGGCCGCTGCAGGCGGCGGTCAGCAGGAGGCTGCCGGCGGCGAGCGCGACGAGCGCTCGGCGCGGGACCAGGCCAGCGTGGACGGACATGGGGACCTCGCTCTCCACTGCGACGGCGCAGTGCGGGACAGGAGGGGACGGCGGTCGCCGGCCCCGGATGGAACGGGGTGGTGCGGATCTCGGGAGTCAGGCCCGGGGGCGTCTGCGCAGGCCTCCGATGAGCCGGGCGACGAGCCGTCCGGCTCCGCCGGCGACGCCGGCCGGGAGGAAGAAGAGGGTCAGCAGGAGGGCTGCGGCGTAGACCAGCTGCGACCACTGGCCGCCGGTCGTCGAACCGATCTGCTGGCTGATGACGTCGGGCAGGTAGACGATGAAGGCGGCCCCGACGAGGGAGCCCGCCCACGTGCGGGATCCACCGACGACGCAGGCCGACAGCAGCGTCAGCGAGAAGAACATCGAGTAGCTGTCGGGCACGGTCGAGGCGAGGACGAGCCCGCCGAGGGCACCGCCCAGGCCCGCGACGGCACTGCTGATGCCGAAGACCGTCAGCGTGAGCCGGTTGACGTCGACGCCCTCCGAGCGCGCCATGAGCGGGTTGGTCCGCAGGGCCTCGACGGCCCGGCCGAGCGGGCCGGTCGTGAGGTTGCGCAGCAGCACCAGCACCACGGCCAGGACGACGACCAGCAGCAGGAACTGGAACTGCTCGGGCGTGAGCGCCAGCGCGGCGGGCGGCGTGAGGGGCGAGCCGGCCAGCTGCAGCCCGATCGTGCCGCCGGTGATGCCCTCGAAGCGGTTCAGCAGCAGGGGGAAGATCGCGGCGATGGCGATGGTGAGCAGCCCGAGGTTGAGGCCGCGCACCCGCAGCGCCGGCAGGCCGATCAGCCAGCCGGCCGCCCCCGAGACGGCGACGGCGGCCAGGACCGCCGGCGGCCAGGCCCACCCCAGCTCCTTGACCACGATCATCGCGGTGTAGGCGCCGAGGCCGTAGAGGGCACCGTGACCGGCACTGATCTGCCCGGCCCGGCCGATGAGCAGGTTCAGCCCCGCCACGGCGATGGCGATGGTCAGCACCCGGGTGGCCTTGAAGAGGTCGTAGTCGCTGACCAGGAACGGCACGACGAGCGCGACGACGAACGCCGCCGTCCACACCCAGGTGACCGGCCGCCGCCAGACCGGGCGCAGCTCGGCCACCTCCGGCGCGGCCGAGGGGGAGGCGGCGGCGGACGCCGGGCCGGTCGTGCGGGTGGGCGGTCCGGAGATCGAGGTGGCCATCAGGCACGTACCGTCGATGCGCGCCCGAACAGCCCCTGGGGCCGGACGAGCAGGACCAGGAAGATGACGGCGAACGGGACCACCAACTGGAGGTCACCTCCGATGCCGGGGACGTACCGGCTGGCCAGGTTGGACAGGACGCCGATCAGCAGGCCGCCCACGACGGCGCCGATCCGGCTGGAGAAGCCGCCGAGCGTCACGGCTGCCAGGGCGAGCAGCAGCGCGTTGGTCATGAGCTCCGGCGACAGGCCGAGCGTGGGGGCGGCCACCAGGCCGGCGACGGCGCCGACGGCGGCGGCGATGCCCCAGCCGACGGCCAGCATCAGGCCGGTCGAGATGCCGAGGAGCTGGGCGGAGTCGGGGTTGTCGGCGACGGCACGCAGGCGCAGCCCCAGCGGGGTGAACCGGAAGACCAGCCCGCACGCGAGCATCGCCACCAGGACGAGTGCCCCGCCGCCGAGGGCCTGGGCGGTGAAGGTCAGGGGCCCGAGGTGGTAGACGGCTCCGCCGAAGGGGCTGGGCATCGAGCGGACGTCGGTGCCCCAGATCAGCGCCACGACGGCATTGGTGCCGAGCAGCAGCGCAGCGGTGACCGTCAGCAGCGCCAGCGGACCGCTGCTCTCGACAGGCCGCACGAGCAGCCGCTCCACGCCGGCGCCGAAGACGAACGCGAGGACGACGAGCACCGGGACGACCAGCCACCACGAGAGCCCGGCGGTGCTGAGGGCGAAGGACACGAAGGCCGCCAGCGTGGCGAACTCGCCCTGGGCGAAGTTCAGCGTGCCGGTGCCCTGGAAGACCAGCGCGATGGCCAGCGCGAGGGCGGCGTAGACCAGTCCCGTCGTCAACCCGGACGCGGTCTGCTGCAGCAGTTCGGTCACGAGGACACCTCCGTCACGCCGTCGGGGGACTCGCCGAGATAGGCGGCGCGCAGGCCTTCGTCCGCGGCGAGTTCATCGGCCGGCGCGGCCGCGACGACCCGTCCGCGGGCCAGGACGACGCCGCGGTCGGCGACCCGCAGCGACGCCCGTGCGTTCTGCTCGGCGAGCAGCACCGACAGCGACCACTCCCGGCGGAGGCTGCCGAGGACGGTGAACATGTCCGCGGACGTCAGCGGCGCCAGGCCCAGCGACGGCTCGTCGATGAGCAGCAGACGAGGGCGGGCGAGCAGCGCGCGGGCCAGCGCGAGCATCTGCTGCTGGCCACCCGAGAGGGCCCCGGCCGGACGCCGGCGCATCTCGCGGAGCACCGGGAAGGTCGCGTAGATGCGCTCGAGGTCGTCGGTCGTGCGGTGGCGGCTCGCGGCCGGGCGGGAGATGACGCCCAGGCGGATGTTCTCCTCAACGGTGAGGCCGGTGAAGGTCCCGCGCCCCTGGGGGACGTGCCCCAGTCCGCCGCGCGCGATGCGGGCGGCACCCGTGCGGGCTAGGTACTGGCCGGCGAGCGTCACCTGGCCGGCGGACCGGACCGTGCCCGACAGGGCCCGCAGCAGCGTCGTCTTCCCGGCCCCGTTGGCCCCGAGGACGGCGACGATCTCGTTCTCGCCGACGGTCAGGTCGATGCCGTGCAGCACCCGGACACCGCCGTAGCCGGCGGTCAGCCCGGCGACCTCGAGCAGTGCGCTCATGCCGGGACTCCGGTGGTGCCGTGCAGCCGCTCGAGAGCGGGGTCGTCGTCGACGTGCTCGGCGCCGAGGTAGGCCTCGACGACGCGGGGGTCGGCCCGCACCTCGTCGGGCGTGCCGACGGCGAGCAGCCGGCCGGAGTCGAGGACGACCACGCGGCGGGCCACCGACATCACCAGCGCGACGTCGTGCTCGACCAGCAGCACCGTGGCCTCGGGACCGGCGTGCGCCTCGACCTCGGCGAGGAGGTCCCGGGCCTCGCCGTCACCGAGACCGGCGGCGGGCTCGTCGAGCATGAGCAGGCGGGGGGAGCCCATGAGCGCCCGGGCCACCTCCACCCGCCGGCGGTCGCCGTGGGCCAGGCCCGCGACCGGCCGACCGGCCAGCGACGCGATGCCGAAGCGCTGCAGCAGGTCGAGGGCCTGCTCGAGCGTCGCACGCTCCTCGCGCCGGCGGCGGGGGGTGACGAGCATGGCGTCGAGGACGCCGACCCGGCTGTGCGCGGCGGCGCCGAGCGCCACGTTCTGCAGGGCCGACTCGGTGTCGAGCAGAGCCGGGGTCTGGAAGGTCCGGGCGATGCCCCGGCGCGCGCGCTGGTGCGGGCGCAGCCGGCCGAGCGACTCGCCGTACAGCGCGAGGTCGCCCTCGTAGCGGTAGAGCCCGCTGACGCAGTTGAACAGCGTGGTCTTGCCGGCGCCGTTGGGCCCGATCACCGCCGAGGTGCCACCGGCGGGGATCTCGAAGTCGACGGCGTCGAGGGCGCGCAGGCCGGCGAAGGACAACCCGACCCCCCGCGCCGTCAGCGCGGGGGGAGGTGTCGTCGGCGGGCTCGGGCGAGCGTCGGCCGGTATGGCGGAGGTCACAGCCGCGGAAGGTAAGGGGTGGCTCAGGCCACACGGAAATGATTCTCTCCAATCCAAGGCATCCGTCGAGTGAATGGATCGGGGGCGCGATGAACCTCGCCGGGGTGGACCTCAACCTGCTCGTGGCCCTGCGGGCGCTCCTGCAGGAGCAGAACGTCACCAGAGCCGCGCAGGTCGTGGGCCTGAGCCAGCCGGCCATGAGCAACGCGCTCGCACGGTTGCGGCGCCAGTTCGGGGACGACCTCCTCGTCCGTGAGGGACGGGGGCTCACGCTGACCCCGGTGGCCCGCGAGCTGCAGCACGCGGTGGAGCCGGCGCTGGGCATGGTCGAGCGGGTGCTGCGCCTGCAGGCGTCGTTCGACCCGGCCACCGCCGCCCAGTCGTTCCGGATCGCGGCCAGCGACTACGGCATGACGCTCCTGGCGCCGCGGCTGCGCGGTCTCCAGCGGATCGCCCCGGGGGTGGTGGTGGACCTCGTGCAGGTCGACCACGGCTTCGTGCGGGACACCGAGACCGTCATGCGCCGCACCGACCTGCTGCTCGCCCCTCGGGCTTTCCTCAGCGGCCACCCCAGCGAGCCGCTGTCGAGCGAGCCGTGGGTGGCGATCGTCGACGCGGACGCAGCCCCCGAGGGGGACGTCCTCGCAGAGGCCGACCTCGCCGGCCGCTCCCTCGTCGGGCTCTTCCACGACCTGGGATCGGGCGCGCACATCGAGCGGCTGCTCACCGTCCGCGGGATCACCGCCACCGGCACCGTGAACGTCGAGTCCTTCTCCGTCGTGCCGGCCCTCGTCGAGGGGACCGACCGCATCGGCTTCCTGCCGGAGGGGCTGGCGCACCGGCTGCGACCAGGGTCGGAGGTGCGCGTCCTGGCCGCGCCGTTCCTGCCCGAGCCGCTGGTGGAGTGCCTGTACTGGCACCGCTCGGCGCAGCGGGACCCCGCCCACTCCTGGCTGCGCCGGTTCCTCCTCGACGCCCGGGGCCGCGATGACGCATCCGCCGGGTGAATGGCTGGGCATGCGGAATCCGCGGTTCCGCCCGACGCGTCGAGGACCGATGCTGCTGCCGTGTCATCGCCGTCACACGTGCCCGCCATCGACGTGCACGCCCACGTCGCCGTCCCCGCCGTCGACGCCCTGCTGGAGGGGCAGCCGGGCCTCGCGCAGCAGCGGGGCGTCGACGCCGCCACGCTCGGGCCGGAGTCCCTCGCCTACAACCTGCGGCACATCGCCGAGCTCGCCCCGCGGCTGACCGACCTGGACCTGCGGCTGGCCGCGATGGACGCCGCCCGGGTCGACGTGCAGGCCGTGTCGGCGACGCCGCTGCCGCACGCCTGGGCCGACCGGGACCTCGCCGCGCGGATCGTCGCGACCACCAACGAGGGCGTGGCCGAGGCTTGCGCGAAGGCACCGGACCGGCTGCTGCCGATCGGCACGGTGTCCCTGCAGCACCCCGATCTGGCCGTCGGTCAGTTGCAGACGGCGGTGCGCGACCTCGGCGCGCGCGGGGTGCAGATCTCGACCGCGGCCGGCCCGGAACGCGAGCTCGACGACCCCTCGCTCGCCGACTTCTGGGCCGCCGCCGAGGAGCTCGGCACTGCCGTCCTCATCCACCCGTGGGGCTGCACGCTCGGTGAACGGCTCAACGCCTACTACCTCTTCAACAGCGTCGGCAACCCGACCGAGACGGCACTGGCCCTGTCACGGATCGTCTTCTCCGGCCTGCTCGAGCGGCACCCGGGCCTGCGGATCTGGTCCGCGCACGGCGGCGGCTACCTGCCCAGCTACGTCACCCGCGCCGACCACGCCTGGGCCGCCCGCGGCGACGCCCACACCACCGAGGCGCCGCCCTCGGAACTGCTGCGCCGCACCTGGGTGGACTCACTCGTCTACACCCCCGAGCAGCTGCGCCACCTGGTCTCGGTCATGGGCGCGGGCCAGGTGACCCTCGGCAGCGACTACCCCTTCGACATGGGCGTCGAGGACCCCGTCGACCGCCTGGAGGCGGCCGGGTTCGACGCCGCCACCACCGACGCCATCCGCGGCGGCAACGCCGCCCGACTCCTGGGGCTGGACCTGTGAACGGATACGACGTCACCGCCGAGTTCGGCGAGGACCCCGAGGCGGCGATCGCGGACTCCGCGAAGCGGTTCGGCAACTGGAACCGGTGGGGCGCTGACGACGCGCTGGGCACGGTCAACCACCTCGACGCCGCCACCCGCGCCGTGGCGGCCACGCTCGTCCGACGGGGCGAGTCGTTCAGCCTGTCGCTCCCCTTCGACGAGAACGGCCCGCAGTTCGGCTGGAAGCGCCGGGTCAACCCGGTGCACACGATGATGTCCACCGGCATGGACACCCCCGAGCAGATGGGCCTGCCGCACGGCCTGTCGGTCGCCGACGACGCCGTCTACATGCCGCTGCAGTGCTCCACGCAGTGGGACGGCCTCGGGCACGTCTTCGACCACGGCGTCGCCTGGAACGGCCGGGTGGGGCGCGAGGTCGTCACCAGCGAGGGCGATGTCGCCACCGGCATCGAGCACCTGGCCGCCCCGGTCGTCGGCCGGGGGGTGCTGCTCGACGTCGGCCGCGCGCTCGGGGAGGACGGCGAGCTGCCCGACGGCTGCCCGATCACCAGCGCCGACCTCGAGGAGACGATCCGCCGCCAGGGGGAGACCGCGCGGGTCCGCCGGGGCGACATCGTGCTGATGCGCACCGGCCAGCTCACCCGCGTCCGCCGCCGGCTGGCCGCCGGCGAGGGCTGGGGCGGCTACGCCGGCGGGCCGGCACCGGGCCTGTCGTTCGAGACCGCCGGCTGGCTGCACGGCAGCGAGATCGCCGCCGTCGCCACCGACACCTGGGGCGTGGAGGTCCGGCCCAACGAGTGGCCGGGCGCCATGCAGCCGCTGCACCAGGTGGCGCTGCCGCACATCGGCCTGCTGCTGGGGGAGATGTGGGACCTCGACGCCCTGGCCGCCGACTGCGCCGCCGACGGGGTCTACGAGTTCTTCCTCTCCGCGCAGCCGCTGCCCTTCACCCGCGCCGTGGGCTCCCCGGTGAACCCCGTGGCGGTGAAGTGAGGTGCGGCTGACCACCCTCCGCACGGCCGGTGGCCCGCGGGTCGGCGTCCTCGACGGGACGATGACCGACGGCGTCGTCCGGCTGCTGGACGCCGGCCCGACGCTGCTCGACGTGATCCGGGGCGGCGAGGAGGCGCTCGCCGACGCCGCCCGGCAGGCGGCCCGCTCCGCGGAGGTCGTGGAGCTGGGGCAGGCGGCCTTCGCACCGCTGCTGGACCCGCCGAGCGTCCGGGACTTCCTCACCTACGAGGCCCACCTCGCCGAGCTCACCGGGGCGCCGCCGCCGGACGAGTGGTACGAGATGCCGCTGTTCTACTTCTCCAACCCGGCCTCGATCGTCGCCCCCTCCGGCGACGTGCGGATGCCGCCCTACGTCACGCAGTACGACTACGAGCTCGAGGTGGCCGCCGTCGTCGGCCGGGCCGGGTCGGACCTGACGCCGGAGCAGGCCGCCGGGCACATCGTCGGCTACACGCTGTTCAACGACTGGTCGGCCCGCGACCTGCAGGTGCACGAGTTCCGCTTCCCCATGGGGCCGTCGAAGTCCAAGGACGCTGCGATCACCCTCGGCCCCTGGCTGGTGACGGCCGACGAGGTCGCTGACCGCGTCGAGGACGGTCGCCTCGCGCTGCGCACCGAGGTGCGGCTCAACGGCGAGCGCGTGGGCGGCGACGTCACCGCGAACATGGCCTGGTCGTTCGCCGAGCTGGTCGCCCACGCCTCCCGGGGCACCGTCGTGCGCCCCGGGGACGTCCTCGGGTCGGGCACCTGCGGCACCGGCTGCCTGGCCGAGATCAAGCGGACGCAGCCCGACACCGCGCCGGACTGGCTGCGGATCGGCGACGTCGTGCGCATCGAGGTCGAGGAACTGGGCGTCATCGAGAACCGCCTCGTGCCGGGACCGGACCCGCTGCCGGTCCCGCGCGGGCGCCGGCGCATCTCCCGGGAGGGCTGACCCGTGCGGATCCAGGACGCCGTCACCGTCGTCACCGGCGCGGGCAGCGGCATCGGCGCCGCCTCGCCCGCCGCTTCGCCGCCGGGGGCGCCGCCGCGGTCGTCGTCAGCGACCGCGACGGCGACGCTGCGCGGCGGGTGGCCGAGGAGATCGGCGGGACCGCCGACACCACCGACGTGACCGACGAGGCCGCCGTCGCGGCGCTGGTGGACCGGACGCTGGCCGCGCACGGGCGGATCGACCTGTTCTGCTCCAACGCCGGCGTCTTCTCCGGCGGCGGGGTGGAGACCCCGACCGCGGTGTGGGAGCAGGTGTTCGCCGTCAACGTGCTCTCCCACGTCCACGCCGCCCGGGCGGTGCTGCCCTCGATGTTGGAGCGGGGGAGCGGGCACCTGCTCAACGTCGCCTCCGCGGCCGGCCTGCTCACCACGCCGGGCGACGCCCCGTAAACGGTGACCGAGCACGGCGCGGTCGCGTTCGCCGAGTGGCTGGCAATCACCTGTGGCGACCGCGGCATCGGCGTGAGCGTCCTCTGCCCGCTCGGGGTGGCCACGCCGCTGCTGCTCGACCCGCTGGAACAGGGCAGCCCGGCGGCGTCGGTGGTCGCCGCCTCCGGCACGGTGATCACGCCGGAGGACGTCGCGCAGTCGGTGATCGACGGGCTGGCCGAGGGCCGCTTCCTGCTCCTGCCGCACCCGGAGGTCGGCACCTACTGGGCGCAGAGAGCAGCCGATCCCGAACGCTGGCTGGCCGGCGTCCGCAAGCTGGTCCGGAAGACGGAGGGCTGACGTGGCGCGCGACGAGTGGTTCCCGACGGCGGGTCACTGCGTCCAACGTGCCGGGTGGATCGTGCTGCGCTCGGCGCCGGCCAGCGAGTAGCCGCGGTCGGCGTAGGGGAAGCCGTTGAGCTCGGTGGTCTGCGGGCGCATCTGGTAGTAGCTGCGGATCTCGCGGATGAGCCCGTCCTGGCCGGTGAACCACTCGGCGCCTCGGGTGGCGACCCGCTTGGTGGCGCCGTCGGGCAGCCACCACATCGTCCACTCGATGACCGCCTGATCCGGGGTCGCGCAGATGCTGTCGACCACCCAGCGGGCCCGCAGCATGCCGGTGACCTTGCGCCAGTAGCGGGCCAGGTGCTCGGCGCCCTCGACCGGCGCCGACCCGGTGTTGGGAGCGAGGAACCAGTGCACGACGTCGGGGTGCAGCGTCTCCAGCATCAGGTCGACGTCGCCGGCGCTGCAGCCGTCGTAGTACCGGCTGATCAGGGCCGTCCACGCGGCGGTGGGGTCGGTCATCTCGTGCTCCTCACAGTCAGTACGCGTGGAAGCCGGCGCCGGTCTTGCGGCCGAGCCGCCCGGCGGCGAGCAGGTCGGTCAGCGCCGCGGCGGGGCGGAGGCGCGGGTCGTCCTCGACGGCGGCCATCGACTCCAGCGCCGCCACGGCGACGTCGATGCCGATGAGGTCGATCAGCGCCAGCGGCCCCATCGGGTGCCCGGCGCCGGTGCGCAGCAGGTCGTCGACCTCCGCGGCGGGCGTCCCCGCTCGTGCAGCCGCACGGCGTCGTTGAGGAACGGGATCAGCAGCCGGTTGACGACGAAGCCGCGGGAGTCCGCGCACACGACCGGCGTCTTGCCGAGGCCGCGGGCCCAGGCGCTCGCCTGGGTGCGCAGCCCTGCGGCGTCCGGCACGTCGTCCGGGACGACCACCTCGACGAGCTTCATCACCTGGGCGGGATTGAAGAAGTGCAGGGCCAGCACCGGCCGGCCGGAGGTCACCGACGGGCGCAGGTCACCGACGCGGAAGGACGAGGTGTTGGTCGCCAGCGGCAGCGACGGCGGCAGGGCGGCATCGACCGCCCCGAGGACGACGGCCTTGACGGCGAGGTCCTCGGCGACCGCCTCGACGATGACGTCGGAGCCGGCCAGGTCGGCCGCGTCGTGCGTCACCGACACCCGGCCGAGCACCTCCGCCTTGCCGGCCTCGTCGAGCCGGCCGCGGGACACCGCGCGGTCCAGGCTCTTCCCCAGCGTGCCGAGCAGCCGGGCGCCCGACGCCTCGGAGCGGGCCAGCACCCGGACCGGCCGGCCGCTGCGGGCGACCGCCTCGACGATGCCGCCCGCCATGTGCCCGGTCCCGAGGACGCCGACCGGGCCGGTCCAGCCGCCGCCGTCGGCGTGGCCGTCGGCCGGAACCGACGCGGGCACCTCGGGGAGCCGGGCCAGCAGGCCGAGGGCACCGCGCTGGTCGGGGGTCAGCGTGGCCAGGACCTCGAACGGCCCGGCGGGGTGGCCGGCACCCAGCCGCATCGCGGTGTCGACGTCCGCCGGGCGCGGCGGTGCCGCGCCCGGCGAGCTGGACGGCGTCCCGCAACAGCCCGGACAGCACGTCCAGGGCCGCGGGGGACGGGGGAGCGGCCACGGCGGACGACGTCACGCAGACCTCCGGGGATCGGCGCGCCGCATCCCGATGACCGGCGCCAGTGCCGGCTCCGAGTCTGTCGATGCGGGTTCGACCGCGGAAATGACTCTTGCCCCATGTCCGGGCATCGGTGCCGCCGATGGGTCGGACGTGCCAGTGTTCACCATCCTGCGGGCGGCACTGAGCGATGCGGTCCGGCAGGGACGGCTGGCCGTCAACCCGACCGACCGGGCGACGCCGCCGAGCCCGTCGGAGGCCCGGCCACCGGAGATGCCGGCCTGGACGGCGGCCGAGCTCGCCCGGTTCCTTCGGTGGGCCGACGCCGACGACCCGGGACTCGCCATGGGCTGGCGGCTGCTGGCGGCCACCGGGATGCGCCGCGGCGAGGCACTTGCTCTGCGCTGGCGGGATGTCGACCTGGCCGCTGCTCGGCTGCAGGTGCGCCGCAGCGTCGGGACGGTGAAGGACAAGGGCGCCGGCCAGCGCCTGGTGGAGGGGCCGATCACAACCGGCCAGTCCCGGGTGATCGACCTCGACGCCGGGACGGTCGCTGCCCTGCAGTCCTACCGCGCCGCCCGGGAGCAGTTGTCGATCGACCTGGTCCGGGACTCCGCGCTGGTGCTGAGCGGCATCGAGGGAGAGCACCGGCATCCCGACCGGTTCTCCCGCAGCCTCGGCGCCCAGCTCATGCGGGCACGCCGGCGCTGGGGGAGGAGGCGCTGCCGGTCATCCGCCTGCACGACCTCCGGCACACCCACGCCACGCTGCTGCTCGCTGACGGCGTGCCGGTGAAAGTGGTCTCGGAGCGGCTCGGGCACGCGAGCGCCACCATCACGCTCACCGTCCACCAGCACGTGCACCCCGGGATGGGGCGCGAGGCCGCCGAGCGCTTCGCCGCCCTGCTGGAGACGTGAGGTCGGGTGATGAGTGTCAAATGGGTGTCACGAGGCCTTGTCGACCGTGAAACGACGCCGCCCCGGGCCTCTGACCTGCAGAGACACCGGGGCGGTGCTGTGTTCGAGGGGGGACACGGTACGTCCGCACACGGCTTCGACCCGGATGACCGGCGACAGCGAGTCGCCCGCGGTCACCGGGCGACGCCCGGCGGCCCCTGGTCCACGAGCGGGCGCCCGGCCGCGACCTCCGTCGCCAGGACCGCCCGCTCCCGCACCCCCAGCAACCGCAGGTACATGGCGGTGAGCTGCTCGACCGCTCGGTCGTACTCGTCCGGGTGGGCGGCCACCAGGTGGGCGAAGTGCATGAACATGCCGTAGACGGCCTCCGCGATCGCCCGGGCCTCAGCGGCCGGGGACGCCAGCCCCTCGGCGGTGACGCGGGTGATGTAGCGAGCAGTCCGCTGGAGAGGACGCTCCCGCAGTTCGCGCCAGATCTGGGCGATCTCCTGGTCGGCGAGGCCCTGGTGCTCGATGACCGTCAGGAGCTCCCGGTGGTCCACAGCCGCCCTGAGGTAGGCGTCGCTCGACCGGTACGCCAACTCGTAGGGGTCGTCGGCGTCGACGTCGGGCAGTTCGTGCGCGGCCAGGAACCGGTCCCGGACACCCAGGGCGACGGCCCGAAAGACGTCGTCCTTGGAAGCGAAGTAGACGTAGAAGGTGGCCCGGGAGACCTCGGCCTCGTCGGTGATGTCCGCGACGGTCGTGCGGGCGTACCCGAGCCGGGCGAACACCCGGCCGGCGCAGGAGAGCAGCAACGAGCGGGTCTCGCTCTCCCTGCCCTCGCGTACGGTGCGGGCCGCCCAGGCCGGCCTGCCGCTCACGACTGCGGCCCGGTACGGGCTGTCACGACCCGGCCAGCTCAGCGGTGATCATCTGCCTGAGCTTGTACTTCTCGATCTTGTTCGTGAGGGTGCGTGGGATGTCGTCCACGACCCGCACGTACCGGGGACGCATGTGCCTCGGCATCGTCTCGGCGGCGAACGCGTGCACGACCTCCTCGGACAGCTCGCTGCCCTCGCCGGGCACGACGTAGGCGACGACGTCGTCCTCGTCGCCCATGCGGCTGGGGATCGCGAACACGGCGCAGAACTGGATGTCGGGGTGCTGGTTGAGCAGGTCCTCCACCTGGAAGGAGGACAGGTTCTCCCCGCGGACCCGCATGCGGTCGCCCATCCGGTCCACGAAGTAGAACTGGCCGTCGGCGCCCCGCAGGGCGGAGTCCCCGGTGTGGAACCACAGGTTGCGGAATGCGGCCACGGTCGCTTCCGGCTTGCCGTGGTACTCGTGCAGGAAGAGCCCGGGCAGCCGACTGCGCAGCGCGAGCTGGCCGGCCTCCTCGGGAGCGCACTCCTCGTCGTGTTCGTCGAGGACGGTCGCCTCGACGAAGGGCGCCGGTCGGCCCATCAGCCCCTTGCGGACGACGTCGGCTCCGGCCAGGAGCGGGAGGCCGGAGCGGCGGGCGAGGTCGCGGATCTCCGCGTGGCTACGGCCGATGTAGGAGTCGGCCGGCGTGCCCTCGCCCTCGGGCACCTCTTCCAGCAGCACGGAGAGCGGGGCGCCGGACTCGGTCTGACCGAACCCGGCGGACACGAAGTCGAAGCCGAACCGGCGTGCGACGTCGTGGTGGTGCAGGGGCAGGGGCTGCATGTACACCTTGTTCAGCGTGTTGGCCCGGTCGCCGTCCTCGGGCGGGGCCTGCATCAGCCACGGGATCATTACGTCGAGCAGGATGGCCGTGGTGGCGCGGCGCGAGCGGACCCGGCTCCAGAAGGCGGAGGGGCTGAACCGGTCCCACACGGCCACCTCGCAGCCGACCCACGCGGCGCGCGCGACGTTCGCGATGGCCCCGCCGACGTGGTACATGGGCAGGTCGCTGTAGATCACGTCGTCCGGCGTCAGCGGCAGGCGCAGGGCGTAGGTGTACTGCGCCATCCACCGGAACGGCTGGACGACTCCCTTCGCGGGGCCGGTCGTCCCGGAGGTGTAGACGATGTTGGCCGGGTCGTCGAACCCGACGACCACGCCCGGCGCCTCGGCGTCGGCGGTGAGCGCTGCCCACGGCACCTCGTCCAGCAGGCTGGGGCCCCGCTCGGACGTGTGGTCGTGTGCGCCGGGAGGTGCCTCGTAGACGATGACGGAGGGGCGCTCGGCCAGGTCTCCGACCACCTCGTTGAGCTGCGGGAGCAGCTCGGGCTCGGTGACGACGAGCTGGGGCCGGGTGTCGTCGAGCTGGTAGGCCAGCAGCCGCCCGGTGTAGGCGAAGTTGACCGGGCAGAACAGTGCGCCCGCCTTCCACGCACCGAACATCACCAGAGCGCTGACCAGCGGGTTGGTGCAGAAGACGCAGATCCGGTCACCGGGGCGTACACCGCGGGCGGCGAGGTTGCCCGCGATCGCGTCGGTGCGGCGGCCGAAATCCGCGTAGGTCAGGGTGACGTCGTCCTCGCCGTAGTGGAAGAACGGTCGCTCGCCGGCGGTCCTCGCCCAGTGGTCGAGGCGGTCGGTGATGATCTCCCCGTCCGCCCGGAGCAGTGCCGCCAGGTCCTGCTCGGTCATCGTCGTCTCCTCCGCTGTCCGGGGCGATCCATCACGGCCGGGCACCGAACGAGGGGCGCCCGGTCAGCTCGGGGAGCAGCCGGTAGGCGTCGGTGACCCAGTCGCACAGCAGTTCCCGGCTGTCCCGCGGGTCTATCAGGTCCTGGACGCCGAAGTGCTCCGCGGTCCGGAAGGGCGAGGTGACCGCTGCCAGCTGGGCACGCAGTCGCTCGAGTTCCCGCTGGGGATCGGCAGCGGACAGCAGCTGTGCGCGGAACGCTGCCTCGATGCCGCCCTGGACGGGGAGCGAGCCCCAGTCTCCCGAGGGCCAGGCCCAGCTGCGACCGGCCCGGTGCCGGTTGACGATGCCGGCGCCGCCGACCCCGTACACCCGACGCAGGACCAGTTCCGCCTGGGGGACGCGCGCCTGGTAGACGGCTGCGATCGCCCGGGCGCCGTACCGGATCGTGCCGCGTCGTTCGGCGGCGGATCCGATGGTCATCCCGGCCTGATCGGTGAGGCTGACGATCGGCAGGTGGAAGGTCTCGCAGAGGTCGACCAGACGGGTGACGGCCTGCGCCCCTTCGACCGACATGGTTGCGCCCTTGAACGGATCGGTCGTGACGACGCCGACCGGATGGCCGTCGAGCCGGGCCAGGGCGGTCACCGTCGCGCCGCCGTACTCGGCGTAGGGGAACACCGACCCCGCGTCGAAGACGGCCTCCAGGATCGGGTGGATCGCATACGGGGCACGCCGGTCACGGGGCACGGCGGCGAGCAGGAACTCCTCGCGGCGGTCGGCCGGGTCGGTGCCGTCGATGACGGGCGGTGTGCCGAACACGCTGTCCGGCAGGTAGGAGAGGAAGGTCCGGACGACGTCGAACGCCTCCTCCTCGGTGCGCACGAACCGTTCCACCGCGCCGCTGCGCCGGTGCACCTCGGCGCCGCCGAGCTCCTCCTTGGTGAGGTCCTCACCGGTACCGCCGCGGACCACCGGCGGCCCCGCGGTAAAGACCTGGCCGACACCCTCCACCATGACCGCCAGGTGCGACATGACCAGGCGGGCAGCGCCCAGGCCGACGGTCGGGCCGAGACAGGCCGCGACGACCGGCACCAGGGACAGGTTGTCGACCGCGGCATCCCACCCGGGGTTGACCGGGATGTAGGTGAAGCCGGCCTCGGCGGCCATCTTCACGCTGCCGCCACCGCTGGCCCCGTCGAGCAGCCGGACCACGGGCAGGCGCATCTCACGGGCGTACTGCTCGGCGTACACCTGCTTGGCGTGGATGGCCGCGTCGCCGGAGCCACCGCGCACGGTGAAGTCGTCGGCGCCCAGGACCACCTTGCGGCCGTCGAGGCGGGCGGTCCCGGCGACGAAGTTCGCCGGCAGGATCGAGCGGAGGTCGCCGGCGTCGTCGTACTCGGCGAAACCCGTCAGCGCACCGATCTCGGCGAAGCTGCCCGGGTCGGCGAGCGACGCGATCCGCTCCCGGACGGTCAGCCGCCCGGTCTCGTGCTGACGGGCCACCTTCTCCGGGCCGCCCAACCGCTGCGCGAGCTCGCGGCGGCGGTGGATCTCCTCGACCTCGGCGGCCCAGTCCTCACTGCCGATGGCACCTGCCTCGGTACCTGCGGCCGCGCCGGTGCCGTCCGGCTCGAGGTGGAGCAGCGGCGCGCCCTCGTCGACGAGGTCGCCGAGGGCGGCGAGCACCAGCCCGACCCGGCCGCCCTTGGGGGCTCGGACGACGTGCTCCATCTTCATGGCCTCGAGGACGACCAGCCGTGCGCCGGGTGCGACCTGGTCGCCGTCGGCTACGTCGATCCGCACGACGACGCCCTGCATCGGTGCTGTGACCGACTCAGTCCCCTCGGGCACCGCGACGGACGCCGCTCGTGCCGCTCCGGGACCGTCCGGATCCAGCCGCAGGCGGCGGTGGTCGCCGGCGAGCAGCTCGTCGAGATGGTGGTCGATGAAGGCCGTGTTCCAGTCCGCGGTCGCGACGTCGGGGTGCTCGAGCACGCCCTGCAGCAGCGGGATGTTGGAGGGCACGCCCTCTAGCTGGAACTCGCTGAGCGCCCCGTCTGCCCGGTGGAGGGCGGAGGAGAAGTCCCGACCGTGGGCGATGACCTTGGCCAGCAGCGAGTCGTACCGCGGGCTGGTCCGGTAGCCGGTGTAACCGTAGGTGTCGACACGGACGCCGGGGCCCGATGGGGGAGTGAAGGCAGTCAGCGTCCCGGAGTGGGGGTGGAGGGCGCCTTCCTCGTCGAGCGTCTCGAGGTTGACGCGGACCTGGACCGAGCAGCCCGTGACCCCGGGCGGCGAGTCGAGTCCGACCTCGGCCAGGGTGGCACCCCGGGCCAGGCGGATCTGGGTGGCGACCAGGTCGATGCCGGTGGTCTGCTCGGTGACCGTGTGCTCGACCTGCAGGCGCGGATTGGCCTCCATGAACCAGAAGCCGTCGGCGCCGACGAGGAACTCGACGGTGCCGAGGCTCCGGTAGCGCACGTCCGCCGCCAGGAGCAGGGCTGCCGCCAGGAGTTCGTCCCGCAGGCGGGCGTCCAGCCGGGGGGCGGGAGCGACCTCGACGAGCTTCTGGTGCCGCCGCTGGATGCTGCAGTCCCGCTCCCACAGGTGCTGCACCGCGCCCGATCCGTCGCCGACCACCTGGATCTCGATGTGCCGGGCGGAGGTCACGAGCCGCTCGACGTAGACGTCCCCGTTGCCGAAGGCCTGCTCGGCCTCCGACCGGCTGCGCTCGAACGCCTCGGGCAGGTCGTCGAGGGACAGCACGGCACGCATTCCGCGGCCGCCTCCGCCGGCGAGTGCCTTGAGCATCACCGGGCCGTGCTGGGCGGCGAACGCGCGGGCTTCCTCGAGCGAGGTGGCGCTCCTCGTCCCCGGCAGCACGGGCACGCCGACGCTCTCGGCCAGGTTGCGGGCCCGGGTCTTGTCCCCGAAGACCTCGAGCTGCTCGGGCGTCGGTCCGATGAAGACGAGCCCCTCGTCGGCGCAGCGACGCGCGAAGTCCGCGTTCTCGCTCAGGAAGCCATAGCCCGGGTGCACGGCAGTGGCTCCGGTGGCGTGCGCTGCCGCGAGGACCTGCGTGGCATCCAGGTAGGCGGCCACGCCGGTACCGGGGAGCGCATGTGCCTGGTCCGCGAGTCGGGTGTGCAGCGAGCCGGAGTCGTCCTGCGGGGACACCGCGACAGTCGTCAGGCCCAGGTCGGCGGCGGCTCGCATGATCCGGACGGCGATCTCGCCTCGGTTGGCGACCAGGATCCCGTCCATCACGTCGTCCTCCAGGCGTCGGGTTGACGTTGACGACAACGTCAACTCATGCGTCAACGCACCGTAACCACGCCTGGCCGGCCCTGCAAGGTCGGTGCACGTGCCGGCACCGGTGCCGCGAGCCGGCACGCTCGCACCGGCGATCATGGAGGCGCTGACGCCGCACCTCGCCGTGCCCGCCTGAGCGGAGCGGTCAGGCGTCCGACCGCGGCGCGACCGTAGGACCCGGCGGTGCCGGGCAGTGGCGGCGATCAGCTTCCGTGCGCGGCGATCGGGAGCGGCTCCTACTCGCGTCAGGTGGCCAGGCGCCGCTGGTACTCCGCGGTGGCCCTCGCCAGCGGTACCCGCCGAGGAACACCCGCAGCGGCGGCTCCTCGGCGTCGACGATCCGCAGGACGGCGGCGGCCGTGGCCCGTCGCTGAGCCGCACGGGAATGGAGACGCAGCTGCGGATCCGCGGGATGCGCGCCGAGGGCAGCGACATCGCCAGCGGCGAGTCCTTCACGTCGTGGATCACCGCGGGCAGCCGGCCGTCGAGATCCGCCTGGCAGGAGCAGGGTTCCTGAGCCGTCGTCGCGCCGTCGTGCACGAGCACCCGGGGCGCCTCGACGACCTCGAGGTGCTGGGTGGTCCCGTCCAGCCGGCTGAGGAAGGCGACGCTCGTGCCGAGGGCGGAGCGGGCCGTGTCGAGGAGATCTGCGATCGGCTGTTCAACGGCCCAACGGCCTCGACGCACGGGGCGCCCTCTTCCGGAGGTGGTCCTCCATCAGCATGGGGCCGCGATGGGCTGGGCGGAGCTCACCCGGATGGGCCATCCCGGTGCGGTCCTGCCAAAGTGCTCGGTTGGCGGCGCCAACCAGTGGGTGAGGGGGACGCATGCACGAGCAGTCGGGTCGCAGGTCACCTCGCGCGACCTTCGCGGTCCTGGCGGCGGGGCTGTGCACCTACTCGCTGCTCCAGTCGATGGTGATCCCGGTGCTGCCGGCGATCCAGGCCGACCTGGGCACCTCCCAGGCCGACGTCACCTGGGTGCTGACGGCGAACCTGCTGGCGGCGGCGGTGGCAACGCCGATCTTCGGCCGGCTCGGCGACATGTTCGGCAAGCGCCGGATGTTGGTGACGGTGCTCCTGGCGCTCTGCGTCGGGTGCCTGCTCTCGGCGCTCGCCGGCGGAATGCCGCTGATGGTCGTGGGCCGCGTGCTCCAGGGCATCGGCGGCGGTGTGATCCCACTGAGTTACAGCATCCTGCGCGACGAGTCCCCGGACTCGGGCGTCGCCGCCGCGATCAGCGTGCTGTCCTCGCTCGTCGTCGCCGCGTCGGGTCTCGGGCTGGTGATCGCCGGCCCGATCGTGTCGGCGCTCGGGCTCGACTGGCTCTTCTTTCTGCCCCTGGGCATCGGCGTGGTCGCCGCGGCGGTTGCCCAGTGGGTGATCCCCGAGTCCCGCGTGCGCACGTCGGGGCGGGTCAACGTGCCGGCTGCGCTGTTGCTGTCGGCAGGGCTGGTCGGCGTCCTCCTCGGGGTCAACCGTGCCACGGCGTGGGGCTGGGGCTCCGCGCGCGTGCTCGGCCTCCTGGGGGTCGGCGCCCTGCTCCTGGCCGGCTGGATCGCGGTGGAGACGCGCTCGGTGCAACCGCTGATCGACATGCGGATGATGCGGCTGCGCGCCGTGTGGACGGCGAACCTGGTCGCCTTCTGCGTGGGGCTGACGCTCTTCGCCTCCTTCGCCTTCATCCCGCAGTTCATGCAGACGCCCACGTCGGCCGGCTACGGGTTCGGGTCGACGATCAGCGAGGTCGGGCTCGCGCTGCTCCCGCAGACCGCTGCGGGGTTCGTCGCCGGGCTGCTCGCCGGGCGACTGAGCCGGCGGCTCGGCTCGCGCCTCATCATCACCGTCACCACGCTGCTGACTGCCACGGGCTACCTGGGGATCACCGTGGCGCACGACGAGCACTGGCAGCTGGCCATCTCCTTCCTGCTGATGGGGTTCGGCACCGGGGCGACGCAGGCGGCACTGATCGACGTCGTCGTCACGTCCGTCCCGCGTGACCAGACCGGTGCTGCCAGCGGCATGAATACCAACCTCCGCACCATCGGCGGCACGATCGGCTCGGCGGGCATGGCGACCGTGGTCACCTCCACCGCACCGGGCGGTGGTCTCCCGACCGAGAACGGCTACACCACCGGCTTCCTGCTGCTCACCGTCGTCATGTTCGCCGGGACGCTGGCTGCCTGGGCCATGCCCGCGTCCCGCCGCGCGAACCGCCGGGCCGCCGCGGCTGCCGCCGCTGCGTCGCCGCTGGCCCCGCTTCCGACCGACTCGTAGGAGCTCCTGCACGTGACCGTCGATGCCGTTCCCCGCGCACCAGTCACCCGGTGACCGGCTCACCGCCAACGTCCTGTCGGCCGCGGTCTGCACGCCGATACTCGGCCGGCTCGGCGACATGGTGGGCAAGAGACGTGTCTTCGCCGCCGCCTGGGCGCCCTCGCCGTCGGGAGCCTGATCGCCGGCCTGGCCGACTCGCTGGCGCTCGTGGTCGTGGCCCGCGTGGCCCGCGTGGTCCAGGGCGCCGGCGGCGGGCTCGTGCCGCTGGCGCGATCGCGCCGAAGCCGAGGGTCAACTTTCCTCCCCCGATGCCTACGATCGTGACATCCGAATCAACGGCAGCAACGCTCCGCGCGAGGGCCATCGCCGGGTGCCACGACGGTGGACGATCGTCCGGAGGGCTCCTCGGGGGTCAGCGTCGCCGTGTGCCGGCCGGCGGTGAGCGCGACGTCCTCGAGCTCGGCACGCAGGTAGCCGCCGCCGTCGGCCCGCACCACGGCGACCTGGTCGCCGAGCTGCAGCCCGACGCGCGCACAGGGGAGCTCGAGGGTCAGGAACGGCAGCAGGTTCGCCCGGACGACGGCCCACCGCCCGCGCACTGTTCCGTCGGTCGCGCGCGGCGTCGAGGTCCGCAGGCGCGGCGGTGCACCGACCAGGGCCTGCCCGCCCAGGCGGACCCGGCCGTCCGCACCGAAGCCGGGGAAGGGGTGCACGCGGACCGGCTCGCCCCGGGGCCACGGGCGTCACGATGAGGCATGCCGCGCCGGATGTCCTCCACCCTCGTGGCCGTGGAGCAGCGGCTCGCCGCCACCCTGGTCCGGCTCGGCGCGCCCCGACACCGGCGTCGGCCGGGGTCCGAGGCAGGCGACCGTGGTGTGCTCGTCCTCCGCCTGAGCCCGAGGGCCGGTGCGCCTCAGACGCCCCAGTCCGGGCGCAGGGGCGCGCCGCTGTCGCCGTCGGTCGTCCTCGTGGCGAGGACCTGGTGCAGCTGGATCTCGTTGCGCTCGAAGCCCAGCCGCGATCCGGCCAGGTACAACGCCCAGACACGTGCCGTCCCGAGCCCGACCTCCTCGACGGCCTGCTCCCAGTGCGCGTCCAGGTTGCGCGACCAGGCCGCGCAGGTACGGGCGTAGTGCTCGCGCAGGTTCTCCTCGTGGCGCACCTCGAGGCCGGCCCGCTGCAGGGCGCCGACGATGCGGCCGACGCCGGGCAGCTCGCCGTCGGGGAAGACGTACCGGGCGATGAAGCCGCGCCGCCGGACGGGCGGGCTGTCGTCGTCGGGGCGGGTGATGCAGTGGTTGAGCAGCCGTCCCTGCGGACGGAGGAGCGAGGACAGGCGGGCGGCGTACGCGTCGAGCTGCGCGAGGCCGATGTGCTCGGTGAGGCCGATCGAGCTGATCGCGTCGAACGTCCCCGTGACGTCGCGGTAGTCCTGGTGGCGCAGATCGACCTGCTCGGTGAGCCCGGCCTCGGCGACGGCCTTCTGGCCCCACTCAGCCTGCTGGCGCGACAGCGTCACCCCGACCACCTCGACGCCGTGGTGCTGTGCGGCGTGCAGGGCCATGCCGCCCCAGCCGCAGCCGACGTCGAGCAGCCGCATCCCGGGCCCGAGTCCGAGCTTGCGGCAGACGAGGTCGAACTTCTCCTGCTGCGCCTGCTCCAGGCTCGCGCCGTCGGTCGGGTAGACGGCGCACGTGTAGGCCATCGAGGGTCCGAGGACCCAGGAGTAGAAGGTGTTGCTCACGTCGTAGTGGTGGGACACGGCGAGGGCGTCGCGCCGGCGCGTGTGGGCGCGCAGTCCGGCGAGGTAGCGGCGGGCGCCGACCTCCTGCGGCGGCGGTTCGACCAGGTGCAGGGCCTCGCGGCCGAGGGTGCGCAGGACGGCGCGGCGCTGGGCCCACGACAGGTCGGCCATGTGCCTGCCGGTGGACAGGACCTGCAGTGCCCGGTGGTGGTGCGGCGCGTCGAGGTCGAGCATTCCGGAGACGTAGCCGCGGGCGAGCCCGAGCTCGCCGGGCGCGACGATCATGTGCGTGAGCGCCCGCGGGTCACGGACGTGCAGCGTCACCTCGGCGTCCGGCGGTCCCGCCACCGACCCGTCGTAGGCCGTTACCGCCACCTGCTCGGGCAGCACCGCCCGCAGCGTCTGCGCGACCCCCAGGGCTCCCACGTCGTCTCCTCGTTCTAGCGGTTGCGCACGGTCTTGTCGTACAGGTCGAGCAGTCTGCGGTGCGGGTCGTACGCGGCCTTGAGGCGTGCATAGGCCTCGCCGCCGTACAGCCGCCAGAACACGTCCTCGTCGTAGTACGCGGTGCTGTACAGCGACTTGTGGCCGCCGAGCTCCTCCACGAGGCGCTCCACCAGGCGGTTGTGCGTGCCGTCCGGCTCGTCGGCGTCGAGGGGGACGCTGGACCAGAAGCCGACGTTCACGTACAGCCGGTCCGGCTCCAGGGGATACAGCGGCCACGTCCGGTCGGCCGAACGCTGCTGGAGCGGGCAGAACCACACCGGGGCGATGGGGATCTCGCGCGCGAAGACGTCCATGAAGTCGGCCAGCCGCTCCACCGGGACCTCGACGTCCTGCACGACGTCCTCGCGCGGCGGGTGCCCGCGGCGCAGGTCCCAGCGGGTCTTCCAGCGGTGCCGCTTCTCGAAGGCGACGAGCTTCCAGTAGACGTCGCTGCGCAGCCACCGCTTGGGCCAGAAGCGGCGCACGGTGGGGTTCTGTGCGCCGAAAGCACGTGAGCACCAGAACCAGTCGGTGTCCCAGCGCCACAGGTAGTCGGCGACGGTCAACCAGTCCTCGTCGCGCGACTGCACGGAGCGGTAGTAGACGTGCTGCCCGGTGTAGTCGGAGACGTACGGGGCCGACGCCGCCCACCTCGCGAGCGTCACGCGGACCTCGTCCGGCGAGAACCACGTGGCATCGACGAAGTCCGCCTCGCGTCCGCGGCACGCGGCGGCCACGACGTCGGCCGCCTCGGCGACGGAGCCGCACGCGACGTGCTGCAGGTGGACGTACGGCTGCACCGGCTCGAGCTCGATGAGCAGGCGCAGGGCGTAGCCGAGGGTGCCGTAGGAGTTGGGGAAGCCCGCGAACAGCTCGGCGTGCTCGCCGTCCGGCGTCACGGTGAGCACCTCGCCGGCGCCCGTGAGCACGTCCATCTCCAGCACCGACTCGTGCGGCGTCCCGTTGCGGAAGCTGCTGCTCTCGATGCCGAGACCCGTGACCGCCCCGCCCAGCGTGATGGTCTTCAGCTGCGGGACGACCAGCGGCATGAGCCCGTGGGGCAGGGTGGCCGCGACGAGGTCCTCGTAGGTGGTCATGCCCAGCACGTCGGCGGTCCGCCGTTCCGGGTCGAGGTGCAGCACGCCGGAGAAGGCAGAGACGTCGAGCCGCGGCGCCGACGACGCCTCGCGGGTCCGGAACAGGTTGCTGGTGCGCTTGCCCAGACGCACAGGAGCGCCGGACGGCAGGGCCGCGAGCTGGGCGCGCAGGCCGGCGACCGCGAGGTCGAAGGCCCGTCGGTCCAGGCCGGCTGCTCCACCCACGGGCCTGAACGTACCGAGTCTGATGTCTGGCCCGAGCAGGCGCCTGGTGGGGCGACGTCGCGTCCGGACCTGGGGTCGCCGACGTCCCGGCGCAGCCGCAGCCGCCTCACCGTGCGGCTCGCGACTGCGGCGACGCGCTCACGTGCCGGTCGTGCACGGCTTCCGGGCGCTCGCAGTCGTCGACGTGCGGTGCGGGCGCGTCCGCGGACCGGACGAGGACGCGTGAGCGCCGCCGGCAGCACGTCCACCCCTGCATGGGCGCCAGGCGGCCGAGCGCCACGCCGCCTCGCTGCGGGGCTGCCCGACGGCCGCGAGGTGCCGAAGTGGTGTCGCGAGGCCTCGTCGACCTCGGAGATGTGGCCGCCGCGGGACTCCGGCCTGCAGAGATCCCGGGGCGGTGCGGTGTCCGAGGGGCGACACGCCAGGTACGCATGGATCGAGCCCCTGCGGCGCAGCCGGGCCGCCGTCACCGCCGTGCTCGCGACGGAGAGCGGGAACCCCGCCGAGGCGACGGCGCAACAGGATGCAGATGGTGCCTCGTCGTGCTGGAGCTCCACGGAGCAGCTGCGGGAATCCTGTGGTCGAGGGGAGACTCCCGGTCTCAACGCCGGGGAACCGGCCGAGCTCAACGCGATCTACGCCCGCGTGGTGGCGCAGCTGCAGCGCCTGACCCGAAACTGAACGAGCACCCGGCGCTTCCACCGCGGCACTGGAGAGGGAACGCTCCTCCATGACCACTTCTGCATCCCCGTCCGTCCTGATCGTGGGGGCCGGCTCGGCTGGCCTCATGACCGGCTCCCAGCTCCAGCACACCGGGGCTTCGGTCACGTTCCTGGTGCGCCCGCACCGCGAGGAGGCGTTGTCGCGTCCACAGCAGCTGTACAGCTACGACGACCGGAGCCTGACGGAGTACTCCGGCTACGACCTGCTGACCGGCCCGGCCTCCCTCGGCGACGCTCCGTTCGACTTCGTCGTCGTCACCCTGGACGGCGCATCGCTGCACGCAGAGGCCGGCCAGGAGCTCGTCGAGGCGCTCGGGCGGGCGTTTTGCGGCACCACGACGGGGTTCATCCTCTGCAGCATCGGCCTGCAAGTGCGTGAGCGGTTCCTGCAGCGCTCGGGACTCGCGAGCAGCCAGGTGAGCCATGGAAGCACCGCTACCCTCGTCCACGAGGCGAGGGGCCTGTCGTTCGCGCCGGACTCAGCGGTGGACCAGGACCTGCTGGACCGGGCGGACCACGCGTACACGTACCTGGGGTCGACGGGTTTCTTCCTGGACCGCTCCGCGCCCCAGGTCGCCGAGCATTTCACGGCCCTCTTCGACCGCAACGGCATCTCGACCTGCACCGCCTTGCCGGCCGAGGTGGGAGCGTCCTGGGGCTCCGTTCAAGCGGTCCTCATGGCCTGGGACCTGCTCGGGTGGCCGGCGGCCGCCCAGATCGACCGGACCGATGAGACATGGCGGCTCGGAGCTGACGCCATGGCCGAGATCCACCGCCTGCCGATCTTCGGACCGGCCGGCGTCGCGGCCAGTGAGCAGATCACGCCCCAGGCGGTGCACGAGCAGATGGTGCAGATGGAACAGGCGGCGCTGCCCATGGACCTTGCGGCCTTCAACGCCTACCACCACGGCGGCAAGGTGAACCTGCAGGACCGCCAGTTCCTGCAGGCGGCGCTGCGTAGCGGAGAGGACGACGGAGTGCAGATGCCGGCCCTGCGCACGCTCGTGTCGCGCTTGGCGGACTCCGACACCACGGCCCGGTAGCGCGACCCAAGGACGGCGGCAGCCAGGGTGACGGGGTTCGGCCGGTCGAAGAAGCACACGTTCGGGCGCTGCACGGACAGCGGCAGCACCTCCGCCGCTGTCTCGCGGAAGACGCGCACCCGTTCTCGTTCCACACTGATCCTGGCTGTGCGGCAACCGCCCGGGCCCGACGGTGAGAAGACCGCATGAACCACCGTCGGCGCCCGGGAGTCGGCGTCGAAAGGCGAGGTGACTGCCTGCGCCGCCCTCTGTCAGACGTGGCGAGATCCCTCCGGTGAGCCGCTCTGCAGGCAGCAATGTGCTCATCGACGCGCGCGCAGGCGTACTCCTCCTCCAGGCCGGTGGTCGGACGGCTGCAGGACGGGTAGGCGGGAGAGTGGCCGGCCAGGCGAGAGCCTCCGGCTCCCCATCGCCGCGAACGTCGAGGCGGTGGTGGTCACGCGAGATCTTCCGGCTTCGAGCGCAGGGCTGCAGCCACCAGTGAATCGAGGACCGCACGGGCGTCGAGTACTCCACAGTTCGGTAGATCCTGCTGTTGCGGATCTACCTGGGAGAGGTCCTGCTCGACGACGGCTGTTCCCCGCCAGTCACGAGCCGCTGATGACGCAAGCGGAGTTCTATGCGGCGCACAAGGGCTTGATCCCTGGGCGGCGACGGCTCGGCTGAAGGCGCTTCCCGTCGAGTTCGCTGCGGGGGAGCGCGGTGGTCGCTGACCCCGAAGACCAGCGGCGCGAGCTGCTCCCGCGGTGCTACGAGGACGAGATCGGTCGGACCTGTATGCCGATGCGAGAACGGTCCTGAGGCGGCAGATCGCCGACGCAACGGCTGAGGCGCGTTATGTGGGTTGACCTATGCAACCGCGAGGTCGGCGAGGTGAACGCGTAACAGGGTGTGCGCGGCGATGGTGGCGGCGGTGCGGGTCAGCAGGCCCCAGAAGGTGTGGGCGCCGTGGCGGGCCAGCTCCATCCGGTCGGTGAGCTCGCCGAAGGTGACCTCGACGTGGTTGCGCCAGCAGGCGATCACCTGGCGCAGCGCGCTGGGCATGTTCGGGCGCTGGGCCTTGGTGGGCGGGGTGAGCACGGCGGTGCCACCGGCGGCGCAGGCGGGCGGTGCAGGCCCGCCCGGTGAAGCCCTTGTCGACCAGCAGGTCGCGCGGTGCTGGCCCGGCGGTGAGCAGCTCGGTGGCGACGTCGCGTTCGTTGACCGCGGCGGGCACGATGCTCCAGGCGCGCACCAGCCGCGATCCCAGATCGGTGCGGACGGCCAGCCGGAAGCCGTAGAACCACTCCCCGTGGGCGCCGTCGCGGCCGAAGCGGGCGACCAGCTCGCCGGGGCCGACCCAGCCATCGGGGCCGCGGACCCGGGAGGGGTGCTTGACCGGCAGCGCGCTGGTGTCGATCTGGGCGCAGTCATCGAGCAGGCAGCGGGCCACCAGCGCGGCGCGCAGCTGCTCGAAGGCGGCCCACAGCCAGCGGATGCGCCGGTTGGCCTGCGACTGGTGGGGCAGCCGGGGAAACAGGTGCGCGAAGTCGCGGGCCACCTCGGCGAGGAACCCGGCTTCGCTGCGCCGGCCCAGCAGATGGCGGACCAGGGCGATGGTGAGCAGTTCGGCGTCGCTGCAGGCCGGCGTCGGACCCGGCCGGGTCGGGATGGTGACCTTTCCGGCGGCGATGGCGTCATCGACGAGCACGTAGACGTGGACGAGGAGGTCCTCGGTGGGCAGCATGATGGGCGCCTCTGCGGGCGAGGGGTCTTCGACAACTGCCACGTTCCGCAGAGGCGCCCTCATGTCAAGTCATCAGTTGCCGCGCGCAACCCGCATAACGCGCCTGAGGCAGCGCCGCGTCGTTCAGCCGGGCCCCGGCCGGGTTCAGGGCCACCGCGTGGTGGGCGATCTTGCCGACGTCCAGGCCGCAGAAGACCGCGTAGCTGCTCTCACTCATCCATGCGCTCCCCGCATGTCCAGTTCTCGTCTTGGTCGGTCGAGCACTGGATGCCGGCAGCCACGTTACGAAGAGACCAGCCCGCAGGCGGTCATGTCCCTATCAGCGGTCCACCAGTGCCACCAGGCCCGGTGACAACACCCCCCGGATCATCAATGACAGGGGCAGTCAGTCATGCCGGGCCTGGTGACCAGGAACCCCCTCGCCGGGGGCGCGAGGAAGGTAACGGGGGCGGCGGTATCGCGGAGGTATCACCTGACCCCGCCGAAGCGGAAAACAGGTGAGCCCCATGCCACTGACCTGCAGCAACATGGGGCTCATTCTGTGTCCGAGGGGGGACACGCTACATACGCACACGGTTGCGGCCCTGATCGGCATGGGGCCGCACATGTCCCCCCGGCTCTCGGCCAGAGGCGCAGCAGGGGGTTGTCGACGGTGAGCCTGGAGCCGATGGTTGTCTCTCAGCCCGGTAGCGCAGAGGACTGCGGGTCATGAGCGAGTACCAGTACTACGAGTTCGCGGCTATCGACCAGCCACTGTCCGCCGACAAGCAGGCCGACCTGCGTGCCATCTCGACACGAGCCCTGATCACGCCGACCAGTTTCATGAACCACTACGAGTGGGGCGATCTGAAAGCCGATCCACGCCGCTTGGTCGAGCGCTACTTCGACGCGTTCCTCTACCTGGCCAACTGGGGAACGCATCGGCTGATGTTTCGGGTACCCGCCGAGGTGTTCGACTCCACCGCCGTCGTGGACCGGTATTTCGTCGGCGACAGCTCGACCGCATGGACCAACAGGGGGAGCGTCGTCATCGACCTGGTCACCGAGGACGACGACGGCGAATACGGCGAGGACTGGCTGGACGGCTCCGGGTTGCTGGCCTCGATCATCCCGGTCCGCGCAGAACTGCTGGCAGGAGACCTGCGGCTGCTCTACCTGGCCTGGCTGCTCGCCGTCCAGAATGACGAGGTCGACGAGGACGCGGTCGAGCCGGACGTTCCTCCGGGCCTCGGTGAGTTGACCGCAGCCCTCGGTGCGGTAGCCGAGTTCTTGCATATCGACCCGGATCTGGTCGCCGCCGCGGCGGAGCGCAGTACGCCGCTCACGACCGACGACACGCTCGCGAAGCTGCCTGGCCGGTTGGCGCAGCTACCGGTGGAGAGCAAGGACGCCTTTCTACTGCGGGTCGCCCGGGGTGACGGGGCGAGGGTGCGCGCCGAGCTGCTGGCCTGCGGCCGTCGATCGGTCGGATCGGTCGAGTCCGGCGACGGCGCCGGCCGGTCCGCGGGCGAGTTGCTTGCACACGCCCGGCGGCGTCGCGACGACAGGCAGCGTGCGGCCAGGGAGCATGCCCAGCGCCGGGCGGAGGAGCGCCGTCGCGCCGCTGAACGCGCCCGCGAGAACCACCTGAGCGAACTCGCGGAGCGGCAGGACCAGGCCTGGCGTGAGGTTGTCGACCTCGTCGAGCGACGCACGGCGGCTGACTACGACGCGGCGGCGGGTCTGCTCTGCGAACTGGCTGAGGTCTGCCGACGCGAGGGGACGAGCGAGCTGTTCGCCGACCGGGTCCGGCAGCTTCGCCGGGAGCAGCGCCGCAAGATCTCGTTCATCCAGCGGCTCGACCGGCTCGGCATGATCTGACCCGAGGTGGGGCCGACTACCGGACGAGCCTGCGCGGGTCCGGGAAGCCGAGGCTGGTGTAGCCCGGTGCGCGCTTGGTCAGCGATGAGGCGAGGACGCCGGTGGCTACGTCGTAGTAGTCGTGCACCTCGGCGGTGGTCTTGCCGGGGAACGGGCGAAGGATGCGGCCGGCGTACTGCACGAGCCGTCCTTTGAAGGCGACGGGTGCTGCGAGGAAGAGCGTGTCGAGCACGGGGCAGTCGAAGCCCTCGCCGATGTAAGGCCCTGTGGCGACGGCGAGCAGTGGCGGCCCGTCCGGCCGTGGGTCGAGACGGCTGAGGGCGGCGGCCCGGGACTTCGCGCCCATGCCACCGCGGAGTACGACGGGTTCGTGGCCGCGCTCGTCCAGCGCAGCCACGAGACGGTCCAGGTGTTCGGTCCACTGGGTGAGCACCAGGCAATGCCTGCCACGGGCGAGTGCGGCGACGACGTCATCGGCGATCTGGTCGGTGCGGACGCCGTCGGCGAGCAGGTCGCGGTAGATGGCGGAGATGCCGCCGGGCGCTGAGGGGTCCGCGTCGCCGGTGTATCGGTAGCTGGTCGGGTGGACGTCCAGGACCGGTTCGGGCGCCTGCGCGTCCGGTGACCGGCTGCCGAGAGTGCCGGCAGGCGCTGGGACGAAGGTGTGGCGGACGGGCCCCAACTGGAGCGTGATGAGGTCGTCGAGCTGGTCGCGCCGGTACGGCGTGGCGGTCAGCCCGAGCCAGCGGCGCGCCGGGATCTGCCGCACGGCGTGCTCGAAGGCGGCGGCGGGCACGTGGTGACACTCGTCGACCACCACCAGCCCGTAGTTGCTGGTCCAGCCGGCCACGTCGTCGTCCCTAGCGAGGGTCTGCAGGGTGGCGACGTCTATGACGCCGGTGGTCTTGCCGCGTCCGCCGCCGCGCTGCCCGGCCTTAACGCCGAGCAGTTCGCCGATGCGGGCCCGCCACTGGTCGGCGAGGGCTTTCCGATCGACGAGGACGAGTGTGGGGACCGCATGGTGAGCGATCAGCGCGCAGGCCATGACCGTCTTGCCGGCGCCGGGCGGGGCGACGAGCACGCCGGCTTCCTGGGCGGCGAGGGCTGCGAAGGCTTGTCGCTGGTCGGGATCGAGTTCTGCGGCGAACTCGAAGGTCTGCGTGTCGCCGGCGGTTCGTTCGTCGGTGAGTTCCAGGCGGCTGCCGGCCTGTTCCGCGAGAGAGGTGAGCCGATCCTGCAACCCGCGCGGCAGGAGCAGGTCACCCGTGATTGTCTCGTCGTAGTTGCGCAGGAAGCGAGGAGTGTCCCAGGTGGAGGCCCGGCGTCGCTGGCGCTCGTAGAAAACCGGGTTGGGCATCGAAGCGGCATGCTTGAGCGTGGCCAGCAGCGCGGGCGGTAGGTCGGCCGCTTCGACGGTGATCGTGGCGCCGAGCCGGGCGCGCACCACGGCGGGCGGCTGGACGGCGATCTTCGTGGAGGTGGGGGAGCGGAGCCGGTTCACCTCGCCGCCGACCGCGACCTGGCCGAGCCGCTGCGCGAGCCGGTTGACCTCCTTGGGCGTGAGCCGGCCGAGGCTGGACAGATACGCCCACTGATCCTCGTGCGGCTCCATCGTGGCCAGGTCGAGGAAGACGGTGGCTCCCCGCCGGCGAGCGCGGCCCTGCAGGGGCGCCGCGATGAGATTGCCGACGCCGCCGACCTGGACGACGTCCTGGGAGGGGAAGAGCCGGTCGTAGCTGACCAGGTCCATCCGCCCGCGTACAGCGATCGCCTCGCGCAGCAGGCCGGTGCCGACCTGGCGGGCGGTTGCCGCGGGGACGGGGGCGGTGAAGAACATCCAGACATGGGCGCCGAGGCCGGAGCGCGACACCTCCAGGGCCGCGGATGCACCGATCGTGCGCGCGGCCTTGAGGTAGGCGAGCGCATCCAGAACAGCGAAGGGACCGTCGAAGTCGGCGGCCAGCCAGTGGCAGCGGTCGCCGTCCAGCAGCGGATACAGCCCCAACTCCAGCTCGCCGGACAGGTGTGCGGTGACGACCTCATCGGTCAGCGGCAGGTATTCCCGCTCCGCAGCGGGCACGCCCTTGCGCCAGCCACCTCGTACCGCTGGGACCCAGCCCGCTCGTCCGGTTCGAGCGTTCTCCCACCGCAGCGCGTAGACGTCGGGTCGGGCGGCGAAGAGGCTGGCGAAGAAGGCGACCTTGGCAGTGGCCGGTGAGCCGGCATGCACCGGTCCGGGCAGGCCTTCGAAGACGCCGGTCTGTACCGGGCCGGGTGGGCGCGCCTGCTGCGGTGTCAACTCCAGCAGGCGCATCAGCCGGGCGTTCTCCGCCCTGAGCCGGGTCACCTCCTCGCGCAGCTCCGACAGCTCGTCGTCAAGACCGATCAACGGCAGCGTGCCCTGATCCACGGACCCGGACGGAATCGCCACGACTCCATACTGTCGCCAGAGCGTGAGCCACCGGCAGATCCTGGGGCTGCCGCATGCTTCCTATGGGGTCAATACCGGGTGGGGGCCGGCTCTCGCTGCTGCTAAAAACGTCATCCGTAAGCCGATGTCTTACACTGTCGCGGTAGGGCTTTACTGGGCAGACGAGGATGCTGCCTACATCTAGTCCCTCTCTGCTCGGTATGCGGGTGCGCTCGACATCGAGCCGGCTTGGACGGCGGAGGTGATCGCCGATGAACGGCTCATCGAGGTCTCGCCTTAACCGACGTCCCGAGTTGGTGCCACCGGCTTCATCGGATATTCGCCGTCCGCCGGGAAGGTCCTCGTCGTCATCGCCTACCGCGACCTCGACGGCGACCCCCACGGCATGAACGCCTGGCCGGCCAGCGGCCGCGATCTCGCGACGTACCTGAAGGAGGGTGACGATGGCGAAGGAGCTTGATCCTCACGAGGCCGGCGTCGCGCGGGAGGACGCCCGGCGCCTGGAAGCGAAAGCCAATACCGGCGAGCCGTACCCGGAGGGCACGGTCGTCAGCCGTTCCAACCAGGCGAGTCGGATGTTCAACGTCCGGCTCTCGGAGGAGCAGTTCGCCGCGATTCAAGATGTCGCCGAGCGACAGCACCTACCGATGTCCACCATGGCTCGCGCTTGGCTGCTTGACCGGCTTGAAGAGGAACGACGCGCGTCCTGAGGCGACTCCGCCAGCTGCAGAGACGTCGGTGTGCCTGAGCTGGTGTCCGAGGGGCGACACGTTTCATACGCACACGGCTCGCTGGCTCGTCATCGAAACCGGCTGTCGGCCAGTAAGCGGACTTCTCGTCATACATGGTCCAACTTGGCCGTGTGTCGATCACCCCGCTTGGGGACGCGCCCCCGAGACGAGAGGACATACCGTGCCGCTGTTACAGCCGGAAGGTGGCCGCTGCGAGTCCACGGAGCCGAGCCTCGGCGAGAGACAGGGAAACGTAGACATGGGCCTGGTCCGACGAAACAGGCGTTGAATCGCAGCTCACGCGCCCGGCGATACTCGTTGTCCATCCCAGCGGTGAGGGTCGGTCTCCAGCGTCGCTCGAGGCCAGCCGCCCAGTTCGGCGCCGGCCGCGTATGTCAAGCCGAGGAAGTCAGCCAACACGCGGTCGGGGTTCTCGGCGCCGGCCACAGCCTCGTAGGGCAATACGAATTCGCCGAGCTCCCGGCTGTAGAACGCCTCGGCCGGGCTGATCTCGGCGTCGGCGTAGCCGGATGGTTCCGGATAGGCGTAGGCGTAGAACGCTCCCTCCTCGCCGCCACCGGGCCAGAAGCCGCAGCTGGCCAGCTCGTGCGAGTAGCCCTCCTGCATGACCCAGGCTGGGCAGTTCGGCGCGCCTCCGGGATGCATCGGAGCCGGCCGGCCGGAGAACCGGGTGCAGGCCAGGTCCATCGCGCCCCAGAAATAGTGCACGGGGCTGACTTTGCCGACGAAGCCCGCTCGGAATTCGTCGAGCAGTCGATTGGCCTGCAGTAGCTGCCGCCAGAAGAGCTCGGCTGCGTGCGAGTCGTAAGAGGCGTGCCGGTCATCCTCGGCGAAGGGGATGGCGGGGTCCACCTCATTGGGGCGCGCGTGAATCCGGGTGTGGAGACCCAGCTCAGCGAGTGCGCCCATCGTCTCGGCGTAGAACTGTGCGACAGGCTTGCGGGCCAGCGTGATCGCTCGACCGCCGCCATCGCTGCTTCTGATGCGCAGCAGGTGGTCGACGAAGTCGAACTCGCAGTCGAACGCTCCGCTGGCGCACGGGATCGCCGCCGTGGTCAGGCCGCGAGGCGTGACGTACAGGGTGGCCTGCCACCAGTGGTTGATCATCGGCGCGTGGGCCATCCGCACTTTGCCGATGATCTGTGTCCACAGGTGCACCGTGTCGCGGGTCTCCGGCCAGTCGGACAGCCGCAGCCGGGGCCACTGTCCTGACCGACGTACCAGTGCTTCAGTCATACCGGATCCTCCCTCCTCCGTCGGCAGAAGGAGCAGTCTTGCATCGGGGGCCGAGGGGCGTTGGTGACAGCCTCACACCATCACGGGTGTGACGGCGTCGGCGGCCCGCAGGATGAGCTGCGTCCCCGCCTCGGGTTGGGACACCATCGAGGCATGTGAGGCGGTCGCCTCCTGGATCGTGGCGTTGGCCCGTTCGGCCATGAATCGCTGGAGTTCTGCGGGAATGGCCCTGTCCTCGGTGCAGAGCAGGTACCAGCTGGGGATCGTCTTCCAGGCGGGCGCGCCGGAGGGCTCGTTGAACGCGGCTCCGGTCCACGGTCGTTGGGTCGCCGCCATGGCGGACGCCGTGCGGTCGTCGACGTCGGCGCAGAAGGCGGCGTGGAACTGGTCGCGCTCCAGATAGAGGTCGGCGCCCTCGCTACCGTCCGTGCCGGTGAACGGCAAGGGGGTGATCGCCGCTCCGACGAGGCTGCCCTCGGTGTGCCGCTCGAAGACCTGCGCGATGCTCTCGCCCTCGTCGGGCATCCACCCGCTGAAGAACACGAGTGCCTTGACCTGCGGGTTCCCGGTGGCGGCGGCCGAGATGACGGCGCCGCCGTAGGAGTGGCCGACGAGCAGGACCGGCCCGCTCAAGGTCCGGACGAAGTCGGCCAGGTATCGCGCATCGTCGGCGAGTGCCCGGAGCGGGTTCGCGAAGCCGATGGCCCGGAAGCCTCGTTCCTCGAGAGCATGGATCTGCTCGGCGAAGCCTGAGGCGTCGGCCCACGCCCCGTGGACGAGGACGATCGTCGGCTTGGTCGTGTCGGTTCGTACGGACATGTCAGCTCCTTGCTCGGGGTGGGAAGTGCTTTCTGTTGCGACGGATGTGGGAGCGCGGCCTGCGCCGGTCGAGTGGCCGCTGGAGTCTCGGAAAGGCACCTGTTATGACACCGTCGGCAGCACCGGTCCGGCCAGGATCTGCGGCCGAGAAGTGGAAAGTGGTGCCGTTGCTCTACGTCGGTGCTCGGCCTCCGCACGGTCCCGGATCCCGCGCAGCATCCGGCGCATCATCGGGAAGTCCGCGACCTCCATCAACAGCACCATCAACGGCGTCAACGGCCGCTTCCACTCGTAGCGGGCGTGCATGCGGGTGACGACCCTCGTACGTTCGCCTGGGAGCGGAACCAGGCGCCAGGCCCACGTGCGACTCGCCATGCGCCACAGCAGCCATTCGGGCGCGGTGTAGCCGTCGACGAAGAAGGCAGTCCTGGCCGACGGGTGGGGTAGCCACGGCAGTTGTTGACCAACGTGGATGTCCTGCAGGTCGGGAATGATCTCCCTGGCGCTGGGGCGGGCGAAGTTGTCGAGAAGATCGTCGGCGTACCAACCGGCGCGCCCGACACCCACCTGTACCAGCCACGGCCAGACCTCGGCCGGCGTGGCGGCAACCGTGATCGCGCGCGTGCACCGGTACTGGATGCGGGGTAGCAGGTCGTCGCCGGGCATCGTGGCTGCGACCTCGTCCGGAGTGGCGCCCCAGGTGCGGTGCCAGTGCCGTAGCAGCGGAGTGACGACGAACAGCGGTGCATCACTGAGTACGTCGGAGAGCTGACGGAGTAGTCCCCGGCCGGTCGTCGCGGCCTCCATCCGTGGCGCGGGTGGCTGTCTGCGCCTTCTGCGCTTCACGGCTTTCCTCCTCTACGCGCCGGCCGGTGTTCGGCACCTGCCTTGGATCGTCAGCGGTTGACGCACGGTCGAGAACGAGGGAGCGAAGTTCTGCGTGGTTTCTTCGTGGTGGCGGGCCGGATCGACCCAAGTTGTGGGGCCGCCTCGAACTGCCGCGAGGAGGACCCGCCCATGGGCTCGGAACACCCGAGGGGAAGCAGGGGTCGGGCGCGAGAGGACGCCGTCCCTGCTGTCGTCACGCCCTTGGGAGGCGACGACCGCAGCGAGAGGGTGAGGGTGGCGCTCCCGTCAATGATGATCGGCCGCCCGGGGTGGGCAGCTTCTTCAGGCTGGCCCCTGAAGAGGGCCGCGTGCACCTGTTGGACAGCCACAGCGGACGACGGTTGCCGGTTCCCAGGCGGTGGCGCAGCAGAGTCGCTCAGCCGCAGGAGCTGAGAGCCAGGAGCGAGGAGCCGCTGTGGGCGGAAGGTGGCCACCTACCTACCGGCCGTCACCCGGACTTCGGATGCGCCATCCAGACCTTCCATCGCTCGCCCGCCGCGGTTCTCGAACCGCACAGTCGGCGGACTCGGGCGGGACCCCCACGCGGCACCCAGCCCGGCGCGCAGGAGCGAACCCCTGCGTGTCTTCTTCGTGGTCCTCCGTACGGGGTGCCCGGACGCTCGTCGAAGTCGTTGCCCCATCGCCCAGACGAGGAGTCGCAGCATGACCGAGCACGTCCTGGAACCGGAAGCCCAGACGTTCGCCGACGCGACCGCAACGCCGCCGTTCCTCTACGAGCTGGGACCCGAAGGCGCGCGCAAGGTCCTCGACGACGTGCAGGCCGCTCCCGTGGACCAGCCTGCCGTCGACGAGGCATGGAGAACCGTCTCCGCTGGCGTGGGGGACGTGCGGGTGCGCATCGTGCGGCCGGTCGGGGCGGCCGGGGAGCTTCCCGGTAGTGCTGTACATGCACGGTGGAGGCTGGGTTCTGGGCAACGCCCGCACCCACGACCGGCTCGTTCGTGAGCTCGCCGTCGGTGTCGGCGCCGCGGTGGTGTTCGTCGAGTACGACCGCTCGCCCGAGGCGCGATATCCGGTCGCGATCGAGCAGGGCTATGCGACCGCTCGGTGGATCACTGCCAACGGCGTCTCCGAGGGCTTGGACGCCGGCCGCATGGCCGTGGCCGGTGACTCGGTCGGCGGCAACATGACCGCAGCCCTCACCATTCTGGCGAAGCAGCGCGGCGACGTGACCTTCGTGCACCAGTCGATGTACTACCCGGTGACCGACGCCGCCCAGGACACGGCGAGCTACCTCGAGTTCGCCGACGGGCCGTTCCTGACAGCCAAGGGGATGGCCTGGTTCTGGGACTGTTACGCGCCCGACGAGCAGCGCCGGCAGGAGATCACCGCCTCACCGCTCCGTGCCTCGCGCGAGGACCTTGTCGGCCTCCCGCCCGCGTTCCTCGTCGTGGACGAGAACGACGTGCTCCGCGACGAGGGCGAGGCTTACGCCCGACGGCTGCTCGAGGCCGGCGTACCGATCACCACCGTCCGCTACAACGCGATCATCCACGACTTCATGATGCTCAACCCCCTCAGGCCGACGCAGGCCGCAACGGCCGCGGTGGAGCAGGCGATCCAGGTCCTCCGCAAGGCCCTCGGCAGCCCGTAGGGACGGGCGCGGGGGCACATCATGTTCGAGCGAAGCGAGGTTCTCCTCGAGCGTCGGTAGCTGAGGCGCTGCCGGGTCTCGATGACGGCGGCACCGCGCACTTCAGCGGCAGTCGGTTCGCCGCTCATGAAGCGCATCCCGGCCGAAGAGCTTCCTCTCGGTGACCGGGCCCGAGGTGGTTGTCGCGGAATCGGAGAAATGCCTACGATCGCCCATGCCCATCCCGGGCCGCCGATCCGGACACGTGCTTCGCGGCCGGGGACGTGAGTGCGCGGCCTTGGATCGTCTGATCGACGGCCTTCATGCCGGTCAGAGCTCTGTGCTGGTCGTCCGCGGGGAGCCAGGTGTTGGCAAGACTGCTCTGCTCAACCATCTCCTCGAGCAGGCGTCGGGCTGCCACGTCGCCCAGGTGGGCGGTGTCCAGTCCGAGATGGAGATCGCCTTCGCCGGGCTGCACCAGCTCTGCGCGCCGATGCTCAGCCGCCTCGACCACCTTCCCGGCCCTCAGCGCGAGGCGCTGGAGAGCGTGTTCGGCCTGCGAGAGCGAACGACTGCTCCCGATCGCTTTCTCGTGGGCCTGGCCGTTCTGTCGTTGTTGTCGGACATGGCAGCGGAGCGGCCACTGATCTGCCTGATCGATGACGCGCAGTGGCTGGACCGGGCGTCGGTCCAGGCCATGGCTTTCGCTGCCCGGCGCCTCATGGCAGATCCCGTGATGATGGTCTTCGCACTACGCGAACCATCTGACCGGCAGGAGCTCGACCACCTACCGGACATGCTCGTCGAGGGAATCGGAGAGGTCGACGCCCGTCGACTCTTGGCAACGGTGGTTCCAGGCCCCCTCGACGCCCGGGTGCGCAACCGGATCATCGCCGAGACGCGCGGGAACCCCCTGGCCCTGCTCGAGGTTCCGCGAGGGCGGACTCCGGCAGAGCTCGCGGGCGGGTTCGGCGTGACCGACGCGGGACCTCTCACCGGCCGGATCGAGCAGACCTTCGTCCGACGCCTCCAAGCCCTTCCGGCTCCGACGCAGCGGCTTCTCCTGACGGCGGCGGCCGAACCGCTGGGAGACGCGCGCATCCTGTGGCAAGCAGTCGGATCTCTGGACATCGACGCCGAGGCGGCGACGGCGGCGGTGGCCGACGGACTGGTCGAACTCGGGCCTCAGGTGCGGTTCCGCCATCCCCTGGTGCGGTCGGCGGTCTACGGTGCGGCTGCACCGCACGAGCGGCAAGCCGTGCACGCCGCGCTGGCCGACGCCACCGACCCGGAATTCGATCCCGACCGGTGGGTGTGGCACCGGGCGCAGGCGGCGGCCGCCCCGGACGAGGCGATCGCCGGAGAGCTGGAGCGCTCGGCCGGACGCGCGCAGCGCCGCGGTGGCCTGGCTGCCGCGGCGGCGTTCCTGGAGCGCGCGGCAGAGCTCACGCCGGATCCGCGGAGAAGGGTGGAGCGGGCACTCACAGCGGCTCAGGCGACGTTCGAGGCGGGAGCCCCGGCCAGGGCCTCGGAGCTGCTCGCCACGGCGGAGCTGGGTCCGCTTCTCGAGCTCGATCGCGCACGACTCGAGCGGCTCCAGGCGCGGCTGCTCTTCGCCCGGTCTCGAGGCAACGACGCCGTCATCCCCCTCATCGAAGCAGGAAGACGCCTGGCTCCCCTCGATGCCGACCTGGCGCGCGAGACGTATCTCGAAGCGTGCTCGGCCGTGCTCTTCTCCGGACGACTGGCACCTACCGGCCGGGCACAGGAGGTGGCCCGGGCGGCTCGTTCGGTGCCGCCGGGGGATCGGCCGATGGACCTGTGGTTGAGGGCGCTGGCGACATGGTTCACCGAGGGGGACGGCGCGAGCGTCCCCCTCATGCGGCAAGCCCTCGATGCGTTCCGCCACGAGGACATCGGTGACAGCGACAAACGCTGGCTGTGGATCGCCGCTCGCGGGGCGTCGGCGATCTGGGACGACGACGCATGGCACGAACTGGCCACGCGGCAGGTCCGCCTCGCCCGTGACACAGGCGCACTGACACTGCTCGCGGTCGCGGTCACCGGCCTGGCGGACGTCCAGGTGCACGAGGGCGATTTCGTCGGAGCGTCCGCGTCCCTGGACGAAGTCGACGTCATCACCGAGATGACCGGCACCGCCCGCATCACGCAGCCGGCACTGGTCCTCAGCGCCTGGCGCGGTCACGAGGAGCAGGCAACCGACCTGTTCCAGTCCGCTTTGCGTGCCGCGACCGCCAGGGGTGAGGGCAGGGCGATCACGATGGTCGACCTCGCGACCGCGGTGCTCCAGAACGGGCTCGGCCGCTACGACGCGGCGCTCGCCGCTGCCCGGGGAGCGTGCCGGCACGACGAGATCGCACTCGCGGGCTGGGGACTGGTGGAGCTGGTCGAGGCTGCTGTACGGAGCGGGGAGCGGGATGTCGCGGTGGACGCCCTCGGCCGGCTGGTGGACCGCACGAGCGTCGCCGGAACGCAGTGGGCCCTCGGCATCCAGGCCCGCTCCCGCGCGCTCGCCGCGGAGGGCACGCAGGCCGACGCGCTCTACCGGGAGGCGATCGACAGGCTGGGCCGTAGCCGGGCCGTGGCCCACCTGGCTCGCGCCCACCTCGTGTACGGGGAGTGGCTGCGCCGGGAGAACCGCCGGGTCGACGCGCGGCAACAGCTCGGCCGGGCCGACGAGATGTTCGGTCGCATGGGGGCCCGCGCCTTCGCGGAGCGCACGCGCCGTGAACTGCTGATCGCCGGGGCGGCCGTCCGCAAGCGCTCCGAGGACCCCCTGGAGAAGCTCACCGTGCAGGAGGCGCAGATCGCCCGGCTGGCCCGGGACGGACTCACCAACCCCGAGATCGGTGCTCAGCTGTACCTCAGCCGCCGCACGGTCGAGTGGCACCTGCGGAAGGTGTTCACCAAGCTCGGGATCAGCTCCCGGAGGCAGCTGCACGAGGCGTTGGCGTAGCGGCGGAGGTCGTACCTCGACCGCCGCGGGGGGCCTCACGAGTCGAGGTGGGGGACCAGCCGTCGGCGGGCTGCCCCGATGTGCGCCAGGCCGTCGAGCGACTCGACGGCAGCCACGGGGCAGCTTCGGCCGGGTCCGTTGACAAGGCCCTTCGATCGCGGAGGTCGACCTCTCGCACGGCGGCGTTCCGGTGATCGGACTCGTCGACCAGCCATGCGTGAGCGACGTCGGGGTGGCCGAAGGAGGACCCGCGATCGCTGTCGACGGACCGCCCCGTCCGGCGGTCCGGGCGAAGCGTCCGTGCCGCGCCGGCCGCGGTGCCGAGAAGCCAGTCGTCGACCGCCGCCTGGATCGCCGCGCGGGTGGCGGGCGACTCCTGCGCCAGCTCCCCCTCGGCGTACAACCGCAGCAGGGCGTGGAGGGTGTAGCGGTTCCCGGCCGCAGGATGGACCAGGCTGTGGTCGGTGAGCTCATCGAGGAGGCGTTCCGCCTGCCAGGCGTGCCGACCGATCAGCGCGCCGGCCAGCCCGGCGTCGAGACTGGAGCCGTCGACCAGCGCGAGTCGCCGGAAGAGGTCCCGCGCGTCGGAACTCAGCTCGTCGACGGACGTCCGAATCGCGGCTGCCATCCGCAGGTCACCGGCCGTCAAGGCGTCCAATCGGCGCTCCACCGATGCCAGGCGGGCTGTCAGGGCCGCAATCGTCCACCCCGGACGGCTGGCCAGGCGGTTCCCCGCGATGCGCAACGCCAGCGGGACGTCGTCGCAGAGTCGCGCCAACTCGTCGAGGTCCGCTCCGGCGGTCTGCTCGGCCGGGATCACAGCGGCGAGCAGGTCGACCGCGTCGTCGCGGCGCAATCGATCCAGCAGCAGCCTCTCCACGGCCTCGAGGCCGGCCAGCGACCGACGGCTGGTCACCAGGACGGCCGCCGGGCCCGCGACGGACAGCGCGGCCCGGACCTGGGACTCGTGCGCGGCGTCGTCCAGGACGAGCAGGAGGGGTGGATCGTCCGACAGCTGCCGCGGGGGTCGTCGGTCACCGGACGTGCGGCCGTGGCCGATGATCGCCTCGCCGATGCCGGCCATGACCGCGTCCGGAGTCCACGCCCCGAGGCTTCCCAGACTCAGGAACAGCTGGTCCGGATATGCGCTGCGCAGGTGGGCCGCGGCCCGAACCGCAAGGGCCGTCTTGCCGTAGCCCGCGGAGCCCGTGATCACGACCGTCGGGGCGCGGGGACCCGAGAAGGCGGTCATCGCGGTGGTGATCCGTGCCAGCTCCCGCTCCCGCCCCGTGAAGTCGTCGACGTCGCGAGGCAGCGGCAGGCGGATCCGACAGGAGGGCGCGGCCCGGCGTCGCCCTGCCCGGGCGGCCCGGACCATGGTGGCTCGGTCGTCGTCGGTCAGGCTGAGGGCCGTCGCGATCGCGAGGACCGTCCGATGCTGAGGGCCCCGAGCAGCCCCCCGCTCGATGTCGCTCAGCGCACGGTCGCTGATCCCCGAGGTCTCCGACAGCTGCTCCAGCGTCAGATCGGCCTCGAGGCGCAGCCGCCGGATCATCCGGCCGACCGGTTCGGGCTCCGCCGCCCCGGCCGTCATCGCGACGAGCTGGTCGAGCGCATGGGGCGCCGTTCCGGCAAACGGAGCGCGGTCCACCACCCGGGCGCGCGCACTGCGCTCGCCGGGGCACCAGGCACGGCCGCCGCCCCCGGCCGGCCGGTCGGCCGGCGAGGTCCGTTCCTCCGGCATGGTCACCGCGCGCTTATCCACGATGGTTCCCTCGTCCGCGAGGCTGGGATCCCTCGGCGTTCGACCGGGGCAATGCGGCTCTCGCGGCCCGGCCGTCGGGTCCGGATGCGCCGGATCCCGGCTCTCGCCGGGGTCCGCGGCGCGTGGCGGCTTCAGGCCGCGGCTCACCGGATGTCCTCCGCGAGCAGTGCCTCCAGGTCGGTGAACTCGCCGGCTCGTGCTGCCCGCACGAACGCACGCACGAGGCGGCGATGCGCGGCGAACTCGACCGGTCGGCTATCGCCGGTTCGGATGCGAGCGTCCGCCCGGCTGACCAACTTCCTGGCGTTCTGCGCGCTGAGCCGAAGGGCACGTGCGACCTCCGGGTAGGAGTAGTCGAAGCCACGGCGGAGGACGAACGCGCCGCGTTCCGCGGGGCTCAGCCTCTGGAGCAGAACGGAGATCGCCAGTTCCGCCGACTCGGTGAGCTCGGCGGCGGTATCCGTGACGGCGAGCGCATACCGCTCGCCCTCCAACTCGGGGCCGAGGGCCGTTTCGTGCCTTGTCCTGGCGGACTGGAGGACGTTGATGGCGAGGCGGCTCGCGGCAGTCGTCAGGAAGCCCGGGGGGTTGCTGACGACTCTGCGGTCGGTCCGCTGCCATCGCAGCCACGTCTCCTGGACGACGTCCTCGGCCTCACTCGCGCTGGCGAGGATCCCGCCAGCGATCCTGAGCAGCTGAGGTCGATGGACCATGAACGTCGCGGCCGCCTGCTGGAGGTCGGCGTCGGTCCGACGGGACCGCGGCTTCTCCATCTCGCAGCGGGCCCTGTGTACTGCGAAGTGGTCCGACAGAGTGGTGTCCATCGTTGGCTCTCCTCCGCTGCTGCCGGGCCGGGCGGGCTCAGACACGGTCGACCATGGCCTCGCACTGCGCCCCAGCGCGCCTGTGAGGACCCCCGTCAGCTGACTGGTCCGCGCTCGCCCGAGCCGCGCATGTGACGGGCCGAGGCACCAGGCGGCGCGTCCCGGGCGGGTCGGGTGCCGATCCCCGGTCGTCCGCCCACGCGTGCGTGCGCCGGCAGCTATAGGGGGACGCAAGTACCCGTACGCGCGGGCGGGCCCGTCGTCCATCGGCCTGCGCGGCGGCGGGCGGTGCCGACTGCAGCTGACCGGTCAGCCACCGGAAGGTGAGGGCGATGGCTCTCACCGTCACCCGGCCGAAGGTGACGAGCCTGACCGGTCCGTGTGCGCCGAGTGCGGTGGGCAGGGCGGGACCTCCGTCCCGGTGACGGAGCCGATGACGAGAGCCGATGCTGTCCCGTCGCTGAGCCGAAGCTCTGCTTGTCGCCGTCGACTTCTGGAGACGGCGAGCGTCCTCGTCCTGCTGCGACCGACCGCGGCGACCCCTCGCACCCACCCGCGACGCTCGTGCCGAGCCGGCGTGGTCTTCCGCAGCGCGCTTTCCTCGGACGTCGAGTTGTCGGGACGCTGTTCACGGTCGTCGGTCCGGTGTCGTTCGCGAGGCGTCATCTCCTGGGACGCCGCCGCCTACGAGCCCGGCTGCCTCAACTCGGCTGACCGCTCAGCCATTCGTCGAAGGTCGGCCCGGCGATGATCGCGTCAGGTCCTGGGAGCAGTGCCCCGTTCTTGATCGAGTCGGGCACCTCCCGGGCGAGCACGGTCAGGTCCTCGTTGCGATGCTTGATGACACGCTGGGCCAGGTCCGCCATGTGCTCGCGCTGGGGCCCCGCCAGCTCGACGAGGGTCTCCTCCCGCTCGCCGGTTGCTAGCGCGACCAGCAGCTTCGCGATCTCGTCCACGGACACGGGTTGGGACAGCAGGTCGTCCACAGTTGTCGTGCTGCCGTCGAGTCCCCAGCGGATGGCCATGCCGGGGAACTGGTGGAACTGGGCAGCGCGGAGGATGTGCAGGCCGGGGGAGTGCGCGCGGTGGGTCTGTTCCTGGGCAACTTTGGCGCGGTAGTACTCGAGCTCGGGCACGCGGTCCACGCCGATGATGGACAGCACCACGGTGCGTGCCACGCCGGCGCGGGTGGCGGCGTCGCCGAGGTTGGCGGCGACGGTCTCGAAGAACGTCACTGCCTGCAGGTCCATGGTCGGGCTGTTGGTCACGTCCACGACCGCGTCCACGCCGGCCAGGAGTTCGTCGAGACCCGCGCTGACCGTGAGGTCGACACCTGCCTCACGGTCGAGCCCGACTGTCGAGTGTCCGGCGGACTCGGCGACGGCGACGACATGAGACCCCACGAGGCCGCGTGAGCCAGCAACTGCGATACGCATGGTGACCTCCGCCTGGTGACTGCCTGGTGCCTCTTATGACCGGGCAGCAAGCCGATCTGTGACGGCCGGACGGCGATCGCAGTCCTTTCCATTGCTGCCCGGGCCGCCTCCGGCTGTTCCGACACCGTCACGATCTCGGGGCTCGTTCCGAAACGGTGGAGTCCGTTGCCGTGAGGGGAGCACCCATCCACACCTGCGCCGCCGGCGTGCGCCCCGTCATGACGAATTGCACTTCTGCGTGAGTCCTTCGTGGTCGCACCTGGCGGGCACACGGAGGCTCGGCACAGCGGCCGTATGCGAGATCCCCAGGAGACCTCGGGGGACATGAGCCATGTGCTGATCACGCGCCAGCATGTCCTGGACCTGCTGCCGATCATGCGACTGAGCCCGGAGCAGGAAGCCCGGTTGCTGGCTCTTCGTTATCCCGTTGAGTTCAACATCGCCGCCGCCGCCTTCGAGTCGGTGGGCGTCGACCTGGACATCCTCATGGACCGGATGGGCGGTAGCCCATGATCTGCGACGCGAGTTCTGGGTCACCGGGTAGGCCACCGATCCGAGGATCGAGGGGTGGGGCGGGGAGGCCTCCGGCGGAGTGCGGTGAGCACCTGCCTCTCGCCGTCGCCAACGCCGCGCCATGAACGAGGCATCGTCGCCGAGGTCGCCGCTTGCTACGGCCTCGAACCACGCTCACCCAGGTCGGGGTCCGGCGGGGACGTCGGGGAAGGGAAGCCGCGGTGGCATCAGTGGCAGTAGGGACAGTCTGTGCCGCCGGTGGCGACGGTGCGCAGGCAGCGGAGCAACGCCTCCAGTCGCGTGCCCTTGGGCACAAGGGCGTGGGCGCCGGCGCCTGCGGCCGCCGATCGTGCCCCGGAGTCGTCTGCAGTCAGCACGATGACCCGAGCAGCGGCATGACTGGCGAGTAGCGCTTCTGTCGCAGTCAGCCCGTCCATCACCGGCATCGACAGGTCCATGAAAACGACGCCGGGCCGCAGTTGGGCGGCGGCTGCCACCACGTGTGATCCATCGTCGCATTGTTCGACGACCGTGAGGTCCGCTTCGTCGGACAGCGCCTCGGCCAGGACACTGCGCAGCGACGGATGGTCGTCGACCAGGAGCACGCGGATTCCGGCCGAGCTGTCACCGCCGCTGCTCCCCAACCGCAGCCTCGCAATGGCCCCAAGCGGTCATCCGCGAAAGGGCCACGTGGCGGACCGAGGGCCCCAGGAAGGTGTCTTCATCGCACTGGGCGCGGACCTGAGAAGGTCTGGATACATCGACGCAGAGTCGAGCTATTCCGCTTGTTGCGCTGGGCGGAGGACCGCGACCCGGACCTCGCGATGGGCTGGCGGCTGCTGGGCGCGACGGGAATGCGTCGGGGCGAGGCGCTGGCGCTGCGCTGGCGCGACGTCGACCTCGACGCCGGCCGGCTTTAGTCAGGCGCAGCGTCGGAGCGGTGAAGAGGAAGGGCGCCGGTCAGCAGCTCCTCGAGGGGCCGACGAAGACCGCCAGGCTCGCGTGGTGGACATCGACTCGGACACGGTTGCCACGCTCCGCGCCTACGGCGCAACTAGTGCCCCTCTCTCGGTCGGTCTGGTGCGCGATTCCGCGGGCTTGACGGCACCCACCGGCACCCGGGGCGCTACTCACGCCGGTTCGTCGACCAACTTGCGCAGGCACGCTGGGCGCTGGGGGAGCAGCAGCTGCCGAGGATCAGGCTGCCCGACCTGCGCCACACTCACTCGACGCTGCTGGCCGCCGGGGAGCCGGTGAAAGTCGACTCCGAGCGCCTCGGACACGCCAGCGCGACCATCACGCTGACCGTCTACCAGCCCGTCCATCCCGGCATGGGGCGGCAAGCAGCCGACCGGTTCGCCCCGCTCCTGGCGGGCTGACCAGCGCCGCGAAGTATCACCGCGGTATCACGAGCCACATCTTGGCTCGGACATGACAACGGCCCGGGTTCTTGACCAGCAGGAATACCGGGGCGTTCGAGTGTCCGAGGGGCGACTCGCTACATACGCACACGGGTTCCGGCGGCCGGAAACGGACACCGCAGGGATCAATCTGTCGCGGACGGGAGAGGGCGTGGATAGTGCTTCGCGTGATTTCGCGCCTACTCGCGCTCCTCGCCACGGCGCTGACTGGGCTCCTGGCAGGTGCGATGATCCTTATCGACGTCGTGCTCCTCCCGTTCTGGCGCGGCGTCCCGCCAGAGCAGTTCCGGACCTGGTTCGCCGCCCACTCCGACCGGATCCGGACCCGGATGATTCCTCTCGGGGCAGGCGCAGCCGCCCTGAACGCTGCGTCGGCCGTCGTGCAGACGGCGAAGGACCCCGGCGCCGGCGCGGCGTTCGTGGGGGCGGCTGCGGCAGCGGGCGTCGTCGCGATCACCATCACCGTCAACGAGCCGATGAATCATCAGTTTACGGTGGGCCACTTGGCGGACGCCGAGACTGCGCACCTGCTCGACCGATGGGCACGGTGGCATCGCGTCCGCGTGGCGCTCGGTGTTCTCGCGACTCTCGGGGTGGCGTTGGCTCTGGTGGACAGGAAGTCCTGAGCCGGTCAGAGGCCCCGACGGCGGGACTGGCCACGCAGCGCGGGCACCGTCGTGTGGTCGCTGGCAGTGTGGGCGGCATGGCCACTTCCTCACGCGTCGTCGTGGTGACCGGTGCGAACGGGTTGGTGGGCGTGCCGGGCGCTCGTCGAGCTGTCGGCACAGGTGCGCGCCGTTGTCCGCCGCGCCGACAGCGCGCCTGCGCTGGACCGCGTCACCGAGGACGTCGGCGAGTTCGCCGACGAGGGCTACGCCCGGGACGTGACCCAGGGTGCTGACGCGGTCGTCACGACGGTCCACCCGATGGGCTCGTCGCGGGACGTCCAGCACCGGGTGGGCGTTGAGGACGCCGGTACTCGCCCGGGACGCAGGCGTCTCCCGACTCGTACACGTGTCCACGGCCGGGGTCCACGACCGCTCGGCCGGCGTCGGGGACGTGGCCGAGGACGGTGCCCTCCTGCCCGAGGGCAGCGGCGATTACCCCGACACCAAGAACGCCACTGACGTTGCGCTAGCTGTGCTGATCACGACCGTTGTTGACGTAGGAGCGACCTCCGGGTCATCGGCTGCCCGTTCGCGACGGCCTCGTCGACCAGCAGCCGGTAGCCGAACTCCGGGTCGTCGCGGTGGGTGTCGAACAACGCGTTGGCCTGGTAGGCCATCACCAGCTCGCTGGTGGTGACCGGGGTGGCCAGCCACCGGTAGTAGGGCTGGCGGGCGATGTTCAGAACCCGGCACGTCACCGTCACGGGGACCCGTCGACGGCCAGCTCGCGGACGAGCGGGTAGATCATTTTCCCGGCAGGTTCGCCTGCGACAGGTAGGCCGCCGCCCGGCGCAGGACTTCGTTCTCCTGCTCGAGCAGTCGGATTCGCTTGCGGGCCTCCCGCAGATCCGCGTTCTCCGCCGCCGTGGTTCCGGGCTTGACCCCGTCCTCCACATCGGCGGCCTTCATCCAGTTCGTCAGGCACGACTCGCTGATCCCGAAGTCGGCCGCGATCTGCTTCAGGTGCTCGCCCGGCTCGCGGTTGCGGGCGACCTTCACCACGTCGTCGCGGAACTCCTTGGGGTAGGGCTTGGGCACGGTGAACATCCTTCCAGCGGCACCTCTCGGCACCACAGATCAGATGTCACCGGTCGGTGCAGCAGTCCCCTCGCTGGTCAGTCGGTCGTGTAGGGGTCCACCCAGGCGCTCACGATTCGCGCCGCTCGTTTGGCTTGGTTCTTCCCTGTCAGGAGATGGTCTGCGCCTTCCAGGGAGACGAAGCTCCGCGGGTGGCGAGCTGCCTGGAAGATCTTGCTCGCATTGGCGATTCCGACGGTGTTGTCGGTCGGCGAGTGCATGACCAGCAGTGGTCGTCGCAGGTTGTGGATCCGCTCGTGGAGGTCAGTGGCACGCACATCCTCGATGAAGTGCCGACGGAGGGTCAGTGCCCTCCCACCGACGAGGAACGGCGCCTCTCCGTCGCTCATGATGCGATCGATGAGGGCGTCGTAGTTGTGTTCGACGTGGCTGGGCTCGTAGGGCGCGCCGATGCTGGCGACGGCACGAATGCCGTCGACCAGGTGTGCCGCGGCTATGACGGCTGCGCCGCCGAACGAGTGACCTACCAACAGCCGTATCGGTCGCTCGGTCGACTGCATGAACCGGACCGCTTGGGCGGTGTCCTCGACCTTGTTGGAGAACGAGCCGTCGCCCCAGTCGCCTTCGGAGTCGCCCAGACCGAGGTTGTCGAACCTCAGCATGCCGATACCCTCGCTGGCCAGTTGCTTGCAGATGCGACTCGCCGCCGGGGAGTCCTTGCCGAGGGTGAAGCCGTGAGAGAAGACGCCCCACCCGCGCAACGGAACGTCCGGCAGGTCGACGAGCCCGGCGAGAAGCGGCCCGCTTGAGCTTTGAAGACGACGGTCTCGGCCACGTCTTTCACCTTTCATCAGATGCGCGCGCCCCGGGCTGTGCTGGAGACGCGAGCGTGGGAGTATTGCTTGCCACGGGGCCGCAGCGGGGTCCCTTGCCGTGGGGACCGCCGTCGGTGGCGAGGGCCGCGGCTGGGGCGCCGAGGGAAGCACGCCGTCAGGTGTGGCCCACGACCTCGCCGACGGTCGGCCCACCGACGCCGAGGGTCCCGGAGGCCGAGACCCCGGGCCCGGCGGTGCGTCTGCCACTCCGCAGTCCGGGCAAGCTCTACCTCTGCGCGATCAAGGACCTGCATTCCGGGCGGATCGTCGGCGACTCGATGGACGCCCGGATGACCGTCGCACTGGCCGTGACCGCGCTGCGCAACGCCATAGCCTTCTGGCGTGGAGCCTGTACCGGCAGGGCGAGTACAGCACCGCCGAAGTCGCAGACCTTTTCGGCGTCGCCCGCTCCACCGTCTACCGCGCCTTGGAATGAGATCAGGTCCTAGGCGTGGCCCGTCGGCGAGTAACGCAGGTGAAGTCAAAATTGCGACAGTGACCGGTCGCCGGCCACAGGGGTGTTCCGCGAGCTAACGCCGTGCGGCCAGAATTCGCGCTGGTCGGTGGCCCGCAGGGAGCCGAAGGGTTCACCGCAAGCGGATCCGTCAGGCGGCCCTCCGTCTTCCGGGTCGCCTGGACCGTCGCCGACTCGACGGGTGAGCTGGTGCCGGGACTGACAGCGAGGTGAGGGAGAGCCTCAGGGGCGCCGCACGGAGGTGAGGCTCATCGAGTGATCGCGGTCGACCGGGCCAGTGACCGACCGAGGGTGAGAAGGAGCACGCCCCAGGAGGGCCCCGGTCAGCAGCGAGGCGATGTCGTAGACGACTTCCGACCGGGTCAGCGCCGACACCGTTCTGATCACCAGACCCAGGGCGACCGCCAGGGGGAGGCGCTGTAGCCGGCGGCCCAGGTGCAGCGCGAGACCCGCCAGGCCTGCCGCCAGCGTGAGGAAGGCTGCATGACCGAGGTGGTCGGCGAGGTCGGTGATCGCCTCGGAGGTGCGCCCGACCGCGATGATGTCCGCCGGGGGTTCGGCGGTGAAGCCGGTGTCCCGCCACAGGCCCGGGGAGTGGCCTGTGACCATGTGCCGCAGGATGAGGCCGTCGAGAGCCGGGTCGTCCCCGGTGGGGACGCCGAGGCTGCGGGCCGCGCCTTCCTGACGCGTGGGCAGACGGACGTCGCGGGCGACGTTGGCCGGGACGACGTCGTCGCGGCGCATCTCATTCCACAGCCAGCGGCAGGCCTGGACCATGGCCTCCTGGGCACCGCGGCCGTCGTGGTCGTGCAGCACCCGGCCGGCGGCTTCTCGCTTGGCGTTGCGGACGACGGTGCGCTGCATGGCGCGCCGTCGCGCCCACCACGCCGCGTCGGCGATGTGGTGGCGGGTGATGACGCGCACGGAGTCGTCGCCGTGGGCGCGCATCCGTTCCCCGCAGTCGACATCCGCATCGGGGGAGCAGCCCTCGGCGTGGGTTCCGGCGGTGCAGCGGCAGGTTCCCGCCGAGCAGGTCAGGCACACGCATGGACAGAAGTGGGGCAGCCCGGTGGCCAGGCGACGCAGGTACAGCGCCCAGGTGCCGTAGGTGCCCTTGGGGTCCCGGCGCAGAACCGGAAGCCGCAGGTCCAGTTGCTCGCGCAGCGAAGTTCCGTCCGCAGCAGCGAGCACGCTGGCCAGGTCCACGCCGCTGCTCCGGGCCTCGGCGACCATCTCGGCCATCCGGGCGGCGAAGTCGTCCCCGTCGCCGGGCTGGCCGGCGATGGTCTGGTCGGTCATGTCGCTTCCTCAGTTCGCGTCGTCGGCGGGCGCCACGGTCGACATGGACGGTGTGGCGCCGGGGGAGAGGTGCATTCGCCCGCCGGGCAGAGCGAGTCGCGGCACGGGCTGCTGCTCCGCGCCGGGCGGTGTGCTCCGCCGAGGGCTGCGGTGGCTGTCGAACAGCTCGTCGAGCTGCGGCGCCAGGCGGCTGGCTGGCATCAGCTCCAGCCCGCCACGCTCGGTGTCGGTGCGGGCGACGATGGTGGCGTTGTCGGCCAGGTCGAGCTGCGTGCGCAGCGCTGGGCCGAGCAGAGGCCGGCGGCGGGCGTCGACACGCAGCGGCGCGGTGTCGTAGCCGGGCCGGGGGGTCGCGGAGCCGCCGGGAAGGAAGACGACCAGCACAGCGCCGTCACGTTCGGCCGGCAGCTGCGCGTCGAGCACCGGGCACAGGGACAGCGGAAGCCGGCCCTTGGCGTCCAGCTTGGTGAAGGTCAGCTCCGTGCGTGCCGGCGCCGGGTCGGCCGCGCGGGCGTGCAGCGGGTGAAGTCGGCGGCGCCCGGCGGCCGTTGATCCGCTCCCGAAGCAGGTCGCTGTTCAGCCACAGCTCGGTGAGCTCCGCCCCGGACGGTGCGCCGCCGCCGAACGCCCAGCCGCCGGCCGGGGCCGGGCCGACTGCCGAGGTAGCGACTGCGGGCACGGTGGCCAAATGGAGCGAGGAGCTGGGCGTGCGGGCGGACGGGCCGCCGCGGCGCCGGGCGTGCGGCGGGGCCGGTGGTGCTGTTCGGGGCATGGCCGCAGCCGTGCCGGGCGTTTCGCCAGCGGGGCTCGGACTCGGCCGATTTGGGTGGAGTTCACCCGAAGGAGGGTGGGACGCATCCCACTTCGAGGTGTCCGAGGGGCGACACGCTACATACGCACACGGCTGCACCCGGTCCGTGGTGACCTCGGAGCGAGTGGATGTGCCATCCCCAGGGTCGAACGCGACGCGGTGCTTCCCGGCGAGCAGCAGCGTCCGCTGCCGTCGGACAGACGCCACCCGCCGACCGGAGGCGCCCTGCCGGCCGTGGCCCGGTCCTCGCCCTCCAAGCCCAGCACGCCGCACTTGTCCGTTCCGTGGTCAGCAGCTGTGGCCCCGAGGGAGCCGAACAGCTCCGACCGCACGCGGGTGACCCAGGGCGCGCGTCCTCTTCGTCGGCTCGGCATCCGGGCTCGCGGGGAGTCCGCGCTTCGCAGCCTACGGAACCGCTAAAGCAGCACTTCATTACCTCACACGCACTCTCGCGATCGATTGGGGCGCACACGGCGTTGGCGTCAACGCCTCGTCCCCGGCATGATCGCGACGAGCAAGACCGTGAAGTACAGGGCCGACGAGGAGGCACAGACTCGACGGACGTCACGCTGGCCGATCCCTCGGATGACGACGCCCGACGAGATTGCCGCGGGAGCGGTGTATCTCTCCTCGCCGGGTGCGGGATACACCACAGGATCGCTTCTCGTGTGAGACGGCGGGCGGAGCGAGGTCGTTCCCCAACCGTAGCCTGCGTCGAAAGATCGGCTCTTCCTGGGCCGCGACGTCATTCCATCGAGGCGCGCTTCGCCCCTGACAGCGGCGTCTGCCATACGCCGGGATCGGCGACCCGGAAGCGCCTACCGCTCGTCGTCGTCGGAACGATCCGGATGAATCGCCCCTTGTCTCCCGCCTGCCACGGATAGAGCGGTAGACCGAGGGTGTCGATCAGATCCGGACCCCCGCGGATCTCCTCGGCATTTCCCCTGATCACGACGCTCCAGGCCTCCGCGGTCCCGGCGTCATAGCCGTCGGCTTCCAGGGCCACCTGAGCGTCGGACAAGGCGGCGGACACCTTGCTGCCTGCCCCGGAGCGGAACACCAACGTTCCGTGATCAACTGCATAGTTGAGCGGGAAGATGTCGGGATGGTCGTCCACCCACACGGCCAGCCGGCCGACAGTGGTGGTGCGGAGCAACGCCCAGCACGCGCTTTCCGACAATTCGTCCACGGTCCGTTCCTCGTCAGCCATCGTCCTCAGTCCGTTCTGTCGCTGCCAGGGAAGTCTTCTCGCGTCGGCTTCGGGATGGAATGCCATCTCTCCAAGGGCTCGGCATGCCTACCGGCGCGGTCGACGGTCGGGGAGCGTGGCCGGCTGCGGAGCAGACGAGGTAGGACCTTCAGGCCCATCCGGGGCATGGCCCCGGACCTGGTGAGCACGCCGAAAAGGAATCGCGGGGACTGGCTGCGATGGCGTCACTGTGGCCGATCGGTGGTCCGCCGGCCACCGTCGAACGTCCCTGAATGGGCGGTCCGCCGGACTCATGTCGCCCACCGTCATCGACTGCAGAGAACCGGCGCAGAGTTCCCCGAAATCTCGATGCGGTTGCGGGTACGACGATGGGATCACCGAGACGGAAAGGGCCCGAGGCCCCGAACGGTGCTGACCGCATCGCTGCTCTCGGAAGGCCGCTCCACGGGCGCTGACGGACGCCGGTATGGGCTTCGCTGTGCTCGGGAGCCGCGCACGGATGCGGAGGCTGGTGGCTACCGACCTTGGCGCGTGACACCGAAAGGAGCACCCTGGGCGGCGCCGAAGGGGGGGTCGCCATGCCCACCATCCCGTCCCGCGACCGGATCGAGATCATCGACGAGATCCGGAGGTACGCGCGGGAGCGGTTGACAGCAGAGCAGCAGCGGCTGTTCGAGACGTTCGTCGGGCAGTACTACCGGCACGTCGCCCGCGAGGATCTCGGGGCCCGGCACGTGCACGACCTGTACGGCACCGCGATGTCGCACCTGACGCTCGGCCTCGACCGCCCGCCGGGGGAACCCGCGGTGCACGTGTACTCCCCGGATTTCGAGGAGCACGGCTTCGGCTCGCCGCACACGGTCGTCGACATCGTGACCGACGACATACCGTTCGTCGTCGACTCGGTCACGACGGAGGTCATCCGGCACGGACTGGGACTGCACCTGACGGTGCACCCGGTCGTTCCGGTCCGCCGCGACGGGGGGACGCTCGTCGACATCCTCGACCGGCACGATCCGGCGTCGGGGACGGCGGCCGAGTCCTTCGTCCACCTCGAGGTCGACCGGCAGACCGGCGCCGGGGTGGTGGACGAGCTGACCCGCGACGTCCACCGCGTCCTGGGCGACGTGCGTGCCGCGGTTGAGGACTGGTCGGCGATGCGGGAGCAGGCGCTCGTCGTCGCCGAGACCGTGGACACCGGGGCGTCGACCTTCGGCGAGGAGGACCGGAAGGAGGCCGCTGCCCTGTTGCGGTGGCTCGCCGACGACCACTTCACGTTCCTCGGCTACCGCGAATACGAGCTCGGCACACAGGACGGCGAGGACACGCTGTCCGCCGTCCCGGGGACGGGGCTGGGGCTGCTGCGCGACGGCCGAGGCCGACCCGTCTCCCACAGCTTCGCGAAGCTGCCCCCGGAGGTGCGGCAGAAGGCCCGCGAGCCGGGGCTGCTCAACCTCACCAAGGCGAACTCGCGGTCGACCGTCCACAAGCCCAAGTACCTCGACTACGTCGGCGTCAAGGTGCTGAGTCCCGAGGGCGACGCCGTCGGCGAACGGCGGTTCCTGGGGCTCATGGCGAGCGCCGCATACCGGCAGTCGCCGCGCGACATCCCGGTCCTGCGCCGCAAGGTGCAGTCGGTGCTCGACCGGGCCGGCTTCCCTCCGGACAGCTTCGACGGGCGAATGCTGCTGAACATCCTCGAGAGCTACCCCCGCGAAGAGCTGTTCCAGATCGAGGCCGGCGAGCTGTACGAGGCGGCCACGGCCATCCTCGACATCCAGGACCGTCAGCGGCTGCGCCTCCTCGTGCGGCGCGACCCGTTCGGCCGGTTCATGTCGTGTCTGGTGTACCTCCCCCGCGACCGCCTCACCACGGCCCTGCGCACTCGCATCGAAGGCATCCTGCGGGCGGCCTTCGAGGGTGTGAGCACGCAGTACGCCACCCAGGTCAGCGAATCAGTGCTCGCCCGGCTGCACATCACCGTTCAGACCGAACCGGGCGCGGTTCCGGAGTACGACGTGGCCGGGATCGAGGCCCGGCTGGTGGCGGCGATGCGCTCGTGGTCCGACGACCTGTACGACGCCTTGGTGGACCAGCTCGGCGAGGAGCGCGGGGTCCAGCTGCACGGCCGCTACGCCGACGCGTTCCCCGCGGCCTATCAGCACGACACCTCCGCAGCCGCTGCGGTCGTCGACATCGGGCGGATGGAGGGGCTCGGCGCCGGCGACGACCTCGCGATGCACCTGTACCGGCCGTTGGAGGCCGCGCCGGGCACGCTGCGCTTCAAGCTGTTCCGCCACGGCCAGTCCGTCACCCTGTCCGACGTCCTGCCACTCCTGGAGAACATGGGCGTCCACGTCGTCGATGAACGCCCCTACGAGGTGCGCCCGGCGGGCGCCGCTCCGGTCTGGATCTACGATTTCGGGCTGCGCCACGACCAGCTGCCCGACCTCGACGCCGAGGGGATGCGTGAGCGCTTCGAGAGTGCTTTCGCGATGGTCTGGCGCGGCGACCTGGAGAACGACGGGCTCAACCGGCTGGTGCTCCGCGCCGGGCTGGGCGGGCGGGAAGTGGCCGTCGTCCGGGCCTACGCGAAGTACCTGAGACAGGTCGGCGCGACCTTCGCCCTGGACTACACGGTGGCCACCCTCGCCAACAATCCGTCACTGGCCCGCAGGCTCTTCGAGCTCTTCCAGGTGCGGCTGGATCCCGACGCCGCCGCGGACCGCGACCTGGTCGCCAAGCACATGGTCCACGACTTCGAGGGCGGCCTCGACGCCGTCACCAGTCTCAACGAGGACCGGGTCCTGCGCACCCTGCTCCGCATCGTGGAGGCGACGCTTCGGACGAACTACTTCCAGCTCGGGCCGGATGGCGCCGCCAAGCCGTGGCTCGCGATCAAGCTCTCTCCGGCGCAGATCCCCGACCTTCCGCTCCCGCGGCCGATGTTCGAGGTCTTCGTCTACTCGCCCCGTGTCGAGGGCGTGCACCTGCGCGGTGGCCCGGTGGCCCGCGGCGGCCTGCGTTGGTCCGACCGGCCGGAGGACTTCCGGACGGAGGTGCTCGGACTGATGAAGGCGCAGACGGTGAAGAACGCCGTCATCGTGCCGGTCGGCGCCAAGGGCGGGTTCGTCGTCAAGAACCCGCCCCGGGACCGCGACGGCCTGCAGGCCGAGGTCGTCGCCTGCTATTCGACCTTCATCCGCGGCCTGCTCGACGTGACGGACAACCTCGTGGCCGGCGAGGTGGTCCCGCCCCGGCGCGTCGTGCGCTACGACGAGGACGACGCGTACCTGGTCGTGGCGGCCGACAAGGGCACTGCCACCTTCTCCGACATCGCCAACGGCATCTCCCAGGAGTACGGGTTCTGGCTGGGCGACGCCTTCGCGTCGGGCGGCTCGGCCGGTTACGACCACAAGGCGATGGGCATCACGGCGCGCGGTGCCTGGATCTCCGTCCAACGCCACTTCCTCGATCTCGGCGTCGACGTGCAGAACGACGACGTCACGGTCGCGGGGATCGGGGACATGTCGGGAGACGTCTTCGGCAACGGCATGCTGCTGTCGCGGCACATCCGGCTGGTGGCGGCCTTCGACCACCGGCACGTCTTCCTCGACCCCGACCCCGATGCGGCGACCAGCTTCGAGGAACGCTCCCGGCTGTTGCGGCTGCCTGGTTCCAGCTGGGCGGACTACGACGCCTCGCTGATCTCGGCGGGTGGCGGGGTCCACCCGCGGACGGCCAAGACGGTCCCGCTGTCACCCGAGGTCAGGGCCCGGCTGGACGTCAGCGAGGAGGAGCTGCACGCCGGACGAGCTCATCCGCGCCATCCTCAGGGCGCCGGTCGACCTGCTGTGGAACGGCGGTGTCGGCACCTACGTCAAGGCCTCGGCGGAGACCCATGCCGACGTGGGGGACAAGCGCAACGACCAGCTGCGCGTCGACGCCGGACGGCTGCGCTGCCGGGTCGTCGGGGAGGGCGGCAACCTCGGCCTCACCCAGCGCGCCCGGGTCGAGTTCGCGCTGCGCGGCGGGCGGATCAACACCGACGCGATCGACAACTCCGCCGGCGTGGACTGCTCCGACCACGAGGTCAACATCAAGATCCTGCTCGATCGCGTGGTCGCCGACGGCGACCTCACGGGCAAGCAACGGGATGCCCTCCTGGCGGAGATGACCGACGAGGTGGCCGCGCTCGTGCTCGCCGACAACGCCGCGCAGACCCGCGCGCTGTACAACGCGCGAGCGCAGGCGCACCTCCTCCGGGACGTGCACGGGCGATACCTGAATCTGCTCGAGCGTTCCGGGCGGCTCAACCGGGCACTGGAGTTCCTGCCGACGGACGACGAACTGGCCGAGCGCCCAGCCGGGACCGGGCTGGTCATGCCCGAGTTCGCGGTCCTGATGGCCTACTCCAAGATCTGGATCTACGACGAGCTGCTCGCCTCCGAGCTGCCCGACGACGCGTTCTTGTCCGCGGAGCTGGTCAACTACTTCCCGACCGCCCTCCGGCAGCGGTACGCCGACCGGCTGCCGGACCACCCGCTCCGCCGCGAGATCGTCGCGACGGCCGTGACGAACGCGATGGTCAACCGCGCCGGCAGCACCCTCGCGTTCCGACTCTCGGAGGAGATCGGCCTCCCCGTCCCGCACATCGCCCGCGCGCACATCGCCAGCTGGGAGATCTTCGGGCTGGCGGAGCTGCAGGCCGAGATCGAGTCGCTGCCCGGGGTGTCGACGGAGGCGCGGATCCGGCTCTTCCTCGAGGTGCGGACGCTGGCTGAGCGCGCCACCCGCTGGCTGCTCCGGAACCGCCGCCAGCCACTGGACGTCCCCACTGTGGTCGAGCACTTCCGGCCGGGCATTCCGGTGCTGGTCGACGAGATCCTGCGCCAGGCCGCCGCAGCGGAGGGACCGGAGAACGAATTCCGCGACGCTGTCGCACGCTCCATCGGGGACGGGGTCCCCGAGGGGCTGGCCGAGCGGGTGGCCGCCCTGCCGGCGCTCTTCTCCGCGCTGGACGTCATCGACGTGGCCGCCGTGACCGGTCGCGAGCTGCAGGAGGTGGCCAGGGTCTACTTCGCCCTCGTTCAGCACCTGAAGCTCGACTGGCTCCGTCAGAGCATCCTGCGACTGCCCCGGGACGACCGATGGCAGGCCCTGGCACGGGCCGCGCTCCGCGACGACCTCTACGCCGTCCGGGCCTCGCTCACCGCCGAGGTGTTGCAGGTAGGTGGCCCATCGCAGGACACCGACGAGCTGATCCAGCGGGGATTCGCCCACAATCAATCGGCGGTCGGGCGGTGCCTCGGTCTCCTCAACGACATCGCCACCGCCGATCGCGCCGACCTGGCAACGCTCTCCGTGGCGCTGCGCGAGGTTCGCGGATTGGTGTCGAACCGGGCCCCCGGTGCCTGAGCGCTGAAGTGTCCTCGCCGACGGGGATCTCGGCGATCGCGCCGTAGGCGCTGCGTCCTGTCCGCGCCAGAGGGGATCAGGATGCCGAGGTGATTCGGCGGGAGAGGCCAGGCCGGCCTGCTGCAGGGATCGAGCTGTGCGGTGAACCGCATGGCCAAGGCTGCGGTCCTGGATGCCCACGGACGACTTGACCGCACCGAGTCCCTAGAGAGCAGAACCCCCAGCGGCCGCAAGGGCCGGGGGGCAACTCGGTGTCCGAGGGGCGACACGCTACACACGCACACGCTTCCTGCCGGTCGGCCGGTGGTCCTGAATAGCCCGTCGACGACGAGTGAGGCGGGGACCGCTGGAGAGCAGCGACGGGTCCGCCCGGAGAGGCCATCTACGGGAGATCATCAGCTGCGGGGCGCCGGAGCGCACCCGCGAGACCAACGCTCCATCACAGACACCCGGCTCGCCGGCCGCGTCGCCGGTGCCGGTTCGTCGGTAGGTGTCGGGGGCAGATGAGGGTGACGGCGAGACGGGCCAGGGCGGTGATCGTCGTGGCGGTGCGGTCGTAGCGCAGCGCGAGGCGTTCATAGGACAGCAGCCAGCCGAGGGTGCGCTCGATCACCCAGCGGTGCCGGCCGAGCCGGGTGCTGGAGTCGCGCCCGATCCGGGCGATGCGGGCGGTGATGCTGCGGCGGCGCAGGTAGCGCTCGAGCACATCGCGATCGGAGACCCGAGGTCGGCCGGTGCGGCGGTGCACCGCCGGCGGCTGCGGCGGGATCAGCGGCTCGAACAGCGCCCACAACTCGTCGCTGATCAGCCGGGGCGGCGGGGAAGACGCCGACAAGGACATACGCCGCAGGCTGCGGCGGACCGTCAGGACGAGGCAGAGCCCGACGACCTGCTTCCGCAACGTTCTTCAAGCACTCGACATGACCGTTGATCCCGAATAGTGCTTCGCGCAGCTCAACACCAATATGGCCCTTGGGCTGGTCTTGTACGCCGCAACAAGCGCCAGTAAACGCATGAAGATGAATTCGTAGGGTTATTGGTTCGAGTCCAACCGGGGGCGCAAGAAAGGCCCCTGACCAGCACGATCGTCGGTCAGGGGCCTTCGTCGTCCTGACACTCGAGGTCAGGTGCACACCTGCGACCTCGTGCATGGTCAGCCGCGGGTCGTCGTCGACCCGACCTGTTCAGCGGCAGTTCGATCACGCGGCGCTGCCGGCCGGCAAAGCTTCCCGGCGAGCGGTGGAGCCGTCCAGGTCGTGGGGCTCATTCCTGACTGGAGACCAGTTCGGTGACCGCTGACAACATCGTCTCGAAGAGGTCGCCTGGCCGAGGGGGCGTGACGGGGACCGCCGGTCTACACGTGGCTGATGCCGTGCTCGACGCGGATCCGCTTCGACGCGTGACCCTGGGTTCGGCCTCGTGCGCAGCGGCAACGACGGGTAGGACCGGGATCTGGTTCTTCGGCCGGGCCGGCCGCCGAGTGATGACCGCGTCGGCGGTCTGGGTGCTCAGGCCCTGGCAGCTGGCGTCGACCAGGGGACAAGGGTCGCGGCTTTCGGCTGCTGGATCCGCATTGTCGGAGCGCTCCCCGGTCGGTGTGGGCAGCGCCCGGGGCGGCCCTACCGGTGACGGACCGGTGACGCCTCCTGGCGACCCTGAGACTCGCCACCCCGCCGAACTCCCCGAGGACGACATCGATGACCGACACCCCACGTACGACGTCCCGCCCCGAGTCCCTGCCCCCGACTCCCAGGTCCGAGCGGACGGCCCCCACCACCGCATCGGTGATGCCCCCGCCGTCCGGGGGCGAGTCGATGACCCCGGTCGCCCGATTCGTCCCACCCGCGGCGACCGCCGCCCTCGGCGACCGCGGGGAACAGGTCGCGCGGACGTACGAGTACCTGCACCGGTTCGGCTACTTCCCCAACCAGAGCTTGGCCCGCAGGTACCCGACGTGGCGTCCTGCGATGGCCTTCGCGCCGGAGGACACCGAGGTCTTCGACGAGACGTTGCAGACGGCGGTGCGGCTCTTCCAACAGGTCAACGGGCTGCCGGCCACCGGCGAGGTCGACGACGTGACCGTCGAGCTGATGAACAGGCGGCGGTGCGGCTTCCCCGACGTCGTCCAGCCCGACGGCTCGGCGGAGTTCGTCGCCCAGGGCAACCGCTGGGCCGGCCCGACCGTCACGTACTCGTTCACCAACACCACCCCCGACCTCACGGTCGCGGAGGTGCGGACCGCCCTGACCGGCGCGTTCGACCGGTGGTCGGCGGTGACGCCGCTCAACTTCGTCGAGAACCCGGCCGGCGGTGACATGCGCATCGGGTTCTTCACCGGCGACCACGGCGACGGCGCGACCAATGCCTTCGACGGCCCGGGGACCATCTTGGCGCACTGCTTCTACCCGCCGCCCAATGGTGGGGACCTCGCCGGCGACTGCCACTTCGACGAGGCCGAGAACTGGTCGGTCAACACCCCGCCCAGCGGCATCGACCTGCCGACCGTCGCCCTCCACGAGCTGGGGCACGGGCTGGGGCTCAATCACTCCTCGGTGACCTCGGCGGTGATGTTCGCCTTCTACGGCGGACCGCGGCGGGAGCTGACCACTGACGACATCGACGGCATCCGCTCGATCTACGGCGCCCGGTTCCGCTGGCACTCCCTGTCAGGGACGATCTTCGACCCGGCGGTGGGATCCAACGCCGACGGCCGGATGGAGGTCTTCGTCCGAGGCACGGACAACGCGCTGTGGCACATCTGGCAGACCGCCCCCAACAACGGCTGGAGCACCTGGCAGTCCCTCGGCGGCGGCATTCAGGGAGCGCCCACCGTCGGCCGCAACGCCGACGGCCGGATGGAGGTCTTCGCCCGAGGCAACGACGGCGCGCTGTGGCACATCTGGCAGACCGCCCCGAACAGCGGCTGGAGCGGCTGGCAGTCCCTCGGGGGATCGATCGTCAACCCGGTGGTCACCAGCAACGCCGACGGCCGGATGGAGGTCTTCGCGCAGGGCGGCGACGGCGCGCTCTGGCACATCTGGCAGACCGCCCCGAACAGCGGCTGGAGCAGCTGGCAGTCCCTCGGCGGCCGGCTGACCAGCCCGGTGTCGATCGTGCGCAACGCCGACGGCCGGCTGGAGGTCTTCTCCCGCGGTGCCGACGGTGCGCTCTGGCACATCTGGCAGACCGCCCCCAACAACGGCTGGAGCAGCTGGCAGTCCCTCGGCGGCGGCATCGTCGGACCGCCCTCGGCCAGCCGCAACGCCGACGGGCGGTTGGAGGTGTTCGTCAAGGGCACCGACAACGCGCTGTGGCACATCTGGCAGACCAAGCCGAACAACGGGTGGAGCGGCTGGGCGTCCCTGGGCGGCGGGATTGACCTGCCGTCGGTGCACAGCAACAAGGACGGCCGGCTGGAGGTCTTCGTCCGGGGTCTGGACAACGCGCTGTGGCACATCTGGCAGACCGCGCCGAACAACGGCTGGAGCGGCTGGGCCACGCTCGGTGGCGGGCTCGTCGGCGGCCCGGTGCCCTGGCGGAACGCCGACGGGCGGTTGGAGGTCTTCGTCAAGGGCCTCGACAACGCGCTCTGGCACACCTGGCAGAGCACGCCCAACGGCGGCTGGAACTGACGTGAGGGGCGACGCCCCGGCCGGTCCTCCGGCCGGGGCGTCGCCCTGTTCAGCTCACCGGGCGGCGCAGGAGCACCAGTCGGCGGTCGCCGAGCCGGAGGGTCGGGCCAGCCGGACCCGTCGCCTCCCCCCGCGGTGACCCGGTGTCCAGCCCCACCGACCACGTGCCCGGGGGTAGGACGAAGTCCACCGGGCCGGTGCCGGCGTTGACGGCGATGAGCAGGTCGTCGTCGCGGATCCGCTCCCCGCGGGGTCCGGGCTCGCTGATCCCGTCGCCGGCGAGGAACACCAGGAGGGCGCGTGCCCACGGGGTGTCCCAGTCCGGGCCGGTCATCGGGGTGCCGTCCGGCCGGAACCAGGCCAGGTCGGCGTCGTCGCTATCGAGGACCGGCCGGCCCTGGAAGAACCGGCGGCGGCGGAGTGCGGGGTGCGCGCGGCGCAGGGCGACGAGGCGGCGGGTGAAGGAGAGCAGGTCGGTGTCGGCGGCGTCCCAGTCGAACCAGGAGACCTCGCTGTCCTGGCAGTAGGCGTTGTTGTTACCGCCCTGGGTGCGGCCGATCTCGTCCCCGCCGAGCAGCATCGGCACGCCCTGGGAGAGCAGCAGGGTGGCCAGCAGGTTGCGCACCTGGCGGGCGCGCAGCGCCAGGACGCCGGGGTCGTCGGTCGGGCCCTCGACGCCGTGGTTGTCCGACCGGTTGTCGTCGGTGCCGTCGTCCGCGCCGTTCGCCTCGTTGTGCTTGCGCTCGTAGCTCACCAGGTCGCGGAGGGTGAAGCCGTCGTGCGCGGTGACGTAGTTGACCGACGCGGTCGGGCGCCGTCGTCCGGCCTCGTACAGGTCGGAGGAGCCGGAGAGACGCCTGGCGACGTCGCCGAGCCCGGCGGTCCGCCCGCGCCACAGGTCCCGGACCGTGTTTCGGTAGCGGTCGTTCCACTCGCTCCACAGGTCGGGGAAGGCGCCCACCTGGTAGCCCTGGGTGTCCCACGGCTCAGCGATCAGCTTGACCTGGCCGATTACCGGGTCCTGCTGCACGAGGTCGAAGAAGACCGCCGCAGGGGTCGGGTCCTGGCCGGCCTCGCGGGCCAGCGTGGTCGCCAGGTCGAAGCGGAAGCCGTCGACGTGCATCTCCAGCACCCAGTAGCGCAGCGAGTCCATGATCAGCTGCAGGGGCGCCGAGTGGGTGACGTTGAGCGAGTTCCCGGTGCCGGTGGTGTCGAAGTAGTACCGCTCGTCACCCTGCACGAGCCGGTAGTAGGCCCGGTTGTCGAGGCCCTTGAGCGACAGCGTGGGGCCGTCGTGGTTGCCCTCGGCGGTGTGGTTGTAGACGACGTCGAGGACCACCTCGAGGCCGGCCCGGTGCAGCGCGGAGACCATCTGCTTGAACTCGGTGACCTGGGCACCGGTGTCGCCGCCGGCGGCGTACTCCCCGTGCGGGGAGAAGAAGCCGAGGGTGTTGTAACCCTAGTACTGACGCAACCCGCGGTCGAGCAGGAAGCCGTCGTGCACGAACTGGTGCACCGGCAGCAGCTCGACCGCGGTCACCCCCAGCGAGTTCAGGTGCTCGAGGGCCGCCGGGTGGGCGAGCCCGGCGTAGGTGCCGCACAGCTCCTCGGGCACCAGCGGGTGGCACTGGGTGAAGCCCTTGACGTGGACCTCGTAGACGACGGTGTCCGCGTACGGAGTCCGCGGCGCGGTGTCGTCCGCCCAGTCGAACGCTGGGTCGACGTCGAGGCCGCGGGGCACGTAGGGAGCGCTGTCCTCGTCGCTGGGGACGTCGGGCTGGCCCGGCCGGCTGCCGTTGAGCGCCGGGTGCCAGTGCACCTGGCCGGCGATCGCCTTGGCGTAGGGGTCGACAAGCAGCTTTGCCGGGTTGCAGCGCCTTCCTCGGGCCGGGTCGAAGTCCCCGGTGACGCGGTAGCCGTAGCGCTGGCCCGGGCCGACGCCGGGGAGGTAGGCGTGCCAGATGTCGGCGTCGACCTCGGTGAGAGGTACCTGCGTCTCGGCGCGGGCGTCGTCGAACAGGCACAGGTGCACCTGGTCGGCGACCTCGCTGAACACGGCGAAGTTGGTGCCGTCGCGGTCGGGTGTAGCACCCAGCGGCCGGGCCGCTCCCGGCCAGCGACGGGTCACCTCGGCCGACGGCGTGATCGGCTCCTGCTGGTCCCTGTTCTCGAGGACGTCCACATCCCCTCCGCATCACCACGAATTCATGACCGCCGAGCGGTCACTGTGGCAGCGGCTCCGTCACCGGCCCGTCACGAGAGCGGCCGAGAGGTCAACCATCGGTCGTACGGCTCACGGCGCAGCGCATACTGGATGAGAATCCAGGAGAACGCCTCGACCGGGTTCGATCATGAGCCCGGCGTCGGGATGGATTGCAGCCTGGTCCGCGAGTGACGGTCGGGACCTCCACCGTCGGAGGCAGCGCACCCGCTAGGCCCTGTTTGAAAGGTCGCGCAGCCAGATGTCGATGTCGCTGATCTGGACGGTGGCCTCGTAGCGGACGGCGAGCTTGTCGTAGCGGGTAGCGAAGCCGCGGTGCTGTTTGTGCAGGTTGATCCCGCATTCGACGGCATGCCGCTGCCGGTAGCGGGCCGGGTCGAACGTCGGCGGTCGACCGCCGGCGGAGCCCTTCTTGCGCCGGTTGGCCTGCTGGTCGGCCTTGACCGGGATGGTCGCCGGGATGCCGCGGCGGCGCAGATAGGCGCGGTTGGCCCGGCTGGAGTAGGCCTTGTCGGCCAGCACCCGATCCGGTCGGGTGCGCGGGCGACCCGGACCGGTGCGGTGTGGCACCCCGATCCGCTCGAGCACGGTGGTGAACTGCGGGCTGTCGGCCGCCTGCCCGGGGGTGAGCGCGGTGGCCAGCGTCTTGCGGCCGGCCTCGACGGCCAGGTGCACCTTCGTCGACAAGCCACCGCGGGAGCGGCCCAGCGCGTGATCGGGCGGCTCCCCGGCCGGCGGAGTGCGCTGGGCTTCGGGATGACGGCGGGCGCCGGCGGCGTGCTGATGCGCCCGGTTGACCGTGGAGTCCACCGACACCACCCACTCGATTCCTCCGGCCTCCTCGCCCAGCGCCGGTAGTCCGGTGAGGATCGCGGTCCACCGGCCGGCCAGCTGCCAGGCGCGGAACAGTCCGTAGATGCTCTGCCAGGTGCCGTAGCGCTCGGGCACGTCCCGCCACGGGCAACCGGTCCGGGTGCGGAAGCGGATGCCGTCGACGAGCTGGCGCAGGGTCCATTTCCGGGGTCTGCCGGGCTTCCTGCCGACCGGGAGCAGCGACTCCAGCAGCGAGGCGAGGATCGCCCACTGCTCGTCGGTCAGGTCATGGCGGGCACCGGCGGGTAGGGTGCCGTCCACGAGGTCTCCGTGGTGAGGGTCTTCTTGGTCGTTGATCCCTCTACCGGAGACCTCGCCTTTTCTCCGGCACCGACACGCCGCCCCCGGCCCCCGAGCAACTTCTCAAACAGGGCCTAGTACTACGATGCCCGGAATTTGACCGAGTCGAATATCGTGTCAGCGATCTGACAGGTTTCTTCGTCGAGGCACGATACTGTCACGGACAGCGCATCCTTGCCATCCTGGAGCTGGAGAACTCTGACGATCGACCATGGGTCACCATCAGCACGGTACGACGCCTCTGTGCCAGTCCGACCGTCGACTTCTCGATCACGGATGACGTGGCCCTGCTCTTTCTCGAAGCCGCCGATCCTGCCATGAGGACCGTACTCGTACACGACCTCGTATCCGCGGCCATCAATTATCCCTGCGATCGAGTCGATGGGCTGCACATTCCGGTCATGCGCGTCTGCCGGCACGTTGACAACCGCAACGTCTCCGATGTCGACTACACGCCAGCTCGTCGGTTGGGCCACGTCGCCGCCCTCTTCGCTTCCGGGGCCATCGCAAGCGGCAGTACTGAGGACCAGGGCGACAGCACCAATTGACAGGATCCCTGGACCGGCTCCCCTGTTCCGTCGCGTGTCAACCACCCGGAATCGCCTCCTCATCACTCGGGAAGGGCGAAACAGGAGCACTCCCGGCCCGATGTATTGATGGGCCAATTGTGGAGTATCTTACCACAGATGGGCGCCTCAACGATGAGATTGCAGGGTGCGTGACATCAGGTCCACGAACGAAGACCGTGCAGCTCGGCTTCCGCCCGATGACGGACGCGGTCGGGCGAGTTGCCGGATGCCAGCCCGGCTGCGGCGCCGAGGGCTGGATGGCTCAGATGAGCCCCAGCGTGAGCAGTGCTGCGCCGCCCAGTGCGCCGACGCTCGCCACAGCGCGGCCGGTGCCGATCCGCTTGCCGTCGAGGGGCCTGACCGGGGTGAGCACGGACGCGGCCATGATGACCGTCGTCACCGCCAGCAGCCGCGTCAGCGGCACGTCGAGCAGTGCCGCTTCGAGCAGCAGGGGCAGGCCGAGGAGTGCCAGCGCAACAGAGGCCGTCCAGTACACGCGCGCGTCGTCCCGGGACGAGCTCACCGCCGGGAGAGGCGCCCAGGGCAGCCCCGCCGCCCCCGTGGCGACCCCAACAGCAGGCCCGGTCCCAGGCGGCCTGTGTGGCCGTCTGGGACCGGGCCGACGTGCGACGACCGACCGCGCCCGTACCGCCAGGCAGGCGACGAGCAGAACGCCGACGCCATGGCCCAGCACCTCCGTCGTGCGGCCGGCGAGGTGACGATCTTCAGCGAGCACGAAGGTCCCGGTGGTGGTCGTGGCGAATGCCCGACAGGGGTGGCTCAATCGTTGGAGCAGCGGCAACCGGCCGAGCCAGCCGGTCACCGGCTCGACGACCTTGCCCAGGGCCTGCCGCACATCACCCGAGTTGGTCTTGCGGGCCGGCCTCAGCGCGAGCGTGCAGGCTGCCAGGAGCCCCGTCGCCGCGGCCAGCGCCTGGCTCGGTACCTGGGCGAGACTCCAGTGGCAGCACGGCGGGCCTGGCCTCCGACTGGTGGAGGGATGGGTTCATGGCCACGACGAAGCGCCGGCAGGCCGACGAGGGCGGGATCAGTGAGTACCAGACGAAGGCCGGCCCCCGGTTCCTCATCAGGTACCCGGTGCTGCGGGAGGACGGGACCAAGCGCGTGGTCCTCAAGCGGGGCTTCACGACCAGACGCGAAGCAGCCGTCGCGCTGCGCGCGGAGCTCCGGAGGACGGAGACGGGCGAGTGGGTCGAGCCGTCGAAGCAGCGCCTCGACGCCCATCTGGCTGAGTGGCTTGAGGGCCAGCGGTTGGCGCCCGCGACGCTGGCCAGCTACTGGAAGAACGTGCGTCTGCACATCGCGCCCCGTCTGGGTGCCACCCCCATGGACCGCCTGACCAGAACGGCGGTCGACGCCTGGATGCGCACGCTGGAGGCCTCGGGCAGGGCGGACGGCCAGGGCGGACTGTCACCCCGCACGGTCCGTTACGTGTACACCATCCTCCGGTCAGCACTCGACGACGCGGTCAAGCACGGCCGGCTCGCCGTCAACCCGACCGACCGCTCGACCCCGCCGAGTCCGTCGCAGGCCCGGTCGCCGGAGATGCACGCTTGGACCGCACCCGAGCTTCGCCCGGTTCCTGCGGTGGGCCGAGGAGCACGACTCCGACATCGTCATGACCTGGCGGCTGCTCGCCTACACTGGGATGCGCCGCGGTGAGGCGCTGGCCCTGCGCTGGCGGGACGTCGGCCTGGACCTCGGCCGCCTGGCGGCTCGCCGCAGTGTCGGCGTGGTGAAGGCCAAGGGCGGCGGCGAGCGCCTCGTCGGGGGGCTGACCAAGACCGGCCGGTCCCGGGTCGTCGACCCCGATGCCGGCACCGTGGCCGCGCTGCGCGCCTACCGCACGGTTCCCGGTGCGCTGACGCTCGACCTCGCCCGGGACTCGGCGCTCGTCCTCAGCAACCTCGACGGCACCCATCGGCACCCGGAGCGATTCTCGCGCCGCTTCTCCGGCCAGGTCGCCCAGGCCCGCAAGGCGCTGGGGGAGGAGCAGTTGCCGGTGATCCGACTGCACGACCTGCGGCACACCCACGCCACCCTGCTGCTTGCCGACGGCGTGCCGGTGACGGTCGTCTCGGAGCGCCTGGGCCACGCAAGCGCCACTATCACGCTCACCGTCTACCAGCACGTGCACCCCGGCATGGGCCGCGAGGCCGCCGACCGCTTCGCCGCGCTGCTCGAGGGCTGATCCGGCGCACGAAGTATCACGCGGGTATCACGAGGGCCTCGAGGGCCACTTCATGCGAACGCCCTGGGCCCCTGACCTGCAGGGACACCGGGGCGGGAGAGTGTCCGAGGGGCGACACGTCACATACGCACACGACTCGACGGCTGGCGATGAGCCGTCAGCTGGTGTCCGAGGGGGAGTCCGTACCCTCGCACACGGCTACGGACGTGCTGCCGGGCCTCCGATCGGACACGGGTGACGTGCAGGGATCGGAGAGGTCGGGGCCGGCGCAACCGGGGCGTGCTGGCGGGACGCGTCCCTGTGACGTGCCGTCTGTCGGCCGAGGCGCCAATCGGACAGCGGCAGCGGTCCGTGCCACCTCTCGTGTGGTCCCAGCGGAGACCCGGGGGACCTCGTCGACGGCGCGTTCTCAGGCCTGTGCCGGGCCGGCCGGCGCCGACAGCGAAGGGTCCGATGGTGGCAGCATCCGGCGACATGGACGCCCCTGCGCCGCACCGCTTCGTGGCCCGTGTCATCGAGGAGGCCGAGAACAAGATCCACGATGACGGCGTCGCCCGGCGGTTCGGCTTCTCCGGCGCGCTGGTGCCCGGGGTGGAGCTCTTCGCCCGCACGACCACGCCCTTGGTGGCGGCTTGGGGAGAGGAGTGGCTGTCCGGCGGGCGGGTTGATCTGCGTTTCCGTCGGCCGGTCTACGACGGCGAGGAGTTGCTCGTCGACGTGACCGGTGGCCAGCTGACCGTCACCGGCGCGGACGGTGAGGTGCGCTGCCTGGGCTCGACCGGTCGCACGGGGGACCGCCCCGACCTCGCCGACTTCGCGGAGGTGTCAGCTGCCGGCGAGCCAGTGATCGACCCGGTCGCCGGGCCGTTCGGCAGCGTCCACGAGGCCGGCACCGTCGAGGAGAACGAGTGGTACCTCGATGCGATCGGCGAACCATTGCCGCTGTACCGGGAGAGGTTGTGGGCGCATCCCGGTCTGTTGCTGCGCCTGGTCAACAAGCTGCTCATGCACAACGTCGCCCTCGGACCGTGGATCCACACCGCGAGCGACTGCACTTTTCTCGGCATCGTCCGGCTGCCTGCGCAGATGACCGTGCACGGACGCGTCACCGACGTGGGCCGGCGCGGCCGGCACGAGGAAGTCCGCTACGACGCTCTGGTCCTGGCCGACGCCGAGCCCGTGCTGCACGTCCACCACACCGCGCTCTACCGGCTCTCCACCACGGCCTGACGCCGGCCGGCGGTCAGCCGTCGGACATCGAGGCACGACTGGCGCGCTCCTGGCGGACGACCGGGCGGCAGGAGGGGCCCGCGGCCCGCCGACGGGCTGTCCTGCACTGCCGGCGCTCCGCGTGACCAGCTGGGTGCTGTGGCTGCCACCGGAGGAAGCCCCGCAGGGTCATCGCGCCGTGTCCACCGTGTCGCGTCGGGGGCCAGCAGGCAGCCGGAGTCCGCCGTCGCGTCCGGTGAGGACGGCGGCGCCCGACATGGCGACCAGGAGGCCGGCGATGAGCACCGGTGTCGCCCGTATGTGGCGCGACTGGGTGCGGCTGCGCGAAGGCGGTCCGGCAGCACAGCCGCCGGGTGATGGCCTGGGTGCTCCGGAGCCCTGCATGACCACGCCCCGGGCTCCTGACCTGCAGAAGACCGGGGCGATCCTGTGTCCGAGGGGCGACTCGCTACATACGCACACGACTCGTCGGGTGGCGGTGAGCCGTCATCGGTGTCCGAGGCGCGTCACGCTGCCCGAGCCCACGAGCGACCCGGCCGTGTGACCGGCCCCACGACGTCTGGGAGGGACTCGACGGAGGTGGTTCAACTGAGGCTGAGGTCGCCTGATTGAAATTGCGGCTGGGACAGAGCCGCTTCTGTTAAACCGAAGGCGAGGCTAGCGTCGACTAGGTGGCGACGACCTCAGAGGAGTGGCTGGAGGCCTACGCGCAGCAGCAACTGGCTACTCAACGGGCGACGGCAGACGACGCCAAGCTTGTCGCCACCTTCGCCGCAGCCCTCGCCGGCAGTCTCTTAGCGTCGGCCCTGCAGGAAGGTGAGAAGCCTTCGGGCTGGGACTGGGTATCGAGTGTTGCACTTAGCCTGACGGTTTTACTGACCCTGCTTGTGACGGTGATCCTCGACCGTTTCGAGGAGCCGGACTACGCGAAGGTTCAACAATCAGCACTCCAGGGGAGCTGGAGCGACGCTCACCAGCTTTTCGAGCTTCGCCAGGCTACAATCGCTGCGCGTAACGTCAACCAGGCGGTCGTTACCAAGATCATTTTTACCATGTGGGCGCAGCTCCTTGCTGCGGTGTTCACTGGTGCGACGGCGGCGCTCTCAATGCTGCTGGGCTGACGGGAGCTTCGATGAGCGAGAAAGCGACGAGCGACGAAGCGACGAGCGACGAATTGATGACCCGGGTGACCGGCTGGGGCTTCCTCCGGCTCCCAGGAGAGCTTGGACGCAGGCAAGAGGCACACAAGCAGGCTCGAGAGGCCCTGTTGATCGCCCGTGGGTCGGTGAAGGACAAGCGGACGGTCCCCGTGGACTGGAATGACGGCGCGGCGACGCCAGTCGTGGAACCGACGGAAGTCGAGCCTAGCGCGATACCGACGGAGGCTGAGCCTTCCGGGCCGTCAACCGCCGTTCCGCCGCCGGATCCGGAGTCGAGTATGCGATCCAATCCACCAGAGGTCGTTCCCCCTGAGGTCAAGAAGACTAGGCGGCTTAGCAAGCAGGAGGAATCGAGCCTGCGGGCGAAGCTGAGCCATCGGAGTTTCGCGTCCCTTATGCCTACAGGAGGCGTGGAGTTTATCCACAACCCCGAGGCGACTGATCCCCGGCTTCGCTTCATCGCCCGATTCGCCATCCCAGCCGAGGTGGCCGCCTCGCTTGCTGATCAGCGATCCGCGTTGCGTGAAATCGAACGTGATCTCGAAGCCATGATAGAAGTCCAATCGTTCGAGAACGTTGTTTACGTCGCCGCTGCCAACGAGAAGGCGATGAATCGTGCAGTCGACTCAATTCATAGGCTGGCTGGGCTTAATGTCAGCCCCCGAATGCCGAGGCGACAAGTTACCGCTCGGCGCACCCGCCGTAGCTCGGGTCCGGACCTTTCCCGGTAGTGCGGTGCCTGATGTCTCCGTAATTTCTTGCGGTCACCGTCCACTCGAACCACGCGTCAGCATCTAGACGAATGAGTCCGAAGTCGGTCAGTGGTCGTAGGCGATCAGTGATCGGGTGACGGGCAGGCCGGTGGCGCAGTTGTGCCAGATGGCGGCGGTGAGCGCCATCAAGCGCTGGGCGACTCGGGTGGCCACGCCGGTGATCGTGCGGCCGCCGTGCAGTTTTGGGTCGAGTTAGCCTTTGAGGGTGTCGTAGACCGACCCGATGAGCTGGCGGATCGGGGCGAGCAGGGCCTGACCGGGGCGAGGCGTGCAGTGGCGCAGCGACGGGAGCAGCAGATCGGCGCCGCGGGCGTGTAGGTAGTCGTCGAGCTCGGCGGAGATGTAGCCCTTGTCGGCCAGCAGGAGCAGCTCCGGGCGCTCGGCTATTAGGTGCGGCTCCTCATCGAGCATGCACAGCGCCCGTACCGGCGGGGCTAGATGCTACATACGCACGTAGTCCCGACCCTGATGTGGCGCCCACTCGCCCAACTATGCACGGTGTCGATCAGCTCAGATGACGCTGCGTGATGCTCGCCGCCACGCCGATTGGCGGATCTAACCCGGTGGGGGATCCCTGCCGCTTGGAGGAGACACCTCTGCACCTACCAACCCGATCGACGGATGGGTCAGCGTCGGCGGGTGGTGCGGTGCCACAGGCGCCGGAGGAGGCCCGAGGGGAGCGACGGCTCGGTTTTCGCGAAGCGCGGTGCAAGGTTGACGGGCGCGCTCGAAGGTGGCTGCACTGTGCGGCCAAGGAGGGAGCCGATTGAAGGCGCTCCGGCGTCGGAGGGCGCCGTTGCCCTAGACCGCTGACGATGGACGACCTCCCATTTCACACTCCAGTGGTCGATCACGGTGTCGAATACCGTGTCGGTGAACGTGTACTGGACGCCGGCTGGCTCGCGGAGCACTGTGAGGTGGTCCCCCTGACGCCACTCCTCGAGCTTCGGACAGTGGCGCAGCGCCAAGCCAAGACACCGCTCATGAAGCAAGGTGTCCTGGTTGAAACCTGCCGCGGCGTTGCATCGACCGCCGCTCGGTAGACCGAAGGGGCGGTCGTCGAGCACTGCTCCGCAGATCTGGCACTTGCGCAAGCGCACGCATTCGCGACGCCGGTCGCCGTTGAAGTTGCCCACAAAGTTGTGGGGATCGTTCTGGATGTAGAGAGTGGGAAGCCCTTGGCAGTTGCGGGGACGCGGCCAGCCTGCATCCAGGGCTGACGACGAGCAGGTGCAGGCGTCGACGGGGAAAGTCACAGGAGCATCGTCGCTGACACCGTCGAAGGTTCCTGTGATGAGAGTCGGCGCCGCGCGTCGCGTCGGGACCACAGGCCCATCTCCAGGGCATCGAGGGCCAGGTCGGTGCGCAGCGACTTCGACAGCTGCCAGCCGACCACGTGGCGGGAGTGCACGTCGATGACGAAGGCGGCGTACACCCAGCCAGCGAAGGTTCGGCAGTAGGTGATGTCGGCGACCCACAATTGGGCCGGCGCGGTCGCGGTGAACGCGCGGTCGACCAGGTCCGGGCGGGTGTCCGGCCCGGAGCCGGGCACGGTGGTGCGCGGCCCCTTGGCCCGGCTGATCCCTCGCAGGTTCGCGGCCTTCATCAGCCGGGCGACGGTGCAGCGGGCCACCGGATGGCCTTGCCGGCGCAGCTCGGCGTGCATCTTGCGGGTGCCGTAGACGCCGAGGTTCTCCGCGTGCACCCGCTCGATCTCCCGTGTGGTCGCCACGTCGCTGATCGACCGAGCAGAGGGCGGGCGGGTCTTGACGGCGTAGTAGGTGCGCGGGGCGATCTGCACGCCGGAGTCCTTCAACACGGCGCAGACCGGCTCAACCCCGAACTCGTCCTTGTGGGCGTCGAGGTAGTCGACGATCACTTCAGTCGGCGGTCGAGCTCCGCCTGGGCGAAAAACGCCGACGCGGTCTTGAGGATCTCGTTCGCCCGGCGCAGCTCACGGTTCTCCCGTTCCAGCTCGGCGATCCGAGCCGCGTCGTCGGTCGTGGTGCCGGGGCGGACGCCGCCGTCAATCTCAACCTGGGTGACCCAGTTGCGCAGCGTCTCGGGGTTGATGCCCAACTGCTTACCGATCCGGGCGAGCGCCCCGGCGCGGGTCGCTGGGTCCCGCCGGGCCTCCACCGCCATTCGGGTCGCCCGCTCACGCAGTTCGTCGGGGTACTTCCTCGGTGCCGCCATGACTCTCATCCTTCCGGCGAATGAGAGCCTCCATCAGACCCGGCGCGGGACACCGAGATGCACGTTGGGCCGCAATGATTGGCACCGGCTGGCTGACTCGTCCAGTACTCGAGCGCCGGTTCGAGTACCGGATCGGCGTCCGCGTACTTGCCTGTTAGGCCCTGTTTGAAAGGTCGCGCAGCCAGATGTCGATGTCGCTGATCTGGACGGTGGCCTCGTAGCGGACGGCGAGCTTGTCGTAGCGGGTAGCGAAGCCGCGGTGCTGTTTGTGCAGGTTGATCCCGCATTCGACGGCATGCCGCTGCCGGTAGCGGGCCGGGTCGAACGTCGGCGGTCGACCGCCGGCGGAGCCCTTCTTGCGCCGGTTGGCCTGCTGGTCGGCCTTGACCGGGATGGTCGCCGGGATGCCGCGGCGGCGCAGATAGGCGCGGTTGGCCCGGCTGGAGTAGGCCTTGTCGGCCAGCACCCGATCCGGTCGGGTGCGCGGGCGACCCGGACCGGTGCGGTGTGGCACCCCGATCCGCTCGAGCACGGTGGTGAACTGCGGGCTGTCGGCCGCCTGCCCGGGGGTGAGCGCGGTGGCCAGCGTCTTGCGGCCGGCCTCGACGGCCAGGTGCACCTTCGTCGACAAGCCACCGCGGGAGCGGCCCAGCGCGTGATCGGGCGGCTCCCCGGCCGGCGGAGTGCGCTGGGCTTCGGGATGACGGCGGGCGCCGGCGGCGTGCTGATGCGCCCGGTTGACCGTGGAGTCCACCGACACCACCCACTCGATTCCTCCGGCCTCCTCGCCCAGCGCCCGTAGTCCGGTGAGGATCGCGGTCCACCGGCCGGCCAGCTGCCAGGCGCGGAACAGTCCGTAGATGCTCTGCCAGGTGCCGTAGCGCTCGGGCACGTCCCGCCACGGGCAACCGGTCCGGGTGCGGAAGCGGATGCCGTCGACGAGCTGGCGCAGGGTCCATTTCCGGGGTCTGCCGGGCTTCCTGCCGACCGGGAGCAGCGACTCCAGCAGCGAGGCGAGGATCGCCCACTGCTCGTCGGTCAGGTCATGGCGGGCACCGGCGGGTAGGGTGCCGTCCACGAGGTCTCCGTGGTGAGGGTCTTCTTGGTCGTTGATCCCTCTACCGGAGACCTCGCCTTTTCTCCGGCACCGACACGCCGCCCCCAGCCCCCGAGCAACTTCTCAAACAGGGCCTAGTCCGGGCCTCCGACGCCTGATGCGCCTGGCGAGCAACTGGCCCATTCGCAGCCCTGCAAGAGTGGCCGCTGTCGGTCGAGGTTGGCGACAGCCTGCAACTGAGGGGGCCGTCCGTGCAGACGGATCGGTCACCCTGTTCAATCGGTCACCCTGTTCAGCCGATGGTGGGGGAGCGGCTTGCGGTGCTGCCCCAGTCCGGCGGTTGGAGACCCCCGCATCCCGTGGGGCCTGCGTCCTGGCTTCCGGCGATCCTCCAGTCCTCACGAAGGTTGACCGAACAAGGACGTCCGGCCGCTCCGGTGCCACGTCCGCGGTCAGCGGGCGGGCGGGCTGGCCAGCAGCCGGGTCCGGAGTCGGTGCAGGCGGGGCATCAGCCCGTACATCACGATCGGGACGGCGATTATCGCGACGATGACGGTGCGCAGCACGACCGGGGTGTCGGCGAGCAGGCTGCTCAGGCCGATATTGAGCACGGTCAGGGTGGGCAGGACGGCCAGCCAGATCATCAGCGCCACCATCACGCTCACCGTCTACCAGCACGTGCACCCGAGCATGGGCCGCGAGGCGGCCGAGCGGTTCGCCGCGATGCTCGACGGCTGACCAGAGCGCCGGGAAGTATCAAGGTGGTATCACGAAGGCCCCAGAGGCCGAGACATGAACGCGCCCCGGGCTTGTGACCTGCAGGAACACCGGGGCGATGCTGTGTCCGAGGGGCGACACGGTACTTCCGCACACGCTTGCCCGGATGACTAGTTGATGATCCGCATCACCGGGTGGTCCTCGCCGAGCAGGCGACGCTTGATGGGCCAAGGCGTCTGGAGCCAATCCGGGCTTGGTCTGGTTGTCCCGGCGGGGCGCGGATCATCGCCCGGTCGTGCAGGTTGGCCGCAACCTCGTAGTCGGGGCCGGCCCGAAGCGGGTCTGCCAGGGCGACAGAGCCTGGTTTGACCAGCGCCGCTGCTTCGTCGAGCCGGGCCTGCCCGGCGGGAGCGGCACGAAGGACGGCGATGTCGGCTGCCACGCCGTTAAGATCGGGTTCCGTGGCTTCGAGCGCCTCAGCTGGAGGCCCTGCGCGCAGGGCCCTCAGCGACCTTGTAACTCTGCCGGGGTCGACCACGATCATGACCACGATCACCGGAACTGCCACGGTCTCGGGTTTACCCACCTGGCCTTCGCGGAGAGTCGGCTCGGCGGAGTGGCCAGGAATCCGCTGACCGTCGGGATCGGCACGATCGCGCTCGACCTGACCCGCCCGCCTGACGTGCGATCTGTCCAGTTGTGTCGTCATCCGAGTCCGGCTCCGGAAGGAGGTGGTGACGCCGCCGGCTCGGCGGCAGTCACAACGGAAGGCAGGTCGATGACCGCTCACCTTGCTTCAGTGTCCCGACCGACGGTGACCGTGGCCGGCAGCTCCCTCTACATCCGAGAAATCTCCTGCTCGGACCGCGACCTAGTCGCCCTCGTGGACGGCGCGGATGATCCCGAGGGGGTCGTGCAGCGCACCCTGTCCACCGGCGCGCGAGCACTCGCGATAGCTCAGGTAACCGTCGATACCGCGGTGGTCGAACAATCCTTCGCCGCACTGGAGCGGCAGTTGCGGGACTTCATTGACGGCGCGGATGCCCGAGTTCGGGGCACCGCTGCCGACGTGCTGGATCACCCCGAACGTGGTATCTCGGCGACGTTGGGATCGTGGAAGGCTGACATCTCGTCGCTGCTTGCGCGAACCTTCGACCCGCAGTACACGGACGGCGCTTTCGGGAACCTCGACAAGGTGCTGCGCGAGGCGTCCGATCGGCAGCTGTCCGCCACTCGCCGCCTTCTTAATCCGGAGGCCGATGACAGCCCCTTGTCCCGCGTGCTCGCCGGCGTTCGCGATCAGGTAGCGACGGTCCTCGACGCCGTGGCCCGCTTGGCTGAACAGATTTCGAGTGACAAGGCGGCTGCCGCCGCCACCGCGGTCGCGCTTGAGCGCAGTGCCGTGAAAGGCATGGCCTTCGAGGATCAGGTCACCGTGGCGGTCACCTCCCTCGCCGCCGAACGCGGCGACGTGGCCGAGGGCGTCGGACGGCTGCAGGGGACGGGCGGTGGCCGGGTTGGCGACATCGTGGTTCAGGTCGATCCCGACAGCCTTGGAGGGCTGTCGGGTGGTTACGTCCTCGAATGCAAGGATCGCCGGCTGAGCCTGACCGCAGCGTTGGCCGAACTTCGACGTGCCGCGGACAACCGTGAGGCCAGCGCCGCGATCGGTGTCTTTTCCAGCATCGAGAACTGTCCCACCGGTGCACCTTTCGGTGTCTTCGATGATCGGGCGATCGTCGTCTACGACAAGACGCATGCCGATCCGACCGCGCTGCGACTGGCGTGCGCCTGGGCACGGTGAATTGTGCAGCGCAGCCGCCGCTCCACCGGGCAGGACCTGGACCTAGAACTGATCGGGAGACTCATCGACCAGGCGCGCCGGGGACTGGACCGTTTGAGCAGCATCAAGCGCGCCCATACGGCCGCAGTCAGAAAGATCGACGAAGCGGGCGGCCACCTGGCCGAACTCCACGCCGAGGTTGCGCTCGCACTCGATCGCATCGAGGCGGCCCTGTCGCCCGCCCGGGCCGACCGCACCGCGTAGTCGCCCGGTGGCGAGCCGCATTGACCCTCGATCCGGTCACCGCCACGCTGGTCACCCGTGAGTCCGCTGTTCTCGGCCACCTGTGGCAGCCCGCGTGGAAGGCGGTGACCGTGGCCGCTGGGCCCGATCTGCAGCAGCAGGCGCTGGAGATTCATCGCAGGCTGCTGCGTGGTGATCCGACCGCGTCCCTCGACGCGGCCGAGCTGCTCGAACCGCTGACGTTTCGGCTGCGCCTCAAGTGGCCGGGGCCGGACTACGCGGAGGCCTGCGGCGATGCTGCCGTGGAAGTTCTCGTCGGCTACCTGCAGGCGCCCGACCGCTACGACCCGACGCGCTCGGCCCTGCTCACATGGCTCGTGATGCAGGCGCACGGCGACTTGCTCAACGCATACGCATCTCCACAGAAACGGTTCGAACGTGCATGGTTGGTCGAATCGTCGCTCGTCTCCGACGCCACCGATGAAAAAGCTCCCAGCGCTATCGGTGACCACATCCCCTCATTCGACACAGTGCCCAGCCTCACGAAGTCGACGGTGCTGACGGCAGTAGCGGACGCGTTCCCCGAGGAACGCGACCGCCAACTGATTTGGCTGATGTGCGTGGAAGGTTCCCGTTCCACGGACGAGGCGGCCAAGGTGCTCCAGCTGCTCGATTTGCCGCCCGATGAACGGGCGCGGGCGGTGCGACGTCACAAGGACCGGATCATGCAGCGTCTACGGCGCCTCGGATTGGACAAGCGCGATGAGTAACCCAGCGATGCTGGCCCGCACGGCAGCCAGGCTTCGCACCGTTCCCGGATTCATGGCCTACGAACTGGACCGCTATCGCCGACTGACCCTGGCCGAGCCAGCCCAAGACTTTGCGGTGCCCGAGGAACAGCTTCTGCCATTCAGCCTGTGCCGGCGTCCTCGATCCGACCATTACGCGGACGACGTGACCGCTATCGCCGCCCGAAGCGGAGTGCGCCCAGAGACGGTGGCCAACATCCTCCGGGCCACCGAGGTTGTCTCGGTGCTGGCCGCCCGGCAGCGGGACACGCCCGCCTCCTCGGGCATGCTGACCGCTGCCCGCGACCACGCCGCCGAACAGACCGTCTTTGAGGAACCGGCGGGCGTGCCGACGCTGCTGCCCGGGTGGCTCAGTTCCGCCGTGGACCGCTTTTGGGGCGACGACGGGGAGCCGGGGACACGTCCTCGGGAGCTTCTCCTCCCCATCCTGATCAATCTTCCGGTGGCCATCATTGAGATGGAAGGACTCACCGTCCGCAGCCTCGGTGACTGGTTGCAGCGCCGGAATCTGCCTGCGATGGACGCCGTCGTCGATCGTCCACTTCGCGGCTGCCTGGTCGCGCTCGGCGGACTGGGCGTCATCTTCGTCGACCGCACCGATGCCGACGACGAACGCCGGCTGACCCTGGCCCACGAGGTGGGGCACTTCCTGTTGGACTATCTGGTGCCCCGCGAGGATGTGGCCCGTCGACGGCCGGAACTGCTCGACGTTCTCGACGGCGTGCGTGCGCCCACCGACGCCGAGCGCTTCGACGCGTTGCTGGCCGACATTCCGGTCGGCTTCCACACCCACGTGCTAGAGCGGGACGCCCACGGCGGCCACCTGTCCAACAGCACTGCTGAGGTGGAAGATCGGGCCGAACGCTTCGCCCTGGAGCTGCTCGCCCCATTGCGATCCGTGCTGCGCGAGGCGGGTCCGGTCGACGACCGCGACGTCGCGGACCTGCTCCGGCGACGCTTTGGCATCCCGCACGGGGCCGCCACCCGCTACGCCAATCACGTTCGGCGTCTTCGGCCACGCCCGGCAGGCACGTTCTTCGACGCCATCGGCCTGACCCCGCCCAGCCGATTCGAGGACAACGCCGACGCCACCGACCCCGACCGTCCGCAGCCGTGACCGGAGACCGCCGATCCTCAGCCACGTTTTCTCCCCGGCCATGTCGTACTCGGGGGACGGGGCCGGAAGGGAAGTTCATGGACCTCGACCGCCAGCCTGCCCGGGCGCCGAGCCGGAGCCGGACATGAGCCAGCCCGGCCGTCCCGAGGAGACCGACAGGCAGCCGCTAATCGCCGACGACGAGTTCAAGTCGGCCACCGGCGAACCCATCGAGCGCACCCTGGACCTGAGCACCTGGGAGACGGGAGTCGACCTCGGCGCGCTGTACCAACGGCTCGAAGCCGAGGTCGGTCCGGCGGTGGAGCAGGAGCGGCGGATCCAAGACGTGGTGCGCACCAGCATCTTTCCGCTGCTTCGACAGGCGGAGGACGCACCGGCCGAGGCCGGAGTCCACCAAGCCAAGCCCGCTGACCTCGAGGAGGTCCACCGCAAGGTCCTTTTCAGCGGCCGGCTTGACACCTGTGACGGGACGTCGATCACCCACGACACGCTGCTGTTGACGGTCACCCAGATCGGGGTGTGCCTCGTCTCCTACCAGGGGGACGAGCTCGCGCTGTCCCAGCGCCTGTTCCGCCGTGACCTGCGTACGGTGGGCCCGGATCCGGTGGAAGAGGCGAAAGAGCTGCTGGCCCGGCGCAAGGACCGGGCCGCCACCGGTGTCCCCGACAAGCGGGACACCCTCTCCGAGCTGGCCCGTCGGGGCATCATGACCTACGCCGAGCGGGCCACACTGCTGCACCGATCCACGGCCGCCTGGCGGATGGGACACGGCAACATCACCCCGTACGAGCTGCTGACCGGCTCGGGCAACATGGCGCTGCTGACGCAGTCGCTGCAGGTGTTGCGCGACCTGGTGGGCTATCAGCAGTTCGTCTTCGTGCCATCCGCCATCAAGGACCGCCTGTTGCTGACCATCGGCGACGCGCTCGGGCCGGCCGAGTACGCCGTCATCCGCACCGCGGACCAGGCCATGCGGCAGATCGTGGGCAACGGTCGCTACCACCCGGAGTACAAGCGCCAGGCCGACAGCTTCGTGGACGACATCGGCCAGCAGATCGCCGTCGGGGTGTACCGGGCCTCCGCGCACTCGCCTGCCACCCCATTCTTCGCCCACGTCAACCATGTGCACGAGGCGGCGCACATCGCAATCGCCGACTCGCTGCTGCAGGAGCACCGAGGCTTCCCGTTGTCCATCGACCTGGCCGACCGAGCCTGCCAGGCGATGTTCGGCGCCGAGACCTTCGATGACGCCGTCGCCTCGGCCTACCGCCAGCACGGCGAACCCCTGCGTTACCTGCCCGAACGAACCACCAGGGAGAAGTGACATGACAGACGAGCCCACCGCGGCCCCCGGCGACCACGCCCCGGAGGACGATCGCATCGCCGAGCTACGTGCGCTGCCCGCCTGGAACGAGCCCGAGGCCTACCGCGGCAGCGTCGGACGGACCATGTTCGACACTCCCGGGGCCAAGGACAACAGCGTCACCGTGCTGCTGCCCACCGACGCCGTGCAGCAGGTTCCGGCCCAGGCGCTGGTGCGCATCGACAGCCAGCCCGACGGTCGCCGCTACTTGGGCATCGTCGTGGCCGGCCCGTTCGCGGAACCCGACGGGTTGCGCGCTGACACGCCGGCGATCGTCACCACGGCGGTACGCGGCGCAACCTTCATGCCCCGCTACCACGGTCGGGTGCAAGTGGAGCTGATTGGGGAACAGCTGCCCTCGGGCACGCTCGTTCCGCCACGCCTGCGGCCGCTGCCCAACAGCCCCGTGTTCGTGCTCCCGTCCGCAGAGAAGGCGGCGATCCTCCACGTCGAGGGCAGCATGCTGCTCGGCGTCGCCGCAGGCGATGAGCACATCGAGGTCAAGATCCCCGGAGACCGCAAGAGTGTGCTGCCGCGCCACACCGGCGTGCTGGGCACCACCGGCGGCGGCAAGTCGACCACGGTAAGCCGCCTGATCCGAGAGGCCGCCGCAGACGACTACGCGGTCATTCTACTGGACACCGAAGGGGAATACACCCAGATCAACGAGCCGACGGAGGACCCGACGATGCTGGCGGCGCTCGCCCAGCGGGGCCAACGCCCGGAGGGGACACCGCGGACCCGCATCTACACCCTGGTCGGCAAGGAGACCTCCAACCCGGACCACGGCGATGTGGTGCCCTTCACCTTGAGGTTCAACACGATGTCGCCTTTCGTCGTGGAGGAGCTGCTCGACCTCAACGAGGCGCAGAAGCAGCGCTTCGAGAAGGCGTACGACACCACCAAGCACGTCATGCAGGACCTCGGCGTCTTTCCGCGCCCAGACCATCCCGACGACAAGCGGGTCAGCATCGAGCTCGACGAGTTCGACACCGGCTATCCCCGCATGCGCCTGGCCCACCTCTACGACGTCATCGCGTTGATCCACGCCAAGGTCGGCAAGGAGGATCCCGCCGCCGTCTACCTGCGGTCACCCGAATTCCGGGGCGCGGATAAGAAGAAGGTGCTCGACCGCGTCCAAAGCGTGACCGCCGACCACGTGATGTCCTGGCGGGCGCTGCTGGGCAAGGTCGGGCGGCTGATGCGGCTCAACGTCTTTGACCACGCCGACGCGACACCACTGGACTACGACGCGCTGCTGCAGCCCGGCCGGGTGTCCATCTTCGATCTGTCCGACACGGATAGCCCGCTGCTGAACAACCTGGTCATCGCCGACCTGCTGCGCGGCACGCAGCGCAGGCAGGACGAGCACTACCAGGCCAGCCAGCGACCTGGGGGAGCCACGCTGACCAAGACCGTGATCATCATCGAGGAGGCGCACGAGTTCCTCTCCGAGGAGCGGATCACCGCGATGCCCAACCTTTTTCAGCAGGTGGCTCGGATCGCCAAGCGGGGCCGCAAGCGCTGGCTGTCGCTGGTCTTCGTCACCCAGTTGCCCCAGCATCTGCCGCGTCAGGTGCTGGGCCTAGTCAACAACTTCGTGCTGCACAAGATCAGCGATGCGACCACGATCAGCCGTCTCCGCTCGTCGATCGCCGGCATCGATGATGCGCTGTGGCAGCGGCTGCCCGGCTTGGCGCCGGGTCAGGCGATTGTCACCTTCACCTCGATGACCCGCCCGCTGCTGGTGGCCGTCGACGCGACCCCCGCCAAGCTCCGGATGGTTGACTAGCCGATGCCGGTCCCGCCATCGGCGGCCGTGCGGCGGGCCACGATCACGTACTCGGTGCGCATCCGCTCACCGAAGGCGTGTTCCAGGTAGGGCATGACCCGCCGGTGGTCGTGAATGGTCCGAGAGTAGGTGTCCTCGACCGCCAGGCGGCCACCGGAGACCAGCGGGGCCAACGAGGCGAAGACGTCATGTGTCTCGACCCGGACCCGGCGAATGTTGGACGGGCAGACCACGATGACGACGTGGCCGCCGGGGCGGGTGACCCGTGCGCATTCGGCGAGGACGGCGGCCATGTCTCGGAAGTAGCGGTGCACCGTCCAGGCCTTCGCGGGCGCCGCCGCGAGGCGGTGGACCACCTCGTCCACCTGCGGCCAACCGGTGGATGGCGGCAGCGGTCGGGCGGCGGTGGCCTGCGCAAGCGCTGCCCGGTCGGTGCCGATGTAGCGCCGCGCGTCCATGCGGTACTGGTCGATGTCCACTTCCAGGACATCGGACAGCCAGGCGACGGCGAACGCGTGGGCCCGTGGATAGTCCAGCGCGGAGACGTAGGGCGGCGAGAAGAACGTCAGGTCCACCGCCCCGTCGGGGATGGTGAGTGCGCGTGCGTCGGTTCCGGCCAGCCGAACGGTGACTGCTGGCCCGTCGGGGAGCCGGCGGGCCAGGTCCTGCATCATGCCCGCAGCCCTCCGCAGCTGTCGGACAAACCGCCCCGGGACGTCGGGGTTCGTGGTCCATTCGCGAAAGTGGTGGCGGGAATGCACCAGATCGCGCGCGTTGGCGACCGACGTGCGGGCGACGATCAGTGAGGAGAACACCGTCCAGGCCAGGTTCCGCAGGGCGGACTCCGGCGCCGTGGCCTCGGCGATCACGCTCTTCACACGGGCCAGGTCGGCAGATACGTCCTCGCGGAACCAGTACTCCAGCCGGGGAAGGTTCGGACGCCACGAGTCCTCCACGCCGGAGTCGGCCAGGCGCCGCTCGACTGCGTCCGCCAGGGCCACGATCCGGTCGGCGGGCAGCGGTGTCGCCTTGGTCCGAGCGATCAGTCGCGCGAGAGGATCGATGTCGACCCCCCAGGCATGCCGACCGGCGAGCAATCCCTCCACCAGCGTGGTTCCCGAACCGCACATCACGTCCAGGACGTAGTCGCCGGGATCGGTGAAGCTCTGCACCGCCCACTGGGCCAGGGGTGGTGGCAGGCGCGCGGCGAACGCGTGCAGACCGTGCGTGGCGTAGAGGTGCCCGGATGCGCTGAAGTCCAAGGCGCCCGGCGCCAGCGCCCGATCGTGCCGGTGGCAGGTCGTGCCTGCGGTTACGTTGCTGGCGGGCACGCTGGTCAATACCGTCGACACCGGACGATCATGCCGGGCGTGGGCCGCCGCGTCCCACCACGACGCGCGGCCAGGACACAGTTAGGTGTCATTCGAACACGGTCAGCGTGCGGAGGGCGCGAGGTGAGCGGGCGCCCGCAGTGACCCCGGCGCGAACCCCGGGTGAGGTTGCCCGCACAGGTGGCGCGGTCGGGTGTCGCGGCTCGTCTGGTAGTCGGGCACGATGCGGCCCGGCGGAAACCTCGGTCAGCCGTCCCCCCGAGGGGTCCATGTGGCAACGATGACCGTGCCACCGTGGTCACTTGAGCACTCGGTGCTCGAAATCTTCGCCGTCCTGCCAGATCACGTCGAGATCCAGGTACATCGACGCGGCGCATGAGAGGTCGCCTTGGGACGGTTCGCCGGGCAGCAGTACGGCTACTCGGTCCACGAGCGTCCGGTCGGCGGCGAGGTTCACGAGGTATCGGTACCGGTGCACCTGCCCGATCGCCGGGAACAGTCCCTCGACGGTGGCTTTCGCCTCGACGATCAGGCGGCGACGCTCGTCGTAGATGTCTGCGACGAGGTCCGTGCCCCCCTCCCTCCCGATCCGGTACTCGAGCCTCGGCCTGTAGCCGAGCGTCGCGATGTAGGAGGCGACGAGGTGGGCCTCGAGCCTCCTCTCGTCGGCGAGAGCTTGCGCGACGGTGGTGTCCGGGTCCGCGAGTCGGGTGGCTGCGAGTGCCAGCTCGCCGCGGGCGCGCCAGCACTTCATGGCGTACAGCTCGAGCTCTCGCCCCTTGAGCCGCTCGTGCATCGCCTGGTAGACGTCGGCGTGCCGGTACCTGCCGCCGAGCGCCACGAAGGTCTGGTAGATCGTCCGGTGCCCACCGTCAGCCTTGGTCGGCCAGCCGAGGGCGAGCACGGCATCGACGACCTCGGCGAGCGGCGCCTCCCGCGGGTCGGTCGGTCGAGCCCGCCGGTACTCCTCGGTCTCGAGGTCGTGGGCGAGCGCGCCGGTCGACTCGAGGTCGATCACGGCCCGCAGGACGGGATCGATGGTGAGTGCCGGCGCGATGCCGAGGGTCATCGCGAGATGCTTCCGGGTGTCCTCCCAGGTGGCGGTGCCCGCGGTGTCGAGCTGCTGCTCGATGTAGCGGGTCGCGCGGCTCACCCGGTGCTCGAGGGTCGGGCCGAGCGGGGGCGTCACGGTGCGACCGTCCAGACGTCCTCCAGCAGCGGCGGGACCGAGCGGGCGACATGGGCCTCGGTCGAGATCTGCACGACCTCAGAGCGCGGTGTGGGTCGAGCATGGGCACGGGCGGTGAGCGTGGCGCTCGGTGAGGTGGCAGGCGACGTCATGACCGCGACCGTGCCATGCACCAGGCGCTACAAGCAGGGCGGACGCTTCGAAACTTCCCGTCCGCCTGGCGAGCTGGCTCGTCCGTGCCGGTGTTCAGGCATCAGACGAGCGTGCCGATAGTTGAGACAAGTGAATCCCCACCGACCTGATGGCCGTGGGGGTTCAACTCGGTGTCCGAGGGGGGACTTGAACCCCCACGCCCGATAAAGGGCACTAGCACCTCAAGCTAGCGCGTCTGCCATTCCGCCACCCGGACGAGTGCGGAGCAGAGCTTACCCGACCGTCGGCGCCGGTTCGCGCAGCCCCTGCACGGCCACGGCCGCGCGAGCCGCAGGGGGTGAGGCGAGCGCCACGCGTCCCCGGCCGGCCCGCTTGGCCTCGTACAACGCCTGGTCGGCCGCCGAGTACAGGCCGTGCAGGTCGGTCGCCTGGTCGGTGGTGTGCGCCACCCCCATGCTCACCGAGAGCGCCAGCAGGGTGCCGTCGGGCAGCTGTAGCGGCGTCGCGCGGACGGCGTCGTGCACGAGCCGGGCGCGCTCGGCGGCCACCGACGGCGGGCAGTCCGGCAGCAGGACGGCGAGCTCGTCCCCGCCGAGCCGGGAGAGCACCGCGTCGTCGCTGCGCACCTGCTCGCGCAGGATCCCGGCCAGGTGCACGAGGACGGCGTCGCCCACCGGGTGCCCGTGCGCGTCGTTGATCTGCTTGAAGGTGTCGACGTCGAGCAGCAGCAGCGCGGTGCCCGCCGCTGTCCGCCGGCTGCGCGCCCCGGCCAGCGCCTCGTCGAACACCCGCCGGTTGACCAGCCCGGTCAGCGCGTCGACGCGGGCCTGCTCGCGCAGGGCGGCCACCAGCCGCTCCTGCACCCGGCCGCTGCGGACCAGCATGACCGCCAGCACCGCCAGCACCGCCCCGAAGGTGCCCAGGTCGACGAGCGCCCCGGCCGGCGGGGTGAGGGCGAAGAGGGTGACGGCCTCACCCCCGACGGCGACCGACGTCGCCACGGCGATGCCGGTGGGCCGCAGGTGCGACCCCGCCCAGAGCACCGGGAAGACGAAGAACGCCTGGGCGGCGGCCGAGGCGTCGCGGGTGACCAGGTTGAGCGCGCTGATCGCCACGACCCCGCCCAGCGCCGTCGACATCCCCAGGCCCAGCCGGTCGTAGCGCTCCGGCGTCACCAGCCGGCACGCGGCGGCGCCGGCGAGCAGGACGGCGACGACGGCCGCGTGGGCGGCCAGGACGACGACGCCCGCCCCGTTCTGCACGGCGAGCGCGAAGCCGGCGACGACCGCCGCGCAGACCGAGAGGATCAGCGTCGACGAGTGCGCCGCCGCCTCCGGGTCCCGCGCTCGCAGCGCCGCCGGCATCTCCATGGCCTCTGCATCGGCAGCGGTGTCGACCGGGTCCAGTGGGGCTCACCCGGCGGGGTGACCGGCGGGGGCGGTGGCACCATCGGCGGCATGTCCGAGACGACGCCCGCGCCGCGCGCCCAGGACGAGGTCGCCGAGCTGCTGTCCGACCTCATCCGGATCGACAGCACCAACACCGGCGACACCGCCACCAGCGCCGGAGAGCGCCGCGCCGCCGAGTGGGTGGCCGGCAAGCTCGACGAGGTCGGCATCGACAGCGTCGTCCACGAGTCGGAGCGGGGGAGGGCCAGCCTGGTCGCCCGCATCCCCGGCGCCGAACCGGGCCGCCCGGCGCTGCTGGTGCACGGCCACCTCGACGTCGTCCCCGCCGACCCGGCCGAGTGGAGCGTCCACCCGTTCTCCGGCGAGGAGCGCGACGGCTACGTCTGGGGCCGCGGCGCCGTCGACATGAAGGACATGGACGCGATGGTCCTGGCGCTCGTGCGCGAGTGGGCCCGCGCCGGCGTCCGGCCCCCGCGCGACGTCGTCCTGGCCTTCGTCGCCGACGAGGAGGCCGGCGGCCGGCTCGGCGCCCGGTTCCTCGTCGAGGAGCACCCCGACCTGTTCGAGGGCTGCACCGAGGCGATCAGCGAGGTGGGCGGGTTCAGCATCACCGTCCGCGACGACCTGCGCCTCTACCTGGTGCAGACGGCGGAGAAGGGCCTGGCCTGGATGCGGCTGACCGCCGGGGGCCGGCCCGGGCACGGCTCGTTCGTCCACGACGACAACGCCGTCACCCGGCTCTGCCAGGCCGTCGCCCGCATCGGCTCCACCCGGCTGCCGACCGTGCTCACCCCGCCGATGCGGCAGTTCCTCGCCGCCGTCGAGGACGCCTACGGCATCGAGATCGACCCCGACTCCCCCGAGGAGGCGCTCGCCCGCCTCGGCAGCATCAGCCGGATGATCGGCGCGGCCCTGCGCAACACCGCCAACCCCACGATGCTCGACGCCGGCTACAAGGCCAACGTCATCCCCGGCACGGCGAGCGCCACCGTCGACGGCCGCTTCCTGCACGGCCAGGAGGAGGAGTTCGAGCGGCAGCTGGCCTCGCTGGTCGGCGAGGGCGTGCAGCGCGAGTGGCTGGTGCACGACCAGGCCGTGGAGACGACGTTCGACGGCCCGCTGGTCGACCAGATGGTCGCCGCGCTGAGGGCGGAGGACGACGGCGCCCGCCCCGTGCCGTTCACCATGAGCGGCGGCACCGACGCCAAGAGCTTCGAGCTCCTCGGCATGCGCTGCTTCGGCTTCTCCCCCCTGCGGCTGCCGGCCGACCTGGACTTCGCCTCGCTGTTCCACGGCATCGACGAGCGGGTGCCGGTGGAGTCGCTGCGCTTCGGCGTCCGGGTGCTCGACCGCTTCCTCCGCTCGGTCTGAGCGCGCACCCCGCGAGGGGAGTGGGGCCGGAGGATGCGGAACACCGTCGTGGTGTGATGCCGGGGTGACCTCTCCCACACCTCCCGGCCCCGGTTCCGTCGCGCTGATCACCGGGGGGACCGGCGGCTTCGGTCGGGCGCTCACCGAGAAGCTGCGCGGGCGCGACGTCACCGTCGTCGTCGCCGACCTCGACTCCGAGCGCAACCGGTCGGTGGCCGACGACCTCGGCGCGCACTTCCTCGCCCTCGACGTCACCGACCGCGCCGCGAACGAGGCCGTCGTCGCGCAGGTCGAGGCCGAGCACGGGCGCCTGGACGCCGCCTACCTCAACGCCGGCATCTCGGCGGCCAAGAGCGACGACGCCCTCGACCTCGACGAGTTCATGCGCGTGGTCGACGTCGACCTGTTCGGCGTGGTCTACGGCGTGCAGGCCGCCCGCCCGGCGATCAAGCGCGCCGGCGGCGGCGCGATCGTCGTGACGGCGTCACTGGCCGGCCTCTCGCCGATGGCCACCGACCCGGGCTACAGCGTGGCCAAGGGCGGGGCCATCGCCTTCGTCCGCTCGATGGCGCCTCGGCTGACCCGCGAGGGCACCACCATCTCGGCGATCTGCCCGGGGTTCGCCGACACCGCGATCATCGACCGCATCCGGCACGAGTTCGAGGCCGCGCAGTTCCCGGTGATCCCCGCCGCCGAGGTGGCCGACGCGATGGTCATGGCCTGGGAGGCCGGCGAGCCCGGTGCCGCCTACGTCATCCAGCCCGGCGTCGGCACGGTGCCCTATCGGTTCAAGGGCGTGCCGAGCGCGAAGACGGCGACCGGCGAGACCGCCGTCGTCCCGGAGGCGCTGCGCCCGCCGTCGATGCGCTGACGCCGTCCTCCCGCACCGCAGCGCCTCCTCCCTCACGTCCCACGGTGAGGGAGGACGCGCCATGATCAGGGAACCTGATCGTGGCCCGCCTGCCCGCCCACCCGCCTGCCTGCCCGCCCGCCCGCCCTCGGCCGCGGAGAGGGGGTCGCCGGGGCTCTGGCAGGGTCGTGCGCATGCGTGCATGGCGGGTCCACGAGCTCGGCGATCCCTCCGAGGTCGTGCGGCCGGAGGACGTCGAGGAGCCGACGCCGGGCGAGGGGCAGATCGAGGTCCGCGTGCGGGCGGCGGCGCTGAACTTCCCCGACGTGCTCATGGCGCAGGGGCGGTACCAGGAGCGCCCGCCGCTGCCCTACACGCCCGGTGTCGAGCTGTGCGGCGAGACCGAGGACGGCCGGCGGGTGATCGGCGGCCCGGCCGGCGGCCCCGGCGCCTTCGCCGAGTACGCGCTGATGGACGCCCACGACGCCTGGCCGGTGCCGGACTCGCTGTCCGACGAGAAGGCCGCCGCGCTGTACCTCACCTACCAGACCGGCACGTCGGCCTGCACCGCCGCGCGCACCTGCAGCCGGGGGAGTGGCTGCTCGTGCACGCCGGGGCCGGCGGTGTCGGCTCGGCGGCGATCCAGCTGGGCAGGGCCGCCGGCGCGCGGGTGATCGCCACCGCGGGCGGTGCACACAAGGTCGAGGTCTGCCGCGAGCTGGGCGCCGACCACGTGATCGACTACACCGCCGAGGACTTCGTCCCCGTGGTCAAGGAGCTCACCGGCGGCGAGGGCGCCGACGTCGTCTACGACCCGGTGGGCGGCGACGTGTTCGACCGGTCGCGGAGGTGCACCGCCTTCGAGGGCCGGCTGGTCGTCGTCGGCTTCACCCGCGGTCGCATCCCCGACGCCCCGGCCAACCACGCGCTGGTCAAGAACTACAGCGTCGTCGGCCTGCACTGGGGGTTGTACGAGGAGAAGGACCCCGCCGTGATCGCGCGGACCCACGACGAGCTGGTCGGCCTGGTCGCCACGGGGGCGATCGACCCGCTCGTGGGCCAGGTGCTGCCGCTCGACCGGGCGCCGCAGGCGCTCGCGGCGCTGGCCGACCGGGGCACGGCCGGCAAGGTCGTGCTGGTGGCGTGAGCGGTCCCGTCCGGAGGACGGGGTCCGTCAGGTGACCGGCATCGGCAGGTAGGACAGTCGCGCCCGCCGCCGCAGCACGGCCCTGCGGGTGCCGTCCGCGTGCAGCTGGAGGCGGGCCAGCTCCCACCCGCCGACGTCGACCTGGAGGCTCAGCATGGTGGCCGCTGCGGACCGGGACGTGCCCGGCGGGATCCGCAGCGGCGCGTACTCGTAGTCGTCGGCGCCGTCCACCCGACCGATCGTGCCACGGCCGGTGCGGCCGGGTCATCCACGCGTTCCCGCCCCGGTCCTCGCGCGTTCCGGTGCTGCCACCGCCACGGCCGGGCGGCAGGATGGGCGGCGACCCCGACCGCACGACGAGCAGGAGGACGACGTGACCGAGCCCGGTGCCGCGAACGACGCCGACCGCGCCGAGCAGGAGGCGCTCCTCGAGCCCGCCGCGCCGGTGGTGGCCGGCGACGCCGACGCGATCGGCGACGCCGTCCCCGAGGCCGACGCGCTGGAGCAGCAGCTGGCCGCCGCGCCCGGTGCCGCCGGCACCCCTGGTCCGGTCGGCGACCGCGACGCGAACGAGGCCGACGTCCTCGAACAGCAGGCCGACGTCCCCCTCGACGAGGACGAGCGGGAGGTCTGAGGGCGCGGGGTCGGGGTGGCACCGCCGCGCGGCACCCGATCGGGCGAGCCCGTCGCGCCGACCGGCCGGGACGCCGACGATCGCCGGCGTGACCGCCGCCGTCGTCTCGATCGTGCTGCTGCTCGTCGGTCTGCCGCTGCTGGCGTTCTGGGTGGGCCGGCGGCGGTTCTGGTCGCGGCTGCGTCCCGGCCGGGGGCCCGACCCCTGGGGTGACCTGGTGCGCGGCCACCGGCTCACGGCCGGGGAGGCGGCGACGGTCCGTGCCGCCGTGGCTCGGGGGCAGCGGCTCGACGACGAGCGCCTGCGCCGGGCTGCCGTGGACCTGGCCCGCCAGGAGATCGCGGGGCTGGGTCCGCGGTGGCGGGACGGGACGCGCGCGCAGCGGCTGCTCCTCGCGGTGGGCGCCGGGTGGCTCGTGCTGGCCGTCGTCAGCGTCGTCGTCCCCCTCGCGACCGGGGAGCCCGGGGACGTGCCCTGGACGAGCGTCGTCCTCGGCGCCATGGGCGCGGGCGCGGTCGTGCTGCTGCGCCGGCGGCTACGGCGAGCGATCGACCTGAACAGCGGGCCGCTGGCCTGACCCGGCGCTTCCCCTCGGAGATGGGTGTGGTTAGGCTGTCCTAAGTCACCGTCCCGAGGGGGAGCCTTGACCACCTGCCCCGGTTCCCCGGCCCTGTCCGTGGCCGGCACCGCCGAGCGCGCCCGGACCACGGCCACCCGGCTCCCGGCCGCCCTGTGCCTGCCCGGCCGCCAGCCGACCCGGCCGCTCGCGCACGCCACCACGGCGACCGGGTCGGTGCTCGTGCTGGTGCCCTCCGACGGCGAGGTCGCCGCGGCGCTGGACGGGCGGGCCGACGTCTCGGCGCTGCTGGTGGTGAGCGACCGCGCCCCGATGCCGCTGCGCGACCCGGTGCGCGCCACGCTGTGGCTCTCGGGCTGGCTGACCCCGGTGGCGCCGGCCGAGCGCACCGCCGCCGCGCTGGACTTCGCCGAGGTGCGGCCCGAGGGCGCGCTGCTCGACGTCGGCGGCGCGGCCGCGCTGCTGCGCCTGGACCTCGCCGAGGTGGTGCTGCGCGAGGGGGGCGCGTGCACCGAGGTGTCCCCGGCCGGGTTCGCCGCGGCCCGGCCCGACCCCCTGGCCGCCGTCGAGGAGCGGGTGCTGCGCCACCTCGAGCGCGACCACCCCGACGTGCTCACCGCGCTGCGCGGCCGGGTCGCCGTCGGGCCGGGGGAGACGGTGCGGCCTCTGGGCGTCGACCGGTTCGGCTACCGGTTCCGGATCGAGCGGCCGGGCGGTCAGCGCGACGTCCGGGTGCGCTTCCGGCGGCCGCTGACCTGCCCCGGCCAGCTGCACGCGGCGACGTCCCGGCTGCTGTGCGCCCTCCGCGCCGCCGGCGACGAGGCATAGGAAGCCATCCGCACGTGCTGGCGGCCAGGACGTGCGGCGGCCCTCCTGCAGGGGCCCGCCGCGAGCCTGCGAGTGGTGGGGGGCAGGAGGGTCCTTCGGCTATGCCTGCGCCAGGTTCTCCTGCAGGAGCGCGGCGAGGCGGGTGCGCCGGGGCCGGACGTCGACCTCCCTCACCGCCCGGGCCAGCGCCGCCCCCGAGGCGTGCACGATCGACAGGTGCTGCTGCGCCCGCGTGAGCGCGGTGTAGACCAGCGGCCGCGAGAGCATCCCGCCGGCCTCCGGCGGCAGCACGACCACGACGCCGGGCCACTCCGAGCCCTGCGCGCGGTGCACCGTGATCGCCCAGCCGTGGCGCAGGTCGGGCAGCGCGTCGCCGGTCACGGTCACCGGCCCGGAGGAGAAGTCGACCGTCAGCGACCCCTCCCCGGTGCCGGTGACGACGCCGACCTCGCCGTTGGCGAACCCGACCGGTTCGAGGTCGAGGTGGTTGGCGGTGGCCACCACCCGGTCGCCGACGTCGAAGCCGAACACCGTCCCGTCGCCGGGGTTGAGCCGGTCCTTGAGCGCCTTGTTCAGCTCGATGGTGCCGGCCGGCCCGCGGTGCACCGGCGTCACCACCTGCACGTTGCGCGGCTCGATGCCCAGCGCCCGCGGGATCGAGTCGGTGACCAGCTGCACCACCCGCCGCGCCGCCTCGCCACTGCCGGACGCCGGCACGACGACGACCTCGCGGTCGGGGGAGTCCACCGGCGGCAGCTGCCCGGTGCGCACCGCGCCGGCCAGCCGGGCGATCGCCCCGCCCTCGGCCTGCCGGTAGAGCGTGGTCAGCTCCGTCACCGGGACGGCCCGCGAGTCGATGAGGTCGCCGAGCACGTGGCCGGGGCCGATCGAGGGCAGCTGCGCGGGGTCGCCGACCAGCAGCAGGTGGGTGCCGTCAGGGCAGGCCTCCAGCAGCGCCGCGGTGAGCTCGACGTCGAGCATCGAGGCCTCGTCCACCACCACCACGTCGGCGTCGAGCGGCCACTCCTCGGTGCGGGCGAACCCGCCGCCGAAGCCCTGCGCGCCCAGCAGCCGGTGCACCGTCGTCGCCGGGTGGTCGGTGAGCTCCTCCAGCCGCTTGGCCGCCCGCCCGGTGGGCGCGGCCAGCGCCACCTCGGTGCCCCTGGCCATGAGCAGCTCGACCACGGCCGCCACGGTGCGGCTCTTGCCGGTGCCCGGGCCACCGGTCAGCAGGGAGACCCCGGCGCCGAGCACCTGCGCCACGGCGGCCTTCTGCGCCTCGTCGAGGCCCTTGGCCACCGACCGGACGGCGGCGGGGTCGGCGATCCGCTCGGCGGTGGCCGCCAGCCGCGCCACGCCCTCGGCGACGGCCTCCTCGGCCATGCCGTAGCGGGCCAGCGACAGCGTCCGCAGCGCCGGATCGGGCTCGGGCGGCTCCTCCCCGGACTCCTCGTCCCACTCCGGCTCGGGCGGCTCGTGGTCGAGCACCTCGCCGGACTCCACCGCCGCGACGATCGCGGCCGCCGGGTCGGCGACGCCCTCGGCGTGCAGCGCGGCCACCACCAGGTCGGCGGGGAGCACGGTGTGCCCGTCGCGGGTCGCCGTCCGCAGGGTCATGACGACGATCGCGCGGCCGCGGCGGGTGTCCTGCCGGTCGGCGCCGGGCAGCAGCGAGATGGCCAGCCGGTCGGCGTCGGTGAGGCTCACGTTGGGCAGGCCGAGCAGCGCCCACGGGTCGTCGCGCAGCCGGCGGGCGGCGTCGTCGCCCAGCGTGTCGGCCGCCGAGGACGCCAGCCGCGCCTCCAGCCCGGCGCGCACCAGCAGCTCGACGACGGAGTACGTCGGCTGGGCGGACAGGAACGAGGAGAACAGCCGCTCGGCGCGCTGCTTGCCGACCCGCGGCATCGTCAGCAGCTTCGCGGCGGTGACGTCGTCGGGGGAGGTGATGCCGGCGGCCGGCAGCTCGGCGACGGCGCGCTTGCCCAGCCCCGGCCACAGGCCCGCGGCGCAGAAGGCGGCGAAGACCGGGTCGCCGGCGGTGGGGGACGGCGCGGTGCTGGTCGAGGGGGTGCTCATCGGGCGGATCTCTGGTCGGGGTAGGAGAAGTGCGGCGCCGAGACGTCCTCCAGCGCCGTCCGGATCGCCGCGGGCAGCCGCACCGCGTCGGCGTCGAGCGAGGCCTGCAGCTGCTCGGCGGTGCGCGCGCCGACGACCGGGGCGACGACGCCGGGGCGGTCGCGCACCCAGGCCAGCGCCACGGCCAGCGGGCTCGTCCCCAGGCCGTCGGCGGCGGTCACCACCGCCTCGACGATCCGCTCGGACACCGCCGAGCGCAGGTCGTCGAGGAAACCCTGCCACTCCGGGGACGCGCCGCGGGACCCGTCGGGGGTGCCCGAGCGGTACTTGCCGGTCAGCAGGCCGCGGCCCAGCGGCGACCAGGCGAGGACGCCCAGGCCCAGCGCCTCGGCCGCGGGCACCACCTCCCGCTCGACGCCGCGCTGCAGCAGCGAGTACTCGACCTGGGTGCTCACCAGCGGCGTGCGCCCCGGCCACGCGCGCTGCCAGGTCGCGGCCTGCGCGGTCTGCCAGCCGGTGAAGTTGCTGACGCCGACGTAGCGCACCCGGCCGGAGGCCACGGCGGCGTCGCAGGCGGCGAGGGTCTCCTCGACCGGGGTGTGCTCGTCCCAGGCGTGCAGCTGCCACAGGTCGACGTGGTCGACGCCGAGGCGCTCCAGCGAGGCGTCCAGCGCCGCGAGCAGGTGCCCACGGGAGCCGCCGCGGCCCATCGGCCCGCGCCCCGTCCGGCCCACCGCCTTGGTGGCCACGAGCAGCTCCGAGCGGGGGACGACGTCGGCCAGCAGCCGGCCCAGGGTGCGCTCGCTCTCGCCGTCGCAGTAGACGTCGGCGGTGTCGACGAGCGTGCCGCCGGCGTCGACGAACGAGGTGAGCTGCAGCGCCGCCTCGTCCTCGTCGGTGTCGCGGCCCCAGGTCATGGTGCCCAGCGCCAGCCGGGAGACGACCAGGCCGCTGCGTCCCAGCGCCCGTTGTTCCACGACCGGCCAACCTACCTCCGGACGGCGTCCCGGGCCGGGGGACGCGGCGAGTGCGGGCTCGTGTGGAGGCTCGGGTGTGGGCTCGGGTGTGCGCGACGCCGCGCCGGGGCGTGCCCGGCCGTGCACAGGTCGCCGTCCTAGGGTGTGCGCCCGTGCTCCTGACACCCCCGTGTACCTCCGCCCGCCCGTCGTCTCGACCGCAGGACTGACCGGCGGTGGGCTGGTTCGAGGCGGTCGTCCTGGGGCTGGTGCAGGGGCTGACGGAGTTCCTGCCGATCTCCTCCAGCGCCCACCTGCGGGTGGTCGGCGAGGCCGCCGGCTGGGGTGACCCCGGCGCGGCGTTCACCGCGATCACGCAGATCGGCACCGAGGCCGCGGTGCTGCTCTACTTCCGGCGCGACATCGGCCGGATCATCGCCGCCTGGCTGCGGGCGCTGTTCGACCGTTCCCGCCGCAGCGACCCCGACGCCCGCACGGGCTGGCTGATCATCGTCGGCAGCATCCCGATTGGCGTCCTCGGCCTGCTCTTCCAGGACGACATCGAGACGACGCTGCGCGACCTGCGGATCGTGGCCATCTCGCTGGTCGCCTTCTCCCTGGTCCTGTACTGGGCCGACCGGGTCGGCCGCAAGCGCCGGGAGCTGCGCCACCTGACGGTGCGCGACGGGCTGCTGTTCGGCCTGGCCCAGGCGATGGCCCTGGTGCCCGGCGTGTCCCGCTCGGGCGGCACGATCACGATGGGGCTCTTCCTCGGCTACACCAGGGCCGCGGCAGCGCGGTACTCCTTCCTGCTGGCCGTGCCCGCCGTCCTCGCCTCGGGTCTGTTCCAGGTGTACGAGTCGCTGACCGGCGAGGTGGCCGGCGAGACGGTCAGCTGGGGGCCGACGCTGCTGGCCACGGTGATCGCCTTCGCCGTGGGCCTGTCGGTCATCGCCTGGCTGCTGCGCTACCTCGACCGCGGCACGTTCACGCCCTTCGTCGTGTACCGGGTGGTGCTCGGCCTGGCGCTGCTGGCCCTCGTCGGCGTCGGCGTGCTCCCCCCCTCCTGAGGGGGCGGCGACGATCAGGGAACCTGATCGTCGCGTGTCCTCCCGCACGGTGCGCGGTGAGGGAGGACGCGCTGCGGTGGGGGAGGACGGGCGGCGCCCGTGCTCCGCCGAGGGACGGCGCGGTCCGGGACGCCGCCCTAGGCTCCACCGCGTGACCACCGTCATCCTGCTGCGGCACGGCCGGACGACCGCCAACGCGGGAGGCGTGCTCGCCGGGTGGACGCCGGGGGTCGAGCTCGACGAGAGCGGGCAGGCGCAGGTGGCGGCGGTGGGGGCCCGGCTGGCGCCCGTGCCGCTGGCCGCGGTGGTCAGCAGCCCCCTGGACCGCTGCCGGCAGACCGCCGGCGCCGTCCTCGCCGGCCGCGACCTGGAGCTGCAGACCGACGAGCGGCTCGGGGAGGCCCGCTACGGCGACTGGACCGGCCGTCCGCTCAAGGAGCTGGTCAAGGACCCCATGTGGAAGGTCGTGCAGCAGCACCCCTCCGCGGCGGTGTTCCCCGGGCCCGAGGGGGAGGGGCTCGCGCAGACCCAGTCCCGCGCGGTGGCCGCCGTCCGCGAGTGGAACGCCCGCCTGGGCCCCGACGCGGTGTGGCTGGCCTGCAGCCACGGCGACGTCATCAAGGCCGTCCTCGCCGACGCCCTCGGCCTGCACCTGGACGCCTTCCAGCGGATCGTGGTCGACCCGGCGTCGATCTCGGTGGTCAGCTACACCGACACCCGCCCGTTCGTGCTGCGCGTCAACGACACCGGCGGGGACGTCACCGCGCTGATCCCGCCCAGGAGGAAGGGCCGGCGACGCCGGAAGGCCGACTCCGACGCCGTGGTCGGCGGCGGGGCCGGCGCGGCCGTGACCTGACGGTCGGCGCCGGTGTCGGCGGCCCCGCGTAACCTGATCGCGTGTCCCGCCAGGTCTACCGCTTCGACCGCCCGTCCCGGTTCGTCGCCGGCACGGTCGGCCAGCCGGGGGAGCGGACCTTCTACCTGCAGGCCTCCGACGCCGAGGGCCGCGTGGTCAGCGTCGCGCTGGAGAAGTCGCAGGTCCAGGTGCTCGCCGAGCGCATGGACGAGCTGCTCGACGAGATCGCCACCCGGCCCGGCACCGTCGTCCCCGCCCAGGCCGAGGTCGACGACCTCGAGCCGCTCACCGCGCCGGTCGACGAGGAGTTCCGCGTCGCCGCGATGGGCCTGGCCTGGGACGGCGAGGCGCAGGCCGTCGTCGTCGAGGCCGTGGCCGCCGGCGAGGAGCCCGTCGACGAGGACGCGATCCTCTCCGACGCCGAGGACGGCCCCGACGCGCTGCGGGTCACCATCACGCCCGGTGCCGCGCGCTCCTTCGTGGCCCGCGCCCGCCGCGTCGTCGCCGCCGGCCGGCCCTCCTGCCCGCTGTGCTCGCTGCCGCTCGACCCCACCGGGCACGTGTGCCCCCGGCAGAACGGCTACCGCCGCTGAACCGGGTACCGGACCGGCGATGACCGAACACCCCGCGGCCGGGCTGCGCGCCCCCGCCGACGACGCCGAGATGCGGACCCTGCTGCTCGAGGGCGAGATCGACCTCGAGGGCCGCATGCTGGACGCCAGCAACGTCACCCTCGTCGGCGCCATCCGCACCGCCGCCCTCGAGGCCGAGTGCGTCTACAAGCCGGTGGCCGGCGAGCGCCCGCTGTGGGACTTCCCCGACGGCACCCTCGCCGGGCGCGAGGTGTCCGCGGCGCTGGTCAGCGAGGCCACCGGCTGGTCGGTCGTGCCGCCCACCGTGCTGCGCGAGGGCCCCTTCGGCCCCGGCATGGTGCAGCTGTGGATCGACGGGGACCCCGACGTCGACCTGCACCGGTTCGTGCGCTCCGACCACCCCGGCCTGCGCCGCATGGCCGTCTTCGACGCGGTGGTGAACAACGCCGACCGCAAGGGCGGGCACATCATCCCGACGTCGTCGGGGCACGTGTACGGCGTCGACCACGGCATCTGCTTCTCCACCGACCCGAAGCTGCGCACGCTGCTGTGGCGCTGGGCGGGCAAGCCACTGCCGCTGGAGGCGCTGGCCGTGCTCGAGCGGCTGGCCGACGACCTGCGCGGCGACCTCGGCGAGGCGCTGCACGAGCACCTCACCCGCCGCGAGGTGCGCTGCACCCAGCAGCGGGTGGCCGAGATGCTGCGCACCCAGCTGCACCCCGAACCCAGCGGCGACTGGCCGGCGCTGCCCTGGCCGCCGTTCTAGCCCCACCGTCGGTGGGGCGGGCAGCATCCCGCGCATGGCGCACCGGAGCCGACTGGCGATCCTCCTGCTCGACCTGCCACCGGAGGTCCACGCCGCCGGCACCGCGTTCTGGGCCGGTGCGACCGGGCGGGCCGCCGTCCCGGACGCCACGGACGCCGACTGGGCCTCGCTGGGCTGCTTCGCCGACGGCGTCCACCTCGAGGTGCAGCGCACCGGGGCGGGGACGCCGCCGCGCTGGCACGTCGACGTCGAGACCGACGACGTCCCGGCCGAGGTGGCGCGGCTGGAGGCGCTGGGGGCCACCCGCCACCGCGACATGGGCTCGTTCTGGCAGATGCTCGACCCGGCCGGGCTGGTGTTCTGCGTGGTCGGCGTGCAGACCGGCGAGGAGTTCGACCGGCACGCCGTCACCTGGCCCTGAGGCAACGCAGGCGGAGGAGGACGGCGGCCTCCCTGCAGGGTCCCGCTGCGAGCTCGCGAGCGGCGGGGGGGCAGGGAGGTCCTTCCTCAGTCGAGGCGCACCCGGTCGATCATCGCGGCCGCCTGCAGGCCGTCGCCGTCGACGGTGAGCACCTCCAGCGGCACCCGCCGCCAGACGGCCAGCAGCAGGTCACCGGCGTTCCCGCGCACCGTCGCGACCGGCCACGGCCGGCTGCCGGCGAACAGCGTGCGCTCGACCCCGGCGTCGATGGCGTGCAGCACCACCGGGTGCGCGCCCTCGGGCGGGCCGTCGGGGAAGACGCCGGGCACGACCACCTCCAGCCACTCGTCGAGCCCGTCGAGACCGACGTCGGCGGGGACGGGCCGGACGTCGCCGAGCACCTGCTCGACGTCGACGGTGTGCACGACCGCCTCGTGCACCTGCCGCCGCAGCACGAAGGCGACGTCGTGCCGCGGCGCCCACGTCCACACCCGCTCGGCGGGGTCGGCGGCGGCCAGCACGGTCTCCAACTCCGCGGACTGCCCGGCCGACCAGCCCAGCAGCTCGTCGTCGGGACGGCGGCGCGGCGTGTCGTACCCGCCGGGGTCCGGCGCGCGGGTGCGCACCACCCACGCCCAGAAGTGCTGCACCGAGCCCAGGTGCCACACCAGGTCGGCCAGCGTCCACCCCGGGCAGCCGGGGACCGGGGCGGCCCACCCGGTGGCCAGCACGGCCTCGGCCGCGGCGTCGGCGAAGCGGGCGTCGGCCCGGCGCAGCTCCGGCAGGTACGCGAACGGCTCCACGGACGCCTCCTCGCGGGACGGGGTGCCCGACGCTAGCCCCGCACGGGTCAGCGGCTCCACAGCGCCGGGGGCCTCGGGACCGGGCGGCGCGCCAGCAGCTCCTGCGCCGTCCGCTCGTCGAGCACCAGGTCGGTCACCAGCCCGCCGGCCAGCGCCGCGGCCAGCCCGACCACCTTGTTGCTGCCGGCGACGGCGCACACCCGCCGGGGGACCCGGCGCAGCGCCGGCGGCAGCAGGCCGCTGGTGCGGGCGTTGAGCGGGATGCCGTCCCAGGAGCCGTCCGCGCGCAGGAACACCGTGCACACGTCCCCGACGACGTGGGCGGCGGCGAGGTCGGCGCGGTCCCCGGCCGTCAGGTAGCCCTCGGCGTACACCCGGGAGCGCACCGCGCCGGCCACCGCGCCGATGCCGAACAGGGCGACGTCGGCCGCCTGCTGGATGCCCAGCACCCGGCGCACGCTGCGCTCGCGCCACATCGCCTGGCGGGTCTCGGGCCGGTCGAAGAAGGCCGGCACCGGGAAGTGGTGCACCTGCGCGTCCCACGCCCGGCCGAACCGGCCCAGGACGTCGCTGCCGTAGCCGACGCCGCTGCTGTGGGTGTTCATCGCCCCGTTGAGCTGGACGACGTGCGCGTCGCGCAGCGGCCGGGCACGCAGGTGCTCGCCGACGGCGCTGGTGGTGGTGCCCCAGGCCAGCCCGAGGGTGGACCCCGGCGCCATGACCTCGTCGAGCACCGCCGCGGTCTCGGCGGCGACCAGGCGCAACCGGGTGAGGTCGGGCGCGTCGTCCGGCACGGCGACCACGCGCGCCGAGACGCCGTGCCGGTGGCCCAGCTCCACCGCCATGGCGGCTGCACGTCCGTGCACGGGGTTCACCGACACCGAGACGACCCCCGTCGCCCGCGCGATGTCAAGGGCGCGGGAGATCGTCGACCGGGAGACACCCTCCTCGACGGCGATCTCCTCCATCGTGGCCCTGTCCAGCCAGTACCGGCGGGCCACCCGCTCGACCCGGTCATCCCCCGACATCGCCGTCCTCCCCGCCGACGCGCTGCCGACCCGATCGACGGTAGTCCGCACGTGCACAGACGTGCAGCCCTCTTGCCCGAGACGCACGACAGCGGGAGGTTTCCCCCTGTTCCGGGGAGCCGGCACCAGCGCCGGGTCCCAGCGCACCACCCAGGAGTGCCACCGTGCCCACCGCCCTGTCACCGCAGAACCGCAGCGACGCGCTCGACCGCATGGCCGGCCAGACCCTCGACGTCCTCGTCATCGGCGGCGGGGTCACCGGCGCCGGCGCCGCCCTCGACGCCGCCAGCCGGGGTCTCGACGTCGGGCTGCTCGAGCAGCGCGACTGGGCCTCGGGCACCTCCAGCCGGGCCAGCAAGCTCGTCCACGGCGGCCTGCGGTACCTGGAGATGCTCGACTTCGCCCTCGTGCACGAGGCCCTGCACGAGCGCGGACTGCTCGTCGGCCGCCTCGCCCCGCACCTGGTGCACCCGGTGCCCTTCCTCTACCCGCTGCGCCACCGCGTGTGGGAGCGGGTCTACACCGGCGCCGGCATCGCCCTCTACGACACCCTCGGCGGGCTGCTGGGCCGCGTGGGCGGCCGGGGCGTCCCCCTGCACCGGCACCTGTCGAAGAAGGCGCTGCGGCGGGTGGCCCCGTCGCTGCGCGACGACGTCGCCATCGGCGCCATCCGCTACTGGGACGCCAAGGTCGACGACGCCCGCCTCGTGCAGGTGCTCGTGCGCACCGCCGTCGGCCACGGCGCGCTGGCGGCCAGCCGCACCCAGGTCACCGGCTACCTCGAGGAGGGCGGCCGGGTGGCCGGCGTGCGCGCCGTCGACCTGGAGACCGGCCGCGAGCTCACCATCCGCGCCCGCCACGTCGTCGGCGCCACCGGCGTGTGGACCGACCAGACCCAGGAGCTCTTCCGCGCCCAGGGCCTCACCGTGCGGGCGTCGAAGGGCGTGCACATCGCCGTGCCGCGCAGCGTGATCGCCGGCGAGGACGGCTTCATCCTGCGCACCGAGAAGAGCGTGCTGTTCATCATCCCGTGGCCCACCCACTGGGTGATCGGCACGACCGACACCCCCTGGGACCTCGCCAAGGACCACCCGGTCGCCTCGGCCGCCGACGTCGACTACCTGCTCGAGCACGCCAATGCCGTCCTGACCCGCCCGCTGACGCGCGCGGACGTCCTCGGCGTCTACACCGGCCTGCGTCCGCTGCTGCAGCCGGTCGACGACGGCAGCGGCTCGACGACGAAGGTCTCCCGCGAGCACACCGTGGCCACCGTCCGGCCCGGGCTGACCGTGATCGCCGGCGGCAAGTACACGACCTACCGGGTGATGGCCCGCGACGTCGTGGACATGGCGCTGGCCGACCGGGCACCCGGGGAGGACCCCGACGCCGCGGTCCCCGCCTCCCTCACCGAGGAGCTGCCGCTGGTCGGTGCCGACGGCTACCGGGTGCGGTGGAACCGCAAGAGCCACCTGGCCGCCGCGCACGGCTGGACCGAGACCCGCGTCGAGCACCTGCTCGACCGCTACGGCAGCCTCGTCGACGAGGTGCTCGCCCTGGTCGACGCCGACCCCGACCTCGGCCGGCCGCTGGAGGGGGCGCCGGACTACCTGCGCGCCGAGGTCGTCTACGCCGTCACCGCCGAGGGGGCGCTGCACCTGGAGGACGTCCTCACCCGCCGCACCCGGCTGTCCTACGAGCAGGCCGACCGGGGGACGGCGTCGGCCCGCCCGGCCGCCGCGCTCATGGCCGGCCTGCTGGCCTGGGACGACGCCCAGGTGGAGCGGGAGATCGCCACCTACTTGGCGCGGGTGGAGGCCGAGCGGGCCGCCGAGGCCATGCCCGACGACGACTCCGCCGAGGCCGCCCGGCTGCAGGCGCCGGAGATCACCCCCTTCGCCAGCGCCTCCTGAGGACCACGGCCGGGCCGCCGCGACCGGCGGCCCGGCCGCAGACCCGACCACGTCGTCCGTCCCCACCGGAGGGAGGTGTTCCCCGGGCCCCGCACGACTCACCCGCCCGGGTGGGATCTCACCAAGGCACAACCGGACACAGAGAGGTGTCTCCAGGGTGTCACTGACCTCCGTCTTCTTCTCCGAGGTGCTCGGCACCGGCCTGCTGCTGCTCATGGGCGTCGGTGTCGTCGCCAACGTCCTGCTCACCGAGTCCAAGGGGCAGGGCGGCGGCTGGCTGCTCATCAACTTCGGCTGGGGCCTCGGCGTCTTCATCGGCGTGTACGGCGCCTACCGCAGCGGCGGCCACCTCAACCCGGCGGTCACGCTCGGGTTGTGGGCGTCCGGGGCCGACGAGTACGCCCCCGGCGTCGCCGTCACCTTCGGCAACACGCTGGTGTACTTCGCCGGCGAGTTCATCGGGGCGTTCCTCGGCGCCGTCGTCGCCTGGCTGGCCTACCAGCGGCACTACGCCGCCCACGGCGACCCGGGGGAGATCCTCGCGACGTTCTCCACCGGCCCGGCGATCCGCAGCTACGGCTGGAACGCCGTCACCGAGGCGATCGGCACCTTCGTGCTCGTCTACGTCGTCCTCAAGTTCGGCAACACGCCCTCGGAGATCGGCCCGCTTGCCGTCGCCCTGCTCGTCGTCGGCATCGGCAACTCCCTCGGCGGACCCACCGGGTATGCCATCAACCCCGCCCGCGACCTCGGGCCCCGCGTCGCGCACGCGGTGCTCCCCATCCCCAAGAAGGGCGGCAACGACTGGGGCTACGCGTGGGTCCCGGTGGTCGGCCCGATCGTCGGCGGTGTGCTCGCCGGCCTGGTCTCCCAGGTCTTCTGACCCGCCCCTGCCTCCTCTCGCCCGCACCCCTCACCTGCACCCCTCACCTGCACCCCTCACCTGCACCCCTCACCTGCAACGACGCACCGGAGGACCCCGTGAGCCAGTACATCGCCGCGATCGACCAGGGCACGACGAGCACCCGCTGCATGGTCTTCGACCACGCCGGCGCGGTCGTCGCCGTCGCCCAGAAGGAGCACCAGCAGATCTTCCCGCGCGCCGGGTGGGTCGAGCACGACCCGCTCGAGATCTGGGCCAACGTCCGCGAGGTCGTCGGCCAGGCGCTGGCCCGCGCGGACCTGACCGGGACCGACCTGGCCGCGGTGGGGCTGACCAACCAGCGCGAGACCACCGTCGTCTGGGACAAGACCACCGGCGAACCGGTCTACAACGCCATCGTCTGGCAGGACACCCGCACCGACCGCATCGTCACCGAGCTCGGTGCAGCTCGGCGGCGGGGCCGACCGCTACAAGGAGAAGGTCGGCCTGCCGCTGGCCACCTACTTCGCCGGGCCCAAGGTGACCTGGGTCCTGGACAACGTCGAGGGTGCCCGCGAGCGCGCCGAGCGCGGTGACCTGCTCATGGGCACCATCGACAGCTGGCTGCTGTGGCACATGACCGGCGGCACCGACGGCGGGCAGCACATCACCGACGTCAGCAACGCCTCCCGCACGATGCTCATGGACTACCGCACGCTGGCGTGGGACGAGTCGATCGCCGCCGACATGCGCATCCCGGTGTCGATGCTGCCGGAGATCCGGTCGAACTCCGAGGTGTACGGCGAGGGCCGCAAGGCCGGCGCGCTGGCCGGCGTGAAGATCGCCGGCTCGCTCGGTGACCAGCAGGCGGCCACCTTCGGCCAGGTCTGCTTCTCGCCCGGCATGGCCAAGAACACCTACGGCACCGGCAACTTCTTGCTGCTCAACACCGGCGAGGAGGCGGTGGCGTCGAAGAACGGCCTGCTGACGACGGTCTGCTACCAGATCGGCGACCGCAAGCCGGTGTACGCGCTCGAGGGCTCGATCGCCGTCACCGGGTCGCTGGTGCAGTGGGTGCGCGACAACCTGCGCCTCATCGGCGGCGCCGGCGAGATCGAGGCCGTCGCCCGCTCGGTGGAGGACAACGGCGGCGCCTACTTCGTCCCGGCGTTCTCCGGCCTGTTCGCCCCGCACTGGCGCTCCGACGCCCGCGGCGCGCTGGTCGGGCTCACCCGGTACGTCAACCGCGGGCACATCGCCCGGGCGGTGCTGGAGGCCACCGCCTACCAGACCCGCGAGGTGGTCGAGGCGATGAACGCCGACTCCGGGGTGGACCTCACCGAGCTCCGGGTCGACGGCGGCATGGTGGTCAACGAGCTGCTCATGCAGTTCCAGGCCGACATCCTCGGCGTCGACGTCGTCCGGCCCAGGATCGCCGAGACGACGGCGCTCGGCGCGGCCTACGCCGCCGGCCTCGCGGTCGGCTTCTGGGCCGACGAGGACGAGCTGAGCAGCCAGTGGGCCGAGGACAAGCGCTGGGCCCCGGCCATGGACGACGCCACCCGCGACCGCTTCTACCGCAAGTGGCAGAAGGCGGTCACCCGCACCCTGGACTGGGTCGACGACGACGACCAGGAGTAGGGACCCCTCCGCCCCCGCGGGCGCCGTCCCCACCTGGGGCGGCGTCCGCGGGGCGGTCCCGGCCGCGCAACTAGGCTCCTGCCCGTGCTCGCCTGGCCCGCCCCGCTCCTGCCGACCCTGCCGGGTGCCGGCGCCGTCCTCCGGCTCTTCGACACCGCCCGGGGAGAGGTCGTGGCCACCGCGCCGGACCGGGTGGCCCGGATGTACGTCTGCGGCATCACGCCCTACGACGCCACCCACCTCGGCCACGCCGCCACCTACCTGGCCTTCGACCTGGTCAGTCGGGTGTGGCGGGACGCCGGGCACGCCGTGCACTACGTGCAGAACGTCACCGACATCGACGACCCGCTGCTCGAGCGCGCCGAGCGCGACGGCGAGGACTGGGTCGTGCTCGGCATGCGCGAGACGGCGCTGTTCCGCGAGGACATGACGGCGCTGCGGGTGCTGCCGCCCGACGACTACGTGGGTGCGGTGGCGACCATCCCGCGCATCGTGCGGCACGTCGAGACGCTGCTCGACGAGGGCCTGGCCTACGTCCTCGACGACGGCACCGGCGACGTCTACCACGACATCGCCCAGGCGCCCGGCTTCGGCGAGGAGTCCGGCTACGACGAGGCCACCATGCTGGCGCTGTCGGCCGAGCGCGGCGGCGACCCCGACCGCCCGGGCAAGCGCAACCGGCTCGACCCGCTGCTGTGGCGCGGTCGCCGTGAGGGCGAGCCGTCCTGGCCCGGGCCGCGTGGCGTCGACGGCCGCCCCGGCTGGCACATCGAGTGCGCCGCCATCGCGCTGGACACCATCGGCATGGGCTTCGACGTGCAGGGCGGCGGCAGCGACCTGGTCTTCCCGCACCACGAGTTCTCCGCCGTCCACGCCGAGGCCCTGGCGGGCACCAAGCCCTTCGCCCGGGCCTACGTGCACGCGGCGATGATCGGCCTGGACGGCGAGAAGATGAGCAAGAGCCGCGGCAACCTGGTGTTCGTCTCCAAGCTGCGCGGCGAGGGCGTCGACCCGATGGCCATCCGGCTGGCGCTGCTGTCGGGCCACTACCGCACCGACCGGGCCTGGACGCCGGACCTGCTGGCCGCCGCCGAGGCCCGGCTGGCCACCTGGCGGCAGGCCGTCGCCCGCGACGCCGGCGCCCCGGCGGCGCCGGTGCTGGCCGGGCTGCGCGAGCGGCTGGCCGACGACCTCGACAGCCCCGGCGCCATCGCCGTCGTCGACGCGTGGGCCGCGCGGACGCTGGCGGCCGGCCCCGACGACGAGGTCGACGACGGCGCGCCGGTGGTGGTGGCCGACGCCGTCGACGCGCTGCTGGGCATCGACCTGCTCGGCGCTGCGCCGCAGGAGGGGTGATGCCGGGCGGGTCCCTGGGTGGTGACGCGGCCGGGGGGTTCCGTCTCACCGACCGCGCCGGGCGCGAGGCGGAGGAGTCCGGGCTCGCCCCGGCCGCGGCGCGCTCGGCGGCCAGCCGGGGCCGCGCCGTCGACGAGCCCGAGGACCGGCTGCGCACCGCCTTCGAGCGCGACCGCGACCGGATCCTGCACGCCAAGGCCTTCCGCCGGCTCAAGCACAAGACGCAGGTCTTCCTCAACCCCGACGGCGACCACTTCGTCACCCGGCTCACGCACACGCTGCAGGTGACCCAGGTGGCCCGCTCGCTGGCCCGGGCGCTGGGGCTCAACGAGACCCTCGCCGAGGCGATCGCGCTCGGTCACGACGTCGGCCACTCGCCGTTCGGGCACATCGGCGAGGACGCCTTCGACCCCTACGTGCCCGGCGGGTGGCACCACGCGGCCCAGGGCGTGCGGATCGTCGAGGTGCTCGAGCGCCTCAACCTCACCTGGGAGGTGCGCGACGGCATCCGCGCGCACAGCTGGAAGATCACCCCGCCGCCGGCGACGCGGGAGGGGGAGTGCGTCCGGTACGCCGACCGGATCGCCTACCTCTCGCACGACGCGCTCGACGCCGTCCGCGCCGGGGTGCTGCGGGTACCCGACCTCCCCGCCCGCGCCCGCGCGGTGTTCGGCGAGCCCGGCAGCGAGATGGTCGGTGCGATGGTCGACGCCGTCGTCGCGGGGTCGCTGGCCGACGGGGGAGCGGTGGTCATGGCGGCCGGGCCGCTGGCGGCGATGCACGAGCTGCGGGCGTTCATGTTCCAGCGGGTGTACGCCTCGGAGACCGCGGCGGGGCAGAAGCAGCTCGCCGTCGACGTCATCCGCCGGCTGGTCGACCACCACCTCGCCCACCCCGAGCTCATCCCGGCGACCTACCGCGACACCGCGGCCGACCCGGTGACCCAGGTGGTCGACCACGTCTCCGGCATGACCGACCGGTTCGCGCTGGCCACCCACGACCGGCTCTTCGCCGACGACGCCGCCGCCCGGATGGCCCCGCTGCTGCGCACCTGAGCCCTCGCCGTCACTCCCGGGGTGCTGTCTCCTGGGGTGCCGTCCGTCCTCCCGGGGCGCTGCAGCGCTCCAGGAGGACGAGGAGTGCTCCAGGAGCGGGGCCGGACCGCCGCACTGCCGGCGTTCCTCGCGCACTGCGGGCGCTGCAGCACCGGCGATGGACGAGCACCACCGGCAGTGCGGCGTCCCCGACCGTTATCCCCAACTCCTGCCTGCACCACCCGACCATCGCCGGGGGACGACGGCCGAGGAGCGCTCAGTTGGGGGAGGAGCCCCGGCGGCGCAGGTAGCGCTCGAACTCGCGGGCGATCTGGTCGCCGTTGGCCTCGGACAGGTCGCTCTGGGTGGCCCGCTCCTCCAGCGAGCGGACGTACTCGACGACCTCGGCGTCCTCCTGGGCCATCTCGTCGACGGTCTTGACCCACTCGTCGGCCTGCTGGGGCAGCGCGCCGAGCGGCACGGCCACCTCCAGCACCTCCTCCACGCGCTGCAGCAGCGCGACGGTCGCCCGCGGCGAGGGCGGCTGGGAGACGTAGTGCGGAACGGCGGCCCAGAAGCTCACCGCCGGCAGCCCGGCCTGCACGCAGGCGTCCTGGAATACCCCGAGGATCCCGGTCGGGCCCTCGTAGCGGGAGGTCTCCAGGCCGTAGGCGCGGGCGGACTCGTCGTCGTAGGCCGACCCGCTGACCGGCGTGGGCCGCGTGTGCGGCGTGTCGGCGAGCAGCGCGCCGAGGGCGACGACGGTCTGCACGTCGAGCTCGTGGCACAGCTCGATGAGCTCCTCGCAGAAGCCGCGCCAGCGCATGTTGGGCTCGATGCCGCGGATGAGGACGACGTCGCGGTCGCTGTCCGGCGGGCGGGCCACCGAGACGCGCGTCGTCGGCCACTCCACGCGCCGGCTCACCCCGCCCACCAGGGAGACGGTGGGCCGGTTGACCTGGAAGTCGTAGTAGTCCTCGGGGTCGAGCGCCGCGAGGGGGGTGGCGTCCCAGATGAGCTCCAGGTGCTCGAGCGCCCCGGTGGCGGCGTCCCCGGCGTCGTTCCAGCCCTCGAACGCGACCACCACCACCGGCTGGTTCAGCTGGGGCAGGTCCTCGGAGGCGGACTTCGGGTCGATCACCCCTGCGAGCCTACGTCGGTCGCGCCGTCCTGCCGGGGTGGCGCGGGATGGGAGGATGGCCCGCGGAACACACGCGGCGCCGCGCGCGCTGCTGCTGCGACAGGCCCGGCCCGCCGTCGACCCACCCCGAGGATGCCCGTGACCGACGCCCCGTCCCCCCGCCCCGACGCCACGGCGGAGCTGACCGCTCTGCTCGAGCAGCGCATCCTGGTGCTCGACGGGGCGATGGGGACGGCGATCCAGCGGGACCGGCCCAGCGAGGCCGGCTACCGCGGCGAGCGGTTCGCCGGCTGGCACCGCGACGTCCAGGGCAACAACGACCTGCTCGTGCTCACCCAGCCCGAGCTGGTCGCGGGCATCCACCGCGAGTACCTCGAGGCCGGCGCGGATCTGATCGAGACCAACACCTTCAACGCGACGGCGATCTCACTGGCCGACTACGGCATGTCGGAGCTGGCGCACGAGATCAACGTGGCGGCCGCGCGGCTGGCCCGCCGCGAGGCCGACGCGATGACCGCGCGCACGCCGGACAAGCCGCGCTGGGTCGCCGGGGCGCTGGGCCCGACCAGCCGGACGGCGTCCATCTCGCCCGACGTCAACGACCCCGGCGCCCGCAACGTCACCTTCCCCGAGCTGGTCGCCGCCTACCTGGAGCAGGCCACCGGCCTGGTCGACGGCGGCGCCGACCTGCTGCTGGTCGAGACGGTCTTCGACACCCTCAACGCCAAGGCCGCGGTCTTCGCGCTGGAGACGCTGTTCGACGAGCGCGGCCGCCGCTGGCCGGTGATCGTCAGCGGCACCATCACCGACGCGTCGGGCCGCACGCTGTCGGGGCAGACCACCGAGGCGTTCTGGAACTCGGTGCGCCACGTCCGCCCGCTGGCCGTCGGGCTCAACTGCGCGCTCGGTGCCGCGGAGATGCGGCCCTACGTCGCCGAGCTGGCCCGCGTCGCCGACACCTTCGTCTCCTGCTACCCCAACGCCGGGCTGCCCAACGCCTTCGGCGAGTACGACGAGGCGCCGGCCGAGACCGCCGGTATCCTTCAGGGCTTCGCCGAGGACGGCTTCGTCAACCTCGTCGGCGGCTGCTGCGGCACCACGCCCGAGCACGTCGCCGCCATCGCCGCCGCCGTCGCGGGCGCGGCCCCGCGCACGCCGCCGGTCCGGCGGCCCGCGCTGCGGCTCTCGGGCCTGGAGCCGCTGACCGTCGACGCCGACTCGCTGTTCGTCAACGTCGGCGAGCGCACCAACATCACCGGGTCGGCCCGCTTCCGGCGGCTGATCCGCGACGGCGACTACGCGACCGCGCTGGCCGTGGCCCGCCAGCAGGTCGAGGCCGGCGCGCAGGTCATCGACGTCAACATGGACGAGGGCATGATCGACGGGGTCGCGGCGATGACCCGCTTCACCCGGCTGATCGCCGCCGAGCCCGACATCTGCCGAGTGCCGGTGATGGTCGACTCCTCCAAGTGGGAGGTCATCGAGGCCGGGCTGCAGCAGCTGCAGGGCAAGTCGATCGTCAACTCGATCTCGCTGAAGAACGGCGAGGCGGAGTTCGTCGAGCAGGCCCGGCTGTGCCGCCGCTACGGCGCCGCCGTCGTCGTCATGGCCTTCGACGAGCAGGGGCAGGCCGACAGCCTCGAGCGGCGGCAGCAGATCTGCCGCCGCGCCCACGACGTCCTGGTGGACCAGGTCGGCTTCCCGGCCGAGGACGTCATCTTCGACCCCAACGTGTTCGCCGTGGCCACCGGCATCGAGGAGCACGCCCGGTACGGGCTGGACTACATCGAGGCCACCCGCTGGATCAAGCAGAACCTGCCCGGCGCGCTCGTCTCCGGCGGCGTCTCCAACGTCTCGTTCTCCTTCCGCGGCAACGACCGCGTCCGCGAGGCCATCCACGCGGTGTTCCTCTTCCACGCCGTCGCGGCCGGCATGGACATGGGCATCGTCAACGCCGGCGCGCTGGAGGTCTACGAGGAGGTGCCGCGGGAGCTGCGGGACCGGATCGAGGACGTCGTCCTGGCCCGCCGCCCCGACGCCACCGAGCGGCTGCTGGAGGTCGCCGGGGACTACGCCGCCTCCGGCGCGGCGGAGGAGGCGGCCACCGAGGAGTGGCGCGCGCTGCCGGTGGGCGAGCGGATCACCCACGCGCTGGTCAAGGGCCTCGACGAGTTCGTCGAGGCCGACACCGAGGAGCTGCGCGCGCAGATCAGCGCCCGCGGCGGGCGACCGATCGAGGTCATCGAGGGCCCGCTGATGGACGGCATGAACGTCGTCGGCGACCTGTTCGGCGCCGGGAAGATGTTCCTGCCGCAGGTGGTCAAGTCCGCGCGGGTGATGAAGAAGGCGGTCGCCTGGCTCATCCCGTTCATCGAGGCGGAGAAGCAGCCCGGCGACGCCGAGCGCAGCAACGGCAAGGTCGTCATGGCCACCGTGAAGGGCGACGTCCACGACATCGGCAAGAACATCGTCGGCGTCGTCCTGCAGTGCAACAACTACGACGTCGTCGACCTCGGCGTCATGGTGCCGGCGCAGAAGATCCTCGACACCGCCAAGGCGGAGGGCGCCGACGTCATCGGCCTGTCGGGTCTGATCACCCCGTCGCTGGACGAGATGGTCGGCCTGGCCGCGGAGATGGAGCGGCAGGGCTTCGACGTCCCGCTGCTCGTCGGCGGGGCGACGACGTCGCGCGCGCACACCGCGGTCAAGGTGGCACCGCGCTACCACGGCCCGGTGATCTGGGTGAAGGACGCCTCCCGGTCGGTGCCGGTCGTGGCCGCGCTGCTGTCCGACGAGCAGCGCCCGGGCCTGCTGGCCTCGGTCGAGACGGAGTACGAGGCGCTGCGCGAGCGGCACGCGGCCCGCACCGACAGCCGGGCGCTGCTGCCGCTGGCCGCCGCCCGCGCCGCCGCGCCGCGGCTGGACTGGTCGTCCTACACCCCGCCGCGGCCGAGGGTGCTCGCGCAGCAGAGCCGCGACGTGTGCGCCGGACCGGGCTGCGACCACCGGCACGGCGAGGTCACCCGGTTCACCCGGGTCTTCTCCGAGTACCCCTTGGAGGAGCTGCGCCGGTACGTCGACTGGCAGCCGTTCTTCAACGCCTGGGAGATGCGCGGCCGCTTCCCCGACATCCTGCACAACCCGACCACCGGCGAGGCCGCCCGCCGGCTGTTCGCCGACGCCCAGGCCATGCTCGACCGCGTCGTCGAGGAGCGGTGGCTGACCGCCAACGGCGTCGTCGGGCTGTTCCCGGCCAACCGGGTGGACGGCACCGAGGACGTCGAGGTCTACACCGACGAGTCACGGACGGCCGTGCGCGCGGTGCTGCACCAGCTGCGGCAGCAGACCGAGGGCCGCGACGGCTCCCCGCGCAAGTCGCTGGCCGACTTCGTGGCGCCCCGGGGGAGCGGGCTGCGCGACCACGTCGGCGCGTTCGCCGTCACCGCCGGGCTGGGCGCGGCCGAGCGGGTGGCCGCCTTCAAGGCCGACCACGACGACTACTCGGCGATCATGCTCGAGGCGCTGGCCGACCGGCTGGCCGAGGCGTTCGCCGAGCGGCTGCACGAGCGCGTGCGGCGGGAGCTGTGGGGCTACGCCGCCGACGAGCACCTGGACAACGACGCGCTCATCGCCGAGCGGTACCAGGGCATCCGGCCGGCGCCGGGCTACCCGGCCTGCCCGGAGCACACCGAGAAGCAGACGATCTGGGACCTGCTCGACGTCGAGGCGACCACCGGGCTGCAGCTGACCGAGAGCATGGCCATGTGGCCGGGCGCGGCGGTCAGCGGCCTCTACTTCTCCCACCCGCAGTCGCGCTACTTCGTGCTCGGCCGGCTGGGCCGCGACCAGGTCGAGGACTACGCCCGGCGCAAGGGCTGGACGCTGGCGGAGGCCGAGCGCTGGCTCTCGCCCAACCTCGGCTACCGCACGGAGGAGGACTAGTCGTCAGGAGCGCAGGTAGGCGAGGGTGGCCAGCACGCGGCTGTTGCGGTCCTCGTCGGGGGCCAGGCCGAGCTTGGCGAAGATCCGCTGGGTGTGCTTCTCCACCGCGCCGCCGGTGACCACCAGCCGGCGGGCGATCGCGGCGTTGGAGGCCCCCTCGGCGATCAGCTCCAGCACCTCGCGCTCCCGCGGGGTCAGCCGGCGCACCGGGTCGTCGGCGCGGCGGCGGGCGAACAGCTGCGCGACCACCTGCGGGTCGAGCACGGTGCCGCCGGCGGCCACCCCGGTCAGCGCGGCGAGGAAGGCGTCGAGGTCGGTCACCCGGTCCTTGAGCAGGTACCCGACCCCGCCGCGGCCGTCGGCGAGCAGCTCGTCGGCGTAGGCCACCTCGACGTACTGGGACAGCACCAGCACCGCGGTCCCGGGAACGGCGGTGCGCGCCGCGACCGCGGCGCGCAGGCCCTCGTCGGTGTGCGTCGGGGGCATCCGGACGTCGACCACGGCGACGTCCGGGCGGTGCTCGGCCACCGCCCGGACCAGCGAGGGGCCGTCGCCGACGGCGGCGACCACCTCGCTGCCCTCCTCCTCGACCAGGCGCACCAGCCCCTCGCGCAGCAGCACCGAGTCGTCGGCGATCACGACCCGCACGGCAGCTCCGCGACCAGCCGGGTCGGCCCCCCGGGCGGGCTGTCGACGGTGAGGACGCCGTCGACGGCGCGCAGCCGGTCGGCCAGCCCGGCCAGCCCGTGCCCGGGCACGAGCACCGCGCCGCCGGGGCCGTCGTCCTCCACGGTGACCCGCAGCGCCGGCCCCACCGCGACCACCACCACCTGGCAGGCCGCGGCGCCGCTGTGCTTGGCCACGTTGGCCAGCGCCTCGCTGACCACGAAGTAGGCGGTGTTCTCCACCGCCGGCGCCAGCCGCTCCGGCGGCAGGTCGACGGCCAGCTGCACGGGCACCGGCGACCGCGCCGCGACGGCGGCCAGGGCGGCGGCCAGGCCGCGGTCGGCGAGGACCGGCGGGGCGATGCCGCGGGAGAGCGCGCGCAGCTCCTCCAGGGCCTCGCGGGCCAGGCCGGCGGCCTCGCCGATCGTCGTGCGGGCGGCGGCGGGGTCGCGGTCGAGCTGGCGCTGCGCGCGGGAGAGGTCCATGCCCAGGCGGACCAGGTGCTGCTGCGGCCCGTCGTGGATGTCGCGCTCCAGCCGGCGCAGGGAGACCGCCTCGGCGGCGACGGCGGCGTCCCGGCCCTCGGCGAGCCGGCCGAGCTCGGCCTGCGTGGCCGCGCGGGAGGTCAGCAGCACCCGGCCGAGCTGGGCCTGCAGCAGGGCGACGGCGCGGACCACGAACGGCAGCGTCACCGCGAACAGCAGCCCGACCACGGCGTAGAGCAGGATCCGCCGCAGCGACGAGGTCTCCAGGCCGACCAGCTCCAGCAGGTCCTGGTTGTCCGGGGTGCCGGCGGGCTCGGGCAGCGCCCAGTCCCACAGGCCGTAGGTCAGGCCGCCCAGGGCGACCGACCACCAGGTCACGGTCACGGTGAACGCCACGATCGACAGCGCGAAGCGGGCCACGGCGTGCAGCGCGTCGAGCCAGGTCTGCGGGTCGCGCACCGGCGTCAGCACCCGGGCGACGGTGCCGCCGGCGGCGCGCCGGTAGGCCGGGTGGGGCAGCGGCGTCCCGAGGACGGCGGGCAGCCAGGCGCGCTCGGCGCCGGCCAGGCCGCGGGCGGCGACCAGGGTGACGGCGAGGACGGGCAGGCCCACCCAGACGACCAGCAGGCCGGTGCCGAGGGCCAGGCCGGTCACGACGACGACGAAGGCGACGATCGCGACGGGGAAGGTGACCAGGTTGTAGGCGGTGTCCACGCCGAGGGCGCGCAGCCGGTCGGGCGGCCGGGCCGGCGCGGGTGTCGGAGGGGTCGTCGGCGGCAGGACGGCGGTGTCGGTGCTCATGCCGACGAGCCTGGCGGCGGGGGCGTCACGGTCCCATCCTGCTGCCCGGCCGGTCCGCTGTCGGGCTTCCCCGACACGGCACCTGCCGGCTCACGACGTCCGGGGCGGCACCCTGATCTTGTACTGGGCGATCTTGCGGTAGAGGGTGGCCCGGCCGATGCCGAGCTCCTCGGCGACGCGGGTCATCGTGGTGGCCGGCTCGGTCAGGCACCGCGCGATCTCGTCACGCTCCAGCCGCTCGAGCCGCGACAGCGGCCGGGTGCTGCCGTCGAGCACCTCCGGCGCCAGGTGGTGGACGTCGACGACGTCGGCGCGGGCGGCGGCGTCCCGGACGACGCGGCGCAGCTGCCGGACGTTGCCCGGCCACGCGCAGGCCTCCAGCGCCCGGGCGGCGCGCGGGGTGAGGTCGACCTCCCGGTGGCGCTCCTGGCGGGCCACCCAGCGGGTCAGCGGCAGCACGTCGTCGGTGCGTGCGCGCAGCGGCGGGACCTCGACCACGGCCTCGACCAGCCGGGCCAGCGGGTCGGGGAGCGCGGCGAACACCGGCGCGGCCAGCACGAAGGGCTGCGGCCGGCCGGCGCGGCGGGCGGCGGCGAGGACCTGGGCGAGGTCGCCGGCGGCCCAGGCGGGCAGGTGCGCGAGGCCGGAGACGATGACGCAGGTGTCGGGGTCGCGCAGCTCCGGCGTCCACAGCTCCAGCCAGGCCGCGGCCTCGCCGGACCCGGGTGCGGTCAGCTCGCCGCCCTCCGGCGCGCGGGCGTGCAGCAGCCGCTGCCGCCCGCCCAGCCGCCGCCGCGCCAGCGCGGCCAGCGTCGCCTTGCCCGCCCCGCCCTCGCCCACGACCGCCAGCACCCGCCCGGCGGTGATCGCCCGGGCCGCCTCGCCGAGCGCGCCCTGCCAGCCGGCCGAGACGCACGGGTCGCCGTCGTCGGGAGCCACCGAGCTCCGGACGACGGAGAAGACCTCGCCGCGCGGCGTCGGGCGCACCGTGCGCCCGCCCGCGCGCACGAGCATCAGCGCGCTGGTGGCCGCCGCCGCCGTCTGGGCCAGGCCCAGCAGCAGGTCGGAGGAGGACTCCGACCAGGTGGTGAGGTTGATGCTGCCGGCCAGCTCACCGGTGACCGGCTCGAGCACCGGCGCGGCGGCGCAGGTGTAGCCGCGCAGGTCGGCGCAGTAGTGGTCGCCGGCCCGCACGAGCGAGGGCGCCCGGTCGGCCAGCGAGAGCCCCAGCCCGTTGGTGCCGGCGTTGCGCTCGCTGTAGGTGAACCCCGGCGCGAGGTGCACCCGGTCCAGCGACCGCCGGATGCCGGGGTCGTCGCCGAGCCGGGCCAGCACCAGCCCCTCGGAGTCGGCGACCATCAGGCTGACCGGCTCGTTGGCGATCGTCGACTGCAGGTCGGAGAGCACGCGGTGCGCGCACTCGTAGAGCAGGCAACCGGTGTCCGGCGAGCCGGTGAAGACCGGGATGACCTCGTCCGGCGGGACGCCGTAGCCCTGGCTGCGCTGCCACGACGCGCGCAGCCGCGGCGCGCCGGCCCGGCCGGCCAACGCGGGGTCGGCGAGCAGGCCGCGGGAGGCCGGCAGGTCGTCCACGGGTCCCTCCGGAACGGGAGGCCGGCTGGGCTGGCCGGCGTGGAACGGGGAGGACGGGGCTGTGGCGCAGACCACGCAATGTACGCCCCTGCACGGCCGGCCCGGTGTACCGAAGTGAGACACCGGACGTCTGTCCGCAGGTCGGCGGGCTGCCTAGCGTCGTGGGCCAGCAGGGTGACCTGAACCACACCGAGCCGACGGAGGCACCGGATGTACAGCAAGGACGGCGAGCAGTACTACGTCGTGGACTCCCACATCGCCCTGTGGGACGCGCGGCCGGACAACCAGCGCAACGTCCACGGCAAGCAGTTCATCGACTGCTTCTACGACTACCACCGCAACCTCAGCCCGGAGTCGGAGGTGTGGTCCTACGAGGAGTACCTCTACCAGGGCGGCGAGCGGCTGATGCGCGACGTGTTCGCCGACGGGATCGTCGACCACGCCGTCTTCCAGCCGGCCCGGCTGGCCGAGTTCTACCACCGCGGCTTCGGGCAGACCGAGGAGGCGTTCGCCCTCGCCCAGGCCCACCCGGACAAGCTGACCTACAACCACTACTGGGACCCGCGCGACGGCGAGAACGGCCTGGACGCGCTGCGGGCCAACGCCGAGCGCATGCACCTCAAGGGCGTGAAGCTCTACACCGCCGACTGGCACGGCGAGTCGCGCGGCTGGAAGCTCACCGACCCGATGGCCTACCGCTACTTCGAGCTCTGCCGCGAGCTGGGCATCAGGAACGTCCACATCCACAAGGGCCCGACGATCCGCCCGCTGGACCGCGACGCCTTCGACGTCGCCGACGTCGACCACGCGGCCACCGACTTCACCGACCTCAACTTCGTCGTGGAGCACTGCGGCCTGCCCCGGCTGGAGGACTTCTGCTGGATCGCCACCCAGGAGCCCAACGTGTACGCGGGCCTGGCGGTCGCCATCCCGTTCATCCACACCCGGCCGCGGTACTTCGCGCAGATCATGGGCGAGCTCACCTACTGGCTCGGCGAGGACCGCATCCTCTTCTCCAGCGACTACGCGCTGTGGACGCCTACGTGGCTGGTCGAGCGCTTCGTGGACTTCCAGATCCCCGAGGACATGACCGAGTACGCCCCGCTGACCACCGAGGTGAAGAAGAAGGTGCTCGGCCTCAACGCCGCGCGGCTCTACGACCTCGAGGTGCCCGAGCACCTGCGCCTGCCCGAGGCCGACGAGACGGCCACCGGCCCGCGCAAGCCGGCCGCCGCCGACCTCGCCGGCGTCTGAGGAGGACGCCGATGACCGCCGTCCTCCCCGACCTGACCGGAACCGAGGCGGAGGTGCGCGCCGCGCTGGGCACCGTCGTCGACCCCGAGCTGGACGAGCCGATCACCGACGTCGGCTTCGTCCGCTCGGTGTCGGTCTCGGGCGCCGCCGGCGGGGGTGCTGCCGTCGAGGTGCACCTGCGGCTGCCCACCTCGTTCTGCGCGCCCAACTTCGCCTGGCTGATGGTCTCCGACGCCCACGACGCGGTGTCCGCCGTCCCGGGGGTGGACTCGGTGGTGGTCGAGCTCGACGACCACCACGACTCCGACCTCATCAACCGCGGCATGGCCGCCGGGCTGGGCTACCGGGGCACCTTCAGGCACGAGGCGGAGGAGTCCCTCGACGCGCTGCGGGCGACCTTCCAGCGCAAGGCGCACACCGCGGCGATGGAGCGGGCCCTCACCGCGCTGCTGCGCAGCGACCCGACGGTGGACGTCGCGGCGCTCACCCTCGGCGACCTGCCGGCGGGGGAGCACACCACCGGCGCGCTGCTGCGCCGGCGGGCCACCCTCGGCCTGCCCGTGGACGACGCGGCGCCGGTGCTCGTGCACGACGACGGCACCCGCCCCGACCCCGCGCAGGCGGAGACGATGCTGCGCCGGGCCCGTTCGGTGCGCATCTCCGTCGACGGCAACGCGCACTTCTGCCGGGGCCTGCTCACCACCCGCTACCCGGGGTCGGAGGCCGACCAGACCCCCCGCCCCGAGGACCGCCCCCTGCTCCCGCTCACCGTCTCGAAGGGAACCCACCCGTGAAGGCCGTCCGCGTGCACGAGTACCACGTCGACCCCTCCATCGACGACATCCCCGAACCGCAGGTCCAGGGTCCGCTCGACGTCATCGTCAAGGTCGGCGGCGCCGGGGTCTGCCGCACCGACCTGCACATCCTCGAGGGCCAGTGGGCCGACCTGCAGAACCCGGACCTGCCCTACGTGATCGGGCACGAGAACGCCGGGTGGGTGCACCAGGTGGGGGAGGGGGTCACCAACGTCGCCGTCGGGGACACGGTGATCCTGCACCCCCAGCCCAGCTGCGGCCTGTGCATGCCCTGTCGCGCCGGCCGGGACATGCAGTGCGTGAACGCCTTCTTCCCCGGGCTGTCGAACAACGACGGCGGCATGGCCGAGTACCTGCGCACCACGGCCCGCGCCTGCGTCACGCTCGACCCGTCGACCAACCCCGCCGACGTCGCCGCGCTCGCCGACGCCGGCATCACCGCCTACCACGCCGTGCGCAAGGCCCTGCCGCTGCTGTACCCGGGCACGACGGCGGTCGTACTGGGCGCCGGCGGTCTCGGCCACATCGGCGTGCAGTGCCTGGCCGCGCTGTCGGGCACCCGGGTCGTCGTCGTCGACCGCAACCCCGACGCCCTGGAGCTCGCCCGGCAGATCGGCGCGGACGAGACCGTCGTCGCCGACGGCGACCACGTGCAGGCGGTGCAGGACCTGACCGGGGGTGGGGCGAACGTCGTCTTCGACTTCGTCGCCGAGCAGGGCGCGGAGATGGACGGCTGGCACATGACCGGCCCCGCCGGCTCGTACTACGTCATCGGCTACGGCGGCGAGCTGCGGATCCCGACGCTGGACTTCGTCGCCGGCGAGAAGAACATCGTGGGCAACATCGTCGGCACCTACACCGACCTGGCCGAGCTGATGGTGCTCGCGCAGGCCGGCGAGGTCACCCTGCACACCCAGCAGTACCCGCTCGACCGGGCCGTGGACGCACTGCGCGACCTCGACGTCGGGAAGGTCCGGGGCCGGGCGATCCTCGTCCCCTAGGCAGGGACCCCGCTGCGCCCCGGCCGGCCCTCGTGGCCGGCCGGGGCGCCGCGGCGTGCGGGCCGGGCGATGGATGGGACAGGAGGGACGCAGGACACGGTTTGGGGCGGGCGCGTGGGCACGCTCACGGCGACCGGAACCGTGTCGACACACGCCGCTGACCTGCAGCTGGCACCGTGGAGGACGGCGCCCGAGGTCGTGTGCTCCCCGACCCCCCGCCCGCCGTCCGCGGCGGCGCGCTGTCCCCCCTGAGGTCCTCCGATGCCCCTCACCCTGCCCTCCCGTGCCCACGTCCGGTCCGGATCCCCGCCCGCCCCGTCGTCGGCCGCGCGGCTGCGCACCGCGGTCGCGGTGCTCTTCGGCCTCGACGGCTTCGTGTTCGGCAGCTGGGCCGCCCGCGTGCCCGACGTCAGCGCCGCCACCGGCGCCGGCTCCGCCGCGCTGGGCGTCGCGCTGCTGTGCCTCTCGCTCGGCGCGCTCGCCTGCATGCAGGTCACCGGCCGCCTCTGCACCCGGCTGGGGACCGGTCGCACCGCCGCGCTGGCCGGGACCGGCGTCAGCGCCTGCGCCGTGCTGCCCGGCCTGGCCTCCGGGGTGCCCGCCCTGTGCGCCGCGCTGCTCGTCTTCGGCGGCCTCACCGGGGCGGTGAACGTCGCGGCCAACAGCGTCGGCGTCCAGGTGCAGGCCCGGGCCGGCCGGCCGCTGCTGCCGCTCCTGCACGCGGCGTTCAGCGCCGGCGGCCTGCTCGGCGCCCTGCTCGGCGGCCTCGCCTCGGCCACGACCGGCGTCGCGGTGCACCTGGCCGCCGTCGCCCTGCTCGGCCTGGCCGTCATGGCGTGGGCGGCGCCGGTGCTGCGTTGCGCCGACGCCGTCCCCGACCCCACCGGCGCGGCGGACGGCGGTGGGCCGCCGGCCGGCCGTCGGCCCACCGCCGTCCTCGTCGTGCTCGGCGGCGTCGCCGGGGCGACGGCCTACGGCGAGGGCGCCCTGTCCGACTGGGGCGCGCTGCACCTGCGCGAGCACCTGCACGCGACGCCGCTGCTCGCCGCCGCCGGGTACGCCGGCTTCTCCTCGGCGATGGCCCTGGCCCGGCTGGCCGGGGGCCCGCTGGTGCTGGCCCTGGGGGAGCGGCGGCTGCTGGCCGGCGGTGCCGCCCTGGCCGCCGCCGGCGCGCTGACCGCGGTCACGACGTCGTCGCTGCCGGTCGCCCTCGCCGGGTTCGTGCTCGTCGGGCTGGGGCTGGCCAACGTCTTCCCGCTGGCCATCGCGCGGGCCGGTGCGCTCGGCGGCCCGAGCGGCGTGGCGCTGTCGACCACGGTCGGCTACACCGGCCTGCTCGGCGGGCCGCCGGTCATCGGGTTCCTCGCCGAGCACGCCGGGCTGCCCGCCGCGCTGGGCACGGTCGCGCTGGCGGCCGGCGTGGCCGCGGTCCTCGTGCTGGGCGTCGAGGGCTCCTCCGTGCGGCGCCCCGTCCTGCCGCGGCGCCCGGTGTGGCCGGCGCCGGTGCGCTTCGGGCTGCGGCCGGTGGCCGTCGCGCTGCGCCCGGCGGCGGCCCGGGTGCGCGGCGGCACCGGCGGCTACCTGCGCGACCTGCGGCTGCTGGAGGTCTCGTGACCGGGAGCGGCGGTGGGCTCGGTCACGCTCCTACCGTGGAGGTGGTGGAGACCCGGGCAGCACAGGCAGCGACGCCGCGGGCGGTGCTGTTCGACATGGACGGCACCCTCGTGGAGACCGAGCAGCACTGGGGGACGGCGCTGTTCGCCCTCGCCCGGCGGCTGGGCGGCGAGCTGAGCCGGCCGGCCCGGGAGGCCACCGTCGGCACCAGCATGCGCACGGCGCTGGGCGTGCTCTACGCCGACCTCTGCCTCGACCGGCAGGCCGCGTGGCAGGCCGACGCGGCTTGGGTCGAGGACACCGTCGCCGAGCTGCTGGCCGCCGGGGTGCCCTGGCGGCCGGGCGCGCGCGAGCTGCTGGCCGAGCTGCGGGCGGCGGCGGTGCCCACCGCCCTGGTGACGACGACGCCGCGGCGGCTGGCCGACCTGGTCCTCGCCCAGCTCGAGCGGGACTTCCCCGACGTGCCGCCGTTCGACCTGACCGTCTGCGGCGACGAGGTGCCCGCGCGCAAGCCCGACCCGGCGCCCTACCGGCAGGCCGCCGCGGCCCTCGGTGTCGACCCGGCCGACTGCATCGTGGTGGAGGACTCCGCCGCCGGCGTGGCCGCGGGCCTGGCCGCCGGCGCCGCGGTGCTCGGCGTGCCCTCGCTGCAGCCGCTGTCGCCCGCGCCGGGCCTGGTGCTGCGGGACACCCTGACCGGGCTCGGCCTCGGCGGGCTCGCCGCCGTCCTCGCCGCCCGCGCCCCGGCCGCCGCCCGGGCCTGAGCCGGCTCCGGGCGCCTCGTCCGGGGACCCGCGGGGAGCCGCGGTGCCCCGGGGCACCCGCCCGGGACCGGACGGTCCCGGGCGGCTCAGTCGCGCTCGACCAGCGGCAGGGTCGGCCAGCCGGCCGCGGCGGCGGCCTCGGCGGGGAAGGGCGGGGGCGTGCCGCCGAAGGACGGGCACAGCGCCTGGTGGTCGCACCAGTCGCACAGCCGGGTGCGGTTGGGGCGGAAGTCGCCGGTGGCCACGGCCCGCTCGATCGCCGCCCAGATGGCCAGCAGCGTCCGTTCGAAGCGCACCAGCTCGCCCTCGTCGGGGGCGTAGGTCAGCGCGTCGGCGTCGCCGAGGTAGATGAGCTTGAGCTGGCTGGCCACCACGCCGCGGGTGCGCCACAGCACCAGGGCGTAGAACTTCATCTGGAACAGCGCCTTGGACTCGAACGCCTCGCGCGGCATCGAACCGGTCTTGTAGTCGACCACCCGCAGCGCCCCGTTGCGGGCGACGTCGAGGCGGTCGACGTACCCGCGCAGCAGCAGCCCGTCGGGCAGCGTGACCTCGACCAGCTCCTCGCGGCCCTCGGGCTGGATGCGGGTGGGGTCCTCCAGGGAGAAGTAGGTCTCCACCAGCTCCCCGGCCGAGGCCAGCCACCCCTCCAGCGACGGCGGGGGCGCGCCGTCGTCCCCGGCGGTGAACAGTGCCGCCACCTCCGGGTCGGCCCGCAGCTCCTCCCACGCCGGCCCGACCAGACCGCGCGCGGCGTCGACGGTGCGCTCGGCCGGCGGGAGGTCGTAGAGCCGCTCGAGGACGGCGTGCACCAGCGTGCCGCGCACCGCCGCGGCGCTCTTCCTCTCCGGCAGCCGGTCGATGGTGCGGAAGCGGTAGAGCAGCGGGCAGGTCTTGAAGTCCGCCGCCCGGCTCGGCGACAGCGACGGCCGGCGCGGCGCCCGCTGCGCGGCCGGGTCGGTGTCCACCACGTCCCTCCGCGCCGGGTCCTGCGCCACTTCCTCCCGCGCCGTTTCCTGCGCGACGTCCCCCTGCGCCGAGTGCTGCGCCATCGCCGTCATGCCCTCGAGGCTAGGTCGCCCCTCCGACAGTTCCGCGGCACCCGCGCCGGACGGACCCGTCCTGCCGCTCGCCTAGGCTGGCCGCCCGTGGACCCGCAGCCCGAGCCCAGCCAGAACGCGACGAGTGCCGCCCCCGTCACCGAGGACGGCCCTCCTGCAGGGGCCCGCCGCGAGCGTGCGAGCGGTGGGGGGCAGGAGGGTCCTCCGACGGTGCCCGGGGCCTTCGTCGCCGGCGACCGGGTGCAGCTCACCGACCCCAAGGGCCGGCTGCACACCGTCGTCCTCACGCCCGGCAAGCAGTTCCACACCCACCGCGGCGCCATCGCCCACGACGACCTCATCGGGGCGCCGGAGGGCTCGGTGGTGCACTCCACCGCCAACACCGGCTACCTGGCGTTCCGGCCGCTGCTGGCCGACTTCGTCCTCTCCATGCCCCGCGGCGCCCAGGTGATCTACCCCAAGGACGCCGCCCAGATCGTCGGCAACGGCGACATCGGCCCCGGCATGCGCGTCCTGGAGGCCGGCGCCGGGTCCGGCGCGCTGACCTGCTCGCTGCTGCGCGCGGTCGGCGAGCACGGCCGGGTCACCAGTTACGAGCGCCGCGAGGACTTCGCCGACGTCGCCCGCGGCAACGTGTCCGCCTTCTTCGGCGGCGCCGTCCCCGGCACCTGGGACCTGCGCCTGGGCGACCTCGCCGACCACCCCGCCGAGGAGGTCGTCGACCGGGTCGTGCTCGACATGCTCGAGCCGTGGGCGGTGCTGCCCACGGTCGCCGCGGCGCTGCGGCCCGGCGGCGTCCTGGTCGGCTACGTGGCCACCGTCACCCAGCTGTCGACCTACGTCGAGGCGCTGCGCGCGCAGGGCGTGTGGACCGAGCCGTACGCCTGGGAGTCGCTGGTGCGGCCGTGGCACGCGGTGGGCCTGGCGGTGCGCCCCGAGCACCGGATGGTGGCCCACACCGCCTTCCTGGTGACCGCGCGCCGGCTGGCCGAGGGCGTCGTCGCACCGGCCCGCCAGCGCCGCGCCGCCAAGGGCTGAGCCGGCGGGCGGGAGTGACGTGACGAGCGTGTCACGGTCTGCGCGAGCCCCGGGCGGGCTGTCGGTCGGCGTGTATAGATTTGCCTCCTGGCTCCCCCCGATGTGCGGAGGTGCGCGATGGGCCCCGGCCTTGGTAATGGTCCCGACGAGTTCCGAGCACGGCGTGAGCGAGACGTGTCCGCGCTGCTCGCCCAGATCTCCTACCTCGAGGAGGAGATCGGTCTGCTGCGCCGCAAGGTGTCCGACAGCCCCCGCCAGGTGCGGGCGCTGGAGGAGCGCATCGCCGAGGCGGAGGGCCGGGCGGCCTTCCTCTCCGAGCGCAACGACAAGCTGACCGGCACGCTGCGTGACGCCCGCGAGCAGCTGGTCACGCTCAAGGAGGAGGTCGACCGGCTCGGCCAGCCGCCCTCGGGCTACGGCGTCTTCCTGGGCCGCCACGACGACGGCACGGTCGACGTCTTCACCGGCGGGCGCAAGCTGCGGGTGTCGGTCTCCCCGGCCGTCGAGGGCCAGGACCTGCGCCCCGGCCAGGAGGTCATGCTCAACGAGGCGATGAACGTCGTCGAGGCGCTCGGCTACGAGAAGCAGGGCGACGTCGTCATGCTCAAGGAGCTGCTCGAGCCGATCGACGGCGTGACCCGGCGCGCGCTGGTCATCGGCCACACCGACGAGGAGCGGGTGGTCTACCTGGCCGACTCGCTCACCGACCAGCCGCTGCGGGTGGGTGACTCGCTGCTGCTGGAGTCGCGGTCGGGCTACGTGTACGAGCGGATCCCCAAGAGCGAGGTCGAGGAGCTCGTCCTGGAGGAGGTCCCCGACATCGACTACTCCGACATCGGCGGGCTCTCCCGGCAGATCGAGCAGATCCGCGACGCCGTGGAGCTGCCGTTCCTGCACGCCGACCTGTTCCGCGAGTACGAGCTGCGCCCGCCCAAGGGCATCCTGCTCTACGGCCCGCCCGGGTGCGGCAAGACGCTCATCGCCAAGGCCGTGGCCAACTCGCTGGCCAAGAAGGTCGCCGCGGTGAAGGGGGAGGGGCAGGCCAAGAGCTACTTCCTCAACATCAAGGGCCCCGAGCTGCTCAACAAGTACGTCGGGGAGACCGAGCGGCACATCCGGCTGGTGTTCCAGCGGGCCCGGGAGAAGGCCAGCGAGGGCACGCCGGTCATCGTGTTCTTCGACGAGATGGACTCGATCTTCCGCACCCGCGGGTCGGGCGTGTCCTCCGACGTCGAGTCGACGATCGTCCCGCAGCTGCTCAGCGAGATCGACGGCGTGGAGGGCCTGGAGAACGTCATCGTGATCGGCGCCTCCAACCGCGAGGACATGATCGACCCGGCGATCCTGCGGCCCGGCCGGCTGGACGTGAAGATCAAGATCGAGCGGCCCGACGCCGAGGCCGCGCGCGACATCTTCAGCAAGTACCTGCGGCCGTCGCTGCCGATCTCGCCCGACGACCTGGCCGAGAACGGCGGCAGCCCCGAGGCGACCATCCAGGGGATGATCCAGCGCACCGTCGAGCGGATGTACACCGAGAGCGAGGAGAACCGCTTCCTCGAGGTGACCTACGCCAACGGTGACAAGGAGGTCCTGTACTTCAAGGACTTCAACTCCGGCGCGATGCTGCAGAACATCGTCGACCGGGCCAAGAAGATGGCGATCAAGGAGAGCCTCGAGTCCGGCTCGAGCGGCCTGCGGGTCGGCCACCTCATGCAGGCCTGCGTCGACGAGTTCAAGGAGAACGAGGACCTGCCCAACACCACCAACCCCGACGACTGGGCGCGGATCTCGGGCAAGAAGGGCGAGCGGATCGTCTACATCCGCACGCTCATCAGCGGCAAGGGCAACGACTCCGGCCGCGCCATCGACACCGCCACCAACACCGGTCAGTACCTCTAGTCCCTCCCCGAGCCGTGGCCCGGCCGTCCCGCGGGACGGCCGGGCCGCCGCCGCGCGCTGCCCGTGCCCGCCGGCGCGGGGCCGCACACGCCGCCGCGGGCGCCGCCGGAGTGACGCCTAGTCTCGGGACATGAGCGTGCGCCGGGTGATGGGGACCGAGATCGAGTACGGCATCTCGGTGCCCGGGCAGCCCACGGCCAACCCCACGACCCTCTCCAGCCAGGTGGTGAACGCCTGGGCGGTGGCCGACGCCCCGACCCGGCGCCGGCCGCGGTGGGACTTCGAGGAGGAGTCCCCGCTGCGCGACGCCCGCGGCTTCGATCTCTCCCCGGCCAACGCCCTCGACCACACCGACCTCGACGAGGACTCGGGGATGGCCAACGTCATCCTCACCAACGGCGCCCGGCTCTACGTCGACCACGCCCACCCGGAGTACTCGACGCCGGAGGTCACGAACCCGCGCGACGTCGTCCTGTGGGACAAGGCGGGGGAGCGGGTGATGGCCGAGGCCGCGCGGCGGGCCGCGCGGATCCCCGGCACCCAGCCCATCCAGCTGTACAAGAACAACACCGACGGCAAGGGCGCCAGCTACGGCGCGCACGAGAACTACCTGATGGACCGGCGCACGCCGTTCATCGACATCATCCGCGGGCTGATCCCGTTCTTCGTGACCCGGCAGGTCTTCGCCGGCGCCGGCCGGGTCGGCATCGGCCCCGAGGGCCGCACCAAGGGCTTCCAGATCTCCTCGCGCGCCGACTTCTTCGAGGTCGAGGTGGGCCTGGAGACCACGCTCAAGCGGCCGATCATCAACACCCGCGACGAGCCGCACGCCAACCCCGACGAGTACCGCCGGTTGCACGTGATCATCGGCGACGCGAACCTCGCGGAGCTGTCGACCTACCTCAAGGTCGGGACGACGTCACTGGTGCTGGCGATGATCGAGGCGCGGGCGCTGACCGAGGACCTGTCGATCGAGGAGCCCGTGGCGGCGCTGCAGGCGGTCAGCCACGACCCGTCGCTGACCACCCAGGTGCGGCTGCGCGACGGCCGGCGGATGACCGCGCTCGACGTGCAGCGGGCCTACCTCGACCAGGCTGCGCGCTTCGTCGACCGCACCGGCACCGACGACGAGCAGACCGCCGACGTGCTGCGCCGCTGGGCCGAGGTGCTCGACGACCTCGCGGTCGACCCGATGCGCTGCGCCGACCGGCTCGACTGGCCGGCGAAGCTGCGCCTGCTGGAGGGCTACCGCTCCCGCGACGGGCTGGACTGGGGCGACTCGCGGCTGCAGCTGGTCGACCTGCAGTACTCCGACGTCCGGCCGGAGAAGGGCCTCTACCAGCGCCTGGTGGCGCGCGGCTCGATGCAGCGGCTGCTCGGCGACGACGAGGTCGCCCGCGCGATCGTCACCCCGCCGGCCGACACCCGCGCCTTCTTCCGCGGCGAGTGCCTGCGGCGGTTCCCGGCGCAGGTGGCGGCGGCCTCGTGGGACTCCGTCGTCTTCGACCTCGGCCGGGAGAACCTCGTCCGCATCCCGACGATGGAGCCGCTGCGCGGCACGCGCGAGCACGTCGGCCTGCTGTTCGAGTCGACGTCGTCGGCGCAGGAGCTGGTCGACACGATCACGGGCGGCTGATGGGCGGACCTCCTCCTCCCCACCACCCGCACGTCGGCGGCGGGACCCGGGAGGAGGCCGACCCGGTCGCCGTCGCCGGGCGGCTGGCCGCCGAGCTGCTCACGCCCGCGGCCGCCGGGGTCGATGCCGGCGGCGTCCTCCTGCGCGGGCACCTCGACGCCCTGGCCGACGCCGGCCTCTACGGGCTGACCGGCCCGCGCTCGGCCGGGGGCCTGGCCGCCGACGTGGCGACGGTCGCCGCGGTGGTCGAGGAGCTGGCCGCCGGTGACCTGGCGACGACGTTCGTCTGGCTGCAGCACCTCGGTGTGGTGTCCCGGCTGGCCGCGCACCGTCCGCCGGCGCTGTCCGACCGGCTGCCCGACCTCTGCGCCGGCCGGCTGCGGGCCGGGATCGCGCTGCTGGCGGCCGTGCGGCCGGGCCCGCCGGCGATCACCGTGCGGGCGGACGCCGGCGACCTCGTCCTGGACGGGGCCGTCCCGTGGGTGACCGGCTGGGGCGCGGTCGACGTCGTCCTGGTGGCCGCCCGCGACGGCGAGGACGTGCTGTTCGTGCTCGTCGACGCCGTGGCGGGTCCGACCCTCGGCGTGGTGCGGCAGCAGCTGGTCGCGGTGCAGGCGAGCGCGACGGTCGAGCTGCGGCTGGCCGGGCACCGCGTCCCCACCGAGCGGCTGGTGCACCGCGCCCCGCTGGCCGGGCTGCTGGCGGGGGACGCGGCGACCCTCCGGGTCAACGGGTCGCTGGCGCTCGGCCTGGTCCGGCGCTGCACCCGGCTGGTCGGGCCCTCACCGCTGGACGCGGACCTGGCCGCCGTCCGGGCCCGGCTCGACGCCGCCGGGCCGGCGGACCTGCCCGAGGCCCGGGCGCAGGCCGCCGCGCTGGCGCACCGCGCCGCGGGCGCCCTGGTGGTGGCCACGGGGAGCCGGTCGGTCCGCGCCGGCAGCGACGCCGAGCGGACGGCGCGGGAGGCGCTGTTCCTGCTGGTCTTCGGCTCCCGCCCGGCGATCAAGGCGTCGCTGCTCGGCCGCCTCGGCGGAGCGGGTTGACGTGGACGCTGCCGTTATCCCCAACTCGGCGCGTGGATGGGTGGTGACCGGGTGTACGCAGCCGACAGGTGTCGGTCCCTGCGGGTAGCTTCGGCGGCAGCACGCACCCGGCGCGCACCAGGGGAGGGCACATGGCCACCAGGGACACCGGCGGACAGCAGCGGACGACCCGCTCTCGGGAGGAGACCGAGGAGGTCGAGGCGTCGGTCGACACCGAGGTCGCCGAGCGGCACAAGGAGATGTCCGAGGACGTCGACGCCATTCTCGATGAAATTGACGACGTCCTCGAGGAGAACGCAGAGGAATTCGTCCGTTCGTACGTGCAAAAAGGGGGCCAGTGAAAGCCGTTCATGCGCCCTCTCCAGGGCGCGAGAATGAATTTCAAGTACTGTCGCGACTGCGGTGAGGAGAGACCGGTCGCGGAGTTCACGAGGAACCGGAACTCTCGCGACGGTCTCGCCTCCTCCTGCCGTGTGCACGCGCGGCGCCGCCACCGCAGGAGCCGTGACGAGCGCGTGGGGATGCCGGCACGCCGCCACCCGCGGGACGTCGTCGTTCCGGAGGGGCACAAGTGGTGTCCCGACTGTGGAATGGTCCTCCCGCTGTCGTCTCTCGGACGGAACGCCGCTGCCAGCAGCGGCGTGGACTCGTACTGCAGACCATGCCACAACGCCCGCGGCAGGGCGTCCAAGGACGAGATCGGCGGGTCGAGCACGTACCACCTGAGGCGGCGGTACGGGATCACCGCCGAGGAAGTCGACGCGATGTTCGCGAAACAGGGTGGACGCTGTGCCATCTGTCGTCGCGCGCCGGCTCTGCACGTCGACCACGACCACCGCACCGGGGAGGTGTGGGCACTCCTCTGCTCCGGGTGCACCGGCGGGCTCGGCCAGGTCAAGGACGACCCGGACGCATGGCACGCGGCGGCCTACTACGTGGCAGTCCACGAGGCCCGGCAGGACGTCCTCGCCGCCATGCGGCCGCCGTCCCGCAGCTGAGCGAGGCGCCCGCGGCGCCCCGGGTGGGCCGTCGGGCGCGCCGGTAGGGTCAGCGGCAGACGCCGCGGGATCTCCGCGGCACGTCGATCAGCACCCCCAGCGGGGCGGAGAGGTGGACGGGTTGACCCAGTCGCACACCGGTCGGAGCGGCTTCCCGCCCGCCTACCTGGACCGGGTGGGTTCCTCGTTCACCGACTTCCTGGCCTCCGCGGCCCCCGACCTGCTGCCCAGCAGGCGCCCGGTCCCGGCGGTGAACGCCGGCGACCTCACCCCGCACGGCACCACGATCGTGGCGGTCACCTACGCCGACGGCGTCCTCATGGGCGGCGACCGCCGCGCCACGATGGGCAACCTCATCTCCAGCCGCGACATCGAGAAGGTGTACCCGGCCGACTCCTGGTCGGTCATCGGCATCGCCGGTGCCGCCGGCATCGCCATCGAGATGGTGAAGCTCTACCAGGTCGAGCTCGAGCACTACGAGAAGATCGAGGGGCTCACCCTCAGCCTCGACGGCAAGGCCAACCGCCTGGCCCAGATGATCCGCGGCAACCTCGGCGCCGCGCTGCAGGGCCTGGCCGTCGTCCCGCTGTTCGCCGGCTACGACCTCGACGCCGCCCCCGGGGCGACCCCGGGCCGCATCTTCAGCTACGACGTCACCGGCGGGAACTACGAGGAGCGCGGCTACGCCGCCGTCGGCTCGGGCTCGCTGTTCGCCAAGAACTCGCTGAAGAAGACCTGGCGCCACGGGCTCGACGGCGACGCGGCCACCCGCACCCTGGTCGAGGCGCTCTACGACGCCGCCGACGACGACTCGGCCACCGGCGGCCCCGACCCGGTGCGCCGCCTCTACCCGATCGTCTACCGGGTCGACGCCGAGGGCGCCGTCCGCCTCGCCGACGACGAGGTCGCCGGCGTCGCCCGGACCGTCATCGACGAGCGGGCCGCCGCCGAGGGACAGGGCTGACCGCCATGACCATGCCGTACTACGCCTCGCCCGAGCAGCTGATGCGCGACCGCTCGGAGTACGCCCGCAAGGGCATCTCCCGCGGTCGCAGCGTCGCCGTCCTCACCTACGCCGACGGCGTGCTGTTCATCGCCGAGAACCCCAGCGCGACGCTGCACAAGGTCGGCGAGCTCTACGACCGCATCGGGTTCGCCGCCGTGGGCCGCTACAGCGAGTTCGAGAGCCTGCGGGTGGCCGGCGTCCGGCTGGCCGACGTCCGCGGGTACTCCTACAACCGGCGCGACGTCACCGGCCGGGTGATCGCCAACGCCTACGCGCAGACCCTCGGCGAGATCTTCACCCAGCAGATGAAGCCCTACGAGGTGGAGCTGTGCGTGGCCGAGGTCGGCGACAGCTCCGAGGGCGACCAGCTGTTCCGGCTCACCTTCGACGGGTCGATCGTCGACGAGCCGGACTTCGTCGTCATGGGCGGGCAGGCCGACGCGGTGAGCAACCACCTGCGGGAGGCATTCCGCCCGGGGCTGCCGCTGGGCGAGGCGCTGATGGTGGGCGTCCGGGCCCTGTCGGCGGTCAGCCCGGCGATGTCGGGGGGCAACGGGGACGGGGGCCTGCTCCCGGCCGCCCAGCTCGAGGTCGCCGTCCTGGACCGCCGCCGCCCCAAGCGGGCGTTCCGCCGGGTGGTGGGCGCCGCCCTCGCGAGCCTGCTCGGCGACCGGTCGGCCGACCAGGCCGCTCCCGAGGGCGCCACGCACGCGCACGCCCCCAGCGCGCCGCAGCCGGGCACCCCGGCCGGCCTCGGTGACCCGGCCGCCCCCGACACCGCAGGCGGCACCGGCGGCTCGGGGGAGGGCAGCGGCCCCCAGACCGGCCCGGCCGACGGCGCGGGCGGCGGCACCGACGGCGGGGCTCCGGCGTCCTGAGCGGCGGGCCGCGCCGGGAACCGGCCGGAGTCGCATCCGGCGCCTAGAGTCGGTCCGTGGACCGACGGATCTTCGGGATCGAGACCGAGTACGGCGTCACGTGCACCTTCCGCGGGCAGCGGCGGCTGTCCCCGGACGAGGTGGCCCGCTACCTGTTCCGGCGCGTGGTCTCGTGGGGGCGCAGCTCCAACGTGTTCCTCCGCAACGGCTCGCGCCTCTACCTCGACGTAGGCAGCCACCCCGAGTACGCCACCGCCGAGTGCGACGACCTCACCGAGCTGGTCGTGCACGACAAGGCCGGCGAGCGGATCCTCGAGGGCCTGCTGGTCGACGCCGAGCAGCGGCTGGCCGAGGAGGGTGTCACCGGCGACATCTACCTGTTCAAGAACAACACCGACTCGGCCGGCAACAGCTACGGCTGCCACGAGAACTACCTGGTCGGGCGGCACGGGGAGTTCAGCCGGCTGGCCGACGTCCTCATCCCGTTCCTGGTCAGCCGTCAGCTGGTGGTCGGCGCCGGCAAGGTGCTGCAGACCCCGCGCGGGGCGATCTACTGCGTCAGCCAGCGGGCCGAGCACATCTGGGAGGGCGTGTCCTCGGCGACCACCCGCTCCCGGCCGATCATCAACACCCGCGACGAGCCGCACGCCGACGCCGAGCGCTACCGGCGGCTGCACGTCATCGTCGGCGACTCGAACATGAACGAGACGACGACGCTGCTCAAGGTCACCATCACCGACCTGGTGCTGCGGATGATCGAGGCCGGGGTCCCGATCCGGGACATGGCGCTGGAGAACCCGATCCGCGCCATCCGCGAGATCAGCCACGACATCACCGGCCGGCGCCGGGTCCGCCTGGCCAACGGCAAGGAGATGTCGGCGCTGGAGATCCAGGCCGAGTACCACTCCCGCGCCGCGGAGTTCGTCGACCGGGAGGGCTTCGGCCCGGTGCACCGGCAGATGCTGGAGCTGTGGGGGCGGGTGCTCAAGGCCGTCGACACCGAGGACCTCTCGCTGATCGACCGCGAGATCGACTGGGCCACCAAGCTGTCGCTGATCGAGCGCTACCGCAGCAAGCGGGACCTGACGCTGTCCTCCCCGCGGGTGGCGCAGATGGACCTCGCCTACCACGACATCAGCCGCCGCCGGGGCCTGTACTACCTGCTCGAGCGCGCCGGTCAGGTCGAGCGGGTGGCGCACGAGCCGCGGGTGTTCGAGGCGAAGAACGTGCCGCCGCAGACCACCCGCGCCAAGCTGCGCGGCGAGTTCATCCGCAAGGCCCAGGAGAAGCGGCGCGACTTCACGGTCGACTGGGTGCACCTCAAGCTCAACGACCAGGCCCAGCGGACCGTGCTCTGCAAGGACCCGTTCAAGAGCGTCGACGAGCGCGTGGACAAGCTCATCGCCTCGATGTGACGGTCTCGCCGTGATCATCGGCGGGTGGCGGCGCCCGTCGGCGTGTCGGACCGCCACCTGCCGATGATCACGGCCGAGGGGAGTCGCGGTCGCGCTGCGGACCTCAGTCGATCGGGACCTGCAGGGCGGCGTAGCGGCCGGCGGCCGCGGCGGCCAGGAAGTAGGCGCGCTCCTCGGGCCAGCCCCGGCCCATGGTCGACAGCGTCACCGGCGAGAGCTGCAGCGCCTCGTCGAGGCCGTCGGTGTCGACCCACACGACCTCGTTGCGCTCGGGCTGGCCGGCGAGGTCCTCCTCGACCTGCTGGCCGAGCTCGGAGCCCAGCCCGCGCGGCGCCACCAGGGTCACCCCGGCCAGCGCCACCCGGCCGAAGGCGGTCAGCGAGTGGTGCGAGACCCCGCGGTGGCGGGGGCGCGGGTCGGCGTCGGAGATCCGCAGCGCGCCGACCGGCTCCCCACCGAGCACCGAGACGGCGTTGCAGGCCTCCCCGGCGGCCACGCCGGAGAAGCCCCACGACGTCCCGGTGCCCAGGTTGCCCGGCCCCTGCGTGACGACGGTGACGTCGGCGCCGAGCACGTGCCTGGCCGCCAGCAACCCGGTGTGCAGCGTGACCGCCTCCAGGTCGCCGCCGAAGGCCTGCCCCACGGTCACCACCCCGGTCAGCGAGGGCGCCAGCGTGTGCAGCGTGCGGGAGAACCCGGCCACCAGCGCGCCGCCGTCGGTCATGACGTAGGCGACCTTGAGGTCGGGGTCGGTGGCGAAGACGCCGATCAGCGCGGCCGGCAGCGCCGAGTGCAGGTCGGCGACGACCACCGGCATGCCGCCGAGGTCCTCGGCCTCGGCGATCGCCGCGTGGTGCTCGGTGTCCTGCTCGTCGACGCCCTGCACGCTCACCTGCAGCGGCGTGTACCGCGCCTTGACCAGGTGGCCGGGGCCGGTGGGGTCCGGCGGCAGCCGGTCGGGGACGGCGACGACGAGCGCATAGCCGCCGGTGCCCAGGCGCTGCGCCCAGGCGGTGGTGTTGAGCAGCACCTCGTCACCGACCTCGGGGACGCCGACCAGCGACGGGTGGGCCAGCGACCGCACCTCGCCGTCCCCGTCGACGGCGACGGTGAGCTCCTGGGCGTCGCGCCAGCTGCGTCCCAGAGCGGTCACCCGCCCGCGTCGCCAGCGGATCCGGTGCACGCTCGTCTGCTCCCCCACGGGGGGAGCGTAGGGACCCAGGTGTCCCCCGCGCCCTTCGGTGCCTCCTCGCGGGGTCCCGGTGCGAGCGTGCGCGCAGCGGGGGGCAGGGGGGCCGTTGTCTAGGCTGGGGCGCGTGTCGGCGAAGCGGGCGGAGCGGCTGGTCAACCTGGTCATCGCCCTGCTCGGCACCCGGCAGTACGTGACCGCGGCCCGGATCCGGGCGATCGTGCCCGGCTACGAGCCCGACGACGGCACCGCCCGCGCCGACGAGGCGTTCAAGCGGATGTTCGAGCGGGACAAGGCCGAGCTGCGGGAGATGGGCGTCCCGCTGGAGACCGGCCGCACCAGCGTCTTCGACACCGAGGACGGCTACCGCATCGCCCGGGCCGACTACGAGCTGCCCGAGATCACGCTGACCGGCGAGGAGGCCGCCGCCGTCGGCCTGGCGCTGCGGCTGTGGGAGTCCGCCCAGCTCGCCGAGGCAGCGCACAGCGCCCTGGTCAAGCTGCGCGCCGCGGGGGTCGACGTCGACCCGACCCGCGCGCTGCCCGTGCAGCCGCGGCTGGATTCCGGCGAGCCGGCCTTCGAGCCCTGCTACGCCGCCGCCCGCGACCGACGGGTGCTGCAGTTCGACTACCGCCGGCCCGACGAGGACACCCCCGCGCGCCGGCACGTGCAGCCCTGGGGCGTCGTCGCCTGGCACGGCCGCTGGTACCTCGTCGGCCAGGACCTCGACCGGCAGGCGCCGCGGGTGTTCCGCCTGTCCCGGGTGGCCGGGGTGCCGCGGGCCACCGGCCCGGAGGGTGCCTTCGAGCCCCCGCCGGACGTCGACCTCTCCGCCCTGGTCGCCCGCCAGGCCGGGGGAGAGGAGCACCTGGTGGTGGTCCGCGCCCGCCCCGGCGCCGCGGTGGGCCTGCGCCGCTGGGGCACGCCGCTGGGTGCCGCCGACGACGGCGACGACCGGCTGCAGCTGCGCACCACCGAGCCCTGGCGGCTGGCCGACCAGCTGGCCGCCTACGGACCCGACGTCGTCGTCGAGTCGCCGCAGTCGGTGCGCGCCGCCGTCGTCGAGCGGCTCACCCGGCTCGCGGCGATGGGGGAGCGGGCGTGACCGGCCCGGCCACCAACGAGCGGATGACCCGGCTGCTCTCCCTGGTCCCCTACCTCACCGCCCGGCCGGAAGGCGTGCCGCTGGCCGAGGCCGCCCGCGACTTCGGCGTCCCCGAGCGGCAGCTGCGCCGCGACCTGGACCTGCTGTGGATGTGCGGCCTGCCCGGCTACGGCCCCGGCGACCTCATCGACCTGGCCTTCGAGGGCGACCGGGTGCGGGTCACCTTCACCGCCGGCATGGTCCGCCCGCTGCGGCTGACCACCGACGAGGCGGTGGCCCTGGTGGTGGCGCTGCGCACGCTGCTCGACCTGCCCGGCCTCGCCGAGCAGGAGGCGGTCAGCCGGGCGCTGGCGAAGGTGTCGGCCGCCGCCGGGCACGCCGCCGAGCGGGTCACCCCGGTGGCGCTGTCGGTCGACGCCCGCGAGCAGGCGCTCGCCGTCGTCCGCGACGGGCTGGAGCGCAGGCGGGCGCTGCACCTGCACTACTACGTGCCCACCCGCGACGAGCGCACCGAGCGCACCGTCGACCCGATGCGGCTGCTGCTCGTCGACGGCCGCTGGTACCTGGAGGCCTGGTCCCGGGAGGTCGGCGGCGTCCGGCTGTTCCGGCTCGACCGCATCGACGACGTCCGGGTCCTCGACGAGCCGGCCGCCCCGCCGCCGCAGGCCGCGCCGCGCGACGTGGAGTCCGGCCTCTACCAGCCCGAACCCGGGTCGCCGGTGGTGCGGCTGCGGCTGGCCCGCACCGCCCGGTGGGTGGCCGAGTACTACCCGGTCGAGGACGTCCGGGAGGTCGGCGACCCGCCCGGCGGGCTGGCCGTCGCGCTGCGCACCGCCGACCTGGCCTGGGCCCGCCGCCTGGTGGCCTCCCTCGGCGGCGCGGCCACCGTCGAGGAGCCGGCCGAGCTGGCCGCCGCCGTCGCCGCCGACGCCCGCGCCGCGCTGGACCGGTACGCGCCCGGCGCCGGCCCGGCACCCGGGGCCTAGGGTCGGGGCGTGCTGCTGCTCGTGGTCTGGATCGCCGTCGTCGTGCTGTCCCTGGTCGTCCTCGGCGCCCTGGCCCACGGCGTCCTCGGCGCGTTCGGGCGGCTGGGCCGGGAGCTGCAGGCCGCCGAGCGGGACGTGGCGCCGCTGCTGGAGCAGGTGCAGGCGGCCGCCGCCCGGGCGGCCGCGCTGCAGTCGGCCGACGAGCGGACGCCGGCGCGCCGGGGAGCGCACGCCGGCTGACCGCCCGCGGCTCGCTCACCCGGCGGCGCAGTCACCGGCGGGGCGCGACGTCCGCCGAGGGACCCGGCGACGAACACCCTGCGGCGTAGCATCGCCCCCGTTCCCTCGACCTGGAGGACGCATGAACCTCGGTGCGCCGGAGATCATCCTGATCATCCTCGCGATCCTGCTGCTCTTCGGCTACAAGAAGCTGCCCGACGCCTCGCGCTCCCTGGGTCGCTCGCTGCGCATCTTCAAGGGCGAGATGAAGGGCATGAAGGACGACGACCGCAGCCGTCCGGCCCAGCTCGAGGCCTCCGACGCCGACCGCCGGGCCCAGCTCGAGGCCGAGGCGGCCGCCGCCGAGGCGCGCGCGGCCGAGCTGCGGGCGCGCGCCGCCCAGCCCGGCGCCGCCGAGCCCCGCTGACCGCTCCGCGGCACAGGAACGTGAGCGCGCCCGGCACCCGGGGACGCCGGCGCCGTCGGCCCCCGCGCGACCCCGAGGCGACGATGACCCTCGTCGCGCACCTCACCGAGCTGCGCAACCGGATCGCCAAGGCGCTGCTGGCGCTGGCGCTGGGCACCGTCGTCGGCTTCCTCTGGTACGACCACGGGCTGCTGGCGTTCCTCACCGAGCCCTACTGCTCGGTGCCGCCGCAGCTGCGCTTCCAGGGCTCGCAGGACTGCCAGCTGGTGGTGCTCGACGTCTTCGGCGGCCTGCTGCTGCGGCTCAAGGTCGGCGTGATCGCCGGCGCGGTGCTGTCCTCGCCGTTCTGGCTCTACCAGCTGTGGGCGTTCATCACCCCCGGCCTCAAGCGCAACGAGAAGCGCTACACGGTCGCCTTCGTCGCGGCCTCGAGCACGCTGTTCGCCCTCGGCGCCGTCCTGGCCTACGTCACCCTCTACAAGGGCCTGGAGCTGCTGCTCGGCCTGGCCGGCGACGAGGTGGCCTTCCAGCTCACCGCCCCGGACTACCTGGGCTTCGTCATCAGCCTGCTGGTGGCCTTCGGGCTGAGCTTCGAGCTGCCGCTGGTCCTCGTCGCGCTCAACCTGGTCGGCGTCCTGTCCCACGCGGCGCTGGCCCGCAGCCGGCGCTGGATCTTCTTCCTCACCATCGTGTTCGCCGCGTTCATCACGCCCACGCAGGACCCCTTCACCATGCTGGCCATGGCCGTGCCGATGGTGCTGCTCTTCGAGCTGGCCATCCAGGTCGCCCGGGTGGTGGACAAGCGGCGCGCCCGGCGCGAGGCGCTCGAGCACTTCCACGACGTCGGCGACGACGAGGCCTCCCCGCTCGACGCCCGGCCCTCCGCCGTCGACGCCGCCCCGACCCCCTACGAGGAGCTGCACCGCGACGGCGCTGCCCCGCAGCCCCGCCCCGGCGCCTCCTCCCGCGGCTGACCGCACGGTCGGCTGAGCGCTCCGTCCTCCGAGCGCTCCGTCCTCCGAGCGCTCCGTCCTCCGAGCGCTCCGTCCTCCGAGCGCTCCGTCCTCCGAGCGCTCCGGCGGCGGGGGCCGCGGCGCGGTGCTCCGGACCGCGTGCTCTCCACACCCCGCACGGCCCGGTCCGCTGCGACGATGCGCCGGTCCCGGATCGCGGGCGCGGGGGAGGGGGCCGGGTGAGCGCGGGTGTCGACGTCGCCGTCCTCGTCGGTCCCGCCGCCGGACGGGGACGTGCGCGGACGGTCTCCGGTGCCGTCCTGGACGTGCTGCGCCGCGGCGGGCTGGCGCCACGGCTGCTCCCCACCACCAGCCGGGTGGAGGCCGCGCGCACCGCAGCCGCCGCCGTGGCCGGGGGCGCCGCGGCCGTCGTGGCGGTCGGGGGCGACGGGGTCGCGCACGCCGCGCTGCAGGCCGTCGCGGGGACGACGACGCCGCTGGCGGTCGTGCCCGCCGGCACCGGCAACGACCTCGCCCTGGCCCTCGGCGTGCCGCCCGAGCCGGTGACCGCCGCGGTGGCCGCGGCCGCGGACCTGCGCGACGGCGACGTCCGCGCGGTCGACGCCGGGCGCACCGCCGGGCGGTGGTGGGCCACCGTGCTGTGCTGCGGCTTCGACTCCGCCGTCACCGACCGGGCCGACCGGCTGCGCTGGCCGCGCGGTCGGCGCCGCTACGACGTCGCGGTCCTCGCCGAGCTCGCCCGGCTGCGGCCCCGGGAGGTCACGCTCACCCTCGACGGCGCGGCCCGCACGCTGCCGGTCACGCTGGTCGCCGTCGGCAACACCGCGTGGTACGGCGGGGGCCTGCGGGTGTGCCCGGCCGCCGACCCCGCCGACGGGCTGCTCGACGTCACCGTCGTGGGGCCGGTGTCGCGCCGGGAGCTGGTGCGCACCCGCCCGCGGCTGGCCGACGGCAGCCACGTCGGGCACCCCGCCGTCACCGTGCACCGGGCCGCGCGGGTCGGGCTCGCCGGTGCCGGGCTGACCACCCACGCCGACGGGGAGCCGGTCGCGGCGCTGCCGGTCGTGGCCGAGGCCGTGCCCGGCGCCCTGCACGTGGTGGGCACCGGGCGGGGCGTGGCCACGATCAGGTGACCTGATCGTGGCGCGTCCTCCCGCACGGTGCACGGTGCGGGAGGACGCGCTGCGGTGAGGGAGGACGGCCGACACGTGACCGCCACCTCGACCGTTATCCCCAACTACTGCGACGAACGTCCCCGAGATCGGCGACCTCTCGGCGGAGCGCCTAACGTGGGGAGCATGTCCAGCCCCGCCGAGCGGTACGCGGCTGCCCGGCGGCGCAGTGCGCACCCGACCCTCGCCGACTTCACCGCCGACCTCGGGTTCTCCCTCGACCCGTTCCAGGTGGAGGCGTGCGAGGCGCTCGACGAGGGCGCCGGCGTGCTGGTGTGCGCGCCGACCGGCGCCGGCAAGACCGTCGTCGGCGAGTTCGCGGTGCACAAGGCGCTGGCCGAGGGGCGCAAGGCCTTCTACACGACGCCGATCAAGGCGCTGTCCAACCAGAAGTACAACGACCTGGTCGACCGCTACGGCGAGGACCGGGTCGGCCTGCTCACCGGCGACAACGCCGTCAACGGCGACGCCCCGGTGGTGGTGATGACCACCGAGGTGCTGCGCAACATGCTCTACGCCGAGTCGCCGGCCATCGACGGCCTCGGCTACGTGGTGATGGACGAGGTGCACTACCTCGCCGACCGCTTCCGCGGCGCCGTGTGGGAGGAGGTGATCATCCACCTGCCGGCATCGGTGACGCTGGTGTCGCTGTCGGCGACGGTCAGCAACGCCGAGGAGTTCGCCGACTGGCTGGTCACCGTCCGCGGCCACACCAGGGTCGTGGTCAGCGAGGTCCGGCCGATCCCGCTGTGGCAGCACATGCTGGTCGGCGGCCGGGTGTTCGACCTGTTCAGCCTGCGGCCGGCCGCGCACGCCGCCGAGCTGGGGGAGACGCCGCGGGGGCAGTCCACCCGCGACCGCGGCGCCAGCGTCGTCGACCCCGAGCTCGTGCGGTACGTGCGGGAGCACGAGCGGCGCCTGGACAGCTGGGGCGGCGGCAACGGCGGGTCCCGTCGCGACCGCGACTGGCACAAGCCGCGCCACCGGCCGCCGTCGCGCACCGAGGTGGTGGAGCGCCTCGACCGCGCTGGGCTGCTCCCGGCGATCACGTTCATCTTCAGCCGCAACGGCTGCGACGCCGCCGTCGCCCAGTGCCTGCAGTCGGGCCTGCGGCTGACCGACGAGGCCGAGCGGGCCGAGATCGCGCGGATCATCGACGAGCGCACCGGCTCGCTGCCCGACGAGGACCTGCACGTCCTGGGCTTCTGGGAGTGGCGCGAGGGCCTGCTGGCGGGACTGGCCGCCCACCACGCCGGGCTGGTGCCGGCGTTCAAGGAGACCGTCGAGGAGTGCTTCGTGCGCGGCCTGGTCAAGGCCGTGTTCGCCACCGAGACCCTCGCGCTGGGCATCAACATGCCCGCGCGCACCGTCGTCCTCGAGCGACTGGTCAAGTGGAACGGCGAGGCGCACGTCGACGTGACGCCGGGGGAGTACACCCAGCTCACCGGGCGGGCCGGACGACGGGGGATCGACGTCGAGGGGCACGCCGTCGTGGTGTGGGCGCCGGGCATGGACCCCTCCGTCGTCGCCGGGCTGGCCAGCACCCGCACCTATCCGCTGCGGTCGAGCTTCCGGCCCAGCTACAACATGGCGGTCAACCTGGTCGGCAGCTTCGGCCGGGCGCGCGCCCGCGAGCTGCTGGCCTCCTCCTTCGCCCAGTTCCAGGCCGACCGCTCGGTGGTCGGCCTGGCCCGGTCGGCGGCCCGCCACGAGCGCGAGGCCGAACGGGCCGCCGCGGAGATGGTCTCCGAGGGCGGCGACGTCGCCGGGTACGCGCGGCTGCGCCGGGAGATCGCCGACCGGGAGAAGGAGCTCTCCCGCGACTCGGCGGCCAAGCGCCGGATCGAGGCCGCCGACGCGCTGGCCGCGCTGCGGCCCGGTGACGTGATCCGGGTGCCGTCGGGACGGCGGCAGGGGCTGGCGGTGGTCCTGGACCCGGGGATCACCGACCTGGCCGACCCGCGGCCGCTGGTGCTTACCGAGGACAAGTGGGCCGGCCGGCTGGGCAGCGTGGACTTCCCGACGCCGGTGGCCGCGCTCGCCCGCGTCCGGGTGCCCAAGAACTTCAACCACCGCAGCCCGCACGCCCGCCGCGACCTGGCCTCCACGCTGCGCGCCGCCCGGGTGGAGAACGACCTCGGGGCGCGGCGGGTCAAGCAGCGGTCGGCGGCCGCCGACGACCCGGTGCTGGCCGACCTGCGGCGCGCGCTGCGCCACCACCCGGTGCACGCGCTGCCCGACCGGGAGGACCGGGTGCGCGCGGCGGAGCGGTACCTGCGCTCGGTCGCCGAGGCCGAGGCCACGCACCGCAGGATGGCCGAGCGCACCGGCTCGCTGACCCGGCAGTTCGACCGCACCTGCGACGTCCTCGAGGAGCTGGGTTACCTGGTGCCCGAGGCCGCGCCGCTGGTGCCGGCCGACACCGACGAGCCGGTGCCCGTCGACGACGTCCCCCGCGTGACCGACGAGGGCCGGCGGCTGGCCCGCATCTGGTCCGACGGCGACCTGCTGGTCGCCGAGTGCCTGCGCGCCGGTGCCTGGCGCGGGCTGGGGCCGGCCGAGCTCGCCGCCGCGGTCTCCACGCTGGTGTTCGAGGCGCGCCGCGAGCTGCCGGGGCAGCCGGCGGTGCCGGGGGGCGCGGTCGCCGCGGCGATCGCCGAGATGCGCCGCATCCGGGCGCGGCTGCAGGACGTCGAGCTCGACCGCGGGCTGCCGGCCACCCGCGACCTGGACCTGGGCTTCGCGTGGGCGGCCTACCGCTGGGCCGACGGGCAGAGCCTCGACCGGGTGCTCGCCGGCGCCGAGCAGGCCGGCACCGAGCTCTCCGGTGGGGACTTCGTCCGGTGGGCCCGCCAGCTCGTCGACGTGCTCGACCAGCTGGCGAAGGTGGCCGACGAGTCGGTGGCCGGGGTGGCGCGGGCCGCGGTGGGCCGGGTCCGGCGCGGCGTGGTCGCCGTCGCGGTCAGCGGCTGACGCACGGGCGCGCGGGCACGGGGCGACCGTCCCCGTGGGGCACGATCACCCCGCTCCCGTGGCGCGGTGTCGTGGGACGGCCCCCGCGGGGTCGGAGGAAGAGGAGCGACGATGAGCAACCCACCGCAGGGTGGCCAGCCGGGTCAGTACGGGCACCCGGAGCAATACGGGCAGCAGCCCGGCCCCTACGGCCCACCGGGGCCGTTCGGCCAGCCGGGCCAGTACGGCCAGCCGGGTGGGCAGTACGGACAGCCGGGTCCGTGGGGGCCGCCGGGCGGCTACCAGCAGCCGGGGCCCTACGGCCAGCCCGGCCCCTACGGGCAGCCCGCCGCGCCCGGCCAGCCGTTCGGGCCCTCCGGCCAGCCCGGCTTCGGCCAGCCCGGCTTCGGGCCGCCCCCGAAGAAGTCGCGCACCCGCCCGCTCATCGGCACGGCGATGGCCGTGGTCCTCATCGGCGTCGGGATCCTCCTGGCGCTGCTCCTCGGCCGCGACGTCCTGGACGGCGACCGGGCCGAGGAGGACATCGCCCAGCAGTACCAGGAGACCTTCGGCGTCGGCATCGACGTCGACTGCGACGACGAGCTGATCGTGCGCGACGGCGCCACCTACGAGTGCTCGGGCACCACCGAGGACGGCGAGGACGTGACCATCCGGATCGCGATCACCGACGAGGACTCGGCGGCCTACACCTGGCAGGTCGTCTGACCCGGGCCGGCCGGCGTCACCGGTCCAGGACGTCGGCCGGCCACCCCAGGGCCGCGCCCAGCCGCCCGATCGAGGAGCGCAGGCCGTGTGCGTCGGCGAGCGCCGCCAGCGCGGCGGGGTCGGCCGGCCGGCGGGGGAGCGCACCCTCCACGGCGGGCAGGTCGACGTCCCGGGCCACGGCCACCACGACCGGGGCGGCGTCGAGGTACTCGCCGCCGGCGTGCAGCCTCTTGAGGACGGCGGCGGTGAGCGGCGCCCTCGGCACCCCGGTGCGCGCCGCGGCCGCCCGGATGCCGGCCAGGTCGCCGAACTCGGTGACCAGCGCCGCCGCCGTCTTCGCGCCGATGCCGGCCACGCCGGGCAGCCCGTCGCTGGGGTCGCCGCGCAGGACGGCGAAGTCGGCGTACGCCCGCCCCGGGATCCCGTACTTCGCGCTCACCGCCGCCTCGTCGACCACCTCGATGTCGGCGATGCCCCGGTTCGTGTAGAGCACCCGGATCCCGCGGGCGTCGTCGACGAGCTGGAACAGGTCGCGGTCGCCGGTGACGACGTCGACCGGGCCGCGTGCGCGGGTGGCCAGCGTGCCGATGACGTCGTCGGCCTCGTAGCCCGGCGCCCCGACCCGGGCGATGCCGGCCGCGGCCAGCACGTCGACGAGGACCGGCACCTGCGGCGCCAGCTCGTCGGGGGTCTCCTCCCCGCCGTCGGGGGAGAGCCGGTGCGCCTTGTAGGAGGGCAGCGCCTCGACGCGGAAGGCCGGGCGCCAGTCGTCGTCCCAGCAGGCCACCAGCCGGTCGGGGGAGTGCGCGGTGAGCAGCCGGGCGGTCATGTCCAGGAACCCGCGGACGGCGTTCACCGGCCGGCCGTCGGGGGAGGTCACGCTGGTCGGGACGCCGTAGAAGGCCCGGAAGTAGAGGCTCGCGGCGTCGAGCAGCATCGTCGTCACGGGCGGGGACGGTAACGGTCCGGCGAACCCGGGCGGGCGCGGTCGGTGCCCGGGGTTAGTGTCCGGGCGTGGCAACGACCGCGGGGGCCCTCGTCACCATCGACCGCGTGTACGCCGCGCGCGCCGTCGCCGCGGAGCTCGGCGTCGACGTCCTCGTGCTCACCCCGGGGTCGGACCTGCGCTACCTCACCGGCTACGACGCGCACGCGATGGAGCGGCTGACCGCCCTCGTCGTCCCGCGCAGCGGCGAGCCGCTGCTGGTCGTCCCGCGGCTGGAGGCCCCGATGGTCGCCGCGAGCCCCGCCGGCGCGCTCGACCTGGACCTGCACGCCTGGGCCGAGACCGACGACCCCTTCGCCGTCGTCGCGCGCGCGGTCACCACCCGGCTCGGGACCGCGCCGGCCCGGGTGGCCGTCGGCGCCCGCACCTGGGCCGAGCACGCCCTGGGCGTGCACCGGGCGCTGCCCGGCTCTGCGCTGGAGCTGGCGACGCCGGTCCTCGACCGGCTGCGGGTGGTGAAGACCGCTCCCGAGGTCGAGGAGCTCGCCGCGGCCGGTGCGGCCATCGACCGCGTGCACGCGCGGATGGGGGAGTGGCTGCGGGTGGGCCGCAGCGAGGCCGAGGTGGGCGCCGACATCGCCGCGGCGATCCTGGCCGAGGGCCACGTCGGGGTGGACTTCACCATCGTCGGGTCCGGGCCCAACGGCGCCAGCCCGCACCACGAGCTCTCCGACCGGGTGGTGCGGGCCGGCGACCTCGTCGTCGTCGACATCGGCGGGGAGACCGTGACCGGTTACCGCTCCGACTGCACCCGCACTTACGTCGTCGGCGGCGAGCCCGACGCCGAGGTGGCCGAGTGGTACGCCGTCCTGCAGGACGCGCAGCAGGCCGCGGTGGCCGCCGTCCGGCCCGGGGTGACCGCCGAGCAGGTCGACGCCGTGGCCCGCGACCGGATCACCGCGGCCGGCTGGGGCGAGCACTTCATCCACCGCACCGGCCACGGCATCGGCCTGGACACCCACGAGGCGCCCTACATCGTGGCGGGCAACGACCTGCCGCTCGAGGCCGGCATGGCCTTCTCGGTGGAGCCGGGCATCTACCTCGCCGGCCGGTGCGGAGCGCGGATCGAGGACATCGTCGTGTGCACCGACGAGGGCGTGCGCGCACTGAACCGGGGTCCCCGTGAGCTCGTCGTCCTCCCCGGCTGAGCCCGGGGCACCGACCGCCCCGGACGTCGACCGGGCCCTGCTCGCGGCCCTCGCCCGCGACGGGCGGGCCAGCTACACCGAGCTGGCCGAGCGGGTCGGCCTGTCGGTGTCGGCGGTGCACCAGCGGGTGCGGCGCCTGGAGCAGCGCGGGCTGATCACCGGCTACCGGGCCGGCATCGACGCGCGTCAGCTCGGACTCGGGATGACCGCGTTCGTCTCGATCACCCCGCTCGACCTCGCCGAGGCCGACGACGCCCCGGCCAAGCTGGCCCACCTGTCCGCGATCGAGGCCTGCCACTCGGTGGCGGGGGTGGCGAGCTACCTGCTGAAGGTCCGGGTGGCCTCTCCGGAGGCCCTCGAGGCGCTGCTGCGGGAGATCCGGGCGACGGCGAACGTCAACACCCGCACCACCGTCGTCCTCTCCACCTTCTACGAGGACCGGCCGCCGCTCTGATCCGGCCCACCGGCGACGGATGGCACACGTCGTCACCACGACCGTTATCCCCAACTGTACGATGACGCTTTTGGGGAAATCTCCGCACATCAACGAGCCGGCTGGACAGGTCCTCGAACGTGTGTTCGCATGAGGCGTGCGATGGGACACCCGGCGCCTCGACGACGGGGACGCGACGCTGCTGCCCGGCATGCCCAGCACACGGGGACTGCTGCGCAGCGTCGAGGTGTCCGAGTTCCCGGGTGTGACGCTGCACGAGGTGCTGTGCCGGTCGGCGCTCAACGCGGTGCCCGACGGCTCCCGGGTGCCCTTCCGCTACACGATCAACCCCTACCGGGGCTGCCTCCACCAGTGTGTGTACTGCCTGGCCGGTGACACGCTGGTCCTGATGGCCGACGGTCGGCAGCGGCCCATCGCTGATCTGCGGGTCGGCGACCGCGTCGTCGGCACCGAGCGGCGTGGGACCTACCGCCACTACGTCCAGACCGAGGTCCTCGCCCACTGGAACACCGTGAAACCGGCCCGACGGATCGTCCTCGCCGACGGCACGGACATCGTCGCGAGCGGCGACCACCGGTTCCTGAGTGCCCGGGGCTGGAAGTACGTCTCCGGCACGACGTCGGGACGCGAGCGCCGACCCCACCTGACGACCAACGACGAATTGCTCGGCTTCGGGCGGTCCGGCGTCGCGCCGGCCGTCTGCGCGGAGTACCGCCGCGGCTACCTCACCGGGATGGTGCGCGGCGACGGGCACCTGGGGACCTACCACTACGACCGTCCCGGCCGTCGGCACGGAGACGTGCACCGATTCCGGCTCGCGCTCACCGACGTGGAGGCGCTCAACCGCGCGCAGGGGTTCCTGGCCGAGGCCGGTATCCGCACCGATCGCTTCGACTTCACCGCCGCCACGGCGACGCGACGGGCGATGACCGCCATCAGGACGTCGGCCGAGGTGTCCGTCGCCCGGATCACCGAGCTGGTGGCCTGGCCCGACGACCCGAGCACGGCCTGGCAGCGCGGCTTCCTCGCCGGCATCTTCGACGCGGAGGGCAGCAGGAGCCGTGTCCTGCGCATCACCAACACCGATCCGGAGATGCTGGTCCGGACACAGCGGGCCTGTTCGACCTTCGGTTTCGAGACCGTCCTCGAGGACCACCACCGCGCCAACGGTCTGTCTTCTGTCCGCCTGCGGGGTGGACTCCGGGAGCAACTGCGTTTCGTCCACCTCGTCGACCCAGCGATCCGCCGGAAGTGCGGTGTCGAGGGCATCGCGGTCAAGAACGACGCCGATCTGCGGGTGGTCGAGGTGCGGGACCTCGGACTCGAGGTGCCCATGTTCGACATCACCACCGGCACCGGTGACTTCGTCGCCAACGGCGTCATCAGTCACAACTGCTTCGCCCGGTCGACGCACGAGTACTTGGACCTGGACGCCGGGCGGGACTTCGACACGCAGATCGTGGTGAAGACCAACCTGGTCGAGGTGCTGCGCCGCGAGCTGGCCCGGCCGTCGTGGAAGCGCGAGCACGTGGCGCTGGGCACCAACACCGACCCCTACCAGCGCGCCGAGGGCCGCTACCGGCTCATGCCCGGGGTGATCCGGGCGCTGGCCGACTCCGGGACGCCGTTCTCCGTCCTGACCAAGGGCACGCTGGCCCGCCGCGACGTCCCCCTGCTGGCCTCGGCGGCCCGGGACGTCCCGGTGGGCTTCGGTGTCTCCCTGGCCATCTGGGACGAGCAGCTGCACGCCGGCCTCGAGCCGGGCGTGCCCTCGCCGCGGGCCCGGCTGGACCTGGTGCGCGCGATCACCGACGCCGGCCTGCCGTGCGGTGTCTTCCTCGCTCCGGTGCTGCCCGGCCTCACCGACCGGCGCAGCGACCTCGACGCCGCCCTGGCCGCCGTCGCCGCGGCGGGGGCGACCGGGGTGACGGTCGTGCCGTTGCACCTGCGTCCCGGCGCGCGTGAGTGGTTCTCCGCGTGGCTGGCCCGGGAGCACCCCGCGCTCGTGGGCCGCTACCGCCAGCTGTACCGGGGTGGCGCCTACGTGCCCGCCGAGTACCGGGCGTGGCTGGCCGAGCGGGTCGCGCCGCTGCTGCGCCGCCACGGCCTGGACGGCTCCTCCGCAGGGCAGGTGCGGGGCGCCGGCGGGACGGCGGCCTCCGGGGTGCCCGGCGAGGACGAGGCGGCGTTCCCCGCCGGCAGCCTGCCGCCGGTCCGCGACGGGGGACCGGCACCGGCCCGGCGCCCGCGCGCCCGCGCCTCGGCGGTGGGGGAGAGCGACCTCGCCGAGCAGCTGCGCCTGCTGTGACCCGGTGGGGGAGGGGAGGGGCTCAGCCAGCCGGCGCGCCGGCAGCGCGGTTGGCCCGGGCGGCGCGCTCGGCCCGGACCGCGCCGCGCTCGGCCACCGGCTCGGCGCCCGCGGCCAGGGCCAGGCGGCGGTAGGAGTCGTAGGAGAGCGTCTCGTAGACGGCGGCCAGCGCCTCGGCCCGGGCCCGCCGCGCGCCGGCGCTGGTCGCGCGCAGGTGCAGCGCGGTGCGGACGGCGTGCTTGGTGAAGGTGACCTGCAGCGCCTGGCTGGACAGCCGGCCCCCCACGTGTGAGGTGTAGCCGGGGCCGCGCCGCAGCGCCGGCAGCACCCAGGGGCTCTCGGCCAGCGCCGGGAAGCGGTTGCGCACGGCCTCCCAGGCGTGCCAGGCGGACAGGGCGCCGGGCACCGACCACTCGCCGTCGTCGGTGCGCACCAGCAGCCGGCGGGTCGTCGGGTGGACCTGGTCGCGGCGCAGGTCGCGGAAGGCGCCGACCGGGGCCGGCCAGCGCAGCGCGATCGCGCACCAGACGACGGTGCGCAGGTGCTCGGGCTGCTCGCTGCGGACCTCGGTCAGCGGCCGCAGGTCCAGCGTGCGGGGGTCGGGCTCCGGGGTCGGCGGCACGGGCAGCGGGACGCCCCCGTAGCGGGCGACCTTGCTGTAGAGCGTGACGGTGGCCGGCTTCCAGCCCCGCGCCGCGGCGACGTCGTCCATGCCCCCGGCCGCGAGCTCCTCCGGGCCCAGGCCCAGCTCCAGGGCGGCGTCGATCAGCCGGCGCCACTGGACGGCGTAGCCCTCCGGCGGCACCAGCCGCTGCCAGGCCCGTGCCGCCGGCGGGGACGGCATCTCCGGGAGGGGGTGCTGCCAGCTCCGGCTCATGTCCTCACCATACCCGTTATCCCCAACAAATACATTAACTATTACAGTTGCGCCTACGGCGCCCATCCCCTCCTACTCGCAAGGCCCCTTTCGGTCGGATCGCCGTCGTCCGTCCTGCGAGGTGGAGCACCGCCGACCACGATGTGCCGGTGCGCACGGTGGGGGTCGAGGAGGAGCTGCTGGTCGTCGACCGATCTGGGGTGCCGGTGCCGCTGGGCCCCGAGGCCCTCGCGGTGGCCTCGCGGCGGGGCGAGGGGGAGACACCCGAGGAGCACGACCGTGCTCCGCACGCGGGGGAGGAGGGCCGACAGGAGTCGCCGGGCCACCTCGTCCCCGAGCTGATGCAGCAGCAGCTGGAGCTGGGCACCCGCGTGTGCACCGACCTGGCCGAGGTGAGCGGGGAGCTGCGGTACTGGCGCGGCCGGGCCGACGCCGCGGCGCGAGCCGTGGGTGCCCGGGTGGCTGCCCTGGCCAGCTCACCGGTGGCCGTGGAGCCGGTGACCACGCCGGGGGAGCGGTACGAGGAGATGGCGGCGACCTTCGGGCTCACCGCGCTCGAGCAGCTGACCTGCGGCTGCCACGTGCACGTCTCGGTCGCCGACGACGAGGAGGGCGTCGCCGTCCTCGACCGGATCCGGACCTGGCTGCCGGTGCTCACCGCGCTGACGGTCAACTCGCCGTTCTGGCTGGGCCGCGACAGCGGCTACGCCAGCTTCCGGTCGCAGTCGTGGAACCGCTGGCCCTCCTCGGGCGCCACCGAGCTGTTCGGCGACGCCGCGACCTACCACCGGGTGGTCGCCGACCTGGTGGCGACGCGGACGATCGTCGACGCCGGGATGGTCTACTTCGACGCCCGGCTGTCGCAGAGCTGGCCGACCGTCGAGGTGCGCATCGCCGACGTCTGCCTGCGCGTGGAGGACGCCGTCACCCACACCGGGCTCGTCCGCGGGCTGGTGGAGACCGCCGCCCGCGAGTGGCGGGCCGGGCGGACGGCGCCCGGCGCGCGCAGCGAGCTGCTGCGGGTGGCCGCGTGGCGGGCCGGGCGCTCGGGCACCGCCGGTGAGCTGGTGCACCCGCTCACCGGTCGTCCCGCCCCGGCCGCCGACGTCGTGGCCGCCCTGCTCGAGCACGTCACGCCGGCGCTGGAGGACACGGGGGACCACGCCCGGGTGTCGGAGGGCGTGGCCGAGATCCTGTCCCGGGGGACCGGCGCGGAGCTGCAGCGGCGGGTGCACCGCGACACCGGTGAGCTCGCGGCCGTCGTCCGCGCCGCCGTGGACGTGACGGCCGGGCGGTGACGGCCGGCGAGCAGCCGCCGGGTGACCTCCGACTCCGCCGGTTATCGTCCCGCCATGTACACCGTGAGGTGGCGTGACGTCGTCCGGGGCGATCTGTTCGGGCCGCGGCCCGACCGACGCGACCGGCCCTACCGGTTCGTCATCCGGCTGGCGCTGGTGGTCTTCCGGCTGTTGGGGCTGCGCTTCGACGTCCGGGGCTCCGGGCACGTCCCGGCCGGCGGCGGGGCGGTGATCTGCAGCAACCACGTCAGCTACCTGGACTTCACCTTCCTCGGGCTGGCCGCGCTGCCGCGGCACCGCCTGGTGCGGTTCATGGCCAAGGCCTCGGTGTTCGGTCACTGGTTCGCCGGGCCGTTCATGCGGGCGATGCAGCACATCCCGGTCGACCGCACGGCCGGCGCCGCGGCCTTCGACGCCGCCGTCCGCGCGCTCAAGGACGGCCAGCTCGTCGGGGTCTTCCCCGAGGCGACGATCAGCCAGAGCTTCACCGTCAAGGGCCTCAAGGCCGGGGCCGCGCGCATGGCCATCGACGCCGGGGTGCCGATCGTGCCCGCCGCGGTGTGGGGTGGGCACCGGGTGGCCACCAAGAAGCACCCGGTGGACCTGCGGCGGGGCAAGGCGGTGACCGTGCTGCTGGGGGAGCCGATCACGCCCGAGCCCGGCGAGCGGCCCGCAGCGCTGCTGGCCCGCACCCACAGCGCCATGGAGCGCCTGCTCGACGAGGCCCAGCGCACCTATCCGCAGCAGCCGGCCGGCCCCGACGACCGGTGGTGGCTGCCGGTGCACCTGGGGGGCACGGCACCCACGCTGGAGGAGGCCGACGCGCGCGACCGGGCCGACGCCGCCGGGCACCGCACGAGGGTGCGCACCTCCCGCCGGGCGCGGCTGCGCGCCCGCCTCACCGGCCGCCGCGGGCGGCGGTGACCGGGCGGCGGTGACCGGCCGGCGCTGGCTCAGTAGACGACGGACGGCGCCATGAGGCGGAACGCCTCGAGCTCGACGTCGTACCAGCGGCGCATCCGTCCCAGCGGCTGCATGCCCAGCCGCCGGCAGACCGCCAGGGAGGCCTCGTTGCCGGGCCGGACGACGGCGTAGACCTCGGGCAGGCCGGCGCCGAAGGCCCGCTCGACGACGGCCCGCGCGGCCTCGGTGGCGTAGCCGTGGCCCCAGCTGTCGGGGTGCAGGTGCCAGCCGACCTCGATCTCCCCGACGCCGTCGGGCAGCGGCTTGAGCAGCACGGTGCCGGCCACCGCCGGCGCGCCGTCGCGGACCTCGATGGCCCAGCAGCCGCAGCAGGGGTCGACGCGGGGGATCTGCGCCCACCGGGCCACCAGCTCCGCCGGCCCCACCGACGGCGGCCCGCCGAGCCAGCGGGTGACCTCCTCGCGGCCGTAGAGGTCGGCCAGGCGGGCCAGGTCGTGGCGGCCGGTGGTCCACGGGCGCAGCCGCAGCCGGGAGGTGAGCACTTCCCCGTCCCGGTCCGGCACCGCTCCTGCCTACCGCCGGGGACCGGCCCCGGCCACCCGGGGCCGGCGTCGCGCGGGGGAGCCGTCATGCTCGGCGGCATGCGCCCCGACGACACGGACCTGCTGCTCTCCGACGTCATCGTCGGCGACCGCCCCGGTCGCGCGGTGCACGTCGTCGACGGCCGGATCGGCTGGCTCGGGGCGGCGGCCGACGCCCCGAGCGCCGGCCGGGTGTTGGCGGGGGAGGGGGCGCTGCTCACCCCGGCGTTCGTGGACGCGCACGTGCACGCCACCGCCACCGGCCTGGCGCTCACCGGTCTCGACCTCCACTCGAGGTCGAGCCTGGCCGAGGCGGTGGCCGCGGTGGCGGAGGCGGTCCGCGGCGGGCCGCCGGGGATCGTGCTGGGCACCGGGTGGGACGAGACCGGCTGGCCGGAGGGCCGCGGGCTCACCCGCGCCGACCTCGACGCCGTCGTCGGCGACCGGCCGGCCTACCTGGCCCGGGTGGACGTGCACTCGGCGACGGTCTCCACGGCGCTGCTGGACCTCGTCCCGGGGGTGCGCGACCTGCCCGGTTTCTCGCCGGACGGGCGGCTGCGCCTCGACGCCCACCACGCCGCCCGGCAGGCCGCCCACGGTGCGGTGACCGCAGCCCAGCGCGCGGCCGCGCAGGGGGCGACGCTGGCCGAGGCGGTGCGCCTGGGGATCGGCAGCCTGCACGAGATGGCCGGGCCGGAGGTGTCCGGCGCCGAGGACCTGCGGGCGCTGCTGGCCCTCGCCGGGCGTCGGCCCGGGCCGCGGGTGGCCGGCTACTGGGGGGAGCTGGTCGAACGCGGCGGCCTGGACCTGGTGCGGGAGCTGGGCCTGGCCGGCGCCGGCGGCGACCTGTTCTGCGACGGCGCCCTCGGCTCGCACACCGCGGCGCTGAGCGGCCCCTACCGCGACCGCCCCGACACCGCGGGCGCGTTGCGGTTCGCCACCGCGCAGCTGGTCGAGCACGTCCGCGCCTGCACCGCGGCGGGCGTGCAGGCCGGGTTCCACTGCATCGGTGACGCCGCGGTGGACCAGGTGCTCGACGCGGTCGGGGCCGTCGTCGCCGAGCTCGGCCTGCCCGCGGTGCGCGCCTGCCGGCACCGGCTCGAGCACGTGGAGATGGCCGGGCCCGGCGCGGTGGAGCGGATGCGGGCGTGGGGGATGGTGGCCAGCGTCCAGCCGGCCTTCGACGCGGCGTGGGGCGGGGAGGCCGGGATGTACGCCGAGCGGCTCGGCGCCGAGCGGGCCCTGGCCGCCAACCCCTTCGCCGACCTCGCCGACGCCGGGGTCGCCCTGGCCCTGGGCAGCGACGCCCCGGTCACCCCCATGGACCCGTGGGGCGGGGTGCACGCCGCCGTCGACCACCGCACGCCCGGAGCGGGTCTGCGGCCCTTCGACGCCTTCGACGCGGCCACCCACGGCGGCTGGCACGCTCTGCGGTCGGAGACCGCGGCCGGGCCGCTAGCGGTGGGCGCGCCGGGCGACCTGGCGCTGTGGGCCACCGGGTCGACCCTGTCCGGCGTGCTCGAGCGGCGCGAGCGGCCGGGCTGCCGGGCCCTGGTGGTGGCGGGGCACACGCTGCAGTCGCTGTAACGGGACGCCCGGCCGGGTGCGGCGACCGCACTGCCGGGCGACCTCGCCGGTCGCAGCTCCGGTCGGGCCGGGCGGGATGGGATGCTGGTCGGTGGACCACACCGTGGTCTGCAGCCGCGGGGGACGCGGGTGCCAGCCGGACGCCCGGGCCCTGCCCGCGGCTCGACGTCGCGGGGAGGCCGGCGGTGGCTGCAGCGGCCGTGCACGACACCGCGACCGCGGGCGCCGGCACGACGCAGGTCCCGGCCCGACGGGGGCTGCCGTGGCGCACCGCGCTGGCCGCGGCCGGCGGGGTCCTGCTGCTGCTCGCCTTCCCCGGGTGGTCGCTGCCGCCGCTGGCCGTGCTGGGACTGGCGGCCCTGGCGCTGGCCGTGCACCGGCAGCGGGCGCGCGCCGGCGCGTGGCTGGGCCTGGTGTTCGGGCTGGCCTTCTTCGTGCCGCTGCTGTCGTGGAGCGGCACCTACGTCGGCGCGTTCCCGTGGCTGGCGCTCGCTGCCTCCCAGGCGGCGTTCCTCGCCCTGCTGGGAGCGGCGACGGCCGCCACCTCCCGGCTGCCGCTGTGGCCGCTGTGGACGGCGGCGCTGTGGGTGGCCGACGAGGCCCTGCGCGGCCGGGTCCCCTTCGGCGGCTTCCCCTGGGGCCGGCTGGGCTTCAGCCAGACCGACGGCCCGTTCCTCGCCCTCGCCGCCTACGGCGGGGTGCCGCTGGTCGGCTTCGCCGTGGCCCTGACCGGTGCGCTGGTGGCCGCCGCCGTCCTCGCGCTCGTCCGTGCCCGCCGGGCGGCCGACGCCGCCGCCGTGGGCGGGCGCCGCCGGGCGGTGCGGACGGCGGTGCGGACGGCGGCGGCCGCCCTGGCCGGGGCGGCCGCCGTCCCGCTGCTCGGCGGGCTGGCCTGGCTGCCCCTGCCCGGCTCCTCGCTCACCGCCGGCGGCCCGGCGGTGACCGTCGCCGTCGTCCAGGGCGACGTCCCCGAGGCGGGCCTGGAGTTCAACGCGCGACGCCGGGCGGTGCTGGACAACCACGTGCAGCGCACCCTCGAGCTGGCCGCGCGGGTCGCCGCCGGGGACGAGCCCGCGCCGGACCTGGTGGTGTGGCCGGAGAACAGCTCCGACATCGACCCCTACCTCAACGCCGACGCCGCCCGGCAGATCGACCGTGCCGCCGAGGCGGTCGACGCGCCGATCCTCGTCGGCGCCGTCCTCGACGGGCCCGGCCGGTTCATCAGCAACACCGCGATCGTGTGGGAGCCCGGGACCGGGCCGGGCGACACCTACGTCAAGCGCCACCCCGTGCCGCTGGCCGAGTACGTGCCGGCGCGGGGGTTCTTCCGCTTCTTCAGCGACAAGGTCGACCTGGTGCGCCGCGACTTCACCGCCGGCACCGAGGTCGGCGTGCTCGACGTCGGCGACGCCCGCGTCGGCGACGTCATCTGCTTCGAGGTGGTCTACGACTCCCTCGTGCACGACACCGTGGAGGCCGGCGCCGGCATGCTCGTCGTCCAGACCAACAACGCCACCTTCGGGTTCACCGACGAGAGCGCGCAGCAGGTCGCCGCGGCGCGGGTGCGGGCGGTGGAGAGCGGCCGGTCGGTCGCGCTGGCCTCCACCAGCGGCATCTCCGCGGTGATCGCCCCCGACGGGTCGCTGGCCGCCTCGTCCGGGCTGTTCGAGCCGGCGGTGCTGGTCGCGGCGATCGCCCAGCGCGACGCGGCGACCGTGGCCACGCGGCTCGGCGCGGCGCCGGAGTGGGCGCTGTGCGCGCTGGGCGCCGCCGCGGTGCTGGCGGCTGCTGCCCCGGCGGTGCGCCGGCGGGTGCGCGCCGGAGGCGCCCGGTGACGGCGGCACCGCGGGTGCTCGTGGTCATCCCCACCTACGACGAGGTGGACAACCTCGAGCCGATCCTCGACCGGCTGCACGCCGCCGTCCCCGGGGCGCACGCCCTGGTCGTCGACGACGGCTCGCCCGACGGCACCGGCGAGCTCGCCGAGAAGCTCGCCGCCGAGGACGCCCGGGTGCACGTGCTGCGGCGGACCGAGAAGTCCGGCCTGGGACCGGCCTACGTCGCCGGGTTCCGGTGGGGACGTGAGCACGGCTACGACGTCCTGGTCGAGATGGACGCCGACGGCTCCCACCACCCCGAGCAGCTGCCGCGGCTGCTGGCCGCCCTGGCCGACGCCGACCTGGTGCTGGGCTCGCGCTGGGTGCCCGGCGGCCGCGTGGAGGACTGGCCGCGCCGGCGGCTGCTGCTGTCGCGGGTGGGCAACCGCTACACCCGGTGGGCGCTGCGGCTGCCGCTGGCCGACGCGACCGGGGGGTTCCGGGCCGTCCGCGGCGACCTGGTCGACCGGCTGCCCTTCGCAGAGGTGGCCAGCCAGGGCTACTGCTTCCAGGTCGACTGGGCCTGGCGCGCCTGGCGGTCGGGCGCCCGCGTGGTGGAGGTGCCGATCACCTTCACCGAGCGGGCGTACGGCAGGAGCAAGATGACCGCCTCGATCGTTGAGGAGGCGTTGGTACGGGTCACGTGGTGGGGCCTGCAGGACCGGCTGGCCGACCGGCTGCCGGGCCGGGTCCCCCGCGCCGTACCGGGACGGGTCCGCGACGGCGGGCGGTCCAGCGCGGTCCGGTAGGCGGACCCGGGCCGCCGGCACGAGCGGGCCGAGGAGAGCCGTGGGACACCGCGTGAGGGTGCTGGCGGGGCTGTGGGCCCTGGCCGAGGTCGTCGTCTTCGTCCTGGTCGCTGCGTGGATCGGGGTGGGCGCGACACTGCTGGCGGCGCTGGCCACCACCGTGCTGGGCTGGGTGCTGCTGACCCGTCAGGGCACCCGCGCCCTGGCCGAGCTGCGCGAGCGGGCGCAGGCGCACCGGCCGGCCGGCCGCGCCGCCACCGACGCCGGCCTGGTCGCCGCCGGCGGGGCGCTCATGGTGCTGCCGGGCTTCCTGGGGGACGCCGTCGGGCTGCTCTGCCTGCTGCCGCCGACCCGGCCCCTGGTGCGGGCCACCGTGGTCCGCGGGCTGACCCACGGCCTGGCGGGCCGGCTCGGGGCGGCCGGTCCGGTGCGGGTCCGCAGCACCCGGGTGCCCGGCGCGGCCTCCCCCCGCCCCACACCGGGGGGGCGGTCGGGATCCACGGCGTCGCGGGTGATCGAGGGCGAGGTCGCCGGTGAGGAGCACCTGACCCGCTAGGAGGCCAGGGCCGCACACTCCCGGACGCGGAACGGCCCCGGTGGGGGATCCCACCGGGGCCATCGAGCGTCGATCCGGCGTCGACCGGACCAGCTCAGCTGGCGCGGGTCCGCCGGCCGCGGAGCACCTCGAGGCGCTCGGCGAGGACCTCCTCGAGATCCTCCACGGAGCGGCGCTCCAGGAGCATGTCCCAGTGGGTCCGCGGCGGCTTGACCTTCTTGGGGGTCGGCTCGGTGCCACCGACCAGCTTGGCCGCGGCGCCGTCGAACTTGCACTCCCAGGTGTCGGGCACCTCGGCGTCGTCGGCGAAGGGCACGGTGAACTGGTGGCCCGCGGGACACTTGTACTCGGCGTACTGCCGCTCGATCGGCGCGGTGTTCCGCTCGGTCTCGTAGCTCACGCTGCCCAGTCGGCTGCCGCGCAGGGAACGCTCGCCCATGGCACACCGTCCTCTCGTGCTGGTGGAGTCGGTCAGGAGTCCTCGTCGCAGCTGGGAGCTACCCACTGCGCAGGGGAGTCGAAAGAGACCAACGACGGATTTCGCGAAGAGATTCCGCTGAGTCGGTTCCAGATCATCGCATGGGGTGGTATTGGCCCGCGCGGTGACCCCCCGTCCGGGGGAGGAGGCGGCCTCAGGGGAGGGCCAGCTGCCCGGGACCGGCCGCCGTCGGGCCCAGCTGGCCGAGGACGTGGTGGCGCCAGCACAGCACCTGGTAGTGCACCTCGCCGCCGGGGGCGGCGTCGTCGGCCACGCCGGGCGCCGGGGTCGGTGCGGTGTCGGCGACGACGACCGTGGCGCCCGAGCGGACCATCGCCCCGTCGACGACGCGGGCGTTGAGCAGCCCGGGCGCGCCGCACCAGCACAGCACCTCGACCTGGATGCGCTGGACGTCGTCGGCGACCTCGAGCAGCCGCCGGGTACCCGGGAACAGGCGGGTCCGGAAGTCGGTGGTCAGGCCGAAGGCGTAGACGTCGACGTGCGAGGCGTCGACGAGCCCGGCGAGCTGGTCGACCTGGGTGGGGGTGAGGAACTGCGCCTCGTCGACGACGAGGTAGTCCACCCGCCGGCCCGCGGCCCAGTGGCTGCGCACCAGCAGCAGCAGGTCGGTGCCGGGGTCGACCTGCTCGGCGGCGCGGCGCAGCCCCACCCGGGAGCTGATCTGCGGGGTCGACTTCCCGCAGTCCATCGGCCCGTGGAAGAACCGCAGGTGCGCCGGGGCGGGTGCGGCCCGCCGTCCCCCGGCCGCGGGCACCGACACCGAGTCGGCTGCGGGACCGCTCACAACCGCTCGGGAGGCGTGTTGCCCGCTGCCACGACGGCCCGGCGGATCGGCAGCCGCACCAGCAGCACGAACCCGGCGACGAAGAACACCACCAGGCTGGTGATCGCCGAGCGGTAGGAGCCGGTGAGCTGGTAGGTCAGGCCGAACAGCAGCGGCCCGAGCCAGCTGGTCCCGCGGTCGCTGATCTCGTAGAAGCTGTAGTACTCGGCCTCCTCGCCGGCCGGGATCAGGTGGCTGAACAGCGACCGCGACAGCGCCTGCGTGCCGCCCTGCACCAGCCCGATGACGGCGGCCAGCGCGTAGAACTGCGCGACCGCGCCCTCCTCCAGCGCGTAGGCGGCGACCAGCACCGCCGTCCAGGCCACCAGGCAGCCCAGGACGGTGCGCAGCGCGCCGTACCGGGCCGCCACCCGGCCCAGGCCCAACGCCCCGAAGACGGCGACCACCTGGACCATGAGGATCGCCCCGGTGAGCACCGACTGGGACAGCCGCAGCTCCTCGCTGGCGTAGGTGGCCGACAGCGCGATGACCGTCTGGACGCCGTCGTTGAACAGCAGGTACGCGCCGAGGAACCACAGCGTCAGCGGAAAGGCGCGCATCCTCCGCAGCGTCGCCCGCAGCTGACCGAGACCGCTGCTCACCGGGCCGTGCGCGGCTCCCGGCGGGCGGTCGCGCAGCAGCGTCACGGTGACCAGGGTGAACAGGCCCCACCACAGCCCCGCCGTGGCCAGGCAGATCCGCACCGCCTCGCCGCTGGTCAGGCCCAGGGAGCCCGCGCCGAGGAAGAGCCCCAGGTGGACGGCCAGCAGCAGCGCGCCCCCGACGTAGCCGAACGCCCAGCCGCGGCTGGACACCGCGTCGCGCTCGTCGGGCCCGGCCAGGTCGGGCAGCCAGGAGTAGTAGACGACGGTCGCGGCCCCGAAGCAGACGTTGGCGACGACGAACAGCGCCGCCCCCAGCAGGTAGCGCCCGTCGGCGACGAAGAACAGGCAGGTCGCGGCCACGGCGCCCAGCGCGGTCAGCCCGCCGAGCAGGTGCCGCTTGCGGCCGGTGCGGTCGGCGACCGCACCGGTCAGGGGCAGGACGAGGACCTGCACGAGCACCGAGAAGGACAGGACGTAGGAGAACCAGCTGCCCGGCGGGATCGACAGGCCGAGGAACGGCAGCCGGCCGTCGGCCCCCGCGGCGTCCTCGGCCACCGAGGTCAGGTACGGGCCCAGGAAGACCGTGGTGACGCTGGTGTTGAACACCGACATCGCCCAGTCGTAGGAGTACCAGCCGAAGCGCTCGCGGCGCAGCGCGGGATCGACGGGGCGGGCGCCGGCGTCGACGTCGGGGGCGGTCACGGGCGCAGGGTGTCAGCCGGGACCGGTGCGGTCCAGCACCGTCCGGTCACGGATCGTGCTCACCGGGGTGTCCACTGGCCGCGTTGCTCGAGCAGGCCCTTGAGCATCGACGGGCGGTCGGTCATGACCCCGTCCACCCCCAGGTCGAGCATCGCCGTGGCCTCCTGCACGGTGTCGACCGTCCACACGTGCACCTGCAGGCCCCGGGCGTGCGCGGCGGCGACGAACCGCTCGTCGACCAGCGCCCGCCCGCCCAGCTGCAGCGGCACCTGCGCGCACCCGGCCGGCACGCGGACCAGCCCGGCGGCGCGGGGGGAGTAGGAGGACAGCCGCAGGGCCGCGACCCCGCGCGGGCCCAGCGAGGTGCACACCGCCGGCCCGAACACCCGCCGGGCGGCGGCCAGACGCGCGTCGGAGAACGAGCCCAGGCAGATGCGGTCGGCGACCCCGGTCCGGCGGACGCTGTGCACCAGCGGGGCCAGGACGCCGGCCGCCTTGATGTCGAGGTTGAACCGGACGTCGGGCCAGGCGCCGAACAGCTCGTCGAGCCGCAGGACCGGCTCGCGTCCGCCGATCCGCGCCGCGGCCACCTCCGCCCACGGCAGCTGCTCGAGACGGCCGGTCCGGTCGGTCACGCGGTCGAGGGTCGGGTCGTGGAAGACGACCGGGACGCCGTCGGCGGTGACCCGCACGTCGGTCTCCAGGTACCGGTACCCCATCGCCACGCAGGCCTCGAACGCCGGCATGGAGTTCTCCAGGTGCTCGACCGCGCCGCCGCGGTGGGCCATCGCCAGGGGGGTCGGTCCGTCGAGGAAGGCATACCGGACCGGAGGCACGCGCGACACGCTAGTGCCGGGCTCCGACACGCCGGGCCCGACCTCCGCGGAGCCGTGTCGGGCGTGTCCGGCGGGACTGTCGGTGGCGCCGTCTAACGTGCCCGCCGTGACACAGCAGCACACCCGCACGGCGGTCCGGAAGGTGGTCGCGACGACGACGGAGCAGGACACGGTGGTGCCCGACGAGGCCGCCGGCCGGCAGGGGAGTGGTGCCGAACGCCGGTGCGGGTGGTGCCGTCGGGTCCTGCCCCGGGCCGGGTCCGTCGGGCGGCCGCGCATGTACTGCGGCCAGGCCTGCCGGCAGCGCGCCTACGAGCAGCGCAACGCCACGGCCCGCGCCGGCCTGCCCGGCGACGTCGTGCTGGTCACCCGCGCCGAGCTCGACGGCCTGCAGGACCGGCTCTACCAGCTGCGGTGCGCCATCGAGGACGTGCAGACGCTGCTGTCCGAGCGCCACACCAAGGCCGAGCTCGAGCGCTCGCTGGCCGACCTGGTGCACTCCACCGGCCGGCTGGACCGGCTCTGGGTCACCGAGCGCGCCGGCTGACCTCCCACCTCCGGCCGGTCGTCACGTCGGTCGTCCGGTCCGGCTCAGTCCGGCTCAGTCCGGGTCCTGGGTGTCGTCGTCCTGGTCCTCGGGCGCACCCGGGTCCGGGTTGCTGTTGTCCGGGAGGTTGTCCTGCGACTCCTCCGACGGGTCGCCGCCGCTGGTGTTCCCGCTGTCGTCGGTCGTGCCGTCGTTGCGGTCCTGGCCCGCCGGGTCGCCGCACGCCGTCAGCGTGGCACCGCCGCCGAACAGTGCCAGCGCGGTCATCAGAGCGGCGATCGGGCGTCGGAGTTCCATGACGTCGACCCTACGGAGCGACAGGGCCAGCCGCCCGTCGAAGCCCCCAGCCCACCCGCATTCCGTCACTGTGACGGATTGTGGGTGGTTCCGGCCCGGATGGTGGGGAGGAGCGGCGCCTGACCCCAGAGGTCACCGGACACCCGGCACGGCGACGAGGACGAGGACGGCGGCGCGGTGGCCGACGGACGGGACGACGACAGGAGAGGTGAAGCCGGAGATCCCGGGGACCCCTGGGGACCCCGGAAGCCGGAGCACGAGATGGCGACCGGGTGTCATCAGGCCGGGGCCCGGCGACCAGCGGTGGGCCGCGGGCGGTCGACGTCGGTCCCAGGACGCCGACGCCAGGGGTCGCGCGTCGGTGCGGACACCGGTGTCAGGACGCCGACCGGACGTGTCGGTGCCTGGCCATGGACGGGGCCGGGACGACCGTGCGGCCTCCTCGCTCCGCCCGTCCACCCTGTGCCGATAATGCACATTATGTCAGGTTGTCGGGATCTGGCCGCCTCCCCGGCCCTCAGGTCACCGACCCCAGCCGCACGCGAGGGTCGATCGCCGCCGCTGCGACGTCGGCGAGTGCGTTGACCACGATGACCGCGGCGATGACGACCGTGGTGAGCCCGACCAGCATCGCCCGGTCGTGCCCCTGGATCGACCGCAGGATGGCGTTGCCGATGCCCGGCATCCCGAACACGCCCTCGACGACGACCAGCCCGACGAACAGCTGGCCCACGTTCGCGGCCACGAAGGTCACCACCGGCGTCAGCGCCGGCCGCAGCGCGTGCACCCCGACCACTCGCCACGGCCCCAGCCCGCGGCCGTACGCCGCCCGGACGAAGGGAGCGTGCAGGGTGTCCTGCACCTCGGCGCGGGTGATCAGCGCGACGTACCCGGTCGACAGCGCCGCGAGGGCGATCACCGGCAGCACGTAGCCCGCCGGGCCACCGGACGCGCCCGAGAACGGTACCCACCGCAGTTCCTGGACGAACACGAGGTGCAGCACGTACGCCGCGACGACCACCGGTGTGCCCACCAGCAGCGTCGCCGCGACGTGGACGCCGGCGCCTCTCCACCGCCCGCCGGCGGCCAGCGCCCCGGCGAGCACCCCGACGACCAGTTGGACGACGACGGCTCCGGCGAGCAGCACGGCGCTCACCGGTGCGGTCACGGCCACCACGTCGGCGACGGCCGGACCGGCCACCGTGCTGGCGCCCGGGTTGGGCGGCAGTCCCCGGCCCCAGTCCCCCGTGAGCAGGTCCCGCAGGTACAGGCCGTACTGCACCGGCAGCGGCTCGTCGAGGCGGTACTCCTCGCGGATCCGGGCGTAGAGCTCCGGAGGCGGCGGTTGGAAACCGAACAGGGCACGCACCGGGTCACCAGGCAGTTGCGTCATGGCGAGGAAGACCAGCGTCACGGCCGCCCACAGGCTGAGCACCATCTGCACGAGACGGCGGACGGCGAAGGCGAGCACGGCGCCATCGTGGCAGGACCATGATCGCCCGGTCGCGCGGACGGCACCGCTCGGTCACACTCCGCGCGTGCCGCCGCCACCCGCACCTCCCCTGCCCACGGCGGGACGGGCGGCACGCCGGCGTCGCCCGAACGGCCCGCTGGCCGCCGCGACGGTGCTCCTGGCGGTGCTGGCCGTGATGGCCGCGGCGCCCTGGGCGCTCACCGGTGCCGACCCGCACGCCTGCGACCTCGCCCGGTCGCTGGCGACGCCGTCATGGGCACACCCGTTCGGCACCGACGTCTTCGGGTGCGACCTGGTCGCCAAGACCGTGTACGGAGCCCGGACGTCGCTGGCGCTCGCGGTCGCCGTCGTCCTCGTCTCCGGGCTCGTGGCGCTCCTGTTCGGGACCGTGGCCGGGTACGCCGGCGGCCTGCTCGACGGCCTCGTCTCCCGCGCCACCGACGTGTGGTCGGGCATCCCCCTCGTCCTCGGCGGCGTCGTCCTGCTCAGCGGCACCGACCGGCGCGGCGTGGGGCAGGTGGTCCTCGTGCTGGCGGTCTTCAGCTGGCCGCCCATGCTCCGCATCGTGCGCGCCGCCACCCGTCAGGCGATGACCCTCGACCACGTCACGGCGGCACGCGCGCTGGGCGCCGGCCCCCTGCGGCTGCTGTCCCGGCACGTGGTGCCCCACACCATCCGGCCGCTGCTGGTGTTCGGCAGCGCCTACACCGGCTTCCTCGTGTCGGCCGAGGCGGTGCTGACCTACGCCGGGGTCGGCCTGCAGCGCCCGACGGAGTCCTGGGGCATCCTGCTGCAGCAGGGCGGCGAGGCGGCGTCGCGGGCACCGCACACCCTGCTCGGGCCCAGCCTCGTCCTGGTCGTGGCGGTGACCGCCTTCGTGCTGCTCGGCGAGGGGCTGCGGACACGCCCGGCGCACCGCTGAGTCCGGCCGGCGCGGACGGTCGTCCCTGCACAGCCCCGAGCTCGAGGAGGTCCCGTGCCGAGCACCGTCCAGCCCGTCCTGGTCACCGGCGACGTCGCGCGCCTGATCCGCTTCTACACCGGGGTGGCCGGCGCGGTCCCGACCGACCGCGTACCCGACGACGGTCCGGTGTTCTTCCAGGGCCTGCGGATCGGTGACAGCGACCTGGGCATCGTCGTCGACACGGACGTCAGCACCGGCTCCCCCGGCCGGGTGCTGCTCAGCATCGAGGTGGACGACGTCGACGCCGCACTCCCCCGCGTCGTCGAGCTCGGCGGCTCGTCACCGAGTGCCCCCAACGACATGCCCTGGGGGCAGCGCGTGGCCCACGTCCGAGACCCCGACGGCAACGCCGTCAACCTGACGACGACGCAGGTTTGACCTGTCGTTGATGCTCTAGCGGTGCGTCAGCACCGCCATCTGTATTGATAAGACGTATGTTGGGGATAACGGTAGAGGAGCGCGGTCCGGTCGGATGACCTCCGTCGCCGCCCCACACCCGCCCCTCGCGCGGCCACGTCATGCTGCCGTCCTCCGCCGTCGCGCCCCGGCAGCGTCCGCGCAGCGCGTGTCGTGGCCGATCGCTCCTCAGGGATCGATGGCGGTACTCCCGTCCTGGACCGGCTGGTGAGCACCGGCGTCGTCGTGCCGACATGACTCGAGGCCGCCGATGTGTCATCACCTCCGTGCCGGCAGCGGCCGCCCGGCGGCACCGGTGGACCTCACTCCCCCGGCGTTTCGCCGTTCTTTGGTGGTTGCTCGGTCGTTCTGTGTTAAGTGATTAACAACAGTTGGGGATAACGGATGTAACAGTTCGGCATGGTGTCTCGATCGGGTCGTTGACCTGCACATCGACCTGCCGTTACGTTCCCGCCGGTGTGTTTCACGCCACACCGGCGTCCGCCCGCGGGGCGGTCGTCCTCCCCCACCCGTGCTCGGCGCTGCGCCGGGAAGGGACTGTCCGTGACCGCAACTGCCGTGCGCCCCGACGAGGCTCCCGCACCGGGGGAGGCCGGCGGCCTCCACCGCCTCTGGGACCGCAAGCTGCACCACTACCCCGAGAACGGCCCCCGCTCCCTGTACCTGGGGATCACCGTCCTCGCGACGATCGTCCTGTACTACGAGCTCTACATCGCCGGCGCGGTAGCCACGCAGATCATCGCCGAGTTCGGCATCTCGTTCACCTACTTCGTCTTCGTCTCGGTGATCGGCAACGCCGTCGGGGCCTTCGCCTCGCTGTTCGCCGGCCTGGCCGACCGCTGGGGCCGGGCCAACCTCGTCGTCGGCGGGCTGCTCATCACCGGCCTGCTCATCGCCCTCGGCCTCCCCCACGCCCCCAACGCCGGGGTCTACACCGCTCTGTTCGCGCTGCTCAGCTTCGTCGAGGGCATCGTGCTCGTGGCCACCCCGGCGCTGATCCGCGACTTCTCCCCGCAGGTCGGCCGCGGCGTCGCCATGGGGTTCTGGACCCTCGGCCCGGTGCTCGGCAGCCTCGTGGTGACCATGGTCTCGAGCAACACCCTCGACGACCACCCCGACTGGCGCTGGCAGTTCTACGTCTGCGGCACCGCCGGCCTCGTGGTCTTCGTCGTCGCGCTGTTCGGCCTGCGGGAGCTCTCCCCTGCCCTGCGCGACCAGCTCATGGTCAGCATGCGCGACCGCGCGCTGGTCGAGGCGCGCGCCGCCGGCATGGACCCCGAGCAGGCGCTCAAGGGCCACTGGCGGCAGATGCTGCGCTTCGACGTCATCGGGTCGGCGTTCGCGATCAGCATCTTCCTGCTGCTCTACTACATCCTCGTCGGCTTCGCGGTCGTGTACTTCGCCACCGTCTACGGCTACTCCGAGGCGCGCGCCAACGGTCTGGCCAACTGGTACTGGGTCACCAACGCCATCGCGCTGGTCGTGACCGGCGTCCTGTCCGACCGGTTCCGGGTGCGCAAGCCGTTCATGATCGTCGGCACCGCCATCAGCATCGTCGGCGCGGTGCTGTTCGCCCTGGCCGCGACCGACCCGGACACCGGCTACTACGAGATCGCCGTTTACTTCATCCTCTCGGCGGCCGGTGGCGGCATGGCCTACGTCGCGTGGATGGCCTCGTTCACCGAGACCGTGGAGCGGCACAACCCCGCCGCCACGGCCACCGGGCTGGCCATCTGGGGCTGGCTGTTGCGCATCGTCGTCACGGCGTCCCTGGCCGTCTTCACCCTCGTCGTCCCGGCCACCTCGGTGCTGGTCGACCAGGGCTCGCGGGTGCAGGCGATCGTCGACGCGCACCCGGCGGAGGTCGCCGTCCTGTCGGCCATCGACCCGGCGACGTCGGAGGCCCTGGCCGCCGACCCGACCGACGTCGACGCGCTGGGCGCCGCACTCGGCGGGGTGGCCACCCAGCAGGGTGCCGGCGCGGACGAGGCCGCCGCGGTGACCGTCGCCGTGCGGACGCGGGCGCCGCAGCTGGCCGCCGCGCAGGCCGTCGACCCGGCCACCCTCGCCGCGCTGCAGGCCAACCCGGCCGACCCTGCCGCGGGTGCGGCCGCGGTCGGGCAGATCGCCTCGGCGCTAGGCATCGGTGCCGACCAGGCCACCGCGCTGCTGGTCAGCCTCGGCGACCCGGCCGTGCAGGCCGACCTGGCGCTGGTGCAGCGGTACGGCACCGTGCTCCAGGAGGCGAACGCCGCCATCCCGGCCGACGACCTGGCCTACCTCGCCGAGCACGGCGAGGAGGTCGCGGCGGCCGCCGAGGAGAACCCGCACCAGTGGCAGACCTGGTGGTGGGTGTGCGTGGCCGGCCAGGTGCTCTTCCTGCCCTTCGTCTTCGTGATGGCCGGCCGGTGGAGCCCGCGCCGCGCCCGGCAGGACGAGCAGGCGCACGAGGAGATGGTCGCCCGCGAGCTGGCCGCCCTCCAGCGGTCGTGACCGCCCGGGCCGCACACACGGCCCGACACGCGACCTGACGCACCAGCCGACCGGCCCGGGGAGCACCGCTCCCCGGGCCGGTCGGTCGTCTCGGTCGCCGTTCTGTTCGTCGGTTTTCTGCTGTCGTCGCTGCAGTTAGGGATAACGGTCAAGGTCCCGTCGGCCCGGTGTCGGGCGGGCCGGGCTCACAGGAACGCCTGGGAGGCTGGGGTGCCAGACCACCGCACCCGGAGGAGGCCCGTGGACGTCCTCGGCCCGTGGTGGACCCGGGTCTCGGCCGAGGTGCCGCTGCCGCTGGAGGTGCTCCTGGCCGCTGCCGTCGCCGCGCTGGTGGTCGTGGCCAGCCCGGCCCTGTGGCGGCCGGCGCGCACGGTGGTGACCATCGCGCACGAGGGCGCCCACGGTCTCGCCGCGCTGGCGACCGGGCGCCGGCTGGCCGGCATCCGGCTGCACTCGGACACCTCCGGGCTGACGGTCTCGGCCGGGCGGCCGACCGGGCCCGGGATGGTGCTCACCCTGCTCGCCGGCTACGTCGGCCCGGGCCTGTTCGGCCTCGCCGCGGCGGCCCTGCTGGCCGCCGGGCACGCGGTCGGGGTGCTGTGGGCGGTGCTCGGCCTGCTGGCGCTGCTCCTGCTGCAGATCCGCAACCTCTACGGGCTGTGGGCGGTGCTGGTCACCGGCGGAGTGGTGCTCGGTGTCACCGAGTGGCTCCCGCCGGCCGCTCAGGCCGCGTTCGCCGCCGCCGTCACCTGGTTCCTGCTGCTGGCCGCCCCGCGCACGGTCCTGGAGCTGCAGGCCGCCCGTCGCCGGCGGGCCGCGCCGCACTCCGACGCCGACCAGCTGGCCCGCCTCACCGGGCTGCCGGCACCGGTGTGGGTGGCGCTGTTCCTGCTCGTCGACGCCGGCGCACTGGCGCTGGCCGCCGGCTGGCTGCTGCTCCCGCGGTGACGTGCTGGAACGGCCCCCTCGCAGGGCCCCGCGCCGAGCGCCAGCGAGGTGTGGGGGGCGAGGGGGTCCTTCCTCAGTCCCGGCGGCCGTGGCCGCGCCGCCGGGGCGCCGCCCCCGGCGGCTGGCTGACCGGGGCGACCTCCGGCGCCGGCGGGATGTCGAGCACCGTCTCCGTCTCGTCGACGGTGACCCGCCGGCCGTGGTGGTGGACGTCGAGCGGCTCGCCCTCGGTGAGCTGGTAGGTGGCCTCCGTCGGCGTCACGGTCACCACCAGCAGGCGGCCCTGGTAGTTCAGCCGGAAGCGCAGCCGGGTGATCCGCTCGGGCAGCCGGGGCGCGAACGCCAGGTGCCCGCCGTGGTCGCGCATCCCGCCGAACCCGGCGACGGCGACCGTCCAGCCGCCGGCGAGCGAGGCGATGTGCAGCCCGTGCCCGGAGTTGCCGTGCAGGTTCTGCAGGTCGGTGAGGGTGGCCTCGCCCCAGTAGTCGTAGGCCAGCTCCAGGTGCCCGGTCTCGGCGGCCACCACCGCCTGCTGGGTGGCCGACAGCGAGGAGTCGCGCACCGTCCGCGCCTCGTAGTAGGCGAAGTCGGCGGTCTTCTCCTCGAGGGTGAAGGCGTCGCCGCGCAGGTGCAGCGCCATCACCAGGTCGGCCTGCTTGATCACCTGCTTGCGGTAGATGTCGAAGTACGGGTAGTGCAGGAGCAGCGGGTAGCAGTCCGGCGGGGTGGCCGCGAAGTCCCACTCCTCGTGGTGGGTGAAGGCGTCGGACTGCATGTGCACGCCGCGGCGGGTGTCGTAGGGCACCGCCATCAGCGCCGCGGCCCGCTCCCAGCGCCCGGTCTCCTCCTCGGTGACGCCGAGGCGGCCGGCCACGTCGGGCTGGCGCCGCACCGCCGCGATCGCCTCGCGCAGGTTCCGCTGCGCCATGAGGTTGGTGTAGACGTTGTTGTCCACGACCGCGGTGTACTCGTCGGGGCCGGTGACGCCGTCGATGCGGAACCCGTGCTCGTCGTCGAAGTGCCCCAGCGAGGCCCACAGCCGGGCGGTCTCCACGAGCAGCTCGGCGCCGTGGTCGCGGTCGAACTCCTCGTCGGCGGTGGCGTTGTGGTAGCGGACGACGGCGTCGGCGATGTCGGCGTTGATGTGGAAGGCCGCCGTCCCCGCCGGCCAGTAGCCCGACGTCTCCTCCCCGCGGATGGTGCGCCACGGGAAGGCCGCCCCGTCCAGGCCGAGCTCGCGGGCCCGCTCACGGGCCAGTTCCAGGATCGAGTGCCGCCAGCGCAGCGCGTCGCGCGCCGCCTCGGGGGCGATGTAGGTGAGGACCGGGAGCACGTAGGTCTCGGTGTCCCAGAAGGTGTGCCCGTCGTAGCCGGGCCCGGTGAGCCCCTTGGCCGGGATGGGCTGGCGCTCGGCCCGCAGCCCGGCCTGCAGCAGGTGGAAGACGCCGACCCGCACCGCCTGCTGCAGCTCGCCGTCGCCCTCGATCTCGACGTCGGCGTGCTTCCAGTGCTCGTCGAGCACCTCGCGCTGCTCGCGCAGCAGCCGCTCGAACCCGGCCAGCTTGGCCGTCGCCAGCCCTCCCTCGACCTGGTCGCGCAGCGCGGCCGCCGAGCGCCGCGACGACCAGCCGTAGGCCAGGAATTTGACCAGCTTCACCGACGAGCCCTGCGGCAGCCGGGCGGCGAGGGTGAAGCGGGCGAGGTCCTCCCCGGCCTCCATGTCCTGGCTGGCGGTGTCGGGCACGTCGACGACGTGGTCCATGCCGGCGGCCATCCGCAGCCTGCTGCGCCGCGTGCGGTGCACCAGGACCGCCCGCTGGCCGCGGCCGACGGCGAGCTCGTTGACCAGTGGGCGGGCCAGCGCGGCGGCGGCGCGCGGGTCGTCGGCCTCCGCGCCGCTGTCGACCGGCTCGTTGGCCAGCAGGTCCGACTGCAGCGCGATGTAGAGGTCGCCGCGCCCGTCGGTGCACTCGACGGCGTACTCGATGGCGGCGATCGAACGCCGCCGCAGCGACACCAGCCGGGTGCTGGTCACCGTGACCGTGCGGCCGTTGGGCGAGCGCCACTCGGTGACCCGCCGCAGCACCCCGCGGCGCAGGTCCAGGGTGCGCCGGTGCTCGACGATCTCGCCGTAGTCCAGGTCGAGCGGGGTGTCGCCGACCAGCAGCCGGACCAGCTTGCCGTCGGTGACGTTGACGACGGTCTGCCCCTGCTCGGGGAAGCCGTAGCCGACCTCGGCGTAGGGCAGCGGCCGCTCCTCGAAGAAGCCGTTGAGGTAGGTGCCCGGGACGACGACCGGCTCGCCCTCCTCGAACGACCCGCGCATGCCGATGTGCCCGTTGGACAGCGCGAACACCGACTCGTGGACGGCGAGGGAGGCGTGGTCCAGGCCCGTCTCGGTCAGCGCCCACGGCTCGATCGGGAAGGACGGGCGCCCCTCGGTCACCGGGCACCGTCCAGCAGCTGCTCGAGGTCGGTGACCACGACGTCCGCGCCGCTGTCGCGCAGCGCCTGCGCCTGCCCGACCCGGTCGACGCCGACGACGTGGCCAAAGCGACCGGCCCGCCCGGCGGCGACCCCGGCCAGCGCGTCCTCGAAGACCGCGGCCTGCGCCGGCTCGACGCCCAGCGCGCGGGCGCCGGCGAGGAAGGTGTCGGGCGCCGGTTTGCCGCGCAGCCCCTCCCGGGCGGTGACGACGCCGTCGACCCGCGCGTCGATGAGGTCGGCGAAGCCCCCGGCGGTGATGACCTGCTCGCCGTTGGCCGAGGCGGTGACCACCGCGGTGGCCAGCCCGGCCGCCTTGACCGCCCGCAGGTAGGCGATCGAGCCGGGGTAGACCTCGACGCCGTGCTCCTCGAGCTCGGTGAGCAGCAGCTCGTTCTTGCGCCGGCCGATGCCGTGCACGGTCCGTGCGTCCGGCGGGTCGTCGGGTGACCCCTCCGGCAGGGTGATGCCGCGGCTGGCGAGGAAGTCGCGGACGCCGTCGGCCCGCGGCTTGCCGTCGACGTGGCGGTTGTAGTCCAGCTGGGTGAACTCCGGGGCCTGCGGGTCGGTGGCGCGCAGGAACTCGTCGAAGGTCCGCTTCCAGGCGGCCATGTGCACCGTCGCCGTCCGCGTGAGGACGCCGTCCATGTCGAAGAGACAGGCGCGGATGCTGTCCGGGAGTCCGAGCACGGCCCGACGCTACCGGCGCGTCCGTGCCGGTGACCTGTCGAGACGGCCAGGCCCCGCCGTCCTCCCCGCCCACGCGGCAGGGGACCGCCGCGGGCCGTGGGCGCAGGAGGCGGCGGGAACGTCCTGGCTAGGGTCGGCGCCGGACGGCGGCGAGCCGCCCGACCCCGAGGAGAGGACCGTCCATGGCCGACCGGCCCGTAGCGCCCAGCCCCTACGACTTCCTGCCCCCGGTGCCGTCGTTCACCGTCACCAGCACCGACGTCCGCGACGGCGAGGTCCTGCCGACGCCGCAGGTCAGCGGTGTCATGGGCGCCGGCGGCGAGGACCGCTCCCCGCAGCTGTCGTGGTCGGGCTTCCCGGAGCAGACGCGGGGCTTCGCCGTCACCGTCTACGACCCCGACGCGCCCACCGCCAGCGGCTTCTGGCACTGGGTGGTCACCGGCCTGCCCGCGTCGGTCACCGAGCTGCCCGCCGGTGCCGGGGACCAGGAGGGCTCGGGCCTGCCGGCCGGCGCCCGCCAGCTGCGCAACGACGCCGGCTTCCCCGGCTTCGTGGGGGCCGCTCCCCCGGCCGGGCACGGCCCGCACCGCTACTTCGTCGTCGTGCATGCGCTGGACGTCGAGGACATGGGGGTGCCCGCCGACGCCTCGCCGGCCTTCCACGGGTTCAACCTCTTCGGCCACACGCTGGCCCGCGCCGTGCTGGTGCCCACCTACGCCCAGGACTGACGCGCCCAGGACTGACGCACCAGCCTGCACCGGCGGAACGCGGACGTCCACACCGGACGGCGTGCCCGGGAGCGGCCGGGGTACCGCGGCGCCATGTCGTCGCGGGCTCCCCGGCTGCTCCCCGCCCGTGCGCTGCCCGCCCGTGTCCTGCCCGCCGCTGCCCTGCCCCGCCGGGTGCTCGTCCCCGTCGTCGTGCTGGCGGTGCTGTGCGCGCAGGTCGCCCTCGGCAGCGGCCGTCGGGCCCTGGCCGGCCCGCCGGCCGCCGAGGTGGTCCCCGCCGCCGTCGGCGCCTACGGCGACACCGGCGGGGTGCTGGCCGTCGCGCTCACCGCCCAGGTCCCGCCCCCCGACGGGCTGACCCGCCCGGCGCTGGACGCCCGCGACGCCGTCCTGTCCCGCCGCACCGCCGACAACGGCGCCGCGGCCGACCGCCCCTTCCCCACCGCCTCGCTGGTCAAGCTGTTCCTGGCCGAGGACGTGCTGCACCGCGCCCGCACCGGGCAGCTGACCCTCCAGCCGCGCGACTGGCGGCTGCTGCAGGCGATGATCTCCTCGTCGGACGACCCCGCCGCCTCCGAGCTGTGGGACCGCTTCGACGGCCCGCGGATGGTGCGCGACGTCGCCGCCCGCTACCGGCTGACCGGCACCGCGCCGCCGGCGGACCCGACGCAGTGGGGCGAGACGACGACCACCGCCGGCGACCTGGCCCGCTTCCTCGCGCTGCTCCCGACGGTGGCCTCCCCCGCGGATGCCACCACGCTGCTGGTGTGGATGCGCACCGCCACCCCGCTGGGCGCCGACGGCTTCGACCAGCGCTTCGGCGTCCTCGGCGCCGTGCCCGGACGACCGGCGGTCAAGCAGGCCTGGATGTGCTGCCTCGGCGGCAGCCGGCACCTGCACTCGGTGGGCGTCGTCGGGACACGGGTCGTCGTGCTGCTCAGCGAGGTGCCGCGGTCGGTCGGCTACCAGCGGGCCGCCGCGGCGCTGACCGCCGCGGCGGCGGCCCTGCCCCCGCCCGGCTCCTGACCCCCCGGCGCCCGGGCCGGGCCGCTCAGTCCAGCGAGGGCAGGCGGTCGGCGACGCCGGTGGTGCCCACCTGGGCGAAACCGACCCGCTCGTACACGCGGGCGACGTCGTCGTCGCCGGCGGTGAGGAAGACCAGGTCGGCGGTCTCGCGCGCCTGCGCCACCAGGGCCGAGGCCAGCGCCGCGCCCACACCCCGGCCGCGGCGCCGCGGCGAGCTGGCCACCCCCACCACCTCGCTGACCTCGCAGTCACCCACGTCGACGGGGTGGTGCGAGCCGACCGCGACCGGCTGCCCGTCCTCGACGGCCACCATCAGCACCGTGCGGCCGGTGAGCACCCGCTCGCGCAGCACGGCGGTCCGCGCGTCCTCCGCCGGCGTCCGGCCGTCGCCGTCGCCGGTCCCCTCCGCCTGCGGGGCGAAGGCGGTCTCCAGCAGGTGCTGGTAGTGCGGCAGCCGCGGGTCCTCGGCACCGACCAGGTACAGCCGCACCCCGGCCGGGAGCAGCAGCTCCACCGGGTCGTCGACGACGAGCAGGGGGAACTCGGTGACGACCAGCCCGGCGGCGCGGGCCGCGGCGCCGAGCGAGGGGGTGCGCTCCTCCACCCACTCCACGGCGGCGGGCAGCCCGGCGTCCTCCTGCAGGACCACCGCCGCCCGGACGTCGGCGGCCGAGACGCTGCGCGCACCGGGCCGCGGGCGGGCCGGGTAGGGCCACGCGGGCGAGCCGATCGGCACGTCGAGGGGGCCGGCCGCGACCAGCCGCGCGTCGGGCAGCGGCGCAGCGGCGGCGTACTGCTCGACACGGTCGAGCAGCCCGGGGCGGGTCGGCACACGCGCACCCTAGACGCGGCTCCGCCTCCCGGGCGCCTCCGGAGCGCAGGTCACCGCGGCTCCTCCCCCCGGCGGGGGACCCCGGCGGCACGGGCACCGGACCGCGGGCGGCACGATGGGCGCGTGACGGCAGGGACCCGCCCGCAGATCTCGCCCTACGCGGCGTTCGACCGGGACACCTGGAGAGCGCTGGCCGGCAACCGCGCCCTGCCCCTGGACGAGGCCGACCTGCGCGCCCTGCGCAGCCTCGGCGACCGCATCGACCTCGACGAGGTGGCCACCGTCTACCTGCCGCTGGCCGAGCTGCTGGCCCTGCACGTGACCGCCAGCCGGCGGCTGTGGGCGGCGCAGAGCCGGTTCCTCGGCGACACCACGGCCAAGGTCCCCTACGTGATCGCCGTCGCCGGCAGCGTCGCCGTCGGCAAGAGCACCACCGCCCGCCTGCTGCAGACCCTCCTGACCGCCTCCCCCGGCGCCCCTCGCGTCGACCTGGTCACCACCGACGGGTTCCTGTGGCCCAACGCGGTACTCGAGCAGCGCGGGCTCATGGCGCGCAAGGGCTTCCCGGAGAGCTACGACCGGCGCGCACTGGTCCGCTTCCTCGCCGAGGTCAAGTCCGGCCGGGGCGAGGTGAGCGCGCCGGTCTACTCCCACCAGTCCTACGACGTGCTGCCCGGGCAGCGGCAGGTCGTCGACCGGCCCGACATCCTCGTGCTCGAGGGCCTCAACGTGCTGCAGGCCGACCGCCGCGACGACGGCCGCGTGCCCGAGGTGTTCCTGTCGGACTTCTTCGACTTCTCCGTGTACGTCGACGCGGCCGAGGCCGACGTCCAGCAGTGGTACGTCGAGCGGTTCCTCGCCCTGCGGCGGACGGCGTTCGCCGACCGCACCGCCTACTTCCACCGCTACGCCGACCTCAGCGACGACGACGCCCGGGAGACGGCGCTGTCGATCTGGGCCGCCGTCAACGGGCCCAACCTGCGGACGAACATCGCGCCCACCCGCTCGCGCGCCCGGCTGGTGCTGCAGAAGGCCGCCGACCACTCGGTGCGCCGGGTGCTGCTGCGCAAGCTCTGACCCTCCCCTCCGTCGCCGTCCTCCCCGCTCTCACTGCGTGCTCGTGAGTTGGGGATAACGGATACGTTCGTGATGCGGTCGTGCCAGGGTCACCGGCGTGTGCTGTGGCGAGGACGCGGTGCTGGACCTGCCGGCCCCGGTGCTGGAGGCACTCGCCGGCTACCGCCGGATGCGCGCGGCCTCCGGCTGGGGCTGGGGCGAGGACGGGCTGCCCGACCTGTTCCGCTGGGCCCGCTTCTCCCTGCTGGGCGACGCCTTCGACGCCCTCGCCGCCACCGGCGACTGGGCCGCCGCCGTGCGCGCCGCCCTCGGGGACGGGGACCCGCCCGCCGGGGTCGCCGTCGTCACGACCGGCCCGGGCGGAGAGCTGGTCGTGCGCACCGGCCCCCTCCGGCCGGGGCCGGCGGGAGCATCGCTGCCCGTCGACGTCGTCGTGCTCTCCGACACCGCGGACGACCGCACCGTGTCCGTCGCCGGGACCGCCGTCGCGGTGCCGGCCGGCGGGGTGGGCTTGGCCGTGGTCGACGTCGACCCCGCCGCGCCCGCCGTGCCGGTCGCCTGCGGGGCCGCGCGGGCCGAGGTCGTCGCGGTGACGGCGGTGCCGGCGGCCCGGCTGCGGGTGTCGGCGCCGGCGTGCGCGCGCTGGTCGGTCACCGACGCCACCGGCGGCGGCTGGGGGCCGCCGGGGCCGCCGGCGAAGTGGGACGCCACGCACCGGCCCTACTGGCACGCCCGGGAGGCCGAGTTCGACGTCCCCGCCGGCCCGCTGGAGGTCGTGGTCGCCCGCGGGCTGGAGTGGCGGCGGACCACCCTGACGGTGACGCCGGGCCCCGGGGAGACCGCGGAGGTCGCCTGGGAGCCCGAGCGGCGCTTCGACCCGGCGGCGGGCGGCTGGTACGGCGGCGACCTGCACGTGCACCTCAACTACTCCGGCGACGCGGTGCTCGAGCCGGCCGACGCCGCCCGCATGCAGGCCGGCGAGGGGTTGCACCTGGTGCAGCTGGTGGCCGGCAACCTCGGCGGGACGCTGGTCTACGACCGCGAGCTGCTCGAGACCACCGCCGGCCGTGAGCTGTGGTCCGGCGAGCGCGTGGGCGTGGCCGGCCTCGAGTACCGCAACGACCTGCTCGGGCACGTGCACGCGTCGGGTCTCATCGGTGTGCCCGCGCTCGTGCACACCGGCCACGAGGGCACCGACGCGCCGTGGGACTGGCCGCCCAACGCCGCCCCGTGCGCCGCGATGCGCGACCTCGGCGGGCTGACCAGCTACGCCCACCCGGTGTACTCGGCGCTCACCGACGTCGGGCAGCTGTACGCGCCGGCCCGCACCGTCGAGGCCCGCGAGCTGGTCGCCGACGCCGCGCTCGGCCTGGTCGACGCCGTCGAGGTGGTGTCCTGCTTCGACGACCGCGGCGCCGTCGCGCTCTGGCACCGGCTGCTCGACTGCGGGCTGCGGCTGGCCGCGGTCGCGGGCACCGACGCCTTCCTCTCCTTCGCCCACGGCCCCGGTGTCGCGTCCAACCCGCCCGGCTGGGGCCGGGTGTACGCGCACCTCGGCACCGAGCCCCTGACCGCGGCCGGCTTCCGCGCCGCGGTGGCCGCCGGGCGCACCGTGGTCACCAACGGCCCGTGGCTCACCCTCGACGTCGACGGCGCGGGACCCGGCGCGGTGCTCGACCGCTCCCCCGGGGACCGGCTGGCCGTCCGCGCCGGGGTCACCGGCGGCGGTGTGGACCGGCTGGTGCTGCACGGGGCCGGGGGCACGGTGCTCGCCGAGACCGACGGCGCCGAGCTCGCGGCCGACGTGCCGGTGACGGCCGGCACCTGGCTGGCCGCAGCCGCCTACGGCGGGGACGACGAGCACACGCCCGGTGCTCCCGTCTTCGCGCACACCGGCCCGGTGTACGTCGACGTCGACGGCCGCCGTGTCGGGGTCCCCGCGTCGGCCCGCTGGTGCCTAGCCGCCCTCGACGCCCTCGAGGCGCTGGTCACCACCGAGGGCCGCTTCGACCCCGACCGCCGCGCCGAGCAGCTCGGCGCGCTGCGCTCCGTCGTCGAGGCCGCCCGTGCCGTCTACCGGCGGGTCGCGTCGGGGGAAGGGCGCGCGGGGCCGGATGGTGCGCCTGCGACCGACCCGTCCGCCATGGCAGGTGCTGACGACTCGGACGGGTGAGGTGGTGAGGTTCATCACCTGACGAAAGGGCGGGCCGGGCGCACACTCGGAGGCGTCCGGTGATCGGACGCTCACTGAAAGTCACCCCGGCTCCCCGCCGGGCCGATCGGGAGTCGATCCTGATGTGCGTACACACCACCCCCTGCCCCGATGCCACCAGCGACGCGCGTGACCTCGCCGCCGCCGTGAGCAGCCACCCCGAGCAGGGCTGGAGCCTGCTCTGCAACGGCGTCGTCCTCTTCGACGACGACGGCGAGCTGCTCCCCGACGGCCAGGCCGTCGACACCCACCACGAGTGGCGGACCGCCGGGCTCGTCTCCGCCTGAGCGAACACCCCCGCACGTCCGGGGCGCGGGCCCGCGACGGGGCCGGTCCCGCCCGTGCCCGGGTCCGGAGCGGACCCGGGCACGGGCTCACCCGCGGCGGCCGGAGCTCAGCCGGTGGCGGGGCAGGGCTCAGCCGGCGGCGGCCTCGGCCGCGTCGCCCAGCAGGGCGGTGAAGGCCCCCGCGTCCGGAGCCGGCGCGCCCGGCGCCCCGGTCTGCGCCAGCAGCACCCCGCGCCGCCCGTCGAGGACCACGCCGACGAGCGCGGTCGTCGTCCCCCCGTCCGGCCGGCCGGCCGTCACCTGCAGCGCGGCGCTCTCGTCCCCCAGCTGCGGCACCTCCAGCGCCGCGAGGTCGACCGTGGTGCTCCCGTCCGGGCCGCTCACCGTGACCGACGAGCAGGCGCCCAGGAGCTGGTCGACCGGCAGCTGCCGTCCCTCCAGCTCCGGCGACTCCGCGAGCGCCTCCAGCGTCCGCACCTGACTCCCGAGCGCCGCCTGGGCCACCAGGACCGGCTCCTCCCCCTCGCCGCCCCCGGGGAGCCCCGGAAGGGCCCCCAGCGCGGCGCCGCACAGCGGAGGGTCGACGGTGACGCCCTCGGGGAGGCTCCCCGACCACCCGGACAGGCCGGCGGTCCCCAGCTGCTCGAGGGTGACGCCCACGACGGTCGCGTCCGCGCCGAAGGCCGAGGCCGGCAGCAGTGCGTTCCGCAGGTCGTCGGTGCTCGCCGTGGCTGATGCCGTGCCCGATGCCGTGCCCGATGCCGTGCCCGATGCCGTGCCCGATGCCGTGGCGGACCCGGTGGCGGCCGCCGGGCTGACCGGGCTGGCGGCGTCCTCCGCGCCGGCGCAGCCGGCCGTCAGCAGCGCACCGGCCCCCAGGGCCGCCACCCACGCCGTCGGGACCAGTCCCCGCCACACCCTCGCCGTCATGGCGCCGATGCTCCTCCGCGCCCCCTGGTCCGTCGACCCGGCCGCGGGCCGGAACCCGGAGGGGCGCCCACGCGTTGCGAGACGGTCCGCCGCTCGCCGTCGCACCGGAGGTGCCGTCGTGCCGACCCTCTCGCTGTCCCTCCCCTCCCCCCTCGACCAGGCCGCGCGGCTGGTCGCCCTCGGCCTGCACGAGCGCGCGGGACTCCCCGCGGCCGAGCTGCAGGAGGCCGCCGCCGCGGCCGGCGACGGGCTGCTGGTGCTGGCGCCGGACGTCGTCCCCGCGTCGGCGCTGGTGCCGTTCGTGCGGTGGCGGGACCGGCCGGCGTTCGTCGTGGTGGACCTGACCGACCTCGACGACTTCGCACCCGTCACCGACGCCGTCCCTCCGCCGGCCCCGGCCTACCTGCTGCGCGACCCCGACCGCGGCGACGACTACCGCGGCTGCTCGCCGGAGGAGGCCCTGCCGCGGATCCGCGCGGCCGGCCGGACGCCGTTGACGGTGGCCGAGGGCCTGACCTGGCTGCTGCAGTGCCCGGACCTGCTGGAGCGGGGCGCCTGCACGATGACCGTCGGCTCGCGGCTGCGACGGGCCGACGGGTCACTGGACGCCCGCACGCCGGCGCTGTGGATCAGCAACGGCACCGGCCGCGACGGCCGGGAGCGCCGGGACAGCCCCAAGGTGGGCTGGTGCTGGGCGGGCAACCGGCACACCTGGCTCGGCATCGCCTCGGCGTCCGGCCGGGGGCCGCTGTCCTGACGCGCGAGATCTGCACACTCGCGCCCTTCCGGGGGCGGAAGGCCACGCGTGTGCAGATCTCGCGGGGACTAGGCGGAGGCGCCCACCACGTCGGCGGCGGTGCCGAGGTCGTCGGGGGCGCCCTCGCCGGGGTCGGGCACGTGGGTCTGCGGGGCGTGCGCGGGCTCGGGCTCGGCGAAGGCCTCCGGCGGCGGGCAGGAGCAGACCAGGTTGCGGTCGCCGTAGGCCTGGTCGACGCGCCGCACCGGCGCCAGGTAGCCGCGGGTGGTCAGCCCCGGCACCGGGAACACCGCGGCGCTGCGCGGGTAGGGGCGGTCCCAGTTCCCGGCCAGCATCTTCAGCGTGTGCGGGGCGTTGCGCAGCGGGTTGTCCTCGCGGTCGTACTCCCCGGAGGCCACCTGCTCGATCTCGCCGCGGATGGCCACCATCGCCTCGACGAAGCGGTCGAGCTCGGCCCGGTCCTCGCTCTCGGTGGGCTCGACCATCAGCGTGCCGGCCACCGGGAAGCTCATCGTCGGGGCGTGGAACCCGAAGTCCACGAGCCGCTTGGCGATGTCGTCGTTGGTGATCCCGGTGGTCTTGGTGAGCGGACGGATGTCGAGGATGCACTCGTGGGCGACCAGCCCGCCGGCGCCGGTGTAGAGCACCGGGTAGTGCTCGCGCAGCCGGGCGGCCAGGTAGTTGGCGCCCAGCACCGCGTGCTCGGTGGCCCGCTGCAGCCCGTCGGGGCCCATCAGCCGCAGGTAGGCCCACGAGATCGGCAGGATGCCCGCCGACCCCCACGGCGCGCCGGAGACGGCCGGGCCCTGCCCGCCGGTGTCGGCCAGGGGGTGCCCGGGCAGGAACGGCACCAGGTGCTCGCGGACGCCGATCGGGCCGACGCCGGGGCCGCCGCCGCCGTGCGGGATGCAGAACGTCTTGTGCAGGTTGAGGTGGCTGACGTCGGAGCCGAACCGGCCCGGGCGGGCCAGCCCCACCATCGCGTTGAGGTTGGCGCCGTCGACGTAGACCTGCCCGCCGGCGTCGTGCACCGCGGCGCAGATGTCGCGGATGTCGGTCTCGAACACCCCGTGCGTCGACGGGTAGGTGATCATGATCGCGGCCAGCCGCTCGGCGTGCTGCTCGATCTTCGCCCGCAGGTCGGCGACGTCGACGTTGCCCGCCTCGTCGCAGGCCACCACGACCACGCGCATGCCGGCCATGACGGCGCTGGCGGCGTTGGTGCCGTGCGCCGAGGACGGGATAAGGCAGACGTCGCGGTGGGACTCGCCGCGGGAGCGGTGCCAGCCGCGGATGGCCAGCAGCCCGGCGAACTCGCCCTGCGAGCCGGCGTTGGGCTGCACGCTGACCGCCGCGTACCCGGTGATCTCGGCCAGCCAGGTGCACAGCTCGTCGATCAGCTGCCGGTAGCCGCGGGCCCGCCCAGCCGGGGCGAAGGGGTGCAGCCCGGCGAACTCCGGCCAGGAGATCGCGGCCATCTCCACGGCGGAGTTGAGCTTCATGGTGCACGAGCCCAGCGGGATCATCGTGCGGTCCAGCGCCAGGTCCTTGTCCGACAGCGACCGCAGATAGCGCATCATCGCCGTCTCCGACCGGTGCGCGGAGAAGACCGGGTGGGTCAGGTAGGGCGTGCGCCGGCGCAGCCCGTCGGGCAGCGCGTCGGGGCCGTCGTCGTCGAGGGCCGCGTCGTCGGGGGCGACGCCGAACGCCGCGGCCACCTGCCGCAGCACCTCCGGCGTCGTCGTCTCGTCGCAGGCCACGGCCACCGTGTCGGCGTCGACCCGGCGCAGGTCGATCCGCCGCGCCGCCGCGGCGGCCACCACCTCGTCGGCGCGGCCGGGCACCCGGGCCTGCACGGTGTCGAAGAACGCCTCGTGGACGACGTCGACCCCGCCGGCGCGCAGCCACCCGGCCAGCGCCAGGGCGCTGCGGTGCACCCGGGCGGCGATCGCGGCCAGCCCCTCGGGCCCGTGGTAGACGGCGTAGGCGCCGGCCATGACGGCGAGCAGCACCTGCGCGGTGCAGATGTTGCTGGTCGCCTTCTCCCGGCGGATGTGCTGCTCGCGGGTCTGCAGGGCCAGCCGGTAGGCGACGTCGCCGTCGGCGTCCACCGACACCCCGACCAGCCGGCCGGGCAGCTGGCGGGCCAGGCCTTCGCGCACCGACAGGTAGCCGGCGTGCGGGCCGCCGTAGCCCAGCGGGACGCCGAAGCGCTGGGTGCTGCCGCAGGCGACGTCGGCGCTCCACTCCCCCGGCGCCTCGAGCAGGGTCAGCGCCAGCACGTCGGCGGCCACGACCACCGCCGCGCCCGCGGCGTGCGCGGCCCGCGCCAGCGCCCGGTGGTCGCGGACCGCGCCGCTGGCGCCCGGGTAGGACAGCAGGACGCCGAACGCGCCGGCCTCGGGCAGGTCGGCCGGCCAGCCGGCGGACAGGTCGGTGACGTGCAGGCCGATGCCCAGCGGCTCGGCGCGGGTCTCGAGCACCGCGAGGGTCTGCGGCAGCGTGTCGGCGTCGACGACGAAGACGGCGCCGGGCTTCGCGCGCCCGGCGCGGCGCACCAGCGTCATCGCCTCGGCGGCGGCGGTGGCCTCGTCGAGCATGGAGGCGCCGGCGACGGGCAGGCCGGTGAGGTCGGCGACCATCGTCTGGAAGTTGATCAGCGCCTCGAGCCGGCCCTGGCTGATCTCGGGCTGGTAGGGCGTGTAGGCGGTGTACCAGGCGGGGTTCTCCAGGACGTTGCGCTGGATGACCGCCGGGGTGACCGTGCCGGAGTAACCCAGGCCGATCATCGGGACGCTGACCTCGTTGGTCGCGGCCCGCTCGCGCAGCTCGGCGAGGACGGCGGCCTCGCCGGCGGCCGGCGGCAGGCGCAGGGTGTCGCGGTCGCGGACGGTCTCGGGGACGGTGGCGTCGACCAGCGACGACAGCGAGTCGTACCCGATGGTCTCCAGCATCGCGGCGGTCTCGGCCGCGCGCGGGCCGATGTGCCGGGCCGCGAAGGAGCCCGCGGGGTCCAGGGAGGTCAGCGACGGGAGGGGGCCTGCAGCAGCGTCCGCCATTACCGCGACGCTACCAGCGGCCCGCCAGCCACCCGCGCGACCAGGGAGGTCACCGACGGGGGGCGTCGGGGCACCTCCCGGCGCCCCGCCGTGCGGGACGCCCCTGCCGGGCTCAGGCGGTCGCGGCCCGGCGGCGGCGGCGCATCGACAGCTCGTCCTCGGCGGTGTGCAGCGGCGCGCCGTCGAGGCGTTCGGCGGGCAGCTCGGCCAGCTCGCCGGAGAGCTCGCGCAGCGCGCCGGAGACGGCGATGCCGAACACGCCCTGCCCGCCGGCCAGCAGGTCGACGACCTCCTCGGCCGAGGTGCACTCGTAGACCGTCGCGCCGTCGGAGAACAGCGTGACGTTGGCGAGGTCCTTGATCCCGCGGTTGCGCAGGTGGTCGACGGCCTTGCGGATGTTCTGCAGCGAGACCCCGGTGTCGAGCAGCCGCTTGACCACCTTCAGCACCAGGATGTCGCGGAACGAGTACAGCCGCTGGGTGCCCGACCCGGTCGCACTGCGGACCGAGGGGGCGACCAGGCCGGTGCGGGCCCAGTAGTCCAACTGGCGGTAGGTGATCCCGGCGGCGGCACACGCCGTGGGGCCGCGGTACCCGACCAGGTCGCTGTCGACCTCGTCGTAGTCCGTCGCACCCACGGCGGCGTCGCTGAAGAGCTGACCCTGGGAGCCCTCGCTCTGGTCGCTCACGTCAGCGTCCTCCTTCGCGTCCCGCCACGGGCGCGGCGGTCGTCCGGCGTCGTCTGCGTGGACCCCACGAGCAACACCGTCGTTGCCCGCGACCGTAAGCCGGGCCCCCAGGGCGGTCAACTGACGCGGGCGGCGTGTCGCCCCACTCACCCCGAGGAGGTGGTATCGGCGGTCCCGGGAGCGGTGTGCACCCGAGGCGGTGCAGGTGGGGACGCGTGTGACGGACGGGGCGCGTGGGACCCCACCCGTCCCGGGGACCGCGTCCCGGGACGGCGGCGCGCCGCGGCGCTCAGGCCCCGCCGGACCCGGACCCGGCGCCGAAGTCCTCGGGGGAGATCTGGTCGAGGAACTCGCGGAACTTCTCCACCTCGTCCTCCTGCTCGTCGGGGATCTCGATCCCGACCTCGTCGAGCAGGTCCTCCGCGCCGTAGATCGGCGCACCGGTGCGCACGGCGAGGGCGACGGCGTCCGAGGGGCGGGCGCTGACCACCCGGTCGTCACCGAAGACGAGCTCGGCGATGTAGATGCCGTCGCGCATCTCGGTGATGTTGACCGCCTCGAGCTCGGCACCCAGGGCCCGGACCACCTCGCGCAGCAGGTCGTGCGTCATCGGACGGGCAGGACGGACCCCCTGCTGCTCGAAGGCGATGGCCGCCGCCTCGACCGCACCGATCCAGATGGGCAGGTAGCGCTCGCCCTGCGTCTCCTTGAGCAGCAGGATCGGCTGGTTACCGGGCAGCTCGACCCGGACCCCGACGACTCTGAGTTCCTGCACGGTGTTGCTCCCTCAGCTGCGGCGGTACGGGTGGAGGCCGGCGCGGGCCGACGGTGTGGCCGGTCCGACGGCACGTCCACCGTACGCCGCAGTCACGGGCGCAGGAGGTCCCGGAGGCGTGCTTCCAGCAGGGCCCGGTGCAGCTGCGCCGACAGCGCCGAGAGCTCCGCGAGCTTCTCCGTCGCGCGCGCCCGGGCGTCCTCCGACCGCGACCGCAGGACCGGCGCGACGAGCTGCTCGACCAGGCCCGCTTCCCGCTCCGCCCCGGTCCGGAAGGCCCGCAGGTGGCGCGGCTCGAAGCCGTGCCGGGCCAGGCCCGCGGCGGCCTGCGCGATCGGCAGGTCACCGACCGGGTGACGGCCGTCGGCGTCGGGCACCAGCAGGCCGAACTGCACGCAGTCGGCCAGCTGCTCCGGCGCCATGCCCGCGGCGCGCGCGAACTCCTCCGGCGTCAGCGGAGGGACGACGTCGACCGCCGCCTCCCGCTCCGCGGGGTCCGGCCCCGCGGGCGGGCGCTCCTCGGCCGCCGGCGGCAGCGCGGGGCCGGTGCCGGGCACCGGCAGCCCGCGGTCGAGCGCGTCGAGGTGCTCCTTGATGACGCGCAGCGGCAGGTAGTGGTCCCGCTGCGCGGTCAGCACGTAGCGCAGGCGGTCGACGTCGGCCCGGGAGAACTTCCGGTACCCCGACGGCGTCCGCTGCGGGTGGACCAGGTCCTCGCTCTCCAGGTACCGGATCTTGCTGATCGTCACGTCCGGGAAGTCGTCGCGGAGAGCGGCCAGCACCGCGCCGATGGTCAGGCGGGGGGTGTGGACGCCGGCGGCGTCGTCCCCGGACGCGCTGGCACGCGCTCCGGGCACCGGCTCAGCGGGCGGCGGGCTCGCCGGTGCGGGGGCCGGTCAGGTAGACGAGGCGGAACTTGCCGATCTGCACCTCGTCGCCGCCGGCCAGCGTGGCCACGTCGACCGGCTCGCGGTTGACGTAGGTGCCGTTGAGGCTGCCCACGTCGTGCACCGAGAAGCCCCCGCCCTCGCGGTGGAACTCCACGTGCCGGCGGCTGACGGTCACGTCGTCGAGGAAGATGTCGCTGTCGGGGTGGCGACCGGCGGTGGTGACGTCCTGGTCGAGCAGGAAGCGGCTGCCGGCGTTGGGGCCGCGCTTGACCACCAGCAGGGCCGATCCGGCCGGGAGGGACTCCACCGCGCCCAGCTGCGCGTCGGTGGCCGGCTCGGCGACCTCGGGGACCTCACCGGAGTCCTCACCGCCGACCTTGGGGATGACGCTGGTCGACTCGCCGACCCGCTCCTGGGAGAGGGCGGCGCCGCACTGCGCGCAGAAGCGACTGCCCTCGGGGTTGTCGTGGCCACAACGAGTGCAGTGCACGTCTGTCTCCTCCGGTGCAGGGGGCACCGCCGCGGGCGAGGGGATGCCGCGGGCGGCCGGCGGACGACGGACCGGTCAGTCCGTCGCGGGTCGGCCGCCGTGCGGGGCACGGCGGGCCGTTGGTCATGGAACCAGCGGTCGTCCCGAGGGTCAACCGGACGTCGAGGCGGCGTCCCAGCTGTCCCACGGAGCTGGCCGGGGCCGGTTCCCGGGGCAGCATAGGCACCGCCCCGGGGGAGTCGGGGGACCCGGGGGCGGTCAGGACGCGTCGACCAGCGCCTGGTAGGAGGCGGCGTCGAGCAGGCCGGCGGTGGGGTCGCCGTCGTCCCCGGACGACACGGTGACCTCGACCAGCCAGCCGGCACCGTAGGGGTCGGCGTTGACCGTCTCGGGCGTGTCGGTGAGGGCCTCGTTGACCGCCGAGACGACCCCGGCGACCGGCGAGTAGACGTCGGAGACCGACTTGGTCGACTCCACCTCGCCGATCGGGTTGCCGGGGCCCACCTCCTCCCCGACCGCGGGCAGCTGCACGAAGACGATGTCGCCCAGCGCGTCCTGCGCGTGGTCGGTGATGCCCACGCGGACGACGGTCCCCGTGTCCCCGCTCCCCTGCACGAGGGCCCACTCGTGCTGCTCGGTGTAGCGGCGGTCGTCCGGGGTGGTCGTCATGCGGCGGTCTCCAGGGGGTGCCACGGCCTCCCTGCTGGGGCCCGCCGCGAGCCTGCGAGCGGTGAGGGGGCAGGGAGGTCCTTCGTCAGTCGGTCTGCGGCTGAGCGTATTGAGGCTCGTCCAGGGGCCGCAACGCGTCGACGACGACCCGGTCGCGCTGCTCGATGTCGACGGTGCCGCCCTGCCGGCCGACCCGGTCGACGACGCCGCCGGGGATGCTCATCGCCGTCTGCAGGTCCTGCGGCGAGCCGATGACCACGACGTCGTAGGGCGCGCTCACCGCCCGGCCGTCGACCCGCAGGGCGCCGGGGTCGCCGGTGACGGCGGTGGAGACGCCCACGCGGACGCCGTCGATCTGCATCGTCTCCGCGCCGGCCCCGCGCAGCTCCTGGACCGCGTCGAGCAGATCGGCGACCCGCACCCGCCCCTGTGGGTCGCGGATGGTCATCACCAGGCCCGGCCCCTCGGCCGCGACCGTGCCGTTGAGGACGGCGAGGGCGTCGGCGCGGTCGGCGGCCTCCTCGAGCGCGGCGGCCGAGCGGCTGTCGGTGTTGGACAGGTCGCGCAGGGCGGCGCGCTGGTCGGTGATCTGCTGGCGCAGCTGGTCCTCGCGGGCGTCCAGCGAGTCGAGGATGCCGACCAGCTCCTCCTCGCGGGCCCCCTCGAGGGCGCCGCCGGTGCCGGTGGCGCGCACCTGCACGGCGATGGCGAAGCCGAGCAGCAGCGTGAGGACGGCGATCAGCGCGGCGGCCACCCGGCGCTGCCGCCGGGGAGCCGCGGGCGGGGCGGCCGCGGCGTCGGCGGTCTGCTCCGCGGTCTGCTCCGCGGTGGGCTCCTCCGCGGTGGGCTCCTCGTCCGCGCGCACCTCCGCGGCGGGCTCCTCCGCGGCGGGCTCCTCAGGGGCGGGCGCCTCCGGGGCGGGGCCGGTGTCCTCGGCGTCCGGTCCGGGACGCGGGTCGGTGCTCATGCCCGGAACAGGTGCCGGCGGATGGCCGCGGCGTTGCCGAAGATGCGGATGCCCAGGACGACGACGACCGCCGTCGACAGCTGTGCGCCCACCCCGAGCTGGTCGCCGAGGAAGACGATCAGCCCGGCGACGACGACGTTCGACACGAACGACACGACGAACACCTTCGCGTCGAAGATCCGGTCGAGCCGGGCGCGTACGCCGCCGAAGACCGCGTCGAGGGCGGCGACCACCGCGATCGGCAGGTAGGGCTGCAGCCACACCGGCACGGTGGGGTCGAAGACCAGGCCGAGGGCGATGCCGACGGCCAGGCCGATGACGGGCAGCACGGCTCAGCCCCCCGTCGCCGTGGCGGCGGCCTCCGCCGGCTGGCCGGCGAAGGGGACGGCGGATCGCAGCTCGGGGACTCTCCCGGCGGGCACGGACAGCTCGTCCTCCTGGGCGAAGTCGAAGCGCAGGCCGAAGGACTCCGAGATGGCGGCCAGGGCGCCGACCTCGGGGCTGGCCAGGAACCGCGACCGGAGCTCGTCCGGGTCGCCGATGGCGCTGATCTCGTAGGGGTTGGCGACCGGCCGGAAGTCGACCAGCACCGCCTCCCCGGCGAAGCGGATGGCCGTGGTGGGCCCCAGCCGCTGGCCGTCGATGGCGATCGCCTCCGCGCCGGAGGCCCACAGTGCGTTGACCACCAGCTGCAGGTCGCCGTCCTGGACCCGGCCGCGGGAGTCCTGCTCGGCGGTGCCGCCCACCGGGTCGGCGTCGGCCTCGGCCTCGGCGTTGGCCAGCGTGACCAGCAGGCCGGGACCGGTCACCGCGACCAGCCCGGCGGCCTGCTCGGCGGCGTCGAGGTCCTCGATCGCGCGCTGTCCCTCGCTGCTGGCGGCCAGCGCCGCGTCCCGCGCGTCGGCCGTCTGCGCGCGCAGCGCCTCGAGCTCGGCGGCCAGCGCGTCGGTGCTGTCGGACTGTGCCTCGATCTCCCCGACCAGCGCCGCGCGGACCTCCTCGCGCCCCTGCGCGCCGGAGGCGGCCTGGTCGTAGGTGACGGCGGCGAGCAGGCCGGCCCCGACCATGGTCAGCGCGACGGCCGCGGACGCCAGCCGGGCGCGCCGGCCGGGACGGGGCGGCTCGCCGGCGGCGGCACGAGCGGCGCGCGCCTCGGCGGCGCGGGCGTAGGCGGGGTCGAGGGTCTCGGCGAGCACCTGGTCGAGCAGCGAGGCGCCCATCGAGCGCGGGCCGCCGGTCCCGCGGGGAGCCGGCCGGGTGGCGGTCACGGCGCGGGGCGGGCCGCGGTCGGCAGCGGAGCGGTCCGCTCGGCCCGCACCAGCCCGAGCACCTGGACGACGTAGAGGACGCCGGCCAGCACGTACAGCGCGCTGCCCCAGACGGTCAGCGCCCACGCGACCGGCGCGACGACGGCGACCCAGGCGCCGCCGCCGTCGGCCAGCAGCAGCAGCGGGAAGGCGTAGAGGAGGATGAAGGTGGCCGCCTTGCCCAGGTAGTGCACCTGCAGCGGCGGGTAGCCGTGCCGGCGCAGCACCAGCAGCATGACGGCGAGCACCAGCTCCCGGCCGACCAGGACCGCCACCAGCCACAGCGGCACCACGTCGCGCAGCACGAAGGCGACCAGCGTCGAGACGATGTAGAGGCGGTCAGCGGCCGGGTCGAGCAGCGCACCCAGCCGGCTGGACTGGCCCAGCACGCGGGCGAGCTTGCCGTCGGCCCAGTCGGTGACCCCCGAGGCCATGAGGACGACGACCGCCCAGCCGTCGGCCTGCGGGCCCAGCAGCAGCCACAGGAACAGCGGGACACCGAGCAGCCGCAGCGCCGACAGCGCGTTGGGCACCGTCCACACGCGGTTGGGCAGCTCGTTGCGGTCGGTGACCCGGGGCGTGCCGGTCGGCGGTCGCCCCGGGGACGCCGGGACGGCGGCCGAGCGCCCCTGCGACGACGTCACTGCTCCTCCACCCCGCTGCACACCGTGCCCGAGGCTAGTCGACGGACCCCGCCGCCCCCCGCGACTCGTCCGCTCGTGGTGGGGCGGCGGGTCCGTGGACTAGGCGGGCACGGCGACCAGGGAGGCGGGCGCCGGCTCGTGGCCCAGCGGACGCCGGGTGAACGAGCCGGTGCCGTGGCTGACCGAGCGCAGCGCCCCTGCATAGCCGAGCAGCTCCACCTCGGGCACCTCCGCCCGGACGGTGGTGCGGTCCCGGTCGGGATCGGCGTCGCTGCCGGTGACCCGGGCGCGGCGGCCGGACAGGTCGCTCATCACCGCGCCGACGTGCTCGCCGGGGACGACGACGGCCACCTCGCACCAGGGCTCGAGCACCTTCGTGCCGGCCGCGGCCGCCAGCTCCCGCACCGCCAGCGCCCCGGCGGACTGGAAGGCGGCGTCGGAGGAGTCGACCGAGTGCGCCTTGCCGTCGACGAGCACGAACCGGACGTCGACCAGCGGCCGGTCGTCGTGGACACCCTTGGCGGCCTGTGCGCGGATGCCCTTCTCCACGCTGCCGTGGTACTGGGAGGGGACCGCGCCGCCGATGACGCGCTGCTCGAAGGTGATGCCCGACCCCGGCTCGCCGGGCTCGGCCTCCACCACGACGACGGCGTACTGCCCGTGGCCGCCGGACTGCTTGACCAGCCGCCCGGTGGCCCGGGCCGGCCCGGCGAAGGTCTCGACCATCGGCACGCGCACCGGCACCGTCGACACCGCCACGCCGTGCCGGGTGCGCAGCCGCTCGAGCAGCACCTCGCCGTGGGCCTCCCCCACGCACCACAGCAGCAGCTGGCCGGTGTCGCGGGAGCGCTCCACGCGCAGCGTCGGGTCCTCGGCGGCCAGCCGGGACAACGCCGGGCCCAGGCGGTCCTCGTCGCTGCGGGAGGCGGCCTCGACCGCGACCGGGTGCTGCGGGACGGGGAGCTCCCACGGCGGGACCAGCCGCGGGTCGCCGGGTGAGGACAGCGTGTCACCGGTCTCGGCCGAGGTCAGCCGGGCCACCGCGCAGACGTCGCCGGCCGGGGCGGACGACACCGGCCGCAGCGCCGCGCCCAGCGGGGAGGACACCGCGCCCACCCGCTCGTCGGCGTCGTGGTCGGGGTGGCCGCGCTCGGCGCCGCCGTGCCCGGACACGTGCACCGGGGCGTCGGGGGTGAGGGTGCCGGAGAAGACCCGCAGCAGGGAGACGCGCCCGAGGTAGGGGTCGGTCGTCGTCTTGACCACCTCGGCCACCAGCGGGCCGTCGGGGTCGCAGCGGAGCGCCGGCGCCGGGGACCCGTCGGGCCGGGTGACCGGCGGGCAGCCGTGCTCGCACGGGCAGGGGAAGCCGTTGACCAGCAGGTAGAGCAGCGCGTCGAGGCCGATGCCCTGCAGCGGGGCCGCGCACAGCACGGGGTGGAAGTGGCCCCGGGCGACCGCGGTCTCCAGGTCGCTCATCAGATCGGCCTGGACCAGCTCGTCGCCGGCGAGGTAGCGCTCCATCAGCGCCTCGTCCTCGCTCTCGCCGATGATGCCCTCGATCAGCTCGCTGCGGAGGCGGTCGGCGTCGGGGGCCTGGGCGCCGGGCTGGAGCAGGTTGACCACGCCCGAGACGGCGCCGTCGGCTCTCCGCTCGACCAGGTGCACCGGGTAGACGCCCGCGCCCAACATCGTCTGGCAGAGCCGGACGGTCTCCTCGGCGTCGGCGCGGGCCCGGTCGAGCTGGGTGACCACGACCGCGCGGGGCATGCCGACCGCGGCGCACTCCTCCCACAGCTGCACGGTGGAGGCGTCCACGCCGCCGACGGCCGAGACGACGAACAGCGCGGCGTCGGCGGCCCGCAGCCCGGCCCGCAGCTCGCCGACGAAGTCGGGGCTGCCCGGGGTGTCCAGCAGGGTGATGCGGGTGCCGTCGTGCTCGACGGTGGCCACCCCGAGGGTGACCGAGCGCTGCTGGCGGACCTCGACGTCGTCGTTGTCGAGGCAGGTGGTGCCGTCCTCGACCCGCCCGGCGCGCGGCAGGGCGCCGGTGGCCACGAGCAGCGCCTCGGCGAGGGTGGTCTTGCCGGCGCCGGCGTGGCCGACCAGCGCCACGTTGCGCACCCGGGCGGGCTCGCGCGGAGCCGGCGCCGGGACGGTGTCCCTAGCCACGGGAGCCGCCCGGCCGCTCGTCCCCGGCCGGGCGGCCGGGCACCCCGCTCGGCGGATCGGTCCTGTCGACTGCTGGGTCGGGCACGGCGGCCTCCCGGGTCGGTCACGGGATGTGTCTCGGGTCACACCCTGCCCCCCGCCGCGCGGGCCCGGCAAGACCCCCGCTCGTGCGTCGCGACCGGGAACGGAAGCGGACGGCGGCAGCACCGGCGGTGGCGCCGCGGTGGCCGCACCGCCGGACGCGGCCGCGTGGTCCAGAGGGCGGTCACACTGGGCCGGTGACGAGCGCAGGCAGCGGCCACGCGGCCGGCCGGGACCAGGACGGCGACCGCGCGCACGCCGTCCCCCGGGAGGCCGCCGACGGGCCGCCGCCGTGGGTGGCCGCCTGCGGGACGCCGGTCGCCGTCGTCCAGGGCGCGTGGGCCGGGCCCCGCGGGCTCGGCTCAGCCCTCCCCTGCCCGGAGTGCCGGCGGCTCGTGCCCGCCTGAGCGGCCGCGCGGACCCGGGGGCGGCGGGGTGCCGTCCTCCCCCACCGCAGCACGTCCTCCCGCACCGCAGCGCGTCCTCCCCCACGGTGGGCAGTGAGGGAGGACGCGCCACGATCAGGTCACCTGATCCTGGCCGCCGGCGCCGGGGCGGGGTCCTCCTCGTCGTCGCCGTCGAACTCGGCCACCGTGGCGCCCGGCAGCCGGACGGTGACGACGGTCCGGCCGGGCACGCTCTCGACGCCGACCGTGCCGCCGTGCCCACCGACGACCGCCTGCACGATCGCCAGCCCCAGGCCGGTGCTGCCGCCGGCCCGCGAGCGCGAGGAGTCGCCGCGGGCGAAGCGCTCGAACACCCCGCCCAGCAGGTCGGCGGGGATGCCGGGCCCGTCGTCGGCGACCTCGAGCACCGCCGAGCCGTCCTCGGTGCGCAGCCGCGTGGTGGCGGTCGTGCCCGGCGGCGTGTGCGTGCGGACGTTGGCCAGCAGGTTGGCCAGCACCTGGTGCAGCCGGGCGGCGTCGCCGGGGACGAGGACCGCCGCACCGGGCAGGTCGACCCGCCAGCGGTGCCCCGGGCCGGCGGCGTGGGCGTCGCTGACGACGTCCATCACCAGGCCGGTCAGGTCGACGGTGCCGGTGACCAGCTCGCGGCCGGCGTCGAGGCGGGCGAGCAGCAGCAGGTCGTCGACCAGCCCGGACATGCGCACCGCCTCGGACTCCACCCGGCGCAGCGAGGCGTCGACGTCCTCGGGCAGGCCGCCGCGGCGGCGCACCAGCTCGGTGTAGCCGCGGATCGAGGTGACCGGGGTGCGCAGCTCGTGGCTGGCGTCGGCGACGAACCGGCGCAGCCGCGTCTCCGAGGCCTGGCGGGCGGTGATGGCCGACTCCACCGAGTCGAGCAGCCGGTTGAGCGCCGCCCCGACCCGGCCGACCTCGGTGCGCGGGTCGGTGTCGCCCGGCGGCACCCGGTCGGGCAGCCGGACCTCGCCGGTGGACAGCGGCAGCGCGGCCACCCGGCCGGCGGTGGCCGCGACCCGGTGCAGCGGCCGCAGGGTGCGGCCGATCACCGCAGCCCCGACGGCGCCGGCGGCCAGCAGCCCGAGCAGCCCGGCCGCGACCTCCACGGCGACCAGCCGCACCAGCGCCGCCCGCGCCGGGTCCAGGGGCAGGCCGGTCACCAGCACCTCCCCGCCCCCGGCCGGCGCCGCGACGACGCGGTAGTCCCCGCGGCGGCCGAGGTCGACGGTGCGCGGGGTGCCGTCGGCGGGCACCCCGGCCAGCGCCCGCGCCTCGCCGGCGGAGAGGCGCTCGCCGTCGCCGTCGCCGTCGATGACGGCGGCCTCGGTGACCGTGCCGTCCTCGACGCGGGCGCCGAGGGTGCCGTCGCCCTGCCCGGGGACCAGCAGGAAGTCCGGCCCGTCTCCGCCGAACCCGCCGTGCGGCTGCCCGTCCGCCGACGCCGACCGCGCCACCGCGGCGGCCAGCTGGGTGTCGACCTGCTCGATGCAGCTCACCGCGGACGGCGGCGGTGGCCGTGACCCCCACGACGGTGACCACCAGCGCCAGCGGCACGAGGAAGGCCCACAGCAGGCGGGTGCGCAGCGACCACCGCCGGGGGCCGGCTGCGGCACGGGGGGTCATGGCGACCACGGTCCGCGCCGGGGCTGGACGTTCCCTGGACGCCGGGATGGAACCGGCTGGCCGAGCGGCACGTCGCCGCGCCCGCGTCGTCGGCGCCTGTCAGGGTCGAGCCGTGCAGCCCACCCGCACCGAGGACCGTCCCGCCACCAGCTGGGGCCTGACGCAGGCCGAGGCGCAGGCCCGGTACCGCCGCGGTGAGGGCAACACCACCCCGCGCGGCTCGACCCGCGGCTACGCGCGGATCCTGCGCACCAACGTCTTCAACTTCTTCAACACGGTGCTGTTCACCATCGGCGCCGCGCTGCTGGCCCTCGGCCGCTACAACGACGCGGTCACCAGCGTCGGCCTCGGCCTGGTCAACGCCGCGATCAGCGCCGTCCAGGAGATCCGCGCCCGGCGCAAGCTCGACCGGCTGCAGCTGCTCTCCCGCGGGCGGGTCACCGTCGTCCGCGACGGGCGCGACGTCGAGGTGCTGCCCGACGACGTCGTCCGCGGCGACGTGCTGCACCTGCGCCCCGGCGACCAGGTCGTCGTCGACGGCCCGCTGCTCGAGGGCGCCGTCGAGGTCGACGAGTCCCTGCTCACCGGCGAGTCCGAGGCGCTGCCCAGGCGCGCCGGCGACGACCTGCTGTCGGGGAAGCTCCGTCGCCGGCGGCGAGGGCTGGCAGCTGGCCCGCGACGTCGGCGCGGGCAGCTACGCCAGCCGGCTGACCGCCGACGTCCGCCGGGTGAGCACCGACACCACGCCGCTGCAGCGGCGGATCGCCTTCGTCGTCCGCCTGGTCATGGTGCTGGTCGGGTTGATGAGCGCGACGATCCTGCTGCAGGCCGCGCTCGAGGGCTTCTCGCTGGTCCGGGTCGTGCAGACCACCGCGGTGCTGTCGGGGCTGGTGCCCTACGGCCTGTTCTTCCTCGTCGCGCTCGCCTACACCGTCGGGGCGGCGCGCAGCGGCCGCGACGGCGCGCTCGTGCAGCAGGTCAACGCCGTGGAGTCGATCAGCAACGTCGACGTCGTGTGCACCGACAAGACCGGCACCCTCACCACCGGCCGGCTCACGCTGGCCGAGGTGGCGCCGGTCGGGCCGGAGCCGGCGGCCGAGGTGGAGCGCCTGGTCGGGACCGCGGCGCGCAGCATGACCGCGGCCAACCTCACCACCGCCGCCCTGGCCGCGGCGCTGCCCGGCGAGGCGCGGCCGGTGCGCGAGGAGGTGCCCTTCACCTCGGCGCTGCGGTGGAGCGCGGTGCGCACCGACGACGGCGTCCTGGTGCTGGGCGCGCCCGACAGCCTGGCGCCGGCCTTCTCCGGAGCGCGCCTGCCCGGCGCGTCGCTGACCGACGCCGTCACCGCGCGGACGGGGCAGGGCCTGCGCGTGCTGGTCGCCGCCCGCCCCGTGGACCCCGCCGCCCCGCTGCGCGACGACGGCGGCCGGCCGCGGCTGCCCGCCCTGGAGCCGCTGGCCCTCGTCGTCCTCGCCGACGAGCTGCGCCCCGGCGTGCCCGAGACCGTCGCCCGGTTCGCCGCCGACGGCGTCGACCTCAAGGTGGTCTCCGGCGACGACCCGCGGACGGTGGCCGCGCTGGCCCGGCAGGCCGGCCTGGCCGCCGGCGACCCGGTGGCCGGCGCCGAGCTCGACGCCCTCTCCGACCCCGAGATCGACGCGCTCGTGGCGCGCACCGCGGTGTTCGGGCGGATCGCGCCGGAGCAGAAGGAGCGCCTGGTCACCTCCCTGCGCCGCCAGGGCCGCTACGTGGCCATGATCGGCGACGGCGTCAACGACGCCCGCGCGCTCAAGGCCGCCCAGGTGGGGGTGGCGATGCGCAGCGGCAGCGCGGTGACCCGCGACGTCGCCGACATCGTGCTCACCGACGACGACATCGGCGCGCTGGTGCCCGCCCAGCGCGAGGGTCGCCGGATCATCACCGGGATCGGCACCTCGATGCAGGTGTTCCTCGCCCGGGTCGGCACGCAGGGCCTGGTGATCGTCGCGGTCACGATGCTGGGGCTGGGTTTCCCCTACTCCCCCGCCCAGGTCGGGCTGACGCTGCTGACCGTCGGCGTCCCCACGCTGTTCCTCACCACCTGGGCCCGGCCCCAGCGGCCCGACCCGCACCTGCTGACCTCGCTGTGGCGGTTCGTCGTCCCGGCCATCGTGGTGACCGCGGCCGGCGGGGTGGCCGTGTACGCCACGCTCTACACCCGCCTGGTCGAGGTGGTCGGCAGCGGCCGGACCCCGGCCGAGGTCGTGGCCCAGTTCGAGAGCTACACCGGGGTCTCCTCCGGCGACGTCGGCTTCGCCGAGGCCGCCGCCACGATCGGCGCGCAGACGGGACTGTCGACCTTCGTGTCCTACGCGGCGTTCCTGCTCATCCTGTTCCTGCGCCCGCCGTCGCGGCTGCTCGCCTCCTGGACCCGGCCCGACGGCGACCGGCGGCCCGCGGTGCTCGTCGTCGTGCTGGTCGTGGCGTTCACCGGGCTGCTGTTCGTGCCGGCGGCGACCGACTACTTCGGGCTCACCCACGCCGCGCACCCGGTCTTCAACACGGTGCTGCCGGCGCTGGTCGTGTGGTTCGTCCTGCTGTCGGCCGCCTACCGGTTCCGCGTCCTCGAGCGGGCGCTGGGCGTCGCGCCGGCGGCCTGAGGTCAGGCGGGGACCCGCCCGAGGACGTCGTCGAGGGTGAGCCGCCGGGCCGCCCCGCGGTCGACGACGAGGACGTCGCCGGGACCGTGGGGCCCGGCCGCCGCGGCCCGCGCCTGCTGCCAGGCCGCCCACCGGGCGGCGTGCCGGCGCATCCGCGCGGCCGGGATCCGCCGTCCGCGGATCCGCTGGCCGGCCGCCGCCTCCTCCGGCGAGGTGTCGAGCAGGACCACCCGCACCGCGCGCCCGGCGCGCCGGGCGGCCCACAGCACGACCGCCCGCCACGGCCGGCTGGTCCAGGGGTCGGTGAGGACGACGACCGGGTCGAGGCCGGCGAGGGCGCGCAGCACGCGGACGCGGTGCCAGGCGTGCACCAGCGGCCGCAGCAGCGGATAGGGCAGCCGGACGCCGGCGCGGGTGAGCCGCTCGGCGACGTCCTCGGAGTCCAGGCCAGCCACACCGGGCACCTGCGCGTCGAGCACCTGCCGCAGCAGCGTCGTCTTGCCGCTGCCCGGCAGGCCGCCGACCACCACCAGGACGGCGGTGTCCGCCGGGGCGCCGGGCCCGGACGGGCGCGGCGGCTGCTCGATCGACACGGTCATCTGTCGTCCTCCCCGACGGCTCCGGTGCGCCGCCGTCCTCGGCGGGCGCCGGGCGGCCGCTGGGCGGTCACCGGGAGAACGAGCGGGAGCCCGCGAGCGTGCCCGCGGGCCCCGGTCGGGCCCGGGCGGCGGGACGGTGCGACGTGCGGTCCGGCGGGGTCGTCGCCGCAGCCCAGGCAAACCTCAGTTGGCTGGCGGGGCCTGCGCGGACCTGCCAGCCTGAGGCCATGACCTCTCTCCAGGACATGCCCCAGGTGCAGGACTGCGCGGTCAGCAGCTGTTCCTACAACGCCGAGCACAACTGCCACGCCGGGGCCATCACCGTGGGCGGCGACCACGCCCACTGCGGGACCTTCGTGGAGATCAGCTTCCGCGGCGGCCTCGGGCGCAACGGCCTGGTCGGCGCCTGCCACCGCTCGGACTGCCGGCACAACGACAAGCTCGAGTGCACGGCCCCGGGGATCAGCGTGGGCCCCGAGGCCGACGCCGCCGACTGCCTGACCTTCCAGGCCCGCTAGACCCCCCGGGCGCCTCCGCGGAGGCGGGCTCAGAGGTGGGCTAGGAGGCGAGCAGGTCCACGCCGAGCGGTTCGGGCGTGAGCCCGCCCGCCGGGTCCGCGCGCAGTGCGCCGTCGGCGACGGCGAGCGCGGCCACCGGGTCGGTGTCGTCGACCAGCACCGCGCGGCCCGCGGTGGCCACCGGGCGCAGCGCGGCCAGCAGGCGGCGCCGGTCGGGGGCGGGCAGGCCGTCGGTGAAGCGGTCGACGAGCACGATCGTCGCGTCCTGCCCGGCGACGGCCTCGATCGCCTCGAGCCGCTGCTGCACGCCGTCGCCGTCCCGGGCGGCCAGGCGCTGCACCCGCACCGACGCGTGCCCGGAGGCACAGCGGCCGCTCGCGTCGTCCAGCGCGTTCATGACGCCGCGGCGGGCGCCGGCCGGCCCCAGCAGCACGGTCACGTCACCGACCGGTAGTCGCAGTCCCACATCCGCCCCCTCGGGTTCCGGTGAGGCGAGGCTAACCTCAGGATCGGCGTTCCGTCCAGCCCCGGGACCGGGCGCAGGAACGGCCGAGCGGCGCCGCCCGGGGGACGGGGCGGCGCCGCTCGGCGTGCAGGAGGTCGGTCGGGAGGTCAGTCGTCGTCGCCGTCGCGGTCGCCCCACCAGCCGTGGGGGCCGCGGGGGCCGCCCGGGTCGGTGTCGGTGGAGTTGACCCGCTCGGTGATCCAGTCCTGGACGTCCGCGATGCGCTGGTCGGCCTGCTCCTGGGTGAGGTCGCCGTCCTGGACGGCCTCGTCGATGTGATCCCGCACGGACTGCACGAGGGCGGCGACGAGGTCGTCGACGGCCACGCCGTGGTCCTCCGCCACGCTGGCCAGGCTGGCGCCGTCGGCCTCCAGCGCGGTCTCCAGGTCGTCCTCGGACATGCCGAGGGTGTCGGCGGCGACCGAGAGGTCCACGCCGCGACCGGGACCGCCCCACGGACCGTGCCCATCCCAGGGGCCGGCGTCGCTGAGCGTGGTGGCCACCTGGTCGGCCTGGTCCTGGGTGATCGAGCCGTCGTCGACCAGGCCCGAGAGCGCGTCGCGGATGCGGTCCTCGACGGTCGTCTCGGTGGTGGTCGAGGAGGTGTCCTCCTCGGCCATCGCGGGGACGGTGACGGCCAGGCCGGTGAGGGTCAACGCACCGGCGGTGGCGGCGAGGACGAACTTCTTGCGCACGGGGGTCTCCTCGGTCGGGCAGCCGGCCGCTCCGGCCGTCGTCCCCATGGTGGGGGTCCTACCTGTGAGCCACCTGGCAACGCCCCATGGCCGAGCTGGGACCCGCCGCACGCGCCGTCCCGTCCCGGCGGAGGGCGTCGCCGCTCCCGGCCAGCGCGGGACCGCGCCGTCCGCCGGCCGGGGCCGGTGACCCGCTGCGTCCTGTGGGAGGTCCTGCTCGGTCCAACGAGAAGGAGTTGGGGATAACGGTCGATGTGACGGCCCGTCCGACTGCCAGGCAGCTCCCGGTCGCCTCCCCGGTCCGGGTCGGTGCCCGGGACGACCGTGAGGGCATGGACGCCGACCACCGCTCCTCCGCACTCCTCCTCGACCACCACCTCGACCACCACGTCGCGCCGCTCCGCGCCCTCGCGAGGCGGCCGGCCGGCGCCTGCTCCTGGGGACCGTGCTGGGCATGGCCCTCGCGGCCGCGGCGTCGCTGACCCTGGTGCCCGAGGGCACGGGCTGGGCGTGGGGCGCACCGCTGACCGAGCTGCGCTGGTACCTCACCGGGCTGACGTCGCCGGCCACGCCGCTGCAGCTGGTCGGCAACCTGCTGTTGATCGCCGTCCCCGCGGTGCTGGCCGTGCGGCTGTGGCCCGCGCTGGCGCACCCGGCCCGCCTGGCGGCCGCGGCACTCGCCGCCGGCGGCACGATCGAGGTTCTGCAGTTCCTCCCGCCTCTGGGCCGGGTGGTCTCCCCGGTCGACGCACTGCTCAACGCGGCCGGCGCGCTGGTCACCGGCGCCGTGGTCGCCGCCACCGACCGGGACCGACGGCGCGGACGACGGGGGGCGGCCACTCCTCGTCCGGACGGCACGTCGAACAGACGTGGTGGACGGACGACGTGTCTCGATATATCGTTAGCGTGTCGTTGACTGATCCCGAGGAGAATTCCCATGCCCCCCTTCCCCACCCCTGAGGGCCGTCCCGGCCCCTGGCACCCCCGACGCGGCGCCCACCAGCAGGGCCCGCACGGGCACTCCCCCCGCGAGCACAGCCCCCATGGTCGTGACCGCGGCTTCGGCGGCCCCGGCTCCGGCGGCCCCGGCTCCGGTGGTCCCGCCTTCGGCGGCCCCGGTGGCTTCGGCCCCGGCGGCTTCGGCCCCGGCGCTCCCGGCGGCTTCGGCTTCGGTCCGGGTGGTCCCGGCCGTGGCGGTCACGGCGGCCACGGTGGCCCTGGTGGCCCTGGTGGCCCCGAGGGCGGCTGGCGTGGCCGCCGCGGCGGCGGGCGCGGTCGCGCACCGCGCGGCGACGTGCGCACCGCCGTGCTGCTGCTGCTGGCCGAGCAGCCGATGCACGGTTACCAGCTCATGCAGGCCATCGCCGAACGCAGCGGCGGCCGCTGGACCCCCAGCCCCGGCGCGGTCTACCCGACCATCAGTGCGCTGGAGGACGAGGGCCTGGCCACCGTCACCGCCGAGGCCGGCCGCAAGCTCGTGACGCTCACCGACGCCGGGCGCGCCCACGTCGAGGAGCGCCGCGCGACCTGGCCCGACCCGTTCGGCGGTGCCCAGGGCGCCGCGGCCGGCCGGGACCTGCGCGGCCTGCTGGAGGAGGTGCACGGCGCGGTGCGCCAGGTGGGCCGCACCGGCTCGGAGGCGCAGCTCACCGCGGCCGCCGCCGTCCTCGCCGAGGCCCGCCGCGCGCTCTACCTGCTGCTCGCCGACGGTCCCGGCGCCACCGGCACGACCGGCGCGACCGGCGCGGCCGGCGCGGCCGGCGCGACCGGCGGCACGGAGGGTCCCGGGACGACCGGGACGACCGGGACGACCGGGACGCCGGACGCGTGACCCCGCCCCCGCCGCCGGCCCGGGAACTCCCCACGGGCCGGCGGCCGAGGCGGTGCCGTCCGCGGGCGCAGCGGTCCGGCGCGCGGGGTGGGGAGTGCGGGGTGCCGGGAGTCCCGGCCGGGTCCTGAGCTGCCCGACTGCGGCCGGTCCCTAGCCGAAGCGCACCGGCTGGCCGGTGGCCTCGAGCACCGACATCCACAGGTCGCCGAGCGGGTCGACGTGGTTGCGGCGGCTGACCGCCAGCCCCATCGGGATGTGCACGAAGCGCCGCCGCCGGCGGGCCACGATCACCTCGGTGCGCCCGGCCATCGCCGCGTGCACCGCGGCGTGCGCCAGGCGCAGGCAGTACGCGCTGTCGTAGGGGTTGGCCGGCACGCTGCGGATGGCGTAGCTCGGGTCGAAGTAGCGCACGTTGTTCTCCACCCCGTGCGCGTCGAGGTGCTCGATGACCCGCTTGCGCAGCAGCCGGCCGATGTCGCCGAAGCGGACGTTGCCCGAGGCGTCGCGGCCGGGCTCCTCCCCCTCCACGTGCTCCTGGCCGGCCCCCTCGGCGACGACCACCACGGCGTGCCCGCGCTCCTGCACCCGGTGGCGCAGGTGCTCGAGGAAGCCACGCTCACCGTCGAGCGCGAAGGGCACCTCGGGGATGAGCACGTAGTCGGCGTCGTCCTTGGCCAGGGTGGAGTAGCAGGCGATGAACCCCGAGTGCCGGCCCATGAGCTTGACCAGCCCGATGCCGCCGGGCGCCGAGCGGGCCTCGACGCTGGCCGCGTGGATCGACTTGGTGGCCTCCGACATCGCCGTCTGGAAGCCGAAGCTCTGGTCGATGTAGGGGATGTCGTTGTCGATGGTCTTCGGGATGCCGATCACGGCCACCTTCAGGCCGCGCTCCTCCACCACCTGCACGACGTCCATCGCGCCGCGGATGGTGCCGTCGCCGCCGATGACGAACAGGATGTTGATGTTGAGGCGCTCCAGCGCGTCGACGATCTCCTCGGGGTCCTGCTTGCCGCGGGAGGTGCCGAGGATCGTGCCGCCCTCGTCGTCGATGTGCATGACGACCTCGGGTGAGAGGTCGAGGACGTCCTCGCCGAACTCGGGGATGAACCCGCGGTAGCCGTTGCGGAAGCCGACGATCCGGCGGACGCCGTAGTGCCGGCACAGCTCGAGCACCAGACCGCGGATGACGTCGTTGAGGCCGGGGCACAGGCCGCCGCAGGTGACGATGCCGACGCGGGTCTTGGCCGGGTCGAAGTAGATCTTCTTGCGCGGGCCGCCGGGCTCGAGGCTGGGCAGCCGGTCCAGCGGCACCCCGCGGGAGGTGACCATCGAGATGGTGTCGTCGAAGAGGATCCGGTCCTCCTCGACCACGGAGTGCTGCGTCGTCTCCCGGTCCCCCAGCCGGGAGGCCAGCGGCGAGTCGATGCGGCAGGGGCCCAGCGTGCGGACGGCGAGGTCCGCGTGGTCGACCATGCGACGACGCTCCCACACGCCCCCAGTCGTCATGACGACTGGGGGCGTGTCGCCGTCACGGGTGGGTCAGATGGGGAACTCGACGCCCTGCGCCAGCGGCAGCTCGCCGGAGTAGTTGATCGTGTTGGTGGCCCGGCGCATGTAGCCCTTCCACGCGTCGGAGCCGGACTCGCGGCCGCCGCCGGTGTGCTTCTCCCCGCCGAACGCGCCGCCGATCTCCGCACCCGAGGTGCCGATGTTGACGTTGGCGATGCCGCAGTCGGAGCCGTCGGCGGCCAGGAACCGCTCGGCCTCGGCCTGGTCGGAGGTGAAGATGCTCGACGACAGGCCCTGGGGGACGTCGTTGTTGAGCGCGACCGCCTCCTCCAGCGTCCGGTAGGGCAGCACGTAGAGCACCGGCGCGAAGGTCTCCTGGCGCACGATGTCGGTCTGCCCGGGCATCCGCACCAGGGCGGGCTCGACGTACCAGGCGTCGGGCGCCTCCTCGGCCAGCCGCCGCCCGCCGCCGACGACGACCTCGCCGCCCTGCTGCCGGGCCGCCTCGAGCGCGTCCTGCATCGCCTTGTAGGCGGCGTCGTGCACGAGCGGGCCCACCAGCGTGCCGGCGTCGAGCGGCGAGCCGATCGGCAGCCCGCGGTAGGCCGCGGCGACCTTCTCGACCAGCGCGTCGACGACGTCGACGTGGGCGATCAGCCGGCGCATCGTCGTGCAGCGCTGCCCGGCCGTCCCGGCGGCGGAGAACACGACGCCGCGGGTGGCCAGGTCCAGGTCGGCCGAGGGCGTGACGATCGCGGCGTTGTTGCCGCCGAGCTCGAGCAGCGAGCGGCCGAAGCGGTCGGCCACCCGCGGCCCCACCGCGCGGCCCATGCGGGTCGACCCGGTGGCGCTCAGCAGCGCGACGCCCGGGGAGTCGACCAGGGCCTCGCCGACGTCGGCGCCGCCGAGGACGACCTGGCCCAGGTCGGCCGGCGCGCCGGTCTCGGCGATCGCGCGGTCCAGCAGCGCCGCGGCGGCCAGCGCCGACAGCGGCGCCTGCTCGGAGGGCTTCCACACCACGGGGTCGCCGCAGACCAGCGCGATCGCGGTGTTCCACGACCAGACGGCCACCGGGAAGTTGAAGGCGCTGATGACGCCGACGACGCCGAGGGGGTGCCAGGTCTCCATGAGGCGGTGGCCCGGGCGCTCGGAGCTGATCGTCCGCCCGTAGAGCTGGCGGGACAGCCCGACGGCGAACTCGCAGACGTCGATCATCTCCTGGACCTCACCGGCCGCCTCGGAGGTGATCTTGCCGACCTCGAGGCTCACCAGGGTGGCGAGGTCGGCCTTGTGCTCGCGCAGCAGCTCGCCCAGGCGGCGCACCAGCCCGCCGCGGACCGGCGCCGGCGTCGTCCGCCAGGTCCGGAACGCCGCCCCGGCCCGGGCGACCACCTCCTCGACGTCCGCGGCGCTCGACCAGCCGACCGAGGCCAGCGGCGCGCCGTTGACCGGCGAGGTCACCGGGTGGTCGCCGGTGACGGCGTCGAGGTCGACCCCGCAGCGGCCGGCGGCGTCACGCGCCAGGGCCTGCAGCTCCTCGGCGGTGGGCAGGGTGGTCACGTGCGGCTCCCTCGGGGTCGGGCCTCAGACGATGTTGAGCTCGGGCCGGACGCTCGCGGCGGCGAACCGCCGGACATCGAGCCCGGAGACGTCGACCAGCGTCTCGCGGCCCAGGTACAGGTCGCGCACCACCTCCCCCACGGCCGGCCCCATGAGGAAGCCGTGCCCGGAGAAGCCGGTCGCGTAGAGGAAGCCGTCCACGGCCTCCGCGCGGCCGATGAGCGCGTTGTGGTCCGGCGTCATCTCGTACAGGCCGGCCCAGCCGCTGGCGATGCCGACCCCGGCCAGCGCGGGCGCCCGCCGCTCGACCGCCTCCCCGAGGCGGGGCAGCCACGCGTCGGACCGGGTGAGCCGGAAGCCGGGCGTCTCGTCGGGGTCGGACATGCCCAGCAGCAGCCCCGCGCCCTCGCGGTGGAAGTAGAAGGAGGTGGCGAAGTCGATGGTGAACGGGGTGTGCGGGTCCAGACCCGGCACCGGCTCGGTGACCAGGATCTGCCGCCGCAGCGGGGTGACCGGCAGGTCGACGCCGGCCCAGGCGCCCACCTGCGCCGACCAGGCCCCGGCCGCGCAGACGACGGTGTCGGTGCGGATCGTCCCGGCGTCGGTGCGCACCGCCGTCACCCGCCCACCGGCGACGTCGATGCCGGTGGCCGCGCGGTGCGGCAGCACGGTGGCGCCGGCGCGGCGGGCCGCGGCCGCGTAGCCGAGGACGACCGACTCGGGCGTGCAGTGGCCGTCGGTCGGGGAGAACGCGGCGGCCAGCAGCCCCTCGCCGCTGATCAGCGGGGAGAGCTCCCGCGCCTCGGCGACGTCGATCACCCGGCTCGGGACGCCGAGGTCGTTCTGCAGGGCGACGGCGGCCTCGAAGTCCGCGACCGCCTCCGGGGTGGACAGCAGGAACAGGTAGCCGACCGGGGCGAAGTCGATGTCCTGGCCGAAGCGCGCCGGGAACTCGCGGAAGGTCTCCAGGCTGCGGGCGCCGAGGGTGACGTTGACCGGGTCGGAGAACATCGCCCGCACCCCGCCGGCCGCCCGGCACGTCGACCCCGAGCCGAGCGCGTCGCGCTCGAGCAGGACGACGTCGCGCACCCCGGCCCGTGCCAGCTCGTACGCCGTGGCCAGGCCGACCACCCCGCCGCCGAGGACGACGACCGACGCGGACGACGGCAGCTGCGGGCTCATCGGAGTCCTCCTGGCGAGCGGGTGCGGGAGACCCATCCTGGGTGCGCGGCGGCCGCCGCACCAGGCCCCGCGAGTGGGGGCCGCCGGACACCGGCGACGGAACGTGCACACACCGCGCTGGAGGGCCCCGGGAGACCACCGGGTGTGCACACCGGGGCAGCCGGCGTCCGACCGTGGCGTCGTCGGACAGGGCGGACCCGGAGTGGTCATCCTCCTGACCATGACGACCCTGTCGCTGGCCGAGGCCGAGGCCCACCTGTCCCGGCTGGTCGCGCGGGTGAGCGGGCAGCACGAGCGGGTCTACGTGACCGTGCACGGCAGGCCGTCCGCGGTGCTCGTGGCGCCCGAGGACCTCGAGTCGCTGGAGGAGACGATCGAGATCCTCGCCGACGCCGATGCGATGCGCCGACTGCACGCCTCCGACGAGGAACTGGCCCGCGGCGAGGTCGAGTTCCGCGAGGACCTCGACGCGGCGATGCGACGGCGGTCTCGCGCCCGTCCGTGACGGACGATCCGCCGGTCCACGCCCTGACCGTCACCCCGACCGCGCGACTCCAGCCCACCGAGCACCTCCCGGAGGCCGTCGCCGCCGCCGCGTACGAGTTCGTCACGGGGCCGTTGCGCGCCGCTCCCCACCGCGTCGGCGAGCCCCTGCGGCCCCCGCTGGACGACCGGGACAGCGCTCGTCGCGGCACCTAGCGCGTGGTCTACCGGATCGAGGACCGCCGCACCGTCACCGTGGTCGACGTGGCCCACCGGCGGGACGCGTACCGCACGGGACGCTGATCACCCGCCGAGGGCGGCGACGACCTCAGCCGCGGTGCACCGGTAGGAGAGCAGGCTGTAGTCGAGGCTCGCCAGCGACCGGCGCGCGGCGTCCTCGTCGACCACGCCGCACGCGTCGTCGACGACCACCGGCAGGAAGCCGAGGTCGGCGGCGTGCCGCGCGGTCGGCTCGATGCCGATCTCGAGGACCGCGCCGACGAGCAGCAGGGTGGTCACCCCGCGGTCGCGCAGCGCCGCCTCCAGCGGTGTCCCCACCAGCGCCGACATCCCCAGCTTGTCGAACACCGGCTCGCCGCCGGCCGGGGCGAAGCTCCGCGGCGAGGCGGGTGTGCGCGGCGTCGGGCGGGAAGGCGGCGGTGACGGCGTCGGCGCGGTCCCGCCGCTGCCAGGCCATCGCGGTGCGCAGCGCGGCGACGCCCAGGTGCGACGGCGGCAGCGACACGTGCCGCACGTAGAACACCGGCACTCCGGACGCCCGGGCGGCGCGGAGCACGTCGGTGATCCGCGCGGTCAGTCCCTCGCGGTCGCGGACGTGGGCGAGGATGCCCACCTGCGCGTCGTACACGAGGACCGCGCTGGTGGCCGGCCGGCACATCTCCGCGACCGTCTCGGGGACGTCCATGCCGAAGGCCCGCTGCATGCGGGGAGCCTGGCAGTGCCCGGCGGCTCCCGCCAGGGTCGGCGGGACCGGCGTCCCGGTGGTAGGCACGGAGGCGGTCAAGGCGGGGGAGGCGACGTGCAGGCGGTGGTCTACGAGCGCACCGGCGGGCCCGAGGTGCTCACCGTGCAGGACGTGCCGGACCCCGTGCCTGGGGACGGCGAGGTGCTGGTCGACGTCGAGGCCGTGGGCGTCAACTTCCGCGACGTCTACGAGCGGGAGGGCCGCCCGCCCTACACCGCCTCCCCGCCCGCGGTGGTGGGCGCCGAGGGCGCCGGCCGCGTCGTCGGCACCGGCGAGCGGGTGGCCTGGCTCGGCGTCCCCGGCAGCTACGCCGGCCGGGTGGCCGCCCCGCGGGACGCCCTGGTGCCCGTCCCCGACGGGGTGGGCGCCGAGGTCGCGGCCGCGGTGATGCTGCAGGGCTGCACCGCCCACTACCTGGCCGCCGACTCCTCCCCCGTGGCCGAGGGCGAGTGGGTGGTGGTGCACAGCGCCGCCGGCGGGGTCGGCCTGCTGCTCACCCAGCTGGTGCGGCTGCGCGGCGGGCACGTGCTGGCGACGACGTCGACCGAGGACAAGGCCGAGCTCGCCCGGCAGGCCGGCGCCGACGAGGTCGTCGTCGGCTACGACGGCTTCGCCGAGCGGGTCCGCGAGCTCACCGGCGGCGAGGGCGCGGCCGCGGTCTACGACGGCGTCGGCCGGACCACGTTCGCCGCGGGGCTGCGGGCACTGCGGCCGACCGGGCGGATGATCGTCTACGGCGCCGCCAGCGGGCAGCCCGAGCCGCTGGAGGTCGCGCAGCTCGCCGCGCACGGCTCGCTGTACGTGCAGCGGCCCACGCTGGCCACCTACACGCGCACGCCGCAGCTGCTGCGGGAGCGGGCCGGCGCGGTCCTGGACCTGGTGGCGGCCGGCCGGCTCGACGTCCGCATCAGCGCCCGGTTCCCGCTGGCCGAGGCCCGCCGGGCGCACGAGGACCTCGAGGGCCGGCGCACCACCGGCAAGGTGCTGCTGCTCCCCTGACCGGCGGCCGCTCCTGACCGACGGCCGCCCCTGACCGACGGCTCAGCCGGCGAGCGGGACGATCCGCCAGCGCGCGTCGAGGGCGGCGGCGTCGTGGGTGACCAGCAGGACGCTGCGCCGCTCCCGGGCCAGCAGCGCCAGCACCCGCGCGGACAGCGCGGGGTCCAGGTGGGCGGTCGGCTCGTCGAGCAGCAGCACGTCGGCCGGGCTGAGCAGGGCGCGGGCCAGGCCGACCCGCGCCCGCTCCCCCGCCGAGAGGCGCTCGCCGGAGTCCCCCAGCCAGCCGTCGAGGCCCACCGTGTCGAGCAGGGGCCCCAGGCCGACGTCGTCCAGCGCGGCGGCCAGCTCGCCGTCGGTGGCGCCGGGCCGGCCCAGCCGCAGGTTGGCCGCCAGGCTCCCGGCGAGGACCTGCTGGTCCTGCGGCAGCCAGGCCATCCGGGAGCGGACGTCGGCCAGGGCCGGCCGGCGCAGGTCGGTGCCGCCGAGGGTGACCCGGCCGGCGTCGGGGTCGAAGGAGCGCAGCGCCAGGGCGAGCACGGTGCTCTTGCCCGCCCCGCTGCGGCCGGTCAGGGCCACCTTGGCGCCGTCGGGCACGGTGAGGTCCAGGCCGGCGAGCGCGGGCCGCGCCGCCCCGGGATGGGTGAGGGTGACGCCCTCGAACTCGAGCGCCGACCCGGGCGGCAGCGGCACGGGCGTGTCCGGGTCGGTCACCGCCGGCGGCTGCTCGCCGAGGGCGCGCACCCGGCTCGCGGCGGCGCGGGTGCCGCCCGCGGTGCTCCACGCGGCCCCCAGCCCCCCGACCGCCTCGAAGGCGCCGAGCACCCCGAGCGCGCAGGCGGCCAGCAGCAGCGGGCCCGTCCCGCCGGAGGCGACGTCGCGCCCGACCAGCCACAGCGCCGCGACCAGGCCCAGCCCGGGGACCCCCTCCCGGCAGGCCGTCGTCAGCGCGGTGAGGCGCGCCGCGGCCCGTTCGGCGCGCTCCTGACGGTCGAGGTGCGCGTCCAGGCCGCGCAGCGCGGTCGCCCCGCCGTCGCCGGTGAGGTGGTCGGCCAGGCCGCGCACCAGGTCGAGGGTGTCGGCGGCGACGTCGGCGTCGGCCCGGGCGGCGGCCACCGCGGCCCGCCGGCCGGCCCGCGCGGCCGCGGCCGGGACGGCTCCGCCCAGGACCAGCAGCAGCACGGCCAGGACGGCGGCGGTGGGCGGCGACACGACGGCGGTGAGCGCGACCGCCGTCCCCCCGGCGACGACGGCCACGCCGGCGGGCACGAGCAGGCGCGCGACGACGCCCTGCAGCTCGTCGACGTCGGCGCGCACCCGCGACAGCAGCTCGCCGCCGCGGGCCCCGGTGAGCGCGGCCGGCGCCAGCGGGACCAGCCGCTCGAGCAGGCGCGCGCGGACGCCGGCGACCAGCCGCAGGGTGACGTCGTGGGTGACCAGCCGCTCGGCGTAGCGCAGCGCGGCCCGGGAGACGCCGAACAGCCGCACCCCGGTGATCAGCGGCATGAGGACCAGCAGCGTCGAGGGCCGCTGCGCCGCGCCGGTGATGAGGGCGCCCGAGGTGGCCAGCAGCGCCGCGCCGCACAGCACCGTGAGCGACCCCAGCACGACCGCCAGCGCCAGCCGCGGGCCGCGGGCGAGCGCGAGCACCTCCCTCACCGCGGCACCGCCTCCTCGCGCACCGCGCCGTCCTCGACGGCCACGACCCGCTCGTGCAGCGCCAGCGGCGCGCTGCGGTGGGTGACGGTGACGACGGTGCGCCCGGCCGCGACGTCGGCCAGCGCGGCGAGCACCTCCTGCTCCCCCGCGGGGTCGAGCTGGCCGGTGGGCTCGTCGAGCACCAGCACGGCGGCGTCCTTGACGTAGGCGCGGGCCAGCGCCAGCCGCAGCCGCTCACCGCCGGAGAGCCGGGCGGCGTCCTCCCCGAGCGGGGTGTCCACGCCCTGCGGCAGCCGGCCGACGACGTCGAGCAGCCGGGCGCGCGCCAGGGCCTGCTCGACGTCGGCGTCGGTGGCGCCGGGCCGGCCGAGCCGCACGTTGTCGGCCACCGTGCCCGGCAGCAGCCAGGGCCGCTCGGGCACGTGGGCCACCACCGCCCGCCACGCGTCGGGGTCGAGGTCGCTCAGCGGGACGCCGTCGACCAGGACCGCGCCCTCGTCGGGGACGGCGAACCCCAGCAGCACCCGGACGAGGCTGGTCTTGCCCGCACCGCTGGGACCGACCAGGGCCGTCCGCGAGCACGGGGGCAGGTCCAGGTCGACGCCGGCGAGGGCCACCCGGTCGCCGTGGCGCAGGGTGACGCCGCGCAGCTCGACGTGCGGGACGCGGGAGGGGACCGGGCGGGTGCCGCGGGCCGGCCGCGGGGTGTCCAGCAGCGCGAGCACCCGCTCGGCGGCCGGCCCGCCCTCCAGGCTCGCGTGCCGGTCGGCGCCGAGCGCGCGCAGCGGCGCGAAGAACTCCGGGGTCAGCAGCAGCACGAGCAGGGCCCGCTGCAGGGTCAGCTGCCCCTCGAACAGCCGCACGCCCACCGTCACCGCGACCAGCGCCGTGCACAGCACCGCGCCGAACTCCAGCACGAACCCGGACAGGAAGGCGGTACGCAGCAACCGCATCGTGCTGACCCGGTGGGCCTCGCTGACCTCGGCCAGCCACCGGGCGCTGGTCCGCGCCCGGCCGAAGGCGACCAGCGTCGGCAGCACCCGCAGGGTGTCGACCAGCGCCGACCCCAGCCGCGCCAGGGTCTCCCACTGCGCCCGGGCCGCCCGCTCGGCGAAGGTGCCGGTCAGCCACAGGAACAGCAGCACGAGCGGGCCGGTGAGCAGCAGCAGCCCGCCGCTGGCCGGGTCGAGCACGAGCACCGTGGCGGCCACCAGCGGCGGGACGACGGCGGCGGTCACCGCGCCGGGCAGCAGCCGCCCGACGACGCCGTCGAGCCGGCCGACGCCCTCGGTGACGGTGGTGACCAGCTCCCCGGCCCGCTCCCCGGCCACCGCGGCCGGCCCGAGGGCCAGCAGCGTGCGCAGCAGCGCCGCCCGCAGCGACCGCCGCACCCGCGCCGAGGTCGCGGCGGCGGCCCGGTCGCGCAGCCCGAGGACGCCCGCGCGGGCCAGCCACGCCGCGCCGATCCCGCCGAGGACGCCGGCCAGGCGCCCGGGCGTCGCCGCCCCGGTGGCGACCGCGGCGACGAAGTCCGCGACCAGCGCCCACTGCAGCACCAGCAGGGCCCAGGTCAGCAGCCCGAGCAGGGCGCAGCCGACGGCGAGCCGGCGGGGGCCGGGCAGCCGCAGCAGGCGTCCCGCGGGACCGCGCGCCATCAGGAACCGGTGCCCCTCAGTAGCCGTGGGTGAGGGCGCCCTCGTCGGGGCGGACCCGCTCCCGGAAGACGTAGTAGTTCCAGATCTGGTAGCCGATGATCAGCGGCAGGAAGATCCCGCCGACCCAGGTCATCAGCACCAGGGTGTAGTGCTGGCTGGCCGACTCCTCCAGCGTCAGGCCGAAGTCCGGGTCGATGGTCGAGGGCAGCACCTCGCCGCGGGTGAACAGCGCGATGAACACCGTGACCGTGGCGAACAGGACGGTCAGGCCGCTCATCGTGAAGGCCAGCGTGTCCCGGCGGCGCGACAGCGCCAGCCAGATGGTGGCCAGCGTCAGGAAGGCCGCGACCGGGAAGAGCCAGGAGGCGAACCCGAAGTCCTCGAAGAGGTCCTCGGTCACGTAGCCCATGACGACGAACGCCACGATCGCCACCGTCGCCAGCGCCCCCCACCGCAGCGCCGCCGTCCGCGCGCGGTTGTAGAGGACGGTGTCCCGGTGCAGGCGCAGCAGCAGGAAGTTCGCGCCGTGCAGCGTGAACAGCAGCAGCGTCGAGAGGCCGCCGACCACGGAGAACGGGGTGAACATCTCGGCGAAGCCGCCCTGCACGCGGCCCTCCCGGCCCACCGGCAGCCCCTCGATGATCTTGGCCATGATGACGCCCCACAGGAACGAGGGGACGACGCTGCCGGCGAAGGACATCCAGTCCCAGAAGTCGCGCCACCGCTTGCTGTCGACCTGGTTGCGGTACTCGAAGGAGACCCCGCGCAGCAGCAGGGCCAGCAGGATCAGCACGAACAGCGGGTACATGCCGCTGAACACCGCGCCGTACCAGACGGGGAACGTGGAGAACATCAGCCCGGCGGCGGCGATGACCCACACCTCGTTGCCGTCCCAGAACGGCCCGATCGTGCCGGTGAGCGCCCGCTCCTCGGCCTCCGTCCGGGCCAGCGTGGGCCGCAGGACGTCGACGCCGAAGTCGAAGCCCTCCAGGAAGAAGTAGAGGGTGAAGGTGAACGCGATCAACCAGAACCAGAGCGTGACGAGGTCCACCGTCAGTTCCTCCTCTCGTACCCCTGGTGCCCGACGCTCTCGTAGTCCGGGGCCGGCGCGGCCACCAACTGCGCCTCCGGCTTGCGGTGGATGCCGGCCCGGGCGGTGACGCTGAGCAGGTAGATGTCCAGGCCGATGAGCGCGAGGTACACCGCCCACAGGCCGATCAGGCCGGCGAGCACCTCGCCGGGGCTGTTGGCGCTGACGCCCTCGGTGGTGGTGAGCTCGCCGTAGACCATGAAGGGCTGGCGACCCATCTCGGTGACCATCCAGCCGGTGAAGTTGGCGATCCAGGGCAGCGGGATGAACAGCACCAGCGCCCGCAGGTACCAGCGGGTGGTGTCCAGCCCCTGCCGTCGCCGCCACCAGAGGAACAGCCCGAGGAACGCCGTGGCCAGCAGCAGCGACCCGATGGCGACCATGATCCGGAACGACCAGTACACCCAGGTGACCGGCGGGATGTAGTCCCCCTCGCCGTAGGCCTCCTGGTACTGCTCGTTGAGCGGGATGAGTCCCTCGTAGCGGCCCTCGAGGCTGTTGTAGGCCAGCACCGACCCGACGATGGGGATCTCGATGTTGAAGGAGTTCTCCTGCTTGTCCTCGTCGATGAAGGCGATCAGCGACCAGGGCGCCGGTGAGTCCGACGTCTCCCACTGCGCCTCCATCGCGGCGAACTTCATCGGCTGGTCCTCGCGGGCGACCTGGGCCTCGGTGTGGCCGCTGACGATGGAGAAGACGGTGCCGATGGCGGCGAAGACGAGCCCGACGCGCAGCGACCGGGCGTAGACGTCGGTGTCCTGCCGGCGCAGCAGGTGGAAGGCGCTGATGCCGAGGACGAAGAACCCGGCGACCACCCAGGCGCTGCCCTGCACGTGGGCGAAGTACAGCCAGGCCTTGTAGTTGAAGACCACGGCGGCGAAGTCGGTGAGCCGGGCCTGCCCGTCGACCACCTCGTACCCGACGGGGTGGTGCATCCAGGCGTTGGCCAGCACGATCCAGAAGGCGCTGATCTGCGTGCCGATCGCGACCAGCCAGATGCTGCCCAGCCGCATCCAGGGCCGCAGCCGGTCCTTGCCGAACCACCACAGCCCGATGAAGGTGCTCTCGAGGAAGAACGCCATGAGCACCTCGAGAGCCAGCGGGACGCCGAAGATGTTGCCGACGAAGTCGGAGTACTCGCTCCAGTTCATCCCGAACTGGAACTCCTGCACGATCCCGGTGACGACGCCCACGGCGAAGTTGATGAGGAACAGGTGACCGAAGAAGTTGGTCATCTTCCCGTAGACCTCGCGCCGGTCGGCGCGGACGTGGGCGATCGTCTCCATCACCGCGATGAGGAACGCCAGGCCGACGGTCAGCGAGACGAAGAAGAAGTGGAAGATGCTCGTCGACGCGAACTGGAACCGCGAGAGCTCGACGACGTCCAAGGGCGGGCCTCGTTCCGTGTGACCGGGCGCCCGGTGGGGTCACGGGGCTGGTACGGGGAGGCGGACGTCCGGGAGGCCAGCGTGGCACGCGCCGGACCGGGGGGCACCGCGAACGTGCTGGCAGACCGGGCCGTTCCACTCGGGCCCCGGACTGCCGATGAGACGGGCATGCGCTCCAGCCACGTCGCCACCCACGTCGCCACCGCCCTCGCTGCCTTCACCGCCGGCGTGACCGCCTCGGCGGCCCTGCGCCGGGTCGCCGCCCGTCGCGGCGCGCCGGCCGTCACCGCACCGGCCGTCACCGCACCGACTGTCACCGCACCGACCGTCACCGCACCGACCGTCACCGCCGTCCCCGGTCCCGGCGCCGTGGCGGTCCCGGACCGCGACGCCGTCGTCCTCCCCTTCACCCGGCCGGCCCCCGCCGCGCGCCCGGCGCCGGCCGCCCCGGCTGCCCCGGCTGCCGCGCGCCCGGAGCAGCCGGCCGCGCCGGCCCGGTGCGGGGACAGCGGCGGCCGGACCCGGGCCGGTGCGCCCTGCGCGGCACGTCCCTCCTCCGGTGGCCGCTGCCACCACCACCCGCTGGCCGCCTGACCCTCCGGGCGCGGCGGGGCCGGACCGGCCGGGGCCGCGGGGTGTGCACACGCCGCGGCCCGGCGGGCCGACGACCGCGACCCGTGCACACGCCGCCGTCCCGTCAGGGGCCCAGAGCGCGCCGACCGGCTCCGGAGGCGGCATGGTGGTCCCGTGCGCGCCGCGGTGGTCACCGCCCTGACCGGCCCGGACGCCGTCGAGGTCCGGGACGTGCCGGAGCCCGAGCCGGCCCCGGGCCAGGTGCTCGTCGACGTCCACGCCGCCGGGGTCGTCTTCCCGGACGTGCTGCAGACCCGCGGGCAGTACCAGCTGCGGCCGCCGCTGCCGTTCGTCCCGGGCTGGGAGGTCAGCGGCGTCGTCCGCGCGGACGCCGGCGGCTTCCGGACCGGTGACCGCGTGGCGGCGCTGCCCACCCTCGGCGGCTTCGCCGAGACCGTCGCCGTCGACGCCGCCATGGTCTTCCCGCTGCCGGGCACGGTGTCCCTCGACGCCGCGGCAGCGGTGCCCCTCAACCACCTGACGATGCACCTCGCGTTCTCCCGCCGCGCCCGGCTGCAGCGGGGCGAGACCGTCCTGGTGCACGGCGCCGCCGGGGGCCTGGGCGGCGCCGCCTGCCGGCTCGCCGCGGTCGCCGGGGCGCGGGTGGTGGCGGTGGTGTCCAGGCCCGCGCGCGGCGCGGTCGCGCGGGCCTGCGGCGCGCACGAGGTGGTGCCGGCCGACGGCTTCCTCGAGGAGGTCCGCCGGCTGACCGGCGGCCGGGGCGTGGACGTCGTCGTCGACCCCGTCGGCGGGGACCGCGCCCCCGACTCGCTGCGCGCGCTGGCCCCCGAGGGCCGGCTGCTCGTGCTCGGCTTCACCGGCGGCGCGATCCCCACGGTCGGGGTGGACCGGTTGCTCTCGTCCAACACCACCGTGGTCGGGGCGGCCTCGGCGGAGTTCTGGCGGGCCGAGCCCGACCTCCCCCGGCAGCACTGGCGCGAGCTGCTGCCGCTGCTGGAGTCCGGGGTGGTCGACCCGCCGATCGGGGCGGTGCACCCCCTGGAGGAGACCGCCCGGGCGATCCGGGATCTGGACGAGCGGCGCGCGGTCGGGCGGGTGCTCGTCCGCGTCCGGGAGCCGTGACCCGAGGGAGGTGGCGCGGGTGACCCACTGGTTCGAGGACTTCTCCGCCGGGCAGGTGTTCCTCAGCCAGGCGCGCACGGTGACCGAGACCGACGTGGTGACCTTCGCCGGCTGGAGCTGGGACACCAACCCCGTGCACACCGACGCCGTCTCCGCCGCCTCCGGCCGCTACGGCGAGCGGATCGCGCACGGCGTCCTCGGGCTGTCGGTGGCGCTGGGGCTGACCTCCCGGATCGGGGTGTTCGAGGGCTGCTCGATCGCGCTGCTGGGCATCGACGACTGGCGGTTCCGACGGCCGCTGCGGATCGGCGACACCGTGCGGTGCCGGGTCGAGGTCCTCGACACCCGGCTCACCAGCCGGGGCGACGCCGGCATCCTCCGGCGGCGCCTCGCCCTGCTCGACCAGGACGACGCGGTGCTGCAGGACGGCGAGATCGGGCTGATGGTCGCCCTCCGCCCGGCCCGCTGAGCCGGCCCGGACACGCGACCGGCGCCCCCTCCCGGGTGGGGCGGGGGCGCCGGTCGGTGGATCAGCCGGCCAGGTCGCTCGCCAGCTCGCCCTCGAAGGCCTCCTGGACGACCTCGGCGCCGCCGGGGACGTCGGCCGGCCGCAGGACGATGCTCTGCGTGCTCGGCGACACCCCGCTCTCGAACCCGTTGATCGGCACCAGCAACCCGCCGGTGTCGACGTCGGAGAGGTCGTTGAAGGCGTTGAGCACGCCCTCGCGGGTCAGGTCTCCGTCGTCGCAGGCCGAGTCGAGCACCTGCTTCATGACGTCACCCATGGCGTACCCGAAGATCGCGCCCAGGCTCGGCGTCGTGTTCGGGTAGGCCGCCTGGTACTCCTGCAGCAGGTCGGGCTGGGAGTCCCACGAGGTGATCGGCGAGGACACGTACAGGTGGTCCTTGAGCCACTGCGCCGAGGGGCCCTGCAGCAGGCCCGGCGCGAACACCGGGTTGTTGCCCAGGATCGGCACGTCGAGGCCCTGGGCCTGGGCCACCGCGGCCACCGAGGCGGTCTGCGCCGGGGCGACGGTCAGGACGATCGCCTTGACGCCCTCGGCGGCGAACTGGGTGACCTGGGCGGACATGTCCTGGTCGCTGGACTTGATCTGCGCCTCGACCACCTCCAGGCCGCGGGCCTCGGCCACCGCGCGGGTGCCGGCGAGGCCGTTCTCGCCGTACTCGCCCTCGAAGTAGATGTGCCCGACCTTGTCGCCGTCCTTGAGCAGGCCCTGGTCGAACAGGTACTGGTAGCCGTTGGCGATCTCGACGTCGTAGGTGGCGCCCAGGACGCCGGTGCCCGGGATCTCGGTGAGCGTGCGGGCCCAGGCCGACGGGAAGTTGACGATCTGGTCGCTCTCGTAGTCCGCGGCCAGCGCGGTGTTGATCGGCGAGCCGATCGTCTGCTGCATGGCGAGGATGTTGGGCTCCATGCCGGAGTACAGCTGCACACCGGTCTGCGGCGCGTAGGTCGTGTCCTGGACGTCGAGCTCGACGTCGTAGGTGTCGCAGACCTGGTTGTCCTGCCAGTACAGCGTGTTGCCGTTGGTGATGTCGGTGCCCAGCGCCGCGAAGACGCCGGTCAGGTCGGTGAGCACACCGAGCCGGATGGTGGTGCCCTCGACGCCGACGTCGGTGGCGACGTCCCCCTCGCCACCTCCCCCGCCGCCGCTGCTGCCGCCGCTGTCCGGTGCCTTGGTGCTGCAGCCGCTGACCGCGACGACGACCGCAGCGGCCAGGACGGTGGCCCCCCGTAGACGCATTCCTGCTCTCATGTGGTGCTGCTCCCTTGCGCTGGTGGATCGGACGGGTCGGGGACGGTGGTGCTCGGTCCCGAGGCCGCGGAGGCGCTCGGGGATCCGCGGCCGGGTCTGCGACCCCGGCGGCGGAAGCGGTTGGCGAACCCGGCCAGGCCGCCGGGCTCGAAGAGGACGACGAGGACGATCGCCAGGCCGAAGAGGTAGCGGGCGGCGATGCCGGCGTTGATGCCGCCCTCGCCGGGGGCGCTGACCAGCGGCAGCACGTCGGCGAACTGCTGTAACACCAGCGGCAGGGCGGTGACGAAGGCCGCGCCGAGCGCCGCGCCGGCGACCGAGCCCAGCCCGCCCAGCACGATCATCGCCAGGTAGAGGATCGACACGGTCAGGCCGAAGGACTCCGGCGCGATGCTGCCGATCGACAGCGCGTACATCACGCCGGCGAGCCCGGCGTACATCGAGCTGACGAGGAACACCCGGGCCTTGTAGGCCTGCACGTTGACGCCCATGACCGAGGCGGCCACCTCGCTGTCGCGCAGGGTCTGCAGCGCCCGGCCCGGCCGGCTGCGCAGCAGGTTGCGGGCGAAGAGGTAGGCGGCCAGGGCCAGGACGAGGCCGAGGTACCAGAGCCGCTCGGCCTCCCGGAAGGGGACGCCGAGGACGTAGAGCTGCGGGTCGTCGTTGCCGAAGCTGAACCCGAACAGCGAGAACTCCGGCACCGAGCGGCCGTTGAAGCCACCGGTGACCGGCGTCCAGGTGTTGAGCACGTGCACGCCGATGAACACCAGGCCCAGCGAGGCGACGCCGAGGTAGATGCCGCGCAGCCGGGCCGCGATCGGGCTGAACAGCAGACCGGCCAGGCCGGCGAGCAGGACGCCGACGACCATGCCGACGACCGGCGGCAGCTCGAGCCCGCGCAGCGCCGCCCGCGTGCCCAGGCCGCCGGACTCACCGGAGACGTACGTGTAGCTGACCGCTCCGACCGCGAGGAAGAACGCGTGCGCCAGCGACAGCTGCCCGGTGGTGCCGACCAGCAGGTTCAGGCCGATCGCGCCCACGATCGCCCCGGCGACGGCGAAGCCAGTGCGCAGCCAGAACTCCTCGACGTAGAGCGGGAGGACCAGCAGCACGACCAGGAGCGCGAGGAGCAGCAGCGGCCGCAGGAACCACAGCGGCGAGCGCCGCGGCCGGGACGCCGCGGCCGCGGCCGGGGCGCGGGAGGCGCCGGCCGGCGCGGAGAGGGTCTCAGACACGGGTCAGCTCCTTGGTCCCGAACAGGCCGGACGGGCGGACCAGCAGCACGATGATCATCACGACGTAGGGGGCGACCTCGCCGAAACCGCGGCCCAGGAAGGACAGCTGGTCCTGGTAGCCGGCCGCGAGCGCCTCGGTGATGCCGATGAGCAGCCCGCCCACCAGGGCGCCGCCGGTGGAGTCCAGCCCGCCGAGGATCGCGGCGGGGAAGGCGCGCAGCGCGACGGTGTAGGCCGCCGCGCTCACCCCGGGGGTGGGGGCGCCGACGAGGAACAGCGCGGCGACGGCGGCGAGGACGCCGGCGACCACCCAGGCCAGCGCGGAGACCCGGCCCTGGCGGATGCCCATGAGCGCCGCGGCCTCGCCGTCCTCGGCCGACGCGCGCATGGCCACGCCCCAGCTGGAGTACTTGAAGGCGGCGAAGAACGCGACGATGAGCACCGCGGCGACGCCCATCGCGATCAGCCGGTTCTCGCTGATGCCGATGCCGCCGATGCGCACCGACTCGCCGCCCCACGGGTGCGGCACGTTGAGGATGTCCGGGCCGATCCGCCGGATGAGCTCGGTGAGCAGGATGATGTCGACGCCGATGGTGACGATGGCCAGGCTGATCACCGGGGCGCCGCGGAGCCGGTTGATGATGAACCGCTCGACGAGGAACGCGGCGAGCGCCGTGACGAGGATGCCGGCCAGCACCGCGGGGAGGAAGCCGAGGCTGTCCGACGTCCGGGCGATGGTGTAGGCGCCGAGCAGCAGCAGCGAGCCGTGGGTGAAGCTGACGACCTCGCTGGCCTTGAAGATGATCACGAAGCCGAGCGCGATGAGCGCGTAGATGGCGCCCAGCGAGATGCCGTTGAGCAGCAGGGACAGGAACTGGGTCACGACGGGCTCCCCGTGGCCTCGGTGGGATGGGCGGCGACCGCGTCGGCGGGAGTGTCCTCGATGCCCGAGCCGAGGTAGGCGCGGATGACCTCGGGGTCGGACTGGACCTCCGCCGGGGTGCCGTCGGCGATGCGGCGGCCGAAGTCCAGGACGGTCACCCGGTCGGCCAGGGACATCACCATCCCCATGTCGTGCTCGACGAGGATGACCGAGATGCCCAGGCCGGCGCGGATCTCCCGGATCGCGTCGGCCATCCGGACGGTCTCCTGGGCGTTCATGCCGGCCACCGGCTCGTCGAGCAGCAGCAGCCGCGGCTCGATGCACAGCGCCCGGGCCACCTCGACCCGTTTCTGGTCGCCGTAGGAGAGCACGCCCACGGGGGTGTGCATCTTGTCGCCGAGGTCGAGGAACTCCGCGATCTCCCGGATCCGCGCGCCGTGCACCTTCCCCTCCCGGGTGGCCCGGGGCAGCCGCAGCCCGGAGGACAGGAAGCCGGCCCTGGTGAGGTGGTGGCGACCGAGCATGAGGTTCTCGGCGACGGTCTGCGCGCCGGACAGCGCGATGTTCTGGAAGGCGCGGGCCACCCCGACGCCGGCGATCTGGAACGGCCGCATGGCGCTCAGGCGCGCCTCGCCGAAGCGCACCTCCCCCTCGGTGGCCCGGTAGACGCCGGAGAGGACGTTGAACAGCGTCGACTTGCCGGCGCCGTTGGGGCCGATGACGGCGTGGATCGAGCCCGGCGCCACGGTGAACGAGACGTCGTTGAGCGCCCTGATCGCGCCGAAGGCGACGCTGACGTGCTCGACCTCGACCGGCGGGACGTCGGACCGGACCCCGCCGTCGGCCACCTGCGGGCCGCTCACGCCGACCACCGCGACAGCGTGCGGCGCGGCGCCTGGCCGGTCCGCTGCTCGGGTGCGGCGCCGGTGTGCCCGAGGTAGAGCCGCTGCACCTCGTCGGTGCGGGCCAGCTCCCGGGCGTCGCCGGACAGCGACACCCGGCCGACGTCGAGGACGTAGGCGCGGTCGGCGACGCCGAGGGCCATGGTGGCGTTCTGCTCGACGAGCAGCACCGAGGTGCCCTGGCGGTTGATCTCGGCGACCACCTCGCCGATCTGGCCGATGACGCGCGGCGCCAGGCCGAGGGAGGGCTCGTCGAGCAGCAGCAGCCGCGGGCTGGCCATCAGGGCGCGGCCGATGGCGAGCATCTGCTGCTCGCCGCCCGACAGGAGCCCGGCCCGCTGGGAGGCCCGCTCGCGCAGCACCGGGAAGAGGTCGTGCACGCGGGCGACGGCCGCGGCCTTGGCCGACCGGTCGCGGTTGCCCATCCCGCCGGCGCGCAGGTTCTCCTCGACCGTGAGCCGGCCGAAGACGCGCCGCCCCTCGGGTACCTGGACGACGCCGGCCCGCACGATCTGGCCGGGGTCGCGGCGGGTGAGGTCGAGATCGCCGAAGCGCACCGTGCCGGCGTCGACGCGGCCGCGGTGCAGGCGCAGCGTCCCGGACACGGTGCGCAGCAGGGTGCTCTTGCCGGCGCCGTTGCTGCCGAGGACGGCGACCACGGCACCGTCGGGCACCTCCATGGACACGCCGCGGACGGCCTCGACCGCACCGCCGTAGGTGACCTGCAGCGAGTCGACGGTCAGCACGGGCTGACCTGGGGTGACGGGGACCACATGCGGCGGAACGATAAGCGGCTGGTCAGCCACGGGTGGGTGAGGACGCGGAACCGTGATCTGCCGGTGATACGGACCCGGACCGTCCGCCATCCCGCGGCGGCGGGTGTCGCGACCGTGGCGCGGAGTGCGCGGCCGTGCTGCCGGCGCGCGGGACCCGCGCGTCCGGGCACCAGCGCGGTCGTGGTCGCTCCGCCGAACGGGGGAACGGAGCTCCCGGGCGGGCCGGAGGTCCCACTAGCTTGTGCCCCGGGTCACGCGGGAGCGTCCCGGTGCGACCGCAGCGGGCCACAGGAGGAAGGGACGACCGTGTTCGACGAGGACCTGACCGCCACGATCGCCCGGTCCCGCCGGCACGCCCTGGGCGACCTGCTGCGCCGCTCGGCGGCCCGCACCCCGGGGAAGACGGCCCTGCGCTACCGCGAGCGGTCCCACACCTACGCCGAGCTGGACGCGGTCGTCGACCGCACGGCGAACGCGCTGACCGCGCGGGGCGTGGCCCGGGGCGACCGGGTGGCGCTGCTCTCGCACAACGACGACGGCTACGTGGCGCTCACCTTCGCCCTGGCGCGGCTGGGCGCGATCGCCGTCCCGGTCAACTTCATGCTGCAGGCCGGCGAGGTGGCCTACATCCTCGAGCACTCCGGGGCGACCGGCGTGGTCGTGGAGTCCGCGCTGCTGCCGGTGGCCCGGGAGGCGCTGGAGCTGTCCGGGCGGGACCGGGACGTGCGGGTGCGCGGCGTGCTCGGCAGCGGCGGGTCGGTGCCGGAGGGCTGGGAGCCGGTCGAGACGTGGACGGCGCACGCCGACGCCACGCCACCGGACGTGCCGGTCGCCGACGACGACGTCCTGCAGCTGATGTACACCAGCGGCACCGAGTCGCGGCCCAAGGGCGTGATGATGACCAGCCGCAGCCTCGTCACCCAGTACGTGAGCTGCATCGTCGACGGCCGCTACGGCGCCGACGACGTCGCCCTGCACGCGCTGCCGCTGTTCCACGTCGCCGCGCAGCACTGCTTCCTCAACCCGAACCTCTACCTCGGCGGCACCAACGTCGTCCTCGACGGGCCCGACCCGGCCACGGTGCTGGAGACGATCGAGCGCGAGGGGATCACCAGCCTGTTCTGCCCGCCGACGGTGTGGATCGGGCTGCTGCGCTCCCCCGACTTCGACCGGCGGGACCTGTCCTCGCTGGCCAAGGGCTACTACGGCGCGTCGATCATGCCCGTCGCCGTCGTCGAGGAGCTGCGCCGCCGGCTGCCGGGGATGGCGCTGTTCAACTTCTACGGGCAGACGGAGATGTCCGCGCTCGCCCTGGTCCTCCCCCCGGAGGACCAGCTGCGCAAGCCGGGATCGGCCGGCACGGCCTGCATCAACGCCGAGACCCGCGTCGTCGACGACCTCGACCGGCCGGTGGGCCCCGGCGTCGAGGGCGAGATCGTGCACCGCAGCCCGCACGCCACCGCCGGCTACTGGAACGACCCGGAGAAGACCGCGGAGGCCTTCCGGGGCGGCTGGTTCCACAGCGGCGACCTCGGCGTCGCGGACGAGGACGGCTACATCACCGTCGTCGACCGCAAGAAGGACGTGATCAAGACCGGCGGCGAGAACGTGGCCAGCCGCGAGGTCGAGGAGGTCCTCTACAGCCACCCCGCGGTGGCCGAGACCGCCGTCTTCAGCATCCCCCACGAGCGCTGGATCGAGGCCGTGGCCGCGGTGGTGGTGCCGCGGGACGGGCAGACGGTGGACACCGCGGAGCTGATCGCCTTCTGCCGCGAGCGGCTGGCCGGGTTCAAGACGCCGCGCTACGTCGCCGTCGCCGACGCCCTGCCCAAGAACGCCAGCGGCAAGATCCTCAAGCGGGAGCTGCGGACGACGTACGCCGGTCTCGCCGGGTGATCCGCCCGGGCCTCCCCGCCGGCGCGCCGCGCCGACGAGGGGTCTGCGCAGGCCGGGTGCGGAACCGTCGGTTACCGTCGGGTAGGTGTGGCGCGGGCCACACGCCCGCGCGATCGAGGGGACCGACCTGTGCTCTACACCGCCTACGAGTGGCAGCAGCGGCTGACCGCTCCGGCCCGGACGTCGTCAGCGCTGACCGTGCGGGCCCTGGAGGCACTGCCGACCCCGCTGGCCGGGCTGCCCGGTCCCCGCCGGCTGCGGGCCGCCTGCCGGATCGTGGCCGAGGCCCGGCCCACCCACGTCCGCCCCGACTGGGGCATCGACGCGGTGGAGGTCGACGGCCGGCCGGCCGAGGTGGTCGTGGGGTCGGCGCTGTCGACGCCGTTCGCCGACGTCCTGCACTTCGCCAAGCCCGGGGTCACCGGCCAGCCGCAGGTACTGGTGGTGGGGCCGATCTCCGGGCACTTCACCACGCTGCTACGGCCCACCGTGCGCACGCTGCTGGCCGACCACGACGTGTACGTCGTCGACTGGCACAACGCCCGCGACGTCCCGGTATCGGCGGGCCGGTTCGGGCTCGACGAGTACGTCGACCACGTCCTGCAGGCGCTGCGGCTGCTGGGCCGCGACACGCACGTCATGGCCGTGTGCCAGCCGGCGCCGCTGGTGCTGGCCGCGGTCGCCGTGCTGGCCGCCGCCGACGATCCCGCCCAGCCCCGCAGCGTCACGCTGATGGCCGGGCCCATCGACACCCGGGTCAACCCCAACCGGGTCAACCTCAACGCCGGCCGGCACTCGCTGTCGCGCTTCGAGCGGCTGCTCACCACCACGGTCCCGGCCCGCCACGCCGGCGCCGGCCGCCGCGTCTACCCCGGGGTCACCCAGCTGACGGCGTTCATGTCGATGAACCCGCGCCGGCACGTGGGCGCCCACCTGCGGATGTACCGGGCGATGGTCGCCGGCGACGAGGCCGCGGCCGCGACCACGCGCGCCTTCTACGACGAGTACGGCGCGGTGATGGACGTGCCGGCCGAGTTCTACCTCGAGACGCTGCAGCGCGTGTTCATGGAGCACGACCTGCCCCGCGGCGTCTTCACCTGGCGCGGCCAGCGGGTGGACCCGGCGGCCATCACCGACACCGCCCTGCTCACCGTCGAGGGTGCCCAGGACGACATGTGCTCGCCGGGGCAGACCGAGGCGGCGCACGGGCTGTGCACCGGGATCCCCCCGGAGCGCCACCGGCACCACCTGCAGGAGGGCGCCGGCCACTACGGCGTCTTCGCCGGGAAGCGCTGGGAGGCCGAGATCTACCCGGTCTTCCGCGCCTTCGTCGCCGAGCAGGAGCGCGCCCGGACGGCCACCGCGGCCCGCTGAGGCAGCAGGACGCGACAGGGGGTCGTGCCCGGGTCCCCCCGGGCACGACCCCCTGTCGCGTCGCGTCGGCCGCCGGTGGATGGCCGTCAGTGGATGTGCGAGCCGCCGTTGACGTCGTAGGTGGCCCCGGTGACGTAGCCGGTCTCCTCGCGGCACAGGAAGGTGATCAGGTCGGCGACGTCGGCGACCCGGCCGTTGCGGCCGACGGGGATGCCTGCGACCAGCTGGGTCTTGCGCTCGCCCTCCAGCGCGCCGCCGGTGATGTCGGTGTCGATCAGCCCGGGCGCGACGGCGTTGACCGTCACGCCGTGCGGGCCGAGCTCGCGGGCCAGGGCCCGGGTGAAGCCGAGCTGGCCGGCCTTGGCGGCGGAGTAGGCCACCCCGCCGAAGACGCCGCCGCCGCGCTCGGCCGAGACCGAGGAGAGGAAGACGATCCGGCCGAAGCCGCGCTCGGCCATGCCGGGCGCCAGGCGGCGGGTCACGTTGAACGCGCCGCGGATGTTGACCGCGAAGATGCGGTCCCACTCCTCGCCGCTGACCTCGAGGAACGGCGTGGGCGAGGTGATGCCGGCGTTGTTGACCAGGGCACCGACGGGGGGCAGGGCGCCGGCGAGGACGCCGAGGGCGGCGTCCACGGAGGCCTCGTCGGTGACGTCGCAGCCGATGCCGACGGCCTGGACGCCGTTGCGGTCGGCCACCTCGTGGGCGGCGTCCTTGGCGCTGGCCTCGTCGAGGTCCAGGACGGCGACGTTCCAGCCGGCGACGGCCAGGGTGTGGGCGGTGGCGCGGCCGATGCCGCGCTTGGAGCCGGCGCCGGTGACGACGGCGGTCTTGTCGGAGACGGACACGGTGTCCTCCAGAGTGGGTCGAGGGGTGGGGGTCAGGCGGTGGCGGGGGCGGGGTCGACGGCGAGCGCATCGGACGGGTCGGCGGCCGGGCGCTGCCCGGTGGCGCCGCCGAGCTCGGCGCGGACCCGGGCGACGACGGCGTCGGTGGACAGGCCGTAGCGGTCGTGCAAGGTGGGCAGCGCACCGGCGGCGAGGAACTCGTCGGGCAGCGCGATCGGCACCACGCGGGTGCCGGCCCCGGCGAAGGCGAGCGTCGAGGCGACGGACTCGGCGAGCCCGCCGACCACGGTGTGGTTCTCCAGCGTGACCACGAGCCGGTCGGTGCGGGCGGCCCGCAGCACCGCCTCGGTGTCCAGCGGCTTGATCGTCGGCACGTGCAGCACGGCGACGTCGACGTGGTCGGCCTCGAGCCGGGCCGCGGCCTGCAGCGCCCGCATGGTCATCAGCCCGGTGGAGATGAGGACGACGTCCCGCCCGGTGCGCAGCTCGGCGGCCTTCCCGAGCTCGAAGCGGTAGTCGTACTCGTCGAGCACCGTGGGCACCGCGCCGCGCAGCAGCCGCAGGTAGGTGGGGCCGGGTGCGTCGGCCAGCGCCGGCACGGCCTGCTCGATGTCGACGGAGTCGCAGGGGTCGACGATGCTGAGGTTCGGGCAGCCGCGGAGGATCGCGAGGTCCTCGGTGGCCTGGTGGCTGGGCCCGTAGCCGGTGGTGAGGCCGGGCAGGGCGCCGACGACGTTGACGTTGAGGTTCGGCTCGGCGATGTCCAGGCAGAGGAAGTCGTAGGCCCGCCGGGTGGCGAACACCGAGTAGGTGGAGGCGAAGGGCACCAGCCCGACCTCCGCCATCCCGGCCGCCGTCCCGAGCAGCGACTGCTCGGCCATGCCCATCTGGAAGAAGCGGTCCGGGTGGGCGTCGCGGAAGACGTGCATGTCGGTGTACTTGGCGAGGTCGGCCGACAGCCCGACGATCTCGGGCCGCTCCTCGGCCAGCCGGTCGAGGGCGTGGCCGAACGGTGCGCTGGTCGTGCGCTGACCGGGGTCGGCGAACGAGGCGATCATCGCCGAGGTGGTGAGCTTCTTGCGGGGGGCCGTGCCGGTCATCGGGTCAGTCCTTCCTGCAGCTGGTCGCGGGCGATCTGCCACTCGTGCTCCTCCACCCGCATGAAGTGGGCCTTCTCGCGGTTCTCCAGCAGCGGCACGCCGCGGCCGATCCGGGTGTCGCAGATGACGACCGAGGGCGAGCCGCGGTGCTCGCGCACCTCGTCGAAGGCGTCGACGAGTGCGGCGACGTCGTTGCCGTCGACGCGGACGGCGTGCCAGCCGAAGGCGCGCCACTTGTCGGTCACCGGCTCGGTGCGCAGCACGCCGGCGGTGGGGCCGTCGGCCTGCAGCGCGTTGACGTCGACGATCGCGGTGACGTTCTCCAGTCCGTGGTGGGCGCAGGCCATCGCGGCCTCCCAGGTCGAGCCCTCGTCCAGCTCGCCGTCGGAGAGCAGGTCGACCACCCGCGCCCCGTTGCCCTGGTGGCGCAGCCCGAGGGCCATCCCGGTGGCCACGGCGAGCCCGTGGCCGAGCGAGCCGCCGGAGATCTCCACGCCCGGGGTGTAGGAGGCCATGGCCGACATCGGCAGGCGCGAGTCGTCGGAGCCGTAGGTCTCCAGTTCCTCGGCCGGGAGGGTGCCGGCCTCGGCCAGCGCGGCGTAGAGGGCGATGGCGTAGTGGCCGATGGAGAGCAGGAAGCGGTCCCGGTCGCGCCAGTGCGGGTCCTCCGGGCGGTACCGCAGCTGATCGGTGTAGACGACGGCGAGGACGTCGGCCACGCCCAGCGCCTGGCCGATGTAGCCCTGCCCCTGCACCTCCCCCATGTCGAGGGCGTTGCGGCGGATCCGGTACGCGGCCTGGCGGATCCGCTCGATCCGCTCGGCGCGGTCGTCGGTGCGGGGTGCCACCTGGGGTGTGCTCAGCGAGGTCATGAGGTGCTCCTCCTCGGGTCAGTCGGTCGTCGAGTCGGCCGTCGGCCGGCGCTCGGACGTCGCGGGACGGGGGGTGGGGACGGCGGACGGCGTCCGGAGGCTGCGCTCCAGGGCGGCGACCTCCTCGCGCTCGGCCGGCCCCCAGGTCTCGCGGGTCAGCAGCGCGGCGACCAGACCCAGCAGGCCGTAGCCGCTGAACAGCAGCGCCGGGCCGATCCAGCCGTACCCGGCGTAGAGCGCGGTGGTGATCAGCGGGGTGAAGCCGGAGACGACGGCCGAGAGCTGGTAGGCCAGCGAGGCGCCCGTGGTGCGGGTCTTGGTGGCGAAGAGCTCGGAGAACCAGGCGCCCTGCACCCCGGCCAGCATGTTCTGCAGGACGGCGTAGCTGACGACGAACGCGACGACGATCGCCACCGCGGCGCCGGTGTTGACCACCAGGAACAGCGGGATGCCCCACAGCAGGTGCAGGCCGGTGCCCAGGAGGTAGACCGGGCGCCGCCCGATCCGGTCGGTGAGCGCGCCCCAGCAGGTGGTGGCGACGATGCCGATCCCGGCGGCGATCATCGTCGCGGTGAGGGTGACCGGCCGGTCGGCCAGCCCCTCGGTGGCGATGTAGGACAGCATGAACGTGACCGACACCGCGTAGCCGGCGGTCTCGGTGATCCGCAGGCAGAAGGCCCGCAGGATGTTGCGCCAGTCGTCGCGGAGCACCTCGAGGAGCGGGTTCTCGGAGATCTCGCCCTCCTCCTTGAGCTCCTCGAACTCCGGGGACTCCTCGACCTTGAGCCGGATGACGATGCCCACGACGATCAGGACGGCGCTGAGCAGGAACGGCACCCGCCACGCCCAGGAGCCGCCCAGCGGGACGCTGGCGAGGAAGGCGAGGTTGGCCAGCAGCAGCCCGACCGGGAAGCCGGCCTGGGTGATGCCGGTGTAGAGGCCCTTCTTCCGCCAGGGGGCGTGCTCGAAGCACATGAGGATCGCGCCGCCCCACTCGGCACCGAACGCCAGGCCCTGCACGACCCGCACGACCACCAGCAGGATCCCGGCCCAGATGCCGACCTGCTCGTAGGTCGGCAGGGCGCCGATGAGGACCGTCGCGATGCCCATGAGCAGCAGGGAGCCGACGAGGACCGGCTTGCGGCCGATCCGGTCGCCGAGGTAGCCGCCGATGATCCCGCCGAGCGGGCGCACCGCGAAGCCGATGCCCAGCGTGGCGAAGGACAGCAGCGTGCCCGACAGCGGGTCCTCGGCGGGGAAGAAGGCGGTGTTGAAGTACAGCGCGGCCGCGATGCCGAAGCCGATGAAGTCGTAGGTCTCGATCGTCGCCCCGACGGAGCAGCCGACGGCGACCTTCTTCTTCGTCGGTGTGCCCTCGATCGGGTGCCAGCTGGCGACGTCCTCGAGATGTGGATCGCGGACGGGTGGATGCCGCTCGGTCACGGTGACCTCCAATGGCCGGGTGTGCGTCGGATCCCCGTTGAGCGTCAACTGTTGACAGTCAACTGGCGACTAGAGTGGGTGGTGCGGGTCACGGTGTCAAGGGTCACCTCCCGGGAGCTGCGTCCGCGCAGGTGAGGGCGGCGGCCAGGAGGGGGGCGACTCCTGCAGGGGTCGCCGCGATCAGCGGGAGGAGGCGCGGAGGACGGTCGGCCCCGTCCCGGGTCCCGCCGCGAGCTCGCGAGCGGTGGGGAGCAGGGGGTCCTTGCTCAGGAGGAGGAGGAGGCCCGGGCGAAGTGGTCCGCGGCACCGGCCATGTGCTCGTCGACGACCTGCACGGCGGCCTCGACGTCCCCGCGCTCGATGGCCTCGACGATCGGGACGTGCCGGTCGCGGCTCATCATCGGCGCCTGCAGGGCCGCGCCGTTGAGGATGGCCACGCGCATCCGGCCCTCGAGCCGCTGCCAGGCCTCGACCAGCATGGAGTTGCCCGACAGCTGGCAGAGCAGCAGGTGGAAGGCGAGGTCCGCCGCCATCCGCGCGGCGGGCTCGTCTGAGTCGCAGAGCCGTTCCACGGCCGCCCGCAGCGCCTCCGCGGCCGACGCCCGCCGGGGCGAGGCGATGACCTCGCGGACCGCCAGCCCCTCGAGCGCGGCGCGGACCCGGAACAGCTCGTGGACCTCGGCGGGGGTCAGGCTGTTGACCCGCAGCATGCCGCGGGTCCCGGCGGTGACCAGCCCCTCCTGCTGCAGGTGCCGCAGCGCCTCGCGCACCGTGCCCCGGCTGACACCCAGCGAGCCGGCCAGCTCGACCTCGCCGAGGTGGTCCCCCGGCCGGTACCGGCCCGAGAGGATGGCCGACCGCAGCGCCTCGAGCGAGCGCTCGCGCAGCGTGCTGCGGTCCAGACTCGACAACGGCTCGGCGCTCACGACACCTCCAGGCTCGACCGCAGCATAACTGTCGACTGTCGACCATCCCGGTCCCCGATCCGGCGGGTCCCGTCCGCGGTGGGAGGGAGCTGGTACGGAGGGCCGCGCGCCACCCGCCGTGCCAGGCTCCGGACATGGCCTTCGACCTCCACCGAGCCGACGGCGAAGTCATCCGCTTCGACGACGCCGCCCGGTTCAGCTTCACCGCCACCGGCCACCTCGTGATCTACGACGCGAGGGGCAACAAGACCCTCTTCAGCCACCACAGCTGGAACTGGATCGAGGAGCCGGTCCCCCCGCCCCGGACGTGAGCGCGCCGGCGCGGGTGCGGCTCCGGCCCGCGGACCGCCGCCGGTGGACGACGTCCCGTTCCCCGCCGAGCGGGCGCCGTCCCCGTGCGGGAGCGCGTGGCCGGTCGTCCCGACCCCCGGCGGCGCGGGCACGTCCGCACGGCCGGCGGACCCCGCGCCCGACCGATCCCCCGAGCGCCCCACGACCCCAGGAGGCCCCGTGCCCGACACCGCGACCACCGGCACCGACCTCGACGACCTGCGCGCCCGCACCCGCGCGCTGTGTGCCGGGTTCCCCGACGCCTACTGGCGCGAGACCGACCGCGACCGCCGCTACCCGCGGGAGTTCGTCGACACCCTCACCGCGGCCGGCCTGCTGTCGGTCCTCGTCCCCACCGAGTACGGCGGCGCGGGGCTGGGCGTGACCGCGGCGTCGGTGGTCATGGAGGAGATCAACCGCTCCGGCGGGCACTCCGCCGCCTGTCACGCGCAGATGTACACGATGGGCGCCCTGCTGCGGCACGGCAGTCAGGCGCTCAAGGACACCTACCTGCCGCCGATCGCCTCGGGCGAGCTGCGGCTGCAGGCCTTCTCGATCACCGAGTCCGCCGCCGGCTCCGACACCACCGCCATCGAGACCACCGCCACCCGCGACGGCGACGACTTCCTCATCAGCGGGCACAAGAACTGGACCAGCCGCATCGCGGAGTCCGACCTGGCCCTCGTGCTGGCCCGCACCAGCGAGAAGGCCGCCGACCGGATCCGCGGGCTCACCCTGTTCCTCCTCGACCTGCGGCAGGTGCGCGCCGAGCAGCCCGGGACCCTCGAGGTCTCCCCGGTGCGCACGATGTTCAACTACGCGACCAACCAGGTCACCTACCGGGGCGTGCGGGTGCCGGCCGACCACGTCGTCGGCCAGGTCGACGCCGGCTTCCGGTACGTCATCGACGGCTGGAACGCCGAGCGGATCCTGCTGGCGGCCGAGGCGATCGGCGACGGCTACTGGTTCGTCGAGCGGGCGGTCGCCTACGCCACCGGGCGGGAGGTCTTCGGCCGCCCGATCGGCGCCAACCAGGGGGTGCAGTTCCCCATCGCCGACGCCTACATGGAGGTCCGCGCCGCCGACCTGATGCGCTACGAGGCCGCCCGGCTCTTCGACGCCGGCGAGCCCTGCGGCGCCGAGGCCAACATGGCCAAGCACCTGGCCTCCGAGGCCAGCTGGGCGGCGGCCAACACCGCGCTGGACACCCACGGGGGCAACGGCTTCGTCGACGAGTACGACGTCGAGCGCAAGTTCCGCGAGACCCGCCTCTACCAGGTCGCGCCCGTGGCGAACAACATGGTCAAGGCCTTCGTCGCGACCAAGGTGCTGGGACTCCCCCGGTCCTACTGAGCCCCGCCGGGTTCCGCCCGCCGGGTCAGGAGCCCCGGGTCAGCGGCCGAAGAACAGCCGGACGGCGGTGCCCGCCGGACCGGACCGCACGGCGGCGTCGTCGGCCAAGCTCCAGGCCAGCCACATCCCGTGCGGCCCCTCGGCCGTGGCGGGCGGCACGAAGCCCAGCGTCTCGTCGGGCAGGCCCGGCCCGGCGTCGCTGACCTCGATGACGAGGGTGTCCGCGTCGGTCCAGGTGGCCACCTCGGCGAAGGCCGCCACCTGCAGAGCGTTGGTGACCAGCTCGTGGCCGGCCGGGACGACGTCGCCGAGCCGGGCCCGCCGGTCGGGCGGCACCGCCGCGCTCATCGCGCGGCGCGCCTGCACCGGTGTCGTGACCACGTGGACGGCCGCGTCGGCGGGGCGCGGCGTCCACGGCGGCTGCACCTCGCGCAGGAAGCGCACCGGGTCGGCGTAGGCCGGCTGCGGTGCCGGCGCGCTCCCGTCCCAGGTGAGCGGGTGCGTGCGGGCCACGGCGGCGAGGGTCGCGGCCGGCAGCCGCTGCGCGTCGTGCAGGCACAGGCTGTAGTACGGCAGCGCGCCGTAGCAGCGGTTGGCCACCGCCTCGAAGCGGCTCCACCCCCGGCCGTCGTGGTCGTGGGCGGACCACACCGGCTCGGCGGCCAGCCGCCAGCGCGGCGCGCGGGCCCGCAGCGCGCGCAGCTCGCGGTCGTAGGCCTGCAGCGTGGCGTGCCCGCCCCGCCACCAGGTCTCCGCGGACGCGAAGGTCGTCAGCCGGCCGAGGTCGTCACCCAGCTGCTCGGCGAGCAGCGACCGGACCCGCTCGCCGGCGACCACGAGCACCGGCTCCCCGCGGCGGAGCCCCTCGTCCACGAAGGGCACCACCCGGTCGACGAGCTCGGCGTCGGCGGCGAAGACGAACCCCTCGTGGGCCAGGCCCGTGCCGTTCCAGTCCCCCGTCGGGCGCACCGTCCTCACGCCCCCTCGGCCTCCAGGCCGAAGAGGTCCAGGCCGAAGAGGTCGAGGCACCGCAGGACCGCCCGCCGCGCCCCGGTCATCCGCACCCGGGTCCCCCGCGCGGCCAGCTCGCGCACCGCGCCCTCGAGCGCGCGGGCGCCGGCGACGTCGAGGAAGCGCAGGTCGGTGAGGTCGAGCACCAGCTCGCCGGGAGTGCCGCCGGCGACGTCGGTCAGCGCGGTGGCCACGTGCGCGGCCTCGGTCCGGTCGACCTCCCCGTGCAGCGCCAGGGTCGTCCCCCGCCCGGACAGGTGCGCCAGCGGCTCGCGCCCGCCCAGGTGCTGCGCCGGGTGCAGGACGGCGACCGGGCCGAGCACGTCGTGGCCCGCCGCGGCGTCGTAGAGGCACAGCGCGGTCATCGGGACCTCGTCCACGAGCACGTCGGCGAGCTGCTCGTAGGCGTGCAGCTGCCGGAGGGCGGGCCGCCCGGCGGCGGCCAGCGCGCTGATGTCCGCGGCCACCCGCAGGCCGCTGCGCCCGCCGTCGAGGGCCGCCCGCACCGTGTCGCGGTAGCGCCGAACCTGCTCGGCGGGGACCAGCTCTCCGCCGGCGGCGTAGGCGTCCTCGAGGGTGCGCAGCTGCAACTGCCCGCTGTCCAGCAGCTCGTCGCGGCCGGGCAGCCCGTCGGTCGCGGTGAGCAGGACCGGCCGGGACGCGCCGACGAGCAGCAACTGCTCGCCGAGGCGGCGTCCCTCGTCGAGGAAGGGCACCACCGCGGCCGCGAGCCCGGCCGCGTCGGGAAAGGTCCAGCAGACGTGGTCCCCCGGCAGCAGACCGGTCGGGGAGTCCAGCTCCCGTGGGACGGTCACGGGGCCGACGGTACCGGCCGGGGTCGGTGCTGTCAGGGTCCCGGACGAGCGCCGTGCGCACCGCGCGGGTGTGTGTCACATCCGCGGACGCGGCGGTGCTGTAGGGATGTGGACGTCGTCAGGCAGGTACCCGTGGCCCTGAGGACCCCCGGCGTGCGCGGGACCGCGCCGGGGCGCGCCGAGCGGAGGGACGGGGCCGTGGCAGGCAGGGACGGCGCCCCCCGGGCAGACCTCGAGCAGGTCTTCCGCGACGGCTACCCCCGGGTGGTCGCCGTCGCCGCCCGCGTGCTCGGCTCGCGCGACGAGGCGGAGGACGTCGCCCAGGAGGTGTTCCTCTCCTGGGCGCGCTCGTCGGTGCCGACCGCGGAGGCGCCGGGCTGGCTGGCGGTCGCCGCCGCCCACACCGCGCTCAACCACCTCCGCTCGGGCCGCCGCCGCGCGGCGCGGGAGGAGGCCGCCCACGCCGGGGCGGGCCGGGAGCCGCTGGCCCCCGACGTCGCCGACACCGTCGTCGTCCGCGAGGAGCGCAGCCGCGTGCGGGCCGCGCTCGCCCGGCTGCCCCGGCGGCAGGCCGTCGCGCTCGTCCTGCGCCACAGCGGCCTGAGCTACGCCGACGTGGCGGCCGCCCTCGACCTCTCCCCCGGCAGCGTCGGCACGACCGTGCGACGCGCCGAGTCCGCCCTTCGCGAGGAGTTGACCCCTGATGCGTCACCCCACTGACGGCACGCTGCGCCGCCTGCTCGACGAGCCGGCCGGCGTCCCCGACGACGACCGCGCGCACGTCGCCGGCTGCCCGGAGTGCCTGCGCGGCCTGGCCGCCGCCCGCGCGGACGCCGCGGCCGCCGGCGCGGCCCTCTCGGCGCCGCCGGCCCCCGACGTCGACCTGGCCTGGCGGCGGTTCTCCGCGACCGCCGCCGCCGACGCCCGGGGCCGGGCTCCGGCACCCGCCCGCGCCGGGCGCTGGCGCCGGGCGGTCCGCAGTCCCGTCGCCGCGGCCCTCGGCGTCGCCCTCGTCCTGGGCGGCGCCGGCGCGGCGGCCGCCGGCGACTGGCTGCAGGTCTTCCGCACCGAGGAGGTCGCGGCGGTCCCGGTCACCACCGCCGACCTGGTCGGGCTGCCCGACCTGTCCGCCTACGGCGACCTGCAGCTGGTCACCGACCCCGACGTCCGCGAGGTGCCCGACGCCGCGGCCGCGCAGGCCGCGACCGGGCTGGACGTGCCGCAGGTCGCCTCCCTCCCCGCCGGGGTGACCGGCGAGCCGGCCTACACGGTGGGCGACCAGGCGGTCGCGGAGTTCACCTTCTCCGCCGACCGGGCCGCCCAGGCGGCCGCCGCGGCCGGCGAGACGCTGCCGCCCCCGCCGGCCGGGCTCGACGGCAGCGTCTTCCAGCTGCGCGCCGGCCCGGGCGTGGCCGCGGTGTGGTCGGAGGCGCGCGGCGTGCCCGCCCTCGTCGTCGCCCGGGTGACCGCGCCCACCGCGTACTCCTCCGGGGTGCCGTTCGAGACCGCCCGCGACTACCTGCTGTCGCTGCCGGGGCTGCCGGAGGAGCTGGCGGAGCAGCTGCGGGGCTTCGCCGGCGACGGCACCACGCTGCCGCTGCCGGTCCCGGCGGAGTTCGCCACGTCGTCCACCGCGGACGTCGGCGGGCACGAGGCCACCGTCCTGGCCTCCCGCGACGGCACGATGACCGGCGTCGTCTGGGTCACCGACGGGGTGGTCACCGGGGTCGCCGGCTCGCTGGACGAGGACGAGGTCCTCGCCGTCGCCCGGGCGCTGGGGTGAGCACCGGCACCGCCGCCCCCGCCGGGGAGGAGCTGCTCGCCGGGCTGCCGCCCTCCCCGGCGGTGTGGTGCAGCGGGCTGCGCAAGCGGTACGGACGGCGGACCGCCGTCGACGGCGTCTCCTTCGCGGTGGGCCGCGGCGAGGTCCTCGGGCTGCTCGGGCCCAACGGTGCGGGCAAGACCAGCGTCATCAAGATGCTGCTCGGGCTGGTGCGCCCGGACGCCGGCGAGGTGCTGCTGCTGGGCCGGCGGGCCCGCGACCCGCGGGCCCGCGAGCGGGTCGGCTACCTGCCCGAGCTCTTCCGCTACCAGCCGTGGCTGACCGCGGCGGAGGTGCTGGCCCTGCACGTGCGGCTGGCCGGCGCCCGCGTCCCGGACGACGAGCAGCGGGCGTGCCTGGCGCTGGTCGGGCTGGCCGAGCGCGCCCGCGACCGGGTGGGCGGCTTCTCCAAGGGCATGCAGCAGCGGCTGGGGATGGCCGTGGCGCTGGTCGCCCGCCCGGAGCTCGTCGTCCTCGACGAGCCGACCAGCGCGCTGGACCCGCTGGGCCGGGCCGACGTCCGCGACGTCGTGCTGTCCCTGCGGGAGCGCGGCGTGGCCGTCCTGCTCAACTCGCACCTGATCGGCGAGGTGGAGCGGGTCTGCGACCGGGTGGTCGTCCTCGACCGCGGCCGGGTCGCCGCCTCCGGGACGCTCGCCGAGCTGCTCGGCCGGCGGGAGCTGCGGCTGCGCCTGGGTGGGCTCTCCGCCGCGGCGCAGGCCCGGCTGGCCGCGGTCGGCGCGGTCACCCGCCACGGCGAGGAGGTCACCGTCGCGCTGCCCCCCGACGACGACGGGTCGGTCGTGCCCGGCCTGGTCGCCGACCTGGTGGGCCTGGGCGTGCGGGTGCACGCGGTCGAGCCGGCGCGGATCAGCCTGGAGGAACGGCTGCTGGGCATCCTGCGCCACGAGGAGGGACCGTGACCGTCCTGACGGTCGCCGGGCTGACGCTGCGCGAGGCGGCCCGCCGCAAGGTGCTGCGCGCCCTGGGCGTGCTCACGCTGGCGCTGCTGGGACTGTCGGCCTGGGGCTTCGCCAAGCTGGCGTCGGTCGACCCCGAGTTCGGCGCGCTGACCAGCGGCGAGGCGCGGCTGGTCGCCTCCCAGCTGCTCAACCTCGTCATGTTCGGTCTGAGCCTGATCGCCGCGCTCGGGACGGCGTTCCTGGCCGGGCCCACGCTGTCGGGCGAGGTGGAGTCGGGCATGGCGCTGGCCGTGCTGGCCCGGCCGGTGCGCCGCAGCACCGTGCTGCTCGGCAAGTGGCTGGGGCTGGTGGCCTTCGGCAGCGGGTTCGTCGCCGTGGCCGGGCTGGCGCAGTTCCTCGTCGTGCAGATCACGGTCGGCTACTGGCCGCCGGACCCGGTGGTCGGGCTGCTGCTGCTCGCCGCGCAGACGACGGTGCTGATGACGCTCGCGCTGCTGCTGTCCACCGCCGTCTCCCCGATGGCCTCGGGCATCGTCGCGGTCGGGCTGTTCGGCGCGACCTGGGTGGCCGGCGTGGTCGGCAGCGTCGGTGAGGTGGTCGGCAACGACGGCGTGGCGCAGGTGGGCACGGTCTCGCGGGTGCTGCTCCCCACCGACGGGCTGTGGCGCGGCGCGATGTACGCGTTCCAGGACGCGACGGCGTTCGGCGCCCTCGGCGCCGGGTTCGAGGGCTCCCCGTTCCTCGGGGTCGCCCCGCTGAGCGCCGGCTACCTCGCCTGGGTGGCCGTGTGGCTGCTGCTGATCGGCGGGCTGGCCGCGCTGTCGTTCACCCGCCGGGACGTGTGAGCGCCGCCCCGCCGGCGGGTACCGCGAGCGGCGAGGAGGCCGACGGCGAGGAGGTGGGTGTGGCGCGAGGACGGCGGAGCGGGCTGCAGGAGGAGCTGTTGCGCCTGCTGCGCCCGCCGGTGCCCCGGCGGGCGGAGGTGCTCAGCGAGCGGGTGGCCCCAGCGCTGGCGGCGATCGGCGACCGCCTGGCCGGCCGGCCGGCCGAGGAGGTGCTCGAGGCGCTCGACGCCGCGGTCCGGGACGCCGGCGGCACGCCGGACCGCGCGGCGCTGCGGGAGTTCGCCGCCCAAGTCGAGGCCGGCGAGAACCCCTTCACCTGAGGGAGGGCCCCGTCCTCCCCACCCCTGCCAGGCTCGGGGCAGGCCCCTGGACGGGGGCCGGGCGTCAGCGGGTGCGGAAGAGGTCGCGGTGGGCCTGGCGGACGAGGGCGGCGGCGGTCTCACCGTCGGCGTCCCCGCGGCCGGCGATCAGCGCGGCGAGGTCGTCGCGGTCGCTGACGGTGGCGTAGTCGGCGAGCTCCTGCTCCACCGCGCGGCGGGCCCGCCGCGCGGCGCGGCGGCGACGGAGCCCGTCCAGGAAGGGCAGCTCGGGGGTGGTGGCGGCGAAGGCGAAGGCGGTGCCCTGCATGACGGTCTCCGTGGTGTCGGTGGGAATCTCCTCCTCCATGGTCGTCCACCGGCCTTGGCAGATGTCGCCGGAACACTGTGAGTGTCCCCACCACGGGTGAGCAGATGTGGTCGGAGCCACCGCCTCCGAGGGCCGCGGCATCCGGCAGGTCCTGTCGACACCCACCAGGTGGACCGGGTGCCGGTCAGCGGCCGACGAGCGTCGTCTCGAAGTCGTAGCGGGAGGCGCGGTAGACGTGCCGGCCGTACTCGACGGCGGCGCCCTGGTCGTCGAAGGCGGTCCGCTGCATCGTCAGCAGCGCCGAGCGCGGAGCCTCCTCCAGCAGCCGGGCCTCGTCGGCCCGGGCGAGTCGCGCCCCGATGCGCTGGTGGGCCACCCGCAGGTGCACACCCTGGGCGCGCAGGTACTGGTAGAGGCCCCGCTCGGTCATCTCGTCGACGGTGGGCCGGAAGCGCCCCGGCAGGTGGTTGGTCAGCAGCGCCAGCGGCTCGCCGCGCGAGCGCCGCAGCCGGCGCAGCACGACGATCTCGTCGCCCTCGGGCACGTCGAGCTCCTCGGCCACGTCGGCCGGCGCGGGCACCCGCTCCAGGGACAGCACCTCGGTGGTGGGCGCGTCGCCGGCCCGCGACAGGTCGTCGTAGAGGCTGGTGAGCTCCACGGAGCGCCGCACGTGCGGCTGGATGACCTGGGTCCCGACGCCCCGCTTGCGCACCAGCAGCCCCTTGTCGACCAGCTCCTGCACCGCCCGGCGCACCGTCGGGCGGGAGAGCCCGTACCGCTGGGCGAGCAGGACCTCGTTCTCCAGCCGCGAGCCGGCCGGGAGGGCGCCCCCGGTGATGGCGCCCTCGATGGCCTGGGCCAGCTGGAAGTACAGCGGCGTCGGGCTGGACCGGTCGATGTCGAACACCATCACAGGGGCCTCCTCGGCTGCGGGCGTCGCACGCGTGCGGCCGACGACCCGGCACGCCGCGGTCATGATCGCACCTGCACACGTGCTGTTGTCCTCACTCGTCCGGGGCGCTCGACGTCCCGACGTCCTGTTGCCTTTATGTCCTAACAAAGTCTTGACACAGCCGTGTGTGCCGGAGCACAGTCGCCAGGGCAGGCCGACCGACGAGCAGGGGGACGGAGCACCGTGGGAAACGCCCGGGAGATGGTCGTGATGGGCCGCAGCGGGGTGGACGTCTACCCCCTGCAGGTCGGGGTCGGCCTCGAGGACGTCGAGACGTTCGGGAAGTTCCTCGGCGGCAGCGCCGCCAACGTGGCGGTCGCCGCGGCCCGGCTCGGCCACGCCACCGCCCTGGTCACCGGCGTCGGGGACGACCCGTTCGGCCGGTTCGTGCGGCGGGCGCTGCGCGACCTCGGCGTCGACGACGGGCTCGTGGTGGTCGACCCGGCCCACCCGACGCCGGTCACCTTCTGCGAGATCTTCCCACCCGACGACTTCCCGCTGTACTTCTACCGCCGGCCCACCGCCCCGGACCTGCAGGTCCGCCCGGAGGACCTCGACGCCGCCGCGATCCGCGACGCGGAGCTGTTCTGGGCGACGGTGACCGGCCTGTCCGAGGAGCCCAGCCGATCGGCCCACCACGCCGCGTGGGAGGCCCGGGGACGGCGCCGGCACACCGTGCTGGACCTGGACTACCGGCCGGTGTTCTGGGCCTCGCGCGAGGAGGCGTCGGCGCAGGTGCGGGCGGCCCTCCCGCACGTGACCGTCGCCGTCGGCAACCGCGAGGAGTGCGAGGTCGCCGTCGGCGAGACCGAGCCCGACCGCGCCGCCGACGCGCTGCTCGACGCCGGGGTGGAGCTGGCGATCGTCAAGCAGGGGCCGCGCGGGGTCCTCGGCAAGACCCGCACCGAGCGGGTCGTCGTCCCGCCCACGCCGGTCGAGGTCGTCAACGGCCTCGGCGCCGGCGACGCGTTCGGCGGGTCCCTCGCCCACGGCCTGCTCGCCGGCCTGCCGCTGGAGCAGCTGCTGCGCAACGCCAACGCCGCCGGCGCGATCGTCGCCTCGCGGCTGGAGTGCTCGACGGCGATGCCGACCGCCGACGAGATCGCCGCCCACGTCACCGCCTCCCTGGAGGGCACCCGTGTCTGACACCGCCCTGTCCCCCGCCGACGTGCTCGGCGCGCCGCCGCTGTGCACGACCTACGCCGAGGTCACCGAGCTGCGCAGCCGCGACCCGCAGGCGATCGGCCGGGCCCTGGCCGCGCGCCGCCGGCGGCCGTCCTTCCTGCCCGAGGACGGCCGGCTGATGCTGGTCGCCGCCGACCACCCGGCCCGCGGTGCGCTGTCGGCCCAGGGGCGGCCGTCGGCGATGAACAGCCGCACCGACATGCTCGACCGGCTGCGCGCCGCGCTGGCCCGCCCTGGCGTGGACGGCCTGCTCGCCACCGCGGACGTCGCCGAGGACCTGCTGCTGCTGGGCGCGCTCGAGGACAAGGTCGTCGTGGCCTCGATGAACCGCGGCGGCCTGGCCGGTGCCAGCTTCGAGCTCGACGACCGGATGACCGGCTACGACGTCGCCGGCGTGGTCGAGGCCCGCTTCGACGCCGCCAAGATGCTCAACCGGATCGACCTCGACGACCCGGGCACGGTGCGGATGCTGGAGACCGCCGGGCGTGCGGTCACCGAGCTGGCCCGCGCCGGCGTCGTCGCGATGCTTGAGCCGTTCCTGTCCCGGCGGGTGGACGGCCGGGTCACCAACGACCTGAGCGCGGACGCGGTCATCAAGTCGGTGCACATCGCCCAGGGCCTCGGCGCCACCTCGGCCTACACCTGGCTCAAGCTTCCGGTCGTCGCGGACATGGAGCGGGTCATGGACGCCACGACCCTGCCCACGCTGCTGCTCGGCGGGGACCCCTCCCGCCGGCCCGAGGAGACCTACGCGCAGTGGCGCGACGCCCTCGCCCTGCCGGCGGTGCGCGGCCTGGTCGTCGGCCGCACACTGCTCTACCCGCCCGACGACGATGTCGCCACCGCCGTGGACACCGCGGTCTCCCTCGTGCACTGATCGAAGGACCCTCCTGCCCCCCACCGCTCGCACGCTCGCGGCGGGGCCCTGCAGGAGGGCCGCCCGCGCCTCTTCCCAGGAGCAGCTGATGACCGCGACCACCCAGTCGCAGCACCTGCCCGCCGGCAGCGCCGCCGCCGGTCCCTACGCCCTCGAGGTGACGCCCGAGTCCGCCGGCTGGGGGCACTCGAGCCTGCGCGTGCTCGAGCTGTCCGCCGGTGACCGCCACACGCTGGACACCGGCCCGGACGAGGTCGTCGTCGTCCCGCTGCAGGGCGGCCTGACCGTCGAGTGCGACGGGGAGGTGCTCACCCTCACCGGGCGCAGCAGTGTCTTCGCCGGTCCGACCGACTTCGCCTACCTCCCCCTCGAGGTCACCGCGGAGCTGTCGAGCGCCGACGGGGGGCGGTTCGCGCTGTGCGGTGCGCGCGCCCGCCGGCGGCTGCCGGTCCGCCACGGACCCGCCGCGGACGTGCCGGTGGAGCTGCGGGGCGCCGGCCGGTGCAGCCGCCAGGTGAACAACTTCGCCACCGCCGACGTCTTCGAGGCCGACGCGATCATCGCCTGCGAGGTCATCACCCCCGGCGGCAACTGGTCGTCCTACCCGCCGCACAAGCACGACGAGACCTCCGAGGTGGAGAGCGAGCTCGAGGAGATCTACTACTTCGAGGTCGCTCGCGGGCCGCAGGGCCAGCCGGGCCTGGCCTACCAGCGGGTCTACGGCACCCCCGAGCGGCCCATCGACGTGCTCGCCGAGGTGCGCGACCGCGACGTCGTCCTCATCCCCCACGGGTGGCACGGCCCGTCGATCGCCGCCCCCGGGCACGACCTCTACTACCTCAACGTCATGGCCGGCCCCGGCACTGAACGCGCCTGGCGGATCGTCGACGACCCCGACCACGCCTGGATCCGCGGCACCTGGGCCGACGAGCCGGTCGACCCCCGACTCCCCCTGCACTCCCCCGCCGGCACCGACGAGAACGGAGCCCCCCGATCGTGAGCGAGTACCCGCCCCCGGCCCGCACCGAGACGGTGCGGCTGACCGTCGCCCAGGCCGTCGTCCGGTTCCTGGCGCAGCAGTACACCGAGCGCGACGGGCAGCGGCAGCGGCTGTTCGCCGGCTGCTTCGGCATCTTCGGGCACGGCAACGTCGCCGGGCTGGGCCAGGCGCTGCTGCAGGCCGAGCTGGAGGAGCCCGGGGCGCTGCCGTACGTGCTGGGCCGCAACGAGCAGGCCGTCGTGCACACCGCCGTGGCCTACGCCCGCGCCAAGGACCGGCTGCAGACCTGGGCGGTCTCCACCAGCGTCGGCCCCGGCTCGACCAACATGCTCACCGGCGCGGCCCTGGCGACCATCAACCGGCTGCCGGTGCTGCTGCTCCCGGCCGACACCTTCGCCACCCGCTCGGCCGGCCCGCTGCTGCAGGAGCTCGAGCGGCCCGACAGCGGCGACGTGACCGTCAACGACGCCTTCCGGCCGGTGTCGCGCTACTTCGACCGGATCTGGCGGCCCGAGCAGCTGCCCGGCGCCCTGCTCGGCGCGATGCGGGTGCTCACCGACCCGGCCGAGACCGGCGCGGTCACCCTCTGCTTCCCGCAGGACGTGCAGGCCGAGGCCTTCGACTGGCCGGTCGAGCTGTTCACCGAGCGCACCTGGCACGTCGGCCGGCCGCTGCCCGAGCCGGCCGCGCTGGCCCGCGCCGTCGAGGTGATCCGCTCGGCGCGCCGGCCGCTGGTCGTCGCCGGTGGCGGGGTCATCTACTCCCAGGCCACCGAGGAGCTGGACGCCTTCGTCTCGGCCACCGGCATCCCGGTCGGGCAGACCCAGGCGGGCAAGGGCGCGCTGCCCTACGACCACCCGCAGTCGGTGGGGGCCATCGGCTCCACCGGGACGACGGCGGCCAACGCCCTGGCCCGCGAGGCCGACGTCGTCATCGGGATCGGCACCCGCTACCAGGACTTCACCACCGCCTCGCACACCGCCTTCAACGACCCCGGGGTGCGGTTCGTCAACGTCAACATCGGCTCGCTGGACGCCGTTAAGCACGCCGGAGTCGGCATCCAGGCCGACGCCCGGGAGACGCTCACCGCGCTCACCGACGCGCTGGCCGGCTGGTCGGTCGACGACGCGTACCGCACCCGCACCGCGGAGCTCGCCGCGGCGTGGGAGGCCACCGTCGAGGCGGCCTACCACCCGGAGACCCCGAGCGCCGGCGAGGGCGGCCGGCTGACCCAGAACGAGGTCATCGGCCTGGTCAACGAGGTGTCCGCCCCGCGGGACGTCGTCGTCTGCGCCGCCGGGTCGATGCCCGGCGACCTGCACAAGATGTGGCGGGTGCGCGACCGCAAGGGCTACCACGTCGAGTACGGCTACTCGACCATGGGCTACGAGATCCCCGGCGGCATCGGCATCCGGATGGCCAGCCCCGACCGCGACGTGTTCGTCATGATCGGCGACGGCTCCTACCTGATGATGCCGACCGAGCTGGTCACCGCCGTCCAGGAGGGCGTCAAGATCGTCGTCGTCCTGGTGCAGAACCACGGCTTCGCCTCGATCGGCGCGCTGTCCGAGCAGCTGGGCTCCCAGCGCTTCGGCACCCGCTACCGCTACCGCTCGGACTCCGGCCGGCTCGACGGCGACGTGCTGCCGGTCGACCTCGCCGCCAACGCCGCCAGCCTCGGCGTCGACGTCCTCGTCGCCCAGGACGGGCCGAGCCTCGAGGCCGCGCTGCGCAAGGCCAAGGCCAGCGACCGGACGACGGTCGTGCACGTCGAGACCGACCCGCTCGTCGACGCGCCGTCGAGCGAGTCGTGGTGGGACGTGCCGGTCAGCGAGGTCTCGACACTGTCGAGCACCCAGGAGGCCCGCGCCGTCTACGACCGCTGGAAGGCCGTCCAGCGGCCCGCCTACCTCGCGCCGTCCGAGGGCGGCGCGGACTCGTGATGCCCCGCCCGTCCCCCGGAGGAGAGAACACATGACCGCGCAGCACCCCGCGGCTGGCCGCGCCCGCATCCGGGTGGGGTCGGCACCCGACTCGTGGGGCGTCTGGTTCCCCGACGACCCCGAGCAGGTGCCGTGGCAGCGCTTCCTCGACGAGGTGAGCGCCTGCGGGTACGAGTGGATCGAGCTGGGCCCCTACGGCTACCTGCCCACCGACCCGTCCCGGCTGTCCGACGAGCTGGCCGCGCGGGACCTGAAGGTGTCGGCCGGCACCGTCTTCGAGCACCTGCACCGGCCCGACTCGTGGGACGCCGTGTGGGGCCAGGTCCGGGACGTCGCCGCGCTGACCAAGGCGATGGGCGGCACCCACGTCGTCGTCATCCCCGACACCTTCCGCGACCAGAAGACCGGCGCCGACGTCGAGTCCCGCGACCTCACCCCCGAGCAGTGGGAGGCCAAGACCACCGGCGTGACGCGGCTGGGCCGGGCGGTGCAGGAGGAGTACGGCCTGTCGATCGCCTTCCACCCGCACGCGGAGACCCACGTCGGCTGGCAGCGCGACATCGAGCGCTTCCTCGCCGACACCGACCCGCAGTACGTGCCGCTGTGCCTGGACACCGGGCACGTCAGCTACTACCGGGGCGACAACCTCGAGCTGATCAACAGGTACCCGGAGCGGATCGGCTACCTGCACCTCAAGCAGGTCGACCCGACGATCGTCGACGAGGTGCTGGAGAAGGACATCACCTGGCCCGACGCGGTGCGGATGGGCGCGATGACCGAGCCGCCGGGCGGCGTCCCGGCCTACCCGCCGCTGTTCGAGGCGATCGAGGCGCACGGTCTGGACGTGTTCGCGATCGTCGAGCACGACCTCTACCCCTGCGCGCCGGACGTGCCCCTCCCCATCGCCCGGCGCACGCACCGCTACATCGGCGGCTGCGGGTTCCCCTCGCTGCAGCTGGGCTCCCCGAAGACCCCCCGGGAGGACCGGGCGTGACCACCGCCGAGACCCGCGCCGGGACCCGCGCCGGGACCCTGCCCGCCCTGGCCGACGTCCCCGCGCGCGAGCTGCGGGTCGCCGTGCTGGGCGTCGGGATGATGGGCGCCGACCACGTCGCCCGCCTGCACAGCCGCGTCTCCGGCGCGCAGGTGGTCGCGGTCAGCGACGCGTTCGCCGAGAAGGCCGAGCAGGTGGCCGCCGGCGTGCCCGGCTGCCGGGTGGTCGGCGACCCGCTGGCCGCAATCACCGACGACGACGTCGACGCCGTGGTGATCGCCACGCCCGGCCAGTTCCACGAGGAGCAGGTGCTGGCCTGCATCGAGCGCGGCACGCCGGTGCTGTGCGAGAAGCCGCTGACCATGGACGCCGGGAGCTCCCTGGCGCTGGTGCGGGCCGAGGACGAGTACACCGCCCGCACCGGCCGCCGGCTGGTCCAGGTCGGCTTCATGCGCCGCTTCGACCCGGAGTACGCCGAGCTCAAGGCGCTCGTGGACGCGGGCGGCCTCGGCGAGCCGCTGGTCGTGCACTGCGCGCACCGCAACGCGTCGGTCCCGCCGCACTTCACCAGCGAGATGATGGTCAACGACTCGGTGGTGCACGAGATCGACGTCGCCCGGTTCCTGCTCGACGAGGAGATCGCCGCGGTCACCGTGCTGCGGCCGCGGGCGACCCGGCACGCCATCGCCGGCCAGTCCGACCCGCTGCTGGTGCTGCTGGAGACCACCGGCGGCCGGGTGGTCGACGTCGAGTGCTTCGTGAACACCGGCGTGGGCTACGAGGTGCGCACCGAGGTCGTCGGTGAGGACGGCAGCGCGATGATCGGCCTGGACGCCGGGCTGGTGCGCACGTCCGGCGGGCAGGCGGGGGCGAGCCGGTCGACCGGCATCGCCCCGGACTTCCGGCAGCGCTTCGGCCGGGCCTACGACATCGAGCTGCAGCGCTGGGTGGACGCCGCCCGCCGCGGCGAGGTCGACGGCCCGGGCGCGTGGGACGGCTACGCCGCCCAGGCCGTCTGCGCGGCCGGTGTCGAGGCGCTGCACAGCGGGCAGCGCACCGTCGTGCGGATGGAGGCCCGGTGAGGATCGCCCTGGACCCGCAGATGCTGCGGACCACCCCCCTGCTCGAGCTGCCCGACGTGGTGGCCGGCATGGGCTACGAGTGGATCGAGCTCTCGCCCCGCGAGGACTTCGTCCCGTTCTTCAAGCACCCGCGGGTGGACACCGCCACCGTGCGGGCGTTCAAGTCGCGGCTGGCCGACGCCGGCGTCGGCGTCACCTCGCTGCTGCCGGTCATGCGCTGGTCGGGCCCGGGCGAGGTGGAGCGGCAGGCCGCCGTCCGCTACTGGAAGCGGGCCATCGAGATCTGCGTCGAGCTCGGCGTGGACACGATGAACTCGGAGTTCAACGGCCGGCCGGAGGCGCCCGAGCTCGCCGAGGCGATGTTCTGGCGGTCGATGGAGGAGCTGCTGCCGCTCTTCGAGCGGGAGGGCGTCAAGCTGGCTCTCGAGCCGCACCCGGACGACTTCATCGAGCTCGGCCTGCCGGCGCTGGACATGATCCGCGGCATCGACTCGCCGTGCGTCTCCTTCCTGTACTGCATGCCGCACACGTTCCACCAGGGCGACGACGCGCCGGGCATCATCGCGAACGCCGGCGAGCTGCTCACCCACGTGCACGTGGCCGACTCGATGGACCACCGGGCCTCCGACGGGCTGCGCTACATCACCAATCCGCCGGGCAACACCACCCGCGTGCACCAGCACATGGAGCTCGGCCGCGGCGACGTCGACGCCGACGAGGCCTTCGCCGCCCTGGCCGGGATCGGCTTCGACGGCGTCCTCACCACCTGCGTCTTCGGCTGGGACGACCAGGCCCGCGAGTCCGGCACCCGGATGCTCGCCGCCATCCGCGACCTGGTCGACAAGCACTTCGCCGGCCAGGCGCCCGGCGGTGGCGCGCCGTCGGGCGCTCCCCACCGCAGCAACCTCCCGCAGACCCCGCTCCCCGACGACACCGCTCCCTGAGAGGCCACCATGCCCACCTCCATCCCCCACTGGATCGACGGCGCACGGCGCGAGGGCGCCAGCGGCCGCACCGGAGACGTGACCGACTCCGCGACCGGCGAGGTCATCGGCGAGGTCGCGCTCGCGTCCACCGAGGAGGTCGACGCCGGGGTCGCCGCCGCCTCGGCCGCCTTCCCGGCCTGGCGTGACACGTCCCTGGCCAAGCGCACCGCGGTGCTCTTCCGCTTCCGGGAGCTGCTCAACGCCCGCAAGCCCGAGCTGGCCGCGATCATCACCGCCGAGCACGGCAAGGTCCTCGACGACGCCCTGGGCGAGGTCTCCCGCGGCCAGGAGGTCGTGGAGTACGCCTGTGGCGTGCCCTCGCTGGTGCGTGGCGGGTTCACCGAGAACGCCTCGACCAACGTCGACGTGCACTCGGTGCGCCAGCCGCTCGGGCCGGTCGCGATCATCAGCCCGTTCAACTTCCCGGCGATGGTGCCGATGTGGTTCTTCCCCATCGCCATCGCCACCGGCAACACCGTCGTCCTCAAGCCCAGCGAGCAGGACCCGTCGGCGGCGCTGTGGATCGCCGAGCTGTGGAAGGAGGCCGGGCTGCCCGACGGCGTCTTCAACGTCGTCCAGGGCGACAAGGTCGCCGTCGACCGGCTGCTCGAGCACCCCGACATCCAGTCGGTGTCCTTCGTCGGGTCCACGGCGATCGCCCAGTACGTGTACGAGACCGGCACCCGGCACGGCAAGCGGGTGCAGGCCCTGGGCGGGGCGAAGAACCACATGGTCGTGCTGCCCGACGCCGACCTGGACCTGGCCGCCGACGCCGCGGTCAACTCCGGGTTCGGCTCGGCCGGTGAGCGCTGCATGGCGATCAGCGCCGTGCTCGCCGTCGGCGGGGTCGGCGACGACCTCGTGGCCCGCATCGCCGAGCGCACCAACACCCTGCGCACCGGCGACGGCCGCCAGGGCTGCGACATGGGCCCGCTGATCAGCAAGCGGCACCGCGACCGGGTGGAGTCCTACGTGGCCGCCGGTGAGGAGGAGGGCGCCAAGCTCGTCGTCGACGGCCGCGAGGTGCAGCCCGAGGGCGGCGAGAACGGGTTCTGGCTCGGCCCGACCCTGGTCGACCACGTCGAGCCGTCGATGAGCGTCTACAAGGACGAGATCTTCGGGCCGGTGCTCTCGGTGCTGCGGGTGGACACCTACGAGCACGCCGTCGAGCTGATCAACCGCAACGAGTACGGCAACGGCACCGCGATCTTCACCAACGACGGCGGCGCCGCCCGGCGCTTCCAGCACGAGGTGCAGGTCGGGATGATCGGCATCAACGTGCCGATCCCGGTGCCGATGGCCTACTACTCCTTCGGCGGGTGGAAGAACAGCCTCTTCGGCGACTCGCACGCCCACGGCGCCGAGGGCGTGCACTTCTTCACCCGCGGCAAGGTCATCACCAGCCGCTGGCTGGACCCCAGCCACGGCGGCCTCAACCTCGGCTTCCCGCAGAACGCCTGACAAAGGACCCCGTCCTCCTCACCGTTCGCACGCTCACGGTGAGCCTCGGGACGGGGCCGTAGGACCGGCCGGCGCCGGTGGGGCTCGTCCCCACCGGCGCCGGCCGTCCCCGTCCGACCGACTTCCAGACGTGCGACCCGCACGCGCCACCAGGACACGCGCCACCAGGACACGCGCCACCAGGAGAGGACACAGCGCCATGACCGGACCGAGGTTCGACCCCGATCGCTTCGCGGGGAGGGTCGCCCTCATCAGCGGCGCCGGTCGCGGGCAGGGGCGGCAGTTCGCCATCGACCTCGCCAAGGAGGGAGCCGACGTCATCGGCTTCGACATCTGCGAGGACATCCCGGGCGCCAGCACCGCGATGGCCACGAAGGCCGACCTGGAGGAGACCCGCGCCGCGGTCGAGAGCACCGGACGCCGCATGGTGGCCGAGCAGGCCGACGTCCGCGACTACGCGGCGGTCGAGGCCGTCGTGGCCCGGGGGCTCGCCGAGTTCGGCCGGATCGACGTCGTCGTCGCCAACGCCGGGATCTGCTGCGGCGCCGGGCCGTTCTGGGAGATCGACCTGCAGGACTGGAAGAACACCGTCGACACCGACCTGACCGGCGCCTGGCACACCGTCCGCGCGGCCACCCCGGCCCTGATCCAGGGCGGGCGCGGCGGGGCCATCGTCATGGTCGCCTCCGCCGGGGCGACCAAGGGCTTCCAGAACATCACCCACTACGTGGCGGCCAAGACCGCGCTGGTGGGCATGCTCAAGCCGATGGCCGCCGAGCTCGGGCCGCACTTCATCCGGGTCAACGCGTTGTCGCCGACGAACGTCAACACGGCCATCTACATGACCGACACCAACAAGCGGCTGTTCCTGCCCGACAACCCCGCCCCCACGGACGAGGAGTACGAGATCGCGTCGCGGCCGCAGCACGTGATCCCCATCGGGTGGATGGAGACGCGGGACACCTCGGCCGCCCTGCGCTGGCTGGTCTCCGACGAGGCGCGCTACGTCACCGGGCTCGAGCTGCGGGTCGACGCGGGCGTCGTCCTGCGCTGAGCCACCCACCGGAACTCCTCCGGAGCGCCGTCGTGCTCTGCCCACCAGTGTGGGCAGAGCACGACGGCGTTCGGGAGGTCCCCCACGGGCGGCCGGCGGACGGCACCGCTCCCGCTCGGCGGGTGTCGCCGACGCGTGCGGCACGCACCCCGCGATGACCGCCGTCGGACCGGCGCGGTGCCGAGGTCCGCGCCCGTGCGGCGGTGCCGCGCACCGGGCCCCAGCGGCCACAGCCGGCCCGGCACCGCCCCGCCGGCCACCGGGACACCGCCGCCGGACCGGGTGCGCACCGCAGCCACCGGCGGGTCGCCGGGCACGCAGACCGCCGCCGCCCCCGGGGCAGGGACCCCGGGGGCGGCGGCGGTCTGTGCAGGCGCAGCGGGCGATCAGCCGCCCCGGACGCCGGCCGGGGCCTCGTGGACCAGATGCGCCGCGTCGTGCGTCCGGAAGTCGTCCTCGAGCTCCTCCAGCGTGCGCCCGCGGGTCTCCGGCGCGAACTTCTTGGCGAAGACCCACGAACCGACGTTGACGAGCGCGAAGAGCCCGAACGTCGGGGTCGCGCCCAGTGCCTCGACCAGGGGCGGGAACGCGAAGGAGATGGCCGCGTTGACCGTCCACAGGACGAAGACCGCGATGCCCATGGCGAAGCCCCGGATGGTCATCGGGAAGATCTCGCTGAGCAGCAGCCACACCAGCGTGCCGATGAACGTCTGCACGAAGAAGACGACGAGCAGCATCGCGGCCAGGATCAGGTAGCTCCGGAAGCGGGACTCCGGCAGCAGGAAGGACAGCGCCAGGATCGCGTGTCCCGCCGCGACACCGGTGAACCCGGTGAGCAGCAGGGTCCGGCGGTTGAAGTGCCCGATCAGGACGATGCCCAGGACCGTGCCGATGATCGCGACGACGCCGACGGTGATCGTGAGGATCAGCGACGCGCTGGCCCCGAGGCCGGTCGACTCCAGGATGGTCGGTGCGTAGTAGTTGACGGTGTTGATGCCGGTGGCCTGCTGGATGGTGGCCAGGCCGCAGCCGATCCACAGGATCCGGCGCATCCACGGGTAGGCCCGCAGGTCGCGCATCGCCGCGCCCTTGTCCTCGTTGACGTCGCGCTGGGCGTGCGTGGCGATGACGTCGTACTCCTCGGCCGCCTCCGCCGGGTCCCGGCTGAGGCCGAGGACGCGGCGGCTCTGGTCGAGCCGCCCGCGCACGGCGTACCAGCGGGGGGAGTCGGGGAGGAAGAACATGCCGATGAAGAGGGCCACCGCGGGGACCGTGGCGACACCCAGCATCCAGCGCCAGACGTGCGGGTCGTGGATGAGGGCGTCGAGCAGCGCGTTCATCGCGAAGGCGAGGAACTGGCCGGTCACGATCATCAGTTCGTTGATCGTCACCATGCGTCCCCGCCGGTCCGCCGGCGCCATCTCCGCCAGATAGAGCGGGCAGGTCACCGCGGCGGCGCCGACCCCGAAACCGAGCAGGACCCGGCCGGTGACCATGACGCCCACGTTGGGAGCGGTCGCGCAGATGAGCGCGCCGACCAGGAACAGCCCGGCGCAGACCAGCAGGCTGCCCTTGCGGCCGAGGACGTCGGCCAGCTTGCCGCCGAGCAGCGCGCCGAACGCCGCGCCGGGGAACAGCAGGGAGCTGACCACCAGCGCCTCGGTGGTCGAGGTCAGGTCGAGGTCGTCCTTCAGGTACAGCAGGGCACCGGAGATGACACCGGTGTCGTAGCCGAACAGCAGACCTCCCAGGGTGGAGATCACCGTCAGCTTGACGAGGAAGCGGTTGTGCGCGGGTGAGCGCTTTCCCGCGGCGGCGCTGGGACCGGAATGGCCGCCGTGGGAGGAATGGATCGCCGACATTGGCGCCTCTCTCAGGGAACAGGCCGTGTCCGGCCTGTGTGCGGAATGGGTGGCGAATCGGTCGTGCCCCCCGCTCCCGTCCTCTTCTCGAACGGGGACGCTGAGCGGAGGAGATGGCAGTCGCACGGTCGATCGGTGTTCGGGATCGCACATCTGCGGATCGGTTCCGCACATCCGGCGATCAGGGCGCGCGGGGGCGGAAGAGGACCCGGGAACGGGCCGGCGCCGGGCCTCCCGGCTCACGCGCCGACGACACGGGGGACCACCCCCGCCCGGTCCAGGGCGGCGGCGAGCCCGGCGGGGAGCCGGCGGTCGCAGACCACCGCCGTCACCCGGTCCGGCGGTGCGACCAGGGCCGGCGCGGAGGTCCGGAGGGTCTCGGGCGTGGTCACGAGGACGACCTCGTCGGCGATGTCGAGGAGGCGGCGCTGCACGCCGGCCTCCGCCGGCGTCTGGGCGTACAGGCCGCGGGCGTCGACGGCGGCCGGGGACACGACGAACGTCCGCGCCCGGAGCTGCGCGACCGCGGCCTCCGTCGTCGGTCCCACGCGGGAGGGCCCGCGCGATCGCCAGGCCGGTCGTCCCCGCGTCGACGGCGACGGTGTCACGGTGGCCGACGAGCCCGGCGGCGTGCCGCGCGACGCGTCCCTGCTCCTCGGTGCAGGCCTCCCCCGGGAGGACGCGGCGGAGCTCACGCGGGGGGAGGCTGGCCCCGCCGTGCACCGGACGTACCCGGCCGGCCGCCTGCAGGCGGTGCAGGTCGCGCCGGACGGTCATCTGCGAGACCGCCGGCTGGCGGGCGAGGTCGGCGACGGACACGAAGCCGAGGGCGTGCAGCGTGGACACGATCCAGGCCTGGCGGTCCGCCGCGCGGCGGCCCGGACCGGGGCCGGTCACGGCCGGCCCCCGGGGTGCGCGGACGTCGGGTGCGCGGACGTCGGGTGGGCGGACGTCGGGTGCGCGGACCCCGCGCGGCGAGCCGGGCACCGGTGACGCCGGGGATCACCGACCATGACGGGGTGGAGCCATGGCGCCGGCGGATCGGGGGGCACGCCGCCGGGTTGCTGCTCCTCGTGCGCGGACGCGGTCGCTCGGCCGCCTCCCGCGCGGCCCGCATGACGGGGGCGACGGTCGCGGCCTTCCTCGTCGCCCAGGGCGTGGGGCTGCACACCCCGCCGCCCCTGATCGCCGCGCTCACCGCCCTGCTCGTGGTGCAGGCGACCCTGAGCAGCACGCTCCTGCACGGCGTCCAGCGCGTGCTCAGCGTCGTGTCGGGAGTGGCCCTGGCCGTGCTGTTCGCCGCCGTCGTGGGGCTCACCTGGTGGAGCCTCGCGGCGCTGGTGGGCGCCTCGATCCTGGCCGGTCAGCTGCTCCGGCTGGGCCCGCACCTGGTGGAGGTCCCGATCAGCGCGATGCTCGTGCTGGGTGCGTCGGGCGCGGAGGAGGTCGGCAGCGGGCGCGTCGTCGAGACGCTCATCGGGGCGGCCGTCGGGGTGCTGGTCAACGTCGTCTTCCCGCCGGCGGTCCAGACGCGGTACGCGATGCAGGCGCTGGAGCGCTTCGCCGAGGAGATCGCCTGCCTCCTGCACGACGCGGCGGCGGACCTGCGCGCCGGTCCCGCGACCGTGGAGCAGTCGACCCGCTGGCTGGAGGACGCCCGCCGGCTCAACCGGCACGCCCCACGGGTGGACCGCGCGCTGGCCCACGCCGAGGAGAGCCGCCGGCTCAACGTCAGGGCGCTGCGGGTCCCGCCGGTCGGCAGGGGGGCGCGGAGGGGCCTGGACACCCTCGAGCACGCCTCGGTGTCGCTGCGCACCCTGTTCCGGGCCGTCGACGACGCCACCCGCGAGCGGACCGGGGTCGACGAGGACGCCGGCTACGCCGACGTCGTCCGGCAGACCGTGGCCAGCCTGCTGGAGCGGATGGGCACCGTGGTCCGCGAGTTCGGCCGCGGGCTCGTCGCCGAGGCCCGGGGCGCCGCGGGCGCCGAGCAGGACCGGCTGGCCGGGGCGCTGGAGGCGCTGCGCAGCGGCCGGGCGCTGGTGCAGGACCTGCTGATCGGCGACCCGCGCAGCCACTCGGGCCTGTGGGAGCTCAACTCGACCCTGCTGGCGACCATCGACCGGGTGCTCGACGAGTTCGGCCCGGTCACCGACCCGCCGGCGCGACCCGCGGAGGCCTCCCGGGCCCGGTGGGCCGCCGTGACGGCGGGACAGCGGCTGCGCGCGGCCCGCCGCCCGACGACCTGACCCGGCGGCAGGGTGCGGACGCGCCGGTCGGCAGGGGGTGCCGGACGTCGGCTCGCACGACGGCGCCCGTGCGGACACGTGCTCCTCCAGGGGAACGGGACGGCGGTGAGAGGGACGGCGGTGAGAGGTGCGGGCCCCGCAGGGGGCTCGCTCAGAGGTCGCCGTCGAGGAACTGGGCGCGCCCGAGGCCGAAGGACCAGTCCTCGCGGGTGTTCGTGGCGACGGAGACGACCAGGTCGCCGGGCGAGAGGCCGGTGACCTCCTGCAGGTGGCTGGCGAGACCGGCGTAGAGGGCCCGCTTCTGCTCCTCCGACCGGCCCTGCTGGAAGACCTGCAGGACGACGAGGTCGTCGGTGCGCTCGATGCCCAGGCCGGTGTCCTCGCAGATGAGCTGCCCCGGCCGGTGCTCGGTGATCACCTGGTACCGGTCCCCCGGCGGCGCGGCGAAGACGTCGAGCACGACGTCCTGGACGGCGTCGGCCAGGCGCCGGAGCTGCTCGGGGCTGCGCCGCCCCTCGACGACGTCGATGCGGACCAGCGGCATGGCGGGCTCTCCAGGGGTGGCGGCGGGAGGTCCGGCGTGGCGCCGGCCACACAACTATGTCAGGACATTAAGACTTAGTGAAGAGGCCGGGGGGATTTCCCGGGCACGCCGAGAGCCGGTCGCCGGGGTCGGCGACCGGTGGACACGCACCCGGCCCCGCGCCCGGGTCACGGGAACGGGGCCGCCTCCTCCCCTCGGACCGGGACGCGGCCGGTGCCGGCAGCACGGTGCGGCACGCGGGCCGACGGGGTGGTCAGGACGGGCCCGACCGCACGCCCGTCACCGGCCCCGGACGAGCAGGGGCCGGACGAGCAGGGGCCGGACGACCAGGGGCCGGACGACCAGGGGTCAGACGACCAGCGACAGCACGAGCACCGCCAGCAGCCCGACCACCGAGATCAGCGTCTCCATGACCGACCAGCTCTTGATGGTCTGGCCGACGGTCATCCCGAAGTACTCCTTGACCAGCCAGAAGCCGGCGTCGTTGACGTGCGAGAAGAACACCGACCCGGCGCCGATGGCGAGCACGAGCAGCGCCACGGTCGAGGCGTCGAGGCCCTCGGCCAGCGGGGAGACGATGCCGGCCGCGGTGATGGTGGCGACCGTCGCCGACCCGGTGGCCAGCCGGATACCCACGGCCACCAGCCAGCCCAGCACGAGCACCGACAGGTTCAGGTCCTCGGCGAAGCGGCCCACCAGGTCGCCGACGCCGGCGTCGATGAGCACCTGCTTGAACCCGCCGCCGGCGGCGACGATGAGCAGGATGCCGGCGATGCCGGGCAGCGAGCCGCCGAGGGTGGCCGAGATCCGCTCGCGGCCGAACCCGACGGCGGTGCCCAGGGTGAACATCGACACCACGACGCCGGCCAGCATCGCGATCACCGGCGTCCCGATGACGTCGAGGAACGACCGCAGCCCGTTGCCCTCGTCGAGGGTGAGCTCGCCGATCGCGCGCAGCAGCATGAGCAGCACCGGCAGCAGGACGGTGAGCACCGTGGCGCCCAGCCCCGGCCGGCGGCGCGGCGCGGTCCGCGGGTCGTCGCCCAGGGCGTCCACATCGCGCGGGTCGTCGACCCCGCCGGCCCCGGTGGCCGGCCGCCCGGCCGGGGTGGCCTCGCGCGGCTCGTCGCCGGTGGTGGCCCGGTCGCCGACGCCGGCGCCGACCAGCGCCCGAGGCGCGGCGAGCGGGACCCGGCGGCTGATGAACTCGCCGAACAGCGGGCCGGCGACGACGACGGTGGGGATCGCGGCGATCAGCCCGAAGATCAGCGTGCGGCCGAGGTCGGCGCCCAGCGCGTCGATGGCCACGAGCGGGCCGGGGTGCGGCGGCACCAGGCCGTGCAGCACCGACAGGCCGGCGAGCGCCGGGATGCCCACGCGCAGCACCGGCTGGCGGGTGTTGGCCGCGGCCAGCAGCACGATCGGCACCAGCAGGACGACGCCGACCTCGAAGAACAGCGGGATGCCGATGAGGGCGGCGACCCCGCCCATCACCCACGGCAGCCGGCCGGGCGGGACCCGGTCGGTGAAGGCGTGCACGACCGCGTTCGCGCCGCCGGACTCGGCGAGCATCCCGCCGATCATGGCGCCCAGGGCGATGAGCAGCCCGACGCCGCCGACGGTGGTGCCGACGCCGCCGCTGAAGCTGGTGACCACGTCCGTGGGGGCCACGGCCGCGACCGCGCCGAGCACCCCGGACCCGATGATCAGAGCCAGGAACGGGTGCACCTTGAGCCAGGTGATGAGCACGACGACGGCGGCGATGCCCAGCAGCGCGGCGAGCACCAGCTGCCAGTCGTTGCTGGTGTGCTCGATCGCCTCGGCGGCCAGCAGGTGCGCCATGAGGATGCCTCCCCGTCGGGGTCCGGACGTCGGGGGCCGGGACGCCGCGCCCCTGCTCGAGAACGTAGCGGCCCCGGACGCACCCGACGACCGCGCGCCCGCGCCCCGCGGGTGCGGCGGTCAGGAGTAGGCGGCCCGGAAGGAGGAGAGGGCGGCCTCCGGGTCGCCCGACGCCCAGCCCTCCAGCGCGACGACGCCGTCGTAGCCGAGGCGGTCGAGCGCGGCGGCGACCGCCGGGTGGTGGATCTCCCCCGTGCCCGGCTCGCACCGCCCCGGGACGTCGGCCACCTGGATCTCCCCGACCAGCGGCAGCGCCCGCTCGACCAGCGCGACGAGGTTCCCCTCCCCGATCTGGGCGTGGTAGAGGTCGAGGTTCAGCCGCAGGTGCGGGTTGCCCACGGCCTCCACCAGCGCGATCGTGTCGGCGGCCCGGGCGAAGGGGGTGCCGGGGTGGTCGACGGCGGTGTTGAGGTTCTCCAGCGTGAACACGCGCCCGGCCCGCTCCCCCAGCGCCGCGAGCCGCTCCAGCGTGCGGGCGGCGGTCAGCCACATGGCGGGGGTCACGACCTTGGCGGGGACGACGGGCAGCCCGCGGCCGTCGAGCCCGGTGCCGTGCACGTTGAGCCGTGGGCAGTCCAGCCGCTCGGCGACCGCCAGCGAGCGCTCGGCGGTGCGCAGCAGCTCCGCGGCGCCGTCGGGGTCGGCCAGCGTGCCGGTGACGTAGCCGGTCATCGACGAGAACGTCGCGCCGGTGGCGACCAGCCCGTCGACGTCCTTCGCCGTCCAGTCCCAGATCTCCACCTCGAAGCCGAGCCCGGCGATGCGCCGCACCCGCTCGGCGAACGGCAGGTCGAGGAAGAGCATCTCGGCCGAGGCGGCCAGCCGATGGCGGCTCACCGCGCCACCCGCACGGTGGCGCCGGCGCGCACCGACTCCGCCGCGGCGAGCGCGATCGCCAGCGCCGCGCGGGCGTCCTCACCGGTCACCGGGGCCGGGGTCCCACTGCGGACGGCGTCGACGAAGGCGGCCAGCTCGGCGGTGTAGGCGCCGGGGAAGAGCTCCTGGTCGCCGCGGACGGTCTCGACCAGCCGCCCGGCCGGCCCCGAGAAGGCCAGGCCGGTGCGCCGGCCGTCGCCCATGGTCGCCATGCCGCCCGAGCCGAGCACCTCCCCGCGGACGTCGTAGCCGTAGGACGCCTCGAAGCACGCCTCGGCCACCGCCAGCGCGCCGTCGTCGAAGCAGACCGTGACCACTGCGGTGTCGAGCAGCCCGCGGTCCCGCCAGCCCGGCTCCACCAGCGCGTCGGCGACCGCGTGGACCTCGACCGCCTCGGCGCCGGGGTGCAGGTAGCGCAGGGTGTCGAAGTCGTGGATCAGCGTCTCGAGGAAGATCGTGTCCGGCAGGACGCGTGCGGGGTCGAAGCCGCCGGGGTCGCGGGTGAGCGAGCGCAGCAGCCGGGGTGTGCCCAGCGTCCCGGCGTCCAGCAGCGCCCGGGCGCCCCGCCAGTCCGCGGCGAACCGCCGGTTGAAGCCAACCTGCAGGACCACGCCCGCGGTGCGGGCCGCGTCGATCGCCCGGTCGGCGTCGGGGAGCGTGACCGCCATCGGCTTCTCGCAGAAGACGTGCCGCCCGGCGCCCGCTGCGGCCACCACCAGGTCGGCGTGCGACCGGGCCGGCGCGGCGACGACGACCGCGTCGACGTCCGGGTCGTCCCACAGCTGCGCCACGTCGGTGTACGCCCGGCCGGCACCGAGCGCGCCGGTCAGCCGCTCGGCGGCACCCGGCGCGGGGTCGGCCACGGCGGCCAGCCGCGCGTGCGGGAGCCGCAGGGCGAGCGTCTCGGCGTGGAAGGCGCCCATCCGCCCCGACCCGACCAGGGCGACGCCCACGGTCCCGTTCGTCATGACGACTCCTCCTCTAGAACGTTCTAGGTGACTGTCAGGGTGACGCCGGTGGTCCTGACCCGTCAAGGGCAAGCGACTAGAACGTTCTAGCGGATCGGGCTACGCTCGCCCGGTGCCGCAGACAGGGGCCGACCGGAGGCCGACGCTGGCCGACGTCGCTGCCCGGGCCGGCGTCTCCACCGCCCTCGTGTCGATCGTCATGCGCGACGCGCCGGGCGCCAGTGCCGCGACGCGGGAGCGGGTGCGGCGTGCCGCGGACGAGATCGGCTACCGCCCCGACACCCGCGCCCGCCTGCTGCGCAGCTCCCGCAGCCGGCTGCTCGGCGTGGTCTTCGGGGTCCAGCACGCCTTCCACGGCGACCTGCTGGCCGGGCTCTACGACGCCGCCGAGGAGGCCGGGTACGAGCTGGCCCTGAGCGCCGTCACGCCGGGGCGCGGCGAGCAGCGGGCGGTCGACAGCCTGCTGCAGGACCGGTGCGAGGCGCTCCTGCTCCTCGGCCCGCAGACGCCCACGGCCGCGCTCACCGACCTGGCGGCCCGCCTGCCGGTCGTCGTCGTCGCCCGTCCGGTGCGCTCCTCGACGGTGGACGTCGTCCGCACCGCCGACGACGAGGGCCTGCGCCTGGCGGTCGACCACCTGGTCGGGCTCGGCCACCGCGACGTCGTGCACGTCGACGGCGGACGGGCGCCCGGCGCGGCGGAACGCCGGCGCGGCTACCGGGAGGCGGTGCACCGCCACGGCCTCGACGCCCGGTACGTGACCGGCGGCCTCACGGAGGACGACGGCGCCGCCGCCGCGCGTGCCCTGCTCGCCGGACCGCCGCCGAGCGCCGTCACCGTCTTCAACGACCGCTGCGCGGTGGGCGTGCTGGACGTCCTGCGGCGGGCGGGCCGCTCGGTGCCGGGTGACCTGAGCCTGGTCGGCTACGACGACAGCCGCCTGGCGCGGCTCTCCTCGGTCGACCTCACGTCCGTCGCCCAGGACGTCGAGCGGCTGAGCACCCTGGCGGTGCGGCGTGCCCTGGCCCGGCTGGACGGGGTCCCCGTCGGGCAGCGTGAGCTCGTCGTCCCGCCCCGGCTCGTCGTCCGGAGCACCACCGCCCCGCCGGGCTGAGCGCGGGACGGGGCGGCAGCCTCAGAGGTCCAGCACCAGCCGGTCCGTGCGGGCACGGGACACGCAGATCATCATGCAGGTGTCCGCCGCGCGCTCCTCGCCGGAGAGGACCGAGTCGCGGTGGTCGGGCCGGCCCTCGAGGACGGCGGTCTCACAGGAGCCGCAGGTGCCCTCCGTGCAGGAGGAGAGGACGCCGACGCCCGCCTCCTCGACGACCGACAGGATCGAGCGGTCCGGCGGCACGGACAGGGTCAGCTCGCTGCGCCGCAGCACGACCTCGAACGCCTCCGACCGCACCGGCTCGGCCAGCGGCCGGGCCGAGAACCGCTCGACGTGCAGCGCGCCGGCCGGCCAGGGAGCGCACCGCTGCTCGACGGCCGCCAGCAGCGGCTCGGGGCCGCAGCAGTAGACGCGGGTGTCGGCCTGGGGAGTGCCGAGCAGCGCGTCGAGGTCGAGCAGCCCGGTCTCGTCCTGGGGGCGCACCGACACCCGGTCGCCGTAGCGGGCGAGCTCGTCGAGGAAGGCCATCGAGGCCCGCCGCCGGCCGCCGTAGACCAGGCGCCAGTCGGCGCCGGCGGCCTCCGCGGCCCGGATCATCGGCAGGATCGGCGTGATGCCGATGCCCCCGGCGATGAACAGGTACCGGGGCGAGGGGTGCAGGGGGAAGTTGTTGCGCGGGCCGCGCACGCGGACGACGTCGCCGGGCTGCAGCCGGTCGTGCACGTGGGAGGACGTGCCCCGGCTCTCCGGCTCGCGCAGGACGCCCACCCGCCACGCGTGGGAGTCGGCGGGGTCGCCGCACAGGGAGTACTGCCGGGTCGGCGCGGCCGGCGGGAGCGCGTCGCCGAGGAGCAGGTCGACGTGCGCGCCGGGCTCCCACGGCGGCAGCGGGGTGTCGTCGACCTGCCGCAGGGTGAGGGTCACCACCCCGTCGGCGACCGCGCGCTTGTCCTCCACGCGGACGTCGGCCTCGAACTCGCTGGCCACCACGGTGGTCGAGGTGGTCCGGTGCTGCACGGTCTCGACGTGCCCGGTCTCGACGTGCGCGGTCCCGAGGTGCGCCGGGTGGCGCGCTGCCCCGCCCACCGGGAACGACAGCAGCAGGGAGTCCCAGACGTACATGTTCGGCGTGGTCCTGTACCGCACCGGCGGCGCGGCGAGGGTGTAGTCGCCCAGCACGGGCAGCGCCTCCTCCAGCGCGACCCTGGCCTCCAGCCGCGCGAGCGGCGCGCCCAGGCAGCCGTGCCGGCCCTCCCCGAAGCCGAGGTGGCGGGCCACGCCGCGGGTGACGTCGAAGCGGTCGGGGTCCGCGAACCGGCGCTCGTCGCGGTTGGCCGCCCCGTAGACCAGCACCACCCGGCCGCCCGCGGGGATGGTCACCCTGTGCAGGGTGACCTCCCGGGAGGTGGTCCGGCCGACGAGCTGCAGCGGGCTGGAGTGGCGGATGGTCTCCTCGACCGCCGCGGGGACGAGCGAGGGGTCCCGGCGCAGCAGCTCGCGCTGGTCGGGGTTCTCGGCGAGCAGCTTGAACAGCGAGCCCGTCAGCCCCGCGGTGCTCTCCACCCCGCCGAGGAAGAGCACCATCATCAGGCCGAGGATCTCCGAGGCCGGCGTCAGGTGCTCGTCGGCGAACGGCACCCCGCCGATCTCGGCCTGCACCAGGGCGCTGACGACGTCGTCGCGCGGGTGCGCCCGCCGGTCCTCGAGCAGGTCGACGAAGTAGCGCTGGATGCCCTCGGTGGCGGCCTTGGCGACCGGGGTCAGGCTGGGGTCGTCCGGACGGCGGTCCTTGAGCTCGTGCACCCAACGGTCGAGCTGCGCGCGCCCCTCCTCCTCGGCGCTGGGCAGCCCGAGCACGGTGAAGAAGACCTCGTTGGGCATCGGCCAGGCCAGCTCCTGGGCCAGGTCGACCGTGCCCCGGTCCCGCCAGCGCGCCACCAGCCGGCGAACGACGGCGCGGATCGCCGCCTCCTTGTCGCCGATGCGGCGCGGCAGGAAGTGCGGCTGGATGACCGCGCGCACCTGGTCGTGGCGCGGGTTGTCGATGTCGGGCAGGAACCCGGGGCCGCTCTGGTCCTTGGCGGTGTCGTCGATGTCGATGCCCTCGAAGCTCCGGAAGGTGTCCGGGTCGGTGGCGGCAGCCCGGACGTCCTCGAACCGGGACAGCGCCCACCAGTTCCACTTCTCGCTGTGGAAGACCGGGGCCTCCTCCCGCATCCACCGGTACACGGGGTACGGGTCGGCCTGGAACTCCGGGCTGAAGGGGTCGTACTCCATCGTGGTCGGGGCGGTGGTCATGTCGGTCTCCGCGGTCGCGTGAGGTGGCCAGGACGGCGCGGCGGTACCGGTGCGCCGCGCGCTTTTGAAGCGCTTCAAACGTCAGGGTGACGGGTGGCGGGCGTCACCGTCAAGGGACCGTCAGGACGAGGCCGGCGGACTCGTCGTCCCCCGGACGACGAGGTGCGGGGGGACGACCACCTCGCGCTGCTCCGTGCGGCCCTCGTCCAGCCGCTCGACCACCGCCGCGACCGCCAGCCGGGTCAGCTGCACGGAGTCCTGGCTGACGGTGGTCAGGTCGATGTGGGCCAGCCGGGAGAGCGGGCTGTCGTCGTAGCCGACGACGGAGACCTCCCCCGGCACGTCGACCCCGCGGCGCAGCAGGGCGTCGAGCAGGCCCACCGCGGAGGCGTCGTTGTAGGCGACCACCGCCGTCGGGCGGACGTCCGACCCGAGCAGGGTGCGCGCCGCGCGGGCGCCGGACTCCTCCCCCGGGTCCCCGCCCACGACCTGCAGGTGCTCCCCCAGTCCCCGGCGGCGCATCGCCCGCTCGTAGCCGCGCCGCCGCGCGGTGGCGATCGGTCCACGACCGCCGTCGACGTGGGTGATGCGCCGGTGCCCGAGGCCGGCCAGGTGCTCCACGGCCTGCGCCACGCCCTCGTCGTCGGCAGCCCGGACGACGTCGACGCCGTCGGCCGACACCGGGCGTCCGACGGCGACCACCGGCACCTGCCGGGCCAGCGCGGTCAGCCGGGCGGCGGGCGCGTTCGGCCCCAGCAGGACCAGGGCCTCGCACCGCGAGTCGAGCAGCGTCTCCACTGCCCGCCCCTCGTCCCGGGTGCGGGTGACCGTGCTCAACACCAGGTCGTACCCGTGCTCCTCGGCCGCCTCGTGGACGTCCTCGACCAGTTGGGCGTGGAACGTGCTGCGGACGTCCATCACGACGCCGATCAGCCGGCTGCGCCTGCGGGCCAGCAGGCTCGCGGCGCGGTCGGGCCGGTACCCCAGCCGGGCCGCGGCGTCCAGCACGCGCTCGCGGGTGCCGCTGCTCGGCCCCGGGGAGCCGCGCAGCACGAGGGACACCGTCGCCGGCGAGACCCCCGCCTCGGTGGCGACGTCCTGCAGCCGGGGACGGCGCACCTGCTCCTCGCCGCTCAGGTCGGACCACCCCGCTCCCTTGACACCACCACGGTCCGCTGCTGTGATCGACGCCATCCTTGAAGCGCTTCAAGCGCCGTCGGGCGAGCCGACCACCGCGCGCAGCGTGCCACGCCGGCGGGGATCCCCCGTCCATCGAGCTCCGTGTCCCGGGAGGACGGCCATGTCCCAGCAGCCCCTGTCCGTGTCCCAGCAGCCCTGTCCGTGGCGGTGGTCGGCGCCGGGACGGCCGGCCGCAGCTCCGCCGCCCGGTACCGCCCAGGTGGACACCGTCCTCGGTGAGTGCCTCCGGGCCGTCGTGCAGTCCGACGGCGCCGCCGTCGCCATCCCCACCCACTGACCCACCGACCGGGAGGCCGAACCCCGATGTCCCTCAAGCTGGGCGCCTACACCGCCTGCCTGCACGACCGTCCCCTGGCCGAGGCCCTCGACGTGCTGCAGGCCAACGGTCTGACCTCGGTCGAGGTCAACACCGGCGGCTTCATCCCCTCGCCGCACTGCCACGTCGACCTGCTGCTCTCCTCCGAGCAGGCCCGCCGCGACTACCTGGACACGTTCGCGTCGCGCGGGATGGAGCTGACCGGGCTCAACTGCAACGGCAACCCGCTCAACCCCCTGCCCGGGGTCGGCCCCAAGCACGCCAACGACCTGCGCCGCACCATCGAGCTGGCCGGGCTGCTGGGTGTGCGCACCGTCGTCACGATGTCGGGCACCCCCGGCTCGGACCCCGACGCCAGGTACCCGTCCTGGGTGGTCAACCCGTGGGACGGCGTCTACCTGGACGTATTGGACTACCAGTGGGGCGTGGCCTCCGAGTTCTGGACCGGGATCGACGCCCTGGCCCGCGCCCACGACGTCCGGGTGGCCATCGAGATGCACCCGCACAACCTGGTGTTCTCGCCGGTCACGCTGCGCCGGCTGGTCGACACCGTCGGCGCCACCAACGTCGGCGCCGAGATGGACCCCTCGCACCTGATGTGGCAGGGCATGGACGTCGTCGCCTGCATCCGCGACCTCGGCCCGCTGGTGTTCCACGCCGCCGCCAAGGACGCCGCCATCACCCCCGGGGTCGGCATCCGCGGCGTGCTCGACACCTCGTTCACGCGGGTGCCCGCCGACGCCCCCGGCAGGGTGCCCACCGGCTACGGCTCCTGGTGCAGCGCGTGGCCGGAGGACCCGGCGTGGCGGTTCGTCGCCGTCGGCGTGGGCCACGACGTCGACTGGTGGACCGAGTTCCTCCGCGCGCTGGCCGAGGTCGACCCGGACATGGCGGTCAACATCGAGCACGAGGACGCCGCCCACGACCGTCTGGAGGGCCTGTCCCTCGCCGCGGAGACCCTGCGCGCCGCGGCGGAGGAGGTGTAGCGCCCCTCCCCTCCCCGGCCGTCAGGCCGGCGGGGCGGCCGTCGTGCGGGGCCGTGTCGGGAGCCCGGCCAGCCGGTAGCACCGGTCGATCAGCGTCATAGTCGCGACCGCGTCGTCCGGGCCGGTCGGCACCGGCGGGCCGCCCCGCACGGCGGCCGCGAACGCCTCCAGCTGGTAGGTGTAGGACGACCGGGTGCCCAGGTGCTCGGTGCGCTCGCCGTCGGGGGTGCGCACCAGCACGCGGTCGTCGCGGGCCGGCTCGACGAACGCCGGCGCGGTCGCCTCGCCGCGGGTGCCGACGATCCGCAGGGAGAAGTCCCGCTCGGGGTGCACCATGCTGCAGCGCACCGTCGCGGTGGCGCCGGACGGGAAGGACAGGTCGACGTCGAGCCACTCGTCGACGCCCGGGGCCCCGGCGCGCTCGCCGGCCCGCGCGGCGACGACCTCCGGCTCGCCGCCCGTCCAGGGCGCCAGGCTGCGCGCGGCGTGCAGGCCGTAGCAGCCGAGGTCCATGAGGGCGCCGCCGGCCAGCTCGAGCGACCAGCGGGGGTCGCCGTCGTCCGGCGGGAGCATGGCGATGGTGGCCTCGACGGAGACGAGGTCGCCCAGCTCGCCGGTGTCCACCAGCTCCAGCATCCGGCGCATGACCGGGTGGTGGAGGTGGTGGAAGCCCTCCACGACCGTGACGCCCGCACGCCGGGCGGCGTCGCGGACCTCGGCGGCCTCCGCCGCGTCGGAGGCGAACGGCTTCTCCGAGAGCACGTGCTTGCCGGCCTCGATCGCGGCGAGGTTCCACGGTCCGTGCAGCGCGTTGGGCAGCGGGTCGTAGACGGCCTCCACCTCCGGGTCGGCGAGGACGTCGGCGTAGGAGGGCAGCACGCGCTCGACGCCGTGCGCGCGGGCGAACGCCTCGGCCCGGCCCCGGTCGCGGGCGGCGATCGCGACCAGCCGGTGGCCGGTGGCCCGCGCGGGGACGGCGATGGCGCGCTCGGCGATCCGTGCGGCGCCGAGCACCCCGATCCGCAGCGGGCCGGCCGCGTCCGCCGTCACCGGTACAGGGCCGGCTGCTCGGGGAGCTCCACCGCCACGCGGCTCCCGGTGTGCAGGGACTGCAGCGCCGCGTCGGAGACCACCTGCGCGACGTGGCCGTCCCAGGCGCTGGGCCCCTGCGGCGGCCGCCCGCCGGCGACGGTGTCGACCCACTCGCGCAGCTCGACGTCGTAGGAGAGGGCGAAGCGCTCGCGCCAGTCGCCCGGGACCAGCCCGGCGACGGTGCCCTCGCGGCGGATGGTCACCGGCGCGGGTGTGGCCAGCTCGACGGTGCCGGTCTCCCCGGACACCTCGCAACGGATCTCGTAGCCGTAGTGGACGTTGACCGACACCTCGACGTCGACGAGCACGCCGTCGGCCATCTCGAACAGCACCAGCAGCGGGTCCTGCAGCTCGCCGCCGCGGCTGCTCCTGCGCGGGGTCAGGACCCGCACGGCGGCGATCTCGGTGCCGAGCAGCCAGCGCAGCTCGTCGATCTCGTGGACGGCGGTGTCGGCGATGGACATGTCGCGGGTGTAGTGCGGGGGCACCGAGGCGTTGCGGTGCGCGCAGTGCACGAGCAGCGGCGCGCCGATCGCGCCGTCGTCCACCGCCTGCTTGAGGGCCCGGTGGGCGGGGTCGTAGCGGCGGTTGAAGCCGACCTGCACCAGCCGGCGGCCGGCGGCGACCTCCGCCTGCACGATCCGTAGGCAGGACTCCTGGGTAGGGGCCAGCGGCTTCTCGCAGAACACCGGCTTGCCGGCGGCGACGGCGGCGAGCACGTACGGCTCGTGGGTCGGCCCCCAGGAGGTGACGACGACGGCGTCGACCGCGTCGGAGGCGATCAGCTCCTCGCCGCTGGGCAGGGCCTTGGCGGCCGGCAGCCGCGCGGCCACGGCCGCGGCGCGGTCGGCGTCCGCGTCGGCCACCGCCACCACCCGACTGCCCCCGGGACCGCCGTCGAGCCGGCGGACGTGCTCCTGGCCGATCATGCCGACCCCGACGACCCCGACGTCCAGCCCCACGACGGCCTCCTCGACTCCGCTGCGCCCGACTCCGCTGCGCCCCACGCGGTCCGCGCCGGGTCCAGGTTCCGCGCTCGGCGGAGCGCAGGTCAACGGCGGGAAGCCCTCAAGAACCCCTCAGGACCTCGGCGGGGACGTTGTACGGCGTGACCACCTGGACCCCCGAGTGCCAGGACCGCGGCGTGCCCGGCAGCCCGCCGTGGGCCTGCATGACCACGTGGCAGGCGCGGCGCAGGTCCAGGGCCAGGTCGTGGTGCAGCACCGCGGACAGCCGCCCGGCCCGCAGCAGGGCGACGTTCTCGGCGTCCAGGTCGTGGGCGACGAAGGCGCGGCAGGCCCGCCCGGCGTCGGCGAAGGCCGCGACGGTCGCGGCGTTGCCGCCGGCGGCGTACATCGAGTAGACGCCGGCGATGCCCGGGTCGGCGGCCAGCGTCTCCCGGACCAGCTCGCGCAGCACGTCGTCCTCCCCGGTGGCGTCCACCAGGTCGACCTGTCGCCGGCCGGGGCGCAGCGACCGGGTGGTCGCCCGGAAGCCCATCTCGCGGTCGTCCTCGCCGCGGAAGGTGCCGGTGCCGCGGGTGACGAGGACGGCGGCGGCGTCGGGCAGCCACTGGTCGAGCAGGTAGGCCGCGGTCGCACCCGCCGCCCGGTTGTCCAGGCCGACGTAGGCGACCCGGCGGCTGGTGGGCAGGTCGGTGGCCAGCGTGACCACGGGGATCCCGGCGTCGGCCAGCCGCTCGACCGCGGCCACGACCGGTGGGCAGTCGGGGGCCTTCAGGACGACGCCCTGCGACCCGCGCCGCGCGATCCCGTCGAGCGTGGCGGCCAGCTCGGCGACCGGCGGGGCGTCGGCCAGGTGGAACCGCGCCCGGAACGTCGCCGGCCGGACCAGCGGCAGCTGCGACTCCAGGGCCGCCCGGACCGCGGCGGAGAACCGGTCGGGCGCGTCGACCACCAGGTCGAGGAGGAACGTGCGCCCGGTCAGCCGCACCTGCGAGCGCTGCCGGTCCAGGTCGGCGATGGCGCGGTGCACCTCCTGCACCGTGCTCTGCCGCACCCCGCCACGCCGGTTGAGCACGCGGTCGACCGTCGCCTCCGACAGGCCGGCCTGGCGGGCGATCTCGCGGACGGGGTACGGGTGGGCCACGCGGGCAGTCTGACGGGTTCCTGACGGGTCGCCGAGGTTGCCCGGCAGCCGGGCGCTCACCAGGCTGAGGGGATGACCGCCGTCCCCACCGTCCGCCTCCACAACGGTGTCGCGATCCCCCAGCTCGGGCTGGGCACCGCCCGGCTCCCCGACGAGGAGACGCGGCGGGTCGTCGGCGAGGCGCTCGAGGTCGGCTACCGGTTCGTCGACACCGCCGCCAGCTACGAGAACGAGCGCGGTGTCGGGCGGGCGCTCGCCGCGGCGGGCCTGCCGCGGGAGGAGGTGTTCGTCTCCACCAAGCTGCGCGGGCGGGAGCAGGGGTTCGCCGAGGCCAAGCAGGCGCTGCGGTCGAGCCTGGACCGCCTCGGCCTCGACCACGTCGACCTCTACCTCGTCCACTGGCCGCTCCCCCGGCTGGACCGCTACGTCGAGTCGTGGCTGGCCATGGAGGAGCTGCTGGCCGAGGGGCTCACCCGGGCCGTCGGGGTGTCGAACTTCCTGCCCGAGCACCTCGACCGCCTCGCCGCCGCGAGCTCGACCGTGCCGGCGGTGAACCAGATCGAGTGCCACCCGCGGGAGCCGCAGCTCGCGCAGCGCGCCGACGACGCCCGGCGCGGCATCGTCACCGAGTCCTGGTCACCGCTGGCCACCGGCGGGGAGCTGCTGGCCTCCCCGGTGCTGGCCGGGATCGGCGCCCGGCACGGCCGGACCCCGGCGCAGGTGGTGCTGCGCTGGCACGTGCAGCAGGGGCTGGTGACCTTCCCCAAGGCGTCCTCGCGCGCCCGGCTGGTCGAGAACCTCGACGTCTTCGACTTCGCGCTCACCGACGAGGACCTGGCCGGCATCGCCACGCTCGCCGACGGCACCCGCGTCAACGGCCAGTACCCGGACTCCTGGGAGGAGTTCTGACCCTCCCGGCGTGAGGGGTTCTCGAGGGGTCCCCGACCTTGTGGGTCCCGCAGCGGCCGGTCAGGCTCGGGGGCACCTCACCCCGCACAGGAAGGACGGCGCCATGGCCGCACCGGTCACCGCCCGGACCACCCCCGGCTGGTTCACCGCCGACGACTGCCGCCTGGCCGACTTCCGGGCCGTCGTCGAGACGACCACCGACCTGGCCGCGTACCCGCACGCCGACGAGGTGCGGGAGGGCGTCCTGGTGTACGGGTCGCGGCTGCGCGACGCCGTCGCCGGCCCGGACGGGCGCCGGGAGGTGCAGGCGGAGCTCGCCCGCGCGCTCGCCGACGGTCCGGGGATCGTCGTCTTCGCCGGCGCCTTCCCCGACGCCGGCGTGGTCGACCGGGCCACCGCCGTCTTCGAGGCGCTGATCGCCGAGCAGAAGGCCGCCGGCGTCGCAGGCGGGGACCACTTCGCCAGGCCCGGGGCCAACGACCGCGTCTGGGGAGCGCTGGACAAGTTCGCCGTCCGCGACCCGGAGGCCTTCGCCGACTACTACGCCAACGACGTCCTCGCCCTGGTGTCCGAGGCGTGGCTGGGCCGCGGCTACCAGGTCACCAGCCAGGTCAACGTGGTCAACCCCGGCGGGCAGGCGCAGGTCGCCCACCGCGACTACCACCTCGGCTTCATGTCCGAGGAGCAGGCGCTGGCCTACCCCGCCCACGTCCACCGGCTCTCCCCGGTGATGACCCTGCAGGGGGCGGTCGCGCACTGCGACATGCCCGTGGAGACCGGCCCGACGATGTACCTGCCGCACTCGCAGAAGTACGCCCCCGGCTACGTCGCCTTCCACCGGCCGGAGTTCACCGCCTACTTCGACGAGCACTTCGTGCAGCTGCCGCTGCGCACGGGCGACGCCGCCTTCTTCAACCCGGCGCTGTTCCACGGTGCGGGCACCAACCGCTCGGCCGACGTGCGCCGCATGGCCAACCTGCTGCAGGTCTCCTCCGCGTTCGGGCGGGCGATGGAGACCGTCGACCGGACCGCGATGTGCCGCGCCCTCCACCCGGTCCTGCGCGCCCGCAAGGCCGCCGGCGCGGACGAGCGCGCGCTGCGCAACGCCGTCGCCGCCTCCGCGGAGGGCTACGCCTTCCCCACGGACCTCGACCGCGACCAGCCGATCGGCGGCCTGGCCCCCGAGACGCAGGCCGAGCTGGTGTGGCGGGCGCTGCAGGAGGACTGGTCACCCCAGGCCCTGGACGCCGAGCTCACCGCCCAGGCCGGGCGGCGCGCCGGCGGGGCGGCCCGGGACGGCTGACCCGCGTCCCGCGCCGACGATCCACGGAGGAGGACCGGTGGCAGACCTGGACACGGCCCCGCCGGCCGGGTCCCGAGGAGGACCCGGCCGGCGGGGCCGGTGTGGGGACGCCGTGGTCGGCGGGTCAGCGCTTGAGCTCGTGCTGGAGCTCGGCGAGCTCCTGGCCACCGGCCATCTCGGTGGTGAGCTCCTCGAGGGTGACCTCCGAGCGCTTCTTGTCCAGCACCCGCCGGCCCAGCTTGAGGATGATGAAGTGGTCGCCCACCAGGTAGGCGTGGTGCGGGTTGTGGGTGATGAAGACGACCCCGAGGCCGGCGTCGCGGGCCGCGGCGGTGTACTTGAGCACCACGCCCGACTGCTTGACGCCGAGGGCCGCCGTCGGCTCGTCGAGGATGAGCACCCGCGCGCCGAAGTACACCGCCCGGGCGATCGCGACGCACTGCCGCTGGCCACCGGAGAGGGTGCCGATCGGCTGGTTGATGTCCTTGACGACGATGCCCATCTTCTGCAGCTCGGCGTCGGCGATCTCCCGCATGGCCTTGATGTCCAGCGGTGCGAGGGGGTACTTCCCCTTGCGGATCTCCGAGCCCAGGAAGAAGTTGCGCCAGACCTCCATCAAGCCCACCACCGCGAGGTCCTGGTAGACGGTGGCGATCCCGGCGTCCAGGGACTCGCGCGGCGAGGAGAAGTGCCGCTCCTGCCCGTCGACGCGCAGGGTGCCCTCGGTGTGCCCGTGCAACCCGGATATGATCTTGATGAGGGTGGACTTTCCGGCGCCGTTGTCCCCCAGCACGCAGGCCACCTCCCCGGCGTTGACCGTCAGGTTGATGCCCTCCAGCGCGCGGATGGCGCCGTAGCTCTTGCCCACGCCCTCCATCTCGACCAGGGGCGTGCCCCTGGCCAGGTCGCTGGCGGCGTGTTCGGCGATCGTGTCGGTCACGTCGTCACCTCCTCTGGGCGGCGTAGTTCTTGATGTACAGGTTCACCAGCACCGCGAGCAGCAGCATCACGCCGAGGAAGGCGCGGAACCAGTTGGGGTCCCAGCCGGCGTAGACGATGCCCTGGGTGGTCATGCCGAAGATGAACGCGCCCAGCGCCGACCCCACCGCCGAGCCGTAGCCGCCGGTCAGCAGCGCGCCGCCGACGACCGCGGCGATGATGTAGATGAACTCGTTGCCGACACCGAGGCCGGCCTGCACGGTGCTGAAGTTGAACAGCAGGTGCATCCCCAGGAACCAGGCCAGGAACGCCACGCCCATGAACAGGCCGATCTTGACCTTGCGCACCGGGACGCCGACCGCGCGGGCGCTGGCGTCGTTGCCGCCCGAGGCGGTGACCCAGTTGCCGGTCCGGGTGCGCAGCAGCAGCCAGGAGCCGATGGCCACGAACAGCAGCCACCACAGCACCGTGACCTTCAGTGTGATGAAGCCCAGGTCGATGTCGCTGGCGAAGACCGCCTTGGCGCTGGCGAACCCGTCGATGGCGCTGGTGTTGGGGGTGGCCACCGTGCCGGTGACCAGCTTGGTGACGCCGAGGTTGACGCCCTGCAGGATGAAGAACGTCGACAGCGTGATCAGGAAGCTGGGGATCCCGGTGCGCACCACGAGGTAACCGTTGACGAACCCGATGGCCAGGGCGATCACCAGGCTGACCACCACACCGACCCACATGTTCAGGCTGAACTGGTAGGTCAGCATCGCCGCCGACAGCGCCGCGGAGGTCACCGCGACACCGGCGGAGAGGTCGAACTCCCCGCCGATCATCAGCAGCGCCACGCCGACCGCGACGATGCCGATCGTCGAGGAGGCGTAGAGCACCGTCGCCAGCGCCGGCAGTGTCCGGAACGGCTCGGCCACGGCGTAGAAGAAGATGAAGATCACGATCGCCGCGGCCAGCGCGCCGACCTCCGGACGACCCAGGACGCGGGAGACCAGCGACCGTTCGGCGCGGCCCGGCGGTGTGGCCGCGGGCGCGGTGGGCGGCTTGGCCACCACGGATGAGCTCATGGCGTGCTCCAGACTCGGTGGGACGGAGGCCGGGGGGAGCCGGGTCCCCCCGAGCGGGCTTACCGGGTGTTGTTCTTCGCGTACTCGACGATCGGGCCGATGTTGCTCTCGTCGACGACGGACGGACCGGTCAGCACCGGGCCCCCACCGCCGATGTCGTTGCCGTTGGTCAGGTTCAGCCACAGGGCCGTCACGGCCATGTAGCCCTGGACGTAGGGCTGCTGGTCGACGGAGAAGGCGATGCCGCCGCTCTGGATCTGCTCGGCGACGTCGGCGTTGAGGTCGAAGGTCTCGATGTTGGCCTGGCTGCCCGCGTCGGCCTTGGCCTGCTGGGCGGCCAGCGCGATGTCGGCACCCAGGGCCACAACGTTGGTGACCGAGGCGTCCTGCTGCAGCTTGGCCCCGATGGTCTGCTGCACGGCCGGCAGGTCGCGGCCGTTGACGTAGAGGACCTCGGTGTCGGGGTTGGTCGCCGCCACACCGGCGCACCGGGCCTCGAGCTGCACCTGCCCCTGCTCCTGGATGACGCAGACGGTGTGCCCCGGCGTCTCCTGGGTGATCTTGGTGCCGACGGTCTGCCCGGCCAGGTCCTCGTCCGAGCCGAAGTACATCGAGACACCGTAGTTCCGGTAGTCGTTGATGCCGGCGTTGAACGCGACGACGGGGATGCCGGCGTCGACGGCCTTCTGCACGTTGGGGCCGATGGCGTCGGGGGTGGGCAGCGTGGTGGCCAGCCCGTCGACCCCGCTGTCGATCGCGTTCTGGATGAGCGTCGACTGCTCGCCGGCGTCCTGGTTGTTCGAGTAGTTCAGCGTGATGTTGTGGTTCGCGGCCGCCGCCTCGGCGCCGTTGCGGATCTTGTCCCAGAACGTGTCGCCGGGGGCCTCGTGCGTGACCATCGCGACGGTGAAGCTCTCACCCTCGGCAGCGCCTCCGCCGCCCTCGTTCTGGGCACCGCCCTTGCTGCTGCACGCGGCCAGCGCCACGGTCGCAGCGCTGACTGCCACGACCGCCTGCAGCGATCTCCGGGTGCTCCTCATGCGCCTCTCCTCGTCGAGTCGGCCACCGTGCTGGCGGCCCGCAGTCCGCCCGGTGCCGAACTCGGCCTCGGCGCTGCAGCGGTCATGTCCTTACATGCGGACATGTGCAATGTGACATGGCCCACGAGCAGCGTCAAGGGTGCTCCGGTCGGCTCCCCGTGCCCAGAGGGCGACGCCTGGGCGCCGGCCGCGCCGCAGGTCACACCGCCGGGACGTCGACCCGTCGCCCTTCGGCCGCCGACGCGGTGAGGGCGTCGAGGACCACCGCGGCACGGACGGCATCGGGCAGGCCTGCGCCGTGCGGCTCCCCCGTCGCGACGGAGGCCAGCGCGCAGCGGGCCTCGACGACCTTGAGGTCGTCGTAGCCCATCGGGTTGCCCGGCCCGGGCTGGAAGGCGGCGTACTCGCCCGCGCCGGGCCCGACCAGGACGGTGGCCACCGGCTGGTCCTGCGCGGCCGGTCCGCGGCTGACCTGCAGCTCGCCCATCCGGCGGTAGTCCCAGGCCAGGCGCCCGGCGGTGCCGTGCACCTCGAACCCGTAGGCGTTCTGCTCGCCCACCGCCACCCGGCTGGCCTCGAGCGCCACCCGCGCGCCCGAGGACAGCCGCAGCAGGGCGGCCACGTGGTCGTCGTTCTCGACCCGCCCGGGGACGCCGTCGACCGCCAGCGCGTGCCCGGCGGTCGGGACGCTCGGGCGCAGCCGTTCCGGGACGAAGACGGCGGTGTCGGCGAGCACGGAGGTGACCTCGGCGCCCAGGACGTGGCGGACCAGGTCGACGGCGTGCGAGGCGAGGTCGCCCAGGACGCCGTTGCCGCCGCGGGCGCGCTCGTACCGCCAGGTCAGCGCCCCCTCCGGCGCGGCGGCGTAGTCGCTGAGGAACGCGAAGCGGGCGTGGGTGACCCGCCCGATCTCCCCGGCGGCCACCAGCTCGCGGGCGAGGGCGACCGCGGGGGCGTGCCGGTAGTTGAACCCCACGACGCCCTGCACGCCCGCGGCGGCCGTGGCGTCGGCGACCGCCCGCGCGTCGTCCGCGGTGAGCCCGACCGGCTTCTCGATCCACAGGTGCCGGCCGGCCTCGGCGACCGCGACACCGATCTCCCGGTGCAGCCAGTTGGGCGCGGTCACCGACACCAGCTCGACCTCCGGGTCGGCGAGCAGGTCGCGCCAGTCCGTGCAGCCGCGCACGAAGCCGAACCGGTCGGCGGCCTCGGCGGCCCGGCCGGGGACGTCGTCGGCGACGGCCACCAGCCGGGGCACGACGCCGAGGTCGGGGAAGTGGTGCCGGACCCGCGCGTGGGCCCGGGCGTGGACCCGCCCCATCCAGCCGAAGCCGATGACGCCGATCCCGATGCTCCGCGCGGTGCCGGCCGTCTCCACGTGCTCCCTCCGGCCGGCGCGGCTAGCCGAGTGGCCCGCGCGGCCGGCCGGGGACCCGCACGCCGGGATCGCCCTGCCGCGGGACGACCGGACCGGCCTCCGGCAGCCGGCGCCCGTCGGTCCCGTGCGCGAGGACCGAGGAGGGAGGGTCGTGGTGCGGGCCCCCGGCCGGTGCGGGGGTCGCCTCGGAGGCGGGGGGCAGGTCGGCGAGCGGCAGGTCGGCGGGCGGCGCCGGCTGCACGGCCAGGTCGAAGTGGTCGCCGTGCCGGGTGATCCCGTGGACGACGGCCCGCTCCACGGCCACGCTGGCGTAGGCGCCGCGCAGGACCACCGGGTCGCGGCGCAGGTCCTTGACCAGGGCCACCGCCATCCCGACCATGACCACGGCGAACGGCAGCGCCGCGATGATCGTGAGGTTCTGCAGCCCGGTCAGGGCCTCGCCCTCCTCCCCCAGCAGCAGCATGATCGCCGCGACGGCGCCCATCACGACGCCCCAGAAGACGACCACCCACCGGCTCGGCTCCAGGGTGCCGCGCTGGGACAGCGACCCCATGACGATGGACGCGGCGTCGGCGCCGGAAACGAAGAAGATCGCCACCAGGACCATCACCAGCACCGTGGCCGCGGTGGCCAGCGGGTACTGCTCCAGGACGCCGAACAGCTGCCCCTCCGTGGTGCCCTGCCCGGCGATGTCGACACCGCCGCGCTGGACGGCGATGCCCGCCCCGCCGAAGACGGCGAACCACAGCAGGCTGACCACGCTGGGCACCAAGAGCACGCCGGTGACGAACTGGCGGATGGTGCGCCCGCGGCTGATCCGCGCGATGAACAGCCCGACGAACGGCGTCCAGCTGATCCACCAGGCCCAGTAGAAGACCGTCCAGCCGCGCAGCCAGGTGGCCATGGGGTCGCCGCCGGTGGCCTCGGTGCGGGCGGCCATCGCCCCCAGGTCGGAGAAGTAGCTGCCCAGGGCGTCGGGGAGCAGGTTGAGGATGAACACCGTCGGGCCGGCCACGAAGACGAACACGGCGAGGGTCAGGGCCAGCACCATGTTCGTGTTGGACAGCCACTGGATCCCGCGCTCGATGCCGGAGACCGCGGAGGCGACGAAGGCCGCCGTCAGCACCGCGATGATCCCCACCAGCACGCCGTTGCCGACGTCCCCGGCCCAGCCGAGGATCTCCACCCCGCTGCCGATCTGCAGCGCGCCCAGGCCGAGCGAGGCGGCCGAGCCGAACAGCGTGGCGAAGATCGCGAGGACGTCGATCACGCGGCCCGCCGGGCCGGAGACCCGCCGCTCGCCGAGCAGGGGGACGAACGCCGCGCTGATCAGCTGCCGGCGTCCGCGGCGGAAGGTGCCGTAGGCGATGGCCAGACCGACGACGGCGTAGAGCGCCCACGGGTGCAGCGTCCAGTGGAACAGCGTCGTGGCCATCGCCGTCTCGACGGCCTCGGGCGTCTCGGCGCCGACGGTGAGCGGCGGCGGGGACACGTAGTGCGCCAGCGGCTCGGCGACGCCGTAGAACATCAGGCCGATGCCCATGCCGGCGCTGAACATCATCGCCACCCACGAGATGGTGCGGAACTCCGGCCGCTCGCCGTCGTGGCCCAGGGGGATGCGGCCGTAGCGGCTGGCCGCCAGCCAGATGACGAAGACGACGAAGGACGTGGCCAGGAGCACGAAGAACCAGCCGAGGTTGCCCGTGACCCAGTTGAGCGCCGACCCGCTGGCGGTGCTCAGGCCCGAGGGGCTGAGGAAGCCCCAGACGACGAAGCCGAGGGCCATGACCGCGGCGACGGCGAACAGCACCTTGTCGACGTCCCAGTGCCGGTCGGCCACGGACGGCGGTGGCTCGGCGATGGCGGGATGTGTCCCGGACACGGAGACGTCCCGCGCCCGGACGGGCGGCGTGCCGTTCGGGCCGGGATCGGCGGTCGGCTCGTGACCTGCTTCGTTCATGGCGCTCCCCAGGGTGTGGCGCGTCCCGCGACGGGCCGGACGGGGCCGGTGGTCACCATGAGTCTGGCGGGAGTCGCCCCAGACCTGAAGACACCGGCAGCACATGGCCCCGTGAGCCCGGTCGCGGCTGGGTCGGGCGACACCGTCGGGTGCCGCAGGTCTCGCGCCCGCCGGGGACTGCGGCCAGACTGGACACCCGCCGGAGCCGACCATCCCCGAGGGCACGGCGGCAGGGGGCTGCGACGCGATGACGACCGATCAGGACCGCCGCTCGCCGGCATGCTGCCTGGTGATCTTCGGCGCCTCGGGCGACCTGACCGCGCGCAAGCTGCTGCCCTCGCTGGAGCGGCTGGCCGCCTACGGAGCGCTGCCCCGCGAGTTCGCGCTGGTCGGGGTGGCGCGCACCCCGATGACCGACGACGAGTTCGCCGCGCTGTGCCGGGACCGCGTCGCCGGTGAGGGCAACCCGCGGTGGCGGGAGCTGACGGACACGGTCCGCTACGTCCACGGCGGCTACGACGACCCGGCCACCTACGCGCGACTGGCCGAGGTGCTCGCCGAGTGCGACCGCGACCACGGGACGGCGGGCAACCGCGTCTACTACTTCTCGGTGCCGCCGCGGCTGTTCAGCCCGGTCGCGCTGTCGCTGGGCAAGGCCGGCATGGGCCGGGCCGACGGCGACGGCTTCGTCCGGGCGGTCATCGAGAAGCCCTTCGGCTGGGACGAGGACAGCGCCCGCGACCTCTACGCCGACCTGTCCTCGGCGTTCGGTGAGGACCAGATCTTCCGGATCGACCACTACCTGGCCAAGGAGACGGTGCAGAACCTGCTGGCGCTGCGGTTCGCCAACTCGATCTTCGAGCCGATCTGGAACCGGACCTGGGTCGACAACGTGCAGATCACCGTCGCCGAGACGCTGGGGGTCGGCGAGCGCGGCGGCTTCTACGAGACGACCGGCGCCATGCGCGACATCGTGCAGAACCACGTGCTGCAGGTCCTGTCGCTGTTCCTCATGGAGCCGCCGACGTCCTTCCACCCGGAGGCGATCCGCGACGAGAAGGTCAAGCTGCTGCGCGCCATCCGCCCGCTCGACGAGGAGGCCGACATCGCCGCCAACGCCGTCCGCGGCCAGTACACGCGCGGCGGCACCCGCGAGGACCTGATGCCCGGCTACCGGGAGGAGCCCGGCGTCGACCCGCTCAGCTCCACCGAGACCTTCGTCGCCCTGCGCCTGGACATCCACAACTGGCGCTGGAACGGCGTCCCGGTCTACGTGCGCACCGGCAAACGGCTGCCCGCCCGCGTCACCGAGGTGGCCATGGAGTTCCACCGGCCGCCGCAGCTGCCGCTGTTCCCCGGCACCGCCTCCAACCTCGGGCCCGACGCGCTCATCGTGCGGGTGCAGCCCGACGAGGGGCTGAGCCTGCAGTTCGGCGCCAAGGTCCCCGGGCACGCCTTCCGGGTGCAGAAGGCGTCGATGGACTTCTCCTACGAGAGCTTCGAGCAGGAGTCCATCGACGCCTACGAGCGGGTCATCCTCGACGCGCTCATCGGCGACCCCACGCTGTTCATCCGGGCCGACGAGGTCGGCCGGTCGTGGCGGATCGTCGACCCGGTGCTGCGGTACTGGAGCCAGGACGACCGGCCGATCCCGCTGTACCAGGCGGCCACCTGGGGCCCGGCGGAGGCCACCGCCCTCGTCGCCCGCGACGGCCGCGGCTGGCGGCGGCTGGACTAGCCGCGGCTGAACCGACGCGGCCCGGCCGACGGCGCCGGACCGTCCCCCGCCCGGGGCTCCCGGGCCCGACCCGGAGGAGTCCCCGGTGAGCGACCATGTGTACCGGCTTAGCGAGATCGTCGGGAGCAGCACGTCCGGCGTCGACGACGCCGTCCGCACCGCGATCCGCCGCGCCTCGCAGAGCGTGCGGAACATCGAGTGGTTCGAGGTGCAGGAGATCCGCGGCGCCGTGAACGACGGCGAGGTGGCGCACGTCCAGGTCACCCTGAAGATCGGCTTCCGCGTCGAGGAGTGACCACCGCGGCGCGGGGGTCCCCGGCAGCGGACGTGGTGGCGATCCAGGTGTCAATCGTCTCCCACCACCGGTAGAGCCAGTCGGTCAGCTCCTCCTCGTCGCGCGGGACCTCCGCAGCCGGGACGAACCACCAGCGCAGGTGCAGCGTCTTGTCCATCGGCAGGCCCCGCCAGACGTCGCGCACCGTGCTGAGGTGCTCCAGGCCGGTGTGCGCGACGAGGACGACGTCGGCGTGCGGGGCCGCGCGCAGCGCCGCGGCGACCCCGCCCGGGCGCGGGGGCAGCAGGTGCCGCATCGCCTCGGCCCGCCGCACCGCCGACAGCAGGCCGCGCTCGCGCAGCCGCTGCAGGGCCCGGACCTTGCGCCGCGGGGTGAAGTTCGCGCCCTCCGGGAAGATGAGCAGCGCGTCCTCCTCGCCCAGGTCGCGGGCCAGGTCGGCGATCGCCTGCTCCGAGCCGTGCCCGGCGGCCGGGTCCGAGGCGACGAAGTGGTTGGGCAGCCGGTTGAGGTAGACGTCGATGAGCGGGTCGAGCTGCAGCACGTCCTTGAGCACGACGCGCGGCTGGCGCAGGTGGTCGCGGTTCATCAGCGTGTGCACGAGCAGGAACGAGTCGCCCGGGCCGGCGTGCCGGGAGAGCACGACCATGGCGTTGGTCGAGCCGGGCACCCCGTCGTCCAGCGGCGACCACGACTCGCCGTCGGTGACCAGCCGCAGCGCGAAGAGCCGCTGTGCCGCCCGCATCAGGGTGTCGAGCAGCAGGCGCAGCACGGTGTAGTGCGCCGCCCGGGACGCCGGCGACCGCAGCCGGCGCCCGAAGCCGCTGAGCACCCACAGCACCGCCGCGGCCGCGAGCCCGGCGACCTCCAGCGCGAGGTAGACCAGGGCGAAGCACAGCAGGCGCAGCGCCCGCAGCCGCCCGGGCAGGAACACCGAGGCGAGCACCGACACGACCGCGAGGGCGGGCAGCAGGACGACCGCGGCCACGAGCGCGGCGATCAGGAGCGGGCCGGTGAGCCGGCGCACGCGGCGGGGTGGCAGCACGTCAGGCTCCTCCGTCCCGGCCGGCGGCGATCCGGTCCAGGTGCTCGCGGGCCGCGGCGTGGGCCCGCTCGATCCGGGCGGGCACGCCGGAGAAGTCGCGGTAGCGCAGCGCGCCGGACGCCGGCGCCGGGTCGCCCGCGGGGAGGACGTGCACCGTGACGCCCGGCGGGAGCGCGGCCAGGTCGGCGGCGAAGCGGTGCCGGCGGGCGATCTCGAAGGCGACCGTGGCGACCTCCCAGGGCCGGGTCGGCGGGCGCAGCGGGCGGTCGATGCGCCCGACGTGCAGCACGTAGACGGTGTCGGCACCGAGGGCCACCGCCCGGCCGACCGGGATGCTGTGCACCAGCCCGCCGTCGAGGTGGTGCTCGCCGTCGATCTCCACCGGGGGCAGCAGCCCGGGGACGGCGCAGGAGGCGAGCACGGCGTCGACCAGGGGGCCGTCGGTGAACCACCGCTCGGCCGCCCGCTCGATGCTGGCCGCGACGCACTGGAACGGAACGGCCAGCTCGGCGAAGGTCTGCACCGGCAGGTGCTCGGTGAGCAGGTCGCGCAGCGGCTCCCGCGGGTGCAGGTGCGTGCGGGTGCGCACCAGCGTGCGCGCGCGGCCCAGCAGGGACCCGGCGAAGACCCCCCGGGAGGCCAGCTCCTCCCAGACCCCGCGCAGCCGGTCGACCGCGCCCGGGGCCGGGTCGGCGGCGACGACCGCGCCGTTGATCGCGCCCACCGAGGTGCCCACGACCAGGTCGGGGCGGATGCCGTGCTCGAGGAGCGCCTGCAGCATCCCGACCTCGGCCGCGCCGAGCACTCCCCCGCCGCCGAGGACGAACGCCGTCCCGCCCGGGCTGGCCGGCACGGGGAGCGGGGCCATGCCGGCATCGTGCCACCCGCCGCGCGGGGACGACCCGCGTGCTCCCGGGCACACCCTGGACGCAACCACCCCCGCTGGGCGTTGGACCGGGCATGAGCAGCCACCGGACCGCCCAGCGGGCCCCCAGCGCGACCGGGCCGCTGACCGAGGTCGACCTCGCCAACGGGACGCCGGCACTGGTCTGGCCGCTGCTGGACACCGACGGGGAGGCGCTGCAGCGGGGCTACGCCGAGCTGTCGTCGGCCTCGCGGCGGTCGCGGTTCCTCACCGAGCCGCCGGAGCTGTCCGACTCACTGCTGCGGCTACTGGTCGACGAGGTCGACGGCGTCGACCACGTCGCCGTCGTCCTCACCGCCTACCCCGCCGGTGGCGGCGCCCGCCCGGTCGGTGTGGCACGCCTGGTGCGCCACACCGGCGAACCCGAGGTGGCCGACGTCGCGGTCACCGTGCTCGACGCCTGGCAGGGCTGTGGGGTCGGCCGGGCGCTGCTGGCGGCCGTGCTCGACCGCCGGCCCCCCGGCGTCGTCCGGTTGCGGACGACGGTCGCCGCCGAGAACCGGGCCTCGCTGCGGATGCTGGGGCGGGTGGGCCAGATGACGACCCGCCACGAGGGAGCGGGCCAGCTCACCGTCGCGGTGACCGACCTGCCCCCTGCCGCCTGAGGCCCGGGACGCGCCCTCAGAGGGAGACGACCGGCGCTCCCCGGCGGATCTCCCCGTCGGTGAGGACGTCGGCCCGCAGGCCGCCGCGGTGGATGAGCGGCCGCAGGACCCCCGGCCCGCTGAGCCGGTCGAGGTGGACGCAGGGCTCGCACAGCCGGCGCCCCTCGCACAGCACGTCCCCGATCCGGAACCGTCGTCCGACCAGGGCGTTGACGTCGATGCCGCGGGTGAGGACGTTGCGCCGGGTGCCGGCGAAGTCCAGGTCGTGCCCGGTGGCGGCGAGCTCGTCGAGGACCTCGGCGGCCATCAGGGTCAGGTCGTAGCCGGGGCGCCGTCCGGCGCGGGGGGTGAAGGTGCCGGCGCCCGCAGCGTAGCGGTCGCCGTCGAGCCCGTGGCCGGCGCGGGCCCGCGCGACCTCGAGCAGCCGCATCGGCGCCTCCGCGGCCGGCGCGACGGCGAGCCCCTCGACGGTGCCGCGCAGCTCGGGCCCGGCCGGCTGCCGCTGCAGCACGGGGTCGAGGGAGGCGACGGCGTGGGCCTCGCGGATGCGCAGGTCCGCGGTGGCCCGGCCCAGCAGGGCGGGCGCCTGGGGGCTGAGGACGACGCCCGGCGGCGTGCCGAACGCCAGCACGGCCGCCGTCCCGGCCGGCTCCTCCACGACGGCGATCCACCACCCGGGCCACTGGAAGCGCACGGGGTCGGCGATGGGCACCAGCCCCGACCCGCGCTCGGCCAGCCAGGTCCGCCAGGCGCCCAGCGCCTGCGTCAGGTCCTCGCCGGACCCGGGCACCTCGGGCCCTGACACCTCGGGCAGCGGCAGGTCGGCCACCGGCACCTCGGTCACCGACGCCAGGCAGGCGGCGAACCCCCGGGCGAGGGCACCGGCGGGGGGTCCGGGTGGGAGCTCGACGTCGATCACAGGTCCTCCTCGGGTCCGGGTGGGTCAGGCGCCGCCGACGCCGCGGACGCCGCGGAGGGCGAGCGAGACGGCGAGCGCGGTCATGACGACGGCGATGACGCCGTCGAGGGCACGCCAGGCCGCCGGGCGGGCGAACACCGGCCGCAGCAGCCGGGCGCCGTAGCCGAGGCCGGTGAACCAGACGACGCTGCCGAGACCGGCACCGGCGGCGAACTGCCACCGGTGCTCGCCGTAGGTCGAGGCCATCGAGCCGAGCAGCACCACCGTGTCTAGGTACACGTGCGGGTTGAGCCAGGTCAGGGCCAGGCAGGTCCCGACGGTCACCGCGAGCCCGGTGCGGGCGCCGGCGGCGTCGGGCAGCAGCGCGCCGGGGCGCAGGGCGCGGCGCGCGGCCAGCACGCCGTAGCCCAGCAGGAACGCCGCGCCGGCGAAGCACACCACCGGGACGAGCCACGGCACGCGGGACAGCGCCGCGCCGGCGCCCAGCACCCCGGCGAGGATGAGCGCGAGGTCGGAGAGGGCGCACACCGCCACCACCGCGGGCACGTGCTCGAGACGGAGCCCCTGCCGCAGGACGAAGGCGTTCTGGGCGCCGATGGCCACGATCAGGCCCAGGCCCAAGGCGAGCCCGGAGGCGGCGGCGAGCAGCGCCGGGGTGGTCAGCACGGCATCGACGCTAGGAACGGATCACTCCCCGGTCCAGCTCAACATCCTGACGCATCGTTAGCGTAGCTGTTCATGGAGCTGGACCTGGCCCCCCTGCGGGCGCTGGACGCCACCGTCCGCGGGGGCACGCTGGAGGCCGCCGCCCGGGCGCTGCACGTCACCCCGTCGGCGATCAGCCAGCGGTTGCGCGCGCTGGAGGTCGCGACCGGCCGGATCCTGCTGGTGCGGACCAAGCCGGTGCAGGTCACCGAGTCCGGGCAGGCGGTGCTGCGCCTGGCCCGGCAGGTCGACCTGCTCACCGCCGACGTCGCCCGCGAGCTCGGCGGCGACCCCTCGCCCGAGCACCTGCCCACCCTGCCGATCGCGGTGAACGCCGACTCGATGACCACCTGGGTGCTGCCCGCGCTGGCACCCCTGGCCGGCGACGTCTGCTTCGACCTGCACCGCGAGGACCAGGAGCACACCAGCGCCCTGCTGCGCGCCGGCACGGTGATGGCGGCGGTGACCGCGGACGCCGAGCCGGTGCCCGGCTGCACCTCCACCCGCCTGGGCGGGATGCGCTACCGGCCCATGGCCACGCCGGGGTTCGCGCGGCGCTGGTTCCCCGCCGGCCCCACCGCCGCCGCGCTCGCGCGGGCCCCGGTCGTCGTCTTCGACCGCAAGGACGACCTGCAGCACCGCTACCTGCACGCCCGGGCCGGGTCCGACGTCGCCCCGCCGGTGCACTACGTCCCCGCCGCGGCGGACTACGTCACCGCCGTCGCCCTCGGCCTGGGCTGGGGCATGGTCCCCGGCCTGCAGGCGCGGGGGCTGGCGGTCGAGCTCGCCGACCTCGACCCGGCCGGCGCGGTCGACGTCACGCTGCACTGGCAGCAGTGGCGGCTGCGCTCGGCCACCCTCGACCGCGTCCGCGAGGCCGTGCTGGCCGCAGCGGCCCGCGAGCTGGACCAGCCCGCCCCCGGCCGAGGCCCCGCCGGCTCCGGCGCGGCGACGGCGCGGGACCGGGCGGGGGGTCAGCGACCGGTGCGGCCGCGGTAACGGGCGGCGCGCCGGGCCGCCGCGGCCCGCCGGCGCTCGCTGTCGCGCTGGTCGCGCGCCAGGGCGGCGCGCTCCCGCTGCGCGGTCGCGGTGCCCGCCGGGTAGCCGGCCTTCACCACCCGGTTCTCCGTGCTCTCGGGCATGTAGGCCATCGAGTAGAACAGGCCGAGGATGAGGCCGGCACCGGCGCAGGCGGCGCGCAGCCCCCACGGTGCCGGCAGGAACACCATGATCAGCACGACCGGCACGGCGAGCTGGACCAGCATGCGCAGGACGTGGCGCAGCCACCACGTCCGCACCGTGGTGTCGTGCAGCACCCAGCCGCGGTGCCGCTCGGGCAGCCGCCCGCCGAACGCGTACCAGACCCACCGGTGCGGAGCCGGCCGGACGACGGACCCGGCCGGCGGGCCGGCCTGCGGGGCGGTGATGCTCATGGCGCGTGGCTGCTCCTGCTCGACGACGGTCACGTGCCCATGGTGCCCGCAGAACATTGGTGGGCCAACCGTTGGGGTACAAAGTGTCAGCCATCCCACACGGTCCCGGGCCCTGGCCTGGCTCAGGCGACCGTCGCCTCCGCAGCGGCACGGTCCGCGGGGTCGGTGCCGGCGAGCGCCTGCTGGGAGGCGGCGATCACCCGGGTCAGGGCGCCGTGCAGGCCCACCAACTCCTCGAGGGACATGCCGAGCCGCTCGACGATGCCGGCCGGGATCCGCTCCGCCTGCTCACGCAGCGCCCTGCCCTGGTCGGTCAGCGCCAGCGCCAGGTTGCGCTGGTCCCTCGGGTCGCGCTCGCGGCGCAGCAGGCCGGCCGCCTCGAGCCGCTTGAGCAGCGGGGAGAGCGTGCCGGGGTCGAGCTGCAGCAGGCCCGACAACTCCTTGACCGACAGCGTCCCGTGCTGCCACAGCGCCAGCATCACCAGGTACTGCGGGTGGGTCAGGCCGAGCGGCTCGAGGACGGGACGGTAGACGGCGACCACGTTGCGGGCGGCCACCGACAGGGCGAAGCACACCTGCCGGTCCAGGGCGAGCACGTCCTCGGGCCCGGGCGGCTGCGGGGTCTGGCTGGTCGTCACGCCTCCACGGTAGAGGGGTGGCGCACCAACGGTTGGCCTCCCAACGACGGCTCCCCCGCGCCGGCGTCCCGGCTCCGGCACCGCGAGGTCTCGCCGGCCCCGCCTCCCGTGCCCTACGGTCGCGCCTTCCGAGGTCTCCACCACCGGGTTCGTCGAGGACGTGGGATGCCAGCTGAGCTGCACGCGCTGCGACCGTCGCCGGCCGGCTTCCCCGCCTGCCCCGGCTGCGTCTACTGGACGACGGGGAGCCCGGCCGTCTGCTACCCGTGCGCCACCGCCCCGAGCCCCCTGACGTCCGGCCCGGCGTGCGCTCTCTGCGGGCAGGCGCTCGATGGCGACGGCCGCTGCCCGAACACCGTGTGCACCCTCACGGACCCGCACTTCTCCCGCATCTACACCGTGACCAGCCGCTCGGACGAGATGTGGGAGGCAATCTGGAGCTACAAGTACGGCGAGGAGCGCGCCTGGGCCGAGGTGCTCGCCCGCATCCTCGTCGGCTTCCTGGAGGACCACCGCGACGACCTGGCGCGCTTCGACCTGATCACCACCGGGGCCATCTACGTCGGACCCCGCGCCCAGCGGCTGTGGGACTACCTGCGCCTCGTCGTGGACGCGGCCGCGCGGGTCGGCCCCGACTGGCCGTTCGCGCCCGGGCTGATCGCCAAGTCGGTGCCGACGGGCCGGTTCCTCGGCATCGACGCCGGAGCCCGCCAGCGGATCGCGGAGGGTGAGCTGCGCGCCGCGCTGTCGGTCCCCGAGCCCGACCGTGTGGCGGGACGACGGGTCCTGGTCTTCGACGACGTGTACTCCGAGGGCTTCTCCCTGCGGGAGATGGCCCGGGTGCTCCTCGCCGCCGGCGCCGTCGAGGTCGCCGGCCTCGTGCTCACCCGCCGCAAGGGCGGCTGAGCGGACGATGGCGCCACGCCGCCAGCGCCAGCGCCGACGCCGCGGCCAGGACCACCCCCGCGACCGGAGCGCCGAGGAGGACCAGGGCGATGGCGATCCAGAAACCGCCGACCAGCGGCAGCGGAGCGTCGTCCAGGTCCCGCGGCGCCGGCTCCGGTGGCGCCGGTCCCGGCAGCCCATCCGCCGCCCGCCCCGCCGGCGCGGGTTCCTCGGCGTCCTCCGCCCAGGACCGCACGACGTCGTCCCACACCCGCTGCTCCTGATCGCCGAGCACGGTCACCTCCTCGTCGGCCCCGACCATCCCCGGTACCGGGACCTCGGACCACGGCCGCGACCGGTCGGCTGCGGCACGCCGCCCCTGCCGGTCGCCGGCAACCACCGCGACCCGTTCCCGGGCCCGCTCCCCGACCGCGACCGGGGCCGGGGCCGGGGCCGGGGCCGGACGACCCTGTCGCCCCGCACGGGCGCGAGGAGCATCGGGAACGCCCGGGGAGGACCAGCGGGAGGAGACGTGCCATGACGCAGGCCACGGGTTCGACGGTCTCGAGGGAGCGGGCGCGCGAGGCGATGACCCGCTTCATGGCCGCCTGGGAGCAGGGCGACGTGTCGGCCGTGGACGAGGTCTTCGCCGAGGACGTCGTCTACCACGGTCCGCCGTTCCCCGACATGGGCCGCGCCGAGCTGGGCGAGTTCATCACCGGGTTCCGCACCGGCTTCTCGGAGATCCACGTCCAGGTGCACGAGCACGTCGCCGACGGGACCACCTCGGTGCACCGCTGGACGGCCGAGGCCGTGTTCTCGGGGACGACGTCGCTGCTGCCGGGGGTGGAACCGACCGGGAACCGCACGACCGCCGAGGGCGCCCACGTCCTGCACTGGTCCGGTGACCGGGTGTCGGAGGCCTGGCACCTCGGCGACTGGCTCGGCTGGCTGATGGGGGCCGGTGTCCTGCCGCCGATGCCGGCGACGGGCGCCTGAGACCACCGCCCCGGTCCACGACCGACGCCGTCGGCGAGCCTGGTCCCCTCAGGCCGGGTCGAGCCCGGAGTAGACCCGCAGGGCGTTGCCGCCGAGGACGAGCGGGACGACGTCGTCCGGGAGGCCCAGCGAGGCGACGGCGCGGGCGTTGACCGCCTGCCCGGGGACGCCGGGCCAGTCGGTGCCGTAGATGAACTTGCGCGCGAGCCGGCCCAGGTCGAAGCGGGCGTAGTACTCCGGCAGCCGCTGGGGAGGCAGACCCGAGAGCTCGATCCAGACGGTGGGCCGCGACACCGCGAGGAACGCCGCCGCGTCGTACCACCACCCGCGCCCGCCGTGCGCGAGCACAACCTGCAGCTCGGGGAAGTCGCGCAGGACGGCGTCGAGCAGCTGCGGGTCGGCGTAGGCGTTGGTGGACCCCGGGAAGCTGCTCGTGCCGCAGTGCACGACCAGCGGCACCCCGCGCTCGACGAGGACCGCGTAGGCCGGGTACATCGCCGCGTCGTCGGCACGGAAACCGCCGTGCACCGGGTGGATCTTCAGCGCCGCCGCGCCGAGGTCGAGCTGGCGCTCGAGCTCCCGGGCGATCGGGAAGTGCAGGTGCGGGTTGACGTTGGCCACCGGGCGGAACCGCCGGGGGTTGGCCTCGACCAGGGGCAGCAGGTCGTCGAAGAGCTGGTAGCCGGTGGCCTTGGGGCTGTACTCGCAGAACAGCAGCGCGACGTCGACGCCCTCCTCGGCGAAGAGCCGGTCGAGCGCGGCGGGGTCCGGCGTCCCGTCGGCGCGCCAGACCTCCTCGAGGACGCCCGGCCGGCCGAACCGCCGCGCCCAGTCGACCCACGCGGGAGCGAGCGAGGACAGCCGCGGCACGTGCACGTGGGCGTCGACCAGGACGTGCCCGTCGAGCATCGTGTCCCCTCCCGTCGTCCGGCCGCGCCATCCTAACGTCCTACACGCAGCGCTCCCCTCGTCCGGTGCGGTGTAGACGGTCGGCGGAGCGTCCGGGCCGGGCCGCTGACAGCGCCGCGCGCGGCGGGCACCATGCGACCGAGGCCACAGCGCAGGCGGCACGCGGAGGAGCAGCCATGACCGAACGACCCGGGGTCCCGGCCCGCGACCTGTCCGACGAGGAGCTGGAGCGCCAGGGCGTGCACGCCCACGCCATGCGGCACTGGGTGTTCCTGCACGGCACCGCCGACCAGTTCCGCACCCACACCGAGCGGATGCTCGAGCTCGAGCAGGAGTACCTGCGCCGGCACCCGCAGCGCACGTGGCAGGGCTCGGGCGGCGGTGCCGTGACGCCGTCCCGCGACGACCGCATCCGCGACCTGGTGCAGACCTTCTCCCGCGCCGTCACCGCCCTGCTCGACGAGGAGCCCGCACCGGCCACCTCCGAGGGCCGCGACCGTGACCCCGAGGAGGCGCAGACCGCACTGCTGCGCCGCTTTGCCGAGGCACCCGGGGGCCGGATGCACAAGCTGGAGGCCCACCAGATCGCCCGCCAGCTCGCCCCGGACAACCACCTCGTGGCCCGGCTCTACCGCCAGGACCCGCCGCTGCTGGCGGCCGAGCGGGACATGCGGGTGCTCACCGAGGCCGGCCGCCAGTGGCTGGCGTCGCACGCCGCGACCGCCTGACAGCGGTTTTCAGGCGGCTTGGGGGGGTGAGGTAGCCGGCGTGCTCGGTCAAGGTGGCATCCGCGGCCACCTGCAGCCGGGCCGGCAGCCAGGCCTGCAGCCGCTGGGTCTTCTCCGGTCTGGGTCCGTGCCGGTATGCGGTCGGCGCCAGGCTGCCGGTGTTTCGCCGGCGGGTCAGGTAACGGCCGACGGTGTTCACCGACACCCCGAAGGTCACTGCCGCCTGCTCCTGGGTCATCCCGCGATCGACTGCGGCGACGACCCGCTCACGCAGATCCATCGAGTACGCCCGCATGCCTTCAGCGGTACCCATCAAGCAATCAGCACACCGCTGTGAGTCCATCCGGCCGCGACGCGGGCACCCCCCGCGGGGGGCGCCTCGGTCTCAGCGGTCGCGGCTGAGCTCGGCCCACGCGGCCGTGGCGCGGGGCGCCCAGGCGGCGTGCCGCTCCCGGAAGACCTCGGCGGCCCGGTTGCCGCTCCACCGCGGCGGCAGCAGCTCGGTGGGCAGCGCGGGGTCGAGCAGCGGGAAGCGGCGCCACTCCTGGACCAGCCGGACCTGCGCCACCAGCGCCTGCCGGTCGGTGCGGGGACGGCGCCGGGCGACCAGGTCGAGGAAGTCCTCGTAGCGGCCCTCGATCTCGTCGAGGTCCCAGGCGCTGCGCACCAGCGACCGCTCGTCGCCCACGGCGCCGGCCTGCGCCACGAACGACCAGCTGCCGGCGAGCAGGCCGCAGTCGGACAGCACGCGCAGCGCCTCGGGCTCGCGGTCGATCCGGGGGGTGACCCAGGTCGTCGCGTTGACCGAGCCGAAGCCGGCCCAGCCCAGCTGCGTGCGCAGCCGCTGGCGCAGCGGCCGGGCGTTGTCCGGGACGCCGACGGTGAGCAGCAGCCACCGCCGGTCCCACTCCCGCTGCTCGGCGGCGAAGCCGTAGATCCGGTCGGTGCCCTCCCGCAGCAGCCGGGTGCCGGCCTCGGTCAGCGCCCACCGGGTCTCGCGCCCGACCCGGCTGCCGGCGATCCACCCGCTGTCGGCGGTGCGCATGATGGCCTGACGAGCCGCCTTCTCGGCGACGTCGAGGTCGGCCAGCAGGTCGATCAGCGTCGCCGTCCAGACCGGCCGGCCACTGGGGAGCACGAACTCGCCGAGGACCGTGAGCAGGAGGCTGCGGGCACTGGCGACACCCAGCTCCTGACGACGGGTCACGAACGGCCCGTCCACGACCTCCACGCCTCCATGGTGTCACCCGGGCGCAGGGCGACGGGACGGCCACCCGGACGCCGGCCTCCCCGTCGGCGCGGGCGGTGTCGAGTTGACAGACCGCGGAGTGGCGCTACAGCATCCCGGCGTCGGACGACGCGCGGTGTAGTGCGTCCGGACTCGACGGAGCGGTCCATGACGAGGCGGGGCACCGTGCCACGGGAGGTCGACCTCGACCCGCCCGACGGTGGGGTGCGCGAGCCGCCGCACCGGCTCGGCGAGCGCGTGCGGCACGGCGCCGGGAGTCGGCAGTGCCCGCTCGGTGACGCACCGGCCCGTCGGCGTGACTGACCTCCCGGTGACCGCGCCCGGCCGGTCGCGGGTGCAGCGCCTGGGCGCCCCGTCGCTGTTCGTGCTGCTGTGGAGCACCGGCTTCGTCGGCGCCCAGTCCGGCCTGCCCTACGCCGAGCCGCTGACCTTCCTGGGACTGCGGATGGTGTTCGCCGCGACCCTGCTGGCGCTCGTCGCGCTCGTCCTGCGCGCGGAGCTCCCCTCCCGTCCGGCGCAGTACGGCCACTCCGCGGCCGTCGGCCTACTGCTGCACGCCGGGTACCTCGGCGGGGTGTTCGTCGCGGTCTCCCTCGGCGTGCCGGCGCCGGTGTCGGCGGTCGTGGTGAGCCTGCAGCCGGTGCTCACCGTGGTACTGGCCGGTCCGGTGCTGGGCGAGCGGGCGGCGCCGCGGCAGTGGCTCGGGCTGGCGGTCGGGGTGGCCGGCGTCGCCGTCGTCGTCTGGCCCGGCCTCACCGCCGCGGCCGGGCAGGCGGGTTCGCTCTCGCCGCCGGGCCTGCTGGCCTGCCTGGTGGCGCTGGCCTCGGGCACCGCCGGCACCGTCTACCAGAAGCGGTACGGCACCGGCGTCCCGATGCTGTGCGGCACCGCCGTGCAGTACGCCGCCGCGGCGGTCGTGCTGCTGGCCGGCGCGCTGGCCACCGAGGAGATGACGGTCCGCTGGACCGGGGAGTTCGTCCTGGCCATGGTCTGGCTGGTGCTCGCCCTGTCGCTCGGCGCGGTCCTGCTGCTGCTCCTGCTGCTGCGGCGGGGCACGGCCGCCGAGGTGTCGAGCCTCTTCTACCTGGTGCCGCCGGCCGTGGCCCTCGAGGCCTGGCTGCTGTTCGGGACCGTGCCGGCCGCGGTGTCACTGGCCGGCATCGCGCTCACCGCCGTGGGTGTCGCGCTGGTGGTCGCCCCCCGCCGCCGGCCGGTCGCGGCCGGGTAGCCCTGCGCGCGACGGGCGGCTCGCGCCTCGTGCGATCGGGCGCCGCCGGTCCCGACCGGACGTCGTCCCTCGGAGTGACCGGGACCGCGCCACGTGTGCTCAGAACGGTGGTGGGGTGGTGACCGCGGTCAGGCCGGTGGGTGTGGTGACGGTGAGGGTGCCGTCGGGGGTGAGGGTGTGGGTCCAGCCCGGTGCCTGGTGCTTGCCGCGGTGGTGGGTGGTGCAGAAGCCGGCCAGGTTGGCCGCTGAGGTCTCCCCGTGCGGGTGGGGCGTGGCGTGGTCGAGCTCCCCGGCCCTGGGGACGCGGCGGCGGCAGCCGGGGAAGCGGCAGTGCCGGTCGCGGGTGCGCAGGAAGCGGTCCAGCGCCGCGGCGGGCCTGTAGCCGACGGTGGGGGCGGGCACGGTCAGGCCGGGGCGGGCGCTCAGGTCGTGGCCGCAGGTCTGGGGCCGACGGCGGCAGGCGCGGGTGCCGCAGTGGGCGGTGCGGTGCAGTGCGGGCAGGTCGGTGAGGACGAGCAGGGCACCGCTGACCGCGTCGGTGAGCGCGAGGCGAGGGTGGTCGGCCAGTCCGCCGCCGGCGGTGGTGGCCAGCAGGGCGGCGAGGTCGGCGCGCTGGGTGTCGGTGGCGGCGGCCAGCGCGCCGAGCGCGTCGGGGGCGGTGGTGACCTGGCCGGCGGGGCTGGTCTGCCAGGCGGTCTCCTCGGCGGCGTCGGCCCGTTGCGCGGTGGCCACCATCCGCTGGGCGGCGCCCAGGGCCAGGCGGGCGGTGTGCACGGCTGCGGCGGCGTCCTCGACGGCCCGGTCGGCCGCCGCCCACCAGCCGGAACCGCCTGGAGACGCACCTGTGCTGTCGCCGCCGTGCGGCGTGGCGCCTCGCGCTCGACTGCACGAGGAGCAGAAGTCATCGGGCCGGTCCCGGTGGTCGGCGCCGATCCCGTCGGCGGCTTCGGCGTCGAGCCGGTCCGGGTGGTCGGGCTCCGGTCGGCTCGCCTCGTCGGCGGGGTCAGGTGGCCACCCCGGTGTCCAGCCCGGGTCGCCGGGTGCCGCGGCATCGCTGGGCGCCGGGTCGTCGCCGAAGGCCTGGCGCACCAGCTCGTCGAGCCAGCGGTCGAAGTCCGCATCGCTGAGCTCCGCGGCGGCCCGTTCGACCGGACCGCACTCGACGTCGGTGGGCTCCGCGGAGTCCACCGGCCCGGCGACCACGGGCGCGCTGGTGTCGACGGGCTGCTCAGCACCCGTGGTCTCGCCGGCACCCCTGGTCTCGCTGGTGCCGGTGCAGCCGGGACCAGCGGCGAGCGTCATGCCGGCGTCGGCGGCGGGATCGGCGGTGTCCGCGCCGGTGGCGTCCGGGTCGGTGTCGGCTGCGTGACCTGTGGGGTCCAGGCCGGCGAAGGCTCGGGCGAGCTGGCGGGCCATCTCCGCGGGCACCAGCTGCCCGTCGACCTCACCGACACCGTCCCCGCCCAGCAGGGTTTGCACCGACGCGACAATGGTCAGCAGCACCTGCACCGGCGGCAGCTCGCCCTCGCCAGGGCGCAGCACCAGGTCCATCAGGCAGTCCACCGTCTTCTGCCCGCGGCTGCGCGTGTCGGCCGGGTCGGGGTCGAGGGCATCCACACAGGCCGCCAGCGCCCGCACGAACGCCTGCGCCTCCGGTGTGGTGCACACCACCGTGACCGCCGACATGCCCAGCGTGCGCTCGGCCCGCACTGACACCCCCCGCTGCCGCAGCGCCCGGGCCAGGTCCCGGGCGGCGTCGCGGGCGTCGTGCCTCGCGACCACGCGCCGCACCCGCTCGCCGAGCTGCACCGGGGTGGTCACCCGGTGCCGCCTGGCCATCCAGGCCAGCAGCTCCGCTTCGATCCGCCCGCGCAGGGCGTCATCGGCGATCGGGGCCACGTGCTCGAGCAGGCACCACAGGTGCCCGGCGTGCAGCAGCCCGGACTCCAGCGCAGCCAGCACCCGTGGCAGCCGCTGCACCAGGATCAGGGACCGTTCGAGCTCGGCCTCGGCGCGCTGCGCGGTGACGCCCAGGGCGACCGTGAGCTCCTGGGTGGCCCACTCGCTCACCGGGCGCAGTACGTCCGCCCGCGCCGCCCACCGCTGGGCCGACATCGCGCCACGCTCACCCTGCGCCCGGTCGGCCGAGGCCGGCCGGGTCGCGGCGAACGCGGCCAGCGCCCGCGCGCGGCGCGCGGTCTGGCGGGAGATCTCCCGCTCGGCGGCCTGCACCTCACCCAGTGGGCCGGCCGCCCAGCCCACCGTGGGAGCGGCGGTGTCGTCGGTGCGCGGCGCGTCGAGCACCTCACCCGCCGACCCCACCGCCATGCGTTCGATCATACGTTCGAACACTCAGGTGAGCAACACCTGTGGACGACGAAGGCGCAGCTCAGGGCCTCGTGCCGACCGGGACGAGGCCGCGCCGAACGTCAGTACCGGTGCTGCTCCGGGTCGACGTAGCCGCCGCTCCCCTCCTCGCCCGGCCCCCGGTCGGCCCCCACGGCAGCCGGCTCGGAGGACGACCGCGGCCGGCTCGCTGCCCGTTCGCGCTCGGCGAGGTAGCGGGCCTGCCGGTCGCCGGAGGGCGGGGCGGCCACGCCGGTGCCCGGCCGCCCGTCCTGCCGCTGCCCGACGTCACGCCCACCCGCGCCGTCAGCACCCGCCGCGTCAGCACCCGCGTCGTCCCGGCCGGCGCCACGACCGCCGACCTGCTTGCGCAGCCGGCCGTCCTCGGCCGCGGAGAACCCGCGGCGCTCCAGCCAGGCCGTCACCGCGGCCCGCTCGGGGTGGGTGTCGCGGACCACGTTGAGCACGTAGTTCAGGCCGCGGGCGGCGGCCTCCTCCTCGAGGTGGCGCATCACGAACAGCCCGACGCCGGAGCCGCGCGCGCCCGCCTCGACGGCGAGCAGCACCTCCGCGTCACCCCAGACGTCGTCGAGCCAGCCGTAGCCGACCACGGCACCGTCGCGCTCGACACGCCACCAGTCGCTGGACAGCCGTTCGCCCGGCCGGCGGGCCTCGGTGCGGAAGACGCCCTCGGGCACGGAGGCGAAGACCCGCTCGCGGTCGGCGTCCCACCGGGGGTCGTCCTCGTGCACCCACCGCAGGGTGTGCGCAGCGGTCACCGAGACCTCCGTCGACGTCCGTGGTCTGCGCCACATGTCTACAGCCGAGGCGTTACTTGCGCGAGGTCGTGTAGCACGACACGATGGTCGCGGCAGGCCCTCCGGGGCCGATCCGCCCGCATCCTCAGGAGGCGCCGTGACCACCCTCGACGACCGTTCGACGACGGCGGAGGGACCGGCCCCCGTCGCCGAGCCGGCCGCGACCACCGAGGTCTCCTTCGACACCTCCCCCGAGCGCTACCGGCACTGGCGGCTGTCGGTCGAGGGCGAGGTCGCGACCCTCACCCTCGACGTCGCCGAGGACGGCGGGATCGTGCCGGGCTACGAGCTGAAGATGAACAGCTACGACCTGGGCGTCGACATCGAGCTGCACGACGCGCTGCAGCGGATCCGGTTCGAGCACCCCGAGGCCAAGGTGGTCGTGGTCACCAGCGCCAAGGAGCGGATGTTCTGCGCCGGCGCCAACATCAAGATGCTCGCGGCGTCCCCGCACAGCTGGAAGGTGAACTTCTGCAAGTTCACCAACGAGACCCGCAACGGCCTCGAGGACGCCTCGGCCCACTCCGGGCTGCGCTCCATCGCCGCGGTCAACGGCACCGCCGCCGGCGGCGGCTACGAGCTGGCGCTGGCCTGCGACGAGATCGTGCTCGTCGACGACAACTCCTCGGCGGTCTCCCTGCCGGAGGTCCCGCTGCTCGGCGTGCTGCCGGGCACCGGCGGCCTGACCCGCGTGGTCGACAAGCGCGGCGTCCGCCGGGACCTGGCCGACGTCTTCGCCACCACCGCCGAGGGCGTCCGCGGCGAGCGCGCCGTGCGGTGGCGGCTGGTCGACGCCAGCGTCAGGGCCCGCGACTTCGACGCCGAGGTCGCCCGGCGGGCCGCCGCGGCCGCCGCCGCGTCGAGCCGGCCGGGTGCCGGCACGACCGGCGTGGCGCTGACCCCGCTGCGCCGCGCGGTCGACGGCGACACCACCCGCTACGAGCACCTCCGCGTCGTCCTCGACCGCGACTCGGGCACCGCGACGATCACCGTGCTCGGCCCCACCGCAGTCCCCGGCAGCGTCGAGGAGCTGCAGGAGCAGGGCGACGCGGCCTGGCTGCTGGCCACCACCCGCGAGCTCGACGACGCGATCCTTCGGCTGCGGACCAACGAGCTCGCCGTCGGCACCTGGCTGCTGCGCACGGAGGGGAACGTCGCCACGGTCGCCGCCTACGACCGGTTCCTGCTGGCCAACCGGGGGAACTGGCTGGTCAACGAGACGATCGGCTTCCACCGCCGCACGCTGAAGCGCCTGGACACCACCAGCCGCAGCCTGTTCGCGCTCATCGAGCCCGGCTCCTGCTTCGCCGGCTCGCTGGCCGAGATCGCCCTCGCCGCCGACCGCCAGTACATGCTCGAGGGCCGGTTCGAGGACGACGAGCGCCCGGAGCCGGCGGCGGTCATCCGGCTCGACGAGTTCAACACCGGGCTGCTGCCGATGGGCAACGGCCTCTCCCGCCTGCAGGTCCGCTTCCTCGGCAGCGCCGACGAGCTGGCCGCGGCCGAGGCGGCCGTGGGCCGCGACCTGCCGGCCACCGACGCGGACGGCCTCGGCCTGGTGACCAGCACGCCGGACGACATCGACTGGGAGGACGAGGTCCGCCTGGCGATCGAGGAGCGCGCCAGCTTCTCCCCCGACGCGCTCACCGGCATGGAGGCCAACCTGCGCTTCGCCGGCCGCGAGACCCCGGAGACGAAGGTCTTCGGCCGGCTCACCGCCTGGCAGAACTGGATCTTCCAGCGGCCGAACGCCGCTGGGCCCGAGGGAGCACTGCGCCGCTACGGAACCGGCAAGCGCGCCGACTACGACAGGAAGCGGGTCTGACCATGACCACCACCGAGTCCACCCCGCAGAGCGGCACGGTCACCGGGGACGCCCCCACCCCCACCGGGCCGCTGTCGCGCATCGACTACAGCGAGCGGATCCCGAACAACGTCAACCTGGCCGGCGACCGCAAGCTGCAGCGGGCGCTGGAGGGCTGGCAGCCGAAGTTCCTCGACTGGTGGAAGAACCTCGGCCCGTCCATCCCGACGCACGACGTCTACCTGCGGACGGCGATCGCCGTCGGCCGCGACGGGTGGGCGCACTTCGACCGAGTGCCCATGGAGGAGTACCGCTGGGGCATCTTCCTCGCCGAGCGCGACCCCGACCGGAAGGTCAACTTCGGCGACCGCAAGGGCGAGCCGGCCTGGCAGGAGGTGCCCGGCGAGCACCGGTCGGACCTGCGCCGGCTGATCGTCGTCCAGGGTGACACCGAGCCCGCCTCGGTCGAGCAGCAGCGGCACCTGGGCATGACCGCGCCGTCGCTCTACGACATGCGCAACCTCTTCCAGGTCAACGTGGAGGAGGGCCGCCACCTGTGGGCGATGGTCTACCTGCTGCACGCCTACTTCGGGAAGGACGGCCGCGAGGAGGCCGAGCAGCTGCTCAAGCGCAACTCCGGTGACTTCGACTCCCCGCGCATCCTCGGGGCGTTCAACGAGGAGACGACCGACTGGCTGTCGTTCTTCATGTTCACCTACTTCACCGACCGGGACGGCAAGTACCAGCTCGGCACGCTGAAGGAGAGCGGCTTCGACCCGCTGGCGCGCACCTGCGAGTTCATGCTCAAGGAGGAGGCGCACCACATGTTCGTCGGGACGACGGGCGTGCAGCGCACCGTCCAGCGGACCGCGGAGCTGATCGAGGAGCACGGCACCGACGACATCTGGTCCCACGGCGGCATCCCGCTGTCGGTCATCCAGAAGTACCTGAACTTCCAGTACTCCGTCTCGATGGACCTCTTCGGCTCCGAGACCTCCTCCAACGTCGCGGCGTACTACACCGCCGGGCTCAAGGGCCGCTGGATGGAGACCCGCCGCAAGGACGACCACCAGCTGCACGACCTGACGATGGAGGTCCCGGTCGTCGAGGACGGGCAGCTGTCCACCCGCACGGTGCCGATGCTCACCGCGCTCAACCTCGACCTGCGCAACGAGTACGCCGCCGACTGCGAGAACGGCGTCCGGCGGTGGAACCAGGAGCTGGAGGACGCCGGCCTGGAGCAGCGGCTGTACCTGCCGCACCAGGGGTTCAACCGCAAGGTCGGCGCCTTCGCCGGGCACCACGTCACGCCCACCGGCGAGATCGTCGACGAGGCCACCTGGCAGCAGCGGGTCGGCGAGTTCCTGCCCACCGCCGAGGACCGGGCCCGCGTCGCCGAGCTGATGGTGCCGCACTACGAGCCCGGCGAGTTCGCCGGCTGGATCGCCCCGCCCTCGGTCGGGATCAACTCCCTGCCGGTCGAGTACGACTACGTGCGCTTCTAGAAGGACCCTCCTGCCCCCCACCGCTCGCGAGCTCGCGGGCCCCTGCAGGAGGGCCAGCACTGCGGCCGGGCCCTGGGGGGCCCGGCCGCGGCCCGCACGACGCCGGCCGACGCGGCCGGCCTCCCCTCCCCCGAGCGGTCCTCCGCCTCGGTCCCCCGGCACGGAAAGGGTCGAGCACCGTGGCCACCCTGGACACCGTCCCCACCTCCCCCGCCGCCCTGCGGCCCGAGGCGCCGGTCCCCTCCGGCGAGCCGTTCAACGCCGCCGAGTGGCTGGTCACCCGGCACGCCCGCGCCACGCCCGACCGCCGCGCGATCACGGCGATCGACCTCGACGGCAGCGTCCGGACCCTGACCTACGCCGAGATCGACGCGGCCGTCCGCGCCTTCGCCGCCGCCCTCGTCGCCGCCGGGATCCGCCCGGAGGAGCGCCTGCTGCTGTGCATGGGCGACACCCCCGAGCTGCTCACCGCCTTCCTCGCCGGGCTGCGCATCGGCGCGGTCCCGGTGCCGGTGAGCACCATGCTCACGCCCAAGGACATCGCGGTGCTGGCCACCGACAGCCGGGCCCGCCTGGTGGTGCTCAGCTCGGAGTTCGCCGCGCTCGGGACCGCGGTCGCCGGCAGCCGGGACCTGACCGACGTCGTCGTCCTCACCGCCGACGCGCTGCCGGAGGTCCCCGGGGTGCGCGTGCGCACCTGGGCGGACTTCACCGCCGCCGGCGCGGACTTCGCCGAGCAGGCCGCGCAGCCCTACCCCACGGTCGCCGACTCCCCCGCGTTCTGGCTCTACACCTCCGGGACCACCGGCACGCCCAAGGCCGCGATGCACCGGCACGGCTCGCTGCGCGACACCGCCGTGACCTACGCCCGCGACGTCCTGGCGATCGGCCCCGACGACGTCACCTTCTCCGTGGCGAAGTTCTTCTTCGCCTACGGCCTGGGCAACACGCTCACGTTCCCGTTCTCGGTCGGCGCGAGCACGGTCCTCGACCGCTCGCGGCCCAGCCCCACCGGGACGCTGCGGGTGCTGCGCGAGCAGCGGCCGACGCTCTTCTTCGCCGGCCCCACCTACTACGCGGCGCTGCTGGCGGCCGGCCTGCCCGCCGACGCGTTCACCGGGGTGCGCGCCTGCGTGTCGGCCGGTGAGGCGTTCCCGGCCCCGCTGTTCGAGCGGTTCACGGGCACCTTCGGCGTGGAGATGCTCGACGGCATCGGCTCCACCGAGATGCTGCACATCTTCATCAGCGGCCGGCCCGGCCGCACCCGGCCGGGCGCCACCGGCGAGCTGGTCGCCGGCTACGACGCGCGGATCCTCGACGACGACGGGCAGCCCGTCCCCGACGGCACGCCCGGCAACCTGTGGGTGACGGGGTCGTCGGCGGCGACCGGCTACTGGTCGCGCACGGAGGTGACCCGCCGGGTGTTCCAGGGCGAGTGGGTGCGCACCGGCGACACCTACGTGCGCAGCCCCGACGGGTACTTCAGCTCACTGGGCCGCACCGACGACATCATCAAGGCCGGCGGGATCTGGGTGTCCCCGACCGAGGTGGAGGAGCGGCTGCGCGCCCACCCCGACGTGACACAGGCGGTGGTGGTCCCCGTGCCCGACGAGACCGGCCTGGACAAGCCCGTCGCCTGCGTCGTCCTCACCCCGCAGGCCGCCACCGGCGCCGAGGACCTCGTGGCCTGGTGCCGGGACGGGCTGGCCGCCTTTAAGCGGCCACGGCACATCGTCGTGTTCGACGAGCTCCCCACCACGGCCACCGGCAAGCTGCAGCGCTTCCGCATCCGCGAGCTGGCGACCGAGCGCCTCGGTGGTGCGGCCGAGCCCGACCTGACGCCGATCACCGGGGGCCCGGCGTGAGCGCCACGCGCGCCTGACCCCGATCCCCACACCCGCCAGGAGGACTCCCCGTGCCCTACGTCATCGGCGCCGAGTGCATCGACACCACGGACATGTCCTGCGTCGAGGAGTGCCCGGTCGACTGCATCTACGAGGGCGACCGCAAGCTCTACATCAACCCCAAGGAGTGCATCGACTGCGGCGCCTGCGAGCCGGTCTGCCCGGTCGAGGCCATCTCGCAGGACCGCCGGGTCACCGAGGAGAACGAGCCGCACGTCGCCGACAACCGGCGGTTCTTCGTCGAGCCGCTCCCGGGTCGCGACGCGCCGCTGGGCAGCCCGGGCGGCGCGTCGAAGGTGGGCCGCATCGGGGTGGACACCGAGCTCGTCGCCGACGGCTCGTGATGCTCCGGGCCCTGGACGACGGGGAGGTGCCGTGCGGGTCGTCCTGACGCTGGGCGCCGACCAGACCGCCGTGGCCGCCGAGGCGCGCGGCGCGGAGGACGCGGGCTACGACGGGATCGCCACCGGCGAGCACCTGTTCTTCCACGGCGCCCCGTCCAACGCCTTCGTCGCCCTCGCCGCGGCCGCGGGGGCGACCGACCGCATCCGCCTGCTCAGCTCGCTGACGGTGCTGCCGCTCTATCCCGCCGCCCTGGCCGCGAAGCTGGCGACGACCCTCGACCAGGTCTCCGGTGGCCGCTTCGACCTGGGGGTCGGCGTCGGCGGCGAGTACCCGCCGGAGTTCGTCGCCGCCGGCGTCGACGTCGGGCAGCGCGGCGCGCGCACCGACGAGGCGCTGGACCTGCTGCGCCGGCTGTGGGCCGGCGGCCCGGTCGAGTTCGCCGGCCGGTACACCCGCATCGAGGGCCTGGCGCTCTCCCCCGGGCCGGTGCAGCCCGGCGGCCCGCCGCTGTGGCTCGGCGGCCGCCGGGCACCGGCGATCCGGCGGGCCGGCCGGTTCGCCGACGTCTGGATGCCGTACATGTACACGCCCGAGCAGCTGGCCCGCAGCCTCGCCGAGGTGCGCGAGGCGGCCGAGCGGGCGGGGCGGGACCCCGCGGCCGTCCGGGGTGCGGTCTTCTCCTGGGGCGGGGTGGACGCCGACGCGGCCCGGGCCCGGCAGGAGGTCGTCGACGGCGTGAGCGCCGTGTACCAGCAGGACTTCGCGCCGCTCGCCGACCGCTACCTGCTGCACGGCGACCCCGACCGCGTGCTCGCCCGGGCCCGCGAGTACGCCGACGCCGGCGCCGAGACCCTGGTGTTCTCCCCGGTCGGGACCGGCGCCCGCCGGCGGGAGGTGGTCGACCTGTTCACCGCGGCCGTCCTCCCCCGGCTCACCGCGGGCGGGTGAGGGGAGCTCAGCCCTCCCGGCAGACGACCCGCGGCGGCAGCGGCCGGCTCGACAGCAGCGCCACCAGGTCGGCGCGGCGGTCGCGGACGGCGGCCTGGTTGACGTAGCCCTTGTCGGTGATCTCACCGGCGTCCAGGCGGGCCGGCTCGGTGAGCACCAGGACGCGCTCGACGCACTGCGAGGAGCCGCCGCCCCGCGCGGCCAGGCGCCGCAGGGTGGCGGCCAGGTCGGCACGCAGCGCCTCGTCCGGGACGCCGTCGGCGTCGACGCGGCCGGCGGCGTCGGGGTGCACCCACACCATGGCGGTGACGCGCTCGCCGTCCTGGCCGCAGATCACCGCGTCGGTCAACAGCCCCTCGGCGGCCGACAGCAGCAGGGGCCGCAGCGTCCCGACGCTGATGAAGGTGCCGGTGGACAGCTTGAAGTCCTCGGCGATCCGGCCGCGGAAGACCAGGCCCGCCGCCGGGTCGGCGGGGTCGGCGAGCGCGACGGCGTCGCCGGTGCGGAAGAAGCCGTGCTCGTCGAAGGCGGCCGCGGTGAGGTCGGGACGGCGGTGGTAGCCGGGCGTGACGTTGGGCCCGGTCACCCGGACCTCGGTCTTCTCCCCCACCGGCACCAGCGCCAGCTCCACCCCGGGCAGGGGGACGCCGAGGACGTCGCTGCGGGTGATCGGGAAGTGCGCCGAGGTCGCGGCCGGCGCGGTTTCGGTCAGCCCCCAGGAGGTGGTCATCGTCATCGAGGCGCCGTGGTCGGCGGCCAGCGCCTCCAGCCGGTCCCACAGCTGCTGCGGCAGCGCGGCCCCGGCGAAGAAGCCCAGCCGCAGGCGCCCGAGGAAGGCGCGTGCGGCCGCCGGGTCGCGCTCGAGGTGCGGCAGCAGCGCGGCGTAGCCGGCCGGCACGTTGAGGTACAGGGTGGGGCGGGCGTCGGCCAGGTTGCGTACGGTGCGGCCGACCAGCGCCGGGGCGGGCCGCCCGTCGTCGATCCACAGCGTGCCGCCGTTGGCCAGCACCATGCCCAGGTCGTGGTTGCCGCCGAAGGTGTGGCTCCACGGCAGCCAGTCGAGCAGCACCGGCGGCTCCTGCACGAGGAAGGGCCAGACCTGGCGGATCTGCTGCTGGTTGGCCATGAGCATGCCGTGGGTGTTGAGGACGCCCTTGGGGCTGCCGGTGGACCCCGAGGTGAACAGGATCTTGGCCACGTCCTGCCGGCTCAGCGCGGCGCACCGCCGGTCGACGTCGGCGGTGGGGTCGGCACCGAGGTCGGCCGCCGGGACCGAGCCGGGCAGGTCGCCGTCCCGGCTGAGCACCGGCCGCCCGCCGGCGACGGCCGCCACGGCCGCGGCGAAGGAGGCGTCCTCGGCCACGACCAGCCCCGGTTCCACCAGGTCGGTCATCGCGCGCAGCTCCGCGTGGTCGGCGCTCTGCAGCGAGTAGGCGACGCTGGTGGGCACCACCGGGGCGCCGACGGTCATCGCCGCCAGGGTGACGAGCAGGTGCAGCCGGCTGTTGCCCGACAGCACCTGCACCGGGCGGTCGGCCAGGCCCCGGTCGAGCAGGCCCTGGGCGAGCCGGTCGGCCTGCGCCCGCGCCTCGCCCCAGGTCAGCCGGGCCCACTCGCCGTCGACACCGCGCTCGGCGACCAGGAGCCGCTCGGGGTGCTCCTCGCTGTGCCGCCGGAACTCGGAGACGACGCTGACCGGGTGCTCGGCCAGCGGTTCGGCCGAGCGCAGCAGCACGCGGCCGTCGGCCAGGCGGTCGGACTCGATCCTCGGCGCGGCGAAGGTCGCCGGTCGCCCGCGGTCGTGGTCGGGCATGTCGTCCCTCCGGTGACCGGTGGCGGGCACCGGTCGGACGCGCTACAGCCGGGAAGCGCACCAGCGGTTCGTCTGGAGCGGAACGGGTGGCTCATCAACGCACGCACCCGCCTGCGGGGTCAAGGTGGACGGCGCTGCCTCGCCCGGCCGCGTGCGGACCGTCCCCTGGCGTGCCGTACCCGACCCGGGGAGGGTGGTGGCCGGCGGCCCCACCCACTCCCAGGAGGACCTCGTGGACCCGACCGACACCGCCTCCTCGACCGCCGCCTCCCCTGCGGCCGGTGCTGCGGTGAGCGGGCTGGACCTCGACGCGCTGGTGGCCATCGACGTGCACGTGCACGTCCACGCCGACTCCTCCGGTCACCTGGCCCTGGACGACGAACTGAACGCGGCGGCCGCGAAGTACTTCAAGGGCGACCCCTACGACCCGACCGTCGCCGACATCGCCGCCGACTACCGGTCGAGGCAGATGGCCGCGGTCGTCTTCACCGTCGACGCCGAGGCCGCCACCGGGCAGCCGGCCCTGTCCAACGAGGAGATCGCGCAGGCCGCCGCGGAGCACCCCGACGTGCTCATCCCGTTCGGCTCGATCGACCCGCACCGCGGCGTCGCCGGTGTCCGCGCCGCCCGGCGCCTGGTCACCGAGCACGGCGTCCGCGGCTTCAAGTTCCACCCCAGCCTGATGGACTTCCTGCCCAACGACCGCGCGCACCACCCGCTCTACGCGGAGCTGGAGAGCCTCGGGGTGCCCGCGCTGTTCCACACCGGCCAGACCGGCATCGGCTCCGGACTGCCCGGCGGGCGGGGCATCAAGCTGCGCTACTCCGACCCGATGCTGCTCGACGACGTCGCCGCCGACTTCCCCGGCCTGACGATCATCATGGCCCACCCCTCGGTGCCCTGGCAGGACGCCGCGATCGCCGTCGCCCAGCACAAGGCCAACGTCTACATCGACCTCTCCGGCTGGTCCCCGAAGTACTTCCCGCCCCAGCTGATCCGCGCGGCCAACACGCTGCTCAGGGAGAAGGTGCTGTTCGGCTCGGACTACCCGCTCATCCGCCCCGAGCGGTGGATCCGTGACTTCGAGGCGCTCGAGATCCGCGACGAGGTCAAGCCGCTGATCATGAAGCAGAACGCCGTCCGCGCCCTCGGACTCGGCCGGTGAGGCGGGTCGGGGCCTCCCCCGCGACGGCGGAGGAGAGCTGATGTCCGAGATGGCCGGCGTCCGCCTGCTCGGCGACAGCACCGTCGAGCACGTCCGGGTCGAGGTGCCCGAACCCGGGCACGGTCAGGTCCTGCTCGCGATGAAGGCGTCCTCGATCTGCGGCAGCGACATCCGCGCCATCTACCGCGAGCACCTGGGCACCGACCCGGAGGCCTACCAGGGCGTCATCGCCGGGCACGAGCCGTGCGGTCAGGTCGTGGCCGTCGGCCCCGGCACCCGCCGGCTGCGGCCCGGCGACCGCGTGGTCGTCTACCACATCGCCGGGTGCGGCGTCTGCGAGGAGTGCCGCTCGGGCTACATGATCGGGTGCACCTCGCCGCTGCGGGCGGCGCACGGCTGGCAGCGCGACGGCGGGCACGCCGAGTACCTGCTCGCCGAGGAGGCCACCTGCATCCTGCTGCCCGAGCCGCTGTCCCACGTCGATGGGGCGCTGGTGTCCTGCGGCTTCGGCACCGCCTACGAGGGCCTGCTGCGGCTGCAGCTGTCCGGGAAGGACCGGCTGCTGGTCACCGGGCTCGGGCCGGTCGGCCTGGCCGCCGCGATGCTCGGACGGGCCCTGGGGGCCGGGCCGGTCATCGGCACCGACGTCGCTCCCGAGCGGCTGCGGATGGCCGAGGAGCTGGGCCTGGTCGACCACGCCGTCCCGGCCGACGAGCGGGCCACCGACACGATCTGGGAGCTGACCGGCGGCCGCGGCTGCGAGGCCAGCATCGACTGCTCCGGAAGCGGCGCCGCCCGCGTGGTCGCCCTGGAGAACACCCGGACCTGGGGACGCTGCGCCTTCGTCGGCGAGGGCGGGCAGATCACCTTCGCGGTGTCCGAGCTGCTCATCCACAAGCAGATCAGCCTGCACGGCTCGTGGGTGACCTCGCTGCGGCACATGGAGGACCTGCTGGAGCACCTGGTGCGCTGGGAGCTGCACCCGGAGCGCATCGTCACCCACCGCTTCGGGCTCGACCGGGCCGGCGAGGCCTACCGCGTCGCCGACGGGGGCGCGGCGGGCAAGGTCTGCATCGTCTTCGAGTGACGTCGTCCTCGTGTGACGTCGTCCTCGTGTGACGTCGTCCTCGTGTGACCTCGCCCTCGTGTGACCTCGTCGTCGAGGAACCCGTCTTGGGTCGGTCCGCTCGTCCCCGGACGGACGCCGCCCCGCGCGCGGAGGACCGTTGTCCGGCGCTGCGCGAGGGAGGACGCTCGGCCGTGCGGCGATGCCGCAGGGGCGTCGCCGCCGGTCCGAGAGGAGGGCGGCATGTACGCCCGATCGACCACCATCCGCGGCAACCCCGGCTCGCTCGACGACGCCATCGCCTACGTGCGGGACGAGGTCTGGCCGGCCGTGCAGGACATGGACGGCTGCGTCGGCCTGTCGATGACGTGCGACCGCGAGAGCGGCCGGTGCATCGCGACGTCGGCCTGGGAGGACCGGCAGGCGATGCAGGCCAGCGCCGAGCGCGTCGCCCCCATGCGCTGGCAGCTGATGGACCGCTTCGGAGCAGGCGACGACCTCGAGGTGCAGGAGTGGGAGATCGCGGTCCTGCACCGCGAGCACCCCTCCCGGGACGGCGCCTGCGCCCGGCTCACCTGGAGCCGCGGCGACCCGGGCCGGGCCGACGAGGTGCTCGACCTGTACCGCACCCACATGGTGCCGCGGATCCAGGAGCTGCCCGGTTTCTGCAGCCTCAGCCTGCTCCTCGACCGGGACAGCGGCCACGCCGTCGGCACGGTCGTCCTCGACAGCCGCGCCGACCTCGAGCGGACCCGGGAGCAGGCCCGGCTCCTGCGGGAGGAGGGCGTGCGCACCATGGGCGTCGACGTCCTCGACGTCGCCGAGATGGACCTCGTCCTCGCCCACCTCCGGGTGCCCGAGACCGTCTGACCCGGCACCCGCGCGGCCCAGGACCCGGCGCGGGCCGGGTCCTGGGCCGCGCGGCGAGAGGGGGGTGCTCCCCACTCCCGGAAAGGGGGTTGGTCCTCGCCATTCTGTAGGGACACCTCGATGGTCCCCCTTTCCCGATGAGCGCATTCTTCTCTCACGGCACGAACCGCCGGTTCGGACCGCGAAACCCCCTCACGGAAGAGAGAACCCGATGTCCTTCTACAGCTCCTACGTCCCCCTCTACGGCGACGGCGGCAACGGTGGCGTGGCGGTCAACGCCGGCAACATCAACTTCGGCGGCAGCCAGACCAACACGGCCAGCGCGGACGGTGGCGCCGGCGGACTGTTCGGCGACGGCGGCGACGGCGGTGTGGCGGTCAACGCCGGCAACGTCAACATCGGCGGCGTCCAGTCCAACACCGCCAGCGCCGACGGCGGCGACGCCAGCCACTTCCTCCTCGTCTGACCCACATCTCCCTCCCAGCGAGCCCCGGGCGACTCCCGCCCGGGGCTCGCTCGTCCGCGTGCCCGGGGACGCCGGCTGCGGTGCCGCTCCCCGGTGGTCGGGGTGGCACCACCCCACCACCACGGGGGTCCTCCCCCCATCGAGAAGGGGGTTGGTCCTCGCCATTCTGTAGGGACACCTCGATGGTCCCCCTTTCCCGATGAGCGCATTCTTCTCTCACGGCACGAACCGCCGGTTCGGACCGCGAAACCCCCTCACGGAAGAGAGAACCCGATGTCCTTCTACAGCTCCTACGTCCCCCTCTACGGCGACGGCGGCAACGGTGGCGTGGCGGTCAACGCCGGCAACATCAACTTCGGCGGCAGCCAGACCAACACGGCCAGCGCGGACGGTGGCGCCGGCGGACTGTTCGGCGACGGCGGCGACGGCGGTGTGGCGGTCAACGCCGGCAACGTCAACATCGGCGGCGTCCAGTCCAACACCGCCAGCGCCGACGGCGGCGACGCCAGCCACTTCCTCCTGGTCTGACCCACCTCCCAGCCGGCGAGCCCGGGCGGTTCCCGCCCGGGCTCGCCCCCGTACCCGGCACGTGCCGACGAGGAGGACCTCACCGTGAACGCCGATCCCCGGCTGGGCCCGGACACCGCGACCAGCGGAGCAGTCGCAACCGCCCGGGACCTTGTGGACCTCACCCTGCAGGGCGCCGAGGCCAACGCACGTCCCGACCTCGTCCGCCGGCTGACCGCCGCCCGGGACGCGCTCGACGCCCCGGCCTCCCCCCGTGCCGACGCCGTGCGCGACGCCGCCAAGGCCGTCCTGCACGCGCTCGACACCCTCGAGGTCGACCTCCGCACCCGCCGCGCCACCCTGGCCGATCCCGGCCTCGCCCCCCGGCTGCGCGGCGAGCGCGACCGGGCGCGGGACCTGCTGCAGCAGTTCCAGGCCCGCGCGAGCACCTGGGGCCAGGTCCTGGCGGAGGGCTTCGCCGCCGTCTCCTCCGACGTGGACTACGGCGTGCTCAACGGGATCCGCACCGTCGTGGCCGAGGCCGAGGAGGCGATCGCGGCCGCCCGGAGCGCGAGGAGCGCCGACCGGCTCGACCAGTGGCTGACCGAGCGCCTCATCGCCGAGGCAGCCGCCGTCCAGCGGCTGCTGCGCGACGGCGCGCGGGCGGTCGCGGCCCGGCTCGCCGCCCAGCTGGAGCTGCCGGACGCGCTCCCGGTCCGGGCGCCGTCGGCCCGGACGGCCGCCCAGCTGGTCGCCGGGCTCCCCGCCCGTCCGCCGGCGACCCCGGCTCCGTCCCGGGCGGCTGCGCGGTTGCTCACCGTCGGGATGCCCACCTACGGCGGGCTGCTGATGGGCGTCGTCATCCCGCGGTTCCTCGGCCTGGCCCTGCCGGCCTGGGTGTTCCTGGTCTGCTCCGTCGCCGGAGCGCTCACCATGGGTGGGGCCGCGTGGACCGTCGAGCGTCACCAGCAGCGGGAGGCGCGCCGCACCCGGGTGCGGGCGACCCTGCGGACCCGCAGCGACGACTGGCACCTCGCCCTCGGCAAACAGGCCCGCGACGCGCTCCGGGCTCTCCAGCAGGAGCTCCGGGACGCCACCGCGGCCGCCGTCGGACGGCGCGCCGAGCTGCTCGACCAGCAGTACCGGGCGGCTCGCGCGGCCGCGGACGCCGCGGAGCAGGCCGGCGTCGCCATGGGCGAGATCGCCGCCGACCTGGACTCGATCCGGCAGATGCGGGCGCGGGCCCGCGGCGTCCTCCTGCCGACCCCGCGCCGGGAGCTGGCGGCCGCCGAGACCCGGCTGCTGCGGGTCATCCGCTGACGCGGTCGGTCCCGACCCCACCGGCAGGAGGTGGGGACAGCCGCCGGCACGTGCCGGCCAGCAGCTCGGCGGCGGCCCGGGTGGCGGTCGGCGACACCGGGTTGCGGGCCGTCCGCTGCCAGCGGGCCAGTTCCCGCGCCGCGGCTCGCGCCAGCTCCTCGCGGCCGGCCTGGGGAGGACACCCCAGCCGGGCCCACGACTGGTCCCCGCGGCCGCCGAGCAGGCGTTCGGCGGCGAGGCGGTCGCCGTCCGGGAGCTCGACCTCCCCGGCGTACAGGGCGTCGAGCAGGTCGAGCTCCGCGAGCTCGGGAGCGCCGGACCGGATGCGGTCGAGCGCGTAGAGGAGCGCTGCGCGGTCACCCGGCGGCGGGGCCGTCCGGACCAGGGCCTCGAGAGCCCCGAGCACGGTGCGCGCAGCGACCACCGGAGCGCGGCCGACGAACGCCGTGACGACGACCTCCCGCAACCGGCTCAGCCCGCTCCTCCACCGGAGCGCCTCCACGAGCGCGGCACGGGTCGGCGCCGCACCGGTGCGGACCAGCTCCACCGCGCACCGGGCACCGTCCTCGCCGAGCCGCTCCACGAGCTCCAGCGGGACGACGCCGGCGGCGGCTCCGGGGCCGGCCGGGTGCAGTGTCCGGAGCAGCGCGCGGTGGTCGGCGTCGTCCAGCACCGCGGCCGCCCGGACCAGGCCGTCGGCGACCGGCACCACCGCCCGGCACCGGCGACGGACGGCGGGAGGGAGGACGTCGGGACCGGGGCGCCCACCGGCCGCCTCCGGATCGAGGAGCACGCCGATCGTCCGGGTCGGCCGCACCGGTCCCGGGTCGCCGTCCGGGTCCGGCCCGCCGCCCTCCTCCGGCCACGGCCCCTGCGCGCGCAGGAGCAGCAGGCGGGCGTCGGCGACGGGGTTCCCGGGATCGGGCGGCACTCCGATCCGCGTGGCCTGCAGGGCCGGGTCGGCGGACAGGGCGGCGGCGAGCGTGCCCGCCGCCGGATCGGCCGCCCCGGCACCCGGGGGTCCGACGACGGCCACCCGCACCGGTCCGGCGAGGTGGCCGGCGAGCGCGCGGAGCCGCTCGGCGTGGGGGGTGTCGCGGTACAGGTCACCGGCGATCCGCACCGCGGCTCGGACGTCGCCGAGCAGCGGGAGGGCCGGTGCGGGCCCGCTCCCGGGCACGGCGCCTCCGGGCAGCGGGACGCGGCCCTCGACCGTCGTGCCCGCGCCGGGTGCCGAGCGGACGTCGACGCGCCCACCGACCGAGCCGATCCTGGCCACCACGTTGCGGAGGCCCCGTCCGGGAGCGCCGGAGGCGGCATCGACGTCCCAGCCGGGGCCCTCGTCGCGGACCGTGAAGCCCAGGTGTGCGCCGGCGACGGCCAGGCGCACCTCGACGGGGGCGCCGGGCGCGTGCTTGCGCGCGTTGCCCACCGCCTCGAGGCAGCAGAAGTAGACCGCTGCCTCCACCTCGGGCGCAGCGCGCAGGCCGGGCGCCACTCCGCTGGTGTCGAGGGTGACCGGCAGGAGCCCGCCGTCGTACTCGGCGTGCAGGGCGGCGACCAGGCCGCGCTCGGCCAGCACCGGCGAGGAGACCCCGGTGGCCGTGCGCTCCAGGACGGCCTCGGCCTCGTCGAGCTGCTGGGCGAACCGGTCCAGCTGGGCGCGCGCCTCCGCCGGCCGCCCGGCGCCCAGGTGGTGCTCGACCAGCCCCAGCACCAGGCTCGACGAGACCAGGTGGTGCTGGGCACCGTCGTGCAGGTCCCGTTCGATGCGGCGCCGCTCGCGGTCGGTCTCGGCGACGACCCGGCGGCGCGCGGCGGCGATCTCGGCAGCGTGCGCCAGCGCCGCCCGGAGCTGGCGCTCCAGCTCGGTGCCCGAGCGGGCCGCCTGCAGCACCACGGCCAGGCTGCCGGCGACGGCCTCCAGCAGTCGTGCCCGCTGCCCCTGCAGACCGGCCACCGTCGCGGGGTCCACGGCGAGGGTGCCGACCCGTTCGCCGCGGTGCCGGACCGCGACCTCGACCAGCGCGGCGGCCTCCTCCTCCCCCGGCCTGGTCCAGCCGTACGACCGGTCGCGCAGACCCGGCCGGTGCACGACCAGCCGGCAGGCGGTCGCGCCCAGCCCGCGCCCCACGGCCTCCACCACCCGGGCCAGGTCGGGCACGTCGCGGCCGGTGGGCCGGGGCAGCGCGGCGAGCTGGGCCAGGACGCCGTAGGGCGCCGGCCGCCGCCCGTACAGGAGCCGGTCGGCCGTGCGGTCGGCCAGGACGCAGGCGGGCAGGAAGGCCGCCGCCGCCACCAGGGTGGCCACCGCCGTCCCGAGGCCGGGACCGGCGGCCCTCCCCACCGCGACCTGCACCGCGACGTAGCCGGCGCCGACCAGCGCCGTGACCAGCGCGACGGCGATCCCGCGGCCGGACGGCTGTCCGGCGGTCCGCCGGGCGGCCACGAGCACCGCCCCGGCGACGACGGCACCGGACAGCCGGGCGGACCAGAACAGCAGCGCGGTCTGCTGTCCTGCCGCAGGTCGACCGGGAGGGTCGACGGGCACGGGGCCGGTCCACCCGCCGGGCCACGGCAGCGCGGTCAGGACGGCCAGCGCTCCGCCGACGACCGCGACGGCGGCCAGCACGCCCGCCAGCCACCGGGCCTGCGCGGAGAGCCGGCCGCCGTCGGGAGCGCCGAGCCTGCCGTGCGCCGCCGCGACCCCGGTGAGCGGCACGGCGAACACCATGACGAGCACGCAGCGCAGGGACAGCGGCGCGGGGACGGCCGCGAGGGCCGCCGTTCCCCCGACGGCGGCGACCACCGGCGGGCGGCGCAGCACTCCCCGGCGTGAGCTCGGGAACGTCGGGGAGCACGACACGAGCACCGCGGTGGCGTAGGCCGCCGAGGCCACGACGGGGAGCACCCGCTGCGGCAGGACGCCGGCCATCGGGGACCCGGTCACGGTGCCGACCACCGCGGCCGCCGCCGCGGACTGCAGGCTGAAGGCACCGGCCACGGTGACCAGCGCGAGGCCCAGGAGCCGGACCGGACGGGCACGGTCCCGGACCGCCAGCGCGGCGGCCCCCGCGCCCAGGAGGACCAGGCCCAGCACGGAGTCGAGCACGGCCGGGGCGAGCGGCTGGCTGCGAGACACCCCGGCGAGGACGCCGCGGGCCCAGCTGCCGTGCCCCGCGGGGAACCCCGGGACGGCACCCGGCGCGTGCGCCGCCAGGGTCACGACCACGCCGAGGACGAGCCAGCCGACCGACAGCACCGCGCAGACCAGCAGGACGGCCGCGGCTGCCGTGCGGGCAGGACGCGGCGCGGTCACCGGACCGCCGACCCGGTCGCGGCGTCGACTGCGGTGTCCACGTCGGCGTCGGCGTCGGCGATCGGCTCGAGCCGGTCCGGCAGCCAGGCCCGCAGCAGGACCGGGCCGGGCTCGCCCGGGGGGAGCTCCAGGGTCCCGCCGAGCGCGGCGAGCCGTTCGGCGTCGTCGGCGAGCAGGGCCCCGAGGCGCTCGCGGGGCACGGGCGGCGCCGGGTCCTCGATGCAGACGCCGACCCGCCCCTCGGCGTGGTCGAGCCACACCCCGATCCCCGGCTCGGCCGGGCGGCCGGCGAGCACGCGCAGCGCCGACGCGGTGACGAAGTACACCCCGGACTCGATCTCCCAGCCCAGCCGTCGCCGCGTGCCGCCGGAGAGGTGGACCGGCCGGGGGAGGTCGGCCACCAGCTCCTCGAGGGCCGCCGCCAGGCCCTGGTCGCGCAGCACCGCCGGGTACACCCCGCGGGCGACGGCGCGGAAGCGCTCCAGCAGGGAGTCCAGCTCGACGCGCGCCCGGGACAGCGCCTCCCGCACGGGTCCGGGCTCGGCCGGGACGGCGTCCAGCGCGGCCCGCGCCGCCGCCAGCTCGGCCCGCAGCCGGCCCATCCGGTCGCTGGTGACGTGCGAGATCTCACCGGCCAGGCGCCGCCGCTCGACGTCGCGGGCGGAGGCCAGTCGCCGTCGCGACGCCTGCAGCTCGTCGGCCAGGTCCGCCGCCCGCCGCACCTGCCGCGCGAGCTCGGCGTTGAGGGCGACGACGCGCAGCAGCAGGCCCGCGCCGTTCGCGATGTCCTGCAGAAGCCGGCGGTCGGCGGTGGTGACCGCCGCCGGCTTGCTGATCGCCAGCACGGCCTGCAGGTGCGGCCCGTCCAGCACCGGGGCGACCTGGTCGGTGTCCGGCCGCTCGAGCAGGACGGCGAGGTTCGGGACGGTCTCCTCCGGGGAGTCCGCCGGCTCCGGCCGCGGGGGGTGGCGCGCGGCCTCGACGAGGTGGTCCTCCACCGCCAGCCAGACCGCCGCCTGCCGCGCCCCGGTGCCGGCGGCCACCGTCTCCGCCAGCCCGGGCAGGGTCTCCTCCAGCGTCCCCGTCCGGCTGCGCCGGGCCGCGTCGGCCAGCGCCGCGTCCGGGCTGACCGCGCGGTGCGGGGCCACCCGGGCGACCAGGCGGTCGAGCACCGGCAGGACCGGGCCCAGGGCCGCCGCGGCCAGCGCCACCGCAGCGAACGGCAGCAGGACCGCGACCTGCCGAGAGCCCACCGCGTCCCCGACGCCCTGGACGACGACCAGCAGCGCGGCCACGGGCACGGCGACCAGCAGCCAGCGGAGCGCGGCAGCCCGGGTCATCACCACCCCCGGCCCTCGGCGGTCGGTCCGGAATCGGGTCCGTTCCCACGCTAGGGGGGTCGGCGGGTGGGGCCAACCCTCCCCCGCGCCGGTCAGCCGTCGTCGCGCTGCGAGCGCAGGTAGGTGAGCACCGCGAGCACCCGGCGGTGGTGCGCCGTGGCGTCGTTGGGCAGGCCCAACTTGTCGAAGATGTTGGCGATGTGCTTCTCCACGGCCTTCTGCGTGACGAACAACTCGGTGGCGATGCCGTTGTTCGAGCGGCCCTCGGCCATCAGCCCCAGCACCTCGAGCTCCCGCGCCGACAGGGAGTCGACGGCCTGCTTGCGGTCCCCCTGGGGGCGCTGCACCAGCCGCTTGGCCAGCACCGGCTCGATGACGATTTCGCCGTCGCGGATGCGGGTGAGGGTGTCGGTGAGCACGTCGACGCTGCCCACCTTCTCCTTGAGCCGGTACCCGATGCCGTCGGTGCCGATCTGCAGGATCCGCACGAGGTAGTGGCTCTCGGCGTAGTGGGAGAGGAACAGCAGCCCCATGTCCGGGTGGGCGGCCCGCAGCCGCTCGGCGGTGACCAGCCCGCCGTCGGGCTCCGGCGGCATGCGGATGTCGAGGATGGCGACGTCCACCGGCTGGTCGGCCAGCAGGTCGACGAGCGCGTCCCCGTCGGCGGTGCAGCCGACCACCTCGTGACCCGCGGCACGCAGCAGCATGAGCAGGCCCTCGCGGAAGAGGGCCCCGTCCTCGGCCAGGGCTACCCGCACGGGATGCTCACGGTGATCGAGCCGGTCCCGGGCCCACCCGCGGTGGTCACCTCGCCCCCCAGTCCCCGGACCTGGTCCCCCATGACGGAGGCCAGCCGCACCGGCACCCCGTCGACGACGATGCCCAGCACGTCCCCCCCTCCCCGGAGGGTCACCCCGGCCGGGGGTCCACCGGGCTCCAGGGCGCGCAGACAGTCGGTGACCGCGAAGTACGCGGCGCCCTCGACGGCCGGGTCCAGGCGCCCGACCGGCGCGGTGATCACCACGGGCACGTCGATGCCGTCGGCGGCCTCGCACAGCGCCGCCTGCAGCCCGGCCTGGTCGAGCAACGGGGGGTAGATCTCCCGCGCGACCTGCCGCAGCTCCTGCAGCACGGCGTGCAACTGGTCCTGGAGCCCGTCGACCGACGCGCGCAGGTCCGTCTCCCCGTCCGGCACCCGGCTCCGGAAGACGCCGAGCTGCAGCGCGAGCGCGGAGATCCGCAGCGAGGCACCGTCGTGCAGCTGGCGCTGCAACCGCAGCCGCCGCAGCCACCGTTCACGCTCCGCCCGCCGCGGCGCCCCGCCGGGCACCGGGTTCCCCGGCGACCGGTCGCCGGGGCCGGCGGCGGGGGCCAGGACCTCTCCTGCGCCGGGGGCGGGTTCACGCGCCATCGTCGAATGGTTCCCGGCGCCCCTCCCCCGGCGCCAGGGGGACCGCCCCCGACCTCGGGTGGGGACAACCCCACCGGCGCGGCGTCGACCTCCCGCTCCCGATCCGGGCCGGTGCCCGCGCGGGGGCCGATACGATGCGGCTCTTCCTGAGGGGAGCGTCGTGACCCACAGCCTCGGGGTGGACCTCGGTACGACCTCCGTCGCGGCCGCCGTGGGCCGCGACCGGGGTGTCGACGTGTTCCCGCTCGGTGAGGGCTCCCTGGTCGTCCCCGCCGTCGTCCTCGTCCGGGACGACGGCCGGCTGGTGACCGGCGACGCGGCGGCCCGGCGCGCCGCGAGCAGCCCGGACCGGGTCGCGCGGGAGGTGCGGCGCAGCCTCGGGAACCCCGACCCCCTGGTCCTCGGGGGCCGTCCCCACACACCGACCGTCCTGCTGGCCGCCCTGCTGCGGGACGTGCTCGGGCGGGTCCGCGAGGTCGAGGGCGAGGACCCCGGCGAGGTGGTGCTCACCCACCCGGCCACCTGGGGACCCTTCCGCCGCGAGCTGTTCGAGGAGGTCCCCGCGTCCGCGGGGCTGGCCACGGCCCGGTACGTTCCCGAGCCGGAGGCCGCCGCGGCGCACCACGCGACGACGCACCGGCTGGCCGAGGGCGAGACCATCGCCGTCTACGACCTCGGCGGGGGCACCTTCGACGCCACGGTCCTGCGTCGCAGCAGGACCGGCTTCGACGTCCTCGGCACGCCGGACGGGATCGAGCGCCTGGGCGGGGCGGACTTCGACGACGCCGTCCTCACCCACGTCGACAACGTCTCGGGCGGGGCACTGTCCGAGCTGGACACCGGCGATCCACGGACCGTGGTCGCGCTGACCCGGCTGCGCCAGGACTGCGTCCTCGCGAAGGAGACGCTGTCGACCGAGCCGGAGACGACCATCCCGGTGTTCCTGCCGACCAGGCACGTCGAGGTCCCGCTCAACCGCGCCGAGTTCGAGAACATGATCCGGGCAGCGGTCGAGTCGACCATCGGCACCCTCGACCGGGCACTGCGGACGGCCCGGGTCGAGGCGGGCGAGCTGACGGCGGTGCTCCTCGTCGGCGGCTCCTCCCGCATCCCGCTGGTCGCGCGGATGGTCTCGGAGGAACTGGGGCGGCCCACCGTGCTCAGCGCCCACCCCGTGCACGCCGTGGCCCTCGGCGCGGCCCTCCTCGGCCGGTCCCGGACCGGTCGGGACACGACCGCCGAGCGCGCCGCCTCGGCTGCCCCGGCTCCGCGGCGGGTCCCGTCGTCGGTCCCCGCGCCGCGCGCCGCGGCCGGTCCGGCGGTGAGGACGTCGGACCCGGAGCCCGGGACACGGCCGTCCCCCGTGGCGTCGGTCGTGGCGCCGCCCGCTCCCGCCGCGAGCGGGCCGCCGCGCGGGCCGGGGACCCCGCCGCCGGGATCGCCGTCACCGGGCGGGCCGGGGTCGGGCTCCCGGCGCCGGCCGCTGCTCGCGGGCGTCGCCGCGGTGCTCGTCGTCGCGCTGGCCGGCCTCGGGATCTACCTCGTGCTGCGCCCGGCGCCGCGCGACGTCGACGAGGGCGCCGGCTCCCCGCCCTCCTCGTCCGCCTCCTCGTCCTCCTCCTCGTCCGAGGCGTCGCCGTCCCCGCAGGTGGCGACCAGCGTGCCCGTCCCGTCCGTGGCCGGCACCATCCCGGTCGGGGAGACCCCGGGGTTCGTGGCGGCGGCGCCGGACGGCCGTCAGCTCTACGTCGCCAACCGCGCCGCCGGGGTGGTCACCGTCGTCGACACCGCGGCCGAGCAGGTGACCGCGACGATCCCGGTCACGGCCGGCCCGAGCCAGTTCCTGACCTTCTCGCCCGACGGCAGGGAGGTCTACGTCAGCGTGTGGGACGACGCGCGCACGGTCGCGGCGGTCGGCGTGCTCGACACGACGACGAACACGGTCGTCGACACGATCGGCGTCCGGACCCGGCCCTTCCTCGCCGCGGTCACCGCCGACGGGGAGGAGCTCTACGTGCCCAACCACGACTCGGGCACCATCTCGGTGATCGACACCCGCACCAGGGACGTCGTCCACGACTTCACGGTGCCGGCCAACCCGCACTGGATCGACTTCACCCCCGACGGCACACGCGCGTACGTCGCCGACCACGAGTCCGACCTGGTCTCCGTCGTCGACCCGGCGACCGACACCGTCGTCGCGGAGATCCCGGTCGAACACAGCCCCCACAGCGTGGCCGTGAACCCGGTGCGGCCCCTCGTCGCCGCCGTCAACTTCGACTCCGCCTCGGTCTCGGTGATCGACACGGACAGCAACGCGGTGGTCGGCACGGTCGCGGTGGGGACGCACCCCCAGTTCGTCACCTGGGCCCCCGACGGCCGGTTCGCCTACGTCGTCAACAACGGCGACGACTCCGTCTCGGTGATCAGCGCGGACGGTCTCACCGTGACCGCCACGATCCCCACCGGTCCGTCACCGACGTCCCTCGCCGTCCTGCCCGACGGCACCACGGGGTACGTGAGCGACCTGGACGGCGGCACGCTGACCGTGCTGGACCTCGCGGCCTGAACCGGCGGTGCGGACCTGCCGGGAGGCCGGGGAACCGTCCCTTCAGGCCGGGGCTGCTCGGGCCGCGAGGTACATGTCGAGCACCGCGTCGATCTCGGCACCGCGGGCGGCGACGGCGGCGCGGGCGCTCGGGGTGTCCTTGCGACGCTGCTGGCTGCGGGCCTCCGCGAGCCTGGTCCGCGCCCGGGAGAAGTCGACCTCGAGGACGGCGCGCAGGCCGTCCAGCGGGCTCTCGACGGTGGTGGTCATGGCGAACTCCGATCGTGGGTCTCCCGCGGGCTCCGGACGGGCGCGGGCGGAGGGGTGGGTGGGGGACGAGGGCGAGGCGGCGCGGGGTCGCGCGGACGGCTCACCCGGGCGACGACGCGGTGCGCCGCAGGGGGAGCTGGGCGGCCAGGTGCCAGGCGGTGCAGTCGGCACAGCCGGCGATCCAGCGGTGCGCGGGGTGCCGGTGGCACGGGCGGGGACGGGACACGGCGGTGCTCCTCTCGCGTGACCGACGCCCGTTCCCGGGCCTCGGGACGGCGGTGTCGTCCTGGTTCTCCAGCACGAGGCAACGATGTCCTCCGGCGGCCGGGCGGACCATCGGGCGCACCCCCGATCAGCCGCGCGCCGACCCCACTCCTCAGAGGGGGGGACACCCCACCGGGATACGGGGCCCGCCTCCCGCCCGCGGTGTGGCCGGCCGACCGCGACCGCGGCGGGCCCGGCCCCGTCAGGCGTCGACGGGCGCGTAGAGCCCGGCCGACGGGCTCCGGCCGGTCACCAGGAGGTCGGCCACCACGCGGGAGGCCACCCACGCCTGCACGTGACCGGTGCCGTTGTAGCCGCCCAGCGCGAGCACCCGCCCGCCGGTGCCGGGCACCGGCCCGCAGCGGGGCAGGGGGTCCTCGGCGAAGCCCACGACCCCCGCCCAGCGGTGCGTCACCGGTGCCTCCACCCCGAGCTCCTCGAGCAGCCACCGGTCCAGGCGCGCCTGGACGGGCGCGGAGACCTCGGCCCGGGCCGTCCAGCTCGCGTCCCCGTCGAGGTCGGAGAAGCCGCCGAGCACGATCCGGCCGTCCGCCGTCTGGTGCGCGTACTCGTGGCCGTAGCGCGCGTAGACGGGGAACGGGAGGACCGCCCGGCGCAGCGGTGCCGTGGCGAGCGCGTTCAGGCGCCGCGGGCGGACGGCCCCCGCCGGGGGCACGAGCGCGGCCAGGTCGCCGTCCACGGCCACGACCGCCCGGTCGCACCGGACGACCCCCGCCGCGGTCCGCACGCGGACGCCGTCGCCGTCGGCGGCCGGTGGTCCGACCACCGCCGAGTGCTCGAAGAGCCGCACGCCGCGGGACGCCAGGACGCCGGCGAGCGCGCGGAGCCAGCGGACCGGGTGCACCGATCCGTCGTGGGGGAGGAACAGCCCGGCCCGGTCGGGCCGGGTGAGCGGGGCCGGGAGGTCACCGGCGTCGACCAGTCGTCCCGGGAAGCCGTCCTCGGCGAGCGCGGCGGCGTTCGCCCGGACGTCGCCGGCCTCGTCCGCGTCGACGGCGAGCCGCAGCAGCCCGCCGACGCGGAAGTGGTGGCGCGCGCCGACGGACCCGGCCACCTCGAGCAGCTCGCGCTGGGCGGTCAGCGTCGCGCGGTGGACGGCGGCCGCCCGCTCGCGTCCCCAGAGGCGGCGGCTGTCGTGGTACATCGGCGCGGCACCGGCGATGAGGAAGCCGCCGTTGCGGCCGCTCGCGCCGGAGGCCACCTCGTGCCGCTCCAGCACGACGACCGACAGGCCGGCATCGATGAGCCGCCGCGCGGTGGCCAGGCCGCCCACACCGGCGCCGATCACGCAGACGTCCGTCCGCGCCTCCCCCTCCAGCGGGGCGCGCGGGCGGTACGGCTCGTCCTGCCACAGCGGGACGGAGGAACCGTGCACGCGTCCACCTCCTCAGGCGCGGGCCGGTCGGCTGCTGGACGGTCCCGGCCCCGCGACTGTGCCGCACGGTGCCGCACGGTGCCGGACGGCCGGTCACCGGCACCGACGCGGACCGCCGGGTTGACGCGGTGCCGTCCGGTGTGTGGCATGACCGGGTTCCCCGAGGAGGTCCGACCGTGCGGTTCGCCACCTACGTCTCACCTCGCGACGGGGCCGACCACGTCGCGCTCGTCGTCGACGGCGCGCTGCACGGCCTGCCCGACCGCCGGCTGGTCGACCTGCTGGCCCCCGAGGCGCTGGCCGATGCCGCCGACCGCGCCCTGCGCGCCCCGGTCGAGGTCCTTCCGGAGGGCAGCGTGCGCCTGCGGGCCCCCGTCCCCACGCCGCCGTCGGTGCGGGACTTCATGGCCTTCGAGCAGCACGTCGTGACCGCCAGCGCCGCGCTGGGGCGGCCGGTGCACCCCGACTGGTACGAGCTGCCGGTCTTCTACTTCACCAACCCCGCAGCCGTGGTCGGCCCGGCCGACGACGTGGCCGTCTCCCCCGGCTCGTCGGCGTTCGACTACGAGCTGGAGGTCGGCGTCGTGGTCGGCACCGGCGGCGGCGACCTCGACCCCGCCACGGCCGAGGCGCACGTCGCCGGGTACACGGTGCTGTGCGACTGGAGCGCGCGGGACCTGCAGGCGCGCGAGATGGCCCTGGGGCTGGGACCGGCGAAGGGCAAGGACGGCGCCACCAGCCTGGGGCCCCACCTCGTCACGCCCGACGAGCTGCCCGACCGCGGCACGGGCACCGCACCGGACCTCGGCATGCGCGCGCTGGTCAACGGTGAGCTGTGGAGCGAGGGCCGGCTGTCGGACCTGCACTGGAGCGTGGGCCAGCTGCTGGCCTATGCCTCCCGCGGCACGCAGCTGCGCCCCGGGGACGTCCTGGGCACCGGCACGGTCGGCACCGGCTGCATCCTCGAGCTCTCGGCGGTGCACGGTCCCGCGGCCTACCCGTACCTGCGGCCCGGCGACCGGGTGCGCCTCGAGGTCGACCTGCTCGGCGCCGTCGACACCACGATCCGCCCGGCGCCACCGCTGCGCCCCCTGCGCTGAACGACCCGACGACCCGTGCGGGCGAGCAGCCGGGACCCGGCGAGCTCGGCGACCACGAGGCCGACGGCCCCGGCCACGAGGCCCAGCAGGAGCCCGGCCACGACGTCCTGGACGTGGTGGACGTGCGCGGCGACCCGGGCGAGGGCGACGAGGACCGCCCCGGCGCCGACGAGCACGCCCACCGCGCGGCGGTGGCGCAGCACCAGCGCGCTCAGCAACCCGCCGGCCGCGGCGTGGTCGGAGGGGAACCCGTTGTCGGCCGGGTGCGGGAACAGCGGGTGGACCGACAGGTCCTGCACGAACGGGCGGGGGTCGTCGTGCAGGTGCCCGGCGATCCAGATGCCCAGCCCGAGCACCGCCAGGCCGGTCCCGGCCGCCACGGCCAGGCGCAGCTTCCCGGCCCGGTCGAGGACCAGCCACACCAGCCCGGCCACCAGCGCCAGCCCGAGCAGGAGGTACTGCGCCGCCAGGACGATCACCGTGGTCACCGGACCACCGTCGCCGGGCCACCTGACCGGCGCCTGAACGGATCCGGCCCCGCGTCCTCTCCGGCCGTGAGCCGTCGCCGGGCCGGCACGGTCAGTCCGGCACCGAGGAGGAGTGCACCCGCGAGCCGCCCCGCCGGGCGCGCAGGGCCTCGACCGCGACCGGCACCAGCGAGAGCGCGACCACGGCCACGACGAACGGCTCGACGTGGTCGCGCACGACGGCGACCTGCCCCAGCCAGTAGCCCAGCAGCGTCACGCCCGTCGTCCAGGCGAGCCCGCCGACCAGGCTGTGGAGGGCGAACCGCCGCAGGTCCATCCCCGCCACGCCGGCCATGACGGTGGCGACCGTGCGCACCACGGGGACGAAGCGCGCCAGGACGACGGTCCGGGCGCCGTTGCGGTCGAAGAACGCCCGGGCCCGCTCGACCGAGCGGCGCCGGGACGGTCGGGAGTCCGGCCGCTGGAAGACGGCCGGGCCGGCGGTGCGGCCGATCCACCAGCCGACGAGGTTGCCGGCCACCGCGGCGAGCGGCAGCAGGAGCAGCACCAGCCACAGCGGCGCGACCAGCCCGCCGGCCACCAGCAGACCGACGGTGAACAGCAGGGAGTCCCCCGGGAGGAAGAAGCCCAGCAGCAGGCCGCACTCGGCGAACAGGACCAGCATCGCGCCGGCCAGGCCGAACGTGTCGACCAGGTGGGTGGGGTCCAGCAGTCCGCTCACCGGCGCGACGGTAGGCGGCGGTCCTGAGCGCGACCTGGACGTCGTCCGGACGGCAGCTGGACGGCGGGGACCTCAGCCGGCCGGCAGCTCGACGGTGAACCGGCCGCCCTCCCCCGGGACGGCGGTGATCGCGCCGCCGGCCGCGGTGGCCAGCCGCCGCGCCAGTGCCAGCCCCAGGCCGGCGCCGTCGTGGCCGTCGTCCGGGTCGCCGCGCCAGCCGGGGTCGAAGACGCGCTCGGCGTCCTCGCGCGCGACCCCGGGCCCGTCGTCCGCGACCACGATCGACACCACACCGGCCCGGGAGGTGCCCTCCACCCGCACCTCGTGCACGGCGTAGCGGACGGCGTTGGCCACCACCGGTGCGGCGACGCGCTCGAGGACGGGGGCGTCCACCCCGACGACCAGGTCGGCCGGGAGGTGGCACCGCGCGCGCAGACCCGGCCGCCCCGCCGCGGCCCGGCCCAGCAGGGGGCCGAGCACCTCGGCGGGCGCGCACCGGCCCGGAGCCCGCCCGGTGGCCGACCGGGCGGCCGCCATCAGCGTCTCGAGGACGTCGCGCACCTCCGCGACCGCCTCGTCGAGCGCGTCCAGCGCCCGGTCCTGCTCCGCCGGGTCGTGGGCGTGCCCGCGCAGCAGGTCGATCCCGGCCTGCACCCGGGCGAGCGGTGTGCGCAGCTCGTGACCGAGCTCGTCGGAGAGCCGGCGTTCGTGCCGCAGCACCGCGCCCAGGCGGTCGAGCACGCCGTCGAGGGTCCGGGCCAGCTCGTCGAGCTCCAGCGGGCGCGCCGCGTCGCCGAAGCGGCGGTCGACGTCGTCGGCGCTCCACCGACCCGCCTGGCCGGTCATCTCCCGCACGGGTCGCAGCGCCCGGCGCACGTTGGCCCGCAGGACCAGGTGGACCACGACCATGAGCAGCACGCCGAGCACCGCGCTGCCGATCCCCGCCAGCCGCGCGAGCTCCTGGTAGGGCGCCAGCGAGGTGCTGGTCACCACCGTGGCGATGCGGCGGCCGCCGTCGCGGACCGGGAGCGCGAGCAGCCGCGTGCGGTCCGGCAGCCCGGTGTCGGCCGTCGTGACGTCTCCGGTGCGGGACAGGGCGGCCGCCTCCCGGTCGGCGTCCGCCGTGCTGCCCGGCGGCGCCTCCACGACCGTGCCGTCGGCGGCGAGGATCCACGTACCCACGTCGAGGGCGACGTCGTCGCGGGGGTCGGCGACCCGCACCCGCCCGTCGGGACCCAGCTGCACCGTGGCGGCCGTCGCCTCGGCCCGGGCCCGGAGCACCCCGTCGGCCTGCCGGGCGAGCGCCGCCCCGAGCAGCACGTTCGCGCCGACGGTGAGCAGCGCGACCCACAGCGCCACCACCAGGGTCGCCGACCAGGACAGCCGGCTGCGCAGGCTGCGCGTGGGGGTCACGCGAACCGGTACCCGACGCCGTGCACCGTGGTGATCGACCGCTCCGGCTCGCCCGCGGCCGAGAGCTTGCGCCGCAGCCGGGCCACGTACTGGTCGAGCGTGTTGTCGGCGACGATCGCGCCGTGCGGCCAGCCGGCCGACACCAGCGACCCGCGGCGGACCACCTGTCCGGCCGAGCCCATGAGCGCGGCGAGGACCCGGTACTCCGTCGGCGTCAGCGGCTGCCGGCCGGCGGGCCCGAGGAGGGAGTGGTCGGCGGGGTCCAGCCGCAGACCGCTGCTCTCCGGCGGCGGCCTGCGCCGGCCCCGCCGGACCATCGCCCCCACCCGGGCCAGCAGCTCGCTGACGTGGAAGGGCTTGGCCAGGTGGTCGTCGCCGCCGGCCGCGAAGCCCGACAGGACGTCGTGCAGCTGGTCGCGGGCGGTGAGGAAGAGCACCGGCACGTCGATGCCGCGGGCCCGCAGGGCCTGGCAGACGTCACGGCCGTCGGAGTCGGGCAGCCCGATGTCGAGGACGACGACGTCGAACGGGACCCGCGGGCCGGCGCCGACCGCGCGCAGGGCGGTGGTGCCGTCCCCGGCGGTGACGACGTCCAGGCCGCCCTGCCGGAGTCCGCGGGCCACCAGCTCGCGCAGCGCCAGGTCGTCCTCGACCAGCAGCACCCGCGCCCCCTCCACGACGGGCCATGCTCCCGGGGGGACGGCGACCCCGCCACCACCGTTCAGGCGGCGTTCAGCGCGCCGCCGGCACCGTGCCCCTCATGACGAGGACTCCCCTGCACGGGCCGACGGGCCGGGCCCTGCTGAACAAGGTGCCCCAGGTGACGATCTGGTTCTGGGTCATCAAGGTGCTGTCCACCACGGTCGGCGAGACCGTCGCCGACTTCCTCAGCGGGCTCGGGCTGGGGCTGCAGGGGACGACGGTGGTCATGTCGGTCGCGCTCGTCGCCGCGCTCGCGTGGCAGTTCCGCACGCGCGCCTACGTGCCGGCCGTCTACTGGCTGACCGTCGTCCTGGTCAGCGTCGTCGGCACCCTGGTGACCGACAACCTGACCGACGCCCTGGGCGTGCCGCTCGAGCTGAGCACGGCGGTGTTCGCCGTCGCCCTCGCCGCCACCTTCGCGGTCTGGTACCGCGCCGAGCGGACGCTGTCGATCCACAGCATCGTGACCGTCCGGCGCGAGGCGTTCTACTGGCTGGCCGTCCTGGTGACCTTCGCGCTGGGCACCGCGGTCGGCGACCTCGTCGACGAGCGCCTCGGGGTGGGCTACTGGCCGACCGCCCTGGCCGTGGCCCTGCTCCTCGCCGCGGTGACGGCCGGCCACCTGGTGCTCGGCGCGAACGCCGTCCTCACCTTCTGGATCGCCTACGTGCTGACCCGGCCGCTCGGCGCCTCCCTCGGGGACGGCCTCGCGCAGCCGCACGCCGACGGCGGGCTGGAGCTGGGCACGACCTGGACCAGCGTGCTGTTCCTCGCAGCGATCCTGGCCGTCGTCACCTCCCTCTCGGTGACCCGGTACGACCAGGACCGCGTCCCGGCGGAGGCGGGCGGCCGGCCGCGCGGGTGAGCTCCTTCCCCGGGGGTCAGGAGCCCCCGAGGAGGAAGTCGAGCAGGACCTGGCGGGCGGTCTGGGTGGCGATGCTGCCGTCGACGGCGTCGAAGGCGTGCACCGCGAAGGGCAGCACCTCCACCGTGACGTCGTCGCCGCGGGCGGTGAGAGCTGCGGCGAACGCCGTCACCACCTCGGGGCGGGTGCCCAGGTCGTGCGCGCCCACCACGAGGAGGGTGGGCGGCAGGCCCGGCCGGACGGCGGAGCTCGGCGACACGGCGGCGTAGCGCTCCGGGTGGTCCTCGGGAGTCCCGCCGGTGAACCACTCGGCCGCCTCCCGCGAGTTGTCGACGTCGTCCTCCCACGACTGGACCACGTCGGTGACGGGGTAGAAGCCGACGACGGAGGCCGGAGGGGCCGGCGTCCGCCCGCAGCTGGACGCGATCGTCCCGGCCTGCAGGCGGTAGGCCGCGCCCAGCGCCAGCGCCCCGCCCGCCGACATCCCGCCGACCGACACCCGGGCGGGGTCGACGCCGTAGCGGGCGGCGTCGTCCTGGACCCAGGCCAGCGCACACACGACGTCCTGCGGAGCCCGGTCCCACGTCGGCGTGGTGGGCGTGGCCAGCCGGTGGTCGACGGCGAAGACGGCGACCCCGTGCTCGGCGAGCCAGCGCCCGGTCCCACCGAGGTCGGCCCTGTCCCCGCTGCGGTACCCGCCCCCGTGGACCAGCACCACCGCCGGCGTCGCCCCCCGGACGTCGGCCGGGGGCAGGTACACGTCGACGTCCAGCGCCGTGTCCCCGGGGCGGGCGTAGGTCGTGGTCTCGTCCGGCTGCGCCGCCGGGGTGCCGATCTGCGTGAGGACGCCACGCCACGGGACGTCGGCACCGGCGCGGGCGGCGGCGGAGACCTGCAACCCCACGACGGTCAGGGCGGCCAGGACGCAGACGACCGTCGCCGCGGTCAGCACCCGCCCCCACCGCACCAGCCCGGCCCGCAGTGTCACCAGGGCCAGCACGAGCCCCGCGACGGCGAGCAGGGCGACGTGCACCGGGAGGTCGCCGGCGAGGACCGAGCCGATCGGCCCGACCACGGGGACGGCGGGCAGGTACGCGCCGAGGAGCACGGCGCCGCACACCACCGCCAGCGCGGAGGCGAGCAGGGCGACCAGCGCCGGCAGCAGGCGGCGCGGCGATCCGGACCGCGAGGCCGGGAGCGGCGGGTCGACCAGGGCGTCGGAGAGCGACATCGGGACCATCTCCGGGGATCGGGAGCGGGTGGTCAGGCCGGCGGCGCGTCGAAGGGGCCCTGGTCCTGCGGGCAGACCGTCCCCTCCGCCGGTGTGGCGCCGGTGAGCAGGTACCGCACGGCCAGCCGCATCGCGCAGGAGCTGGAGGACAGCGCGGGGTGCCCGACGCCGTCCACGGTCAGCAGCGCGCTGTTCGGCAGCAGGTCGTGCACCCGCTCCGCGTTGCGCAGCGGGGTGGCCGGGTCGTGCCGGGTGTTGACCAGCAGGACGGGGGAGGCGGTCCGGGAGTCCCACGGGCCGGTGTGGCGCTCGGTGGCGCGCCCGTGCCACACGGCGCAGGGCAGCCCGAGGAAGGCCCACCGGGAACCCGCGTAGGGGGCGACGGTCCGGTCGTACCGGCGTCCGAGCTGCCCGTAGCGGTGCGGATCGGCCGGGTTGTCGGTGTCGGCGCAGGTGATGGCCACGTTGGCGGTGAGCAGGCCCTCGAACCCGGGGACCGCCGACGGCCCGAGCACCGCCAGGAGCTCCCCCACGACGTCGGTGTCACCGGTGGCGACCGCCTGCAGGAACTGGGCGAGCGCCGGCCAGTTGCCGGGGTCGTACAGCGTGGTGAGGCCGAAGGTGACCTCGAGCAGCTCGGCGTAGCCGAACTGCTCGGGCGGCCGTCCGGGGAGGGGAACGGTCAGCGGAGAGGTGCGCAGCCGGTCGGCGAGCACGTCGAACGCGCGTCGCGGGTCGCCGTCCGCGGCGAACGCGCACCGCTCCGGGCCGGCCTGCCCGCACTGCTCGAGGAACTGCTGCAGGGTGTCCGCGCTGCCCTCGGCGGAGTGTCCGCGCAGCCACGCGGTGCTGCCCTCCTCCCCGTCGGCCCAGGCGGGGTCCAACACCGAGTCGAGGACGAGCGCACCGACGCGGTCGGGGAAGACGTTGGCGACCACCTGGCCGAGGAAGGTGCCGTAGGACAGCCCGATCAGGTTGATCCGGTCGTCGCCCAGCGCGGCCCGCAGCACGTCCAGGTCCCGGGCGGCCGGGAGCGTGCCGACGTGGTCGAGCAGGTCGCCGTTGCGGGTCCGGCAGGCGTCGGCGAGGCGGCGCGCCTGGGCGACGGCCTCGGCCTCCTCGGCCGGGGTGGTGGGGAAGTCCTGGGCGGTGGTGTAGGACAGGGTCCACAGCTCCGCGGGGTCGTCGAAGCAGCGCACCGGTGAGCTCTGACCCGTGCCGCGGGGGTCGGCGCCGACCAGGTCGTAGCGGGCCAGCACCTCCGGCGGCAGCAGCTGCCGCCCCATGGCGCGGATCGTCCCGGCGGCGTCGGATCCGGGGCCGCCGAAGTTCACGAACAGCGAGCCGATCCGGTGCGCCGGGTCGGTGGCGGGCAGCCGGACCAGGTGCAGGTCCAGGCTGCGGCCGCCGGGGTCGGCGTAGTCGTAGGGCACCGCGGCGGTCGCCTGCTGGTAGCCGTCGCCGGCGTCCCGCCACTCGATCGTCGGCACCGGGACGCCGGGCACGCCGCCCGGCGGGAGCTCGGCCGCGGCGGTGGCGGGGACGGGCGGCGCAGCGGGCCCCGCGGTCGTGGTGCAGGCCGCCGTGAGCGCGGTGGCCACGGCACACGTGGCGGCCAGGACGGACGGCAGCAGGCGCCGGGTCGTTCGGGTGCGGGTGGTGCTCATGCGGACCTCCGGGCCTCGGTGCTGCGGGGACGAGGGCACCGAGCGTGCGGCCGGAGGAGCGCCGTCCACGAGCCCCGCGCGGGGCGACCCGGGGTCCCGCGCGGGTGGTCCTGCGGCGGCCCGGGATCCCTCGTGCGAGGGACGGCGTCGGGGTGACCGCCGCGACCTCAGGACCGCCCGTGCGTCCCCTGCTCGGCCCGCGCGGACGCGTCGAGGTCGAGGGCCCGGGCGATCGGTACGCCGGGGCGGTAGGCCAGGTGCCGGTACGACGGCGCGTCGAGCACGGCGAGGTCCGCGCGGGCACCCGGGGTGAGCCGGCCGACGTCGGTGCGCCGCAGGGCGGCCGCGCCGCCGGCGGTCGCGGCCCACAGCGCCTCGGCCGGGGTCATGCGCATCTCGCGGACGGCGAGCGCGATGCAGAAGGCCATCGAGGAGGTGAAGCAGCTGCCCGGGTTGCAGTCGGTGGCCAGCGCGACGGTCACCCCGGCGTCGAGCAGCCGGCGCGCCTCCGGGTACGGCGAGCGCGTGGAGAACTCCACCCCCGGCAGCAGCGTGGCGACCGTCGTCCCGGCGGCGAGCGCGTCGACGTCGGCGCCGGTGAGGTGGGTGCAGTGGTCGGCGCTGGCCGCGCCGAGCTCGACGGCCAACCGGACGCCGGGGCCGGCCGACAGCTGGTTGGCGTGCACGCGCAGCCCGAGCCCGGCGGCGCGGCCGGCCTCCAGGACGGTCCGGGCCGCCGCGCCGTCGAACGCGTGCGGGGAGGCGGGCTCGCAGAAGACGTCGACCCAGCGCGCGTGCGGGGCGCAGGCGGCGAGCATCGGGCCGCGGACCAGCGCGAGGTAGTCGTCCGTGCGGCCGGTGTACTCCGCCGGCACGACGTGGGCGCCGAGGAACGTCGTCTCCGGGGTGCACTCGGCGGCGATCCGCAGGGCCCGCGCCTCGTCGTCCACGGTCAGCCCGTAGCCGCTCTTGACCTCCACGGTCGTGGTGCCCTGGGCCCGCATCTCGGCGAGCAGGGCCCGCAGCCGCCCGCGCAGGGCGTCGTCCGGGGCCGCGCGGGTGGCGCGGACGGTCGCCGAGATCCCGCCGCCGTCGTAGCGGGCGCCCGACATCCGGGCCTCGAACTCCGCGGCCCGGTCGCCGGCGAAGACCAGGTGGGCGTGGGAGTCGACGAAGCCGGGGACCACCGTCCGGCCCCCGACGTCGACGCGCCGGTCGGCCACCGGCGCCGCGCGCTCCGGCCCGACCCAGGCCACCACGCCGTCGGCGACGACGACGGCGGCGTCGGGCACCGTGCCCAGGGCGCCCTCGCCCCGCCCGGGGTCGTTCGTGACCAGCTCGGCGATGCCGGTGACCAGGGTGCTCACCGGCCCTCCCACAGCGGGTCGACGGCGTCGGCGAGCAGCCGGCCGACGTCGCCGAGGACGTGCCGGCCCCCGCGGACGACGACGCGGCCGTCCACGACGACGGTGTCGACGTCCGCGGCGGTGGCGACCAGCGGCGCCTGACCGGGGGCGCAGCCGGCGGTGCGCGGGCTGTCCAGCCGGACGGCGACGAGGTCGGCGCGGCGGCCCGGCGCCAGGCAGCCCCCGTCGGGCCAGCCGAGGGCGCGGTGCCCCTGGGCGGTGAGGGCGGCGACGAGCTCGGCCGGAGGAAAGCGCCCGCGCTGCCCGCTGGCCAGCCGCTCGTGGGCCTCGAGCAGCCGGGCCTCGGCGAGCAGGTCGGTGAGGGCGTGCTGGTCGCCGCCCAGGCACAGGGGCGCGCCGGCGTCGGCCAGCCGGCGGAACGGCCCGATGCCGTCGGCGAGGTCGGCCTCGGTGCTCGGGCAGGCGCAGACCGCGGTCCCGGTGCGCCCGAGGACCGCCACGTCGTCGTCGGTCAGGTGGGTGGCGTGCACCGCGGTCGTCGCCGGGCCGAGCACCCCGTGCTGCTCCAGCAGCGCGGTGGGGGTGCGGCCGTGGACCGCCCGGCAGGCCTCGTTCTCCCGGGGCTGCTCGGAGAGGTGGACGTGCAGCGGCCGGCCGCGCGCCGCCGCAGCCACGACCCCCAGCTGCCCGGCCGGCACCGCGCGCACCGAGTGCACGGCCGCGCCCACGCGCACGCCGGGGCCCTCCGGCAGGGCGGCCACCCGCGCGGCCCAGGCGTCGGCGTCGGCGTCGGCGAAGCGCAGCTGCACCTCGTCGAGCGGCGTGTGGCCGCCGGCCTCCAGTCCCCCGGCGAGGTAGCAGGCGTCGAGCAGGGTCAGCCGGATCCCCGCCTCCGCGGCGGCCTGCACCAGCGCCGCCGACATCGCGTTCGGATCGGCGTAGCGCCGGCCCCGGGGACCGTGGTGGAGGTAGTGGAACTCGCCGACGCAGGTGACCCCGGCCAGCGCCATCTCGGCGTACGCCGCCCGGGCCAGCGCGAGGGAGGTGTCCGGGTCGAGCCGGGCGGCGACGGCGTACATCCGGCGCCGCCAGGTCCAGAACGTGCCGCCTCGGTCGTGGGTGCGCCCGCGCAGCGCCCGGTGGAAGGCGTGCGAGTGCGCGTCGGCGAGGCCGGGGAGCACCAGGCCGGGCAGGCGGGTGTCGCCGGGCCGCGCGGGGGCCCCGGTCTCCACCGCGGTGATGCGGCCGTCGTCGACGAGCACCCGCACGCCGGCCACCGGCCCGGTGTCCAGCCACGCGTGCTCGCACCACCAGCCTGCCGTCCCCGTCACGCCAGCGCCTCCACCGCGCGGGCCAGCGCCGCGACGCCGGCCAGGCAGTCGGCCTCCTCGGCGTGCTCCTCCGGGGAGTGCGAGGTGCCCGTCGGATTGCGCACGAACAGCATCCCGCTGGGGATCCCGGCGGCCGACAGGACCCCGGCGTCGTGCCCGGCCGCGGTCGGCAGCACGGGCGCGGGCGCGCCGTCGGGGCCGGCGAGCAGGGCGGCGAGCCGGTCGCGCAGGGCGGGGTCGAAGACCGTCGACGGCGTCCACGACTCCTCGTCCGGCGCGGTCCCCGCGGCGTCGGCCACGTCGGCGACGACGGTCCGGACCGCGCCCTCCTCCGGCCCGCGGGCGTCGAGCCAGGCGGTGACCCGCGACGGGATGGCGTTGACCCCGTTGGGGTGCACCAGGACCCTGCCGACCGTCGCCACGGCGCCGTGCCGCTCGGCGGCGCTCCTCGCCCGCGTGATGACGCCGGCCAGGGTCAGCACCGGGTCGTCCCGGTCGACCAGCCGGGTGGTGCCCGCGTGGTCGGCGCGCCCGCGCAGGTCCAGCCGCCAGCGCCCGTGCGGCCAGATGGCGTCCGCCACGCCCACCGCCGCGCCCCCGCCGTCCCGCGCGCCGGCCAGTCCCCGGCCCTGCTCGACGTGCAGCTCCAGGTAGCCGCCGATCCGGCGCAGGGTCTCCTCGTCGCGGCCCAGGGACCGCGGGTCGTGGCCGGCCGCCGCGAGGGCCTCGGCCATCGACACGCCCTCGGCGTCGGTCAGGGACCGGGCGCGGTCGGCGTCCAGCGCGCCGGTGAGCAGGCGCGACCCGGCGCAGGCGATCCCGAACCGCGCGCCCTCCTCGTCCGCGAAGCAGGCGATGGCCAGCGGCCGCCGCGGCTCGGCCCCGCGGGCGCGCAGGAGGTCCAGCGCGGCGAAGGCCGAGACCACGCCCAGCGGCCCGTCGAACGCGCCGCCGTCGGGCACCGAGTCCAGGTGGCTCCCGAGGACCAGGCCGGGCCGGCCGGCGGCGACCGCGGCGTCCGGGTCCGCGGTCCAGGCCCACAGGTTGCCGGCGCGGTCGGTGGTGACGTCCAGGGACCGGCGCTGCGCCTCGCCCCGGAACCACTCCCGGAGCACGGCGTCGGTTGGGGTCCAGGCGAACCGGTGGTACCCGCCGGTGGCGGCGTCCCTGCCGACCGGCGCCAGCTCCGCCCACATCCGCCCGAACGTCACCGCCGCGCTCCCGCCGGCCGGACGCCGGTCACGACCCCGCCCCGCCCGTGCTCATGCCCTCGCGCATCGGCGTCCGGACGCCGCGCTCCGCGGCCACCTCGACGGCCCGGTCGTAGCCGGCGTCCACGTGCCGGATCACGCCCGTGCCCGGGTCGTTGCGCAGCACCCGCGCCAGCTTCTGCGCGGCCAGCGGCGTGCCGTCGGCGACGCTGACCTGGCCGGCGTGGATGGACCGGCCGATCCCGACCCCGCCGCCGTGGTGGATCGACACCCAGCTGGCCCCGGACGCGGTGGTGACCATGGCGTTGAGCAGCGGCCAGTCGGCGATGGCGTCCGAGCCGTCGGCCATCGCCTCGGTCTCGCGGTAGGGAGAGGCGACCGAGCCGCAGTCGAGGTGGTCGCGGCCGATGACGATCGGCGCGGCGACCTCCCCGGAGGCGACCAGCTCGTTGAACCGCAGCCCGGCCCGGTCGCGCTCGCCGTAGCCGAGCCAGCAGATGCGGGCCGGCAGCCCCTGGAAGGCGACCTTGTCCTGGGCGGCACGGATCCAGCGCTGCAGGTGGTCGTTGTCCGGGAAGAGGTCGAGCACGGCGCGGTCGGTGGCCGCGATGTCGGCGGGGTCCCCGGACAGCGCCGCCCAACGGAACGGGCCCTTGCCCTCGCAGAACAGCGGCCGGATGTAGGCCGGGACGAAGCCGGGGAAGGCGAACGCCCGCGCGAAGCCGCCGAGACGGGCCTCGTCGCGGATGGAGTTGCCGTAGTCGAACACCTCGGCGCCGGCGTCGAGGAAGCCGACCATGGCCTCGACGTGCTTGGCCATGGAGGCCCGTGCCCGGTCGGTGAACTCCTCCGGCTTCCGGTCGGCGGAGTCGCGCCAGTCGCCGAGCTCGACGCCCTCGGGCAGGTAGGACAGCGGGTCGTGCGCGGAGGTCTGGTCGGTAACGACGTCGACCTCCACGCCGCGGCGCAGCAGCTCGGGGAACACGGTGGCCGCGTTGCCGACCAGCCCGACCGACAGCGCCTGCCGGTCCCGCCGAGCGGCCAGGCAGCGCTCGACCGCCCGGTCGAGGTCGGCGGCCACCTCGTCGAGGTAGCGGTGCTCGACCCGGCGGCGCAGCCGGGCCTCGTCGACGTCGACGACCAGGCAGACCCCGCCGTTGAGGGTGACCGCCAGCGGCTGGGCGCCGCCCATGCCCCCGCAGCCGCCGGTGAGGGTGAGGGTGCCGGCGAGGGTGCCGCCGAACCTCCTGGCCGCCACCGCGGCGAAGGTCTCGTAGGTGCCCTGCAGGATGCCTTGGGTGCCGATGTAGATCCACGAGCCCGCGGTCATCTGGCCGTACATGGTCAGGCCCAGCCGCTCCAGCCGGCGGAACTCCGGCCACGTGGCCCAGTCGCCCACCAGGTTGGAGTTGGCGATGAGCACCCGCGGCGCCCACTCGTGGGTCTGCAGCACCCCGACCGGGCGGCCGGACTGCACGAGCATGGTCTCGTCCTCGCGCAGGGTGGTGAGGGTGCGCACCATGGCGTCGAAGCTGCGCCAGTCGCGCGCCGCGCGCCCGGTGCCGCCGTAGACGACGAGGTCGTCGGGGCGCTCGGCCACCTCGGGGTCGAGGTTGTTCTGCAGCATCCGCAGCGGCGCCTCGGTCTGCCAGCTGCGCGCGGTCAGGCCGCTGCCGCGGGCGGCGCGCACCGGTCGTGCTCCGTCCATGTCGTCCTCCTCTGCGTGGGCCGGCCGTGCGGGCCGGCGGGTCGGGTCCTCGCCCGGGCGTCAGGACAGGGACAGGCCGGTGGCCGCCACGACGGCGCCGTCGGCAACCAGCCCGACCACCGTCTCGATCTCCGGTGCCAGGTGCCGGTCGGGGCCCGGGCCCGGCACGCCCGCGGCACGGACGGCGTCACGCACCGCGGCGGTCGCCGGGGCCGGGGCGAGCGGCGCGCGCAGGTCGAGGGCGCGGGCCGCGGCGAGGACCTCGACGGCGAGCACCCGGGTCAGGCCGTCCACCGCGCGGCGCAGCTTGCGGGCGGCCGCCCAGCCCATCGAGACGTGGTCCTCCTGCATCGCCGACGACGGGATCGAGTCGACGCTGGCCGGTGCGGCCAGGCGCTTGAGCTCGCTGACGATCCCGGCCGCGGTGTACTGCGCGATCATCAGGCCGGAGTCGACCCCGGGGTCGGCCGCCAGGAACGGCGGCAGCCCGCGGTTGCGGGCGACGTCGAGGAAGCGGTCGGTGCGGCGCTCGCTGATGCCGGCGACATCGGCGGTGACGATCGCGAGGAAGTCGAGGACGTGGGCCACCGGGGCGCCGTGGAAGTTGCCGTTGGACTCGACCCGCCCGTCGAGGGTGACGACGGGGTTGTCGATGGCGGAGTCGAGCTCGCGGGCGGCCACCGTGCCGGCGTGGTCGACGGTGTCGCGGGCGGCACCGTGCACCTGCGGGGAGCAGCGCAGCGAGTAGGCGTCCTGCACCCGGGTGCACTCCGGCCCGCGGTGGCTGGCCACGATGCCGCTGCCGGCGAGCAGGGCGCGCAGGTTGGCCGCCGAGGCGGCCTGCCCGGGGTGCGGCCGCAGCGCCTGCAGGTCGGCGGCGAAGACGGCGTCGGTGCCCAGCTGCGCCTCGACGCTCATCGCCGCCGCCACGTCGGCAGTGGTCAGCAGCCGGCGCAGGTCGGCCAGCGCGAGCACCAACGTGCCGAGCATCCCGTCGGTGCCGTTGACCAGCGCGAGGCCCTCCTTCTCGGCGAGCTCGACCGGGGTGATGCCGTGCGCGCGCAGCGCCTCGGCGGCCGGGCGGAGCGCGCCGCCGGCGTCGCGGACCTGCCCCTCCCCCGTGAGCGCCAGCGCCGCGGCCGACAGCGGGGCCAGGTCGCCGGAGCAGCCCAGGGAGCCGTACTCGTGGACGACCGGGGTGAGCCCGGCGTCCAGCACCGCCGCGTACGCCGTGGCGGTCCCGGGCCGCACGCCGGTGCGGCCGGTGGCCAGGGTGGACAGCCGCAGCAGCATCATCGCCCGGACGACCTCCCGCTCGACCTCGGGGCCGGAGCCGGCGGCGTGCGAGCGGACGAGGCTGCGCTGCAGGTCGGCGCGCATCCGCGCGGGGATGTGCCGGGTGGCCAGGGCACCGAACCCGGTGGACACCCCGTAGTGGGGGCGGTCATCCTTCGCCAGGGAGTCGACGACGTCGCGGGACCGGGCGATCTCGGCGAGCGCGGCGTCGGCCAGGGCGACACCGGCGCTCCCGCGGGCGACGCGGACCACGTCCTCCGGCGAGACGGGACCGGTACCGACGACGACCCGCTGGACATCCATGCGTCCCATCAGACAGCTCCGGCACGCCCGCTCCCAGGGCCGGAGGGCCGGTCCTGTCTGGGATCTCAGACGTTCTACCTGGCGCGGGACGGGCCCCGGGACGACGGTGCCCGGCCGTTGATGCGCCTCGTCAGCTCCCCGGCCGTGCGGGCGACCCGGTGCGCGATGCGCTCGCGCACCGCCGGGTCGACCTCCTCGGCGACGAAGGTCACCGCGACGCTGGCCGCCGGCCGGCCGGCGTGGTCGTGCACGGGGGCGGCGATGGAGGCGAAGCCGGGGGTCACCTCTCCGTCCTCGCCGGCGTGCCCGGCCCGGCGGACGTCGGCGAGCAGGCGGCGCAGCTCGGAGAGCCCGGTGGGGCCGACACCGTGCCGGTCGACGAAGGCCGTGACGTCGGGGAACAGGGCGCGGACCTGCGCGGCCGGCAGGTCCGCGAGCATCGCGCGGCCGCTGGCCGTCAGCTGCGCGGGCAGGCGCACCCCGACGTCGGTCACCAGCGGCGGCCGGCCCGGGGCGCGCTGCTCGACGACGTAGAGCACCTCGCGACCGTGCAGCACCGCCAGGTGCGCCGACTGGCCGAGCGCGTCGACCAGCCGGGCGAGCACCGGGCGGGCCAGCCGGGCCAGCGGCTCCTGCCGGGCGTAGGCGCTGCCGATCTCGAAGGCGCTGACGCCCAGGCCGTACCGGCGCTCCTCCGGCAGGTGGACGACGAAGCCCGCCGCCACCATCTCCGCGAGCAGGTGGTAGGTCGTGGACCGGGGCAGCCCGAGCTCGCGGGCGAGCGCCGCGGCCGGCACCGGCCCGGGCTGCCGGGCCAGCGCCTGCAGCAGGGCGAGCGTCTGACGGGCGGCCGGCACGCCGCCGCGCGCGCTCCCCGGCTGCCTCGAGGCGGCCTCGGACACCCCTCCCACGCTACGTGCGGCGGCGTCCACCCGACCGGCGGTGGCTCCCTGGCGCAGGCTGGTCGAGCGACCCAGCTCCCGCCGGGCGAGCGTGACCGCCAGCTCGTCGACGACGTCCTCGGGCCTCGTCACCCAGGACGGAGGAGGAGCTGCTGCGCTCGGTCGACGGGTGACGGGCGGCGGGACTCCTCGTGCGTCTGCCAGCACTCGGTACCGGGCCGGGGGTCGGGGCCGCTCATGGGGCCGAGCCCGGCCGGGTGCGCCCTCGCCCGGCTACGGTCCGTCCGGCTCCCGCACCGGCAACGCGTCCAGCGAGCGCTGCACCGTCTGGACGACGTCCCCGGCGACGAACAGGTCGTCGGCGCTGGTCGCCCGCGCGTGCCGGACCGCGTCGGCGAACTCGTGCAGGCACGCCTGCGCGCGGCGCACCGCCTCGGGCTCGGCCGCGGCGTCCTGCACCGAGCGCAGCGCGGCGGCCAGCGCGGCGAGGGTGCGGGCCGCGGGCGGGCGGAGCGCCGGACCGAGCGCGACCCGCTCGAAGTCGGCCCGCTCGGTCTCGGCGATCACCTGGGTCAGCTGCTCGACCATCAGGCTCAGCCGCTCCAGCGCCCGGGCCTGCCGGTACTGCGCCTCCGCGGCGGCGCGGTGGTGGCGGGCCCGGCGGTTGCCCCGGCGGGCCTCGGCAGCTCGCTGCACCGCCTCCCGCATCTGCGCCAGCACCGGGTCGATGCGGTGCGTGCGCCGGCGCCACTCGTCCTCGGTGGGCGGGTGCTCCTGCTGCAACCCGTCGGCGAGGTCCTCGAGCTGGCCGGCCAGCGTGTCGCGCAGCACCTGCAGCTGCTCGGCGGCCGGCGCGAGCGGCAGCGGCGGGAAGGCAGCGGTGACCGCGAGGCCGATGACCGCGCCCACGGCGGTCAGACCCGTGTAGGCCACGACGAAGCCGGAGTCCTGCGTGCCGAGGACGAGCACGAACAGCGCCGAGGTCGCCGTCCAGCTGCCGGAGCTGCCCAGGAGCCGCCAGCCGGCCAGGAGCACGCTGGCGGCGGTCACCACGGCGAGGGCACCGACGCCGTCCCCGAGCACGGCCGACACACCGAGGGCGAGGGCGGCGCCGAGCGCGATCGCGGCGACCGACTGCAGCGATCCGCGCACCGAGCCGCTCAGCGTCGTGGAGGTCGCGATCACCGCGCCCAGCGGGGCGTAGTACGGGTACTGCTGGGCCGGGTCGAGGGGGAGCAGGAGCGCCACGTGCCAGGCCAGCGCCGCGGCGAGGGCGGCCTTGACGGCCAGCCCGGCCCGCGGGTGGCGCGCCCAGGTCCGCCGCACCCGTCCCGGCCGGCCGAGGTACGGGCGCCGGGCGCCGCTCACCGGCCCAGGTGGGCCCGGATCGCGGCGACGACCGCGCCGACCGGCCCCACCGAGCGGACGACCGCCACCGGTGTGCCGTCCCGCCGTGCGGCCGCCACCAGCACCGAGCCGAGGTCCCGGGCGCCGTCATCGGTGGAGCCGCTGGACTGCAGCTCCGCCCCGGCGGGTTCGGCGAGGGACGGGGCGGAGTCGGCCATGTCGCCTTCCTACCGCCTGACGCGGCAGGGCCCGGCCAGAGGGCCTCGGCGGCGGGGTCACCGGGATCGTGGTCGGGCCACGCCGGACCACCGCGTCCGGGGAGGTCCTCGGCGCCCCGGGAGGCGGTGTCCGCAGGGGAGGTGCAACCGTGCCCTGCGCCGGGAAGGAGACTCCCCCGACGGGACGGGGTGTCCCGGCGGACGACAGGGACGAGGGTGGAGATCGTGAGTGACGCACGCGCTACCGGTGGACTGCAGGTCGACCCGGCACTGCGGGATTTCGTGGCCGACGAGCTGCTGGCCGGGCTCGACCTCGAGCCCGAGGGCTTCTGGTCGACCCTGGCCGAGCTGAACGAGCGGTTCGCCGGACGGGTCGGGCAGCTGCTGCGCCGCCGCGACGAGCTGCAGCAGCAGATCGACGACTGGCACCGCGAGCACGGGACCGGTGACGTCGAGGCACTGGAGGCGTTCCTCACCGAGATCGGCTACCTGCTGCCGCTGGAGGACCCGACGGTATCGGTCACCCGCGTCGACCGCGAGATCGCCGAGGTGGCCGGCCCGCAGCTGGTGGTGCCGGCGACCGTGCCGCGGTACGCGCTGAACGCCGCGAACGCCCGCTGGGGTTCGCTGTTCGACGCCCTCTACGGCACCGACGCCCTCCCGACCGAGCACGAGCTGGCCCCGGGCTACGACGAGCGCCGCGGCGCGCAGGTGATCGCCGAGGCCGACCGCCTGCTCGACCGCTTCTTCCCGCTCGCCGAGGGCAGCCACGCCGACGTCGTCGCCTACCGGGTGCCCTCCCCGGGCGAGCTCGCCGTCGACACCTCCGCCGGGAACACCGGCCTGGCCGACCCCGCGCAGTTCGCCGGGCACCGGCCCGGCGACGGCGACCGCCCGGCCGCGGTGCTGCTGCGCCGCAACGGGCTGCACCTGGAGCTCACGATCGACCCGTCGACGCGGGTGGGGACCCAGCACCACGCCGGGGTGTCCGATGCCGTGCTGGAGTCGGCGGTGAGCACGATCGTGGACCTGGAGGACTCCGTCGCCACGGTGGACGGGCCGGACAAGGTCGGCGCCTACCGGACCTGGCTGGGGCTGCGCACCGGCGAGCTGACCGCGACGTTCGGCAAGGGCGGCAGGACCGTGACCCGCGAGGTGCACGGCGACCGCACCTACGTCGCGGCCGACGGCGGGGAGCTGACCCTGCCCGGCCGGTCGCTGCTGCTGGTGCGCAACGTGGGCCACCACATGCGCCTGGACGCCGTCCGCACCGCCGGCGGGGAGCCGATCCTCGAGGAGGTCCTCGACGCGCTCGTGTCCGCGACCGCCGCGCTGTACGACCTGCGCGGGCAGGCCCGGTTCAGCAACACCCGGACCGGCAGCGTCTACATCGTCAAGCCCAAGATGCACGGCCCGGACGAGGTCTCCCTGTCGGTGGAGCTGCTCGCCGCCGTCGAGGAGGCGCTCGGCCTCGAGCCGACGACCCTCAAGATCGGCATCATGGACGAGGAGAAGCGGACCTCCACCAACCTGGAGGCCTGCATCGCCCGGGCGGCCGACCGCGTCATCTTCGTCAACACCGGCTTCCTCGACCGCACCGGCGACGAGATCCACACCGACTTCGAGGCCGGCCCGGTGGTCCGCAAGGACGAGCAGCGGTCGCAGACCTGGCTGAAGACCTACGAGGACCGCAACGTCGACGTGGCGCTGCGCGCCGGGTTCGCCGGGCAGGCGCAGATCGGCAAAGGCATGTGGGCCAAGCCCGCCGCCATGCGCGAGATGCTCGACACCAAGGGCGGGCACCCGAGGGCCGGGGCGAACACGGCGTGGGTGCCCTCGCCGACCGCGGCGACGCTGCACGCGCTGCACTACCTGGAGACCGACGTGCTCGCCGTCCAGGAGGAGCTCAGGCAGCGTCCGCTGGCCGACCGGCGCGGCCTGCTCGTGCCGCCCGTGCTCCCCGAGGGCGGTGCCGGCCTCGCCGAGGAGGACAAGCGCCACGAGCTGGAGACCAACGCGCAGTCCATCCTGGGCTACGTCGTCCGCTGGGTCGGGCTGGGGATCGGTTGCTCGACCGTCCCGGACCTCGAGGGCGTCGGCCTGATGGAGGACCGCGCGACACTGCGGATCTCCAGCCAGCAGATCGCGAACTGGCTGCACCACGGCCTCGTCGAGGAGGCGCAGGTGCGCGAGACCTTCGCCCGGATGGCGGCGGTGGTCGACGAGCAGAACGCCGACGAGCCGGGCTACCGGCCGATGTGTGCCGACCTCGACGGCAGCCCGTCGTTCCAGGCCGCGCTGGACCTGGTCTTCTCCGGGCGGCGGGAGCCCAACGGCTACACCGAGCGGGCACTGACCACGTGGCGGCAGCGGGCCAAGTCCACCGAGGACGGCGAGGGGCAGACCCGCGACGCCGTCGTCGCGGACCGCACCCCGAGCCCGGCGCCCTGAGCCCGGTCCAGCCCGCCCGACGTCACCACCCGCACCGACCACGAGGAGCCGCCATGGCCATCGACCTGCAGACCGCCCGCACCGTCATCGAGGGAGCGCGGGCGGCCGCCCGCGAGAAGGGGTTCAAGCCGCTGACCGTCGTCGTCCTCGACGCCGGCGGGCACGTGGTGGCCGCCGAGCGCGAGGACGGCTCGTCGACCAAGCGGTTCGAGATCGCGTTCGGCAAGGCCCACGGGGCGATCGCGCTGGGCCTGGGGTCGCGGGCCCTCATGGCGCGGGCCGAGCAGCAGCCGTACTTCATCGCCGCCGCGACGGCGGCGGTCGGCGGTTCGCTGGTCCCGGTCCCGGGCGGCGTCCTCGTACGGGACGGGTCCGGGACGCTGCTCGGCGCCGTGGGCGTCTCCGGGGAGACGTCGGACAACGACGAGGCCGCCGCCGTCGCCGGCATCGAGGCGGCCGGCCTGCAGGCGCAGCCGGACTGAGCAGCCCCGTGCCGACCGCCGCGGCGTCCTGACCGGGATCCCGGTCAGGACGCCGCGGCGGTCGGCGTCGTGGGGCCTCCGGTGCGCAGGTGCGGTCGCCGGCGCGCGCGGGCACGCCGGTGCGGGCTACCGCAGCTGCGCAGTCGGGGCGCGGCTACTCGCGCGGTGGCAGCACCCGGCGCTCCTGCAGCACGCGGATCCAGTGCCGGAACGACTCCTCGGTGTCCATGACCTCGCAGAAGCCGTGCTGCTTGATCTTCACCGTGCTGACGAACGCCAGGGGCGGCTCCGAGGCGCCGTGCAGGACGCAGAAGTCGGCGTAGTGGTGCGACTCCCCCAGCAGCTCCTGCATGCCGAGGGGGCGCAGACCGTGGTCGGCGACGATGCGGTCCCACACGTCGGCCTTGGACGGCAGGAACTCCGCCATGCTCAGCGGCTCGTCGGGGCCCACCTCCACGTCGAGCTCCTCGGCCAGGGCCGGCCACAGGTCGCGCCACTCGAACACCTCGCCGTTGGTGAGGTTGTAGTGCTGCCCGTCGGCCCTCGGCTCCGTGGCGGCCCAGCGGATGGCGCCGGCGACGATGCGGGTGTCGACCGCCTCCCAGACGAAGCGCGGGCCGCCCGGGAAGGAGAAGGGCCGGCCCTCCCGCCGGCAGATCGCGGCGTAGGCACCGATCACCGGCGGCAGGTTCATCACGACGCCGTGGTCGGGCCCGACGACGAGCTGCGGACGGAAGATCGTGTACCGCAGGCCGCGCTGCGCGGCCCGCTCGGCCAGGAAGTCCTCCTGCAGCCAGTAGAAGTTGGCGTGCTCGTCACGGGGGTGGCGCTCGCGCGCCGGGACCCGCATCGGGTGCACGTGGATGCCGTAGGCCTTGGTGCCCTGCAACAGCGTCACGTGCTGGAGGGCGTCGTCACCGGACAGCGCCTCGACCAGGTTCTGCAGCATCTCCAGGTTGGTCTGCATCTGGTCGTCCTCGGTCCACCCCGCGACGAGACCGGGCTTCTCGTAGACGGCGGCGTAGACGAGGTGGCTCACGTCGGTGACGCCGGCGAGCGCCGCCGTACAGGCGCCCGCGTCCCGCAGGTCCACCGCGAGGTGCCGGAAGGGCCGCTCGCTGACGACCTCCGGCCTGCGCCGCGACACCGCCACGACGTCCCAGTCGTCGTCGAGGAAACGGTCGACGACGGCGGCTCCGACCAGTCCGCTGGCTCCGGCGACGAGGACGGTGTTCGGCATGGCGCAGCTCCTGGGGGCGGGGTTCGCGGCCACGGCCGGGCCGACGCCTGAACCGACGCCTGAGCCAGCGTCCGCCGGGCGCCGCTGTGGTGCGCAGCACCCTGGCGAAGGGGTTCGCGCACTGTCGAGCGCCGGACGCCGAGTCCGCACGGCGTGCTGAGTTCACTTGACGAACCCATCGGGGAGGAGGACGGTTCGGGAATCGAACTCAGGAGGCCACGATGGACATCCCCGTGGACACCCGGCCGGTGCGACCGGACGACGGCCCGCTCTTCTGCCGGCTGTGGGACCGGCTCTCCCCCGAGACGGTGTACCGGCGCTTCCACGCGCCGCTGCGCCACCCGCCGGCCGATGCGCGCCGGTTCGTCGAGGTCGACCACGCCCTGCGCGAGGCGCTCGTCGCGGTCGTCGGCGGTGAGGTGGTCGGGGTGGCGCGCTACGACCGCTCCCCCGTCGACCCCGCCACCGCCGACGTCGCCGTGGTCGTCGAGGACGCCTGGCAGGGCGTCGGCGTCGGCCGCCACCTGCTCGCCGAGCTCACCGAGCTGGCCGCACGGCGCGGCGTGCGCACCCTCACGGCCGACGTCCAGGCCGACAACGACCGCATGGTCGGGCTGGTGCGCCGGCTGCTCCCCGGTGCCGTCCTCGCGCCCGCCCACGGCGTCTACGCCGTGCAGGGCACACTGGCCGGCGCGCCGCTGGCCGCTGCCGCCTGACGCACGAGGTGGGCGTCAGGTCGCCGCGTCCACCACGGCCGGTCACGGCCGGTCGCGCCGCCCCCGTCGCACGGTGGTGGCGACGGCCCCGGCGCTGGCGGCGACCACGCAGGTGATGGCCAGCGCGCCGACCGGTGCGAGGCGCTGGCCGAGCAGGACCGCCCCCGTGCCGGCGGCCACGGCGGGCGCCAGGCTCATCAGGACGGCGAAGGTGCTGCTGGGCAGCCGGCGCAGGCTTATCGCCTCCAGGGCGTAGGGCAGCAGCGAGGACAGCGCGGCGACCGCGGCGCCGGCGGCCAGGACGGCGGGTGAGAACAGCGCGGTCCCGGCGGCGGCCAGGGAGAGGGGTGCCACGGCGACGGCACCCACGGCCAACGCCAGGGCCAGGCCGTCGAGCCCGGCCAGGGTGGTGGCCGAGCGCTGGGCGGTGAGGATGTAGCAGGCCCACAGCGCACCGGCGCCCAGTGCGCAGCCGACGCCGACTGCGTCCGGGTCGGCCGGACCGCCGTGGCCGAGCAGGACCACCCCGGTCAGGGCCAGCGCCGCCCACAGCACGCTGAGCCAGCGCCGGGAGGTCAGCACCGACAGGGCCAGCGGCCCGAGGATCTCCAGGGTCACCGCGGTGCCCAGCGGCAGCCGCGCGATCGCCTCGTAGAACAGCACGTTCATGCCGGCCAGCGCGCCGCCGTAGCCGACCACCACCGGCCAGCCACCGCGGCGCACCGCGCGCAGCGACGGCCGGCACAGCGCCAGCAGCACCACCGCGGACAGGCCCAGGCGCAGGCCGACCGCGCCGACGGCACCCACGCGGTCGAACAGGCCGGTGGCCACGGCCGCGCCGACCTGCTGGGCGAACTGCCCGGCCAGCACCAGCCCCACCCCGAGCCGGGTGCCGGCCGGGAGGACCGCCGGGGTGCGCTGGTCTGCGGGTGCGGTGGTGGTCACGCCTCCCGACGCTAGGAACCGGGCCGGGCGCGCGGAAATGCCGATCCGGCGGCGGTCATACCCTGCGGGCATGACCGCCGACCTGCGGCACCTGCGGGCCTTCCTGCACATCGCCGACGCCGGCACGATCACCGCCGCGGCGGCCCGGATGCACATGACCCAGCCGGCGGTCTCCCGGCTGCTGGCCCAGCTCGAGGCCCACCTGGGTGTGCGCCTGGTCGAGCGGTCCACCCACTCCCTGACCCTCACCCGCACCGGCGCCGCCTACCGCGACCGCGTGGCCGCGGCGGTGACCGCCGTCGACACCGTCCTCGACCCGGCCGCGCCGCCGTCCTGGCCGCTGCGCCTCGGGCACGCGTGGTCCGCGCTGGGGGTGCACACCCCGGTGCTGCTGCGCCGGTGGGCCGAGCGGTACCCCGACGTCGAGCTGCAGCTGGTGCAGGTCGACCACCGCAGCGCGGGCCTGTCCGACGGCCGCGCCGACGCCGCCGTGGTCCGCGGCCCCGTCCCCGGTCCGGGGGTGCGCAGCGAGCACCTGCTCGACGAGCCCCGGGTGGCCGCCGTCCCCGCCGAGCACCGGCTGGCCGACCGGCCGCGGCTGGCGCTGACCGACCTCGCCGACGACCCGGTCGTGGTGAACAGCGTCTCGGGGACGACCGGAACGGGGCTGTGGCCCCCCGATCGCCGCCCCACCCGCACCGTCGAGGTCACCAGCACCGAGGACTGGCTCGCCGCGATCGCCGCCGGCCGCGGCGTCGGCGTCACGGTCAGCGCGACCGCCGAGCTCAACGGCTACCCCGGCGTCCGGTTCCTCTCGCTGACCGACACCCCGCCCGTGCCGGTCTCGCTCGCCTGGACCGACCCGCCCAGCCACCCGGCCGTCGAGGCCCTGGTCCGCCTCGCCCGCGAGGTGCTCCCCCGCCGTCCCCTCGGCTGACGACACGGCGCGACCTGGCGCGAGTCGGCGCCGGGTGCGGGCGTCAGCGCCAGAACGCGGCGAGCCGCCCGGCGAGGGCTCGGCCCTGGTCGTGCCCGGCCCGAGCGGCGGGCGGACGCGTCGACGGATCCATCAGGTTCTCGCCGAACGCCGCGCGGGACCTGCTGTCCGGGAAGACGGTCTCGACCCTGCTGCCGCCGGCGCGCAGGGCCTCGACCTGCGCCGCCAGGTGGGTGCCCCACTCTCTCGGGTGCCGGGATCTGCCGCCCAGGGGTGACAGCACGAGCACCCGCCCGCATCCGGCTGCCAGGTCGGCGTTCTCGACGGACCGGTAGCCGCCGTCGACGTACCGGCGGTCGCCGATCCCGTAGGCGGGGCCACCGGCACAGCTGGCGGCCACGGCGTCCACCAGGTCGACCCCGCTGGAGCGGTCGAACACGACCGGGTCACCGGTGCGGGCGTCGACCGCGGTGACGAGCACCCGCCGCTCCGGCCAGCGCCGGCCGGGCAGCCGGGCGGCGACCGTGGCGCGCCACCGCGTCCACCCGGCGCCGTCCGCCCCGGCCACGTCGAGCGCCGCCGCACCCATCCGGCGGCGCATGTCGGCCGCGTCCTCGGCAGCGGCGATGATCCGGCCCGTCCGCTCCACGTGGTCGGCGAGAGGACCCCGCCCACCGGCGGGGCCGACCCGACCGGTGCGGTGCGGGGGCGGCGCGGCGAGGACGGCGGCGAGCAGGTCGGGCGGGGTCGCGCCGGTGAGCTGGGCCGCGGCCGTGGCCCCGGCCGACGTCCCGACGACGAGATCGGCGTCGGTCACGTCCAGCCCGGCGTCGAACAGGCCGGCGACGACGCCGATCAACCAGGCGTTGCCCGCCGATCCGCCGCCACCGAGGACCAGCGCCCGGTTCCCCGCGGCGCCCGTCGGAGGTGTGGCGCCGGCCTGCGGCTGACCCCGGCCGGAGCTCGTCGTCGGGGGGACGTGCGGGGTGGTGGAGGGGTTGGTGTTCATGGGAGTCGCCTCTCGCGGATCGCCTGGCGGCGCTCCCGGTGGCGACGACGTCAGTCGCGCGATCGTGGACGGGAGGGAGCACCCACTGCGGACACTGCGTTGGACACTGCGTTCACGGGTCTCACCTCCTGCCGGTGGAGCACGATCGCCGGGACGGTCGCACGCCGGTGACGCGGCGCGCAACCGACATCCGGCCGGCGACGGGTCATAAGTCCGGGGGACGGCGTAGCGCAGCAGGGCGACCCCGTTGCCGAACCGCCGGTTCTCCACCAGCTCGAGGTCGGTCGGCTCGTCGGCGGTCTCGAACAGCCGTCGACCGCGGCCGACGACGACCGGGTTGACGTAGAGCCGGTACTCGTCGACGAGGTCGAGCCGGCGGGAGGTCTCGACCAGGTCGACCCCGCCGAGCGTCATGTCCCCGCCCGGCTGCTGCTCCAGGGCGGATCTCGTCGGGGTCCACCTCGGCGCGCAGCGAGGCGTTGGGGCCGACCTCCTGCAGCGTGCGGGAGAACACGATCTTCGGCACCGCCCGCCAGGTGCCGGCGAACTCGCGCATGACCGGCGGGGTGTCCGGGTCCTGGTCGGCGTCCGGCCTGAACGCCTCCATGAGCTCGTAGGTGACCCGGCCCCGATGTCACGCCCGTGATCCCGCCGGTGACGCCCAGCCGGCGTCCGCCACCGCGGGGTGGGTTCCCGAGGGCTACTCCAGGATGCGGATCTCGACCTGGGTCCAGGTGATCTGGACCCGGCCGGTGATCCGCTGCGGCTGCGCGTCCCGGACTGCGACCTGCCGGGCCGTGCGCCCGACCATCTGCACCACCTTGGCCGACGCGACCGCGGTCAGCGCGACCGCCGACGCGGCCAGCACCGGCCCGGCGGTGCCCAGCCGCGCCAGCGTCGAGACCAGCCGCTCGGGGAGCTGGCCCACCCCGCCCTCCTCCGCGTCCCGGCGGGCGACTGCTGCCCCGTCCGCGCCGATGATCGCGTCGGGCTCCACGGGCTGCTGATCGGTCATCGCGTCCTCCGTCCGCACGCCCCGCCACACCGGTCGGGCGCCTCCCGGTGTGGGGAGCATGCCCTCCCCGGAGCCCCGCCGGTGCGGTCGTCCGGCCTCCGCTGGGCACAGCGCCTCCTGGGCACAGCGCCTCCTGGGGACCGGCCGCACGGAGACGAGGGCCCCTGACCGGCGAGTAGGCGGTAGCTTCTGGGCGTCATCGGTGCTGCAGCCGTGAGGCGGGTCGCTGGCCGACGGGGGGGTCGTTGAGCGCGACGGAACCGGGCATCGACCGCGCGCAGCGCCGCCCGGCGCGGACGCGCCGGCTGCGGACGCGGCTGGTCCGGCTGGTGCGCACGCCGCATCCGGCGCAGGCCGGCGTACTGGCGTTCGCGGTGGCCGTTCTCGCGGTCACCGTGCTGCTGTGGCTGCCCGTGGCCGCCGAGCCGGGGCAGACGACCACCGTCCGGGAGGCGTTGTTCACGGCGACCTCCGCGGTGTGCGTGACGGGTCTGGCCGTCGTCGACACCTCCAGGCACTGGTCGGGCTTCGGGGAGCTCGTCATCCTGGTCGGCATCCAGGCCGGCGGGTTCGGGATCATGACGCTGGCCTCGCTGCTGGGACTGGCCGCCTCGCGCCGCCTCGGCCTCCGTACCCGACTGCTGACCAGCTGGGAGACCAAGGCCGAGGGGCTCGGTGACGTCCGCCGCGTGCTGCGCGGCGTCGCGCGCACGACGTTCACGGTGGAGGCGCTGGTCGCCCTCGCCCTGACCCTGAGGTTCTGGCTGGGATACGACCACCCGGCCCTCGAGGCGCTCAACAGCGGGGTGTTCCACGCCGTCTCGTCGTTCAACAACGCGGGCTTCTCCCTGTACAGCGACAACCTGGTGGGCTTCGCCTCCGACCCGTTCGTCTGCCTGCCGATCGCGGCGGCCGTCGTCCTCGGCGGCCTGGGTTTCCCGGTGCTGTTCGAACTCCGGCGCGAGCTGACGTCCCCGAGGCGTTGGTCGTTGCACACCAAGACGACGCTGTTGACCTACGCCCTGCTCCTGCTCGGCGGCACCGTCGTCATCGGCGCCTTCGAGTGGACCAACCCCGGTACCCTCGGCCCGCTGAGCGTGCCTGGCAAGCTGCTCACCAGCTTCTTCCAGGGGGGCGTGCAGCCTCGGACGGCCGGGTTCAACACCGTGGACGTCGCCGCCATGCAGCCGGAGAGCCTGCTGGTCCAGGACGTGCTCATGTTCATCGGCGGTGGCAGTGCCAGCACCGCCGGCGGGATCAAGGTCACCACCTTCATGGTGCTGTTCTTCGCCATCGTGGCCGAGTCCCGGGGCGATCCCCACGTCGACGCCCTCGGCCGGGAGATCAGCTCACCGGTGCTGCGGCAGGCCCTCACCGTGGCGCTGCTCGGCGTCGCCCTGGTCGTCTCCGGGACCCTCGTCCTGCTCGCTGTCTCCGGGCTGCCCCTGGACCAGGTGCTGTACGAGACCGTCTCGGCCTTCGCCACCGTGGGGCTGTCCACCGGGATCACCGCAGACCTGCCCCCGGCCGGGCAGTACGTGCTGATCGCGCTGATGTTCCTGGGCCGGACCGGGCCTGTCACGCTGGCGACAGCGCTGGTCCTGCGTGAACGACGCCGGCTGTACCGGCGTCCGGAGGAGAGGATGCTCGTTGGGTAGGAACCGCGAGGACAGCGTCCTGGTCGTCGGACTGGGACGCTTCGGCAGCTCGATCTCCACCACCCTGGAACGCCTCGGACACGAGGTGCTGGCCGTCGACGCCGACCTCGAGCTGGTCCAGGAGTGGTCGACCCGGCTGCGGCACGTGACCCAGGTCGACGCCACCAGTGAGAACGCGATGCGGCAGCTGGGCGCCGAGCAGTTCGACATCGCGGTGGTCGGCATCGGCGACGACATCGAGGCGAGCCTGCTCAGCACGGGCATCCTGCTCGACCTGGGACTGCGGGAGGTGTGGGCCAAGGCCATCACCGCCGCCCACGGGCGCATCCTGGAGCGCAGCGGCGCCCACCACGTCATCTACCCGGAGCGCGACGCCGGCGAGCGCACCGCCCACCTCCTGTCCGGTCGCCTCATCGACTACATCGAGTTCGACGACGGCTTCGCGATCGTCAAGATGAAGGCGCCACGAGAGGCCCTCGGCAGGACCCTCGCCGAGTCGGCCCTGCGCAGCAGGTACGGCGTGACCATCGTCGGGGTCAAGCGCGGCGGTGAGGACTTCACCCACGCCGTCCCCCAGACGACCGTCAGGGACGGCGACCTGCTCATCGTGTCCGGAGCCAGCCATCTCATCGAGAAGTTCGCCGCCGAGGCCTGCTGAGCCCCGGACACCTCCCCGGCGTCCACCGCGATCGCTCCGCCGCTCGATGACCCCGTGGACGGCGGACGAGGTCGCGGAGGAGACCCGCGGATCGACGCGCCCGGGGGCAGCCTGCGGCCGGTGGGTGGGTCCGCCGCCCCTGCGACGGCCCCACCCGGACACGGGAGGCAACGGTTCAGACGCCGGCGACCGTCCGTCCGCGCACCTCGTGTCCCAGCGACTGCAGCGCCTGCAGGACGACGTCGACCACCGGCTGGGGCTTGGTGACGAAGGCGACGTGCGAGCCCTCCTGCTCGGTGATGGTGGCGCCGGCCCGCTCGGCCATGCTGCGGACGACGTCGCTGCCGGCGGCCTTGTCCCCGGTGGCGACGACCGCCCACGACGGCAGGCTCTTCCAGGCCGGTGTCCCGCTCGGCTCGGTGAAGCCCCGCCTCGACGCGGGCCGCTGCGTGACGGCCATCACCGCACTCTCCTCGGGGGACACGTCGGCGGCGAAGGCGTCGTGGAACCGGGCGGGGTCGATGACGAACTCGACCTCCGTCCCGTCCCCCTCCCCGGTGGGGTACCGCAGCTCGACGAGAGCGCTGTTGAGGACGCTGTCCGTGGAGTTCCCCTCGATCTCCAGGAGCGTCTCCCCCTCGTCCGGGGCGAAGGCGGCCACGTAGACCAGGCCGATCACGTTCCCCGGGCGTGCTCCGGCGTTGCTGATGACCGCACCGCCGTAGGAGTGCCCCACGGCGAGCACCGGGCCGGGGATCTGGCCCAGTGCGCTGGCCACGTAGGCGGCGTCGTGGGCGATGCCCCGCAGGGGGTTGGGGATGGCCTGCACCCGCACCCCGGCGGCGGTGAGGCCCGCGATGACGCCGCTCCAACCGGAGCTGTCGGCGAAGGCCCCGTGGACGAGGGCGACGGTGGGGGTGGTGGCGGACTCGGACACGACGATCTCCTCGATCTCGGGAACGGCGCGGATCTGGTGGTGGGTCAGCTGCCCAGGAAGGCCAGCAGGTCGGCGTTGAAGCCCTCCTCGTGGGCTCCGGTGAGGCCGTGCGGAGCTCCCGGGTAGACCTTGAGCGTCGCGTCCGGCACCAGGTCGACGGACCGGCGAGCGGCGGCGACGATGGGCACGATCTGGTCGTCGTCCCCGTGCAGGATCAGCGTGGGGACGTCGATGGCCTCGAGGTCCTCGGTGAGGTCGGTCTCGGAGAAGGCCTTGACGCAGTCGTCGGCGCCCTTGATCCCGACCGACATCGACTGCAACCAGAACTCGTCCCTCTTGCCCTGCGAGACGGTCGGACCCGGACGGTTGGCGCCGTAGAACGCGGCGGACAGGTCCTCGTCGTACTGCGACCGGTCCCCGGCCACGCCGGCACGGATGTCGTCGAACACCGAGATCGGCAGTCCGTCGGGATTCGCGTCGGTCCGGACCATCAACGGCGGGATCGCGCTGAGCAACACGGCCTCGGCCACGCGTGCGGTGCCGTGACGACCCATGTAGCTGGTCACCTCCCTCCACCGGTGGAGTGCCCGACCAGGACGACCTCGTGCAGGTCGAGGTGCTCGATGAGCCCGGCGAGGTCCTCGGCGTAGGTGGTGAGGTCGTTGCCCTCCCGGGGTTGGGAGGACCGGCCACCGCCTCGCCGGTCGTGTGCGATCGCGCGGTAGCCGGCGTCGGCGACCAGCTGGAGCTGGGGATCCCATGCGTCGGAGGTCGACGGCCACCCGTGGCTGAAGACGACCGGCTGCCCGCTCCCCCAGTCCTTGGAGGAGATGTCCACGCCGTCCTCGGTGGTGAACGTCCCCACGATCCCTCCCCACGGTCCGTCGCATCGGCCGGGTACACCCCTCGGTGGAGGCGCCGAGGACGTTCCTCGCGCCGGCGGGGCCGCGCATGGGTCAACTGACCTCGAGACAACCGGAGGCCGAACGGCGTGACGCTGCTACGGGGCGTGACGCGGCTACGGCGAGACGGACGGCCCCGGCGAGCCACCATCGCCGGCGTGGAAGGTGCGGAGGGCCGCCAGGACGTCGGCCGGGCGCTCCTCGACCAGGAAGTGCCCGCAGTCCAGAGCGGCGCCCGAGACGTCGTCGGCCCAGTCGCGCCAGACCGCGAGCGTGTCGTACCACGCCTCCAGCGCGCCCCTCCCCGCCCACAGGACCTGCGTCGGGCAGGTGATCCGGTGCCCCGCGGCCCGGTCCTCGTCGTCCCACCGACGATCGCAGGTGGCACCGGCCCGGTAGTCCTCGCACATGGCCTCGATGGCGGCCGGATCCCGGGCGCACCGCACGTAGTCGGCGACGGCGGCCGGCGGGAAGCGGCGGATGGCGCCGCCGAACTCGGCGTCGAACAGGAAGAACTCCGGGTCCTGCTCGATCAGCCGCTCCGGGATCGGGCGCGGCTGGGCCAGGAAGCCCCAGTGCCAGTACCCGATGGCGAAGCGGTCGTCGGCGCGGGCCCAGACCTCTCCGGTCGGGATGACGTCCATGACGGTCAGGCGGCGCACGGCAGCCGGTGAGTCGAGCGCCATGCGGTAGGCCACCCGGCCGCCGCGGTCGTGGCCTGCCACGTCGAACCGGTCGAAGCCGAGCTGCTGCATGAGACGGGTGCAGTCCTGGGCCATCGCCCGTTTGCCGTAGCTCTCGTGCGTCGGTACCGCGGCGGGCTTGGAGCTCTCCCCGTAACCGCGGAGGTCGGGAGCCACGACGGTGAAGTCCCTGGCCAGCTCGCCGGCCACCAGGGCCCAGGCCAGGTGTGTCTCGGGGTAGCCGTGCAGGAGCAGCAGCGGCGGCCCGTCGCCTCCTGCGCGGACCCGCAGCGACACCTCCCCGACGGTGATCCGGGACAGCGGGAGCCGGTCGAACTCGGGTGGGAGCGCGGCCTCGCTCCCCATCGCGGTGGGATCGGACATCGGTCCTCCTCGGGAGCCGGCGCAGGCGCCGCATCCTGCACCGGCGGTCCACCGGAGCGCTTGGGTCGATCGACTCGACTTCCGCCCCGGGAGGGCGGTGCGGCACCCCCGGCTGCGGCACACTGCTCGGGACATCGCACGGCGCCCGGTGATGACTTCTCGGGCCGCCCGCCGTCACAGACACCATGAGCTCCCTCACCGACGACCTCCGGACGCTCGACGAGCGGGCCTTCGGCGCCCGCGTCGAGCTGCACCGCCGCGAGCTGCACGTCCACTGCTACCGCCTGCTCGGGTCGTTCGAGGAGGCCGAGGACCTCGTCCAGGAGGCGTTCCTCCGCGCGTGGCGCCGGCGCGAGACGTACGAGGGCCGCGCGTCGGTCCGCGCGTGGCTGTACCGGATCGCGACGAACGCCTGCCTCGACGCGCTCGACAGACGCCCGCGGCGGCCGGGCGCCGACGGTGAGATCACCTGGCTGCAGCCCTACCCGGACGCGCTGCTGGAGCAGCTGCCCGACCGGCGTGAGGGCCCGGAGGACGTGGCGCTCGCCAGGGAGACCGTCGAGCTGGCGTTCGTCGCCGCGATCCAGCACCTCGCGCCCCGGCCGCGGGCCGTGCTCGTGCTGCGCGACGTCCTCGGCTGCTCCGCGAGGGAGACCGCCCGGCTGCTGGGGACGACGGAGGCGTCGGTCAACTCCGCGCTGCAGCGTGCGCGGGCCGGGTTGCGGGAGAGCCTGCCCGCAGACCGTGAGGCGTGGACACCCACCGCCGCGACGACCGCGGCGGAGCGGGAGCTGCTCGCCCGCTACGTCGAGTGCAGCGAGCGCGCCGACGCCGAGGGCCTGGCCGCGCTCCTGCACGCCGACGTCCGCTTCTCGATGCCGCCGACACCCGGCGTGTGGACCGGCCGGAGCACGGTCGTGCAGAGCTGGATCGACGACGGGTTCGGGTCGGCGGCGTTCGGCAGCATGCGGTGCGTGGTCACCCGCGCCAACGGTCAGCCCGCGGTCGCGGGCTACCTGCGCAGGCCGGGCGACGCCGCACACGAACCGCTGGCGATCGACGTCCTCCGGGTGGAGGACGGGGTCGTCACCGAGATCGTCACCTTCGACGGCGCGGTGTTCGAGCACTTCGACCTGCCGGCCACCCTGAGCGCGGCGGGCGGCACGAGGTGAACGCCCCCACCCCGGTCACCGTCACGCCGGTCCTCGTCGCCGACCTGCTCGCCGAGGGCGAGCGGATGCCGGTCTACGTGCACGTCATCGACCATCCCGAGGGGCGCGTGCTGGTCGACACCGGCATGACGGAGCTGCACCCGCTGGTCGCCGACATGGATCCCCGCCTCCGGCCACTGAGCGGACAGGACGTCGACCTCGCCGGCATCGACGTCGTCGTCAACACCCACCTGCACTTCGACCACTGCGGCGGCAACCACCTCTTCGCCGGCAGGCCGGTCTACGTCCAGCGTCGGGAGCTCGACGACGCGCGCAGCCAGGACGACTACACCATCCGCGAGTGGGTCGACGCGCCCGGCGTGCGGTACGTGCCGGTCGACGGCGAGCTCGAGCTGCTCCCCGGCCTCCGGCTCCTCCCGGCACCCGGCCACACGCCCGGCACGCAGGTGGTCGTCGTCGGGACCGGCGGGCGTCCGGTCGTGATCGCGGGCGACGTGGCGGTGTGGTTCGGCGAGCTCGACGAGCCGCACACCGAAGGCCAGCAGCTGGTGCGGGCGCTCGATCCCGAGCTGGTGTGGCTCGCGCACGCGCACGAGCCGTGGCGGCCCCGCACCGCCTGACCGTGCGGCACCCCGCCCGCTCCCCGAGCGTCGAGGTCAGCGCCGGGCCGGCCCCTGCTCGGGCCGGCACCGCGCTCCCTCTCCTGGTCGACCTCGAGCCCCGGCCGGACTCACCGGCGGCTGAGTCCCTCGGCGCCGGTCGCCCTCACGCGGTCGAGGAGGACGTCGAGGCCGGTGACGGTCCAGGCGATCCCGAACCAGACGCGCTCCGTCCCGGACCAGCGCCGGATCCGGACCTCGTAGGTCTCCCCCGGTCGGGCAGCGAACTCGGCGATCTCGTAGCTGTTGTCCCACGAGGTGCTCGTCGCGACCGTGGCGCCCGAGGAGTCCCGCACGTGCAGGTCGAGGTCGACCGTGAGGTGCGAGGACAGCGGGAGGCTGAGCCCCAGGAGGTGCAGGACCCTGACGTGCGAGCTCCAGGCGAGTGCGACCTTCACGCGCGAGCGGAGGCCGGTCCGCGGCACGGTGACCCGGTAGGACGACGTGGTGAAGCCGTTCCGGTCGAGGTCCGCGCTGCGCACGGTGCCGACGTCCCATCCGCGGCGGGCCCCGTCCCCGCCGCGCCGTTCCCGGTGCCGGGCGATCCGCACGGCGGCGAGCGAGTCGAGCGCGCCGGAGCCGTCGGCGGCGTCGACACCCGCGACGAGGTCGTCCCGCCACGTGCCACCGGAGGGGTTCCGCCAGGCGCCGGCCAGCAGGATCGCTCGGCAGCCCTCCGGCCACGAGCGCAGCAGCGGCGCGGTCTGCTGGACCAGGGCCGCACCACCGGCGACGGCCGGGGCCGCCATGCTCGTACCGCTCTTCGTGAGCCCGACCGCGGTCACCGCCGTCCCGTTCGCGGCCAGCTCGGGGAGCTCCCGGTCGCCGTGCCGCGATGCCGGGTTGCCGACGACCGACGTGGAGGACATCGCCGCGGCCTGGTCGTCGTGGTTGCCGACGGTCAGCCGGTTGAACCCCTTGTGGTTGACGAACTCCGAGGCCGGTCCGTTGCCGGCCGCCTCGCAGATTGTCGGGTACGGCCAGCGCAGTGCGAGGTGGTCCTTGTAGACGTCGTCGAACGAGAGCTCGGAGGAGGTCTGTTCGGCCGTGCGGTGGAAGCTCTGGCTGATCACGGTGCAGCCCCGCTCGATCGCCGCCCAGCGGATCGCGGCGAGGGACTTGCTGTTCGCGGAGTGCAACGAGCAGTCCGGCGCATGACCGTGCGGCGCGCCGGGCCGCTTGTTGCGGATGATCCCGTGGGTGTGCCGGCTGTGGTCGCTCGTGGCCGGGTCGGAGCGGAACCGCGCGGCGATGACGAGGTCGGTGGTGGTGTCCGGCCCGTCCTCGTAGACCGCCACCCTCACACCCCGGCCCGTCGCCCCGGCGGCGTGCGCGTCGTCGGCGTTCGCGATGGCGATCGAGTCCGCGAGGTCCTCGATGCCCTCGACCTCGTGCAGGAACACCGCCGCGACCTCGGGCCGGTCGGCGAGCGCGGCGACGCGACCCGCGGGCAGCTGCCCGAACACCACGGGCGCCGCGTCGTCGATCCGCTCCGTCGCGAAGTCGACCTCCCCGGCCGCCGCGGCGAAGCGCTCGCCGAGCCGGACCCACTCCTCGCGAGCCGCCAGCTCGTCGCGCGAGGGCTCCAGCGTGGGCTCGTCCTCCGACTTCTCCGGGTCCGCCGCGTCGCCTGCGTGCAGCCACACGGCGACGGGCACCGGTTCGTCGGCGCCGAGGTCGCGCACCCGCGCGTCGAGGTGCGGGTGCACCCGCCCGAACCGCTCGGCGCGGCGGGCGGCGATCCCCGCCAGCAGGGAGTCGACGTCCACCGGCTCGCCCCGGTCGTCGAACGCCAGTTGCACCGGCTCGTCGCCCCCGCGTCGCGCGGCCTTGAACACGTCCACGAACGGGCCCTCACCACCCAGGGTCATCGGCAGGCGCTCGACGTCGAGCTCGCCGATCCGGAGCCGGACGGCGTGGTGGACGACGACGTCGTCCGGCACCTGCGCCGGCGTGTCGACCAGGACGAACGGGACGGTCACCACCTCGTGCCCGTCGCCGTCGCCGTCGCCGTCGCCGTCGCCGTCGGGGCCCACCTCGCCGATGCGCAGGACGTGTGCGCCCAGCGGGAGCCCGTCGGTCGACACCGTGGCGGTGCCGTCGCCGGCCGGCGTCACGGTGGCCCGCTGCCCCGGCACCGTGACACCACCGACCGCATCCGGCGCGATGTCGCCCCGGGCCCGTACCGAGATGACCGTGCCGCGGCGGACGACCTCACCGGGTTCGATGCTCGTGGTCACCATCGGTCCTGTCGCCCTGGCAGTGGAGGTCATCTCGGCTCGGCTCCGCTCGTGTGACGGTGGGGATCGACACCCAGGAGCAGCGGGCGTCCCCTCCTGATACGCGGCGGCCGAGGAGCAGGGGTAGCGCGTCGCCGACGGCGCGGCCGCGTCCCCTCGGCGACGCGCACGGCCTGCAGCGCCCCTGTGGCCACGCACCGACGTCGGCCGGCTCGCGATGACGTCGTGTCAGGTCGTCGGCAGGCGCCCGACGCAGACGAGGACGGCGGCCAGGCGGGCGCCGGGGTCCCGGCCGGTGCGCGCGGTCCGGGCGGTGCTCCCGGGGGCGCCGCGGGCCGCGAAGCTGGACTAGCGGGACCGCTGCTGACGGCGGGCGATGACCACCAGCAGCGCGAGCACCAGCGCGAGGGGCGCCCACGCCGGCAGCGCGAACGGGCCGAGCAGCAGCTGCGCCACGACGAGGAGGACCTGGAACCCCACCCAGACACCCACCAGCAGGACCAACCAGTACACGACGGGCCGCTCCTGGCGCAGGCGCTGCAGGTGGTCCACGTCTCCTCCTCCACTCCCGCACCCGGGCCGGGCGCGTCGTCCCTGCACAACGTCGGGCGCCGCGCCGGGCGTTCCCGTCTCCCCCTCCCGGGGGTGCTTGATCAGCCGGGAGCCCGTCACGGACGCGCGACCAGGCCGGTCCGGAGCTCGTCGAGGGCCTGGGCGAGGCCCACCCGCGGCGTCCAGCCCCACCGGCGGGCGCGGTCGGCGCGCAGCTGCCCGGTCCACACCGGCTCGTCGGTCCACTCCGGCGCGACGCCCAGCGCGTCGGTCACCGTGCCGAGGTAGTCCCGCCACGTCGCCGGCTCGCCCGCGACGATGACCGGCGTCGTGCTCCCGGCCACGGGGCCCCGCTCCGGGTCGTCGGCGGTCGCGACGGCGCCGGTGGCGACGTCGGCGACCAGCGCCGCCAGGTCCTCCACGTGCACCCAGGCCCAGGTCTGCGCCGGGTTCACCCGGCGGTCGCCGTTCCGGACGGCCCGCGGTCGCAGGGTGTTCCAGACCGACGTGTCACCGGCGCCGATGATCGCCGGCGGGCGCACCAGCACGGTGGTGAGCCCGCCGACCTGCGCGAGCGCGGCGTCGGTGGCGTTCTTGGTGTCGGGGTAGTCCCCGCTGCCCTCGGGCAGGAGGGCACCGTCCTCGGCCACGTCCCCGACACCGGCGGAGCGGTCGTACACCCCGGCCGTGGACACGTGCACCAGCCGGGCGACGCCGGCGTCCCGCGCGGCCCGGGCCAGCACCGGCGTCCCCTCGGCGCCCACCCGGTACTGCACCTCCCGCGACGAGCCCATCGGGTGCACCGTCGTGACGACCGCGTCGGCCCCCTGGGTCACCGCGCGAGCCAGGGACTCGTCGGCGAAGTCACCGACGTGCTCGCTGACCCCGTCGAGCGCCGGCGCGCTGCCCGCCCGGCGGACGACGGCGCGCACCCGCGCCGACCGCTCCACGAGGGCCCGGCACACCGCGGTGCCCACCAGTCCGTTCGCACCGGTCACCACGACGACGGGAGAGGAGTCGGCCACGCCGTCCACCCTGCCAGCGGCTCCACGACGGCGCTCCCTGCGCGGTCCGCACGGCGTCGGGCCGCTCGGCGACCTCGGTGCGGCGTCCCCGGCGGAGCACGGTGTGCGAGTCGGCGCCGCTGACGCGGGCGCCGACGACGGACAGCGGGCGGGTGCTCGACGCGGCGGCGCCCCCCGGCTGACGGGCGCCGCGGTCTACGAGCGCCGGGCGAGGACGGAGTCCGCGGTCCGGGCGAGGTCCTGCACGATGTCGGCCGCGGGTCGGATGTCGTCGACCAGCGAGCAGGACTGACCGCAGTAGAGGACCGCGTGGTCGAGGTCGCCCTCGAACCCCTCCATCGGCATGAAGATGCCGTAGCGGGGCAGTTCGACCGTCTGCCCCGCGACCGGCATCTTCCCGACGACGTCCCCCTCACCGGCCCGGGACCCGAGCGGCAGCGAGCCGGCCGCCTCCCAGTCGCGGACGGCCCCGTTGCGCAGCACCCGGTGCGGGGCGTCGGGCCACCCGACGTCGAACATCCTCGTGTAGAACGTGTCCTCCGCGGTCGCGGCGACGACGCGGTCCTTGTACTCCCGGGCGGCCCGCGACTCCTGGCTGCAGAGGAATCGGGTGCCCAGGGAGACCGCCTGGGCGCCGAGGTCGAGGGCGGCCGCGACCTGCTGCCCGGTCGCGATACCCCCGGCGGCGACGACCGGTAGCGGGGCGACCGCCTCCACCGTCGCGGGCAGCAGGACCGACAGCGTCGTGGTGCCCCGCACGTGACCGCCCGCCTCCACGCCCTGGACCATCACGGCGTCCACACCGGCGGCCGCTGCGCGCCGGGCCTCGGCGACCGAGCCGCACTGGACCACGACCCTCGTCCCGACCCGGTGCGCCTCCTCGACGTACGGGCTCGGGTCGCCCCAGAAGAGCACGAGGACGGGCACCCGCTCCTCCAGGCAGCAGGAGACCGCCTCCTCGTCCATCAGCGGGACGATCAGGTTGACCGCGAAGGGCCGGTCCGTGAGCGCCCGCAGCTGCCGGATCGACTCCCGAATCGCCGGCGTGGGCAGCCCGCCCATCCCCAGCACCCCGAGGCCACCGGCACCGCAGACCGCGGCCGCCAGCTCCGGGCCGGCGAGGCCGCCGCCCATGCCGGCGTTCCAGATCGGCACCTCGGTGCCGAGGGACGTGCACAGCGGAGTGGTCACCATCGCGCACCTCCGGGGTGGCTGGGGCCGTTCGAACCGGCAGAGGGGCACCGTAGACCCGGCCGAGGGCGCCGTGGCGGCTCCTCGGGCCCGGGGCGGTGCACCCACCCGACGGACGGCGCTGCTCCTCCTCCCCCCACTCGTCACCGGCGGTGGGGACGGGATCGCGCCGGGCTGCACGGAGACACCTGGGGAGCCGTCAGCGTGCCTGTGCCCTGCTGCTCGCGGGCCCTCCGGAGACCGACATCAGGGCGCGGGTGGACTCGTCGGCCCGCTCACCGTGGATCTCGTAGACCTGCAGCCGCTGCTCGGGACGATCCGACTGCGACCACAGTTGGTAGCCGACGGTGATGGTGCCGGCGTTCGGGTGGTGCATCCGCTTGACCCCGGCCACGCACTCGCCGACCCTTCCGCTCGCCCACAGCGCAGCGAACGCGTCGTCGCGCACGCACAGCTCACCGACCATCGCGGTGAGCGCAGGATCATCGGGGTGCTTGCCGCTGAGGAACCGCAGGTACGCGACGAGGACTCCGGCTTCCTCGGCCCAGTCCCGGTACATCCCGCGCACGGTGGGGTCCTCGAAGACCATCCGGGGCATCGACGGCCTGGTCGCCGGGTCGAGCGGCGCCCCGGCCGGCAGGTGTGGGGCGAACAGGGCGTGTCCGAGCTCGTTCCAGGCCAGGATGTCGTTGCGCCGTCCCAGCACCAGGGCCGGTCGTCCTCGGAGGGCGCGGAGCATCGACAGGGACGCCTGAGAGGCTCGTTCGGGCCCTCCTCGCCCGCCGGGGCCCACACGTCTACCTCGTCCCAGGTCGAGCAGGTGCTCGGTCTCGGTGACGGTCAGCTGCAGCGCCCGAGCCAGTCCCAGCAGCACCTCGTCGGAGGCGTGCTTGCTGTGCCCCTGTTCGAGGCGCGTGTAGTAGGCGACGCTCACGCCGGCGAGCTGCGCGACCTCCTCACGACGCAGGCCGGAGACACGACGACGGACGCCGAAGCCGGTCAGCGGCGTCCCCTCCGGGAGCAGAGCCGCCCGCTTGCCACGCAGGAAGTCCGCGAGATCACCGGGGTTGGACACGACTCAACGGTACGGAGGGCCGGCTCGGCGAGCCTCTCCCTACGAGTGGTAGGAAAGCCGGTCAGCCGATGAAGCGGTGTCTGGTCACCGAGTTCGCGGGTCCTCAGGGTCGAGCGCGTGCCTCTCCTCGCCCTGACCTTGACCGCGTTCGCGATGGGTACCGCTGAGTTGATCCCCAACGGCCTGCTCCCCCTCATCGCCTCCGACCTCGGCGTGGCCGTCTCCCGAGCAGGCTGGGTGACCACCTGCTTCGCACTCGGTGTCATGGTCGGGGGTCCCGCGTTGGCAGCCTGCACGATGCGCGTCCCCCGGAAGCCGCTGGTCCTCGGCATGACGGTCGTGTTCCTCATGGCCAACGTCGCGATGACGCTGGCCACCACCCTGTCCTGGGCCCTCGCTCTCCGGTTCGTCGCCGGCTCGATGCTCGGGGGGTTCCTGGGTCTGGGCATCACCATCGCCGTCGGACTCGTCCCTGCGCAGCGCCAGGCGACGTCCATCGCGGTCATCTTCCTCGGCTTCACGATCTCCAACGTGCTCAGTGTCCCGCTCGGCACCGTCGTCGGCAGACACTCCGGCTGGGCGGCGGCGTTCTGGGTCGTCGTCGTCCTGGCTGCGCTCGGGCTGGTCGCGATGTGGCTGGCCGTGCCAGGTCCTTCCGGGGAGGGCCACTCCGAGGACCTCGGCTTCGGGATGCTCCGGAACGGCCGTCTGTGGGTGCACTTCGTCGCCATGGCGCTCGGTTACGGCGGCGTGTTCGCCCTGTACACCTACATCGCTCCGTTCCTCACCGACGTCGCCGGGTTCGCCTCCGGCTCGGTCGCCTGGATCCTGCTGCTGTTCGGCATCGGCGTCATCGCCGGCAACCTGCTCGGTGGTCGGTACGCGGACCGCTCCACCGCCGCCACGACCATGGTCGTCCTCGCGGTGCTGGCAGCGGCGCTGGTCACTTCGTGGGGGTTCGGTACCACCAGGTGGATCGTGCTGGTGCTGCTCGTCGTCCTGGGCGTCGGGGGTTTCGGCATCGTCCCTCCGATGCAGAGCTACGCGATCCACGTCTCCGGCGCCAGCTCGACGATGGTCTCCGCACTCGCCTCGGCCGCGTTCGCCGCCGGCATCGCGCTCGGCTCAGCCGCCGGGGGTGCCGCACTCGACCTCAACGACGACTACCGGCTGCTGCCCCTCGTGGGGGCCGCCATGGTCGTCCTCGGCCTCGTGACGTTCGCCGCGAACCACCGCAGCCACACGGGTCGACGCTCGTCCGTGGGCGAGGCTCCCCATGAGCTCGCGGACGCCTGACGGCTGCGGTCACGCAGACGTCCACTCACAGGAGACAGCCCGAGGACACGATCCGGACTGCGGCGAACGACCTCGCACGGACCCCGGTGGTGGTCGGGAGTCAGACGAGCGCCAGCGCGGGCTGCCGGCCACCGCGGGGACCGCCGCCGAATGTGACGCTGTCTCCTGGGGTCATCCGTCCTCCTGTGGACGGGTCTGCCGGGCGGAACCCAGGTCCGCCGAGCCGCACACCTCCGGCTGCTGAGGTGCGCCGCGACGTCCGTGCGTCGGCCGGTCAGGGTCGTTCGGTCGCCGGGGTGGCCGCGTCGGTGGTGGTCGGAGCCGTGTGGGTCGCCGCCCAGCTGGCGAGCAGCCTGAGTGCGTCGTCGGAGGGGGTGCCGGGCCCGGCGGTGTAGATCGTCATGGGCAGGTCCGCAGCGTCCTCGGCCGGCAGGTCGAACGTGTGGTGGCCCAGCTCGAGGGCGCCGACCGCGGGGTGGTGGAACTGCTTGGTGCCGTTGTGGTGGATGCGGACGTCGTGCGCGGCCCAGCGGGTGCGGAGCTCCTCGCTGACCGTGGAGAGCTCTCCGACGAGCCCACGCAGCTGGGTGTCGTGCGGGCAGCGGCCGGCCTCAGCGCGCAGGAGGGCGACGGTGGTGGCCGCGAGCTCCCAGTCGGCGTAGGAGTCGTGCGCCCCCGGGTCGAGGAACTGGAAGCGGGGAAGTTCGCCGGCCGCCGGGGGACCTCGAACACCGGGGCGTGCAGTGCCCAGCCGAGGGCGTTGGTGGCGAGGATGTCGAGCCGACCGCTGGCCACGAACGCGGCCGAGCCGGTCATCGAGTCGAGCATCCACTGCACCCGCGGCGCGATGCGCGGCCGGGACCGGCGCTGCGGCGTGCGGGCCGGCCGGGCCGCGGCGCGGGTCAGGTTGAACAGGTGGGTGCGCTCGGCCTCGTCGAGCTGCAGCGCGCGGGCGACGGCCTCCAGGACGTCCTCGGACACGCCGGCGATGTGGCCTTTCTCCAGCCGCGTGCACCAGTCGGTGCTCACCCCGGCGAGGACGGCGACCTCCTCGCGAGGACGGCGACCTCCTCGCGGCGCAGTCCGGGCACCCGCCGCCGCCCGCCACCCGGGAGCAGGCCGGCCCGCTCGGGGGTGATGCGGGCTCGCCGGGTGGCGAGGAACTCGCGGATGTCGGAGCGGTTGTCCACGCCCGTCGACGGTGGGCCGCCCAGCAGCCGGAGGGAGGTCGAGCTCCTCCCCCCTCACGAGTTCGGCCTCCCACGGCCGCGCGCAGAGGCGTTCCGTGGAGTCAACGGCCCATCTCCGGAACGAGGAGCAGCCTGGCAGTGGCGGCGGTGCCGCTCGTCTCCCGGCACGTCCCGCGTGCGGAGGACGACCAGCCGCCGGTGTCCGTGCGGTCGGAACTGGGTGCCGTGCGGCCCGGCCGGCTGTGGCTGGTGCTCGGCGCCCGGTCCCGCCCTGGTCGGGACGGGCTCCGCCGTGCTCACCCTCGTCCCCCCGATCGCCATCGCCCTCCCGTGGCCGCCGACCCGTGTCCGGAGGTGCACCGTGACCACCGTCGCCGTCGTGGGTGCCGGTCGCGGCCTGGGTGCCGCCGCGGCCCACCGCGTCGGCCGGGCGGGCTTCGACACCGCCCGGCGGGCTCGCCGGCAGGAGCACGTCGACGCACCCGCCGCGGAGCTGACCGTCGAGGGCCTCACCGCACGGGGCCACGCCGCAGACGACCGCGACGCCGACTCGCTGACGGCCGCCCTCGACCGGGCCGCCGCGACGCTCGGACGGGTCGATGGGCTGCAGTGTCGAGGTGCAGCGATACGGCCCGGTTCCGCAGCAGGAGCTCCTCCCGCTGCTCGACGCCACCCCGCACCAACTGGCCGGCGCGCTGCAGTTCTCCCCGGATCTCGTCGGACGTGTCGCTCCGCGGCGTCGGTCCCGGCGGTCACACGGGGCAGCGGGGTGGGGGCGGTCCCGCTGGGCAGCAGCTGCAGCGCGTCGTGCGTCCGGGATCCAGCCTCGGCGGCGTGGACGAGCACGACCAGTCCGGGGTCGGCGGACAGCTGGAACTCCTGGGTGCCGAAGGTCAGGCCCCCGACCAGCGGCTGCCTCCGTCGCCGCGCTCCAGGACGAAGGCGAAGGACGAGGCGTCGGCACGGACAGGCCGCCCCGTCCCGTCGCGGACCGCGGCTGTCCGCAGCCCGGCGGCCGCCGCGAGGTCCCGGAAGCCGGCCTGGGTGTGCCAGTGCAGCGTCCAGGTCCGGTCGACGACCGTGCTCTCGCCGGCGGTGTGCCGCTCGTAGCGCAGCACGGCCCGCTGCGTCCGGCTGCTCTCGTCGCGTTCCTCCGACACGACCGAGAACCGCAGGAGGGCACCGTCCTCCGCGCGCACCTCGCGGACCTGCCCCCACGAGTGCTCGGGAGTGGGCGCAGGGACGAACAGCGGGACGAGCGCGGCACCACCGGCCGCGAGGTGGGCACGGATCGCCCGCAGTGCCAGGAGTGCGGCCTCGTCGTCCGGCAGGAGGGTGAAGGTCGGGCCCGCCAGGAAGATCGACCGGTAGCGCTCGGGCAGGTCCAGCGCCTCCATCCTCTGGTGGTGCAGGACGACGTCGAGCCCGGCCCGCGCGGCCGCGCTACGGCAGCGCGCCAGCATGTCCGCCGACGAGTCGACGCCCTGGACCGCCAGGCCCCGCCGACGCAGGTCCAGCAACGGCTCACCGTCCCCGCACCCCAGCTCGAGGGCCGGCTCACCGTGCCGCCGGATGAACCGGGCGTAGGGCTCCGGGTCCGGGGACACCGACTTCAGCGGGTGGTAGAGGTCGGCGACGATGCCGGTGTAGAAGTCCGCCGGTCGGACCACGGCAGCACCTCCTGTGGTGTGGTCTCCCCAGGCTGCACCGCCCCGGTCGAGAGCGCGTGTCGCGGCTGTCGTCCGTGTCGGGGGCCGGTGTACGGGGACGTGGCCGTGCGGTCCGGCGCTCCGTGACCGGTGGAGGCCACCGACGCGGCCCTCACGCGTGCCGCCGGGCAGGGCCCTTCGCCCGTGGGGCGGCAGCTCGCCGAGCGCTACGGTCGGCCCGTGCCCGGACCCACGACCTCCTTCGTCCGCCCCCGGCTGCCGAGCAGCCGTGCGGGCACCGAGGTCTGCCGGTAGTCCGATCACGGAGCCGTCGGCCGGGGGGTTGACCCACCAGCCGCCGACACCCCAAGGGGGACTCCGTGACCACCCTGCTCTCCGCCCGTGACCTGCAGGCCGCGCTCGAGCTGCGCGACCTGTCCGACCCGGCCGACGGCCCGCACGCCATGCAGCTGCTGCTCGAGGACCTGCTGACCGCGCTGACCGACGCGTGGCCCTGCACGCTCGAGGTCCAGCGGCGCCGGCCGCTGGTGAGCGTCGAGGACAACTACGACCGCCTCGGCTACGCGCCCGAGGACGTCACCCGGGACGTCCGGTACAGCCGGTACGCCGCCGAGACGGTCATGCTGCGCAGCCACACCAGTGCCGGCATCCCGCCCGCCCTGCGCGCGCTCGCCGCCACCTCCACCGCCGAGGCCGAGGTCGACGTCCTGCTGGCGCTGCCCGGCCTGTGCCACCGCCGGGACAGCATCGACCGCCTGCACGTGGGCACCCCGCACCAGCTCGACCTGTGGCGCATCGGCACCGGCGCCGCCGCGGGCCCGCTGGACGAGGACGACCTGCAGCAGATGGTCGAGCTCCTCGTGGGCGTCGTCCTCCCCGGCGCACGCTGGCGCACCCAGCCCGCCCGGCACCCCTACACCGACCGCGGCCGGCAGGTCGACGTCCACACGCCCACCGGTTGGGTCGAGCTGGCCGAGTGCGGACTGGCCGCCTCGCACGTCCTCGCCGGCGCCGGCCTGGACCCCGGTCGCTGGAGCGGGCTGGCCCTGGGGCTGGGCCTGGACCGGGCGCTGATGCTGCGCAAGGGCATCGACGACATCCGCCTGCTGCGCTCCACCGAGCCGCGCACCGCCGCGCAGCTGCGCGACCTGCGCCCGTGGCGGCCGGTGTCGTCCCGGCCGCCGGTCCGCCGGGACCTGTCGATCGTCGTCGACACCCCGGCCGACGACGAGCTGCTCGGCGACACGGTCCGCGCCGCGCTCGGATCCGCGGCCGACGAGCTGGAGTCGGTGCGGATCGTGACCAGCACCGGCTACGCCGACCTGCCACGGGCCGCCCGCGACCGGCTGGGCCTGCGCCCCGACCAGGTCAACGTGCTGCTGCGCCTGGTGCTGCGCCCGCTGTCGGGCACCCTGACCGACCAGCGGGCCAACGAGCTCCGCGACGAGGTGTACGCCGCCGTGCACCGTGGACCGCACCTCGAGTGGGCCGCCCGGTGACCGCCCTACCCACCTGGTGCGGCGCCCCCGCCGGCGGACCCCGTACGCGCTTGGAGCGGTGTTGGACCCGCCCCGGTCACCGTTGCCCGACACCGCACCGAGGAGGACCGCATGACCGCAGCCGGAGCAGGAACCGACGACGCCCGCACCGTCCTGGTCGTCGGCGCCGGGCCGGTGGGCCTGACCGCGGCCTGCGAGCTGGTCCGCCAGGGCGCCCGCGTCCGGCTGGTCGACACCCTGGCCGAGCCGACCGACCAGTCGCGCGCCGTCGTCATCCACCCGCGGACCCAGGAGCACCTGGCCGCCATGGGCGTGCTCGACCGGATCGAGGCCGAGGCGCTCGCGGTCACCGCGCTCGAGCTGCGCGCCGGGCGGCAGGCCGCGCTGCGGGTGCACGCCACCACCGCGGAGGTGGACTCCCGCTTCCCGCGCATCCTCGACCTGGCCCAGCCGGAGACCGAGGCCGTCCTGACCGCGCTGGCCGGCGAGCTCGGGATCACCGTCGAGCGCGGCACCTCCCTCGACGGCCTCGACCAGGACGACGACGGCGTCACCGTCACGCTGACCTCCCCCTCCGGGACCGCGCGGCACCGCTACGGCTGGGTCGTGGGCACCGACGGCGGCCACAGCCGGGTGCGGGCGGCCGTGGGCAGCCGCCTGGAGGGCGTGTTCTCCGGTCAGCACTTCCTCTTCGCCGACGTCGCCGCCGACGGCGCGCCGTCGGCCGACACCATCCGCGTGTACCTGCACCCCGACGGCATCGGCGGGGCCTTCCCCATGCCCGGCGGGCGCCTCCGGCTGCTGTTCCTCGTCGCCGCCCCGCAGCCCGGCGCCGAGCCGGCGCTCGAGCAGGCACAGCGGCTGGTCGACGAGCGCATGGGCGGGGTGTGGCGACTGCGCGACCCGCGGTGGCTCACCTACTTCGAGGTGCACCACGGGCAGGTCCCGCAGTACCGCTCCGGCCGGGTGCTGCTGGCCGGGGACGCCGCGCACGTCCACAGCCCGGCCGCCGGGCAGGGCATGAACACCGGGGTGCAGGACGCGGTCAACCTCGCCTGGAAGCTGGCCCTGGTGAGCACCGGCCGGGCCGCAGCGGAGCTGCTCGACACCTACCAGACCGAGCGGCACCCCGTCGGCGCCCGGGTGGTGCGGCTGACCAGCACCATGACCGACGCGATGACCGCGGACGGGGCGCGCGGGCACCTGCGCGACCTCGCGCTGTCGGTCCTGGGGCACGTGCCTGCGGCGGGCGAGCGCCTGGTCTCGGAGATCACCGAGACGACCATCGCCTACCGCGGCAGCCCCGCGGTCACCGGCCTCGCCGGCGGCCGGCGGCACGCCTCTCCCGGCGACCACGCCCCCGACGTGCCCGGTCTGACCACCGCCGACGGCGCGGAGACCTGGATCGGGGACCTGCTCCGCCGTCCCGGGTTCCTGCTGCTCACGACCGCCGGCGACCCGGCGCGCCTCGACCGGCTGCGCGCCGCTCTCGGCTCCCTCGGCACGGTGGTGCCCGTGGTGGCCGCACCCGGCGCACCCGCGGGCGCCCTCGTCGACCCGGCCGGGGAGGTCGCCCGCCGCTACGGGATCGGCGAGACCGGGCTCGCCCTCGTCCGGCCCGACGGCTACGTCGGCTACCTGTCGGCCGGCGCCGACGACCAGGCTCTCACCGAGTACCTGACCGACTTCCTGCACGTCGAGCGGCAGCCGGCCTGACCCGGCACGGCGTCCGGCGCGAGGGTGCGCGGCACGGTGACCAGCGTGCACCCGGCGGGCCGCAGCACGTCGACGATCCCGGTCACCGCCTCGACCTCGTCGGGTGGTCGGCTCGCCCGACGCCTCGCCCGACGCCTCGCCCGTTGGAGCCGGGTTGGAGGCGGGACCGGCACGGTCCCGGTCGCGACACCGCCCGCACCAGGGAGGACACCGATGGCCCGGCCCCCGCGCCTCCACTTCCCGGACGAGGACCTCGACGGCCGGCTCGCCCGGACGCTGTCGATGGCCCTGGTGTCCGCCGCCGACCTGGGTGAGGCGATGGCCGCGGCCTCCCGCGTGGACCGGCCCGACCGCGACCGCTGGCACGCCGCCTGGGCGGGAGCCGCCGCCGCGGCCGAGGACGCGGCGGCGCTGGTGGACGCCCCCGCCGAGCAGGTGGCGATCCCCTACGCGGGCACGACGCTGGAGGGCTGGCTGTTCGCACCCGACGCCTCGGGGACGCCCCGCCCCACGGTCCTGCTGCCGTGCGGCTACGACTCCACGGCCGAGTACGGCTGGGCCGACGTGCCCGCGGCCCTCGCGCGTGGCTACAACGCGCTGACCTTCGAGGACCCCGGCCAGGGCGCGGCGCTGATCGAGCAGGGCCTGGTGCCCCGCCCGGACCTCGAGGCGGTCCTCACGCCGGTGCTGGACTGGCTGCTGACCCGCCCGGAGGTCGACCCCGGCGCGGTCGTGCTCGCGGGCCGCTCGTCCGCCGGCCACCTCGCGCCGCGGGCCGCCGCGTTCGAGCACCGCCTGGCCGCGCCGGTCTGCGACCCGGCGCAGCCGGGCATGGGGGTCCGCGTCCACCGCGGGGCAGCCGGCCTGCTCGCCAGACCGGTGGTGCGGGCGCAGATGCGGGCCCGCGCGCAGCGGTGCGAGTTCTTCGGCGCCCGGATGGCCGCCCACGGCCTCGACGACGTCGGCGCCTACGCCGGCGGGCACTGCGCCGGCCTCGGGCAGCAGGTCCGGGCGGCCGCGGTCCACCCGCGCCTGCACCGGATCCTGGCGGGCCGGGTGTCGGCCGGGGCCGGGACCCGGTGACCACCCCGGGACAGCCGCCGGGTCGGCCGCCGGGCACCGGGACGGCGGCCGACCAGCGCGCGCACCGGCTGCGCAAGCTCGAGGCGCTGCACGAGCGCCGGGCGCTCCCCTACCGCTACCCGACCGACGCCACCGCCGCGGGCCTGCACGACCGGTACGCGGGCCTGGCGCCGGACCAGCAGACGGCCGACCGGGTGCGGATCGCCGGCCGGCTCGAGCTCGTCCGCCGGCAGGGCCACCTGACCTTCGCCACGCTGCGCGACCGCACGGGCACCGTCCAGCTGTTCGTCGACAGCTCGGTGCTCGGCGCCGACCGGCACGCCGAGTTCGACGACGTCGACCGCGGGGACTGGCTCGGCGCCGAGGGCACCGTGATCACCACCCGGCGCGGTGAGCTGTCGGTGTGTGTCGAGGACTTCGCCGTCCTCGGCAAGGCGCTGCTCCCGCCGCCGGACGCCCACCACGGCCTGCCCGACGTCGAGACGCGCTACCGGCAGCGCTACACCGACCTGGAGGTCAACGAGCGGACCCGCGAGGTCTTCCGGATCCGGCACACCGCCGTGCGCGCCCTCCGCCGCCACCTGGAGGACCGCGGCTTCACCGAGGTCGAGGGGCCGGTGCTGCAGAGCACCCAGGGCGGCGCCAGCGCGCGCCCGTTCGTCACCCACCACAACGCGCTGGACCTGGACCTCTACCTGCGCATCGCGCTGGAGCTGCACCTCAAGCGGCTGATCGTCGGGGGCATGGAGCGGGTCTTCGAGATCGGCCGGGTGTTCCGCAACGAGGGCATCGACACCCGGCACAACCCCGAGTTCACGATGCTCGAGGCCTACCAGGCCTTCGCCGACTACACCGACGTGATGGACCTGGTCGAGGACATGGTCACCGCCGCCGCCCGGGCCGCGCTCGGCGAGGACCTCGTCGTCCACCACGCCGGGCAGGCGGTCGACCTGGGCGCGACGCCGTGGCCGCGCCGGCGCTTCGCCGACATGATCGCCGACGTCACCGGCGCGGTGATGCACCCGGCGATGCCGGTGGAGGAGGCCCGCGCCGTGCTCGACCGGCTCGGCCTCCCCTACGAGGCCGGGTGGGGCTCCGGCCGGCTGATGAAGGAGGTCTACGACGAGCGCGTGCAGCACGACGTCGTCGGGCCGGTGTTCTGCGTCGACCACCCGCGCGAGGTCTCCCCGCTGGCCCGCACCCACCGCGACGACCCCGCCTACGTCGAGCGCTTCGAGCTGATCGTCGCCGGCTTCGAGCTGTGCAACGCCTACTCCGAGCAGAACGACGCCGTCGAGCAGCTGGCCGCCTTCGAGGCCGAGGCGCGCGCCAAGGAGCACGGGGACCCCGAGGCCGGCGACGTCGACCTGGACTACGTGCGGGCGCTGGAGCGCGGCATGCCGTGCACCGGCGGCCTCGGCATCGGGATCGACCGGCTGGTCATGCTGCTGGCGAGCGTCGACTCGATCCGCGAGGTCATCCTCTTCCCCACCCTGCGGCCGGAGTCGGGGCCGCCGCCCGGCGGCGGCCCCGGCGGCGCCCCGCGGCCACTGGTCACCCCCACGCCGCTCCCGGCCCACGGCGGCCCGGTGACCGCGCTCCCCGACCTCGCGCCGTCGGCGCACCCCGTGCCCGCACCACCGCCCCGCGCGCGGGTGCGCCCGCGCACCGTCGCGCTGCTGTCGGCGCTGACCGCGCTGTGCGGCGTGCTGCAGCTCGCCGTCCGCCTGCCGGTGGTGCACGACCGCATCGGCGGCGGTGCGGTCGACGTCGACCCGCTCTGGGTGCCCGTCGCCGGCTCGGTGGCCTCCGTCGTGATCGGGCTGCTGCTCCTCCTGCTCGCCCGGCAGCTCGCCCGGCGCAAGCGCCGCGCGTGGCAGCTGGTCGTCGCGCTGTTCGCGGCCGGGGCGGTCGCGCACGCGGTCAAGGGGCCGCACCCGGTCGCGGTGGCGCTGTGCGTCGCGATGGTGGCCGCGCTGGTGGCCGCCCGCTCGGCGTTCCGCGCGCCCGGCGACCCGCCGTCGCTGCTGCGGCTGCTGCACGTGCTGCCGCTGTACCTGGCCGGCGTCCTGCTCTTCGGCCTGACCACGCTGTGGGCCGAGCGCGCCCGCGTCGAGCCGGCCCTCACCCTCGGCGGCGCGCTGGAGACGGTGCTCGGCGGGCTGGTCGGCCTCGACGGGCCCTACGCCTACCGCTCGGCGTTCCTCGCCCGGTTCCTCCCCGACGCGCTCCTCGCCCTCGGCGTCGCCGGGCTCGTCGTGCTCGGCGTCCTGCTGCTGCGGCCGCTGGCCGCCCGCCGGCCGCACACCGGGGAGGACTGGGAGCACGCCTCGCGCCTGGTGCACACCTACGGCTGGGACACGCTGGCCTACTTCTCGCTGCGCGACGACAAGAGCTTCTTCTTCTCCCGCGACGGCGAGGCGTTCCTCGCCTACACCTACCTGAGCGGGTACGCGCTGGTGTCCGGGGACCCCGTGGGGGCGCGGGAGTCGGTCGTGCGGGTCCTCGACGAGTTCCTCGACCTGTGCGACGAGCGCGCGTGGACGCCGGCGCTGCTGGCGGTCCGCGAGGCGAGCATGCCGCTGTACGCCTCCCGCGAGTTCACCTCGGTGTACCTCGGCGACGAGGCGGTCATCGACTGCCGCCGGCCGCTGCTCGAGGGGTCCGCGCACAAGGGCCTGCGGGCCGCCGTGCGGCGGGTCAGCCGCACCCACCGGTTCCGGCTGCTCGCCGAGGCCGACGCCCCGCCGGCGCTGGTCGACCAGCTCAACGCGATCAGCGCCCGCTGGCGGGGCAAGGCACCCGAGCGCGGGTTCACCATGACGCTGTCGCAGGACGTGCGCGGCGCCGGCGCGGACCCGCAGTTCCTCCTCTGCGTGGCCCTCGACGAGCGCGGCGTGCCCGGCGGCTTCCTGCGGCTGGTGCCGGCCTACGGCCCGTCCTTCGGCTACACGCTGGACCTGATGCGGCACGACCCGGACGCCCCGAACGGGATGACGGAGTTCCTCATCGCCCAAACCGCCGCCGCCCTGGGCGCCCGGGGCGTGGCGCGGCTGTCGATGAACTTCGCCGTGTGGGGACGGCTGTTCGCCGGCGACGTCGAGTTCACCCCCGCCCAGCGCGCGGCCCGCTGGGCGGTCGGCGCGCTCAACCCCTTCTTCCAGATCCGCTCGCTGCGCGACTTCAACGAGCGCTTCGACCCCGAGTGGCTCCCGCGCGTCCTCGCCGTCCGCCGGCGCGCGGACCTCCCGCGGGTGGGGCTGCGCTACGCCGGCGCCGAGGGCTTCCTCGCCGTCCCCGGCCTCGGGCCGCTGCTCGTGCCCCGCGCCGTCGGTGGCGTGCCGGCGCCCCCGGACCCCCCGGGCCGGGCGGCGGCGTGAGGCGGCCGGGGCCGGGTGCCGTTCGGTGCCGGCTCCCTCGCCGCGGTCGAGCGGGCGGTGACGGCGGCCGGGCCGCAGGTGTGCGGCACCGCCGACGTCGCCCACCTCACGCCGTGGGTGCTGGGGCCGGCGAAGGCGTCGCCGTCGTCGCCCGCGAGGGGCTCGCGCCGGGGCGCTCCGGGCGGACCCGCCGCACCGACGTCCCGGTGGCGCTGCCGGTCGTGCAGGGCGTCGCCGAGACGGTCCGCGCGCTGCTGTTCGTCGTCGTGCCGGGCGTGAGCGCGTCCTACCGGATCCCCTCGGCGGTCACGGCGCAGGTGCTCGTGGCCAGGTGTGCGCTGGGCTTCGCCGGCGTCATCCGGCGGCGGCACACCCGTCCCGACGTGCCCCGGCCCCACCGGATCCCCGGCCGGCTGCCCGGGGTGTGGCTGGTCGGCTGAGCCCTACGGGACCGCGCCGTGCACCGCGGCGGAGCGGGCGAGCGCCACCGTGGCCGCGACCAGGGCGGCGACCAGCACCGCCACCAGCAGCCACTCCGTCCCGCCCGCGCGCAGCCGCTCGCCGAGCACGGCGACGCCGAGCGCCGCGCCGACCACCGGCTCGCCGACGGTGGCCGCGGGCAGCGAGGCGCCGAGCGGGCCGGCCTGGAACGCCGCCTGCTGGACGGCGGTCCCGCCGAGCAGCGCCGCCGCCAGCAGCCAGGTGCTCCACGAGGTCAGCACCGCGGCCACACCGTCGTCGAGCAGGTCCACCACCCCCTTGGTGAGCGCCGCGGCCAGCCCGTAGGCCAGGCCCGTGGTGAGCGCGAGCAGGACCGCGCGCGGCGCGCCCCGCCGCAGCGCCGCGCCGAGCAGGCACGCGCCCCCAACCGCGCCGAGGACGGCCCAGGCCGGCAGCCACGTCCGCCAGCCGGCCGCGTCGTCCCCGGCGGTCGGCTCCCCGGTGACGACGAACGCGGCCAGCGCCACGACGAGGACCGCGGCCCACACCCAGTCGGCGCGGCCCAGCCGCCGCCCGGCCCACCGGGCGCCGAGCGGGAGCGCGAAGAGCACCGTCGTGACCAGGAGCGGCTGCACGAGCAGCAGCGACCCCAGGCCGAGGGCGGCGGCCTGCGCCGCGTAGCCGCCGGTGTCGGCGAGGGTGCCGGCCCACCACCGCGGTGACCGGGCCAGGGTGAGGGCCAGGCGCAGGCCCCCGCCCGCGCCCTCCGGCACCGCCGCCGCGGTCCGCTGCTGGACCGCCGAGGCCAGCGCGAACAGGGCCGCGGCCAGCAGCGCCAGCCCGGCCGCGGCCGCGCTCACCCGCTGCCCGCCGGGCCTCCCGCTGCCGGCACCGGCGCCGCCACGGCCGGCCGCCGGTCCAGCGCGACGACCAGCGCGGGGAACAGCAGCACGGTCAGCACCCCCGCGCCGACCAGCGCGGCGGCGTTCTCCGGCAGCATCGTGCCGCTGCGCACGCCGATCTCGGCCAGCGCCACCAGCACGGGCAGCGCCGTCGCACTCACCAGCGCGGTCTGCACCCGCTGCCGCGCCGGGAGCACGCGGCGGTAGAGCAGCAGGGCGGGGCCGCCCCGGACCGCCAGCATGAGCACGAAGAACAGCAGCAGCCGCAGCGGGGCGTCGGCGATCGAGGCGAGGTCCAGCGCCATGCCGGAGGAGACGAAGAAGACGGGGACGAAGAAGCCGTACCCGACCGCGTCGAGCTTGGCCTCCAGCTGCGGCGCGGCGGCGCCGACCCAGTGCCGCAGCACGACGCCAGCGAGGAAGGCGCCGAGCACCGCGTCGAGGTGGAACTGGTCGGTGACCGCGATGAGCGCGATCAGCAGCAGCACCGTGGCGCGCAGGGTGATCTGCGCGGTCTCGTCCTGCCCCGCCCTGATCACGGCGGCCAGCCGACCGCCCTCCCGGATGCTGCGGCGCAGCAGGCCGAGCACCACGGCCAGGACGGCGACCGCGGCCAGCGAGACGAGCGCGGCCAGGCGCCCCTGGCTGCCCAGGAACACCGCGATGGCGAGGACGGGGAACAGCTCGCCGACGCCACCGGTGGCCAGCAGGTACCGCCCGAGCCGGCCCCCGAGCAGGCCCTTCTCCCGCAGGACGGGCAGCAGCGTGCCGAGTGCGGTGGTGGTCAGCCCGAGCGCCACCGGGAGGAAGGCCCGGACCACGCCCGTGGCCGCCAGGACCCCCACCACCCCCAGCGCCAGCGCCAGCGAGACCGACCACGCCAGGACCGCCCGCCGGCCGGCGTCCTCGCGGAACAGCCGGGGGTCCAGCTCGTAGCCGGCCAGCAGGAAGACGAAGCCGAGCCCCACGTCGGCGAGCACCCGCACGTCCGCCGCCGCCCCGACGTCGAGGACGTGCGGGCCGAGGACCATCCCGCCGGCCAGGAGCAGCACCACCTGGGGCACCAGCAGGCGCGGGAACAGCCCGACCACGACGGCCGCCAGCAGCGAGACGGCAGCGACGGCGGCCAGGGTGTCGATCGACAGGACGTCGTCCACCCGGTCCTCCCCTCGCCCGCGAGCGCAGCGATCCTCGCCGGTCCCGGTGCGCGGTGGAAGGCACGCCTGCGCGGTGGAAGGCACGCCTGCGCGTTCTCTGCCGCGGCGGCGGGGACGGCACGATCGCGGGACGTGCCGGACGCGAGGAGGCGACGTGGACCCCGAGCGGAGGGACCTGCTGGGTGCGGGCCTGGACCCGGAGCTGCTCCCCGTGCTCAGCGGCCGGCGCGAGCTGGTCGCCTGGCTGGTCCTCGGCTTCCTCGTGGCCTTCCTCGTCACCCGCTTCGTCACGCACGCCATCCGCACCGGCCGCGGGCCGTTCCGGGACGCCAGCGTCGGCGGCGTGCACGTGCACCACGAGGTCTACGGCATCTTCCTGCTGCTGGGCACCGGCACGGCGGAGTTCACCTGGCGCCCGGACGGCACCGGCGGCGCCCTGCTCGCCGTGCTGTTCGGCGCCGGCGCCGCGCTGACCCTCGACGAGTTCGCGCTGTGGCTGCACCTGGAGGACGTCTACTGGTCGCGCGAGGGCCGCAGTTCGGTGGACGCGGTGCTGATCGCGTTCGTCGTCGGCGTGATGCTGCTCGTCGGCGCCAACCCCTTCGACACCGACGACGCCCAGGGCGAGGGCCTGCTCGCGCTGACCGTGCTGCTCCACATCACCACCGCCCTCGTCGCCGTCCTCAAGGGCCGGGTGGTCCTCGGTGTCGTGGGCGTGTTCGTGCCGTTCGTGGCCCTCGTCGGCGCGGTCCGGCTGGCGCGGCCGGCGTCGCCGTGGGCGCGGTGGCGCTATCCCGAGGGCAGCGCGCACCGCGCCCGGTCGCTGCGCCGGTTCCCGCCGGGCCGGCGCAACCGCTGGGACGCCCTGGTCGACCTGTTCACCGCCGTGCCGCCACCGGCTCCCGCCCCCACCCGGTGACCGGCGCCCGGTCAGCGGCCCGGCAGGCGCACCGACTGGGCGTGGTGGAACTGGTCGGTGGGGTCCCAGCGGCCCTTGACCTCCTGCAGGCGCGCGTAGGCCGGCCCGAAGTACAGGGTCGGCCAGTCCCGCAGGTCGACGTCGGGGTAGTTGACGTAGCAGCCGTCGGTGACGTCGTCGCGCGCCGGCTCCCCGCCGGTGGCGGCGTAGACCGAGGCGTAGCAGCGGCGGATCCAGCCGAGGTGCACCTCGTCCTCGGCGGGGTCGGTCCAGTAGGTCTGGTACTGCAGCTTCATGATCGACGACCGCTGTGACACGGCCGTGTCGCCGGGAGCGACGGCGTTCACCTGACCGCCGTAGGTGTCGACCTGCACCAGCGCCTGGGGGTTGCTGTAGGAGGGGTCGGTCAGCGCGGCGTGCAGCGCGGCGACGTGGGACTGCGGGAAGGGCCGGCGCAGGTAGGCCGACTTGTACTTGCCCCGCTGGTTGGGACCCGAGCCGTTGAGCGTCTGGGTGGCCTGCAGCCACGGCATGGTGCGCCGCGTGGTGGTGGGCAGCGCGGCCGCGGGCATGCCGGCGTCGAGCGCGGCGAGGAACCCGTCGAGCAGCGCGGGGTCCTCGCCGGAGGCCTGGGTGACCAGCGTGATCGTGCCGGCGGAGACGTGGGAGAGCTTGAGCAGGCCGAACAGCCGGCGTCCGGGGCTGTCCGGCGCGCTGTTGGCGGCCAGCCAGCCGCCGTAGTCGCCCAGCAGGGTGGCGAACGACGCCGCGTCGAGGGCGCTCCACTGCCAGGTGGTGGTGGCGAGCTGGACGGTCGGCGGCGGCGCCGGCAGGTCGTGGAAGGTGTAGGCGACGACGACGCCGAAGGTGCCGCCCCCGCCACCGGTGTGCGCCCAGAACAGGTCCCCGGTCTCCGGGTCGTCGGGGCGCGCGGTCACCAGCCGCACGGAGCGGTCGGCGTCCACGACCACCACGTCGACGGCGGACAGGTGGTCGACGGTCAGCCCGTGCTCGCGGGACATCAGCCCGTAGCCGCCGCCGACGACGTGCCCGCCCAGGCCCACCGAGTAGCAGGACCCCGCGGGCAGCGTCACGCCATGGCTCTTGTAGAGGAGCTCGTAGACGTCCCAGTTGGTGCAGCCGCTCTCCAGCCGGATGCCGTCGTCGGTGCGGGTGACCGCGCGCATCCCCGAGACGTCCAGGACGACCCCGCCGGGGTTGTCGGTGACGAAGCCCTCGTAGCAGTGGCCGCCGGCGCGCACGGTGACCCGCCGGCCGGCGGCGACCGCGGCGCGGACCGCCGCCAGGCACTGGTCCTGGGTGGTCACCACGACCACCGCCGCGGGGGTGCCGGTGAACCGCTGGTTGAACCCCGTGACCAGCGCCGGGTAGCGCGGGTCACCGGGGCGGACCTCGACGGCGGGGACCGGCGCTCCGCCCGCCCCCGGCTGCGGAGCGGCGACGGCCGGGAGCGCGCCGACGACCGACCCGGCCGCGACCCCGGCGGCCGCCGTCCCGGTCCCCATCAGGAACCCGCGCCGCGACAGCCCCCGCCGCCCTCCGTCCCGTCCCCCGGTGTCCCCCCTGGTCTCTCGCACGCTCGTCACGGCTCCCCCTGCGGTCCGGGCCCCCGGTCGGGGCCGGTCGGGGGACCCTCCGGCGGGGCGCTCCAAGCGGGCTCCAACCGGGCACCCGGCCGTGTCCGGACCCCTACCGGGACGGCGCCACATGCGGTACGCAGTGGTCCGACGCTGCAGCGTCATCGACGGTGGCCACGTGCCCCCGCCCGCTCCTCCGGGACGGGGCCGGCCCCGTCGTCGCGGGCACGGGGGTGGCACGCGAGGGGGTCCATCGTGGGCGGCGACGCTCCGGCCGACGTGCTGTCCTTCCGGGACCTGGGCCCGCTCGAGGTCTCCCGCGGTGGGGAGCCGGTCGCCCTCGGCGGCGCGCGCCTCGCCGCGGCCCTGTCCCTGCTGCTGCTCTACGCGGGCCGGCAGGTCAGCGTCGACGCGCTCACCGAGGCCGTGTGGGGCGCGGACTCCCCGGCCCGCTCGCCGTCGACGCTGGACTCGCACGTCTGGCGGCTGCGCAAGGCGCTGGAGCCCGGCCGGCGGCCGGGCGTCCCCTCGGCGGTGCTGCTGCGCGAGCCGGGCGGCTACCGGCTGGTCGCCGATCCCGCGACCATCGACTCGCGGCTGTTCCCCGGGCTGGCCGCCGACGCGCGGGCTCTGCTGGCGGCCGGCCGCCCGCACGAGGCCGCCCGCGCCGCGGAGCAGGCCCTGGCGCTGTGGCGCGGGCGGCCCTACCCGACGGTGGCCGACGAGTCGTGGGCGACCGCCGCCGTCGCCCGGTTGCAGGAGCTGCGCGACCAGGTGCGCGAGCTCCTGGCCGAGGCGCTGCTGGCCGGCGGCGCCCCGGAGCGGGCGCTGCTCGAGGTGGGCGCCGCCGTCGCCGAGACGCCGCTGCGCGAGCGGCTCTGGAGCCTGCGCATGCTCGCCCAGCACCGCCTGGGCCGGCCGGAGGAGGCGCTGCGCAGCTACCGGCAGGTCCGCGCGGTACTGCGCGAGGAGCTCGGGCTGGAGCCGGGGCCGGAGCTGCGCGAGCTGCACGGGCGGATCCTCGCCGAGGACCCGACGCTCGCCGGCCCGCCGGCAGCCGCCCGCGCCGGGCCGGCGGTCCCGCTCCCGCGGCGCGGGCCCCCGGAGGGGACCGCCGCGCCCCGGCCGGCGCACCTCCCCCACCGCACCGCGTCGCTGGTGGGGCGCGAGCGGGAGCTGGCCGAGCTCACCGGCCTGGTGACCAGGGCTCGGCTGGTCAGCCTGGTCGGGGCGGCCGGGTGCGGGAAGACCCGGCTGGCCATCGAGGTGGCGCGCGCGGTCGCCGACCGGTTCCCCGACGGCGTGTGGTTCGTCGACCTCACCGCGGCCGGTGACGCCGTCACCGTCCTGTCCACCGTGGTGTCCGCGCTGGGGTTCGCCCCCGCCGACACCGACCGGCCCGCCGACGCGCTGCGGGCCTCGCTGCGCGACCGGCGGGCGCTGCTCGTCCTCGACAACTGCGAGCAGGTCCTCGACCCGGTGGCCGACCTCGTCGACGACTGGCTCGCCGGCTCCGGCGCGCTCACCGTGCTGGCCACCAGCCGCGAGCCGCTCGAGGTCGCCGGCGAGCGGCTGCACCGGCTCGGCCCGCTGCCCCTCCCCGAGGACGACGACGTCACCTCCTCCCCCGCGGTCGCGCTGCTGCTCGACCGGCTGGCCGCCGCGGGCGCGGACCGCGAGGACCTCGGCCTGCTCAGCGCGGTGGTGCGGATCGCGACCGCGGTCGACGGCGTACCGCTGGCCCTGGAACTGGCCGCGGCGCGGGCGCGGGCGTTCAGCCTCGACGAGATCGCCCACCAGGTCACGGCCGACCCGAGCTCGCTGGCCCGGCCCGGACGCGGCAGCGACCACCACCGCACGGTGCGCGCCGCCATCGAGCAGAGTGTCGCGCTGCTGCCCGACGACGAGGCGGAACTGCACCGCGCGGCCTCGGTCCTGCCCGGGCCGTTCACCGTGGCCGTCGCCGGCGCCGTCCTCGGCGGTCCCGGGGCGGAGCCGCGGCCGGGCACGGTCACCGCCGACCTCGTCGCCCGGCTGGTGCACCGCTCGCTGCTGGTGCCGCTCGGGCCGGCGCGGCCGGGCGGCCCCTCGCGGTTCGTCCAGCTCGCGACGGTGCGCGGGCACGCCGCGCACGCGGCCGGGGCGGACGCTGCCGCGCTGCGCCGACGGCGCGACGGGTGGACGAACGCGCTGACCGTGGCCAAGCCGCCGCTGGGCCGCGTGGCGGAGAGCGCGTGGTTCGACGCCCTCGACGACGACCTGCCCACCCTGCGCGCCACGCTGCAGCACCTGCTCGTGGAGGCGCCCTCCGCCGAGGGGGTGCGGCTGGCCGGCCGGCTGGGCACCTTCTGGTACTTCCGCGGCAAGACCATCGAGGGCCGGACGTGGGCCGAGCGGGCGCTGGCGGTCGAGCACCTCGCCGACCCGGTGTCGGCGGCGCTCGTGCGGCTGACCCTCGCCCACCACCTCTCCTCCGGCGGTCAGGACGACCTCGCCGCCGCCCACCTCGCCGTCGCCACCGGGCTGCTCGAGGGCAGCCCCGGGACGCGGTCGCGCAGCGTGGCCGAGGTCCAGACGCTGCTCGCCCACGCCCTGGTGGTGGCCGGCGCGCTGGAGCCGGCGCGGGCCGTGGCCGCCGCCGTGGCGGCGGCGGCGCGGGCCGACAGCGGGGACGCCGACCTCGACCTGCTGGCGCGGACCTGCGCCACCCTCGTCGACAGCGGCTCCGGCGTCCTCCCGGGCGGGCGGCTGCCCGCCCTGCACCGGCGGGCGCTGGCCCTGGGCAACGTGCACGTCGCGCTGCTGGTGGCGGGGGTGGCCGTCGTCGCCGCGATCCGCTCCGGCGACGCGGCCACGGCCCTGTCCTGGTCGGACCGGATGATCGCCCACCGGCTGGTGCTCGGCACCTCCGACGGGCCGGTGGCCCTGGAGCTGCGGGGCGTGGCCACGGCGATGGCCGGCCGGCCGCAGGAGGCGGTCCGGCTGCTGTCCGCGGCCCGCACGCAGGCCGGGCGCAACGGGCTGCGCTGGCCGGCGTTCGGGGCGACACCGGACGTGCTGCGGGAGGTCACCGCCGCCCTCGACCCGGGCGCCGCGGAGCGGGCCCGCGTCGACGGCGCCCGGCTCACCCTGGCCGACGTCGTCGACCCGCCCCGCACGGTGGCCGAGACCGCCTGACCGCACCCGCCGGACTCCCGCCCCGGTCCCGGCTCAGGCGGGCACGCCGAGGGCGGCGGCCGTCGCGCGGAGGGCCGCCCGGTCGGGCTTGCCCTGCTCGGTGAGCGGCACCCGCTCGACCGGCAGCAGCTGCACCGTGGCTGCGACCTCCCGGCCGTGCACGGCGGTGACCGCCGCCCGGCAGGACGCGACGTCGACCTCCCCGCCCGGCCACGCCTCGGCAGCCACGACCCGCACGCCGCGGGCGGCGTCGGGGACGACGACGGCGTAGCGCACCGAGGGCTGGCGGCAGAGCGTCTCCTGCAGGTCGACCGGCACGACCGTCCCCGGCGTGATCATGTCGGCGGCACGGCCCAGGACGCGCAGCATCCCCTCCTCGTCGAGGGAGCCGAGGTCGCCGGTGCGGTACCAGCCGTCGACGAAGGCCGCGGCCTCCTCGGCCGGCCGGTTGCGGTAGCCCGCCGCCATCCCCGCCGACCGGACCTCCACCGTCCCCGCCCACGGGTCGAGCGTCCCGTCGGGCCGGCGGAAGCGGACCCGCACCCCCGGGAGCACGTGCCCGGCGCAGGAGAAGCGCGAGGGCCGGTCGTGCTCGGCGGCCGACAGCGCACTGACGATGCCGACCTCGCTGGCGCCGTAGGTGTGGGCGATGACCGGGCCGAGCCGCGCGCGGGCCCGCCTGCGCAGCACCGGGGGGGCCAGGGCGCCGATGTGGGTGATCGTCTGCAAGGAGCCGAGGTCGTGCCGCGCCACCTCGGGGCGGTCCATGAGGTCGAACAGCTGCGGCTCGACGAGGAAGAGGTCGGTGATGCGCTCGCTGTCGACGGCCGCCAGCGTGGCCGCGCCGTCGTAGTGGTCCTGCAGCACCACGGTGCCACCGCCGAGCAGGGTCTGGTCGACCAGCACCTGGGTGAGGTGGGCCAGCGAGCCGTTCGCCAGCTGCCGGCGGTCGGCGCGGGCCGGGCCGGCGACCATCGCGGTGTAGGTCGCGAAGTCCCGCCGGCTGCACTTGGGCACGCCGGTGGTGCCGCCGGAGGGGATCACCACCGCGAGGTCACCCGGGCGGGCGCCGCACGGCGGTGGGCCGTCGTCGAGGCCGGCGGCGAGCGCGTCGAGCCGCAGCGCTCCCCCGGGCACCGCGCCGACCGTCGCGACCGGCGCCGTCACCCCGTCGGGCACCAGGTCGGCGGTCTCCGGGAAGACGACCAGCAGCCGCGGGTCGACCTGGGCGACGAGCCGGGCCCTGCGGGCGGCGTCGGGCGGCGCGGGGAGGAAGGCCACCGCGGCCCCGGCCAGGTGCGCGCCGTAGCGGACCGCGAGGGCCTCGGGCCGGTTCGGGGCGAACAGCGCGACCAGGTCTCCCGGCCCGACGCCGAGGGACCGCAGGGCCCGGGCGTACCGGGAGACGGCGGTCAGCAGGCCGGAGGCCGGGGTGTCGCTGCCGGCGTACCGCAGGACGGGGCGGTGCCCGCTCCGCTGCAGCACGTCGAGCAGGTCCTGCACGTAGACGTCCACGGTCGTCCCCTCGGTGTCGGGCGGGCGGGCGGTCGGTGCGGTCAGCGTCGACCCGCCCGCTCCAACCCCGCGCCAGCCCGCGGGTCGGACCGGCGGTGGAGCCGGCGTCGGGACGGTGCGGTCCAGCCCCTCGCCGATCGGAGCGCCGCGTGCACGCCTCCTCCGAGGGCCCGGACCTGCAGTTCGCCGTCGGGGGCGTCCTCGGCGCGACCTGGTCCCAGGCGACGTGGTCGGCCACGGTGTGGCCGCGTCGGCCGCCACGGGCCAGCTGCGCGCGGTGCTGGCCGACGCGCTGGCCACCGCTGGTCGTCGGCGTCGACGGATCGACGCGGTTCCTCGACGACACCGGCACCGGCCCGCTGGGCACCGGCTCCACCCCGGCCCTGGCCGGCGACACGCTGGCCCCCGGCGAGCCGGTGCTGCTCTGCAGCGACGGGGAGTCCGGCGCGCTGAGCTGGTGGTCGGGGTGGCGTTGGGCCGCCGACGGTGGCTGGGTCGTGCGTCCGGCACCGGCGGCGCGGTCGTGGAGAGCGGCGGTGCCAGGTGGGCGCGGCCGCCGGACGGCGGGGGTCGGCTGCCTGGGCTGACGGCGTGTTCCTCCTCTTCGGCTTCGGCACCGAGCAGCAGGACCTGGGCCCCGGGGAGGTCCGCACCTGCCCGCGCTGCGGCAACACCACGCAGTGGGCGCGCGTGCGGCAGGTCAAGCAGTTCACGGTCTTCTTCCTGCCGATCGCCCGGTGGGGACGCCGGCAGCTCGAGGTCTGCGGGTTCTGCGGCACCGCCGTCGAGGTCTGAGCACGGTCACCGCGAGTTCGGTCGGCGGCCGCGCGGCCGCGGCCTCCCCAGGGTCCGCGGAAGTGCTGGAACCGCAGCTCGACAGCTCGCGGGTCCGTCCCGGCTGAGCGGCGGGCCTCAGGCGCGCCGGACCACCGGGGGTTGGCCGGTGCTGCCCCGGCTCACCCCCACCAGCCCGCGGGCGCGCGGCTCCCCGCCGTAGGCGGCGTGCATCCGCGGGCCGGCGGCGCGCAGGCCGCCGTCGACCGTGATCTCCTCACCGGTGACGAATCGTGCCGCGTCGCCGGCCAGGAAGGCGATGACCTCGGCGACGTCTTCGGGAGTGCCCAGGTCCGGCCAGGGCTGCGCCTCGCGCATGACCGCTCGGGCCGTGTCCAGGTCCGACCCGATCAGCGGCGTGACGATCAGTCCCGGACAGACGGTGTTCACCCGGATCCGGTCGCCGGCCAGCTCCGCCGCGGCCACCCGGCCGAGGTTGACCACCGCGGCCTTGGCCGCCGAGTACGCCTGGGGGCCGGCTCCTCCGCTGAACGCGGCCACCGAGGCCGTGTTCACGATGGACCCGCCGCGTCCGGCTGCCCGCATCACACGGGCACCGTGCTTGATCCCGAGGAACACACCGCGCACGAGAACGGCGAAGGTGTAGTCCCAGTCCTCGACCGCGATGTCGGTCAGGGCGCCGAAGGCGCCGCCGACTCCGGCGTTGTTCACCACACAGTCGATCCGGCCGAACTCCGTCACACAGGCCGCCACGGCTCCGGCGACGTCAGCTTCCTCCGACACGTCGGCGCGGACGAACCTGACCCGCCCGCCGAACTCCTCGCCGAACTCCTCCGCCACCTGCGCGCCGTTCCCGCTGTGCAGATCGGCCAGGACCACGTGCCACTCCTCGGCGAGCAGCCTCGCCACCGTCGCGCGGCCGATGCCACTGGCGCCGCCGGTGACCAGGGCAGCACGGCTCGCGGTGCTCATCAACGGGCGATCCGATGGCCGGTGGGCACGATGTCCTCCTGCAACCGACGCTGGTCCGGTCCGTCGGACGACCGTACTGTCGGGCCGGCTCACCAGCCCACCACGGTCACGCAAGCGGACCGGTGCGAGGAACAGTCGGCCGGTCCCCGAACACCCACCGGCCGTCCGCACGACGATGAGGCGGCAGAGCGGCAGCGAGGGGCTTCCGAGGTCCTCGCCGGGGACCCCCGACGATCCGCACGGACAGATCCTGCAGTTCTCGGACAGCCATGCGGTGGTGTGAGCCACGAAACGGGCGATCCCGTTGACGCCTCCCATCGCGATCGTCCGATACGCACCGAACACGTCGCCCGAGAAGCCGACGACGTACGTCCCGCTGGTGAGGAACCCCAGCCGGCACGTGGAGAGCTCGGCCTGGGGGCGTACGTGCGCCGGACGTGGTGCACTGCGCCTGTGGCCCTCGCCGACACGCTCGACCGTCTGCAGCGCCGTCATCCCGCCGCCGGCTTCCCGATCGCCGTCGTCTACAAGTACGTCGACGACTCCGGTCCCTACCTGGCCGCGCTGATCACCTACTACGCATTCGTCTCGTTGTTCCCGCTGCTGCTGCTGTCCTCGACGATCCTCGGTCACGTCCTGGCCGGGAACCCGCAGTTGCAGCAGCGGCTGATCGAGTCGGCACTCAGCCAGTTCCCCGTCGTGGGCGACCAACTCGGCCAGCCCCGCGGGCTCAGCGGCGGCACCCTCGGCGTGGTGATCGGCGTGCTGGGCGCGCTGTACGGCGGGCTCGGGGTGGCCCAGGCGGTGCAGCACGCCATGAACACCGCCTGGGCGGTGCCGCGCAACAACCGGCCCAACCCGTTCCTGGCCCGCGGCCGCAGCCTGCTGCTACTGGCCACCGCCGGGCTGGCGGTGATCGGCACGACGGTCCTGTCCACCCTCGGCGCGCACGACGTCGGCTCCCTCGGCGCGGTCGTCCGGGCCCTGGCCCTCACCGCCTCGGTCCTGGTCAACGCCTTCGTCTTCGTCTTCGCCTTCCGGCTGGGCACCGCCCGGCACCTCACCGTGCGCCAGGTGCTGCCCGGGGCGGTCACCGCCGCCGTCCTCTGGCAGCTGCTGCAGACCTTCGGGGTGACCTACGTCAGTCATGTGATCGCCACCGCCAGCGCCGTCAACGGGGTGTTCGCCCTGGTCCTCGGGCTGCTCGCGTTCCTCTACCTCGCCGCGGTCGTCGCCGTCCTGTGTGTGGAGATCAACGTGGTCCGGGTCGACCGGCTCCATCCCCGGGCGCTGCTGACCCCCTTCACCGACGCGGTCGACCTCACCCCCGGCGACCGGCGCAGCTACACCGGCCAGGCGAAGGCAGAGCGCCAGAAGGGATTCGAGACCGTACACGTCACCTTCGACCCACCCGACCGCGACGGCGAGGAGCCCGACCGCCCGCCCGGGTGACCCAGGGATCGCGCTGGAAGCGGCCACGCCCGCCACGGATCCCGGCCCGTGGGTGACCTGACCGCCGCCGACGGGAGCCGATCCCACCCAGTGCTCCGGCAGCCGCCTGTGAAGACACGGCGCGAGGGACAACCGGTGGTCAGCAGCACGCACCGTCGAACGGGGTACCGCCGGAGGTGCCTCCGGACCCACCGGGCCCCGTCCCCACCGCCCGCCTCCGGTGCCTCACCTCCAGCCGGTGGACAGCCGGACGCTGACCCCGTGCTCGTCGCGGCGGATCGCGACGTGGTCGCACAGCTGGCGGGCCAGCCACAGGCCCATGCCGCCGTGGGACAGGTCCTCCCCGTGCGCGGGTCCGTAGCCGGCGAAGGAGTCCTCGAGGCCGTGGCCGGAGTCGCGGATGGTGGCCACCAGCCGTCCGGGCGCGGTCCACAGCCGCAGGCCCGCGGGCGGGGTGCCGTGCCGGACGGCGTTGGAGGTCATCTCGTCGACGGCCATGAGGAAGTCCTCGAGCACGTCCGGCGGCCCGTCGACGGCGGCCAGCGCGTCGCGGACGGCGTGGCGCAGACCGGAGTAGTCGGTGATCGCGTCCTTGGTCAGCGCCGGCGGGGTGGCCTCCAGCGGCTCGTCGGGGACCGGGAGTGAGCGCAGGTAGGCGGCCGGGTGGACGTAGTCGGGGTTGGCGGTCCAGCCGCCGGCGGTGACCAGTTGAGGGTGGGTGTGCCGGACGGAGGCCAGGATCGGCTCGGGCAGGGCGGCGCTGAACACGCACAGCCCCCGCAGCGGGAGCTGCCGGAAGGCGACGTTGATGACCGCCTCGTAGGCCTGCCACTCCCGCCAGTCGGCGACGGTCGTGCCGAAGTCCGGCTCACCGACCACGCGGATCCACCGGCCGGGAGCGGCGTGTTCGGCGGCGATGCGGCGGAAGGCGTTGATCGCCGTGGCGGTGCGGGACCGGTAGAGGGTGTGCCGCTCGACGACGAGCACGCGCGGGTCGGCACCGACCGCCTCCCGCAGCGGACCGCTGCTGTGCGGGCCGGCGGCGATCAGCGCGGCGTCCCCGGTGGCCAGCCCCTCGAGCAGCCAGGCAGCCGCGGTGGTGGTGAGCTGCGCGGCGTCGTCGTAGACCAGGCCGCCGTGCCGCGGCTTCGGTGCGGGACTGCCGCCGCCCGTGTCGTAGCCGTCGGGCCGAGCAGGGTCGTTACCGTGCAACGCCTCGCCCCTCGTGGTGCCGTCCGTCTGCCGTGAGGGCCGACGTGGTCACGGCTCCCGTTCCCCTCCGGTCTACCCCCTGCCCGCCCATCCACGCCGCCGCACCGCACTCCACCACCCTTGGCACCGGACGGACCGGCCGACCACGGGGGCGCCGTCCTCGGATTCGGGCAGGATGACGTCATGTGCGCCCACGCCGTCGGCAACGGCTCCGACGCACGAACCGAGCCCGCCACCGAGGGCGGCCGGCTGGCCGCTGTGCGCGCCACCCAGCTGCTCGACGCCGCGGCCGAGGATTCCTTCGACCGGCTCACCCGGATCGCCCAGCGGCTGACCGGCGCGCCGCTGGCGTTCCTGACCGTGGTCGACGACGTCCGCTCCTACTGGCTGAGTGCTCAGGGCTTGCCGGAGGGCGGCCCGGTGCAGAACACCGTCGAGGAGTCGTTCTGCCAGTACGTGCTCGACGGCGACCCGCTGGTGCTCCCCGACGTGACCGCCGACGAGCGCACCGCCGCCAACCCGTCGGTCACCGGCATGGGCGTGCGCGCCTGGGCGGGGTTCCCGGTCCGCACGCCCGACGGGCAGGTGCTGGGCAGCTTCTGCGTCGTCGACACCGCGGTGCACCCGTGGACCGCCGATGACGTGCAGTTGCTGGAGGAGTTGGCCGCGATCGCCTCCCGCGAGGTCGCGCTGCGGATGTCCACGCTGGAGGCCGAGTCGGCCCGGGCCGTCGCCCGGGCCGAGGCCGACCGGGCCCGGCTGCTGGCCCGCATCAGCGATCTGCTCACCGTCGACCTGGGGCCCGGCGACGTGTGGCGGGCGCTGGTCGCCCTCACCGTGCCCGACCTCGGCGACCTCGCCTACGTCAGCACCGTCGAGCCCGACGGCGGCCTGACCCCCGCCGCGGCGGCGCACCGCGACCCCGCTCAGTTGGCCGTCCTGCAGCAGTGGATCGAGCGTGCCGGGCGGCGCACCGGCGAGGCCGCCGGACCCGGGCACGTCGCCCGCACCGGGCGCGTCGAGCTGATCGACCTGCCCGAGGCACCCGGCCTGACCACGGCGCAGCACGAGGCCGTCGACCTGCTGGCGGTGCGCAGCGCGCTGGTGGCTCCGGTGCTCAGCCGCGGCGACGTGGTCGCGGTCCTGACCATCGCCCGGGTGCGGGGCTCAGCGCCCTACACCGAGCGCGACCGCGACCTGGTGGACGCGTTGATGACCCGGGCGGGCCTGGTGGTCGAGGCCGCGCGGGCATCGTTCCTGGACCGCACCGTGTCGGAGACGATGCAGCGGGCGCTGCTGCCCACGCTGCTGCCGCAGCCCGACCACCTGCAGCTGGCCTCCCGGTACGCCCCGGCCGAGAACACCCAGCTGGTCGGCGGGGACTGGTACGACGCCTACCTCGACGCCACCGGCACCACCAGCCTCGTGGTCGGGGACGTCGCCGGCCACGACATCGCGGCGGCGGTCACGATGGGCCAGTTGCGCACCGAACTGCGGATGGCCGGCCTCGACGGCGCCGTCGGCCCGGCCGGGGTGCTGAGCACCGTCGACGTCGCCTGCGCCACCTTCGGCCAGGACGTGTTCGCCACCGCGCTGGTGGCCCGCGTCGAACGCTTCCGCTCCGATCAGCCGGCGCGGGACCGGAAGCTGGTGTGGAGCTCGGCCGGGCACCCGCCGCCCGTGCTGCTGCACCCCGACGGCGCCGTCGACGTCCTCACCGACCGGGTCGGGCTACCGCTCGGCGTGGACCCGTCACGGTCCCGCCCCGAGCACCGCCACGTCCTGCCGATGGACTCCACCCTGCTGCTCTACACCGACGGGCTGCTCGAGCAGCAGGACGTCCTCGACGCCGCCTCCGAGCGGTCCGGCAGGTCGGGCGCGCGGGACCTCGACGCCGGCCTGGCACGCCTGCTCGACCTGCTCGCCGGCAGCGTCGGACTGGAGCTCGAGGAGCTCTGCGATCGGATCATCACCGAGCTCCTCCCACCGGGCGGTGCGGCCGACGACGTCGCGCTGCTGGCCATCCGGCCGTACACCGAAGACCGACCGCGGCCGCCGCAGGCCGGCCCCAACGTCGTGTCGTGACGACCCGGCCGCTCACTGGGCGCCGCCTGCGTCCGAACGCAGCTGCTGGGCCGGTAGGCGCCGCTCGACCCGGTCGATGCCGAGAGCCAACCGCTTGCTGTGCCGCCCCGAGCCGCATCGGGCGCGCGTCTCCTGCGATCGCAGCGCCGCGGGACCGCGCCGCGAACACGCGCCGAGCCTCGGGACTGCGGAGGATGCGGTCGGCGACCGCAGACGTCGCTCCCCGGTTGCCGAAGGCGGGGCACCCTCCACGGACGACGCCGACCGAGATGAGCCGACGTTCCAGGGAAGCCGGCTGAAGCGGCCCTGTCCCGCGACCGTGGGACCGCACGACGAGGCCGAGGTCACCGGCGCGCACCAGCTGCGAGACGTGCGGGCCGCCGTGCGGTTCTGGCTGTCGGCTGCCGCCGACTGCGGCAGCAGCACAACGGTCCTCGACGAGCTGTTGCTCGCGATGGACGAGTTGGCCGCCAACGGACTGCGGCACGGTGGCGTGCCCGTGCGGGTGCGTGCGGTGCTCACCACGCGATGCCGACTGCTGGAGGTCAGCGACGCCGACGCCCAGAACGGACCGAAGCCGGCTGAGGGACGGGATTCCGCGCTCGGCGGCATGGGGCTGCACGTGGTTGCGTACCTGAGCTTCGCACGCGGGTGGGAGGTACGCGGCGACCGGAAACACGTCTGGGCGTGCCTGCCGATCGACTGAGTCGTCCTCGCGCGCTGTCCGACTCCAGACGCTGGAGGAGGCCACCTACCGTCCAGGCGTCACCGGAGCGCTGGAGCCTGCTCCTCCGCAGGAGCAACGATCGAGATGGCAAGTCGACACAGACCCGCGCATGACAACCTCGTGCCTGGTCAGCCGGACGCGTTGCCCGTGACGAACGGGGCAGGGTCGTGGGGTGTCCAGGACGCTGGCCCGTGCCGCCGCTGTCGCTGATCGTCGAGTGACCGGACTGTCCCGCAGGTCCTCGCGGACCTGGTCGCCGAACCGGGGCCGCGCTGGCAGGCGCGCCAGGACGCCCGGCTGGCCGACCGGCCGCGCCGGCGGGCGATCGGCGCCGGTGCCCGGTGTCGGCTTGTCGCGCGTCAGACTTCCTAGCAGGGCCCGTTGCTTACGGGTCTGACCTGGCAAGGAGCCTGATCGTTCATGGCGAGACCGCCGGTGTTCCCGGCCGAGGAGAAGGTCGGCGGTCGTGCTGTCGATCCTGGCCGGTGAGGTCACCGTCGCCGAGGCCGCGCGGCGGGTGAAGGTGTCCGAGCAGTCGGTCGGCAACGGGAAGCGCCAGTTCCTGGAGTCCGGTCGGGCCGGCCTGGTGGCCGGCAAGTCCGGGCCCTCGACCCGGGAGGCGCAGCTGACGCCGAGGTCAGCGAGCTGACCCAGGCTCTCGGTGAGGCCGCGGTCGAGCTGCGGGTGTGGAAGAAGTCCGCCGAGGGTCGCCTGGGCCCTGCGCGGACCTCGAGGGGATCCGCGTCGAGGCGGGCATGCCGACCACGAGGTTCTGCGCGTTGATCGGCGTGCCCGAACGGACCTGGCGCCGCCGTCAGGCCCGCGCCCGGGCCGCCCGGCCGGCGCGGGGCCCGTGGCCGCGGCCGGCCCGCGAGCGGGTCCGCGACGCCGCCCGCCGGCATGCGCTGGCCCATCCCCCGTGGGGGCATCGGAAGGTGTGGGTGATGTGCCGCCACGACGGCCATCGGGTCTCCCAGGCCACCGTGCTGCGCCTGCTGGGCGATGAAGGCCTGCTGCTGGAGGCCGACTACCAGCGCGAACGCCGCCAGCTCGCGGCCCGCCGCAAGGCCGCGTTCGCCACCGAGCCGACCGGGCCTGACCAGGTGTGGCAGCTGGACTTCTCGCCAGTATCGAGACCACCGCCGGCGGCACCTGGCGGCCGGCCGGCTGCCGGGACTACTGGAGCAAGTACGAGCTGGGCTGGCACATCGCCCCGACGGCCAACCAGCACGACGCGATCGCCGCGGTCGAGCTGGCGCTCACCGAGGCCGCCCGCCTGGCCGGGCGGCCGTTGGTCGACCTGGCCGAGCACGACGAGCAGGGCAACATGATTCCGCTGGTGACGATCGTGACCGACAACGGCGGGCCGTTCCGGTCGTTTCGGTTCGAGGCGTTCATCGCCACCCACCCCGAGCTGCGGCACGTGCGCACCCGCGTGAAGACCCCGGGCCAGAACGGCTCACGCGAACGCGGGTTCGGCTCGCTGGAGTACGAGAAGCTGTTCCTCGAAGAGATCCCCGACGCCCTGGACCTGGTCGCCCACGCCGAGGACTACCGGGTCGAGTACAACACCGTCCGCCCGCACGAAGCCCTGGCCTGGAACCGCCCGCTCGACGTTCACCTGGGTCTGGCCGACCCGGTGATCCCCGACCTTCCCGAGACCGAAGATCTGCCAGCTGCTTGACGCGGGACAGTAGGCAGCTGGCCACGCCGTGGGCCAGGGCCGCGTCACCCTCACAGGGAGTCGGGCAGCCTTACAGGCGAGGAAGCAACCGAACCCAGGGCAGTCCCGGCGTGGTTGGCGTCACCGCGGATCAGTAAGCCATGAGCTACGCCACCGTCATGGGACGTGATCCCTGCGCCTCGATGGGAGGGACCGGCGTGCACAGGTGGGTGCACGCCGGTCCTCGTCGACCTACCTGGTCGTCCTCTTCTGCTCCGGGTCTGGCACTACCAGGAGCCGCTCGCGCGGGCTCAGCAGACAGCATGCAGCGCGGTGAGGATGACGTCGGTCACCGCTTGGGGCTGCGAGATCATGATCACATGTGAGCCGTCGAGCTCAGTGATGTGAGCGCCAGCGCGCTCAGCGTTGGCCCTTACGACGTCCGCGCCGGCCGCCTTGTCCCCGGTACCGACGACCGCCCAGGAGGGCAGCGTCTTCCAGGCCGGTTCGCCGCTCGGCTCGTCGAAGGCTGCGGCGGCGACCGGCCGCTGCGTCGCGGCCATGGCGGCCGCCTGCTCGGCCGGCAGGTCAGCGGCGAACGCTGCGCGGAAGGCAGCCGGGTCGATGAAGAGCTCGGTCGCCGTCTCGTCACCCTGCCCGGTCGGGTACTGCTTCTCGACGATGGCAGGTCCGAGCAGACTGTCCTGGGACCTGCCCGCGATGTCGTTCACGGTCTCCCCCGCCTCCGGCGCATAACCGGACACGTAGACGAGGCCGACGACGCTGGGGGTCGTGGTGGCGGCGTTGCTGATGACCGCTCCGGCGTACGAGTGACCGACGAGCAGTACCGGCCCCTCGATCTGGTCCACGACGCTCGCGACATAGGCGGCGTCCGAGGCCAACCCACGCATCGCTATGCCCGGTGCGACGACGGTGTGGCCCGCTCGCTGCAGCAGCTCGACGACTCCGTTCCAGCTTGAGGCGTCAGCGAAGGCGCCGTGGACGAGCACGACGGTGGCTCCCTCACCCGGGGGCCGCTCCGGGTGAGCGGCGGCGCTGACGGAGGACGCACCGACCAGGACCATGGCCGCAACCAAGACGGAGAGTGGACGGCACAGTCGACCGACGGCGTGTTGACGGGACAGGACGAATGGCATGACAGCTCCTCGGGTAGGGGTGCACGAATCGACACTCCCGGGCCTGAGCAGGCCCGGGATCGGTACGCGTGACGCCGTACGCGCGTCGTCCGACGTGGGCGCTGAACAGTCGGACTGGTGCGGATGGAGATGGGCTTCGACTGTCCAGCGCCCAAGAGGATGCGACCGGCAGCATCGGTCAACGGCTGTGCCGGCCGTCTGCAGGTGGGTCACCAGACAACCCGTGCAGATGGAGACGTCGGGGAAGCCTCCGGGTCGGCCGGCTTCCCGCCTGGACGATCATCGACGCGCGATGAGCATCGCAATCAGCGTCGAAGGACTTGTTTCGGGTCGCGGCATGACCAGCCACGGGGACGTGCAGCACAGCGCGAACACTGAGGACCACCCGAGCACGAGCGTCGCCGATTTGACCTCTCAGCGAGGCGAGGAGGTCGGTGCTTGCTGAGTCCGGCCAGATCGTCGGCGCAGGAGTTCCGGTCGTTTGCTCTCCAGCGCTGGGAGGACGGCCAGGCGCCGCCGGCCGTGCGCGAGCTCGCGGCACCCGGCATTGGCCACCAGCTACAGCTGCGGATCCCCTGCGTCGAAGGGCGGCGGCGAGCCGTGGCAGAGCACCACGGGCTGCCCGCTTCCCCCGACCGCTCATGAACGAAGGCCGTTGGCGGCCACCACCGCGATAGCGGTGTGCGGCAACCGGTCCCCGGCAGGCCCGACCGTTGACGCGTAGGCCAACCGCACACACCTCGCCGCGCGCGACAGGTCCAGACCCTCACCCGCCCAGGCGCATCCGGATGGGTCACCTGCGTTCACCTCGTGTCGTCCTGCGGCTCGGCTGGCTTCGCCGCTAGGTCGGTCGTTGGGTGGTCAAGGTCGCCAACGGCTGTCCGACCTCGACGATGTAGGTAGACAGCATCCGTCCGGTGCCCGGACCGAGGTCGCGCGCGTTGTGCGGGACTCTCGGCGGGATGAGGAAGCCGTCGCCGGCGTGGAGGATCAGCGTGTTGGAGTCCCGGATCCTCATCTCGACCGTCCCAGCGAGGATGTATCCCACTTCCTCCCCGGGATGGGTGTGCCAGCCGGATTCGACGCCGACCGGGATCTCGGTGAGCACCTGCACGATCTCCCGCCCGGGGATGGACGAGGAGGCGCGCTGGACTTCGGTGCGCTTGAGCGCGCCGGCGAGCTCGTCGGTCGGCCGTAGGACGCCCGGGTCCGAGTCAGAGACCATGATCGCTCCCCTGCTCGAGCGTCAGACGGCCGCGGGCGCCGGGGTCTCTACGCCTCGGGAGAGCGCGTCGAGCGCCTGGTGGATCACGCCGGCGGCGATCTCGGGCCGGGCGACGAAGAGGACGTGGGAGCCCTCGGCCTCGGTGATGACGGCTCCCGCCCGCTGCGCCATCCCGCGGACCACGTCGGCGCCGGCCGCTCGGTCCCCGGTGGAGACCAGGGCCCACGACGGCAGCGTTCTCCACGCCGGGGTCCCGTTCGGCTCCGAGAACCCGAGAGAGGAGACGGGGCGCTGCGTGGCGGCCATGTCGGCGGCCTGCTCCGCGGTGAGGTCCGCGGCGAAGACGTGGCGGAACTTCGCCGGGTCGATCGAGAACTCGCCGACCGTCCGACCGTCCGGCCCGGCCGGGTACTGCCGCTCGACCAGCGCCGTGTTCAGGACGCTGTCGGTGGAGCCGCCCTCGACCTCCATGAGCACTTCACCCTCATCGGGGGCGAACGCGGAGAGGTAGACCAGCCCCACGACGTTTCCCGCTCTGGTCGCGGCGTTGGTGATGATCGCCCCGCCGTAGGAGTGACCGACGGCGAGCACCGCGCCGGGGAGCTGGGCCAGCGCGCTCGCGACGTAGGCGGTGTCCTCGGTGATACCCCGCAGAGGGTTGGAGACGGCGACGGCGCTGACGCCGGAGGCGCGCAGTTGCTGGATGACGCCGATCCACCCGGAGCTGTCGGCGAACGCGCCGTGGACCAGCGCGACGGTGGGGGTGGACGGGGACACGACGGTTGTACCGGTCATGACGATCTCCTCGAGGGTGGGCGGAAGGGAACGGTCAGCTGGCCAGGAAGGCGAGCAGGTCGGCGTTGAACTCCTGCTCGTGCGCACCGGTCAGCCCGTGCGGGGCACCCGGGTAGACCTTGTAGGTCGCGTTCTTCACGATCTTGCTGGACTTCTCGCCAGCCGACACGATGGGCACGATCTGGTCGTCGTCCCCGTGCAGGATCAACGTGGGGACGTCGATGGCTCTGAGGTCCTCGGTCGTGTCGGTCTCGGAGAACGCCTTGATGCAGTCGTAGGCGCCCTTGATGCCCACGGTCATCGACTGCAGCCAGAACTCGTCCCGCTTGCCCCGGGAGACGTGGGAACCCTCGCGGTTCGCGCCGTAGAAGGGCGCGGACAGGTCCTCGTAGAACTGCGACCGGTCGCCGGCCACCCCAGCCCGGAGCTCGTCGAACACCGACACCGGCAGCCCCTCGGGGTTCGCGTCCGTCTTGAGCATCAGCGGGGGGATGGCCGACAGCAGCACGACCTTGGCTACCCGGGAGGTGCCGTGCCGGCCGATGTACCGGGTCACCTCGCCACCGCCGGTGGAGTGCCCGACCAGGACGGCGTCGCGCAGGTCGAGGTGCTCGATGAGGCCGGCCAGGTCATCGGCGTAGGTGGTGAGGTCATTGCCCTCCCACGGCTGGGAGGAGCGCCCGCCTCCGCGGCGGTCGTGGGCGATGGCCCGATAGCCGGCATCGGCCACCAGTTGCAACTGCGGGTCCCAGGCGTCCGAGGTCAGCGGCCAGCCGTGGCTGAACACGACCGGCTGCCCGCTCCCCCAGTCCTTGAAGAAGATGTCGACGCCGTCCTTGGTGGTGTAGGTGCCCATCGGGTCTCCCGGTGTCCGTCACGACAGCTCGTGTGAGTCGGTGGTGTGTGAGGCGAACGCTGCTCGGGAGGGTCCTTGCGGAGCATCGGTCGGCTGACTGAACCGGGCAGATGTCGTCGTAGTCGACGTCGGCCGCCCGCCTGGTCACGCAGGCGACGTGACCGGCACCGGGCGTCCGTGCCGCTCGCGGCCCCGACCCGGACCCAGGGCCGGACGGGGTTCCCGACGATCGACTGATGCTCACGACGCACTGGGGGCGCGAAGGTCGAGCCGGGGGCGCGAAGGTCGAGCCGGCAGTTCCGGGGACGTGCCCCACGACCACCCGCCCACATCGAGGAGAGACCCTCATGGGACAGCTCGACGGAAGAACGGCACTCATCACCGGCGCCACCAGCGGTATCGGCCTGGCGACCGCTCGTCGCTTCTCCGCGGAGGGGGCCCAGGTCGTCATCACCGGTCGTCGGCAGGACGTCCTGGACAAGGCGCTCGCGGTCATCGGTGATCCGGCGATCGGTGTCCGGGGTGACGTGAGCGATCTCGGCGACCTCGACAAGCTCGTCGAGGTGATCTCCGATCTCGGCACCGGCCTGGACGTCGTGTTCACCAACGCCGGAGGGGGCGAGTTCGCCGCTCTCGGGCAGATCACGCCGGAGCACTACGCCGAGACGTTCAACGGCAACGTCTTCGGGACGCTGTTCACCGTGCAGAAGGTGCTGCCCCTGCTGAACGACCACGCGTCGGTCGTGCTCGCCGGGTCCACGTCGACCCTGCACGGGACGCCGTCCTTCAGTGTGTATGCCGCCTCCAAGGCGGCCATCCGCTCGTTCGGGCGCACCTGGGCAGTAGAGCTGGCAGGCCGCGGGATCCGGGTGAACACGCTGATCCCCGGGCCGACCGAGACGCCCGGGCTGGCCGGGTTGGCTCCGGGCGCCGCGGAGGCCGCGGAGATGCTGGAGGGGATGGCGGCCGGGCTGCCGCTGCGGCGGCTCGGGAACCCCGAGGAGATCGCGAACGCGGCGCTGTTCCTGGCCGGGGACCAGAGCAGCTTCATGACCGGCAGCGAGCTCCTGGTCGACGGTGGCGAGCTCCAGGTCTGACGCGGTCGCCGCCGCCCGCAGCGCCGCTCCCGGACACGGGCCGGTCGTCCCGCTGCCGCCGGCCGTCGTCGGAACAGGGGCCGGCGAGGCGGTCGATCGCTGCTCCCGGCGACCCTGATGGTCCCTCTCGTCCTCGCGCTGGCGACGTTCGCCTCGACCGTCCTCGGCGGGCTGTTCGCGCTGCGCAACCGCGACCGGCTCCACCGGATCCTGGGGTTCACAGCCGGCGTCCTGCTCGGCGTGGTGGCATTCGACCTCCTGCCCGAGATCGACGAGCTGGCCCGTGCCACGGGCACCGCCTTCACCGTGCCGATGGAGGCACTGGTGGTCGGGTTCCTCGCCTTCCACGTGGCCGAGAAGCTGACGGTCGTCCACTCGGCGCACGAGGGCGAGTACGCCCCGGGCCACCGCCACGACCACCCGGAGGTCGGGGTGGTGTCGGCCCTGGCCCTGTCGGCCCACTCGTTCTTCGACGGCGTCGGCATCGGGCTGGCCTTCCAGCTGTCGCCGTCGGTCGGCCTCGGTGTCGCCCTCGCCGTGATCGCCCACGACTTCTCCGACGGGCTGAACACCGTGGCCCTGATGCTCCTCAACGGCAACACGTCCGCCCGCAGCCTGGGGCTGCTCGCCCTTGACGCGACCACACCCGTCCTCGGCGCCGCGTCCACCCTGTTCTTCCAGGTCGGCGACCGGACCCTGCTGCTCTACCTCGGCTTCTTCGCCGGCTTCCTGCTCTACGTCGGTGCGTCCGACATCCTGCCCGAGGCGCACGCCAACCACCCGTCCCGGGTGACGCTGCTGCTCACCGTTGCGGGAAGCATGTTCATCTACGCCATCGCACTCGTCCTGCGTGGGTGAGGTGACCCCACCGGCGTGCCCCGGCCGATCGGGGCGTCGCCCGGCGCGACGGTGCCGGCGCCGCGGCCCCGGCCGGCTACGACCCGGGCTGACGGTCCTCCGCGTCACCCGACGGGTCGATCCGGACGAGTGAGCGGACGTGTTCGTCCTGGACACGGAGAATGGCCTGGTCACCGCGGAAGAGCACGGTCCAGCCGTCTTCCCGTTCGACGGTCACGTCGTCGTAAAGCATCTCGAGGACCTCGTCGTCCTCGCCGTAGAGCATCCGGTACGTCGGCATCGCGGTCCCCTCTCGGTGTCAACCGCAGGTGCCCGGCAGCAATCGCCTGTCGGCGAGCCGTGCATGGTCGAGACGTCCCTCACTGTGGCCGCTCGCTCCGCCGACAGCATGGGCCATACGACGTTCGCTTGAAGCGACTGGACACCACGCCCGCGGCGGAGTGGTAAGTCGAAGCCCGAGAGCCGCCTGGTCGATCCGAGGCTTTCGCCGATCCCCTCGGCGAGACAGACTTCGCACGGGACGCACGTCCCGGTCCGGCGAACCGAGAGGTCCGAGGCCGTGGTCGAGACCAGCGGGAGTTCTAGCCCTCGCGCCCCAGATCCAGAGGACCCCCCGGCGAGCGCCGAGCCGCTCCTGGGACGCGACGACGACCTCCGGCAGCTGACGGCTCTCGCCGGCCCCGCCGGTCATCCCCAGCACGGCCTGCTGCTCATCGGGGAGCCGGGCGTCGGCAAGACCGCGTTGCTGGAGTACGCACGTGACGCCGCCGCAGCGGCCGGTACGGCTGTGCTGTGGGCCACGGGAGTGCAATGGGAAGGAGAGATCAGCTCCTCCGGGCTCAACCAGCTCCTGCTCCCGGTGCGGAGCCACTTCGCCTCACTGGACACGGCTCACCGAGACGCGCTCTCGACCGCGCTCGGCCTCTCGCTCGGGCCCTCGGTCGAGCCACTCGTCCTGTGCACCGCCACGCTCGCCCTGCTCGAGAGCGTCGCCGAGAGGCGACCGCTGCTCCTCGTCGTCGACGACCTCCAGTGGATCGACCGGGCGACGACCGGGTGATCGGGTTCGTCGCGCGCCGCATCGGCGCCTCATCCATCAGGCTCCTGGCTGCGACACGTCCAGGAACGGAGGCGCTGCTGCACCACACCGGTCTGCCGGAACGAGTGCTCAAGCCTCTGGACGAGCGGGGTGCCGACGCCGTCGTCCGGCAACGCTTTCCCGTCCTCTCCGCGGGTGTCCGCCGGCGGCTGGTGTCGGAGGCGCAAGGCAATCCGCTGGCACTCGTGGAGCTGCCCACTGCCCTGACGTCCGCGCAGCGGACGGCGTTGTCGCCGCTGCCACCGATCCTGTCGCTGAGCGGGCGGCTCCAACAGCTGTTCTCGCAACGCATCGGGCAGTTGCCGCCTTCGGTGAGGCGCTTGCTCCTCCTCGCCGCTCTCGAGGGCACCGGAGACCCTGGAGCGCTCAGTGCGGCCATGGGTGAGGACTGGCCCGAGGCGATGTCGGCGGCCGAGGATGCCGACCTCGTCCGGTCCGTTGCGGGACAGGGGCGTGTCGTCCTGCGGCACCCGCTCATCGGCGCAGCGGCCGTCGGCATGGCCACGACAGCGGAGCGGCGACAGGCTCACCAGGCTCTGGCCGACGTCACCACCGACCAGCTCGATCGCCGGGCCTGGCATCTCGCAGAAGCGGCCGTTGGACCCGATGAGGACACGGCCGCACTGCTGGAGCAAGCGGGGCACCTCGCGCTGCACAAGGGCGACGCCGTCCGCGCCGTCCTGATGTTGCTGCGCAGCGCCGACCTCAGCCCTCGAGGAGCGGACCGTGCGCGGCGGCTCGCCGCGGCCGCGTTCCTCGGCGCGGATGCAGCCGGGGAACTCCGAACCGTTCCGCGCCTGCTCGCCCAGGCACGTCAGGCCGACCCGGAGGGCCGAGCGGCCCTTCCCGCCGCCGTCGCCGCCGGGTACCACCTCCTCAACGGTGACGGCGACGTCGACACCGCCTGCTTGGTGCTCGTCCGGGCGATCGGGGGCCTGGTGCCGACGGTGGGACCTGCACCGCTTAATGACGGCGAGCCGTTGGTCGAAGCGCTGCACAGCCTGGAGCTCGTGTGCTCCTTCACCGGACGCGACGAGCCGTGGGTGCCCTTCGACCGGGTCATGGCCGAGCTGGGTGATCGCATGCCGCTGGTCCTGAGGGTGTCAGGTCGTACGCACGGAGACCCGGCTCGGGCGACCAGCACAGACCTGAAGCGTGTGGGCGACCTGGTGGCGACGATCGACCAGGAACGGAGTCCCACCCAGGTCATCCGCATCGCCATCGCCGCCTTCTTCATCGACCGACTGCCCGGTTGCCACGGCGCCCTTCGACGGGTGGTCGACGACGGCTTGGAGGGAGGCGCGGTCGCCTCCGCGGTCAATGCCCTGATGATCCTGTGCCACGACGCGCTGCAGGGGGGCCGATGGGACGAGGCGGAGGCGCTGGCCCACCGCGGCATCGCACTGGGTGACGAGCACGGCTACGCACTGATCACCTGGCCGGGCGTCTACGGCTTGGGTCTCCTGCACGCGGCACGAGGGCGCTGGGAGGAAGCGCGAGCCTCGGCACGGGACCTCACCGGGTGGGCCGAGCCCCGGGGACTCGGTCTCGTCGAGCAGTTGCGTGCCGGGTGCGCGGGCTGACGGCGCTCGGCGCGGAGAACTTCGACGAGGCTCACCGCCAGCTCTCGGCGATCTGTTCGGCGGGCAGTGTCCCATTCCACAACCCGATCGCGCTTGCCGTCGGCTTCGACCTCGTCGAAGCCGCTGTCCGTACCGGGCACCGCGATGCGGCTATCAGGCACGCCGCCGCGCTGCGCGCGCTACCCGTGACGGCGGGATCACCCAGACTCGCGCTCACCGCAATCGGTGCGGCCGCTCTCGCGGGCGACGACTTCGGACTGTTCGAGGTGGCGCTGGCGCAGCCCGGCGCCGAGGAGTTCCCTTTCGAATACGCACGCGTACAACTTGCGTACGGGGAGCGACTCCGACGCACTCGTGAGGTGACGCCGGCGCGGAAGCACCTCGCCCTCGCATATCAGTCCTTCGACTACCTAGTGCTCCGTAACTGACGTCGTTGGTGTCTTGCGGTGGCGCGGGTCGGTGGCCTTGGCGATGACCGTGTCGGGGTCCTTGGTCCAGGTGAAGGGTGCGCAGCGGTCGTTCCAGGCGTCGATGAAACGCTCGATGGCAGCGATGAGGTCGGCCACGGTGGGAAAGTTGCCGCGGCGCAGGGCCTGCCGGCTGATGATCGAGAAGAACGCCTCGACCAGGTTCAGCCAGGAGCCCGAGGTCGGGGTGAAGTGCAGCTGCACCCGCGGGTGCCGGGCGAGCCAGGCCCGAACGGCGGGGTGCTTGTGGGTGGCGTAGTTGTCGACCACCACGTGCAACTCGCGGCGCGAATAGGCGGCGGCGACCTGCTTGAGAAATGCCAGGAACTCCTGGTGCCGATGCCGGTCGGTGCAGGCCTCGGTGACCCGCCCGGTGGCCACCTCCAGTGCGGCGAACAGCGTGGTGGTGCCGTGCCGGAGGTAGTCGAAGCTGACCGCCTCCGGGTGCCCGGGCCGAACCGGCAGCACCGGCGCGGTCCGCTCCAGAGCCTGCAGCTGCGGCTTTTCGTCCACGCAGAGCACCACCGCCTGCTCCGGCGGATGCAGGTAGAGCCCGACGACGTCACGGATCTTGCCCTCCAGCGGAGGGTCGGTGGAGAACTTGAAGGTCTGCGCCCGCCAGGGCTGCACGCCGAAGCGGTGCCAGATCCTCGCCACCGTGGCGTGCGAGATCGGCGTGCCCTCGCCGGCCAGCGCCGCGGCCAGCAGCCGCGAGGACCAGTGGGTGGCGCCGTACTGGATCGGCGGCTCGGTCAGCGTCAGCTCCAGCACCCGGTCCCGGAGCGCCTCCGGCAGCGGGGAGGGCTTGCCCGGCCGCGGCTCGTCGGCCAGGCCGGCCAGGCCCCGCTCGGCGTAGCGGCGCCGCCACGTCACCACCGTCGGCTCGGCGCAGCCGACCATCGCGGCGATCTGCTTGCCCGGCACCCGCTCGGCGGCCAGCAGCACGATCCGGGCGCGTTCGACCTCCCGCGCCGGCGCGCCCTTGGCCCGCACCCGCCGCTCCAGCTCCCGGCGATCAGCCTCCGGCACCTCCACGGTGCGCACCCGATTGGGCATGAGCCATCGTCACGCCGACATTCAAAAACAGCAACGATCACTGCGACGGAGCACTAGGTGCGCAGCCTTGGGCGGTTCGGGCCGAACGGGAGCTGCGGGCCACCGGCATGACGAGGAGCCGCCGTCACGGCAACCCCGAGCCCGAGTTGACCTCCATGGAGCGCGAGATCGCCGAACTGGCCGCTGGTGGGGCATCCAACAGGGAGATCGGCGAACGGTTGTACATGTCCCCCCGCACAGTGGGGTCCCACCTCTACCGGATCTTCCCCAAGCTCGGCATCACGAGTCGCGGCGGGCTCCGGGACGCGCTCAACGCCGAGCAGGAAGGCAACGCGAACAACCGACCCGACCGGACACCAGGACCGTCCTCGGCGACCAGAGTCCGGGACTCGCCCCCGTGATAAACGCAGTCGCCCAGCCGACCGGCTCGACCAGGCGCTCCGCTGGTGACCGCTGCTGCCCGCAGACCGCGTTGCTGTACGCGTTGCTGTACTCACGCGAGAGGCGGGCCACCCTCGTTGGGTGACCCGCCTCTGACCTGCGGTTTCACTGTCGGGCTGACAGGATTTGAACCTGCGACCCCTTAACCCCCAGCCGTCGGCCGCGGGTTCGCGCGCGTCCGCCTAAGTTCGTCCGCGCAGGTCAAACGGCATACGGAACGACGATGGACCGCAGCGGACGAGGGCGAATCGGGCGCAATGGTGGTCAAAATGGTGGTCAAAATGGTGGTCAAAACCGGCTGTTCACCCTGCGAGGACACTCGGCCGACTCGTCGGGATCCGTTATCACTGAACGTGACCGCGATGAAGGGGTCATCGACTACCGCTCCCTCATCACTAAAATGGCCCGTCGCCAGGAGTATCCCGCGACCGCCGGTTGATGCGCTGCTTGTCCCCCCTCAAGATTGGCCCGTCCGCCGTCGTTCGCGGTCGTGCTACTTGCGCAGGTCGTAAGGCTGCCACGTCCGCTCTGGTTCAGCCCGACGCAGGCTTGTTCCGGCCGCGTTGCTACTACTCCCCCGCACTCGGGCGCTTCGGCCACGTCGCGGCCTACTCGATGCACAGTGATTCGCGTAGCGCTGAGGCCGAGGTCGGAAGCCTGGTGCGTCGACGCCGTCAGGGAGGACACGCGGCGTGGGATGTATCCGCAGGACCGGTGGTACCACAGGATGCCCGGACGTCCGCCACAAACGCTTCGCCGGGCCACCGGCGCGCCCAGGTCACGGCTCGACACGGACGACGACGCCGCGAGTGACGGGTGCCCGAAATGGGTCACCCGAGATGACGTCAACGACCGCGAGCCCCGGTGACCGGGCACGGATGAGGACCGTGCCCGGCGCACCGAGCGGGGTGAGGACCGAACCATCGGTGCCGACGACGCTCTCGGAGAGGACGCCGAGCAGCTCCACCGCGGTGCCCGACCGGATGTGGCCGCCCGTCGCGGCGAAGCGCACCACGTCGCCCACGACGATCGCTAGCTCCGACGGCATGCCCTCCTCGTCCGGCCGGACGTCGATGTAGCGGCTCACCTCACCCGACCTCCGGCCAAAGTGCCGACCCCTCCCTCAGGAGACCCTCACGACGTCCTCACTGGGGTCCCAGTCCACGACGACGGGAATGCGCGGCGTGGGCACCTTCGCCTCAGCGCCCGTTGTTGGGACGACCTCCGCGGCACGGAGAACCTTGGGATAGATGATGGCCACGGCGTTGCCGTCCATCGTGTTGATGTCGGCACCACCGCGAATGGGCTGACCGTCCTTGGTGATCTCACCAGGGAGCCGATAACACATGATCGAGTCCTGGTCGGGCTCGGTACCCATGATCTTGGTCGGGTCCAGCGGGGTGAGCACCTGCTGATCGACCATTTCCTTGGACCAGCCCTGGGTCCGCCAGAAGTACTCGTAGGCCTTCTGCCTGTCGATGCGTTCGACCAGCGCCTGACGCATGTGCTCATGCGGAAAGCCCAGCGTATGGCCGGCCTCATGGCGGACAACCCGGCGGTACTCCTTTTCGTCCGTGCTCATCGTGAAGCCCTGCAGGTTCATCGAGGTTTTCTCACTAGCTTTGACGGCTTGATTGATGTCGTCGCTGGTCGCGGCCGGGGTCGCAGAACAGGGCGCGGGCTCTCGGGGTGAAGATCGTCTCGCCAAAGGCCGATCGCCACTTCCCGGGAGCCCGCTGTGTCTCATCGTGCCAGCCTCGACGTGTCCGCGACGGTGTTGAAGGCGGTGACCGGCTGGATCGCCCGCCGCCGGCGTCGACCGGGATCGCGTCCGGCGCAGCGCGCCGGCACGGTGCACACCCAGGTCGTGCTGGCGCTGCGCTGGCTACGCCACCGCCTCGACGTACGCACCCTGGCCGGCGAGGCGGGGCTGAGCATCGCCACCGCCTACCGGTATCTGCACGAGGCGCTCGACGTGATCGCCGGGCACGCGCCCGACCTGGCCGACGTGCTCGACCACGCCCGCCGCGGCGAGCTGCCCTTCCTGTGCCTGGACGGCACACTCGTCCCGACCGACCGGGTCGCCGCCCGCGCCGAGCGCGGCCATCACCTGTGGTACTCCGGCAAGCACCACGCCTTCGGCGGCAGCGTGCAGGTGCTGTGCGACCCCGGCGGCTTCCCGCTGTGGGTCTCCGACGTCCGCCCCGGCTCGACACATGACCTCACCGCGGCCCGCGAGCTCGTCCTGCCCGCGCTGTACCCGCGCGCCGCCCGGGGATTGCCGGTGCTGGCCGACAAGGGCTACACCGGCGCCGGCGTCGGCGTGCACGTCCCGGTCCGCCACCACCCCGACGGGCCGCTGCACACCGACAACCGCTGCTACAACTCCCTGATCACCGCGCTACGCGCACCCGCCGAACGCGGTCACGCCCTGCTCGGCCGCTGGCGGGCCCTCGACCGGGTCACCGTCATGTCCTGCGCCGGGTTCAGTGGAGGCTCGGAACTGACGCGGTGACGGTAGTCGCCGCGGGGTTGTGCCGGTAGAAGACGTCTTCGTGCTCGGCCGGTGGGATCAGGCCGATCTCGCCGTGCAGCCGGCGGTGGTTGAACCAGTCGATGTACTCGGCGACGGCGATCTGGAGGTCGTCGATGCCCTTCCAGGGGCCGCGGTTGCGGACCAGTTCGGCCTTGAACAGCGAGTTGAAGGCCTCGGCCAGGGCGTTGTCGTAGCTGTCGCCGGTGGAGCCGACGGAGGCGACCGCGCCGGCCTCGGCGAGGCGCTGGGTGTAGCGCACGGCGACGTATTGCGATCCCTTGTCGGAGTGATGGACCAGACCGCTGACGTCGCGGCCGGCCCGTCGGCGGGTCCAGAGGCCCATCTCCAGGGCGTCGAGGGCCAGGTCGGTGCGCAGCGAGCGAGACAGTTGCCAGCCGACCACCCGGCGGGAGAACACGTCGATGACGAAGGCGGCATACACCCACCCGGAGAAGGTCCGGCAGTAGGTGATGTCGGCGACCCACAGCTGGTCGGGGCCGGTCGCGGTGAAGGCGCGGTCGACCAGGTCCGGGCGGGTGTCCGGGCCGGTGCCGGGCACCGTGGTCCGCGGGCCCCTCGTCCGCGTGATACCGCGCAGACCCTTGCGGCGCATCAGCCGGGCGACGGTGCAGCGGGCCACCTGATGGCCTTGCCGGTGCAGTTCGGCGTGCATCTTGCGCACCCCGTAGACGCCGTAGTTGTCGCTGTGCACCTGCTCGATGACCTCGGTGGTCGCCGCGTCCGTCTGTGACCGCGCCGACGGCGGCCGCGACGTGGCGGCGTAGTAGGTGCTCGGGGCGATCTTCGCGCCGGCCTCGGTGAGGACGCGGCAGATCGGCTCGACCCCGTGCTCGAGCCTGTACTGGTCGATGTAGGCGACGATCAGCGGGAGGGGCGGTCGAGCTCCGCCGCGAAGAAAGCCGACGCGCTCTTCAGGTCGCGTTGGCCCGGCGCAGCTCGCGGACCTCACGTTCGAGCTCGGCCAGCCGGGTGGCGTCATCGGTCGTGGTGCCCGGCCGGTGCCCCTGGTCGATCTCGGCCTGGATGACCCAGTTGCGCAGCGTCTCGGGGTTGATGCCCAACTGCTCGCCGATCCGCTTCAACGCCCCGGTCCGGGTCGCTGGGTCCCGCCGGGCGTCGACCGCCAGCCGGGTGGCCCGCTCCCGCAGCTCGTCGGGGTACTTCCTCGGTGCCGCCATGACTCTCATCCTCACGTGGATTGAGAGCCTCCATCAGACCCGGTACGGGACATCAGCCCGCACCGCATCGGCGCCATTGCCGCCGCCGCATTGGTGCTGACCTCACTCGACCGCGGAACCAGGTGAGAAAACCTCAATAACCCTGCGATTAGCCGGTCGCGCTCGTCCTCGACTACCCGGACGGCCGAGCGGCCAGACGTCCTATCCGGTGGACCTTCGTGAGCACTGGAGGATGATCGGGGGCCGAGACGCAGGCCCCGACGGGATGAGGGAGTCTCCAACCGCCGGACTGGGGCAGCTCGGCAGTCCGCTCCTCCACCATCGGCGGCTACTGATCGTCGACGCGTGCCGGCGACTGTGCCGCACGCATCTAGGAGCTGCCGTGGATCTCGACGAACTGCGGATCAGCCGGGCCGCCGTCGTGACGGTCGCCCAGGCCGCCTCGGTCTTCGGTGTCGACGTGCGCACCGTTGCCCGCGCTATTAAGAACGGCGAGCTGCCGGCTGTCCGCCTTGGACGGCGGGTGCTCATCCCCCGCCTGCCCCTCCTCGCGGTGCTCGGGGTGACCGCCGGCGACGCTGTGGCCGAAGGCCCCGATGTCGGCGCCATGGACCGGTAGTCCGCGCGACTCGGCGGCACGAATCAGCCGATCCGCGTTATCCCTCCGTGGCCCGCGAGGCGGCACCGCACCCTCGGGCCAGGTGGTCCCCGCTCAAGTCCCCTCCTGCCGGCAACCAAACCGGGGGCAGTCGCCAGGTCGCGGTGACGCCACGGTGACGCCTCGGGCCGAGAATCGCCCGAGTCGGGAGGCATGCGACAGTCGTTAACCACTCGGGCGCAACTGTCGATCCTGGTCGCTGGAGTGGGGCAATGCGCATTGCGGTGTTTGGTAGTTCGAAGCACATGGCCGAAGCGGAGTCGGATGCCGAGGCGTTCGCTGCGTGCTGCCGCGGACTGGGGCGGGCGATGGCTGACATGCCGTACAAGGTCCTCGTCGAGAGTCCACGTCCACGAACGGCGGACCGGTGGGTCGTGGAGGGACTCCTGACCGCGGCCAACCCACCGCGTGCGCAGGTCTGGGTCTACCTCCGTGACAAGCCCGGACAGCCGCGACCGTTCCAGGACGAGGCCGATGAGCACCCCGGCGTGCTGAGGTACCGACCGTTGAACGAGCGGTCACTGGCTCCCGCACACCTACGCATGGCGCGCGAAGCCGACGTCGCCATCGTGGTGGGCGGCGGTGAACACGCCTACCCGGCCGGACTTGCCGCCGCCATGATGAGGGTACGGCTCATGCCGGTCGCCACCTTCGGTGGTGCTGCGCTACGCCTGTGGCGCGAGTTCACTGACGACGACGCTCGACGGGTCACGTGCCTACCGAAGCACGACACCTGGGACATGTTGGCCGGCACCCCACAGCAGGTCCTCGACGCCACTACCGATGAACTGCGCTCACTGCCGCGGCTCATGCTCGTGCACGGACGCAGCAACGACCGAACGGTCATCACGGACATCCTGCAGGGCGCGGGCTTCCGGGTTCCGATCGTTCTGCGTGAGCAGTTCAGTCCTGGACAGACCCTGCCGGAGAAGTTCGAGGACGAGGCGCTGCAGGCCGACGCCGCGGTCGTCCTCTTCACGCCTGACGACGAGGCGTCGGCGCTGCTCGACCCCGAGGGCCATCCGGTCGCGCCGCGCGAGCTCGGGCGCCGAGTGCGGGCCCGACAGAACGTCAGCCTTGAGTGCGGGTGGTTCTGGGCTCAACTGGGACGAAACCGCGTACTGGTGCTGACAAAGGGGGATCTCGAGCTGCCGTCCGACCTCTCAGGTCTCGTGTACGAGTCCTACGTCGACAGTCCGACTGAGCGGACCGACTCCCTCCTGTCCTTTGCCCGCGCCATCCGTTGTGGCTAGTGGTGAGACGTCGATGACGAGGCCCATCGCCTTCATGGTGATGCCCTTCACGGTGAAGCCAACCGGCCTCACTGGAAAGAGAATGCCCGCCGAGGTCGACTTCGACGCCCTGTGGGAACGGGTCTATGAACCTGTGCTCGAGGGCCTCGACTACACCGCCGTGCGCGCCGACCGGGATGTCGGCGCGCTGATCATCGGCGAGATGATCCAGCGGCTTGCCATCGCCGACCTCGTCGTCGCTGACCTGTCCTTGCCGAACGCGAACGTGTATTACGAGCTCGGTGTCCGCCATGCTGCCCGCCCCACGGGTTGTGTTCTGGTGGCGGCCGAGTGGGCCAAGCCGCTGTTCGACGTGGCGCAGATGCGCCAGCTGCGCTTCCCCCTGCCGGAAGGGCGCGTAACCAAGCGGACCGCGGCACGAGCGCGCGCCGCGCTCGAGAGCCAGATCCGCCCCCTGGTGCAGGGTCGATCCCCGGTCTTCGACGCCGTGCCCGGGTACCCCGACCAAATACAGCTCGACCGCCAGTCGGCCTTCCGCACGCTGGTCGAGGAACTGTCCGCCTTTGACGCCGACGTCCGTGCGGTGGGACTGGCGCCCGTAGGTGACCGCGAACGGCGCGCCCGCGAGCTTGTGAAGACCTACGGACAGCGGCCGGCGGTGCGTGAAGCGGTCGCCCAGCAACTGATCCGTCTGCTGCGTGACCACGTTGGCTGGCAGGCGGTTCTCGACTACGTCGACGCTCTGCCGGAGGACCTTCGGCGGCACTCGCTGGTTCTCGAGCAGCGGTCGCTGGCGCTCGCGCGCACAGGCGACGTTATCGGTTCGATCTCTGCCCTGCAGCAGCTGATCGCCCAGCACGGGCAGTCGTCGGAACGATGGGGACTTCTCGGCGGCCGGTTCAAGCAGTTGCAGGCCAGCGCCACCACAGCGGCCGAGCGGCGGAGGTACCTCAATAGGTCCATCGACGCCTACGAGCGGGGCATGCGCGCAGACCTCAACGACTACTACCCGGCCAGTAACCTCCCGCGGCTCTACCGGCAACGACGGGGGCCCGATGACCTCGAGCGCGCCGCCGCGGTGGCCGTGGTGACCACCGAGGCCTGCCGGCGGCGACTCGATTTGGGGGCCGATGACGGCTGGGCCCGAGCGTCACTGTTGGGCATGGCGTTCTTCCAGGGGGATGTCGGGGCGGCCCAACGGCTGAGGGACGACGTCGAGCGGAGTGACCCCGCCAAGTGGCAGTTGGACACCACCATCACGGACCTGCGAGTTGACGTCACTCACCACGACGACCCCGGGATCCGCAACGGACTCACTGCCGTCCTCGCCGACCTGGAGGCGATACTCGCCGAACAAAGCAACCCTCCGCCGACCCGGACGGACGCCATCCCATGACTGACCCGCCTGCGGCAGTAGCCATCAGCGGCCACATGGTCGACACCCCCGACCGGGAGACACCCCGCTTTCCAGCCAGCCAGGTCGAGCGCGTGACCCGCGAGATCGAGGACACGTTCGACGCCTGGCAGGTCGGACCGGCGACGACAGTCGTCAGCGGTGGGGCCCGTGGAGCCGACATCCTCGCCGCCGAGGCGGGCCTGCGCCGCGGCGCGCGGGTGCGGTTGTGCCTGGCCCTGCCCCCCGATAAATTCCAGAAGCGATCCGTCGAGCTCCCAGACAGCGACTGGGCGAACCGCTTTCACGAACTCCTGCCACGCTGCGAAGTCGAGATCGTGCCGTCCGGCGATGCAGCGCCGGACGGGGAGGACGTCTTCGCCCGGGCGAACATCCGACTGGTTGAGCTGGCCGGCTCGATCACGCCCTCCCCGCACGCACTGCTGGTGTGGAACGGGCAAAGCGGGGATGGGCCCGGCGGAACCGCGGACTTCGTTCGCCGGCTGGGTTACACCGGCCCCGACCCCCGCGTGCGGGTGATCGATCCAACTCCCCGCCGCTATGAGGAGCGCCAGTCCGCCTCGGGGCCGAAGCGGCTGCTGGCTCTGGACGGCGGCGGCATCCGGGGCGTGCTGACGCTCGAGGTGCTCGCCCGGCTGGAAGAACAGCTGCGGCAGCAGCGCAGTGACCGCGACCTCGTGCTCGCCGACGTCTTCCACTACTTCGCCGGCACCAGCACCGGTGCCATCATCGCGGCCGCGTTGGCCATGGGCCAGCCGGTCGAGCAGATCCAGGAGCGCTACACGACGCTGGGCCGCAAGGTCTTCCGCAAGCGGCTGCTCCCGATGCGCCTGCGCTCCATGTATCGGGACGGCCCCTTGACTGAGGAACTGGAGGACTTCTTCGGCACCGGCACAACCCTCGGAGACCCGAGGTTTCGATCCCTACTGCTGCTGGTTCTGCACAACACCGTGACCGACTCACCGTGGCCGCTGAGCAACTGCACTCAAGCCAAGTACAACCGCGCCGACCGCTACCTGAACCCCGTCCCCGACCGCAACCTCGACCTTCCGCTAAGCACCCTGGTCCGCGGCAGCACCGCCGCACCGGTCTACTTCCCTCCCCAACGACTACGGGTTGGGGCCCGCGACTTCCTCTTCCAGGACGGCGGGATGACCCCCTTCAACAACCCCGCCCTCCTGCTGTTTCTCATGGCCACGCTGCCGGAGTACGGGCTGTGCTGGCCGGCCGGGGAAAAGGACTTGCTCGTCGTTTCCGTGGGCACCGGCTCGGCGGCCGCGATGCATCCCGGCCTGCGGCCCCGCCAGGTGGACCTACTGTTCAACGCCTCTAACTTTCCAGGCGTGTTCATGCGGGGAGCGTCCGTGGGACAGGACCTCGTCTGCCGATCCCTCGCCCGGACCCGTGCCGGCGAGGAGATCGACCGCGAGTTCGGCAGACGCCTCGACGCCGTCGCGCCCGGCGGACGCAACCTGTTCACCTACGTCCGGTACGACGCGGACCTCTCCGACGAGTCACTCGCCACCCTCGGCATCTCCAGCCGCGACGCAAGCCGGCTGCGCAAACTTGACGCTGTAAGCGCAATATCTCAGTTGAGGGAGGTCGGTCGCTCGGTCGCCGCGCGGGTCGACGTCGAGACGCAATTCGCGGACTCCGAGTGACGAGGACGCGGCGATGCCTGGGACCCCACTGTCGGTCTTCGTCTCTTACGCCCACGAGGACGAGGCCCACCGCGCTGCGCTGAGTACCCAGCTGTCACTCCTTCGGCGCTCAGGCCTGATCCGCGAGTGGCACGACCGGCAGCTGGAAGCTGGCCAGAGGTGGCGCGAGGAGATACTCGCCGAGCTGACCGCGGCCGACATCATTCTCCTGCTGGTCAGTCCGGACTTCATCGCCTCGGATTTCGCGTGGGGTGAGGAAGTCAGCCATACCATGAGCCGGGAGGCGGAGGGCACGGCGCGGGTGATACCGATCATCGTGCGTCCGGTGGACTGGCAGTCCGCGCCCTTCGGGAGACTTCAGGCGCTGCCTCGGGACGCCAAGCCGGTGACCCTGTGGCGCAACCGCGACGCGGCCTGGCTGGCCGTGGCCGAGGGCATCAAAACGACGGCGGAAGAGCTCGTCGAGGGCTCAGCACCGGAACCCCGCCCGAGGACCAAGGTGTCTTCACGCGGCGGGAAACCGCGGCGGAGCCCCCCACCCGGCCCGCCCCCGTCGTCGTCGGCACGGCGCCGGGCGGTCCACGACGCAGCGGGCAGCTCAGCGATCCCGGGCGCGCTCGCGCGTGCAGAAGGCGATCCGCCGACCGGCGATCCGATCGTCGACGAGACCTTCGAAGCGATTGGGTCCACGCAGGACTTCTTCCACAACGTCTTCGGACGCGCCTCGCTCGACGGCCGCGACCACGACCTGACCGCCGTCGTCCACTACCGACATGGCTGGAACAACACGGCGTGGAACGGGCAGTTGCTCCTTGTCGGGGACGGCGACGGACGACTGTTCACGCGGTTCAGCGGGTGCCTGGAGGTGCTCGCGCACGAGCTCAGTCACGCGGTGATCGAAAGCTCCACGAAGCTCACCTTCTGGGGTGAGTCGGGAGCGATCTGCGAGTCCATCGCCGACGTCTTCGGCGTCCTCGTACGGCAGTACCGTCTCGGCCAGACGGCGGTCGAGGCCGACTGGCTTCTCGGGGCGGGACTGCTCGCTGACGGGGTGAACGGTGTGGCACTGCGGTCCCTGAGCAGCCCGGGGACCGCCTATGACGACCCGCTGCTGGGCAAGGACCCCCAACCCAGGCACCTGCGGGACATCGTGTCATCACAGGAGGACAACGGCGGCGTGCACGTCAACTCCGGCATCCCGAGCCGGGCCTTCTACCTGACTGCGACGGCTCTCGGCGGTCACTCCTGGGAACGCGCCGGACGCATCTGGTATGAGACGGTCGTCGATCCGCGCCTGCGCCCGGACGTCGGCTTCCGCGAGTTTTATCAGCTCACCTGGGACAAGGCGCGGGAGCTGTACGGTGATGCTTCCGACGAGGCCCTCGCCGTCGAGTACGGCTGGCGTCTGGTGGGCGTTGCTTAGGTGCAGCTCCTTCCTTGCCCCCACCCCGGACACTTCCGTGCGGGAGCCATGCTGTACGTGTGCACCGGACGCAGCGCATGGGACCCCGGAAGAGGGCTGTCCCAGAGTCAGAGCAGCGTCTCGGCCGACGTCTCAAGCCGTGCACGCCGAGGTGACGTCCCGCCCGGTGGTGGAACTCGGTCCGGTTCGCGGGGTCTTCTGCAGGTTGGACTATGACGCGGTCAGAGCCGGCTGCGCCACCTCGTCGGGTCGGTCGAGCAGGGCCATGGAGCCTTCGGAGAGGTAGCGGCGGTCAGAGACCTGCCATTCGTCGTGCGCCTCGACCAGCACCGCACCGGCCAGCCGCGGCAGGGTGGCGGGGTTGGGAAAGACACCGACGACGTTGGTGCGGCGCTTGATCTCTTGTTCAGCCGTTCCAGCGGATTGGTCGACCAGATCTTCTTCCAGTGAGGTCTTCTCAACCGATTTGCGCGGAAGAGCTTTGCTGAACGCTGAATGAGCAGGTCAGTGGCTGGACGACGACGTCGCTGCACAGGGGCGTGGGGTCCGGCAGAGGATGGCGTCGACCAAGAACGACCCTCATCCGCACGGACCCCACGTGATCACTTACTGAGGTTTTCTCACTAGCTTTGACGGCTTGATTGATGTCGTCGCTGGTCGCGGCCGGGGTCGCAGAACAGGGCGCGGGCTCTCGGGGTGAAGATCGTCTCGCCAAAGGCCGATCGCCACTTCCCGGGAGCCCGCTGTGTCTCATCGTGCCAGCCTGGATGTGTCCGCGACGGTGTTGAAGGCGGTGACCGGCTGGATCGCCGGCCGCCGGCGTCGACCGGGATCGCGTCCGGCGCAGCGCGCCGGCACGGTGCACACCCAGGTCGTGCTGGCGCTGCGCTGGCTACGCCACCGCCTCGACGTACGCACCCTGGCCGGCGAGGCGGGGCTGAGCATCGCCACCGCCTACCGGTATCTGCACGAGGCGCTCGACGTGATCGCCGGGCACGCGCCCGACCTGGCCGACGTGCTCGACCACGCCCGCCGCGGCGAGCTGCCCTTCCTGTGCCTGGACGGCACACTCGTCCCGACCGACCGGGTCGCCGCCCGCGCCGAGCGCGGCCATCACCTGTGGTACTCCGGCAAGCACCACGCCTTCGGCGGCAGCGTGCAGGTGCTGTGCGACCCCGGCGGCTTCCCGCTGTGGGTCTCCGACGTCCGCCCCGGCTCGACACATGACCTCACCGCGGCCCGCGAGCTCGTCCTGCCCGCGCTGTACCCGCGCGCCGCCCGGGGATTGCCGGTGCTGGCCGACAAGGGCTACACCGGCGCCGGCGTCGGCGTGCACGTCCCGGTCCGCCACCACCCCGACGGGCCGCTGCACACCGACAACCGCTGCTACAACTCCCTGATCACCGCGCTACGCGCACCCGCCGAACGCGGTCACGCCCTGCTCGGCCGCTGGCGGGCCCTCGACCGGGTCACCGTCAGCCCGCACCGCATCGGCGCCATTGCCGCCGCCGCATTGGTGCTGACCTCACTCGACCGCGGAACCAGGTGAGAAAACCTCACTCTGCCACGCTCGACGTGCCCGAGGCCACCGCCGTCCTGCTCACCGACCTGCTGATCGCCGAACGCCGCCGCCGCGGCACCGGCATCGGCGCCCGCGCCGCCTCCGCCCGCGACCAGGCCATCTTGGTGCTGCGCTGGTTCCGCCAGGACGCCGACATGCCCACCCTGGCCCGCGACACCGGCGTCTCGGTCGCCACCGGCTACCGCTACCTGCACGAGGGCATCGACGTGCTCGCCGACCAAGCCCCCGACCTGCACCGAGTGCTCGAGGCCGGAAGTGCCGCCGGCTGCAGCCACGTCGTCCTCGACGGCACGCTCATCCGCACCGACCGCTGCCGGACCACCAACCCCGAGTCCGGTCACGACCTGTGGTACTCCGGCAAACACCGCGCCCACGGCGGCAACGTGCAGGTCGTCTGCGACCCGGACGGTTTCCCGGTGGCCGTCTCCCCCGTCGAGCCGGGCTCGATGCACGACCTCGCCGCCGCCCGGGCCACCGGATTCCTCGGTGCGCTGCACGCCGCGGCCGCGCTGCTGGGCCTGCCCACCCTGGCCGACAAGGGCTATGACGGCGCGGGCGTCGGCATCCATACGCCGGCCAAGGGTGCCCACCTGGCACCCAGCACCGCGACCTGCAACCGACTGCTGACCCGGCTGCGCGCCGAGGGTGAGCGCGGCATCGCACTGCTCAAGAACCGGTGGAAAGCACTGCGCCGGATGCGGCTGTGCCCGCAGCGGATCGGTGCGGTCGTCGCCGCCGCACTCATCCTGACCAACGCCGAGCGACCAAACCGTTGAGAACACCTCACTGCTGACACATGGGCCTGACTTGCAGGGATGCTTCTCCTCGCCGTGCGTAGACGGCCAATCCTGGTGAGAAAACCTCAGTAGATCGATGGTCTGCGCGAACGTCCTTGAGTTCGGGACGACACCCACCTCGACGAGGCGGTTTAGTTCGTCGGCCAGCACCCCTGGGTCTCCGTCAGCCATTCCGTAACCAGATGGCCACGCCTGTCGACCAAGTTAGAGCGGATCCGTCGAACGGGGCCGCCTCGGAGCTGAACCTCGTTTACCTACGTTCCCCCGTGCGGTGCAGGATGGCACGCAACTCGGCAGCTAGCTTCTCCTGCAGCTGCCGGATGGAACGGTAGCGCAGGTGCCTCTGTCCTCGGACGTCGAAGTAGGCCTGACTGTCCTCGTGACAGACGATAATCGTCGGAACACCGCAGCCCCAGGCGTAACCGATCTCCAGCGCCACATTCGGGTTTCCCTGTGAGACGTCGGCGATGACGAGCGCAGCCCCCGCAATCCTGCTTTTCATCATGTCCACCACGTCGCCGGTGAACGACACCTCATCCATCCGTTCACACAAGAGTCCCATGTCGCGCACAGCCGGTGCGATACCGAAGTGCAAGTGGTCGCCGAAGACGTCGTCGAAGGGCATCGCGACGAAGGCGTGAGCGCGCTGCGCGGAGTCGTACCCCACTGACGCGAGCCGGTCTCTGGCCGAAGGGGGCTGTCGAGACGGTCGAGGTCGGTCGGACCTAGGCACGGCGGCGTCCAGACCCAAGTCACGGAGAACTCCGCGCATACGGTCAGATCTCCGCGGGTCGGTCTCGAGGAAGACGACCCGCTCAAGGCGATCCGGCGCACGGCCTCCACCGACAGCGTCCAGGATCCCGGCAACCTCTGACTTGAGCGCCTCCAACTCGTCCAACCCGAAGCCGACGCCGTGCAGGGTCAGGCACAACTCGGACGACGCCAAGCCCTCACGCGCGCTGATGCTCACCGCGCGATCAGCGAACTGACGGATGTCCGAGTACCCGAATCGGGGAAGGGGAGGTACGCCTAGGAAGAGAACCGCACGCGCTGCAATGCCGACGGGATGTCGCACGACGGTGTACTCACCCACACCCGGTAACGGCACCGCGCCACGACCACCCATTCGCGCCACCGCGGCGTTGTCTACCCCGTAGAGCGCTTGGGCGTACTTCAGCACCAGCACGTCGGTGGGTCGGACCAATGCATCGCCCACCTCGACGCGCACGGCGACAGGTGATTCACCGTCGGCCATGCTCACGTCCCTTCATTGAGGTTGAGGTACTTCTACCTGCTGTCGATGCGAGCCTGCTGCGCGGTGAGCCGCGAGAGCGCCGAGCCGCACAGCCATCCACGACACGACCGGCGCGTCGCCCCTCGACGAAGCGTGCCGGCTGGCCATCACACCAGCGTCACCTTCAACCGATGAGGTGGAAGCACACACACGGTTCGGTCAAGATCCACAGCAGCTGAGCGTGGAGACGCTCATACCCACCACCGGACACGCGGACGACGACCGGGCGCGCCGGCAGGCGGCCGACCTCTGTCGACGACACCTAGACCGGCTCGCCGGCCGACCGAGGTCGACAGTCCTCCTCGCTCATGTTCGCGAGGACAAGACATGGGTGCACCGGCTGAGGTCCTTCCTGAGCCAGCTCGTCGCCGAGATGGTCGTCGATGCGGACGGAGAGTGCGGTCAGGAGGGTGTTGAGGTTGGTCGTCACGACCCGAGCCTGTACACCCGATCGGCGTGGTCCCGGACGGCGAGCCGAGCTGCCGGTCTGACGGACCGAACCGGAGTAGGGTGCCGCCACTGTCCGATGGCGCATCAGGTGAAGCGGCTCCGGCCGACACCGCGACGACGTCGGCACCGCGCACGTGCGAGCGGCGGGACGGCCCGGGCGGCAACCGGAGCCGGGCGACGTGGCCAGACGGGTACTCGACATCTTCTTGTCCTCGACATCGGTGAACCTGCGGGAGCACCGCAGCACCGTCACCGACGTCCTGAGCCAGATGGGCCAGTTCGCGGTCTGGATGGAGACGTTCGGTGCGCGGCCGAACAAGCCGCTGGACACCTGCCGGGAGGAGGTGGAGGCCTGTGATGCCCTGATCGTCCTGGTCGGCCACCGCTACGGCTGGGTGCCGTCGGAGACCGACGGCGGTGACGGCAAGCGCAGCATCACCTGGTTCGAGGTGCAGTGGGCGCTCGACGCTGGCCGGCCGGTGTACGCGTTCCTGGCCGACCCGACGCGCCGTGGTCCGACCCCCGCGAACAGGACCGTCTCGTCACCGCGACAACGCAGGCGCAGAGCATCGGCGTGTGGCGCGCCGTCCGCGGGCTCCTGGAGTTCCGAACGTTCCTCGACGGGCATGTCACACGAGCGCTGTTCCGGTCGCCCGACCACCTTGCGGGCCTGGTCGCGACGAGCCTGTTCCCATGGCTGCTCGAGAACGCTGGCCCCGTGCGTACATCTACTGCGGCGGACCGGGCCAATGCGGCGGACCGGGCGCCCTCCCCCGGCATCCCCCCGGACCGGCCACCGCAGGGGAGCGGGGCGCGCGACGAGCTGAGGTACCAGCAGGTGTACTGGCAGAAGCAGATCCACGTCCGGAGCGCGCGCGAGTTCATCGGCGACCGTCCTCCCGTCCGGGTCGCAACCGTCGCAGGCCGTCCGCAGACCAAGCACCCGGCGCTCGGGGACGTGGAGATCACTCTCGTCTCGCTTCAGAGCGCCTCGGTGCCACCGCCCCCCGACAACTACACCACGGCGCTGGCCGCCTTGATCTCCGCTGTCGGTCACGACGGCTTCGGCGGCGTGGCCCCCGGCACGCCCCTGCTGGCGATCAGCGTGCTGGACGATCACCTCGGCGCGTCTAACGCGGCCATCGCTGCCGGGGTCGACCGCGCCGTGCTCGGCGGCGCCCGGATCATCTGCCTGGCGCTGGGATTGCCGGGGCGCTCCGACGTGGTCGACGACGCGGTGCGGGCGGGAGTGGTGGTGGTCGCACCGGCCGACAACGGCGGCGACGAGATGCGTCGGTACCCGGCCGCGTCGACCGGCGTCCTCGCCGTCGGGGCGGTCGACCACCAGGGGCGGCTGATGCCCTGGACCAGCCGCGGACCCTGGGTCCCCGTCATGGCGCCGGGCTATGAGATGTCCCTCCCGGCCGGCGAGCGCGGTTACGCGCCGTGGCAGGGCACCTCGTAGTCGTGCGCCATCGTCGCCGGTGCGGCCGCGCTGCTGCTGCAGGCCGATCCGGAGCTGACCCCGGCACGGATAGAGGACGTGCTGGTCGCCACGGGGCAACCGGTCGGTGGACCGGACGGCTGTGCTCACGGCGTGGGCCTCGACGTGTACGCCGCCGCCCGCCGCCTCGTTGACGGTCCCGAGGTGTGACGGGCCGGCACCGGTGCACCGTCGTGCCGTGGGCCTCGCATTCGTCGTCCTCCGTCCGAGCAGCGCGTTGACACACCGGTGACGGCCGCGCAGGACGATCCGTGCGACACCGACGGGGAGGACCGCCCACCCCGGTGCGCCGGGTGTCCTGGGCCGGGCCCGGGGTCTGGAGGTCGAGACGATGCTCATCCTGATGGCTGCCGCCGCGGACGACGGTGAGGTCTCCGCGGTCCGGGAGGTGCTCCACCGCTCGGGTCACACGGTGACCGATGACGCCGCCGCGGACGTCGACCTGGCTGTGGCGCTGGTGTCGCCCGACGCCGCCGAGGAGGGGCTGGCCGCAGTCTCCAGGACGCTGGCGCCCCCCAGCGGGAGGGGCGTCCCGACGGTGGGCGTCGTGGTCGGGGACCCGACCCGGCTCCCGCCGGCGGCCGAGGCCATCCCCCGGTCCGGCGGGTGGGTGCCGGCCGGGGGGTCGGACGCCGACGCGGACACCCTCGTGCGCGCCGTCGACGCGGCCGTCGGGAGCATGGCCGCGAGCGACGAGCCGGACACGGTGGACGGCCGGCAGGAGCCCGGCCCCCCCGACCGGCCTCCGCCCTCGCGGCATCTGCGCGCCCGTGCCAGGGACCTCCTGGCCGTGTCGTCGGCCAGGGCCCGGGAGGCGGCCCGCGACGTCGCCGGCGCGGCCAGGCACCGCCCGGCCGGCACCGACCCGGCCGGCACCGACGGCGCCGCCGAGAAATGCGTCGTCTTCGTCTCCCATTCGAGCCGGGACAGGAAGGCCAAGGACGTCGTCGCCGAGCTCGAGCGCCTCGGCTACGCGGTGTGGGTGGACCACTCGAACATCAAGGGCGCGGACGACTGGCGGGTGAGCATCGAGCGCGCGATCCGCGCCGCGGACGTGTTCGTCCTCCTGCTCTCCCCGAGCGTCACGCGCAACCCCCGCTACGTCTGGGTCGAGCTCGGTCTGGCGCAGAGCGCGGGCAAGAAGATCGTGCCCGTGCGGCTGCACCGCACCGACACGATGCCGGAGGGCTTCAACCTCGTGCTCTCGGGCCTGCAACGGGTCGATCTCTTCCCCGACTTTGCCACCGGGATGACGAGGCTGGCGGACGCGCTCGGGGGTGCGGACCGGAAGCAGCCCTCCGGTGCGCTCACCGCCCGGCTGCGGCGTCGCACCGGGCAGATCCGCCATTTCGCGGACGAGCACGAGCTCGGGCGGCACCTCAAGGTGGTGGCGGCGGCAGCGGCCTCGGGTGCCGTCCTGGCCGCCGCAGCACTGCGGAGCGCCATGGAGGAGCAGCAGGCCCAGAGTCAACGACTCTTCGACGAGCAGCGCGAGGCCGGCGAACGGGAGCAGCAGCAAGCGCTCGAGGACTACCTCGACCGCACGGCACGGCTGATCAACGACGGCATGCAGGAGGTCAAGCTGTCGAACGGGATTTCTCCGGCCGACTACAGGGACGAATTCCGTCCCACCTTCACGTCGATCATCGGGGAGGTCCGAGGCAACCGCCCACCCCGGAAGGACCTCCAACCCCGGCACGACCAGTTGGTCGACGAGCTCCGCAAGCTCCTCGCCGCCCTCGACAGCGCCGTGGAGAAGGCCGATCGCGGTGACGTGGCGGGGTTCCAGCGGGCGGTCGAGCGCTACAACAAGGCGTGGTCAGGCCTGGTGATTTCGACGCTGCAGTGGTTGGAGTCGGCTCGGCACGACCTGGCGGCTCCCGGGACCTCCCGACTCGCCTGATCCCCGGTGCGTATCACGCGCGCTGCATCCGCACTCCACCCAGCACCGGCGGCCTCGCCGAGGGGCCCGGTACCCGACGCCGGTGGTGCGGACGGGTGCGCACCACCGACCGGACCGATCCCGAGGGGGTCAGATGACCGACGTGCAGGAACGGATCGACGCGCTGCTGCGGGACCGCCGGGCCCGGCTGCCGGCGGTCACGGCCGAGATCGAGCGGTGGGGTCGTCTCGACGGCGCCCTGAATCAGCTCACGTCCGCACTCGAGGACCTGCGGGCTCACCCGAAGACGCCCGGGGAGGTGCGCGGGAGCCTGACCCTCCCGCAGGCGTCCGACCTGCGCCGCGAGGCCGCGGAGCTGATCGAGACCTACCGGGTCGTACAGGCGCGCCTCGGGCGCCCGACCATCAACATCGGTGTGAGTGGCGCTGCCCGCGTCGGCAAGAGCACGCTGCTGCAGTCGATGACGGGCCTCGGCGACGACCAGATCCCCACGGGATCGGGGATCCCCGTCACCGCCGTCCGCAGCCGCATCTACCACGCCCCCGCTCTGCACCGGGCGGTCGTGCGGCTGCACACCGACCAGTCCTTCCTCGACGAGGTCGTGGGACCCCTGCACGCCAAGCTCGGCTTTACCGCCCGCGCCACCTCGCTCGACGAGTTCCGCCGCTGGAGCTACGGGGAGGCGGAAGCCGGCGAGACCGAGCACCGCAGGCGCCTGGAGGACGTGCAGCGCTCCCTCGACACCTTCGCGGGGTGTCTCACGGGCGGTGAGCGGGTCATCGAGGACCTGAGCCAGCTGCGGCCGTGGGTCGCGTACCCGACGAACGCCGAGCTCACCGCCGCCGAGACGTCGGGCACGCCGGTGAGCCGCCTGTACCTCGCGGTCCGGGACATCCGGATCGACGTGCCGTTCCCGCGGTCCGTGGTGGAGCAGCTCGGCATCGTGGACCTCCCCGGGCTCGGAGAGATCGACCCGGATGCCGAGCAGCGCCACGTCGACGGCCTGCGCAACGAGGTCGACGTCGTCCTGATCGTGAAGCGTCCGGTGCAGGGCATGGCCTATTGGGGCGACGGCGACCTCCGGGCGGTCACGCTCATCGACCAGGCGCGCGGCTTCGTCCGTGACCGGCGCGACTTCCTCTCCCTTCTGGTCAACGCCGGCGCCGACGACGACCCGCACCTCGTCAGCTCGCTGGGCGACGACATCCGGCGGCAGGTCAACGACGGCCAGGACGGCCGGTTCATCACCGTCTACCGCGCCGATGCGGCCTCGGGGGACTCCGTCGTCGACGACCTGCTCCAGCCCCTGCTCGAAGCGCTCGCGACGAGCCTGCCCAGGATGGACCACGAGATCGGCGAGGGCGTCGCGGTCGCCGCGGCGGCGCTGGCCGGCCGCGTTCGGACGGCGGTCGGCGACGTGGAGCGCGCGCTGCTCGAGCTGCAGAGGCGCACGGTCGCCCCCGCCGAGAACCTCGACCAGCGCGTTAAGGACCTACGTGAGGACCTCGCGGTCGCGCTGACCGCGTACGTCGCCGAGCTGGGGCAGCTCGCGGCCGGGGACCGCGACGACGACGACTTCGTCGCCTCCGTCGAGGAGAGCCACCGCGCGATCGTCGAGTGGATCGACTCGGGGTTCGGCGAGGGCGAGGAGGCCTGGTGCCGCACCGCCGTGCGCGCGATGACCACCGACAAGAACGCCGCGCCCTTCACGGTGCACCAGCTCAACCGCATCCGGGTCGAGATCGGCCGGCGGTTCGGCACCCTGAACGACTTCTTCAGCCATCGTCTGGACGAGGTCTGGACCCGCCTCGCGGCCATCATCGGCGCCTCGACCGGTGAGCTCCTCGACGGCGTCGAGGGCCGGGCCGCGCTGGAGCGACTGGCGCAGTACCTGGAGGAGGGCACCGAGCCCTGCCCGCACCTGTCCGGCGCGCTCGAGGAGGTGCTTGACATCCGCCTGGAGTACCGCACCCAGCTGTATCCCCAGGTCCGCGCCCAGCTCGGTGACCTGCTCAACTTCGAGACGACGAACCCCTTGACCGGCGAGCGCCGGGACCAGATCACGGTCGAGACGACCGAGGCGGGGGCACGGCAGCTGTTCCGCTTCGTCACCGCCCGGGCGCACCAGGCCGCCTACCGGATCCGCAAGTCGCTGCTGAACGAGGCCGTGACCCCGAGCGTCGTCGTCCACGCCTTCGCCGAGCAGTTCGAGGACGACCTCATCCGGTCGGCGCACTCGGAGCGGGAGTTCAAGCGGTTCGCTCGCAGCTACCGGGACCTGCTGTGGCCCGGTGTGTACGAGGGGATCGAGCTGGACGACGCGCGCGTGGGGCGGGTCAGACGGGCAGCCGCGGCCGTCGCCGACTGTGTGGCAGGAGTGGGCGCATGAGCGGAGGAGGCGCCGTGAGCGACGAGCTCTCGTTCAAGGTCAGCATGCTCGGTCCGACCCGGGTCGGTAAGACCTCGATCATCGCGAGCATGCTGCACGGGGGGCAGCAGCTGCTCACCGGGACGCCGGTGACCATGCGCGCGGCCGACACGGCCACCGACCGGCGGATCACGCAAACCCGTCGCGCCCTGCGGGCCGCCCTCCACGCCGGCGAGTTCCGGCCCGACAGCCTGAAGAGCACCAGCGAGCCGCACGAGTACGGCTTGCTGCTCGACCCGGGGGTGGACGGCGCCGGCGTGCGGTTCGACCTGCTCGACTTCCCCGGGGAGTGGCTCGACCCGCTCAGCCGTCCGGACGACTCGCAGGAGGCCTGGGAGAGGTGCGTCCGGTTCATCGACCAGAGCAGCGTGCTGATCGTGCCCGTCGACGCGGCCGTCCTGATGGAGGCCGATCGCAAGGAGTACCGCTCAGCGTGGCCGTCCATCCTCACGATCGACCAGGTCCAGGACGTCGCCACACGCTGGGCCTCGACACGCAGGGTCCGCGACACCGAGCCCGCGCTCGTCGTCTTCTGCCCGGTCAAGTGCGAGGTGTACTTCGCGGACAACGGCGGCTTCCGTGACGAGTCTGACGAGCTGTTCCAGCGCTTCATGCAGGTGTACGGCAGCGTGGTCGCGCAGGTCCGGGCGGAGTACGCGGACGTCGCCCAGCTGTACTGCCCCATCGACACCCTCGGCTGGGCCGAGCTCCGGTCGGCCGTGTGGACGCCGTCGGCGGTGGAGGCGTCCGGTTGGCGGTTCGAGCCCACGTTCACGCTGCGGGCCGACGCACTCGCGGGGACCGCGCAGTTGCGGACGAAGGGCGCCGACGACCTCCTAGCCGCGCTCTGCGCCCAGTTGATGGAGGCCCGCCGGGCCGCCGACGCCGTCACGGCGGAGGCGGCCGGCCAGGAGTACGTACGGGTGAAGGCGAGGGCGGAACGCCGGGAGGGGCTGTTCATGGACGTGTGGCTGTGGGCGAGCCGGGAGCGGTCCCGGCGCAGGCAGCTGGCCGAGCAGGCGGGCCGGGAGGCGCAGGAGATCCGCAACCGGCTCGACGCCCTCGACAAGATCGTGAGCGACATCGGGCGCCGCGACCGCGGGAACCGCGTCAAGGACCTGTAGGCCGTGGACGTCTACCTCGAGACCCGCGGCAACGCGCGGAGCACCGGCTACAGGTTCCTCGGCGGCGGGCCGGGCGTGCGCTGGTGGCGGCGCTATGGCGAGCGGACTGCCTTCGAGGAGGCGACGCTCCTCGTGGAGCGCGACACCGCGGGGATGCGGGTCTACCTGGGCGGCATCCCGTCGAGCCGGCGTGATCCCACGGGGAGCAGCAACCGTGTCGCGATAGTGCTCGAGATCCCCGCCGGCGCCGAGGTCGCGGACGAGGACCCCGACCTGCTGCTGCGGCTGGTCGCCGCGTGGCTGCATGACGTCGCCGAGGGGCACGAGCCCGGCGTCCTCCAGCGCGCACTCGACGAGGCGTTGCCCGAGGACGAGGTGGCCCGGCTGTACACCGGGGCGGCCCCCGGCGAGATCCCCAGGCTGGTGCGCGACGTGGCCAGGTCACTGCCGTCGGTGGCACCGGACGACGAGCCGGCACCGCCGGGTCCCGCGACGTCGTGGATCGCCCCGGTGCGGTCGGCGGCGGCTCGGGCGGCCTTCCTCGACCGGGTGCGCACCATGCTCGGCCAGCACGACGACGGCGCAGCGGCGCTGGTGAACCTCGTTGACGACGCCGAGTCGTACGCCCTGGCGCCGAACGCCCCCCCGACCGCGGTGCTGGCCACGGACCCGGACGGCCGCATGGACGACGCGTTCGCGCCGCTGATGCCAAAAAAAGCGCCGGTGGCTCAGCCGGGAGCGCCGACGGCGGGTGGATCGGGGCGCGATCCGGATCGCAGGGTGGTCGCGGCCCTACTCGCGGTGGCGGTGGTGGTCCTGGCACTCGTGGTCTGGGACTCGACGACCGCGGGGCGGACGCCGGACGGCGGGACAACCCCGAGCAGGACGAGCCCGACGCCCTCCCCAACCCCGACGCCCTCCCCCACCCCGGCGTCTGGGTGATGGCGCTCCAGTCCGGGGAGTGGAAGCTCGTGCACGACCAGGTGCCGTCGTGGACGCACGACGGGGCCCTGCTCTTCACCATCGACCGGACGATGTCGCCGCGGACGGAGGGCGGGCGGGCGTACCACCTGACGGGTGAGCTCCGCATACCGCGGTCACTGCTACCACCCGTGCTCCGCGACGCGGTGACGGCCCATGCCCTCGAGCGCCTGAAGAGGGAGGCGGAACGACTGATCGACGAGAATGGGCTGCTCGGGTTCGGCATGGCCGGGGTCCGCGCCCTCGAGAAGGGGGTGAGGATCCTCACCTCCGGAGGACGTATGGACGGCCCGGCCGACACCGGGTTCGTCCGGATAGACGTCTGGATCTGTGACGAGAAGGGTCGACCGGACCGGCGTGGCGACGGCTACGTCCGGCTCTCCCCTCCCCCGTTGACCGGGAGGGTCGTGGCCGTCGTGCGCCGTGTGCTGCCCCCCACCGCGACCGGCTGACCCGAGGACCCAGTCCGACCGCGCGGCGCCGGACCCAAGCGCGCCCCGCGCCAGGCCGGAGCGATCGAGGCGACGCGGACCCCTGCCGGACCTCGAACCGCAGGCCAGGCGGGCGGCGACGGACGAGTCGGCCTGTAGGCCGGGGACGAATCCCGGGTGGTTGGCGACGACGCTGGGCGGCCTAAGCTCGCCTTTTAGGTTCAGGCGGCGGCTTTGTGGATGGCGGGATGGCGTGGTGTCCTGCGCCGGGTTCAGTGGAGGCTCGGAACTGACAGCGGTGTGCTGATTGCTTGACGGTGCGCGGGCAACGGGGTAGCCCAATCGGCATGCGGGCGTACTCGACGGATCTGCGTGAGCGCGTGGTGGCCGCCGTCGATGGCGGCATGACGTCTGAACGGGCTGCGACGGTGTTCAGGATGTCGGTGCGGACCGTGGAGCGGTATCTGCAACGCCGGCGGGCCACCGGCAGCCTGGCGCCTACCGGGCAGCGGCACGGGTCGGTGCCGGAGAAGAAGACCCGGCTGCAGGCCTGGCTGCCGGCCCGGCTGGCCGAGGCGGCGGACGCGACCTTGGCCGAGCATGCCGCCGCGTTCACCGAGAGCACCGGGGTGGTGGTGTCGCTGGCGACGATGTCCCGCACGATCGGCACGCTGCCCGCCGACGCCCCGGCGCAGGCGGTGACTGCGTCGGGGCGGGCGCGGCGGCCGGGCCGGCCGCTGAAGTCACAAGCCTGAGCGCCACCGAGCGCGACGAGACCGCGCGCACCCGGTGGCGCACCGACCTGGCCACGATCGACCCGACCCAGGTGGTGTTCGTCGATGAGTGCGGCACCCACACGTCGATGACCCGCCGCAGGGCCCGGGCGCCCCGCGGCGCCCGGGCGGTCGGGGCGGTGCCGCGCAACCGCGGGCCGGTGACCACGCTGATCGCTGGGCTGTCGTGGGCCGGGATGACGGCGGCGATGACGGTGGAGGGCGGCACCGACACCGCGGTGTTCGCCACCTACCTGCAGCACTTCCTGCTGCCCGCGCTGCACCCGGGGCAGGTCGTGGTGGTGGACAACGTCGGCGCGCACAAGCCCGACCGGATCCGCGCGCTGGTCGAGGCCGCCGGCTGCCGGCTGGTGTTCCTGCCCGCCTACTCACCGGACCTGTCCCCGGTCGAGGAGGCGTTCGGCAAACTGAAGACCCTCATCCGGGCGGCCGCCGCGCGCACCCGGGCGGCGCTGGACGCCGCCATCGCCGTCGCGCTGGCCGCGGTCCCCGCCACCGATGCCGCCGGCTGGTTCGCCCACGCCGGCTACCCCATCCGACAAGCCACATGAGAACCGCTGTGACGCGGTGACGGTAGTCGCCGCGGGGTTGTGCCGGTAGAAGACGTCTTCGTGCTCGGCCGGTGGGATCAGGCCGATCTCGCCGTGCAGCCGGCGGTGGTTGAACCAGTCGATGTACTCGGCGACGGCGATCTGGAGGTCGTCGATGCCCTTCCAGGGGCCGCGGTTGCGGACCAGTTCGGCCTTGAACAGCGAGTTGAAGGCCTCGGCCAGGGCGTTGTCGTAGCTGTCGCCGGTGGAGCCGACGGAGGCGACCGCGCCGGCCTCGGCGAGGCGCTGGGTGTAGCGCACGGCGACGTATTGCGATCCCTTGTCGGAGTGATGGACCAGACCGCTGACGTCGCGGCCGGCCCGTCGGCGGGTCCAGAGGCCCATCTCCAGGGCGTCGAGGGCCAGGTCGGTGCGCAGCGAGCGAGACAGTTGCCAGCCGACCACCCGGCGGGAGAACACGTCGATGACGAAGGCGGCATACACCCACCCGGAGAAGGTCCGGCAGTAGGTGATGTCGGCGACCCACAGCTGGTCGGGGCCGGTCGCGGTGAAGGCGCGGTCGACCAGGTCCGGGCGGGTGTCCGGGCCGGTGCCGGGCACCGTGGTCCGCGGGCCCCTCGTCCGCGTGATACCGCGCAGACCCTTGCGGCGCATCAGCCGGGCGACGGTGCAGCGGGCCACCTGATGGCCTTGCCGGTGCAGTTCGGCGTGCATCTTGCGCACCCCGTAGACGCCGTAGTTGTCGCTGTGCACCTGCTCGATGACCTCGGTGGTCGCCGCGTCCGTCTGTGACCGCGCCGACGGCGGCCGCGACGTGGCGGCGTAGTAGGTGCTCGGGGCGATCTTCGCGCCGGCCTCGGTGAGGACGCGGCAGATCGGCTCGACCCCGTGCTCGAGCCTGTACTGGTCGATGTAGGCGACGATCAGCGGGAGGGGCGGTCGAGCTCCGCCGCGAAGAAAGCCGACGCGCTCTTCAGGTCGCGTTGGCCCGGCGCAGCTCGCGGACCTCACGTTCGAGCTCGGCCAGCCGGGTGGCGTCATCGGTCGTGGTGCCCGGCCGGTGCCCCTGGTCGATCTCGGCCTGGATGACCCAGTTGCGCAGCGTCTCGGGGTTGATGCCCAACTGCTCGCCGATCCGCTTCAACGCCCCGGTCCGGGTCGCTGGGTCCCGCCGGGCGTCGACCGCCAGCCGGGTGGCCCGCTCCCGCAGCTCGTCGGGGTACTTCCTCGGTGCCGCCATGACTCTCATCCTCACGTGGATTGAGAGCCTCCATCAGACCCGGTACGGGACATGGTGCTGGTCCTCGTCGGCTGCCTTTTGGGCGTCCGGGTGAGCGGCCGCAGGGTTTCGGTGGGCTGGCCGGGGTGCCCAGCAGCGGCAGCAGCCGAGGGAATCCGCGGCGGATGCGGGTCGGGGTGAGCCGGGCGGTGGGTAGGCGGCGTTCCCAGGGCAGCCGGGTGTCGGCGGTGATCGGGCGGGCCAGCCGCAGCTGGGTGTAGGCGGCCAGGATCAGCCAGGTCCAGCGGTCGGCCTGCTCGGGCGTGCGCACCCGCGGGGTGGTCCAGCCCAGCGCCTGCTTGCAGAAGCGGAAGGTGTGCTCGAGGTCGAAGCGGCGGATGTAGGCCCGCCAGCACAGATCCAGGTCCGGGCTGCCGGGTCCGGTCCACCACAGCCACAGCGTCTTGACCGCCCGCCCACGAGGGCCGGGCAGGTGCTCGACCTGCACCCGGATCACCGTGCCGGCCACGATCGGCGGTAGGTCGTAGTCGGTCCAGCGGCCGCGGCCGGCCAGCTTGGGATGCAGCCCCGCCCAGGCCGTCACCTGCACCCGGCCGTACTGCTCATCGCCGGACTCCAGGATCTGGTCCGGCGGCGGCCAGCCGGCCGGGTCGGCGCAGCAGAATCGGGCGCCGTGTCGGCGCGGCTGGCCCAGCTGCCCCGGACCCCGGGCCGCCGGATCGGTGTAGAAGACCCGGTCGCCGCGGATGCGGACGAGGATCGCCACGGCGGTGTCGGCCAGGTCGACGGTGAGCGCGATCGGGTCATAGCCGGCGTCGAAGACGAACATCGGCACCCGGCCCGTGGCTCCGAGCCGTTCGGTCAACGTGCGGATCTGAGCGGCGGTGGCCTGCCCGGGATCCTCGCCCGGAGCCACCCGCCGCACGTCGAGCGGCGCGGTCCAGCAGTCGAGCGCCCAGCTCAGCTGGGCGATCCAGGAGTAGCACCAGCCGGCCACGATCGGCTGACCGGCCGAGTGCCGGGTCGGCGAGTAGTAGAACCCCCGGCCCGCCGAGCACTCGGCATCGCAGCGGGGCCAGGTGCTGGCATCCACCGCGAAGACCGGCGCACCACCGCCCCGGTGGGCGACGAGCAGCTCGGCCAGCCGCTGGGCGTCGACCTCGCCGACGGCCAGGGCGGCATACACGCTGCCCCAGCCGCGCCGGTGTGTCGGGACCAGGCTCAGATGCGGCAGCGACGGCATCGCCTCCGCCGCCAGCAGCGCGTCGACCAGCTCGAAAAGCGCATCCCGCCGCCGGCCCAGGCATCGGTACAACTCGCCGCTGAAGCGCTGCAGGCCCGCGGTCGTCAGGCTCTGGTCAACCCCACCGGCCAGGATCAGACTGTTCATCACGGCCACCGCCGTCGCTTCGAAGCCTCGCAACTCCGAAGGATCCAGCGGTGGCCGCCCTCATGCCAGGCCCAGCATCACGGCGACGCCCTCAGCGCGCCCGGCGGGTTAAAAGCCAAGCTAAGACGACGTTGCGGAAGTCCGGCTTCGTGCACCTCGCCGACAGTTGGCGCAGGTGGGGCGGACGCGCCGCGGTGTGCCCATCTAACTGACGTACTTCCGCAGCCGACCGGATCCGTCCGGAAACTGCTTCACCCCGAAGGGCATCACGATGAAGCATTCAATAGGATTCACGTACTGAGGTTTTCTCACCAGCTTTAACGGCTTGACTTGTGTCGTCGCTGGTGGCGGCCGGGTTTCAGGAAGAGGGCGCGGACTCTCGGGGCGAAGATCGTCTCGCCAAAGGTTCTCCTCTTTCCCGGGAGCCCGCTGTGTCTCATCGTGCCAGCCGCCATGCCCGCTTGGACGTGTCCGCGCCGATCCTCAAGGCCGTCACCGGGTGGATCGCCCGCCACCGTCGCCGTCCCAGAACCCGACCGGCGCAGCGGGCCGGCACGGTGCACACCCACGTCACCCTCGTGCTGCGCTGGCTGCGCCACCGCCTGGACGTGCGCACCCTCGCCGGTGACGCAGGCCTGAGCGTCGCCACCGCCTACCGCTACCTGCACGAAGGCCTCGACGTGATCGCCGGGCACTCGCCCGACCTCCAGGCCGTGCTCGCCGAGGCCCGAACTGCCGGGCTGCCCTTCCTCTGCCTGGACGGCACGCTGGTCCCGACCGACCGGGTGGCCGCCCGCGCCGTGGTCGACGGCCGGCCAGCACACCACCGGTGGTACTCCGGCAAGCACCACGCCTTCGGCGGCAGCGTCCAGGTCATCTGCGACCCGACCGGGTTTCCGCTGTGGGTTTCCGCTGTGCGCCCCGGCTCGACCCACGACCTGACCGCTGCCCGCGAGCTGGCGCTGCCGGCGCTCCACCTCCATGCCGCCCGCGGGCTGCCGGTGCTGGCCGACAAGGGCTACACCGGCGCCGGCGTCGGCGTGCACGTCCCGATTAAGCACCACCCCGACGGGCCGCTGCACACCGACAACCGCTGCTACAACCAGCTGATCACCAGGCTGCGAGCCCCCGCAGAGCGCGGCAACGCCCTACTCGGCCGCTGGCGCGCCCTCGACCGGGTCACCCTCTGCCCACAGCGAATCACTGCGATTGCCGCTGCTGCACTCGTCCTGACTTCACTCGACCGCGGAAACAGGTGAGAAAACCTCACTGCATCCTCTCCAGGTGCTTAACACCGTAGCGGGCCCTATAGGACTAGTCGCTGTGCTCGCACAGGGGTTCGCCTGTCGAATGTCTCTCGAACCCCGCCAGAGTCGTTCATCAAAGGAGTGCTACGGGGTGACGTCCCGGCTGGCGGCGTAGCTCACCGCCTGCGGAGGTTCTGCGGGTCGGACTCCGACGGCGCCGTCCTCGCAGTCACCGATAGCGAAGTTGAGTGAGGCCGCGACGGGGCCCCGGGACGAGACTGCGCCGAGGCTCGGAACACGACGGGCAGGGTCTCCTGCCCGGTCGCCAACTACACGGGGGGTGCGTAGCGAGTGAGGCGTCGGGCAGTTCCAGCCCTCCCGCCTGTGCGGTGAATACGGGAAGTGGATTGCGACGCAGATCCTCAGCAGCCCGCTGACCGGTATGTCCTGGTTTGCCTCGGTGAGAAGGTGAGCAATTGCTGACCGACCATGCCCAGCGTGGCGGCGAACCACGGGGTGCAGGCTTCCTAGTGTCGCATCGATGTTCCTCCCCCGAGCCCCGAGTATCCCCTGGAGGCCTCGCTGAGGTTCGTCCGAGGGAGAAGACAGGGACGCGCATGCAAGTTCCGCAGAAAGCGAACAGGCTTCCCCATGTTGGCGCTGCACCTTCCGCAGATTAAGCTACTCCAACACCGCCTCTCGCATCCCATCCGGCCTCAACCCGCAGCATTCGTAGTCTGCCCTCTCCAGCTGCTGCGGGGCGCCGATGTGGGGCGGCCACCCGAGGCCGCCCGAACTTAGCAACGGGTGTGTTCGCCGGGAGCCATCCCCGCGCTCAGTCCCAGCTTCGCTCCGGTGCAGGTCTGACGCAGATGACATCCGTCCTCCTCGTGCTCCGGCGGTGGATGTGAGCGCAAGCAGGCGCTCGCCGGTGGAGCCGCCGCTGACTGTGCCCGTGCGACCGCGCCGAGGGACGGGCAGTACCACCCGAGCGGACGAGGGACCTCGGGCAGTCTTGGGGCCGTCCGTGCGCAGCCGAAACCGTGACCTAGCTGCCTCCGGGACCGCATACGGGGCGTCACCGATGTGATCAGGCCTCCAGGTATCGCCGGACGAGGACGAGATCGTGCTGGGCGGCCGGGTAATCGCACATTCCCTTGCGCTCGGCTGCACGGATGGCGGCGAGGATGAAGAACTCAGCGGCGTGGAGGTCCCGTTCGAACAGGAGGATGCTCCCGAGTCCGTTGAGTGCAGAAGGGTCCATTGGATCGATCCACAGCGTCTCGAAGAAGCGCCGCTCGGCACGCGACAACAGCTCGTCGGCAGGGGCACGACCGGCCTGGATTGCATCCCAGTGCTTGAGCATGTAAGCGTTCTTCAGGTGATAGCCGTCCAGGTTCACGATCATGGGATCGAGGGGCCAGCGCGCTCGGGCCTGCGCCATGACGTCGTCGAGCGATCGCTGCAGATCGACAGCAGCCTGTAGCGACTGTCCGAGTGCACCAGTCATGTCCTCCTGGCCGTGAGCGATGGTGCGGATCATCCGCCGTAGCTCGTCCGACTCGCTCCGCATCACCGGGGCCAGCCGTGTCGGTACCCCGGTCGCATCGCGGATCGCGCGCCGGAACAGCGGGCTGGCCATGGCACCTTCCTTGCCGAGGTCCAGGCGGACGGTGTTCCCCAGACACTGCGGCAGCGGTGTTGCATCCAAGACACACGGCAGGATCAGCCGCTGCTGGTGCAGCGCCATCAGCCACTCCGAGTTCACCCAGCGCGAGGCCGCGGCCGCCTCGGACCAGAGCAGCAGGAGCGATCCGCATTCCAGGATGGAGCGCTGCAGCTGGGGTCCGAGTAGCTGACCGAGCCAGATCTCGGAGTCGTCGAGCCAGATGCTCAAGCCGTCGTCCTCCAGCGCAGCCTCGAGCCGGCGAGCGGTGTCTCGATCCTGCGAGGAGTGACTGAGGAAGGCGTCGCACCCCCTGGGCGTGCGCCGATCTCCTGTCACGCTGTTCTCCCCATCCGACGACGTGGGCACCACGGCCGGTTCCATGCTGGGGCTGCGCTGTCACCAGACCGTCAACTATGTGTCACGCCGTCCGGCCGGGACGCAGCTGGTCGATCCCGACAACCCAGAGGCGAGAGCAACGGGGCAGCACACCGCATGAGGTGAAGCTGGGCGGCCACCGGCGAATGCGCCCCACCAGTCGGCCGCGACGTCGGCCTACAGGCCGCGCTAGGTCCGCAGCCGCTGGAGCCCCCGACCGGATCCACTCGATGTCGCGGAGGACGGTCCGAGGGCGCCGGCCACCGAGCCGCGGCACTGTCGCCACCTCGTCGCCGCGAACTACGGCGGCGACGGCGAGGGCCCTCGGACTCCGCGGCCCACGGCATGGCGAGGCTCCGCCCCGGCCGGCGCGCTCCTCCTCGAGTCCCTGCGCTTGGTGGTCGAGTCATCGACAGCACCCTCAGCGGCCAGCTGGACCTGCAATGACAGATGGTCGCTTCCGGACCGGGGCTGGCTCAGGGCCGCTGCAAAGTCGGGCAACGAGCGCTTGAGCTGGGAGTTCGGGGGCGGGCACGGGCCGTGTGGTGATCTGAAGGTGATTGAAGCCGTCGATCACCAGCGAGAGGCCCGTGCCCGCGAGTTCATCTTCCCCGTCCGCGTGCTCAACACTGTCGCCGAGGCCGGCCTGCCACCCGAGGCGCTGGGTGCGGCCGAGTCGATCGGTCTGCTCCAGGCCCTGTCTGCGGTTCCTGACCCGCGTAAGGCGCGGGGCCGTCGTCACGGTCTGCAATCGATTCTGCTGCTCGCGGTCGGCGCCGTGCTGGCCGGCGCCCGCTCGTACGCGGCGATCGCGCAGTGGGCCGTGCACGCCGAGCAGGCGGTGAGCGTCTGCGGGCCGACGCCGCATGCGACCACGTTCGGCCGGGTGTTGGCCGCCGTCGATGCCGCCGCGCTGCAGCGGGCGCTGACCGGCTGGGTCCTGGCCCGCCGCCAGGACCGGCAGCGACAGCGCGCCCAGCATGTTCGGCCGCGCGGTGAGGTCCGTGCGGTGTTGGCCGTCGACGGCAAGACCCTGCGCGGCGCCCGCGACGGCCCCGGTGGACAGGCCAAACTGATCGCGGTCTTCGATCACGCCGCGGGCCTGGCGCTGACCCAGGCCGAAGTGAACGGCGGAGACGAGCTGGCCGCGGTCACCACCGTCCTGGACACCGTGCCTGACCTGCACGACCTCGTGGTCACCGCCGATGCCTTGCACTGCCAGCGCGCACACGCGAACTATCTGCACAACCGCGGAGCCCACTACCTGTTCACCGTCAAGAGCAACCAGCCGACGCTGCGCACGGCGCTGGCCCGACTGCCCTGGGCGCAGGTGACCGGGCTGCGCGAGCGCCATGTTGGACACGGCTGAACCGTCCCCGGTCTCGTAGCGGGTCTGAATCCACGGGAGAGTGGAGTCGTGCCCGCACCGAGGAAGTACCCAGACGAGCTGCGTGAGCGAGCGATCCGCTTCGCCTGCGACCTCGTCGACGGTCCGGAGAAGCTGAGCGTCAACGCCGCCTGCCGCCGGGTCGGTGAGCAGCTGGGCATCCAGCCGGACACGCTGCGGAACTGGGTCAAGCAGGCCCGTGTCGACGCCGGCGCCGAGCCGGGGCTGACCACCGATGAGCGGGCCCGGCTGCGTGAGCTGGAGCGGGAGGTCCGCGAACTGCGCCGCGCGAACGCAATCCTGACGACGGCCTCGGCTTTCTTCGCGGCGGAACTCGACCGCCCCGCGCCGCGCTGATCGACTACATCGACACCTACCGGGAGCAGTTCGGGGTCGAGCCGATCTGCCGGGTCCTGCATGAGCACGGCCTGCAGATCGCCCCGAGCAGCTACCGGGCGGCCAAGCGGCGGCCGCCCTCGGCCCGCGCGCAACGGGACACCGTGGTCCTGGAGCGCATCCGCACGGTGCACGGCGACCGCAAGATCGGCCGCGGGGTCTACGGCGTGCGCAAGGTGCACGCACAGCTGCGCCGCGAGGGGGGCGTGGCCGGCCGCCGGGTCTCCCGCCGCCAGGTCGAGCGGCTGATGCGCACCGAGGGGCTGCACAGCGCCCGCCGCGGCCGGGCGTTCAAGACCACGCGAGCGGACGCGGCGGCGGCCCGACCGCCGGACCGGGTGCAGCGCGACTTCACCGCACCGGCGCCCAATCGGCTGTGGCTGGTGGACTTCACCTACGTGCCGACCTGGTCGGGCATGGCGTTCACCGCCCTCGTCCACGACGCCTTCAGCCGGCGGATCGTCGGCTGGCGCACCGCCTCCTCCATGCCCACCGAACTGCCGCTAGACGCCCTGGAGATGGCGTTGTGGACCCGTGAACGCGCAGGCGAGGACGTCGTCGGCGTCATTCAACACAGCGATGCGGGCAGTCAGTACACCGCGATTCGGTACCAGGACCGACTCGCCGACGCAGGTGCGGTCGCCTCCATCGGCAGCGTCGGCGACTCCTACGACTGCGAGCATTCTGCTGTCGCTGCGGCGGTGGCCTGACCCCTGTTACGACCGGCCCTGCGGGTGCCTTCGCGTTGACGTGTCGACCATCGCCGCAGCGACGCTTCGACCACTGGTCGGGCGGCAGTGACCTCATAGGAGTGGTTGTGGCCGTGGCCCACCCTGCCGGATGAGAATCGGTGGGCCGTCGCCTCGGTCAGACGCCGTGATTGCTTGGTGCCGCGAACCCGCATAGGAGTGTGGCGTGGAGGCTTGAGGCACCCTGTCCTGCTGCTGCGAGCGCGAACCTCAGACTCTTCGATGGCAGGCCTCCCCGGGGCGACGTGCCCGTCGGGGAGGAGGCCGGCATGGACGTTCTGGTGGAGCGCTGCGCGGGGTTGGACGTGCACCGGGACACGGTGGTGGCCACGGTCCGGGTGCCCGCCCGCGGCAGGCGGGGGCGGGAGCAAGCCACCCGCACGTTCGCGACCACGACGGCGGGGATCTGCGCGCTGGGGGACTGGCTGGCCGAGCACCGCATCAGCCGGGCCGGGATGGAATCGACCGGGGTGTACTGGAAACCGGTCTACTACCTGCTCGAAGACCAGCTCGAGGTGTGGCTGATCAACGCCGAGCACCTGCACCACGTCCCCGGCCGCAAGACCGACGTGGCCGACTTGGCGTGGATCGCGCAGATGATCGAGCACGGGCTGGTGCGCCCCAGCTTCGTCCCACCCCCGCCGATCCGGGAACTGCGGGACCTGACCCGGCACCGGCGCACGCTGGTCGAGGAGCGCACCCGGGTCATCCAGCGGCTGGAGAAGGTGTGCCAGGACGCCGGGATCAAGCTGACCAGTGTCGCCTCGGGGCTGCTGACCAAGTCCGGGCGGGCGATGGTGGAGGCGCTGGTGGCTGGCCAGTCCGATCCGGCCGTGCTGGCCGAGCTGGCCCGCGGCCGGCTGCGGGCCAAGATCCCCGCTCTGCAGCAGGCGCTGGCCGGGCGGTTCCGGACCGGGCATCACGGGCTGCTGGTCGCCCAGATGCTGGCCCACATCGACTTCCTCGACGCTGCGATCGCCGACCTCGACGCCCTCCTGGCCACCGCCGCGGAGCCCTTTCGTCCCATCCTCGGGCGGCTGACCACGATTCCCGGCGTCTCCGAGCGCACCGCGCTCATGCTGCTGGCCGAGTGCGGAGCCGACATGAGCGTCTTTCCCACCGCCGCGCACCTGGCCAGCTGGGCCGGCATCTGCCCGGGCAACAACAGCTCCGGCGGCCGGCCCAGATCCGGGCGCACTCGGCATGGCTCGGTCGCCCTGCGCACCGCGCTGACCGAGGCCGCACACGCCGCCGCCCGTACCAAGGGCACCTATCTGGCCGCCCACCACGCCCACATCCGCAGCCGCCGCGGCGTGGCCAAGGCGATCGGGGCCACCCGCCACGACCTGCTCATCGCCTACTGGCACGTCGTCCACGACGGCGTGGACTACGCCGAGCTGGGACCGGACTGGGCGCAGCGCCGACGCTCACCCGAACACCGCATCCGCAAGCTCGTCCACGAACTGGAGAAACTCGGACAGACCGTCACCCTCGGACCCGCCGCCTGACACCGGCCCGACATCCCAGCAGCGGTTCCGGGATTCACACCTCAGCCTGATCGCAGCAGGTCCCATCGCAGTCCTGTCCGCCGACCCGACCAGCGGCACGACCGTGATCTGTGAGGAGACCTCGGCCATGACCAGAATGCTGCTGCGTCGCGACGATGTCATCGTCGGCGTCGATACACACAAGGACGAACACGCCGCCGTGCTGCTCGATGGCCTCGGCGGCAAGCTCATTGAGCTTTTCGTGCCGGCCACCGTGGACGGGTTCGTGCACCTGCTCGCCGTCGCGACTGCGCACGTCGGCTCAAGTGGCCGCCTGGTGGCTTCGGCGTCGAGGGCACCGGCTCCTACGGGATCGGCCTCGCTCGCTTCCTGCGCCGGCAGGGACACAAGGTGCAGGAGGTCAACCGGCCGCCCCGCAAGGGCGAGCGTCGGTTGTCTGGCAAGAGCGACACGATCGACGCTGAGCATGCTGCCCGGCAGGTCCTCACCGGTGCTCGATTGGCCACGCCGAAGACCGCCGACGGCAGCATCGAGTCGCTGCGGCTGCTCAAGGTCGCCCGCGATACCGCGGTCAAGGCGCGCACCGCAGCCATGATCACGCTAAAGGCGACGCTGGTGACGGCGGCCGACGATCTGCGCGCCGAGCTCGAGCCGCTCACCGATCACAAGCTCATCCAGGCCTGCGCCGCGTTGGACTCCGCCGCGGACCCCGTCGATCCCGACGCCGCCATGCGACATGTGCTGAGCTCACTGGCGCGACGGTGGCTGCAACTGCACGAGGAGATCAAGGCTCACAGCAGGCACCTGAAGAAGCAGACGACAGCCGTCGCCCCGCGGCTCATTGAAGCCGTCGGCATCGGGCTCGACATCGCTGCCGAGATGCTGGTGACCGCCGGCGACAACACCGACCGGGTCCGCTCCGAGGCCGCCTTCGCCAAGATGTGCGGCGCCTGCCCCATCCCCGCCGGCTCCGGACGAACCAACGGTCGTCACCGTCTCTATCGGGGCGGGAACCGGCAAGCCAACGCCGCGCTCTACCGAGCCGTCATCGTCCGGATGCGCTGGCACCCAGCCAACGATCGACTACGTCACCCGTCGCACCGCCGAGGGCCTCTCCAAGCGCGAGATCATCCGCTGTCTCAAGCGCTACCTGGCCCGCGAGATCTACCGCCTCCTCCCGGCTCCTGTTCTGCAGCAGCCACCGGCGCAGGAGGTGACACTTCCCCTGCGAGCCGCTTGACGGATATAGGAGCTTCAACGCCCAAGCCGAGAGCCTGATCGGTCTGTACAAGACTGAGTGCACCCGCCGCGACGGGCCCTGGCGCACCGTCGAGGACCTCGAGCTGGCCACCCTGTCGTGGGTGCACTGGTTCAACACCACCCGACTGCACAGCACCCTTGACCACAGGCCCCCGGTCGAGGTCGAGCAGGAGTACTACCGTTCCATCACCGCCGAGCAGCAACCGCTGCCGGCATAACCGCCCCGCTACAAGACCGGGGACGGTTCAGTCTGGCTGGCCCGGGAGCGGGGGCACACGGTGTTCGCGGTGACCCGGACGGCCAGCTGGCGCGGGACCTGGTCGAGGGACGAGAGGGCGAGTACGCGATCCTGGCTGCTTCGTCGCTGAACTGGACGCAGGTGCGAGCACCACGCTGGCTGACCGGCCGCTATCGGCTCTCCGAGGAGGCGCCCGGCCTGGGCGCAGCGCCGGTGGCCGGGGCCGACGTGGCGCCGGTGGTGCTGGACCTCGTGATCAGCCCGCAGCGGCGGTCCGCCGCCCCGACCTGGTGGCGGCGACCGGTGACCGTGCTCGTCCCCAGCGCCACCGGCACCGTCGGCAGTGAGGTGGTGCGCCCGGCTGGCGAGGGCAGCTTCGCCGTCCGGGCCGGCGCGCGGGACCGCAGCGGGCGGCCGCCCTGCTGCCCGCCGGCATGCCGTCCGCCCGGCCGTGACCCGCTCCTCCCCATGAGGCGCTCGAGCGGCGCGGGGACGTGACCGGACTGACCTGGACGCACCTGCGGCCGGCGCACTCCCCGTCGGACCTGGTCACCGTGCACCGGCCGAGGTGCACGACCGCTCGGAGAGCACGGTGCCCGCCGGCGAGGGCCGCCCGGACGGCGAAGGGCGCCCCGGGTCCGCGGTTGCGGACCCGGGGCGCCCCTCGATTCTTGCTGCGCTGATCAGGCGATGCTGATCAGGCGATGCTGATCAGGCGATGCTGATCAGGCGATGCTGATCAGGCGATGCTGATCAGGCGATGCTGATCAGGCGATGCTGATCAGGCGATGCTGATCAGGCGATGCTGATCAGGCGATGCTGATCAGGCGATGCTGATCAGGCGATGCTGATCAGGCGATGCTGATCAGGCGATGCTGATCAGGCGATGCTGATCAGGCGATGCTGATCAGGCGATGCTGATCAGGCGATGCTGATCAGGCGATGCTGATCAGGCGATGCTGATCAGGCGATGCTGATCAGGCGATGCTGATCAGGCGATGCTGCGCACGTTGGACAGGTCGGCGCCGGTCTGGCTGTTGGCCGCGGCGTCGGTGTCGACGATGGCGCGCAGGACCAGCCCGCCCTGCAGCTTGATCAGCCGCGAGGTCAGAGTGGCCAGGTAGCGAGCGCCCACCCGCGGATCCAGCACGGTGCGCGGCGTGACGTCCAGCGCCGCCTGCTTCACCTTGGACGCCAGCTCGGCGGGGCTGGGCTGGTGGAGCCACGCCGGACCCGAGGCGCCCTGCGGACCCTGCACACCGGGCAGGCCCACCGGGCCGGCCGGACCGGCCGGACCCTGCTCACCCTGCGGGCCCTGCAGCCCGCGGACACCAGCAGCCCCCTGCTCGCCCTGCAGACCGGGCAGACCCTGGATGCCGGGCAGGCCCTGCTCACCCTGCTCGCCGGTCTCGCCGATCACGCCGCGCGGGCCCTGGACGCCGCGCAGGCCCTGCTCCCCCTGCAGCCCCTGCTCACCAGCCACACCTCGCGGGCCGGTCTCGCCGCGCAGCCCGGGCGTGCCGGCCGGGCCCTGCGGACCCTGCTCGCCGGGGCGACCGGTGGAGCCGGGCAGACCCTGCTCGCCCCGCGGGCCGGTCTCCCCCTCGGGCCCCTTCTCGCCCTGCAGGCCGGTCTCGCCCTGCGGGCCCTGCTCGCCTCGGGGACCGATCGGTCCCTTCTCACCGCGGTCACCGACCGGACCGATCGGACCGGTCCGGCCTTTCTCACCCTTGTCACCAGGCTCACCAACGGCGCCGACCGGACCCCTCTCGCCCTTGTCGCCCCGCTCGCCGACCGGACCGGCCGGGCCCTTGGGACCCTTGTCGCCGGGCTCGCCGGCGGGGCCGACCGGACCGGTCGGGCCCTTCGGACCGCGGTCGCCGTCTTCGACGGTGACGTCGACGGGAACCTCGACGGTCTCGCTGCGTGTGGTGCTCTTCGACTGCGCCATGGTTGGAATGGCCTCTCAGATGGGTGGTCATGGGGTGGGCGGCGGCTGGATGGCCACCCGCGGTTCGGCTCGTCCCGGCCCGCGCTGAGTCGGGCGGATGCCGGCCCGGCCGGCGTCGGACGGGTCTGGCCCGAGAACCGCTCCGCCCTTCCGTGCCCCGTGGCAGCGGCAGCAAGCGCACGACCCCTTGTGAGACGTGCCACCACGACAACCGGCGGAGGCCAACAGGTCACCGACCGATCAGCGGGGATGATCACTGGCGTCGATGAGTGCGCCGCATCGCTCGAGAGCACGTGTCCGGCGACGTCGCGTCACGTTGGCGTGGGCCAGCCGAAGTCGGTGGCGCGGCGTCAGCGCGGCATCAGCGGGGACACGAAGACATCCGGGCTCGTGTACTGGTCGCCTTCAGCAGCTCCGCCCCACGTCCGGAGGCCCTCCTCCACGAGATCAGCCGGTCGAATCCCGTCATCACACGTCCTCGACCGACATCTCCGGTCACCACACCTGATCCTGGTCGGCGGCGTGGCGATGATCGGCTACGCCGTGTACCTGCAGCACGTCTCCCTGCCCGGCTACACCGTGCGTGACGTGGGTCAGCGAGCGGCGCTCAGCGTCTCCGGGCTCGTTATGGTCCTCGTGGGCCGGTGCGGCTCGAGGTGCTGGCGCAGCATGCTGGTCTGCGCGGCGTCCCCCTGCACACGCTGCCGTATCCGCCGCGAGCTTCCTGGCGGCCGATGCCCACACCAGGGTCGTCCAGGAGCACCTGGGTCGCTCGTCGTGCGCCGTCACGGCCGACGTCCACAGCCCCGTCGGTCCCGTCCAGCAGCGCAAGGCGGCGGCCGGCTCGACGAGGCGCGGCGGTGGTGACCGTTGCTGTCCTCCGGCCGCGTTGCTGTACTCGTGCGAGAGGCGGGCCGGCTCTCTCGACCGACCCGCCCCTGATCTGCGGTTCTGCTGTCGGGCTGACCGGATGTGAACCTGCGACCCCGTGACCCCCAGATCTGCGCAGCGCGTCCGCAGCAGTCCGCCGAAGTGCAGATGCGCAGCTTAAGCTGCATACGGAACGACCGTGAACCGGAGTGAATGACCCGAACGAGGAGCAACGGTGGTCAGGATGGTGGTCGGCAACCGGCCTGCTGACCAGGGCTGACACCGCCCACGAACTCTCCGGGCCGCCCTCGCTCGCCGAGAGGGTGCCCGACCACTCCGCGCAGCGAGGCAGGGGCATCGCCTGTTGGACGACACAGGTCGCCCAGGGCACGTCCTGACCGACACCGTGCACGTCGACCGCCCGGCGGTGGGGCCCGCGGCTCCTCGCGGACTGCGGGTCACGCCGCAGGCGGCTGGACTCCGGGTAGTGAGGCCCGGGAGCCGGATCAGGCGGGGCGCCGCCCAGCAGGTAGCGGACCGCTGTCTCGCCGAGGTCGGCGACGAAGGCACCGTCGTCACGGCGGCGGAGTGCCGCAGCGTGTGCAGTCCGGCGTGCGCGAGGCCGGCCCTTGCGGCGGCGACCTCCGGAGAACGTAGGACGTTGCGGGGATCGCAGGGCTCGCCGGTCCCGGTGGTGACGACGAACCCGGTCTGCTGCCAGAGGGAGCCGGCCCGCCGTCGCTCCTCGGCCTGGCTCGCCCGGATCCCGCGCAGCAGCCGTGTCGGAGATCCTCGGCCACTCGCCGATCGCCATCACCGGGGACGTCTACGGGCACGTCGCACCCGACGTCTCCTGCGACGCCGTGGCCATCCTCGGCACCATCCTCGGCGAGTGACAGGACGGGAGGCCGGCCGCAGGTCGTTCAGCTGGAGCGGTAGACGTCCCGGCGGTGGTCGACCCGCAGGACGACGACCTCGCGGGGTTCCTCGAGCACCCGGTACAGCACCCGGTAGGTCCCGCGTCGCGCCGACCAGACTCCGGCCAGCTCACCGCGCAGCGGCTTGCCGGCTCTGCGCGGGCTCGTGACGAGCGTCGTGGTCAGGAAGTCGATGACCGCTGCCGCCACCGGCTCCGGCAACCTCTCGGCGAGCGCGCGTCTCGTCGGCGACGTGAGGACCAGCTCGTAGGGCTGCCCCTCGGTCACGGCCGCAGCCGACGGACCGCCTCCACACCGCGGGTCACGTCGCCCCGTGCGTACGCGGCGTCCGCGTCCCGGATGTCTGCCAGCGCCTCCGCGTCGTTGAGGACCGACAGCGTCTCCTCGAGGGCATCGAGGTCGTCGGGACTGATCAGGACCGCTGCGGCCCGGCCGTTCCGCGTGATCACCACGCGCTCGTGCTGGTGCTCCACCCGGTCGATGACCTCAGACAAGTGGTCGCGGACCACCCGCAGCGACTCGGTGCTCATGGCCACAATTGTGGCGCCCCGAGGCCCGTGACGTCCAGAGCCAGGTATCCGTCGGGGAGCCCCTACGGCTCCGCCGGGCGTCGTCTCCGAAATGAGTGAGGGTGACCTGCTGGTGGTCAAGACGGTGGTCAGACCCCCAGGAGAACAGTCAGGGGCCGTTCCGGATCACTCCGGACACGGCCCCTGACCTGCGGTGTCCCGCTGTCTGGCTGACAGGACGTGGACCTGCGAACCTTTGACCCCCAGCCGTCGGCCGCCGGTGCGCACACGTTCATCCAGATTTGTCTGTGCAGCTTAACCGCTATATGGAACGACGGCGGAAGGCAGCGAACAGCACCGAACCGGGCTCGATGGTGGTCAAAATGGTGGTCAACGGTCGCCGTCCGGCCATGCCCGGACGCCTCTGGTCCATGGCACGCCTGCTCGTCACTGAGCGTCACGGCAGCCCGCAGAAGAGCCCCCCGGCTTGTGCCGTGCCCGGCGATGACTGAGGCGCTTGAGGACATCGGCGGTGTGCCGCTCCTCGCCCCCGGTCAATCGAGGCTTCCCGCAGCACGCGGTCAACCCGTCTACCTGCGAGTTGACCTCGACGTCATTCACTACCAATGGCGGACGTCGAATCGCGAGGTCAGATGCGTGCTGCGGGGCTGGATGTTGATGACTGGCACCGACCATCAACGGGGTATGCCGAGGTTTTCTCACCAGCTTTAACGGCTTGACTTGTGTCGTCGCTGGTGGCGGCCGGGTTTCAGGAAGAGGGCGCGAGCTCTCGGGGCGAAGATCGTCTCGCCAAAGGTTCTCCTCTTCCCCGGGAGCCCGCTGTGTCTCATCGTGCCAGCCGCCATGCCCACTTGGACGTGTCCGCGCCGATCCTCAAGGCCGTCACCGGATGGATCGCCCGCCACCGTCGCCGCCCCGGAACCCGACCGGCGCAGCGGGCCGGCACGGTGCACACCCACGTCGCCCTCGTGCTGCGCTGGCTGCGCCACCGCCTGGACGTGCGCACCCTCGCCGGTGAGGCAGGCCTGAGCGTCGCCCCCGCCTACCGCTACCTGCACGAAGGCCTCGACGTGATCGCCGGGCACTCGCCCGACCTCCAGGCCGTGCTCGCCGAGGCCCGAACTGCCGGGCTGCCCTTCCTCTGCCTGGACGGCACGCTGGTCCCGACCGACCGGGTGGCCGCCCGCGCCGTGGTCGACGGCCGGCCAGCACACCACCGGTGGTACTCCGGCAAGCACCACGCCTTCGGCGGCACGGTGCAGATCCTCAGCGACCCGAGCGGCTTTCCGCTGTGGACCTCCGCCGTGCGCCCCGGATCGACCCACGATCTGACCGCGGCCCGGGCGCTGGTCCTGCCGAGCCTGTACCCGTACGCCGCCCGCGGCCTGCCGGTGCTGGCCGACACGGGCTACACCGGCGCCGGCATCGGGGTTCACGTGCCGATCAAGAACCAGCCCGACGGGCCGCTGCATCCGGACAACCGCTGCCACAACCAGCTGATCACCGCCTTGCGCGCGCCCACCGAACGAGCCATCGCCCTGCTCGGCCACTGGCCAGCCCTCGACCGGGTCACCCTCTGCCCGCAGCGCATCGACGCGATTACCGCGGCCGCGCTTGTCCTGACCTCACTCGACCGCGGAACGAGGTGAGAAAACCTCGCCGATCATGAATTGGTCGTGTATGAGCTCGGTCCCTCATCGTGGCGAGGGCCCGAACACTGGAGGAACATCCCGCCCACGCGGGCCGCGCAGTCAGCTCAGTATGAAGTCCCGGAGCCCGACCGTTGTCAGCGCGCCCCGGAGGCGAGCGAGGATCCGGGCACGCGTCGGGCCGATGCTGCCGACCGGCATGCCCAGGCGGGCGCCGATCTCCTGGTAGCTGATCGCAGGAGACGCGAGCAGCAACTCCATGAGCTGCTGGTGTCGGTCGGGGGAGCTCGGCCAGCACGTGACGGACCAACTCCTGCTGCTCCTGCCGCAACGCGGCTACCTCGGGCCCGTCCTCGTCAGGGCCGTCATACCGGACGCCGCTCCCCGCAATGCGGTCCTCGTCCCAGTCGGTGAGCTGCTCACGACCCCCCTGGCGGATGACCTGCAGGCACACCCGCTGGGCAGTCGTCTTCAGCCAGCCCGCCACGTGCCCGGGCTCCCGGAGGTCGGCGATGTGCTCGACCAGCCGCAGCCACGTCGTCTGCACCGCGTCCGCGGCCTGCGCCTCGTCGAGCCGGAACCCGCGGACGACCGACCACAGCAGGCCGGCGTACTCGTCGACGATCGCGTTCCAGGCCGCCGGGTCGCCCTCGGCAGCGCGGTGGACCAGCACGGTGACCTCGGCAGGCTCCATGTCTCTGTTCCTCTCGTCCGCCCGGCGCATCGCGCCGGCACGGGAGAGGTTCGGGAGGCCGCGCTAGCGGAGCGCCAGCCGGACGAAGCCGCTGGTCAAAGAGGGGGGAACGGGCCTCAGCCGCGGGGGGTCAGCCGCTGCGCGAGCGCGCGCGTCCGCGGCTGGGGTGGCACCCCCAGCTCGCAGAGCATCTGCTGGCAGCGCCGCAGGGCTCGGTGCGCGTCGACGAGGTCGCCGTCGGCGAGGTGGACGGCGATGAGCAGCTGGTGGGCGTCCTCCGAGCAGTCGTCGGCCCGCAGGGCTCGCTCGGCGAGGGTCCGGGCGGTCGTGGTGTCCCCCCGCGCCAGCAGCAGGTTGCCGGCCCGGACGGCGCTGGAGACGAACCTGCCGCGCAGGCGGTCGCGCTCCCACTCCAGCCAGGTCCCGCCGGTCACGTCGGCGAGCAGGTCCCCGCCCCACAGCTCCACCGCCCGCAGGTAGGCCGTCAGTGCCGCCGAGGGCACGCCCTGGCGCTCCAGCTGGGCGGCCTCGTCCAGGGCCCGCTCGAACTGCAGCACGTCGGTCTCGAGCGCTCCGTCGGTCACCAGGTGCAGCACCGGGCCGGCACTCCGCAGGAAGTACGGCGGATCGAGTTCGCCGCGGTCGGGCTCGAGGACGTTCTGCAGGTAGGCGAGGGTCACCCGCAGGTTCCGGCCGGCCGCCGCGTCGTCGAGGTCGGGCCACAGCTCCGAGGTGATCGACGTCCGGGTCGGCCGGTCGTGGGTGAGCAGGTAGCCGAGGAGCTGGCGCACCCGCTCGCGGCGCAGCTCCGGCGCGGTGACGACCACGCCGTCGCGGCGGAGCTCGAGCGGGCCGAGGACGCGCAGGTGCAACCGTGCGGTCGGCACCGCCGGGATCGCGCGCAGCAGCGAACGGGCGGTGGAAGCGAGGGTCGGGGGTGCCGTTGCGGCCTGGGCACGCAGGGTCGCGCGGGCGACGGGGCCGAGGTCCTCGACCAGCGCGCGGGCACCGTCCTGACCGGCTGCCACCATCGCCAGGGCCAGCTCGGCCACCCACGGGACCGGCAGGAGGGCGCGCAGGGCCGGCCAGGCGGTGGCCGGGAGGACGCCGGCGGCCCCGGTCGACCTGCGCTCGCGCAGCTCGACGAGGGCGCGCGCCCCGGCGTGCAGGTCGGCGAGGGCACCGGGCGGCGGGTCGGCGTCCCAGTGCTCCCGGACCTCGGGCACGAGCACGTAGAGCAGGGGCAGCGCGACCGGCGAGACCCGGACGGCGGCCGAGCTGCGCGCCCCGTTGAGCGGGGTGGTCGGCCGGAGGACGGCGGCGGCCTGCTGCTCATCCCCCGTGGACAGCGCGTGGAAGGCCTCCGCCAGCGTCAACGCGATGGGCGCCCACCCGGCCGGGGAGCCGCGGAGGATCGACCGGGACGTCTGGAGGAGCTCGTCCGCCTCCGCACGCCGCCCCAGGACATCGAGCACCGAGACCGCACAGGGCACCAGATCGGGGGACGTGAGGACCTTGTCCGGCTGCATGTCGTCGAGCAGGTAGGGCAGCAGCCGCTCCGCCTCGTCCAGGCGCCCCCGCAGGCGGAAGGACTCGAGGAGGAGGCACCGCGAGACGCCGTGCATCGTCGTCGCGGGGTGGGACAGCGCGCGTCGGGCCAGCACCTCGCCGGTCGAGGCGTCGCCCAGCCTCAGCAGGACGAGGTGGGCGTGCAGCCAGTGCTGCACGGGGTGGTTGAGCGCCGTCCGCGACACCAGGCTCGGTGTCGCCAGCGCGGCCCGGACCTCGTCGGTGGAGCGCGCCTCCCCGCCGCGGATGAGCGCCACAAACGCCGGGGCTCCGGGGTGCCCCTCCTCCGCCAGCTCCTCCAGCTGCTGCAGCAGGAACTGCATCCGCCGCCGGTCCCCGCCCCAGAAGGCCAGCTGGACGAGCGCGTTGAGACAGGCGTAGCGCAGGTCTTGGGCTCCGTGCGCACCGGCGAGCGCCTGCACCAGGAGCTCCTCGGCCGCGCCCGGGCTGGTCGGCTCCGTCGCCATGGCGGCGAGCAGCAGGCCCTCGGGGCTCTGCTGCACCTCGGGAGGCAACCGGCGCAGCCACGACTCGAGGACGTCGGTCGGCACCAGCGCGGTGCAGCACTCGCAGACCTCGACGACCAGCCGGCGGACGTCCTCCCACGCCCGGGCGTCGAGCAGCAGGCCCATCGCCTCGTGGTACTGGCCGCGGCTGCGCAGGACGGCGGCCGCGGTCCGTCGCGCCTCCGCCACCTGCCCGGCGCCGAGGTGGTGCTGGAGGGCCGCCGCCCACAGCCCGTGCAGCGACCACCAGCCCGAGCGCGAGCGCACGACCAGGGGCAGCCCGTCCAGCAGGGACCGGAGGTCCACGTCTCGATCGAGCAGTGCGGCGGCGATCTCCTCGTCCGCGCCCCCCACGGCGACGAGCAACGCGAGTGCGTGCCGGCGTTCCGGTGACAGCTGGGTGAGCAGTTCCTCCCAGACGTACCCGCTGACGGCGAACGGGCCCGCCGTGGCGGTCAGCTCGGCCAGGGCCGGCCAGCCCCCGACGTCGCTGAGCAGCTCCGGGGAGACGCCGCGGGACTCGGCGAACGCGGCGACCTCGTCGTCGCGGAACTGCAGGTCCTCCTCCCGCAGCACCACGGCGTCCCCGGTGGCCACGAGCCGGGAGACCGACAGCGGCAGCGGCGGGCGGGAGGCGAGGACGAGGTGCCCGGTCCTCGGCAGCTCCTCGACGAGGTGGCCGAGGAACTCTCCGGCCAGCGAGCCCCGGTCCACCAGGTGGACGTCGTCGAGGACGAGGGCGATGTGGCGAGGGGCCGCGCTCCAGATCGCCTCGGCCACCGCGACCGCGGCCTGCCGCGGGTCCTCGGGCACCGGGGCGGAGAGGCCGACCGCGGCGAAGGCGCCCGAGGCCAGGACGGACAGCGTGGTGTCGTCCACCTGGCAGGTCAGCCAGCGGTCCTCCCCCGCGGGCGAGAGGGCGTTCTCGCTCACGGCCTGCCCCAGCAGCGACGTCTTCCCGAAGCCGGCCGGTGCGACGACCGCGGTGAGGGGGCGCTCGAAGCGGCTCCGCAGGACGTCGAGCAGCCGGGGACGCACGATCAGGTCCCTGTTCGCGAGGGGCGGTGCGTACCGGAGCGCCCGGCTCATGCGCCGACTGTAGGGACGGGGCGACCGTCGGTACACCCGGACTCGTTCCAGCTGACGCGCCGCTGGCAACGTGCCGGCCGGGCGGTGTATCAGCGCGGGTAGCTCGCGCCTCTGGGGAGTGCGGACTCGTTGGGACCCTGGCCCGGCGTTCCGCGTCCGTGGGCGTGCGGCCCGAGTGTCGGTGGGGAGAGGTCATGGACGGGAGTGACGGGTACCGGTGGGAAGACGGTCAACTGATCACCCTCCTGACCGAGCGGCTGGACGACCCTGACGGCGACTATCCGGGGGCACCGCCGTCCGGCGCGCAGCAGGACCGGCCTGCCGAGTTCTCTCTGGAGGACGTCGTTGCGGCGGGGCGGGCCGCGTTCTGCTGGCTCGAGGTGGTCGTCACGGTGCGGGAGCTCGCCAGGCCTCTCCAGCCGACCGCCGGGACCTCGGCCGGCGACGAGTCCGGCTCCCCGCTCGGTCGCTCCCCCACCCGGTCGACGACGACCTGAGGGCGCAGGGCAGACCCGCCCCGGCGTGCGGCGCACCGCGCGCAGTGGGCCGATCGGCGTCAGGCCGGGAGCTCCCCGATGCTCGACGGCTCCCGCTCCCGGACCCCGTTCACCGTGTGCCGGAAGTCGCTGGAGCGCGCGTACAGCACGCGCCGGGAGCGCATGATCGAGCCCAGGGGGCGGTGGGCCTCCAGAGCGTGCCACGGGTTGAACGACAGGACATCGTCGGCGTAGCGGCGACGGGCGTCGCTGTACGGGTCCTGCGCCGGCAGGTGCAGGACCGCGACCCGCTGGTGCGGGGACAACTCCTCGGGCCAGAGCTTCGAGACGTCCTCGATCGGCATCCGGCCGACGTCGACGCACAGCTGTGCGCGGACCTCGTACTCCACGCTGTGGCAGGCGAAGAAGTCCGCGACCAGGTCGCGCAGCGCGGAGTCCCCGGCGCGCCTGCCCACGCGCCTGCCGGTGAGCGCCCGCACGTCCTCGGACAGCGGAGCGGCCGAGATCTTGGCGACGTGGTCGCCGTAGCGCAGGGCCGCCATCGAGTGGAACGTCTCCCCGAGGATGTGGTGGTTCGGCGTGGTCAGCGCCTCGACGAACCACGGCAGCGGGAGCCGGAGGGGGGCGGACACCCGGGCGGCCATGCGGGCGAGGAACCTGACGGACCGTTGCCGCAGATCGCTCTCGCGGGGCTCCCGCTCGAGCTGCTTCTGCAGCTTGGCGTACTCGCCGACCGTGCCGAAGGGCAGGGTCGGGTGGTTGACCAGCAGGAGGTCCTGCGTGGTGGCGCCGTCGTCGAGGACCCGGGGACCGTCCACCCCGATCACCTTGATGGCCATCCCGCGTGGGCCGGGCACCTGGTCGGAGCGGAGGTCACCGGGCAAGGTGGAGAAGCGCACGATGACCGGATAGCTGCGAGGGGCTGCGAACAGGCCCTGGGCGAGGTGTGCCGGCAGGTCCGGTTCGACGCGCAGTTCGCCGGCGAGGACGCCGTGGCTCTTGGCGTGCGCGTCGCGCAGGCCGTGCCTGCGCTTGGCGGCGACCTGGCGGTTGGCGCGCTCCATCGCCCTGCCGATCCGGCGGACGAGTTCGTCCTCGTCCGGGAACGGCTGCTCCAGGTCCGCCCGGTAGCGCACGTAGGGCTGCGTCGTGGGTTGCGTCGTGGTCACGGGGGTCACCGTGCCGCCGCCGAGCCGGTGCGGGTGAACGTGACCAGCGGCTCGGTGGCCTCGCCGGGGGTGTTCCGGTCGACGAGGTCCTGCAGGCGACTGGTCCGTTCGATCGCGCGCATCCCGGCCTTGGAGAAGGTCGAGGCGTTGTAGACACTCTTGGCGAGCAGCGGGTTGGTGAGCGCCTGGGAGAAGGCGTCCACCGCCACCATCGTGCCCATCACCGTGGGCAGCGCGGAGTTCGGCCGGACGTCCTCGGCGAAGAGGCCGACGTACAGCTCGACGTCGTCCACCGACCGGTACTTCTCCGCCAGCGCCCGGCCCACCTCGGGGTCGGTGGAGAAGTCGCGGAAGGACCGCAGCCGCGGGTAGCCGCAGGCACGGCGGTAGTCGTTGAAGCTGGCCAGTGCCGCCGTCCGGCCGATGGCGATCGTGCGCTCCTCGACCTTCCGCAGGAACTCCGCCGTGTTCCGGATCCCGATCTCGGTGCTCGGCTGATGGGACGCCTCGTCGAAGAGCGCGGCGAGCCCCTTCCGTGGGACGACGTCGGTCTGCCACAGGACCTTCTCGGCGTCGCGTCGCTCCCCGCCGACGTCCAGTTCGGTGGGGACGAGGGGGTGCCAGCGATAGAGCAGGTCGAACTCGATGGACATCCAGTTCTGCCGGTACCACTTCTCCCGGACGCCGATCCCTGGCTCCACGAACAGCTTGAAGTGGAACGGCGTGATGTGGTTGATGTAGTCCTCGACCACGATCTTGAGCAGGATGACGATCAGTGTGTTGCGGGCCGTCTGGAAGACGCGCTCGTCGTCCCAGTCGGGGTGCTCGGCCGAGATGAGGTCGGCGAGGCGGTTGTGCTCGCGGAGGAACAGCGTGCTGAGCATCGCGAAGCCGTAGTGGATGTTGCCTCTGGGGATGCCCAGGGCGAACAGGCTCCGCTTCTGGGGTGCGCTCAGCTCCCCCAGCTCGACGGCCTTCCGGTCAACGCCGGGGTAGCTGAGCGGGAGGCCCCTGAACTCCGGCTTCACCTGTCCGTCCCGGTCGAAGTAGTAGGGCGGGAACTCGCCGCCGTCGATCTGCTGGCTCTTGAGCCGGCCGCAGCAGTGGGTCCGCAGCAGGTCGGTCACGTCCTCGGTCTGGCCGTAGAGCTGACTCAAGTCGATGTCGTGGGTGGAGGTGTTGCGCGTCACGTCGTTGGGGTCCGTGCGGAGGAAGCCGTCGACGAACCACTGCGCGAAGTGGGAGAACAACAGGGTCGACTTCGCCGAGACCCGCGGCTCCTTCCTGCAGAACAGCTCCGCGACCGATGCCTCCGACGGCAGCCGGTGTTGCAGCCGGGTGTCCGGCGGCAGGTGCCGGGCGCTGTACGTGCGGTCGGTGAGCGACTCCCACGACGTGTACGGGGTCTTCGTGCTCAGGATGTTCGGCCGTGTGTCCATCTTGTAGATCAACCGGTTGATGAGCGTCCGGTTTGTCGCCGACCGGACGCCGGGCAGCCATCGCAGCAGCGTCCACATGAGCTTCAAGTGGGTGGCTGCCCAGAGTTCGGAGCCGTTGCGCCAGCCGTTCGTGCGCCAGTACGACCGGCGCGCGGATAATGCGGAAACCGCTGACGTGTCCGGGTCCGCCCCCGTGTCTGGTCCCCTGCCGGGCTGCCCGTCGAGTGAGACCCCACCTGGAACGCTCGTCGGCTGTGTGCCAGTACTCGCTTTCACGGCTGCTCCAGTTCAGTCCTTGACTCCGACGGAGACCGTCTCCTCCGGGCGGGTCCATGCAGTCTTTGGATCGGGCGTCACCGCACCGTCACCGCACCATCACCGCGTCCGCCGTGGCGCACCGAGGCATGGAGGGGCGGCCCGGCCGAGACGACACCGCCGGCACAGAGCTCCGGGTCGGCTGTCGCCGGGGGGCCGAGACCCGGAACAAGATCGCCGCGGTCTGACAGCGGTGTGCGGCTTGTTTGTCGGAGTAAGCCTGATGCATGCGGGCGTACTCGATGGATCTGCGTGAGCGAGTGGTGGCCGCGGTCGATGCGGGGATGAGACCCGGGGAGGCGGCGGCCCGGTTCGATGTGTCGGTGCGGACGGTGGAGCGGTATGTGGCCCGCCGACGCACCACCGGCAGCCTGGCGCCGACCGTGCAGCGGCACGGGTCGGTGCCGGAGAAGAGGGACCGTGTGCAGGCCTGGCTGCCGGCCCGGCTGCAGCAGGCCGCAGATGCCACCCTGGCCGAGCATGCCGCCGCCTTCACCGCCGAGGTCGGCGGTGAGGTGTCGCTGGCGACGATGTCGCGGGCGATTGCCACCCTGCCCGCTGATGACCCGGCGCAGGCGGTGACCGCGCGCGGCCGCCGGCGGCGGCCGGGCCGGCCGCTGAAGGGGAAAGCCTGAGCGCCACCGAGCGCGATGAGACCGCGCGCGCCCAGTGGCGCACCGACATGGGCCCGGGCCGACGCGGCCCGGCTGGTGTTCGTCGATGAGTGCGGCACGCACACCTCGATGACTCGCCGCCGCGCCCGCGCACCCCGCGGGCAGCGGGCGCGGGGTGCGGTGCCGCGCAACCGCGGTCCGGTGACCACGCTGCTGACCGGGCTGAGCCTGACCGGCATGGCCCCGGCGATGACCGTGGAAGGCGGCACCGACACCGCGGTGTTCGCCACCTATCTCGAACACTTCCTGCTGCCCGCGCTGCGCCCCGGGCAGGTCGTGGTGGTGGACAACGTCGGCGCGCACAAGCCCCACCGGATCCGCGCGCTGGTCGAGGCGGCCGGCTGTCCGCTGGTGTTCCTGCCGGCCTACTCACCCGACCTGTCCCCGGTCGAGGAGGCCTTCAGCAAACTCAAGACCTTCATTCGGGCGGCCGCCGCTCGTACCCGGGCGGCCCTCCTCGACGCGGCGATCGCCGCCGCACTGGCGGCGGTCACCGCCGCCGACGCCGCCGGCTGGTTCGCTCACGCCGGCTACCCGATCCGACAAGTAGCGTGATTACCGCTGTCACCGCGGTGATCGGGGCGGCGCCGCATGAGCGCACCGATGCCCGGACCGCCCAGCGCAACGGCTCCCGGCCACGCATCTTGGCCACCACGGCCGGTGAGCTGGAGCTGCGGATCCCCAAGCTGCGCGCCGGGTCGTTCTTCCCCTCGCTGCTGGAACGCCGACGGCGGATCGATCAGGCACTGTTCGCGGTGGTCATGGAGGCCTACCTGCATGGTGTGAGCACGCGGAAGGTCGACGACCTGGTCAAGGCCCTCGGTGCCGATTCGGGGATCTCCAAGTCCGAGGTCAGTCGAATCTGCGCCGACCTCGACGCCGAGGTGGCCGCGTTCCGCGACCGGAGCCTGGCCGAGCAGGCGTTCCCCTACGTGTTCCTGGACGCCACCTACTGCAAGGCCCGGGTCAACCGGCGGGTGGTCTCCCAGGCCCGTGGTCATCGCCACCGGGGTCGCTGCCGACGGCGTCCGGGAGGTGCTCGGCTTCGCCGTCGGCGACTCCGAGGACGGCGCCTTCTGGACGGCGTTTCTGCGCACCCTGAAGGCCCGCGGGCTGGCCGGCACGCAGTTGGTCATCTCCGACGCGCACACCGGGCTGAAGGCGGCGATCGCCGCGGTGCTGCTCGGCGCCAGCTGGCAGCGCTGCCGGGTGCACTTCATGCGCAACGTGCTGGCCCGCGTTCCGAAGGGCAACGCCGAGATGGTCGCTGCGGCGATCCGCACGATCTTGGGCCTGTCAGCGGCTTTGTGGCTCCCAGGCGGCCTCTCACTGCCGCTTGATCGCCGGGTACTGCCGGCCGACCTCGGAGTCGGTCCAGGCATCCAGCGCCTCGCGGGCGGCGGCCTCGGTCGGGGCGGCGTAGATGCACCGCAGTTGGGCGGCGACGCGCTTGCGGTCTTTGTAGTTAACCCAGCGCAGGCTGGCGCGCGTCAGGTGCACGATGCAGGTCTGCACGATCGTGTCCGGCCAGACGGCGGTGACCGCCTCGGGCAACCCGGTGAGTCCGTCGCAGACGACGATGAGGACGTCCTCCACGCCGCGGGCGCGAAGCTCGTTCATCACCCGCAGCCAGAATTTGGCGCCCTCGACTGCCTCCACCCACATGCCCAGGACCTCCTTCTTGCCGTCGGGGTCGACCCCGACGGCCAGATGCGCGGCCTTGTTGCGCACCGTGCCGTTGTCTCTGACCTTGCAGACCACCGCGTCCAGGAAGATCACCGGCCAGACCCGGTCCAGCGGTCGGGATTGCCACTCGGCGACCTCCTCGAGCACCGAGTCGGTGATCGTGGAGATCAGGTCCGGGCTGACGGTCACGTCGTAGATCTCGGCCAGATGGGCCTGGATGTCGCGCACCGTCATGCCGCGGGCGTAGAGGCTGATCACCAGCGCGTCAATGCCGTCGCGGCGGCGGGCGCCCTTGGGCACGATCTGCGGGTCGACGGTGCTGGCCCGATCCCGGGGCACCTGCAGGTCCACGTGCCCGGCCTCGGTGAGCAGCCGCTTGGGCGTGGACCCGTTGCGAGAGTTGCCGCTGCCCCGACCGGCCGGATCGCCAGCCTCATAGCCCAGATGGTCGGTCAGCTCCTCAGCCAGCGCCCGCTCCAGCACCGCCTTGGTCATCTGCTGCAGCAGCCCGCCCTCAACCAGCAGCTCCACGCCCTGTTCCTGGGCCTGCGCGACCAGGTGCTCGGCCAGCTGCTCATCGACCAGCCCTCGCTCCGGTCGCCGGCGCTTGCCCACCGACTCAGTCTCGACTGCATCGGTCATCGCGTGTCCTCTCCAAGCCGCCCATGCGGCTCCGGTTCAGGTCACGCACTTACACAGACGGTCTGACACGCCCCCAGCCCGACGCCGAGCACGTGCGCTCCCAGCTCGACGTCATCGCCGGCATGCTGAGCCGCCAGTTCCCGCAGGTCGAAGCCATGCTCCGCGAGGCCGCCGAGGACCTGCTCGCCTTCACGGCGTTCCCGGTCGCGCACTGGAAGAAGGTCTGGTCGACCAATCCGCTGGAGCGGCTGAACAAGGAGATCAAGCGCCGCACCGACGTCGTCGGGGTCTTCCCCAATCCCGAGGCCCTGCTCCGCCTCGCCGGTGCGGTGCTGGTCGAGGCGCACGATGAATGGCAGGTCTCCGACCGCCGCTACTTCTCCGAAGGCTCCATGGCCCAGCTGAACCCGGCCAGGGAGGTGGCGCAGCCGGCCCTGATCGCGTCATAGTCACCACACCGCTGACCGACACGGTGAGGACTACATCCACCACTCAGCGGGACGTCACCCGCGGGTCCGCACCCCCGAGCAGGCTGACCGCTGGACCTGGCTGGTGCTCGCCGCCTACACCCAGCTGCGGTTGGCCCGCCCGATCACCGCCGACGCGCGGCTGCCCTGGGAACGCCGGCTACCAACCGCCCGGCAGACCCCAACCCGCATCCGCCGCGCTTTCCTCGGCTGCTGCCGCTCCTGGGCACCCCGGCCAGCCACCGAAACCCTGCGGCTGCTCACCCGGCAGACCCAAAGGCAGCCGACGAGGACCAGCACCCCGCCAACGCGCCGTCCAAAGATCGCCGCCTGAGTTAAAAGGCGAGCTGAGCAGTGCTGTGCCGGGGCGTTCGGCGCAGGCGCGCTCTCATCTGCGCTCAGCTGAGGCGCCCGCACAGCTCTGCTCGCGTGAGGATTCGGCAGCAGGCCGTGCCCGCCACGCAGACAGGACGTCCTCGCGCTGCTGAGCACGCCGACCCGGCCCATCCGAGCGCCGACCTGCTTAACCATTCCGAGCATGCGCGGGGCAGGATGTCCACCGGAACACGCGGACTCGGCGACGGAGGCGGCCCGCCGCCTGCCGCCACATGGGGCGCGGTCGGCCTCGGCGAAATTGCTCCGGCCGCTGTTGATCGTGGTCCTCACCGTGATGATAACCGCGTGCTCACCCGGTGGCCCTGTCGAACCGTCCGCGGGCCAGGGGCCGGCGTCCAACACCTCGGGCGGCGCGTCCGCCGACCAGGCGACGCCTCCCGCGGAGGCGAGAGAGTCTGGGGATCAGTCCGCGCTCACGAGTGTGGAGGTCAGTGCGGTGGGCGACGTCATCATGGGGGCGACGCCGGAACTGCCTCCCGACGATGGCCGCCACGTGTTCGACGCCGTCGCTGAGGAGCTCACCGGCGACGTCGTGCTGGCCAACCTGGACCAGGCCCTCACCGACATCGCGACGTCGACCAAGTGCGGCGCGACCAGCAGCGGCTGCTTCGCCTTCCGGACACCACCGTCGTATGCCCAACGGCTGCGCGAGGCGGGGTTCACCGTCATCAACCTGGCCAACAACCACTCCCACGACTTCGGCGACGCGGGCCTGCGTGACTCGCAGGCCGCGCTGACGGCGGCAGGTCTGCAGTACACGGGCATGCCCGGGCAGGTGACCCTGCAGAGCGTCGGGTCTCTGCGGGTGGCGATCCTCGGTTTTGCACCCTATGGCTGGGCGCAGAGCCTGCTCGACATCCCGGCTGCGCAGCGGCTCGTCGGTCAGGCCGCCGATCAGGCCGATGTGGTCCTGGCGACCATCCACGCCGGCGCGGAGGGCCCCGACCAGTCCCACGTCCGCCCGGGCCCGGAGATCTTCCTCGGCGAGAGCCGAGGGGACGCCATGGCCTTCTCCCGTGCGGTGATTGACGCCGGCGCGGACGCGGTCCTGGGCGCCGGTCCGCACGTGCTGCGGGGCATGGAGTGGTACCGCGGCCGGTTGATCGCCTACAGCCTGGGCAACTTCACCGGCTACCGCACCCTGTCCAACGACGGCCCGGCGGGCGTCGGCGCAATCCTCACGCTACGGCTGGCCGCCGATGGAACCTGGAACTCCGGCCGACTGGTCGGCACCGTGATGGTCGACCCGGGACTCGCGCAGATCGATCCCGGCCAGCAAGCCCTGAGCGTGGTGCGGGACCTGTCCCGCACCGACTTCGGTGCCTGCGGCGTCGACATCTCCCCCAGTGGCGAACTGAGTGCACCCACCTGCTGACACCCAGGCCACCCCGCAGGCCTGGCCGGCTTGCTCACGAGGCGAGACAAGGACCAGCCACGCTTCCGCTGCCCTCCTTGGTCTCGTGGAGCGCTGCAACGCCCCCGCTCTCCATCGCCCACGAGAACTGCGGGCCCTCATCGCTTCTGTGAACGCTCATCACGATCTGCACCTTAGGGCCGCCGAGCGTCCACTGGGGTGACCCCGAAGTGCCACCAGGGGACTCATGTAAAGTATGCAAACTCTCGGAATCTCGCACGTGGGGTTTCCTTCCAATGCGCAACTACGATCAAAGCGACTGACCGGCCGCTGAGTGAATCGTTCATCGGGTGCCAGCCCCGCTGACACCGGTGAGGATCAGTCTTCTCCAGTCCTTACGCATACCGCATCCCCGGGATTTATCGCTCCCCCATTCTGCGCTTCGGCACACGTGCTCGTCGAGGCTGCCCCAAGCGCGACAAGATGAGCAAAGAGCTCAGCAGCGAAGCGAGGTCCTCATGTGTGTCGGCTCATGCTGTTCGCCGGTTCCGGCCTTCGAGCCGGCACACGTCGGAGCGGGCGCCGGCTGGCGGTTCTGGGCGGGTCGGAGGGAGCCGCACACGGGGCAGTAGAAGGCGATCAGCGCGCCGCCGGCCGGTGGGCGGGAGGGGTCCTCAGCGTCGTGCCGGTCCACCACCATCAGCATCCTCTGTCTGCTTCACGAGATGGGTCGGTGCCTGGCACGCGGTGCCGGCCGCCGTCGAACCCCCAGCGGACCCTGAGCCGTGCCGCCGCGGCCGGTTGCACGACCGTCAGATGACGTCCGGTTTCCGGTCGCCCAGCCCGGCTCCGGTACACGTGGAGTAGCGCCATCTGATGAGCTCGGCGTGCGTGAGGGCGGCTGCTAGGCAGTCGATGCGGGCGTCGAGGTGTGGCTGGGCGCCGTCGACGGCCGTCTCCCTCGCTCCCGGTGGCGGTGGCTCACTGGGAGCTCTGTAGTCGGGGAGGCGACGTCGCGGCGGTTTCGGGTGCGTCCGGCAGCCTGTTCCGCGGCGCTGGTGGGTGGGCGGTGGCCAGGAGCCACTCGGCAAGCTCGCTGAGAAGGCGCTGAGCCCGGTCGAGGTGCTCGGGGATCGCCGTCCCACGGGTCGCCGTTGGGCTGGCTGCTGTGCCGCCAGAGCCACTCACGAACGGCGGTCAGGAGGTTGACCGGGGACTTTGTCGGATGGGTGTCGGGATTTCCCATCGAGACGCACCTCCTCGCGGCGCTCCATTGCGCCGCGCGTGGGTCTATCAGGCGCCGCTCTGCCGCTCCGGCAGGGAGTGTAGGTGCCGGCCGTCGCTGGGGCCTGCGCCTGCGGACGGGCTCAGGAAGGTGCCGGCCGTCAGCGCATGGGACAGCCCCCGTCAGGTTGGCTCCTTGCCCGTGAGGCTGCGGCCTCGCGGTGAGGATCAACGCCGTGCCCAAGCTGTTCCTCAAGGAGTTCCGGCGCGACGTGATCGCCATTGCCCGGCAAGGCGACCACCTGAGCGGCCCATTCAGTGACGCCTGGAGAGCCGATCGACATGGCGAGACGCGAGCATCTATTCCATGCTCCCGCTCTGTGGTAGACACGCAGCCCCCGGGGATCGTCAGCCGCCCGTTTGACAGCGGATTGCGCGCCACAGCATGAGTTCCGTGGTGCTCCAAACCCGCCTTGAAGCGAAGGTTCCACGGATATGGATATGATGAATGTCCGCAAGGTGATCCGTTCGGCAGCAGTCGCCCTCATTGCGGCGGCCACCTTCGCCGGGACAACGCAGACAGCGAATGCGGTACCGCCCGACATGCTCGCCGATGACTTGGCGGAGCTGTGGACGACGGTGCTCCAAACGCCGAGCAATGAGAATCCCTTCAGCAACCCGGACGCCGACGCCTGCTGGGATCTCGGCGCCAACATCGTCGCCCCGTTGGGCCCGACGGGAGTCGAATCGTGCACGGTGAAGCCCGGCACCCGGCTGTTGGTGGCAGGCTTCACCGTCGAGTGCAGCACCCCCTGGGAGGCTCCCCCCGAGACTGACCTGCAGGCATGCGCCCGCGCAAACGACGCTCCCGAAGCGCCGACGGTGACCCTCGACGGCCAGCCGGTGTCGCTGACGGAGGTCACCACGGACGTCACGCCACTCACGCTGCCTGAGGACAACGTGTTCGGTTCCCCGGACAGGGAGGGGCAGTTCGCCGCCCACGGCTGGGTCGCTCTGCTGCATCCGCTGACGCCCGGCACGCATACGATCGAGATCGTCATCGACGACCCGAACAACCCCATCACAACGGTGATGGAAGTACTTCCGCCGGGTCAGGCCTGACCTGACGTCCGAGGTCTCGGTCCGAGCAGGTGGTCCGCCTGCTCGGATCATCCTTCCATGCGTCGATCTCGGCGGTTCCGGAGGGCAGGGTCGACCCGGTGGTCTCCCCGGTCACCGTGTGCAACGGCTCGACGCCCCCTCGTGTTGCAGGTCCGTCGATGCCTGTTCGACACCGCGTCACGTTCGTACAGTCCCGGGGTGGAGTTCCGCCGTGTCCGCCGAGCCGACCTGAGCCGACGGATCCACCAGGAACGCAGATCACCGGTGGGCGCCGTCACATCCGTGGCCGATGGACCCCGGCAAGCCGCCATGCCCCGTCCTCCCTCGCCGGCGGACCTGGCCGCCTACCGCTGCGTCGTCGACGACGTCGTGCAGCGTCTCCGGCACGGGACCGTCGACGAGGGGCGGGGAGCCGGTCCCGTCCTCGACCGGGCCGCCGAGTACCCGGAGGTGCGCGCCGTCCTGGACTTCGTGCCGGGCGGCACGGAGGAGGTGCTCGCGCGGATCGCACACCAGGTCGACGCCTTCCGAGCCAGTGCCCGGTCCAACGCGAGAACACCGGCGACACTGCTCAAGATCTATCTGCTGCAGCAGATAGACGTCCTGTGGTGGTCCTCGGTCCCGGCCTTCACCGACGATGAGGACGTCCTGGGCTCGTCGGAGCTGACTTGGCTGCCGTCCTTGCGTCGCCGGCGCCTGCTCTCGTTCCGCTACCGGGTATGCGCCACCGGGTGGCCGGCGCGGGCCCGCAACCACGCACTACGCCGGTGGGCTCCCGAGCGCGAGCCGCTGTCCTCGGGGTTGAGCTACCCCGTGGCCCGGCCGGCCATGATCGCACTGCTGAACGAGATCGCCACCAGGTTCACCGAGACCGCCGGGCCCTGGGAGGGTGGCCTGTGGGTCAACTGCATCGTCCGCAGCGCCGCCGTCCAGCAGCGGCTGCGCGACCTGGGGTACTCGGCTCTGCTCCCGAGTGCGCACTGCACCGGCTACGCCGCTGACATCGAGATGGCCTGGCTGCGCCGGCACGGCGTGGCTCCCGCCCTGGAGGATCTCCTGACCGGCTACCGGGACGAGGGGGTGCTGAACGTGATCGACGAGGGCCAGGCCTGGCACGTGTGCCTGAACCCCACAGTGGTCAGCAGGTATGAGCACCTGGCCCCGCTCGCCGTCGGCACGGCGGTGACCGGCTGATGTGCGGGATCGCCCTGGTACTCGGGGCGGGCGCCGGCCACGAGCAGGAGCTGTTCACCACGATGCTGTCCACGATCTCCCCCCGCGGAGAGGTCGATGAGGTCCTCTGCGCGGACGACGCTCTGCTGGGCACTGCCCGGCTGCGCATCGTCGACCGCCAGCACGCCGTCCAGCCCTGGACGTCCGAGGACGGGCGCTGGGCGCTCTGCTTCAACGGGGAGGTCTTCAACCACGCCGACCTGCGCCCCCAGTTGCACGCCGAGGGACGGCGCACCCGGTCGCAGAGCGACACCGAGGTGGTACTCGAGACGGTGCTGGCCTGGGGTGAGGACGCGCTGCTGCGGATGCGTGGCGAGTTCGCCTTCGCGCTCGTCGAGCGGGCCACTCGCCGGGTGTTCCTCGCTCGCGATCCGGTCGGGGTCAAGCCGCTCTACTGGGCCACGGCGGGCGGCCGTCTGCACGTGGCGTCCGAGGTCAAGGCCCTGGTCTCGCTCGGTGTGGCCGTCCACGAGGTGCCTCCGGGTCACTGCGGCTGGGCTGCTCCCGACGCCTCTCCGGCCCTGCACCCCTACATCGACCTCTACCGGCTGGGCGAGGGCCGGCCCGAGCTCACCGACGTCGACGCAGCGGCGGAGGCGCTCCGAGCGACCCTGATCGACGCGGTCCGGATCCGGGTGGACACCGACCTGCGCGTCGGTGTGGTGCTCTCCGGCGGTCTCGACAGCTCGCTGACCCTGCTGCTGGTGCGCGAGCTGCACCCCGACTGTGTGGCCTTCACCGTGGGCGCGGAAGGCAGCGAGGACCTGACCTACGCCCGAAGGCTCACCGCCGACCTCGGGGTGCCGCACGTCGTGGTCCCCGTCCGGCCGCGGGAGCTGGGCCTGCGCGACGTGCGCGAGGCGATGCGCGTCTCCGAGCTCACCGAGTACGGCGACATCATCAACGCCGTCGTCTCTCAGCGACTGTTCGCCGCCGTCCACCGCGCCGGCGTGAAGGTGGTCCTCACCGGCGACGGCTCCGACGAGCTGTTCGGTGGGTACACGATGTACCGCCGGATCGGTGACGCCGACCGGCGCCGGCTGTTCCTGCACAAGATCGCTCACCTCAGCCGTACGGAGTTGCAGCGCGTCGATCGCACCTCGATGGGCAACCGGGTCGAGGCGCGGGTGCCGTTCCTGGACGTGACGATGCTCGACCTCGCCATGCGGATCCCGCAGGAGCTCAAGTACCGCGACGGCTACGAGAAGTGGATCGTGCGGCACGCCTTCGCCGATCTCCTCCCCGACTACGTCGCCGCCCGGCACAAGAACCCGATGTCGCACTCCAGCGGGCTGCACGAACGGATCCGGCTCTTCCGGCCGCTGTTCCCGCGCCTCTACCGCGACCTCGGCTACCAGTGCGCCGCGCCGCTGCAGCGCGACTTCTCCGAGGTGCTCAGGGAGCACGATTACGACCTCGACGCCGCCGTCACCGCGGCCCGGACCCCGCGCGACCTCACGCTCGGCGAGCACGTCCGTGACCTCGCCGGAGCGCTGCGCTGGAATCTCGCCTCCCTCGTGCGCCGACCCGTTCGCCCGACCAGCACGTGACCGGGACCGTATGCCCGGTGCCGGTCCGACGCCGGGTCGTGGCGCAGCCGCTCCGTGGCGCGGACGCCGGCTGACGAGCCGACCTGACGCGGCAAGCCAGCAGTTCTGCGACAGGCCCGCCAGCAGTCAGCGCCGGACCGTGCCACCTGGATCAGCGGATCGCACACCTCGACGTGCCGCGCTCTAGATCGTCAGAGCACATCGACGACGATCTCCCGGTCGGCGTGGACCCACCGCCGTCAGCTGGACACCTGCAGGCTCGGCCCGAGCCGAGGAGGGAGGGTCGGGTTATCGCCCCGCGGGCGGACGCGGCGACAGATCCATCGCATTGGCGCCGAACATGTGCTTGGAATTGCCATACGGGAAGATCGTCCCGACTCTGGTGCCGCGTGCGCGTAGTTCGTCGACCTGTGTTGCGAGATGCACGCCCCAGTCCACCGGAGTCCGTGATCTGCCGCCGAATGGTGACAGCACCAGCACCCGTGAGCACCCGGCTGCGAGATCGGCGTTCTCGGCGTGGACACCGTCAGGTCAGCATGTATCCGGCGGGACGAGTCAGCCGCTCCGCTGCCGCCCGGTGCAGCTCCGGCGTGGCAGTGATGCCAAGGCCCTCCACCAGCCGGTTCATCATGTTGAACAGTCCGCAGACGCTCACCGCATCGTGCAAGGCCCGCTCATCCCAGCCCGCGGCGTAGACCGCCGCGACCTCCGCGTCACCGGCCTTCGCCGGGGTCAGGGTCAGGGTGCGCGCGAGGGCCAGTACGGGGCGCATCCGCTCCTCGACCGGCGCAGTGGCGAGATCGTCGACCAGCGCAGCGACCAGCTGCTCCTCGACTCCCTGGGACGCCACGATCGCGGTGTGCACGCCTTGGCAATACCCCGAGGCGTTCAGTCCCGAGACGTAGGCACCGATGAGTTCGCGCTGAGCCACAGACAGCGGCGAGGGTCCACGCATCAGCCGCTGCACGTAATCAGCCAATGGTGTCGCGTGGTCGGGGAACCGCCGGAACACATCCGCCAGGACGGCGTCGTCGGGGAGCGAGGGCAGGTGGGGCATGGGGTGAGGTCCAAGTCCGGAAGCGTGTTGGATCACGGGTTGCGGGGTGGGTGTCCCGCCCCGGGTTCAGTGAAGGCTCGGAACTGACGCGGCGACGGTAGTCGCCGCGGTGTTGTGCCGATAGAAGTTGTCCTCGTGCTCGGCTGGTGGAACGAGGCCGGTCTCGCCGTGCGGGCGTCGGTGGTTGAACCAGTCGATGTACTCGGCGACAGCGATCTCAAGGTCGTCGATGCCCTTCCAGGAACCGCGGTTGCGGACCAGCTCGGCCTTGAACAACGAGTTGAACGCCTCGGCCAGCGCATTGTCATAGCTGTCGCCGGTGGAACCGACCGAGGCGACGGCGCCGGCCTCGGCAAGGCGTTGGGTGTAGCGCACGGCGACGTATTGCGACCCCTTGTCCGAGTGATGGACCAGGCCACTCACGTCCCGGCCGGCGCGGCGGCGGGTCCAGAGACCCATCTCCAGGGCGTCGAGGGCCAGGTCGGTGCGCTGAACACAGGCCCGGACAGGACACAATCGCTCAGCTCGACGCCGAACGACGCCGAGCCAGGTCGGCGCCACTGCGACTGGAGGAGTCACAAAATCAAGTGCCATACACCTCATGCCTCCAGGGCGTGGCCAGTGGCGGACCGTTGACCGCCGGCACGCGCGAGTAGTCAGCCTCGTCGTATCGGTGGTCCGTCAGAGGTTGTTTCGCGGCAGCTGCCCACAGTTCGCCAGCCCGAGGTTGTCCACGCCTGCGCCTCCGCGATGCCGGCGACGGACGAACCGAACCCGGGCCCAGCCAGCGAACTGACGACGGTGCCAGCACAGGTGTGGCCGTTGAGGCTGGGAGCGGCCGACGCGGACGGCACGGTGGCCACCACGACCGCAACAGCAAGCCCCAACACGGCGGCCAAACGGGGAACGGACACGGGCACGGGGCTCCTCCGAGACATGGGATGAGAGGGCCAGCGTCCACGCCGCGCAGCGAACGTGTCACTACTTCCGATGCGTCTCCGGGCCTGTCCGGAGACTCCGCCGACGTTGAACCCCGACGGGGTGCGGACGAGCGCTCCCACCACGCCGTCGGAGCAGGAGCCAGCACGGCCATCCCACTGAGCCCACTGAGCGCCCTATGCGCTGTCGGCTTGGTCGTGGTGCTGCCGCACGCACTCGGCCGCAGGCCCAAGGGTGGACGCGGCCGATCGTCGACGCGACCACCGCGTGCAAGACATGAGCCCTCCGACTCGCGCCACCAGTGGGCCCTCAGCCGAGCTCTTCCACACCTCGACGACTCCCCTCTCGCCCTGGCACCGCCGCGCCGACCGGCCCCTCGATCGCTACTGCAGATGACCAAGATCACGAGGTATCACACCTCTTGCACGCCGCACCTGCGCGTTTACGACGCGCGAGCGAGCGAAGGGACGGCACTGCGCATACCGGAGCCTTGGAGTCGTTGCGACGTGTTTCCGGCGTTGGTGGCAGGCCGCGCAGCGGCCATGAGGATGGTGCGCGCGTCGCCGAGCCGCAAAGCGGTTAGCTTCGACGTGTCCTGCAGCCGTCGGGGTCTGCGCTTCTGCTGTCAGCCCGTGGTGATCCACGCCAGTAGCTACTCCGACACCCCTTCCGCGGCGGGCACCTCCAAGCCGAGCTGATCAGCGATCCGCACGGCGATGGCCGGTACTGACAGGCCGAGGCGTTCTGCGGCGGCGCGGCAGTAGAGGAGGACCGCCGAGACGGCGTGCGTCCACAGCCGCGGTTCCCAGCTGCCGGCCTCCATCAGCAGATCGGGATGCAGTCCGCCACGCATGCACGCGGCCGCGTAGATGGCGTACTGCGTCCGGCGGCGCACGGTGCGGCCGTCGAGCATCAGGTCGCCCAGGTAGCGATCCGTCAACCCCTCGTACTCCAGCCGCTCGCTCCCCGGCGGGCAGGCCAGCCCGAGCGCCCCCGCTGCCACCTCCAGCAGCGCGACGTCCGGGGTGAAGTGGCCGCGGACGTCGCACGGCCGGACCGACAGCATGAGCTCGAAGGCGTCCTCGTTCCCGCCCGCCAGCCCGGCCAAGATTGCGATCTGCGCTCTGCGGTGCAGGACGTCCGGGTCCTCGCCCGATCGCTTGGCCACGGCGCGATCGTCCCGCGCCAGGCCCTGACGCATCCACTCTCGTTGCCCGCCTACTCGTCACAACGAGTTCCACGGACCGCGAGTGCATGAGGTGTGTCGGCTCGTGATCTTGTCCGGTTCGGCAGCTGTGGCGGGAGCGGAGAACGTCCGCCGGCGAGGAGCCGGGTACGCAGCCGATCGGGTCGACGGTCCGGCGGTGGTCAGCAGCGGATGCCGGGAGTTGAGGCGGTGGACTCGGCGGCCGTGGCTCCTGGGAGGGGAGCTGCAGCGGTTCTCGCCGCCTGTCCGGCAGCGCCGCCGAGAGGAGGATGCGCAGTGAGGGGTGACATCGCGCGGCGGCGGAGATGACCCTGCCGAGCAGGTGTCACTGGCAACGGATCACGACGAGTCCGCGATGCCCGACCGGTCGGAGGCACCACGTGATCGTGGACGCCGGACAGGAGCCGCGTGGCCCGGAGCGAGCGCAGTTGCATCCCTACTGGGGACGGCGGATACGCAACAGGCCGCGTTGCGCGATGGCGATCGTGCCCGTCAGCGTGGTCAGGTCGTGACCGGGGACCACCTCGGCGAGCGCGGGACCACGGTCAAGACCGACTGATCCGCTGGTCGCAGCACGAAGATCCCGGCGTGGCTGCCCGGCGGGTAGGTCCGGACGTCGCCCAGTCCACGATCCAACGTGATCAACAGTCGTCCTGCGGTGGCCGCAGCGGCCACGACCTGAGGATCGGTTGCGCCTGCGAGGTTCTCCTCGACGACGGTGTCGACATCGTGTCCGGCGGCGATGAGCACCTGGCTGGCCGAGCGAGGCATGTTCTCGTCGAGCTTAACCTTCACTCGCGGCTCAGCGGTACCAGCTCCTCACGAGCCAGCAGCGCCCCGTAAGCGGCGGCCGCCTGCACTCCTTCGGAGGTCAGGGTCGGATACTCCGCGACGATGTGTTCGGTGTTCAACCCGGCGGCCAGGCAGTCGAGCACCACGCTGACCGGCACGCGGGTGCCAGCGATGACCGCCTGGCCGCTCATCACGGCCGGATCGGTGGCAATCAACCCCAGTCGATCGGGACTCATGCACTCAGTGTGCCCGCGCGCATGATCTACGCCAGCATGCCGGTCCTCCCGGCCGCCCAGTTTCCTAGCAACGCGACGTCACCTCGGTGGTGTGAGCTACGGCCGGAGCCCGGAGCTCGGCGGGGACCGTCCCCTTACCGCTGCAACCAATGAACGGAGCCGAGCACCGACGGCGGCATGACACATCCGAGCCCCGACGTACAGGAGCAGAACCGGAGAAATCGGAAGGCTCAGGGGCGCCAACGGGCCTAGGTACGCAGAGGCAGGCATGGGCAGGCAGTTCACGGCCGACGCTCGAGGCACCCGATGCGGCAGTCCGGCGGCTCGGCCCTGCCGTTGTGCCGGTGTTCCGACACGTCGACGTCGATGACGCCAGCAGGGCGTTGCGCGCCGGCAGGAGGAATGAGCATCAGTGTCGCAGGGACGACGCCGCCGGCCTCCGGTCTCCTGCGCGGGCGCCGTGTCAGGTGTGGTGAGCAGCATGTCGGTCTCGGTGATCGTGAGCCGGACCGGAGGAGCACCGGAGGAAGTCAGGAGGTCTCCGCTGCACCGTCACCAATCGGACCCAGCCGGCGCCTTCTCGGGTGGCGTGCCGCACCAAGCGACGGCGCGCAGAGAGCGGGAGGGCCACGAGGAGGACGACGTGACCGACGCACAGCGGGTCCGGGACGGGATGACCGGCGACGCGTTACTGCTGACGCCGGAGGAGGCTGCACAGGTCCTCCGCGTGGGCCGCACCACCGTCTACGCCCTCATGAGGCCGGCGACCTGCGCCCAGTCCACATCAGTCGCAGCTGCCGGCTGGCCCGCGCCGAACTCGAGCGCTATGTCCGCATGCTGCAAAACCGCCCACAGGCGGCGCCTGCCCAGCACCGTCGACGCAGCCAGCCCAAGTCGGCGAATCAGAGCGGGCTCTTCGATCACGATCCCTGGGATGCGTCCTGACCTGTGCAGAACGGGCGCCGTGGTCGGACGGGTGCTGAACACTCTCCGCCGAACCATCAGGAAGGCCGAGAGCGGCCGGACGGCCGCCGGCCTCAGCGATGGGAGGGAGTCTCATGGCGAAGCGAGGGAACGGCGAGGGGTCGATCTTCAAGCGGGCCAGCGGACGATGGTACTCGGCTCTGACCCATCGAGACGACTTCGGCGAGGTGAAGCGGCGGGAAATCAGCGGCAGGACGCAGGCGGAAGCGCTGCTCAAGGCAATCCGCGGTGACCGCTTGGAGGCTCTCTACCGCGTCATGCTGGCGACCGGCCTCCGCCGCGGTGAGGCGCTGGCCCTGCACTGGCGGGACGTCGACCTCGAAGCAGCCGTCGTCCGGGTGCGCTGGACGCTGTCGCGGACGTCTGCGGGTCTCGAGCTGGGCGAGCCGAAGACCGAGAAGTCGCGGCGCACCGTGCCGCTCCCCGTCCCCGCCGTCGAGACATTGCGGGCGCACCGCAAGCGCCAGGCCGCGGAGCAGCTCGCCGCAGGCAGCCTGTGGCAGTCCAGCGGGCTCGTGTTCACGTCAGAGATCGGCACGCCGTTGGAACCGCGCAACGTCCTACGTTGGTTCGAGGCACTGGCCGAGCGAGCCGGCCTGCGCGGCGTCCACCTGCACACGCTGCGTCACTCGGCGGCGAGCTTCCTGCTCGCCGCGGGCACGCACACCAAGGTGGTGCAGGAGCACCTCGGGCACAGCTCCTACGCCATCACGGCCGACATCTACAGCCACGTGGCCCCGGTGCAGCAGCGCGAGGCGGCCGACAAGCTCGGGCAGGCGATCCACTGGTGACGTTGCGGTCCGAACCGCGTTGCGGTTCCTGTTGCGGTGCGGTCGCCGCACTCACGCGAGAGGCGGGTTGGTCTGATCGACCAACCCGCCTCTGACCTGCGGTTCTGCTGTCGGGCTGACAGGATTTGAACCTGCGACCCCTTGACCCCCAGTCAAGTGCGCTACCAAGCTGCGCTACAGCCCGAGCGCCGGGCGGCTCGCACCGCCCGATCGCTGCGAGAGCAGGTTACCGCACCGGGTCCCGGCGTCCGTCCGGTGGTCAGCCGCCCGTCGGCACCCGGTCCCCGGCAGCCAGGACCTCCCGCAGCTTCCCGGCCACGGCGTCGACGTCCGCCGGCTCGCCGTGGCCGGCGTCGAGGAAGCTGCCGTGGTCGCCGGGGAACACGACCGGCGTGATCCCCAGCCGCTCGGCGACCGCCTCGCCGCCGCGGTGGGCCAGCTGTCCCGCCGACCGCTCCCCGACCGCGACGACGATCCGCGTGGACGCCGCCCGCAGCGCCTCGATGTCGTGCTCGTGGTGCGTCGAGGACACGATGTTCTGCCCCAGCAGCACGTCGTCGCGGGACCCGTCGTCCTCGGTGGGCAGCCCGAACACCGCGGGGTCCGGGACCGGCCGGGCGGCCCAGTCCTCGGGGACCGGCCCGGAGTGCATGACGAGCGCGATGAACTCGGCCATTCCGGCGCCGAAGCCACGACCCAGGTAGGTCTCGTGCACGTGCCGCGAGGCGGCCAGCGCCGTCTCGCGGTCGGGCAGGAGCGCGGCCGCCGGCGGCTCGTGCGCCACGAGCGTCCGCACCTGCTCCGGGTGCCGGGCGACCAGCACCAGCGCGTTCCCCGCTCCCCCGCTGGTGGCGAAGACGTCGATGGGTCCGGCGTCCAGGGTCGCGATCAGCCGGGACAGGTCGTCGGCGTGCTCCTCCGGTGTCGACGTGGCGGCGCCGTCGGTGCGCCGGCTGCGGTCGGCTCCGCGCGGGTCGTAGGTGACCACCGTGCGGTCGGGGAAGCGCGCCGCCAGCGAGGCCAGGCCCGAGGCGCCCATCGGCGAGGCGATCACCAGCAGCGGCGGACCGTCCCCCGGCCGGACGTCGTAGGTGACGACGGCTCCGGCCGTCTCCAGGGTGTGCGTCTGCGGTGCAGTCATCTCGGCCTCCGGGTTCGTGGGATCGCGCAGTGGAGACCCGCCCCGGAGGCCGGACTCATCGGTCAGCCGCGCTGCCGCTCGCTCCCCCGGCCCTCGCGGACCTTGACGGAGATGTCGATCGGCGTCCCGCCGAAGCCCCACCGCTCGCGCAGCTTGCGCTCGAGGAAGCGCCGGTAGCCCGCCTCGAGGAACCCGGTGGAGAACACGACGAACCGCGGCGGCCGGACGTCGGCCTGCGTCACGTACTTGATCTTCGGCGCGCGCCCGCCCCGGGCCGGCGGCGGCGTCTCCATCACCAGCTGGCGGACGTAGGCGTTGAGCTCGGCCGTGGGGATCCGCGTCTCCCACGAGGCCAGCGCGGCCCGCAGGTGGTCGGCGAGCCTGCCAACGCCGCGGCCGCTGACCGCCGAGATGTTCACCCGCGAGGCCCACCGCACGCGGGCGAGATCGCGCTCGACCTCCCGCTCCAGCTGGGCGTGCCGGTCCTCGTCGATGGCGTCCCACTTGTTGAACGCGATGACCAGCGCGCGGCCGGCCTCGATCACCTGGGTGATCACCCGCTGGTCCTGCTCGCTGATCACCTCGTCGGCGGCCAGCAGGACGACGGCGACCTCGGCGGCCTGGATCGCGGCCTCGGTGCGCAGGCTGGCGTAGTACTCCGTGCCGCTGGCGGTGTTGACCTTGCGGCGCAGGCCGGCGGTGTCGACGAACCGCCACTCCTCGCCGCCGAGGGTGATGATCGAGTCGACCGGGTCGACGGTGGTGCCGGCGACGGAGTCGACGACGGAGCGCTCCTCCTTGGCCAGCCGGTTGAGCAGGCTGGACTTGCCCACGTTGGGCCGGCCGACCAGCGCCACCCGGCGCGGACCGCCCTCCTCCGGCTCCCCGCGCGGCGCCTCGGGCAGCGCGTCGAGGACCAGGTCGAGCAGGTCGCCGGAACCGCGGCCGTGCAGCGCGCTCACCGGCTGCGGCTCCCCCAGGCCCAGCGACCACAGCTCGGCGGCGCCGGCCTCGCTGCGCTCGTCGTCGACCTTGTTGGCGACGAGGATCACCGGCCGGTCGCTGCGGCGCAGGATGCGCGCGGCCGCCAGGTCGGTGTCGGTGGCCCCGACCTGGCTGTCGACGACGAGCACGACGACGTCGGCGGTGCGCATCGCGTGCTCGGCCTGCCGGCTGATCGAGGCACCCAGCCCGTCGGCCCGCGGGTCCCAGCCGCCGGTGTCGGTCACGGTGAACCGCCGGCCGTTCCACAGCGCCTCGTAGGAGATGCGGTCGCGGGTGACCCCCGGGACGTCCTGCACCACCGCGGCCCGCCGGCCCAGGACCCGGTTGACCAGCGTCGACTTGCCCACGTTGGGTCGCCCGACGATCGCCACCACCGGCAGCGGAGCGCCGGTCCCCTCCTCGCTCACGAGCCCACCTCCACTGCCGAGCAGGCCAGCTCCACCACGCGGTCGACCACCTGGTCCCGGTCGAGGTCGGTGCTGTCGACCACCACCGCGTCGGCGGCCGGCCGCAGCGGGCTGTCCGCGCGGCTGCTGTCGTACTCGTCGCGGCGGCGCAGGTCGGCGGCCAGGTCGGCGATCTCGTCAGGGGTGGTCAGCCCGAGCTGGGCCGCCCGCCGCTGCGCGCGGGCCTCCGGCGCGGCGGTCAGATAGACCTTCACGGTCGCGTCGGGCAGCACCACGGTGCCGATGTCGCGGCCCTCGACGACGACGGCGTCGGCCGCGGCCGCCAGCGACCGCTGCTGGTCGACCAGCCGGCGGCGCACCGCGGGCACCGCCGAGACCGCCGACACGGTGCGGGTGACCTCGGCGCCGCGGATGCGCACCGCGACGTCGGTGCCGTCGACCGCCACCTGCTCGGTGTCTGCGTGCGTCCCCACCTCGATGCGGGCGAGGGCCACCACGCGGGCCACCGCCTCGGCGTCCTCCGGGTCGACCCCGGCGTCGAGCACGGCCACGGTGGCGGCGCGGTACATGGCGCCGGTGTCGAGGTAGGCCGCGCCCAGCCGGGCGGCCACCGCGCGCGCCACCGACGACTTGCCCGTCCCCGACGGCCCGTCGAGGGTCACCTGTCCCCGGAAGCCGCTCGCCGCGCTCACTGCGCGATCACCCCGCGCAGTGGTGGCCGCTCGCTGGCGCTCGCTCACTGCGCGATCACCCCGCGCAGTGGTGGCCGCTCGCTGGCGCTCGCTCACTGCGCGATCACCCCGCGCAGTGGTGGCCGCTCGCTGGCGCTCGCTCACTGCGCGATGTCCCGTCGCAGCGCCACGGCACCCCGCAGGTACACGTGCTGGATCTCCGTCCGCGGCTTCGGGGTCTCCACGTGCGCCATCAGCCGCAGCACCCGCGGCAGCGCGTGCGGCACGGAGATCTCGGTCGCGCACATCAGCGGCACGTCGCCCATGCCCAGCTCGCGGGCGGCGAGCGCGGGGAACTCCGAGACGAGGTCGGGGGTCGCGGTGAACAGGATGCTGATGATGTCGTCGTGGTGGAGGCCGTTGCGCTCGACCACCGTGCTCACCAGCTCCCGGGTGGCCTCGAGGACCTGGTCGCGGTCGTCGGCGTCCACCTGTGTCGCGCCCCGGATGGCCCGTACGGCCACGTGCACCCTCCTCGGTCGGTCCCGGCTCCCGTTCCGGGGTGCCCGGTCGAGTCTAGGTACCTCCCGCCACCGCCCTCCCCGTGGCAGCCGCGGGCACGACGAGCGGTGCCTCCGGGGCGGGTCAGAGCGGGCGGATGCCCCAGGTCGACGTCGTCGACTCCCCCGGCGCCAGCCGGACGACCGCCTCCCCGGAGCGGAAGGCGTCCGGCGGGCAGGTCATCGGCTCGACGGCCAGCCCCTGCCGGCGGCGGGACGCGAGCTCGACGACGTCGCCGCTGAACAGCTGCAGGTAGCGGTAGGAGGCGTCCAGCCAGACGGCGGCGCCCCGGCCGTCGGGGCCCACCAGCCGCACCTCGGCCACCCCGTCGGCGTCGCGCGCGAGGTCGGTGAGGCAGTCGTCGAGGCGCAGGTCGCCGATCCGCCGGCCGGTGCGCAGGTCGTACGGCGTCCCCTCGACCGGCTCGGTGCCCACCGGCAGCAGCCGCTCGTCCGGGGTGATCCGGGTGGCCGCCGGCACGGTGAGCACGTCGCCGTCGAGCCGTCCGCCCGGCGAGGCCAGGTAGGGGTGGTGGCCCTCGCCGTAGGGCAGGTCGGTCTCGCCCTCGTTGCTCGCCGTCGTCGTCACCCGCAGCCCCTCGGCCGACAGCGCGTAGGCCACCTGCAGCCGCAGGGCGAACGGGTAGCCCGGCTGCGGGAACAGCACGTGCTCGAGGACGACGGCGTCCTCCGCCCGGCCGGCCACCCGCCAGGCGGCGTACCGGACCAGGCCGTGCAGCGCCGTCCCGCGCTCGGGCTCGGTCACCGGCGTGACGTGCCGGGCGCCCTCCCAGGACCAGACGCCGTCGCGCAGCCGGTTGGGCCAGGGGGCGAGCACCTGCCCGCGGCAGTCGGCGGCCATCTCGCGGGACCCGTACCCGTCGACGACGTCGCCGCCGCCGGCCCGGTAGCTGCGCAGCCCGCCGCCGACCTCGACGACGACGGCCTCGGCGTCCCCGGCGCGCAGGACGTGCTGCTCGCCCGTGGGGAGCAGGCTCACCGCGCGCGGCCGGCGGTGAGGTCGCGGACCTCGGCGTAGCGCTCGCGGACGAACGGGACCGGGTCGGCCTCGAAGGTCTCGGTGCTGGTGGCCGGCCACACCGGCGGGGAGTCGCCGCCGGCGAGCACCCAGGCGGCCTGCCGGGCGGCGCCGTCGGCCACGTACTCCCCCGGCGGCGGCACCAGGACCGGCACGCCGAGGACGGCGGGGGCGAGCCGGCGGACGGCCTCCGAGCGGGCGCCGCCGCCGACCAGGAGCACTCGGCGCACCGGGTTGCCCTGGGCGGCGATGGCCTCCAGCCCGTCGGCGAGGCCGCACAGCAGCCCCTCGACGGCGGCGCGCGCCAGGTGCGCCGGGGTGGCGGTGGCCAGGGTCAGGCCGTGCACCGCCCCGGTGGAGCGCGGGCGGTCCGGCGTCCGCTCGCCCTCCAGGTAGGGCACCAGCACCAGGCCGCCGGCCCCGGCCGGCGCGCTGAGCGCCAGCCGGGACAGCTCCGCGTGGTCGACGCCGAGCAGCCGGGCGGTGGCGTCGAGCACCCGGGCGGCGTTCAGCGTGACGACCAGCGGCAGGAAGTTGCCGGTGGCGTCGGCGAACCCGGCCACGGTGCCCGACGGGTCGGCGCTCGGCGTGGTGGACACGGTGGAGACCACGCCAGAAGTGCCGATCGACAGCACGACGTCACCGGGCTCGGCGCTGATGCCCAGCGCCGCGGCCGCGTTGTCGCCGGTGCCGGGACCGAGCACCGCGCCGCCGCCGGCGACCGTCCCGGCCCGCTCGGCCGGACCGAGCACCCGCGGCAGCACCGGCGTGCGGCCGAAGGCCCGCTCGAGCAGGTCGGGCCGGTATGCCTCCTCCGCCGGCGACCAGTAGCCGGTGCCGCTGGCGTCCCCGCGGTCGGTGACCAGGGCGTCGAGGCCCGGCGTACCGGCCAGCTGCCAGGTGAGCCAGTCGTGCGGCAGGCACACCGCCGCCGTCCGCGCCGCGTTCGCCGGCTCGGCCTCGGCCAGCCAGCGCAGCTTGGTGACGGTGAAGGAGGCCACCGGCACCAGGCCGACGGCGTCGGCCCACGCCTGCGGGCCGCCCAGCTCGGCGGTCAGGTCCGTCGCCGCCTGCGCCGAGCGGGTGTCGTTCCACAGCAGGGCGTCGCGCACGACCCGGCCGTCCTCGTCGAGGCAGACCATCCCGTGCTGCTGCCCGCCGACGGCCACCGCGGCGACGTCGTCGAGGCCGCCGGCCTCGGCGACCGCCGTCCGCAGCGCCGCCTCCCAGGCGGCCGGGTCCACCTCGGTGCCCTCCGGGTGCGGCGCCCGGCCCTCCCGGACCAGGGCGCCGCTGTCGGCGTCCCGCACCACGACCTTGCACGACTGGGTCGACGAGTCGACCCCGGCCACCAGTGTCATGACCGGCTCAGCGGGCGCCGAGCAGGTGCTCGAGCATCAGCTGGTCGACGCGGACGACCCCGGCGCCGCGCTGGGCGACGGTGTCGGCGTCGAAGTCCTCGAACGACGAGCGGTCGACCAGCAGCTCCTCGAAGGTCTCGCCCTCGCCCAGGGTCGGCTGCCGCAGCTCCGGGACGCGGGCGGCGGCGAGCGCCTCCTGCACCTCGGGGTCGGCGCGGAAGGCCGCGGCCCGCTCCTTGAGCAGCAGGTAGGTGCGCATGTTGGCCTCGGCCGAGCGCCAGACGCCGTCCATGTCCTCGGTGCGCAGCGGCTTGTAGTCGAAGTGCCGGGGACCGTCGTAGGACGGGCCGCCCTGCGGGCCGCCGTTCTCCAGCAGGTCGACGGTGCTGAAGGCCTGCAGCAGGTCGCCGTGGCCGAACACCAGGTCCTGGTCGAACTTGGGCCCGTGCTGGCCGTTGAGGTCGATGTGGAAGAGCTTGCCCAGCCAGATCGCCTCGGCGATGCCGTGGGTGAAGTTCAGGTTCGACATCTGCTCGTGGCCGGTCTCGGGGTTGATCCCCACGAGGGAGGCGTGGTCGAGCTTGGAGATGAAGGCGATGGCGTGCCCGACGGTGGGCAGGAAGATGTCGCCGCGGGGCTCGTTGGGCTTGGGCTCCAGCGCGAAGCGCAGGCCGTAGCCGCGGGCCTCGGAGTAGGCCGCCAGGGTGTCGATCGCCTCGGCGTAGCGGTCCAGCGCGGCGAGGAGGTCCTTGGCGGTGTCGACCTCGGTGCCCTCGCGGCCGCCCCACAGGACGTAGGTCTGCGCGCCCAGCTCGGCGGCGAGGTCCATGTTGCGCATGACCTTGCGCATGGCGTAGCGGCGGACCTCGCGGTCGTTGGCGGTCAGGCCGCCCTCCTTGAACACCGGGTGGGTGAACAGGTTGGTGGTGACCATCGGCACGACCAGGCCGGTCTCGTCCAGCGCGGCGCGGAAGCGCTTGACGTGCTCGTCGCGCGCGGTGGTGTCGCTGCCGAACGGGATCACGTCGTCGTCGTGGAAGGTGACGCCGTAGGCGCCCATCTCGGCGAGGCGGTGCACCGACTCGACGACGTCGACGGCCGAGCGGCTGGCCTCGCCGAAGGGGTCGCGGCCCGGCCAGCCGACGGTCCAGAGGCCGAAGGTGAACTTGTCCTCGCGGGTGGGCTGCAGCGCGCTCATGGGGATCCCTCCACTGAATTTGTATTGCCATAGAACATAACCCGTGGACCCCGTTAGTCTCAAGAGGTGACGACGACCCGGCCGCAGCCCAGCGTCGCGCGCCAGTCGACGCTGCGCAGCACCAACCTGGCGCTCGTGCTGCGGACCGTCTGCGCCGCGGACACACCGCCGTCGCGGGCCGACGTCGCCACCCGGGCCGGGACGACGCGGGCGACCGCCACCCGGCTGGTCGACGACCTGGTCGCCGGCGGCCTGCTCGACGAGGGCGCGCGGCCGACCCCGTCGGGTCCCGGACGACCGGCCACGCCGCTGCTGCCCGGCGCGCGCACCGGAGCCCTCGGCCTGCAGGTCGACGCCGGACTGCTCGCCGCCCGGGTGCTGGACCTGCGCGGCCGGGTGGTGGCCGAGCAGGTGGAGGAACGGGACCTCGCCGGAGCCGACCCGGAGCCGACGCTGGCCCGCCTCGGCGCGCTGGCCACCGAGGTCGTGTCCGGGGCCGGAGGGGTGCGGCTGGCCGGGGCCGGGCTGGCACTGCCGGGCCTGGTCGACGCCGGGAGCGGCGTGCTGCTGCGGGCACCCAACCTGGGCTGGTCCGGCGTCCCCGCCGCCGACCTGCTGGCCACGCACCTGCCGGGCGGCCTCACGCCGGCGCCCGGCAACGAGGCCGACCTGGCCGCCCGCACGGTCGCCGAGGCGGCGCCGGGGCGGCCGGGTCCCCTGCGGGACTTCCTCTACCTGTCCGGGCAGATCGGCATCGGCGGCGCCGCCGTCCTCGACGGACGCGTCGTCGGCGGCAGCGCCGGGTGGGCCGGCGAGGTGGGCCACGTGTGCGTCGACCCGGCCGGCCCGGCCTGCCGCTGTGGCTCGACCGGCTGCCTGGAGCAGTACGCCGGGCGGCACGCGCTCATGGCCGCCGCCGGGCTGGCGCGCGACGCCCCGCCGGCGGAGCTCGCCGCGCGGGTGGCCGCGGGGGACGCCGACGCCGAGCGGGCCGTGACCGCGGCGGCCGACGCGCTGGGCGTGGCGCTCGCCGGCGTCCTCAACGTGCTCGACCTGCCCACCGTCGTCCTCGGCGGGCAGCTGGCCGCGCTCACCGGGCTCCTGCGCCCGCGAGTCGAGCACCTGCTGGGGCGGCGGGTGCTCTCGGCGCGGTGGCGCCGCGTGGACGTGCGGGAGGCCTCCGCGCTCCCGGCCGCCGGAGCCACGGGCGCGGCTCTCCGGGCGCTGGACGGCGTCCTGGCCGACCCCGCCCGCTGGATCGACTGACCACCGCCTCCCCCTGGCCTCCCCGCCTCCCCGCCGTGATCATCGGCGGGTGGCTGCCCGACACGCCGACGGGGGCAGCCAGGTGCTGATGGTCACGGGGGAACGGAGGCGGCTCCTACAGGCCGACGAGCTCCTCGAGAGCGCCGACCTCCTGGCGGGTCAGCCGGCGGATCGAGCCACTGCGCATCCGCTGCAGCTGCACCGGGCCGACCGCGGTGCGGGTCAGCCGCGACACCGGCAGGCCGACGTGCGCCAGCAGCCGGCGCACGATGTGCTTGCGGCCCTCGTGCAGGACCACCTCGACCACCGACTGCCCGGCGTGGGTGTCGACGACGGAGAAGGAGTCGACCTTCACCGGGCCGTCCTCGAGCTCGACGCCCGCGCGCAGCCGGCGGTGCACCTCGCGGGACACCGAGCCCGACACCTGCGCCAGGTAGGTCTTCTTCACCCCGTAGGAGGGGTGGGCCAGGCGGTGGGCCAGCTCGCCGTCGTTGGTGACCAGCAGCAGGCCCTCGGTGTCCTGGTCGAGCCGCCCGACGTGCACCAGCCCGGGGGCGAGGTCGCCGACCATGTCGCCGATCGTGGGCCGCTCGCGGTCGTCGCTCATCGCGGTGAGCACGCCGGAGGGCTTGTTGATCGCGTAGGTGACGCGGTCGTCGCGCAGCTCGATCCGCCGCCCGTCGACGGCGATCTTGTCGGTGGCCGGGTCCACCCGCATGCCCTGGACCACGACGGTCCGGCCGTTCACGCTGATCCGGCCGCGGTCGATCATCTCCTCGCAGACGCGGCGGGAGCCGACGCCGGCGCGGGCGAGCACCTTCTGCAGCCGCTCTCCCTGGCGCTCCTCGGGTGCGGCGGCGGGCTCGCGGTCGGCGGGGTGGGCCGGGGCGAGCTCCATGTCCTCCGACCAGCCCTCGCCGGCCGGGGTGCCGGGGAGCTCGTCGGGGTGCGGGGCGGTGGTCATCGCGACCAGTCTCCCACCCCGCGGCCACCCGCCGGACGGCGCCGACGGGGAGGTGCTCAACCTCCGGGGACCCACCCGTGACGCTTGCGGACCGCCGCCACCTGCGGTGGGCTCCGGTCGTGGCCGGCCGCGAGGACCTCCATCAGGTCCTCCAGGAAGGCCGGGACCGTCAGCCCTGCGACGTCTCGCGGGCGACGGCGGCGGGGTCGGGCAGCAGCGGCGCCAGCGGGGGCAGCTCGTCGAGGCCGGTCAGGCCCAGCCGCTCCAGGAACAGCGGCGTCGTCCCGTAGAGACCGCCGCCACTGTCGGGGTCGGTGCCCACCTCGGCCACCAGGCCGCGGGCGAGCAGGGTGCGCATGACGCCGTCGACGCCGACCCCGCGGATCGCCGACACCCGGGCGCGGGTCACCGGCTGGCGGTAGGCGATGACGGCGAGCGTCTCCAGCGCGGCCTGGGTCAGGCGGGTGCGCTGCCCGTCGGCCAGGTGGCGCTCGACCACGGGGGCGAACTCCTCCCGCGTGTAGAGCCGCCACCCCTCCCCTACCCGGCGCAGCGTGATGCCGGCGCGGCGGGTGTCGTAGTCGGCCGCGAGCTCGCCCAGCGCCGTCCGCACGCGGGCCGGCGGGCAGCGCAGCGCCCCGGCGAGGGTGGCCTCGTCGACTGGGCCGTCGGCGACGAACAGCAGCGCCTCGAGCCCGCCGCGCAGCTCGCCGGCGTCGAGCTGCTCCTCCGGCTCGGGCGGCGGCGGCAGCTCGAACAGCGCCGGCGGCTCCGGCCCGGTGGACCCCGCGGTCGGCCCGAGCGGCGGCGTCGGCTCGGGTTCGGCGGGCACCGGTGGGGGCTCGGCGTCGGGCACCGCCGGCCGCTCGGCCACCCGGGCGGCCAGCTCCGCGGCGACGGCGTCCCAGACGGCGGGGTCGGCGTCGGGGCGGCCGGCCGTCTCCTCGCGGGTGGCCGCCAGCTCGGCGGCCAGCGCCTCCCAGGAGACGGGGCCCCGCTCGTCGTCCGGGCTGGTCACGAGGCCTCCTCCCGGTCGTCGTCCCCGGGCCTGCCGTCCCCGAGGTCGGCCACGGCCGGGACGGCGGCCGGGCCGGTCCACCGCACGTGCAGCTCGCCGAGCGGCGTCAGCTGGGTGAACGTGACGCGCTGCTGCCGGTAGAGCTCGAGCAGGGCGAGGAAGCGGGCGACGACCTCCATCGTCGTCGAGCAGTCCCCGGTCAGCGCGCGGAAGGTGAGCGTGCCGGAGCCCAGCAGCGCGCCGCGGACGGCGAGCAGCTGCTCGGCGACGCTCACGGCCGGGGCGTGCAGGTGCGCCACGCCGACCGTCGGCGGCTCCTTCGGGGCCAGCGCCCGCGCGGCCAGGGCGGCGAAGCGCTCGGGCGTGACGCCCAGCAGCACCTCGGGCAGCAACCCGGCGAAGCGCGGCTCCAGCGGCACCTCGCGGGTGTACCGGCCGACGGCGCCGGTCTCCCGCTCGCGCAGGAACGCGGCGGCCTGCTTGTAGGCGCGGTACTGCAGCAGGCGGGCGAAGAGCAGGTCGCGCGCCTCGAGCAGCTCGAGGTCGTCCTCGTCCTCGATCTCGGCGGCCGGCAGCAGCCGGGCGGCCTTGAGGTCGAGCAGGGTGGAGGCGACGACGAGGAACTCGCTGGCCTGGTCGAGGTCGAGCTCGTCGCCCATGGCCCGCAGGTGGGCGATGAACTCGTCGGTGACCACCGACAGGGCGATCTCGGTGACGTCGAGCTGGTGCTTGGCGATCAGCTGCAGCAGCAGGTCGAACGGGCCCTCGAAGTTGGTGAGCCGGACGGTGAAGCGCGCCGGGCCGACCTCCGGGCGCTCCGCCACCGCCTGCGCTGCACCGTTCACGGAGGGCAAGGCTACGGCCGGCCCCCGACAGATCCCGCCATTCGCGTGCGGACGGCGGGCCTCAGCCGCGGAGGCGGCGGACCAGCACCGAGTCCTCGCCGTTGTCGGCCAGGTCGGCGAGCAGCACGGTGATCGCCTCGCGCACGATCCGGCCGCGGTCGGCGGCCACGCCGTGCTCGGCGCGCAGCGACAGGCGGGCGCTCTCCAGCGCGAGCAGCTCCTCGGCGGAGATGTAGACGGTGATCTTCTCGTCGTGGCGGGTGCGGGCGCCCCCGACCGGGCGGGCGGCCTTGCCCCGGGTGCGGGCACCGGGAGCCGACGGCGCCGGGGCGACCGGTGCGCGGTAGGCGGCCAGCGGGTCGGCCTGCGCGCCGCCGGGGACCAGCGTCAGGCCGGCACCGCCGGGAGTCGGCTCCTCGTCCGGCACGGCGGCCACCCGCCGGTGCGCCGACCGCAGCGCCGAGGAGGTGGTGGCCGACTTCAGGTCGGGCAGCTCGGTGACCTCCGCCGCGGGCGTGTCGGTGCGCCGGAACAGCTCGTCGGCACCGGGCAGCACCGGACGGCGCGTCACGCGACCTCCTCGCCGGCGCTCGTCGGACGCGCTCCGCGACGTCCGCGGCACACGGGTGAGCTCGCACGCCCGCTCACAGCGCGATCACCTCCTTGGCCAGGTCACGGTAGGCGGCCGCGCCCGAGGAGGTCGGCGCCCAGGTGGTGATGGGCTGGCCGGCGACGGTGGTCTCCGGGAAGCGCACGGTGCGCTGGATGACCGTTTGGAACACGGTGTCGCCGAAGGCCTCGACCACCCGGCTGAACACCTCCCGGCAGTGCACGGTCCGGGAGTCGTACATCGTCGCGAGGATCCCGGACACCTCCAGCGACGGGTTGAGCCGCTCCTTGACCTTGTCGATCGTGTCGACGAGCAGCGCCACGCCGCGCAGCGAGAAGAACTCGCACTCCAGCGGGATGACCACGCCGTGCGCGGCGGTGAGCGCGTTGACGGTCAGCAGGCCCAGCGAGGGCTGGCAGTCGATGAGGACGTAGTCGTACTCGTCGCGGACGGAGTCCAGCGCGCGCAACAGCGTCTGCTCGCGGGCGACCTCGCTGACCAGCTGCACCTCGGCGGCCGACAGGTCGATGTTGCTCGGCACCAGGTCCAGGCCGGGCACGTCGGTGCCCACGCGGACGTCGGCCAGCGTGGTGTGCCGCTCCATGAGCGCGTTGTAGACGGTGCGCTCGAGCTGCTGGGCGGGCACGCCGAGGCCGACCGACAGCGCGCCCTGCGGGTCGAGGTCGACCAGCAGCACCCGGCGGCCGTACTCGACCAGCGCGGCGCCCAGGTTGATCGTCGACGTCGTCTTGCCGACGCCGCCCTTCTGGTTGCACATCGCGATGACCTGCGCCGGGCCGTGCCGCTCGAGGGGCGGCGGCTCGGGGAGCCGCCGCTGCCGTGCGCGCGCGGGGTCCAGCTTCGAGGTGGCGGCGCCCATCTCGGTGCCGCCCTCGGCCGGGAGCACGAGGGCCTGTCCGGCCACGTCCCCTCGGATCGCCATGGGTCGCCCTTCCTCCGGTGCCCTGCCGGCGGTGCCGGCCGCGGGCAGCCGTCCTGTCCGCTCGGGTCGTGACCGACGGTAGGGACGCCAGCACGGATCTCGCGGGCCGACACGCCGGGGATGGCGAGTGTTGCCGTTGTCCCCAGGCGGTCACCGCGCCGCCGTGGGCAACTTGTGCCGGAACAGCGCCCAGCCGGTCGTCAGCTCAGCGCGCGCGGGTGGCTGCTCGCGTAGACCTCGCGCAGCTTGTCGACCGTCACCAGCGTGTACACCTGCGTCGTGGTCACCGAGGCGTGGCCGAGCAGCTCCTGCACCACGCGGACGTCGGCGCCGCCGTCGAGCAGGTGGGTGGCGAAGGAGTGCCGCAGCGTGTGGGGGGACACGTGCTGCGCCAGCGCGGCGTCGCCGGCCCGCTCGGCCGCCGTCCGCAGGATCGCCCAGGCGCTCTGCCGCGACAGCGGCCCGCCGCGGGCGTTGAGGAACAGCCGCCCGCCGCGGACGCCGCCCCGCCCGGCCGCCGCCAGCGCCGGGCGGGCCCGCACCAGGTACTCCTCGACCGCGCGCAGGGCGTAGCTGCCCACCGGCACGATCCGTTCCTTGCCGCCCTTGCCGGCCAGCCGCACCACCGACTGCCCGCGGTCGAGGTCGTCGACGGCCAGGCCCACGGCCTCGGAGATGCGCGCGCCGGTGCCGTAGAGGACCTCCAGCAGCGCCCGGTCGCGCAGCCCGCGCGGGCCCTCGAGCGAGCCCGCCGCCTCGATCAGGGCCACCACGGCCTCCACCGGGATCGCCTTGGGCAGCCGCCGCGCCGGCGCCGGCGGGCGGACCTCGGCGGCGACGTCGCCGGGCACCAGCCCGTCGAGCAGGGCGAACCGGTGCAGGCCACGGACGGCGACCACCGCCCGCGCCGCCGACGTCGCCGACAGCGGCGGGTGCTCGTCGTCCCCGGCGCGCAGCGCGGCCAGGAACCCCGAGACGTCGCTCTCGGCCACCTCCCCCAGCCCGCGCACGCCGGCGTCGGCGAGGAACCGCGCGTAGCGGCGCAGGTCGCGGCGGTAGGAGGAGATCGTGTTGGCGGCCAGGCCCCGCTCGACGGCGAGGTGGTCGAGGTAGCCGGTCACCACCCGCTCGACGTCGGGCGGCGCAGCGGTCGCGGTCAGGTGAGGACCTCCTCCCACGGCACGGCGTCCATCCCGTGCGCGTCGGCCACCTCCCGCAGCACCACGTGGCCGGCCACGACGTTGACGCCGTGGGCCAGGGCCGGGTCGGCGCCCACCGCGGCCCGCGTGCCCTGGGCGGCCAGGGCCATGACGTAGGGCAGCGTGACGTTGGTGAGCGCGTGCGTGGAGGTGTTGGGAACGGCTCCGGGCATGTTCGCCACGCAGTAGAACACCGACTCGTGCACGCGGAAGGTCGGCTCGTCGTGTGTCGTGGGCCGGCTGTCCTCGAAGCACCCGCCCTGGTCGACGGCGATGTCGACGAGCACCGAGCCGGGCTTCATCCGCTTCACCAGGTCGTTGCTCACCAGCGTGGGCGCCTTGGCCCCGGGCACCAGCACCGCGCCGATGACCAGGTCGGCGTCGAGCACGGCGCGTTCGACCTCGTAGGAGGTGGAGGCGACGGTCTGCAGGTGGCCCTGGTAGATCCGGTCGGCGGCGCGCAGCTTGTCGATGTCGCGGTCGAGGACGACGACCTCGGCCTGCATGCCCAGCGCGATCGCCGCGGCGTTCATCCCCGACACCCCGGCGCCGAGGACGACGACCTTGGCCGCGTAGACGCCCGACACCCCGCCGAGCAGCACCCCGCGCCCGCCGTGGGCCCGCTCCAGGCTGTGCGCGCCGACCTGCGGCGCCATCCGCCCGGCGACCTCGCTCATCGGCGCCAACAGCGGCAGCGCGCCGTTCGCCGTCTGCACGGTCTCGTAGGCGATCGCGGTGGTGCCGGAGGCGACCAGGGCCTCGGTGCACGCCCGCGAGGCGGCCAGGTGCAGGTAGGTGAACAGCGTCTGCCCGGCGCGCAGCCGCCCGTACTCCTCCTCCACCGGCTCCTTGACCTTGAGCAGCAGGTCGGCGTCGGCCCAGACGTCGTCGGCGCTGCCGACGATCCGCGCGCCCGCCGCGGTGAAGTCGGCGTCCGGGATGGAGGACCCCTCCCCCGCGCCCGCCTCGACGAGCACCGTGTGGCCGGCCCGGGTCAGCTCGGTGACCCCGGCCGGGGTCAGCGCCACCCGGTACTCCCTGTTCTTGACCTCTCGGGGCACCCCGACGTGCATCCGATCGCTCCCGTCCGTGCGGCCGGGCCGAGGTCGTCGGCCCGCGCCAGCTCCTGGGTCGTGCTGCTGCGGCCGCCCGGTGGGGCGGCTCCGGCCGGAGCCTAGCCAGCGCCCGCGCTGCCGCCACCGCGCGCAGCCCCGACGATGGCCGGGGTCACCCGCCCGGAGGAGGAAGTTCCTGATGCGCCTGTACGCCGCCCGTCCCGACCGCCGGCTGCGCCAGGTCCTCGCCGACGTCGGCGTGCTCGCGTGGGCGGTGCTGTGGGTGCTGGTCGCGCGGGTGGTGCACGGGTCGGTGCTCGTGCTGGCCGAGCCCGGCCGCGCGGTGGAGGACCTCGGGACGTCGGTGGCCGACAGCATGGGCTCGGCGGCGTCGGCGGCCGAGGACGTGCCCGTGGTCGGCGACGAGCTGTCCGCGCCGTTCGACGCGCTCGGCGACGCCGCGGGCTCGGTGAGCGGGGCGGGGCAGTCCGCGCAGGACGCCGTCGGCACGCTCGCCGTGGTGCTCGCCGTCGTCCTCGTCGTCCTCCCCGTCGGCTGGGCGCTGCTGCGCTGGCTGCCGTGGCGGCTGCGCTGGGTCCGGGAGGCCTCGGCGGTGGCGCGGATGTCGGGCGGCCCGGGCGACCTCGAGCTGCTCGCCGCCCGCGCCGTCGCCACCGCTCCCCTGACCCGGCTGGCCGCGCTGCCGCCGGGCACCGGCGCCGCCTGGCGGGCCGGCGACCCTGCGGCGGTGCGCGCGCTGGCCGCGCTGGAGGCCGCCCGGCTGGGGCTGCGGCTGCCCGATCCCGGCCCGGGTGCCACCGCGCCCCCGCTCTCGGGTTGAGGTCGCCGCCCCGCGTGCCGATGTCCCTGCTGAGCCAGGAGGTGGGCGTGGGACGGACGGGACGCAGCCGGGCGCGGTCGCGGCGGCGGGGGCGCTCCGGCCCCTCGGCCGGCGGGATCGCCGGTGGGGTGCTGGTCGCGACGGCGGTCGGGCTGGTGACGCTGTCGGCGCCGGCCACGGAGATCGGCGCGCAGGTGACCGCCTCCTGGGCGCCGTTCCGCAACGCAGGGACCGCCGACGGTCCCGAGCCGGCCCCGGTGGTCGAGTCGCCGGAGGTCTGGACCGGCGTGCCCGACCCCGTCGTCGACACCCCGGTGCTCGCCGTCCCGGCGCCGCGCCGGCTGCAGGTGGAGCTGCCCACGCCGCTGGTGCCCCACGGCGAGCCGCTGCAGACCACCCCGCCACCGGCCCAGTGCGGCGGGTACGGCAGCCTCCGGCAGGTCCCGCCCGGTGTGGTGCCCGGCGCGGGGTCGGCCACGGTGAGCTGGCAGGCCGACGGCCGGGACGTCGTGCAGGGCTACCGGGTGACGGCGGTCAGCCAGCAGCTGGTGGCCGGTGAGCAGCCCGCGCCGCCGCAGGTGACCGTCGGCCAGCGTGGCGACTGCGGCGAGGTGACCGCGGCCCTGGGCGGCCTGACCGGCGGGGTCCCCTACGTGTTCTGGCTCGAGGAGCTCGTGCTCGACGAGGACACCGGCGTCACCGAGTACGTGCAGATCGGCTGGTCCAGCCCCGTCGTCATCGGCTGAGAAGGGACCCTCTCGCCCCCCACCGCTCGCAGGCTCGCGGCGGGCCCCTGCGAGAGGGCCGAACTGCGAGGTCGCTAGGTCGCGTCGACGGGGCGCAGCCGCGTGCCCGCGGCGCGGTGCTGGGCGGCGGCGAGCAGACCGACGACGGCGGCCGAGTTCCGGATCGACCCGTCGAACACCCGCTGCACGGCCTCGGCCAGCGGCACGGTCTCGACGGTCATGTCGAGCTCCTCGTGCTCGACGGTGAAGCCGTCCGGCCGGTCGACGTCGGAGAGCCCCTCGGCGAGGTAGACCAGCACGAGCTCGTCGCAGAAGCCCGGCGTGCTGTACGTCGTGGTGAGCAGCGACCAGCGCTCGGCGGCCATGCGCACCTCCTCGGCGAGCTCGCGCTGGGCGGTGAGCAGCGGCGCCTCGCCCTCCGCGTCGCGCAGGCCGGCGGGCAGCTCCCACAGGTAGCCGCCCACCGGGTGCCGGTACTGCCGCAGCAGGACGACGTCGCCGTCGTCGGTCAGGGCGACGACGGCGACCGCGCCGGGGTGGCGGACCACCTCGCGCACGCTGTCGCCGCCGCCGGGCATCGCCACGGTGTCGCGGACCAGGGTGATGACCCGGCCCTCGTAGACGGTCTCGGTGCCCAGCACCCGGTAGTCGCCCTCGGCGGCCGGCTCGCTCATCTCAGATGCCCACCTTCTCGGCCTCGTGCTCCACCGGCACGGGCAGCCGCGCGGACTCCTGCCGCTCGATGGCCGCCCGCACGAACGCGGCGAACAGCGGGTGGGGGCGGGTCGGGCGGCTCTTGAGCTCCGGGTGCGCCTGGGTGCCCACGAAGAACGGGTGCACCTCGCGCGGCAGCTCGGCGAACTCGACCAGCAGCCCGTCGGGTGAGGTGCCGCTGAACACCAGCCCGGCCTGGGTGAGCCGGTCGCGGTAGGCGTTGGCGACCTCGTAGCGGTGCCGGTGCCGCTCGGTGATCTCCGTCGACCCGTAGGCCGCCGCGACGACCGAGCCCTTCTGCAGCGCCGCCGGGTAGCTGCCCAGCCGCATGGTGCCCCCCATGCCGCGCTCGCCGGCGATGACGTCGACCTGGGTGGCCATGGTGGCGATGACCGGGTCGGCGGTGTCGGGGTCGAACTCGGTGGAGTTGGCGCCCTCGATGCCGGCCAGGTCGCGTGCGGTCTCGATCACCATGCACTGCAGGCCCAGGCACAGCCCCAGGGTGGGGATGGCGTTGGTGCGGGCGTAGCGGATGGCGCCGAGCTTGCCCTCGATGCCGCGGACGCCGAACCCGCCGGGGACGCAGACCCCGTCGACGTCGCCGAGCGCGGCCGCCGCACCCTCGGGGGTCTGGCACTCGTCGGAGGGCACCCAGCGGATCTGCACCCGGCTGCGGTGCGCGAAGCCGCCGGCGCGCAGCGCCTCGCTCACCGACAGGTAGGCGTCGGGCAGGTCGACGTACTTGCCGACCAGCGCGATGGTCACCGTCTGCTTGGGGCGGTGCACCCGGTCGAGCAGGTCGCCCCAGACGGTCCAGTCGACGTCGCGGAAGGGCAGCCCGAGCCGGCGGACGACGTAGGCGTCGAGGCCCTCGCGGTGCAGCACCTTGGGGATGTCGTAGATGGACGGCGCGTCGGGGCAGGAGATGACGCCCTCGGCGTCGACGTCGCACATCAAGCTGATCTTGCGCTTGAGCGGCGTGCCGATCTCCCGGTCGGCGCGGCACACCAGCGCGTCGGGCTGGATGCCGATGTTGCGCAGCGCGGCCACCGAGTGCTGGGTGGGCTTGGTCTTCAGCTCCCCCGACGGCGCGATGTAGGGCACCAGCGAGATGTGCAGGAAGAAGACGTTGTCGCGGCCGATCTCGTGGCGCACCTGCCGGGCGGCCTCGAGGAAGGGCAGCGACTCGATGTCGCCGACGGTGCCGCCGATCTCGGTGATCACCACGTCGACCGGCTCGTCGTCGACGGTGCCGGCCTCGGCCGCGGCCAGGATGCGGGCCTTGATCTCGTTGGTGATGTGCGGGATCACCTGCACGGTGTCGCCGAGGTACTCCCCGCGCCGCTCCTTGGCGATCACCTCGGAGTAGACCTGCCCGGTGGTGACGTTCGAGCGGCCGGTCAGGTCGGTGTCGAGGAACCGCTCGTAGTGGCCGATGTCGAGGTCGGTCTCGGCGCCGTCCTCGGTGACGAAGACCTCGCCGTGCTGGAACGGGTTCATCGTCCCGGGGTCGACGTTGAGGTAGGGGTCCAGCTTCTGCATGGTCACCCGCAGGCCCCGCGCGGACAGCAGCGCGCCGAGCGAGCTGGCCGTCAGGCCCTTGCCCAGGGAGGAGACGACCCCACCGGTGACGAAGACGAACTTCGTCGGCTGGGAGTTGTGCAGGAGGCGACTCGAGGCGGACTGATCACGTGTTCCAGGTCGACCCACGGGAGACGACCGTAACACGGTCCGGGCCCTCGCCCGGGGCGTTCCCGGGGACGTCCCCGTTCCTCCCGGTGGCCCGCGGCGCCCGGGCCGCCAGCGCCACGAGCAGCGGCACCAGCAGCGCTGCGGCGGTGGCCGGCAACGCCACGCCGGAGTCGTTGACCGCCGCGCCCAGCGCCAGGCTCAGGGCGGTGGCCAGCAGCCCGGCGCGCAGCACCGCGGCGTCGGCCGGGCGCAGCCCCGAGCCGCCGTCGCGCAGCAGTCCCGGCCCGCTGCGCCCGCCCCTCACGCGGAGGCCGGGCCGGCGGACCAGCCAGACGGCGGCGAGCAGCGCCACCGGCAGCACCCACGACAGCGAGCTGCCCACGAGGATGTCGAGGTTGGCCTGCGCCTTGCGGCTGACCACGGTCCACGCCTCGCCGGTGAGCACCTGCTCGACGAAGCGGCCCAGGTGGCTGCGCTCGTCGGCCGGGCGCAGCCAGTCCAGGACGGCCAGCGTGCCCACCGCGAGCACCCCCGCGGCGAGCACCGCACCCAGCCGGACGGCGGTCACCCGCACCCCGGTGAGCAGCATCGCCAGCAGCAGGAAGCCGGGCAGCACGGCGAGCACGCCGCCGAAGTCGCGGCCCAGCCCCGGGGCGCCGACCAGGGTGACGGTGACCAGGCCCGCGGCGAGGGCGACGGCGCCGGTGACGCGGCGCTGCCGCCGCCCGCCGTCGTCGCGGCCCCGGCCGGCGCGCCGTCCCGCGGCGGTGGCGGCCGCGGCGGTGACCAGCAGCGCCCCGCCGGCGAGCAGGCCCGAGCTGAGGTTGCCGTAGCCGGTGAAGCGACCGGCCACGATCGCGTCGTAGCCGAGCAGTCCGTTGAGCTCCAGCGTCGAGCCGGTGAGCACGTCGCCGACCAGCGTGGCCACGGTGACGGCGAGGACGGCGAGCAGCGGCCCGGTGTGGCGGCGGCGCCACGGGCCCAGGGCGGCCACGGCCAGCACGGCCGCGCCGGCCAGCAGCACCGACCCGGCCAGCGCCAGGCGCGGTGACCCGGCGCGCTCCCACGGCAGCAGCCCGGCGAGGTAGGTGGCCGCGGGCAGCGCGGCGGCGGCGAGGGCGGCCGGCTCCAGCACCGGACGCAGCCGGACGCGGGGCCGGCTGTCGCGGCGGACGCCGAGCACGAGCAGCCCGAGGGCGACGACGGCGGTGACGACGGCGACCAGGACGGCGTAGAAGAGCCCGGTGCTGCGGTGGTGGGTGACCGCGGCGGTGTTGGCGCGCTCCAGGGCGGCGACGGCCTCGGCGGTGCCCGGGTGCTCCCCGGTCACCGTCAGCGGCTGCCCGTTCACCGACGCCGGCCGCTCGAGGTCGAGGGCGCGCAGGACGGTCGGCGCGACGTCGATGAGCTGGGTGTACGGCGCCCGGCCGGTGCTGGCCGAGGTGAGCCAGCCGGGCCCGGTGAAGCCGGGACCCGAGGCCAGGCCGACGTGCAGCTGCGGGCGGCCGTCGTTGACCTCCGAGACGCCCTGAACGAGCAGCAGCGTCTCCCCCGGCAGCGCGGCCACGGCGGCGCGCAGGCGGGCGAGCTCGTCGTCGATGCCGGTCAGCGCGGCCTCCCGCGACCGGGGCTCGGTGCCGGTCTCGCTGCCCTCGCCAGGGACGCCGGCGTCGACCAGGCCGTCGAGGGAGACCAGCGTCAGCGGGCAGGGCTCGAGCAGCGCGGCCACGCCGGCCGGGTCGGCCGGCAGCGCCTCCTGCTGCGTGAGCCCGACGCCGGGCGCGGCGACGGCGACCACCGGCGCCCGGCCGACGACGGTGGCGCAGCCGACCGCCTCGCCGAGCACCGCCGGCTCGGCGCCGAAGCGGGCGGTGGCCTGGTCCTCCGCGACGGCGCGCACCGCGGTGAGCGGGTCGGCCAGCCCGACGTCGGCGAGCCTCTCCTGCAGGCCGCAGAACGACAGCTCCGGGCTGGCCGGGGACCCGGCGGGGGCCGCCCCGGGCGTCGGCGTCGCCGCGGTCTCCCCGGGGACCTCCCCGGGCAGCGGCACGGTCGGCACCGGCACCTGTGGCGCGGCCTCGTCGGGCGCCGGGAAGCGGGCGCGGTTGCCCGCGCCCAGGGTGGCCCAGCCGTCGAGCAGGCAGGTGGTCGAGCGGGCGGCGCGGACCGACACCGCGCCCATCGGGGAGCTGCCGGCCAGCTCGGCCAGGGCGGGGGTGCGCTCGGGGTCGACGTCGCTCCACAGCAGCCCGGGCACGCCGACGACGAGGACCCGGTCGGCGCGCCAGTCCCCCGCCGCCTCCTCGGCCGCCCCGGCCCCGGGGAGCCCGGGGACGAGCAGCGCCAGGACGGCCAGCAGGAGAACGAGCAGCCGCCGGCCCCGCCTCATCGCCGGCCGCTCCCGGGGGGGCCCAGCAGCTCGCGGTAGACGGCGACCAGCTGCCGGGCGGTGGCCGCCTCGTCGGGCCAGCCGGCCGCCCGCTGCCGGCCGGCGGCGGCCAGCGCGGCGGCCCGGGAGGGGTCGGCCAGCAGCGCGGTGACCGCCGTCGCCAGCGCGGCGGGGTCGCCGGGCGGGACCAGCTCGGCGGCGTCGCCGAGCAGCTCGGGCAACCCGCCGGCCCGGCTGGCGACCAGCGGCGTGCCGGCGCGCAGCGCCTCCTGCGCGGTGAGCGAGCGCGCCTCCCACCGCGAGGGCAGCACGACGAGGTCGGCGGCGGCCAGCAGGTCGGCGACGTCGCCGCGGCGGCCGAGCAGCGCCACCGGCAGCCGCTCTGCGGCGACGCGGGCGGACAACCCGGCCGCCAGCGGCCCGTCCCCGGCGATCGCGACCAGCGGCGGCCGCGGCGCGGTGGCCCAGGTGGCCGCGGCGTCGAGCAGGACGTCGTAGCCCTTCTGCGGGTGCAGCCGCCCGACGGCGAGCACCAGCGGCCGCCCGTCGGCCAGCCCCAGCTCGGCGCGGACGTCGTCGCGGCCTCGCCGAGCCGGGGGCAGCGCCGGCGCGGCGACCGGGGCCACCCGCACGTCGCGGGCGCCCAGGCGGCGGGCGTTGGCGGCGAGGTCGCCGGAGGCGGCCAGCACGACGTCGGCGGCGCGGACGGTGGACCGCTCGGCCTGCGCGAGCACCCGGCGCAGCGGCCCCGACCGCTCGGGCAGCGCGTTGTGCAGGGTGACGACGAGCGGCCGGCGCGGTGCCCGGCGGCCGGCGGCGCGCACCGCGGCGGCGACCAGCCCGGCGCGCAGGCCGTGGGCGTGCACCAGGTCGGCGCCGGCCAGCGCCCGGCGCAGGGCGATCCCGGCGCGGACATCGGCGAGCGGGTCGAGCCCGGCGGAGATCTCCACCGGCGTGAACGCCGCGGCCCCGGAGAAGCCGAACAGCGCGTCGGTGGCGGCCGGCCCGCAGACGGTGACCGCCGCCCCGGCGCCGGCCAGGGCGGGGAGCACCGAGCGCAGGTGGGTGCCCACGCCGCCGGTGCTGGTGGCCAGCACCTCGGCGACCCGGCGCCCGGCCAGCGGGGCCGGTAGCGGTGCGGGCCCCTCCGACGGGACCTGCGGCGGGGCCTGCTCAGCCACCGTCCACCTCCGTCCGGCCGGGTGTGCGCAGGGCGTGCACCGCCGCGGTCAGCGGGCGGCGCGCCGTCCCCATCATGACCGCCGCGGCCACGACGGTCACGGCCGCCGCGGCGAGCAGGCCGCTGCCCACCGTCGCGGGCAGCGGACCGGAGGGCACCGGGTCGGCGCCCAGGCCGCGGGCCACGAGCAGGCCGGCGGCGGCACCAAGGAGGGCGGCCAGCAGCGCCGGCAGCCCGCAGCGCGCCAGCCCGGCCAGCCCCGCGGCGCCCGCCACCCGCGCGGTCACGGCCAGCAGCGCCAGACCGGAGACGGTCACCCCGAGGCTGTGCCCCGCGGCCAGGGCCGGCGCCCGGTCGGCGGCCGGCAGCGCGGCGGCGAGGACGAGGTCGGCGGCCACGGCCAGCAGCCACCCGCCGAGCACGCACGCCGTCGGCGCCCTCCACAGCCCGCGCGCGTAGAGCGCCCGGGTGAGGACGGCGACCAGCCCGTAGCCGGCCAGCCCGGGGGCGAAGGCGAGGATGGTGTCGCGCAGCGCGGCGACGTCGGCGGTGCTGCCGCCGAGCAGGAAGACCCGCGCCATCGGCCCGGCGACGGCGGCCAGCACGGCCGCGGCCGCCAGGGTGGCGACGACGACCAGCACGGTGACCGGCGCCAGCGCCCGCCGGTAGCCGGCCTCGTCGCCGCGGTCGGCCCGCTCGGCCAGCAGCGGGTAGGCCGAGGTCGCCAGCGGCACGGCCACCGCCGCCCACGGCACGAGGAACAGCGTCAGCCCGGCGGTGTAGACCACCTGGGTGCCGTCGGGGGCACCGCTGTTGGCCAGCCGGATGGCGACGGCGGCCACCAGCTGCTGGCCGGCCAGCGTCAGCACCCCCGCCACGGCCAGCCGGCGCACCCGCGGCGCGGCGCCGACCGGGAAGCGCAGCGCCGGCCGCAGGCCCAGCCGCAGGCGGCGCAGCGGGAACACCAGCGAGAGCGCGAGCGCGGCGACGCCGAGCGTCGTGCCGACCCCGAGGACCAGCTCGGCCGGCGTGGAGAGGTCCGCGGCGTCGCGGGCGCCGCCCACGAGCGCGAACAGCGCGTAGGCGGCGGCCACCACGAGGCTGGACAGCAGCGGCGCGAGGGCCGGGCCGGCGAAGCGGCGGTGCGCCTGCAGGACGCCGGTGAGCACGATGCCGATGCCGTAGAGGACGACCTGCGGCGCGAAGACGAGCAGGAAGCGGGCCGCGAGCGCGACCTCGGCGTCGGTGCCCCCGCCCAGCAGCAGCCCGGCGATCGGCTCGGCGAGGACGGCGACCAGCGCGGCCAGCGGCACGAGCAGCAGGAGGGTCCAGCCCAGCAGCGCCGAGGCGGTCCGGCGCACCTGCTCCCGGTCTCCGGCGGCGATCCCCCCGGCCAGCATCGGCACCACGAGCGAGGCCAGCGCCCCGCCGGCCACCACCTCGAACACGATGTTGGGGACGGTGTTGGCCGCGGTGTAGGTGTCGCCGGTGCTGTCGGCGCCGACGGCGTTGGTGAACACCAGCGTGCGGCCGAAGCCGGCCAGCCGGGCCAGGACGGTGAGGACGGCGATCAGCGCCGCGGCGCCGGCCACCCCCTGCGTCAGCTGCCGGCGGCGTCCCGGCACCGTCCCGGCGGCCGCCGGCCCGGCCGGGGTCACGTCCGGCGGCGGCCGAGCCGGTCGAGCTCGCGCAGGACCGGGGTGGCCTCGATGACCCGGGTGAAGCTGACCCGCTCGCTGGCGAGGGTCAGCGCGGTGACCGCGGCCAGCAGACCCGCCCGCGCCGGCCGCCCGGGGACGGCGGCCAGCCGCAGCCCGAGCAGCGCACCGAGGGCGTTGGCGCCGGCGTCGCCGAGCATCACCTGCTCGCCGAGGTCGGCGGGCAGCACGGCCAGCGCGGCGCCCAGCGGCCCGGCGACCAGGTCGCCGGCCGGCCCGGACAGGGTGGCCGTGGCGGTCAGGACGGCGGCCTTCGCGGCGCGGCCGGGGCGCAGGTCGAGCAGGTTGACCAGGTTGGCGGTGCCGGCGACCAGCCCGGTGGTGAGGACGCTGTCGGCGAGGTCCCGGTCCTCGCGGGTGAGCAGTGCCGCGACCGCGGCCGCGGCGCCGATGCCGGCGACCTTGACGGCGCCGGCCGACACGCGCCCGGCGCGCAGCGCGCGCAGGTGCCCGGCCAGCCCCTTGTCGCGGGCCTGCTCGGGCCGGGCGCCGGCGAGGTCGTCGTAGCCGCCGACCAGGCCCGACACCGCCCCGACGACCGCGGCCGCCGTCCGGGTGCCGGCCGGTGCGCCGAGGACGGCGGCCGCGGTCGCGGCGACGGCGGTCGCCGGCCCCCCGAGCAGGCTGACCGGCCGGCCGGCGTGGTTGGTGCGCCGCCAGGGGATCCCGGCCGGGCGGGCGCCGAGCGCGGCCGCCGCGGCCAGGCCGCCGCGGGCGGCGGCCGCGCCGGCGAGGACCAGCAGCGCGCGCCGCGGTCGGGCCGTCGTCACGGGGTGGTGGCGGGCACCGGGGGCACCGGCTGGGTGTCCTCCGCGGTGCCGTACTTGCCGGAGGTGCCCTCGCCCTCGCGGCCCAGCGCCAGGACGGTGCTGATCTGGCCGGCGGGGCTGGTCACGTTGTCGACGGTGGAGACCGCCGCGGAGACCTCCGGGTCGGCGCGGACGACGCCGACGAGACCGGTCTCACCGGCCGACTCGGTGTCCCCGGCCACGACGGCACCCGATCCCGCGGCGTCCAGCGCGGTGACCAGGTCGAGCACGGAGTCGGTCGTGTCGGCGGCCTCCTCGGCGTCCGGGGCGCCGGCGGTGAGCACGACGGCGAAGTCCGCCGGCGTCACGGCGGAGGAGTCCTGCACGAGCACGTCGAGGGCCGACAGCCCGGCGAGGACGGCGGAGACGGCGGCGGTGTCGGGCGCCGGGGCCGCGGGGTCGGCCGGGACCATCAGCACCTGGGCGAGCAGCGCGCCGACGAGCTGGCCGGTGTCGTCGGTCTCGGGCAGCTGCACGCCGGTCGGGCGGCCGGGGCCGGTGACGTAGCTCTGCAGGCCCGGCTCGCCGGCCGCGTCGCTGTACTCGGGCTGGACGGTGATCTGCCCGCTCACCGTGCCGCCGGCCTGGGTGACGAGCGCGGTGACCTCCTTCACGGTGTCGGTGGTGACGTCCTCGGAGGCCTGCACCAGCAGCACGCTGCGGTCGGTGAGGGTGCCCTGCACCAGGGCGGGGGCGACGGCGGACTCGAAGGCGTTGCTCGATGCGGCCTGCGCCTGCAGGTCCTGCGTCTGGTCCTCCAGGTCCCGCTTGTCGTCCTGCAGCGAGGTCACCTGCCCCTGCAGGTTGTCCAGGAGCGGCCCGGACAGCTGGGTCGCGCCGATCACCAGGCCGAGGGCGATGGCGAGGAAGACCGCGATCAGGGAGACCAGGTGGTAACGGAAGTCGATCACGAGAAGAGGTTCTCCAGCCAGAACACGAAGCTGTCCCATTGGTCGACCACCAGGTCGAAGTAGATGCGCCCGGCGGTGGTCACGGCCAGGGCGGCCACGATCGCCAGCAGCGCGGCCAGGACCAGCACGACCAGGGCGACGCCGGAGATGCGGCTGCGGTAGAGCCGGCTCACGCCCTTGGCGTCGACCAGCTTGCCGCCCAGCCGCAGCCGGGTGAGGAAGGTCGAGGCCATGCCGCCGCGGCCCTTGTCGAGGAACTCCACCAGCGTGGCGTGCGTGCCGACGGCGACAATGAGCTTGGCGCCCTTCTCGTCGGCCAGCAGCATCGCGATGTCCTCGCTGGTGGCCGCCGCCGGGAAGGTGATCGCGTCCACGCCGAGGTCCTGCACCCGCTTGAGCCCGGGGGCGCGGCCGTCGGCGTAGGCGTGCACCACCACCTCGGCGCCGCTCCTGAGGACGTGGTCGCTGACCGAGTCCATGTCGCCGATGATCATGTCCGGCTGGTAGCCGGCCTCGACGAGGGCGTCCGCGCCGCCGTCGACGCCGACGAGCACCGGCCGGTAGTCGCGGATGTAGGACCGCAGCGCCTGCAGGTCCTCCTTGTAGTCGTACCCGCGGACGACGACCAGCACGTGCCGGCCCTCGATCCTCGTCTGCACGTCCGGGACGCCGACGCCGTCGAGCAGCAGCGCCCGCTCGCGCCTCATGTACTCCATCGTGTTGGTGGCGAAGGCCTCCAACTGGGTGGAGAGGCCGGCCTTGGCCTCGGTCATGGCGCTGGCCACGGTGTCGGGCGTCTGCTCGGTGCCCTCGGCGACGGCCGTGCCGTCGGCGGTGAACAGCCGGTTGCCCTCGACGCGGACGCGCGCACCCTCCTTGAGGGCGCCGAACACGTCCTTGCCGACGCCGTCGACCAGCGGGATGCCCGCGGCGGTGAGGATCTCCGGGCCGAGGTTGGGATAGCGGCCCGAGATGCTCGGCGCGGCGTTGACCACGGCGCCGACGCCGGCGGCGACCAGGGAGTCGGCGCTGACCCGGTCGATGTCGACGTGGTCGATGACGGCGATGTCGCCGGGTCGGAGGCGCTTGGTGAGGTTCTTCGTGCGGCGGTCCAGCCGGACGGTGCCGCTCACCCCCGGCTCCGTCTCCTGGGCGCGGCTCCGTCGCAGGGTGCCGATGCGCATTGACGCATGCTCCCACGGGGGTCGGGGAGGCCTTCCCTCCGACGCGCTCCAGCAACGACCCGGTCACGCAGGGTGTCCGACACCACGGACGGCGCGACACGCCCGGCACACCTGCCCCACCCGTCGCGCCGGAGCACCCAGGCACGCTGTCTAGCGTCGCCGCCGTGACACGTGGGGCTCCAGCTGCCAGCGTCCCGGCGTCCCCGCCCGGGGCCGCGGACGACGCGCGGACGCCCCCCACCCCGCCGGTGATGCGCGCGGTGGCCGGTGGCGCCGCCCCGGCCCCGGCAGCCGCCCTCGAACCGCCCGTGCCCGAGGAGCCGGAGGGACCGGCCGCTCCCGTTACGGCCGCCGCCGCGGAACCGGCGCCGCGCGAGCGGGGACCGCGTCGGCGCCGGGGCGCCGGGGTGCGCGAGCAGCGGCGGCTGGAGACGCGCGACCGGATCGTCGAGGCGGCCGCGGAGCTGTTCGCCGAGCGCGGCTTCGACGCCGTCAGCGTCGTGGAGATCGCGCAGCGCGCCGGGGTGGTGGAGAAGACGGTGTTCAACCACTTCCCCGTCAAGGAGGGGCTGGTGCTGTCCACCGACCCGCCGATGCGGGCCGCGCTGCTCGGCGCCGTCGCCTCCCGGCCGGCCGGTGAGTCGGTCGCCGCGGCGGCCGGCGTCTTCCTCGTCTCGGCGATGGCGCAGCTGGGCGCCCCGGAGGCCGCCGAGGGCGTGGCGGCGATGGCCCGGGTGGTGCGCGGGTCGCGGACGCTGCAGGTGCGCGAGCGGGAGATCCTCGGGGAGCTCACCGCGGCGCTGGCCGCGCGGATCCGGCAGGAGACCGGCGCGCCGGCCGGCGCGGTGGAGCCCGAGCTGACCGCCTCGGCGGTCACCGCCCTCTACGGGCGGCTGCTGGAGCTCGCCCGCGACCGGGTGCTGGCCGGCGTCACCGGCCCGGACCTGGCCGCGGAGCTGCGGACGGCGGGCCGGCGCGGCCTGTCGCTGCTGCAGTTCGGGCTCGCGGGGTACGCCAAGCGCCGCTGAGCCGGCCCGCCGGTCCCGGCGCCCCGTGCACGGCGGCCGCCACGGGGACCCGCCGGCAGCCTGCATCGCGCCGCCGGGCCGCCCGGGTGCTCAGACGTCGAGCTGGAGGGCGCGCAGCAGCTGGTCGGAGCGGTCGCCGGGGATGGCCGGGTCCCGGGTGAACAGCGCGACGGCGACCATGTACTCGTCGTCGCCGGCCCACCCGCGGCCCTCGGCGACGATCCGCCGGATGTGCTCGCGCACCTTGGGCTCGCTGCTGTAGGGCCCGTAGTCCAGCCCCATGGCGAGGAAGTTGACCACCCGGTAGCCGAGGTCGGCCGCGGTCGAGACCGTGGTGAGCGGGTCGGCGTAGCTGGCCACGGCCGTGATCACGTTGTCGTAGCCGGCCTTGAGCAGCTGCAGGGTGAGGTCGTTGCCGCGCTCGCCGCCCCACAGCTCGGGCATGAGGATGTCGCGGTCGGGCGCCGGGATGTAGGGCGGGTTGGCGATCGCCGTGGTCACCGGCTCGCCGCCGGCGGCGTCGGCCTGATCGAAGAAGTCGCCGAGCTCGACGGTGTAGCGCTCGGACAGGCCGCGCCCGGCGATGTTGGCCCGGGCGCTCTGGACGGAGTCGGCGCTGATGTCGAAGCTGCGGACGCGCAGGCCCGGCAGGCCCGCGACGACGTCGGCGATGGCCGAGGCGTCACCGGTGCCCAGCTCGACGACGGGGGCGGCCTCCCAGCCGAGCTGCTCGCGGTACTGCTGCAGCAGCATGCAGACGGAGAAGCCGTAGTGCGCCGACTCGTCGGCGGAGTCGAAGCAGCTCATCGGGCGGCCCCGTCGACGGCGGCCCGGACGGGCGGGCGGGACGGGTTCGGGAACGGCTTCGGCGCACGCACGGGGCTCGGCCTACCCGTCCCGGGCGACGCCCACTCCTGCGTCCCACCATCCGGTCGTGCCCGATCGGTCGTCCGGGCCGCCGTCCGGCTCCGTCCGGGCCGCCGCCGGACCCCTGCCGGGTCCCGGCCGTCGCTCAGTCCGCCCGCGCCGCCGCGGCCACGGCCAGCAGCTCGCGGGCGTGCGCCTGGCCGGTGTCGCTGTCGGCCAGGCCGGAGAGCATGCGGGCGAGCTCGCGCACCCGGTCCTCGCCGTCGACGGCCCGGATGTCGGTGGCGGTGACCCCGGCGGCGGTGTCCGGTGACTTGTCGACGACGAGGTGCGTGTCGGCGAACGCGGCGACCTGCGCCAGGTGGGTGACGACGACGACCTGGTGCTCGCGCGCCAGCCGGGCGAGCCGCCGGCCGATCTCGCCGGCCGCCTGCCCGCCGACGCCGGCGTCGACCTCGTCGAAGACCATCACCGGCACGGGGTCGGCCCCGGCGAACACCACCTCGATGGCCAGCATCACCCGCGAGAGCTCACCGCCGGAGGCGCCGCGGTGCACCGGCCGCGGCGGTGCGCCGGGGTGGGCGGCCATGAGCAGCGCGACCTCGTCGATGCCGTCGGGGCCGGGCTGGTCGGGGTGGCTGTCGATCGAGAAGGAGACCCGCGCGCTCTTCATCGCCAGGCCCGCGAGCTTCCCGGCCCACCTCGGCGGCGAAGCCGTCGGCGGCGGCGCGGCGGCGGGCCGAGACCCGGGCGGCGAGGTCGTCGACCTCGGCGCGGGCGGTGTCGCGGGCGGCCTCCAGCGCCTCGAGCGCCTCATCGGAGACGTCGAGCTCGTCGAGCTTGCGCCGGGCGTCCTCGGCCCAGGCCAGCACGCCGGCCAGCCCCTGCCCGGGGTCGGCGTACTTGCGCACCAGCGCGGTGATCGCCGCCCGCCGGTCGAGGACCTCGGCCAGCCGGGCGGGGTCGGCGTCGAGGTCGGCGACGTACCCGGCGAGCTGCACCGACACGTCGGAGACGACGGCGACGGCGTCGGCGAGGTCGCGGGCCAACAGCACCAGCGCGGGGTCGTCGGTGCCGGCCAGCGCCCGCTCGGCGGTGGCGAGGGCCGCGGTGGCGTCCTGCGGCAGGCCCTCGGCGCCGAGGTCGCCGGTGATGTCGCCGACCAGGGCCATCCGCGCCTCGTCGACCGCGGCCCGCAGGGCGTCGGCGTCGCCCAGGCGCCGGGCCAGCGCGTCGAGGGCGTCGTCCTCGCCGGGCTCCGGCGCCAGACCCTCGATCTCCTCCAGCCCGTGCCGCAGCACCTCGGCGGCCTGCGCGAGCTCGCGGGCCTGGCCGCGGCGGCGGTCGAGGTCGGCGGCCAGCTCGCGCCAGCGGGCGTGGGCGGCGCGGTAGTCCTCGAGCAGCTGCAGGTGGGCGGCGCCGGCGTAGCGGTCGAGGGCGTGGCGCTGCTCGGCGGGGCGGGACAGCCGCAGCTGGTCGCTCTGCCCGTGCACCGCCAGGAGTCCCTCGGCCAGCTCGGAGACCACGCCGACGGGGACGCTGCGCCCGCCCAGGTGCGCCCGCGAGCGGCCCTCGGCGCTGACGGTGCGGGCGAGGATGAGGCTGCCGTCGTCGTCGGGCTCGGCGCCGGCGTCGGCGGCGCGCTCCCACACCGGCGACTCCGGCGGCAGCTCCAGGCGGCCCTCCACCCCGGCCCGGCCGGTGGCGCGCACCCGGCCAGGGTCGGCGCGGCCGCCGAAGAGCAGTGTCAGCCCGGTGACCACCATCGTCTTGCCGGCGCCGGTCTCGCCGGTGACGACGGTCAGGCCGCGGCCCAGCTCGAGGGTGACGTCGTCGATGGCGCCCAGCCCGCGGATCCGCAGCTCGGTGAGCCGGCCCCGGGCGTGCCCGTCCGCTCGGGTGCGGGCAGCCGCCGCGGCGCTCTCGACGGCCACCTCGGCCGGTGCGGGGGCGACCGGGGTGCCGTCCTCCCCGGGCGGGGAGGTCACGGTGCGGCGGCTGCGGCCGCTGCGCTCACGCGTCGGGGTCCGCGGCGCCACCGCGCACCTCCCCCCGGGACGCTGCCGCGGCCTCGTCGCCACCGGGCAGCGAGACGACGTCGCGCATGAGCACGTTGCGGGAGGGCCGCAGCTCCTGGCCGGGATCGTGCCGCCGGGCGTCGCGGAACCCGCGCACCGGCAGGCCGAACTTGGCCACCAGTCGGTCGCCGAAGGTGGCCGGGTGCACCCGGGCGATGCGCACCGGCCGGGCGGCACGGCGCACGTCGACCCGGCCGCCGTCGGGCACGTCGAGGGCGCGCCGGCCGTCGGCCGAGACCCGGGCGCGGTTGCCGTCCGGGGGGATGGCCACCGACAGGACGGAGTCCGGCGAGGTGACCAGCGGCCGGCCGAACAGGGCGTGGGCGTTGGACGGGACCAGCAGCAGCGCCTCCACGTCGGGCCACACCACCGGGCCACCGGCGGAGAAGGCGTAGGCCGTCGAGCCGGTGGGGGTGGCGAAGAGCAGGCCGTCGCAGCCGAAGCTGGTCAAGGGGCGCCCGTCGACGGCGATGACGACGTCGAGCACCCGCGAGCGCTCGGCCTTCTCCACCGAGACCTCGTTGAGCGCCCAGGTGCCGCCGACGACCCCGCCGGCCGCGTCGAAGACGTCGACCTCGATCGCCAGCCGCTTCTCCACCGAGTACTCGCAGTCCTCGATGGCCGTCAGCGTCTCCTCGACCGCCTCGGGCTCGGTCTCGGCGAGGAAGCCGACCCGGCCGAGGTTGACGCCCATGAGCGCGGCGTTGCTGTAGCGGGCCAGCTCCGCGGCGCGCAGGAAGGTGCCGTCGCCGCCGAAGACCATGACGATCTCGGCGCCGCGGGCCGCCTCGGCGTCGGCGGGGACGACCTCGGCACCCTCGATCCGCAGCTCGCCGGCCTCGTCGGCCAGCACGCGCACGGTGATGCCCGCACGTGCGAGCCGGGCGGCGGAGCTGCGGGCCAGCACGACGATGTCCTGCCGCCCGGTGTGCACCGCCAGCAGCACGTGTCGTCCGCCGCCGGGACGCCATCCGGCCTGACCGGCCTCGCTCATCGGTCCTCCTCGCTGCTGCTGCGCGTCGTGCCTCGCCGTCGGTCCCCAGCGTCCCCCCGCGCCGGCGTCGGCGCCGTCGCGGGGCAGGTCGACCTCACCGCGCCGCTCCCCGCGGGCCGGCACCCCGCGGCCCCTCCTCGACCGCGCGCAGGACGTCGGCCTCCTGCGGCCGGCCGGCGTCGCGGCGCAGCCACAGGAAGAACTCGACGTTGCCGGCCGGGCCGGGCAACGGGCTGGCGACGACGCCGGCGGTCCCCCACCCCAGGTCGGCGGCGACGGTGGCCACCTCCAGGACGGCGGCGGCCCGGGCGGCCGGGTCGCGGACGACACCACCGGCCCCCAGCCGCTCGCGGCCGACCTCGAACTGCGGCTTGACCATGGGCAGCAGGTCGGCGTCGTCCGTGGCGCAGGCCGTCAGCGCGGGCAGCACCAGGCGCAGGGAGATGAAGGAGAGGTCGGCGACCACGAGGTCGGCCGGCCCGTCGAGCTGCTCGGGGGTCAGCGTGCGGACGTTCGTGCGCTCGAGCACCATCACCCGCTCGTCGGTGCGCAGCGACCAGGCCAGCTCGCCGTAGCCGACGTCCACGGCCACCACCTCGCGCGCGCCGCGGTGCAGGAGCACCTCGGTGAAGCCGCCGGTGGAGGCGCCGGCGTCGAGGGCGCGGCGGCCCTCGACCGGGACGGGGAGTGCCTCCAGCGCGCCGAGGAGCTTGTGCGCGCCGCGGGAGACCCAGCGCTGCTCCTCGGGGTCGGTGCGCACCACGACGGGGGTGCCCGCGTCGACACCGGTGGCCGGCTTGGTGGCGGCCTGCCCCGAGACGGCCACCCGGCCCTCGGCGATGAGCTCGACGGCGTGCTCGCGGGAGCGGGCCAGCCCGCGGCGCACGAGCTCGGCGTCGAGCCGGCTGCGACGGGCCATCAGAGCTGGTCGATCGTGGCGAGCTCGCGCTGCAGGCGGTCGTGCACGGCCTCGAAGACGGCCACGTGCTCGGCGACCGGGCGCTCGTCGAGCCCGGCGTAGGGGCTCCCGGCGGCGGTCTCGCCTCCGGCGAGCACCCCGCCCGGGTCGCCGCCCGGGACCGCCGGCCCGCTCGGCACCGGACCGGGCGGCACCGGACCGGGTCGCGGAGCGGGGGCCACCGTGCCGACGGGACCGGGCCGCGGCGGACCCGGGACCGGACGCGGCCGGTTCGGCTCGGTCATGGCACGGACCTCTCGGACGGGGAGGGGACTGGGGCCGCGGAACGGGCGGCACCGGGACACCGGAGGAGGCCGCTGACTGCGCCCCCTCCGGCCCGCGAGGGTACCGGCCGGGGACGACGGTGACGGGTGCGCGGACGGGACCGGTAGCGTTCCGCGGGCCGCTCGGCACCGGACCGGACGGCGCCCGTCCGACCCCCGAGGAGGCCTGCCGCCGTGGCGACGCTGGAGCAGTGCGTGTCCGCCCTCGAGGACGTCATGGGCACCCTCGCCGCGCAGCCGGCGGCCAGCGGCCTGGACCGCTCGCTGTCGTGCCGGCTGACCGACCTGGGGCAGGTCGTCCGCGGGCGGCTGGTGAAGGGACGGGTGCACGGCCTGCGCGCCGAGCCGGACACCGCCGGTGGCCCGAAGGCCGACATCCGCCTCACCATGACCAGCGACGACCTCGTCGCCCTCACCGAGGGACGGCTGGGGTTCGCTCCCGCGTGGGCGTCGGGTCGGGTGCGCATGGAGGCCGGGCTGCGCGACCTGCTGCGGCTGCGCTCGCTCCTCTGACCCGGCCGGCCGGCGGCGGCCGGCGCCGTCGTCCCGGTCACCGCTCCCCCAGTGCCCACCCGGCCAGCGTCCGGCGGGCCTCCTCGTCCCCGGCCCGCACCTCGGCAGGAGCGCCGTCGGCGTCGCGGGTCCACGAGGCCAGGCAGAGCGCCCGCAGCCCGTCGAGCCCGTCGCCGTCGAGTCCGTCGCCGTCGAGTCCGTCGCCGCTGCGCCCGCCCGGCCGGTCGCCGGCGTCCCCGGCCGCGCGCAGCTCCAGCGGCCCGGTCCCCTCGGCGGTCGCGAACCAGCGGCCGCACCGCCAGCCGCCGCCGTCGCGGAGGACCGGTGGGTGGACCTCGAGCAGACCGGCGGCGTCGGCGGCGAGCAGGTCGGGGCGGTGCAGCGGGCCGGCGGCCAGCAGGGTCGCCGGGTCGGTGACCCCGCTGAGGACCAGGAGGCTCGCCGCCCCCGCCCGCTGGCTGCCCTCGATGTCGGTGTCGAGCCGGTCACCGACGACGAGCGGACGCTCCGCACCGGTGCGACGCACGCACTCGGCGTGCATCGCCGGGTCGGGCTTGCCGGTGACCAGGGGCTCGCGGCCGGTGACGTCCCGGACGACACCGACCATCGCTCCGTTGCCCGGCAGCGGCCCTCGCGGCGAGGGGATGGTCGCGTCGGCGTTCGTGGCCACGTGGCGGGCGCCGTTGCGGACGGCGACCACGGCCTCGGCCAGCTGCGCCCAGCCGACCTCCCGGCCGTAGCCCTGCACGACCGCGGCCGGGTCGTCCTCGGCGCGGTCGACGACGGTCAGACCGGCCGCGCGCAGCGCCGCGGCGACACCAGGGCCGCCCACCGGCAGCACCCGCGCGCCCCGGCCGAGCAGGCCGGCCACGACCGAGGCGGCCGCCTGGGAACTGGTGATGACCTCGTCGGGCCCGGCGGGGACGCCGAGGGCGGTGAGGTGGTGGGCGACCTCCTCCGGGGGTCGCGCGGCGTTGTTCGTGACGAACCCCAGGCGCATCCCCGCCTCGCGGGCCGCGGCCAGCGCTGCGGGGACACCGGGCACCGCGTCGGGGCCGACGTAGACGACGCCGTCGAGGTCGAGCAGGGCGACGTCGTGGACCTGCGCGGGCGGGCGGTCGCAGCCCGCGGCCAGACCCGGACGGTCCACCGCGCCGGGGCCCCCGGGGGCCGGCGCGGCGCTCACGCCGACTCCTGACGGGCGGCGCGCCGGGCCCGGACACCGCGCAGGGCCCGCGCGTAGTGACCGAGGTCGGGGCGCATCGCCACCGCCAGCGCCAGGTGCTCGGCGGCCAGGCCCAGCTCCCCGGCGCGACTGGCGGCCATGCCGAGGCCGAACTGCGCGTAGTCGTCGGTCGGGTTGACCGCGGTCAGCGCCGTGAAGCTGTCGATCGCCTCCCGGTAGCGCCCGGTGTCGTACTGGGCGCGGGCGAGGGCCTCGAGCACGCTGCGCGACCCCGGCTCGGCCTCCGCCGCCCGGCTCAGGAGGGTCGCCGCGGCCGCCGGGTCGCCGTTGGCCAGCAGGTCCAGCCCCCGCTGATACCACTCGTACACGCCGCCCCCGGGTGCCCCCTCGTCCGTGGCGCCTCCCGATGATGTCCCTGCTGTCGACACCGCTGCCCTCCCGCTCCTCCGGCTGCCGCGCACCGGCCGGCACCCCGGCGGTCCGGGTCCCGGACCCGGCCGGGACGACGGACCGCGACGGACGACTCCTACGATCCCGTCGTGCACGCGTCGTCGGCGGGACCCCCGCACCCCGCAGCGACGGGACTGGACGTCCGGCCCTTCCGCGCCCTGACCTACTCGCGCCACGACCCCGAGCACCTGGCCCGGGTGAGCTCGCCAGCCTACGACCTGGTGACACCCGACGGCCGCGAGCGCCTGGCCGCCGCCGACCCGCACAACATCGTCCGCCTCATCCTGCCGGGCGGCACGTCCGGTGCCGGCACCGCCGGGGCGCCCGCCGGCACGGGCACGGCGGCCCGGCACGCGGACGGGCGGGCCACCCGGGCGGCCCGGACGCTGCACGAGTGGGAGGCCGCCGGCGTCCTCGTCCGCGACGAGGTCCCGGCGTCGTGGCTCTACGCGATGCAGCCGGCGCAGGGGCCGGCCACGATCGGCTGGCTCGGCGCAGTGGCCGTGGCCGGCGGTGGCCGGTCGGTGCTGCCGCACGAGGACACCTTCCCCGCGGCCGTCGAGGGCAGGCGCGCCCTGCTGGCCGCCACGGCCACCGACCTCGAGCCGATCGTGCTGGCGCACGACCCGGAGCCGGAGGTCGCCGACCTGACCCGGGCGGCCCTGGGCGGCGTCCCGGCGATGGAGGTGACCGACACCGACGGCGTTCGTCACCGGTTGTGGCGGGTCACCGACGCGGACACGCTGCGGCGGCTGAGGGACGCGCTGGGTCGCACGGGGGCGGTCATCGCCGACGGCCACCACCGCTTCGCCGCTGCGCAGGCGCTCCACCGGACCCACCCCGACGGGGACTGCCGGGTGCTGGCCCTGCTCACGCCCATGGGCACCGGCGGCCTGCGGGTCGAGGCGATCCACCGGGTGGTGCCCGACCTGTCGCTCGACGACGCCGCGGCCGCCGCCGCGCGGGGCTTCACGGTCACGGAGGTCTCCCTCCCCCGCGGCCTCGGCGACCTCGCCGCGGCCACCGCGCGGGTGGCGCCTGCCCCCGAGGTCGGGAGCTTCCTGCTCACCGACGGACGGCGGCTGCTGCACCTGACCGACCCCTCGCCGGACGTGCGGGCCACGGTCCCGGCGGAGGCACCCGCCGCCTGGCAGCACCTGGACGTCGTCCTGGCCACCACCGGGCTGGTCACGGGGCTGTGGGGACGGCCGGACGACCCCGCGTCCCTCCTGGTCGCCCACGACGTGCCCGAGGCCCTCCGGCTGGCCACCGAGCGCGCCGGCGTCGCCCTGCTGCTGCGCCCGCCCTCCCCGGCCGACGTCGCCGCGGTCGCCCGGGCCGGTGCCCGGATGCCGCGCAAGTCGACGCTGTTCGTGCCCAAGCCGCGCACGGGTCTGGTGCTGCGCCCGCACGGCGACTGACCGCCCCTGTCCGGCGGCTGTCCTCACGCCGTCCGCACCGAGTTCCCGGCCGACGTCCGCGGCACCTTGCGACCCCGCCGGCAGTTGACCTCGCACACCGAGACGGTGCCGCCCCCGGTGCGCCAGAACCGCCGCTGCAGGGCTCCCTCGACCTCGATCACGTCGCCGGCGAGCCAGGCGGCGACCCGTCTCTGCAGCGCCCTGTCGTAGGTGATGCAGGTGAGCACGTCGACCGACTGGCCGCGGGCCCGCGGCTCAGGGCGGCGCACGATCAGGCGCCAGGTCACCAGGGTGTCCCCGCTCGGCAGGGTCTTGCACTCCGCCGGCGCCGAGAGCCGCCCGCGGAGCACCACGTCGTTCCGGTCGATCACTGCCACGCTCATGACGGCAGCCTGACCGCGCGCCGGGTCCCTGCGGGGCCCTGGAGGCCGGTTGTGGACCCGACGCGGCGGTGTGGACGGCGCGGACGCCGCCGTCGGTGGTCAGTGCGTGGCGTCGTCCGCCGGCGGGTCCACCTCGCCGAGCAGCTCGGCGACCTCTCGCTCGACGTCGGCGTCGAAGTCGAGACCGTCGGCTCCGGTGACCTCGTCCGGGTCGGCCTCCTCGTCGGTGCCGGTGTCCGCGCTGTCGCCCGGTGGGGCCACGGCCGGTTCCGCGGTGGCTCCCTCGGCCTCCTCGGTGACCGGAGCAGGGACGGGCAGGTCCTCCTCGCCGAACGCGACGTCGTCGTCCTCCTCGGGCGAGCCGGCGGTCACCGCGTCGCGCCAGGCCGGGGCCGTCGGGTCGCCGGTCGTGTCCAGCAGGTCGGCGTAGGCCGACGCGAGCCGTCGCGTGCCCTCGTCGGTGAGGTCCACGGCGGTCGGCGTCGGACGCCCGCCGAGCGCGCCCTCGAGCACCAGGCGCGCGGCGGAGACCTCACCGAGGTCCTGCCGGGCCCCGGCCTCCACGAGCCGCAGCTCCACGAGCTCCTCGGCGCCGGAGGTGTCCGCGAGGGCGTCCCGCACGAGGCGCAGCGCCACCTCCGGGCGGCCCATCGCCCGCTCGCAGTCGGCCAGGACCGCCCGGTACCCCTCGTCACCGCTCATCCGGCGATAGGCGCGCAGCTCCCGTGAGGCCTCGGCGTAGTCGCCGGCGTGGTACGCCGCGACCCCGACCGCCTCACGGACGACGGCGATGCGGGAGGCCCGGTCCCGGGCCGCGCGCGCATGGGCGAGCGCCAGGTCGGGGTCCTCGTCGACCAGCGCGCCGGCGGCGACGAGGTGGCGGGCCACCCGCTCGGCGTTCCGGCTCTCCAGTCCGCGCAGGGAGGCGCGCACCGCGGGATCGAGCTCTCGCGCGTCGGCCCAGTCGGGCAGGTCCGGACCCGGCGCCACCGACGGGGTGCGGTCCGTGGAGCCTGCGCGGTCGGACGCGGGACGGCGCTCCCGCCGGTCCCCGTCGCCGGCGCGGTCCGGGCGGCCCGTTCCACGGCGGTGGGGACGGGCGCCACCGGCCTCCGGGCGGCGGTCACGCCAGTCGGCGCGCTGTCCTCCGGTCCGAGCCGGCCGCTCACCCTGCGGACGACGGTCCCGCCACTCCGGCCGGGGTGGCCGCTGCTCGGCACCGTCGGTCCGCTCGCGCCGGTCCTGCCAGGCCCGCTCACCGCGCGGAGCCGCGTCCTCCCGGCGGGCGCTGGGCCGGCCCGTCGAGGAACGCTCGGCGCCCGGCCGGCGGTCGCGCCACTCCGTGGTCCGGTCCCCCGACGGACGCCTGGTGCGCCAGTCCCCGGTCGGTCGGTCGCCGCCAGGGCGCCGGTCCCGCCAGCCACCGGTCTGCTCACCCGTGGGACGCCGCTCGCGCCGGTCGTCACCGCCTGCACCCGCGGAGTACCGATCCGGCCGGTCACCGCCGGCCCGGCCTGCGCTGGAACGGCCGTCACGGGAGTCGGCGCCGGTAGGACGGCGGTCCCGCCAGTCGCCCGTCGGCCGGTCGCCACCGGGACGCCGGTCGCGCCAGTCGCCGCTCGACGTGCCCCGGGACGCCGAACGCTCCGTCTGCCCTCCCCGACCGCCGGACGACGGACGGCCGCCCTGGCCGTCCGTCGGGGTCCGTCCGCCACCAGCGACCCGTCGGCCCGTCGCACCGCCGTCGCGTCCGTCCCGGTCGGTGGCCCGGCCGGAGCCCTCGCCACTGCCGGGCCGGCCCGCCGCGGTGCCGCCCGTGCGGCGATCCGTGGCACCCGTGCGTCCAGCAGCGCGTGGCCCCCGACGGTCGTCTCGGCCAGACCAGCCCTGGCCGCGGTCGTTCGCGCCGCTGGGTCGGCCGCGGCCGGTAGAGCCGCGTCGGGGAGATGTCATGTGGTCGTCACTACCTCGATGGACAGGTCGGCACTCACTCGGAGTGCCGGGGCGGGCTCGTGCACGCACGAAGACGGGGGCCGGAGCCCTTGGCTCCGACCCCCGTCTGGGAATGGTTGTCCGGCGGTGTCCTACTCTCCCACCCCGTCTCCAGGGCAGTACCATCGGCGCTGAGAGGCTTAGCTTCCGGGTTCGGAATGGGACCGGGCGTTTCCCTCTCGCCATGACCGCCGTAACACTGTGAACGTGACCAACCCCCGGCCCCCACACCCCCGGCGCGGATGTCCGCGGGCGGGGTGGGGCGGGTTGGGTGCGTTCAGAACCGCACAGTGGACGCGACACAAGACTCTTCCGATGCTGCTTGCTGGTGGCTTGACCGGTGGTGTGGCGTGGTCAAGCCCTCGGCCTGTTAGTACCGGTCAGCTCCACACCTTGCGGTGCTTCCACTTCCGGCCTATCAACCCGCTGGTCTGGGCGGGGGCCTTACCCCATTGACTGGGTGAGAGACCTCATCTCGAAGCGAGCTTCCCGCTTAGATGCTTTCAGCGGTTATCCCTGCCGAACGTAGCCAACCAGCAGTGCACCTGGCGGTACAACTGGCACACCAGAGGTTCGTCCGTCCCGGTCCTCTCGTACTAGGGACAGCTCTTCTCAAGTCTCTTACGCGCACGGCGGATAGGGACCGAACTGTCTCACGACGTTCTAAACCCAGCTCGCGTACCGCTTTAATGGGCGAACAGCCCAACCCTTGGGACCTACTCCAGCCCCAGGATGCGACGAGCCGACATCGAGGTGCCAAACCATCCCGTCGATATGGACTCTTGGGGAAGATCAGCCTGTTATCCCCGGGGTACCTTTTATCCGTTGAGCGACACCGCTTCCACCTGCCGGTGCCGGGTCACTAGTCCCAGCTTTCGCTCCTGCTCGACCCGTCGGTCTCACAGTCAAGCTCCCTTGTGCACTTGCACTCGACACCTGATTGCCAACCAGGCTGAGGGAACCTTTGGGCGCCTCCGTTACCCTTTGGGAGGCAACCGCCCCAGTTAAACTACCCACCTGACACTGTTCCTGATCCGGATCACGGACCCAGGTTAGACATCCAATTCGACCAGAGTGGTATTTCAACGGCGACTCCACGAACACTGGCGTGCCCGCTTCCACGTCTCCCACCTATCCTACACAAGCCGAACCGAACACCAATATCAAGCTGTAGTGAAGGTCCCGGGGTCTTTCCGTCCTGCCGCGCGTAACGAGCATCTTTACTCGTAGTGCAATTTCGCCGAGCCTGTGGTTGAGACAGCTGAGAAGTCGTTACGCCATTCGTGCAGGTCGGAACTTACCCGACAAGGAATTTCGCTACCTTAGGATGGTTATAGTTACCACCGCCGTTTACTGGCGCTTGAGTTCTGAGCTTCGCACACCCGAAGGCGCACTAACCCGTCCCCTTAACGTTCCAGCACCGGGCAGGCGTCAGTCCGTATACATCGTCTTACGACTTCGCACGGACCTGTGTTTTTAGTAAACAGTCGCTTCTCACTGGTCTCTGCGACCCCCCACCGCTACCCACCGCACGGATGGTCACAGTCAGGGGTCCCCCTTCTCCCGAAGTTACGGGGGCATTTTGCCGAGTTCCTTAACCACAGTTCGCTCGATCGCCTCGGTATTCTCTACCTGACCACCTGAGTTGGTTTGGGGTACGGGCCGCTCGGAACTCGCTAGAGGCTTTTCTCGACAGCATAGGATCATCGGATTCGCCTCACTCGGCTATGCGTCAGGCCTCACCCTGCATGTCCGGCGGATTTGCCTACCAGACGGGCCACACCCTTGCACCGGTACTACCACTCACCGGCCCGACTACCTTCCTGCGTCACCCCATCGCTTGCCTACTACCAGTCCGGGTCCCCAGCTACTCCCCGCGACCCGTCCGAAGACGAGCCACCGGTTTCGGTGGGTCAGCATCGCTGGGTCCAGCATGGGCGTTCCTTCGCGGGTACGGGAATATCAACCCGTTGTCCATCGACTACGCCTGTCGGCCTCGCCTTAGGTCCCGACTCACCCTGGGCGGATTAGCCTGGCCCAGGAACCCTTGGTCTTCCGGCGGGGGAGGTTCTCACTCCCCTCTCGCTACTCATGCCTGCATTCTCACTCGCATGGCGTCCACGGCTGGATCCCTCCGCCGCTTCACCCGCCACACGACGCTCCCCTACCCACCCCACCACCTGGCCGCCATCCCGAAGGATGCCGGCGGGCTATCGGTGGAGTGCCACGGCTTCGGCGGTGTGCTTGAGCCCCGCTACATTGTCGGCGCGGAACCACTTGACCAGTGAGCTATTACGCACTCTTTCAAGGATGGCTGCTTCTAAGCCAACCTCCTGGTTGTCACTGCGATCCCACATCCTTTTCCACTTAGCACACGCTTAGGGGCCTTAGCCGATGATCTGGGCTGTTTCCCTCTCGACTACGAACCTTATCGCCCGCAGTCTCACTGCCGCGCTCTCACTTACCGGCATTCGGAGTTTGGTTGACGTCAGTAACCTTGTGGGGCCCATCAGCCATCCAGTGCTCTACCTCCGGCAAGAAACACGCGACGCTGCACCTAAATGCATTTCGGGGAGAACCAGCTATCACCGAGTTTGATTGGCCTTTCACCCCTACCCACAGCTCATCCCCCAGGTTTTCAACCCTGGTGGGTTCGGTCCTCCACGCGGTCTTACCCGCGCTTCAACCTGGCCATGGGTAGATCACTCGGCTTCGGGTCTAGGACACGCGACTAGAAACCGCCCTGTTCGGACTCGCTTTCGCTACGGCTACCCCCCACGGGTTAACCTCGCCACGCACCACTAACTCGCAGGCTCATTCTTCAAAAGGCACGCAATCACCGCCCGCACACGAAGCGCGGATTCACGGCTCTCACGGCTTGTAGGCACACGGTTTCAGGTACTATTTCACTCCCCTCCCGGGGTACTTTTCACCTTTCCCTCACGGTACTCGTCCGCTATCGGTCACCAGGGAGTATTCAGGCTTAGCGGGTGGTCCCGCCAGATTCACACCGAATTCCACGGGCTCGGTGCTACTTGGGATACAGAAACAAGGAGACGACAGGCTTTCACCTACGGGGCTCTCACCCTCTACGGCGACCCCTTCCAGAGGCCTTCGGCTAACCCGACCGCTTTCTCACTCCCCGCCACCCCGGCAGAGGCGACACGACTGTCCCACGACCCCGACGACACAACGCCTGCCGGCTATCACATGCCATCGGTTTAGCCTCATCCGCTTTCGCTCGCCACTACTCACGGAATCACGGTTGTTTTCTCTTCCTGTGGGTACTGAGATGTTTCACTTCCCCACGTTCCCTCCACACGCCCTATGTGTTCAGGCGCGGGTCACACCACATGACTGGTGCGGGGTTCCCCCATTCGGACACCCTCGGATCAACGCTCGGTTGGCAGCTCCCCGAGGCATATCGCAGCCTCCCACGTCCTTCATCGGCTCCTGGTGCCCAGGCATCCACCGTGTGCCCTCAACATCTTGACCACACACAACCCACCCCTCCACGACCCCTCCCGAAGGAGACAGCCGCGCCCGGGGGCGGGACACCTACAAGCAAACACCCTGCAAACAAACTCTGCAAAACAGAGATCAAAAGATGCTCGCGTCCACTGTGCAGTTCTCAACGACCAACCCGCAAACCCTCCACACGACCCCACCAGCACCGAGAACACTCGGCCGGTCTGAGACCAGGAAGGCCCGGACGAAGACAGCAACCCCTCCCGCCACAGGCTCACACCCACAGCAGCAGAGCCCGCTCCCTCAGGACCCAACAGCGTGCCTACGACCGACCCACCCCTGCCACCCCGTTCCCCACGCCACCAGTGAAGATGACGCCGTACTAGGAGCAGCAGCAGCTGCCGGCCGAACTGGTCAGCGTTCCACCCTCGAGCACTGTCACGAGCACCCGCGGCCACCCGGTAGTGGGCGACCGTCACGACCCGCGCACAGCTCTGCACCCGACAACCATCCGGCTGCCGAGCGAGATGCTCCTTAGAAAGGAGGTGATCCAGCCGCACCTTCCGGTACGGCTACCTTGTTACGACTTCGTCCCAATCGCCGATCCCGCCTTCGACGGCTCCCTCCCACAAGGGGTTGGGCCACCGGCTTCGGGCGTTACCGACTTTCGTGACGTGACGGGCGGTGTGTACAAGGCCCGGGAACGTATTCACCGCAGCGTTGCTGATCTGCGATTACTAGCGACTCCAACTTCATGGGGTCGAGTTGCAGACCCCAATCCGAACTGAGACCGGCTTTTTGGGATTCGCTCCACCTCACGGTATCGCAGCCCTTTGTACCGGCCATTGTAGCATGTTTGCAGCCCTAGACATAAGGGGCATGATGATTTGACGTCATCCCCACCTTCCTCCGAGTTGACCCCGGCAGTCTCCCATGAGTCCCCACCATCACGTGCTGGCAACATGGAACGAGGGTTGCGCTCGTTGCGGGACTTAACCCAACATCTCACGACACGAGCTGACGACAACCATGCACCACCTGTGCACGACGCCAAAGGCACCCCGCATCTCTGCGAGATTTCCGCGCATGTCAAGCCTAGGTAAGGTTCTTCGCGTTGCATCGAATTAAGCAACATGCTCCGCCGCTTGTGCGGGCCCCCGTCAATTCCTTTGAGTTTTAGCCTTGCGGCCGTACTCCCCAGGCGGGGCGCTTAATGCGTTAGCTGCGGCACGGAGACCGTGGAATGGCCCCCACACCTAGCGCCCAACGTTTACGGCGTGGACTACCAGGGTATCTAATCCTGTTCGCTCCCCACGCTTTCGCTCCTCAGCGTCAGTTGTTGCCCAGAGACCCGCCTTCGCCACCGGTGTTCCTCCTGATATCTGCGCATTTCACCGCTACACCAGGAATTCCAGTCTCCCCTGCAACACTCGAGTCTGCCCGTATCGACTGCAGGCCCGGAGTTGAGCTCCGGGTTTTCACAGCCGACGCAACAGACCGCCTACGAGCTCTTTACGCCCAATAATTCCGGACAACGCTTGCACCCTACGTATTACCGCGGCTGCTGGCACGTAGTTGGCCGGTGCTTCTTCTGCTCCTACCGTCACTTCCGCTTCGTCGGAGCTGAAAGAGGTTTACAACCCGAAGGCCGTCATCCCCCACGCGGCGTCGCTGCGTCAGGCTTCCGCCCATTGCGCAATATTCCCCACTGCTGCCTCCCGTAGGAGTCTGGGCCGTGTCTCAGTCCCAGTGTGGCCGGTCACCCTCTCAGGCCGGCTACCCGTCGTCGCCTTGGTAGGCCACTACCCCACCAACAAGCTGATAGGCCGCGGGCCCATCCCCAGCCGGAAACCCTTTCCACCACCAGACCATGCGGCCAGCAGAGGACATCCGGTATTAGCCCCAATTTCTTGGAGTTATCCCAGAGCCGGGGGCAGGTTGCCCACGTGTTACTCACCCGTTCGCCACTCATCACCACCCGAAGATGGATCAGCGTTCGACTTGCATGTGTTAAGCACGCCGCCAGCGTTCGTCCTGAGCCAGGATCAAACTCTCCGTAGATGCTTGAACCAGGCCGAGAACCGAGACCTGACAGATCTCGATCACATCAACCAAAGGAATCCCACCCAGGCATCACGCCCAGGCCGGGGTTACTACTTGGCACTGACTTTCGGCACGCTGTTGAGTTCTCAAGGAGCGGACGCACACCAACTCCACCCTCTCGGGCTTCCTCGGTGGCTAGTTGTCCAACCCTGCGCCCGCACCGGGTGTTCCCTGCTGGGTCCTCCCCGTCGGCCCTCCCGGGCCGTGCGGCGCGCAGAGATGAAGTTACGTGGCTGTCGGGACCGTGTCAAACGAGCCGGCCCGTGACCGTCGACACCGTTTCGGAACCGGCGTGTCACCTGGCGTTCACACGCCCGCGGCGTCAGCCGGCCCGCTGCACCCCGGCGACGGCTCGCTTGCCACGGCGCAGCACCAGCCACCCCCCGGGCAGCCACTCGTCATCCCGGGGGACGGCATCGGCGTCGGTGACCCGCTCGTTGTTCAGGTAGGCGCCGCCCTCCTTCACCGTCCGGCGGGCGTCGGACAGGCTCGAGGCCAGTCCGGTCCGCTGCAGCAACTGGGCGACGCTCGGCGTCTCGCCGTCCAAGGTGACGCTGCCGGCCTCCCGCAGCGCCGCGCCGAGGGTCTCCGGACCCAGGGCGGTCAGGTCCTCCCGGCCGAACAGGGCGCGCCCGGCGGCCTCGGCCTGCCGCAGCTCCTCGGGGCCGTGCACCAGCAGGGTGAGCTCCTCGGCGAGGGCGCGCTGCGCCGCGCGGGAGGCGGGGCGCTCGGCACTCTCGGCGAGGACGGCCGACACCTCCTCGGCCGGGCGCTCGGAGAACAGCGGCAGCCACGTGCGGGCGTCGGCGTCGTCGGCGTTGAGCCAGAACTGGAAGAAGGCGTAGGGCGAGGTGAGCGCCGGGTCGAGCCAGACGGATCCGCCCTCGCTCTTGCCGAACTTGGTCCCGTCGGACTTGGTCACCAGCTGGGTCGACAGGGCGTGCACCGTGGCGCCCTCGGTGCGGCGGACCAGGTCGATGCCCGCCGTGAGGTTGCCCCACTGGTCGGATCCGCCGCTCTGCAGCGTGCAGCCGTGCCGCCGGTGCAGCTCGCGGAAGTCGTTCGCCTGCAGGATCTGGTAGCTGAACTCGGTGTAGCTGATGCCGGCCTCGCTGTTCAGCCGGGCGGAGACGGCCTCCTTGGCCAGCATCCGGCCCACCCGGAAGTGCTTGCCGAGGTCGCGCAGGAAGTCGATGGCCGAGAGCGGCCCGGTCCAGGTGAGGTTGTCGACGTAGACCGGCGGCGCCAGGCCCTCCCGCTCGGCGGGCAGGTCGAGGAACGGCGCCACCTGGCGGCGGATGCTGTCGACCCAGCCGGCGACGGTGGCCCGGTCGTTGAGCTGCCGCTCGGCCGACGGGCGCGGGTCGCCGATCAGGCCGGTGGCACCGCCGACCAGCACGATCGGCCGGTGGCCGGCCCGCTGCAGGGCGCGGAGCACCATGAACTGCACGAGGTGGCCGACGTGCAGGCTGGGCGCCGTGGGGTCGAAGCCGCAGTAGTAGGTGACCGGGCCGGCGGCCAGGTGCGCGCGCAGCGCCTCCTCGTCGGTGGTCTGGGCGATCAGCCCGCGCCGGTGCAGCTCGTCGATCACGTCAGTCACGGCGTCGATCCTCCCTGCCCGGCCGGGGCCGGGGACGCCCACCCGGGCGGAAGGCGCTCACCGACGCCGCCCCGGTCTCCCAGAACCGCCACGGCAGCTCGGTGGCCACGCTGATGCCCACGCGCGGCCCCGTGGAGACGGCGGACGGCGGCTCGCCGGCGTGCAGCCGGACCGGCGAGGCGGCGTCCAGCAGGTCGGCGCCCTTGTCGTCCGGGCCGATCGCCAGCGCCTGGGTCAGCCGGGCCGGGCCGCGGGCGAGGTCGCGCGCGGCGCGGGCGGAGGCACGACGGCCGGTGGCGACCTCCTCCCCCACCACCACCTCGCCGGCACGCAGCAGCACCGCGGAGCCGACCCCCTCGGGGCCGACGACGACGTTGGCGCACCAGTGCACGCCGTAGCTGAAGTAGACGTAGAGCCGCCCGGGCGGGCCGAACATGATCGCCGCGCGCGGGGTGGGGCCGCGGTGCGAGTGCGCCGCGGGGTCGGTCCCGTCCCCCGCGTAGGCCTCCACCTCGGTCAGCCGCACGGCGACGGTCCCCTCCGGCCGGTCGCTGACCAGCCAGCAGCCGAGCAGCACCGGGGCGACGACGTCGGCCGGCCCGAGCAGCTCGTCGGCGGTGACCAGGCGGCCGGGGAGGCTCAGAGCGCGGCCGCCACGGGTGAGTCGGCCGCCCAGCGGCCGTGCGCGGCGGCGACGTCCTCCAGCGACGCGAGCTGGCCGGCGACCCGCTCGGGCGCCGTCCCGCCGCGGGTGCTGCGCGCCGCGAGCGCCCCGCGCACCGACAGCACGGACCGGACCTCGGCGGTGAGCCGCTCGTCGATGCCGGCGAGCTGGTCGTCGTCGAGCTCGTCGAGCTCCACCCCGGCCTCCTCGCAGACGGCGACCATCGCACCGGAGATCTCGTGGGCCGACCGGAACGGCACGCCGTTGCGCACCAGCCACTCGGCGACGTCGGTGGCCAGCGCGAACCCCTGCGGCGCGGCGGCCTCGAGCACCTCCGGGCGCAGGGTCAGCGTGGCGACCATCCCGGTGACCGCGGGCAGCAGGAGCAGCAGCTGCTCAAGGGAGTCGAAGACCGGCTCCTTGTCCTCCTGCAGGTCGCGGTCGTAGGCCAGCGGCAGGCCCTTGAGCATCGTGAGCAGGCCGGTGAGGTTGCCGACGAACCGGCCGGACTTGCCGCGGGCCAGCTCGGCGATGTCGGGGTTCTTCTTCTGCGGCATGATCGACGACCCGGTGGCCCAGGCGTCGTCGAGGCGGGCCCAGCCGAACTCGGTCGAGGTCCAGAGCACCACCTCCTCCCCCAGCCGGGAGAGGTGGACGCCGATGAGCGCGGCGGCGAAGCAGAACTCCGCGGCGAAGTCGCGGTCGCTGACCGCGTCGATGGAGTTGTCGGCGGCGCGGTCGAAGCCGAGCTCGGCGGCGACGGCGTCGGGGTCCAGCGGCAGCGAGGAGCCGGCGAGCGCGCCGGAGCCCAGCGGGCTGACGGCGGCGCGGCGGTCCCAGTCCTGCAGCCGGTCGACGTCGCGGGCGAAGGCGTGCGCGTGGGCGAGCAGCTGGTGGGCGATGAGCACCGGCTGGGCGTGCTGCAGGTGGGTCATGCCCGGCGCCGGGACGTCGGCGTACCGCTGCGCCAGACCCAGCAGCGCGTACTCCAGCGAGGCGAGCTCGCCGACCAGCGCGCGCACGTTGTGCCGCAGGTACAGCCGCAGGTCGGTGGCCACCTGGTCGTTGCGCGAGCGGCCGGCCCGCAGCTTGCCGCCGAGGGTGCCGAGCTTGGCCATCAGCCCGCGCTCGAGCGCCTCGTGCACGTCCTCGTCGGCCTCGACCGGCGCGAAGGTGCCCGTGGCGACCTCCGCCGACAGCTCGGTGAGCGCGCCCACCATCTGCTCGAGCTCGTCGTCGGCGAGCAGGCCGGCGCGGTGCAGCACCCGGGCGTGGGCGCGGGAGCCGGCCAGGTCGTACGGGGCCAGCCGCCAGTCGACGTCGGTGGACTTCGACAGCGCGGCCATCGCCGGGGACGGGCCGCCGCCGAAGCGGCCACCCCACAGCCGGGTCTGCGACGGGCCGGCGGCTGCGGCGGCGGGGTCGGCCGGGCTCACGGTGCGCTGTCCTCCAGGTCGGTCCGCAGTTCCGGGTACACGGCCGGCGTGCGCCGGGCCATGGCGAGCAGGCGCTCGGCCAGGGCCGGGCCGCCGTCCGGCTCGCGGGAGACGGCCAGCAGAGTGTCGTCCCCGGCGATCGTGCCCAGGACGTCGGGGAGGCCGACCTTGTCCAGCGCGGAGGCCAGGAACTGCGCCGCGCCCGGCGGTGTGCGCAGGACGGCGAGGTTGGCGCTGCCCTCCGCGCCGGTCAGCAGGTCGGCCAGCAGCCGGGTCAGCCGGGCGGGGGCGGCCTGGGCGGGGCGCAGCGGCGCGTTCTCCGGCGGCAGCACGTAGGACGCCGGGGCGCCGTCGGAGCCGCGGAGCTTCACCGCGCCCAGCTCCTCCAGGTCGCGCGAGAGCGTGGCCTGGGTGACCTCGATGCCCGACTCGGCCAGCAGCGCGGCCAGCTGGGTCTGCGAGGTGACCGACTGGGCCGCGATGAGCTCGCGGACCCGCGCCTGACGTGCCGAGCGGGTGAGCGCCGTGGTCACGCAGATCGCTCCAGCAGCCAGGTGAGCAGGGCCTTCTGGGCGTGCAGCCGGTTCTCGGCCTCGTCCCAGACCGCGCTCCGCGGCCCGTCGATCACCTCCGCGGCGATCTCCTTGCCGCGGTAGGCCGGCAGGCAGTGCAGGACGACGACGTCGGCGGCGGCGCGGTCGAGCGCGGCCTGGTCGAGCGCGTAGGGCAGGAACGGCGCGACGCGGGCGTCGTACTCCTCCTCCTGCCCCATCGAGACCCAGGTGTCGGTGACCAGGACGTCGGCCCCGTCGGCGGCCGCCGCGGCGTCGGGGGTCCACAGCACCGAGCCACCGGTCTCCGCGGCGACCTCCCCCGCCCGCTTGAGCACGGCCGGGTCGGGCTGGAAGGCGTCGGGTGAGCCGATCCGCACGTGCATCCCGGCGGTCGCCCCGCCGAGCAGGTAGGAGTGCGCCATGTTGTTGGCGCCGTCGCCGAGGTAGCTCATGGTCAGGCCGGCGAGGCGGCCCCGGCGCTCGGCCACCGTCTGCAGGTCGGCCAGGATCTGGCAGGGGTGGAACTCGTCGGTGAGCGCGTTGAGCACCGGCACGCGGCTGACGGCGGCCATGGCCTCGATGCGCTCCTGGCCGAAGGTGCGCCACACGATGGCGGCGACCTGCCGGTCGAGCACCCGGGTGGTGTCCTCCACCGGCTCGCCGCGGCCGAGCTGGCTGGTGCCGGCGTCGATCACGAGCGGGGAGCCGCCGAGCTCGGCGACCCCGACGGTGAAGCTCACCCGGGTGCGGGTCGAGGGCTTGTCGAAGAGCACCGCCACGGCCCGCGGCACGCCGTTGGCCGCGCGCAGCGGGACGGGCGCGGCGTCGGTGTGCCGGGTGCGCTTGAGCTCGGCGGCCAGCGTCAGGACCTCGGCCTGCTCGTCGGGGGTGAGGTCGTCGTCCCGGAGGAGGTGCCGGGTCACGAGTCGGCCGTCGCGGCGTCGAGGGCGGCCGGCAGGGCGGCGACGAAGGCGTCGACCTGCGCGTCGGTGAGCACCAGCGAGGGGGCCAGCCGCAGCACGTCGGGGGCGACGGCGTTGGCGAGGAAACCCGCGTCGCGCAGCCGCTCCTCCAGCACGGCGGCGACCGGCGCGGTGAGGACGACACCGAGCAGCGCTCCCCTGCCCCGGACGCCGGCGACCGCCGGGTGCCCGAGGGCCTCGATGCCGGCGGTGAACCGGTGCTCGAGCTCCTTGGCCCGCTCGAGCAGGCCCTCGTCGCGGATGGTGTCGAGGACGGCGAGCGCGGCCGCGGCGGCGATCGGGTTGCCGCCGAACGTCGAGCCGTGCGACCCGGCGGTCATCAGCTCGGCGGCGTCGCCGAAGGCGAGCGTGGCGCCCAGCGGCAGGCCGCCGCCGAGGGCCTTGGCCACGGTGATCACGTCCGGCTGGAGCCCGTCGGCCTGGGAGGCGAACCAGTGCCCGGTGCGGCCGGTGCCGGTCTGCACCTCGTCGACGGCGAACAGCGCGCCGGCGCCGGCCGCCGTGCGCGCCGCGGCGGCCAGGTAGCCGGGCGGGGCGGGCAGCACGCCGCCCTCCCCGAGCACCGGCTCGAGCAGCACCATCGCCGTCTGCTGCGAGACCACGCCGGCCAGCGCGTCGGCGTCGCCGTACGGGACGTACCGGACGCCGCCGGGCAGCGGCGCGAAGGCCGCCGCCTTCGACGGCTGCCCGGTGAGCGCGAGCGCGCCCATCGTGCGGCCGTGGAAGGCGCCCTCGGCGGTGACCACCTCGGGCCGACCGGTGAGCCGGCTGATCTTGAAGGCGGCCTCGTTGGCCTCGGCGCCGGAGTTGCAGAAGAAGACCCGGCCCGGCCGGCCGGCCAGCTCCAACAGCCGCTCGGCGAGCGTCACGCCGGGCTCGTGCATCGCCAGGTTGGAGACGTGGCCCAGGGTCTGCGCCTGCTTCGTGATCGCCTCGACCACCCGCGGGTGGGCGTGGCCGAGGATCGTCGTCGCGATGCCGCCGAGCAGGTCGGTGTACTCCCGGCCGTCCACGTCCCAGACGGTGGCCCCCGCGCCGCGGGCCAGCGCGACCGGCGGGGTCCGGTAGTTGCCCATCATCACCGCCGACCAGCGGGTGGCCAGCTCCTCGGTGTGGGTCATGCCGGCTCCTCCCGGGTCAGGGTGTGCGCCGGGACGACCATCGTCCCGGTGCCCTCGGTGGTGAACATCTCCAGCAGCAGGGCGTGCGGGGTCCGGCCGTCGACGACGGTCGCCCGCTTCACCCCACCCTCGACCGCCCGCAGGCAGGCGGCCATCTTCGGGACCATCCCCGCGTCGAGCGTGGGGAGGATCGCGGTGAGCTCGGCGGCGTCGATCTGCTGCACCAGCGAGTCGCGGTCGGGCCAGTCGGCGTAGAGGCCCTCGACGTCGGTGAGGACGACCAGCTTGACCGCGCCCAGCGCCACGGCGACCGCGGCGGCAGCGGTGTCGGCGTTGACGTTGTGCACCACGCCGTCCCGGTCCGGCGCGACGGTGGCGATGACCGGGATCTTGCCGCGCTCGAGCAGCGCGCTGACCGGCGTCGGGTCGACGGCGACGACGTCCCCGACCAGGCCGACGTCGACCGGCTGCCCCTCCACGACCGCCGTCGTCCGCTCGGCGGTGAACAGGCCGCCGTCCTCCCCCGACAGGCCGACCGCCAGCGGGCCGTGCTGGTTGACCAGCCCGACCACCTCCGGGGTGACCTGGCCGGTGAGCACCATGCGGACGACCTCGATCGTCTCCTCGGTGGTCACCCGCAGGCCGCCGCGGAACTCGCTCTCGATGCCCAGCCGGTCGAGCATCCCGGTGATCTGCGGGCCGCCGCCGTGGACGACGACGGGCAGGATGCCGCAGGTCCGCAGGAAGACCATGTCCTCGGCGAAGGCACGGCGGCACTCGTCGTCGACCATCGCGTGGCCGCCGTACTTGATCACCACGACGTTGCCGTGGAACTCCTTGAGCCACGGCAGCGCCCCGGTGAGGACGGCGATCCGGCGGGCGTCCCCCTCGGGGTCGTGGGTGCGCATGACCCGGCTGGTGCCGATCCTGCGGCGGGCCGGCGGCACCGGCTCGTCGACGCGGACGTCGGGCGGGGTGGGGTCCTGGGCGCCCGGGTCGTGCACGGTGGTCACGTGCGGCTCGGGGTGGGGTCCGGCCTCGCTGCTCACGTGGAGTACGCCGAGTTCTCGTGCACGTAAGCGACGGACAGGTCGTTGGTCCAGATCGTCGCCTGCTCGCCGCCGGCCCGGAGGTCGACGTCGATGGTGATCCCCCGGCCGGTGAGGTCGACGCCCTCGCGCGGGTCGCCGATCGCGCCGCCCCGGCAGACGGTGACGCCGTTGATCGTGACGTCGACGCGGTCGGGCTCGAAGGCGGCGTCGGTGGTGCCGATCGCGGCCAGCACCCGGCCCCAGTTGGGGTCGTTGCCGAACAGCGCGGTCTTGAGCAGGTTGTTGCGGGCGCAGGCGCGGCCGGCGCTCAGCGCGTCCTCGACGCTGGCCGCGTTGCGCACGGTGATCGCGATGTCCTTGGTGGAGCCCTCGGCGTCGGCCAGCAGCTGCATCGCCAGGTCGGTGCACGCGGCGGTCAGCGCCTCGGTGACCTCCTCGGCGCTCGGGCTGACGCCGCCGGCGCCGTTGGCCATGACGATGACCGTGTCGTTGGTGGACAGGCACCCGTCGGAGTCGACCCGCTCGAAGCTGACGCTGGTCGCCCGCGCGAGCGCGGTCTGCAGGGTGCCGGCGTCGACCACCGCGTCGGTGGTGAGGACGACGAGCATCGTGGCCAGGCTCGGCGCGAGCATGCCGGCCCCCTTGGCCATGCCGCCGACGGTCCAGCCGTCCCGGGCCTGCACGGTGGTCTTCGGGACACTGTCGGTGGTCATGATCGCGCGGGCGGCGTCCGGTCCGCCGTCCTCGCTGAGCGCCTTCACCGCCGCGGTGACGCCGGCGGTCAGCTTGTCCATGGGCAGCCGGACGCCGATCAGGCCGGTGCTGGCCACCGCGACGTCGATGGCGCCCAGCCCCAGCTCGGCGGCGGCGTGCTCCGCGGTGGCGTGGGTGTCCTGGAAGCCGCCGGGGCCGGTGCAGGCGTTGGCGCCGCCGGAGTTGAGCACGACGGCCCGCGCCCGCTCGCCGGCCAGGACCTGGCGGCTCCAGAGCACCGGCGCGGCCGGGAAGCGGTTGGTGGTGAAGACGGCGGCCGCGGCGTCGTCGGGACCGTCGTTGACGACCACCGCGACGTCGGGGGCGCCGGAGGACTTGAGGCCGGCGGCGACGCCGGCGGCCCGGAAGCCCCGCGGGGCGGTGGCGCTCACGGGGCCACGCCCACGACCGGCAGGCCGGTGGTCTCGGGCAGGCCGAGGGCGAGGTTGGCGCACTGGATCGCCGCTCCCCCGGTGCCCTTGGTGAGGTTGTCGACCGCGGCGACGACGACCAGCCGGCCGGCGTCGGGGTCGACGGCGATCTGCAGGGCCACGGTGTTGGCGCCGAGCACCTGGGCGGTGGTGGGCCACTGCCCCTCGGGCAGCAGGTGCACGAACGGCTCGTCGGCGTAGGCCTTCTCGTAGACGGCGCGGGCGGCGGCCTCGTCGGTCCCCGCGGCCAGCGGCGCGGAGCAGGTGGCGAGGATGCCCCGGCTCATCGGCACCAGGGTCGGGGTGAAGCTGACGGTGACCGGCGCCCCGGCGGCCTGGGAGAGGTTCTGCACCATCTCGGGGGTGTGCCGGTGGACCCCGCCGACGCCGTAGGCGCTGACCGAGCCCATCACCTCGCTGCCGAGCAGGTGCGGCTTGGCGGACTTCCCCGCGCCGGAGGTGCCCGAGGCGGCGACCACCACGACCTCGGGGCGGACCAGGCCGGCGGCCAGCGCCGGGGCCAGCGCCAGGGTGACCGAGGTCGGGTAGCAGCCGGGGACGGCGATCCGCCGGGCGCCGGCCAGCTGTTCGCGCCGGCCGGGCAGCTCGGGCAGGCCGTAGGGCCAGGTACCGGCGTGCTCGGTGCCGTACCACCGCGCCCACGCCGCGGGGTCGTCCAGCCGGTGGTCGGCGCCGCAGTCGATGACGAGGGTGTCGTCGGGGAGCTGCGCGGCGACGGCGGCGGACTCCCCGTGCGGCAGCGCGAGGACGACGACGTCGTAGCCCGCCAGCGCGCCGGCGTCGCTCGGCTGCACCTCGAGGTCGGCGTAGGGCAGCAGGTGGGGCTGCAGCTCACCCAGGCGTCGGCCGGCACTCGAGTTGGCGTGCACCCCGGCCAGCCCGAGGTTCGGGTGCCCGGCCAGCAGCCGGCACACCTCTCCTCCCGCGTACCCGGTGGCGCCGGTGACCCCGACCGTCCACGTCTGCGTTCCGCTCACGATGCATGACCATACACGCCCGTGCATGACCGTTCATCCGGGGTCCCGGGGAGGTGTTGCCTCTGCGCGACGTCGTGCTCTGCCCACACCTGTGGGCAGAGCACGACGTCGCGCAAGGGAGGGAGAGCACCGGCCGGTGCGCACGCAGCGCGAGCGTGTGCGGGCGGAACGCCAGCATGTGCAACTGGAGCGCCAGCGTGTGCAGGTGGAGCGCCAGCGTGTGCAGGTGGAGCGGGGTGGAGGAGGGCAGGATGCCGGCGTGCTGCAGGCCTGCCTGAACGGCGCCCGCCGTCCCGAGGACCACCCCGCCCTGCCGGTCACCCCGCCACGGCTGGCCGACGACGCCGTGGCGGTCCGCGCGGCCGGGGCCGGCGGCGTGCACCTGCACCCCAAGGACGCCGCGGGCGCCGACATGCTGGCCGACGCGGAGCTGGCCGCGGCGCTCACCGCGGTCCGAGCCCGGGCGCCCGGGCTGCCGGTGGGCGTCACCACCGGCGCCTGGGCGGTGCCCGACCCGGCGGCGCGGGTGGCCGCGGTGCGGTCCTGGACCGCGCTCCCCGACACCGCCTCGGTCAACTGGCACGAGGACGGCGCCGAGGAGGTCGCCGCGGCACTGCTGGACCGGGGCGTCGGCGTCGAGGCGGGGCTGTGGCACGCCGACGCGGTCCGCGCGTGGCGGGCCTCCCCGCTGCGCGACCGGTGCTGCCGGGTGCTCGTCGAGCTGCCCGACGGACCCGATGCGGCGGGCACCGAGGAGCTCGCCGCCAAGCTGCTGGTCACCATCGGCGCGGGCCCGGACGGGTGGACGCGCGACGGTGTCCCGGTGCAGCTGCACGGCGAGGGCAGCAGCACCTGGCCGGCGCTGCGCTGCGCACTGCGGTGGGGGCTGGGCGCCCGCATCGGTCTGGAGGACACCCTGGCGCTGCCCGACGGCAGCCCGGCGCCGGGCAACGCCGCGCTCGTCCTCGCGGCCCGGTCGCTGGGCGCGCGCTGAGCGCGCTCAGCCCAGCGGGTCGGTGGCGCCGTGGGGCCGGAGGCGGAGCTTGCGGGCGTCGCCGGTCGGCGTCGTGGCGCGCAGGGTGGCGAGGTGGTCGACGCCGGCCCGGACGAAGCGGCCCGACCACGCGTCGAGCTCGCCGGCGGCGATGGCCACCACCAGGTCGACGACGTCCTCGGGGCGGGTCCACTCGGTGCGGCCCTCGTGCATGGGCATGGCGCGGGTCATCGCGGTGTCGACGACGCCCGGCGCCAGGTCGAACGCCCGCACCCCGTGCGCCGCACCGGCCAGGTCGATCGACTCGGTGATCCGCATCTGCCCGGTCTTGCCGACCGAGTAGGCGCTGTAGTGCGGGTTCGCCCGCGTGCCGATGCCGCTGGCCAGGCCGACCACCCGCCCGCTGCCGGCCGCGACCATCCCGGGCAGGACGGCGCGGGCGAGCAGGAACGGCCCGCGCACCTGGCTCTCGACCACCGCCCACCACTGGTCGGGGTCGGCCTCCCACAGCGGCACCTCGGCGGCGTCGACCAGGCCGGCGTTGTTGACCAGCAGGCCGACGGGCCCCAGCACCCGGGTCACCTCGGCGACGGCGGCATCGACGGCCAGGGCGTCGGTGACGTCGGCGGCCACCGCGAGGGTGCGCGCGCCGGTGGCCGCGGCGACCTCGTCCATCGCCGTCCGCAGCCGGTCGGCGCCCCGGGCCACCCCCGCGACGGCGGCGCCATGCGCGGCCAGCCCCTCGGCGAGGTGCCGCCCGATGCCCGCGGAGGCGCCGGTGACGAGCGCGACGAGACCGCTCAGATCAGGCATCGCCGCTGCGCAGGGTGATGCCCTGCATCTCGACGACGGCCAGGATGCCCTCGCGCACGTGCGCGACGTCGGCGGCGGTGAGCGTCCGGTCCGGCGCCCGCAGCACCAGCGAGTACGCCAGCGAGCGGGACCCGGCCGGCACCGGCGGGCCGGACCAGACGTCGAACAGGCGCACCGACTCGAACAGCTCCCCCGCTCCCCCGCGCACCAGCGACTCGACGTGCGACGCGGTGATCTCGTCGGGCACGACGAAGGCGAGATCGAGGAAGACCGGCGGGAAGGTCGAGATCGGCGGCCCGACCGGCACGCCGGCGGCCGGCAGCGCGTCGACGTCGAGCTCCATCGCCGACGTGCGGGCCGGCAGGTCCAGCGCCGCGCACACCCGCGGGTGCAGCTCGCCGGCGTGCCCGACGACCCGGTCGTCCACCACCAGCTCCGCGCAGCGGCCGGGGTGCCAGGGCGCACACTCGTCGGGGCGCACGAACAGCTCGACGCCGGCGGCCGCGGCCACCAGCCGGGCGGCCTGCACGGCGTCGGCCCAGCCGGCCGGGCGGCCCGGGCCCCACCAGCCGCGCGGCTCGCGGTTGCCGGCCAGCGCGACGGCCACGTGCCAGGGCTGGTCGGGCACCGCGCCCAGCAGCGCAGCGAGGGTCTCCTCGTCGGGCCGGGCCTCGACACCCGGCAGCGGCGCGGGCCCGCGGACGCCGCCGGGGAACACCGAGCCGTGCTCGAACAGGGCGACGTCGCGCTGGCCGCGGGCGAGGTTGCGGGCGAGCGTGGCCAGCAGGCCGGGCAGCAGCGTCGTCCGCAGGCCCGGCTCCTCCTCGCTGAGCGGGTTGCGGACCACCAGCACCTGCCGGCGCGGGTCGTCGTCGGGCAGGCCGAGTGCGTCGAGGGCCGGCGTCCCGACGAAGGGGTAGGCGGGGGCCTCGACGTGGCCGGCCTCGGCCAGCGCCCGGCCGATCGCGCGGCGGCGGCGCTGGGTGTCGGTCAGGCCGCGCCCGGGCGGGGCGGTGGGCAGCACGGAGGGGACGTCGTCGTAGCCGGCGAGGCGGACGACCTCCTCGACGAGGTCGGCGGGGTCGGTGAGGTCGGGCCGCCAGGACGGCGGGGTGACCGCGAGCCCGCCCTGGTCATCCGCGGCGTCGACGGCGCAGCCGACGGCACGGAGCGCGTCGAGGACCTGCGCCGGCGAGTACTCGACACCGGCGACGCGGGCCGGCCGGTCGATGTGCAGCGGTATCGCCCGGCGGGGGCCGCGGGTGTCGACGTCCACGGGGGCGCCGACGACGCGGGCGCCGCCGTGCTCGGCCAGCAGCTGCGCGGCGCGGGCGAGCGCGGCGAGGGTCATCCCCGGGTCGACGCCGCGCTCGAAGCGCTTCGCGGCCTCACTCGGCAGCCGGTGCCGGCGGGCGGTGCGGGCCACCCCGGTCGGCTCCCAGTGCGCGGCCTCGAGCAGGACGCTCGTCGTGCCGTCGCCGATCTCGGTGGAGGCCCCGCCCATGACCGCGGCCAGCCCGATCGGGCCGGTGTCGTCGGTGATGAGCAGGTCGTCGGCGTCGAGCACCCGGGTGGCGCCGTCCAGGGTGGTCAGCCGCTCGCCCTCGCGCGCCCGGCGGACGACGATCGGGCCGTTCACGGCGTCGCGGTCGAAGGCGTGCATCGGCTGGCCGAGCTCGAGCATCACGTAGTTGGTGACGTCCACGGCCAGCGAGATGGTGCGGATCCCCGACTGCGCCAGCCGCCGGCGCATCCACCACGGGCTCGGCGCGGTGGGGTCCAGGCCCTCGAGCGCCACCATCGAGAACCGGTCGCAGCGGTCGGCGTCGGCGACCGTGACGTCCCAGGCCGGCTCGCCGGACCAGGCGGGCACCTCCGCCGTCCCCGGGTCGCGCCACCCCACGCCCAGGCCGGTGCCCATCTCGCGGGCGATGCCGCGCATCGCCAGGCAGTAGCCGCGGTCGGGAGTGACGGCGAGCTCGATGACGACGTCGTCGAGGCCCACCACGGGGCGGGCGTCGGCGCCGGGCTCCGGGCCCTCGCCTCCGGTGCCGAGCACGAGGATGCCGGTGTGGTCCTCGCCGATGCCGAGCTCGCGCGCGGAGCAGATCATCCCGTCGGAGACGTGGTCGTAGGTCGTGCGCGCGGCGATCTCGAAGCCGCCGGGCAGCACGGCGCCGGGCAGCGCGACGACGACGGTGTCGTCGACGGCGAAGTTGCTCGCCCCGCAGACGATGCCCCGCGGCCCCGCCTCGCCGACGTCCACCCGGCAGTACCGGATCGGCTTCTTGAAGCCGGTCAGCTCCTCGATCTCCCGCACCCGGCCGACGACCAGCGGGCCGGTGACCTCGGCCGGGCGGTGCACCTCCTCGACCTCCAGGCCGAGGCGGACGAAGGCGGCGTCGAGGTCCTCGACCGTCGTCCCGGCGGGGACGTCGACGTACTCGGCCAGCCAGCCGACGGGGACCCTCACTGGTCGACTCCAAAGGCTCGGGTGAAGCGGACGTCGCCCTCCACGATGTCGCGCATGTCGCCGACGGCGGAGCGGAACTGCAGCGCCCGCTCGATGCCGACGCCGAAGGCGAAGCCGCTGTACTCCTCCGGGTCGACGCCGCAGGCCACCAGCACCCGCGGGTTGACCATCCCGCAGCCGCCCCACTCGACCCAGCGCGGGCCGTCGCGGTGCTCGGGGAACCAGACGTCGAACTCCGCCGAGGGCTCGGTGAACGGGAAGTACGACGGCCGCCAGCGGGTGATCGCCTCCGGCCCGAACAGCGACCGGGCCAGGTGGTCCAGCGTGCCGCGCAGGTGGGCCATGGTCAGGCCGCGGTCGACGGCCAGACCCTCGACCTGGTGGAACACCGGGGTGTGCGTCGCGTCGAGCTCGTCGGTGCGGTACACCCGCCCGGGCGCGACCACGTAGACCGGCGGCCGGCGGGCCAGCAGCGTGCGCGCCTGCACCGGGCTGGTGTGCGTGCGCAGCACCAGACCGGAGTCCTCGGGAGCCACGAAGAGGGTGTCCATCATCGTGCGCGCCGGGTGGTCGGGCCGGATGTTGAGCGCGTCGAAGTTGAACCACTCGGCCTCGAGCTCGGGGCCGTCGGCGACCTCGTAGCCCATGCCGACGAACACGTCGGCGATGCGCTCCATGAGCGTGGTCAGCGGGTGGCGGGCGCCCCGCGGCGTGCGGTCCCAGGGCAGGGTGACGTCGACCCGCTCCTCGGCCAGCACCCGGGCGTCGCGCTGCGCCTCGAGCTCCGCGCGCCGCAGGTCGTGGGCCTCGGTGACGGCGACACGGGCGGCGTTGACCCGCTTCCCGGCGTCGGCGCGGGCGGCCGGCGGCAGCGCACCGAGCTCGCGGCGGGCCAGCGGCACGGGGGCGCGGTCACCGAGGTGGGCCGGGCGGACGGCGGCCAGCGCCTCGAGGTCGGCCGCCGTCGCGAAGGCCTCCCGGGCCGCGGCGACCGCCGCGTCGAGGGCCTCGGCGGAGAGGGCCGCGACCTGCTTGGGGTCGTAGGGGTCGTTGGCGCCGGACACGGGAGGCCATTCTGCCCGGCGCCCTCCGGGAGCCGCTGCCGGGTTTCGGCCGAGGCGTCCCTCCCCCGGTCGAGATCACGCGATCTCGCACGCGGGAGCCGCTCCTGGCGGACGAGATCGCGTGATCTCGACCGGGGGGAGGGGCTGCTCCCGCGACTGTCAGGATCGGCGGGACGGCGGGACGGTGCTCGGGAGGCGGACCGGATGGCGGTGCTGCTGGCGCTCGCGTCGGCCGTCGTCTACGGGATGGCCGACTTCTGCGGCGGGCTGGCCAGCCGGCGGGTGGCCACGGTCGCCGTCGTCTGCGTGTCGCAGGCCGCCGGGCTGGTCGTCCTCCTGCCGCTGCTGCCCGTCCTCGGCGGCGACCCGGCGCGGGCCGACCTCGGGTGGGGAGCGGCCGCCGGCACCGCCGGGGCCGCCGGACTGCTACTGTTCTACCGGGCGCTGGCCGCCGGGGTGATGAGCGTCGTGGCGCCGGTGACGGCGGTGTCGGCCGCGGCCCTGCCGGTGCTCGGCGGGCGGCTGCTCGGCGAGCGGATCGGCCCGCTCGCCGCGCTCGGCATCGTGCTGGCGCTGGCCGCGGTCGTGCTCGTCGCGGCCGACGGCGGGCTGTCCTCACTGCGCACCGCCCGGCTCGGCACGGTCGCCCCCGCGCTGGCCGCCGGCGTCGGCTTCGGCGCCTTCTTCGTGCTGCTCGACCGCACCGGCGGCGAGTCGGGGCTCGGCCCGCTCGTCGCCGCCCGCGTGGTGTCGGTGCTGCTGGTGGGCGGGCTCGCGCTGCTCGCCCGGCGGTCGCTGCGGGTGCCGCGCCCGGCGCTGCCGGTCGTGCTGCTGACGGGGATCGGCGACGTGACGGCCAACGCCCTGTTCCTCGTGGCCACCCAGGTCGGCGGTCAGCTCGCCGTCACCGGCGTGCTGGCCGCGCTGTACCCGGCGAGCACGGTGGTGCTCGCCCAGGTGGTGCTGCGCGAGCGGCTGTCCGGCACGCAGCGCGCCGGGTTGGCGGTGGCCGCGGCGGCGGTCGTCCTGATCGCCCTGCCGGCCTGAGCCCGGCGGGCTCCCCCTTCCGAGGGACCTGCGGCCGCTCCGGCACGTCTGCGGGCTCCTGCCTGCCGACAACCCCTGGGTGAGCCACTCCCCGGAGGCACGGATGCCCCTCGTCACCGACGTCCCGCTCGCCGACGCCCTGCGGGGCGTGCACAGCGTCTTCCAGCCGATCGTCGAGCTCGACACCGGGCGCGTGGTGGCCTACGAGGCGCTCGCCCGCGGCCCGGTCGGCCCGCTCGAGCGGCCCGACGCCCTCTTCGCCGCCGCCCGCGCCGCCGGCCGGCTGGCCGAGCTCGACGAGGCGTGCCGGGCCGCCGCCTTCCGCGGTGCGGTCGACGCCGCGCTCGTGGCGCCGCTGACGGTCTTCGTCAACGTCGAGCCCGAGGTGCTCGACACCGCGCCGCTGGCCGACCTGCTGGCCATCGCCGAGCGCGCCCCCGGCCACCTGCGGGTGGTCATGGAGATCACCGAGCGGGCCATCGCCGCGCGGCCGGCCGAGCTGCTGCGCACGGTCGAGCGGGTGCGCGAGCTGGGGTGGGCGATCGCCGTGGACGACGTCGGCGCGGAGTCGATGTCGCTAGCGTTCCTGCCCCTGCTGTGCCCCGACGTGGTCAAGCTCGACCTGCGCCTGGTGCAGGAGCGCCCCGGCCCGGCGGTCGCGGAGATCATGAACGCGGTCAACGCCTACGCCGAGCGCAGCGGCGCCGTCGTCCTGGCCGAGGGCATCGAGCACGAGGGCCACCTGGAGACCGCGCAGGGGCTGGGCGCCACCCTCGGGCAGGGGTGGCTGTTCGGCCGCCCCGCGCCCGGCCCGGTGGCCGGCCGGCCGGTGGGCGAGCTGGTGCTGCCCGGCGCCGGCCGGCCCAGCGGCGCCGTCGGGGAGGTCTCGCCCTTCGCGTGCCTGCCCGACCACGTGCCGCTGCGGCGCGCGCCCAAGGCGCTGCTCATCGAGCTGTCCAAGCAGCTGGAGCGGGAGGCCATGCGCCTGGGCGAGACCTGCGTCGTGGCCGCGACCTTCCAGGAGGCCCGCCACTTCACCGTCTCGACCACGCAGCGCTACCGCGACCTCGTCGAGCGCACCGGCTTCGTCTGCGCGCTCGGCGAGGACCTGCCGGTCGAGCCGCTGCCCGGCGTCCGCGGCGCGGCCCTGTCCCCGGAGGACCCGGTCCGCGGCGAGTGGGACGTCGCCGTCCTCTCCCCGCACTTCAGCGCCGCGCTGCTGGCCCGCGACCTCGGCGACGACGGCCCGGACATGGAGCGCACCTTCGAGTACGCGCTCACCTACGAGCGGACGACGGTGTCGCGGGCGGCGTCGTCGCTGCTGTCGCGGGTGGCGCCGCGCACCGGCCCGGCCCCCGCCGTCGCCGCCACCCCACCGGTCCCGTCGGCGCCCGCGAGCCGCCCGGCCGGCGGCCTGGCCGTGGGGACGACGAACGCCGAGGTGCTGCTGCGCCGCGCGCTGGAGGCCACGCCGAGCGGGGTGACCGTGGTCGACATGCGGCTGCCCGACCAGCCGATCGTCTACGCCAACCAGGCCTTCCGGGAGCTGGCCGGCCTGCCGTCGGAGGACATCCTCGGCCGCAACTGCCGGCTGCTGCAGAGCCCCGACACCGACCCGGGTGCGGTGGCCCGCATCCGCGCCGCGGTCGAGGCCGGGAGGCCCTGCCGGGAGACCGTGCTCAACCTGCGCGGCCCCGAGCGCACGCCGTGGTGGAACGAGCTGCACCTCGCGCCCGTGCACGACGCCGACGGCACCGTCGTCCAGTACATCGGCGTGCAGGTCGACGTCACCGCCCGGGTGGAGGCCGAGCGCGCCCTGGTGCGCGAGCGGGACCGCACGTCGGCCGCGCTGGCCCGCATCCAGGAGCTGGCCTACACCGACCCGCTCACCGGGCTGCCCAACCGGCGCCGGCTGGAGGAGCAGGTCGAGTCGGCGATCTGGGAGGCCCGCGCCCGCGGTGACGCGCTCGCCCTGCTGTTCGTCGATCTCGACGGGTTCAAGGAGGTCAACGACCGGCTCGGCCACGCCGCCGGTGACGAGCTGCTGCAGGTGGTCGCGCGGCGGCTGCGCGACCGCGTCCGCCGCCGCGACCTGGTGGCCCGCCTCGGCGGGGACGAGTTCCTCGTCGCCCTGCCCGACCTCTCCCCGGAGACGGCGGCGGCCGAGGCCGGGCGCGTGGCCGAGGAGCTGGCCGCCTCCATCCGCCGCCCGGTGTCGCTGCGCGGCACGGAGGTGGGCGTGGGCGCCAGCATCGGGGTGAGCGTCTGCCCGGCCGACGGCGACGCCTTCGCCGACCTGCTGCACGCCGCCGACCTGCGGATGTACGACCGCAAGGCCGAGCGCCCGGAGGTGGTCCGCGAGCCGGCGCGGGCGCCGGCTCCCTCCGTGCTCGGCTGACGGGGGCCCGCCCGGCGTGCAGCCGGGTCCACCCGGGGTAGGAGCGGGGGACGGCGCGGGGTGCGCCGTCCCCCGCTCGCGTCCCCGGAGGTGCGCCCGTGCCCGACGCCGACCCGTCCCCGCGGCGACGGCCGCCTGCGCCCCTCCTGGTCGCGGCGCTCGTCACGCTGCCCGGCGTCTACCTGGGTGCGGCGGCCTACCTGGGCCTGCCCGCGCCGGACCTGCCCCCTCCGCTGCAGGCGCTGCTCTACGGCACCGCGATCGTCGGCGCGGCCTTCCTGCTGTCGTGGGCCGCCGAGGCCGCGCAGGTCGACATCAGCGCCGGCCTGGCGCTGGCCCTGCTGGCACTGCTGGCGGTGCTGCCCGAGTACGCCGTCGACTTCGTCTTCACCTGGACCGCCGGGACGACGTTCGGCGACACCGGCTCGTGCACACCGCCCGGCGGCGGGGAGGACGCCTGCTCGCTGGCCCTGGCCAACATGACCGGCGCCAACCGGGTGCTCGTCGGCGTCGGCTGGCCGCTGGTCGTGCTGGTCGCTGCGGTCGCCGTCGCGCGCTCCCGCCGGTCGGGCTCGGGCGCTCCCGGCACGCGGCGCGGCGAGGTGCGGCTGGCGCCGGCCATGTCGCCGGAGGTCGTGTTCCTCGGCATCGCCACGCTGTACTCGCTGCACCTGCCGCTGCGCTCGAGCCTGACGATCGTGGACGCCGTGGTGCTGGTGACGGTCTTCGTGCTCTACGCCCGCCGGCTGGCCCAGGCGCCGGCCGAGGATCCAGACCTCATCGGCACCTCGCGGTGGCTGGGCGAGCAGCCGAGGCGACGGCGGCGCACCTGGGTGGCCGGGGTCTTCGCCGTCGCCGCGCTGGTCATCCTGCTCTCGGCCGAGCACTTCGCCGAGTCGCTGGTCGAGACCGGCACGACGCTCGGCTTCGACGAGTTCCTGCTCGTGCAGTGGGTGGCCCCGCTGGCCAGCGAGGCCCCGGAGCTCATCGTCGCGTGCCTCTACGCGTCGCGGCTGCGGGCCTCGGACTCCCTGGGCACGCTGCTGTCGAGCAAGGTCAACCAGTGGACGCTGCTGGTCGGCACCGTCCCGCTGGTCTTCGCGCTGAGCTCGACGTCGTTCTCCGGCCTGCCGCTGGACGCCCAGCAGCGCACCGAGCTGCTGCTCACCGCCGCGCAGTCGCTGTTCGCCGTCTCGCTGCTGGTCGGCCTGCGGCTGACCGCCTCCGGCGCGGCCACCCTGTTCGTGCTGTTCGCGGTGCAGTTCGTCGGCAGCATCCTGCTGCCGGCCGACGCCGACCGGGTGCTGGTGCTGGTCCTGTCGGGGGTCTACGTCGTCCTGGCGCTGCTGCGCTTCGCCCGGCACGCGCGCACCACCCGGCGGCTGGCCCGCGACGGCACGGTGACCTCCTTCGCCGAGCTCGAGGAGCGGGAGACCGCGGCCGCCTGAGCCCGCCTCAGGCCAGGCCGGCCGCTCGCCGGGCGGCCCGCTCGACCCGCTCGCGGTGGGCGGCCCGGTCGGCGTCGCCGTCACGGGTCAGGTTGCTGACCTCCCGGCGCAGCCCGGCCGCGCCGTCGAGGCCCTCCCGCAGCACGTCGGCGTGCCCGAGGTGCCGGCTCACCTCGGCGAGCACGTGCACCAGCAGGGTGTGCAGCGTCGGCCGGCGCCGCTCCTCCGGCCACCACGGCACCTCGCCGACGGCGTCCAGCGGGAGCGCCTCGACGGTGGCGTCGGCGTGCGCGGTGGCGCGGGCGTACAGCGCGAGGACGTCGGCGCGCGACTCCTCCGCGGTGGCCCACAGGTCGTCGTCGGGCCCGGCGTCCTCGTCGTCCCACGGCACGGGCCCGGGGATCGGCCGGCCCATGACGAAGCCGAGGTAGCCGCCCTCGATGCACGCCAGGTGCTTGACCAGCCCGAGCAGGTTGGTGCCGGTGGGGGTCAGGGGCCGGCGGACGTCGTACTCCGAGAGGCCCTCGAGCTTCCACAGCAGCGTCTCGCGGGCGGTGACCAGGGAGCCGTGCAGGGTCCTCTTGGCGGCGGCGTCGTCCACGCGGCCACCCTGCCAGCCGGTGCCGTCATCCCTGGGCGAGCTGGGTGGCGTAGAGGCAGATGGCGGCGGCCGCGGCGAGGTTGAGGCTCTCCGCCCGGCCGCGCATCGGGATCCGCACGCGGGCGTCGGCGGCGTCGGCGAGCTCCGCCGGCACCCCGCGGGCCTCGTTGCCGAACAGCCACAGCACCGGGCCGGCCAGGGTGTCCCCCAGCTCGTCGAGGGCGGTCTCGCCGCCGCCGTCGGCGGCCAGCACGCTCACCCCGCGTCCCCGCAGCCCGGCGAGCAGCGGTCCCAGGGGCGCGCTGCGGACGACGTCGACGTGGAACAGGCTGCCGGCGCTGGAGCGGACCGCCTTGCCGCCGTAGGGGTCGGCCGACCCGGCGCCGAAGACCACGGCGCCGGCTCCGCACGCGTCGGCGGTGCGCAGCACCGTGCCGGCGTTGCCCGGGTCGGCCAGCCCGGCCAGCGCGACGGCGAGCGCCGGCGGGGCGTCGACCAGCCGCCCGGCGGGGACGTCGCGGAGCGCGCAGACGGCGACCAGGCCCTGCGGCGTCACCGTCTCCGACAGCCCGGCGGCGGCCCGCTCGGTGACCAGCCGGACGGGCACCGGGGAGGCGGCCAGCAGGTCGGCGTGCGCCGCGGCGGCGGCCTCGGTGGCGAAGACCTCGCGGACGGTGTCGGGTGCGGTCGCCAGCGCCTCGGAGACCGCCTGGCGGCCCTCGGCGAGGAAGGCGCCGGCAGCGTCCCGGCCGGCCCGACGGGTCAGCTTGCGCGCGGCGGCCACCCGGCCCGACCGCTCGGTCAGCAGCTCGCCCACGTCGTCGTCCCCTCCCCGTCCCCGGCCGCGAGATCTGCACAGTGGTGCCCTTCAGGGCCCGGGAGGGCACCACTGTGCAGATCTCGCCGGTGGTCGGGCCCCACAGACGCCGACGCCGCCGGTGCCGGTCCCTGCGGACCGGTCACCGACGGCGTCGGGGAGGAGTGCTTACGCGGCCTGCTCGCCGCCGGCCGGGGCCGCGGCGACGGCGGCGCGGGCGGTCTCCACGAGCGCGGCGAAGGCGGCCGGCTCGTTGACCGCGAGCTCGGCGAGCACGCGGCGGTCGAGCTCGATGCCGGCCAGCTTCAGGCCTTGCATGAACCGGTTGTAGGTCATGTCGTTCTGCCGGGCCGCGGCGTTGATGCGGGTGATCCACAGCTTGCGGAAGTCACCCTTGCGCACCTTGCGGTCGCGGTAGTTGTAGGTGGCCGAGTGGAGGATCTGCTCCTTGGCCTTGCGGTACAGGCGCGAACGCTGACCGCGGTACCCGCTGGCGGCCTCGAGGGTCGTCCGGCGCTTCTTCTGGGCGTTGACCGCCCGCTTCACGCGTGCCACGTGAAGACTCCTCTCTGTTCGGGGAGGCGGGGGCTCAGATGCCCAGCAGCTTCTTGAGGGTCTTGGTGTCGGCCGGGGACAGGACCTGGTCCTGGTCGAGCCGGCGCTTGCGCCGCGAGGACTTGTGCTCGAACTTGTGCTGGTTGTTGGCCTGCTCGCGCATGAGCTTGCCGCTGCCCGTCACGCGCACCCGCTTGGCGGTGCCCTTGTGGGTCTTCTGCTTCGGCATGTCCTCGTCGTCCTGTTCGTCTGTCGTCGCGCGGGCGCGCCGTGCGGCAGCACGCTGCTGCCGCACGGCACCGTCCGTCCGTGGTGGTGCGGTCCTCGGCCCTGCAGGAGGGCCGTCAGGCCGTCGGGGCGGCGCCCTCGGCGGCCCGGTCGGCCTTCGCCTGACGGCGGGCGCCGTCGGTCGCGGCCTGGTTCCGGTGCGGGGCGATCACCATGACCATGTTGCGGCCGTCCTGCTTGGGGTTGGACTCGACGACGCCCAGTTCCTGGACGTCGGCGGCCAGCCGCTGCAGCAGGCGGTAGCCCATCTCCGGGCGCGACTGCTCGCGGCCGCGGAACATCACGGTGATCTTGACCTTGTCGCCGCCCTTGAGGAAGCGCTCGACGTGGCCCTTCTTGGTCTCGTAGTCGTGCGGGTCGATCTTCAGGCGCAGCCGCATCTCCTTGATGACGGTGAGCGCCTGGTTCCGCCGGGCCTCGCGGGCCTTCTGGGCGGACTCGTACTTGAACTTCCCGTAGTCCATCAGCTTGACGACCGGCGGCCGGGCCATGGGCGCGACCTCGACGAGGTCCAGCTCGGAGTCCTGCGCCAGTCGCAGCGCCTCGCCGATCGGCACGATGCCGACCTGCTCGCCCTCCGGACCGACCAGGCGGACCTCGGGGACGCGGATACGGTCGTTGATACGGGGCTCGGTGATGGCCTCTCCTCTGCTCATCGCGGGAGGAGTCGCGCCCGACCGGGCACCGGGACGACGCGGGCCCCGTGAGCAGATGCTCACAGGGCCCGTTCGCCGGTGCGGCACGGACCCGCGGGGGGTCGTGCCCGTCGCGACAACACCGGCCGGGGCGGGCCGGGCTCTCGCGATCCGGGACCTGGGCGCCTCGACGGCACCAGGTGGGAGCGGGCTCCTCTTGGTCAGCGGCCCGGGGCGGGGCCGCTGGGTGGTGGTTCGCGCGCCTCGTGTAGCGGGGAGGCTCGCCCATGCTACAGCGCCCGCCGGCCCGCGGTCATTCCCCCTGCGCCGGCTCCGCCCCGAGCGCCAGCGAGGGGTGGGGGGCAGGCGGCCTCCCCGCAGGGGCCCGCTGCGGGCTCGCGAGCAGTGGGGGGCGGGGAGGTCCTCGTTTCAGTCCCAGAGCAGGGGCCCGGTCGCCGGGCTGGGGTGGGCGGCGCGGTGGGCCGCCAGCAGCGCCCGCAGCCCCTCGACGGCGTCCGCGGCGCGCTCGCCGTCGAGGGCCTGCACCGCCATGACGGTGACCTCGTCGCCGTTGGTGAGCTCCAGGCTCGCCCAGGACGCCGAGCGGTCGAAGCGCACGGCCCGGACGGCGTCCCACGGCAGCTCGTGCCGGCCCAGCACGTTGCGCACCCGGACCCCGGCGGCGTCGGCGTCGACCCGCGCCCGGCCGAGGAACAGCACGCCGGCGCCGACGAACACCCCGAGACCGAGCATCGCGGCCTGGTCGGCGGGACCGAAGGCGACCACCCCGGTCGAGGACGACGTCAGCAGCGCCGCGACGACGGCCATGGCCACCACGACCGTGGCGGCGGCGAGGGCGCAGACGAGCCGCATCCGGCGCGGGACGGCGGTGACGCGGTCGGGGGCGGCGGGCGCTGTCGGCACCCCCCCATGGTCCCAGCCGGGCGGCTGGCAGAGTGCCGGGTGTGGAGGTCACCGGACACGCGCAGCGGGCGGCCTGGCAGGAGCGGACGCTGCCCCCGGTCGAGCGGGTGCGGCCGGGGCTGTGGTCGGTCCCGGTGTCGATGCCCGGTCCGCTGCGCTGGGTCAACGCCTACGTGCTCGAGCTCGCCGGCGGCGGCCTCGGCCTCGTCGACACCGGGTGGGACGCCGACGACAGCTGGGACGCCCTCCGCGCCGGCCTGACCGCGATCGGCGGGGACGTCGCCGACGTCCGCGGCGTCCTCGTCACCCACATGCACATGGACCACGTCGGGCTGGCGGGCCGGGTCCGGGAGGCCTCCGGGGCGTGGGTGGCGATGCACCCGGCCGACGTGTCGGCGATGGCCGCGATGCTCGACCGCTCCCCCGAGGCGTCCACCGAGACCGAGGTCGCCTTCCTCGTCGGCCTCGGTGCGCCCGAGGAGGACGCCCGTACGGACGCCGGGACCCCCGAGGAGCGGGTGCACTGGCGGCGGCTGGCCCGGCCCGACCGGCTGCTCGAGGACGGCGACCGCGCGGACCTGCCCGGCTGGTCGCTGCGTGCGGTGCACACCCCCGGCCACACCGCCGGGCACCTGTGCTTCGCCGACGAGGACACCGGCCTGTTCTTCGCCGGTGACCACGTGCTGCCCCGGATCAGCCCGAACATCTCCACCCACCCCGGCGCGGGCGACCCGCTGCACGACTACCTCGGGTCGCTCGAGGCGGTCGCCGGACGGGAGGCGGCCGAGGTGCTGCCCGGCCACGAGTGGCGCTTCCGGGGGCTGGCCGAGCGGACCCGCGAGCTGCGCGCGCACCACGAGCGCCGGCTGGCCGAGCTGCTGGCCGCCGTCCGGGGGCACCCGGGCAGCACGCCGTGGGACCTCGCCGGGCACCTGACCTGGTCGCGGCCGTGGTCGGACTACGAGCGGCGGATGCGGATCTTCGCCGTCACCGAGACCGACGCCCACCTGCGGCTGCTGGCCAGCCGCGGGCTCGTCGTCGGCGACGGCGGCCCGGTGCCGGCCTGGACGGCGGCGCAGCTCCGCTGAACGCGGACCACGACTAGCCTGGGATCTCCGCAGGCCACGGCATCTCGAAGCGACGGGAGCGCCACGGCCGCTCCCTCCGAGGTGCCCGTGCGCCAGGACGCCCCCTCCCTGCCCCTGGCCGACGAACTGTCGGTCGTCTTCGCCCGCATGTCGGGTCTGCTGCTGTCCGAGGAGACCGTGGCGACCGCACTGGGCCTGATCGGCTCGCTGGCGCTGGAGGTCGTCCCGGGCGCCGACGGTGCCGGGGTGTCGATCGTCGACGACGCCGGACGGCGCTCGTCGGGGTCGACCGACCCGCGGGTCGAGCGCGCCGACGCGCTGCAGTACCAGCTCGACGAGGGGCCGTGCCTGGCCGCGGCCGCCGATCGCACGCTGGTGCGCGCCGACGACCTGGGTGCCGACCCCCGCTGGCCGAGCTGGGCGGCGGCGGCCGTCGGCCTCGGGCTGCGGTCCTCGATGAGTGCTCCCATGGTGGCCGGGGACCGCACCCTCGGTGCCCTCAAGGTGTACGGCCACCGGCCCGGGGCCTTCACCGCCCACGACGCCTCGCTGCTCCTCCTGTTCGCGGCCCAGGCGGCGCTGCTGGTCACCCACGTGACCACCCGGGAGGCGGCGCGGCGGGCCAGCGCCGAGCTGCGCCGGGCGGTGTCCTCCCGCGACGTGGTGAACACGGCGAAGGGCGTGCTGATGGCGCGGCACGGGGTCGGCGAGGAGACCGCGCTGGCCATGCTGCTGTCCCGGTCCGGCGGGGAGTCGGGGTCGCTGCGGCAGGCGGCACGGTCGGTGGTCGACTCCGCCGTCCGCCGGCGCCGGTGACGGCCACGCCCGAGCAGGTGCCCGCCGACGCCCGGCGGGCCCGGCTGCGCGCCGCGTTCGGCCACGCCGACCTGACCCCCGAGCAGCTGTGGACCCGCTACTTCGGCCTGGGCGGGAACGCCGACCTGATCGACGTGGAGGCGCACCTCGAGGGGCTGGTGGAGCTGCCCGACGTCGACGGCGACCTGCTGGCCGTGGCCGTCAACGAGCGCCTCGACGAGCTCCGCGCAGCCTGGCGGGTGCCGTACTCGCGGCCGCTGCGCCCGCCCCGCCCCGCCACCGGCCCGCTCGCCGCGCTGCTGCAGCTGCTCGAGGCCGCCCGCACCGCCGCACCGGAACAGGTGGTCCCCCTCGCGGCGGAGGCCGGCCGGGCCCTCGGCGTCGAGATCGCCGTGCACGTCGTGGACCACGAGCAGCGCCGGCTGGTGCGGCTCGCCGACGACGGCTCGCCGCCCGCCGAGCCGGTCACCGTGGAGGGCACGCTGCCCGGGCGCGTCTTCCGGACCGGTCAGCTCCTGCCGTCGGAGGCCGGGGGCCTGCCCCGCCTGTGGGTACCGCTGCTCGACGGCGCCGACCGGATCGGTGTCCTGGAGGCGCGGGTGGCCGCGGCCCGGGACCTGGAGGACCCCGGTCTGCGCGAGCAGTGCTCGTGGCTGGCCTCGATGGTCGCGCACCTGCTCGTCTCCACGAGCACCCACGGTGACGCGCTGGAGCGCGCCCGGCGCGGCCGCCCGCGGACGCCGTCGGCCGAGCTGGTCTGGCAGCAGCTGCCGCCGCTCACCGCCGCGATGCACGACTTCGTCCTGGCCGGCCTCCTCGAGCCCAGCAGTGACGTGGGCGGCGACGCCTTCGACTACGCCCTGGCCGAGGACACCGTGTCGATGACCGTCCTCGACGCCATGGGGCACGGGCTGGGTGCCGGACTGATGGCCGCCGCGGCCCTCGCCGCCGCCCGCAGCGCCCGGCGGGACGGGCACGGCATCCACGACCAGGCCTGCGCCGTCGACGAGGTCATCGCCGGCACCTTCTCCGGCAGCGCCTTCGTCACCGGGGTGCTGGCGGAGCTCGACGTCACCTCCGGGCGCCTGCGCTACGTCCGGGCCGGGCACCCCCCGCCGCTGCTGCTGCGCGCCGGGCGGGTGGTCAAGCAGCTGGACGGCGGGCTGCGGGTGCCCTTCGGCCTGGAGACGGCGGGGGTCGCCGTGGCCGAGGAGGTGCTCGAACCCGGGGACTGGCTGGCGCTCTACACCGACGGCATCACCGAGGCGCGCGACGCCGGCGGGCGCTGGTTCGGCGAGGAACGCCTGGTCGAGTTCCTGACCCGGGCGGCCGCGGACGGACAGCCGCCGCCGGAGACCGTCCGCCGGCTCGTGCACGCCGTCCTCGAGCACCAGGGCGGGCTGCTGCAGGACGACGCCAGCGTGCTGCTCGCCTGCTGGGCCGCCCGCTGAGCGCACCTGTCCGCACCCGCCCCGGCCGCACCGCCCGCCGTCCCGGAACGACGCCCCCCGTCGGGTCACGCTCCGACGTCACACTGCGGCGTCACACGGTGGCAACGCCGGCGCGACACCATGGGGGACGTGACCTCCTCCCCCACCGCCCCCGACACGGCGCCCGCCGCCGGGCCCGCGGGCCCGGCGCCGCTGGCCGGCTACACGGTGGCCGTGACCGCCGCCCGGCGGCGCGAGGAGCTCGGCGCGCTCCTCGACCGCCGCGGCGCGCGGGTGGTGTACGCCCCCGCGATCCGGATCGTGCCGCTGGCCGACGACGCCGAGCTGGTCGCCGCGACGGAGGCGGTGCTCACCGCGCCGGTCGACCTCGTCGTCGCCACCACCGGCGTGGGGTTCCGCGGGTGGCTGGAGGCCGCCGAGGCCTGGGACCTGCCGCTGGTCGAGCACCTGCGCCCCGCCCGGGTGCTCGCCCGCGGGCCCAAGGCGCGCGGCGCCATCCGCGGCGGCGGGCTGGTCGACGCGTGGTCGCCGCCGTCGGAGTCCTCGGCCGAGGTGCTCGAGCACCTGCTGTCGGGGGCCGAGGGACCGCTGGCCGGGCGCCGCATCGCCGTCCAGCTGCACGGCGACCCGCTGCCGGACCTCGTCGCCGGGCTGCGCGCCGCCGGCGCGGAGGTGCTGACCGTGCCGGTCTACCGCTGGGTGCCGCCCGAGGACGTCGCCCCGCTGCGCCGGCTGGTCGGCTCGGTCGCGGCCGGGACGGTCGACGCCGTGACCTTCACCAGCGCGCCCGCCGCGGCCAGCCTGCTGGACACGGCCGACGCGATGGGGCTGCGCGACGAGGTCCTCGCCGCGCTCCGCGGCCCGGTGCTGGCGGTGGCCGTCGGCGCGACGACCGCCGGCCCGCTGACCGCGGCCGCGGTGCCGACCGTGCAGCCCGAGCGCTCCCGCCTGGGGGCGCTGGCCCGCGAGGTGGTGGCCCGCCTGCCCGAGCGCGACCCGGTGCTGCGGGTGGGCGGGGCGGACCTGCAGGTCCGTGGGCACGCCGCAGTGCTCGACGGCCGGCTGGTGGAGCTGCCGCCGGGGCCGATGGCGGTGCTGCGGGCGCTGGCCGTGCGTCCGGGGGCCGTCGTCGCCAAGGCCGACCTGGTGCGCGGGCTGCCCGGCGCGGGTGACGGCCACGCCGTGGAGATGGCGGTGACCCGGCTGCGTGCCGCGCTCGGACCCGGCCTGGTGGAGACCGTCGTCAAGCGCGGCTACCGCCTGGCGGTCTGACGACGGGACCGGGACCCCGGCTCCGCGGGCCGGTACGGCTCGCGGCGAGGGTTCGGCCAAGGCCCCTGTGACGCCGCCCTCCGCCGTGATCACCGCCGGGTGGCTGCTCCCGTCGGCGTGCCGGGCAGCCACCCGCCGGTGATCAACCGGGGAGGGCGACGGAGCGAGGGTCAGACGCCGGCGGTGCGGGACGCCGGCCGCAGGTACACCGCCCAGGTGACGACGACGCAGACGGCGTAGAAGGCGATGAACGCCAGGTAGGCGCCGTCGCCGCTGCCGGTGGTGAGGAACGACTGCCGGAAGGCCAGGTTCACCAGCACCCCGCCGAAGGCGCCGACCGCGCCGGCGATGCCGATGAGCGCGCCTGACAGGCGCAGCGCGTGCCGGTCCGCGGCGGCCGGGTCGCCGGCCGCCTGCCGCGCCCGGGTGCGGGAGATCGCCGGGATCATCTTGTAGGTCGACCCGTTGCCGATGCCGCTGAGCACGAACAGCAGCACGAAGCCGACGACGAACAGCGGCAGCGACCCGGCCCGGCTGGCGGTGAGCACCACCGCGGCGCCGCCGGCCATCGCCACGAAGGTCCAGCAGGTGATGCGCGCGCCGCCGTACCGGTCGGCCAGCGAGCCGCCGAGCGGGCGGACGAGGCTGCCCAGCAGCGGGCCCAGCCAGGTCAGCGACGCCGCGGCCAGCGGGGTGGCGAAGGAGTGCGCGAACTGGTTCTGCAGCACCTGGCCGAAGGCGAACCCGAAGCCGATGAACGAGCCGAAGGTGCCGATGTAGAGGAACGACACGACCCAGGTGTGCGGCTCGCGGGTGGCCTCGCGCAGAGCCCGCGGCTGGTTGCGCGCCGTCGACAGGTTGTCCATGAGCAGCGCCGCGCCGACGGCGGCCACGACGACCAGCGGGATGTACAGGACCAGCACGACCCGTGGGTGCTCGACCCCGGCGGTGGCCAGCACGAGCAGTCCGACGAGCTGGACGACGGGGACGCCGAGGTTGCCGCCGCCGGCGTTGAGCCCCAGCGCCCAGCCCTTGAGCCGGTCGGGGTAGAAGGCGTTGATGTTGGCCATGGAGCTGGCGAAGTTGCCGCCGCCGACCCCGGCCAGGCAGCTGACGACCAGCAGCGTCGTGTAGTCGACGCCGGGCTCCAGGACGACCGCGGTGGCGATCGTGGGCACCAGCAGCAGCGCGGCGCTGACGATCGTCCAGTTGCGCCCGCCGAACCTCGCGACGGCGAAGGTGTACGGCAGCCGGACGAACGCGCCGAGAGCCGTCGGCAGCGTGGTGAGCAGGAACTTCCCGGCCGGGTCGATGCCGTAGACGGCCTCGGGGAGGAAGAGCACGAGGACCGACCACAGGCTCCAGATGGAGAAGCCGACGTGCTCGGAGAAGACGGAGAAGAACAGGTTGCGGCGGGCGACCGGCTTGCCCGTGGACTCCCAGAAGGCGGGGTCCTCCGGGCGCCAGTCGTCGATCCAGCGCCCGCCGCGCGGCGGGGCGGGCGGCGCCGCGGGGACGGCGGTCGAGGACGTGCGGGTGGGAGCGGCCATGACCAGGGAGGCTCGCGGACGAGCGTTTCCCCGCCGTCGCCGTCGGGCTGTCCTCCTGTTCCGTTGTGCTCACCGGCGCTGCCCCGCAGTGGTGAGGGCGCCGGCCGCGGGCCGACGCCGGGCGCCCGGAGCGGCGATGATCGCTGTCGTGGACCACGTGGATCAGGCACCGGGGCGCGCGCTGGTCGAGTCCGGCGAGCTGGTGGCCGGGTCGATGGCACGGACGGCCGCTGGGCTGCTGTTCGAGCCCGACGGGTCGCGGGTACGGCTGGACCCGCGGCTGGCCGAGTGGCTGCGTCGGACGGCGACGGCGGCCGACGTCGACCGGCCCACACCCGTGTCGAGCCGCGCGCGCTGCCGGGCGGGCGCCGCGCTGGCGTTCGCCGCCGAGCTGTCGGTGACCCGCGCCGCGGCCGGGCGGGCGGTGCGCACCGACGGCTTCCTCTCCCCCGGCCCCGGCGACCGCGCGCGGGCCGACGAGGTCGCCGAGGCCGTCGTCCTCACCGCGCGGGCCACGGTCGAGGAGTGGCGGGTGCGGCACCTGGGCTACCTGCTCGCCGAGGCCGCCGTCTCCCCCGACCTGGACGCCGCCGTCGTCTCCCGGGGGCTCCGGCTGGCCGCGGACCTGACCGGGCGGCAGTGGGTGCTGCTGGCCGCCGTCGGCCGGCGCGAGCGGGTCCCGCTGCCGATGACGCCGGTGCCGCGGGACCCGCGCGGCTGGACGGCGTGGGGCGCGGTCGAGGACCTCGGCGACCTGCAGCGCCGCGGCCTGCTCGACCCGCCGCCGGCGACGCCCCGCCCGGGCGGGGCGGCGCTGCCCCGGCTGCGCCCGGCCGACCTGCGCCTGACCCGCCGCGGCGTGCTCGTGCACCGGCTGCTGGCGCTGGACTTCGTCCGCGACGAGGCGGTCGCCGCCGCCCTGGCCGACCTGGCCTGAACCCCCACGTGCGGTCTCCGGATCCCCTCCACCGGCGCCGGAGCAGTGCCACCATGCCGTCGTGCCCGGCTCCGCTGCCGACCGGCTGGCCCGCCTCGCCGACGGCTACCTGGTCACCCAGCTGCTGCACGTCGCCGTCGCGCTGGGGGTCCCCGACGCGCTGGCCGGCGGCCCCCGGGACGCCGGCGACCTGGCGCGGGAGCTCGGCGCGGTCCCCGGGCCGCTGCACCGGGTGCTGCGCGGGCTGGCCGCCGACGACGTGCTCGCCGAGACCGGGGACGGCCGGTTCGCCCTGACCGACACCGGCCGGCTGCTGTGCGCGGGCGTGCCGGGCTCACTGCGCGACTGGGTGGCCATGCGCGGCCGGCTCTACTACGACGCGGCCGCCGGGCTGCTCGCGGCGGTGCGTGACGGCGGCACCCCGTTCGAGGCGGTGCACGGCCGGCCGTTCTTCGCGCACCTGTCGGCCGAGCCCGCCCGGCTGGCCACGTTCCAGGCGGCCATGGCCGACCGGTCGGCGCGGGAGGCCGGCGCGGTCGTGGCCGCCTACGACACCGGCGGGTTCGCCTCGGTGGTGGACGTCGGCGGCGGCCGCGGCACGCTGCTGCGCGCCGTCCGCGAGCGGGTGCCCGGCGCCGACGTCGTCCTGTTCGACCTGCCCGAGGTCGTGGGCGGCAGCGACCTGCCGGCCGTGGGCGGCGACTTCTTCGCCGAGGTGCCCGCAGGCGCCGACGCCTACCTGCTGTCCCGGGTGCTGCACGACTGGGACGACGGGGACGCGCTGCGCGTGCTGCGCACCTGCCGGGTGGCGATGCGCCCGCACTCGGTGCTGCTCGTCGTCGAGGCCGTGCTGCCCGAGCGGGCCGCCGACGACGCCGCCGCGGTGCGCATGGACCTGCACATGCTCCTGCTGCTGGGCGGCTGCGAGCGCACCGCAGCCGGCTACGGCCGGCTGTTCGCCGACGCGGGGCTGCGGCTCACCCGCGACGTCCCGACCGACGCCGGCGTGCACGTGCTCGAGGCCCGCCCCGTCTGAGCCTCCCTCTCGGGTCGCGGCATCATCGCCGGTGTGGAGGAGGCGACCAGCGGTGCGGACGGCGGCACCCGGGTGCCCGTCACCTACGACCACTGCGAGCACGTGACGGGGCCGTTCTTCCACGGGACGAGGGCCGACCTCGCCGTGGGCGACGAGCTGGTCCCCGGTCGCGGCTCGAACTTCCAGGCCGGCCGGGTGATGAACCACGTCTACTTCACGACGCTGGTGGAGACGGCGGCCTGGGGCGCGGAGCTGGCGACGGCGTTGGCCGGGACCGGGGAGCGGGGGCGCATCTACGTCGTGGAGCCCCTGGGGCCCTTCGAGGACGACCCGAACGTGACCGACAAGCGGTTCCCCGGCAACCCCACGCGGTCCTACCGCACGCGCTCCCCGCTGCGCGTCGTCGGCGAGCTACACGAGTGGCAGGGGCACGCCCCCGAGGCGATCGAGGGGATGCTGGCCGGCCTCGCGCGGCTGCGCGAGCAGGGCCTCGACGTCATCGAGGACTGAGACCCGTCCTGCAGATCAGGTGCACCGCCACCCGTGTCCATGAGGGGAGCCTCCGGGACTGCGGTCCCGGAGGAGCGACCGTGGCGCACGCCCAGGCACTCCACGGCGGCTGACGGACAGGACGTCCCGGCATCACCAGGAGCTGAGGAACACCTCTGGTGCGCTCAGGTCACTCCTGCCGGACAGGAGTGACCTGATGGCGGATGCGAGCAACAATCCAGCCATGCGCAGCTCGACTGCCGAGGGGGACCCCCGGCGTCGGTGGAAGCGGTCGCGCGAGGCCGCTTGATGCAGCGCCTGGACACCGGATCCGCCCACAGGAGGTGAGATTCCGAGTGAGGAACAAGAAGGACGAGGAACGGGAATCAGCGATCAGGGACGCGCTCCTGGACCTGCTCGTGATGCAGGACACGATCCGGTGACAGGGCCCGGCGTTCGCCTTGGCCGCGCAGTCGTTCCTGCTGGTGATAGCACTCGGACGGGACAGCACACTCTTCACACGATTCCTGGCAACTCTCCTCGGCATCGTGATCTCCTACGCTGCATACAACCTCGTGGTGCGGAAGTCTCGCCAGGTGGACCGCATCAGGGAGGAGCTCGAGAAGCTGGGCATGGGAAGTGTGGTCGCTCGCCTCCCCTACGACGAGAGCAGCGATCCGACGCGGTCCGGCTCGTGCCGCTATGCGCCCTCCAACATGCCCGCATCACGCGTGTGGAGAGGAGTGCTCGGGTTCGTCATCTTCGTCGACGTCGTTCTCCTGGGCATCGTGGCATGGGACTGGATGATGGCGTCGGTCGATTGGTCCTCGCTGTTCACCTCGGCGCGATCTGCGCCCTGAGCAGGACAACCGGGCCTGAGCCGGATCACATGTCCCTGACCGACCGCTCAGGGACAGCCGGCCGACTCGCGACGAAGGCGGCCTCAGGGACGACTGCCGGGCCGCCCCGCTCCCCGCTGGTGCCGCTGTCGGAGGGAGAGGGAGAGGGAGGAGAAGAAGAAGGCGATGGCCGCCAACCCGTCGACAGCGGAGTGTGCACGCAGCGCGGCCCGGGGAGGCCCCGGACCGCGCTGTGTGCACAGGACGCTCAGACCTCGACGACGAGCAGGCCGTCGACCTCGCGCACGGGGTGGCGGCGCACCGGGTCCACGCCGCCGGTCGAGGACCCGTCGCTCCACCGGAACGCGTACAGGTGCAGCGGGCAGACCAGCACGTCCGGGTCGGTCTGCCCGTCGGCCAGCGGCCCGCCGGCGTGCGGGCAGGCGGCCTGGGTGGCGTGCAGCGACCCGTCGCGCAGCCGGAAGACGGCGACCTGCACCCCACCGGCGACGAACGCCCGCCCCTCCCCCGGCGGCACGTCCTCGGCCCGTCCGACCGTGTGGGCCCGGACGCCGGGAGGCGCGACGGGCCGGGTGTCGGTGACGCTCACCGGACCGGCACCTGCGGCAGCGGGAGCAGCGGCAGCGCGGGCCGGAACTGCCCCGGCGTCGCCGGCTCGGGACCGTCCTGGCCCCACGGGTCGGTGTAGGCGTCGATGGAGCGCTGCAGCGCGATGTCGAGGTCGGCGCAGGTCCCCTCGGCGTCCTCGACCACCACCGAGCGGATCCGCTCCAGCCCCACTCGCGGCACGAAGTCGTAGGTCCGCTCGAGCCAGTTGGCGTTCTCCCGGTAGTACTGCACGAACCGGCCGGCCACGGTGAGCACCTCCTCCGGGGAGCCGACGGTGGCCAGCAGGTCGCCCTTGCGCACCGAGGCTCCGGCGGCCCCGCCGACGTACACCTCCCAGCGGTCGCTGCCGACCGCGACGACGCCGACGTCCTTGACGTAGGCCTCCGCGCAGTTCCGCGGGCACCCGACGACGGCCATCTTGATCTTGGCGGGGCTCTCGATGCCCTGGAAGCGCGTCTCCATCGCGATGCCCAGCGCCGTGGAGTCGCCGAGACCGAAGCGGCAGAAGTCGCTGCCCACGCAGGTCTTCACGGTGCGCATGCTCTTGCCGTAGGCGTACCCGGACGGCATGCCGAGGTCGGCCCACATGGCCGGCAGGTCCTCCTTGCGGACGCCGAGCAGGTCGATGCGCTGGCCGCCGGTGACCTTCACCATCGGCACCTCGTACTGCTCGGCCACGTCGGCGATGCGCCGCAGCTGGGCGGGGGTGGTGACGCCGCCCTTCATCTGCGGGACGACGGAGAAGGTGCCGTCGCGCTGGATGTTGGCGTGCACGCGGTCGTTGATGAACTCGCCGTCCTTCTCGGGGAGGAAGTCCACCCCCCACACCGTCTTGAGCAGCGAGGTCAGGCCCATCTTCGACCGCGCGTCCTCCTTGCCTCCGGGGGCGAGCGCGGCGAACACGGCCGACACGCTGCGCAGGTCCCGCTCCCGGATCGCGGCCACGAGGTCGGGCTTGGCCAGCGGGACGCCGGGCACGTAGTACGAGGCGGCGGGGTCCTCGGCGACGTCGCCGTCGGCGGCCCACTCCACGACCTGCTTCACCAGGGACGTGCAGGAGCCGCAGCCCTTGCCGGCGCGGGTGCGGTCCATGACCGCCCCGACGCTGCTGCAGCCGTCGGCCACCGCCCCGCAGATGGCGCCCTTGGTGACGCCGTTGCAGTTGCAGACCTGCGAGTCGGCCGGCATGTCCGCGACACCGACCTCCTCCCTGCCGTCGGAGAGGTCGACCAGCAGCCGGATCCGCTCCTCGGGCAGCGGGCTGCCGCGGTCGAGGGCCTGGGTGAGGTAGGCGACCTTGCGGGTGTCGCCGAGCAGCGTGGCGCCGACCAGCCGGTCGTCGCGGACCACCACCGACAGGTGCACGCCCCGCCGCGGCTCGGAGATGACCAGGAACTCGTCGGAGTCCCGCTCGGGGGTGGTCAGGCCCATGGTGGCGACGTCGACCCCGGCGACCTTGAGCTTGGTCGCCGTCCGGCTGCCGTGGTACTCCGCCGTCGGGTCGGCGCCGGTGAGCACGTCGGCGAGCACGGTCGCGTGCTCCCAGGCGGGCGCGACCAGGCCGTAGACCGAGCCGCGGTGCTGGGCGCACTCGCCGATGGCGTAGACGTCGGGGTCGTCGGTGCGCAGCTGGTCGTCGACGACGATCCCGCGCTCGACCTCCAGTCCCGACCGGACGGCGACGTCGGTGTGCGGGCGGACGCCGGCGGCGACGACCAGCAGGTCGCAGTCCAGCCGCCGGCCGTCCCGCAGCAGCACGCCCTCGACGTGCCCGTCGCCGAGCACCTCGGTGGCCAGCACGTCGAGGTGCACGGTGATGCCGAGGGACTCCACGCTGCGCTCGAGGACGGCTCCCGCCTCCCGGGAGAGCTGCGCGTTCATCAGCCACGGCATGGCGTGCACGAGGTCCACCTGCAGCCCGTGGCCCTGCAGTGCGCGGGCGGCCTCCAGGCCCAGCAACCCACCGCCCATCACGACGGCCCGCCGGCACCGGCCGACCGCGTCGAGCATCGCGCGGGTCTCGTCGATGGTGCGGAACCCGTACACGCCGGGCAGCAGGCTGCCGTCCTCGCGCCGGACCCCGGTCATCGGCGGCACGAACGAGTACGAGCCGGTGGCCAGCACCAGGTGGTCGTAGGGGACGACGCCGCCGTCGGAGGTGTGGGCGAGCTTGGCGGCGGTGTCGAGCCGCTCGACCCGGACGCCGGCCCGCAGCTCCACCCCGTTGTCGGCGTACCAGTCGTGGCTGTTGAGGACGATCTCGTCCTCGCCGGTCTCCCCGGCCAGCACGGGGCTGAGCATGATCCGGTTGTAGTTGCCGTGCGGCTCGTCGCCGAGCACGGTGATCCGGAACTGCTCGCCGCCGCCGCGCTCGAGCACCTCCTCGACCAGGCGGGCGCCGGCCATGCCGTTGCCGACGACGACCAGGCGGGCGCGGGGGTCGAGGTCGTCGTCGTCCATGCGCAGCGAGGTGAGCCCGTCGAGGCGGCCACCGAGGACGGTCATCAGACCTCCACCAGCCCGAGGTCGACGACCAGCTCGCCGGTCACGCCCGCGGGTGCGGCGGCGTGCAGCTCGACGACGCAGCCGCCGGGCAGGTCCTCGACCACCCGCAGCGGCACGTGCACGTCGCCCCTGGCGCCGATCGGGAACCAGCGCACCGGCTCGCCGTCGCGCACCAGCAGGACGTAGACGAGCTCGGCGGTGGAGTTGCCGCCGCGGAAGTACAGGGCCTGGGCGGTGGCGCCGGCCGGCACCTGGTAACGCAGGGCGGGGTCGACCGGCCCGGGCTTGCCCAGGCCCTCGCCGGTCAGCGGATACACGCCTTGCAGGAACTTCGGGCTGCTTCTCACGGGATGGCTCCTCCTCGGGCTCCGGGACGGGGTCCGTGGTGCGGGGGGTGCGGGTCGGGTGTGCGGCTGCGGGGCGGGCTGGGTCGCGGCGTCCGGCGCGGGGATGCGCTCCTCGGGGCCGCCGACCCGGCGGACGGCGACGGCGCAGACCTTGAAGGCGGGCATCCGGCTGACCGGGTCGAGCGCGGGGTCGGTGAGCGCGTTGGCGCTGGAGCCGCCGCCCCAGTGGAAGGGCGCGAAGACGACGTCGGGCCGGATCGCGTCGGTGACCGTCGCGGTGAAGCGGGCGCGGCCGCGGCGGGTGGCCAGCTCGACGACGTCGTCGTGGGCGATGCCCAGCCGGCGGGCCAGGTCGGGGTGGAGCTCCGCCCGCGGGGTGGGCGCCACCAGCGCCAGGCTGCGCGACCGGCGGGTCTGGGTGCCCGACTGGTACTGCGCGAGCACCCGGCCGGTCGTGAGCACGTACGGGTACTCGGCGTCCGGGCGCTCGTGCGCCTCGACGTGGTGCACCGGCAGGAAGCGCGCGCGGCCGTCGGGGGTGGCGAACCGCTCGGTGAACAGCCGGGGCGTCCCGGGGTGCTCCGGCGCGGGGCACGGCCAGAACACGCCCTGCTCGGCGTCGATGCGGTCGTAGCTGATGCCCGAGTAGTCCGCCGTCCCCCCGGCGCTGGCCCGGCCCAGCTCGGCGAAGACGGCCTCGGGGTCGGCGGAGAAGCCCGGCACCCCCAGCCGCTCCGCCAGCTCGGCGAGCAGCCGCAGGTCGTCGCGGACGCCCTCGGGCGGGTCGAGCGCCCGCCGGCGGCGGATGACCCGGCCCTCGAGGTTGGTCATCGTGCCGGCCTCCTCGGCCCACATCGCGCTGGGCAGCACGACGTCGGCGAGCTCGGCGGTCTCGGAGAGGAAGAAGTCGCTGACGGCGAGGAAGTCCAGGTCGCCCAGCCGGCTGACGACGCGGCGGGCGTCGGGCGCGGAGACGGCGACGTTGCTGGCGAGCACCAGCAAGGTGCGCACGCCGCCGTCGGTGCCGAGGGCGTCGAGCAGCTCGAAGGCGCTGCGGCCGGGCTGCGGCAGGTCGTCGGGGTCGACGCCCCACACCGCGGCGACGTGCGCGCGGGCCGCGGGGTCGGCGAGCCGGCGGTAGCCGGGCAGCTGGTCGGCCTTCTGCCCGTGCTCGCGGCCGCCCTGCCCGTTGCCCTGGCCGGTCACGGTGCCCCAGCCGCTGCCGGGGCGGCCGGGCAGCCCGAGGGCCAGCGCCAGGTCGATCCAGGCGGTGGCGGTGTCGGTGCCGCTGCGGTGCTGCTCGGCGCCGCGGGCGGTGAGCACGATCGCCTTCTCCGCGCGGGCCAGGGCCCGGACGACCTGCCGCTGCTGGGCGACGGGCACGCCGGTGATCCGCTCCACCCGGTCGGGCCAGTAACCGGCGACGGCGTCCCGGACGGCGGCGAAGCCGGTGGTGCGCGCGGCGACGTACGCCTCGTCGACCAGCCCCTCGGTGACGGCGACGTGCAGCAGCCCGTTGGCCAGCGCCAGGTCGGTGCCCGGCAGCGGCTGCAGGTGCAGCCCGGCGCCGCGGGCGGTCGCCGTCCGCCGCGGGTCGACCACGACGTGCAGCGCGCCGCGCGTCCGGCCGGCCTCCAGGTGCGCCACCGCCGGCGGCATGGTGTCGGCCGGGTTGCTGCCGACCAGCACGACGACGTCGGCCTCGGCGACGTCGGACAGCGGGAAGGGCAGCCCGCGGTCGAGGCCGAAGGCCCGCACGGCCGCGCCCGCCGCCGAGGACATGCAGAACCGGCCGTTGTAGTCGATGGCGCCGGTGCGCAGCGCGACCCGGGCGAACCTGCCGAACTGGTAGGCCTGCTCGTTGGTCAGCCCGCCGCCGCCGAAGCAGCCGACGGCGTCGCGGCCGTGGGTGTCCTGGGTGCGCCGGATCGCGGCGACCACCCGGTCGAACGCCTCGTCCCAGGTGGACTCGACCAGCGGGCTGGTGCGGTCGCCGGGCACCGCGCGCACCAGCGGGCGGGTCAGCCGCTCGGGGTGGTCGAGCAGCTCGGGCGCCGACCAGCCCTTGGCACACAGCCCGCCGCGGTTGGTCGGGAAGTCCAGCGGCACCACGGCGGGCGGCCGGTCGCCGGCGGTCACCGCCATGCCGCACTGCAGCGAGCAGTAGGGGCAGTGGGTGGCGGTGGTCCGGGTGCGGGGACCGGCCGGGGCGAGGGCTCCGGGGACTGCGGCGGGCACGTCCCCGAGCCTGCGGGGGTCCGGTTTCCCCGCAGCGGCACCGGCGTCAACCCTGCGTTCCGGGGACCTCACCGGCGGCCGTGCCGGGCGGTGCGGCCGAGATCACCCCGGCGTGCCGCACGGGACGCGCCGGTACCGGGCCTCGCCGTCGTCCCGGCGGGTCACGATGGGCGTGTGCAGGGTGAGCTCCCCGACGACGCGCCGCCCGGCGCCTCCGTTCCCTCCTCCTCCGGAGACCTCCCCGACCCCGACAGCCCGGCGGCGCGCGGCGCCGCCGCCGCGGTGCTGCCGGCTGGTCCCCCGTCGACCGGACGCGCGTCGCTGGACCGCCGGCGGGTCCTCGGCGCGGCGGTCGAGTACATCGACCGGCACGGCCTCGCCGCGCTGACCATGCGCCGGCTGGGTGCCGCGCTGGGCGTGGAGGCCATGGCGCTCTACCGGTACGTGCCCGGCCGCGAGCAGCTGCTCGACGGCGTGGTCGAGACGGTCATCGACGAGCTCTACGGCGATCCGGAGGTGCACCTGCAGGCCGCCCACGGGTGGCAGGACTTCCTGCAGCGGCTGGCGCACGGCGTCCGGCGGATCGCGCTGGCCCACCCGGAGGTCTTCCCGCTCGTGGCCACCCGGCCGCCGGCCGCGCCCTGGGTCCGCCCGCCCCTGCGCAGCCTGCGCTGGGTGGAGTCCTTCCTCACCGCCATGATCGACAGCGGCTTCTCCGACGATGCGGCGGTCGGCGCCTACCGCGCCTACTCGAGCTTCCTCCTGGGACACCTGTTGTTGGAGGTCTCGCAGAAGGGGGTGGCCATCAACGCGGAGGACGCACCGGACGGCGGGTCCTCCTCCCGCGCCGACCTGCGGTCCTACCTCACGGTCGTACGGCTGGAGTCCCTGCTCTCCCGCGACGAGACGGCCGCGGAGTTCGAGGAGGCCCTCGAGAACCTGCTCGGCCGGTTGGAGACGGTGCGCCAGGAGGGGCGGGCGCCGGGCTCCTGAGCGGATCCGGCACACCGGTGTTTACGACGTAAAGCCCTGGGCACCCAGGGGGTGGCCCGCTGCGCCCCGGCACGACCGCCGCGAGGGAGCCGGGCCGTCCCCGTACGCCGTCCCTGAGGAGCACCGTGATCACCGAGCAGCAGATCAGCAACGTCATCGGCAGCACCGCCGTCGGCCCCGACGGCAAGCACGGCAGCGTCGGCGAGGTCTTCCTCGACGACGCGACCGGCCGCCCCGAGTGGGCCACCGTCCGCACCGGCCTGTTCGGCACCAAGGAGGCCTTCGTGCCCCTGGCCGAGGCCACCGTCGAGGGCGGCGAGCTGCGCGTGCCCTACGACAAGAACACGGTCAAGAACGCCCCGCACGTCGACGTCTCCGGCGGGCACCTCTCCCCCCAGGAGGAGGACGAGCTCTACCGCTACTACGGCGTGGGCACCAGCGGCACCACCGGCCAGGGCGTGGCCGGCACGACCACGGGTCAGGCCACCACGGGTCAGGCCACCACCGGTCAGGCCACCACCGGCACCACGACCGGGACCGCCGGCCGGGACAGCGACCGTGACGGCATCCCGGACTCCCTCGAGGGCCGCGCCACCACCGGCCGGCAGGACCTCAGCGGCCAGGCCGGCACCGTGGGCCGCGACACCTCCGGTCCCACCACCGACAGCGCCATGACCCGCTCCGAGGAGCACCTCAACGTGGGCACCCAGCGCGTCGAGGCCGGCAAGGCGCGGCTGCGCAAGTACGTCGTGACCGAGACCGAGACGGCGACCGTGCCGGTCTCGCGCGAGGAGGTCCGCGTCGAGCGCGAGCCGATCACCGACGCCAACATGCCCAGCGCGATGGACGGGCCGGCCATCTCCGAGGAGGAGCACGAGGTCACGCTGCACGCCGAGCGTCCCGTCGTCTCCAAGGAGGCCACGCCGGTCGAGCGGGTCCGCCTCGACACCGAGACCGTGACCGGTCAGGAGACCGTCAGCGGCGACGTGCGCAAGGAGCAGATCGAGGTCGACACCGACGCCGCCACCACCGGCACCCGCGGCACCACGACCGGGACCACGGGTCAGGACGACCGCGGCCTGGTGCAGAAGGCCAAGGACGCCCTCGACCGCGACAACGACGGCAAGATCGGCTGATCCCCTCCCGAGGTCACCGGCCGGGCACCCGCCCGGCCGGTGACCTCGCCTGTGCTGGTCGCGACCGCGGCCGGCCTCCCCTGCAGTACTGGAGCACCCCATGACCTCTCCGCCCCTCGACACCGGCGCGTCTGCCACGCGCGGCGCCGCCCGTGACGCAGTCGACGCCCAGCACGCCCGCTTCGGCGGGATCAAGTGGGGCGCGGCCTTCTTCGGCTGGCTGTCGGCCAACGGTCTGGCGGTGGTCCTGCTCGCCCTGCTGTCGGCCGCCGGTGTCGCCTTCGGTCTCACCCAGGTGTCCAGCGCCGAGCAGGCGGCCGACCAGGCCACCGCCGCGGCCGACACGATCGGGCTCACCGGCGGCATCGCCCTGCTGATCGTCCTGTTCCTCGCCTACCTCGCCGGTGGCTACGTCGCCGGCCGCATGGCCCGCTTCGACGGCGTCAAGCAGGGTCTGGCGGTGTGGGTCATCGGCCTGCTGGTCGCCGTCCTCCTCGGGATCGCCGGCGCCGTGCTGGGCTCGCAGTACAACGTGCTCTCGCAGCTGAACCTGCCGAGCCTGCCGATCAGCGGAGACACCCTCACCACCGCCGGCATCATCGCGCTGGTCGCCGTGCTGGTCGTGACGCTGATCGGCGCCGTCCTGGGCGGCCAGCTCGGCACGCGGTACCACCGGAAGGTCGACCGCGCGGGGTTCGACGTCTGAGCCTCGCGCTCCCGCCGACGGGGCCGGTCCTCTGCCGAGGGCCGGCCCCGTCGTCGTGTCCGGGTCCGGCCGTGCGGGTCCGGCGCCGGCGCGGTGAGCGTGGTCTGATCGGGTCATGAGCGACCCCGGGCCGACCGTCCACGTCGGCGTCCCCGTCGTCCGGCCGGCCGAGCCGCGCGACGTCCCGCGGATCGCCGCCACCCTGACCGTGGCGTTCGCCGAGTCGCGCTGGGTGCGGTGGGCGCTGCCCGACGACGGGCGCACCCAGCGGCTGACCCGCCTCGCCGAGCTCGACGGGCACCGCGGCGTCGCCACCGGGACCACGTGGGTGAGCGAGGACGTCGACGCCGTCGCCTCCTGGGACGCCCCCGCGGGCGCGGCGACCCCGGTGCCCGCCGACGTCCGTGCGGCACTGGAGCGCGAGGTGCCCCGCCTGCACGCCGACCGCGCCGACGCCGTCGCCCGCACCGAGGCGGAGCTGGCCGCGGCGCTCCCCGGCGGCCCGCACTGGCGGCTGCGGGCGCTGGCCACCCGGCCGCGCTCCCGCCGGCGCGGGCTGGGCGGCGCGGTGCTCGAGCCGGTGCTGCGGCGCTGCGACGAGGACCGGGTGCCCGCGGCGTTCGTGGCGCCGGCGTGGGCGGTCGTGCGGTTCGCCCGCGGGCTGGGCTTCGAGGTGGTGCAGGCGACCCGCTCGGCCGACGGCCGCCTGCCGCTGTGGGTGGTCGTGCGGCCGCCCGGCGTGCCGATGCCGGAGCTGTAGGAACTCCTCGCGGCACGCTGTCGATCCGTGGCGTCCCCGTTCGTACAGGGGGTGAGCGGACCGGCGAGGGGCCGGCCTGCCGGATCCGAGGAGGAGCGATGGCTCTCTACCTGCTCGCGATGCACCAGCCCGTCGGACCCGCACCGGACGCGGAGTTCCTCGCGAAGGTCATGGCCGACCTCGACGTGGTGCGCCGCGACATGGAGGCCGCCGGGGCGTGGGTGTTCGCCGGTGGCCTGCACGACCCCGACGCCTCGACGGTCGTGCGGCCGGTCGACGGCGACGTGCTGGTCACCGACGGCCCCTACGCCGAGGGCAAGGAGCACCTCGGCGGGTTCACCGTCGTCGACGCCCCGGACCTCGACGCCGCCCTCGAGTGGGGACGGCGGACGGCGCTGGCCAGTGGCCTGCCGATCGAGGTGCGGCCGTTCCGGCAGCGCCCCTGACCGTGGCCCCTGACGTCGAGGCGGTCTTCCGCGAGTCCCACGGGCGCGCGGTCGCCGTCCTCACCCGCCTCCTCGGCGACATCGACGCCGCCGAGGAGGCGGTGCAGGACGCGTTCCTCACCGCGCTGGAGCGCTGGCCGGTCGACGGCGTGCCGCCGAGCCCGGCCGGCTGGATCGTCACCACCGCCCGCAACCGGGCGATCGACCGGGTGCGCCGCGAGACCACCCGGGTCGACCGGTACCGCGCCGCGGCACTGCTGCACGACCCCGACCCGCCGCCCGAGGAGGGCGCCGTGCGCGACGACCGGCTCCGCATGCTGTTCACCTGCTGCCACCCCGCCCTGGCCCCGGCGGCCCGGGTCGCGCTGACCCTGCGGCTGGTCGGCGGTCTCACCACCGCCGAGATCGCGCACGCGTTCCTCGTCCCCGAGGCGACGATGGCGCAGCGCCTGGTCCGGGCCAAGGCCAAGATCCGCGACGCGCGCATCCCCTACCGGGTGCCGCAGGACGCCGACCTGCCCGACCGCCTGCGCGGTGTCCTCGCCGTCGTCCACCTGGTCTTCACCGAGGGGCACACGGCCTCCTCCGGTGACCGGCTGGTGCGCACCGACCTGTGTGCCGAGGCGATCCGTCTGGCTCGCGCGCTGGCCGAGCTGATGCCCGACGAGCCCGAGGTGCTCGGCCTGCTGGCGCTGGTGCTGCTGGTCGAGTCCCGCCGGGCCGCCCGGGTCGCGCCCTCCGGGGAGCTCGTGCCGCTGCCCGAGCAGGACCGGCGGCGCTGGGACGCCGGGCTCGTCGCCGAGGGGCAGGAGCTGGTGCGGCGCTGCCTGCGCCGCGACGCGCCGGGGCCCTACCAGGTGCAGGCGGCCATCCAGGCGGTGCACAGCGACGCCCCGACCGCCGCGGACACCGACTGGCGGCAGGTCGTCGCGCTCTACGACCACCTGATGGCGCTCGCCCCCTCCCCGGTGGTGGCGCTGAACCGGGCGGTGGCGGTGGCGGAGGTCCTCGGGCCCGCGGCGGGACTGGCCCTCGTCGACGCGCTGGACCTGCCGCGACACCACCTGCTGCCCGCCGTCCGGGCCGACCTGCTGCGCCGGCTGGGCCGCACCGCGCAGGCCGCCGGGGCCTACGACGAGGCGATCGCGCTGGCGGGCAACGCCACCGAGCGGGCGTTCCTGCAGCGGCGGCGGGCGGAGCTCGGGTGGGAGGGTCCTAGTCCCACCGCCGGCGGGAGCGCTTGAGCTCGCCGCGCTGCTTCTTCGCCGAGATCCGCCGCTCCTGCGAGCCCCTCGTCGGCTTCGTGCGGCGCCGGGCCGGGGGCGGCGGGGCCAGTGCGGCGCGCAGGACGGCGGCCAGCCGCTCGCGGGCGGCCTGCCGGTTGCGCAGCTGCTGCCGGTGCTCGCTCGCGGTGACGGTCAGGACGCCGTCCACCAGCCGACCGGTCAGCCGCTCGGCCAGGCGGGCCCGCTGGGCGTCGGTGAGGCCGGGGACCTCGAGCGGCGCCACCGACAGCTCGACCCGGGAGTCGGCGGTGTTGACGCCCTGCCCCCCGGGCCCGGACGAGCGGGAGAACCGCCACGACAGCGCACCCGCGGGCACGGCGAGGGAGCCGGCGACCGGGAGGTCACCGGTGGTCTCGTCGCCGGCGGGCACGGGAGGAGTCTGACCGGGCACGTCCCGGGCCTGCGCCCGGGCCCCCGCCGTCCCCGTCGGCACCGCCTCCGCGATCACGGCGCCGGGACGCGCTCCGCCGGCGTGTCGTGGTCCCGGCGCCGTGATCGCGGGGACGTCTGGCCCGGGAGGACGGCGCGGGTTCAGGCGGCGGCGGGCACCGGGTCGGCGCCACCGGCGGCACCCGGGCGGCAGCGGACCAGCCGGCGCAGCGTCAGCCAGCCGCCCCGCCGGGCGCCGTGCCGCTCGAGCGCCTCGACGGCGTAGGCCGAGCAGGTCGGGCTGAACGAGCAGCAGGGCGGCCGCTTCGGGCTGACCTCGCGCTGGTAGACCCGGACGGCGGCGACCATCCGCTCGGCCACCCGCGAGCCACGGGCCCCGGTGCCGGTGCGGTGCACGTGCCGCACCGTCGTCGGGACGAGGAACAGCCCGTCCATGCCGCAGCCGATCGCGTTGGCCAGGCAGCAGCCGGTGTTGAGGAACAGCAGGTCGCGCAGGCAGCCGCCGTCACGGTCGTCGCGGTAGCGGCCGCGGTACCCGTAGCCCGGCGGCGGGCCGTAGCCGCGGCCGTACCCGGGGCCGTAGCCACCTCCCCAGCCACCTCCCCAGCCCGGCCGGGGGCCGTACCCGCGGCGGCGGCGTCGCGGCCCCCAGTTGCTGCTCCAGATGAACACCATGGGCCGATCCTCGGGGGCAGCCGTCGGGCGCGCAGGCCGGGCGCACGATGGACGGCGTGCTGCCGCCCCTCGCCGACGCGCTCGCCGCCGGTCCCGTCGTCCTCGACGGCGGCCTGTCCACCGAGCTGGAGTCCCGCGGGCACGACGTGTCCTCGGCACTGTGGTCGGCGCGGCTGCTGCGCGACGAGCCGGACGCCGTCGTGGCCGCGCACGCCGCCTTCGCCGCCGCCGGTGCGCAGGTGGCGACGACGGCCAGCTACCAGGCGACCGTCGAGGGCTTCGGCGCCGCCGGCGTCGGGCGAGACGAGGCGCTGGCGCTGGTGGCCCGCTCGGTGACGCTGGCGCGACGCGGGGCGCCCGAGGGGTGGGTGGCCGGCTCGGTGGGGCCCTACGGCGCGGCCCTGGCCGACGGCTCGGAGTACACCGGCGGCTACGTGGCCGAGGTGGGCGTCGCCCGGCTGCGGGCCTTCCACCGGCCGCGGATGACCGTGCTGGCCGAGGCCGGCGCCGACGTCCTGGCCTGCGAGACGGTGCCCGCTGCCGCCGAGGCCGAGGCGCTGCTGGCCGAGGCCGACGCGCTCGGGGTGCCGGTGTGGCTGTCGCTGACCACCGTCGTCGACGCGGCGGGAGTGGCGCGCACCCGGCGCGGCGAGCCGGCCACCGACGTGTTCGCGATGGCCCGCGGCGTCGGCGCGGTGGTCGCCGTCGGGGTCAACTGCACCGACCCGGCGGCGGTGGGCCCGGCGCTGGCGGCCGCGGCCACGGCCGGGGTCCCGCTGGTCGCCTATCCGAACAGCGGCGAGGGCTGGGACGCCGTCGCCCGGCGGTGGACCGGCAGCGGCGGGGTCGACCCGGCCGCCGTCCCGGGGTGGCTGGACGCCGGCGCGCGGCTGGTCGGGGGGTGCTGCCGCGTGGGCCCGGCCGGCATCGCCGCGCTGACCCGCGCGGTCACCGCCCGGCGACGGTCAGGGCGTGGCGATGATCAGGGTCCCTGATCGTCGTGCGTCCTCCCTCACCGTGCACCGTGAGGGAGGACGCGCTGGGATCAGGGACCCTGATCATCGCGGCGGCCCTCAGAGGATCGGGTTGCCCCCGGTGACGGCGACGCGGGCGCCGGAGACGTACGAGGCCTCGTCGCTGGCCAGCAGCACGTAGACCGGCGCGAGCTCGGCCGGCTGCGCGGCGCGGCCCAGCGGCACCTGCTGGCCGAAACCGGCCACCTTCTCCTCCGGCATGGTCGCCGGGATGAGCGGGGTCCACACCGGCCCGGGGGCGACGCTGTTGGCCCGGATGCCCTTCTCGGCGTAGAGCTGGGCGAGGCTGGCGGTGAAGTTCGCGATGCCGGCCTTGGTCATCGCGTAGACGGCGAGCGAGGGGCTCGGCATGTCCGAGTTGACCGACGAGGAGTTGATGATCGCCGCACCCGGCCGCATGTGCGGGACGGCGTCCTTGCACAGGGTGAACATCGCGCCCAGGTTCAGCCCGACGGTGAGGTCGAACTCCTCGTCGGAGATCTCCTCGAGCGTGTCGTGGCTCATCTGGTAGGCCGCGTTGTTGACCAGGATGTCGACCCCGCCGAGCTCCTCGAGCGCCTTGGGGATGATCGTCTTGGCGTGGCTGCGGTCGGAGAGGTCGCCGGCGACCAGGACGCACTTGCGGCCGGCCTCCTCGACGTACTTGGCGGTGTCCCGCGCGTCCTCGTGCTCGTCGAGGTAGGAGATCAGGACGTCGGCGCCCTCGCGGGCGAACGCGATGGCGACCGCGCGGCCGATGCCGCTGTCGCCGCCGGTGATGACCGCGCGCTTGCCGGTCAGCCTCCCGGACCCGCGGTAGCTCTCCTCACCGTGGTCGGGCTTGGGGTCCATCTCGCCGAGGGTGCCCGGCGGGGTCTGCTGCTGCTCGGGCTGGGACTCGGGGCGGGGTGACGACACGGGTGCTCCTCCGGGTGGGGCGCGCGGCTCCGGGGGCCGTCTCCCCCCGTGGCGCGTCGTCGTCCCGCCTACCCGGTCGTACCCGGCCGGAACCCGGCGTCCGGGCCGAGGGGCCGAGGTCCGCCCGCCCGCCCGGTCAGGCCGCCCCGGGGAGCCGCGGGGCCCCGGCCGCCGTCGGCACCTGCCAGCGCATCTCCAGGTGCCGGTGACCGTCCCGGCCGACGACGGGCACCCAGCGGACCAGCGGACGTTCCTCGACACGCATCGTGCAGCCACCTCTCGTTCACCTGCCGTTCACCTTCTCCCGGGAGGACGGCGGACACCAGCACCGGCCGGAGGTGTCGTGACCGGATCGTGACTGCCGCGTCCCGGTGTCCCGGCAGCGGGAAGCCGCCGGCGGTCGGGCACGCTGTTGAGTCACGATGACCGCGACCGCGCCCCTCCCCCTGCTCGACGACCCCGGCGACCTCACGGCGCTGCGGGGTCGCGGCGCCGACCCCGACGAGCTGTTCACCTCTTTCGCCGCGTGGGCGGAGGCCGGCGGCACGCCGTTGTACGCGCACCAGGAGGAGGCGCTGATCGAGCTGGTCAGCGGCGCCAACGTCGTCCTGTCCACGCCGACCGGCTCGGGCAAGTCGCTGGTGGCCACCGGCGCGCAGTACGCCGCACTGGCCGCCGGGCGGCGCAGCTTCTACACCGCGCCGATCAAGGCCCTGGTGAGCGAGAAGTTCTTCGCACTGTGCGGCGTCTTCGGCGCGGCCAACGTCGGGATGCTCACCGGCGACGCGAGCGTCAACGCCGGCGCCCCGGTCATCGCCTGCACCGCGGAGGTGCTGGCCAACGTCGCGCTGCGCGAGGGCGCCGACGCCGACGTCGGCCTGGTCGTCATGGACGAGTTCCACTTCTACGGCGACCCCGACCGCGGCTGGGCCTGGCAGGTGCCGCTGCTGGAGCTGCCGCGGGCGCAGTTCCTGCTGATGAGCGCCACGCTCGGTGACACCGGCCGGCTGCGCGAGGACCTCACCCGCCGCACCGGCCGCCCCACCGCGCTGGTGGCGAGCGTCGAGCGCCCGGTCCCGCTGCACCACTACTACGCGACGACGCCGGCGCACGAGACCATCCAGGAGCTGCTCGACACGAGGCAGGCGCCGGTCTACGTCGTCCACTTCACCCAGGCCGCGGCGCTGGAGCGCGCGCAGGCGCTGATGAGCGTCAACGTGTGCACTAAGGAGGAGAAGGCGGCGATCGCCGAGACGATCGGCGGGTTCCGCTTCTCCTCGGCCTTCGGGACGACGCTGTCGCGGCTGGTGCGCCACGGCATCGGCGTCCACCACGCCGGGATGCTGCCCAAGTACCGGCGGCTGGTCGAGACGCTGGCCCAGGCCGGGCTGCTCAAGGTCATCTGCGGCACCGACACCCTCGGCGTCGGCATCAACGTGCCGATCCGCACCGTCGCGTTCTCCGCGCTGAGCAAGTACGACGGCTCGCGCACGCGGCTGCTCAACGCCCGGGAGTTCCACCAGATCGCCGGGCGGGCCGGCCGCGCGGGCTACGACACGGCCGGGACCGTCGTGGTGCAGGCGCCCGAGCACGAGGTGGAGAACCTGCGGCAGTTCGCCAAGGTCGCCGACGACCCGAAGAAGCGCCGCAAGCTCGTGCGCCGCAAGGCGCCCGAGGGCATGGTGCCGTGGTCGGAGGCCACCATGAAGCGGCTGGTCGAGGCCGAGCCCGAGCCGCTGACCAGCCACTTCCAGGTCACCACCGGCATGGTGCTCAACGTCGTCGCCCGGCCCGGCGACCCGGTGGCGGCGATGCGCCACCTGCTCACCGACAACCACGAGCCGCGCAAGCGGCAGCTGCGCCACGTCCGGGAGGCGATCGGCATCGCCCGCTCGCTGCTGCAGGCCGGGGTGCTGGTGCGGCTCGACGAGCCGGAGCCGGACGGACGCCGCCACCGGCTGACCGTCGACCTGCCGCCGGACTTCGCGCTCAACCAGCCGCTGTCGACGTTCGCGCTGGCCGCCATCGACCTGCTCGACCCGGCGTCGGACACCTACGCGCTGGACGTCGTCAGCGTCCTGGAGGCCACCCTCGACGACCCGCGGCAGGTGCTCGCCGCCCAGCTCAACAAGGCCCGCGGCGAGGCCGTGGCGCAGATGAAGGCCGAGGGCATCGAGTACGACGAGCGGATCGAGCTGCTCGAGGAGGTCACCTACCCGAAGCCGCTGGCCGAGCTGCTCGAGCACGCCTTCGCCGTGTACGTGCAGAGCAACCCCTGGGCCGCCGACGCGCACCTGTCGCCGAAGTCGATCGTCCGCGAGATGTGGGAGCGGGCGATGACGTTCAAGGAGTTCGTCTCCACCTACGGGCTGACCCGGGCCGAGGGCGCGGTGCTGCGCTACCTCTCCGACGCGGTCAAGGCGCTGCGCAACGGGGTGCCCACCGCCGCGCGCACCGACGAGGTCACCGACCTCGTCGAGTGGCTGGGCGAGCTGGTGCGCCAGGTCGACTCCTCGCTGCTCGACGAGTGGGAGCAGCTGACCAGCCCGGACTCGGCGATCGACGAGCCGGTCGCCGTCCCGGCCCGCGCCCGCCCGCTGACGGGCAACGAGCGGGCGTTCACCGCGATGGTCCGCAACGCGCTGTTCGCCCGGGTGCAGCTGTGGGCCCGGCGGCGCTGGTACGACCTGGGCGAGCTCGACGCGGGCTCCGGGTGGGACGCCGGGCGCTGGGGCGAGGTGGTGCGGGCCTACTTCGCCGAGCACGACGAGGTGGGCACCGGCGCCGACGCACGCGGCCCGGCGCTGCTCGTCTGGGACAGGAGCGAGCCCGGCGTCTGGCGGGTGCGGCAGATCGTCGACGACCCCGCCGGCGACCACGACTGGGGCATCGACGCCGAGGTCGACCTCGGGGCCTCCGACGAGGAGGGCGCGGTCGTGCTGCGCGTCGTCGACGCCGGCCGCAAGGACGCCTGAGCGGCCCCGCCCGGGTGATCACCCCGGGTCCGGCGGAGCCTCGCGGCGCTGGAGGGCCCGCTGCACCCGAGGTGGTCACCGGCGGCGGCCGTGTGACGGGTCACACCACCGGCGTGTGCCAGGCTCGGCGGCGATGACCGCATGACCGTGCCGGAGATGCTCGCGGTCGCCGCCGCAGGGCTGGCCGCGGGCTCGATCAACGCCGTCGTCGGCTCGGGGACGCTGGTGACCTTCCCCGTGCTGCTGGCCACCGGCCTGCCGCCGGTGACCGCGACCGTGTCGAACACCCTGGGCCTGGTGCCGGGCAGCGTCAGCGGCGCGATCGGCTACCGCCGCGAGCTGGCCGGCCAGCGCGGTCTGCTGCTGCGGCTGCTGCCGGCCTCGGTGCTCGGCGCGCTCACCGGCGCCGTCCTGCTGCTGCACCTGCCCGCCGCGGCGTTCGAGGCTGTGGTGCCCGCGCTGGTGGGGCTGGCCGTCGTGCTGGTCGCCGTCCAGCCGCTGCTGACCCGCCGGCTGGCCGCGCGGCGCGCCGCGGCCGGGACGCCGGCGCCCCGGCCGCACGGGTGGCGGCTGGCCGGCCTGGTCGGCGCCGCGTACGCCACCGGCAGCTACGGCGGCTACTTCGCCGCCAGCCAGGGCGTGCTGCAGATCGGCGTGTTCGGGCTGGTGCTGGCCGAGCCGCTGCAGCGGCTCAACGCGGTGAAGAACGTGCTGACGTCGGCGGTCAACGCCGTCGCCGCGCTGGCCTACGTCGTCGTCGCCACCGACCGGGTCGACTGGACCGCCGCCGCGCTCGTGGCCGGGGGCTCGGTGGTGGGCGGCACGGTCGGCGCCCGCTACGGCCGCCGGCTGCCGTCGGCGGTGCTGCGGACGGCGATCGTCGTGCTCGGCTGCGTCGCCATCGGCGTGCTGGTGACCCGGTGAGCGTGCTGGAGTGGCTCCTGCTCGTCCTGGCCGGGGTGGGCGCGGGGCTGGCCGGCAGCGTCGCCGGGCTCGCGTCGCTGGTGAGCTACCCCGCGCTGCTGGCCACCGGCCTGCCACCGGTGACGGCGAACGTGACCAACACCGTCGCGCTGGTGCTCACCAGCGTCGGCTCGATCAGCGCCTCGCGGCCGGAGCTGGCCGGCCAGGGACGGCGGCTGGCGCCGCTGGTGGGCGCGGCGGTCCTGGGCGGGGCGGCGGGCGCCGCGCTGCTGCTGCTCACCCCGGCCGAGGCCTTCGCGCAGGTGGTGCCGTGGCTGATCGGCGGCGCCGCGCTGGCCATCCTCCTGCAGCGCCCGCCGGGTGAGCTGGCCGCCGAGGGCCGGAGGGAGCACGGACGGCGGGACCCGTGGTGGCTGGTGCCCGGCACCGGCGTGATCGGCGTCTACGGCGGCTACTTCGGCGCGGCGGCCGGTGTACTGCTCCTGGCGCTCGTGCTGCTCGGCACCGGCGAGCGCCTGCCGCGCAGCAACGCGTTCAAGAACGTCGTCCTCGGCACGGCCAACGCGGTGGCCGCCGTCGGCTTCGTGGTGCTGTCCCCGGTGGCCTGGGGCGCGGCGCTGCCGCTGGCGCTGGGCTGCCTGGCCGGGGGCCGGCTCGGCCCCCGGGTGGTGCGCCGGGCGCCGCAGGCGGCACTGCGCCGGCTCATCGCGCTGGCCGGCCTCGGGCTGGCCGTCGTGCTGGCCGTGGACGCCTACGGCTGATCCGGGTGGTGTGCGCGGGCACGAGAGGCCAGGCTGTCCCCGGGTGCCTGACCTGGCGACTCCCGGTCGACGACCAGGGACGACGGAACGAGAGGACGGCGGACGGTGGAGACCAGTGACGCGGCAGGACGCTTCCTCGAGGCGCTGCGCGAGCCCGCGCAGCCGGGCGAGGACGGTCCCGAGATGGTCCCCTCACGGCTGTCCCGGGCCTGCGCGCAGGCCGTCCAGGTCGATGGCGCCGCGCTGAGCATCCACGAGGGGGCGGGCCTGCGGACGCCGATCGGCGCCAGCGACTCGACCACCGCACACGCCGAGCAGCTGCAGTTCACCGCCGGCGACGGCCCGTGCCTGCGCGCGCACGACACCGGCAGCGCCATCGTCTTCGACCTCGACGACATCGCCCGCAACTGGCCCAGCCTGCACGCCGCCCTGCTGGGCGACACGCCCTACCGCGCCGTCTTCTCGGTGCCGCTCGCGGCGCCGCTGGGGCCCACGGTCATCGTCGACCTGTACGCGCGCGAACTGGAGACGCTCACCAAGGTCCCGCGGGACGACGTCGAGTCGGTCGTGGTGACGCTGACGGAGGAGCTGGTGCGGTCCGCCGGGGCCGTGGCGGGCGACGAGAGCTCCGGCCGGTGGTGGGACTCCCCGGCCGCGCGGCGGCGCAGCCGCGTGTGGCAGGCCACCGGGATCGCGACGGTCGCCCTCGGCATGGATGTCGTCGACACCCTCGCCGTGCTGCGTGCCCACGCCTTCGCCACCGGCCGGGTGGTCGACGACGTCGCCGACGACATCGTCGCGGGCCGCCTCGACCCCGCGGATCTGCGCGAGGACGCCCGCGGCGCGTGAGCGCCCGCGGCCCGGCCCGGCCGGTGGCGACGACGCGGGCGCCGGGGTCAGCGGCCGGGATCAGCGGCCGACGTAGGCGGCGAGGAAGAGCACGAAGGCGCTGCTGCCCAGCAGCAGCCGCGCGGGGGTGAGCCCGTTGATCAGGCTCGCGGTGGCCTCCACCCACGCCGGCCGGACGGCGGCCTCGCGGGCGCCGCGGCGCACCAGCCGGACCTCGTCGGCCAGCAGCGCGGCGGCCGCGCCGAGCATGGTCAGCCCGATGACGAGGAAGACCAGCGCCAGCCCCTCGCCGAAGGCGTCGGCGCGCCCGCGCAGCAGCAGGACGGCGACCAGCCCGGCGACCAGGCCGAGGGTCGCCCCGGCGGCCGGCGCCCACGGGCCCATCCGCGTGAGCGGGTCGCGGCGGTGGGGACGCGGCGCCGCGGGGCGGGCCGTCACCGGCCCGGTCGCGTGCGGCCCGGTGCCCTCGCCCGGCGCGGCGGGCCCGTCGGCCGGGACCGGCGCGCCCGGTCCGGCCGGGATCGCCGGCCCGACCGCGGTGGACGGGCGCGGCGGGGCGGGCGGGCCGGCCACCGGACCCGGCGCGGAACCGACTCCCGGCGGCGTGCCCGGACCACCGGGCACGCCGGCCGGACCACCGGGCACGCCGCCCGGGCCACCGGGCACGCCGCCCTGCCCGCCGGGGGCTGCGGACGCGCCGGCGGCGGTCGCGCCGGCCGGCCCCGGGTGCGCCGCAGCGGGTGCGTCGGCCGGGCCGGCGGCGGCCGGGACGGTCACCGGTGCGGTGGGCGGCCCGGACGGGACGGGAGCGGACGGGACGGGAGCGGCGGGATCGGACATCCCGGCCACGCTAGGCGCGCCCTCCGACGCTCCCGGACAGGCCCCCCGGGCGCGGCGGTCCGGACCCGCGGCCGACCGCGTGGTCACGGCGCGCGGCCACGCGCCGTCCCGGCCGCATGACCGGCGGTCGGGGGGAGCCCGCAGCTCAGAGCAGGCGCCGGGTGTCGGCGGCCACCACCCGCAGCCAGCGGTGGCCGTAGCCGTCCAGGGTCAGCTCGACCGCGCCGTCGTCGCCGATCGGTGTCGCCTGGGTGACCAGCAGGTCCTCCAGGCGGTGGGAGGCGTCGCAGCCGTCCAGGGTCAGGGGCACGACGCGCGGCTCGGGGCCGAGGTTGTGCACGGCGAGCAGCGTGCCGTCGTCCCACTCGCACACGTGCGCGAGGACCCCGGCGTGCGGCTGCTCCAGCACGCGGAAGGAGCCCCAGCCGAGCTCCGGCGACTCCCGGTAGCGGCGGACGAGCAGCTTCACGAACGACAGCAGCGAGTCCTCGTCGCGGCGCTGGTCGGCGACGTTGACGAACTCCGGCGCGAACCCGCCGGAGACCACCGGCCCGGGCAGCCGGTCGGCGTCGGCCGTCGAGAAGCCGCCGTTGGGTCCCGGCGTCCACTGCATCGGCGTGCGGACGGCGAGGCGGCCCTCGGCGTCGAGGTCCTCCCCCATCCCGATCTCCTCGCCGTAGAACAGCACCGGCGTCCCGGGGAGGCTGAACAGCAGGCTGTAGACCATCCGGACCCGCCGCGGGTCGCCGTCGAGCATCGGCGGGAGGCGGCGGCGCAGGCCGCGGCCGTAGACCTGCATGCGCTCCTCGGGGCCGAACGCGGCGAACACCTCCTGCCGCTCGTCGTCGGACAGCTTGTCGAGGGTGAGCTCGTCGTGGTTGCGGACGAAGGTCGCCCACTGGCTGTCCGGGTCGACGAAGGGCCGGGAGGTGAGCGCCTGCACCAGCGGGCCGGCGTCGGCGCGGGCCAGCGACAGGTACGTGGCCTGCATGCCGACGAAGTCGAAGAGCATGGTCAGCTCGTCGCCGTCGTCCCCCCCGAAGAAGTCGCGCTGCTGCTCGTGCGGCAGGTTCACCTCCCCGAGCAGGACGCCGCTGCCGGTGCGCCGGCCGAGGAACGACCGCAGCGCCCGGAGGTACTCGTGCGGGTCGGGGAAGTCCCCGGCGTCCGCGCCGCCCTGGGCCTCCAGGAAGAAGGGGACGGCGTCGACCCGGAAGCCCGACAGCCCCAGCTGCAGCCAGAACCCCATGATCTTGGCGACCTCGTCGCGCACCCGCGGGTTGGTGACGTCGAGGTCGGGCTGCTCCTTGTAGAAGCGGTGCAGGTACCACTCCCCCGTCGGCTCGTTGAACGTCCAGATCGAGTCCTCCTGGTCGGGGAAGACCACCTGGTCGCTGGTGTCGGGCGGCTCGTCGTCGCGCCAGACGTAGAAGTCGTGGAACGGGTCGTCCTTGCTCCGGCGGCCCTGCTGGAACCACGGGTGCTGGATCGAGGTGTGGTTCACGACGAGGTCGGCGATCACCCGGATCCCGCGGTCGTTCGCCGTCCGGATCACCTCGACGAGGTCGCCGTGCGTGCCCAGCCGCGGGTCGACGCCGTAGAAGTCGGTGATGTCGTAGCCGTCGTCGCGCTCGGCGGTCGGGTAGAAGGGCATCAGCCACAGGCAGGTGACGCCGAGGTCGGCCAGGTGGTCGATGCGCTGGGCCAGGCCGGCGAGGTCACCGCACCCGTCGCCGTCCCAGTCCAGGTAGGTCTCGACGTCGAGGCAGTAGACGACCGCCGTCTTCCACCAGACGTCGGCCGTGTCGGTGATCTTCACGTTCGGGTCCCCTCAGCTCGGGGTGGACGGGACGTCGACTGGGCAGGTGCTGCCGCCGACACGCGCGGACACGCCGACGCGGGCGGCACCAGGTGCCCAGTCGGCGGGCGGACGGCGGTCACGCCCCGCCCGGCCGGCCCTCGGGCAGCACCGTCGGCGCCCCCGGCTCGGGCTCCTGCCAGGGACGGCGGGGGCCGCCGGGGCCGTCGAGCGCCACGGCGGGCTCGGGACGGGTGACGCCGAGCTGCGGCAGCACGTGCTCGCCGAACGCGTCGAGGAACGGCTCCTGCTCCGTGCCCACGTGGTGCAGGTAGACCTCGTCGAAGCCGAGGTCGACGTACTCGGCCAGCCAGGCGGCGTGCTGCCCGAGGTCGGAGCTGACCCGGACGGCACCCTCGACCGCCTCCTGCGGCGTGTACGCGCTGGCCTGCTCGAACGCCTCCGGGCCGTCGAGGTCCCAGCACAGCGGCGGCGGGAAGGTGTTGGTGAACCACTGGTCGTAGGCGATCTGCCGAGCCCGCTCCGGGTCCGGGTCCCAGCACAGGTGCACCTGCAGCACGAGCCGGCCCTGCCCGCCGGCGTCCCGGTAGGCGCCGACCAGCTCGCGCAGCGTCTCGTGCGGCTGGTTGATGGTGATGAACCCGTCGGCCCAGTCGGCGTGCCGGCGCGCCGTCGGGACGCTCATCACCGGGCCGATGAGCGCGGGCTGCTGCTCGGGCAGCGACCAGATCCGCGCCCGCTCGACGTCGACCAGCCCGCGGTGGGTGACCTCCTCGCCGGCCAGCAGCGCGCGGATGACGTCGACGCACTCGCGCAGCCGCGCGTCCCGGACCCGCTTGGGCGGCCACGGGGTGCCGGTGATGCGCTCGTTCATCACCTGCCCGCTGCCCAGCGCCATCCAGAAGCGCCCGGGGAACATCGCCGCCAGCGTGGCGGCGCCCTGGGCGATGACCGCCGGGTGGTAGCGCTGCCCCGGGGCGTTCACCACCCCGCAGGGCAGGCCGGTGGTGGCCAGCGCGGCGCCCAGCCAGGACCAGGCGAAGCCCGAGTGCCCCTGGTTGGAGTTCCAGGGCGCGAAGTGGTCGGAGCACATCGCCGCGGTGAAGCCGACCTCCTCGGCGTGCCGGACGGCGGCCAGCAGATCGGCCGGGTGCACCTGCTCGTGCGAGTTGTGGAAGCCGATCACGGTCATCGGTCGTGCCTACCGCAGCCCGGGCACCGCGGCCACGCGGTGGCGGGTGCACCAGGAACCACTCCACGGTTTCAGGGTGCCGCGCGCAGGGCGGCGATCCACCACTCGACGGCCGGCACCGACGGCTCGAACGGCGGCCAGCCGTTGAGGACGCCGAGCAGCTGCCAGTACCGCTCGACGCGGGCGTCGGTGAAGGCGGCCAGCCGGTCGGCCAGCGCCGTCCGCCGGCCGGGATCCTGCCCACGGCCGTCGTCGAGCAGTTCGGCCACCAGCGCCTCGGCGGCCGGACTGCCCGGCGCCACCCCCTCGGCCAGTGCGCGCCCGCCGAGGGACCGCAGCCGGCCGGCGTCGAGCCCGGGGTCCGGGTCCTCCGGGGTCGCGCCCGCGCCGGCCACCGCCATCTCCCGCACCCGGCCGGCGAAGGCGTCGTCGGCCACCAGGCGGCCGAGCTCCAGCCAGGCGGCGACCTGCTCGGCGGTGGGCTCCTCCGGCAGCTCGGCCGGCAGCGACCGCATCGCCCCGGCCAGGGCGGCACCGGGCGCGTCGTCGGGCAGGCCGGCGAAGGCGCGGTCGACGAACCCGTCGACGATCTGCTGCCGCTCGCGGGCGGACAGCGCGGCCAGGTCGGACACGATACTCATCTCCTCGGTCGGGGTGCCGGCGTGGACGACGGCCTGCAGCAGCGTCCGGCGCAGCCGCAGCAGGCGGATCTCGGCGTCGAGGGCGCACACGTGCTCGGTGGCGACCTCGGCCACCGTGCGGCGCGCGGCCAGCAGCTCGCGGACGGCGGTCAGCCCCAGCCCCAGCTCGCGCAGGGTGCGCACCAGGTCCAGGCGGGCGACGGCCGCGGCGTCGTAGAGCCGGTAGCCGCCGCTCGTGCGGGCCGGCGGGTCGACCAGCCCGGCGTCGGTCCAAAAGCGCACCGTGCGCACGGGCAGCCCGAGCCGGGCGGACACCTCGCCGATGGTCAGGCGCGTCCCGTCGTCCACACCGGCGAGCCTGCACCCTCCAGCCGCTGGAGGGTCCAGGGGAACGAGACCGGCACCACGTCGGTCCTGCGCTGCGATCACCCCGGCGTCCCCGGAGGATCGAGGGGTGACACGCACCCCCAGCACCGACCGGTGGGGCATCGACGCCACCTGGCTCGACGCCCTCGACGAGGAACACGAGGTCGCCCAGGCCACGATCGATCGCCTGCGGGAGGTGATCGGCGAGCCGCCGGAGGACCTCGACCACCGCGCGCCCATCGTCGCCCGCCCCGGCGACGCCCTGGAGGTCGACGAGGCGGAGGTGACCCTCGAGGACGGCTCCACCCGGCAGGTCGACGGCGAGCTGCCCGAGGACTTCCCGCTCGGCTACCACTGGCTGCAGGTCCCCGACGGGCCGCGCCGCCGGCTGGTCGTGTCCCCCGGCCGCTGCTGGCTGCCCGAGGACCGCGCCTGGGGGTGGGCCGTGCAGCTCTACGCCACCCGCAGCCGTGACAGCTGGGGCATCGGCGACCTCGGCGACCTGCGCGCCGTCCGGGAGATGGCGGCCGGGCAGGGCGCCGGCTTCGTGCTGGTCAACCCGCTGCACGCCGTCGCCCCGACGCCGCAGCAGGAGGCCAGCCCCTACCTGCCGGCCACCCGCCGCTTCCGCAACCCGCTGTACCTGCGGGTGCCGGAGGTGCCCGGCGCCGACCGCGTCGACCTCGAGGCCGACGCCGGCCGGGCGCTGTCCGACGGCGACCTGATCGACCGCGACGCGGTCTGGGCCCGCAAGCGCGAGGTGCTGCGCCGGGTCTTCGACGCCGCCGGCCGCGACGACCCCGCCTTCCCCGACTGGTGGTGGTTCCAGGGCCAGAAGCTGCAGGACTGGGCCACCTGGTGCGCCCTGGCCGACGTCCACGGCCCCGACTGGCACACCTGGCCCGAGGAGCTGCGCGACCCCCGCGGCGACGCCGTCGCCTCCTTCGCCGCCGAGCACGAGCACGACGTCGCCTTCCACGCCTGGCTGCAGTGGGCCCTGCACCTGCAGCTGGAGCGCGCGACCGAGGGCATGACCGTCATCCAGGACCTCCCGATCGGCGTGGCCGGCGGCGGCGCCGACGCCTGGACCTGGCAGGACGTGCTGGCCGGCGGCGCCTCGGTGGGCGCGCCCCCGGACGCGTTCAACTCCCAGGGGCAGGACTGGGGCTCGCCCCCGCTGGTTCCCTGGCGGCTGCGCGAGGCCGACTACGAGCCGTTCGTCGAGTCCATCCGCGCCACCATGGCCGGCGCGGGCGGCCTGCGCATCGACCACGTCATGGGCCTGTTCCGGCTGTGGTGGGTGCCCGCCGGCGGGAGCGCGGCCGACGGCGCCTACGTGCGCTACCCGGCCGAGGACCTGCTCGACATCGTCGCGCTGGAGAGCCACCGCGCGCAGGCGGTCGTCGTCGGCGAGGACCTCGGCACCGTCGAGGACGGCGTCCGCGAGGCCATGGCCGAGCACGGCGTCCTGAGCTACCGCCTGCTCTGGTTCGAGGACGACGACCCCGCCGAGTGGCCCGAGGAGGCGATGGCGGCGATCAGCACCCACGACCTGCCCACGGTGGCCGGCCTGTGGAGCGGCGCCGACGTCGAGGAGCAGCGGCGCCACGGCACCGGCACCGACGAGGAGCTGGAGCGCGGCCGGCAGTCGCTGCTGGAGCACCTGCCCGGGCTGCGGAGGAACGCCAAGGCCGAGACGGCGGTCAAGCGGGCGCACGCACTGCTCGCCCGGGCGCCGTCGCTGCTGCTGTCGGCCACCCTCGACGACGCCGTCGGTGAGCAGCGCCGCCCCAACATGCCGGGCACCACCGACCGGCCCAACTGGTCGCTGCCGCTGCCCGTGGCGGTGGAGGACCTGGCCGCGCACCCGCTCCTGCAGGAGGTGTCCCGGACGCTGCACGAGGGCGTGACCCGCACCAGCGACCCGGAGGAGGACGCCCTCGGCGAGCAGCCCGGCGGGGAGGCCCAGACGGGCTGAGCGAGGACCCGGCACGCGGCCGGCGCGGTCCCCGGGAGGGAGCGCGTCGGCCGTCCGGGGGTCACCTCAGGACCGCCGCCCGTCGCAGCGTCCGTCCAGGTCGATCCCGACGACCAGCGGGTCGTGGTCGCTGGACCGGTACGGGTCGGGGGCGTACAGCGCCGGGTCGCCGTCGTACTGGTAGGCGGAGGACTCTCCGGAGTTGACGTTCCAGTGGGCCACGCCGGTGACCTTCGCGGTCAGCTCCGGCGTGGCCAAGGCGTGGTCGAGGGAGCCGGAGAGCCCGTCGAACACGTAGCTGTACCGGCCGGGGTCGAAGCGCTCGCCGAGGTCGGTGAGGCCGGCCGCGCGCAGGACCTCGACCGGGTCCTCCCGGCTGTAGGCGTTGAGGTCGCCCTGCAGGACGACGTCGGGATCGCCGGTCGCCTGGGCCAGGTCCGCGGCGAAAGCGGCCACCGACTCCGCCTGCCGCACGCGGGAGCCGTTCCACTGCCCCTGCCCGTCACCGGCGTCGACGTCGTCGCCGGTCGGGGTGCCCGGGCTCTTGGACTTGAGGTGGTTCGCCACCACGGTGAAGGCGTCGCCGTCCGCGGTGAACGTCTGGGCCTGCGGCTCGCGGGCGTTGGACCACACGTCCTCGTCGACCAGGCCGACCGGGTCGCCCACCGGCTGCACGACGTCGGCGCGGTACACGATCGCGTTGCGGATCACGTCGCGGTCGACGTCGTAGAGCTCGTCGGGCATCGGGACGAAGGCCCACAGGTCGTCTCCCCGGGCTGCGCCCTCGGCGGCGTTGAGGCGGCGCACCAGGTCGGCCAGGGCGGTGTCCGCGTCGCCCGGGGTGAGCCCGGTGGTGTCGGTGTCCTCCATCTCCAGCAGCGTGACGACGTCGGCGTCCAGCGCGGTGATCGCGGCCACCTCCTTGGCCGCCTGCTCCTCGAACTCCTCCGGGGTCGCGGCGCCGCGGCCCCCGTCGGCCGCGAGGGTGAGGAAGTAGTTCAGCACGTTGAAGGTGGCCAGCCGGACGTCGCCGCCGACCTCGTCGGGTGCCGCGGTCCGCGTGTCCTGCGGCGCGAACACGCCCTGCGCGGTGCCGTCGGCGGGCTGCAGCCGGTAGGAGCCGAAGCCCTGGCCGAGCACGAGCGGCTCCCGGAAGGCGAGCACGTCGCCGACGCGCACGGGGGTGGTCGGTGAGAGGTACGGCCGGGTGGCCGCGGTGACCCGGGCGCCGACCCCGTCGTCGAGGACGATCCCGCGCAGCGCGTTGCCCGCGGCGACGCCGGCCGCCTCCGGGGTGCCCGGCCGGGCGACCTCGGTGGGCTGCACGAGCACCCCGCCCTGCGACAGGGTGAGCTCGCCGAAGCTGGTGAGGTCGAAGACGTCGCTGACCGTGAGCGGGTCGGCCGGCTCCACGCGCATGCCCTCGAGGCGCTCGCGGGCGGCGTCGTCGGCCGGCAGGACCAGCGGCGCCGCGGCGGGCAGGGTCTGCTCGTCCCCCTCCGCGCAGACGGCGACGTCGGTGCGCGCGGTGATCTGCGTCTGCTCCCCGGACTCACCCACGGTGCCGCGGACCGCGACGGTGTCGCCGAGGTCGACCGCGGCGCCGGGGCTGGACACGAAGACCCCGTCGGAGGTGGCGTCGCTGCCGTCGCCGTCGGCGTCCTGCAGGGAGAAGCCGGACAGGCCGGGCTCGTCCCCGACGACGACGCCACGGACGGTGACCGAGCTGCCGGTGGCCAGCGGGGTGGCGGGCCCGCTGCCCTGGACGGCGCCGATCTCGTGCGTCGGCGCCGCGTCGCAGACGGCCGCCGGCTCCGCGGGGGTGGACGGGACCGCTCGCGCGACCGCGGGCAGACCGAGGACCGCGAGGGACACGACGGCGGAGCCGACCGCTGCGCGGCGCGCGGGCCTGCGCCGGGGACCGGGGGACGAGTGCACGGGGACCCTCCAGGAGGTGCGGGGACCTGCGCGACGCTGGTGCACGGCACCGCCCGGCGACGGGACGTGATGGCCAGGTGACTCCGCGCATCCAGTCTGTGCCGGAACCCATCGGCCCGCCAGGCCGGGGACCCGACACGCGCCCTGACCTGGACCGGAGCCCGGACGCGTTCGACCGAACGCGTGTTCGACGGCCGTGTCAGACTGCCGAGGTGGCTGGCGGGATGCACCGGGGCAGGTCGCGGCCGTCGCTGGGTGAGCGGGCCGCCGGCTCGGGCGTCGGCGCGGCCGTGCCGTCCGTGAGCGCACCGCCGGACCCCGGTCCCCCGTCACCCCCGCGGGACGACCCGGGCCGGCACTGCTGGGTGCACGCGCCGCCCGGGGCGGCCGGCACGGTGCCCGGGCTGCTGGTCGAGTGGCGGCAGCAGCCCGGCGGTTGGCAGGGGCGGGTGGCCTACGCCGTCCCCGGTCCGCACGGGCCCGTGCTCGTGGAGGCGTGGCTCCCGGCCGGCTCGCTGCAGCAGCGGTGAGCGGGTTTCCCCCGCGGCCGGGCGGCTATGGCCTCCGGTCGAGACCGACCGACCGACGCAGCGGAGGTACCGCGATGACCACCCCACCCGACCGCCCCACCCTCGACGACGTCATGGACACCGAGGAGTCCGCGCCGCGCGACCGCCAGGAGCACGGCAAGACCGACCCGCGGCCCAGCGACGACGCCCTGCAGCACCGCACCGAGCAGGAGCGCCAGGCCGTCGGCAGCGACGACGCCGACCCGGCCGGCGCGGAGTTCCACTCGGCCACCGACTGAGGGAGGGCCCTCCTGCCCCCCCACGCCTCGCTCCGCTCGGCGCGGGACCCTGCAGGAGGGCCGCTCCAGCACCTCACCGCGGGGGCACCGGACGGCGGTCCGGTGCCCCCGCAGGTCCTCAGCGGCCCCGCAGGCGGCGGCTGCGGCCGAGCAGCAGGGCCAGCACGAGCGCCCCGCCCACCCCGGTCCCGGCGACGGCGGCAGCGCCCGGCCACCCGGCGGCCGCCCAGGCGCGGCCGGCCAGGGTGCCGCCGACGGAGGACCCGACGTAGTACCAGAACGAGTACAGCGAGGCGGCCTGCCCGACCGCCCGCGCCCCCAGCGCCGCGCGGGCCGCCACCCAGCCGCTGGCCACGCCGTGCGCGGCGAAGAACCCGACGGTGAGCACCGCCAGCCCGGCGACGAACAGCGCCAGCGGCGCGGCGAGCGTGAGCAGCAGGCCGGCCCCGGTCAGGACGATCGCGGCGGGGACGACGACCCGGCGGCCCACCCGCTCGGCCAGCCCGCCGGCCAGCGGTGCGCTGACCGAGCCCGGCAGGTAGGTGAGGAAGACCAGCCCGGCCAGCGCCGGCGAGAGCCCGTACGGCTGCGCCTCCAGCCGGAAGGTGCCGGCGTTGAACACCGCGACGTTGCCGCCCATGAGCAGCGCCGCCAGCCCGTAGAGGCCCAGCAGCACCGGGTCGCCGAAGCCGCGGGCGAGCTGCTGCAGCACCGGCGTCCCGCGCGGCACCGGCACGAACCGGCGCGAACGGGGCAGCAGCCGCCAGACGGCGACGGTGCACGCCGTCGACAGGGCCGCGATCGCCCCCAGCGCCGTCCGCCAGCCGCCGAGGTCGGCCAGCGCCCCGGCCAACACCCGGCCGCTGAGCCCGCCGATCGCGGTGCCGCCGACGAACAGCCCGATGGCCCGGGAGCTGACCGAGGGGTCGAGCTCCTCCCGCAGGTAGGCCACCCCGACGGCGGGCAGCCCGGCCAGGGCGAACCCCTGCAGAGCGCGCAGGACCAGCAGCGGCTCCCACGCCGGCACGAGCGCCACCAGCACGGCCAGACCGGTCGCCGCGGCGAGGGCCGCGCGCAGGACGCGGATGCGGCCGATCCGGTCCGACAGCGGGCCGAGCACGAGCAGACCGACCGCCAGTCCCGCCGTCGCCGCGGAGACCGCCAGCGTGGCGGCGGCCGGGGAGACGCCGAAGGCGCGGGTGAGCTCGGGCAGCAGCGCCTGCGGGGCGTAGAGGACGGCGAAGACGGCCAGGCCGGCGAGGAACACCGCGACCGACGCGCGCCGCAGCCCCGGCTCGCCGGCACGGTGGCCCCGCGGCAGCGGGTCCGCGCCGCTCAGCGCCGCGGCCGGGGTCGACGGTCGGGGCACGGCACCGGCCCATCGTGCCCTCCTGCTGGGATGGGCCCGTGACCCGCCTGTCCCCCGCCGACGTCGCCTGCTGGGTGGTGAAGACCGCCCGCCCGCCGTCGGTGCTCGCCCCCGGCTGGCGCCGCGGGGAGGAGCGCACGTTCTCCCGCTGCCTGCGCCGCTCCTACCGGCTGGAGCTGATGAGCCCCGGCCAGCCGGTGCTGCTGTGGCTCTCCGGCCGCGACCGCGCGGGCGTGCACGCCACCGGGGTGCTCGCCGGCGACGTCGGCGAGGACGAGCGGAGCCCGCTGGTGCACGTCCGGCTGACGCTGCTGACCGCGCCCCTCCCGCGGGCCGACCTGCTGGCCGACCCCGGAGCCCGCGACGCCGAGGTGCTGCGGATGCCCGCCGGCAGCAACCCGTCGTACCTGACCCCCGCCCAGTACGCGGCCCTGCTCGCCCACCTCCCCTGACCGGGCACCTCGCTGCGCCCTCCCCGCGCGCGGTGCGGGGCGGCGGGCGCGGGCTGGGACCATGGGCCGTGTGCCGATGAGACGGATCGCCTGGGGCGCCCTCGCCTGGCTCCTGACCCTGCAGTTCTTCGTCGTCGAGACGGTCGTCCAGCTCCGCGCCGGCCTGCCCTACTCCCGCTCGGCCGACGTCATCAGCGCCCTCGGCGACGCGACCTGGCCCGGCTCGGCGCTCATGAACGCCTCGTTCGTCGTCCAGGCGGGCCTCATCGGCGCCGGCGCGGTGGCGCTGCTGCCGGCGCTGCGCGGCAAGGCGGCGCGCCCCGCCGTGGCGCTGCTCGGGGCGGCGGCGCTCGGGGTGCTGCTGGTCGGCGTCTTCCCGCGCCTGACCTCCCCGTCGCTGCACACGGCCGGCGCCGTCCTGTACCTCCTCGGCAGCGGGCTGGGCCTGATGGCGCTGGCCTACGCCGTCCGGCCGTGGTCGGAGGCGCTGGGCACCACGCTGGCCCTGCTCGGGCTGTTCGGGACGGCGATGACGGTCTTCTACGGCGCCGGGGTGGTCGAGCTGCTCGGTGAGGGCGGCACCGAGCGGGCGGCGGCCTACGTGCTGCCGATCGGACTCGCGCTGGCCGGGCCGGGGCTGTGGCGGCTCACCCGCACCCGCCCGCAACCGGACACCGACCGCCCCACCCGCCGCCAGCTGCGGGCACGGCAGCGGGCCGCGGAGCGGGACGCGCGCGCCCGCGCCGCCGCCGAGCGCGACGACGCCCTCGAGGCCGCCGCCCGGCGGGCCTCGGCGCAGCAGGACCGCCGGGCGGCCGCCCCGTCCCCGGCACTGCCGGCCGACACCCGTGCCGACACCCGTGCCGACGAGCGGGACGCCGACGAGCGGGCCGACGACGACCTCGACCCCGAGGACCCCTGGGCCGACCCCCGGCGGCGCCGCGGCCAGTAGCGCGGAACCGGTCGCGGCCCTCCGGCGTCCCGGCCACCAGGGGGACGTGACCGCCGAGGAGACCGGACCCACGCTGCGGGAGCTCCCCCGCCGACGAGTGCCACCGGCTCCTGGCCGGCCAGGAGATCGGCCGGCTCGCGGTCGACGCCGAGCACCACCCCCTGGTCTTCCCGGTCAACGACGCGATGGACGGGACGACGATCGTCATCCGCACCTCGCCGGGCACCGAGCTGGCCGCCGCCGACCTCGTCGCCCGCACCCACGCCACCGGTGTGCAGCCGTGGGCGCCGAGCGGGCACGGCTCCTGGCTGCGGCTGATCCCCACGTCGGTCACCGGACGACGGATCGTGCCCGGCGAGCCGCCGCCGGCGGTCGACCCGCGCGCCTACCTCTGACGAAGGACCCCCGTGCCCCCCGCCGCTCGCGCGCTCGCGGCGGGACCCTGCACGGGGACCGTTCCAGGAACGACCGGACGCACCCGGCCCCGGCTGCGCGACAGCGCCACCCCCGCCAGGCACACCGCCCCGCCGGCGACGGCCAGCGCGGGGGGGACCTCGTCGAGCAGCAGCCAGGACAGCAGCACCACCAGCGGCGGCACCAGGTAGGTGGTGACGCCGAGCCGGCCGGCCGGGGTCCGGGCGAGCGCGTACGCCCAGGTGCTGAACGCCAGCGCCGTCGGCACGACGCCCAGGTAGACCGTGCCGAGCAGTGACGACGCCGGCGCCGTGGCCACCTCCCCCACCAGGACGCCGGCCCACGGCAGGCAGCACACCGCGCCGATCGCGCAGGCGGTGGAGGTCACCTGCAGGGGCGGCAACCGGCGCAGCACCGGCTTCTGCGCCACCACCCCGACCGCGTAGGTGACCGCCGCGACCAGGCACAGCCCGATCCCGAGCAGGTCCGCCCCGCCGTCGCGCCCGGCGAGGCCGATGAGCAGCACGCCGGCGAAGGCGACGGCGAGGCCGGTGACCAGCCGCCGCGGGAAGCCCTCCCCCAGCCACACCCCGGCGAGGACGGCGATGAGGATCGGCCCGGTGTTGACCAGCATCGCCGTCGTCCCGGCGTCGAGGTGGCGCTCGGCGGCGTTGAGGGCGACGTTGTAGACGGCGAACCAGCCCACCCCGCAGACGACGAGCAGCGCCCACTCGCGCCGGGTCGGCGCCACCCAGCCGTGCCGCAGCGCCAGCAGCGCCAGGACCGCCGTGCCGACCAGCAGCCGGCCCAGCGCCAGCGCGCCGGGCGAGAGGTCGTCACCGACGGCGCGGATGCCGATGAACGCCGAGGCCCAGGCCAGCACGGTGACGACGACGGCGGCCAGCACCGGGGCGCCGGGAGAGCGGGTCACGGCCCGACACTAGGTGCCGCCCACGCCCACGGTCCGGCGGTTCCCGGACGTGGCAGCCGCGGTGCGGAGAACGGCAGGAACGGCTCCCCGCGGGGTCCTCAGCCGCGCAGGTGCTCGCGGTAGGTGCGCCGTCCCCGGGCGGCCTGCGGCCCCGGCAGCACGCCGCCCTCGCGGAAGGCCGCGCTGAGCCGCCCGGGCAGGGGGGTGGACACCACGTGGACGTTCGGCTCCCGCGCGGCCGCCCATGCCCGGGCCAGGTCGGCCGCGGACAGCTCCTCGGGGCCGCCGAACTCGACGACGTCGCCGGCCGCCGGACGCCCCGCCACCTCGGCGAGGAAGCCTGCGGCCTCGGCGACGTCGACCGGCGCGGCCTGCCAGCCCATCGGCACCGGCAGCACCGGCCCGCGGCGGGCGGTGGAGAGCATCTCGTCGATGAACGTGTGGAACTGGGTGATCCGCGCCAGCGTCACCGGCAGCCCCGAGGCCAACAGCACCTGCTCGGCGGCGAACTTGGCGCGGTAGTAGCCGTAGGGCACCCGGTCCACGCCGACGATCGACACGTACACCAGGTGCCGCAGCCGGTCGCGGTCGAGCGCCTGCACGAGCCGGCGGGTGCCGGCGACGTCGACCTGCCACAGGTCCCCGCGCGGATCGCTGGCGGCGTGCACGACCAGCTCCGCCCCGGCGGCCGCCTGGGCGAGGTCGCGGCCGGTGGCGAGGTCGCCGCGCACCCCGCCCGGTCCCGTCCCGCGACGCGACATCTGCCGCACCTGGTGCCCCGCCGCCTGCAGCGCGGGGACCAGTACGCGGCCCAGCTGCCCACTGCCTCCGGTGACCAGTACGTCCACGCCGTGCAGTGTGACCGGACCGGTCCCCCTCGCTCCAGCGGCGCGCCCCCGCACCGACATCTCACGTGCGAGATAACGTGCCCCCTCGTGACGGCGACCGACCCGACCTCCCCCGCGACGTCCGCCCCCTCGGCCTCCTCGGCCCTCGCGGCCAGCGCGACCCACCGGATCGGCCTGCTGGTCCGCGACGCCCGGCGGCACCGGGGGCTCACCCAGCAGCAGCTGGCCGAGCGGCTGGGCACCAGCCAGAGCGCCGTCGCCCGCATCGAGCAGGGCGGCCAGAACCTGACCCTGGAGCTGCTCGGCCGGCTCTCCGACGCCCTCGACAGCGAACTGATCAGCGTCGGCCCGGCCGGCCCCACCCACCTGCGCGTCACCGGCGGCACGCCGCTGCGCGGCAGCGTCACGGTGAAGTCGTCGAAGAACGCCGCGGTCGCGCTGCTGTGCGCGTCGCTGCTCAACCGCGGCCGGACGACGCTGCGCAACGTGGCCCGCATCGTGGAGGTCGACCGGATCCTCGACGTGCTGCGCTCGATCGGCGTGGCGGCCACCTGGGACGACGCCGGCCGCGACCTGACCCTGCAGGTGCCCGACGAGCTGGACCTGGCCGGCATCGACGCCGACGCCGCCCGCCGGACCCGCAGCATCATCATGTTCCTCGGGCCTCTGCTGCACCGGGCCCACACCTTCCGGCTCCCCTACGCCGGCGGGTGCGACCTCGGCACCCGCACCGTCGAGCCGCACATGATCGCGCTGCGGCCGTTCGGCCTGGCCGTCGAGGCGCACGCCGGCGAGTACCAGGCCAGCGTGGAGCCGACGACCACCGCGCGGCGCACCATCGTGCTCACCGAGCGCGGGGACACCGTGACGGAGAACGCGCTGCTCGCCGCCGCCCGCACCGAGGGCACCACGGTGATCCGCAACGCCAGCTCCAACTACATGGTCCAGGACCTCTGCCTGTACCTGCAGCTGCTCGGCGTCGGCGTCGAGGGGCTCGGGACGACGACGCTGACCGTGCACGGCCGCGCCGTCCTCGACGCCGACGTCGACTACACGATCAGCGAGGACCCGGTCGAGGCGATGAGCCTGCTCACCGCGGGCATCGTCACCGGCTCGGAGCTGACCGTCCGCCGCGCGCCGATCGAGTTCCTCGAGATCGAGCTGGCGGTGCTCTCGGAGATGGGGCTGCGCTACGCGCTCTCGCCGGAGTACCGCGCCGACAACGGGCACACCCGGCTGGCCGACGTCACCATCTCGCCGTCGCAGCTCAAGGCCCCGATCGACAAGATCCACCCGATGCCGTTCCCGGGCCTCAACATCGACCACCTGCCGTTCTTCGCGGTGATCGCGGCCTCGGCCACCGGCTCGACGCTCATCCACGACTGGGTCTACGACAACCGGGCGATCCACCTGTCCGACCTCACGCGGCTCGGCGCCGACGTCCGGCTCATGGACCCGCACCGCGTGCTCGTCACCGGCCCCACCCGCTGGCGCAGCGCCGAGGTGGTCTGCCCGCCGGCGCTGCGGCCCGCCGTCTGCATCCTGCTGGCGATGCTGGCCGCGCGCGGCACGTCGGTGCTGCGCAACGTCGACATCATCGCCCGCGGCTACGAGCACCTCTACGAGCGCCTGGTCGAGATGGGCGCCTCCATCGAGGTCTTCTCGGACTGACGAAGGACCCCCCCCGCCCCCCACCGCTCGCACGCTCGCGGCGGGCCCCTGCAGGGGGGCCGGCTCAGCGCTCCTGGTCGGTGGGGCGGACGAGCACCTCGTTGATCGCCACGTGCGGCGGCTGGCTGACGACGTGGACGATCGCGCGGGCGACGTCCTCGGCCTGCAGCGACCGCATGCTCGGGTGCATCTGCTGCGAGGCGGCCTTGGGTCTCGGGCTGGGTGATGTGGTCGGTCAGCTCGGTGGCCACCGCCCCCGGCTCGACGAGGGAGACGCGCACCCCCTTCGTGGTCACCCCCTGGCGCAGTGACCCGCTGAAGGCGTTCACCGCCCACGTGCTCGCGTTGTAGACGCCCGCTCCCTTGCGCGCCTGCCGGCCGGCGACGCTGGAGGTGTTGACCACGTCGCCCGAGCCCTGCTCGACCATCCCGTCGATGGCGGCGTGGGTCGTGTACATCAGGCCGAGGACGTTGGTCGCCATCGTGCGGCGCCAGTCCTCGGGGTCGGCGCCGACGATCGTGCCGAGCAGCATCACGCCGGCGTTGTCGACCAGGACGTCGAGACCGCCGAGCTCCTCCCGCGTCCGGGTGACGGCGTCGCGGCAGGACTGCTCGTCGGTGACGTCGAGGTCGAGCGTGAGCACCCGCGCGCCGTCGTCCCGGAGCTTGCCGGCCAGCGCGTCGAGCCGCTCCGCGCGGCGCGCGCCGACGGCGACGGCGGCCCTGGCCTCGGCGAGGGCGACGGCGGTGGCCTCGCCGATCCCCGACGGCGCCCCGGTGACCAGGGCGACCCTCCCGGACAGTGGTCGGCCGGCGTCGGTCGTGCGGTCCTCCTCCCGCGCCGCCCGGTGCGGCACCCCGGACAGCCTGCGCCCGCCGATCCGGCAGCGCGGGCTTCCCCTCACCCCCGCACCGGGTCTAGGACCTCCCCATGACCACGAGACGACGGGTGCTGCTGGGGGCCGGGGCCGGGATCGCCGGGCTGGCGGTGGGCGCCGCCGGCGGGGCGCTGGTCGCCGACCAGGACGACGAGGTGCGGGCCGGGGCGACCGCACGCGCCGAGAAGCGCTTCCTCGAGGCCGGCGGCGCGGCCGACGAGGGCGAGGGGGTGGCCCGGCTCGGCACCCGCCGGGTCGTCTGGAACACCACGGTCACCGAGCCGGTCGCCGCGATCACCTTCGACGACGGCCCGACGCCGGACTACACCCCGCGCATCCTCGACGCGCTGGCCCGCGCGGGCGTCACCGCGACGTTCAACGTCATGGGCTGGAACGGCGTGCACCACCCCGACGTGCTGCGCGACGTCGTCGACGCCGGACACGAGATCGGCAACCACACCTGGGACCACCGGGACCTGACCACGCTCACCCAACAGGAGACCCGCGAGGAGCTCGTGCGCTGCAGGGACGAGATCGAGGCGCTGCTGGGCCGGCCGTTCACCAGCTTCCGGCCGCCGCGCGGCGAGCTCACCGGCTACGCGCTGCGCGTGGCCGCCGAGCTCGGCTACGACACCTTCATCTGGTCGGTCACCCGCGGGCCGGGCGACAAGAAGGAGGTCACCGAGATCGAGGACTACATGGGGCAGACCGTGCAGGCCGGCGACGTCCTCGGCCTGCACGACGGCATCGGCCGGGGCACGTTCGACCCGCAGGCGGCCTTCGCGGTGGCCCTGGCCGAACGGCGGGAGCTGGAGGTGCGGGCGCTGCCCTCGGCGCTGCAGCAGATCGCCGACCGCGGCGTCACCCTCCTCAGCGCCAACCGGCTGCTCGAGCGCAGCAGCCCCGAGCCGGTCGGCGGCAGCGTGCCTCCGGCGCCCGACGGCGACTGAGCGGGCTTCAGACCCGGACGACGACGCCGCGGCGCAGCAGCGCCCCGCACAGCGCCCAGGTCACCGCGATCGACAGCAGCGCGTAGAGCCAGGCGGAGGTCACCGGCCCGGCGACGTCGCTGAGCCAGCCGTCGACCGTCGGCTGCACCCCCTCCGACAGCAGCGCGCGGAACACCACCTCGGAGAAGACGAACGCGACGACCGCCTCCACGCCGAGCACCTCGAACGGCCGGAAGGGGCGCGCCACGCCCCGCTGGTCGACCAGCCAGTGCAGCAGGGCCAGCGCCAGCAGCGCGATGCCGGCGGTGATCAGCACGAACGACGGCGACCACAGCCGCTTGTTGACCGGCACCAGCGCGGCCAGCGCCGGCCCGGCGACCAGCAGCGCGGCGCCGCCGGCGGTCAGCCGGACCAGCGCCGCACGGCCGGCGCCCGACCGCAGCGCCCGCCCGGCGAGGACGCCGAGGTAGACGGTGACCGCGCTGCCCAGGTAGGAGTGCGGCGCCTCGGCGGAGAAGGGCAGGCCGAGCGCGGCGTCGACCGCGTGCCCCCAGGACCGGTCGGGGTCGCCGCCCAGCATGAGCGTGAGGACGCTCAGCGCGGCGAGCAGCCCGGCGGCGGCGGCCGGCTGCAGCCTGCGGGGCAGCCGCAGCAGCAGCCAGCACAGCAGGTAGGCACCGGCGATGTGGCCGAGGACGCCCACCCCGGCGGTCAGCGACCCGTACTTGGCCGCGACCACCAGCCAGCCCAGCAGCGCCAGCCTGACCACCCGGGTCAGCGCCGCGCGCGGCCGCTGGGCGCGCCGGGAGAAGGGCACCGACACCCCCACCACCAGCAGGAACACCGGGAAGACGACGTCGGCGAGGCGCAGCCCGTTCCACGCGGCGTGCTCGAGCTGGTCGGGGATCGCGGCGTTGCCGCGGTTGTCGACCAGCAGCATCCCCACGACAGCGGCGCCGCGCAGCACGTCGACCCCGCGCAGCCGGAGGCCCGGCCGCTCCGGGGCGCCCGCGGGCGCGGCGACCTGCCGGCGCTCCTCTCCCGGAGGGGTCGTCACGCCGCCACGCTAGGACGGTGACCTGGGAACTCGCCGGGACCGGTCAGGCCGGTGGCAGCCGCACCCCGAAGCCGAACACGGCCAGCCGCAGCAGCACCGGGCCGGGACGGCGCAGGTCGGCCACCCGGGCCGCGGCCGCCTCCTCGAGCTGGGCGACGCGGCGGGCGTGGGCGTCGGGCCCCTGCAGCCGGGCGCGGTGCAGCTGCTCGGTGTTCTCCCACACCCGGCGGCGGGACTCCCGCAGCAGGGCGCGGGCGGCGGCGCGGTTGGCCCCGCCCAGGAGGCGGTCGAGCGCGGTGCGCCGGCTGCCGGCCGCCGCCAGCTCGCGGTCCTCCGCGGTCACCCGGGCGGCCAGGACGGCGTCGATCCGCTCGTGGTCGCGACGCCGGGACGCCAGCACCGCGGGGTCGGCGAACTCCGCCGGCGGGACGACCCGCACCAGCGACTGCGGGAGGTCGTAGTTGATGTGCGCGTTCATGCCGAGCAGCACGTGCCCCTCGGGGCGGGTGGCCGGGTCGGTGCCGAACGCCGCCCGCCACGGTGCGGGCGGGGTGGCCGGGTCGCGGCGGTGCGCCTCGAGGGCGTCGAGGTAGAGCCCGGCGAAGTCGACGTCCCACGCCGTCACCCAGTCCGGGTCCTCGAACAGCCCGCCGTCGATGGCGGCGTCGACCGCCTGGGTGGTGCGCAGGTACGTGCCGAGGAAGAAGCGCCCGGGGTCGCCGTCGGCCTCCAGCTGCCCGAGCAGCTCCCGCATCCGGCCGACGAGTTCCTCCACCGGTGCGGTCACCCCGACGATCGTGCCCGCCGCGCCGGGAGGTCGCAGCGGGAGGCCCCCGCCGCTCGCGGCCCCCCGCGGGCTCCTGCGGGGACCGCCGAGGATCACGGCCCGAGGAGGGCGGGGAGACGGTCGAGGGCCGTGGTGAGCAGGGCGGGCAGGTCGCCGGCGTCGCCGTCGAGCCAGTCCTGCTGGGCGACCTCGAAGCAGGCGACGACCAGCTTGGCCATCAGCCGGGCGTCGGCCGCGGGCACGCCGCGTCCGTCGCGGAGCCCGTCGGCGAGCGCGGCCTCCCAGCGCCGGAACTTGGCCGCGGCCCGCCACCGCAGCGCCGGGACCGTGGCGACCACCTGCTCGCGGGTGAGCAGCAGGTCCCGCAGCGGAGCCACCTGTTCGGCGAGACGGACGGCGGCGGTGCGCAGGGCCGGCCACGCGGGCACCTCGGCCGGCACCTCGGCGACCGCGGCGGAGGCACCGGCCAGCAGGTCGTCCTCGAGGCCGAAGAGCAGGTCCTCCTTGTCGGCGAAGAGCCGGAACAGGGTGCTGCGCGAGAGGTCTGCCGCCGCGGCGACCTGCTCGGTGCTCGTGGCGGCGTACCCGTGGTCGGCGAACAGCCCGACGGCGCGCCGGGTCACCTCGACCCGGGTCCGGCGACGGCGGCGCTGGGCGGCGGTCTCGGACACGGCACCATGTTGACACGACGTCTCGCCATGACACAGAGTCCCACATCGGGACGCCGTCCCGGACCGCTCACCGATCAGGAGGCGTCGTGGACAGGACCCGCACCGCACTGGTCACCGGCGCCACCTCGGGGCTGGGCCGCGCCACCGCCGGCCTGCTCGCCGCGACCCCGGGCTGGCAGGTGCTGCTCGGTGTCCGCGACGTGCCGCGAGGCGAGGAGGTCGCCGCCGCGCTCGGCCCCGGTACCGGCGTGGTGGACCTGGACCTCGCCTCGCTGGCGTCGGTCCGGGCAGCCGCCCGGGAGATCGCGACGCGGAGCCCGCTCGACGTCCTCGTGCTCAACGCCGGCGTCCAGGTGCGCAGCACCGAGCACGCCTCCGCCGACGGGTACGAGCTGACCTTCGCCGTCAACCACCTCGGCAACCACCTGCTCACCCGGCTGCTGCTGCCGCACCTGGCGCCCGGCGGCCGGGTCGTCGTGGTCAGCAGCGGCACGCACTTCGGCACGCTGCGGAAGTCCGGCCCCTTCCCGCGGCCGCGGTGGGACTCCCCGCAGGTGCTGGCCACGCCGCGCCAGGGGTCGGGGCAGGTGGCCTACGCGACGTCGAAGCTGGCCACCGTCTACTTCGCCCGCGAGCTGGCCCGCCGCTGCCCCGGCCTCGACGTCGCCGCCTTCGACCCCGGCCTGCTGCCGGCCACCGGCCTCGCCCGCGACTACCCCCCGCCGGCGCAGGCGGTCTACCGCACGCTCACGCCGCTGCTGGAGCGGCTACCGGGCGCGCAGCGCCCGGAGCGCGCCGCGGCCCAGCTGACGGCGCTGGTGACCGGCCCGCCCGGCACCGGCGGCCGCTACGTCGAGCGCGGCGTCGAGGCACCGTCGTCGCCGGAGAGCCTCGACCCCGGCCGGGCCCGCGAGCTGTGGGAGGTCAGCGCCGAGCTCGTCGGGCTCTCCGTCGCGTGACCCGACGGCCCCCTCGCAGGGGCCCGCCGGGAGCGGAGCGAACGGCGGGGGGCGAGGGGGTCCTTCCTCACACCAGCGCGTCGAAGCCGTCGTCCGGAGGGAGCAGGCCGGCGTCGACCGGCGGCCGGTGCGGCTGGTCGAGCCCGCGCATCCGCGCGGCGTGCAGCGCCAGCAGGAGGTTCAGCCGCAGCGTGGGGTCGGTCGTGAAGGGCCCCAGCAGCCGCTCGAGCTTGCCGATGCGGTAGCGCATCGTGTTGTAGTGGAAGTGCAGCCGGCGGGCGGACTCCGCGACGTTGAGGTTGGTCTCCAGCAGCACCCGCAGCGTCTCGCGCAGGTCGGCGGAGTCGGGGTCGGAGGCGTCGGCCAGCGAGCCGAGGACCTCGTCGACGTAGGACCGCAGCTCGGTCGAGTCGGGGATGAGCGACAGCAGCCGGAAGACGCCGAGCTGGTCGAAGTGGGTGACCGTGGCCGGCCCGTGGATCTCCTGGCCGACGCCCAGGGCCCGCTGCGCCTGCTGGTGGGCCTCACCGAGCGCCGAGAGCGACAGCGCCGGGCGGCCGATGCCGGTGGCCAGGACGCGGCCCACCCGCCGCACCCGCGCGTTGACCCGCGAGGTGACGGCGGTGACCAGCGCGGTGATCTCCTCCGGGGAGCGCTCGTCGAGCGGCAGCACCGTGACGATCTCGGTGGACAGCCCCGCGACCGCCGCACCGGAGACCTCGGTCTCCAGCGCGGCGCGCCACCCGTCGGCCAGCCGGTCGAGGACGTCGAGGGCCCGGGTGGGGTCGGCCTGCCGGTCGGCGGCGGTCTCGGTGGCCGTCACGAGGACGACGACCGGGCCGTCGAGCCGCCAGCCGAAGGACCGGGTCTGCGCCAGCGCCCGCTCGGTGTGCCGCAGCGACCCGGCGACCAGCCGGCGCACCAGGTCGCCCTGGAAGCGCAGCTCCACCGAGTGCACGGCCTGCTGGCGGATGACCGACAGCGCCGAGATGACCGCGGCCCGCTCGAGGACACCGCCGGCGCCGACCACCATCTGCCCGGTCCGGTGGACGGCGACCAGCCAGCCGTGCCGCTGGTCGCCGGCCATGATGGGTGCGACGGCGTACTCCCCCACCCCGCCGGGCAGCTCGTGGTGGCCGGGGACGAGCAGGATGCCGTCGGCCGGCGAGAGGTCGGCGTCGGCGAGCACGTCGGCCGGGGTGACGACGGTCTGGTCGGCGCGCACGCCCGAGACCCGGCGCGAGGGCGCCATCGTCGCCAGCTCGTCCTCGGCCTCGGCGTCGAGCAGCCACAGCCAGTCGCTGATCTCGGCGACGTCCTCCGGCGGGCCGGCGGTGGTGACGATCTCGCGGTCGGGCCCCAGGCCCAGCACCGCGGCACCCTCGAGGAAGGTGGCCAGCTGGTCGGTCACCTCGGCCAGCCCGCCGCCGGACAGCGCGACGTCGATGAACTGGTCGTGCATGCGGGCCGACATGACCAGGGCCTCGCCCTGCTTGCGGACCACCGCACCGAGGACCTCCGAGACCGCCTCGTCCAGCCGGACGGTCGCGGGCAGGGCGACCACCGGCAGCGCGCGCCGGTCGGCCTCGGCCAGCACCTCGGCGGGCAGCGGCGGCGGCCCCTCGGTGCGGCGGTAGGCCAGCGCGGCGGTGCCCCGGGCCTCCAGGCGCTCGACCAGCGCGCGGCAGTCCGCCGGGTCGGCCGGGGGCAGCCGGGCGCCCAGGACGAGGAGGACGTCGGGACCTGCACCGGTCAGCGGAGCCGACGGGTCGTCCACGACCATGTGCCGTACGAGTCGCGTCAGGCCGGACCGGCCCGCCACCACATCCGCGCCCGCGAGCCGGGGCAGCTGCAGCGCCTCGTCGACCCGCAGCCCGACCTGGTCGCGCCATCCGGGCCGGGCGTCGCGGACCGCCGCGGTCCGGGACGCCCCGGTCCCGTGCCACCCCCGGTGCGGCGGGAGCGGCGTGGTGGGGTACAAACCTGAGGTCATCGAGACCCCACTGTGAGTCACGACTCACCCTCCTCGTCGGCCGTCGTCCTTCGTGAGTTGCAGGAACCTGGCAGGTGTGCCTGGACGGCCACCCTCATTCTTGGCCACATTCGCCATACGAGGACGTGCGACGCGCCGCTTAGCTTCGAGACCCGGTCCGTTCCGTCCGCTGGATGGTAGGCGGTCGCCGCACCTGGCGCCCCGACTGCTCCCGGCGGGGGGACCGCTCCGGGCGGGGGGACCGAGCGGAGAGTCGCCCCCGCCGAGCCGACGGTGAAGGGCCTGCCATGCGCACCATCGACCACACGACCACCGACCCCGAGGCCGCCGTCCGGGGGCGTGCTGCCCGCGCCGGCCTCCCCACGATCCCCCTCCCGCGGGCCTCGGCCCAGGAGACGGTGCGCACCGCGCCCCCCGCCCGTGCCGCCTCCGCCGTCCCCGCGTCGGCCAGCACGGGGATCGCCGACCTCCTGCGCGGGCCCGTGCGCACCGCACGCGTCCTCATGAGCGCGCCGGCCGCCGTCTACCTGCAGGTGCCCACCGACCGCGGCGGTGACGTCGTCGGTGTGCTCAGCAGCGACGCCGCCCGGCTGCCGCTGAGCTGCGTGCTCTTCCGGCCGAGCAACGGCCGACCGCTGGTGAACCTGCCCCCCGGCGCACCCGCCGAGGTCGGTGCCGGCCGGATCGTCGTCGGTGACCTGGTGGTGCGCGCGGCGGCGTGGTGGGACCCGCGGCCGCGGCTGCCCAGCCCACGCCCGGCGCTGCTGCCCGAGGGCGTGCGGCAGTTGCGCACCACCCTCTACGGGGAGGGCGTCCCGCACAGCGCCTTCACCCTGCCCGGCCTGCCCGCCGGGCCGGGCGGTCCGCTGGCCGCGCTGCGCGGCGCCGTCCGCCGGGCCGACCTCGACGCGGCGCTGCGCACGGCCGCCCGGCTCGTGGGCCTCGGCCCCGGCCTGACCCCGGCCGGCGACGACGTCATGGCCGGCACCATGGCCGGCCTCGTGCTGCTGGGGCACCCGGCCGCCGAGCGGTTCGCCGCCGGCGTCTACGCGCTGGCCGCCGGCCGGACGACGGAGCTGTCGCGGGCCCTGCTGCGGCACGCCGCGGCCGGCCGGGTCAGCGGCGAGTACGCGGCGGTGCTGCACGGCCTGGTCGGCGAGCGCCCCCTGGGCCCGGCGATCGCGGGGCTGCTGGCCACCGGCTCCACCAGCGGGCGGGCCCTGGCGCTGGGCCTGTGCACCGCGATCGACCTGGTCGACCGCACCACCCGGGTGCGCTGATCGAGGACCCCGTCCTCCGCACGCCCGCCGACTCGCGCCGGCCCTCCGGACGGGGCCGGCCAGCGGGACGTCGCCGGAGCCCCCGTCCGGCCGGGACGGGGGCTCCTGTGCGTCCGGCGCGGTGATCATCGGCAGCCGGCTGCTCGACGCGCCGACGGCGACCACCACCCGCCGATGATCGGCGTCGGACCGGCGTAGGACCGGCGTCGGCCGACGGCGTCAGATGCGGCAGGCGTGGATGCTGGTGACCAGGATCGCGCGGGCGCCGAGCTCCCAGAGCTCGTCCATGACCCGGTTGGTGTCGCCCTGGCGGACCATCGCCCGCACCGCCGACCAGCCCTCGGTCTGCAACGGGCTGACGGTGGGGCCCTCGAGCCCGGGCGTCAGCGCGGTCGCCTTCTCCAGCAGCTCGTTGGGGCAGTCGTAGTCGAGCAGCACGTACTGCCGGGCCACGAGCACGCCGCGCAGCCGGCGGCGCAGCTGCGCGACGGCGGGGATCTCCTCGGCGCCCTCCCGGCGGACGAGGACCGCCTCGCTGCTGAGCACCGGCTCCCCGATGATCCGCAGCCCGGCCGCGCGCAGCGTCGTCCCGGTCTCGACGACGTCGCACACCGCGTCGGCCACGCCGAGCCGGCAGGCGGTCTCCACCGCGCCGTCGAGTCTGACCACACCGGCCCTGATCCCCGACTCGTCGAGGAAGCGCTGCAGCAGCACCGGGTAGGCGGTGGCGATCCGCTTGCCGGCCAGCTGCTCGATGGTGTCGACGGGCGACTCGACGGGGCTGGCGAAGCGGAACGAGGAGCGGCCGAAGCCCAGCGGCATGACCTCCACCGCCGAGTGGCCCTCGCCCTCGGCCGGCGCGGTCTCCAGCAACATGTCCCGGCCGGTGATGCCGACGTCGAGCGTGCCGGCGGCGACGTAGACGGCGATGTCGCGCGGGCGCAGGTAGAAGAACTCGGTGTCGCTGTCGGGGTCGTAGACGGCGAGGTCCTTGGTGCTGCGCCGCTGGCGGTAGCCGCTCTCGTCGAGCATCGCGGCCGCGGGCTCGCTCAGGGCGCCCTTGTTGGGGACGGCGACGCGCAGCACAGGGGTACTCCTCGGGGTCGTGGGTGGTTCAGAGGTGGGTGTAGACGTCGTCGAGGGTCAGCCCGCGGGCGAGCATGAGGACCTGCACCCGGTAGAGCAGCTGGCTGATCTCCTCCGCCGTCCGCTCGGGGCCCTCGTGCTCGGCGGCCATCCAGGACTCCGCGGCCTCCTCGACCACCTTCTTGCCGGCGGCGTGCACACCGTCGCGGACGGCGGTCACGGTGCCCGAGGCGGGGTCGGCCGCGGCGACCTTGCCCGACAACTCGGCGAACAGCTCGTCGAAGGTCTTCACGCGATGCCCTGCCCGGGGACCGGCGTGACGGCGGGTGTGGCCTGGAAGCCGGTGGCCCGCTGCGGGGCCCGCAGGCCGCGCAGGGTCAGCGCGGTGGCCAGCGCGGCGACGGTGGCCTCCCAGCCCTTGTCCTCGGCCGAGCCGGGCAACCCGGCCCGGTCGCGGGCCTGCTCCTCGGTGTCGCAGGTCAGCACGCCGTTGCCGACGGGCCGCCCGGCGTCGAGGGCGACCCGGGTCAGGCCGGCGGTGACGGCGTCGCAGACGTACTCGAAGTGCGGGGTGCCGCCGCGGATCACCACCCCGAGGGCGACGACGGCGTCGTGCCGCTCGGCCAGCGCCTGGGCGACCACCGACAGCTCCACCGCACCCGGCGCGCGCACGACGGTCGGCTCGACGACCCCGCTGGCGCGGGCCGCCTCGACCGCGCGGGCGAGCAGCGCCTCGGTGATCTCGGCGTGCCAGGTGGTGGCCACGATGCCCAGCGACAGGCCGGCGGCGTCGACCGCCTGCGCCTCGGGGCGGCCCTGACCGCTCACAGCTGCTGCTCCTGCCGGCGGAGGGGGACGTCGGTGCCGGGGACGGTGGCGTGTCCACCGGCGGGGACGTCGGCCGGCCCCGCCTCGGTCTCGGGCTCGATGATGTCGAGCAGGTGGCCCATCCGGTCGCGCTTGGTGCGCAGGTAGGCCAGGTTCTCGGCGGTGACGTGGCTCGGCAGCGGCACCCGGCCGGTGACCTTGAGGCCGTAGCCCTCCAGCCCGGCGCGCTTGGCCGGGTTGTTGGTGAGCAGTCGCATGGTGTGCACGCCGAGGTCGACGAGGATCTGCGCGCCGGTGCCGTAGTCGCGGGCGTCGGCGGGCAGGCCCAGGTCGAGGTTGGCGTCGACGGTGTCGATCCCGGCGTCCTGGAGCTGGTAGGCCTGCAGCTTGTGCAGCAGGCCGATCCCCCGGCCCTCGTGCCCGCGGATGTAGAGCACCACCCCACGGCCCTCGTGGGCGACGGCGGCCAGCGCCGCCTGCAGCTGCGGGCCGCAGTCGCAGCGCAGCGAGCCGAAGACGTCGCCGGTGAGGCACTCGGAGTGCACCCGCACCAGCACGTCCGCGCCGTCGCCGATGTCGCCGTAGACGAAGGCGACGTGCTCGCGCTCGTCGTAGGAGCTGCGGTAGCCGACGGCGGTGAAGGTGCCCGGCACGAGCGGCACGGTGGCCTCGGCGACGCGCTCGACGAGCTTGTCGAAGCGCTTGCGGTAGGCGATCAGGTCGGCGATGGAGATCAGGCACAGGTCGTGCTCGTCGGCGAAGACCCGCAGCTCCTCGGCGCGGGCCATGCCGGTGGGGTCCTTCTCGCTGACCAGCTCGCACAGCGTGCCCGAGGGGCGCAGGCCGGCCAGGACGGCGAGGTCGACGGCGGCCTCGGTGTGCCCGGGGCGGCGCAGCACCCCGCCGTCCCGGGCGCGCAGGGGCACGATGTGGCCGGGCCGGGCGAGGTCGGCCGAGGAGGTCTCGGCGCCGACGAGCAGCCGGATGGTGTGCGCCCGGTCTGCGGCGGAGATGCCGGTGGTCACGCCCTCGCGGGCGTCGACGGTGACGGTGTAGGCGGTGCCGCGGCGGTCCTGGTTGACCCGGAACATCGGCGGCAGGTCGAGGCGGTCGGCGTCGGCCTCGGTGACCGAGACGCAGATGTAGCCCGAGGTGTACCGGACCATGAACGCGACCAGCTCCGGCGTGGCCAGCTCGGAGGCGAAGATGAGGTCGCCCTCGTTCTCGCGGTCCTCGTCGTCGATGACGACGACGGGGCGGCCGTCCTTGATCGCGGCGATGGCGCTCTCGACGGAGTCGAGGCGGACGGGCCCGGTCATCGGCGTGCTCCCAGCAGGCGTTCCACGTACTTGGCGATCACGTCGACCTCCAGGTTGACCGGGTCCCCCGGGGCGCGGCGGCCCAGCGTGGTCTCGCGGAGGGTGGTGGGGATGAGGCTGACCTCGAACCAGGGCTCGGGGTCGTCGGCGGCGCTCAGGGCGCTGACGGTGAGGGAGACGCCGTCGACGGTGATCGAGCCCTTCTCGACGACGTAGCGGGCCAGGTCCGGTGGCAGCGCGACCCGCACGACCTCCCAGTGCTCGCCCGGCGTCCGGGAGACGACCCGGCCGACGCCGTCGACGTGGCCCTGCACCACGTGACCGCCCAGGCGTCCCCCCGCGGCCACGGCCCGCTCGAGGTTGACCGGGTCGCCGTCGGCCAGGGCGCCGAGGCTGCTGCGGCGCAGGGTCTCGGCCATGACGTCGGTGGTCCACACCTCGCCGTCGGTGCCGGTGACGGTCAGGCAGACGCCGTTGACCGCGATCGAGTCGCCGAGGGCGACGTCCTCGAGCACGCGGCGGGCGCGGATGCGCAGGACCGCGGCGTCGCCGGCGTCCTCGCGCGCGGCGAGGGAGCCGACCTCCTCGACGATGCCGGTGAACACCTCAACCCCTCTCGTCCGCGTGCGGTCGGTCCCCAGTGTGACGGGTGGGGCGCAGGCGGACCTGCACGTCCCCGCCCAGCAGGGTGACGTCCCGCACCTCGAGGGGGAGCGCCGCGGAGATCGTGCTGATTCCCAGGTCGCCCACCAGGGAGGGGCCGGCGCCGAGCAGCGTGGGCGCGAGGTGGACGACGGCCTCGTCGACCAGGCCGGCGCGCAGGAACGCCGCGGCCAGGGTGGGGCCGCCCTCGAGCAGCACCCGGCGGACGTCGCGGCCGAACAGCTCGGCGAGCAGCTCGGCCGGGCCCGCCGCGGCGCTGACGTGGGTGGGGGCGGCGGCGTCGAACACCCGCGCGGTGGCCGGCAGCCGGCCGCGCCGGTCGTGGACGACGCGCAGCGGCTGGCGGGCGGCGTCACGGCCGTCGGCGTCGCGGACGGTGAGCTGCGGGTCGTCGGCCAGCGCGGTCCCGGAGCCGACGACGACCGCGTCACAGGTGGCGCGCAGCGCGTGGACGGCGGCGCGGGCCGTCTCGCCGGTGATCCAGCGGCTGGTGCCGTCGGCGGCCGCCACCCGCCCGTCGAGGGTCGCCCCGACCTTCCACACCACCTGCGGGCGCCCCTCCCGGACCCCGGTGAGCCACGCGCCCAGGGCGCCCTCCTCGGCGGCGGCCTGCTCGACGCCGAGCTCGACATCGACCCCCGCGGCCCGGAGCCGGTCGGCTCCTCCCCCGGCCAGGCCGGTGGGCTCGGGGACGGCGACGACGACCCGCGCGACGCCGGCGGCCAGCAGCGCGTCGGCGCACGGCCCGGTGCGCCCGGTGTGCGCGCACGGCTCGAGGGTGACCACGGCGGTGCCGCCCCGCGCCCGCTCGCCGGCCTGCGCCAGCGCGTGCACCTCGGCGTGCGGGCCGCCGGGCGGGGATGTGGCGCCCTCGCCCACGACCGCGCCGTCCGCGTCGAGGACGACGGCGCCGACGGCGGGGTTCGGGCTGGTGGTGCCGAGGACGCCCAGCCCCAGCTCCCGGGCCCGGGCCATGGCGCTGGACTCGCGCGCCCGGGCCGTGGCGCTGGACTCGCGCGCCCGGGCCGTGGCGCTGGACTCGCGCGCCCGGGCCGTGGCGCTGGACTCGCGCGCCCGGGCCGTGGCGCTGGACTCGCGCGCCCGGGCCGTGGCTGCCTGCTCCTGGGGGCTCACCCGGCGGTCGCCGCCGCGGCCTGCGCGCGGAGCGCGGCGATGGCGCGGGCCGGGTCCTCGGCGCCGTAGACGGCCGAGCCCGCGACGAAGACGTCGGCGCCGGCCGCGGCGGCCTGCTCGATCGTGTCGGCGTTGATGCCGCCGTCGACCTCGACGAACAGCCGCAGGTGGCCGGTGTCGACCAGCTCGCGGGCCCGGCGGACCTTGGGCAGCACCTCGGCCATGAACGTCTGGCCGCCGAAGCCGGGCTCGACGGTCATGACCAGCAGGGTGTCGAAGTCGCGCAGGACCTCGGTGTAGTCCTCCAGCGGGGTGCCCGGCTTGATGGCCAGGCCGGCCAGTGCCCCGGCGGCGCGGAGGTCGCGGGCGACGTCGCGGGGGTCGCCGGTGCAGGCCTCGGCGTGCACGGTGACGTTGCGGGCCCCGAGCTCGGCGTAGCCGGGCGCCCAGCGCTCGGGCGCCTCGATCATCAGGTGGCAGTCCAGCGGCACGGGGCTGACCGCCTGGATCGCCTCCACCACCGGCCGGCCCAGGGTCAGGTTGGGCACGAAGTGGGCGTCCATGACGTCGACGTGCAGCCAGTCGGCGTCGGCCACGCGCGCCACCTCGTCGGCCAGCCGGGCGAAGTCCGCCGAGAGCAGGCTGGGGGCGATCATCGGGGTGCGGGCCACGACCTCCGAGTCTAGGTGCGCGGCGATCACCGCTCCCGGTCGCGGTCGGGCGCGGTCTCCGGCGAGCGGTGGCGACGCTCCGCCGCATCTCGGCACCCGGTGTCGACCTGCGGTCGTCTCCCGGCCCCCGAGACAGCACCAGGTCGACACCGGCGAGTCCTCCGGCGCCCGCCACTCGGACGCGTGAGCGGCGCGCGCAGGAGGACACCGCCCTCCGAGGTCCCCGGCCGTGCTGCCGGACGAGGACGAGGACGAGGACCGCTGGGTCCGACGGCCCTGGCTGCGCGTCTGCGTGGAGGAGGTCGCCCGGCCGCTGACCGCGGTCCTCCTGGGCACCGGCCGGTGGTCGGGCTCCTGGGGCCCTGTGCGTCGGGACCCCGAGCCGGTGGCCGTCGGATGGGCCGCCGTGGCCGTGCTGACGGTCGTCGCGGTGGCGGACGTGGTGACCGACGAACGCCGGTTGCAGGAAGCCCGGCGCTGGCTCACCGACCCACCGTCGGGGAGCTGAGCCGGTGAGTGACCACCGCGCCGCCGAAGGAGAGGCTGACGTCGAGATGCGGCCGGACGCGCTCCCTCCCGGAGGTGACGACGCGCGGCCGCATCTCGGCGGGACCGACTCAGCGGGTGCGGCGCAGCAGGGCCGTGAACATCGCGTCGGTGCCGTGCCGGTGCGGCCACAGCTGCCCGTACGGCCCGCGCTCCACCCCCGGCACACCCTCGAGCAGCGGCGCCACGGGCAGCACCTCGACGTCGTCCCGGGCGGCCGCGGCGTCGGCGACCGCGACCGTCTCCGCCACGTGCGGCGAGCAGGTCACGTAGGCGACCACCCCGCCGGGCCGCACGGAGGTCAGCGCCGCGTCCAGCAGCGCCGTCTGCAGCTGCGCCAGCGGGCCGACGTCCTCGGGACCGCGCCGCCAGCGCACCTCGGGACGGCGGCGCAGCGCGCCCAGCCCGGTGCACGGCGCGTCGAGCAGCACCCGGTCGAACGAGCCCGGGGCCCACGGCGGCTCGCGGCCGTCGGCGACGAGCACCTCGACGTCGTCCTCCCCGGCCAGCGCCCCGCGGACCAGCTCGGCGCGGTGCGGCGCCCGGTCGGCGGCGGTGAGGTGCACCCCGGCCGGGCGGACGGCGGCCAGCAGGCCCGCCTTGCCGCCGGGGCCGGCGCAGACGTCGAGCCAGCGGGCGTCCGGGCCCTCCAGCGGCGCCCGGGCGAGCAGCAGCGCGGCGAGCTGGCTGCCCTCGTCCTGCACCGCGGCGGCGCCCTCGCGCACGGACCGGATCCGGCCGGGGTCCCCGCCGCCCAGCCGCACGGCGTACGGCGACCACGGCCCCGGCGTCCCGCCCGACTCCTCGGCCAGCGCCTCCCGGCCCACCCGGCGGGCCACCAGGTGCACCTCCGGCGCGGCGTCGTCGGCCAGCAGGGCGGCCTCGAGCTCCTCGTCGCCCCCCAGGGCCTCCCGCCAGGCGGCGACGACCCACTCCGGGTGGTCGGTGGCCAGCGCCAGGCGCCGGTCGCCCTCGGCGCCCAGCTGCTCGAGCCACGCGGCGCGGTCGCCGCCGGTGGCCACCTTGCGCAGGACGGCGTTGACCAGACCCGAGGCGCCGGTCCCGACGACGGCGCGGGTGAGGTCGACGGTCGTGGCGACGGCGGCGTGTGCGGGCACCCGCAGGTCGAGCAGCTGGTAGGTGCCCAGGCGGAGCAGGTCGAGGACCCGCCGGTCGAGGTCGGCCAGCGGCCGGTCGACCAGCCGGGCGAGGACGGCGTCGAGCGTGCCCTGCGCCCGCAGCGCCCCGTAGGCGAGCTGGGTGGCGAGGGCCGCGTCGCGCGGCTCGAGGTCGCGCTCGCGCAGCAGCTGCGGCAGCAGCAGGTTGGCGTAGGCCTCCCGCGCGGAGACGCCGTCGAGGACGTCGTAGGCGGTCAGCCGGGCGCCGTCGAGGGGTGCGCGGCGGGGCGGACGGCGGTCGCGGCGTCCCCGACGGGGCGCGGCGGGGCGCCGGGGCGGGCCGCTCACGCGCCGAGCCGCTCGCCGGGCGCCGGACGCGCGCCGCGGGCCCAGTCGGCCGCGGGCAGCAGGCGCTTGCCGGCGGGCTGCACCTCACCCAGCCGCACCGCCCCCCGGCCGGTGCCGACGACGACGCCGTCCGGCCGCACCGCCACCTCACCGGGCGGCAGCTCCGGGGCCCCCTGCAGCGGCTCCACCGGGCCCAGCCGCAGCCGGTCCCCGCGCCAGGTCGTCCACGCGCCCGGCGCCGGCGTCACGCCGCGCACGCGCCGGTCGACGACGTGCGCCGGCAGCGCCCAGTCGACCCGGGCGTCGGCGGTCTCGATCCGCGGCGCCAGGCTGATCCCCTCGGCCGGCTGGGGCCGGGGCACGAGGCCGCCGGCGGCGATGCCGTCGAGGGTGGCCACGAGCAGCCGGGCGCCACTGACGGCGAGCCGGCCGAGCAGGTCGCCGGCGGTGTCGCGCGGGCCGATCGGCTCGGTGACCACGCCGTAGACCGGCCCGGTGTCCAGGCCCTGTTCGAGCCGGAAGGTGCACGCACCGGTGACCTCGTCGCCGGCCATGAGCGCGTGCTGCACCGGGGCGGCGCCGCGCCAGGCCGGCAGCAGCGAGAAGTGCAGGTTGACCCAGCCGTGCGCGGGCACGTCCAGCGCCGCGGGCGGCACCAGCGCGCCGTAGGCGACCACCGGCGCGCAGTCGACGGCGAGGTCGGCCAGTTGCGCCAGGAACTCCGGCTCGCGCGGCGAGCGGGGTGTGAGCACCGGCAGGCCGGCGGCGTCGGCGCGCTCGGCCACCGGGGAGCGGCTCACCCTCCGGCCGCGGCCCGAGCGGGCGTCGGGGCGGGTGAGGACGGCGACGACCTCGTGGCCGGAGGCCAGCAGCGCCTCCAGCGAGGGGACGGCGGGCTCCGGCGTCCCGGCGAACAGGAGCCTCAGTGGGGGCTCACCTCCACGCGCGGGACCCAGGCGGCCATGTCCTTCCACTCCGCCTCGGCCAGCGCCGCCAGCGCGGCCGCGCGGGCCTCCGGGTCGAGCCGGTCGACGAACACCACGCCGTCGAGGTGGTCGACCTCGTGCTGCACCGCGCGGGCCAGCAGGTGCGAGCCCTCCACCCGCACCGGGTCGCCGTGCTGGTTCCAGCCGGTGGCGACCACGTGCAGGTGACGGCGGCAGTCGAAGCGGTAACCGGGGATCGACAGGCACCCCTCGGGCGCCTCCTCGGTCTCCTCCCCGACCAGGTCGACCGACGGGTTGACCAGGTGCCCGACCTCCCCGTCGACGTACCAGGTGAACACCCGCAGGCCCACGCCGATCTGCGGCGCGGCCAGCCCGGCGCCGCCGGCGGCGTGCATGGTCTCGGTCAGGTCGGTGACCAGCCGGCGCAGCTCCGCGTCGAAGTCGGCGACGGGGGCTGCGGGCCGGTGCAGGACCGGGTCGCCCAGCAGCCGGATGGGGGTGACGCTCACGAGTCGATCGTAGGAGAAGGACCCCTCGGCCCCCCCGCCACTCGCGAGCTCGCGGCGGGCCCCTGCCGAGGGGCCACCGGGACGGCCGGTCTCAGACCAGCTCCAACGGGTCGAGCTGGACGCGCACGTGCTCGGCGGCCTTCCGCGCGCTGCGCACGCCCTGCGCCTCGGCCAGGGCGGCGGCCAGCGCCGCGCCCGCGCCGCGCGGCACCCGCACCAGGTAGCGCTCCCGCTCGCCCTCCTGGCCGGGCCGCGGGGGCTCGGGCACCGGGCCCAGCAGGTCGGCGTCGACCGGCAGCCGGGCGGTCTGCAGGAACTCGGCCAGCGCCGGCGGCGAGCCCGACAGCGCGGCCATTCGGGTGGCCGGCGGGAAGCCGAGGGCACGCCGGTCGGCCAGCTCGCGCTCGGCCAGCCAGCCCGGGTCCCACCGGACCAGCGCCTGGACGACGGGGTGCGCGGCGTCGGCGGCGACGACGACCGACCCGTGCGGGCGCACCAGCGCGGCCGCGTTCATCCAGCGCCGCAGGGTCTCCTCCCCCGCGCGCAGGTCGGCCCGGCCCAGCAGCGCCCACGAGTCGAGCAGCAGCGCCGCGCCGTACCCCCCCTCGGCCACCGGCTCGGCGCCCGGCGTGGCCACCACCAGCGCCGGCCCGGCGGGCACCGAGGGCAGCACGCCGGACCCGCGCCCCGACACCCGCACCGGCGCGCCGGGGAACGCCCGGCCCAGCTCCTCGGCCGTCCGCGACGCCCCGACCACGGAGGCCCGCAGCTTCGTCCCGTGGCAGTGCGGGCAGTCGAAGGTGGCCGCCGGGCGGGCGCACCAGCGGCAGGCGGGCACCCGTGAGCCGCCCGGCCCGGGGGTCGGTGCGATGCCGAGCGGTCCGGAGCAGACGGCACAGCGGGCCGGCGCCCGGCAGCGGTCGCAGGACAGCCCCGGCGCGTACCCGGCCCGCGGCACCTGCACGAGCACCGGGGTGCCCTCGGCCAGCGCCGCGCGCGCCACCCGGTGGGCGAGGCTGGGCAGCCGGGCGGTGCGCGCGGCCGGGTCGCGGGCGAGCTCGGAGTCCTCGCCGAGGGCCTGCACCCGCGGGGACGCCGCGCGCAGGGTGGCGCGCTCGGCGACCAGCTCGTGCGCCCAGCCGCTCTCGACCAGCAGCTGCGCCTCGGCGGTGCGTGCGGTGGCCGCGACGACGGCGGCGCAGGAGGCCAGGTGCGCCCGGTGGAGGAGCACGTCGCGGGCGTGCGCGTACGGGGCGCGCGGCTCGGCGTGCAGGTCGTCGCCGTCGTCCCAGACGGCCACCAGGCCCAGGTCGGCGACCGGCGCGAACACCGCGGCCCGCGTGCCGAGCACGACCCTCGCGCTGCCGCGGGCGGCGTCGAGGAAGCGCCGGTACCGGGCGTCGGGGGCGGCGTCGGCACGCAGGACGACGAACGACCCCTGCGGCAACCGCGCGGTGGCCGCCGCCTCCAGCCGGTCGAGGTCGCGGCCGTCGGGAACCACCACGAGCGCGCCGCGCCTCCCCGAGAGCGCCGCCCGGCACAGCTCGGCGAGCCGGGCCGGCCAGTCCTCGCCCGGCAGCGCCGTCCACACCGCGCGGGCGGGCCGGCCCTCGGCCACCGCGGCCAGCAGCGCCGGGCCGGTGGGGTACCGGGCGAGACCGGCCGGGTCGGGCGGCTCCGGCGGTGGCGGCGGCTCGGCCGGCGGCCCCTTCTCCGCGGCGGCGCGGCGCGGCGGGACGGCCAGCCGCAGGACGTCGGTCAGCGTGCCGCCCCATCGCTGCGCCACCGAGCGGGCCAGCTCGGCGACCTCCGGGGTGAGCACCGGCTCGGGTGACACCAGCTTGGCCAGCGGGGCGAGCCTGCGGCCGGACTCGCTGACGTCGGTGAGCTCCAGGACGAACCCGTCGACCAGCTGCCCGGCGAAGCGGACCCGCACCCGGCAGCCGGCCCGCACCTGGCCGGCCAGCTCGTCGGGGACGGCGTAGTCGAACGGGCGGTCGAGGTGGGCCAGCGGCACGTCGACGACGACCCGGGCGATCCGCGGCGCTCTCTCCGGCGCGGGCACGGCAGGGTCGTCTGGCACGTGGGAGGACGCTACCGAGCGGCGATGACAGGACCCGCGGCTCAGGGGTCGGTGCCGCGCTCGACGCCCAGCGTGGCCAGCAGGTCCTCGTGGAACTGGATCCACACGAGGTGCAGCGAGTCGCGGTCGTGCCCGTCGACCCAGCCGCGTTCGCCGGCGTCCACCCGGCGCAGCGCGGCGGCGTAGAGCCCGGCGTACCCGCCGAAGCGGGTCAGCCGGCCGCTGAGCTCGGCACAGAGGCCGGTGAGGTCCGCCCCGGCCGACGCCAGCGTCCGCAGCACGCGCTCGTCCCAGCGCCAGTCGGTGTGGTCGTTGGCCGCCAGGGGGTCGAGCCGGGTGGGCCGCAGCTGCCAGTCGGTGCACGCCGCGCCGAAGCGGCGGTTGAGCGGCCGGAAGCGGGCGTGCACGTCGGCGACCACGTCGCGGGCGCCCAGCACGTCGAGCTCGGCGGCCAGCCGGCGCTCGCCCTCGGCCCGACCCGCGTCGGTGAGCGACCAGCCCGAGCTGCCGCCGAAGGACAGCCGCTGCACCCAGCCGCACGCCTCGGCGTCGAGCAGCGCCTCCTCGACGGCGTCCCGGTCGAGCCCGAAGCGGCCGGCGACGCGCGCCGTCGTCGGGAAGCCGAGCACCCGCACGCCGTGGAGGGCGAGGTCCTCGAGCTCGGACGCGTGCGGGATCACGCGCGTCCGTCCACGCGGCCGCTCACCCGGTCGAAGCGCTGCTGCGCCGCCTGCGGCGAGGCCAGTCCGAGCGCTGCCGAGATGCGCTGCCAGGACAGCCCGGACGCGCGGGCGGTCAGCAGCAGCCCCGCCTCGAGCTGGTCGGCCTCCGCGCGGACGGCGGGCAGCAGGGCGATCGCGGCCAGCACCGCGTCGTCGTCCAGGCCGTCACCGGCGGCGCGCCACAGGGCGAACCGGACGAGGTCGGCCGCGGCCGGCGGCTGGGCGCCCCGCAGCCACGGCGGCCGCGGGAGCGCGGACGCGCCCGCGTCGAGCAGTCGGGTCCGGGCGTCGGCCTCGTGCGCCGCGCGGGCCTGGTCGTCGTCGGGAGGAGCCATGACGACCAGGCTCGGTCCTCAACGGATCGTCGTCAACGATCTGTTGAAGCTCTCGGTGGACAGCCGCCTGCTGCCACCCGGGGCGCACCCCGATCGCACCGGCGCTCAGGCGCCGACGGCGGAGCGCAGCGCCTCGACGCGGTCGGTGCGCTCCCACGGCAGCTCGACGTCGGTGCGGCCGAAGTGGCCGTAGGCGGCGGTCGGCGCGTAGATCGGCCGCAGCAGGTCCAGGTCGCGCACGATGGCGCCCGGGCGCAGGTCGAACACCGTGGTGACCGCCTTCTCCAGGACGTCGTCGGCCACGGTGCCGGTGCCGTGCGTGTCGACGAACAGGCCCACCGGGTGGGCGGCGCCGATCGCGTAGGCGACCTGCACCTCGCAGCGGCGGGCCAGCCCCGCGGCGACGACGTTCTTGGCCACCCAGCGCATGGCGTAGGCGCCCGACCGGTCGACCTTCGAGGGGTCCTTGCCGGAGAACGCGCCGCCGCCGTGGCGGGCCATGCCGCCGTAGGTGTCGACGATGATCTTGCGGCCGGTCAGGCCGGCGTCGCCCATCGGGCCGCCGATGACGAACTTGCCGGTCGGGTTGACCAGCAGCCGGTGCCCGGTGGTGGGCAGGCCGAGCGCGGCGAGCTCGGGCTCGACCACCAGCTCCTCGACGTCCGGGGTCAGCAGCTGCTCGATGGAGATGTCCTCGGCGTGCTGGGAGGAGACGACGACGGTGTCGACGCCGACCGGCCGGTCGTCCTCGTAGACGACGGTGACCTGGGTCTTGCCGTCGGGCCGCAGGTAGGGCACCGAGCCGTCCTTGCGGACCGCCGACAGCCGGCGGGCCAGCCGGTGGGCCAGCGCGATCGGCAGCGGCATGAGCTCGGGGGTCTCGTCGGTGGCGTAGCCGAACATCAGGCCCTGGTCGCCGGCGCCCTGCCGCTCGATCTCGTCCTCGGCCGAGCCGGCGGTGCGCGCCTCGTAGCCGGTGTCGACGCCCTGGGCGATGTCGGGCGACTGGGCGCCGATCGAGACGCTGACCCCGCAGGAGGCGCCGTCGAAGCCCTTGCGGGAGGAGTCGTAGCCGATGCCGAGGATCGTCCGGCGGACGACGTCGGCGATGTCGACGTAGCCGGCGGTGGTGACCTCGCCGGCGATGTGCACCTGACCGGTGGTGATCATCGTCTCGACGGCGACCCGGCTGCGCGGGTCCTGACCGAGCATCTGGTCGAGGATCGCGTCGCTGATCTGGTCGGCGATCTTGTCCGGGTGGCCCTCGGTCACCGACTCGGACGTGAAGAGGCGGCGTGGCACTCGGTTCTCCCTGCTTCGGTGACTGAGGTCGGGGCCGGCGGCTGCCCGGCCGGCCGACCGATGACGTTACCGGCGTGTCCCGCCGCTCGGCAGCGCACGGGGGCCGGAGCGGGCGGTGGCTCAGGCAGTGGCTCAGGCGGTGGCTCAGGCGAGGCGCGGCAGCACGGTCTCCCATACGGCCGCGGCGACGGCGTCCTTGCTGCCGCGCGGCACCTCGGTGGCGCTGCCGTCGGCGGCCAGCACGACCGCGGCGTTGTCAGGCCGGCCGAACACCCCGCCGCCGGAGACGTCGTTGACCACGAGCAGGTCGCAGCCCTTGCGGGCCAGCTTGGCGCGGGCGTGGCTGAGCACGTCACCGCTCTCGTCGCCGGTCTCGGCGGCGAAGCCGACCACCAGCTGTCCGGGCGTGCGCTTGGTGACCAGCTCGGCGAGCACGTCGGGGTTGCGCACCAGCGACACCTCCGGGACCTGGCCGGGGTCGTCCTCCTTCTTCAGCTTGGTGGCCGCGACCGCGGCGGGCCGGAAGTCGGCGACCGCTGCGGCCATGACCACGACGTCGGCCTCCGGGGCCTCGGCGAGCACCGCCGCGCGCAGCTCCTCCGCCGTCCCGACCGGCACGACGCGCACGCCGAACGGCGCGGGCAGGTCGACGTTGGCCGCCACCAGCACGACCTCGGCGCCGCGGGCGGCGGCGACCCGGGCCAGCGCCCAGCCCTGCTTCCCCGACGAGCGGTTGCCGAGGTAGCGCACCGGGTCCAGCGGCTCGCGGGTGCCGCCGGCGCTGACCACCACCCGCCGGCCGGTGAGGTCGGCGCGCAGGACGCCGGCCCCGGCGGTCAGGGCCACCTGGGCCAGGGCGGCGACGTCGGCGGGCTCGGGCAGCCGCCCCGGCCCGGAGTCGGGACCGGTCAGCCGGCCGACCGCCGGCGGCAGCACGATCGAGCCGCGGCGGCGCAGCGTGGCCACGTTGTCCCGGGTGGCCGGGTGCAGCCACATCTCGGTGTGCATGGCCGGCACGAACACGACCGGGCAGTGCGCGGTGAGCAGCGTGGCGGTGAGCAGGTCGTCGGCGCGCCCGGCGGCGGCGCGGGCGAGCAGGTCGGCGGTGGCCGGGGCGACGACGACGAGGTCGGCGGTCTGCCCGATGCGCACGTGCGCCACCTCGGGCACGTCGGACCACACGTCGGTGGTGACCGGGTGTCCCGACAGTGCCTCGAAGGTGGCCGCGCCGACGAAGTTCAGGGCGCCGGGCGTGGGGACGACGCGCACGTCGTGCCCGGCCTCGGTGAGCGCGCGCAGCAGCAGCGCGGCCTTGTAGGCGGCCACGCCCCCGGCGACCCCCAGCACGATCCGGCTCATGCGCTCATCCTCCCGCAGACACGACGACGCCCCCGACACCGCGTGCCGGGGGCGACCCCATCCGAACGAGTGGCGACGTCGATCGCGTCACCAGCGGTCGGCCCCTCCGCAGGGGCCTCCGCCTGGGCTCGCGAGGCGTGGGGGCGGAGGGGTCCTCAGTTCTCGCCGGCGGTGTGGGTGAGCAGGCCCTCGTTGATCTCGCGCAGCGCGATGGAGAGGGGCTTCTCCTGGGGCGCGGTGTCGACCAGCGGGCCGACGTACTCGAGCAGGCCCTCCGACAGCTGGCTGTAGTACGCGTTGATCTGCCGCGCGCGCTTGGCGGCGAAGATCACCAGGCCGTACTTGCTGCTGGTGCGCTCGAGCAGCTCGTCGATCGGCGGGTTGGTGATGCCCTCGGGGGCGGGTGCGACTCCGGACACGGGCGGGCGTGCTCCTCGGTTGGTTCGGCGGGAGTGCGGCCTCGGCGGCCGGTCACTCGGAGGCGCCGACCGCCCTACCGGACGACGGCGCAGTCAGCAAGCCTACCAACTCGTCGGCGGCCCGGGTGACGTCGTCGTTGACGACCACGGCGTCGAACTCCCCCGCCGCATCGAGCTCGGCCTGGGCGATGGTCAGCCGGCGCTGCTGCACCGCCGGCGGCTCGGAGCCGCGGCCGGCCAGCCGGCTCTCCAGCTCGGCCCACGACGGCGGGGCCAGGAAGACCAGCTGGGCCCGCGGGTCGCGGGCGCGCACCTGCCGGGCGCCCTGCAGCTCGATCTCCAGCAGCGCCGGCGCCCCGGTGGCGAGTCGCTCGCGCACCGGGGCGGCCGGCGTGCCGTAGCGGTTGCCGGCGTACTCGGCCCACTCCAGCAGGCCGTCCTCGGCGACCAGCCGGTCGAACTCGGCGTCGGTGAGGAAGGAGTAGTGCACCCCGTCCACCTCGCCGGCCCGGCGGGCTCGAGTGGTGACCGACACCGACACCCAGACCTCGGGGTACCGGCGGCGGACCTCGGCGACGACGGTGCCCTTGCCGACCCCCGAGGGGCCGGAGAGCACCGTCAGGCGCGCCGGGGCGGGGGGCTGGAGAGCACTGGGCAACGCGTCGTCCTCGTTCGTCCTGCCGGCGTCGTGGTGCGGGCCTCGGGGCTCAGGCGGTCGAGTCGGCGGGCACCTGCTCGGCGACGACCTGCTCGCCACCGAACTCCGACTCGAGTGCCCGGCGCTGGTTGGCACCCAGGCCGCGCACCCGGCGGGTCGGGGAGATCTCGAGCCGCTCCATGATCTTCGCAGCACGCGCCTTGCCGACGCCGGGCAGGCTCTCCAGGACCGCGGAGACCCGCATCTTGCCGATCACCTCGTCGGTCTCGCCCTGGCGGAGGACGTCACCGACCGTGGTGCCCTTGCTCTTGAACCGCTCGCGGAGCTCGGCACGCGCCTTCCGCGCGGCGGCGGCCTTCTCCAGGGCGGCGGCGCGTTGTTCGGGGGACAGGTCAGGAAGGGGCATGGTGCGTCCGATCGTGTCGTCGTCGGGGTGGTGCCCCGGCGTCTGCGTGCTGTGTCGAGGACTCCGGCGCCCGTGGTCTCGAGCCCCGGCGATCAACCTAGTAACCGGGAATCCGCAGGTCACGCCCCCTGCGCCCGGACGTCTGCGATCACCGCCCGCAGGCCGTCTCACCGTGGGTGCACCAGAGCGGTGACCCTCCGTGAAGAACGCAGGTCAGAGCGCATCCGGAACGCACACGATTCGTAAACTGAGGGTTGCGACACGCCGCGACCGTTCCGCACGACACGCCGTGTGGGCTCGGCGGACGTTCCGCGGACGGTCCGCGACGGAGCGGTCAGCTCCCGGCGGACCGCCGTCCGGACCGGCGGCCCACCGCCCACGGCGCCGGGCGCCTCACGCCGCGAGCTCCTCCGCCCAGCGGGCGGCGGCGGCGCGCAGGGCGGCCGGGTCGGGCCCGGCGGCGAGCACGTCGCGGGAGACGGTGGGGACCACGGCGCGGTCCCGCCCGAACAGCCGGCGCAGGTCCGCAGGCGAGCCGCCCTGGGCGCCGAGTCCGGGTGCGAGCACCGGGCCGCCGAGCCCGTCGAGGTCGACGTCGAGCTCGTGCAGGGTCGCCCCGACGACGACGCCGAAGCTGCCCGTCGTGGCGCCCCAGCGGCCGGCCAGGTCCCGCACGGCGCCGAGGTCGGGCAGCGGGTCGCCGACCACCCAGCCCGGGGTGTTCCAGCCCCGCACCGCGTCGACGACGACCTGCGCCACCGACCGCTCCCCCGCCACCGCGGACTGCAGCGTGCCGGCGTCGGGGTTGGAGGTCCGGGCCAGCACGAACAGCCCGCCACCGGTCAGCCGGGCGGTGTCGACGGCCGGCTGCAGCGCGCCGGGCCCGAGATAGGGGCTGACGGTCAGCGCGTCGACGGCGAGCGGGTGCTCCGGGCGGAGCACGTCGGCGTAGGCGTCCATCGTCGAGCCGATGTCGCCGCGCTTGGCGTCGAGCAGCACGAGCGCACCGGCGGCGCGGGCCCGGGCGACGGCGTCCTCGAGCACCGCGAGCCCGCGCGAGCCGTGCCGCTCGTAGAAGGCGCTCTGCGGCTTGAGGACGGCGACCTGGCCGGCGAGCGCGTCGACGACGGCGTCGGTGAAGCGGGCCAGCCCCTCGGGGCCGTCGGGCAGCCCCCAGCGCTCGAGCAGCGGCGCGTGCGGGTCGATCCCGACGCACAGCGGCCCGCGGGCGGCGACGGCGTCGGCGAGCCGCTGCCCGAAGGGGGCGGTCACGGGCCCTCCTCGCTGGCGCTCGTCGGTCCCGTGCCCGGCGGTGCTGTGTCCACGGGCGACCTCGCGAGCTCGGTCACCGCGCCACCGCCCGGGGCAGGGTGCCGCCCAGCGCGTCCACGCAGTCGCGGGCGAGGAAGGGGTCGGCGAAGGCGCCCGAGGCCGACTGGACGGCGTCCGCGCCCGCCTCGTGCAGCGCCGCGAAGGAGGCGACGTCGGTGACCCCGCCCATCGCCAGCACGTCGAAGGAGTGCCCGCCGTCCTCCCGCAGCGCCACCAGCCGGCGGGTGAGGTCGAGCGCGGCGCCGCGCACCGCCGCGCCCGACAGCCCCGCGACCGCGCGGCCGGGGAACGTCGGCTCGCCGTCGCTGCGCACCACGCGGCTGCCCACGGTGTTGATCCCCGCGACGCCGTCGACCAGCGGTGCCAGCCGCGGCACCAGCGCGGCGAGGCGCGGCTCGTCGAGCCAGGAGATCTTGGCGACCAGGCCGGTGCGGTCGTCGAGGCTGCGGCGCACCGCCTCCACCACCGCCACGGTGGCGTCGGCGTCGAGGCACAGCGGCGGCTCCACCCCGTCCGGGGAGCTGCTGAGCGTGTTCGGGCAGGACAGGTTCAGCTCGACGACGCCCGCGCCGGCCTCCTGCGCCAGCCGCGCCACGGTGACGAAGTCGTCGACCAGCGCGGTGCCGTCGCCGGACCCCATGACGCTGACCAGCAGCAGCTGGTCGTCGTCGACGGCGGCCAGCGACCGCTCCAGGTCGGGCATCCACTCCTCCGGCGCCGGTGACGGGACGCCGAAGGAGTTGACCGTGCTGACGCCCGGGTCGCCGGGCGGCACCCAGTCCCAGGGGTCCGAGACGACGGTCTCCCCCGGTGGGCGCGGCGCGAAGGTCCAGTTCGGCTGCGCGTTCGGCTCGTGCGCGCGGCTGCGGACGGTCTTGTAGGTGAGCACGCTGAACCCGTTGCGGGCGTGGTGGCGGACCCACTCCTCGCCGCCGTTCAGCACGCACGCCGGCACGCCGATCGGGAAGCCGACGTCGCGGCCGAGGACGCGCCAGCGGCGGTCCCCGGCCCGCGGCCGCTCCGGCAGCCGCGGGCCGATCGGCGTCCGCAGGTTGTCGCGGTAGGAGCCGAGCAGGTCGTAGGACGGCGTCCGCACCCCGCAGCCGGCCAGCACCCCGCCGTGGCCGGCGAAGAACGCCACCCGGGTGAGCAGCGGCAGGTCGGCGTCGCCGGCCTCCCCCGCCGCCAGCCGGGCCGCGAGGCCCTCGGCGTCCCCGCGCAGGGCGTGCAGCTCCGCGGCCGGCGGCGTCGCGAACCGGGTGACCCCGGCGAGGAAGGCGGCGGGGAGCCCGTCGACCAGCCCGCGCGCGGCCAGCTCGTCCCGCACCCGGGACACCCCGGTCATGCGCGCGGCGCCGGCGTGGCCCCCAGCCCGGCGTGGACCTCCTGCAGGCTGCGGACGCCGAGGTCGCCGCGGCGCAGCGCCTCCACGCCCTGCACCGCCGCGGCCATCCCCTGCACCGTGGTGATGCACGGGATGCCGGCGGTCACCGCGGCCGTGCGGATCTCGTAGCCGTCCAGCCGCGGCCCGCTGTTGCCCGGGGAGCCGAACGGCGTGTTGACGACGATGTCGACGTCGCCGGCCAGGATCCGCTCGACGCAGTTGCCCGGGCCCTCGCTGTACTTGCCGACCACCTCGCACTCGACACCGTTGCGGCGCAGCACCTGCGCGGTGCCCGCGGTCGCCAGCACCCGGAACCCGAGGTCGGCCAGCCGCTTGACCGGGAAGACCGCGGCCCGCTTGTCGCGGTTGGCCAGCGAGACGAACACCGTCCCCTCGGTGGGCAGCGAGCCGTAGGCGGCGGCCTGCGACTTGGCGAACGCGGTGCCGAAGCCGACGTCGAGGCCCATGACCTCACCGGTCGACTTCATCTCCGGCGACAGCACCGTGTCGACGCCGTGGCCCTCGACGGTGCGGAAGCGGTGGAAGGGCAGCACCGCCTCCTTGACCGCGATCGGCGCGTCCTCGGGCAGGTCGGTGCCGTCGCCGGACGCGGGCAGGACGCCGGCGGCGCGCAGGTCGGCGACGGTCTCCCCGACCGCGATCCGGGCGGCGGCCTTGGCCAGCTGGACGGCGGTCGCCTTCGACACGAACGGCACCGTGCGCGACGCCCGCGGGTTGGCCTCGATGACGTGCAGGACGTCGTCCTTGATCGCGTACTGGACGTTGATCAGCCCGCGCACGCCGATGCGGGCGGCGAGCGCCTCGGTGGCGGTGCGGATCTGCGCCAGGTCCGCCGAGCCGAGGGTGATCGGCGGCAGCGCGCACGCCGAGTCGCCGGAGTGGATGCCGGCCTCCTCGATGTGCTCCATGACCCCGCCCAGGTAGAGCTCGGCGCCGTCGTAGAGCGCGTCGACGTCGATCTCGACGGCGTCCTCGAGGAACCGGTCGACCAGCACGGGGTGCTCGGGGCTCACGTCGGTGGCCTTGGCGATGTAGGCCTCCAGCGAGGCCTCCTCGTAGACGATCTCCATGCCCCGCCCGCCGAGCACGTAGGAGGGCCGCACGAGCACCGGGTAGCCGATGCCGGCGGCGATCTCCCGCGCCTCGGCGAAGGTGGTGGCGGTGCCGTGCTTCGGGGCGGTCAGGCCGGTGTCGGCGAGCACCCGGGAGAACGCGCCGCGGTGCTCGGCGTCGTCGATGGCCTCCGGTGAGGTGCCGAGCACCGGGACGCCGGCGTCCTTGAGCCGCTGCGCCAGCCCCAGCGGCGTCTGCCCGCCCAGGGTGCAGATGACCCCCGCGACCGGCCCGGCGGCGCGCTCGGCCTCGACGACCTCGAGGACGTCCTCGAAGGTCAGCGGCTCGAAGTAGAGCCGGTCGGCGGTGTCGTAGTCGGTGGAGACGGTCTCGGGGTTGCAGTTGACCATCACCGCCTCGTAGCCGGCGTCCTGCAGCGCCATGACCGCGTGCACGCAGGAGTAGTCGAACTCGATGCCCTGCCCGATGCGGTTGGGCCCCGACCCGAGGATGAGCACGGCCGGCTTCTCCCGCGGCTCGACCTCGGTCTCCTCGTCGTAGGAGGAGTAGTGGTACGGCGTGCGGGCGGCGAACTCCGCGGCGCAGGTGTCGACGGTCTTGTACACCGGCCGGATGCCCAGCCGGTGCCGCAGCAGCCGGACGCCGTCCTCCCCCGACAGCTCCGGGCGCAACGCCGCCACCTGCCGGTCGGACAGGCCGTGCCGCTTCGCGCGGCGCAGCAGCTCCGGGGTCAGCGCCGGGGCCGCGCGCACGTCCTCGCCGACCTCGCGCACCAGCGCGATCTGGTCGACGAACCACGGGTCGAAGCCGCTGGCCTCGGCGACCTGCTCGACGGTGGCCCCGGCGGCCAGCGCCCGCTCGGCGGTGTACAGCCGGCCGTCGACCGGCGTCCGCAGCGCCTCCAGCAGCTCCTCGGCGCTGGACCCGTCCTCCGGACCGGTCCAGAAGCCGGCCACCTTCGTCTCGGTCGACCGCATGGCCTTGCCGAGCGCCTCGGGGAAGTTGCGGCCCAGCGCCATGACCTCCCCGACGCTCTTCATCGTCGTGGTCAGCCGCGGGTCGGCGCCGGGGAACTTCTCGAAGGCGAACCGCGGGATCTTCACCACGACGTAGTCCAGCGCCGGCTCGAAGCTGGCCGGGGTGACGCCGGTGATGTCGTTGGTGATCTCGTCGAGCGTGTAGCCGATCGCCAGCTTCGCGGCGATCTTGGCGATCGGGAAGCCGGTGGCCTTCGACGCCAGCGCGCTGGACCGGGAGACCCGCGGGTTCATCTCGATGACGACCAGGCGCCCGTCGGCCGGGTTGACGGCGAACTGGATGTTGCAGCCGCCGGTGTCGACGCCCACCTCGCGCAGCACCGCGATGCCGACGTCGCGCATCCGCTGGTACTCGACGTCGGTGAGGGTCATCGCCGGGGCGACGGTCACCGAGTCGCCGGTGTGCACGCCCATCGCGTCGACGTTCTCGATCGAGCAGATGACGACCACGTTGTCGCTGCGGTCGCGCATGAGCTCGAGCTCGTACTCCTTCCAGCCGAGCACCGACTCCTCGATCAGCACGGTGTGCACCGGGGAGTCGGCCAGGCCGGCCGACGCCATCCGGCGCAGCATCGCCTCGTCGGTGGCGAAGCCCGAGCCCAGCCCGCCCATGGTGAAGCTCGGCCGGATCACGACGGGGTAGCCGACCTCTCCCGCCGTCCCCAGCGCCTCCTCGACGCTGCCGCACACCCGCGAGCGCGGGGCGTCGGCGCCGATGGACCGCACGATGTCCTTGAACAGCTGCCGGTCCTCGCCGCGGTTGATCGCGTCGACGTCGGCGCCGATGAGCCGGACGCCGTAGCGCTCCAGCGTGCCGTTCCCGTAGAGGCCGATCGCGATGTTGAGCGCCGTCTGCCCGCCCAGGGTGGCCAGCAGCGCGTCGGGGCGCTCCTTGGCGATCACCCGCTCGACGAACTCCGGCGTCAGCGGCTCGATGTACGTGGCGTCGGCGACCTCGGGATCGGTCATGATCGTCGCCGGGTTGCTGTTGACCAGGCTGACCCGCAGCCCCTCGGCGCGCAGCACGCGGCAGGCCTGCGTGCCCGAGTAGTCGAACTCCGCGGCCTGGCCGATGAGGATCGGCCCGGAGCCGATGACCAGGACGTGCGAGATGTCGGTGCGCTTGGGCATCAGGCCTTCTCCCCGGTGCTGTGCCGGACCTGCGGCGCCGGGCTGACCGCCGTCCCGTCCTGTCGCTGGGCGTCCATGAGGTCGACGAAGCGCTGGAAGAGCGGCGCGGCGTCGTGCGGGCCGGCCGCCGACTCGGGGTGGAACTGGACGCTGAACGCCGGGGCGTCGAGCAGCCGCAGCCCCTCGACGACGTCGTCGTTGAGGCCGACGTGGCTGACCTCGACGCGGCCGTGGGGGGTGTCGGTGGGCCGGTCCAGCGGCGCGTCGACGGCGAAGCCGTGGTTGTGGCTGGTCACCCGGACGGTGCCGCTGACCCGGTCGAGCACCGGCTGGTTGAGCCCGCGGTGGCCGAAGCGCAGCTTGTAGGTGCCCAGCCCCAGCGCGCGGCCGAGGACCTGGTTGCCGAAGCAGATGCCGAACAGCGGCCGGCCGGCGTCGAGCACGCCGCGCACCGCGGCGACGGCGTAGTCGGCCGCGGCCGGGTCGCCGGGGCCGTTCGACAGGAACACGCCGTCGGGGCCGTGCGCGAGCAGGTCGGCCGCGGTCGCGGTGGCGGGCAGCACGTGGGTCTCGACGCCGAGCGCGGCCAGGTGGCGCGGGGTGGCGGTCTTGATGCCGAGGTCGAGCGCGGCGATGGTGAACCGCCGCTCCCCCACCGCGGGGACGACGTAGGGCTCGGCGGTGCTCACCTGCGGCGCGAGGTCGGCGCCGACCATGCCCTCGGCGGCGCGCACCCGGGTCAGCAGGGCGTCGGGGTCGGTGGTCTCGCTGCTGATCCCGGCGCGCATGGCCCCGCGCTCGCGCAGGTGGCGGGTCAGGGCCCGGGTGTCGACGCCGCTGATGCCGACCACGCCCTGGGCGCGCAGCTCGTCGTCCAGGCTGCCGGTGGCCCGCCAGTTGGCCGGGCGGCGGGCGGGGTCGCGGACGACGAAGCCGGCTACCCACATGCGGCGGCTCTCGTCGTCCTCGCCGTTGACGCCGGTGTTGCCGATGTGCGGCGCGGTCATGGTGACGATCTGGCCGGCGTAGCTGGGGTCGGTGAGCGTCTCCTGGTAGCCGGTCATGCCGGTGGCGAACACCGCCTCGCCGACCGTCGTCCCGACCTGCCCGTAGGCCTCGCCGCGGAACGTCCTGCCGTCCTCGAGCACGAGGATCGCGTCTGTCAACGAACTGCCTCTCCGTCCAGCACGGTGGCCGTCCCGTGGAGGAACGTGGCGACCACCCGGCCGGGGAGCTCCCGGCCGGCGTAGGGGCTGTTGCGGCTGCGGCTGGCCAGCGCGGCCGGGTCGACGGTGGCCCGGGCGGTGGGGTCGAGCAGCAGCAGGTTCGCCGGCTCGCCGGGCGCCAGCGGGCGCCCGTGTCCGGCCAGGCGGCCGATGGCCGCCGGGCGCACCGACATCCGGTCGGCGACCCCGGCCCAGTCGAGCAGGCCGGGCTCCACCAGCGTCTCGAGCACGACCGAGAGCGCCTGCTCCAGCCCGAGCATCCCGGGCCGGGCCTGCGCCCACTCGCTCTCCTTGTCCTCCACCGCGTGCGGCGCGTGGTCGGTGGCGACGGCGTCGATGGTGCCGTCGGCCAGCCCGGCGCGGAGGGCCTCGACGTCGGCGTCCGTCCGGAGCGGCGGGTTGACCTTGTACACCGGGTCGTAGCTCTCGGCGCAGGCCTCGGTGAGCAGCAGGTGGTGCGGGGTGACCTCGGCGGTCACCTGCACGCCGCGCGACTTGGCCCACCGGATGATCTCCACCGACCCGGCGGTGGAGACGTGGCAGACGTGCAGCCGCGCGCCCACGTGCTGGGCCAGCAGCACGTCGCGGGCGATGACCGCCTCCTCGGCCGCGGCCGGCCACCCGGCCAGCCCGAGCCGCGCGGAGAGGTCGCCCTCGTTCATCTGCGCGCCGGCGGTCAGCCGTGGCTCCTCGGCGTGCTGGGCGACGACGCCGTCGAAGGCCTTGACGTACTCCAGCGCGCGGCGCATGAGCGCGGGGTCGGCGACGCAGTGCCCGTCGTCGGAGAAGACCCGCACGCGGGCGGCCGAGTCGGCCATCGCGCCGAGCTCGGCCAGCCGCTCGCCGCGCAGCCCGACGGTCACCGCGCCCACCGGGACGACGTCGACCAGCCCGGCCTGCCGGCCCAGCCGCCACACCTGCTCGACGACGCCGGCGGTGTCGGCGACCGGGTCGGTGTTGGCCATCGCGTGGACGGCGGTGTACCCGCCCAGCGCCGCGGCCCGGCTGCCGGTCTCGACGGTCTCGGCGTCCTCGCGGCCGGGCTCGCGCAGGTGGGTGTGCAGGTCGACCAGGCCGGGCAGGGCGACCAGCCCGTCGGCGTCGACGACGTCGGCGCCGGGAGCGCTCAGCCCCTGCCCGACCGCAGCGACCCGGCCGTCCTCCAGGAGCAGGTCGGCGGGCTCGCCACCCAGGACGCGCGCCCCCCTGATCAGCGTGGTCACGAGGACGCCCCTCCCAGGAGCAGGTACAGCACGGCCATCCGGACGGAGACGCCGTTGGCGACCTGCTCGACGATCGTCGAGCGGACCGAGTCGGCGACGTCGGCGGCGATCTCCATACCGCGGTTCATCGGGCCGGGGTGCATGACGATCGCGTCGTCGCCCAGCGCGGCCAGCCGGAGCGCGTCGAGACCGTAGCGGCGGCTGTACTCGCGGGCGCTGGGGAAGAACGAGGCGTTCATCCGCTCCAGCTGGACCCGCAGCACCATCACCACGTCGGCCTTGGGCAGCACGGCGTCGAGGTCGTAGGAGACCTGCACCGGCCAGGAAGCCACGCCGACCGGCAGCAGCGTCGGCGGGGCCACCAGCGTGACCTCCGCGCCCAGCGTCGTCAGCAGCCACACGTTGGAGCGGGCCACCCGGCTGTGCAGGACGTCGCCGACGATGGCCACCCGGACGCCGTCGAGCCGGCCCAGCCGCCGCCGGATCGTGTAGGCGTCCAGCAGCGCCTGGGTGGGGTGCTCGTGGGTGCCGTCGCCGGCGTTGACCACGCTGCCGCGGACCCAGGTCGCCAGCCGGTGCGGTGCGCCGGAGGCGGAGTGGCGGACGACGATCGCGTCGCTGCCCATCGCCTCCAGGGTGAGCGCGGTGTCCTTGAGGCTCTCGCCCTTGGAGACGCTGCTGCCCTTGGCGCTGAAGTTGATGACGTCGGCGGACAGCCGCTTGGCCGCCAGCTCGAAGGAGATGCGGGTGCGGGTGGAGTCCTCGTAGAAGAGGTTGACCACGGTGCGCCCGCGCAGGGTGGGCAGCTTCTTGACCTCGCGGCCGGCCAGCGCCTGGTCGATCTGCGCGGCGGTGTCGAGGACCAGCGTGGCGTCGGCGCGGTCGAGGTCGGCGGCCTCCAGCAGGTGCCGCTTCACCGGTCCTCCTCCGTCACCAGCACCTCGTCGGTGCCGTCGACCTCGGCCAGGTGCACCCGCACCTTCTGCGCCCGCGAGGTGGGCACGTTCTTGCCCACGTAGTCGGCGCGGATCGGCAGCTCGCGGTGCCCGCGGTCGACGAGGACGGCCAGCTGCACCGCCCGGGGCCGGCCGAGGTCGCGCAGCGCGTCGAGGGCCGCGCGCACCGACCGGCCGGAGAACAGCACGTCGTCGACCAGGACGACGAGGCGCCCGTCGATGCCCGCCGGCGGGAGCACGGTGTCCTCCAGCGCCCGGACGCCGCGCAGCCGCAGGTCGTCGCGGTAGAGGGTGATGTCGATGGTGCCGGTGTCGACCTCGGTGCCGCTGAAGGCCGCGACGCGGGCGGCCAGGCGCCGGGCGAGCGGGGCGCCTCGGGTGGGGATGCCGACGAGCACCAGGTCGGCCAGGGAGTCGCCGGCCTTCTCGATGAGCTGGTGCGCCATGCGGTCGACGACGCGGGCGACGTCGGCGGGGGCGAGCAGGGTGCCCGGAGCCGACTGGCTCGGGGCAGGCTCGGTCGAGCCGGCCATCAGGCCTCCTTCCCCGCCTCACGGGACGGGTCGTTAAAGGAGTGGGTGGACCGGTGCCGACGGTACTGCACCCGCTCGTGTGACCGCCGTCGCGCGTCGTAGCCGCAGGTGGGCACGGCAGTGGAGGGAAGCCCGATCGAGGGGAGACGCTGTCGCCACCCTGGACGAGCCAGTACGCTGCGTGACGACGATTCGGCCAACACGACGACGGACAGTGAGCGGACACGCATGAGCACCGACTACTCGCGGGCCCTCGGTGCCCGACTTCGCGCAATCCGGAACCAGCAGGGGCTGTCCCTGCAGGGGGTGGAGGACAAGTCGCACGGACGCTGGAAGGCCGTCGTCGTCGGCTCCTACGAGCGCGGCGACCGCGCCGTGACCGTCCAGCGGCTCTCGGAGCTGGCCGTGTTCTACGGCGTGCCGGTGTCGGAGCTGCTGCCCGACCCGCGGCCCTCGTCGGCCGTGACGTCGACGACGAAGATCGTGCTGAACCTCGAGTCGCTGGGCTCGCTGCCCGCCGACGAGGCCGGCCCGCTGGCCCGCTACGCCTCGACCATCCAGGCGCAGCGCCACGACTACAACGGCAAGGTCCTCTCCATCCGCGCCGAGGACCTCAAGTCGCTGGCGATCATCTACGACATGAGCCCCGACGAGCTCACCACCCGGCTCATCGAGTGGGGCGTGCTCAACCCCGGGATGGACGGCGCCGCCGCCGGCATGGACGACGACGACGAGGGCTGGGGCGACCGCCGCCGCTCCCCCCGCTGACGGCGGTCCCGGGGCCGACCCGCGGCGGGGCTCCGCACGAGGGCCGGGCGGCGCCCGCACCGGCACCGCCGGTGCAGGCCTCGGGCGTTCCCGTCGACCCCCTGCTCCCAGCCGTGCCGTTCCCGGCCGGGTCACGCGGCGGGAGCGTCGCCACCGTGCTCGGGAACCCGCGGTGCGTGCACCTCCCGCGGACGGCGGGCGCCTGCGTCCACGGCGTGTGCACGGACCGCTCCGCGTCGGCGGGTCACGGTGCGCGCCCGCGCGACCGCGAACTGTCAGAGGGTCCTCCTAGTGTCCGGTCCGCACCGAGTGCCACGGTGCCTGACGCGAGGAGCACCCCATGAGCACGACCCCACCGGTCGTCCTGCCCGACCGTGACCTGCTGCTCGCCGCCCGTCGCCGGGCCGCGCTGCGCCGCGTGCACCGGCAGCAGTCCAGCGCGCGGATGGCCGCGATGCTGGCCGCCGCCGGCGCCGGCCACCGGGACTGAGGACCCGACGGCACGGGCCGGCGGTCAGCGCCGCGCGGACAGCCTCCGGCCGGGCAGCACCCACTCCGCCAGACCGCCGTGGGGAGGGGCGTTGCGCGGTCGGGGGGCCACCAGCGCGTCGGAGAGCTCGGCCCGGCCGGTGATGCCGAGCTTGCCGTAGATGTGGGAGAGGTGCGCCTCCACGGTGCGCACCGACACCACCAGCCGGTCGGCGATCTGCACGTTGCTCAGGCCCCGGCTGGCCAGCCGGGCCACCTCCTCCTCCCGCGCGGTCAGGGACGGGGGCAGCAGCGCCTGCAGGGACTGGCTGCCCGCCAGTCCGCAGGCGCGTGCCAGCGTGACGCCTCGCGCCAGGGCGGTGGCCGCCGACCGCCGCGCGCCCTGGTGCTCGTGGGCGGCCGCCGCCTCCGCGGCGGCGTCGGCGGCGTTGAGCACCAGGCCGGCCTCCTCGAAGCGGCGGCTGATCCCGTCGAGCTCGTCGCCGTCCTCGGCCGTGATCGCCGCCACGTGGTCGGCGAGGTCGCGCACGTAGGCCGACTCGCAGCGCCGGGCGAGGACCGCGAGCCGGTCGGCCGCGTGCAGGGGGCGCCCGAAGCGGAAGGTGGTGTGCAGGACGACGGCCTCGGTCGTCATTTGCCCCTGCTCGGCGGCCTCGCGGGCGGCCTCGCGGCTGAGCCGGGCGGCCTCGGCGGGGTGCCCCTGGACCCCGGCCACCACGGCGCGCGCGAAGAGGACGAAGGGGACGTAGGCGGGGAGCACGGCGCACCCGGGGTCGTCGAGCTCGGCGACGAGCTGCTGGGCGCCGTCGACGTCGCCGAGGAGCGCCCGCGCCATCGCGAGGTGGGAGCGGCAGAGCGGCAGGAGGCCCAGCGGGTCGGCCCGGCGCAGGCCCGCCTGCGCGTCCACGAGCCAGCGGACCGCCACCCGCACCCGCCCGGCGACGAGGGCGGCCCAGCCGCAGTGCAGCGCGGCGACGGCGTCCCCGTACCACTCGGGGCCGGCCAGGGTGCACCGGTGCAGCTCGGCCGCGCGGGCCTCGAGTTCCCGCGCCCGGCCGCTGAGCCGCAGCGCCATGACCTCGGCCTGGGCCGCGGCCAGGTGCACGAAGGCGGGCAGGGCCCGCCCGTCCGGCCAGGAGAGTCCGGCCCGCGCCTCGGTGACCATCGCCAGCGCCGACCGCGGAGCCCCGGTGACGGCGTGGCCCAGCGCGGCCGCGGCGGTCGCGAGCTGCCAGGCCGGTCCCCCGGCCGGGGCGGTGGAGCGCACGGCCGTCGCCTGGTGCACCGCTGCCGCCGGGTCGCCGCCGTGGAAGGCGAGGACCGCCCCGGTCGCCGCGAGCAGCGAGCGGCCCGGGCCCGGACGGGACGCCGGGACCTCCCGGTCGAGGACGGCCTGCGCGTCGTCGACCCGGCCGAGGACGCACGCCAGGTTGAGCACCCGGACCACCGTGGCCTCGACGCGCTCGTCCTCCGTGACGGCGGCCTGCGCCGCCCGGCGGGTGAGCTCCTCGGTCTCCGCCGGGGACCCGGGCCAGGTGGTGGCCTCGACCAGCGCGAGGTGCGCCGGGGCCTGCCCGCCCGCCTCCACGGCGGCCCGCGCGAGCCGTCCGGCGCAGCGGTGGTCGAGCGCCGCGGCCGCGCTGCGTGCGGCCTCGGTGAGCCGTCCGGCGTCCGGGGCCGGGTCGTTCCCGTCGAGCAGCGCCAGGCGCCGCGCCGCGGCCAGTGCCGGGGACCGGTCGTCCCCCGGGCCGGCGAGGAGCTCGCGCCGGACGAGGCGGAGCACCGCCTCCGGTGCGCGGCTCCGGACGACCTCCGTGTACAGCGGGTGCGCGGCGCGGACGAGACCCGGCGTCCCCTCGGCGTGGTCGACGACGACGCCGAGGCGCTCGAGCCGGGCGAGGGCCTGGGGGCTGCTCAGCGCCTCCACGTCGCGGGCCGGCAGCGGTTCGGCGGTGGCGAGGACCTCCAGCACCCGCCACTCCGCGGCGTCCAGCCGGCCGAGCTGGGCCAGCACGATCTCGCACAACCGCTGGGAGGGCACCATGGCCTCCGGCCAGCGCCAGGACCCCTCGTGGTCCCTCAGCCGACCGCTGCGCAGGCCGTCCTCCAGGAGCTCCCGCAGGAACAACGGGTTCCCGCGGCTGAGCAGCCACAGCCGCTGACCGGTGCGGGCGTCGACGTCCCCGTCGAGCACCAGGTCGACCAGCCGGACGAGCTCGGCGCGGCGCAACGGCTCGAGCTGGACCCGGTCGGCCAACCCGTCCTTCCACAGCGGAGCGGACGGGTCCGGCTGCTCCGCGTCCGTGCGGACCGTCAGGACCAGCGTGACGGCGCCGCTCGCGGCGAGCTGGTGCAGCAGGGTCACCGACATCTGGTCGAGCAGGTGGGCGTCGTCGACCCCGAGGACCGGGGTCGGACCGGTCCCGTCCCCGGCGATGGCCGCCGTCGCCTGCTGCAGCAGGGCCAGGCCGGTGGCCCCGTCGTCCACCGCGGGCAGCAGGTGGGCCAGCGCGCCCAGCGGCACGAGCGCGGCCGCGCCGGTGGCCACGGCCCACGCCGTCGGGTGGCCCTGCTGCGCGGCGGCGGTCAGCGCCTCCCGGGCCAGTCGGGTCCGTCCCACCCCCGCGGCACCGGTGATGACCAGGCTGCGCTCGGGCCTGGCGGTGAGCGCGGCGTTCACCGCGCGGAGCTCGGCCTCCCGGCCGACGAGGGGCCAGCGCGTCGCCGTGTCCATCACACGGGGCGCGTGCGATCGGGGACGGACCACGGCCACCCATGTCCCGTCCGTCGTTCCACCGCTCCCGGCATGAGCTCATCAGCCACAGCTGCTCCCCCGAGCTACTGGTACGGATCTCGCGCGGACGACCATAGTCACGAAGCCGTAACGGAATGGGCCCCCGGACACGAGGAGGCGAGACATACCGGTACTGATACGTCCTACGGACGGGTCATGACTGTGTGCAACGGGAGATCTGCGTTCAGTCAACTGCCGGGTCGGGATCCGGTGCCCCCGGATCCCGGCGCCGGGCTGACCGCCAGGCCGGCCGGCCCCCCGCCGAAGGCGGCCACCGGCGGCGTGCCGGCGGTCGCGCCGCCGACCGTCACCGTCCAGTCCGCCGCCGCTGCGGCCCGGGCCAGCCGGTCGGGCGGGACCCCGTCGCGGAGGAGGTCCCCCCAGAGCCCGGCCGGCACCGCCACGGTGCCGCCGGCGGACGCCGGCCCCTCGATCCAGGCGGCGAGCTGTCGGTGCGGCGGCGTCTGTCCGGACACCGGCAGGAAGAGCGCTCCGGTGCCCACCACGACGAGCGCGGACAGGACGACGGCGCCCCGGAGCAGCGGGTGTGGCCGTCCCGCCACGGGGCTCCCGGTCCATGCGGCGGCGACCAGCACGCCGAGCAGGACCACGGCGACCAGGACCACCGGGAGCGCCGGGCCGGCCCCTCGCCACGGCACCGACGCGAGCACGGCGGCCGCACCGGCCACCGCCGCCACCGGACGGAGGTCGCGGGAGGAGAGGCCGACGCCGACGGCCAGAGCCGCGAGCAGCAGGAGCACGGCGCGCTCGGGGCCGTCGAGGGGGAGGTCCGCCGGACCGCCCGGCACGGTGACCACCAGCACGGCGATCGGCAGGACGAGCAGGACCACCAGCCACGACCGGGTGTCCCCCCACGCCGTGCCGTGGGCGGCGTGCCGGGGGCCGGCCGTGTGCCGCGCCGGCGACCGGCCCGGTCCGGCCGCCCCGGCGAGGAGGAGCCCGACGCCCACGGCCAGCGGGACGGCGACCAGGGGCTCGGTGGCCACGCCCACCGCGACGGCGGCGATCGCGAGCGCCCCGGTGACGGGACGACGGGAGCGGGTGAGGACGAGGACGCCCACGGCGGCCCACGCCGTCCCGACGAGCCCGCTCCCGACCGTGGCGAGCACGGTGACCGCCGGCCCCGTGACGAGCACCCCCAGCAGGAGCAGGGCTCCCGCGAGCGGACGCACCCCCCGCGACCGGGCGACCACGAGGAGGGCCACCACCAGGACCCCGGAGGCCACGACCGCCACCTCCCGGGCCCCGGCCAGCAAGGTGTCGTGCCGCCCGAAGGCACCTGTCAACCAGGCGTAGCCGGCCACCTGCAGGCCCAGCAGGCGCTCGCCGGAGCCGGCGGTGGCGCCGTCCACGCCGTGCAGAGCCGCCCACGCGCCGTCCGCCAGCCGGAGCTCCGTCGCGGTGGCCGGGTGCGACCAGGCGACGGAGGCCACCCGCACGAGCAGGAGGACGCCGAGACCCGACAGCCCGACGGCCGCGAGGACCCGGCGGGCGGCGGCCCGGTGGGCCGCGCCGACCCGTCCGGCCCAGCGGAGGGCGGGAGTGCCGGCGACCAGGGCGACGGGACGACGGGCGACCAGGGTCACCAGCGACCACAGGATGAGCCCCAGGCCGATCCACGGCAGGGCCAGCAGGAACAACTGCAGGACGCCCAGCGTGGTGGCCAGCACGTCCCCGCTCCGGGCGCCGGCGTCGAGGTGCCGGAGGTACTCCAGCGAGGCCTGCCAGGCGGCGGGCAGCAGGTGCGGCACGGCGACGAGGACGGCGACCAGCCAGGCGAACAGGGTGGGGACGATCAGCGCGACCCACAGCACGACCACCCGGCGCGCCCGTGGCCTCAGCTTGCGCAGGAGCGGGTGCGGGGGACGCCCCGGGAGCAGGCTGCGCACCGTCGGGCCCACGAAACCGAACAGCTCGGGGACACCCACCAGGTCGGCGAGGACGTAGTAGCCGTCCATCCGCAGGTTGGGCAGGAACTGCCAGGCGGTCTGCGTGTGCATGCTGACCAGGCCGATCAGCAGCCACGGCTCGCCCGTGGCCAGGTAGCACAGGCCCAGCGTCAGCATGGCGATGCAGTTGAAGTAGACCCCGCCGAGGTCGGTCCGCAATCGCCCGACCCGATCGAGGCGGTAGCTGTCGGTGACCTTGCTGTAGAACGCCGGCCAGACGATGTAGAGACCGACACCAATGTCACCAGGGCGGCCACCGCCGTAGCGGCAGGCGGTCACGTGGCCGCACTCGTGGAAGGCGCTGAAGACCACGGTGAGGCCGAGGAGGGCGAGGACGAGTCCCGGGTGCCGGGCCACGTCCACGACGGCGGACTCCAGCCGGCCGAGGGCATCGCCCTGCGCCACCATCCACACGTCGACGGCGAGGAGGGCGGCGACCACTGCCAGCCACACCGGCCGGGTGAACAACGGCCGGAAGAACCCGGCGATGCGCCAGGTGACGGAGGCCGGGATCACACCGGCGCGGTGGCGGAGAGCGAGCAGCGGGTCAGCGCGGACCGGCGCCTGCGGGGTGCCGCCCTCGGCCTCGGCGACGAGGGCGTCGATGTGGTCGGGCGCGACGATCCCGGCGGGCCGGAGCCGCTGCTCGACCAGGAAGGTCACCTGGTCGGCGGTCAGCTCCCGGTCCAACTCGGCGCTCAGGTCGGCCGCGACCTGCTCCGCGTCCCGGCCGTCCAGGGAGCCGGCCAGCCGGTAGAGCAGGCGGGGCACCTGCATGACCTGCCCGTCGACCCGGCGGATGATGAACCGGGGGTCCTCGTAGGCGGAGTCCCGGTACTCGCCCAGCAGCTCCGTGCCCGGGGCCAGCCGCGGCGGCGCACCCGGCGACGGACGGTCGAGGACCTCGCTCTGCGTCACCCTTGCGTCTCCGTTCCCCGTCGGCCGATTCCGGACACGGGGAGGGGCGGCCGGGATCGACCGCCCCTCCCCTGGACGCGGCGGGTGCCTCAGCACCCGCCTGCCCGTGGTCCTGTCAGAAGCTGACGTTGCTGCCGGCCGCCGCCGCGGCGAGGGCGGCGTTGAGCTGGTTGCCGCCGAAGTTGATGTTGCCGGCGTTCACCGCGACGGCGATGGAGAGGTTGCCGTTCTGGAAGAAGCCGGCCTGCATCGTGGTGCGCTCCGGCAGCAGCTCGACCTGCTCGTCGGCGAAGAGCTCGAGGGTCTCGGACATGGTGTCTCCTTCAGGATCGGTACTGGGTGGAGTCCGCCAGGAGCAGGACCGCAGTGGTGCAGCCGGACCCTCCTGCTCGCCCCGTGGGATGCCGGTCCCGGCCGCGGTCCGGTGTCGGCGCGCGGAAGTCTCCAGCCGTCGCAGAACCGGCGGCATCAGCGTCCGGCACCTATTTGCTCCGGTCCCGGCACTGACTGCGCGCCTCCCGCACCACAGCCCCTTCCGGGTGCACACGTACAGGCGGACGACGGCACGGAGGCTGGCACCTTCACATCCGCGTGGGGATCACGTAGGCGTCCTGCGCGGGGAGCGCGCCCGTCGGTCAGCGGCGCATGAACGCGAGGGAGGGGCGGCCGGTGACCCGGCCGCCCCTCCCAGGACCGCTGGCGTGGTGGATTGCCGCCACCCCGCCAGCCGACGCCTCAGCCGATGTTGCTGCCCGCGGCCGCCGCAGCGAGCGCGGCGTTGAGCTGGTCGCCGCCGACGTTCAGGTTCAGGACGTTGGCGGCCGCTGCGACCGCCAGGTTGCCGTTCTGACTGACAGTGAACTGCATCGTGGTCCGCTCGGGCAGCAGCTCAACGGTCTGGTCCTCGAACACGGGATCTCCTCAGGGTCGGTACCGGAAGTGGCGTCACGGGGGTCGGAGCCCGTCGGCGGACCCGTCCTGTGCGCCGGGTGGACTGCCGGCCCCGGCCGCGGTCCAGGGACGGCGTGACCGAGTCTCGGGCGAGGGGGTGGACGCCGACATCCGGGAGGACCACGTATCCGCTCGGGATCCGCCCGCATCCCCGGGCGCCCGCACCACGGCCGCCGCGATCGCTGTACGGAGGAGCATCCACCCGGCACGCAACGGTGCCGCGTGCGGCGCCGTTGCGTGCCGGGGCGGATCGCCCGCATCCCCTGGACGCGAAGAGGGGCGGCCGGTGACCCGGCCGCCCCTCCCGGGCCCGGCACGAGGCCGGGCCGCTCCGTCACTGCATCGGCAGGACGTCGATGCGTCAGAAGGTGACGTTGCTGCCCGCGAGGGAGATGGCCGCAGCGATGTTGGCCTGGTCGCCGCCCACGTTGACGTTGCCGGCGTTCACGGCCGCCGCGACAGCGGTGTTGAAGTTCTGCGAGAAGGTGAACTGCATCGTGGTGCGCTCGGGCAGCAGCTCGACGGTCTGGTCCTCGAACATGGGATCTCCTCAGGTGTCTGTTCTGGGGATGAGGCCTGCCGGGATCAGGACTGCGGTGTCGCCGCTGAACCTCACCCATCGCCCCGTGGACTGCCAGGCCCGGCCGCGGTCCGGGATCGGCAGGCGGAAGTCTCGGGCCGCGCGGCGGACGGCGGCATCGGTGGCCACCACCGATCTCGGCCGGGCCGGATCCCGGTCCCGGCCCGGTCCACCACGGTGCCGACCCCGTGCGCCACCTAGGGCGGGGTTCGGACACGGATCCGGCGGGGTCCTCCCTCCCGGATCCGCCGGCCGGGTCGTAGTCTCTGCGGCCCCCGACCGTCCCGGGTCGCCGGCCGGGTGCGCCGGCCCACGCCGTCGGCACGCCCCCGGCGACCCGGAGACCCGGGGCCCACCGACCCGACCGACCGACCCGAACGGATCGTGACCGCTCGATGAACCGTGGCATCCGCCGCCGGGCCCTCGGTGCCGTCGTCGCCCTCCCCGTCGCGCTGCTGCCTGCCTGTGCGTCACGGGAGAGCGCGGACCTCTCGGTCTACGGGCAGTCGGCGCGGGCCCCGGACGCCGCCGTCGCCGACCCCGAACAGCCGGTGCCCGTGCTGCGGCCGGAGGTGCTCGCCGAGGTGCCGCACGACCCGTCGGCCTTCACCCAGGGCCTCGAGCTGCACGAGGACGCCCTCTACGAGGGCACCGGGCTCGAGGGGAGGTCCCAGCTGCGCGAGGTCGACCCGGCCACGGGCGAGGTCCGGCGGTCCGCCCCGCTCCCCGGCGAGCTGTTCGGCGAGGGCATCACGGTGGTCGGCGACCGCATCTGGCAGCTGACCTGGCAGGACGGCGTGGTGCTCGAGTGGGACCGCGCCACGCTCACCCTCCGCCGGCAGGTGCCGCTGGAGGGCGAGGGCTGGGGCCTGTGCTCCGACGGCACGCGCCTGGTGCGCAGCGACGGCACCGACCGGCTGCACTTCCACGACCCGGACAGCTTCGCCGAGACGGGTTCGGTCGCCGTCACGTTCGACGACGAGCCGGTGACGCAGCTCAACGAGCTGGAGTGCGTCGACGGGCAGGTCTGGGCGAACGTGTGGGGGTCCGACGTGATCGTCCGCATCGACCCGTCGAGCGGGCGGGTCACCGCGCTCGTCGACGCGGCCGGACTGCTCGCCCCCGAGCGACGCACCGATGCGAACGCGGTCCTCAACGGCATCGCCGCGCTGGGGAACGGCGAGTACCTGCTCACCGGCAAGCTCTGGCCCCTCTCGTTCCGCGTCCGGCTCGTGGAGGAGTAGCCCGGTCGCCTCGCACGGCCGGGCGCGGCACCACGGACGCCCCCTCCCCGCACCACGGAGGTGCGGGGAGGGACCACGGGACCGCTGCACGGACCGCACCCTCCGCCGCCGGGACGTGCTGGGATGGCGCGTCGAGGGGGGGTGCCGTCCCGGCGCCACGCCGGCCGGCCTCCCCGCCCCGACGACCACCCCGCGACCGTCCGGAGGCCCCCGTGGACAGTCGGCCCCCCGTCCTGCTCTCGGCGCTGCTGCTCGTGTGCGCCTCGTTCTCCGGCACCGGCCCCGCCGGTCCTGCCGGTCCGCTGTCCGGGTTCCTGGACTCCCTCGGCGTCAGCGCGGCCGTGGGAGGCGGCTCGGGGTCGGTGAGCCTCGTGTCCTGTTCCGGGGACTCCTGCACGGTGACGCTGGGCGGCAGCGGCGCCCGGGCCCACGTCCTCGGGACGACGATCGACTTCGTCTCGATCGACGGCGACCGGGCGGTCCTGCGGGTCGGGGACCAGGACGTCACCTGCACGGCGGGGCAGAGCACCACCGTGGGTGCGCTCGCGCTGGCCTGCACGGAGGTCGCCGGCGACCGGGTGGTGTTCACGGTCACCCGCGGCTGAGGCCGCGCGGCCCCGACGCGGCCCCGACGCGGCTCAGCCGGTGGGGACCTCGGCGTCGAGGATGGCGCCGAGCACGCCGTTGACGTAGGCCGGCGACTCGTCGGTCGACAGCGCCTTGGCCAGCTCGACGGCCTCGTCGATGACGACGGCGTCCGGGACGTCGTCGGCCCACAGCAGCTCGAAGACCGCCATGCGCAGGATCGCGCGGTCGACGTCGGGGAGCCGCTGCAGCGACCAGCCCGAGGCGTGCCGGCTGATCAGCTCGTCGATGCGGTCGGCGTGCGCGGCCACGCCCTCGACCAGCCGGACGGCGTGGTCGGGGACGGGCGGGGACGGGTCGGCGACGCGCTCGCGGAGCAGCTCGACCGCGTCGGCACCCCGCAGGTCGGCCTCGTAGAGGACGTCGACGGCGCGCTTGCGCGCCTTGGTGCGGGCGGCCACGTCAGGAGGACCGGCGGTGCGTCAGTTGGCGCGGCCGAGGTAGCGGCCGTCGCGGGTGTCGACCTTGAGCTTGTCGCCGGTGTTGACGAACAGCGGCACCTGGATCTGCGCGCCGGTCTCCAGGGTGGCCGGCTTGGTGCCGCCGGTGGAGCGGTCGCCCTGCAGGCCCGGGTCGGTGTGCTCCACGACGAGCTCCAGGGTCACCGGCAGCTCGACGTAGAGCGGCGTCCCCTCGTGGACGGCGACGACGGCCTCGGTGTTCTCCAGCAGGTAGTCCGCGCCGGAGCCCACGGTCTGGCCGGGCACGTGGATCTGGTCGAAGGTCTCGCCGTCCATGAAGACGAAGTCGGTGCCGTCCTTGTACAGGTACGTCATGTTCCGCTTGTCGACCGTGGCGGTCTCGACCTTGGTGCCGGCGTTGAAGGTCCGGTCCACGACCTTGCCCGAGAGCACGTTCTTCAGCGTCGTCCGGACGAACGCGCCGCCCTTGCCGGGCTTGACGTGCTGGAACTCGGTGACGGACCACAGCTGGCCGTCGAGGTTGAGGACCATGCCGTTCTTGAGGTCGTTGGTGGTAGCCATCTAGAAGACCAGCAGTTCCTTGCTCGTGAGGGTCAACAACTCGGGCGCGTCCGCCGTGACGACGAGCGTGTCCTCGATCCGGACACCGCCGTGGCCAGGGAGGTACACCCCCGGCTCCACGGTGACGGCCATGCCGGCGGCCAGGGTACCCGCGCCCAGCGGGCCGATGCCCGGCGCCTCGTGGATCTCCAGGCCCACGCCGTGCCCGAGGCCGTGGGTGAAGTGCTCGCCGTGCCCGGCGGCGGCGATGACGTCGCGGGAGGCCGCGTCGACGGCGACGACGTCGGCGCCGACGGCCAGCGCCGCCCGCCCGGCCGCCTGCGCGGCGGCCACCAGCTCGTACACCTCGCGCTGCCAGTCGGCGGCGTGCCCGAGGACGACGGTGCGGGTCATGTCGGAGTGGTAGCCGTCGACGGTGGCGCCGAAGTCGAGCTTGAGCAGGTCACCGGCGCGCAGCTCGGTCGCGTCGGGCCGGTGGTGCGGGATCGCCGAGTTCGCGCCGGCGGCCACGATCGTCTCGAACGACGGCGCCTCCGCCCCCAGGGCGAGCACCCGGGCGTCGAGCTCGCGGCCGACCTGCAGCTCGGTGCGCCCCGGCCGCAGGGCGCCCTCGGCGGCCAGCTCCGCCAGCGCCCGGTCGGCGACCGCGCACGCGCGGCGCAGCGCCTCGACCTCGCCGTCGTCCTTGACCGCGCGCAGCGCCTCGACCGCGCGGCGCACGCTGACCAGCTCCGGCACGGTGCCCCCGGCCGCGGCGCCGGCGAGCACCCGCTGCAGCTGCGCGAGGCCGTCGACGGTGACCTCGTGGCTCTCGAAGCCGATGCGCCCGGCGCCGCGGCGCACCGCCTCCTGCGCGAGGGCCGGCACCGTGGCGCGGTCGACGAGCAGCTCGACGTCGGGCACCTGGGTGCCGGCCTGGGTGGTGTAGCGGCCGTCGGTGCCGAAGAGGTCGGATCCGTCGGTGCGCAGCAGCAGCGCGCCGTTGGAGCCGGTGAACCCGGTCAGGTAGCGGACGTTGAGCAGGTTGGTGACCAGGACGGCGTCCAGGCCTCGCTCGGCCGCGGTGGCCCGCAGCCGGTCCCGCCGCTCGGCAGCCCGGCTCATCGCACACCCTGCGCGGCGACGTACCGCAGCGCCAGCTCGTAGCCCTGCACGCCGAGCCCGGCGATGACGCCGTCGGCGACGCCGGACACGTAGGAGTGGTGCCGGAACTCCTCGCGCCGGTGGATGTTGCTGATGTGCACCTCGACCAGCGGCGCGGTCAGCATCGCCAGCGCGTCGCGCAGCACGACCGAGGTGTGCGACCAGCCGGCGGGGTTGACCACGACGGGGTCGCCGGCGTCGGCCGCGGCGTGCACCCAGCCGATCAGCTCGCCCTCGTCGTCGGTCTGCCGGACCTGCACCGCGAGGCCCAGCTCGCCGGCGACCTCCTCGACGCGCGCGACGAGCTGCGCGTACGTCGTCGTCCCGTACTTCTCCGGCTCCCGGGAGCCGAGCCGGCCGAGGTTGGCGCCGTTGAGCACCTGGACGGTCACGAGGGGTCCTCCGAGACTGCGGCCCACGCCGCGTCGAGCCAGGCCTGGTCGGGGTCGGCGAGGATGCGCGGGTTGCCGAGGCCGTCCAGGACGACGAACCGCAGCGTCGCGCCGCGGGCCTTCTTGTCCACCCGCATGACCGCCTGCAGCGCCGCCCAGTCGCCGGCGTACCGGGTGGGCAGCCCCATCGCGGCGACGAGGTCGCGGTGCCGGTCGACCTCGGCGCGGGTCAGCAGCCCGGCCTGCCCGGCGAGCTCGGCGGCGAACACCAGCCCGACGGCGACCGCCTCGCCGTGCCGCCAGCCGAAGTCCTCGACCCGCTCGATGGCGTGCCCGAGCGTGTGCCCGTAGTTGAGGAATTCGCGCACGCCCGTGTCGTGGAGGTCCTGCCCGACCGCGTCGGCCTTCACCCGCACCGCGCGCTCGATGAGCTCCTCGGTGTCGCGGCGGCCGGTCGGGTCGGCGGTGAGCAGGTCGAGGATCGCCGCGTCGGCGATGAGGCCGCACTTGACCACCTCGGCCATCCCCGACCGGAACTCCGCCTCGGACAGGCCGGCGAGGGCGTCGGTGTCGGCGAGCACGCCGGCCGGGGGGTGGAAGGCGCCGACCAGGTTCTTGCCGGCGGCGGTGTTGATGCCGGTCTTCCCGCCGACGGCGGCGTCGACCATGCCCAGCACGCTGGTGGGCACCTGGACGACGCGCACGCCCCGCAGCCAGGTGGCGGCGACGAAGCCGGCCAGGTCGGTGACCGCTCCCCCGCCCACGCCGACCACGGCGTCGGAGCGGGTCAGCCCCAGCCGGCCGAGCTCGTCCCAGACCCCGGCGGCCACCGCGGCGGTCTTGGCCGCCTCCCCGTCGGGGACGACGACGGCCTCGGCGGCCACCCCGGCGGTCTGCAGCGTCTCGACCGCGGCCCCGGCGAGCGCGGCCAGCGGCCTGGCGTGCACGACGGCGGCCTTGGGCGTGCCGGCCAGTAGCAGCCCCAGCCGTGCCTGGGCGCCGGGGCCGATGACGACGTCGTACGGGTCCTCCCCCGCGACGGTCACCTGCCTCACCGGTCGGCTCCGGCGGGCAGCGCGGCCAGCACCTCGGCGACGACGTCCTGCGGGTCGCGGCCGCCGGTGGTCACGACCACCGTGGCCACCTCGGCGTACAGCGGCGCGCGCTGCTCGAGCAGGGTGCGCAGCATCGCCCGCGGGTTGACCCCCAGCACCGGGCGGTCGCGGGCCAGGCCCGCCCGCCGGACCGCCGAGGCCAGGTCGACGTCGAGGTGGACGACGGTCCCGCCGGCGCGGCCGTAGCCGACCAGCAGCTCGCGGCTGGCCGCGCTGAGCACCGCCCCGCCGCCCAGGGCCAGCACCCCGTCGTGCTCGGCGAGCGCCCGGGCCACGGCCCGCTCCTCCATCGCGCGGAAGTGCGGTTCGCCGTAGGAGACGAACAGGTCGGCGACGGTGGTGCCGGCCTCGGCCTCCACGTCGGCGTCGGTGTCGCGGAACGGGCGGGCCAGCGCGGCGGCGACCGCCGTCCCGACCGTGGTCTTGCCCGAGGCCGGCGGGCCGACGAGGACCAGCAGCGGCGCGGTCACCGGTACGGGAGGGCGTCGAGGTAGGCCCGCGCGTTGCGGCGGGTCTCGGCCACCGCGTCGCCGCCAAACTTCTCCAGCGCGGCGTCGGCGAGGGTGAGCGCGACCATCGCCTCCATCACCACCGAGCCGCGCGGCACAGCGCAGGCGTCGCTGCGCTGGTTGATGGCGACCGCGGCGTCACCGGTGGCGACGTCGACGGTGGCCAGCGACCGCGGCACGGTGGAGATCGGCTTCATCGCCGCGCGCACCCGCAGCACCTCGCCGTTGGTCATGCCGCCCTCGATGCCGCCGGCGCGGTCGGTGACCCGGCGCAGCCGGCCGTCCTCGCTGACGATCTCGTCGTGGGCGACCGAGCCGCGGCGGCGGGCGGTCTCCAGCCCGTCGCCGACCTCGACGGCCTTGACCGACTGCACGCCCATGAGCGCGGCGGCCAGGCGGGAGTCCAGCCGGCGGTCCCAGTGCACGTGGCTGCCCAGGCCCGGGGGCAGGCCGTGCACGACGACCTCGACGACGCCGCCGAGGGTGTCGCCGTTCTTCCGGGCGTCGTCGACCTCGGCGACCATGACCTCGCTGGTGGCCGGGTCGGCGCAGCGGACCGGGTCCTCGTCGATGCGCGGGTTGTCCTCCGGGCCGGGCAGCACGCCGTCGGGGACCACGACCGGGCCGATGCCGACGACGTGGCTGACCACCTCGACGCCGAGCGCCTGGCGGAGGAACGCCTTGGCGATGGCGCCGAGGGCGACGCGGGCGGCGGTCTCGCGGGCGCTGGCGCGCTCGAGCACCGGGCGGGCGTCGTCGAAGCCGTACTTCTGCATGCCGGCGAGGTCGGCGTGGCCGGGGCGCGGGCGGGTCAGCGGCGCGTTGCGGGCCTGCCCGGCGAGCACCTCGGGGTCGACCGGGTCGGCGGCCATGACCGTCTGCCACTTGGGCCACTCGGTGTTGCCCACCTGCACCGCGATCGGGCCGCCCTGGGTGACCCCGTGCCGCACCCCGCCGGTGAGCGTGACGGCGTCCTGCTCGAAGGACATGCGGGCGCCGCGCCCGTGGCCGAGCCTGCGGCGGGCCAGGTCGACGTCGAGGTCGGCGGTCTGCACCTGCACGCCGGCGGGGAGGCCCTCGAGGATGGCGGTGAGCTGCTGGCCGTGCGACTCACCGGCGGTCAGCCAGCGCAACATGCCCGGCATTCTGCCAGCCGCGCACCCGGCCACCTCCGACGGCGGGGGCCGCCACGATCAGGTCCCCTGATCATCGCGCGTCCTCCCTCACGTTCCACGGTCAGGGAGGACGCTCCACGGTCAGGGAGGACGCTCCACGATCAGGTTCCCTGATCGTCGCGCGGGGAGCGTCAAGCGAGCGGGCCCTCGAGGGCCAGGGCGAGGACGGCACCGAGCAGCAGCGGCGGGCCGAAGGGCAGCGCGGTGCGCCAGCCGGCCCGGCGGGTGGCCACCAGCAGCAGCGAGACCGCGGCTCCGGCGAGCACGCCGAGGAAGACCCCGGCCAGCAGCACGCCCCAGCCGGCCCAGCCGAGCACCAGCCCGAGCAGCGCGAGCAGCTTGACGTCGCCGAGCCCGAGCCCCGCCGGGGCGGCCAGCGCGGTCGCCAGGGCGATCCCGCCCGCGGCGGCCGCGGCGAGCACGGCGCGCAGCAGTGCCGGCCAGGTGCCCAGGAGGGCGGCGTCGGCGAGCAGCGCGGCGGCGCAGACGGCGGCGGCGAGCAGGGTCACGCGGTCGGGCAGCCGGTGGACGGCGAGGTCGACCTGCGCGAGCACGACGGCGGCGCCGGCGGCCCACGCGAGCGCGAGGGTGGCCGGCCGGGCGCCGGTGAGCAGCACCGCGCCGCACAGCAGCACCGCCAGCACGGCGCTGCTCGAGAGCACCCGGGCGGGCGAGGGGCGGGCGGCGTCGTCGCGGGCGGCCAGCCGGACGGCGGCCCGGGCGAGCGGGGGTCCGGCCAGGACGGCGGCCGTCACGGCGAGCGCGAGCAGAAGGCCGCGGGGGACGACGCCGCTCACCCGGCGAGGTGGGCGTCCAGGGCGGCGCGCATCTCCCCGAGCGGCGCGGGCTGCCCGGTGATCAGCTCGACCTGGACGGTGGCCTGCCAGAACAGCACCTCGATGCCGCTGATGACGGCCGCGCCCGCCGCACCGGCCCGTCCGGCCAGGGGTGTGGGCCAGGGGGCGTAGAGGACGTCGAGCAGCGTCTGCCCCCGCCGCCAGCCGAGGGCCGCGAGGTCGGGGTGGGCGCCGATCGGCACCGTGCTGACGACGACGGGGGCCTCGACCGCGCCCGGGGACAGCGGCCGGACGTCGGCGGCGACCCCGAGCGCGCCGAGCACCCGGACGGTGTCGGCGGCGCGGTCGGGCGCCCGGACGAGGACGTCGACGTGCTCGGCACCGAGCTCGGCCAGGGCCACGGCCGCGGCGGCCGCCGTCCCGCCGGCACCGATGATCGCGGCGTGCGCGACCCGCCGGACCCCGCCGGTCTGCAGCGCCATGCCGACGCCGTGGACGTCGGTGTTCTCCGCCCGCCAACCCGCCCCGGTGTGCACGAGGGTGTTGGCGGCGCCCAGCAGCCGGGGCAGCGGCTCGACGGTGTCGGCGACCGCCACCGCCGCCTGCTTGCACGGCATGGTCACCGAGAAGCCGCGCCACTCGGGGCCGAGGCCGGCCAGCAGGACGGACAGGTCCTCGGGCCCGAGGTCGAGCGCGTCGTAGGTCCAGCCGGTCAGGCCGAGCGCGGCGTAGGCCGCCCGGTGCAGCAGCGGCGACAGCGAGTGCGCGACCGGGCGGCCGAGGACGGCCGCCCGGCCCGGCGGTCCCGGTGTGGGCGCCGCCCGGCCGGCGGCGTCCGGGGCGAGCACGGGCCGGTCAGCCACCGCACCCGAGGCCGGCGTCGGCACAGGCCTGCCGCGCGGCCTGGAACTCCGCGTAGTCGCTGGTGAAGAAGTGCCGGCCGTCCTCGGAGGCCAGGACGTAGTACAGGAGCCCGCCGGTGGTCGGGGACAGCGCCGCCTCGAGGCTCGCCTCGCCCGGCGAGCTGATCGGGGTCGGGGGCAGCCCGGCCCGGGTGCGGGTGTTGTACGGGCTGTCGGTCTGCAGGTCGGTGACGGTGAGGTCGTTGCCGTTCTTCTGCAGGCCGTAGGCCAGCGTGGCGTCGATGCCGAGCGGGATGCCCTGCGCCAGCCGGTTGTAGACCACCTGCGCGACGTCGGGCCGCTCCTGGTCCAGGCGGGTCTCGGACTGCACCATCGAGGCGACCGTGACGATGTCGTACACCGAGCGGCCGGAGGCGGCGGCCCGCTGCTCGAGCTGCAGGTCGGTGGCGACCTCGGTGAAGCGGGCGACCATGCCGCGCAGCACGTCGGCGGCGGTGTCGTCGGGCTCGACGTCGTAGGTGGCCGGGAAGAGGAAGCCCTCGAGCTGGCCGTCGGCGTAGGCCGGCAGACCGAGGGCGGCGGGGTCGGCGGCGGCCGCCTGCAGGTCCTCGATCGGCAGGCCGGTGGCCTCGGCGACGCGCTGCAGCGTGGCCGCGACGGTGAAGCCCTCGGGGACGGTGACCCGCGAGACCAGCCGGCTGGCGGGGTCGAGCAGCAGGTCCAGCGCGGCCTGGCCGCTCATCTGCGAGCGCAGGGAGTAGACGCCGGGCTGGATGCCCATGGAGTCGGGGTCGGCCTCGGCGGCGTCGACGAAGGGGTCGGCCGAGGCGATGACGCCCTGGTCGACGAGGGTGCGGGCGATGTCGCTGAGGGTGTCGCCGCCGCCGACCCGCACCTCGACGGTGCCGGTGCCGGTGCCGGCGTAGTCCTCGGCCTCGGGGTTGACCAGGCCGATGAGCGCCCTGCCGCCGACGACGATGCCGGCGACCAGGCCGGCCAGGACGACCAGCGCCAGCAGGTTGGTCAGCGGGCCGCGCCGGCGGCGGCCGGAGCGCCCACGGCGCCCGGTGACGTCGTGGTGGTCGTCGTCGTGACCACCGAGGACGAGGTGGTCGTCGTCGTGGTGGTCGTCGTGGTGGTCGTGGTCCGCGTGGCCGGCCGGCGCCGCGGCCGCCCGGCGGGCACGCCGGCCGCGGCTGCCCTCGTCGCGGCGCCCGGGACCGAGGACCTCCAGGCCGCCGGTGGCGTCCTCGTCGTCGTGGTGTCCGCTGTCGTGGTGGTCGTCCCAGGAGGCGCCGTCGTGGTGGTCGTCCCAGGGGGTGTCGTCCCCGTGGGCGTCCCAGTGGGCGGTGTCGGCGGGGTGGTGGCGCGGGTCGACGGCAGGATGCGCCTCGGTGGGCACGTCGACGGCCTCGATGTGCCGGGTGTCGGCGGCGGTGTCGGCCGTGGTGTCGGCCGTGGTGTGGGTCGTGGTGTGGGTCGGGGGGCGCTGCAGCCGCGACCAGGCGCCCGGCGGGCGGGGCGGGAGCCCGGCCGCGGGCGGGGTGGGCGGCCTGCTGCCGGGCAGGGGGCCGGTGCGGTCGTCGCCGGGAGCGGCGTGCCGGCCGCTCAGCGCGGGGGCGGCCGGCGGGCGGTCGAGGAGGCCGGCGCCGCGGGCGGGGCGACCGGGGTAGGTGGGCACCGGGCCGACCGGCGGCCGCGACGTCGGGGAGAGGCCGGCCTGGCGGCCGCGGTCCACGGTGCCCCACGGGCTGCCGGTGCCGCCGAGGGGATCGGGCCCCGCGTGCCGGCCCCGCCCCGACGGCGGCACCGGACCGGTCACGAGCGCCCCCGCTGGGCGTCGAGATAGGCCTGGAGGATGACCACGGCGGCCGCCTGGTCGATCACGGGACGCTGGGCGCGGCTGTCGAGCCCGTTCGCGCGCAGGGAACTGGCTGCGGTCACGGTGGAGAGCCTCTCGTCGACGAGGTGCACGGGCACGCTGCCGATGCGCCCGGCGAGTGCCCGAGAGTAGGCACGGGCCTCGCGGGCCGAGGCACCCGACGCACCCGAGAGGTGTCTCGGCTCCCCCACGATCACCTCTGTCACCTCGTGCTCCACCACGAGCGCCGCGATCTGCTCGAGGTCACCGCCGTCGCGGCGGCGCTCGACGGTCCCCAGCGGGCTGGCCAGCGTGCCGGTGGGGTCCGACAGCGCGACGCCGATGCGCACGGTGCCGACGTCCAGGCCCAGCCGGCGGCCCTGGCGGGTGCGGCGGGGCGGGAGCGGCAGGCCGGCCGGGAGCCCCTGGGACAGGTCGATCTCGGTGGTCTCGTGCGACACGGGCGGGAAGCCCGCGCGCAGGTCGATCGCCTCGGTGGGGTGGTGCACCGGCTGCTGCGGCGGGGTCCGTCGCGGGCGGGACGGCGGCACCGCGGGGCGGCCCTGCACGCGCCGCTCGCCCATGTCGCCGGTCTCGTCGGGGCGCTGCTCGGACACTCCGGTCACCTCCCTGCGGCGGTCGCGACCGCCTGTTCGCCGGCCTGGAGGGCGGCGGGGATGCCGCCCGGGTCCGTCCCGCCGCCCTGGGCGACGTCGGCCTTGCCACCGCCGCGGCCCCCGACCGGGGCGGCCGCGGCGCGCAGCACGTCGTTGGCCGACAGGCCGCGCTCCTGGGCGGCGGGGTTGAGCGCCGCGACGAGAGCCACCTTGCCCCCGGACTCCGAGGCGAGCAAGACAACACCCGGGCGGTCGCCGAGACGCCCGCGGACGTCGAGCGCGAGGGTGCGCAGGTCGCCCCCGGACAGCCCGGGCGGCGACGCCGTGACGACGGCGACCCCGCCGACGTCGTGCGCCTGCCCGGCCAGCGAGCCCGCCGCGGCCTGGGTCTGCTGGGCGCGCAGCTCGGCGATCTCACGGTCGGCGTCGCGCAGCCGGGACAGGATGCCGCCGACCCGGTCGAGCAGGCCGTCGGTCGGGGACTTGAGCAGCTCGCCGAGCTGGCGGACCAGGTCGCGCTCGCGGGCGAGGTAGCGGAAGCCCTCCAGCCCGACGACGGCCTCCACGCGGCGCGACCCCGACCCGACCGAGGACTCGCCGGTGAGCGCCAGCGTGCCGATCTGGGCGCTGCCGGCCACGTGCGTGCCACCGCAGAGCTCCCGCGACCACGGGCCGCCGATCTCGACGACGCGCACCTGCTCGCCGTAGGTCTCGCCGAACAGCGCGAGCGCGCCGATCGCCTGGGCCTCGGGCAGCGTCATGTAGTCGGCACGGACGCGGTGGTCGGCGCGGACCGCGGCGTTGGCGACGTCCTCGACGTCGGCGCGCTGCTGCGTGCTCAGGGCGCCCTGCCAGGCGAAGTCCAGCCGCAGGTAGCCGGGCCGGTTGTAGGAGCCCGACTGCAGCGCCTGCGGGCCGAGCACCTGGCGCAGCGCCGCGTGCACGACGTGGGTGCCCGAGTGCGCCTGGCACGCCGACAGCCGCCACTCGCGGTCGACCTCGGCGGTGAGCTCGGCGCCGCTGGCCAGCGCGCCCTCGAGGACCCGCACCTGGTGCACGACCAGGCCCTTGACCGGACGCTGCACGTCGAGGACCTCGGCGCGGCCACCGTCCCAGGTTAGGGTCCCGGCGTCGGCGACCTGGCCGCCGGACTCGGCGTAGAAGGGCGTGCGGTCGAGCACCACGCGCACGACCTCGCCGGCGCCGGCGTCGGCCGCCCCGCCGTCCTCCCCGTCGAGCTCGGTGACCAGCCCGAGCACGCGGGAGTCGGTGCGCAGGGTGTCGTAGGCGCGCCAGTCGGTCGGGCCGTGCTCGGCGAGCAGCCGGCGGTAGGCCAGGACGTCGACCGAGCCGGTGCGCTTGGCGCGGGCGTCGGCGCGGGCACGGTCGCGCTGGAGCTGCATGAGCGCGCGGAAGCCGGCCTCGTCGACGGTCACGCCCTGCTCGGCGGCCATCTCCAGGGTGACGTCGATCGGGAAGCCGTAGGTGTCGTGCAGGGAGAACGCCTGCTCGCCCGACAGCGCCGGGGTGCCGGCGGCCTTGGCCTCACGGACGGCGGTGTCGAACAGCGCCGTACCGGAGGAGAGGGTGCGCCGGAACGCCTCCTCCTCGGCGTAGGCGACCGCCGCGATGCGCTCGAAGTCGGTGGCCAGCTCCGGGTAGCTGCCGCTCATCGCGTCGCGGGAGACCGGCAGCAGCTCGGGCAGGATGGCGGTGTCGACGCCGAGCAGCCGCATCGAGCGGACGGCGCGGCGCAGCAGGCGGCGCAGGATGTACCCGCGGCCCTCGTTGCCGGGCGTGACGCCGTCGCCGATGAGCATCAGGCCGCTGCGGACGTGGTCGGCCACCACGCGCAGCCGGACGTCGGCGTCGTGGTCCTTGCCGTAGGTCACGCCGGCGAGCTCGGCGCCGCGGCGCAGCACCGGCGCGACCTCGTCGATCTCGTACAGGTTGTCGACGCCCTGGAGCAGGAAGGCGACCCGCTCCATGCCCATGCCGGTGTCGATGTTCTTCTTCGGCAGCTCGCCGACGACCCGGAAGTCCTCCTTGCTCCGGACGTCGGTCAGCTCGTACTGCATGAAGACGAGGTTCCAGATCTCGAGGAACCGGTCGCCGGCGGTGTCGACCAGCGGGCCGCCGTCGGGGCCGTACTCCGGGCCCCGGTCGAAGTAGATCTCCGAGCAGGGGCCGCCCGGGCCGTCGGCGCCGGTGTGCCAGTAGTTGTCCTTCTTGCCCAGCCGCTGGATCCGCTCGACCGGCAGCCCGGCGATGCGGTGCCAGGCCTCGGCGGCCTCGTCGTCGTCGAGGTAGACGGTCACCCAGATGCGGTCGGGGTCGAAGCCCAGGCCGCCGTCGGCCACGGAGCCGGTGACCAGCTCCCAGGCGTGCTGGATGGCGCCTTCCTTGAAGTAGTCGCCGAAGGAGAAGTTGCCGTTCATCTGGAAGAACGTGCCGTGGCGGGTGGTCTTGCCCACCTCCTCGATGTCGAGGGTGCGCACGCACTTCTGCACGCTGGTGGCCCGCGGGAACGGGGCGGGCTCGCGGCCGGTCAGGTACGGGATGAACGGCACCATGCCGGCGACGGTGAACAGCAGCGAGGGGTCCGGCGACACCAGCGAGGCGCTGGGGACGACGGTGTGGCCACGCTGCTCGAAGTGCTGCAGGAAGCGGCGGCGGATCTCGGCGGTCTGCATCTGGGCTCGGGTCTCCTGCCAGGGGTGGCGGCGGCGCGCCGGGCGCGCCGCCGCCGGGAGGTCAGCGGTCGGCGGCGTGTGCCCCGCGACCGGGCAGCCGTCCGGGCAGCTGGACCTGGTCGCGCTCGGGCAGCGGCGCGTCGAGGCCGGTGCCGCTGCGCAGCTCCTGCTCGCGCATCGCCGCCGCGGCGCGCACGTCGGCGCCGAAGTCGCCGATCGCGTCGGCGAGCTCGCGCAGGCCGTCGGCGATCGAGGCGCCGATCCCGGCCGGCGTCATGCGCTCGGCGGCCCGGGACAGCTTGCGGACGAGCAGGGCGCCGATGGTCACGCCCATGGCCAGCCAGAACAGCCGGCGCATCAGGCGGCCCGCCGGGCGGCACGGCGCTCGCGTCGGTCGGCCTTGTCGCGGGCGGCGGCCTCGGCGATCGCCTGGCCCTCACGCCGCTTCTTCGTGGCGCTGCGCACGCCGTAGCTGAACGCGGCGACCTTGATCAGCGGGCTGCCCACGGTGGCGGCGACGACGCTGGTCAGCGCCGCGACGTTGCTCGACACGTTGGCCGCGTTGCCGGTGATGTCGTCGACCCGCTCGAGGTTGCTGTTGACGTGGGCGACCGTCGTCTGGGCCTGGCTGAGGATCGGGCCGCTCTGCTCGCGGGCCTGCCGGATGGTCAGCGTCGCCTCGTCGAGCGTGCGTCCCAGCTTGAGCAGCGGGACGGCGAGCAGCACCACCAGCAGCACCAGCGCCAGGGCGGCGATCAGTCCGGCCCACTCTCCTGCGGACACGCGGCGGCTCCTCTTGCTCGTCGGCTGGTTCGGCGGCCGGCGCGGACGTCGCGGCCGGCGTGGTCACAGTAGTCGCGGCCCTCGGCGGTCAGCGGACGCGGCGGACGATCGCGCGCAGCTTGGCCAGCCGCGCCCCGATCGTCGCCTCGGCGCCGCGGCTCGTGGGCCGGTAGTAGTCCTTCCCCACCAGGGCGTCCGGCGGGTACTGCTGCGGCACCACGCCGTCGGGGTGGGCGTGCGGGTAGACGTAGGTCCCCCCGTGGCCGAGCTCCTTCGCGCCCGCGTAGTGGGCGTCGCGCAGCCCCGGCGGCACCGGCCCGGCCAGCCCCGCCCGCACGTCGGCGACCGACTCGCCCATCGCCACGGTGACGGCGTTGGACTTCGGCGCGGTGGCCAGGTGGACGACGGCCTGCGCCAGCGGGAAGTGGCCCTCGGGCATGCCGATGAAGGCGACCGCGTCGGCGGCCGCGACCGCCGTCTGCAGCGCCGTCGGGTCGGCCATGCCGATGTCCTCGCTGGCGGAGATGACCAGCCGGCGGGCGATGAAGCGCGGGTCCTCCCCCGCCACCACCATCCGCGCGAGGTAGTGCAGCGCGGCGTCGACGTCGCTGCCGCGGATCGACTTGATCAGTGCGCTGGCGACGTCGTAGTGCGCGTCGCCCTGCCGGTCGTAGCGCACCGCGGCCTGGGCGACCGCCGTCTCCAGGGTCGCCAGGTCGATCTCGCCCGCGCCCGCCGCCTGCGCCGCCCCCGCGCCCGACTCCAGGGCGGTGAGCGCCTTGCGCCCGTCGCCGCCGGCCACCCGGACCAGGTGCTCCTCGGCGTCCGCGGCGAGCGTGACCGCGCCGCCGAGGCCACGGTCGCTGGTGAGCGCCCGCCGCAGCAGCGTGCGGACGTCGTCGTCGGACAGAGGCTGCAGCGCGAGCACCAGGCTGCGGCTGAGCAGCGGGCTGACGACGGAGAAGAACGGGTTCTCGGTGGTGGCCGCGATCAGGCTGACGATCCGGTCCTCGACGGCCGACAGCAGCGAGTCCTGCTGGGTCTTGCTGAACCGGTGGACCTCGTCGATGAACAGCACGGTGCGCCGTCCGGCGTAGGTCAGCTCGCGCTTGGCGCTGGTGATGACCGCGCGGACCTCCTTGACGCCGGCGTCGAGGGCCGACAGCTGCACGAACTGCCGCTTGGTGGCCAGCGAGATGACGTGCGCGAGCGTCGTCTTGCCCGTGCCGGGTGGGCCGTAGAGGACCAGCGACATCGGCTCGTCGGCCTCGACCAGGCGCCGCAGCGGCGCGCGGGGGCCGAGCAGGTGCGACTGGCCGACGACCTCGTCGAGCGAGCGCGGCCGCATCCGCACCGCCAGGGGCGCGCCCGGGTCGACCGTCGCGCCGCCCGCGTCCGCCGGCTCGTCGAACAGGGAGGTCACGGGTAGCGACGCTACCTCCGGGGCACGACACCTCCCGTGCAGCAGCGACGCATCGGAGACCGGACCGTCAGCGCCATCGGGCTCGGGGCGATGCCCCTGTCCACCAAGACCGACCGCCCCTCCCGCGAGGACGCGATCGCCACGATCCACGCCGCGCTCGACGCCGGCGTGACGCTCGTCGACACCGCCGACGCCTACGCCGCCGACGAGTCGGAGTTCGGGCACAACGAGTCGCTCGTGGCCGAGGCGCTGGCCTCCCACGGCGCCACCGACGTGCTGGTGGCGACCAAGGGCGGGCACACGCGGCAGGGCACCGACTGGCTCCTCGACGGGTCGCCCGCGTACCTGCGGCGGGCCTGCGAGGCCTCGCTGCGGCGCCTCGGGGTGGACGCGATCGGGCTCTACCAGTTCCACCGGCCCGACCCGGACACGCCGTGGGAGGAGTCGATGGGCGCGCTGCGGCAGCTCGCCGACGACGGCCTGGTGCAGCTGGTCGGCGTCTCCAACGCCGACGTCGCGCAGATCGACATCGCCCGGTCGATCGTGGGGCGGGCGCTGGCGGCCGTGCAGAACCAGTTCTCGCCGGGCTGGCGGTTCTCCGCCGACGAGGTCGCCCACTGCGCGGCGCACGGGCTGGCGTTCCTCCCGTGGAGCCCGTTCGGCGGGGTGACCGCGGCCGGGTCCCTGGAGGCGACGGCGCCCGCCTTCGCCGAGGTGGCCGCCGAGGTGGGCGTGTCGGTGTACCGCGTGACGCTGGCCTGGCACCTGGCGCAGGCCGACGTCGTCGTCCCGATCCCGGGGGCGTCGCGGCCGGCCTCGATCCAGGACTCCGCCGCCGCGGCGGACCTGCAGCTGACCCCCGACCAGCTCGCCCGCCTGGACGCCGCCTGACCCGGTTCCCTCCCGAGTGCGCAGTTGCGGTCGCCGACACGCGCGGACACGCCGCCGTCAGCGACCTCGACTGCTCATTCGGCCGCCGTCCACAGCCGGCTCGGCCGTCCACCGATCCGGCTGAGAGCTCCTCCACGACCTCTGTCGCCGCGACGGTCGCGGCGTGGCCGACTCCGAACTGCGCCCCGCCTACACCTGGCAGGATGCCCGGGACGCCGGGCTGACTCGCGCACAGCGACGGGACGACGGCGTGCGGGTCAGCCGCGGCGCCTACGTCTCCCGCGCCGTCCCACTGTCCCTGCACGCCGCGTGCTCCGCCGTCCTCCCCGTCCTGCCCGCCGGCGCCGTCGTGTCGCACCGGACCGCTGCGGCGCTCCTCGGTGCACCCGTGCCGCATGGCTGGCCGCTCGAGGTCAGCGTGCCGCCGGGCACCTACCGACCACGCCGCCGCCGACTCCGGGTACACGTGCGCGACCTGCTGGCCGAGGACGTGACCTGGCACCGTGGTCTCCCGGTCACCAGCGGCCCGCAGACGTGGCTCGACCTCGCGGCCGTCCTGGACCCACCCGAGCTCGTCGCGGTCGGCGATGCCCTGTACCGAGCCGGGCACCTCGACGAGGGCTCGCTGTCCGGGCGCCTCGCGCGGGCGGACGGCGTGCGCGGGGTCGTCCGGGCGCGGGAGTGGGCGCCGCTGCTGTCCCCGCTGGCGATGTCGCGACCCGAGAGCGTGGTCCGCTGCGTGCTCATCCAGGCAGGTCTCCCCCACCCTCGACCTCAGGTGGAGATCGAGAGCGCGTCCGGCCGCGTGGTCGCGCACAGCGACCTCGGCTGGCCGGAGTGGCGGGTGGCGGTCGAGTACGAGGGACGGCAGCACGCGGACCCCCGGCAGTTCGGTAGGGACCTCGACCGCTACTCGCTGATGGCCGCCGACGGCTGGATCACCATCCGGTACGGCGCCGACCACCTCCGCCGGCCGGAGGTCGTCGTCGACCGGGCGACCCGGGCGCTGCGCAGCCGCGGGGCGGTCTGGTGAGCCGACCGAGCAGTTGCGGTCGCCGACACGCGGCGACACTCCGCGGGGGGCGACCGCGACTGCTCACTCGGGCGGCAGGACCGCAGGACCCCTCAGCCGGTGGGGTCGGTCGGGCCGGGGGCGCCGGGCTCGCCGGGCAGCGGCGGCTCGTCGACCACCGCGTCGATCCCGGCCTCCTTGCGCTGCGCCTCGGTGATCGGCGTCGGGGCACCGGTCAGCGGGTCGTAGCCGGCGCCGGTCTTGGGGAACGAGATGACCTCGCGGATCGAGTCGACCCCGGCCAGCAGCGCGGTCAGCCGGTCCCAGCCCAGGGCGGCCCCGGCATGCGGCGGCGGGCCGTAGGCGAACGCCTCGAGGAAGAACCCGAACCGCTCCCGGGCCTCCTCGCGCGACATGCCCAGCGTCTCGAACACCCGCTCCTGCAGCGCCGCGTCGTGGATGCGGACCGAGCCGCTGAGCACCTCGTTGCCGTTGATCACCATGTCGTAGGCGTCGGACAGCGCCGCTCCCCGGTCCTCGGGGAAGCGCTCCCGCCACTCGGGCGTGGGCGAGGTGAACGGGTGGTGCATGAAGGTCCAGTCGCCGTCCTCGGTCTGCTCGAACATCGGGAAGTCGACGACGAACAGGAACGACCACGACCCGGGCTCGACGAGCTCCAGCCGCCGGGCGATCTCGTTGCGGGCCGCGCCCAGCAGCTCCTGCGACGACCGGCGCGGCCCGGCGGCGAAGAACACGCAGTCGCCCGGGGAGGCCCCGACGGCGGAGACCAGGCCCGCCCGCTCGGTGTCGGAGATGTTCTTGGCCACCGGCCCGCCGAGGGTGCTGTCCTCGGCGACGGTGACGTACGCCAGCCCGCGGTAGCCGCGGGAGCGCGCCCAGTCCTGCCAGGCGTCGAAGGCCCGCCGCGGCTGCGAGCCGCCGCCGGGCATGACCACCGCCCCGACGTAGGGCGCCTGGAACACCCGGAAGGGCGTGTCGGCGAAGAACGACGTCAGCTCGGTGAGCTCGATGCCGAAGCGCAGGTCGGGCTTGTCCGACCCGAACCGGTCCATCGCCTCGCGGTAGGTCATCCGCGGGATCTCGGGCACCTCGTGGGAGGCCAGCTCGCGCCACAGCGTCCGGACGACGTCCTCGGCGATCGCCAGCACGTCGTCGCGGTCGGCGAAGCTCATCTCGAAGTCCAGCTGGGTGAACTCCGGCTGCCGGTCGGCGCGGAAGTCCTCGTCGCGGAAGCAGCGGGCGATCTGGTAGTAGCGCTCCAGCCCGCCGATCATCAGCAGCTGCTTGAACAGCTGCGGCGACTGGGGCAGCGCGTACCACTTGCCCGGCTGCAGCCGGACCGGGACGACGAAGTCGCGGGCGCCCTCGGGGGTCGAGCGGGTGAGCGTCGGCGTCTCCACCTCGACGAACCCGTGCTGCGCCATGACGCCGCGGGCCACGCGGTTGACCTCGCTGCGCAGCCGCAGCACCCGGGCCGGGCCCTGGCGGCGCAGGTCGAGGTAGCGGTACCGGTATCGGACGTCGTCGCTGGCGGCCTGGTCGGTCTCGATCGGGAACGGCAGCGGCGCGGCGGCCGACAGCACCGTCAGCTCGCTCGCGGCCACCTCGACCTCGCCGGTGGGCAGCTCCGGGTTCTCGTTGCCGGCCGGCCGCTGCCGGACCTCCCCGGTCACCTGCACGCAGAACTCGTTGCGGAGGGCGTGCGCCTCCTCCTCGCGGACGACGACCTGGACGTAGCCCGACGCGTCGCGCAGGTCGACGAAGACGACGCCGCCGTGGTCGCGCCGGCGGGCCACCCAGCCGGCGAGGGTGACGGTGGAACCGGCGTCGGACGCGCGGAGCGTGCCGGCGTCGTGGGTGCGGAGCACTTCAGCGCCTTTCAGCAGGGGGGAGAGTCACCAGCGGTCGTGCACGTGCACGCGGATGCGCTCGTCGTAGAGCCGCTCGAGGTCGGCGAGCTCGGCGTCGGTCAGCGGCGGGAGGTCGGCGGCCGCGGCGTTGGACCGCGCCTGCTCGACCGAGCGGGCGCCGGGGATGACGCAGGTGACGCCGGGCTGCTGGACCACCCAGCGCAGCGCCACCTGGGCCGGCGTCCGGCCGCCGCAGATCGCGGTGAACTCGCGCGCGGCGGCGACGCCGACGTCGTAGGGCACGCCGGCGAAGGTCTCGCCCACGTCGAAGGCCTCGCCGTTGCGGTTGAAGTTCCGGTGGTCGTCGGCGGCGAACGTCGTCGACTCGTCGTACCGGCCCGACAGCAGGCCGCTGGCCAGCGGCACCCGCGCCAGGACCCCGACGCCGCGCGCGGCCGCGGTGGGCAGCAGCTCCTCCAGCGGCTTGCGGCGGAAGACGTTGAGGATCACCTGGACCGTCGCCACGCCCGGGTGCTCGAGTGCGGTGAGTCCCTCGGCGACGGTCTCCACCGACACCCCGTAGGCCGCGATCGCGCCGTCCTCGACGAGGGCGTCGAGGGCGTCGTGGACCCGCTGGTCGGAGTAGACGGCCGTCGGCGGGCAGTGCAGCTGCACGAGGTCGAGGGTGTCGACGCCGAGGTTGCGCCGCGACCGGTCGACCCAGGCACGCAGGTTCTCCGGGGTGTACTGCGCGGCCTCGAAGGGGTCGGCGCGGCGGCCGGCCTTGGTGGCCACGAACGGCCGGTCGGACCGGGCGGCCAGGGCCTTGCGGATGCGCTCCTCGCTGCGGCCGTCGCCGTAGACGTCGGCGGTGTCGAGCAGGGTGACGCCGGCGTCGAGGGCGGCGTCGAGCACCTCGCCGGCGGTGTCCTCGTCGACGTCGCCCCAGTCACCGCCGAGCTGCCAGGTGCCCAGGCCGACGACGGACACGTCCGCGCCGGTCCGTCCGAGGGGCCGGGTCTCCATCACGCAGTCACCACTCCCTGAGAAACCGCCGTCGTCAGCGCCTCGAACAGCTCACCCACGGGGACGGCGCGCTGCTCCCCCGTGCGCAGGTCCTTGAGCTGGCCGACGCCCTCGGCCAGGTCCCGCTCGCCGATCACGACCGCGTGCGAGGCGCCCGACCGGTCGGCGGCCTTCATGGCGCCCTTGAGCCGGAGGTCGCCGTACACGGTGTCGGCGGGCACCCCGGCCGCGCGCAGCTGCCCCACCAGCCGGACCGCCAGCCGCTTGGCCTCCGCGCCCAGCGGCACGACGAACGCCCGCACCCCGGCCGACGCCGCGACGTCGAGCCCCTCGGCCTGCACGGCCAGCAGCGTCCGGTCGACGCCGACGGCGTAGCCGATGCCCGACACGTCGGGGCCGCCGAGCGCCGCCGACAGCCCGTCATAGCGGCCGCCGCCGCCGATCGCCGACTGCGCGCCGAGCCCGGAGTGGACGAACTCGAACGTCGTCTTCGTGTAGTAGTCCAGCCCGCGCACCAGCCGGGGCGCCTCGGTCCAGGTCACGCCGAGGTCGGTGAGGTGCTGGCGGACGGCGTCGTAGTGCGCCCGGGTGGAGTCCGAGAGGTGGTCGACCATCAGCGGCGCGTCGTCGAGCTGGGCCTGCACCTCGGAGCGCTTGTCGTCGAGCACCCGCAGCGGGTTGATCTCCGCGCGGCGCCGGGTCTCCTCGTCCAGGTCGAGCTTCTCCAGGTAGGCGACCAGCAGCTCGCGGTACTGCGGCCGGCAGGTCGCGTCGCCCAGCGAGGTGAGCAGCAGCTCGAAGTCGGTCAGCCCCAGGTCGCGGAACCCCTGCACGCCCAGCGCCACCACCTCGGCGTCCAGCGCGGGGTCGTCGACGCCGAGGGCCTCCATGTCGACCTGGGTGAAGTGCCGGTAGCGGCCGGCCTGCGGGCGCTCGTAGCGGAACGCCGAGCCGACCGTCCACAGCTTCACCGGCAGCGCGCCGGTGTGCAGCCGGTGCTCGATGAACGCGCGCACCAGCCCGGCGGTGAGCTCGGGGCGCAGCGTCAGCGACCGGCCGCCGCGGTCGGCGAAGGTGTACATCTCCTTGGTCACGACGTCGGTGGACTCCCCCACCCCGCGGGAGAAGACGGCGGTCTCCTCGAACACCGGCGTCTCGACGTAGCCGTAGCCGGCCCGCCGCAGCGGTGCGGTGAGCGTGTCGCGGACGGCGAGGAAGCGGGCCGACTCCGGCGGCAGGACGTCGAAGGTCCCCTTCGGCGCGCTCAGGTGGGTGCTCACAGGCCGCGCGCCCCCGGAGCGGAGGCGGCCTCGGCCAGATAGGGGTTGGTCGCCCGCTCGCGGCCGATCGTGGTCGCCGGGCCGTGCCCGGGCAGCACGACCGTCGCGTCGTCCAGCGGCAGGACGACGTCGTGCAGCGAGGTGAGCATCGCCTCCCACGAGCCGCCGGGCAGGTCCACCCGGCCGACCGAGCCGGCGAACAGCACGTCGCCGGCCAGCAGCCCGGGGGCCTCCCCCAGGTCGAGGGAGAACACGACCGAGCCCTGCGTGTGCCCGGGCGCGTGCCGCACGGTCAGCTCCACCCCGGCCAGCGACAGCACCGCGCCGTCGTCGAGCCGGCGGACCTCCGAGGGGTCGGGCAGGCGCACCCCGGTGATCAGTGGCGCCAGCTGCGGTCCGTGCCAGCGGACCGGGTCGGCCAGCATCCCGGAGTCGGCCGGGTGCAGGTAGGCCGGGATGTCGTAGCCCTCGCAGACCGGCAGGACGGAGAACGTGTGGTCGAGGTGGCCGTGGGTGAGCACCACCGCGACGGGCTTGAGACCGTCCTCGGCCAGCATCCGGGCGAGCGGCTCGACGGCGTCCATGCCCGGGTCGACGACGACGCACTCCGCGCGCGGCCCGGAGGCGACGGTGTAGCAGTTGGTGCCGAAGGCGCCGGCCGGGAACGAGCGGATGAGCACCCGTGCAGGTTACGCGGGTGATCTCGCGGCCCTCCGGTCCGGCGACCGGGTCCGCTCAGGGAGCGCACCTACACTCGCGGCCGACCAGCGGGGCACTGCGCGACGCGGCGCGGGAGCCGCAGCGGCCGACGCCCCGCCGAGCAGCCGTTCCCCCGAGGAGTGTCCGACCCGTGCCGACCAACAAGCAGCGCCGGGTGGCCGCGCAGCGCCGTCTGCAGCGCCAGCTCGAGCGCCGCGCGGAGCTCGCCCGCAAGCGCCGCCGCAACCTGCTCGTCGTGGTGACCGTCGTCGCCGTCGTGCTCGTGGCCGGGGCGGTGGCCCTGGTCGCCGGCCTGGGAGGTGACGACGACCCGGGCGCCGAGGCCGCCGCCACCAGCAGCAGCTCGTCGGCACCGTCGGCGGGCCCGGGGGCCGAGCGGGCCGGGCAGACCACCACGGCCGGACCCTGCACCTACACCTACGACGCCCAGGGCAGCTCGGGCGTCGCCGTGGATGCACCGTCCGGTGACCTGCCGACCGAGGGCACGGTGACCGAGACGATGACCACGAGCGCCGGCGCGATCGGGCTCACCCTCGATCGAGCGGGGTCTGCGGCGTGCGCCACGGCGAGTTTCGTGTCGCTGTCGGAGCAGGGCTTCTTCGACGACACCCCGTGCCACCGGCTGACCACCAGCCCCGGTCTGCAGGTCCTGCAGTGCGGCGACCCCTCGGGGCAGGGCACCGGCGGTCCCGGCTACAGCTTCCCCACCCAGGTCACCGGCACGGAGACCTACCCGCGGGGCGTGATCGCCATGGCGAACAGCGGGCAGGGCACGGACGGCAGCCAGTTCTTCCTGGTCTACGGCGACAGCCTGCAGGGCAACCCGAACTACACGGTCTTCGGCACCATCGACGAACCCGGGCTGGCCGTCCTCGACACGATCGCCGCGGCCGGGGTGGCCGGCGGGTCGACCGACGGGGCGCCCGCCACCCCGGTGACCATCACCTCGATGACCGTCGTCCCGTGAGGCCGGCGCGGGCGGGCGCCGGGCTGGCCGGCGCGCTGCTGGCGCTCACCGCCTGCTCGGGCAGCGTCACCGGGTCGGCGTCGTCGGTCCCCGGCGGTACCGGCGGCGCCCCGGGCGGCGCGGCCGGCGGGGTGGCGACGACGACCTGCGACTGGGTGGCCGCGCGCTCGGGCAACCCGTACGCCGTCGAGGTCCCCCCGCCGCCGGCGGAGGTGCCCGCCGAGGGCACCGCGGCCGTGCGGATGACGACCAGCCTGGGCGAGCTGACGCTGACCCTCGACCGGGCCGGCGCCCCGTGCGCGGCGGCGAGCACGCTGCACCTGGCCGAGGAGGGCTTCTTCGACGGCTCGGCCTGCCACCGGGAGGTCGACACCGAGGGGCTGCGGGTGCTGCAGTGCGGCGACCCCACCGGCACCGGCGCCGGCGGGCCCACCTACGCCTTCCCCACCGACGTCGACGGCTCGGAGACCTACGGGCGCGGCACGGTGGCCATGGCCAACAGCGGGCAGGGCCTCGACGGCAGCCAGTTCTTCCTCGTCTGGGGCGACAGCGCGCTGCCGCCGGACTACACCGTCGTCGGCTCCGTGGACGACGCCGGGCTGGCCGTGCTCGACGCCGTCGCGGCCAACGGCAACGACGGCTCGCTCGACCCGAGCCCCGGCGGCGGCGCACCGACCGTCCCGGTGACGATCACGGCGGTGACGCCGGCCGGCTGACGCGCCTCCCCGGCCGCGCCGTCCCCGGTGGTGCCCGCGGAGCCGGGGCAGACTCGTGGCGGTGACCGCCCGACCCGATCCGTACGCCGGCTTCCCCTCCGGGTTCTTCGCCCGCGCCGACGAGACCCCCGACGGGCTCTTCTACGCACCCCAGCGCCTGGTCACCCACATCGACGACGCGGCGATCGCCGCGGTCGGCGACCTCTACGCCGAGCTGGGCATCGACGGGTCGGCGCCCGCGCCGCGCCGGGTGCTGGACCTCATGTCATCGTGGGTCTCGCACTTCCGGACGCCGCCGGCCGAGCTGGTGGTCCTCGGCATGAACGCCGAGGAGCTCGCGGCCAACCCCGCAGCCACCGAGCGGGTGGTGCACGACCTCAACGCCGACCCCCGGGTGCCGCTGCCCGACGACGACGTCGACGCCGCCGTCTGCTGCGTGTCGATCGACTACCTGACCCGGCCGATCGAGGTCCTCGCCGAGGTCGGACGCGTGCTGCGGCCGGGCGGGACCCTGGCGGTCACCTTCTCGAACCGCTGCTTCCCGACCAAGGCCGTCCGCGGCTGGCTGCTCACCGACGACGTCCAGCACGGCGCGATCGTCGCCGAGCTGGTCCGGCGCACCGGCCGCTTCGGCGAGCCCGACGTCTCCCTGCGCACGACGCCCGGCGCCGGCGACCCGCTCTGGGCGGTGGTGGCCACGGCACGATGAGCGGCCCGGCGTCCGGCGCTCAGGACACGTCCTCGACGGTGACGTCCACGGCAGCCACCGGCAGGCCGAAGGTCGCCTCCGCCACCGCCGCGACCCGGCGCCGGACGAGTTCGGCGAGGTCCGGCAGCCAGACACCGACGTGCGCGCCGGGACGTCCGCTGATCGAGCCGCGCCACGATCAGGGAACCTGATCGTCGAGCGTCCTCCCTCACGTCCCACGGTGAGGGAGGACGCCGCACGATCAGGTCACCTGATCATCGCGACGCGCTCAGGCGGTGACGCGCTCGACGTCGAAGACGCCCTCGACGTTGCGGACCGTCTGCAGCACCGCGCCGAGGTGGGCCGGGTCGGCCAGCTCGAAGGTGAACCGGCTGACCGCCACCCGGTCGCGGCTGGTCTGCACCGACGCCGAGAGGATGTTGACCCGCTCGTCGGCCAGCGCCCGGGTGACGTCGGAGAGCAGCCGGTGCCGGTCGAGCGCCTCGACCTGGATCGCGACGAGGAACACCGACCCGGGCTGGCTGGCCCACTCGACCTCGACCAGCCGCTCGGGCTTGCGCTGCAGGTCGCCGGCGTTGGTGCAGTCGGTGCGGTGCACGCTCACCCCTCCGCCGCGGGTGACGAAGCCGAGGATCTCGTCGCCGGGCACCGGGGTGCAGCACTTGGCGAGCTTGGCCCAGACGTCGCCCATCCCGTGCACGACGATGCCCGGGTCGCCGCTGGCCGCGCGCCGGTGCACCGGCCGGCGCATGGGGATGGTCGTCTCGGCGATGTCCTCGGCCGCGCCCTCGGTGCCGCCCAGCGCGGTGATCAGCTTCTCGACGATCGAGGAGGCCGAGATCTGGTTCTCCCCCACCGCGGCGTAGAGCGCGGTGACGTCGGCGTAGCGCAGGTCCTTGGCCAGGGTCACCAGGGCCTCGCCGCCGAGCAGCCGCTGCAGCGGGAGGCCGGACTTGCGCATGGCCCGGGTCAGGGCCTCCTTGCCGGCCTCCACCGCGTCGTCGCGGCGCTCCTTGGTGAACCACTGCCGGATCTTGGTGCGCGCCCGCGAGGACCCCACGAAGCCGAGCCAGTCCTGGGACGGGCCGGCCGTCGGCGAGCGGGAGGTGAAGATCTCCACGACGTCGCCGTTGCTGAGCTTGCTGTCCAGGCTCACCAGGGCGCCGTTGACCCGGGCGCCGATGCAGCGGTGCCCGACCTCGGTGTGCACCGCGTAGGCGAAGTCGACCGGCGTCGCCTCGCCGGGCAGGCTGATCACGTCGCCCTTGGGCGTGAAGACGAAGACCTCCTGCGGGCCGAGGTCGTAGCGCAGCGTCTCGAGGAACTCGCCGGGCTCCTGCGCCTCGCGCTGCCAGTCCAGCAGCTGGCGCAGCCACAGCATGTCGTCGGGCGTGCCGACCTTCGCCGCGCCGAGCTCACCGGGACCGGGCCGCCCGCCCGCCCGCGCCTTCTCCTTGTACTTCCAGTGCGCGGCGATGCCGAACTCGGCCGTGCGGTGCATGTCGTGCGTGCGGATCTGCAGCTCGACCGGCTTGCCCTGCGGGCCAATCACCGTCGTGTGCAGCGACTGGTACATGTTGAACTTCGGCATCGCGACGAAGTCCTTGAACCGCCCCGGCACCGGCTGCCAGTGGGCGTGCATGATGCCCAGCGCCGCGTAGCAGTCGCGGACGGTGTCGACCAGGATGCGGATGCCGACGAGGTCCCAGATGTCGGTGAAGTCCCGGCCGCGGACGATCATCTTCTGGTAGATCGAGTAGTAGTGCTTGGGCCGGCCGGTGACGACGGCCTCGATGCCGGCGGCCTTGAGCTGCTCGGTGACCGCGGCGGTGACCTCGGCGAGGTAGGTGTCGCGCGAGGGCGCCCGCTCGGCGACCAGCCGCACGATCTCGTCGTAGCGCTTGGGGTAGAGCGTGGCGAAGGCGAGGTCCTCGAGCTCCCACTTGATGGTGTTCATGCCCAGGCGGTGGGCCAGCGGGGCGAGGATCTCCAGCGTCTCGCGCGCCTTCTTCTCCTGCTTCTCCGGCGGGAGGAAGCGCAGCGTGCGCATGTTGTGCAGCCGGTCGGCGAGCTTGATGACCAGCACCCGCGGGTCGCGGGCCATCGCCACGATCATCTTGCGGATCGTCTCGGCCTGGGCGGCGTCACCCAGCTTCACCTTGTCGATCTTGGTGACGCCGTCGACGAGGTGGGCGACCTCGGGGCCGAAGTCGGCGCTGATGGCCTCCAGGGTCTTGCCGGTGTCCTCGACGGTGTCGTGCAGCAGCGCGGCGACCAGCGTCGTGGTGTCCATCCCCAGCCCGGCCAGGACGGTGGCCACGGCCAGCGGGTGGGTGATGTAGGGATCGCCGCTCTTGCGCTTCTGCGTGGCGTGCGCGGCCTCGGCCACGTCGTAGGCCCGCTGCAGCAGCGCCAGGTCGGCCTTGGGGTGGCTCTGCCGGTGCAGGGAGGCCAGCGGCTCCAGGACCGGTCGGACCAGGCTGGCGCGCTGCCCGGCGACGATGCGGCGGGCCAGCCGGTCCCGGACGCGGCGCGGGCGCGGGGACCCGCCGTCACCCTCCGTGGGCGGCTCGCTGCCGACGTCGTCGGGACGGCGGACCAGCGGCCGGCTCGGGAGCGGCGCGCGCTGGTCGGGCTGTGAGCCGGCCGGCTCCTCGGGCCGCGCGCCAGCCACGTTGGTGACCGGCGCGTCCGGGGGCACGGCTACTCCTGCCCTGTTGAGGAGGAACGACCCTCACCATGCTAGCCGGGACCGGGACCGCCGGAGGCCGGACGGGCCGGACGGGCCCCTCAGGTGGTCCAGAGGGCGTGCACGGCGTGCGGCGCGATCCGCTGGCGCCCGCCGAGCTCGGCCAGCTCGATGACCACCGACACCGCCGTGACGACCGCGCCCAGCTCCTCGACCAGGGCGAGCGCGGCGCCGAGCGTGCCGCCGGTGGCGAGGACGTCGTCGACGAGCAGCACCCGCTGCCCCGGCCGCAGGGAGTCGGTGTGCATCTCGACGGTGGCCGTGCCGTACTCGAGCACGTACTCGGCGCTCACCCGCTCCCGCGGCAGCTTGCCGGCCTTGCGCACCGGGACGACACCGACGCCGGTGTGCAGCGCCACGGCCGCGGCCAGCAGGAAGCCGCGGGCCTCGACGCCGACCACGACGTCGAAGCCGGGGTCGGACGGGGCGCCGTCGTCGGTGTGCGCCACCGCGGCCACCCGGGGGTCGGCCAGCTGCGGCGCGGCCAGGCCCTCGACCATGCGGCGGAACGCCGGCCCGTCGGCGAAGACCGGCGTCAGGTCGCGGAACAGCACGCCCGGGACCGGGAAGTCGGGGACGTCGACCGCGTGGCTCGCGATGAGCTCGTCGAGCGGCTGCAGCGCCTCGGGGACGCTCACCGGCGCTTCTTGGTGCTGCCGGAGCGGCCGCCGGGCCGCTGCGGGCGCTGCCCGGGGCGCGGTGCCGCGCTGGCGCCGTGCGGGCGGGGGCCACGGGCCGGCTCGGGGCCGACGGAGGACGGCGACTCGACGACGACGTCGGCCTGCGCCGGGCCCAGCGCGCCCGGGTCCCGGTCGGCGGGGTCCCGCTCGGCCAGGGCGACCCCGCCGCGGGCGCCGCCGCGGTTGCGGCGGGCGCTGGCGACCGGCCCGGCGACGGCGCGGGTGCCCTGCCGGGCGGCCGCCGAGCGGCGGGCCAGCACGCGGCGGCGCAGCGCGACCTGCTCGGGCTCGCGCTCCTTGAGGTCGGCCACGATCGGCGTGGCCAGGAAGATCGAGGAGTAGGCGCCGGCGGCCAGGCCGACGAACAGCACGAGCGCCAGGTCCTTGAGCGTGCCGACGCCGAGCAGGCCGGCGCCGACGAACAGCAGCCCGGCGACCGGCAGCAGCGCGATCACCGAGGTGTTGATCGAGCGCATCAGCGTCTGGTTGACCGCGAGGTTGGCCGCCTCGCCCCAGGTCATGCGCGCGCCGGAGGACAGGCCGCGGGTGTTCTCGTCGACCTTGTCGAAGACGACGACGGTGTCGTAGAGCGAGAACCCGAGGATGGTCAGCAGGCCGATGACCGTCGAGGGCGTGACCTCGAACCCGATCAGCGAGTACACGCCGGCGGTGACGAGCAGGTCGTGCAGCAGCGCGAGGATCGCCCCGATGGCCATCTTCGGCTGGAACCGGACGGCGAGGAACGCGACGACGGCGACGAGGAACACCGCCAGCGCGAGCAGCGCCTGGTCGGTGATGTCCTGCCCCCACTGGGCGCTGACCGCGTCGGGGCTCACCTCGTCGGGGGCGATCCCGGCGGCGTCGGCGACGGCCTGGACGACGGCCCGCTCGCCGTCGTTGTCCAGGGCGCCGGTGCGCAGCAGCACGGTGTCGCCGCCGACCACCTGCGCCGAGGCGACGTCGGCCCCGGCGTCGGTGGCCGCGGCGCGCACCTGCTCGAGCTGGGCGCTGGTCCCGGGCAGCCGGAAGCTGTTGCCGCCCTCGAAGTCGATGCCGAAGTTGAACCCGCGGAACACCATCGAGGCGATGCAGACCAGCACGACGACCGCGGTGACCTTGTAGATCAGCCGGCTGCGGCCGACGACGTCCAGGCCCGCCTCGCCGTTGTAGAGCCGGTGGGCCAGCGACGCCCGGCGGCGCGGACGGCGGACCGCGCCGGGCTCGCCCTCGGCAGCCAGGCCCGCGTCGACCAGCGCCTCGTCGTCGGCGGCCGCGGCGGCGTCCTCGGTGGCCGCGGCGGTGGCGGCGCGGGCCTCGTCGGCCTCGGTGCCCGGGGGCACGCCGTCGGCCGGCCCGTGGTGCTGCTCGCGGCTCATGCCTGGCTCCTGTCCTGGGACGCGCGGGCGCCGCTGCCGGCGCCGACGAGCTCGCGCCCGGCGGCGGGGACCGGCCCGCCGGCACGGCGGGACCGGTCGACCCGGCCCAGGCCGGAGAAGCGGCTCTGCCCGAAGGTCCGGTAGCGGGCCAGCACGGCCATCAGCGGGTGGGTGAAGAGGAAGACGACGATCAGGTCGAGCACCGTGGACAGACCGAGGGTGAACGCGAATCCCTTCACGTCGCCGATGGCCAGCCAGTAGAGGATCGCCGCGGCCAGGAAGCTGACCGCGTCGGCCGACAGGATCGTGCGGCGGGCGCGGACCCAGGCGCGCGGCACCGCCGACCGCAGCGTGCGACCCTCCCGGATCTCGTCCTTGAGCCGCTCGAAGTAGACGACGAACGAGTCGGCCGTGATGCCGATCGACACGATGAACCCGGCGATCCCGGCGAGGCTGAGCGTGAACCCGATCTGGCGGCCCAGCAGCACCAGGCTGGCGTAGACGACCACCGCCGAGAGGAACAGGCTGGCGATCATCACCAGGCCGAGCAGCCGGTAGTAGACCAGGGCGTACACGAAGACCAGGGCGATGCCGATGGCGCCGGCGATGAGGCCCGCCCGCAGCTGCTCGGCGCCGAGCTCGGTGGAGATCGACTGCGCGGTGGCCTGGGTGAACGTCAGCGGCAGCGCGCCGTAGCGCAGCTGGTTGGCCAGCTCCTCGGCGCTCTGCTGGGTGAAAGAGCCGGTGATCGTGGTCTGGCCGTTGATGGCGGTGGTGATGCTGGGCGCGGAGACCACCCGGCCGTCGAGGGTGAAGGCGACGTTGTTGCCGATGTTGGCGGCCGTGTACTCCGCCCAGGTGGCCCGGCCGGTGGAGTTGAAGTCCAGCAGCACGACCCACTCACCGGTGGTCTGCTGTGTGCCTGCGCTGGCGTCGGTGATGTCGGTGCCCTCGAGGATCGCCGGGCCGAGGAGGTACTTGACGCTGCCGTCCTCGCTGCACGCGGCCACGTGGTCCTCGGAGCGGTCGACCGCGCCGGCGGCCTCCTCCGGCGAGCAGGTCAACGTCGCGTACGCGGCGGCGGCCTGCTCCTGGGTCACCGGCGGAGCGTCGGGGTCGGGGATGGCCGGGTCGGCCACGGCGCCGTCGGTGGTCGTCGCGCCCGCGCCGTCGGCGGGCGCGGCGGAGTCGGTGGGCGCGGCGGAGTCGGTGGGCGCGGCGGAGTCGGTGGCCGCGGCGGAGTCGGTGGCCGCGGCGGGGTCCGACGGCGTGGCCGCGTCGGCGGGCGCCGCGCTGTCGCCCGCGCCGGCGCTCTCGCTCGGGGCGGCGCTGTCGCCGGTCTCCGCCGGCGCGGCCGGCTCGGGACCGCTGATGACCGGCCGGAACCGCAGCTGGGCGGTCTGGCCCAGCTCGCGCGCCTGCTCGCCGTTGTCCCCGGGCACCGAGATGACGATGTTGGAGTCGCCCTCGGTGACCACCTCGGCCTCGGCCACGCCGAGGCCGTTGACCCGCTGCTCGATGATCTGGCGGGCCAGCTCGAGGTCCTCGGGGGCCGGCGCCTGGCCGTCGGGGGTGCGGGCGGTGAGGGTGACGGTGGTGCCGCCGCGCAGGTCCAGGCCCAGCTGCGGCGTCCGGTCGGTGCCGGTGGAGAAGATCAGGCCGTACATGACGGCGATGATCAGCACCAGCGCGCCGAAGTAGCGGCGCGCGGGCAGGGCGCGGTTGGCCACGGGTCCTCCGGTCAGAGGGTCTTGCCGGAGGGGCCGTCACCGGGGCGGTCGTCCCGGGCCGGCAGGTCGTCGGCCACGGGGTCGACGACGGGGTCCACCACCGGGTCCACGGCCGGGCCGGTCACCGCCGGCTGCCGGACCTGGACGACGGCCTGGCGCGCGTAGGTCACCACGACGCCCGGGGCGATCTCGACCTGGACGGTGGCCGGGTCGTCGAGACCGGCGACCGTGGCGTACACGCCGCCGGCCATCGTCACCGGCGCGCCGACGGCGAGGGCCGACTGCGTCTGGTTCTGCTGGCGCTTGCGGGCCCGCGCCGGCAGCACGATCAGCGCCACGAACGCCAGCACCAGCAGGAGCAGGGGGAACAGTTCCACGACGGGAGTGCCTCTCTACCGCGCTCACGTGCACGCGGTGGGTGCGGTCCGGGTCGGGACCGCTCGGGTACGTCGGTCACGGCACGCACGGCAACCGGCCGCCGACACACGGGTCGCACGGCCGGGACCGGGTCGACCCGGCGAGGGGTCGAGTTGCGCGCCAGCGCCGACGAGTCTAGGCGTCGAACAACGGTTCCGACGACGAACCCGGGTCGCGCGGGACTGCTGTGACACCCCCGAGGGGGATCCCGCCGCGCGGCACCGGCCGGCCGAGGTGCCGCCACGCCGCCTCGGTGGCCACCCGTCCCCGCGGGGTGCGCGCCAGCAGGCCGGCCCGCACGAGGAACGGCTCGCACACCTCCTCGACGGTGTGCGACTCCTCCCCCACGGCGACGGCCAGCGTGCTCACGCCCACCGGGCCGCCGTGGAACTTCGCGACCAGCGCCTCGAGCACCTCGCGGTCGAGCCGGTCGAGGCCGAGCTCGTCGACGTCGTAGAGCGCGAGCGCGGCGCGGGCGACGGCGCGGGTGACCCGCCCGTCGGCCTCCACCTCGGCGTAGTCGCGCACCCGGCGCAGCAGCCGGTTGGCGATGCGGGGCGTGCCGCGGGAGCGGCCGGCGATCTCGGCCGACCCGTCGTCGGTGAGGTCGACGCCGAGCAGGTCGGCGCTGCGCGCGAGCACCTGCTGCAGCTCGGCGGGCTCGTAGAACTCCATCTGCCCGACGAAGCCGAACCGGTCGCGCAGCGGGCCGGTGAGCAGGCCGGCGCGGGTGGTGGCGCCGACGAGGGTGAACGGGTTGATCTCCAGCGGGATGGCGGTGGCCCCGGGCCCCTTGCCGACGACGACGTCGACCCGGAAGTCCTCCATCGCCATGTACAGCAGCTCCTCGGCCGGCCGGGCGATGCGGTGGATCTCGTCGATGAACAGCACGTCACCGGGGCCGAGGTTGGACAGCATCGCGGCCAGGTCGCCGGAGCGCTCGATCGCCGGGCCGCTGGTGATCTTCACCGCGGTGCCCAGCTCCGAGCCGATGATCAGCGCGAGGCTGGTCTTGCCCAGCCCGGGCGGACCCGACAGCAGCACGTGGTCCGGCGGCCGGCCGCGGCGCTTGGCGCCCTCGAGCACCAGCGCGAGCTGGCGGGCCACCTTGGGCTGGCCGATGAAGTCGTGCAGCGAGTGCGGCCGCAGCGCCGACTCGACCACCCGCTCCTCGTCACCGGCCTGCGGCGAGACGCCGAACTCCCGGCCCAGGCCGCCGTCGACCTCCCCGGTCAGCGCCCGGTCGAACGGCGTGCTCATGACCTGCCCAGCAGCTGCAGGGCCTGGCGCAGCAGCAGCGCGACGTCGACCCGCCCGGTGGCGGTGAGCTGCTCGTCGGCCACCGGCGTCAGCGCGGTGATGGCGGTGTCGGCCTCCCGGCTGCTCCAGCCCAGCCCGACCAGCGCCGAGGCGAGCTGGTCACGCCACGGTGCCACCGCCGTGAGCGGGCCGGCGCCGGCAGGCAGCGCGGCCGGGCCGTCGAGCTGGGTGTCCGTCGTCGTGGTCCCCAGCCGGTCGCGCAGCTCCAGGATCAGCCGCTCGGCGCCCTTCTTGCCGATGCCGGGCACCTGCATCAGCGCCTTGACGTCGGCCATCGACACCGCGCGGCGGACCTCCCGCGGCGGGTGGATGGCCAGCACCGCCTGGGCCAGCCGCGGGCCGACGCCGTTGGCCGTCTGCAGCAGCTCGAACAGCTGGCGCTCGTCGTCGTCGGCGAAGCCGTAGAGGGTCAGGGAGTCCTCGCGGACGACGAGGCTGGTGGCCAGCCGCGCGTCCTGGCCCACGGTCAGCCGGGCGATGGTGCCGGGCGTGCACTGCACCGACAGGCCGATCCCGCCGACCTCGACCACCGCGCCGTCCGGCGAGACGGCGGCCACCCGGCCGCTCACCGACGCGATCACCGGCTCACCCCCGTCCAACGCGGCAGCGTCGTCGAGCGGACCGGCGCGCCGATCCCGCCGGCGATCGCGGCGACCCGCAGCCGGTCCTGGGCCGGGCCGCGCCAGACGTGGCAGACCGCCAGCGCCAAGGCGTCGGCGGCGTCGGCCGGCTTGGGGGCGGCCGACAGGCCCAGCACCCGGGTGACCATGAGGGCGACCTGCTCCTTGTCCGCGCGGCCGTTGCCGGAGATGGCCGCCTTGACCTCGCTGGGCGTGTGCCAGGCGACCGGTCGGTCGGCCTGCGCCGCGGCCAGCGCCGCGACCCCGGCCGCCTGGGCGGTGCCGGTGGCGGTGCCCTTGTTGTTCTGCGTGAAGACGCGCTCGATGGCCACGACGTCGGGCCGGTGCTCGCGCAGCAGCGCCGTCACCTGGGTGTGCAGCTCCAGCAACCGCAGCTCCAGGTCCAGCTCGGCGGAGCTGCGGATGACCCCCACCCCGACGGCGGCCGGGCGGGCGCCGGGGCGGCCGTCGACCACTCCCCACCCGCACCGGGTCAGCCCCGGGTCGATGCCGAGCACCCGCATGGCGCTGCCTCCCACGGACGCGTCTCCCCCCGGCCGAACTGGTGTTCGACCGAGGCTAACCGCCGTGGCCGACGATCGGGTGCGACACGCCCGTCCGGTGCCGTGCTGGAACGGCCCCCTCGCAGGGGCCCGCGCCGAGCGGAGCGAGGTGTGGGGGGCGAGGGGGTCCTTCGATCAGCCGACGCGCTCGAGCACCTCGTCGGAGACGTCGTAGTTGGCGTAGACGTTCTGGACGTCGTCGCAGTCCTCGAGCGCGTCGATGAGGCGGAACACCTTGCCGGCGCCGTCCTCGTCGAGCTCGACGGTGACGCTGGGGACGAAGCCGGCCTCGGCCGAGTCGTAGTCGATGCCGGCGTCCTGCAGGGCGGTGCGCACGGCGACCAGGTCGGTGGGCTCGCAGACGACCTCGAAGGTGTCGCCGAGGTCGCGGACCTCCTCCGCGCCGGCGTCGAGGACGGCCATGAGCACGCTGTCCTCGTCGACGCCGGCGGCCCGCGGCACGACGATGACGCCCTTGCGGGTGAACAGGTAGGACACCGAGCCCGGGTCGGCCATCGAGCCGCCGTTGCGGGTCATCGCGGTGCGGACCTCGGAGGCCGATCGGTTGCGGTTGTCGGTGAGGCACTCGACGAGCACCGCGACGCCGCCGGCGGCGTAGCCCTCGTAGGTGATGTTCTGGTACTCGACGCCGCCGGCCTCCAGGCCCGCGCCGCGCTTGACCGCCCGGTCGATGTTGTCGTTGGGGACCGAGGTCTTCTTCGCCTTCTGGATGGCGTCGTAGAGCGTCGGGTTGCCCGCCGGGTCACCGCCGCCGGTGCGGGCCGCGACCTCGATGTTCTTGATCAGCTTGGCGAACAGCTTGCCGCGCTTGGCGTCGATCGCGGCCTTCTTGTGCTTGGTGGTCGCCCACTTGGAATGGCCGCTCACTGATCTCCTCCGGGGTGGGGGGCACCGGCGCCGGCGCCACTGGGGACAGCCACCGCCCCGCCGACCGCGGCCGCGCGCCGCACGATCTCCACGAAGAGCGCGTGGACCCGGGTGTCCCCGGTCAGCTCGGGGTGGAAGCTGGTGGCCACGACGTCGCCCTGGCGCACCGCGACGATCCTACCGTCGGCCGCTCCGCCCACGACCCGCCCGAGGACCTGCACCCCCGGCCCGGCCTGCTCGACCCACGGCGCGCGGATGAACACCGCCGACAGCGGTCCGCCGGGCACGCCGACGAGCGCGATCCGCGACTCGAAGGACTCGGCCTGCCGGCCGAAGGCGTTGCGCCGCACGGTGACGTCGAGGCCGCCCACGGTGGGCTGGTCCGGCGGGGCGTCGAGCAGCCGGTCGGCCAGCAGCACCAGGCCCGCGCAGGTGCCGTAGGCCGGCAGCCCGCCGCGGACGGCGTCGCGCAGCGGCTCGAGCAGGCCGGTGCGGACGGCGAGCTTGGTCATCGTCGTCGACTCCCCGCCCGGCAGGACCAGCCCGTCGACGGCGGCCAGCTCCTCGGGACGCCGGACCGGCACCGCCTCGGCGCCCAGGCCGGTGAGGACGGCGAGGTGCTCGCGGACGTCGCCCTGCAGCGACAGGACGCCGATGCGCGGCCCGCTCACCAGCCGCGGGTGGCGAAGCGCTCGGTCTCGGGCAGCGTCGCCACGTTGATCCCGACCATCGGCTCGCCCAGGCCGCGGGAGACCTTGGTGATCACGGCCGGATCGTCGAAGAAGGTGGTGGCCTGCACGATCGCCGCCGCGCGCTGCGCCGGGTCGCCGGACTTGAAGATGCCCGAGCCCACGAACACGCCCTCGGCCCCGAGCTGCATCATCATCGCCGCGTCGGCCGGGGTGGCGATGCCGCCGGCGGTGAACAGCACGACCGGCAGCTTCCCGGCGCGGGCCACCTCGACCACCAGGTCGTGCGGGGCGCGCAGCTCCTTGGCCGCGACGTACAGCTCGGTCTCGTCGAGGGTGGCCAGCCGCCGGATGCCGGCGCGCAGGGCCCGCATGTGCCGGGTGGCCTCGACGACGTTGCCGGTGCCGGCCTCGCCCTTGGACCGGATCATGGCCGCGCCCTCGGCGATCCGGCGCAGCGCCTCGCCCAGGTCGGTCGCGCCGCAGACGAAGGGCACGGTGAAGTCGCGCTTGGCGATGTGGTGGGCCTCGTCGGCCGGGGTCAGGACCTCGGACTCGTCGACGTAGTCCACGCCCAGGCTCTGCAGCACCTGCGCCTCGACGAAGTGGCCGATGCGGGCCTTGGCCATCACCGGGATGGAGACCGCGTCGATGATCCCCTGGACCATGTCGGGGTCGCTCATGCGGGCGATGCCGCCCTGCGTGCGGATGTCGGCGGGTACCCGCTCCAGCGCCATGACCGCGACCGCGCCGGCGTCCTCGGCGATGCGCGCCTGCTCCGGGGTGACGACGTCCATGATCACGCCGCCCTTGAGCTGCTCGGCCAGGCCGCGCTTGACGCGGTCGGTGCCGGTCGCCGGCGCGGCGGTCGGGTCGGTCGGGACGTCGGCGTGCGAGGACACGGGCTGCTCCAGGAGAGGGGGGACCCGGGCCGGACGGCCCACGACCGCGACCATCGTAGGTCGGGTCAGCGGGCCGCCGACGTGCCGCTGGTCACGGCATCCAGTCCGTCCTCGACGTCGAAGAACCGCGGCAGCGGCCGGTCGCCGTGCAGCCGCAGCAGCCGGGGCAGCCGGCGCTCGCGCAGCAGGTGCGTGTCGCGGACGGCGTCGTTGTAGAAGCGGCGCGCCAGGGCGATGCGGTCCTCGGCCTCAGCGAGGCCGCCCAGCAGCGCCGGCGGGAGGCCGATCAGGTCGGCGGGGAGGGCGCGCAGCTCCCGGCCGAGGGCGTTCTCGGCCAGCTCGCGGTCACCGGCCGGCAGCTCGCGGGCCTCGTAGGCCGCCGTCTTCAGCCGGGCGGTGCGGTCCTCCCCCAGGACGGCGGAGTGCTCCGCGGCCAGGTCGGCGGCGAGGGCGGCGCGCTGCCCCAGCCGGGTGTCGAGGACCGTCCACGCCCGCGCCACGCGCCCCTCCAGGCGGCGCAGGCGGGTGAGCGTCCACGCCGTCCAGGCCAGCAGGAGGACGACGACGCCCACGAGGAGGAGCAACCAGGCCTCGGGCGTCACGGCCGACCACGCTAGCGGCGGACCCTCCGCAGCAGGGACGGCCACGCTCCCGCGTCGTCGATCCCGCCCGCCGTGCCGGTCGCGGCGGGCAGCTCCTCCCCCTCCTCGTCGGCGGCGGTGACCTCGCCGGAGCCGGGCAGGACGACGGTCTCGTAGACGGCGAGCACCCGGCGCGCCACCACCTGCCAGTCGTAGCCGGCGGCCACCTCGCGTGCGGTGGCCGACAGGGCGGCCCGGCGGGCGGGGTCGGCGAGCAGGTCCGACAGCGCCCGCGCCAGCGCCCCGCTGTCGCCACGGCGGACGAGGACGCCGGCCGTGCCGTCCTCGAGCACCCGGGCGAAGGCGTCGAGGTCGCTGGCCACGATCGGCGCGCCGGCGGCCATCGCCTCGATGAGGACCACACCGAAGGACTCGCCCAGCAGGTTGGGCGCGCAGTAGACGTCGACCGAGCGCAGGAACGCGGCCTTGTCGGTCTCGGAGACCTCCCCGAGCAGCGCGACGTGCGGCCGCAGGTCCTCGGCCACGGCCTCCTGCAGCGCGTCGGGGTCGCCGCGGCCGGCGACGAGCAGCCGCGCGCCGGGGTGCTCGCGGACGACGGTCCGCATGGCCTCCAGCAGCACCGGCAGGCCCTTGCGCGGCTCGTCGTAGCGACCGAGGAACCCGATGGTCGGCCCGTCGACGCCGCGGGCGGTGCCGGGGAGGGGCGGCCCCTCGGCGAAGGGGGCGACGTGCACGCCGTTGGGGACGATCACCGCGTCGCCGCCCAGGTGCTCGACCTGCACCCGGCGGGCGAAGTCGGAGACGGCGATCCGCCCGGAGATCTTCTCCAGCCAGGGGCGCACGACCGGCCCCCAGGCGGCCAGCCACTTCGAGCGCACCGTGGCGGCGTGGAAGGTGGCCACGATCGGTCCGGTGGCGATCATGCAGACGAGCAGGCCGATCGACGGCGGCGCCGGGTCGTGCACGTGGACGACGTCGAAGTGCCCCTCGCGCAGCCAGCGGCGGACCCGGGTGGCCGACACCGGCCCGAACTGCACGCTGGCCATCGAGCCGTTGTAGGGGATGGGGACGGTGCGCCCGGCGAAGGTGATCCAGGGGTCGGTGAGCGACTCCTCGTGCTCGGCCGGGGTGAGCACCTCCACGTGGTGGCCCAGGCCGCGCAGCGTCTCGGCGAGGTCGCGCACGTGGTACTGGACGCCGCCGGGGACGTCCCACTGGTAGGGGCAGACCAGGCCGATCCGCATCAGCCGCGCCTCCCCGTGGGCGGGTCGGGCGGCACGTCGGCCCAGACGCGGCCCAGCACGTGCCAGTCCTCGGGGCGGACGGCGAGGTCGCGGGTGAAGGCGTCGGCGACGCCTTGCATGCCCGCGGCGACCCGGTCGCGCAGGCGGCTCGGCCCGTCGACGCGCACCTCGGGCCGGACGGCGAACTCCCAGCCGCGTTCGGTGAAGCGGCAGATCGCCGGGTGCAGGGCGGCCCCGGTCCGGGCGGCCAGCAGCGCGGGGCCGGCGGGCATCGTCGTCGGCCGGCCGAACAGCTCCACCGGGACCCCGCCGGGCCCGAGGTCGCGGTCGGCGACCAGGCAGGTGAAACCACCACCGGCCAGCTCCTCCCGGAGGACGGCGGAGCTCGGCCGCTCTCCCCCGGTCAGCGGGAGCACCCGGATGCCGAGGGACTCCCGGTACTCCAGGAACCGCCGGTAGAGCGACTCCGGTCGCAGCCGTTCGGCGACGGTCGTGAACGGCCCGCCGAGCCAGTCGACGAGCCACACGCCCGCGGCGTCCCAGTTGCCGCTGTGCGGCAGGGCGGCGACGACGCCGCGGCCGGCCTCCCGCGCCCGCTCGAAGTGCTCGACACCGGAGTGGACGGTGCCGGCCACGATCCGCTCGCGGGGCAGCCGCGGTAGCCGGAAGGCCTCCTGCCAGTAGCGGGCGTAGGAGCGCAGCGCGCGGGCGGTGAGCTCGGCGAGCTCGTCGTCGGCGAGCCGCCCCCCGGTGGCCACCCGCAGGTTGGCCCGCAGCTGGCGCACGCCGCGGCCGTCGCGGCCGGCCGCCCACCGGCCGCCGGCGTCGAAGGCGCCGCGGGCCAGCGGCTCGGGCAGCCGCTGCACGGCCCGCCAGCCGGCCGCGTACCCGAGGTCGGTGAGCCGGTCGGCGACCCGGGCACGGGCGGGGACGGCGGTGCCGGCACGGGTGCGCTCACCGCTCACCGCGCCGGAGTCGACGCCGCCGGCGCCGCCTTGCCCCGGGCGCCGCGGTGGACGGCGACCACCCGCTGCACCACCGTCACCGCCCCGCCGACGACGAGCAGCCACAGGCCGACGTCGACGGCGTAGGGCAGGCCGAGGCCGGTCAGACCCGTGCCGGCGAGCACCAGGATCAGCCGCTCGGTGCGCTCCACCAGCCCGACGTCGCAGGGGATGCCGACACCCTCGGCGCGGGCCTTGGTGTAGCTGGTCAGCACGCCCAGGACGAGACCGACGAGGGCGAGCAGGGCGAGCAGGCGGTTGTCGCCGTCGCCGGTGTACCACCACACCAGACCACCGAAGACGGCGGCATCGACGGCCCGGTCGCAGGTGGAGTCCAGCACCGCGCCGAAGGCCGAGCCGCCGCCGCGGGCGCGGGCGAGGGCGCCGTCGAGCATGTCGAGCAGCACGAAGACCGTGACGGTGAACGCGCCCCAGAACAGCTGCCCGTGCGCGACGAGCAGCACCGCGCCGGCGATCGCGCCGAGGGTGCCGGTGAGCGTGACCATGTCCGGGGTCACCCCGGCCCGGGCCAGCCGGGTGACCACCGGCGCCCAGAACCGGCCGACGGCGGCGCGGGCACCCGAGCCCAGCATCAGGCCCCCCGCGGCGCGGCGGCCGCCGGCCAGCTCTCGGCCAGCAGCGTGCGGGTCTCGGCCAGCACCTGCGGCAGGACCCGCGTCAGGCCGATGACCGGCATGAAGTTGGTGTCGCCGCCCCAGCGCGGCACCGCGTGCTGGTGCAGGTGGTCGGCGATGCCGGCGCCGGCCACCGCGCCCTGGTTCATCCCGATGTTGAAGCCGTGCGCGCCGGTCACCTGCCGCACCACCCGCATCGCCGTCTGCGTGAACGCGCCCAGCTCGGCGACCTCGGCGTCGGTGAGGTCGGTGTAGTCGGGCACGTGCCGGTACGGGACCACCATGAGGTGTCCGGCGTTGTACGGGTAGAGGTTCAGGACGGCGAAGACCGTCTCGCCCCGGGCGACGACCAGCCCGTCCTCGTCGGGCATGGCCGGGATGAGGCAGAACGGGCAGTCGTGCTCGCCGGTCGGCTTGCCCGACCCGCGGATGTAGGCCATCCGGTACGGCGTCCACAGGTGCTCGAAGACGGTCGCCGGGCCGCCGTCGTCGCTGGAGACGGGGACCGAGAAGCTCGCCTCCGGGCCGGTGCTCACGCCGGCCCCAGCGGGCTCTCGGCGGTGGGGTCGGCGTTGTGGCGGGCGGCCACCCACGCGGCGACGGCGTCGACGGCCTGCTCGACCGGCACCCCGTTGCGCTGGCTGCCGTCCCGGAAGCGGAAGGAGACCGCACCGGCCTCGGCGTCGGTGGCCCCGGCGATGAGCACGAAGGGCACCTTCTGCTTGGCGGCGGTGCGGATCTTCTTCTGCATGCGGTCGTCGGAGTCGTCGACCTCGACCCGGATGCCGCGCTCCCGCAGCCGCAGCGCCACGTCGGTCAGGTAGCCGACCTGGTCGTCGGTGACCGGGATGCCGACCACCTGCACCGGCGCCAGCCAGGCCGGGAAGGCGCCGGCGTAGTGCTCGGTGAGGACGGCGAAGAAGCGCTCGATCGAGCCGAACAGGGCGCGGTGCAGCATGACCGGCCGCTGCCGGGAGCCGTCGGCGGCGGTGTACTCCAGGCCGAAGCGCTCGGGCAGGTTGAAGTCGACCTGGATGGTCGACATCTGCCAGCTGCGGCCGATGGCGTCGCGGGCCTGCACGGAGATCTTCGGGCCGTAGAACGCCGCGCCGCCCGGGTCGGGGACGAGCTCCAGACCCGAGTCCAGGGCCGCCTGGCGCAGCGCCTCGGTGGCCACCTCCCAGCTCTCGTCGGAGCCGACCGACTTGTCCGGGTTCCGGGTGGAGAGCTCCAGGTAGAAGTCGGACAGGCCGTAGTCGGCGAGCAGGCCGAGGACGAAGTCGAGCAGGCCGCGCAGCTCCCCGGGCATCTGCTCGGGAGTGCAGTAGATGTGCGCGTCGTCCTGGGTGAAGCCGCGGGCGCGGGTCAGCCCGTGGACCACGCCGGACTTCTCGTACCGGTAGACGGTGCCGAACTCGAACAGCCGCAGCGGCAGCTCCCGGTAGGAGCGGCCGCGGGACCCGAACACCAGGTTGTGCATCGGGCAGTTCATCGGCTTGAGGTAGTAGTCCTGCCCCTGCCGGCGCACGGTGCCGTCGGCGTCGCGCTCCTCGTCCAGCTGCATGGGCGGGTACATGCCCTCGGCGTACCAGTCGAGGTGGCCGGAGATCTCGAACAGCCGGCCCTTGGTGATGTGCGGGGTGTTGACGAAGGAGTACCCGGCCTCCTCGTGCCGCTGCCGGCTGTAGGCCTCCAGCTCCCGCCGGACGACGCCGCCCTTGGGGTGGAACACCGCCAGGCCCGACCCGATCTCGTCGGGGAAGCTGAACAGGTCCAGCTCGGCGCCGAGCCGGCGGTGGTCGCGGCGCTCGGCCTCGGCCAGCTGCTCCAGGTAGGCCTTGTGCGCCTCCCGGCTCTCCCACGCGGTGCCGTACACGCGCTGCAGCTGCGGGTTCTTCTCGCTGCCCCGCCAGTAGGCCGCCGCCGACCGGGTCAGGCTGAACGCCGGGATGCCCGAGGTGCGCGGCAGGTGCGGGCCGCGGCACAGGTCGGTCCACACCCGCTCGCCGGTGCGGGCGTCGAGGTTGTCGTACATGGTCAGCTGCGCGCCGCCGACCTCGACGTCGGCGCCCTCGGTGCCGTCGGCACCGCCCTTGAGCCCGATGAGCTCGAGCTTGTAGGGCTCGTGCGCGAGCTCGGCGCGGGCGTCGTCGTCGGTGATCTCGCGGCGGGAGAAGCGCTGGCCGGCCTTGACGATCTGCTGCATGCGCTTCTCCAGCGCCTGCAGGTCCTCCGGGGTGAAGGGCTCCTCCGGGTCGAAGTCGTAGTAGAAGCCGTTCTCGACCGGCGGGCCGATGCCCAGGCGGGTGCCGGGGAACAGGTCCTGCACCGCCTGCGCGAGCACGTGCGCGGTCGAGTGCCGGATGACCGCGCGGCCCTCGGGGCTGGCGGCCGGCACCGGCTCGACGTCGGCGTCGGCCTCGGGGCGCCAGGCCAGGTCGCGCAGGTCGCCGGTGGCCAGGTCGCGGACGACGACGGCGCCGTCGGGGCCCTTGAGCGCGACCCCGGCGCCCTTGAGCGCCTGCTCGGCCGTGGTCCCGGCCGGCACCCGGATCGGGGCGGTGGCGGCGGGGGTGGGCGCGGCGGACACGGGGTCTCCTGGGGTCGCTCGGGGTGCGGGTCGGCGTCCGTCCGGACCGGGCGGGCACCGGTCAGCGTATCGAGCGCCCGCCTCCGGCCCGGAGACCCGACTACGCCGGGACGACGTGGTCGCCGACGGCGACCGTGCCCGGCTGCACCACCTCGGCGTAGACGCCGAGGCAGTGCCGGGGCAGGCGGGTGACCTCCAGCACGGTCGAGCCCAGGCGCAGCCGCCGGCCCACCCAGCCGCGCTCCAGCTCGTCGGGCGGGTCCCCGGGCAGGTCGAGCAGCAGGTTGGCGCGCGGGTCCTCCGCGCCGCAGCCGGCCGGCACGATGCCCGCCGCGGCGCGGTCGAGCGCCTGGCGGGAGACCAGGTGCACCGCCGCCCCGCCGTCGGGCCGGGTGTCCAGCGGCTCGAGTCGCACGGCCTCGCCGAGCGCGGCGGTGACGGCGGCGGCGTCGGCGTCGGGGTCGCCGGTGGCGGGGACCGCCGCCAGCTCGGGAGCGTCCTTGCCGCGCAGCCGGCGTCCGGACCCGGTGACGACCGCCCACGCGCGGTCGCCGGCCAGGCCGGCCGGGCCGACCTCGGCCCGCGACAGCGCCGTCCCCGCGCAGCCGCGCACCGGGTAGACCGAGACCGCCACGACCGTGCCCGCGCTCACGGCGGTCACGGTACGGCGGCTGTAGCGACCGCGCCCCGGTGACCGACCACGCTCAGGCCGCCTGCCCGCTTCGGCGGCGCAGCCGGCGCAGCTGCGCGTCGAGGTAGGGCCGCGCCCGCCGCTGGCCGCCGCGGACGGCGATCGCCTCGGCGAGCCCGGTGAGGACCCGGCCCAGCCGCTCCTCGTCGGCCGGCCAGCCGCGACGCAGGCACTCCTCGAGCCACTCGACCGGCGCGGTGTGCCCGCGCGCGCCGTTGCAGCGGCTGCAGGCCGCGACCTCGTTCTCCAGCCACGACGGGCCGCCCTTGACCCGGGGGACGACGTGCTCGGTCGTCGGGGTCACCTGCCCGGAGAGCGTGCGGCCGCACCAGATGCAGGTGCCGCCGTCCCGTTCCACGGCCGCCTCCAGGCGCGCGGCCCTGTCCAGTGCCATCTCCCCCATGGTGCGCCCGATCCGGGGCAGGCGGCGGGGCAGACGGCGGGAGCGAGGTCAGGCCGGCCGCTCCTCCAGCCGGACGGTGACCTGGTCGTCGGCGGCCTCGCCGATGGCCCGGCGCAACGCGGCCTCCACCGGCAGCTCGTGCGTCCCGTCACCGAGGGCCGTGGACGAGCTGCGGAACGGCACGCCGTCGACCGTCCCGCGGACCTCGACCAGGCCGCGGGTGCCGGAGTACCGGGCCGACCCGGGCACCTGCACGGAGGTCCAGCCGCCCTCACCCTCGACGACCGCGCAGGGTGTGGCGGTCCGGCGCCGGCGACAGCGGCTGTGCGAGGACGGCGCGCCCGGTACCGATGAGGAACCGCGTCGGCCAGGGTCTCCCCGACGACACCGACCACCCCGGCCCGGACGAGCGGCCGGACCAGCAGCGAGGAGCACACCATGGGCGCGATCAAGGTGCACGAGTTCACCACCGTCGACGGGGTGGTCGACGTCCCGATGTGGACGGTCGACTACGGCTTCCCCGACGACCTGTCCGACGCGATCGGCGCGCTGACCAGGGAGGCGTCGGGGATCCTGCTCGGGCGCACGACCTTCGAGATGTTCGCCCCGGCCTGGTCGACCCGGACCGTCGAGGACGACCCGGGCGCGCCGTTCTTCAACGACACGACCAAGTACGTCGTGTCCTCCACGCTCACCGACGCGGGGTCGGTGTGGCGCAACTCCGAGGCGATCGGCGGCTACGACGCCGACCGGATCCGGGAGCTCAAGGAGCGCGAGTCCGGCGACCTCTACGTCAGCGGCAGCGCCACCCTGGTGCGGGCGCTGGTCGCCGACGGCCTGCTCGACGAGCTGCACCTCTACGTCTACCCGCTGGCCGTGGGCACCGGCATCCGGCTGTTCCCCGAGGGCACCTCGCAGAAGCTGTCGCTGCTCGGCGTCGAGGCGCTGAGCAACGGGGTGGCGCACCTGACCTACGGTCCGGCCTGAGACGGCGAGAGGGCCGGACCCCCTCGGGGAGTCCGGCCCTCTCGTGCGCGTGGGCGATACTGGGTTCGAACCAGTGACCTCTTCGGTGTGAACGAAGCGCTCTACCACTGAGCCAATCGCCCGCTGCGGCGTCCATGATGCCAGACGGTCACCGCCACAGGGGCACCCACCCCGGCACCCACCCCGGCACCCCGGCCAGGTGCAGGGTGACGACCAGCACCCCGTAGACGAACGCCGCCGTCAGCGCTCCGACGCCCAGCCGCACCCAGACCGGCTGGCGGCCGAGCCAGTCGGTCCAGGCCCGGACGTTGCGCTTGGTGAACTCCAGCAGCCGCTCGGCCCAGGTGAACTCGGTGCCCAGCACGAACAGCCCCGCGATGACGGTGAGCCACCCCGGACCGGGCAGCGGGATGGTGACCAGGCCGACGGCCACCACCAGCCCGCCGACGATGCCGACGCCGACCCGGTAGCAGGAGTCCAGCGACCTGCGCGCGGCCACGCGCCTGCGCCAGCGGCTCCCGGCAACCCGCTCCCGGAGGCTGTGCCCGTCCTGCGCGCCCCGCTCCCGCCGCTGTTCCGCGGCCGGCCGCCCCCGCGAGGGCGGCGGCACGGTGTCCCGTCCGCTCAGCTGGTCACCTGCCCGTTCGCCACCACGTCCGTCGGAGCCGACGGAGCCCGACGACCGGGCTCGATGCTGATCGCGTACGTCTCGTAGTCGTCGAGACCGGTCGATGCGGAGCCTACGGTCCGCAGGTCGGTTCGTGCGGACACGACGTCGAAGGTGCCGAGCGCCACAGCGGCGTCCCCCTCCGGCACGCCCCACACCACGTAGGTGCTGTCGCTCCTGTCGTTGACCCGCAGGCCGTGCGTGACGACCTGCACCTGGCCGTCGCGGGCCACGACCGTGGCCACCGAGTGGCCGTCGGTGTCGGAGACCGGGGCGATGGTCGCCCGGCCCGGCTGCAGCAGCGCCTCCATCACCTCGGCCTGCTCGGCGGCGGCGGACTGCGCCTCGTCGCGGGCGGACCCGAGGACGACGTTCCAGGTGCCCAGCGCCAGGATCGCCGCCACCGCGGCGGCCACCAGCGCGTTGGGCAGCACCCGCCGCCACGCCGACCGCCCGACCTCCTCGGCCGGTGACCGGTAGGCGGTGGAGCCGGTGGGCGCGGGACGGTCGGTGCGCCGTCGTCCGCCGGGCGGGCCGGGCGGCGCGGGGACGGCCGGCCCGGCCGGCAGGGGGGCCCGCGCCGGGTTCGCGGTGGGATCCTGGGGGCCGGCTCCGGCCGGCGGCGGCAGCTGCTCGGTGCGCTCGACGGCGGCCCGCAGCCGGTCGCGCAGGTCCGGGGAGGGCTCGGCCGGCGGGAGGTCGGACGCCAGGGCGGACATCACCTCCGAGGTCTCGGCGACCGTGCGCGCGCAGCGGGGGCACTGCGGCAGGTGGGCGCCGAAGACGGCCTCGTCCTCCGGCTCGAGCGCGTGCAGCGCCCAGCCGACGGCGAGCTCGTCGAAGGGCTCGTGGGACCCGGGGGCCGCGCTCACCGCGCTCCTCCGTCGACTGCCGTGGGGCCGCTGAGCGCGCCCCCGGCCGTGGCACCGGCCACCGCGCCGAGCTCCTCCTTGAGGCGGCGCATGCCGGCGAGCATGCGCGTCTTCACCGTGCCCAGCGGTGCCCGGGTGAGGGCGGCGACCTCCCGCTGGGTGTAGCCGCCGTAGTAGGCCAGCGTCAGGGCCTCCCGCTGGGCGTCGGGCAGCGCCCCCAGCGCAGTGCGCACCCGCTCGGAGACCACGCGGCTCCACGCCTCGTCCTCGACGTCGTGCCCGCTGGTCGGGGCGGTGAGCGCCAGGTCGTCCTCGGCGCGGGACTGGCGGCGCCGGTGGGACTCCTCGCGGCGGACCGCGTCGACCGCCTTGTGGTGCACCATCGCCATCAGCCACGAGGAGAAGCTGCCGCGCGCGCGGTCGTAGGCGTGCGGGTCGCGCCACACGCTGAGGAACACGTCCTGGACGACGTCCTCGGCCAGGGTGTCGTCGGCCAGGATGCGGCGGGCCAGCGCGAAGGCCGGCCGCCGGAACCGGTCGTAGAGGTCGTCGACGGCACCCCGGTCGCCGGCGCGCACGCGCGCCACGAGGTCCGCGTCGCCGGAGTCCCCCTCCGGACGTCGTGCCGGACGCGTCACGGCTCCCATCGTCACACGTCGTCTTCGCGCACCGGGCCCGGCGCGGTTCACCACGCCGCGACGGAGCCGCCGGTCACCACCCGTCCGGGCGACACGCCCGGGGAGAGCAGCGCGCAACATCCCGCCCCGCCGGTCGTTCTACCCGTCATGGCCCACCGAGCTTCCCCCGGGTACGCCGTCCCCCTGACGATGCACCTGGTCGGTCCCACGACCTGGACCGAGGTCCCCGCCGTCCTCTCCTACGAGGTCCGCGACCCCTTCGCGGTCGGCATCGGCTTCGGGGACACCGCGGAGTCCGCCGACGACGGCATCACCTGGCTGCTGGCCCGCGAGCTGCTGACCGCCGGCCTCGAGCGCCCCGCCGGGGACGGCGACGTGCGCCTGTGGCCGGCGCGCACCAGCGGCGACGTCCTCTACCTGCACCTGCGCGCACCCTCGGGCGAGGCGCTGTTCGAGCTGTCGCGGGCGACGGTCGCGGCCTTCCTCCTGCAGACCGAGACCCTGGTGCCTCCCGGCCAGGAGACGGCCGCCCTCGACGTCGACGAGCAGCTGGCGGCCCTGCTGTCCAACGGTGGCGCCGACCCGGGAGCCCGCTGACCTCCCGGGACCCCCTGCGGGACCCCTCTCCCGGGGTCGGGTATGGTTCTCCCCGTACGACAGCAACGCGGACGTGGCTCAGTTGGTAGAGCATCACCTTGCCAAGGTGAGGGTCGCGGGTTCGAATCCCGTCGTCCGCTCGGGACCTCGGGCGCTGGTCGCGAGACCGGCGCCCGTGTGTGCGGTGGAGTGGCCGAGAGGCGAGGCAACGGCCTGCAAAGCCGTCTACACGGGTTCAAATCCCGTCTCCACCTCGCCTCCGCGCCGGTGGAGCGGGCCGGTCGGCAGATCGGATCCGGGCGATTGGCTCAGTGGTAGAGCGCTACCTTGACACGGTAGAGGTCACTGGTTCGAACCCAGTATCGCCCACCCCCCGCAGGGCCCCAGGTCGACGACCTGGGGCCCTGTTCCGTCCGGCGGTCAGGCGCCGCCGGGGACCGCACCGGCCGCTCCCCCGGTCCGCGGCAGGACGCGCTCGGCCCAGAACCGGTCCACCTGCTCGGCCAGCGCCTCCGGCCCACCGCTGTTGTCCAGGACGACGTCGGCCACCGCCCGGCGCTGCTCGTCGGTGGCCTGCGCCGCGATCCGGGCACGGGCGTCCTCCTCGGACAGGCCCCGCTGCAGCAGCCGGGCCACCCGCGTCTCCAGGTCCGTCTCCACGACGAGCACCAGGTCGTGGACGCCGGCCTGGCCGGTCTCGACCAGCAGCGGCACGTCCTGGACGACGACGGCGTCCGGCGCCGCCCGGTCGATGACCTCCCGCGCCCGCGCCCGCACGAGCGGGTGCACGATGCCGTCCAGCCGCGCGCGGGCCTCGGGGTCGGTGAAGACGATGGCGGCGAGCGCGGCCCGGTCCAGCGAGCCGTCGACGGCGCGCACGCCCGGACCGAAGGCGCCGACGACGGCGGCGAGCCCGGGGGTGCCGGGCTCGACGACCTCGCGGGCGATGCGGTCGGCGTCGACGACCACCGCGCCGCGGGCCGCGAGCAGCGCGGCCACCGTGCTCTTGCCCGACCCGATCCCACCGGTCAACCCGATCCGCAGCATGCACGGACGGTAGCCAGCACGCGGTCGGCGGTCACGGACGGGTAACGCCCGTCCGCCCCGTCCGGCGCGTCGCAGCAGTCACACCAGTCACAGCTCATAACGTCCGCCACGGCGATCCCCCGCCGGACAGCAGCCGAGAGAGGCAGGCACACCGATGTCGCAGACCCGCACCGCCACCCCGTCGGTCGTCGCCGGCCCCCGCGCCGCGGGCCGGCACCGGATCGAGCGCACGGGTGGCGTCCGGGTGACCGACCTGCCCGCGGTCCGGGAGCGGCTGGCGATGCGCGGGGCCACGCCGTCGCGTCGCAACGCCTTCCTCCGCTGGCTGCTCGACGCCGCCCCCGCCGGCCGCCACACCTGGCAGGCCCTGGCCGCCGCCGGTGGCCGCCCGCGGTCGGCCTTCGCGATCATCCTCAGCCTCTGACGAAGGGCCCTCCTGCTCATGCAGGAGGGCCGAGCCCGCCCGTCCGGTCGGGGAAGCCGGGCGGGCCGTCCCCCGCCGCCGCGTCGCACGGCGCGGACCGGGGACACGGCAGAGGCCCAGGACCCTCCGCGGGTCCTGGGCCTCTGTCGTGTCGGTCAGACCGTCAGCAGGCGGTCAGCCGGTCACTCCCCGCCGGCGAGCTTGGCCCGCAGCGCGGCGAGCGCCTCGTCGCTGGCCAGCGTGCCACCGGAGGTGTCGGTGCTGGCCGTGTCGCCACCGGAGGAGTAGTTGCCACCGGCCGCGGCCTCCGCGTCGGCCTCGCGGGCCGCCGCGATCTGCTTGCGGTGCGCCTCGAAGCGGGCCTGGGCCTCGGCGTACTGCCGCTCCCACGTCTCGCGGGCCTCGTCGTAGCCCTCGAGCCACTCCCCGGTCTCCGGGTCGAAGCCCTCGGGGTAGATGTAGTTGCCCTGCTCGTCGTAGGTGGCGGACATGCCGTAGGCGGCGGGGTCGAACTGCTCCTCGTCGCCGATGACGCCCTCGTTGGCCTGCTTGAGCGACAGCGAGATGCGGCGCCGGTCGAGGTCGATGTCGATGACCTTGACCAGGATCTCGTCGCCGACCTGCACGACCTGCTCGGGGATCTCCACGTGGCGCTCGGCCAGCTCGGAGATGTGCACCAGGCCCTCGATGCCCTCGTCGACCCGGACGAACGCGCCGAAGGGCACCAGCTTGGTGACCTTGCCCGGCACGACCTGACCGATCTGGTGGGTGCGGGCGAACTGACGCCACGGGTCCTCCTGCGTCGCCTTCAGCGACAGGGAGACCCGCTCGCGGTCGAGGTCGACGTCGAGGACCTCGACGGTGACCTCCTGGCCCACCTCGACGACCTCGGAGGGGTGGTCGATGTGCTTCCAGGACAGCTCGGACACGTGCACGAGACCGTCCACGCCGCCCAGGTCGACGAACGCGCCGAAGTTGACGATCGAGGAGACGACGCCGGTGCGGACCTGGCCGCGGGCGAGCTTGTTGAGGAACTCGCTGCGGACCTCGGACTGCGTCTGCTCCAGCCACTGCCGGCGGGAGAGGACGACGTTGTTGCGGTTCTTGTCGAGCTCGATGATCTTCGCCTCGAGCTCGCGGCCCACGTAGGGCTGCAGGTCGCGGACGCGGCGCATCTCGACCAGGGAGGCGGGGAGGAACCCGCGCAGGCCGATGTCGAGGATGAGGCCACCCTTGACGACCTCGATGACGGTGCCGGTGACGACCTCGTCGGCTTCCTTCTTGGCCTCGATCGTGCCCCAGGCGCGCTCGTACTGGGCGCGCTTCTTGGACAGGATCAGGCGGCCTTCCTTGTCCTCCTTCTGGAGGACGAGGGCTTCCACCTCGTCGCCGACCTTGACGACCTCGTTGGGGTCGACGTCGTGCTTGATGGACAGCTCGCGCGAGGGGATGACGCCCTCGGTCTTGTAGCCGATGTCCAGCAGCACCTCGTCCCGGTCGACCTTGACGATGACGCCTTCGACGATGTCGCCGTCGTTGAAGTACTTGATCGTCTGGTCGATCGCGGCGAGGAAGTCCTCGGCGGTGCCGATGTCGTTCACCGCGATCTGGGGGGTGCTGTCAGGACGGACCTGGGTGGAGGTCATGTGGTCGAGTGCTCCGGACGGGGGGTGCGTAGGGACGGGGTACCGCGGCCGGGTGACCGCGGGAGCGGTGGAGAGCCGGCGCGCGCCGATCCCTTGCGGGTACAGCACTGACAGACCTCTGGCGCTCCCCCATGGTACGGACGCGAGCGCGTGCGGGTCCACCTGGGTGGCGATCTCTGCCCGGTTCCCCGCGGCGTGTCACGATCGGCGTGTCATGATCCCGCCGACCGCCCTCCCCCTGGGCCCCGACGGCTATCCCGCCGCCGGCGGCGTCGAGCGCCGCAGCGCCGGAGCGGCCGAGTCGGTGCGGGCCAACCGCGGCTGGTGGGACGCCGCGGCGCCGGCCTACCTCGCCGAGCACGGCGCCGACCTCGGCGACGTCGACTTCCTGTGGTGCCCCGAGGGGCTGCGCGAGGCCGACGCGCACCTGCTCGGCGACGTCGCCGGGCGGCGGGTGCTGGAGGTCGGCTGCGGCTCGGCGCCCTGCGCGCGGTGGCTGCGGCGGGCCGGCGCCGACGTCGTCGCCCTCGACGTGTCCGGCGGGATGCTCGCCCGGGCGGCGGACCTCGGCCGCACCACCGGGGTCGAGGTCCCCCTGCTGCAGGCCGACGCCGGGGCGCTGCCGCTGGCCGGCGCCTCGGTCGACGTCGTGTGCTCGGCGTTCGGGGGGCTGCCGTTCGTCGCCGACGTCGAGGGGGCGCTGGCCGAGGTGGCGCGGGTGCTGCGACCGGGCGGGCGCTTCGCCGCGTCGGTCAACCACCCCTTCCGCTGGCCACTGCCCGACTCCCCCGACCCCGACGACCTCCGCGTCGTCTCCTCCTACTTCGACCGCCGGCCCTACGTCGAGACCGACGGCGAGGGGCGCACGGTCTACGTCGAGCACCACCGCACGGTCGGCGACTGGGTGCGCGCCGTCGTCGCTGCCGGGCTGGTGCTGGACGACCTGGTCGAGCCCGAGTGGACGCCGGGCCGCGCCCAGGAGTGGGGTCAGTGGTCCCCGGCCCGCGGCGCCCTGGTCCCCGGCACGCTCGTCCTGGTCGCCCACCGAACCTGACCTTCGACCTGAGGTGGAGGGTCAGGACCGGCGCTGGACGGCGAGCCAGCGGTCGGCAGCTCGGGCGCCGCGCAACCGGACGACGACCACGCCGCGGGCCTGCGCGGCTGCGGCGAGGTGGACGGCGTTGGTGCGCCGGATGGTGCCGAACCCGCGGCCGGCCACGGTCCACAACGGGTGGGAGCCGCACAGCCAGCCGCGCGGCCGCTCCCGGTTGCCGTTGTAGAGCTCCTGCTGCGTCACCGCCCGGCGCAGCGTGCGGCGGGCCAGCCGCCACACGACCACCGGCCACGGGTGGTCCAGCCACACGACCGCGTCCGCGGCGACGAGCAGTCGCGGCTGGACCGACGCGTACTGGTACTCGGTCACCCACCCGCTCGTGGCCAGCAGCGCGTCGACGTCGGCCTCGAACGACGGGCGCGGCACCCAGCCGGGCCCGTGGAAGAGAGCGTCCATCTCGGTGTGCGGCAGGCCGAGCCGGTGGGCGAGCTCTCGGGCGAGCGTCGTCTTCCCCGCCCCGGGCTCCCGGCGACCAGCACCCGCCGGATCCCGCCCGGCAGGGACGGGGGCGGCGGGCAGGTGATCGACGGTGTGCGCGGACGCGCCGTTCCGGGAGTGCGAACACGGCGTGCGCGCACACCGTCGTGCTCCGGGCGGCGCGGCCCGCGACGTCCGGGGTCCACCGGTGGCTCAGTGCGCGGCGGAGTCCCAGCTGCGGCCGCTGCCGACGGAGACCTCGAGCGGGACCGAGAGCTGCGCGGCGCCGGACATCTCCCGGCGCACCAGCGCCTCGAGGGCCTCCCGCTCCCCCGGCGCCACCTCGAGCACGAGCTCGTCGTGCACCTGCAGCAGCATCCGCGAGGACAGGCCCTCGGCCGCGATCGCGCGCTCGACACCGAGCATCGCCACCTTGATGACGTCGGCGGCCGACCCCTGGATCGGGGCGTTGAGCGCCATCCGCTCGGCCATCTGCCGCCGCTGGTGGTTGTCGCTGGTGAGGTCGGGCAGGTAGCGGCGGCGGCCGAGCGTCGTCTCGGTGTAGCCGGTCTGCCGGGCGTGGTCGACGACGCCGTCGAGGTACTCGCGGATCCCGCCGAAGCGCTCGAAGTAGGCGTGCATCTGCTCGCGCGCCTCCTCCGGGGAGATGCGCAGCTGCTGGGCCAGGCCGTAGGCCGACAGCCCGTAGGCCAGGCCGTAGCTCATCGCCTTGATCCGGCGGCGCATCTCGGGGTCGACGTCCTCGATGGGGATCCCGTAGGCCCGCGACGCGACGAAGGAGTGCAGGTCCTCCCCCGAGGTGAACGCCTCGATGAGGCCCTCGTCGCCGGAGAGGTGGGCCATGATCCGCATCTCGATCTGGCTGTAGTCGGCCGTCATCAGCGACTCGTGGCCGGGGCCGACGACGAACGCCTGCCGGATCCGCCGCCCCTCGGCCGAGCGGATCGGGATGTTCTGCAGGTTCGGGTCGATCGAGGAGAGCCGGCCGGTGGCCGCGACGGTCTGCTGGAACGTCGTGTGGATGCGGCCGCCGTCGTCGACCATCGGGATGAGCCCGTCGATGACGGTGCGCAGCCGGGTCACGTCGCGGTGGCGCAGCAGGTGCTCGAGGAACGGGTGCCCGGTCGAGGCCAGCAGGCTGGTCAGCGCGTCGGCGTCGGTGGTGTACCCGGACTTGATCTTCTTGGTCTTCGGCAGCCCGAGCTCGTCGAACAGCACCGCCTGCAGCTGCTTGGGCGAGCCGAGGTTGATCTCCCTGCCGATGACGGCGTAGGCCTCGGCGGCCGCGGCGGCCACCCCCTCGGCGAACTCGCGCTGCAGCTCGGTGAGCAGGTCCACGTCGACGGCGATGCCGCGCTGCTCCATCCGCGCCAGCACGCGGGTCAGCGGCAGCTCCATCCCCTCGAGCAGGTGGTCGCCGCCCTTCTGGCCGAGCACCTGCTCGAGGGCGTCGGAGAGGTCGTTGACCGCGACCGCCTTGACGACGTCGGCGTGCGCGGCCTCGGCGGCGAGGTCGGCCTCGCTCGGCCCGAGCCCGTCGAGGGTCATCTGGGACTCGGGCTCGGCGGCGTCCTCGAGCGCGCGCTTGAGGTAGCGCACCGACAGGTCGCCGAGGTCGAACGAGCGCTGTCCAGGAGTGGCCAGGTAGGCGGCCAGCGCGGTGTCGCTCACCAGGCCCTGCAGGTCCCAGCCGCGTGCCCACACCGCCAGCAGCGGGCCCTTGACGTCGTGCGCCACCTTCTCGGTGCCCGGGTCGGCCAGCCAGTCGGCCAGCGCCCGCTCGTCGTCGGCGTCGAGGTCGGGGCCGACGTCGACGAAGACGGCGTGGTCGTCGCCGGCGGCCAGCGCCACACCGGTCAGCTCACCCGTCCCCCGCCCCCAGCTGCCGCGGAGGACGACGCCGGTGCGCCCCGTGCGGGCGTGCGCGTCGAGCCAGGCCGACAGCCCGCCGGCCGGCACGTCGTCGGCGGTGACCTCGAAGCCGCCCTCCACCTCGGGCTCGGCGCTGCTCAGCGTGGCGAACAGCCGGTCGCGCAGCACCCGGAACTGCAGGTTGTCGAAGAGGGTGTGCACCTCGTTGCGGTCCCAGGGGCGCACGGCGAGGTCCTGCGGGCCGACCTCGAGGACCACCGAGCGGTCCAGCTCGGTCAGCCGGCGGTTCTGCAGCACCGAGGACAGGTGCTCGCGCAGCTTCTCCCCGACCTTGCCCTTCACCGTGTCGACCCGGTCGACCAGCTCGTCGAGCGAGCCGTACTCGCGCACCCACTTGGCCGCGGTCTTCTCACCGACGCTCGGGATGCTGGGCAGGTTGTCGCTCGGGTCGCCCCGGAGCGCGGCGAAGTCGGGGTACTGCCGCGGCGTCAGCCCGTACTTGGCCTCGACCTCCTCCGGCGTGAACCGGGTCAGGTCGGAGACGCCCTTGCGCGGGTAGAGCACGGTGACGTGCTCGTTCACCAGCTGCAGCGCGTCGCGGTCGCCGGTGCAGATGAGCACGTCCATGCCCTGCTCGACGGCCTGCACGGTGAGCGTGGCGATGACGTCGTCGGCCTCGAAGCCCTCCGCGGTGATCACCGGGACGTGCAGCGCCCCCAGCACCTCCTGGATGAGGCTGACCTGGCCGCGGAAGTCGGTCGGGCTCTCGGTGCGGTTGGCCTTGTACTCCGCGTAGATCTCGCTGCGGAAGGTCTTGCGGCCGACGTCGAAGGCGACCGCCAGGTGCGTGGGCTGCTCGTCGCGCAGCACGTTGATCAGCATCGACGTGAAGCCGTAGACGGCGTTGGTCGGCTGGCCCGTGGTCGTGGAGAAGTTCTCCACCGGCAGGGCGAAGAAGGCGCGGTAGGCCAGCGAGTGCCCGTCGAGGAGCAGCAGCCGCGGCCGCGCCCCGGGGGTCGACGGGGCGGCGGGCGCGGTGCTGGCGGACTCTGTGGCGGTCACCGGAGCGGACATCGCCGCCGATCCTAGAAGGACCCGGGTGCCCCCCGACCGCCGCGAGCCCGGTGCGGGACCTCCTGCGGGGCCGCGCCGGAGGTCACTGCCGGCGGTCGTTACCGTGCCGGGCGTGACGACCTCTCCTCCGGACTGGCTGTCGGACGCGCCGCGCAGCCCGCTCGACGACAAGCTCGGCATCGAGATCGTCGACTACTCCCCCGACCGGCTGGTGGCGACCATGCCCGTGGAGGGCAACCAGCAGCCCTACGGTCTGCTGCACGGCGGGGCCACCTGCGCGCTCGTGGAGTCACTGGGCTCGTGGGCGGCGGTCATCGGTGCCGGCCCCGGACGGCGGGTCGTGGGCGTGGAGCTCAACGCCAGCTACCTGCGGGCGGCCACGACGGGCTCCGTCACCGCCGTCTGCACGCCGGTGCGCCGCGGCCGGAGCCTGTCCACCTTCGTCATCGAGGTCTCCGACGACCAGGGGCGGACCACCGCCAGCGCCCGCCTCACCTGCGCCATCTCGCCCGGCTGAAGAACCCTCCTGCCCCCACCACTCACCAGCTCGCGGTGGGCCCCTATCGAGGATCAGTGACGGCTGGTCGGTGGCGCGGTCTGGCCAGATGGCGGCGGTCAGGGCGAGCAGGCGTTGGCGACCCGGGTGGCCACGCCGGTGAAGCTGCGGCCGCCGTGCAGCTCGAAGTCGAGGTGGCCTTCCAAGGTGTCGTAGACCGACTTGATCAGCTGCCGTTCGGGCGCCAGCGGCTCCCGATCAAGGCGAGGCGGGTGATCGCGGTTCCAAGGCGCAGCAGGCCCGCACCGCAGGCGTCCAGGCCCCAGAAGCGTCCAAGCCCCAGAATTAGTGCGAGTGGCTGGGCAGTAGCTTGAGCTGGCGGCCCCGGCCAGGCCGAGCGGTCCACGTTGGGTCGGGAGCGGGCGCACTCGACCGGGGTGGAGTCGACCAGCCACACCGGATGCGGCCACAGGTCGGCATCTGCGGCCAGCATCCGGATCGGTCGCTCGAGTACCGACAACGTACCGCGCAGCCGCCCGTTGTAGCCGGACTGTCCCGGCAGATACGGGAAGGCGCCAGACATCGCGGCGGGCACCAGTCGCAGCCAGCGGGCACACCCAGCAGGACCTGGGCGGTGGCCAGAGTGAGCAGCTCCGGACCGGTCAACCGCGGTGGGTGACCGGCGCGTTCACCGCCGGTCAGATGGTCGTCGATGCGGAGGTGAAGTGCGGTCAGGAAGGTGGTGAGGTCGGTCGTCACAACCCGAGCCTGGACATACTTCGCCCGCGCCTACAGCACCCTTCGGCCCTCCCGACTGTTCAGACGTGCTCGTCTGTCGCCGCTTCACTCCCACGAACTCAACCCGGTCGAGCCGGTGTGGGCGCATCTGCGTCGGTCGGTGGCCCACCCGACCAAGCACACCATCGCTGGCTGATCTCACTGGTGAAGACCCGCCAGAAACGGATGCAGTCCCGCCCCGGGCTCCTGAAGATGTCCCCTCCGACCACCGATCTCGAGTCCGGACCGTCTCTGACACCCTTCCTTGAAGGTCGTCGGGGCTGGCCTACTGCTAGCTCAGGCCCTCGAAGCGAGACATCCCGTTCGCACGTAAGCGTCCACTAACCCTTGAAGACCTCAACCAGCACCGTACAAATTGGGGCAACGATCGCGCCTGCCAGCGTCAACCACGCTGCTCGGTCGGTCTTTGGGCTCCCATTCGCGCTACCGGGAGGCAGCGCAGCCTCCGCCCACGCGATCTGTTCACGCAGGCCGCGGATCTTTTGTTGTAGAGGAGGTTTCCGGCTATGAGGAGGGATGGCGCTAACAGGAAGGCGACGAGGGACACCATGACTCCCGTGTCGGTGTCATCGGTGGAGGCGAGAGTCACGAAGAAGAAGGTGTAGCCCACGACCCCGCCCCAGATGAACCAGCGCCGCCGTCGGCGACGAGTCTCACGGAGCCGGAATAGCAGCACCGGCAGCGGTTCGGTTTCGGTGATCACAAATTCCCCCAGGCTAGGACGTTGACCGCGGGTGGTACGGGCGCCTCTGGCACAGTCGTGCTCCGCCACTTTCCCGTCGGGCCGTCATCGCAGCGTCAACTGAGCGTCACTGAGGCGAGCTCGTCCATATGCGGTTAGACCCCGCGGATGGCGCCCGTCAGGCGCCCGTGGCGTATGCCGCGGACCGAGGTTGCGTCCTCAACTCCTCACAGCCAGGAATGACGTCACCCCCGTCAGCCGGCTACTGATCGCCTACGACCACTGCCCGGCTGCGGGACGGGCTCGTTCAGGCCTCCGCGGCCGCCTCGAGGCCCGGCAGCACCCGCGGCAGGGGGCGGCGGCGCGGCGCCGGCCGGCGCGGCACCGGGACGCCCCCGCGCTGCCAAACGGCCAGCGACCGGACGAGCGTCTCGCGGGGGACGATCCGGCGGGTGGTGAGCGGCGCGAAGCCCATGCGGGCGAAGAACCGCTGCCGCTCGGCCTCGTGCCCGCCGACGGCGGCCACGACGTGGTCGGCGCCCACGCTCTCGGCGTGACCCGCGGCCGCGGCCAGCAGCGCGGCGCCGGCGCCGCGGCGCCGGTGGTCGCGGTGGACGACGAGGTTGTCCACGGTGACCTGCGGGACGCCGAGCAGCGCCGACAGCGGGTCGAGCCCCAGGACGGCCAGCCCGACGACCACCTCGCCGGCGGAGCCCGCGCCGCGGTGGGGCGCGCACGCCCCCGGGAGGACGGCGAGGACGACCCGGTGACCGGGGTCGGACAGCAGCCGGCGGAACCCCGCGGCGGCCGCGGCGCCGGGTGTCTGCCCGGTGAGGACCCCCTCGGCGTGCGCCTCGACGCGGTGCTGGCGCACCAGCGCGAGGACGGCGGGCAGGTCGTCGGGACGCGCCGTGCGCGTCACCACGCGGGACCGCTGACCGGTTCCTGACACGGGAGTCCTCCCCTGGACGGTGGGAGGAGACTGCACCCGCGCCGCCCCGTGACCGGGCCGACGCGCCGGTCGTGGGACGGGAGTGACCACACGGGCGTGTCGCTCTTCGGTCACAGCTCGGCGACGGGGAAAGGCCGCGCGACACGCCTGGGTTACCGTCCGGGCTCCACTGCCACGACCTGGGAGGTTGTGTGACGCACCCGTCAGCCCGCTCCGGGCGGACCGGGGCCGCCCGGAGCACGGTCCGCTCCGGCCCCGCGACGGCCGCCCACGGGGTGCTGCTGCGCATCCTGCTGGTCCTCGTCGCCGCGGCCGGCCTGGCCGTGCTGGTACCCGGCACCGCGAGCGCCCAGGGCGAATCGGTCGTGGGCACCCTGCAGACCGGCCGCAGCGGTCCGATCGAGGGCATCGAGGTCACGGTCACCACCGCCGCCGGCGACGAGGTCGACAGCGTCGAGACCGACGAGGACGGCCGGTTCGCCGTCGAGGTCCCCGGCCCCGGCCAGTACACCGTCAGCATCGACGCCGACTCCCTGCCCGACGGCGTCGTCATCACCGGCGAGGACAGCCGCACCGTCACCGTCGACCCCGGTCGCCGCCAGCCGGTCCAGTTCGGCCTGAACGACGGCACCCAGGGCTCGGGCGGCGGCAACGTGGAGGCCATCCAGTTGCTCGTCGACGGCCTGCGCTTCGGCCTGCTCATCGCGATGTGCGCGGTCGGACTGTCGCTGATCTTCGGCACCACCGGCCTGACCAACTTCGCCCACGGGGAGCTGGTCACCATCGGCGCCCTGTTCGCCTGGTGGGTCAACACCGGACTCGGTGTGCCGATCATCCCGGCGGCGATCATCGCGATGATCGGCGGCGCGGCGTTCGGCGCGCTCAACGAGCTCGGCCTGTGGCGGCCGTTGCGCCGCCGCGGCACCGGCCTGGTGGCCGCGCTGGTCGTGTCGATCGGCCTGTCCCTGCTGCTGCGCTACCTGATCCAGATCGTCTACGGCGGGTTCTCCAACCCCTACTCCGGCCTGGGCACCTCCCGGGCGGTCGACTACGGGCTCTTCCGCCTGACCAACCAGTCGCTGATCTCGATCGTCATCTCGGTCGCGGTCCTGGTCCTCGTCGCGGTCATGTTGCAGCGCACCAAGATCGGCAAGGCGATGCGGGCGGTGGCCGACAACCGGGACCTCGCCGCGTCCTCCGGCATCAACGTCAACCGCGTCATCCTGGTCGTCTGGATGATGGGCGGGGCGCTGGCCGCGCTCGGCGGCGTCCTGCTCGGCCTGTCCGACCAGGTGCGCTGGGACATGGGCTTCCAGCTGCTGCTGCTGATGTTCGCCGGCGTCACCCTCGGCGGCCTCGGCACCGCCTACGGCGCCCTGGTGGGCAGCGTCATCGTCGGCGTCTTCGTCCAGGTGTCGACGCTGGTCATCCCGAGCGACGTCAAGTACGTCGGCGGCCTGGTGCTGCTCATCGTCATCCTCGTCATCCGGCCCCAGGGGATCCTGGGCAGCCGCGCACGGATCGGCTGAGCCATGGGCGACCTCCTCAACGCACTGGCCGTCGCGGGCAAGTCGGCGCTCGGCTTCCAGGCGGTGTTCTTCGCGCTGCTGGCCATCGGCCTCAACGTGCACTTCGGTTACACGGGCCTGCTGAACTTCGGCCAGATCGGCTTCGCCATGCTCGGCGGCTTCGGCATCGCGATCTCGGTGACCCAGTGGGGCCTCGACTTCTGGGTCGGCGTGGTCGTCGGCCTGGCCGCCGCGGTCTTCCTCGCCCTGCTGCTCGGTCTGCCGACCCTGCGGCTGCGGGCGGACTACCTGGCCATCGCGACCATCGCGGCGGCGGAGGGACTGCGGCTGCTGTTCCGGTCGGTGTCGGCCAGCCCCGTCACCGGCGGCACCCGCGGCCTGGCCGGCTTCAACGGCGACTTCATCTCCCTGGCCCCGTGGGACACCAGTCGGCGCTACCCGATCCTCGGCACCCGCTGGAGCGGCGGCGAGCTGTGGGTGGCCCTCGTCGGCTGGGTCCTCGTCGCGCTGCTGTGCCTGCTGGTGTGGCTGCTCATGCGCAGCCCGTGGGGCCGCGTCCTCAAGGCGATCCGCGAGGACGAGGACGCCGTGCGGGCGCTGGGCAAGAACGTCTACCTCTACAAGATGCAGTCGCTGGTGCTCGGCGGCGTGATGGGCGCCCTCGGTGGCATGGTCTACGTGGTGGCCACCGGCGCGGCGAACCCCGACCAGTTCCAGAACGCGAACACGTTCCTGGCCTACACCGTGCTCATCCTCGGCGGGGCCGCGCGCGTGCTCGGCCCGGTGGTGGGCGCGATCATCCTGCTGTTCGTCATCCAGTTCGCCGACACCGGTCTGCGGGCACTGATCGACAACGGCGTCATCCCGGAGGGGCTGCTGTCGGCCACGGACGTGGCGCAGATCCGGTTCGTCCTGGTGGGGCTGGGCCTGATGCTGCTGCTCGTCTTCCGGCCGCAGGGCATCTTCGGCGACCGACGAGAGGTGATGCTCGATGCCCGCTGAGAACACCGGCCCGGCCGGCGGCGACCAGACCACCGGCGCGACGGCGGCCTCCCGGCAGCAGGGCTCCGCGACCGCCGGCCGCAGCCCCCAGCGGCTGGCCCAGGCGGCGCTGCGCGACGTCCCGTGGGAGGTCGGCGTCGCCAAGCCCGACCCGGTGGTCGTCGTCGAGAACGTCACCCGCACCTTCGGCGGCCTGACCGCGGTGTCGGTCGACCACCTGGAGGTCCAGCGCGGCGGCATCACCGGCCTGATCGGGCCCAACGGCGCCGGCAAGACGACGCTGTTCAACCTGCTCACCGGGTTCGACCAGCCCGACACCGGCACGTGGAGCTTCGACGGCCGCCCGCTGGGCAAGCTCGCGCCGCACCAGGTCGCCCGGCTCGGCGTCGTGCGCACCTTCCAGCTGACCAAGGCGCTGTCCCGGCTCACCGTCCTGCAGAACATGCTGCTCGGCGCACAGGGGCAGAAGGGCGAGAGCTTCCTGCGGGCCCTGGTCCCGGGGACCTGGCGCAGGCAGGAGGCGGCGAACACCGACAAGGCGATGGACCTGCTGCGGCGGTTCAAGCTCGACGCCAAGAAGGACGAGTTCGCCGGCACCCTCTCCGGTGGCCAGCGAAAGCTGCTGGAGATGGCGCGGGCGCTGATGAGCGACCCGCAGGTGGTCATGCTCGACGAGCCGATGGCCGGGGTGAACCCGGCGCTCACCCAGAGCCTGCTCGGGCACGTCAAGGACCTCCGTGAGGAGGGCATGACGGTGATCTTCGTCGAGCACGACATGGACGTCGTGCGCGACATCAGCGACTGGGTGGTCGTCATGGCCGCCGGCCGGGTGATCGCCGAAGGCCCGCCCGAGTCGATCAGCCAGAACCAGGCGGTCGTCGACGCCTACCTCGGCGCGCACCACGACGCCCCGCTCACCGTCGAGGAGGAGGACCGGGTGCTCGCGCAGGCCGAGCAGCAGATCGCCGCCGAGGAGCTCGGCGGCGGCCGCGTCCTCGGGTCCGACACCACCGGGGAGGCCGGCCGATGAGCGAGCCGCTGTTCGAGGTCGACGAGTCCGGCGAGGACGTCACCCGCGCCGACGAGGCCGCCGCCGGCGCCACCGAGCTCTCCCCCGCGGAGAAGGCCGCCACCCGCGAGGAGCACCTGCGGCTGGCCGAGGGGGCGCTGGTGCGCGCCGACGACCTGGTCGCCGGTTACGTGCCCGGCGTCAACATCCTGCGCGGCTGCGACTTCTACCTGCAGGAGGGCGAGCTCGTCGGCATCATCGGCCCCAACGGAGCCGGCAAGTCGACGCTGCTCAAGACCCTGTTCGGGCTGATCCCCGTCCGCTCCGGGAACGTGACGCTGCGCGGCGAGGACATCACCTCCGCCCCGGCGCACCGGCTGGTGTCCCTGGGCGTGGGCTACGTGCCGCAGAACAACAACGTGTTCCCCTCGCTCACCATCGAGGAGAACATGCAGATGGGCGTCTACCTGCGGTCGAAGACGTTCAGGGAGCGCTTCGACTACGTCGTCGACCTGTTCCCGCTGCTCGGCGAGCGGCGCAAGGGCAAGGCCGGCTCGCTCTCGGGCGGCGAGCGGCAGATGGTCGCCATGGGGCGGGCGCTGATGATGGACCCGTCGGTGCTGCTGCTCGACGAGCCGTCCGCGGGCCTGTCGCCCGCCTACCAGGACGAGGTGTTCATCCGCTGCCGGCGGATCAACGCCACCGGGGTCTCGATCATCATGGTCGAGCAGAACGCCCGGCGCTGCCTGCAGATCTGCGACCGCGGCTACGTGCTCGACCAGGGCCGCAACGCCTACACCGACACCGGCCGCTCGCTGATGACCGATCCCAAGGTCATCGAGCTCTACCTGGGGACCCTCGCCAAGGCGCAGTGAGTCCCTGAGCCCGCCGACGAGGCCGGCGTCCCCACCCCGGGGGCGCCGGCCTCCTCGGTTCCGGCCCCGGCGCAGGGGCCCTCCGCCTGGGCCGGCGAGGCGTGGGGGGCACCGGGTCCTCCTGCTGCGCGCCTCCGATGGCGGCATGAAGGGCCTCCCTTGCCGGGCGCTGACCGCCGGCGGCTCCCGCGTGCCGGTGCACGCCGCCCCGCCCGTCCGGCCGCCCGCGTCACGCCCACGACGACACCGTCGTCGCCCGCGACGGGGCCGACCGGGACGGGACCACTCCCCCGTCACGCTGCTCGAGCTCACCGACGGCGGCCTGCGGCGCAGCGCCGTGTGGCCCGACGAGAGCCACCTCGGGCCTCGACCCCCACGACCGGCCGGCCGACCGAGCGCCCGAGAGGCAGCGGCTGCAGCGCTGACCGCACGACAGCGGCCCGGCACCCCATGAGGGGTACCGGGCCGCGGCCGGAGGGAGAGGACTACATCAGCGCTGCGGGCCGATGCCGTTCTCGTTGAGCCCCTGGATGATCCGCGAGGACTCCTCGAACCCGATGACGACGATGCCGTCGGGGTTGAGGTCCACCATCTGCTGGACCTCGGAGTCGAAGTTCGCGGCGTTCGGGTCGTAGATGACGCTCACGACCTGGTCCTCGGACAGACCGCCGGACAGCAGGTTGTTGCGGGTGTTCTCCGCGAGACCGGTGCCGTAGGCGTCGTTGCGGGCCAGGATGCCCACGGTGTTGTTGCCGTCCTCCGCGATCAGGTCGGCCAGGGCACGCGCCTGCAGGACGTCCGGCGGGGCGGTGCGGAAGTACAGGCCGTTGTCGGCGTAGTCGGTGAACTGGTCCGACGTGTTGGCCGGGCTGATCTGCATGACGCCGGCCGACGTGATCCGGTCGATCACGTTGAGGCTCACGGTCGAGGACGCGGCGCCGACGATGGCGTTGACGCCGGCCTGCAGCAGCCGGTCGACGGTCTGCGTCGCGGTGTCGGTGGTGGCGTCGCCCGAGTCACCCTCCTCCAGGCGGACGTCCTGGCCGAGGACGCCGCCGGCGGCGTTGACCTCCTGCACGGCCAGCTTGGCGCCGGCGACCTCGGGGGGGCCGAGGAAGGCGAGGTCACCGGTCAGCGGCAGCAGGGTGCCGATGACCAGCTGCTCGCCGGTGGTGCCGGGAGCCGCGGGCGCGGGGCCCTCGTCGGTGGTCGCGTTGGCCTCGTCACCGGCGAGCACGTACTGGGTGGCCGAGTCGTCGATCTTGTTGTCGTCGCCGAACTGCTGGATGCCGAAGCTCGCCGCGGCCGGCTCACCCGCATCGACGAAGGCCAGCGGGCCGCTGACGCCGTCGTAGTCGGGGTTGCCCCCGGCGTTGACGATGTCGATGCACGCCTGGAACGAGTCGCACTTCTCGCCGCCGGTGGTGACACCGTTGACGTAGGCCTTGAAGACGTTGGCGTCGTTGCTGCCGGCCAGTTGGGCGGCCAGTGCGGTGAGCACGACGGCGTCGTAGGTCTCACCGGCGTAGTTGAAGGTGTTGCCCAGGTTGGGATCGACCGTCAGCAGCCGGTCGGTGAAGTCGCCGGCCAGCTCGGTGAGGGGCAGCGTGCCCTTCATCCCGGCGAGGGCACCCTGCTCCTCGAAGTCCTCCCCGAGGGGGGACCCCGTGTTGCCGTCGGTGCCGTAGACGTTGACCTGCTTCTCGCCGCCGCCCGAGGCGTCGCCGCCCGAGCCGCTGCCGCTGTCGTCGCTGCCGCCACCACAGGCGGTCAGGGCGACGAGCGCAGCGGAGGTGACGGCGATGCTGCGGGCGTAGGTACGCGTGCGCATCCAGCAACTCCCAGTTGTCGTACGTCGGTCCGGGGCAGGCGGGAGCGCCCGCCTCGTCAGCCCGCCGAACCTAACTGCTGCGCCGGGAGATCGAGCCGGCCGGGAGGACACCGATACGGTGTCGTGACCTGGCCTTCTCCGGTGGGGTGATGCCGTCCCTCAGGAGGGTGCACCGTCCGCCGGGACCGGCGTGTCGGGGGCCAGGATCCGCTCGGCGAGCGCCTTCATCGACGTCCGCTCGTTCATGGCGGTGCGCTGGATGAAGCGGAAGGCCTCGGCCTCGGTCATGCCCTGCTGGCTCATCAGGACGCCCTTGGCCTTCTCCACGACCTTGCGTGCCTCCAGGCGCTCCTCGAGGGAGCGCACCTCGCCGTCGAGCGCGGCGATCTCGGTGAACCGGGCACGGGCGACCTCGATGGCCGGGACGAGGTCGTTCTTGGAGAACGGCTTGACCAGGTAGGCCATCGCGCCGGCGTCCCGGGCCCGCTCGACCAGCTCTCGCTGGCTGAAGGCGGTCAGCACGATGACCGGCGCAATCCGGGTCGAGGCGATCTGCTCCGCGGCCGCCAGCCCGTCGAGGACGGGCATCTGGATGTCGAGGATGACCAGGTCGGGTGTCAGCTCGCGGGCGCGGTCGACGGCGGTCTGGCCGTCGCCGGCCTCGGCCACGACGACGTACCCCTCCTCCTCCAGCATCTCCTTGAGGTCGAGGCGGATCAGCGCCTCGTCCTCGGCGATGAGGACCCGGGTCGGCTCGCTGCTCACGGCGGGGAGCCTAGCGACGACGGGGCGTCTCGGCTGCCCGGCTAAGCTGCACCTGCCGTGACCTCGGTCGCGGCACCAGCCCCCGTACCCCAATCGGCAGAGGGAGCGGACTCAAAACCCGCGCAGTGTGCGTTCGAGTCGCACCGGGGGCACTCCGCTGATCGTCGGCCTACCGGCCGACACCGCCACCACGTGCCGTCCCCGGCTCGCGTGGAGCCGTGCAGTCGAGTCCTCCTCGGGGACCCTCCGGGCCCCGCTCGTCGGCCGACACCGCCACCACGTGCCGTCCCCGGCCACCGTGGAGCCCACCCCGGCACTCGGTCGCGGGAGCCTCCGGCCCCCACTCCTCGCACCACCCCGCAGGGCGGCGTCCGTCCCGGCGTCCTCGTCCTGAGGGCCGCCGGGGGCACCGCATACGGTGGCGGGGTGAGCGAGCCCGTGCCCCACATGACCCCCGAGCAGTTCCGGCAGCACGGTCACGAGGTGGTCGACTGGATCGCCGACTACTGGTCGCGGCTGGAGTCCTTCCCGGTCCGGTCGAGGGTTGCGCCCGGCGACGTGCGGGCCGCCCTCCCGCCGTCGGCACCCGAGCACGGCGAGCCGTTCTCCGCCGTCCTGGCCGACCTCGAGCGCGTCGTCCTGCCGGGGATCACCCACTGGCAGCACCCCGGCTTCCTCGCCTACTTCCCGGCCAACACCTCCGGACCCTCCGTGCTCGGCGACCTGCTCTCGGCGGGCCTCGGCGTGCAGGGCATGTCGTGGGTGACCAGCCCGGCGGCCACCGAGCTCGAGCAGCACGTCCTCGACTGGCTGGCCGACCTGCTCGGCCTGCCGGCGGCGTTCCGGTCCACCGGCACCGGCGGCGGCGTCGTCCAGGACTCCAGCTCCGGGGCCAACCTGGTGGCGCTGCTCGCCGCGCTGCACCGGGCCAGCGGCGGGGCCACCGTCCGGCACGGCGTGCTGCCCGACGAGTACACGGTCTACGTCTCCTCGGAGACGCATTCGTCGATGGAGAAGGCGGTGCGGATCGCCGGGCTCGGCACCGACGCCGTCCGGCTGGTGGAGGTCGACGGCGACCTGGCGATGCGCCCGGCGGCCCTGGCCGCGCGGCTGGAGCGCGACACCGCCCGCGGTCTGCGCCCGGTGCTCGTCTGCGCCACCGTCGGGACGACGTCGACCACCGCCGTGGACCCGCTGGCCGAACTCGGCCCGATCTGCCGCCGGTACGGCGTCTGGCTGCACGTGGACGCCGCCTACGCTGGCGTGAGCGCCGTGGCGCCGGAGCTGCGGCCGCTGCAGGCCGGCGTGGAGGAGGCCGACAGCTACACCACCGACGCGCACAAGTGGCTGCTCACCGGCTTCGACGCCACCCTGTTCTGGGTCGCCGACCGGGCCGCGCTCACCGGGGCGCTGGCGATCCTGCCGGAGTACCTGCGCAACGCCGCCACGGACGCCGGCGCCGTCGTCGACTACCGCGACTGGCAGATCGAGCTCGGCCGCCGGTTCCGGGCGCTCAAGCTGTGGGCGGTGCTGCGCTGGTACGGCGCGGAGGGGCTGCGGGCGCACGTGCGGTCCGGTGTGGCGCTGGCGCAGGAGCTGGCCGGCTGGGCCGACGCCGACGACCGCTTCGACGTCGTCGCGCCGCACCCGCTGTCGCTGGTGTGCCTGCGGCCGCGCTGGCCGGCCGACGTCGACGCCGACGTGGCCACCATGACGCTGCTGGAGCGGCTCAACGACGGCGGGGAGGTCTTCCTGACCCACACCACCGTCCGCGGGCAGGTGGTGCTGCGGGTGGCGCTCGGCGCCCCAACGACGACGCGGGCGCACGTCGAGCGCGCCTGGGCGCTGCTGTGCGAGGGCCACGACTGGCTGGCCGACGACTTCGCCGAGCAGGCCGCCGAGCGGGCACGGGCCGAGGCGGAGCGCCGGGCCGAGGCGGAGCGCCGGGCCGAGGCGGAGCGCCGGGCCGAGGCGGAGCGCGCCGCCGCGGCCACCGACAGGGGCACGCACGGCGCGGAGGCGGGACCGGAGGAGACCAGTCAGGAGGGGACCGGCCGGGAGGAGGTCGGGGCACCAGCGGGCGAGCCCGCCGCCGTCACTCCCCCAGTGTCCGGATGAGCCCCTCCTGCGCGACGGTGGCCACGTGGGTGCCGTCGGCGGACCAGATGCTGCCGAAGCACAGCGCCCGCCCGGCCGAGGCGGCCGGGCTGTCGGTCTCGTAGAGGAACCACTCGTCGGCGCGCACCGGCGCGTGGAACCACACGGCGTGGTCGAGGCTCGCGCCGACGTAGCGGGCGCCCCAGCCGCCGCCGATGCGCGCCAGCCCGGCCGAGAGCAGCGTCAGGTCGGTGACGAAGGTGAGGGCGGCGGCGTGCACGGCGGCGTCGTCGGGCAGCCGGCCGGCGACGCGGAACCAGGCGTGGGTCTGGGTGCGCGGCGGGGCCTTGGGCTCGGGCGCGAAGGGGTTGGCCAGCGGGCGCTGCTCGACCGCCCGGCTGATCTCCAGCGCCGGTGAGGCGAGCTCGCCGTGCCCGGCCGCGTACTCGGCCAGCGAGGGCAGCTCGTCGGGCCGCGGGACGTCGGGCATCGGCCGGGCGTGCGCGACGACGGCCTGCTCGCCGGCGTGGAAGTCCGCCGTCAGCGCGAAGACCGCGACGTCCTCACCGCGGCGCCGCTGGCAGGCGATGACACGGCGGGAGGAGAACGACCGGCCGTCGCGGATCCGCTCGACGGTGTAGCGCAACTCCTCGTGCGGGTCGCCGGGCCGCAGGAAGTAGGAGTGCAGTGAGTGCACGCCCCGGCCGCTCCCCACCGTCCGCCCGGCGGCCATGAGCGCCTGCCCGGCCACCTGGCCGCCGAAGATCCGCTGCAGCCGGGTGGTGGGCGTTTGGCCGACGAAGACGTCGGTCTCGCGCTCCTCGAGGTCGAGGACGGTCATGAGGGCGGCGGCCTGGGACCCGCCGCCGCTCACGAGTCGGTCCCGACCTCGTGCACGCGGATCAGGTTGGTCGACCCGGGGGTGTTGGGCGGGCTGCCGGCCACGACGACGACGCGGTCGCCCTCCCGGAGCCGGCCGATGGACAGCAGCGAGAAGTCGACCTGGCGGACCATGTCGTCGGTGTGCTGCACGGAGGGCACGAGGAAGGTCTCCACGCCCCAGGACAGCGCCAGCTGGCTGCGGACCCGCCCGTCGACGGTGAAGGCCAGCAGCGGCTGCCGCGGGTGCAGCGCGGCCAGCCGGCGGGCGCTGTCGCCGGTCTGCGTGAACGTCGCGAGCGCCTTGACGTCCATCGCCTCGGCGATGTCGCGGGCCGCGCGCACGATCGCCCCGGAGCGGGAGCGCGACTTGCGGTGCAGGTCGGGCACCCACGCCTCGTCGCTCTCGACCGCGTCGATGATCCGCTCCATCGTGCGCACCGCGCCGATCGCGTAGCGGCCCACCGACGTCTCCCCGGAGAGCATCACGGCGTCGGCGCCGTCGAGGACGGCGTTGGCGACGTCGGAGGCCTCGGCGCGGGTCGGGCGGGAGTTCTCGATCATCGACTCGAGCATCTGGGTGGCCACGATGACCGGCTTGTTGCGCTCGCGGGCGGCCTGGACGGCGCGCTTCTGCACCAGTGGCACCGTCTCCAGCGCCAGCTCCACGCCGAGGTCGCCGCGGGCGACCATGATCCCGTCGAAGGCCTCGACGATGGCCTCGAGGTTCTCCACCGCCTCGGGCTTCTCCAGCTTGGCGATGACCGGGACGGAGATGTCCTCCTGGCGCATGATGTCGCGCACCAGCTCGACGTCGGCCGGCGAGCGGACGAACGACAGCGCGATGAAGTCCACCGACAGGTGCAGGGCGAAGCGCAGGTCCTCCTCGTCCTTCTCCGACAGCGCCGGGACGCTCACGGCCACGCCGGGCAGGGACAGGCCCTTGTTGTTGGAGACCTGGCCGCCCTCGACGACCAGGCACCACACGTCGGGGCCGTCGACGGAGACCACCGACAGCGCCAGCTTGCCGTCGTCGACCAGCAGGCGGTCGCCGACCCGGGCGTCGGCGGCCAGGCCCTTGTAGGTCGTGGAGACGCGCTCGGCGGTGCCCTGGACGTCGTCGACGGTGATGCAGACCCGGCTGCCGGTGTCCCAGGTGACTGGCCCGTCGGCGAAGGTGCCGAGGCGGATCTTGGGGCCCTGCAGGTCGGCCAGGATGGCGACGGCGTGGCCGGTCCTGTCCGAGGCCTGGCGCACCTTGAGGTAGGCGGCCTCGTGGTCGGCGTGCGAGCCGTGGCTGAAGTTGAGCCGGGCGACGTCCATCCCCGACTCGACGAGGGCGGTGATCTGCTCGAGGGAGTTCGTGGCCGGGCCCAGGGTGCAGACGATCTTCGCGCGACGGCTCATGTCGTAGACGCTAGTTGACGGACCCTCCCGACCCCCGACCCCTCGCGGGTCCGCGAGGGGCGAGGGTCAGGAGGGACCGTCAGCGCAGCGCGACCGCCGTCGGGGTGACCGGGCGCGGCAGCATGGAGCTGCCGGTCAGCCACGTGTCGGCGGCGCCGGCGGCGGCGCGGCCCTCGGCGATCGCCCAGACGATGAGCGACTGGCCGCGACCGACGTCACCGGCGACGAACACGCCCGGCACGGTCGACATGAACTCCTCGTCGCGGGCGACGTTGCCGCGGGCGTCGAGCTCCAGGCCGAGGGTCTCCACCAGGCCCTCGCGCTGGACACCGGTGAAGCCCATGGCCAGCAGCACCAGCTGGGCCGGCAGCTCCCGTTCGGTGCCCTCGACCTTCTGGAAGCGGCCGTCGACCCGCTCGACCTCGTGGATGACCAGCGCGCGCACGTGCCCCTCGTCGTCGCCGAGGAAGCGCTCGGTGTTGACCGAGTACAGCCGCTCGCCGCCCTCCTCGTGCGCCGAGGAGATCCGCATGATCATCGGGTAGGTGGGCCAGGGGTTGCCCTCCGCCCGCGTGTCCGGCGGGGCCGGCATGATCTCCAGCTGGGTCACCGAGCGGGCGCCCTGCCGGTGCGAGGTCCCCAGGCAGTCCGCGCCGGTGTCACCGCCACCGATGATGACGACGTCCTTGCCCGCAGCGGTGATGGGCGGGTCGTCGAGCTCGCCGAGCGCCTGCCGGTTGCCGAAGGGCAGGAACTCCATGGCCAGGTGGATGCCCGACAGCTCCCGCCCGGGCGCGGGCAGGTCGCGGCCGACAGTGGCGCCGGCGGCCAGCACGACGGCGTCGTACTCGCTGCGCAGCTGCTCGGCGGACAGGTCGGCCTCGCCGCTGCCGCCGACCTCGACGCCGGTGACGAAGCGGGTGCCCTCGGCGCGCATCTGGTCCAGCCGCCGGTCGAGGACGGCCTTCTCCATCTTGAACTCGGGGATGCCGTAGCGCAGCAGCCCGCCGATCCGGTCGGCCCGCTCGTAGACGGTGACGTCGTGGCCGGCGCGGGTCAGCTGCTGGGCGGCGGCCAGCCCGGCCGGGCCCGACCCGACGACGGCGACCTTCTTGCCGGTCCGCTCGGCCGGGGCCTGCGGACCGACGTGGCCGCGCTCGAAGGCCTGGTCGACGATCTCCCACTCGATCTGCTTGATCGTGACCGGCGAGTCCTGCAGGTTCAGCACGCAGGCGCCCTCGCACGGGGCGGGGCACAGCTTCCCGGTGAACTCCGGGAAGTTGTTGGTCGCGTGCAGGCGCTCGATCGCCTCCTGCCAGTCGTCGCGGCGGGCCAGGTCGTTCCACTCCGGGATGAGGTTGCCCAGCGGGCACCCGTGGTGGCAGAAGGGGATGCCGCAGTCCATGCACCGGGCGGCCTGCTGGCGCAGCGCCGTGACCGGGTAGACGGCGTCCTCACCGCTCTGCCGGGAGAGGTAGACGTCCTTCCAGTCCAGGATGCGGACGTCGACGGGCCGCCGCGGCGGCATCGCCCGCTCGTACTTCAGGAACCCCGTCGAGTCAGCCACGTGCGGCCTCCATCACTGCTCGGTCGACATCCGTCCCGGCGGCCTCGGCGGCGCGCCGGGCCTCCAGCGCGCGCCGGTAGTCGCGCGGCATGATCACGCTGAACTGCTCGGACCAGCGGCCCCAGTCGGCCAGCAGCGCGGCGGCCACGGGGGACTCGGTCTCGGCCTGGTACCGGAGCAGCACCTCCCGCAGCCACTGCGCGGACTCCCCGTCCAGCGGCTCGATGTCGACCATCTCGCCGTTGACCCGGTGCCGGGCCAGGTCGAGGACGTAGCCGATGCCGCCGGACATGCCCGCCGCCACGTTGCGGCCGGTGGGCCCCAGGATCACCGCGCGCCCGCCGGTCATGTACTCCAGCGCGTGGTCGCCGACGCCCTCGACGACGGCCAGGGCGCCGGAGTTGCGGACGCAGAAGCGCTCGCCGACCCGTCCGCGCAGGAAGACCTCCCCGCCGGTGGCGCCGTAGCCGATGACGTTGCCGGCGATGACGTTGTCCTCGGCGGGGAAGGTCGCCTCCCGCGCCGGCCGCACGACGATCCGCCCGCCGGAGAGGCCCTTGCCGACGTAGTCGTTGGCGTCGCCGAACAGCCGCATGGTGATCCCGCGCGGCACGAAGGCGCCGAAGGACTGGCCGGCCGACCCGGTGAAGGTCAGGTCGATCGTGCCGTCGGGCAGGCCTTCGCCGCCGAAGCGGCGGGTGACCATCGAGCCCAGCATCGTGCCGACGGTGCGGTTGACGTTGCGCACCGGCAGCTCCAGGCTCACCGGCCGCGCGTCGAGCAGCGCGCCCTCGCACAGCTGGATCAGCGTCTGGTCCAGCGCGACGTCGAGGCCGTGGTCCTGGGCGCGCACGGCGTGCCGCGGGGTGCCCTCGGGCAGGTCGGGCAGCGCGAGCATCGCCGACAGGTCCAGGCCGCGGGCCTTCCAGTGGTCGACCGCCTGGCGGGTGTCGAGCAGCTCGACGTGACCGACGGCCTCCTCGACGCTGCGGAAGCCCAGCTCGGCCAGGTACGCGCGCACCTGCTCGGCGAGGAACTCGAAGAAGGTGACCACGAACTCCGGGCGCCCGGTGAACCGCTTGCGCAGCTCCGGGTTCTGCGTCGCGACGCCGACGGGGCAGGTGTCGAGGTGGCAGACCCGCATCATGATGCAGCCCGAGACCACCAGCGGAGCGGTGGCGAAGCCGTACTCCTCGGCGCCCAGCAGCATCGCCACGACCACGTCGCGGCCGGTCTTCATCTGCCCGTCGACCTGCACGACGATCCGGTCGCGCAGGCCGTTGGCCAGCAGCGTCTGCTGCGTCTCGGCCAGGCCGAGCTCCCACGGCGAGCCGGCGTGCTTGAGCGAGGTCAGCGGGGCGGCGCCGGTGCCGCCGTCGTGCCCGGAGATGAGCACCACGTCGGCGTGGGCCTTGCTGACCCCGGCCGCAACCGTGCCGACGCCGACCTCGGCGACCAGCTTGACGTTGACCCGCGCCTGGTCGTTGGCGTTCTTCAGATCGTGGATGAGCTGCTTGAGGTCCTCGATCGAGTAGATGTCGTGGTGCGGCGGCGGGCTGATCAGGCCGACGCCCGGCGTCGAGTGCCGGGTGCGGGCCACCCACGGGTACACCTTGCCGCCGGGCAGCTGGCCGCCCTCGCCGGGCTTGGCGCCCTGCGCCATCTTGATCTGGATGTCGTCGGAGTTGACCAGGTACTCGCTGGTCACGCCGAAGCGGCCGCTGGCCACCTGCTTGATCGCCGAGCGGCGCAGGTCGCCGTTGGGGTCGGGCACGAACCGGTCGGGGTCCTCCCCGCCCTCGCCGGTGTTGGACCGCCCGCCGAGGCGGTTCATCGCGATGGCGAGGGTCTCGTGCGCCTCCTGGGAGATGGAGCCGTAGCTCATCGCGCCGGTCTGGAACCGCTTGACGATCTCGCTGGCCGGCTCGACCTCCTCCAGCGGCACCGGCGGCCGCACACCCTGCCGGATCGAGAACAGGCCGCGGAGGGTGGCCGCGTCCTCCGACAGCTGGTCGACGGTCTGGGTGTAGCGCTCGAAGACCTCGTACTGCCGCGAGCGGGTGGAGTGCTGGAGCAGGAACACCGTCTCGGGGTTGAACAGGTGCACCTCGCCCTCGCGGCGCCACTGGTACTCCCCGCCGGTCTCCAGGCGGCGGTGCGCCCGCTCGGTGGGGTTCTCCGGGTAGGCGCGCCGGTGCCGCATGGCGACCTCCTCGGCGAGCACGTCGACGCCGACCCCGCCCAGGGGGGCGGAGGTGCCGGTGAAGTACTCGTCGACGACCTCCTTCGACAGGCCGACCGCCTCGAAGATCTGCGCCATCGTGTACGAGCCGACGGTGCTGATGCCCATCTTGCTCATGACCTTGAGGACGCCCTTGCCCAGCGCCTTGACCACGTTGCGCACGGCCTGCGCCGCCTGGACGCCGGTGAGCGCGCCGTCGCGGATGAGGTCCTCGATCGACTCGAAGGCCAGGTAGGGGTTGACCGCGGCCGCGCCGTAGCCGAGCAGCAGCGCGACGTGGTGCACCTCGCGGCAGTCGCCGGACTCGACGACGAGGCCGACCTCCATGCGGGTCCGCTCGCGCACCAGGTGGTGGTGCACCGCGGCGGTCATCAGCAGCGACGGGATCGGCGCGCGCCTCTCGTCGCAGTCGCGGTCGGAGAGCACGATGACCCGGGCGCCGGCCGCGATGGCCTTGCTGACCTTGGTCCGCAGCTCCTCGACCGCCTGCACCAGCGCCGGGCCGCCGCCGGTGACGTCGAAGTGGCCGGTGATCCGGACGGCGGCGAAGCCGGGCAGGTCGCCGTCGTCGTCGATGTGCAGGATCTTGGCCAGCTCGTCGTTGTCGATGACCGGGTAGGGCAGGAACACCTGGCGGCAGGACGCCGGGGTGGCCCGCAGCAGGTTCTGCTCGGGGCCGAAGGTGCGGCCCAGGCTGGTCACCAGCTCCTCGCGGATGGCGTCCAGCGGCGGGTTGGTCACCTGCGCGAACAGCTGCCCGAAGTAGTCGTAGAGCAGCCGGGAGCGGTCCGACAGCGCCGCGATCGGGGTGTCGGTGCCCATGGAGCCGATCGGCTCGGCACCGCTGGAGGCCATCGGGGTGAGCAGGACGCGCAGGTCCTCCTCGGTGTAGCCGAACAGCAGCTGCCGGCGGACGACGGACTCGTGGCTGGGCCGCGCGCGCCGCCGCTCGGGCAGCTGCGGCAGGTGCACCAGGCCGGCGTGCAGCCAGTCGTCGTAGGGGTGCTCCCCGGCCAGGGCGCCCTTGACCTCCTCGTCGGAGACGATCCGCCCGGAGGTGGTGTCGACGAGGAACATCCGGCCCGGCTGCAGCCGGCCCTTGGCGACGACGTCGCCGGCCGGGATCTCCAGGACGCCGGCCTCGCTGGCCAGGACGACGAGGTCGTCGCGCGTCCGCCACCAGCGGCCCGGGCGCAGGCCGTTGCGGTCGAGGACGGCGCCGATGACGGTGCCGTCGGTGAAGGCCACGCAGGCCGGCCCGTCCCAGGGCTCCATGATCGAGGAGTGGAACCGGTAGAAGGCCCGGCGGGCCGGGTCCATCTCGTCGTGGTTCTCCCACGCCTCCGGGATCATCATGAGCACCGCGTGCGGCAGCGAGCGGCCCGACAGGTGCAGCAGCTCGAGCACCTCGTCGAAGGTGGCCGAGTCGCTGAAGTCGCTGGCGGTGACCGGGAAGATCCGCTCCAGGCCGAGCTCGCTGGCCGGGCCGGCGGGGCCGTCGAACAGCTCGGTCTCGAGCTTGGCCTCGCGGGCGCGCATCCGGTTGCGGTTGCCCTTGATCGTGTTGATCTCGCCGTTGTGGGCGATGAACCGGAACGGGTGGGCCAGCGGCCAGCTCGGGAAGGTGTTGGTGGAGAACCGGCTGTGCACCAGGGCGATCGCCGACTGGTAGCGCTCGTCGCGCAGGTCGGGGAAGAACGCCGGCAGCTGGTCGGTGGTCAGCATGCCCTTGTAGGTCAGCGTCCGGCACGACAACGAGACGACGTAGAGGGAGCTGCCGGCCTCGCGGGCCTCGCGCTCGGCGCGCTTGCGCAGCACGAAGGAGCGCCGCTCCAGCCGGGTGACACCGTTGACCGACCGCGGGCCGCCGAACGCGGCGGCGTCGGCGCGGGCGCCCATGGTCTCGGCGACGAACACCTGGGCGAAGTGCGGCATGACCGCGCGGGCGGTGGGGCCGAGGTCGGCGCCGTCGGGGTCGACCGGCACGTCGCGCCAGCCGAGGACGGTCAGGCCCTCCTCGGCGGCGATGCGGGCGACGTCGGCGCGGCGGTCCGCCCGCTCGGCCTCGTCGACGGGCAGGAAGGCGATGCCGACGGAGTACTCGCCGACCGGGGGCAGGTCGAAGTCGACGCTGGCCCGCAGCAGCTCGTCGGGGACCTGGGTGAGGATTCCCGCGCCGTCACCGGAGTTGGGCTCGGAACCGGCGGCCCCGCGGTGGTCGAGGTTGTGCAGCGCGGTCAGCCCGGCGGCGACGATCTTCCGCGAGCGGCGGCCCCGGGCGTCGGCCACGAAGGCGACTCCGCAGGCGTCGGAGTCGTTCGCCGGGTCGTAGAGACCGGTGGCGGGCGGCACCGCGGAGAAGGGGACGGCCGAGGTGGGCGCGGTGCGCGCGGCCTGGGGGGCGGGGGTGGGAGACCCGAGCATGATCACTCCCGTCGTCGGCTGCCGCGCCGTCCTCAGGGGAGGGCGGCGTGGGGGCGCGGAGCCCGGCCGGTGGTCAAGGGGGGCGGAGCGGGGAGGTACGGCGGGGGGTGCAGACGCGGGGCTGCGGTCGAGCCGCGACCGGCTGGAGCACGGTGTGTCCGGGCCGGCTGGGGTCAGCGGCCCCACGGGTGGTGCCGCGGGGTCGTCGTCCGCGGGGCAGCGCTGGCCCGGTCCGACACGTGCGACCCACCAGGATCACTGGGGGATCTGGAGGAAGAGTACACAGCCGGGACGGCCGGCCGACCCGCCCGAACGACGTGTGCGGCGCGTCCGGTCAGGCCGTGCCGGGCGCGTCGTGAGAACGGTCACCGGCCCGCCGGGCGGCGGGGGCGTCCGCACTGGTCGGGACCTCGTCCGCCGGGTCGCCGGCCGGTTCCGGGGTGTCGTCGTCGTCACGTCCGGCAGCCCCGACGGCCTCCCGGTCCTCCGGGTGGACCACCTCGCGCGGGCGGCCGCGCTGCCAGACGACGTAGGCGACGGCGAGCAGGCCCACCACGACGGCGGTGAAGACGTTGAGCCGGATGCCGAAGAAGGTGTTGGCCGGGTCGATGCGCAGCAGCTCGATCCACAGGCGGCCGGCGCAGTACAGCGCGACGTAGAGGGCGAACGCGCGGCCGTGGGAGAGCCGGAAGCGGCGGTCGGCCCAGACGACGACAGCCGCGGCGGCGAGGCACCACAGCAGCTCGTAGAGGAAGGTCGGGTGGAAGGTGCCGAGCACCACCGGCTGACCGTCGGCTCCGGCGACGGCCCGTCCGCCGTCCCACTCGTAGACCCGCAGGGCCCAGGGCAGGTCGGTGGGGCCGCCGTAGAGCTCGTTGTTGAACCAGTTGCCCAGCCGGCCGATCGCCTGGGCGACCAGCAGGCCGGGGGCGATGGCGTCGCCGAAGGCCGGCAGCGGGATGCCGCGGCGGCGGCAGGCGATCCACGCACCGACGCCCCCGAGGGCGATCGCGCCCCAGATGCCCAGGCCGCCCTCCCAGATGGCGAAGGCGCGCAGCGGGTCGCCGCCCTCGCCGAAGTAGGGCTGCGGCGTCGTGAGCACGTGGTAGAGCCGGCCGCCGAGGATGCCGAAGGGCACCGCCCAGACGGCGATGTCGAGCACCTCGCCGGGCCGGCCGCCGCGGGCCACCCAGCGCCGCTCGGCGATCCAGCAGGCGGCCACGATGCCGGCGATGATGCACAGCGCGTAGGCCCGGATCGGGAAGGGGCCGAGCTCCCAGACACCCTGGGTGGGGCTGGGGATGACCGCGAGCGGGCTCACGCCGTCACGCCCGCGCGGCGGCGGACGCCCTCGGCCAGCTCGGCCGACAGCGCGCGGACGCCCTCCGGGCCGTGTCCGTCGAGCACCTGCCGGACGTAGGCCGAGCCGACGATCACGCCGTCGGCGAAGCCGGCCACCTCGGCGGCCTGGTCGCCGTTCGAGACGCCCAGGCCCACGCACACCGGCAGCTCGCCGGCCACGGCGCGGGTGCGGGTGACCAGCCGCTCGGCCGCGTCGCTCACCGCGGCCCGGACGCCGGTGACGCCCATCGTGGAGGCGGCGTACACGAAGCCGCGGCAGGCGGCGACGGTGGCGGCCAGCCGGGCGTCGGTGGACGACGGCGCGACCAGGAAGACCCGGTCGAGACCGGTGCGGTCGGTGGCGGCCAGCCAGGGCCCGGCCTCGTCGGGGATCAGGTCGGGGGTGATCGCGCCCGCACCCCCGGCGGCGGCCAGGTCGTCGGCGAACCGGTCGACGCCGTAGTGCTCGATGGGGTTCCAGTAGCTCATGACCACGGGCACCGCCCCCGCGTCGGCGATCGCGCGGACCGCACCGAACACGTCGGACAACCCCACGCCGGCCCGGACGGCGACGTCCATCGCCTCCTGGATGACCGGGCCCTCCATCCCGGGGTCGGAGTACGGGACGCCGATCTCCACGGCGTCCGCCCCGCCCTCCACCAGCGCGACCATGGCCTCGATCGAGCGCGGCACGTCGGGGTAGCCGACCGGCAGGTAGCCGATCAGCGCGGCCCGCCCCTCGGCCCGCGCCTGCGCGACCCGGTCCTCGAGCGCGCTCACGCCGACTCCCCCGCGTCCTGTCCCGGCACCGCGTCGCCGGAGGCGACCGCGCCCTCGGTGGGCCGCTGGTCGGTGTCCATGCCCGGGCCGGGATCGACCTCGGTGCGGTCGCCGAGCCCGAACCAGCGCGACGCCGTCTCGACGTCCTTGTCCCCGCGCCCGGAGAGGTTCACCAGCAGCAGCGCGTCCGGGCCCAGCTCCCGGCCCAGCCGCATCGCGCCGGCCAGGGCGTGCGCGGACTCGATGGCCGGGATGATCCCCTCGGTGCGCGACAGCAGTGCGAAGGCCTCCATGGCCTCGGCGTCGGTGACCGGGCGGTACTCGGCGCGGCCGATGTCGTGCAGGTGGGAGTGCTCGGGGCCCACGCCCGGGTAGTCCAGGCCCGCACTGATCGAGTGCGACTCGATGGTCTGGCCGTTGTCGTCCTGCAGCAGGTAGGAGCGGGCGCCGTGCAGCACGCCCGGCGAGCCGCCGGTGATCGTGGCCGCGTGCCGGCCGGTCTCGACGCCGTCGCCGGCGGCCTCCAGGCCCAGCAGCCGCACGCCCTCGTCGGGGACGAAGGCGGTGAAGATCCCGATCGCGTTGGACCCGCCGCCCACGCAGGCCAGGACGGCGTCGGGCAGCCGGCCCTCCCGCTCGAGGACCTGCGCGCGGGCCTCGTCGCCGATGACCCGCTGGAACTCGCGGACCATGAGCGGGAAGGGGTGCGGGCCGGCGACGGTGCCGAACACGTAGTTCGTCGTCTCGACGTTGGTCACCCAGTCGCGGAAGGCCTCGTTGATGGCGTCCTTGAGGGTGCGCGAGCCGGTGGTGACCGGGACCACCTCGGCGCCGAGCAGCCGCATGCGGGCGACGTTGAGCGCCTGGCGGCGGGTGTCCTCCTCGCCCATGTAGACGGTGCACGACAGGCCCAGCAGGGCCGCGGCGGTGGCGGTGGCGACGCCGTGCTGGCCGGCGCCAGTCTCGGCGATGACCCGCTGCTTGCCGATGCGGCGGGTCAGCAGCGCCTGGCCGAGCACGTTGTTGATCTTGTGCGAGCCGGTGTGGTTGAGGTCCTCGCGCTTGAGCAGCACCCGCGCCCCGCCGCAGTGCTCGGCGAACCGGGGCACCTCGGTGACCGGGCTGGGCCGGCCGGTGTAGTCGCGCTGCAGCGCGGCGAACTCCTCGACGAAGGCCGGGTCGGCCCGCATGGCCTCGAACGCCTCGGTGAGGTCGTCGAGCGCCGCGATCAGCGCCTCGGGGACGAAGCGCCCGCCGAAGACGCCGAAGTGGCCGGTGGCGTCGGGCCAGGCGGGGTGCGCCGACTCGAGTCGCTGCTCGGGAGGGTGCACGGCACTGGTCGTCATGCGCCCAGTGTCCCTCGTGAGCGAGCGCGCAGGTGGCGGAGGGGTCGGCGGGTCGTACTCGACCCGGCCGGGCGCCACCTCCCCACCGTCGACGGCGGAACCGGACTGCCCGCGAGGCCGTGCTGCCGACGTCTCGCTGGTCGGGCGGGCACGCCGGCGTCCGGGCGGTGCTGACCGACGCCGCGGCGCTGCTGGGCCCGGCGAGTCGGCGCGCTGAGCCCGGGACACACCTGACCGGCAGCGACCGCCGCCACGCCTCACTGCGGGAGGGCGGTGAGTCCTCGCTGCCGGGCGGCGGCGGCGAGCCGGCCGTCGAAGCTCGCCAGTGTCGCTCCGGCCTGCTCGGCGGCGAGCAGGACACAGCAGTCGGGCATCCTCAGGCTCGTGCTCGCGCGGAGCTCGGCGAGGCGGAGTGCCGAGTCCGCCGGGGAGGACAGCGCGGTCACCTCGAGGTCGCGCAGCGCCCGGAGGGCGACGTCCACCCGCCCCTGACGCACCGGTCCGACGAGCGTCTCCGCCAGGTTCAGGGGGTGGACGGCGAGGTCGTCGTCGACGTGCGCCGCGAGCAAGGCCCTCGCCGCGTCGTGGTGGGCGTCACTGCCGTCGAGGAACGCGACGAGGACACTCGCGTCCAGCACGATCAGCTCGGCCACTCGTCGCGGAGCCGGTCGAGGTAGCCCGGGCCGAACGCGCCGGTGAGCGCCCCACCGTGCCGCTCGATGGCAGCCAGCCGCTCCGCCCGGTGCAGCCGGTGCGCGGCTTCACCGACGCGGTGCCCCTCCAGGGCGAGCCGCACCAGCAACTGGGCCCGGCTGAGGCCGGGCCAGCGGACCGCGGCGGCGTCGAGGGCTGTCCTCAACTCGTCGGACTCCGTCACGACGTGACGGGGACGAGTCGTCGGCACCCACTCAGTGGGTCACCAGCCGATGCGGTGCATCACCGGCGTGGGAGACGCACCCCCGGCGCGCGGGTGCGCCGTCGACCCCGGCCCGCGATCCGGGGCGCGCTCAGCGGGTGGTGCGCGGGGTGGCCGGGTGCGAGCCGGCGGTGACCAGGTCGGCGACGGCCTGGCGGGCGTCCCCGGCGGTGACCAGGCCCTCGCCGACGAGCACCGCGTCGGCGCCGGCACCGGCGTAGGCGATGAGGTCGTGCGGGCCGCGGACGCCGGACTCGGCGACCTTGACGACCTCCGAGGGCAGGCCGGGGGCGATCCGCTCGAAGGTGGAGCGGTCGACGGCGAGGGTGGTGAGGTCGCGGGCGTTGACGCCGATGACCGAGGCCCCGGCCGTCAGCGCGCGGTCGGCCTCGGCCTCGGTGTGCACCTCGACCAGCGCGGTCATGCCCAGGGACTCGACCCGCTCGAGCAGGCCGGTCAGCGCGTTCTGCTCGAGGGCGGCGACGATGAGCAGGACGACGTCGGCGCCGTGCGCGCGGGCCTCGTGCACCTGGTAGCTGCTGACCACGAAGTCCTTGCACAGCACCGGGACGTCGACGGCGGCGCGGACGGCGGCCAGGTCGGCGTGCGAGCCGCCGAAGCGGCGGCGCTCGGTGAGCACGCTGATGACCCGGGCGCCCCCGGCGGCGTACTGGGCGGCGAGCACCGCGGGGTCGGGGATGTCGGCGAGGGCGCCCTTGCTGGGGCTGCGCCGCTTGACCTCGGCGATGACACCGACGCCCGGCTCGCGCAGGGCCGCCAGGGCGTCCAGCGCCGGCCGGGCGTCGCGGGCGGCAGCCCGCACCTCGGCCAACGGAGTGGCCACCTCGCGCGCCGCGACGTCCTCGCGGACGCCGGCGACGATCTCGTCGAGGACGGTCACTCCGCCTCCTCGCTGCTGGTCGGTTCGTCCCGGGCGGGACCGGGTAGTGGTCGAGGCTGGCCTGGAGCCCACCGGACCGGTGGACCCACTCTAGAAGGAGCGGCCGGGCGCCCTGGTCGCCGGGTCGTCGTCGCCGGGGTCGTCGTCGCCGGGTCGTCGTCGCCGGGGTCGTCGGTCGGGTCGGCGGTCGGGTCGTCGCCGCGGTCCAGGGCCCGCCAGGCGTCCAGCGCCCGGTCCTCGTCGGTGCGGGCGCGGGCCGGGGCCGGGGCGGCGGCGCCGGGGGTCCGCTCGTAGCGGCGTCCCATGCCGGGCCACCGCCGTCCGCGGACGACGACCAGCAGTCCGGCGGTCGCGGCGAGGACGGCGGCGACCAGGCACAGCACCGGCCAGCCGGCGGCGAGGTCGACCGCGGCCGTCTCCCCCGGCGCGAGCGGCCCGGGCCCCGGGCCGGAGACGAGCGACCGGACCGCCGACCAGCCGAGCACCAGCCCGGAGGCCAGCACCAGCGCCCCGACGGCGGCCCGCCCGGCACCGCGGACGGCGAGGACGGCGACCGCGGCGGCCAGCAGCACCAGACCGCAGGCCGCCACGAGGGGCGCGACGGTGGCCCCGGTGAGCGCCTCGCCGACCGGCGGCAGCGGTGGGGGGCGGGTGACGGTGACCGTCGCCCACGTCTGCCCGCCGGCCGACAGCGCGAGCCCGCCGGCCAGCGCGCACCCGGCGACGGCGGCGCCCAGCTCCCGGCGGACCGCGCTCACCGGACCTCCCGCATGCCCTCCGCGGTCGCGATCGCCGAGAGCACCGCCCGCGCCTTGTGCCGGGTCTCGGCCTCCTCGGTGGCGGGGTCGCTGTCGGCGACCACGCCGGCGCCGGCCTGCACGTAGGCCCGGCCCTGGTGCAGGACGGCGGTGCGGATGGCGATGGCCATGTCCATGTCGCCGCTGGCGTCGAGGTAGCCGACGGTGCCGGCGTACAGGGCCCGGCGGGTGGGCTCGATCGACTCGATGATCTCCATCGCCCGCGGCTTGGGGGCGCCGGAGACGGTGCCGGCGGGGAAGGTCGCGTCGAAGACGTCGAGCGCGTCGCGGCCGGGGGCGACCTCGCCGGACACCGTGGAGACCAAGTGCATGACGTGGCTGTAGTACTCGACCCGCATGAAGTCGGGGACCTCGACCGTGCCCGGCACGCACACCCGGCCGAGGTCGTTGCGGGCCAGGTCGACGAGCATCACGTGCTCGGCGCGCTCCTTGGGGTCGGCGAGCAGGCCCTCGGCCAGCCGCAGGTCCTCCTCCTCGGTGGCCCCCCGCGGGCGGGTGCCGGCCGGCGGGTGTACCACGGCCTGGTCCTCGGTGACCGTCACCAGCGCCTCCGGCGAGGACCCGACGACGTCGAACGGCGACTCCCGGCCGGCGAAGCGCAGCAGGTACATGTACGGCGAGGGGTTGGTCGCCCGCAGCACCCGATAGAGGTCCAGGGCCTCCACGTCGGTCCGGGTCTCGAAGCGCTGGGCGAGCACGACCTGGAACGCGTCGCCGGCGCGGATGTGCTCGCGGACGGTCTCCACCCCGGCCTCGAAGGCCCCCGGCGCCATGGTGCTGCGCACCGGCGGGGGCTCGGCGGGGGTGAAGGCGGCCACGCCCGGCGGCACGGCCTCGGTCAGGTCGGCGGCCATGGCGTCGAGCCGGGCGACCGCGTCGTCCCAGGCGGCACCGCGGTCGCCGGAGCCGGCGAGGGCGTTGGCGATGAGCAGCACCGTGCCGTCGGTGTGGTCGAGCACGGCCAGGTCGGTGACCAGCATGAGGGCGAGCTCGGGCATGCCGAGGTCGTCGGTGGCCGTGTCCGGCAGCCGCTCGAGCCGCCGCACGACGTCGTAGCCGAGGTAGCCGACCAGGCCGCCGGTGAGCCGGGGCAGGTCGGGCCGGCGCGGCGAGCGCAGCCGGCGGGCCAGCGTGCGGACGGCGGCGAGCGGGTCGGCGGGCAGCTCGTCGGTCAGCCCGGGCAGCGGGTCGCCCAGCCAGACGGTGGCGCCGTCGCGCTCGGTGAGGACGCCGGCGGCGCGGACGCCGACGAAGCTGTAGCGCGACCACCGCTTGCCCTGCTCGGCCGACTCCAGCAGCACCGTGCCGGGCCGGTTGCCGGCGAGCTTGCGGTAGACGCCGACCGCGGTCTCGCCGTCGGCCAGCAGCCGCCGGGTGACCGGCACCACGGGCTGGTCGAGCGCGGCGCACTCCTCCCGCGAGGGCGAGGTCTCACCGAGCCGCACGGGAGGCCTCCAGCGGCCGGTGGAAGCAGCTGCGCTCGCCGGTGTGGCAGGCCGGCCCCTCCTGGTCGACGAGCACCAGCAGCGCGTCGCCGTCGCAGTCCAGGCGCACGTCGCGGACCCACTGGCGGTGACCGGAGGTCTCCCCCTTCACCCAGTACTCACCGCGGCTGCGCGACCAGTAGGTGGCCCGGCCGGTGGTCAGCGTGCGGTGCAGCGCCTCGTCGTCCATCCAGGCCACCATGAGCACCTCACCGGTGTCGTGCTGCTGGACGACGGCGGCGACCAGCCCGGCGGGGTCGCGGCGCAGCGCTGCGGCGACCGCGGGGTCCAGGGCGGACTCGGCGGCGGGGACGGCGGACATGCCCCGATCGTCCCACCGGACGGCGACGGTCCCGGTCAGCGGCCCCGGGCCGCCTCCGACGGGGTCAGCGGGTGTCCGCGGCGTCGCTGCCGGCGGCCCAGCGCCGGACCGCGCCGACGAGCAGCAGGCCGGTGCCCACCGCGGGCGCGGCGGCGAAGAACAGCACGCCGACGACGAGGACCCCGGCCGGGTCGGAGCCGACGGCGTCGTCGACCAGACCGCCGAGGGTGAGCAGCCGCACCAGCCAGTAGAGGGCGAGCCCGAGCTGCGCCGCGAAGCCGGCCAGCAGGGTCAGCCAGGACGACCGGGCGCGCCGGTTGAGGACCAGGACGCCGCCGACCACGAGCGCGATCGCCGAGAGCAGCTGGACGACGGTCAGCACGGTGGCCTCGGTGACGAGCGCGTCCGCCTCCTCCGCGTCGGTCGCGCCGGGCACGGTCGCCAGGAAGCCGAAGGTGCTGGCCAGCAGCAGCACGTAGGCCGACGCGACGGCCACGACGCCGGCCTGCGCGAACGCCAGGACCGCGGCGGCCACGACCTGACCGGGCCGGCGGGGCCGGGAGGGCACCGGCGGCCCCCAGACCGGGACGCCGTGGCCCTGCGCGCCGTACCAGGGCGTGCCGTACCCGGGGACGCCGTACCCGGGGACGCCGTACCCGGGGACGCCGTGCCCCGCCCACGGCGCCGGCGCGGTGACCGGGGGCCCGGCGTACGCGAGCGGGTCGGTCGGCCGCGCCGGGTCCGACCAGGGGCTGCTCCCGGCGCCGCCGGGAGTCACAGCGCCGCCGGGAGTCACGGCGCCGCCGGGAGTCACGGCGCCGCCGGGAGTCACGGCGCCGCCGGGAGTCACGGCGCCGCCGGGCATCACAGCGCCGCCGCCAGCGCCCGGCCGGCGACGCGGCCGGAGAACAGGCAGCCGCCGAGGAAGGTGCCCTCCAGCGACCGGTAGCCGTGCATCCCGCCCCCGCCGAAGCCGGCCACCTCACCGGCGGCGTACAGCCCGTCGAAGACCTCGCCGCCGGGCCGCAGCACGCGGCCGGAGAGGTCGGTCTCCAGGCCGCCCAGGGTCTTGCGGGTGAGCAGGTTGAGGCGGACGGTGATCAGCGGGCCGGCCTCCGGGTCGAGCAGCCGGTGCGGCGGGGCGACCCGGATGAGCTTGTCGCCGAGGTAGCTGCGCGCGCCGCGGACGGCGGTCAGCTGCAGGTCCTTGGTGAAGGCGTTGGCCACCTCGCGGTCGCGGGCGAGGACCTCCCGCTCGACGGTCTCCAGCGCCACCTCCGGGGCGCCGCCGGTGACCCGGTTCATCCCGGCCACGAGCTCGGGCAGCGTCGTCGCCGTCACGAAGTCCTCGCCGCGGTCGAGGAAGGCCTGCACCGGCCCGGACACGCCGGCCCTGACCCGGTTCAGCAGCAGTCTGAGATCCCTGCCGGTCAGGTCGGGGTTCTGCTCCGACCCCGAGAGCGCGAACTCCTTCTCGACGATCTTCCGCGTGGCGACGAACCAGGTGTGCTCGTGGCCGGTCGACCCGATGTGGGCCAGCGTGCCGAGGGTGTCGAAGCCGGGGAACAGCGGGACCGGCAGCCGGTTGCCGGCGGCGTCGAGCCACAGCGAGGAGGGCCCCGGCAGGATGCGGATGCCGTGCCGCGCCCAGACCGGCGAGTGGTTGGCGATGCCCTCGGTGTAGTGCCACATCCGGTCGCGGTTGACCACGTGCGCGCCGGCGGCCTCGGTGGCCTCGAGCATGAGCCCGTCGACGTGCGCGGGGACGCCGGAGAGCAGCCGGCGCGGTGCAGGGCCCAGCCGGGCCGGCCAGTTGCGGCGGACCAGCTCGGGGTTGCCGCCGATGCCGCCGGAGGTGACGACGACGGCCTGCGCGGTGATCTCGAACGGCGCCCGCTCCTCGCGGGAGCTGGCCTCGCCGCGGGCGGCGTCGCTGGGCGCCAGCACCGTCCCGCGGACGCCGGTGACCGCGCCGCCGGTGACGACCAGCCCGGTGACCCGGTGGCGGAAGCGCAGGTCGACCAGCCCGCGGTCGACCGCGGCGCGCACCCGGCGGGCGAACGGCTCGACGATGCCCGGGCCGGTGCCCCAGACGATGTGGAAGCGCGGCACCGAGTTGCCGTGCCCGGTGGCGGTGTAGCCGCCCCGCTCGGCCCAGCCCACGACGGGGAAGAAGCCGACGCCCTGCCCGCGCAGCCAGGCGCGCTTCTCCCCCGCGGCGAAGTCCAGGTAGGCCTCGGCCCACCGGCGCGGCCAGTGGTCCTCGGCCCGGTCGAAGGCGGCGGTGCCGAACCAGTCCTGGCGCGCCAGCTCCAGGGAGTCGCGGACCCGCAGCCGGCGCTGCTCGGGCGAGTCGACGAGGAACAGGCCCCCGAACGACCACCACGCCTGCCCGCCGAACGACGCCTCCGGCTCCTGCTCGAGCAGGACCACCCGCTTGCCGGCGTCGGCCAGCTCGGCGGTGGCCACCAGCCCGGCCAGGCCGGACCCCACCACGACGACGTCTGTGTCGGTCACGCAGTTCTCCTCGCCGGCGCCCGGCGCCGGTGTGCTCGGTGGTGCCCTGCTCACGCGTGACCTCGCGGGCTCGGTCACCTGCCGCACGCTAGCGGCCGGGAGACCTCGCGCGGCCCGTCCCGGCCGGTCGGCGCCGGGGTGTCCCCCGCCCGGGCCGCGTCCAGTCCCGGATCGGGCGGCTTCCCGACAGCACCAGCGCACCGAGCGGGGCGGGCAGCAGGAGCAGCGCCCAGCCGGCCAGCTCGCCGCTGGCCAGGCCGGCGGCGAACAGCACGGTGGCCGCGAGCACCAGCAGGGCGGTGACCGCGGCGGCCAGCGCGAGGACCAGCCACCCCCGGCCGCGGCCGAGCAGCACCAGGACGGCGCCGGTGAGGGCCACGACCGCCAGGGCGAGCGCGCCGGCGACGAGACGGTCGACCTGCCAGCCGGGCCCGGGCGGCTCGAGCAGCCAGGCGAGGACGACGGCCTCGACGGCCACGAGCAGGCCGAAGACCGCCGTGAACGGCGCGGTGAGCGGACGCCCGGCCGGGGCCGGCGGGGTGCGGCGGCCGCCGGAGGACACCGCCGCCCGCGGTGAGCGGCGGGTCGTCGTCCGGCGCGGTGACGACGACGGCATGGCCGGCAGCGTAGGAGAAGGACCCCCTTGCCCCCCACCACTCGCGAGCTCGTGGCGGGACCCTGCAAGGGGGCCGCTCGACTGGGCGCCGGTCAGCGGGTGCGGCGCGGGTCAGGCGGTCCGCTCGCCCCGCACCCGGCGGGGGTGCCCGGCCAGCCAGGCGCCCACCTGGGGGCTGAACGCCAGCCCGGCGGCGATCACCGGGCAGACGGCCACGAGGAGCGGCCCGGCGCCCACGTGCTGGCCGACGGAGGCGGCCGTCCCGAGGACCAGCCCGGCGAAGGCCAGCGCGGCCGCGGCGCTGAGGACCAGCGGCCACCGGCCCCGGCGGACCACCAGCCAGAAGACGCCGAACAGCTGCAGCAGGGGCAGGAGCAGCAGCACGAAGGTCCACCAGTCCCGGCCGCCCGAGCTGTCGCCCTGCACCCCGCCCAGCGCGAAGGCCAGGACGGCGACGAGCGCGAGCGGGAGCACGCCGAGGGCGCCGACCGCCGCGGCGGCGATGGCCAGCCCGGGGATCCGGGACGGCGTCGGGAACGGCAGCGGGGACGACCTCGTCACGCCCGGCAGCCTAGGTGACGGACCCTCCTGCGCTCGCGCTCGCGGACCCGCCGCGGGCCCCGGCAGGGAGGCCGCCCCGGCGCCTCAGGCGACCCGCTCGGGCTCCCCGGCCGACGAGCGCCGCCAGGAGGCGTGCAGGCGGGCGTAGGGACCGACGACGTCGACCAGCTCGGCGTGCGTGCCGCGCTGCACCACGCGGCCGGCGTCGACGACGAGCACCTCGTCGGCGCGCTCGGCGGTCGAGAGCCGGTGCGCGATGGTCAGCGTCGTCCGCCCCTCGGTGAGCCGCTCGAGGGCGTGGGTGAGCCGCCGCTCGGTGGCCGGGTCGACGGCGCTGGTGGCCTCGTCGAGCACGAGCAGGTCGGGGGCGGCCACGTGCGCGCGGGCGATGGCGACCAGCTGCCGCTCGCCGGCCGACATCGACTCGCCGCGCTGGCCGACCGAGGTGGCGACGCCGTCGGCCAGGCCGCGCACCCAGTCGCCCAGGCCCAGCTCCTCGAACGCCGCCGCGACCTGCTCGTCGGTGAGGTCGGGCCGGCCGTAGCGGACGTTGTCGGCGACGGTGGCGTCGAACAGGAAGCCGTCCTGCGGCACCATCCCGACCCGGCGGCGCAGCGAGGAGAACGCGACCTCGGTCAGCGGCACCCAGCCGGTGGCGTCCGAGCCGAGCAGCACGCGTCCCTCGGTGGGGTCCATCAGCCGGGTGACCAGCTTGGCGAACGTCGTCTTGCCCGACCCGGTCTCGCCGACGACGGCCACGCGGCGGCGCGGCGCCAGGGTCAGGTCGACGTCCTCCAGGGCCGGGCGGGCGCCGGGCGCGTAGCGGAAGCCGACGTGCTCGAGCCGCACGCCGAGCGGCCCCGGTGGCAGGTCCCGGGCGGCGCCGGTGGCCGCGGGGTCGCGGACGTCGGGCTCGGTGTCGAGGACGTCGAGCACCCGGCGGAACCCGGCGAGGGCGTTCTGCGCCTCGTTGAGCACCTCGCTGGCGGTCTGCACCGGCGCGACGAACAGCGTGACGAGGAAGAGGAAGGCCACCAGCGTGCCGGCGCTGACGTGGCCGGCCAGGCCCAGCAGGACGCCGACCACGACGACGGCGGCGTTGGCCACCGCGGCCACGAACTCGCCGCTGACGAACACCGCGGCGGTGACCTTCTGCGCGTCGACCTGGGCCCGGTAGTGCCGGTCGATGGCGCGGTCGAGGCGGGCCGCCGTCCGCTCGCGGATGCCGTAGGCCCGCACCGTCGGCGCGCCGACGACGGACTCCGACACCGCGGCCAGCACGTCGCCGACCCGCTCGCGGACCACGCCGTAGACGACGGCCAGCCGGCGGGCGAAGAAGCGCACCGCCACCGCGAGCGGCACGAAGCAGGCCAGCACCAGCAGGGTCAGCTGCCAGGAGTAGACGAACATGACCACGGTGGCCACGACCAGCTGGCCGAGGCTCACGACGCCCAGGACGCCGCCCCACTGCATGAAGGTCGACAGCTGGTCGACGTCGCTGGTGACGCGGGAGACCAGCGAGCCGCGGCGCTGGCCCTGCTGGTGCAGCACCGACAGGTCGTGCACGTGCCGGAAGGCGCGCGAGCGCAGCCCGGCCAGCGCCGTCTCGGTGGTGCGGAAGAGCCGGACGTTCATCCGGTACACCGCGACGCCGGTGAGCAGCACGACCGCGGCGCAGACGAGCACGAGCGTGCGCACCAGGCCCGGGTCGGGACCGCCGGGGCCGAGCAGGCCGCGGTCGATGACCTGCTGGACGGCGATCGGCACGACCACCCGCCCGGCCGTGGCCACCAGCGCGAGGGCGAAGGTGGCCGGCAGCCCGCGGCGGAACTCGGGCATGGCGTGCAGGCCGCGGCGCAGGGTGGCGACGGCGCCCTCGCGGGGCTGCTCGCTCACGCCGCCACCTCCGCCTCGGAGTACGCGCGCACCAGCGCGGCGTAGCCGGGGACGGTGGCGAGCAGCTCGTCGTGGCTGCCGCGGGCGGTGACCCGGCCGTCCTCGAGCCAGACCACCTCGTCGGCCAGCGCGATGGTGGCCTGCCGGTAGGCGACGACGACCACGGTGGAGGGCCGCTCCGCCGAGCGCAGCGCGTCGAGGATGCGCGCCTCGACGGCGGGGTCGACGGCGCTGGTGGCGTCGTCGAGGACCAGCAGCCGGGGCCGGCGGACGACGGCGCGGGCCAGCGCGACGCGCTGCCGCTGCCCGCCCGACAGGGTGGCGCCACGCTCCCCGACGCGGGTGTCGAGGCCCTCGGGCAGGCGGTCGACGAAGTCCTCGGCGGCGGCGACCCGCAGCGCGGCCCGGACCTCCGCGTCGGAGAAGTCGCCGCCGAGGGTCACGTTGCCGCGGACGGTGTCGTCGAAGAGGAACGTGCCCTGCGGGACGAAGGCGGCCTGGGTGCTGACCTCGCCCTCGCGCAGCCGGCGCACGTCGACGCCGTCGAGCAGCACCTCGCCGCTGGCGGGGTCGACCAGCCGCACCAGCAGCCCGGCCAGCGTGGACTTGCCCGAGCCGGTCGGCCCGACGACGGCGACCGTGCTGCCGGCGGCGACGTCGAAGGTGACCCCGGACAGCGTCGCCCGGGACGAGCCGTCGAAGACGTGGTCGACCGCGCGCAGGCCCAGCCCCGCCCCGCCGCTGCTGCCGGCTGCCGTCTCCGAGCCGTGCGGCGTCTCGCCGGTGGCGTCGAGGACCGGGGTGACCCGGTCGAAGCCGGCCAGCGCGCGCGGGAGGTCGGCGAGCACCCAGCCGATCGCGCGGATGGGCAGCGCGAGCACGGTGAAGAGGTAGGCGGTGCTGACCAGGGCGCCGGGGTCGGTCCCGCCCGAGGCCACCCGGCCGGCGCCGACCAGCAGCACCGCGAGCGTGCCCAGGTTGGGCAGCGCCTCCATCATCGGGTCGAACAGGCCGCGCACCCGGCCGACGGCGACCAGGCCGTCGCGCAGCTCCTGCGCCCGCTCGGTGAAGCGGGCGCTCTCGACGTCCTCCCGGCCCAGGGTCTTGACCACCAGGCCGGCGTCGAAACTCTCGTGGGCGATCTCGCTGACCTCGGCGCGCAGCTGCTGGGCCCGCTGCATCCGCGGGCTCATCACCTGGGAGTAGACGACGTTGACGGCGAAGACCAGCGGGAACACGACCAGGCCGACCACCGCCAGCAGCGGGTCGGTGACCAGCAGCGCGACGACGGTGATCGCGATCATGACCAGGGCGCCGCAGGCGAAGGGCAGCGGCGAGACGAAGAACCAGGCGGCCTCGACATCGGAGTTGGCGTTGCTCAGCAGCTGACCGGTGGGGTGGCGCTGGTGCCAGGACAGCGGCAGCCGGAGGTACTGGCCGGTGACGCGGCGCCGGTAGTCGGCCTGCAGCCGGTAGGCCATGATCCCGGCGAACAGCCGCCGGCCGAGGATGCCGAGGATCTTCAGGACGGCGACCCCGAGGACGACGGCGACGGCCAGGGTGAGCGCCCCCGCCGTCGTGTCGCCGTCGGCGAAGGCCGGCAGCACCACCCGGTCGGTGATCCCGCCGATCACGTAGGCGCTGGCCACGGTCATCGCGCCGTAGAGGCTGCTGGCGAGCACCGCGAGGGTGAACATGCCCGGCTGCTCGCGGACGGAGAGGCCGACGTGGCGCAGTCCGCGCCGGACCACGGCGTCTCGGCGGCGGGGCACGGATCTCCTCGGGGTGGTGCGGCGACGGCGGTGCACCGCTCGTCGGTCAGGCTAACCATCTGGCGGCCGGGGGGCCCGTGGGTTCTGGTACGCGACTGTTTCCGGGCGGGGCTCCGTCGGTAACCCGTGGCGGTGACTCCTTCTTCCCGCCCCCTCGCCGCGCGCGAGCGGGCGGCCCTCGCCGACCTGCTCGACGAGCTCGGCCCGGACGCGCCCACCTGCTGCGAGGGCTGGACGACGGCGCACCTGGCCGCCCACCTGGTCACCCGCGACCGGCGGCCGGACGCGGGACCGGGCTACGTCCTGGAGACGACGCCGGTCGGGCAGCCGCTGCACGCGCACTCCGCCCGCATCGAGGACCGGCTGCGCACCTCGACGCCGTTCCCCGAGCTCGTGGCACGGGTGCGGCAGGGGCCGCCCCGGTGGCTGCCGATGGGGTGGCCGGGGCTCGGCGACATCGTCAACGGGGTCGAGTTCGCCGTCCACCACGAGGACGCCCGCCGGGCGCAGCCCGGCTGGGAGCCGCGGCACCTGACCCTGGCCGACGCCGACCAGCTGTGGGGCGCCGCGTCGTTCTTCGCGCGCCGCGCCGCGTCGGGGTTCCCCGGCGGGCTGGTGCTGCAGCGCAGCGACGTCCCGGGGCCACCGAAGCGGATCCGCGCGGGGTCCTCCCCCACCACGGTCGAGGGCGAGCCGCTGGAGGTGCTGCTCTGGGCCAGCGGGCGCCGCGACGTCGCCCGGGTGGTCGTGCGGGGCGGCGCGCCGGCCACCTGATGTGGGGACCGGGACCGCGCCGTGGCCGTCCGATGCCGACCCACGACGTGGCCCACCCGCTGTGGTGCCCGCTCGCCGGACACACGCCGGTCGGCCGGTGGACGTGGGTGCAGACCGCGATGTCGCTGTTCGTCATGGCCGTGGGCGTCGCGCTGCACCGCCTCCGCACTCCCTGAGGGCCCCGCTCAGCGCAGCGGGGTGTCCCGCTCGTGCCGGACGGGGACGCCGGCGGCGGCGAGCGCGGCCTTCACCTCGCCGATGCGCAGCGCGCCGAAGTGGAAGACGCTGGCGGCGAGCACCGCGTCGGCGCCGGCCTCCACCGCGGGCGGGAAGTGCTCGACGGCCCCCGCTCCCCCGCTGGCGATCACCGGCACGCCCACCTCCCGGCGGACGGCGCGGATGAGCTCGGTGTCGAAGCCGGCGCGGGTGCCGTCGGCGTCCATGGAGTTGAGCAGCACCTCGCCCACGCCGAGCTCGGCGGCCTGCACCACCCACTCGACGGCGTCGCGCCCGGTGCCGCGCCGCCCGCCGTGGGTGGTGATCTCGAAGCCGGAGTCGGTGACCGCGCCGTCGCGCACGCGGCGGGCGTCGAGGGAGAGCACGAGCACCTGGTTGCCGAAGCGGTCGGCGATCTCGCTGATCAGCGCCGGCCGGGCGACGGCTGCGGTGTTGACGGCGACCTTGTCCGCGCCGGCCCGGAGCAGCCGGTCGACGTCGTCGGGGCTGCGCACGCCGCCGCCGACGGTGAGCGGGATGAACACGCTCTCGGCGGTGCGGCGGACGACGTCGTAGGTCGTCTCGCGGTCGCCGGAGCTGGCGGTGATGTCGAGGAAGGTGAGCTCGTCGGCGCCCTCGGCGTCGTAGACGCGGGCCATCTCCACCGGGTCGCCGGCGTCGCGCAGGTCGACGAAGTTGACGCCCTTGACCACCCGGCCGGCGTCGACGTCCAGGCACGGGATGACGCGGACGGCCAGACTCATCGGACCCGCACCGCGTCGGCCTCGACCTCGACGAGCATGTCGGGGTGCAGCAGCGAGACGACGCCGATCATCGCGGTGGCCGGCCGGACGGCGCCGAACACCTCGCCGTGCGCGCGGCCCACCTCCTCCCAGCGGGAGGTGTCGGTGACGTACATGCGGGTGCGGACGACGTCGGCGGGGGCGAACCCGGCCGAGGCGAGCGCGTCGACCAGCACGCCGAACGCGACGCGGGCCTGCCCCGCCACGTCCCCGGGGTGCACGACGACGCCGTCGACGGTCGCGGTGCAGCCGCTGACCCACGCCGAGTCCCCCGCGACGACGACCCGGCTGTAGCCGACGACGTCCTCCCACGGCCCGCCGGAGCCGATCCGCCGCACGGTCACGACGACGCCCCGCGGGTGACGGCCAGCGCCTCGGGCAGTGTGAAGGCGCCGGCGTAGAGGGCCTTGCCGACGATGGCGCCCTCGACGCCGACGGTGGTCAGGCCGGCCAGCGCGCGGACGTCGTCGAGCGAGCTCACCCCGCCGGAGGCGACCACCGGGCGCGAGGTGGCCGCGCACACCTCGCGCAGCAGCTCGAGGTTGGGGCCGCGCAGCGTGCCGTCCTTGGTGATGTCGGTGACCACGTAGCGGGCGCAGCCCTCGGCGTCGAGGCGCGCGAGGGTGTCGTAGAGCTCGCCGCCCTCGCGGGTCCAGCCGCGGGCGGCCAGCCGGGTGCCGCGGACGTCGAGGCCGACGGCGATCCGGTCACCGTGCTCGGCGATCGCGCGGGCGCACCACTCGGGCGACTCCAGCGCCGCGGTGCCGAGGTTGACCCGGCGGCAGCCGGTGGCCAGGGCCGCGGTGAGGGTCTCGTCGTCGCGGATGCCGCCGGAGAGCTCCACGTCGACGTCGAGCTCGCCGACGACGCGGGCCAGCAGCTCGCGGTTGCTGCCGCGGCCGAAGGCGGCGTCGAGGTCGACCAGGTGCACCCACTCGGCGCCGTCGCGCTGCCACTGCAGGGCGGCGTCGAGCGGGTCGCCGTAGGAGGTCTCGCTGCCGGCCTCCCCCTGCACGAGTCGGACGGCCTGGCCGTCGGCGACGTCGACGGCGGGGAGCAGCTGCAGGGTCGGCACGGCGACCAGCCTAGGGACCGGGTCGCTGTGTCGTGCCCCACCCGGGGCAGGCTGCGGAGCGTGCAGTTCACCGACGTCGTCCGCAGGCGCCGCATGGTGCGCGACTACGACCCGGACCGGCCGGTGCCGCCCGAGGTGCGCGACCGGCTGCTCGACCACGCGACCCGCGCGCCGTCGGCCGGGTTCACCCAGGGGTGGGCGTTCCTGGTGCTGGAGGAGTCGGCCGACCGGGAGCGGTTCTGGTCGGTGACCGCCGGCGAGGGCACCCCGGACGCCTGGCTGACCCGGATGCGGCGGGCGCCGCTGCTGGTGGTGCCGCTGTCGTCGAAGGAGGCCTACCTCGACCGCTACGCCGAACCGGACAAGGGCTGGACCGACCGCGACGAGACGCGTTGGCCGGTGCCCTGGTGGGACGTCGACGCCGGGATGGCCGCGCTGATGGTGCTGCTGACCGCCGTCGACGAGGGCCTGGGCGCCTGCCTGTTCGGCATCCCGGCCGGGCGCCTGGACGCCTTCCGGGCGGCCTTCGGCGTCCCGCCGTCGCACCGGCCGGTCGGCGTGGTGTCCGTCGGCTACCCGGGTGGGGGCGACCGGCGCTCGCCGTCCCTGCGCCGCGGCCGGCGCGGGCTGGACGAGGTCGTCCACCGCGGGCGGTGGTGACCTCCCTGGTTGACTCCCCGCCCGTGACCTCCTCCTCCTCGCGCGCCGTCCTCGTCACCGGTGGCTCCCGCGGCATCGGCCGCGCGATCGCCCGGGCCTTCGCCGAGCGCGGGGACCGGGTGGCCGTGCACTGGGGCGCGTCGAAGGAGCGCGCCGAGGCCGTCCTCGCCGAGCTGCCCGGGTCCGGGCACGTGCTGGTGCAGGCCGACGTGGCCGACGCCGACTCGGTCGGCGCGATGGTCGACTCCGCCGCCGGCGCCCTCGGCGGGCTGGACGTGCTGGTCAACAACGCCGGCGTCTTCGTGGCCTCGCCCCCGCTGACCTCCTCCTACGAGGAGTGGCAGGAGGTCTGGGCGCGGACGCTCGCGGTGAACCTGGTCGGGGCGGCGAACGCCACCTTCCGGGCGGTCCCGCACCTGCGGGCCGCCGGCGGGGGTGCGGTGGTGAACGTGTCCAGCCGCGGGGCCTTCCGCGGGGAGCCGCAGAACCCCGCCTACGGCGCGTCCAAGGCCGGGATGAACGCCCTCGCCCAGTCGATGGCGCTCGCGCTGGCGCCGCTCGGCATCTCGGTGACCTGCGTGGCGCCGGGCTTCGTGCAGACCGAGATGGCGCGGGAGACGCTCGACGGTCCCGGCGGGGACGCCGTGCGCGCGCAGTCGCCGCTGGGCCGGGTCGCCCGGCCGGAGGAGGTGGCCTCGGCGGTGGTGTGGCTGGCCTCGCCGGAGGCGCGGTTCAGCACGGGCACGATCGTGGACGTGAACGGGGCCTCCTACCTGCGCAGCTGAGCCACACCGTCGGGCCCGGAGTCGATCAGCCGGCGGGCAGGCGGTAGCCCATGCCCCGGACCGTCTCGATGCGGTCGGCGCCGAGCTTCCTGCGCAGGTACCGGACGTAGACGTCGACGACGTTCGAGCCCGGGTCGAAGTCGTAGCCCCAGACGCGGCTGAGCAGCTGCTCGCGGGCCAGCACCTGGCCGGGGTGGCGCAGGAAGGTCTCGGCGAGGGCGAACTCGCGGGCCGAGAGGTCGACGGTGCGGCCGCGGACGCTGGCCCGGCGGGTGCGCAGGTCCAGGGAGAGGTCGCCGACGGTGAGCACGGTGACCTCGGTCTGGCGGGCACCGGCCAGCCGCAGCCGCACCCGCGCGAGCAGCTCCTCGAAGCGGAAGGGCTTGGGCACGTAGTCGTCCGCGCCGCCCTCGAGGCCGGCCACGGTGTCCTGCACGCCGTCGCGGGCGGTCAGCACGATGACCGGTACGTCGCAGCGCTCGGCACGCAGGGCGCGGAGGACGGCGAAGCCGTCGAGGCGGGGCAGCCCGAGGTCGAGGAGGACCAGGTCGAACTCGCCGCTGCGAGCGCGGTCGAGAGCGGTGAGCCCGTCGCCGACCACGGCGGTGGTGAAGCCGTGGGCCCGCAGCCCCTTCTCGAGGAACGCGGCGATGCGCGGCTCGTCCTCGGCGATCAGCACCCGGCTCACCGGGCTCCTCCCTCGGTCGCCGCCACCTCGGTCGCGTCCCGGGCGGGGGGCGGCGCCGGGCGGGCGGGGAGGACGAGGGTGAACGTCGCGCCCTCACCGGGGCGGCTGCGCAGCTCGACGCGCCCACCGTGTGCGGCGGCGATGGCCTGCACGATGGACAGGCCCAGCCCGGCGCCGTCCCCGCGCCGGGCGCCCGAGCTGCCGCGGGCGAAGCGCTCGAACACGCGGATCTGGTCGGACTCGGGGATGCCCGGGCCGTCGTCCTCGACCCGGACGAGCAGCTGCCCGCCGGTCAGCCGGCTGCCGAGGACGACCCGGTCGCCGGGCCCGGTGTGGCGGACGGCGTTGTCGGCCAGCGCAACCACGGCCTGGGTGAGGCGCTGCGGGTCGAGCAGGAGGTCGGCCCGGGCGACGCCGTCCAGCCGCCAGTCGCGGTCGCCGAGCCGGCGCACCTTGCCGTACACCTCGGCGGTCAGCTCGGCGACGTCGACCGGCTGCGGGCGGACGAACTGCGGCTGCTCGGCGCGGGCCAGCAGCAGGAGCTCGGAGACCATGCGGTTCATCCGCTCGAGCTCGTCGTCGACGAGGGCGACGGTCTGCCGGACGTCGTCCGGGTCGGTGGGGTCGAGCACCTCCAGGTGCCCGCGGACGATGGTGATCGGCGTGCGCAGCTCGTGCCCGGCGTCGTCGAGGAACCGCCGCTGGGCGGCCACCCCGCCCTCGACCCGGTCGAGCATCGCGTTGACCGCCGCGGCCAGGTCGGTGAGCTCGTCGTGCGGCCGGTCGGCCACCGGGATGCGCCCCGACAGGTCGGTCTCGGTGATGCCCTGGGCGGTGGCGGCGACGGCCCGGACCGGCGCCAGGACCCGCCCGGCGACCACCCACGCGCCGGCCGCGGCCAGCAGCAGGGTCACCGCGCCGACGCCGAGCATGAGCGTCGCGGTGTCGTCGGCGGCCTGGCGCTCCTGGTCGGCGAAGTAGGCGACCACGGCCACCCCGCGGGAGGGATCGCCGTCCAGCGTCACCGGCACGGCGAGGTAGCGCACCTCCCCCGCCCCGCTGGCGTAGCGGCCCCACGTGGTGTCCTCGACCGAGCCGACGAGCGCGGTGAACGCGGCGTCCTCGCTGAGCAGTACGGGCGCCTCGATGCGGCTCTGGAAGCGGTACTCCCCGTCGACGTAGCCGAGGAACTCCTCGTTCGGCCGGGCGAGGTTGTAGGTGATCATCGTCTGCAGGACGTCGGCGACGCCGGCGAACGGCTGCCCGGTGCGGGGGTCGACGTCACCCTCGATGATCCGCCGGAACTCGCCGACCTCGGCCTGCAGCGCGACGTCCATGCGCTCGTCGGTGGCACGCACGAGCAGCCGCCAGGTGACCAGCGTGACGATCGCGAGGGCGAGCAGGACGAGGAGCAGGACCCAGCCGATGATGCGCGTGCGGGCGGCGCGGGGCGCGAGCCGTCGCCGGGCGCGGCCGCGCCATCCGGCCGGCGTCGGCTGATCAGTCGGCACCCCCGCCGACGCCGTCGGCGGCGGTGTCCCCGGGCCCGTCGTCATCGCCGCCATCGTGGTCGCCATCGTCGTCGCCATCGTCGTCGCTGTCGTCATCGCCGGGCAGCGGCGGTGGAGGGACGACGTCGGTGGGCTGCGGCGCGGGCGCCGGCGCACCGGTGCTGGCGGGACTGTCGGCGGGAGGGGCGGCGGGACCGTCGGCCGGGGTGTCGGCGGGCGCGTCGCGGGCCGGGACGTCGATCGGCGGCGGGACCGGCGCCCGCCCCGCACCGCCGCTGCCGCCGGAGCCGCCCAGCAGCGCCCAGGCCGTCGCGCCGGCGAGCAGCACGGCGCCCAGTCCGGTGATCACGGCGAGCAGCGGACGGGAGTACACGCCGCCGAGGTTCGGCCACGCCGGTGACGGACCCGTGAGATCCGGATGAGAGGGCTCTCACGGACGCGGCCACCCCGGTTCCGGCCCCCCACCGCTCAGAAGGGGCAGCAGCAGACGTCCGGTGGCGCGTCGTCCTCCGGGGGCGGACCGCCCCCGGGGGACGGTCCGCCCCCGGGGCGCGGCGCCGTCCCGGTCGCTGGGGCGTCGGGCGGCACCCGTGGCGGGTCGGTGACCCGGGTGACCCCGGAGGGCGTGGTCACCTCGAGCCGTCCGCCGGGCAGCAGCCGGAAGCGCCAGCCGCGGGCGTGGGTCTTGAGCCGGTGGTGCCTGCGGCACAGGCAGCAGAGGTTGTCGCAGTCGGTGTGGCCCCGCGGCCAGGGCACGACGTGGTCGGCGTCGACCCGGCCCACCGGCCGGGTGCAGTGCGGGTGCCGGCAACGCCGGTCGCGGACGTGCGTCACCCGGCGCTGCCCCCGCGTGGGCCGGTACCGACGGGTCGGTGGCGGGCGCCGGAGCCCCGTCCCGCGGGCTCCGCGGTGCAGCGCACGCAGGGTCACGGCCGTCACCAGCTCGCCGGTGTGGTCGTGCAGCGCGAACTCCAGCGTGCCGCCATCGGGCCGGTGCAGCTCCAGCGCCCCCACCTGGGCGAGCAGCTCCCGGCACTCCGCGGCGCTCACCGGGTGGCCGTCGACCTCGGCCGGCTCGTCCCCGCCCTGCAGCGTGGCCAGGTTCGCGTGCACGACCAGGGAGACGGCGACGCCAGGGCGCGCGAGCCACGGGCGCAGCACCAGGTCCTGGATCACCTCGGCGCGCAGCTGGCCGATCGGGCGCTCGTCGCCGTCGGCCCGCAGCTGCCAGGCCAGGCCGTCGACGGCCTTCCCGCAGGCGGCCGCGGCCGCGAGCGGGAGGTCGGTGGCCAGGCGGGCATCCCGTCCTCGGTGGCCCACCAGCGCACGTCCGCACCGGCTCGGGCCTGACGGTGCCGCTGCTCCCGGGCTTCGGGGTCCATCCGGTCGATGCAGCGGCGGATGCTCGCCCGCAGGTTGGTCGGCGTCTGCTCCCCGGCCCGCACCAGTACCTGGGCCTCGACCCGGGCGGCCAGGTCGTCCTCGAGCGGCTCGAGCAGGTCGACGACCGCCTCGGCGCGCGCTTCGTCGATGTCGCCCCGGGCCAGCAGGTGCAGGGTCGCCGGGAAGCGCGACGTCAGGGCCAGCGACGTGCGGATGACGCGGCTCGCGCGTCGCTCGCCGTACGGGTGGACCAGCGCGAGCTCGCAGGACAGCCACTCACTGACGTCCATCACCTCGGGGACCGGACGTCCGCCGTCGGCCGAGCGCTGGTCAGCCAGCCGGCTCACCAGCTCCACCCGCTCGGCGGCCAGGGCGGCGGCCCGGCGCTCCGCGAGCTGGAGGAGCCGGGCCACCCAGCGGTCGGGCAGGGCGGCGCGCTCGGCGCTGCCGGGCGGGCACATCCGCGCCATGAACTCGTCGGTGGACGACAGCGGCCCGATCGCTGCGTGCAGTTCCTCGCGTGGTACCGGCGTGGCGTCGTCAGCGAAGCAGCCGAGGGACCGCACCGTCCCGTCGGGGTGGACTTCCGCGCACTCGTACACGTGTTCGGTTCTACTCGACCGACGCGAGCGCCACTCGATGAATCCCCAGGTCAGGAGGCTGTCCACAGATCCGCGAACGCCACCTGCACGCTCGTTCCACGCCGTCCGGACCGTCAGCGGACCAGGGGTCAGTGTTCGGCGCTCGATCGGAGCGGGGCCCCGCCTAGTTCCCGCAGCGCGGAGACCCCCAGCACCCGGCTGGTCGGGTACAGCTCGATGTCCGCGTCATCAGTGAGACCGTCGGCCACGGTCAGCCAGCCGGGCGGACCGAACCGGACGATCCGCACCGGCATCTCCACCCGGGCCACCGGGTCCTCGGGGTCTCGGAGCACCACCCGGCCTTGATAGAGGTGCCGGTCGTTGACGGTTGTGATGTCCATGCGCGCAGCCTTCCCCCGTGCGCCGCTGCCGGGCAGCCCGGGACCCTCGGCCGGCCTGGTCTGTCGAGAAGTCCTCGGTCGAGGCACGAGCCGTTCACAGGCCGCATCTCCACGACCGGTCCGCCGTCGGGGCGGCTCCACGAACACCCATCCGGATACGTGCCGCTGCTGCCAGACGGGCCCCGCAGGGTCACTGGCCATGACGATCCCGGCCGTCGGCCGCTTCGCCTCCGTGCTCGGCGCCGGCCTGCCACTCCTGCGCCGGGACCTCGCTGGCGGGAACACTCGCCTGTCGGACCGGATGACCTCGCAGCACGTCGAGGAGATCGCTGGGCCCGACGACGGCGCTCCCGGCTACATCGCCGCAGTAGGCGCTGTCCTCCTCGTTGCTGGTCGTGCCCTCGTCGCCGTCGGCCAGCGACGACAGTGAGGTGTCACCTGCCGGACCGTCTCCGAACAGGCCGCTCGAGGACGCCGGCAGCAGTCGCAGCGCACCGACCGGCAGGACGGGGCTCACATCACCCGAGGTCGGTCGTCGCCCCCACGACCACCAGGTCGGAGCTGTGCGTACCGGCCGCGTCGACGCCCGCCGGCCGCAGCTCGAAGCCCGGCAGACCGGACAGCCCGTCGCTGCCGTCCACCACCCGCAGGGTCAGCGGCCCGCCGCCCTCGACGGTGAACGTCGCCTCGACGCCCTGGCGCGCCGGCGCGTGGAAGGTCAGCCACAGCCGGTCCAGCTGGAGTGCGTCGTCGGGCACGTCCCGGGCCTCGGCGCGGGCGGCGACCACCCGCCCGCCGTCGGTCCGGAGGTCGAGCACGACCAGTCGCACGTCGCGCTGCGGCGTCACCCGCACGGTCACCGTCCGGCGCCCCTCGGCGGTGCGGTCGTCGAGCACCTGCACCGTCGAGGACGGCAGACCGGCCACCTCCGCCGGCCCGGCGGCGACCGCGCGGCCGGCGAGGTACGGGTAGTCGTGCGGCAGCTCCCGGCGGCCGTCCACGTACCGGGCCGTGTACTCGCCGGGGTCGGCCTCGGTGCTCGCCCACCACGCCTCGCCGGTGTCGGCCTCCAGCGCATAGACCAGCTGGCTGGGCACCGGGTGCTGCTGGTCGAACCGGTCGACGGCGAGCCCGACGGCGGTCAGCGCCACCGCCAGCGCTCCCGCGACCGCGGGCACCGCGACCGACCGCCGGCCTCCCGGCACGGACGGTGGCGCGAACAGCTCCTCGACCACCGGCAGCAGCGCCAGCCCGAGCAGGGTCGCCACCGCCGCCGGCGCGGCACCGCCGGCCAGCCCGAGCGCCGGGAGGAACAGCGCCACGGTGGGTGCCAGCACGACGACGGCGACCGCCCCGGCCACCAGCCCGCCCGCGAGCCGCAGCCGCTCCGGCAGCAGCCCGGCCAGCACCCCCGCCAGCGCCGGCAGCGCCGCCAGGTAGGACCCACCCGGGGCCAGCGCCGCCAGGACGACGGCGAGCACCGCCAGCAGCGCGAGCGCCCCCGTCCGCAGCCCCGCAGGCCCGACCCGCCGCCGCAGCAGCGCGTACCAGGCCAGGACCACCGCGAGGACGACGGCCACGGCCGCCAGCCGGAGGAAGCCCGGCCGCCACGGGTCGAGCAGCCCCGCGTAGCCCGGCCGCACCAGCACGAGCAGCCGCCACGACCCGACCACCGCCAGCGGTGCCAGCACCAGCGGCACGACCGCCGCCAGGATCCCGAGCAGGGCCCGCGACAGCGGCGACCCGCGCCGCCGGTCCACGACCGTCAGCAGGGCGACGCCGAGCACCGCCGCACCGGCCAGCGGCCAGACCAGCCACCCGGGGTAGCGCGCCAGCCCCGACAGCACCGGGAAGTAGGTGGCGTCGGCGTCCCCGGGACGGGCGAGGTCGGTCAGGTCGGCCCCGCCGAGCTCCCGGGTCAGGGCCAGCGTGTTGTCCCCCAGCGCCTGCAGGGTGCCCCGGTCCAGCCGCGACGGGGTGTCCTGCGGGGTGTGGTAGGCGGCGTTGCCGTCGATGAAGGCGGTGTTGAGGCCGGTGAAGCCGCGGGCGAGCAGCACGCTGAAGTCGGTGTCGTTGGGCAGCGCCCGGTAGACCTCGACGGCGAAGCTGGTGGCCACCGGGTGCGGCACCGCGGCGGCGTACCGCTCGGCCAGGCCGGCGTTGCCCCGCGACGTCTCGAACGTGATCGGCGGGCCGGTGGTGCCGCGGGCCTCCAGGTTGAGCACGACGCCGCCCTGCGGGGCCAGCGGGTGACTGGCCGCGAACGCCTCGGCGCCGCACAGGCACGCCTCCTCGGCGTCGGTGAGCACCACGACGACCTCGTTGCGCAGCGGCTCGCCCTCCCGGAGGGCGCGCACCGTCTCCAGCAGGGTGGCCACCCCGGCGGCGTCGTCGCTGGCGCCCGGGCCGGTCTCCACCGAGTCGGTGTGCGCCACGAGGAACAGCCGCCCGGTGGAGTCGGTGCCGGGCAGGACGGCGACGACGTTGCGCACCCGCGCCATCTCGGCCACCCCGGGCGAGGACTGCCACGTGCCGACGGCGTTCTGCACGCGGGTGTCGAGCCCCAGGCCGGTCAGGCCGGCGACCAGCCGGTCGACGACGCGGGCGTGTGCCTCGCTGCCGGTCACGTGCGTCTCCGCGGCGACGTCCTCCACGTGCGCGAAGGCCCGCTCGGCGCTGAAGGACGTCGCCGGGGCGTCGGCCGGCGCCGGCGACGGCGGCTGCAGGGCCAGCACGCTCCCCACCGCGAGCCCGGCCAGCAGCACCAGCGCGGCCAGCGGTGCGAGCAGACCCCGGGTCGGGGCGGGCGGGCGCGATGCGGGCAACGGGTCCTCCTCGACCGGGCCGGGACCGGGTCACCCTAGGTGCGGCGGGAGGACACTCCGGGGATGCCGGCCGTCCCGCTCCCCCGCCGCGCCGGGCGCCGGACCAACCTCGGCCTGCTCGCCCTCCTGCTGCTCGCCGGCGGCACCGGGGTGGTGGCCTTCGGCGTCGGCACGCCGCTGCCCTCGCGGCTCGTCACCGCCGTGCACGGGGCCGCGGGGCTGGGCCTGCTGCTGCTCGGACCGTGGAAGACCGTCGTCGTCCGGCGGTCGCGGGCGCGCACGGCCGGCCGGCGCGATCCCGTCGCCGCCTGGGCGCTGGCCGCCCTCCTGGCGCTCACGCTGGTCACCGGGGTCGTGCACAGCGCGACGGGTGCCACGGTGGGCGGCGTCGGCCTGCTGCAGGTGCACGTGGCCGCCGGCGTCGGCACCGGCGCGCTGCTGGTCCTGCACGCCGTCGGCAGCCGGCAGCGGCTCCGACGGACCGACGTCTCCCGGCGGGCGCTGCTGCGCGCCGGGGGGCTGGCGGTGGGCGCGGCCGCGCTCTGGGGTGCGGTGGAGGGCGGCCTGCGCCTCACGGGGGCACCGGGTGGACGGCGGCGCGGGACCGGTTCGCACGAGCGCGGCAGCGGCGAGCCGGCCGCCATGCCGGTCACCCAGTGGTTCACCGACCCGGTGCCCGACGGCGGGGACGACGTCCTCGAGGTGGTCGCCGGCGGCCGCACCACACGGCTGCTGGCCGCCGAGCTCGACCGGGGCGACACCGTGACCGCCGTCCTGGACTGCACCGGCGGCTGGTACGCCGAGCAGGAGTGGCGCGGGGTGCGGCTGGACCGCCTGCTGGCCGGGACGCGGCTGCCCGAGGGCGGCAGCCTCGACGTCGTCAGCGTCACCGGCTACCGGCGGCGGCTGCCCCTGACCGACGCCGGATCGCTGCTGCTGGCCACGCACTGCGCGGGACGGCCGCTGTCGGCCGGGCACGGGGCGCCGGTGCGGCTGGTGGCGCCGGGCCGGCGGGGCTTCTGGTGGGTGAAGTGGGTGCGCCGGGTCGAGGTGGTCGACGGGCCGTGGTGGCTGCAGCCGCCGGTCCCCCTGCAGTAGCTCAGAGCGTGGCGAGCCAGTTGGTCAGCAGCTGGGCGCCGGCGTCGCCGCTCTTCTCCGGGTGGAACTGGGTGGCCGACAGCGCGCCGTTCTCCACCCCGGCCACGAACCGGTCGCCGTGCTCGGCCCAGGTCACCTTCGGCGGCGCCAGGCGGCTGGGCGGGCCGTCCTGGCCGAGGGTGAACTCGCGCACGCCGTAGGAGTGCACGAAGTAGAAGCGCTCGTCGGCCAGCCCGGCGAACAGCACGGTGTCCGCGGGCGCCGAGACGGTGTTCCAGCCCATGTGCGGCAGCACCGGCGCCTCGAGCTGCTCCACCGTGCCGGGCCACTCGCCGCAGCCCTCGGCGTCGTGGCCGTGCTCCACGCCGCGCTCGAACAGGACCTGCATGCCCACGCAGATGCCCAGCACCGGACGCCCGCCGGCCAGCCGGCGGCCGATGGTGCGCGGCCCGTCGACGGCGCGCAGCTCCCGCATGCAGTGCGCGAAGGCGCCGACGCCGGGGACGACGAGCCCGTCGGCGTCCAGTGCGGCGTCGCGGTCGGCGGTCACGGTGACGTCGGCGCCGACCCGGGCCAGCGCCCGCTCGGCGGAACGGAGGTTCCCCGACCCGTAGTCGAGGACCGTAACCCTCTTCTTCACGGCTGCCACGGTACCGAGCAGCGCCGGCTCCCCCGGCCGTGTTCCCGGCGCCTCCCCGGTCGCGTCCCCGTCGCGTCCCGGTCGCGTCCCGGGGCGCGGTCACCCCCCGGGGTGAGGGCCGGACGGCCCGGCTCAAGGCGCCCCGGCGACCGGGCGATGTCCCGGGCATGCGACCACTGGCACAGGACGAGGAGCGCGTCGCCTTCTGGCGCCGACACACGATCGGCGGTGTCGTGCTGTGCGTCGTGTTGCCCGCCGTCGTGCTGATGCGCACCTGGATCACCGTCGGTGTGCCCAACGCCGCCGCGATCGTGCCCATCGCCCTGGCGGTCGCCGTCCCGGCGCCGCTGCTGCTGCTGGTGCCGGTCGAGCGACTGGTGCGCCACCCGCGCGGGCGGCTGTTCTACGACACCTGGGAGGCCGCCGGCATCGCGCTGGTGATCGTGCTGTGCCTGCTGGACGGGGGGACGACCAGCCCCTACGTGCTGTTCCTGTTCGTCCTGCTGGCGCACGCCGCGCTCGCCTACCCGCCGATCGGGGTGGCGCTGGCGGGGACGACCATCGTCACCGGCTACCTGACGATGGGGCTGGTCGACGGCAGCCTGCGCCCGTCGGACCTGATCGTCGGCGTGCTGGCGCTGGCCGTGGCCACCGGCACCTGCGCCTTCGCCTCGGCCAACCACGTCCGCGCCTACGAGCGCACCGCGGCCTACGCGCAGGAGATCGCCGCGCTGGCCCGGCGCGACGGGCTCACCGGCACGCTCAACCACCGCGCCTTCCACGAGCGGCTCGGTGACCACGTGCGCCGGGCCGCGGCCGACTCCCCGGTCAGCCTGCTCATCGTCGACGTCGACTCCTTCAAGACCGTCAACGACACCTTCGGCCACCCCGCCGGCGACGGCGTCCTGCAGCTGGTGGGCGCCGCCCTCACCGACCTGACCCGCCCCGGCGACGTCGCCGGCCGCCTCGGCGGCGACGAGTTCGCGCTGCTGCTGCCCGACACCGCGCTGCCGGAGGCCGCCGCCATCGGCGAGCGGCTGCGCGCGCGGGTCCGCGCCGACGACGCCGCGCTCGGCGCGACCCTCAGCGTCGGCGTGGCCACGGCCACCGTCCCCGACGCCACCGCCCTGCAGGCCGCTGCCGACACGGCGGCCTACCGCGCCAAGCGCGGCGGCCGCGACCGCGTGGTGACCGCCGACGACACCGTCGACGACACCGACGACGACACCGACGACGAGGCCGTCGCGGACGCCGCGGTGCCGGTCCCCGCCTCCTGACCCGGGCTCAGCGGGCCCAGGGCAGGACGGTCAGCTCGGGCCACACCGCCTGCCAGCGGGCGGCCTTGGCCTCGTAGACCGCGGGCGGCGCGGGGCTGCGCGGGTTGGGGCGCACCACCAGGCCGAGCAGGTCGTCGAGGCCGTGGGGCGCGTACAGCCGCGGGCCGTCGTCGCCGACCGTGACGGCGACCGCGCAGCAGACCGCGGCGAAGGCGTCGACCGCGTCCCGGCAGTCGCGGAACGGCGCGGGCGCGGTCGTGCCGAAGTGGCCGGCGTACCAGAGGTGCACCCGCGCCTGGTTGCGGATCTCGACCGGCACCGGCAGGTCGCCGAACAGCTCCGCGCCGCGGCGGATGACCGCGTCCTCGGCGTCCCAGGAGGGGTCGTCGTCCCAGTAGAAGAGGTCGGCGTCGCGGATCCCGGTGCCGGGAGGTCGCCCGGTGAGGGTGTTCCACACGGTCTGGAACAGCACGCCGGCGGTGAGCCACCAGTCGCCGACCCCGAGGGACGGCGCCCGGTCCAGCACCGCGGCCACGGTCGGGTCGGCGAGGACCAGCTCGAGGAAGCGGTCCTCGCTCACACCAGGCGCAGGATCCCCGACGCCGTCGCCAGCAGGGCCGCCACCAGCAGGATGGCGGCGAAGGCGATCTGCGGGCCGGTGCGGCCCCTGGTGTCGTGGTCGGCCTTCCAGATGCTCCACGCCCCGCCCAGCAGGAACCCGCCGACCACGACGAGGACGGCGCCGAAGGACACCTAGAGCGCGCCCTTGGTGGACGGGACGTCGGCGACCCGCGGGTCGATCGCGACGGCGGTGCGCAGTGCGCGGGCCAGCGCCTTGAACTGGCCCTCGACGATGTGGTGGGCGTCGCGGCCGGCGTAGAGCACGCGCACGTGCAGGGTGATCCGCGCGTTGAACGCGAAGGACTCCAGCACGTGCCTGGTCAGCGACGTCGGGTAGTCCGGCCCGATCATCGGCGTCATCGTCTCGGGCTCGGCGTGCACGAAGTACGGCCGGCCGGAGAGGTCGACGGCGGCCTGCACGAGCACCTCGTCCATGGGGATCGTGGCGTCGCCGTAGCGGGTGGTGCCGCGCTTGTCCCCGAGCGCCTCGGCGAAGGCCTGGCCGAGCGCGATGGCGACGTCCTCGACGGTGTGGTGGGCATCGATGTGCAGGTCGCCGTCGGCCTGCACGGTGAGGTCGATGCCGCTGTGCTTCGACAGCGCGGTGAGCATGTGGTCGTAGAAGCCGACACCGGTGCTGATCGAGCTCTTCCCGGTGCCGTCGAGGTCGACCTCGACGACGAGCTTGGTCTCGCTGGTCGCCCGCTCGACGCGTGCAGTACGGCTCATGGGTCTCAGTCTCCCAGGCGGTGGTCGGGGGCGATCGCGGCGAGCGCGGTGAGGAACGCGTCGGTCTCCGCGGGCGTGCCGGCGGTGACCCGCAGCCAGCCGGGCAGGCCGTTGTCGCGGACGAGGACGTCGTGCTCGAGCAGCGCCCGCCACGCGGCGGCGGCGTCGGCGAACCGGCCGAAGAGCACGAAGTTCGCGTCGCTGGGCACGCTGGTCAGGCCCATCCCGGGCAGCGCCGCGACGATCCGATCGCGCTGGTCCTTGACCGCGTCGACGGTGGCCAGCAGCGCGTCGGTGTGCGCCAGCGCGGCCCGCGCGGCGGCCTGGGTGAGCGAGGACAGGTGATAGGGCAGCCGGACCAGCTGCACCGCGTCGACGACGGCGGGGTCGGCGGCCAGGTAGCCCAGCCGCAGCCCCGCCATGCCGAAGGCCTTGCTCATCGTGCGGCTCACGACCAGGCGGGGCCGGCCGGGCAGCAGGGTCAGCGCCGACGGCGTGCCGGCGCGGGCGAACTCCGCGTAGGCCTCGTCCACCACGACCATGCCGGCGCGCCCGTGGCCGTACGAGCTGGCGTCGTGGAGCTGCTCGATCGTCTCCAGCGCCACCGCGGTGCCGGTGGGGTTGTTCGGGCTGGTCACGAAGACGACGTCCGGGCGGACCTCGCGCACCTGGGCGACCGCCTGCGCGGCGTCGATCGTGAAGTCCTCGCGCCGGTGCCCGTCGACCCACGCCGTGCCGGTGCCCGCGGAGATGATCGGGTGCATCGAGTAGGACGGGGTGAAGCCCAGCGCCGTCCGCCCGGCACCGCCGAAGGCCTGCAGCAGCTGCTGGAGCACCTCGTTGCTGCCGTTGGCCGCCCACACCTGCGCCGGCCCGATGTACTCCCCACCGCGGGAGAGGTAGGCGGCCAGGTCGGCGCGCAGCGCGGTCGCGTCGCGGTCGGGGTAGCGGTTGAGCTCGACCGCCGCGGAGCCCAGCGCCTCGCCGAGGGCGGCCAGCAGCTCGGCGGGCAGCGGGTGCGGGTTCTCGTTGGTGTTGAGCCGGTGGCGCACCTGCAGCTGCGGGGCACCGTAGGGCGTGCGGCCGCGCAGCTCCGGCCGCAGTGGGAGCCCTTCGATCGACGTCCGGGGGGCGGTCGTCACGGCGTCTGCCGGGCCCGGACGGCGGCCGCGTGCGCGGGCAGGTCCTCGGCGTGGGCCAGGGCGTCGACGTGCCCGGCCACCTCGGCCAGCGCCTGCTCGTCGTACTCGACGACGTGGATGCCGCGCAGGAACGTCTGCACGCTCAACCCGCTGGAGTGCCGCGCGCAGCCGCCGGTGGGCAGCACGTGGTTGGACCCGGCGATGTAGTCGCCCAGCGACACCGGCGACCAGGCGCCGACGAACACCGCGCCGGCGTTGCGCACCCGCATCGCCACCGCGCGCGCGTCGCGGGTCTGGATCTCCAGGTGCTCGGCGGCGTAGGCGTCGACCACCGCGAGGCCGGCGTCGAGGTCGTCGACCAGGACGACGCCCGACTGGCTGCCGTCGAGCGCCCTGCTGATCCGGTCGGAGTGCTTGGTGGCCGCGACCTGGGCGGGCACGAGGTCGACGACGCCGTCGGCCAGCGCCTCGCTCGTGGTCACCAGGACCGCGCCGGCCAGCGGGTCGTGCTCGGCCTGGCTGATCAGGTCGGCGGCGACGTGCACCGGGTCGGCGGTGTCGTCGGCGAGGATCGCGACCTCGGTGGGGCCGGCCTCGGAGTCGATGCCGATCAGGCCGCGCAGCAGCCGCTTGGCGGCGGTGACGTAGACGTTGCCGGGGCCGGTGACCAGGTCGACCGGCTCGCAGGAGCCCGCGCCGTAGCCGAAGACGGCGATGGCCTGCGCGCCGCCGACGGCGTGCACCTCGGGAACGCCGAGCAGCGCGCACGCGGCCAGGACGCCGGGGTCGGGCAGGCCGCCGTTGTCCCGCTGCGGCGGGGAGGCGACCGCGATCGACTCGACCCCGGCGATCTGCGCCGGGACGACGTTCATGACGACGCTCGACAGCAGTGGCGCCAGCCCGCCGGGCACGTAGAGACCCACGCGGCGCACCGGCAGCCAGCGCTCGGTGACCGTGCCGCCGCGGACGACCTGCGTGGTGACGTCGGTGCGGGCCTGGTCGGCGTGCACCCGGCGCACCCGGGCGATCGACTCCTCCAGGGCGGCGCGCACGGCCGGGTCCAGGCCGTCGAGAGCGGCCTGCAGCGCCGCGGGAGGGACGGTGAAGTCCTCGGCGTCGACGCCGTCGAGGCGGGCGGTGATCTCCCGGACCGCCTGGGCGCCGCGGATGCGGACGTCCTCGCACAGCGGACGGACGGTGGCCAGGACCGAGTCGATGTCGGTGGCGGCGCGGGGCAGCAGGCCGGCCAGGTCGCGGACCCCGGGCAGCGCGGAACCGCGCAGGTCGATGCGGGCGAGCACGGGGAGCCTCCGGGGGTCACGGGCGTGGGGCGGCGTCCTCCGAGGGTAGTCGGGACGGCGGAGCGGGCTGCCGCCAGCGCCCGCCCGTAGGCTCGCCGACGTGGGCGACCTCATCCCGCTGTTCCCGCTCGGGTCGCCGCTGTTCCCCGGGATCGTCCTGCCGCTGCACGTGTTCGAGCCCCGCTACCGGGCGCTGGTGCGCGACCTGCAGGCCCTGCCGGAGGGCAGCGGCCGGCGCTTCTTCGGCGTGGTCGCGATCCGCCAGGGCTGGGAGGTCGAACGGGTGGCCCCGGCCGAGGCGCTCTACGACGTCGGCTGCAGCGCGGTGCTGCAGACGGTGCGGCCCCAGCCCGACGGCGGGTTCCAGGTCGTCACCGTCGGCGGGGACCGCTTCCGGCTGCTCGACGTCGTCGTCGGTGAGGACCCGCCCTACCTGCGCGCCGAGGTCGAGTGGCTGAGCGAGGAGGAGGCCGCCGAGGAGGCCGCCGGGGACCAGGAGCAGGTCCTGGGCTCCCCGGCGGCCGGCGGGTCGGGCCTGGACGAGGGGCTGGTGGAGGAGGTGGCCAGCGGCTCGCTGGGCGTGCTGCAGCGCGGGGTCGGCGACCTGTTCTCCCGCTACGTCACCGCCGTCGCCGGGCTGCAGGCCGGCCTGGCGCAGGACGAGGTGAGCGAGGCAGCGGCCGAGCTGGCCGGGGACGGCGAGGACCCGACCGGCGCCGCCGCACTGCTGCAGGCGGTGGCAGACGACCCGCGCGCCCTGTCCTGGCTCGTGGCGTCGGCCGCGCTGCTCACCACCGAGGACCGGCAGGCGCTGCTGGCCGAGTCGGCGACCCGGCGCCGGCTGGTGGCCGAGACCCGGCTGCTACGCCGCGAGCTGACGCTGCTGGAGGCCGTCGGCGCGGTGCCCGCATCGCTGCACCACTTCGCCGGACCGCTGGGCCTCAACTAGTCGGAGGACCCCCTGCAGGGCGCCGTGCCCGCACGTCACCCGCGGCCGAGGTCGTCCGAGGCGGCGAAGAGCGCCACGACGACGTAGACCAGCAGCGCGACGAAGGGGCCCACGGCCAGCGCCGGGGGTGAGGACAGCTCCAGCCCGGTGGTCACCCGCGCGCCGACGTCGCGGAGCTGCGCGGCGGTGGGCCCGGGCGCCAGCGCCTCGCCCAGCTGCCAGGCCAGCACACCGGCGACGCCGGTGCCGAGCGCGGTGGCGACCATCCACGTCACGCCCCGGCGCCGGCGCACCGCCCACGCCCCGGCCCCGGCGAGCAGGCCGAGACCGGCGAGCAGCAGCACGAGGACGGCGTCGTCGGCGACCAGCAGCTCGGCCGACGGGCGGCCCAGGGGGACCGCGCCGCCGTCGACCACCTCGAACCGCGCGCGGGGGGCGAGCCAGACCCACACCAGGCCCACCGCCAGGCCGGACAGGCCGAGCAGGCCGGCCCAGACGACAGCGCCGCGCAGGTCCGACCGCAGCTCGGGCAGCACCCGCCAGCCAGCCGGGCGGACCGCCGCGGCGACCGCGGGCACGACCGGAGCGCCGGGGACGACCGGGCGGCCGGGCACCGCCGGGCGGCCGGGCACCGCCGGGCTGCCGGGGACCGGGGAGGAACTGCTCACGACGCCCAGTGAACCCGTCCGGTCGGCCGCGCGCTCAGAGCAGGGCGACGCTGGTGGGACCCAGCAGCGCCTTGATGTCGCCCATCAGCGCGGTGCTCGGGCGCACCCGCAGCCCCTGGTCCAGGCGCAGCACCGTCTCCCGGCCGCCGTTGATCAGCTTCAGCTGCACCTCGGTGGTCCCGGGGTGGCTGCCGAGGACCTCGCGCAGCCGCTCCACCACCGGCGGGGTGCACCGGGCGGCCGCCATCGACACCAGCACCGGGCCGCGGGGGCCCTCGCTGAGCTCGGGGATGGTCACCTCGGAGCCGAACAGCGAGGGCTGGTCGTCGCGCCGGCTGATCCGCCCCTTCACCGCGACGATCTGGTCGCGGACGATCTTCTCCGACACCTCCGCCCACGTCTTCGGGAAGAAGAGCACCTCGATGCCGGACTCGAGGTCCTCCAGCGTGGCGATGGCCCAGGGCGCGCCCTGCTTGTTCGTGCGCGGGGAGACCGCCGTGAGGATGCCGGCGATCGTCACGTTGGCGCCGTCCTCCACCCCGCCGGCGTTGATCTCGGCGATCGGGGTGTCGGCGTTCGCCGCGAGCACGTGCTCGACGCCGTGCAGCGGGTGGTCGGAGACGTAGAGGCCGAGCATGTCGCGCTCGAACACCAGCCGCTCGGACTTCGACCAGTCCGCCGTCGGGACGACGACGTCCAGCGCCCCGCCGAACGGGTCGTCCCCTCCCCCGCCCTCGCCGAAGCTGCCGAACAGGTCGAACTGGCCCTCGGCCTCCTTGCGCTTGAGCGCCATCGCGGAGTCGACGGCCTGGGCGTGCACGGCGACGATGCCCTGCCGGGAGTGGCCCAGGGAGTCGAACGCCCCGGCCTTGGCCAGGGACTCGATGACCTTCTTGTTGCACGCGACCGTGTCGATCTTGCGCATGAAGTCGGCGAAGTCCTTGAAGGCGCCCTTCTCCTCGCGGGCCCGGCGGATCGAGTCGACGACGTTGTGCCCGACGTTGCGGACCGAGGCCAGGCCGAAGCGGATGTCGGTGCCCACGGCGGTGAAGTCCCAGGCCGACTCGTTGACGTCCGGCGGGAGCACCTTGATGCCCATCCGCCGGCACTCGGCCAGGTAGATCGGCCGGCGGTCCTTGTCGTCGCCGACGCTGGTGAGCAGGCCGGCCATGTACTCGGCCGGGTAGTTGGCCTTGAGGTAGGCGGTCCAGTAGGACACCAGGCCGTAGGCGGCCGAGTGCGCCTTGTTGAACGCGTAGTCGGCGAAGGGGACGAGGATGTCCCACAGCGTCTTGACCGCCGCGGCGGAGTAGCCGCGCTCCTTCATGCCGGCCTCGAAGCCGACGAACTCCGCGTCGAGGACCGACTTCTTCTTCTTGCCCATCGCGCGGCGCAACAGGTCGGCCTTGCCGAGGGAGTACCCGGCGACCTTCTGCGCGATCGCCATGACCTGCTCCTGGTAGACGATCAGGCCGTAGGTCGTGCCGAGGATCTCCTCGAGCGGCTCGGCCAGCTCGGGGTGGATCGGCGTGATCTCCTGCTGGCCGTTCTTGCGCAGCGCGTAGTTGGTGTGCGAGTTCGCACCCATCGGGCCGGGCCGGTAGAGCGCGCCGACGGCGGAGATGTCCTCGAAGTTGTCCGGGCGCATGAGCCGCAGCAGGGAGCGCATCGGCCCGCCGTCGAACTGGAAGACGCCGAGAGTGTCACCGCGGGCCAGCAGCGCGTAGGTGGCCGGGTCGGTGAGGTCCTTGCTGATCTCCTCGAGGTCGATCGGGTCCTTGCCGTTGGCGACGATGTTGCGCAGCGCGTCGTCGATGACGGTGAGGTTGCGCAGGCCCAGGAAGTCCATCTTCAGCAGGCCGAGCGTCTCGCAGGTCGGGTAGTCGAACTGCGTGATGATCGCGCCGTCGGCCTCGCGCCGCATGATCGGGATCGAGTCGATCAGCGGGTAGCGGCCGATGATGACCCCGGCGGCGTGCACGCCCCACTGCCGCTTGAGGCCCTCGAGCTTGCGCGCCTGGTCGACGACCTCGGCCGCGCCGGGGTCGGACTCGTAGCGGGCGCGGAACTCCGCGGCCTCCTTGTAGCGGGGGTGGGCGGGGTCGAACACCCCCGACAGCGGGATGCCCTTGCCCATCACGTCCGGGGGCATCAGCTTGGTCAGCTCGTCGCCCACCGAGTAGGGGCGGTCGAGCACGCGGGCGGCGTCCTTGATCGCGGCCTTGGCCTTGATGGTGCCGTAGGTGACGATCTGGCTGACCCGCTCCTCGCCGTACTTCTGCGAGACGTACTGGATGACCTCGCCGCGGCGGCGGTCGTCGAAGTCGATGTCGACGTCGGGCATGGAGACGCGCTCGGGGTTGAGGAACCGCTCGAAGATCAGCCCGTGCGCCAGCGGGTCGAGGTCGGTGATCCCCATGGCGTAGGCGGCCAGCGAGCCCGCCGCCGAGCCACGGCCCGGGCCCACGCGGATGCCGTTGTCCTTGGCCCAGTTGATGAAGTCGGCGACCACGAGGAAGTACCCCGGGAAGCCCATCTGGGTGATGATCCCGACCTCGTAGTCGGCCTGCTTGCGCACGTGGGCGGGGATGCCGCTCGGGTACCGCTTGTGCAGGCCGCGCTCGACCTCCTTGACGAACCACGAGGTCTCGTCCTCCCCCGGCGGGAGGGGGAAGCGCGGCATGAGGTCGGCGCCCTCGGTGAAGCTGACCTCGCACTGCTCGGCGACCAGCAGCGTGTTGTCGCAGGCCGCGGCGAGGTCACCGGTGAACAGCGCGCGCATCTCCGCGGCGCTCTTGAGGTAGTAGCCGTCGCCGTTGAACTTGAAGCGGTTGGTCTCGTTCAGCCGCGACCCGGTCTGGATGCACAGCAGCGCGTCGTGGGCCTCGGCGTCGTCGCGGTGCGTGTAGTGCAGGTCGTTGGTGGCCAGCAGCGGGATGCCGAGGTCCTTGGCGATCTCCATCAGCGCCGGGCGGGTCTTCTGCTCGATGGACAGGCCGTGGTCCATCAGCTCGGCGTAGAAGTTCTCCTTCCCGAAGATGTCCTGGAAGTCGGCGGCGGCCTGGCGGGCGCGGTCGACCTTGCCCGCGCGCAGCCACATGTTGACCTCGCCCGACGGGCAGCCCGTCGTCGCGATCAGGCCTCTCCCGTAGCGCTCGAGCAGGTCGCGGTCGAAGCGCGGCTTGCGGTACTGGCCCTCGAGGCTGGCCATGGAGGAGATGCGGAAGAGGTTGTGCATCCCCTCGGTGGTGCGCGCCAGCAGCGTCATGTGCGTGTAGGCGGCCTTGCCGCGCGAGGAGCCGCCCTCGCCGTCCTCGTCGATGAGGTTGTCGCCGAAGTCGAAGGGCGCGCGGTCGAAGCGCGAGCCGGGCGTGTAGTAGCCCTCCATGCCGATGATCGGCTTCACGCCGGCGGCGTTGGCGTGCTTGTAGAAGTCGTAGGCGCCGAAGACGTTGCCGTGGTCGGTCATCGCCAGGGCCGGCATGCCGTACTCGGCGGCGGCCTTCGTGACCTCGGGCAGCTTGGCCGCCCCGTCGAGCATCGAGTACTCGGTGTGCACGTGCAGGTGCACGAACGAGTCGGTCCCTGAGCCTCGGGTCGGACTGCTCACGGCGGTGCGGCGCTCCTCACAGGTCGTGCTGGCCCGGCCGGTGGGTGCTCCGGCGGGCGACCGGCGGGGAAGACCGGGGCGGTGCGGTGCTCCTCGGTGCGAGGAACCGACGCGGGCCCGGGCCGGCCCTTGCGATCCTCGCACTGGCGAGTGTCTACGCCGAGGGTCTGACAGGACGTGTCTCGGCGGGCCGGGACACGGGTCGTCACAGCCGGCGGCGCATGGTGACGTGCCGGATGCCGGCCTCGGTGTACTCACCGCCCACGGCGGTGTAGCCGGCCCGCTCGTAGAAGCCGCGCGCGGTGACCTGCGCGTGCAGCTCGACCTCGGTCAGCCCGCGCAGCACCGCCTGCCGGTGCAGCTCGGCCAGCACCGCGGCCCCGTGGCCGCCTCCCCGGGCGTCCGCCTCGACCGCCATCCGGCCGATCACCGCCCGCCCGCCGCGCTCGAGCAGCCGCCCCGTGGCGACCACCCGGCCTCGGTCGTCCCGGCCGACCGCGTGGACGGCGGTGGCGTCGGCGGCGTCCTGCTCGACCTCCGGCGGCACGCCCTGCTCCTCGACGAAGACGCGGGTGCGCAGCGCCACGACCTCCGGCCAGTCGGCGGCGGTGGCCACCCGCGCGGCGGGACGGGTCACGCGGCCGCTCCCCCGGTCGGCCGCGGGGCGGGGAGCGTCTCGGGCAGCGCCGACGCCGGCACGAGCAGGAACCGCAGGTCCACCGCGGCGTGCAGCAGCACCGGCAGCAGCAGCGACCCGGTGTCGAGGTACAGCGCCGCGAACACCCCGCCGAGGACGCCGGTGAGCACGACGCCGTGCCGGCCCTGGTAGGCGTGCGCCAGGCCGAAGGCGACCGCCCCGGCGAGCACGAGCACCGGCACCGGCAGGCCCCCGCCGGCCGCGGCCACCACGGCGAGGAAGAACCCCCGGTAGAGCCACTCCTCGCACACGCCGGCGGTCACGCCGACGACGCTGAACAGCCGGCGCTCCGCGGGCGTGCGGGGCAGCAGCGCCAGCGTGGCGTGCCCCTCGGGCTCGGCGTGCCGCCCGTGGGCCGGCGCGGCGGACCCCGGCCGGCGGGGCGCCGCCGCCCGCGCCAGCGCACCGCCGCGCAGGGCCCGCACCGAGACCAGCGAGAGCACCAGCACCAGCACGGTCGCCGTCCCCGTGACCGGGCCGGGCCAGCCGGAGGGCCAGGCCAGCCCGACGGCGGCGGCGTCCACGCCGGGCGAGGCCAGCCACAGCACGGCGGCGAGCACCGCCAGACCCCACTCGAGCACCAGCAGCCGCCGGTAGAACGAGCGCCGGGCCTCCGGGTCGGCGCGCAGCCGGCCCTCGAACCGGCGGTGCAGCACGTGCCCGACGACGGGCTCGCCCAGCACGAGGTAGACGGCCACGACGACGACCGAGAGCGTCGCCGGCCCGAAGGCGGCGAGGGAGGCGGGCAGCTCGGTCACGGTCTACGGGAACACGGTCTACGGGAGCACGGCCTCAGGACTCGGCGCGCAGGATCGCCAGGGCGCCGGCGAGGTCGGGCGGGTAGGCGCTGGTGAACTCCACCCAGCGCCCGTCGGCCGGGTGGGCGAAGCCGAGGCGCAGCGCGTGCAGCCACTGACGGTCGACGCCGAGCCGCGCGGCCAGCGTCGGGTCCGCGCCGTAGGTCGTGTCGCCGACGCAGGGGTGGCGCATCGCCGAGAAGTGCACGCGGATCTGGTGGGTGCGCCCGGTCTCCAGGTGGATGTCGACCAGGCTGGCCGCGGGGAAGGCCTCGAGGACCTCGTAGTGCGTCACCGACGGCCGCCCGCCGCTGACCACGGCGAACCTCCAGTCGTGCCGGGGGTGCCGGTCGATCGGTGCGTCGATGGTGCCGCGGGACGGGTCGGGGTGGCCCTGCACGAGCGCGTGGTAGCCCTTGTCGACCGTCCGCTCCTTGAACGCCGCCTTGAGCACGCTGTAGGCCCGCTCGCTCTTGGCCACGACCATCAGCCCCGTCGTCGCCGCGTCCAGCCGGTGCACCACCCCCTGCCGCTCGGGGGCGCCGGAGGTGGAGACGCGGTAGCCGGCCGCGGCCAGCCCGCCGACGACGGTCGGACCGTCCCAGCCGGGGCTGGGGTGGGCGGCCACGCCGACCGGCTTGTCGACGACCACGACGTCGTCGTCGTCGTGGACGACCGTCAGGCCCGGCACCGGCTCGGGCGCGGGCGGCTCGCCGGGCGGCGGCGGCAGCTCGACCTCCAGCCAGCTGCCGCCGGTCAGCCGGTCGCCCTTGCCGCGGGCCCGGCCGTCGACCCACACCTTGTCGGCGTCGGCCAGCTCGGCGGCCACCGCCCGCGACAGCCCGAACAGCCGGGTCAGCGCCTGGTCGACCCGCTGGCCCTCCAGGCCGTCGGGCACCGGGAGCGCGCGGTGCAGGCCGGGAGAGGTCACGCCCGCCATCGTCTCAGGCGGCCGCGGTCAGCCGCGGGAGACGGCGCCACTGCCGTGCCCGTCCCCGTGCTCGTCCCCGTCGTGGTCGCGGCCGCGGCTGCCGTCGAACTCGATGCCGCGCAGCGCGAGGACCGCGCCGAGCAGGCCGCCGCACACGATCGCCGAGTCGGCCAGGTTGAAGATCGGGTAGACCTCGCCGTCGGGCGCGAAGACGGAGAGGAAGTCGACGACGCCGCCGCGCAGGAGACCCGGGTCGCGGAACACCCGGTCGGCCAGGTTGCCCAGGGCACCGCCGAGCACCAGTCCCAGCGACACCGCCCAGCCCAGCGACGCCAGCCGCCGCGCCGTCCGCACGATCACCACCGCGACGGCGACGGCGATCAGGGTGAAGACCACGGTGAAGCCCTCGGCGAAGGAGAACGCCGCGCCGGTGTTGCGGGCGTGGGTCAGGTACAGCAGCCCGCCGAGCACGCGGACGTTCTCGCCGCGGTCGATCGTGGCGACGACGAGCAGCTTGGTGCCCAGGTCGGCGAGGAACACCAGCGCGGCGAGCAGGAGCAGCAGCCGGGTGCGGGGACGGCGGGCCGGCGCCTCCTCCCCGGGAGGCGCGTCCCCGGGCGTCGCGGCGCGGGCCTGCTCGGGCTGGTCGGTCAGCGCGGACTCCTGGCGGTCGGGGCTGGTGCGGGCTCGCCCCGACGATAGCCGCGACCGGCCATCCTCCCCCGTGACGCACCTGCCAGAGGGCCGCCGTCCCCGCCACTGGAGTGGCGGGTGAGGAAGGTCATACCGGAACGGGGGCATCTCACACCACCCGGAGTTCGTGTTCACCGCCGGGTCGGCCGATCGTCAGGAGGAGAACACCTCCGCGGCAGGAAGGCAGTCGTGTCCACCGACCTCGGTTCAGCCACCGACCCCGACGTGGTGCTCGTCGGCGGCGGCATCATGAGCGCGACCCTGGCGTCGCTGCTCGGTGTCCTCGCCCCCGAGTGGAGCGTCACCGTCTTCGAGTCCGCGGCCGACGTCGCCGGGGAGAGCTCGGACGCGTGGAACAACGCCGGCACCGGCCACGCCGCGCTCTGCGAGCTCAACTACACCCCCGCGGGGCCCGACGGCCGGGTGGACACCACCAAGGCCCGCACGATCAACGAGCAGTTCCAGGTCTCGCGCCAGTTCTGGTCGCACCTGGTCCGCACCGGGCTGACCGGCTCGCCCAAGGACTTCATCACCCCGGTGCCGCACGTCAGCTTCGTCACCGGCGAGGACGGGCGCGCCTACATGCGCAACCGGCACGCCGCGCTGTCAGCCGAGCCGCTGTTCGCCGGCCTGGAGTACACCGACGACCCGGGCGAGCTCGCCGGCTGGGTACCCCTGGTGATGAACGGCCGCGACCCCGCCCAGGTCGTCGCCGCGACCCGATCCGTGGCCGGCACCGACGTCAACTTCGGCGCGCTCACCCGGCTGCTGCTCGCCCAGGGCGAGGCGCGCGGCGTGCAGGTGCACACCTCCCAGCGGGTCACCGGCCTCGAGCGGCTCGACGACGGCCGCTGGCGGGTCACCGTCACCGACCGGCGGACCGGCGAGGAGCGCTCGGTGCGCACCCGCTTCGTCTTCGTCGGCGCCGGCGGCGGCGCGCTGCCGCTGCTGCAGCGGGCCGCGATCCCCGAGATCCGCGGCTTCGGCGGCTTCCCGGTCAGCGGCCTGTTCCTCCGCACCCGCTCCCCCGAGCTGGTCACCCAGCACCAGGCCAAGGTCTACGGCCAGGCCGCCGTGGGCGCCCCGCCGATGTCGGTGCCGCACCTGGACCTGCGCCTGGTCGACGGCGAGTACTCGCTGCTGTTCGGCCCCTACGCCGGCTTCTCGCCGAAGTTCCTCAAGGCCGGCTCGATCTTCGACCTGCCCCTCAGCGTGAAGCCGAACAACCTCGGCTCGATGCTCGGCGTCGCCCGCACCGAGCTGGCGCTGACGAGGTACCTGGTCACCGAGCTGCTCCAGTCGCGCGGCGCCCGGCACCGCACGCTCACCGCGTTCGTGCCCCGCGCCGAGCAGGCCGACTGGGAGATGATCGCCGCCGGTCAGCGGGTGCAGGTCATCAAGCAGGACCCGAAGTCCGGCAGGGGGGTGCTGCAGTTCGGCACCGAGCTCGTCGTCGGCTCCGACGGTTCCATCGCCGGGCTGCTCGGCGCCTCGCCGGGTGCCTCGACCGCCGTCTCGGCGATGCTCACGCTCGTCGAGCGCTGCTTCCCCGACCGGGTCGCCGCCCGCCGGAGCGCGCTGGAGGAGGCCATCCCCTCCTACGGCCGCGACCTCTCCGCCGACCCGACCCTGCTGGCCGCCGTCCGCGAGGAGACGATGCAGACCCTCGAGCTCAACGGCTGACGCCGGGTCACCCCCGACCACACGCCAGTGGCCCCCTCCGCCCGCCGGAGGGGGCCACTGGCGTGTCGCGCCGTGGCCCTCCTCCTCAGGAGCCCGCCGCCGGCGTGCCGCCGGAGGGGCTGCTCGCGGGTCGTCGCCACGGCCCCCTCGCAGGGGCCCGCCGCGAGCTCGCGAGCGGTGGGGGGCGAGGGGGTCCTCCGTCAGTCGACCTCGGTGGCGGTGCCCTGCTCGCCGCGCCAGGTGGCCAGCCGGCCGGCGCGGCTGACCGCCCGGAGCCGCCGCTCGGCCTCGGGGCGGGAGCGGCGGGTCGACACCAGCAGCGCCTGGTCGCCGCGCATCAGCCGGGTGGTGTGGTCGGGGACGAACGAGCGGCCGTCGCGGACGATGAGCACCACCGCGGCGTCCTCGGGCAGCCGCAGCTCGGGCAGGTAGACGCCGTGCAGCCGGGAGCCCGCGGGCACCCGCATCTGCATCAGCTCGGCGTCGAGCTCCTCCAGCGGCGCGGACTCCACCTCGACGTCGCGCGGGGTCAGCGGCGTCGCGATGCCCAGCCGCCGGGCCACCCACGGCAGCGACCAGCCCTGCACGAGCGTGAAGACGACGACCAGCACGAACACGGTGTCGAAGACCAGGGCGGCGTCGGGCACGTCGGCGGTGAGCGGGAAGGTGGCCAGCACGATCGGCACCGCGCCGCGCAGCCCGGCCCACGAGATGAACACCTGCTGCGCCCACGGCATGCGAAACCAGACCAGGCTGGCGGCCACCGACAGCGGCCGCGCCACCAGCAGCAGCGCTCCGCCGACCAGCAGCGCCGGACCGATCGCCTCGGGCAGCCGGCCCGGCGAGACCAGCAGTCCCAGCAGCACGAACAGCCCGATCTGGGCCAGCGACGCCATCCCCTCGGCGAAACCGATGGACGCCGCCCGGTGCGGCAGTGCCGCGTTCCCCAGGACGAGCCCGCACAGGTAGACCGCGACGAAGCCCGACGTGTGCGCCAGCGACGCCGAGGCGAAGGCGAGCACGCACAGCGCCAGGGTGGCCAGCGGGTAGAAGCCCGACAGCGGCAGCGCCGAGCGGCGCAGCAGCCACGCCCCGCCGGCGCCCAGCGCGACGCCGATGACCGACCCGCCGGCGAGCTCGGCGACCACCTCGAGCGCGGTCACCCACCAGGCGTGGGTCCTCTCGCCGGTGAGGGTGTCGGACAGGGCGACGACCAGCAGGATCACCGGCGCGTCGTTGAGGCCGCTCTCGGCCTCCAGGGCGGCGGCCATCCGGCGCGGCAGCGGCAGCCGGCGCAGCGAGGCGAACACCGCGGCCGCGTCGGTCGAGCTGACGACGGCCCCGAGCAGCAGCGCGAGGGACCAGGTCAGGTCCAGCAGCCACACCCCGACGGCCGCCGTCGTCACCACGCTCACCACGACGCCGATCGTCGACAGCGCCAGTCCGGGGCCGATCGCCCGGCGGACGTCGTTCCAGCGGGCGGTCAGGCCGCCCTCGGCGAGGATGACGACCAGCGCGGCGACCCCGAGGGTCTGGGTGAGCGCGACGTCCTCGAACTCGATGCCCGCTCCGCTCTCCCCCAGCGCGACGCCCAGGGCCAGGTAGAGCAGCAGGCTGGGCAGGCCCAGCCGGTCGGCCAGCCGCAACGCGACGGCCGAGACCAGGACGACGAGCGCCCCGACCGCGAGGGCGACGGTGACCGTGGTGTTCACCGCGCCGCGCCCATGGGCGCATCCTCCCGTACCCCCGTCGCCGGGCCCTCGCCCCGGCGCCGGAAGACGCTCGACGCCTCGGGGACAATGGGAGCGTGAGCTCTCCCTTCCGTGCGCTGCCGCCCCAGGTCGACCTGCCCGCGATCGAGCAGGACGTGCTGCGGCGCTGGGAGGACCGCGGCGTGTTCGCCCGGTCCCTGGCCGCGACCGAGGGCCGGCCGCAGTGGGTGTTCTACGAGGGTCCGCCCACCGCCAACGGCCGCCCCGGGACCCACCACATCGAGGCGCGTGCCTTCAAGGACGTCTTCCCGCGCTTCAAGACGATGCAGGGCTGGCACGTGCCCCGCCGCGCCGGCTGGGACTGCCACGGCCTGCCGGTCGAGATCGCCGTCGAGCAGGAGCTCGGGTTCGCCGGCAAGCCCGACATCGAGCGCTACGGCATCGCGGAGTTCAACGCCCGCTGCCGCGAGTCGGTCATGCGGCACGTCGACGCCTTCAGCGACCTCACCCGCCGCATGGGCTACTGGGTCGACATGTCCACCGCCTACTGGACGATGGACCCGCACTACATCGAGAGCGTCTGGTGGTCGCTCAAGCAGGTCTTCGACGAGGGCCTGCTCGTCGAGGACCACCGCGTCGCCCCCTACTGCCCGCGCTGCGGCACCGGGTTGTCCGACCACGAGGTCGCCCAGGGCTACGAGTCGATCACCGACCCCTCGGTGTACGTCCGGCTGCCGGTCACCGACGGCCCGTGGGCGGGGAAGGCCGACCTGCTGGTCTGGACGACGACGCCGTGGACGCTGCCGAGCAACACCGCCGTCGCGGTCAACCCCGAGGTGACCTACGTGGTGGCGAGGCGCGGGGCGGACACCCTGGTGGTGGCCGAGCCGCTGCTGGGTGCCGTCTTCGGCGACCTCGACGACGTCGAGGTGCTGGCCCGCACCACCGGCCGCGACTGGGAGCGGGTGCACTACCGGCGCCCGTTCGAGCTGGTCGACTTCCCCGAGGGGGAGGACACCCACTTCGTCGTCCTGGCCGACTACGTCACCACCGACGACGGCACCGGGCTGGTGCACCAGTCCCCCGCCTTCGGCGCCGACGACCTCGCCGTCTGCCGCTCCTACGGCCTGCCGGTGGTCAACCCGATCGACGCCTCCGGCCACTTCCTGCCCGAGGTCCCGCTGGTGGGCGGGCACTTCTTCAAGGCCGCCGACGACGCCCTCGTCGTCGACCTGCAGCAGCGCGGCGTCCTGTGGCGCGAGCAGCGCTACGAGCACAGCTACCCGCACTGCTGGCGCTGCCACACGCCGCTCATGTACTACGCGCAGCCGTCCTGGTACATCCGCACCAGCGCGGTCAAGGACCAGCTGCTCGCCGAGAACGAGAAGACCCACTGGCACCCCGAGACCATCCAGTGGGGCCGCTACGGCGACTGGCTGAACAACAACGTCGACTGGGCGCTGTCCCGCGACCGGTACTGGGGCACGCCGCTGCCCATCTGGCGCAACGACGCCGATCCGTCCCGGATGGTGGCGGTCGGCTCGCTGGCCGAGCTCTCGGAGCTGACCGGCCGCGACCTGTCCGACCTCGACCCGCACCGGCCCTTCATCGACGAGGTGACCTTCACCCGCCCCGGTGAGGAGGGCACCTACCGACGGGTGCGGCCGGTGATCGACGCCTGGTACGACTCGGGCTCGATGCCCTTCGCCCAGTGGGGCGCCCCGCACCGCAACCGGGAGCAGTTCGAGGCCGCCTACCCCGCGCAGTTCATCTGCGAGGCGATCGACCAGACCCGCGGCTGGTTCTACACGCTCATGGCCGTCGGCACGCTGGTGTTCGGCAAGAGCTCCTACGAGAACGTGCTGTGCCTGGGCCACATCCTCGCCGAGGACGGCCGCAAGATGAGCAAGCACCTGGGCAACATCCTCGAGCCCATCCCGCTGATGGACCGGCACGGCGCCGACGCCGTCCGCTGGTTCATGCTCGCCGGCGGCTCGCCGTGGTCGGCGCGCCGGGTGGGGCACGAGACGCTGTCGGAGGTGGTCCGCAAGGTCCTGCTGACCTACTGGAACACCGCCAGCTTCCTCACCCTCTACGCCGCCGCCAACGACTGGGACCCCACCGCGACGCCGGCGCCACCGCGCGCCGAGCGGCCGCTGCTGGACCGCTGGGCGCTGGCGCAGCTGGCCGCGGTGACCGAGGGCGTCACCGACGCGCTGGAGGCCTTCGACACCCAGGGCGCCGGGCGGCTGCTCGCGCAGTTCGTCGACGACCTGTCCAACTGGTACGTGCGCCGCTCCCGGCGCCGGTTCTGGGACGGCGACCCGGCGGCGCTGGGCACGCTGCACGAGGTGCTCGACGGGCTGACCCGGCTCATGGCCCCCTTCGTCCCGTTCGTCACCGACGAGGTCTGGACGACGGTGGTCGCGCCGGGGCTGGCCGACGCGCCGGACTCGGTGCACCTGGCATCCTGGCCCGCCGTCGACGAGGCCGCCCGCGACCCACAGCTGGTGGCGCAGGTCGACCTGGTCCGCCGGCTGGTCGAGCTGGGCCGCTCGGCGCGGACGTCGGCGAAGGTGCGCACCCGGCAGCCGCTGGGGCGCGCCGTCGTCGCCGCGCCCGGGTTCGCCGCGCTGCCCCGCGACCTGGTGGCCGAGGTGGCCGACGAGCTCAACGTCGCCGAGCTGGCCGACCTCTCGGCGGTGGGCGGCGACCTGGTCGACGTCAGCGTCAAGGTCGACTTCCGCGCCGTCGGCCGGCGGCTGGGCAAGCAGGTGCAGGCGGTGGCGAGAGCCGTCGCCGCGGCCGACGCGCCCGCGCTGGTGGCCGCCTACCGCGCCGGGACGGCGTCGGTGGAGGTCGACGGCGCCACGGTGCCCCTCGAGGACGGCGACCTGGTGGTCACCGAGACGCCGCGCGAGGGGTGGACGGTGGCCAGCGGCGGCGGCCTGACCGTGGCGCTGGACCTGGAGCTCACGCCGGAGCTGGAGCGGGCCGGGCTGTTCCGCGAGGCGGTGCGGCTGGTGCAGGAGGCCCGCAAGAGCAGCGGCCTGGAGGTCAGCGACCGGATCGGCCTGGCGTGGGCCGCGGAGGAGCCGATGCGGACGGCGCTGCAGGAGAACGCCGACCAGCTGGCCCGTGAGGTGCTGGCGACCACGGTGCGGGAGACCACGGTGGAGGAGAACAGGGCCGAGGAGGACACGGCCGAGGAGGACACGGCCGAGGACGGCGCGGTGTTCGAGGGGCCCGGCGGCCTGCGCTTCACGATCACCCGCGCCTGATCGCGGCAGCCCCGCGCGATGATCAGGTGACCTGATCGTGCAGCGTCCTACCCGACGGTGGGACGTGAGGGAGGACGCGCTGGGATCAGGTCACCTGATCATCGCGACGGGCGGGTCAGCCCCTGCGGGCGGCCCGGCGGGCGCGCTCCACCGCGGCGAGGTGCCGGTCGGGACCACACACCGCACAGGGGGTGAAACCGTCGGTGCGCGCCTCGGTCACCGGCAGCGGGACGGTCGCGCGGCCGGCCAGCCAGCGGCAGTCGGCGAGGTGGTAGCGCGGGTGCTCGTCGACGACGAGGACCTCGTCGGCCAGGTCGACCACCAGCAGCAGGTCGGTGACCTCCACGTCCTCCTCGCCCGGGTCACCGGCGGGGTCGTGGGCCGGTACCGGCGCCGCGGCCGCTGCGGGGGACGGCGCGGTGCCCGGCCCCCGGACCGGCGGAGCCACCGTCGGCCCGTCCTCGTCGGGGGCCTCGTGCCGGCCGTGCCGGCTGCGGGCCGGTGGCTCCGCGTCCGGCGCCGTCGCCTCCGGGACCCCTGTGGGTCGCGCCGCGTCCTGCCACCCGGTCGGGCCGGCCTCCGTCACACCCGCCGTCGCCGGGCCGGCCTCCGTCGCACCGGTCGTCGTCGGGCCGGTCGTCGTCGGGCCGTGCTCGCGCGGCAGGTCGGAGGGGACGGGCGTCCGGTCGTGGTCCGTCGTCCGGAGACGGGCTATGACCAGCAGCACCGCGGCGATGCCGCACACACCCACGCAGGCCCAGTACCAGGCGGTGACGTCGGTCAGGATCCCGGTGACGAAGAGGGCGAGGCCCGCGAGCACGAGGAGACCGGCGACCACGACCACGCGGCGACTCTAACCGCGGCCCCGGTGGCCGGGCGCGCGCTGGCCACGACGCAGCAGGGCCCCCGGACGAGGTGTCCGGGGGCCCTGCGACGCCGATCGGGGAGGTCAGGCCGGGGCGTGCTGGTTCTGCCGGCTGGCCGACGACGGCTCGGCGGAGCCGCGGCTGTCGAGGTCGCGCAGGTGCGACTCGAGGTAGGAGCGGAAGCGGGTGCGGTACTCGCGCTCGAAGGTCCGCAGCTCCTCGATCTTGCGCTCGAGGCCGGCGCGCTTCTCCTCCAGGGGGCCCATCACCTCGCGGTGCCGGCGCTCGGCGTCCTGGTCGAGGGCCGCGGCCTTGGCACGGGCCTCGCGCTCCATCGCGTCGGCGCGGGTGCGGGCGTCGTTGATCATCGAGTCGGCGCGCCTCTTGGCCTCGCTGACCAGCTGCTCGCTCTTGGCGCGCGCCTCGGTGAGCATCCGGTCGCTGTTGGTCTTGGCCGAGGCCACCATCTGGTCGGCCTGGGTCTTGGCCTCGTTGACGTAGCGGTCGGCGGTCTCCGACGCCAGCGCCAGCATGCGCGAGGCACGAGCGGTGTCGTCCTCGCGGACGGCGGGCTGCGGCGGCGGCGCGGGCGCCGCCGCCGGCTCGGCGGTAACGGGCTGGGCGGTGACCCGGCCGGTGCTCGAGCCGGCGCGCAGCTCGTTGTTCTCCTCGATCAGCCGGGCGAGCTCGGCCTCCACCACGTCGAGGAACGCGTCGACCTCGTCCTCGTCGTAGCCACGCTTCCCGATCGGCGGCTTCTTGAAGACGACGTTGTGCACGTCGGCTGGCGTGAGTGGCAAGGGGCTCACCTCGGGTGGGACGGCGGGTGGGGGTCGGTCGGGGCAGCGCTCGGTCCCTCGTGCGGACCGTGGGTCACGCGGCGATGGCCAGCGACCGGGTGATGCCCCGGAGGATGTAGACGGCGATCAGGAGCACCATAAACGCGAGGTCCAGCCTGATGGACCCCAGGTTCAACGGTGGGATCACCTTCCGGATCGCCTTGAGCGGCGGGTCGGTCGTCGCGTAGACGACCTCGAGACCCGCGGCCACCAGCCCGGACGGGCGCCAGCTGCGCGCCAGGACCATCACCCAGTCCACGACGAAGCGCGCGAACAGCAGGATGAGGAAGACGAGCAGGATCGATGACACGATCTGCCAGAAGAGAGTCACTGTCCTCGCTCGTCCCGGGGCACCCGCGGTGCCGTGCCAGCCTGTCTGCCCCGGCCGGACGACCTCAGGACTGGTCGAAGAACCCGCCCTCGCGGATCTTGGCCTTGTCCTCGGCCGTCACGTCGACGTCCTGCGGACTGAGCAGGAACACCTTGGCCGTGACCGGCTCGATGCTACCGCGCAGGCCGAAGATGAGGCCTGCAGCGAAGTCGACGAGCCGTCGCGCGTCGGCGTGGTCGAGCTCGGTGAGGTTCATGATGACCGGGCTGCCGTCCCGGAACGCCTCGCCGATGGCGCGGGCCTCGTTGTACGTCTTGGGGTGCAGCGTGGTGATCCGGTAGGGCTCCCGCGCCGGGGCGGGCGCCGGCTCGGGCGCGACGGCGACCTGCTCGCGGGCGGCCAGGCCCGCGGCCGCGGCGCTCGCGACACCGGCGCCACCACCGACACCCCCGCCGAGACCGCCGGCGACGCCCCCGCCGAGGCCGCCGCCGACGGCGCCCAGCCGGGAGGGTCCGGCGGCCACCGGGGCGGAGGTGCCCGCGGTGCCGGCGCCGGAGGCGGCCGGCTGGGCCAGGCCCAGGCGGGTGGCCCCGCCGCGGCGCAGCGCGACCGGCTCGGGGTCGGGCGCGAGCTCGATGCCGCGCCCGGTGCCGCGCTCGCCGCCGCGCACCGGGTCGGCGCGCTCGTCGTCGTAGCGCCGGTCGTCGTAGCGGTCGTACTCGCCGCCGTAGGAGTCGAAGGAGCCGTGCGGCTCGGAGGCGTAGCGGTCCTCGTAGCGCCCCTCGTACCGGCCCTCGTGGCGGTCGGAGCGCCGCTCGTCGTACCGGTCGCCGTCGTAGCGGTCGCCGTCGAAGCGGTCCGCGTCGTACCGGTCGGCCTCGTAGTGGCCGGCCGGGTCGGCCTGACGGGCGTCGTAGCGCCCGTAGGCGCGCGCGTCGTCGTCCTCGACGAGCCCGAGGTAGATGCCCATCTTCCGCATGGCCCCGGCCATCAGACCTCCTCCGGTGCCCCCGGTGGGGCTCCTGTGACTGGTGTGACTCGGGGCGAGGCTAGAGGCCGGGAGCCGAAGAGCGCGGTTCCGACACGCACGAGCGTGGCGCCCGCCGCGATCGCCTCCTCGAGGTCGCCGCTCATGCCGGCCGACAGGTCCGCGGCCTCGGGGTGGTCGGCACGCAGCCGCTCGGAGAGCGCGGCGAGGCGCGCGAAGGCGGGCCCGGGTTCCTCTCCGCGTGGCGCGACCGCCATGAGCCCGCGCAGCCGCACCCCGGGGAGCGCGGCGACGTCGTCGGCGAGGCCGGGGACGTCGGCGGGCGCGGCGCCGCCCCGCTCGGCCAGCTCCCCCGCCGCGCCGCCGAGGTCGACCTGGAGGAAGACGTCGACCGGGCGACCGGCCTCCTCCCCCGCCCGGGACAGCGCCCGGGCCAGGGGCAGCCGGTCGACGGAGTGGACGACGGCGCCGGTGCGGGCCACGGTGGCGGCCTTGTTGCGCTGCAGCTGGCCGACGAAGTGCCACTCGAGGGGCAGGTCGGCGAGCGCGGCCGCCTTGGCGGTGAGCTCCTGGGCGCGGTTCTCCCCGAACGCCGTCTGCCCGAGCGCGGCCAGGGCGCGGACGTCGTCGGCCGGCCAGGTCTTGCTCACCGCCAGCAGCGCGACCGACGACGGGTCGCGCCCGGCGGCCCGCGCGGCCGCGGCGATGCGGCTCCGGACGGCGCGGAGCCGGTCGGCCGGGGAGGTCACCCCGCGATCATGGCGCGCGGACCACCGCGGCGGGGTGCCGGGTGGTCACGGCGCCGCGATCGCGGGGAGGGGTCAGCCGAGCCAGGTGACGCCGGCCTGGCGCCCGGTGACGCCGTCGCGGCGGTGGCTGAACAGCCGGCGGTCCTCGACGGTGCAGCGCGGGTCGTGCACGACCTGGGCCAGGCCGGCGCGGGTCATCAGCCCGGCGAGCCCCGCGCGCAGGTCCAGACCCGGCGTCCCCGTGCGGGTGCGCACCGCGGCCGCGGGCGCCACGCGGGCGACCTCGGCCTGCATCGCCCGCGGCACCTCGTAGCAGGCGCCGCAGACGGCCGGACCGAGCAGCGCGGTGGTGTCGGCCGGGCGGCTGCCCAGCCGGGCCATCGCCGCGAGGGTGGCGGGGACCACGCCCTGCCGCACGCCCTCCCGGCCGGCGTGGACGGCGGCGACCACCCCGGCCACGGGGTCGGCCAGGAGCACCGGCACGCAGTCGGCGACCAGGACGCACAGCACCAGGCCGGGTGTGCGGGTGACGAGGGCGTCGGTCGCCGGCAGCGGGCCCTCGACCGGGCCGTCGACGACGGCGACGCCGGTGCCGTGCACCTGCTGCATCCACACCAGCCGGTCGCCGGGCACGCCGAGCTCGCGGGCGAGTCGGGCGCGGTTGGCCGCGACGTCGGCGGGGTCGTCACCGACGTGGTCGCCCAGGTCGAACGTGTCGTAGGGCGGACGCGAGCGGCCGCCCCGCCGGTCGGTGACCACCCGTCGAGGGCGCACCGCGGACGGGGCGGCTGCAGCCCCGCTCATGCGGCCCCCGTGCCGGGACCCGCGCCGAGCCGGTGACGTGCTGGAACGGCCCCCGTGCAGGGGCCCGCCACGAGCGTGCGAGTGGTGGGGGGCACGGGGGTCCTTCTACTGACGGAGGAACTCCGGGATGTCGAGCTCCTCCTCGAAGTCCTCGTTGCCCAGCGGACGGCGTCCCGCGGCGGCGGGGGCCGCGTTCTGGACCGGCGGCAGCGGCGGCACCGTGATGCCCCCGCCGGCCTGCGGAGCCGGGCGGGCCGGCGCCGGTGCGACCGGTGCCGGGGGCACCTGGCCGACCAGCCGCTCACCGGTGGCCCGCGGGGCGGCCGGCGGCGGGCTGACCCGGGGCAGGGCCGGCGGCGGGGTCGCCGGGGCGGCGGGGACCGCGGCGACGCCGCCGTCCTTGCGCGCCGAGGGACGTCCGCCGTCGAAGCCGGCGGCGATGACGGTCACCCGCACCTCGTCACCGAGGGCGTCGTCGATGACCGCACCGAAGATGATGTTGGCGTCGGCGTGCGCGGCGTCCGACACGAGCGAGGCGGCCTCGTTGATCTCGAACAGGCCGAGGTCGGAGCCACCGGAGATCGACAGCAGGACGCCGTGGGCGCCCTCCATCGAGGCCTCCAGGAGCGGGCTGGCGATGGCCTGCTCGGCGGCGAGCAGCGCACGGTTGTCGCCGCGCGCGCTGCCGATGCCCATGAGCGCCGACCCGGCGCCGGACATGACCGACTTGACGTCGGCGAAGTCGAGGTTGATCAGGCCGGGGGTGGTGATCAGGTCGGTGATGCCCTGGACACCGGAGAGCAGCACCTGGTCGGCGGTGCGGAAGGCGTCCATGACGCTGACGTTGCGGTCGCCCAGCTGCAGCAGCCGGTCGTTGGGGATGACGATGAGCGTGTCGCACTCGTTGCGCAGCTCCTCGATCCCCGACTCTGCCTGCACGGCGCGGCGCTTGCCCTCGAAGGAGAAGGGCCGGGTGACCACACCGATGGTCAGCGCGCCGAGTTTGCGGGCGATCGAGGCCACCACCGGCGCGCCGCCGGTGCCGGTGCCACCGCCCTCGCCGGCGGTCACGAAGACCATGTCGGCGCCCTTGAGCACCTCCTCGATCTCCTCGCGGTGGTCCTCGGCGGCCTGCCGGCCGACGTCGGGCTGGGCGCCGGCGCCGAGGCCGCGGGTCAGCTCCCGGCCGACGTCGAGCTTGACGTCGGCGTCGCTCATCAACAGCGCCTGCGCGTCGGTGTTGATGGCGATGAACTCCACCCCCTTCAGACCGACCTCGATCATCCGGTTGACCGCGTTCACACCGCCGCCGCCGATGCCGACGACCTTGATGACCGCGAGGTAGTTGTGCGGAGGTGTCATGTGGGACTCCCGACCTCGACCCTCATCCTCAGGTAAAGCCTTATAGTTATGTCAACTGGGTCGACGCGCACGAAGTTAGGTGGGCGTTCGTGGGGCCTACAAGCACCCTCCCCGGCCCGGCGTGTCGCAGGAGCCGGACCTCACCGATCCCCGGCGACCCGCTGGTCACATCTGCACCACCGTCGGTGACGACCCGCCAGCCTGGAACCTCAGGTCGGGGTCGAGACCCGCTCCGGTGGTCGGCGTCGGGATCCGCACAACTCGTTTCCCGTGTCGGGCGTGTCGTGGCGGTGGGCGTGTCGGCCGACGGCGCCGTCGCAGCGGTCCGCGCGCGGGAGGACACGGAGGGCGAGCGTCGTCCCTCGCACAGGACGACGGTGGTGCGCCGGGTCGGCGTCCGGGTCCGGGGTGGCGCGGGTCCGGCCGCCGGCTACCGGAGGACGACGGCGCCGGGCGCGCTGACGTCGATCGTCGCGGCCGGGTCCAGCGCACCGGAGGCCACCTGGCCGAGCAGGGCGACCAGCGCGGCGGCCTTGTCCGCGGCCTCGTCGGGTCCGCCCCACACGACGGTCCTGCCGTCGGTCAGGGTCAGCGTCACGTCCTCGGCGCCGCTCGCCCGCGCGCCGGTCACCTCGGTGCGGACCTCGCGCGGCAGCGAGAGCAGCGCGCCGAGCGCCGCGCGGGTGGCCGGGTCGTCGGAGCCGGGGGTGGCCACGTCGAGGGGGACGACGCCGGCCGGCGGCTCGCCGGTGACGGTGTCGAACAGCACGCCGTCGGCGTCGACCAGCGAGCGGGTGCCGGCCTGCTCGACGACGGCGACCGGCCGCCGCTCGACCACGGTGACGACGACGCTGCGCGGCCAGCCGCGGGTGACCTCGACGTCGGCCACCTGCGGCAGCCGGGCCACGCGGGCCGCGGCCGCGTCGACGTCGACGCGCAGCAGCGGCGTGCCCGCGGGGACCCCGGCGGCGGTGCGCACCTGGTCGGGGGTCAGCGTCGCGGCGCCGTCGACCCGGACCGTCCGCACGGCCAGCAGCGGGCTGTACCAGAGGGCCCACCAGGCGGCGGCGACCACGGCGAGGGCGAGGGCCGCGCGCAGGACCCGGCGCCGGCGGCGCTGTGCCGGCGTGTCGGGCCGCTTCCGGCGGCGGGCCGGCCGGGCGACCTCGGCCGGGACGCCGCGCTCCCGGTCGGCGGTCGTCAGACCGGAGCGGATCACCGCGCGGCGTCCGCGCCGCCGCCCCCGGTGCCGCCGTCGCCGGCCGTCGCACCGCCGGCCATCGCACCGCCGGCCGTTGCAGCGCCGGTCAGGACGGCGAGCACCTCCGGCCCCACCATCGACACGTTGCCGGCGCCCATGGTGATCACCAGGTCGCCGGGGCGGGCGCGGGAGGCCAGCGCCGGGGCGGCGGCCGACCACGAGGGCTCGAAGTGCACCCGGTCGCCGGGCAGCGGGACGGCGTCGGCGACCATCGCGCCGGTCACCCCGGGCACGGGGTCCTCGCGGGCGCCGTAGACGTCCATGACCACGACCTCGTCGGCCAGGCCCAGGGCCTCGCCGAAGGCGGCCGCGAACTCGCGGGTCCGGCTGTAGAGGTGGGGCTGGAAGGCCACCACGACGCGGCCCTCCCCCGCCACCGCGCGGGCGGCGCGCAGCTGGGCGGTCACCTCGGTCGGGTGGTGGGCGTAGTCGTCGTAGACGCGCACGCCCGCGGCGGTGCCCTTGAGCTCGAAGCGGCGGTGCACCCCGCCGAAGCGCTCGAGCCCGGCGACGAGCCCCTCGGCGGGCAGGCCGAGCTCGAGGCCGGCCAGCAGCGCCGCGGCGCTGTTGCGGGCCATGTGCTCCCCGGGCACCCGGATGCGGACCCGCCCGATCTCGGTGCCGTCCAGGACGGCGGTCCAGCTGGTCGCCTCACGGCCGACGTCGAGGTCGGCCAGCCGCAGGTCGGCTCCGGCGTCGGTGCCGTAGGTGCGCACCCGCGCGGGGGTGGGGACGCCGCGCAGCCGCGCGGAGCCCGGGTCGTCGGCGCAGAGGACGACGAAGCCCTCCGGCGCCACCGTGCCGAGGAACCGGTCGAAGGCGGCCTCCACGGCGGCCAGGTCGCCGTAGTTGTCCAGGTGGTCGGCCTCGACGTTGGTCACGATCGCCCCGTACGGCGCGAGCAGCAGGAAGGAGCGGTCGCTCTCGTCGGCCTCGGCGACGAAGACGTCGCCCTCCCCCGCGTGGGCGTTGCTGCCCGACTCGTTGAGGTCGCCACCGATGGCGAACGACGGGTCGACGCCGCAGGCCTGCACCGCGACGGTGAGCATCGAGGTGGTCGAGGTCTTGCCGTGGGTGCCGGCGACGGCGACGCTGCGGCGCCCGGCCATCACCGCGGCGAGCGCCACCGCGCGCGGCAGGACCCGCAGGCCGCGGGCGCGGGCCCCGGCGAGCTCGGGGTTGTCCTCGCGGATGGCCGAGGAGACCACCACCGAGTCCGCGTCGCCGAGGTTGCCCGCGTCGTGCCCGAGCGCGACGCGGGCGCCCAGGGCGCGCAGCGCGAGCAGGGTGGGGGTGTCGCGCCGGTCGCTGCCGGAGACGGTCACCCCGCGGGCCAGCAGGATGCGGGCGATGCCGCTCATGCCGGCGCCACCGATGCCGATGAAGTGCACCGCGCCGAGCTCCTCCAGCGCGGGCACCGGCGCGGTCCACGCGGCGGTCGCGTCAGCGGTCACCGGCTGCCACCTCCAGGACGATGTCGGCCAGCCGCTCGTCGGCGTCGGGGACCCCGGCCGCGGCGGCGTGGGCGGCGTACCCGGACAGCGCGGCGGGGTCGGTGAGCAGGGGCACCAGCGTCGCCGTGATCCAGGTGGCGGACAGGTCGGCGTCGTCGACCAGGAACCCGCCGCCGGCCTCCACGACCGGCAGCGCGTTGCGCCGCTGCTCGCCGTTGCCGATGGGCAGCGGCACGAAGGCCGCGGGCAGGCCGACCGCCGACAACTCCGCCACCGTCACCGCCCCCGACCGGCACAGCGCCAGGTCGGCGGCGGCGTAGGCGAGGTCCATGCGCTCGAGGTAGTCGACGACCACGTAGGGCGCGGACCCGGCCGGGCGGGGCGGCACGGTCACGTCGGTGTTCTTGGGTCCCCGGGCGTGCAGCACCTGGATCCCGGCGGCGGTCAGCGCGTCGGCCGCGGCCACCGCGGCCCGGTTCAGCGAGGCCGCACCCTGCGAGCCGCCGAAGACCAGCAGCGTGGGCCGGTCGGCGTCCAGGCCGAAGGTGGCCCGGGCCTCGGCGCGGCGTGCGGCGCGGTCGAGGGTGGTGATCGCCGAGCGCAGCGGCATCCCGACGTGCTCGCCGCGGTGCAGCGGCGTGCCCGGCACGGTCACCGCCACCCGGGCGGCCAGCCGGGCGCCGACCCGGTTGGCCAGACCCGGCAGGGCGTTCTGCTCGTGGACGACGACCGGCACCCCCGCCCGGCGCGCGGCCAGGTAGGCCGGCAGCGCGACGTAGCCGCCGAACCCGACGACGACGTCGGCGCCGACCTCGTCGAGCAGCGCGCGGGTCTCGGCGACCGACCGGCGCACCCGGCCGGGGACGCGCAGCAGGTCCAGCGTGGGCCGGCGCGGCAGCGGCACCGGCGGGATGAGCCGCAGGTCGTAGCCGCGCGCGGGCACCAGCCGGGTCTCCATGCCGCGGGCGGTGCCCAGGCAGGTGATCCGCAGGGCCGGGTCGCGGCGGCGCAGCGCGTCGGCCAGCGCCAGCATCGGCTCGATGTGCCCCCCGGTGCCGCCGCCGGCCAGGACGACGCCGGCCGGCCGCGCGGCGCTCACCGGGACCGCCCCGGGCGGTCGGCCGGGCGGACGGGGACCCGCTCGGGACGCCGGCCGGCCGACGGCGCGCCGCGCCGGTCGGGCCGCGGCCCGTCGGCGGGCCGGCGGACGGGGTGGGCCTCGACCGGGCGGCGGGGCAGCGGGCCCGAGCGGGCCGGCTGCGGGTCCAGCTGCGCGGCCAGCCGCGACCCGGCGCGTGCCACCCCGCGCGAGCCGGCGCGCTCCCGGCGGGGCCGGACCGGGTCGACGGCGTGCGCGGGCACCGGCAGCAGCCAGCGGGCCAGCCGGCCGCGCTCGGCGCGGCGCGTGTGCTCGATGGCGTGGGGCTCGGAGCGGGCGAAGCGGATGAGGATCCCCACGATGAAGAGGGTGAGCACCAGCGAGGTGCCACCGGCCGAGACCAGCGGCAGCGTGACCCCGGTGACCGGGAGCAGGCCGACGACGTAGCCCATGTTCATGGCGGCCTGGCCGACCAGCCAGAGGGTGATCGCCACGCTGGCCAGGCGGATGAACGGGTCGGCCGAGCGCCGGGCGATGCGGAAGCCGGCGTAGGCCAGCACCGCGTAGAGGGTGACCACGACCAGGCAGCCGAGGAAGCCGAGCTCCTCGCCGATGATCGCGAAGATGTAGTCCGACTCGGCCTCGGGCAGCAGGTTCCACTTCATAGCGCTGTTGCCCAGGCCCACGCCCCAGAGGCCGCCGGTGGCCAGGGCGTAGAAGCCCCGGATGGCCTGGAACCCGGTGTTGGTCGGGTCGTCGAAGGGGTGCAGGAAGGAGGTGATCCGCTCCATCCGGTACTCCGAGGTGCCCACCAGCAGCACGCCGAGGGTGGCCGCGAGCGCGATCCCGATCCCCCACAGCCGCCCGGGCAGGCCACCGGCCCACAGCAGGCCCACGACCACGAGCAGGAGGCTGACGACCGCGCCGAAGTCGGGCTCGCTCATGAGCAGCCCGCACAGCAGGGCGAACACCGGCAGCAGCGGGAGCAGCAGCGTCCTGACCGTCAGGCGCCGGCCGCGCGTGGCGAGCACGTGGGCGCCCCACAGGGCGACGACGAGCTTGGACAGCTCGGAGGGCTGGAAGTCGGTGAACCCGAGGTCGATCCAGGCCCGCGAGCCGTTGTAGGCGGTGCCGACGCCGGGCACCAGGACGGCGACCAGCAGGACGGTGACCACGACCAGCGCCGCGAACGACCAGCGCCGGACCAGCCCGACCGGCAGCCGCACCGCGACGACGAGCGCGACCAGGCCGAGCGCGGCGAAGACCAGCTGGTCCAGGCCGGGCCGCCACACCGGCTCGTCGTCCAGGGCCGCCTCGATGGCCGACGCGGAGAAGACCATGACCAGCCCGATGGCCAGCAGCAGACCGGCCGCGCCGATGACCAGGTGGCAGCTGGTCATCGGGCCGTCGATCCAGGCCGGCCTGGACGGCCCCGCACCGGCGCCCGGCTCCCCCGATCGCGACGACGCCCGGCCGGGCGTGCGTCGGGTGCCGCCTCGGGACGGAGCGGTCCGGCTGTCCATCCCGTCATCGTGACCGCTGTCGCCGCCCCGCCGGGTCAGCGGCGGGGCGTGTCGCGCCGGGCGGACGCGGGCCGACCCGCTCACAGCCCGCCGCTCACAGACCGGTGACGGTGAGCCAGTCGGCGTAGAACAGGCCCAGGCCGAAGGCCACGGCCATGCCGGTGACGAGCCAGAACCGCACGATGACCGTGTTCTCCGCCCAACCGGCCAGCTCGAAGTGGTGGTGCAGGGGTGCCATGCGGAACACCCGGCGCCGGGTGGCCCGGAAGAACGCCACCTGGATGACCACCGACAGCGTGACGGCGACGAACAGGCCGCCGAGGACGACGAGCAGCAGCTCGGTGCGGGTGACGATCGCGATGCCGGCCATCAGGCCACCGAGGGCCAGCGAGCCGGTGTCGCCCATGAAGATCCGGGCCGGGCTGGTGTTCCACCACAGGAAGCCCAGGCAGGCGCCCATGGCCGCGGCGGCGACCAGGGTGACGTCGAGCGGGTCGCGCACCTGGTAGCAGCCGTCGACCGCCGCGGCGACGCAGTCGTGGGTGAACTGCCAGAAGCTCATGACGACGTAGGCGCCGAACACCATCGCCGAGCAGCCCGCCGCCAGCCCGTCGAGGCCGTCGGTGAGGTTGACGGCGTTGGAGAACCCGGCGATGAACAGGTAGGCCAGGACCACGAAGCCGATCGCCCCGAGGCCCAGCGGCGCGATGTCGCGGACGTAGGAGACGAAGTCCGACGCCGGCGTGATCCCGCCCTCGTCGGGGAAGTTCAGCCCCAGGACGGCGAAGGTCAGCCCCACCACCAGCTGGCCGACCAGCTTCGCCGTCTTGTTGAGGCCCAGGCTGCGCCGGTGGCGGATCTTGAGGTAGTCGTCGAGGAAGCCGACGGTGCCCAGCCCCACCATGAGGAACAGCAGCAGCAGGCCGGTGGCGGTGACCCCGCGGCCGGGCTGGCCGATGAGGAACAGGTGGGCGATCAGGTAGCCGCCGACGGTCGCCCCGACGATGACGGTGCCGCCCATCGTGGGCGTGCCCTTCTTCGACAGGTGCGACTCGGGGCCGTCGTCGCGGATCTCCTGGCCGAAGCCGCGGCGCCGGAAGGTGCGCACGGCCAGCGGCGTGCACAGGATCGAGATGATCAGCCCGAGGGACGCGGCGACGAGGACGGACTTCACGCGCCTGCCCCGGCGGTGAGCAGGTCGGCGGCGAGCAGTTCCAGCCCGTGGGACCGGCTGGCCTTCACCAGCACGACGTCACCGGGCACCAGCACCTCCGAGAGCAGTTCGCGGGCGGCCGCCCGGTCGGGCACGGACACGGCGCCGGTCGCGCCCTGCCCGTCGCGGGCACCGGCGGCGCGGGCACCCCTCACCATCCCCGCCGCGTCGGGTCCGACGGCCACGAGCAGGTCCACCCCGGCGGCGACGGCGTCGCGGCCGAGGCGCTCGTGCTCGCCGGTGGCGCCGGGACCGAGCTCGGCCATGCCGCCCAGGACGGCGACCCGGTGAGCGGCGGGCATCCCGGCGAGGGCGGCGAGGGCGGCGCGCATCGACTCGGGGTTGGCGTTGTAGGCGTCGTTGACCACCGTGACGCCGTCGGGGCGGCGGGTGACCTCCATGCGCCAGCGGCTGCGCGGCTCGGCCGCCGAGAGCGCGGCCGCGACGGCGTCGGGGCCCGTGCCGGCGGCGATCGCCGCGGCGGCGGCGGACAGGGCGTTGGCCACCTGGTGCTCCCCCACCACCCGCAGCGCCACCGGGTGCCGCTCGCCGCCGGCGACGAGGGTGAACCGGGCGCGCGCGGCCTCGTCGAGCGTCACGTCGTCGGCCCGGACGTCGGCGCCGGGCGAGCGGCCGGTGGTGACCACCCGGGCGCGGGTGCGCGGGGCCATGCCGGCCACCCGCGGGTCGTCGGCGTTGAGGACGGCGGTGCCCGACTCCGGCAGCGCCTCGACCAGCTCGCCCTTGGCCTGCGCGATGACGTCTGCCGAGCCGAACTCGCCGAGGTGCGCGGAGCCGACGTTGAGCACCACGCCGATGTCGGGCCGGGCCACCGCGCACAGCCGGGCGATGTGCCCCAGGCCCCGGGCACCCATCTCCAGCACCAGGTACCGGGTGTCCGCGTCGGCCGACAGCACGGTGAGCGGCAGGCCGATGTCGTTGTTGTAGGAACCGGGCGGGCTGACCGTGGGCCCGGCGGCGGCGAGCACCTGGCCGAGCAGGTCCTTGGTCGAGGTCTTGCCCGAGGAGCCGGTGATGCCCACCGTCAGGAGCCCGGCGGCGGCCAGCCGCCCGTGCACGAGCGCGGCGAGCCGGCCGAGGGCGACGACGGTGTCCTCGACGACCAGTGCCGGCAGCGGGCCGCCGGGTCGGGTGGTCAGGGCGGCGACCGCCCCGGCGGCCGCCGCGTCGTCGAGGTGGTCGTGCCCGTCGACCCGCTCGCCGGCGACGGCGACGAACAGGTCGCCGGCGGCGGCGGTGCGCGAGTCGAGCGTCACGCCGGTCACGGTGACCTCGGCGCCGGAGGGGACCACGGCGCCGACGGCCCGGGCGACCTCGGCGAGGGAGAGGGCGATCACCGGCGGGCCGCCCCGGCGCGCGCCGGCCCGGCGACGACCGCGCTGATGGCCTCGCGCAGCACGGCGCGGTCGTCGAACGGCGTCACGGTGCCGGCGACCTCCTGACCGGTCTCGTGTCCCTTGCCCGCGACCAGGACCGTGTCGCCGGGCCGGGCCAGCGCCACCGCGCGGGCGATCGCCGCCCGGCGGTCGCCGACCTCCTCGACGCTGCCGCGCCGGTCGGCCGGCACCCCGGCGACCATCGCGGCGCGGATGGCCGCCGGGTCCTCCGAGCGCGGGTTGTCGTCGGTGACGACGAGCAGGTCGCTGCCGGCCGCCGCGGCGGCCCCCATCGCCGGTCGCTTGCCGGGGTCACGGTCACCGCCACAGCCGAGCACGGTGATCAGCCTGCCCCGGGTGGCGCTGCGCAGCGCGGCGAGGGCGGTGGCGACGGCGTCGGGGGTGTGTGCGTAGTCGACGACGGCGGTGAACGGCTGGCCGGCGTCGACCGGCTCCATGCGGCCCGGGACGACGGTGGCGGCGATGCCCTCGAGCGCGGCGTCGACCGGCACGCCCACCGCGTCGAGCAGCGCGGCGGCGAGCACGGCGTTGGTGACGTTGAAGCGCCCGGGCAGCCGCACCCGCGCCGGCCAGGTGCCGCCGGGACCGGTCAGGGTGAAGGCCGAGCCGCCGTCGGGGGTCTGGGTGACGTCGGTCGCCGTCCAGTCCGCCGGAGCGCCCTCCGCCGACGCGGTGACCGCGTGCCCGCCGCGCATCCCGGCGAGCCGCCGGCCGTGCTCGTCGTCGACGACGACGACCTCGCGGGCGGCGCGGCCGTCGAACAGCAGCGCCTTGGCCTGGAAGTAGTCCTCGAGGGTGCCGTGGAAGTCGAGGTGGTCCTGGCTGAGGTTGGTGAAGCCGGCCGCGGCGAAGGGCACCCCGCCGACCCGCCCCTGCACCAGCGCGTGGCTGGAGACCTCCATGACCACGCCGTCGACGCCGGACTCGGCCATGGTCGCCAGCAGCGCGTGCAGGACCGGCGCCTCGGGGGTGGTCCGCACGCTGGGGAAGGCGGTCTCGGTCCCCCGCGCGCGGGTGCGGGTCTGCACGGTGCCGATCAGGCCGGTGGCGCGTCCGGCGGCGGCGAGGCCCGCCTCGACCAGGTAGGCCGTCGTCGTCTTGCCGTTGGTGCCGGTGATCCCGATGACCGGCAGCCGGGCGGCGGGCTCGCCGTAGACGCGGGCGGCGACGGCGCCGAGGACGCCGCGGGGGTCGCCGGTCACGCAGACCGGCAGCCCGGTGGCCGCCGCCTGCTCGCGGCCGGCCGGGTCGGTGAGGACGGCGACGGCGCCGCGGGCGGCGGCGTCGGCGGCGAAGCGGGCGCCGTGGGTGCGGGCGCCGGGCAGCGCCGCGTAGAGGTCACCGGGGCGCACCTCGGGAGAGGCGAGGGTGACGCCGCGGACGGCGGTGGCGGGGTCGCCCTGCACGGGGGCGCCGACGAGGTCGGCCAGCGCGCGGAGGGCGAGCGGGTGGTTCCCCGCTGGCCGGGGCACCGACCCGGGTCCGGTCGGGCTCACGTCGGGCCAATCTACCGGCGGGCCGGTCGCGTCCCGCGCACCCGCGCTGGCGCGGCGTCCGCCCCGGCCGGATGCGGGGGTCCGCGGCGGCCCTCGCGGGAGCGGCGGTGGCCTCCGTGCAGGGGCCCGCGGCGAGCCTGTGAGCCGTGGGGGGAGGGAGGTCCTCAGTCCCCCGCGGGTGTGCCGGATGGGGTGCGGCCGGCCGCGGCGAGCTGCTCGCCGGTCAGCGCGAAGTCCGGCCGCTCGGTGCCGGAGGGCACCACCGCCTCGTGGGTGAGCACGTAGCGCATGACGTCGGCGAACACCGGCGCGGCGACCTGGCCGCCCTCGGCGGAGCTCGTGGGCCGCTCGAGGTCGACGGCGACGACGTACTGCGGGTCGTCGGCCGGGGCGAACCCGACGAAGGTCGTGACGTAGCCACCGCCGTCGTAGCAGCCGCACTCGGGGTTGGCCCGCTGCGCCGTGCCGGTCTTGCCGGCCACCCGGTAGCCGTCGACCTGCCCCAGCGGCGCGGTGCCGCCCGGGCCGACGACGGCCTCGAGCATGTAGGCGAGGTCGTGAGCGGTGTCCTCGCTGATCACGCGGCTGGCCTCGGGGGCGTCGGGGGTCGACGTCGTCCCGTCGGGGGCGGTGACCGACTCGACCAGCCGCGGCGGGATGCGGACCCCGCCGTTGGCGATGGCCTGGTAGACCGAGGCCATCTGCAGCGTCGTCACCGACACGCCCTGGCCGATGGGCACGTTGGCCGCGCGGCTCTCGGTCCAGTCCGTGGAGTCCTCGAGGATGCCGGCGCTCTCGCCGGGCAGCTCGATGCCGGTCTGCTCCCCCACGCCGAAGGCCCGCAGGTACCGCTCGAGCGTCTCGTCGCCGACCTCGCGGGCCAGCATGATCGTGCCGACGTTGCTGGACTTGGCGAGGATGCCGGTCACCGTCCAGTCGACCGGCGCGTGGTCGTGCGCGTCGGTGACGACGACGTCGCCGGCCTGGATGTGGCCGTTCACGTTCAGCACCGTGTCGGGGGTGGCCTTGCCCTCCTGGACGGCGGCGGCCATGGTGACCGCCTTCATCACCGACCCGGGCTCGAAGACGTCGGAGACCACCGGGTTGCCCAGCAGTTCCGGGTCGGTGCTGCCGGCCTGGGCGGGGTCGTAGCCCGGGCAGGAGCCCATGGCGACCACCTCGCCGGTGTGCACGTCGAGCACGACCGCCGAGGCGCGGGTGGTCGCGCCGTCGGCGCAGGCCTGCGCCAGCCGCTGCTCCATCGTGAACTGGACGTCCTGGTCGACGGTGAGCTCGACGGTGCTGCCGTCGGTGGCCGGGGTGGACTCGTCGATGCCCGAGGGGATCGGGTGCCCGCCGCTGCCGACCTCGACCCGCCGCTGCCCGTCGGTGCCGGCCAGGGTGTCCTGGAAGCGCAGCTCGACGCCGCCGAGGCCCTCGCCGTCGCGGCCCACGAAGCCGACGACCTGCCCGGCGACGGTGCCGGCCGGGTAGAGCCGCACCGGGTCGTCCTCGAAGGAGACGCCGGCCAGGCCGAGCTCGTCGATGGCGTCGGTGGTCTCCGGCGGCACCTGCCGGGCGAGGACGACGTAGCGGCCGGCCTCGCTCAGCTGGTCGGTGAGCTCGTCGACCGGCACGTCGAGCAGGGCGGTCAACGCCAGGGCGGTGCGCTCGGGGTCGTCGACGACGGTGGGGTCGGCGACCACCCGGGAGGCCTCGACGGTGTAGGCGAGGGGGTTGCCGTCGTGGTCGACGATCGCCCCGCGCAGGGCCGCGATCGGGTAGCTCGCCAGCCGGTCCTGCTCGGCGGCGTAGGCGTAGTCGGCGCCGTCGACGCCCTGCAGCAGCACGAGCTTGCCGGTGATCACCAGCAGCGGGACGACGACGAGCACCAGGCCCCACCACAGCCGGCGCGGACCCGAGGTCAGCGGCCGCCCGCCGCGCCGGCTGCCCGGGGCGCGGCGCGGCGCGAAGGCCCCGGAGCGGGGCGGGCCGCCGTACGGCCCACCGCCGCGGGGCTCGCCGCCGCGGGGGTCACCGCCGCGGGGGTCACCGCCGCGAGGGTCACCGCCGCGGGGGTCACCGCCGCGCGGGGCGGCGGCACGGGGCGCGGCCGGGCGCAGCGGCGCACCGGGCCGCAGCGGAGCGCCCGGGCGGGCACCGCGCCCGACGGCGCGCGGAGCGGTGCGGCGGCCCGGTTCGGGGCCGCGGGGAGGCAGCGTCATCGGGACACCTCCGCTCAGCCCCCGGTCCCCGGGGCGGGCGGTCCCGGCGCCGGGGCGGGCTCCGGGGTGCCGCGCAGCGTCGCGCTGCCGTCGGGGGCGACGACGAGGTGACCCACCGTGCCCGCGGGCACCAGGCCGGCGGCGACGGCGGCCGCGGCGAGCCGGACGGGGGTGCTGCCGTCGACCACCTGCTGCTCGAGCCGCTGCACGTCCTCGGCCTTCTCCGCGTTGGCGGAGCGCAGGTCGCTGGCCTTGAGGGAGTTCACCGCGATCGTGGTGTTGAGCACGAGCAGGCCCAGCGTCGTGACCACGAGCAGCGCGACGACCAGCAGCACGAACGGCGCCCGGCGCCGGCCTGCCGCCGTCCGCCGTGCCCACCCGGCGTCCCCGCCGGTGATCAGCCGCAGCGCGGGGGTGGACCCGACGCGCGGCGCGGGCCCGGTGGTGCGGGTGCGGACCGGCCGGGACGGGACCGCGCGCAGCGGGCGCGCGGGCAGTGCCCGCACGGGCCGGGACGGGACGGCGTGGACGGTGCGCCCCGCCGCGGGGGCGGCGTCGCGTGCGGCGCCCGGCGCGGTGTCGCGCGGCGCGCGGGCGGCGGCGCTCACGCGGCCCGCCGGGTGCGCTCGGCCGCCCGGACCCGCGCCGAGGCGGCGCGCGGGTTGGCGGCCACCTCGGCCTCCGACGGCGCCTCGCCGCCGCGGGTGAGCAGCCGCAGGACCGGCCCGTACTCGGGCAGCCGGACGGGCAGCTCCGGCGGCGTGCGGTCGGTGGCGCCGGCGGCGAGGGTCTGCTTCACGATCCGGTCCTCGAGGGAGTGGAAGGTGATGACGGCGATGCGGCCGCCGACGGCGAGCGCGTCCAGCGCCGCCGGCAGCGCCCGCTGCAGGGCGCCGAGCTCGTCGTTGACCTCGATGCGCAGGGCCTGGAACGTCCGCTTGGCGGGGTGGCCGCCGGTGCGGCGAGTGGCCGCGGGGATCGAGTCGCGCACCAGGTGGGCCAGCCGCTCCGTGTGCGTGAACGGCGCCCGGGCCCGCTCCCGGACGATGGCGGCCGCGATCCGGGAGGCGAAGCGCTCCTCGCCGTACACGCGCAGCACCCGGGCGAGGTCGGCGGCCGGGTAGGTGTTGACGACGTCGGCGGCGCTGCGGGGCGCGCCGGGGTCCATCCGCATGTCCAGGGGCCCGTCGCCGGCGTAGGTGAAGCCGCGCTCGGGCCGGTCCAGCTGCAGCGAGGAGACGCCGAGGTCGAACAGCACCGCCGACACCTCGGCCAGGCCCAGGCGGTCGAGCACGTCGGGCAGCTCGTCGAACACGGCCGGCACGAGGGTGGCGCGGTCGGTGTGGCCGGCGGCGGCGATGCGGGCGGCGGCCTCGGCGCGGGCCTCGGGGTCGCGGTCCAGGCCCACCAGGCGCAGGCCGGGGTGGGCGTCGAGGAGGGCCAGTGCGTGGCCGGCCAGGCCCAGGGTGGCGTCGACGAGCACGGCGCCGTCGGCGGCGCAGGCCGGGCCGAGCAGCTCGGTGACCCGGGAGAGGAGGACGGGCACGTGCACGGGCCCCGACCGCGCCGAGTCCTGCGCCGGGCCCGACCGCGCCGAGTCCTGCGCCGGGCCCGACCGCGCCGAGTCCTGCGCCGGCGGCCGCAGGGCCTCGGGGCTGTCCATCGTCGCTCTCCTCGGGATCGGGCTCCCCGCGCGGGGAGGGCGTCCCCATCGTGGCGCGGGCAGCGGGTCGGCAGGGGGAGCTCGGCGGGCGCGCCGCGCGACGGGTGGGGCGCGCTGGACGGGCGCGTCGGGAGGGGAGCCGTCACCGGCGGGGCGGCGGGGCGGTGGGGCGCGCAGCCGGGACCGGGATGGGGTGGGACCCCCACCCCCCGCGGCTCCGCCTGGCGCCGGGGAAGTGCGTCAGGAGGACCGCGAGGGGCGGGGGTGCCCGGTGCCGGTGGCCGGTCCGACCGGCGGCGCGGGTGCGCCGCCTCGCGCGAGGACCGAGCCGCGGGGAAGGCGGTTCGGGCCGCACCCGGTCGAGCCGCGGGGAAGACGGCTCGCAGTCGGGGTGCGCGGCGGTCGGGGCGACCGGCGGGTCGGGATCAGGACAGCGTGGGCATCCCCTCGCTCTCCATGGCGGCGAAGGCCGCCTCCTGCTCCTCCACGTAGGAGTCCCACGTGGCCTGGTCCCAGATCTCGAAACGCGTGTCGACGCCGACCACGACCACGTCCCGGTCGAGGTGGGCGTACTGCCGCAGGTTCGCCGGGATGGTGATGCGGCCGGTCTTGTCCGGCTCGACCTCGACCATCGAGCCGAAGCTCATGCGGGCCCGCATGCGGGCCTCGGCGGTGTCGGCGGGGGCCATCGACGCGGCGGCGCGGCTCTGCTCGGCGACCCGGCCCATGGTGAGGCCGTAGATGCAGCGTTCCTGGCCCTTCTTGATCACCATGCCGTCGGCCACCTGCTCGCGGAAGCGGACCGGGAGCGCGAGCCGGCCCTTCTCGTCGAGACGCAGCGTGTAGCTCCCGACGAACACCGGATCACCTCCCGCATCGGTCCTCCTGTGTCCGTCCGCGGACCCGGGACGGGCCCTGGCTCCCCACCGCGCCACACCCTAACCCACTACGCCCCACCGAACACCACTCGACACCATGTCGTGACCGACGGCTCCCACCGCCTGCCGTGCAGGTCAGGGGCGGGGCGGCGCACCCGGGGAACCGGGTGGGGCCGGGTGGGGCGGCCGGTGGGGCCGGGGAGGTCGCCGGCGCCGCGAGGGAGGCCCGCGGTGGGGTCCGGAGTGGGTCGGGAGCGGGTCCGCGGAGCCCTCCCGGCGGGCCGCGTGCCACGTACCGTGGGCCGGGTGACCGACACCATGCGTGCGGCGGCGGACGGGACGGCCGGACCCCCGGTCGACGTCGCCACGGAGGGCGCGCGCATCGCCGCCAACGTCTCCCGCGTCGTCCAGGGCAAGCCCGGCGTCGTGCACCTGGCGCTCGTCGTGCTGCTGGCCGAGGGCCACCTGCTCGTCGAGGACGTCCCCGGGGTGGGCAAGACGACGCTGGCCAAGGCCCTCGCCGCGTCGATCGACGCCAGCGTGCGCCGCATCCAGTTCACCCCCGACCTGCTCCCCAGCGACGTGACCGGGGTGTCGGTCTACGACCAGGAGAGCCGCGCCTTCGAGTTCAAGCCGGGCGCGGTCTTCGCCAACGTCGTCGTCGCCGACGAGATCAACCGCGCCTCGCCCAAGACGCAGTCGGCGCTGCTGGAGTGCATGGAGGAGCGGCAGGTCACCGTCGACGGCGTCAGCTACGAGCTGGCCCGGCCCTTCCTCGTCGTCGCCACGCAGAACCCGGTGGAGATGGAGGGCACCTATCCCCTCCCCGAGGCCCAGCGCGACCGCTTCACCGCCCGGGTCTCGATGGGCTACCCCGACCGGGAGGCCGAGGTCGCCATGCTCGACGACCGCGGCACCACCGACCCGCTGGTCACGCTGGGCCCGGTCGCCGACGCCGCCGCGGTGCGCGCCATGGTCGAGGCGGTGCAGGCGCTCCACGTCTCCGACGCCGTCCGCCGCTACGTCGTCGCCCTGGTGGAGGCCAGCCGCCGCTCCCCCGAGCTGCGCCTGGGCGCCTCGCCGCGGGCGGGTCTGCAGCTGCTGCGCACCGCCCGTGCCGCCGCCGCGCTGGCCGGCCGCGACCACGTCCTGCCCGACGACGTCCAGGCGATGGCCACGCCGGTGCTGGCCCACCGCCTGCTGCTGACCGCCGACGCCGCGGCCGCCCGGCGCACGCCCGAGCAGGTCGTGGCCGGGCTGCTGTCCTCCGTCCCCGTCCTGCGGGGGCGCTGAGCGCCGTGACCGGCCCGCTGCGGACCGCGCTGACGTCGCTCACGCTGCGCGGCCGCTGCCTGGTGGCCGCCGGGGCCACCCTCCTGGGGCTCGGCGCACTGCTCGGTGAGCAGCCGCTCGTCCAGCTCGCCGTCTTCGTGCTGGCCTTGCCGCTGCTGTCGGCGCTGGCCGTGGCCCGGCAGCGCGCCCGCGTCGCCGCCCGCCGCACCGTGGCACCGGCGCGGGTGCCGCGCGGAGAGGACGCCGAGGTGCTGCTGGAGGTGACCAACACCGAGCGGCGCACCGGCCGGCTGTGGCTGCTGACCGAGGCGCTGCCCGCCGAGCTCGGCCACTCCCCCCGCTTCGTCGTCGAGCGGCTGGCCGGCGGCGGCACCGCGGCGCTGCGCTACCGCGTGCACGGCGGGCGCCGCGGCCGCTTCCGGCTCGGTCCGCTGCGGCTGCGGCTGGTCGACCCCTTCGGGCTGGTGCAGCGCACCAGCAGCGGCACCGACGACGCGCCCCTGCTCGTGGTGCCCCGGGTGCGGCCGCTGGGTCCGGGCGGCCCGGCCGGCGGGCACGGCGGGGGCGGCGAGGGCGCCCGCCGCTCCCTCTCGGTGCACGGGGAGGACGACGTCAGCACCCGCGCGTACCGGCACGGCGACGACCTGCGCAAGGTGCACTGGCGGGCCACCGCCCGGACCGGCGAGCTCATGGTGCGGATGGAGGAGCGGCCGTGGCGCGCGCAGGCGGCGCTGCTGCTGGACACCCGCGCCCGCGCCCACCTGCTCAGCCGGGCCGCCGTGCCCGGCGCGGCCGCCGGGACCGCCGTCCCGGGCCCGCCCGGCGACCCGGCGCCGCCGCCGGACAGCCTCGAGTGGCTGGTGGAGGCCGCGGCGAGCATCGGCACGCACCTGGCCCGCCGCGGCGCGGAGCTGCGGGTGGTCACCGACGCCGGGGAGCTGGACCCGACCGACGGGCACGGCGGCCACGGCCGGGGCGGCCTGGGTCCCGGCGAGCTGCTCGACCGGCTGGCCGGGCTGGCGCCCTCCCGCGGCACGCGCCTGGGCCCGGCGGTGGAGCTGCTCGGCCGGGTGGCCGGTGACGGCCCGGTGGTGGCGCTGCTCGGTGCCGTCGGCCCCGAGGACCTCGCCGAGCTGGTCGCGACCCGCTCGGGCCCGGCCTCCGACGTCGCCGTCCTGCTCGACGTGGGCAGCTGGGCCGAGGCCGGCCGCGGCCGGCGGGCGCTGTCGGCGTCCGCGCGCGGGGTGCTCTCCGGCCAGCTGGAGCGGTCGGCGTCGCTGCTGCGCGGCGCCGGCTGGCAGGTCGTCGTCGCCTCCGCCGACAGGACGGTGGAGGCCGTGTGGACCGAGCTGGCGCACACCCGCGGGTCGGGGACGCGCAGCGTGCAGGGGGTGCCGGCGTGACGACGCTCGCCCCGCCGCCGGTCCGCACCGGCGCGCCTGCCCCGGCCGCCGTCGCGCCACCGCCCGGCCGGCAACCGCCCGGCCCGCGAGCGCCGGGCACGCTGCGCCGCGAGGGCGGCACCGCACTGGCCGCCGCGGTGGCGACCGCCCTCGGCGCCTGCTCGCTGCTGCCGGTCTTCGTCCGCCCCGCCTGGGTGCTGCCGGCGCTGTCGGCCGTCGCCGTCGTCGCCGCCGGCGGGCTCGTGCTGCGCGCGGCGGGGACGGCGCTGTGGGACTGGGCCTCCGGAGGTCGCGCGCTGCCGTCCCGGGTCGCCGCCGCCGCGGTCCCCCTCGTCCCGCTCGGCCAGCTGGCGCTGCTCACCTGCCTGATGACCGCGCAGTTCGCCCCCGGCCGGGCCCTCGGCGGCTGGCTGCCCACGCCCGCCTCCCTCGACGCCCTCGGCAGGGTGCTGCTCGACGGCTCCGCCGAGATCCGCGAGCAGTCGACGCCGGCCCTGCCGCTCACCGGGCTGCTGGCGCTCACCGTGCTGCTCGTGGGCCTGGTCGCGGTGACCGTCGACCTGGTCGCCGTCGGCGGCCGGCAGCCGGCGCTGGCCGGGCTGGGCCTGCTGGTCCTGTTCTGCGTGCCGGTCAGCACGGTGACCGGCAGCGTGGGGCTGCCGGCGCTGGCCGCCCCGGCAGCCGGGCTGGCGCTGCTGCTGTGGACCGACCAGGCCCGGCGGCTGGCCGCCCGCTCCGGGGGGACCGGGACGCGCAGCGGCGCGGGGACGCTCGCCGCCACCGGCACCGCCGCGCTGGCGCTGGTGGCCGCGGTCGTGCTCGGCAGCCTCGTCCCGACGCTGCCCGAGGGCCGGCTGGCCGCCGGCTTCGGCCCGGGTGGGGGCGGCGGGTCCACCGGCACCGCGCTCGACCCGGCCGCGGCGCTGCAGGGCCAACTGACGCTGCCCGAGCCGATCGACCTGCTGCGCGTGGACAGCTCGGTCCTGGAGCCGGGGTACCTGCGGGTGGTGACGCTCGACGTCTACGACGCCGAGGACGGCTGGACGGTGGGCAACCTCGACGGCGAGACGTCGGTGGCCCAGCGCGAGGACCTCGCACCGCTGCCGGGCCACCGCGAGGGGCGGGTGGTGGAGGCGACGATCACCGCCGTCGGCCACGACGACCGGTTCCTCCCGGTGCTCGCCTCCCCCCTGTCGGTGGCCATCGACGACCCCGGGGCGTGGCGGTTCGACCCGGCCACCGGCACGGTCTTCGGCCGCGACGTCACCACCGCCGGCCGCAGCTACCGCGTCACCGCCGTCGAGCCGCAGCCCACCGAGGAGGAGCTGCGCGCGTCGGCACCGCTGCCGGCGGGCGACCCCGTGCTCGAGCGCGACACCGCTCTGCCGGTCCTGGACCCGAGCGTCACCGACCTGGTGGCCACCCTCACCGCCGGGGCGGCCACGCCGTACGACGCGGTGCGCGCCATCCACGACTCGTTCTCCCGGGAGAACGGCTTCGTCTACAGCCTCTCCACCGCGCCGGGCACCGGCGGCGACGACCTCGCCGACTTCCTGCGCCTCAAGCAGGGCTACTGCGAGCAGTACGCCGGCGCGATGGCCGCGATGGTCCGCGCCGCCGGGATCCCCGCCCGGGTCGCCCTGGGCTACACGCCCGGCCGCGTGCAGCCCGGCGGCGGGCGGCTGGTGACCAGCGACGACGCGCACGCCTGGGTGGAGGTCTGGTTCGACGACCTGGGCTGGATCCCGTTCGACCCGACACCGATCGACACCGAGCGGGCCGTCGAGCTGCCCTGGGCGCCGCGGCCGGCCGACCAGGAGGTCCTCGAGCGCCCGACCGACGTGCCGACCGCACCGACCCCGGCGCCGATCGTCCCCGTCCCGCAGGTCGACCGGGTGCCCGACGCCGCGCCGCAGGGCCAGGCCGCCGCCCAGGACACCTCGGCGGCCCGCCCGGTGCTGGTGGCCGCCGGCGTCCTGCTCGGGCTGGGTGCGCTGCTGGCCGCCCCCGCCGCCGCCCGCGCGCTGCAGCGGCGGCGCCGGCTGGCCGACGGGGACCCGGCCGCGCTGTGGGACGAGCTGGCCGCCACCGCCCGCGACCTCGGCCTGCCCTGGGACCCGGCGCACACCCCGCGGCAGCAGGCCGCGTCCCTGGGCCGCACGCTCGGGTCGCCCGGGGGCAGCGGCGCGCACCGGGCCGGTGGCCACGGCGCCGCCGACGCGGTCGAGCGGCTGGCCCGCGCCGAGGAGGCGGCCAGCTACGGCCGCCCCGGCGCGGCCGGCAACCCGGCGCTCACCACGGCCCTGGGCACCGCCCGGCGGGGGCTGGCGGCGGCGGTGCCGCTGCGGGTCCGGCTGCGGGCCCTGCTGTGGCCGGCCTCGCTGGGCGACGCCGTCTCCGCCGCGGTCACCGCCCGGCTCCCGCGCCGCCGCCGGCCCGCCTGACCCGGAGGAGGACCCCGCCGCCCGCGGCGGCGTCCGGCCGTCCCGGGGCACCCACCGGGGCCCGGGAGCGGACCGGTGCGTCCGGCGAGCGCACCCACGCCGCCCGGGCGCGGCCGGCGGAGACCCCGGGAACGCCGACGGCCGCCGTCCCGGAGGGGACGGCGGCCGTCGGCGCTGGAGGTGGGGCTACGGGTCTGACGGGGGGGGTCTGACGCGGGGGGTCTGAGGCGGGGCTACTGGTCGTAGCGGCGGCGGAAGCGCTCCTCGAGGCGGTTCTTCAGCGGCTGACGACGGGGCCGGCCCCCGCGGCCGCGCGCCGTGCTCCCGCCGCGCTGGCCGGCCGGGCCGGTCTCGACGGCGCCGGTGGCGGAGCGGTAGTTGAGGACGCCGAGGGCGGCACCGCCGAACATCACCAGGAAGCCGAGCACCCCCAGCGGGACGGACGGGGCGACAGCGCCTCCGACGAGGACGGCCAGACCCACCAGCACCAGCAGCGCACCGAGTTGCAGCTTCCGCCGGGCCTTGAGCCTGCGGTCACCCGTGCGGACGGAGGAGGCGAACTTGGGATCGTCGTCGACGAGGGCGCGCTCGATCTGCTCCAGCAGTCGCTGCTCGTGCTCGGAGAGCGGCACCGAGACCTCCAGGTGGGCGGAGCCAGACACCCCCGGGTGTCTACCCGGGGGTGACACCGAGGATACGAGCCGATTGCGGGGTGCGAAAGGCGAGTGCGTGGCGACCCGCCGGGAGGCCCCTGCCGGGTCCTCGCGATCACTCGCGGGGGTGGCCGTCGCGCACCCGCCGGTCGCCGTCGCGGCGCAGCAGCGTGGCCGGGCGGACGGCACCGGCACCGAACCGGCGGGCCGCCCGGTCGGCGGCGAGCTCGGCGTCGCGGCGGCCGTGCTCGCGGGCGCCGAGCTCGAGCTGGCGGGGCGCCGACCCGGCGGGTACCAGCCGCTCGGCCCGCACCCCGACCAGCCGGATCCGCGCGCGGTCCAGGCCGAGGGCGTCGAACAGGGCGCGGGCGGTCTCGTACAGCTCCTGCCCGACGTCGGTGGGGACGCCGAGGGTGCGGCTGCGGGTGATCGTCGTGAAGTCGGCGAACCGGACCTTGATGCTCACCGTCCGGGCCAGCCAGCCGCCCGCGCGCAGCCGACCCGCCGTCCGCTCGGCCAGCCGCAGCAGCTCCCGGTGGACGACGGCGGGGTCGTCGACGTCCGTGCCGAAGGTCTCCTCGTGCCCGGCCGACCGCTCCGGCTCGTCGGGGACCACCCGGCGCGGGTCGCGGCCCCACGCCAGCTCGTGCAGGTGGCTGCCCGCGGCCTGTCCCACCGCCCGCTGCAGGGTGCGCGCGGGCACGTGGGCGAGGTCGCCCACCGTCCGCAGCCCCAGCCGCAGCAGCACCTCCTCGGTCTTCGCGCCGACGCCCCACAGCGCGCCGACCGGCAGCGGGTGCAGGAAGTCGATGACCTCGGCCGGGCGGACGACGAGCAGTCCGTCGGGCTTGGCGCGGGTGGAGGCGAGCTTGGCCACGAACTTGGTGCCGGCCACGCCGACCGAGCAGGTGATGCCCTGCTCGTCGTAGACCCGGGCGCGCAGGTACTCGCCGATCTCCGCGGCGTCACCGAGCCGGCGGCCGGCCCCGGCGACGTCGAGGAAGGCCTCGTCCAGGCTCAGCGGCTCCACCAGCGGGGTGATCGAGCGGAACAGTGCCATGACCGAGCGGGAGACCTCGGCGTAGAGCGCCACGTCCCCCGGCAGCACGGTGGCCGTGGGGCACAGCCGCAGTGCCCGGGCGGTGGGCATGGCGGCGTGCACCCCGTACGCCCGCGCCTCGTAGGTCGCCGAGGTGACCACCCCGCGGTTGCCGGCCCCGCCCACGATCACCGGCGCGCCGGCCAGCTCGGGGTGCCGGCGCACCTCGACGCTGGCGAAGAAGGCGTCCATGTCGACGTGCAGCACGGTGCACCCCTCCGCCCGCCCCCGCGACGGCGCCACGGACACCTCCTCCTCGAACACCTGTTCGTACCGACGCGAGGAGGGTAGCGGCCCGTCCGGGCGGGGGTGCGCCGTCGTCCGGGGTGTCGTCGCGTGTCGGGAAACGGCTGGTCGGGCCATGTGTGGCGAGGCGCGGAACGGGTTAGGTGGGACGTGACCGACCGCCGGCCGGCGGACGGTCCCGACCCGGATCCCGGAGGAGCCCGATGGCGCTCGACGACGACGACATGACCAGCACGGAGGGCCCGGCCGACAGCGGTGCCGGCGAGGGCACCCCGGGCCAGCACGACGGCGGTGCCGACGGCGGCGCCGACGGCGGCGCGGGCCACGACGGCGGCGCGGACGGTGGCGCGGACGGCGGCGCCGGTCACGGCCCGGCCGACGGCGGTGCGGCCGGTGGCGGCTCGGACGGCGGCGCTGACGGCGGCGCCGACGGCGGCGCGGACGGTTCGGCCTGAGCCAGGACCCGACAGGCACGGGGCCGGGCGGAGGCGACCTCCGCCCGGCCCTGCGCCGGTGCACGCACCTCGACCCGGAGGTCTTCGCCGAGCAGCACTGGTCCCGCCGCCCCCTGCTCGCCCGCGCCGAGGACACCGGTGAGTCCTTCGCCGACCTGCTGACCCTGGCCGACGTCGACGAGCTGCTGTCCCGTCGCGGCCTGCGCACCCCGTTCCTCCGCATCGCCAAGGACGGCGCCGTCGTCGACCCGAAGCGGTTCACCACCTCCGGGGGCGCCGGTGCCGAGGTCGCCGACCAGGTCTCCTCCGACGCCGTGCTGCGGCTGTTCGCCGACGGCAGCACCGTCGTCCTGCAGGGCCTGCACCGGCTCTGGCCGCCGCTGATCGAGTTCGCCGACTCCCTCGCCGCCGACCTGGGGCACCCGACGCAGGTCAACGCCTACGTCACCCCGCCGTCCTCGCGCGGGTTCAGCCCGCACTACGACGTCCACGACGTGTTCGTGCTGCAGGTCGCCGGCGAGAAGCACTGGCACATCCACGAGCCGGTGCTGCCCAACCCGCTGCGCACCCAGCCGTGGAACGACCGCGCAGCCGACGTCGCCGCCGCCGCCGAGCGCGAGCCGGTGATCGACGCCGTCCTGCGCCCCGGCGACGCCCTCTACCTCCCCCGCGGCTACCTGCACTCGGCGGTGGCGCTCGGGCAGACCAGCGCGCACCTGACCATCGGGGTGCACCCGGTCACCCGCTGGGCCGCCGCGGAGTCGGCGCTGGACCTGGTGCGGGTGCTGGCCGCCGACGACCGCGAGCTGCGCCACTCGCTGCCGGTGGGCCTGGACCTCGCCGACCCGGCGACCGTGCGCGAGGACGTCACCACGGTCGTCGCCGCGCTGCGGGACTGGCTGGACCGGATCGACCCCGACGAGGTGGCCGACCGGCTGCGGGCGCGCACCTGGGACCAGGTGCGCCCCGAGCCGGTCGCGCCGCTGGCCCAGGCGACCGCGGCTGCGGCGCTCACGCCCGACACCGTGCTGCGGCTGCGCCGCCGGCTGCGCTGCAGCCTGCGCCCCGCCTCCGACGGCCGGGCCGGGGACGACCGGGTCGTCCTGGTCGGCGGGCGGCGCCGGCACCAGTTCCCCGCCGCGACCCGGCCCGCGCTGGCCGAGCTGCTGGCCGCCGGGGAGCTCAAGGTCGCCGACCTGCCCGGGCTCGACGCCGACGACCGGCTCGTCCTCGCCCGGCGGCTGGTCACCGAGTCGATCGCGGTGGTGGCCGACGCCACCCTCCCCGGCGGGGCCGTCGACGGCGTCCCCGCCACCGCCCCGGAGCCGGGCCCGCACGGTCCCGGCGCCCCCGCGCGGGACGCCGGCGGGGACGATGGGGAGCGTGCCGATGCCCTCGGGACCGCGTCGTGAGCCCGCAGCGCAGCCCCGGGTGAGCGCCCCGACGGGCGCCGCCACCTCCCCCCGCGGCCGGCTCGACCCGACCCGCTGCTCGGTGACCGCCGAGGCCCGGGGCGACTCCCCCGTGGGCACGGCCGGGCCGGCGCAGCGCTGGCTGCTCGTCGAGCAGCCGGGGCCGTGGGGGCGCGACGCGCTGACCCAGTCCCGGTTCGACCGGGGCGTGGTCGCCGGCCTGACCGCCCGTGCCCGGGCCGAGGGCGTGCGGGTGCTGCTGGTCCGCCGCCCCGGCGACCGCCTGGTCGACTCCGGCCGCCGCTGGGCCTACGTCGACGGCCGACCGGGCTCCGAGGGGCTGTGGTGGTCGGTGCGCGACAGCGACGCCGACCTGCTCGACGCCCCGTGGGACGGGTCGGTGGGTGAGCGGACGCAGCGCCCCACCTACCTGGTGTGCACGCACGGCCAGCACGACGCCTGCTGCGCGCTGCGCGGCCGGCCGCTGGCCCGCGCGCTGCCCGCGCCCAGCCCGGCCGACGTGTGGGAGTGCAGCCACCTCGGCGGCTGCCGGTTCGCGGGCAACGTGCTCGTCCTGCCGCACGGGTTCGCCTACGGGCAGGTGCCCGGCGACGGCGCCGACCTGGTCGCCGCCCACGCGCGCGGCCAGGTGGCGTTGCCCTGGCTGCGCGGCCGGTCGGGGCTGCCCATGCCGGCGCAGGCGGCGCAGGCGGCCGCGCGCGCGGAGCTCGGGCTGCTCGGGGTCGACGACCTGCTCCCGCGCTCCTCCCGCAAGCTGCCCGGGTCCGCCGCCGAGGAGGCCGCCGGCGTCGAGCGGTTCGAGGTGGTGCTGGCCGGCCCGGACGGCGACGTCGCCGTCCGCGTGGAGAGCCGGCCCTCCGAGGAGGCGGCGCAGCTGACCTGCCGGGCGCTGCACCCGGCGCACTCCCGGACCTGGACGGCGCTGCCGGTGTCGCCGGCCGGCTAGTGCAGGCCGGGCCCGCGGGCGAGCAGCAGGGGGATCGCCAGCTCGGCGTCGGTGAGCGAGCCGTGGTAGCCGACCAGCCGGCTGGGGCCGGGCTCGGTGATGCCTGCGGTCATCGCCCACGGGCCGCGGGCCAGCGCGACGACGTCGCCGATGCGGGCGGCCAGCCCGCCGTCGACGGGGCCGAAGACGCCGCTGGCCACCGCCTCCTCGCGGCTGGTGACCCAGGCGCGGTCGCCGAGGACGCCGCGCCAGGCGTCGAGGACGTCGTCGGCCGCGCCGGGGACGGCGTGCACGTAGCGGGCGCGGGGCTCGCCGGCCAGCAGGGCGACGCCGTCGAGGAGCACGGGCTCCTCGTCGAGGTCAACGCGGGTGTGCGGGGGGACGTCGAGCATGCCGTGGTCGGCGGTGACCAGCAGGGCGGCGTCGTCGGGCAGGCCGGCGAGCACCTGCTCCACCAGTCGGTCGACCAGGGCGAGCTGCAGCCGCCAGCTCTGGGAGTCCAGCCCGCGGACGTGCCCGGTCAGGTCGAGCTCGGGCGTGTAGCCGTAGACCAGGCCGGCCGGCGCCGCGGCCAGGGACTGCAGGACCACCGCGGCGAGGTCGCCGGCGCCGACCGTGCCGGAGTAGCCGGCGCCGCGGTAGGCCGCCGTGCTCAGGCCCGAGCCCCGGTAGGCGTAGGGCGCGACGGCGGTGACCGGGACGCCGGCCGCGGCGAGCTGCTCGAAGACCGTCGGCCGGGCCTGCCACACCGCGGGGTCGGGGTCGTCGGCCCACTGCACGTGGTTGAGGGTGCGGTCCTCGCCGGGCACGGCGGTGACGAAACCCAGGACGCCGTGCCCGCCCGGGGGGACGCCGGTGCCCAGGGTGGTGAGGCTGACCGGGGTGGTGCTCGGGCAGGGGGCGGCGAGATCGCCGGCGGGGGTGGCCAGGCCGGCGAGCACCGGGGCGAGCGCGGCGTGCGCGCGCAGCAGGTGCGCGCCGAGCCCGTCGACGAGCAGGACGGCGACCCGGCGGGCGCCGACCAGGGCCGCGGTGAGACCGAGCGGGTCGGGCGGCAGGTCGCCGCGGTCGACGGGGACGCCGAGGGCCGCGGCCACGCCGGGCAGGACGTCGGCGAGGGTGGCGGCGCCGTAGGCGGGGCGGGTGAGGCCGGGTGGCAGCGGAAGGACCTCGTCCTCCCCACCCTTCGCGAGCTCAGGGCGGGCCCCGGGACGAGGCCGACTCGGACTGGACATCAGGGGCGGGTCGCCAGCACGTGCAGGCCGGTGGCGACGTCGCGGTAGGGCGAGGTGCCGGCCAGCGCGAGCTCGAGGCGGCGGACGGCCTCGGGGTCGGCGCCGGAGGCGGCGTCGAGCAGGTCGGTGACGACAGCGACCCCGCGCCAGGCGCCCGGCTGCAGGCCGGCGTCGGCGACGAGGGCGAGCAGGTCGCCGGGGCCGAAGCGGCGGCGGGCCGGGCGGGTGCGGCCGGGGGCGGGGTCGCGGTCCTCGAGCAGCGCGAGGGCCTCCTTGGGGTGCCCACCGAGGGCGCGGGCGAGGACGGCGCCGGCACGGTTGGCGGTGGCGATGCTCACCTGGCCGCCGGGGCGCAGCGCGCGGGTGATCTCGCGCAGGGTGGCCGCGGGGTCGTCGACGACCTCGAGCACCGAGTGGCACAGGGCGAGGTCGTACCCGTCGTCCCCCGCGTGGTCGTCGAGGGGCAGCTCGTGCAGCAGGTCGCCGTCGCCCTGCAGTCCGCGCACGCGGTCACCGACGCCGGCGGTCTGCGCGCGCCGCTGGAGTGTGGCCAGGGCGTCGGCGCTGGGGTCGACGACGGTGACCTGGTGGCCGAGGCGGGCGAGCGGGACGGCGAAGACGCCGCTGCCGCCGCCGACGTCGAGCACCCGCAGCGTGCCGCCGGCGCCGACGAGCGGGTCGAGCGCGGCCCACACCGCGGCGGTCCGGACGGGCAACTGCTCGCCGGTGGACGGGGCGGGGGCGCTCACCCCGCCGACCCTACTGGCGGGCGGGCGGACCCACCGGGCGCACGCCGGGCCCCCTGCAGGGAGCCGATCAGGCCGGGACGCGGTCGGCGGCCTCGCGCAGGTCCTCGACGACGATCTTGCGCATCCGCAGCATCGCCTGGGTGGCGCGCTGGGCCCGGCCGGGGTCGGGGTCGCCGACCAGGGTGAACAGCTCGACCGGGATCACCTGCCAGGAGACGCCGAAGCGGTCCTTGAGCCAGCCGCACTGGCTCTCCTCGCCGCCGTCGGTCAGCCGTGACCAGTAGTGGTCGACCTCGTCCTGGTCGGCGCACATGATCTGGAAGGAGATCGCCTCGGTGAAGGCGAACTCCGGGCCGCCGTTGAGGCCGACGTAGTCGTGCCCGTCGAGGGTGAAGCTCACGGTCATGGCGGTGCCCTCGGGCACTGGCATGTCGGGGCCGTAGCGGGTGACCTGGGTGATCGAGGAGTTCGGGAAGACCGACGTGTAGTGCTCCGCGGCCTCCTCGGCGCGGCCGTCGAACCACAGGCACGGGATCTGCTTCGGCATGGCTGATGCTCCTCCTGCTCCTGTCGGCTGGGTGCCGGCGTCGAGGAGTAGACCGCGCGGCGCGGCCGGAGTCATCGGTCTCCGGGACGCCGCCCGGCGGTCGCCCGCGCGGGTCGGTCGTGGAGCAGCAGCGGCGAGACCCCGACGGCGACCGGCGTGTCGGCACCGCGACCCCGTGATCACCGGCTGGAGCGGCGGGGCCGGCACGTCAGTGGCCGGAGCTGCCGGGGCTGGAGTGCCACAGTTTGCGGGGCGCGGCGGCCGCGGCGCGGCGGGCGGCGGTCGCGGCGTCGTCCCCGGCCGGCTTCACGTCGGCGTAGGGCGACATCCGGAAGCCGGTGGGGTGCACGAGCACCGGCCGGACCACCACCGGCCGGGCACCGTGCGAGGCCGCCGCCCCGGCGATGGCCTGCTCGGTGTACTCCCCCGGCGCGGCCATGTGCTCGGCCACCGCGGCCGGGCCGCCGGTCTCCCACGCCTCGTGCAGCGCCGGCAGCTCCCACGCCCCGGTGGCCCGGATCGACACCCCGCGCGGGCCGGTGCGCCGCAGCACCCCGCGGATCACCAGCAGCCAGGAGTGGAACACCGTCGCGGCGTAGGGCCCCTGCACGTCCTCGAAGAAGGTCGAGTCGGTACAGCCGGTGCCGTCGTCGAGGGTCACGAACACCACCCGGCGCCCCGAGCGGATCGGCGGCGTCTGCGTGGCCACCTTGACCCCGGCGACCAGCACCTCGGCGCCGCTGCGGCTGCCGAGCAGCTCACCGGCCGGCACCGCGCCGATCGCGGCGAGGAAGGGCCGGTAGAAGTCGACGACGTGCCGGCTGGCGTCCAGCCCGAGCACCTCCAGCTCGGCGCGCACCAGCTCGGCGTCGGTGAACTCGGGCAGCCCCGACCCCGCGCCCCAGGACGGCGTCGTCTCCGGGCCGCCCTCGTCCGGAGCCTCGTCCGGGCCACCCTCGTCACGGGTGTCGTCACCGGGCAGCTCCAGGCCGAGCAGGTCGAGGCTGAGCTGTCCCACCGAGCCGGCCCGCGCCCCGCTGCGGCTCCACCGGTCGAGCTCGCCGATCTGCAGCAGCAGGTCGCGGCGGGTCACCGACCCGCGGGCGCGGGTGGGCCGGCCGGCCTCCCGGTCGCGCACGCCGAAGCCGTAGAGGGAGTCGAACCCGCCGGCCAGCACCAGCCGCTCGACCACCGGGCGCGACACTGACGCGCGCGTCCAGAAGTCGGCGAGCGACCGGTACGGCTGCCCGGCGACGACCCGCGCCACCTCGTCGTCGGAGATGCCCTTGACGTCGGAGAGCGCCAGCCGGATGCCGTAGCGGGAGGGGTCGGGCATGGCCGCCGGCATCCACTCCGGCCGCCGCCAGTCGGTCCGCCGGTCGGCCGCGGCCAGCCGTTCCACCCGGTAGCTGCCGGCTGAGGCGTTGACGTCGAGGCCCAGCACCCGGACGCCGAAGTTGCGGGCGTCGTCGAGGATCAGCCGCTTGGGGTACATCCCCGGGTCGTGGGTGAGCACCCCGGCCAGGAAGGCCGCCGGGTGGTGGGTCTTGAGCCACGCCGACTGGTAGGTGGGCAGCGCGAACGCCGCGGCGTGGGCCTTGCAGAAGCCGAACGAGCCGAAGGCGACCAGCACCTCCCACACCCTCTCGACCACCTCGACCGGGTAGTGCCGCAGCGCCTCCGGCACGAACCAGGCGCGCACCTCCGGGTGCAGCTCCCGGTCGCCCAGCGCCCGGCGGGCCTCGTCGGCCTGGGCCAGGTCGCAGCCGGTCATCCGCGCCACGATCTGCAGAACCTGCTCGTGGAAGACCACGACGCCGGCGGTCTCGCGCAGGAACGGCTCGAGGTCGGGGTGCGGGTAGACCGGGTCGCGCCAGCCGTTCCGGGCCAGCAGGAACGGCGTCACCATGTCGCTCTTGACCGGGCCGGGCCGGAACAGCGAGATGTCGACGACGATGTCCTCGAACGTCTCGGGCCCGAACTTGCCGACCAGCTCGCGCTGCCCCGGCGACTCGATCTGGAACATGCCGAGGGTCCGGGTGCTGCGGATCAGCTCGAAGGTCGTCGGGTCGTCGCGCGGGATCGCGTCGACGTCGACGATCTCGCCGTCGACCCGGGCCACCTCGTCGAGGGCGTGCGCGATCGCCGACTGCATCCGGATGCCCAGCAGGTCGAGCTTGAGCAGCCCGAGCTCCTCGACGTCGTCCTTGTCGAACTGGCTCATCGGGTAGCCGAGGTAGCTGCTCTCCACCGGGGTGCGGTCGAGCAGCGTCGCGTCGGACAGCAGCACCCCGCACGGGTGCAGGGCGATGTGCCGGGGCAGGCCGTCGAGGCGGGCGACGAGGTCGAAGAGCAGGTCCAGGTCGCCGGTGCCCCCACCCCGCCGCGAGCCCAGCCGGCTGGCCCGCAGCTCCGGCAGGTCGCGCAGCGCCGCGTGCACCTGGTCGGCCCGGACGTGCGGGAATGCCTTGGCGACGGCGTCGACCTCGGCCGGCGGCAGCCCGAGCGCGGCGCCGACGTCGCGGATGGCGTGCCGCACCCGGTAGGTGTCCATCATCGAGATGCAGCTGACCCGGTGGGCCCCGAAGCGGTCGATCACCGCGTCGTAGACCTCCATCCGCCGGGCGGACTCCACGTCGATGTCGACGTCGGGCAGCTGGTGGCGCAGCGGGGAGAGGAAGCGCTCCATGAGCAGGCCGTAGCGGATCGGGTCGACGTCGGAGATGCCCAGCAGGTAGGTGACCAGGCTGCCGGCACCCGACCCCCGGGCGGCGGCGCGCACCCGCAGGCTCCTGATGAGGTCGACCACGTCGGCCACGGTGAGGAAGTAGGACGGGTAGCCGAGGGAGTCGATGACGGCGAGCTCGTCGTCCAGCCGCCGCCGCACCCGCTCCGTCGGCGCCGTCCCGCGCCGGCCCAGCCCCGCCTCGCAGCGGGCGCGCAGCACCTGCGAGGGGCTCATCCCCCGCTCGCCGGGCGCGGTGACCACGTCGAGCTCGGGGTAGCGCACCGAGCCCACGCCCAGGTCGCCGGTGACGTCGACGGCGCACTGCTCGGCCAGCCGGGCGGTGCGCTCGAGCAGCCGCAGCGCGGCGTCGCGGTCGGGACCGGCGAGGTCCGCGGCGACCTCGGCCATCTCCTTGCCCGACTTCAGGTACCCCTCGGCGGTGCGCCGGTCGACGTGCCGGGTGTCGAGGGCGACCAGCCGCCGGGAGGCGTCGAGGACGTCGGCGGTGGGCGCGTCGAGGGCGTCGACGTACCGGACGGCGTTGGTGAGCACCACCGGCACGCCCTCCTCGGTGGCGAAGCGCAGGAGCCGCTGCGCGCGGGAGCGGTCGCCCTGCCCGCGGTGGTGCACCAGCTCGACCACCAGCGAGCCGGGGCTGAACACCGAGCGCCACGCGGACAGCCGGGCGGCAGCGACGTCGGCGCGCCCGGTCGCGAGCGCCCGGCCCACCGGTGAGTCGGGCCCGAGCACCGCGACCAGCCCGGGAGTGTGCTCGGCGGCCATCGCCAGGGAGGCCACCGGCTCGCCGCGGGTGCCGCGCAGGTGGGTGGCGCTGGTCAGCCGGCACAGCGACCGCCAGCCGGCGCCGTCGCGGGCGAGGAAGGTGACCCGCGGCAGCCGCGGGTCGACGCTCGCCCCACCGCGCGCCGGGCTGCGCCGTGCCGGGGACCCCGCGGGAGCACCCCGTCCCGCCGCACCCCGCCCCGCCGCGCCTCGCCCCGCTGCGCCCGGACGCCCCGCTCTGCGCGCGGACAGCTCGTCGTCCTCACCCAGCACGTGCGCCCGGGCCGGCGGCACAGCCGTGTCCACCGACGGGGCGACCGCGAGGTCGACCCCGAACAGCGGCCGCAGCCCCGCCGAGCGGCAGGCGAGCGCGAACTTCACCGCGCCGTAGAGGCCGTCACGGTCGGTCAGCGCCAGCGCCGTCATGCCGTGCTCGGCGGCGCGCGCCACCAGGTCGACGGGGTGGTTGGCCCCGTACCGCAGGGAGTACCCGGAGGCGACGTGCAGGTGGACGAAGGGGTCGCCGGTCACCGCCCGCGCGCGGGACGGTGGGCGGTGCCCCCGACCACGCGGGGCCGCGGAGCGGGCTCGGGCGTGCCGGCGAGCAGGTCCTCGACCACGGCGAGGAAGGAGCCGACGTCACGGACCAGGTCGTCGGCCTCCCGCTCGGTGACCGCGCGGGACAACCCGGCCTCGGCGGCGGCCCGCTTGCCCGCGCCGGCGGCGAAGAAGGTGGCCCACTCCCCCAGCTCGGGGGCGACCTGACCGAGCAGCACCCAGGCACTGCGCGGCCGGCGACGGCCGCCCTCCGGCCGGGTGCGGGCGGCGAGGACCGCCGCGGCCGCCCGCAGCGCACCCAGGTGGGCGGTGGCGTAGCGATCGCGCGCGTCGGTGGCGCGGGCGGCCTCGCCCAGCGCCCGGGTGGCCTGGCCGAGCAGCTGCGCCGCGGCCGCCGGCAGCGGCGGCGGGAGGGGCAGCTGGTCGGCCATCTCACGGGTCAGCGCGTGCGCGGCGCCCATCAGTCGTGCACCCGCACGAGCGACCACTGGTTGTCGGCGGCGTCCCAGGACAGGTCGTAGACGCCGGCGAAGCTCATCCGCGACCGCCCGGCCCGCACCGCCTCCACCCGGAAGACCTCGCGGGCCGCGACCAGGTCGGCCGAGGCGCCGCCGGGGGTGCCGGCGGGCCGCTGCCACCAGGGCGCGGTCTCCACCCACGAGTCGAGCAGCTCGCCGACGACGTAGCGCCACTGGCCGCGCCAGAACTGCGCGGGGCCGAGCGGACCCCGCTCGACCAGCACCTCCTCGCCGACCCGCTCGCCGACCTCACCCAGCACCCGGCTCATGCCCGACTCCCCACCCCGTGCCCCTGATCGGTCGCCACCGCCCCGGGCGGGGAAGGTCCCGAGAGCGGTGACGACCGTTCGAACGCGTGTTCGAACGAGTCGAGTACACCCGACCCCGCTCGTCGCGTCAAGCCGGACCCGCCCGGGAGGAGGACCGCCTCGCCACCTCCCCCTCCGGGCCCCTCCGTGCGCGCGGGACGGTACGGCGGGGCACCGACAGCGGTGGCAGGATCGGCCCCATGAGCCGCCCCACCCACCCCCGGGTGGCCGTGTTCGCCGACCTCCTCGCCGAGGCGGGCGCCGGCGGGCGGGTCCACGAGCTCCCGTCCGGCGCCCACACCGCCGCCGAGGCCGCCGCGGCGCTGGGCGTCCCCGTGGGGGCGATAGCCAACAGCCTGGTGTTCGACGTCGGCGGCGCGCCGCTGCTGGTGCTCACCAGCGGCGCCCACCGGGTCGACGTCGCCAGGGTCGCCGCGCTGCTGGGCGTCCCCCGGGTCGCGCGCGCCTCGGCCGACTTCGTCCGCGAGCACACCGGCCAGCCCATCGGCGGGGTGTCCCCCCTCGGGCACCCCGCGCCGATCGGCACGCTGGTCGACGTCGAGCTGGCCCGCCACGAGCGCGTCTGGGCCGCGGCCGGGCACCCGTCCGCGGTCTTCCCCACCACCTACGACGAGCTGCTGCGGCTGACCGCCGGCACCGCCGCCGAGGTCGGCGACGGCCCGACCCAGGCCGCCCGGGCGGAGGACGCCACGAGCACCGGGGCCACGAGCACCGGGGCCACGAGCACCGGGATCGGGCGCACCGGGATCGGGCGCACCGGGATCGTGGCCACCGAGACCACCAGCACCGAGACCACCTCCGGCCCCGCCGCCGCGGTGGCTCCGTGAGCGAGGAGGGAACCGTGACCGGCACGACACCCGCGACGCGGGTGACCGAGCTCCCCGTCGGCTGGCTGCGCGACCACATGCACGAGGCGCTGTCCATCTACGGCGAGGCGATGGGCTACGACGCCTCGGTGGTGGCCGGCCGCTACGGCTACGCCGTCCAGCACACCGAGCGCCCGGGGTTCCGCGCCGTCGGCGCCTTCGCGGCCGCGCCCACCACGGACGCGCCGTCCGGCGAGCAGCTCGTCGGCTTCGGGTACGGCTACCTCGTCGCCCCCGGGCAGTGGTGGCACGACCAGGTGCGCGCGGCACTGGACCGGCGCACCGCCAAGCGCTGGCTGCCCGGCGCCTTCGAGGTGTGCGAGCTGCACGTCCACCCCCAGGCGCAGAGCCGCGGACTGGGCCGCCGGCTGCTGCACGCGCTGGTCGAGGGCGTCCCGGCGCCGGCCGCGCTGCTGTCCACGCCCGACGCCGACACCAAGGCCTTCCGGCTGTACCACGCCGACGGGTTCGTCGACCTCGCCCGCGGACACCACTTCCCCGGCGACTCCCGCCCCTTCGCCATCCTCGGCGCCCGGCTGCCCCTGCGGCCGGTCCCCGGCTCCTGAGCGTGCGGGAGCCGGACCGGGCCGTCGACGCCGTCGTCGTCGGCGCGGGGCACAACGGGCTGGTCGCCGCCTGCTACCTGGCCCGCGCGGGGCTCACCGTCGAGGTGGTCGAGCGCGACGACGTCCTCGGCGGGGCGGTGTCCACGGTGGAGCGCTGGCCGGGCGTCCGGGTCGACCGCGGCTCGAGCGCGCACGTCATTGTCCGGCACAGTGGCGTCGTCGAGGAGCTCGACCTCGCAGCAGCCGGGCTGCGCTACCTCGACTGCGACCCGTGGGGCTTCGCGCCCGCGCCGGTCCCCGGCGATCCCGGTCCCGACGGCCGGCCGCTGGTCCTCTCCGTCGACCTCGACGCCACCTGCGCCTCGATCGCCGCCGCCTGCGGGAAGGACGACGCGGCCGCCTACCGCCGGTTCGTCGGCGTCTGGGGGCCGCGCAGCCGCGCCGTCGTCGACTCCTTCGGCCGCCGTCCCACGCCGCTCGGGCTGGCCCGCGCCTTCTGGCCGCTCGGGGCGCCGACCGGTGACACCCCGCGTACGCCCGGCGGCGACCTCGCCGTCGACTTCCTCGGCTCCGGCGACGCGCTGCTCGACCGCTGGTTCGGCAGCGAGCGGCTCAAGGCGGCGCTGGCCTGGTTCGGCGCCCAGTCCGGGCCGCCGATGAGCGAGCCGGGCACCGCGGCGATGGTCGCCTGGGTCGCCCTGCTGCACGACGTCCCGCCGGGGCACCCGGTGGGTGGCTCGGGCGGGCTGACCGCGGCGCTGCGGCGCCGGCTGGAGTCCGACGGCGGGCGGGTCACCCTCGGCGACGGCGCCGCGCGGCTGCTCGTCGACGACGAGCGGGTCACCGGCGTCGAGACCGTCTCCGGACGGCGGCTCACCGCGCCGGTCGTCGTCGCCGCCTGCCACGTGCTGGCCACCCGCGACCTCGCCGGGGAGTCCGCCCCGCCCGCGCTGGCCGGCGCCGCGCCGCCGGTGGGCAACGGCTTCGGCCTGGTGCTGCGCTGCCTCACCGACGCGCTGCCGGCCTACCCCGGCGTCGACCCGGCCGTGTCGGCGGCGGGCCTGCAGCTGCTGTGCACCGACCGGGCGCAGCTGGCCGCCGCGCACGGCGACTGGCTGGCCGGCAGGCTGCCCCGCGAGCCGGTGCCGCTGGCGATGTCGTTCTCCGCCAGCGACGACAGCCTCGCCCCGCCCGGGCAGCACGTGGTCACCGTGTGGGGGCAGTGGTACCCCTACGACCTCGCCGACGGCGGCGACTGGGACGACCTCGCCGAGGCCGAGGCGAAGCGGCTGGTGGACGCCGTCGACCGCTTCGCCCCCGGCTTCGCCGACTCGGTGCAGCAGGTGTACGTGCAGACGCCGCTGCTGCTGGAACGGGAACTGTCGCTGCTGCGTGGCAACGTCATGCACGTGGAGATGGGGCTGGCCAGCATGTTCGCCTTCCGGCCGACGCCGGCGCTGGCGGGCTACCGGGTGCCCGGCCTCGCGGGTCTCTACCTGGCCGGCGCCTCCACCCACCCCGGCGGCGGGGTGTCGGGCAACTCCGGCCGGACGGCGGCGCGCGCGGTGCTCGCCGACCGCCGCCCGCTGGCCCGGGCGCGCGCCGCAGCGGGCCGGGCGGTCCGCGCGGCCCGCTCACGGTGAGCGCGGCGACGGCGGCGGCGCGGTGGGCGCCGGCACCCGCCGCGCGGCTGCCGCTGGTCCTCGCCGTGGCGCTCGTGCTGGCCGCCATCGCCTACCCGCTCACCGACGGGGGCGGCCGCGACGCCGTCTCCTGGACCATCGTGCTGCTGGGGTCGGCGGTGTCGGTGACGTCGGCGGCCGCGGCCCACGGCGCACGGACCGGGGTGGCGCTGCTCGCGCTGGTGGCGGTCACCGCCGTCGTCTTCGAGGCGGTCGGGCTGGCCACCGGGTTCCCCTACGGGCCCTACGGCTACAGCGGCGCGCTGGGGCCCACGCTGCTCGGCGTCCCGTTCCTCGTGCCGCTCGCCTGGCTGATGATGGCCTGGCCGAGCCGGGTCCTCGCGGCCGTGCTCACCCGCCGGGTCCGGCCCGGGCGACGGCGTGCCGCGCGGGTCGTCGTCGCCGCGGCGGTGTTCGCCGGGTGGGACGTCGTGCTCGACCCGCAGCTCGTGCAGGCCGGCTACTGGATCTGGGCACAGCCGCGGCCGGGGCTCCCCGGCATCGACACCGTGCCGCTGACCAACCTCGGCGGCTGGCTGCTGGCCGGGCTGGTGCTCATGACGCTGCTCGACCTCGCCGTCGCCCGCACCGCGCGGCCCGGCGGGCGGCGCACCGACGTCGTCGACGCCGCACCGCTGCTGGTCATCGCCTGGATGGTGGCCGGCGGCGCGCTCGCCCACGCCGTCTGGCTCGACCTGCCGGGATCGGCGGCCTGGGGGGCGGCGCTGTCGGCGGTCGTGCTGGCGGTGCTCGCGGTGCAGGCCCGCCGCCGGTGAGCGGCCCGGTCGTCCGGGTCCTGTCCGGCCTGGCGGTCGCCGGAGCGGCGCACGCCGCGGTCAACGCCGGCCTGCTGCGCCGCGCGCCGGCCGACCCACCCGAGGTCGCCCGGCCGGTCACCGTCGTCGTCCCGGTGCGGGACGAGGCGGCGCAGGTGGGCGGCTGCCTGGCCGCGGTCCTGGCCTCGCGCGGCGTGCCGCGGCTGCGGGTGGTCGTCGTCGACGACGGCTCCACCGACGGCACCGCCGACGTCGTCCGGTCCGTCGCCGACCCCCGGGTGCGGCTGGTCACCGCCCCACCCCCGCCGGCGGGCTGGCTGGGCAAGCCGCACGCCTGCTGGGTGGGCGCGCGGACGGCGCAGGACGACGGGTACCTCGTCTTCGTCGACGCCGACGTCCGCCTGGCCCCCGACGCCGTGGCCGCCGCGGTCTGGCTGCTCGACGCGCACGGCCTGGACCTGGTCTCGCCCTGGCCGCGTCCGGTGGCCGGCACCCTGGCCGAGCGGCTGGTGCAGCCGCTGTCGCCGTGGCTGTGGATGACGACCCTGCCGCTGCGCGTGGCCGAGCGCTCCCCGCGGCCGTCGCTGACCGCGGCCAACGGCCAGTTCCTCGCGCTGACCCGCCGCGGGTACCTGCGCGCCCGCGGGCACGCGGCGGTGCGCGACGAGGTGGTCGAGGACGTCGCGCTGGCCCGGGCGGTGAAGCGCTCGGGCGGGCGGGCCGTGCCCGCCGCCGGCACCACCCTCGCGCAGTGCCGGATGTACGACGGCTGGGCCGCGATGCGCGAGGGGTACGGCAAGTCGCTGTGGGCCTCCGTCGGCGGGTCGCCGGCTGCCGGGCTGGCCGCGGCCGCGGTGCTCACCGCCGTCGGGGTGGTGCCGCCGCTGGCCGCGCTGCGCGGCTCCCGCGCCGGGCTGGCCGGCTGGCTGGCCGGGGTGGCCGGGCGAGCGGTGGCCGCTGCGGTCACCGGCGGGCGGGTCTGGCCCGACGCCCTGGCCCACCCGGTGTCGCTGCTGGCCCTCGACGCGCTGCTGGTGGGGTCGGTAGCAGGTCACCGGCAGGGCACCCTCACCTGGCGCGGGCGCGCGGTGGGCTGACGCGGGCCAGGATGGGGCGTGACCTCGGCCGGCTCCCCCGACTCCCGCCCCCGCACGACCTTCGACCCCGCGGCGATGGCCCCGCGCGACTTCTACCGGGTGGTCAACTCCGTCGTCGTCCCCCGGCCGATCGCGTGGGTGTGCAGCCGCTCGGCCGAGGGCGTGCACAACCTGGCACCGCACTCCTTCTACACGGTCGCCTGCGTGCAGCCGCCGATCGTGCAGTTCACCTCGGTGGGCCGCAAGGACTCGCTGAACAACGTCGAGGCCACCGGCGACTTCACCGTCAACCTCGTCCCCGAGGCCTTGTTCGAGCAGGCCAACGCCACGGGCACCGACTTCCCGCCCGACCAGAGCGAGGCCGAGCAGGCCGGCGTCCGGCTCGAGCCCGGCGAGCGGGTGGCGGCCATGCGCGTGGCGCAGTCGCCGGTGAGCATCGAGTGCACGCTGCACTCCATGCTGCGGCTGGGTGACAGCACCGTCGTCTTCGGGCGGGTGGAGTGGATCAGCGTCTGGGAGAGCGCCGTCCGCGACGGCCGGCCGCGCATCGAGGAGCTGCGCCCGCTGGCCCGCCTCGGCGGCAACGAGTGGTCGACGATCGGCGAGGTGCTGACCATCCCGCGCATCCCCTACCGGGCGTGGGCGGAGGACCCCTCGATCGGCGAGCAGGTCCGCAACGAGGCACAGGAAGCGTGACCCACGTCCCGGGCGCCGCGGACGGAGGGATCGCCTCCTCCGCCTCGGGGGTCAGGCCGGCAGGTGCGCGGCGACCTCGGCGGCGGCCTCGTCGCCGAAGGCCTCGGCGAAGCGCTCGAGGAACGGCTCGCGGCGCAGCTCGTACTCCTGCGTCCCGACCACCTCGACGGCCTCGGTGGCCACCGCCGAGCCGAGCTGGGTGGCCCGCTCCAGGCTCAGCCCCCACGTGCGGCCGGCGATGAACCCGGCCCGCAGCGCGTCGCCGCCGCCGGTCGGCTCCACCGGCTTGGTCTCGGGGACGGCGATGACCTCGATCGGGTCGGCCCCCGCCGCGCGCACCAGCACGCCGTTGGCCGCCCGCGTGGTGACCCAGGTGCCGACGCGGGCGAGGATCTCGCCGCCGTCCCAGCCGGTCTTCTGCATGAGCAGGGCCGACTCGTACTCGTTGGTGAACAGCAGGTCGGCGCCGTCGACCAGGTCGCGGATCATCGCGCCGTCGGCCCAGGCCAGCTGCTGGCTGGGGTCGGCGGCGAAGGCGTAGCCGCGCTCCCGGCACTCCTGGGTGTGCCGCACCATCGCCGTGGGGTCGTTGGGGCCGATGACCACCAGGTCGGGAGCGCCGACGCGCTCGCACACCGGCGCCAGCTCGATCTGCCCGGCCTCGGACATCGCCCCCGAGTAGAACGACGCGATCTGGTTGTTGACCGCGTCGGTGGTGCAGACGAAGCGCGCGGTGTGCTTGAGCTCCGACCAGCGCACGTCCCGGGTGTCGACGCCGTGGCGGGTCAGCCAGGCGTCGTAGTCGGCGAAGTCGTTGCCCACCGAGCCGACCAGCACCGGGGCCAGACCGAGCAGTCCCAGCCCGTAGGCCATGTTCGCCCCGGCGCCCCCGCGGTGCTGGATGAGGTCGTCGACGAGGAAGGAGAGGGACACGTTCTCCATCTGCCCCTCGACGAACTGGTCGGTGAACCGGCCCGGGAAGGTCATCAGGTGGTCGGTGGCGATGGAGCCGGTGACGACGACGGGCACGAGGGCTCCTCGGGAGCAGGCGGGGACGCGAGCAGGGCAACCCTAGAAGGCGTCGGGGCCGGTGCGCGCCCCGGCGTCGCTCACTCCCCGAGCGCCCGGCGCAGCGAGAACCCCAGCTGCGCCGTGCCCACCGCCCCGAGGACGGCGCCCACGGCCGCACCGGCGGTCACCACGACGGCGGGGGCGTCGGGGACGCCGGCGAGCTCCCCCAGCCCGGTGACGGCGACGATCCCCGCCCCGCCCACGGTGAGCGCGGTCATCACCACCCGGGTGGGCCGCTCCCACACCGAGATCGACCCGGTCTCGGCCACGCCCGCCTGACCGGCGCGGGCACGCAGGTAGTCGGGCAGCCAGCACAGCGCCCCGAACAGCGCGGCCAGCCAGCCGGGCGCCCCGGCGACCCAGAGGGCGAGCGCGTAGCCGGCCTCGGTGAGCCGGTCGACCGCGGAGTCGAGGACGTACCCGCGCCGCGAGGCCCGCCCGCCGGCGAGCGCCAGGGCCCCGTCGAGGGAGTCCAGCAGCCCCGACAGCCCGACCAGCAGTCCCGCCGCGACCAGCCACGCCTCGCCGGCGGCCGCCGGGCCGATCGCGGCCAGCGCCACCAGCAGACCCAGCAGGGTGGCGCCCAGCGGCGGCAGCCACGCCACCGACCGGGCCAGCGCGTAGGCCAGCGACAGCCAGCCGTGCACCAGCCGGCTGTGCGCCGGGTCGGTGCCGCCGTGCCAGCGCGACCACTCGGCGAGGTACTCCTCGCGGCTCAGCACGGCCGGGCTCCCACCGGCGCAGTCCACCAGCCCGGCCGCCCCGGGGCGAGAGCGGGGACAGTGGGACGGTGCTCGCCGGCCTGTCCCCCGCCCGCCGCAGGCTGCTGCTCGCGCTGCTCGCGCTCGTGGTCGTCGCCGCCGTCGCCGCGACGGCCCTGGTCCTGGCCGGCCGCGCGGACGACCCGGCACCGGGCGCGCCGACCGTGCCGGTCTCGCAGGACGAGCCCGGGCCCGTGCTGCTGGTGCCCGGCTACGGCGGCAACGGCCGGCTGCTGACGTCTCTGGCCGACCGGCTGGCCGCCGAGGGGCGCGACGCCACCGTGGTCGACGTCCCCGACGGCGGCACCGGCGACCTCACCGCCTCGGCCGGCGCTCTGGACGCCGCGGTCGAGGCGGCGCGGGAGCGCACCGGCGCCGGCAGCGTCGACGTCGTGGGGTTCTCCGCAGGCGGGGTGGTGGCGCGGCTGTGGGCTGCCGACGGCGGGGCCGACGTGGCCCGGCGCGTGCTCACCCTGGGCGCGCCGCACCACGGCACCACCCTGGCCGACCTCGCCGGCGACGTCCTGCCCGGCCAGTGCCCCGAGGCGTGCCGGCAGCTGGCGACCGACAGCCCCCTGCTGACCGACCTCAACGCCGGGGACGAGACGCCGGCCGGGCCTACCTGGGTGTCCGTCTGGACGGCGCAGGACCAGACGGTGACCCCGCCGGACTCCGCCCGCCTCGACGGCGCGCTGAACCTCGAGGTGCAGTCGGTGTGCCCCTCGGCGCGGGTGGCGCACGGCGACCTCCCGCGCGCCCCGTTGGTGCAGGCGATCGTGCTGGCCGAGCTGGCGCCGGGCGACCCGGTGGAGCTCGGGCCCGCCGACTGCGCCCGTCTCGGCGGCTGACCTGCCGCGCCACGATCAGGTGACCTGATCATGGCGCGTCCTCCCTCACGGTGGGCGGTGCGGGCGGACGCGCTGCGGTGCGGGAGGACGCGCTGCGGTGCGGGAGGACGCGCTGCGGTGCGGGAGGACGACGGCGCCCGTTGACACGTGCAGGCGATCACCTGCACGATGCTGCTCGTGGCCCCACCGGACCCCGACGCGGTGTTCAAGGCGCTCGCCGACCGCACCCGCCGGCTGTTCCTCGACCGGCTGCGCGAGCAGGACGGGCAGACGCTGGGCGAGCTCTGCGCCCGCACCGGCATGGCCCGGCAGTCGGCCACGCAGCACCTCGACGTCCTCGTCCGGGCCGGCCTGGTCACCGTCGTCCGCCGCGGGCGCGAACGGCTGCACGTCCTCAACCCGGCCGCCATCTCCGAGATCGGCGAGCGCTGGATCTCGGCGTTCGACCGGCCGCGCCTGCAGGCGCTGGCCGCCATCCGCGACGCAGCAGAGGAGCAGGCCATGACCGAGCACGCCAGGACACAGCACGCCGTGGCAGAGCACGCCGTGACGGACGCAACGGCAGCACCGGTCCCCACCTACGTCTACGTCACCTACGTCCGCGCCGGCGCCGAGCAGGTCTGGCAGGCCCTCACCGACGCCGACCTGACCGCCCGCTACTGGGGCCACGCCAACGTCTCGAACTGGCGGCCCGGCAGCCGGTGGGAGCACCGGCGCACCGACGGGTCCGGGGCGGCCGACGCCGGTGGCCGGGTGCTGGAGAGCGAGCCGCCGCGGCGGCTGGTCCTGACCTTCGGCGCGGCCGACGGCGAGCAGCCGCCGGGCGGCGACTCGGTGGTGACCTTCCTGCTCGAGGAGCAGGGCGGCATCGTCCGGCTCACCGTGACCCACGAGAACCTGGCCGATGCCACGGCGCTGCGGGAGGTCTCGCACGGCTGGCCGGCGGTCCTCGCCAACCTCAAGTCGCTGCTCGAGACCGGCGAGGTGCTGCCGCAGGCCCCCTGGGACATGCCGGTGCGGGCGTGACCGGCGACGCGGCCCTCCTCGGACGACGACCGGCGGCGCGGACGGTCAGCTGGTGATGTCCTTGGTGGTGAAGTTCGCCCACGCGGCGGTGAGCAGCACGCCCACGTAGACGCCCTGCAGCGCCAGCCCGCGGACGACGTCGCGCCACAGGACCGGGTCGCGGAACAGGTCGACGAAGGCCAGCCAGTAGCGGGTGGGCAGGTAGGGCGCGATCGGCGAGGCGGCGTCCAGGGTGAACAGCAGCGAGGAGGTCACCAGCACCGCGAGCGCGCCGAGCGCGGCGGCCAGCGGCGAGTCGGTCAGCGTGGAGAAGAACAGCCCGAACGCCGCGACGCCCAGCATCGACACCGCGACGTAGCCGATGGCCAGCAGCGTCCGCCCGGCCAGCTCCTCCGCCGTCAGGGAGGTGCCCGACACCGACGTCCCACCCGCCACCGGCTGCGCGTCGAACAGCAGCTGGCCGACCAGGTAGCCGACCGCGGCGACCACCACGACGGTCACCACGACGAAGGCCAGCACTGCGACCAGCTTGGCCACCAGCAGCCGGGTGCGCCCGGCCGGTCGGGCCAGCAGGTAGCGCAGCGTGCCGGCCTGGGCCTCCCCGGCGACGGCGTCCCCGCTGACCACCGCGACGGCGATGGGCAGGAACAGCGGCAGCACGATCGCCAGGGCGGCCAGCGGGTACAGCGCGCCGTTGGTGAGCACCGCCGACAGGAACGGCGGCCCCTCGCCCGGCCGCGGTGCGAGGTCGGTGAGCCGCAGCAGCACGGCCACCAGCACCGGCAGCGCGTTGAGGACGGCGATCGTCGTCCACGTCCGCGGCCGGCCGAAGGTCTTGCGCAGCTCGACGCCGATCACGACCGCTCCACCCGGTCGGCGCTGGTGCCGGCGGCGGCCAGCACGACCTCCTCCAGCGTCGGCCGCTGCAGCGCCAGCCCGGTCACCGGCACCCCCGCACCCACCAGCAGCGCGTTCACCTCGGCCGGGTCGGCCCCGCGGACGACGAGGCGGCCGCCGTCGGCGGCGAGCACCCGCCCGTCCAGGAGCGCCCGCACCCGCTCGGGCGCCGGGGTGTCGACGACGGTGGCGCCGGTCGGGGCGGTCAGCCGGGCCATGTCCTCCTGCAGCACCAGCCGGCCGCGGTCGAGCACCCCCACCCGGGTGCACAGCTGCTCGACCTCGGCCAGCAGGTGGCTGGACAGGAAGACCGTCGTCCCCCCGCGGTGCAGCTCGAGCAGCAGCTCGCGGATCTCGTGGATGCCCTGCGGGTCCAGGCCGTTGGTCGGCTCGTCGAGGACGAGCAGCTCCGGCCGGCGCAGCAGCGCGCCGGCCAGGCCCAGCCGCTGGCGCATGCCGAGCGAGTAGGCGCCGACCGGACGGCGGCCGACCCCGCCGAGGCCCACCTGGTCGAGCACCTCGGCGATCCGCCGCCGCCGGGTGCGGCGGGACCCGCCCGGGCCGGCGGCGTCCAGCAGCGCAAGGTTGGCCGCCCCGGACAGGTGCCGGTGGTGCGCCGGGCCCTCGATCAGCGCACCCACCCGGGGCAGCACCCGCCGGCCGGCCCGCGGCATCCGCCCGCCGAGCAGCTCGACCTCGCCGCGGGTGGGCAGCACCAGGCCGAGCAGCACGCGCACCGTCGTCGTCTTGCCCGAGCCGTTGGCGCCGAGGAAGCCGTAGACGTCGCCGGCGCGGACGTCGAGGTCGATGCCGTCGACCGCGCGCACCCGGCCGAACTGCTTGACCAGCCCGCGGGTGACGATCACGGAGGTCACGACGGCGCCCCGGTCAGGGCCCGCGCGGCGTCGGCGAGGGCGTCGAGGGTGACGGTGCCGACGAGCAGGTAGGCGCCGCTGCGCGGGGGCTCGACGAGCACCAGCCCGAGCGGGCCGGCGGTGATGCGGGTGCTGGACCCGTCGCGGACCGCGTCCGGCGCCGCGGCCAGCGTCGAGCGCAGACCCGCGGCGAGGCGGCCGGGCAACGGGGCGACGGCCAGCAGGGTCACGCCGCTGCCGTAGAGGCCCACCGTGGCCGGGGCCCCGGCCACCTCGCGCCGGGCGAGGCCGGCCAGCTCGGCGGGGAGCCGGACCGGGGACAGCTCCCGGTCAGCAGCTTCGCGCAGCAGGCCCCCGGTGTCCTCGCCGGGCAGCACCCGCGCGCCGTCCGGCGGGGCGAAGGCGACGACGGCGGCCGGCGGGGCACCCAGGTCCAGGTCCAGGAAGCGGGTGTCGAGCGCGGGCACGGCCGCGCCGTCGGCGACCACCTCCACGGCCAGCGGCAGGCCGGTCGCGGCGTCGGCCCAGACGTCGACGCGCGCCACCGAGGCCGCGGGGGCGGCCGGCACCAGCCGCAGGCCCAGCGCGTCGCGGCCGGCCACCCGGCGGGCGCCGATCCGCGTGAGCTCGCCGTCGGTCGCCTCCGACAGCAGCCGGCGGCCGAGCGCGGCGGGCACCAGGTCGGGCGGGGCCGGCAGCGCCAGCGCAGCCGGGTCGCTGCGGCGGGCGGTGGCCGACTCGTACTCCCAGGTCCAGGTGCCGGCGGGGTCGACGTGCACGCCGGTCTCCCCCGCCGCGCTGACGACGTCCACGCGGTGCTCGTCGGGCCCCCGCCACCACACCCGCATCGTGGTGCGGTCGCTGAGCAGGTCCGCGACGGCGGGCAGCTGGTCGCTGACCGGCAGGCTCAGCCCGCCGGCCGACACGGCGTAGCCGGAGAAGCCGACGCCGGCGCTGGCCAGGACGGCGTCGCGCAGGCCGGGCGCGGACAGGTCGGCGTCGTCGGCGGGCAGCGCGCCGACCGCCGCCGGCAGCGCGGCCAGGACGGCGAGCAGCGCGACGACGACCGCCCACCGGCGGGCGCGCCCGTGTCCCGACATGCGCGCCACGGTACGAGCGCCCCGCCACGGGTAGCCCGCTCCCATGGCCCCTCCCCTGAGCGACGCCGTCGTCGTCGACGTCCTGCGCCGGCTGGACCGGCTGACCGGTCCCCTCGTGCAGCGGCTGGGCCGCCCGCCGCAGCTGCCGCCCGCCGACCGCGACGCCTGGTGGGCCGACCGGGCGTCCCGCGTGGCCGCGGTCGCGAGCGGTCTGCCGCGGTTGGTCGGGCGGCTCGCCGACGTCCTGCCGCTGCAGAACACGGTGGGGACGGCGGTGCAGTCGCTGGTCGTGCTGGGGGTGGCCGGTGAGCACGGCGTCACCGACCCGGCCGAGCGGGTGTCGCTGCTGGCCCGGGTGCTGCTCGCCCGCGACCTGCCGGCCGAGCGGGTGCGCCCGCTGCTCGAGCGGGTCCGCGGCACCTACACCGAGGCCGCGCTCGGCGCCCGCGACGAGCGGGCCGGGGTGGGTGGTGCCGCGCGCACCGTCTGGCGGGCCGCGCGGCTGCTCGGCCGCATCGACGAGGCCCTCGACGCCCGTCCCAAGGGCCGGCTCGGCGCCCGGGCGCTGGCCAACCTGCCGCTGGTCGGCGTCCTGGGCGGCTACGCCGCCGAGCGGGAGGCGCTGCGCAAGGCCGCCCGGCGCACCACGGAGCTGCTGGAGACCGGCGGCCCGGTGACGGTCTAGGGAATGGCGGCCAGCGTCGAGGGCACCGACGTCCCGGTCCCGGCGTCGGTGAGGTTGGTGAACACCTCACGCGTCGCCGTCGACCGGTTCATGGTGATGAAGTGGATGCCGGGCACGCCCTCGTCGAGCAGCCGCCGGCACATCGCCGTCGCCACCTCCACGCCGTAGGCCCGCACCGCCGCGCGCGCCTCGGGTGAGTCGCCGTCGAGCTCGGCGAAGCGGGCGGCCAGCTCCTCGGGGAAGGCCTGCCCCGACAGCTGCACGATCCGGGTGATCTGCCGGGCGTTGGTCACCGGCATGACGCCGGCGATGACCGGCACGTCGCAGCCGCGGGCGGCCACCCGGTCGCGCAGGCGCAGGTAGTCCTCGACGCGGAAGAACATCTGGGTGATCGCGAAGTCCGCGCCGGCGCGGCACTTGCGCACGAACATCTCGACGTCGGTGTCGAAGTCCGGCGAGCGCGGGTGCCGCTCGGGGAAGGCCGCGACGCCGACGGAGAAGTCGCCCATCGAGCGGATCAGCCCGACCAGCTCGGCGGCGTACTCCAGCCCCTCGGGGTGCTTGACCCACTCCGCCTGCGGGTCGGCGCCCGGCGGGTCGCCGCGCAGTGCGAGCAGGTTGCGCACCCCGGCGGCGGCCAGCCGGCTGACCACGTGCCGCAGCTCCGCGACGCTGTGGTCGACGGCGGTCAGGTGCGCCAGCGGCGTCATGGTCGTCTCGGTGGCGATCCGCTCCGTGACCGCCACGGTGCCCTCGCGGGTGGACCCGCCGGCGCCGTAGGTGACCGACACGAACGACGGGCGCAGCCGCTCCAGCTGCCGCAGCGCCGTCCACAGCTGCCCCTCGCCCTCGGGCGTCTTCGGCGGGAAGAACTCGAAGGACCAGGTGGGCCGCGACGAGGCGAGCAGCTCGCGGACGCTTGGGGTCACGGGGTCCGAGGGTACGTGCGACACCGCCCGCTCCCCCGCGCCCGCGTCCGCAGCGGGCGCTCCGGGCAGGACGACCCGGGACGGCAGTCGAGCGGCAGGAGGCCCGTTGAGCACCCATCCCCACCCCCTGAGCAGGCCGCGCACGACCCGGTGGGGCGATACTGGTCCCGTGATCAACGGGACGGCGCAGCGCGAGTCCGTGGTCCGCCCCCTCGCCCCGTCGCTGGCGGCGGCCGACCTGGGGCGTGTCCGCGGCGCGGTCTCGGCCGCGCTGACCGGGTTCCTCGAGGAGCAGCGCAGCACGTTGGCCGCGATGGACCCGGCGCTCACCCGGGTCGTCGACGAGGTGTGCGCGCTGGCCGACGGCGGCAAGCGGCTGCGCCCGTCCTTCGCCTACTGGGGCTGGCGCGGCGTGACCGAGGACGTTCCCGGCCCCCTGGAGGACGACGCCGCCGTGCTGCGCGCCGTCGCCGCCCTGGAGTTCGTGCACGCCAGCGCTCTCGTCCACGACGACGTCATGGACGGCGCGCTGACCCGCCGCGGTCGGCCGGCCACCCACGTCGGGTTCGCCGCCCACCACGGCGACGGCGGCCTGACCGGCGACGGCGACGCCTTCGGCGTGGGCGCGGCCATCCTCGTCGGCGACCTCGCGCTGGTGTGGTCCGACGAGCTGCTGCGGCGCTCCGGCATCAGCGCCCCCGCCCTGGCCCGCGCCCGCTCGGTGTGGGACACCATGCGCACCGAGGTCACCGCCGGGCAGTACCTCGACCTGCTGCGCGCCGCCGGCGGCCTGCCCGGCGCCCAGGGCGCGCTCACCGTGGCCCGGTACAAGAGCGCCGGCTACACCGTGCAGCGGCCGCTGCAGCTGGGCGCGGCGATCGCCGGCGCCGGCCCGCGCGCCGCCGACGCCTACACCGCGATCGGCCTGCCGCTGGGCGAGGCCTTCCAGCTGCGCGACGACGTCCTCGGCGTCTTCGGCGACCCGGCGGTCACCGGCAAGTCCGCCGACGACGACCTGCGCGAGGGCAAGCAGACGCTGCTCATCGCGCTGGCCGAGGAGGAGGCCGACGAGGAGGGGCGGGCGCTCCTGCGCACGTGCCTGGGCAACCCCGACTGCGGCGCCGACGAGCTGGACGCGCTGCGCGGCCTCATCGAGCACACCGGCGCCCGCGCCCGCGTCGAGGAGCGGATCACCGAGCGCACCACCACCGCCCGCGCCGCGATCGCCGACGCGCCGATCGCCGGGGAGGCCCGCGCCGCCCTCGACGCGCTCGCCGTCGCCGCCACCGCGCGCACCGCCTGAGCGTGCGCACCGTCCCCGGACCCACCGACCGCGTCGTCGTCGTCGGCGCCGGCCTCGCCGGCCTGGCGACGGCGCTGCGGCTGCGCGGCGCCGGCCGCGAGGTGACCGTCGTCGAGCGCGGCGACGGCCCCGGCGGCCGCGCCGGCGTCGTCGCCCGCGACGGCTACGTGCTCGACACCGGCCCGTCGGTGTTCACCGCGCCGGAGCTGGTGGCCGACACGCTGGCCGCCGTCGGCGAGCGGCTGGAGGACCGGCTCGAGCTGGTGCCGCTGGAGACCACCTACCGGGCGCAGTTCGCCGACGGCTCGCACCTCGACGTGCACGCCGACGTCGACCGCTTCGCCGCCGAGGTGGAGGCGCTGGCCGGCCCGGCCGAGGCCGCCGCGCTGCGCCGTTACCTGGCCGACCTCGCCGAGCTGTACCGGCTGCAGATGGCGACCTTCATCGACCGCAACCTCGACACCCCGCTGGATCTGCTCGGCCCGGAGCTGGTCGCGCTGGCCCGCCGCGGCGGGTTCGGCCGGCTGTCGAGCCACGTCGCCCGGTTCTTCACCGACGACCGGCTGCGGCGGCTGTTCAGCTTCCAGGCGCTCTACGCCGGGGTCAGCCCGTACCGGGCCATCGCCGCCTACGCCGTCATCGCCCAGCTCGACATCGGCGCCGGCGTCTGGCACCCGGTCGGCGGGATCGGCGCGGTGCCGCGGGCGATGGCCGCCGCGGCCGAGGACGCCGGGGTGGTGTTCCGCTACGGAGCCGCCGTCGAGCAGCTGGAGCTGCGCGGCCGGCGGGTCACCGGCGTGTGCCTGGCCGGCGGCGAGCGGCTGCCCGCCGACGCCGTCGTCGTCACCGTCGACCGGCCCGAGGAGCTGGTGCCCGGCTTCGCGCGCCGCCGCCGGCCGGTGTACTCGCCGTCCTGCGTGACCCTGCACCTCGGCGTGCGGAACGAGCTGCCCGGCCAGGCGCACCACACGATCAGCTTCGGTGCGGCCTGGCGGCAGGTGTTCGACGAGCTCACCCGCGACGGCCGGCCGATGAGCGACCCCAGCCTGCTGGTGAGCACGCCCTCGGTGACCGACCGGTCGCTGGCCCCCGCCGGCGGGCAGGTGCTCAGCGTGGTGGCGCCGACGCCGAACCTCGACCCGCACAGCGGCGGCAACCCCACCATCGACTGGGACGCGCTGCTGCCCCGCTACCGCGCGGAAGTGCTGCGCACGCTGGAGGCCCGCGGCTGGACCGGACTGACCGACGCGATCGAGGTGGAGCACGTGGACACCCCACGGACCTGGGCCCGGCAGGGCATGGCCGCCGGCACGCCCTTCGGCCTCGCGCACACCTTCGGCCAGACCGGGCCGTTCCGGACGCCGACGCTGCCCCGCCGCGGCCCGGAGAACGTCGTGTTGGCCGGCTCGTCGGTGCAGCCCGGCGTCGGCGTGCCGATGGTGGTCATCAGCGGCCGGCTGGCCGCCCAGCGGATCACGGGTCCCCGGCGGTGACGGCGACCGAGCGGCCGCTGACGCAGGCGCAGCGGCAGGAGCGGCTCGACGCCGCCTACCGGTACTGCGCGGCGGTCAACGCCGAGCACGGCAAGAGCTACCACCTGGCCACCCGGCTGCTCACCGCCGACCGCCGGCCGGCGGTCCACGCGCTCTACGCCGCCGCGCGCACCGCCGACGACCTGGTCGACCACCCCGGCGCCGACCCCGAGGCCGACCTCGCCGACTGGTCGCGGGCGCTGCTCGCCGAGCTGGAGGCCGGCTGGTCCGACGACCCGGTGCGGCTGGCCACGGTGCACACCTACCGCCGGTACCGGATCCCGGTCGAGCACCTCGTCGACTTCCTCGCCGCGATGACCAGCGACCTCACCGTCACCGGGTACGCCGACATGGCCGCGCTGGACCGGTACATGTGGGGCTCGGCGTCGGTGATCGGCCTGCAGGTGCTGCCCGTGCTGGGCACCGCGCCCGGCGTCGCGCGGGAGGAGGCCGCGCCGCACGCGATCGCGCTGGGCGAGGCGTTCCAGCTGACCAACTTCCTGCGCGACGTCGCCGAGGACGCCGACCGCGGCCGGGTCTACCTGCCCGCCGACGTCATGGCCGCGCACGGCGTGACCCGCGAGCAGCTGCAGGAGAAGCGGTACGACGCCCGGTTCCGCGCGCTCATGCAGGAGATGGTCGCGATCGTGCGGCGCCGCTACGACGACGCCGAGCCGGGGACGCCGATGCTGGCGCCGGAGTCCCGCGACTGCGTGCGCGCGGCCACCGCGCTCTACGGCGGCATCCTCACCGAGATCGAGCGCGCCGACCACCGGGTGCTCGACCGCCGGGTGACGGTGTCCAAGCCACGCCGGCTGGGGATCTTCGCCCGCCGGCTCGCGAGCGCCCAGGCCGTCCGCCTCCGGACCCGGTCACGCCAGGCATAGGAAGCTCTCCGCACGTGCCGAGGGCCGACACGTGCGCATCGCTTCCCGTACCTGGGGGGGTCAGAAGGTACTTCGGGGGTCAGAAGGCGAGGGCCTGGGCGCGGCGGGTGACCTCGGTGTGCCGGTCGTTGCGCAGCGCCTCGACCGGCGTGCCGGGCAGCGACTCGTCGGCGCGGAACAGCCACTCGAAGACCTCGGCGTCGCTGAACCCGCCGTCCCGGAGCACGGTGATCAGCCCGGGCAGGTGCCGCAGGACGGCGCCGTCCTGCAGGAAGTCGGCCGGGATGCGGCTGTTGCCGCTGCCCGGGACGGCGAGGAGCTTGCGCTCGCGGACGAGCTGCCGGACCTTGTTCGGCGACACCCCGAGGGCCGCGGCCACCTCGGCGGGCGTGAGGGTCTGCATGGCGTCGCTGGTGACGTCGGCGTCCATGGATCCGAGCCTAGGTCGCCCCGGGAGGCCGCCGCCGGAGCGGGCTAGGATCGGCGCGGGCCGTGACTGGCGCATCGAGGTGGGGCACCACCGGGGAGCGGCCTGCACTCCCCCGCCGGGCGCCTGGGCAGAGCCGACCACCGACCGCGCAGGAGCCCACCCATGACCGACGTGACCCCCTCCTTCGACGGCGCCGCCGCCTCGACCGCCTACCGCAGCGCGCTGCAGGTCATCGCCGAGGTCGAGCCCCGCGTCGCCGACGCCATCGGCGCCGAGCTGGCCGACCAGCGCGACTCGCTCAAGCTCATCGCCAGCGAGAACTACGCCAGCCCCGCGGTGCTACTGACCATGGGCAACTGGTTCAGCGACAAGTACGCCGAGGGCACCGTCGGGCACCGCTTCTACGCCGGCTGCCAGAACGTCGACACCGTCGAGGCGCTGGCCGCCGAGCACGCCCGCGAGCTGTTCGGCGCCCCGCACGCCTACGTCCAGCCGCACTCGGGCATCGACGCCAACCTCGTCGCCTTCTGGGCGGTGCTGGCCCAGCGGGTGGAGGCCCCGGCGCTGGAGCAGGCCGGCGTCCGGCACGTCAACGAGCTCACCGACGAGGACTGGGCGACGCTGCGGCACGCGCTCGGCGACCAGCGGATGCTCGGCATGAGCCTGGACGCCGGCGGCCACCTCACCCACGGCTTCCGCCCCAACATCAGCGGCAAGATGTTCGCCCAGTCCTCCTACGGCACCGACCCGGAGAGCGGGCTGCTGGACTACGACGCCGTCGCCGCCCGCGCCCGCGAGTTCCGCCCGCTGATCCTGATGGCCGGCTACTCCGCCTACCCGCGCAAGGTCGACTTCGCGCGGATGCGGGAGATCGCCGACGAGGTGGGCGCCACGCTCATCGTCGACATGAGCCACTTCGCCGGCCTGGTCGCCGGGAAGGTCTTCACCGGCGACTTCGACCCGGTGCCACACGCGCACGTGGTCACCAGCACCAGCCACAAGTCGCTGCGCGGCCCCCGCGGCGGGTTCGTGCTCAGCCAGCCCGAGTACGCCGACGCCGTCGACCGCGGCTGCCCGATGGTGCTCGGCGGGCCGCTGCCGCACGTCATGGCCGCCAAGGCGGTCGCCTTCGCCGAGGCGCGCCGCCCGCAGTTCGCCACCTACGCGCAGGCCGTCGTCGACAACGCCGTCTCCCTGGCCGAGGGGCTCTCCCGCCGCGGCGCGCGACTGGTCACCGGCGGCACCGAGAACCACATCGTGCTGCTCGACGTCTCCGGTTTCGGCCTCACCGGCCGGCAGGCGGAGTCCGCGCTGCTGGACGCCGGCATCGTCACCAACCGAAACTCCGTCCCGGCCGACCCCAACGGCGCCTGGTACACCTCCGGCGTCCGGCTGGGCACCCCGGCGCTGACCACCCGCGGCTTCGGCGCCGCCGAGTTCGACCGCACCGCCGAGCTCATCGTCGAGGTGCTGTCGAACACCAGCCCCACGACGACGCGGGACGGGTCGCCGTCCAAGGCGAAGTACGTGGTGGACGGCGGCCTGGCCGACAAGACCCGCGCCGCGGCCGCCGAGCTCGTGGCCGCCCACCCGCTCTACCCGGGCCTCGACCTGGCGTGACCGCCGCGATGATCAGGTGACCTGATCATCGAGCGTCCTCCCTCACGTCCCACGGTGAGGGAGGACGCTCCACGATCAGGTTCCCTGATCGTCACCGTCCTCCCGTGACCGGTGTGACGGGAGGGTGCGGGGGGTCCGGGCGAGGTCCGGGCGGCCCGCGTGTACGGGTCGGCGCGCGGGCCTGCGCTCCTACACTCGGCCCCGTGGACACCGCCGTGACCGACCCCGTGGTCGGCCTGGTCCTCGAGGGGCGCTACCGCCTCGAGGAGCGGCTGGCGCGTGGCGGGATGTCCACCGTCTACGCGGCCACCGACCTGCGCCTGCACCGCACGGTCGCGGTCAAGGTGATGGCCGAGCACCTGGCCCACGACCCGACGTTCGTCGACCGGTTCACCCGCGAGGCGCGGGCCGCGGCGATGCTCAGCCACCCCAACGTCGTGTCGGTCAGCGACCAGGGCAGCGACCAGGGCCTGGTCTTCCTGGTGATGGAGCTGGTCCGCGGCCGCACGCTGCGCGACCTGCTGCAGGCCCGCGGCCGGCTCACCGTCGCCGAGGCCTTCGCCGTCCTGGAGCCGGTGCTCGCCGGGCTGACCGCCGCCCACCGCGCCGGCATCGTCCACCGCGACGTCAAGCCCGAGAACGTGCTCATCGGCCACGACGGCACGGTCAAGGTCGCCGACTTCGGCCTGGCCCGCGCGCTCACCGGCACCGGGCAGACCAGCCACACCGGCGGCGTGCTCATCGGCACGGTCGCCTACCTCTCCCCCGAGCAGCTCGAGCGGGCCCGCGCCGACGCCCGCAGCGACGTGTACGCCGCCGGCCTGGTGCTGTTCGAGATGCTCACCGGGCACCCGCCCTACGGCGGCGACACGCCGCTCGCGGTGGCCTACCAGCACGTGCACCACGACGTCCCCGCGCCGTCGGCCGAGGTGCCCGGCGTGCCGTGGCAGGTCGACGAGCTGGTCACGCGCACCACGCGCCGCGAGCCCGCCGTCCGGCCGCTGGACGCCGGCGCCTTCCTCGCCGACCTCGAGGACGTGCGCTCCGACCTGGGCCTGGCCCGCGTGCCGGTGCCCACCGGCCGCAGCTCCGCCGGCCCCGACACGATCCGGCCGACCAACCGGCCCACCCGCCCGCGGCACCCGAGCGACCCCGGCCCGGGCGGTGACCCCGGCACCGAGGTGCTCGGCGGGGGCCGGTCCTCGCGCGGCCGCGGCACCAGCATGCTGCCCGGCATGGGCACCGGCCCCACCACCGACGTCGCCGGACGCCGCCCGGGCCTGACGCTGAAGCGGCCCGGCGTCCCGCAGCACGTCCGGCGCCGCCGCGCCCGCCTGGCGGTGGCCGTCGTGCTGCTGCTCGCCGTCACCGTCGGCGCGATCGGCTGGTGGCAGGGCTCGGGCCGCTGGACGACGGTGCCCGCGCTGGCGGGCGCCGATCGCGCGGCCGCCGTCGACCTGCTGCAGGGCGCGGGGCTGGACCCGGTCTTCGCCGACGACCAGTTCAGCGAGACCGTCGCCGAGGGCACCGTCATCTCCGCCGACCCCGACGGCGGCGAGGCCATCCGCGGCAGTGACGTCGAGCTGGTCGTGTCCAAGGGGCCCGAGCGGTTCACCGTCGACCCCGAGCTGGTCGGCCGGCCGCTGGAGGAGGTGCAGGCCTGGCTCGCCGAGAACGTGCCCGCGCAGGTCACCGTGCAGCAGGACTACGACGAGGACGTCCCGGCCGGGTCGGTGAGCGGGTTCGACCCCGAGGCCGGCACCGAGCTGCGCCGCGACCAGCCGGTCACCGTGGTCGTCAGCCGCGGCCGCGCGCCGGTCCAGGTGCCCGACGTGGTCGGGCAGAGCCCGGACGCCGCGCGGGACAACCTCGAGGCCCAGGGGTTCACCGTCACCCGCACCGAGGGCCGCAGCGGCGACGTCGGCACCGGTCAGGTCATGGCCGTGAGCCCCACACCCGGGCAGAAGGCGCCCTTCGGCAGCGAGGTGACCATCCAGGTCTCGGTCGGCCTGCCGCAGGTCACCGTGCCGGACGTGACCGGCATGAGCGCCCGCGAGGCGGCCGCCGCGCTGGAGTCCGCCGGCCTCACCTACAGCACCTCGACCTTCATCACCGGCGACCGCGTGTACCGGCAGAGCCCGGGCGCGGGCACCGTCGTCGACATCCGCACCGAGGTCAGCCTGCTGCTGAGCTTCGGGTGAGCGCCTCTCCCATCGGCGCGCACGTCCAGGTGGCCGCGGGCCTGGCCACCGGCGGGCTGCGCCACACCGACGAGGTCGGCGCGCAGGCCGTGCAGGTCTTCGTCGGCAACCCCAGCGGGTGGAAGCGCAGCGCCGGCGACCCCCGCCAGGACGCCGCCTTCGTCGAGGGTCTGGCCGAGCGCGGGGTGCCGGCCTTCGTGCACACGCCGTTCCTGGTCAACGTCGGCTCCCCCACCCCGGCCACCGTCGACCGCTCCGTCGAGACGATCGCCGCCGACCTCGCCCGCGGCGTGCAGCTCGGCGTCCACGGCGTCGTCGTCCACGCGGGGTCCGCCGTCGACGAGGACCGCTACGAGGCGGCGCTGCGGCAGCTGCGCGAGCGGCTGCTGCCGGTGCTCGACGCCCTGCCCGACAACGGCCCGCGGCTGCTCGTCGAGCCGACCGCCGGCGGTGGCCGGTCGCTGGCGGCCACCGTGGAGGACCTCGGCCCCTACCTCGCGGCACTCGACATGCACCCGAGGGTCGGCGTCTGCCTCGACACCTGCCACGCCTGGGCCGCCGGGCACGACCTGGCCACCCCGGGAGGGACGACGGCGACCCTGGACGCCCTCGAGGCCGCCGTGGGTCCCGGCCGGCTCGGGCTGGTGCACGCCAACGACTCCCTGGACGAGCGCGGCTCCCGGCGCGACCGGCACACCACCATCGGCGAGGGCACCATCGGGGCCGGCGCGTTCGCCGAGCTGCTGGCCCATCCGGCGGTGGCCGGGGTGCCGGTGGTCGTGGAGACGCCGAGCGCCGACGGCGGCCACGCGCGCGACATCGCCCTGCTCTGCGCGCTGCGCGACGGCCGCCCCGCCCCCGAGGTCCCCTCCGCCGCGTGATCCCCGGAGCCGATACGCGGTCGTGACCCTGCGGCTTCGCGCGTTCACTTGAGGTGAGCTCGGGCGCCGCGTTGGCTCGCACCCCACCGCGGTCGTCCGGCCGCGGAGCGTCCCTCCGAGGAGCCGTCCTTGCCCACCCGTCGCCCCCTGGCCGTCGGCGTCGTCGCGCTCGCGGCCGCCGGCCTCGGCCTTCCCGCCGGCCCCGCCTCCGCCGCACCCGCCGACGGACCCCGCGCCACCTACGTCGTGACCGTCGACCGCTCGACCCTCCCAGCACGGGCCGCCGAGCGGGCCCGCGGCCTCGGCGGCGAGGTCCGGCACGTCTACACCGCGGCGCTCACCGGCTTCGCGGTGGACCTGCCCGAGGCCGCCGCGCCGCGGCTGTCGGCCATCCCGGGCGTCGTCGCCGTCGAGCGGGACCAGGTGTTCGCCACCGATGCCACGCAGCTCGGTGCCACCTGGGGCCTCGACCGCATCGACCAGCCCGACCTGCCTCTCAGCACCACGTACTCCGCCACCGCCACCGGCGCCGGGGTGACCGCCTACGTCGTCGACACCGGGATCCGCTCGACCCACACCGAGGTCGCGAACAGCCTCCGGGCCGGCTACAACGCGGTCAGCGGCAAGAACACCACCGAGGACTGCAACGGCCACGGCACCCACGTCGCCGGCACCATCGGCGGGACCACCTACGGGGTGGCGAAGGACGTCACGCTGGTGCCCGTCCGGGTGCTGAACTGCAACGGCAGCGGCACGACCTCGGGCGTGGTCGCCGGCATCGACTGGGTCACCCGCGACCACGCCACCGGTGCCCCGGCTGTGGCCAACACGAGCCTGGGCGGTGGCCTGAGCACGGCCATCGACAATGCGGTGAAGGCCTCGATCGCCGACGGGGTCACCTACGCCGTCGCCGCCGGCAACGACGGCGCGAACGCGTGCACCAGCTCCCCGGCGGACGTGCCGACGGCGCTCACCGTGGCCGCGAGCGACCGGGCCGATGCCTCGGCCTCCTTCACCAACCACGGGGCCTGCGTCGACCTGTACGCGCCCGGCGTCGGCATCACCAGCGCCTGGTACACGGGCAACACCGCGACCAACACCATCAGCGGGACCTCGATGGCCACCCCGCACGTGGCCGGCGTCGCCGCGCTGTACCTGCAGGGCGCCCCGACGGCCTCCCCCGCGACCGTCGCGGCGGCCGTCATCGGCGGCGCGACCGCGGGCCGGATCACCGGCGAGCCCGCCGACACGCCGGACCTGCTGCTGCACAGCACGTACTGATCCCCGCGGACGACGGTGTGCGCTGGTGCGCAGTCCTCGCGGACCGCAGGGCTCACCAGCGCGCACCGTCGCCGCGCAGCAGCCGCAGGCGGGCGGCGTGCACGGCCTAGCGGTCGAGCAGGGCCGCCAGGACGTCGCCGGCGCGGTCGACCGCGGCCCGGTCCACCTCGAGGGAGGTGACCAGCCGGATCCGGCGCGCGCTCACCTGCGACACCAGCACGCCCTGCGCCTTGGCGGCCTCGGCGACGACGGGCGCGGCGACGTCGTCGAGCACGACCATGTTGGTCTCCACCGTGGCCGGGTCGACGCCGAGCCGCTTGGCCAGCACCTGGGCGTGCTCGTGGTCCTCGGCCAGCCGCGGCAGGTGGTGCTCCAGGGCGTACAGCCCGGCCGCCGCCAGCACGCCGGCCTGGCGCATGCCGCCGCCGAGCCGCTTGCGCCACAGCCGGCCGGCGGCGATCCGCTCGGCGGAGGCCACCAGCACCGAGCCGACCGGCGCGCCCAGGCCCTTGGACAGGCACACCGACGCGGTGTCGGCCAGCCGGCCGTAGGTGGCCAGGTCCTCGCCGGAGGCGGCCGCGGCGTTCCAGATCCGTGCGCCGTCGAGGTGCACGGCGAACCCGCGCTCCCGGGAGGCGTCCCACAGCCGTCGCAGCTGGTCGAGGGGCTGCACCCGGCCGCCGCCGCGGTTGTGCGTGTTCTCCACGGCGACGGCGGCGGTCGCGGTCAGGTGCCAGTCGTCGCCCGGCCGGACCTGCGCGAGGAGGGCGTCGGCGTCGAGCAGCCCGCCGTCGGAGACGACGGTGCGGGTGGAGATGCCGAAGACGGCGGCCGCGGCACCCATCTCGTAGGTGACCACGTGCGCCTCGGCGTCGCAGAGCACCTCCTGGCCGGGCTCGCAGACCAGCCGCATGCCGATCTGGTTGCCCATCGTCCCCGAGGGCACGAACAGCGCGGCCTCGTGGCCGAACAGGTCGGCGACCTGCTCCTCCAGCGCCCGGATCGACGGGTCCTCGCCGTAGACGTCGTCGCCGACCTCGGCCTCGGCCATGGCCCGGCGCACGCCCGGCGTCGGCCGGGTGACGGTGTCCGACCGCAGGTCGATCAGGTCAGCCACGCAGCATCTCCGCGACCAGGAACGCCAGCTCCAGGGACTGGCCGGTGTTCAGCCGCGGGTCGCAGGCGGTCTCGTACCGGCTGTCCAGGTCGGCGTCGCTGATCTCCATGGCCCCGCCGAGGCACTCGGTGACGTCCTCGCCGGTCAGCTCGACGTGGATGCCGCCGGGCCAGGTGCCCAGCGCCCGGTGGACGTCGAAGAAGCCGAGGACCTCGTCGACGACGCGGTCGAAGTGCCGGGTCTTGTAGCCGGTCGGCGACTCGTGCGTGTTGCCGTGCATCGGGTCGCACTGCCACACGACCTGGTGGCCGCCGGCGGTGACCTTCTCCACGATACCGGGGAGGACGTCGCGGATCTTCCCGTTGCCCATCCGGCTGATCAGGGTGAGCCGGCCGGGGACGCCGTCGGGGTCGAGCCGCTCGACGAGCTCGGAGGCCTGCTCCGGGGTGGTGGAGGGCCCGATCTTGACGCCGATCGGGTTGGCGATCCGCGACATGAACTCCACGTGCGCGCCGTCGAGCTGGCGGGTGCGCTCGCCGATCCAGACGAAGTGCGCCGAGGAGGCGTAGGGCCGGCCCTCGTGCACCCGCAGCAGCGCCTGCTCGTAGTCGAGGATCAGCGCCTCGTGGCTGTTGTAGAGCTCGACGCCGCGCAGCGCGGTGTCGTCGACGCCGCAGGCCTTCATGAACGCCAGCGCGCGGTCGATCTCGCGGGCGATGACCTCGTAGCGGACGCCGGCCGGGGAGTTCGCGACGAAGTCCTTGTTCCAGTCGTGGACGGCGTGCAGGTCGGCCAGCCCGCCGCGGGCGTAGGCGCGGATCATGTTCATCGCCGCCGCGGAGTTGGCGTAGGCGCGCACCAGCCGGTTGGGATCGGGGATGCGCTTCTCGAGCACCGGCTCCAACGAGTTGACCATGTCGCCGCGGTAGGAGGGCAGGCCCAGGGCGTCGGTGTCCGACGAGCGCGGCTTGGCGTACTGCCCGGCGACCCGGCCGACCTTGACCACCGGCACGCTCGCGCCGTAGGTGAGGACGACGGCCATCTGCAGCAGCGTGCGGGTGGTGCTCTGCAGGTGCGGCTCGGTGTTGAGGTCGAAGGTCTCGGCGCAGTCGCCGCCCTGCAGCAGGAACGCCCTGCCCCGCGCGACCTCGGCCAGCCGCCCGCGCAGCTCGTCGACCTCGCTGGGCGCCACGATGGGCGGCACGCTCGACAGCGTGGACAGGACGGCGTCGAGGGCGCCGCGGTCGGGCCAGCTCGGCTGCTGGGCGGCGGGGGAGCTCCCGCCACCGGTCGAGACCGGGGGTCGGCTGCGCGGGATCGTTCACGCCCCCGAGGGTACGGGGGCCCCTCAGCCGAAGAAGACCTCCGCCTCCGCGTAACGCTCCAGGGGGACGAGCTTCAGCCGGGCGGTAGCCTCGGCGATCGGGACCGGGACGACGTCGGTGCCCCGCAGCGCCACCATGACCCCCGACTGCCCGGCGCGGACGGCCTCGACGGCGGCCAGGCCGAAGCGGGTGGCCAGCACCCGGTCGAAGGCCGAGGGCGTGCCCCCGCGCTGGACGTGCCCGAGCACGACCGCGCGCGCCTCCCGGCCGGTCCGCTCCTCCAGGACGGCGGCCAGCGCGGCGCCGACGCCGCCGAGCCGGACGTGCCCGAAGGCGTCGGTCTGGCCGGTGGAGGTGACCAGGTCACCGTCGGCGGGCCGGGCGCCCTCGGAGACGACGACGATCGGCGAGTAGCCGGACTCGAAGCGGTGCAGGCAGTGCGCCACCACCGCGTCGACGTCGAACGGGCGCTCGGGGATCAGCACGACGTTCGCGCCGCCGGCCATCCCCGCGTGCAGCGCGATCCACCCGGCGTGCCGGCCCATCACCTCGACCACGAGCGTGCGGTGGTGGCTGTCGCCGGTGGTGTGCAGCCGGTCGATGGCCTCCATCGCGACGCCGACGGCGGTGTCGAACCCGAACGTGTAGTCGGTGGCGTCGAGGTCGTTGTCGATCGTCTTGGGCACGCCCACCACCCGGAGGCCGCCGTCGGCCAACCGGGCCGCGACGCCGAGGGTGTCCTCGCCGCCCACCGGCACGAGCGCGTCGATGCCGCGCCGGGCCAGGGTGGCCCGCACCCGGTCGGGACCGCCCTCCAGCGCGTAGGGGTTGGTGCGCGAGGTCCCCAGCACGGTGCCACCCCGCGGCAGCAGTCCGCGGACGGCGGCGAGGTCGAGGAGGACGGCGTCGTCCTCCAGGACGCCGCGCCACCCGTCGCGGAAGCCGACCACCTCGTCCCCGCACTCGGTGCTCCTGCGGACGACGGCGCGGATGACGGCGTTGAGGCCGGGGCAGTCACCTCCGCCGGTCAGGATGCCGATCCGCATGGCTGCCTCCAGGAAGATCCCGGTCTGTTCGGTCGTTGGTCGGCGTCATGATGCCGCAGGTCGAGGAGCACGTCGCGTGCGCCGGGTGATCGCCGTCACGGGGGCCACCGGCGTGCTCGGCCGCAGGGTGGCCGAGCGGGTGGCCGGCGCGGGGGCCGACGTCGACCTGCGGCTGGTGGTGCGCGACGCCGGCCGCGCCCGGTTCCTCCCCGGCTCGGAGGTCGTCGAGAACCCCGGCGGCTACCGCGACCGGGCCGGTCTGGCCGCGGCGCTGGACGGCGTGCACACGCTCTACCTCGTCTCCGCCGCCGAGGCCGAGGACCGCGTGCAGCAGCACCTCACCGCCGTCTCCGCCGCCGCGGACGCCGGGGTGTCGCGGATCGTCTACACCTCCTTCACCGGCGCCGCCGACGACGCCGTCTTCACCCTGGCCCGCCACCACGCGGCCACCGAGCGGGCGATCGCGGCCACCGGCGCCCGGTGGACCGCCCTGCGACACGGCATGTACGCCGACTTCGTCGGCTTCCTCGCCACCGTCGAGGACGGCCGCGCGGTGATCGCCGCCCCGGCCGGCGACGGGCGGGCGTCCTTCGTCTCCCGCGACGACCTGGCCGACGTCGCCGCCGCCGTCCTGCTCGACGACTCCGGCGACCTCGACGGACGGGCGCTGGACGTCACCGGCCCCGCGGCGCTGTCCCTGGCCGAGGCCGCCGCCGTCCTCACCGAGGTCACCGGGCTGCCGGCCGAGTACCGGCAGCAGAGCGTCGAGGAGGCGTGGGCCACCCGCCGCCCGTCCGGGCACCCCGACTGGGAGATAGAGGGCTGGGTGAGCAGCTACCTGGCCATCGCCGCCGGCGAGATGGCGGCCGTGACCGACGCGGTGCCGCGGCTGACCGGGCACCCCGCCCGCACGGTGGCCGAGCACCTCCGGGCGCACCCGGAGGACTGGGCGCCGCTGGTCGGCTGATCCCCTCGGGGGAGGGCCTCGCGCCGTCCCACCCGGCGGCTCCGCCGGCTCGGTCCGTGCCGTGCCGCTCCGATCGGGCCCGGGGAGTCCGCGGGGAACCGGTGCAGCCACGGTCCGGAGGCGGTCCGGACCCGCTGCTCAGCGGTCCCGGACGGCCTCCATCACCCGCCACCGCGCGAGGTTGTACCGCGCGTCGACCAGCGCGTCGTGCGTGCCCGCCGGCTTGGGCGGCAGCCCGGGCCGGCCGACGTCGTCCCACCGCTGCCGCAGCTCACGGGTGAACCGGGGCACCGCCCGGGGCAGCGCCGTCATGGGCCCCCACAGCTGGGCCAGCGCCACGTGGTCGTAGGCGGCGAACCACGCCCACAGCTCCACCTCCTCGCCGGGACCGGTGAGGAAGGCGAGCAGGTCGTCGCGGATGCGCTGCCGGCTGCGCCACGCCCGGTCGGCCGGCGGCGGCAGCTGGTCGAGCACGTTGCGGCGCACCCACGGGATGGCCCGGCGCTCGTCGAACTCGGTGCTGACCGCGTAGAACTCCCGGCCGGTCTCGTCGACGACGCCGATGGAGACGAGGTCGATCGTCGTGCCGTCCTCGATGAACTCGGTGTCGTAGAAGTACCGGCGCACGCGCCCACCGTAGGTGCCTCGTGACGTGCTGGAACGGCCCCCTGCAGGGTCCCGCACCGAGCGGAGCGAGGTGTGGGGGCAGGGGGTCCTTCTTCAGCCGGCCAGTGACTCCGGGGGACAGCGGTCCCCGGCCTCGTCGGCCGGGGGCTGCAGCCGGCCGACGACGTCGGCGGCGCTGGCCCCCGTGGCGTCCATGGTCTTCTTGACCGTCGTGCCGTAGACGTCGACGTACTCCTGGCCCGACAGCGTCATGATCTCGTACATGATCTCGTCGGTGATCGACCGCTCGACGTAGCGGTCCCCGGCCAGGCCCTCGTAGCGGGAGAAGTCGAGCGGCTCGCCGAAGCGCACCGAGACCCGGAACAGCCGGCGCCCGAGCGGCCCGCGGCGCGGGGTGTAGGTCATCGCCAGCGGGACGACCGGGACGCCGGTCTCCAGCGCCATCCGCGCCACGCCGGTCTTCCCGCGGAACAGCCGGCCGTCGGGCGAGCGCGTGCCCTCCGGGTAGATGCCCAGCAGCCGGCCCTGGCGCAGCATCTCGATGCCGGTGCGGATGGCGCCCTCGGCGGCGGTGGCGCTGGAGCGGTCGATCGGCACCTGCCCGGCGCCGGCGAAGAAGGCCCGCCGCAGGAGGCCCGTGACGCCGGTCCCGGTGAAGTACTCGGCCTTGGCGAGGAAGGTGACCCGGCGCCGCAGCGACAGCGGCATGAAGACCCAGTCGGACGCCGACAGGTGGTTGCCCGCGAGGATCGCCGCGCCGGTCGCCGGCACGTGCTCACGGCCCTCCGCCCGGGGCCGGAAGACCAGCTTCGCGACCGGGCCGATCGCCACGTACTTGAGGAACCAGTAGAACAACACGCCTCCCTGTGGAACTGCCAGACTAGGGAGCCGGGTGCCCAGCCGACAATCGGACCCCGGGCGCGTTTCCCCAGCCCGCCGGGCGGCACCGCCGCCGGACGTCGAGGAGGACCACCGTGGCTGGAGACCGGCCGACCGGGTGGCGGGTGCCTGCCACCGGGACGCGTTCGTGACCGGCCCGCGGCGCGGCCGGGGCCGCCGCGACAACGGTCTGGACGCCGCGCTGTGGTCGCCGCTGCGCGACGTCGACCCCCGGGTGGGCGAGCACCTGCTCGACGTGCTGCGCGAGGCCGGGATCGCCGCCTACCTGGAACCGGCCGCCGACGTGGAGCCCTACACCCGCAACGTGTCCCTCCCCAGCCCGCCGGCCGACCGGCTCTTCGTCGACCGGGCGCGGGTGGGCGAGGGCCGGTCCCTGGTCGACCGGCACGCCGATGAGCACGCGCCGGCCGAGGCGGTGCGCGGCCCGGCGGCCGAGCGGCGCACCGTCCGCCGGGACCTCGACGAGGACGCCGAGTGGGCGCGCATCGTCGCGGCGTACGAGGCCGAGCACGGACGCACCGTCGTCGAGACGCCCACGCCGGCCCCCGCCGCGGCCGCGGTGCCGGAGGAGGAACCGGTCGGCGAGGAGCACTACGAGCCCCCGCCGCCGCCCCCGGTGCCGCTGCCCTCCCCCTCGACGCTGTACGCGGTCCTGCTCGCCGCCGCCGGCGCGGTGCTGGTCGGCGCGCCAGGGGTGCTCGGCCTGACCACCGACACGGGCCTGGTGCTCGGCGTGGCCGCCCTGGTGGGCAGTGCGGGGCTGTTCCTCTCGCGGATGCGCGAGCGGTCCACCGACGACGGCGACGACGGCGCCGTCGTCTGAGGGAGGGTCCTCCTGCCCCACCACTCGCTCCGCTCGCGGCAGGACCCTGCAGGAGGGCCGATCCCGACCAGCTCGCGCGGGCCGAGGGCGCCTGCGTCAGCCGCCGTCGCAGGCCGCGGCGCGCGCCAGGTCCGCGGCGCCGACCAGGCCGGCCTGGGCCCCGAGCGCGGCACCCACGACCCGCGGGCCCGGCCGGAAGCCGCGACCGGGCAGCGCCCGGTCGAGGCGCTCGCGCGCGGGCCGCAGCACCATCTCCCCCAGCACGCTGACCCCGCCGCCGATGACCACGACGTCGGGGTCGAGGACCGCGGCCAGGTCGGCGATGCCCTGCCCGAGCCACTCGCCGACGTCGCTGACCAGGCTCAGCGCGACCGGGTCGCCCTCGGCCGCGGCCCGGGCGACGTCCTCACCGGTGAGGCGGGCGGCGTCACCGTCGACCCGGTCGAGCAGCCGGGCCGCCGCGGCCGGTGACCGGGTGGCCACCTCGCGGGCGGTGGTGGCCAGGGCGCTGCCGCTGGCGTACTGCTCCCAGCAGCCGCGGTTGCCGCACGGGCACAGCCGGCCGTCGGGGACCACGCGCATGTGGCCCCACTCCCCCGCGACGCCGTGCGCGCCGCGCTGCAGCCGGCCGCCGGCGACGATGCCGCCGCCGATCCCGGTGCCGAGCGTGACGCAGAGGGCGAGGTCGGCGCCCCGGGCGGCGCCGAAGCGGTACTCGGCCCAGGCAGCGGCGTCGGCGTCGTTGCCCACCCACACCGGCCGCTGCAGCCGCGCGGCGAGGTCGCGCCGCAGGGAGCTGTGCCGCCAGGCCAGGTGGGGGCTGAACAGGACGACGTCCCCCGTGCGGTCGAACCACCCGGCCGCGCCCACGCCCACCGCGGCCATCGGCCCGCCGTGCCCGTCGGCGAGCTCGGCGACCACCTCGGCGACGGCGGCCTCGGTCTCGACGACCGAGGCGGTCGGGGTCGACCGGCGGGCGGTGGCGAGCACGGTGCCGTCGGGCGCGACGACGCCACCGGCCACCTTGGTGCCGCCGACGTCGACCCCGAGGGCGGGCAGCCCGGCGGGGTCGCTACCGGTGGCCACTCAGCCGATCTCGATGTGCTGGACGGGTGCGGCCGGCGGTGCCGCGGCCGGGGTGTCGGCGTCCGGACCGAGATCCTGACCGGCGCCCGGCCCTGTCGGCGCACCGGGTCCCGGGTCCGGTTCCGCGTCGGCGACGGCACGCAGCGCCGCCGCGGCGGTCATGAGGACGTCGGCCAGCGCCGCGGACACCTCCGGCCGGCGGGCGACGACGGCCAGCTGGCACACCGGGCACCAGCGGCAGTCGCCGCCGGGCACGTGGCCGCCCTGCCCGGCGCCGCCCTCCTCGCGGGCCTCGGTCCGCACCTCGGCCCAGGCCTCGGTCCAGGTCTGTCCCAGACCGGCCACGAGCCGCCGCGCCTGGTCGAGCCAGTCGGTTCCCTCGCTCACCGCGTCCTCCCCTCGGCCGCCAGCAGGTCGGCCGGCCACAGCTGCGGGTCCGCTGCGAACCCCACGTCCAGTCGCGCCGCGGCGGTGCCCGGGTCGGCGAGGCTGCCCGAGGTCACGACGCACCGGCGCAGCAGCGGGTCCAGGCGGATCGAGCGGCGGGTGCCGGCCGCGGTCACCACCAGGTCGTCCGCCCAGCGGGTTAGCGCCACCCCCGCCCGCTCGGCGAAGGGCAGCGGCAGGGCCAGCCGCCAGCCGCCGTCGACGCGTTCGGGCGCCAGGGACGGGGCGGTGCCGGCCGGGTCGGGCAGGTCCTCCAGCAGCGCGGCCAGCGCGTCGGCGTCCTCGGGGGCCCGCGCCGACTCGGGCACCGTCCGCAGCGGGGCGACGCCGGCGAGCGCGTCCAGCGCCGCCTCCTCGTCGGCGGCCCGCACGGCCCACCACGGCCCGGCCCCGCCCCCGGGGAGGACGCGGGCCAGCACGCCGACGGGGCGCTGCCCGTGCACGGCGAGCGCCGTCGTCGCGGTGCGCACGGCCGTGACGGCGGCCGGCCGCGGCGGGGCCACCAGCCAGACGGCGGTGCGCGCGGGGTCGGTCAGGGTCAGGCGGTCCAGCAGCGCCTCCAGCGCGGACACCGCGCCGAGGGCGACGTCGGCCGCGCCGCGGCGCAGCGTGCCGGCACGGACGGCGGCGGACCGGACGGCGCCCAGCACCCGCACCCGGGTGGGCACCGCCTGCTCCAGCCACCAGCGCAGCGCACCAGGCAGGGCGACCAGCCCCGCCGCCGCCTCCAGCGGCCCGGCGTCGAGGACCACGAGGTCGGCCGGGCTCCCGTCCCCGGCGACGCGGCCGAGGGCCGCGAGCAGCGCGAGCTCACCGGCGCCGGGCACCGGCACCACCGACGTGGCCGGCGGCAGGACGAGGTCGGGGACGGCGGTCGCGAGATCGGCGGCCCACCCGGCCCACAGCGCCTCCAGCCCGTCCTGCGGACCGGGCCGGACGACGTCGAGGCCCGGCTGCGCCGCCGTCCCGGACGGCGGGTCCTGCCGGGTGACCAGCACCGTGCGCCGCCCGGCGCGGGCGGCGCGCACGGCGGCGGCCGCGGCGAGGGTCGTGGTGCCGGCTCCGCCGGGACCGGTGAACAGCAGGATCGGCACGCCGGCTCAGCCCTCGACGCGCTTCTTGAGCTCCTTGAGCGCGGTGTCGAGGACGACCTTCTCCGCCCGGCGCTTGAGCAGCCCGATCATCGGGATCGCCATGTCGACGGTGAGCCGGTAGGTCACCTCGGTGCCACTGCCGGCCTCGCGCAGCGTGTAGGAGCCGTCCTGGCGCTTCATCAGCCTGCTGCTGACCAGGGTCCAGGAGACCTGCCGGTCGTCGTCCCACGTGTAGTCGAGGACGTAGTCGTCGCTGAGGACGGTGGCGTCGATGACGAAGCGCACCCGCCGGGCCCGCCCGTCGGGGCCGGTCTCGAGCACCTCGACGGTCTTGGCCGCCTGCACCCACTGCGGATAGGCCGGGAAGTCGGCGATCACCGCCATGACGTCGGTCGGCGGAGCCGAGACGACGATCGACTGGGTGGACTGCTCGGCCATGCGCAGAGGCTAACCGCTGCCCGTCGGGCCGCAGGTCCGCCCGTTCGGTCGCTACTCGCCGGTAGGAACGCCCCGGTAGATTCGGCGGGACGTGTCCCGCACGGACCGGCGGCACCGGCGCCCCGGCCGAGCGGGGAGGAAGGACGAGGCGTGCGCGAGTACAGCGTCCCCGCGATGACCGAGGTGGCCCCCGGCCAGGCGCTCACCGACATGCTGGCCGAGAACGTCGCCGAGCACGGAGACGAGGTCGGTCTGCGCGTCCAGCGCGACGGCCGGTGGGAGGACGTCACGTGGCGGGAGTTCGGCGAGCAGGTCGCCGGCGTCGCCAAGGGGCTCGTCGCGGCCGGCGTGCAGGCCGGTGACCGGGTCGCCCTGCAGGCCAAGACCCGCTACGAGTGGCCCGTCCTCGACTTCGCCATCTGGACCGCCGGCGCGGTCACCGTCCCCGTCTACGAGACCTCCAGCCCCGACCAGGTCGCCTGGATCCTCGCCGACTCCGGTGCCACGGCCGCGGTCGTGGAGCGCGCCGAGCACGCCGCCGCCGTCGACTCGGTGCGCGACCAGGCCCCCGACCTCGGCCCGCTCTACGTCATCGAGGACGACGCGGTCGGCACGCTCACCGCCGCCGGCGCCGACGTGCCCGACAGCGAGCTCGCCGCCCGGCGGGCGACGCTGGGCGCCGACAGCCTGGCCACGCTCATCTACACCTCCGGCACCACCGGCCGGCCCAAGGGCTGCGAGCTGACCCACGGCAACTTCCTCTTCGAGATCGACAACGGGATCACCCTGCTCGACCGCTACCTCGGTGAGGACGGCTCGCTGCTGCTGTTCATCCCGCTGGCGCACGTGCTCGCCCGCGTCCTGCAGGTCGGCGCGGTCCGGACCCGCACCGTCACCGGCCACACCCCGGACGTGAAGAACCTGCTGGAGGACCTCGGCGCGTTCCGGCCGACGTTCGTCCTCGCCGTCCCGCGGGTGTTCGAGAAGGTCTACAACTCCGCGAAGGCCAGGGCCGACGCCGACGGCAAGGGGAGGATCTTCGACCGGGCCGCCCAGGTGGCCGTCGACTGGTCCCGCGCCCAGGACACCGGCGGCCCCGGTCTGGCCCTGCGCGCGCAGCACGCGCTGTTCGACCGGCTCGTCTACGGCCGGCTGCGGGCCGCGCTCGGCGGGCGGTGCGCCGGCGCGATCTCCGGTGGCGCGCCGCTCGGCGAGCGGCTGGGCCACTTCTTCCGGGGCGTCGGCGTCACCGTGTTCGAGGGCTACGGCCTCACCGAGACCACGGCGGCCGCGTCGGTCAACCACGACGGCGCCCTGCGCATCGGCACCGTCGGCCGCCCGCTGCCCGGCGTCGCCGCCCGCATCGCCGACGACGGCGAGATCCTGCTCCGCGGCGGCGTCGTCATGCGCGGCTACTGGGCCAACCCGCAGGCCACCGCCGAGGCCGTCGACGCCGAGGGCTGGTTCCACACCGGCGACCTCGGCGAGATCGACACCGACGGCTTCATCCGGATCACCGGGCGCAAGAAGGAGATCCTGGTGACCGCCGGCGGCAAGAACGTCGCCCCCGCCGTCCTGGAGGACCGGCTGCGCGCGCACCGGCTGGTCAGCCAGTGCATCGTCGTCGGCGACCAGCGGCCGTTCATCGCGGCGCTGGTCACGCTCGACGCCGAGGCCCTGCCGCAGTGGCTGGAGGCCACGGGCAGGCCGGCCGACACGCCCGTCGCCGAGCTGGTCGACGACCCGGGTCTGCACGCCGAGCTGGACGCCGCCGTCGCCGAGGCCAACAAGGCCGTCTCGCACGCCGAGGCGATCAAGGAGTACCGGGTGCTGACCCAGGACTTCACCGAGGACAACGGGATGCTCACCCCGAGCCTGAAGCTCAAGCGCTCGGTGGTCGTGAAGGAGTTCGACGCCGAGATCGAGGCGCTCTACCGGTAGGGCCCCTCACCGTCGAGCAGGTCGGCGAAGGTGGCGGCGACCGTCGTCCAGGACCAGCGCTGCTCCACCCACGCCCGCCCGGCGGCGCCCATCGCGCGCGCCCGCGCCGGGTCGTCGAGGAGAGCGGTGACCGCGGCGGCCACCGTCACCGGGGAGCGGGGCTCGGCCACGACCGTCCCGGTCACGCCGTCGCGCACCGCCTCCGGGGCCCCGCCGGAGGTGCCGCCGACGACCGGCAGCCCGCACGCCGCCGCCTCCAGGTAGACCATCCCCAGCCCCTCGACGTCCAGACCGCCGCGGCGGGTGCGGCAGGGCATCGCGAACACGTCACCGGCGGCGTAGTGCTCGGGCAGCTGCGGGGGCGCGACCGGTCCGGTGAGCACCACGGAACCGTGCAGGCCGCGCCGGGTCACCGCCCGGCGCAGCCGCGCCTCGTCCGGACCGCCGCCCACCAGCAGCAGCCGCGCGCCCGGGTGCCGGGCCAGGACCGCCGGCCAGGCGGCGACCAGCACGTCCTGGCCCTTGCGGGGCACCAGCCGCGACACGCACACCACCACCGGCCCGTCCCCCAGCCCGTACCGCCGGCGCACCGCGGTCCCGTCGGCGGCCGGGGTGAACCGGTCGACGTCGACCCCCGGCGGGAGCTGCGCGAGCCGCGTCCGCCCGCCCAGCGCCGGCTCCAGGCGGCTGCGGGTGTACTCGCTGATGTAGGTCAGCACGTCGAGACCGCCGGCGATGCGGCGCAGCAGCTGCCGCGCCCCGGGCAGCGCCACCCAGCCGGTCTCGTGGCCGTGCGTGGCGCCCACCAGGTGCCGCACCCCCGCGGCGCGCAGCGCCGGTGCGAGCAGTCCCAGGGGGGCGGCCGCGCCGAAGAAGGCGGTGTCGCAGCCGTGCCCGGCGGCCAGCGCGGCGGCCGCGCGCGCGGTGGCACGGGTCGGTAGCAGCACCCCGGTGGGCCGGCGGACGACGGGGTAGGGCAGCCGCGCGTCGTGGGCCTCCCAGCCCGGTGAGCGGGAGGCGAGCACGACCAGCGAGTCGGGCGGCCGGCGCTCCAGCAGCGCGGCGACGAAGGTCTGGATGCCGCCCTGCCGCGGCGGGAGGTCGTTGGTGACGACGAGGGTGCGCCGGGAGCCGCTCACCGCTCGCCCAGCCGCAGCCAGTCCTCGGCCAGGGCGATCCGCTGCGCCGCCGTCGGGTGCGAGCCGAAGAACCACTGCCACGGCGCCGGCGGGCTCGGGTCGGACACGTTGGTCTCGGCCAGCCGGCGCTGCATCTCGATGAACGCCGCGGCGTCGCCGGTCAGGTCGAGGGCGTGCAGGTCGGCGCGCGCCTCCACGTGCCGGGAGACGACGTTCTGCACCGGGGTGGCCACGAACGAGCCGAGGGCCGCGAGCAGCAGGACCAGCGGCACGACGCGCGGGTCGCCCGGGGAGTCGGCCCCGGTCCGCCGCAGCAGCGGCGGGCAGGCGAGCAGCCAGCCGAGCAGGGCGACGGCGGCGGCCGCACCGAGTGCGCCCATCAGCGTGCCGGTGAGGACGTCGTCGGTGGCGACGTGGCCGAGCTCGTGGGCGACGATCGACTCGGTCTCGTCGTCGGGGACGTCGGCCAGCAGCGTGTCGTACAGGACGACGCGGCGGGTCGAGCCGAAGCCGGAGACGTAGGCGTTGAGGGACGTCGTCCGCCGGGAGGCGTCGGCGACCAGCACGTCCTCGACCGGCGTCCCGCCCTCCTCGGCCAGCTCCAGCAGGTCGGTGCGCAGCTGGCCGGCCGGCAGCGGCTGGAAGCTGTTGAACGCCGGCTCGATGACCACGGGGTAGAGGAAGGAGCCGGCCACCACGAGAACGGCCGCTCCGGCCGCCGTCCACGCCCACCAGGTGCGCGGTGCCCGCCGGGCCAGCGCGACCAGCACCAGCAGGGCCAGCGCGGTGAGGCCGGCGTCGATGGCGGTGGAGACGGCGACGTCGCGCAGCCACAGCGGCCACGAGCGGGTGGAGAGCCCGTAGCGGTGCCGCACCACCTCGCCGTAGGCCGACACCGGCAGCGTGGCCAGCCGTCCGACCACGACGAGGACGACCGTGCCGAGCAGCGTCTGCCACGGCCAGCGTCCGCCGAGGGGCCGCGCGACCGCCGTCACCAGCCGGCTGCCCAGCCGGGTGAGGCCCAGCAGGACCGAGACGCCCAGCCCGAGCAGCAGGCCCGCCAGCGAGGCGGGGCGGATCTCGGCAGCCAGGGCCTGGGCCCGCCGGACGACGTCGACGGGCAGCCCCGCGTCGGCGCTGACCGGCGTCACGCCACCGGGCGGCTGCGGCAGGAGCGTCCACGGCGTCCGGACGACGATGACGACCACGAGGGCGGCCCCGAGCACGGCCGCGACCAGCAGGGCGGCGCGAGCGCCTCCCCGGCCCGCCGCGCTCACCCGGCCGATCCTAGGTGGCCGCGCGCGTCCGGCCCGGGACGCCCCGGCCGACGGCCGGACCACGAGCGGCACGGACTGTCCGGGACACGGCGAGGGCCGGGGACCCGCAGGTCCGCGGCCCTCGCCGCCTGCCCAGCGGTCCCGTCGAGGACACCGCCGCCGGCTCCGTCCCGGGTCCCGCCGCGAGCCTGCGAGGGGCGGGGGCAGCGAGGTCCTTCCTCAGGCGATGCGACGCATGGCGGTGATGCCGCCCATGGAGTCGACCGGCACGACCTTCACCGGCTCGCTGGAGGTCGCGGCGTGCACCATCTGGCCGTTGCCGATGTACATCGACACGTGGCTGACCGGGCTGAAGTAGAAGATCAGGTCACCGGGCTGCAGCTGCGACCGCGAGACGGCGGTGCCCATCCGCGACTGCATGCCGCTCGAGTGCGGCAGGCTGATCCCCGCCGCGGCGTACGCGTACTGCGTCAGACCCGAGCAGTCGAAGGCGTCCGGACCGCCGGCGCCCCAGACGTAGGCGTCGCCCACCTGGGCCAGCGCCGTCCGCACCGCCGCCTGGGCCGCGCCGCTGCCGCCACCGGCCGGGGCCGGAGCGGGTGCCGCCGCGGCCGGGGCCGCCGGGGCGCTGTCGCCGACCGTGCCGCCCGCCGTGGGAGCCTGCTGTGCCGCGGGGGCCGGCTGTGCGGCGGCCTGCTGGGCGGCGAGGGCCGCCTGCGCGGCGGCCGCCGCCTCCCGCTCCGCGGCGGTGAGCGCGGCGACCTGGGCCTGGTAGTCGGCGACGTCGTCCCGGAGCTGCGTCTCCTGGGCGGTCAGGCCGTCCAGGGTCTGCTGCGCGGCGGCCTCGGCGGCCTCGGCGTCGGCCTGGGCCCGGTCGGCCGCGGCGGCGGCGTCGCCCACCTCGGTCAGCACCTCGGTGGTGTGACCGGCGATCCGGTCGAGCACGGCCAGCCGGCTGACGAAGTCCTCGGCCGACTCGCTGGTCATCAGCAGGTCGAGCTCGGGCATCGTGTCGCCGCCGGTGTAGGCGCTGCGGGCCACCTGGCGGATCTGCCTGTCGAGGGAGTCGAGCCGGGCCTGCGCGTCGGCGACGGCCCGGTCGGCCTCCTCGGCGGCGGACCGCTGCTGGGCGAGCACCTCGCGGGCCTCGTTGACCTGCTCGGAGACGACCTCGAGCCGGTGGCCGGCGTCGGCGGCGAGCTGGGCGGCCTGCGCCGACGTGGTCGCCTGCTCGGGATCGGCCGTCGCGGTGCCGGGGAGGAGGGCCAGCGTCAGGCTGGCGGCGGTGCCCACGAGCGCGGTCCGGCCGAGGCGGCGGACCAACGGGGGGCGGTGCGGGCCGGCGGTGTGACCGGCGGTGGAACCGGTGGCGCGGCGGGCGGTGGACTGTGGACGTGCATGCCCCAGGGCAGGGCGGGGGGTCGCCACGGGCGGCGGCTCTCCGTTCTTCCTCAGCAACCGCCTACCGAGTTAGCTGACGGGTTCGGGCCGGGAAGACGTGCCCTATCCCCCGCGCGCCGGTGTCCCGGCGCGCGCGAGAACTCACCCCAGTGCTGCGGTGGGTCCCCGGTTCACCCGACGCACACCCCTTGGGACGGCGTCCGGCGATTCGGCGGTGCCCGGCCGAGGCCACCTCGCATCGGGTGACGACCACCCGGCCGGACGGGGCCACCGTACGGACGTGATGAGGTTGTGACAAACGCGGGTCCTGTTACCTGTGAGAACTCGCACTGTGAGGAAGGACGCCACTCCCGTGCGTCGTCCTCGGCCGTGTCTCACCCCGTCCGCCCTGCTCAGCCTGGTGTCAGCCGGTGCGCCGCCGCTGGGCCGGCCGGTGACGCAGCGGAGGCACGAGTCCGCCCTCGGCGAGCGCCCGGACGGCGCGCCGCTCGACGTCGTCGAGCTCCACCACCACGCCCGGCCGGGGCAGCACGACGTCGTCGGCCCCTGACGCCCGCGCGGCCGGGACGGGGGGCACCGGCAGCAGCACGGGCTCGGTGCCCCGCTCCCCCGGTGGCGCGCCCAGCAGGGCGGTGACGACGCAGTCGGCGCAGCCGGCGCCGCGGGCGGTGCACGAGTCGCAGTCGATGAGCATGGCCGTGTCCCTCCGGTGTCCCGGCCGCGCCGCCCGGGTGCGGGCCGCGGTCGGGACGGTCTCCCTGTCGGTTGCCGCGGACGCTAGGGACGGCCACCGACAGTCCCGGCTCAGCTGCCCGCGTACTCCCAGTGCCAGGGCTCCTCGCGGCCGTTGCCGGGGTCGGCCCACGTGGGGTGCAGCCAGCCGAACCGGCCGGCGTTGGCGACCATCCAGGCGTACTGCGGGGTGCCGAAGGCCTCCACGCCCCCGCACAGGTCGACCGCCAGCCCCCAGCCGTGGTTGCTCGTGCCCGGCACGGCCGCGAGTGCCGGCTTCTCCCCGTACAGCCGCACCTGCGCGGCGTAGGTGCGGTAGGAGTCGGTGGTGCACAGCGGGTCGCCGAAGGCCTCGGTGAACGCCGCGCTCATCGCCCGCCAGGCCGCGGCCGCGTCGCAGCGCAGCGCGTGGCCGGCCACGCCCAGCGGGCACAGGGCGCTCGGCGGGATCAACCCGTTGGGGTAACCGCCCCAGGCGCGTGCGCCGTCGACCGTCGGCGGGTGCACGGGGTTGCCGCACTCGACCCGCAGCGCGCCCCCGGTCGGCCCGGGCGCCGGTTCCCCCGGCTGCGGCCCCAGGCTCGGGCGACCGACGCGCAGCACCTGGTCGGCGGGCAGCCGCCGGACGACGACGGCACCGGCCCGGCCGTCGGCGGCCAGCATCGTCTGCCGGTCCAGGGCGATGCCGACGTGGCCGAGGCCGGCCTCCGGGGTGCCGAGGAACACCAGGTCCCCGGGCAGGACGTCGGCGGGGTCGACCGGCGTGGTGACGGCGTAGAGCCCGGCCTGGTCGGCGGGCAGGTCGACGCCCGCGGCGCCGTAGGCCGCGGACACCAGGGAGCCGCAGTCCCAGGAGTCCGGGCCGGCCGTCCCGGGGGCGTAGGGCCTGCCGAGCGCCGCCATCGCCGTGCTGACCGCCGCGACGGTCTCCGCGGGGAGCACCAGCAGCGACGTCGGCTGGCGGGGCAGCAGCGCGGCGCCGCGCTGCACCCCGCCGGCGGCCGCGCCCACCGGCGCCAGCCCGGCCGGCAGGCCGGACGCCGGGTCGAGCAGGGCCGCGGCCGGCGGCGACCGCACCCCCGCCGCGTCGAGCTCCCCGAGGTGGGCCCGCCAGTTGAGCGCCGTCTGCGCGTTGACGTCGACCTGCTGCCGCTGGAGCTGCGCCAGTTGCCGGTCGACCTCCCCCAGGGCGGCGTCGAGCTCGCCGGTGACCGCGGCCGCGGCCGCCTCGAGCTCCCCCACCTCCGCGGTCAGCCGGTCGGCCCGGTCCTGCGCGTCGGCCAGCGTGGCGTCGGCGGCCACCTGCCGGGCCAGCGCGGCCCGCTGCTGCCGTTCGGCCGCACCGACGACCTCGGCGGTGTGCGCGTCGACCGCCTCGAGGTAGCCGAGCGCCGTGGCGACGTCGCCGGGGTCGCCACCGGCGAGCAGGACGGTGAGGGGGGTGAGCGCGCCGCCGTCGCGGTAGACCGCGGAGGCGTACTCCGCGACCACCGCCCGGAGGCGGCCCAGCTCGTCCTCGGCGGCGTCCACGGCGGCCTGCGCGGCCGCGACCGCGGCCTCCGCCCCGGTGAGCGCCTGCCGCGCCCCGGCCACCTCGGCCTGCCGCCGCTGCAGGTCGGCCTGCACCTCGGCGGCGCGCTGCTGCAGCCGGTCGAGCGCCTCGCTGTCGAGCACCCCGCTGGTGCTCCCGGGCTGGTCGCTGGGCGCAGCGGCGGCCGGCCCCGCCGGCGCCACGGCGAGCAGCGCCGCGAGCAGCACGGCGAGCAGCACCGCGAGCACCGGGGCGGCCACCGCGAGCGCCGCCCGCCGGAGGACGCGTCGCCGGGAGCGGGCGCGCATCGGACCCCCTCGTCTGCCCGGACCACCGCGGCCCGTCGCGGGATCGTCCACCACCACCACCGGCTCCCGCCAGCGATCCGGAGCCCTCTCCCCCTCCCGGACGAGGAGCGGTCCCGGGCGTCGCGTTCCACGACTGTCCGACCCCTGGCCTACCGTCCCGCCGTGCCCCTTCCCAGCGCCCGTCCCGGCGGCACCGGGTCCCGGCTCCCCCGGCACGAGCAGGCCTCCACGCACCCCGGCCAGGAGCCCACCCGCCCCCACCAGGCCACCATCGACGAGCTGGGGACGCCGCTGGCCGCGGTCACGTTCGTCGTCGTCGACCTCGAGACGACCGGCGGCTCGCCCAAGGACTGCGCGATCACCGAGATCGGCGCGGTGAAGGTGCGCGGCGGTGAGGTGCTCGGGGAGTTCCAGACGCTGGTCGACCCCGGCTGCGAGGTGCCGCCCTACATCAGCGTGCTCACCGGCATCACCACCGCGATGGTCGCCGCCGCCCCGCGGATCGGCGCGGTGCTGCCGGCCTTCCTGGAGTTCGCCCGCGGCGCGGTGCTGGTGGCGCACAACGCGCCGTTCGACCTCGGCTTCCTCCGGGCCGCCTGCGCCCAGACCGGCACCGCCTGGCCCGCGGCCGCCTCCGTCGACACCGCCGTCCTCGCCCGTCGGCTGCTCTCCCGCGACGAGGTGCCCAACTGCAAGCTGGCCACCCTGGCGCCGTTCTTCTCCGCCGCCACCGCGCCCTGCCACCGGGCGCTGGACGACGCCCGCGCGACCGTCGACGTCCTGCACGGCCTGTTCGAGCGGCTCGGCCCCCTCGGGGTCACCTCGCTCGAGGAGCTCACCGGCCTGACCCGCCAGGTCGACCCGGAGCGCCGGCGCAAGCGGCACCTCGCCGAGCACGTCCCCCCCGGCCCCGGCGTCTACGTCTTCCGCGGCCCGCGCGACGAGCCGCTCTACGTCGGGACGTCGAACGACCTGCGCACCCGGGTGCGCAGCTACTTCTCCTCCAGCGAACAGCGCAGCCGGATGACCGAGATGGTCGCGCTCGCCGAGCGGGTCGACGCCCTCCCCTGCGCGCACGACCTCGAGGCCGCCGTCCGGGAGCTGCGGCTCATCGCCGAGCACAAGCCGCGCTACAACCGCCGCTCGCGGTTCCCCGAGCGGGCGCTGTGGCTGCGGCTCACCGACGAGCCCTTCCCGCGACTGTCGGCCGTGCGGCGCGTGCGCCCCGGCGCCGGCGTGTTCCTCGGCCCGTTCGCCGACCGGCGGGCGGCCGACGCGGCCGCCGCGGCCATCCACGAGTCGCTGCCGCTGCGGCAGTGCACCTCCCGGCTCTCGCCGCGCGTGCTCACGGCCGCGTGCGCGCTCGCGGGCATGGGCCGCTGCGGCGCTCCCTGCACCGGGGCGCAGTCGGTCGAGGAGTACGCCGCGATCGCCGCGGTGCTGCGCGCCGCGGTGGCCGGCGACCCGCAGGCGCTGGTCTCCCCGCTGCTCGACCGCGTCGACCGGCTGGCCGGGGAGGAGCGCTTCGAGGACGCCGCGGTGCTGCGCGACCGGGTCGCCGTCCTGGTGCGTGCCGTGCGCCGGCGCCAGCGCCTGGAGTCCCTGGCCGCCGTCCCCGAGCTGGTGCTGGCCCGGCCCGACGGCGCGGGCGGGTGGCACCTGTCGATCGTGCGGCGCGGCCGGCTGGTGGCCGCGGGGGGCGCCGCCCGCGGGTCCTCCGTCCGCGAGGCGCTGGCCGGCCTGCGCGCCACCGCCGAGACGCCGACCGGTCCCGACGGCGAGCTGGCCGCCTCCGTCGACGAGACCGAGCTGGTGCTGCGGTGGATGGAGAAGCCGGGCAGCCGGCTGGTCGAGGTCCACGGCACGCTGGCCTGCGCCGCGCCCGGCACCGGGGGCCTCAGCGGTTTCCTCGCCCGCGTGGAGGCCGGCCGGGCGCTGCGTGACCCGTTCGCCGACGGCCGGCAGCTGGGCACCCGGGCGCGGCCCGAGCGGGTGGCGGCAGGGGCGCCGACCGTGGGCGGCCCCCACCCGGCGCCGCTAGCATCCCGGGCGTGATCACCGCCATCGTGATGATCGACGCGGCCACCGACGCGATCGGCGAGGTGGCGCAGGCGATCGCCGACCTCGAGGGGGTCAGCGAGGTGTACTCCGTCGCTGGTGACGCCGACCTCGTCGCCGTCGTGCGGGTCCGCGAGTTCGAGCAGATCGCCGAGGTGATCGCCGGCCGGATCAACAAGGTGCCCGGCGTCCTCGACACCGACACCCACATCGCCTTCCGCGCCTACTCGCGGCACGACCTCGAGGCGGCCTTCTCCCTGGGCCTGGAGAACGCCGACTAGCGTCCGGCCGCCGCCCGGCTGACCGCCACCCAGCGCTCGAGCAGCGCGGCCGCCCGGCCGTCGTCGACGGCCGCGGCCGCCCGCTGCACCCCCGCCGCCAGGGACGCCGTGAGCCCACCGCCCCGCTCGTCGAAGGCGGTCAGCGCCGCGCCGGCGTTGAGCAGCACCGCGTCGCGCACCGCTCCCCGCTCACCGCCCACCACCCGCCGGAAGACGTCGGCGTTGTGCGCCGGGTCCCCTCCCCGCAGCGCGTCCGGGCCGGCCGGGGCGATGCCGAGGTCGGCGGGGTCGACCACGCCCGGGGTCACCGCGCCGTCGCGGGCCACCCACACCCGCGACGTCGTCGCGGTGGTGAGCTCGTCGAGGCCGTCGTCGCCGCGGAAGACCAGGGCCCGGCCGCCGCGGGCGGCGACGACCTCGGCGAGGACCGGGGACATGCGGACGTCGGCGCAGCCGATCGCGGCAGCCACCGGGCGGGCCGGGTTGGTCAGCGGCCCGAGGAAGTTGAACACCGTGCCGATGCCCATCTCCCGCCGCGGCGCGGCGGTGTGCCGGAAGCCGGGGTGGAAGACGGGCGCGAAGAAGAAGCCGATCCCGGCCTCCTGCACGCAGCGGGCCACGGCCGGGGCCGGGAGGTCGATGACGACGCCGAGGGCCTCCAGGACGTCGGCGGCCCCCGAGGACGACGACGCCGCACGGTTGCCGTGCTTGGCGACGGGGGCGCCCGCGGCCGCGGTCACGACAGCGGCCATCGTGGAGATGTTGACCGTGTGCGCGCCGTCCCCGCCGGTGCCCACGACGTCGACCGTGGCGACCGGCAGGTCCACCGGCGTCGCCCGCTCCAGCATGGTGGCGGCCAGCCCGGCGACCTCCGCCGGCGCCTCGCCCTTGGCCCGCAGCGCGACGGCGAACGCCGCCACCTGTGCGGGGGTGGCCTCCCCGGTCATCACCTCGCGCATGGCCCAGGCCGTGTCGCCGGCGCCGAGGTCCTCACCGGCCAGCAGGCGCGTGAGCAGCCCGGGCCACGTGGGCCCGGGAGAGCGGCCGCTCACCGCGAGACGGGTCGCCGGGCCGCCCGGTCGCGCAGCAGCCCGGCGACGACCTGCGGTGCGGTCAAGGGGTCGATGGGCAGGGCCAGCGTGCCGTCGGCGCGCGACCAGTGCGCCAGCCACCGGTCGGGCTGGCGGGCGATGAGGACGCAGATCGCCGGGCGGTCGGCCACCTCGACGACCAGCTGCCGCGAGAGCGCCAGGCCGCCGGTGGGCTGGGCCTCGCCGTCGAGGACGCAGAGGTCCACGCCGCCGCCGTCCACGGTGTCGACGACGTCCTCGCCGGTCGCGCACTCCACCCACGTCAGCGGCCCGACGTCGGGTGCCGGACGGCGGCCGACGGCGGTGCGGACGGCCTCGCGGACCTCCGGCCGGGAGCTGTAGACCAGGACGGTGGCCGGCGCGTCGCTCACCTGCGGCAGCCTAGTGGCAGCCGCGATCCCGGCCCGGGGCGCCCGGCACCCGATCGGGGGACGTCTCGGGGCGGTCACGGCGCCGCCGCGCCACCACACCCGCGGTCGTCGGGTTTCGAGACCCGGTGCCATGATGGTCGGCGTGACAACGGCCCCCGTGGCGAGCAGCACCTTCGACACCTCGCGGGTGCACTCCCTGACCCGACCGAACATGGTCAGCGTCGGCACGATCATCTGGCTCTCCAGCGAGCTGATGTTCTTCGCCGGGCTGTTCGCCATGTACTTCACCGCACGGGCGCGCTCGACCGAGGGCTGGCCCCCCGAACCGACCGAACTGAACCTGCCGTACGCGCTGGTCTTCACGCTGATCCTGGTGGCCTCCTCGGTCACCTGCCAGATCGGCGTCTTCGCGGCGGAGAGCGGCAACGTCTACGGCCTGCGCCGGTGGTTCACCATCACCTTCGTCATGGGCCTGGCGTTCGTCCTCGGCCAGGCCAACGAGTACCGCGTGCTGGTCACCGAGCACGCGACCACGATCTCGAGCTCCACCTACGGCTCGGTCTTCTACCTGACGACCGGCTTCCACGCGCTGCACGTCATCGGCGGCCTCGTGGCCTTCGTCTTCGTGCTCATCCGGTCCACCATGGGCCGCTTCACGCCGGCACAGGCGACCTCGGCCATCGTGGTCTCCTACTACTGGCACTTCGTCGACGTCGTGTGGGTCGGGCTCTTCGCCACGATCTACCTGATCCGCTAGGGAACCGGTGTCCACCACGAACCCCCAGTCCGACAGCCAGCCCGACGAGGTGCCGGGCCGCCGGCTCAGCTGGTCGCGGCGTCCGGGAGCGGGGACCCCGGCGGCCGCCGCCCGCGCCCGCCGTCGCTCCAAGCAGCGCCGCCGCGTGGCCAACGTCGCCGCGCTCATGGCCGGTCTCCTCCTGACCGGCGCCCTCTACTCGATCCTCGCACCCGGGGCCCAGGCCGCCGACGAGGGCAGCGAGTCCAGCGCGGAGGCCGCCGGCCGCGAGCTCTACGAGCGCAGCTGCATCAGCTGCCACGGCGAGAACCTCGAGGGCGTGCCCAACCGCGGGCCCTCGCTGATCGGCGTCGGCGAGGCGGCCGTCTACTTCCAGGTGCACACCGGCCGCATGCCGCTGGTGCGCCAGGACGCCCAGGCCCCCGACAAGCCGGCCATCTTCTCCGACGAGGAGATCGACCAGCTGATGGCCTACGTGCAGGCCAACGGCGGTGGCCCCACGCTGCCCTCGGGCGACCTGCGCGACGGCGACCTCGCCGCCGGTGGTGAGCTGTTCCGGCTCAACTGCTCGTCCTGCCACAACTTCGTCGGCGAGGGCGGCGCCCTCTCCTCGGGCAAGTACGCGCCCAGCCTCGAGGACGCCAACGACCTCGAGATCTACGCCGCCATGCTGACCGGGCCGGAGAACATGCCGGTCTTCGGGGACAACCAGATCACCCCCGAGGAGAAGCGGTCGATCATCAACTACGTCCAGACGATCACCGACATGCCCGACCCGGGTGGCGCCGGCATCGGCCGGATCGGCCCGGTGAGCGAGGGCCTGGTCATCTGGGTCGTCGGGATCGCCGCCCTGCTGTTCGGGATCTTCTGGATGGGGAGCAAGGCGTGACCACGCACGACACCCGCCCCGGCTCGACCGGCGGCGCGGACACCCCCGGCCCGCTGCACGGCGGCCCGGACGACGACTACACCCCCGAGCAGCTCGCGACCATCCCGCGCGAGGACCTCGACCGGCTCGGCGCCCGCTACGACGGTGTCGAGATCCTGCACGTCGACCCGGGCCCGGAGCCCGGCTCGAACCTGGAGAAGCGCGCCGTCCGCCAGGTCGGTCTGTTCTTCGGCCTCGCCGGGCTGTGCGCCTTCGGGTTCGCCGTGGTGTACGCCGGTGCCGGCTGGTTCCTGCCCGACTGGGAGTGGGAGCTGGGCAGCAGCACCTTCAGCGTGCTGTACACCCCGCTGCTCGGCGCGCTCATGGCCCTGGCGTTCACCTTCTTCGGCGTCGGGCTGGTGCTCTACACCAAGAAGCTGCTGCCGCACGAGACCGCCGTGCAGGACAAGCACGACGGCTCGCACTTCGACCGGGTGACCACGGGCGCCACCCTCGTCGGCGGCCTGCACAACAGCGGGCTGGCCCGCCGCAAGCTGATCACCCGCACGCTGGTGTTCATGGGCGGCGGCCTCGGCATCATGCTGCTCGCCCCGCTCGGCGGTCTGATCAAGAACCCGAACAAGGGCAACCCGCTGGGCACCACCGCCTGGGCCGAGGGCGTGCGGCTGGTCCGTGACGACGGCACCCCGATCCGCCCGGGTGACCAGGTGCCGGGCTCGCTGGAGACGGTCTTCCCGGCCGTCCCCGAGGGCAACCGGCTCACGGACGTGGCCACGATGCTCATCCGGCTGCGTCCCGCGCAGGCGCAGGAGGCCACGCCACGCGAGGGCCAGGAGGACTTCGGCTACGGCGATTACGTCGCCTACTCCAAGATCTGCACGCACGCCGGCTGCCCGGTGTCGCTGTACGAGCAGGAGACCAGCCGCATCCTCTGCCCGTGCCACCAGTCGCAGTTCGACGTGACGCAGGGCGCCAAGCCGGTCTTCGGCCCGGCCACCCGCTCGCTCCCCCAGCTGCCCATCACAGTCGACGACGAGGGGTTCTTCGTCGCACGCAGCGACTACATTGAGGCCGTGGGTCCCACCTACTGGAACCGGGAGCGCATCTGATGGCCCGTACCGCCACCAAGCCAGGAGCACCCACCACGCTCCTCGGCAAGGCCGCTCTCGAGGTGGACGACCGGCTCATCGTCGCCGGTCCCCTCCGCAGGACGCTCAACAAGGTCTTCCCCGACCACTGGTCGTTCCTGCTCGGCGAGATCGCGCTCTACTCCTTCATCATCCTGCTGCTCACCGGCACGTACCTGACGTTCTTCTTCCAGGCCTCGATGGTCGAGGTCACCTACAACGGCACGTACGCACCGCTGCGCGGCATCGACATGTCGATCGCCTACGCCTCGACGCTGGACCTCTCCTTCGACGTCCGCGGCGGTCTGCTGATCCGGCAGATGCACCACTGGGCCGCGCTGCTGTTCATGGCCTCGATCGTCTGCCACATGCTGCGGATCTTCTTCACCGGCGCCTTCCGCCGGCCGCGGGAGACCAACTGGCTGATCGGCGTCGCGCTGCTGATCCTCGGCATCTTCGAGGGCTTCGCCGGCTACTCGATGCCCGACGACCTGCTCTCGGGCACCGGCCTGCGCATCATGTCGGCGATCATCCTGTCCATCCCGGTCGTCGGCACCTGGGTCCACTGGGCGGTCTTCGGCGGTGACTACGTCGGCGAGCTGATCGTGGGGCGGCTCTACATCGCCCACGTGCTCATCATCCCGGCGATCCTCCTGGCGCTCATCGCGCTGCACATGCTGATCCTGGTCAAGCAGAAGCACACCCAGTTCCCCGGTCCCGGCCGCACCGAGCACAACGTGATCGGCAACCGGCTCTTCCCGACCTTCGCCGGGAAGGCGACCGGCCTGATGATGGTGGTCTTCGGTGTCGTCGCCGCGCTCGGCGGTCTGGTGCAGATCAACCCGGTGTGGCTGTGGGGTCCGTACAACCCGTCGCAGGTGTCCGCGGCGTCCCAGCCCGACTGGTACGTCATGTTCCTCGACGGGTCGACGCGTCTGTTCCCGGCCTGGGACATCTACCTGCCGGGCAACTACAACATCCCGGCGCTGTTCTGGCCGACGGTCGTCCTGCCGGGCATCATCTTCACGCTCCTGCTGGCCTATCCGATGCTGGAGCGGAAGCTGACCGGCGACACCGCCTCGCACCACCTGCTGCAGCGCCCGCGCGACGTCCCCGTGCGGACCTCGCTCGGCATGATGGCGATCTCGTTCTACGTGGTGCTGCTGCTGTCGGGCGCCAACGACGTCATCGCCGACAAGTTCGACATCAGCCTCAACGCGATGACCTGGATCGGTCGCATCGGCCTGATCATCGTGCCGCCGATCGTCTACGTGATCACCTACCGGATCTGCCTGGGTCTGCAGCAGCACGACCGCGAGATCCTCGAGCACGGCATCGAGACCGGCGTCATCCGGCGCCTGCCGCACGGTGAGTTCATCGAGGTCCACCAGCCGCTCGGCCCGGTCGACCACCACGGTCACGGCGAGCTCGCCTACGGCGGCGCTCCGGTGCCCAAGAAGATGAACCAGGTCGGTGGCGCTCGCCGGGCCATCCGCGGCTTCTTCTCGCCCATCGAGGAGCCCGCGGCGGTCGAGCTCGAGCAGCGCGGCGAGGAGCGCGGGCTGGCCCCGGCCGACCCGCACCGGGAGCTCACCACCAGCGGGCGCCCGGCCGAGGGTGGCCGTCCCTCCGAGGGCGGACGCCCCAGCGAGGGCGGGCGTCCCTCCGAGGGTGGCCGGCCGCAGGAGCCGCGCGACTGACCTGCGAGCGATCGACGCCCCCGCCAGGGGGCAACCAGCAGGGCCCCGGTGGACTCCCACCGGGGCCCTGCTGCGTCGTCGGGGTACCACGGGCCGGGTGGACGGCTCAGGGGGCGCCCTGCGGGGCCCTGGGCGGCAGGCCGACGCCTGCGCCGGTCAGGCGGTCAGGCGCCTGCGCCGGTCAGGCGGTCAGGCGCCTGCGCCGGTCAGGCGGTCACGGACGTGCCGGGTGGTGCAGCGCGGCGAGCAGCGGGTCGTGCAGGGCGGCGTCGGAGTACAGGCCCCCGCCACGGTCGCTCGCTCGTCCACCGGTGCGGTCGGTGAACCGGCCGCCCGCCTCCTCGACGACCAGGATCCACGGAGCGTGGTCCCACGCGTGGTAGCGCTCGGCCAGGAAGGCGTCGATCTCGCTGCGCACCAGCTCGACCAGCGGGAGCAGGCTCGGCGCTGGGCGCTGCGCGCCCGGTGGCAGCCGCGCCCTCGACTCGTCGTCCAGGGCCTCCAGCACCGCACCGGCCAGCGTCGCGGTCGTGCTGACCGCCAGGCGCCGTGGCCGGCTCCCCCGGCAGGGCCAGGACGACTCGAAGGACCCGCCACCCCGGGTCGCCCACCAGCACCGCCCCAGCGCCGGGGAGGTGACGACTGCGCCCTCGGTGGCCCCCCGGACCTCCAGCGCGACGTGGATCCGCCAGTTCGGATCACCCCGGCTGGAGAAGCCGGTGCCGTCGATCGGGTCGAGGACCCAGACCCGCTCGGACTCGCCGAGCCGGCCGAACTCCTCACCGAGGAGCGCATTCCCGGGCCGCGCCCGCGACGAGGTCTCCCGGAGCAGTCGCTCCACGGCCAGGTCGGCCGCGGTGACCGGCGAGCCGTCGTCCTTCGGCGTCGCCGGGACGCCGGCCCGGAAGTGGGCCAGCGCGAGCTCGGCCGCCAGGTCCGCGGCGTGGAACGCGAGCCGGAGGTCGTCGTCGACGTCCATCGCGGAGACGGTGGCGACCGGCCCTGCCCGGACCGCGGGCCGGCGCAGCCGTCCGGGGCATCCGGCTGTGCGGGGACGGGCACCTGCCGGCCGGCAGCCCCGGGACGACGGAGGGCCCTCCCCCGCGGTGCGGGAGAGGGCCCTCGTGGGAGCCGGGAGGTCAGCTGGACTGCGCGTTCTGCCCGACGTAGTACTCGAAGAGCAGGCCGCCGATCGTCACCAGCAGCGCCACGACGCCGATGATCACCAGCCAGACGTACCAGTAGGCCAGGCCCAGACCGGTGATGCCCGCCGACAGGGCCAGCGTGAAGGGCCAGTAGCTGCTCGGGCTGAAGAAGCCGAGCTCGCCGGCGCCCTCGGCGATCTCGGCGTCCTTGCGGTCCTCGGGGCGCGCGTCGATACGGCGCGACACGAACCAGAAGAAGCCGCCGATGAGGCCGGTCAGCGCCGCGGAGAGGACCAACGCGGTGGTGCCGATCGGCTCACGGGACCAGAAGCCGTAGACGGCCGCGGCGATGACGCAGAACACCGCGATGAGGTTGAAGATGAGCGCCTCGACCTTCACGGTCGTCCTCCCTGCTCGCCGGGGGCGGCGTTGATGGCGGTGGTGCCGGTGGGGGCGGTCACGACGTCGTCAGCCGGCTCAGTTCTCGGCCCGCTGGTAGTAGTCGTCGCCCACGCGGAACGGCCGGGTCGAGGTGGCGTCGCCGGACTGGCCGATGCTCTCCAGGGCCTCGTAGGTGCTCTGCCCGGACTCGCGGGCGGCGAGGTAGGCGTCGTACTGCTGCGGGGTGACCGCGCGGACCTCGAAGTTCATGTACGCGTGGTAGGTGCCGCACAGCTCCGCGCACCGCCCGACGTACGCACCCTCCTCGTTGACCGTCACCTCGAAGACGTTGTCCCGGCCGTTCTCGTTGCCCGGGATGACGTCGAGCTTGAAGAGGAACTCCGGCACCCAGAAGGAGTGGATGACGTCGGCGGAGGCCACCTCGAAGCGGATGGTCTCGCTGGTCGGCACGACCAGGATCGGGATCTCGTCGGTGCTGCCGACGGTGTTCACCGGCTCGCCGTCGGCTCCGGTGGTCTCCGGGTAGACGAACTGCCAGTTCCACTTGAAGGCGTTGACCGCGATGGTCACGTCGGGGTCGGCGCTGCGCTCCTGGACCTCGTTCTGCACCGTGACGGTGAAGAAGAACAGCCCGGCGATGATGATGAACGGGAAGATCGAGTAGGCGATCTCGAGCGGCAGGTTGTACGCGGTCTGCCGCGGGAGCTCGTCGCCCTTCTTCCGGTGGAAGAGCACCGACCAGATGATCAGGCCCCAGACGATGAAGCCGACGATCAGCGCCGCGATCACCGACCACGTCCAGAGCTGGCGGACGCTCTGGGACTGCTCGGTGATCCCCGAGGGGAAACCGAAGCGCCAGAACTCGTTGTTGAGGTCGCACCCGGTGAGGGTGAGCACCCCCAGGAGACCGAGCGCGGCGACCCGCGCGAGCCTGCTGCCTCGAGCCACTGCTCGCTGCCTCCTCGTTCCCCCACCCGGGTGACCCGGGTGGATCCACCGGCGCGGCCGCCTGCGGGGAACCCCGCGGTCCGTGCGCCGACTCCAGTCTGGGCCGAGACTAGCCGACCTCGCAGGACGGCCGACGACCGGAGACGGGTGGCGGCGGGTCGGTGCCGATCCGCCGGATCCCCGGCCCGACCGGCCGCCCGACGTGCGACGGGACCGCGGGAGGAGACGCCGTCCCCGGGTGGTCCCGGGGGCGGCGGTCGCCGTCCGGCCGGACCCGCCGGCGTGGCCGTCGGAGGCCGGTGACACCCCTCACCGCACCGCCGCCCGGTCGCCGCGGCGGTTAGAGTCGGAGGCGTGTGGACGCGGCTGCTGACTCCGAAGTGGGTGCTGCTGCACCTGCTGGTGGCGGCTCTCTTCGTCGCGACGTTCTTCCTCGGCTACTGGCAGCTCACCAAGGCCGAGAACGGCGGCGGCGCGGTCAACTGGAGCTACGCGCTGCAGTGGCCGCTCTACGGCTTCATGGGCCTGTGGTTCTACGTGCGGATGGTGCGCGAGGAGCTGCACCGCGACCCCGACGAGGACGAGCCGGGCAACGCGGTCGTCCTGTACCAGCGGCCGCGGATCGACACCACGGGCGACCCGGAGCTGGCGGCGTACAACGCCTACCTCGCCGAGCTCAACGAGCGCGCGCTGGGGCAGAAGAGCACGCATGGCCGCTGAGCGGACCGCGGAGCACAGCCGGCTGCCGCGCGCGCTCGCCCGTCGGGCCGGGCAGGGCGTCCCTGCCGCTCTCCTCCGCTACCGAGTCATGGCCTGGATCGTGGGCGTGCTGCTCATCGCGCTCGTCCTGGTCGCGGTGCCGATCAAGTACCTGGGCGGCGTCGACGAGCCGGTGGCCGTCATCGGCACCGCGCACGGCTGGCTGTACGCCATCTTCTTCGTCACTGCCTGCGACCTCGCCCTGCGCGCCCGCTGGACGGCGCGCGGAACGGTCCTCATCCTGCTGGCGGGCACCGTTCCCGTCCTGTCGTTCGTCGCCGAGCGGTTCGCCACCCGCAGGACCCGCGCCGGCGAGCGCGTCTGACCCCGTCCCGGCCACCGCGGCCGGGCTCGAGCCGACCCCGGAGACCTGCGCCCATGTGCGGCCTGCTGGCCTACCTGTCCACCGACGCCCCCCGGGTCGACGACGACCGTGTCGACGGCGTCCGCGAGGCGCTGCACTGCCTGCACCACCGCGGCCCCGACGACACCGCCGTCTGGGCCGACCCGAACGTCGTCCTCGCCTTCAACCGGCTGTCGATCATCGACGTCGAGGGCAGTCCGCAGCCGCTGCCCTACGCCGGGGACCGCTACCGGATCCTGTTCAACGGCGAGATCTACAACTACGTCGAGCTGCGCGAGGAGCTCGCCGCCGCCGGGGCACAGCTGGCCACGCACGGCGACACCGAGACGATCGTCGCCGGCTACCACCTGTGGGGTCAGGACGTCGTCCGGCGGTTGCGCGGGATGTTCTCCTTCGTCATCTGGGACACCCACACCCGCACCGCCTTCGGCGCCCGCGACCCGTTCGGCATCAAGCCGCTGTTCACCGCGCGCCTGGCCGACGGCGGCCTGGTCTTCAGCTCGGAGAAGAAGGCGCTGCTGCAGCTGCTCGGCGGCAGCGCGGCCGCCGGCGGCGTGGACCCGGCCTCGCTGCAGCACTACCTGACGCTGCAGTACGTGCCCGAGCCCGCGACCCTGCACCGCGGCATCCGCCGCATCGAGAGCGGCACCAGCTTCACCGTCGTGGACGGCGAGCTGTCGACCGCGCGCTACTTCCACCCGACCTTCCGGCCGCAGCCGGTGCCCGCCGGCGGGGAGCAGGAGCTCTACGACCGCATCGCGGCGGTGCTCGACGAGTCCGTCGCCAAGCACATGCGTGCCGACGTGACCGTGGGCTCGTTCCTCTCCAGCGGCATCGACTCGACCGCGATCGCCGCGCTGGCGCACCGCTACAACCCCGACCTGATGACGTTCACGGTCGGCTTCCAGCGGCAGGCGCAGTCGGAGATCGAGATCGCCGCGGAGTCGGCGTCGATCCTCGGCGTGCGACACGTGCCGGTCGAGGTCAGCGCCGAGCAGTTCGCCGCGGCCATCCCCGAGGTGGTCTGGTACCTCGACGACCCGGTCGCCGACCCCGCACTCGTGCCGCTGTACTTCGTGGCCCGGGAGGCCCGCAAGCACGTCAAGGTGGTGCTCTCCGGCGAGGGTGCCGACGAGCTCTTCGGCGGCTACACGATCTACCGCGAGCCGATCAGCCTGGCGTGGGCGTCCTCGCTCCCGCCCGCCGGACGCCGCGCGATGGCCCGGATCGCCGACCTGCTTCCCGAGGGCGTCCGCGGCCAGGACCTGCTGCGCCGGGCGTCGACCCCGCTCGAGCAGCGCTACTACGGCAACGCCCGCAACATGCGCGACGACGAGCTGGCCGCGCTGCTGCCGGGCCGCGATCCCGACCTGTCCCACGTCGCGGTCACTGAGGACCTCTACCGGCGCACCCGGGAGGCCGGTTACGACGACGTGACGGCGATGCAGTACGTCGACCTGTTCACCTGGCTGCGCGGCGACATCCTGGTCAAGGCCGACAAGATGACCATGGCCAACTCCCTCGAGCTGCGGGTGCCCTTCCTCGACCCCGAGGTGTTCGCGATCGCGAGCTCCCTGCCGGTCGAGCAGCGGGTGCCGCGCCGCGGGGACGCGACGAAGTACGCGCTGCGCCAGGCGATGCGGCAGATCGTCCCGCCGCGGATCATGAACCGCCGCAAGCTGGGCTTCCCCGTGCCGACGGCGGACTTCCTCGCCGGCCCGCTGCACGACTGGGCCCGCGGGATCGTCACCGACAGCCAGACCCAGGAGTGGCTCGACCGCGACGTCGTCCTCGGCCTGCTCGACCGGCTGCGGGCGGAGGAGGTGCCGAGCAAGCGGATCGCCCGTCAGCTGTGGTCGGTGCTGGTCTTCATGGTGTGGCACGGGATCTTCGTCGAGGAGCGGATCGCCGTCGACGTCCCGGAGACGGTCTACCCGGTCAAGCTCTGAGAACGCCGAACGGCGCCCGCCCCCGAGGGGACGGGCGCCGTCGGCGACGTGCTGGAACGACCCCGTCGCAGGGCCCCGGGGCGCGCGGAGCGTGTCCCGGGGGCGACGGGGTCCCTTACATCAGTGGAACGAGTCGCCGCACGCGCAGGAGCCCTGCGCGTTCGGGTTGTCGATCGTGAAGCCCTGCTTCTCGATGGTGTCGACGAAGTCGATCACCGCGCCGCCCAGGTAGGGGCCGCTCATCCGGTCGACGATGACCTCGACGCCGCCGAACTCGAAGGTCTGGTCACCGTCGAGGAAGCGCTCGTCGAAGAAGAGCTGGTAGCGCAGACCGGAGCAGCCACCGGGCTGGACGGCGATGCGCAGACGCAGGTCGTCGCGGCCCTCCTGGTCCAGCAGCGCCTTGACCTTGGCGGCCGCCGGCTCGCTGAGCAGCACGCCGGTGCTGCCGGCGGTCTCGGTGTCCTGCACCGTCATGTTCTGTCCTCCCACATCCGAGGGCGCCCGCTGCGGTGCTCCCTGCAGCGGGCCAACACCGTCGTGACCGACGCTGTTCCATGGCCGTGCACCACTGTACGGCGTGCGGCCGGGACGGTCGGTCCCCTGCGCGGGCGCACGTAGACTCCCCGGTCGTGAAGCTCCGCCTGCCCGGGCGCCGGGACCGCGCCGCGACCGCCCCGGACGCCGCCACGGACCTGACCGAGCAGCTGGCGAAGTCCGGCGGCAAGGGGCGGCCCACGCCGAAGCGCAGCGAGGCCCAGGGCCGGCGTCCCGGTCCCCCGCCGCCGCCTCCGACCACCCGCAAGGAGGCCTACCAGCGGATGCGCGAGCAGCGCGCGGTCCGGGGGGCCGATGCCCGGGCCGGCGTCGCTCGCGGCGACGACGCGTCCCTCCCCGCCCGCGACCGCGGCCCGGTGCGCCGGCTGGTGCGCGACGTCGTCGACGCCCGCCGCAACGCCGGGAGCTTCTTCCTGCTGGTGGCCGCGCTGGTCCTGGTCGGCTACTTCATCCCGAACCCGGCGGTGCAGAGCTACACCGTCTTCGTCTGGTTCGCCTTCTTCCTGCTCATCGCCGTCGACTCGGTGTTCCTCGGCCGCCGGATCAAGAAGAAGGTCCTCGAGCGCTTCCCCGACCAGCCGCACCGGATGAAGGGCCTGGTCTGGTACGGCGTCAGCCGCGCCACCATGATCCGCCGGTGGCGGTTCCCCAAGCCCGAGGTCGCGCTCGGCGCCGACGTCTGAGGGAGGTCCCCCGCTCGCACGCCCGGGGCGGGACCCCGCGGGCAGGCCGGTGCGGCTCGGCGGCAGTAGCGTCGGGGCACGTGGAGTACCGACGCCTCGGCCGTTCCGGCCTGACCATCTCCGAGATCGCCTACGGCAACTGGCTCACCCACGGGGGCCAGGTCGAGGAGGACGCCGCGCAGGCCTGCGTGCGCGCCGCCCTCGACGCCGGCATCACGACCTTCGACACCGCCGACGTCTACGCCGGCACCCGCGCCGAGTCCGTGCTCGGCCGCGCCCTCGCCGGACAGCGCCGCGAGGGTCTGGAGGTCTTCACCAAGGTCTACTGGCCGACCGGTCCCGGCCCCAACGACCGCGGCCTGGGACGCAAGCACGTCCAGGAGAGCTGCGAGGCCTCGCTGCGGCGGCTGCAGACCGACCACATCGACCTCTACCAGGCGCACCGCTACGACGAGACGGTGCCGCTGGAGGAGACGATGACCGCCTTCGCCGACCTGGTGCGGGCGGGCAAGGTGCTCTACATCGGTGTCTCGGAGTGGCGCGCCGAGGAGATCGCCGCCGGCGCGGCGCTCGCCCGCGACCTCGGCATCCAGCTCATCAGCAACCAGCCGCAGTACTCGATGCTGTGGCGGGTCATCGAGGACGAGGTCGTCCCGACGTCGCAGCGCGAGGGCGTCTCGCAGATCGTGTGGTCCCCGCTGGCGCAGGGCGTGCTCACCGGCAAGTACCGCCCGGGCGAGCAGCCGCCGGAGGGCAGCCGGGCCACCGACCCCGAGGCCGGCCGGTTCATCCGGCGGTTCATGACCGACGACGTCCTCGCCCGCGTGCAGGACCTGCGGCCGATCGCCGACGACCTGGGCCTGTCCATGGCGCAGCTCGCCGTCGCCTGGGTGCTGCAGAACGAGGACGTCGCGGCCGCGATCATCGGCGCGACCCGGCCCGAGCAGGTGCACGACAACGTGAAGGCGGCCGGCGTCCGGCTGGAGGCCGACGTGCTCGCCCGCATCGACGAGGTCCTCGGCGAGGTCGTCGAGCGCGATCCCGCCAAGACCGCGCGCGGCTGACGGAGGACCTCCCGGGCCGCCGGCCTGGACCTCGACCCGGGGTTCAGGCCGGGGCGAGCGCCATCGGGCCGTAGACCTGCTGGTCGCCGTCGAACAGCGTCACCGAGGCCACCCCCCGGCCCAGCAGGTCACGCCAGTGCTCGCCCAGCCAGGACTCGGCGTCGCCCTGGTTGTCCGACGGTGGGACCTCGACGCCGAGCCCGGCCGGGTCCAGGGTCGCGCCGTCGGGGTCCTGCAGTCGCCAGGTCCAGCTCATGCCGCGAGGGTAGGTGAGCGGACGGGAGCGGCCGCGGTCGTGGCCGGGGTGTGACCTCCGCGGGGGTTAGCGCCGTGATCGGCGCGGGCATGACGGCACCGACCGTCCCGCCCCTCCCGGAGGTCCGATGACCACGCCCGCAGCGAGCGGCGCCTCGCGTGCGACCCCACCGCCCCCCTCGACGGAGGAGGCCTCGACCGGTCAGCTCATCAGCCAGCTGACCGAGCAGGTCTCCCGTCTCGTCCGCGACGAGGCCCGCCTGGCCCAGGCCGAGATGACGCAGAAGGCCAAGCGCCTCGGCGTCGGTGCCGGGCTGTTCGGCGGCGCCGGACTGGTCGGCTTCCTGGGGCTGTGCGTCCTGATCGCCACCTTCGTGCTGCTGCTCGACCTGGTGCTGCCGGCCTGGCTGGCGGCGCTCGTCGTCGCCGTCGTGCTCTTCGCCGTCGCCGGCGTGCTCGCCCTGGTCGGCAGGAAGGACGTGCAGCAGGGGACGCCGCCGGTGCCGAGTGAGGCGATCGCGAGCACCAAGGCCGACATCGCCACGGTGAAGGAGAGTGCGCGCCGATGAGCACACCGTCCGGTAGCACGCCGTCCGAGAGCACGCCGTCCGACAGCACGCCGTCCGGCGCCTCGGGGTCCGACGACGCCACCACGGGTCCGACCGATCCCGACGCCATCAAGGCCGAGATCGAGGCCACCCGCGAGCAGCTCGGCCGCACGGTCGACGAGCTCAGCCACCGCCTCGACGTGCCGGCGCGGGCCAAGGAGGGTGCCGCCCGCGCCAAGGACACCGCGGTCGAGACCTACCGCGAGAGCCCGCCGGTCGTCGCCGGCGCCGGTGCCGCGCTGGCCGGCCTCGTCGGCCTGGTGGTCTGGCGCCGCCGGCGCAGGCGCCGCCGCCTGGCCGCCGAGGCCGCGACGGGACGGGCCGTCGCCGAGGCACGGGCCGAGGCGCGGCGCGCCCGGCAGGAGGCCGCACGCGAGGCACGCAAGGCGCGCCGGGCCGTGGCGAGGAACGCGAAGCGGACCGCCACCCGCACCGCGACGAGGACCCGGCGGACCGCGAGGAGGGCACGCAGGTGAGCAGCACGGGCGCCAAGCTGGTCTACCGGCCGGTCGGCCTGGCCGGCGGCATCCTCGCCGGCGTCGTCTCCGGCGCGGTGTTCAAGCAGATCTGGAAGCGGGTCTCCGGGGAGGAGGACGCGCCCGACGCGCTGCAGAGCGAGTACAGCATGCGCGAGGTCGTGCTCGCCGCGGCGATCCAGGGCGCGATCTTCGCCGCGACCAAGGCCGCGATCGACCGGGTCGGCGCTCGCGGCTTCACCAAGCTGACCGGCAACTGGCCGGGCGACTGACGCGACGAGGGGACGGACATGACGGGCACACGACCCGGGACGCGGCCCGGGCCCAGCAGTCGTGACAGCGCGGTGGACCGCATCCGGGAGCGCGTCGAGGAGAAGGCGGCCCGGCGGGCGGCCGCCCGCGAGGCGGCCGAACGGGCCGCCCGGGGGGACGGTCCGCCGGACCCGGGACGCGTCCCGCCCGGCGGACCGTCCCCGGAGCAGCTCCCCGGGGTGCAGGCGGAGAAGCCGACGCAGATCCCGGCGCGCGGCTGGAAGCAGATCGTCAAGCGGGCCTGGGCCGAGAACAACGCCGACAACATGCCGATCATCGGCGGCGGCGTGGCGTTCTTCGCCTTCCTGGCGATCTTCCCCGCCCTGATCGCGACGATCTCCATCTACGGCCTGGTCGCCAGCCCGGAGACCGTCGCCCGGCAGGTCGAGGAGTTGTCGGCCCAGCTGCCGGACGAGGCGGCCGGCCTCATCGGCGACCAGCTGACCGCGATCACGCAGAACAGCGGCGGGGCGCTGTCGGTCTCCCTGCTCGTCTCCGTCCTGGGCGCGCTGTGGTCGGCGTCCGGCGGCACCGGCAACCTGATCAGCGCGGTGAACATCGCCTACGACGAGGTGGAGACCCGCGGCTTCGTCAAGCGCAAGGCGCTGGCCCTGGGCCTCACCCTCGGGGCGATCGTGTTCGTGTTGATCACGTTCGCGCTGGTCGCCGTGGTGCCGGCCGTGCTCGACCAGCTGCCCCTCGGCATCGTGGGGACGATCCTGGCGCAGGTCATCCGCTGGGTGCTGCTGCTCGGGGTCTTCGCCGGCTCGCTCGCCGTGCTGTACCGGGTGGCCCCGGACCGCGACGCCCCGCAGCTGAAGTGGGTCAGCCTCGGTGCCGTCGTCGTCACGGTCATCTGGGCACTGGTCAGCCTGGGCTTCAGCTTCTACGTCAACAACTTCGGGTCCTACGACAAGACCTACGGCGCGATCGCCGGCGTCATCATCCTCATGCTGTGGCTCTACCTCACCTGCTACCTGATCCTGCTGGGTGCGGAGATCAACTCCGAGGCCGAGCACCAGACCGCGCAGGACACGACCGAGGGCGAGCCGGTGCCGATGGGCCGGCGCAACGCCACCATGGCCGACGAGCTGCCCGACCCGCCGGAGCCGACGAAGGAGTCGAAGCAGAAGGCCTGAGCGCCTCCGCCGGTCCGGGGCGGGTTCAGCGCACGTGCGAGGGGACGAACGGCGGGCGCACGATCTCGACCGGCTGCGGACGGCCGCGGACGTCGACGGCGAGCGCGGTCCCCTCGGCCACCCCCGCCGCGGTGTCGAGCAGCGCCAGCGCGATGCCGGTGCGCAGGGTCGGGGAGAACGTGCCGCTGGTGACCTCGCCGACCCGCGCGCCGTCGCCGTCCACCACCGCCATCCCCGGGCGCGGGATGCCCCGGCCGGGCGCCCGCAGCCCCCACAGCAGCCGGGCCGGGCCGGCTCCCCGTTCGGCGAGCAGGGCCTCCCGGCCCCAGAACGCCGGCTTGCCCCAGCCGACGGCCCAGCCGCTGCGCGCCTGGTTCGGCGTGATCGACCGCGACAGCTCGTGCCCGTGCAGCGGGTAGCCCATCTCCGTGCGCAGGGTGTCCCTCGCCCCGAGGCCGCACGGGCGGATGCCCTCGGCCGTGCCGGCCTCCAGCAGCCGGTCCCACAGCTCGCCCGCCCGGTCGGCGGCGACCAGCAGCTCGTAGCCGTGCTCGCCGGTGTAGCCGGTCCGGCAGACGGTCACCTCCCGGCCCTCCCCGCCGGCGAAGGCCATGTAGGGCAGGTCGGCGACCAGTCCGGCGGCGGAGAGGACGGCGGCCGAGCGCGGGCCCTGCAGCGCCAGGACGGCCACCTCCTCGTGCCGGTCGGTCACCTCGACCCCGGCCGGGGCCGCGGCGGCCAGCCGGGCGAGCACCTCCTGGGCGTTGGCGGCGTTGGGGACGAGCAGGACGTCGTCGGGACCGTGCAGGTAGACGATCAGGTCGTCGACCACGCCCCCGGCGTCGGCCTCCCCGTCGGGGACGCAGCACAGCGTGTACTGCGCCTGCCCCGGCCGGATCCGCGCGAGGTCGTTGGTCAGGCAGGCGTCGACCAGCGCGGCGGCGCCCGGACCGCGGACGGTGCCGGTGCCCAGGTGCGAGACGTCGAACAGGCCCACGGCCTCGCGCACCGCGGCGTGCTCGGCCAGCACCCCTCCCCCGGCGTACTCGATGGGCATCGACCAGCCGCCGAAGTCGGCCAGCTTGGCGCCGGCCGCGACGTGCCGTTCGTGCAGGGGGGAGATCCGCGGGCTCACTCCCGCACGCTATCCGGCGACGTGCTGGCACGGCCCCGTGCAGGGACCCGCGCCGACCCCTCGCGAGCCCCACCGCGGGCTCGCGAGGGGTGAACAGGACCCGGTCCTCCGACTCCCTAGGATCGAGCGGTGCCGCCGACGATCACCGCCACCGACCGCCCGCTCGAGAAGACCCCCGCCGACGCCGTGGTCGTCGGCGTCGGCAAGGGCGCCTCCGCCCTGCTGCCCACGCCGGGCGCAGAGGCCGTCGACCGGCTGCTGGGCGGTCGCCTGCTGCCCGCCCTCGCCGACCTCGGCGCCCGCGGCGGGCAGGACGAGGTCACCCGGGTGTCCACCCTCGGCCAGGGCCCCTTCCCCGTCGTCGCGGCCGTGGGGCTCGGCGCGCCGGAGCCGACCGGCGGGTACTCGGCGGAGGCCGTGCGCCGCGCCGCCGGTGCCGCCAGCCGCGCGCTGTCGGGACGGAGCTCGGTCGTCACGCTGCTCGCCGCCGTGGGCGGCACCCCGGACGCCGAGCGGCTGCACGCCGTCGGCGAGGGCGCGCTGCTGGGCGCCTACGAGTTCACCGCCTACAAGTCCGACCTGCCCGGCGACCGGCCCACCCCGCCGCGGGAGTTCACCGTCGTCGTCCCCGACGCCGGCACCGCCAAGGCGCCGCTGGCCCGCGTCCGCGCGGTGGCCGACGCCGTCACGCTCGTCCGCGACCTGGTCAACACCCCGCCCAACGACCTGTACCCCGCCGAACTGGCCGCCCGCGGAGCGGCCGCGGGCAAGGCGGCCGGCCTGTCGGTGGAGGTCCTCGACGAGGAGGCCCTGGCCGCCGGCGGCTACGGCGGCGTCCTGGCGGTGGGCAGCGGCTCGGCCCGCGGTCCGCGGCTGCTGCGCCTCACCTACAGCGGTAAGCGGGCGCGCAAGAAGGTCGCGCTCGTCGGCAAGGGCATCACCTTCGACAGCGGCGGCCTGTCGATCAAGCCGGCACAGAACATGCACCACATGACCAGCGACATGGCCGGCGCGGCGGCGGTCATCGCCACCGTGTGCCTCGTCGCGCAGCTGGGGCTGCCGGTCGAGGTGACCGCGACGGTCCCGATCGCCGAGAACCTGCCCAGCGGCACCGCCTACCGCCCGGCGGACGTGGTGACCTTCCGCAACGGCAAGAAGGCCGAGATCACCAACACCGACGCCGAGGGCCGCGTGGTCCTGGCCGACGCCATCGCCCGCGCCGCCGAGGACTCCCCCGACGTGCTGCTCGAGACGTCCACGCTGACCGGCGCGCAGCTGGTCGCGCTCGGGTCGCGGACCGCGGGCGTCATGGGCAGCGACGACCTGCGCGACGCCGTCGTGGCCGCCAGCCGGCGCAGCGGCGAGCCGATGTGGGCCATGCCGATGCCCGAGGAGCTGCGCCGGGGCATCGACTCCCCGATCGCCGACTTCGTCAACGCCAACGCCGACCGGATGGGCGGCATGCTCGTCGGGGCGCACTTCCTGGCCGAGTTCGTGCCGGACGGGCTGCCCTGGGCGCACGTCGACATCGCCGGCCCGAGCTACAACACCGGCGCCCCGTGGGGCTACACGCCCAAGGGCGGCACCGGTGTGCCGGTGCGCACCCTGCTCGCCACGATCGAGGACCTGCTCGCCCGCTGACGCGATCCGGACGGGCCGCACCGGCCGCCGCCGGCGGTGCGCGCGAGGCCGGCGGGTCGGCGCCCTCGGCCTGCGGTTCCGGACAGTGGCAGGATGGTCGCGGACCATCCCCCGCCCGCACGGGCGGGGCAGGCCGAGAGCATCGAGGAGCACGTCGTGAGCGCACCCACCTCCCCCGCCGACCTGGTCATCCTCGGTGGTGGCTCGGGTGGCTACGCCGCCGCGCTGCGGGCAGCCGAGCTGGGCCTGTCGGTCGTCCTGATCGAGAAGGACAAGGTCGGCGGCACCTGCCTGCACCGCGGCTGCATCCCCACCAAGGCGCTGCTGCACAGCGGCGAGATCGCCGACCAGGCCCGCGAGGGCGAGCAGTTCGGCGTCAAGACCAGCCTGGCCGGCATCGACATGGACGGCGTCAACGCCTACAAGGACGGCGTCGTCTCCCGGCTCTACAAGGGCCTGCAGGGCCTGATCAAGAGCCGCAAGATCACCTACGTCGAGGGCGGGGGCCGGCTGGTCTCCCCCACCGCCGTCGCCGTCAACGGGCAGACCTACGAGGGCCGCCACGTCCTGCTGGCCACCGGGTCCTACTCCCGCAGCATCCCGGGCGTCGAGCTCGACGGTGTCCGCGTCATCGACAGCGAGCAGGCGCTCAAGCTCGACCGCGTCCCGACGTCGGCGATCATCCTGGGCGGCGGCGTCATCGGCTGCGAGTTCGCCAGCGCCTGGAAATCCTTCGGCGTCGACGTCACCATCATCGAGGGCCTCAAGCACCTCGTGCCCCTGGAGGACGAGAGCTCCTCCAAGCTCCTGGAGCGCGCGTTCCGCCGCCGGAAGATCAACTTCGAGCTCGGGAACCTGGTGTCCGGCGTCGCCCCGACCGAGAACGGCGTCAAGGTCAGCCTGCAGAACGGCAAGGACTTCGAGGCCGAGATCGTCCTCGTGGCCGTCGGCCGTGGACCGGTCAGCCAGGGCCTGGGCTACGAGGAGGCCGGCGTGGCCATGGACCGCGGCTACGTGCTGGTCGACGAGTACTGCCGGACCAACGTGCCGACCATCTCCGCCGTCGGCGACCTCATCCCCACCCTGCAGCTGGCGCACGTGGGCTTCGGCGAGGGCATCCTCGTCGCCGAGCGCCTGGCCGGCCTGCCGGTCGTGCCGATCGACTACGCCGGTGTCCCGCGCGTCACCTACTCCGAGCCCGAGGTCGCCTCCGTGGGCCTCACCGAGGAGCAGGCCCGGGAGAAGTACGGCGACGTCGAGACCCTCGTCTACGACCTCGGTGGCAACGGCCGCAGCCAGATCCTCAAGACCCAGGGCGCGGTGAAGCTCATCCGCCAGAAGGACGGTCCGGTCATCGGCGTGCACATGGTCGGCAGCCGCGTCGGCGAGCTCGTGGCCGAGGCGCAGCTGATCTTCAACTGGGAGGCCCTGCCCGACGAGGTGGCCGCGCTCATCCACCCGCACCCGACGCAGAGCGAGGCCATCGGCGAGGCGCACCTAGCCCTCGCCGGCAAGCCGCTGCACGCACACAGCTGACGAAGCACCCCCTGCCCCCCACCCGCGCCACCACGAAGGAGCCCCGCCCCGATGCCGACCTCCGTCACCATGCCCGCCCTGGGCGAGAGCGTCACCGAGGGCACGGTCACCCGATGGCTCAAGCAGGAGGGTGAGCAGGTCGAGGTGGACGAGCCCCTCCTCGAGGTCTCGACCGACAAGGTCGACACCGAGATCCCCTCGCCCGCCGCCGGCGTCCTCAGCAGGATCCTCGTGGCGGAGGACGAGACGGTCGAGGTCGGCGCCGAGCTCGCCGTCATCGGCGGGGACGGGGACGGGGACGGCGGAGGCGGCCCCGCGTCCGCCGAGGACGCGGACACCACGCCGCAGACCCCGGCCCAGCAGGTCGACGACGCCGGTCCGGCACCGCAGCAGGAGCAGCAGCCCGCACCGCCGGCACCGGCCGCGGCCGACAGCGGCTCCGGAGGCGGCGGTTCCGGGGGCGACGGTGGCGGTGGCGGTGGCGGTGAGGGGACGCCGGTCACCATGCCGGCGCTCGGCGAGAGCGTCACCGAGGGCACGGTCACCCGCTGGCTGAAGGCCGTTGGTGACGAGGTGACGGCCGACGAGCCGCTGCTCGAGGTCTCGACCGACAAGGTCGACACCGAGATCCCCGCGCCGGTGTCGGGCACCCTGCTGTCGATCAGCGTCAACGAGGACGAGACGGTCGACGTCGGCGCGGAGCTGGCCGTGATCGGCAGCGGCACCGCCGGCGGCGACGCCCAGGCCCAGGCCGCTCCGGCTCCGGCCGCTCCGGCCCCGGCTGCGCAGGAGACGCCCGTCGCGCAGGACGCGCCCGCGGCCCGGCAGGAGCCCCCGGCTCCCGCGCCGCCCGGTCCCCCGCCGTCGGTGCCCGCCGGTGCCGACTACGGCTCCGGTGCCGCCGAGACCGTCGCCGAGCAGCAGCAGAGCCCGCCGACCCAGCCCTCCCCCGCGCCGGCTGCGTCCGCTCCCGCCCCGGCCCCGGCTGCCTCGGCGCCCGCTCCGGCCGACGGCGCCGGCACCTACGTCACCCCGCTGGTGCGCCGCCTGGCCGCCGAGCACGGCGTGGACCTGGCCTCGGTCACCGGTACCGGGGTCGGCGGGCGGATCCGCAAGCAGGACGTGCTGACCGCCGCCGAGCAGGCCGCCGCTCCCGCCGAGGCCCCGGCTGCCGCGCCGGCCCCGGCACCCGCTCCGGCCGCCGCCGGCCGTCCGGCCACGCCGTCCCCCGCGGCGCAGCAGGACACGTCGCTGCGCGGCCGCACGGAGAAGATGTCCCGCCTGCGCAAGGTCATCGCCCAGCGCATGGTCGAGTCGCTGGCGGTCAGTGCGCAGCTGACCACGGTGGTCGAGGTCGACATCACCCGGATCGCCAAGCTCCGCGACCGCGCCAAGCGCGACTTCCAGGCCCGCGAGGGCGTCAAGCTGTCGTTCCTGCCGTTCTTCGCCAAGGCGGCGGTCGAGGCGCTCAAGGCCCACCCGGCCGTGAACTCCTCCGTCGACATGGAGGCCGGCACGGTCACCTACCACGACGCCGAGAACCTCGGCGTCGCCGTCGACACCGATCGGGGCCTGCTGGTCCCGGTCATCCACGGCGCCGGTGACCTGAACATCGCCGGCCTCGCCCGGAAGATCGCCGACCTCGCCGAGCGGACCCGCATCAACAAGGTCACCCCGGACGAGCTCGGTGGCGGCACCTTCACGCTGACCAACACCGGCAGCCGGGGCGCGCTGTTCGACACCCCGATCATCAACCAGCCGCAGGTGGCGATCCTCGGCACCGGGTCGGTGGTCAAGCGCCCGGTCGTCGTGCAGGACCCCGACCTCGGTGAGGTCATCGCGGTCCGGTCGATGGTCTACCTGGCCCTCAGCTACGACCACCGGATCGTCGACGGCGCCGATGCCGCCCGCTTCCTCACCACGGTCCGGGAGCGGCTGGAGGCCGGTCAGTTTGAGGGTGATCTCGGCCTCGCCTGATCCCACCCGGTCGGGCCCCGGCGTGCGCGCCGGGGCCCGACCGCGCGGTGTCGACGGGGGACGGGGAGGGTCATGAAGATCGCGGTCACGGGAGCCTCCGGCCTGATCGGGTCGGCGCTGCTCCCGGCGCTGCGGGCCGACGGGCACGAGGTGCTCCGGCTCGTCCGCCGCACGCCCCGCACCGCCGACGAGCACCGCTGGGACCCCCAGCACCGGCGGATCGACCCGGCGCTGCTGCGGGACGTCGACGCCGTGGTCAACCTCGCCGGCACCCCCATCCGGCCGCGTCCGTTCACCGCGGCCTACCGGCAGGCCGTGCTCACCAGTCGCACCGACAGCACCAGGACCGTGAGCGAGGCGCTGGCGACCGCGGTCGCCGAGGAGCCCGGGCGCCCACGCGTCCTCCTGTCGGCCTCGGCGGTCGGCTACTACGGCGACACCGGGGACCGGGTCGTGGACGAGCAGGCGCCACCGGGGGAGGACTTCCTCGCGCGCGTGTGCGTGCAGTGGGAGGGGGCCACGGGGCCCGCGGCGGACGCCGGCGTGCGCGTGGCCACCTTGCGCACCGGGCTGGTCATCGACCGCGGCGCGATGCTCGTCAAGGTGCTCGGCACGGTGTTCCGCGCCGGGCTGGGCGGCCGGATGGGCTCGGGCCGGCAGTTCTGGCCGTGGATCAGCCTGGCCGACGAGATCGGGGCCATCCGCTTTCTGCTCACCGCTGACCATGTCTCCGGCCCGGTGAACCTCACCGGACCGGAGCCGGTGCCCAACGCCGAGTTCGTCCGCGACCTCGCTGCGGCCGTGCACCGCCCTGCGGTGTTCCCGGTGCCCGGCATCGCCATCAGGCTCGCGCTCGGCGAGTTCGGGCGTTCCAGCGTCCTCGCCGGTCAGCGCGCCGTACCGGCCAGGTTGCAGGCCGCCGGCTACCGGTTCACGCACGCCGACCTGCCTGCGGCACTGGACGCGGCCCTCGCCCGGCGCTGACGCCGGACCTCACGCCAGCCGCCCGGCCGACTCGATCCGCCAGCCCGCCGACGTCCGCACCAGCGTCACCGCGACGGCGACCTCCCCGCGGCCGGCCTCGGTGCGGCGCGCCGGCCCGTCGGGATCCGCCGCGGCGGCCACGGCGTAGTCCGGCCAGTCGTCGACCAGCCGCACCGTGACCCGGCCGTCCTCGGTGGGACCGGCGGTGACGCCGACCTCCACCACCGCGGGACGGAACCCGCGCAGCACCTCCCCGGCCGCCGTGAGGTCCTCCAGGTACGTCCGGTCGGCCGCGAGGAGGGGGCTGTCGGGGGCGTAGACCTCCTCCAGCGCCGGAGCCGAACCGGTGGTGAACGCCTCGGCCCGACGGTCGTACAGGCCGGTGAGGACCGCCTCCCAGTCGGTCTCGGGCGCGGGCTCGGGCGCGATGGTCCCCGGCGCCGACGGCGGCGCAGTCGGCGCCGCCCCCAGCTCCCCGGCGAGATCGGGATCGACCGCGGTGAGGCACCCGGCGACGGTGAGGCGTCCGGTGACGGTGCGGATCCGCTCGGGGAGGTGGCGGGTGCGGGCACGGGTGAGGACGTCGGCGCGATCAGCGGCGCCTCCGCCGCCGCGGTCGACGCCCCCACCGCAGGCCCCGACCGGCTCCACACCAGCCCGAGCCAGATCGCACCGACGACGAGGGCCGCCAGGCCGACCACCGCCGCGGCCCGCCGCGCGGACGACCCGGTCGGGCGGGTGCGTGGCCACGGCGTCCGCCGGGCCGGCCGGACCTCCCGTGGCTCCGGGCGCCGGTGCCGGCCGGGCACCTGGTGGGTCAGCTCGGTGTGCGGACCCCGGCCGGTGCGGGCCAGGTCGGCGTCGGACACGCCGGCCACAGGCAGCCGCACCGGTTCGGGACGGCAGGCGTGCCGCAGGTCGAGGGCGAAGGCCGCCGCCGAGCCGCGGTCATGCGGGTCCCTCGACAGGCCGCGGGTGACCACCTCGAGCAGCGCCGGCGGGGCGTCGGGAGCCAGCTCGGCCAGGTCGGGCAGCTCGCCCTCCGCCGCGACGGCGACCGTGTCGGCCGGCGTGGCCGCGTTCCAGGGCGGCACCCCGGTGAGCGCGTGGAAGGCCGCGGCAGCGACCCCGAAGACGTCCGACGCCGGACCGGGTGCCGCTCCCCCCGCCACGGCCGGATCGACGTAGGCGGGGGTCACCTCCCCGGCCGCGTCCTCCCCCAGCACCCGGGCCACCCCGAGGTCGGTGAGCACCGGGCGGCCCTCGGCGGTGAAGACGACGTTCCCCGGGGAGAGGTCCCCGTGGACGACGCCCTGCTCGTGGGCGCAGGCCAGCGCGGCCGCCACCGGCGCCACGGCCGTCACCACCTCCCCCGGGCGCAGCCGGCCCCGCCGCGCCAGCAGCGCCGCCAGGCTGCCTCCCTCGAGCAGGTCGAGGACCAGCGCGACGCGGGCCGGACCCCCACGGCGCGGTTGGTGCACCACCTCGTGCAGCCGGACCAGGTGCGGGTGGTCGAGTGCGCCGAGCAGCGCCGCCTCACGGGCCTGGCGCTCGGCGTCGCCGGCGACGAGGACCTTGACCGCCACGGCCGCCCCACCCGCCCGCGGCATCGCCCGCCACACCTCCCCCGATCCGCCACGGCCGAGCAGGCGGTCGAGCCGGTAGCCGGGGACGAGCGGCGGCACCGGGCCGGCGGCCCGGTCGTCGGCCCCCTCGTCGGCGCGGTCGGCGGCGGATGCGTCGGGGTCCCGGGAGGCAGGCACAGCCGGCACGGTAGGGCGCGCGGCGGCCCGGCCGCTCCGGCTGTCCACAGGTGACCGGCACGTCCACAAGGCCGCCCCGGACGGGTGGGCCGGCCGGATCCGGCCTAGGTTCGGGCCATGCCGCTGCCCGCCCGTGCCGAGGTCGTCGTCGTGGGCGCGGGGCTCGCGGGCCTGTCCGTGGCCACCCGTCTGGTCGCCGCCGGGCGCGACGTCCACGTCCTGGAGGCCGGGGCGCACGCCGGCGGCCGGCTGGCCACCGAGCGGGTCGACGGCTTCGTCGTCGACCGCGGGTTCCAGGTCTTCAACACCGGCTATCCCCGCGCGGCCGACCTCGACCTCGGGGCCCTCGACCTCGGGTACTTCACCCCGGGTGCGGTCGTCCGGGCGGAGGGCCGCGCACACCGGGTGGTCGACCCCCGCCGCCGGCCGTCCGCCGCCCTCGACACGCTGCGCGCCCCGCTGGGCCCGCTGCCCCGCACGCTGGCCATCGCCGCGTACTCGGCCCGGGCTGCCTTCGCCCCCGTGCCCCGGTTGCTCTCGGCACCCGAGACCAGCGCCGCCGAGCACCTGACCCGGGCCGGTGTGGGTGCGACGGCACTCGAGCGGTTCTTCGGGCCCTTCCTCGCCGGCGTCCTGCTGGAGGACCGGCTGGAGACCTCGAGCCGCTACCTCGACCTGCTGTGGCGCAGCTTCGCCCGCGGCGCGACCGGCCTGCCGGCCCGCGGCATCCAGGCCATCGGTGAGCAGCTGGCGGCCCGCGTGGGCGCCGAGCGCCTGCACCACGGCGTGCGGGTCGCCGAGGTCTCCGGGACGGCGGTCACCAGTGACGCCGGCGTGGTGCGTGCGGACGCCGTCGTCGTGGCCACCGACCCCGACACGGCGGCCGCCCTCGTGCCCGCCGTCGCAACGAGCGCCCCGCGGCAGGTGACCACCCACTACCACGTGCTGCCGGCCAGCCCGTGGAGCGATCCGCTGATCGTCCTGGGCACGCCCGGCGGGCAGCTGGTCAACAGCGTGGTGCTGACCGACGCCCAGCCCGCCTACGGCCCCGACGGGCGGGCGCTGGTCGCCAGCAGCTCGCTGGCCACGACGCGCGAGGCCGACGTGCGCGACGAGGTGGCCCGGCTGCACGACGTCGCCGCCGCCGACCTGCAGCACCTGACCACCGTCACGGTCACCGGGGCGCAGCCGGCCGCGCTGCCGCCCGTGCAGCTGCGCCGGCCGGTCGACCTCGGTGGCGGCCTGTACGTCTGCGGGGACCACCGCGACACCCCGTCCATCCAGGGCGCCATGGCCAGCGGCCGGCGCACCGCCGCGGCGGTCCTGCGCGCGCTGCGGGGCGACGCGGCCGGCCGCGGCGCGGACCGAGGAGCCGCCTGATGCCCGCCACCGCGCCGACGATCCTGGCCACCAGCATCGGCTTCGACTCGCGCGGTCGCGGCCCCTACGACTGGGCACCCGGCCCGGTGTTCGCCCTGGCCGCCGAGCTCGCCGGCGCCCCCGAGCAGCCGCGGCTGTGCTACCTCGGCACCGCCACCGGCGACGACCCGGTCCGGCTGGCCGGCGTCTACGGCGCGTTCGCCGGCAGCGCGGTGCGGGTGAGCCACCTGAGCCTGTTCCCCATGCCGACCGTCGCCGACGTGCGGGCGCACCTGCTGGCCCAGGACGTCGTCTGGGTCGGCGGCGGCAGCGTGGCCAACCTGCTGGCGGTCTGGCGGGTGCACGGGCTCGACGAGGTGCTCGCGGAGTGCTGGCGGGCCGGCGTGGTGCTCGGCGGGGTGTCGGCGGGCTCGCTGTGCTGGCACGTCGGGGGCACCACCGACTCCTACGGTCCCGATCTGCGGCCGGTGACCAACGGCCTGGGGCTGATCCCGACCTCCAACGGCGTGCACTACGACTCCGAGGAGCAGCGCCGCCCGCTCTACCACCGGCTGGTCGCCGACGGGACGCTGCCGGCCGGGCACGCCACCGACGACGGCGTGGGGCTGGTCTACCGCGGCACCGCCGTGGTCGAGGCCGTCGCCGACCGGCCCGGCAAGGCCGCCTACCGGGTGGAGCGCGGACCCGACGGCGCGGCGGTCGAGATCCGGATCGAGCCCCGCCGGCTGCGGTGACCCGCCTCGTCCCCGACCCCTGCGGCGCCCCGCCGCCGACCTGCGGGCGGTGGATCAGGGGTCCGGCGACCGCACCTGCGAGGAGTGGGGAGGACGGGGTCCGTTCTCTACGCTGGTGGACGTGAGCGAGCTGCGCGTCGTCCGGGCCGGCACCGTCCCCTACGAGGAGGCGTGGGCGCGGCAGCGCGAGATCCACGCCGCCCGGGTCGCCGGCGAGGGTCCCGACACGCTCCTGCTGCTCGAGCACCCCTCCGTCTACACCGCCGGCCGGCGCACCGAGCCGCACGAGCGGCCGGCCGACGGCACACCGGTCATCGACGTCGACCGCGGCGGCAAGATCACCTGGCACGGGCCCGGACAGCTGCTCGGCTACCCCATCGTGGCGCTGCCCGACCCGGTTGACGTGGTCGCGCACGTCCGCCGGCTGGAGGACGCGCTCATGGCGGTCTGTGCCGACCTCGGCGTGGCGACCCAGCAGGTCGAGGGCCGCAGCGGGGTCTGGGTGGCCGCCGACGCGCCCGGGCCGGGCAGCCGGTTCCGCCCCGAGCGCAAGATCGCCGCGATCGGCGTCCGGGTGGCGCGCGGGGTCACCATGCACGGCTTCGCGCTCAACTGCGACCCCGACCTGGGGGCCTTCGGCGCGATCGTCCCCTGCGGGATCGTCGACGCCGGGGTCACCTCGCTGTCGGCCGAGCTGGGGCGTGACGTGCCCGTCGCCGAGGTCGTCGACGCGGTGGAGGCGGCGGTGCGGCGGGTGCTCAGCTTCACCCCGGCCGTCTGAGCGCTGCCGCGCAGCGCCGGCTGACCGGGCCCGGCACCGAGCGGCACGAGATCATCCGCATCCGCCCCGCGTGACCCGGGACCGGGTCACGCGGGGCGAGGGCCTCAGCCCACGACGAAGTTGACCAGCCGCCCCGGGACGGCGACCACGCGCCGCACGGTCCTCCCGTCGAGCTGCGCGGCCACCTTCTCGTCGGCCCGGGCCGCCGCCTCCAGGGCCACGGCGTCGGCGTCGGCCGGCACGGTCACCTGCGCGCGCACCTTGCCGTTGACCTGGACGGCGACCTGCACGGTGTCCTCGACCAGCCACCGCTCGTCGGCCACCGGGAACGGCGCCCACGCCACCGAGGAGTCGTGCCCCAGCCGCGCCCACAGCTCCTCGCCGACGTGCGGGGCCAGCGGCGCCACCATCAGCACCAGGGGCTCGACGACCGACCGCGGCACCGGCGAGTCGGCGCCGTAGGCGGCGGTCAGCGCGTTGGTCAGCTCGGTGACCCGGGCGATGGCGATGTTGAACCGCAGCGTCGCCATGCCGTCGCGCACCCCGGCGATGGCCCGGTGCAGGGCCCGCAGCGTGTCCTCGTCCGGCGCCGAGTCGTCGGCCCGCACCGCACCGGTCTCCTCGTCGACGACGACCCGCCAGATGCGCTGCAGCAGCCGCTGTGAGCCGACGACGGCCTTGGTGTCCCACGGTCGCGACTGCTCCAGCGGGCCGGTCGACATCTCGTACACCCGGAACGTGTCGGCGCCGTAGGCCCCGATCATCTCGTCGGGCGTGACCATGTTCTTCAGGCTCTTGCCGATCTTCCCGTACTCGCGGGTGACCGGCCTGCCCTCGTACAGGAACCGCCCGTCCTCCTCGACCACGTCGGCGGCGGGCACGTAGAAGCCGCGCTCGTCGGTGTAGGCGTAGGCGGAGATGTAGCCCTGGTTGACCAGCCGGCGGAAGGGCTCCTCGCTGGAGACGTAGCCCAGGTCGTGCAGCACCTTGTGCCAGAAGCGGGCGTACAGCAGGTGCAGCACCGCGTGCTCCATGCCGCCGACGTAGAGGTCGACGCCGCCGACGTCACCCGGCGAGCGCGGGCCCAGCCAGTAGCGCTCCAGCTCCGGGTCGACCATCTGCGCGTCGTCGCCGGGGTCCAGGTAGCGCAGGTAGTACCAGCACGAGCCCGCCCAGTTGGGCATCGTGTTGGTCTCGCGGCGGTAGGTCCGCACGCCGTCGCCCAGGTCCAGCTCGACCGTCGTCCACTCGGTGACCCGGGACAGCGGCGGTTCGGGCGCGGACTCGGCGTCGTCGTCGGCGAAGGTCTTCGGCGAGTAGTCGTCGACCTCGGGCAGCAGCACCGGCAGCAGCGACTCCGGCACCGCCCGCGGCAGGCCGGCGTCGTCCCCGTCGGCGGCGTAGACGATCGGGAACGGCTCGCCCCAGTACCGCTGCCGGCTGAACAGCCAGTCGCGCAGCTTGTAGGTGGTCGTCGCCTCGCCGTGGCCGTGCCCCACCAGCCAGTCGGTGATGGTCGTGATGGCGGCCGTCTTGTCCAGGCCGTTCAGCGAGACCTCGCCGTTCGCCGAGTTGATCATCTCGCCGGCGCCGGTGTACGCCCCGCCGTCCCAGTCCTCGGGCGGCTGCACCGTGCGGACGACGGGCAGCCCGAAGACCTCGGCGAACTCCCAGTCGCGGGTGTCCTCACCGGGTACCGCCATGATCGCGCCGGTGCCGTAGCCGGTCAGCACGTAGTCGGCGATGAAGACCGGCAGCTCGCGGCCGTCGACCGGGTTGACGGCGGTGACGCCCAGCCAGACGCCGGTCTTCTCGCGGCCGGCGTCCTGGCGGTCGAGCTCCGAGCGCCGCGACGCCTGCCGCTGGTACTCGCGCACCGCCTCGCCCGGGGTGGCCGCGCCGCCGGTCCACCGCGGGTCGGCGCCGGACGGCCAGGAGGGTGCGGTCAGCGCCTCGACCAGCGGGTGCTCGGGCGCCAGCACCACGTAGGTGGCGCCGAACAGCGTGTCGGGGCGGGTGGTGAAGACCTCGATCGTCTCGGAGCCGGCCGGGAAGCGGATGCGCGCACCGGTGGAGCGGCCGATCCAGTTGCGCTGCATCTGCTTGACCGAGTCCGACCAGTCCAGCCGGTCCAGGTCGGCCAGCAGCCGCTCGGCGTAGGCGGTGATCCGCATCATCCACTGGTTGAGCGGGCGCCGGAACACCGGGAAGTTGCCGCGCTCGGACCGGCCGTCGGGCGTGACCTCCTCGTTGGACAGCACGGTGCCCAGGCCCGGGCACCAGTTGACCGGCGCCTCGTGCCGGTAGGCCAGCCGGTGGGCGTCCACGATCTGGCGCTTCTCGACCGCCGACAGCTCCGCCCACGGGCGGCCCGAGGGGTTGGTGCCCGGTGCCGGCTGCCGGGTGCCGGCGTCCAGCTCGGCGACCAGCTCCTCGACGGGGCGGGCGCGACCGGCCTGCTCGTCGAACCAGGCGCCGAAGATCTTCAGGAAGATCCACTGGGTCCACCGGTAGTAGCCGGGGTCGATCGTGGCGAAGGTCCGGCGCTCGTCGTGGTCGACGCCCAGCCGCCGCAGCTGCGCGCGGATGGCGGCGATGTTGGCCTCGGTGGTGATCCGCGGGTGCTGCCCGGTCTGGACGGCGTACTGCTCGGCGGGCAGGCCGAAGGCGTCGTAGCCCATGGGGTGCAGCACGTTGTCGCCGTCCATGCGGCGGAACCGACTGGTGACGTCGGTGCCCAGGTAGCCCAGCGGGTGGCCGACGTGCAGGCCCGCACCCGAGGGGTACGGGAACATGTCCATGATGAAGGACTTCGGCCGGTCGGCGACCCGCTCGAAGCCCGCCGACAGCCGACCGGTCGGGTTGGGCGTGTGGAACGTGCCCTCCCGCTCCCAGCGGTCCTGCCACGCCAGCTCGATCCGCTGCGCGAGCGCCGGCGTGTAGCGGTGCGGCGGGACGCCCTCGTCGGCCGGGTCGGTGGTGGGCCGGCTCACCGTCTGGCTCATGGTGGGGATCTCCTCGCGGGTCGTGCGGCGGGCAGAAAAAAACCCCTCACGCAGGAGGGGTCGCCGTGCTGGTCCGATGGGTCAGATCAGCACGGCCGGCGAAGGAGCAGCTGCCCGATCACGCGCGCGAGCCTACTCCCGGCCCGGCGCGGGACGCGCGCGGATACGGGGTCGTGCCGGTTCCCGCTCCGGCGGCGTCTGCCCCCCGGGGGTGATGTCCCCGGCCGCTCCGCTCCACCCGCGGTCCGCGGCCGCCGAGGAAGAGCGTGTGCGATCGATCCAGCCCCGCGTGGGCAGCCGCCGGGTCTCCCGGTGGACGCTCGTCCTGACCGGGGTGGTCCTGGCGCTGTTCACCACGGGGATCGGGCCCCGCCCCGACGGCGAGGCCTGGGCGCTGGCCTACGACCTGGTCCTGTACAACGCCGTCTACCTCGGTGCCGGTGTGACGTGCGTCCTCGCCGCGCGCAGGAACCGCGCCGAGCGCCTCGCGTGGGCGTGCCTGGCGCTCGCCCTGGCACTGTCCGTCGCCGGCAACCTCGCCTGGACGCTCCTCCTCGGGGACCTGGCCGAGCCGCCCTACCCCTCGGTGGCCGACGCCTGCTGGATCGCGTACTTCCTGCCGCTCTACGTCGCGCTCGTCGGGCTCATCCGGACCCGGGTCGGCCGCTTCCACGCCAGCATGTGGCTCGACGGCGGGATAGGCGCCCTGGGCGCCACCGCCGTGGCCATCGCCCTCCTGCTGGAGCCGGCGCTGCGGCTGACCGAGGGCAGCCCCGCCGCGGTCGTGACCAACCTGGCCTACCCGGTCGCCGACGTGGTGCTGCTGGCGCTGCTCGTGGCCGTGTCGGCCATCCTGGGAGTGCGCCGCGACCCGGCGCTGCTGCTGCTGGGCGGCGGCATCGTCGCCAACCTGGCCGGCGACGTCGTCTACCTCGACCTGGCGACCACCGGCCACTACGTCGAGGGCGGGCCGCTGGACCTCAGCTGGCTGCTCGGCGTGCTGCTCATGGGCGTGGCGGCCCACCGCAGCGACCGCGCCACCCCGGCCGAGCGCGAGGCCGAGAGCCGGGTCGGCTGGCGGGTGCTCGCCGTCCCCATGGTGTGCAACCTGGCCAGCCTCGCCGTCCTGGGGCTGGGCTGGGGTGACTCCATGTCGCCGTGGGCGGCGTGGTGCGCGATCGGCTGCGTCCTGGTCGGCGTCGCGCGGACCACCTTCACCTTCCGCGAGGTGCGGGCCCTCAACGAGGTCCGGCTGGAGGCGCGCACCGACGAGCTCACCGGCCTGCCCAACCGCCGCGCCCTGCTCGAGGCCGCCCGCGTCGTCGTCGCCGAGGCCACCACGGCACGCCCGGCGGCCCTCCTGCTGCTCGACCTCGACGGCTTCAAGGAGGTCAACGACAGCCTCGGCCACGGCGCCGGCGACGAGCTGCTCTGCCAGGTCGGCCCGCGGCTGGCTCCGGCGCTGCGGCCCGGTGACCTCCTCGCCCGCCTCGGCGGTGACGAGTTCGCCGTCCTGCTGCCCGCGACCGACCTGGAGACCGCCGCGGACCGGGCCGGGGTCGTCGAGGACCTGCTGCGCCGGCCCTTCCCCGTCGGGGGCATCCGGCTGCACGTCGGCGTCAGCATCGGCGTCTCGACCGCCCCGATCCCCGCCGACGACGTGCAGGAGCTGCTGCGCTGCGCCGACGTGGCCATGTACGCGGCCAAGACCGAGCGCAGCGGCGTGCAGGTGTACGTCCCCGACCCGGGCAGCGGCTCCGTGGACCGGCTGCGGACGATGGAGGAGCTGCGCACCGCCCTGACCGAGGGCGAGCTCGACGTCCACCTGCAGCCGCAGGTGGCGATGGACGACGGCCGGGTGGTCGGCTGCGAGGCGCTGGTGCGCTGGAATCACCCCACCCGCGGGCTGCTGAGCCCCGCCGTCGTGCTGCCGGCCGCCGAGCAGGCCGGGCTGCTGCGCCCGCTGACCGACGCCGTGCTCGAGCGCTCCCTCGACGCGGTGGCGCAGTGGTGGGAGGAGCACGGGGTGCCGATCTCGGTGAACCTCGCCGCGGCCAACGTCGCCGACCTCGACCTGCCGACGAAGGTGGCCGCGGAGCTGGACCGGCGGGGCCTGCCGCCGGCGGCGCTGACCCTGGAGCTGGTCGAGGACACCCTCATGTCCGACCCCGAGCGTGGCCGGACGGTGCTCGGCCAGCTGCGCCGGCTGGGCGTGCGGACGTCGATCGACGACTACGGCACCGGCTACAGCTCGCTGGCCTACCTGCGCCACCTGCCCGCCGACGAGCTCAAGCTCGACCGCAGCCTCACCGCCGACGTCGACACCGACGAGCGCGCCGCGGCGATCGTGCGGCACACGGCGGCCCTGGCCCACGACCTGGGCCTGAGCCTGGTCGCCGAGGGGGTGGAGGACCTCGCCACCGGCCGTCGGCTGGCCGACCTCGGCTGCGACGTCGCCCAGGGGTACGCCATCGCCCGGCCCATGCCGCTGGCGGCCTTCCTGCGCTGGCTGGCCGGCGAGCGCAGCGAGCAGGTGCAGCCGGCCGTCTGACGCGGCACCGCGCGACCACTCGCGGGCGGCGCCGGACGCCGTCCCCGGGGGTGTGCCGGTCGGCGGGACCGGGCAGGATGGCTCGCGTCGATCAACCCGGAGGTGCATCCCGTGTTCCGCACACAGTCCCGAAGCGAGGTCATCGGGGCCGAGCTCCAGGAGGGGCTCAGCCACCTCGGCGTCGCCGTCACCGAGGCCGGCCTGGCCGCCGCGGAGCAGCTCGCACCACGCGTCGAGGCCGCCTGGGACGTGGCCGGCCCGGTGCTGGAGTCCGCCCGCGAGGTGGTCGCCCCGAAGGTGGCCGCCGCCGTCGCCGTCGCCGCCCCGGCCGTCGAGGCCGCCCGCGAGGCGCTGACCCCGCGGGTCGAGGCCGCCTGGGACGCGGCCGGCCCGGTGCTGGAGCTCGCCCGGGAGCGGGTCGACACCGCCGTCGAGGTGCTGACCCCGCGCCTGGAGGCCGCCCGCGAGGCGGCCGGCCCGGCCCTCAGCTCGACGCTGGCCGCCGCCGGTGCCGCGGCCGCCAGGACCGCCGCCGACCTGGCGCCGCACGTGACGGCCGTCCAGGCCGCCACGCGCCGGGCACTGGCCGACGAGGTCGCCCCCCGCGTGCTCGCCGCCCGCGAGGCGGTCGGGCCCGCGCTGGCCGACGCCCGCGGCTCCCTGGCCGCCGGCGTCGGGACGGCGCTGATCCAGCTGGGGCGGCGCCGCGCCGAGCTCGCGGCGGGCACGGCGAAGGCCACCGCCGACGTCCGCGAGATGGTGGTGCGGCAGCAGGCCCGGCTGGGTAGGGAGGCGGCACGGACCACCAGGACCGTCCGGCGCCGGGCCCACGTCGAGCCCGAGCCGCGCCGCTGGCCGTGGCTGGTGGCGATCGTCGCCGCCCTCGCCGCGGCGACGGTGCTCATGCGCCGGAAGAGGGAGGACCCGTGGACGCCGGCCCCGGCCGGTGACGGGCCCGTGCCCAGCTACCGAGAGGACCCCGTGCCCAGCTCCCCGAGCAACGACCAGTCCGGCAAGACCGTCTCCGACGCGCAGTTCGTCGCCGGCGACTCGGCACCCGCCGAGTCCGACATGGGCATCCGCGACGCCCAGAACGTCGCCGGTGACGCCGGCGCCGGCGAGACCGACCCCACGCAGACCGCACCCGAGCCGTTCACCAGTGGCGGCAACGCGCAGGAGGGCCCGACCGCCGGCCCCGCGGCCGGCCAGGCCTGAGGTCGTCCGAGAACTGCCTCACACCGCCCCCGCCGCCCCTCCGGGCAGCGGGGGCGGTGCGCGTCCGGGAGTACCGTGGTCGATCATGAGCGAGACGGTGGCCCCGACCCCCTCCTCGGACCCCACGATCGCGCCGGCCGGCCGCAAGCTGCTGCGCCTGGAGGTCCGCAACAGCCAGGTCCCGATCGAGCGCAAGCCGGAGTGGATCAAGACCCGGCTCAGGACCGGCCCGGAGTACACCGAGCTGAAGTCGCTGGTGCGCCGCGAGGGCCTGCACACCGTCTGCGAGGAGGCCGGCTGCCCCAACATCTACGAGTGCTGGGAGGACCGGGAGGCCACCTTCCTCATCGGCGGTGACCAGTGCACCCGGCGCTGCGACTTCTGCCAGATCGACACCGGCAAGCCCGCCGACTTCGACGCCGACGAGCCCCGCCGGGTCGCCGAGAGCGTGGCCACGATGCAGCTGCGCTACGCCACCGTCACCGGGGTCGCCCGCGACGACCTGCCCGACGGCGGCGCGTGGCTCTACGCCGAGACGGTGCGCCAGATCCACGCCGCCGTCCCCGGCTGCGGCGTCGAGCTGCTCATCCCCGACTTCAACGCCGACCCCGCCCAGCTGGCCGAGGTCTTCTCCTCCCGGCCCGAGGTGCTCGCGCACAACGTCGAGACCGTGCCGCGGATCTTCAAGCGGATCCGGCCCGGCTTCCGGTTCGAGCGGTCGCTGGCGGTCATCACCGCCGCCCGCGAGGCCGGGCTGGTCACCAAGTCCAACCTGATCCTGGGCATGGGCGAGGAGCCGCACGAGGTCGTCGAGACGATGCAGGCCCTGCACGAGGCCGGGTGCGACCTGCTGACCATCACCCAGTACCTGCGGCCCTCGCCGCGGCACCACCCCGTCGTCCGCTGGGTCAAGCCCGAGGAGTTCGTCGGCTTCCAGGCCCGGGCCGAGGAGATCGGCTTCCCCGGTGTGCTCGCCGGGCCGCTGGTCCGCAGCTCCTACCGGGCCGGCCGGCTCTACCAGCAGGCAGTCGAGGCCCGCGGGCTGACCCGCTCGAACTGAGGACGTCGCGGCCGGTCCACCGGGACCGGCCGCGCGCGCCCCTATCCTGGGGGCATGGCACGCAGCAAGCCCACAGACTCCCCCGCGCCCGCCGGCAAGGCAGGGCGCGGCCCCGCTGCGGGGCGCGGCCGGTCCTCGGGCGCTGCCGCCGGGGCCACGGCCGCCTCCGGAAAGGGCCGGGCCGACAAGGGCAAGGGCCGGGCCGGCAAGGACGGCGAGCCCAAGGTCGGCCGGCTCAAGAAGGTCGGCAACCAGGTCCGCATGATCAAGCAGGCGTACTCGCTGACGCAGAAGAACGACCCGAAGCTCCCCTGGCTGATGCTCATCGCCTTCGTGGCGGTGGCCGGCGTCGTCGAGCTCGTGGCCGTCCTCCTCGGCTCCCCGTTCCTGTTCCTGCCGATCGCGATCGTCCTGGGCGTCCTGGCCGCCATGATCGTCTTCGGCCGCCGGGCGCAGGGCTCGGCCTACCGGCAGGTCGAGGGCCAGCCCGGAGCGGCGGCCTGGGTCCTCGAGGGCATGCGCGGCGACTGGCGGGTGAGCGCGGGCGTCGCCGGCACGACCCAGCTCGACGCCGTGCACCGGGTGCTCGGCCGGCCCGGGGTCGTCCTCGTCGGCGAGGGCTCCCCCACCCGCGTCCGGAGCCTGATCGCGCAGGAGAAGAAGAAGATCGCCCGCGTCGTGGGCGACACCCCGATCTACGACCTCGTCGTCGGCGACGAGGAGGGGCAGGTGCCCCTGCGCAAGCTCAGCACCCACGTGATGAAGCTGCCGCGCAACCTGTCCGCCGCCGAGGTCAACACCCTCGGCCGCCGCATGTCCGCGCTCGGCGGCCCCCGGATGCCCGTCCCCGGCGGCCCGATGCCCGGAGGCCGGCAGATGACGGTCAGCGCCCGGCAGGTCCGCCGCCGCTGAGGCAGGACCACCCCGCCCCCCACCGCGCGCTCGCGGCAGGGGGCGGGGCGGCCGGCATCCCAGGGGCCCGGGTCAGGCGACGTCGCGGCGGGTCACCACCGCCAGCGTCACGACGGCGAACCCGACCAGGTAGGCGGCCAGCCAGCCGGCCGACGCCGGCCCGCTGAGCACGTCGAGCACTCCCGGCGTGCCCTGCGCGGCTCCGCCCTGGGCGCGGCTCAGCGCGCCCACCAGCGAGCCCGCGGCCGTGCCCGGCAGGTGGTCGGTGACCACCGTCAGCCCGTCGAGCACCCCGCCCACGCCACGCAGCAGGGTCTCGACCACCAGCGCCCAGACCAGGCCCAGCCCCACGCCCAGCGCCGGGCTGCGGGTGAGGACGCCGACGAGCACCCCGGCCATGGCCCACGTGCCCAGCACGAGCAGCCCGGTGCCCACGGCCTGCGCCCAGTCCCCCACCGAGGGCAGGTCCACCGGCTGCCCCTCCACGGTCGCGACGAGGACGGACGCGCCCAGGTCGACCGCCGCGGTCACGAGCACCAGCCCGGTGACGACGACGGCGAGCGCGGTCAGGGTGCCGCCGATCACGGCACCGCGGCCCGGTCCCTGGGTGAGCACCGTCTTCCAGGTGCCCCAGCCGTAGCCGCTGCCGACCGCGAGCGCACCCAGCACCAGGACCAGCGCGCCGCCGAACACCGGCATCCCCTGCACCAGCGTCACCGGCGCGGCCGGCGGCAGCAGCCCGGGCAGCAGCGCACTGCCCACCGGTGCGCCGGGGGGCGCACCCGGCCCGGGGGCCGAGCCGTTGCGGTAGGCGATCCAGTCGAAGACGTAGCCGAACGTCACGTTGAGGGCCACCCACACCCCCAGCAGCACCCACATCGCCGGCCACCGCCGCAGCCGCAGCAGCTCGGCGCGCGTGCTCGCTCCCAGCGCGCTCATCGCACTCCCTCCAGGTCCGTCGCGGGGACGCCGGAGCTGCCGGTCAGCTCCAGGAAGACCTCCTCCAGGGACCGCTCGACGCTGCGGACCTCCCGCACGTCGACGTCCTCGGCGACCAGCGCCCGCACCAGCGCCGGCACCGGCGTCGCGCCGTCCAGCCGCAGCGCGCGGCCGTCGTCGACCACGGTGACGGCGTCGTCGCCGGCCACGCGCAGCGCGACGGCCAGGGCCCGGTCCAGCGGGTCGGCCCGCAGGACGACGGCGGCACCCCCGCGCAGCTCGGCCACGGTGCTCTCGGCCAGCAGCCGGCCGTCGGCCAGGACCCCGACCCGGTCGCAGATCTCCTGCACCTCGGTCAGCAGGTGGCTGGAGAGCACCACGGTCTGCCCGCCGCGGGCGACGTCGACGACGAGGGCGCGCATGTCGGCCATGCCCGCCGGATCCAGGCCGTTGGTGGGCTCGTCGAGGACGAGCAGCTCCGGCTCGCCCAGCAGGGCCGCGGCGACGCCGAGGCGCTGCTTCATGCCCAGCGAGTAGGAGCGGAAGCGGTCCCGGCCGCGGCGGGTGAGGTCGACCCGCTCCAGCGCCGCGTCGACGGCGCTCTCGCCCAGCTGCCGGTAGCGGGCCACCACCCGCAGGTTGTCCCGGCCGGAGAGGTAGGGGTAGAAGCCCGGGCCCTCGACGAGGGCGCCGGTCCCGGACGCGGCGGCGCGGCTGCCCGGCGCCGCGCCCAGGACGGTGGCCCGCCCACCACTGGGCCGCACCAGGCCGAGCAGCATGCGCAGCGTCGTCGTCTTGCCCGCGCCGTTGGGGCCGAGGAAGCCGTACACCTCGCCCCGCCGCACGGTCAGGCTCACGGAGTCGACGGCGGTCCGCGCCCCGTAGCGCTTGGTCAGGCGGTCGGTGACCACCACGGTGTCGTCCATGCCCGCCAGCCTGGCGACCGGCCGGCTCGCGCGCGTCGGCCCAGGAGCGGCTCTCGCGCGTACGCAGATCTGCGTACGCCGGGCGCCGTGCCGCGGGGGACGACGCGCCGGGCTGCGCCGACCTATCGTCGCCGCGTGCCCACCGCGCCCGCGCTCCGCCCGGGGTGGCACGACCTCGTGCCCGCCCTGCCGCTGCTGGTGCTCGGGCTGGCCGCGTCCGGCGAGGCCGCGGAGGACCAGCCGTGGCTGCGGGTGCCGGACGCGGAGGCCCACGTCTACGTGGCCGTGGCGGCGCTGGCGCTGCTGCTGCGCCGGCGCGCGCCGCGGCTGGTTCTCGTGGTCTGCGGGCTGGCCGTCTCGGCCTACCTCGCCCGGGGCTTCGCGTTCGGGCCGGTCCTGCTGACCGGGCCCGTGGCGGCCTGGGCGGTGGCGACCCGGCTGTCCTGGCGGGAGGCGCTGGCCTGGGTCACCGGCCTGGCCCTGGTCCCCGCCGCGGCGGCGGCCCCGGCGTTCTACGGGGGCCGGGGCGGCTGGCTGGCGCACCTCGCCTGGAGCACCGGGTGGGCTGCCGTGGTCGGCGGGGTGGCCGCCGTCGGTGCCGCGCTGCAGGTGCGCCGCCGCTCGGAGGAGGGGGTCCGCGCGGAGCAGGCCCGGCGCGCCGTCTCCGAGGAGCGCCTGCACATGGCGCAGGACGTGCACGACGGTGTCGGTCACGCGCTGGCGGTCGTCGCCCTGCACGCCGGGGTGGCCAAGCACGTCCTCGACCGCGACCCGGAGCGGGTCCGGGAGCTGCTCACCAGCATCCAGGCGACCAGCCGCGAGGCGCTCGACGGGCTGCGGGCCGACCTCGACCGGTGGCGCTCGGAGGACGCCGGCAGCCGCCGGCCGGTGCCGGGCCTGGCCGACCTCCCGCACCTGCTCGACCGGATGCGCGCCGGCGGCCTGGTGCTCACCGCCGACGTCGAGCCCTGCGACGGGGTCCCGGAGGAGGTCGGCGCGGTCGCCTACCGGGTCGTGCAGGAGTCGCTGACCAACGTGCTGCGGCACGCGGGCGGCGCGCCGGCGCACGTCCGGGTCGCCTGCAGTGGGGCGGCGCTGACCGTCGAGGTGGGCGATCGCGGCAGCGGCGTCGCCGTCCCGGTGCCGGCGACGGGCAGCGGGATCGAGGGGATGCGCCGGCGTGCGGCGTCGGTGGGCGGCTCGCTGACGGCGGGGCCGGTGCCCGGGGGCGGGTTCGCCGTCCGGGCCGAGCTGCCGCTGGCCGCCGCGGCTCCCCGGACGGCGGTCGCCGTCCCGGAGGTCCGGCCGTGATCCGGGTGGTCGTGGTCGACGACCAGGCGCTGGTGCGCATGGGCCTGCGGGTGCTGCTCGACAGCGAGCCGGACACCGAGGTCGTCGGTGAGGCGGCCAACGGCGCGGCCGGTCTCGACCTGGTGCGGGCCACGGTGCCCGACGTGGTCCTGATGGACGTCCGGATGCCCGGTGTCGACGGGCTGACCGCGCTGCGCCGGATCACCGCCGACCCGGCGCTGGCCGCCGTCCGCGTCGTCGTCCTCACCACGTTCGGCCTGGACGAGTACGTGTTCGAGGCGCTGGCCGCCGGCGCGAGCGGCTTCGTCCTCAAGGACGGCGACCCCGACGAGCTGCTGCGGGCGGTGCGGGTGGTGGCCGACGGCGGCTCGCTGCTGTCGCCCGCGGTCACCCGCCGGGTGATCGAGCAGTTCGCGGCGGCGCCGGCGGCCCGCTCGGCGCCGCACCCGGGGATCGCCGAGCTGACCGAGCGGGAGCGGGAGATCGTCGCCTGGGTGGCCACCGGCCGGTCCAACGACGAGATCGCCGAGGAGCTGGTGGTGAGCCCGGCGACGGTGCGCACCCACGTCAGCCGGGCGATGCTCAAGCTGCACGCCCGGGACCGCGCACAGCTGGTGGTGTTCGCGATCCGGTCCGGCCTGCAGGTCGGCCCCTGACCGTCCCGGGAGGGGCGGCCGGGATCAGGGGACCTGATCATGCGGTGTCCTCCCTCACGTCCCACCGTGAGGGAGGACGCTCGACGATCAGGTCACCTGATCGTCGCGGGCCCGGCGGAGGCCGTCAGAGGCGGGTGAGGGGTTCGGCGTAGCGGAAGGTGCCGCGCTGCTCGGGGCCGGCCAGCCGGCGGGCCTGGAAGTGCGCGTCCCACGCGGGGTCGGGCGGGGCGACGCCGAGGTCGGTGGACCGGACGAAGCCGAACCGCCCGTAGTAGCCGGGTGCCCCGAGCAGCGCGACGAGGCCCTCGCCGGCCGCCTCGGCCGCGGCGAGCAGCGCGTGCACCAGCACGGTGCCCACGCCCCGGCCCTGGGACCCCGGCCGGACACCGAGCGGGCCGAGCCCGAGCGCCGCGGCGCCCAGCGGCTCGATCCACCCGCGGGTCGCGATCACGTGCCCGACGACGTCCCCGCCGTCCGCGGCCACGAGGGACAGGTGCGGCAGGAAGCCCGCGTCCGCGCGCAGCTCGTCGAGCAGCCGGGCCTCGACGTCCGTGGGGAACGCCGCCGCGTGCAGCTCCCGCACCGCCGCGTGGTCGAGTGGGTGCTCGCGGCGGACGATCACCTGTCGCGGACGACGGCGGTGTCGGTGACCCGGTCGTGCAGGCCGCGGCCGTCGGCGTCGACCACCAGCGCCGGCACGAGCAGCATCAGCAGCCCGGTGCGGACGACGGCGCGCCACAGCGCCAGCCGCTGGGCCGGGCGCGGGTGGGCCAGCCGCAGGCCGAGCAGGCGCATGCCCGGGGTCTGCCCGGCGGCGACCAGGAAGAGCACGTAGACCGCGGCGAAGGACAGCAGGCTCCAGTTGCCCGGCAGGCTCGGCGCGGTGAACAGCCCGGCGACCACCGCCGAGAGGAACGCGTCGACGACGAAGGCCAGGACCCGGGTGCCGAAGGGCGCCAGCGAGCCGGGCCCGTCGGACGGCAGGCCCAGGGAGGCGCCCCGCCGGCGCTCCTGAGAGGGTTGCTGCGCGTCCCCGACCACGTGCACCAGCGTAGGACCCACCGGCAGCCGAACCGCCGGGCCGAGGAGACACCGACCGGCGCCGACACGCCGGACGGCGTTGTTACCGCCCTGAAACAGACGGGACACGGCAGGGCAACTCCTCGCTCGTAGCTTGGCCGGTGGCTGTCCGCCCACTCCCGGAGGATCGATGTTCACCAGTCCCGACGAGGTCGCCGCCTACATCCGCGACAACGACGTCGAGTTCGTCGACGTGCGCTTCTGCGACCTGCCCGGCGTCATGCAGCACTTCACGATCCCCGCGTCGACGTTCGGCGAGGACACGTTCTCCGACGGTCTGGGCTTCGACGGCTCGTCGATCCGCGGCTTCCAGGCCATCAACGAGTCGGACATGCTGCTGCTGCCCGACGCCAACAGCGCCTTCGTGGACCCGTTCCGCAAGCACAAGACGCTCAACGTGAACTTCTTCATCCACGACCCGATCACGCGGGAGGCCTACAGCCGCGACCCGCGGAACGTGGCGAAGAAGGCCGAGGCCTACCTGGCCAGCAGCGGCATCGCCGACACCGCCTACTTCGGCCCCGAGGCGGAGTTCTACGTCTTCGACTCGATCCGTTACGACACCAGGATCAACGAGGGCTACTTCCACATCGACTCGGTCGAGGGCTCCTGGAACTCCGGCTCCCCCACCGGCGAGAACGGGCTCGGCCCCAACCGCGGCTACAAGGCGCGGATGAAGGGCGGCTACTTCCCGGTCGAGCCCTACGACCAGCAGAGCGACCTGCGGGCCGACATGATGAAGAACCTCATCGGGGTCGGGCTGGAGCTCGAGCGCGGTCACCACGAGGTGGGTACCGGCGGCCAGGCCGAGATCAACTACAGGTTCGACACGCTGCTGCGGTCGGCCGACAGCCTGATGCTGTTCAAGTACGTCATCAAGAACACCGCCTGGGCGCACGGCAAGACCGCGACCTTCATGCCCAAGCCGCTGTTCGGCGACAACGGCTCGGGCATGCACTGCCACCAGAGCCTCTGGCGCGACGGCGAGCCGCTGTTCCACGCCGAGACCGGCTACGCGGGGCTGTCCGACACCGCCCGCCACTACATCGGCGGCCTGCTGGCCCACGCCCCGTCGCTGCTGGCCTTCACCAACCCGACGGTGAACAGCTACCACCGCCTGGTGCCCGGCTACGAGGCCCCGATCAACCTCGTCTACTCCGCCCGCAACCGCTCCGCCTGCTGCCGCATCCCGATCTCCGGCGACAGCCCCAAGGCCAAGCGCATCGAGTTCCGCGTGCCCGACCCGTCGGCCAACCCCTACCTCGCCTTCTCGGCGATGCTCATGGCCGGCCTCGACGGCATCAAGAACAAGATCGAGCCGCCGGCGCCGGTGGACAAGGACCTCTACGAGCTGCCGCCGGAGGAGGCCCTGGGCATCGAGAAGGTCCCGGCCTCGCTGGACGCCGTCCTCGACCGGCTCGAGGTCGACCACGAGTACCTCATCGACGGCGGGGTCTTCACCCCCGACCTGATCGAGACGTGGATCGAGTACAAGCGGGAGTTCGAGATCGACCCGATCCGCTTGCGCCCGCACCCGCACGAGTTCGCGATGTACTACGACATCTGATGTCAACCAGCGGGCTGACTTGCAGTTCTGTCTGCAGGTCAGCCCGCTCGGTCCCCAACCAGTCCCCACGAGAGGCGAGCACCCCGCCGACGGCGGCCCACGCGGACTCGTCGCTGTCGGGCCACTGGTGCCCGTAGGTGTCGAGCGGCGTCTTGGCCGAGCCGTACCTGAGGCGGTGCTGCACGGCCTTGGTGCTGCACGACCTCGACGTCGAGGCCGCTGCCGATGAGCAGGCTGGCCAGGTGGTGCCGCAGATCGAGGGAGCGGAACGCAGCGGGCAGCCCGGCGACCTGTGGCCGAGCCGAGCGGATCGCCCGCTCGATGGCCCACGTCGAGGTCTGCCGGCCCGCGCCGGCAGTGACGACGTGGTCGCCGCCCCACCGAGTCACGGCAGCCGACGACACCGCGGCCGGCTCCTGTCGGGCCGGTGCCGAAATGGCGCCAGTACCGGAGGGGGGCGACCGGGCGCGCAGCAGCTGGGCGGCTTCGGGGATGGTGAGCAGCTCGGACGGTGGCTCGGCGGCGTGTCACGGCCGGGGGTCCGGTCGGGCATGGCGGCCTCCGGGGCTCGGCGGGCACGGGCGGGGTGCGACCTGAAGAAGGCGCGATTCCGTGGCCATCGGTGACAGCCCACAGCCGACTTCTCCGGTCAGGCTCCTGTCCTCCTCCGGTTGCGCTCCCGTCGCCGGTGGCCCAAGAGGTGAGAGCGCCTGAGGTCTTCGCTCGGCGCCGGGCCGGAGCTGGGTGATGGCGTCCGGTACGAGCCCGGCTCCGGTGGTGGCGCGCCGTAGGTCGGCAGGCTCCGGTTCCCCTCCAGTCCCCTTCCGCGCGGCGCGGTGGCGGCCCCGTGAGGGGCGGCCCGCTCACCGCCCCAGGCTCGAGGCGGCACCAGGCGTGACCCGAGGCCCGTGGCGCTCGGACTCGGGTCGTGGGACACCCGACCGGTCGCTGGCCGCCCCCGGTGTGACAGCTGGACGCTGGGGATGCCCGGTGTCGCGGCCTGCGTGCCAGGCGTCACGGGCTGCGGTGAACCGGCCGGGCGGCTGACCCAGCAGGGCCGGTTCACCGGCGAGTCGGGCGATGCGAGCCTGTGCGCCAGCAGGCTCGTGCTGTGCAGTGGCGACGTGGCGCTCGAGATCGACAGCAGCCTGCCGGACCGGGTGCCCAGGCGATCGGTCCGAGCGGGTCGAGCCGTTCCTGGAGCCGGCGCCCCGGCGTAGATCTTCAAGTCACCGTGCATTCATCAACGCCACCCGACAATGACCAACACGTCACCCCGAGAAGCGGCAGTGGGCTCCACCAAGCGGGGCCCGGACTACCGCTGTGCGTAGCACGCGTGCCGTTCTTGAGTGAATGAGGTTTTCTCACCTGGTTCCGCGGTCGAGTGAGGTCAGGACGAGTGCGGCGGCAGCGATTGCACTGATGCGCTGAGGGCAGACGGTGACGCGGTCAAGGGCGCGCCACCGGCCGAGCAGAGCGTTGCTGCGTTCGGTGGGTGCCCGCAGCGCGGTGATCAGCCGGTTGTAGCAGCGGTTGTCGATGTGCAGCGGCCCGTCGGGATGGTGACGAACCGGGACGTGCACGCCGACGCCGGCACCGGTGTAGCCCTTGTCCGCCAGTACCGGCAGGCGTCTGGCCGCGTGCGGGTACAGCGTCGGAAGCACCAGCTCGCGGGCGGCGGTCAGGTCGTGGGTGGAGCCGGGACGGACTGCGGAGACCCACAGCGGAAAGCCGGTCGGGTCGGCGAGGACCTGCACGCTGCCGCCGAAGGCGTGGTGCTTGCCCGAGTACCACAGGTGATGACCCCGCTCGGCGCGGGCGGCCACCCGGTCGGTGGGCACCAGCGTGCCGTCCAGGCAGACAAAGGGCAGGTCCGCGGCGTGAGCGCGCGCCAGTACGGCCTCCAGGTCGGGCGCCTGCGCGGCGATGACCTCGAGCGCCTCGTGCAGATAGCGGTAGGCGGTGGCGATGCTCAGCCCGGCCTCCCTGGCCAGCGTGCGCAGATCCAGCCGGTGGCGCAGCCACCGCAGGACGAGCACGACCTGGGCGTGCACCGTGCCGGCCCGCTGCGCCGGCCGCGCACCGGGGCGGCGGCGGTGCTGGGCGATCCAGCCGGTCACGGCCTTCAACACCGCGGCGGACACGTCCAGGCTGGCACGATGAGACACAGCGGGCTCCCGGGGAAGACGGGGATCGACCTTTGGCGAGACGATCTTCACCCCGAGAGCCCGCGCGCTCTTCTGCAACCCTGGCTGCGACCAGCAGCAACGCCTATCAGGCCGCCAAATCTGGTGAGAAAACCTCAATGCTCGACGTTCTTGAGTGAATGCTCGAAGGGCAGCGGCAAGCGTTGGACGTTACGGGCAGGAAGTCGCCGTAGGGTGTCATCTCGTTGGTCGTTCACGGCGATCGTCGACTGCAACCAGGATGCCGTCTCGGCCCACTCGTGCATCCGCCGCCAGCAGGTCCAACCCGGCCCACAGCCCAACTCGGTCGGCAGCTCGGCCCAGCCGATGCCGGTGGAGAGCACGAACCCGATCCCCTGGAGCACGTCCCGATCCGAGGTCCGTGGTCACCCGGTGCGGCCGTGCACGGCCGGTTTGCGCAGTGGGATCAGCGGCTCGACCAGCGCCCACAGTTCGTCGCTGATCAGCCGCGGCGGGGAAGACGCCCGCAACGACATGTGCCGCAGCCTGCGCCGACGCCTCATGAGCGGACGGAGCCCGAGCACCCACTACCGCAACGTCGTCCAAGCTGCTGGCCGACTTCTTCGCCGGCACCGGACTCGACGTCGGATCGTCTCTGATGACCCCCGCCCCTGATCGTCTCTAGTCCGTCTTGCTGAACAGCCAGGCGGCGACGGCGAGGAGTAGGCCGCCCATCCCGCCGACGATCACCACGTCGAGCCAGACGGGGACCGTCCACGAACCCCAGTGCAGCGCGACCGCGGCGCCCGAGCCGGCGTCGACGTAGTGCAGGACCAGCCTGCGGACGGCGTCGACGCCGTAGGTTATCGGATTGACCAGGGCGAGGCCGTGCAGCCAGGCCGGCAGGGCGCTGCTGACCGGGAAGAAGGCCCCCGACAGGAACATCAGCGGCGCGAGCAGCAGCTGCACCCGCGGCATCACGGTCTGGATCTGTTCTACTCGCACCGCGATCACCAGGCCCAGCGCCGTGAGCGTGAACGCGACGACGAAGAGCAGCGCGATCGAGCCGACGATCATCAGCGGCGCGTACGGGACGCCGACCAGGCCGGCCAGCGCCAGCAGCACGACCGACTGCGCCGTCGCCACCGTCGCGCCACCCAGCGCCTTGCCCAGCACGATGCTGGTGCGGCTGATCGGCGCGACCATCATCTCGCGCAGGAAGCCGAGCTCCCGGTCCCAGACGATCGAGATCGCCGAGAAGACCGCGGTGAACATGACCGAGGTGGCCAGCACGCCCGGAAAGAGGAACGTCGAGTAATCCGCGCCGCCGAAGCCGCCCCCGCCGATGCTCGCGCCCAGGCCTTTGCCCAGCACGAAGAGGAACAGCAGCGGCTGCACGAACGAGGAGATGATCCGCCCGCGGTCGGTGCGGAACCGCAGGATGTCGCGGTACCAGACCACCTTCACCGCGCGGAGCTCGTGCCGCAGGCCGCGGCCGGCGAGCTGGACCGGAGCGATCGTCGTGGTCATCGCCCGCCTCCGGGGAACAGCCGGTTGCCCCGTCCGGGGGCGGCGGCCTGCCGGTCGGCCATCCGGGCGCCGGTGTAGGCCAGGAACACGTCGTCGAGCGTCGGCCGAGCCACGCTGACCGAGCGCACGGTGAGCCCGAACTCGAACAGCCGGGGCACGAACTCCTCGCCGTCCGGGGTGAGGACGACGAGCGCGCCGCTTTCCCGCGTGGTCTCCACGCCCAGCCGCTCGCGGAGGAGCGCCTCGGCGGCGTCGTCGTCGATGGTGGCCACTCGCACCCGGTCGTGCCCCACGCTCGCCTTGAGCGCGGACGGGGTGTCCAGTGCCCCGATCCGGCCGGCGTCGACGATGGCGATGCGGTCGCAGCGCTCGGCCTCGTCCATGTAGTGCGTGGTCAGGAAGACGGTGATGTCCTCCTCGGCGCGCAGCCGGTCGACGTAGCGCCACAGCGAGGCGCGCGACTCCGGGTCCAGCCCGATCGTCGGCTCGTCGAGGAACAGCACGCGCGGGGAGTGCAGCAGGCCGCGGGCGATCTCCAGCCGGCGCTTCATGCCGCCGGAGAAGGTGCGCACCTTGGAGTCACGCCGATCGGTCAGCCCGACCATCTCGAGGACCGCGTCGATGCGCGGTGCGACGTCCGCCTTCGGCATGCCGTAGATGTCGGCGTGGAAGCGCAGGTTCTGCTCGGCGGTCAGGTAGTCGTCGAGCGTCGTCTCCTGGAAGACCAGCCCGATGTGCCGGCGCACCTCGGTGCGCTCGCGCACCACATCGAAGCCGGCGACCCGCGCACCGCCGGCGGTCGGTCGCAGCAGAGTGCAGAGGATCTTGATGGTGGTGGACTTGCCGGCGCCGTTGGGGCCGAGGAAGCCGAAGAGCTCCCCCGCCCGCACCGACAGGTCGATGCCTCGGACGGCCTCCACCTCACCGAACGTCTTGACCAGGCCGTTCGCCTCGACCGCGGGCGGCCGGTCGGCGAGGGCATCCCGCGCTGGGGTCCCTAACGCTGTTAGAGTCACGCGCACAGATTTCTCTAACTTCGTTAGAGTGTCAAGCGTGCCGATCTCCAGAGCCGACGTCGTCCAGGCCGCCGTCGAGGTGCTCGACGACGAGGGCCTGGCTGGGCTGACCCTGCGCGCGGTCGCGGGCCGCCTGGGCGTCAGCGCGCCGACGCTGTACTGGCACGTCAAGGACAAGCGGCACCTGCTCGACCTGATCGCCGAGCAGGTGCTGGCCGAGGTACCGGAGAGCACCCGCGCGCCGCGGGAGGGCGAATCGGTGCTCGAGTGGCTCGCGGAGAGCTTCCGCGTCCGCCGCGCGCTGCTGCTGTCCCACCGCGACAGCGTCCAGGTGGTGGCCGGCAACCGACCGACGGACGACGCCCTGCCCGAGATCGAGCGCACCCTCGCCGTGCTGGTGGGCGCCGGCCTGGAGCCCGGTGAGGCCGTGCGCGTGATCACCGCGCTCGGCTCGTTCCTCCTCGGCGACGTCCTCGAGACCCAGGCGGCGGCGGACCGGCCGCTCGAGGAGCCGCGCGTCGCCGACCTCAGCGCGTTCCCCACCGTGGTCGCGGCGACCCGTACCGCCGGTGGCGAGGATGAGCGGTTCGAGGACGGTCTGCGCCTCATGCTCGACGGCCTGCGACTACGCCTCGAACGGCGCGCCCGAACCCAGGACGGCACCGCGCCTCAGCCGGCGTAGTCGCGGGCGAACGCGGCGAACCGCCGCAGCAACGGACGGCAGCCGGCGTGGACCACCGGCTCGACCAGCGGCCACCCCAGTCCGCCGAGCACACCAGCGGCAGGTCCACCTGCCCGGTCCGGACGGATGCGCAGTTGGCTGTGCGAGGGTGATCTCGAGGGTGCCCGACCCCGGACCATCCGGCCGGTGTGCACGACCTCTGCATCGGTGCGTCGAGGTGCCGGTCGGGGATCTCGCGCAGGCGTCGAGGTCGTCGCCTGCGCGAGTGACGTCGTGATGACGAGCCATGCGACCGGAATCGGTGGTGATCACCGTCCGCGGGTGGCGGCTCCGGCCGTCGCCGGTGACCGACGCACCGGAGCGCCGACGTCGGCCTGCCTGTGGGGGTGCGCCATGACGGCGCTGCTGATCGGCTGTGCGCGGGTGTCCACCGACGCCCAGGACCTCACCGCCCAACGCGACGGGCTGCTCGCGCGCGGCGTCGACCCGGGTCGGGTCCAGGTCGACCACGGCCTGACCGGCACCGACCGCGAGCGCCCCGGACTGCGCGAGGCGCTGGCCGCCTGCCGCGAGGGTGACACCCTGGTGGTGACCGAGCTCGACCGACTGGCCCGCCCCTCGCCCCACGCCCGCGCCATCGCCGAAGAGCTCACCCGCCGGCAGGTCCGGCTCAGCCTCGGCGGGTCGGTGTACGACCCGCACGACCCGGTCGACCGGCTGCTGTTCGACGTGCTCGCGAGGGTCGCCGAGTTCGAGGCCGACCTGATCCGGCTGCGTACCGGGGGAGGATGCGCGTCGCGAAGGCCACGGGGAAGCCGCGCGGCGAGCAGCCCGAGCTCAACCCCCGCCAGGAGCCACCCCTCGTGGACCTCTTCCGGCGAGGTGAGCACAGCACCGCGGAACTGGCCCACCTGTCCGGCGTCGCTCGCTCCACCGTCTATCGCGCCCTGGAGCGCGACCGAACCCGCGGCCGGACGAACGGTCACCGGACAGCGGCCTTCAGCGCGGGCACGAGCAGACGTCCTCAGCCTCCATCGAGAGCCGGGTTGTCCCGCATGCTCGACCCCTGCGGGACAACCCGGTCGTGCAAGGCGACCTGCTCCCGGAGTTCCGCCGCAGGTCCTGCCTGTGAGACGGCCGCATCTGGCTCGGGAAGGCGTTCGATGGCCCCGCCTGACGGTCGGCTTGGGGGTCGTTGGATGAGAACGAGCGCCACCGACCGTCTTCCGCAGGGCGAGGAACTGATCCCCCAGGAGGGAGAGCGCACGTGACCGCATCGAAGAACACGCTGGCCCGGCGGATGTTCGAGCTCGTGGAGCCGATCGGCGTCATCCCCTACTCCGCGGACGAGCCCAACGAGGCGATGTTCGCCCTCGGGTTCACCAACTACTGGGACACCTACTTCGCCGGCCGAGCCGCTCCCCTCGGCGCCTCGGTCCCCGCCGCGGTGGTGCACGCGCTGTTCTACAACTTCGCGCCGGGCGAGGTGGCCCGCCACATCCCGAGTGTCTGGAGCACCACCACGCCCCAGGCCGCGATCGCCGCTCGGCAACAGGGCTGCGTGCAGGCGCTGCGCCGGATCCTCGGCGACCTCATCGACACCCCTGCGTTCGCCCGCGCCGTGGACCTGCTGACCGCCGCAGCCCTCGGCGCTCCGCTCGAGGGTCGACCGATGTGTGCCGCCCTGCGAACGCTGCCCGTGCCCGATGAGGCCGTGGCGCGGCTGTTCCACGCGGCGTCGTTGCTGCGCGAGCACCGGGGCGACGGGCACATCGCGGCGCTGATGGCCGAGGGCATCGGTGGGCTGGAAGCCCACGTCCTGGCCGCCTTGGACTCGGGGATGCCGGCGGAGGAGTTCGGCCGCATCCACCACCTGCCGGCCGCGCAGCTGTCCGCCCTCGTCGACGGCATGAAGGACCGGGGCCTCGTCGCCGATGACGGCGGCTTCACCCGGGCCGGCCGGGAGACCAAACAGCGCATCGAGGCGCTGACCGACGACCTCGCCGTCGCGCCGTACCTGGTCCTGGACGCGGCCGAGGTCGACGAGCTGACCGCGGCCCTCGAGCCCCTCGCCGCCGCGCTCGTCGCCGCCCAGGACTGGGGATGAGCCCTCCGCAGGAACAGGCGACGACGTCATCTCCCCACGATCGACCGTCGGGGGATGCCTCGCGCGTGACCTGCGGCGCGGCAGGTTGCCGTGGCCCAAGACGGGCGGCGGTCCAGCCGACGCCGAAGCGGCTGACCCGGCTGCAGGAGGCCGGCTCGCGTGTACAGGCCGAGCCGTCGCGCGACCTCCAGGGAGTGGACCCTGCCGGGTGGACGAGCGGAGGGTGCGCATCGTCCCGGAGGGCGCACGCGAGACGTCGGTGCTGCGCTCGGCCGACGTCGACGACGACGACGAGGACCAGCGCCGGCGCCAGCGCCGGCGTGGGCAGCGGTCGACCAGCGGGTCGTCATCCGGCCGCGCAGCACGTTCCGGCCGCGCAGCACGACGCCTCGCAGCGCCGTGGACCGAGTGGGGCTGCCGCTGGGGGTCCGTCCTCGGGAACGTGAGGAAGCGTCGGCCTGACCGGATCGCCTCCGGCTAGCGTCCCGTCCATGCCGATCAAGCTCGAGAACGTCGCCATCGCCGTCCGTGACCTCGACGCGGCGATCGCCTTCTTCACCGACCTCGGGCTGACCGTCCTGGGCCGGGACACGGTCAGTGGAGAGTGGACCGACACCGCCGTCGGCCTGGACGGCAACCACGCCAAGATCGCCATGCTGCAGACGCCGGACGGCAACGGTCGCCTCGAGCTCTTCGAGTACATCCATCCCGACGCGATCGAGACGGAACCCACCCGGCCCAACGAGATCGGCATGCACCGCGTCGCCTTCTCCGTCGACGACATCGACGAGGCTCTCCAGATCGCCGCCAGGCACGGCTGCCACCCGCTCCGCGGCGTGGCCACGTACGGCGACGTCTACAAGCTCACCTACGTCCGCGGCCCCAGCGGCATCATCGTGATGCTCGCCGAGCAGTTGGAGAAGAGCTGACTGCGGGGCGATGGCCGCGCGACCACGGGCACGCAGTGCACACCGTTGAGCGATCCCCTTCGGGACGCGGTGACCTCCGGCCGCCCAGGGTCTCGGACGTCGCCGTAGCCGGTTGCCTTCCGTACGCAGCATCCGCTCGGCGCGGTGGTCGACCGGCCCTCGGTGTGGTCCGACCGATCAGTTCTCCGCGCCGTGTCGGTCTGCACGCCGAACACCGACTCACGGGAGGCTCCGCCGTGCGGACACTGACCTTCGGCATGAACGTGAGCCTGGACGGCTACATCGCCGCACCCGGCGACGACCTCGGCTGGAGCTCACCGAGCGACGAGCTGTTCGGGTGGTGGTCCGACCGGGTGGGGGCCACGGGCCTGGCGCTGTACGGGCGCCGACTGTGGGAGACGATGAGCTCCCACTGGCCGACCGCCGACCAGCAGCCCGACGCCACCCCGGCGCACATCGAGTACGCCCGCCGCTGGCGGGACATGCCGAAGGCGGTGTTCTCCTCCACGATCAGCGCGGTCGACGGGGCCCGCCTGGTCACCGGCGACGCCATCACCGAGATCACCCGGCTCAAGACCGAGGACGGCGGCCCCATGGACATCGGCGGCGCCACCCTCGCCGCGGCGGCCATGCGAGCCGGGCTGATCGACGAGTACGCGATCGTCACCCACCCGGTCCTGGTCGGCGGCGGCACGCCGTTCTTCACCGCCCTGGACACCCGGGTGCACCTGGACCTGGTGCAGACCCGCACGTTCCCCGGCGGCGTGCTCCTGACCAGGTACACAACCAGGCGGTGACCCGATCCCGGACCGGCGCGGGCCCGTGCCACCCGGAGATCTCGTGGCCATCAGGGCATCCTTCACGAACGGGGCTCACCGGTCCCTGATGAAGGGTCCCGCCGAGGGTCTGCCGCTGCCGTCTGGCGGCGCTCGCGAGGGGCAGCCACCCGCGCCGGGAGGACGGAGATCGTCGTGACGGGACCTGTGCACCAGCGGTCGAAGGCGGCGCTGGACGCCGACATCCGCGCCCGGCGCCGCACCGCGCTGGTCGTCAACGTCCGGTCCCGTCGGGGACGCCGTTCCTTCGGGGCGGTGCACCAACGGCTGCAGGCGACCATGGAGCTGGTCGACGTGCGCCCGGTCGCCGACCCCCGGGGCCTGCCCGAGGCGCTCGCCGCCGCGGCCGACAGCGGCGCCGACCTCGTGGTGGTGGGCGGCGGCGACGGCACGCTGAGCGAAGCCGCGCACCAGCTCGCCCACCGCGACGTCTGCCTCGGCGTGGTCCCGCTCGGCACGACCAACAACTTCGCCCGCGGCCTCGGCCTGCCGCTCCGCCTGCCCGCTGCCCTGCGTGTGCTCACCGACGGCAAGGTCGCCGACGTCGACCTCGGCCACGTGGCCGGGCGACACTTCGCCAACCTGACCAGCCTGGGGCTGTCGGTGCAGGTCGCCGAGCACGTGCCGCACCGGCTCAAGCGGGTGCTCGGCCGCGCTGCCTACCCGCTGACCGCGCTGGCCCTGCTGCCCGGCCACCGGCCCTTCACCGCGCGCCTGCGCATCGGCGAGGAGGTCCATGAATTCGCGACCCACCAGCTCAACATCGCCAACGGCAGTCACCACGCCGGCCGGGCGATCGCCTCCGACACCGGCCTCGACGACCGCGAGCTGGTGGTGTACCGGCTCGGCGACGCCAACCGGCTCGGGCTGAGCCTCGCGACCGTCCGTCAGACGGTCATCGGGCCCCGCCGGCCGCTGGCCCGCACCCGGTTCCTCAGGGCCGGCGAGGTGTGGTTGGAGACCGACCCGCCCCTCGCGCTCGACGTCGACGGCGAGATCCGCGGACGCACGCCCGTGCGGATCGTGCTCGAGGCCAACGCGCTGCGGGTGATGGTCGGCACGGACTTCCCGGACCGCTGACCACCACCTCCCTCGCGGTCATGGGCCTCTCCTGGGACGAGGAGCGCCGGCTCCTCCCGCCACGGAGCAGGGTGAGTCGTCCGCACCGCCGCCCGCGGGCTCTCCTGCTCTGCGCGTCAGTGACCGCGCCGTGGCCATCGCTCGCGCCCCGCAGACGCGGACGTGGGCCGAGCGTCTCCACGACCCGCCTCCCGCGGTCGTCGAGGACTGCGGCGGCTACCGAGGGACCTGGGCGACAGGGCGGAGACGTTGTCCCGTAGAGGGGACGCACAACGGCGACGTTCGGGCGGAGCGGGCGGCCAACCGCCGGTGCCCCGCAGGGGATCCCGACCGATCCGGGCCGAGCGCCGGCCTCTGTGGATGACCGCGCCGACGACCTCGACCAGCCCACTTCAGCAGCGGTTCCGTCCGCACCCGGATGACCGGGGACAGGCAGCGCAGCCGCTCGGCGCACCCCTGACAGCTCTCGAGCACCGGCGCCGTCGACAGGCCGAACCACCGCCAGAGGCCGGGACTGGCGGCCGCTGGCCGAGCCGACCAGGACCGCCTGCCCCATCCCGCCCTTCCCCAGGCCCTAGCTGGAGCACGCCCGGTAGCCGATCCCTGGCGGGACGGCGGCCAGCTGGTTACAGCAGTCCTCCGGTGCGCCGGTAGCTGTTCGTCTTGCGGACAGCATCGAGGTGCATGACGAGCGCACCGATCAGTTGTCGTACGGCGACGGGTCTGTGCTGGCATGACTCCAGAGGAGCGGATCGAGGAGTGCACATGAACTGGACGTTGGAGGTCGTGGTCGTGCCGGTGGCCGACGTCGACCGAGCCAAGGCCTTCTACGCCGACCAGCTGGGCTTCACCATCGACCACGACATCAGCCCTCCAGGCCCGGGCGACCGGCTCGTCCAGCTGACGCCGCCGGGCTCCGGCTGCTCGATCGTGATCGGCGAGGGCGTCGTTCCGCACATGCCTCCAGGCTCCCTCCAGGGCCTCCAGCTGGTCGTCCCGGACATCGCTGAGGCACACGCGCAGCTCGTCGAGCGCGGAGTCGAGGTCAGCGAGATCCAGGCGTTGGGCGGCGACGCGGATGCGCTGCGTCAGGGCGGGACGGCACTCGACAACGTCGGGTTCGTGTTCTTCCGCGACCCGGACGGCAACGGCTGGGCCGTGCAGCAGATCTCCGCGCGAGGGTCTGTCTCGCCACCGGCAGCAGCGACGGCCGAGATCGGTTGACGACCCAGGGGATGGTGTGCCGTACGCCCATCCCCGGACGGGCGTCGGTCGGTGAGGGCGGCTCGCGGCTGCCGGAGCGCACGTCTTCACCTCTCCGGACAACACGGTGTACCAGGCGCCGAGGCTGGCGGGTGCCCGGCTGCTCGAAGGTGTCACAGCCGCGGCTGCTGTCTCGTCTCATCAGGTGTCCGTGATCCTCGACCAGGGAGCTGATCATGAGGGTGTTCGTCGCAGGGGCGACGGGAGCGATCGGTAGGCAGCTGGTGCCACGTCTGGTCGAGGCGGGTCATGAGGTTCATGGCATGACACGCCGCGAGTCCAAGCAGGCGATGCTCCGCGCGTTGGGTGCTTCACCGGTGGTCGCGGACGCGCTCGACCCTGATCAGGTCGCGGAGGCCGTGGGCAGGGCGCGGCCGGACGTGATCGTGCATCAACTGACCGCGATCGGTGCGTTGGACGTGCGTCACTTCGATCGCGACTTCGCGCGGACCAACCGCCTGCGGATCGAGGGCACGGACCATCTGCTCTCCGCCGGGCAGGCGGTGGGCGTGCGGCGGTTCGTGGCGCAGGGGATCGCGGGCTACGGCGCGTACGCGCGCACCGGTGCGCCGATCAAGACCGAGGAGGATCCGTTGGACCCCGCGCCCGCGCGGGAGATGCGCGAGACCCTGGCCGCGATCCGTCATCTCGAGCAGGCGGTCCTCGGCGCACGGTGGACAGAGGGGATCGTGCTGCGCTACGGCGCCTTCTACGGGCCGGGCACGTCGATGGCACCGGGCGGGCAGCAGCCCGAGCTGATCCGCAAGCGCAGGTTCCCGCTGGTCGGCGACGGCGGCGGCGTGTGGTCGTTCATCCACGTGGCCGACGCGGCGGAGGCGACGGTGGCGGCGGTCGAGCACGGCAGCCGCGGTGTCTACAACGTCGTCGACGATGACCCCGCCCCGGTCGCCGAGTGGCTGCCGGCGCTGGCGCAGGAGCTCGGTGCCAGGAAGCCGATGCGCGTGCCGCGGTTCATCGGACGGCTGTTCGCTGGTGAGGCCGGCGTGGTGATGATGACCGAGCTCCGCGGCGCCTCCAACGCAAAGGCCAAGCGCGAGCTGGGGTGGCGCCCGGCGCACCCGAGCTGGCGGCACGGGCTTGCCGCGGCATGACCGCCCGCGAGCGGCTGCTCGACGAGCTGCGGCCGGGCGCATCCGCGCTCGCCTACCGGATGCTCGGCAGCGTGGCCGAGGCCGACGACGTGGTGCAAGGAGCGCTGCTGCGGGGTGTACCAGGCGCTCGATGCGGGCGAGCAGATCGCGTCGCCACGCGCGTTCGTGGCCACCGTCACCACCCGGCTGGCGATCAACGAGCAGCGCTCCGCGCGTGCCCGCCGCGAGCGCTACGTCAGCCAGTGGCTGCCAGAGCCGATCATCACCGACGGCCACGATGATCCGGCCCGGCACGCCGAGACCGCCGACTCGCTGTCGCTGGCGATGCTGGTGCTGCTGGAGAGCCTCTCGTCCGAGCAGCGCGCCGTGCTGCTGCTCCGCGACGTGTTCGACGACAGGGATCACGAGATCGCGCGGATCATCGGCAGGAGCGAGGACAACGTGCGTCAGCTCGCCACCCGCGCCAGACGCCACGTCCAGCAGCGCCGGCCGCGCTTCCAGACGACGCGTGAGCAGCGTGACGAGTCGGCAGCCCGGTTCTTCGCGGCTGCCGAGCACGGCGATCTCGCCGGGCTCGAGGCGCTGTTCGCGCAGGACGTGGCACTGACTGGCGACGGCGGCGGCAAGGTTCCGGCGCTCGCGCGGGTGCTGCGCGGACGCAACCGTGTCGCGCGGACGGTCGTCAACTGGGTCCGGCGGGTCGCGCGCCTTCCGGGCGTGTCCCTGCTCCCTGTCGAGCTCAACGGCAGCCCGGGAGCGTTCCTCCTCGACGCACAGCAGCGGCTGATCGGCGCGTGCGCGATCGACATCGCCGAGGGCCAGATCACGAGCACCAGCGGGATCGTCAACCCCGACGAGCTGACGCACCTCGGGCCGGTCGGCGACCTGGCACTGCTGCTGACGTCGGCACGATGAGCTCCGATCGTGGCGCGGACATCGACGCCGCAGGGTCCCTGACCAGGCTGCGAGTGAGGGCCCGCTGCGTCGACGTCCGCGCGTCCCAATCGCCCCGACGGCGGCGTCCCGCACGGGAATCCCTCTCTGGTTGCCCAGAGGAGGTCGTCGAGGGGTCGTCGCTCACCCTGGGCCTCGGGCGATGTGGATGAACCTTCGACGTCGTCCGCCCGGGCAACACGGCCCACGGCGGACAGGGTCGTGACTTCCCCGTGGCCGGGCACGGCGAACTCGGCAGCGATGCCGTCTCTGTCGCCGGAACTGCCGGACGTGCAGGTCCAGGGCGCGGGCTTGCACGGTCATGTGAGCGACGGCCTGGCCCAGGTCGTGGAGCGCGAACTCGGAGTAGTCCCAGTCCGCCCAGCGGGCCGCCTCGAGCAGGAGATCGACCTCCGTCACGCTCAACTCGTGCAACGCGGCGGAGGTCGTAGGACTCCACCGACTGGCCAGGAGCGGATGAAGGCCGGGTGTAGCACAGTCGTCCGCCACTCACTCAGGCTCTCGCTCCACCACTTCCTCGCACTGAGCTGCAAGACCGGAAGCGGATCCGGTCGCGGAACGCCGTGGCTTCACTCAAGCCCGGCGTTGCCGCTGCTCGACGAGCCAACCGTGCAGGACGGTGGCGAGACGCTCAGGAGCGTCCAGCTGGATCAGGTGCCCTGCATCCCGGACGAGCTGCAGGCGCGCCCCGGGTATCGCCTCGGCCAGGGCATGAGCCCGGTCGACCGGAATCCAGGTGTCCTCGACGCCCCAGGCGACGAGTACGGGCAGCGCCAGTGAGCCGTACAGCGGCTGCACCTCGTCGGTGTGGGTCTGGTCGGCCTGAGCGATCTGTCGATAGAACGCCGCCTGGCCCAGCGATCCGAGCCACGGCCCGACCAGCATGCGCGTCTGGCGCTCGTCGAGGCCGCGATGGCTGGCTCCCGTGATGTAGGTGCGCACCACGCCCTCGTGCACAGCGGCCGGCAGAGCCGCGAAGACATCAGCGTTGTCGCGTACCAGGCGAAAGAACTCCGACCCCCAGGGGGCAAGCGCGACGACGTCGACCATGGCCAGGGAGCTGTAGAGCGCACCGTGCAGCAGGTGTGCGCGCAGCGCGACGGCGCCCCCGTAATCGTGGGCGATGAGGTGTGGCCGGTCCAGTTCCCAGTGGCCGATGAGGTCGCAGAGCAGCTCGCCTTGCACGTCGAGCGAGACACGGTGCTCAGCCTCCATCGAGGACTGGCCGTAGCCGGGCATGTCCCAGAGGTGGACCCGGAACTCGGAGCTCAGCGCATCAGCGAACGGACGCCAGAGCGCCGAGGACCACGGGGTGCCGTGGCAGAACACCACCGGTGGACCATCGCCCCAGGCGTCCCATCGCACCTGACGTCCTCGCCAGACGAAGGTCTGCTCGAGTTGCACCCGACGATCCTGGCAGGGCTCGAGTCCGGTCGTCGCGCCCTTCCACGCCGGGGCCGGGCCGGTGTGGACGCCCCTGCGGGTCGGGACTCCCGCGCCAGGGATGCTGTCGAGGTGCCTGCCGCCGCCCGCTCCCCCTCACCGGCTGCGCTGCTCACCGAGCCGCCGCGGGCGGGTCTGGACCTCGCCGTCCTGGCGGCTGCCTGGCCGGTGCTCGCAGCAGCCCGCCGCGGTGACGGGCACCCGGTGCTGGTGCTGCCGGGGCTGATGACCGGCGACCCCGCCACCGTGGTGCTCCGGACCGCGCTGCGCGCCCTCGGCCACGACGTGTCCGGCTGGGACCTGGGCACCAACCGCGGCCCGACGGGCCACGTCGTCGACTCGCTGCGCGCCCGACTCCAGCGGTTGCACCGGACCTCGGGACGGCGGGTCAGCCTGGTCGGCTGGAGTCTCGGCGGGCTCTACGCGCAGGAACTGGCGAGAGCCGCGCCGGGCAGCGTCCGCGGACTGGTCACCCTCGGCACGCCGGTGCTGCGATCGGCGCCCTGGGTCCGCACTGCCTCGGGGATCGTCGACGGCGGCACCCGCCTCCTGCGCGGGGCGGCCGCGCTACCCCGGCCCTGGGCCGAACGCGGCTCCCTGCGCGTGCCCGCGACGTCGGTCTACACGCGGGCCGACGGCATCGTGCACTGGTCGTCGTGTCGCTACGAGCTCCGCCCCCGGCGGGAGAACGTGCAGGTGCGCGGCAGCCACCTCGGCCTGGCCTGCAACCCGGCGGTGCTCTGGCTGCTGGCTGACCGGCTGGGGATGGCCGAGGGCACGTGGACACCGTTCCGCCCGCCACCCGGACTCAGCCTGCTCTTCCCCCGCCGTCGCTGACACGAGCAGCCCGCCCGTCATCGACGTCCCGCCAGGTACACCCGGCAGGTCGACCGGTACCGGGTCGTCCCCGATCGGGCCTGACCCGGTCGTCCGGGCCGTGCGGTGGGGTGTGCTTGCTCGGCTCACCGCGGTGGTGCGGGGCTCCTCGAACGGGGTCGAGGACGGCAGCCGAGGGCGGGGTGCCGCCGCGACGCTCTCGGACCTCGGCAGGGCCGGGTGAGCAGGGATCTCCCACGACCGGCCCGGGTCCCGCGCGGAGCCGGCCGGCGTGCCCGGACCGCCCCGCCCGGGGATGCTCGGGAGCCGAGGGGTCCGGACGGGACCGCGGCCGAGGAGGACACGGTGCAGGTCAGGGACGTCATGACACGCGAGGTCGTCACGGTGGGACCGGACACCTCCGCCAAGGACGTGGGCGCGGTGATGGCGGAGCGGGGCTTCGCCGCCGTCCCCGTCGTCGACGGCGGCGACCGGCTGGTCGGCATCGTCGCCGAGGTGGACGTGCTGCGCGACCGGGTGCCGCAGGACCCCCGGCTGCACCTGCGCCGTGCCGAGGACGCCGGCGCGCCGCCCCCGCCGGTGCTGGTGCGGGAGGTGATGACCGAGGCCGTGCGGACCGTCGAGCCCGGCTCGGACCTCGCCGACGTCGCCCGGCTGTTCGTCGACCACCGGCTGCGCAGCGCGCCGGTCCTCGACGGCGACCGGCTGGTCGGGATCGTCAGCCGCCGCGACCTGCTGCGCGCCCTGGTCCGGCCGGACGACGAGATCCGCCGCGACCTGCTGCGGCTGGTCGAGGGCTACACCGGGGAGCTGGACGCGTGGGACGTCTCGGTCGCCGAGGGCGTGGCCACCGTCCGGCGCACCCGCGGGGAGCCGCAGGGGCCCGCGGGGTCCGAGCAGCGCGCCCTCGAGGCGCTGGCCCGGACGGTCGGCGGGGTGGTCGGCGTCCGCGTGCCGTGACCCGCGCGGACGCGGGTGCCTAGGCGGCGTCGTCCTCCAGCGCCGCGGTGTCCTCCAGGGCGGTGTCCTCCAGGGCGGTGTCCTCCAGGGCGGTGTCCTCCAGGGCAGCGTCGAGAGCGGCGACCTCGTCCTCGATGCCGACCATGACCTCGTTGGTCTGCAGCGTCACCAGCCAGGCCAGCGCGTGGTCCTCGACCGGCCGGTCGGTGACCGCGGCGATGGCGTCGAGCTGGGCGGCGACCAGCCCGCGGGCGGCCTGGTAGACGTCCGCGGCGCTCACCGCGATCTGCTGCTCGGCCAGCCAGAGCCGTCCGTCGGACAGCACGCGCACCTCGCTCTGGCTGCCGACCCCCAGGTCTGCGGCCGCGCTCGTCAGGACGGACATGCCGGCACGCAGCTCGGTGAGGCGGCGGCTCGGGTCGGGGGACGACGGCATGGGCACTCCTCGGACGGGCCCGCAGGCCTCGGGTCGTGCACTCGGTGTCGGCACCGCGCCCGCACGTCCTGACCGCCGGTGGGGTGCCGTGGCGTTCGTGGGACGGGCGGGACGAACCGTTGCGCGCCCGGACCTCGGAGGATCCGCGCGCCGGGCCTCCTCTGCCGCCCTGGGCCGCGCACGACCTCCACCGGCCCACCTCCGTCGTTGCCCTCCGTAAGCGCGTCGTCCCGATGTGTGACCTAGGTTACGGCGACAACTTACATGACTGCACGTAACGTTTTGGCTGCGCTCAGCTAAACAGGAGCGCGGCGCCGGTCCGCCAAACCCTGCCCACCGGTCGCCTCCACGATTCCCCAGGGCAGGGGTGGGGGACCCACGTCCACGGCGCCACGGCCCTGCCGCTGTTCGCCTCGGGGTGAAGCCGCGTCCCGCGGCCGGGCACACCGATCGCCCGAACCCGACAGCTCACCTCGCCGGCGGTGATCGGAGATCACCATGCCCAAGCACCGCGCGCCCCGCTACGTCCGCACCAAGAAGGTCCTCGCCAAGGCCCCCGTCGCCGCCGGCGCCACCGCCGTCGGGCTCGGCGTCCTCAGCTCCCCGGCAGCTGCAGCCGCCACCACCACCCACGACTGGACCGGCGTCGCCCAGTGCGAGTCCGGCGGCAACTGGAGCATCAACACCGGCAACGGCTACTACGGCGGCCTGCAGTTCAGCCAGCCGACCTGGGCCGGCTACGGGGGCACCGACCTGGCACCCCGCGCCGACCTGGCGACGCCGGGCCAGCAGGTCCAGATCGCCGAGGAGGTCCTCGCCGGGCAGGGCATCGGCGCCTGGCCGACCTGCGGCAAGTACCTGACCGAGGGCACCACGCCGGCCGCCGCCGGGTCGGGCGCCACGTCGACCACCGCGTCCACCCCTGCCGCGACCACCGCGTCCACCACCGCCGAGACCACCGCCGCCGCGCCCGCCGCGGAGCAGCCGGCCGGCACCCCGGCGACGACCCAGGACGACGGCGACCGCTGGGACCACGACGCCGGGACCTCCGGCCGCCACGCCGCCTGGGGCGACTACACCGTCGAGCGTGGTGACACGCTGCGCACGATCGCCGCCGCCCACGGCCAGTCCTGGCGCGAGGTCTACCAGCGCAACGCCGACGTCATCGGCAGCAACCCGAACCGCATCACCCCCGGGGAGGTGCTGACGCTGACGGGCGCCGAGCAGGCCGCTCCGGCCCCGGCGTCCCCCGCCGCGACGACGGCCACCGCCGGCACGTCGGCGCCGTCGGCCACGACGACCCCCCTCGCCCAGACGGCCGTCGGCGCCGCGCACATCACCAACAGCGCCGGCGACGTCAAGCCGCAGGTACAGGCCGCCGCCGACGCGGTCGTGGCCAACGTCGCCGGTGCCGCCGACATCACCCTCGGCGGCACCCGCGCCAGCGCCGTCGACCCGAACGGCCACCCGTCGGGCCTGGCGCTGGACTACATGGTCCTGTCCGACACCGCCCTCGGCGACGCGATCGTCCAGTACCACATCGACCACTGGGAGGAGCTCGGCGTGGACTACGTCATCTACGAGCAGCGGATCCTCACCTCCCCGACCGGCTCCTGGACGCAGATGGAGGACCGCGGCAGCGTGACCGCGAACCACTTCGACCACGTCCACGTGAACTACACGGCCTGACCCACCCCGCCGGACACGACAGCGACCCCCTGCCCGGCGGGCAGGGGGTCGCTGTCGTGTCCGGCTCAGCAGCAGCGGCTGACGGGGTTGCGCTCCACCTCGTCGGCGCGGCGCCGCTCGAACTCCCGCCGGCTCACCGGCTCGTGCCCGTGCCGTGCGCAGTGCGCGAGGTAGTCGTCCCAGCGGGCCTCGCCGCTCCACTCCCGCAGGTACCAGCGCACCCCGCGCCAGGCCCGGCCGGCGAAGGCGACCGCGGCGCTCACGAGCGGTCCCTCCCGGCGCCGACCAGCCGCTCCTGCTCGGCCATGGCGCGCTTCTCCTCGGCCGTCGCGAACAGACCCGCGGGCTCGACGATGGTCGAGGGCACCGCCGGCTCCTCCGTCGTCGGGAGCGCGCCGCGGGTGCGGACCGCCCGGGCGACGACCACCAGCGCGTTGACGAAGACGACCAGCACCAGGAGGGCGAAGAACGCCTGCAGCACCCCGTTGATCGTCGAGTTGGTGACGACCTGCTGCATCTGGCCCACGTCCTGCGCCGGCGGGAGGACCTCACCGGCGTCGAGCGCGTCGGCGTACCGGGCGCGCTGGGCGAAGTAGCCGATCGCCGGGTTGTCGGAGAAGACCTTCTGCCAGCTCGCCGTCATGGTGACCACCAGGTCCCAGGCCAGCGGGACGGCGGTGATCCAGGCGTACCTGAGCTTGCCGTGCTTCACCAGCAGGACGGTCGCCAGGGTCAGCGCGATCGCGGCGAGCAGCTGGTTGGCGATGCCGAACAGCGGGAACAGCTGGTTGACCCCGCCCAGCGGGTCGGTGACGCCGATGTAGAGCATCGAGCCCCACAGGCCGACGACGACGGCGCTGGCGATGACGTTGCCCGGCCGCCACGACAGGTCACCGAAGCGCTTCCACACGTTGCCGACCGTGTCCTGCAGCATGAACCGGCCCACGCGGGTGCCGGCGTCGACGGCGGTGAGGATGAACAGCGCCTCGAACATGATCGCGAAGTGGTACCAGAACGCCTGCAGGTTCCCGCCGAAGGCGTTGTGGAAGATCTCGGAGATGCCGACGGCGAGCGTCGGGGCGCCGCCGGTGCGTGAGATCAGGCTCGGCTCCTGGACGGCGGCCGAGGCGGCGGCGAGGTCCTGGGCGGAGGTGGAGAAGCCCAGGCCGTTGACGAAGGCCGCCGCCGTCTCCGGGGTCCCGCCGGTGGCGCCGGCCGGGGCGTTCATCGCGAAGTACAGGCCCTGGTCGATGACGACGGCGGCGATGAGCGCGCTGATGGCCACGAAGGACTCCATCAGCATGCCGCCGTAGCCGATCAGGCGGACGTGGCTCTCCTTGGCCACCATCTTCGGCGTCGTCCCCGAGGAGATCAGGGCGTGGAAGCCCGACAGCGCGCCGCAGGCGATGGTGATGAAGACGAACGGGAACAGCGACCCGGCGAAGACCGGGCCGGTGCCCTCCTTGGCGAACTGGGTGACCGCGTCGGCCTGCAGCACCGGGCGGGCGATCAGCAGCCCGACCGCCAGCAGGACGATGACGCCGACCTTCATGAACGTGGACAGGTAGTCCCGCGGGGTCAGCAGCAGCCAGACCGGCAGCACCGAGGCCACGAACCCGTAGACCACCAGGGCGACGACCAGCCACTCCTTGGACAGGGTCAGGGCGTCGGCCAGGCCGGTGCCCTCGATCCAGCCGCCGCCGACGATGGCCAGCAGCAGCAGGACGACGCCGATGCCGGTGGCCTCCAGGACCCGGCCGGGCCGCAGCACCCGCAGGTAGACGCCCATGAACAGGGCGATGGGGATGGTCAGCGCGATGGAGAAGACGCCCCACGGCGACTCGGCCAGCGCGTTGACCACGATCAGCGCCAGGACCGCGAGGATGAGGATCATGATCGCGAAGACGGCGATCAGCGCGGCGACGCCGCCGACGATGCCGATCTCCTCGCGGACCATCTGGCCGAGGCTCTTGCCGTTGCGCCGCATCGAGAAGAACAGGACGACCATGTCCTGCACGGCGCCGGCGAAGATCACGCCGACGACGATCCAGATGGTGCCGGGTAGGTAGCCCATCTGGGCGGCCAGCACCGGGCCGACCAGCGGGCCGGCGCCGGCGATCGCGGCGAAGTGGTGCCCGAAGAGCACCCGCCGGTCGGTGACGTCGAAGTCGACGCCGTTGTGCAGCCGCTCGGCCGGGGTGGCCCGCCGGTCGTCGACGCCCAGCGCCCGGTAGGCGATGAACCGCGAGTAGAAGCGGTAGGCGATGGCGTAGGAGGCCAGCGCGGCGAAGAGGATCCACAGCGCCGAGACCGACTCGCCGCGGGCCAGCGCGAGCACCGTCCACGCGACGGCGCCGACGATCGCCACCGCCGTCCACACCAGGACGCTCCTGACCGACGGCCGGCGACGGCCGGCTCCTCCGGGAGGTCCTCCGTCGGTGTCTGGCCTGCTGACGGTGGTGGACACGGGCCCCTCCTCGCGTGCGCGGACGGCGCCGGGACGACGCCGTCCTCTGGACGGGTCCGAGCATGGCTGGTGCCCGGACGGCGCCACCACACAGGGGTGGGACCGTGACCGCCCCGTGACCGGGGACCCCTCGCCGCCATCGCTTCCCGGCGCGCCACGGGGGCCCGCGCAGGGCCGGGGTCAGTAGCCCCAGACCTCCTGGGCGACCTCGACGACCAGCGCGAGCTTGGCGACCTGCTCGTCGCGGGTGAGCGCGTTGCCCTCGACGGTGGAGGAGAAGCCGCACTGCGGCGAGAGCGCGAGCTGCTCGAGCGGCACGAACCGGGCGGCCTCGTCGATGCGCCGCTTGAGGTCGTCCTTGCTCTCCAGTTCGGGCCGCTTGGTCGTCACCAGGCCCAGCACCACCCGCTTGCCCGGCGGCACGAACCGCAGCGGCTCGAAGCCGCCGGAGCGGGCGTCGTCGTACTCGAGGAAGAAGCCGTCGACCTCCAGCCCGCCGAACAGGGCCTCGGCGACGAAGTCGTAGCCGCCCTCGGCCACCCAGGAGGAGCGGAAGTTGCCGCGGCACATGTGGGTGGTGACCGTCAGGGTGTCCGGGCGGCCGGCCAGCGCGGCGTTGATCTGCCGGATGTAGCGCTCGTGCTGGTGCTCGGCGTCGCGGCCCTGGGCGGCGAGCTCGGCCCGCTGCGCCGGGTCGTTGAGGTAGGCCAGGCTGGTGTCGTCGAGCTGCAGGTAGCGGCAGCCCATCGCGGCCACGCCCCGCACCTGCGAGGCGTAGGCGGCCGACAGCGCGTCCCAGAAGGCGTCCTCGTCGGGGTAGACGGCCGGGTCGATCGCCGCCGCCCCGCCGCGGTAGTGGACCATCGACGGCGAGGGGATGGTCAGCTTCGCCGTCTGCCCCTCCCCCACCACCGACTGCAGGTACGCGAGGTCGGCGCCGAAGATCGGCTCCCCGATCGACAGCGGGCCGTCGACGTGCAGCCCGGCCGGGGTGAAGTCGATCGTCCCGTCGGCGTTCCGGAAGTGGACGACGATGTCCTCGCCGGTCACCTTGCTGATGCCGTCGATGGCGTAGATGAAGTCCATGTGCCACGAAGCGCGGCGGAACTCGCCGTCGGTGGCGGTACGCAGCCCGACGTCGCCCTGCAGCCGGACGACGTCGGCGATGGCCGCGTCCTCGATCCCGCGCAGCTCGGCGTCGTCGATCTCCCCGGCGGCGTGCCGGGCGCGCGCCTCCAGCAGCGACGACGGGCGCAGCAGGCTGCCGACGTGGTCGGCGCGGAACGGCGGTCCGGAGACGTCAGTCATGCCCTGCAGCCTCGTCCCCCGGCTGCTCCTCCGCAGCCTGCGACCAGGGCCGGACGCCGGAGTCTCCGGACACCAGCCGTTCCGCGGCGGCGTACACCAGCAGGCCCGGGATGATCAGCAGCGTCGGCGGCAGGACCAGCGGTGCGGCCAGGACGGTGATCGCCAGCACCCCGGGAGCGCTGAGCAGCCAGCCGCGCCGGCGTTCGGGGTTGCCCAGCGCCCCCCACCGGACGCCGGTCCACATGATCCAGCGCAGCAGCACCGGCACGCCGGCCTCCCGCATCACCCGCCGGAAGATCCCGTCGGCCTGGCGGGAGGTGACCACGCCGGTGCGGATGCCCACCCGGCACAGCCAGTCGTGCAGCACCGCGGCCAGCGTGTAGCGGCCCGACCGCGGCACCAGCCAGGTCACCGGGCGCGGGACGCTGGCCAGGTCGGTGTCGAAGCCCGCGGGGACGACGAAGCGGTCGCGGGCGCCGACGTAGGACAGTGGCTCGACCAGCGTCCAGCCGTCGGGCCCGGCGGTGCGCAGGACCGCGGAGGGTGGGTCGAAGGGCACCCCGCGATTCTGCGCCGCCCGGGCCGGCAGCCCGTCAGGAGCGCGGCCGCGCCGCGCCCTCGGCCCGGGTGCCCGGCCGGCGGGCCGCCAGCGGGCTGGCGACGTCCTCGAGCGACCTGCCCTCCGCGTCGACGCCGAGGAAGGCCGCCACGACTCCGCCGAGGACCATCACGCCGGCGCCGATCAGGTAGCCGGCGAACAGCGGACCGGTCGACTCGCCCTCGCCGATGAGCTTGCCGTAGAACCACGGCCCGAACGCGCCGAAGAGCTGGGCGATGGCGAAGAAGACGGCGATGGCCTTGGCCCGCACCTCCAGCGGGAAGATCTCGCTGACGGTCAGGTAGGCCGAGCTGGCCCCGGCCGAGGCGAAGAAGAAGATGATCGACCAGGCGATCGTCTGGGTGATCGCGTTGAGGACGCCGGCCTGGAACAGCACGGCGGTGACCGCCAGCAACGCGCCGGACAGGATGTAGGTGAACGCGATCATCCTGCGGCGGCCGACGGTGTCGAACAGGTGCCCCAGGACGAACGGGCCGGCCAGGTTGCCCACGGCGAAGGCGATGAAGAACAGCGGCACCGACCCGGTGGAGACGCCGAAGAAGTTCGTCAGGACCAGCGCGTAGGTGAAGAAGATCGCGTTGTAGAGGAACGACTGGGTGATCATCAGCGTCGCGCCGAGGACCGCGCGGCCGGGGAACTCGCGGAAGAGCACGCGCAGCAGCGCCAGGTAGCCGATGTCGGCGGCGGGCTCGAGGTCGATGGCCCTGCTCTCGTCGACGGCGGGCAGCCGCACGCCGGTCTGCTCGACCTCCTCCTCGATGTAGCGGATCGACTCCTCGGCCTCCCGCTCGTGGCCGTGCATGACCTGCCAGCGCGGGCTCTCGGGCAGGTGCCGGCGGACCACCAGGATCACCAGGCCGAGCACCGGGCCGATCAGGAACGCCAGCCGCCAGCCGAGGCCGACGTCCACCACGTTGAGGAAGACGAACGTCCCGAGGGTGCCGAGGACGGCGCCGCCCCAGTAGGTGCCGTTGACGGCGATGTCGACCCGGCCGCGGTAGCGGGCGGGGATGAGCTCGTCGATCGCGGAGTTGATGGCGGCGTACTCGCCGCCGATGCCCATGCCGGCGACGAAGCGGGTGAGGTAGAGGAACCACACCCAACCGGTGCCGTTGCCCAGGGTCAGCGCGGTGAGGCCGCTGCCGACCAGGTACACCGCCAAGGTGACCATGAAGAGGTTCCGCCGGCCCAGCCGGTCGGAGAGGTTGCCGAAGAGCAGCGCCCCGAAGACCTCGCCGAGCAGGTAGACGGTCGCGATCAGGCCGGCCTGCGCCGAGGTGAAGTGCAGCGTCTCGGGCTCGGTGAGCACGGCGGTGACGGAGCTCGCGACGGTGATCTCGAGCCCGTCGAGGATCCAGGCCACGCCGAGCGCGACGACCATCCGGGTGTGGAACGGCGACCAGGGCAGCCGGTCGATGCGGGCGGGGATGAGGCTGCGGATGGCGCCGGGCGCCTCGGCCGGCTGGGACAGGCTCGTCATCGAGGACCTCCGGATCGCGGAACCGGACCGCCCCCTACCCCGGTGAGCACTGGTTGACGCAACCAACCACCGCGCCACCTGATCGGGCGACCGCGGGTCAGCCGGTGCGCTCCTCGACCATGCGCGCCGAGACGCGCCGGATGCGGTCGGTCTGCCGCGAGACGACCACGTCGAGGACGCGGTTGACGGGGAAGACCTCGCCGAGCCGGGCCAGCCCCATGACCCGCGGGACGGCGACCGACCGCGACCAGTAGGACGTCAGGCAGCCGGCCACGCGGTCGGCGACCCGCTCGGTGGCGATGCCCGGGGTGAGCCGGCCGCGGGCGTCGGCGTCGGACCGCGGCGGGGACCCGTGACCGCGGGCCATCCACTCGGTGGCCACCGGTCCGGGCAGCACCGAGTGCACTCGGACGCCGCGCGCGGTCACCTCCCGGCGCAGGCCGGAGACGAAGCCCTGCACCCCCGCCTTGGTGGCCGAGTAGACCGTCAGCGGCGGCACCTGGGACAGCCCGGCCGAGGAGCTGACGACGAGCACGTCGCCGCGCCCGCGCTCGGCGGCGGACGCGAGCAGGTGCGGCAGCGCCAGCCGGGTCAGCTCGACCACGCCGGTGAGGTTGGTGGCCACCATGCCCTCGACGACCTCACCCGGGGTGTCCTCCACCAGCGCCGCGTACGCCAGCCCGGCGTCGAGGACGACGGCGTCGAGCCGCCCGTGCGCCTCGACCGAGCGCCGCACCAGCAGCTCGCGGTCGGTGCGGTCGGCGACGTCGGCGACCACCGGGGTGACCCCGGGCAGGCCGGCCACCGCCTCGGCCAGCCGGTCACCGTCGCGGGCGCAGGTGACCACCCGGGCCCCGGCGCCGGCGAGACGGGCCACGACGGCCCGGCCGATGCCGGCGCTGCCACCGGTGACGAGGACGACGCGATCACGCAGGTCTGTCATGGCCGCGCCCTACCCGGCGCGGCATCACATCGTGCACGGTGCATCGAATCCCGGCCCGCGGGGCATGGCGAGGTGCATGCAGCTGCCCGAGCCCCGGGGTCCCCTCACGGCCGCCCTCGCCGCGGACCTCCTCGCCGGTTCCGTCTCCCCGGACACCGTCGACCTCGCCGCCCGGATCGCGCAGGCCACGGCCGACCCGCTGCACGACGAGGACCTGCAGCTGGCGCTCGCCGTCTGCTACGAGCTGCACTACCGGGGCTTCGACGGCGTCGACGACGCGCTCGAGTGGGATCCCGCGCTGCTCACGCTGCGCGCCCACCTGGAGCGCCGGCACACCGCGGCGCTGCGGGAGCTCACCGGCTCCCCGGCGCCCACGGACGAGCCGGTCGACGTCCAGCTGGGCGCGCTCATCGCCGCCGACGACGGGCCCTCGCTGTCGCGGTACATGTCCCGGCACGGGACGGCCGAGCAGTGGCGCGAGTACCTGACCCTGCGGTCGGTGTACCACCTCAAGGAGGGCGACCCGCACACCTTCGCCATCCCGCGGCTGTCCGGGCGGGCGAAGGCGGCCATGGTCGAGATCCAGGCCGACGAGTACGGCGGCGGCGCTCCCGGGCGGATGCACAGCGAGCTGTTCGCCGGGATGATGCGCGACCTCGGCCTCGACGCCGGCTACGGCGCCCTGTGGGACGACGCCCCCGCCGTCGCCTTCACCGCCGTCAACACCATGTCGCTCTTCGGCCTGCACCGGCGCTGGCGCGCCGCGGCGCTGGGCCACCTTGCCTGCGTCGAGATGACGTCGTCGGAGCCCAGCCGGCGCTACTCGGCGGGGCTGCGCCGGCTCGGGCACGACGAGTCCACGACGGTGTTCTACGACGAGCACGTCGAGGCCGACGCCGTGCACGAGCAGATCGCCGCGGTGGACATGTGCGGGTCGCTCGTGGCCGAGGACCCTGCGCTGACCGCCGACGTCCTCTTCGGCGCCGCCTGCTCGCTCGCCCTCGACGGCCTGGCCGCCCGGTGGCTGCTCGGCGCCTGGGAGGCGGGGCGCTCGTCGCTGCGCGGGGTGCGCCCGCTGGCCGCCTGAGGGCGCTCCCCGCCACGCCCGCTCGGCCCCTCCGGGGGCACGCGGGCGGTGACGAGGAGGGGGTCCGCCTCCCCGCAGCGGGATCGTCCGGCATCCCGGCTGCAGATTCGGTCGTGCGCTGCCGATCATCCCGTCGCAGGACCGCGGGGCGATCCCCGGCGGTCCCCGACGACCGGAGGACTCCCATGTGGCGGCGACCCGACCCCGCTCCCCCGAGCGCACTCGCGCCCCCGCCGATGCCCCGGGACATCGAGACGCTGGAGGCCGTGGTCGCCGCCCTCGACGCCGGGGTGCGGACGGCGCTGGACGCCCACGTGGCAGTCGTCCGCACCCTCACCGAGGCCTGCGGCCTGGAGTACGGCGCGGTGTGGGCGCCCGCCGGCGACGGCTCGTTCACCCTCGCCCACGAGACCGGGCCCTGGGCGGCGGTCAGCGCGGGCTGGCCGGGCAGCGGCCGGCTCCCCGACGCGACCGGCGGCCGGGCGGTGCGCGAGCGGCGCGCCGTCCACCTGGACAGCGCCCCCGCCGCCCGGGGTGCCGACCCCCGCTGGCAGGCGGCCTGGGCCGCCGGCGCGCGGGAGGGCTGCTTCATCCCGGCCGTCGACGACGGCGTGGTCACCGCGGTCGTGGAGTACCACTCCACCCGGCAGCTGCCGTTCTTCGGCTCCCGGACGGAGAAGTGGGAGTCGATCCACCGGCTGTTCGCCGCCATGCGCGCGGCCGCCCTCGCCACGGCCGCGCAGCGGGAGACCGTCGACGACCGCCTCGCGGTCACCACCGTCGTCAAGCGCATGGGCGAGGCCAGCGACGAGTCGTCGGTCCTGCGCACCGCGCTGGAGACGGTGCGGACCACCTTCGGCTGGGCCTACGGCTCGTTCTGGGCACTCGACGAGGCCGAGGGCGTGCTGCGCTTCCGCACCGAGTCCGGCTCGGCCGGCGAGGAGTTCCGGCGGGTCACCCTGGGCGCCAGCTTCGCCGAGGGCGTCGGCCTGTCCGGGCGGGCCTGGCGCCAGCGCGACCTGGTGTTCGTGCGCGACCTGGCCGAGGTCACCGACTGCGTGCGCGCGCCCGCGGCCCAGCGGGCCGGTGTCCGGTCCGGGGTCTGCTTCCCGATCACCGCCGGCGGCCAGGTGATCGGCACGATGGACTTCTTCGTCACCGAGACCATCGACCTGTCCGACTCGCGGGCCTCGGCGCTGCGCAACGTGCAGCACCTGGTCTCCCAGCGGCTGGACGCGCTGCGCCGGGCCGAGGCCGACGCCCAGCGCTCGCGGGAGCTCCTCGACAGCGTCAACCGGCTCCGCGAGGCGGCGTCGGCGGCCGGCGAGGTGGCCGACAGCGCCGTCGCCCAGGCGTCGACCATGACCTCCGAGGTGGCGGCGCTCAGCGAGGCCTCGACGGCGATCGGCGAGGTCATCCGGATCATCTCCGGCATCGCCGACCAGACCAACCTGCTGGCGCTCAACGCCACCATCGAGGCCGCGCGGGCCGGCGAGGCCGGGCGCGGGTTCGCCGTCGTGGCCAGCGAGGTCAAGGACCTCGCCCGGGAGACCGCCGCGGCCACCCAGCGGGTGTCGGACCAGATCGCCGGCATCCAGGCCAGCAGCGAGCAGGTCACCGCCGGCATCCACACGACCAGCGAGGTGATCGGCCGGCTCGACGCGGTGCAGGCGCGGATCAACGACGTGCTTGAGGAGCAGGTCCGCATGGCCCGCGCCATCGACGCGCGCTCCTGACCCCAGGACCGTCCTGCCCCGAGGGGGTCCCCGCTCAGGCCGGGCGGTCGTGGCTGCGGATCGCCGCGGCCGGGCGCGGCCGACTCGGTGCGCTGGGCGCGGAGAAGCCCGAGCGCTTGTGGGTGCCGTCGCAGAAGGGCTTGATGCCGGACTTGCCGCAGCGGCACAGCGCCACCGTCCTGCGGCCCGGGTCGATCTCGGTGCCGTCCTGGTCGACCAGGCGGAAGTCGCCGCGCACGATCAGCGGCCCGTCCCGGTAGGGCGTGATCGTGGCACCGGGGCCCTCGGCGGGCAGGTCGTCGCGGTCGTCGTCGGCGGGCAGCGCTGAACTCACGCCCCCAGCGTGCCCCGCCGGCCCGGCCGGCACACGCCGCGGGCCTCCCGCTGCCGCGCGGGCGTCAGTCCCGCTCGCCCCAGCGCACCCACGACGCCGTCAGCGGGTGCTCCACCGCGAACTCGTCGGCGGCCGCCCGCCGCCGGGCCTCCGCGGTCCGGTGCGGGTGCTCGCGGTGGTGGACCCCCTCCGCGCAGCGGCTGTGGCTCAGGTAGTGCTGCAGCGCCGCCGCCGGGTCGATCCGCTTGCCGCGGGCGGCCACGTCGTGGCGGGCCTCCCACTCGCAGGCCAGCTTCTCGGCCGCGGACATGGACTCCGCACCTCCGATGCGCTCCGGTGGGCGGTGGACGGTGTCCGACATCGCGCTCTCCTCCCGGACACGGGAACCTGTCCCGATCGTCCTCCCGAACGGCCCCGGGTTCCAGCGCCCCGGGCACGTTCAGGCCTCGGGACGTCCGTAGAAGACGTGCTCGACCACCGCGCGGGCGCGCCGGGTGGTGCGCCGGTAGTCGTCGAGGAACTGCCCCGGGTCGGTGTCGGGGCCGTACCCGCTGGCCCGTGCGACACCGGCCAGCTCCAGGCCGGGCCGCGGCAGCTGGTCGCTGGGCCGGCCGCGGACGAGGAAGACCGCGTTGCGGGCCCGGCTGGCCAGCTCCCACGCCTCGCGCAGCGCCTGCGCCTGCTCCTCGGCGAGCAGCCCGTGCCCGGGCAGCGCGGCGAGGACGTCGACCGTCGAGGGGCGGCGCAGCGCCGGCACCGCGGCGGCGTGCTGCAGCTGCAGCAGCTGGACGGTCCACTCGACGTCGGCCAGCCCGCCGCGGCCCAGCTTGGTGTGGGTGGCCGGGTCGGCGCCGCGGGGCAGCCGCTCCCGCTCGACCCGCGCCTTGATCCGGCGGATCTCGGCCACCTGCGCGTCGGTCAGCCCGCCCTCCGGGTAGCGCAGCGGGTCGACCAGCTCGATGAACGCCGCGCCCAGTTCGGGGCTGCCGGCCACCGGGGTCGCGCGCAGCAGCGCCTGCACCTCCCACACCGACACCCAGCGCTCGTAGTACTCCCGGAAGGCCTCGAGGCTGCGCACCAGCGCACCCTGGCGGCCCTCGGGGCGCAGGTCGGCGTCGACCTCGAACGCCGGGTCGGGCGCCGGCTCACCGAGCAGGCGGCGCAGCGTGTGGGCGACGGCGTTGGCCGCCTGGGTGGCCCGTCCCTCCTCCGCGCCGGCCCGCGCGCGGTGCACGAAGAGCACGTCGGCGTCGGAGCCGTAGCCCATCTCCCCGCCGCCGAGCCGGCCCATGCCGATGACGGCCAGCTCCATCGGCACCTCGTCGGGGGCCAGGCCGGCCTCCCGCGCCCAGGCGCGGACGGCGACGTCGAGGCCGGCCTGCAGCGTGGCGACGGCGACGGCGGTGAGCGCCTCCCCCACCCGGACGACGTCGAGGCGGCCCAGCAGGTCGGCGGCGGCGATCCGCAGCAGCTCGGTGCGGCGCAGGGCGCGCAGCACGCGGATGCCGGCCTGCGGGTCGGGCGCGCGCCCGGCCGCGGCCCGCCACGCGCCGGCCAGCGCCTCGGCGCCGCGCGGCTCGAGCTCGGCGTCGTCGGCGAGGATGCGCAGCGCCTCGGGAGTGCGGGTGAGCAGCGCGGCCACGTACTGGCTGGAGCCGAGCAGCCGGGCCAGCCGCTCGGCCACCCGGCCCTCGTCGCGCAGCAGCCGCAGGTACCACTGGTTGCCGCCGAGGGCCTCGCTCACCTGCCGGTAGGCCAGCAGGCCGGCGTCGGGGTCGGCGCAGTCGGCGAGCGTCTGCAGCACCACCGGCAGCAGGTACCTCTGCATCGACGCCGACCGGGACAGCCCGCCCGACAGCGCCGCCATGTGCCGCAGCGCGCCCTGCGGGTCGGCGAAGCCGAGCGCCCGCAGCCAGTCACCGGCAGCAGCCGACCCCAGCTGCGCGGCCTCGGCCGGCACCTTGGCCACCGCCGAGAGCAGCGGACGGTAGAAGAGCTTCTCGTGCAGCCGGCGCACCTCGCGGGTGTGCAGGGCCAGCTCGGCGCGCAGGACGTCGACGGCGTCGCCGCGGGAGTCGGGCTTGTAGCCCATCGAGCGGGCCAGCCAGCGCAGCTGCTGCTCGTCGGTGGGCAGCAGGTGGGTGCGCCGCAGCCGCAGCAGCTGCAGCCGGTGCTCGACGGTGCGCAGGAAGCGGTAGGAGGCGATGAGGGTGGCGCCGTCGTCGCGGCCGACGTAGCCGCCGTCGACCAGCGCCGACAGCGCCGGCAGGGTGCCGCCGACCCGCAGCCGGACGTCGACCCTGCCGTGCACCAGCTGCAGCAGCTGGACGGCGAACTCGACGTCGCGCAGCCCGCCGCGGCCGAGCTTGAGCTCCCGCTCGGCCTGCGCGGGCGGGATGTTCTCCTCGACCCGGCGGCGCATGGCCTGCACCTCGCCGACGAAGCCGGGCCGCTCGCCGGCCTGCCACACCAGGGGGAACAGCTCGTCGACGTAGCCGCGGCCCAGGTCGGGGTCGCCGGCCACCGGGCGCATCTTCAGCAGCGCCTGGAACTCCCAGGTGCTGGCCCACTGCCGGTAGTAGGCCGCGTGGTTGGCCAGCGTGCGCACCAGCGCGCCGGCCTTGCCCTCGGGCCGGAGCGCGGCGTCGACCTCCCAGGCGGCCTCGTGGCAGATGCGCATGAGGGCGGCGGCCACGCGGGTGGCGCTCTGCACCGCCGGCGCCTCCGGGTCGCTGGGGTCGACCGGCTCGGCCACGAAGACGACGTCGACGTCGCTGACGTAGTTGAGCTCCCGGCCGCCGGTCTTGCCCAGGGCGATGACCGCCAGCCGGCACGGCGCGGCGCTCGCGGGCTGCTCGGCGACGGCGACGGCCAGCGCGGCGGAGAGGACCGCGGCGGCGATGTCGGCGAGCTCGGCGGCGACGTCCTCGGCCGAGAGGCCCTCGCCGAGGTCGCGGCCGGCCAGGCTCAGCACCGCCCGCCGGTAGCCCAGCCGCAGGGCGGCCACCCGCTGCGGCGAGGCGTCGGGCGCGGCCCTCCCCAGCCGCACGCCCCACGGCGGGTCGTCGGGGTCGGCGCCGACGGCGAGCAGCAGCTGCCGCTCGAGCGCCTGCGCGGTGGGCCGGACGGGGCCGCGGCTGTCGGAGTCCAGGACGGTCCAGTCGCCGGGGTGGGCGGCCAGGTGGTCGGCGAGGCCGGCGCTCGCGCCCAGCACCGCCAGCAGCCGGCTGCGCAGCAGCGCCGAGCCGCGCAGACGGGCCAGCAGTCCCGCGGCCGAGCTGCCGGTGGGGTCGGCGGCGTCGAGCGCCTCGATCAGGCGCGACAGCGAGCGGACGGCGAGGTCGGGGTCGCCGGCGCGGGCGAGCGCGGAGACGACCGGGGCGGCCTCGGGGTCGGCGGGCTCGTTGCGGTCGAGGTCCCACAGCCCCAGCGCCGGGTCCGACAGCAGGAGCGCGGCCCGCTCGGCGTCGAGGAACCCGAAGCGGGCCAGCCGCACCCGCGCTCGCCAGGGCACCTCGCGGGTCGTCGACACGCCCTCACACCCTCGTCGTGCTCGCGGCGCGCACCAGGTCGGCGAAGCGCCCGGCGAAGGGCGCCCACACCTCCTCGAGGTCGGGGTGCACCGCGGCGGCCCGCGCGGTGACGGTCGCCGCGTCGAACGGCGTGGACGCGACGCCGACGACGTCGCGTTCGGCCCACTCCGCGACGATCTCCGGCGTCGTCTCGATGTGGAACTGCAGGCCGTAGACGTGCCGGCCCACCCGGAAGGCCTGGTGCGGGTAGGCGGGGTTGCTGGCCAGCAGCGTCGCCCCGGGTGGGAGCTCGGCGATCTCGTCGTGGTGGAACTGGATCACGTCCGGCGACAGCGGCAGCGGGCCGAAGAGCGGATCGGAGGCCGCGGTGTCCCGCTTGGCGACGAGGGTGGCCCCCACCTCGGGTCCGTCGACGCCCGGGCGCACGCGGCCGCCGCCGACCTCGGCGAGCAGCTGGGCGCCCAGGCAGACGGCCAGGGTGGGGAGGTCGTCGCGCAGGGCCTTGGCCAGCACGCGCCGGACGCCGACGAGTTCCGGGCTGGTCCCCGCGTCGTCGGTCGCCGACTGCGGGCCGCCCAGGACGAGCAGCCCGTCGACGCCGTCGAGCGTCTCCGGGAGGTCGTCGCCGGCGCCGAGCCGGCGCTCGTCGAGCTCGAGTCCGGCCTGCGTCAGCCAGTCGCCCAGCCGGGCGGGCGGATCGGTCTCGTGCGGGACGACGACGAGCAGACGGGCCACGCGCCGAGGTTAGTTCCCCGCAGCAGGTGACTGGTCGGACCGGCCTCGTCGCAGGGGCCCGCGCCGAGCCTGCGAGGTGCAGGAGGCGACGAGGTCCTCCATCACAGACCGGGCAGGTAGCGCTTGAGCTCGAAGGGCGTGACGTTCCGCCGGTAGGAGTTGAACTCCTCCCACTTGTTGCGCAGGAAGAACTCGAAGACGTGCTCGCCGAGGGTCTCGGCCACCAGCTCGCTGCCCTGCATCGCGGTCAGCGCCTCGCCGAGGCTGACCGGCAGGTCCTCGTAGCCGGCGGCGCGGCGCTCGGTGTCGGTGAGCGACCAGACGTCGTCCTCGGCCTCGGGCGGGAGCTCGTAGCCCTTCTCGATGCCGCGCAGCCCGGCGGCGAGGATCACCGCGAAGGTCAGGTAGGGGTTGCAGGCGGAGTCCGGCGAGCGCACCTCGACCCGCGCCGACTGGCCCTTGTTCGGCTTGTACGAGGGCAGCCGCACCAGCGCCGAGCGGTTGGCCCGGCCCCAGGTGGCCGCCGTCGGCGCCTCGGTGCCGGCCAGCAGGCGGCGGTAGGAGTTGACCGTCTGGTTGGTGACGGCGGTGTACTCGCGGGCGTGGGTGAGCAACCCGGCGACGAACTGGCGGCCGGTCGCCGACAGCCGGGTCGGGTCGGCCGCGTCGTGGAAGGCGTTGCGGTCGCCCTCGAACAGCGACACGTGCGTGTGCATCGCCGACCCGGCCAGGTCGGTGAACGGCTTGGGCATGAAGGTGGCGTGCACGCCCTGTGCGAGCGCGACCTCCCGGACGACGTGCCGCAGCGTCATGATGTTGTCGGCCATCGACAGCGCGTCGGCGTAGCGCAGGTCGATCTCCTGCTGGCCGGGCGCGACCTCGTGGTGGCTGAACTCCACCGAGATGCCCATCGCCTCCAGCGCGAAGACCGCCTCCCGCCGGAAGTCGTGCGCCACGTTGTGCGTGGAGAGGTCGAAGTAGCCGCCGGTGTCGGCCGGCCGGGGCGGTGAGCCGTCGGCGGGGAGGTCCTCGAGCAGGAAGAACTCGACCTCGGGGTGGGTGTAGAAGGTGAAGCCCATGTCGGCGGCCTTCGACAGCGCCCGGCGCAGCACGTGCCGGGGGTCGGCCCACGACGGCGACCCGTCGGGCAGCGTGATGTCGCAGAACATCCGCGCCGTGTCGCTGGGCCGCCCGCTGCTGGAGGGCATCACCTGGAAGGTGCCCGGGTCGGGCTTGGCGAGCATGTCGGACTCGTAGACCCGCGCGAAGCCCTCGATCGCCGAGCCGTCGAAGCCGATGCCCTCGGCGAACGCCGCCTCGATCTCCGCCGGGGCGACGGCGACCGCCTTGAGGTAACCGGAGACGTCGGTGAACCACAGCCGCACGAAGCGGATGTCGCGTTCCTCGAGGGTGCGCAGGACGAACTCCTGCTGTCGGTCCATGCTAGCCATGATCGGGTCCGCTCGTTTCCGGGGTGTGACGTCGCCACACAGCCTGCCCGGTCGGGGCGCCGGGCACACCGGGAGGGCGCCCCCGTGTCGCCCCCCCGGACCGGCCGGTCGCGGGTGTCAGGCGGCGAGCGCCGCGAGCGGGACCGCGGGGTCGGTCAGCCGGTCGACCGCGACCTGCCGTCCCGACCGGACGAGGGCCTGGATCGGCTCCGTGACGTCCCAGACGCCGACGTTCATCCCGGCCTGCACGCGCCCCTCGTGCACCCAGAACGCGACGAACTCCCGCGACCCGACGTCGCCGCGGCAGACCACCGTCGCCTGCGGCGAGGCCAGCCCCGAGTACTCCATCCCGAGGTCGTACTGGTCGGTGGAGGAGTAGGGCACGCGGTCGTGCACCACCTCCTGGCCCAGCATCGACCGCGCCGCGGCCGGGCCGCCGTGCAGCGCGTTCGCCCAGTGCTCGACGCGCAGGTGCCGGCCGTACAGCGGGGAGTAGGACCGGGCGACGTCGCCGGCCGCGAACACGTCGGCAGCCGAGGTGCGCAGTGCCGCGTCGGTGAGGACGCCGCCGTCGACCCCGATCCCGGCCGCCTCCGCCAGGGCGGTGTCGGGCACCGCGCCGACCCCGACGAGCACCAGGTCGGCGGCGATCTCGGCACCGCCGTCGGTGAGCACCGCGGCGACCCGCCCGCCGGACCCGCGGAGCTCGCGGACGCCCGTGCCGGTGCGCAGGTCGACGCCGTGCTCCCGGTGCAGCCGGGCGAAGACCTCCCCCATCCGCGGTCCGAGCACCGCGTGCAGCGGGGTGGGCCGCGGTTCGACCACGGTCACCGCGTTGCCGTGGTGGCGGGCGACCGCGGCGACCTCCAGCCCGATCCACCCCGCCCCCACGACCACGACCCGCCGTCCGCCGCCGGGAGGTCGGCGCGCAGCCGGTCGGCATCGGCCAGGGTCCGCAGGTGCCGCACGCCCTCGAGATCGGCGCCCGGGACGGACAGCCGCCGGGCCGACGACCCGGTGGCCAGCAGCAGCCGGCTGAAGGGCAGCTCCTCCCCGTGTCCAGGGCCACCCGGTGGCCGGCCACGTCGAGGCGGGTGGCCCGCGTCCCCGTGCGCAGCTCCAGCCCGTGGGCCCCGTACCAGGCCTCGTCGTGCACCTGGGCGCTCGCGAGCTCCGCGGTGCCGAGGAGGTAGCCCTTCGACAGCGGCGGGCGCTCGTAGGGCGGCTCGGGCTCGGCCGCGACGAGCACGACCGGCCCGTCGAAGCCCTCCTCCCGCAGGGTCGCGGCGGCCGTGGCACCGGCGAGCCCCCCTGCCGACGACCACGATCGGCGCCTGGGTGTCCACGTCCGACTCCCCTCAGCAGGCCGTGCCGGTCAGGGCGAGGAACTCCTGGCGGGAGCGGGCGTCCTCGCGCAGCAGACCGTGCAGCGCGGAGGTGATGGTGCGCGACCCGCTCGCCCGGACCCCGCGCAGCGACGTGCACTGGTGCTCCGCCGCGACGACCACGCCGACGCCGCGCGGGGCCAGGTCGTCCTGCAGCCAGTCGGCGACCTGCTGGGTGAGCCGCTCCTGCACCTGCAGGTCGCGCGCGAACAGCTCGAGCACCCGGGCGAGCTCGGACAGTCCGAGGAGACGCTCCCCCGGCAGGTACCCGATCGAGGCGACCCCGGTGAAGGGCAGGAGGTGGTGCTCGCACAGCGACTGCACGGGGATCGCGGTGACGACGACCATCTCGTCGTAGCCCTCGTCGTTCGGGAACGTGGTCAGCTCGAAGGCCCGGCCGGTGAGCAGCTCGGCGTAGGCGGCGGCGACGCGGCGGGGCGTCTCGGCCGGGTGGGGGTCGGCCGGGTCGCGGCCGAGGGCCCGCAGCAAGGCGGCGACGGCCCGCTCGGCGGCGGGCAGGTCGACCGGGGCGCGGTCGCCGACGACGTGCAGCCGGTCCCGGCTCCCGCGCGGCGCGGTCACCGGCTCCGGGGCGCTCACCGCCGCACCTCCGCGCCGCCGCGGGCCGACGGCGCGTACCGCACGGCGAGGCGCGCCAGGGCCACCGCGCCGGCGAGCAGGCCGAGGTCGCGCAGCGCGACGTCGTAGGCACCGGGACCGGTGACCAGGTCGACGACGATCCCGGCCAGCCAGGCCGCGACGACCCACGCCCCGATCCGGGGGGCGACGGCGACGAGCACGCCGGCGAGGACCTCCACCACCCCGACGGCGTACATCGCCTGCTGCGCCGTGCCGGGGACGATCGCGTCGATCCACCCGGCGAGGTAGCGCGGCCAGTCGGTGAGCAGGTTCGTGAACTTGTCGAGCCCGAAGACGACCGGCGCGACGGTGAAGGTGGTGCGCAGCAGGAGGAACGCCTGCCGGCCGGGGTCGGCGGCGACGGAGGGAGGGGTCGGGTGCGCGTGGGTGGTCATGGTGGCCTCCTCTAAAACCAATGACGGTTGTCAGTAGAGACCTGGGCCATCCCGCTGTCAATCGCCCGGCGTGCCGCTCCCGTCGGGTCCGCCGGTGGCCTCCAGCCGCACGCAGCAGGCGCCGGGGACGGGCTGCAGCCGGGCGGTCAGGTCACCGACCCCGGCGCCGTCGAGCACCCCCTCGAGCAGCTGCAGGTTCATGCCGCAGACCAGCTCGGTGTGTTCGCGCGCCAGGGTGTGGAAGGGGCAGTTGGCGAGGGCGATCCCGCCGCCGTCGACGCGCGGCTCGTACCCGCGGGCCTCCAGCACGCGCAGCACGGCCTCGCGCCCCCCGGCCCCGTCGACGGCGGCCCCGAGCTCCCGCCCCCGCGCGCGGGCGCGCCGGTCCAGGACGACCCCCGGCCGCTCACCGGACCGCTCGGCCTCGACCACGGCCGCGGCGAGGAGCTCGCCGGCCAGGTCGTAGCGGCGTTCCGGCAGCGACACGGTCACCGAGCACGCCGACCGCCGGTAGAGCTTCGCCGGACGCCCCGCGCCGGGACCGCTGCGTCCCGTCCGCCGCTCGTAGTGGACGTCGAGCAGGCCGTCGTCGACGAGCCGGTCGAGGTGGAAGGCCGCCGTCGCCCGCGGGACGCCGACGGCGGCGGCCACCTCTTCCCGCCCGACCGCCTCCGGCTGGCGGACGACGTGGTCGTAGAGCCGGCGCCGGGTGGGCTCGGCCAGGGCGGCGACGGCGGCGACCTGGTCGGCGTGGGCGTCCACGCGCGGATCCTAGGTCGAACGCACGTTCGTCACACGGTTCCGGACTCGGCCGCGGGCACCGCTGCGCCCCAGTGCGGCGGGGTGAGCGCCGCGTCGAGGCGGCGCAGCTCGTCGCGGTGCAGGGCGCTGAGCCGGTCGAGGACCTGCTCGCCCTGGGCGGTGAGCAGGATCCGCACGGAGCGGGCGTCGTCGGGGTTGGCCGCCCGGGTGACGAGGTCCTGGCCCTGGGCCCGGTCGACCAGCTCGACGACGCTGTGGTGGCGCAGCTGCAGCCGCTCGGCCAGCTCCCGGATCGTGGCCCACTCCCGGTCGGGGAAGCCCTTGAGCGCCAGGAGCAGCTGGTACTGCTGCGGGGTCAGCCCGTGCCGGCGGACGGTGACCTCGCTGAAGCGCAGGTAGCGGCGGATGCCGAACCGGAACCGGGCGAGCGCCTCGAACTCCTGCTTGGTCAGCGGCGCACCGGCGGGTGCGCCGTCCTCCGCGGCCACCGCCTCATTCGACCACGCACGTGCCGCGCGCGGAGCCGGTCCACCGCCGGAGTATCGCGTTACGATGCACATGCCGGTGCGGATCGCCCCGAGGAGGCGCTCGTGCTCAGTGACGCCGAACAGCGGGCCGTGCAGGAGCTGGAGTCCGTGCTGATGTCGGACCCGGCCTTCGCCCGCGCCGTCACCCCCGTCGTGCGCCGCCTGCACGGGGTGGCCGCCCCCGTCGTCGTCGGCGTCGCCGCCACCGGCGGTTCCGCGCCGGCCCTCGAGTGGGCGGCCGCGGAGGCGGCCGGGCAGGGGCGCCCCCTGCGGATCGTGCACGCCTTCTGCGCGCCGGTGGTGCTCGACCCGCTCGGCGTGGTCCCCGCGGCCGACAGTCTGCCCGCCCAGCAGGCGGCGGCCGGGCGGCTCGTCCGTGCCGCGATGGCGCGGGTCCGGTCGATCGCCCCGGGGGTCGAGGTCTCCGCCGGCATCGTCCGGGGCTCCCCCCGCCGCGTCCTCCTGCGCGAGAGCCGGGACGCCGCGCTGCTCGTCCTGGGGTCTGAGTGGCAGGGGTGCCGGTGGCAGGGTGGCCGGCGACCGGGCCTGGCGCACCTCCTGCACGGGTCGCTGGCCGCCCGCGTGACCGCCGGCGCGGGCTGCCCCGTCGCGGTCGTGCGCCCGCCCGCGCCGGCCGCCGCGGACCTCGGGCCGCCCCGGGTCGTCGTGGGCGTCGACGGCCTCCGGCACTCCGACGCCGCCGTCGGGTTCGCCTTCCGGGCCGCCGCCCGGCGCGGCACCGCCGTCACCGCCGTCCACGCGTGGACGGCGGACTGCCCGGCCGACCTGGAGGCGGTGACCGCTCCCCTGGTGACCACCGAGACCGCGGCGCACGCGCTCGTCGACGACGCCGTCGCGAGGTGGCGGGAGCTGTACCCGGACGTGCCGGTGGGCACCGAGGTGGTGCGCCGCGACCCGGCCGCCGCGCTGATCACGCGGTCCGCGGGCGCCGCGCTCGTCGTCGTCGGGTCGCGGGGCCGGCGGGCGGGGCTGGGCGCCGTGTTCGGCTCGGTGAGCCGTGCCGTGGTGGTCGGGGCCGCCGGTCCGGTCGCCGTGGTGCACCGCGGCACCGAGCCGTCCCCGTCGGGGGCCTACCGGTGGGCCAGCAGGTAGTCCCGCAGCGCCACCGCGCTGTTGCGCTCCTCGTCGCGGGCGCTGTAGAGCAGGACGACGGGCCCGGCGCGGGCCGCGTCGAGCAGCGGCTGCCAGGCCCCGGGGGCGGCGTCGAGCTCCGCGGTGTAGCGCCGGCGGAACTCCTCCCAGCGATCGGGGTCGTGGCCGAACCACCGGCGCAGCGGCGTGCTCGGCGCCACGTCGCGCACCCACTCGTTGAGCTGCAGGTCCTCGCGGCGGACACCCCGGGGCCACAGGCGCTCCACGAGGAACCGCCGTCCTCCGGGCAGGGACGCGCGGTCGTACACCCGCCCCACGTGGATGGCGCCCACCCGAGCCTCCTCAGGTCGCGCGGGCGGCGCCGGGACCGGGTCCGCCCGTCGGCACCAGCGTGGCGGGGACGCGCCCCGGCCGGGAGCCCCAGTGGTGGCGGCGTCCGCGGTCGCGTCCCCGCCGGAGCGCCCTGCGCCGGGCACGTCGTCCCCGTGCCCGCACCGCACCGAACGGGACGACGGAGGCCGAGATGGACGTCATCCTGGTGGTCCTGGCGATCGTGCTCGCGGGGCTGCTGCTCCTGGCCGGGGCGAGCGTCCGCGTCGTCACCCAGCTCGAGCGGGGCGTGGTGCTCCGCTTCGGGCGGTTGCGCGGCGAGCCCCGGACGCCCGGGCTCACGCTCATCGCCCCGCTCGCCGACCGCATGCACAAGGTGAACGTGCAGGTCGTCACCATGCCCGTCCCGGCCCAGGAGGGGATCACCCGGGACAACGTCACCGTCAAGGTCGACGCGGTCGTCTACTACCGGGTGTTCGACCCGGTGCGGGTCGTCGTCGACGTGCAGAACTACCAGGCGGCGATCGCGCAGGTCGCCCAGGCGTCGCTGCGGTCGATCATCGGCAAGAGCGACCTCGACGACCTGCTCTCCAACCGCGAGCGGCTCAACCAGGGCCTGGAGCTGATGCTGGACAACCCCGCCGTCGACTGGGGCGTCCACATCGACCGCGTCGACATCAAGGACGTCGCGCTGCCCGAGTCGATGAAGCGGTCGATGTCCCGGCAGGCCGAGGCCGAGCGGGAACGCCGGTCCCGGGTGATCACCGCCGAGGGCGAGCTGCAGGCGTCGCAGACGCTGGCGCAGGCGGCCTCGGTGATGGCCGCCGAGCCGGCCGCGCTGCAGCTGCGCCTGCTGCAGACCGTGGTGGAGGTGGCCGCGGAGAAGAACTCGACGCTCGTCCTGCCCTTCCCGGTCGAGCTGCTGCGCTTCCTGGAGCACGCCACGCCCCCGCCCGCTCCGCACGCCGCCGCCCCGGCGGAGCTCCCCGTCCCGCGGCCCGCGGCCGACGCCGTGCCGGCACCGGCCGACGACCGCTGAGCCCACCTGCAGGACGACGCCCCCGTGGGTGTCGTGCCACTCCCGGTGGCGCGCGCCCCGGGGTGACGGCGACCCCGGTCACGCCGGGCCGGTCACCGGGTGGGATCCAGGGCCGCCGTGCCCGGTCTGGCCGGTCCCCGGACCCGGTTGTTGGATGGTCCCGTGACCGTGCAGCTGAGAGTCGCGATGGCCCAGGTCGACACCCGCGTCGGCGACCTGGAGGGCAACGCCGCGCTGGTCGTCGAGTGGGCGGCGAGGGCCGCCGGCGAGGGCGCGCACCTGGTCGTCTTCCCCGAGATGACGCTCACCGGGTACCCGGCCGAGGACCTGGTGCTGCGCGAGTCGTTCGCCGCCGCCAGCGAGCAGGCCCTGGTCGACCTGGCGGCCACGCTCGACCAGCGCGGGCTGGGCGACCTCGCCGTCGTCGTCGGGTACCTGGCGCACACCCACGGGCCGGCGCCGGCCGCCGTCGACACCCCGCCGGCCGCCGACGGGTCCGACGACGAGCGGCCCGGCGACGCCAACCCCCGCCGCGGCCAGCCCCGCAACGCCGCCGCCCTGCTGCACGGCGGGAGGGTGGTGGGCCGCTACGCCAAGCGGCACCTGCCCAACTACGGCGTCTTCGACGAGGCCCGCTACTTCGTGCCCGGCTCCGAGCTGCAGGTGGTGCGCCTGCACGGCGTCGACGTCGCGCTGACCATCTGCGAGGACCTGTGGGTCGAGGGCGGGCCGTGCGGCGTCGCGGGACAGGCCGGCGTCGACCTCGTCGTCTCCCCCAACGCCTCCCCCTACGAGCGGGCCAAGGACGACCTGCGGCTGCCGCTGGTGCGCCGCCGCGCCGCCGAGGCCGGCGCCCCGATCGTGTACTGCAACCAGGTCGGCGGGCAGGACGAGCTGGTCTTCGACGGCGACTCGCTGGCCGTCTCCGCCGACGGCGAGTTGCTCGCCCGGGCGCCGCAGTTCGTCGAGCACCTGCTCTGCGTCGACCTCACCCTCGACCCGGCGCGGGTGCCCGAGCGGCGGGAGGGACGGGTCGGGCCGATGACGGTCACCCGCACCGTCGTCTCCGAGGAGCCGGCTCCGGCGTTCGAGCCGCGCCCCGGGCACGTGGCCGACCCGCTGGGCGACTGCGAGGAGGTCTGGCGCGCGCTGGTCCTGGGGCTGCGCGACTTCATCGACAAGAACGGCTTCCCCTCCGTCGTCTTCGGCCTCTCCGGCGGCATCGACTCCGCGCTGGTGGCCGCGCTGTCGGTCGACGCGCTGGGCGCCGACCGGGTGCACGCCGTCGCCCTGCCCTCGCGGTGGTCCTCGGAGCACTCGATCGCCGACGCCGAGGACAGCGCGCGGCGGCTGGGCCTGCACTTCTCCACGGTGCCGATCGCGCCGGTGGTCGACGCGTTCGAGTCGCAGGTGGAGCTGTCGGGCACGGCGGCGGAGAACCTGCAGGCGCGGGTGCGCGGCACGCTGCTCATGGGGCTGTCCAACCAGCACGGGCACCTGCTGCTGGCCACCAGCAACAAGAGCGAGGTCGCCGTCGGGTACTCCACCCTCTACGGCGACGCCGCGGGCGGGTTCGCGCCGATCAAGGACGTGCCCAAGACGCTGGTGTGGGAGCTGTCCCGCTGGCGCAACGCGCACGCCCGCGACCGCGGCGAGACCGAGCCGATCCCGCAGAACTCCATCGACAAGCCGCCGTCGGCGGAGCTCGCGCCCGGGCAGAAGGACAGCGACTCGCTGCCCTCCTACGAGGAGCTCGACGCGGTGATCGCCGACTACGTCGACCGCGACCTCGGCATGGCCCAGCTGCTCGAGCGCGGCCACGACCCCGAGGTGGTGGCGCGGGTGCTGCGGCTGGTCGACGTCGCGGAGTTCAAGCGCCGCCAGTCGGCGCCGGGGACCAAGATCAGCCTCAAGGCGTTCGGCCGCGACCGGCGCCTGCCCGTCACCAACCGCTGGCGGGAGAGCCTGCCCAGCGTCCGGGAAGGAGCCCAGGCGTGAGCGAGTCGGTGCTCTACGGCGGGACGTCGACCGCGCGGGTGCGCATCCACCACCTGCGGCAGGCCAAGGAGCGCGGCGAGAAGTGGGCGATGCTCACCGCCTACGACACCTACGCGGCCGCGGTGTTCGAGGAGGCCGGCATCCCGGTCCTGCTGGTGGGCGACTCGGCCGGCAACGTCGTCCTCGGGCACACCTCCACGGTTCCGGTCACCGTCGAGGACCTGCTGCTCATGACGAAGGCGGTCACCCGTTCGACGAAGCGCGCGCTGGTCGTGGCCGACCTGCCCTTCGGCAGCTATGAGGCCTCGCCGGAGCAGGCGTTCGCCACCGCCGTCCGGATGATGAAGGAGGGCGGCGCGCAGGCGGTCAAGCTCGAGGGCGGGGTGCGGGTGGCGCCGCAGATCCGGCTGCTGGTCGACAACGGCGTCCCGGTGATGGCGCACGTCGGGTTCACGCCGCAGAGCGAGCACGCCCTCGGCGGCTTCCGGGTGCAGGGCCGCGGTGCGGGTGCCGAGCAGCTGCTCGCCGACGCGCGCGCCGTCCAGGACGCCGGGGCGTTCGCCGTCGTCCTGGAGATGGTGCCGGCCGAGATCGCCGCGCAGGTGACCAAGGAGCTGGCCATCCCGACCATCGGCATCGGCGCCGGCGTCGACTGCGACGCGCAGGTGCTGGTGTGGCCGGACATGGCCGGGCTCACCGGCGGCCGGGTCCCGAGGTTCGTCAAGAAGTACGCCGACCTGCGCGGTGAGCTGCTGCACGCGGCCCGCGAGTACGCCGACGAGGTCCGCAGCGGGGCCTTCCCCGGTCCCGAGCACTCCTTCGAGTAGCCGACCGGGGCCCTACCCTCCGGTCGTGCGCTCCTGGTCCCGAGCCGTCCGCCCCGACGAGGAGCCGGTGGCGGTGCTGCTGCCCGAGCCGCTCCCCGGCGACGTGCGCGCGCTGCTGTCCACGACTGCTACGTCGAGGCGGTGCGGCTCGTGCGCCGGCGCACCCAGCTGACCCTGCTGCCGGCCGTGCTGGCCGTCAACGCCGTCCGGGACGCGGCGCCGGAGGACTGACCCAGTCGGTTGCCGTCCTCGGTCCAGGGGCGTGCGCCCGGGGGCGGCCACGGGCCCTGGCCCCCCGGAGCGCGCGCACGGTCAGCAGGCCATAGCCGAGGGCGTTGAGGCCACCGGCGACGACGTACATGCCGAGCTGCGTCGTGGTCGCCCGGACGTCGAGCCCCAGCGGGCCGAACAGGACGTGCCCGAGGAAGCCGCCGTCGTAGGGCGCTCTCCCCGCCCGCTCCCGCAGCGCGAGCTCGAGCGTGGTCAGCGGACACGGGGCGCCGGCCAGGTTCACGGCCAGGACGGCGAGCGCCACCGGCGCGTGCGCCAGCAGCAGGTGGGGCCACCGGAGCGCCAGCAGGGCACCGGTGAGCATGAACAGCACGACGGCCGCGTGCAGGACCGCGACCGCGTCCGCGAGCAGCACGGCGTCCATCCTCGTGCCTTACGAGCCCACGGTGTGCGCTTCCGCCGCGTTCCGGGCCGTGGAACCGGGCGTCGGCGCACACCGTTGGGTCCCGGCACTGACGGACGCGGTCGGCCAGGACCGGATCAGCCCTCGGTCGGGTCACCGAGGAGTCGGCGGAACTGCGAGGCAGCGACGTCGCCCGCCGCCTCGACCACCTTGCCCACGACGGGGTGGACGACCAGCCCGGTGACGGCACCGGCCAGCTTCGGCAGGTTGTTGGCGAACCAGCTCCAGACGGACTGGAGCCTCGTCAGATCGGGCTCTGTCCCGACGACGCCCTGCTCCAGCTCGTCGACCCGTTGCAGAGCGGCGGCCTGCTCCTCCGGCGGCGCCTCGGCGCGGATCCGCGCCCTGACCTGCTCGACTGCACGGCGCAGCTCGGCGAGGTCCGCCTCGGTGACGGCCGGCGCCTGCTGCGAGCTGCGCGTGTAGTGCTGCTCGATGTCCCGGCCGACGGCGACCTGGCCGCCCTCACTCACCGAGCCGCCGATGTGCACCTGGTAGTCGTCTCCGGATCCGCGGTCGACGCTCACGGCTCATTTCCTCCACAGCTCTTGGTCCTACTTCTCGGCTCCCGGTCCGGCGGAGTGCCTCGCGCCTCTCGACGACGTCGTACAGCGGGTCTACGAGCGCGTCGCACATCCGAGGACGGGAGCCCTGGGGCCGCCACGGCAACCAGCCCTTCGGCGTCCGCACCCAGACCGATGACGTCCTGGCACTCCTGCGCGCTCTCGTTCAACACCTGTCCATTCGGACACGTGCACACGCCCTGCGCGTTCCGAACCTGGTCGTCAATCTCGCACGGTGGATAGGTGCAGGTGTTGGTCGCAGGATCCCGCTCCTGCGGCGCCGTGCACTGCACCGGCGGCGTGGTGCACGGACCCGACCCCGTCCGCTCCTGCCCCTCCGGACACGGCGGCAGCGTGCAGGTGTTCGTCGCAGGATCCCGCTCCTGCGGCGCCGTGCACTGCACCGGCGGCGTGGTGCACGGACCCGACCCCGTCCGCTCCTGCCCCTCCGGACACGGCGGCAGCGTGCAGGTATTGGTCGCAGGATCCCGCTCCTGCGGCGCCGTGCACTGCACCGGCGGCGTGGTGCACGGACCCGACCCCGTCCGCTCCTGCCCCTCCGGACACGGCGGCAGCGTGCAGGTATTGGTCGCAGGATCCCGCTCCTGCGGCGCCGTGCACTGCACCGGCGGCGTGGTGCACGGACCCGACCCCGTCCGCTCCTGCCCCTCCGGACACGGCGGCAGCGTGCAGGTGTTCGTCGCAGGATCCCGCTCCTGCGGCGCCGTGCACTGCACCGGCGGCGTGGTGCACGGACCCGACCCCGTCCGCTCCTGCCCCTCCGGACACGGCGGCAGCGTGCAGGTGTTCGTCGCAGGATCCCGCTCCTGACCCGACGGACACATGATGGGCGTCGGCGTGCACACACCGTCGGCGTTCTGCTCCTGGCCCGTCGGACATGCCGCTGCCACCAGAGGAACGACGACCTCCAGGTCAACGGCGCTGCCTGCCGGGACGCCAGTCCCCGCTCCCGGGTGGCTGGCGTCGACCTCGGGCACCATGACGCCCTGACGAGGGTCTTCGCTGACCTCGCCGACCCGCAGGCCGGTGCTCAGGAGCCGATCGGCCGCCTCGGACGGGCTCAGGCCCACCACGTCGGGCACGAGCACCACGGGCGGGCCGCTCGAGACCCGCAGGTCGACGGGGCTCCCCGCGGCAGCAGGCACCCCCGGGCGCGGCGACTGGTCGGCCACCGCACCCGCCGGGATGTCGGGGTGCTCGACCTCCTCGAGGGTGCCCGTCGCGAGCCCGGCTGCGGCGAGCTCGCGCTGCGCCTGTGCCAACGGCAGCCCGATGACGTCCGGCACCAGCGGTGTGTCGGACCTGGTGCCGACGCCGCTGAGCGCCACCGCCGTGTCGGGGAACCCCTGCGCCGTGAGGAGCAGGACCCCCGAGTGCTCTCCTGCGGCCATCGGCGCGAAGCTCACCGCGACCGAGCACGATGCGCCCGGCGCGACAGCGGCACCGGCGCACTGCCCGGCGTCCAGACGGAACGCCCCGGCGACGCCCGTGACGGCACTGGACACGAGCTGGAGTGGACGGTCGGCCCGGTTCGTCACCACGACGGCCTGCGCAGGACTGACGTCGCCAACGAGCACCTGCGAGAACTCCAGGAACCGGGGCGAGACGTCAGGTGCAGCAGTGGGGGGGGCGGCACCGGAACCGCTCATCGGCACCGCGGGCCCGTCGCCGCCGAAGAGCAGCTGAGCCGCCCGGAGCCCGGTCGTCACGGGGGTGAAGACCACCTCCACGACGCAGTCCTGACCCGGCTCGAGGGCGGCCGGACACGCGGCCTGGGTGACGGCGAAGTCGGGCGAGCCCGCGACGGACACGGTGGAGACGTCCAGGGGCACGTCCGCGGAGTTGGTCAGCACGACCTGCTGCCGGGGGGAGGGACTGCTCACCGGCTGGTCCCCGAAGTCCAGCGCCCGCGGCTCGACGCGGAAGGCGGGGTGCGACGGCGGCTCGGCGCCCGTCCCGGTGAGCGGGATCGCGAGCCCGGGGACCCCCTCGGGTCCGGGCAGGGTGAGCAGCCCCTGCCGCCGTCCCTGGTCGCCCGGCGTGAACCGGACGCCGATCGTGCACGTGGTGCCGGGCACGAGCTGGGCCCCCGAGCAGTCGTCGCCCTCGACGACGAAGTCGGCGGCATCCAGACCCGACAGCGCTGCCGTCCCGAGGACCACCGGCCCACCCGGCGGTCCGGTGACGGTCACCAGTCGCCGGTCGCCGGCCTCGTTGAGCGGTTGCTCGCCGAAGGTGAGCTCCGTCGGCTCAGCGGTCATCGACGACCCGTCCGGTTCCGTGCTGGTACCCGACAGCGTCGCGGACGGGTCCTCGGTCATCTCCCGGACGTCGACCGTCAGCGACGCCGCGCGGGGTCCGGCGCCCGTCGGGACGAAGACGACGTCCGCGCTGCAGCTCCCACCGGCCGGGATCTCCCGGTTGCGGCAGGTGCTCGCGGTGACGACGAACTCCGAGTGGTTCGCACCCGACGTCGGGAAGGCGTCGAGGTGGATCGGCGTCGTGCCGGTGTTCCGCGCGGTCAGGGTCCGCGACTCGCTCGCGTGACTGACCGCCGCTGTCCCGAACGACAGCGCCCGGTGGTCGAGCGCCACCGCAGCGGCCGCCGAACCCCCTGATCCGAAGATGACCAGCCCGGCGACGAGAGCCGGGACGACGATCAGCGAGGCACAGACGACCAGTACCTTGGCCGAGATCGGGGGGAGGGCGGCGCCCACGTGGGCCCCTGAGGAGTGCGCGGCCGTCGCACCGCTGTGTCCCTGGTGCGTCACGACGCCGCCGTCGTCCCCGGACACCGCGGACCCGTCGTGGTCCCCGTGTCCCTGGGGATCGTGCTGCTCGTCGGGGGGCGGCGGCGGAGGCGCCAGGACCAGGGAGAGGTTGTGCTGGGTGACCTCGGCCGCGGCGAAGGCGCCGACGGCCCTGCGCAGGTCCAGGGCATCGCGCAGCAGATCCCTCGCCGTGGCCGTGTCCCCCACGCAGAGAGCTCGGGTACCGAGCTGGTGCAGGGCGAGGGCCTCGGCCGGCCGGTCACCCAGTGCGCGGGCGGCCGTCAACCGGTGCTCCGCGACCTCGCGCCAGGCGTCCCAGCGGCCGCTCAGCGAGTAGGCCGCGTCGAGGAGGAGGCCGAGGGTGAGCACGTACCGCCACTCGCGGTGCCGTGCGGCGTCGGCGTGGACGGCGCGCAGCGGCTCGGCAGGTGCTCCGGGGGCGAGGATCGTGTCGCTGCGCTGCTCCGCCAGGTCCAGGAAGTACCGGCGCACCTCCTCGCGTCGTTGCTCCATCTGCCAGAGCAGGGGTGGTCCCAGCTCGACCCCCTCGGCCAGACCGTAGGTGGTGCGTGCGCCGCTGTTCGCGGGAGGGGCGGACGCGGACACGAGCCCCCGGGCCACGAGCCGGTCGACCCGCTCCTGGACGTCGTGCGCCCCGGTGATGGCCGACAGCTCCCCGACGCCGAGTTGGATCCCGGGGACCGCGGCGAGCAGCCCGAGGAGCCGCACGTCTTCGACGGAGTCGACCGGGATCGGTGGGGCTCCCGAGACCGCGGCGCTCGCGGCGAACTCCGCCAGCGTGCCGTCGGAGGTCCGTGCGGCAGCGGCGAGCCGCAACAGGCCGGCCGGGGATCCACGGACGAGGTCGCACAGCGTGTCGATCGCCGGTTGCTCCTCCGCAGGGATCGAGCGGCCCAAGGCATGGCCGACCAGCTCGCGTGCGGCCTCGCCGCGCAGTCCGGTGAGCTCGATGGCCAGCGCCTCGCCGACGCTCGGGGCGGAGGCGGTCGTGAGGACGAACCCGCACCGCGGGGCGTAATCCTCGACGTCGGCGATGTCGTCGTCCGACAGCTCGACGTCGTCGAGGAGGAGGGCCGCACGGACGTCCTGCAAGAGGTGCCGCAGCTCGCCGGGGGACGGCTTCACGGGGATGTCGGAGGAGTAGAAGACGTCGAACAGGACCTTCAGCAGGTCATCGTGCGAGTACCCGCGGGCCGAGAGGTGGGCCATCCCCCCGCACGCGTCGGCGATCGGCAGCTGGTGCGCGAGGGAGCGCAGCAGCGTGGACTTCCCCATGCCGGCCGGGCCGTACAGCTCGACCGGCGTCTGGGTGGAGAGGGCCTCGACCGCGCGCTCCGTCTCCTGCCGCCGCCCGACGAGGAAGGCGGGCCGGCGGGGCACCAGACTGACCGGGACCGGCCGCGGGCGGATGTTGGCCCTGGCGTCTGCGGGCAGGACGGTCACCAGGTTGCCGAGCACCGTGTCCACCCGCATCTGCACGATGTGCGAACCGACGGCCAGCTGTCCGCTGACGTCGCCGCCCACGGACACGCTGGTACGGATCACCCCGGCCGGCCCACCCGTCCCGTCGGTGGGGCCGGTGGACCCGTCCCCGGCAGGCTGCGCCATCGCTTCCCCCCAACAGGACCACTCCGTCGACCGTGGGAAGGCGCCGACGCGGCCGGTGACACCCGCTGCACGGGCTCGCGGCCGTCCGACCCCTCCACCGGGTCGCCTCCAGCAGGGATCCACCTCCTGGAGTGGGTGGTCTCGTCGTCGATGTCAGGACACGGTTCGTCGGCCGGACCCTAGGAAGCCGCCGTCACCAACTCGTCACCGTTCCGGGACGGGCCGGGTCCCCCGGTGGTCGACGAGGCGAACGTCGGGGCCCTCCCGGACTCGAGCAGTCCGTCGATCATGGCCGGACCGGTTCAGGTGGTGCACCGGTGGCGCGGGCCGAGCCGACTGTGTGCGCTTCCGCCTCGTTCCGGGCCGTGGAACCGGGCGTCGGCGTACACCATCGGGCCGAGGGAACCGGTGGAGCGGACCTCAGACGTCGGTGACGCGGATGCCGGCGTGGGCCTTGTAGCGGCGGTTGACCGAGACCAGGTTGACCGTCAGCGCCTCGACCTGGCGGGCGTTGCGCAGCCGGCCGGCGTAGACCCCGCGCATCCCGGGCAGCCGCCCGGCCAGCGCCTGCACGGTGTCGGTGGCGGCGCGGTCGTCGCCGACCACCAGGACGTCGCCGTCGAGGGTGGGCCGGGACAGGTCCTCGAGCAGCACCGCCGAGACGTGGTGGAACGCGCCGACGACCGCCGAGTCGGGCAGCAGCGCGGCGGCCTGCTGGGCCACCGACCCCTCGGGCACGTCGAGGACGTGGGCGCCGAGCTCGTCGAAGCCCATCGGCACCACGCAGTCGACGACGACCTTGCCGGCCAGCGGCGCCGCCAGCGCGGCCACCGTGTCCGCGTGCCCGGCGAAGGGCACCGCGACGACCACCAGGTCGGCGGCGCCGGCGACGTCGGTGTTGGACCCGCCCTGCACCGACACCTCGCCGACCGCGGCGGTCGCGGCCCGCTCACCCACCGAGGCGGCCACCTCGCGGGCCCGGTCGCCGTCGCGGGAGCCGAGCAGCACCCGCTGCCCGACGGCGGCCAGCCGGACGGCCAGCCCCCGCCCCTGCGGCCCGGTGCCGCCGAGCACCCCGACGACGAGCTCCTCCACCGGACGTCCCTGCGCTGCCGCGGTCACGCCGCCCCCTCCCCCGGCGCCGGCCCGCCCGGCGTCCCGGGGAGATCATGCCGGGTGGTCAGTCGCCCTCCCGCCACTCGCGGTCCTCGGCGTCGAGCCGCTCGTTGCGCTCGGCCACCGACTGCAGCGCGTGCTCGGCCTGCTCCCGCGTCTCGTACGGACCCAGCCGGTGCCGCTCGGCACAGCCGTCCCGGGTCTCCACGGTGTTGTGCTTGAGGCAGTAGAACCACGGTCCCTGCGCCACCGGCGCACCTCCACTCGGCCGGCCCCTCCACGACGGCGGGCACTCGACGGGGACATGCCCGAGGAGCCCGGCTGGCATGCTCCGTGCGTGTCCGACTCCTCGACCCCCTCGCCCGAGGACGTGCACGACGCACCGCTCAGGACGCAGTTCGAGGCCTTCCTCGACGACCACCGCCGCACCCTGGGAGCCTCCCTCGACGGGCTCACCGAGGAGCAGGCGCGTCGGTCATCGGTGCCGTCCCGGACGACGCTGCTGGGCCTGGTGGAGCACGCGACCTTCGTCGAGCGGGTCTGGTTCGACGAAGCGGTGACCGGCCGGTCACGGGCCGAGATCGGCATCCCCGCGACGCCGAACGAGTCCTTCGTCCTGCACGACGACGACACCGTCGACCCGGTCCGGCAGGCGCACGCCCGCGCCTGTGCGGCGTCCCGTCGGGCGACCTCCCACCCGGGCCTCGACGACGTCGTCCACGGCGACCGCCGCGGCCCGCTGCCGCTGCGCTGGGTCCACCTCCACGTCTTGCGGGAGCTCGCGCAGCACTGCGGGCACGCGGACATCCTCCGGGAGCATCTCCTCCGCGGGTGAGGAGCAGTCACTCCTCGACCATCACTCCTCGACCATCACCTGGTCGTGGCGGGCGTAGAACGCCGTCATCTCCTCCGGGCTCGGCCGCCGGCCGCTGCGGCGCAGCTCGGCCATCTCGGCGAAGAAGGTCTCCCGCGCGATGCCGGGGGTGAACAGGATGAGGAGGGACGCCGGCTCGCCGGAGTCGTTGCGGAACCCGTGCACGCCGCCCTCGGAGGCCAGCACGAAGTCGCCGGGCCGGTGCGGCTGCCACCGGCCACCGGCGTAGAGGGTGACCTCCCCGGACAGGACGTAGAAGGACTCGGAGAACGTCCGGTGGTAGTGCGGAGCCGCTCCGGCGGCGTGCGGGCCGAGCCGGTACTCGACCAGCCCGAAGCGGCCGGCGGTGACCGCGCCGGTCGCGACCATCCGCAGGGCGTTGGGGCCGGCGTCGGCCATCGGGTGGTCGGCCAGCGTCCGGACCTGCACTCGTCCCGGGTCGGGGTGCGACATGCCCGCGAGCCTGCCAGCGGCGCGGCCCCGCCGGGCGACTCCGGCCCGCCCGCGCCCGACCGTGATCACCGGGCCGCGCGGCGGAGCACCCGGAGAGGGCAGGTCGTAGGGCATCCTCTCGCGCGTGAGCTCCGCTCGACTCCTCGACCACGACGGCACGGCACCGTCCCCCGGGGCTCTCGGCACCGGCGGCACCGAGCACCGCGCCGCTGCGCTGACCCTCGCCGTCCTCCTCCTCGCCGGAGGCGCCGCCGGCCTGGTGGAGCTGGCCCTCGACGGCGTCGTCCGCGACGGGGTGGCGCGCTGGGCCCACGCGGCGGCCACGGCCGCCCTCCTCCTGGCCGCGGTACCCCTCCTGGTGCGCCGCCGGGCCGGCCTCTGGCAGACCTCCGGCCTGGTGCTCCTCGGCGACCTGGCCTACGTGGTCGCCGCCCTGTGCACGGAGGACCCGGTCAGCTACGCGCCGCCGCTGGTGCTGCTGGTCCCCTCGTTCGTCGCGGCCTGGTTCCTCCGCCCCTGGATGCTCGCGGTGCACCTGGTCATCACGCCGGTGGCCTGCTGGATCGCCCTGGCCGACAGCCACCCGGGTGCGGTGGCCCTGGCCGTCCAGGTCGGCGTGCACGCGGGGGTGCTCGACCTGGCCGCCGTTGCCGTCCTCGTCCTGCGCCGCCGGATGCAGCGGCTGCTCGCCGAGACCGAGGCCCTCTCGCACCGCGACCCGCTGACCGGGCTGCCCAACCGCCGGCAGCTGGTCGACCAGGCCCCCCGCACGTGGCGGCAGGCCCGCCGCGACGGCCTGCGGGTGGCCGCGATGGTCCTCGACCTCGACCACTTCAAGCAGGTCAACGACGTCCACGGGCACGCCGCCGGCGACGCCGTCCTGCGGGCCGTGGCCGCCGCGCTGGCCGCGACCGTGCGCCCCAGCGATCTGCTGGCCCGCGTCGGCGGTGAGGAGCTGGTCGTGCTCGGGCTGGTCGGCGACCCCACCGAGGCCGGCCGGCTCGCCGAGCGCCTCCGGCACGCGGTGTCGGCCACCCGCAGCGCGCACGGGCACGCGGTGACCGCCTCGATCGGCGTCGCGCTGACCAACCCGGTGGACGGCGAGGACGCGACCGACGCGCTGTGGCGGCTGGTCGACCGCGCCGACGCGGCGATGTACGAGGCGAAGCAGGCCGGCCGCGACCGGGTGGCCGCCTTCAGCCCGCCGCGGCCCCGCGCGACGCCGACCGACGAGCACCTCCCCTCCGGGCACGGCCGGCCCGCGCCCGGGCGTCTCGACCCGCCGACCGTCCCGGGCACCGCCGGCTCGCCGCCGGTGCCGCGCGACCCGCACTGAGCCCCGCTCCCCGCGCTCACCAGCCCGCCGTCGTCTCACCCGGTGGGAAGAGCGGTTCTCTGCTTCCCTGTCCCCATGACGCTGGTCGTCCCCGACCCGACGCGGACGGTGCCGCTGCCCCTGCGGCAGCAGGCCGACGTCCGGGACCGGTGGCTGACGCAGCGCCTGCTCGACCTCCTCCCGGGCCTGATGGACCGCGCCGGCATCGACCTGTGGGTGGTCGTCGGGCGGGAGAACAACGAGGACCCGGTGCTCGCGACGCTGCTGCCGGCGTCGTGGCTGTCGGCCCGGCGCCGGGTCGTCCTCGTGCTGCACCGCAGCGACGACGGGGTCACCCCCGTCGCCGTCTCGCGCTACCCGGTGGGCCAGTTCCTGCCCGGCTGGACGCCGGAGGACGCCGACGACGGCGGCGACGACGACGACGACGACGACGGCGACGACGACGGCGGCGACGAGGGGGGCCAGTGGGCGGCGGTGCGGCGGATCGTCGAGCAGGCCGACCCGCGGCGGATCGGCATCGACGTCTCGGCGCGGTGCGCGCTGGCCGACGGGCTGTCGGTGACCGAGCACGGTCTGCTCACCGAGGCCCTCGGCCCCCACGCGCAGCGGCTGGTGCCGGCCGAGGACCTCGTCGTCGGCTGGCTGGAGACGAGGCTGCCCGAGGAGGTGGCCGCCCTCGACGCGCTCAACGTGCTGACCGACCGGGTCCTCGCCGCGGTGCTCTCCCCCGCCGGGCTGACCGCCGGCACCACGACCGGGGCCGACGTGGCCTGGGAGGTGCACCAGCGGCTGGCCGACCTCGGCACCCCGCCGTGGTTCCACCCCGGTGTCACCGTGCAGCGGGCCGGAGTCCCGCTGCGGGCCCACGGCGACGGGGGCGTCGAGCTGCCCGCCGTGTCGCACCAGGCGGCGCTCGCCCCCGGCGACCTGGTCACCTGCGACGCCGGGCTGACCAGCCTCGGCCTGGCCACCGACCTGCAGCGCACCGCCTACCTGCTCCGGCCGGGCGAGACCGCTCCCCCGCCGGGCCTGCAGCGCGCCTGGGCCGCCGGCACCCGGGTGCAGGCGCTGACCGCCGCGGCCCTGCGCGTCGGCCGCACCGGCAACGAGGTGCTCGCCGCCGCCCGCGCGGCCGCGGCCGCCGAGGGGCTGCAGGCGGAGGTCTACTCCCACCCCGTCGGCGTGCACGGGCACGGGGCCGGGCCGGCGATCGGCCGGTGGGACGACCAGCGCGGCGTCCCCGGCGACGGCGACCGCGTGCTGCACCCCGACACCGTGTACGCCCTGGAGCTCGCCGTCCGCGTGCCGGTGCCCGAGTGGGGCGGGCAGTGCGTGCGGCTGGCCCTGGAGGAGGCCGTCGTCCTCACCGCGGAGGGGACGACCGCCCTCGGGACGCCGCAGCGCGAGCTGTGGACCGTGCCGGCCGGTTAGCTCTCGCGCGCCTTCGCCGTGGCCCGGTCGTTGGCCTTCTGGATGGCGTCGACGAGCTCGTCCTTGGTCATCGACGAGCGGCCGTGCACGTCCAGCCGCTTCGCGACGTCCATGAGGTGCTCCTTGGTGGCGTTGGCGTCGACACCGCCCCTGGTCTCCCGGTTCGTGTCCGCGCCGCCCTCGGCCTGGGCGTCGGACGGGCCCGTGTGGTCCTTGGGCTCCCAGTGGTCGCCCACCTTCTCGTGGGTGTGCTTGACCGCCGCCCACGCCACCCGGTTGGCCCGCTGCTCGTCTCCGTCGTAGGTCTCGACGGCCGAGTCGTGGGTCTTGGCCCAGGTGCGCTGCGCCTTGTCGTCGGAGCGCTGCAGGGTGCTGGGGATCTCGTCGGCCTTCGCGTCCCCGCTCCTCGTCGTCTTCGGCATGACGGGGACCTACCCAGCGGGCCCGCCGGTCAACGGCGTACCCGTCACTCCACCAGCCACTGCGACCAGTGGGCCCGCTGCTGCTCGGTCAGCGGGCTGGCGGCGTCGGCGGCGTAGTCGAAGCTGACCAGCACCATGTCCGCGCGCAGCGCCAGCTCGCCGTCCTGGGTGAGCTCCTGGCGCATGCCGATCGAGCTGCGGCCCAGCCGGGTGATCGTGCTGCTCACCGTCAGGTGCTCCGACACCCGGTAGTGGACCTGCCGCAGGTAGTCGACCTCCAGGCGGGCGAGGATGACCCCCGCGCCCGACGCGGGGTCGACCAGCGCCAGCCGCGCGTCCTCGAGCAGCCCCAGCACGCGGGCGTGGTTGACGTGGCCGTAGGCGTCGCTGTCGCCCCAGCGCAGCTGGACCGGGTGCTCGTGGACCGCACTCAGGGCAGGTCCGCCGTCTCCGCCGACTGCCGGTGGGCGCCCTGCGCGTCGTCCGGGTCGGGGTGGACGGTGCGCTCCTCCGACTCGGCGAGGATCACCTCCGCGGCGACCTCCTCCATGCCGCTGCCCTTCATCGCCGACTCCTCCGGGAGCAGGTCGGCGCGGGTCTCGATGTTGTGCTCGGTGACGTTGGCCAGCGCCTCGGGGCTGGGCTCTTTCTGGGTGACCACGGCGTCCTCCTCAGAAGCGGTGCTGCTCGGTGCCCAGGCCGAGGGCCCGGGCGACGTCCTGGACGTTCTCGAACTGCTGACCGGCGGGCAGCCGGCGCAGGTCCCCCAGCACGCGGTCGGTGGCGTTGGACTCCTGGGCCCTGGCCACCAGGGCGTCGCGGTCGGCCGGCCACACCTCCTTGCCGAGGACCTCGGCGATGGCGGCACGGCGGTCGACGTCGGCGGGGCTGGTGCCGGCCGGGGTGCCTTCCTGGCGCGGATCGGTCACGGGGTCGCCTCCTGGGCGGTCGGGACGGTCACTGGGGGGTCGCCGTCGAGTCGTCGGTGTAGCGCAGGATCGCCGCGACCGGGATGTCGCCCGGCATGGCCGCGCGGGGCACGACGACGACGCCCGCCGTGCTGGCCACGGCGGCGGCCACCAGCGCGGCCTCCGCCGGCACGGAGTGGACCTCCTGGGCGCCGAGGGCGTCCATGTCGCCCTGGTCGACGCCCAGCTCCAGCGGCGAGGCGCCCACGAGCAGCTTCTCGTCGTCCGGCGGGTCGGCGAGCAGCAGCGTCTCCACCTGCGCCTTGCGCAGCGCCTCCACGACCGGCGCGGTGCCGGTCACGGCGAGACCGTGGGCGCCGGCCGAGCTGATCTTCTCGACGGCCTCGGCCTCGTCGCGCGCCTCGTGCTCGGCGACGAGCTCGGCGGCCTTGCGCTCCACCGGCTCGCGGTCGGCGCCGGCGGCGCGGCCTCCCTCGTCCATCGACACGATCAGGTCCGACCACAGGCCGCTGGCCCGGTCGGTGAGGATCTGCCGGGCCCGCATGTCGCCGGCCAGCAGCACGAACCGCGGGTGCACCCGCCGCACGATCGAGGCGATGTGCTCGGCGACGTCGTCGGCGTTGTGCACCCACTTGTTCTCGGCGTTGTGCTGGTAGCGGTGGTGCGCCCAGCCGCCGCCCTGGAACTTGCGGATCTGGAAGGTGTCGCCCTTCACCGTCTCCTCCGCGTCGGCCTGCCCGGGGAGGGTGGCGAGGGTGAGGTCGGCGCCGGTGCGGTCGGTGAGGACCACCACGTGCGGCACGCGGCCGGGCAGCGCGCGCAGCACCGGCAGCAGGTCCGGCGTGGGCGACCACTCGGCCACCTCCCGCCGCGGGACGTCGGCCAGCTGCTGGTCGAGCACGACGCTGCCGTCGGCGGCGACGACGACCGCCCGGCCCCGGACGGTGCCGGCCTCCCCGCCGTCGTTGCCCTCGAGCAGCCGGCCGCGGACCGCCTCCACGACCTCCTCCGGGGCGCCCTGCTCCGCCAGCTTCTCGCCGATCGCGCGCACGCGGAGGTCGAGCTCGGTGTCGGCGTTCTCGGTCACGTGGGTGACGTCGGCGCAGACGGTGGCGTAGGGGCCGGCGGCGTCGAAGACCGGCGCCAGGAACGACACGTCCATGGGGTGGGGACCACTTCCTCGGTGTGCTGTCGGAGCGGGACGGCGCCCGCGACGGGGCGCGCTCTCGCTGGCCGCCTACCCACCGGCCCGACCGCCACACACCGTGTCGGATGCGGAGGGCGGGGGTAGGCGGGTCGCATGACCGAGCACGACCAGCTGCCGCTGCCCGACTACGACCACCTGCCGGTGGAGGGACTGATCTCGCGCATCCGCACGCTGGACGCCGCCGGCCTGCAGACCCTGCTGGACTACGAGAAGGCCCACGCCGACCGGCTGCAGGTCGTCCTGGCCATGCAGAACCGGCTGGAGTCGCTGCACCAGGGCGCCCAGCCCTCCGGCGGCGACCCTGCCGCCGCGGCCGCCGACGACCCGGTGCCCGCGTCGACCGGCTCCAAGGTGTCCGAGGCGACCACCGGCCCGGCGATGAACCCGCCGTCGCAGGGCGACCCGACCAACCCGGCCCAGCCCCGCTCGACCGGCTGAGCCCTGCGCCCCGCCGGCGAGATCTGCACACCGGCCGCCGTGGGAGCCCTGATGGCGACCAGTGCACAGATCTCGCGGGGGAGGTCGGCCGCCGTCCTCAGCCGCCGCCGAAGGTGGCCGCGATGTCCATCGCGGCGGGGCCGAGCAGCACGATGAACAGCGTGGGCAGGATGCAGAGGATCAGCGGGAAGATCACCTTCACCGGGATCTGCATCGCCTTCTCCTCCGCCCGCTGCCGCCGCTTGAGCCGCATCTCGGCCGCCTGGGTGCGCAGCACGTCGGCGATGGAGACGCCGTAGACGTCGGCCTGCACGACGGCCCGGATGAAGCGGCGCAGGTCCGGGACGCCGGTGCGCTCGGCCAGCGCCAGGTAGGCCTCGCGCCGGGGCTGCCCGACGGCGATGTCCTGCAGGGTGCGCACCAGCTCCTCGGCCAGCGGCCCCCTGCCGGTGCGCCCCGCCCGGGCGAGCGCCGACTCGAAGCCCAGCCCCGCCTCCACGGCGATGGTCATCTGGTCGAGGGTGTCGGCCAGCTCCAGGCCGATGGCCTGCCGGCGCTCCTGGCCGCGGCTGCTCAGCAGCAGCTCGGGCACGACGTAGGCGGTCGCGGTCACCAGGACCACCACGCCCACCAGCAGCGGGGTGGGCCGGCTGCTGAGGACCAGCGTCCCCACCCCGGCAGCGACGGCGACGAGCACGAGCTTGGCGGTCAGCACCCGCTCCACCGGCCAGCGGGCGGGCCGGCCCGCGGCGCCCAGCAGCCGGTCGATGCGGGCGGCGGCGCCGCGCGGGGTGAGGACCCGGACCAGCCGGGTGGCGCTCCTCCGGGCCGCGGGGGCCGCGGCGCCGGCCGGCGCGCGGTCCAGGCCGAGGAGCAGGTTCTGGCGGGCCTGCGCGGCGCCCGCCCCGGGACGGGCGAGCAGCGCCCAGCCCACGGCGGGCACGGCGAGCGCCACGGCCGCGGCGGCGGCGAGCACGGGGGTGGGGAGGGTGTCCATCAGAACCGGATGCTCACGGTCTTCTTGAGCCACAGCGCGCCGGCGACCAGCAGCAGCCCGCAGACGCCGAGCATCAGCACGCCGGTGGGTGTGGAGGTGAACGGCGCCAGGTAGCCGGGGTTGGTCAGCGCGATGAAGCCGCCGACCCCGAACGGCAGCACCATCAGGACGAGCGCCGAGAGCTTCCCCTCGGCCGACAGTGCCGCGACCTGACGGCGGATGGCGTTGCGCTCCCGGATCGTCCGGCTCACCACGTCGAGCACCTCGGCGAGGTTGCCGCCCACCTCGCGGTGGACGGCGATCGCCTGGGCGACCCAGGTGAAGTCGTCGCTGCCCGTGCGGGCCCCGACCTCGTCGAGGGCGTCGGAGAGGTCGCGGCCCACCCGGGTCTCGTTGACGATCCGGGCGAACTCCTCCGACGTCGGCGCCTCCGCCTCCTGCGCGACCGAGTCGATGGCGCGCAGCAGGCTGTGCCCGGCGCGCAGGCTGCTGGCCATCAGCTGCAGCGAGTCGTCGAGCTGGTCGGCGAAGGCCGCGCGGCGCCGCCCGGTCCGCCAGGACAGCAGCACCCGGGCGCCGAGGGGGGCGGCCGGCGCCATCAGCAGCCCGAGGACCAGGCCGCCGGCCACGCTGCCGAGCAGCCCCAGACCCAGGGCGGCCAGCGCGGTGCGCAGCACCAGGTCGGGCAGGCTCAACGACCACCCCGCCCGCTCCAGGGCCGCGGTGCCGGCGGCCAGCCGGCCGCGCCGCGCCAGCACCCGCTCCACGGCGGCGCCGGCGGCGGCCCCGGCCCCGGCCAGCGCCGACCCGGGCGGGGCGGTCGCCGGGTCCAGCCGGCGCAGCGGCACCGGCCGCGGGCCCGCCGGCACGACCGCGAGGACGAGCAGCAGCAGCGCGCCGGTGACGGCGACCAGACCGACGACGAGCAGCGCGGGGCTCACCCGGCCCGCCCCCGCTGCCGCACCGGCTGGGGCACCCCGAAGACCCGGGGGTCGACGGCGATGCCCAGCTCGGCGAAGCGGTCGGTGAACCGGGGCCGCACCCCGGTCGACACCGGCCGGCCGAGGAAGCGGCCGGAGGCGTCGACGCCGGCGGAGTAGTCGAAGAGGAAGGCGTCCTGCAGGGTGACCGTCTCCCCCTCCATGCCCTGCACCTCGGTGACGTGGGTGACCCGCCGCGTGCCGTCGCGCAGCCGGGTGAGCTGCACGACCAGGTCGACGGCCGAGGCGATCTGCTCGCGGATGGCGCGCAGCGGCAGGTCCATGCCGGCCATGAGGACGAGGGTCTCCAGGCGGGCGACGGCGTCGCGCGGGGAGTTGGCGTGCACCGTCGACAGCGACCCGTCGTGGCCGGTGTTCATCGCCTGCAGCATGTCCAGGCTCTCGCCGCCGCGGCACTCCCCCACCACGATCCGGTCGGGGCGCATCCGCAGCGAGTTGCGCACCAGGTCGCGGATGGTGACCGCGCCCCGGCCCTCGATGTTGGGCGGGCGGGACTCCAGCCGCACGACGTGGTCCTGCTGCAGCTGCAGCTCGACGGCGTCCTCGATGGTGACGATCCGCTCGCCCTCGGGGATGAAGGAGGACAGCACGTTGAGCAGCGTCGTCTTCCCGGTGCCGGTGCCGCCGGAGACGATGACGTTGAGCCGGGCCTCCACGCAGGCCCGCAGCAGCTCGGCCATCTCCGGGGTGAGCGTGCCGAAGCCGATCAGGTCCTCGACGGTGAACGGGTCCTTGGCGAACTTGCGGATGGTCAGCGTCGACCCGCTGAAGGCCAGCGGCGGGATGACCGCGTTGACGCGGGAGCCGTCCGCCAGCCGGGCGTCGACCAGCGGGGAGGACTCGTCGATGCGCCGTCCCACCCGCGAGACGATCCGGTCGATGACCCGCCGCAGGTGCTCCTCGGAGGCGAACCGCGCGCCGCTGCGCAGCAGCTTCCCGCCCTGCTCGACGTAGATCATCTCCGGGCCGTTGACCATGATCTCGGTGACCGTGGCGTCGTCGAGGAGGCGCTGCAGCGGCCCGTAGCCGAGGACGTCGTCGGCGAGCTCGGCGGTGAGCCGCTGCCGCTCGTCGGGGCTGAGCGGGATCCGCTCCTCCTCGACCACGGTGTCGAGCTCGCCGAGCACGATGGTCCGCAGCTGCTCCTCACCGAGGCCGGGGTCGTTGATCCGGCTGCCCATGCGCTCGAACAGCGCCTTGCCGACCCGGTCCTTGAGCCGGGTCAGCGCGTCACCCGCGGGCGGGACCGGCGCCGCACCCGCCGGGGCGGCGGGACGGGGTGCGGGCACCGCCGGCCGCGGGAGCGCGGCGGCCGGGCGGGGACCTGGGGCGGGCACCTCGAGGGCTGGCTCCGCAGCGCCCGGGGCGGCGGCACCGGGAACGGGCCGGCCGCGGGCGGCCTCGAGGCGGGCGGTGAGGTTCACGACGCGGCCCGGTGCGCGCAGGCGGAGGTCACGACGCCGCCCGGTGCTTGGCGCGGTAGCGGCCGGGGCGCACGATCGGGGTCGCGGCGAAGCGGGACACCAGCCGGCGCAGCTCCTTGACGACCGGCTCGCGCCCGCCGCTCTGCAGCAGCGGCACGCCCTGGTTGGTCGACGCGGGTACCGCCGAGGAGCGGGGCAGGACGACGTCGACCCCGGTGCCGATGGTGGTCTCGACGTCGCGCACCGACAGCCCGCCCCTCGGGTCGGCGAGGTTCATGACCACGTGCCGGCCGGCCGGGATCATGCACAGCTCGCGGAGCACGTCGAGCTCCTTGCGCAGCCCGCGCACCCCGGGCACGTCCATGCTGCTGAGCATCACGACGTCGGTGGCCCGGTCGAGGGCGGCCAGCGTCTGCTCCGACAGCCCCGGCGCGGTGTCGACGACGACGTAGCGGAACTCCCGCGCCAGCGAGGCGAGCAGCCCGCTGACGTCGGCGGCGGTCACCGCGTCCCCGGCGGCCGGGGACTCCGCCCCGCAGACGGCGTACAGGCCCGAGGGGTGCTGGGTGAGGAAGGTCTTGAGCACCATCGTGTCCTGGCTGGCCGGGCCGTGGACGGCGTCGGGCAGCGTGTACTCCGGCGTCAGGCCGAGGGCCGAGGCGACGTCGCCGAACTGGACGTCGAGGTCGACCAGCACCGTCGACTGCGGCGCGGCCGCGGTCAGCCCGATCGCCAGGTTGGTCGACACGGTGGTCTTGCCGACGCCGCCCTTCGGGGAGGCCACGGTGATGACCCGGCCGGTGTAGCGGGCGGTCTCCTCTACCGGTCGCAGGACGCGGCGGCGCCCGGTGGCGGCGGCACCGGCGCGGTCGATCGCGGCGCGGAGGTCGTCGACCGGGGCGTCCGGCGTCAGCAGGTCGCGGATGCCCGAGCGCATGGCGGCCTGCCAGAGCTCCGGCGTCGGCGCGGCCACCAGCACGACGCTGATGCCCGGGCACTGCACGTCCAGGCGCGCGGCCAGCGTCAGCGCCTCCTCCGGTGCGGCGTCCGGGCCCACGACGAGGACGTCGGGGAGCTCGCCGTCCCAGAGCTGCTCGAACAGGCGCGCGGGGTCGCCGGGCAGGCGGCCGGGCGGCAGCACGTGCACGTCGCCGTCGGCGGCGGCGAGGACGCGGCCGCACAGCTCCTGGTCGGCGGCGGCCAGGACGATGCGGCTCATGAGGGGTCCTTCGCGTAGAGGGTGTCGGGGGTGACGACCTCGGTGCCGGAGGGATCGACGTCCGCCGGTTCGAGGGAGAGCCAGACGGTGCCGTGCTCCATGCCGAAGACGACGGTCTCGGCCTGCGCGGGCGGCAGCCCGAGGGTGACCAGCAGGCTCGCCGTGGGCGCGCCGCCGCCGGAGGAGGCGTCCTCGGCCTCCTCGCCGTCGGCAGCGGGGGCCGGCGCGCCCTGCACCTGGGTGACCAGGACCCGGTCGAGGACCAGGTGCGTGGCGGCGGGCTCGGCGAGGGAGACGTGCACGCCGACGGTGTCCCCGGCGGCGAGCCGGCCACCGACGGCGCGCTGCGGCTCGAGCAGGATGCTGACCTCCGCCGCGCCCGCGGGCGGGGCGACGGTGCCGGGCGCGGTGAGCTCCTCCGGGGCGACGAAGCGGCCGGCCAGCAGCTGCTCCCCGGGCTGCAGGTCGACGTCGGCGACCCGCCCGGCCAGCTCCCCCAGGTCCTCCACGCGGCCCGCGACGGCGGCCCTGGCCGGCAGCAGCTCGGTGCGCACGAGGCCGTCGAGCTGGTCGGCGGGCGTCCCGGCGGCGATGGGCCGGTCGACGACGAGGACCGGCACGGTCTGCACGCCGGCGAGGGCGCGGGCGTCGGCGCCACGGACGTAGGCGACCAGCACGACGGTGCCGACGAGGGCGAGCAGCAGGGCCGCGAGGGCGGCGAGGAGGCGTCTCACGGGGCACCTATCGGATGAGTCGGAGGACGGCCGCGCCCAGGTCGGGGGCGCCCGGGTCGAGGGTGAAGTCGTCGGAGAGCTCGACGAAGCGGGTGAAGTAGCCGCTGATGCAGCGGTCGTTGCCGCTGCAGGGGCGCGGCGTGGTGCTGAACTGGCCGCCGAGGGAGTAGCCGGTGATCCGGAACGCGGCGTAGCCGTACACCCGGTACCAGGCGTTGCTGCCGGTCTCGCCGAACTGGTCGAAGATCGGAAGCAGCACGGTGGAGCCGAGGAAGCGGGTGAAGTCCGCCGTCGAGCAGTCCGCCGGCGGGGTGTTGCCGGTGGACGACGTCGAGCGGCCGGCGACCGCGCTGGTGGCCCGGCACTGCCCCGGGTCGGTCACCAGGTAGCCGAAGCCGCCCGGGACGACGTTGTGCGACGGCCCGGTGCAGTCGGTGGTGCCGGAGGTCTTGGTCAGCCGGATGGTGCGGACGGTGGTGCCCGAGGGCAGGCCCCCGCCGGTCTGCTGGGAGAACTCGCACCAGGAGAAGGTCAGCGGCAGCACCGCCGTCCCCCCGCCCGGGGCGCCCCAGGCGACCGTCGCCGTCGCCGAGACCGTCGTCGCGTCGATCCCGAGCACCGGGGCGAACCAGTGCTCGGTCGGCTCCCGGCCGGTGACGGTGACGCTGGTCGGCCGGCTGGACAGCACCGGAGGCGCGGCCGTCGCCGTGCCGGCGTTGGCGGCCACCAGCGCGGTGGCGGTGGCCTGCGGGTTCCCGCAGGCACCGCGGGCGCAGTCCTGGGCCACGGCCAGCGCGGCGGCGTCGGCGGCCACCTGCAGCCGCGACCGCTCCGCGTAGACGGCGCCGACGTCGACCGCGACCGCCGCGAAGCCGAGCACCGGCACCAGGAGCAGGGACAGCAGCACCGCGGTCGCGCCGCGCTCGTCGTGCAGCCGGCCGCGCAGGCGGGCGACCGGCCGCCGGGTCAGCCGCCGCACCGCATGACCCCCGTCCCGGTCAGGTCGACCGAGGCGCCGAAGAACCCGGTGAGGTAGGGCATGTCGTAGTCGATCCGCAGCCGCACCAGCGTGGAGCCGGTGCCCTGTGGGCAGCTGGCCGGCGTGATGACGATCTGGGCGTCGGTGATCGCCGGGTCCAGCGAGGAGGCCGCCGAGCGAACGGCGGCGCGGGCGGCGGCCGGGTCGTTCTGCAGCGCCATGAGCCGCACGCCCTCCCGGGCCGCGGCCGACAGCGTGCCCTGCACCTGGAAGCCGCGGCCGAACTCGGCGATGCCGAGCACCAGCAGGATGAGGACGGGGACGACGAGCGCGAACTCGACGGCACTGGCCCCACGCTCTCCGCGCAGTCGCGGCATCCTCGTCCCTCCTCCCGGGTGTGCTGCGGCGCAGCGGCCCCGCCGGGACGGGGCCGCTGCGCCGGGCGGCTGGTGCCTGTGTCGAGCGGATCGGTCAGGCGTGGCCGCCGGGCAGCGCGGTGACGATCTGCTGGAACAGGTCGCGCAGGTCCTGGCCGAGGAAGGCGACCAGGCCGACGATCACGGCGGCGATGAGGCCGACCATGAGGCCGTACTCGACGGCGGTGGCGCCCTCCTCCTCCCGCCGGAGACGGTCGGCGGCGAGGGCGACGAGGCTGACGAGGGCGGCGAACGGGTTCTGCACGGGGACTCCCTGGGGTGGCACCGGCCGGCGCGGGTCGGCTGACCCGGCCTCGCGGCTGTGCTGGTCCTGTCGCCACGACGGTTCAGCGCCTTGAGGGGTGTCCAGCCGATCGGAGGACGGCGACCGCCCGGTCGATCGGCGGTCCGACGACACCCGTCACGCGCGGTGACCGGAACCCGGGGGTCAGGAGAGGGCGGCGGGCCACCCCGCGGCGAGCGCCGTCCCCAGCAGCAGGGCGGGCCCGAAGGACAGCGCGCTGCGCAGGCCGACCCGGCGCACCGCCAGCAGCACCAGCGCCGCTCCCGCCTGGACGACGAACCCGGCGAGCACCCCGAACACGAGGGCCGGCCAGCCCAGCCAGCCGAGGTGCAGCCCGAGCAGGAGCCCCAGCTTGACGTCGCCCATGCCGAGCTGCCCCGGCGCCAGCAGCGCCAGCCCGAGGAGGACGGAGAAGAGGACGACCGCGCCGGCGCCGGCCCGCAGCAGGTCCGGCCAGACGCCGAGGACGGCGGCGGCGACCGCGAGCAGCGCGGCCGCCCCGGCGGTGGCGGGCAGCAGCACCCGGTCGGGCAGCAGCTGCTCGCGGAGGTCGATCACGGCGAGCAGGACGCCGGCGGCTGCGGACCACAGCCACGCCGGCAGCTCGGCGGTGGCGCCGAAGCGGAGGGCGGTGAGCACGAACAGAACCGCCGTCACCACCGCCAGCAGGCCGCGGGGCGCTGCCCGTCCGCCGCCGCCCATCCCGCCGCCGCCCATCCCGCCGCCGAGGACCCCGCCGCCGAGGACCCCGCTGACGGTCGCCGGCCGCGGCCACGGGAAGCGGGCGGCGGCCCGGTCGGCGAGCGTGCCCGCACCCGCACCGAGCAGCGCCGCGCCGGCCAGCAGGAGGCCGGTCACGAGGTGGCGCGGGAGCTGCGGGCGGGCACGGTCGAGACGGTGACACAGCGCCGGGGCCCGTCCGGACCGGTGCCCGGGGACACCGCGGCCGCGTCGTCCCGGGTGTCCCGGACGGCGCAGCCGCCCCACGGAGCGGCGGGGCCCGGACCGGGTCCCCGTCGGCCGTGCGGAGGTGGGAAGTCGATTGCCCGCGCAGGGCCGGCGGTGCCAGGTTGACCGCGACCTCGACGACCAGCAGGAGGACCGGTGGACACCCTCGACCCCGTGACCGCACGCCCGACCGCGCGCGCGGTCCGGCTGCCCGGCGGCCGGGACCTCGCCTGGTCGGAGTGGGGCCCACCGGAGGGCCGGCCGGTGCTGTTCTGCCCGGGCGCCGGGATGAGCGGAGTCCTGGGCTTCGGCGTCGACGTCCTGCCCGAGCTGGGGCTGCGGCTGCTCGCGCTGGACCGACCGGGGCTGGGCCGCTCCACACACGACCCGGCGAAGACCTCCGCGACCTGGGCCGCCGACGTCGGGCACGTCGTCCGGGCGGAGGGACTGCGCCATGCGCTGGGTGTCGGCTTCTCCCAGGGCGCGCCGTTCGCCGTCGCGCTGGCCGGCGCCGGGCTGCTCGACGCGGTGGCGCTCGTGGCCGGTCAGGACGACCTGCGCGCCCAGCGGCACCTGCTCGTGCCCGAGGTGGCCGGGATGCTCGACGCGGTCGACGGCGACCCCGACGGCTTCGAGCGGGAGGTCGCCCGGAGCGCGGACGCCGACTGGCTGTGGCAGGTCATCGTGACCACCGCCGCGCCGCGGGACCGTGCCCTGTACGAGGAGACGCCGCTCGGCGCCGCCGTCCGCACCGCGATCGACGACGGCTTCGGCCAGGGCGCGGCGGGCTACGCCCGGGACCTGCGGACCGCACTCGGGCCCTGGCCGGTGCGCCCGGAGGACGTCCTCATCCCGGTGCACCTCTGGTACGGCGCGGAGGACACCAGCACCGTCCACTCCCCCGACCGCGGTCGCGCGCTGGCACGGCGCTTCCCCGTCGTGCGGCACACCGTGCTCGACGACGAGGGCGGGGCGCTGCTCTGGACACGGGCGCGGGACGTGCTGGCGGCACTGGCCGGGGTGTGACCACCGCTACGCTCCGGCCGTGCACGTCGTGCGGGGTCTGCGGCAGGCACTGGTCCTGCTCGTCGGGTCGGCGGTCGTGGCGGTCGCCGCGGCCGGGATCTGGTCGGCCGTCGCCGACGGCGCCTTCCGGCCGAAGCTGTCGCTGTCGCTGTTCATCGTCGCCGGTCTGCTGGCCCTGTTCGGCGGGTCGGCCGTGTCCCGGGCGGAGACCTCCGACATCCGGGCGTTCCTCGGCATGGGACCGGAGGCCGACCAGCCCGACCTGACCCCGGCGCTCGGCCCCGTGGGCGTCTTCCTCTTCGTGTCGCTGCCGCTCGCCGTCGCGGGGCTGGTGGTGGCCGGCTGAGGCCGGATCGTCCTTCCTCACGGGCGGGTGTGACCGGCGCGGGATCAGAACGGCGTCAGCGCCGCCCCGGCGTCGTCGGGCCGTAGCCGACGTGCAGCAGGCCGTCGTCCACGGCGGTCAGCCGTCCGCCGGCCGCGGCCATGGCCTCGGCGGCGCGGGCCAGCCGCTCGTAGGCGGCCGCGGCGTCGGGCAGCGTGGCGGCCCGGTCCGCCGCGTGCCGGAAGGTCAGGCCCTCGACCGTGCGGACGAGCGCGCCGTCCTCGACGGCGTGGACGTACAGCGCGCTGCCGTCGGCGACGAGGTCCACGCCTGGTCCCACCCGCGCCGGCGCGACGCCCCACCGCCGGGACCCCAGGTCGACCGCGGAGACCTGCGGGGCCAGCTCGACCAGCAGGCCCGGCCGCACCGGCGGCCCGCCCACCTGGGCCGGCGCTCCCCCGGTCCCGGTGAGCACGGGTGTGCGCGCGGCGGCGCGGAGGTCCAGGACGTCGTCGCCGGTCACGGGCGGCTCGTCGACGAGGCGCACCCGCCAGCGCAGCCGGGGTGGGGCGCCGGCCGGCGCGGGCGGGGCGTCAGGAGCGGAGGCCCGCTGCCGCCGGGACGGGCGGGTGGCGAGCAGGTGCCCGTTGCGCATCGGCTCGGCCAGCGACCAGCCGGCCGCGGCCGCCGCCCGGAGCTCCGCGGTCAGGCTGCGCAGCGCGGCGACGACGTCGTCGAGGGTGCGGACGCCGTCGAGCTGCCAGCGGTGCTCGGTCTCGTGGCGGGAGCCCGGCCAGGGTGACGGCGGGCGGTGGGGTGGGGTCGGGGTGGTCATGCGGGTCCTCGCGCGGGCGGCGCCCTCTCCGGCGGGGTGCCGGCAGCGGGCTGCCGGGCCGGCGCCGGGAGGGAGCCGACTCGCGTGTCCGGGGCCGGCGGGTGTCCCCGGGCGGGGTCCGGCGCCGACCGCGTGATCATGGCACGCCCCGCGGCGCGCGCGCTGGCGGAGACGTTCCCGCAGGAACGCCCTGGCGTGCGCGGGTCAGGACGGGACGAGACCGCTGTCGGGGGTCGCGCGGACGAGGCCGAGTGAGTCCATCGCCTGCTCGTAGCACTCGTGGAGCAGGACCAGCCGGCTCACCAGCCGGTCGACCCACGCCGGGGAGGTGGTGACCGCCGTCGGCTCGAGCATGAGCGACCAGAAGAGCCGGTCGAGGTCGCGGCCGGACTCGTACCAGCGCCACTCCCGCGGCGGGACGTCCACGCCGAGGGCGGCGGTGTACAGGCGCGCGGCCGTCTGCCGCAGGTCGCCGACGGCTGCGACGTAGGAGGGCAGCGCGCGCACGTCCCAGCGTGTCCCCGGCCGCCGGGACCGCTGTCGCGCCACGAGCGGCTCGGGCACGGCGAGGCCGATGGCGCGGCCGAGGAGGGGCACCAGGCGCTGCCGGTCGGCCGTGGACAGCCGGTCGTTGGCGTGCCGCAGGACCGCGGCGAGCTCGCCGTCCACGCAGGCGGGCGAGTCGCTGAACGGCTCACCGGCCAGCAGGGCCGTGTACTCGAGGAAGCAGGCTCCGCGCGCCGGGCTGCGGTGCCTGCCCCGGCCGAGAACCGGCATCCCCTCGGGCACCTGGGACATGGTCGACCGCCTCCCCCGAGACGCACCGGGGACACCGTCGTCCCCACCGGTGCACGAGCGTAGGCGTGCCGGGCCCGACCTTCGCGTCGATCACGCCTGCCGTCGCCGACGCGTCCCGGGGACTGCCGTCCCGCCGGCTCCCCCGGCAGCATCGACGGGGTGGACGACGACTGGGCGGACTCGGTGTCGATGCGGCTGGCCTCCCTGGGGCTCGACCGCGGCCGGCTCACCGACGACCTGGTGACCGCCCTGGCGGTGCGCGGGGCGCTGCTGGTCGACCTCGGGCTGCGGGGACGGGTCGCCGACACCGACGACGCGGTCGAGGTCGACAACGCGCCCACCGGCTTCCCGCCCGCCGACCGGCTGTTCGCCGGCTGGGCGCCGTCGCTCACCGACGTGCTGCGCCACGGTCGGGTGGACCAGGAGGACCTGGCCGCCGAGCACCTGCGCCGCGGGTCGTGGGTGCTCCGCCGGCGCTGGCCCGGACGGCGCTACGACGACCGCCGGGCCGAGCGGACGGCGGCCGACGAGCGGGCCCTCGGGTCGCCGGGTGGCGGGTGGACGCCCGCCGACGCCGCCCTGACCGCCATCGCCGGCACCCTCGGCCCGCTCGCCACGCCGCGCGAGCTGCCGACCGAGGAGCTGCTCGCGCGCACCGGGCCGGTGCGGTGGCTGGTCGAGCTGGTGGTCGAGGAGGTCGACCGCGCGCTCGCGCGCGGGCGGTTCCTGCGCGGTGCGGTCACCTTCGCCGACGGCACCCCGGGCTGAGCTCCTCGGACGGGCCGACCTCGTGTGGCCCGGCCGGTGCGGCGTCCCGCACACCACGAGCGGACCGTCGCGATCGGCTGGTCGGCGCAGCCGTGCCCGTCACCGGCGGGGTGCTCGTGTGCGGCTCCGACCTAGTCGAGCAGCTCCTCGTCGGCAGGTGCTGATCGCGTCCGTCCCGGGGCCGGCGAGCGACTCCACCGGCCCTCGCGTCGGTAGCGTCCGGAGGGTGACGGGCGCCGGGGGGATCGGATGAGCGCTCCGCCGGTACCGAGGGCGGCCCGCAGCGTCCGGCGGGACTGGGAACTGCTGGTCGACGACGGCGCGCCACCGGAGGCCTTCGACCCCGCGATGGTCGCCGACCTGCCGGAGCCTGCGCGCCGGTGGCTGCTGCACGCCATCGCTCCGGGGACGCCGCTGTACCGATCGGTGGTCCTGACCATGCGGGGGGAGATCCGCCTCGGCGCCTGGCGGCCCTTCACCGCCCGCCAGGTCCTCGCCCCGCCCCGCGGGTTCATCTGGGCCGCCACCGCCCGCTTCTCCGGCCTGCCGGTGACCGGCTTCGACCGGTACAGCTCCGGATCCGGTCAGATGAACTGGCGGCTCGGCGGTCTCGTCCCCGTCATGACCGCCTCCGGGTCCGACGTCACGCGCAGCGCCGCAGGACGCCTGGCCGGCGAGACGGCGCTGGCACCGACCACCTTCCGCGGGGCCACGTGGACGGCCGGAGCCGACGAGGACCGCGCCGTGGTCACCTGGCGGATCGACGACCACGAGGAGAGCGCCGAGTTGCAGGTGGGCGCCGACGGGCGGCTGCTGGGGGTGGTGGTGCAGCGCTGGGGCGACCCCGACGGCGCCGGCTTCGCGCGCCACCCCTTCGGCGTCGCCGTCGAGGCCGAGGAGACCTCCGGCGGCGTCACCATCGGCTCGGTGCTCCGTGCCGGCTGGTGGTGGGGGACCGACCGCCAGGCCGACGGTGAGTTCTTCCGGGCCCGGATCACCGGAGCCGACCTCCGCTGAGCGGCGAGGCCGTCCGGCCGGCCGGGACCGATCAGCCCACCCGACGAGGAGTACCCGACGGCGGCCGGGCGAGGATGGGACGGCCCCGTCGAGCGAGGACGCCGTCCGGGGCACCCTCTCGTCCTCGTCCGCAGGAGGCGACGTGCACGACCTGCTTGGTCTCGAACTCGTCGTCGTCCTGGGCGCGACGGTGCTGCTGTGCGGCGCGGGCGCCCGTCGGCTGCGGGTGCCCCCGCCGGTGCTGCTGCTCCTCTGCGGCGTGCTGCTCGGCTTCGCCCCGGCGCTGCGCCAGGTGCACCTGCCGCCTGAGGCGATGCTGCTGCTGTTCCTCCCGGCGCTGCTGTTCTGGGAGAGCCTGACGACGTCGCTGCGCGAGATCCGCAGCAACCTGCGCGTCATCGTCCTGCTCAGCACCCTCCTGGTCATCGCCACGGCGGCCGCGGTGGCGGCGGCCGCGCACGCCCTCGGCATGCCGTGGGGGCCGGCGTGGGTGCTGGGCGCGGCGCTGGCGCCGACCGACGCGACGGCGGTCGGCGTGCTGGCCCGCGCGCTGCCGCGCCGGACCGTCACCACGCTGCGTGCGGAGAGCCTGGTCAACGACGGCACCGCGCTGGTCGTCTACGGCCTGGCCGTCGGTGTCACCGTGGGCGAGGACCGCTTCAGCACGCCGCACGTCGCCTGGCTGTTCCTGCTCTCCTACGGCGGCGGGGCCGCGGTCGGCGTGGTGACGGCGCTGGTCGCGGTGCAGGTCCGGCGCCACCTCGAGGACCCGCTGCTGGAGAGCGTGGCCATCCTGCTGATCCCGTTCACCGCGTACCTGCTCGCGGAGCTGGTCGGCGCGTCGGGCGTGCTCGCGGTCGTCGTCTGCGGGCTGATCATGAGCCAGGCGGGCCCGCGGCTCGCCCGCGCCGGGACGCGCCAGCAGACGACGGCGTTCTGGTCGATGGCGACCTACCTGCTCAACGGTGCCCTGTTCGTGCTGGTGGGCCTGGAGGTGCAGTCGGCCGCCCGCGGGCTGACCAGCGTCGACCTGGCCGGCGCGCTGGTCGCCGTCGCCGTCGTCTCGGCGGTCGTCATCGGCACGCGCTTCGCCTGGCTGTTCACCACGCCGTACGTGATCCGCGTGCTCGACCGGCGGCCGCAGCAGCGGCTGCGCCGCATCGGCGCCCGCGGGCGGGTGGTGAGCGGGGTGGCCGGCTTCCGGGGCGCGGTGTCGCTGGCGGCGGCCCTCGCGGTGCCCCAGACGCTGGCCGACGGCTCGCCGTTCCCCGACCGCGACCTGATCGTCTTCACCGTCACCGGCGTCATCGTGGTCACCCTGGGCCAGGCCCTCGTGCTGCCCGGCGTGGTGCGGTGGGCCCGGCTGCCGCGCGACACGTCGGTCGACCAGGAGCGCCACCTCGCCGAGACGCTGGCCACCGAGGAGGCCCTCGCCGCCATCCCGCAGATGGCGGCCGACCTCGGCACCGACCCGGACGTGGTCGACCGGACGCTGGCCGAGTACGAGGAGCACCTGCGCGTCGTGCAGGCCGACGGGGACGGCGCCGAGGACGAGCCCGCCGTCCGGCACGAGCAGCACTACACGGCGCTGCGCCTGGCCGTCCTCGCCCACAAGCGCGCCACGATCCTGCGGCTGCGCGACGAGCGGCGCATCGACGACGTGGTGCTCCGCCAGGTGCAGGCCCGCCTCGACCTCGAGGAGGTGCGCCTGTCCCGGCCCCAGGTCATCGAGTGACCGTCCCGGCGGAGGAGGGAGGGGAGGCACACACGTCCTCCCACTCCAACGTATAGCGCAGGGGGGATCTTGCGGCAAGACCCGGGTCGGGTCGCAGAATCGCCGCCCGAGGTCGGGCTGTGCAGATCCTGGGGGGCGCGAGATGTCCGTGTCGTCGTCGAACCGTGGCGCGGGGACGCCGGTCCGGGACCGGAGCGGCCACGTGCCGACCGCCGGCCCATTCGACCTCCCCGACCACCTCGCCGCCAAGGCAGACCCGGCCCTGATCGCCGACGACGAGCGGCACCTCGCGGCCGTCGGGGAGAGCCTCGGGCAGTCGATCGCCGACCTGTTCGAGCGCCTCGACGCCGAGCGCCGGGCGCCCGGCGGCAGCGGGGAGGAGGCCCTCAACCGGGACCTGGAGGTCCACCGGCTGACCGCCCGGCTGCGCACGCTGCGCCGCTTCGGTCTCGACCTCTGCCTCGGGCGGATGGACCCGGCGGACGGCTCCGCGCCGGTGTACGTCGGACGACTCGGTCTCACCGACAGCGCGGGTCGCCGGCTGCTCGTGGACTGGCGCTCCCCCGCCGCCGCGCCGTTCTTCGGCGCCACCCACGCCGACCCGATGGGCCTGGCCAGCCGCCGCCGGTACCGCTGGACCCGCGGCCGGGTCACCGACTACTGGGACGAGGTGTTCACCCCGGACGGGTTCGTCGGGCACGCCGCCGCGCTCGACGACCAGTCCGCCTTCATCGCCAGCCTGGGCGGCAACCGGTCCGACCGGATGAGGGACGTGCTCGGCACCATCCAGGCCGACCAGGACGCCATCATCCGCGCCGGGTCCCGCGACGCCCTCGTCGTCGACGGCGGACCGGGCACCGGCAAGACCGTCGTCGCGCTGCACCGCACGGCCTACCTCCTCTACTCCGACCCCCGCCTGGGACACCACCGCGGCGGCGTGCTGTTCGTCGGCCCGCACCAGCCCTACCTGGCCTACGTCTCCGACGTCCTCCCCAGCCTCGGCGAGGAAGGCGTGCGGACCTGCACGCTGCGCGACCTCGTCCGCGAGGGGGCCACCGCGACGGTCGAGGCCGATCCGCACGTGGCCGCGCTCAAGGCGTCGGCGGGGCTGGTGGGGGCGGTCGAGGCGGCGGTGCGCTTCCACGAGGAGCCGCCGGCCAGGGGGATGACGGTCACCACGCCCTGGGCCGACGTCCGGCTGGACGCCGACGACTGGGCGGAGGCGTTCGAGGCCCCCGACCCCGGCACCCCGCACAACGAGGCGCGCGGCCGGGTGTGGGAGGAGCTGCTCGCGATCCTGGTCGACGCGCACGACGACGAGGAGGTGTCCCCCGACCTCGTCCGCAGGTGGCTGCTGCAGGACGGCGAGCTGCGCGCCGCCTTCGACCGGGCGTGGCCGCTGCTGGAGGCCACCGACGTCGTCGGGGACCTGTGGTCGGTCCCGGCCTACCTGCGCCGGTGCGCACCCTGGCTCGGCGCGGACGACGTCCGGGCGCTGCAGCGCGCGGAGCCCCAGGCCTGGACGGTGTCCGACCTGCCGCTGCTCGACGCCGCCCGGCAGCGGCTCGGCGACCCGGGGGTGGAACGACGGCGGCACCGGCGGGAGGTCGCCGCCGCCCGCGAACGCGAGCGCATGGCCGGCGTCATCGACGAGCTGATCGCGACCGACGACTCCGAGCTGCTGCTGATGACGACCCTGCGCCACCAGGACCTCCGCGACGCCCTGGTCGACGAGGCCGCCCTGCCCACCGCCGACCCGGACGTCCTCGCCGGCCCGTTCGCGCACGTCGTCGTCGACGAGGCCCAGGAGCTGACCGACGCGGAGTGGCAGATGCTGCTGAGCCGCTGCCCGTCGGGGAGCCTCACCGTCGTCGGGGACCGCGCCCAGGCCCGGCACGGGTTCCCCGAGTCGTGGCAGGAGCGGCTCGGCCGGATCGGGCTGCACGAGGTGCGGGTGGCCTCCCTGACCATCAACTACCGGACGCCGGAGGAGGTCATGGCCGAGGCCGAGCCGGTCATCCGGGCCGTGCTCCCGGACGCCAACGTGCCGACCTCCATCCGCACCGGCGGCCGCCCCGTCGTCCACGGGTCGACGTCGGACCTGGGCCCGGTCCTCGACGCGTGGCTCGCCGCGCACGGCGAGGGGACCGCCTGCGTCGTCGGTGACCCCGCGTTCCCGGCCACGGCCCGCGTCCGGTCGCTGGACCCGGTGCTGACGAAGGGGCTGGAGTTCGACCTGGTCGTCCTCGTCGACCCGGAGGCGTTCGGCACGGGCGTCGAGGGAGCCGTCGACCGCTACGTCGCGATGACCCGGGCGACCCAGCAGCTCGTCGTCCTCACGAGCGCCTGACCGGGACGCCCGAGCCGGACAGGAGGCGCCGTGACCGGAACCCGCTCGCTCGCCCAGGTGTACCGGCGCTTCGGTGAGGTCGAGGCCGCGGACACCTCGCCGCTGTACGGTCGCGTCGCCGTCGCCCTGAGCGGGTCCGCCGAGGCGCTGCGCGCCGTCGAGGCGATACCGGCGCGCAAGCGGCACCCCGCGCTGGTCCTCGCCGCGCTGCACGACCTCGCCCTCGCCGGACGCGCCCCGGAGCTCGCCGCGGCCTGGGCCGCCGGGGACGGCGACGCGGCCGCCGGCACGGCGATCGACACGCTGCTGCGGATGACCGACGCGGTCGCGGCCACCGCCGCGCGCCGGCGGACGCAGACCCTCGAGACCGCGCGCTGCGCCGTCCTGTACCCGGCCGTCGCCGAGGCGGTGCGCCGGGCGGGCGCGGACGCGGTCGGGCTGATCGCCGTGGGCTCCCCGGCCGGCCTGGACCTCCACCTCGACGGCCTGGGCATCACCTACGGCGACGGGCGGTCGCTGGGGGATCCGTCGTCCCGGGTGCAGCTGTCGTCGTCGATCGTGGGGAAGCGGCCCGTCCCGATGCGGGCGGTGCCCCAGGTGGTCGCCCGGATCGGCGTCGACCCCGATCCGGTCGACGTGACCGACCCGGACGACGCCCGGTGGTTGCGCGCCTGCCTGCCGCCGGACGGACCGGAGCGGAGGGCGGCGCTCGACGCGGCGCTGGCGCTGGCGGCGACGGCTCCTCCGCTGCTGCTGCGGGGGGACGCCGTCGAGGTGCTGCGCCACGCCGTCGCCCGGGTCCCCGCGGACGCCCTGCCCGTCGTCACCACGGCGTGGGTGCTGTCGGGCCACACGCTCGAGAGCCGCCTGCGCTTCCTGCAGCGCCTCGACGACGCGGCGGCCGGCCGGGCGGTGGCGTGGGTGTCGGTGGAGGGGGTCGGTGTCGCGCCGGCGGTGCCGACGCTCGGCGACCGCCGCGCCTCGGGCCACAGCACGATCGGCCTGGCGGTGTTCGACGGGCCGGCGCTGCGCGTCGAGGCGATCGGCCGCTGTTGGTCGAGGGGCCGCCTGCTGTCGTGGCTGGCGGACTCCTGACCCTCCTGGTCCGTAGGACGGACGAGGGACGACGGACGGGTCGGCCCGGACGCCGGAGGCGTGACCGTGGACGTCGGCGGTCGTGGCAGGTCAGCCGCTGCGGTCGTCCCTGCGGTGTATCGACTGCGGCGTGCACCGGCCGCTCCGTGCGGCAGCCGTCTCCGCACGACGCTCGACGCGTGGCCGTCCAGCTACTCGACCGGGCGGTAGTCGACGAGCAGGTGGCCGCTCGGTGAGGTCACGCTCCGGATCGGTTCGAGCCGGATGGACGGCAGCCCGTCGAGGAGCCTCCGCCCGCTGCCGGCGATCACCGGCGCGATCGCGAGCCTGAGCTCGTCGACGACGCCTTCGGCGAGCAGTGCCTGCGTGACCGAGATGCTGGCGTGGACACCGATGTCCCCACCTGACCGGTTCTTGAGATCCCGCACGAACTCGACGAGGTCGCCGTCGACCACGGTCGTGTTGGCCCACTCCCGCCCGAGCGGTGTGGACGTGGCGACGTACTTCGCCACCCCGTTGATGAACGTCGCGAACGGCTCGATCTCGCTGCCCGGCCAGAACTCGGCCCACTCGTCGTGACTGCGCCGGCCGAGGACGACCGCGTCCTGCGTGGCGATCAGGGCGGCCCCGCTCGCGTCCAACACGTCGTCCCAGCCCGTGACGAAGCTGTCGGGACTCTCGGCGACGCCGTCGAGGGACACGAACTCGAACGCGACGACCTTGCGCATGCCTGACACCTTCTGTCGACCCGGACGTTGGTGTGTGGACGTCGTGTGGCGCTGGAGTTCATCGGTGGTCGGCGCTCGGAGGAGGACGACGACCGCTGCCGGCACCGCCCGCTCGGCCGGCAGGCACCGGCCCGGCGCTGTCGAGCGGCTGCGTCGGCTCGAGGTGACCGGTTCCCAGGAGTGACCGGCAGGTGTCCCCTGGCCGCCCTCCGTGGCAGCTGCCTGTGGCTCCGGAGGGCGTACCGGGGTGGACCGTCAGGACTTCTTGCCGCCCTTCTTGCCCAGCTCGCTCTGGGCGGCGGAGCTCTTGCGGGGGTTCTTCTCCCCCTCCTTCTCCGCCTTGGCGTTCGCCTTCTTCGCCGTGGCGCTGCCCTTGCCGCTCTTCTCCGCCATGCCGACCCCGATCGAGGCTCGCCGTCCGGGTCCGGACGGCTGGGGCGCTGGCATTACCCCGGGCCGACCGGCTGGTACAGCCGTGTGCGGGAAGGCGAGGGGACGCACTCGACGGAGGTCGGACGTCCCGGCGTCCACCGGTGTGCTCCTGAGGTGAAGCCCCGGTGAACGGGATCTCCTCAGGGCCACGGACCCCTCGGGCGCGCCGCTGGCGCGCAGTGCTGGCCCAACACCTGGCCAGAAACCAGAGGTGCCGAACAGCTGGTGATCATCACGCCAGAGGGTGACCCCGCGACCGCAAGGGATTCCCGGGTCTCGCCTGTCTCGATACCGTGCCGCCCACCCCCTGACCGGATGGGGGCTGATCGGGGAGAACTGATGGGCCTGTTCCGCAAGATGACCAGCTTGACGACTCTCGGTGCCGTCGACTTCCGTTCCGACAAGGAGCGCATCGCCCGCAGCTCGAAGGAGACGGCGAAGCAGCTCAAGGAGCAGAACCGACTGCTCCGTGAGCAGAACCGGTTGCAGCAGCAGTCGCGCAACCAGTAGACGATCCGGCACCCTGCCGGTGCACGGCAGGGTGCCTCGCTCGTTCCCCCGTCTTCCGTCCGCAGGACGGTTCCCCAGCTCGCGCCGCTGCCGCCTTCGACGGCGGCCCTGCGGCCCTGCGGCCCTGGCCGGGAGGGCGAGGCGCTCGGGCTGACGGCCCCGCGGGTCGACTTCCTACGCCGTCGGGTCCACGTCGAGGAACAGCTCCAGGGCACCAACGGCCGGGCTCCCGCGCTCGCACCGTTGAAGACCCGCGTCCCGCCGGGTGGTGTTGGTCGATGACGTCGTCCTCCAGGCGATCACCGGGCACGTGCAACGGTGGCAGCCCGGACCCCGACCGGCTGCTGGTGACCAACCGGCTCGGCGCGCCCCTGCGTCGTTCATCGTTCGGGCACTGCTGGCAGATTGCGGTCGAGGCCTGCGAGCTGCCGCGGGGCACCTGGTTCCACGATCTCCGGCACTTGTACGCCTCGGCGCTGGTCGGCGCGGGCCTGCACCCGAGGGCCATCCAGACCCGGCTGGGCCACGCCACGATCTCCGAGACGATGGACACTACGGCCATCTGTTCCCGGATGCCGAGGACCACAGCTGCGGGGCGCTCGACACGCTCCTCGGCGCGGCTCATGTGCCCCCAGGGGCTTCCGAGTAGCGAGTTCGCAAGTCAGAAGCGGGGCGACGGACGAGTCGGCCTGTACGCCGGGAACGGTTGCCCGGTGTTTGGCTGATCGTGGAACTCGACGGATATGGCTGTTCACCTGCGGATTCAGGGTTGGACGCTACCGACAGGTAACGGCTGGAATCGGCTGGAATCGGCTGAGTTGCGGACTATCTGCAAACTGGCTGCGGACTCATGGCGGCTGACACGGGCCGCCTCGATCTCGTTGAGGGTGGCGACGCCGCTCCACAACCCGGTCGAGGATGCCGGCTGCGACGGGCCGCCGGAAGGGCGCTCCCGCGTTCGGGATGGGCCTACGGCCCACCCTTCCTCTGCCCCGCCGCAGCCGGAGTAAGGCCGGTTGTGGGGAGCAACCAAAACAGTGTGGACAGGCGTCGGGGACCTTCGTGCCGCAGAAGCACCATCCCGGTCAGGTGATCACCGCAAGGGGATCCTCTGCCGGACGTCGGTGGGCTACTGCCCCGGTCTGCCCCGAGGTCTCCGTGTCGGGTCGCTTGGCCGTCAGTCCAGTCTCGATACTGACCGGGTGAGCACTGGAAGGAGCGTTGACTGACAGCGGTTCTCATGTGGCTTGTCGGAGGGGGTAGCCGGCGTGGGCGAACCAGCCGGCGGCGTCGGTGGCGGTGACCGCGGCCAGCGCGACGGCGATGGCGGCGTCCAGCGCCGCCCGGGTGCGCGCGGCGGCCGCCCGGATGAGGGTCTTCAGTTTGCTGAACGCCTCCTCGACCGGGGACAGGTCCGGTGAGTAGGCGGGCAGGAACACCAGCCGGCAACCGGCGGCCTCGACCAGCGCGCGGATCCGGTCGGGCTTGTGCGCCCCGACGTTGTCGACCACCACGACCTGCCCCGGGTGCAGCGCGGGCAGCAGGAAGTGCTGCAGGTAGGTGGCGAACACCGCGGTGTCGGTGCCGCCCTCCACCGTCATCGCCGCCGTCATCCCGGCCCACGACAGCCCAGCGATCAGCGTGGTCACCGGCCCGCGGTTGCGCGGCACTGCGCCGCGGACGCGGCTGCCGCGGGGCGCGCGGGCCCGGCGGCGGGTCATCGAGGTGTGGGTGCCGCACTCATCGACGAACACCACCTGGGTCGGGTCGGTGGTGGCCAGGTCGGTGCGCCACCGGGTGCGCGCGGTCTCGTCGCGCTCGGTGGCGCTCAGGCTTGTGACGTCAGCGGCCGGCCCGGCCGCCGCCGGCGCCCCGAGGGGGTCACTGCCTGCGCCGGATCGTCAGCGGGCAGGTCGGCGATGGCCCGCGACATCGTCGCCAGCGACACGGTCATCCCGGTGGCGGCGTTGAACGCCGCGGCGTGCTCGGCCAAGGTGGCGTCCGCCGCCTGTTGCAGCCGGGCCGGCAGCCAGGCCTGCAGCCGGGTCTTCTTCGCCGGCGCCGGTCCGTGCCGCTGCCCGGTCGGCGCCAGGCTGCCGGTGGCCCGCCGGCGTTGCAGATACCGCTCCACGGTCCGCACCGACATCCTGAACACCGTCGCAGCCTGTTCAGCCGTCATGCCGCCATCGACGGCGGCCACCACGCGCTCGCGCAGATCCGTCGAGTACGCCCGCATGCCGGTTGGGCTACTCCGTTACCCGCGCACCGTCAAGCAATCAGCACACCGCTGTGAGGTGTTCTCAACGGTTTGGTCGCTCGGCGTTGGTCAGGATGAGTGCGGCGGCGACGACCGCACCGATCCGCTGCGGGCACAGCCGCATCCGGCGCAGTGCTTTCCACCGGTTCTTGAGCAGTGCGATGCCGCGCTCACCCTCGGCGCGCAGCCGGGTCAGCAGTCGGTTGCAGGTCGCGGTGCTGGGTGCCAGGTGGGCACCCTTGGCCGGCGTATGGATGCCGACGCCCGCGCCGTCATAGCCCTTGTCGGCCAGGGCGGGCAGGCCCAGCAGCGCGGCCGCGGCGTGCAGCGCACCGAGGAACCCGGTGGCCCGGGCGGCGGCGAGGTCGTGCATCGAGCCCGGCTCGACGGGGGAGACGGCCACCGGGAAACCGTCCGGGTCGCAGACGACCTGCACGTTGCCGCCGTGAGCGCGGTGCTTGCCGGAGTACCACAGGTCGTGACCGGACTCGGGGTTGGTGGTCCGGCAGCGGTCGGTGCGGATGAGCGTGCCGTCGAGGACGACGTGGCTGCAGCCGGCGGCACTTCCGGCCTCGAGCACTCGGTGCAGGTCGGGGGCTTGGTCGGCGAGCACGTCGATGCCCTCGTGCAGGTAGCGGTAGCCGGTGGCGACCGAGACGCCGGTGTCGCGGGCCAGGGTGGGCATGTCGGCGTCCTGGCGGAACCAGCGCAGCACCAAGATGGCCTGGTCGCGGGCGGAGGCGGCGCGGGCGCCGATGCCGGTGCCGCGGCGGCGGCGTTCGGCGATCAGCAGGTCGGTGAGCAGGACGGCGGTGGCCTCGGGCACGTCGAGCGTGGCAGAGTAAGTCATCACGTGGGGTCCGTGCGGATGAGGGTCGTTCTTGGTCGACGCCATCCTCTGCCGGACCCCACGCCCCTGTGCAGCGACGTCGTCGTCCAGCCACTGACCTGTCCATTCAGCGTTCAGCAAAGCTCTTCCGCGCAAATCGGCTGAGAAGACCTCACTGGGACGGCTTCCATAACGCGCGTGACCTCGGCGGTCTCCCTACCCGTAGTGGCGGGCGGACGCGGACGGGCGCCTTCTACCGTTCAGTGACACTGCAGCTCGTGACACCGCAAGGTTGGCAACAGGCCCACGAGGCTGGCGTCCGGACTGTCGTCGACTTGCGCAACGACGACGAGCTGGGGGCCGAGCCGACCGACTCGGTCGGGATGACTCGGGTTCATGTGCCGCTTGACGGCATCGAGGACACGGAGCTCTGGCGCTGGCTGCGGGAAGAAGGGCTTAACGGGACGCCGCTGTACTACCGGCCCTTTCTGACCCGTCGGCGCGATCGAGTCGCCGCGGTGATGACGTGCCTGGCGCGGAGTACATCAGGCGGCGTGGTCTTCCACTGCTCGGCCGGACGCGATCGCACGGGCCTTGTCACCTTGCTGCTGCTGGCCTTGGCCGACGTAGAGCCGGAGGCCATCGCCGAGGACTACACCTTGAGCGCCGAACCTCTGCGACGACTCTCGGCTCGGGTGGGTCGACCCGACGAGCAGCCTGCTCTCGAGCGGGTGCTCGCGTCTCACGGCACCACGGCACAGGCCTCACTCCTGGCAACGCTCGAGGACATGGACGTCGCGTCCTACCTGCACAACGCCGGAGTCACCAGGGACGACTTGGCGAGCCTCCGCGATCGCCTCGTCGCGTAGACGATTGCGCCCGTCTCGGGACTTGGAAGTCTTTGATATCTGTCCCCGTGGGCCGAATCGAGCGTCCTCATTGCCGAACCCGCTACGGCGACGCTCGGACGGAGCGGACAGAGAATCGCCGGTGTCCCACAGGGGATCCACTTGCGGACATTGCTGCCGGCTACGTCGGACGGACTGGTGTCGTGCCGGTCGCCGTTCTTTTGCGATACCAAGGGCCGACCCAAGCTGCAGGCCCGGGACCGCGTCAAGGCGGTGCTCCGGGCCCGCGAGTCGGGACGGTAGGGACGGTCAGCGGACGGGGCGCCCCGGCCAGGTCGCAGGCTGCGGCTGCGGCGTCCAGTCGCTCGGCGATGGCCTCGTGGAAGCATTTCCTCGCGAAGTTCGCGGGGATGCCGAGGCCCCGGCGATCTGCTCCCAGTTCGCGCCGCCGCGCAGGGCCGCGCGGATGCCGATCAACTGGCTGTCGTGCGCCTTCCGGCAGACCACCTCTCACCCAGGGGGCAGCTTGAGCGCCTCGTAGGTGTCCAGCGAGGTGTCGCGGAACGATGCCCAGCCGTTCTCGTCGGCACCGATCCGTGTTGGCGGTGGTGTTGCCGTTGTCGCGGCGACTGAGCAAGTCAAGCGGGTGGTGGCAGTAGGAGCGAGACCTCCGCTGCCAGGGCGTCGGGGGTGATGCTCGTGATCGAGGCCTTTCCCGCCCGAGACGCCGGGCCAGAACGCTCGCAGCGGTGACGCCCGCAACGAGGCCGTAACCGGGCACGGCGCTGCGGGACGGGCCCCGGACGCACGGAGGGTCCACACCCCGACGAGCGGGGCGTGGACCCTCCGAGCGTTCTGCGGGATCAGGCGTCGACGCCCACGGCCTCCTTGGCGAGCGAAGCGAGCTGGGTCTGCGCGGCGCTGACCACGTTCGCCCGGCTCTTGTGGGTCTCCTCGTAGCGGATGATCACGCGGATGTCATGCGGCTCCTTGAGGTCCTTGATGGCCTTCACGGCGTCGCTGACCGAGAGCTGGTCGAAGTTCTTGATCGGCAGCTCGTCGGCGGAGACGTCACCGAGCTCCTCGCGGGCGGTCCGGGCAGCCTTGGCGGCGTCCTTGTTGCCCTCACGGCGGGCGATCTGCTCGGCGCGACGCAGCGAGGCGCTGCGGCCGGCGGTCAGGGTCTCGCGGACGGCCTCGGTGAGCTGCTGCGCCCGGTCGGTCACGGCGGAGACCCGGTCGGAGGTCTTGTCACCGGCGTGCTTGACGGTGTCGACGGCGTTGTTGACCCGGTTCGTCCAGAAACGGGCCGGGGCGTTGACCGCGCGGGCCACCCCGCCGGCGACCTTCTGGACAGGGGTCGCGACGAGCGCGGCGGGGCCGCCGAGGGCCTCCTCGGCGAGGACGACGGTCAGCCACTCCACGGTCGCCTGGTGGGCGCCGATGAGCTTCTCGGCCAGCCGGCGCACCTGGGTCTCCTCGGCCTGCTCGGCGAGGACCTTGACGTAGGTGGCGCGGTCGAGCAGCTGGTGCTCGAGGGACAGGTCGCTCAGCAGCGCCTCCTCGACCGGAGCCGCCTGCTCGAAGGTGGCCTTCAGGCCGGCGTTGAGCCGGCCGAGGGCCGGGGTGACGACGTCGGGGACACCGCCGAGGGAGCGGAGCGCCTCGGTGATCTCGATGGTGCGGGCAGCGGCGTTGTCGGCGTTCTGGGTCAGCTCGCGGCGGACGGCGTCAGTCCGGGCCTGCGAGATGCGAGTACGCGCAACCTGCTCCTCGGTCTTGGTGAGGAGCACAAGGGCGCGAAGCTGGTTGACGATCTTGCTGTTGTCGGCCATGTCTGCACTATGCCCCAGAACCCCGGGTGCTAGCTATTGCAAGCGGATTGCTAGCAGTGAGTCCTGTCACGTTCGCTCGGTTGACGTAGCCCCAGCTCCTCCTCCGCTCCCATAAACCCATCCCGCAGCGGAACAGCAAGCAGATGAGAGCAGTGTGCTGGTCACGGCGTCATGTCGTAGGTGATCCACATGGTGCGGGTGGCGTGCTGGTCGTACTTCGCCCGGCCGCGGAAGTTGTCGTCCGCGGTGATCCACCGCACCACGCTCCACCCATTGGCCGCAGCGCGTCCGCGCAGCTCAGTCAGCAGCGCGTCGACGGCCCCACCGCCGCGGTGGTCGGGGTCGATGAACAAGTCGTCGAGGAAGCAGCCAGTGCTGGCCGACAGCGGGCGGGCGAAGGGCCGGTAGTGCCCCAAGCCGGCAACGTCGCCCGTCTCGTCCTCGACCAGCAGGCAGCTGACCTCGTGCGCAGGGTCACGGATCCAGGACCACACGGTGGCGGCCGCCGCATCGGACTGCTCGATGCGGTAGAAGTCGGCGTACTGCCGGTACAGGGCCCGCCAGCGCGGCTGGCGTCGGTCTGACGAAGTGCCGTTGCAGTACTAAAGATCATTAACGGCTGGTGTTCAGGAACGGGCCGAACTCGAGCCCGGTACTGGCGAGGAAGCCGTCCAGCAGGACGGGGCGGTACTGCATCCGCTTCAGGCGGGTCTTCGCCAGCGCGGTCAGCTCGGCGAGGCTGTGTTTGGTCAGGTTGGCCAGCGACCGCTTCAGATGCGCCCACACCGGCTCCACCGGGTTGAACTCGTGGGCGTAGGGCGGCAGCCGGAACACCGTCAGCCACGGCCGGGCCGCGATCAGCTCCGTCATCGCGGCGCTGGTGTGGGTGTTGAGGTTGTCCCAGACCAGCACGATCGGCCCGCCGAGCTGGGAGTGGGCGGCGTCGAGCAGGTTGGCGTAGTCGGCCTCGGTGAAGCCCTTGCGCCCGCCGCTTCCGCGCCGTCGCGGTCGATGGGTGCGGTAGATCAGCCGCGGCCGGTGGGCCGGCTTGACCGCGACCAACGCGGCCACCGACAGCCGCGGGGCGTTGGAGGCGGTCACCCGCACCACCGGGGTGCGGCCGCGCCGGCCCCAGGTGCGTCCCTTCGGCGGCCTCAGCCCCTGGCCGGACTCGTCTTCGAAGACCAGCCAGGCGCCCAGGTCCGCCGCGGTCGTTTTATCGCCGGCCAGGTCTCCTCCCGCCAGGCGGCGATCTGCTCCTCGTCGCGCTCGACCGCTTGGCGGGCCGGGACCTGCACGCTCCAGCCCATGCGGTGCAGCAGCAGGTCCATTCCGGGCAGGGTGTAGTCCACGCCGAAGCGTTCGCGCACGACGGCGGCGATGCGCGGCAGCGTCCAGCACTGATCGGCCCAGCCCCACGCCGCCGGGCCGGCGTCGAGCAAGACCTGCAGCTCGTTCAGTTGGGTGGGGCTGAGCCGACAGCGGGCCCCACCGGCTCCCTTCGACGCCAGCGCCGGCCGACCGCCGTCGGCCAGCGCGCGCCGCCAGCGGTTGGCCGACATCCGGGTGACCCGCAACCGGGTGGCGACCTCCTGGTCGGAGGCGCCCTCCTCGATCCAGTTGGCCGCGGCCAGCCGCACCTGCTCTCGCCGGGCCCGCTCATCAGCGGTCAGCCCGCCGCCCTGGGCATAGCGCATGCCACCGGGATAGCGCAGGCCGCGGCGCCTGTCAGCAGCATCCAACCGACGATCACCAGAGCCCGGAACTTCCGCCGTTAATGATCTTTAGTGCTGTGTTCCTCAATGTGAGGTTGAATTAGACGTCCTGAGGTTGGCGCCGTGGTGGTGATCGACCATGCCGAAGCTGCTGTTCGCCCGGCCGCCGGTGGATGCGGTCGAGGAGCGCAAGATCCGCAAGCTGGCCGGAGCGCGGCACGCCCCGGCGGACTGGATCCGGCGGGGCGCAGATGATCACGATGTCCTGGGACGGGCTGCGGGTGCCGGCCATCGCCGCGACGCTGGGGTGCAGCCAGAAGGCGGTGCGCTATCGGCTGGCCCGCTTCGCCGCCGAGGGCCTCGATGGGCTCGGCGACCGGCCCGGCGCCGGCCGCAGACCGCGGATCCGCCAGGACCAGCGCTCCCAGCTGATCGCCCTGGTGGCCAGCCCGCCGCCGGGCCGGCTGGTCCGCGACGGCGCCGGCGAGCTGGTCGCCGCCGATCCCGAGGGTCCGGCGGTGTGGACCCTGGATGCGCTGACCGCCGCGGCGCGCGCGGCCGGTATCGACATCGCCCGGTCCCAGATGCGCCGGATCCTGCTGGCCGAAGGCGTGCGCTGGCGCCGCCCCCGATCCTGGGCCACCAGTCCCGATCCGGAGTTCGTCCCAAAAGAACGCGGGTCGTGGACTACTACACGCACCCGCCACCGGATACGACGGTCATTGCCGCCGACGAGTCGGCCCGGTGATGCCACGCACCTTCCCCCCGCCGGCGGGCTGGACCCCGGATGGCCACCGCGTGAAAGCGCCGTTGACCTACAGCCGCGGACCGGACAAGACCTGGGTCTATGGCGGCCTGCGGATCGGCGATGGACAGGCCGTGACCTGCTGCGCGCCCTCGCGCAACAGCGCGCACTGGCAGGCGTTTCTCGCCCGGCTGGAGCAGGCCAACCCGACCGGGACGATCGCGGTGATCACCGACAACCTCTCCAGTCATCACAGCCTGGCCACGCGGGCCTGGCTGGCCGAGCATCCGCGCCTCGAGCAGGTGTTCATCCCCAAGGGCGCCGGCTGGCTGAACCTGCAGGAGGCCTGGTGGCGCATCTTCCGCCGGCACGCCCTCGCCGGTCAGACCTTCGCCGACCCGAGCGAGATCGCGCAGGCCACCGAGGTGGCCACCGCCCAGCTCAACAGCCGCGCCAAGCCGTGGGTCTGGGGACGGCCACCGCCACCACCCCGACCCCGCCGGCGCCGCTTTACCTACCTGCTTTGAGGAACTCAGCACTAGGAGGATGCCCCGCATGACAGCACCGCGACGGGTTACGACAGCACCCGATACTCGCCTCAGGGACACGCGATGCCGCCGTGCTACCTGACGGTGGCCTGAGCGCCAGCCAGGAGGTCTTGGGCGCTGGCGGCGAGAGAAGCCCGGGCGGCCGGTGCGTCACCGAGGTAGCCCGCGACCATTGCGCCGTCCCGGAGCATCACGTAGCGACGGGCGGCCTCGTCGGGGTCCGGGTGCCCGGCGACCCGAAAGGCGGAGACGACCGTGGCGTTCAACCAGGCCCGGTGGTCGGCGATCGCACGGTGCACCGGGTCGGCCGGGTCGGGGTGTTCGGCGGCGGCGTTGATGAACGCGCAGCCGCGGAAGTCTGGACGGCACAACTCGTCCTCGATGCCTTCCGTGAGCCGCCGCAGCTGTGCAGCGGCGGCCTGCGCGTCGCCCGGAGGTCCACCCACATAGTCGCGCGCCGCGTCGTCCACCCCTCGCAGATAGGCGACGACGAGGTCCTCCTTGCCGGGGAAATGCCGGTAGAAGGTGGCGCGCGTGATGCCTGCAGCGCCGACGATCCGATCAACGCCGACCGTGTGCAGTCCCTCGGCGTAGAAGAGCTCGGCGGCGGTGCGGAGCAGGCGCTCGCGGGCAGCCGACGTGTGAGTCGGAGCGGTCACGTCATTCATGCCAGAGAAAGAACGAACGTTCCGTGTTGCGCTTCGGACGGTCCTATGATGCGGTCCGATAAAACGATCATTCTACCTATCCGCTCAAGGAGCACACTTGGACGTCAAGTACACCGCCATCGCCACCGCCTCCGGGGACGGCCGCAACGGCCACGCCCGCAGCTCCGACGGGTTCGTCGACGTCGAACTCGCCGTCCCTCGGGAGATGGGCGGCGCCGGCGGCGCGACCAACCCTGAGCAGCTGTTCGCGGCCGGCTACGCGGCCTGCTTCCACTCGGCGCTGAAGGGCGTCGCCCGGCAGAAGAAGCTCCCGATCACAGACTCCGCCGTGACTGCCGAGGTGGGGATCGGCAGCAACGACGCCGGCGGTTACGGGCTCACCGTGGCCCTCGAGGTCGAGCTCGGCGGCATCGACCAAGCCGCCGCCGACGACCTCGTCGCGGCCGCCCACCAGGTATGCCCGTACTCCAACGCCACCCGGGGCAACGTGCCGGTCACGCTGTCAGCCACCGTCGCCTGAGTCCTGTCGACCACCCCTCAGCGGAGCGCAGCGGACAACGGACCGCCTAGTACTGCAGCGGCACTTGTGCGTGTCTCTGCCGGGATCGGCGGAGGGCTGGTAGCAGCGTGAGCCGATGCGCTGCGATGGCCTGGTGGCCGAGGTGCAGGACTGGGCGGCGGGCCTGGAGGAGGTCCACCGGCGGATCGCCGGCGCGTTCGCCCGCGCCGAGCCGCAGGCCCGGGTGCTGACCTATCTGCGTGGCCTGCTCGGGCAGTCCGAGCGCAACGAACCCGGTACGGCGACGTTGCCGCAGCCTTCGGTCGCCACCTCGCGGTCCCGCAGGGGATCCCCATAGGACGACGGCCGGCCATCGCCTCCGCCGGCCTCTCGTGCTCCGGTAGCCGTGCGCACCCGGGCACCCGAGGTCACTGGGGTGTTATTGCAGCCCGGAAGCGCAGGAAGGTCGGACGGCGGCGCACACAAACCCGAACGGATCGAGGAGGCCGGGTCGCGCGCCGTAGGTTGACGTCGTGACCATCGACTCGCCGGCGGACGCCGAAACGGTCCACCAGATCGCAACTGCCAACCGGCTGCTGGCGGCCGACATGTTCACGACTCTTACTGCAGAGCAATGGCGCACGCCCAGCCTGTGCGCCGGGTGGACCGTTCGCGAGGTCGCAGCCCATCTCCTCGAACCTCTCGAGACCGAGGTCGGCACGCTCAAGCTGCTCATCTACCTGGTGCGCTATCGCGGCTCCTTGAACCGCATGGTCGATGACACGACCCGCAAGGTCGCCGCCCGACCCACCGACGAGCTCGTCACCGGCCTGCGCAAGCGTGCCTCGACACGACTGACGCCACCTGTAATCGGGCCGTTGGGTCCAATGACCGACACGTGCATTCACCTCCGTGACGCGGCCCGCCCCCTGGGTCTCGATGTCTCCCCGCCCCCGGCAAGCTGGCGCCCGGCCCTGGACTTCCTAGTCTCCAAGCCGGCCACCAGAGGCTTCATCCCCCGCGACCGACTCACTGGCCTGCGCTTCATCGCCACCGACCAAGACTGGCGACACGGTGACGGGCCGGAGATCCTCGGCAGCAGTGAGGCCATCGCCATGGCAGTCTCCGGACGCCCAGCCGCCCTCGACGACCTCGCTGGCCCCGGCCTCGACGTACTCCGTCGCCGAATCGCCCCGTTCCCACCCGCCGCGCCGTAGATCCGGCCGACCAGAGACCGGGCCGGTGTATCGCAGGACGATCGGTCAGTGGGACAGACACGCTCCCGGCCGCCTCGAGCCTGGCGGTCGTGACGGCGGCGCGCTCCTCAAGGGGTGAACTCCGCCACCAGGTCGGACAGCGCCGGTAGTAGCGGCGCACCCGCCCCGGGTGCACCTCCTCGCGGTCCGGCTCCACCGGTTCCTCGGCGACCAGCCGGTCCAGCAGGCCCGTAGAGGGTGCCGACCCGCAGCCGTACCCGACCCCCGGAGAGCTCGTGCACCTCGCCGATGACGCCGTAGCCGTGCCGCGGTCGATCAGCGGAGCGGGCAGCACCAGAACGGCGGGCTCGGTCAGTGGCCGCGACGTCATGCCCGAGCCTGACCTCTCGATGCATCGGGAGTCGATACATCAGGGCGCGGAGCGTCCGGCTCGGTGAAGCGGTATCCATGACACAGGCAGCAAGCAAGCCGGGACCCACGGTCGACGACCCATCCTCCGCCGCAGAAGGCGTCCGCCGCCGTCCAGCCATGACGGCATCGGATCACCAGAGCCGGAGTCCGGGATACTTCCACGACGCGCCTCCCAAGCTCGTCGACTGTTCGGCCAGAGGGATCCGGCCCGCCCACTCCGCCAGAACGCGACGTGATCGCGTCACGACGGCGTGGGGTCACGTTTGCGCAAAGTCGTCTTTCGCCTCCGGATGGCGCATGCCACCGTTCCGTCACCGTGTGGCTGCATCCGCTCCTGGAGTAAAGGACGACGGACATGACCGGAACGCGCACTTTGGATGTGTACGAGCTGGCCTACCTCGCCGCCGGGCCGCGCCGGGCCGCAGAGGCCGCCAGCACACCGTGCCCAACAGGCGGTGCCTGCGGGCCAACCACACGACCGGCAAGCTGGTCCTCGTGCAGCACCGGCCGTGCCACGAGCTGGAGGCGGCGGTGCTGGACGCCGTGGGCGCCCGCGGGCACCGCCTGTTGGGCACGGTGTGCTGGCGGCTGCGCGACGACGTGCGTCTCACCGGCATCGGTCAGTGCCTGGAGGAGGAGGGGTTGCTCGTCCGCAGGGCCGCTCCCGAGTCGCTGCGGCGCCGGTGGTGGACGGCGGTGTGCCTGAGCGGCGCCGGTCGGCGAGTCCTGCGGCAGCAGCGCCGCCAGCTCGACGCCGCCCCGACCGATGCGCTGCGGGTCGCCCTGTCCGGCCCGGCCGCGATGCATGACCGTGGCCTGTACGTCGCCCTGTTCGACCCTCCGCACCTCATCCCGGCGCAGCAGCTGCGGTGGGTCACGCCCGCGGCGTTCGCCGCCGGCGGCTACCGCCACGGCGATGCGGCGTATCTCGCCGGTGGTGCGTTCGGCGGCGGTGGGGGCTTCGACTGCGGCGGCGGTGGTGGGGACGGCGGCTGCTGAACCGGGTGACGCGGGCCGTCCGCTGCTGGGAGGAGTGCTGTGAGGATGCTGCGGGCCGCCCGCCCGGCGGGGTGCCGTCCTCGCCGAGTCCGGGCAGCCATGAGCGGCGGATGTCGGCAGCGTGGTCGTGCGCGTCTGGGCGCCCTTCTGCTGGTTGCGGCGCTCGCTGCCTGCACGCCCACGGCCGGATCCCCTTCCCCGGTCGCCACCGGTGCGGAAGACCTGTCCAGTGATCTGGCCAGTCGTGTCGCGCGCAGCGAGGACCTGCTCGAGCGCACGCTGTCCCCGGACGAGCCGGGCTGCTCGGCGGCGGTGGGCGTCGAGGGAGAGGTCGTGTGGGCCGCCGCTCGCGGAAGAGCTGACCTGGCGACGGGACGGTCCCTGACACCGTCCACGACGTTCGACATCGCCTCGGTGTCCAAGCAGTTCACCGCCACCGCGGCGCTGCTGCTGGTCCAGGAGGGCCGCCTGAGCCTGGACGATCCGCTGTCCCGCTGGATGCCGGACCTGCCTGCATGGTCGAACGAGACCACCATCGACCAACTGCTGCACCACACCAGCGCGATCCCGGACTACACCCCCCGGCTGGCCGCCGGCCACGAGCTCTCCGAGCCGACCAGCCAGGAGCAGGCGATCGCCGTGGTCGCCCGGATCCAGTCACTCGACGACCGGGTACGCGGGACGTTCGAGTACTCCAACTCCAACTACCTCCTGCTCGCCGAGGTCGTTCAGCATGCGGCGCAGCAGCCCCTGGCGGAGTTCGTGCGCACGCGGATCTTCGAGCCCCTGGCCCTGGACATGGTTCTCGACCCCTACGGCGCCAGCCCCGACAACACCGACCAGTCCTCGGCACGCAGCTACCAGACCGCCCCGCCCAGCGGAGCCTGGGAGCCGGCCGGGTCCCGCTGGGAGCAGATCGGCGACGGCTCGATCCAGAAGACACCCACGGAGCTGGTGCGCTGGGCCGACAACTACCGCACCGGCCGCCTCGGCGGCAGCCGACTCCTCGACGCCCAGCTGAACACCACCACCACCGCGGCCGGCCCTGACGGGGACCGGTACGCGGCCGGCATCACCGTCACTCGTGACGGCGCGTTGACGCACAACGGCCTCTGGGCCGGGTTCACCACGACGTTCGACGTCTCCGCCGACCGGCGCACAGCAGTCACCGTCTCCTGCAACGGCATAGACCCTCGATCAGGCCCCGACATCAAGGCGATGATCGAAGAGCTGCGAGCCGAGTGGGCCACGGCCTGACCCCGCGATCGGCTGCCCCGACCCCCTTGAACGTCGCCGTAGCGGGTTCCTCGATGGGTGACGCGACGGCGCTGGAGAAGCCGCACCACCGAGCGGGTGCGGGCTGCAGAGGCGCTGGCTCACCCGGCGGCTCGCGGCGATGAAGGCCAAACTTCCGTCGAGAGCACACGGGCAGGTGATCTGCCGGGCGGTGAGCCGGACGGGCCGGTTCGATGGCCTCCCGATGTCGTGCTCCGCGTCTCTAGCCTACGGAACGTGGACTTGATCGACGTCGGGTCGGCGGAGTTCGAACGGGTCGTGCGTCAACTGCCAGCGGACTCCTGGGAGTGGCCGACGCCGTCGGACGTCTCAGTGCGCGCCTTGGTCGAGCACGTTGTGGTCGGGAACCACTTCACCGCGCTGCTGCTGGCAGGCGTTGATCGCGATGAAGCTCGGACCATGCTCACGGGTGACCAACTTGGGGATGATCCAGTCGCTGCCGTGGTGGAGTCAGCACGACGCCAAGCACAGGCGTTCACCGCGAAACGCCCGGGTAGCCCGTTGCGGGCCGAACGGCAACATTCCCACTGCTGCCTACTTGCGGTCCCGTCTCGTTCACCTGGTGGTCCACGCGTGGGACCTCCTCCGTGCCGCGCGGCTCGAGGCGACCGTTGATCCGCGAGTTGTTGTCGGTCTGCTGAAGGTGGTCGAGCCGCACCTGGACGAGATGCTCGCCTTCGGGGCGTACGGGGCAGGTCCGAGCGGCACGCTGCCTCCCGACGCTTCACCGCAGAGCCGGCTGCTCGACTGGTTCGGACGACGGCCGTAGCCGACGTCACCGACCACCCGGACGACGATCCGCTGGCGGGCACGTTGGCCGGAGTGGGGCCGCGCGGAGATCGCGGACGGGCTGCGTCGACTCCAGGTGGCCGGCCTGGCACGCTGACCGGCATGGCGCGGGTGCTCTTCACCTCGTGCCCGGCGTACGGTCACGCCCTGCCCATGCTGCCGCTGATCCGGGCGGCCCAGCGCGCCGGCCACGAGGTGCGGGTCACCACCGGCCCGGACCTGGTCGGTCCGCTGGCCACCTGGGGGTTCGACGTCCACGCCGTCGGACCGACCTGGGCGACATCGTGGTCGGCACACGAGGTGGTCTGGGCGGACCCGGGCATGCCCGAGCAGCAGAGGAGGACGGACGGGCTGGCGGCGCTGTTCGGCACGCCGGCCCTCGCCCGACTCGCCGACCTGATCGTCATGGCGCAGACGTGGCGCCCCGACCTCGTCGTCCACGAGGTCCTCGAGATGGCGGGGCCGCTGCTGGGCCGACGGCTCGAGGTGCCGGGGGTCGTGCACGGCATCGGGCCGATGTTCCCGTTCTACGCCCACCTCATCGGCCTCGGGGGAGCCGCGATCGGCGAGCCCGGGCTGTGGGCGCAGGTCTCGGGCGAGCCAGCCGTCGACCTCTGCCCGCCCTCGCTGCAGCCCGGCGGCCCGCCGCCGTGGCCCGAGGCGGTCCCGTTGCGGCCGAGCGCCGGCGAGCGCGGTCCGGTGCCGCCGGAGGTGGCCGACGTGCTCGCCGGCGACCGGCCGGTCGCCTACTTCACCCTCGGCACGGTCAAGAACACCGACACCGCCGACCTCGCAGCCGGGCTCACGGCCCTGGCGGGGTACGACGGCGTCGTGGTCGCCACGACCGGGCGCCGGCTCGATCCCGACGAGCTCGGCCCGGTGCCGGCCAACGCCGTGGTCGCGGAGTTCGTTCCACAGGCCGCCCTGCTCGCGCGGGCCGACCTGCTGGTGTCCCACGGCGGGTCGGGCACGATGCTCGGCGGCCTCGTGCACGGCGTGCCTCAGGTCGCCCTGCCGCGCGGGACCGACCAGCCCCACAACGCCGCCCTGCTGGCCCGGTCAGGCGCGGGGGTGGTCGTCGCTCCGGAGGACTACGCCGTCACCACGATCCGGGCCGCGGTCGCGGAGGTGACCGGCGACCCGGCGTTCCGAGCGGCGGCGCAGCGCATCCGCGACGAGATCGCCGCGATGCCGGACGCCGACGCGGTGTGGGCCGGCCTCCGCGCCTAACCCGCATCGCCGCCTCGAGGGGAACAGCGGGCTCATCGTGGTCGCGGCGGCAGGAATGGACCCAGCATCGCAGCGCTGGGCGTCATCGACGTCCGCGCACCCGGAGGGTTGGCCCTGCGGTGTGCCACTTGACGGCAAGGTCATGTTGAGGCGGTGGATGCGCAGGCCGGGGCAGCAGCGCCATCGGAGTCGCTGTCCAGCGAGCTGCTGGGCTTCTCCACCGACACCCGCGTTCTGATCGTCAACTGCGATGACCTCGGCATGCACGAGTCGGTGAACGCGGCCGTATTCGAGGCGGTGCGCGAAGCCCCCGCTCCCTCGCTGTGGGAAGCGGAGGCCTCATCGCCGTCTTGGGTAGCGCGACCTCAGCTGACGTCGATCGACCAGTTGCCGTTCGCGGTGACCACGATGATCGCCGGGCCGGCCGGCATCGGCACGGCCCCGGTGTAGGGGTCGGTGGTGTTCACCAGCGCTTTCCCGTCACCGCCCGACCCGTAGGCCTTGACCCCGAAGTAGCGCCCCTCGGCGTTGCCATCGATCTTCGCCACGCCGCGCGACCCCTGGTAGATCAAGACGGCGTCGCCAGCGCCCGTCTGTGGCGCCGCAGCAGTGAAAGTCGGCGCGCTGCGCAGATCCGTCAGCGTGATGGACCAGGGGCCAACCGCCTGGACCTGCAGCTGCGTCGTCCCGCCGCGGTCGGCGTCGAGCAACGTGGTCCCGTTGTAGGGGTCGGTGGTGTTGACGAGCGTGTCCATGTCGCCGTCGACGGCCTTCACGCCGAAGTACCGTCCGGCGTCGTTGCCGGTGATCGTCGCGATCACGACGGTCGCGCCGGCGGGCTTGGCGATCGCCACGACGTCGTCTCCGGTGCCGGTGAACACGGTGGGCGGCTTGGGCATCGCAGCCTCGGCGGCGGCGCTGGCACTGGCCGCTGCGGCGGCACGGGAGCTGGCCGCGGCAGCGGCGCTCTGGCTGGCTGCGGCTGCCTCGTTCTGCGCGATTCGGCGCGCGTCGGCGGCCGCTGCCTCACTCGCGCGCGCGGAGGAGCTTGCGGCCGCCTGACGTTCGGCCTCTGATTGCCCGCAGGCGGAGGACGTGAGGCAGGCGGCAACCGCCAGAGCGACGGCCAGGGCGCGGCGGGACATCCGAGTCCTCTCGATCGGGCGGCATCACGGCGGGCCGCTGTAGTTCCGTTTCGGCAGCGGCCGCAGGTCCTCGCGTCGAACGACGCCGCGCTCCGCGACCCCTGGTGCAGCCCCCGCACGAGAGACCCCCGCTGTCCTGCAGGAGGACAGGGCTCTTCGTTCAGTAGCCGATCAACTGTCGGTCACCTTCCCGGCGTGCTTGGGACAGAACGCGGCCGCGGCCATACCGGTGAACCCGCAGGCCTGCGCGACGCTGTACGGCAGCGGGCAGGCTTCAGGTCCCCGGCTTGAATGGGTCGCTCTCAGTGGATCGGCGTCTTCGGCCGCGACCGCGCCGACCTGGGCCCCGCCCACGCCGCCGAACTGGCCGCCGCCGAGGCCGCCCGCTACGCCCCACCCCGCCCGCTGGGACAGGTACTGACCGAGCTGCAGCAGGCGTGGACGGTCGAGCAGCGCAGCCTCGAGCGGCTGGCCATCCTGCAGCCCTGGTGTGACGACCTGCGCCGAGCCGTGGCGCTACAGGCTGCCTACGGCGGCGAGCTGGCCTCGCTGGAGGCCGAGCACCAGCGGGCGGCCCTGGTTGCCCAGCAGGCGACGCAGCGGGTGCAGGCCGCCGACGCCGTCGTCGCCGAGCAGGTCGAGCGGCTCCGCGAGCGCCTGCTCGCCGCCTCGGACGACGACCGCGGCGCAGCCCGCACCGCGGCGAAGGTGGTGCTCGAAGACCCGGGTTGGTGGGGGCTCAACCGCGCCCCCGTCGCCCGGGCCGAAGAGCAGTTGGCCGGTTGGGCCGACCGGTGGCGCCTCCACCTGCCCGACCTGCCCACGGATCCCGAGCAGCTGGCGCGGGTGGCCGATCGGTTCGACGACCGGTCGGCGCTGTGGCGAGCCTTCAACGCCACCGCCCACCGCGCCGCCGAAGCCGCCCACCCCGAGCACGCCGGGCTGCACGCCACCGCCAAGGCCGCCGTGCGGGCCGGCGAGCAGGCCCAGGCCGCCCTGAGCGAGGCGCAGCGCCGGCACAGGGAGCGGCTGGCCCCGCTTGGACCGATCGCCCGGACACCCGATCCGGCCGGGACGCTGGCCCGCTTCGACGGTTCCGTCGCCGCCGCCCGCCACGAGCTCGCCGACGCCCAGGCGCGCATCGCCGGACTGTCCACCGAGTCGGCCCTGCTGGGCCAGTCGCCTGACCGGCTCGCTGCGGCGCGCGACGCCTGACGCGCCCGGTTCGCCGCCGAGCACCAGCAGCACTCGGCCATGACGCCGAACACGACCGACCACCCGGCGGGCGTCCCGCGGCCCGAGTCCGAGCGCTACGGGCCTCGGCCGGCGCGGGATGTCGCCCCGAGCCTCGGGCGGTGAGCCGGGCTGATCGCCACCTGGGCCGCTGCCGGCCACGACAGCGGGCACTGCAGGAGAACTGAAGAACCACTGCAGGACCCGCCAACCTCGGGCGGGTCACCGCCGCAGCCAGCCTCTGCTCCAACCTCGGCCCCGGCGGCGCCGGGGGGCGCAACCGGAGGAAAACAGAAGGTCGACCGGAGATGTTGGCTGTGGGCTGTCACCAATGGCCGGAGAACGGCGCCTTCTACAGGTGCACCCCCGCCCACACCCGTCGAGCCTCGGAGACAGCCATGCCCGACCAGACCCCAGCCGTGAACAGACCACGAAGCCCGCGTCCGAGCTGCTCACCATCGCCGAAGCAGCCCAGCTGCTGCGCGCTCCCGTCGCCACGCTCCGGTACTGGCGACACCTGGGCACCGGCCCGCGCAGCTTCCGACTGGGCCGCCGCGTCCTCTACCGCCGCGACGACCTGCACACCTGGATCGACGCCCAACGCCGGCAGGCCGATAACGACCGCCCTTGACGGGAGATATTGTGTCCGACAATAGTGACCGAGCGGAGATCCGGTCTCCCAGTCGGCGAGGAGCTCCGCATCGGCCGGGCCTCCGCACGGCACGTGCTGGCCAGCACCGACCCCACGCCGGTCACCGCCAGCAGCGGCGCCCAGGCCTGGCTCTACGTCGGACCCGATGAACGCGGGCGAGAGCTGGAGGTCATCGCGCTCGAGGTGGCCGGCGCCGCGCAGCCGTACCTGCTCGTCATCCACGTCATGCCCACCCAGCTCCGAGGATGAGCCCCATGGCCGACCGCACCCCGCCCGCCGTCACCCCCACCACGCCCATCGGCCCCGACGTCGACCTCGACGCCGAGGACGTCCGGCTGGCCGACGGAAGCCGACTGACCGAGGACAGAGCGGCGGAGATCGTCGACGAGGTCCGCCGCCGCGTCGGGCGACCGTCCCTGACCGGCGAAGCTGCCGCCTCACCGCGCATCACCTTCCGGATCGCTCCCAGCACCCGCGACCGGGCCGCCGAGATCGCCGCCCAGGAGGGCAAGACCGTCTCCCAGCTGGCCCGCGAGGCTCTCGAGGAGCGGGTCGCCGCGGGAGAACGACGAGCATGAGACCGAGGCGATGAAACGATGGCGTCGATCGCCAGACGGCCCGACGGACGTACCGGCCGCGGTTCCGTGACGCGTCCGGCAAGGAGCACGCCCGGCACTTCAAGCGGAAGGTCGACGCCCAACGGTGGCTCGATGAGACGACCGCGGCGATGGTCACCGGCCAGTACGTCGACCCCGCGGCCGGCCGGGTGACCTTCCGCGACTACGCCGAACGGTGGCGCGCCACCCAGATGCACCGCCCGACCACCGCGGCCCACGTCGCGACGATGCTGCGCCGCCACGTCCATCCCAGCCTCGGCGACAAGCGGCTCGGCTCGGTGCTGCCCAGCGACATCCAATCCCTCGTCAAGCAGCTGTCCCTGGACCTCGCCCCGGCGACCGTGGGGGTGGTCCACCGGATCCTCCCGGGAATCTTCAAGGCCGCCGTCCGGGACCGCCGCATCATCGCTTCGCCGTGCACGGGGACGCGACTGCCCAAGGTCCACAGGCAGCGCATCGAGCCGCTGTCCATCGAGGCCGTCCGCGCTCTCACAGACGCCGTCCCCGAGCGCTACCGGGCGCTGGTCACCCTCGCCGCCGGCACGGGCCTGCGGCAGGGCGAAGCGCTCGGGCTGACCGTCGACCGGATCGACTTCGTCCGCCGGCAGCTGACGGTCGACCGGCAGCTGGTCACCATGCCCGACCGCCCGCCCTACCTGGCGCCGCCCAAGACCCAGGCCTCGGTCCGGGTGGTGCCGCTCCCCCAGGTCGTCGTCGACGCCCTCGCCGCCCACCTCGCGCGGTGGCCGAGCGACGGCTTCGTCTTCACCACCGACCTCGGCAACCCGATCCGCCGGACCGCCTTCTCCGCCACGGTGTGGCGCCCGGCCGTCCGGGCAGCAGGCCTGGACGACACCGTGACCTTCCACGGCCTCCGGCACTTCTACGCCAGCCTGCTTATCCGGCACGGCGAGTCGGTCAAGACCGTCCAGGCACGGCTGGGCCACGCGAGCGCCGCCGAGACGCTCGACACCTACAGCCACCTGTGGCCGGACTCCGACCACCGGACCCGGACCGCAGTGGACGCCGTGCTGGCTCCCGCGGCTGAGGAACATCTGAGGAACGGGGACCCCGCCGGACCTGAAAGCGCAGGTCAGGCGAGGGACGACGGACGAGTCGGCCTGTACGCCGGGTTCTGTCCTCGGGCGCCTCGCGGCCTCCCGATGGGCGGTCATCCATCTGGGCCCGCCGTTGCCGGCGGGCTCGAGCGGTCCACCCGCAGGCTCGGGCGGGCAGCCCTCGAACGCCTGCGCAGGACGGCGTCCTGGAGAGCCAGTCCGCCGTCCCTCTCGACCTTGCTCCGGGTGGGGTTTACCGAGCCACACCGGTCACCCGGTGTGCTGGTGGTCTCTTACACCACCGTTTCACCCTCACCGGCGGTGTCTCCGAGGAGGCACCACCGGCGGTCTGTTCTCTGTGGCACTGTCCCGCGGGTCACCCCGGGTCGCCGTTAGCGACCACCCTGCCCTGTGGAGCCCGGACGTTCCTCGGCGACGGGGTCTCCCCCGCCGACGCGACCGCCCAGCCGACTCGTCCGTCGTGCCCGCAGTCTAGGCACTCCCCGGCTCGCCACCGCGCCCCCGTCACACGCAGCCGCGGGCGACCCCAGAGCCCCGCACCTCGCCGACACGCCGGTACGGGTGACGACACGCGCACCACGACCGGACAACTCGCCGACCCGACCGGTCCGCCGTTGTCACAGGTTCATAACGCCCATACGTTCTCTGCGTCCGGCCGGCCGTCACCTCCTCCACCCGGGGGAACCGCGCCGGATGCCGCCGAGTCGCACCGCACACACGGTGCGAGCCGGGGACCCACCGCACCACTGGGGTGAGTCCCGCTCCCCGAGCCCCACTCGGGGGCGGGTAGGGCGCATCCCCGCCCGAACCCGTCAGCTGACCCGGTAGGCGGCCCAGGGAGAACGGAGAGCCGCCGCCGGGTGCGCCCCTCGGGCCCGCCCCGCGCCCCTTCCACACCTCGGACGCGCCGCGCCTCCCACCCACGAGCCCGGGTCGGCGCAGTCGCCGCGCGCCCGGACCCGGATCCGCCCGGCCGTCGGCCCGCCACGCGCGGCGCCGAGCCCGGCCGCGGCTCCGGTGGCCCACGCCCGGGCCCGTGTCACCCCTCCGCACAGGAGTGCCCGCTGAGCAGACGGCGGCACCCGGTGGACCCCATCGTCAGGAGTTCTCCTCACCATGCTCTGGAACCCCCAGCACCACACCGAGGCCGGCCAGCACGACGCGACGCCGGTCCTCCGCCAGCGCGGCACGGCGGTCCGCCGGACCGCGGCGGTCGGCGCCTTCGCCGTCGCGTTCGCCTTCGCCGGACAGTCGATCGCCCTCGCCGACGACCACTGGGGCCGCGGCGGCTGGAGCGGCAGCACGGCCACGGCTCCGGCTCCCGCACCCGCGCCGGCGCCCGCCCCGGCACCCGCCCCGGCCCCCGCGGCCGCACCCGCCGCCGCGCCGGCCGCCGCCGACCTGACCGGCAAGCCGACCCCCACCTCGACCGCCTACAGCGCCTGGGCCCCGCACGTGCGCCCGGTGGTCGCCGAGGTCACGCAGGCCTTCGGCGTCTCCACCGTCTACACCCGCCCCGGCCACTCCCCCACGCAGCAGCTCGCCGCCGACTTCATGGTCTACAGCGACAGCGCCAAGGGCGCCGCCGTGGCCCAGTACGTGATCGACAACGCCGCGCGGCTGAACGTGGACTACGTCATCTGGCAGCAGCGGATCTACACGATCGGCGGCTCGGGCTGGAAGGCGATGGAGGACCGCGGTTCCCCCACGGCCAACCACATGGACCACGTGCACGTCAGCTTCAACCCCTGACCGGGCCCGCCTGAGGCGCGGCGCCGGGACCCGCCGAGGGTCCCGGCGCCGCGCTCAGCCGGCGTAGAGCACGAAGCCGGCCGCCCGCCGTCCGCCCGAGCGCGACGAGGCGGCCGTCGCCATCTCCACCTGCCGGCGCGCCTGCTCCTCCACCGGGTCGTCCGACAGCGCGGCCAGGTAGCGCCGGTGCTCCACCAGCGAGGCCACCGCCCGCTCGACGACGTCGTCCACGTCGACGACGTGCGTCACCCCGACCGGCGTCGCGACGGCGATCCACCGCACGCCCTGCCACGGCTCGGGGTCGGCCAGCTCGGGGAAGATCCACTCGTTCGCGGCGTCACCCACGGCGTCGAGCACCGCCCGGCCCAGCACCCGGTGGTCGGCGCTGTTCCACAGGGCCGGCGCGACGCCGGGCGGCGTCCACGTGTCCCCGAAGTGCATGGTCACGACCAGCTCGGGCCGGTGCCGCCGGATCGCCGCGGCGATCGCGCGCCGCAGGTCCAGCCCCTCCACCAGCCGCCCGTCGGGGTGCCCGAGGAACTCGACCACCGACACCCCCACCGCGGCCGCCGCCCGCCGCTGCTCCCCCTCGCGCAGCGGTCCCGCGGCCTCCGGCGGCAGGCCCGCGATGCCGGCCTCACCGCTGGTGGCCAGCACGTAGCGGACGTCGCGGCCGGCGGCCGTCCACGCCGCGACGGCGGCCGCGGGCCCGTACTCGATGTCGTCGGGGTGGGCGACGACGACCAGGGCGCGCTGCCAGTCGTCGGGCAGGGGCTCGTACGGCGGCTGGGACTCGGCGGTCACGGGGCCTGAGTCTGCCCGGACCGCTCAGCGCCCGCGCGCGACCCGCAGCGCGGCGGCGACCACCGGGGCCTGCAGCGGCAGCCGCACCGCCGCGACCGCCAGCGGCACCGGCCGACCGTGGGCCAGCCGGAACTGCTGCAGGTGCGCCGGCACGAAGCCGGCCAGCAGCCCCGCGGCCGACCAGCCGCCCACCCGCCGCGTCGACGGCGCGGCGAGCAGCGCGGCGGTGACGATCTCGGCAACCCCGGTGCCGAACACCCAGGCGCGGGCGTCGCCGAGCTCGGGCGGCACCAGCGGCTGGAAGACCCGCGGGCGCAGCAGGTGCAGGACGCCGGAGGAGCCCAGGGCGGTGGCGAGCCAGGTCGCCGGGGCGGGGAGGCGCACCCGGTCACCGTAGGCTGCCCGCTCGTGTCCGCCGCCGACCTGCTCGTCGCCGCCGCGGTCGCCCTCGGTGCCGGCGCGGTCAACTCCATCGCCGGCGGCGGCTCGCTGATCCTCTTCCCGACCCTGGTCGCCCTCGGCCTGGGCACCGTGTCGGCCAACGTCACCAACTCCGTCGCCCAGTGGCCGGGCTACCTCGGCGGCGTGCTGGGTTTCCGCCGCGAGTACGAGGGCCAGCGGGGGCGCCTGGTCCGGCTGGGCGTCGTGTCGGTGTTGGGCGGCGTCGCGGGCAGCGTGCTCCTGCTGACGACGCCGTCGGAGGCCTTCGACGTCGTCGTCCCGGTGCTGGTGCTGCTGGCCAGCCTCCTGCTGGCCCTGCAGCCGCTGCTCACCCGGCGGCTGCGCGGCCGCGAGGACACCGCCGCCCGCGACCCGTGGTGGCTCTACCTGGCGCTGTTCCTCGCCACCGTCTACGGCGGCTACTTCGGCGGGGCGCTGGGGGTCATCCTGGTCGGCGTCCTCGGCACCGCGCTGCACCGGCTGCCGCTGGCCAACGCGCTCAAGTCGGCGCTCTCCGCGGTGACGGCGACGGTGACCCTCGTCGTGTTCGGCCTGTTCGGGCCGGTCGCCTGGTCGGTGGTCGCGGTCGCCGCGCCGGCCAGCCTGGTCGGCGGGTTCCTCGGCGCCCGGGTGGCCACCCGCATCCCCGCGACGCCGCTGCGGGTGCTCATCGTGACCTTCGGCGTGGCCGTGTCGATCTACCTGTTCACCCGGATCTGACCGGTGGACCCGGTGGCGCTGACCGTCTCGGTCACCGTCCTCGCCGCGGTCCTCGCCGCTGCTGCCGCCGACCGGCCGCGGCTGCCCCCGGCCGCCGTCGCCGTCCCCGGGGCGCTCTACCTCGTGCTCGTCGGCGCCGTCGGGTACCCCGCCGCCGAGACCGAGGTGCGGGGACTGGCGCCGACGATCGGCTTCCTCGTCGTCGTGCTGGTGCTCGCCCACCTCGCCGACCGCGAGGGGGTGTTCACCTGGGCGGCCGCGGTCACCGCCCGCCGGGCCGGCCGCTCGCCGCGCGCGCTGCTGGGGCGGGTGGTCCCGCTGGCCGCGGTCGTGACGGCGGTGCTGAGCCTGGACACCACGGTCGTCCTGCTGGCGCCGGTCGTCGTGGCGACGGCGGCCCGCATGCGGGTGCCGGTGCGCCCGCACGCCTACGCCGTCGGCCACCTGGCCAACTCGGCGTCGTTGCTGCTGCCGGTGTCCAACCTGACGAACCTACTGGCCGTCGCCGCGACGGGGCTGTCGTTCCTGCGCTTCGCCGGGCTGATGGCCGGGCCGTGGCTGGCCGCGGTCGCCGTCGAGTACGCGCTGCTGCGCCTGCTCTTCCGCGCCGACCTGGCGGCCGCGGCCGGTGAGCCGGTCACCGACGTCCCGCCGGCCCCCCGGCTGGCGCTGGCCGTGGTGGCCGGCGTGGTGGCCGGGTTCGCGGTCGGCGGGCTCACGGGCCTGCCGCCGGTGGTGCCCGCGGCGCTGGGGGTGCTCGTGCTCGGCGGGTGGCGGCTGTCGCGGCGGACCAGCGCGGTGGGCGACCTGGTGGCCGCGGCCGACCTGCCGTTCGCCCTGTTCGTGGCCGGCCTGTCGGTGGTCGTGCTGGCGGTCCTGGACAGCGGGCTGCAGGAGGTGCTCGACCGGGTGCTGCCCGACGGGGCCGCCCTGCCCGCCCTGCTCGGCGTGGCCGCGCTCGCCGCGTTGCTGGCCAACGCGGTGAACAACCTGCCGGCCACCCTGGCGCTGCTCCCGGTCGCCGCGGCCACCGGGACGCCGGCGGTGCTCGCGGTGCTGATCGGGGTGGGGATCGGACCGAACCTGACCTACCCGGGGTCCCTGGCCAACCTCCTCTGGCGGCGGAGCCTCGGCGCGCACGCCCCGTCGCCCCGGCACCTCACGGCGGTCGGGCTGGTCACCGTCCCCCTCACCCTGGCTGCTGCGACCATGGCGCTGTGGCTCGCCCTGCACGTCTGACCCGCCGCGGGACGGACCACCCCCTCGGAGTGAAGCGGCTCCGTTCCGATTCCCGGACGTCCGATTCCTCTCGCATGACTGCTCCGGCGCGCGCCCGGCTCCTGCCGGGGATCCCGCGGTGGGTGCTGCTCGGCGCCCTGCCGCTGCCGCTGGTCGCCGTCGTCCCCGCGCTGGTCGCGGACCGGCCGGTCACCCCCGGGTCGGCCTCTCCCGGGCCGGCCGGGCTGCTCGGAAGCCTCGCCCTGCAGGCGGCCTTCTGCGGGCTGCTCGTGTGGCGGGCCCGCCGGCTGCCGCACGAGCGGGTCCTGTGGGGCCGGCTGGCTCTGGCGTCGGTGGTCTTCTCCGTCGCGGTGGTGGCCGGCGCCCTGCTCGGCGTCCAGGAGGCGACCGCCCCCTTCGCCGCCGTCCCCGTCGCCTGGGCACCGGTGCTCACCTTCCCGCTCCTGCACAGCGGCCTGGTGCGGTGGAACCGCTCGAGTGGCCACCTGACCGACCCGGACGACGTCCTCAACGGCGTCTCGGGCGTCCTCGCCGCGGTGGCCCTGCTCAACGTCGCCGTCACCCGGGCCGGCTCCCCGATCATGGCCGGGCCGTGGTGGGAGACGCAGGCCCTGCTGGCCCAGGTCGGCACCGGCGTGGTGCTGCTCGGCACCATCCTGTCCGTGGTGGGCCTCGCGTCGCTGCACCACGACCCGCGCCCGTGGCTGGTGGCCGCCGCGGTGACCGTCACCCTCGCCGGCGACCTGGCGACGCTGCTCGCCGACGGCGGCACCACCGGCTGGACGACGGCGGCCGAGCCCGCCGGCGCCGCCCTCATCGGCCTGGCCGCGGCGCTGTCCCCTGCCCGGGCCCTGCCGCGCCCGGCCGACCCGGCCGCCTCCACGGTCGGCGCCTTCGTCGTGATCGTGGCCTCGACGGTGATCCTGTTCGTCGAGCGCGGCCCCACCGTCGCGGCCTGCTGCGCGGCGCTGGCCCTCGCCGGTGCCGGCGTGCGGCTGCTGATGAACGTGCGCGAGCTCGCGCAGCTGGCCGTCAGCCGGCGGGAGGCGCTCACCGACGAGCTGACCGGGCTGGCCAACCGCCGGGCGGTGCTGCGCCGGATCGACGAGCTGTGCGGCCAGGGGCAGCCGATGGCGCTGGCGCTGCTCGACCTCGACAAGTTCAAGGAGGTCAACGACGGGCTGGGGCACGCGGCCGGGGACGACCTGCTGCGGCTGGTCGCCGGGCGGCTGACCGCGCAGCTGCGGACCGGCGACGTCCTGGGCCGGCTGGGCGGCGACGAGTTCGCCGTCGTCGCGCTGCTCGACCACGCCGGCGAGGACGGCGCCGCCCTGGCCCGCCGCCTGGCCGGGCAGCTGAGCGAGCCGTTCCAGGTGGGCGGCATGTCCGTGCACGCGAGCGCCAGCATCGGCGTGGCCACCCGGCCGGGCTCCGCCGTCGGGGTCCCGGCGGGGAGCGGCCCGGACGGCGGCGGCCCGGACGGCGGCGGCCCGGACGGCGGCGACCCGGACGGCGGCGACCCGGCCGCCACCACCGATCTCCTGCGGCAGGCCGACGCCGCGATGTACGCCGCCAAGCACGCCGGCGGCGGGACGGCGGTCTACGACCCGGCCCGCCACGGCGACCACCGCGGCGACCTGGCCCTGGTGGAGGAGCTGCGCCGGGGCCTGCGCGCCGGTGAGCTGGTGCTGCACCACCAGCCGCAGGTTGACGTCGGCACCGGCCGCACCGTCGGCGTCGAGGCGCTCGTGCGCTGGGCCCACCCCGACCGGGGCCTGCTGTCCCCCGCCGCGTTCCTGCCGCTGGCCGAGGTGCACGGCCTCATGCGCCCGCTCACCGACGAGGTGCTGCGCCAGGCGGTGACCCAGGCGGCGGCCTGGCACCGGGCGGGCCGGGACCTGCGCATGTCGGTCAACCTGTCGGCGAGCAACCTGCTCGACGTCGACCTGCCCGCGCGGGTGGCCGGGCTGCTCCGCGCGGCGCGGCTGCCGGTCGGCCGGCTGGTCCTCGAGATCACCGAGAGCGTGCTGCTCAGCGACCCCGACCGCAGCATCGCCGTCGTCGGCCGGCTCGCCGACCTGGGCGTGGCCGTGAGCATCGACGACTTCGGCACCGGCTACTCGTCGCTGTCCTACCTGCGCGACCTCCCCGTCGGCGAGCTCAAGCTCGACCGGTCGTTCACCGCCGACCTGCTCACCGACACCCGGACCGAGGCCATCGTCGCCAGCACCGTCGCGCTGGCCCACCGGCTGGGCCTGCGGGTGGTCGCCGAGGGCGTCGAGCACGACGAGACCCTGGCCCACCTGGCCGGGCTCGGCTGCGACGAGAGCCAGGGCTACCTGCACTCCGCGCCGCTGCCGGCCGACCGGCTGGGGGCCTGGCTCGACCGCACCGGGGCGCCGCTGGCGGTGCGCTGACCGCCTGGCGGGACGCGTGTGACGGACGGGTCCAGGTCCGGCCGGGACACGCGCCCGCGTGCCGCGGCCGGGCGGGACGGCTCCCTAGCGTCGGGGCATGCGCCAGCGACCCACCCCGGCCCGGCAGACCGACGACACGGCCCGCGTCCAGCAGCTGCACCTCATCGCCGCCGCGCGCGCCGCGGCCGTGCGCCCCACCTCGCGGCAGCAGGTGTCCGACATCGTCCGGGTCACCGCCGACGACGAGATCGACACCCGCACCTTCCGCGCGATCGTCGCCGACATCTCCGCCGACGTCCTCCGCTGACCCCGGCTCCGCCCCCGCCCGGATCGGCCACCCTTCAGGGGCCCGCGCCGAGCCCGGTGACACGCTGGAACGGCCCTCCTGCAGGGTCCCGCCGCGAGCGGAGCGAGGGGCGGGGGGCAGGAGGGCCCTCTACTCCCCGCCGCGGCCGGGCTCGCCGATGGCGATCATCGCCTCGACCGCGCGGCGGGCGCGGGCGGCGGTGTCCGGGTCGACGTCGACGGCACCCTCGCCGGTGCGCAGCGTCCGCAGCAGCTTGGCCGGGGTGATCATCTTCATGTAGCGGCAGGCCGCGCGGCTGTTCATCGGGATGAACGACGTCCCCGAGTTGAGCGCCCGCAGCTGGTGCAGGATGCCGACCTCGGTGGCCACGAGCACCTGCGGTGCGCGGGTGGTGGCGGCCTGCTCGACCATGCCGCCGGTGGACAGCACGCGGGTGCGCTCGGCGGGCAGGTCGCCGTGGCTGACCAGGTCGAGCACCGAGGTGGTGCAGCCGCACTCCGGGTGCACCAGGATCTCGGCGTCCGGGTGCGCGGCCACCTGCGCGCGGACGTCGGACGGGCTGATGCCGGCGTGCACGTGGCACTCCCCCGCCCACACGTGCACGTTCTCCCGCCCGGTCACCCGCTTGACGTGCGCGCCGAGGAACTGGTCGGGGCAAAAGAGGACCTCCCGGTCCTCGGGGATCGACCGGATCACGTCGGCGGCGTTGGACGACGTGCAGCAGACGTCGGTCTCGGCCTTCACCGCCGCGGTGGTGTTGACGTAGCTGACGACGACGGCGCCGGGGTGCTGCGCCTTCCACTCCCGCAGCTGCTCGGCGGTGATCGAGTCGGCGAGCGAGCAACCGGCGTCGTGGTCGGGCAGCAGCACCGTCTTGTCCGGCGAGAGGATCTTCGCCGTCTCGGCCATGAAGTGGACGCCGCAGAAGACGATCTCGCGCGCGTCGGTCTGCGCCGCGACCCGCGACAGGTACAGCGAGTCGCCGGTGAAGTGGGCGACGTCCTGGATCTCGGGCACCTGGTAGTTGTGCGCGAGGACCACCGCGCCGCGCTCGTCGGCCAGCCGGCGGACCTCGGCCGCCCAGCTCTCGTACTCGGCGGGCGAGAGGGTGCGTTCGTCGCCGGCGACGGCGGGCGTGGCGGGCGCGGTGGTCGCGGTCACGGGGCTCCTCGGCAGGGGTGGTCGCGGGGGGCTCATGCTCCCCCGCCCGGGTCCGGCAGCGGCAGCGTGGGGTGCCCGGGGCGGGGTGTCCCGTGCAACACCGCCGGCGCGGGGCCGCTTCCGGGCGCCGTCCCCGCCGGTCACCCCGGCGACCGTGTCCCCGGCCACACACCCGGCGCCGGGCAGGATGTCGGGGACGTCGGAGCACGGCTGGAGGCCTGGTGACCACACCGCTGGAGTCCGTGACGTGGATCCACGGCGCCCGGGACTGCTCGGGGACGGGCGACCCGCTCGTCCAGGTCCACCGGATGGAGCGCGACACGTTCGTCCTGCGGCTGAGCAAGTGCTACAGCTTCGAGGCGAACTTCCTGTACCTCCTGCTCGGCCGCGAGCGCGCGCTGCTGCTGGACACCGGCGCCCGGCCCGACGCCGGCGCGCGCGACCGGACGCTGCCGCTGCGCCGCACCGTCGACGAGCTCGTCACCGGCTGGGCGTCCGAGCGCGGCCTCCCCGAGCCGGAGCTCGTCGTCGCCCACACGCACGCCCACGGCGACCACGTGTCCGGGGACGACCAGTTCACCGACCGGCCGCGGACCCGCGTGGTGGAGCCGACCCTCGCCGCGGTGACCGGGTTCTTCGGCCTGCCCGACTGGCCGGAGGGCCGCGCCGTGCTCGACCTCGGCGGCCGGGAGCTGATCGTCCTCCCGCTCCCCGGGCACGAGCCGACGCACGTCGCCGTGCACGACCCCCGGACCCGGGCGCTGTTCACCGGCGACACCCTCTACCCCGGGCTGCTCACCGTGCGCGACTGGCCCGCGTACCGGCGCAGCGCCGCCCGGCTCGCCGACCTCGTGCGGCAGGAGGAGGTCTCGGTCGTCCTCGGCGCGCACGTCGAGATGACCAGGACGCCGGGCGTGCTGTATCCGCTGGGGACGACGTGGCAGCCCGACGAGCACCCCCTGCCCCTCACCGCCGCACACGTCCTCGAGCTGCACGAGGCCTGCGAGGCGATGGCCGGGGCGCCGCACGTCGACGTCCACGACTCCTTCGTGATCCAGCCGCTCGTCGCGGACGGGGGGCCGTCCGGGAGCTCGCCGGGGACGTGAGGACCGGCGCCGGGTGTGTACGGATCATCCACCGGCGCGGGGCGGACGGTACAGATCGGCACTAGGCGCGGGCCCACCTCGCACCTAGCCTCTCCGCGACCAGCCGCGCCGTCTCCGACGCCGGCCGATCCGCCCGTCCGCCGCCGTCGTCAGGAGGGTCAGCCGTGACGCAGCCGCGAGGTGCCGTCGACGCAGTGCCGTGCGCGGCGGCCCGCGCGTGACCGTGGTGCGCACCGGGGGCTCGGCCGTCGTCGACGCCCTCGTCTCCGAGGGGGTGACCGACGTCTTCGGCATCCCCGGAACCCACAGCCTCGAGCTGTACCGCGCGCTGGCCGGCGGTCCCGTGCGCCACGTGACGACGCGGACCGAGCAGGGCGCCGGCTACGCCGCCGACGGGTACGCCCGCGCCACCGGCCGGCCCGGCGTCTGCCTCGTCACCAGCGGGCCCGCGGTGAACAACGTCGCCGCCCCGGTGGGCACCGCGCACGCCGACTCGGTGCCGCTGCTCGTGGTGGCCCCCGGCCCGCCGCGGGGTCAGGAGGGCGCCGACGTCGGCGAGCTGCACGAGATGCGCGACCAGCGCGGGCACATGGCCGCGGTGGCCGAGCGCGCGGTGCGCGTCTCCTCCCCCGAGGAGGCCGCCGCCGCCGTCCACGAGACCTTCGCGCACTGGCGCACCCACCGGCAGCGCCCGCACGTCCTGGAGGTCCCGCTCGACGTCCTGACCGAGCCCTGGGACGGCGCGGACACCGGACCGCTCGCCGCCTCCGCCTCCCCCGGGGCGGACGCCGACGACCTCGCCTCGGCCGCCGGCAGGCTGGCGGCGGCCGCGGCGCCCGCCCTGCTGGTGGGCCGTGGCGCGGTGGGCGCCGCCGGGGCCGTCCGCGCGCTCGCCGAGCTGCTGGACGCGCCGGTGGTCACGACGGTCAATGGCAAGGGCGTGCTGCCGGAGACCCACCCCCTCTCGGTGGGCGCCTCGGTGCGGCTGGCGCCGGCCCAGCGGCTGCTCGCGGACGCCGACGTGGTGCTCGTCGTCGGCACGGGCCTGTCCGACGCCGAGCTGTGGGGCTGGGAGCCCGCGCTGCCCGGCACGACCATCCGGGTGGACGTCGAGGCCGGCCAGCTGCACAAGCGGCTGACCCCGACCGTCGGCCTGCACGGCGACGCGGCGACCGTCCTCCCCCACCTCGCCGAGCTGGTGACCGCCGAGCCGGTGGCCGCCGCGTCGGTGCCCCGCCGGGCCGGCGCGGCACGGGCCCGGCAGGCCCGGGAGGACTCCGCGGCCGCCGCCGCACCCGAGGCCGGCCCCTGGGCCGGGCTCAACCGCGCGCTGGCCGCCGCCCTGCCGCCGGAGACGGTCGTGGCCGGGGACAGCTCCCAGGTCACCTACTTCGGGACGGCGCACTTCTGGCCCGTGCCCGGCCCGGCGCAGCTGCTCTACCCCGCCGTCTACGCGACCCTCGGCTACGGCCTGCCCGCGGCGATCGGTGCCGGGATCGGCGACCCGGGGCGCCCGGTGGTCGCCCTCGTCGGCGACGGCGCGCTGATGTTCTCGCTGTCCGAGCTCGCCACGGCGGTCGAGCAGCGCCTGACCCTGCCCGTCGTCGTGGTCAACGACCACGGCTACACCGAGATCCGCGACGGCATGCGCCGGGCCGGCATCCCCCCGTTCGCCGTGGACCTGCACACCCCGGACTTCGCCGCGGTCGGCCGGGCGATGGGGGCGCGGGGCGTGCGCGTCGGCTCGGTGGACGACACCGTCGCCGCCGTCCTGCAGGCCCTCGACGCCGACGGGCCGTCGGTGGTCGAGGTCGACGCCCGCGCGCTGGCCGCCGCGTCCGGAGCGCCCTGATGCGCTCCGACCGGGGACGCGGGACCACGTCCGTGGTCACGGTCCTGTCCCGATCCGGCGCCGCGCCTGCCGTTCCGGGCCGCGACCACGCACGATCCGCCCAGAGCACACCCGACGCGCACCCACCCGAGGAGACCTGATGTCCGCCCGCCGCCCGACCCTGACGTCCCGCCCCACCCGCGGTGCGGCCCTGCTCCTGGCCGTCGCGGCCCTCGCCGCCGCCTGCGGCGGCGGGTCCGACAGCGGTGACGAGGCGGCCGGTTCGGCCGCGTCCACGGCCGGCGGCGACGCCGCGGCGGAGGTCGAGGCCGACCAGGAGCTCAACGCCATGCTCCCCGACGACATCCGCCAGGCCGGCACCCTCGAGGTCGGCACCGAGGCGCTCTACCCGCCCTACGAGTACCTCGACGAGGACGGCCAGACGATCATCGGGCTCGACCCGGACCTCCTCGACGCCATCACCGCCCGCCTGGGCGTGGACTACACGCTCACCAACACCGCCTTCGACGGGCTGCTGCCCGCGCTCGACGGCGACCGGTTCGACGTGATCGCCGCCGCCGTCACCGACACGACCGCCCGCCAGCAGAACTACGACTTCGTCGACTACTTCCAGGCCGGCCAGGCGATCGTCGTCGCCGCGGGCAACCCGGAGGGCATCACGGCGGTCGAGGACCTCTGCGGCCAGCCGGTCTCGGTGCTGGTGTCCTCGGCGCAGGAGTCCCTGCTCAACGAGTTCAACGGCGACCAGTGCGCCGCCGACCCGATCCAGATCACGTCCCTGCCGACCGACCAGGACGCGCTGCTGCAGGTGCAGAGCGGGCGGGCGACGGCCAGCTTCACCCAGGAGCCGGTCGGCCGCTACAACGCCGCGCAGATCGCCGGCGGCAACGCCTTCGAGGTGGCCAACACCGAGACCCTCTTCCCGAGCCCGCTCGGCTACGTCTTCGACAAGGAGGACACCCAGCTGCGCGACGCCTGGCAGGCCGCGCTGCAGTCCCTGATCGACGACGGGACCTACACCGACGTCCTCGAGGCCCGCGAGCTGGACTCCGGCGCGGTCGACGAGGCGACGATCAACGCCGGCACGCAGTGACCGCCTCCACCCCGTCGCGCACCGCGGCGGCTCCCCCCGACCCGGGCGCGCTCAAGGCCGTCCCGGTCCGCCACTACGGGCAGTGGGTGGCCGCCGCCGTCTGCGTGGTCCTGCTGGTCCTGCTGGTCCGCGCCATCGCGACGAACGAGTCGATCCAGTGGGACGTCATCGGGTCGCGGATCTTCTTCGCCGCCATCCTCGACGGCCTGGTGACCACCATCTGGCTGACCGTGGCCAGCATGGTCCTGGGCGTCGTCGGCGGGGTGCTCGTCGCGGTGATGCGGCTGTCGGACAACCTGCTGCTCAGGAGCATCAGCGGCGGCTTCGTGTGGCTCTTCCGCGGCACGCCGATCCTCGTGCAGATCCTCATCTGGTTCAACCTCGCCCTGTTCTTCCCGCGGCTGGGGTTCGGCAGCGTGAGCGTGTCGACCAACGAGCTCATCACCCCGTTCACGGCGGCGCTGCTGGCGCTGACCCTCAACGAGGCGGCGTACATGTCCGAGATCGTCCGCGGCGGGATCCTCGCCGTGGACGGCGGCCAGCGGGAGGCCGCCGAGGCGCTCGGGATGACCGGCGGCCTGGTGCTGCGGCGGATCGTCCTGCCGCAGGCGATGAAGGTCATCATCCCGCCGACCGGCAACGAGCTGGTGACGCTGCTGAAGACGACCTCGCTCGTCGCGGTCATCGGGGCCGGGGACCTGCTCACCGAGGCCCAGGCCGTCGGCGCCACCGACTTCACCCGCCTGGAGATGCTCATCGTCGCCAGCATCTGGTACCTGGTCCTGACCACCATCGCCAGCGCCGGGCAGGTGCTGCTCGAGCGGCGCTTCCTGCGCGGCAGCACGCACGCCCGGGGCCGGTCCTCCTTCCTGGGGCGGATCGCCACCGACCTGCGGCCCGGGCGCAACCGGGAGGCCGGCGCGGTCGCGGCGCCGGTCCCGCCGTCCGAGGAGAGGGGCGCGCGCTGATGACGACCGGATCGGCCGCACCGGCCGCGGCGGCGGCCGCGGGAGGCGAGCGCCTGATGGTGGAGGCGCTCGGCATCCACAAGTCCTACGGGTCCCTGGAGGTCCTCAAGGGGGTCGACCTGCGGGTGCGGCCCGGCGAGGTCACCTGCCTGCTGGGCCCGTCGGGGTCGGGGAAGTCCACCCTGCTGCGCTGCCTCAACCACCTCGAGCGGGTCGACGCCGGCACCGTCCGCATCGACGGGGAGCTCGTCGGCTACCGGGTCAAGGGCGACCGGGTGCACGAGCTGCCCAAGCACGAGGTGGCCCACCAGCGCCGCAGCGTGGGCATGGTGTTCCAGCGCTTCAACCTCTTCCCGCACATGACGGTCCTGCAGAACGTCATCGAGGCGCCCACCCGGGTGCTGCGCCAGCCCCGGGCCGAGGCCCGGGAGCGCGCGCGGGAGCTGCTGGCCCAGGTCGGGCTGGCGGACAAGGCGCAGAACTACCCCGTGCAGCTCTCCGGCGGGCAGCAGCAGCGGGTCGCCATCGCCCGCGCGCTGGCGATGCAGCCCAAGCTGATGCTCTTCGACGAGCCGACCTCGGCCCTCGACCCCGAGCTGGTCGGGGAGGTGCTCGACGTCATGCGTGGCCTGGCGGCCGGCGGGATGACGATGGTGGTGGTCACGCACGAGATCGGCTTCGCCCGCGAGGTCGGCGACACGGTCGTGTTCATCGACGGCGGGGTCGTCGTCGAGGAGGGCGCGCCCGCCGACGTCCTGGGCCGGCCGCAGCACGAGCGCACCCGCTCGTTCCTCAGCAAGGTGCTGTGAGGGTCCCGCCCGCCCGCCGGCGCACCGGCGGGCGGGCGGGGTCAGGCGCGGGTGAGCCGGTGCACCTCGGCGGCCACGGCGTCCCGGTCGGCGGCCAGCAGCGCCCGGAGGGCGGGCAGCGAGCGCGCCGACCGGGCGGCCGCGTAGGCGGCCCGTGTCCCGGACGAGCGCGCGGCCCACACCGCGGCGTTCACCGCCAGCCGGGTCCGGGCCAGCGGGAGGACGACCCGGGCCTCGACCTCGTCCAGCGACGCCTGCCCGCCCCAGCCGGCGACCACGTCGAGCAGCCCCCGCAGCGGGTCGTCGGTGAGCCGGGCCGCGTAGCCCGCCGCCACCGCGAGCTCGGCCACCCGCAGCCCGGTGAGCATGTCGCCGAAGTCGAGGACGCCGGTCACCCGGGGGCGGCCGCCGGCCCGCCCGACGAGGAGGTTGGCGTCGTGCAGGTCCTGATGGACGACGGCGCGCGGCAGCTCGGCCAGGTGCGGGGCCACGTCGGCGGCGAACCCGTCGGCGGCCGCGGCGGCGAGCTCGCCGACCTCCGGGTCCCGGACGTCGGGCAGCGCCTGCAGGATCGTCCGCCGTCCGCGCGAGGCCTCCCACACGTGGGTCAGCCCCGGTGGCGGCGGGGGCGCCGTGGCGAGGGCCGCGGAGAGGCGGGCGGCGGTGCCCCCGACCTCGCGCAGCAGGTCGCGGTCCACCGCGGCGGCGTGCAGCGGGACGCCGGTCAGCCACTCCTCGACCACCACCAGGACGGGGGTCCCTCCGGCGTCCGCTCCGGACACCGCCGTCCCGCTCCGGTCGGGGACGATCCCGGGCACGGGCTGCCCCCGGCCGGCCAGGTCGGTCATCACCGCGGTACGCCACTCGAGCACGGCGCGCTGCTGCTCCTCGTCGTGGACGACCTTGACCGCGAGGACGCGGCCGGCGACGTCCTCCACGCGGCAGATGGTGGCCAGCTCGCCCTCGACCCGCTCCACCCGCCGGGGCCGCAGCCCGTAGCGCTCCTCGACGAGGGCGCGCACCTGCTCGACGGCGAGGTCGAGGACGCGCCCGGCAGGCTCCGGGGAGGGCCCGCTCCTGACCACCCCACGGCCCCCCGCCGGTCGAGCCGACACACTGTCCCCGTCGAGCCTGCCCGTGCCGTGCGGGCGGGCGCAATCCCGGAGGGCCCGTGACGCCGCAGCGCATGCACATGGCCAACAGCCACGACCCCTCCACCGCGCGGGACGTGCTGCCGGCGTCGGCCGCGGCGCTGCTGCGGCGGCGGGAGCGGGTGCTGGGCGCTCCCTACCGGCTGTTCTACGAGGAGCCGCTGGAGGTGGTGCGGGCCGAGGGGACGCTGCTGTTCGACGCCGCGGGCCGTGACCACCTCGACGTCTACAACAACGTGCCGGCCGTGGGGCACTCCAACCCGCGGGTGCAGCGGGCGGTGGCCGACCAGCTCGGCCGGGTCAACACCCACACCCGGTACCTGACCTCCGGGATCGTCGACTACGCCGAGCGGCTGACCGCCCTGTTCCCGCCGCACCTGCAGCAGATCGTGTTCTGCTGCAGCGGCAGCGAGGCGGTCGACCTGGCGCTGCGGGTCGCCGAGTACGGGACCGGCGCCGCAGGGTGGCTGGTGACCAGCCACGCCTACCACGGCACCACCCGGGCGACGGCCGCCGTCTCCCCCAGCCTCGGCCCGAACAACCCGATCCCGGCGCACGTCGTCCTCGTCGACGCCCCCGACCAGCTGCGGGAGGACCCCGCCACGGCCGACCGTGCCCTCGCCGCCCGGGTCGCCGAGGGCATCGAGACGCTGCGGCAGCGGGGCCTCGCCCTGGCCGGGCTGCTCGTCGACTCCTGCCTGTCCAGCGACGGGCTGCAGCTCGGCCCCGCCGGCTTCCTGGGGCCGGCCGTCGACCTGGTGCACCGCCACGGCGGCGTGTACGTCGCGGACGAGGTGCAGCCGGGGTTCGGCCGCCTGGGCACCGGCTGGTGGGGGTTCCCCCGTCACGGCGTCGTCCCCGACCTGGTGGTGCTCGGCAAGCCGATGGGCAACGGGCTGCCGATCTCGGCCGTGGTGGGCCGGGCGGACCTCTTCGACCGCTTCGGGCGCGACGTGCGCTACTTCAACACCTTCGGCGGGAACCCGGTGAGCATCGCGGCGGCCACCGCCGTGCTCGACGAGATCGAGGAGCGGGACCTGGTCCCGCACGCGGCCGAGGTCGGCGGCCACCTCCTCGGCGAGCTGCGCCGGCTCGCCGCCGACGACGGGCGGATCGGCGAGGTGCGCGGCGCCGGCCTCTTCCTCGCCGTCGAGGTGGTGCGGGACCGGGCCGGCGCGACACCGGACGCGGCGGCGGCGGCGTTCCTGGTCAACGAGCTGCGCCGGCGGCGGGTGCTGATCAGCGCGTCCGGCCGGCACGCCAACGTGCTCAAGATCAGGCCGCCGCTGGTGTTCGGCCACCGGGACGCCGAGCGCTTCCTGACGGAGTTCACGGGGGCGCTCGCCGTCCTGGAGCCGCCGGACTGATCCCGGCCCGCCCGCCCCGCCGCGCTCAGCGCCGGACGTCCTGGACCAGGTGGAGGACCCGGCGGCCCGGGACGACAACGGGGTCCTCGAACGTGGTCTCCGGCGGTCCCCCGGCGCCGGAGTACGACCTCCCCGAGCCGAGGACGACCGGCACCGCAGACCATGACGCCCGCCCGCTCGGCGAAGCCGCGCAGGGACTCCGCCGTCGCCTGGGGGCCCGGTGCGGACCACTGGTCCGGGGAGACCGCGGCGGCTGCGCAACGGATCGATCGACGACGACGGTCGCTGCGCCGGGTGCCGACGTGCGGTCGTCTCCCGGTCGTCGAGACCGCCGCAGGTCGACCAGCGGCGCAGGTGGTCCCGCGCCCCGGCACCTCAGCGCAGGTGGCCGGTGTCGTTGACCAGGCGCACCGAGTGCCGGCCGTCGGTGGACCAGGCGACCGTGGACAGCGAGGCGGCCTCCAGGAACACCCGGTGGACCACCGCGTCGTCGACGTCGAGCCCGGCGGCCAGCAGCAGCTTGATCGGCGTGACGTGGGTGACCACCAGCACCGTCCGCCCCCGGTGCTCGCGCAGGATGCGCGCGCGGGCCCGGGCCACGCGCCGGCTCAGGTCGGCGACCGACTCCCCGCCCGGAGCGGCGACGGTGACGTCGGACGCGAAGCGCCGGGTGGCCAGCGGGTAGCGCTCCCGCGCCTCCGCGGCGGTCAGCCCCTCCAGCTCGCCGAAGTCGAGCTCGACCAGGTCCTCGTCGACCTCGACCGACAGCCCCAGCGCGGCGGCCACCGTCTCGGCGGTCTCCCGCGTCCGCCGCAGCGGCGAGGCGACGACCACCTCGATGCCCAGGTCGCGCACCCGCGCCGCGGCGGCCTCGGCCTCCGCGCGCCCGGTCGGCGACAGCGGCAGGTCGTTGCGCCCGCTGTAGCGGCGCTCGGGGGTGTGCGCCGTCCGCCCGTGGCGCAGCAGGTGCGTGACGGTGGTGACGACGGGCGCGGGCTCGGCGGCCGGCTGGACGTCGTCGGCCACGGTGCTCGGCTCGGCCGCGGTGTCGCGGTGCACCGGCTTCCCGTCCATCGCGCTGTTGGCCAGGGCGTCGGCGGCGCCGTTCTGCGCCCGCGGCACCCACGTGTAGCGGACGCTGCCCAGCTGCCGGGCCAGGTCGCGGGCCTGCAGCGCGAGCTTCTGCATGTCCGGGTGCTTGACCTTCCAGCGTCCCGACATCTGCTCGACGACGAGCTTGGAGTCCATCCGGACCTCGACGTCGGCGGCCGGGTCGAGATCGAGCGCGGCCTGCAGCCCGGCGACCAGCCCGCCGTACTCGGCGACGTTGTTGGTCGCCCGGCCCACCGAGGCGGCCCGCTCGGCGAGCACCCGCCCGGTGGTCGCGTCGCGGACCAGCGCGCCGTAGCCGGCCGGGCCCGGGTTGCCCCGCGACCCGCCGTCGGCCTCGACGACGAGCCGGCGCGTCACAGCCCGGACTCGGCGGTGCGGACGAGGATCCGGCCGCAGTTCTCGCAGCGGACCACCTCGTGCGGGTCGGCGTTGCGGACGGCGGCCAGTTCGCGCCCGTTCAGCTCGATCCGGCAGCCCTGGCACTGGCGCGCCTTCAGCACCGCCGCGCCGGTGGTGCCGGTCTGGGTGCGGATGCGGTCGTACAGCGTCAGCAGCGGGTCGGAGACGGCGGCGGCGACCTCGGCGCGGGCGGCCTCGTGCCGCGCGGTGGCGTCGGCGATGTCGGCCAGCGCGTCGTCGCGCAGCTGCTCGGCCCGCTCCCGGTCGGCGACGGCCGAGGCGCGGCCCTCCTGCGCGGCTCCCAGCGCGGCGTCGGCGGTCTCCCGGCGCTCCATCAGCTCGAGCACCTGGTCCTCCAGGTCCGACTGCCGCCGCGCGAGCGACTGCAGCTCCGACTGCAGCGAGGTGATCTCCTTCGGCGTCGCCGCCCCGGAGTCGATGCGCGACTGGTCGCGGGCCGCCCGCTGTCGCACGGTGTCGACGTCGGCCTCGAGCCGCTTCTGCTCGCGGTCGAGGTCGCTCACCTCGGTCTCGGCGCGGACCACCGCCTCGGCGAACGTGCGCTCGGCCTCCGTCGCGGCCTCGACCGCGGCGACCTCGGGCAGCGTGCGCCGCCGGTGGGCCAGCTGGGTGAGCGCGACGTCCTCGTCGGCCAGGGCCAGCAGCTTCTGCTGCTCGAAGTGGTCGGCCTTCACCCGCTCAACCTATATGTGCGCGTCGGCCCTCCCGGCCGCGTCCCGGGTCCCGCCCTGAGCTCGCGAGGGGTGGGGAGGGCGGGGTCCTTCACCGGCGGGCGCCGGCGTCCCCCGTCCCCGGCGGGGCCGACTCCAGCGGGTCGGGCAGGTCGCGGAAGGTCGGGTCCTCGCGCTCGGCGGTGTAGTCGGCCTCCGCCGTGCCGTCCACGCCCTCGGGCACCCGGGCCGCCCGCAGCGCCACGGTCACCAGCACGGTGACGACGAGGTTGACCAGCAGCGCCAGGAAGCCGGCGTACACGCTGGACTGCACGTCCAGACCGAGCTCGGCCAGCGGGAACGACGACCCGCCGAAGTGCTCGCGGACGACGCTGCCGTCCGGGCCGACCCGCTGGATGTTGTAGAGCATCAGCAGGCCCGCGGCCATCCCGGCCACCCAGCCGGCGACCAGGCCGCCGCGGTGCAGCCAGCGGGTGTAGAGCCCCAGCGCGACCGCCGGCAGCGTCTGCAGGATGATCACCCCGCCGATGAGCTGGAGGTCGATCGAGAACTGCGGGTCGATGAACAGGATGGCCGCGACCGCGCCGACCTTGACCACCAGCGAGGTGACCTTGGCGACCTGGGCCTCCTGCTTGGGCGTGGCGTCCCGCTTGAGGAACTCCTTGTAGATGTTGCGGGTGAACAGGTTCGCCGCGGCGATCGACATGATCGCCGCGGGGACCAGCGCGCCGATGCCGATGGCGGCGAAGGCGATGCCGGCGAACCAGCTCGGGAACATCTCCTGGAACAGCACCGGGACGATCGTGTTGCCGTCCTCGCCGATCGGCGTGACCCCGGCGGCGATGGCCATGAAGCCCAGCAGCGCGATGAACCCGAGCGCGAGGCTGTAGACCGGCAGGGCGCTCATGTTGCGCTTGAGCACGTCGCGGTTGCTGGCCGCCAGGATGCCGGTGATCGAGTGCGGGTAGAGGAACAGCGCCAGCGCCGAGCCCAGGGCCAGGGTCGCGTAGCCCAGCTGACCGGTGGCCGGGAGCAGCACCCCGGCGCCCGTCCCGGCGGAGAACTTCTCCTCGGCCGCGCCGAAGATCGCGTCCCAGCCGCCCAGCTTCGCCGGGATCACGATGACCGCCACGATGATCGTCAGGTAGATCAGCGTGTCCTTGACGAAGGCGATCAGCGCCGGCGCCCGCAGGCCGGAGTTGTAGGTGTAGAGCGCCAGGATCACGAAGGCGACGATGAGCGGCAGCTCGCCCTCGACGCCCATCGCCTTGAGGATCGCCTCGATGCCCACCAGCTGGAGGGCGATGTAGGGCATCGTCGCCACGATCCCGGTGAGGGCGACCAGCAGCGCCATCACCGGGCTGTCGAACCGGGCGCGGACGAAGTCCGCCGGCGTCACGAAGCCGCGGACGTGGCTGACCGACCACAGCCGGATCACCACGAGGAAGACCAGCGGGTAGATCACGACGGTGTACGGGACGGCGAAGAACCCGGAGGCGCCGGCGCCGAACATCAGCGCGGGGACGGCGACGAAGGTGTAGGCGGTGTACAGGTCACCGCCCAGCAGGAACCACGTGATCCAGGTGCCGAAGCTGCGCCCGCCCAGGCCCCACTCGTCGAGGTGCATGAGGTCCTCCGCGCGCCGCCAGCGGGCAGCGACGAACCCCATCACGGTGACGACGAGGAACAGGACGACGACGATCGTCAGCTCGACGACGTTGACCCCGTCCACGGCTCAGCGCTCCTGGTCTCGGGTGGTGGTGTCCCGGGTGGTGGCGGTGCGGCCGGCGTCCCGCGCGACGGCGGCGCGGGCGGCGGCCTGCTCGGCCGGGCTGCGCCGGGTGGCCCGGTAGACGAGCACCGTGGTCAGGACGCCGAGGGCGACGAACGCCAGCTGCAGCCAGTAGAAGAGCGGCCAGCCGAACAGGGTCGGCTCGACGTGGTTGTAGAGCGGGACGATCAGCGGCACCACGACCGGCAGGAGCAGCAGCCAGTTCCAGGGGCTGCGGTCGCTGCGCACGGGTACCCCTCCGGTCCGCGCCCGCCCGTCGACGGGCGGTGTCGGTGCGCTGGCCATCGTCGGCCTCCTCCTCCCGGGGCGCCGCCCCGGACCTCAGCCGGCCGCCCCTGCGGCCGGCTCCCCGTCTGCCCCTGCGTGCACCGTCCACGGATCGGTGCGGCGCCGGGAGACGACCGCCTCGACCCGGCCGGACAGGTCCGCGGCCAGCACCTCGGCGGCCACCGGCACCCAGGGCCACTCGGAGGCGAAGTGTGCCACGTCGCACAGGCCAGGGCCCTCGTCCTCTTGCGCCTCGCTCACCGGGTGGTGCCGCAGGTCGCTCGTCAGGAGGACGTCGGCGCCGGCGGCCGCGGCGGCCGGCAGCAGCGAGCCCCCGCTGCCGCCGCACACCGCGACGGTGCGGACCAGGCGGTCGGGGTCCCCGGCCGCGCGCACGCCGCCGGTGGTCGCGGGCAGCACGGCGGCGGCGTGCGCGGCGAAGGCGGCCAGCGTCGTCGGCACGGGGAGGTCCCCGACCCGGCCCAGCCCCTGCCGCGAGCCGGGGGCGACCGGCTCCAGCGGCCGGGTGGCCGTGAGCCCGAGGACGGCGGCCAGCGCGTCGTTGACCCCGACGTCGGCGGCGCGGTCGGCGTTGGTGTGCGCCACGAACAGCCCGCACCCGGCCCGCACGAGCCGGTGCACCAGCCGCCCCTTCGGGTCGTCGGCCGGGACGCCGTGCACCGGGGTGAGGAACAGCGGGTGGTGGGTGACCAGCAGGCCCGCGCCGGTCTCGACCGCCTCGTCGACGACGGCGGCCACCGGGTCGACGGCGACGAGCACCCGGTCGACCGGCTCGGCGGGATCGCCGCACACCAGCCCGACGGCGTCCCAGCTCTCGGCCAGTGCGGGGTCGTAGCGGGCCTCGAGTGCGGCGACGACCTCGGCGAGGGTGGCGGTCACGACGGCCGACCCTAGGTGGACCGCGCCATCACGACGCGCCGGCCGTGCACCTCCAGCCCCAGGGCGGCCTCGTGCGCGACCCGGGCGGCCAGCTCCGGACCCGGGTCGCTCACCTCGGTGAAGCCGCGGGCGGCGTACCAGGGGCCGTTCCACGGCACGTCGGCGTAGGTGGTGAGGGTGACCCGCCGTGCGCCGACCGCGCGGGCGACGTCGACGGCGGCCTCCAGCAGCGCCGCGCCGACGCCCCGCCGCATGGCCGACGGGTGCACCGACAGCTGCTCGAGGTGCACCTCGCCGTCCACCCGCTCCAGCGCGGCGAACCCGACCACCGGCCGCCCGGCGACCAGGACGCGCCCGGCGCCGGCCCGCAGGGCGGCCGGCGCGGCGGCGGGCAGGTCCAGCACCCCGCGCTCACGGAAGAGCCCGTCGGCGGCGTCCTCGACGGCGGGGACCTCCCGCAGGTCCGCGGCCGAGGCGACCCGGACGGCGATCCCGCTCACGCGCGGAGCATCCCAGCCCGGCGGCCCGCCACCGCGCACGCCCGCCGGGCACTCCTCAGACCACGGCCGGCACCCGGGGTCGGGGCACCGCCGGCACGCGACGGGAGGCGCGCACGACGCGGGCCAGCACCGACGGCGCCATCAGGCTGGGCGGCGGCGCCTCGAGGTTGGCCACCCGCAGGAACGCCGTCCCGACCGCGGGGTCGACGGCGGCCGCGCGCTGCACCCGGGCGACGTAGCCGTTGAGCAGCCGCGTGCGCCGGTCCACTGGTCCGGGGACGCCGGGGTAGCGCCGGTCCCCGCCGGCCGCGATCTGCCACGGGACGTCGACGACCGGCGCGCAGGCGCGCCAGAACTCCTGCGCCAGCGAGGGCCGGTCCAGCCCGCCGCGGAGGACGTCGCGCAGCGCCAGCGCCTCCAGGGCGGCCACGGCCATCCCCTGCCCGTAGACCGGGTTGAAGCTGCAGACGGCGTCGCCGGTGACCAGCAGCCCCCGCGGCGAGCGCGCCAGTCGCTCGTAGCGCCGGCGCACCGACGCCGGGAACCGGAAGCGCCGCGGCTCGTCGAGGGGCTCGGCGGAGCGGATGACCTCGTACAGCGCCGGCGAGGGCAGGCTCGCCGCGTAGGCCTCGAACCCGGCGTGGTCCAGCGGCGGCCGGTCCCCCAGGATCCCGCCGAGCCCGCAGACCCAGCGGTCCCCCTCCTGGGCGAGCAGGACGCCGCCCCGTGGGTTGTCCGGCGTGCCGGCCAGCGCGAGCCCGAGGGCCCCGTCGAGGTGGCCGGGCTCGCGGCGGTAGTGGCGCGTGGCGTAGGCGACGTCGACCTCGACCCGCTCCTCCTCCGGCGGCTCGAAGCCCGAGGCGGCCAGCCACTCCGGCGCGCAGGACTGCCGCCCGGAGGCGTCGACGACGAGGTCGGCGTCCCACCGGCGGAGCCCGTCGCCGGGCGGGTCGTCCCGGTCCAGCCCCTCGACGCCGGTCACCCGGCCCGAGGCGTCGTGCACCAGGGACCGGACGTCGACCCGCTCACGGACGCCGATCCGCGGGTCGGCCAGCACACGGCGGCGCACCTCCCGCTCCAGCAGCGGCCGGCTCACCATCAGGCCCTCGAGCCCCGACGTGGCCACGGCCATCGGCCGGCCCTGGCTGATCCACCGGAAGTCCGCCTGCATGTCGCCGGAGAGGGCGCCCCGCGCGACGAGGTCCGCGGTCAGCCCCGGCAGCAGCTCCTCCAGAGCCCGCCGTCCGCGCGCGAGCAGCCCGTGCGCGTGCGCGGACTGCGGGGCGCCGCCGCGCGCGACGGCGTCGTCGGGCAGCGTGTCGCGGTCGAGCACCACGACCCGGCCGACGTGCTCGGCGAGGACGCGGGCCGCCAGCAGGCCGGCCATGCTCGCGCCGATGACGACGGCGGTGCCGCCCTCGCCGGTGGTGGGAACGGTCATCGGTACCTCCCGGTCGCGCCACCCCTCCCCGGGGCGGCTCCTGACCGACCAGAGGCCGCCCTCCGTCGCCTGATACGCCGATCCCGCCGCACACCGGGCCCACGCAGCGCGTCCTCCCCCACCGCAGCGCGTCCTCCCCCACCGCAGCGCGTCCTCCCTCACGGTGGGCGGTCGGGGAGGACACGCGACGATCAGGTCACCTGATCCTCGCCGCGGGGACCCGGGGTGGGTGGAAAGCTCAGGACCCGTGGCGGAGCGGGGGTTGCGGGCACCGGCGTGGCTGGAGGAGCTGGTCCGCACGAGTCCCCCGCCGGTGCCCTGGCGCGACGTCGTCCGGTTCGCCGTCACCGTGCCCGCACCGCTGGCGCTCGCCCTGCTGGTCGGCGGCGGGACCGCCCTCGGCGCCGGGGTCTTCGCCACCACCGGCGCGCTGGCCGCGAGCCTCGCCCCGCAGGCCGGACCGCTGCGCGACCAGCTCCGCCGCACCGCCGCCGCGGTCGGCTTCGGCGCCGTCGGGCTGGTCGCCGGGCAGTACGCCGGCGGCGGCGGCTGGCTGCCGGTGCTCGTCGTCGCCGTGCTGTCGGCGGCGGCCGCCGTCATCAGCGGGGTCAACTCCGCGATGTCGCTGGGCGCGCTGCAGCTGCTGGTGTACACCGCGCTGGCCTCCGGGCTGGTCACCCCGCTGCCGGAGGTGGCCGAGGTGGCGTGCTTCTTCGCCGGCGCCGCGTGGGCGACGCTCACCACCCTGCTGCAGGCCGCGACCGAGCCCAGCGACCCCGACCGCACCTCGGTCGCCGCCGTCTTCACCCGCATCGCCGCGCTGCTCACCGCCGTGGGCACCGAGGGCACCGACGACGCGCGCCGCGAGCTGACCACCGCGCTCAACGCCGCCTACGACCGGGTCATCCGCACCCGCAGCCTCGCCGCCGGGCGCAACCGGCAGCTCTCCGAGCTCGCCGGGATCCTCAACGCGGCCGCGCCGCTGGTCGAGGCGGCCGTGGCCTCCGTCCGCGCCGGGGTGCCCGCCGACCCGCACGACGTGACGGCGGTGCACGCGCTGGCCGCCGCCGTCTCCGGCGCCCGCGAGCTGCCCGCCGAGCGGCCCCCCGCGCTGGAGGACGGGCCGGCGGTCCGCCGCGCGGTGCGGCACGGGGTGCGGCTGGCGTGGGCCGTGGTCGGCGATCCCGAGGAGCGGGCCGGAGCCGCCGTCCCGGCGCCGCGGCTGCCGTGGCGCGAGCGCCTGCGCGACGTCGCCGACCGCACCCTCGGCAGCCCCGACACCCGCGACTTCGCCCTGCGACTGGTGCTGTGCATGACCATCGCGGAGGTCGCCCGGCAGCTGCTGCCCATCGAGCGGCCCTACTGGGTGCTGCTCACCGTGGCGATCGTGCTCAAGCCCGACTTCGGGTCGGTGTTCACCCGGGCGGTACAGCGCGGCGCGGGCACGCTGCTCGGCGTCCTCATCGGCTCGCTGCTGCTGTCGGTGCTGCCCGGCGACGCCTGGGTGGTGCTCGCCATGGCCGTCGCCGTCGGCCTGCTCCCGTGGGCGCGGGGCGCGAACTTCGGCCTGTTCTCCGTCTTCCAGACGCCGGTGATCATCCTGCTGCTCGACCTCGCCGTCCCCGGCGGCCCGGGGCTGGTCGGCGCCCGGCTGGTCGACACCCTCATCGGCTGCGCGATCGTCCTGGTGGCCGGGTACCTGCTGTGGCCGCAGACCTGGCGGGCGCCTCTGGACGAGGCGCTGCACGCGGCCGTCCTCGCCCTCGACGACTTCGCCGGCGCGGCGTTCGGTGAGGACCACACCGCCCGCCGGCGGGCCCGGCGGCGCAGCTACCGGGCACTCACCGAGCTGCACACCCAGCTGCAGCGGCGGCTGGCCGAGCCGCCGCCGATCAGCACCCGGGCCGGCGCGTGGTGGCCGGTCATCGTGCAGCTGGAGCGGACGTCCGACGCGGTCACCGAGGCGGTCATCGCCGTCCGCGGCGGCGAGCCGGCCCCCGACCCGGCGCAGGTCGCGGCGCTGCGCCGGGCCGTCCGCGGCCTGGCCGACGAGCTGCACGCGACGACACCGCCGGACGACGCGGAGATCCTCGCCGACGGGGTGCTCGCGCCGGTGGCCCGCGAGGTCGACGCCGCCCGCCGGCTGGTCCGCGACGCCGCGCCCGGACGCCGCCCCGAGCCCACGGCACCCGGCACCTGACCCGGGTCCGCGGCCCCTACCACCCGCCCCGCGCGAGGCGGACGGGCGGGGGCGGAGTCGCCGGTCCCCCGCGGCTGCGCTGTCATGGACGGATGCCGACCGTCCCCGGTTCGACCTCCCCCGTCCCGCAGCAGCCCGGTCCCCCGCCCCCGGGCTCGCGCACCGTCCGCACCGACGACGGCGTCGACCTGCACGTCGAGGTCGACGGCCGCGAGGACGCGCCGCTGACCGTCGTCTTCAGCCACGGGTTCACCGCCCGGCTCGGCGAGTGGGACCTGCAGCGCGCGGCGGTCCGCGACCGCGCCCGCGTGGTGCTGTGGGACCAGCGCGGCCACGGCCGGTCGGGCTGGGCCGACCCCCGCAGCGCCACCATCGACCGCACCGGGCGCGACCTCGCCGAGGTCCTCGACGCCGTCGTCCCCCAGGGCCCGGTCGTGCTGGCCGGCCACTCGATGGGCGGCATGACGGTCATGGCGCTGGCCCGCCGCCGGCCCGAGCTGTTCGGCGACCGCGTCGTCGGCGCGTTCCTGCTGGCCACCTCGGCCGGCGGGCTGGTGTCCACCGGCCTGCTCGCCGCCGGCGTCCGGCTCCTGCGCCGGCTGCACCTGCTGCGGCTCTACCTGTGGTGGCTGCGGCTGCTGGCACCCACCCTCGAGCGGCACCGGCGCCGCGGCACCCGCTTCGGCCGCTACTACGTGCGCCGGTACCTGTTCGGGAAGGACGACGCCACCCGGGACGCCGTCCGGCAGGTGCAGGACATGCTCGAGGAGACGCCGCTGACGATCACGATGGCCTTCTACGGCACCTTCCTCGACCACGACGAGACCGCGTCGCTGCCGGTGCTCGGCCGGGTGCCGGTCACCGTCGTCGCCGCCGAGTACGACCGGCTCACCCCCGCCGTGCACGGCCGCCGGCTGGCCGAGGGGATCGGCGCCAGCGCCGAGCTGGTGGTGGTGCCGGGCGCGGGGCACAGCGTCAACCTGACCCGCACCGCCGTCGTCGACCGGGCCCTGACCGACCTGCTCGACCGGGTCGAGGCCGGCCTGGGGCCCGCCCGGCGGGCAGGCTGACGCCCGCCGTGCCTACTGTGGCCGTCACCACAGCAGCGGGGCCGGGGCCGTGTGACGACGGGGCCCCCGGACGACGAGCAGAGGAGCGACCACCGTGGACCGCCTGAGCGCGACCGACGCCGGCTTCTACTACGCGGAGAGCGAGAACGCGCCGCTGCACGTGGGCTCCGTGGCCGTCTTCGAGGGGCCGGCGCCGTCCTACGGCGACCTCGTGCGGCTGCTGCTGAGCAAGCTGCCGCAGGTGCCCCGCTACCGCCAGCGGGTCCGCCGGGTGCCGATGGACCTGGGCCGGCCGCTGTGGGTGGACGACCCGCACTTCCAGATCCTCTACCACGTGCGGCACACCGCGGTGCCCAGGCCCGGCGGCCCCGAGCAGCTGCGCAACGTGGCCGGGCGGGTGCTCGGCCAGCGCCTCGACATGGCCAAGCCGCTGTGGGAGGTGTGGCTGGTCGAGGGCCTGGAGGACGACCGGTGGGCCATCATCTCCAAGGTCCACCACTGCATGGTCGACGGCATCGCCGGCACCGACCTGATGCAGGTCGTGTTCGACCTCGACCCGAACGCCGAGCACACGGCGCCGCGCGACTGGACGCCGCAGCGCAGCCCGTCGAACCTCTCGATGGTGGCCGGCGCGCTCACGGAGACCGCCACCGCCCCGCTGCGCCAGCTCACCCACGGCCCCAGCGCCCTCACCGAGGGCGCGAAGGGCGCGCTCAGCAGCCTGCGCGCGGCGGCCACGACCCTGCCCGCGCTGGCCCGCCAGGCGCTGACCCCGACAGCCCGCACCCTCACCGGCCCGATCGGGCCGCACCGCCGCTGGGCCTGGACCGACGCCGAGTTCGCCGAGTTCAAGACCGCGCGCACCGCGCTGGGCGGCACGGTCAACGACGTCGTCCTGACCGCCATCAGCCGCGGCTTCCGCGACCTGCTCAAGGGCCGCGGCGCGCTGGGCGCCGACACCGTCGTCCGCACGATGGTGCCGATCTCGGTGCGCCAGGAGGGCGAGCGCGGCGCGCTGGACAACCGGGTGACCGCCGTCTTCGTCGACCTCCCGGTGGGCGAGCCCGACCCGGTGGTCCGGCTGGCCAGGATCCGGCGGCAGATGGACGACCACAAGAAGACGATGCAGGCGGTCGACGCCCGCTCGATCATCGCGATGGGCGACGTCATGGCGCCGACGCTGCTGGCCCTCGGCGTCCGCGCCTCGATGCAGGCCGGTCAGACGTGGTGCCAGGCGGTGACCACGAACGTGCCCGGCCCGCGGGTGCCGCTGTACGTGCTCGGCAAGCGGATGGTCTCCGCGCACCCCTACGTGCCCATCGCCGGCGGCACCCGCATCTCGATCGGCATCTTCAGCTACCTCAACTCGATGACCTTCGGGATCAACGCCGACTTCGACGCCTTCCCCGACGTCGACGTCCTCTCCGAGGGCATCCGCCGCGGCGTCGACGAGCTCGTCGAGGTCGCCGGCAGGCAGCCGGCCGCGGCCACCAGCTGAGCGCCCCGGCGCCCGCCGCGGTGACCTGGTTCACCGCGGCGGGCGCCGGGTAGCGGAACGCGGGTGACCGCTCCCGAGACCGACCTGACCGTCGCCGTCACCGGCCCCACCGGCACCTTCGGCGAGGGCCTGGTCCCGCTGCTGCAGGCCGACGACCGGATCCGGCGGGTCGTCGGCATCGCCCGCCGTCCCTTCGACCCGGCCGCCCGCGGCTGGACGAAGATGGAGTACCGGCGCGGTGACGTCCGCGACGACGACGCGCTGCGCGAGGCCTTCGCCGGCGCCGACGTCGTCGTGCACCTGGCCTTCCTGATCACCGGCAACGCCTCCCGGGACACCACCCGCGCGATCAACGTCGACGGGACGCTCAACGCCTTCCGCGCCGCGGCGGCGGCCGGCGTGCGCCGGTTCGTCTACGCCTCCTCGGTGGCCGCCTACGGCTTCCACCCGGACAACCCGGTCGGCATGACCGAGGAGTGGCCGGTGCGCCCGGCGTCGAAGCTCTTCTACGCCCAGGAGAAGGCCGAGCTCGAGCAGGTGCTGGAGGCGGAGGCGGCCCGGCACCCGGAGCTGTCGCTGTACATGCTGCGGCCGCCGGTGGTGCTCGGCCCGCACACGGTCGGCGCCAAGGACGTCCTCCCCGGCCCGCTGGCCCCACTGGGCCGCCGGCTGGCCGAGCAGAGCACCCGGCGGCTGCCGGTGCCGGTCCCGGTGGCGGTCCCCGCGCTGCCGCTGCAGTTCATCCACGAGGACGACGTCGGCCAGGCGCTGCTGCAGTGCGTCGTCGCCGCCGGCCCGCCCGGGGCGTACAACATCGCCGGCGACGGCGTGCTCACCGCCGCCGACGTCGCCCGCGAGTACGGCGCGATCCCGCTGCCGCTGCCCGCCGCCCCGGCCCAGCTCGCCGCCCGCGCGCTGTCCCGGCTGCCCTTCCTGCCGCCGGTCGCCGAGTGGGTGGAGGCGGCCAGCCACCCGGCGATCATGGACACCACCAAGGCCCGTGAGGAGCTCGGCTGGACGCCGCGCTACACCGGCCTGGAGGCGCTGCGCGCGACGCTGCGCTCGGGCTGACCCGGCTACCGCGGACGGCGCCGGCCCGGCAGGCTCGGCCCTCCCCCGGCCACGGCGGCAGACCGAGGGCCGGGCGGCCCACCGCCGGGCGGACGATGGGCGGGCAGAGGAGCTCGGAGGGAAGGTGCGCATGACGCAGCTGGTGGACACCGACGTCCCGCTGATCGTGCTGGTCGACGTCGACAGCGAGGTCGAGCGGCGGCTCGTGGCCGAGGCGCTGCCGCCCGGCGACGGCGGCTCCCTCACCGTCCTGCCCCTGCGGGGCGGGTCCCTGACCGGGCCGCTGGCCTCCGCCGCGCCCGACACCGTGGTGACGGCGGTCCGCGTGGCCTGGGCACCCCGCCGCGCGACCGGCCGCGCGACCGGCCGCGGGCGCAGCCGGACCCGGCGCGGGCGCCTGCAGGCCGCCGCCCCGTCGCTGCTGCGCCGTCCCCCGGGTGCGCTGCAGGCCGCCGCCCTGCGCCGCGACCCGGACCGGGCGCGCGTGGTGGTCGCCGAGCCCGCCTCGGTGGCCGAGCTGTCGGGGCGCTGGGACGGCACCGGGTCCCTCGCCGGCTTCGTCGCCCACCAGGCCGCCCTGGCCCTCGACCGGGCCGAACGGACCGTCGTCGGCGACCGGGCCAAGGTGCCGCGGCACGTCACCGAGGCGATCCGGCACAGCCCCGAGTTCCGGCGCGAGGTCGCGCGGCTCGCCGAGCGGCTCGAGCGCCCGGAGGAGGAGGTGCTCGCCGAGGCGGTGCAGGACCTCGACAGCCTGGTCGCCGCGATGGACCCGGTCGCCATCGAGGTGTTCACCGGCCTGCTGCGGCCGGTGCACGCCCGCGCCTGGGACGTGCAGGCCGACACCGCCCGGCTCGACGTGCTGCGCGAGCTCAACCGCCGGCACCCGTTGGTCTTCCTGCCCAGCCACCGCTCCTACGTCGACCCGCTGGTGCTCGCCGACGTCCTCGCCGCGCACGACTTCCCGCGCAACCACGTGCTCGGCGGGGACAACCTGCGGTTCTGGCCGGTCGGGCCGCTGGCCAAGCGCGCCGGGCTGGTCTTCATCCGCCGCAGCTTCGGCGGCGACCAGGTCTACAAGCTCGCCGTCCGCGAGTACTTCGCCTTCCTGCTGGCCAAGCGGTTCAACCTCGAGTGGTACATGGAGGGCGGCCGCTCGCGCACGGGCAAGCTGCGCCCGCCCCGGCACGGGCTGCTGGGCTACGTGGCCGACGCCATCGAGCGCGGGCGCGTGGAGGACGCCTACGTCGTCCCCGTCTCGATCACCTACGACCAGCTCCGCGAGGTCTCCGGCATGGCCGCTGAGCAGGGCGGGGCGGCCAAGCGCGGCGAGGGGCTGTCGTGGATGGCCTCCTACATCCGCGAGCAGGTGCGCACGCCGCTGGGCACGGTGCACGTCGGGTTCGCCGAGCCGCTGTCGCTGGCCGCCGCGCTGCGCAGCGGCGCCGACCCGGCCGATCCCGACGCGCGCCGGCTGACCCTGCAGAAGGTGGCCTTCCAGGTCGCCGTCGGCATCAACTCGGTCACCCCGGCCACGGCGACGGCGCTGGTCACCCTGGCGCTGCTCGGCGTCCGCGACCGGGCCCTCACCCTGGCCCAGGTGCAGCGGGTGCTGCAGCCCCTGCTGGCCTACCTCACCGAGCGGCGGCTCCCCTCCTCCGGCGCGGCCCTGGACACCGCCGGCGGGGTGCGGCGGGTGCTCGGCGCACTGGCCCAGCAGGGCGTCGTCACCGTCTACGAGGGCGGGGAGGAGCCGGTCTACGCCATTGAGCGCGGCCAGCACCTGGTCGCGGCGTTCTACCGCAACAACGCGATCCACCACTTCGTCGACCGGGCGGTCGCCGAGCTGGTGATGCTGCGCGACCCGGTCGACCGCTGGGAGGAGGCCGCCCGGCTGCGCAAGCTGCTGGAGTTCGAGTTCTTCTTCCCCGAGCGCGAGGCGTACCGCGAGCGGCTCTCGGCCGAGCTGGCGCGCCTGGACCCGGAGTGGGAGACCGCCGACGGCCGCGACGTCCTGTGCCGGGCGCCGCTGCTGGTGGCCCACCGGGTGCTGCGGTCCTTCGTCGACGCGCAGCTGGTGGTGGCCGAGCGGCTGGCCGCCCGCGACCCGCGGACGCCGGTCGTCGAGGCCGACTTCCTGACCGAGTGCAGCGGCGTGGGCCAGCAGATGCTGCTGCAGGGCCGGCTGCACGGACCCGAGTCGCTGTCCCGCGAGCTGTTCGCCGGCGCCCTGCGGCTGGCCGCCAACCTCGACCTGGTCGACCCCGGCCGGGAGGAGCTGGCCCGCCGCCGGCAGGAGTGGGCCGCCCGAGTCAGGGACGTGGTGAGCCGGGTAGCCGTGATCGACGAGCTGGACGCCGCGGCGCGGCGGGAGAACGTGGGGGTGGAGCCGTGACGGCCGAGCAGGAGACCCCGCCGGGAGGCGGGCTGGGCGGCAACGCCGCGGCGATGGCGCGCGCCGGCGTGTGGACCGAGGAGCAGCTCGTCGCCGACGTCGACGCCGCTCCCCCCGGCCCCCGCGTCGGGGCGTTCTTCGACTTCGACGGCACGGTCATCGACGGCTACTCGCTGGCCGCCTTCGCCCGCCACCACCTGCGCTCACTGGAGGTGACGCCGGCCGCCATGGGCCAGCTGCTCCTCAACGGCCTGCGCGGGGTCACCTCCGAGGAGGACTTCGAGCGGTTCACCGTCGCCGGCATGCGCGCGTGGGCCGGCCGCAGCGAGGACGAGCTGGTCGAGCTCGGCGAGCGGCTGTTCGTCCAGGGCATCGCCGGCTCGCTGTTCCCCGAGGCGTGGCGCCTGGTCACCGCCCACCTGCAGGCCGGGCACACCGTCGTCCTGGCCTCCTCCGCCACCCGCTTCCAGGTCGAGCCGGCCGCCCGCGCCCTCGGCGTGGAGCACGTGCTCGTGTCGCCGGTGGAGATCGTCGACGGCGTCTGCACCGGGCGCCCCGGCGGCCCGCTGCTGTGGCGCCAGGGCAAGGCCGCGGCGGTGCGGTCCTTCGCCGAGGAGCACGGCATCGACCTGCTGCAGAGCTACGCCTACTCCAACGGCGACGAGGACGTCCCGTTCCTGCGCACCGTCGGCCGGGCCCGGGCGCTGAACCCCGGCCGGGGCCTGGCCGCCGCCGCCCGCCACTACTCCTGGCCGGTCGCCCGCTTCCGACGGCGCGGCACGACCTCCCCGGTCGACCTCGCCCGCACCGTGGCCGGGGTCGGCGGCCTGTTCGGCGGGTTCGCCACCGGCCTGGCCGTCGGCGCGCTGAGCGGCTCGCGGCGCGAGGCGGTCGACCTCGGCATCACCCTCGCCGGGGAGCTCGGCAGCGCCCTGGCCGGCGTCCGGGTCGACGTCCAGGGCGCCGAGCACCTGGCCACCCGCCCGGCGGTCTTCCTGTTCAACCACCAGAGCCAGCTCGACGTCCTGGTGCTCGCCAAGCTGCTGCGCGGCGGCTTCACCGGCGTGGCCAAGAAGGAGCTGGCGAAGACGCCGGGCTTCGGGCTGGCGTTCCGGCTGGCCGACGTCGCCTTCGTCGACCGCGGCGACCCCGCCCAGGCCCGCAAGGCGCTCGAGCCCGCGGTCGAGCGGCTCCGCGAGGGCATCTCCCTGGTCATCGCGCCGGAGGGCACCCGGTCGGCCACCCCGACCCTGGGCGCGTTCAAGAAGGGCGCCTTCCACGTCGCGATGCAGGCCGGCGTCCCGATCGTGCCGATCGTGCTGCGCAACACCGGCGAGCTCATGTGGCGGGGCGCGACGACCATCCACCCGGGCGTCGTCCAGGTGCGCGTGCTGCCGCCGGTCCCCACCGACGGCTGGACCGCCGCGGACCTCGACGCGCGCGTGGCGGAGGTGCACGACTCCTACCTGCGCACCCTGGCCAACTGGTCGGGGCGCGCCGAGCGGCCCGTGGTGTCCGAGGAGCCCACCGCCGACGCCGGGCCGCCGGTGCCCGCACCGCCGCTGGACTGGGGCAGCGCGCCGGAGATGAACCCGCTGGAGACGGCGATGTGGCGCGCCGAGGCCGCCGACCCGCGGTTGCGCGCCAACGTGGCGCTGCTCGAGCTGCTCGACCCGGCACCGGACTGGGAGCGGCTGCGCGCCGCCCACGAGTGGGCCTCCCGGATGGTGCCGCGGATGCGCCAGCGCGTCGTCGAGCCGGCGCTGGGCATCGGCACCCCGCGGTGGGCGACGGTGACCGAGCTCGACCTCGACGCCCACGTGCGGCACGTGCACCTCGAGGAACCCGGCTCGATGCGCCAGCTGCTCGACGTCGTCGGCGAGTTCGTCTCCGCCCCGCTGGACCGCGACCGCCCGCTCTGGCAGGCGATGCTCGTCGAGGGCCTGTCCGACGGCCGCGCCGGCTACGTGGTCAAGACCCACCACAGCACCACCGACGGCCTGGGTGCGGTGCAGCTGATGAGCCGGCTGCACAGCCGCACCGCCGAGCACGACCCCGCCCGTCCCGAGCCCCCCGTACCCACTCCGGACGACGACGTCTCCCGCACCGCGCTGCTCGCCGAGCAGCTGGTCGGGACGGCACGCTCGGCGCCGCTGGCGCTGCTGCGCCGCGGCGCCGGCGCGCTGGGCAGCGCCGCGCACCCGTGGGACGCCGTCACCTCGGCGCTGGGCTCGGCGAGGGCCGCCGGCCGCACCCTCGCCCCGCCGGGGCCGGGCTCCGCGCTGCTCACGCCCCGCGGCGGCGGCTGGCACCTGGAGGTCCTCGAGGTGCCGCTGGCCGACCTCAAGGCGGGCGCCAAGGCGGTCGGCGGGTCGCTCAACGACGGGTTCCTGGCGGCGATGGTCGGCGGCTTCCGCCGCTACCACCAGCGGCACGGGGCGCCGCTGGGCACGCTCGCGGTCGGCATCCCGATCAGCCTGCGGGCCCAGGACGCCCCGGAGGGCGGCAACCGGTTCACCGGCGCCCGCTTCCCCGCACCGCTCGACGAGGCCGACCCCGCCGTCCGCATCCGCACGATCCGCGAGTTCGTGCTGTCCGTCCGCGGTGACGGCGGCGGCGGCGCCGGCGTGGTCAACGACCTGCTGGCGCCGACGCTGAGCTGGCTGCCCGCGCCGGTGATCGGCGCCGTCTCCGGGCAGCTGACCAGCGCGAACGACGTCCAGATCTCCAACGTGCCGGGGGTGACCCACCCCGTCTACATCGCCGGCTCGCGGATCGAGCGGATGTACCCCTTCGGCCCGCTGCCCGGCTGCGCGGCGATGATCACGCTGCTGTCGCACGAGGGGCAGTGCTGCATCGGCGTCAACGTCGACGCGGCCGCCGTCACCGACCCCGTCGGCCTGGTGGCCGACCTGCAGGCCGGCCTCGACGAGGTGGTCGCGCTCGGCCGCTGAGCACCCGGTGGACGCCGTCCGCGGCGTCCACCGGGTGTACTCCGGCGCTCCTGCGGTACTGCACCGGGGTGACCCGTGCCACAGCCCAGGAGCGGCCATGAGCTTCAACCTCGCCACGATCCTGCGCGAGTCCACTCTCGCCCACCCCGACAAGCCGATGCTGCGCCTCGGCTCCACGACGCTCAGCTACGGACAGGTCGACCAGCTCTCCGCCCAGGTGGCGGCCGGGCTGCGGTCGGCGGGGCTGCGGCGCGGCGACACCGTGGCGCTGCAGCTGCCCAACGTGCCGCAGTTCGTCCTCGCCTACTTCGGCGCGCTCAAGGCCGGGATGACGCTGGTGCCGCTCAACCCGCTGCTCAAGGCGCCGGAGGTGGCCTACCACCTGTCCGACAGCGGCGCGCGGGCGCTGATCACCTTCGACGCGTTCGCCGACGAGGCGGTCAAGGGCGCGGCCGAGGCCGGCGACGTCCGGGTCTACGTCGCCTCGGGACCGGGCTCCGGCGAGCTGCCCTCGGACACCACGTCGTTCGACGCGCTGGTCGCCGACGGCGCGGGCGCCGACCCCTCCGACGTCGAGCAGATGTCCCCCGACGACACCGCGGTGATCATCTACACCAGCGGCACGACCGGCCGGCCCAAGGGCGCCGAGCTCACCCACTTCCAGACCTACATGGCCGCCTCCGTCGCCTCGGAGACCTTCGGCTACCGCGCCGACGACGTCACCATGGCCGTGCTGCCGCTGTTCCACGTCTTCGGCCTCTCCAGCGTGATGAACAGCGCCATCCGCGCCGGCGCCACGCTGGTGCTGGTGCCGCGGTTCGAGGTCGGCGCCGTCCTCGACGCGTTCGAGCAGCACGGGGTGACGGTGTTCTGCGGGGTGCCGACGATGTTCGTCGCGCTCATGCACGCCGACCTGACCGGCCGCGACGTCGGCGCGCTGCGGATCTGCGTCTCCGGCGGCGCGTCCATCCCCGGTGAGGTCATCCGCGGCTTCGAGGCCGCCTTCCCCGGGACGACGATCCTCGAGGGCTACGGCCTGTCGGAGACCTGCGCGCTGGTCACGTTCAACCGCAGCGCCGAGGACCGGCGGGTCATGTCGATCGGCAAGCGGCTGTGGGGCTGCGAGGTGCGCGTCGTCGACCCGCAGGACGAGGAGCTGCTCCCCGGCCCGGAGCACGTCGGCGAGATCGTGCTGCGCGGGCACAACATCATGAAGGGCTACCTCGGCCGGCCGGAGGCCACCGCCGAGGCGATGCGGGGCGGCTGGTTCCACACCGGCGACCTCGGCCACCGCGACGAGGACGGCTTCTTCTACATCGTCGACCGCAAGAAGGACCTGGTCATCCGCGGCGGCTTCAACGTCTACCCGCGCGAGATCGAGGAGGTCCTGCACGCCCACCCGGCGGTGCGCGAGGCCGCCGTCATCGGCAAGCCGGACGAGCGGCTCGGCGAGGAGGTCGTGGCCTACGTCAGCCTGCGCCCGGGCGACTCGGCCGAGCCCGGTGAGATCATCGCGTTCTGCAGGGAGAGGCTGGCGGCCTACAAGTACCCGCGCGAGGTCGTCGTCATCGAGGAGCTGCCCAAGGGGCCGAGCGGGAAGGTGCTCAAGACCGAGCTCCGCACCCGCTGACCGCGTCCGTTCCGCCTCTTCCCGGCGAGAGGCGGAACGGCCGGGGTCAGGCGCGGGAGGGGGTCACGACGGCCTCGTCCAGCCACTCGAGGACGAGGGCGGCCAGCCGGTCGGGCACCTGCAGCTGCGGCACGTGGCCGACGCCGGCGAGCTCCTCGTAGCGCCACTCCGGCTGCCGGCGAACCGCCTCGCGGGCGGCGTCCACGGGCACCAGCCGGTCGCGGTCGCCGTGCACGAGCAGGACCGGGCTGGTGATCCGCGCCATCGCCGACCGGTACCGGCGCGGGTCGAGCAGGATGCCCAGCAGCGAGCGGGCCGCCGAGAGGAACGCCCGGTCCATGCCGGCGGCGTCCTCGCGCTGCTCCAGCAGCGTCACCGCGCGGTCGACCACCGGGGCCGGCAGCTCGTCGGGGTCGACGCCGACCAGCCGGAGCATCTCGCGCACCCGCGTCAGCGGCGTCTGCCGGGAGCGCCGCAGCAGCAGGACGCGCTCCCCCAGCCCGAGGACGGCGTACAGGGCGAAGGTCAGCGCGACCACCCGGTCCAGCCGGCGGCGCCTGCCCGGCAGCGCGGGGTCGAGCAGGACCAGGCCGGCGACGAGGTCGGGGGTGGCGGCGGCGGTAAACAGCGAGATCATCCCGCCCATCGAGTTGCCCACCAGCACGGCCGGCTCCCCAACGACCTCGCGCAGGAAGTCCTGCAGGACCGCGGCGTTGGCCTGCACGGTGGTGCGCCGCTGCCCGGGCTCGCTGCGGCCGAAGCCGGGCAGGTCCAGGGCCCACACCCGGGCCGAGGGCGTCAGCAGGGGCGCGAGCAGGTCCCAGTTGCCGTGCGAGCCGCCCAGGCCGTGCACCAGGACGACGGCCGGCCCGTCGTCGCGGCCGCCGTAGTCGACCACGTGCACCGGACCGCCGAGGTCCACCGTCCTCCTCGTGCCGGGCGCCTGCGCGCCCCCCGCGTCCCGGTCCACCCGTGCTCCTCCTCGCCGTGCGGCCGGCACCGGTGCGGTGCCCTCCGTACGGTTCCACGCCCTCCCGCCGGTCGCGCGCGGTGGGGCCGGTGCGGCGGGTGTGGCGCGGACCACACGTCCGCGTATCAGGCCGCCGCGCGCCGCCTCGGACAGGTGTGGGCGGGGCGTCACCGTGGTACCCGCCAGTAGCTACGGCGGGACGGCCCGCCGGTGAGGAGGACGACGTGGCGCGACAGGACACCGACGGGCCCAGCCTGCCGCTGTACCTCACCGAGATGAACCGGGCGATGGCCGACTACGGCCTCTACCTGGCGGCCAGGCCGCTGATGAACCGGCTGCCCGTCGGCGACGGTCACCCGGTCCTCGTCCTCCCCGGCCTGCTGGCCGACGACGTGTCCACCCGCACCCTGCGCCGGGTGCTGCGCCGGCTGGGCTACCGCGTGCACGGCTGGCGCCTGGGCCGCAACATCGGCCCGACCGCCGAGTGCGTCGAGGGCATGAGCCGGCGCATCGACGACCTCAGCGACCGCTACGGCCGGCCGATCAGCCTGGTCGGCTGGAGCCTGGGTGGCATCTTCGCCCGCGACCTGGCCCGCAAGACGCCGGACTCGGTCCGCCAGGTGATCACCCTCGGCAGCCCGTTCGCCCTGCAGCGCGACAGCCAGACCCGGGCGAACCGGGCCTTCGAGCGGTTCTCGCACCTGCACGTGGAGCCGCGCACGCTGCCGCTGGCGAGCGAGGCCACGCCGCTGCCCGTGCCGGCCACCTCGATCTACTCCCACCACGACGGCATCGTCGCCTGGCAGGCCTGCTTGGACCGGCTCTCGCCGCAGGCGGAGAACATCGCCGTCTACGCCAGCCACCTGGGCATGGGCCACCACCCGGCGGTCATCTACGCGGTGGCCGACCGGCTGGCCCAGCCCGAGGGCACCTGGCGGCCGTTCCGGCCCCCGCTCGCGCTGCGTCCCGCCTTCCCGCGCGCCGACGTCCCGCAGCCCTCGTTCGCCGCGGCCGCCGCAGCCTGACGGCACCTCGCCGGGGCCACCCCGAGGGCGGCCCCGGCGAGATCCCGACGTCCGGGGTCAGCGGCAGTCCCGCCACCCCGAGCCGTTCCAGTGCCCGTGGCCGCCGCCGTGCCCGTGGTGCTCCCAGCCCCCGTCCGCGGAGTCGCCGGACGGCGCCGGAGCGACATCCGCCGGTACAGCCTCCGCCGGCGCGGGCTCCGCACCGGCGGCGACCGGAGCGACCTCGGCGCCGGAGTCCACCGGCGCGATCTCGGCACCTGACGGCAGCGGTGCGGTCTCCGCACCCAGCTCCACCGGAGCGATCTCACCGCCGGCCGGGGCCGGCGCGGCCTCGGCACCAGGCTCCACCGGGGCGACCTCCCCACCGATCCCCACCGGCGCGACCTCGCCGCCGGAGTCCACCGGCGCGACCTCCCCACCCGTGGCGACCGGGACGTCCGCACCGGTGGCGACCGGGACGACGTCCGCACCGGTGGCGCCCTGCAGCGCAGCCGCGTCGAGGACGATGACCCCTCCGGCGCCCCCGGCTCCTCCACCGCCACCGTCGCCTCCGGACGCGTCGGCCGTCGCGGCGCCGGTGCCGATGGTGACGATGGTGAGCGTGTCGATCGTCGAGTTGTTGAGGACCAGCACGGTGCCCGAGACGGCCGTCGCGACCGCCGGCCCGCCCGCCCCACCGTCCCCGCCCGGCCCTCCGCCGCCGACGGCCTGCATGGTGGTGCGTGCAGGCAGCAGCTGCACGTACTGGTCCTCGAACACGGTTGCCTCCTGGTGGCCGGTTCCGGCGATCGCCGCGGGCGCGGGAGAGGCTCCGTGGAGGAGCGCAGGAATGGGCAGGGGGCGCATCCTCGCCATTCCCCGCCCCCGCTCCCGCTCGTGTGGCCCGACATTCTCAGGCGGTACCGAACTCGGCAAGTTCCGCGTCGAGAACGAGACCGAACAGTGGCTGAGCGCGGACGATCCCGGCCTCGGGACGGCGCACCACGGCACGCGTCCGACCAGTCCGACGTCGGAGGCTCGTGTCACTCTGCGAGGTCGGACCTGCACCTCCCGTGCGGAGAGGGCCGGGGCGACCTGCCGCGCCGCGGCGCCCGACCCGCGCGGGAATGGACCCGTCCGAATTCCCGCGCCCTTCCGCGGAAAGCGCGATCTCATACCCCGGTATGGGTCGACACGAATACGGCACGTCGCTGCCGGCGTCTCTCCTCGATCGCCGCGCTCCCCTTGCCGAGCGACCGTGGTCGGTCGCTAGGGTCGTTCCCCTTTCCAGGGGCGCCGCGCCCCGCAGGAGGGGGTCCGGTGAGTTCCAGCCTCGGGATCGATCTCGGGACGACGTTCGTCGCTGCCGCCGTCGCGGAGGACGGCTCCGCCGGGATGGTCCCTCTCGGGGACACGTCGGTGGTGGCGCACGCCGCGGTGCACGTCGGCGAGGACGGCTCGGTCACGTGTGGCGACGCCGCCGCCCGGCGTGCCGTGAGCGAGCCGGACCGCGTCGTCCACGACCTCAAACGCCGGCTCGGGGACCCGACCCCGGTGCTGCTCGGCAGCGCGCCCTTCCCGGTGACCACGCTCCTGGGCTCGTTGCTGCGGAGCGTGCTCGACCGGGTCGTCGAGGTCTCGAGGCGCGAGCCCGACACCGTCGTGCTCACCCACCCCGCCACCTGGGGGCCGGCGCGGTGCCGGGCCCTCGCCGACGTCGCCGCCTCCGCGGGCCTGACCCGGTACTCGACCGTCACCGAGCCCGAGGCCGCCGCGGCCCACCACGGCACCACCCGGGACGTGCGGGCCGGTGAGGTCCTCGCCGTCTACGACCTCGGCGGCGGCACCTTCGACGCGACGGTCCTGCGCCGCACGCCGCACGGCACCGAGGTGGTGGGCATGCCGGACGGTGTCGAGCGCCTCGGCGGCTGCGACTTCGACGACGCCGTCCTCGCCCACGTCGACGCCGTCGCCGGCGGGGTCCTGCGCCGGCTCGACCTCGGCGACGCCCGCACCGCCGTGGCCCTGGCCCGGCTGCGCCAGGACTGCACCGCGGCCAAGGAGGCCCTGTCCTTCGACACGGAGGCGACCATCCCGGTGTTCCTCCCCGGCCGGCAGCTGGAGGTCCGGCTCACCCGGGAGGAGTTCGAGGGCCTCATCCGGGTCCCCGTGGAGTCCACGATCCGGGTCCTCGGCCGGACGCTGCGGACGGCGGGTGTGGCGCCGGGCGAGCTCTCCGCGGTGCTGCTGGTCGGCGGTTCCTCGCGGATCCCGCTGATCGCCGAGGTGGTGTCCCAGGAGTTCGGCTGCCCCGCGGTCCTGGACGCCCACCCCAAGCACGCCGTGGCCCTCGGGGCCGCCGTCCTCGGCCGGCGCCTGGCCGGGACGGGCCGGAGCGGCCCCACCGGCACCGCCGTCCCGCGGCCGCCGGAAGCCCCGGCCGCCACGGCCCCCACAGCCGCTGCCCCCGCGGCCGCCGCCGTCGGCGCGGCCCCGACCGGACCGCCGAGCCGGCCGGCGGCGGCCGCCGCACCGGCGGCCGCTCCCGCAGCCGCCGTCCCGGGGGCGGGGTCCGCACCGGTCGACGCCGCGGCCGCCGGGCCGGCACCCGGGACCGCGCCGCCCGGGCCGAAGGGGCCGCCCGCCGTCCTGGCGGTGGTGGTCCTGCTCCTGGTCACCCTGCTCGGGGCAGCGGCGCTGGTCGCCGGAGGCGGCCTCGCGAGCGGTCGGGACGACGGCGCCCCGGCCGCGGCGTCCTCGGGTGCGGCCGAGGCCTCGCAGTCGCCCGCGGTCGAGCCGGTGGCGGCGAGCGTGCCGGTCCCGTCGGTGGCGGGCACCATCGCGGTCGGCGAGACGCCGGGCTACGCCGTCGCCTCGCCCGACGGCCGGCGGCTCTACGTCGCCCAGGGCGCGGCCGGGACCATCACCGTGGTCGACACCGAGGTCGACGAGGTGGTCTCGACCATCGACGTCCCGGCCGGCCCGCCGCGGTACCTGACCCTCTCGCCGGACGGCACCCGGGCCTACGTGAGCGTCTGGAACGACGACCGGACGATCGCGGCGATCAGCGTCCTCGACACCACGACCGGCGAGTTCGGGGCCACCGTGCCGATGCGGAGCCGCCCGTACGTCTCCGCGGTCAGCCCGGACGGGTCCCGGCTCTACGTCCCCAACCACGACTCCGACGTCCTCACGGTCGTCGACACCGGGACGGCGACGCCGGTCGCCGAGATCGACGTGCCGCCCAACCCGCACTGGGTGGAGCTGACCCCTGACGGCACCCGCGCCTACGTCGCCGACCACGACTCCGACGTCGTCGCGGTGGTGGACACGGCGACCGACACCGTCGTCGACGAGGTCCCGGTCGGGACGAGCCCGCACAGCATCGCGGTGCACCGGTCCCGGCCGCTGGCCGCCAACGTGAACTACGACGCGGCGTCGGTCTCGGTGATCGACACCGACAGCGACGAGGTCCTGGCCACCGTCCCGGTCGGCGAGGGACCCCAGGACGTCACCTGGTCGGCCGACGGCCGCTTCGCCTACGTCACCAACGTCGAGGACAGCACGCTGTCGGTCGTCAGCGCCGACGACCTCACCGTCACCGCGACCGTTCCGACCGGGACGTCGCCGACCTCGGTCACCGTGCTGCCCGACGGGCGCAAGGGCTACGTCAGCGACCTCGGCAGCGGCACGCTGACCGTCCTCGACCTCGCCGGGTGAGCGCCGCGGACGCCGTCCGGGTCACCGCGGGGAGGCGGTGAGGTCCACGCTGTCGCCGCCGACGGCCCGGCACTCGAGGTCCAGCGGGCCCGTGGGGACGCGCTGTCCGGGCGCGCAGGTGACCTCCTGCTCCCCCACGCGGAGCACCGCACGGCCGTCGCGCACCCCGAGGAGGGTGATGGCGGTACCGAGGACGGTCGCCCGCGAGCCGGTGCCCGCCAGCGACACGGAGCAGGAGGTCCCGGAGCAGGACACGCTGCTCACGGAGGAGGAGCCGCCGGCCGCCACCGCAGCGGCCGAGGCACTCGCCCCGGGGGAACCGGGAGCGCCTGGGGAACCCGAGGCACCGGGGGAACCCGCGGCACCGGCGGAACCCGCGGCACCGGCGGAACCCGCGGCACCCGGGGAACCCGGCGCGCCGGCGCCACCGGACGCGGTCGTCCCGCCCGGGCCGCCGGAGGAGCCCGCCGCCCCGGAGGAGGTGCTCGCCCCGCCGGGAGCGGGGGCCGCGCAGGCGGTGAGCAGGACGAGCAGGAGCACCCCGGCGAGGGCTCCGCAGGAGGAGCGCGGGGCGGGGCGCACCGCCGGCCGCCGGTGACGCGGCACGCAGCCGGGTTCGGGGGTCACACGCTCCACCTCCACCGCCGCCAGGTACGACCGTCCCGCGGTCACATCGGGGTCAGCCGGACCCGGAAGGAGACCGGCCACAGCTTGCCGGTGAGCAGGTACTCGCCGTCGCCGAGCGCCGTGATCCCGTTGAGCACGGCGTCCGGGTCGGCGCGGCGCTGCGGGTCCAGCAGGCCGGCCGCGTTGACCACCGCGGTGACCGCACCGGAGGCCGGGTCGATGCGGACCAGCTCGTCGGTCTGCCACACGTTGGCCCACACCTGGCCGTCGACGCACTCGAGCTCGTTGAGCCGGGTCACCGGCGTCCCCCGCAGCGTGACCGCGACGCTGCCCGTCTCGGCGAAGGTGTCCGGGTCGTGGAAGTGCAGCCGGTCGCCGCCGTCGCTGCGCACCAGCCGCGCGCCGTCGGAGCACAGCCCCCAGCCCTCACCGGTCAGCGGCAGCTGCCGCCGCACGGTGAGCGTGGCGCGGTCCCACTCGAGCACCACGCCGTCCTGCCAGGTCAGCTGCCAGATGCGGTCCCCGGCCACCGCGATGCCCTCGCCGAACAGCCGGCCGGGCAGCGGGACGGCCTCCTGCACCTCGCCCGTGGCCGGGTCCAGCGCGCGCAGCTGGGACTCCCCCGCCAGTCCCGTGCCCTCGTAGAGCACGTCCCCGTCCAGCTGCAGGCCCTGGGTGAAGGCCGACGGGTCGTGCGGGACCTCGGCCAGCACCTCCGCCCGCAGCACCGGCACCTCCGGCGCCGAGGCTGACGCGCTCGTGGACCGGCTGGTCAGGTGCTGCTCCGCGCCCTGCGGCAGCGCCGGCGGCACGAAGAGCGTGCCGACGAGCACGAGCAGGAAGGCGGGCGCCACGAGGCCGGTCCGCACCAGCGGGTGCGGACGCTCGGCCGCCGGCCGCCGCACCAGCGCCTGGACGGCCAGGGCGGCGAGCACGGCCGCGACACAGACGGCCAGCGGGAGGACCGCCACGGCACCCGGTGCCGGGAGGAGCGCCACCACCACCAGCGTCCCCAGCACGACCGCCGCCCACCGCAGCTCCCGCAGGGCCGCCACCGCGGCGACGACCAGGAGCGAGGCGACGAGGAGCAGCTGCCGCTCCGGGCCGGAGAGCACCGTCCCCGCGGGCGCGCGCAGCAGCACCGGGGCGACCAGGGCCGTGAGGGCGGTGACGGCGAACGCGGCGACGGCGAGCGGCGTCCACCACGGCACGGGCTCCGGGCGCGCTCCCCGGCGGACCACCACCAGGACGGCGGCCACGGCCAGGGGCACGCCCAGCAGCGGTGCGGTGGCGATCCCCACGGCCACCGCGAGGGCCCCCGCTCCGCCCAGGAGCCGCTGCAGGAGCAGTCCCCGCCGGTCGTCGACGTCCGCGCGGCCGGAGGCGGCCAGCGTGAGAGCGGTGGCACCCGCGGCCACCCACGCGGCGCCCACCACGCCCGGGCCCACGGTGGCCAGGGCCGACACGGCCGGGCCCATCGCGGTCACCGCCGCCAGCGGGACGGCGACGGCCATCGGCCGCCAGCGGCGGACGGCGGAGACCAGCAGCAGGCAGGCGACCAGCACCAGGACGGCCAGGACGGCCGGCTCCCGGCCGCCGCCGAGGACGTCGGCGTGCCGGTCGAAGGCGCCGGTCAGGGCGGCGTAGGCGGCCACCTGGTCCCGCACGACCGCCTCGCCCGGGCCCACGGCCGGAGCGGCGGCGCGCCCGACGTCGAGCACCCCAGTCGCGCTGGCGCTGATCCGGGCCTCCGCTGTGGACAGCGGTGCCGACAGGGCCACCGCGGTCACGCGCAGGACCAGCGCGGCCCCGAGCACCCCGAGCCCCACGGGGGCGGCGTAGCGGCGGGCGGCTCCCCACCGGCCCGGCGCCGCCCAGGACCAGCCCCACGACACCACGACCCGGCGCAGCAGCCGCCCGAACATCCCGAGGATCAGGACCATGCCCACCCAGGGGACGAGGAAGAGGACCAGCTGCAGGACGCCCAGGACGGCGGCGGTCAGCCGCCCCTCCCCCAGGGCCGCCTGCATCTCCTCGCCGTACTGCAGCGCGGCGTCCCAGGCCACCGGCACGACCCGGGGCAGGACGAGGAGCATCACGACCAGGTAGTACGCGAGCAGCGGGACGGCGATCGCCACCCACACGACGATCAGCCGCCGCGCCCGGGGCCGGAGCTCGTGCAACCGCGAGTGCGCCCGCCGGCCGGGGACCAGCGCACCGAACACCGGCCCGACGTAGGTGAAGAGCTCCGGCACCCCGATCAGGTCGGCGAGCATGTAGTAGCCGTCGAAGCGCAGCAGCGGCAGGAACTGCCGGACGGTCTCGGCGTGCATCGCGAAGGCCGCGACCAGCAGCCAGCCCTGCCCGGTGCCGAGGTAGGCGGCGGTGACCGCGGCCATGGAGACGGCGTTGAAGTAGACGCCGCCCAGGTCGACGCGCAGGCGCCCCGTCCGGCCGAGCCGGTAGGCGTCGGTGACGTCGCTGTAGAAAGCCGGCCAGACCAGGTAGATGCCGACGCCCATGGCCCCGGGACGCGCACCGCCGTAGCGGCAGGCCGTGACGTGGCCGCACTCGTGGAACCCGGCCGAGAGGAACACCAGCAGGAGGAGCAGGAGGGTGAGGGCGGGGCGGTGGATCAGCGACGTCACGCCCGACGTGAGCCGGTCGACGAGGTCGCCCTGGGCCAGGACCGCGACGTCCAGGGCGACGAACACGGCCATCGCCGCGATCCAGACCGGACGCAGGAAGAAGGGGCGCAGCAGCCCGGCGATGCGCCACGCGACCCGCTCCGGGACGACGTCGACCCGGTACCGGAGACCCAGCAGGGGGTCGGAGCGGACCGGCGCCCCCGCGGTGCCGGTGTCCCCGTCGCCGGACGCGATGATCCCGGCCGGGCGGAGCCGCTCGTCGACGAGGAACAGCACCTGCTCGGCGGTGAGCTCGTGACCGGAGCGTGCGCTCAGGTCCGCGGCGATCCCGTCGGCATCGCGGCCGTCCAGGGACTCCGCCACCCGGTACAGCAGCTCCGGCAGCTGCATGACCTGGCCGTCCGACCGGCGCACGAGGTACTTCGGCGTCTGGTACCCGGAGTCGGCGTACTCACCGAGCAGTTCGGTGCCCTCGGCCAGCCGGCGAGGGGAGTCGTCGAGATCAGCCACGGGCGGCGGCGCCGTGGGGCTCACCAGGGTGCTCTGCTGCAAGGTCCCGTCTTCCCTCGGACTGGTCTTCCCCGACCGACCCGCACCGGCACCCCGGGGCGGGACGGCCTCGACAGGAGGGGGCGATCGGGAACCGACCGCCCCCTCCCGTCAGTGCACGGTCATCCCGTCACAGCAGCCCGGGACGGTCGTGCAGCCGCGGAGGTCACGCACCCCCGAGGGTGAACGTGCCGCCAGCACCGCCGGCGCCACCCGCGCCGCCGTCGCCACCGGTCGCCGTGGCGTCACCGGACGTGGCGTCACCGGTGGTCGCGGTGTTGGTGGCGGTGGCGTCGCCGCCGAACAGCGAGACGGCGGTGGAGGTCTGGGTGATGGTCGGGATGTTCAGCGCCAGCGAGATGGCGTTGGCAGCCCCACCGGCACCGCCGGCGCCACCGGCGCCACCGTTGAGCTGCATGGTGGTGCGGGCGGGGAGCAGCTCGACGTACTGGTCCTCGAACATTGGTCCTCCTGTTGTTGGTTCGGTCGTCGTGCAGCGGCAATCGGATGACACCGGAGGTACGGCACGTGAATGTGCCGCACCGGCGATCCCCCGCATCCGACCGTTTCCGTTCACCGATCCGGCATCGGCCGCCCGACCATTCCACCCGGCGCGTGCGGTGCGCAACACAGGAATGACACATCGTCAGAGGCGCGCTACCGACTCCCATAAGGGAGATCACGTAGGGACAAATGGTGCACTGCGGAGACACGTCCTCCCCACTACGCAGAGGGACTCATCGCTACTGAGACCGCACGGTCGGCCGCCCTCGTCCCGGGCCGGAGCGGCCTACGGTCCGCGCCGCGCGCTCGTCGACCGAGCGCCTCGTCGGGAGCGCTCCTCCGGCGTGCCCGTGCGGTGCAGCCGGGTCCGGAGGAGGGCGAACGGCGGGTGTCTCCCGGTCCACCGGCGGCTACTACAGAACGTGTGGTTACCGCTACGTACCTCGACCTGCCACGCGGCGAGCCCTCGTCGTGGCGACAGCGCGGACGGCCGAGCGCACCGCCTCCTGCCGGCGAGCCGCCCACATCCCGACGCCGTCCGGGGCGCGCCCTCGCGATGGGAGGCGCGACGGCGGCTCCGACTCGGTGACCTGCGGGTTCCTCCCCGACCGGCGTCGCCGGAGCCCCGATCCCAGCGGCGGACGGCGTGCGCAGCACGTGCCGCAGAACGGTCGTGAGGTCGCGCCGATCCTCCTGCGACGGATCCCTGGGGGCGATTGTGCGGCCCATAAAGTACGGCGCCGTGGGGGAGACGACGCGATTCCAGGGAAACGAGGAGCCGGACGACCACCTCGGCTCCGGAAACGCCGATCGCCTCGATCCCCCGGCCTGGCGGGCGGCGCAGTCCGAGGCGGAGTGGGCCTTCGTCGAACGGGGCGGCGAGCTGCGCGCGGTCCTCGAGCGCGTCGACGGCGGCGAGCCCGCCGCCGTGGTCGTCTCGGGCCGGCACGGGGTCGGCCGGACCCGGCTGGCGCAGGAGGCGATCCGGGTCCTGCGGGACCGGCGACGCGGCACCGAGTGGGTCACCTGCACGCGGAGCACGGAGGTCATCCCGCTCGGGGCGCTGACCCACCTGGTGCCGGTGGGGGGCGCGTCGTCGGACCCGACGGCGGCCTGGCAGGCCCTGGCCGCCACCCTCGACAGCTGCCGGGAGGAGCACGGGCGCGTGGTCGTGGTGATCGACGACGCCCACCTGCTCGACGACCTGTCGGCCACCCTGGTGCACAAGCTGGTCCTCACCCGGAGGGCCAGCGTCGTCCTCACCGTCCGCAGCGGCACCCGGCTCCCCGACGTCGTCGCCGCGCTCTGGAAGGACGGGCTGGCCACGCGGGTCGAGCTCCCGCCGTGGTCCCGCGGACAGGTCGACCGGCTGCTCAGCGCGGCGGTGCACGGGACGGTGGACAGCCGCACGACGGAGTTCCTCTGGCGCACCAGCCGCGGGAGCGTGGCCCACCTGCGCGAGCTGGTCGCCGCCGGCCTGGGCACCGGTCGCCTCCACCAGGTGGGCGGCGTGTGGCGCTGGGACGGCGGGATCGAGCCGACGCAGCGGCTCCTCGACGTGCTGCAGGCGGAGACCGACGAGCTCGGTCCCGAGGAGCGGGCGGCAGCGGAGCTGCTGGCCGTCAGCGGTCCCCTGGACCTGACCGACCTCGTGGAGCTCACCTCGTCGGAGGTGGTCGCCGCCCTGGAGCGCCGGGGGACGGTCACGGTGGAGGAGACGCCGCACGGGCCGGCCGCGGACCTGACCGAACCCCTGCACGCCGTCGGCCTGCGCGCCCGGCTGCCGCACGCGACCGCGCGGGCCCTCCAGCTGCGTCTGGCCGCGACCACCTCGGCGCGACGGTGGACCGAGCAGGACCCTGCGCGGGCCGCGGAGCTCCTCCTGCAGACCGACGGCCCGGCGGTCGGGGCCGACCTGCTGGTCCGGGCCGCCCGGCAGGCCGCCGCCGCGGGCGACCACCCCACCGCCGAGCGGCTGGCACGGGTCGCGCTCGAGCGGGGAGCAGGCACCGCGGCCTCGATCGCCCTGGCCGAGGCGCTGCGGTGGCGGGGCCGCCCGGCGGAGGCGGAGGCCGCCGCCCGGGAGGCCGAGCCGGGCACCGCCGCCGAGCGGGAGCAGCTCGCCGTCACGCGGACCCTCAATCACTTCTACGGCCTAGGGTCGGTCGAGGAGGCCCGCGTCGAGGGGGCCGCTGCCGGGACCCACCAGGACGCGGTGTCCGCGGTGCGCGGTCTGCTGCTGTACTCAGCCGGACGATCGCGGGAGGCGCTGGGCTCGACCGAGGGCGCCCGGCGCGACCCGGCGAGCCGGCTGTGGGCGTGTGCGGCGCGGACCGGCGCCCTCGCCGTCCTGGGCCGCGCCGACGAGGCGCTCACCGCCGCCGACGAGGGGTGGAAGGCACTCGACGAGGCGGCGGCGACGGCGGAGACGTCGACCGCGCGCGCCGCGCTCGCCCACGGCGAGGTGCGCGCGCTGGAGCTGTCCGGGCGGATCCGCGAGGCGGTGCGGCGCGCGCACGAGCTGCACCGGGCCTCGCTGACCGGGCCGGCCGGGGCCGGGGACGCGGTGTCGGCCCAGGGCGTCGGCTCGGCGACGCTGGCGGCGGGCCGGCCGGTCGAGGCGGCGCGGTGGCTGGCCGAGGCGGCCGCGAAGCTGGCCGACGGCGACCCGCTCGGACTGCTCCCGCTGTGCCGGGCGCAGCTGGCCCAGGCCCTCGCCCTGGCCGGGGACGCGGTCCGCGCCCGCCAGGTCCTGGCGGCGCCGAGTCCCTCCCCGGTCGTCCTGTCCGCACCGGAGGCCCAGCTCGCTCACGCGTGGACGGCGGCCCTGGCCGGCCGTGGCGAGGACGCGGTCGCGGCGGCGCTGGGGGCGGCCTCGTCCGCGGCGGGCACGGGACAGCCGGCGGTGGAGGCCCGCGCCCTGCACGTCGTCGTCCGTCTCGGCGGGACCGGCGCAGCAGCCGCACGGCTGCAGGAGCTCGCGGGGGTCGTCGGCGGTCCCCTGGTCCGCGCCGGCGCCGCCCACGCCCGCGCGCTCGCAGACGGGCACGGGGACCGGCTGGACGAGGTCGCCACCGAGTTCGAGTCCATGGGTGCCGGCGCCCTCGCCGCCGACGCCGCCGCGCAGGCCGCCGCGGCACACGCCGCCGCCGGTCGGCGACGCCGCGCGGCCGCCTCCGCCGCGCGGGCCAGTGCCCTCGCGCGGGCGGCCGGCGGGGTGCACTCCCCCGCCCTGCAGGAGGTGGGGGTGCGGCCGCTCACCGCGCGGGAGCGGCAGGTGGCGGCGCTGGCCGCCGACGGGCTGAGCAACCTCGGCATCGCGCAGGAGCTGCAGCTGTCGGTCCGGACGGTGGAGACCCACCTCGCCAACGCCTACACCAAGCTCGGGATCAGCACCCGGGCCGCGCTCACGGTCGCGCTGGTGACGGCTGCCCGCGGATGGGTGCCGCGGCCCCGCGACGGTCAGCGGGCCGCGAGCCGGGCCGCCAGCCGGGCCACCCAGGGCAGCTGAGGTCCGGCGACGGCCGCGTCCGGCCGGGGACGTGCACGAGCCGGGCCCGGCCGACGCCCACGGCCCGCCGGGACGCGGGAGGGGAGCGACCGGAGACCGGTCGCTCCCCTCCGTGCGGTGCCGGGCCACCCTTCCGCGGCCCGGCACCGCCGCGCTGCCGCGAGGTCAGGCCGTGACGTCCACCGTGCCGCCGGCACCGCCGTCGCCGCCGTCGCCACCCGCGCCACCGACCGCGTCGGCCGCGCCGCTCGTGGCGTCACCGGTGGTGGCGTCGTTGGTGGCGGTGGCGTCGCCGCCGAACAGCGCGACGGCGGTGGAGGTCTGGGTGACGGTCGGGATGTTCAGCGCCAGCGAGATGGCGTTGGCAGCCCCACCGGCACCGCCGGCGCCACCGGCGCCACCGTTGAGCTGCATGGTGGTGCGTGCGGGCAGCAGCTCGACGTACTGGTCCTCGAACATCGGTCCTCCTGGTCGTCCGTGTCATCCGTGTCGGGCGTCGTGCACGCCGGCCGACCGGACTTCCCGAGCCGATCGGCCACCGCTGCCGAACACCATCGCGGTGTCGGCGGAATGGACGTTTCCAGTCGCGAAAGCGGACTGCAACTCCCAGATGACAATTGGTCGACATCGACTACGGAGAACGGAGGAATGGATCACCGACGTCGCAGTACGACCACTGAGAAAAGGGGCTCGGACCACGTAGTGACCGTTCTGGGCCGCTGGGACCGGACGCCGGTCACGTCGACGACCGGGAGGGTCCGCCGTCCCCCTCGCCGTCGTACGGCCCACGGGGAGCGGCACGGCGTGGTGGCGGGCCCGGCCGGAGACGACGGACGCCCGGACCCACAGATCATGGGTCCGGGCGTCCGCGACGTCCTGGGACGTCACAGGTGTGGGCGCGGCAGGGATCGAACCTGCGACCGCTCGCTTGTAAGGCGAGAGCTCTCCCGCTGAGCTACGCGCCCCGCCCGCCCAGCGTAGGTGCCGCCGGGCGGTGGATCCGGGAGACGGACCTCAGGCCGCGAGCTCCGCGACGGCGTCCTTCCAGCCGGACTGCTCGCGCGCGTCGCCGGGCTGGTTCACCTCGGCGAAGGCGATCCTCCCCCCGGCGTCGACGAGGAAGGTGCCGCGCACCGCCATGCCCGCCTTGTCGTTGAAGACGCCGTAGGCCTGCGCGGTGGCGCCGTGCGGCCAGAAGTCCGACAGCAGCGGGAAGTCGAAGCCCTCCTGCGCCTTGAACGCCTTGAGGCTGAACACCGGGTCGGTGCTGATCGCGACGACCCGCACGCCCGCGTCGGTGTAGGTGGTCAGCTCGTCGCGCAGCTGGCACAGCTCACCGGTGCAGATCCCTGAGAAGGCGAACGGGTAGAAGACGACCAGCACCGGGGTCCCGCGCAGGTCGGCGAGGGAGACGACCTGCCGGTCCTGGTCGGGGAGGCTGAACTCGGGCGCGGCATCGCCGACGGAGAGGCTCATGCACCCGATCCTGCCTCACGTGGTGACGTGCTCGAACGGGCCCCCTCGCGGGGGCCTGGTGACGTGCTGGCGCGGCCCCCTCGCAGGGGCCCGCGCCGAGCGGAGCGAGGCGTGGGGGGCGAGGGGGTCCGTGCTCAGCGGCGGGTGCGCGCCGTCTTCGGGGTGACCAGCCGGATGCCCGACCAGTCCTTGGCCGCCGAGATGCTGCTGGTCTGCGCCAGCCCGGCGGTGGGCGCGGCCTCGGTGACGTCACCGGGGGCGACGTGGCCGGGCCGGCCGGACTTCGGCACCAGCAGCCAGACGACGCCGTCGTCGGCCAGCGAGGCGATCGCGTCCACCAAGGCGTCGACCAGGTCGCCGTCGTCCTCACGCCACCACAGCAGGACGACGTCGGCCACCTCGTCGGTGTCCTCGTCGACCATGTCGCTCCCGGAGACCTCGGCGATGGAGTCGCGCAGGTCCTCGTCGGCGTCCTCGTCCCAGCCGAGCTCCTGCACGACCATGCCCGGCTTGATGCCCAGCCGGGCCGCCATGCTGGCGCTGCCCGAGTCGACGCTCATCCCTGCTGTTCCTCCAGAGGCTCGATGGCCGCCGACCCGGGGTCGGCGGGCACGGCGCGCCGGCTCACGGGCGCGTGGGGGTGTCGGGGGCCGACGGCGGACACGACCGGCGGGGAGGCCACCCGCTGCCTGGTCATGTCACCCCTCTCCTGCCCGGACACACGGTGCCGACGGCGTCGGTCCGCGTGGGCAGGAGCGTAGGGCATGCCTGGTCAGGCGCAAGCGCTCCGCGGAGGGCCGCACTCCGCCGCCGCCGGCGAGCCGGTACCCGGGAGTACGCGGCCGCCCCGGGGTCCTCGCGTGACGCGGACCGCCCGGACGCGCGACGATGGGGGCATGAGTGCACCGCAGCAGGGTGGGGACCCCACCCGCGACCCCGGCCAGCCCCGCGCGGTCATCACCGACGGACTCCCCAGCCAGCTGGTCGACACCGACCCCGACGAGACCCAGGAGTGGGTGGAGTCGCTCGACAGCGTCGTCGAGCACGCAGGCCGCGGGCGGGCCCGCTACCTCATGCTCAAGATGCTGCAGCGCAGCCGCGAGCAGCAGGTCGGCGTCCCGGCCCTCCGCAGCACCGACTACATCAACACGATCCCTCCCGAGCGGGAGCCGTACTTCCCCGGCGACGAGGAGACCGAGCGGCGCATCCGCGCCTACATCCGGTGGAACGCCGCGATCATGGTCCACCGCGCGCAGCGGCCCGGGATCGGCGTCGGCGGGCACATCTCCTCCTACGCCAGCTCCGCCTCGCTCTACGAGGTGGGCTTCAACCACTTCTTCCGCGGCAAGGACCACCCCGGCGGTGGCGACCAGATCTGGTTCCAGGGCCACGCCTCCCCCGGCATCTACGCCCGCGCCTTCCTCGAGGGCCGGCTGACCGAGGAGCAGCTCGACGGGTTCCGGCAGGAGGTCAGCCACCCCGGCGGCGGCCTGTCGTCCTACCCGCACCCGCGGCTGATGCCCGACTTCTGGGAGTTCCCCAGCGTCTCCATGGGCCTGGGCCCGATGAACGCCATCTACCAGGCGCGGTTCAACCGCTACCTGCAGGACCGCGGCATCAAGGACACCTCCGACCAGCACGTGTGGGCGTTCCTCGGCGACGGCGAGATGGACGAGCCGGAGTCGCTCGGCGTGATCGGCCTGGCCGCGCGCGAGGAGCTGGACAACCTCACCTTCGTCATCAACTGCAACCTGCAGCGGCTCGACGGCCCGGTCCGCGGCAACGGCAAGGTCATCCAGGAGCTGGAGTCGTTCTTCCGCGGCGCCGGCTGGAACGTCGTCAAGGTGATCTGGGGCCGCGAGTGGGACCCGCTGCTGGCCGCCGACCGCGACGGCGCGCTGGTCAACCTGATGAACCAGACGCCCGACGGCGACTACCAGACCTACAAGGCCGAGGACGGCGCCTTCGTCCGCGAGCACTTCTTCGGCCGTGACCCGCGCACCCGCAAGCTCGTCGAGCACATGAGCGACAAGGAGGTCTGGGACCTCTCCCGCGGCGGGCACGACTACCGCAAGGTCTACGCGGCGTTCAAGGCGGCGCAGGAGCACAAGGGCCAGCCGACGGTCATCCTCGCCAAGACCATCAAGGGCTGGACGCTGGGCAGCCACTTCGAGGGCCGCAACTCCACGCACCAGATGAAGAAGCTGACCGCCGAGGACCTCGCCGCCTTCCGCGACCGGCTCTACCTGCCCATCCCCGACGAGCAGCTCGACAAGACCCTGCCGCCCTACTACAGGCCCGAGCCGGACTCCGACGAGATGCAGTACATGCTCGAGCGGCGCCGGGCCCTGGGCGGGGCGGTGCCGCGGCGGCGCTCGGAGTTCAAGCAGCTCAAGGCGCCTGACGACAAGGCGCTCGACGTCCTGCGCCGCGGCTCGGGCAAGCAGGAGGTGGCGACGACGATGGCGTTCGTCCGCCTGCTCAAGGAGCTGCTGAAGGACAAGGAGCTCGGCCCGCGCTTCGTGCCCGTCATCCCCGACGAGGCCCGCACCTTCGGCCTGGACTCGCTCTTCTCGTCGCACAAGATCTACAACCCGGCCGGCCAGCGCTACACCTCGGTCGACCGCGAGCTCATGCTCGCCTACAAGGAGTCCGAGCAGGGCGTGATCCTGCACGAGGGCATCAACGAGGCCGGCTCCACGGCGTCGTTCACCGCCGTCGGCACCTCCTACGCCACGCACGGCGAGCCGATGATCCCGATCTACATCTTCTACTCGATGTTCGGGTTCCAGCGGACCGGCGACGGCTTCTGGGCCGCCGCCGATCAGATGACCCGCGGCTTCATCCTGGGCGCCACCGCCGGGCGGACGACGCTCAACGGCGAGGGCCTGCAGCACGAGGACGGGCACTCGCTGCTGCTCGCCCACACCAACCCCGGGGTGGTCTCCTACGACCCGGCCTTCTCCTTCGAGGTCGCCCACATCACCCGCGACGCCCTGGTCCGGATGTACGGCGACGACCCGGGCGCCCCGCTGGGCGGGCACCGCTCCCCGGACGTCATGTACTACCTGACCGTCTACAACGAGCCGTTCAGCCAGCCGGCCGAGCCCGAGGGCCTCGACGTCCAGGGCCTGCTGGCGGGCATGTACCGCTATGCACCGGGGCAGGGGGACGGACCGAGGGCGCAGGTGCTGGCCTCGGGTGTGGCGGTGCCGTGGGCGCTGCGCGCGCAGGAGCTGCTCCGCGAGGACTGGGGCGTGTCGGCCGACGTGTGGTCGGTGACGTCGTGGACCGAGCTGCGCCGGCAGGCCGACGTGGTCAGCGAGCACAACCTGCTGCACCCCGAGGACGAGCCGCAGGTGCCCTTCGTGACGCAGAAGCTCGCGGACGCCGAGGGCCCGGTCGTGGCGGTGTCGGACTGGATGAAGTCGGTGCCCGACCTGATCGCGCCGTTCGTCCCGGGCGGCATGTCGACGCTGGGCACCGACGGGTTCGGCCTGTCCGACACCCGCCCGGCGCTGCGGCGGCACTTCCACGTCGACGCCGAGTCCGTCGTCGTGCGCACGCTCGCGTCACTGGCCGACCGGGGTGAGCTCGACCGGTCGAAGGTCCGCGAGGCGGTGGAGAAGTACCAGATCCGCGACGTCCGCAAGGCGCCGGCGGAGGAGCGGACGGACCCGAGCCCGGCGACGTGAGGTGAGGACCGCCCCGCGCCCCACCGCTCGCGGCGGGGCGCGGGGCCGGGGTCGTGACGGTGGGGGCCGGGTCGGTCGACCCGGCCCCCACCGCCGTCCCGGGGTGACCGGAACCGTCGGGTTCCCCTACGCTCGGTGTCCGCAGCAGACGACCGAGGGGGACGCGTCGGTGGAGCTGAACCGGAGACAGCTGTTCCGCCTGGGCGCGGCCTCGGCCGCGTTCCTGGCCCTCCCGGTGGCGGTGGCGACGCCGGCCCGCTCGGCCACCGCGGCCGGGCTGAGCCGGTTCACCGAGCCGCTGCCCACGATGGCCGACCTCGGCGTGCTCGACGCCACCGCGGGGGCCGCGACCCTGCGCACGGCCGGCACCCTGCACCGCTACCACGCCGACCTCCCGCCCACGTCATCGCTGGCCTACCAGGGGGCCGGCGGGCAGACCTGCCTGGGCCCGGTCGTGGTCGCGCGCCGCGGGGTCCCCTTCGACCTCACCGTCGTCGACGGGCTGACCGGCCACCCGCTGGCCGGCGCGATCGACACCTCGCTGGTCCAGGACGCGATCTCCGCCGGGCTGCTGTCCGGGCCGGCCGACCAGGACCGCACCGCTCCGCGCACCGCCCTGCACCTGCACGGGGGCAACACCGCGGCGGACTCCGACGGCGGCCCGCTCGACACCGTCCCGCACGGCGGCGCCCGCACGCACCACTACGACAACGCCCAGGCCGCCACGGCGCTCTGGTACCACGACCACGCCATGGCCACCGGCCGGCTCAACGTGCTGGCCGGGCTGGCCGGGCTCTACCTGCTCCGGGACGACGACGACCCCGGCGACGGCTCGCGGCTGCCCGGCGGCCCCTACGAGGTGCCGCTGCTGCTGCAGGACCGCGCCTTCGCCGACGACGGGTCCCTCGCCTACCCGGTGGCCTCGGTCCCGGGCAGTCCGCGCACCTGGGTGCCGGAGTTCTTCGGCGACGTCTCGACGGTCAACGGGCGCGCCTGGCCGACGCTCGGCGTCGACCGGGGCCGGTACCGCTTCCGGATCGTCAACGCCGCGAACAGCCGCTTCTACCGGCTGCGCTTCCTCCGCGACGCCGCCGCCCTGCCCTTCTGGCAGATCGGCACCGACGGCGGCCTGCTCGACGCCCCCGTGCCGCTGGACGTCGTGACGCTGGGCCCCGGTGAGCGCGCCGACCTGGTGGTCGACTTCTCCGACCTGCCCCCGGGCACCGACGTCGTCCTGGGCAACGACGCGCCGGCGCCGTACCGCAGCGGCGCTCCCGGCGACACCGGCGGCGGTCCGGCACTCCCGGAGGTCATGCGGTTCACCGTGGGAGAGCAGGTCGGCGCGGCACCCCCGCTGCCGGCCCGGCTGCGCGCCGTCCCCGTCACCCGCCTCGAGGGCCTGCCGGTGGCGGCCACGCGGACGATGACGCTGGTGCACGCCATGGACATGGCCGGCGGCCCGATGATGGCGCTGCTCAACAACCGGACGTTCGCCTCGGCCGACTACACGACCGCTCCGGTGGCCGCCGACACCGTCGAGCAGTGGGAGTTCGTCAACGGCACCGGCGTCGCCCACCCGATCCACCTGCACTACACCCAGTTCCAGGTGCTCGACCGGCAGCAGCTCGACGTGCGGTCCTACTCCGCGGACACGTACGGGCCGGGCCAGCCGATGCCGGGCACCGGCCCCTACCCGCCGCCCCCGGCCACGCCGTATCTGCTGGGCCGGCCTCGCCCGCCGGCGGCGGAGGAGCGGGGCTGGAAGGACACCGTGGTGGCGCTGCCGGGCGAGGTCACCCGCATCCGGGTGCCCTTCGGGGCCGGCGCCGCCGGGGGTGCGCCGCTGGCCATGGGGAGCACCTTCCGCGGGGAGTACGTCTGGCACTGCCACCTGCTCGAGCACGAGGACAACGAGATGATGCAGCGCTTCGTCGTCCGGTAGCGGTCTTGACCTTGCCGCAGCGGCAGGGTCGATGCTCTTCCCCGTGGTGAGCATCGGGGCGCTGGCGCGGCTGGCGGGGACGACGACGCGGGCGGTCCGGCACTACCACGAGGTGGGCCTGCTGCCCGAGCCGCGACGGCGGCCCAACGGCTACCGCGACTACGACCTCGGCGACGCCGTCCGGCTGCTGCGGATCCGCCGGCTGACCGGGCTCGGCCTGTCGCTGCCCGAGGTGGCCGCCGCGCTCGGGCAGACCGCGGCTCCCGACGCGGCCGGGCTGCGGGAGGTCCTGCAGGCGCTGGACGCCGAGCTGGCCCGGCAGGAGGACGCGATCCGCGCCCGGCGCCGCGAGCTGGCGGCGCTGCTCGCCCGCGACGGCGACCCGGCCGCTCCCCCGCAGGTGACCGAGCTGCTGGAGGCCCTCACCGGCGCCGCTCCCGGGGCACCCGCCGACGCCGTCGCCCGTGACCGGGAGCTCCTCGAGGTGCTCGCCGCGACCGGGCCCGAGCGCTTCGACGCGGTGGCCGACGCCTACCGCGCCGCGCTCGCCGACCCCGCGGCCGTCGCGGCGATGACCGGCTGGGCGGCCCGCTTCGAGGCACTGGCCACCGTGCGGGCGGCCGATCCCGCGGTGGCCGAGCTGGCCGCCGAGCTCGCCGCCGCCGGCCGGGAGTGGTTCGCCGGCGCGGGTGGCGGGCCGGACGGGGGCGACCCCACCGCGTGGGAGGCCTTCCTCGCCGGCCTCGCCCCCGCCCAGCGGCGGTGCGTGGAGCTGGCCGGTCAGGAGTGGGCGGCGTGCGCGCGCTGAGGTGGGCCGGGCCGGTGCTGCTGGTCGTCGAGGCGGTGCTGGTGGTCACCGGCCGGCTGTCGCTCGGCTCCGCCGCGCTGGTGTTCCTCGCCGTCGAGGCGGCACTGGCGCTGCTGGCGGCCGGGCAGCTGGCGACCGGCGTGCACCGCTTCCGCCGGGAGCGCGCCGGCGGCGCGGACCGGGAGGAGGCGCTGGCGGCCGCGCTCCGTGCGGTGCTGCCCGGCCCGGCGGCCGCCGCGCTGCTGCACGAGGCCCGCACCGCCGGGTCGCTCGTCCTGCTCCTGCGGCGCCGGCGGCACGGCGTGCCCGAGGGGGCGGTGCCGATCGGCTACGAGCGGGCGCTGCGGCCGATGGCGGTCACCTTCCTCGTGGTCCTGGTCCTCGAGCTGGTGGTCGTCGAGCTGGCCGTCCCGTGGCCGGGGGTGCGCGCCGCCCTGCTCGTCGTCGGCGTCTGGTCGTTGCTCGCGGTGGCCGGCATCGCCGCGGGCAACGTCGTCCGGCCGCACGTGGTCACGGCGACCACGCTGCGGCTGCGGTCGGGCACCTGGGCCGACGTCGCCGTCCCGCTCGAGCGGGTGGCCGGCGCGGGCGTCCGGCGGCGCGCGGCCCCCGACCGCACGGTCGCGGTCACGGACGGTGTCCTGACCATGGGCGTCGGCGGCGGCACCACCGTCGACGTCGCGCTCATCGGGCCGACAGACCTGACCGACGGGCGCCGGGCGCACGTCGTGTCGGCGGTCCGGTTCGCCGCCGACGACCCGGCCGCGGCGGTCGCGGCGATCCGGGCCGGCGTCGCGGCGGGGTCCTCGCTCAGCCCGCCCAGTCCGGCCGGCTGAGGTCGAGCTGCCACACGAGGACCGGCCCGCGCCGCACCCCGCCGACGCGGGCCGGTTCCGGGTCCAGGGAGAGGACGACGCCGTCCGGGGCGTCCCCGGCGTCCCCGGTCCAGAGCCGCGCGTCGGGCCGGTGCAGGTCCACCCAGCCGCGCACGGCCCGGAGCACCGCGTGCGACGGCGCCGCGGCGGGGTCGGCGGACCGCAGGTGGGTCTGGACGACGCGCGCGCCGTCCGGGCCCGCGACCTCGTCGTGCGCCAGCCCGGTCCCGGCGCGCAGCACGCCGACGTCCCCGGCGCCCATCGGTGTGCCGTCGCCCCAGGCGTGGGTGAGCGAGCCGGCCAGCACGACCGCGACGACGTCGACCGCGCGGTGCTCGTGGCGGCCGTAGCCGGCGCCGGGCGCGAGCCGGTCGTCGGTGACCCGCAGCAGCGGGCCCAGCGACCCGTCGCCGGGCTCGAGCAGGGTGCGGCCGACCAGGGCGGTCACGGCGCCGTCCCGCGGACCGGCAGCGCTCCCGGGCCACCGGGCAGGCCGCCGGCCACCAGGGCCACCGTCAGCGACCAGGCCATCCCGAGGGACAGCCCGCCGACGACGTCGGACAGGAAGTGCACGCCCAGCCACATCCGGGTCAGCCCGACCAGCACGGCGAGCGCGACGCCGGCGACGACGGCGACCCGGCGGCCGCGCGCGGACAGCCGGGGCCAGGCGAGCACCAGCGCGACGGTGACCAGCGTGGCGATGCCCGACGAGTGCCCGCTCGGGTAGCTCAGCGTGTCGTAACCCAGGCCGCCGTTCTCGAACGCCGGGCGCGCGCGGCCGACCAGCTCCTTGAGCGCCGTGGTGAGCGGGCCGATCCCGACGATCGCCACGGCCACCCAGGCCAGCGTCCGCCACGCGTGGCGCCCGGCCAGCCCGACGAGCACCGGCAGGAAGACCAGCACGCGGAACCAGGTGACCCCCGGCGTGGTGAGGACCTCCAGCAGCCCGCTCACGAGTGCGGAGCGGTCGTCGCCGGCGTAGAGCTCCTGGCTCAGCGCGTCGTCGAGGCGGACCTGTGGCGCGAAGCCGGTGAGCACCCCGGCGCCGAGCACCCCGAGGACGGCGACGCCGGCGCCGACGGCGGTCAGCGCGCGCCGGCGCGTCCGTGTCGGCGAGGACGGCGCGGCGGGGTGCAGGGCGGGCTCCACGCCCCCACTCTCCCCGACGCCCCGACCCGTGACACGCTGACGGCGTGGCCCACCGGGTGAGCGACCGCCCGCCGTCGGCGGCGACGCTGCGGCGGCTCGAGCGTGCCTCCGGGGCGATCGCGACCCGGGCCGTGGCCCGCATGGACGAGGACCTCCCGTGGTTCCGCACCATGCCCGCCGACCAGCGCTCCTGGGTCATGCTGGTCGCGCAGGCCGGGATCGCCTCGCTGGTCGAGTGGTGCCGCTCCCCCGACCGTCCGCCCCGGCTGACCGGCGAGGTGTTCGGCGCCGCCCCGCGCGACCTCGTCCGGGCCGTGCCGCTCAAGCAGACCGTCGACCTGGTGAAGGTCACCGTCGAGGTCATGGACGACCACGTCGAGTCCGTCGCCGAGCCCGGGGACGCCGACGTGCTGCGCATGGCCGTGCTGCAGTTCAGCCGCGAGGTCGCCTTCGCCACCGCGCACGTCTACGCCACCTTCGCCGAGAACCGCGGCGCGTGGGACGCCCGGCTCGAGGCGCTCGTCGTCGACGCGCTGGTGCGCGGCGAGCACTCCGAGGAGCTGCCCGGCCGGGCGGCCGCGCTCGGCTGGGCGGGCACCAGCCCCGTCGTCGTCCTGGTCGGCGCCGCGCCCGGCGACGGCGACACGCACGCCGCCGTCCGCCGGGCCGCGCGCGCCCACCACTGCGAGGTGCTCGTCGGGGTGCACGCCGACCAGCTCGTCGTCGTCCTCGGCGGTGCCGACGACGTGACGACGGCGACCGACCGGGTGGCCGAGGAGTTCGGGCCCGGCCCGGTGGTGCGCGGCCCGGTGGTCGACCGGCTCAGCGCCGCCGGCGGGTCGGCGGCGGCCGCGCTGGCCGGGTGGCGGGCCGCCCGGGCCTGGCCCGGCGCCCCGCGCCCGGTTCCCTCCGACGCCCTGCTGCCCGAGCGGGCCCTCGACGGCGACCCGCTGGCCCGGGCGGCGCTCACCGAGCGCGTCGTGCGGCCGCTGCGGACCGCCGGCGGCGGGGTGCTCGAGACGGTGCGCGCCGTGCTGGCCGGCGGCGGCAACCTGGAGGCGAGCGCCCGGGCGCTGTTCGTGCACCCCAACACCGTCCGGTACCGGCTCAAGCGGGCCGCGGAGCTGACCGGGCAGGTGGCCACCGACCCCCGCGGCGCGTGGACGCTGCAGGTCGCCCTGGCCCTCGCCGACCTCGACGGCGGCCGCTCGCTCTGGCACTGAGGAAGGACCCTGGTGCCCCCCACGCCTCGCAGGCTCGGCGCGGGCCCCTGCACCAGGGCCACCGGGCGCCCCACCGCTCGCGAGCTCGCGGCGGCCCCTGCAGGAGGGCCAGACTGCGGATCGCACGCGGACCGTGTGGTCTCCACCACGGATAGGCGCCTCGGCCGCCTTCCACGGCCTCCGGATTGTGGACATCCTCCAAAGGGCGGTGGTGACCTTTCGTTCCGGACACCACCGCAGGGCACCGGAACGCCTGGCACGGTGAGGAGGTGCTCGCCGTCCTCGCCCCCGGTCAGGGTGCCCAGAAGCCCGGCATGCTCACCCCCTGGCTGGAGCTCCCGGGCGCGGAGTCCTTCTTCCGCTGGGCCGGCGCGATCGCCGATGCCGACCTGCTGACCCTGGGCACCACCGGCGACGCCGAGGCCATCAAGGACACCGCGGTCACCCAGCCGCTGGTCGTCGCGATGAGCCTGTTCGTCGCCCGCGAGCTCGGCGGCCTGCCCGGCCCGGTCGCGCACACCCCGCAGACCGGGCGCGACGTCGCCATCGCCGGGCACAGCGTCGGCGAGCTCACCGCCGCCGCGTTGGCCGGCGTGCTGAGCGTCGAGGCCGCCATCGCGCTGACCGCCGTCCGCGGCCGGGCGATGGCCCGCGCGTGCGCGCTCACCCCGACCGGCATGTCCGCCGTCCTGGGCGGCGACCCCGACGAGCTGGCCGCGGCGCTGGAGCAGCACGGGCTGGCAGCGGCCAACCTCAACGGCGGCGGCCAGGTCGTCGTCGCCGGGCCGCTCGAGGGCCTGGCCGCGCTGAAGGCCGCACCGCCGGCCAAGGCGCGCGTCGTGCCGCTGTCGGTGGCCGGCGCGTTCCACACCGCCTACATGGCCCCCGCCCGCGAGGAGCTCGAGGGCCTCGTCGGCGGGCTGCGGCCGGCCGACCCGAGCCGCCTGCTGCTGTCCAACGCCGACGGCGCCGCGGTCGACTCCGGCGCCGAGGCGCTGTCCCGCCTGGTCACGCAGGTCACCAGCCCGGTGCACTTCGACGCCTGCCTGGCCACCCTGCGCGAGCTCGGCGTGACCGCCGCCCTCGAGCTCCCGCCGGCCGGCGCGCTGGCCGGTCTGGCCAAGCGGGAGTGGAGCAAGGACGGCGTCGAGGTGCTGGCGCTGTCGGGCCCCGGCGACCTCGACCGGGCCCGCGCGCTCATCGACGCCGCCCGCAGCCGCCCCGAGGCCCAGCACCTGCCCGACTGGCGGGTCGTCGTCTCCCCCGTCCGTGGGACGGTCAGCCCCGCCGACGTCGCCGAGGGCACCCGGCTGCCCGCCGGCACCCCCCTGGGCCGCGTCCGCAGCCGCCGCGGGGAGGCCGACGTCACCGCCGGCTACGACGGCGTCCTCGCCGAGTGGCTGGTCCAGGACGGCGACCTCGTCGACGCCGGGGACCCGCTGGCCCGTCTCTACCCGGAGGTCTCCGCGTGAGCATCCAGATCAGGCAGGGCGCCCCCGGCGCACGGATCCTCGGCCTGGGCGCCTACCGGCCCCGCCGCCGGGTGACCAACGACGAGCTCGCGCAGGTCATGGACACCAACGACGAGTGGATCCGGACCCGCGTCGGCATCGCCGAACGCCGCTGGGCCGAGAAGGACGAGACCCTGGTGGAGATGGCCGTCGCCGCCGGCGGCAAGGCCCTCGCCGCCAGCGGCCTGGACCCCGACGAGGTCGACCTGGTGGTCCTGGCCAGCGCCAGCCTGCGCGACCCCATCCCCGGGATCGGCCCGCAGGTCGCCCACCGCCTGGGCATCCCGCGGCCCGGCGCGTTCGACCTCAACGCCGGGTGTGCCGGGTTCTGCTACGCCCTGGGCGTCGTCTCCGACGCGATCCGGGCCGGGTCGGCGCGCAACGCCCTGGTGGTCGGCGTCGAGCGGCTCACCGACGTCACCGACCTCGCCGACCGTTCCACCGCGGTGATCTTCGCCGACGGCGCCGGCGCCGCGGTGGTGGGCGCGGCCGAGCAGCCGGCCATCGGCCCGGTCGTGTGGGGCAGCGACGGCGACCAGTACAACGCCATCGAGATCGCCGCCGGCACCGGCACGATGACCATGGCGGGGCAGGCGGTCTACCGCTGGGCCACCACCCGGCTCACCGAGACGCTGGAGGAGGCGATGGAGGCCGCCGGCGTCGGCCCGGCCGACATCGACGTCTTCGCGCCGCACCAGGCCAACCTGCGCATCGTCGAGTCGATGACCAGGAAGCTCGGCTTCGGCGGGGACACCGTGGTCGCCCGCGACATCGTGCACTCGGGCAACACCTCGGCGGCGTCGGTCCCGCTGGCGCTCACCGCGCTGCTGGAGTCCGGTGAGGCCAAGAGCGGTGACGTCGCCCTCGTCCTCGGGTACGGCGCGGGTCTGACCTTCGCCGGCCAGGTGCTGACCCTGCCCTGAGCAGGGCGGCGGACTCCACCACAGACACCCGGACTCCCCGGGCCCGACGGCGGGACACCCCCGCCTCCACCGAGAGAGAGGACCCCTCGTGAGCGAGGACATCCAGGCAGGTCTGGCAGAGATCCTGGAGGAGGTCGCCGGGGTCGCCCCCGCCGACGCCACCCCGGAGAAGTCGTTCACCGAGGACCTCGACGTCGACTCGCTGTCGATGGTCGAGATCGCCACGGCCGTCGAGGACAAGTTCGGGGTGGCCATCCCCGACGACGAGCTCGGCAACATCAAGACCGTCGGCGACGCCATGGACTACATCCAGAAGAACCGCGGCTGACGCAGGACCCCCTGCCCCCACCGCTCGCGAGCCCGCAGCGGGACCCTGCAGGGGGGCCACACCCGGCCACCCGGCCGCACCCGTCCCCAGGAGGAAACCGTCATGACCGATGTCGTCGTCACCGGCCTCGGTGCCACCACGCCGCTCGGCAGCGACGTCGCCAGCTCCTGGGACGCGCTGCTGGCCGGGCGGTCGGGGGTCAGCCGCATCACCGACGACTGGGCGAAGCAGTTCCCCGCCCAGCTCGTCGCCCGCCTGGCCACCGAGCCCGCCGAGCAGCTCGACCGGGTGCGCGCCCGGCGGCTCGACCGCAGCCAGCAGGTCGCGGTCATCGCCGCCGAGCAGGCCTGGGCGCAGTCCGGCGCCGCGGACGCCGGGGTCGACCCGCTGCGCATCGCCGTCGTCTTCGGCACGGGGATCGGCGGCGCGCTGACCCTGCTCGGCCAGGACGACGTCCTGGAGGAGAAGGGCCCCAAGCGGGTCTCCCCCTTCACCATCCCGATGCTCATGCCCAACGGCCCGGCCGCCGCGGTCGGCCTGTCGATCGGCGCCAAGGGCGGCGTGCACGCGCCGGTCAGCGCCTGCGCCTCCGGCGCGGAGGCCATCCGCTGGGGCCTGGACCTGCTGCGCTTCGACCGTGCGGACGTCGTCCTCGTCGGCGGCACCGAGGCCTGCATCCACCCGCTGCCCATGGCCGGCTTCTCCTCGATGCGCGCGATGAGCACCCGCAACGACGAGCCCGAGCGCGCCTCTCGGCCCTTCGACAAGGCCCGCGACGGCTTCGTGCTCGGCGAGGGCGCCGCCGCGCTCGTGCTCGAGCGCGCCGACGCGGCGCGGGCCCGGGGCGCGCACGTGCACGCCCGGGTGGCCGGCGCCGGCGCCACCGCCGACGGCTACGACCTCGTCGCCCCCCACCCGGAGGGCGAGGGCGCCGGGCGGGCGATCGCCGCGGCCATCCGCGACGCCGGGCTGACCCCGGCCGACATCGGCCACGTCAACGCCCACGCCACCTCGACGCCGGTCGGCGACACCGCCGAGGCCGCGGCCATCCGCAGCTCGATCGGCGAGCACGTGCTCGTCAGCGCCACCAAGAGCCAGACCGGCCACCTGCTCGGCGCGGCCGGGGCGCTGGAGTCGGTGTTCACCATCCTCGCGCTGCGCGACCAGGTCGTCCCGGCGACGGCCAACCTCGACGACCCGGACGACGACGCGGCCGTGCAGGCCCTCGACATCGTCCGCCGCGAGCCGCGCAAGGCCACGCTGACCGCCGCGGTGAACGACTCCTTCGGCTTCGGCGGCCACAACATCGCCCTCGTCTTCACCACCGCGTAGGCGACGACGCGCGCAGCACCCCAGCCCGGGCGGCCCCGTGCCGCCCGGGCCGCCCCAGCACGCCCACGTCCGGCCCGTGGAGGTCCCGTGACCACGCTGCACGCCGCTCCCGCTCCCCCCGCCCTGGACCCGCGCGACCCCGAGGACCGCCTGCACCGCCTGTTCGACCCCGGCTCCGTGCGGCTGCTGACGCCGCGGGACACCTCGGGGGTCGTGGCGGCCCGCGGCACGGTCGCGGGCGGCCCGGTGGTGGCCTACTGCACCGACGCGACGGTGATGGGCGGCGCCATGGGGGTCGACGGCTGCCGGCACGTCGTCGACACCATCGACACGGCGCTGCGCGAGCGGGTGCCGGTCGTGGGCGTCTGGCACTCCGGCGGCGCCCGGCTGGCCGAGGGCGTCACCGCGCTGCACGCCGTGGGCGAGGTGTTCGCCGCGATGGTGCGCGCCTCGGGGCGGGTGCCGCAGGTCTCCGTCGTCCTCGGCCCGGCCGCCGGCGGCGCCGCCTACGGGCCGGCGCTCACCGACCTGGTGGTCATGGGCCCGGCCGGGCGGGTGTTCGTCACCGGCCCCGACGTCGTCCGCTCCGTCACCGGCGAGGACGTCGACATGGAGAGCCTCGGCGGCCCCGACACGCACGGCCGGCGCAGCGGGGTGGAGCACGTGGTCACCGACTCCGAGGACGCCGCGCTGCGGACCGCCCACCAGGCGGTCGACCTGCTGGCCGCCCAGGGCCGGTTCGCCCCCGCCGCCGACGAGCCCGACGTCGACCTGCGGGCGCTGCTGCCCGAGCGGGCCAACCGCGCCTACGACGTCAGGCCGCTGGTCGCCGCCGTGCTGGACGGGCCCGGCCTGGAGCTGCACCCGCGGTGGGCCCCCAACGTCGTCACCACCCTCGGCCGGCTCGCCGGGCGGACGGTCGGCGTGGTCGCCAACAACCCGCTGCGGCTGGGCGGCTGCCTGGACTCCGCCTCGGCGGAGAAGGCGGCGCGCTTCGTGCGGATGTGCGACGCGTTCGGGGTGCCGCTGGTGGTGCTCGTCGACGTCCCCGGCTACCTGCCCGGCGTCGGCCAGGAGTGGGACGGCGTGGTGCGGCGCGGCGCGAAGCTGCTGCACGCCTTCGCCGAGGCCGTCGTCCCGCGGGTGACCCTGGTGACCCGCAAGGCCTACGGCGGGGCCTACATCGCCATGAACGCCCGCTCGCTCGGCGCCACCGCTGTCTTCGCCTGGCCGGGCGCGGAGGTGGCCGTCATGGGCGCCAAGGCCGCCGTCGGCATCCTGCACCGCAAGCAGCTGGCCGCGGTGCCGCACGCCGAGCGCGAGGCGCTGCACGCGCGGCTGGCCGCCGAGCACGAGCGGATCGCCGGCGGGGTCGACCGGGCGCTGCAGATCGGCGTCGTCGACGAGGTGGTCGACCCCAGCCGCACCAGGCGGGCGCTGGTGGCGGCGCTGACGGGCGCCCCGGCCGGCCGCGGCGCGCACGGCAACATCCCGCTCTGAGGGGCGGCGCCACGATCAGGGAACCTGATCGTGGCGTGTCCTCCCCCACGGTGGACGGTGAGGGAGGACGCGCTGCGGTGAGGGAGGACGTCCGGCGGTGAGGGAGGCCGTCCGCGCCTGACGGCCGTGGACGACCGAGAGGCCCGCCACCGCTGCAGCGGTGACGGGCCTCTCGTCCTGAGGCCGGCCGGACGCCGCTTCCCCGACGGCGTCCGGCCGACCTGGTCTGGAGCCTACGACGAGTTCCCGCAGGACCTCATCTCGTGTGCCCGGATCGTGACCTGCGGATTCGATTCCGGCAGCTCACACGACCTGGTGCAGCCACGTGACCGGGCTGCCGTCCCCGGCGTGCCGGTAGACCTCGAGATCGGCGTCCCAGGCCGCACCCAGCAGCTCGTCGACGCCGTGGCGGAACGCCTCGATGGAGGTCGCCGTGGCAGCCAGGTGGCGCAGCTGCTGCTCGGTGACGACGAGGTCGCCGTTGGCGCTCGTGGGCGCGCGGTAGACGCCGTACCCGGGCACGTAGGACATGCGCTCGCCGTCGTTGCCGTGGCTGGCTTCCTCGGTGACCTCGAAGCGCAGCATGGGCCACGCGCGCAGCGCGGCGACCAGCTTGGCGCCCGTCCCGGGGGCACCGGTCCAGGCGACCTCGGCACGGTAGGCACCGTGCGCCGCGGGCTGGTCGGCCCACGACAGGGAGACCGGCGCGCCGACGACGCGTTCGAGCGCCCACTCGACGTGCTGGCAGAGCGCCTTCGGGCAGGAGTGCACGAAGACGACACCCTGGGTAGACCGTCGCTGCACGAGGCACCTCCATCGACTCGATCGGTCTCGTCTTCCCCAACGGACGATCGATTCGGTGACAGGCTGTGGTCAGTGGCGGCGGACCAGGGGCTCCAGTGACAGTGTGCACGATGATGTGCCCGTCGCGCCAGTGCGGATGAGGCAGCTGTGCCGGATGTGACCGACGGGACCTCGGGCGTCACGGAAGTGCTGGTCAGCGGCATACCACGAGGGCGACCCAGCCGTCCAACCAGGGTGCGGGTCGCCGTGACCGTACACCGGGGCTCTCGCCACGGGCGGTCCCCGAGGGACGTGTCGCGGCCGGACGCGCCCGTTCCGGCGTCACGGTGAGTCATCGCCACACCGGCGGGGTCGTCACCGTGCGGGGTCGCGCACCTGCCCTCCGCCCGCCGTCGCGGCCCAGTGGGGAGACCGCGTCGGCCCGGCGCGGCAGCCCGGCGCCGCCGTGGCCGCGTCCTCGGCCAGCACCTTCGTCCTCGGCCAGTGCCGTCCCGTCGCCCCGGGCCGGGTCGGCGAGGTGCGGGCATGGGGCGGCGAGGACTCCGGCCGCGGTGGGTAGGGGCCCGGCATGACCGAGGACGACCGCAGCCACACGCCACGGCAGGGGCTGGCCGACGCCGGCCGCGACGTCGTGGGGCCGATGGTGCTCGGCGCCTGGGACGCCTTCCTCGAGCAGGCCGCCGCCGTCGACCTCGACCGACCGACCCGCCTGCCCGGCTGGCGGGCGCACGAGGTCTGCGTGCACCTGGGGGTCTGGCCCGACCACGCGGCGCTGGCCGGCCTGGTCGCCTCGGCGCGCGCCGGTGGCACGGGCACGCCGCCCGACGTCGACGCGACCAACGCGCGGGTGACCGCCGCCCACCGGGACGCCTCGCAGGCGGAGGTGCTGGCCGCCCTGCGGCGCAACCGGGAGGCCACCGTCAGCTACCTCGCCGACGAGCCGGCCTGGCTCGACACCGCGCCGGTGGTGTCGACGGTGGGCCGGCTGCCGATGCTGTCGGTGGTCCTCGGGCAGGCCTACGAGCTCGCCGTCCACGGCCTGGACCTCGTGCCGCTGGGCGCTCCCCCACCGCCGCCGGAGGTGCTGCAGGCCGGCCTGGCCGCGCTCGCCGACGTGACCGGCGCGCTCGCTTCGTCGTCGGGGATCACCGGCGGCGCGGCGCTGGTCACCCCGGACGGCGGCTGGGCGTTCGCCGCCGCGGACGGCGGCTGGACCGTCCGGCGGCTCGACGGCGACGTCCGGCCCCGCGGCGCCGCCGTCGAGGCCCGCGCCGACGTACTGCTGGACGCCGCGTCGGGGCGCACCAACCCGGCCGCCGCGCTCGTGCGCCGGCGACTGCGGGTGCACGACCTCGCGGGGCTGATGCAGCTCGCGCCCATCGTGGAGTCGGCGCCGGGCATCCCGGGCGGGCCGATCCTGGCGCTGGCCGCACGCACCGTCGGCGGGGCCGGCGACCTGCTCGGCCGGCTGCGCGGGCGCCGCTGACCAGCCGGCCCGGACGGGAGCCGCTAGCAGCCGCCGCCGAGGGAGACGCCGTGCGCGCTCAGCCACGGCACGGGGTCCACGCGGCTGGCGTAGAGCCCGCCCTGGTGCACCTCGAAGTGCAGGTGCGGGCCGGTGGACTGGCCCTCGTTGCCGACCTCGGCGATCTGCTGGCCGGGACCGACCACCTGCCCGGCGGAGACGAAGAACCGGTTGACGTGGCCGTAGAGGGTGATCGTGCCGTCGTCGTGCTGGAGGTAGACGGCCTGGCCGAAGCCGCTGGCCGGCCCGGCCTGCAGGACGACACCGCCGGCGGGGGCGACGATCGGCGTCCCGATCGGGGCGGCGATGTCGACGCCGTAGTGCATGGTCCCCCACCGCGCGCCGTAGCAGGAGGTCACCCGGCCCGAGGTCGGGGCGATGCCGCCACCGGTGACCTGCACGGTCAGCGCGGCCTGCTGCTCGGCCTGCTGCTGGGCGGCCCAGGCGGCCTCGGCGTCGGCGATGCCGCGCAGCCGGAGCAGCTCGGTCTCGGCGACGCGCAGCCGCTCGTCGAGCGCCGCCTTCCGGGCGGCGAGGGCGTCGTAGTCGGCCTGGGCGCCGGCCAGCCGGGCGTCGGCGGCGGCCTGCGCCTCGGCGGCGGCGCGCGAGGCGGCGTCGCGCTCGGCCACGGCGGCGCGGGCCACGGCCTCGGCCTCGGCCTCCTGGGACTCGAGGAGCTCGAACTCCTCGAGGGTCTGCGCCCGCTGCGCGCCGAGGATGTCCAGGGTGGCGGCCCGCTCGAGCACCTCGCGAGGGCCCTCGCTGTCGAGCAGCACGGAGACTCCCCCGCCGAGGTCCCCCTGGCTGCCCATGTACGCCTCGCGGCCGAGCTCGACGACCTCGTCCTCGGCGGCGGCCACGGCGTCGCGGGCGGCCTGCAGCTCGGCGGCGGCGACGGCGGCCGCCTGCTGGGCGGAGGCCAGCTCGGCCCGGGCGACGAGCGCCGCGTCCGCGGCGGCCTCGGCCTCCACCGTCATCCGCTGCAGCTGCTCCTCCGCGGCGGTGACCTCGCCCTGGATCCGGCCGACCTCGGCGACGAGGTCGCGCTCGGCGGCCTCCGCGGCGGCGACGTCGTCCTGCGGGTCGGCCAGCGCGGAGGCCGGGGACGAGAGGAGGAGTCCCCCCACGGCGCCGGCGGCGAACACGGCGCGGCGGAGCCGGCGGGACGGGGCGGGGCGGGTGCCCGGGGCGGTCCGGTGGCGCAGGGTCGCCAAGGGGCGCGTCTCCGTTCGTCGCGGCCGCCTCCGGGTCGGCGGGCGCCCCGCAGGGCACGCCGCTGCCCACGTCCGGCGTCCGCGGGCGCGACCGACCCGGGGACTCCCACGGGTCCCCGGTCCCCCGGCACGCGGGCCGGGGCGGTCAGGCGGGGCCCGGCCGGTGCCCTCGGTGCGAGGCGCTGGAGCCGGCTGAGCCGCAGGCGAACGTACTACGGCCCCCACCAGCCACATCACGAACGGGGAACGGTGACGGCGAGCCTGTGCGCCGTTCCCGAGTGCCTGACCTGCACGTCTCACGAGGCGTCCCGAGGGCCGCACGATCCGCGACGGCCGCCGCTCCCGGCCCGTCGTCCCCCTGGTGTGCGGTGCCTCACAGGTCCGTCACAGGAACGGCGGGCACCCTGGCCGACCGAAACGGCTCGGCGCAGGAGGAACCACATGGACGACGTCACCGGAGGGCAGGTCCCGCCGATGCGGGCCGGCGACAGCGACCGGGCGGCCACGGTGCACCGGCTGCAGGACGCCGTCGCCCAGGGGCGGCTCACGCCGGACGAGGGCAGCGAGCGCATGGCCGCCGCCTTCGCCGCGGTGCACCTGCACGACCTGCCCCGGCTGACCGCCGACCTGCCGCCCGCGACGGCACCCGCCGCCACCCCGGCGACGGCACCGGGCTGGGGGCCGCTGGGTCTCCTGGCCTGGGAGCAGGTGCGCGCGACCGTGACCGGCGCCCGGACCGGCGGCCCGGCGGCGCTCCGGCTCGCGCTGGCCGCGGCGGCCGCGCTGCTGCTGCTGGTCCTGCTGGGCTCGCTGGTGGTGCACGGCCTGTTCGGCGCCGAACCGCGCGGCTTCGACCCCGGCTGGGACCACGGCCCCCACTGAGCGTCGGTCAGCCCACCGGCGTGGCCGAGCCGTCGGCCCACACGACCAGGCCGGTGCGGCCCGGCCGGCCGGCCAGCCAGCGGGCGGCGTCGCGGCCCTGCACGTAGGCCGCCGTCGCGTCCACGTCGGCGTCGGTGAGCGACCCCGCCACCACCGTCACCGACGCGACGCCGGAGGGCGGCCGGCCGGTGCGCGCGTCGACCAGGTGCTGACCGCGGTGGGCGGTGCCGGAGGTGGCCACCGCGCCGGTGTGCACGGGGACCCGGGCGATGAGCCGGCGCGGGTCGCGCGGGTCCTCGATGCCGATCCGCCAGGGGGCGGCGTCGGGGTCGAGCGTGCGGCAGAGCAGGTCGCCGCCGGCGTTGAGCGCGAAGTCGGTGTCGGGCAGCGCGCGCAGCGGCTCGGCCGCCCGCTCGGCGGCCCAGCCCTTGACGACGCCGCTGGGGTCGAGCACCTCGGCGCCGTCCGGGCCGCGCCGCCGGACGCGGAAGGCGCCACCGCTGTCGCGCTCGGCGGCGTCGCCGATGGCGAGCACCTCGGCGACCTCGGGCGGGCAGTCGCCGAGGGCCAGCTCGCCGCGGGCCAGGCACGAGACCACCGAGTCGGCGCGCCAGGTGCTGAAGACGCGGTCGGCCTCGCGCAGGACCGCCACCGCCTCGGCCCACGCCGCCCGGCCGGTGGCGTCGTCGACGTGCCGTCCGCGCAGGGCCAGGCTGATCGGCAGCCCCATCACCTGCTCGACGTGCCGGGTGAGCGCGGCGGTCACAGCCCCGCCTCGTCGAGGGCACCCTGCAGCGACTGCAGGTAGCCCTCGCTGGTGTAGGTGGCGCCGCTGACCATGTCGACGTCGGCGCTCTGGGCGTCGAGCGTCTCCTGCACCAGCTGCGGGACGGCCCGGGCGTTGATCTGCCGGTCGCGGCCGTTCTCGGTCGGGTACTCGACCACCTCGACGTCGGTGATGACGCCGTCGGCCACGGTGACCTGCACCTGCACCGGCCCCCAGCGGGTGTCCACCGAGGGCCCGGTCACGGTGACCGCGCCGCTGGTGTCGGTCGTGCCGCCGTCCCTGGTGCTGCCGCCCGTCGGGCCGCCGTCGGTCGTGCCGACCGGCGCGGCCTCCACCACCGTGCCGGCGGCCGGGGCGGACGACGTCGACGTCGGGTAGCCGAACAGCAGGACGACCCCGGTCACGGTGCCGGCGAACCACAGGACGATGCGGCGCACCCCGCTCACCACCCGAAGCTCTCGACGTGGCAGCGCGCGGCGGGCAGGCCCGCGGCCTCGGCGCTGCGGCGGACGTCTGCGGCCCAGCCCTCCGGGCCGCAGACGTAGACGTCGCGGTCGGCGACGTCGGGCACCCAGGTGCGCAGGACGGCGGCGTCGTCGCCCGGGGGCGTGCCGGCGCCGAGCCAGGAGCCCGGCGCGCGCCGGTGACCGGGCAGGAGGAGCACCCGCAGGCCTCGCTCGGCGGCGAGGACGGCGAACTCCGACTCGAACAGCGGGCGCCCGGTGAAGCGGTAGAGCAGCGTGGCCTCACCCGGGGCGTAGGGCAGGGCCTCGGCGAGGGCGCGCAGCGGGGCGACGCCCACCCCGGCGCCGACGAGCAGCACCCTGCGGCGGGATCGGGCGCGGGCGCTGAGCCGGCCGTGCGGGCCCTCGACCAGGGCGCGCGTGCCCGGGCGCAGGGAGGCGAGCGCGGCGCTGCCGTCGCCGGAGTCCTTGACCGTGATCCGCAGGCTGCGCCCGTCGGGGGCCGCCGACAGCGAGTACGGGTGCGCGCGCGTCCAGCCCGGGCCGGTGAGGAAGCGCCAGGTGAGGAACTGCCCGGCCTCGACCGGGAGGCGGCCGAGGTCGCGGCCGGTGAGGTAGACCGAGACGACGCCGTCCCCCTCGGGCACCACGGAGGTGACCCGCAGGCGGTGCCGGGCGCTGCGCGCCAGCGGCAGCGCGACCCGCCACACGAGGACGGCGACGGCGGCGGCCGCCCACAGACCCCACCAGTAGACGGTGCGGGCGGTCGAGGCGAGGAAGTCCTGACCGGTCCACAGTTGGTGCGGCAGGGCGAGGCCCACGCCGAGGTAGGCGTAGAGGTGGATCAGGTGCCAGGACTCGTAGCGCAGCCGGCGGCGGGCGGCGCGGACGCTGGTGACGACGACCATCACCAGGCAGGCGGTGCCGGCGACGGCCAGCAGCATGCCGGGGTAGTCGGTGGTGAGCTCCCAGAAGGTGGCCGGCGTCCGCGCCAGCTCACCGGCGGCGTAGCCCCAGGTGATCAGGACGACGTGACCGACCATGAGGTCGAACGAGGCGAAGCCGGTCAGCCGGTGCAGCCGGGCGAGCCGGTCCTGGCCGAAGGCGCGCTCGAGCACGGGGATGCGGGCCATCAGCAGGACCTGCACCAGCAGGAGGTCCGAGGCCAGCAGTCCGGTGAGGCGGCCGGCCGACTCCAGGCCCGACCCCCAGGCGGTGAGGTCCGCGAGGCCGCCGCCGGTGGCCCACCACCAGGTGACCAGGGCCAGGCCGGCCCAGAGCAGGACGGCGGCACCGGTGCGGACGGCGGCGTCGGTGCGCGCCCGGGGATCCCTCCCGGGGGCGGCGGGCACGGTCCCCGGGAGGGGTGCCGCCACGGTCGTCGTCACGCGCTGTCCCCGGCGGTCCCGTCCGTCGTGCCGCCGTCCGTGCTGCCGCCGTCCGTGCTGCCGTCGTCGGCCGTACCACCGTCAGTCGTGCCGTCGTCGAGGCCGGGCGGGGTGCCGCCGAAGCCGGGCGGGACCCCCTGACCGAAGTCGGGGCGTCCGCCGGGAGAGCCGTCGCCGTCCGGGGCGGTGCTGCCGCCCTGCCGGACGACCGAGGTGGCGGCGTCGTCCCCCGTGGTGGTCTCGGCCAGGGCGAAGCCGCCGACGCCGCCGACGGCGAGCAGCGCGGCGGCCGCGGCGCCGACCGCGGCCCGCTGCCGCAGCCTGGCGGGCAGCCGCCGGCGACGCGTCCCGCCGGCGGCTGCGGCGCCCGTGGGGAGCTCCGCCGTCGGCGCGGTGGCGGCAACCGGCACCTGGACCGTCGTGGACGAGCCGGGGACGGGCGACGGCGTGGCCGGGCTGTGCTCGGGGTGCCAGGCAGGGGCGCCCGAGGGCTCCCAGCGGTTGCCGCTCAGGTCGTGCTGCTCGTTCACGGTGCTCCTCGTGGTCTGGGGAGCTCTCACGGTGGCGGCTGGAGCTGGGGTGCGGCCGCGCGGTTGCTGTGAGTCGCCTGGACGCCACGGGCACCCACCCGTCCGCGTCTGGCAGGCTGGGCGGCGCTCGTCAGGGGCGGTAGCTCAGCCGGTCAGAGCATGGGACTCATAATCCCTGGGTCGTGGGTTCGAGCCCCACCCGCCCCACCACCAGGCAATACACGGGTACTAAATCCCGCACAGCGCTCGAACAGACGGGGACTGTGCCATCATCTGAACCATGACGCATGCCCCGATCCGGCGTGCCGCAGCCGCTCCGAAGGGCGCAACTGTGACCGCGACTACACCCGGGATCGACGATCTGGCTGTTCTGCTGCCCGACTGGCGCACCCACCTGCGTGCCCGCAACGTCGCGCCCTCGACGATCGCCAGCTACCTGAAGGTCGGGGACAACCTGTTGGTCTGGCTGAGAGAGGCGGGGATGCCGACGGGGGCCGCCGGCATCGCCCGAGAGCACCTCGAGGCCTTCCTCGCGGCACTCGCCGACCGGGTCTCCCCCGCCACGGTCGCCAAGCACTACCGCTCGCTGCAGCAGCTCTTCCGGTGGCTGGTCGAGGACGGCGAAATAGGCCACTCCCCCATGGAGCGGATGCGCCCACCTGCGGTGCCCGAGCAGCCGGTCCACATCCTCACCGACGACGAACTGAGCGCCCTGCTAGACGCGGCGCGCGGCAACACCTTCGAGAACCGCCGGGATACCGCCATGCTGCGGATGCTGATCGACACGGGCATGCGCGCCGGGGAGCTGGCCGGGCTCAACGTCGACGATCTGGACGCCGAGCAGAGCGTAGCTGTGGTGATGGGTAAGGGCAGACGCGGCCGTGCGGTCCCCTATGGCTCCAAGACCGCCGACGCGCTGCGTCGCTACCTCCGCGCCCGGGCCGCGCACCCCCAAGCCGCCACGGAGGCGCTATGGCTGGGCAAGAAGGGCCGGGTCACGGACTCCGGCGTCCGGCAGATGCTCGAACGCCGCGCCCTTGAGGCCGGGGTGCGGAACGTCCACCCACACCGGTTCCGGCACACCTACGCCCACACCTGGCTCGCCTCCGGCGGCCAGGAGCAGGACCTGATGCGGCTCGCCGGCTGGCGGTCCCGGGAGATGGTCGGCCGATACGCCGCCAGCGCCGCCGACGAACGCGCCCGCGCCGCATTCCACCGCGCCGCCCTCGGGGACCGGCTGTGAGGCCCCGTTCCCGCTGGGCGTTGACCGCGGGCGACCCCAAGCGTCGCTGACCTCGCGTCACCGGAACGTCCCGCATCTGGCCGGCGAACGGGCGCCGTGCCGCCGCTGTCGAAGGTCGAGATCCTCGGTTCACGGGATGGCGCTACCTCGGTTCGCCTAGCGTTCCGCCGTGGGGCCCGGTCTTCCGTTGGCACGGCGGGCTCCCCGGGCGTGGGCCGAGGCCAGCGCGAGCCGGAGGAAGTAGGCCTTGCGTGCGTGCTCGGCGCGACGGGCTCGCTCGCGAGGATCAAGAACGCCGTCCGGGTCCACCTCGCGCTCGAACCGGGCCAGGAACGCGGCTCGGGCAGGTGCCGTGTGGGCGGCGGCGTCGGGGATGCCGGCGTGCAGGTGGTGGGCTGCCATGCGGGCCCGCAGGGCCCGCCGAGCCGCAGGGCTCGCCGGCGGCACGGCACGTTCTCCCTCCCCCGCCGCACCGCGGCTGCCGGAGCGGCCTCGGCGCGGTCCGCGTGGAGGGACTTCGTCAGTGCTCACTGACCTGGCCTGCTTTCGCGTCGATCCAGGTTCGGAGGTCGTCGCGGCGGTAGAGGACGCGGCGGCCGGGCCGGAAGCTGTGGGGGCCGATGTTGCGGTGCCGCCAGTAGCGGAGGGTGGCGACGGGGGCGCGGAGGAGGTCGGCGGCTTCGACGATGGTGAGCAACTCGGTCTCATGGGCGGCGATCGGGTCGGGCATGGCTGGCTCCGGGTCTCGTCGGGGATGGGGCGCTGTCGTCGTAGAAGGCGCCATTTCGGGCCGATTGGTGACACCCCGCGGCCAGCTTTTCCGGGCTTACTCCGGTTTTTCTCCTGTAGGCCTCCTGAGCTCACGCTCTGTGCGGCACGAGGATGTCGCGGTCATCTGCCGATGCCGTGGCCGGGACGGCCGGCGGACCGGACGTGGTGCTCCTCCTGCCTGTGTCGGCGGTAGACCGAGGCGTCGGGCGGTGCGGTGCGGTCCCGCTGCTGCTGTTGGCGTGCGGTGTCACGCCGGGCCTGCCAGGTGTCGCGTTTCCGGGTGCGCCGGTCGGGCGGGTGGCCGAGGAGGGCCGGCTCGGCCGTCAGCTGGGCGATCCGGGCCTGGGCGGCGGCGAGTTCGGCGTGGTCTGCGGCGGCCTGCCGCTCGAGTTCGGCCAGCTGTCCGGCCGGGTCGTGGGTCAGGGCGATCCCGCCGAGGCGGCCGACCATCGCGGTCTGCTCGCGCCGGGCGTCGTCCACGGCGCGGGCGGCCTGCTGGTGGGCGTGCCGGGCGGCGGCCGCCACGGCCTGCAGCGCCGCGTACTCGGGATGCCATTGCTCGGCGGCCTGGCGGGCGGCAGCGTCGAACGCTGTCCACAGGGCGGGGCGGTCATCGAACGAGTTGGCGTGCTCGGCGAGCGCGCGGGCGTCGGTCGGCAGGGTGGGCAGGTAGGGGCGCCACGCGTCGCCCCACGCGGTGAGCTCCGCGGCGGCCTCGGTGACCGTCCCGCGCCGCAGCCGGAAACGACCGGCTCCTTGCAGGACCACCCCCGCGGCCTGGTGGGCCGGCTCTCGTTGACTGTTCCAGGCGTCGAGCAGATGGTCCCGGATCCGGTCGCTGTCGCCGGCGACGGTGATCTCGGCGGCCTGCAGCCGCCGCTCGGCGCGGTGGGCCTCGTGCCAGATCTCCTGGTGCCGCTCCGTGGCCGCCTGCATGCGTTCGTGGGGGTCCCAGCCGAGCTCCACGAGCTGCCGCAACCGGTTCCGCACCGGCTCCTCGACAGCGAGCCGCAGCCGCCAGCGCTCCTCGACGCTCCACGCCTCGTGCAGGTCCGCGAGCACGTGTTCCAGCGGGCGGGGCTGCGCGTAGCGGGCGGCCTCCGCGGCAGCGAGCTGGGCGGCGTGCGCGGGGCCGAGGTCGGCGCGGTCGCGGGCGAACACGGCGACCCACTGCTCCCGCGCCTCCACCAGATCCGCGGCGATCAGGTGGGCGGTGTTGCTTTGGCGGCCGCGGGTCATCCCCACATACGCCGACGCCGCCCCGGTTTGCTCCCCGACCACCAGGTGCGCGGTCGGGACGGTGTCGCCCTGCACGCCGTGGGCGGTGGTCACGTAGGCCAGCTCCACGTGCTCTCTGACGTAGTCGGCCGGAAGCACCCGTTGCTGCTCAGAGCCGGGGGTGACAGAACAGGAACGTCCCCGGGAGCCGGCACCGGCGCCAGGGGTGACAGTGGCCGGCGCCGTGTCGGCGAGGGTGACGACCACTTCCCCGGTCGCGTCGGCCGAGACGACAGTCCAGGTGTCGCGGTTGGCGACGCCAAAGGCGCGGTCGTTGCGGCGGGTGGCGATCCGGTCCCCGGCACCGATCCACTGACCCGACCGCGTCGTCACCGCGGCGACGTCATCGACGCGGCGCTCGGTGACCAGCCGCTCCCGGATCGCGGCGTTCAGCTCGGCCGCCTGCTCACGGGTGTCCACCACCACCGCCGGCCGCTGCCGCGCGTCGAAGGCCACGGCGACGGTGGCGGCCAGCGCCTCGTTCAGCGCGGCGGCAGCGGGGTGGATCCGGATCTGCCCGCGGGCGCACAGCGCGTCGAAAACCTTGCCGGAATCCTCTCCGGTGCGCATGGCCAGGGTCAGGTCGGCGTAGCCGGAGTCCGGCACCGTCCGCATGGATCCATCAGGGTCCATGAGCGTGCGGGTGAACCGGTGCACCCCGTCCAGGATCAGGTGCGCGGCCGGGTCGACCCGGTCGGCGGCGAGATCCAGCACACCGCCACGCCCGACCGCCGCCAGCTGACGCCGATCACCCAGCAACGCCACCCGCACCCGGCACTCATCGGCTACGGTCAGCAGGGCGCGGGCGGTGTCCTGATCCAGCATGCCCGCCTCGTCGACGACCAGCAGATCCCCCGGCCGCAGCCGCGCTCCCTCGCCCGGGCTTCCATAGACGCCTCCGGTGACCGGGTCGGCCTGGCCGAGGGTGAGCCGCGTCCAGGCCCCGTCGCCGTCCCACCGCCAACCGTGCTGAAAGGCCAGCCACGCCGCCGACCCGGCCGTAGTGCCGACCTCCACGGAGGCGACCTTCGCCGCCTTCAACGTCGGCGTCACCACCACCAGCCGACGCCCATCGCCCTCGAGCAGTCGATGCGTGACGGCCAGGGTGGTGGTCTTCCCGGCACCGGCAGCCCCCTCCACGACGACCAGCGGCCGGTTCCCGGCGAGGGCGGCGACCGCGGCCGTCTGGCCCGCATCCAGCCGTCCACCGGCCGCCGACAAGACCTCGGGCGGTGTCAGGTGGCGGTCCCGGCCACCGGCGGCAGCCCGGGCAGCGAGGCGGGTGGTCAGGTCGGCTTCGACATCCAGGACCGGCTGGCACGTCCATGCGCGGATGTGCTCCGCAACGGCGACAGCAGCACCGTCCGGGGACAGCAGCGGCACGCAGCGGCCCATGGCGCGGGCGGTGACGTCCTCAGCCAGCTGGATACGGACCGGGCCGTCGGCGACGATCCCTTGGGCGGCGATCAGCTGCTCCACTTCGCCACGGAGATCGGCCGGGTTCCACGCAGACCGAGTCGCACCCGCCCGGGCCACCGCCGTCTCGGCCGCGCCGTCCCGATCGAACATGCCGACCGGCGTCGCTGTCAGGGCGACGGGAACATTGCGGTCGCGGTAGCCGAGGTCGGCGAGCTCGGCCAGCCACCGTTCGGTGACGTTCGCCCCCGGTTGCGGGTTCACCTTGTCGGGACGCCCTTCGGCCCACGCCCGCCGGTCCCACGCCTTGCGCAGCGCCGGACCGGGAGTCTCGTCGGGATGCGCGCGCGTCCATTCCCGTTCATATCGGTCCGCATTCCTCGCGATTTGCGCGGCGCGGGCACTGAACGGGCCCACATACTCGGCAAGCTCCAGTATTTCTCCAGTACCGTCCAGCGTGAATCCGTGCGCGGCCAGGGCGTCCCGGAATTGCGGGTCGGTGGCGACCGCGGCGTGCCCGATACCGTTGATCGCTGCGAGGGAGTCGCGGACGCCGATGGTGTGCAGGCCACGCCATTTCCCGGCCGCGAACACCCGCGCGTTGATCTGGAGATGCAAATGCCGGTGTGGATCCCCGGCACGGGAGGTGTGGTGCGCGACCGTCACCGCCTCCAAGCGCTCGACGGGCACCTGCAGCTGCCCGCCGCGCGGACCGACGCGGGTGGTCGCGTGACCGGCGAGCCAGCCGATGACCTGGCCGGCGGCGCGGTCCTGCGCCGCGTCGTAGGCGGCAGCGATGTCGGGGTGCAGCGCGGCGGCCATGGACCACGACTTCGGGCCGTTGACCACGACCTCCACGAACCGGACCGCCCGGTCGTCGGTGCGCAGCCATCCCCGGGGCTCGCCGGTCTCGGGGTCGAGCCCGGCCACCCAGGACTCGTAACCGTCCCCGGACAGCGGTGCCCACTCCTGGCCCCTGCCGTCAGGGCCGGTGGTGAAGCGGCGGGCGATCCCGGTGCCCTCGGCGAGGTAGTAGTCATCCGCTCTGCCCCGGTCGGCCTCCACGTAGTGCCGGGCGGCGGCCGGTGCGCCGGCGTAGACCTTCATGCCGCCGTGCATCTATCAACGCCACCAGACAATGGCCAACATGTCACCCCATAAGACGCCGATGGGTCCCGCGAAGCGGGGCCCGGTCTACCTCTATTGGTAGCATGCGTGCCGATATGAAGTAAAGGCTCGATGGTCAGTGATAAACGTTGGTCGTTACAGTGGTGGGTGATTGCAGGCGTCACTTCGTTGGCGGTTGATGACGGTCGCTGGTCGATGTGTCGCGCGTCAGACTTTCTGGCAGGGCCCGTTGCTTGCGGGTCTGACCTGGCAAGGAGTCTGATCGTTCATGGCGAGACCGCCGGTGTTCCCGGCTGAGGAGAAGGTCCGGATCGTGCTGTCGATCCTGGCCGGAGAGGTGACCGTCGCCGAGGCCGCGCGGCGGGCGAAGGTGTCCGAGCAGTCGGTCGGGAACTGAAAGCGCCAGTTCCTGGAGTCCGGCCGGGCCGGCCTGGTCGCCGGCAGGTCCGGTCCGTCGACCCGGGAGGCGCAGCTGGAGGCCGAGGTCGCCGAGCTGACCCAGGCCCTGGGCGAGGCCGCGGTCGAGCTACGGGTGTGGAAGAAGTCCGCCGAGGGCCGCCTGGGCCCTTCGCGGACCTCGAGGTGATCTGCATCCAGGCGGGCATGCCGACCACGAGGTTCTGCGCTCTGATCGGCGTGCCCGAGCGCACCTGGCGCCGCCACCAGGCCCGCGCCCGGGCCGCCTGGCCGACGCGGGGCCCGTGGCCGCGACCGGCCCGCGAACGCATCCGCGACGCCGCCCGTCGGCACGCGCTGGCCCATCCGGCCTGGGGACACCGCAAGGTGTGGGCGATGTGCCGCCACGACGGGCACCGGGTTTCCCAGGCCACTGTGCTGCGGCTGCTGCGTGACGAGGGGCTGCTGCTGGAGGCCAACTACCAGCGGGAACGGCGCGCGCTGGCCGCCCGCCGCAAGGTCGCCTTCGCCACCGAGCCGACCGGTCCCAACCAGGTATGGCAGCTGGACTTCTCCGAGTTCGAGACCACCGCCGGCGGCACGTGGCGGCTGGCCGGCTGCCGGGACTACTGAAGCAAGTACGAGTTGGGCTGGCACGTCGCGCCGACCGCGAACCAGCACGACGCCGTCGCCGCGGTCGAGCTCGCCCTCACTGAGGCCGCCCGCCTGGCGGGGCGGCCGCTGGCCGACCTCGCCGAGCGCGACGAGCAGGGCAACCTGGTTCCGCTGGTCACCATCGTGACCGACAACGGCGGGCCGTTCCGGTCGTTTCGGTTCGAGGCGTTCATCGCCACCCACCCCGAGCTGCGGCACGTGCGCACCCGGGTCAAGACCCCGGGGCAGAACGGCTCACGCGAGCGCGGCTTCGGCTCGCTGAAGTACGAGAAGCTGTTTCTCGAGGAGATCCCCGACGCCCTGGACCTGGTCGCCCACGCCGAGGACTACCGGGTCGAGTACAACACCGTCCGCCCGCACGAGGCGCTGGCCTGGAACCGGCCCAGAGACGTCCACCTCGGCCTGGCCGACCCGCTGATCCCCAAGTTTCCCGAGACCGAAGATCTGCCAGCTGCTTGACGCGGGACAGATTCTCGAATGACGACTGGCTGGTTCCTCGCGACCATGGCGTCCCCTGTGCCGGTGTCATCCACTCGCGGACGTCGCAGCTTTCCGCACAGCCGTTGGGATGTCGGGTGCCGTGCAGCGGACGGACGACCCGAAGCGCCCTAGTCATGGGCCGTATCAGGAGGGCGTCCCGGTTGTCCCACCGGTGTGGGACAGGTCACCGGGCGGGTCTTACGGGTCGGCGGCCCAGGGGCGCCGCTCCGTCCCGCGGTGTTTCCGGTGAGGGTTCGGCTGGCGGGACGGTCAGACAGTGACGGCACCAGCGCAGCGGACTGTCCCATAGCGGCTGCCTAAGGGACAGCCGTGATGCTGACGTGACGCCGCGATGACGGGGTCAGGGCATGCTGCACGCGCCCCCAGGACTCGACAAGGATTTCGTCAGGACAATCGGTCAGTCCGCTCCCAGGTTCGAGGTCGTGGTTGGAAGTGAGTGAAGCCGTAGCCGCCATCATCGGCGCCGTCCTTGCCCTCAGTGGAGTCACGGCCACCTTGGCCGTGCAATTGAAACGAGATCGTCAGGAGTTCAAATGGCGGGAGTCCGTCGAGCGCGAACGACGTGCATCCGACCTGGAGCAACGGCAATTTGAAGTGCTCACGACAGCCGTCGGCTACCTCGAAGGCGGATCCCAGCGGCGAAATGTCGGCCTCGCCATGCTGGCAATCCTTCGACAACTGGAGGACAAGGATCAGGAGGCGGTATTTCGACTGATCCTCACGCAAGCCCGGTACCTGCTGGCCCACGGGTCCAACCGGTGGGAAGGACATGAGTTGGCCAACCTGGAAGGAATGTTGGAGATACTGCTTGGACGCGGACAGACGTGGCTAGAGGTCGTACCCGGTCGTGTATCCGGGTTCCGCGCTGACGTCGACCGATTCCTCAACGACTCGGAGGGCTACATGGGTTGGGACCCGGAGGCGGACAGAAAGGACGGCGGTCGGCCAAACATCAGCGCCATCGAACATATTCGTGAGGTTCTCAAGGAGGCGAAAGTTCACCTCGTGGATAAGGCGCCACCGGTGTCGGCATGAACGATCTCCTCAAGTCCGATTGAGTCGACAATCAGGCGACGTTGCTAGCGGCGCTTCTGGCATGTCCCTAGAGCCGCCGTTAGGGACGGGGCTGTGGGCCTGCGTTCGCCGTCACCGGAGAGGGATCCCTGCGGGACTCGGCGACTCCGGTCGTGGCGTCAGCGACCTGAAGCTGCAGGTGCATGCGCCGGCCACGGGGCGCCTGCAGGACTCCCGTGCGGCAGGCGCTGTCGTGGTCCGTCTGCGCCGTTGTTCTCAGGCCCGGCCGTCTCGCAGGGCCCTGTTCCGGTGGTTTGCAACCTGTGTCGGTGGTCGTCCTACGCTACTTGTCGTGACCGAGTCTGATGAGGTTGATGGCGAAAGGCCGGGATGGCATGACGACCCGATCAGCTCCGTTGGGCAGGACCGGCTCCGCCGAGCGCCGTTCGCAGAGCATGCCGCACGCCTCATCAACGAGAATCACACAGCGGAGTCCAGCGTTGTCTACGGCCTTGAGGGGCCCTGGGGCAGCGGCAAGTCCTCGGTGATCGCGATGATCACTACTTTTCTCACCGCCCCGCGCGACGGAGTCGACGGCCTTTGGCGCTTCGTGTCGTTTACCCCGTGGGCAACTTCGGGGACCGAGGCGCTGCTCGAGGAGTTCTTCGCCGCCCTTGGTGAGGCCGCCCCCAAGACCGAACGAACCCGACGGTTGCGCGAGCGGATCACCGCCTACGCAGACATCGCCAGGCCGCTGGCCGCCGCGATCCCGGGGGTGGGGACTGCGATCGCCGAGGCGAGCCGTGCCGTCGAGGAGCGGCTCCGCAAGCCTTGGAATGTCGCGTTCGCCGAGGTCGCCGCCGAGTTGCGGGACCTCGGTACCCCCATCCTGGTTGTGGTGGATGACATCGACCGGCTGCAGCCGGCTGAGCTGCTGGACCTGTTGAAAGTTGTCAGATTGCTCGGTCGCTTTCCGGGCGTTGATTTTCTGCTTGCCTACGACGAGCAGACGTTGGTCGAGACCCTCCAGGACCCCTCCCGCGGCCGTGTCTCGACAGCGCGCGCGCGAGCGTTCATGGAGAAGATCGTTCAATACCCGCTGAGCATGCCGCCGCTGCTGACGGGCAAGATCGTCAAAATCCTTGATGCCGGACTGACGGAGATCGTGACACTCGAGCGGGTCGAGACGAACCTCGAAAAGCATCGCATTGGACGCATGGTCCTTACCACGATGCCCTCTCAACTGACCACGCCGCGGGCCATCGAGCGGTTCCTGGCTCAGGTCCGCGAGCAATTCCGCATCCACGACCTCGACGAGATGAATGACGTTGACCTGATTTTGGCGACCTTCCTAAGGGTGCAGTTCCCCGACCTGTTCGCGCATCTACAGCGCTGGAAGACCGAGCTCACCCGCGGGTCGACCGGCTCGATCGGCCTTGCCTCACGCGACGAAACCACACCCGACTGGGAAACGCTGCTCGCCGCCGTCGAGGACGACCAAGACCGGCACGATGCCCGCGCCGTCCTCCAGACCCTATTTCCAGCCTTCGCCGAGAAGCACGCCGCACGAGCCAAAGCAGGGAGGTTCGCGCACCCCGACTACTTCGACCGCTACCTCGCTCAGTCCATCCCTGAGGGCGACATCCCTGACGCGGTGATCGCTCGAGCCCTGGCACAGGCGGCCGGCGGACACCCCGACGAGCTCCTCACCCTCGTCTTGGCCGAGGACGACGAGCAGGTCACCCTCGCACTGAGCAAGATCCGGGTCCGCTACCCCGATGTTGGCGAGCCCTGGACCCGCGGGGAAGCACCCGAGGGTCCGGTTTCGATGGAGCTGCTGCGCACCGGCATGAGGCTGGTCGACCAACTTCCGGACCGTGTCGCCGCGTGGACGTCCTCTCAGTCCCAGACGACCTACTGGATGGCAAACCTGCTGCGCCTCCTGCTCAACGCCAACCCGGGAACAGACGTTGACCCGGCGCTGGCCGTCTGCACCCAAACCCACCGGCGCGCCCACGTCCTCTCCATCGCTACCAGCACCATGGAGCGCATCCGTCCGGAAACCCAAGAAGCCCTCCGGAGTGCGCTGCGACGCGAGGCCACCCGGATCCTTCCCATGCTGCTCGCCGACCTCCGCGGGCGCGATGACTCCAAGAGCGAGCCCGGCAGTCCCTTCCTCTACGGCGTGGTCGACAAGGCGGGCCTCCTGCCCGAGCTGCAGGCCGCGGTCCGCGAGGGTGTCGGTGCTGGTGACTTCACCGTCGAGGATGTCGCGGCCCGCTTTGTTGGGTTCGCCTACATCGTGGGCGGCCCGACTGGGACGCCGCCGTCCTCCGCGTCCTTCTCCGGTGGGCTGTTTAGCAAGGTCACCGGTGTTCAGGCCGACTCTGCCGACCACAGCGAGCGGGAGACCTGGATCGACACCAGTTGGGCCCGCCGCCGGGCATTCGCGGCTCGCTACATCAAGGAGCCTGCAGCCGAGACTTCGTGACCTCACGTCTTGATGATGCTTCGACTGGCCAGTCATCCTGACGCCTCAGGGACCACGTTCGCACATCTGCGCGGCGGCTCGCGGCTTCTCAAGGACCGGTCGATCCGGGCCCTTGTCGAACGTTCAGCATTTAGGGTCGGCCGTTACCTGGAGGCTCGACGGGCAGCGACGAAGGCATACGCGGCCTGTCGTCGAGCATTCATTCGGTCGCCTAGAAATGGCGCGAGAGTGGCAAATGCACCCAACGCGCACGCGCTCGCGGCAACGAGCCGCCGGCAATGGCCGCGTACTCGTACCGCCAGCCACATTCACACTCCTGGCCGCTCCCCACAACCGGCCCCAACCCGGCTGGGGCGGGTCGGGTGAAGGGTGGGCCGGAGGCCCATCCCGCAGGGACGCGAAGCGCCCTTCGGGCGACCCGCCGCAGCCGGCATCGTCTACCGGCTGTGGAGCGGCGTCGTTCCCCCTCACCGCAGCCTGGATGGGCCACCAGCGTTGGTGTTCCTAACAGGAAGAGCAGTGTGCCGGGTCCTCTGATACACGAGGGCTCCTGCAGAGGCGCGGGTAGGCGGTCCACCCCGCGTCCGTCCGTTGCGATCATGCTACGTCGAGACGCGGTCAGCGGCAGTGGGTTGGTAAACGAAGAGTCGCTGGGGCGGCGGCGATGTTGGTGTAGCCAGCCAGCAGGACGAGGACGATCGCGGTGTGTGCCCCAGGGCGGCCATGACCGGTGGTCCGGTGCCGGACCGGATCGATGAGTGGCCTCCACCGAGGCACACCGCGAACCCCGGGCAGGCGCTTCGACCGGGATGCATAGGATGAAGTGACCCCCGTCAGGCGGACGCCTCGTTCTGTGTCGTGAGCATCTTCTCGAAGTCGGCCGGGCTGAGGTTGTCCAGTCGGCTGTGCCGGCGGCGCGGGTTGTAGAAGCCCTCGATGTAGCTGAAGACCTCCATCTCCAGCTCGTGGCGGGTCGGCCAGGGCCGCCGGTAGACCAGTTCGGTCTTCAGCGTGGCGAAGAAGGACTCGGCCATCGCGTTGTCGAACGCCGAGCCGACCCGGCCCATCGAGGCCAGCAGACCCGAGGTGCGCAGCGTCTTGCCGAACTCACAGGACGTGTACTGGCTGCCGCGGTCGGAGTGGTGCACCAACCCCGGTGCGGGCTGGCGGGTGAACAGGGCCATGCCGACAGCGTCGAGGACCAGCTCAGTGCGCAGGTGGTCGGCCATCGCCCAGCCCACGACCCGCCGAGTGCAGGCGTCGACCACCACTGCCAGATAGAGGAAGCCCTCCCAGGTGCGCAGGGAGGTGATGTCGGCGACCCACAGCTGATCGGGTACCGGCGCGGTGAACCTCCGCTCGACCAGGTCCGCGGCGGTCGCAGTCGAGCGTGTACGGCGGCCGTACTTGCCGCGGCGGCGCCGGTGGATGCCCTCAATACCGCCGATGCGCATGAGCCGGGCGACCCGCTTGCGGTTCCACCGGTGCCCGCGATCGCGGATCTCGGCGGTCAGCCGGCGGGCGCCATAGACCCGGCGGTGCTCGAGCCAGGCCTCGCGGGCGGCCTCGATGGCATATGCCTCCTCGAGCTCGGCCGCGGTCGGGCCACCGCCACGGGCGGCCCAGTCATAGAACGCAGTCTTGCTCACGCCCAGCACCCGGCAGAGACGGCGCACGCCGTAAGTCGTCTTCTCCGCGGCGATGAAGCCGAAGACCGCGCCCCGGCTCACCGCCCCGTCTCCCGCGCGAAGAAGACCGCGGCTTTTTTCAGGATCGCTTTCTCGAGTTCCAGCTCGGCCACCCGACGCCGCAGCCGAGCCAGCTCGGCCCGCTCATCACCGCTGACCGGACCGCCGGGCGTGGCCCGCTCCCGCTTGAGCGCGCCCACCCAGTTCCGCAGCGTCTCGTGATTGACATCGAGTTCCCCGGCGACATCGCGGACGCCGCGACCGCCGTCGACCACGAGCATCGCCGCCTGCCGACGGAACTCCTCGGAGTACTTGCTGACCCTCCCCAACCGGGGCCTCCTCCCTGGCTACTGCCAAGTCTGGAGGTGTCCGGCCCACGGGGGTCACTTCAAGGACAACAGACCAAGGACGTCAGACGGCGCGGGGGCAGTCCCTTGAACCGACCGACTCATGCACCGCTAGTAAACTCCATGGGTAAATCGATGGGCTGCCGAATCCCTCACACTACTCGCCGGAACTATCAGTCATCCAGGGCCAGGCAGGTGCAGCACGTAGCTGACCAAGACATCCTGACTTACCCGCATCTGCATTCGGGCGCGGGCACCCGAACCGATGGTGCCGACATCAAGCGTCTTGACCCTAACACCGTCCAATGTCTGCGATTGCCTGTCGAAGCCGAGAAAGCCAAATCCGTAACGAACCTTTATGTTCGCGCCTGTCGGACGATCGAAGACGCCTTGAGCAGAGCCGCCGGGTCCCCAGAACGTCTCAAGTGTCCGCCAGCCACCCGCCTCAACCAATCGTTCTCTTGGCAACGTTGCCACGGTATCCACCTCTCAAGAACTCCTGTTGACAGGGATGTGAGCTCTCCCACCTCGCGGGCAGACATGGCATCAACCACACCGTCCGGAAGTATCGCAACGGGGCCTCCCTGCACACCATCGGCGCGGGCCTGGAGGCCGACGGGGTCATCACCGACCGGGGCCGGTGCCGAGTGGCACGCCAGCGCCGTGAAGACCGTCCTGCAGTCGCAAGACGTGGCGAAGGCTTTCCGCCAGAGAGAACCGCGACAGCGAATCACCGGATGTAAGCCCATTCGACGCGGTACGAGTAGTCGTCGTCGAAGTCCCTGTCGGCGTACATCACGGTAAGTCTGCCCTCGCTCTCGGAGAGGACTGCACCGATGTCGCGGATGTGGTGATCTGCGTTTGCAAAATTAAGTTCCCAACCTGTGAGCATTCGTTCTGCTCCATCTGGGATTGGGAGTGGCTCATCGTGAGGCTGGACACCGCCAGTGCTTGTGCCCCTTGCAATACCCGTATCGTAATCTGAGCCCTCTATTAAGCCCGCTGTTGGTATGGCGATGAAATCAATCAGGTAGCCGAAGGTGTCGTCTGATTTCTTGTCGGAAAGTCTTGTATGCAGTGTGTCGCCTCCTCGGAACCACACGCCGATCCGGTCCACGTGGTGGTCGCCACCACTAAAAAACAACTTGAATCCCGTCAAAACAAGCAGCTGATTTCCACCTGAGGTGACTTCGGATGGTAGGCGTCGTTCGCAGCTGCCTACACATCCTAGGTCGCGTATCTGGAACCTCCTGGCGCCGGGGATGGTTAGCAGTGAGTGCGAGACTAGGTATCGGAACCGCTCCCCGCTCGGACTCTCGTCTTGCATCGAAACCCGCATGCGACCGTTCCGAAGATTCGATGGATCTAGATCCGCGTTGGGACTAAGGTCTCTTGACCGGCCGCCCACCAGTAGCTGAATCAGGGACAAGTGGCGGTCTGCGGACGTATCGTATACAAATCGAAATCCTCTCAGTGCTGGCATTGCGCCAATGTTGAGTACTGTAAATTGTTGGCCATCCTGGTCGAAAGGAAAGGCGAAACCCTCGAAGGTTGGCATCTTGATCTCCTTAACTTGAGTGAGCGATGTCCCAACTCGCGCATCGCCGTGGCGGCCGTTCCTCGCGAGCCTCATGCGCGCGAGGAACGAGAGCGGCACTCGTCTACTGACGGCGCTGTGACGGGCCGGTGGACAGTGGGTAGCCCGCCGACCGGGACCCGGAGGCTAGATGCAGGCGCGTCACCGGAACGTCACCGGCACTTTCAGCCTCGGGCGGTCATGACGCTCCGAGGTCGTCGGGTCCTGGGCCGATGCCGATCCGGCGTCGAGTGGGCGATGCGGGGATGGACCGATCAGCTTCTGAGGATCGAGGCGCTGCTGCGAAAGGCGGGACCCGCCAGGATCGGATGTCAAGTTCCCGGGCAGCGGTCTAGGGGACGGTCGCGCCGTCGTAGTCCGCACAGGGTCCGCAGATGGTCCGCAGGATGCCCGTATCCGGCCATCGAGAGCCAACCACCTCCCTCACCCATAAGCGCAGCTCAAAGCACTGGTTCAGGTGATCCGGGCAGGTCAGCGGCTTACCCCTCAATCATGTCGGGGATGAACCTTATTGGCACCTGATGTTCGCCAGCGGTCCGCAGCTTGCCGACCGGAACGACGACCTAGCTGAGCGCGTCGAAGGCGGTCAAGAGGGAGTCTCCGCAGCAAGGCAGGACCCAGTCAGATCGTGGGTAGTTGGACCCAGACCAGCGCCGCCAGGAAGCTCTAGGAGAGCCAACGCGGGGCGCGGCTGGGGATGCCGACCGATGTGGGCTCGGGCTGTCGCTCTGATAGCGGTCGGATCAGCAAAGGATCATCAAGGGCGAGTGTGGCAGGAACGGTCCATAGTGGAGGCCGGTATTGGACAGGCCCGTTGCCGTCATGCTCTAGGTGTACCCGGCCAGGACGTTGGTGACAGGCGTCGGGGCTTGAACGAAGGAGAACCTCCGAGTGGGGTGTGGCTTGTCGAAGGCCCAGTCCCTGCTCGGAGGTTCTCGTGTCCCACGCTAATGCCCGCACCACCGTTCATGGCCGGCAGTTGATCGTCCAGCGGTATCAGGCAGGCTGGAAGAAGGCGCACATCGCTGCGGCGATGGGGATCTCCCGTAAGTGCGTGCGGACCTGGATCGACCGCTACGCCGCCGAGGGCCAGGCGGGCCTGCAGGACCGGTCCAGCCGCCCGCGTACCAGCCCGCGGCGAACGGCGGCCGAGGTGGAGGACCGCATCGTTGAGCTTCGGGGGCGCGAGCGTCGGGGGCCGGCCTTCATCGGCGCCGAGCTGGGGGTGCCGGCCCGCACGGTGTCGCGGGTGCTGGTCCGCCGCGGGCAGCCCCGGCTGGCCGCGCTGGATCCGATGACCGGGCAGGTGATCCGCGCCTCGAAGACCACCGCGATCCGCTATGAGCGGTCCCGGCCCGGCGAGCTGGTGCACATGGACGTCAAGAAGCTGGCCCGCATCCCCGTCGGCGGTGGCTGGCGGGCGCACGGGCGCGCCGCTGGCAGCACCAGCCGGGACCGGGCAACCCGGGTCGGCTTCGACTACGTGCACTCACTCGTCGATGACCACTCCCGGCTGGCCTACTCCGAAATCCTCCCCGACGAGAAGGGACCCACCTGCGCGGCGTTCCTCGCCCGCGCCGCGGCTTACTTCGCCGCCCACGGCATTCCGCTCATCGAGCGGGTGATGACCGACAACGCCTGGGCCTACCGGTGGTCCCTGCGCGAGGTCATCACCGCCCTCGGCGCCCGGCAGAAGTTCATCCGCCCGCACTGCCCGTGGCAGAACGGCAAGGTCGAACGCCTCAACCGCACCCTGGTCACCGAATGGGCCTACCGGCAGGTCTTCACCAGCAACGACCAGCGCGCCGCCGCCCTCGCTCCCTGGCTCGAGCACTACAACACTCGACGCCGTCACAGTGCAATCGGCGGCCATCCTCCGATCAGTCGCCTGGCACCAACCTGATGGCCGGGTACATCTAGGGTCGAGGGTCTGCGGACTCTTGACGACTGGGGGGTGCTCTGGATGGACGACAAGCACACAGGCACACGTGCACAACAACCAGGCGCACCTGACAACCACACTGAAGAGGAGGCCAAAAACCCGGCAGGCGCGCCCGACGGTTCCTCAACCGATTATGGGGTAAGAAGGGGCGCATTGCGGAAGTCCCTACACGACGACCTAGTCGGCTGGGTAGCCCTGGCGTTTTCAGTACTAGGACTCGTTGGCACCAACCTCTGGCTAGGCATCCAATGGAACACCCAGAGAGAGCAGTTGGCAATTCAACGCGAGAACTTGGCGCGGGCTCAGGAGCAGTTCGAGTTGGAAGGGGGAAGCCTGAAGCTGGATCCCTATGTTGACGCACTGGACCGTGAGACTCTCACCTGGACTTCCTGGTCAACTCCTGAAGGCTTCCCCTTCGCGGACGCCAGATTGACATATGAGGACTTCGACAAGTCTTTCATCTATGTGGTCATCACAACCACGAATATCGGCCGAACGGACACTAGCATCTCGGGGGCAGGAGTCGTGCTCGACGGCCGTGGGAGTCGAACGACGGGTGATGTGTACTGTGAATCAACTCCGCCAGACGATCCAGGATTGCAGCCCTGCGAGTTCCCCTTAGCTATCGACGCGCAGACTTCGGTGCTACTTTTCATACCCATTGACCCCTCGTCCGAGGGTCTGGCGTGCAACGATTACGTCGAGTCCCAGGGCCTCATAGCGGCTGTTGAGCGGATTGACGGAATCATTCGTCGGGAGCCGACTACAACTAGGGTGCCCTTTTCCAATGATTGCCCAGGCCCTGCCGTTGCTCCTCCAAGTTAGCAGCCGGCACTTGCCTGATCAATTGGCGCTGGATGCCTTGCTGAGCGGCAAATGAGCAGGTTGGAGCCTAATTTAGGCGCCGCGGTCAAAGAGCATGGGCCCCGCAGATGGGGGCACCAATCAATAGCAACTTTCGTCCACACGGACCCCACATTTCACCTAAGCTGCCACGCTCGCAGGGCGAGGGAGGGGTGGGCCGGAGGCCGATCCCGAAGGGACGTGAAGCGCCCTTCCCGCGACCGAGGTAGCCGGCACGCTGATCGGGTGGGTGAGGGCCATCAATTTTGCCAGTGGGGCCGACGAACGAGCGGGACGGGGGCCCGAAGCCAGTTCGCGAGACGGCCGATCGCCGTTGCGCCTTCACCGGAGACCTGTCGCCAGTCCCCATCCAGTCCCCAAGACGCTCAGCGAGAGCCGTCCACCTCCAGTCCTGGCCAACGGAGAAGTACAGGTCAGCCGTAATGTCCATGAGGAGTCACGGGTAGCCAATCACGCGGGGTCGCCACGTTCTCCGGCACCGCGCGATAGGCCCAGGTCGCCGGGTTGTTGTGCTGAGCTTGGGTGACCATGCGGGCTGGCGAGCGAGGCTAGGGAGGGGCGACCTCGCTGGGCCCACCTAGGTCGACCCACCGCATGCGGAGAGCTCGAGCAGCAACATACCCCGCCACCCGGTTACGAGGGCCTGGCAGGGAGGAACGAATGTGACGTCGAGCAGCCCGCCGCCCGTTGCGATCTCCTGCACGAGCGTGCCCGGGGGTCGCCAGAGGCAGAGGGATCCGTCGCCGCCGATGGAGAGCCCGAGATCATGGCCGTCCAGGCGGCCCATCGCTACCCCGAACACCGCTGATCCGTGCCCAGTGACCGGTGCGCCGAGTGGCTGCCACTCGGCCAGGTCCCACCACCGTACGGCGCCGTTCGCATCACCTGTGAGGGCGATCGGGACCCCATCGCCTTCGGTGGCGGCCAGGCACCAGACCTCGGCGTCGTGAGCCGCCACGGGAGCCCGAAGGGGCTCTCCGTCGGCCGCTCGCCAGGGCCGCAGTGTGCCATCGGCGCCGGCGGAGACGAGGACGTCGATGCCGCCCAGGTGGGTGGCCAGCAGTGCCAGGACGGAGCGCTGCCCGGAGCAAATGGGGTCGCCGACCTCCTCCCAGGTCTGGAGGTTCCACCGGTGGATGAGGCCGTCGTTGCCGCCGGCCGCCGCGACGGGGCTGCCGTCGATCGTGCCGAGCGCGACGGCGTTGACCCACCCCGGCTTGGTCAGGGTTGAGCCCACTGCAGAGCCCGACTCCAGGTCCCACAGTCGCACCGTGCCGTCGCCTCCGGCCGAGGCCACCACCGGCCGCCCGGCGAGCGTCCCCGTCACCATCGCGTTCACCCAGTCGCCGTGGCCGGGCACGGCGTTGCCCACCGGTTCCCCGGTGCGGAGGTTCCACCGCCTCAAGACGTGGTCCGCTCCGCCGGACAAGGCCCACGTCTCCGCCCCCACCCGTCCCGCAGCGACGGCCGAGACGCCACCGGCGTGCGCGGGCGCGGCGGTGTCGGCGGTTGTCGGCGGCGCCGTCCTCCAGCGGCGGATGGTCCCATCGGCACTCGCGCTCACGATGGCGAGCTCGCCGTCGACGGTGGCGGTCCGCACCGCGGTGACGGTGCCGTCATGACTCATGAGCGGATCCCCGACGGTCCTCCCTTCCACCACGTCCCAGCAGCGCACGTACGTGTCCGCGCTCCCCGAGACCACAAGTGCATGCCCGTCGACCTCGCCGAGGGCGACCGACGTGACCTCGGCGTCGTGCACGGTCACCGGCCTGCCGACCTGACGGCCGTCGCGGGGATCCCACATCCGCCAACTCCAGTCGACGGCTCCAGACACGACGGTCTCCCCACCGTCGGCCACCCCGACGGCGAGCGCGTTGACCCGCCCCTCCTGACCGCGCGCGGGCGGCCCGACCGGCGATCCGTCGGCCAGGTCCCAGCGGCGGACGGTGCCGTCATCGCCAGCGGAGACGACCAGCGTGCGCCCCGGCACGTCGGCCACGGTCAGAGCGGTCACCCGGCCCTCGTGGCCCCACATGGGTGGGCCGACCGGCGAACCGTCCCCCAGGTCCCAGCGGCGGATGCTGCCGTCATCGCCGGCGGAGACGACCAGCACTTGCCTGGGAACCTCGCCCACGGTCAGGGCGTTGACCCGACCCTCGTGGCCGCGCATCGGCTCACCGACGGGGATCACGTCGGCAAGATCCCAGCGCTGGAGCCCACCGTCCTTGTCCGCCGAGACTATGAGGGCCCGCCCGTCCGCCGTTCCGGCCACCACCGCCCGCACCGGTGCGGTGTCCCCGGGCAGCGACTCCCCTGCGGGAACCCCGTCGACGAGATCCCAGCAGCGCACCGTCGCGTCCTCGCCGCCGGTGATCACGACCACGCGCGACTCGAACACGGTCAGCGCCATCGCCGTGACGGCCCCGTCGTGCCGCCCCACCAGCCCGTAGTCCTGGGCCGGCTGCCAACGGGCCCACGGAACGTGCCAGGACTGCCCGAGTGGAAGCCTGGCCAGGCGCCGGGCCAAGTTCTCGTGTCCGGTGCAGCGGGCGGTCAGTTCCAGCACCGCAGCGTTGTCGGCATACGCCCCGCCCCTCAACCTGTGCGCTGCGCGGCGGTAGACATGGGCTGCCGAGAGGGCGTCGTCCTCCCCGGCTGCTGGCAGGACCTCGGTGAGGCGTCGCGGTGATGCGACCACTAGGAACAGCGGGTCCGTCAGCAGGCCATCCAGCAACCCGGATCGCGCAGCGTGCACCGCGAGGTAGGAGCGGACGTACGGGTTGGCTCTTCGCCAGTTCGGTCCCTGCGCCCCGTTCGCCCGGGGGACGCCGCCCATCAGCGTCGCCGTGATCCGCCGGTCCGCGTCGACGCCGCGTGACTGGTCCCGGAGATGCTCCGCGAGGGCGGCGTGGTATAGACGGTAGACTGAGCGCTCATCCGCCGTGGACTCGACGATGTAGGCCCCCGCTCGGTCCAGGAGCCACCGCACGTCGCTATCGGTGTACCCGACCCCGGAGAGTGCGGACGCGAGCGGCGCCCAGATGTTCTCCCAGGGAAGCCCGGATCCCGCCGCGTACGCCAGCGGCTGCAGGAGGTCGCGAACCCGCTGCTCGTCGGCGCCGAATCGTTCGAGGTACTCGTCCAGCGCGTCTCCGACGGTGGCGGGGAACCTCGTCCGCCAGCCGCGACGACCGATGTCCACCGCGTCTCTCGCATCGACCAGCGAGCGGCTCACGATGCGAGCGATGAGGAAGCTCGGATAGGCCCGCGCCGCAACTGCCTCGGCCACCTGGCGGGCGAGTCGGGGCTTGTCCCGGTACGGGCTGTGTCCGGTGATCCCGGTCCCGCCACCGAGGATCTTGGCTGAGTACTCGGCGAGGTCAGCCGTGGACAGGTAGCGAGGATCGTCGAGGTCCATCACATCGGTCCGGGTGCCGAGTGAGGGCAGTACCTCTCGACGAGTGCCGACGAGGACGTTAAGACCGGGGATCCGGGCGGCGGACAGGGGCGCTAGCAGGCGCCGCGCGATGTCCCTGGGCGCGATCGCCTCGTCGAGCGAGTCGAGGACGATGGTGAGCCTGGTGCGCTGCACGGAGGCGAGGGAGGCGAGGAACGTCGCCGGCTCGGCGAAGTCGATTCCGAGGGTTTCGGCAAGCACGCCGATGACGTCCGCCAGCGTCCTGTCCCGCGCGATCACGGCGACGTCGATCGACTCCGGCGGCGGAGTGGTATCGGGATCACCCAGCTGCTCGCGGGGGACCCGACTGCGGTATCCGGGGTCGGACAGGGTGACCAGTCGCGCCAGCAGGGCGGACTTGCCGGAGCCGGGGCCTCCTGTCACCACCTTGATCCGACCATCGCCTCCCTCGGCGAGCCAGGAGACGAGCTCACGCAGCGCAACGCGCCGGCCGGTGAAATACCACCCCTTGTCGCCCTCGACCTCGACGCCGCGGGAGCGCGGTCCCCAATGGCTCAGGACGTCCCCCTGGTCGAGCAGGCTCCGTTGCGTCTCGACATCGAGGCCCGAGGGGAGGTCGGGCCGGTAGCGCGGATTGGGCAGGAGTGGGGAGGTTCCGCTGCTGTCGCCCATGGCAGCTCGAGCGTGCTGGTGGGGCCATGAGCGCTGCAGTTGCTCGTTGACGTCGGCGATGACCGAGTTGGGGTCCAGGAACCGCTGGTAGGCCATCCCGTGGCGGGGGTTCTCGACCGCCTCGACGAGGCAGGGGACGAATGCGCCCTGCTGCGCCTCCTCCTTCGGTCTAGCAGCCGCCACGAACCACAGCCCGGAGCCAGCCGATCCCTGCACGTACCTGGACGAACTGACGGACCGGAGCACCGCCAGCAGGTCGTAGGTACCGGCTCCCGCATAGCAGGTGTCGATGATGACGAGCGCGTGCTGGATCGCGGTTGCGCCGAGCATGCGGACCAGGTCCTCGGTGGGGAGTGCAGTGCCGACCATGTTGCGCTCGGAGGAGTCGCGCGTGAGCAGGTAGTGGCGTCCGTCCGGTCCGTAGGCTCCGTGCCCGGAGTAGTACACGACGACGAGGTCGCCGGGTCGCCGGTCGTCGTCGGTCAGCCATCCGCTGAGCTCCGACCTGAACTGTCCGCTCGTCGGGTCACTCGCAAGATCCGGGAGGACGCACTCGTAGTGCAGCCGCTGTTCGAACAATTGCCGCACCTGCGCGAGGTCCGTGACGACGGAGGGAAGGCCCGCGTCGTCGCCGAGGCGGTCGTACCGGGCCGTGCCGGCTGCAATCAGGAATCGGCGGAATCCCGCCGTGTCATGACCGGACGCCGGCGGCGATGGCACGCCCCGCCTCCTGCGCGGTCAGGTACGGGACGATGTCGTGCGCGGTGGCGCCGTTGTATATAAGTACGTCCTGAACACGCGGGCCGAATTGTGGAGCCAACTGCTTGCGCAGGGCCACGACGTCGCCGCCGTCGGCGATGTTGGTCCAGGTGTTCATGGACCCGGGCCAGACTCCTCGACCGTCCACCGGCCTCGGCGTCAACCTGTCGAAGACGACGTTGGGGATGCCGAGGGGAGACCCGAGGGTGACCAGGGCCCGGACGCTCCACCCGGGGTTTGCACACAGTGCCTCGTAGGCGACGACCGAACCCAGCGAGTGACCCACGAGCACCTTGGTGTCGGCGGTGACGGCGGAGGCGACTCGCTCGAGAACTCTCGCCTTAATGCTCGGCTCGGTGAGGAACGAACGAACCTGCTTGAGGTCGGCGACAAGCGCTCGCTCGGCCATGCCGGCGAAGAATTTCGACGAACTCAACGCGTTGAGGGCACGCTGCACCCATGAGGGCGTGCGAGCCTTGGTGTCGGCGTCGGGTCCGGGGACGCCTTCGGTTCGTGCCGCTTCAGCCCACCACTCCGCGAGAAGGTCCTTTTCGACGCCGTCCTCCACGTCACTGGCTTCGTATGGCGGGTCACCGGCAGGCTTTCCTCCCGCGGGCCGAAAGATGTCCCCGTAGAAAGCGATGGCCAGGTCGAAGTCGTCCGCGATCCGCGACGCGGTCCGACCGACTCCGTCCCGCAGGGCCGGCAGCCAGGTCTCGCGCAGCACTCGTTCACCCTTGAGTTGCTGGCCGATCCCGTGGATCCCCACAACTGTTGCCATTGCGCCCTCCGGAGCAAACGGGCCGCTGGTCCTCGCGGGACGAGGCTAGCTGTCACCGGAGCGGTGCCCAAGATGCTCTGGACGACCCTTGACGCCCAGGGCGGCCGTGTCAAGCTCAGGGCGTCGAGACGTCGCCCCCCGCAAGGGCTTATGCGCGAAGCGCACGATGACGGCGAGCTCACGGCGGCTTACGACGACGAGGACTACTGGCAGCCCTACGGCGAGGGCGAACGCATAGGCGGCATGGGTGCATCGTTCGGAGTTGAGCCGGGGAGTTGGCGCCCTGCTGGCACTCCCTTGATGTCCCGTTCTTCGTCAAAGGCTCCAGCCTTGAGCTCGGCGGTGCACGCCGCTTCATTATCCGTCTCCTCACCCCTTACTAGTGGCAGACGAGGACTGCAACGGGACAAATGAAGGCGGTGCCCCCTCGAACTACCGGCCACACGCCATTCATCTGATGGGAACCTCAGCTTTGGGCCGCTGACCGCGCGCACCTTACGTATCCGGAACGGCTGAGGAGAGATGATAGACTTGCTGATAGCAGTAAAACCGCGCGAACCGTAGTGAATTTGTCGAGGGCGGCTTTCTCGCGGATGCCTTCGTAGTGCTGGGCATCGGCCACCGCTGCCGGCCGATCGCCTCGTCCACCGAGAGGGCCGCCGAGCGCGTCCGCACATCACGCTGCATCCACAGCTCGACGTTCCCGGGCGCAGCCACGCCAGCCCGTCCTTGCTCAGCGGCCCGAGCCGTCGTCCCGCTGCCGTCGCGTTGCGGCAACCCAATTGCCCAGCGTGCCCTCGTTGACCCCAAGTCCCGGGCCACCTGCGCATCGGCTTGCCGATCTTGAACAACAGCCAGACCGCGCCGGACTTGAAGTTCTCGTCGAACTCTTGGTACCGCCGCACCATCGCCCCTTCTCAAGAGGCGCAACTTCTCCCCGCTACGAGGGAAGCCCAGGAGCAGACGACCGTCGTAACGATGCGTGATGCCCGCTGCGCGTCGAGACCTTAGTCGAAGACCCGAGTTTTCGACGGCCTACGCTCTCGACTGACCTGCGTCGACGCACGTGAGCACAGCGGACAGTGCGTGAGCACTCATACCAATGGGATTGCAGGGTGGATGACGTCAGGCGACCGCGGTGATGTAGGCAAGTTCTGGGTCGCCGAAGAAGCCGCGGACGATGTGCGGCAGGCGCTGCAGCCGGCGTAGCCGGGCGGTGATGACCGCCTTCATTTGCTCGAGCCCCTTGGGAGCCGCCGGCGCTACCCCGTCGTGCTTGAGGTTCTTCCACACCCATTCGTCCGGATTGAGCTGCGGGGAGTACGCCGGCAGTCGGTGCAGCCGCAGGGCGCCGTGGGTGGAGGCGACGAACCGGTCGACGGTCTTCGCGCGGTGCACCGGGTGGTTGTCGACGGTGCAGAACACCGGTCCGGTACCGGCGCGCTGGGCGTCGTGGATCAGCCGCTGGAGGAAGGCGATGAACCGGGCGCCGGTCAGCGTGCCGGGCAGCACCGAGAACCGCAGTGCGCCCTTCGCGCTGATTGCCGAGATCATGTTCAGCCCGAACCGGGCGCCGGTAGTGCGCACCGTTGGCGTCTTGGCGACCGGGGCCCAGGTGGTGCCGGCGTGATAGTCGCTGCGCACGCCGGCCTCGTCGATGAAGTAGACCGTGCCGCCGGCGGCCTTGGCCTGCGCGGCGATCTTCGGATACTCGACCTCCTTCCACCGGGCCACCGCGGCCGCGTCGGCCTGCTCGGCGCGCCAGAGCGGACGCTGGGCGGAGAAGCCCAGGCCGTGCAGGGTGCGCCCGACGCTGGCCACGGTCAACGGCACGCCGAACCGCGCCTCGATCAGCTGCCGGACGATCTCGCGGGTCCATAGCGCGACCGCAAATCCGTGATCTCGCGGATCGGTGGTGATTATCAGATCGGCCAGCTCGCGCAGCTAGGTGTCGGACAGCTTGCGCCGCGGGCCCGGCGCCGATCGCGACAGCAACGCCTGGCGACCGCCCGTCCGGGCCTTGGCCAGCCAGGTGTAGATCGTCTTGGGATGGATGCCCACCGCGGTCAGCCCGGCGCCCACCTCGGCCGCCGGCACGCCCCGGGCCACCTGATCGACCGCCCGCAGCCGCAGCACCTCAAGGGTGTGGTGGTCCAGCTTCCGGCCGTCGTCCTCGCGCATGGTCCATCGTCATCCGCATCGAATCGCCGGTCAACCAAGCAGCAATCGGCTTAGTAATCCCTGGGTCGTGGGTTCGAGCCCCACCCGCCCCACCGTGAAGCGTTGAGCTCGGCAAACGCAGCACGAAGCAGCTGACAGAATTCCGCACGAGCCCACCGAGCCAGCCCAGTGGCCTCGGTCGGCTCGTGCGGAGCTTCTGCGTGACCGCTTTAGGTGACACGCCTCATCCGCCGCTCGAGGCGGATTGGTCCGCTACCAGGGTTTCGGAAGTGGTTGGCGACCACGGGGTCACTGTCGCCGAGTACATGGACTCATACCACCAACGGCCGCACGACGAGATCAGTCTCGTCCCGTCCGCCAAATATGAGGACCTCTACTGCCGTCACAACGCGCCCCGGCCTCACCGAAGGCTCTTTCCCAGTATCGAAGCCAGGCTATTGCCGCCAGGTGCCTCCGCGGCGCGAGTTTCGGCGGCGCATGGGAGATGTCGTCCCCAACAGCCCGTAGGGTTCGGGCTACCTGTTCGGTCAGGATCGGTGCTCCACGGGCGTTGAAGGCGCTCCGCCGCATTGACGTAGCGGTGACGCCGCTACATCAGGATGGGCCACCTCCCGAGGGAGGGACCATGGCCAAGCGTCTGGTGACTGTGCGACGACACCCGCAATACGCCGGACCAGGCGGCGGAGGGAAACCCCTTCCCGACCGCCGTGACTAGGGCGGCCTAGGAGGTGGCGATCAAGGGCGATGACGGCTTGGAGCAGCGCGTAGACCGCGTGGGCGGCGTCGGCACCGCATGCCGTGAGCGGATCCGTGGTGGCGCGTTTGGATCAGACTTCCCGCAACATGAAGGAGGTCTACCGGACCATCGCCGACAACTACGATCCGGGCGACGAGTCCTGCCCAGTCCCCACCGCGGGCGGGGTTGTCGGTCATGGCGTCATCACCCTGATTGCGGGAAATGCCCGTGGTCATGAGCGGCAGGACGACCCGCGACGTACCCGCCCTAACCAAAGATCTGGCCACAGCCCTGGGATGCCCCGAGCAAGCAGTCATCCGTTGGCGAGACGATGAGCGCCCGAGGGAACGAGGGATCAACGACTCCCGCTCCCCTGTCGAGCCGGCTGAAGGTCGCTCCGACATGGCAGGCGTCGGTGTTCGCCACTGCCGTGTTGGTCGGAATCTTCAGCATTGCGGCCTACTGAGGTTTTCTCACGAGGATCTGCCGTACGCGGACGGCTATAGGAGGCATCACTGCAGGTCAGGCGCATGTGCCAGCGGAGGTGTCAAGTGCCACGTGGCGGGACCCGCACCGAGTAGCCGTGATCGAAGTCGCCAACGACTGGTCACAGCCCTGACCAGCGGCGCCGACCGCACCCTTCGAGCTGGTGCGGATTGCTGGTGAGAAAACCTCACTCTCTGACGACGCCCTCGGAAGTCCGCCCGCGCGTACTAGGCATGCTGTTTGTGTTCGGAGTTGCCGCAGTGGTGCTCGGCAGGCTGCCAGGGTTCCTGTTCGGTGTCCCTCGCACAGCGACAGCCATGTACGACACTGGCCATGGTGCTGCCAGCAGCAACCCCGAGCCCACGGTAACGCCCGGAAAGAGCTGCCGAACACCAACCTGGAATAGGTGTCAAATTGGCTGACGAAGGTTCTCATCGGAGTTGCCCTGGGACAACTTGGCAACATAGGACCTGCCGCGAGGCGGCTTTTTAATGGGATGTCCGAAGAACTGGGATCGCCGAGCCTTCTCCCGCATTCGTCGGTGCGCTCGTCATATATGGCGCGGCGTTGGGCTTCATGTACGGATGGCTCGCGGCGCGCGTCTGGATCGCCTGGACCATAGCAGCGCTGGACGGAGGCGACTCCCACTGAACCCAATAACTGCTCATCTTCGACGCTTCTTTTGACTCTCGCTGAGATGCTCGCACTCCCGTCGCCGGGCCGCTGTGCAGGCGACGGCTTCAGTTCTAATGCCCCACCGCGTCGACCTCCCTGGGGACCAGCCGAGCGCCGCTGCTCACCCAGCCAATCGAGCGCCGACCGACACAGCCGCCATCACTGCACTACGCCCCGAAGCCCGCTCGAGATGTGCGAAGCCTCCCGATAGTCTCGATGATTGTCCCACCCGCTACTTGGACGGCAAGGGACCATGCGATGAGTTGGACGTAGTCCGCGGCATCGCCTTCAAACGAGGTGTTGTCGATGAATTCCGACTGAAACCCCACGAAAGTAACGATCGAGGCGACAAAGAAGAGGGTTAGCCACCAAGCGTTGTCCAGAAGCCACAGGCTTGGCCGACGGCGGTCACGCCTTCTCAATTCCCGTCGGGTTGCAGCCGGCTGCCGGTCGGACGCTTTGGTCTGGCTGTCGTGGCCGGCAGTCTCAGCGATGTCCGAGGACGTTACTGTTCCGCTGATTCCGGCCCATGAGGCCTGCCTTGACGCGTCGGCCGGTTGTCCATCAACCTTCGACATGTCAGCCAAGACCTGACCGATCGTCTGACCCTTAGCCAGTCGGTCGATCCAGCTTTCGAGCTGCTTAGCCGGCAGACTCTCCGGCCCCTGGTTCGCGGCCTGACGCAGGACATTTGCGAGTCTGCCGGCAAATCGTCGCACCGTGAGCAGTTCCTGCAGGACGGTGTCGGGCTCCTTCCACGGCCACGGTCGTGCCCGCACGTCATCCAGGAATTCCGCCTCGGCCACAAGCGCTGCATCAGCAAATTGGAGGCGAGGATCGGCCTTCATGATGCGACGTTGGGTGTCCATCCCCTCTCGAAGCGCTTCTGCGGCGTCGGCGAAGATTAGGAGACTGTCCTGGTGGTCATGCAATTGTTGAACGGGTTCGCCAGCTTCTTCGAGGCTGTACGAGGCGATGTAGCCTTGAGCCTCGTCGAGCCGGTTCTTCGCGGTGGTCGGAAGGACTTCTCGGTGCGGGAGCAGACGGCTCCACACCCCCCGCTGCCTGCGCCGCAATGCCGCAAGCGGCGAGAAGGTGTCCTCTAGCCACTTGACTAGTGTTCCGGCGAGGGCCCCGACCGCCAACGCGGTCCCGGCCTTCCATGCCACGACGCCGCTTCGTGAGAGAAGGGTCGCGGTGACCGGCAACGTGATGGCAGGTCCCACGCTCCGGTCAATCACCACCTGGCCCTCGTAGACTCCAGGCCCGATGTCGTTGGGGGTGGTCGGGTTGGCGTTCACGTTCACCACCAGGCCGGATCTCCCCACGTTGCTGGCGGAGACGCCGAACTGGGCGGCGGGAAACTGATTGCCGGCTCCGCTGATAAGATCACCGCGGAGAGCTGCGGAGAGGATTTCGGGCCGTGGGACATCGCTCCCCTCGTCCGAGCACTCAGCAGAGTCCCGCAACTGCTCGGACTCACACAGGTCCAGCCGCAGCGTCCTGCTGATCGCCTCCCGGCTCAGGCCAAAGCTGAGCTGTAGCCCCTGATCGAAGCTGGCGACGGTCGTAGACGGTCGGGCTTCCGCGCGGATCAGGAGGGTAACCACGCCCCCAAGGACCACGATCCCGAGCATGAACAGCAGCGTGCGTGTCACCGCACCACTGTTCGACTGGCGCGTCATGTGGACCTCCCCACACGCAGCCGACGGCGTCAGGCAAAGACTGGCGACATGTGAGCTGGGCCGAGCGAGACGACACCACTGTGGCCCTCTGACCTCGGGCGTTGGTGGCTACCCGGTGGCTCCACGCCGCGTATTCGTCAGATCGAGCATGCTTCGTCGACGTCACCGCGCCATCACGGTTCTATCACGGGGAGTTCCGAGCAGTCGCAGGACGGGTCGGGCGCGTAGTGGGAGCGATGGTCATGACTAGTAACGGGACGGACGGTTGATCGTCCGCAGAGCTCGCCGCGGCGGCGGCTGCGAACCCGAGCCTGTAACTCCTGGTGGCAGCCAGTCCCGTCGTCGACTCACGACTGAGAACAAGTAGGGCCGCCCCATTGGCCGCCCCTTCCCCAGGGCGTTACGTGTCGGCCATCGAACACCCGAGTACTCGATGACCCATGCTCCCGCATGACCTGCGTCGACCCAGGTCGGCACAGCGCATGGCGCGTGAGCACTCATAATCCCTGGGTCGTGGGTTCGAGCCCCACCCGCCCCACCGATGAAGTTCCAGGTCAGCGGCTTGCGTCGTGATCGTCGATCTTGGCGATAGGGCCCCGTGCCCACACGGTGCCCACACTACGTACCGTGACGTCTCGTGACTGACGCCTGGTGGGCGGCGTCCATGCGTTCCGCGAGGGCGCCCAGGTCGTCGTCGAAGAGCCCGGCGTAGACGTCGAGGGTCATCGCTGCCGAAGCATGGCCGAGCATCCGCTGGACCGCCTTGACGTTCGCGCCACTGGTCACCAGCAGGCTCGCGGCGGTGTGCCGGAGGTCGTGCGGGGTGAGGTCTTCCAGCCCGGCGGTCTTGGCCGCCGGATCGAAGAACCGCCGTCGGAAGTTGCCCGAGCGCAGCACCGCGCCGCCCGGCGAGGTCAGGACGAGGTCGTCCCGGCCCTTGCCCTCGCAGCGGCGGGACAACGGCTCGACGAGGACGGCCGGAATCGGCACGGTGCGCTGCTGGTGCGTCTTGGGTGTGCCGTACTCGACGGTGCCGCCGACCTCAGTGGCGCTCTCGGCGACGGTGAGCCGCTTGCGCAGGAAGTCGACCCGGCGGACCCGCAGGGCGGCCATCTCGCCGAACCGGAGCCCGGTGTAAGCCAGCAGCCGGACGACGTCGCCGTACTCCCCCGCTGCGTCCGCCAGCCGCTCGACCTCCCCCCGGGTGAGGAAGCGGGGCTCGGTGCGCCGAGCTCTGGGCAGCGGGACGCCAGCGGCCGGGTTGCGCGGGATGCGCCCGTCACGGACGGCGAGGGTCAGGATGAGCGCGAGCACGCGGTGCGCCTGCCGCACCGTTGCAGGCGCGAGGCCGCTGGCGACGAGCTGGGCCACCCAGGCGGCGACCTCGGCGTGGGTGATGTCGGCGAGCCGGTGCCGGCCCCAGCGCGGTAGGAGCTGGGCCCGCAGCAGCGACCGGTAGCGGTAGAGCGTGCTGGGTTTGAGGCCCGTCTGCGCGGCCAGCCACTGCTCCGCCCAGGCTTGGACCGTGACCCGGCCCCGCTCCGGCGCCGTCCAGGTCTGCGTGACGATCGCCGAGGTCTGCTCGTCGAGCCAGCGCTGGGCGTCGACCCTGCGCTTGAACCGCTTCTCGTGCTGTCGGCCGCCGGCGTCGCGGTACCGCGATCGGTAGCGCTTGCTGCCGTCGCTGAGCACGTCCATGGTGATGGTCCCTGCCATCAGGCGACCGTGCCCACGACTGGTCCCCGGGTCAACGCCGTCCTGCCGTCCTGGGGAGGAAGCGGCGCACCGGTGGACGGGTCGGTCACCGACGGTCGACGGTCTCGGCGCGCTGCTGCGTGATCCAGTCGTGGAGGTCGTCGCGGCGGTAGAGGACGCGGCGGCCCAGCCGGAAGCTGCGCGGGCCGGTGCCCAGGTGTCGCCAGTAGCGCAGGGTGGCGACGGGGGCGCGCACGAGCTCGGCGGCCTCGGTGATGGTGAGCAGCTCGGGCTCGCGGCCGGTGGCGGGCTGGGTCATGGCGGACTCCGGATCCGATCGGCTGGTGTGGGCCGTACGCCTGGAGAAGGCGCCTTCTCGGGGCGATTGGTGACAGCTCACGGCCAAGTTCTTCCGACCGTCTCCAGTCCTCCTCCGGTAGTCCTCCACTACTTCTCGTGTGGAGCTCGCGTCCCGTTACTGGAGACTCGCGGTCACCGTCCGAGGGACGGGCCGGCATCCCGACGACCGGCGGCTACCTCGTGGTGCCGCGGCTGCGGGCTACCGAACCCTGCCGCGGGAGCGACCGGCCGCCGGGGGCTCGACTGGGACTGCAGGCGGTCGGCGTCTCGGGCTACGCGCCAGGTGTCCCGCTCTGCGCCAAGCCGGTCGGCCGACTGGGCGGCCAGGGCCGGATCGGCCTCCAGCTGGGCGATGCGCACCCGTGCTGCGGCCAGCCCACGCTGGTCGGCGGCGATGTCGCGGTCGAGGTCGGCCAGCCTGGCCGCGGGATCCGGGGTGCGGCCGACCGCGCCGAACCGGCCCAGCTCCTCCTCGCCCCGGCGGCCCGCCTCGGCCAGCGCGTGTCGCGCCCGTTCGTGCTCGTGCCGAGCGGCGTCGGCGGCCGCGCGCAGGACGGCGTATTCGGGATGGGCATCTTCGGCAGTGCGCCGGGCGGCAGCGTCAAACGCGGCGGCCAGCGCCGCCCGGTCGTCGGACCCGTCGGCGAACCGGGCAAGCCTGCCGGCGTCGGTGGGCAGCTGCGACAGGTGGGGACGCCACCGGTCGGCCCAGTCGATGAGTTGCCCTGCGGCGTGGGTGACGGCGGCTCGCCGCCATCGCAGCCGGCCGGGGCCATCGAGCACGGCCCGAGCCGCAGCCCGGGCTCCCCTCCGTTCGCTGTCCCAGCGACGGAGTAGCTCATCGCGGATGCGCTCCGCCTGCGCCATGACGGCTGAGCCATTGACGTCGAACCGCTGCATGGCTTGTGCGGCGGCGCGGGACGACGTCCGGCACCGCCCCTCGAGGGCTGCGAGCTGGTCGGCGTGGCCGACCTGCAGCACGACGACCTCGCACAGCCGGTCGCGCATTGGTTGCAACAGAGCGAGCAGGTCCAGGCAGCGCTGCTCTTCCGTCCACGCCTGGTGCAGGTCGGCCAGGACCTGCTCGAGTGGGCGGGGTGCGGCGTAGTGCGCGGCCTCGGCGGCGGCGAGCTCGGCGGCGTGGCCGGGGCCGAGGTCGGCTCGGTCGCGGCCGAACACGGCGATCCACTGCTCGCGCGCCTCGGTCAAGTCGACGGCGATCAGGTGGGCGGTGTTGGCGGTGCGGCCGCGGGTCATCCCGACGTAGGCCGACGCCGCGCCGGTGTGCTCACTGATCACCACGTGCGCCGCCGACACGGTGTCGCCCTGCACCGCGTGCGCGGTGCTGGCGTAGGCCAGCTCCACGTGGGCGGTGACGTAGCCGGCAGGCAGCACCCGCTGCCCCGCTGTCGCAGGGGTGACGGCGTCGGGGGTGACGTCAGCAGGAGCGGCGTCGGCCGGGGTGACAACGACGTCGCCGAGGCGGCCGACGGCGGTGACGGTCCAGGTATCGCGGTTGGCCACCCCGAGGGCGCGGTCGTTGCGGCGGGTGGCGATCCGGTCGCCGGCGCTGATGCGCTGCCCGGCGCGGGTGGTGACCGCGGCGCGGTCGTCGACGCGGCCCTCGGCGACCAGCCGGGCGCGAATGGCGGCGCTCAGCTCGGCGGCCTGCTCGCGGGTGTCCACCACCACCGCCACGCGCACGCCGTCGCGGTGATGGGCAGCAGCCAGGTCGGCCAGCGCCTGCTGCAGCGCGCCGGCATCAGGGTGCAGCCGGATCTGATCGCAGCCCACGAGGGCGTCGAACACCATGCCGGGGTCCTCGCCGGTGCGCATGGTCAGGGTCAGGCCGGCGTACTCGCTATCCGCGGTCGCGTGACCGGTTTGGTCGGTGCGGGTGAAGCGGTGCACCTCGTCGAGGGTCAGATCCCCGGGCGGGTCGACTGCACGGACGGCGAGGTCCAGCACGCCGCCGCGGCCGACAGCGGCCAGCTGGTGGCGGTCGCCGAGCAGCGCGACGCGGGCTCCGCTCTCGTCGGCGATGGTGAGCAGGGCGCAGGCGGTGTCCTGGTCGAGCATGCCTGCCTCGTCGACCAGCAGCAGATCCCCAGCGCGCAGCCGCTCTGCCTCTCGTGACCCGGCATGCACCTTTCCGGTGCGAGGGTCGGCGTCACCCACGGCCAGCCGGGTCCAGGCGCCGTCGTCGTCCCAGCGCCAGCCGTGGTGGTAGGCCAGCCACGCCGCTGACCCGGTGGCGGTGCCGAGCTCCGCGGCGGCGACCTTGGCGGCCTTGAGCGTCGGGGTCACCACCGTCAGTCGGTGGCTCTGCGCTTCGAGGAGGTCGCGGGCGGCGGTCAGCAGGGTGGTCTTGCCGGCGCCGGCCGCGCCCTCGATCACGAGCAGCGGCCGGTCACCGGCCAGTGCGGCGGCCGCGGCTGCCTGGCCGGGATCCAGCCGCGTGAGCGCGGCCAGCGGCAACTCAGGCCGCGGCCGTGGATCGGCCGGCGAAGCAGCGCTGCGGGCGGCGAGCCGACTGGTGAGGTCGGCTTCCACGTCGAGCACCGGCTGGGAGGTCCACGTCCGGATGTGCTCCGGAACTCCCTCCCGGTCCAACAGCGGTACACACCGCGCCATCGTGCGTGCGGTCAGGTCCTCGGCCAGCTCCATCCGAACCCCGGCGTCGACGACGATGCCCGCGGCGGCGATCAGCTGCTCGACCTCGCCGCGGACGTCGGCGGCGTTCCACGCCGAGCGGCCGGCGGCCAGCCGGGTCAGCACTGTCCCCACGGCGGCCTCCCGGTCGAGGGTGCCCACCGGTGTCGTCGCCACGTCCACAGGGTGGTTGCGGTCGCGGTAGCCCAGGGCGGTGAGCTCGCCGACCCACCGGGCGGTGAGGTCCGCACCGGGTTGCGGAGTGACCTTGTCCGGGCGGCCCTTGGCCCACGCCCGCGCATGCCAGGCCCGCCGCAGCGCCGGGCCCGGCGTCTGACCGGGGTGTGCTGCGGTCCACTCTCGTTCGTAGCGGTCCAGGTTGTGCCCGATCTGCGCCGCCCGGGCGCTGAACGCGCCCACGTGCTCTGCCAGCTGCCGTATCTCTCCCGTGCCGTCCAGGGTGTAGCCGTGCGCGGCCAGCGCGGCTCGGAACCGCGGATCGCTGACCACCGCGGCATGCCCGATGCCGTTGATCGCCGCCAGCGAGTCGCGCACGCCCACGGTGTGCAGCCCCCGCCATCTGCCGGCGGCGAAGACGCGGGCGTTGATCTGCAGGTGCAGATGCCGGTGCGGATCCCCGGCGCGGGAGGTGTGGTGGCGCACGGTCACCGCCTCCAGGACCTCCACCGGAAGTTGCACCTGCCCGCCGCGCGGGCCGACCCGGGTGGTGGCGTGCTGTGAGAGCCAGCCGATGATCTGGGTCGCGGCGCGGTCCTGGGCGGCGTCGTAGCCGGCGGCAATGTCGGGGTGCAGGGCGGCGGCCAGCGACCAGGATTTCGGGCCGTTGACCACCACCTCGACGAACCGCACCGCGCGGCCGTCGGTCCGCAGCCGACCGCGCGCGGTTCCGGTGTCGGGGTCCAGGCCGGCCACCCACGCCTCGTAGCGATCCCCGGCCAGCGCAGCGAGCTCCTGCACCCGCCCGCCGCCGGCGGTGTAGCGGCGCGCGATCCCGCTGCCCTCGGTCAGGTAGTAGTCATCGGCCCGGCCCCGGCCTGCCTCCAGGTAGTGCCGGGCCGCCGAAGGAGCACCGGCGTAAACCTTTATTCCGCCGTGCATTCTCAACGCCACCCAACAATGACCAACACGTCACCCCCAGAAACGGCAGTGGGCCCCGAGAAGCGGGGCCCACACTACCCGTATTGGTAGCATGCGTGCCGTTCTTTGGTGAAGTACTAAGCGTACATACGAGAAGACTCGAGTGGCGGCCCTGCGACGTTGAGGCGTCTCATCGTTGATGATCTGCGGTTGCCATTTACGCCAAGTCGGACGCCTTTTCCCAGATGCAGATGCGGATGACGATCAGCTCCGCGGTGCACCGGTCCGCGTCACGCCACCCTAGACACGGCGGCGTGGATGTCGAGCGGCGGCCGGCGCCGAGGCTGAGGCCGGCACGCCAGGTCTGTTCCGGTCGTCCTCCCCGTGCCGGGAGGTCCACCGGGGGGCTTGCGGGACCGCGGACTAGGGGGAACTGCTCTGTCCTGCAGCTCTCCCGGTCGGGTTCCTGTCCGTACGCAGCGTCTGCTTGGCGTGGTGGTCGACCGGCCCTCGGTGTGGTCCGAGCGATCAGTCCTCCGCGCCGTGCTGGTCTGCACGCCGAAGACCGACTCACGGGAGGCTCCCCATGCGGACACTGACCTTCGCCATGAACCTGAGCCTGGACGGCTACATCGCCGCGCCCGGCGACGACCTCGGCTGGAGCGTGCCGAGCGACGAGCTGTTCGGGTGGTGGTCCGACCGGGTGGGGGCGACGGGCACGGCGCTGTACGGGCGCAGACTGTGGGAGACGATGAGCTCACACTGGCCGACCGCCGACCGGCAGCCCGGCGCCACACCGGCGCAGATCGAGTGCGCCCGCCGCTGGCGGGACATGCCGAAGGTGGTCTTCTCCTCCATGACCAGTGCGGTCGACGGGAACGCCCGCCTGGTCACCGGCGACGCGGTTCCCGAAATCACCCGGCTCAAGGCCGAGGACGGCGGCCCCATGGACGTCGGCGGCGCCACCCTCGCCGCGGCAGCCATGCGGGCCGGGCTATCGACGAGTACGCGATCGTCACCCACCCCGTCCTGGTGGGCGGCGGCACGCCGTTCTTCACCGCCCTGGACGACTGGGTGAACCTGGACCTGATGGAGACCCGGACGTTTCCCGACGGCGTGCTGCTGACCAGGTACGAGACCAGGCGGTGAACACACGACCTCGAATCGGCCTGCAGGGTGGCGTGATCATGGGATTGCCCTGTGCTCATCGCTGCCTGAGCCTAGACGCGAAGAGAGGCCCGCCGCCTCTTCCTCGAAGTGCCGCGACTCCCGGATAGTTCCGACATGACTCAAGCCCATGGTCCCGACATCACAAGCGTCGACAGCAAGCCGCCCGGCAGTGCAGCTTCCCCATTCGACGCCTTGGCGGAAGCTCAAACGTGCTGGAACTCATATCACCATGCGGCTGCGAGATCTCAGCGAGGGTTCCGAGTGTCCGAGGTGGTGCTCCTTGCCGTATGTTCCCTCATTCCGATCAGCGGCATCTTGACCCCAAACGATGCCCGCCTGCCCGCCATACTCGGAGCCGTCGTTGTTGCTCTCACAGGATTACGTTCTGTCTTTCATTGGCGGGACAGCTGGCTAAGCTGCGAGATGGTCTGCGAGAAAATTCAGTGTGAGATGAGACTCTACAAAGCGGGCGTCCACCCTTACGGCGAGCCTAATAGTAAGGATCAGCAATTGGCGAGTCGCTTAAACAATATCGAGCGCCAGGAGATGTTGCACTGGGCAAGTCTCAGCGGCCCAGAGTCGAAGACCGCCCAGTACGATCCGCCGTCACCAGCGCGCCGTCAGTAAATCTCCAGTTATCGTGCCGCCCGAGTGGGGCTCGACGTCCAAGCTTACGCCAGCCTTCAACCAGCGTCATGCAAAGGGCGTCGGCCCGGTCTGGTGAGGGGAGTCCCCGCTTGCGCATGTCGTTTTTCGACTCGATCTTGATGCGTCCCCGGCTATCCACGGTCCACTTCATGGCTCCGAGCTGAGCTGCCAGCTGGTCGTCGTCTGGGTCGATGTCGATGAGTCCCTCTTCGAACATCTCTCGCAGGCCCAGTAGAGCTCCGCGCGCCGGGTTGATGAACCTCTCCTTCTCGATGGGAGCCTCGCCGCCGTTGAAGCCGACCACGTCCGCGCCGAGCTCGAGGAGGCGGTCGAGGACGCCGGCGCCCACACCGACCTCATCCACCACGATCTCGACGAAATCTGGGACTCAACATTGATCTCGTCGCGTGCCCGCACGATGTGGCCGGTCGTGGTCATGGTGTCGGTCTTGGAGTGCGAGCGGTACAGCGGAGCCCAGCCGCCCTCGCGCCGGTAGATGGTTGTCTCGTCCTCGCCGTACCGAGCGATGTCCGGTCCCAGCTGCGGCTTCCAGTTCCGCTGCAGCGACCGCTGCTGGGCCGCTTTGATCCACTTCGGGTCGATCAGGCTGTCGTCGCTGATGTCCGGGAACTCGCACAGCACCTCGGACTGGTAGATCGGCGAGGTGACGCCCCAACGCTTCTTGCGTTCTTCCACCCACTCGGGAGAGACCAGGAGCGACAGAGCTCTGCTGGGACCTCCTCGCTCGTATAGGCCGGCGTGTCGAAGGCGGACACCTGCAGGACGTTGCAGCCGCTGCCGGGCTTGCAGACCGTCGAGAAGTGCGACGACGGGTTGTCCGGGTTAGCGATCGAGGCCGGCCTGCACTGGATCCGCGACGTCGTCTTCGGCGAAGACCACAGCCAGGTTCGCACCAGCCACGGATCGACGAACCTTGCCTGCCTGCGCACCCTGGCGGTCAACGCCCTCCGACTGGCCGGGCACCTCAACATCGCCGCCGGCCTGCAACAACACGCGCGAACACCGCTGCTGCCGCTGGCCACCCTGGGCCTCACGTGACGACTTTGCCGAGGCCCTGGGAGTCGACCGCGTCGAACAGGCTCTTGGGAATGCCATCCGCCTCGTCGAGCACCACTAGGACGTACTTGGCGTGGATGCCCTGGAAGGCGGCCTGGTCATAGTCGGCCGGCTTGCGTCCGTACGCCACCAGCTCCTGGCCGATGTACCACTTGGCGTCGAGCCTGACGCGGCCCGAAAGGTTGCCCTTGCGAGGGCCTTGCCGATTTCTCGCCACAAGATGGCTTCGACCTGGGCCGTCGTCGGAGCTGTGATAAAGACGAAGGCTTCTCCGACGGGATGGACGTCTAAGAACGCGTCTTCGCACTCGGTCGGGCGGCGCGGCGTGGCAGTCCGGTGACAGGACGAGCTCCTGGTAGAGCGGGTGGTTCCTACACCTTCCGGCCTCACTAGGAGCTCGGATGTCAGTCGCGCCGGTCTGCTCGTGCCTGTCGTGCCCGACTCACCACGCGGCCGCGAGTCGGCCCGCGGGGACTGCTGCAGCTTCGGTTGACGGCGGTTGGGACTGATCATGCCGCGACGGCGGCCTGAGTGGTGAAGGCGAGTTCGTACTCGACCGGGGTGAGCTTGCCGAGGGCGCGCTGGCGCCGGCGGCGGTTGTAGGTGTGCTCGATCCAGAACACAACCGCGCCGTGGAGCTCGTCGCGGGTGCGCCAGCGCCGTCGGTCCAGGACGTTCTTCTGCAGGAGCGCGTGCCAGGACTCCATCGCGGACTCCATCGCGGCGTTGTCTCCGGCGGAGGCGACGCGGCCCATCAAGCCCTTCAGCCCGGCCGCGGTCACAACGGCGCGGAAGGATCGTGCTCGGAACTGCGATCCGCGGTCGCTGTGCACCACCACGACACCGGCCGGTCGGCGTCTGGCCACAGCCGCGCGCAGGGCGGTGACGGCCAGCTGGGCGGTCATCCGTTCGTCGAGGGCGTAGCCGACGATCCGGTTACTGAACAGGTCCTTGATCGCGCAGCAGTACAGCTTGCCCTCGGCGGTGGGGTGTTCGGTGATGTCGGTGACCCAGATCTGGTCGGGTCGCTGGGCGGTGAAGTTCCGCTGCACGTGGTCGTCGTGCACCGCCGGGCCAGGGCTCTTGCCCATACCTCGCCGGCCCTTGCGCACGGTGGTCGACCACAACTTCTGCTGCGAGCACAGCCGCCAGATCCGCCGCTCGCCGGCGACGAGTCCGGCGCCGGTGACTTCGTCGGCGAGGAACCGGTAGCCGAACTCCGGGTCATCGCCGTGGGCGTCGATGAGGGCGTTGGTGAGATAGGCCTCCTCGAGGTCGCGCCGGCTGACCGGGGAAGTGAGCCAGGTGTAGTACGCCTGCGGGCTGAAGCCGAGTACCCCGCAGGTCAGCCGCACCGGGATGCCCTCGGCGGCCAGGTCACGGACCAGCGGGTAGCTCATTTTGGGAGGCTGCCCGCGGCGAAGTAGGCCGCCGCCCGGCGCAGGATCTCGTTCTCCATCTCCAGCCGGCGCATCTGGCGGCGCAGCTGCACCAGCTCGTTCTGCTCGGCGCTGGTCTGCCCGTCGACGACGCCGTCGTCGATGTCGGCCTGGCGTACCCAGCGGCGCACCGACTCGACCGAGATGTCGAAGTCAGCCGCGACCTCGGCCTGACTCAGGTCACCGCGGCGGGCGACCCGGACGACGTCACGCTTGAACTCCGGCGGGAACTTCTTGGGCACAGCGACATCCTCTCCGCGGGACCTCGTCCCACAGAAGCGGTGTCAACCGGACTTGCAGCAGTCCCGCGGCGTGCGGGTTCTATCCGTCCTCGTCGATGACCGACGCACAGTGGACGCTGCTCGAGCCGCTGCTGCCGCCACCGGGCAACACCGGCGGCCGCGGCAGTCGACCGAAGAAGCATCCGCGGCGGCGGGTGCTCTATGCGATCTTCTACGTCGTCCGCGGCGGCATCGCCTGGTCGGCGCTACCGGCGGAGTTCCCACCGGCCAAGACCGTCTACGGGCTGTTCCGTCGCTGGGTGCGTGCCGAGGCGTGGACCCGGCTGCACGACGCGCTGCGCGATCGCGTCAGGATCGTCGCCGGCCGTCATCCGCTGCCCACAGCGGCGGTGATCGACTCGGCGTCGATCCGCGGCGCGGACACCGTGCCCGCCCGCTCGCGCGGCTACGACGCCGGTAAGCGGGTCAACGGCCGCAAGCGGCACCTGGCCGTGGACACCGGCGGCCTGCTGCTGACCGTGGTCGTGACGATCGCCGGCCTGCAGGACCGCGACGGCGCGTGCGACTGCTGGCCGCGCTGCGCGCCAAGTTCTCCACCATCGCCTTGATCTGGGCCGACGGCGGCTACGCCGGCCGCCTGGTGCGCTGGGCCGGTGCGGTGTTGGCCCTCACCGTCACCATCGTCAAGCGCACCGACGACCTCGCCGGCTTCCAGGTCATCCCGCGCCGCTGGGTCGTGGAACGAACCCTGACCTGAATCAGCAAGCACCACCGCTGCGTCCGCGACTACGAGATCCTGCCTGAGCACGCCGAGGCGATGGTCTACATAGCAATGATCATGACCATGTCCCGCCGGCTGGCCCGCTGACCCAGTCATGAGACGCGCTCTAAGGCCAAGAACCAGGCAGCAAGCCTGGAGGCTGTGAAGCTCTTGCCAGAGTCGTGGCAGTTTTTGACTGCCGTGTAGCGATGTTCGACCACGCTACGGGCGACGTCGCGCTGCTTAGACCGCATGAACTCGCCTAGACGCGTTTCAACCCAACCGATCGGATCTTGAACACATGGGTCTGGTCTTGGATCTAGACGGCCACAAAACGTCTGCCAAGTGGGGGAGTCTGTTAGGGCCAAAAGCTATGCGTTAGCGCGGGCTGACTCTGCGTCACCGCGTTAACAACTCTACTAGGCAATCCTTTGGAGGACTGGTTGCCAAGCTCTGCCTAAAGGGCCCAAACCCATAAGCGTAGGCGCGGTCCGCACCGGCTCGCACGAAGCCGGCGTGACCTGGCAAACGCACTGGTCAGACGGACGACACGTCGGGCGGGGCAGACTCAAGACACGCATGTAGATGACCGAGGGGTTGAGTCGTTGACACGGTTGGAGAGTGGGACGTGTTGATGGGTACGTGTTCCGGTGGACAGAGGGATACCGTGCATGGAGGGGTACACAAGACCCGCTGAGGTGATGCAAGGCAGGCAAGCCAAGGCAGAGGCGCAGTCGCAAGCTGACTGTTCCTAGACGTTGAGAGCAGCGCGCTGTGAGCGAGGTCGCCCCCGTCAGGGGTGCGGATAGTGACGCTGCACTGAGAGGCCCGACTTCGGACAGAGTTGGTGACGCCCCTCAGTCATTCGAGCAACAACCGTTGCTATCGCGCGCACTTTTTCGGGCTATCGGACCTCTTGATAGGGGACCTACATGGACCACTCGCTCGTCGAGGTATTGATAAGCGGGTCGGCTGCGACCATCGTTACGTCCGTGTGCTTGACGATTCGTTCTGTCTGTAAGCAGCGTCGGATACGCAAAGTCGCGCTAGAGGACCTAGCGCTGCGCCGGCACATCTTCGATCAGGCTCGGCGAGCCGACGTGCTCAAGGACCTGCCCGACCTCCGACGTGCGGAGCAGGTGAACGTTCAGTGGCGGGGAGTCAAGATCGGCGGGCGTGGCGCGCGTGAGGCGCTGCCGGCACCTGTCAGAGACGAACTGCAGGAACTCTGAACCTCGGCCGAGAACCTCTTGCTCTGGCCCGGATGGTGAGTGGAGTGGCGTACATTCCGGGGCCATGGGGTCAAAGGCGCCTCGCAGTCTCGACGCCGTTCACGACCTCGTTGCGCGCCCGTACGGGTCGATCGCAGGGAACGCAGTGCAAGTTTTGATTGCGTCGGGTGTCACTGGACAACTTCTCTTGGACGTGCCGCGTCAGTAGCTCAACGGCTGGACGAAGTCGTCGTAGTCGTCGTCCATGAGAAGGCCACGGAAGCCGATATGCTCAAACTCGCTGCTCGCACCGCCCACACCTTCCCTGTAACACCGGCTGAACGCGTGAATGGGGACGTTCATCCCATAGTCGCCGGCCCAAAACCGACCGGCGACGGTGCGTGCGAAATACCCCCACCACCTGTGCCAATCGCCAGCATCACCATGCCAGACCTCACGCGTCTGGCCAGGTTCGATCGTGTACCACCCGTGGCCGGAAAAGGGCTGACCCTCGTCGCCACCGGGGCAGTTCGGATCCCACCTAAGGAAAGCTAGCGACATCCGATCCGGGGTGTCGTTCCGGAAGCTAAGACCCATGGTCAGCCGTCCTGACTCGCGGGATTACGCGGCGGAGTGCGGACACTTGCTTCAGCGGGGTCCGGCTCCACGGTTCCGGGGGTTTGTGGAGAAGCTACGAAGTAGCGACGGGGAGGACCACCGAGTGAGGTTTGTCCCATAGCAACCCGACCCCGACCCCGACCTTCGGCGCTACTTTCCTCAGATTGACGCTCGGTCATCGTTGCCCCTTCCATGAATGGTAGGATTCCCTTAAGTCGTCAGACTAGCAAGGCAGTCAAGTCTGATCACGCACTGTATTGACACGGCCCGCACCGAGCGATCCTCGCTGGTCGGATAGCGCGCTAAGCGCGGATTGTTGGAGCAGGCACCACCTCGCCGCGCTGGTGGCCCTAGCCGAGCATGCACTCTTGCTTCTGTCTCTACTGTGGGTCTAATGATGCTTAGGTCCGAGACGCCTTCTGACGGTTGGCGAGCAAGCCGCACCAGATAGCGGCCAGGCCAACCGCTGCAACAGCCAGCATCAGCATCGCCAACGAGCCGAACCAAAACTCATCAGGAGCCGGTACCAAGCCGGGTAGTGCCAGTGACACTCGAAGCCGCCATTGGCGATGGGGGTGCAGATGACGTGACCGGACCAGCCCTTCATCGGCGGTCCTCGCAGCAACTCAGCATGTCATAGCCGTGGATCGTTAGATGGCCCGGACCGATACGGACTAAGAAGGCCGCATCGTCGGGGTCGAGGTGACCGATGCCGTGCGGACAGGTCCGCTCGAAGACACTTTTGTCGCCGGGCCAGACCAGCGGCCGGCGGCGCGTGTGGTGATCACTGGGGTTGTGCACGACGCAGTGCTCGCCGGCGCATGCCGTCGTTGGGTGCACGTTCTTGAGGATGGACACGCCTTGGTGCGCGCCGATGAAGCCGTCCGTCGCATCGCCGACGATGTAAGTCGATGGGGCCTCTGGATCGGCGAGCAGGTCGTTTAGGCCTTCGCTACTGCCGCGATAAGCCGGAACAACAGGCCGACGATGAACAGGATAAGCCAGATGGCACCGACCAAGAGGGCGATGGGCCAGCAGAGCGCCAAGAGGATGGCGTACAGCAGAAACTTGATCATTGAGGCGCCGCCGCCCTCGTTCTGCTCCACCACGAGCACGACCGGACCACATGACCACCGATCGGGCCGAGTTGTTACTGAGAATAGCTCACTGGCACGCTCTCTTGCGCGTAGACCAACCACAAGACGGCGTATACAGCGAGGTCTCGTCGGGTGTCGAGCACACTCTCGTTGCGGGGGTCGTCCATCCGGCCGTTGAGGCGCAACGACTGAAGCCGCGCCATCTTCTGACTTGTGTATCGTCTTTGGTTGCAACCTTGTTCAGTTGTGTGTTTGTCGCTCACTTCTGCCGCTTGAGCCGAGGCGTGACATCCTGGCGCTGCATAGCTCTGCGGAACTGAGCTTCGCCTTGGCCGCCGACTGTTGGTAGCTCGTATGCCGCAACAACGCCCGGCGAATGAAGGCAGAAACAGACCTGCCATCGGCTTGCGCCAATTCCTCGACCAGGTTGGCCTCGTCGTCAGTCAGATGCGTGTGCAGCCGTCGATTAGGTAGTTCTTTCTGCGTTTCCTACGGTCCAGCACCATTCTGCTCCGCTTGTATGCGGATAGGCGCAGGTTCCGCCGATATGATGCGATCGACCTGGGCGAGGCCGTCGAACCCCAGCGGCATGGGGTAGCGGTTTCACAACACCAGCGGCAAACGTTGCGTCAGGCGGTATAGTGTGGCCCCTCTTTGAGAGCCAAATTCCTGAGTCGCTGACTGAGCGACTTGCGCCTGGAGCTGCCGTATTGGCGTAAATCCAGATAGGCGTGCCACGGCGAGACTATGGGCCCATCGGGAGGGGCAGGGCACTCGCTGTCATCCACAGCCTGCAGTCCTAGTGCTCCGTCGCGGTGGTCCTTGATGTGATCTCACGGCCAGGGTGACCATTTCTTATGGCCGCGCACGTGCGGGTGGTACAGGTACCGGAGGGCGATCGGCGGGAGCTCACGCGGCGGGTTCGGGACAAGGGCGCACCGGCGCGGGAGGTCGAACGCGCCCGGATCGTGCTGCTGGCCGCGGATGAGGTGCCGGGCAAGGAGATTGCCGCGATGGTCGGCTGCGCCGAGGGAACGGTGGTGACCTGGCGCGGGCGCTATGCCGAACACGGCCTGGCCGGGCTGGAGGATCTGCCGCGCCCCGGTAAGCCCTCCCCGCTGCCGGAGGCGCTCCGGGACCGGGTGCTGGAGCTGACCCTCACCGCACCGCCGATCCAGTACGGCGCCACCCACTGGTCCTCGCGGCTGCTGGCCGCGGCGCTGGCCGGCGAGGGCACGCCGATCTCGCACGCCACGGTGGCGAGGATCTGGCACCGCTTCGGCGTGCAGCCCTGGCGGGCGCAGACCTTCAAGTTCTCCACCGACCCGCAGCTGGAGGGCAAGATCCGTGACGTCGTCGGGCTCTACCTGCATCCGCCGGAGCAGGCGGTGGTGCTCTGCGTGGACGAAAAGCCGCAGCTGCAGGCGCTGGAGCGGACCGCGCCGGTGCTGCCGGTTCGGCCCGGGCACCCGGAGGCGGTCAGCTTCGACTACCTCCGGCACGGCACCACCACGCTGTTCGCCGCACTGGAGGTGGCCACCGGGCGGGTCACCGAGGCCTGCACCGAGCGGCACCGGCACCAGGAGTTCCTAGCATTTCTCAAGCAGGTCGCCGCCGCCTATCCGCGCCGCGAGTTGCACGTGGTGGTCGACAACTACGCCACCCACAAGCACCCCGCCGTTCGGGCCTGGCTCGCCCGGCACCCGCGGGTGCAGCTGCACTTCACCCCGACCTCGGGCTCCTGGCTCAACCTGGTCGAGGCGTTCTTCTCGATCATCAGCCGCCAGGCCCTGCGCCGCGGCAGCTTCCTCACCGTGGCCGACCTCATCGCTGCCATCGAGCGTTTCATCGACGCCTGGAACGACCGCTGCGCACCCTTCACCTGGACCAAGGACCCCGACACGGTCATCGCCAAGGCCACCGACCCGCGCCACCGCAAGACACCAACGACGTCAGTTACGGAGCACTAGGGCTGCGGTGTCGTTGACCCGTACAGCCCACACTCCAGCGCTCCTCTTTCCTGCTACCTGCGTGAAGTGCTCAAAGGCATCCTTGGGCCCGACCTTCGACTCCCTATCGACTGAAACCTTGCCATCCTCACCAGGCCCAAAGGCTTGGCTGGACAATACTTTCCCATCCCAGAACTTCGGGAACACTTGGCGCCACAGTTTCTCGCTCGACTCCGGGTCGAGAGGAAACTCGCAGTCGGTCAGGTCGGCCGAAGCACCAGGATTCTCGCTCGTCACCGTAGGTAATCTCCCAACTGGATCGCCACACGGTCAGGGTCCGAAGCTCCTAGGTCGAATTCAGCCCCTTCCTCGTTAACATATGTCACGAGAAAGACGTGGGTGGTCGCATCGTTTCTGATTTCGACCGATAACGCTTCGACGTTTGGCGTGAGTGCTGTGGGGCCCCATTCAAGCTGAACGCCACCCTCAATCAGGGGAAAGACGCCCGGCGGCCGCCACCCCCTCCTAGCGATCCTTCGAAGGACGTCACCTGCCATCTCGAGGGCAACCGGAGCAACCGGCTCCCCGCTACCGTCGAGCCAACCTCTCTCTAGCACTGCTAGGTCTCGAAGACGGGATGAGGCTGCCGAGCGGGGTATGAGGGCGCTCAAGATTGACCGGAGCCGGCGCAGCAGAGGCTCTGTCACGGCACAGAAGTACTCCACTCCCAGTAGGTCAATTCAAGAGCTTCACTTATTGCTGGGTTGGTCTCCTTGAAGCTTTCGGACCTGCCGAGCGATGGATGTCTTGAGTGCTTGGGCCACGTCCGCTGGCAGCGCTACCTCGGACAACGCCGTGGTGACGATGGCGGCAAGCATCTCGCCTTGGCGCTCGGCCAGGCGGACCATGCGCTCGTTGAGACCAGCCGCGACGGCCTTGGTAGTGAAGTCGGCGCAGCGGTCCGCCCGCTCCAGCAGTAGCCCCAGCTCGGCATCGGTGTGCGCCGAGCCCACGTGCGTGACGATGCGCTGCCTCCCAGCGGCGTACTCCGCGATCTGCACCGCCGTGGCCCCCGACGCCGTCCGCACCCGCCGGATGAACGCCACCGGCGGACCCTAAGCCGACCCCACTTAGTACTGCAACGGCAGTTATGGCGGTGCCTGTCCTCGGGTGCGGTAGTGGGCGGCGCGGGCCTGGGCCTGGCGGCGTCAGCGCCACCAGGACCAGTCGGCGGTGTGGTCGAGGTCGGGCCGCGGAGTGCGGATGAGGGTATTGAGCAGGCGCCGGAGCTCGGGCACGGTCAGCGCGATGAGCTGCTGGCTTCCGGCTCCGGACCCCCCTTTTCCGCGGTGACCCGGGTAGCGCTCAGATAGGCGTGGGCGAGCATCGCCAGGGTGATGTGCCGATACCAGGCGGTGTAGTCGCGCACCTGGTAGGAGGCCAGGCCGGCCTCGTTCTTGGCCGCCTGGAAGCACTCCTCGATCCGCCAGCGACCGCCGGCCACGGCGACGAGTTGTTCGAGGGTGGTGCCGGCGGGGCCGGCGCAGACGTAGAAGGCCAGCTCCGCGGCCTCGTCAGCGGTCTTGGGAATGGTGCGGCGGGCCAACACCCAGCGCGCCCATCCCGGGTCGAACCCGGTCAGCAGCTGCAGGCGTGCCCAGTCGTAGAGGCGCAGGCCGTGCGCGCCGGCGCCGGCCGAGCACCGAGCCCAGGCCGACTCGGGCAGCTCGGCGATCAGCGCGCGCACCCGGCGCTGCCGCCAGTCGAGGGTGGCCACCGTGTCGTTGCTGCGGGTGGCCAGCACGTAGGGCAGCCCGTGTTGTTCGCACCAGACCCGCAGCCGCTTGTCCTGCCCGTAGATCTCATCGGCGGTCAGCCAGCTCACCGGCACGCCCGCGTCGAGGGCCCGGGTCAGCATCCGGCGGGCCAGCTCGGGCTTGGTGGCGAACGGCGCGTCATCCGGGATGCCGGCCGCCCGGGCCCGCTCCCGGTCGTCGGTCCAGGCCCGGGGCAGATAGAGCTCGCGGTCGATCAAGGCGCGTCCGGCGTCGGTCGCGTAGGCGCAGAAGACGCCGACCTGGCAATTGTCGATCTTGCCGGTGGTGCCGGTGTACTGCCGGGCCACCCCGGCCGAGCGAGCGCCCTTCTTGATGAACCCGGTCTCGTCCACGATCAGCACGCCACCGGGGCCGAGCCGCTCGACCACGTAGCCCCGCAGTTCGTCGCGGACCGCCTCGGCATCCCAGTCGGCGGTGCGCAGCAGCCGCTGCATCCCGTCCGGAGAGACCTCGCCGGCGGCCTCGGCCAGCGTCCAGCCGTTCTTGCGCTCCAACTGGCCCAGCAGGCCGCGCAAATAGGCCAGCACCCGGGCCCGCGGCTCGGCCCGGGCGAACGCCCCGGCGATCCGGGCGTGCACCTCCTCCAGGCTCGCCGCCCAGTCAGCCACCTCGGCCACCAGGCCATCACAGCGCATCCGAAAACGCTGCTACCAGCCCTTACTGGATCCCGGCAGCGACACACCTTCAAGTGCCGTTGCAGTATTAGAAGACGTTGCATTAGTTCGTCGGTAGGCGTCGGGCGCAGAGCAGGGTGACCGCCAGGCGGACCAGCGCGGTGATCGTCGTGGCGCTGCGGTCGTAGCGCAGCGCGAGGCGTTTGTAGGACAGCAGCCAGCCGAGCGTGCGCTCGACGACCCAGCGGTGCCGGCCCAGGCGGACGCTGGAGTCCCGGCCGATCCGCGCGATGCGGGCGGTGATCCCGCGGCGGCGCAGGTAGCGGCGGACCCACGGGTTGTCATAGCCCTTGTCGCCGTGCAGTTTGAGCGGCCGGCGGCGCGGATGGCCGCGGCCGCCGCGCTTGATCGCCGGCATCGTGTCCAGGATCGGTTCGACGAGCATGCTGTCGTGCCGGTTCGCGCCAGTGACCAGCACGTTGAGTGGCAGGCCGTGTGCGTCGACGAGCAGGTGGTACTTGCTACCGGCCTTGCCCCGGTCGGTCGGGTTGGGGCCCGTTAGCTCACCCCCCTTTTCGCCCGAACGCCGACACTGTCGAGGCTGGCCCGCGACCAGTCCAGCCGGCCCTGCTCGCCCAGCCGGTCGAGCACCGACTGGTGGAGTCGGTCGAAGACGCCGGCCTCGGCCCAGTCGTGCAGTCGCCGCCAGCAGGTCCAACCCGAGCCATAGCCGAGCTCGCCGGGCAGCTTGGCCCAGCCGATGCCGGTGGTCAGCACGAAGGCGATGCCCTCAAGCACGTCCCGGTCGGAGGTGCGCGGGCGGCCGGTGCGGCCATGCACGGCGGGCTTGCGGGGTGGGATCAGCGGCTCGACCAGCGCCCAGAGCTCGTCACTGATCAGCCGTGGCGGCGGGGAAGACACCAACGACGACATGGCCAGCACGCTGCGCCGACCTACCTCAGCCCGACAGAGCCTGAGGACCTACTTCCACAACGTCTTCTAAGCCCGAGGTCGGTGCCGCGTTCCGGCTCGGTGTGTACTTCATGGGTCACCGTATGCAGCCGAATGTCGAGAGTCAGTTCGACATGACGCCACACCCGTTGGCGGACACGCCAAGAAGCTGCCCTTCCCGACTGCAGCCGAAATGGTCGGCGATTACTGACCGAGCACGGGCAGGCCGTCGCGCTCTCAGTGCCTGCCGGAGCCGGCTACCTCCGCTGAAAGCCGTCAGCAGGGAGCACCACGGGATCGCCAGGGGTGCACGCAGGACCTTCCGTTCCGCCACGCCCGACCGCGTGGGTGTCAGTCAACAATCAGTCAACAAGACTGCCGTCTGATACCGGTGTCAGCCAACGCTGCCCAACCGTGAAAGGGCTGCTCAGGGGCTACTTCCCAAGTCGTACAACCACGGCCATCCACGCTAGCAACGTTCCGCATCAACTTGGGATAGTGCGGCTGGGTAGGTCCTGCTGTTATTCGCGCTTTGGTCGACAGTTCGGAGCAACAGCGGGGCGCTCAACTCGCCCATTGCGGTTTCCCACCTGCTTCCGCGGTCGAGTGAGGTCAGGACCAATGCGGCTGCGGCAACAGCGCCGATGCGCTGCTGGCAGAGGGTAACCCGGTCGCGTCAGACAGGTCGGGGGCGTGCGCGGCGAGGACGTCGAGTGCTTCATGCAGATTGCGGTAAGCCGTGGCAATGCTCAGCCGGGCGTCAGCGGCCGGGGTTTGCGGTCCAGGCAGTGGCGCAGCCACCGCCTGGACCAGGGCGACCTGGGTGTGCACCGTCCCGGCCCACTGGCCAGGCCGCGATCCCGGCCGGCGCCGGCGCGGATACAGCCGGTCACCGCCTGCAACACCGATGCGGACACACCAGGACTGGCCCGAGAGACCCAGTCCCTGGGCAACGGCCCAGGCCGCCGGGCAGCCCACCTCGCAGTCCGCACAGAGTCCGCAGATCGTCCGCACGATGCCCGTATGCGACCATCTCGAGCCAACCACCTCCCTCACCCATAAACGCAGCTCAGAACGCTAGTCCTGGTGATCCGGGCAGGTCAGCGGCTCACCCGCCAATCATGTCGGGGATGACCCACAGGTCCAATGTGCAGGAGGTGTGCCACTTCGTCCTGCGGCCTCTGCAGTGCCGTCCATGCGGCGGAATGAGCCGGCAGTGGCGGAGTCCGGCCGGCAAGATCAGTAAGCGCGTCCCAGGCAACGGGCCACTTTGCCTACCGCTCTGCCACGTGACGGCCGCTTTGATAACCGTGCTTACGAGCAGTGGGCCGCTGTGTCCCGAGGTGTCCTTGGCAGGAGCAGGGTTGACGTGCTGGCTGGCCCACTCGAGGACGCCGCGCCGAGAGATGTGCACTCGGTCGTAGGCGTGGTCATCCAAGTTGACCAAAGCGCGCCATGCCGTGTCAGCGGAGGTCAGGCCGTCCGGCGGTGTAGCGAGTCCCCTGGGACGCATGGGGCTCAAGTGAGTCCGGCCGGCGAACATCGCTAGCTAGTTGGCCGAGGATCAGCACAAGTGCTCCGGCTACGCGCCGTATCGGAACGAAACCGCTGTGTGAGAGTGGCAGCCGCCTCACCCACAGATTTCTGGAGTCCGGATCATGCGTCGTACCACCACCACCGCCGCCGCTGGTGTCCTGTTCACCGCGGCCCTCTCCTTCGGTTTCGCCGGCACGGCCCACGCCGCCGACCGCTACGACTGCAAGGACTTCGTCTCGCAGGCGGACGCTCAGGCTGTCTACGACGCCGACACGAGCGACCCGAATGGCCTGGATGGCGCCATCGGCACCGGCTTCTCTGGTGTTGCCGGCGTGGCCTGCGAGGACCACGACTACGTCGCCAACCCGGGGACCGTCACCAGCGCCATGGCCCTTGGCAGCACGAGCCAGGTGGTCCCCAGCACCACGAGCCAGGTGGCCACCCGTCCGGCGGGCGCCGTCGCCGCCGGCGACGGCAGCTCGTCCGGCGACGACGCCGGCGCCCTGCCCTACGTCCTGGGCGGTGTCGCCCTGACCGCGGCCGGCGGGGCTGCGTTCGCTGCCCGGCGCAGCTCCCGCGCGACCGTCTGACCTCCCCGACGTGCGGCACCGCGCACCCGCCACCCACCCCAGCCACACAGTGGCCGGGGTGGGTGGCGCGGTGCGCATCGTCGCGGCGTACCCGCCACCGCCACCACCACCGGGTGCGAGGGTGTCGGGCACCGACGCGGAGCTGGAGGCTCTCCTCGCCCGGCCGCCTCGCGTCACCCGCTACGGACGGCCCCGTCGCCCCACCGTCCGGACCGCCCGGCCCCGCGCGGCCCGGGCCTGGGCGGGCACCTCCGCCGTGCTCGCGGCCGCGGGCATCGCTGCGATCGTCCTCCTGCCCCAGGATGTGAGTGACCCCGTCCGACTCGCCGTCCCCCTCGCCGTGGACGCCCCGCCGGTCACCGCGACCGCAACTCCGTCCGCGCCCGCTGCCGAGGCGGTCAGTCCTGCGGCCAGCGCAGGCCAACTGCCGGCCAGCACTCCCAGCCGGGTCCAGATCCCGGCCCTCGGGGTCACATCCCGGATCATGGAGCTCGGCCTGAAGCGGGACGGCTCCATGGAGGTCCCGCCGGGCGCCTATCCGGTCGGCTGGTACGACGGCAGCCCCACACCCGGTCAGCTCGGGCCCGCTGTCCTCGCCGGCCACGTCGACTGGCAGGGCGAACCGGGAGCCTTCTACGGGCTGCGGGAACTGCGCCGCGGCGACACCGTCGTCGTCGACCGCGCCGACGGCACCGTGGCCACCTTCCGGGTCGACCGCGTCGAGGAGCACCCCAAGGACGGCTTCCCGACCGAGGAGGTCTACGGCGACATCGACCACTCCGGCCTCCGCCTCATCACGTGCGGCGGAGCGTTCGACGAGGACTCGGGGAACTACGAGGACAACATCATCGTGTTCGCCAGCCTGGCAGCGGTCGGCTGATACTCGGGCTCCCCTGCGCAGGCCACATGCAGGTCGTCCTACGTCGAGAGCGCCGATCAGGAAACACTGCGAATGCACCGCTGCTGATTCGTCAGCGGGTGTGGTCCGGCTGGCGCCGCTCATCCGCTTCCGCAACAGGCGTGGTGATGTCCTCAGTCCGCCGATAGTCCACAAGACGGCCGTCGCGACCATCCTCAGGCCAGCGATCGTGAACATTTTCATCGCAGGTCAGCGGCTTACTCCCATGACGCTAAACGGCTACCGAACGCGAGGAAGTAGTTTTGTATTAACTTTTTGGCGGTCATCGCGGAGGTCCTAACCCACTGGCCGAGGCGGCACTCCTTGCAGTGGTCAGCGGATGTAAGCATTATGCAAGCATGCCGCATGTCCTGGTGCGCGATGTCCCCGAGGACGTGCACGCCGCTCTGCAACGCAAGGCCGAGCGCCGCCACCAGTCGCTGCAGCAGTACCTCGCTGTCGAGCTGCGTCACCTCGCCGAGCACCGCTCGATCAGCGAGGTCCTCGACGAGGTCGAAGCGCAGCACGGCGGTCGCGTGGGCCTGCAGGCAGCCGTGGCCAACCTGGACGAGGAACGCTCGCGACGCTGAGCGTCCAGGCGAGCGCGCAGTGATCGTCGTCGACGCCTCCATCCTGGCCAACGCCCTCGCCGACGACCACATAGCCGGGGAGGCCGCCCGCGGGGAGCTGCGCGCCGCCGACCAGGTCACCGCGCCCGATCTGGTCGACGTCGAGACCGTGTCGGTGCTCCGCAAGCGCTGGCTGGCTCGCACGCTGACCGACCAGCGGTTCGAGGCCGCCCTCGGGCATCTGCAGCAGCTGCGGTTCGAGCGCGTCCCAAAGCTGCGACTGATGCGGCGCGCCCTCGAGCTGCGCGCCAACGTCAGCGCCTACGACGCCTGTTACGTGGCCCTGGCCGAGCGGTTGGACTGCGAGTTGATCACGGCGGACGGTCGGCTGGCCGCCGCCCCCGGCCCGCGATGCGCCATCCGCGTCCTGCGCTGACAGCGCTTCCCGTACGGAGCGCCGGGACCGGTACCCCTGCCCCGTGTATGTACTAGCCGTGCCCACACCGTGCCCACACGATGCCCACAGAAGGGCCGTTTCGGACCGTCGACAGCCATCGACCGCCAACGGCAAAACCGCAGCTCAAAGGGGACATTACGGATAATGGTGCAGGCCAGAAAAGTGCCCTGGAAGATCTCATAATCCCTGGGTCGTGGGTTCGAGCCCCACCCGCCCCACAACTAGCCGCCTACCTGCCCAAACTCCCGATCTACCAGGCGAACCTCGATGCTCTGCCGATCCCGCGACTGGTAGATCGGGTATTCGTAGCAATCCTCGTAGTCTCGCCACATCAAGTAGATGACATGCCGAAATGCCACCTGATCAAGGAGTCAGTCGCGCGCGAGGCCTGGAACGTCGCAGATGTCGCGCGCTCCTCGTTGATAAGCCTCGTCAGACGGGCACGGGCTATCAGGTCCTGCCTGGAAGAAGCATCCCGCCACGGATTAACTCTGTCGATCGTGAAGGACGCCGACCCCTGGATCTTCTCGGCAAGGAGTTTGGTGCTTTTCAGTTCGAAGTATTCAGCCAGGGTGAGGAAGTTATCGGAAGTCAGAAACCCAGCGGGGGAGGCTCGCCGGGAGGATCGGCTTAATCCCGCTTGAACACTCCGCTGAGTCCGACCACGACGATGGCGGTCACCAGCCAGCCAGCGGTGAACTCGAGCGGGGCCCATGCTGGCCAGGACTCGGCGACTACCGGACAGCGGCCGTTATCTCTCGGTTCCGCCGTACTCGCTCCGCTTCTGGAACAACGCCAGCAGATTGTGAAAGGCCCCGCTGTCGTCGGCGTCCTCGCGTACCTCGGCGTCGAGCGCCTGCCGCCACCAGGTCTCGGCCTCGCCGTCGTCCCCTCGCCCGGCGAACAGCACTCCCAGGTTGTTCATCGCCTGGCTGTCGCCGGCGCGGAGGTTGTCGATGAGCCCGGGCTTGTACAGGGCGAAGTAATCGACGTCGATGTACAGGAACATGAAGCTGGGTCGCCCTGACCGAAGCCTGACCGACGGGGTCCCTCGGCGAGCACCGGTGACCCAAGGTCCTCCGGGGCGCCCAGATCAGCGCTCGGCCACGTCGACGGCCGCGGGCACCGACGTGGCAGAGCGCTGCTCGACCCCCACTGACTATGCGTTGTCAGGACGGTCGGCTGTTCGAGCGCGCACCAGCCGTACACCGGTCGCAAGCAGCCACACCATCCAGGCGAAGTAGCCGGTCGCCCCCGCCAACACCGGGAGCGTCGAGCCGTCCGCGACCGCGAGGCTGGCCGCCCCGGCGGCGAGGAGCAGGCCTCCCCCGGCCACGCCGAGCAGCAGCTGCCACCGCGGCGTCAGCCTGGTCGCATGCGTCGCCAGCGCAGCGCCGATGAAGGTGGTGCCGAGTGCCGGCAGCGCCAGCGCGAACGCTGCTGCATGCATGTGCCAGGCGAGTTCGAATGCCGGGCTCGGCGCGGCGAGATTGCCGGCGGACACCACGACTCCGTCCCACAGAACGGCGTAGAACGCGAAGACCGCCGAGGAAATCGCGCCCGCGGCCACCGCGAGGCGCGACCAGTCCACGCCCGCACCCCCGCGGCGCCCGACGAGCCCGTGCAGACCGGTCAGGAACCCGAGCAGCAGCGGCAGGTACAGTGCCTGCAGGCCGACCGCGATCGCGACCGAGCCCCGGTGTTCCGCGTGGAAGGCGAGCACGTCCTTGATCGGGGCCCAGTAGGTTGGCGTTTTGGCCAACACCACCGTGTTCTCGAGGACCAGCGACGCTGCCAACGCGATCGCCGCCGCGCCGATAACCCGCATCGTCGCCGCCCCGGCTGCACTCGTCTCCGGCGCCGGGCGGGTTCCCGCATCCGGTCGCTGTCTGATCTCCGCTAGAGCTTCTTCTCGTGCGGTGCGGGATTGAGGCGTTCTCATCAGATTGCTCCTCGCCTTGATCGGGTGGGTGCTGCCACCGTCACGGATGCCGGTGGCGGGCACATCAGCCCTGGAGCCTGATTCGATCTGGCCGTTGGCACAGCCGAGCTGTCGTACTTTCGGCCGATACCCCGAGCACGCGGGCTGCCTAGGCTGATCAGGTGGCCACCAGCGCACTCCGCTCGCTGTGGGCCGAACCTCGACCCACGAATGCTCCGGACCGGGGGCCGCGGGACTGGGCCGTGGTCGCAGCACTGGTCTGCTGGTCCTTGGTGGAGGTGGTGCTTCGCCGGGCCGCCTGGACGTCGGCGAACCTGGCGCCGCGCCCGCTGCTGCTGCTCTACGTGCTCGCGGTCCTCGGCCCGCTGCTGTGGCGACGCACGCACCCGCTCGTCGCGGTTGCGGTCTCCTTCGGCACGTTGACGATCCTCGACATCGTCAGGATCCTCACCGGGTCGCACGGCGCCCTGCTGTCGAGCATGTCCGCGGCGCTGATCCTGGCCTACGCCCTGTTCCGGTGGGGGTCCGGTCGGGAAGCCGCAAGCGGCCTCAGCGTCATCCTGCTCTGGCTGGCTATCACCAACGTCGCCGACCCCATGAGCCTGGCGGGAACGGTCGGAGGTTACGGGTTCTTCCTGTCCGCCGCCGCGCTCGGCGCCGCGATCCGCTATCGGACGAAGAGCCGCATCCGCGACGTCGACCAGGCCAAGGCCCGCGAACGCGAACAGCTCGCCCGTGAACTCCACGACACCGTGGCCCACCACGTGTCGGGCATCGCCATCCAGGCCCAAGCAGGACGTGCCATCGCGGCCTCCCACCCCGAGCGTGCCGTCGAGGCCCTGGCCGTCATCGAGGACGCAGCGACCCGCACCCTCACCGAGCTGCGCGCCATCGTCGGCGTGCTCCGCGCCTCGCAGGACACCGAGTTCGCGCCGCAGCCCGGCGTGGCCGAGGTCGAGCAGCTCGCCACCGATGGCCAGGCGCGTCCCTGCGTCGAGGTGACGCTCTCCGGCGAGTTCGACGACCTCAGCCCGGCGGTCGGGGCCGCGATCTACCGCCTGGCCCAGGAGTCCGTCACCAACGCTCGACGGCACGCCCGCCACGCGACCCAGGTCATCGTCACCGTCACCGGCGACGCCGACCAGGTACGGCTGACCATCGACGACGACGGCTCCGCCGCCGGCGGCCGCGCCCCAGCCGGCTACGGCCTGGTGGGCATGCGGGAACGCGCCGCACTGCTCGGCGGCACCTTCTCCGCAGGCCCCGCCGCCGAGCGGGGCTGGCGGGTACAGGCGGTCCTGCCCCGAACCGGGACGCCACGATGAGCATCAGGGTCCTCATCGCCGACGACCAGCCCATCGTGCGCACCGGGCTGACGATGCTGCTGGACGCCCAACCCGACATCGACGTGGTCGGCGCGGCCGCCGACGGGCGTGAGGCAGTCCGCCTCGCGCTCCAGCTGCGCCCCGACGTCGGCCTGTTCGACATCCGGATGCCGCTGATGGACGGCATCGAAGCCACCCGACGCCTCGCCGGCCCCGACGTCACCGACCCCCTGCCGATCGTGGTCATCACCACCTTCGACCTCGACGAGTACGTCCACGGGGCGCTCAAGGCCGGCGCCCGCGGGTTCCTGCTCAAGGACGCCGGACCCGCCCTGCTGACCCAGGCCATCCACGCCGCCGCCGACGGGGACGCACTGATCGCCCCCAGCGTGACCGTCCGACTGCTCGCAGCGTTCGCCCACGCGCAGACCTCACCACCGAGGCAGCCGATCGAACCGCTCACCGCCCGCGAGGAGGAAGTCCTCGTGCCGCTGGCCCAAGGCCGCACCAACAGCGAGATCGCCAGCGAGCTCTACATCACCCCGAGCACCGTCAAAGCCCACCTCGCCAGCCTCATGCGAAAACTCGGCGCCCGGAACCGTGTCGAGGTCGCCATGTGGGCCCACGAGACCGGCCGCATCTGACGCCGCAGAAGGCTCCCGCCGCCGTGTGCCGCAACCCTCGCAGCGTCGCAGAGCGGCGTGTACCCCGCGGAGGGATGCTGCGTCCTCTCACCGGATGACGGGCTGCCCTGGGCAGCGGGACGCCGGCGGCCGGGTTGCGCGGGCTGCGCCCGTCGCGGACGGGGAGGGTCCGGATGAGCGCGAGTTCGCGGTGGGCCTGCCGCACCGTCGCCGGCGCGAGGCGGCCGGCGACGAGCTGGGCCCGCAGCAGTGACCGGTAGCGGTGGAGCGTGCTGGGCTCGAGGCCCGTCTGCGCGGCCGGCCACTGCTGCGCCCAGGCCTCGACCGTGACCCGGCCCCGCTCCACCGAACCGGGGCACCCCTTGACGCGGTGGTCGACCGGCCCTCGGTGTGGTCCGACCGATCAGTCCTGCGCGCCGTGTCGGTCTGCACGCCGAACACCGACTCACGGGAGGCTCCACCGTGCGGACACTGACCTTCGGCATGAACGTGAGCCTGGACGGCTACATCGCCGCACCCGGCGACGACCTCAGCTGGAGCTCACCGAGCGACGAGCTGTTCGGGTGGTGGTCCGACCGGGTGGGGGCCACGGGCCTGGCGCTGTACGGGCGCCGACTGTGGGAGACGATGAGCTCCCACTGGCCGACCGCCGACCAGCAGCCCGACGCCACCCCGGCGCACATCGAGTACGCCCGCCGCTGGCGGGACATGCCGAAGGCGGTGTTCTCCTCCACGATCAGCGCGGTCGACGGGGCCCGCCTGGTCACCGGCGACGCCATCACCGAGATCACCCGGCTCAAGACCGAGGACGGCGGCCCCATGGACATCGGCGGCGCCACCCTCGCCGCGGCGGCCATGCGGGCCGGGCTGATCGACGAGTACGCGATCGTCACCCACCCGGTCCTGGTCGGCGGCGGCACGCCGTTCTTCACCGCCCTGGACACCCGGGTGCACCTGGACCTGGTGCAGACCCGCACGTTCCCCGGCGGCGTGCTCCTGACCAGGTACACAACCAGGCGGTGACCCGATCCCGGACCGGCGCGGGCCCGTGCCACCCGGAGATCTCGTGGCCCTCAGGGCATCCCCTCGTGGTGATCACCTGACAGGCGAGCCCCGGCGCCTCCCACGGCTCGACGGTGTCCCGAGCCGCTCCACCACTGTCCCGGCCGCTCTCCACGACCGGCTCTCCGCCGGCTGCAACGGCTCAGGGGAAGGGTGGGCCGCAGGCCCATCCGGAGGGGACGCGACACGCCCTTCCGGCGATCCGTTGCAGCCTGCACCTCCGGCCGGCTGTGGAGCGGTCTCGTCGGCCCCGAGACGCTCCGCCGACACCAGCACCGACCACTACTCGTCGGCTGCGAGAGCGCTGTTCAGCGGCAGGTCTCGCGAGGCCCACGAGTCGCGATCACCGGGGGGCGACCCACCACGACACATGAGCCACGTAGCGCCCTGCTCGGTCGCAGAGCGCCACCCCCAGCGCCGCCACACCTCACACCACGGCACCGTCCCGTGGCGGTGCGCCGCATCTGCTCACCGGTGCCCGAGAGCGTGGCGTCGGGCACCGCGACGTGGTGTGCTCCTCACCGGATCGTGCCGAAGGAGGGGTGGCGGGTGTGGATCCACGCGACGCCGGTGCGGAGGCTGCGGCGCGTGCCGAGTCGGCGGGTCGCCGGACGCAGGAGATCGCCGAGCGGCTGACGCGGCTGGCCACGGACCGCCGGTCGGGGACCGGTGACGTCGGCATCGCCCAGCAACACGCGGAGGAGGCGCGGCACCGCGCCGAGGAGTCCCTGCGGAGGGCGATAGCCGGACACGAGCGGGCCGCGCGCAGCCACGAGCGCGCAGCCGAGGTCCACGAGCAGGCCGCCCGCCGTGGCCTCGGAGACGTCGCCGAGCACGAACGGCGGGCCGAGCGGCACCGGCGTGACGCCCGGGCCGACCACGACGAGGCGGTCCTCGACCGGGCACGGGCGGGGTGGACGGACGACGACGGGTCCGCCCCCACGGGAGCGGCGCGGTGAGCGCCGGCGCCGCCCATCCGGGCGAGGGCCCCGAGCCGGACGCCGGGTCGCTCCCCGAACCGCGGCGCCCCCTCCGCCCGAGCAGACGAGGAGCCGAAGACCTGCTGGCCCAGCTCGCCGACGTCCAGGTCGCGCACGAGGAGCTGCGCGTCGCCGAGGAGGAGATGCGGGTCCAGCAGGAGCAGATCACGCACCTGCTCCTGAAGCACGACGCGGAGCGCCGCTGGAGGGGGCAGATGTCGGCCCTGCTCCCGCTCGGGCTCTTCGTCACCGACGGCAATGGCGCCCTGACCGAGGCGAACCCGGCACTGGCGGCCCACCTCGGGACCGCGCTCCAGCGGCTGCGCGGCAAGCCGCTCAGCGTCTACCTGGCCCCCGAGGACGTCCGGCCGTTCCGGTCCGCGCTGCGCGAGCTGGGCTCCGGAGCGGCGGTCGACCAGACCCTCACCGTGACCGTGCACCCACGACGGCGGCCCCCGCTGCGGGCGCACCTGTTCGGGTTCACCGACGCCGCCGACCACCGCGCGTCGGCAGCACGCGTGCAGTGGCTCCTGATCCCGGAGGAGGCGGTCGTCGGCGGGCGCGTCGACGACGAGCCCGCGGCCCCGGCGCGCGCGGCGGCCGGCGCCGACACGGAGGGCGAGGAGCGGATCCCCGCCTCGCAGGTCATCGGGCTGGCCACGGCGCTGACCGAGCTGTCCGGGCTCCCGGCCGGGCAGGCCGACCGGCCGTGGCTGCTCGGCCGGATGGCGGCGCTGATCCGTGGCGCGGTCCCCGCCGCCGACTGGGTCAGCATCACGGTGGGCGACCCGCGGGAACCCCAGCGGCTGGGCAGCGACTCGGCGGAGGCGCAGACCTTCGACGGCCGGCAGGTGCAGGCCGGCGAGGGTCCCTGCTGGGACGCCTACCGGGTCGGTTCGGTGGTGGTCACCGACGACGTGGTCACCGATCCGCGCTGGCCGGGCCTGGCCCCGCTCGTCGCGGCCGGCCCGGTCTGCAGCGTCCTGGCCGTGCCGCTGCACGAGGACGGCGCCGCCTCGGGTGCCATCAACGTCTACTCCGGGCGGACGGGCGCCTTCGGGCTCGCCGGCCGGCGCATCGCCGAGCTCGCGGCCGCCGCCGTGGCCGGGGTCCTGCAGAACGTCGCGGAGCGCGAGGCCATGCAGCAGCTGGCGGTCAACCTCGAACGGGCCCTCGGCTCCCGGGCGGTCATCGACCAGGCCAAGGGGATCCTCATGGTCCGGCTCGGCGTGAACGCCGACGAGGCCTTCGCCAGACTGGTGACCCTCAGCAACCGGCACAACGTGAAGGTCCGAGACCTCGCCACGCTCGTCGTCGAGGGTCACGTCGACGACCTGCTCACGGCCGACTGACCCGCCTCCGTCCGACCGGCCCGGGCGGGCCTTCAGACGTCGACGGGGTCCATCAGCACCACCGCGCCGCCCCGCTCACCGGGCACGTGCCGGAAGGCGCTGACGGTCACCCGGACGCGCGCCCGGCGGCCGCGGCGGTTCACCGCGTCCAGCTCGACCGTCTCGTGCGGCTCGCCGTCCCCGACGACCTGGCGTCGCAGCACCGGCTGCAGCTCGACGACGGGGAGGCCGATGTCGAGGCTCAGGAGCAACTGCCCGCGGGCCTCGTCCGACCGGATGCCCCACAGGTCCTCGGCCGCGTCGTTCCAGGCGAGGACCCGCAGCTCCGGGTCGACGACGAGGACACCGACGCGGAAGCTGCCCAGCACCCCGGACATGAACCGGTTGAGCGCAGCGACCTCGTCGGTGGTGCTGCGCAGCTCCTCGTTCGTGGAGTGGAGCTCGTCGTTCATCGACTGGAGCTCCTCGTTCATCGTCTCCAGTTCCTCGTTGGTCGACTGGAGCTCCTCGTTGGTGGTCTCCAACTCCTCGACCGTCGACTGCAGCTCCTCGTTGGTGGTCTCCAGCTCCTCGTTCGTGGACTGCAGCTCCTCGTAGGCGGTCTCCAGCTGACGGTTCGCGTACTCGAGCTCCTGGTGCAGCCGGCTGTCCTGGGTGACGTCCTCGAAGGTGACGGTCGTCCCCAGGAAGGTGCCGTCCTCGCGGTGCAGCGGGATCACCTGGACGTCGAAGACGTCGGGCTCCTGACCGGGCCTGCGGCGCTCGACGGCCCGGATCTGCACCGGCGACCGGTTGGCCCGCGCCTCCGTGAGCGCCGTCCGCAGCTCCACCGGCCGGTAGGCGACCTCCAAGTCCTGGATCGGCCGCCCGACGTCGCGGCCGTCGACGCCCAGCACCCGCTCGGCCTGCCGGTTCACCATGGCCAGACGCCCGTCCGCGTCGAGGGCGAGCTGTGCCGTCGGCGCCGCGAGCATCGCCTCCCGCCGGAGCCGGGAGAGCTCACCCTCCCCGACCCCGAGGCCCTCCCTGAGGACGGTGGGGACGGTGCGCCGTTCGATCGCCGGCTGGGCGTCCCGTCTGCGGAAGAAGCGTCGGCTCAGGTCGACCGGGGCGAACAGCTGCCCGTGCGAGAGCAGCATCTCCGCCTTGCCGAGGAACAGCAGCCCCTCGGGGTTGAGCGCGAAGTGCAACCGGCCCAGGATGCGGCTCTGCGTCTCGGCGTTGAAGTACATGAGCGTGTTGCGGCACAGGAGCAGGTCCACGTGCGAGATCGGCGCGTCCTGCACGAGGTCGTTGCGACCGAAGATCACCGACCGTCGCAGGTCCTTGCGGAAGGCGAACCGGGAACCCTCGGGCTGGAAGTACTCCTCCACCTGCGCCGCGGTGAGGCCGGCCAGCTCCCGCTCGGTGAACACCGCCATCCGGGCCTGGGCCAGCGCCTCCTCGTCCACGTCGGTCGCGTAGATCTTCACCCGCTGCCGGAACTGCTCGGTCCCGAGCGCCTCGGCGAGCAGGATGGCGAGGCTGTAGGCCTCCTGGCCCGAGGCCGAACCCGCGCTCCACACCCGGATCGTGGGCCCGGCGGCCGCGACGAGCGGGGGCAGCAGCCGTTCCCGCAGGTGCTCCCACGCCGGCCGGTCCCGGAAGAAGCTCGTCACGTTGATCAGCACGGTGTTGAACAGCGGCGTGAACTCCTCGGGGTGCACCTCGAGGAAGTCCTGGTAGTCGGCCGTGGAGGTGATGCCCACCTCCGCCATGCGGCGTCGCACCCGACGCACCAGGCTCGGTCGCTTGTACCCGGTGAAGTCGAAACCGCGTCGCTCGCGGAGGAACACCAGGAGCGACTCGAAGGCCGGATCAGCTGCCTCGGCAGCGCTGAGCCGCTCGTCCGGGACGTCCTCGGCGGCGTCCAGGGCGGCGTCCTCGCCGTCCAGGGCGGAGCGGACCTCCGCGGGGACGTCGTCCTGCGCGCTCACCGATCAGGCTCCTCCCGCGTCGCCGGGGAGCCCCTCCCCGTTGAGCTCTCCCTGCTGCAGCAGCCGGCGCAGCAGCCCGGCTGCGTGCAGGGCCTCGTCGTGGCGCTGGCGGAACGCCCGGGCGCTGATGGCGTGACCGCGCTGCTCGGCCCGCTCGCCCATCCGCAGGCTGAGCGTGGCGCGCTCCTCGAGCCCGCGCAGCGCCATCCACAGCGCGCCCTCCAGCGCCTGCGACTGCTCGACCGCGAGCGCCTCCGCCGACCACGCGTGCCCGACCCGGCAGCGGAACCGCTCCATCCCGCCCTCGGTGATGGAGAACAGCGCGCCGTGACAGGTGGGGCAGCCGAACCCGGACGGGGCACCGGGGCGGTCGTCGGCGTCGAAGGCGTCGGTGTCCAGGTGGGCCATCGCCGTCTCCGTGTCCACCAGGTCGCTGGGCGGGGGCTCGTCCACCTCGTCGACGTCCTCGGCCAGCAGCTCGGCCAGCATGGAGCCCATCTCCTCGGCCGCGACGACGTGGTCGGCACCCCCGACCTCGGCGGCGTGCTGGGGCATGCCGGGGTACAGCGCCTCGTCCGGGTCCTGCGCCACCCCGACGCCGCCTCGCGCCCGGACGGCGATCATCCCGGCGGTGCCGTCGTCCAGGGCGCCGGAGAGCACCACCGCGACCACCCGGCGACCGGCTGCGCGGGCCGCCGAGCGGAAGAGGACGTCGACGGCCGGACGGTGACCGTTCTCCCGCGGCCCGCGGGAGAGCAGGACGTGCCCGTCGCTGACCATCAGGTGCCGGTCGGGGCTGGCGACGAGGACCGTCCCCGGCTCGAGCCGCTCACCGTCGACCGCGGGCCGCACCGGCAGCGGACAGACCCGGTCCAGGATCGCCGGGAGTGCGCTGCGGGCGTTGGTGGGCATGTGCAGCACCACCAGGACGGCGGCCGGCAGGTCGGGCGGGAAGCCGCCGAGCACCTGCCGCAGCGCCTCGACCCCGCCGGCCGACGCGCCCACCACCACCAGGTCCCTCCGCGCGACGGTCACGGCGTTCCCTCCCCCGCCCGGACGTGCTCCAGCCAGGGCACCGGCAAGGCGTGCCCGAACCGTAGCCCCGCACGGGCCCCGGTGGAGCGGCCACCCGGTCCTCGACCGCCGTGGGCACAGGAGGTGGTGCTAGCCTCGTCCCGGGTCGAAGATCCGGCCCGGGCAGCCCGCTCGCCCAGCGGGTGACATCCGGCAGCCGCGTCCGGATCGGTCCTCGGGGATCCGCCCGTGAACACGAAGCTCGACCTCCTCGGCCCTGAGTCCGAGCTGTCGGCACCGCTCCTCCTGTCGATCGACCTCTCCTCCGGCACCGTGACGGTGCACGGAGAACTCGACCGCCAGGAGGTCCACCGGTTGGCCGACGCGGTCGCGGCGCTGCTCCACTCGCCGTCGCCCCGCTGGTCGATCGATCTCGCGGACGTCACCTTCTGCGACGTCGCGGGCCTCCGGGGCCTGCTCGCCGCGCGGCGACTCGCGGCCCGCAGCGGTCGCCGGCTGTCGGTGACGCGGCCGAGTCCGTGGCTGCGTCGGCTGATGCACCTGACCGGGGTCGACGCGCCTGACGCCGACACCGCGGTCGGGACGTCACCGGTCGCGCCGTCCCAGCTCCTCCCGGGCAGCGGTCTACTTGAAGGGCACCACGGCTGACCCGCACGCCGCGGCGATGTCCTCCAGCTCCTCGTTGAGGGCGTGCGCCAGGACGTTGTACTCACCGGGCGGGAGGTCCAGGAACCCGTGGATCTGCGCCGCGACCGACACCTCGTCCGCCGTCCCCCCGAGCGCCACGTAGCGCAACCACACCTCGCGGGTCTGCAGGCCGACGAGACGGAAGGCGGCCAGGAGGGGCGGCGTCCCGCCCGGGCTCTGGGTCATGGCCACCCGATTCTGCGGACCCGCGAGGGGGGTCGGCTGACTGGTCTCGGAACGAACCGTGGAACGTGCCCGCAGCCGACGGTAGTGCTCCCCGAGGGGATCCGCGGGGACGGCGGGCGGTCGGGTCGACGGGCGACCCGCGATGGCTGTGTCAGGTACCTGACACTGGCGTACCTTCCGGGGGGTGGAGTCGCTGTCGCCGGCCTTCCCCGGGGACTTCGACGTCGTCGTCGTGGCAGCGTCCGCCGGCGGCGTCAAGGCCCTGCAGACGATCGTGCCGGCCCTGCCGGCCGCCTTCCCCACGCCGGTCCTCGTGGTGCAGCACCGCCCCCCGGACACCGCGGACCTGCTGACCGGACTCCTGCGGGCACGGGCCGCGCTGCCCGTGCACGAGGCCGCGGACGGCCCCCTGCGGCCCGGCGTCACCGTGCTGCCGCCGCGGACGTCGGCACGGCTGGACGGCTCCGCCGCCCTCACGCTGACACCGGCACCGCCGAACCGCACCGCCGACGGACTGCTGGTCTCGGCTGCCGCGACGTGCGGGCCACGGGTGCTCGCGGTGGTCCTGACCGGACGTCTGGACGACGGCGCCGCCGGGGTCCGGGCGGTGCGGCGCGCCGGCGGGCGCGTCCTGGTCCAGGACCCCGACGACGCGGAGTTCCCCGGCATGCCCAGCGCAGCGCTGGCGACCGGCTGCGTGGAGCACGCCCTGCCGCTGCGGCACGTCGCCGCGGCGCTCGTCGCCTACACGATGGCGCCGGGTGCCGCCGACCTGCTCGCCGTCCCCGTCGCACCGTGGGCGCGGTTCGGCACGGCCACCGACGTCTTCGCATGACGTCCGGCTCCGAGGAGTCGCGGGTGGAGCGGAGGGCCGGACGGGCAACAGGCGACGGACGACGGCCCCCCGCTCCGGATCCCCGGCGCAACCTCCTCCTGGCGGGCCTGCCCGACGCCGAGCTGCGGCGGCTGCTGCCCGAGCTCGAGCTGGTGCACCTGGCGCTGCACGACCGCGTCCTGACCCGCGAGGAGCCCATCGAGCACCTGCACTTCCCCCTGGACTGCGTCCTGTCGCTGATGGCCCCCGCCGGTGGAGGGGCGCAGGTCGAGGTCGCCACCATCGGCTACGAGGGCATGTCGGGCCTGCCGGTCTTCCTCGGCACGGCGTCCGGCCCGAACGACTCCTTCTGCCAGGTCCCGGGGCGCGCGCTGCGGCTGCCGGCCGCCGGCTTCCGGCGGTTCCTGGCCTCCGACGGCGCCCTGCACCAGGCGCTGCACCGCTACACGCAGGCGACGATGGTCCTGCTGGCCCAGAACGTCGCCTGCAACAGCACGCACCGGACCGAGCAGCGCTGCGCCCGGTGGCTCCTGCAGACCCGTGACCGCGTCGGCGCCGACCAGTTCCCGCTGACCCAGGAGTTCCTCGCCCAGATGCTCGGGGTCCGCCGCGGCACCGTCTCCCTGACCGCGGGCGTCCTCCAGGAGGCCGGCACCATCCGGTACAGCCGCGGCGTCATCACGGTGCTCGATGCCGACGCCCTCCACCGGGCCGCCTGCGCCTGTTACGACCTCGTCCAGGAGCACTTCCAGCGCCTCACCGGAGCGCCGGACGCCTGACTCCCGGCCGCGGGCCCGTCACCCGGCGTCACCGCCGCGTCACGCGACGGCCCTGGTCGACGGCGGGTTCCCGACGCCAGGTGCGGGGGTGCGGCCGCAGCCGCACGGGAGGCGCGGGTCGCACCCGAGCGGGCCGGCGTCGGCCCGCTCGGGTCAGGTGTCGGTGCCGGCCGGTCAGGCCCCCGCGGTGGTCGGGTCCCCGGCGGTGTCCTCCGGCGCAGACGGCAGGGCGGTCCCGCCGGCCGCCGAGGTGACGCCCGGGCGGCCGCGGCGCGCGACCGTCATGGTGAGGAAGGACGTGGCCACCCCGGTGGCCAGCGCGCCGAGCGCCCACGCCGGCCCCGTCCGCTCGAGGCCCAGCGCGTGGTCGAGGGAGAGCTCGCCCGGGCCGGTCTCGGCCAGCGCCGTCACCGCACCGATGAGGACGGCGTTGTACTCCCACCCGCCGTTGGCGGCCCACGGGCCGTTGGGCAGGTGCACCTTGCGGATGGCCGTCGTCATCACCCCGGTGAGGGCGGAGGCGGCGAGCGGGGTGGCGAGGCCGGCGGCCAGCAGCGTGCCGCCGGCGGTCTCGGTGGCCCCGGCCAGCACCGCGTGCACCTTCGCCGGCCGCATCTCCAGGGCCTCCATCATGCCCTCGGTGCCGGCCCGCCCCGGGCCACCGAACCAGCCGAAGAGCTTCTGCGTGCCGTGGCCGATGAACAGCCCGCCGATGACGAGCCGCACTCCCAGACGTCCGATGCTCATGTGCCCTCCTCCGTGGTTCCGGGTCGTCAGGTGACCACGCCCCGGCCGTGTCGGCATCCCGGACCCCGGTGGCGGCCACGGGCGACCGGGGGCGCGAGTGGTCACCGGCGACCCGGGTCGGTGAGAATCCTGGCGCGCGGGTCCCGTGCCGTCGAGAGCCGAGCACCGACGGACCCGAGCACGGACGAGACCCGAGCCTGGAGACGAGACGCACCCCGTGGACGACGCCGCACAGGCCGAGCGCGACCGGGACGGCGCCCGGGCCGCCCTGCTCGAGCTGGCCACCTCCGCCGCGGGCATCGGCACCTTCGACTGGGACCTGACGACCGGGGACCTGACGTGGGACGAGCGCCTCGACGAGCTGCTCGGCCACGAGCGCGGCGCCGTCGACCGCACCATGGCGGGCTTCACCGCCCACCTCCACCCCGAGGACGCCCCGCGGGTGACCCGCCTGCTGCAGCAGGCCGTCGAGACCCGGGGCGAGTACGAGGCCGAGTACCGCGTCGTCGTCCCCGGCGCCCCGGTCCGCTGGCTCGCCGCCCGTGGGCGGGTGCTGACCGACGAGGAGGGCACCGCCGCGCGCCTGCTCGGTGCCGCCTGGGACGTCTCCGCCCGCCGCGAGGCGCAGGACCGCGTCGCCCAGATGCTGGAGACGATGGCGGTCGGCTTCCTCGCCGCCGACCACGACGGGGTGGTGACCCACGTCAACACCGAGGGCGAGCGGATCACCGGGTGCCCGCGGGAGGACCTGCTCGGCCGGGTGCTGTGGGAGGTCCTCCCCGGCGCCGTCGGCGGCGAGTTCGAGGAGCACTGCCGGCGGGCGGCCCGGACCCGGCGGCCGGTGACCGTCGAGGCCCGCTCCCCCGGCCCCGCCGACGTCTGGGCCGAGGTGCGCGTCGTCCCGACCCCCGAGGGCGTGTCCCTGTACCTGCTGGACATCTCCACCCGGCGCCGCGTGCAGGAGGAGGCCGAGCGGGCGACGGCCCGAGAACGGCTGCTGAGCAGCATCACCGACGACCTGGCCGCCACCCTCGACGCCGACGAGGCCGTGACCCGGCTGAGCCGCTTCGTCGTCCCCGCGATCGCCGACTGGTGCATCGTGACCCTCGTCGCCGACGACCGGGAGGCCGGCTCCCAGCGGGGCCTGCGCGACGTCACGTCCTGGCACGCCGACCCGGCCGCGCGCCCGGTCACCGAGGCGTACGCGCGGGGCCGGCTGGCAGCGCTCACCGACGGCGCGATGATCGTCCGTGCCCTGCACACCGGACTGCCGCAGCTGCTGCGCACCGGGGCCACCGCGACGGCCCAGGGCGTGATCGAGCCCGGCCCGGTGCGCGACCTGTTCACGCGGCTGGCGCCGGAGTCCGTGGCCGTCGTGCCGCTGCCCGGCCGCTTCGGCCCCGTCGGTCTGCTCACGCTGGCCAACGGCGCCGCCCGCGGCCCCTTCCGGGCCGAGGACCTGACCACGGCCGGTCACGTGGCCGCCCGCGCCGGGCTCGTCCTCGACAACGCGCGGCTCGTCCGGCAGCAGCGGGACATGGCCGAGGGACTGCAGCGCTCGCTGCTCACGCCGCCACCGCAGCCCGACCACCTGCAGATCGTCGTGCGCTACGTCCCGGCCACGCGGGCCGCCGAGGTCGGCGGGGACTGGTACGACGCCTTCCTCCAGCCCGCGGGCGCCACCGTTCTCGTCATCGGCGACGTGATCGGCCACGACACCCAGGCCGCCGCGGCCATGGGGCAGATCCGCTCCATGGTGCGCACCATCGGCGCCGAGGACGGGGCCGCGCCCGCCGAGGTGCTGCGCCGGACCGACCAGGTCATGGAGACCCTGCGGACGGGCACCGCCGCCACCGCCGTCGTCGCCCGCCTCGAGCAGTCCGCCGACGAGCGGGCCCGCGGCGTCACCCACCTGCGGTGGTCCAATGCCGGCCACCCCCCGCCGATGGCCCTCGACGCCGATGGCAGCGTCGTCCCCCTGGCCACGGCCACGGCCGACCGGCTGCTCGGCGTCACCCCCGACGCGCCCCGCCAGGAGTCGGAGGTCGTCCTCGACCGGGGTGCGGTGGTCCTCCTCTACACCGACGGGCTGGTCGAGCGCCGCGACCAGGACCTCGACGCCGGACTCGACCGGCTGCAGCGGGAGCTGGCGGCGCTCGCCGGCCGGGACCTCGACGAGGTCTGCGACCGCCTCCTGGAGCGGATGCTGCCCGACAACCCCGAGGACGACGTCGCCCTCGTCGCCGTCCGGCTGCACCCGCAGGACCGGCCGCGCCCGCCGGAGGCCGGCCCCGCCGACGTCCCTCGCCCCGGCTGACCGGCGTCACGCCGGGCTCCCGCTCAGCGGCGCCGTCCGCGTCGCCGCGGGACGCCGGTCGTGACCGCGGCGACGAGCAGCAGCTTGACCAGCCAGTCACCGGCGTGGATGGCCGCCTGCTGCCAGGGCACCTTCTCGTGCACCACCGAGCCGGTGAGCAGCACGCCGGGGAAGGCCACCCACAGCGCGGCCGCCAGCCGGGCGGCCTCCGCGGGCGACATGGCCCCGGTGCGGACGGCGAGACCCCGCACGGCCGCCGCGACGACGGCACTGCGGGCGAACTCGACCGGCGGCAGCCACGGCGGCGGGGGTGCGTCGGTCGCGTACACCTCGTCCAGCCGGGCCAGGCGGTCGCCGAAGGCCGTGTACCAGGCGGTGCTGGAGGCGACGGCGGCCGCGGCGGCCAGGCCGACGGCGGGCAGACCGGAGGACGGGGTGGCTACGGGCACGGTGGGCTCCTCGACTCGGGGACGTGCAGGACGGACTCCCCGCGACCACCGGACTCATCGGCGCGGGACCCGTCGGCGCGGACTCGTCCTCCCCGAGCAGGCGGGGCATGCTCGGTGGATGAGGCGCACCACCGTGGCCACCTCGACCGCCGTCGCGGCCACCGCGGCCGTCGGCACGGCCGGCACCGACGTCACCTCGTCCTGGTACCGGCGCCTGGACAAGCCCGCCTGGCAGCCGCCCGGTCCGGTGTTCGGCCTGGCCTGGACGACGCTGTACGCCCTGCTGGCGACGGCGGGGGCCCGGGCGGTGCCGCACGGTGGCCGCAGCTACGCCCGCGCCTACGCCGCCAACCTGCTGCTCAACGCCGGCTGGACCTGGTCGTTCTTCCGGTTGCGGCGCCCCGCGCTCGCCACGGCCGAGGCGCTGCTGCTCGCGGCGTCCACCGCCGACCTGGCCCGGCGCAGCGCCCGCCTCGACCCGGTCGCCGGCCGGCTGCTGCTCCCCTACGCCGCCTGGACCGCCTTCGCCGTCGCCCTGAGTGCGGAGATCGCCCGCCGCAACCGACCCGGACGCCGCGCCTGACCCGGCGCCGCGGGCCACTCCTCCGGCTGATCGCGCCCGTTGCCCCTGGCCGTCTCCGGGTGGGCGGGCGACGATGGCCGGGTCGTCGCCGTCCGGGAGCTCAGGGGGAAGTGCGTGCACAGGACCGCCCGCCGCGGACGCTCCGCGCGCCTCATCCCGGTCCTCGGCGCGAGCGCCTGCGCGCTGGGCGTCACGGCCGCGCTGGCCGCGACGTCGCCGCCGCCCGCGGCCGGCGCCGGCGCGGCCGGGGTGGGGGTGGCGGAGGTGGCCGGTACGGCGCCGGCGGGGAGCAGCACCACACAGGTTCCCGAGGTCCCGCCGCCGGCCGGCCCGCTGGACGTGCCCAGCATCGGCGTCCTGGCCCCCGGTTTCGAGGACGGCTGGGCGCCCGCCCCGCCGACGACCCCGCCTCCTCCGCCGACGACGCGGCCGTCGGCCGTCCCGCCACGGACCGCCGCGCCCGCCCCGGCGCCCGCGACGATCGAGGAGCCACCGGCACCGGCCTCCCCGGCCGACGTCCCGCCGCCGGAGATCCCGCCGGGGACACCGCCGGCCGAGCCGTCACCGGCCGAGCAGCCTGCGCTCGAGGCGCCGCCGGCGGAGGCACCGGTCGTGGAGGTGCCGGTGGCAGAGGAAACGGTCACGGAGCAACCGGTCACGGAGCAACCGGTCACGGAGCAACCGGCCGCGGAGCAACCGGCACCAGAGCCGACCGTCTCGGCCGAGCCCGCGCCGACGCCGGCCACCGCGGCCGAGACCACGCTCACCGAGCCATCCCTGGAGCCCACGCCCGCCGAGCCGTCCCCGGAGCCCACGCCGGAGCCGACGACGGCGGCTCCCGAACCCACCGCCGAGCCGACGCCGACCGAGGGGACGCCGGCCCCTGCGCCGACGGCCGCCGAGCCGACCGAACCGACGCCGACTCCTGAGCCGACGGCGGCTGGGTCCGCGACGGCCACCGAGTCCGCGACACCCACCGAACCCGCGACGACCACCGAACCCACGACGACCACCGAACCCACGACATCCGCCGAGCCGGCACCCGCCGAAGCCACATGCCCGCCGACCACGGCTGACGACCCGGCTGACGACCCGGCCGCCGCCACGGCGGCCGACCCGGTCACCGACCCGGCGCCGGCCGACCCGACCGTCCCGGCCGACCCCGCCGCGCCGACGGAGGCCGTGGACGCCGACGTGGCGACCGACGTCGACCCCGCGACGTCCGAGCCCTGCGCTGCCCCGGAGCCGGCGACGCCGACGGAGCCGGTCGCCGCACCCACCGCCTGACTGGCCGCCGAGCAGCGGGAGCAGCCGCGACCGAGGATGGGGCGTGCCCATCGACGTCACGCAGACCTATGCCGCCGACCCCGACCGCGTGCTCGCCGTCCTCACCGACGAGCAGTTCCTCCGCGAGTTCGCGCAAGCCCTGGAGGCGCAGGTCGAGGAGGTCTCCAGCCTGCAGGACGGCGCGAGCACGCGGACCTCGCTGCGGATGGCGGCGCCCACCACCGGCATCCCCCCGGTGTTCGCGCGCTTCGTCGGCCGCACGGTGCCGGTGCTCGACGTGCACACCTGGACCGCCGACGGCTCCGGCGGGCACCGGGCCACGCTCGACGTCCGCGCCGAGATCATGGGCCGCACGGCGGTGGTCACCGGCGAGCGGCGGCTGCTGCCGGCCGACGGCGGCACCCGCGCCACGGTGACCGGTGACGTCCGGGTCGACGCGCCGATCATCGGGCGGCAGGCCGAGTCGGCCGTGCAGGAGCTGGTGACGGCCGTGGTCCTGCGCCGCGAGCACGAGACGCTGCTGCGCCGCCTCGGCTGAGCGCCGTCAGGGGGCGGTCGAGCCCCAGTGCGCGACGTCGCTGCCGGCCTCGTCGACGAGCACGTACTCGGCGCTCCCCTGCGGGTCGTCGGCGCGGTGGCGGCTGACGACGTCCACCGGCTCGGCCTCGGCGGCGGACGCGTCAGCGGCGTCCCACTCCTGCAGCACGGATCCGTCGCCGGTGGTCAGTCGGTATCGGGGCACGGCCGGACCGTAAGCCGATCACGCCAACCCGGCCAGCGCACGCGCCAGCACCGCCCGGGTGTCCGCGGGGTCGACGACGTCGTCGACCTCGAAGGCGGAGGCGACGTTGAGCGCCCTGCCCTGCGCGTAGGAGGCGGCGACCAGCTCGCCGAAGCGGGCCTCGCGGGCCTCCGGGTCGAGCGCCTCGAGCTCGCGCCGGTGTCCGAGCCGGACGGCGCCCTCGAGGCTCATCGGGCCGAACTCGCCGGTGGGCCAGGCCAGCGTGAGCAGCGGCGCGCGCAGGTCGCCGCCGAGCATGGCCATGGCACCGAGCCCGTAGGCCTTGCGCAGCACTACCGCCAGCAGCGGCACGCCCAGCTGCGCGCCGACGACGTAGAGCCCGCCGAAGCGGCGCACGGTGCCGGTGCGCTCCGACTCCGGCCCCACCATGAACCCCGGGGTGTCGACCAGCGAGAGCACCGGCAGCCCCGCGGAGGAGCACAGCCGCAGGAACGCCGCGGCCTTGTCCGCCGACTCGCCGTCGATCGCGCCGCCGAGGTGCCGCGGGTCGTTGGCGACGATCCCCACCGGCCGCCCGTCCAGGCGGGCCAGCGCGGTGACGACGCCGCGGCCGGACCCCGGGCGCAGCTCCAGCACGCTGCCGGTGTCGGCGAGCGTGGTCACCACCGGCCGCACGTCGTAGCTGCGCACCCGGTTGGCCGGCAGCGCCGTCCGCAGCAGCCGCTGGTCGGCGCACTCCCCCGGCTCGACCCGCCCGGCCAGCAGCCCGAGCGCCTGACGGGCCGCGGCGACGGCGGCCGCGTCGTCGGGCACCACGACGTCGACGACGCCGGTGGCCGCGTGCACCGCGGTCGGGCCGACGTCCTCCGGCGCCACCACGCCCAGCCCGCCGGCCTCGATCATCGCCGGGCCGCCCATGCCGATGCTGCTGTCCTCGGTGGCGACGACGACGTCGCAGCACCCGACCAGCGCGGCGTTGCCGGCGAAGCAGTACCCCGAGACGACGGCGACCGTGGGCACCGTCCCGGCCAGCCGCGCCATCGTGGTGAACGTCGGGACGTCGAGGCGGGAGAAGCCGCCGCCGTCGGTGTCACCGGGCCGCCCGCCGCCGCCCTCGGCCACCAGCACGACCGGCAGCCGGCGCTGCGCGGCGACCTCGAGCAGCCGGTCGGTCTTGCGGTGGTTGGTGCGGCCCTGCGTGCCGGCGAGCACGGTGTAGTCGTAGGCGAGGACCGCGCAGGCCACGCCGTCGACCTCGCCGATGCCGGTGACCATCCCGTCGGCCGGTGTCCGCTCGACGAGCTCCTCGACCGACCAGCGGGCCCGCTGGGCGGCGAGGCCGAGCTGGCCGTACTCGACGAAGGTGCCCTCGTCGACCAGCGCGGCCACCACCTCGCGGGCGGTCATCCGCCCGGCCGCGTGCCGGCGGGCCACCACCTCGGGCCGGGCGTCGTCGAGCGTCGTGGCCCGCCGCGCCCGCAGCTCGGCCAGCTCGGGGCGCACGGCGTCGAGGTCGGTCCCGTCCGGCCCCCCGGCGGCGTCGCCGACCTCCCCGGGGACGACGCCGGCGAGCACCGCTCCCGCGGTCACGACGTCCCCCACCCGCACCGCCAGGCCGGTGAGCACGCCGCCGGCCGGCGCGATCACGACGTGCTCCATCTTCATCGCCTCGAGCACCACCACCGGCGCCCCGGCGGCCACCGCGTCCCCCTCGCCGGCGGCGACCTCGACCACCGCCCCCGACAGCGGCGCGGTCACCGGCAGGACGCCGTCGACGGCGACCGGTGCGTCCGCCGGCCGGTCGGGCACCAGCTCGGCCAGGCGGGCGTCGACCAGGTCGGTGGTCGCCTGCCCCGCGGCCACCTCCGGCAGCGCGAGCAGCGCGGCGAGCAGGTCGCGGTTGGTGGCGACACCGGCGACGTCGAGCTCGGCGAGCGCCCGGCCGGCCCCGGCCAGCGCCCGCGGCAGGTCGCGGTCGTGCACGACGACCTTGGCCAGCAGCGAGTCGTAGCGCGGGCTGACCTCGCCGCCGGGCACCGCGGCGGTGTCCACGCGCACGCCGCGGCCGGTGGGCGGGACGAAGCGCCCGAGCACCCCGGCCGCCGGCTGCACGGTGCCGTCGGGCAGCAGGGTCTCGGCGTTGACCCGGACCTGGACGGCGACCCCGTGCGAGGGCGGTGGCGCGACGAGGTCCAGCTCGGCGAGCGTCGCCCCCTCGGCCAGCCGGAGCGCCACCTCGACCAGGTCCAGGCCGGTGACCTCCTCGGTGACCGTGTGTTCGACCTGCAGCCGCGGGTTGACCTCGAGGAACACGACCTCGTCGCCGCGGACGAGGAACTCGACGGTGGCCAGCCCGCGGTAGGACGCCGATCCGCACAGCGCGGTGGCGGCCGCGGCCAGCCGGGCGCGGACGGCGTCGTCCAGGGCCGGGGCGGGCGCGACCTCGACCAGCTTCTGCGGGCGCCGCTGCAGCGAGCAGTCGCGGTCGCCGAGGGCGACGACGGCCGCGCCGTCGCCGGCCACCTGCACCTCGACGTGCCGGGCGCCGGTCAGCAGCCGCTCGACGTAGACGGCGCCGTCGCCGAAGGCCGCCGCCGCCTCCGAGCGGCAGCGCTCCAGCGCCGCGGGCAGCTCCCCGGGGTCGCGCACCGGGCGCATCCCCCGCCCGCCGCCGCCGGCGCGGGCCTTGACCATGACCGCGGCGCCCTCTCCGAGACCGGCGAGGAAGCGGGCTGCCTCCGCGGGGTCGGTGTCCCCCGGGGTGGCCGCGAGCACCGGGATCCCCAGCTCGACAGCCCGCGCGCGGGCGCGGGTCTTGTCCCCGAACAGGTCGAGGGCGCCGAGGTCCGGTCCGACGAAGGTGATCCCCGCGCCGGCGCAGGCCCGGGCGAAGCTCCGGGCTCTCGGCGAGGAAGCCCCAGCCGGGGTGCAGCCCGTCGGCCCCGGTGCGCACCGCGGCGTCCACCACCGCGGCGACGTCGAGGTAGGCGGCCGGCCCGGCGCCGGGGAGCCGGGCGGAGTGGTCGGCTCGGCGCACGTGCAGGGCGCCGGCGTCGTCCTCGGGGGCGACCGCGACGGTGGACAGACCCAGGGCGGCGGCGGTGCGCAGGACGCGGACGGCGACGTCGCCGCGGTTGGCGACCAGCAGCCGGGTGATCGTCATCGGCGCCGGAGTCTAGGGAGCGACGCGGGCCGATCCGGAGCAGGCTGTCGGACATGACGACGCCGCAGCCCGAGCCGGAGACCCCGCAGCCGCGCGACATCGCCCTGGAGATGGCCGACGAGCGCACCGCCGCCGACCTCGAGGAGCAGAGCGACCCGGAGGCCCCGACCAACCCGGCGTGAGACAGGCGCACCGGCCAGGCTCCGGGCGTACTGTGCCGCCCATGTCCGCAGAAGCGGGTCTCGGGCGGCTGGTCGCCGGGCGCTACGTCGTCAGCGGGGTCCTCGGCCGCGGTGGCATGGGTGTCGTGTGGCGGGCCACCGACCAGGTGCTCAACCGCCCGGTCGCGCTCAAGGAGGTCGTGTTCCCGGCCCACCTGAGCGACGAGGAGCGCGACGCGCTGCGCCGCCGGACGCTGCGCGAGGCCCGGACCGCGGCGCGCCTCGTGCACCCGAACGTCACCACCCTCTACGACGTCGTCGAGGAGGACGGCCGGCCCTGGCTGGTCATGGAGCACGTCGACGCGCGCAGCCTGCAGGAGGTGGTGCAGCAGCACGGGCCCCTGCCCTGGACGACCGTCGCCCGCATCGGGCTCGACGTGCTCGGCGCGCTGGAGGCCGCCCACGAGGTCGGCATCGTGCACCGCGACGTCAAGCCGGGCAACGTCCTGGTCGGCCGCGACTGCGCCGCCCACCTGACCGACTTCGGCATCGCCGTGGCCACCGGCGACCCGTCGATCACCACGGCGGGGGCCATCATCGGCTCGCCGCCGTTCATGGCTCCCGAGCGCGCCCGCGGCGAGGAGGCCGGCCCCGCGGCCGACCTGTGGTCGCTGGGGGCCACGCTCTACACCGCCGTCGAGGGCCGGCTGGCCTTCGAGCGCACCGAGCCGATGGCCACCCTGTTCGCCGTCGTCTCCGACGACCCCGCGCCGGTCGAGCACGCCGGGCCGCTGGAGCCGGTGCTGCGCGGCCTGCTCACCAAGGACCCCGCCGCGCGGATGGACGTCGCCGCGGCCCGCCGGGATCTCCAGCACGCCCTCTCCGGCAGCGAGCCGGGCACCACGTGGGCGCCGCCGCACACCGACGACACCGACGACACCGCCGTCCACCAGGACGGGGCCGCGCTCGGCGGGCGGGTGGAGCGCTTCGACGCCGACGACCTGCGGGCGCTGGCCTCGGTGATCGGCACGGTCGCCCGGGACGCGCGCGAGCAGGCGCGCTACCTCGCCGACAAGCGCCGCGAGCGCAAGGAGCGCAAGGAGCGCAAGGAGCTCCGGGAGCGCGAGGGGCGGCCGGGACGCCGGCGGGCCGGGGGCGCAGCGCAGTCCCCGCAGGCACCGCCCTCACAGGCGCCGTCCCCGCCGGCACCGTCCCCGCAGGCGCCATCCCCCCAGGCACCGCGCTCGCAGGCACCGCCCGCCGCACCGCCCGCTGCACCATCGCGCGTGGCCACCTCCCCGCCGCGGTCGGCCGGCCCGGCCCGGCGCCGGTGGCGGTTCAAGCGCCGGTGGGTCGTCGTCCCGGTCCTGCTGGCCGTCCTGGCGGTGCTGGCCGCCGTCATCGGCATGGTGGCCCTGATCGCGACGGCCTTCGGCGCCCTCTGAGCGGTCAGCGCCGGCCGGTCAGCAGCGCGGGGTCGAGGCGCTCCCCCGCGACGTAGTACAGCGTCGCGCCCTCGGGGACGGGCGTGTCCCACCGCGGGCTGACCTGCAGGCCCGCCTCGGTGCGCAGCGCCAGCACCGTGGCGCCGTGGTCGCGGCCGAAGGCGGTCTGGCACTCGCCGAACGTGCGGTGCGGCAGGCCGCGCGGCACCCGCAGCGAGTAGGTGTTGCCGTGCCCGCCGGCGGTCATGAGCTCGTTGTAGACCTGGGTCAGGCCCGGGTCGGCCGCCTCCTCCGACAGCAGGAACGGCATGTGCCACTGCACCACCTGCACGCCGGCGTTGACGTAGCGCAGGCTGTCGCGCCGGCCGAGGTCGCGGACGGCGGCGACCATGTGCACGCGCGGGTTGGCGTGGTCGACGGCGACCGCGATGGCCAGCGTCTCGTTGTCGTCGCGGCCGTCGACGACCGCCGTCCGGGCGCGGTCGACCCGGGCGCGGACCATCACGTCGGCGTGGGTGAGGTCGCCCCGCACGAAGGACACCTGCGACTGCTCGGGCATCGGGTCGACCGCCACGTCGTCCCAGGCGCACAGCGCGATCCGGGTGCCCGGCTCGACGCACAGCTCGGCGACGATCCGCTCGGTGCGGCCGGGCGTGTAGCCCAGGACGACGACGTGGTCGCGGAGGTCCAGGGCCACCACTCCTCTCAGCCGCCTGCCCCGCACGGTCTGCAGGGCGGTGGCCAGCTCGGTGAACAGCAGCGTCAGCGTGACGATGCCGCCGACGATCACGTAGGCGCCGACGACGTGGCCGCCGAGGCTCACGGGGAAGACGTCGCCGTAGCCCACCGTGGCGGCGGTGACGACGAAGTACCACCAGTAGGTGGACGGGGCGACGATCTCGCTGCCGGCCGGCTCGACCAGCGCCATCGCCGCCCAGCTGGTGAGGAACACCAGCACGGCCACCGCCAGCGGCAGCCGCCACCCGCGCAGCCGGAGCCGCACGGTGCGCAGCAGCCAGAACAGGGAGAACGGCAACGCGGGACTCCCTCGACGGCGCGGCGGACACCGCAACCTACCGTCGCCCGCCGCCGCGAGGAGTCCCCCGCGAGCGCGAGGGGTAGCGGCCCCGGCATGCGCAGCCGCGACCTCCTCACGTACGCCTACTCGCAGATCGGCGAGACCCTGCGCGCCGCCGTCGAGGGCCTGTCCCCCGACCAGCTCGCGCAGCGGCCCGGCCCGGACGCCAACCCGATCGGCTGGCTGGCCTGGCACGCGCTGCGGGTCCAGGACGACCACCTCGCCGAGGTCGCCGGCAGCGGGCAGGTGTGGACGGCGCAGGGCTTCGCCGGCCGCTTCGCCCTCCCCGTCGACGACGCCGCCACCGGCTACGGGATGTCGTCGGAGGAGGTCGCCGCGGTCCGCGTGCCCTCGGCCGACCTGCTGCTCGAGTACGCCGACGCGGTGCTCGCCCGCAGCCGGGAGTTCCTCGGCGGCCTGTCCGACGACGACCTCGACCGCGTCGTCGACGAGCGGTGGGACCCGCCGGTGACCCTCGGCGTCCGGCTGGTCAGCGTGCTCTCCGACGACCTGCAGCACGCCGGCCAGGCGGCCTACGTGCGGGGGCTGCTCGGCGCCTGAGGCAGGTGCGCGGGCAGCACCCGGGCGGCGAGCTCGGTGAGCACCGGCCCGGGCTCGGCCATGCAGCGGGCGACGTCGGGCTCGACGTCGGTGAGCGCGCCGGCGCCGGCGAACCCGGCCTCCCGCAGCTCGGCGGCGCCCAGCTGCACGCGCCCGGCCAGCCCGACGCAGGGGACGCCGGCCGCGCGCGCCCGGGCCAGCACCACCGCGGGCGCCTTGCCGCGCAGGGTCTGGAAGTCGAGGCTCCCCTCCCCGGTCACCGCGAGGTCGGCACCGGCCAGCGCGTCGTCGAGCCCGACGAGGTCGGCCACCAGCTCGGCCCCGCTCGACACCGACGAGGTGAGGACGGCGGCGATCCCGGCGGTGGTGCCCCCGGCCGCGCCCATCGCCGGGATCCCCTCCAGCTCGACCCCGAGGTCGCGCCGCACGACGGCGGCGAAGCGGGCCAGCGCGGCGTCGAGCTCGGCGACCTGCTCGGGGGTGGCGCCCTTCTGCGGGCCGTACACGGCGGCGGCGCCGACCGGCCCGGTCAGCGGGTTGTCGACGTCGGTGGCCACCTGCACCTCGAGACCGTCGAGCCGGGGGTCGCGGGCGCCGGCGTCGATGCGGTCGAGGCGGGCCAGGCCGGCCCCGCCGGGCGGCACGTCGCGGCCGTCGGCGTCGAGCAGGCGGACCCCGAGGGCCTGCAGCAGGCCGGCGCCGCCGTCGGTGGTGGCGCTGCCGCCGAGGCCGACGACCACCCGGGTGGCGCCGGCGTCGAGCGCGGCCAGCAGCAGCTCACCGACGCCGCGGGTGGTGGCGGTGGTCGGCGCGAGCTCCTCGAGCAGCCCGAGCCCGGCCGCGGCGGCCATCTCGACCACCGCCGTCGTCCCGTCGACGGCGAACTCCGCCTGCACCGGGCGGCCGTCGGGGCCGGTGACCGTCGCCGTCCGCGACGCGTACCCGGCGCGCAGGGCGGCGGCCACCGTGCCCTCGCCGCCGTCGGCCATCGGCCGCAGCAGCACCTCGGCGTCGGGACGCTCGCGCAGCAGGCCGCGGGCGACCGCCTCGGCGGCGTCCGCGGCGGCCAGGGAGCCCTTGAAGGAGTCGGGGGCGATCACGATGCGCACGCCCGGCAGCATGCCGTACCCGCGCGTAGCGTCGGCTCGTGCCCGAGCCCGTGACCACCGACTTCTACGCGCTGGAGGACCTCCTCACCCCCGAGGAGGTCGACGTCCGCGACCGTGTGCGCACGTGGTGCGACACGGAGGTCCTGCCGAGGATCAACGACTACTGGGAGCGCGCGGAGTTCCCGTTCGAGCTGGTGCCCGGGTTCGCCGAGCTGGGCATCGCCGGCGGCACCATCGAGGGCTACGGGTCGCCGGGGATGAGCGCGGTCTCCGCCGGGCTGGTGGCCGCCGAGCTGGCCCGCGCCGACGGCAGCATCGGCACCTTCAACGGCGTGCACAGCTTCCTGGCCATGCAGTCGATCGCGCTGCTGGGTTCGGAGGAGCAGCGCGAGCGGTTCCTCCCGCCGATGGCCCGGATGGAGGAGATCGGCGCGTTCGGGCTCACCGAGCCCTCCCACGGCTCGGACGCCGTCGCCCTGGAGACCAGCGCCCGCCGCGACGGCGACTCCTACGTCCTCGACGGCGCGAAGAAGTGGATCGGCAACGGCACCATCGCCGACCACGTCATCGTCTGGGCCCGCGGCGAGGACGGGCAGGTCGGCGGCTACGTCGTCGAGAAGGGCACCCCCGGGTTCACCGCCCGCAGGATGACCGGCAAGACGGCGCTGCGGGCGGTGTGGCAGGCCGAGATCACCCTCGAGGGCGCCCGGGTGCCGGCGGAGAACAAGCTGGCGAACTGCCGGTCGTTCAAGGACGTCTCCACGATCCTCGACCGCACGCGCTACACGGTGGCCTGGCGCGCCCTGGGCCTGGCCACCGGCGCCTACGAGCTCGCGCTGGCGCACTGCCTGCGGCGGGAGCAGTTCGGCCAGCCGATCGCCGGCTACCAGCTGGTGCAGGAGAAGCTCGCGCGGATGCTCGCCGAGATCACCGGCATGCAGTTGATGTGCTGGCGGCTGTCGAGCCTGGCCGACGCCGGCCGGATGACCGCGGCGATGGCGTCGCTGGCCAAGCGGCACTGCTGCGCGACCGCGCGGCAGATCGCGGCCGACGCCCGCGACCTGTTCGGCGGAGACGGGATCCTGCTCGAGCACCACATCGCCCGGCACCACGCCGACATCGAGGCGATCTACACCTTCGAGGGCACCGACCACGTGCAGGCGCTGATCGTCGGCCGGGAGATCACCGGCCTGTCGGCCATCACCGGCCGCCGCCGCTGAGGATCCCGGCCGCGCCGCCGGGCTGTCGGCCCCCGCCGCTCAGCCGGCCTGCCGCAGCGGCGCGGTGAGCGCCAGCCCGGAGAGGCGGCGGCACTCGGGGCAGCCGGTGCCTCCGGCACCGACGCGCTCCCACTGCTGGGACCCCCGGACCTGGACGATGGCGCCGCACAGGGCCAGTTCCACCTCCCCGTCGAGCTCGGCGGAGGGGCGGTGGGACTCGACGGCGTGCCACGGGTGGCCGTCTGCGGCCGGATGCCCCCGCGACCACCGGTCAGGCCGGGCGACCCCGACCGCGTAGGACTCCACGCGTCCAGTGTGCCCTCCGCCACAGTCGGCGAACCACACCTGATCAGGGGACACGGAACCGTCCGCGGCGGTGCTGCCGACCCTCGACGGGGTAGGTCACCGGGCCCGATCCCCCCGCCAGGAGGCACCCCGTGACCCAGACCGAACGCGACGTGGTGGAACTGCTCAGCGCCGACCACCGCGAGTTCGACCGCATCTTCACCGAGCTGGAGGGGCTGCTCGGCCGGACCGGTGAGGACGAGCTGGCCCGCAAGCGCGCGCTCGTCGACGAGGTCAGCATCGGCCTGGTCAAGCACTCCGTCGCCGAGGAGACGCAGGTCTACCCGCGGGTGCAGGCGGAGGTCGACGCCGAGGAGGCCGAGCACGCCAAGCACGACCACGCGCAGGCAGAGGAGACGATGAAGCGCCTCGAGCGCCTGGACCCCTCCGACGAGCAGTACGACACGGAGATCCGGACGCTGGTCCACGAGATCCGCTCGCACGTCGAGCACGAGGAGGGGCGGATGTTCACCGAGCTCAAGGCGCAGTTCACCCACGACCAGCTGGTGGAGATGGCCCGTCAGGTCGAGCGGATCAAGGCGATCGCGCCGACCCGGCCGCACCCGATGGTGCCCAACGAGGGCGGCATCCGGACGGCGCTCGGCCCGGTCGCGGCGCTGGTCGACCACCTGCGCGACGCCGTCAGCGGGCGGGGCAAGCAGGACACCTGACCGGCCCGGGCGGCGCGGACCGCCGCCGTCCGGGAGGCTCCCGGCGCCGCCTCGGCACCTCCGCTGCCCTGCCGGCGTTACCGTCGACAGGGCAGCGGAGCGGGAGGAGCTCGGACGGTGGAACCAGTCAGCCTGGTGATCGGCGCGGCACTGCTGGCCGTCGGGTTCGTGGCCGGCCGGCTCGGGCGGCGCCGTCCCGCGGGACCGCCGCCGAACCCCACCCCGCTGTGCGGCTGCGGGCACACCCTGAGCCAGCACGACACCGGCACCAACACCTGCTACGCCGAGCTGCGCCGTGACACCTACGACAAGCGCGGCCGCTGGTCCGGGCACTCGTGGGTGCCCTGCACCTGCCGGCAGTACGTCGGCCCGCGTCCGATCGACGAGGTCTTCGTCCCCCGGGTCCTGCCGCCCACCGACTGACGGACGGCCCGCCGCACCGTCCGGGTGCCGACAGCGGGAGACGACGTCTCCTGCGGCCTGCCTGCAGGGTCCCGCCGCCAGCCGCCGAGCGGTGGGGTCAGCGGGGTCGGTCGGCGAGGTCGGTGAGCGCGCCGACCAGCGCGGTGACCCGCTCGGCGCCCATCTCGCCGGCCAGCGCCGACTCGTGCGCCCGCACCAGCGCCTCGAGCCGCGCCAGCCGGGCGCGGCCGCGGTCGGAGAGGTGCACGCGCACCCGCCGCCCGTCGCCGGGGTCGGGCAGGCGGTAGGCCAGGGCGGCGTCGACCAGGCCGTCGACCAGACGGGTCGCGGTCGGCGCGGGCAGGCACAGCGCGGATGACAGCTCGCCCATCGAGCACCCGGGTCCGGCGGTCAGCGCGCGCATCACCCGGAAGGTGTCGAGCGTCGCGCCGTCCTCGGCCAGCACGGTGGCGACCCCGCGGGACACCCGGCGCGACACGAGGGCGAGCAGCTCGACGAGCGCGGGCGCGACCGTCGCGTCCACGGCCCCTGCGGCCTCCTGCTCGACCGGCATGGCCGCACCATACTCAGGCGCGTGCCCCGATCGACCGTCCCGATGGACGCCTGGGAGGCCACCCTCACCGGCCGCCCCCGCGACGTCGTCCGCATCGGGTTGGCGGTCCCGCTGTCGGGTCCCCTCGCCCTGACCGCGCCCTCCGCGCTGACCCTCGCCGCGCTCGCCGCGGAGGAGGTCGACGAGGCCGGGGGCGTCCGCGGCCGCCGCGTCGAGCTGGTCACCGTGGACGCCGGGCGCCGTCCCGCCGAGGTGGCCGCCGAGGTCGCCGCGCTGCGGTCGGCCGGCGCCGTCGACGTGGTCGTCGGCTTCTCCACCAGCGACGTGTCCCGCGCCGTGGCCACCACGCTGGCCGGCGGCACCCGGTACGTCTACACCCCGCCGCACGAGGGCGGCCGCGCCGCCCGCGGTGCCCTGCGGATCGGCTCCTCCCCGCTCGACCAGCACGCCGCCGCGCTGGCCTGGTTGGTCCGACACCGCCGCGCCCGCCGCTGGCTGCTGCTCGGCACCGACTACGTCTGGCCGCAGGCGGTGCACCGGTCCGCCCGGACCGTCCTGCGCGACCTCGGTGCCGACGTCGTCGGCGAGCTGCTGGTGCCCTTCGGCCCGACCGACCCCGGTCCGGCCCTCGACCTCGTCCGGAGGACCCGCGCCGACGCCGTCCTGCTCAGCCTGGTCGGCCGCGACCTGGTCGCGTTCAACCGCGCCTTCACCCGCGCCGGCCTCGACCGCCGCGTCGTCCGGCTCTCCGGGGCGCTGGAGGAGAACGGCCTGTACGCCGTCGGCGGCGACGACACCGGCGAGCTGTACGCGTGCATGCCCTCCTTCGCCGCCGCCGCCTCCGACGGCACCACCACGGACGAGGGCCAGCTCGCCCTGCAGGAGCGGCTGGCCTCCTCCGCCGGCCCGACCGCCCCGGTGGTCTGCGCCTACGCGCGCGGCGTCCACGACGGCGTCCGGGTGGCCGCCGGCCTGCTGGCGGGGGACGTCGCGCGCGTCCCGCGGGCGGGGGCGCGGCTGGCCCGCGCCGACGGGCTGGTGCTGCGGGAGGTCGGCTGACCGGGGGTCCTTCCACCTGGAAACAACCGCGGCCTACCCTTCCCCGCGTCCGGCCCCCGAGCCGGCCGAGAGGAGGAGTCGTGAGCGACCCCCGCACCACCTCGTCCGCGCGGACGACGAAGCAGACACCGGGCGGCGCCGCCGGCGCGGTCCCGGCGGCCGGTGCCGCCGGCACGCACGAGTCGGGCGTGGAGGAGTTCGGCTACCGCCAGGAGCTCAAGCGGTCGCTGAGCTTCACCGACCTGCTCGTCTACGGCCTGGTCTTCATGGTGCCGATCGCGCCGTTCGGCATCTTCGGCAGCGTCTTCCAGGGCTCCGGCGGCATGGTCGCCCTCGCCTACGCGATCGGCGGGCTGGCCATGGCGTTCACCGCGGCCTCGTACTCGCAGATGTCGCGCGCCTTCCCGATGGCCGGCTCGGTCTACACCTATGCCGGGCGCGGCATCGCCCAGCCGTTCGGCTTCATCGCCGGCTGGATGATCCTGCTCGACTACGTGCTCATCCCGGCGCTGCTGTACCTCATCGCCGCCATCGCGATGAACTCGATCGTCCCGGCGGTCCCCGTGTGGGTGTGGCTGGTCGGCTTCGTCGTCCTCAACACCGTCGTCAACTACCTCGGCATCGAGTTCACCGCCCGGGTCAACAAGATCATGCTCATCGGAGAGCTCGTCGTGCTGGCCGTCTTCCTCGTCGTCGGCATGGTGGCGCTGGCCTCCGGGGAGGGCCGCGGCTTCGACTTCTCGCCGATCTACAACAGCGACACGTTCTCGCTGGGGCTGGTGTTCGGCGCGGTGTCGATCGCGGTGCTGAGCTTCCTCGGCTTCGACGGCATCTCCACCCTCGCCGAGGAGAACCGCGAGTCCGCGCGCTCGATCGGCAAGGCGATGATCGCCGCCCTGGCGCTGGCCGGGACGCTGTTCATCGTGCAGACCTGGGTCGCGGCGCTGCTGGTGCCCGACCCCGACACCCTGATCGCCGAGGGCGACGCCGCCGGGACGGCGTTCTACGACGCCGCGGCGGTCGCCGGCGGGGCGTGGCTGTCGACGCTCACCGCGGTGGCGACGGCGGTGGCGTGGGGCTTCGCCAACTCGCTGGTGGCCCAGGCGGCCACCTCGCGCCTGCTGTTCGCCATGGCCCGCGACCGCCAGCTGCCCGGCTTCCTGCGCAAGGTCCACCCGACCCGGCGGGTGCCGGTCAACGCCACGCTGCTGGTCGCGGCGGTCTCGCTCGTGCTCGGCCTCTACATGACCAGCCGCGACGACTACGGCGTCCCGACGCTCTCGACGCTGGTCAACTTCGGCGCGCTGACGGCCTTCCTGCTGCTGCACGTGTCGGTGGTCGTGCACTTCGTCGTCCGCCTGCGCAGCCGCAACTGGTGGCTGCACCTGGTCGTGCCGGTCGTCGGCTTCGTGATCCTCTTCTCCGTCATCGTCAACGCCCAGCTCGCCGCCCAGACGGTGGGGCTCATCTGGGCGGCGGTGGGCCTGGTGCTCATGGCCGTCCTGCTGGCCACCGGCCGCAGGCCCGAGATCCGGGCGGAGGAGTCGCTGTGACCGCCTCCCTCGAGGTCGTCTCCCTGGAGCCGACCGCCGACCAGTGGCGCTACTCGTTCGGCGGCGGCGAGCCGCTGCTGACCGTCGCGCCGGGCACCGTGGTCGAGCTGACCACCGAGGACTGCTACGGCGGCGAGGTGCACGGCGTCGACGACCTGCCCAGCCAGGTGTGCGACTTCCCGTTCCTCAACCCGGTCACCGGGCCGATCGCCGTCGAGGGCGCCGCGCCCGGCGACACCCTCGCGGTGCACCTGGTCGACATCGCGCCGGCGCGCGACTGGGCGGTGTCGAGCACGTTCCCGCACTTCGGCGCGCTCACCACCACGCACGCGACGGCGATGCTGCACGACCCGCTCGAGGAGCTCGTCTGGCTCTACGAGGTCGACCGCGACCGCGGCACCTGCCTGTTCCGCCCGCGCCGCGGCGGCCCGGAGGTGGAGCTCCCGCTCGACCCGATGCACGGCACGATCGGCGTCGCCCCGGCGGCCGGGGAGGTGTTCGCCAGCATCACGCCGGGCGCGCACGGCGGGAACATGGACACCCCGGAGATGCGGGCGGGCACGACCGCGTACTTCGGCGTCCACGTGCCCGGCGGGCAGCTGTCGATCGGTGACGGGCACTGCCGGCAGGGCGAGGGCGAGGTCTGCGGGACCGCGGTCGAGGCGGCCATGCGCACGGTCGTCGTCGTCGACCTGGTCAAGGGCGGGGCGCCGGCCTGGCCGCGGCTGGAGACCGACGAGCACCTCATGTCGACCGGCTCGACCCGGCCGCTGGAGGACGCCTACCGGGTCAGCCAGCACGACCTGGTCACCTGGGTCGCGGAGCTGGCCGGCTGGGACCGGCTCGACGCCTACCAGCTGGTCAGCCAGGCCGGGCTCGCGCCGACGGGCAACGTCGTCGACACGAACTACACGATGGTCGCCAAGCTGGCCAAGCGCTTCGTCCCGGGCGCCGCCGCGCACGACGGCGTGCACGAGCGGCTGCGCGAGACGGCCGCCGCCTACCTCGGCCAGCGCTGAGGCCGGGCGCCGGCCCGGCGTCCGGAGGGGACGCCGGGCCGGCCGTCCGACAGTGGCGCTCGAGCTCTGCACCACCGCGTCCCGACGCTGGTCGCGCTGCCCAGTGCTGTGTTGCGGGCCGCGGGGGCGAGGCGCCGGATCCGGGGGCGTGTGTCGCGTCATGGACGGCGTCCGCGGGCGTCCGGGCGGGTAGGGGCGTCCGGTGCACCGCCCCGCCTCGGAGGAGACCTCGTGACCCCGTCCACCGGACGCCCGCCCGGCCGCCGGGCCGCCCTGCTCGCCGCCACCGAGCCGGTGCGGGCCGCCGCCAGCGCGGGCGCGCTCGCGCTGGGCTGGCCGCTGCTGCGCGGCGCCCCGCGCGGTGAGCCGCACGGGGTGCTGGTGCTGCCGGGGCTGCTCGCCTCCGACGTCTCCACGCTCACCCTCCGCCGCTGGCTGCGCGGCCTGGGCTACCCGGTCGTCGGCTGGGAGCTCGGGCGCAACCGCGGCCCGACGAAGGAGATCACCGACGAGCTGCCGCGGCTGCTCGAGCGGCTGGCCGAGCAGCACTCCGGTCCGGTGAGCGTCATCGGGCAGAGCCTCGGCGGCATCTACGCCCGCCGGCTGGCGCTGCGGGTGCCGCGGCTGGTCCGCCAGGTGATCAGCCTGGGCTCCCCGTTCGCGCTCGCCGGCCGCCCCGCCGACGGCACGCCCGGGGCCCGCGCCTACGATAGCTACCGGCACCTGCACGCCGTGCCACGGGGGCGCGGCGACCTCGCCGGGCCCCTCCCGGTGCCGAGCACCGCCGTCTGGTCGCGGTGGGACGGCGTCGTCGACTGGCGGGCCTGCCGGCAGGTGCCGGGTCCGCGCGCGGAGAACGTCGGCGTGCACGCCAGCCACCTCGGCATGGGCCACGACCCGGCGGTGCTCTGGTTGGCGGCCGACCGGCTGGCCCAGACCCGCGAGGGCTGGCAGCCGTTCCGGCCGCCGGCCCGGCTGCGGTTCCTCTACCCGCGCGAGGACGGCGACGCGACCGGCTGACGGCGCCGGGCCCGCAGGACGGCGTCGGCCACGTGCACCGACCCGTGCTCGTGTCCGCGCGCCCGCCGGGGCCGGGTCTCGGCCACCTCGACCGCCCAGTCGGCGGGGTCCAGGGCGGCGGCCATCTGCTCGCCGGTGGCGTACCACTCGGGCAGGCCGGGCCGCTGCACGGCGGCGTGCAGGTCGCTGCCGTCGTGCGCGGTGACCAGCAGCGTGCCGCCGGGCGCGACCGCCGCGGCCAGCGTCCGCAGCACCTCGTCGCGGCGGTCGGGCAGGAAGTGCAGGAACGACGCCGTCACCAGGTCGAAGCGCTCCTCGCCCGGCTCCCAGGCGGTGACGTCGGCCTGCCGGGTCCGCAGCGGCACGCCGGCCGCCGCGGCCGCCGCGGCGGCCCGGTCCAGCGCCGTGCGGGAGACGTCGAGCGCGGTGACGTCCCAGCCGCGCCGGGCCAGCCAGACGGCGTCGCCGCCCTCGCCGGCGCCGGCGTCCAGGGCACGGCCCGGCGGCAGGTCGGCGACCTCGGTGGCCAGCACGTCGTTGACCCGGCCGCTCCAGACGCCGTGCCCGTGCGCTCGGTAGCGCTCCTCCCACCAGGCCTCGCCGAACTCCGGGTCGGTCAGCGCGCGGACCACCTCGACCGCCTGCCGCGTCTCCTCGGCGACCAGGTCGGCGTTGATCGCCGCGCCGGCCCGCACGCCGTCGGCCGCGGCCGCCACCACCTGGGCGGCGAGGTCGGTGACGTTCCCCGCCACCCAGACGCCGGGCACCTCGGTGACGCCCATCGGCCCGGCCTCGACGCGGGTGCCGAGCACGCGCTCGCCCATCGCGAACTCGGTCGCCGCCAGGCCCAGCCCGGCCAGCACGGTCGAGCGGGCCGCCATCCGCGGCGGGACGACGACCGCTGCCCGGGGCACGACCTCGCCGCTCGCCAGCCGGACGCCGGAGAGCCGCCCGCCGTCGGTGTCGAGCGCGGCCACCTCGCCGGGGACCGTCCGGATCCCCCGGGCGGCCAGCTGCTCGGCCTCCTCACCGGGCAGCGTCGTGCCGTGCAGGAAGAGCACGACGTCGGCGGTCCACTGCCGCCACAGCAGCGCGGCGTGCACGGCCGCCGGCCCGGTGGCCAGCACCCCGATCGGCCGGTCGCGCACCTCCCAGCCGTGGCAGTACGGGCAGTGCAGGACGTCGGTACCCCACAGCTCCCGCACGCCCGGCACGTCGGGCAGCTCGTCGGTGAGCCCGGTGGCCACGAGCAGCCGGCGCGCGCCGAGCACCCGGCCGCCGGCCAGCGCCACGGTGAAGGCGCCAGCCCCGCCGCCGACACCGGTCACCCGGTCCTCGACCAGCACGCCGCCGTAGCCGGCGACCTCGGCGCGTCCGGCGGCGAGCAGCTCGGCCGGTGGGGTGCCGTCGCGGCCCAGGTAGTTGTGCATGGCGTGCGCCGGTGCGTTGCGCGGCGTCCCGTCGTCCACCACCGCCACCGACCGCCGCGCCCGGGCCAGGGTCAGCGCCCCGGACAGGCCGGCCGCTCCCCCGCCGACGACCACCACGTCGTACGTCTCGTGCATCGTCTCGTCCATGCCGGAGACGGTCCACCCAACCGTGCCGTCTTGACAATCTCCGTTGCTGGAACGGCAAACTGGTCGGCATGGCCCGCGACGACGCCCCCGATCTCGACGACGTCCTGACCGCGGTCGGCCCCCGGCTGCGGGAGCTGCGCCGCCGCCGCGGGGCGACGCTGACCCAGCTCGCCGAGGACACCGGCATCTCGGTCTCGACGCTGTCGCGGCTGGAGTCGGGGCAGCGCCGGCCCACCCTCGAGCTCCTGCTGCCGCTGGCCCGCGCGCACCAGGTCCCGCTCGACGAGCTGGTCGACGCCCCCGAGACCGGCGACCCGCGGGTCCGGCTGCGGCCGATCACCCGGCACGGCGCGACGTTCATCCCGCTCACCCGGCGCCCCGGCGGGCTGCAGGCCTACAAGCAGGTGCTGCCGCCGCGCTGGGGCAGGGAGCCGAGGGAGCTGAAGTCGCACGAGGGCTACGAGTGGCTCTACGTGCTATCCGGGCGGCTGCGGCTGCTGCTCGGGGACACCGACGTCGTCCTCACCGCGGGCGAGGTCGCCGAGTTCGACACGCACGTGCCGCACTGGATGGGCAACCCCGACGACCGGCCGGCCGAGCTGCTGGCCCTCTACGGCCCGCAGGGCGAGCGGATGCACGTCCGCGCCGCCCCCAGCGCGCGTTAGGGGACGAGGACCAGCCGGACGCCGGCCTCCCCCGACGCCTGCTGCCGCCACGCGTCGGCCACCTCGGTCAGGGGCAGCGTCCGGTGGGCGACGCCGATCCACCCGGCGGCGGCCGACCCGAGGACGGCGTCGAGGGCCGCGCGGCGCCGGTCGGGCGGGAGCGCGTTGTTGGTGTAGCCGAGCACCTCCGCGGAGCGGCTGCGCAGGACGGCGGAGGAGAACGTCGCCTCGTCGCCGGAGGCGCTCCCGAGGTTGACCAGCCGGCCGCCGTCGGCGAGCACCCGCGCGGCTGCGGTCGCCGCCGTCCCGAAGACCGGGTCGACGACGACGTCCACCGAGCCGCCGGTCGCCTCGCGCAGCCGGGCGGTGAGCACGTCGGCGTCGCCGTCGGCCGCGACGACGACGTCGGCGCCGGCGGCCCGGGCCCGCGCCCGCGCCGCCTCCGAGCGGCCCAGCGCCACGACCCGCGAGGCGCCGAGGACGTGCGCCGCGCCGATGGCGGCCTGCCCGACGGCGCCCCCGCCGCCGAGGACGAGGACGCACTCGCCCGGCCGCAGCCGCGCGCGCCAGGTCAGGCACGCCCAGGCGGCCACGGCGGACAGGCCGAGGGCGGCGACCGCGGCGTCGGGCAGGTCGGCGGACAGCGGCACCAGGTCGTCGTCGGCGGCGGCGCAGCGCTGCGCGAGGGCGCCGTCGCCGGGGACCATCCCGGCCGACGTCGCGAACCACACCCGCGTCCCGGCCGGGTGGACGACCGAGTCCTCCACGACGCCGACCCCCTGCACGCCCGGGACGTAGGGCACGGCCGGCGTCCCGAGATAGGAGGTGCCCGAGGCGCAGAGCAGGTCCAGCGGCACGACCGGCGCGGCGGTCACCCGGACCAGGCTGCGGCCGGGCCCTGCCTCCGGGTCGGGGTGCTCGGCGTGCTCGGGGACCGTGCCGGGCCGGCGGACGACGGCGGCGCGCACGTCAGGTGCTGATGTCGGGGTACGGCAGCGAGATGTGCTCCATCGCCTTCCCGTAGGCCCTCTGGTACTCCAGCGGCCCGTGGTCGCGCTCGAACAGCGCGATGAACAGCGTGAGCGTGAGGAACGGGTGGGCGCCCATCTGGAACAGCGTCACGTGGTCGTGCTCGCGCAGCGCCCGCCGCTCGTCCTCGGTGAACTCCAGCCAGGTGCTCCGCTCGGCCGGGGTGCAGTTGAGGACGCGGTTGGCCATCTCGGCCTCCCACCACTGCACCGTGCCGGCGGGGTCCTCGCGGTAGCGCTCGACGAGCTCGGGGTCGCGGTCGACGGTGTAGAGGAACTTGTCCAGCAGGTACCTGCTCACGCCGCGACCACCTCTCCGGGGACGCCGTTCGGGTACCAGGTGAAGTAGGCCTCCATCGTGTGGAACAGGTCGAGGGTGTCCACGTGGTCTGCCTTCGCGCCCTCCCCGGCGACGCCCATCATCAGCATGAAGTCCATGAACCCGTGGGTGGCGTTGCCCGGGGCGTGCAGGGAGTCCAGCGACACCTCGGCCAGGCAGCCCTCGACGTCGCCGGAGGCGATCCACTCCACGGCCCTGCGGTCGAACTCCGGGTCGGGCCCGTGCTCCCCGAACTGCCGCGGGCCGCCCAGCTCCAGCGACAGGTGGCCGGTGCCGATGACGGCCACCCGCTTGTCGGACTCCCAGGACTCGACCATCTCCCGGATGGCCTTCCCGAGCGCCACGAACCGCCGGGGCTGGGGCAGCGGCGGGGCGAAGATGTTGGTGTAGACCGGCACGATCGGCAGGTCGGCCTGCGGGCGCAGCGTGATGATCGGGCACGTGATGCTGTGGTCGATCCGCAGCTCGTTGCTGAACGCCAGGTCGAAGTCGCGGTCCAGGCCGTCGCGCAGCAGGTGCGCGGCCAGGTCCTCCTCGCCGCGCAGGGTCATCCGCGGCAGGCCGAACTCGCGCTCCTCGTTGTAGAAGTTGGCGTCGAAGAAGGGCGCCTTGCCGACGAGGAACTGCGGCATGTTGTCCAGCCACAGCTGGTGGAAGTGGTCGCTGCCGACCATCACCAGCACGTCGGGCTCGGCGCGGGTGAGCGTCTCCCGGAACCGCTCGATCTTGGCCACCCACTCGTCGGCGAACGGCGGCCGGTCGGCGCCCGTCGACGTGCTCGCCCGGTAGTAGAACGGGTGGTGGGTGGACGCGATGACCGCGGCCAGCTCAGCCATGGGTGCCTCCGTCGTCGGTCGAGGGCAGGGGGTCGGGCACGTACGGGTCGGGGGCGACGGACCGGTTGTCCAGGTCCACCGACAGGAAGACGTCGTTGGCCAGGGGATGGCGGATCTCCTCGGCGAGCTGGCCGATCAGCCCGGCGGTGCGGGCCAGCAGCGCGAACCCGCGCAGCAGCTGCAGCGGCAGCCCGAGGTCGGCCAGCGCCGCCCCGCACACGCCGGCGCCGTTGAGCGGCAGCGTCCTCCCGAGCACCTGCGGGTGCACGCGGCCGATCGCGGCGAACAGCGCCAGGTGCGGGCCGGTGAGCCCCTCCTCGGCGGCGATCTGGAACAGCCGCGGGGTGCGCGGGTCGCCGTCCTTGTGCACGTGGTGGCCCAGCCCCGGCACGAACCGGCCTGCGGCGCGCTGCGCGGTGACCGTCTCCAGGGCGAGGGTGTCCCAGCCGGCGTCGTCAGCGGGGAGGGCGTCGGCGGAGGCGAGGACGTCGTGCAGGAACCGGCCGCAGTCCTCGGTGACGCCGAGGAACCGCGAGCCGCCGCCCAGCAGGCCGGCGGCCAGCGCACCCTGCACCGAGTCCGGCGCGGAGAGCCACGTCAGCCGGGTGACGATCGCGGTCGGGGTGAAGCCGTGGTCGGCCAGCGCGGCCAGCACCGCCTCGAACACGCGGGTCTCCCCCGGTGTCGGCCGGCGCTGGGTGGCCAGCCAGAACGCCAGCTCGCCGAAGCCGACGCTGCCCATGACGTCGCGGGCGAGGTCGGTGCCGAGCAGGGTGATCGACTCCCGGCTCGAGGCGCCGAGCGCCGTGGGGTAGTCGGTCACGGCATCTCCCTGCCCTCGGCCAGCCAGCGGCGGATCTCCGCGCCGTGCTCGTCGAGCGCCGGCGGCGGGAGCCGGTAGTCGGCCGCGGTGTCGGAGAAGCGGATCGGGTTGCGGATCGAGGGGATCCCCGCACCGTCCTCCCCCGCGGTGACGACGGGGTCGAGGCCGACCTCCTCGGCGAAGGCCACGCCCTGGTCGACGGTGTTGATCGGCCCGCAGGGGACGCCCGCGGCGATGATCTCCCGGAACCAGTCCATCGTGGAGCGGGTGCGCAGCCGCTCGACCAGCAGCGGGCGCAGCTCCGCGCGGTTGGCCGTGCGGTCCTCGTTGCGCAGGAACCGCGGGTCCTGCGCCAGCTCCGGGACGCCGAGCACCTCGCACAGCTTGCCGAACTGGCCGTCGTTGCCCGCGGTCACGATCAGGTCGCCGTCGGCGCAGGGCAGCGGCTCGTAGGGGAACAGGCTGGGGTGGCTGTTGCCCATCCGGAACGGGACGACGTCGCCGGCCACGTACGCCGACGTCTGGTTCACCATGCCCGACAGGGCGCTGGAGAGCAGGTTGACCTCGACGTGCTGCCCGCGGCCGGTCTCGTGCCGCAGGTGGAGCGCCGACAGGACGCCGATGGTGGCGTGCAGGCCGGCCATCACGTCGAAGACGGCCACGCCGGCGCGGTACGGGTCGCCGCCCGGGTCGCCGGTGAGGCTCATCAGCCCGGAGATGGCCTGCACGATGAGGTCGTAGCCGGGCAGCGACCGCCCACCGGGGCCGCTGCCGAAGCCGCTGATCGAGGCGTAGACGACGCCCGGGTTGGTGGCCGCCACGCTCGCGTGGTCCAGGCCGAAGCGGGCCAGCCCGCCGGGCTTGAAGTTCTCCACCAGCACGTCGGCGCGGCGGGCCAGCTCCCGCGCGGCGGCCAGGTCGGCGTCGTCCTTCAGGTCCAGGGCGACCGACCGCTTGTTGCGGTTGACGCCCAGGTAGTAGGTGGAGACGCCGTCCCGGACGGGGGGCTGCCACGTGCGGGTGTCGTCGCCGCCGGGGCCCTCGACCTTGACCACCTCGGCGCCGAGGTCGGCCAGCAGCATCGTGGCGTAGGGGCCGGCCAGGATCCGCGAGAAGTCGGCGACGAGCAGGCCCGCCAGCGGTCCCCGGGGCGGCGGTGCACCGGCTCCGGCCGGTCCTGACGTCATCGTCGCTCCTCGCGTCGGGTCGACGCGGACACCCGTCCGCCATCGGGGCCGATCCTCGGCACGGTCGTCCTGCGCTGTCAACTGCCCCGCGGGCGGCTTGACAGGTGTCGCAGGTCAGGAGCAGGGTGACGCCGTCCGCGGCGGTGTCCGTTCTGCGGACAACCGTCCGGCAGTGTTGCCGACGTCCGAGGAGAGCCCATGACCGAGCCCGCGCCCCCGGCCCCGCAGGCCGGGCGCCCCGTCGTCCTGCGCGGCGGGACGGTGCTGACCATGGACGACGCCGGCACCGTCCTGCCCGGGGCCGACGTGCTCGTCGTCGGCGACCGGGTCGCGGCCGTGGGGACGTCGCTCGAGGTGCCCGAGGGCACACAGGAGGTCGACGCCACCGACGGCATCGTGATGCCGGGGATGATCGACACCCACCGGCACATGTGGCAGACGGCCATGCGCGGCTACGGCGCCGACTGGACGCTGACCCAGTACTTCGTCTGGTACTACCTCGAGCACGGCCGCCGCTTCCGCCCCGAGGACGTCGCCGCGGGCAACCGGCTGGCCGCCGTCGAGGCGCTGGACTCCGGGGTCACCACCGTCGTCGACTGGTCGCACGGGCTGCAGACGGTTGACCACGCCGAGGCCGCCGTCGACGCGCTGCAGTCGGTGCCCGGCCGGTACGTGCTCGCCTACGGCAACATCCAGGCCGCGCCGTGGGAGTGGACCGCCGACCGGGACGTGCAGGCCTTCCTCGAGCGCCGCCGCACCGGCGCCGGCGACCTGCTCGACCTCCATCTCGCCTTCGACGTCACCGGCGACCCGGCATTCCCTGAGAAGGCGGCCTTCGAGGTGGCCCGCGAGCTCGGCCTGCCGGTGACCACCCACGCCGGCGTCTGGGGCGCGACCAACGACGACGGCATCCGGCTCATGCACGAGCACGGCTTCGCCACGCCGGAGACCGTCTACGTGCACGCCGCCTCCCTCTCGCCGGACAGCTACCACCGCATCGCCGCCACCGGCGGGTCGATCTCGGTGTCGACGGAGTCCGAGCAGAGCGCCGGGCAGGGCTACCCGCCCACCTGGCAGGTGCGCGCCCACGGGATCCCGGTGTCGCTGTCGATGGACACCAGCGTGTGGTGGAGCGGCGACCTGTTCTCCGCGATGCGCACGACGCTGGGCGCCGACCGCTCGCGCGAGCACTTCGAGGCCCACCTCAAGGGCGAGACGGTCACCCAGCTGGCGCTGCGCGCCCAGCACGTCGTCGCGTGGGCCACCCGCGGCGGGGCGACGGCGCTGGGCCGCGACGACCTCGGCCGCCTCGTGCCGGGCGCCAAGGCCGACGTCGTGCTCGTCAAGAACGACGCCTCGCCGGTGTCCTTCCCGCTGCTCAACCCCTACGGCCACATCGCCTTGCAGGCCCAGCGCGGCGACGTGCACACCGTGCTCGTCGACGGGCGGGTCGTGAAGTCCGACCACCGGCTGGTCGGCGTCGACCTCGCCGCGGTCCGGCGCGAGGTGGAGGCCACGGTCGAGCACCTGCGCGCCGACATGGGCGAGGAGGTCTGGGGGTCGGGGATGGACCCGGAGCTGCCGTCCACGGAGGTCCTGGACAACCCGTACCAGTACACCGACTACCGCTCGCAGTCCACGCACGCCGCCCGTGAGGAGGCCTTCGAGCGCCACCTGGCCGGGGAACGCTGAGGAGCGGTCGTGGCCGGACGCGGTGAGGGACCGGACTTCGTCGAGGCGCTGGCCCGCGGCCTCGACGTCCTGACCTGCTTCGGCGCCGACCGCCCGGGCATGACCCTGAGCGAGGTCGCCGCGGCCGCCGGCCTGGCCCGGCCGACCGCGCGACGGCTGCTGCTCACCCTCGAGGAGCTCGGCTACGTCCGCTCGGCCGGCGGGGTGTTCTCGCTGACCCCGCGGGTGCTCTCCCTGGGCATGGCCTACGTCGGGGCGCTGGGCCTGTGGGACGTCGCCCGGCCGCACCTGGAGGGGCTGGTCGCCCGCACCGGGGAGTCCTCGTCGATGGCCCAGCTCGACGGCTCCGACATCGTCTACGTCGCCCGCGTGTCGGTGCCCAAGCTCATCGCGCTGCGCGTCGAGATCGGCACCCGCTTCCCCGCGGCGCAGACGTCCCAGGGCAAGGTGCTGCTCGCCGCGCTGGCGGCCGACGAGCTCGCCGCCACCCTCGCCGAGCCCAGCCGCTCGGGACTGCCGCCCTTCATCGGGCGCATGCCCGAGCAGCTGCGCGACGAGCTGACCGAGGTCCGCGCCCGCGGCTGGGCGCTGGCCGACGAGGAGCTGGCACCGGGCGTCCGCTCGGTCGCCGTCCCGGTGCGGGACGGGACGGGTGCGGTCCGGGCGGCCGCGAACGTCACCGTGCACGCCGCGGAGACCTCCCGGGAGCGGCTGCTCGAGGAGCACCTCCCCCTCCTGCTGCGCACCGCCGGGGAGATCAGCGCCGACTGGACGCGGTGGCAGTCGCGGCCGCACGTCGAGGTCGGCCGGTCGCACCCCGCCGTCTCGCGCACGGCCGGGTGAGGCGCGGCCGGACCGGGTATCCACGGCCGTCATGAGCGGGAAGTCGGCGGAGGACTACGCCAGGGACTACACGGACCCCGAGCTGCGTGAGCGGCTCAAGGAGGAGATCAAGGCCGGGGACAGGGGCGGGCGGCCCGGCCAGTGGAGCGCGCGCAAGAGCCAGCTGCTCACCCACGAGTACGAGGCGCAGGGCGGCGGCTACCGGCACGAGGGCGAGCGCACCGCGAGCCAGCAGCACCTGCAGGAGTGGACCGACCAGGACTGGCGCACCGCCGAGGGCGACGACCGCGCCCGCGGTGCCGACGGGACCAAGCGCTACCTGCCCGACGCGGCGTGGGAGCTGCTCTCCGACGAGGAGAAGCGGGCCACCGACACCCGCAAGCGCGGCTCCGACGAGCAGCACGTGGCCAACACCGACGCGGCCAAGGAGGCCCGCAAGGCCGCCGAGCTGGTCGACGTGAAGGCCACCGAGGCCCGCGCGCGGGTCGAGAAGATGCACGGCGACTCGCAGCTCGACCGCGCCGAGCAGGCCGAGCGCGAGCTCGGGAAGGGCCGCACGACGGTGCTCCGGGCGATCGAGGAGCAACGCACCCACGACTGAGGAGTGGGGGCGGCGATGATCAGGTGACCTGATCATCGCGCGTCCTCCCTCACGGTGGACGGTGAGGGAGGACGCGCTGCGGAGCGGGAGGACCTGCTCCGGTGCGGGAGGACGCACCGCTGCCAGGGACCGCGACGCGCCGTGCAGACCTTGCAACCTTGCACAGACTGCAAGAAGGAGTCACCATGATCCGGTGACCACCGGCCTGCGCGAGCGCAAGAAGCTCGCCACCCGGCTGGCGATCCACCAGGCCGCACTGCAGCTCGTGGCCGAACGGGGCCTCGACGGCGTTTCCGTCGACGACGTCGCCGCGCGGGCCGAGATCTCCCCCCGCACCTTCTTCAACTACTTCCCGTCCAAGGACGACGCCGTCCTCGGGCTCGACCCGGCCACGGCCGACCGGGTCGCCCAGGGGCTGGCCGCACGTCCCGCCGACGAGTCGCCCCTGGCCGCCCTGCGCGCCGTCCAGCTCGAGGAGGCCGCCGCGATGGCCGCCGAGCCCGAGGGGCTGTGGCCGCTGCGGCTGCGGGTCATCGAGGCGCACCCGGTGCTCGTCGCCCGGCTGCACGCGACCTTCGGGCGGTCGGAGCGGGCGCTCGCCGAGGCCGTCGCCGCCCGTACCGGCACGCACGTCGACGCCGACGTCTACCCGACCCTGCTGGCCGCCGTCGCCGGCGCCGCGATGCGCACCGCACTGCACCGGTGGCTGGCCGGCGACTTCACCGTGCCGCTCCCCCGCCTCGTCGACGAGACCTGGGACGCACTCGCCGCCGGGCTGCCCGCCCCGCGCACCTGATCCCCCCCGAGCGGCCGGCGCCGTCCGCTCCCCCGGTGCCGCGCGCCCGCGGCACCACCGCTGAACGACCCCTGGAGACCCCGTGCACGCCCCGCCTCCCGACCGCTCCGTCCCGCCGATCGTCCTCACCCGGCGGCGGGTCAACGTCATCTTCGGCGCCCTGCTCGCCGGCATGCTCATGTCGAGCCTGGACCAGACGATCGTGTCGACGGCGATGCCGACCATCGTCGGCGACCTCGGCGGCGTCTCGCACATGGCGTGGACGACGACGGCCTACCTGCTGGCCACCACGCTGGTCATGCCGGTCTACGGCAAGTTCGGCGACATCTGGGGCCGCCGCACGCTCTTCCTGGTCGCCATCGGCCTGTTCACGGTCGCCAGCCTGGGCGCCGCGACGGCGCCGGACTTCACCTGGTTCGTCGTCTGGCGCGGGGTGCAGGGCCTCGGCGGTGGCGGGCTGATGATCCTCTCCCAGGCGATCATCGCCGACGTCGTCCCGGCCACGGAGCGGGCCCGGTACATGGGCCCGATCGGTGCGCTCTTCGGCCTCTCGGCGGTCGCCGGGCCGCTGGTCGGCGGGTTCTTCACCGACCACGCGTCGCTGGGCTGGCAGTGGTGCTTCTGGATCAACATCCCGGTCGGCCTGGCCGCGTTCGTCATCGGCTGGTCCGCGCTCACGCTGCCGCGCCGGCGCAACGCCGGGCGGCTCGACCTCGCCGGCATCGCCGTCCTGTCGGTGGCGACGACGTCGCTGGTGCTGTTCACCGACTTCGGCGGCCGCGACGGCTGGACCGACCCGGCCACCCTGGCCCTGGTGGCACTCTTCGCCGTCGCGGCGGCCGCCTTCGTCGCCGTCGAGCTGCGCGCCGAGCAGCCGATCATCCCGATGGGCCTGTTCCGCAACCGCACCTTCGTCGTCACCACCGCGCTCGGCGCGGCCGTGGGCCTGGGCATGTTCTCCGCGATCGCCTTCATGCCGACGTTCCTGCAGATGGCCTCCGGGCTGTCGGCCGCCAACTCCGGCCTGCTGATGACGCCGATGGTCGCCGGGATCATCGTCACCATCCAGGGCTCGGCCTCGTCGATCGCGCGCACCGGCCGCTACAAGGCCTTCGTGGTGGCCGGCGTGCTCGTCATCGCCGCCACCATGACCTGGATGACGACGCTGTCGGGCGGCACCTCACTGTGGGTGGTCGGCGGCATGTTCTTCTGCCTCGGCGCCGGGCTCGGGCTGGTCATGCAGAACGTCGTCCTCGCCGCGCAGAACGCGGTGTCGGCGCACGACATCGGCTCGGCGACGGCGACCAACAACTACTTCCGCGAGGTCGGCGCCACCCTCGGCGTCGCCGTCTTCGGGACGCTGTTCACCAGCCGGCTGGCCGACAACCTCACCGGCGCCCTGTCGGCCAACGCCGAGCAGGCGGTCGGGGCGGGCATCACCTCACCGGACACGCTGGTGCCCGCGGCCGTCGACGCCGCCGGGGAGCCGCTGCGGACGGCGATCGTCGACGCCTACGCCGACGCCCTGGCGCCGGTGTTCGGCTACCTGCTGCCCTTCCTCGCCGTCGCGCTGGTGCTGGCGCTCGTGCTCCGCGAGCTCCCGCTGTCCGACGTCGCCGGCATGGTCGCCCGCGGCGAGGCGGTGGAGTCCGAGGAGGCGCTCGCCGCGCCGCCCTCGTCCGGCACGCACGCCGCCGTCCCCGCGCCCGAGCCCACGCCGGCCGACGGGCGCGACGACCGAGACGGCGACCGGGACGACGACGCGCTGCGCGTCTGACCCGATCGCCGCACCCCGGTGGCCCAGGACGCGCGCGGTCCTGGGCCACCGGCGTCCCGGGGTCCCGGAGGGAGCGGTGCGCACCCGTGGCCTCCCCGCGCGGGAGGCGCCACACGTGCACAGGACCGAGGTCGGACGCCCCGTCACCCGGCGCGGGCGGCGGCCGTCTCGGCGACCAGGCGCTCGAGCAGGTCGGCCGGCAGCGCGGACCCGAAGTCGGCGGCGAAGCGGCGCATCGGCATCGAGCCGATCATCCGCAGCATCACCTCCTGGTCCCCGGGCGAGGCGGCGTCGGCGGGCAGGGCGGCGGTCAGCGCCTCGACCAGTGCCGGCCCGGCGGCCGGGTGGGCGAACCACTCGGCGACCGACGAGTCGAGCGTCAGCACCCGGACCAGGTCGTCGCCGGCGAGCGGCACCCGCTGCTCGACGAGGACGGTCCCGGCGTCGGCGCAGACCTGCACCGCGTAGTCACCGGGCGCCACCACCCAGCCGGACTCGACGACGTCCCAGTAGGCGAACGCCCGCCGGTCCAGCTCCAGCGTGACCTGACGGCTCTCCCTGGGCCCGAGCGCCACCTTGGTGAACGCGCGCAGCTCCCGCAGCGGGCGGCGCACCGGGCCGGCCGTCGTCGACACGTACACCTGGACGACGTGCCGCCCGGCCCGGTCGCCGGTGTTGGCCACCGTGACCGAGACGGTGGCCGTGTCGCGGCCGGTGACCTCGACGCGCAGGTCCGACGTGGCGAAGCTGGTGTAGGAGAGCCCGTGCCCGAACGGGTACCGCACCGGGCGGCGCTGGGTGACCAGCCCGCGGTAGCCGACCAGCACACCCTCGCCGTAGACGACCCGGCCCTGCTCGCCGGGGAAGGACAGGGAGCTCGGGGAGTCCTCCAGCCGCAGCGGCACCGTCTCGGCCAGGCGGCCCGACGGGTTGGCCAGGCCGTAGAGCAGGTCGGCCAGCGCGCCGCCGCCGGCCTGGCCGAGCAGCGCGCCGTCCAGGACCGCGTCGACGTCGTCGTGCCAGCCCTCCAGCGAGACGACCCCGCCGTGGGAGAGGACGACGACCGTCCGCGGCGCCGCGGCGGCCACGGCGCGGACCAGGTCGACCTGCGCGGCGGGGAGGTCGATCGTCGTCCGGTCGAAGCCCTCGGACTCCTCGGCGTCCCCCAGGCCGACGAAGACGACCGCGACCTCCGCGTCGCGGGCCAGCGCGACCGCCTCGGCCCGCAGCGCCGCGGCGTCGCCGGAGCCGTCGAGGGTGGAGCCGGCGGCGAAGGGGACGTCGCCGTCGGCCAGCGCGCGGACCGCGTCCAGGGCCGCCTCGACCCGGGTGGCGTGGACGTTGGAGCTGCCGCCGCCCTGGAAGCGCGGCGTGCGGGCGAACTCGCCGACGACGGCGACCCGGGTGCCCGGCGCCAGCGGCAGGGTGCCGCGCTCGTTGCGCAGCAGCACCGCGCACTCGGCGGCCAGCTCCCGGGCCAGGGCGTGGTGGCCGGCGGCGTCGAACCCGTCGGCGGGTTCGCCGGCGTAGCGGGCGAGCGCAGCCACCCGGGCGGCGCTCGCGTCGACGAACGCCTCGTCGAGCTCCCCGGCACGCACCGCCTGCACCACCCGGCGGTTGCCGGCGCCGGAGTCGCCGGGCATCTGCAGGTCCAGGCCGGCGGCCAGGGCGGCGACCCGGTCGTCGACGGCGCCCCAGTCGGAGACGACGACGCCCTCGAACCCCCACTGCTCCCGCAGCACCTCGGTGAGCAGCCAGCGGTTCTGGCTGGCGTAGACGCCGTTGACCTTGTTGTAGGCGCACATGACCGTGGCCGGCGCCGCCTCGGTGACCACCCGCTCGAAGGCCGGCAGGTAGACCTCGCGCAGCGTCCGCTCGTCGACCTCGGCGCTGACGCGCATGCGCTCGGTCTCCTGGTTGTTGGCCGCGAAGTGCTTGACCGAGGCGCCGGCGCCCTGCGCCTGCTGGCCGCGGACGTGCGCGGCGCCCAGGACGCCGGACAGCAGCGGGTCCTCGGAGTAGTACTCGAAGTTCCGCCCGCCCAGCGGCGAGCGCTTGATGTTCACGCCCGGCCCGAGGACGACGTGCACGCCCAGGGCGTGGGCCTCGCGGCCGATCGCCGCCCCGATCCGCTCGGCCACCGTGGGGTCCCAGCTGTTGCCCACGGCGACCGCCGGGGGGAAGCAGGTCGCCGGGACGTTGCGGGTGATGCCCAGGCCGCCGAAGTCGCCCTCCTGGCGGCGCACCCCGTGCGGCCCGTCGGTGAGCACCACCGACGGCAGGCCGGCCTCCTCGACCGGCGGGGTGGACCAGAAGTCCTGGCCGGACAGCAGGGTCGCCTTCTGCTCGAGGGTCAGCCCGTCGAGGGTCGGGTCGGTGGTCACGCGAGCTCCTGGGGTCGTCGGCGCCGGTGTGGGCACGAGCGCACCACGAGCGAGCCGCGGGTGCACCACCCCGCCGGAGCGGGCCGGCTCGGTGACCCCGCCGCCGGCGCACCGACCTCCGCTCAGACGCCGAGCCGCGGGTCGACGTGGATCTCGGGTCCGCCTCCGCTGCTCTCCGGGCTTCCCGGCGAGCACGGTGCCGACCTGGGCGAGACCGACGGTGGCGGCGACCAGCGGCCGGGGGTCGACGGCGCCGGTCCGGTAGGCGGCGATCGTGGGTGCCGGACCCGGGGACGCCGAGAGGACCCCGACCGCGGTGACGTCCGCGAGCAGCAGCGTCCGGGTGTCGACGGTGCTCGGCGTGCCGGCGATGCCGGAGCGGACGACGCAGCCGCCGGGCTCCACCAGGTCCAGGGCCAGCGCCGGGTGACCCGGCCGCACCACTCATGACCGGGCCGCAGCGGGTACGCGGAGTGCCCGGTCCGCAGGTGGGAGAGCGCGCCGGTGAACAGCTCGACGTCGGTGCTGCAGACGCCGACCCGCTCGACGTCGACGACCACCTCGCCCGGGACGGCGGTCGGGGCGGGCACCTCCTCCACCGCACACCGCCCCGGCCCGGAGAGCACGACCGCGCGCATCGTCCTCGACACAGCGCCAGGATGGCGGGCGTGACCCTGCGCAGCGCGGCCTGGTACTCCGGAGACGTCCGCAACGCCTACATCCACCGGGCGTGGATGCGCCGCGGCCTCCCGGACGACGCGTTCGGCCGCCCGCAGATCGCGATCGCGAACACCGCCTCCGACCTCGTGCCGTGCAACCGCCACCTCTCCGAGGTCGCGGCCGCGGTGCGCGACGGCGTCCACGCCGCCGGCGGCACCCCGCTGGAGCTGCCGGTGTTCGGCCTGGGCGAGACACAGGTCCGGCCCACGGCGATGCTCTGGCGCAACCTGGCCGCGATGCAGATGGAGGAGGCCTTCCGGGCCAACCCGGTCGACGGGCTGGTGCTGCTCGGCGGGTGCGACAAGACGATCCCGTCACTGCTCATGGCCGCCGCCTCGGTCGACCTGCCCGCCGTCGTCGTCCCCGGCGGCCCCATGCTGACCGGCACCTTCCGCGGGGTGCCCCTGGGGTGCGGCACCGACGTCTTCCGGCTGTCGGAGGAGGTCCGCGCCGGCACCCTGTCCGCGGAGGAGTTCGCCCGCTCGGAGTCGGCGATGATCCGCAGCCGCGGGCACTGCAACACGATGGGCACCGCCTCGACCATGGCGGTCGTCGCCGAGGCGCTGGGCACCGTCGTCCCCGGGGTCGCCGGCACCCCGGCCGCGGACAGCCGGCTGCTGGAGGCCGCGCACGGCACCGGCCGGCTGGCCGTGGAGATGGTCGCCGCCGACCGCCGGCCCTCGACGTTCCTCACGAAGGCGTCCTTCGCCAACGCCATCGTGGCGCTGGCCGCCGTCGGCGGGTCGACGAACGCCGTCGTCCACCTGCTGGCCGTCGCCGGGCGGCTGGGGATCGACCTCACGCTCGACGACTTCGACCGCATCGGGTCGGGCGTGCCGGTGCTCGTCGACCTGCTCCCGGCGGGGCGGTTCCTCATGGAGGACCTCCACCGCGCCGGCGGCCTGCTCGCCGTGCTGGGCCAGGTCCGCGACCTGCTCGACCCGACCGCGCTCACCGTCACCGGCGCGCCGCTGGTCGACGCCCTCGACGACGCCGCGGTCTGGGACCCGGAGGTCATCCGGCCGCGCGGGGAGCCGCTGGTCGAGCACGGCGGCATCGCCGTGCTGCGCGGCAACCTCGCCCCCGACGGCGCGGTGGTCAAGCCGGCCGCGGCCTCACCGCACCTGATGCGGCACCGCGGCCGAGCGGTGGTCTTCGACTCCATCGAGGACTTCCGCGCCCGCGTCGACGACCCCGACCTCGACGTCGACGCCGACTCCGTGCTCGTCCTGCGCGGCTGCGGCCCGAAGGGCTACCCCGGCATGCCCGAGGTCTCCAACATGCCGCTGCCGAGGAAGCTGCTCGAGCGGGGCGTGCGCGACATGGTGCGGGTCTGCGACGGGAGGATGAGCGGCACCGCGTACGGCACCGTCGTCCTGCACGTGGCGCCGGAGGCGGCCGCCGGCGGCCCGCTGGCCCGGGTGCGCACCGGCGACGTCATCACGCTCGACGTCGCCGCCCGGCGGATCGACGTCGAGGTCCCGGACGACGAGCTGGCCGCCCGCCCGCCGAGCGAGGCGACCGTCGCCGGCTTCGCCGCCCCCCGGCGTGGCTGGGAGCGGCTCTACGTCGACCACGTGCTGCAGGCCGACACCGGCGCGGACCTCGACTTCCTCGTCGGCTCGAGCGGGTCGGCGGTCAGCCGCGAGTCCCACTGAGCTCCGTCAGCTGCCCACCCGGGTGAGCACCGACGTGCCGAAGCGCTCCGCGGCCGCCCGCTTGTAGCCCGCGGGGAAGTCGGCGGACGCGCCGCGATCGATCGCGGCGAGCCGCACCTGGGCGTCCGCGTCGCCGCCGGCGGCCGCGACGCACAGCTCGGGAGCGACGTTCGCGGCCGCCACCAGCGCGCCGGCGGCCCCGATCGCGCCGCTCAGCCCGACCAGGGTCGCCGCCCCCGTGTAGAGGTCGCCGAGGAAGACGTCGCGCTCGTGCAGCAGCCGGCCGGCGTCCCCCGAGGAGTCCTTGAGCCCGGACACCGGCAGGTCGGGCAGCAGGTCGACGGGGATCCCGGGCGCGGAGGCCCCCGGGAAGTGGTACGCCAGCAGCGGCCCGGGAGCGGCCTTGGCGACCGCCTCGTAGTACGGGCGCGGATCGGCGACCCCGGGCGGCGAGAGAGCCAGGACGGCGTCCGCGCCCGCGGCGGAGGCGCGCTCGGTCAGCTCCGCCGCCTGCCGGCCGGTGGGTGCGCCGGTGCCGGCGAGCACGGGCACCTCCGCCGGCAGCGCCGCCCGCACCGTGCCGACGAGCGCGTCCCGCTCCTCGGCGGTGAGGGCAGCCGCCTCCCCCGTCGTCCCGGCCACGAGCACGCACCGGACGCCGAGGCCGACCAGCTGCGCCGCCAGGTCGGCGGTGGCCGGCGCGTCTAACGCGCCGTCCTCGCGGAAGAGGGTGACCAGGGCGACGCCGACGCCGGTGAACAAGGCCATGCCCGCATCCTCCTCCTGAGGACGCCGCCCGGCCCGGCTCGAGGCCTCCGCCGGCCCCGCCCGATCGGGCCGTCAGCACGGGGGGGCCCGGAGTCGCGGTCGGAGGGCCACGATCAGGTGACCTGATCATCGCGCGTCCTCCCTCACCGCCCACCGTGAGGGAGGACGCGCCGCGGTGAGGGAGGACGCGATTCCGGCATCAGCTCCCCGGGGAGACCTCCGGCTGCGGCTCCTCCGTCCCCGGCAGCGCGTCCGCGGCCCCCGGCTGCGACTCGCCCGTCCCCGGCAGCGCGTCCGCGGCCCCCGGCTGCGACTCGCCCGTCCCCGGCAGCGCGTCCGCGGCCTCCCGCTGCGGCTCGTCGTCATCGGGCGGCCGGGGGTCCTCGACCTGCGGGTGCGGGTCGTCCCCGCGGTCGCGTGCGCGGCCGGCGCCGGGCAGTCCCGACACCACCTGGTGCAGGTCGTCGATCAGCTCGAGCAGCGCGTGCAGGTCCGTCGGCACCCGCCCCAGGTCGGCGGTGCTCGGCAGGTGACCCGACTCCAGCCCCCGCAACAGCCGCGGCACCTGGTCGGCGAGGACGGCCAGGTTCGCGGTCCGGTCCTCGGTGAGCAGCGTGGGCAGCCGGTCGAGCAGCGTGGCCAGCGCGCGGGAGACGTCGTCGGTCACCACCCGGTCGAGCCGGGCGAGCAGGCCCAGGGCGGCCGCCGCCTCCCCTCCCCCGAGGACCTCCTCGGTGCGGTCGAGGTGCTCGTCGGACAGCAACCGGTCGAGTCGGCCGCTGATCCGGGCGAGGCGCCCGTCCTGCAGCACCCCGTCGGCACGCTCCACCAGGCGCGGCACACGGCCGTCGGCGAGCAGGGCGTCGAGCCGGCCGAGCAGCGGGAGCACCCGCTCGTCGGCCGCCAGGTCGAGCAGCGCGCGGACCCGCCGGTCGGCGGCCAGGTCGAGGGCCTGCTGCACCCGGTCACCGGTGAGGATGCCCAGGGTCCGGTCGATCCGGTCGTCGGTCACGACGTCGAGGGCCAGCCCGAGCCGCTCGTCGGCGGCCAGGGCCAGCGCCCGGCCGATCCGCTCGTCCGCGACCAGGTCGAGCAACCGGCCGACCCGCTCGTCGGCGGCCAGGTGGAGGGCGACCCCCACCCGGTCGTCCGCGGCCAGCTCCAGGGCCCGCTCCGCGCGGGGGTCCGCGAGCAGGTCCAGCGCCCGCTGCAGGCGCTCGTCGGCCACCAGGTCCAGCGCGCGGTCCAGCCGAGTCAGCAGGTCGGTCGACAGCACCCGGTCCAGCGCCTCACCCAGCCGGGGCAGCCGGTCGGAGGACAGCAGCCCGTCGAGCGCGTCGAGCGCCCGCGGCACGACGTCGGCCCGCGACCGCAGGGTGTCCACCGTCCGGGTCACCGCCTCCACGCGGTCCGGTGCCAGCGCCGACCCCAGCCGGTCCACGACCGCGCCCAGGGTCGCCACGCGCTCGGGGGTCACCGCGTCGGCGACCCGCCGCACCACCGCCGTGGCGGCGTCCACGACCTCGGGGGCCGCCGCCGCGGCGCGGGTCACCGCGGGCGCCGCACCGTCGAGCAGGGCCCGGGTCCGGCGCAGGACGTCGTCGGCGAGCGGCAGGAGCCCCTCGGCGCGCGGCAGCGCCGCGCCCAGCGTGCGGACGGACTCCGCGAGCGTCCAGGGCAGGTCGAGGAGGTCCGAGGGACCGGGCAGGCGCACGGGCCCTGGCTACCCGCGTACCCGCCCGCGACTCACCGGTTCCAGGACACCCGGTCCTCGGCGGCGTCCCAGGCGGTCTCCGACCCCGCCCGCGGCAGGTACAGCTGGGCGTCCTGGGTGGTGCGCAGCAGCGCCCGCAGCTCCGGCAGCCCGCCCGACAGCACACCGAGGCCGCGGGCCTGGACGAGGACGTTGCCCAGCGCGGCCGCCTCCACCGGGCCGGCCAGCACCGGCAGGCCGCACGCGTCGGCGGTCAGCTGGCACAGCAGGGTGTTGCGTGCTCCCCCACCGACCAGGTGCACGATCTCGACCGCGCGCCCCGAGAGCTCCACCGCCCGCCGGACGGTGCGCCGGTAGGCCAGCGCCAGGCTGTCGAGGATGCAGCGCACCGTCTCGGCCTGGCCCTGCGGCGGCGTCTGACCGCTGCGGGTGCAGGCCTGCGCGATCCGCGCCGGCACGTCGCCGGGCGGGAGGAACACCGGGTCGTCGGGGTCGACGAGCGCGGTGAAGGCCGGCACCTGCGCCGCGGCGGCGAGCAAGTCGGGCAGGTCCGCCGGCAGGCCGTGCGCGGCCCACGTCCGCTGCGACTCCTGCAGCAGCCACAGCCCCATCACGTTGCGCAGGTAGCGCACCGTGCCGTCGACGCCGAGCTCGTTGGTGAACCCGGCCGCGCGGCTGGCCTCGGTGAGCACCGGCTTCTCCAGCTCGACGCCGACCAGCGACCACGTGCCGCAGGAGACGTAGGCGAACCGGTCGGTGGCCGCCGGGACGCCGACCACCGCCGAGGCCGTGTCGTGCGAGCCGACCGCGAGCACCGGCACCGGCCCGGCCAGCCCGGTCTCCTCCAGCACCGCGCCGGTGAGCTCACCGAGGCGGTCGCCCGGCTGGCGCAGCGGCGGCAGCAGGCCCCGGTCCAGCCCCAGCCGGTCGACCAGGTGCCCGGCCCACTCGCGGGTGGTCGCGTCGAGCAGCCCGGTGGTCGAGGCGTTGGTGACCTCCGCCCCGACCGCGCCGGTGAGCCAGTAGGCCAGCAGGTCCGGGACCAGCAGCGCCCGGCGCGCCGCGGCGAACCGCGCCGTGCCCCGCATCGCGGCGAACTGGAAGACGGTGTTGAACGGCAGGTGCTGCAGGCCGTTGACGGCGTAGAGCTCCTCGGGCGGGACGACGGCGTGTACCGCCGGCACCGCGGCGGCGTGCCGGGCGTCGCGGTAGTGAACCGGGTTGCCCAGCAACTCGCCGTCGGCGTCGAGCAGGCCGACGTCCACGGCCCAGCTGTCGATGCCGACGCCGTCGACCCGCCCGGCCTCCCGGCCGGCGGCGCGCAGGCCGTCGAGGACCCCGGCGTACAGGCCGAGGACGTCCCAGTGCAGGGTCCCCGCCGTCCGCACCGGCCGGTTGGGGAACCGGTGCACCTCGGTGAGGTCCAGCCGCTCCGGGCCGACCCGCGCGGCCATCACCCGGCCGCTGGAGGCCCCCAGGTCGACCGCCGCGAGGGTCAGCTCCCCGCTCATGGCTCGACTCCGGCTCGCCCCGCTCCTCGCTCGTTCCTCGCTGCGATGCTCACTCGCTCGTCGTCTTCGTGCGTCATCGCAGGAACGCCGCCGCGACGCCGGAGTCGACGGGCACGTGCAGCCCCGTCGTCCGGGTGAGGTCGCCGCCGGTGAGGGCGAAGACGGCGTCGGCGACGTGGTCGGGCAGCACCTCGCGCTTGAGCAGGGTCCGCTGGGCGTAGAACTGGCCCAGCTCCTCCTCCGGCACCCCGTAGACCGCGGCCCGCTTGGCGCCCCAGCCGCCGGCGAAGATGCCCGACCCGCGGACGACGCCGTCGGGGTTGATGCCGTTGACCCGGATCTGGTGCTCGCCGAGCTCGGCGGCCAGCAGCCGCACCTGGTGGGCCTGGTCGGCCTTGGTCGAGGAGTAGGCGATGTTGCTCGGGCCGGCGAAGACCGCGTTCTTCGAGGAGATGTAGACGACGTCGCCGCCCATGCCCTGCTCGATCATGATCCGGGCGGCCTCGCGGGAGACGAGGAAGCTGCCCTTGGCCATGACGTCGTGCTGCAGGTCCCAGTCGGCCTCGGTGGTCTCCAGCAGCGGCTTGGAGATGGACAGGCCGGCGTTGTTGACCACCAGGTCGACCCCGCCGAAGGCCAGCACCGCTGACCGGAACGCCGCGGCCACGGCCTCGGCGTCGGAGACGTCCGCGGCGACGCCGACGGCGACGTCGCTGCTCCCGATCTCCTCCGCGGCGGCCTGCGCCTTGGCCGGGTCCAGGTCGGCGACGACGACGCAGGCGCCCTCGCGGGCCAGCCGCTGGGCGATGGCCTTGCCGATGCCCGACGCCGCACCGGTGACCAGGGCGACCCGGGTGGCCAGTGGCTTGGGCTCCGGCATCCGCGCGAGCTTGGCCTCCTCGAGCGCCCAGTACTCGATGCGGAACTTCTCGCTCTCGTCGATCGGCGCGTAGGTGCTGACCGCCTCGGCGCCGCGCATCACGTTGATGGCGTTGACGTAGAACTCGCCGGCCACGCGCGCGGTCTGCTTGTCGGCACCGAAGCTGAACATGCCGACGCCGGGCACCAGCACGATCGCCGGGTCGGCGCCGCGCATCGCTGGCGAGTCGGGCGTCGCGTGTCGCTGGTAGTAGGCGGTGTACTCGGCGCGGTACTCCTCGTGCAGCTCCCGCAGCCGCGCGACGACGTCCTCGACCGGGGCGGACGCCGGCAGGTCGACCACCAGCGGGCGCACCTTGGTGCGCAGGAAGTGGTCGGGGCAGGAGGTGCCCAGCGCGGCGAGGGGCCCTAGCGCCTCCCGGGACAGGAACTCCAGGACGACGTCGGAGTCGGTGAAGTGCCCGACCTGCGGCTTGTCGGTCGACGCCAGCCCGCGGACCACCGGCGCGAGGGCGGCGGCCCTGGTACGGCGCTCGGCCTCGGGCAGCGGCTCGAAGCCGGGGACGACGGCGCCGAACGGCTCGGGTTTCCCGCGCTCGGCGAGGAACCGCTCCGCGGTCCGGATGATCTCCAGTGAGTTGGCCTCGCACTCCTCGCTGGTGGCGCCCCACGCGGTGACGCCGTGGCCGCCCAGGATGCAGCCGATGGCCTGCGGGTTCTTGTCCTTGATCGCGGCGATGTCCAGGCCCAGCTGGAAGCCGGGACGGCGCCACGGCACCCAGACGACGCGGTCGCCGAAGCACTCGCGGGTCAGCGCCTCACCGTCGGCCGCCGTCGCCAGGGCGATGCCGGAGTCGGGGTGCAGGTGGTCGACGTGCGCGGCCTCGACCAGGCCGTGCATCGCGGTGTCGATCGAGGGTGCGGCGCCGCCGCGGCCGTGCAGGCAGAAGTCGAACGCGGCGACCATCTCGTCCTCGCGGTCGACGCCCGGGTAGACGTCGACCAGCGAGCGCAGCCGGTCCAGCCGCAGCACGGCCAGGCCGGACTCCTGCAGCGTGCCGAGGTCACCGCCGGAGCCCTTGACCCAGACCAGCTCGACCGGCGAGCCGGTCACGGGGTCGGTCTCGGTGCCCTTGGCCGAGGTGTTGCCGCCGGCGTAGTTGGTGTTGCGCGGGTCGGCGCCGAGCCGGTTGCTCCGGCCCAGCAGGTCACTGACGACGGGGTTCGTCACAGGAGGGGTTCCTTCCGGGTTCCTGGACCCGGCGAGATCGCGGGATCTCGCACGGTGGGAGGGGCTGGTGTGGGCGAGATCGCGTGATCTCGCCGAGTCGACGGGGTCGCCTCCCGCGGGCGGGAGGCGGCGGGCTCACGCGCCCCAGGAGGCCTGGGTGCCGCCGACGCGCTCGCGGGCGATGCGCTCCTGGTGGCCGGACCGGGCGTAGGCGGCGTACGGGTCGGGGTCGAGTCCCTGGGACTCGCGCAGCTCGGCGAGCAGCGGGCGGACGTCGGTGCTGAACGCGTCGGTCAGCGCGCCGTGGGCGCCGAGCACGTCACCGGACCGCTGAGCGGCGGCCAGCGCCTCGCGGTCGACCAGCAGCGCCTTGGCCGTGGCCTCCTGCACGTTCACCACCGAGCGGATCTGGCCGGGGATCTTCGGCTCGATGTTGTGGCACTGGTCGAGCATGAAGTTGACGCCCGAGTCCGGCCGGAGCGCGTCGGCGGCCACGATCTCGTTCATGATCCGGAACAGCTGGAACGGATCGGCCGAGCCGACGATGAGGTCGTCGTCGCCGTAGTAGCGGGAGTTGAAGTCGAACGCGCCCAGGCGCCCCACCCGCAGCAGCTGCATGACGATGAACTCGATGTTGGTGCCCGGCGCGTGGTGGCCGGTGTCGAGGACGACGGTGGCCTGGTCGCCGAGGGCCAGGCAGTGCAGCAGCGAGGTGCCCCAGTCGGGGATGTCCATCGCGTAGAAGTAGGGCTCGTAGAACTTGTACTCGAGCAGCAGCCGCATGCCCGGGTCGAGCTGGGCGTAGACCTGCTGCAGGGAGTCGGCGAGCCGGTCCTGGCGGCCGCGCAGGTCGTCCTGGCCGGCGTAGTTGGTGCCGTCGGGCAGCCACAGCTTCAGGTCGGTCGACCCGGTGGCGCGCATGACGTCGATGCACTGGGTGTGGTGGGCGATCGCCTTGCGCCGCACCGCCTCGTCCGGGTGGGTCAGCGACCCGAGCCGGTAGTCGTCGTCCTGGAACAGGTTGGAGTTGATGGCGCCGATCGAGACCCCGAGGTCGGCGGCGTGCGCGGCGAGCTTGCCGAAGTCGTCGACGAGGTCCCACGGGACGTGCAGCGACACCCGCGGCGCGGCGCCGGTGAACCGGTGCACCACCGCTGCGTCCTTGATCTTCTCGAACGGGTCGCGGGCGACCCCGGGCTGGCCGAAGACCTTGAACCGGGTGCCGGAGTTGCCGAACGCCCAGGAGGGCAGCTCGATGGTCTGGTCGGCCAGCGCGGTGAGGGCACGGGCGCGGAGGTCGGTGGTCACGAGGGGTCTCCCGATGGTGCGGTGGTGGACTGGTCGACTGCCGCGAGCTGGGCGTCGAGGTCGAAGACGAGCTCCAGCTCGGCCTTGCCGCGGCCGTCGCCGGTCTCGAAGAAGGGCGCCATCGAGGCCTCCCAGCGGGCGCTCACGTCGGTGGCGTCCACGGCGGCCTGGGCGGCGGTGAGGTCGTCGGTCTCCACGATGCCGACGAGCAGGCCGTCGCCGCGGAGGTGGAGCTGGTAGTCGCGCCAGCCGGCGTCGCGCAGCGCGCGCAGCATGTCCGGCCAGACGGCCGCGTGCCGCTCGCGGTACTCGGCCAGCCGGTCGGGGCGGACCTGGAGGGTGAAGCAGGAGCGGGGCACGCGGGACTCCTCGGGAGGGGGTGCCCCGGTCCCGCGCGGCGGCGGGACCGGGGCGGACGACTCAGAAGTCGAAGTCGTCGATGTTGTCGGCGTCGAACACGGTGGGCTCGCCGAGGACGACGACGCCGTCGGCGCCGATCTCGTACTCGCCGAGGTCACCGGCGGTGAAGGTCTCCCCCTCGGCACCGGTGATCTGCCCGGCGGCCAGCGCAGCACCGGTGTGGGCCGCGAGGTAGCCGAGGTCCTCGGGGTTCCACAGCGCGAACGCGGTGACGGTGCCGTCCTGGACGAACTCGCGCATCTGGTTCGGCGTGCCCAGTCCGGTCAGCGCGACCCGGCCCTTGTACTCCGAGCCCGACAGGTAGCGCGCCGCGGCGGAGATGCCCACGGTGGTCGGGGAGATGATGCCCTCGAGGTCGGGGTAGGTCTGCAGCAGACCCTGGGTCTCCTGGAAGGACTTCTCGTCCTCGTCGTCGCCGTAGACCGTCGTGACGATCTCCATGTCGGGGTGCTTCTCGGCGGCGTAGCTCTGCATGAGCTCGATCCAGGTGTTCTGGTTCGTCGCGTTCGCCGTGGCCGACAGGATGGCGACCTGGCCGGCGCCGCCGATCTGGTCGGCCATGAGGTCGACCTGGGTCTGCGCGATGCCGTCGGCCGTGGCCTGGTTGATGAAGACGTCGCGGCACTCGGGGGCGGTGTCGGAGTCGAAGGTGACGACGCTGGCGCCGCCGCTGCGGGCCTGGTCGAGCGCGCTGCAGATGGCGTTGGGGTCGTTGGCCGAGGTCAGGATGACGTCAGCGCCCTGCTGGGTCAGCGTGTTGATGTAGCTGACCTGCGAGGAGGCGCTGGCCTCCGACGGGCCGACCTGGCTGAACTCGCCGTCGAACTCGCCGACGGCCCGCTCGGAGCCGGTGGCGGCGACGTCGAAGTAGGGGTTGTTGAGCGCCTTGGGCAGGAAGGCGACGGCGAGGTCGGCGGGGATCTCGGCGTCGGGGTCGGCCGAGGCGGACGCGCCGCCGCCGGAGCTGCTGCCCTCGTCCTCGCCGCGGGTGGTGCCGCCGCAGGCGGCGGTGGTGAGGACCAGGGCGGCCACTGCCACGCCGGTCAGGCCACCACGCAGGCGGCGGCCGGTCAGGGATCGCGACATCGGGGTTCCTCTCTGGGTGTGCCGGGGTTGGGCACGGATGGGCGGTGCGGGGAAGTGCGGGGGTCGGCTCAGGGAGCCGGCCGGCGCCGGCGGCGTCCCTCGACGCGGGCGGCGACCTGGGGCGCGACGACGGCGGTGATCAGCAGGACGCCGGTGACGATGTTCAGGACGTCGGAGGGGACGTTGACCAGCTGCAGGGCGTTGCGGACCGAGGCCAGCAGCAGGGCGCCGGCGATGACGCCGAGCAGCCCGCCGCTGCCGCCGAAGATCGACACCCCGCCGAGCAGGATGGCCGCGATGACCTGCAGCTCCAGGCCGGTGGCGTTGTCGGCGCGGGCGCTGCCGTAGCGGAGGGTCCAGTAGACGCCGCCCAGCGCGCTGACCACGCCGGTGGCGACGAACAGCCACAGCTTGGTGCGGGCGACGTCGATGCCGCTGAACCGCGCGGCGTCCTCGCTGTTGCCCATGGCGTAGAGCGACCGGCCGACCGGGGTGGCGTGCAGCACGACGCCGGTGACGACGACCAGCACCAGCAGCGGCACGACGACGGTCGGGATGCCGGTGGAGCCGATCGAGCTGATCGCCCAGGTGGTCCACGCCCGCGGGAAGTCGGCCACCGCCTGGTCGCCGAGGACGACGAAGGCCAGTCCGCGGTAGAGCGCCAGCGTGCCGATGGTGACCGCCAGCGAGGGCAGCCCGAGCCGGGTCACCAGGAACCCGTTGACCGCGCCGAGCACGGCCCCGAGGACGAGCACCAGCGGGACGATGAGCTCCAGCGGCAGCCCGGCGATCCACAGCTGCCCCATCACCGCGCTCGCCAGGCCGACGGTGCTGGCCACCGACAGGTCGATCTCGCCGGTGACCACCACGAGCGTCAGCGGCAGCGCGATCAGCGCGATGACGACGACGTCGAGGAGCAGGAAGCCGGCGTTGCGGCTGGAGGCGAACCCGTCGACCGAGAACGCCGCGACGAGCAGGAACAGCACGAGGAACGTGGTGATGACGCTGCCCGTGGGCAGGGTCGGGCCGCGGCGCGCGGGCGCGGCGGGCGCCGGTGCGGCCGGCGCGGGGGCGGTCTCAACGGTCACGGCGGGCGTTCCTCCCCCGGAGGCGGGCGGCCAGGCGCAGCTGCAGCGCCCGGTCCAGTGCGATGGCGGCGAGGATCAGCGCGCCGACGGCGGCGTCCCGCCAGAACGGGTCCAGGCCCAGCTGGGGCAGCGCGGTGCCGATCGTGGTGAGCAGCAGCGCGCCGAGCGCGGCGCCGTAGACCGAGCCGCTGCCGCCGAAGATGGCGACCCCGCCGACGACCGCGGCGGCGACGACGAACAGCTCCTGGCCGGTGCCGGCGGTGGTGTCCAGCGTCTGGAAGCGGGCGGCGTAGAGGACGCCGGCCAGGCCCGCCAGGGCGCCGTTGACGACGAACGCGGTGAGCACCCGCCGGCCGACCGGGATGCCCGACAGGCGCGCGGCCTCGGGTGCCGAGCCGATGCCGTAGAGCTCGCGGCCACTGCGGAAGGTGCGCAGGTAGTAGCCGACGAGGAGCACCACGACGACGGCGACGAGGAACAGCACCGGGATGCCGAGCAGCCGCGCGGTGCCCAGGGACTTGAACCCGCCCGGCAGGTCGGCGGCGTTGATCTGCAGCCGGTCGGCGCTGGAGGCCCACAGCGAGTCCAGGCCGCGGAAGGCGTAGAGCGTGCCGAGGGTGACCACCAGCGAGGGCACCCCGGCGACGGCGACGATCGCGCCGTTGAGCAGGCCGCACACCGCGCCGACGGCCATGCCCGCCAGCACCACCACGACGATCGGCAGGTTAGGCGCGGTCACCAGCAGCGTGCCGGTGGCGTAGGCCGACAGGCCCAGGACCGACCCGACCGACAGGTCGACGTTGCGGGTGACGACCACCATCGTCTGGCCAGCGGCGAGGACGGTGAGGATCGCCGCCGACAGCAGCAGGTCGCGGACGTTCTGCCCGGACAGGAACCGCGGGTTGGCGACGACGGTGACGACGACGAGGAGCACCAGCGCGGCGACGATGCCGAGCTCGCGGGCGACGACGAGGCGCTGCACGAGCGCGGCGCCGCGCCGGCCATCGCGCTCGGGCGCGGCCAGCTCCTCGGGGAGCGCCTCGGCGGTCCTCGTCAGGGGCGCGCTCACCGGGCGCCTCCCGGGACCGGGGCGCCCTGACCGGTGGCGGCCAGCATCACGCTGTCTTCGTCGGCGCGGGCGCGGGGGATGTCGTCGACGAGGCGGCCCTCGGAGACGACGAGGACGCGGTCGGCCATGCCGAGCACCTCCGGCAGTTCGCTGGACACCATGACGACGGCGAGGCCGTCGGCCGCCAGCTGCGACAGCAGCCGGTGCACCTCGGACTTGGTGCCGACGTCGATGCCGCGGGTGGGCTCGTCGACGATCAGCACCCTCGGCTCGGTCGACAGCCACTTGGCCAGGACGACCTTCTGCTGGTTGCCGCCCGACAGCGTGGACACCGGGTCGGTGAGCCTCCCGGCCTTGACCTGCAGCCGCTTCGACCACTCGGCGGCCTGCGCGCGCTCGGCACGGGAGCGGAGCAGCCCGCCCCTCGCCAGCTGCCAGCGCCGGGTCAGGGTGGCGTTCTTCTCCACCGACAGCTCCATGACCAGGCCCTGCTGGCGCCGGTCCTCCGGCACCAGCGCGATGCCGGCGGCCATCGCCGCGGCCGGGTCGCCCCTCCTCAGCTGCCTGCCCGCGACGCGGACGGTGCCGGCGTCGTAGGGGTCGACGCCGAAGACGGCGCGGACGATCTCGCTGCGCCCGGCACCGACCAGGCCGGCCAGCGCGACGATCTCGCCGGCCCGCACGTCGAAGGAGACGTCGGAGAACACGCCGCGACGGGTCAGACCGCGCACCTCGAGGACGACCTCACCCGGCGTGACGTCGAGCTTGGGGAACAGCGAGGAGACCTCGCGGCCGACCATCCGGCGGACCACCTGGTCCACGGTCAGGTCGCGGGTGAGGTCGGTGGAGACCCACTGCCCGTCGCGCATGACGGTGATCCGGTCGCAGAGGTCGAACACCTCGTCGAAGCGATGGGAGATGAACAGCACCGCGGCACCCGAGGCGCGCAGCGACCGGGCGACGGCGAACAGCCGCTCGACCTCGACGCCGGACAGCGCCGCGGTCGGCTCGTCCATGACCAGCACCCGCGCGTCGAACGACAGCGCCTTGGCGATCTCCACCATCTGCTGGTCGGCGATGGACAGCCCGCGCGCCGGGCGGTCGGGGTCGAGGGCGACGCCGAGCCGGTCGAACAGCGCCCGACAGCGCGCGGCGAGGTCACGGCGGTCGATCCGGCGGCCGGCGCGCAGCGGCTGGCGGCCCATGAAGATGTTCTCCGCGACCGACAGGTCGGGGAACAGCGTGGGCTCCTGGTAGATGACCGCGATGCCGGCGGCCCGCGCGGCGGCGGGGTCGGCGAGGGTGACCGGCTGCCCGTCGAGCAGGACGCGGCCGGTGTCCGGGCCGTGCACCCCGGCGAGGATCTTCACCAGGGTCGACTTGCCGGCCCCGTTCTCGCCGACGAGCGCGTGGGCCTCCCCCGCGCGCAGCTCGAGCTGCGCCCCGCGGAGGGCCGCGACCGCACCGAAGCTCTTGCCGACGTCCTCCAGGGCGAGGACGACCTGCCCGGACGCCGGCGGCGCGGACGGCGCCGAGGCGTGGTCCACGGCGACCACCTCCGTTATGAAACGATTCAGACGAGTTGTGGCGCAGACCATAGGATGGGGTTCCACGACGTGTCAACGTCCCGTCATCACGTGGGGACGGGGGTTTGACACGTTTCAGTTCACAGGCGACGATCGGAACCGGACGGTGTCCCCCGTCACCCCATCCCAGGCCTGCGCGAGGAGATCCCCGTGCCCGCGAGCATCCGCGACGTCGCCGAGCACGCCGGCGTCTCGGTCGGCACGGTCAGCAACGTCCTCAACCGGCCCGAGGTGGTCAGCGGGCCCACCCGTGAGCGGGTGCTCCACGCGATCACCGTCCTCGGCTTCGTGCGCAACGAGTCGGCCCGCCAGCTGCGCGCCGGGCACAGCCGCACCATCGGGCTGGTCGTCCTCGACATCGCCAACCCGTTCTTCACCGACGTCGCCCGCGGCGTGGACGACGTCGTCGACCCGGCGGGCCTGGCGGTGATCCTCTGCAACTCCGACGACCGCCCGGAGAAGGAGGCCGCCCACCTCGACGTGCTCGCCGAGCAGCGGGTGCAGGGCGTGCTCATCACCCCGACCGCGGAGCTGTCCCCGCACCTGGACTCGCTGCGCCGTCGCGGGGTGCCGGTGGTGCTGGTCGACCGGCGCGCGCCCACGGCCGACCAGTGCGCCGTCGCCGTCGACGACGTCCTCGGGGGCCGGCTCGCCGCCGAGCACCTGCTCGAGCGCGGGCACCGGCGGATCGCCTTCATCGGCGGCGCGTCGGGCCTGCCGCAGGTGCAGGAGCGGCACGCCGGCGTCGTCGCCGCCGTCCGCGAGGCCAGCGGGGACGACGACGCGCTGCTGGTCCTCTCCCCCGAGCACCTCACCGTCGACGGCGGCCGCGAGGCCGCCGCCCGCATCGTCGGCCTGCCGGCCGCCCGCCGGCCCACCGCTGCGGTGTGCGCCAACGACCTGCTGGCCCTCGGCGTGCTGCAGGAGATGGTCCGCCAGGGCGTGCGGGTGCCCGAGGACTTCGCGATCGTCGGCTACGACGACATCGACTTCGCCGCGGCCGCCGCGGTGCCGCTGACCTCGGTGCGCAAGCCGCGCCAGGAGCTGGGCCGGCGCGCCGCGGAGCTGCTGCTGGCAGAGTCCCGGGAGGGGCACCGGCACGAGCAGCTGGTCTTCGACCCGGAGCTGGTGGTCCGGGAGTCGAGCATGGTCCGCCGCGACGCCGCGGCCGACCGGGAGGGAGCGGCATGAAGGTCGCGCTGTTCGCGACGTGTCTGGTCGACACGATGGCGCCGCAGGTCGCCCGGGCGACCGCGGCGCTGCTGGAACGGCTCGGTCACGAGGTGGTCGTGCCGGCCGGGCAGGCGTGCTGCGGGCAGATGCACGTCAACACCGGCTACCGGCGCGAGGCGGTGCCGATCGTGGCCAACCACGTGCGCGCCTTCGCCGGCGCCGTGTCATCGGGTGTCGAGGCCGTCGTCGCCCCCTCGGGGTCGTGCGTCGCCTCGATCCACCACCAGCAGGCGATGGTGGCCCGCCGGGCGGGGGACGAGGCGCTCGCCGAGGAGGCCGAGGCGCTGGCCGCGCGCACCTACGAGCTGTCGCAGTTCCTCGTCGACGTCCTCGGCGTCACCGACGTCGGCGCCTACTACCCGCACCGGGTGACCTACCACCCGACCTGCCACTCGCTGCGGCTGCTGGAGGTGGGCGACCGGCCGCTGCGGCTGCTGCGCGCCGTGCGTGGGCTGGAGCTGGTGGAGCTGCCCGGCGCGGAGTCCTGCTGCGGCTTCGGCGGCACGTTCGCGGTGAAGAACGCCGACACCTCGACCGCGATGCTCACCGACAAGATGGCCAACGTGCTGTCCACGCACGCCGAGGTGTGCACGGCCGGCGACGCCTCCTGCCTCATGCACATCGGCGGTGGGCTGTCGCGGCTGCGCTCGGGCACCCGGACGGTGCACCTGGCCGAGATCCTCGCCTCGACGGAGGACGCCGTGACCCCGCACCAGACCACCCGACCGGCGGTGACCGCGTGACCACGACCCCGCAGGACCTGCGCACCGACCAGACCCCGCTGGCCCCGGGGGCCCCGCGGTCGGGGACGACGTTCCTCGGCCTGCCCACCGCGCCCCGCGGCGTGGGGCACCTGCGCGGCGACCGGCCCTTCCCCGACGCCGCCCGCGACGCGCTGCGCGACGGCCAGCTGCGCGCCAACCTCGGCCACGCCACGACGACGATCCGCGGCAAGCGCGCCCGGGTGGTCGCCGAGCTGCCCGACTGGGCGCAGCTGCGCGCGGCCGGCAGCGCGCTCAAGACCGCCACCATGGCCCGCCTCGACGAGCACCTCGAGGAGCTGGAGCGGCAGGTGACCGCCCGCGGCGGCACGGTGCACTGGGCGCGCGACGCCGGCGAGGCCAACCGCATCGTCACCGACCTGGTGCGGGCCACCGGCACCGACGAGGTGGTCAAGGTCAAGTCGATGGCCACCCAGGAGATCGGTCTCAACGAGGCGCTCGAGGCCGCGGGCATCACCGCGCACGAGACCGACCTCGCCGAGCTGATCGTGCAGCTCGGCGACGACATGCCCAGCCACATCCTGGTGCCGGCCATCCACAAGAACCGCGCCGAGATCCGCGAGATCTTCCTGCGCACGATGCCCCAGTTCCAGGGCGAGGGCGCCGACCGCGACCTGCCCGACGAGCCGCGCCGGCTGGCGATGGCCGCCCGCGCGCACCTGCGCGAGCGGTTCCTGCGCGCCCGGGTCGCGATCAGCGGCGCCAACTTCGCCGTCGCCGAGACCGGCACGCTGGCCGTCGTCGAGAGCGAGGGCAACGGGCGGATGTGCCTGACCCTGCCGGAGACGCTGATCACCGTCATGGGCATCGAGAAGCTGGTGCCCACCTGGCGCGACCTCGAGGTGTTCCTCCAGCTGCTCCCCCGCTCCTCCACCGGCGAGCGGATGAACCCCTACACCTCCACGTGGGCCGGGGTGACACCCGGCGACGGGCCGCAGGAGTTCCACCTGGTGCTGCTCGACAACGGCCGGACGGCGGTCCTCGCCGACGAGGTCGGCCGCCAGGCGCTGCACTGCATCCGCTGCTCGGCCTGCCTCAACGTCTGCCCGGTGTACGAGCGCACCGGCGGGCACGCCTACGGCTCGGTGTACCCCGGCCCGATCGGCGCGGTGCTCTCCCCGCAGCTGACCGGCGTCGAGGACAACGCCTCGCTGCCCTACGCCTCCAGCCTGTGCGGCGCCTGCTACGACGTCTGCCCGGTGGCCATCGACATCCCCTCGATCCTGGTGCACCTGCGCGCCGAGCACGTCGAGGCGCAGGAGAAGCCCACCGCCGAGGCCGTGGCGTTCAAGGCGCTGGCGCGGGCGATGTCGCACCCGCGGCTGTGGCGGCTGACCCAGCGGGCCGCGGGCCTGGGCCGGCTGCTCGCCCGCGGGCGGCCGACGCTGCCCGCGGCGCTGCCGCCGCCGGTGTCGGGCTGGACCCGCAGCCGCGACCTGCCCGCCCCGCCGGCGGAGACCTTCACCCAGGCGTGGGCGCGCGAGCACGGGGGCCGGTCGTGACCAGCGCCCGCGAGGAGGTGCTCGGCCGCGTCCGCACCGCGCTGGGCGAGACCCGCGCACCCGTGCCGCAGGTGGCCCGCGACTACCGCGCCACCGACGACCGCCCCGCCGACCTGCTGCTCGACGTGCTCCTCGACCGGCTCGAGGACTACAAGGCCTCGGTGCTGCGCTGCGGCCCCGACGACGTCGCCGCCACGGTGACCGCGGCCCTCGACGCCGGCCTGGGGACCGGGTGGACGCCCGCGTCGGTGGTCGCCGCGCCGGGTCTGGCCGAGGCCTGGCGCCCCGGCGGGCTCGACACCGACGACGACCGGCCGCCGGTGCAGCTCGCCGAGCGCGCCGCCGCGGTCACCGCCGTCGCCGTGGCGATCGCCGAGACCGGCACGCTGGTCCTCGACGGGACGCCGGCGTGCGGACGGCGGGCACTGTCGCTGCTGCCCGACTGCCTGGTCTGCGTGGTGACCGCCGACCAGGTGGTGGGCGGGGTGCCCGAGGGCCTGGCCCGGCTGGACCCGCTGCGCCCCCTGACGATGATCAGCGGGCCGTCGGCCACCAGCGACATCGAGCTGGAGCGGGTGGAGGGCGTGCACGGCCCCCGCACGCTGGTCGTCGTCCTCGTCTCCTGAGGGGCGGCGCCACGATCAGGGGACCTGATCGTGGCGCGTCCTCCCCCACCGTGCGCGGTGAGGGAGGACGCGCTGCGGTGAGGGAGGACGCGCGCCGGGGTCGGCTCAGCGCGGCGTGATCGGCTCGGGGAAGACCGCGCGCACCGCCGCCATGTCGAGGTCGCGGATCGTGGCGATCAGGAGGTCCACCGAGTCGGCGGGCAGCCAGCCGGGCTCGGCGAAGACCAGCACGCCGTCGCGGAAGACCATGAGCGTGGGCGCCGAGCGGACCCCCACCTCGGCGGCCAGCCCCGGCTCGGCCCCGGTGTCGACGGACGCGAACGTCAGGTCGGGGTACCGCCCCGCCGCGGCGTCGAACACCGCGCTGAACGCGCGGCTCGACCCCGACCGGGCCGTGCGGAAGTCGACCAGCACGATGCCCGGCGCGTGCACCGCGGCCGCGAAGTCGGCCGCGGAGAGGGCGACGGTCACCCGCCCAGTGTGCTCGCCGTGCGGCCGGTCGGCGACGAGCAGGTCGATGGGCGACGAGCAGGTCAGCGGGCGACGAGCAGGTCAGCGGGCGGCGAGCAGGTCAGCGGGCGGTGAGGTAGGCGACGACGAGGTCGCCGAGCATCCGGCGCTGCTGGTCGCGCCGCTGCGGGTCGAGCATGTCCCGGCCGAAGAGGGCGCGCCAGGTGTAGCGGTTCGCCGTCCGGTAGATGCAGAAGCCGCTGATCACCTGGTGCACGTCCAGCGCCTCCACGTCGTCCCGGAAGACGCCGGCCTCCCGGCCGCGGGCGAGGATGCGGCCGAGGACCTCCAGCGCCCGGGTGTTGAGGTTGGACAGCCGCTCGGAGCGGGCGACGTGCTCGGCGCGGTGGATGTTCTCGATGCTCACCAGCCGGATGAAGTCCGGGTGCGCCTCGTGGTGGTCGAAGGTCAGCCCGGCCAGCGCGCGGATGGCCTCGACCGGGTCCAGGTGCTCGACGTCGAGCTGCTGCTCGAGGCCGCGGATCCGGCCGTAGGACCGCTCCAGGACGGCGACGTAGAGCTGCTCCTTGCCGCCGAAGTAGTAGTAGATCATCCGCTTGGTCGTGCTCGTCTTGGCGGCGATCTCGTTGACCCGCGCTCCGGCGTAGCCGCGGTCGGCGAACTCCTTGGTGGCCACGTCGAGGATCTCGGCCCGGGTCCGCTCGGCGTCCCGCTGCCGGGGCGGCCCGGGCACCGGCTCGACCGGGGGGACGGGCGCGACCGGGGGAACGGACCCCAGGGGGGCGTCGGGCTCGTCGGGCAGCGGCTGGACGGCGGACGACACGGCGGCGGACCTCTTCACCTCGGCGGACCGACCTCGAGCCTAGGACGGGACCGTCCGGTTCCGGGCAGGTCCACCGGCCGGCCCGTGCGGGCCGACTCCACGACCGCCTCGAGCACCCGCAGCGTGGCCAGCCCGTCGCGCCCGCCGCAGAGCGGCTCGGCCTCCCCGCGCACGACCGCGGCGAAGTGCTCGATCTGGGCCGCCAGCGGGTCGCGGCGCCCGACCGCGACGGTGGAGCTCTCGAACGGCTCCCACCACGAGGGCGGGCCGGCGTGGGTCCGCAGCCGCATGGTGGGCACCGACAGCGACCCGGCGGTGCCGGCGAGGTGGTAGCAGTCCTCGTCCGGGTGGGTCGGGTAGCTCGCGTCCTCACCCGAGGTCTGCTCCCACGAGCGGGGCGAGGCGGCCGCGTCGGAGAGCAGGAAGGAGCCCAGTGCCCCGCCGGCGAAGGTGAGGACCACCGCGGCCGTGTCCTCCACCGGGAAGCCGCGGACGGCGTTCGACGTCGTGGCCTGCACCCGGACGACCTCGCCGACCAGCCACCGCAGGCAGTCCACCTCGTGCACCAGGTTGAGCAGCACCGGGCCGCCGCCGGGCTGCCGCCGCCAGCCCCCGCTGACGTCGAAGTAGGCGTCGGGCTTGGCGAACAGCGCCGTCCCGACGACGGCGACGACGCGGCCGAGGACGCCGCCGGCCACCACCTCCCGGGCCCTGGCCAGGATCGGGCTGTGCCGGCGGTGGTGCCCCACGAGCAGGGGGACGCCGGCCGCCTCGGCCGCCTCCACCAGCCGGGTGGCGGCCTCCACCGTGTCGGCCAGGGGCTTCTCCACCAGCACCGGGACGCCGGCGGCGACGCACGCCAGTCCGCCCTCGACGTGCAGCCGGTTCGGTGTGGCGAGGACGACGCCGTCGGGCCGGTCCCGCTCAAGGAGCCCGGCCAGCGAGCGGTACCGCGGGACCCCGTGCTCCTCGGCCACCGCGTCCGTGGCCGGCGCGGGGCCGACGACCGCGGCCAGCCGCGTCGAGGAGCCGGCGGCGATCTCCTCGACGTGACGCCGGCCGATCCTGCCGACGCCGGCCACGGCGATCCGCACGGCCGGTTCCCCGGTCACGTCGCCTCCCTGGTGTCGAAGCGGTCGGCGGCCGGGCCGACGGGAGTCGGCCCGGCCCCCTTCTCAGGCCGAGGCGCGGATCCGCTCGTACTCCTCGCGCGGCACCACCGGGGCATCGTCGCGGCCCAGGTCGTTCATGTGCACCCGGTGGGTCTCCCGGGCCGACCAGGCGGCCGCCGCCGCGATGATCCCGATGCCGAGGGTGATGCTGCCGACGATGAGCGGCACGTTCGACCCGCCCGGCGCCACGACCGCGTAGAGCAGTGGCAGGAACGCGGTGATCAGCGTGCCCAGGTTCTGCGCCACCGCGAAGGCCGTGACGCGGGTCTTGGTCGGGAAGAGCTCCTGGTAGAACGCCGGGAAGACCGCGTTGTAGCCCTGGTAGACGATGCCCCACATCAGCACGGCGAAGACGAACGACAGCACGACGTTCTCCTGGCTGATGAAGTACAGGTACGCGTACGACAGCGCCGTCGACCCCAGGGCGCCGACGATGATGCACGGCCGCCGGCCGATGCGGTCGGACAGGTTGCCGACGAACGGGATCAGCAGGACGGCGACCGCGTTGCCCACCACGGAGATCCACAGGTAGGTGGTCGTGCTGAAGCCGACCCCGTAGGCGTCGTTCGTCGCGTACGTGGCGCCGAACACCGTCGCGGCGAGGGGCACCGCGTTCATCAGTGCCATGCAGACCACCCGCAGCATGTCCTTGCCCGACTCCCGGACCGCCTGGACGATCGGCGCCTTGGGCACCTCGCCGTGCACGGCCTCCTCCTGGAAGGCCGGGGTCTCGTCGACCCGCCGCCGGACCAGGTAGCCCGCGAAGACCACGAGAGCGCTGAGCAGGAACGGGATGCGCCAGCCCCACGACATGAACTGGTCCTCCGGGAGGATGGCCGAGAGCGGCAGGAACACCGCGGCGGCGAGGATCTGCCCGGCCTGGACCCCCTGCAGGCTGTAGCTGGCGTAGTAGCCCCGCCGGCCGAAGGGTGAGTGCTCGACGATCATCGCGCTGGCGCCGGAGATCTCCCCGCCGACCGCGAAGCCCTGGACGAGGCGCAGGACCACCAGGAGGAACGCCGCGAGGCTGCCCACCTGCGCGTAGGTCGGCAGGAGCGCGACGGCGAACGTCGAGACACCCATGAGGAGCATGCAGAGGACGAGCACGTTCTTGCGGCCGTGCGTGTCCCCCCAGTGGCCCAGGACGAACGCGCCGATCGGGCGCGCCACGTACCCGGCGCCGAAGGTGGCCAGCGACTGCGCGATGGCGGTCTGCGGATCGCCCTCGGCGAAGAAGACGGTCGGGAACACCAGCGCCGCGGCCTGGGCGTAGATGAAGAAGTCGTAGTACTCCAGCGCGCTGCCCATCCAGCCGCTGGCCGCGGCCTTCCGGGGCGTCTTCTGGAACTCGCGGGGCTCGGACGAGCCCGGCTCGGCGACTGCGTCGCGCATCGGTCCTCCTGGGAGGGAAGGGGGTGCGCCGCCAGGCGCGGGACGGCGGTGCTCGGTGCGGGGCGATCGTGGTGACCGGCACCACGACTCTAATGAACTACTTGGTACATTAGCGTGGCGCAGCGCACAAGACCCCTCCCGGAAACCGGTCGTGGACGGGTCGACACTGGCGGCGGAGTGCTGGGGTGTGCTCTGCTGCACACCAACTCACCAACTGGTACACAAGGGGGAGGCGGTCCGATGACGGACGGTTCGCAGGGTTTCCTGATCGGTCTGGTCGGCAGCGGCATCGGCCCGTCCCTGACCCCGCCCCTGCACGAGCGCGAGGCCGACGAGCTGGGGCTGCGCTATCTGTACCGGCGGCTGGACCTCGACCGGCTGCAGCGGCCGGCGTCGGCGATCGGCGAGATCCTCGCCGCCGCCCGGCTGGCCGGCTACGACGGGCTCAACGTCACCCACCCCTGCAAGCAGCTGGTGCTCGAGCACCTCGACGAGCTCTCCCCCGACGCCGCTGCCCTCGGCGCGGTGAACACCGTCGTGCTGCGCGACGGGCGGGCGGTCGGCCACAACACCGACTGGTCGGGCTTCGCCCGGTCCTTCGACCGGGGCCTGCCCGAGGCCCCGGTGCACCGGGTCGTGCTGCTGGGCGCCGGGGGCGCCGGCGCCGCCGTCGCGCACGCGCTGCTCACCCTCGGGGTCGGCCGGCTGACCGTGCTCGACGTCGACGGCACGCGGGCCGGGGAGCTGGCCGCGGCCCTGGCCGGGCGCTTCGGCGCCGGCCGCGCCGACGGCGGCGACCTCGGCGGGCTGCCCGCGGCACTCGCGGGCGCCGACGGCCTGGTGCACGCCACCCCCACCGGCATGGCCGCCCACCCCGGCCTGCCGCTGGACGCCGGCCTGCTGCGGCCCGACCTGTGGGTGGCCGACGTCGTCTACCGGCCGCTGGAGACCGCGCTGGTCCGCACCGCCCGCGAGCTGGGCTGCCGGGTGCTCGACGGCGGCGGCATGGCCGTGTTCCAGGCCGTCGACGCGTTCCGGCTGTTCACCGGCGTCGAGCCCGACGCCGGACGGATGCTGGCCCACTTCACCACGCTGGTCCCCGACGTCCGTGTCCCCTGACGGCCCCCTCCGCCCCCCGGCGGGGAGGCCCCGCCGGACCGTGGCCACCGTCTGCCTGTCCGGGACGATAGAGGACAAGCTGGCCGCGGCGGCCGCCGCCGGGTTCGACGGCGTCGAGGTCTTCGAGCCCGACCTGGTGGCCGCGCCGTGGTCGCCGGCCGAGCTGGCCGCCCGCTGCGCCGACCTGGGCCTGTCGATCGACCTCTACCAGCCCTTCCGCGACCTGGACTCCACCGACCCCGGCCGCTTCGCCCGCAACCTGCGTCGCGCCGAGGCCAAGTTCGACGTCATGGCCGCGCTCGGGGTCGACACCGTGCTGGTCTGCTCGTCGGTCGCGCCCGACGCCGTCGACGACGTCGACCTGCTCGCCGAGCAGCTCGCGACCGCCGCCGGCCGGGCGCACGAGCGGGGCCTGCGGATCGCCTACGAGGCGCTGGCCTGGGGCCGGCACGTGTCCACCTGGGAGCGGTCGTGGGACGCCGTCCGCCGCGCGGACTCCCCCGCGCTCGGGCTGTGCCTGGACAGCTTCCACGTGCTCTCCCGCGGCGGGGACCCGGCCGGCTTCGCCGACGTCCCCGGGGAGAAGCTGTTCTTCCTGCAACTGGCCGACGCGCCGCAGCTGGGCATGGACGTGCTGCAGTGGAGCCGCCACCACCGGCTCTTCCCGGGGCAGGGCGCCTTCGACCTGCCGCGCTTCGTCGGACACGTGCTGGCCGCCGGCTACACCGGCCCGCTGTCCCTCGAGGTGTTCAACGACGTCTACCGCCAGGCCGACCCGGCCCGGACGGCGGTCGACGCCATGCGCTCCCTGCAGTGGCTGGAGGAGGCGCTGGCGCTGCGCCACCCCCAGGCCGGCCTGCCGCTGCCCCCGGCCGCGCCGGCGCTGTCGGGGTGGTCGTTCACCGAGCTGGCCGTCGACGGCGCCTCCGGCCCGCAGCTGGCCGGCGTCCTCGCCGCGCTCGGCTTCACGCACACCGGACAGCACCGCTCCAAGCCGGTCCAGCTGTGGGAGCAGGGTCCCGACGCCGCGCACCGGGCGCGGGTGCTGCTCAACGCCCAGGACACGCGGGCCGAGGCGGTGCGCTCCCCGGCGGCCGGGGTGGCCGCGGTGGCCGCGCTCGGCCTGGAGAGCGCCGACCCGCCGCGGTCGGCCGCGCGCGCCGAGGCGATGAGCGCCCCCGTCCTCCCCCGCACCCGGGGTGCCGCGGAGGCCGAGCTGTCCGCCGTCGCCGCCCCCGACGGCACCCTGGTCTTCTTCACCCGCACCGGACCCGACGGCTGGCCGGCCGACTTCCTGCCCACCGGCGCGCGGCCGGGACCGGGCGCCGGGATCACCGGCATCGACCACGTCTGGCTCACCCAGCCCTTCGACGCCTTCGACGAGGCCGGGCTGTTCTACCGGGCGGTGCTCGGCCTGGACCCGCAGGAGGTCACCGAGCTGGCCGCGCCCTTCGGCCTGGTGCGCACCCGTGCGGTCGCCGGGCCCGACCGGGCCGTGCGGCTGGCGCTGTCGGTGTCGGCGCTGCGCCGCGGCGGGTGGGCACCCGGCGTCCCCGAGCCGCAGTCCGTGGCCCTGGCCACCGACGACGTCGTCGCGACCGCCCGGGCGCTGCGGGCGGCCGGCGCGCCGCTGCTGCCGCTGCCGGCCAACTACGCCGACGACATCGAGGCCCGCCTCGACCTGCCGGCCGGGCTGCTGGCCGCGGTCCGCGAGCACGGCCTCATGTACGAGGAGGACGCGCACGGCGGCTATCTGCACCTGGCCACCGAGGTCCTCGGCGACCGGGTCTTCTTCGAGGTCGTCCAGCGGCTCGGCGGGTACGACGGCTACGGCACGGCCGACGCCCCGGTCCGCATGGCCGCCCACCGCCGCCGTCGTCAGGCACCGCGTCCTGGGGCACGCTGACCGGGTGCACGCCGCGAACCGCCTGGCGGTCCACCAGTCCCTCGTCCACCCGCGCGACGCCCTCGAGCTGACCGAGGCGCTGCCCGGCACCGGGTGGCACTCGGTCGGCCTGCACGTGGGCGGCACGGCCGAGGTCGAGCCGTGGTGGCGCGGCGGTGCCGGTGAGCGCAACCTCGCCCGGCTGGTGGCCCTGCTGCTCGAGACCCGGGTGACCGTCCTCGACGTGGGGCGCGTGCAGCTGGGCACCGGCCTGCCGCGCGACGACGTCCACGCCGGCCACGGCCGGGTGCTCGACCTGGGCGCCCGCTTCGGCGCCCGGTACGTCACGGCGCGCTTCGCCACCCCCGGCCTCGGCCGCGCCGAGCGCGCCGACGTCTTCGCCCAGCTCGTCGAGCAGGCGCGCCCCTACCGGGTGCTGCCGCTGCTCGCGCCGGTCCCCGCCGACCGGCCCGACCTGGTCGCCGACGCGGTCGCGGTCGTCCCGCCCGGCTCCGGCGGCGTCGTCCTCGACGTGCCCGTGGGCTCGTGCACGCCCGAGGAGGTCGAGGCGGTCGTCGACGCCCTCGGCGAGACGCTCGGCTACGTGCGGCTCAGCGCCCGGCAGGTCGCGGCCGCCGGGACCGCGGCTGCGGGCCTGCTCGCCACCCTGCCGCCGCACGTCCCGGTCGCGCTCGGGGGCGACGACTCGCTCGGCTTCCTGCACGACGACGTCGGTGCCCGCCTGACCGAGCTGCACGGGCTGGTCGACGGCCTGCTCGAGCACCCCCGCGCCCGGGCGCACCGGCACCCCCGCGCCCGGGCGCACCGGCAGGCCGGCGCCTGACGCGTCCCCGCACGCCCCACGGACACGGACGAATCCGTTCCCGAGGTCCCCGGTACCTGCTCCCGTACGCTCCGTCCCCAGCAGCGACCCGACGACCGGCGCACCGACCTGGAGCCGAGGTGACTGGACTCCCCGTGTACGAGCCCACCCCGCCGGCTCCCGTCCGGCCGTGGTCCCCGGCGCCGCAGCTGCCGGTCACGGCACCGGTGACCGGCAGCGAGCACGACCGGGTGCGCTTCCTCGCCGACGTCACCGAGTCCCTCGCCGAGCTGCTCGACACCGGCGAGGCGGCCGACCGGCTGGCCCGGCTGGTGGTGCCGCGGCTGGCCGACTGGGCGACGGTCACGGTGCTCGCCGGCGACGGCGCCCCGGGCCGGTCGGCCCGCGCCCACCGCGACCCCGCGCGCCTCGACGACGTCGACACCTACCTCGCCGGCCGGGTGACCGCCCCGCGCGACCAGGCCGCGCTCGCCACCGCCCTGCGATCCGGGGAGCCGGTGCACCTCAGCGGCGTCGACCCCGACGTGGGCCGGGAGTCGCTGCCCGAGGGACCGGTGCGCGCGGCGTGGGAGCGGCTGGCGCCCGCCTCGAGCCTGCTCGTGCCGCTGCAGGCCCGCGGCTCGGCCTTCGGGGTGCTGTCCCTGGTCCGCTGCGGCGAGCGGCCGCGGCACACCGAGGCCGAGGTCGCCCTCGCGATGGAGACGGCCCGCCGCGGCGCCCTCGCCCTGGACAACACCCGGCGCTACGGCCGGCAGCTGCGGGTGGCCGAGACGCTGCAGCACAGCCTGCTCACCCCGCCGCCGCAGCCCGAGGGGCTCGAGATCGCCGTCCGCTACCGGCCGGCCGGGTCGCAGGCGCTGGTCGGGGGCGACTGGTACGACGCCGTCGCCCAGCCCGACGGCGCGACGCTGCTGGTCATCGGCGACGTCACCGGGCACGGCGTCGAGGCCGCCGCGGCCATGGCCCAGCTGCGCAGCGCGGTCCGCACGCTGGCCTACGACTCCCCCGACAGCCCGGCGCGGACGCTGGACCGGGTCGACCGGGTGCTGACCGGCCTGCACCGGGGGACCCTCGCCACCGCCCTCGTCGCCCGCCTGGAGCTCCCCGACGGCGACGGCGCCCGCATGCTGCGCTGGTCCTCGGCCGGGCACCTGCCGCCCCTGCTGGTCTCCCCCGAGCGCGAGGTGCGGGTGCTCACCTCCCGCGCGGAGCGGCTGCTCGGCATCCAGGAGCCCGCGCCCCGCACCGACCACGAGGTCACCGTGCGCCCCGGGGAGACGGTGCTGCTGGTCACCGACGGGCTGGTCGAGGCCGGCCGGCGGGACATCGACTCCGGGCTCGACCGGCTGACCGACGCGCTGCACGGCCTGGCCCGGCTCCCGGCCGACGCCCTGTGCGACCGCCTGCTGAGCCGCGTGGTGCCCGAGCGCACCGACGACGACCTCGCCGTGCTCGCCGTCCGCGTCCTGCCGACCTGACCCAGCCCCTGCACGGCGAGCGGGTCAGGCCCAGAAGGCGCGGACCTCCTCGGCGACCCGCTCCGCCTGCGCCCGGCCGGCCCGGGCGGCGGGCTCGCGTGTGGCCGGGTCGAGCGGGTTGGTGCCGAACGCGGCCAGCGCGGCGTCGTCGGCGAGCACCAGGTGTGCCTGACCCTCGCGGCGCAGCGTGGCCAGCTCCTCGTCCAGTGACGGGCCCAGGAGGCCGCCGACGCCGCCCACCGGCGCCACCACCAGCACCCGGTCGAACCCCGCGGCCAGGTCGGCGTTGGTGGGGGTGCGCAGGCCGCCGTCCATGAACCGCCGGTCGCCGATGGTGATCGGCGGGTACACCCCGGGCACCGCGCACGAGGCCGCGACGGCGTCGAGCAGCGGGACGCCGGTGTCGCGGTCGATGGCCAGGAACTCCCCGTCGGCGGTGTCGATGGCGGTGACCACCAGGCGCGCCGCGGGCCACTCCGGCGCGCCGATCCGCCCGCCGATGACCGCCCGCCGCTCCGACTCGGGCATGGTCCGCGCCCGCAGCGCGAGCGCGCCGATCCGCGCCCTGGCGTCCTGCTCGCCGGTCGCGCCGGCGAGCACCTCGGCGAGCGTGGCGGAGAAGGCCGCGCCGTCGAAGTCCACGGCCCGCTCGGTCGCCGGCACCGGGCCGAGCTGGGCGGTGTAGGCCTGCTCGAGGTCGGTGCCGGTGCGCAGCAGCGTGCCGACGATCGAGCCGGCCGAGGTGCCGACCACCAGGTCGGCGTCGCGGACGTCGACGCCGGCCGCGGCCAGCCCGGACAGCAGCCCGAGCTCCCAGCCGATGCCGGCGATCCCGCCGCCGCCGAGGACGAGCGCCCTGCTGCCCGCGGTACCGCTCACCTCAGGACTCCGAGACGCCGGCGTCGACGGCCATCTCGTGGGCGGTCACGTGCCGGGACTCGTCGGAGGCGAGGAAGAGCACGACGTCGGCGACGTCCTCGGGCTGGATGACCTGCACCGGCAGGAGGCTGCTGAGCATGGGCGCCAGTCTGAGGTCCCCGCCGTCCGGCCGCTGTGTCGCCCGTCACGCTGGGCATGCTGTTGCACTCAGTGCAAGGCCCTAGGGTCGCAGCCGTGTCCGACAGCGCGCGGGAGGCCCACCGCTGGCCACCTGGCGGCGCTGCGGACAGCGACCCTGCGGCTGGTGGCCGAGCGGGGCTTCACCGCGGTGACGGTCGACGACATCGCCGCGGCGGCGGGCACCTCCCGCCGGACGTTCTTCAACTACTCCCCCACCAAGGCCGCCGCCCTGTTCGACCCCGACCCGGAGCTGGCGGCGCGGCTGCGGGCGCTCACCGAGCGTGCCCCGGTGACCGACGACCCGTGGGCGGACCTGCGGTGGATCTGCCGGGAGTTCGTCGGCTGGGGGCCGCAGGAGACGCTGCACGTCTACCGCCTGGTCGCCGGCTCCGAGGAGCTGGCCGACTACCCGGTGCAGGTGCACCGGTACGTGGAGGGCGCGCTGGAGGCCTGGGCGCTCCGGCGCCTGCCCGGCGATCCGCTGGGGGCCCGGCTGCTGACCTCGGCCGCGGGTGCGGCGCTCGTGGCGGCGTTCCGGACCTGGGACCCCGCCACCGCGCCCGCGGAGTTCGTGCGCCTGACCGAGCGGGCGCTGGGCGAGGTGACCGTCCGGACCGGGCGGGGAAGGGAGTGCGCATGAGCACGGGGGCGGAGCGGCTGCGCGCGGGGGCCCGGCGGGCGTGGACGGAGCTGCGGCCGGTGCTCGCGGCCGAGGCCGAGGCGGCGTTGGGCGAGGCGGAGGGCGACGCGTTCCTCGCCCGCGCCGACCTCGCGCTCTACGACGTCCACGAGCCGCTGGCCATCCTCTACGGCGACGCGGCCGACGGGCTGTTCGCGCGCGGGCTGCGCGCCGCGCTGGCCGCGGCGGCCGAGCGGCCCGGGCCGCTGCGGCGGATCGACCGGCGCCGCGAGATCGACCCGGCGTGGTTCCAGCGGTCCCGCACGCAGGGCTACGTCTGCTACGTCGACCGGTTCTGCGGCACCCTCGACCGGCTGCCCGGCCGGCTCGACCACCTCGCCGGGCTCGGCACCACCTACCTGCACCTCATGCCCCTCCTCCGGCCCCGCGAGGGCGAGAACGACGGCGGCTACGCGGTGGCCGACTACCGGGCCGTCGACCCGCGGCTGGGCACCATGGCCGACCTCGAGGCCGTGGCCGCCGCGCTGCACGAGCGGGAGATGGTCCTGTGCATCGACCTGGTGCTCAACCACACCGCCCGCGAGCACCCGTGGGCGCAGGGCTGGCTGGCCGGGGACCCCGCCTACGCCGGCTTCTACACCGCGTTCCCCGACCGCACGATGCCCGACGCCTACGACGCGACCATCCCCGAGGTGTTCCCCGACCGGGCGCCGGGCTCGTTCAGCTGGGTGCCCGAGGCGCGCGGCGGGGCCGGCGGCTGGGTGTGGACGACGTTCTGGCCCTACCAGTGGGACCTCGACTACACCAACCCCGAGGTCACCCTGGCGGTGCTCGGCGAGATCACCTGGCTGGCCAACCGCGGCGTCGACGTCTTCCGGATGGACGCCGTGCCGTTCATGTGGAAGCGGCTGGGCACCAGCTGCCAGAACCAGCCCGAGGGGCACAGCCTGCTGCAGCTGCTGCACGCCCTCACGCGGCTGGCCGCCCCCGGCGTGGTCTTCAAGGCCGAGGCGATCGTCTCCCCCGACGACCTGGTCGCCTACCTCGGCGGACACGACCGGTACCGGCCCGAGTGCGAGCTGGCCTACCACAACTCGCTGATGGTGCTGCTGTGGAGCAGCCTGGCCACCCAGGACGTGCGGCTGGCCCACCAGGCGCTGCGCCGGATGCGGCCCATCCCGCCGGCCGCCACCTGGTGCACCTACGTCCGCGGCCACGACGACATCGGCTGGGCGGTCACCGACGAGGACGCCGCCGCCGTCGGGCTCGACGGCTTCGGCCACCGCCGCTTCCTCAACGACTTCTACGCCGGCCGCTTCCCGGGCTCCTTCGCCCGCGGCGGGCTGTTCCAGGAGAACGAGGCCACCGGCGACGCGCGCGTCTCCGGGTCGGCGGCCTCGCTGTGCGGCATCGAGGACGCCCTCGACCGCGACGACCCGGTCGCGCTGGACGCCGGGGTGCGCCGGCTGCTGCTGCTCTACTCGGTCGTCTACGCCTTCGGCGGCATCCCGCTGCTCTACTCGGGCGACGAGCTTCGCGCTGCGCAACGACGCGTCCTACCTCGAGGACCCCGCGCTGGCCCCGGACAGCCGCTGGATGCACCGCCCACCGATGGACTGGGCCGCCGCGGCGCGCGCCACCGACCCCGCGACGCTCGAGGGCCGGGTGTGCGCCGGGATCCGCCGGCTCGGCGAGGTGCGCCGGTCGCTGCTGGCGCTGCGCGGCGGGGTGGAGTCGGCCGTGGTCGACGCCGGCAGCGACGCGGTCCTGGTGTGGCGGCGCAAGCACCCGCGCAGCGGCGCCTTCGTCGGGCTGGCCAACGTCTCCCCGCAGCCGCAGGAGGTCGACGCCGACACCGTCACCGGGTTCGGCACCTTCGACTGGGTGCACGGCAGCGACGGGCCGCTCGGCGTCCGCGACGGCCGGCTCACCGTCCCGGGGCTGGGCTTCGCCTGGTTCGCGGAGCCGTGAGCGGTGCCGACGCCGTCACCCGAGGAGGAACTCCGCGACCAGCGGCGCCAGGACCTCCGGGGGCACCACGTGACCGTGGCCCCTGAGCACGCGGAGCCGGCCTGCCGGCAGGAGCTCCGCCAGCCGGCCGCCCACCGCCGCCATGAACGGCGGGCTCTCGTCGCCGACGAGGACGACTCCGGGCCCCGCCGCGCGCCGGGCGACGTCCTCGGGGACCGCCCCGCCGGTCTCGGCGGAGCCGAGCACCGCGATGTCGTAGGCCAGCGTCGGTGCCAGCGCGACCAGTTCCGCCCACCGCGGCGTCGACCGCATCGCGTCGACCACCTCGCCGGGCATCCCGGTGCCCCGGCACCACCGGTCCACCGCCTCGTCCCGCCGCCCGGCGGCCAGCAGGTCCAGGACCTCCGCCGCGAAGGTGCGGCTCTCGTCCTGGAACGCCGGGTCGTCGGGGGCGAAGGGCGGGTCGTGGAGGACGAACCCGTCCACCGGCAGGCCCCCGGCGGCGGCGCAGAGGACCAGGGCGGCGCCGGAGGAGTGCCCGTACAGGAAGGCCCGCCCGCCGACCGCGTCCACCAGCGCGGCGAGGTCCTCGACCTCCCGGTCGACCGCGTACGGGTACGTGTCCCCGCTGTCGCCGCGGCCCCGCCGGTCGTAGTCCACGGTCGTGAAGGAACCACCGAGCGCCCGCGCCGTCGGGCGCATCAGGGCGCGGTCGCAGGTCGCGCCGCAGACCGTGACCAGCGGCGGCCCGGAGCCGAAGACCTCGTAGGCGATGGTCGTGCCGTCCGCGGAGGAGACCGTCTGGTACGTCATGCGGGGTGGACCGGCGGGCGGCGCACCACTCATCGGCGACACACGCAGGAGGACACGTGGCACGGATGGACCTGAGGGTGCGGCTGCTGGGCCGGGCGCTGCGCCGGCTGTCGGTCGCGACGATGGACGACGAGCAGCTGCGCCGCGCCCAGGAGCAGCGGATCGGCCACAACCCGGTCACCGACCTGCTGCTGGGCGGGGTGGCCCGCGGCGTGCGCCTGACCGACGGGACGGCGCGCGGCGAGGCCGGCCCGGTGCCGATCCGCACCTACCGGCCGGTGGCCGCGGGCGGCCCGCTGCCGCTGGTCGTGAACTTCCACGGCGGCGGCTGGACGCTGGGCAACCTGGACTCCGCGGACTGGCTGTGCAGCAACGTCGCGGCGACCGTCGGCGCCGTCGTCGTCTCGGTCGACTACCGCCTCGCTCCCGGGCACCGCTGGCCGACCGCGGCCGAGGACTGCTACGCGGCGCTGGCCGACGTCGTCGGGCGGGCGGGCGAGCTCGGCGCCGACCCCGCGCGGGTAGCGGTGATGGGCGACAGCGCCGGCGGCAACCTGGCCGCCGTCGTCAGCCTGATGGCCCGCGACCGGTCCGGGCCGCGCATCGCCCACCAGGGGCTGGTGTACCCGTCGGTCGACCTCACGATGAGCAGCCCGTCGCTCGACGAGAACGCCTCGGCGCCGATCCTCACGAAGGCCGACTGCCTGGCCTTCCGCGACCACTACCTGGGCGGCCAGGACCCGACGCAGCCGTACGCCTCGCCGCTGTTCGCCCCCGACCACTCCGGCCTGCCGCCGGCCCTGGTGCAGACCGCCGAGCACGACCCGATCCGCGACGACGGCCGGCGCTACGCGGAGGTGCTGCGCGCGGCCGGCGTCCCGGTGCGGCTGACGGAGTACGTCGGCATGCCGCACGGGTTCCTCGCCTTCCCGCGGCTGTGCCGGTCGGCGCCGCAGGCGCTGGCCGAGCTGTGCGCGGAGCAGGCGGCCGCGCTGACCTGAGCTCCGGCGGCGACCCACCCGCACGGGGCATGCTCCGCACCGCCTCCCGTGCCGATGCAGGAGGTGACCCCACTCCACAGGAGGAGACCCGATGCCCCGGTCGGCCCTGGCGCTCCCGCGCGTGGCGGCGCTCGTCCTCATCGTCTGCGCGGCCGGGGTGCTGGCCACGACGGTCCTGCCGCCGTCCGCGGCGGCGCTCGTGTCGGACCTCACGCAGGCCGGCGCGGCCGCGGCGGCCGCCGCGGCGACGGCCCGGTACGCCCTGCGGGCCCGGGGCCGCCGGCTGCGGGTCGCGTGGGGGCTGCTGTCCGGCGCGTGCCTGTCCTGGTTCGCCGGCCAGTCCTGGTGGCTGCTCCTGGCCGCCCGGGGTGAGGCCCCGTTCCCCTCGCTGGCCGACGCCGGCTTCCTCGGCTTCTGTCTCCTCTCGGTGCCGGCCCTGGCCCTCCACCCGGCCGGCGGCGGGCGCACCGGCCGCTGGCAGCGGGTCCTCGACGCGGTCATGACCTCCGGCGCGGTCGGCCTGGTGAGCTGGCAGACCGCCCTGGGCGCCGTCCTGCGTGACGACACCGGCCACGACGTCGCGGCCCGGCTGCTGCTGGCCGCCTACCCCGTCTCCGACGTCCTGCTCGTGGTGATGGCGGTCCTGCTGATCACCAGGACGCCCGGGGACCGGTCCGCGCTGAACCTGGTGGCGCTGGGGGTCACGGCCCTCGCCGTCGCCGACAGCGCCTTCGCCTACCTGGCCGCCACCAGCGCCTACGACGGAGGCACCGCCGACGCCGGCTGGACCGCCGGGTTCGCCCTGCTGGCGGTCGCGGGGCTCTGCCGTCCACCCCGGCCGACCGTGCAGGACGACGGCGCTCCGCGCCCGGCCGGGCGCTCCGGGACGGCGGCCTCCCTGCTCCCCTACGTGCCGGTGACGGTGGCCCTGACCACCGACCTGGGGCTCACGTTCACCGGGGGCGCCCCGACGCCGGGCGAGACGGTCGTCGTCGCCGTCGTGATGGCCGCGCTCATGGGCCGCCAGTACATGACGGTGCGCGAGAACGTCCGCCTCGCCGACGACCTGGCCGCCCGCGAGGCCCAGCTGCGCCACCTGGCCTTCCACGACTCCCTGACCGGCCTGGCCAACCGGGCGCTGTTCCTCGACCGGCTCGACCACGCGCTGGCGCTGCACGCCCGCGACCTCCGCCCGGTCGCCGTCGTCTTCCTCGACCTCGACGACTTCAAGGAGGTCAACGACACGCACGGCCACGCCGCCGGGGACGACCTGCTGGTACAGGTGGCCGGGCGGCTGACCGGGGCGGTGCGCGGCGGGGACACCGTCGCCCGACTCGGCGGCGACGAGTTCGCCGTCCTGCTCGAGGACGGCGGCGACCCGCAGGAGGCGGCCGGGCGGGTGGCCGGCGCGGTGCGGGAGCCGTTCCCGGTCGCGGGCCGGCTGCGGGCGGTCGGGGCGAGCACCGGCGTCGTGGGGCTCGCGCCCGAGGACCCCCCGGTCGGCGCCGACGAGCTCGTGGCGAGGGCCGACGCGGCCATGTACGCCGCCAAGCGAGGCGGCGGGAACCGGGTCGTGCTGGACGGCGCCGCTACTCGGTGAAGACCGCGGCGAGGGCGGCGGCGACGTCGGAGTGGCCGCGGACCAGCCGGAACTGACCACGGCCGAGGCGGGCCAGGTCGCGGCCGAGCTCGACGTCCTTCTCCCCCGAGACGTCGAGCAGCACGTCGAGGCGCGGCAGCCGTGCGGCGGTGCGCCGCGGGTCGGGGCCGGCGTTGTGCACGCAGTCGGAGAGCAGCAGCACGCGGGCGTCGCGGGTCTTCACCCCGGAGAGCAGCCGGCCGGCGGTCTCCAGCGCGAAGGTCACGTTGGTGAGGCCCTGGGCGGGCACGCGCAGCAGCAGGTCGAGGACGGCGAGCGGGCCCACCTGCTCGCCGGGGCGCACCAGGACCGCGGCGTCGGACCAGAACGCGACGACGCCGACCCGGTCGCGGGTCAGCTCGCCGGCCAGCGCGCCCACCGTGGCCGCCGCCGTCCGCACCCGCTCGCCCTTCATGGACCCCGAGACGTCGACGACGAGCACCACCGACCGGCGCTGGCGCACCCGCTCGCGGACGACGACGTCGCGGTCCTCCGGGACCGGGTTGCCGGCCAGCGCGTCGAGCGTGCGCTCGAGGTCCAGCTCGTCGGAGCCGCCGCTCCACGGCAGGCTGCGCAGCTCGCCCACCCCGCGGCGGGGGCGCCGGTCGTGCGGGGGGCGCGGCACCGACAGCCGGCGCGCGATCGCCTGGGCGCGGCGGCGGGTCTCCTGGTCGGTGGCCTCCCCGGCGCCGAGGTCGGCCAGCGGCACCAGCTCGGCGGGCTCGTCGGTGGTGCCCGGCGCGCTGCCCCCGGGCCGCCCGGGCGTCCCCCGGGTGCGCCGGCGGTCGCCGGAGGACAGCGCCAGCCCCCCGCCGCCCGGCGCGGGCCGGTACAGCGAGGGCTGCTCGGTGAGCTGCTTGGGGCGCCGGCGCAGCGGCCGGGCACCGCGTGGGGTGCCCTCCCGGCGCCGGGTCAGCGGCGAGTCGGCCGCGACCTCTCTTCAACCGGGGCGGGCGGCCGCCGGGCGCAGCAGGAAGTGGTCCTCCCAGATCTCGCGCAGCACGGCCTCCGGAGGCGCCTCGACGGTCTCGTCGAGCTGGATGCGCCCCGACAGGGCCAGCAGCAGCGCGTCGAGCACGACGGCCGTGTAGTCCTCGGGCAGCCCGCGCGGCGGCTCGAGCGCCGGCTCGTCGGGCACCGCGACGTCGCGCATGACCGCCAGCTGGGCGGCCACCAGCGCCAGGTCGATGGCGCCGCGCACGCTGCTGCCCTGCCGGACGTCGTCGCGCTCGCGGGTGGCGCGGGTCAGCGCGACGGCGTCGGCGACCAGCCGCGGCGCGGTGACCCCGGTGCGCCGCTCGACGATGCCCCGCTCGGCGGCGGCGTCCTGGTAGCCGATGGCCAGCCGGACCAGCCGGTCGGTGACCGAGCTCGACAGCCGGGTGGTGCCGACGTTGTCGTAGGGGTTCATCGAGGCCACCACGCGGAAGGTGGGCAGCGCCTCGATCGACCCGACCCGGGGGACGGCGATCCGACGCTCGGCCATGGCGGTGAGCAGCGTGTTGAGCGTGTCCTCGGGCGCCCGGTTGAACTCCTCGACGTAGAGGAAGCCGCCGGCGCGCATCGCCTCGACCAGCGGCCCGGGCACGAAGTTCTCCGGGGTGTAGTCCTCGCGCAGCACCCGCGCCGGGTCGTGGTGGCCGACCAGGCGGGTGGGGGTGAGGTCGGCGTTGCCCTCGACGAAGACCAGCGGCACGCCCCACTCGGCGGTGATCGCCCGCAGCAGGGTGGACTTCGACGTGCCGGGCGGGCCCTCGAGCAGCACGTCGCGGCCGGCGGCCACCCCGGCGAGCAGCATGTCGAGCTCGTGGTCGCGGCCGACCAGGTGGCGGGCGACCCGGCCCCGGACCTCGCGGACGGCGGCGCCGTCCCCGGCGGTGACTCGGCTGCCGGTGACGACGGCGTCCTCGACGGGCTGCGCGGACGGCTGCTCAGGGAACGTGGTCGGCTCCTCGGTCGCTCGGTCGCTCGGTCGGGACCCGGGCCGGCCGCGTCCCGCCCGGACGCTAGTGACCCTGCGCATGGTTCTGCAACCGCACGGCCGGTCCCCGGGGTCGGTCGCCCGCCGGCCGGCCCGGCTGACAGGGTGGGGAGGTGACAGACGTCGAGCAGGCCTCCGGGCACCGGACCCCGGCCGTCAACGACTACCGGGGCCACGGCATCCACGCCGCACCGGGCGTGCACGAGTACGCGCTGGAGCTGGTGCGGACGGCGCTGCCCGACGGCGGGCGGGTGCTGGAGGTCGGCTCCGGCTGCGGCGCCCTGGCCCTGCGCCTGCGCGACGCGGGCTTCGACGTCGTCCCCACCGACCTCGACCCGCCGCACGAGTGGATCGCCCGGCTCGACCTCGACGCGCCCGAGTGGACCGACGAGACCCGCGGGCCCTTCGACCTCGTCGTCTGCGTCGAGACGCTCGAGCACGTGGAGAACCCCCGGCAGGTGCTGCGCTCGATCCGTGCGCTGCTGCGGCCCGGCGACCGGCTGCTCGTGAGCACGCCGGACGTCACCCATCCGCACTCCCGGCTGCTCACGCTGCTGCGGGGCGCGCCCTACGTCTTCGGCCCGCGGCACTACCACGCGCCGGGGCACATCACGCTGCTGCCCGACTGGATGCTCACCGAGCACGTCCGGCTGGCGGGGTTCGACGACGTCCGGCTCACCGGCGGCGGCGACGCCTTCTACCGGGGGCCGCTGCGCGTCGCCTACCGGGTGGAGATGGCGGTGCTGTGGCTGCTGGGCATCCGCGCCCGGCGTCCGCGCTCCGGCGACGGCATCTGCACCTTCCTCACCGCCACCGCCGTCTGAGCCGGCGGGCTCAGCCGGCGGGTTCGGCCACCGGCTCAGCGGCCGCCACGCCGGCGCGACCGCGGCCGCCCCGCTTGGCGGCGTAGAGCGCGGCGTCCGCGGCCGCGTAGAGGGCCCGCAGCTCCGTGGCGTGGCTCGGGGCGTGCGCGACACCGACGCTGACCGACAGGGCCAGCAGGGTGCCGTCGGCCAGCGGCAGCGGGGCGGCGCGGACGGCGTCCACCAGCTCCTGCGCCCGCTCGGCGGCCACCGCGGCGGAGCACCCCGGCAGCAGGACGGCCAGCTCGTCGCCCCCGAGGCGGCTGATGACGGCGTCGGCGGCACGGACGTGGCTCCGCAGCACCCCGGCGAGGTGGACCAGCGCGTCGTCGCCGACCGGGTGGCCGTGGGCGTCGTTGATCGACTTGAACGAGTCGACGTCGACGATGACGAGGGCCGAGCCCTCGCGGCCCGCCGCCGCCGACAGCGCGCCGACCAGCGCCTCGTCGAGGACCCGGCGGGTGACCAGCCCGGTCAGGCCGTCGACCGCGGCCAGGTGCCGCAGCTCGGCCACCAGCCGCTCGATCCGCCCCATCACCAGGACCAGCAGCACGGTGGTGAGCCCGAGGACCGCGGCCACGAACAGCGCGTCGACCAGGGCCTCCGCGGCCGGCTCGGCGGCCAGCAGGGCGGAGACGTCGAAGCCGACCGCGAGGGCGGTGACCAGCGCGGCGGCCACCGCCCGCATCTGCGAGGCGGCGAAGAGGACCGGCAGCCCGAGCAGCAGGTGGGCGACGTCGAGCTGGTCGGGGAAGACGTGCGCGAGCACCCCGATCGTGACCACGGCGGCCACCGGCAGCAGCAGCCACACCCCCGCGCGGGTCATCGTCGCGAGCGGGACCAGGGACGGCAGGGTCGAGCAGACGAGCAGCACGACGAGCCCCACCCACGACAGGGAGCGGGCGGAGTCGGGCATCGGCACCGGCTCCACCAGCAGGTAGACGGCGAGCAGGAGGGCACCGACGAGGAACAGCGCGCTCGAGGCGCGCGCGGCGAACACCTCGTCGCGGGGTTCGCACAGCCGGTGCAGGTCCATGCCCTCCCATCGGCGCACCGACCTGCGCGGACCACCCCCGCCCCACCCGGTCGGGTGAGGCGGGGGCGCCAGCCGGGAGCAGGAGTCGGCCGTGCTCGACCGCTGCATCGAGCTCATCGAGAAGCGGGCCGGACGCCGTCCCACGGGCTACGTCGCCCCCTGGTGGGAGTTCTCCCCGGTCACCAACGAACTGCTGCTCGAGCGCGGCATCAAGTACGACCACTCGCTCATGCACCGCGACTTCGAGCCGTACTACGTCCGCGTGGGTGACAGCTGGACGAAGATCGACTACTCCCGGCCGGCCGACACCTGGATGAAGCCCCTGGTCCGCGGCGAGGAGACCGACCTCATCGAGATCCCGGCGAGCTGGTACCTCGACGACCTGCCGCCGATGATGTTCATCAAGGCCGGCCCGAACAGCCACGGCTTCGTCAGCCCCCGCCATCTCGGGGAGATGTGGCAGGACCAGTTCGACTGGGTCTACCGGGAGATGGACTACGCGGTGGTCACCTTCACGGTGCACCCCGACGTCTCCGGCCGGCCGCAGGTGCTGCTGATGCTCGAGCGGCTCATCGCCCACGTCAACGCCCACGCCGGCGTCCGCTGGACGACGTTCGACCAGATCGCCGACGACTTCGCCGCCCGCTCACCGCGCCGGGCCTGACGCCCGGCTCCCCCGACCGTCACCGGCGGGCGCCCATCCGCGCCCGCCGGCGACCGGCGGCGGCTGCCCGGCCGTCCGCCCCGCACCGGGACGGCGCCCTCCGCGCCGCCCGTCCCCGTCCAGCCCGCACGTGGCTCGAAGGAGAGCACTGTGAGCGCCACCCTCCCTCCCCCCGACCGCCAGCTCCAGTCCGACCGGCTCGCCGCCGACGGCTGGCAGCCCAACCGCATCACCGTGAGGGACACCCGGTTCGCCACCGGGGTCGCCTTCCTGGCCTGGGTCTTCGCCGTCTACGACTTCATCCTGTTCGGGACCCTGCTGCCGGAGATCTCCGCCACCTACGGGTGGTCGGCGTCCACGGCCACCGCGGGCGCCCACGGCCACCGCGGTGGCCACCTGGGTGGCGGTCGGGACCTTCGTCGTCGCCCTGGTCCTCGGTCCGGTGGTCGACCGGATCGGGCGTCGCCGCGGGATGATGGCCACCCTGGCCGGGACCGCGATCGCCTCGGGGGCGACCGCGGCCACCATGAACCCGGCCTACCTCGTCGGCGTCCGCAGCATCGCCGGGCTCGGCTACAGCGAGCAGGCCGTCAACGCCGCCTACCTCAACGAGATCTACGACGTCACCGAGGACGAGGCCATCAAGCGGCGGCGCGGCTTCTTCTACAGCCTCGTCCAGGGCGGCTGGCCGATCGGCGTCCTGCTGTCGGCGCTGCTGACGGCGATCTTCCTGCCGCTCGTCGGGTGGCGTGGCTGCTTCCTCATCGCCGTCTTCCCGGCCGTCCTCGTCGTCATCCTCAGGCGGAAGATGAAGGAGTCCCCGCAGTGGCAGCTGCAGGACCGGGCGCGGCAGCTCCGACGCGCAGGGCGTGTCGTGGAGGCCCAGGCTCTGCTGCGGTCCCACGGCATGCCGGTCGAGGAGCCGAAGGCGCCCTTCGCCGCGATCTTCGGCCGCGGGTTCGCCCGCAACACGGTGTTCCTGTCGGTCGCCTTCTTCCTCAACTGGTTCGGCACCCAGACCTTCAGCGTCCTGGGCACGACAGTGCTCACCGAGGGCACGGGCGTGTCCTTCAGCAACGCGCTGGTGATCCTCATCCTGAGCAACGCGGTCGCCTTCGCCGGCTACGTCTTCCACGGCTGGCTCGGCGACCGGGTCGGCCGGCGGAACACCATCGCCGTCGGCTGGGTGCTGGGCGGGATCGCCTTCGCGCTCATGTGCACGGTGGCCGAGGGCGCGGTCGCGGTCGTGACCCTGTTCAGCCTGGGGCTGTTCTTCCAGATCGGCCCCTACAGCGCGCTGCTGTTCTTCATGGCCGACTGCTTCAGCACGGCCAGCCGCGCCACCGGGACGACGTTCGTGAACAGCCTGGGCCAGATCGGCGCGATCGTGGCGGGTGTCGTCATCACCTCGATGCTCACCGCCGGTGCGCAGCTCACGACCGCCGCCCTGGTGGTGGGGGCACTGGGGACGGTCGCCTCCGGCCTGGTGACGTTCGGCTGCACCAAGGAGGGCGCCGGGGTGTCGGAGGCTCCCCTCCCGGCGCGCTGACACCTGATCCCACCGGCGCGGACGCTGCGGCTCCGCGCCGGTGGGGATCGTCTCCCCGATCCACCGGAGGTCCGGCGTGTGTGGTGCGTGCGGCACGTCCTCGGCCGCGGACTGGGCCTCGCCCGTCCTCGGCCTGCGCACCGCCCGGGCGGCCGCCGCGGCGGTGATCGCTGCGGCGGCCGCCCGGGGGAGGGCGATCCGCGCCGTGCCCGGCGGGTGGACGGTGCGCCGCCCGACCGGCGCCGGCGCCGTGGTCGGCACCCTGACCGACCTGGTCGCCGCCACCGTCCCGGATCCCGGCGCCTCCCCACTCCTGCCGACGGTGTCGGGCGCCCACCTGCCCCCACCGGACCGCCGCCGCCCGGTGACGCTCGTACACGGGGAGGTCGCCGACGCGCTGGTCGCCGGCGGCGACGCCTGGCCCGACCTGGTCGCGGAGGCCGGGCCGCCGCTCGTGCTGGCCGTGGCGGACGCGCCGGGCAGCGTGCTCGACCGGCTGCTCGCCGACCCCCTGCGCCGCGCGGTCCGGGTCACGGACCTCGTCGGCTGCACGCTGCCGGGCTGGGGCGACGTGCCGGTGAGGCTGCCCGACGTCCCGGGCGCCGTCGCCCCGGACCGGGTGCCCGCGCTCGCCGCCCTGCTCGCCATCCGGCTGTCCGGCCGACCGTCGTCGGAACGGACGCGGACGCTCGTGGACGTCGCCGGGACGACGCTGCGCCTGGAGGCCCTGGGCGGGCGGGTGCTCGCCTTCTGCCGGGACGGGCGCTGAGCCGTCGTCTCGACGCCGACCGGCCCCGGCACCGCCCCGGGTCGGCCCTCAGTCGGCCAGGCGCTGGGTCAGCCAGTCGTGGAAGGCGCCGATGTGGTGCTCGGAGGGGACGAGGACCCCGCCGTCGGCGTAGGCCCGCGAGGACATGGCCGGCTGGGTGCGCTCGCAGGCGGCGAAGTCCTGCTCGTTGACCCGGTGGAACAGCTCCACCGACCGCGACACGTCCCGGCCGGACTCGACCACCTCGCGGGTGTAGAGCCAGTCGCACTCGACCACGGTCCGGTCGGCCGACAGCGGGTACATGCGGTGGAAGATCACGTGGTCGGGCACCAGGTTGACGAACACCGTCGGCTTGACCGTGATGGCGTAGTAGCGCCGGTCCTGGTCCTCCTCGACGCCCGGGAGCCTGTCGAACCCCTCGCTGCCGTCGACGGTGAAGCCGCGCACGTCCTCGCCGAACTCCGCGCCGTGCCCCACGAAGTACTGCGCGGCGTAGCCGTCGGCGAACTCCGGGAGCACCTCGGTGAGCTCCGGGTGGATCGTCGCGCAGTGATAGCACTCCATGAAGTTCTCGACGATCAGCTTCCAGTTGGCCTTCACGTCGTAGGTGATCCGCCGCCCGACCGACAGCCGGTCGAGCTCGTAGCGCTCGATGGACTCCAGGTCGCCGAGCCGCTCGGCGATCGCGCCCTGCACGTCGTCCTCGAACGACGGCGGCTCGTCGGCCAGGCACACCCAGGCGTAGCCCAGCCACTCGCGCAGGTGCACCGGGACCAGGCCGTACCGGTCGCGGTCGACGTCGGGCATCTTGGTCAGGTTGGGTGCGGCGACGAGCTTGCCCGACAGGTCGTAGGTCCAGGCGTGGTACGGGCACTGCAGGGCCCGCCTGACCTGGCCGGAGTCCTCGGTGCAGATCTGCGCGCCGCGGTGCCGGCAGATGTTGAGGAACGCCCGCAGCTGCCCGTCGCGGCCGCGGACGACCAGGACGCTCTCCCGGCCGACCTGGACCTTGCGGAACGCACCGGGCGCCGGGAGGTCGGCCGAGCGCACGGCGCAGGTCCACGTGGTCTCGAAGACCCGCGTCTGCTCGAGGGAGAAGACGGCCGGATCGGTGTAGTACTGCCCGGGCAGCGTGCGGATGAGGCTGGCGGGCAGGTCGGTCGCGGTCATGCGGCACCTCGGGCGTGGCATCGGGCGCCCCTGCGGCAGGACGCCGGCGGTCGGACAGTGCGGTGCGGTGCGGTGCGGTGCGGTGCGGTGCGGTGGCGTGCGGTGCGGTGGCGTGCGGTGCGAGCGGAGTGGACCTCACCGGTCCCGGCGGGCGGTCCGGCGACCACGTGTGTTGCAGATTACGACGAGCGTTGCGCTCTGCACAACGGCCTCCCGGGCGTGTCCGCCGTCAGCCGAAGAACCCCAGCCGCCGGCTCAACTCGTCGGCCGCCGCGACGACCCGCGGCCCCAGCTCCTCGAGGTGCTCCGGGGAGAGCCGGAAGGAGGGGCCCGACACGCTGACCGCCGCGATGACCTGGCCGTCGGGGTCGCGCACCGGGGCGGCGACCGCGTTGAGGCCGATCTCCAGCTCCTCCACGCTGACGGCCCACCCGCGGAGCTCGATCTCCGACAGCTCCCGCTCGAGGACGTCGGGGTCGGTGACCGTTCCCTCCGTGTAGCGCTCCAGCGGACCGGCCAGCACCTCCTTGCGCACCGGCACGGACGCGTACGCGAGGAGCACCTTGCCGCTGGAGGTGGCGTGCAGCGGTGTCCCGCGCCCCACCCAGTTGTGCGTGCTGATCGTCGCCCCGCCGCGCACCTGGGTGACGTCGACCGCCCGGCCGCCGTCGAGGATGGCCACGTTGACCGTCTCACCGGCGTCGGCGGCCAGCTCCTCGCAGGCCCGGCGCCCCTCCTGGGCGAGGTCGAGCTGGGCGACGGTGGCACCGGCGAGCCGGACGATGCCGAAGCCCAGGCGGTACTTGCCGCGGTCGGCCAGCTGCTCCACGAGGCCCCGACCCTCCAGGACGGCGACCAGCCGGGACGCGGTGGACTTGTGCACACCGAGCTCGGCGGCGATCTCGGTGACCCCTGCCTCGCCGCGCCGGGCGAGGATCTCCAGGACCTCGAGCGCCCGGTCGACGGACTGGACCAGGGCCGCCGGCCCGCGCTCCCCGCTGGGGATCTGCTCGACACTCACTCCCCCAGCGTAGAGACAGCGGTCACAACGAATCCGTTTCTTGACGTCGCCCTGCTTCCTTGTCACGCTGTTCCGTCAGAAGAGCGACGTTGCGCCTTCCGCAACCACGGAGGTCCGATGATCCCGGTCTGCCCCACGAGCGCCCTCCCCCCGGGAGAGGCCCTCCGCGTGAGCGCCGACGTGACGGCCGACGTGGCGATCGCCGTCTTCAACGCCGACGGCGAGTTCTTCGCGATCGACGACACCTGCACGCACCAGGACGCCTCCCTCGCCGACGGCTGGCTGGAGGGCTGCACCGTCGAGTGCCCGCTGCACGCCTCGTGCTTCGACCTGCGGACCGGGCAGCCGTCGGGCCCCCCGGCCAAGACCCCCGTGCGCACGCACGCGGTGTCGGTCGTCGACGGCGTGGTGCACGTGTCCCTCAGCCCCGCCGAGGAGGGCGCGGCGTGACCGCGACGATCGCCGTCGTCGGGGCGTCGCTGGCGGGCCTGTCGGCCGCCCGCGCGCTGCGCGCCCGGTCCTTCGACGGGCGCCTGGTCGTGATCGGCGACGAGCCGCACGCCCCCTACGACCGCCCGCCGCTGTCCAAGGACCTGCTGGCGGGCACCAGCACGCTCGAGGACGTCGCGCTGGGCACCGCCGCCGACGAGGCGCTCGACCTCGAGTGGCGGCTGGGCACCGCCGCGGTCGGCCTCGACCCCGCGACCCGCTCCGTCCGGCTGTCCGACGGCAGCGAGGTCCGGGCCGACGGCGTCGTCCTGGCCACCGGCGCCCGCGCCCGTCGGCTGCCCGGCACGGAGGGGCTGGCCGGTGTGCACGTGCTGCGCACCCTGGACGACGCGCTGGCGCTGCGCGCGGACCTGCTCGCCGCCCGCTCCCTGGTCGTGATCGGCGCCGGCTTCATCGGCGCCGAGGTGGCCTCCACCGCCCGGGGCCTGGGCCTGGACGTCACCGTCGTCGAGGCGCTGCCGGTCCCGCTCGCCGGGCCGCTGGGCGCCGAGATGGGCACGGTGTGCGCGGGGCTGCACGCCGACCACGGCACCCACCTGCTGACCGGCACCGGTGTGGCCCGCCTCGTCGGCGCGCCGCGGGTCGAGGCCGTCGAGCTCGCCGACGGGCGCCGGCTGCCCGCCGACGTCGTCGTCGTCGGCATCGGGGCCGTCCCGAACGTCGAGTGGCTGGCCGGCTCCGGCGTCCCCCTGGCCGACGGCGTGGTCACCGACGCCCGCGGCGGGACCGGGCTCCCGGGGGTCGTCGCCGTCGGCGACTGCGCGGCGACCTGGTCGGCCGAGGCCGGCCGCGCGGTGCGCAGCGAGCACTGGACGCACGCCCTCGAGCAGCCGGCGACCGCCGTGGCCGCCCTGCTGGGCGACGAGCCGTCGGGGCCGGCACCGGTGCCGTACTTCTGGTCGGAGCAGTACGGCTCGCGGATCCAGTTCGCCGGCAGCCGCCGCGACGGCGACGCCGTCCGCGTGCTCGAGGGGGACCTCGCCGAGCGCAGCTTCCTGGCCGTCTACGAGCGCGAGGGCCGCCCGGTCGCCGTCCTCGGGGTGGACCAGCCGCGGCTGTTCACCCGGTGGCGGCGGCAGCTGCGCGCCGCCGAGCCCGCCGTCCCCTGACCCGCCGGGGACGCCGTCCGCCGGACCGCTCCCCAGCCAGGCCACCCGACCGATCGACCGCGACCGCGCCGAGGAGCAGTCCATGTCCGAGCAGCACTACGACTTCGTCATCGTAGGGGGCGGGTCCGCGGGCAGCGCGCTCGGCAACCGGCTCAGCGCCGATCCGGGCAATCGGGTGCTGCTCCTCGAGGCCGGGCGCAAGGACTCCCGGTGGGACGTCTTCGTGCACATGCCCGCGGCACTGACCTACCCGATCGGCAGCCGGTTCTACGACTGGAAGTACGAGACCGAGCCCGAGCCGTGGATGGGCGGCCGGAAGGTCTACCACGCCCGCGGGAAGATCCTCGGCGGCTCCAGCAGCATCAACGGGATGATCTGGCAGCGGGGCAACCCCATGGACTACGAGCGCTGGGCCGCCGATGAGGGCATGGGCAGCTGGGACTTCGCCCACTGCCTGCCCTACTTCAAGCGCCTGGAGAACTGTCTGGCCGCCGCTCCCGACGACCCGTTCCACGGGCACGACGGCCCGCTGGTGCTCGAGCGCGGCCCCGCCACCAACCCGCTGTTCGGCGCCTTCCTCGCCGCCGCGCAGGAGGCCGGGTACGCGCTCACCGACGACCTGAACGGCTACCGGCAGGAGGGCTTCGGCCCCTTCGACCGCAACGTGCACCGCGGCCGCCGGCTCAGCGCCGCCCGCGCCTACCTGCACCCGGTGATGGACCGGCCCAACCTCACGGTCGAGACCCGCGCCTTCGTCACGAAGATCCTGTTCGAGGGCGAGCGCGCCGTCGGCGTCCAGTACCGGCACGGCCGCGGCCCGCTGAAGACGGTGCACGCCGGTGAGGTCGTGCTCTCCGGCGGGGCGATCAACACCCCGCAGCTGCTGCAGCTCTCCGGCGTGGGCAGCGGCTCGGAGCTGCGTGCCCTCGGCATCGACGTCGTGGCCGACCTGCCGGGTGTGGGCGAGAACCTGCAGGACCACCTCGAGGTCTACATCCAGCACGCAGCCAAGCAGCCGGTGTCCATCGCGCCGGGGATGAAGTGGTGGCGCAAGCCGGGCATCGGCGCCCAGTGGCTGTTCCTGCGCAGGGGCCTGGGGGCGACCAACCACTTCGAGGCCGGTGGCTTCGCGCGCAGCAACGACGACGTCGCCTACCCGAACCTGATGTTCCACTTCCTGCCGATCGCGGTGCGCTACGACGGGTCGATGCCGGCCGGCGAGCACGGCTACCAGGTGCACATCGGGCCGATGTACTCCGACGCCCGCGGCACCCTGAAGATCAGGAGCACCGACCCGCGGGTGCACCCGGCCATGCGGTTCAACTACCTGTCCACCGAGCAGGACCGGCGCGAGTGGGTCGAGGCCGTGCAGGTGGCCCGGAAGATCTTCGCCCAGCCCGCGTTCGCGCCCTACAGCGCCGGGGAGATCTCCCCCGGGCCGGAGATCGAGACCCCCGAGCAGATCCTCAGCTGGGTGGCCAAGGACGCCGAGACCGCACTGCACCCGTCGTGCACGGCGAAGATGGGCACCGACCCGCTGTCGGTGGTGGACCCGACCACCATGGGGGTGCACGGGCTGGAGGGGCTGCGGGTGGCCGACGCCTCGGCGATGCCCTACGTCACCAACGGCAACATCTACGCCCCGGTGATGATGCTGGCCGAGAAGGCCGCCGACCTGATCCTGGGCAACACCCCGCTGGCCCCCGAGCACGTCGAGTTCTACCGGCACCAGCCGGCCGCGGCCCCGCAGGCCGCCGGCCAGGCCTGAAGGAGGAGCTGTGCCCTACGAGGTGAGGGGCGTCGTCGCCCGCGGCAAGGGAGCACCGGTCAGCGTCGAGACGATCGTCGTGCCCGACCCCGGTCCGGGTGAGGCGGTCGTCGACGTCGCCGCGTGCGGGGTCTGCCACACCGACCTGCACTACCGCGAGGGCGGGATCAACGACGAGTTCCCCTTCCTGCTCGGCCACGAGGCCGCCGGCACCGTCGCCGCCGTCGGCGAGGGCGTCACCAACGTCGCCGTCGGCGACTTCGTCGTGCTCAACTGGCGGGCCGTCTGCGGCCAGTGCCGCGCCTGCCTCAAGGGGCAGCTGCAGTACTGCTTCAACACCCACAACGCCGCCCAGCAGATGACCCTGGCCGACGGCACCGCGCTGAGCCCCGCGCTGGGCATCGGCGCGTTCGCCGACAAGACGCTGGTGCACTCCGGGCAGTGCACGAAGGTCGACCCGGCCACCCCCGCGACCGCCGCCGGCCTGCTCGGCTGCGGGGTGATGGCCGGCGTGGGAGCGGCGATCCACACCGGCGGCGTGCAGCGCGGGGAGAGCGTGGCGGTGTTCGGCTGCGGCGGGGTGGGCGACGCCGCGATCGCCGGGGCGGCGCTGGCCGGGGCGACGACGATCGTGGCCGTCGACGTCGATGACCGCAAGCTGGCGTGGGCGCAGCAGTTCGGCGCCACGCACACCGTCAACTCCCGCGACACCGACGCGGTGGCGGCGATCCGCGGTGTCACCAACGGCTTCGGGGTGGACGTGGCGATCGACGCGGTGGGCCGTCCGGAGGTGTTCACCCAGGCCTTCTACGCCCGTGACCTGGCCGGGCGGGTGGTGCTGGTCGGGGTGCCCACCCCGGACATGCAGCTGACCCTGCCGATGATCGAGCTGTTCGGCCGGGGTGGGGCGATCAAGTCCTCCTGGTACGGCGACTGCCTGCCCTCCCGGGACTTCCCGCTGCTGGCCGACCTGTCCCGGCAGGGCCGCTTCCCGCTGGCCGACTTCGTCTCCGAGACCATCGGGCTGGACGACGTGGAGAAGGCCTTCGAGAAGATGCACGCCGGCGAGGTCCTACGCTCCGTCGTCGTCCTCTGACGCGGCGCCGTGCCGGGATGGTCCTGGAGCACGCCCTGCTGTCGGTCCGGCCCGGCCGGGAGGCCGCCTTCGAGGCGGCCTTCGCCGAGGCCGAGCCGATCATCGCGAGCACGCCCGGCTTCGGCGGGCTGACGCTGTCCCGGTGCCTGGAGCGCCCCGGCACCTACCTGCTGCTGGTCACCTGGGCGACGCTGGAGGACCACACCGTCGGCTTCCGCGGCTCGGCCGGCTACCGCGAGTGGAGCCGGCTGCTGCACCCCTTCTACGACCCGTTCCCGACGGTCGAGCACTTCGCGCCCCTGCGCGGCACGCCGTCCCCGGCCACCGACGGGTGACCGGGGACGGCGCACCGGCTCACTCGTCGAAGACCAGCGAGGGCGTGTCGACCCGCAGGGTCTGGCCGCGGAAGAACTCCGGGTGCCGCGCCCGCCAGGCCAGCATGAGCACCGCGCCGAGCACCAGCAGCCCGATCCCGATGACGAAGACGCTGCCGATCCCGAACACCGACGAGCCGCTGCCGTAGGCGGGATCGAGGGTGTCGACCGCCGTCTGGACGAACACCGCGGTGAGCATGAGCGCCCCCACCAGCGGGAACAGGCCCTTGAACACCAGGTCCCGCGCGCTGCGGAAGAGCTCGTGCCGGAAGTACCAGACGCAGGCGTAGGCGGTCAGCCCGTAGTAGAAGCAGATCATCAGGCCGAGCGCGTAGATCGTGTCGATGAGGACGTTCTCGCTGATCAGCGTCATGCCGACGTAGAACACCGCGGTGCCGACCCCGGCCACCAGCGTGGCGGTCGACGGGGTGAGGAACCGCGGGTGCACCTCGGCCAGGCGGCGGGGCATCGCGCCGTAGGTGCCCATCGCCAGCAGCGTGCGGGTGGGCGGCAGGAACGTCGTCTGCAGGGACGACGCCGAGCTCGCGACGACGGCGAGGAACAGCAGGAACGCCAGGCCCGGGCCCATGACGGGGCCGGCCAGCGCGGCGAACACGTTGTCCTCGGTCTCGGGGTTGCCGAGGCCGGTGCCCTTGGTGCCGACGCCGGCGTACATCTGCACGGCGACCGCGGTGACGAGGTAGGTGACGATGATGACGACCATGGTGAGCAGCGCCGCCCGGCCCGGCGTGCGGGCGCTGCCGGCGGTCTCCTCGTTGACCGTCAGGCAGGTGTCCCAGCCCCAGTAGATGAAGATCGACAGTGACAGACCGGCGGTGAAGGCGCTGAACGAGGTGATCGCCGTCGGGTCCAGCCACGACAGCTCGAAGGGGATGCTGCCGGGTGCGGACCCGGCCTTGACGAACGCCAGGACGGCGAAGAGCGCCAGCACGACCATCTGGAAGCCGACGAGGACGTACTGCAGCCGCTTGGTGACCTCGACGCCGCGGTAGGTGATCCACGTGGCGAGCGCGACGAAGGCGACGCAGGTCGCGACGTTGACCAGCTTGTCGTCGCCCAGCGTGGCCACCGACTCCGAGCCGGTGATCTCACCGAGCAGCAGGTAGAAGAAGGACACGGCGACGCCGGCGAGGTTGGACAGCACGATGATCGTCGCGAGCAGCGCACCCCAGCCGCACAGCCAGCCGACGTAGGGGTTGAACGCCTTGGTCGTCCAGGTGAACGACGTCCCGCAGTCCGGCGCCACCCGGTTGAGCTCCCGGTAGGCGTAGGCCACCAGCAGCATCGGCAGGAACCCGGCGAGGAAGACCGCCGGCATCTGCAGGCCGACCTCGGTCACCGTCGGGCCCAGCGTGGCCGTCAGCGCGTACACCGGCGCGATGCTCGAGACCCCGAGCACCACGCTGGCCAGCAGGCCCACGGAGTTGCCCGCCAGCCCCTTGGTCCGCAGATCGGTCTGCTGCCCGGTCCCCCGGTCCTGTCCCACCGCCATGCGGCCCTCCTCTCGTCGCACCGCCGTCAGCGGCCCGTCGTCGGCCGGGCAGGTGTGCCGGGCCTCACAGGGGAACAGCAGGCCACTCCACCGTCCCGCGGGGAAGTCGCCGACCTGTACACCCGGCACCGGACCCGTCGACAGTCCGGCATGGCCGTCGTGCACGGATCCGAGCGCAGGCAGCGTGCCCCACGACTGTTTCGTGCGCGTTTCCTGCACCGGATCGGGCTTTTCCGTCGGTGGTCCCGAGGTCGGGAGACCCTGCGGGCTCAGCCGCCGGACACCGGGAGCCGGGCGTGCATCCCGGCCAGCAGGGCGTCCAGCCCCAGGTCGAAGGCGGCGTCGGCGCGCGCCCGCCCCTGCGGAGCCGCGCGCAGGGCGGCGTCCAGGGCGGGGGTGTCGCCGCCCCCGACGCGCCAGACCTCGTCGGGCGCCGCGAGGTCCAGAGCCGAACCGAGCGCGTAGCTGTCCAGCACGCCGACCCACAGCACGACCTGGTCCTCGGGGAAGCCTGCCTTCCCGAGGAGAGCGGCCACCCGGTCGTAGCCCAGCAGCACGGACCCGGCGGTCATGGTCTGCTCGCTCAGCAGCGGGATGAGGCTGGGGTGCTCGGCGAGCGCCCGCCGGTAGGAGCGCATCCAGGCCGCCACCTGCGCGCCCCACCCCGACCGGTCCAGCCGGGGCAGCTCGAGGCGGACGACCAGCCGCTCGCGCAGCAGTTCCACGATCTCCTGCCGCCCGCTGACGTGGTGGTAGATCGACGCCGCGCTCACGCCGAGCCGGGCGGCCAGACCGGCTGACGGCCGGGGCGCACCGCATCGAGCACATCGAGACGCTGCCGAGCGCGCTCATCGGGGCCTTCGTGCGCCAGGGCGTCGTGGCCAGCATGCAGCCGACCCACTGCACCCACTTCACCCGCGCCGACCAGACCGACAACTCGTCCACCCGGCTCGGCCCGGAGCGGGGCGGCCGCGCCTGGCGCTGCCGGGACCTGCGCGACGCCGGCGTGCCGCTGGTGCTGGGCTCGGACCGGCCGGTGGCGCCCTTCGACCCCCGGCGGGTTCTCGCCGACGCGCAGCTGCGCCGTCCCGCGGGCGAGCCCGACGTCGCCCCCGTGCAGCCGCACCAGGGACTGACGCCGCTGATGGCCCTCGAGGGGTACACCACGCAGTCCGCGTGGGCGGCCGGCGAGGCAGCGTGCTCGGGGCGCATCGCCCCGGGGATGCGGGCGGACCTCACGGCCTTCGCCGTCGACCCTCTGCAGGCGCCGCCCGACGAGCTGGCCGACGCCCCGTCGTGCTCACCACGGTGAGTGGCAGTGCCGTCCACCGGGCCGCGACGGTCGACGGCTGACCCCGCGCTCCACCGCTGGGAGGCTTGGCGGCACGGTAATCGTCGTATAGCTTGTCTCCAACCACGGATTCCGTCGTCTTCAGGGCCCACCGCCCCGACCCGCTCCGATCGGACCCCGCCATGACCCGCTACGGCGCCCAGTTCGGGCCCGACATCACCTTCCTCGGTGTCGACCGCTGCGACCTCGACGACCCGGCCTCCTTCGCCGGCGCCGACGTCGTCGTGCTCGGCGCGCCCTTCGACGGCGGCACCTCGCACCGCCCCGGCACCCGCTTCGGCCCGCAGGCCATCCGGATGACCGACTACCTGCCGCACGACGGGTCGCGGCCGAGCCTGGCGCTGCGCACCGATGGGCTGCGCGACCTGCGCGTGCTCGACGCCGGCGACGTCGAGATGTACTCCGGCGACATCGAGACGGCGCTGCCCGCGCTGGAGGCCGCCGTCGAGACCGTCACCCGGTCCGGCGCGATCCCGGTCGTGCTCGGCGGGGACCACTCGATCGCCTTCGCCGACGCCAAGGGCGTGGCCAACGTGCTCGGCCACGGCCGGGTGTCGATGATCCACTTCGACGCGCACGCCGACACCGGCGACATCGAGTTCGGCTCGCTGTGGGGCCACGGCCAGCCCATGCGCCGGCTCATCGAGTCCGGCGCGCTGCGCGGCGACCGGTTCCTGCAGGTGGGCCTGCGCGGCTACTGGCCGCCGCCGGAGACGCTGGACTGGATGGCCGCGCAGCGGATGCGGTCCTACGAGATGACCGAGATCGGGCACCGGGGGCTGGACGCCTGCCTCACCGAGGCCTCCGGCATCGCCACCGACGAGTGCGACGGCGTCTTCCTCTCCGTCGACATCGACGTCTGCGACCCCGGACACGCGCCGGGCACCGGGACGCCGGAGCCGGGCGGGCTGACCGCCCGCCAGCTGCTCGACGCCGTCCGCCGGCTGTGCCTCGAGCTGCCGGTCGTCGGCATCGACGTCGTCGAGGTCAGCCCGCCCTACGACCACGCCGACATCACCGCGGCGCTGGCCAACCGCGTCGTCCTCGAGGCGCTCTCGGCGCTGGCCCGCCGCCGGCGCGACGCCCGCGACGGCACCCGCTGGGACCCCGCCCTGCCCCTGCTCGCCAACCGCCCCGACACCCAGGAGGACCCGTCATGACCGAGCTCGCGACGTCCTGCTCCGCCGCCGGTTCGGCCGGCACGCGCGCGGCCGCCGGCACCCCACACCCGCTCGACCCGTTGGCACCCGAGGAGTTCCGCGCCGCCGCGGCGGTCCTGCGGCGGGACAAGGGGGTCGACGAGCGCTGGCGGTTCGCCTCCATCGAGCTCCGCGAGCCGGCCAAGGACGTCGTCCGCGCCTTCACCCCCGGCGACCCGATCCGCCGCGAGGCCCGGGTGACCGTGTGGAGCCGCGACGAGGGCACGCCGTACAAGGCGGTCGTCTCGCTCACCGACGACGCCGTCATCTCGTGGGAGGCGGTGCCCGGCCAGCAGGCGAACATGACCCTCGACGAGTGGCACGAGGCGCACGAGGTGCTCATCCGGCACCCCGACGTCGTCGCGGCGCTGGCCGAGCGGGGCATCACGGACCTCGACCTGGTGCTCATCGACACCTGGGCCTACGGCCACTCGCTCATCCCGCAGGGCCTGCAGGACCGCCGCGTCGGCTGGACCGACGTGTGGCGCCGCTCGACCCCGAACGGCAACCCCTACGCCAACCCGGTGATGGGCCTGCACTTCGTCGTCGACCTCAACACGATGGAGCTGCTGCAGGTCGAGGACACCGCGCCGCCGGCGCAGCCCGACGGCATGGGCGAGTACGTGCCCGCCCTCGTGCCGGGGCTGCAGCAGCGCACCGACGTCCGCCCGCTGGAGATCACCCAGCCCGAGGGCGTCTCCTTCGAGCTCGACGGGCACGAGCTGCGCTGGCAGAAGTGGTCGATGCGGCTGGGCTTCAACCACCGCGAGGGCCTGGTGATCCACCGGGTGTCCTACGACGGACGGCCGGTGGCGCACCGGATGTCGTTCGCCGAGATGGTCGTGCCCTACCGCGACCCGAGTCCCGACCACCACCGGCGCACCGCGTTCGACATCGGCGAGTGGGGCCTGGGCTTCATGACGACGTCGCTGAAGCTGGGCTGCGACTGCCTCGGCGACATCACCTACGTCGACGCCGTCCTGCACGACACCCGCGGCGAGCCCTATCCCATCGAGAACGCCATCTGCCTGCACGAGGAGGACGACGGCGTGCTGTGGAAGCACGTCGACGAGCAGGCCGGCGCGGAGGTGCGGCGGTCGCGGCGGATGGTCGTCTCGTTCCACGCCACGGTGGCCAACTACGAGTACCTGACCTACTGGCGCTTCTACCAGGACGGCACGATCCAGTGCGAGGTCCGCGCCACCGGGATCATGGTGACCAGCGCCTACGAGGACAGCCCGCCGGCCTACGGCACCGTCGTCGACGAGCGCACCTACGCGCCGATCCACCAGCACTTCGTCGTCGCGCGGCTGGACATGGAGGTCGACGGCCCGGACAACACCGTCGTCGTCACCGAGAGCGAGGCGCTGCCGGTGTCGGAGGACAACCCGTACGGCCTCGCCGTCGTCACCCGGAGCCGGCCGGTGGAGCGCGAGTCGCAGGCGCGGCTGGACGTCGACTTCGCGACCCAGCGGTCGTTCAAGGTGGTCAACCGGACCAGGCCCAACCGGCTGGGGACGGCGCCGGGCTACAAGCTGTACCCGAACTCGGCGATCCCGTCCCTGGCCGACCCGAGCGCGCCGTTCCGGCAGCGGGCGCAGGTCATCGACCACCCGGTGTGGGTGAGCCGGTTCGACGAGGAGGAGCGCTGGCCCTCGGGCGAGTTCTGCAACCAGAGCCGCCGCGACGAGGGGCTGCCCCAGTGGCAGCAGGCCGACCGCCCGCTGGTGGACACCGACGTGGTGCTGTGGCACGTGTTCGGCATCCACCACGTGCCGCGGCCGGAGGACTGGCCGGTCATGCCGGTCGACGTGTTCTCCTTCGAACTCAAGCCGGTCGGCTTCTTCGACCGCAACCCCGCGCTCGACGTCCCGCCGGCCCCGGGCTCGTGTCACTAGAAGGACCCCCCTGCCCCCACGGCCCCGTCCAGAGGCTCGCCCCGAGATCGCAGGGGGTGAGGGGGACGGGGTCCTCCCACCTGCAGGAGGGCCGGGAGAGATGACGCAGCCGCTCGGTGCGGCGGCCCTGCCGCGGTTCCTCGCGCACAGCGCGGCGGGGGCCGCGGCGGGCTGCGCCGCCGTGCACGGCCTGGCGCTGCTCGCCGCGCCGCACGCCGGGATGGCGCTGCTGTCGGCGGCCTGCCTGCTGTGCGCGGTGCACCTGTGGCGGCGGCCGGGCCGGGCGGCGTGGGGGGCACACGTCGTCCTGACGACGGCGATGCTGCTCGCCCACCCGCCGGTGCTCACCGCGCACGTGCACTCCACCGCGACCGACCTCGCCGCCTGGGCCGGGCCGGTCGCGGGCCTGCTCGCGGTGGTGGCGCTGCTGCTGGCCGCGGCGCGGGGAGCACGCGCGCTGTCCGTACCACGACCGCGGTGTCGGTGGAGCGAACGACCGGGCGCGTCGAGCCTGCTGCCACCGCAGGGGGCATCCCTGCCGTGACCGAGTGGGTCGAGGACCGCGGCGACCCTGGATGCGGCTCCAGGACAGGGGTGCGGCCCCCGGATCAGGCCTTGCACCGGGCAGGAGGTGCTTGCCGCCGTGACGACGAGCCAGAAGGCGATGAGCCGCTCGCGCAGGACGATCACGAGTCGACCGCAGTCGTGCTGGGCGGCGTCACGACGTGACGACGCCGTGACGACACGGTGACGCCACATCGTTTCCCATGGGTTGGACATCCCCTCGTCCGGTGGGACCACCGGGCGAGCCGCAGACGAGAGCGGAGTTCGCCATGACCCATGGGCTCGTCATGAAGGTCCCGGCCTCGACCGAGTTCTACGACGCCTTGCACACCGAGGTGGGGCGGCGCAGCACCGGCAGGGCCGACGGTCTGCTGCTGCACGTGGGCCGAGCGACGGACGATGGCTTCGAGGTGTTCGAGATCTGGGAGTCCGAGGACGAGTGCCACCGCTTCTTCGCCGAGGTGGTCTGGCCGGCGATGGACACCGTGTCGGTCGCACATGCTCGGCGGGGTGACCCGGTGCTGGTGGAGTTCGAGCCACGTGGCCTGATCATCCCCAGCGCGGCGATCGCCGTCTGAGGGACGACCTCGCTCTCGCTCCGCGTCGGACGACACCTGTTCGAACCACCCCGGCGAGTCCGCAGACCCGGGGTGTCGACCGTCAGGAGGCTCGTACTCGACCGGGGGTCAGGTCGTGGCAGGTGCGGTGTGCAGCCGGCGGTCGTCGTGCTCCTCGACCCACTCCGAGGTGGCCAGTTCGACGTCGTCGAGCCCCTTCACGGCCCGCGGCGCCGGATGAGCTCGTCCTCCGCCGCGACGTCACGGTGCGCGCGCACGGCACGACGACGGCGGCCGCTCCCGGGTCCGGATCCGCCGTCGTCGACGTCTCCACCGCCCGGGAGCCTCAGCTCCACCCCCCGGGAGCCTCGGCGGCGGGTGGGTCCGGTCGGCTCTCGGCGAGGCGCTGGAGCTCCTCGACCAGCCCGGATGCACGCGCTCGGCGGACGCCGTGCTTCGCCATCAGTCCGTTGCTGACGAGGAGGAGGGTCTTGGCCGGAGGAGCGAAGAACCCCTTGGCGGTGTGCGGGGCGTAGACGGCCCGCCCGTCGCCTCCGGGGTGGAGCCAACCGGTGCCCGTTCGGGTGCTCAGACCGATGAGTCCGGATCGGTAGGAGTGGGCCAGCAGGCCGGCCCGTCGATCACCTGGGGGCAGCAGTCCGGGAGTCGCAGCCAGGTGCAGCCCGGCCGGGCTGTGGCCGGTGACCCGGACGGGCACCACGACGGGGAGACCGTCGGCGCCCCGATAGGCCAGGAGCTGGTGCGCCAGCCGGCTGACCCGTCGGGTCAGCCGGGCCACGTCGACGCGGGGGGCGACGCCGAGCTCCGGCGGCGCCTGAGGAGGCGGTGCCGGCGGCGGAGGCGCGCCGTACACCTCCGGCTCGCTGGTGGCTGACGTGTCCGGCCACGCCATGATGCGCGACACCGAGATGTCGATGAACACCCGCTCCCAGTAGTACTCGTGCAACAGTCGGTCCCACAGTGGGCCCCGCTGCACCTGTCCCGTGAAGCGTTCGGCCTGGGGCATGAAGGACTCCAGACGGGTCCTCGACGGCGTGAGGTCGACCGTCGCGAGCCCTTGGACGAGAACGAACCGAGGCGAGTCGGCGAACCCGTGCTCCCGGGCGTGGAAGGCCAGGGACACGTGCGGGTCGCGGACGATCCGCCGCAGTTTCTGCGGGAACCCCAGGGACGTGGTGAAGCCGACGACACCCCGGGATCGATCGGCCGACCCGCACGGCGCGACACCGGTCACCACGGCGCCGCCGGCGGCGGTCACGTAGGCAGCAGCGGCCGTCAGATCTCCTCCGATGACGGCATCGACCTCCTCGGGCCAGCGGACGGGTACGACATCCGTCGATGAGGCTCCGGTCTCGACCATCGGGAGCTCCTCCACCAGTCGCCACCTCGCCGGCACGACGGTCGCGGGAACGACCGCGCCGGACCCTCCAGGGCCATCCGTCCCCAGGCTCCGGTCGAGCACCACCCGCCGGAAGGGACGAAGGTCTCGGGGCACGAGGTCCGCGGCCGGCTCAGCGGAGCGGTCGCCCAGGGACAGGGAGCGCCCATCCGGCAGTGCACGCAGTGCACCGGCCTGCTCGGCGTGCATCCCTCCGGCCGTAGCGCCTTGCCGGTTGGTTCCGCGCTCCACCGGGTCGATCGCACCGGCAGGGTGCGGAACGAGCCGGCAGAGCGCGGAGGAGTGGCGAGGTCTCAGTCCTCGGGCAGCCGCACCGGGGCGAGCTCGTCGAACAGGTCACCCGGGCCGGGGTTGTCCGGGTGGCTGCGCCCGCCGAGGTGGTGGACGACGCCCCACACCGCGTTGAGCGCCGTCTGCACGGCGCCCTCGGCCCAGCCGGCGGTCCAGGAGATGTCGTCGCCGGCGAGGAACAGCCCGCGGTACCGCTCCGGCAGCTCGTCCTGCTTGAAGTGGGTGAACAGCCGCCGCTGGTAACGGTAGTGGCCGGGCAGGTTGGCCTTGAACGCGCCCATGAAGTCGCGCTCGGACTCCCACGACACCGTCACCGGCGAGGCGATGACGTGCCGCCGCAGGTCGACGTCGGGGTAGATCTCGCGCAGCGAGGCGAGCATGACCTCCATCCGCTCGGTCGCCGACAGCGGCAGCCACTTCAGCGAGTCGTCGGCCCAGGTGTAGCTCAGGCAGATCAGCCCGGGTTCCCCCTCGCCCTGGTCGAGCAGGTACGTGCCGCGGGTCATCCGGTCCGACAGCGTCATGCTCATCCGGTGCCGGCCGGTCTGCGGGTCGACGTCCTGCCAGAACGGCCGGTCGACCAGGCAGAACAGCTTCGTCGAGCCCATGTAGTGGGTGCGCTCGATCGCCGTCCAGTGGTCGATCGGGAACAGCGCCTCGTCGCAGACGATCCGCGAGAGCAGGTTCCAGCTCTGCGCGGTGAACACCGCCGCCTTGTAGGTGCGGATGCCGCCGGCCTCGTCGGTGACGGTCAGGCAGTCGGGCGCGGTCCGGTGCAGCCGGGTCACCCCGGGCAGCGGCCGCCCGCCCGGGTGCAGCGCGGCCAGGCTGGTGCCGGCCGGCCAGTGCACCGGTGCCTCGACCTGGCGGCGCCACAGCCCCACCGGGAGCTGCTGGGAGCCGCCCACGATGGACAGGTGGTCGTCGTCGGCGGCGGTGTAGACCACCCGCAGGATCTCCAGCATCGAGTTCGGGTAGTCGGTGTCCCACCCGCCGGTGCCGAAGCCGACCTGGCCGAACACCTCCCGGTGCCGGAAGGAGCGGAACGCCGGCGACGCGGCGAGGAACCCGTAGAAGGTGGTGTCGTCGAGCCGCTCGACCAGCTCGTCCCAGATCGCCTTGATCGCCTTGACGTCGCGGTCGCGGATCGCCGCCTGCATGTCCTCGAGCTGCACCCGGTCGACCAGCGTCTCGTGCCAGGCGTCGGCGACCTCGCGGTAGAGCGGCGGCAGGTCGTCGAGGGTGCGCGCGTAGTGGGTCTCGCCCTTGAGGTCGACCACGGTGCTGGGCGTGGCGACGTCGAGCGGGTTGGGGAAGCGCGTCGTCCGCAGGCCGAGGTCGCGCACGTAGGAGAACAGCGCGGTCGACGACGGCGGGAAGCGCATCGCGCCCATCTCGGCCACCACGCCGGGGTGGCCCTCGAAGCCGACCGAGCGCAGCCGGCCGCCGATCTCGTGGGCCTCGTAGACGACCGGCTTGAGGCCGAGCCGCATCAGCTCGTAGGCGGTGACGACGCCCGACAGGCCGCCGCCGATGACGGCGACCTCGGTGCCGTGCTCGACCTCGGGCACCTCACCCAGGCCGGCGGGGTGCGCCAGCCAGTCGTCGTAGGCGAAGGGGAAGTCCGGGCCGAACATGGTCAGCGGCCGGACCGGGCGCTCCTCGCCCGGCTCGTGGGCGGCGACGGGGATGGCGGAGGTCATGCGCGGTTCTCCGGGGGGTAGAGCTCGGGGCGGCGGTCGGCCAGGTGGGTGTTCACCCGGCGGGAGGCGGTGAGGACGGCGGGGTCGACGTCGGCGAGCAGCAGCTCCTCGCCGCGGCCGGCGCGGGCGAGCTCGGTGCCCTCGGGCGAGATCACGCAGCTCGCGCCGCAGTAGACGAACTCGCCCTCGGTGCCGGTGCGGTTGGTGTAGGCGACGAAGACCTGGCTCTCGTAGGCGCGGGCCGGCACCAGCACGGTGCCGACGTGGCCGTAGGGGTCCATCAGCCCGGTGGGGACGACGAGCAGCTCAGTGCCGGCCAGCGCGTGCGCGCGCACCGCCTCGGGGAACTCGACGTCGTAGCAGACCAGCAGGCCGACGGTGAGGCCGTCGAGGCGGAACTGCACGACGCCGACGTCGCCGGGCACGAAGGCGTCGCGGTCGACGTCGCCGTAGAGGTGGGTCTTGGCGTAGGTGGCCAGCAGGCTGCCGTCGCGGTCGAGGACGGCGACGGTGTTGGCGACGCCGGCGGGGGTGCGCGCCGGCAGCCCGACCGCGATCGCCAGGCCGTGCTCGGCGGCGAGCGCGGCCACCCGGTCGGTCAGCGGGCCGGGTACCGGCTCGGCCAGCTCGGCGACCCGGTCGGCGCCGATGGCGTAGCCGGTCAGCGACATCTCCGGGGTCACCAGCAGCCGGGCCCCGGCCGCGGCGGCCCGGCGGGCGGCGTCGGCGACCGCGGCCAGGCCGGCCTCGGGGTCGGGGGTGCGGGCCGGGCCCTGCAGCAGCGCGATCCGCACGGTCAGACGCCCGCGCGCAGGGCCGAGCGGCGGTACCCGTAGCCGGCGTAGACGGCCAGGCCCAGCAGCATCCAGCCGAGGAACACCACCCAGGTCGAGGTGCCCAGGCCGAACATGAGCAGCACGCAGAACAGCACGCCCAGCACCGGGGTGAGCGGGTAGAGCGGGGTGCGGAAGGTGCGCGGCAGGTCCGGCCGGGTGCGCCGGAGGATCACGACGCCCACGTTGACCAGGGCGAAGGCGAACAGCGTGCCGATGCTCGTGGCGTTGGCCAGCTCACCGAGCGGGACCAGGCCGGCGAGCAGCGCGATGAGGACGCCCACGATGACGGTGTTGGCCACCGGGATGCGCCGGCGGGCGCTGACCTTCGAGAACACCGGGGGCACCAGCCCGTCGCGGGACATCGCGTACAGGATGCGCGTCTGCCCGTAGAGGACGGTGAGCACCACGCTGGCGATGGCGATGACGGCCCCGATGGAGAGCAGCACCGCCGTCCAGGTCTGCCCGGTGGCCAGGTTCAGGACGTCGGCGAGCGCGGCCTCCGAGCCGCTGATCTGCGGCCACGGCACCGCACCGACCGCGGCCAGCGCGACCAGGACGTAGACGACGGTGACCACGGCCAGCGACAGCACGATGGCGCGCGGGAGGTCGCGGCGGGCGTCGCGGGCCTCGTCGCCGGCGGTCGAGGCGGCGTCGAAGCCGATGTAGGAGAAGAAGGCCTGCGAGGCGGCGGCGGTCACCCCGGCGGCGCCCATGGGCAGGAACGGCGCCAGGTTGCCGGCGCGGAAGGCGGTGAAGGCGACCGCGCAGAAGAACAGCAGGACGCCGACCTTGAGCACGACCATCGCGGTGTTGACCTTCGCGCTCTCGCTGGTGCCGCGCAGCAGCAGCGCCATGGCGAGCAGGACGACGACCACCGCGGGCACGTTGACGATCCCGCCGTCGCCGGGCGGCGCGGACAGCGCCTCGGGCAGCACCGCGCCGACCGTGCCGGAGGCGAGGTCGTCGATGTAGGCGCCCCACCCGACCGCGACGGCGGCCACCGAGACGCCGTACTCGAGCATCAGGCACCAGCCGCAGACCCAGGCGACCAGCTCGCCCATCGTGGCGTAGGTGTAGGAGTACGAGGAGCCCGACACCGGGATGCTGCCGGCGAGCTCGGCGTAGGACAGCGCGGAGAACAGCGCGGTGACGGCGGCGAGCACGAAGCCCAGGACGACGGCCGGCCCGGCCAGGGGCACCGCCTCGCCGAGGATGACGAAGATGCCCGTGCCCAGGGTCGCGCCGATGCTCAGCGCGGTGAGCTGCAGCAGCCCCATCGACCGGCGCAGGCCCGAGCCGCCCTGCTCCTCGTGCTGGGCGACGATGACGTCGACCGGCTTGAGCCGGAAGAGCCGGCTGCGGCGGGCCGGGGCGCCCTGGGTCACCGGGCCGCCCGGTCCGGCGCTGACTGTGCTCACGGGGGCTCCTCTGCGGCCGTCCTGTGGTCTGGGTCGCAGTGAGCATCACCACCTGTTGCCCGATTGTCAACCACTGTTTCCTAGCGGGGCGGCCGCCCCGCAGAGAGGGCCGGCGCGAAGACCCACAGCACACGGGTCACGCCGTCGGTGCGCAGGGAGCGGAAGCCGTGCTCGGCGCCGGGTGAGAAGGTGAACGCGTCACCGGGACCGAGCGTGGTCACCTCGCCGGCCACGGTGACCTCGAGGTCGCCCTCGAGGACGAAGACGAACTCCACCTCGGCCGGCAGCGCGTAGGCCTCCTCGCCACTGCCGCCGCCAGGGGCGATCTCGGACAGGATCGCCTGCACCCGCCGCTCCCCCTCGGGCGTGAGCAGGTACTCGGTCAGCCCGCGACCGCCGAAGGCGATCGGTGGGTAGCTGCCGGCGCGGACGGCCTCCCCGCCCGGCGCGGCCTCGAACAGGCTGCCCGGGGAGATGTCGAGGGCGGCGCACACCCGCACGAGCGCGGCCACCGAGGCGCTGGCCTGGTCGCGCTCGAGCTTGCTGAGGAAGCCCTTGGTCAGCCCGCTGGCCTCGGCCACGTCGGTCAGCGTGAGCCGGCGCGCGTGCCGGACCGCCTTGAGCCGGTCGCCGATGCGCGGCACACCTGCCTCGGACACTGCCTCCACCGCACCTCCCGGATCTCGCACCGACCCTAGTTCGCGCGAGGGAGTTGACAAGCGGGAAACACGAGTTGACCCTGACGGCCGACCCGGACGGAGGAGCCCGTCCGCCGCCGCACCCCCCTCGCCCCCTCAGGAGCGCCCCGTGCAGGAGCAGACCCCCATCGGTCCCGTCGACGCCACGCGGGTCCCCCGCTACGGCGGGCCGGCCACCTTCGCCCGGCTGCCGCGGATCGACGAGGTCTCCCGCGCCGACGTCGCCATCCTCGGGGTGCCGTTCGACTCCGGGGTCAGCTACCGGCCCGGCGCCCGGTTCGGCCCGGGGCACGTGCGCGCGGCCTCCAAGCTGCTGCGCCCCTACAACCCGGCGCTCGACGCCATGCCCTTCGGCACCCAGCAGGTGGCCGACGCCGGCGACGTCGGCGTCAACCCGTTCGACCTCGGCGAGGCGATCGAGACCATCGACCGCGCGGTGACCGACGTGCGGGCCGACGGCGCCCAGCTGCTCACCATCGGCGGCGACCACACGATCGCGCTGCCGATCCTGCGGTCGCTGGCCCGCGACCACGGGCCGGTCGCCGTCCTGCACTTCGACGCCCACCTCGACACGTGGGACACCTACTTCGGCGCCCCCTACACGCACGGCACGCCGTTCCGCCGCGCCAGCGAGGAGGGGCTCATCGACATGGAGCGCTCGCTGCACATGGGCATCCGCGGCCCGCTGTACGGCAAGCAGGACCTCGAGGACGACGCCGTCCTCGGCTTCCAGGTGATCCGCTCCGACGACTACGAGGTCGACGGCGTCCGCAGCATTGTGGAGCGGATGCGCGCCCGGCTGGCCGGCGGCCCGGTGTACGTGTCGGTCGACATCGACGTCCTCGACCCCGCCCACGCGCCCGGCACCGGGACGCCGGAGGCCGGGGGGCTCACCAGCCGGGAGCTGCTCCACACGCTGCGCGGGCTGGTCGGCCTGGACGTGGTCGGCGCCGACATCGTCGAGGTCTCCCCGCCCTACGACCACGCCGAGATGACCGGCATCGCCGCCGCCCACGTGGCCTACGACCTGCTCTCGGTCCTCGCGCTCAACCGCGCCGGGGCCTGAGCGGCGGGACCCCCTCCCCGCGCGACCTCGTGCTCTGCCCACACCGGTGGGCAGAGCACGAGGTCGGCCGGGACACCCCTGCCGCCCCCGCCCCGCGCCGCGGCCGGTGTCGTCAGGGGCCGGGTGCGTCAGAGGTCAGGAGCGGCCGACGCCGCGCCCTGCGGGCCACGGGTGCCCCAGGCGTAGGTCTGCTTGGCCAGGCCCAGGTAGAGGTGGGTCTCGGTGGTCTCCACGCCCTCGACCGCGCGGATGCGCGCGACCACGTCGAGCAGCTGGTCGTCGTCCTCGCAGACCACCTCGACGAGCAGGTCGACCGACCCGGCGGTGATGACGACGTAGTCGACCTCGGTGAACGCCGCGATCCGCTCGGCCGCGGCGCGGGCGTCGCCGCTGGTGCGCACACCGACCATCGCCTGCCGGGAGAAGCCGACCTGCAGCGGGTCGGTGACCCCGACGATCTGCATGACGCCGGCGTCGAGCAGCCGCTGCACGCGCTGCCGGACGGCCGCCTCCGACAGCCCGACGGCCGTGGCGATGCGGGCGTAGGGACGGCGGCCGTCCTCCTGCAGCTGCTCGATGATCGCCCGCGAGACGTCGTCCAGCACGAACTGCCGACGGATGGTCACCGGTGGTCCTCCCGCCTCGGTCACGTCAGACCCGGCGGCTCCGGGCCCGTGGATCCTAACGAGGCCGCGCCGAGGCGGCGCGCACGTCACCGGGCGGGGGGAGAGCCCCTGCGGCCTGCCGCGCGAGCCGGGTCCCGCACGGCACCGGGCGTCGGCGGAGCACCCGACCCGGACGGGTCATCCCGGGACGGTGGTCCGACGACCGTGGCGCGCCGGTCTGCGACCTTCTCCGGCGGGAGTCCCCGGCGCACCGGCCGGGACCGGCAGTGGAGGACGTCATGAGTGGGACAGCCCACCCCCCGGAGCGCAGCCTGATCGAGGTCCGGTCGATCGACTACGTCCCCCGCGCCGAGCGGCACGGCAAGGTCTGGCACCAGGGCCCGTTCTGGTTCGCCGGGAACTTCGTGCTGGTCACGATGGTGACCGGCTTCATCGGCGTCTCCCTCGGGCTGTCACTGGGCTGGACGCTGCTGGCCATCGTGCTCGGCGTCGGGTTCGGCACCTTCTTCATGGCCTTCCACGCCAACCAGGGGCCGCGGATGGGCCTGCCGCAGATGATCCAGTCACGGGCGCAGTTCGGCACCCGCGGGGCGGTGCTCCCGTTCGCCGCGACGGTGTTCGTCTACGTCGGCTTCATCGTCTTCGACCTGATCCTGGCCACCCAGGCCCTGCAGCTGGTCCTGCCCGGCGGCACCTGGTTCTGGTACCCGGTGCTGGCCCTGCTCAGCATCGCGATCGCCGTCGTCGGCCACGACCTGCTGCACGTCGTGCAGCGCTGGCTGACCTACGTCCTGCTCGTGGCCTTCGGCGTCTTCACGGTCTGGGCGGTCGTCCACCTCGGCGACGCCCCGCAGCCGGTGGAGACCGGCTGGACGCTCACCGGCTTCCTCACCATGTTCTCCCTCGCCGCGGGCTACCAGATCAGCTACTCCGTCTACGTCTTCGACTACTCCCGCTACCTGCCGGCCGACACCCCCTCGGGGAAGGTCATCGGCTGGACCTACCTCGGCGCGGCCGGGTCGGCGATCTGGCTGATGGGGCTGGGGGCGCTGCTGGCCGACCGGCTGGAGGCGCCGGACGCCATCGGCAGCCTGGTGGCGGTGGGCGACGAGCTGTTCCCGCACTTCGGGACGGCGCTGGTGCTGGTCTCCGTCCCGGCGCTGATCGGGATCATGTCGGTCAACGCGTACGGCGCCATGCTGACCAGCGCCAGCGCGGTCGACGGCTTCCGCCGGATCTCCCCGGGGCTGCGGACCCGCGTCACCGGGATCGTCGTCGTGATGCTCCTGGCCGTGGTCATCGCCCTGGTGCTCCCCGAGGACTACCTCGGCAGCTTCAACACCTTCGTCCTGCTGATGCTCTACTTCCTCATCCCGTGGACGGCGGTCAACCTCGTCGACTTCTACGTCGTCCGCCGGGGCCACTACGCCATCACCGAAATCTTCGAGCCGCGGGGCATCTACGGGACCTGGCCCGCCCGGGGGCTGATCCCCTACCTGGCCGGCGTCCTCGCGATGGTGCCCTTCGTCGTCACCACCGCCTACACCGGCCCGGTCGCCGAGGCACTCGGCGGCGTGGACGTCTCGTTCGTCGTGGGGCTGGTCGTGGCCGGCGGCCTGTACCTGCTGCTCAGCCGCGGGCTCGACACCGCGGCGGAGGACCGGGCGCTGGCCCGCAGCGACCAGGAGCTCGAGTCGCTGGTGCACCAGGGACTGGCCCGCCCGTCCGACGCCACGGACCCGCTGGCGTGAGCGCCCTCCGGACGGCGGCGTCCCGCGTGCGGGTCGCGATCGTCCAGCAGCCGCCCGCCGTCCTCGACCTCGCGGCCGGGGTGGACCGGGCGGTGACCGCCGTCGCCGCCGCCGCGGCCGACGGCGCGCAGCTGGTCGTCTTCCCCGAGACGTGGCTGACCGGCTACCCGGCGTGGGTGTTCGGCCTGGCCGGCTGGGACGACGCCGAGGCGCGGCGGTGGTACGGGCGCCTGCTCGCCGAGTGCCCCGCCGTGGACGGGCCCGAGCTGGACCCGCTGCGCGAGGCGGCCCGCCGGCACGGCGTGCTGGTGGCCATGGGCCTCAACGAGCGGGCCGGCGCCGCCGGCGGGTCGCTGTTCAACACGCTGCTGCACCTCGGCCGCGACGGCGCCACCGTGGGCGTCCACCGCAAGCTCGTCCCGACCCACACGGAGCGGATCGTGTGGGCACCGGCCCCGGACGCCTCGGGTCTGCAGGTGCACGACACCGCGGTCGGCCGCGTGGGCGGCCTGGTCTGCTGGGAGCACTGGCAGCCGGTCATCCGCCAGGCGCTGCACGCCCAGCACGAGCAGGTGCACCTGGCGCTGTGGCCGGACCTGACCGAGATGCACGGCCTGGCGGCACGGACCTACGCCTTCGAGGGCCGCTGTTTCGTGGTCTCCGCCGCGCAGTACCTCACCGCCGACGACGTCCCCGACGACCTCCGGGACGCCTACAGGCTCGGCGTGGGCCCGGGCACCCCGGACACCGGCACCTGGTTCCTGGGCGGCAGCGGCGTGGTCGGTCCCGACGGCTCGTGGGTGGCCGAACCGCTGTTCGGGCAGCCGGGGACCGTGCACGCCGAGCTCGACCTGGAGCTCACCACGTCCTACAAGCACGACCTGGACGTGGCGGGCCACTCCAGCCGGGCGGACCTGTTCAGCCTGACCGTCGACCGGCGTCCGCGGGCAGCCGTCGCGTGGCGGGGTGCCGACGTCGAGGGCAGCGGGCCGGCCGGGGGCTGCTGAGGAGGGAGGACCTCCTCGACCCCCGGCCGGCCGCCCCGGGGTCAGCCCACGGCCTCCACCAGCCGGCGCAGCTCCGCGACCACCACGCACGCCCGGCCCAGGACGTCGTCGCGGGCGGACGTGGCCTGCTCCCGGACGGCGGCGAAGCGGGCCAGCGCGGCCGCGTGCCGCCCGGCGAAGGCGTCCGCGTCGCCGTCGGCGTCGCGCAGCAGCGCCGCCACGAGGGCCCACCGCAGCCCGTCGACCTCGTCGCGCAGCGCCGCGCGGGCCGCGACGACCCAGTGCGAGATGCCGGCCTGCTCCGCGGTCCAGGCGTGCACGCCCGGCAGCGCCAGCAGGCGCTCCACGGCGGCGTCGGCCTCCACGACCCGGGCCGTGCCGACCCCGGCGGCCCGGGCCACGCCGGCCAGGTCGACCAGGTCGGCCTGGCACCCCAGGACGGCGACCCGCGCGGCGAGCTCCGGACCGGCACCGGCGGCGGCCAGCTCGGCCCGCAGCGCGCGGGCCCGGTCGCCGGCGGCGCCCGGGCGGGCCAGCCACGACGCCGGGTCGAGCTCGGCGGCGACCGCGGCCAGCGCGGGCGCCGCGGCGGTCAGCGCCGCCGGGTCGGGGTGGGCCCGCAGCAGCCGGTCGGCCGTCCGCTCGGTGGCCGCCTGCAGCTCGGGCAGCGCCAGCCGCTCGACGGCCAGCGGCACCTCGTCCCCGGCGAGACCGTCGACCAGCGCCCACACCGCGTCGAGACCCAGCACCCGCGTCGCCACGGTGTAGGCCCGCACGGCGACCGGCGTCGGGACGCCGTGGCGCTCCTCCAGGCGCAGCAGGAAGCCCGGCCCCACCCGGTTGACCAGGTCGTTGGCCAGCTGGGTGGCGGTGATCTCCCGCGCCAGGGGGTGTGCGGCCACCCGGTCGGGCCAGCGCTCGCCCACCGCCCGCGGGAAGTAGGCCGCCAGCACCCCGGCCACCGACGGGTCGTCGGGCAGGTCGCCGGCCAGCAGCTCCTCGCGCACCAGGTTCTTCGAGTGCGCCAGCAGCACCGCGGCCTCGGGCCGGGTGAGCCCGGCACCGGCCTGGCGCAGCCGCTCGACGTCGGCCTCGCTCGGCAGGCCCTCCAGCTCGCGGTCGAGGCCGTGCCGCTCCAGGTCGGCGATCAGCTGGGCGTGCCGGTCGAGCAGGAACGGCGCCTGGGCCGCGCACACCGACAGCGCCCGCGCCTGCAGCACGTTGTCGGCCAGCACCGCGGCGGCCACCTCGTCCTCGACCTCGCGGAGCACCGCGTCGCGCTCGGCGCGGGGCACCCCGGACAGCGCGACCTTGAGGTTGACCTCGCGGTCGGAGGTGTCCACGCCGGCGGAGTTGTCGATGAAGTCGGTGTTGAGCGCGACCCCGGCCCGCGCCGCGGCGATCCGCGCCCGCTGGGTCAGCCCGAGGTTGCCGCCCTCCCCCACCACCCGGCAGCGCAGCTCCCCGGCGGTCACGCGGACGGCGTCGTTGGCGCGGTCGCCGACCTGCGCGTCGGTCTCGTCGGCGGCGCGGACGTAGGTGCCGATGCCGCCGTTCCACAGCAGGTCGACCGGCGCGCGCAGCACCGCCCGCACCAGCTCGGCCGGCGACAGCGACTCGGCGTCCACACCCAGCCGGGCGCGCACCTGCGCCGACAGCGGCACGCACTTGGCGTCGCGGCGGAACACCCCGCCGCCCGGGGACAGCGCCGAGCGGTCGTAGTCGTCCCACGACGAGCCCGGCAGCGCGAACAGCCGGCGCCGCTCGGCCGCCGACCGCACCGGGTCGGGGTCCGGGTCGAGGAAGACGTGCCGGTGGTCGAAGGCCGCCACCAGCCGCAGCTCGTCCGACAGCAGCATCCCGTTGCCGAACACGTCGCCGGACATGTCGCCGATCCCGACCGCGCTCAGCGACCCGTCCGGGTCCACGCCCAGCTCGCGCAGGTGCCGGCGCACCGACACCCACGCGCCGCGGGCGGTGATGCCCATGGCCTTGTGGTCGTAGCCGCTCGAGCCGCCGGAGGCGAACGCGTCGCCCAGCCAGAAGCCGCGGCGCTCGGACACCTCGTTGGCCAGGTCGGAGAAGGTCGCCGTCCCCTTGTCGGCGGCGACCACCAGGTAGGGGTCCTCGCCGTCGTGCACGACGGTGCGGGCCGGGTGCACGACGACGTCGCCACCCCTGCCGTCGCCCCTGCGGTCGTCGGTGACGTCGAGCAGCGCGCCGACGAAGGTGCGGTAGGCCTCGGCCACCCGCTGCTGCACCGCCGCGCGGTCCAGGCCGCGCAGGTCCTCGCGGACGACGAACGCGCCCTTGGCGCCGGCCGGCACGATGACCGCGTTCTTGACCATCTGCGCCTTGACCAGGCCGAGCACCTCGGTGCGGAAGTCCTCCGGGCGCTCCGACCAGCGCAGGCCGCCACGGGCCACGCGGGCGCCGCGCAGGTGCAGCCCCTCCATGGACGGCGCGCAGACGAACGTCTCCACCGCCGGCCGCGGCCGGGGCAGCAGGTCCAGCTGCGCCGAGGCGATCTTCAGGGCCAGGGCCGGCCGCGGTGCCCCGTCGGCGCCGACCTGGTAGCGGTTGGTGCGCACCACGGCGGCGAGCACGTCGCGCAGGCCGCGCAGGATGCGGTCGGCGTCCAGGCTCGTCGTCCGGGTGAGCAGCTCGGCGAGGTGCTCGGCCGCCGATGCCGCGGCCGCGGGGTCGGCGGCGTCGGGGTCGTGCCGGGCGGCGAAGTGCGCCAGCAGCGCGCGGGCGAACTCCGGCGCGGCGAGCACCGTCTCCTCGACGTAGCCGCGGGACAGGCCCAGCCCCACCTGGGCGAGATAGCGGCAGGCGGCGCGCAGCACCGCGACGTCGCCCACCGGCAGGCCGGCGCCGACGGTGAGCCGGGAGAGGCCGTCGAGCTCGGTCTCCCCCGCCCACGCCGCGGCCAGCGCCTGCTCCAGCCGGGACAGCGCGGTGGCCGGCGCCGCCCCGGACGGGAGGAGCAGCTCGAGCCGGGTGGCCGGCGCGTCGTCGTCCCCGGGGACGGCGACGGCGTCGGCCACCCGCACGCCCAGCCGGTCGAACACCGGCACGACGTCGGCGAGCAGCGGGCGACCGGCCGGCCAGGTGACCAGGCCGGCCACCCGGCCGCTCCCGCCGGTGCCCTCGGGGCGCAGGGTCAGCCGGCGGGCGCCGGCCGCCGGGGCGCTCACTTCCCCGCGTGCGCGTCGAAGGCGGCGTCGAGGACGTCGAGGCCCTCGGTGAGCAGGTCCTGCCCGATGACCAGCGGGGGCAGGAAGCGCAGCACGTTGCTGTGCGTGCCGGCGGTCAGGGTGATGACGCCCTCGGCGTGGCAGGCCTTGGAGATCGCGTTGGTCAGCGCGGAGTCGGGCTCGTTCGTGCCCGGCTCCACCAGCTCGACGGCGAGCATCGCGCCGCGGCCGCGGACGTCGCCGACCACGCCGGTGCGCTCCTGCAGCGCGCGCAGCCGCGGCAGCATGGTGGCCTCGATCGCGCGCGCGGCGGAGCCGAGGTCCTGCTCGCGCATCGTGCGGATCGTGGCCAGCGCCGCGGCGCAGGCGACCGGGTTGCCGCCGTAGGTGCCGCCCAGGCCGCCGGTGTGCACGGCGTCCATCAGCTCGGCGCGGCCGGTGACCCCGGCCAGCGGCATGCCGGCGGCGATGCCCTTGGCGGTGACCACCAGGTCGGGGACGAGCCCCTCGTGCTCGGAGGCGAACCACGCGCCGGTGCGGCAGAACCCGGTCTGCACCTCGTCGGCGATGAACACCGCGCCCGAGCGGTGGCACCAGTCGGTCAGGGCCGGCAGGAAGCCCGGCGCCGGGACGATGAAGCCGCCCTCGCCCTGGATCGGCTCGATGAGGACCGCGGCCACGTTGGCGGCGCCGATCTGGGTCTCGATCAGGTCGATCGCCCGCGCGGCGGCCTGCGCGCCGGTCATCCCCGGCTCGTCGCGGTACGGGTAGGACATCGGCACCCGGTAGACCTCGCCGGCGAAGGGCCCGAACCCGTTCTTGTACGGCATGTTCTTGGCCGTCAGCGCCATCGTGAGGTTGGTGCGGCCGTGGTACGCGTGGTCGAAGACGACGACGGCCGAGCGGCCGGTGGCCACGCGGGCCACCTTGACGGCGTTCTCCACGGCCTCGGCGCCGGAGTTGAACAGCGCCGAGCGCTTCTCGTGGTCGCCGGGGGTGAGCTCGTTCAGCTCCTCGGCGACGGCGACGTAGCCCTCGTAGGGCCCGACCATGAAGCAGGTGTGGCTGAAACGGGCGACCTGCTCCTGCACGGCCGCGACGACCTCGGGCGCGGCGTGGCCCACGTTGGTGACGGCGATGCCCGAGCCCAGGTCGATGAAGGAGTTGCCGTCGACGTCGACGACGACGCCGCCGGAGGCGCGCTCGACGTAGACGGGCAGGACGCTGCCCACCGCGGCGGTGACCGCCCCGGCGCGGCGGGCGCCCAGCTCGCGCGAGCGCGGGCCGGGGATCTCGGTGACCAGCCGTCGCTCCTGGGCGACGGTGTCGGGTCCGGTGAGCACGTCGGTCATCGCTGTCTCCTCGTGAGCCGGCCTCCCCCGACGGAGGAGGTACCGGCCTTCAGGGTGGGTGGCGCACGTCTCTCCCGGTACCGTCCGAAACGGCACTCCCGGATCCTCCGGGTGTCCACATCGTCGAGTCCGTCGAGAGGTCCCCCCGTGCCGGTCACCGTCGCGACCCTGCTGGGCACCGCGTCGCTCGAGCTGACGCTGCACACCCGCGGCGCGCCGGTGGACCGCGCCGTCTCCTGGGTGCACGTCAGCGAGCTGGCCGACCCGACACCGTTCCTCGCCGGCGGCGAGCTGCTGCTGACCACCGGCCTGGCGCTGGCGCCCGAGGACGCCGGCGGGTACGTGCGGCGGCTGGCCGAGGCCGGGGTGGTGGGACTGGGCCTGGGCACCGGCCTCACCCACGCGCAGGTGCCCGCGGAACTGGTGACCGCGGCCGACGCGCACGGCCTGGCGGTGCTGGAGGTGCCGCGGCAGACGCCGTTCATCGCGCTGTCGCGGGCGGTGTCCACCGCGCTGGCCGCCGAGGAGTACGCGGCGGTCACCCGGACGTCGACGGTGCAGCGGGAGCTGACCCGCGCCGCCGTCGCGCCCGGCGCCCCGGGCACCGTCGTCGACCGGCTGGCCCGGCACCTCGGCGGCTGGGCCCTGCTGGTCGACGCCGCCGGGACGCCGCTGGAGGCCGCACCGCCGTCCGCCCGGGGCCGCGCCGGCGACCTGGCGGCGGCGGTCGACCGGCTCCGCACGGCACGGCCCCCCGCCGGTGCCGCGCTCACCCAGCCCGGCGAGACGGTGCTGCTGCAGTCACTGGGCACCGGCGCGCGGGTCCGGGGGTTCCTCGCCGTCGGCCGGCCGGGGCCCTTCCCGCCCGGGGACCGGCACGTGGTCAACGCGGCCGCGCTGCTGCTCACGCTGCGGCTGGAGCAGTCCCGCGCGCTCGACAGCGGCACCGCGGCGCTGCGCGCGGCGATCCTGCAGCTGCTGCTGGCCGGGCAGACCGCCGCGGCCGGGCCCGTGGTGGCCGCGCTCGGCGAGCGGCTGCCGGACGAGCCCGTGCGGGCGCTGGTGGTGCTGGGCAGCCCCGAGCAGCGCGCCGCCGCGGTCGACGTGGCCGCCGACGCCGCGGCGCACGTCCGCGAGCCGGTGCTGTCGGCCGAGCTCGACGACGCCCTCGTCGTCCTGGTGCCGGCCGACGGGGTGCTCGCCGGGCGGCTGGCCGACCTGCCCGGGCGGGTGCCCGGCGCCGTCCTCGGGACCGCGTCGCCGGTGCCCTGGGACCGGCTCGGCGAGTCGGTGCGGCAGGCCCGCCAGGCGGCCGGGCACGGCCGGGCCGCGGGAGCGCCGGTCACCGCCTTCGCCGACCTGGCCGGCCGCGGGCTGGCCGCGCTGCTCGACCCGGCGGCCACCGGCGCGTTCGCCGAGGCCGCGCTCGCGCCGCTGGTCGCCGCCGACCGGGCGGGCCCCGGCGACCTGGTCGAGTCGCTGCGCGTGTGGCTGGCCGCGCACGGTCAGTGGGAGCCGGCCGCCGCCCGCCTCGGTGTGCACCGGCACACCCTGCGCAAGCGGATCCGGCGGGCCGGGGAGCTGCTCGGCCGCGATCTCGACTCCCCCGGCGTCCGCGCCGAGCTCTGGCTGGCCCTGCACCCGCCCACCGGCTGACGAAGGACCCCCTGCCCCCACCGCGCGCACGCTCGCGGCGGGCCCCCTGCGAGGGGCCAGACGCCATGCGCGCCCGCCGGGCGCTCCCTAGGCGAAGGCCGGCATGACCTCGTCGTGCAGCAGCTGCAGCTGCTCCTCGACCGGAGCGACGCCGGCCAGCTCGCGGCCGGTGAAGGCCTTGACCAGCGAGGCGTCGGTGATCGCCGCGATCAGGTGGTTGACCCCGGCCGGCTCGATCTCCCTGATCTTCGCCGTCACCTCCTCCGGCGTCCCGGAGAACGACAGCTTGTCGGCGATCTCGGGGGTGGTCAGCTCGATGCCCCGGGCGAGGTCGCCGCCGGCGATGGCGTCGACGATCGGCTTGAGGCTGTCGGGGTCCACGCCGTTGCGCTCAAGCTGCTCGGCCGGCATCGACGAGGCGTAGATGCCGACCATGCTGCGGGCGGCGTCCTTGGCGGCGGCCGAGTCGCGGCCCACCGAGACGACGACCCACGCGCCGAAGTCCAGCGTCGTCCAGTCCTTGCCGGCCCGCTCGGCGCCCACCCGCAGGTTCTCCGCGGCGTACTCGTAGGCCTCCCGCGTGTAGCTCAGCGCATGGTGGCAGCCGTCGGAGTGCTCGGCCGCGGCCTGGAACGACCGCGGGCCGCGCATCGCGCCCATCTTCACCGGCAGCCGCTCCTGCACCGGCCGGGCGAAGGTGAACAGCCCGTCGTAGGAGAAGAACTCGCCGTCAAAGGTGATGGCGCCCTCGTCGAGGAACGTGCGCAGGACGCGCACGCCCTCGACGACCCGCGACAGCGGCTTGGTCGTCGTCCAGTCGGTCCTGTACTGGGCGAGCAGGCCGAAGTTGCCGCTGGAGAGCACGACCTCGGCCCGGCCGCCGGTGAGCTCGTCGAGGGTGGCGGCGGCCTGCGCGATGAGGGTGGGCTCGCGCAGGGTGACCGCCGAGACGCTGGGGCCCATCCGGACCCGCGAGGTCCGCGCGGCCGCCGCGGCGAACAGCAGCCAGAGGTCCTTGTGCCAGGTCTCGTCGGCGGCGTAGACCGCGTGGAAGCCGAGCCGGTCGGCGAGCTCGATCGCGCGCAGCGACTCCTCGAGGGGGTAGTCGGGCAGCATCGCGTAGCTGAACCTCATCGGATCTCCCCACCCACCGGGACACCGGCGTCCCGCCGGATCTGCTGGAGCTGTGCGGCCACCTCGCGGGCGTCGCCCTCGGGGATGTGCGCGGAGTGCCGGTCGGGCCGGGCGAGGAACAGGTAGAGCAGCCCGCTGCCGGCGACGACGGCCAGGCCGATGGCGACGATCCAGCGGTCGAGGAAGGTCTCGGTGCCCGGCGCCGGCTTGACCAGCAGGACGATGGCGAACAGCCCGTAGGCGAGGGCCAGGACGAGCTCGAGCGGCTACCAGCTCAAGCACCTGTTCATGGGGCACCAGGGCACCCTCGGCATCGCGACGAAGGCGACGCTGAAGCTCTTCCCCAAGCCGGAGGCCGAGCTCTCGCCGTTCTGGGCGTTCGACGACTACGAGGACGCCCACGCCTGCACCGGCGCGCTGGCCCGCGCCGGGGTGGCCACCTTCGCCGGCGCGGTCCTCTTCGACGAGCACAAGGTCGCCTACCTGCGCCGCGACGACGAGGCCTACATCCCGCAGCCCACCGACGTCCGGGCCCTGGTCTGCTCGGTCATGTACGGCTACGAGGACGAGGTGCGGGCCGGCGGGAAGCGGCTGTTCCGGATCGCCAAGGAGCACGGCGCCCGCTACCTGGGCGACGAGATCTCCGAGGGCGACTGGGCCGCGCGGCACGACCGCTACGCCACCCCCCTGCACGGGCGCACCAAGGACGGCCAGGTGATCCCGATGTCCTGGCACTGCGAGGACGCCGCGGTCAACTTCAGCAACGTCCCCGCGGTCAGCCGGGCCTGGCACGGGATCCTGGCCGACCTGCGCCGCAAGACCGACGTCTTCGACGACTGGGGGATGTTCGCCTACACCTCGGCCAGCACCGGGGTCGACTACCTCACCGAGATCGACGTCGGCATCTGGGAGCAGCGCCTCGACGACGCCGCCTGGGCGGCGTGGGTGCAGGCCAAGCGGGACATCGGCGCCGTGGCCCTCGCCCACGGCGGGTCGATGAGCGCCTGCCACGGGTCCTGCCGGGAGGGCGAGGTCGACCTGGTGCCCGACGAGCTCGGCCGGGGCTTCGACGTGATGCTCGACGTGAAGCGGGCGCTGGACCCCAACAACGTCATGAACCCGGGCAAGTACCTGCTCGACCGGGCCTACGGGAGGGACACGACCGATGAGGACCGATGACCAGCCCGCGGGTCCGGGCGCGACGGCGCCCTACCGGTTCGCCGAGCAGCACACCCCGCCGGCGCCGCTGCGCGCCAGCGAGGTGGCGCAGACGACCTTCGAGCACGTCTTCGAGGTCGACCCGCGGCTGATGCAGGAGCACGTGCTCCAGCAGGTGTTCCCGAACTGGGACACGCTGCGGATCATGCGCAGCCGGCACGACCACCTCGCGTGGATGCACCGGCACTTCGCCGACCGGGTCGTGACCGGGTCGGAGATCCTCGCCGAGGTCGAGGCGGAGGCAGCTGCAACAGTGGATTCGCAGCGATCGGGTGCCGACACTGGATCGATCAACGGTCAGACGGCACTATGACGACGGGATCAGCAGCAGAGACGAACGAGAGGGACCTGCGGTGAGCGAGAAGCTCGAGTTGCGCAACTTCGTCGGCGGGGAGCACGTCGACGCCACCGACGGCCGCCGGGTGGACCTGGTCGACCCGTCCACCGGCGAGGTGTTCGCCTCGGCGCCGGTGTCGGGCCCAGAGGACGTCGACCGCGCCTACCGGGTGGCCGCCGACGCCTTCGAGACCTGGCGGGACACCACCCCGTCGGAGCGGCAGCAGGCGCTGCTCAAGCTGGCCGACGCGGTGGAGGAGCACGCCGAGGAGCTGGTGGCGCTGGAGAGCCGCAACACCGGCAAGCCGGTCGGGCTGACCGCCTCGGAGGAGATCCCCCCGATGGTCGACCAGATCCGGTTCTTCGCCGGCGCGGCCCGCACCCTCGAGGGCAAGGCCGCCGCCGAGTACCTCAAGGGGCACACCAGCTTCATCCGGCGCGAGCCGATCGGCGTCGTCGGGCAGGTCACGCCCTGGAACTACCCGATGATGATGGCCGTCTGGAAGATCGCCCCGGCGCTGGCGGCCGGCAACACCGTCGTCCTCAAGCCCTCGGACACCACCCCGGTGAGCACGCTGCGGCTGGCCGAGCTGGCCGCCGAGATCCTGCCGGCGGGCGTGCTCAACGTCGTCTGCGGCGACCGCGACACCGGCCGCGCCCTCGTCGAGCACCCGGTCCCCCAGCTGGTGGCCATCACCGGGTCGGTGCGCGCCGGCATGGAGGTCGCGGGCTCCGCGGCCAAGGACGTCAAGCGGGTGCACCTGGAGCTCGGCGGCAAGGCACCGGTCGTCGTCTTCGACGACGCCGACCTCGAGGCCGCGGCCGAGGCGATCGCCGTCGCCGGCTACTTCAACGCGGGGCAGGACTGCACCGCCGCCTCCCGCGTGCTGGCCGCCCCCGGCATCCACGACGACTTCGTCGCGGCGCTGACCGAGCAGGCCCGCAACACCGCCACCACCTACGAGAAGGGCGCCGAGGACGAGGACGCCCTGGTGCCGCCGGTGAACAACGCCAACCAGCTCGCCCACGTCACCGGCTTCCTCGACCGCGCCCCCGACCACGCGCAGGTCACCACCGGCGGGCACCGCCAGGGCGACCGCGGCTTCTTCGTCGAGCCGACGGTGGTCGCGGGCCTGCGGCAGGACGACGAGATGGTGCAGCGGGAGATCTTCGGCCCGGTCATCACCGTGCAGCGCTTCACCGACGAGGACGAGGCGGTGCGCTGGGCCAACGGCGTGGAGCTGGGGCTGGCCTCCAGCGTGTGGACGAGGGACTTCGGCCGCGCCATGCGGATGAGCAAGCGGCTGGACTTCGGCTGCGTGTGGATCAACACCCACATCCCGCTGGTCGCCGAGATGCCGCACGGCGGGTTCAAGCACTCCGGCTACGGCAAGGACCTCTCCGCCTACGGCCTGGAGGACTACACCCGCATCAAGCACGTCATGGCCAACATCGAGTCCTGACCCACCCGCGCGATCAGGGCGCCGTGACCACCGCGGGACCGCGGACGGTGGTCACGGCGCCGTGATCACGGGGCGTCGGCGGGGACCAGCCGGACGGCGTCGAGCGCGACGAGCGCACCCAGCTCGTCGGCGACCATGACGATCTCGCTGATCCGGCCCCCTGTGAGGGTGAGCACGTCGATCACCCGGAGCTCCAACTCCCGGCCGGTCGGCGGCAGCGGCCCCGCGGAGGACTCGTAGGTGCCGACCTGCCGGCCGCCCATCCGGAAGGCGACGGCGACCCGGTCGCCGTCCTCGACGACGGCGACCACCTCCCGCCGGACCTGCGCGAAGGTGCCCTGCACCGCGCGGGCGCGGGCGACCAGGTCGGCGGCGGTGAGCTCCCGGCCGTTGACGGTGACCGGGTCGGTGTAGACGGCGCGGAAGGCGTCCTCGGCCGCGGGCCCGTCGGGCAGCGGGTCGGACCACAGCCGCAGCAGGCGCTCGACGTCGAAGGTCGTGGTGGCAGCCATCGCCCCAGGGTGACCTCCCCCCGGCTCGGCCGCCAGGGCTCCCGGTGCGCGGACCCGGTGCACGACGGAGCGAGGCCCCCGGTCCGATCCGGACCGGGGGCCTCGCTGCGTCCCGGCCGCCCCGAGGTCGTCAGGGGCGGCCGGGGTCCTGGACGGCGATGCCGGGTCCTAGACGGCGATGCCGGTGAGGACGAGCACGCGCTCCTCGGTGAGGTCCTCCATCGCCGCGTGCACGCCCTCGCGGCCGGTCCCGGAGTCCTTCACCCCGCCGTAGGGCATCTGGTCGGCGCGGAAGCTCGGGACGTCGCCGACCACCACTCCCCCGACCTCGAGCACCTGCGCGGCGCGGAAGGCCACCTGCAGGTCGCGGGTGAAGACGCCGGCCTGCAGCCCGAACCGGCTGTCGTTCACGCGGGCGAAGGCCTCGTCGACCGAGTCGACGGTGTCCAGGACGACGACCGGGCCGAAGACCTCCTCGCAGGAGACCTTCGCGTCGGCCGGGACGTCGGTGAGCACGGTGGGCGCGTAGGAGGCGCCGTCGCGGGTGCCGCCGGTGAGGACCCGCGCGCCCGCGGCCACGGCGTCGGCGACCCAGCCCTCCACCCGGCGGGCGGCGGCCTCGTCGATCAGCGGACCCACGTCGGTGGCGTCGTCGGTGGGGTCGCCGGTGACCAGCTTGCCGACGGCCTCGACGACGCGGTCGGTGAGCTGCTGGGCGACCGCGCGGTGGGCGAGGACCCGCTGCACCGAGATGCACGACTGCCCGGCCTGGTACATCGCGAAGGTGGCGATGCGCGAGGCCGCCCAGTCCAGCGCGGCGTCGTCCTGGTCGGGGGCCACGACGGCCGCGGCGTTGCCGCCGAGCTCGAGGGTGACGTGCTTGCGCGGCGCCGACTCCCGGATCGACCAGCCGACCGGCACCGACCCGGTGAAGGAGACGACCGGCAGGCGCGGGTCCTGCACCAGCTGCGCGGCCACCTCGTTGGGCACCGGCAGCACCGACCAGGCGCCGGCCGGCAGGTCGGTCTCGGCCAGCACCTCGCCGAGCAGCAGCGCCGACAGCGGCGTGGCCGGGGCGGGCTTGAGCACGATCGGGGCACCGACGGCGATCGCCGGGGCTACCTTGTGGGCCACCAGGTTCAGCGGGAAGTTGAACGGCGCGATGCCCAGCACCGGGCCGCGCGGGACCCGCCGCACCAGCGCCAGGCGGCCGGTGGCGGCCGGGTCGGTGTCCAGCCGCTGCAGGCTGCCCGACCAGCGCCGCGCCTCCTCCGCGCCCCAGCGGAACGTCGAGACGGCGCGGGTCACCTCCAGGCGGGCCCACTTCAGCGGCTTGCCGGACTCGGCGGTGATGAGCGCGGCCACCTCCTCGCCGCGCTCGGCCAGCCGGCGGGACACGTGGTCCAGGGCGGCGGCGCGCACGTGCGCAGGGGTCGCGGCGTACTCGGCGCGGACGGCGTCGGCGGCGGCGACCGCGGCCTCGACGTCCTCGGTGGTGGCGGTCGTGGTCGTCCCGGCGAGGGCGCCGTCGTGCGGCGAGCGGACCTCGAGCACCTCGGTGCCGGTGGCCGGCCGGCCGGCGACCCAGTAGGGGGTGGACATGCGCGCCTCCTCAGGAGATGGGAACCGTCCCGAGCGTCGCGGACGGCGGGGCCGGGGACGAGGCGCCGGTCCGTCCACCGCGGGCCCGTGAGGACGCCGTCCTGGCACGCGGGCGCGGCTCTCTACCGTGACCCGGACACCTGCACGGACGTCGCCTGGAGGAGCCGTGGCCCACCCCGTCGCCGACCCGGTCGGGAGGAGCGCGCTGCGCAAGGTCGCGTGGCGGCTGGTCCCCTTCCTCGGGCTGCTGTACTTCGTCAACTACCTCGACCGCACCAACATCGGCTTCGCCAAGCTCACGATGAGCGAGGACCTCGGGCTCACCGAGACGATGTTCGGCCTGGCCTCGGGGCTGTTCTTCATCGGCTACCTGTTCTTCGAGGTGCCGAGCAACCTGGCGCTGCACCGCTTCGGCGCCCGCCGGTGGATCGCCCGGATCATGGTGAGCTGGGGCGTCGTCGCCGGCGCGATGGCCTTCGTGCAGTCGGCCGGCTGGCTCTACGCGCTGCGGGTGCTGCTCGGCATCGCCGAGGCCGGCTTCTTCCCGGGCGTGCTGCTCTACCTGACCTGGTGGCTGCCGCGCGCCCAGCGGGTGCAGCTGATCGGCGCCTTCCTGGTCGCCGTCCCGCTCTCCTCGGCGCTCGGTGCGCCGCTGTCGGGCGCGGTCATCCAGTACGGCGACGGGCTGTTCGGCCTGGCCGGCTGGCGGGTGATGTTCCTCGTCGAGGGGCTGCCCGCGCTGCTGCTCGGCGTCGCCTGCTGGTTCTACCTGACCGACCGCCCCGAGGACGCTCGCTGGCTCACCGCCGACGAGCGCGGCTGGCTGGCCCGGACGATCGCCGCCGAGGGCGAGACGTCCGGGCCGCGGGAGGCCTCGCCCTGGCGGGCCATGGCCAACGTGCGGGTGGTCGGGCTGGGCCTGGTCTACTTCGGCGTCGTCTACGGCCTCTACGCCGTCTCCTTCTTCCTGCCCACCGTGGTGGCCGGCTTCGCCGAGCGCTTCGACGCCGAGTACACGATCTTCGAGACCGGGGCGATCGTCGCGGTGCCCTTCCTGGCCGGGGCCGTGGCGATGGTGCTGTGGAGCCGACACTCCGACCGCACCGACGAACGCCGCTGGCACCTGGCGCTGCCCGCGGCGCTGGGCGGGGTGACCATCCCGGTGGCGCTCTACCTCGACTCGCCGTTCACCGTCATGGCCGTCATCACGCTGACGGCAGTCGGCATCTGCTGCGCGCTGCCGGTGTTCTGGCACTTCCCGCCGCTGTTCCTCGCCGGCGCCGGGGCGGCCACGGGCATCGCGCTGATCAACTCGCTGGGCAACACCGCGGGCTTCGCCGCCCCGTACATCACCGGGTGGATCTCCGACGCCACCGGCAGCATCCGCCCGGCGCTGTGGCTGGTCGGCGTCGCCATGCTGCTCGCCGCCGCCGGGGCGCTGCTGCTGTCGCGGCGCCGGGCACCTGCGGCGGCGGGCGAACGCGACACGGTGCTCGGCTGAGCGCCGGTGCCCGACCCGGTCGCGGTGCTTCACTGGGGCCCGTGACACAGGCTCCCGCGCTGCGGTCCGGCGTCGTCGCCGCGCTGCTCGACGCACTGCCCGCCGACCGCGTGCTGACCGACGGCGACGTCGTCGGCTCCTTCGTGCACGACGAGGCGGAGTGGGCGCCGCACGGGACCCCGGCGGCCGTGGTCCGGCCCCGGTCCACCGCCGAGGTGCAGGCCGTCGTCCGGGCCTGCCTGGAGCACCGGACGCCGCTGGTCCCCCGCGGCGCCGGCACCGGGCTGTCCGGCGGCGCCAACGCCGTCGACGGCTGCGTCGTGCTCTCCACCGAGCACATGCGGGCGATCGTCGCGATCGACCCCGTCGAGCGCTACGCCGTCGTGCAGCCCGGCGTGGTCAACGACGACCTGCGCGCCGCCTGTGCCGAGCGGGGTCTCTGGTACCCGCCCGACCCGGCCAGCTCCCCGTGGTCGACCATCGGCGGCAACGTCGCCACCAACGCCGGCGGCGTGTGCTGCGTGAAGTACGGCGTCACCCGCGACTACGTGCTCGAGCTCGAGGTGGTCAACGGCCTCGGCGAGGTCGTGCGGCTCGGCCGCCGGACCGCCAAGGGCGTCGTCGGCTACGACATGGTCGGGCTGGTGGTCGGCTCGGAGGGCACCCTGGGCGTGGTCACCGAGGTGACGGTGCGGCTGCGCCCGGCGCGGGCACCCGAGCGCACCGTCGTCGGCTACTTCGACTCCGTGGTCGACGCCGGCCGCGCGGTCGAGGCGCTCGGCGCGGCGGGGGTGACGCCCTCGGCGCTGGAGCTGGTCGACCGGCACTGCCTGGCCGCCGTCGACGAGTGGAAGAACATGGGCTTGTCGGTCGACGCCGCCGTGGTGCTGCTCGGCCGCACCGACGCACCCGGGCCGGCCGGCGATGCCGAGGCCGACGCGATGCTGCGCAGCTTCGAGCTCGGCGGGGCCACGTGGGCCGCGGCGTCCACCGACCCGGCCGAGGCCGAGGCGCTGTTCGCCGCGCGCCGGCTGGCCTACCCGGCGTTGGAGCGGCTGGGCCCGCTGCTGACCGAGGACGTGTGCGTGCCCAAGGCCGCCGTCCCGGAGATGCTCGCCCGCATCGAGGCCGCCGCCGTCCGCAACGACGTGCTCATCGCCAACATCGCGCACGCCGGCGACGGCAACCTGCACCCGCTGCTCATCACCCCGCCCGGCGACGCCGAGGCGCGGGCCCGGGCGCAGGTCGCGTTCGGCGAGATCATGCGCGACGCCGTGGCGCTGGGCGGGACGGTGACCGGCGAGCACGGCGTCGGCCTGCTCAAGCGGGACGGGCTGGCGATCGAGCTGTCGCCCGAGGTCGTGGCGATGCAGCGCGCGGTCAAGGCCGCGCTCGACCCGCACGGCATCCTCAACCCCGGGAAGGTGTTCCCCGACGGGGTGCCGGCGTGAGCGCCGACGACTTCTCCGAGCACGTCGAGGTCACCCGCCCCCGGGGCCGGGTCGTGCACGCGTGGCGCCGGCCCGGCGGCACGCGGCCGGTGCTGGCGGTCCACGGCATCAGCAGCACCTCGCGGCTGTGGACCTGGCTGCTCGCCGAGGACCCCGACGTCGACCTGGTCGCCGCCGACCTCAGCGGCCGGGGGCGGTCGGACCCGCGGTCGGACGCCTCCACCCTCGCCGGGCACGTCGCCGACCAGCTCGCCGTGCTCGACGCGCTCGGGCTGGAGGCCGTCGACGTCCTCGGCATGTCGCTGGGCGGCTTCGTCGCCGTGCAGCTCGCGGCCACCGCACCGGAGCGGGTGCGCAGCCTGACGCTGCTCGACGGCGGGCCACCGATGGTGCGCCGGCCCACGAGCCGCGAGCAGCTGGAGGCGGCCGTCGCCGACCGGATCGCCCGGCTGGGCACCGACTGGCCCGACCTGGCGGGCTACGTCGACGTCGTCGTCGCGAACACCGCGCCGCTGCTCGACCCCGCCGACCCGCACCTGGCCACCTGCCTGGCGCACGACCTGGACCGGGGCCGCGACGGCGGCCGGGTGCGGCTGGACGGCCGGGCGCTGGTCGACGACGCCGCCGACGTCTTCCTCACCGACGCCGCCGCCGACGCGCTGGCCCGGCTGTCGGTGCCCACGCGGCTGCTGTACGCCGAGTGGAGCGTCGGCGCCGGGTCGACGCCGGCCTACACCGACGACGAGGTGGCCGCGGTGGTGGCGGCGTCCGGCGGCCTGCTGACAGCCGAGCTGCTGGCCGGCCACGACCACGCGGGCGTCGTGATGAGCACCTCGGGGGCAGCGGCCTCGGCCCGGGCACTGCGCCGGTCGCTGGCGGCCACCGGCTGAGCCGGCTCAGCCGGTGGCCGCACCCGCGGCCGGCCGGGGGGACGGGAGGTCCAGGGGCGCGGCGAGCAGGCGGCGCAGCGCGGCTCCCCGCTCCCCCATCGCCGTCTCGAGCCCGGCCAGCACGGTGCCGGCGTCGGCGGTGAGCTTGCGTCCGGTGGCGGTGCGGCGCACCAGCCGGCCGCGCCGGCGCGACGGGTCGGCGGCCACCTCGAGCAGCCCGAGCCGCACCAGCCCGGCCACCAGGTCCTGCGCGGCCTGCCGCGTGCTGCCCAGCCGGCGGGCCAGCTCGGCGGGCGGCGTGCCGTCGGCGTCGAGGAAGGCGAAGACCAGCGACTGCGCACCCGACAGGCGCGGCCAGCCGTGCGCCACCAGCTCCTCGCGCAGGACCGCGTCGAGCTGACGGCTGGCCATCAGCAGCAGGGCGGCCAGGGGCGGCTCCAGCAGGGCGGCCAGGGGCGGCTCTCCCCTCTGCACGCCGCCAGGCTAGCTGACACCCTCGTCCTGTCAGGGGGCCTGACGGCGAGGGAGGGACGGCGTGATGGACGGGGTGGCGGGCCGCGGGCGGCCGGACACACCAGTGGTCCTCCCGGGCGAGCGGTGACCGTCCTCGTGGTCGGCGCCAGCGGCACCGTCGGCAGCGAGGTCGTGCGCCGCCTGGCCAGGCGGCGCTTCGCCGTCCGGGCCGGCGCACGCCATCCGCTGCGGGCGGCCGCCGTCCTGCCGCCCGGCGTGCCGGTGGCCCGGCTGGACCTGGAGGACCCCGCGACCTGGCCGGCGACCCTCGCCGGCGTCCGGCGGCTGTTCCTGCTGCGCCCACCCGACGTGGCGCGGGCCGCGCGGCTGCAGCCGTTCCTCGACGCCGTCGTCGCCGCGGGCGTGGAGCACGTGGTGCTGCTGTCGGTGCAGGGCGCCGACCGCAACCCGCTGCTGCCGCACCGGGCGCTCGAGCGGCGGGTGGAGGCGACCGGCCTGAGCTGGACGCACCTGCGGCCGGCGTACCTCCTGTCCAACCTGCTCACCGTGCACCGGGCCGAGATCCGCGACCGCTCGGAGATCACGGTGCCGGCCGGTGAGGGGCGCACCGCCGTCGTCGACGTCGGGGACCTCGCCGAGGTCGCGGTGCTGACGCTGACCGGCCCCGGTCACGAGGGCCTCGCCTACGAGCTGACCGGCTCGGAGGCGCCCACCTGGTCCGAGGTCGCCGCCACGCTGTCGGCCGTGCTCGGCCGGCCGGTGGTCTACCGGCACCCCGGCGCCCTCGCCTTCCTGCGGCACGCGCGTCGCACGGGCACCCCGGCCGGGCCGGCCGCCGTCATGACCGTCCTCCACACGGCCACGCGGCTGCGGCTGGCCGATCGGACCAGCGGCGACCTGGGACGGCTGCTCGGCCGCTCCCCCACGACCCTGCGCCAGTTCGCCGAGGCCCACGCCCACGCCTGGTCCTGATCGGCGCGCCGGCGGGCCGTCCTCCCGGTTACGGTCCCGTGCGTGGCCGACCTCTCCCGCACCGCCCGCCTCGACGTCCTCGTCGAGGGCTACGCCCGGCTGCCCCACGTCGCCGGCACGGTGAGCCTGGTCCGCGACGCCGGCCGGGTGGTCGTCGTCGACCCCGGCATGGTGGCCGACCGGGAGCTGATCCTGCGGCCGCTGCGCGAGCTCGGCGTCGCGCCCGAGGACGTCACCGACGTCGTCCTCAGCCACCACCACCTCGACCACACGCTCAACGTGGCGCTGTTCCCGGTGGTCCCGGTGCACGACTTCCAGTCGGTCATCGAGGGGGACGTGTTCACCCGGCGGGCCGCCGACGGGGTCGAGATCACCCCGTCGGTGCGGCTGCTGGCCACGCCGGGGCACACCCCGCAGGACGTCACGACGCTGGTGGGCACGGCCGACGACGTCGTCGCGCTCACCCACCTGTGGTGGACCGGCGAGGGTCCCGCCGACGACCCCTACGCCCCTGACCGCGACGAGCTGCGCCGCCAGCGGGAGCGGGTGCTGGAGACCGCCACCCTCGTCGTCCCCGGTCACGGCCCGGCGTTCCGCCCGGGAGCCGGCACGCCCCGCTGACCCGGCCGGTCGGGGACGCCGCGGTGGCCGCCGGCCCGCATGCTGACCGGGTGACCCCCGACCTGGTGACCCCCGACCTGCAGCGCTTCGTCGACGCCCAGTCCGGCACCTACGACCGCGCCCTCGCGGAGTTGCGGGCGGGGCGCAAGAGCAGCCACTGGATGTGGTTCGTCTTCCCGCAGGTCGCCGGGCTCGGCCGCAGCGCCACCGCCCAGCACTACGCGATCCGCGACCTGGACGAGGCCCGCGCCTACCTCGCGCACCCGGTGCTCGGCCCGCGCCTGCTCGAGAGCGCCCGGGCGCTGACCGGGCTGCCCGGGTCCGACCCGGTGCCGGTCCTCGGCCCGGTGGACGCGCTGAAGCTCCGCTCGTCGATGACGCTGTTCGCGCACGCCGACCCGGACGAGCCGGTGTTCCGCGCCGTTCTCCAGCAGTACTTCGGCGGCGCGGAGGACGACGCGACGACGTCCCGGCTGTAGGTCCCCCGCGCACCGTCGTGCTCTGCCCACAGGTGTGGGCAGAGCACGACGGTGCGCGGGCGGACACCCTGCCCGGCGCGCGGCGGCGGTCGGTGTCGGCGAGGCTGACCACCGTGAGCGACGACAAGGGATCCGGGTACGTCACCGGCGGCCGGGAGTACAGCCGCGACACCAACTACATCACCGACCGGATCACCGCCGACGGGTCGAGCCCCTGGCCGGTCGAGGCCGACCGGTACCGGCTGGTCATCGCCCGCGCCTGCCCGTGGGCCAACCGCGCGGCGATCGTGCGGCGTCTGCTCGGCCTGGAGCCGGTGCTCTCGATGGGCATCTGCGGGCCCACCCACGACGAGCGCAGCTGGACCTTCGACCTCGACCCCGGCGGCCGTGACCCGGTGCTCGGCTACGAGCGGCTGCAGGAGGCCTTCCTCGCCCGCGACCCGCAGTACCCGCGGGGCATCACCGTGCCGGCGATGATCGACGTCCCGACGAAGGCCGTCGTCACCAACGACTTCATGCAGATGACCCTCGACTTCTCCACCCAGTGGACGGCGCACCACCGCGACGGCGCCCCCGACCTCTACCCCGGGCACCTGCGGGACGAGATGGACGAGGTCATGCAGCGCGTGTACACCGAGGTCAACAACGGGGTGTACCGGTGCGGCTTCGCCGGCTCCCAGCGCGCCTACGACCAGGCCTACGAGCGGCTGTGGACGGCGCTGGACTGGCTGGAGGAGCGCTTGTCGACGCGGCGGTTCCTCATGGGCGACACGATCACCGAGGCCGACGTCCGGCTGTTCACCACGCTGGCCCGCTTCGACGCCGTCTACCACGGCCACTTCAAGTGCAACCGGCAGAAGCTGACCGAGATGCCGGCGCTGTGGGGCTATGCGCGCGACCTGTTCCAGACGCCGGGGTTCGGCGACACCACCGATTTCCCGCAGATCAAGGAGCACTACTACGTCGTCCACGCCGACATCAACCCGACGCAGGTCATCCCGATGGGCCCGGACACCTCGGCCTGGCTGACCCCGCACGGCCGCGAGGGGCTCGGCGGTTCCCCGTTCGGCGACGGCACCCCGCCCGGACCGGTGGCACCGGGTGAGGAGGTGCCCGCCTCGCACGGGCCCGGCGGCATCGGCCACCGACCCGACGAGGAGCGGCAGCACTGAGAGGGCCCTCCTGCAGGGCCGCCGAGCGGCTCACCTCCTCCGACGCCGTGGTCGCGATCGCGATCACCCTGCCGGCGCCCGACGGCGACACCAGCGGGGCCGTGCTGCGGTCGCTGGCCGACGACCGCTTCGAGTACCTGACGTTCCTGGTCGGCTCCCTCGTCATCGGGGCGCACTGAGCGGCGTACCACCGTGTGTTCCGCTGCCTGGTCGGCGTGGGGCGCGGGCTCGTGCCGCTGAGTCCGGCCTGGCTGCTGCTCGTGGTGTTCGCCGCGACGGTGACCGTGGCCGCGCGGCAGGGCTCGTTCGCGCCGGCGACGCCCGCCTCGGTGGTGCGGCCGCCGTGGCTCCGGCGCCGCTGACGGCACCGCGCCCGGTCTCCCGCGCGTCGGGTGCGGAGCCGGACGACGGAGGCGGCGCCGTGTCAGGAGCGCCGCCCCCGTCGTCCTCTCGGATGGGCCGGGAGGTCAGGGGTCCCCGCGCGGCAGTGGCCACAGCGCCTGGTACCCCCATCCCCGATACCTCCCCGCCCGGTGGCCCCGGCCCAGCCGAGGCCGGGTCGAGGTCACGCCAGGGAGGCGTGCACCACCGACCGGGATGCGGGGAGTGGACGGTGCGCTCCCTCCGCGACGGCCGCGTGCACGCCGGGGGGAGGTCAGTCGGGGGAGAACCCGGGGTCGGACAGCGTGGGGCCCACCGGGTCGTGGACCGGCGCCCCGACGAGGACCGCGCCCGCAGCGGAGCGCGGCAGGCCGTAGTCGAAGACCGCGGCGAGAGCCGCGAGCGGCGTCGACGACGACGAGGTGAGCGTGGGCGGGCCGGTCGGAACCGGCGCAGCGGGTGTCGGCGTCGGGCCGGGAGGCACGGGTGCCGGTAGCGGCGGTGCGGCGGCGGCCGGCGGCGCAGCGGACGGAGCGGGAGCTCGGACGCCGGTCCTGCCGGTCCGGCCGGTCTCGTGGTGCAGCAGCTCGACCGCGGCGGCCTCGACGGCCGGGAGGACGGGGACGGTCGCCCCGGCACACGGGGCGCCGATGCCGACCGCCGCGAGCCCCGGCGTGGCCGTCGGGGTCGCCTGCACGACCGCGGGCTGGGTGGCGGGGACGGCCGTCGGCGTGGTCGCGACGACGGGCGCGGAGGAAGAGGTCTCCTCGGCCACCTCGGCGGCCACCTCCTCGGCCGCCGGCTCCTCGGCCACCGACTCCTCGGCCGCCGGCTCCGCGACCACCGGCTCCGCGACCACCGGCTCCGCGACCACCGGCTCCTCGGCTGCGGACTCCTCGGCCACCGACTCCTCCGCCACCGGCTGCTCGACCGGCTGCACGGCCTCGAGCACCGTGGGCTCGACCTCTGCTGCCGACTCGGTCGCTGGAGCCGGGGTGTCCGTCTCCGACTCGGGCACGACGTCGGCCTCCGGGACCACCGTGTCGACGACCGGCCCCGCAGCGTCGCGATCGGGGACGACCTCCGCCACCGGCTCGGCGACCGGGTCTGCCACCTCAGCCACTGGCTCGGTGATGGGACTGACCACGTCGGTCACCGGCTCGATCACCGAGGTCACGACCTCAGCCACCGGCTCGGTAACCGGCTGGACGCCTCCGATGGGAGGGCCAGACACCGGTCCGACGACCTCGGTCACCGGCTCACCCCCTCCTGTCACCGGCTCGGTGACAGGAGTCGACGGCTCGATGACGGGCTCGACCACCGGGCTCACCGGCTCGACGACCTCAGTCGCCGGCTCGACCACGGGCTCCACCGCAGGTCCGGCCACCGGCCTCACCGGCTCGACGACCTCAGCCACCGGCTCCGTCACCGGCTCGACCACGGGCTCGGCAGCCTCGGTCACCGGCTCGACGACGGGCTCGGCGACCGGCTCGACCACCTCGCTCACCGGCTCAGCCACGGGCTCGGTGACCTCGACCACCGGCTCGACAACCCCAGTCAGCGGCTCGGCGACGGGGAGCGCCGGCTCGAGCACAGGATCGGCGCCCTCGGTCACCGGGTCGACCACCTCGGCCACCGGCTCGACCACGGGCTCGACCACGGGCTCGACCACCGGCTGGACACCCTCGGTCGACGGCTCGACCACCGGTTCGACGACCTCGGTCACCGGCTCGGTCACCTCGGTCACCGGCTCGGTCACCTCGGTCACCGGCCCGACGACCTCAGTCACGGGCTCGGTCACCTCGGTCACCGGCTCAGCGACCTCCGTCACCGGTTCAACGACCTCAGGCACCGGCTCAGCCACGGGCTCAGCGGGCTCGGTCACCGGCTCGGTCACCTCGGTCACCGGCTCCACCACGGGCTCAGCGACCTCCGTCACCGGCTCGGCAACGGGAGGCGCCGGCTGGAGCGCAGGCTCAGGGACCTCAGTCACCGGCTCGACCACCTCGGTCACCGGCTCGACCGCGGGCTCGGGGACCTCGGCCACCGGCGGGGCGACCGGGGGCACCACCTCGGCCACCGGCGGGGCGACCGGGGGCACCACCTCGGCCACCGGCGGGGCGACCGGGGGCACCACCTCGGCCACCGGCGGGGCGACCGGGGTCACCACCTCGGCCACCGGCTCGATGACGTCGGCGACAGGGTCGACCGCGTCGGCCGGCGACTCCGTCACGACGGCTGGGGCTGCGGGGACCGTCGTCGTCGACGCGACCACCTCGGCCGGGTCGACGTCCGGGGCAGGAGCGGAGCCGGCGTCGACCACCCCGCCGACCGCGCCCAGCGGGCCGTCGTCGGCGCGAGCGGCCCCGGAGACGACCAGGAGGACGGCATACAGGCAGGTCACCAGGCCGGCGAGCAGGAGGATCCGGTGCAGCCAGGAGGAATCCACCGCGCGCTGCGCGGCCGGCCGTGCCGAGTTCCTCCCGTGCACGGACCCAGGCTAGGGCGGAGACGGCCGCCACGCCCAGCGAAACTGAAACGTCTGGACCCGGTCAGACCAGGCGCACCCGCAATCGGCGGAAACCACGGCCCTTGTTCTCCATCTTGACCACCTCGACGCGGCCGACCATCGCCGTCGAGGCCACGTGCGTCCCACCGTCGGCCTGCAGGTCGAGGCCGACGATGTCGACGATCCGCACCCGCTCGATGTCGGGTGGCAGCAGGTCCGTCGCCGTCCGGATGAGGTCGGGGATGGCGTAGGCCTCCTCGCGCGGGAGCGTCCGCACCTCGATCGGCCGGTCGGCGGCGATCTCGGCGTTGACGGCCTCGGCCACCCGGTCCTTGAAGTCGGGCGGCACCTCGGCGAGGTCGAAGTCCATGCGGGCGACCAGGGGCTCCATGTTGCCGCCGGTGACCTTCGCGCCGAAGTCCCGGAGGACGACGCCGGTGAGGACGTGCAGCCCCGAGTGCGTGCGCATCAGTGCGGTGCGCCGCTCGTCGTCGAGGGCCCCGCGGACGGCGGTGCCCGGCGGCGGCAGCGGGTCGCCCTCGACCGGGACGAGGTACAGCTCGTCACCCCTGCGCGTCCCGGCGATGCGGGTGCGCACCCCGCCCCACAGCAGCACGCCCTCGTCCGGCGGCTGACCTCCGCCTCCCGGGTAGAAGGCCGAGCGGTCCAGCACGATGCCCTGCTCGGGGTCGGCTGCCACCACGGTCGCGTCCCACTCGCGGACGGTGGCGTCGGCGAGGTCGAGGCGGCGGGTGTGGCCGTGCGCGTCACTGCTCACGACCCGCATGCTGCTCCGCCGGGGGTCGTGGCGGGACCCCGGGTCGGGCCGCCGGTCGGGTGGTCACCAGCGCGGCGGCCTCCGGCGGCGGGCCGGTCAGCTCCCAGCCTCCTCCCACGCCGGGAAGGCGCCCGGGTCGACCTCCGGGTGGAACTGCACGCCCGGGTGCCGGCCGTGGGTGAACGCCTGCACCGCCCGGTCGGTGCGGGTCACCTCCACCCCGCCCGGCGGCACGGTGCACCGGTCGCCGTGGTGCTCGAACCACGGCCCGGCCGGCACGAGGGAGGGGTCGGCGGTCTCGACGTCGAGGAAGCCGTGCTCGCCGGCCGGCGCCTCCAGCGCCGGGCGCAGGCTGCCGACCAGCCGGTGTCGCACGAGGGGTCGGCGTCGTGCACGAGGACGAGGGCGGTTCCCATGCCCTCCGGTACCGGCAGGTGGTGCGTGCGCCCTTCCCCCGGCGAGCCGTCACGAGGACGCTGTCTGGCGCGACGGTGCCGCGTGGGCGCCGCCGTCCCGAGGGAGGAACGGGATGTACGCACGTTCGACCACCATCAACGGCACGCCCGCGAGGATCGACGACGGCATCGCCTACGTCTGCGACGAGGTCATGCCCGTCGTCACCGAGATGCCGGGCTGCGTGGGGCTGTCGATGCTGGCCGACCGGGACACCGGCCGGAGCATCATCACCTCGTCGTGGCACGACGCCGACGCCATGCGGTCCAGCGCCGAGGGTGTGCGCGGCATCCGCGACCGGGCCGCGGAGGTCTTCGACGGTCAGCTCCAGGTGCAGGAGTGGGAGGTCGCGGTCATGCACCGGCGCTCGGAGTCGCCGTCGGGCGCGAGCACGCGGGTGACCTGGTTCCGGTGCGACCCCGCCGACGTGGACCGGGTCCTCGACGCCTACCGCGCCGTCATGGTGCCGCGGATGGAGAACTACTCGGGTTTCTGCAGCGTGAGCCTGATGGTCGACGGCGCGCAGGGCATGGCCGCCTCCGCGGTCACGTTCGAGGACCGAGAGTGCATGGAGGCCAGCCGGATGCACGCCCGCGCCAGCCGCGACGACTTCGCCCGGCTCATGCGGATCGCGATCACCGACACCGAGGAGTTCGAGCTGGTGCTCGCGCACCTGCGGGTGCCCGAGACGGTCTGAGGGCGGCCCTCCTCCGCCTCCCGGACGCGGGAGGCGGAGGAGGCGGTGACGTGCCGGGACGCCCTCCCTGCAGGGGCCCGCCGCGAGCGTGCGAGCGGTGGAGGGCCGGCGGCCCCGTCCCGAGGCTCGTCCCGAGCCTGCGAGGGATGAGGACGCGGTCCTGTGATCAGACGACGCGGGTCAGCGCCGGCCAGAGGTCGTCGCCCCCGCCGGCGAGCAGGCCGGCACCCAGCGCCCGCGACCACACCAGCTCGCTGCCGCCCTCGTCCCGCCAGGACCAGCAGCGGCGGGTGAGGTGGTGCAGCCGGTGCTCCTGGGTGAAGCCGATCGCGCCGTGCACCTGGTGGGCGAGCTTGGCCACCACCTCGACGGCGGCACCGGCGCGCACCTTGGCCGCCGCGGCGGCCAGGACCGCGGTGTCCTCCCCGCGGTCGAGCGCCTGGACGGCCGCGTCGACCAGCGCCGCGGTCGCGGTGACCTCGCCGGCCATCTGCGCCAGCTCCAGCTGGATGGCCTGGAACCTGCCCAGCGGCCGGCCGAACTGCACGCGCTCGCCGGCGTACTGCACCGTCCAGGCCAGCACCTGCTCGAGGGCGGCGGAGATCTGCAGCGCCCGCGCCAGCGCGTAGCGGGCGCGCACCAGCCCGGCCTGCGCCGGGCTCAGCAGCGCCCCGGGCACGCCGACGCCGTCGAGCACCAGCGACCCCCGCGGCTCGCCGGCCAGGTTGACCGCGCGCGAGGCCGCCAGGTCGGCGGCGTCCACGACGGCGAGCACCTCGCCCTCGATGCCCGCGGGCGGCCGGGCCAGCACGGCGACGTGCCGGGCCACACCGGCCCACGGGACGTCGACGGCCGTGCCGGTGAGGGTGAACCGGCCCGGGCCGTCGCCGTCGTCGGACGGCTCGGCGGTGAGCGCGCCGTCGACCGCGACGGTCAGCGGCTCCTCCGGCGAGGGCAGGTCGAGGTCGCCGACCAGCAGCGCGGGTGCGGCCACGAGCAGCTGCTCGGCCACCGGCACCGCCCCGGCGCCGGCCGCGAGGGTGCGGACGACGGCGACGGCGTCGGCGAGCTCACCGCCGGAGCCGCCGGCCTCCTCGGGCAGCCCCACCCCGGTCAGCCCGGCCTCGGCCAGGTCGGCCCACAGGCCCGCGTCCCACGGCTGCTCGGCGGTGAGCACGAACGGCTCGTGCCCGGCGAGGATCTCCCGGACGGTCTCGACCACCAGGTCCTGGTCGGATGCCATCAGCGCAGCCCCAGCCCTCGCGCCACGATCCCGCGCAGGATCTCGTTGGTCCCGCCCCGCAGCGTGTAGCCCGGTGCGTGCAGCTGCGCCTCGGCCAGCGCCCGGCCCAGCGGGTCGGGGCTGTCCAGCGACGCGGGGACGTCGGCCACCCGGCGCACCTCGTCGACGACGTCCTGCTCGAACGTCGTCCCCACGTCCTTGACCAGCGCCGCCGGGATGTCGGGCAGCTCGCCGCGGTCCAGGGCCGCGGCGATGCGCAGCGACAGCTGGCGCAGCGCCAGCGCCCGTGACGACAGCCGGCCCAGCGTGGCCAGCTGCGCCGGGTCGCCGGAGTCCGCGGCGCGGCGGCCGAACTCGGCCAGCAGCGGCCAGGTCGAGAGGAACCGCTCCGGACCGGACCGCTCGAAGGCCAGCTCCGCGGTCACCTGGTGCCAGCCGGCGCCCTCGGTGCCCAGCAGCATGTCGCCGGGGACGACGACGTCGTCGAACACGACCTCGTTGAAGTGGTGGCCGCCGTCGAGGATGCGGATCGGGTTGATCGCGATGCCCGGCAGTGACAGGTCGATGAGCAGCTGGGTGAGCCCCTGGTGCTTGCCGCGCGGGCCCTCGCCGGGCGGGCCGGTGCGCACGAGCACGATCGCGTAGTGCGAGTGGTGGGCGTTGCTCGTCCAGACCTTGGCGCCGTTGACGACCCAGTCTCCGTCGGCGTTGCGGGCCGCGCGGGTGCGGATGGAGGCCAGGTCCGAACCGCTGTCGGGCTCGCTCATCCCGATGACGAAGTAGCACTCACCGGCGGCGATGCGCGGGAGGATGTCCTTGCGCTGCTCCTCGGTGCCGTAGCGCAGCAGGTTCGGTCCGGACTGCCGGTCGGCGATCCAGTGCGCGGCCACCGGAGCACCGGCGGCCAGCAGCTCCTCGGTGACGGCGTAGCGCTCCATCGCGGTGCGCTCGTGGCCGCCGTACTGCTTGGGCCAGGTCATGCCCAGCCAGCCGCGGGCGCCGAGCTTCCTCGAGAAGTCGGGGTCCACGCCGGACAGCCAGGTGTCCACGTGGGTGGTGAAGCTCCCGGCGGCCAGCTCCTCGGCCAGGAACTGCCGTACCTCCAGCCGGACCTGCTCGGCGGCCTCGGAGGGTGGCGCGGGCGCCAGGGTCAACTGGTTGCTGGTCATACCGGGTCCGTCCCCACGTCGGCGTGGCTGTTCTCCTGCCTCGGTTGTACAGGTCACCCCGGGGCCGGCGCCCGCAGGGGGACGACGTCAAGGGTCTCCCTCACCGTCGGGGCCATCGTCGGGGTCGCCGCCCGGCCGCACGTCGCGGGCCAGCTGCCGCAGCTCCCCGACCGCGTCGCCGACCGCCCCCGAGAGCCGGGTCAGCGCCCCCGACACCAGGCGGCGCACCGACGCCGGGTCCAGGCCGAGCACCAGCCCGAGGCCCGCGGCGACGTCGAGGCCCGGGAAGCCGGCCGGCGGCGCCTCCGGCTCGGCCCGCTCGGGGGACCAGCGCATCGCGTCGCCGGACACGGTGACGTCACCGCCGGCCCCGTCGAGCACGTCGGCCAGGTCGGCGGCGGGACCGCAGGCGCGGACAGGACCGGGCACGACAGCGGGCACGGCGGCGGGCACGGCGGCGGGCAGGGCGGTGAGCAGGGCGGGGTCGGCCTCCGGCTCCTCGGACGCGGCCGGCTCCTCGTGCGCGTCCGGGAGCCGGGTGAGCACCAGCAGCGCGACGTCGTCGGCCCGGCGCGGGCCGGTGAGCGCGGCGAGCAGCCGGTCGCAGAGCACGTCCGGGTCGGCCGGTTCCTCCCCCGCCGCCACCTCCTCGGCGGTGGCGCACAGCCGGTCGAGCCCGGCGTCGAGGTCGGCGGTGCGGCTCTCCACCAGCCCGTCGGTGAAGAGCACCAGCGAGGCACCGGCCGGCAGCCGGCCCGACCACTCCGGCGCCGGCCCGGGCGGTGCGCCGAGCGCCCGGCCGGGCACGACCGGCAGCAGCTGCGCGCGCCCGCCGGCCACCAGCAGCGGCGGCAGGTGGCCGGCCGAGGCGATCCGCAGCTCCCCGGTGCCCGGGCGCAGCGTGGCGAAGAGGGCGGTGGCCATCCGCGGCAGGCCGAGCAGCGGCCAGCTGTCGTGCAGCCGCTCGACCAGCGCCCCGGGGGCCGGCCGGTCGACCAGCAGCGCCCGGTGCACGCTGCGCAGCTGGCCCATCGTCGCGGCGGCGGTGACGTCGTGGCCGACGACGTCCCCCACGGCCAGCCCCACGTCGGTGCCGCCGGGCAGCGGGACGACGTCGTAGAAGTCCCCGCCGACGTCGGCGCCACGGCTGCCCGGCAGGTACCGCACCGCCAGCGCCAGCCCCGCCACCGCCGGGGGGTGCGGTGGCAGCAGGCTGCCCTGCAGGGCGTGGGAGGTCCGCGACTCCAGCTCGAAGCGCTGGGCGACGTCCATGCCCTGCGACATCTGCAGCGCCAGCTGCTCGGCGGTCTCGACGTCGGCCTCGCTGAAGCGGCCACGGCGCGAGTCGGCGCCGAGCGTGATGACCCCGAGCGGGCGGCCGTCGACCAGCAGCGGCACGCAGATGAGGTCGGTGAGCTCGAGCGCGCGGCTGACCGACAGGTGCTCCGGCGAGGTCGACATCCGCAGCAGCAGCCACTCGTCGACCCCGTGCGCCCAGACCGTGCGGCGCTCGACCATGGCCCGCACGCTCGGGTGGGTGCCGTCGCGGTGCGGCAGGTGCTGGTCGCGCAGCTGCTCGACCAAGTGCCGGCGGGCCGGGTCGGCGTGCGCCACCACCGGCTCGACCAGCCCGTGCTCGGTCACGAGGTCGATGACGCAGACGTCGGCGAGCCGGCCCACGGCCAGCTCGGCCAGGCGCTCGACGGTCTCGCCCACCTCCCGCGGCGCGGCCAGCAGCCGGGCGGCCTCGAGCAGGAACGCCGAGCGGGCGGCCTGCCGCAGGGTCTCCTCGTGCAGCCGGACGCGCTCGAGCGCCTGCCCGGCCTGCCGGCCCAGGGTGGCCAGCAGCTCGGCGTCGGCCGGCGACAGCGCGCCGCGGGTGCCCGGCTCGGTGAGGCTGATCAGCTCGCTGTCGTCGGTGACGCCGAGGACGAGGACCAGCGCGCCCAGGTGCCGGTCGTCGGCCGCCGAGACCGGGACGACGACGAGCGCCTCCTGCCCCGCCTCGGCCATGGTCGCGGCCAGCCCCGGCCAGCGCTCGCGCAGTTCCGGCCCGACCGGCGCCGCCCGCACCCCGCCGGTGCGCACCAGCTCCGCCCCGGCGGGCGCCGCCGTGGCCAGCTCGGTGAGCAGCTCGGGCGAGAGCCCGTCGGAGGCGGCGAGGGTCACCGGCACCGGCTGCCCCTCGACCCGCCCGCCGGGGACGGGGTCGGCCAGCCACAGCCCCGCGCCGGCGGCCTCGACCGCCGAGCGCGCACGGCGCACCACCACGTCGGCGACGCGCTCGGCCGAGCCCGCGGCGGCCAGCTCGGAGACCACCTGCTGCAGCGTCCGCGCGCGTGCCTCGGAGTCGGCCGCGGCCCGCTGCGCGGCCAGCAGCGCCCGCTCGTAGCGCCGCCGCGACGTGGCCTCGAAGACCGTGGCGCGCACCAGCACCGGCTGCCCCTCGGCGTCGCGCACCTCGACGGCGTTGACCAGGCAGGGCAGCACCGACCCGTCGGCGCGGACGACGTCGAGCGCCACCTCCCGCACGGCGCCCTGCAGCCGCAGCAGCGGCGCGAGGTGGGTCTCGTAGAACACCCGGCCGCCGGCGCTGAGCAGGTCGGGCAGCCGCCGGCCGCGCACGTCGTCGGGGTCGCGCCCGGTCCAGGCGCAGAAGGTGCCGTTGACCTTGACGACGCGGCCGTCGGGGACCATCGAGAGGTAGCCGCAGGGGGCGTTCTCGTAGAGGTCGGCCGGGTCCTCCTCGAGCAGCCGGGCCAGCCCCTCCGGCCGGTGGTCGCGCTCCGTGCGGTCCATCGCGCCCGCCCGGTCAGATCCCGGTGTCGCGGAGGAAGGCGCGGATGGCCGCCGTCGTCTCCTCCGGCGCCGACAGGTGGGGGCAGTGCCCGGTGGCCGACAGCTGGGTGAAGACGCTGCCGGGGACGTGCTCGTGCACGTAGCGGCCCACCGGCTCCGGCGCGATCGCGTCCTGGCTGCACTGCAGGACCAGCGTGGGGACGCGCACCCCGGGCAGGTCGGCGCGGTTGTCGGACAGGAACGTCACCCGCGCGAACTGGCGGGCCACCACGGGGTCGGTGCGGCAGAAGCTCCCGGCCAGCTCGGTGGCCACCCGGGGGTTGCCGGGACCGGCCACCACTGGGGCCAGCGCCGCCGACCACTGCAGCGGGTTGCTGTCGAGGGAGTCCAGCAGCGCGGCGACGTCGGCCCGGGAGAAGCCGCCGGTGTAGCCGTCCTCGTCGACGTAGCGCGGACTGGGGCCGACCATCACCAGCGCCGCGAACAGCTCCGGCGCCTCCGCGGCGGCGAGGACGCCCATCATCGCGGCCACCGAGTGGCCCACGTAGACGGCGCCGGTGAGGTCGAGCTCGCGGCAGATCTCGACGACGTCGCCGGCGTACCCGCGCAGCGACCCGTAGCGCTGCGGGTCGTAGGCCGCCAGCTCCGAGTCGCCGGACCCCACGTGGTCGAAGGTGACCACCCGGTGGTCGGCGGCGAAGCCCGGTGCGACGGCCCGCCACATGGTCTGGTCGCAGCCGAACCCGTGGGCGAACAGCATCGGCCGGGCGGTCTCCGGGCCCCTCACGCGCACAGCGTTCCGCGTGATCACGCTCACGGACCGAACGTAACGGACGACGCCGTCCCTGTCGCCGCCCCCCGGCGCACCCGCCGGAGCCGGAACGGCGCCGTGCCCCCTGTCGTGCCCCCTGTCGGGCCGCCGCCGGCCTCCCTATGCTCTGCTCGTACCGGACCGGCCCAGCACCACCCGAGGTGTCCCATGACCACTCCCTCGGTCCGTTCCCCCACGGCCGGCCCCGCTGCCCGGACCACCGGTCCGCGGGCCGTCGCCTACCAGCTCGTCCTGCACCGGCTGGTCCGCCGGGAGCTGCGGCTGCTGGCCGACCTCGTCACCTGGGCGCCGGCCGGCGAGCCGGCCCGCACCGCCACCCTGACCCGGCACGCCGACCTGCTCGGGCGGGTGCTGCGGGGGCACACCACCACCGAGCGGGAGCTGCTGTGGCCGGCGCTGCTGCGCGCCCTGCCCGCGGACGCCGCCCCGGCCGCGCGGGAGACGGTGGCGGGCTGGACGGCGCGCTGCGCCGTCGTCGACCAGGCGCTGCGTGCCCTGTCCACCGGGGGGCGGCAGTGGGGAGTCGCGCGGTCGCCGAGGGCCCGTGACGCCTTTGCGCTGGCCTGCCTCGACCTCGCCGCGGCCGTCGAGGCGCTCACCGCCGCCGAGGAGCGCGAACTGCTGCCCCTGGTCGCCGACCGGCTGCCGGCCAGGGGGTGGACGGCGATCCGCCGCGCGGCACGGCCGGCGCTGTCCGGGCGCGAGCGGCTGCTCCTGCTGGGCCTGGCGCTGGAGGACGCCGCCCCCGCGGAGCGGGCGCGGCTGCTCGCGGGCGTGGGCCGGGGGTGGCGGCTGGTGTGGCGGCTGGTCGGCCGCCGTCGTCACCGCGCCGCGGTGGTGCGGCTGCGCGGAGCCCCGCCGCCGGCGTGAGGGAGGACCGGGTACGACGACGGACCCGGTCCCGGGCTCACCAGCGCGACGTGCCGCAGTCGGTGCAGCGCTTCTTGGCCGTGGTGGTCTCGCCGCGGCAGTTCGGGCACGTCCAGGTGGCCCGGCCCGTCCGCGTCGTGGCCCTCGTGGTCGTCGTGCTGTCCAGCGTGGTGGTGCTCACGGTGCGCTCCCCTGTCGTCCGGGTGAGCACCCCACGGTAGGCACCCGTCATGACGTCTCGATGACATCGAGGTTGCCGGGAGCACCGTGTCGTCCCACCCGTCACGGGAGCCCCACCCGGCCCGTGCCGGGGGGCGGCGACCCGGCGGCCAGTGCCTGGGCGCGCCCGCTCGCCTGCGCCAGGACCAGCTTCACCGGCCGGTCCAGCGCCGCGGCCGCGCGGACGACGTCCTCCCACTCCGGCACCGCGTTGAGCACCCCGCCGTCGGGCCCGAGGCCGAGCTTGACGGCCACCGGCTGCCCGTCGACGTCGACGGTAGCGAACCGGCGGGCGAGCACCGAGCGGGCCACGACGGACTCGCGGACCCCCAGCGTGGTGGTCTCCCGGAACAGCACGGCCCGCACCGCCGGGACGGCGGCCGGCTCGGCCAGCGCGCTGACCACGTGCGCCGGGCGGCCCTTCTTCACCAGCACCGGCGTCAGCCAGGCGTCGAGCGCCCCGGCGGCCAGCAGGCCGGCGAGGACCGCCGGCCAGGCCCGCGGGTCGAGGTCGTCGACGTTGGTCTCGAGCACCACCACCTGCTGCGCGGACCCCGGCTCCGGGGATCCCGCTTCGAGGGCCTCCCCCACCACCAGCCGCACCACGTTCGGCCGGTCGGCGGGGTCCCGGCCGCCGGCGCCGGTGCCGGTCGCCGCGGGCCGCAGCGGCGGCAGCGGGCCGTACCCCGACGCCAGGGAGGTCACCAGCGCCACGCCCGTGGGCGTCGCCAGCTCCTCGCCGGCCGGCCCGCCGTGCGCCGGCACCGACGCGTCGGCGAGCAGCGCCAGCACCGCGGGCCCCGGGACGGGCAGCACCCCGTGCGCCGTCCGCACCGACCCACTGCCCAGCGCGATCGGCGAGGCGACCAGCCGGTCCAGGCCGAGGGCGGCCACGCCGGCGCACACCCCGACCACGTCGGCGACCGCGTCGAGGGCGCCCACCTCGTGGAAGTGCACGGCGTCGGCGGGGACGCCGTGCACCGCGGCCTCCGCGCGGGCCAGCGCGGCGAAGACGCCGGACACCGACGAGCGCAGCGGCTCGGGCAGCCGGCCGAGCAGGACCCGCACGTCGGCCCACGTCCGGTGCGGCTGGTCGCCGGCCGGCACCTCGACGTGCACCCGGACGGCGGCCAGCCCGCCGCGCCGGACGTCCTCGCGGCGCAGGGTGATCGGCAGCCCGAGCGGCTCCAGGGCCGCGGACAGCGTGGCCGGCGGGACCCCGGCACCGACCAGCGCCCCGAGGAGCATGTCGCCGGAGACGCCGCTGCCCAGGTCGAGCCAGCCGACCCGGCTCACTCCGCCGTCCGCCCGGCGGCGATGCTCCGGGCGACCCGGGCGGCGAACACCCCGGCGCCGAAGCCGTTGTCGATGTTGCAGACGACCACCCCGGGGGCGCAGGAGTTGAGCATCCCCAGCAGCGCGGACAGCCCGCCGAAGCTGGCGCCGTAGCCGACGCTGGTCGGCACCGCGACGACCGGCGTCCCGACCAGCCCGCCGACGACGCTGGGCAGGGCACCCTCCATCCCGGCGACCACGACCACCACGTCGGCGTCCCGGAGCACCGGGCGGGCGTCGAGGACCCGGTGCAGCCCGGCCACCCCGACGTCGGTCACCCGGACGACGCCGGCGCCGTGCACGCGCAGCGTGGTGGCCGCCTCGGTCGCCACCGGCTCGTCGGAGGTGCCGGCGCTGACCACGGCGACCAGCCCGGCGGGCGGCGGCAGCGGCCCGACCGCGACCGTGGACCGCTCGACCAGCGCGTCGGGCCAGCGGGCGGTCAGCGCGGCGACGGTCCCGGGCGCCGCCCGGGTCACCAGCGCCGGCCGGTCGGGGGCGTCCGCGCGCAGGGCCGCGACGATGGCGACCACCTCCTCGGCGGTCTTGCCGGCGGCGTACACCACCTCGGGGTCACCCGTGCGGGCCGCGCGGTCGGTGTCGACCCGCGCGAAGCCGAGGTCCACGTACCCCCGGTCGGCGGCGTCGCTCACCGCGCCACCGGCGTCAGCGTGAACGCCCGCCCCGGCCGGTAGGGCTCCTCGTCGAGGACGGCGGTGCGGATGCCGGGCTCGACGGCGCGCACGGCCGCGAGCACCGCGGCGACCACGTCCGGGCCGACCCGGTCGCGGTCGGCGGCCCCGACCTCGATCCGCACCTCGTCCTCCCGCAGCCGGCAGCGCACCACGGCCACCCCGGTGCGGGCGGTCAGCAGCGCCTCGCCGACCTCGACGGCGTGCAGCCGGGCGGGCGTCACCGCCGTCCCGGTGTAGAGCCGGCTGGCCAGGCACGGGGACGCCGGCAGGTCGGCGTGCGGCAGCCCGAGCTTCCCGGGCCAGCGCGCGGACGTCGGCCTTGGCCGCCCCCACCTCGACGAAGGGGTGCCGGACGCCGGCCTCGGCCGCGGCCCGCAGGCCCGGGCGGTACTCGCCGAGGTCGTCGGCGTTGGCGCCGCTGAGCAGCCCGTGTCCGCCACCGGCCACGGCCACCAGGTCGCCCATCGCGTCGTAGAGGTGGGACTTGCAGACGTAGCAGCGGTTCCGCGGGTTGGCCAGGTAGGCCTCGTCCTCGAACTCCCGCGACCGCACCGTGCGCAGGTCCCAGCCCTCGGCGGCCGCGGTCTCCAGCACCCGGGCGGTGGCCGCCGCGGGGACGGCCGGGGTGACGCTGTGCACGACCAGCGTGGTGTCCGGCGCGGCCCGGTGCGCGGCCGTGGCCAGGGTCAGGCTGTCCACGCCGCCGCTGCAGGCCACCGCCCGGTACGGCAGGCCGGCGAGCAGGTCGAGCAGCCGCGCCCTCATGCCAGGTCCCCTCCTCGTGCGGCCGGCCGGTGCGGCCGCCGCCCCATCCTGCGGCATCGGCGGGGAGCGGACCCGTCCGCGGCCGCCTCCGGACGGCGCCGTGGCTAGGCTGCCGACGTCGGTCGCCGCCCGGCCGGCCGACGTCCCGCCGGCAGCTGGAGGACGGTCCGATGACGGCAGCACCCCCGACCGTGTCCCTCGCCTACGGCCGCGGCGCGATCGACGTCCCGCTGCAGGACGGCGCCCTGGTGATCACCCCGCAGGACGACCCGGCGCTCGCCGATCCGGCGACCGCCCTGCGCGACGCCCTGCGCGACCCCCTGGGCGTGCCCCCGCTGCGCGAGCAGGTGCGGCCCGGGATGACCGTGGCGGTCTCCGTCTGCGACGGGACCCGCGCGCAGCCGCGCCCGGCGATGCTGCACGCCCTGCTGGAGGAGATCGACGCCGCCGCGCCGGGCTGCGAGGTCGTCGTCCTGGTGGCCACCGGCACGCACCGGGGCAACACCGCCGAGGAGCTGCGGGAGATGCTCGGCGACGACGTGCTGGCCCGCTGCTCGGTGGTCAACCACGACGCACGGGACCGGAGCTCGCTGACGTCCCTCGGCACCGCCGGGGACGGCGTGCCGCTGGAGCTGGACACCCTGTGGCTCCAGGCCGACCTGCGGATCACCACCGGGTTCGTCGAGCCGCACTTCTTCGCCGGGTTCAGCGGCGGGCCGAAGATGGTGGCGCCCGGCCTGGCCGGCATCGACACCGTGATGGTGCTGCACGACGCCACCCGCATCGGCAGCCCGCTGGCCACCTGGGGCGTGGTCGAGGACAACCCGGTGCACCGCGACATCCGGGCGTGCGCCGCGCTCGCTCCCCCGCACCTGGCCCTCGACGTGCTGCTGGACCGGGCCAAGCGGATCACCCACGTCGTCTGCGGCGAGCTGTTCACGATGCACGCCCGCGCCTGCGAGCTGGCCCGCGCCGCCGCCATGCGGGCCGTGCCGGAGCCGATGGACGTCGTCGTCACCACCAACTCCGGCTTCCCGCTGGACCAGAACCTCTACCAGGCGGTGAAGGGGATGGCCGCCGCCGAGCGCGTGGTGCGCCCGGGCGGCAGCGTCCTGGTGGCCGCCGAGTGCGCCGACGGCCTGCCCGCGCACGGCTCCTTCGCCGAGGTGCTCGGTGCCGCCGACGACCCGGCGGGCCTGCTCGAGCTGATCTCCTCCGAGGGGTTCAGCGTGCCCGACCAGTGGCAGGTGCAGATCCTGGCCCGCATCCTCGGCAAGGCCGACGTCCAGCTGTACTGCGACGGCCTGGGCCCCGACGCGGTGCGCGCCGCCCACCTCACCCCGACGGCGGACCTGGCCGGCTCCATCGCCGAGGCGGTGGAGCGGCACGGGCCGGGAGCCCGGGTCTGCTACCTGCCCGAGGGGCCGCAGACCATCCCCTACCTCGCGGGCTGACCCGCCGGGTCGCCCCCGGCCGGTCCCGCGGGCGGTCTGCAAGCGGGCGTCCAAGCCGGCTCCCAGTCAGCCGCAGGTGGCGGGCGGGAGCGTCCTCGCAGCGAGCCGGACACGGCTCCCGACCGAGGAGGCACCCGCCATGACCAGCACCCGCCCGACCCGCACCCGCCCGGCCCGCACCCGCCTGACCCGCACCCTGCTGCGCGCCACCGTCCCGGCGGCCGCCGTCGCCGCGGTGCTCGCCACCGCCGGCACCGCGTCGGCGGACACGTACGCCTACAACGCCTACGACACCGACGACAACGGCTACGTCGACCAGTACGCCTTCGACGACAGCGGCGACGGCTACGAGGACACCTGGGCGATCGACTGGGACGAGAACGGCCTGGTCGAGCAGGTCGCCGTCGACACCGACCTCGACGGGTGGGCCGACACCTGGGCCTTCGACAGCGACGAGGACGGCTCCGTCGAGGAGGTCGGCGTGGACACCACCGACAACGCGCTGCCCGACGTGTGGGGCGCCGACACCGACCTCGACGGCGTGATCGACGCGGTCGCCTACGACGAGGACGACGACGGCTACGCCGACTGGTCGGAGTCGGCGGCCACCACGTCCTACGCCTACGCGTCCGTGAGCTACGTCTTCGCCGAGGCCGACGGCTGGGTCTACTGGGAGACCACGGTCGAGTACGGCCACGGCCTCGCCTCGGGCGAGGCGACCGCCGACAGCGGCATCTCCTCGCTGACCGGTGAGGAGCCGGCGGTGTCCGCGCAGATGGACGACGCCGAGGCGGCCGGGCTGGTCGCGGCGGCGATCGACCAGCTGTTCTGACCCGCGGGACCGATGAGTCCCGGGCGCCGCGGCGGTCGGGGACGTGTGAGCACCGTCCTCCTCGTCCCCGGCGCCGGCGGGCGCGCCTGGTACTGGCACCGGCTGGTGCCCGAGCTCGAACGGGCCGGGCACCGGCCGGTCGCCGTCGACCTCCCGGCCGGCGACGACACCGCCGGGCTGCGCGCCTACACCGATGCCGCGCTCGCCGCGCTGGACGACGCCGGCGCCGACGACGACGTGGTGGTGGTCGGCCAGTCGATGGGCGGGCTGACCGCGCCCCTGGTCGCCGCCCGGCGACCGGTACGGCTGCTGGTGCTGCTCAACGCGATGGTGCCGCGGCCGGGCGAGACCGGAGGCGAGTGGTGGCAGGCCGTCGGCCAGGCTGCCGCCCGCGCGGACTGCGCGCGGGAGCAGGGTCGCCCGGTCGGCGACGACGTCGAGGCCGACTTCTCCCACGACGTCCCGCCGGAGGTCTGGGCCGCCGGTGCCGCGCACGCGTCGGCCCAGTCGGGCACGCCGTTCACCGAGCCGTGGCCGCTGGCCGCGTGGCCGGACGTGCCGACCCGGGTGCTGGCCGGCCGCGACGACCGCTTCTTCCCCCTCCCGCTGCAGCGGCGGGTGGCGCGGGAACGGCTGGGACTCGACGTCGACGAGGTGCCCGGGGGCCACCTCGTCGCGCTGTCCCGGCCGGTCGAGCTGGCCGCACACCTGACGGCCTGTCTGCGGGAGACCCGGCACACGCCGCCGCAGGGGTGACAACAGGTCCCCGAAAGGCGCAGGATGGTCGATTGCCGCACGCGCCGGAATGGGCGCGAAATGGCGGCGGAGAGAGAACGGCGACCATTCTAGCAGAGGGAAGTGCATTGCCGGCGACCCCGTCCGACGTCGTCCCCGACCCCGAGCTCGCCTGCGAGCAGGAGTACGTCACCGACCTCTACGCCCGGCTCGACGCCGCGCGGGAGCTGGCCACCCGGCGGCTGCGCCAGGCCATCTCCTGGCCCGCGGTCGACCCGCAGGCGCTGCAGGAGCGCGACGCGACCGTGCGGTTCCAGACCGAGCGGGTGACCGCGCTCGACGCCGCCGAGGCCGGCCTGTGCGTCGGCCGCATCGACCGCACCGACGACGGCCCGCTCTACATCGGCCGGATCGGGCTGCCCGCCGACGACGCCGCCACCGACCCCGCGCTGGTCGACTGGCGCGCGCCCGCGGCCCGGCCCTTCTACACCGCCACCCCGGTGCACCCGCTGGGCATCGAGCGGCGCCGGCACATCCGGACCCGCGGGCGCACCGTCACCCGGCTCGACGACGAGGTCCTCACCGGCGGGGTGGCCGGATCGGGCCTGACCGGCGAGGCGGCGCTGCTGGCCGCCCTGGACGCCTCCCGGACCGGGCGGATGACCGACATCGTCCGCACGATCCAGGCCGAGCAGGACCGGGTGATCCGCGCCGACGACCGGGGCGTGCTCGTCGTCCAGGGCGGGCCGGGCACGGGCAAGACGGCGGTGGCCCTGCACCGCGCGGCCTACCTGCTCTACACGCACCGCGAGCGGCTGGCCCGGCGCGGGCTGCTCGTCGTCGGCCCGACACCGACCTTCCTGCGCTACATCGCCGACGTGCTGCCCTCCCTGGGCGAGACCGGCGTGCTGCTCGCCGGGCTCGGCCAGCTGCGCCCGGGCCTCGACGCCCGCGGCGAGGAGTCCCCGGAGTCGGCGGCGGTCAAGGGCCGGCTGGGGATGGTGGAGGTCCTGCGCGCCGCCATCGCCGACCGGCAGGTGGTGCCCGACGGCCCGCGCGAGGTGGTCCTCGACGGGTTCCCCCTGCGGCTGCGGCCCGTCGACGTCGCCCGCGCCCAGGCCGCCGCACGCAAGGCCGACCCGCAGCACAACCTGGCCCGGCCGGTGTTCGTCCGGCGGGTGGTCGACACCCTCACCCGCCGCTACGCCGACCGGATCGGCGCGGGCATCGACGTCGGCCGGGACCTCTTCGACTCCGAGGACGTGACCGCGCTGCGCCGCGAGGTGGCCGGCGACCCCGGCGTCCGCTCGCTGCTCGCGCAGCTGTGGCCGGTGCTCACCCCCGAGCGGCTGCTCACCGACCTCTATGCCGACCCGGCGCGCATCGCCACGGCCACGCCCGGCTGGTCCGATGCCGACCGGGCGCTGCTGCACCGCCCCCGCGGCGCGCGGTGGACGCCGGCGGACGTGCCGCTGCTCGAGGAGGCCGAGGAGCTGCTCGGCTTCGACGACAGCGCGCAGCGGGCCCGCGCCGAGCGCGACCGCCGGCGGGCGCTGGACCGCGCGCAGGAGACCCTCGACGTGCTGCACGGCTCCCGGTCGGTCGACCTGGAGGACGAGCACCTGGCCGCCGAGGTGCTCAGCGCCGGCGACCTGCTCTCGGCCGAGGACCTCGCCGACCGGCACCGCGAGCTCGACACCCGCACCACCGCCGAGCGGGCCGCCGCCGACCGCACCTGGACCTTCGGGCACGTGGTCGTCGACGAGGCCCAGGAGCTCTCGGCGATGGCCTGGCGGCTGCTGGTGCGGCGCTGCCCCACCCGGTCGATGACCGTCGTCGGTGACGTCGCGCAGACCGGCAGCCTGGCCGGCGCCGACCGCTGGGACGCGGTGCTGCGCCCGCACGTCGGCGACGCGTGGCGGCTGGAGGAGCTGACGGTCAACTACCGCACGCCGGCCGAGGTCATGGACGTCGCCGCCGACGTGCTGGCCGCCTCGGGCACGGGGCTGCGGCCGCCGCGGTCGGTGCGCACCGGCGGGACGCCACCGGTGGCCGAGGTGACCGGGGTCTCCGGGCTCGCCGGGCGGACGGCCTCGGTGGCCGCGGAACTGGCCGGTGGCGAGGGGACGACGGCGGTGCTCGTCCCGCCCAGCCGCCTGACCGACGTCGTCGCGGCGCTGGGCGAGGTGCGGCCCGACGTGCAGTCCGGCCCCGGCGCGGACTCCTCGCTCGGGCCGGTGGTGCTGACGCCGGGCGAGGCCAAGGGGCTGGAGTTCGACTCCGTCGTCCTCGTCGACCCGCAGGGGGTGCTCGACGAGGGCGTGCGCGGCGGGAACGACCTCTACGTGGCGCTGACGCGGGCCACCCAGCGGCTGGTCGTCCTGTCGCCCGGCCCGCTGCCGGCGGTGCTGTCCCGGCTGGCCGCCGTCGCCGCCTGAGGGACGCCCGCTCCGGGTCGCCACAGGGTGCCGCGCGTCCTCGTGCTCTGCCTACCGGTGTGGGCAGAGCACGAGGTCCGGCGGCGCACCCCTGCCGCCCTCCCCTCACGCCGGTCCCCGCGCCGGCGGCCCCGCGCCGGCGGCTCAGCGCGCCGGTGCGACCGGGCGGAGCACCACCCCGCTGGCCGGGCGCGCCGGGATCCGGCGCAGCGAGATGGTGAGGTCCTGGCCGGCGGGGATGTCGGCCGCCAGCCGGGCCAGCCGGGGTGCCAGCGCGGCGAGCAGCGCGACGGTGATCTGCTCGCCGGGGCAGCGGTGGTTGGTGCGCGGGTCGCCACCGCCCTGCGGCACCAGGTCGAAGGCGCCGATCTCCCGGTCGAGGAAGCGCTCGGGCCGGAAGGCGTACGGGTCCTCCCACAGCGCCGGGTCGTGGTTCTGCCCGTAGAGGTCGAGCAGCACCATGGAGTTGCGCGGGATCGCCTGCCCGCCGAACTCCAGCCGCCGCGGCGCCCGGCCGCCGATGAACGGGGCGAACGGGTAGAAGCGGCGCACCTCGTGCGCCCACGCCTCGGCGAACGCCCCATCGGCGCCGGCCAGCCGCGGCCGGTGGTGCGGCCACCGGGCCAGCGCGTGGCCGGAGAAGGCCATGAACCACGCGACGGCGGTGGTGGGCCGGATGACGTTGAGCAGCTCGACGGCGGCCAGCCGGGGGTCGAGCAGCCGCCCGTCGACGTCGCGGTGCTCGGCGACGATGCGCAGCGCGGACCCCGCCGGGGCCGGCAGCTGCCCCGCCCGCACCTGCTCGACCACCCGCGTCAGCCACCGCTGGCGCCGACCGCGGGCACGCCGGGCACGCCAGTGCCGGGGTCCGCCGGTGGCGAAGCCGTCGACCATCGCGAGCAGGTCGCGGGCCAGGGCGGGCACCTCCTCCGGGGCGACCGCGACCCCGGCCCAGCGGGTCACCGCGCCGGCGATCACCCGGGCCGACTCCTCGAGGAGCACGACCCGCGGGCGGGTCGCCCACTCCCGGGCGGCGGCGTCCCAGTCGGCGCACGCCCGCTCGCGCAGTGCCGCGACGCCGGCGTCGTCCATGAGCACGGACACGAACATCGCCTTGCGCACCCGGTGCGCCTCGCCGTCGAGGGTGTGCACCGCGCCCTTGCCGAACAGCGTGCCCTGCACCGGCTCCGGGATGGCGTGCGAGCGGCGCACGTGGTCCTCGTCGTAGAGGAACCGGGCGGCCTCGGGACCCTCGATGCCGACCGCGGGCAGGCCGCCGAGCCGGGTGCCGGCGGCGCGCAGCCCACGGGCGCGGCGCAGGTCGGGCATCCAGGCGTACCCCTTGGTCAGCAGGGCGAGGCTGTTCTCCAGGCGCATGGGGAGGCCTTGCCCGCCCGGCGGCGGGACAACCGCTCAGCCCGGTCGCTGCTGCTGCAGCCGGTCGTCGCGCGGCTCGGTGGCGGCGTCGGACGGGCCCTCCGGCGGCTCGTCGTCCCGGCGGCCGGCCGACCGGCCGTACCCGAGCCGGCGCAGCAGGGCGGCGACCTCCCCGGCCGCCGACGTCGTCGCCGGCCCCTCCGGCACCCGCTCGGCGACGGCCTGCAGCGCCTCGGCCAGCCCGCGCTCCTCCTCGTCGAGCATCCCGCGGTACGCGGGGTCGAGCAGGTAGCCGGTGGGCGGGGTGGACAGGCAGCCGATGAGGTCCAGCAGCACCTCCAGCCGCCGCGCCGCCTCGGCGGCGGGGGTGTCGGCGCGCGACATCGCCACCGTCTCGACGTCCTGCTCCCACAGCCGGCTGCGGGCGGGGTCCTCGCGCAGCGCCAGCACGGTGCCCGACCGGTGGCGCGGCTCGCGGCCGGGACCGCTGACGGCGCTGCGCACCTGGTGGGCGATGCGGATCAGGTCGTCGTCGAGCATGGAGGTGCCGACGAAGAGCACGTGCCGGGTGAGCAGCAGGGAGTGCAGGACGCCGGCCAGCGCGGCTCGCGAGTCGCCCAGCTGCAGGTACTCCTCGCGGGTCAGGACGACGCTCGCCGGGTGCGCGGCGTCGCCGTGCAGCTTGAGCAGCCACGGCCGGCCCGGCTGTGCCTCGTCGTAGGGCAGCACCGACAGCTCCCGGCCGATGTCGGCGGCGGCCAGCTCCACCAGCGGGTCGTAGTTCGTCGTCACGAACTCCTGCACCGGCAGGTCGGCGATCAGGGCGTGCGCCAGCGCGTAGGGGCCCGGGCCGAAGCGCTCCTGCACGAACTCCTGGAGCCGCTCGCGCCCCAGCTCGCGGGCCAGCAGCGCCGCGGAGTCCTGCGGCGGCAGCTGGGACAGCCCGGCCCGCAGCTCCTCGTCCAGCCCGGAGCGCCCGGCCAGCTCGTCGAGCAGCTGCTCCCACGTGGGCAGCCCCGCCGCGGCGCTGACCCCGGCGCCGATGAACAGCGCCAGCTGCCCGCGCCGCGCCCGCTCCCCCAGCTGCTGGGCCAGCGTCCACAGCGGGTCGGGCAGGTCCCAGCCGGCGGTGTCGCCCCGCCGGATCCGCTGGGCGGCGGCGAGGTCGCTGGGGCCGCGCAGGACGAGGGCGACGTCGAAGCCGTGCTCGGCGGCGGCCTCCCGCAGCACCGGCAGCAGCTGCTGGATGAGGTCCCCGCGGCGGCCGGCCGCGCCGCCCCAGCCGGTGCCCAGGGCCGGCAGGCCGACCAGCCGGCGCGCGCGGCCGTGCACCGGCTCGCCCACCTCGCGGCGGGCGACGGCGGCCAGCGCCTCGCGCGCGCCGTCGAGCAGCCAGTCCAGGCCGCGGCCGCGGTCGTCGACGGTGTCGAGCAGCCAGACCCGCCGGGACCCGCTCCCGGGCACCTCGAGCACCCGCTCGGCGCCGGACCACTCCAGGTCGACGCAGACGCCCTGGTCGTCCTCGTCGGCGACCAGGTCGTCGGGTAGCAGCTCCCGCCAGCTGCCGGCCACCCGCAGCGTGCGACCGGTGGGCACGAGGACGTCGTCGCACACCAGGCGGGTCAGGTCGGCTCCGACGACGAAGACGTGTCCGCTCACGACGGGGGCACTACCCCGGGACGGCCCCGTCCGGAACCAGCTCAGGCGCTGCCGCAGCCGCCGGCCGCGCAGGCGCAGCCGGCACACCCGGCCGGCCGGGCCGGCACCGGCCGCGCGGCGACCGCCCGCAGCCCGGCCGCGCCGACCAGCACCGGCACCGCGGCCAGACCGGCGGCCAGCGCGGCGACGACCGTCGCGACGCCGGCCGCGCGGTCGGTGCCCTGGACGGCCGCCGTGACGGCCAGCAGCCCGCTGACCAGCACGGCCCACACCAGCAGGGCCGAGCCGGCGCGGCGGGCGGCGCCCCCGCGCGCGGAGGCCACCGCCGCGGCCGCCAGCAGCCCCAGGGGCACGCCGGCGAGCAGCACCCACCCGGTGGCCACCGCGGAGACGGCGGCGACGGCGAGCGCCGCGAGGCCACCGGCGACGGCTCCGCCGCCGAGGCGCGGGGCACCGGCCCGCAGCAGGCCCGCGCCGCGGACGGCGGCGAGCAGGCCGAGGGCGCCCAGCAGCAGGCGGGCGCCCAGGTCACCGGTCAGGACGGCGACCACCGCGAGCACGAGCAGCAGCACGCCGAGCAGCGCCCGGACCGGCCAGGCCCGGCGGGCCGCCTCCCGGGAGCCGGGAGCCCCCGCCGTCCGCGCCGTCGTGCGTCCTGCCGTCGTCCGTCCTGCCGTCGGTGTCGCCACGTCGGCCAGTGTCCCGCACGCCCGCCACTCCCCCGCGGCGCACCCGGCGGCACACCCGGCGGCACACCCGGCGGCACGGCCGCGCCCGTGCGACGCTCCCGGAGCCGCTCAGCGGAGGCGGCGCGGGAGGACGGACGGCGTGACGGACGGCGGGGCGGACGACGGCGCACCGGTGACCCAGCGGGCGGCGCACAGCCCGGCCCTGCGGCACACCGCCCGGCTGGGCCTGCTCGGCTACGCGCTCATCCACCTGCTGGTCGCCTGGCTGGCGCTGCAGCTGGCGTGGGGGCCGGGGCGCTCGCGGACCGGGGGCCGGTCCGCCGACTCCGCCGGGGCGCTGGACGTGCTGGCCGAGTCCCCGTTCGGCGACGTCCTGCTGTGGGTGCTCGCGGTGGCCCTGGCCGGCCTGTGCGCCTGGCAGGCGGTCGAGGTCCTGCGCCACCACCGCGAGGTGCCCGCCCCCGGTCCGCGGCGGCGGCGGGCGCTGGTGCAGGTGGTCAAGACGGTCGGCACCGCGGTGCTCTACGGCTTCCTCGCCGTGTCCGCGGGCCGGGCGGCGCTGGGACTGCGCGCCGGGCGGGCGCAGGAGCAGCAGACCGTGCGCGGCGTCCTGTCCTGGCCCGGCGGGCAGCTGCTCGTGGTCGCCGTCGCCCTGGTCGTGGTGGGCATCGGCGCCTACCACGTGCGCAAGGGCTGGCGGTCGGACTTCCTCGGCGAGATCGACCTGTCCTCGGTCTCCCCGGCGCTGTGCGCCCTGACCGCGCGGCTCGGGCAGGTCGGCTTCGTCCTCAAGGGCGTCGCGCTGGTGCTGGTGGGCGGCGTCGTCGGCTGGGCGGCGGCCACCTTCGACCCCGCGAGCGCCACCGGCCTCGACGGTGCCCTGCGGGCGGTGGCCACCGGGCCGTTCGGCCCGTGGGTGCTCACCGTGGTCGCCACCGGGCTGGCGACCTTCTCCGTGTACCTGCTGGCGCGGGCCCGGCACCCGGTCGGCTGACCGCGTGCGACGACGCGGCGGGTGGGTCCCCGCTGTGCCACGCTGATCCGTCACACGGGGGTGCGGAGAGGAGACCGACCATGGGCGGGCAGCGCACGACGACGGGTGCCGCCGGCCGGGCCGGGGACAGCGAGGCCCTGGAGCACCTGGCCCGGGTCGGGCTGATCGCCTACGGGACGGTCCACGTGCTGGTCGCCTGGCTGGCGCTGCAGCTGGCCTGGGGTGACGGCGGGCAGTCGGCCGACCAGTCCGGTGCGCTGGCGACGCTGGCCGCCACGCCGGTCGGCAAGCCGCTGCTGTGGGTGCTGGCGATCGGGCTGGTCGCCCTGGCCCTGTGGCAGGCCGCCGAGGTGCTGCGCTGGCGGTCGGGCTGGTCGGCGTCCGGCGAGCAGCGGAGCCGGGCGCTGAAGAAGTCGGGCAAGGCGCTGGTCAAGGCCGTCGTGTACCTGGCGCTGGCCTACACGGCGTTCCGCTTCGCCACCGGGGGCGGGCAGTCCAGCTCCGGGCAGCAGCAGCAGACGACGGCCGGCGTCCTGGGCTGGCCCGGCGGGCGCTGGCTGGTCGCCGCGGCCGGTCTGGTGCTGGTGGGCGTCGGCGTCCACCACGTCGTCAAGGGCCTGAAGAAGAGCTTCCTCAAGGAGATCGACCTCGCGTCGGCGCCGCCGGCGGCGGAGCGGACGGTGACCCGCCTCGGCCAGGCCGGCTACCCGGCCAAGGGCGTGGCGCTGGCGCTGGTCGGCGCGCTGCTGGTGTACGCGGCCCTCACCTTCGACCCCGCGAAGGCCTCGGGTCTCGACGGCGCCCTGCGCACGATCCTCGACGCGCCGTTCGGGCGGATCCTGCTCACGCTCGTCGCGCTCGGCATCGCCGCGTTCGGCGCGTTCTGCTTCGTCCGGGCCCGCTACCCCGAGCGCACCTGAACACCACCGGCGACGATCGGCCGGTGCCGCGCGCCCGTGCCCTCCTCGGCCGCGTGCACCGGGCGGTGGAGGCGGCGCGGGAGGTCACCGACCACCCGGTGCTGGCGGCCGCGGCCCGGGTGGGGCTGGTGGCCTACGGCGTCGTCCACCTGCTCATCGGCTGGCTGATCGGGCGGGTGGCCGCCGGGGCCGACGACACCGACGCCGACCAGACCGGCGCGCTGCAGACGGTCGCGACCACCCCCGGCGGGTCGGTGCTGCTCTGGGCCATCGGCCTGGGCCTGCTGGCGCTGGCGTTGTGGCAGGGCGGTGAGGTGCTGCTGTGGTGGCGGGGGCTGGTCGACCGCGCGCACCGCACCCGGACCGCGGTGGTGTGCGCCAAGTGCCTGGCCAAGGCGGCCGTCTACGCCGTCCTCGGGGTCACCGCGCTGCTGTTCGCCGTGGGTGCCGAGTACGAGGCCGACGAGCGGCTGCGCGAGCTGACCGGGGAGACGCTCGAGGTGCCCGGCGGTGCGGTCGCGGTGGGCGCCGCCGCGGTCGGGGTCGTGGCGCTGGGCGCCTACTCGGTGCTGCGCGGGATCACCGGCGGCTTCATGCGCGACATCGACCTGCCCGCCGCGCCCGACCGCTGGGAGCCGGCGATCGAGGTCATCGGCCGGGTCGGCTACGCGGCCAAGGGCGTGGCGTTCGGCGTCGTCGGCGTCCTGCTGTTCCGCGCCGCGACGACGGCCGACGTCTCCACCGCCACCGGCCTCGACGGCGCGATGACCGCGATCGGCCGCACCGGTGCCGGCCCGGTGCTGCTCACCGTCGTCGCCGTGGGGTTCGCCGCGTTCGGCGTCTACGCGCTGGCCCGCGCCCGCTACCCCGACCGCGACCCGTCCCAGTGACGTGCTGGAACGGCCCCCGTGCAGGGTCCCGTGCCGAGCCTGCGAGGCGTGGGGGGCACGGGGGTCCTTCAGGTCCTCGGGCCGCCGGCGACGTAGACGACCTGGCCGGAGACGAACCCGGCGCCCTCGCTGACGAAGAAGGACACCGTGTGCGCGATGTCCTCGGGGACGCCGGCGCGGGCCACCGGGATGGCCGCGGCGCGCTCGGCCACGTACTCCTCCCAGTTCCGGCCGATCCGCTCGGCGGTGGCCCTGGTCATCTCGGTCTGGATGAAGCCGGGGGCGATCGCGTTGGCGGTGACGCCGAACTTGCCCAGCTCGATGGCGAGGGTCTTGGTGAAGCCCTGCAGCCCGGCCTTGGCCGTCGAGTAGTTGGCCTGGCCGCGGTTGCCCAGCGCCGAGGTGCTCGACAGGTTGACCACGCGGCCCCAGCCGGCCGCGACCATGTGCTCCTGGCAGGCCCGCGCCATGAGGAACGAGCCGCGCAGGTGCACGTGCATGACCAGGTCCCAGTCGGCGTCGGTCATCTTGAACAGCATGTTGTCGCGGGTGACGCCGGCGTTGTTGACCAGCACCACGGGCGGGCCGAGCTCCGCGGCGATCCGGTCGACGGCGGCCTGCACCTGCTCGGCGTCGCCCACGTCGGCCCCCACGCCGAGGGCGCGCCCGCCGGCGGCCTCGATCGCCTGCACCGTCCCGGCGGTCGAGGACTCGTCGAGGTCGATCACGGCCACGGCGAAGCCGTCGGCGGCCAGGCGCAGCGCGGTGGCCGCGCCGATGCCGCGGGCGGCGCCGGTGACGATCGCGACGCGGGCGGGGGTCTGGCTCATGGGACCGTTCTCCTCGGGCTCGGGGGCTGCCGGCCGATCATGCCGGGCAGCCCCCGGACGCGCCGAGCGGGGTGCTACACCCGCTCGAGGACGGCGGCCAGCCCCTGCCCGCCGCCGATGCACATCGTCTCCAGGCCGTAGCGGGCCTCGCGCCGGGCCATCTCCCGGGTCAGCGTGGCGAGGATGCGGCCCCCGGTGGCGCCGACCGGGTGGCCGAGGGAGATGCCCGAGCCGTTGACGTTGGTCCGCTCGAAGTCGGCCTCGGTGAAGCCCCACTCGCGGGTCACGGCGAGGACCTGGCTGGCGAAGGCCTCGTTGAGCTCGATCAGGTCGATGTCCGACAGCTTCAGGCCGGCCAGGTCGAGCGCCTTCGCCGTCGCCGGGACCGGACCGATGCCCATGGTCTTCGGCGGCACGCCGGCGACCGCCCAGGACACCAGCCGGGCCAGCGGGCGCAGGCCCAGCTCGGCGGCCTTCTCCGGCGAGGTCACGACGCAGACCGCGGCGCCGTCGTTCTGGCCGCTGGCGTTGCCGGCCGTCACGGTGGCCTCCGGGTCGTCCTTCCCCATGATCGGCCGCAACTTGGCGAGGGTCTCGACGTCGGAGTCGGGGCGGATGTGCTCGTCGCGCTCGACGACGGTGTCGCCCTTCCGGCCCTTCACGGTGACCGGGACGATCTCGTCGGCGAAGCGACCCTCCTCGGTGGCCGCGGCGGCCCGCTGGTGGCTGCGGACGGCGTACTCGTCCTGCTCCTGGCGCGAGATGGAGTACTCACGGCGGAGGTTCTCGGCGGTCTCGAGCATGCCGCCGGGCACCGGGTGGTTCCTGCCGCCGGCGGTGACGCGGCCGCGGGCCAGGCCGTCCTGCAGCAGGACGCCGGGGCCGGCCTTGACCCCCCAGCGCATGGCGGTCGAGTAGAAGGGGGCGTTGCTCATCGACTCCGCACCACCGGCGAGCACGACCTCGGCGGCGCCGGTCTGCACCGACATCGCGGCGTAGAGCACCGCCTGCAGGCCCGAGCCGCAGCGGCGGTCGACCTGGATGCCGCCGGCGGTCACCGGCAGGCCGGCGTCCAGCGCGGCGACGCGGCCGATGGCCGGGGCCTCCATCGTCGGGTAGCAGTGGCCGAGGACGACGTCGTCGACCGACTCGGGCGGCAGGCCGGTGCGCTCGACCAGCGCACGGACGACGGTGCTGGCCAGGTCCTGCACGGGCACGTCCCGCAGTGCCCCCCCGAAGCCCCCGACCGGGGTCCGCAGCGGCTCACAGATGACCGCGTCACGCACGGCGTCCTCCTCCTCGACTCGGCCGCGCCGGCTCGGGTCCAGCGCCGCCGCCGAGTCTGCTCCCCCGGACGCCGGTCCGTGCAGTCAGGTCACGAGCAGGAGCACCCCTCGAGCCGGCGAGGGGTGGGGCAGGCGGCCTCCCTGCAGGGGCCCGCCCCGAGCCTGGCGAGGGGTGGGGGGCAGGGAGGTCCTTCCTCAGGCGGCGCCGGGCTCGACCTGCTCGACGGCGAGGAGGTCCCACAGGCCGGTGACCTGCAGCGCGCGGGCCACGGCGCGGGTGCCGACGAGCACGCGCAGGCGGGCACCCTGGCCGGCGGCGGTGCGGTGGGCGATGGCCAGCGTCGAGAGGCCGGCCGAGTCGAGGAAGGTCACCGCCTCGAGGTCCACGACCACCTCGCGCGGCTGCCCGGCGAAGGCATCGTCGAGCGCGCGGCGCAGCTGCGGCGCGGTCGAGCAGTCGACCTCGCCGGTGAGGACGAGGCGGGCGGCGCCGTCGACGGCGAGGGCCTCGACGGTCAGCAGGTCGTCGGTGGGGCTGGGCGACACGGTGGTCACGGCGCGCCTCTCGATCGGGGGCGGGCCCGTACGGAGCGGGCGGCCCGTGAGCCACACCACGGCGTGGAGTCCGGCATCGGGATGCACGGCTGCACGTTTGAACCGCGCTCCCGACCGTAGGCGTGGGCCGGGGTGCGACGCAAGGGCCGGGGCCGGTCTCGGATGTCCGGGCGACCCGGCGTCCACCGTGTCGTGCGCCGGGCGTCCCACCTGCGCCGACGCGGGCCCGACCGGCTCCTCGCGGACACGGGGATACTGGTCGACGTGACCAAGCGGCTGTGGCTGGCGGGCCTGATCTGGGCGGCGGTGTCCGTCGTGGCGTTCCTCGCCCTGGGCAACGCCATCGTCGCCACCGGCCTGGCCGTCTTCGGGTTCGTGCTGCTGGTGGTCCTGGCGATGGCCGGCGACTGGGAGCAGCACCCCGACTTCGAGGAGCGCGAGCTCGCCCGCGCCCGCCGGCGCGCCGTCAAGCGGCAGCGCACCGCCGGTGCCCGCGCCAGGGACCGGGAGCGCTGGGAGGCCCACCAGGCGCGCAAGGCGGAGAGGGCCCGCGCCCGGACGCCGGGGGACGACGGCCGGGTCTGACCCGGGGACGGGGCCTCCTCAGCCGACCGCGTCCTCCGCGGCGAGGTCGGCGGCCCGGCCCGGCTCGGCGAACGCCTCGGCCAGCGCCTGCCGCGCCGACCAGGCGCCGGCCCGCCAGGCCAGCGCCCGGCCGAGCGCGCCGGGGCTGCCGTCCACGTGGTCGACCGCGCCGTCCGGCCACCAGGTCACCGGCCGGCCCTCGACGAGCAGCGGCTCGTGGACGGCGACCTCGCCGGCCAACTGGGCGACCCCGAGCCGCGCCGCGGCCAGCTCGCACCCGGGCACCGCCGACCACGGCTGCCGCCGCGCCGGAGCGCTGGTCACCGTGCCGTGCACGCGCTCACCGGCCAGCGGCAGGTCGAGCAGGTCGGCCACCCGCCCCGGCGCGCCGCCCGCGGGCACCAGCTGCGCGTCGACCAGCGGCCGCAGCCACGGGGCGTCGAGCACCACCACCGGCTCCCGCCCGGGGTCGGCCACCCGGTCCGGAGCCACCCGCACCCGCGCCGGCGGGTCGACGTCGAGGCCGTCGAGGGCCGCCGCCAGCCGCGCGTACACCGTGCGCAGCACCGACGCCGGGACCGTGCGGGCGGGGTCGCCGAGCCGGTCGAGCAGGTCCAGCGCGCCGTCGACGTCGGCCAGCACGTCGTCCACCGCGGCCGGGACGTGCAGCCGGCCGAGCACCTCCGGCGGCCCGTGCGCCTCGTCGTACAACCCCTGCAGCTCCCGGCTGCCGGGCGCGCGGAGCCGGTCGGGCCGGCGGCCGTCGAGCACCGGGTGCGTGGTCAGCCACCAGCGCAGGTAGCCGGGCACCGGGACGCCGTCGAGGACGACGTCGGCCCACGCCTCCTCGCCGACCGCGGCCAGCAGCGGCAGCGCGCCGGCCCAGTCGGCCACCAGCTCGAGGTCGCGGACGGCGGTGAGCGGCGGCCACGCCGGCGGCGGCGCCCCGGGCGGCAGCCGGTCGAGGACCGCCTCGGCCCACTCGTCGGCCGCGTCGACGTCGAGGTCGTCGGGGTCCTCGCCGCGGACCAGCGCGAAGCCGGACAGGACGCCGGCCGCCCGCAGGGCCGCGGGGTCGGCGGTGGCGGCGAAGGCCGCGTCGAGCGTGCCGAGGGCGCCGTCGGCGAGCACCGCGGCCAGCGGCGCCCCGGGCGCGAGCAGCTCCCCCGCCGGCGCCCACGCCCCCGCGTCGTCGGGCAGCGCCAGCTCGGCCAGCCACGGCAGCTCACCGGGTGCGGTGCCGGCGGCGGCGACCAGGGCGAGCACCGCGTGCGCCAGGTCGGCCGGGTCGGCGTCGCCCCAGCCCTCCTCCACGGCGTCCACCGACTCCTCCACCGCCGAGCGCACCGCGGGGTCGGCGAGCACCGCCGCCGCGGTGGCCGGGGAGGCGCCGAGGCGCTCGAGCAGCCGCCGGGCCGCGGGCGGCGCGACCGCCTCCGGGTGGGCCACCCGCAGCGACAGCGGGCCGAGCCGCTCGACGGGGAGGTCGTCGGCCGGGAGGAGCACGCCGGCCGGCCCGGGAGCCGTGCGGCCGTCGGCCAGCGGCACCGGCAGCGCGCCGAGCTCCTCGCGGTCGGCGCCGTCGAGGGCCGCGTACAGCCGCGCCCACCACGCCGGCGGCCGCGCCACCCCGCCCACGGCCTCGACCACCTGCGCGAGCCCCATCCGCCGCACGCCGAGCGCGGCCAGCGCGGGGGCGCCGTCGCGCCGCGACCACGCCGCCGGCAGCAGCCCCGGCAGCACGCCGGCCAGGACGGCGACCCGCTCCTCCGCGGCGTCGTCGAGGACGGCGGCGCGGTCGGGGGTCTGCCGCACCTCCCCGTCCTCGTCGTCGGCGGCCGGCAGCCAGGCCGCCGTCCGCAGCCGGTCGAGCGCGGCGCTGCCGAGAGCGGCGTCGAGCGCGGCGCCGGCCAGGCCGATCCGCGGGACGAGCGCGAGGACCGCGGGGTCCGGCGGGAGCGCGAGCAGCAGGTCGGCGTAGGTCTGGGCCGCCACGGCCACCAGCGCGTCGGTGAGCGGCCCCGGCGCCACGTGCCGGCGGTCGGGACCGAGCGGGAAGGGCGCGACCAGGCGCACCGGCAGCGACAGCGGCTCGTCACTGGGCGTCGGCGCGTGCACCACCTGCCGCCCCGGTAGGGGCAGGGGGCGGCCGTCGTCGTCGAGCGGCACCGCCCAGGTGACCGTGTACCCGCGGCGGGCGCGCTCCTCCACCGGGCGGTCGGCGACGAGGTCCTCGGGCAGCTCGCCGGTGCGCTCCTCCACCCGCCAGGTCGTCGTCCGGTCGCCGTCGCGCAGGCGGGCCAGGGGGCGGGTGCGCGAGCACGACAGCGTCCGGGCCGCCCCGTCGACCACCACCTCGACCTCCGCCAGACCGGGCAGCGCGAGCAGCAGCTCGGCGTCCAGCTCCTCCAGCGCCGCGCGGACGGCGGCCCGCGAGCCCGGGCGCAGGGGCAGCACGACCTCGGTGGCGAAGCCCTCCCGTGGCGCCCCCTCGGCCGGCCAGGGCAGCCGCAGCACGGGGACGACACCCTCGCGGCGGGCGACCTCGTCGGCGAGCGCCGGCAGGTCGGCGATCTCGGCGCGGGTGCGGGCGGCGCTGAAGCGCACACCGCCGTGCGTCGAGTGCACGGCCGGCTCGTCGCTGACGGCGAGCACCGCGGCGAAGCCCACTCCGAACCGGCCGACGGTCTGCACCGGCGACCCGCCCGCTCCCGCGGGACCGCCGTCCGCCGGGAGCTGCTCCCGCTTGGCCGAGGCCCGCAGGCTGGCCAGGCCGGCGACACCGGCGGCGTCCAGCGGCGCCCCGGTGTTGGCCGCGTGCAGCACCTCGCCGCCACCCCCGACGTCGGCCAGCTCCAGCCGCAGCCGGCCCGCGACGCCGGCGCGCACCGCGGCGTCGGCGGCGTTCTGCGCCAGCTCGACCAGCAGCCGGTCGCGGTAGCCACCGCGGACGAGGTCCTCCTCGGCGTTGGCGTCCTCGCGGAAGCGTGCCGGGGAGTCGCTCCACGCGGCGAGCACCCGCCGGCGCAGGCCCGCGGTGTCGAGGGGGTCGGCCACGAGGTCAGCATGGCAGCGCGCGGGCCCTCCGGACGTGTCCCGACCGGCCTCGTCCGGGGGCTCGCCAGGCGGCAGGAGGACGGGTTCTCCTCCCTACGCACGGGGAACTCCACCGGTAACCTGCGCCCCATGCCGCGCGCCGAGCAGATGGACACGGTCACCGGCACGGTCGACCGGCGCGGCACCTCCGAGACCTTCGCGTCCACCGACCCGGCGAGCGGCGCCGTCGTCGGCGTCTTCCCGGTGCACGACGCCCGGGCGGTGCAGGAGACCGTGGACCGTGCCCGTCCCGCGGCGCGGCGCTGGGCCGAGCTCGGGTTCGACGGCCGCCGGCAGCGGCTGGCCGCCTACCGCGGCCACCTCGCCCGGCACGTGCACGAGCTGGCCGACCTGGTGCACCGGGAGAACGGCAAGCCGCGCGCCGACGCGGTCCTCGAGATCAGCCTGACCATCGGGCACCTGGCCTGGGCCGCGGCGCACGCGCGGAGGACCCTCGGCCCGCGCCGCGTGCGCGCCGGCCTGCTGGCGGCCGACCACGCCGCGTACCTGGAGTACCAGCCGCTCGGCGTCGTCGGCGTCATCGGCCCGTGGAACTACCCGGTGTTCACGCCGATGGGCTCGATCGCCTACGCCCTGGCCGCCGGCAACGCCGTCGTCTTCAAGCCCTCGGAGCACACGCCGGCGGTGGGCGCCTGGCTGGCCGCCGCGTGGCGGGCCGCCGTCCCAGACATCGCCGACGCCTTCCAGGTGGTCACGGGCAACGGCTCGACCGGCACCGCGCTGTGCCGCGCCGGCGTGGGCAAGCTGGCCTTCACCGGCTCGGCGCCCACCGGCCGGAAGGTCATGGCCGCCTGCGCCGAGACGCTCACCCCGGTGCTCATGGAGCTCGGCGGCAAGGACGCGATGATCGTCGACGACGACGCCGACGTGGCCGCCGCTGCCGACGCCGCCGTCTGGGGCGCGATGAGCAACGCCGGGCAGACCTGCATCGGCATCGAGCGCGTCTACGCGACCTCCGCCGTCTACGACCGGTTCGTCGCCGAGGTCACCGAGCGGGTGCGCGGCCTGCGGCCCGGGTCCGACGACGAGGCCGCCTACGGCCCGATGACGATGGCCTCGCAGACCGACGTCGTCCGCCGGCACGTGGACGACGCGACGTCCTCCGGCGGCCGCGCGGTGACCGGCGGGACGGTCGAGGACGGCTTCGTCGCCCCGACCGTGCTGCTCGACGTCCCCGAGACCTCGGCCGCCGTGCAGGAGGAGACCTTCGGCCCGACGCTGACCATCACCCGGGTGCGCGACGCCGAGGAGGCGCTCGAGCGCACGAACGCGACGTCCTACGGCCTGGCCGGCGCAGTGTTCTCCCGGTCGAGGGCGCGCGCGATGGACCTCGCCCGCCGGATGCGCAGCGGCATGACCAGCGTGAACTCGGTGCTGAGCTTCGCCTCGGTCCCGGCGCTGCCCTTCGGCGGCGTCGGCGAGAGCGGCTTCGGCCGGATCCACGGCGAGGACGGGCTCAAGGAGTTCACCCGCGCCAAGGCGATCACCCGCCGGCGCTTCACCCTGCCGGTGGACCTGATGAGCTTCCGCCGTCCACCGGCTGCCGCCGACGCGCTGGCCCGGCTGATGGGCGTGGTGCACGGCCGGCACCGCTGAGCGCCGCCGCGCCCGATGTCGAGGGGCCGGCCCGACCCCCTCGCTGGCGGCGTTCCTCGCGCGCTGCGGGTCCTGCAGGACCGGCGACGCGCGAGGAGGACCCGCACTGCGTGCGCCAGGGTCTGTCCCCGGCAGGTCGGCCCCGGCATCCTCGGTCCCGGCCGGCCGGGACATCCCTCCCGGTCCTGCCCGGTGGCCGCCCCGTGTGCGGGGACGGCCGCCGGATCGACGCTTCCTCCACGCGGGCGACCGGAGCCCGGGATACCGAGGGAGGGGACATGTCCACGGTGCTGGTCAAGGTCGGCGGTGCCGCCGCCGCGCTGTCCGGGGTGCTGGTCGTCGTCCAGGAGGTGTGGTCGCTGGCCGTCGGCGGGCTGGCCGAGGGGCGCGCCGAGTCGGCGGTGCACACGACCCAGATGCTGCTGCTCGTCCCCGGCTTCGTGGGGCTCTACCTGGTCCAGCAGCACGCCATGGGGCGCTTCGGCCAGGTGGCGACCCTGGTCGCGCTGCTCGGCAGCACGGCCATGTTCGGCGCGGCGCTCACCGAGGTGACCCTGCTGCCCGAGCTGACCGCCGAGGGCTCCCCGCTCGTCGACGACCCGGGTCCCGTGGCCGTCGCCGTCTTCCTGGCGGCGTTCGTCACCTGGATCGCCGGCCTGCTGCTGTTCGGGATCGCCACCTGGCGGGCCGGCGTGCTGCCGTGGCGGGCCGCGGCGCTGCTCGTCGTCGGGCTGCTGGTCGGGCTCGGGCTGAACGCGTTCGTGCCGGGGGTCCTCGTCCTCTACGCCGCGGGTCTGGTGTGGCTGGGCGTCGCGGCCGCGACCCGGCCGGTCCCGCGGCCGGCGGTCGGCGCACCGGCGGTCCTGGTCCCGTGACCGCCGCCGGGGCACGGGAGGCCGGACGGTGCCCGCCGTCCCGGTGACCCCCCGGGCGCACAGCCACTCCGGCTCCGGCCGCCTCGTCGGGGCGGCCGGAGCCGCGGTCACGCTCGCCCTCGGGGTGTTCACCGTCGTGGGGGGTGCCCACACCGGCACCGGGGACTCACTGCCGCTGCTGGCCACCGTGGTGCCGGCGGGACTCCTCGGCAGCGTCGTGGTCGCCGCGCGCCCCGCGGACCCGGTGGGCCGGTCGCTGCTCGCCGGGGCCGTGCTGGTCCTGCTCGGGTGCGCGGGTGAGGAGTGGGTGCTGCTGGGGCTGCCCGGCCGCGACCTCGCGGTGTGGTCGCAGACCTGGACCTTCCAGGCCGGGCTCGTCCCGCTGTTCGTGCTGGTGCCGCTGTACTTCCCCGACGGCCGGCTGCCCTCCCCCCGGTGGCGGCCGGTCGCGTGGGCGGCGGTGGTCCTGACGCCGCTGCTGGGGCTGGTGCTGGCCTTCTCGACACGCGCCGTGCCGATCGGGGACGTCGAGCACCCGAACCCGTTCGTGCTCCCGGTGCCGGCCTGGCCGGGCGACGCCCTCGGGGTCGCCGTCCCGGTCCTGGTGCTGCTCGCCGCGGCGAGCGTGGTCGTCCGGCTGCGCCGTGCCCGCGGTCCGGAGCGGGCCCGCATCGCCCTGCTGGTGTACGCGGTCGTCCTCACGGCGCTCGCGTTCCTCACCGACGCCCTCGTGGCCTTCGGGTGGCCCGGCGCGTACGAGGACGTGTTCCCCGTCGTCCAGGTCGTCCCCGTGACGGTGGTGGCCGCGGCCGCGGTCTCGGTGCTGCGCCACCGGCTGTTCGACGTGGAGCGGGTGCTCGACCGGACCCTGCTGTGGTCGCTGCTCACCGGCTGCGTCCTGCTCGTCTACGTCGCCGCCGTCGGGGCGCTGGCGGTCGTGTCGGTCGACGGGCCGGGTGCCGGGTTCCTGGCGGTGGCCGTCGTGGCCGTGGCGGTCGCGCCGCTGCGGGCGTGGCTGCAGCGCCGGGTGGACCGGCTCGTCTACGGCGGCCGGGCCGACCCCTACCGGGCGCTGGCCCTGCTCGGCCGGCGCCTGGAGTCGGCGCTCACCCCCGCGGCGGCGCTGGCGTCGGTGGTGACGGCGGTCGCGGAGGCCCTCCGGCTGCCGTTCGTGGCGATCGAGTCCCGCACGCCCCACGGGTACGAGACGGCGGCCGCGCACGGCGCCCCTCCCCGGGCCGACGCCGAGCCGGTCGCCGTTCCGCTGGTGCACGCCGGCGAGGAGGTGGGCCGGCTGGTGCTCGGCGGGCGCGGACGGCGGCTGGAGCTGGCGCCCGGCGACCGCCGCCTGCTCGAGGACCTCGCCCGGCAGGTCGGCATCGCCCTGCACGCGGTGCAGGTGACCGAGGAGGCCCGCCGGCTGGCGGCCGACCTGCAGCAGTCCCGCGAGCGGCTGGTGCTGGCGCGGGAGGAGGAGCGGCGCCGCATCGGCCGGGACCTGCACGACGGCCTCGGGCCGCAGCTGGCCGGGCTCACGATGACCGCCGAGGCCGCTCGTGACCTGGTGGGGATCGACGACACCCGCGCCGCGGAGCTGCTCGACGGCCTGCTGCGGCGCTCGGACGCGGCGGTCGGCGAGGTCCGCCGCATCGCCCACCAGCTGCGCCCGCCGGCGCTCGACGCCCTGGGCCTGGTGGAGGCCCTGCGCAGCCACGCCGCCACGGTGCGGGGCGTCGACGTCGAGGTCGACGTCGCCGACCTGCCCCCGCTCCCCGCGGCGGTCGAGGTGGCGGCCTACCGCATAGCCCTGGAGGCGGTGCACAACGCGGCGGTGCACGCCGGTGCGGCGACCTGCCGCGTCGAGGTCGGCTGTGCCGGCGGCGCGCTGCACCTCACGGTGACCGACGACGGCCACGGCCTGCCCGAGGCGCCGCCTGCCGGGGTCGGGCTGTCGTCGATGGCCGAGCGGGCCGCCGAGCTGGGGGGAGCTGCACGCTCACCCGGGGGCCGGCAGGCGGCACCGTGCTGCGCGCGACGCTGCCCTGCGCGGCCGGGGCACCGGGCGGGAGGTGAGCACCGTGGACGCGCTGCGGGTACTGGTCTGCGACGACAGCGACACCTTCCGCGAGGGGCTGCGCGCGCTGCTGTCGACCAGCGCCGAGGTGGACGTCGTCGGCGAGGCGGCCGACGGCGCGTCCGCCGTCGAGGCGGCGCTGGCCCTCCAGCCCGACGTCGTGCTCATGGACCTGACCATGCCCGGGACCGGCGGCGTCGAGGCGACCCGCCGGCTACTCGCGCACAGCCCGCACATCGCCGTCCTCGTCCTGACGATGGCCGAGGACGACGCCTCGGTCTTCGCCGCGCTGCAGGCCGGGGCGCGCGGCTACCTGCTCAAGGGGGCGCGCAAGGCGGAGATCCTGCGCGCGGTGCAGGCGGTCACCGACGGCGGGGCGGTCCTCGGCGCGCCGGTGGCCACCCGACTCGCCGCCCTGGTGGCCGGCCGGCCGCGCCCGGAGTCGGTCTTCCCCGACCTGTCGGCGCGAGAGCGGGAGGTCCTGGTGCTGCTCACCGAGCACCTGACCAACGGGGAGATCGCCGCCCGGCTCGGGCTGTCGGAGAAGACGGTGCGCAACCACCTGTCCAACGTCCTCGCCAAGCTGCGGGTGGCGACCCGGGCCGAGGCCGTCGCGGCCGCCCGCCGCGCCGGCCTGTGACCCGCCTCAGCCGTGCGTGGTGGCGGCCGAGGCGGTGGTGGGCTCGGTCGCGACGGCGGGCGCGACCGGGGCGGGCCGACGGCGGATCGAGATCGACAGCGCGGCGGCGAGCAGGCACAGCCCCCCGGCGAGGAACCACGCCAGGTCGTAGGAGCCGGTGACGTCGCGGATCACGCCGCCGCCGAACGCCGCGAACGCCGAGCCGACCTGGTGCGAGGCGAAGACCCAGCCGAAGACCACCGGCGCCCGGGCGCCGAAGTGCTCCCGGCACAGCGCCAGGGTCGGCGGCACGGTGGCCACCCAGTCCAGGCCGTAGAAGACGATGAACGCGACCATGCTGACGTGCAGGTGCGGCCCGAACAGGGTCGGCAGCAGGAACAGCGAGGCGCCGCGCAGGCCGTAGTAGGCCAGCAGCAGCACCCGCGGGTCGGCGCGGTCGGTGAGCCAGCCGGAGAACACCGTCCCGGCGATGTCGAACAGGCCGACGACGGCGAGCAGGGACGCCGCGGTCGTCACCGGCATGCCGTGGTCGTGCGCGGCCGGGATGAAGTGCGGCTGCACCAGCCCGTTGGTCGACAACCCGCAGATGAAGAACCCGCCGGCCAGCAGCCAGAACGGCCGGTGGCGGGCGCCCTCGACCAGCCCGCGGACGGCGGCCCGCGCCGCGCCGGTGCGCACCGGGTCGACGTCGTCGGCCGCCGTCCCGCCGTAGGGGACGACGCCGACGTCGCGGGGCCGGTCGCGCAGCAGCCAGGCGACCAGCGGGACGACGGCGAGCGCCGCGGCCGTGGTGCCCAGCGACGCCGCCCGCCAGCCGCCGTCGGTCTCGGCGACCGCGGCGACCACCGGCAGGAACACCAGCTGCCCGGTCGCGCCACCGGCGGTGAGGATGCCGCTGACCAGGCCCCGCCGGGCGACGAACCAGCGGCCGGTCACCGTGGCCACGAGCGAGAGCGCCATCGACCCGGTGCCGAGCCCGACCGCGAACCCCCAGAGCAGCACCAGCTGCCAGCTCGCCGTCATGAAGACGGTCAGGCCGCTGCCCAGCGCGGTCAGCAGCAGGGCGCAGAGGACCACCCGCCGGATGCCGAAGCGCTCCATCAGCGCCGCGGCGAAGGGCGCGGTCAGCCCGTAGAGCGCCATGTTGACCGCCACGGCGGCCGAGATCGTCGACACCGACCAGCCGAACTCCGCGCGCAGCGGGTCGATGAGCACACCGGGCACCGCGCGGAAGGCCGCGGCGCCGACCAGCGCCAGGAAGGTCACCGCGGCCACCCACCAGGCGGGGTGGATCCGGCGGACGCGGGGCGGCGCAGCGGTGGTCACGAACCGAGAGCATGACCCACGGCCCGGTGCCCGGACCAGTGGCCCGACGGCCAACACCTGCAAGGATCCGGCCATGACACCAGGCCCGGGTCCGGCCACGACACCAGGCCCGGGTCCGGCCACGACACCGTCCCGGCCGCACGAGGTGGTCGTCCTCGCCGTCGACCGCGTCGTCGGCTTCGAGCTGGGCCTCCCCCACCGGCTGCTGGGCCTGGCCGAGGACGACGCCGGCCGGCCGCTGTACCGGGTGCGCGTGGCCACCCTCGACGGGCGCCCGGTCCGCACGGCCGACGGCTTCTCGGTGCTGCCGGAGCACGACGGGTCGGTGCTCGCCGAGGCCGACACGGTCGTGGTGCCCGGGATCATGGGCGGCCCCGTCGTCCGGGAGGGGCGCATCCCCGACGGGCTGGCCGCGGCCGTCCGCGACGCCGCGCGGCACGCCCGGATGGTGTCGATCTGCACCGGCGCCTCGGTGCTGGCCGCCGCCGGGCTGCTCGACGGCCGCCCCGCGGCCACGCACTGGCGCGACGCCGAGGCCTTCCGCCGCACCTTCCCCGCCGTCCGGCTCGACGCCGACGTCCTCTTCGTCGACGACGGCGACGTGCTGACGTCGGCCGGGGTGGCGGCGGGCATCGACCTGCTGCTGCACCTCGTGCGGCGCGACCACGGCAGCGAGGTGGCCAACCGGGTGGCGCGGCGCAACGTCGTCGCGCCGTGGCGGGAGGGCGGGCAGTCGCAGTTCGTCGAGCGGCCGGTGCCCGTGGCCGGTGGCGCCGGGACGGCGGCCACGCGGGCCTGGGCGGTCGAGCACCTGGGCGAGCCGCTGACCCTCGCCGACCTCGCCCGGCACGCGCGGATGAGCGTGCGCACCTTCACCCGCCGGTTCCGCGAGGAGACGGGGGTGTCGCCGCAGCGCTGGCTCGCCGGGCAGCGGATCGCGCTGGCCCGCCGGCTGCTGGAGTCCACCGACGCCCCCGTCGACCGGGTGGCCGCCGACGCCGGGTTCGGCACGCCGGCCTCACTGCGCGCCCACCTGCGCGCCGCGATCGGGGTGCCGCCGGGCACCTACCGCCGCACCTTCCGCGGCGCCTGAGCAGCCACCACCGCCGCGCGGCCGCCCCCGGACGGGTGAGGTGTGACGCGCGACTCCCGCGCCGGAGGGCAGGTGTGGGGGCCGCGTCTGGTTGAGTGGGACGTACCGGCGCCGCCCTCGCTCATCCGGAGCACAGGACTCGACGTCGGGCTGGTGCAGCGCCACCGAGGCGCGCCCGGCCGTCCGACGTCGCCGACGGCGCGACCCGCCCCGAGCCCGGGGCCGGCGTGCGCCCGCGTGCGGTGACCGGGGACGGCGACCCGAACCGCCCGAGGAACCGATGACCTCCCCGCAGTCCCCCTCCCCCACCGCCGGCTCCCGGCCGCGCCGACGTCGCGGCGGCCGCGGCCGCGGCGCCGGGGTCACCCCGACCCCCGAGCAGCGCCCGACCACGGCCACCGCCGCGCCGGCCCCTGCCGTCGTCCCCGCCGTCGTCCCCGCCGGCGACGTCGCCACCGTGCTGCCCACCGACACCACGTTCGAGGCGCTCGGCGTGCCCGCGCCGCTGGTCGAGGTGCTCGGCGCCAGCGGCATCACCGCGCCCTTCCCCATCCAGGTCGCGACGCTGCCCGACTCGCTGGGCGGCCGCGACGTCCTCGGCCGCGGCCGCACCGGCTCGGGCAAGACGCTGGCGTTCGGCCTGCCGCTGGTCGCCCGCCTGGCGACCTCCGACAGCCGCCGGCAGGCCCGGCGGCCGCGTGCCCTGGTGCTCGTCCCGACCCGCGAGCTGGCCAACCAGGTCCTCGCCGTCGTCGACCCGCTGGCGCGGGCGCTCGGCATGAACGCGACGACGATCTTCGGTGGCGTCGGCCAGAACCCGCAGGTGCAGGCGCTGGCCCGCGGGGTCGACGTCGTCATCGCCTGTCCCGGCCGGCTCGAGGACCTCATCGGCCAGGGTCACTGCGACCTCGGCGCCGTCGAGATCACCGTCCTGGACGAGGCCGACCACATGGCCGACCTCGGCTTCCTGCCCGGCGTCAAGCGGATCATGGACCGGACGCCGAAGACCGGCCAGCGGCTGCTGTTCTCGGCCACGCTGGACAACGGCGTCGACGTCCTGGTCAAGCGCTACCTGACCGACCCGACCACCCACTCGGTGGACCCGGCCGTCGCCCCGGTCGCGACCATGACGCACCACGTGCTGCAGGTGGCCGCGGCCGACAAGCCGGAGGTGGTCCGCCAGCTGGCCTCCGGGCTGGGCCGCAGCGTGCTGTTCACCCGCACCAAGCACCAGGCCAAGAAGCTGGCCAAGCAGCTGACCGCCGCGGGCGTCCCGGCCGTCGACCTGCACGGCAACCTCAGCCAGAACGCGCGCGAGCGCAACCTCGAGGCGTTCAGCTCCGGGGAGACCCGGGTGCTGTGCGCGACCGACATCGCCGCGCGCGGGATCCACGTCGACGACGTCGCGCTCGTCGTGCACGTAGACCCGCCCGCCGAGCACAAGGCCTACCTGCACCGCTCCGGGCGCACCGCCCGCGCCGGTGCCGGCGGCACGGTGGTCACCGTCTCCACGCCCGACCAGGCCGGCGAGGTGCGCACGCTGGCCCGCCAGGCAGGCATCACCCCGACGGTGAGCCAGGTGCGGCCCGGCGCCGCGCAGATCACCGAACTCACCGGCCCGGCCGCCCCGTACGTCGAGCCGGCCCCGGCGCCTGCCCCGCAGCCGCAGCCGCAGCCGCAGGGCCAGGGTGGCGGCGGCCGTCGGCGTCGTTCCGGCGGCGGGTCCGGCGGGTCCCCCGCCAGCCCGGCGTCCGGCGGCCGCAGCGGCTCGGCAGCCGGCGGGAGCTCGGGCCGCGCCACCGGCCCGGCGCGCACCCGCGCCGAGCTGGCCGCCCGGGCCGGCACCCACTCCGCCGCCTCGTTCAGCGGTAGAGGGCGGCGCGGCGGTCGCTGACCTCCCGCGCGTGTCGTCGTCGGGACGGTCGGGAAGAGTGCTCCCGACCGTCCCGACGACCCCGCGAGGTACCCCGTGGCCCTGCCCATCACCCTGTCCGAGATCGGCCCGCGGATCTCGGCGGGCGCCTTCATCCTGAACAGCGGGCTGGGCAAGCGCGCCGCCGACGACCAGACCGCAGCCGGCCTGCACGGCTTCGCCACCGGCACATACCCCTTCCTGCAGGGCGTCGAGCCGCGGCAGTTCGTGCAGGCCGTCTCGACGGCGGAGATCGTCATCGGGGCGGCCCTGCTGACCCCGTTCGTGCCCACCGCCCTCGCCGGTGCCGCCCTCACCGGGTTCGCCGGTGGCCTGCTCGGCCTGTACCTCAGGACGCCGGGCATGCGGAAGGAGGGCAGCCTGGCGCCCACCGAGCAGGGCCTGTCGATCGCCAAGGACGTGTGGCTGCTCGGCATCGGTGTCGGCCTGCTCACCCGCGGCACCGTCGACCGGGGCGGCAGGCGGGTCAGCAAGGCCGCCAAGACGCTCGCCAAGGCCAACGCACGGGTCGCCCGGGCCGAGCGCCGGGCCGAGCGGAGGACCGCCCGCGCCGCCGCCTGAGCGAGCCGGGCGCCGGCGCGGACCCGCGCCGGACCCCGGTCAGCCGGGGAGGAACACCGTCCCGACCAGTCGCCGGACCCGGTTCCCGCCCGGCTCGTTGGCCATCCGTGCGCGGAGCACCTGCCGCACCTCCTCGAGCAGGCCGGTGAACTCCTCGTCGTCGAGCCAGAGGCCGGCCATCCGGTAGCCGACACCGTCCCGGGCGGGATCCAGCCCGCCCGGGACGTCCGCGGCCCGGTCGACCCAGCGGTCGAAGTCGGCCAGCAGGGCGGCGACGAACGTCCCGAACGCCCGCCGGTGCTCCTCGGCGGTCATCGACGCCGCCTCCCCGGGCCCGACCGAGGCGGCGTCGGCCACGAGCCGGTACGTGCGCTCGGTGCTGCCGCGGACCCGTCGCTCGGCGACCACCTGCAGGACGCCGGCACCGGCGAGCACCCTGACGTGCCGGTACAGCGTCGCGGCCGGGACGTCGGAGAAGCTCCGCGTGCAGCTCTCCGGTGGTCAGCGCCCGGTCTCCCAGGAGGGCCTGCACGACCCGGAGGCGCACCGGGTGCAGCAGCAGGTTGGCAGTCGCCACGCCCGCCACCTCTCTCACTATTGACAACGGTGTCACTTGTGAGAACCATGGTGCCATGGCGACGATCGAGACGACATCCGGGACGCTGCGCGTCTCCCTCACCCGGGCCGAGCGGGTCCTCGGACTGCTGCGCGACCTCGAGGTGCCCCTGACCGCGGTGCGCTCCGCGACCGTCGTGCCCGACGGCATCGCCGCAGCCCGCGGGCTGCGCGCGCCCGGACTCGGCCTCCCGGGTCTGCGGCTGATCGGGACGTGGCGACGGCGCGGCCACCGGACCCTGGTGAGCGCGCGCCGCGGCAGCCCGGCCGTGCGCGTGGAGCTCGCGGGGCAGCGCTACGACACGGTCCTCGTGTCGAGCGACGACGCGGCCGCCGTCGCCGCCGACGTGGCCGCACGCCTCGCCCTCCGGTGACCGTGCACGAGGTGCCCGTGCGCGAGGTGCCCGTGCGCGCGGTGCCCGTGACGGTGCCCGGCTCTCCGCCGCTGGCCGGCACCCTGGCCCTCCCGCGCCTCCCGGGCCCGGCGCCGGCGGTGCTGCTCGCGCCCGGTTCCGGACCGCTAGACCGCGACTCCGACCACCGGCGGGCCCGCTTCGGCGTCACCCGCGCGCTGGCGCACGCCCTCGCCGACGCCGGGCTGGCCTCGCTCCGCTACGACAAGCGCGGCGTCGGCGGCACCCCGGGCGACTGGCGGCGGGCCGGGCTGCACGACCTCGCCGACGACCTCGCCCGCGCCCGGGACGTGCTCGCCGCCCGGCACGAGGTCGACGGCGACCGGGTCGTGCTGGCCGGACACAGCGAGGGCGCCCTGCTGTCGGCGGCCGTGGCCGCGCGCGGGGTCCCGGTGGCCGGCGTCGTCCTCCTGGCCGCGTCGGCGCGGCCGGGAGGGGACCTGCTGCGCTGGCAGGCGCGGCAGATCGGGCCCACCCTGCCGGCGCCCGTCCGCGGCCTGCTGCGGCTGCTGCGCACCGACCTGGAGCGGAAGGTGGCCGCGAACCACCAGCGGATCCTGGCCACGACCACCGACGTCGCGCGCATCGGGGGCGTGCGCCTCAACGCGCGGTGGCACCGGGAGTTCCTGGTGCACGACCCGCGGCGCGACCTCGCCGCGCTGGAGGTCCCCGTCCTGGCGGTGACCGGGAGCAAGGACCTCCAGGTGCCACCGGACGACCTCGAGGTGGTGGCCGCCACCGTCCGGGGACCGGTGGAGACCCTGCTGGTGCCCGACCTCACGCACACGCTGCGCCGCCGGACCGGCCCCGCCTCGGTGCGCGGCTACCGCAGCGAGCTGCGCCGTCCGGTCGACCCGGACGTGCTTTCGGCCGTGGTGGGCTGGTGCCGACGGGTGTGTGCCGTGCCGTTCCCGTCGTGACGCGCCGGACCGGGGTTCCGCAAACTGCCTGAAGGTTGCAGTATCCGCGGGACGGGGTGTCGCCGACGGCGCGGGACCACCGTCGGCTCCGAGGAGGCTCGTGTGTCCCACCCCACCCGCTCCACCCGCCGCAGCGCGGCGCTCGTCCTGGCCCTCGGCGTCGGCCTGCTGAGCGCGTGCTCGGGCGGCGACGACGGCGCCGAGGCCGCGGACGCCGCCTCGACCGGCGCGACGTCGGCGAGCGCCACCACGAGCAGCGCGGCGCCCGAGGGCAGTGCGGCCGCCGGGACCACCACCGCCGCGCCGGCGCCGCCGGCGACCACGGCACCCACCGAGGCCCAGGCGCAGACCCTCACCGCCACCGAGGGCGAGATGTACATCGAGCTCTCCGAGGACACCCTCACCCCGGGCAGCTACACCATCGAGGTGGTCAACGAGGGAAACGCCACCCACGACCTGGTGGTCGAGCGGGACGGCTCGGACGTCGCCGCCACCGAGAACATCGCGCCGGGCGCGTCGGCCACGCTCGAGGTCACCCTCGAGGAGGGCGACTACGTCTTCTACTGCTCCGTCGCCAACCACCGGGCCATGGGCATGGAGACCGACGTGACGGTCGGCGCATGACCGGGGGCACCGCGACCAGGACGCCGCGGACCGGCATCGCGATCGGGGTGCTGCGGCTGGTCGGCGCCGCGCTGCTGGCGGCGATCGCCGTCATCCACGGCTACCTGTGGCAGACCGGCTACGACACCATCGAGGTGATCGGCCCGGCGTTCCTGGTGCAGACGGTGCTCGCCGCCGGTGGCGCGCTCCTGCTGCTCGTCGCCCCGCCGCGCCTGGTGGTCTGGGCGGCGCTGCTCGGCGCCGTGTTCGCCGCCGGGTCGCTGGCCGCCCTGGTCCTGTCGACGACGGTCGGGCTGTTCGGCTTCGTGGAGAGCACCGTGGCGAGCCTGTGGTGGGAGTCGTTCTGGGTGGAGGCCGCCGCGGTGGTCGTCCTGACCGCGCTCGCGGTCCTCACCCGCCGGCGGGCCGGCCGCTGACCCCGGGCGGTGGACGGTGAGGGGGGACGTCCACCGCCCGGTTCCTCAGTTGCCGCTGGAGAACGCGGCGTCGAAGGCGGCGGCCGGCGGGTCGAAGGCCAGCCGGCGCACGAACGCCAGGGCCTCGGGGGCGCCGACCAGGCGGTCCATGCCGGCGTCCTCCCACTCCACCGAGATCGGCCCGTCGTAGCCGATGGTGTTGAGCATCCGGAAGCACGCCTCCCACGGGACGTCACCGTGGCCGGTGGACACGAAGTCCCAGCCGCGCCGCGGGTCGGCCCAGGGCAGGTGCGAACCCATCCGGCCGTTGCGGCCGTTGCCGACCTGCTTCTTCGCGTCCTTGCAGTCGACGTGGTAGATCCGGTCCTTGAAGTCCCAGATGAACGACACCGGGTCGAGGTCCTGCCATACGAAGTGGCTCGGGTCCCAGTTCAGCCCGAAGGCCTCGCGGTGCCCGATCGCCTCCATGGTGCGGACCGTCGTCCAGTAGTCGTAGGCGATCTCCGAGGGGTGCACCTCGTGCGCGAAGCGGACGCCGACCTCGTCGAAGACGTCGAGGATCGGGTTCCACCGGTCGGCGAAGTCGCGGTAGCCGGCCTCGACCATCGACTCGGGCACCGGCGGGAACATCGCCACGGTCTTCCAGATCGCCGACCCGGTGAACCCGACGACGGTCTGCACGCCGAGCCTCGCCGCGGCGCGGGCGGTCAGCTCCATCTCCTCGGCCGCCCGCTGCCGGACGCCCTCGGGGTCGCCGTCGCCCCACACGCGTGGGTGGACCATGCCGCGGTGGCGCTCGTCGATCGGGTCGTCGCAGACGGCCTGGCCGTTGAGGTGGTTGGAGATGGCGAAGACGGACAGGCCGTGCTTCTCGAGCAGGTCGAGCTTCTGCTGCACGTAGGAGTCGTCGTTCGCGGCCTTCTCGACGTCGAGGTGGTCGCCCCAGCAGGCGATCTCCAGGCCGTCGTAGCCCCACTCGGAGGCGAGCCGGGCCACCTCCTCGAAGGGCAGGTCGGCCCACTGGCCGGTGAACAGGGTGACGGGACGGGGCATGGGGGGTCCTCTCTAGATCCGGGTCCACACGGAGTCGGCCGCCGCGCTGCGCTCGACCGCGTCGAGCACCCGCTGCACCTGCAGGCCGTCGGCGAAGGACGGGGCCGGGTCCTCGTCCTTGGCGATGGCGGTGAGCAGGTCGACGACCTGGTGGGTGAAGCCGTGCTCGTAGCCGAGGCCGTGCCCGGCCGGCCACCAGGCCGACACGTAGGGGTGCCCGGGCTCAGTGACGAGGACGCGGCGGAAGCCGGCCCGCTCGGCGGGCTCGGAGCCGTCGAAGAACTGCAGGACGTTCATGTCCTCGAAGTCGAAGGCCAGGCTGCCCTCCGAGCCGTTGACCTCGACGCGGAGGGCGTTCTTGCGGCCGAGGGCGAAGCGGGTCGCCTCGAAGGTGGCCAGCGCGCCGCCGCTGAACCGGCCGAGGAACACCGCGGCGTCGTCGACGGTGACCCGGCCCGTGCCCTCCCCGGCGACGCCGGACAGCGACCCGGCCGCGGCCGGCAGCGGCCGCTCCTCGACGAACGTCTCCAGCAGCGCGCTGACGCCGGTCAGCGTCTCGCCGGTGACGTGCTGGGTGAGGTCGACGATGTGCGCGCCGATGTCGCCGAGCGCGCCCGACCCGGCCTTGTCCTTCTCCAGCCGCCACGACATCGGGGCCGCGGGGTCGGCGATCCAGTCCTGGAGGTACTGGGCGCGCACGTGCCGCACCTGGCCGATCCGGCCCTCGGCGACCAGCCGGCGGGCCAGCGCGATCGCCGGCACGCGGCGGTAGGTGAAGCCGACCATCGAGCGGACGCCGCGGGCGGCGGCGCTCTCGGCCGCGGCGGTCATCGCCTCGGCCTCGGCCACGGAGTTGGCCAGCGGCTTCTCGCACAGGACGTGCTTGCCGGCCTCCAGGGCAGCGATCGCGATCTCGGCGTGGGTGTCGCCGGGGGTGCACACGTCGACGAGGGCGACGTCGTCGCGCTCGAGGACCCGCCGCCAGTCGGTCTCCACCGACGCCCAGCCCAGCCGGGCCGCGGCGTCGGTGGCCCGGTCCCGGTCGCGGCCGGCGAGGACGGTGAGCTCCGGGCGCAGCGGCAGGTCGAAGAAGCGGGGGGCGGTGCGCCAGGCCTGCGAGTGCGCCGCGCCCATGAAGGCGTGTCCGATGAGGCCGACCCCGAGGGTCGGCCGGTCAGGTGAGGTCAAGGGGACTCCCCGGGGAGGGGCGGGGCCGCCGGCGTGCACCGGCGGCCCCGCCCGGGCGGATCAGGACTCGAAGGCGCTGTCGATGTACTGGTCGACGTTGTCCGCGGTGACGACCGGCGCGTTGAGCACGATCTGCCGCGGGATCTCGGTCTCGACCAGGTCGGACAGGGCCTTGTCCTGCGCGAGCAGCCGGGCCAGCCGGACGCCGTCGGCGGCCTGGGTGGACGGGTAGATGACCGTCGCCTGCAGCACCGAGTCGCCGGACTGGATCTCGCGCATGGCGTTGGCCGAGCCGGCGCCGCCGACCATGAAGAACTCGTCGCGGCCGGCGCTCTCGATGGCGGCCAGCACGCCGACGCCCTGGTCGTCGTCGTGGTTCCAGATGGCGTCGATCTGCGGCGCGGCCTGCAGCAGGTTGGAGGCCGCCTCCTCACCGCCCTCGACGGTGAAGTCGGCCGCGACCCGGTTGTCGACGTCGAGCCCGCACCCGGCCAGCGCGTCGGCGAAGCCCTGGCTGCGGTCCTGGGTCAGCGGCAGCGAGTCGATGCCGGCGATCTCGGCGACGACGGCGTCCGGGTTGTCACCGAGCTGCTCGCAGATGTACGTGCCGGCCGAGACGCCCATGCCGTAGTTGTCACCGAGGACCGTGGCGCGGGCGGCGAACGGGCTGTCGAACTCGCGGTCGACGTTGATGACCGGGATGCCGGCCTCCATGGCCTGCAGCGCCACCGGGGTCAGCGCGGCGCCGTCGAAGGGCAGCAACACGATGGCGTCGACGCCGTCGTTGATGAAGGTCTCCACCTGGCTGATCTGGGCGCTGACGTCGTTGGTGCCCTCGGCGACGACGAGGTCGACGTCCTCGTACTGGTCGGCCTGGGCGCGGGCGTTCTCGGTGATGCCGGCGATCCAGCCGTGGTCGGCGGCCGGCGCGGAGAAGCCGATGGTGACGGTGTCGCCGGTCTCGTCGTTGTCGCTGGCGGCCTGGTTGCCGCTCCCGCTGCTGCCGCTGTCCTCGGGGGTGTTGCTGGTGCAGCCGGCCACGAGCACGCCCGCGCTGAGCAGCGCGACCGTGGCGTGGGGCAGGCGGCGGAACGGACGCTGCCTCGTTGCAGACATGCTCTCTCCTCGGGTGTCGCCCCCTGTCCGGGAGCAGGGACGGGCGCCACCGGACGGCGGTCCGGCGGGTGGTGCGGTGTGCGGTGCGCTGTGAGGTGCGCTGTGAGGTGCGTGTGTGGTGCGCCCCGGCGCGCGGGGACGCGTGCCGGGAGGGTCAGCGGGTCGTGCCGGTGGCGGCCGGGCGGGCGCCACCCGGGCCGCCGTCGGCGGCGCCGCCGGAGACGGCCCCCGCCGGTGACCCGGTCGCGGGGAGGCCACCGGACGGTGGTCCGGCGGTCGGGCGGCGGAAGCCGAAGCCGCCGGTGGCCAGGCGCTGCTGGAGCAGGACGGCGAGCACGATGATCACGCCGCGGGCCACGGCCTGCGCCGAGCTCGACAGGTTGTTGAGCGTGAAGACGTTGCCGAGCGTCGTGAAGATGACGACGCCGAGGACGGTGCCGACGATCGTGCCGCGGCCGCCGATGAGCAGCGTCCCGCCGATGACCACCGCGGCGATGGCGTCGAGCTCGTAGAGGGTGCCGTGCGTCGAGCTGCCGGTGGTCGTGCGGGCCATGAGCATCACGGCCGCGACGCCGCAGCAGACGCCGGACAGCACGTACAGCCAGACGGTGTGCCGCTGCACCCGGATGCCCGCGAGGCGGGCGGCCTCGGCGTTGCCACCGACGGCGAAGGTGCGCCGGCCGAACGTGGTCCGGTTGAGGACCACCCACCCGGCGAGGGCGACCAGCGCGAAGATGACGACCAGCGTCGGGACGCCGAGCACGTCGCCGGAGAAGAAGGACAGGAAGTCCTGGTCCCGCACGATCTGCGTGCGCCGGTTGGCGATGATCTCGGCCAGGCCACGCGCCGCGGCGAGCATCGCCAGGGTCGCGATGAACGCGGCGAGTCTCCCGTAGGCGATGACCACGCCGTTGACCAGCCCCGCGACCGCGCCGACGACGACCGCGGTGGAGACCATGACGATCCAGTGGACGTCCTCGGCCAGCTGCTGGGTGGCCAGGGTGGTGGCCCAGACCGAGGACAGCGCCACCAGCGCGCCGACCGACAGGTCGATGCCGCCGCCGATGATCACGAACGTCATGCCGACGCTGACCACGCCGATGACCGAGGCCGCCCGCAGGATGGTCAGGACGTTGTCGACACTGGCGAACCGGTCACCGGCCGTGGCGATGCCGACGACGCACAGGATGACCAGCGCGACGACGAGGCCGAGGTTGCGGCCGACCGGACCACCCAGCGGACCGCCTCCCGGCCGGTTCCGGCCGGCGTCGGCCTCCGGCGTCCCCGCGGCCACCGCGGTGCTGCCCTCGCTCATGCCCTGCCCGCTCATGCGACGTCCCCTTCGTGCACCGGGACGCCGTGCGTCGACGTCCCCTCCATGACCAGGTCGAGCACGCGGTGCTCGTCGAGGGCCGTGGCCGGCTCCTCGGCCAGCACCCGGCCCTCCGCGACGACGAGGACCCGGTCGGCCAGACCGAGCACCTCCGGGATCTCGCTGGAGACGACGACCACCGCGACACCGCGGTCGGCGAGGGCGCGCACCAGCGCGTAGATCTCCGAGCGCGCCCCGACGTCGACGCCGCGGGTGGGCTCGTCGAGCAGCAGCACCCGGCACTCGCGCAGCAGCCAGCGGGCGAGCACGACCTTCTGCTGGTTGCCGCCCGACAGTGTCCGGACCTCGCGGGTGACGTCGGCCGGGCGGACCTCCAGCGCGGTGACCTGCTCGCGCGCCGCCTGCCGCTCCGCGGCGCCGGACAGCAGGCCCGCGCGGGCGAAGCGGGCCAGGCTGGAGATGCTGATGTTGCGGGCGACGGACTCGCCCAGCAGCAGGGCCTGGCTCTTGCGCTCCTCGGGCGCCAGCCCCACGCCGGCCGCCACCGCGGCGCCGACGTCCCCGGCCCGCAGCCGGCGGCCGTGGACGCGGACGGTGCCGCCGGTGGCGCGGCGGGCGCCGTAGACGGTCTCGAGGATCTCCGACCGGCCCGAGCCGACCAGCCCGGCGAGGCCGACGATCTCCCCCGGGCGCACGGCGAACGAGACGCCGGAGAAGGAGCCGCGCAGGGCCAGGTCCTCGACCTCGAGCACCGGCTCGGCACCGGCCGCGGGGCGCCGCCCGCGCTCGGGGAAGACGTACTCGATGTCCCGGCCGGTCATCAGGGTGATGACCTCGCGGGTCGGCGTCTCGCGGGCCGGCAGGCCGGTGGCGACGGTGCGGCCGTCCTTGAGGACGGTGATCCGGTCGCCGATCCGGCGGATCTCCTCGAGCCGGTGGGAGATGTAGACGACGGCGACGCCGTCGGCGGTGAGCTCGCGGATGACCGCGAACAGCCGCTCGACCTCCTCGTTGTCGAGGACGGCGGAGGGCTCGTCCATGATGATCAGCCGGGCGTCCTGCGACAGCGCCCGCGCGATGCTCACCATCTGCTGCGACGCGGCCGGCAGCGAGCCGACCTCGGCGCCGGGCCGGATCTCGGGGTGGCCGAGCCGGGTGAGCAGCTCCGCGGCGCGGCGGTTGGTCTCCCGGGGCCGCACGAACCCGAACGAGGCCTGCTCACGGCCGAGGAGGACGTTGTCGGCGACGGTGAGCCCGGCGACCAGGTCGAGCTCCTGGTAGATCGTCGCGATCCCCAGCGCGAGGGACGCCTGCGGGGTCGACAGCCGCACCTGCTCGCCGCGCCAGCCGATGGTGCCCTCGTCGGGCTGGTGCGCGCCGGCGAGGACCTTGATTAGCGTCGACTTGCCGGCGCCGTTCTGGCCGAGGAGGCAGTGCACCTCCCCCGCGCGGACGTCGAGGTCCACGCCGCCCAGCGCGCGCACGCCCGGGAAGGTCTTGACGATGCCGTGCATCTCCAGCAGCGGCGGGTCCGCCGGACGCATGGCCTCACCTCCGACTTCTGCTCAACGCTGACCATTAGTCTGTGCAGCGGTGACCATATGAACGGAGTCACACGGGGTCAAGGGAGTGCGCGCGGCGTCACCGAACCGAGATCCGGCGCGCCCCTGCCGGGCAGCGCTCCGGTGCCGGGGCGCGGTGGTGCGGGGACTAGCGGGCGAGCGCCTGGTGGACCGAGTCCTCGTCGAGGTAGCCCTGGATGGCCATGAGCGCGGCACCCACCCGGCCGGAGAGGTCCGGGGCGTCGCTGACGGTGATCTCCAGCGCACGGGCGGCCAGGGGCATCGACCGGCCGTAGACCGCCTCGCGGATGCCGGCCAGCAGCGGCGCACCGGCCTGGGCGACGCCGCCGGTCATGACGATCCGGTGCGGGTTGAAGAAGTTGACCAGCGCGGCGAGGACCGTCCCGATGGTGCGCCCGGCCCGGCGGACCAGCTCGAGGGCCGGGCCGTCGCCCTGCGCGGCCAGCTCGACGACCTCGCGGGCGGTGGTCACCGGCAGCCCCGCCGCGACGGCGTCGCGCAGCAGCGCCCCGCCGCCGGCCAGCGCCTCCAGGCAGTTCTCGTTGCCGCACCGGCACAGCACGGTGCGGCCGTCCGGCGTCGGCACGTGGATGTGCCCGATGTCGCCGGCGCTGCCCTGCGCACCCCGGTACACCTCGCCGTCGACGATGATCCCGCAGCCGATGCCGGTGCCCACCTTGACCACGAGGACGTCCTGCGCCGAGCCGGCGACCCCCATCTCGCCCAGCGCCATGACGTTCACGTCGTTGTCGACGAAGACGGGGCAGCCGTAGCGACCGAAGGCGGTGGGGATCGGGTGGTCGTGCCAGCCCGGCATGATCGGCGGGTGCGAGGGCCGTCCGGTCGAGAACTCCACCGGGCCCGGCACCCCCACCCCGACGGCGCAGACGTCGGCGGGGGTGAGGCCGGCCTCGGCGAGCACCCGTTGCGCCAGCCGGTCGACCTCGGTGAGGACGGGGCCCGGGCCCTCGGCGATGTCGATCGGGTGTCCGACCGTGGCGAGGATCTGGGCGGACAGGTCGGTGACCGCGACGTCGACGCTGGTGACCCCCAGGTCGACGGCGAGCACGCAGCCGGCCCGGCTGTTGAAGCGCAGCAGCGTCGGCGGGCGCCCCCCGGTGCTCCAGCCCCGGCCGCCCTCCTCGAGCAGGCCGGCGGCGATGAGCTGGTCGACCCGCGCGCTGACGGTGTTGCGGGCGGCCCCGGTCAGGGCGACGAGCTCGGCCCGGCTCCGGGCGCGGCCGGTGCGCACGTGGTGCAGCAGCGCGCCGGCCGAGGCGGAGGTGGAGGCCATGCGGTCATCGTGACACGCCATGAGGCCACTGCTCACCCCTGCGCCCGGAGTGCTGGCCGGAGTGACCGCCGCCATTCAATCCACCGGCGACCAGGGCCATGGACATCGCAACCACCGTGAGACCCACAGACCCGGGAGCATCTCGGTGAGCAACGAGACAGGCCAGCCACCGCAGTGATCAGCACGGCCGATCGCTTGCCTTTCGGAGGAACTCGAGAACTCGTGCCGGTCGCCAGCGGTGCGCCCTGTCGTTCTCGTCGAGATCACCTGTCAGTACAGGTTCGGCCGCACTGTTCACGGGGATGCGGATCGTCCACGGCCGAGACGCCGAAGTGCATCGACTCCACTCACTGGCATCGCCTGACCGGGAGCCCCCGGGACAGAAGGACACCACCCTCGATCCTCGAATGAGCGTGACGTGCTCGCACATCCATCGACAGGGCATCGCGGAAATGGTCGCCGAGATGAGACGGGTCAACTGGAGATCGGCGACACCACCCGAGACCATCGGGGGTGACCTGCCCACACCGGCCAAGGACATGAGCAGGTCACCACCACAGCACTGCTGATCACCCCTGCAACAGGATGCTCGCGCGCACCGCGTACTGACCACTCCCACAATAGACGTTCGACCGAGCGCCCGGAGAGGTCCACGGCCCCAGGTACTGGGAGGTGATGTTGCTGCTACTGGTCTTGCAGTCGAGGACGGCCCGGTGCCGACCGGTCCCTCCCGAGCAATACGACCAGCCTGACGACGCGCTGTAGGCGTATGAACAACCAGTCGGCGCCGCGACGGCCGCCGAGGTGGGAAGAGCACCGAAGAGAGCAGCAGTTGCTCCCAGGACGACAGCTGCTCTGCGACCCCGCATCGCGACTCCCCCTGAAGGCGTGTGAGGCCCGTCACTGCAGCCTTCGACACGGACGAGTCGAGCAAGTCCGGGTAATCGATGGAATTCGTCCCAGCAGATCCGCTGGGTGTCCACCTGGGGCAATCCGTGCTGTTTACGGCGTCTCGTCGTGTCCTTGACACACGGCCGACCACGTGGAGCCGATGGCGGCCCGCAGGACGGCAGCGACGTCGTCCGGGTGGGTCTGCACCGTCATGTGGGCCGCGCCGGGCAGCTCGACCACCCGGCCCCGCGGCGCGGCCGCGGCCACCTGCCGGGCCCAGTCGGCGCGGCACAGCCGGTCGCGGGTGCCGCGGACGACGGTCACCGGCACGCCGACGGCGCGCAGCCTGGCATCGATGCGGTCGGGCGCGGCGACCCGCCACAGCGCCCGCATCGCCCGCGGACCGGTCGACAGCCACTGCGCCAGGACCAGCGGCAGCTGCCACCACGGCTCGCGGAGCGCCGTCCGCAGCCACCAGGCGGCCAGCCGGGGCAGCGCGCGCAGCCGCGGGTCGGTCGTCGGACCGAGCAGGACCACCGCGGTCACCCGCGGGTCGACGGCGGCCGCGGCGACGACCTGGCAGCTCTGCGAGTGACCGGCCAGCACGACCGGCCCGGCGCCCAGGCGCTCCCGCAGCCGGGCGGCCAGGACGTCCAGCGACGGAACGGGTGCAGCACGGCCCATCCCGGGTAGGAGGACGACGTCGGCGGCCACCCGCCGGCGCAGTCGCTCCGACGAGCGTCCGTCGAGACCCAGGCCCGGGACGAGCACCACCCGCGGGATGACGGCGGACACCGGCCTCGTTGTACCGGTCGACGGCGTGAGCCGCGACCAGGGCCGGGTACCGGCCGTGACGGGGATCACCGCCCGCCCCGGCCAGCCGCCGGACACCGGCCCCACCGACAGGGAAGGATCAGTCGTCATGACGACATCACCTGCGCCCACCGCCGCCGCCAGCTCCGCGCCCGGCCGGCCGCGGGTGGTCATCATCGGCTCCGGGTTCGGCGGCCTGTTCGCCGCCAAGGCGCTGCGCCGCGCCGACGTCGACGTCACCGTGATCGGCAAGACCAGCCACCACCTGTTCCAGCCGCTGCTCTACCAGGTGGCCACCGGCATCCTCTCCGAGGGCGAGATCGCCCCGGCCACCCGCGAGGTGCTGCGCCACCAGGCCAACGCCCGGGTGGTGCTGGGCGAGGTCGTCGACGTCGACGTCGACGCGCGCACCGTCACCTCCACGGTGCTCGGCCGCACCACCGTGCACCCCTACGACGAGCTGGTCGTCGCCGCCGGTGCCGGGCAGTCCTACTTCGGCAACGACCGGTTCGCCGAGTTCGCCCCCGGCATGAAGAGCATCGACGACGCCCTCGAGCTGCGCGGCCGCATCTTCGGCGCCTTCGAGCTGGCCGAGCTGGCCACCGACCCGGCCGAGGTCGACCGGCTGATGACCTTCGTCGTCGTCGGCGCCGGACCCACCGGGGTGGAGATGGCCGGGCAGATCGCCGAGCTCGCGCACCGCACGCTGCGCCGCGACTTCCGCAACATCGACCCGCAGAGGGCGCGGATCATCCTGCTCGACGGTGCGCCGCAGGTGCTGCCGCCGTTCGGTCCGAAGCTGGGTGAGAAGGCGCGCCGCCACCTCAACGAGATCGGCGTCGAGGTGCAGCTGGGCGCGCTGGTCACCGACCTGGACGCCGACGGCCTGACCGTCAAGGACTCCGACGGTCAGGTGCGCCGCATCTCCGCGGCCACCAAGGTGTGGGCCGCCGGCGTGCAGGCCTCCCCGCTGGGCCGGCTGCTGGGTGACAAGACCGGCGCCGAGGTCGACCGGGCCGGGCGGATCGCGGTGCAGTCGGACCTGACGCTGCCCGGCCACCCCGAGATCCACGTCATCGGCGACATGGCCAACCACCCGGACAAGTACCCCGGCGTCGCGCAGGTCGCCATCCAGGGCGGGCGCTACGCCGCCGAGGCCATCCGGCGGCGGCTGGCCGGCAAGGGCCCGCAGGGCCCGTTCCGGTACCGCGACAAGGGCAACATGGCGACGATCTCGCGGTTCTCCGCCGTCGCCGACATCAAGAAGATGAAGTTCGAGGGCTTCACCGCCTGGGTGATCTGGCTGGTGGTGCACCTCTTCTACATCATCGGCTTCAAGAGCCGGGTGACGACGGTGCTGCACTGGATGGTCAGCTTCCTGGGCCGCGGCCGCTCCCAGCGGGTGGCCACCCAGCAGCAGGTCTACGGCCGGCTGGCGCTGGAGAAGCTGGGCCCCGGTTTCGAGGCGTCCAAGACCGGCGGCCCCAAGGACGGCGCCGCCGTGGCCGAGACGGTCAACCCCGACCAGCAGGGCGACTTCGTCGGCCGCCGCACCGCCTGAACGAACGACCCTGGGCCCGTCCGGCGTCAGCCGGGCGGGCCCAGCCACGCGTCCAGCGCGGCGGTGACCAGGTCGGGGGTCACCACGTGGCCGCCGTCGAACTCGTCGTAGACGACGTCGTAGCCGGCCCCGGCCAGGTCGCGGGCGACCCGCCGGCCGCAGCGCTCCACCGGGAGGACCCGGTCGCGAGTGCCGTGCGCGATCCACACCCGGGGCCGGCCCACGCGGCCGGGCGGAGCGGCGAAGCCGGGCGAGAAGGCCAGCAGCGCCTCGAACAGGTCGCCGTTGGCCGCCCCGAGCGACAGGGCGTAGGACGCACCGTCGGAGAAGCCGCCCAGCGCCACCCGCGAGACCGCGACTCCGGACGCCACCCGCTCCAGCGCGGCGTCGAGGACGGCGACGTCGCGGCCGAGTCCGCCGGCGAGCAGGTCCCAGGTGGTCGCGGCCGAGGTGGTGGCGAGCACCGCGACCCCGCGCGCGGCGGCCACGGCCCCCACCGCGGCCAGGCCCTGCCCGGCGTTGCCGCCCGCACCGTGGCAGAAGACCAGCAGCGGCCGGGGCCCGCGCGGCCCGCCCGGCACCGCGACCAGCGCCTCGCCGCGCCCGCCGAGGTCGAGCGCTGAGGTGCCGGGCCGCAGCGGCGGTCCTGCCGGGGCCGGGCCGGGCCGCGCGTCGAGGCGCCCCTCGCGGGCCGGACGGTTCACTCGACGTGCGCCATCGGCGGCACGTGCTCGTCGGCCCGCTCGAGGTGCAGCGGCCGCAGCGGGCGGGTCTCCTCCAGCCACAGGAAGGCGTCGTAGCGCTCGCCGAGGACGGTGGGCACGTAGTTGCCCCAGCGCTCGCGCTCGGGCCGGTAGACGACGCCGATCGCGCGGTGCCCGAGCGGGCGCCCCAGCCAGGCCGGGCGCTCGCCCCGCGGGACGACGACCAGCGCGTCGCGGCCCAGCTCTGCGTGCAGCAGGTCCTCCAGGCTCCCCTCCCGCGCCGGCGGCACGGCCATCCGCTCCATCTGCGCACCCCACTCGCGGCCGGCGACCACGCCGCCGCGGTGCCCGCCGAAACCGACCAGGACGACGTCGTCGGCGCCGCGCCGCTCGCGCAGCAGCTGCCCGACGGTGGTCATCCCGGCGTCGGCCATGTCGGTGGCCCGCGCGTCCCCGACGTGCGTGTTGTGCTCCCAGACGACGGCCCGCGCGCCGGTGTGCGCCAGCAGCCGGTCGAGGGTGTCGGCCATGTGCACGTCGCGGACGTTCCACGACTCCGCCGAGCCCCGCACCATCGCGCGGTAGTAGCGCTCGGCCCCGGCGACGACGGCGGCATTCTGCTCCGCGGCGAACCGGGCGTCGACGGCATCGACGGCGGCATCGACGGCGCCGTCCCCGCTGCTCGCCGACCCGCGCTCCCCGCACAGCCGGCGCAGCAGGTCGACGACGGTCTCCTCGCAGGTGGAGGGCGCGAACCGGCTGGCGAAGGCGTACTCGGCGCCGTCCTCCCCGAAGGGCTCGAAGCAGTGCAGCGCCCGCCGCGCGGCCTCGACGTGGCCGGGCTCGTGCTCCTGGACCCAGGCCAGCAGCTCGTGCATCGAGTCCCAGAGGCTGTACACGTCCAGGCCGGCGAAGCGGACGCGGTCGCCCTCGGGGCGGCCGGCGTTGTGGTCGCGCAGCCAGCGGCAGAAGTCGACGACGTCGTCGTTGGCCCACATCCAGGTCGGCCAGCGGGAGATCGCGTCCAGCGCCGTCCGAGGATCCTCGTCGCCGCCGGGGCGCAGCCGCACACTGCGGTCGACCCGCGCGCAGTCGGGCCAGTCCCCCTCGACGGCGACCAGCCCGAAGCCGTGCTCGGTGACCAGCCGGCGGGTCAGCGCCGCCCGCCACGCGTAGTACTCGTGCGTGCCGTGGGTGGCCTCGCCGACCGCCACCACCCGCGCGTCCCCGATCCGCTCGAGGAGCGGGTCGAGGTCACCCTCGTCGCGCAGCGGGAGCGCGAGCCCTGCGATCCCCTCGCCGTCCATCAGGCCCTCCCGGCCGCCCCCTCGCGGACGACCTGCTCGGCGACCGCCCGGCGGTCGCCCGTGCGCAGCCAGGTGCTCCGCTGCCGCGCCGCCGAGGTACCCCGGCCGAGGAGGTCCTGCACCCGCGCGGTGACCTCGTCCCACTCGCCGGCGTCGGCCAGGTCCGGCTCCAGCTCGGCGAGCAGCCCGCCGACGGCCTCGCGCGGGTCGACCAGCTCGCAGCGCAGCGGGTCGAACAGAGGCCCGGACAGACCCGAGCGGGCGGCCCGCCAGCGCGCCGCCCGCAGCACCTCGGGGCGCAGCTCGGGCACCGGCTCGCCCCGCCGCGCCCGGCCGGCGAGCACCCGCACCAGCGAGCGCACCAGCGCGGTGTGCAGGACGGCGTCGTCGAGGGTGGTGCAGACGTCGGCGAGCCGGAACTCCAGCGTGGGCAGGCGGGCCGAGGGGCGCACGTCCCAGTAGAGGTGCGAGCCGTCCTCGACCACGCCCGAGGCGACCAGCGCGGCCAGCACCCGGCGGTAGCCGTCGGCGTCGCCGAGCGGCTCGGGCGCGCCGGCGTGCGGGAACCGGGTCCACCACAGCGTCCGCCACGACTCGTAGCCGGTGTCCACGCCGTCGTGGAACGGGGAGCTGGCGGTCATCGCCAGCAGCACCGGGATGTAGGGGCGGGTGCGGTCGAGGACGGCGACAACGGTGTCGAGGTCGGGGACGCCGACGTGCACGTGGCAGCCGGTGATGTCCTGCTGCCGCGCGAGACCGGCCCAGCGCTCCACCATCGCCTCGTAGCGGTCCCCCGGCGTGACGGGCATCGTGTGCCAGGAGCCCCACGGGTGGGTGGAGGCGGGCAGCAGCACCAGCCCGTCGCGCGCCGCGGCGCCGGACGCCTCGGCGCGGGCGGCGACGAGCTCGGCCCGCAGCTGCCCGAGCGAGGTGCAGACGCCGGTGGCGGTCTCCAGCTGCGTGGTCGCGATCTCCGGGTGCACGTGCGGGCCGGCCTCGCCGGCCAGCGCCGCGGCCGACGCCCGCGGCCCCGGCGTCAGCTCGAAGGTGCCGGGGTCGACGAGGTGGAACTCCTCCTCGACGCCCACGGTGCGCCCGACGGCGTCGCCGTCCCTGCCGCTCTCGGGGTCCTCGCCGTCGGTGCGCACGCCCCTCCTCGGTGCCCGTCCCGGTCGCCGGGGAGCCCGACGCTACGGCCGCCGGGGCCCTCCCGCACCTGCTCACCAGCACCGTCGTGCTCTGCCCACAGGAGTGGGCAGAGCTCGAAGGAGACGCCGGAGGGGTGCCGCGTGTCCTCGTGCTCTGCCCACAGGGGTGGGCAGAGCACGACGGTGCGCGAGGGACACCTGCCGCTCGGATCGCTGTGGGCGTAGCGCAGGGGGTGGCAGCTCCGGCGGGCGAGGGGTCCACTGGTTGGTGCAACGTTGTAATCAAGGAGGTGCGTCGTGACCCGACCGGACACCGACGCGGCACTGGACGCCTACTCCCGGGTGGTCACCGCGGTGGCCGCCGACCTCACCCCGCACGTCGCGGCCCTGCAGGTCACCGCGCCCGACGGCCGACCCGGCGCGGGATCCGCGGTGGTCGTCCCCGGCGACGGGCTGCTGCTCACCAACGCCCACGTCGTCGGCCGGGCGCGCTCCGGGCGCGCGGTCTTCAGCGACGGCACCGAGACGGCGGTCGAGGTCGTGGGCACCGATCCGCTGTCCGACCTCGCCGTCGTCCGGGCGGCCGACGGCGCCCCGGAGCCGGCCGTGCTCGGCGACGCCGCCGACCTGCGGGTCGGGCAGCTCGTCGTCGCCGTCGGCAACCCGCTGGGGCTGGCCGGGTCGGTCACCGCCGGCGTGGTCAGCGGCCTGGGCCGGTCGCTGCCGACGCGGGACGGGCGGACGGCGCGCGTCGTCGAGGACGTCATCCAGACCGACGCCGCCCTCAACCCGGGCAACTCCGGGGGCGCCCTCGCCGACTCCGCGAGCCGGGTGGTCGGCATCAACACCGCCGTGGCCGGGTGGGGCCTCGGGCTCGCCGTGCCGGTCAACGACACCACGCGGCGGATCATGGCGACGCTGGTGCGCGACGGCCGGGTGCGCCGGGCCTACCTGGGTCTGGTCAGCAGCCCGGCACCGCTCCCGGCGGCGCTGGCCGAGCGCACCGGGCGGCGCCGCGGGCTGCGCGTGGTCGACGTGGTGGCCGGCTCACCGGCCGACCGAGCCGGGCTGCGCGCCGGCGACCTCGTGCTCGAGGCCGGTCGCGCGCCCGTCGCGGAGGCGCAGAGCCTGCAGCGGCTGCTGTTCGGGGAGGCCGTGGGGCGGCCGCTGCCGGTGACGGTGTACCGGCGCGGCGCGATGGTCGACGTCATCGCCGTCCCCACCGAGCTCACCGGCTGAGCATCACGGCCGGCGCCAGTCGCCGGAGGTGAGGTGCGAGCCGGCCATCGGGCCCATCTGCAGCATGCCCCCGTCGACGGCGTAGGAGGACCCGGTCACGTAGGACGCCTGCGGCGAGGCGAGGAAGGCGACGACGGCCGCGACCTCGTGCGCGTCCCCCGGGCGGCCGACCGGGATGCCGGGCCGCTCGTGGCCGGGCGCGGTCGGGTCCTCGTCCTCCTGGCCGGTCATCGGCGTGGCGATCTCCCCCGGTGCGACGGCGTTGACCGTGATGCCGTGCTCGGCCAGCTCGATGGCCGCGACCCGGGTGAGCAGGCCCAGGCCGCCCTTGGCCGCGCAGTACGCCGCCGCGCCGACGCGCGGCTGGTGCTCGTGGACGCTGGTGATGTTCACGATCCGCCCGCCGCGGCCGGCCACCACCATCCGCCTCGCCGCCCGCTGCAGGCACAGGAACGCCGCGTCGAGGTCGGTGGCCAGAACCTCGCGCCAGGTCTCGTAGTCGGTGTCGAGGACCGACGTCGCGTGACCGGTGCCGGCGTCGTTGACCAGGACGTCGATGCCGCCGAGCGCGTCGGCCAGCTCGTCGACCACCGCCGCGGCCCCCGGCAGCGCGGTGAGGTCGACCGGGCGGACCTCCGCGCGCCGGCCGCGCGAGCGCACCTCCTCGGCCGTCCCCTGCGCGGCCGCCTCGTCCCGGTACCAGGTGATGCCGACGTCGCACCCCTGCTCGGCGAGCGCGACCGCGACGGCCCGCCCGATGCCCGACTCCGACCCGGTGACGACCGCGACGCGGCCGGCTGCATCCGTCATGGCCCCATGCTGCGGGCGGCCGCCGGTGCCCGCCGCGCGACCACCGTGCGCGATCCGGTCGCGACCGACCGGAGTCCGGGCCCGCGCGTCGCCCCGCCGCCCGGGCGGACCCGCCGATCGGCACGAACACTCGGGGAACTGACGCAGCCACCCGTCAGCTCAGGCTCCGTCGGGAGATGCTCCTGTCCCTCCAGACCTTCGGCCCCTACGAGCTCGACGAGCTCCTGGGCCGCGGCCGCACGGGCGAGGTCCACCGTGCCTGGGACACCCACCGCCACCGGACCGTCGCGCTCCGGATCGTGGCGCCCGGGCCCAGCGCCGACCCGCGGTTCCGCGCCCGCTTCCTCCGCGACTGGGGCCTGGCCGCGCAGCTCGACGAGGCCCACGTCGTCCCCGTGCACGAGGTCGGCGAGATCGACGGCCGGCTGTTCGTGGACACCGAGCTCGTCGACGGACGAGACCTGTCGGCGGTGCTCGCCGCCGAGGGTCCCCTGCCGGCCGGCCGGGCCGTCGACGTCGTCGGCCAGGTGGCGGCCGCCCTCGACGCCGCGCACGCGCACGGGCTGGTGCACGGCGACGTCCGGCCGGGGACCGTGCTGCTGTCCGGGCACAGCGCCCGCCCGCACTGCCACCTGGTCGGCTTCGGCACCGTCGGCGACGGGTCCCCGGGGTACGTCGCGCCCGAGCGGCTGTCCGGGCGGCCCGCGGACTCCCGGGCCGACGTGTACTCGCTGGCCTGCCTCCTGCGGGAGCTGCTCACCGGCGCCCCGCCCGGGGGTGCGGGGCCGGTGCCGCCGGCGCTGGCGGCGGTCGTCGCCCGGGGCACGGCCGAGGACCCCGACCGGCGCCCCCCGAGCGCCGGGGACCTGGCGCGGGCCGCCCGCACGGCGATCGCGCCGGCGCCGGACACCGTTCCCCTCCGCCCCGCGCCGGCCGCGGCCGCCGTCCCGGCGGGGACCGTCCGCGGCAGGTCCGCACCGGGAGCCGACCGCGGGCGGCACCGCTCCGCGACGGCGTCCCGGCCGGGGCCGCGGCCGGGACGCCGTCGCGGCCTGGCGGCGGCCCTGCTGGCCGGGGCGCTCGCGCTGGCCGGGGCGGGTGGGGTGGCCGCGACCCAGCTGACCTCCGACGCCTCCGACGCGCCGGCGCCGACCCCGGTCGCCGTGGAGTCGGTCGACGACCCCGGCCGGGACCCCTTCGTCCCGACGCCCGGGCAGCCGCCGCCGGGGACGCCCGCCGCCGCGTCGGGGACGGACGACCCGGCGCAGGGCAGCACGGGGACCACGGCCGGCACGGACGACCCGTCCTCCGGCGGCGCGGCACCCACGTCCGCCACGGAGGATCCGTCCGCAGGGACCGACGAGCCCGGCCCGGGCGCGGGCACGCCGGTCGCCGCGCCCGGCGGCGCGGTGACGGGGGACGTGCCCGGTCTGTACGGCGGCGGCGGGGAGGAGGTCTGCGACGCCGCGGGCATGGTCGCGTTCCTCGCCGAGCACCCCGACCGCGGTGCCGCGTGGGCCGGCGTGGAGGACGTCCCGACGGAGGAGATCGACGACTACCTCGCCACGCTCACCCCGGTCGTGCTGCGCTTCGACACCGCGGTCACCAACCACGGCTTCGCCGACGGACGGGCGACCCCGTTCCAGTCGGTGCTGCAGGCCGGGACCGCCGTGCTGGTCGACGACGCGGGTGTCCCGCAGGTCCGCTGCGTCTGCGGCAACCCGCTCGGGCCACCCGCTGCGCGCCCCTCCCCCGAGTACCGGGGCGATCCGTGGCCCGGCTTCGCGCTAGACACCGTCGTCGTGGTCGAGAGCAGCCCGGCGCCCGTGCCCGCCTTCGTCCTCGTCGACGACGCGACCGGCGCGGTGGCCACGCGGCCGGTGGGCACGGCCGGTGACGTCGACAGCGTGGCCGACCCGGCCCTGGCGGAGCGGGCCCGCGTCATCGGGACGCAGCCGGCACCACCCCCGCCGAGCACCGGCACGACGTCGGCCGGTCCGTCGGTCGCGGTTCCGCCCGACGCCGGGTCACCCGGCGACGACCCGACCGGTGACGGCTCCGCGCCGGCCGGCAGGTCCGGCGGGTCCGGCGGGTCGTCGGCGCCCGACCCCGGGCCCGGGACGGGCGGCACCTCGGGCGGCGACCCGCCGCGACGGGGCAGCGGGGAGCAGCCGGCCGATCCCCCGGCGGACGACGGTCCGGCCGGGGACGGGCCGGTCGACGAGACACCTGCCGAGCAGGTCCCCACCACGGACGGGCGACCGGCCGGCGAGACGCCCACCACCGAGCCACCCACCACCGAGCCACCCGCCGACGAGCCACCCGCCGACGAGCCACCCGCCGACGAGCCACCCGCCGACGAGCCACCCGCCCAGGAGTCGCCCGGCGAGGACGCGCCCACCCAGGACACGGCCGGCGAGGATGCGCCCACGCAGGAGTCACCCGCCGAGGACACGCCCACCGAGGACACGGACGCGACGCCGGCCGACGAGGCGCCCACCACGGACACGCCCACCACGGACACGCCCACCACGGACGAGGGGACGAGCACCCCGTGACCGGCGGGCCGGCCGCTCAGTCCGCTGCTGCGGCGGCGCACCGGGCGGCGAGGTCGCGCAGGTGGGCCTTCACCTCCGGCGGGCCGAGCACCCGGAACGGCGCGCCGGTGACCCCCAGCGCCAGCGCCGCCCAGTCGAGGTCCTCGGCCTCGATCCGCACGCGGCAGCCGCCCTCGTCGTCGGTCACCGTGGCCCAGCGGCCGATCCGCCCGCGCACGGGCCCGGCCGGTGCGGCCATGATGGCCTCGACGACGTACCGGCTCCACGCGCTGCCGATCCGCTCGCGCACGTAGGCCGCGGCGTCCTCGGCGGGGAACCGGCGCGGGCCGAAGACGGCGCCCGTGCCGCGCGGGCCGTCGAGCCGGTCGAGCCGGAACACCCGCCAGTCGCCGCGGTCGAGGTCCCAGCCGACCAGGTACCAGCGGCGGCCGAGCGCGACCAGCCGGTGCGGCTCGACCGAGCGCTCGCCGCGCTCCCGGCCGGGCGGGGTGTAGCCGAACACGGTCCGCTCGGTGTCGCGGCAGGCCAGCGCGACGGCGGTGAGGACGGCGGGGTCGACGGCGTCGCCCTCCGACGTCGGGCCCCAGCCGCCGGGGACGGTCATCGTGCGCAGCGCCTCGACCTGCCGCCGCAGCCGGGTCGGCATGACCTGCACCAGCTTGGCCAGCGCCCGCACCGACGTCTCCGCCATCCCCGCGACCGGGCCGGCCGCGGCCGCCTGCAGTCCCACGGCCAGCGCCACGGCCTCGTCGTCGTCGAGCACCAAGGGCGGCAGCGCGGCCCCGGGCGCCAGCGCGTAGCCGCCGTCCACCCCGCGCGAGGCCGCCACGGGGTAGCCGAGCCCGCGCAGCCGGTCGACGTCGCGGCGCAGGGTGCGCGCCGAGACGCCGAGCCGGTCGGCGAGGTCGGGGCCGGGCCAGTACCGGCGCGCCTGCAGGAGGGACAGCAGGCGCAGCGTGCGGGCCCCGGGATCGGTCACCCCGCCATCATGAGCTACACAGCGGACAGGATCTGGCCGCAATGTCCGGGAGCATGGTGCTGTCCAGCCCGACGAGACCCGGAGGACCCCGTGACCGCTCTGACCGCCCCCGCCCTGACCGCCGAGCGCGCCGACCTGCTCGAGACGCTCGCCGCCCACCGCGCCTTCCTGCGCTTCACCGTGCGGGGACTGACCACCGAGCAGGCCACCCGGCGGACCACCGCCAGCCAGCTGACCCTGGCCGGCATCGTCAAGCACGTGGCCTCCACCGAGGCGAGCTGGGCCGACTTCGTCGTGCGCGGCGCCGCGGCGATGCAGCAGTCGCCGGAGGAGTGGGCGCAGGAGTGGGTCCTGCAGCCGGGCGAGACGCTGGAGTCGGTGCTCGCCTCCTACGACGAGGTCGCCGCGCGCACCGACGAGCTCGTCCGCACCGTCGACCTCGACTCCAGCCACCCGCTGCCCGAGGCCCCGTGGTTCACCCCCGGCGCCACCCGCTCGGCGCGCCGGGTGTTCCTCCACGTCGTGGCCGAGACCGCCCAGCACGCCGGTCACGCCGACATCCTGCGCGAGTCGCTCGACGGCCAGAAGACGATGGGCTGACCATCGCCTACCCCTCCCGCAGCGCCCGCTCGAGCTCCTCGACCCGGGCTGCGGCGCGCTCGCCCTCCCCGGCGGCCCGCTCCGCCACGCGGTCGGCCGCGGCGGCCCGCCGCCGCGCCCGGCCGGCGTCGCCCTCCGCGGCGGTTCCCTCCTCGCGGACGCGGGCCAGCTCGGCGGCCAGCTCCTCCGCACGGGCGCGAAGCTGCTCCTGCCGCGCGGCGGCGCGGGCGGCCCGGTCGTGCGCCGCGCGCGCCGCCGGCCGCCTCCTCGGCGGCCGCCGCGGCCGCGCGCGCCTCCTCCCGGGCGTCCTCGAGCTCGCGCCGGCGCCGCTCGACCTCGGCCCGCCGCTCCGCCGCGGCCTGACGCTCCGCCTCGGCCTGACGCTCCGCCTCGGCCTGACGCTCCGCCTCGGCCTGACGCTCGACCTCGGCCCGCCGCTCCGCCTCGGCCCGCCGGCGGCCGGCGGGCGCCCCGGTCGCGGGTGCCGCACGGGCCGGCCGCGGCGAGGGCACCACCCGCAGGTCCGGCCGGGCCCCCAGGCCCATCCCCTGGTAGGAGAGCGGGCCGGTGAGCCGGCCGGCCAGCAGCGCCTCGCCGGCGCCGGGGTCGGCCAGCGCGGCCCGCAGCGTCTCCTCCACCTGGCCGGCGACGGCGTCGCTGAGCGGGTGGCCCAGCCGCGCCGCGAGCACCCGGGCCTGGCGGGTCAGCGCCGCGAGCAGCCGGGAGCGCTGGGTGCCCAGCGCCCGCAGCTGGTCGCCGGCCAGGCTCGCCTGCGCCTCGCGGAGCAGGTCGCCGAGCTCGACCAGCCCGGTGATCTCCGCGGGCAGCTCGCGCACCAGCGCGTTGCACGCCCACGCGGCGGTCGAGGGCCGACCCAGGGCGCCGATCTCCCCGGCGAGCGCGCGGTCGCCGGTGCCCCGCGCCCGGCGGACGGCCTCGGTACGGGCGGCCACGAACTCGCCGGGCGGCAGCCCGTAGAGCTCGTCGGCGACCTCGTCGAGGTCCACGGCACCTCCCCGGGCGGTCCGGACGTCGCCCGCCGACCCTGCCACGACGGCGGGGAAGACACCGGGCACGCGACGGCGTTGCCGCCGTCGTCGTGCGGGTGGTCGACTCGCCGCGACGACACGAGAGGGGTGGCGGGATGACGACGTGCGGACACCTGGACCAGATCCGGGACGTGCCCCCGGACTCGACGGAGGGCTGCAGCGACTGCCTGGCGATCGGCTCGGGCTGGGTGCACCTGCGGGAGTGCCTGACGTGCGGCCACGTCGCGTGCTGCGACTCCTCCCCCAACCGGCACGCCACCGCCCACGCCGAGGGCAGCGGCCACCCGATCATCCGGTCCTTCGAGCCGGGCGAGGACTGGCGCTGGTGCTATCCCGACCAGGCCCTCGTGTGAGGACGCTCGGTTGATGGAGCTGTCGGTCGTCGGTCTGCTGGCCGGCTCCTTCGCGGTGACCGTGCTGGCCCGGCGGGCCGGGGTCTCGCCCCCGCTGGCCCTCGTGGTGGTCGGCCTGGCCCTGGCCTACGTGCCCGGCGTGCCGGACTACGCGCTGGACCCGGAGCTGATCCTGACGCTCGTCCTGCCGCCGCTGCTGTACTCGGCGGCGCTGGACAGCTCCTACCTGCGGCTGCGGGCCAACCTGCGCGCGATCGGCATGCTCGCGGTGGGCGCGGTGCTGTTCACCACGCTGGCCGTCGGGCTGGCGGCGTGGTGGCTGGTGCCGGGGCTGCCACTGGCCCCGGCGCTCGTGCTCGGCGCCGTCGTCGCCCCGCCGGACGCGGTCGCGGCCACCGCCGTCGGCCGGCAGCTCGGCCTGCCGCGCCGGGTGATGACGATCCTCGGCGGTGAGAGCCTGGTGAACGACGCCACGGCGCTGACGCTCTACCGGGTCGCCGTCGCGCTGGCCGCCGGCGCCGGCTACGGCATCGTGGAGGGGCTCGGCGTCTTCGTGCTGGCCGCGGTCGGCGGCGCGGCCATCGGCTGGGGGCTCGGCTGGCTGGTGCACCGGGTGCGGCTGGCGCTCGGCGACGGCGTGCTGGAGAGCGCGCTCGGGCTGCTGGTGCCCTTCGTCGGGTTCGTCGTCGCCGAGGAGGTGCACGCCTCGGGGGTGCTCGCCGTGGTGCTGGCCGGGCTCTACCTCGGCCACCGCTCGCCGCAGGCCGACCCGGTCGCCCGGCTGCAGGACCGCGCGGTCTGGAAGGCCGCCGACACGGTGCTCGAGGCCATGGTCTTCGCGCTGATCGGCCTGCAGCTGCCCGCCGTCCTGGAGGGCGTCGGGTCGGCCGTGGTCCTGCTGACCGCCGTCGGGCTGGCGCTGGTCGTCGTCGCGTTCCTCGCCCGGGTCGCCTTCGTCTTCCCGACCGCCTACCTGCGTCCCGTCGCGCGCCGCCGGCCGGGCTGGTCGCCGCCGTCGTGGCGGCACGCCGCCGTCGTCTCGTGGGCCGGGATGCGCGGGGTGGTCTCGCTCGCCGCCGCGGCCGCCATCCCGCTGACGACGTCCCACCACCCCTTCCCGGGCCGCGCCGAGGTGGTCTACCTGGCGTTCGTCGTCACGGTCGGCACGCTGCTGCTGCACGGGCTGACGCTGCCGGCGGTGATCCGCCGGCTGGGCGTGCAGTCCTCGGAGGACTCCGCCGACGCGCTGGCCGAGGCGCAGGCGCAGTCCGACGCCGCCCGGGCCGCCGCCGCCCGCCTCGACGAGCTCGACGACGGCGACCCGCTGCACGCACGCGCGGTCACCGAGCTGCGGCAGCGCGTCGAGGCCCGCACCAACGCGGCGTGGGAGCGGCTCGGCGGGCCGGTGCCCAACGGCGGTGAGACGCCCAGTGCCCGCTACCGGCGGCTGCGCCGGGCGATGCTCGAGGCCGAGCGGGAGGTGTTCGTCCGCCACCGCGACCAGCGGCGCATCGACGACGAGGTGTTCCGCCGGGTGCAGCACGAGCTGGACCTGGAGGAGGTCACGCTGCTGCGGGAGTGACCACGGGAGGAACTCGCGCCCGCGCGGCGGGGGTGGCACGGTGGGCGCGGGAGACGGCGTGGTCCCCCGGCCGGACGACGTCCCGCCGCGCCGGCACCGCCGACCCCTCCCGGAGGCAGCCGTGGTCCCCTCCCCCGCCGCCCAGCCCAGCGCGGTCCCCAGGCCGGTCGGACCCCCGACGGTCCTGTTCATCGGCGCCCGCGACGCCGCGACCTCGCAGATGGCCGCCGCGCTGCTGGCCAGCCGCGCCGGCGGCCGGGTGCGCGCCCTGTCGGCCGGGTCGGCGCCGGCCGCCCGGGTCGACCCGGCCGCGGTCGCGGCGATGGCCGAGGTCGGGGTCGACCTGACCGCCCGGTTCCCCAAGCCGCTGACCGCCGACGCCGTGCACGTCTCCGACGTCGTGGTCGTCCTCGGCCCGGCCCAGCCGTGCCCGGTGCTGCCCGGCACGCGCTACCTCGACTGGCCGGTCGAGGACCCCGCCGGCCGGGACGTGGCCGGCGTCCGCCCGGTGCGCGACGAGCTCGACCGCCGGGTGCACGGGCTGCTCGCCGAGCTCACCGCCTGACCGGCTGCCGGGCCCGCCGCCCGATCCGCCGGGGTGCCGCGCCGGCGCACCCCGTCCCGGCCCGTGCGGCCCTACGCTGGCCGCACCCGTCCCGCCGGCGTCCCGGAGGTCCCCGTGCTGCTGCGCCTGCTCGGCCTGCTGCTGGTCGTCTGGCTGGTCGTGACCGTCGTCGGCTGGGTCGTGAAGGGCCTGTTCTGGCTCACCGTCGTCGGCCTCGGGCTCTTCCTGCTCACCGCGGCCCTGGGCATGCGCAAGCGCATCCGACCCTGACCCGGCCGCCGGGCGCGAGGACGACCGGCAGGCGGACGAGCCGGCCGGCGGCCCGGGGCGACCGGCGTGCGAGGCTCCCGTCTCCCCCGACGAGAGGTCCTGCCCGTGCCGTCCCCCGACGTCGTCGCCGCCCGCGTGCAGGCCGTGCTCGACATCCCCCTGCACCGCTTCCTCGGCGTCCGGCTGCGCGACCCGGCCGACCCGTCGGCGGGCATCTGGTTCCCCGTCGACGAGGCGGCGCAGAACCAGGCCGCGCTCCTGCACGGCGGCGTCGTCTACACGCTGCTCGACGTCGCGGGCTTCCTCGCGCTGCTGCCCGCGCTCGGGGACGCCGAGCACGCCGTCACCCACGACCTGTCGGTGTCGCTGCTGCGCCCGGTCCGCGCCGGCGCGCGGGTCGACGTCACCGGCTCGGTCCTGCGCCGCGGCCGGGCGGTGGCCTTCCTGCGGTCGGAGGCCACGGTCGACGGCGTCGTCGTCGCCTCCGGGCAGGTCACCAAGAGCGTCGTCCCCGCCGGCTGAGCACCGCGCCACGGGAACGCCGGGGCGGGTGCGGCCCGCTTGTGCCCGGGACCGCGGCGGGGCAGGGTCGGTGGCGCCCGCCGCCGTCGTCCCGGAGGTGCCCGGTGAGCCGTTCCCTCTCGACCGTGACCGCCCGCCCGCGGGGAGGGCGGCCGTGAGCGTCTACGACGAGCGCCCCTGGCTGGCCCGCTACGGCGACCAGCCGGCCGACTACGCGATCGAGTTCGACGACGCGCTGGCCATGTACCGGGCCGGCGTCGCCGCCGACCCCGACGGCGTGGCCCTGCAGTACTTCGACGGCACGCTGACCCGGCGCGAGCTCGACGAGCTCACCGACGGGCTGGCGGCCGGCCTGCTGGCCGAGGGGTTCTCCCCCGGTGACCGGCTGGCGGTCTACCTGCAGAACGTGCCGCAGTTCGTCATCGCGATGGTGGCGACCTGGAAGGCCGGCGGGGTCATGGTGTCGATCAACCCCATGAGCCGGACGCGGGAGCTCTCCTACCTGCTCGCCGACTCCGGCGCGACCGTGCTGCTGTGCCTGGACACGCTCTACGCCGAGGTCGCCCGCGACGTCGTGCCGGACACCGACGTGCGCCTGGTGCTCACCACCAGCGGCCTGGACCTGCAGACCCGCGACGACGAGCGCCTGTTCGCCGGCGTCACCCGGCAGCGGCACGAGGGCACCACCGACCTGCTGGAGTTCATCGGACGGCACCGCGGGCAGACCCCGCCCCCGGTGACGTTCGGGCCCGACGACGTCGCGTTCCTCACCTACACCTCGGGGACGACCGGCGTGCCCAAGGGCGCGATGAACACCCACCGCAACGTCGTCTTCACCGCGCAGGTCTACCGGGACTGGGTGCACGCCGGGCGCGACGGCGCGATCTTCGGGATCGCCCCGCTGTTCCACATCACCGGCCTGATCGGGCACGTCGCGGTGAGCATGCTCGTGCCGGCGCCCCTGGTCCTGGCCTACCGCTTCGAGCCGCAGGTGGTGCTCGACGCCTTCCTCGAGCACCGGCCGGCGTTCACCATCGGCGCGATCACCGCGTTCAGCGCGCTGCTCAACGCCCCGGGGTTCAGCAAGGAGCACTTCGACTCGTTCACCTCGGTCTACTCCGGCGGGGCGGCGATCTCCCCGACCGCCGAGCGCGCCTTCCGCGAGGCCACCGGCAAGCAGGTGCACAACGCCTACGGCCTCACCGAGACCACCTCGCCCATGACGGTCACCCCGTTCGGCTCGCCGTCGCCGGTGGACCCCACCTCGGGCGCCCTGTCGGTCGGGGTGCCCGCGCCCAACACGATCGTCCGCATCCAGGGCGACGACGGCGAGGACCTGCCGCTGGGCGAGGTGGGCGAGATCGTCGCCGACGGCCCGCAGGTGGTGGCCGGCTACTGGGGCAAGCCCGAGGAGACGGCGGCCAACCTGCCCGGCGGGGCGCTGAAGAGCGGCGACGTCGGGTTCATGGACCCGCAGGGCTGGGTGTTCATCGTCGACCGCAAGAAGGACATGATCAACGCCTCGGGCTACAAGGTGTGGCCACGCGAGGTCGAGGACGTGCTCGCCGAGCACCCCGCCGTCCGGGAGTCGGCCGTCGTCGGCGTCCCCGACGAGAAGCGCGGGGAGACGGTCAAGGCGTTCGTCAGCCTCAAGCCGGGCGCGAGCGCGACGCCGGAGGAGCTCATCGCGCACTGCAAGGAGCGGATGGCCGCCTACAAGTACCCGCGCAGCGTGGAGCTGGTCGACGAGCTGCCCAAGACGGTCACCGGCAAGATCCTCCGGCGGGAGCTGCGCGGCACCTGACCGGCCCGGGCGGTCAGCCCAGCAGCGGCCGCAGGTTCTCCGTCCAGACGTCCCAGCCGACCCGGGCGATCAGCGCGGTGACCACCACGAGGAAGACCGCGCGGACGAAGCCGGTGCCGCGGGTGGTCGCGGTGCGCGAGCCGAGGTAGCCGCCGAGGGTGTTCGCCGCGGCCATCGCCAGGCCCAGGCCCCAGACGACCGACCCGTGCGGCACGAAGACCAGCAGGGCCCCCAGGTTGGTGGCGACGTTGACGATCTTGGCCTTGGCGCTGGCGGACAGGAAGTCGTAGCCGAGCAGCGCGACGAGGGCGAAGACGAGGAAGGACCCGGTGCCTGGGCCCAGGACGCCGTCGTAGCAGCCGACGGCCGCGCCGACGGCGAGCGCGGTGCCGTGGTGCCGGCGCCCGCTGTGGCGCAGCACGGTGACCTGGCCGAGCGCCGGCCGGAGCGCGGTGAACAGCGCGATGCCCACCAGCGCGACGACGATGACCGGCTCGAACACCGCGGCCGGCAGCAGCGCCGCCACCGACGCGCCGCCGGAGGACGCCACCAGCGCGACCGCGGCCATGGGCAGCGCCGTGCGCAGGTCGGGGTGCACCCGCCGCTGGTAGGTGACCGCGCTGGTCGTGGTGCCGAACACCGACGCCAGCTTGTTGGTCGCCAGCGCCTGCACCGGAGCCAGCCCCGGGACCAGCAGCAGCGCGGGCAGCTGGACGAGCCCGCCACCGCCGACGACGGCGTCGACCCAGCCGGCGGTCAGGGCCGCGAGGAGCACGAGGACGAGCACCGACGGCGTCAGCCCGTCGGGGAGGACCAGGTCGCTCACCTGGTCCGCGTCCCCGCACGCCGCCGTCCCCGCACGCTCCCCGTCCTCCTCCGCTCGCCCGGGGACCGAGCCTCCCCCAGCGGGTCCGGCGACGGGCGGGCGGGGTCGGGCTGTCGCGGGAGCCCCGCGCCCCTCAGGCGACCTGGACCGAGCGCTTGGCCAGGCCGATGAAGAAGCCGTCGATCGCGGTGGTGACGCCGGCACTCGGGTCGGTCGCCGCGCCGAGGGTGACGAACAGCGGCGTGAAGTGCTCCACGGTGGGGTGGGCGTAGCGCAGCCCGGGCGCGCGCAGCCGGAACCGCGACAGCTCCTCGACGTCGCCGCGGTCGAGCGCGTCGGCGGCCCAGGCGTCGAAGTCCGCCGACCAGCCGGGCACGGCGCCGCCGAGCATCTCGCGGGTGAGGTACGGCAGGCCGTGGGTCATGAACCCCGACCCGACCACCAGCACGCCCTGCTCGCGCAGCGGCCGCAGCCGCTCCCCCAGCGCCAGCAGCGTGGCGGTGTCGTGGGTGGGCAGGCTCAGCTGCAGCACCGGGACGTCGGCCTCCGGGTACATGACCTTCAGCGGCACCCACGCCCCGTGGTCCAGGCCCCGGCCGCGGTGCTCGTGCACGTGCGCGGTCTCCGGCAGCACCGCGCGCAGCTGCTGGGCGAGGGCCGTCGCCTCAGGGGTGTCGTAGCGCATGCGCGCGTACATCGGGTCGAACCCGCCGAAGTCGTAGACGAGCCCGGTGGGGACGGTGCTGGTGACGCCGAGGGAGTCCGACTCCCAGTGCGCGCTGACGATGAGCACGGCGCGCGGCCGCGGCAGGGACCGCGCCCACTCCGACAGCTGCCGCATCCACGGCGCGTCCTCGAACAGCGGCGGGGCGCCGTGGCTGAGGTAGAGCGCCGGCAGCGGGCCGTCGTCCGGCGTCCAGGGCCGGTGCGGGTCGAGGCCGGCGACGTGCCGCAGGTGCGCCGCGAAGGGGTGCCGGGGGTCGATCAGGGCGTCGGCGGCGGCGGTGGGGTGCACGGGGTCTCCCGGGTCAGCCGGCGAGCGGCAGGTCGAGGGTGTGCGCGGTGTGGTCGCGCTTGACGGTCAGGTAGCGGGCGTTGGCCGCGGACAGGTGGACGCCGGTGGCCACGCGCTCGGTCACGGCGACGCCCTGCAGCTCGAGCTGGACCGCCTTGTCGGGGTTGTTCGACAGCAGCCGGACCCGGTCGGCGCCGAGGGCGTGCAGCATCTGCGCGGCGGCGGTGTAGTCCCGCTCGTCCTCGCCCCGGCCCAGGGCCAGGTTGGCCTCATAGGTGTCCAGGCCGGCGTCCTGCAGGGCGTAGGCGTCGAGCTTGGCGTACAGGCCGATGCCGCGGCCCTCCTGCCGCAGGTACAGCAGGACCCCGCCGGCCTCGGTGATCCGCTCGGCCGCCTCGCGCAGCTGCGGCCCGCAGTCGCAGCGCTCGGAGCCGAACACGTCCCCGGTGAGGCACTCGCTGTGCGGGCGGACCAGCGGCGCCGGGCCACCGACGGCGGCACGGTCGACGGCGGCCCGCCAGTTCCCCAGCCCCAGCGCCAGGTGCTCCCTGTCGTCGGCCAGGCCGGTGAAGGTGAACACCTCCGCGGTCGTGGCATAGCCGTCGGGGAAGCGCAGCGGGACCGTGACCCGGGTGCGCACCGCCGACGGGACCGGGGACACCAGGTCGGCGCCGAGCGTGAGGGTCATCGGGACCTCCGGATCAGTTGTACCTACAAGCGATGACCCTAGCGCGAAGAGGTTGAAGGTACAAGTAGCTGGGTGGGACGATGTCGGCGTGGAACCCCGGTGGCTGGACGAGGCGGAGCGAGCGGCGTGGGTGCGGCTGGTCGCCGTCGTCGAGCTGCTGCCCGGCGTCCTGGACGGCCAGCTGCGGCGCGACGCGCAGCTGACCCACTTCGACTACCACGTGCTGGCGATGCTCTCCGAGGCGCCCGGGCGGGTGCTCCGCATGACCGACCTCGCCGCCCGCACCAACGCCACGCTCCCCCGGCTGTCGCACGTCGTCCGCCGGCTGGAGGACCGCGGGCTGGTCGAGCGGGCACCGTGCCCGGAGGACGGCCGGGCCACCAACGCGCACCTCACCCCGGCCGGGTGGGCGAAGGTCCGCGAGACGGCACCGGGCCACGTGACCACCGTGCGGGAGCACGTGATCGACGCGCTCACCCCCGAGCAGGTCGGCCAGCTCGCCGGCATCGCCGAGGCACTGCTGCACCGCCTCGACCCCGACGGGCGGGTGACCGGCGCGCTGGACAGCCGCGAGCAGGCGGCCGGCCGCTAGCCGGAGCTCTTCTGCACCAGCCGGCGGACGCCGGCCAGCCACCGCTGCGGGTCGGCGGCCTTCTGCGCCCAGTAGGTGCCGACCTCGGGGTGCGGCAGGACGAGGAAGCGGTCCTCGGCCAGCCCCTCGACCACCGCCTGCGCGACGTCCTCCGGCGTGATCACCGACCCCGACGCGGCGACGATCGACGCCGCCGAGCGGCCCTGCTCCAGCGGGTCGAGCAACAGCGGGGTGGCCACCCCGAGCGGGCAGACGACGCTGACGCCGATGCCGCGGTCGCCGTAGGTCACCGCCAGCCACTCGGCCAGCGCGACGGCGCCGTGCTTGGTCACCGTGTACGGGGCGTCGCCGGGCGTGGTGAGCAGACCAGCCGCGGAGGCGACGTTGAGCAGGTGGCCGCTGCCGCGCTCGAGCATCGACGGCAGCACCGCCCGCGCCGCGTACACGTGGGAGAGCACGTTGACGGCGAAGACCTGCTGCCAGACGGCGGTGTCGACCTCCAGGCCCCCGCCGGTGAACACCCCCGCGTTGGAGCAGAACAGGTCGATGCGCCCGTGCGCGGCCAGCGTCCGCTCGACCAGCGCGGCGACGGCGGCCTCGTCGGTGACGTCGGTGGTGTCCGCCGTCCCGCCGACCTCCTCGGCCACCCGCTCGACGGCGGCACCGTCGCGGTCGCTGACCACGACGGCCGCGGCGCCCTCCGCGGCGAAGCGGCGGGCGAGCGCGGCACCGATGCCGCTGCCCGCTCCGGTGACGACGGTGACGGCGTCGGTCAACTGCATGTCGGGGACCTCCTCGGGCGGGCCCGGGACCGGGCCGTGGCTCGGGTACGGGAGTGGGCGGACGAGCGGGACGGGGACGGCGGGCTGCACCCGGCTGGTGCGGCCGAGCCCGACCAGTACCCGGGACACGCGCGTCGTCGACCACTCCCACCCGACCGTCCCGGCACGACGACGGTCCTCGTGCGTCGTGTGCCGTCGTCGGGGCATGGGTAGGGGCCGTCGACCAGCAGCTTCCAGCCCAGGGAGAACCCATGACCACGCCCCAGATGACGACCCGCGACGCCGCCACCGGTCAGCGCGACATCAAGTCGCACGACACGACCAGCTTCGCCGACCTCGGCAAGGAGATGTGGTCCTACCTGACCGGCAAGGGTGCGGCGATCAACTACGAGTTCGTGGACATGACCGTCGAGGTGCCGCGCGAGACCGGTCCCGAGGCGCCGCGGGCGACGTGGAAGCTCAACGGGACCCTGCGCATCACCACCGCCGAGAACGCCAGCCGGGGATGACGCCGGGGGACGACCGCACCCTCGACGTCACCGCCGACCTGCGCGTCGAGGTCGACGGTGTCCCCGTACGGGTCCGGGCGTCGGGGTCGGAGATCGCCGTGACCTCCGCGGACGTCCGGCGGCTGTTCGCCGCGGTCCGCGTGGCCGGCGGAGCGGCGACCCAGGGCTCACCGGGTCGCGCCGACCTGGCCCGGGTGGCCGACACGCTCGCCGGGCACGGTCTGACCGCGCGGCTCGACGGGCCTGCCGGGCGGGTGCTGTCCCTCGGGGCGGCGGTCGACTCCGCGGCCGGATCGGGCCTGCTCGGTTCACGCCACGCCCGCGTGCACCCGGCGGGAGCGCTGCGCAGCAGCGGGCCGGTCCCCGCGCTGGCGGCAGCGGCGCTGGTGCTGCTCGTCCTGCTCCGCCGGCTCCGCCGCTGAGTCCCGGACCGGGTGCGCACGCGCGCCCGGTCCGGCATCGGCTCAGGCGGCCGTGCGGGCGCCGCGCCACAGGTCGACGCCGGCGTCGACGGCGTGCTGGTCGATGCGGGCGAGCTCGTCGGCGGAGAAGTCCAGCCGGTCGAGGGCGGCGACGTTCTGCTCGAGCTGGGTCACGCTGCTCGCGCCGATGAGCACGCTGGTCACCCGCTCGTCGCGCAGCGCCCAGGCCAGCGCCATCTGGGCGAGGGACTGCCCGCGCTCCTGGGCGAGGTCGTTGAGCGCCCGGACGTGCTCGAGCGCCTCGCCGGAGAGCAGGTCGGTCGACAGCGACTTCCCCTGGCTGGCGCGCGAGCCCTCGGGGATGCCGCCCAGGTACTTGTCGGTGAGCATCCCCTGGGCGAGCGGGGAGAAGGCGATGCAGCCGGCGCCGACGTCGGCGAGGGTGTCGAGCAGGCCGTCGGTCTCGATCCAGCGGTTGAGCATCGAGTAGCTCGGCTGGTGGATGAGCAGCGGCGTGCCCAGGTCGGCGAGGATCCGCGCCGCCTCCGCCGTCGCCGCCGGCGAGTAGGACGAGATGCCGGCATAGAGCGCCCGCCCGGAGCGGACGGCGGTGTCCAGCGCGCTCATCGTCTCCTCGAGCGGCGTCGTGGGGTCGGGCCGGTGGGAGTAGAAGACGTCGACGTGGTCCAGGCTCATGCGGCGCAGCGACTGGTCGAGGCTGGCGAGCACGTACTTCCGCGAACCGCCGCCCTGGCCGTAGGGGCCGGGCCACATGTCCCAGCCGGCCTTGGTGGAGAGGACCAGCTCGTCGCGGTAGGGCGCGAAGTCGTCGCGCAGGTGGCGGCCGAAGTTGGTCTCGGCGCTGCCGTAGGGCGGGCCGTAGTTGTTGGCCAGGTCGAAGTGGGTGATGCCCAGGTCGAAGGCGCGCCGCAGGACGGCGCGCTGCCGCTCGAGCGGGACGTCGTCACCGAAGTTGTGCCACAGCCCGAGGCTGATGACCGGCAGGTCCAGGCCGCTGCGGCCGGTGCGGCGGTAGGTCATCGTCTCGTAGCGCGCGTCGGCGGCGGAGTAGGTCATGACCCCACTCCTGCCCGCCGGGCGCCCGGCCGGAACGCGGCGCGGACACCTCACCGGCGCCCGTGGCGGACCCCACCGCCGCGGGCGCCGTCGCGTGGCGGATCGGGCGCGGTGTGCAGGTCACTCGGCGGTGTACTCGCGCAGCAGGTCGGCGGCGTCGCGGTAGCCCTCCTCGGCGAGCCGGCGCAGCTCGGCGACGTCACCGAGCTCGCCGGCGAGCTCGACGAGCTGGTCGGTCGCCGTCGTCCAGCCGAGGTCGGACAGCCGCCGCAGCTCGGCCAGGTCGCCTCGCTCACCGGCCAGCTCGACGAGCTCGTCGACGGCGTCGCGGTCACCCTTGGCAGCTCGCTCGCGCAGCCCTGCGTAGTGGGGAGCGGTCATCGGACCAGGGTGCTCCTCGGCGGGTGCGGTGCACAGGCACCAGCTCACGCCGTCGCCCGATCCGCCCGGGAGCCGGCGCCCGTGCTCCGGGTCAGAAGGGCGGTGGGTCGTCGTCCGGGTCGGCCGGCCGTGGCACTGGGTCGTCGCGCGGGTCGGTGTCGGTGGGCGGCGGGTCGGGAGCCGGTGGCGGTGGCGGCATCCCGGGTGGTCGGGTGGTGCGGGTGACCCCGGACGGGTGGTCGCCGTCAGTACGCCGTCGGCGCTCATGTGGAAGCGCCAGCCGGGGGCGAAGGTCTCGAGCCGGTGGTGGCTGCGGCACAGGCAGCACTGGTTGGCGCAGTCGGTGGGCCCGCCGTCGGCGTGCGGGACGACGTGGTCGGCGTCGGCCCAGCCCACGCGTTGGCCGCAGGTGGGGAAGCGGCAGGTGCGGTCGCGGGTGCGCACGAACGTCTGCTGTGCGGTCGAGGGCGTGTAGCCGGAGGTCTGCGCGGGCCGGTCGAGCACCGCACACCCGCATTCCGCCTGCGGGTGCGCGGGGCAGCCGCGGCGCACCAGGCGCCGCAGCGCGTCGAGCCCGGCGGTGGCCCGTAGAGCGCCGTCGGTGTCGGTCCGCGCCACGGTCACCGACCCACCCGCCGGAGTCCGCAGCCCCAGGCCGTCCCACTGGGCGAGGACATCCCGAAGCCGGCCGGCGGTGATCGGCAGCCTGTTCACCTCGCCCGGTTCGGTCGACCGGCCGGCGAGGGAGGCCAGGGTGGCGGAGAGGTGCAGGTGCGCGGTCACCGGCGCCCGGGCGGTGTCCCAGGGGCGTGTGATCAGGTCGGCGAGCACGGCCGCGCGGAGCTGCCCGATCGGCCGCTCGTCGCCATCCTGCTTGGAGAGCACCGCGAGCTGGTCGACCAGGTCGTAGCAGGCCGCCGCCACCGACGCGGGCAGCACGGTGGCCAGCGTGCTCATGCCGGCCTGCGGGGAGGGGTGGACGCGCACATCGGCGTGCCGCTCGGCGTCGCGGCGGCGCTCGTCGACCGCGTCGGCGTCCACGGCCAGCAGCGCCGCCACGGCGCGCTTGCGCAGCCTGCCGGTGGTCAGCGCGGCCGCCTCGGCCAGCAGCTGCGCCTCCACGGCGCGGGCGATCGCGGGGTCGGTGTGTTCGAGCACGTCGACGAGGACCCTGGCCCGCGCCTCGTCCAGGCTGCCGGCGGCCAGCGCCGCCCACGTGCCCGGCAGCGACGTGCGGTAGGTCCAGGCCCGGTGCGCCAGGTGGGTGGCGGTGCCGCGGCCGCAATTGAGGATCATCGCCAGCTCGGCGGTGAAGAACTCACTCACCCCCGGTAGCTCGGGATCCGGCGCCCACGACCCCCGCCGCGCCCCTGGTGTCCCAGGAGCGGGATCGAGCTCATCAGGGCTGTCATCGGCCAGCCCGAGCACCAGCTCTGCCTCGTAGGCAGCCGTCATCGCCTTGACCGCCTGCAACCGCGCCAGCTCGGCGGCCTTCTGCTCCCGCGACAGCGACCCCACCGGCAACCGCCGCAGCTCGGGACCCTGTACCAGCAGCAGGTCGAGCAGCCCACCGGCAACCGCCGGCTCGCACTCCTCGACCGCTGTCATGAGGCGAACCCACGACCGGGGGACGACAGAACCGCAGCTCACAGGCGTGTACGGCGGTTCGGCCCTGGGCGAGCGGACGGCATCGACCGACGACGTCCGCCCCTGGTGGACGCCGCCGTCGCGGGGATGTCACTGGCGCCCGACGGCGGCGGTCGCCTACCGTGTAGTGCGTGTCCGCAGCTCTGCAGTCGTGGTGGCGCGCCTCCTAGGCGCCCGCCTCTGCACCTGCCCCACCCATCCGCGGCCGCCTCGATCGAGGCGGCCGCTGCTGCGTGCAGGACCGGCCCGGTCGACGGCCTCCCCACCCGGAGGACCCGATGCCCGACTCCCTGCTCGCCCGCCTCGTCGCTGACCCCACCCCACCGCCGTTCGCCGTCCTCCGCAGGGAGGACGGCCCCGCCACGGACGGCGGCCCCGGTGTCGAGGTCCTGGTCGGCGACCTGGTCGACGTCCCCACGCTCGCGGACGTCCCCGACGACGACCAGGTGCTCGCCCTCGTCCCCTACCGCCAGGTGGTCGAGCGCGGCTTCGTCTGCCACGACGACGGCGCCCCACTGCGCTGCCTGGTCGTCCGCGACCGCGAGGTGCTCACCCGGCAGCAGGTGCTCGACCTCCTCCCCGACGAGCCGGTCGACGTCGAGCACCTCGGCTTCGACGTCGACGACGCCGCCTACGCCGCCACCGTGGCCGCCGTCGTCCGCGACGAGATCGGCCGGGGCGAGGGCGCCGACTTCGTCGTCCGCCGCGACCACCGCGCCCGCACCACCACGCCGGCGCCCTGGGCCGCACTGCGGCTGCTGCGCCGTCTCCTGCAGAGCGAGCCGGGTGCGTACTGGACCTTCGCCGTGCACGCCGGCGACGCCACGCTGGTCGGCGCCACCCCCGAGCGGCACGTCAGCAGCCGGGGCGGCGAGGTACTGATGAACCCGATCAGCGGCACCTACCGGCACCCGGTGACCGGGCCCGACGAGCAGGGCCTGCTGGCGTTCCTCCGCGACCTCAAGGAGACCGAGGAGCTGTTCATGGTGGTCGACGAGGAGCTCAAGATGATGAGCGCCGTCTGTCCCGACGGCGGCCGGGTGCTCGGCCCGCGCCTGAAGCAGATGAGCGCCCTCACCCACACCGAGTACCTGCTGCAGGGGCGCAGCGACCTCGACGTGCGCGACGTCCTGCGGGAGACGCTGTTCGCGCCGACGGTCACCGGCTCACCGGTGCGCAACGCCGCCCGGGTCATCCGGCGGCACGAGGCGACGCCGCGCGGTTACTACTCCGGCGTGCTGGCGCTGCTCGGGCACGACGACGACGGCCGGCAGACCCTCGACGCGCCGATCCTCATCCGCACCGCCCACCTCGACCCCGACGGCGGCATCCGCGTCCCGGTCGGCGCCACGCTGGTGCGCGACTCGGTGCCCGAGCACGAGGTCGCCGAGACCCACGCGAAGGTGGCCGCCGTCCTGCGGGCCCTCGACGGGCACCCCGCGCCGCCCCCGGCGGCCCGGCTGGCCGACCGCCCCGCCGTCCGTGCCGCCCTCGCCGAGCGCAACCGGTCGCTGGCCCCGTTCTGGCTCGAGCCGCAGGCCGACCGGGCGCTGCCCGCGCTGAGCGGCCGCAGCGCCCTGGTGGTCGACGCCGAGGACGCGTGGACGGCGATGCTGGCCACCCAGCTGCGCCGCCTGGGCCTGCGCACCGACGTCGTCGCGTGGGACGCCGACCCCGACCCCGACGGCCACGATCTGCTCGTCGCCGGTCCGGGCCCGGGTGACCCGCGGCAGCCGGACGCGCGGATCACCGCGTTGCGCGACCTGGTGGGGCGCCGGCTCACCACCGGGCGGCCGCTGCTCGCCGTCTGCCTGAGCCACCAGGTCCTCGCCGGCCTGCTGGGCCTGCCGCTGGTGGCGCTCCCCCGCCCGCACCAGGGCACGCAGCGGCGGGTGGAGCTCTTCGGCACCACCGCCCGGGTCGGCTCGTACAACACCTTCACCGCCGCCCCCGGCGACCTGCCCGAGGGGGTGGAGGCGGCCGTCGACCACGACACCGGTGAGGTGCACGCGCTGCGCGGACCCGCCTTCGCCTCGGTGCAGTTCCACCTGGAGTCGCTGCTCTCCCCCGACGGCCTGGACCTGCTCGCCGACCTTACCGGAGCACTGCTGGCCGGGCGCCCGGCAGCGGGCCGGTGAGCCCGGGGACTGCAGGCCGACGAGGACGACGTCGTCCGAATCCGCTGCGAGACCCCGGTGGCTCGGTTCGGGAGGTGCCGGGACGCCGCGCGGAGGAGCGGTGACGCCGGTCCGCGGCTCTGCTTGCATGACCGGCCATGAGCGGCGAACCGGCCCGGGACCCGTCCGGACTGCGCGTGGCGGTGCTCGGCCCCGGAGGGGTCGGCGGGCTGCTCGCGGCGCTGCTGACGCAGGCCGGGGCGAGCGTGACCTGCCTGGCCGGGGCCGGCACCGTCGAGGTCCTGCGCACCTCCGGGCTGCGGGTGGACAGCCGGCTGCTCGGCGTCGTCACCGTGCACGTGGACGCCGCCGAGCGGCTCTCCACGCCGGTCGACGTCTGCCTGGTCTGCGTCAAGGCGACGCAGCTGGACGCGGCCCTCGCGCGGGTGCCGGCCGACGTCCTGGGCGATGCGCTGCTCGTCCCGCTGCTCAACGGCGTGGAGCACGTCGCCGGGCTGCGGCGGCGCTATCCGGACGCCACCGTCGTCCCCGCCGCGATCCGGGTCGAGAGCACCCGCACCGAACCCGGCGTCGTGTGCCACGACAGCCCGTTCGTGACCATCGACCTCGCGGCGCCGGAGGGGGCCGCGGAGCGGGTGGACCGGCTGGCCGGGGTCCTGGAACGGGCCGGGGTGACCGTGCGGACCACCGACGACGAGGCGGCCGTCCTCTGGGGCAAGCTCGCCTTCCTCGCGCCGTTCGCCCTGCTCACCACGTCGGCGCGGGCGACCGCCGGCGAGGTGCGCGAGCACCGGCGCGACGACCTGCTCGCCCTCGTGCGCGAGGTCGCGTCGGTGGCCCGCGCCGAGGGTGCCCCCGGTGACGCCGACCTGGTCGTGGGCTTCTTTGACGGCGTCCCGGCGGGCATGCGCTCGTCGATGCAGCGTGACGCCGCCGCGGGCCGGCCGACCGAGCTCGACGCCATCGGCGGAGCCGTCGTCCGCGCCGCCGAGCGGCACGGGATCGAGGTGCCGGTGACCGCCCGCTACGTCGCCGAGCTGCGCGCCACCACGGACTGAGCGCCGCCCGGAGGCCGGGTCGCCCCGGCCGCGAGCAGGGCCGCGACGAGGACGGCGACCACCACGAGGAGCGCGTCGAGGACGCCGGTCGCCTCCGCGACGACGCCGATCAGCGGCGGCCCGCCGAGGAACGCGGTGTAGGCGATCGAGCTGACCACCGAGACCCGCGCCGCCGCCAGCGCGGGGTCGTCGGCGGCGGCGCTCATGCCGACCGGGAAGCCCAGCGCGGCGCCGGCGCCCCACAGCACCGCGCCGACGACGGCCAGCGGCAGCGCGGGCGCGGTGACGAACAGCAGGAGCCCGGCGACGGCGGTCGCGCCGCCCACCCGCAGCGTCCGGACGCGACCCCACCGCTCGAGCACGCCGCCCCCGAGCACCCGGACGGCGGTCATGGCGGCGACGAAGCAGGCGAAACCGGCCGCCGCGACGGCCTCCCGGACCTCCTGCCCGTCCACCAGCGCGACGGCGAGCCAGTCGTTGGCGCTGCCCTCGGCGAACGCGAAACCCAGGGTCATCAGGCCGACCAGCAGCGTGCGCGGCTCCCGCCAGGCCCGCCCGACACCGGAGCCCCGCTCGCGGGCGGTCCCCTCCCCGGTCCCGCGGGGCAGGAACGCCCGGGTGGCGACCCCCACCGCGCCGAGGGAGAGCGCCGCCACGAGCAGCAGGTGCAGGGGCAGTGGGAAGGCCAGGGCCGCGGCGAGGGCCCCGAGCAGCGCACCGGCGACCGCGCCGAGGCTGTACCCGGCGTGCAGCCGCGGCATGAGCGGGCGGCCCAGCCGCCGCTCGACGTCGGCGCCCTCGATGTTCATGGCGACGTCCCACCCGCCGACCCCGACGCCGACCAGCGCGAGGCCGGCCCCGGCCAGCGGCACGGAGGCCAGCCCCAGGCCCCCGGCGAGCAGCAGCAGTCCCACGGTGGCGACGGCGGCCGCGGCGAGCACGCCGCGCGCCGTGCCGGTCCGGTGCACGACCGGTCCGGTCGCCGGCAGCGCCAGCGTCGACCCCGCGGCCACGCAGAGCAGGAGCAGCCCGAGCCCGGCGGCGGACAGGTCCAGCGTGTCGCGCGCGGCCGGGACGCGGGAGATCCACGACGCGAAGGCGAACCCGTTGACGATGAAGGCGGCGGCCACGGCGGTGCGGGCCCGCCGGACCCGGACGTCGGTCTCGGACGAGGTGGGGGTCACGGCTCTCCTCTGCGCTCCCGGGCGACGCCCCGACGCTACGGCCGCCCGGTCCCCGCACCCCGACCGGTCCGGTCTCCCGGGTGGCGCCGCGCGTCCTAGGAACCCGACGGCGGCTCGGCGAGCAGGTCGACGGCGATCTCCATCGGAATCGCCTCGAACCGCTCGGCGACGGCCCCGGCCATCAACCGCTCGCCCTCGGTGTCGCCGTGCTCGCACCGCTCCCGCGTCGCGGCGTCGGGCCAGCGGGCGTAGGCCACCCAGGTGCCGTCGGCGGCGCGGTGCAGGCGGGAGCCGTGGCTGCCGCACCGCGCGCGGATGGCGCGGGTGACCCGCGCCCACCCGTCGACGAACCGGTCCTCGGCGCCCGGGTGCAGGCGCCAGCGGTACACCACTGCGAACACTCGTCCCTCCTCCGTGTGCCTCCGCGGGTGACCCTCACACCTCGAGCGCGCACGCGGTCGAGCGGCAGCGCGACCGCGGCGCCTCCGGCAGTGCCGCGGAGCTGACGGATGGGCGGCGTCTGGCACGTTGACGGGGTGGACGATCCCGCCGCACCGCCGGTGCAGCTGCTGTACGTGCCCTACGACTCGGGCGTGCGGGACGCGCGGATGGGAGCCGGTCCGCTCGCACTCGCCCGCGCCGGCGCGGCGCCTGTGCTGCGGGAGCGCGGACACGACGTCGACGAGCAGGTGCTCGAGCCGACGTCGGCCTGGCGCGCCGAGACACGGACCGCCTTCGAGCTGCACCGGGTGGTGGCCGGCGCCGTCCGGGAGGCACGCGGCAGCGGCCGGCTGCCGCTGGTGCTGGCCGGCAACTGCAACACCACTCTCGGCGTCCTGGCCGGCCTGTCCCGGTCCGGCCGGCGGGTCGGGCTGGTGTGGCTGGACGCGCACGGCGACCTCAACACCCCGGAGACGACGTCGACCGGGTTCCTCGACGGCCAGGGGCTGGCCATGGTCCTCGGGTGGTGCTGGCGGACGGCGACCTCCGGCGTCGAGGGGTTCGAGCCGCTGCCGGAGGAGCACGTGGTGCTCGTCGGGGCCCGCGATCTCGACGCGGCCGAGGAGGCGGCGCTGCGCGCGTCCGGCGTCCGGTGGCTGCCCCCGGACGACGCCCGGGACGGCGACGCCGTGGCCGCGGCCCTGGACGACCTCGCCACCCGGGTCGATGCCCTGCACCTGCACGTCGACCTGGACGTGCACGACCCCGACGCGGTGGCCCCGGCGAACGAGTACGCGGCCCTCGACGGGCTGCTGGCCGCGGACGTGCTCCGGCTCGTCGGGCAGGCCGCCGAGCGGTTGCCCGTGCTCTCGGCGACTTTGGCCGCCTACGACCCGGCCCACGACCGCGACGGGCGGGTGCAGCGGGCGGCGCTCGACCTGCTCGCCCACCTCGCCGCCGCCGGCACCGGCGCGGGGCCGTGAACGCCGTCGTCACCTCCACGAGCGGCAGCGCTCCTCGGCCGACCAGGCACGATGCCCGGGTGACCGACGACCGGCTGCCACCCCTGACGGCCGCCGGCGAACGCGCCACGCTGATCGCGGTGTTGGAGCGTCAGCGCGCCACTCTGGCCTGGAAGTGCCACGGCCTCGACGACCAGCAACTCAGGACCCGGGCCGTGCCGCCGTCGGGACTGTCCCTCCTCTGGCTCGTCCGCCACGCGACCGAGGTGGAGCGCAGCTGGTTCCGGCGGGTCATGCAGGCGGACGACGAGCCGGCCGTCTGGGAGGTGCCGGCCGACGCAGGCCTCGGCGACGAGGAGATGACCGGGCCGCAGGCGTTCGACCGCTGGGAGCGGGAGGTCGGCCGGTCGCGGGCCTTCGTCTCGGCCGCCGCATCGCTCGACGTGGTCGGGGCACACCTCGGGGAGCAGTACTCGCTGCGGTACGTGCTGCTCCACGTGATCGAGGAGTACGCCCGCCACAACGGCCATGCGGACCTGTTGCGCGAGCGCGTGGACGGCGCCACCGGCGAGTAGGCGCCCAGGGGCGGCACTGGGGGGCCGGTCCGCGGCACGGGCGCCCCGGGCACCGTGTCTTACCATATGTGACACACTCGAGGTCGTGGCCGAGACCATCACCTTCCGTCCCGACGACGACGCCCGGCGGGCCCTGGCCGTGCTGACCCAGGACGGCACCCCGGTCTCGGCTGCCGTGCGTGCCGCGCTCATCGCGGCGGCGAGGACCGCCGCGCGTGACCGGCTGCGCGAGGAGGCCGCCGCGCTCGCCGCCGACGAGGCCGACCGGGCCGAGGCCGTCCAGGTGCTGCGGGACATGGAGACCCTGCGTGCGTGGTGAGGTGTACCGCCTCCGCTCGCCCCGGGGCACGCAGGGGCACGAGCAGGCCGGGGTCCGGTACGCCGTCGTCGTCCAGTCCGACCTGCTGCCCCTGTCGACCTGGCTGGTCGCGCCGACCTCCACCTCGGCCCGTGCGGCGACCTTCCGCCCCGAGGTGTCCGTCCAGGGTCGCCCCACCCTGGTGCTGGCCGAGCAGACCACCGCGGTCGACCCGGAGCGCCTGGGCGACTCCGCCGGTTCCCTGACGTTCGAGGAGCTGCGCCGCGTCGACGCGGCCCTGCGCCTGGTCCTCGGCCTCTGATCGGCCACACCGCACGCCGGCGGCCACCGCTGTGCAGCAGCCGGGCCACTCAGCCGAGGGGATCGGTGGCGCGACGCAGGGCGGCGGCTGCGCCCGTGATCGGTCGGCCGTGGCCGGGGCAGGCGACCTCGACGTCCAGCGAGGCGAGTCGCTGCAGGGACGCCCAGGCGCCGGCGCGGTCGGTGTTGAAGGGACCGAGGATCGCCCGGCCCTCGTGCTCGGCGACGGTGTCACCGGTGATCACCACCCCGTGCCGCGGCAGGTGCAGGGCGATGCTGCCCGGGGTGTGCCCGGGCACGGCCAGCACCACCGCGCCGCCGGCGACGTCCAGCACGTGCCCGTCGTCGACCGGCTCCGCGACCGGGACGGCGGGCGCGGGCCGGACGTCGGCGGTGGCGACGGCGTACAACGCCTGCTCGGCCGTGGTGATGACCGGGGGTGGGCCGGGGAAGCTCACCGCGCACGAACGGAGCGTCCCCGCGGCCGACGAGGACCGGGGCACCGGACCGGGACGCCAGCTCGGCGGCCGAGCCGGCGTGGTCGTCGTGGAAGTGGGTCAGCACGATCCGGCGCAGGTCGGAGCGGTGCAGCCCCAGCTGCTCCACCGCGGCCTCGATGGCCGGGCCGGTGCCGGACAGGCCCGTGTCGATCAGCGTGACGCCGTCGGGCCCGTGCCACACGTAGGCGTTGACGAAGCCCAGCGGCAGCAGGTGCAGGCCGGGGACGACCTCGGTTCCGTCCATGCCCGGACGCTGGGCGACCACGTCCGCGCCGGGGCGACGTTCCGCCGAGGGCGGACGACCCGTGTGGTCAGCGCCGGGTGTAGGGGCCGGTCGACTCGGCGTGGTAGCCCTTGGCGCCGACGGCCAGGGCCAGGTCGCTGCGCGGCGGCCGCCCCTCGGCGAGCAGGTCCAGGGCCGTGCGGAAGTCGTACGCCGGGGTCCAGCCGAGATCGGCGCGGGCGGCGTCGTTGACGTACACCCGGTCGATGGCGGGGAAGAAGTGCCAGCCCAGCCGGTCGTAGAGGTCCACCGCGTCGGGGAACAGCCGGGCGACGACGGCCGGGGCGTCGGTGCGCAGCTCGGCGAGGTGCTCGGGGCGGAACGGCGTGGTGGCGCTGACGACGTAGCGGCCGAAGCCGAGCCCGGGTGCGCGGGCGAGGGCCGCGCGGTGGGCGGAGACGACGTCGGCGAGGTCGACGCGCCGGTACAGCAGCTCGTTGACCTTGGCGTTGTCGTCGTCGTAGGCGGTGCGGACGTCGTCGGCGTCGTCGCCCTCGGGGAAGAAGCGGGAGGTGCGCAGGACCACCACCGGCAGGCCGGTGTCGCGGGCGACGAGCTCGCACAGGTCCTCGGCGGCGACCTTCGTGGCGCCGTAGACGTTGCGCACCCGCGGCGGGACGGCCTCGGTGACCCAGGCGGCCGGCTCGCCCGGTGCCGGGACCAACGCCCGGCCGAACGCGCTGGTCGTGCTGGTGACCACGACCCGGCCGACGCCGGCGGCCGCGGCCTCCTCGAGCACGGTCAGCGTGCCGGTGACGTTGGTGTCGACGAACGCCTGCCGGGGATGCGTGCCGACGTGCGGCTTGTGCAGCGTCGCGGTGTGCAGCACCGCGCCGGCCCCGGCGAGCGCCGCGCGGACGGCGGACCGGTCGGTGACCGACGCGACGACGTCCGTCCACGCCGAGGGCAGGGCGTCGAGGCCGACGACGTCGTCACCCGCGTCGCGCAGCACCCGCACGAGCGCCTCGCCGAGGTGTCCCGAGCTGCCGGTGACCAGGACCCTCACGGCGTCACCCGCCCGGTGGTCGGCACCGCGCCAGCCTGGCACGCTCCCCGGCGGGGCATGCTGCGGGGACCGGCTCCACCCCACGCGAGAGGACGGTCCGCGATGACCACCACGCCCGCTCCCGACCTCCCCGCGCGGGAGGCCGAGCGCGCCCGCATCCGCGCGGCGCACCTGCGGCCGGCCGGCGAGCGGCAGCCCTCCACCGCCCGGGGCCTGCATCACACCGCGCTGATCAGCGGCGACGTCGAGCGGACCGTCCGCTTCTACCAGGACGTGCTCGGCTTCCCCCTGACCGAGCTGATCGAGAACCGCGACTACCCGGGCTCCTCGCACTTCTTCTTCGACATCGGCAACGGCAACCTCGTCGCCTTCTTCGACTTCCCCGGCCTCGACGTCGGTCCCTACGCCGAGGTGCTCGGCGGCCTGCACCACATGGCGATCAGCGTCGAGCCCGACCGCTGGGCGGATCTGGTGCGGCGGCTCGACGACGCCGGTGTCCCGCACGAGGTGCACAGCGGCGTCTCGGTGTACTTCCGCGACCCCGACGGCGCCCGCATCGAGCTCATCGCCGACCCGCTCGGCGAGATGTACGGCCACCAGGTGCTCTGAGCGGAGGGCCGGGGACCGGCGGGGGCTCAGGTCCCGGCGAACAGGGCCCGGGTCAGCGCGGTGCGCCGGACCAGCAGGTCGTAGGCCAGCAGCGTGACGACCGCGGACAGGACGCAGATCAGCAGGTACTCCAGAGCGGGATGCAGCGCGCTGCCGACGACGAGGTAGGCCACCACCACGACGACCGGCTGGTGCAGCACGTACCAGGGCAGCACCGCCGGCATGACGTAGCCGACGACCCGCTGGTCCCGCGAGCCGTGCCGACCCGGTCCGGCCGAGGACGGGCGCAACCGGGCCAGCCCGCCGACGACCGCCACGACCGTGCACCAGACGGCCGCACCGAGCGCCGCCCTCCCGGCGAGGGTGTACGGATCCCGGTCGAGCAGGGGGTCGCCCTCCCCGGTGAGCAGGCGCGCTCCCGCGAGGGCCATCAGGCCGACCGCGACCGCGAGGGCGAGGCCGGCGTCGCGGCCCAGCACGTCGCGGAGGCGGCCCTCGGCGGCCAGGACCACCCCGGCGACGAAGAAGAGCAGGTAGCCGAGGGGGCTGCCCGCGGCGAGCCCCTCGTCGAGGCCGAGAACGGCGGCGACTCCCCCGAGGAGGACGGCGGGCAGCAGGACCGCACCGCGCCGTCGCGCCGAGCCCGACAGCGCCGCCAGTGCCCGCCGGCCGCGGTCGGAGTCCAGCCACGCGAGGAGCGGCAGCACGGTCAGGGAGTACAGGAGCAGGAGGTAGACGAACCACAGGTGCCCGGTCTCGAAGCCGCGGCCGTCGGCGGCGGGCCGGAGCACGAAGGGGAACTCCGACCAGTCCCAGCGGACCCGGAAGAAGCGGGGCCAGAAGGTCCAGTAGGACTCGGTGTAGCCGGGGTCCGCGCGCAGCCGGAGCCAGACCGGCAGCGGGACGAGCAGCACGGTGCCGGCCACCAGGGGGACGAGCAGCCGTCGCACCCGCCGGCGCAGGTACCCGCGGGCGCCGCGGGACCGCCAGGAGTGCCAGGCCCCGATGCCGGCGACCAGGAAGAGCAGGGGCATCGCCGCCACCACGACCGGCGCGACGAGCGGCACGAGCTCGGCGGTGCGGTCGCTCTTGACGTAGAAGTCGTCGTCGGTGTCGAACACCAGCAGGGCATGGAACGGGATCAGGCCACCGACGACGACCGCCCGGGCCAGGTCGAGCCCCGGCCAGCGGCCGACCCGCCAGGACGTCTCCGTCGTCAGCCCCGCCATCCGGAGCCCCCATCCCTCGGTGGGTAGCACGGTCGCAGGCACCGCCGGGCCTGTCGAGGGTCGCCGGCCTCGGGCGCCGTCCGGCCGACGCGCCAGGTCGTGGCCGGACCTGCACGTCAGCCGGTGCCCCGTGGTCGCACGCCCGACCCGGGACTCCTCCGCCGCCCGACCGCCGCATCGGGCACCATCCGGCCGTGGACCCCGGGCAGCTGCTGCGGACGGCGGCCGACCGGCTGGACGCGCTGGCCGCCCGGACGACCCCCGGCGACTGGCGGACCGGCGGACTGCTGGCCACCCGCCCCGAGGTGGTCGCGCACCTCCCCGACGGGAGCACCGAGCACGTGGCCGAGGCGCGGGCCGGGACCGGTGCGTGGATCGCGACCTGCTCCCCCGCGCTGGCCGCGCCCCTGGCGGCCTGGCTGCGCGCCGAGGCGGCGCACGAGCCGGTCGACCCGGCGGCCGAGGCGTTCGCCCGGGCGCTGCTCGGGCGGCTGCCCTGACCGGGGCCCGGCACCCGTGGGTTCAGCCCACCAGGCCCGACCGGTGGGCGAGCACCACCGCCTGCACCCGGTCGCGCAGGTCGAGCTTGGTCAGCAGGTGGGTGACGTGCGTCTTCACCGTCCCCTCGCTGATGAACAGCTCCCGGGCGATCTCCGCGTTCGACAGCCCGCGCGCGACCAGCCGCAGCACCTCCCGCTCGCGGGCGGTCAGCCCGGCCAGCGACGGCGCCGGGTCGGGCGCCGGCAGCCGGGCGAACCGCTCGATCACCCGCCGGGTGACGGTGGGCGACAGCAGCGCGTCCCCGGCCGCGACCACCCGGATCGCGGCCAGCAGGCTCTCCGGCGGGTCGTCCTTGAGCACGAACCCGCTCGCGCCCGCGCGCAGCGCCTCGTACACGTACTCGTCGAGGTCGAAGGTGGTCAGCACGAGCACCCGCGCACCGGGGTCGGCGGCCAGGATGCGCCGGGTGGCCTCCAGCCCGTCCAACTCGGGCATGCGGATGTCCATGAGGACGACGGTCGGCGCCAGCCGCGCCGCCTCGCGCACCGCCTGCAGGCCCGTGGCGGCCTCGCCGACCACCTCCACGTCCTCCTCGCGGGAGAGGAGCATCCGGAAGCCGGCGCGCACCATCGCCTGGTCGTCGGCGACGAGCACCCGGACGGTCACACCGGGATCCGCGCGCTGAGCAGGAAGCCGCCGTCCGGGGCGGGGCCGGCGGACACCGTCCCGCCGTAGACCTTCACCCGCTCCCGGACACCCAGCAGCCCGTGCCCGCCGCCGGTCACGGACCCGCCGGTGCCGTCGTCCCGGACGTCGATCCGCAGCGCGTCGGGCGCGTAGGCGACCACCACCTCCGCGCGGCTGGCGTGCGCGTGCCGGAGCGCGTTGGTCAGCCCCTCCTGCACGATGCGGTACGCCGACAGGTCGAGGGTGTCCGGCAGGGACGGCGGCTCGCCCTCCACCCGCAGCCGCACGGGCAGCCCGGCGCGGGCCACCTCCGCCACCAGCGCCTCCAGGTCGCGCAGCCCCGGCTGCGGCGCCAGCTCCGCGCCCCCCTCACGCAGGGCCCCGAGCAGCCGGCGCATCTCCGCCAGCGCCCGCCGACCGGTGGCCTCCACCCCCTCGAGCGCGCTGCGCTGCTCCTCGAGCCCGCCGGGGAGGGTGTGCCGGACGGCGCCCGTGTGCAGCACCATCACGCTGACCGCGTGCGCGACGACGTCGTGCATCTCCCGCGCGATCCGGCCGCGCTCCTCGGCCACCGCGAGCCGTGCCGCGGCCTCGGCCCGTGCGGTCCGCTCGCCGAGCACGCCCCCGGCCAGCCACGCCACGGCGAACGGCACGGGGACGAAGAGCAGGTCCGACGGCGGGTGGCCCGGGCCCCGGGCCACGATGAGCAGCGACCCGGCGAGGACGACGCCGAGCCCGGCCCACCGCGTCCGGCCGTCGGGTAGCTGCCCCAGCAGGAAGGCCGCGGCCAGCCCGGCCACGGTCAGGCCGGCCGCGGCGACGACCACCCGGCCGTCGGCGAGGGCGATCCCGGCGCCGACCAGCCACACCGTCGCCGGTGCCGCGAACGGCCGGCGGCCGCGGCCGAGCAGCGGCAGCCACGACCCGCCGGACACGACCGCGAGCCAGGGCGCCGACCGGGTGGCGACGTCGGCCGCCGTCACCACCGCGCTGAGCACCACCACGGCGTCGAAGAGGTGGCTGCGCGCGACGGCCCGGAGCCCGGTCACGCGGCGACGGTAGCGACTGCCCGGGCGCCGTCGCGTCTGTCGGAAGTCGGAGATCGGGTTCCACCCGCACGCAGACGCGGACACCGGTCGCCCGTCCCTAGCGTCCTCGGCACCCATCGACCACCGAGAGGGACGGACCCATGACCACCACCCGCGAACCCCTGGTCCTCTCCCCCCGCCGGGACCGGCTCCCGCAGTACTCCGCGCGCCGCGTGCTCGGCCTGTGGGCCGCCGCCACCGCGCCGATGAGCGTCCTCGGCTGGCTGGTCGCGCCGCAGCTGGCGCGTGTGCTCGGCAGCCGCGACCCGTTCATCGACGCGCTGCTGCTCTGCTTCAACCTCGGCGGGTTGTGGCAGGTCGCCCTGGTGCTGCTCGTCGTCCGCCGGGAGCGGGGGTCGCTCACCCGGGCGCACGTCGCCGACGCCCTGTGGCTGCGCCGTCCGCAGGACCCGCGGACCGGGCGGGTGGGCGGGCGGGTCTGGCTGTGGGTGCCGCCCTTCCTCGCAGGGGCGGCGGCGTTCAACTTCCTGCCGCTCGACCCGGTCGGGCCGCTGCCGCGGGACTTCCCGGCCGCCGCGCTCACCGACCGCGTCCACGACTACTTCCAGGGCAACTGGTGGGGCTTCGGGCAGCTGGTGCTGGTCGCCGTCCTGTCGCCGGTGGCCGAGGAGCTCTTCTTCCGCGGGCTGCTGCTGCCCCGGATGCGCGGGGTGTTCGGCCGGTTCGACGTCGTCGCCAACGGCGCGCTGTTCGCCCTCTACCACGTGCACCAGCCGTGGTGCATGCCCTCCAGCCTGCTCGACGGGACCCTCGACCAGGCCCTCCCCACGCGGCTGTTCCGCAGCACGTGGATGGGCATCGTCACGCACAGCGCGCCGAGCCTCGTGACCGTGAGCGCCGTCCTCCTGCTGGTGCTGGCATGACGCACCCCGCCGGCGGGTCGTCTTCGCCGGGTGATCTGGCACCCGCAGGTGGAGTGCGGCGTCGCCGAACGACACCGGCCCGGCTCCTGGGAGGAGCCGGGCCGGTGTCGACCTCAGTGGTCGGGGCCGTCCTGCCGGTCGCGCCGGCGGGGACGCGCCCCGGCCGTGCGGGTCAGCTGCAGCCGCTGGTGGAGCCGCAGCCCTCGCAGACGTAGCAGCTGCCGGCCGGGCGCATCTTCGTGCCGCAGGTCATGCACAGCGGCGCGTCGGTGGCGGTGCCGGTCACCAGCTCGAACAGCTCGGCCGAGGAGTGCGCCTCCGTGACCGGCTTGTCGGCCGCCGGCTCCGGCTTGGGGGGCGCCTCGGTGGGCACCGAGCCGCGCAGCGCCTCGACGTCGACCTCCTCCTCGACGACGTCCGCGGTGGAGGCCGAGCCATAGCTCCCCGCCACCTGGGCGGCGCGCTCCTCGGCGCTGAAGATGCCGAGGGTGGCGCGGGTGTCGACCGGCAGGTGGTCCAGCGCCAGACGACGGAAGATGTAGTCCATCACCGACTGGGCGATCCGGATGTCCGGGTCGTCGGTCATGCCGGCCGGCTCGAAGCGCATGTTGGTGAACTTCTGGATGTAGGTCTCCAGCGGCACACCGTGCTGCAGCGCGATCGAGATGCCGATCGAGAAGGCGTCCATGACACCGGCCAGGGTCGAGCCCTGCTTGCCGAGCTTGAGGAACACCTCACCGAGGCTGCCGTCCTCGTACATCCCGGCGGTCATGTAGCCCTCGGCGCCGGCGACGCTGAACGACGTCGTCATGCTCTGCCGCTTCTTGGGCAGCCGGCGGCGGACCGGGTGCGACGTCGTGGCGACCGGGGCGGCCTCGACCTGGACCTCGTCGGTCTTCTTCTTCGCCGTGGCGTCGGACAGCGGCTGGCCGACCTTGCAGTTGTCGCGGTAGATCGCCAGCGCCTTCAGGCCGAGCTTCCAGCCCTGGAAGTAGATGTTCTCGACGTCCTCGACGGTCGCCGTCTCCGGCATGTTGACCGTCTTGCTGATCGCGCCGGAGATGAACGGCTGCACCGCGGCCATCATGCGGACGTGGCCCATCGGGGAGATGGCCCGCTCGCCCATGGCGCAGTCGAAGACCTCGTAGTGCTCCGGGCGCAGGCTCGGCGCGTCGACGACGTGGCCGTGCTCGGAGATGTACTCGACGATCGCCTCGACCTGCTCGTCCTGGTAGCCCAGGCTCTTCAGCGCCCGCGGGACCGTCTGGTTGACGATCTGCATGGACCCGCCGCCGACCAGCTTCTTGTACTTGACCAGCGAGAAGTCCGGCTCGATGCCGGTCGTGTCGCAGTCCATCATGAAGCCGATGGTGCCGGTGGGGGCCAGCACCGAGGCCTGCGCGTTGCGCCAGCCGTTGTCGGCGCCGAGCTCCAGGCAGTCCTGCCACTGGGCGGTGGCGACCCGCAGCACGTCGGCGTCGTCGGCGCCCACCGGGCGGATGGCGTCGTTGGCCGCGGCGTGCTTGCGCATCACCCGGGCGTGGGCGTCGGCGTTGCGGGCGTAGCCGTCGTAGGCGCCGACGATGCCGGCGAGCTCGGCCGAGCGGCGGTAGGCGGTGCCGGTCATCAGCGAGGTGATCGCCGCGGCCAGCGTCTGGCCCCCGCGCGAGTCGTAGGCGTGCCCGGTGGCCATCAGCAGCGCGCCGAGGTTGGCGTAGCCGATGCCCAGCTGCCGGTAGGCGCGGGTGGTGTCCCCGATCGGCTCGGTCGGGAAGTCGGCGAAGCAGATCGAGATGTCCATCGCCGTGATGACCAGCTCGACGGCCTTGACGAAGGTCTTGGCGTCGAAGGTCCCGTCGTCGTTGAGGAACTTCATCAGGTTCAGCGACGCGAGGTTGCACGAGCTGTTGTCCAGGCTCATGTACTCCGAGCAGGGGTTGGACGCGTTGATCCGGCCCGTCTCGGGGTTGGTGTGCCAGTCGTTGATCGTGTCGTCGTACTGGATGCCGGGGTCGGCGCACTCCCAGGCGGCCTTCGTGACCTTGCGGAAGAGGTCCTTGGCGTCGACGGTCTCGATGACCGAGCCGTCGAGGCGCGAGCGCAGGCCGAAGCCGGTGCCGTCCTCCACCGCGCGCATGAACTCGTCGGAGACGCGCACGGAGTTGTTGGCGTTCTGGTACTGGACGCTGGTGATGTCCTTGCCACCGAGGTCCATGTCGTACCCGGCGTCGCGCAGCGCGCGGATCTTGTCCTCCTCGCGCGCCTTGGTATCGATGAACTCCTCGACGTCGGGGTGGTCGATGTCGAGGACGACCATCTTGGCCGCGCGGCGGGTGGCGCCACCGGACTTGATCGTCCCGGCGGAGGCGTCGGCGCCGCGCATGAAGCTGACCGGGCCCGAGGCGGTGCCGCCGGAGGACAGCAGCTCCTTCGACGAGCGGATGCGGGAGAGGTTCAGGCCGGCGCCGGAGCCGCCCTTGAAGATCAGCCCCTCCTCGCGGTACCAGTTGAGGATCGAGTCCATCGTGTCGTCGACGGCGAGGATGAAGCAGGCGCTGACCTGCTGCGGGGCGCTGGTGCCGACGTTGAACCAGACGGGACTGTTGAAGCTGAACACCTGGTGCAGCAGCATCCAGGTCAGCTCGTGCTCGAAGACCTCCGCGTCGCCCTCGCTGGCGAAGTAGCCGTGCTCGCGGCCGGCCGCGCCGTAGGTGAGCACCACCCGGTCGATGAGCTGGCGCAGGCTGCTCTCCCGCTGCGGGGTGCCGACGGCGCCGCGGAAGTACTTCGTGGTGACGATGTTGGTGGCGTTGATGCTCCACTCGGCGGGGAACTCCACGCCGCGCTGCTCGAAGTTGACCGAGCCGTCCCGCCAGTTGGTCATGACGACGTCGCGCCGCTCCCAGGTCACCTCGTCGTAGGGGTGCACCCCGGCGGTGGTGTAGACCCGCTTGACCTTTAGGCCTTTCCCCCTGGTCGGCGCCTTGGCGGGGGCGCGACGCGTGCGGCCTGACAAGCGGTCCTCGGTCTCGGTCACAGAGCTCTCCCTCGTGGAGTGGTCGGCGGCTGGGGAAGAGCCGCACTCGTTCTAGCGGGTGGTGCTGACGTTCCTGGCGTGCTCGGGTGTCCGGCAGTGCTGCCGGCGGTCGGGACGGGGTGCGGTCAGGTGGCGGTCCGGTCGGCCGCGGGCTGGCTGCGCCCGCCGCCGCGGCGGCGCGGCGGTGGGTCCAGCTGCATGCCGGGCAGCGGTGGGGTGCCGCCGGCGAGGTGGCGGGCCCGCAGCTCGGTGATCGCCTTCTCGAAGTCCTCCAGCGAGGTGAAGGCGCGGTAGACGCTGGCGAAGCGGAGGTAGGCCACCTCGTCGAGCTCCCGCAGCGGCCGCAGGATGGCCAGCCCCACCTCGTGGCTGGGGACCTCGGCCGCCCCGCTGGCGCGGATGGCGTCCTCCACCTGCTGGGCGAGCTGCTGCAACTGGTCCTCGTCGACCGGCCGGCCCTGGCAGGCCCGGCGGACGCCGGCGACGACCTTGGCCCGGTTGAACGGCTCGCTGACGCCGCTGCGCTTGACGACGGCGAGGACCGCCTCCTCCACCGTGGTGAAACGGCGACCGCAGGCCGGGCACGACCGGCGACGGCGGGTGGTGGCCCCCTCGTCGGCCTCGCGCGAGTCGATCACCCGGCTGTCGGGGTTGTGGCAGAACGGGCAGCGCACTGCGGTTCACCTCCCTCCGCGACCGGCCCGTCGCCCGGGACCGGTGACCGGTCCCGGGCGGCCGCGCCGGCGACCGCTGATCGCCCCTCGGGGTCGCGTCTGTGGACCCCCCTGGGGACATCCGGTGGATGCCACGGGGAAGTCCTGAGGACGACCTGTGGAGGACTCCCGTTGAAGCAACTACTAGATGTAGGGGGACCCTAGGCCGGGCTCCACTACATCTGCAAGCCGAACGCGGGCGTGTCTCTTCCACCGAGATGTGCTCGCAACCCACCGGTGACCAGGCGCGAGCATGATTCCCACCCGTCACACGACACGCCGAGGGCCCCCGCGTGTCGGCGTGCGGGAGAGGGTGGAAGGGGCGTATGGAACGCGCGCACGGGCACCGCCGGAGGGCGGGTCGGTCGGCGGTGGAGGCGCTCGCGGAGGCCCCGCCCGGTACCGGGACCCGGACCTGCCGCGACCGGCGAGGACGCCGGGACGGAGAGCTCAGACCGGGCGGCGGACGGCGGGACGCCCGCCGCGCGGGTGGGACGCCAGGTCGTTCAGGCGGATCGGGCGGGTCAGCAGGTCCGGCTCCCCGACCTCAGCGGAGGACGCTGCGGAGGACCCCGCGGAGGCGCCGGAGCCGTCCGGAACGGCGGGGGTGCCGACGGCGACCGCCGACATCTCGGCGGTGAGCGCCCGGTGCCGGCCTGCACCGGCGGACCCGTCGGCGGGCGCCCGGTGGCGGCCCGCTGCGGCGGACCCGACGGCGGGCTGCTCGGCGGTGCCGTCGGCGCCGTGCCGGCGGCCGGCACGGAACGTGCGGCGTGCCGGCTGCACCGCGGCCATCACGACGGTCGCGTCGGGACGGGGTGAGCCGTCCTGCCGGTCGCGATCGCCGGTGTCGGCGGTCGGTGACTCGGCCGGCGTCCCGGTGTGCGCGAGGGACAGGTGCCGCTCGGGCAGGCGCACACCGGCGAGGTCGACCCAGGTCGGCTCGCCTCCGTCGCGCCACCGCACCTGCGCCTGGCAGCCGCCGCGTTCGTCGTGCCGCCAGCCCAGCATGGCGCCGGGAGCCCAGCCGCCGTCCACGCACACCTCGACGTCCTGCGGCGAGCGGAAGACGACTGCGGCCCGGCTGCTCACGGCTGCTGACACGTCCTCGACCGTAGGTGCCGGCGAGGCTCCGGTCCGTGAGCGACCTCGCGCGGAGGGTTGACGAACTCGCCGCCGCCCTCTCGTCCATGTCTGCCGGAGCTCGGCGGCCGACCCGGCCGCCCCGCAGCCGGCGCTCACGGCAACTGCAGGACCTGCCCGGGCACGACGGACGAGCCGCGGAGGTCGTTGAGCTCCTCGATGGCGTCGACCACGACGCGCACGTCGTCCCCGTCCGCGGCGACCTCCCCCGCGATCGACCACACCGTGTCGCCCGGCTCGACGACGACGCTGCTCTCCCCCGCGAGCCGCAGGCCGCCGCCGGCACCGCCCACCAGCGGCGCGAGCCAGGCGCCCAGGCCGACCGCTCCGCCGAGGGCGAGCACGGCGACGAGGCGCCGCCCCCGCCGGGTCAGCCGCACGGCGGCCGGCGCGCAGCCGCCGCGGACGGGGCCACCGGTGGTACCGGAACGCAGCGGCCGCCCGCTCGGACGGGCCGGGTCGCGCCGGGCGCCGGGCCGCTCGGAGGCCGGCCCGGCGGTGCGCACGCCCGCGGCGGCCGGGTGGTCGGGGACGGGGCGCAGGTGCCCGCCGACACGCGGGCCGGAGCCCGGCAGGGCTCCGGGCGCTGCCGGCCGGGCCGGGCGGTCGACAGCCGCCACACCTCCGCCACCGGCACCGACACCGCCACCGGCCGCGGACCGGAGCGACGGCCGCCACGGGACCTGGACCGTCGCGTCGAACTCCAGCACGTCCTGCCGCACGGTGCCCATGACCACTCCTCCTCGTCGGTGTCATCCGGTCGAACGCCTGTTCGATCGAACGCCTGTGCGATTCCTAGCGCAACCCGCCGACGGGGTCGACCCCGACACCTCCCGGCGATTTCGAACACACGTTTGAAGTACCGGCTCCGAGGCGCTACCGTCCGACCAGCACCCGTCCGCCGTCGCCTCCGGGCGCCGAGGCGGTCCCGTCCGGCCGGCGGTCCCGAACGAGGAGCCGCGGCCGGGCAGGAGCAGGACACGAGGGCCGTGGCGACACGGCCGGCGAGGAGGAGACGTGGCGGGCACGAGCGGGACCGGCCAGCGCACACGCACCGGCGGGACGTCCCGCCGCGCGGGCAGCGGCGCGGGTGGGGAGGAGACCGGCGCGGTCCGCACCTTCCCCGACCGCACGGAGGCCGGCGACGGCCTGACGCAGCGGCAGCGCCGGGTGCTCGAGGTCATCCGCGACTCGATCGAGCGCCGCGGCTACCCGCCCTCGGTGCGCGAGATCGGCGAGGCCGTCGGCCTGTCCTCCGCGTCGTCGGTCGCCCACCAGCTCTCGGTGCTGCAGAAGAAGGGCTGGCTGCGGCGCGACCCCAACCGCCCCCGAGCGCTCGACGTCCGGCTGCCCGGTGAGACGCCGGGCGAGGCCGCCGCTCCCGCCGCTGCCCCCACCGGCGCCCCCGCCGGCGCCTCCGCGGCCGACACCGGTACGCCCACCTACGTGCCCCTGGTCGGCCGGATCGCCGCCGGTGGCCCGGTGCTCGCCGAGCAGGCGGTCGAGGACGTGTTCCCCCTCCCCCGCGAGCTGGTCGGCGAGGGCACGCTGTTCATGCTGCGCGTCGCCGGTGACTCGATGGTCGACGCGGCCATCTGCGACGGCGACTGGGTCGTCGTGCGCCAGCAGCCCACCGCGGAGAACGGTGAGATCGTGGCCGCGATGCTCGAGGGCGAGGCCACGGTGAAGACCTACAAGCGCCGCGACGGGCACGTGTGGCTGCTGCCGCACAACCCGGCGTACGAGCCGATCCCGGGCGACGAGGCGACCATCCTCGGCCGTGTCGTCACGGTGCTGCGCCGGGTCTGACCCCGCACCGCTCGCCGGCCGGCCACCCCGTGGGGGCGGGTCGGCCGGTCAGCGACCGACGGGCGGGCCGGCCAGGTCGCGCCGCCGGCACAGCCGCCCGCCGATCCAGACGAGGACGGCCGCGACGGCAGCGGCCACCAGCCCGGCGGTGACCGGCGAGGGGCCGCCACCGTCGCCGGAGAGCAGTCCCGCCAGCGACGGGTCGGCCGGGGCCGACGGCGCAGCCGGCGTCGAGGCGGCGGTGGCAGCCGGCACCGGGACCAGCGTGACGTCGCCGGGCACGCCCTCCCCGGCGACGAGCAGCGCGCCGCCGTCGGCGGTGAAGGCGACCGCCTCCCCCTGTGGCTCCGCGGGCAGCGCGACGCGCACGGGCTCGCCGGCCAGCGCGCCCGGGACGTCGGAGCCGGCCAGCGGCCAGACGTAGGCGTCGGTGTAGGTCCGCAGCGCGATCCGGCTGCCGTCGCGCGCGACCGCGCCACCGGTGACCAGCAACTGGCCGGCACGCCCGACCGGGCCGCCGGGCGTGCCGGTCAGCGTGAAGGACACCGTGCCGACGTCGGCCAGCCCGACGGTGCCGCCGTCGACCAGCGGCGCGGCCGGCCGGTAGACGTGGCTGGCGCCCAGGACCTCCTTGGTGACCACGTACGGGGTGCCGTCCGGGGCCAGCAGCAGCGCCTCGGCGTCGTGCGCGCCGTCGGGATAGGTCAGCCGGTACAGCGCGGTGGCGCCGTCGGGACGCAGGGCGATGAGCGCGACGGTGGCCCGGGTGCCGTTGTTGTCCCCGGTGTCGGCCAGCCAGACCGTGCCGTCCGGGCCGACCGCGAGGTCCTCGGGGTCGTAGGGGTCCAGCGGGGCGGTCACGACGTCGACGACCTGGCAGGTGTCGTCCAGCACGTACACCGCCACCTGGTCGCCGCCGTCGGCCGTCGCCACCAGCCGGTCACCGACGTCGACCAGACCGGACAGCTCGGCCAGCCGCGGATCGGTGACCTGGCAGCGGACGGACCCCGCGGCCGGCTCCTCGGCACCGGCGGACGGCGCACCGGCCAGCGTCACGGCCAGTGCCAGGGCCGGCGTCAGGGCCAGGTAGACGCGGGCGGCCACCCCGCGGCGGGCCCTGCGACGGCCGGGAACGGGCCCGCGACGCGCGTCACGACCGCGCGGACGGACGGCCGGCTCGCGCACGAGGCCAGCGTGACAGCACGGCTGCGTCCAGTGCGTGAACCACGCCCAGCAGCAGGAGGCCGACGGCCGCGCCGACCACCGCGTCGGTCACCCAGTGGAAGTCCAGCGACACCATGGCCACACCGGCGGCCACCGGCCCGAGCACGCTGAGCCACCACAGCGTGCGCTGCACCCGCGGACCCAGCCGGTACTCGACCGCCTGCCAGCGGGCCACCCCCCACATGAGCACGGCGTTGGCCACGTGCCCGGAGGGATAGGAGGCCCCGTCGCGGTGGAAGAACGACCCCGGGTAGGCCGGGGCGGTGCGCCCGGTGCCGAACTTGAACGCGTAGACGACGACGGTGAGCAGCGCCAGCGCGGTGAGGACCCGCACCAGCGGGAGCAGCGTCCGCCGCCGCACGCACAGCCAGCCGACCAGGACGGCCAGCACCGCGAGGATGGTGCCGCGCCCGCCGATCTGGGTGACCGCCCAGACCGGCCAGTAGGCCGGGGAGTCGCGCAGGTCCCAGCCGCTGACCACCTCGGAGACCCGCAGGTCGACCCACTCGAGGTAGCCGCGGCTGAGCAGGTCCACGGTGACGGCGGACGCGACGAGGAAGGCGCCGAGCAGCAGCCACCACGGCGGGCGGCCGGGGGTGACCACGCGGCCGGGCAGGGCGGCGGGCTCGCCGGGCCCGTCCCCGGCCGGTGCGCCGTCCCGGCGCCGCACCACGCCGCTGGTCATCGGGTCACGGTACCGGCCCGTGACCCGTCCGTGACCTCGGCCGCCCGGCGGCGAGGCGGACGGCGAGGGCGGACAGCGAGGGCGGACGGCGAGCCGCCCGGGGCCCGGCGCGGAGCCGGGCACCCGGGCGGCGGGAGCGGGGAGGACCGGTCAGCCGACGGGCACGGCGAACCGCTCGAGGGCGGCGGCCAGGCCGCCGTCCACCCGCGCGGAGAGCCGGGTCCCCGACGCCTCGTGCTGCTCGCTGAGCACCTCGCCGTCGCGGTGGACGCGGGCGACCAGGTCACCGCGGTCGTAGGGCACGAGCACCTCGACCTCGACGTCCGGGTGCGGCAGCCGGGTCGCGACGATCTCGCGCAGCCGCTCGATGCCCTCGCCGGTGCGGGCCGAGACCCAGACCGCGCCCGGCAGGGCGCGGCGCAGGGTCAGCACGTCGTCCTCGGTCATGGCGTCGACCTTGTTGACGACGATCAGCTCGGGCACCGCCGCGGCGTCGATCTCCTGCAGCACCACGTGCACCGCGTCGATCTGGCCGAGCGGGTCGGGGTCGGAGCCGTCGACGACGTGCAGCAGCAGGTCGGCACCGGCCACCTCCTCGAGCGTCGACCGGAAGGCGTCGACGAGCTGGTGCGGCAGGTGCCGCACGAAGCCGACGGTGTCGGTGAGCGTGTACTCGCGGCCCTCGGGCGACTGCGCACGCCGCACCGTCGGGTCGAGGGTGGCGAACAGCGCGTTCTCCACCAGCACGCCGGCGCCGGTCAGCCGGTTGAGCAGGCTGGACTTGCCCGCGTTGGTGTACCCGGCGATGGCCACGCTCGGCACGGCGTGGCGGTCGCGGCCCGAGCGCTGGGTCGCGCGCGCGGTCGCCATGCCGGCGATCTCGCGACGCAGCCTGCTCACCCGCGACCGGATCCGCCGGCGGTCGGTCTCGATCTTGGTCTCACCGGGACCGCGGGTGCCGATGCCGCCACCGCCGGCGACGCGGCCACCGGCCTGCCGGGACAGCGACTCACCCCAGCCGCGCAGGCGCGGCAGCATGTACTGCATCTGCGCCAGCTCGACCTGGGCCTTGCCCTCCCGGCTGGTGGCGTGCTGGGCGAAGATGTCGAGGATCAGCGCGGTCCGGTCGACCACCTTGACCTTGAGGATCTTCTCCAGCGCGTTGAGCTGGCCCGGGGTCAGCTCCCCGTCGCAGATCACCGTGTCGGCGCCGCTGGCGGCGACGATGTCGCGGATCTCGGCGGCCTTGCCCGAGCCGACGTAGGTACCGGCGTCGGGCTTGTCGCGCCGCTGGCTCACGGCCTCCAGGACCTCCGAGCCGGCGGTCTCGGCCAGCGCGGCGAGCTCGGCCAGCGACCGGTCGGCGTCGGCCTGGGTGCCCTCGGTCCAGACGCCGACGAGGACGACCCGCTCGAGGCGCAGCTGCCGGTACTCGACCTCGCTGATGTCGGCGAGCTCGGTGGACAGCCCCGCCACCCGGCGCAGCGCGCCACGGGCCTCGAGGTCGTAGGAGCCGGTCGTGTCGTCGTCGTCCCACTGGCCGGCCGGGGCGGGACGGGCGGCCTGCGCGCGCTCGGCCCGGTCCTGCGCGTCCGCGAGCACGGCGCGGTTCTGTGCGGTCGTCATCGGGTCCAGCGTGACACGCACGCCGTCCACGGTCACCTGGGTTGTCGTCTCTGCAGTCGTCATACGGCCGGAACAACACCGGAACGGGTCAGGTGCATCCCGCGGGGAGCCGGGTACGGGCGAGACGACGACCACGATCCAGGGAGGCACCCGTGAGCACCAGCAGCAGCGAGGGCACCGACGACCCCGGCCGCGACCCGGTCGGTCTGGAGGTGCCGCGCAACCTCTTCGGCGGCGCCGACCAGGACACCGGGGCCGGCAAGCCCCGCGGCACCGGGAACGTGGGCCCCGGCGACAAGCCCGAGGCGCCGACCGACGAGCCCGAGACCCGCGCCGACACCCCGGACACCCCCTAGGAGCCGAGCCACTCCCGGGTGAGCTGCCCCGTCGCGACGACGACGGCGGGGCCGTGCAGCACCGTCGTCTCCGGGGAGACGTCGACCGTCAGCCGCCCGCCGGGGACGTCGACGACGACCGTGCCGTGCTGCGGCCCGTCGGACCCGCCGGCCAGGGCGGCGTAGGCGGTGGCGCAGGCGCCGGTGCCGCAGGAGCGGGTCTCCCCCACGCCGCGCTCGTGCACCCGCAGCCGGACGTGGGCGTCGGCGCCCTCGGCCGGCCGGGCGAGCACCTGGACGAACTCGACGTTGACGCCCTCGGGGAACACGCCCGCGTCGAACACGGGTTGCGCGGTGAGGTCCAGGGCGTCGAGGTCGGCGTCGGTGGCGCAGACCAGGTGCGGGTTGCCCATCGAGACGGCCTGGCCGGGGAACACCCGCCCCGCCACGGTCGCCGCACTGCGACCGAAGGGCCGGGCCGGACCCATGTCCACCCAGTACGTGCCGTCGGCCCCGGCGCCCACCCGGCGCGGCCCGCCGCGGGTGCCCACCAGGACGCCGTCGGCGCAGGCCGCGCGGTCCAGCAGCCCCTCGGCGACCAGCACGTGCAGGAACAGCCGGACGCCGTTGCCGCACATCTCCGCGTACGAGCCGTCAGCGTTGCGGTGGTCCATGAACCACTCGCAGCGGTCGAGGTCGGCGCCGAGGACGGCGGCGGCGTCGGGCACGTGCCGGCTGCGCGCCACCCGCAGCACGCCGTCGCCGCCGAGGCCGGCGCGGCGCTCGCACAGCCGCTGCACCAGGGCGGCGTCGAGGCGGTCCTCCGGCCAGCGGTCCCCGTCGGGGTCGGGCAGGACGACGAAGTCGTTCTCGGTGCCGTGCCCGAGGAGGAACCGGTCGCTCACCGCCCGATCGTACGGCCGGTGAGCAGCTCCTCGACGGCGTCGGGGAGGTCGGGGCGGGCGGCGTCGAACCAGGTGGTGGTCGCGTCGCGGCGGAACCACGAGCGCTGCCGCCGGACGAAGCGCCGGGTGGTGGTGACCGTCCGCTCGCGGGCCTCGGCGGCGGTGAGCGTGCCGTCGAGCTGCGCGAGCACCTGGGCGTAGCCGAGCGCGCGGGACGCCGTCGGTCCCTCGCGCAGGCCGTCGGCGGCGAGCGCCGCGACCTCGGCGACGAAGCCCGCCGCCCACATCCGGTCCACCCGCTCGGCCACCCGGGCGTCGAGCTCGGCCGGCTCCCGGTCCAGGCCGACGACGACGGCCGGGTAGTGCGGCCTGGGTTCGGGCAGCGTGGCGCGGAAGGGCCGCCCGGTCAGTTCGACCACCTCCAGCGCGCGCACGATCCGCCGTCCGTTGCTCGGCAGCACCGCCGCCGCGGCTGCCGGGTCGACGGCGGCGAGGCGGGCGTGCATCTCGGCCGCGCCGGCGTCGGCCAGCTCGGCCTCCAGCCGGGCGCGGACCGCCGGGTCGGTGCCGGGGAACTCCAGGTCGTCGAGGACGGCGCGCACGTACAGGCCCGAGCCGCCGACCAGCAGCGGCACCACCCCGGCGGCGCGCAGCCGGTCGACCTCGGCGCGGGCCAGCCGGGCGTACTCGGCCACCGAGGCGGCCTCGCGGACGTGCCACACGTCGAGCAGGTGGTGGGGCACGTCCTGCCGTTCGGTGGCGTCGGGCTTGGCGGTGCCGACGTCCATGCCGCGGTAGAGCTGCATGGAGTCGGCGTTGACCACCTCGCCGCCGAGGCGCCGGGCCAGCGCGACCGACAGCGCCGTCTTCCCGGTGGCGGTGGGCCCGACGACGGCGACCACGGGCGGCAGGCCGGTCACCGCGCCTCCCACACGGCCACCAGGTAGCCGACCCCGTACGGGGCCTCCTCGGCCAGGAGCCGCGCGGTCACGGGCCGCCCCGCCAGCAGCGCCCCCACGCCGCGCCAGACGGGCACGCCGGCGGCCAGCAGCCGCCGTCCCTCCGCGGTATCGAGCGCGGCCAGCGCGGCGGCGTCTCCCGCGGCCAGTGCGGCGGCGACGGCGGCGTCGAAGGGCGCGGCCGCGGCGTCCAGGTGCCCGGGGGCCTTGACGCTGCGTCGGGCCGAGCCGTCACCCATGGCCACCACCCCGACCGGCCCGGGCACCCCCGCCACGACCGCGGCCAGCTCCTCCGGCCCGACACCGACGCACTCCCCCGTGTACCCGGCGGCGGACAGCAGCGCCGCCCCGACGGTGAGGGCCGGCGGCATGCGGCGGCCTCCCGGGCGCACCCCGCCGGACAGCGGCACCTCGACGTCGACGCCGAAACCGCGCAGGTCACCGGCGTCCCCGCGCCCGTACCGGCCCTCCGCGCCGGGCCCCACGACCACGACCAGCTCGGGCCGGGCGGCGAGCACCGCGTCGACCGCCTCGGCGCAGGCCGCCCGCAGGCCGGCGGTCTCCTCGGCCGCGCGCCCGGCGACGGCGGGGAGCAGCAGCGGCGGGCACGGGCAGAAGGCCACCGACTGGGACGCAGCCGGGCGGACGACGGGGGTGCTGCTCACCGCAGCAGTCTCGCCGATGCGGCGTGGGACACTGCGGTGCGTGTCGAGCACGGAGAACCCCGGAGACGGGTCGCAGCAGGTCCCCTCGCCCGAGACGGCCGGTCCCGACGTGACCACGCCCGACGTGACCAGCCCCGACGTGACCACCCCTGACGTGACCCCCGACGCGGTGACTCCCGATGCCGGGACACCGGCCGCGCCGACCCCCGCGGCGGCGGAACTGGCCGACCCGACGGACGACGCCGCCGGAGCGGCCGCGCGCGAGGCGGTCGTCCCGGAGGCGTCCGCCCCGGAGCCGTCCGCGCCGGCCCCGGCGCCGACGGCCCCCGTGGCCGAGGCGGTCGTCCCGGAGGCGGTCGTCCCGGAGGCCTCCGCGCCGGCCCCGGCGCCGACGGCCCCCGTGGCCGAGGCGGTCTCGAACTCCGCGCAGTGGGGCCGGGTCGACGAGGACGGCACCGTCTACGTCCGGACCGCCGACGGGGAGCGGGCGGTCGGCTCGTGGCAGGCCGGCGACCCCGCCGCCGGCCTGGCCCACTTCGCCCGCCGCTACGACGACCTGGCCACCGAGGTGTCGCTGCTCGAGGCGCGGCTCAAGGCGCACACCGGCAACCCGTCCGAGCTCAAGGCCAAGGCGCAGACGCTGGCCGAGACCATCCCCACCGCCACCGCCGTCGGCGACCTCGACGGGCTGGCCGCCCGCGCCCGGGCGATGGTCGGGACGGCCGACTCCGCCGCCGCCGAGTCCCGCGCCGAGAAGGCCGCCGCCCGCGCCGCGCAGGTCGCGCGCAAGGAGGCGCTGGCCGCCGAGGCCGAGCAGATCGCCGCGGAGTCGACGTCCTGGAAGGCCGCCGGCGACCGGCTCAAGGCGATCGTCGAGGAGTGGAAGACCATCCGCGGCATCGACCGCAAGACCGACGAGGCGCTGTGGACCCGCTTCGCCACCGCCCGCGACGCCTTCGGCCGCCGGCGCGGTGCGCACTTCGCCGCCCTCGACGCGCAGCGCGGTGAGGCCCGCGCGGCCAAGCAGGAGCTCATCGCCGAGGCGCAGCGGCTGTCGACGTCCACCGACTGGGGTGCCACCAGCGCGGCCATGCGCTCGCTGATGGACCGCTGGAAGGCCGTGCCGCGCACCAGCCGCGACGGCGACGACGACCTGTGGAAGCAGTTCCGCGCCGCGCAGGACGTCTTCTTCAGCGCCCGCTCGGAGTCGGACAAGGCCCGCAACAGCGAGCAGCTGGCCAACCAGCAGGCCAAGGAGGAGATCCTCGCCGAGGCCGAGAAGCTCGACCCGTCCGGCGACCTGCGGCAGGCCCAGAACGCACTGCGGAAGCTGCAGGAGCGCTACGACGCCATCGGCCACGTGCCGCGCGGGGCGATGCGCTCGCTGGAGGACCGCATGCAGGCCGTGGAGCAGCGCATCCGCGGCGCCTCCGACGCCGGCCGGGTGCGCACCGCTCCGGAGAACCCGATGGTCACCTCGATGCGCGCCGCGGTCACCAAGGCCGAGGAGCAGCTGGCCAAGGCCGAGGCCGCCGGCGACGGCCGCCGGATCGAGGAGGCCCGCGCCAACCTCAGCACGCGACGGGAGTGGCTGGCCGAGGCCGAGAAGACCGCTTCGCGACGTTAGCGACCCGGACGAGGACGGCTCCCCTGCAGGGGCCCGCCGCGAGCTCGCGAGCGGTGGGGGGCAGGGGGGTCCTCTCTCAGGCGGGGGCGCCGACGCGGGGCATGCCGAGCAGCACGCCGGGCGTCGTCGGCCGGGTGCCGGCCTCGTGCGCGTCTCCGGCGCGGGTGCGCCGGTGCGACAGCAGCGGCCCGTCGGCGACCAGGTGGTGCGGCGCGGCCGCGGTGACGACGGTCTCGACGACGTCGCCGGGCCGCACGCTCTCGCCACCCGCGAAGTGCACCAGCCGGCCGTCGCGGGACCGACCGCTCATCCGGCCGGTGCGGGCGTCCTTGCTGCCCTCGCCCGCGGCGGCCAGCAGCTCGACGGTCCGCCCGACCTGGGCGCGGTTCTCCGCGAGTGAGATCTCGTCCTGCAGCGCGGTCAGCCGCAGGTAGCGCTCCTGGACGACCTCCTTGGGGAGCTGGCCGTCCATCTCGGCGGCCGGCGTCCCGGGGCGCTTGGAGTACTGGAAGGTGAAGGCGCCGGCGAAGCGGGCCCGGCGCACCACCTCGAGGGTCTGCTCGAAGTCGGCCTCGGTCTCGCCGGGGAAGCCCACGATGATGTCGGTGGTGATCGCGGCGTCGGGCATGGCGGCCCGGACGCGGTCGATGATCCCCAGGTAGCGGTCCTGCCGGTAGCCGCGGCGCATCCGGCGCAGGACGTCGTCCGACCCGCTCTGCAGCGGCATGTGCAACTGGTGGCACACCGTCGGCGTCTGCGCCATGGCCTCGATGACGTCGTCGGTGAACTCGCGCGGGTGCGGGCTGGTGAACCGGACCCGCTCCAGGCCCTCGATGCGTCCGGTGGCGCGCAGCAGGTCGGCGAAGGCACCGCGGTCGCGGAACTCCACGCCGTAGGCGTTGACGTTCTGACCCAGCAGGGTCACCTCGAGCACGCCCTGGTCGACCAGCGCCTGCACCTCGGCCAGGATCTCGCCGGGACGGCGGTCCTTCTCCCTGCCGCGCAGCGCCGGGACGATGCAGAACGTGCAGGTGTTGTTGCAGCCGACGCTGATCGACACCCACCCGGCGTAGGCGGAGTCCCGCTTGGCCGGCAGCGTCGAGGGGAAGACCTCGAGGGCCTCGGCGATCTCGACCTGCGCCTCGGCGTTGTGCCGCGCCCGCTCGAGCAGCGCCGGCAGCGACCCGACGTTGTGCGTGCCGAAGACGACGTCGACCCACGGGGCCCGCCGCACGATCTCACCGCGGTCCTTCTGCGCCAGGCAGCCGCCGACGGCGATCTGCATGCCGGGGTGGGCGTCCTTGACCGGGCGCAGGTGGCCGAGGTTGCCGTAGAGCCGGTTGTCGGCGTTCTCCCGCACCGCGCAGGTGTTGAGGACGACGACGTCGGCGTCGACCCCCTCGGGCGCGGCGGCATAGCCCGCCTCCTCGAGCAGCCCCGACAGGCGCTCGGAGTCGTGCACGTTCATCTGGCACCCGTACGTGCGCACGCGGTAGGTGCGCGGCGGGCTGGCGACCTCGGTTCCCATGGCGCCTGCGAGGGTACGGGGCCCGGCCTTCGTTACTGCTTCGTGATGACCTCGGGACCTCGCCGTCCCCGCCCGGCCCTAGGGTCCAACGGGTGACCAGCCAGCTCGCCGGAGGACCTCTCGTCCAGCTGACCGGCGTCAACAAGTGGTTCGGCGACCTGCACGTCCTGCAGGACATCGACCTGTCGATCGACCGCGGCGAGGTCGTGGTGGTCATCGGTCCGTCGGGCTCGGGCAAGTCCACGCTCTGCCGCACCATCAACCGCCTCGAGTCGATTGAGCAGGGCGAGATCAGCATCGACGGGCAGCGGCTGCCCGAGGAGGGCAAGGCCCTCGCGAAGCTGCGCAGCGACGTCGGCATGGTCTTCCAGAGCTTCAACCTCTTCGCCCACAAGACGATCCTCGAGAACGTCACGCTCGCGCCGACCCGGGTGCGCCGGCAGTCGAAGGCCGACGCCGAGAAGCGCGCCCGCGAGCTGCTCGACCGGGTCGGCGTCGGGCACCAGGCCGACAAGTACCCGGCCCAGCTCTCCGGCGGCCAGCAGCAGCGGGTCGCCATCGCCCGCGCGCTGGCCATGGACCCCAAGGTCATGCTCTTCGACGAGCCGACGTCGGCCCTCGACCCCGAGATGATCAACGAGGTCCTCGACGTCATGATCTCCCTGGCCCGGGAGGGCATGACGATGGTCGTGGTCACCCACGAGATGGGCTTCGCCCGCCGCGCGGCCAACCGCGTCGTGTTCATGGACGGCGGCCGGATCGTCGAGTCGGCCGATCCCGAGACCTTCTTCACCGCCCCGCGCTCGGACCGGGCGCGCGACTTCCTGTCCAAGATCCTCAACCACTGACCCCTCCGGGAGGACACCCATGCGCAGCACCCGACGGATCGCGGCGTTCGCCGCACTCGGCCTGACCTTGGCCGCCTGTTCGAGCGAGGCCGGCAACCAGGCCGCGGAGGAGTCCTCGGCCTCCCCGACCGTCGCCGAGGACGTCGAGCTCCCGGAGGGCACGACGATGGCCGAGCTCAACGAGGCCGGCGCCATCACCATCGGCACGAAGTTCGACCAGCCCGGGTTCGGCCTGCTCAACCCGCAGAGCGGGGACCCCGAGGGCTTCGACGTCGAGATCGCCAAGATCGTCGCCGCGGAGCTCGGCATCCCCGAGGACGGCATCACGTGGACCGAGACGGTCTCGGCCAACCGCGAGCCGTTCATCCAGAACGGCCAGGTCGACATGGTGGTGGCGACCTACACCATCAACGACGCCCGCAAGCAGGTCGTCGACTTCGCCGGCCCCTACTACATCGCCGGCCAGGACATCATGGTGGCGTCCGGCAACCCCGAGGGCATCGAGGGCCCCGACGACCTCGCCGGCAAGACCGTCTGCTCGGTCGAGGGCTCCACGCCGGCGCAGAACATCCGGGACAACTACCCCGAGGCCCAGCTGGTCACCTACGACGTCTACTCCAAGTGCGCCGACGACCTGGCCAACGGCAACGTCCAGGCGGTGACGACGGACAACGTCATCCTCACCGGTCTGGTGGCCGGCAACCCCGACGGCTTCGAGCTGGTCGGCAACCCGTTCACCGAGGAGCCCTACGGCATCGGCCTGCAGCTGGGCGACACCGAGTTCCGCACCTTCATCAACGACGTCCTCGAGCAGTCCTTCGAGGACGGCCGCTGGGCCGACGCCTGGGACCGCACCGCCGGCCAGATCACCGGCGAGGAGGCCCCCGAGCCGCCGACGGTCGACCGCTACTGAGTCCTCGCGACCCACGAGTCCCCGACGCCGCCGGGCGGGCCCCCGCCCGGCGGCGTCCCCCGTCACCTGACCTACCGAGGGCGCGGTGCAGTTCATCAGCGACAACTCAGACCTGCTGTGGAGCGCGTTCCTGACGACGCTCTCCCTCGCGGTCGCCAGCGGCGTCTGCGCCCTGGTGCTCGGCACCGTGCTCGCCGCGATGCGGGTCAGCCCCGTGCCTCCGCTGCGGGGGCTGGCCACCTTCTACGTCGAGGTGTTCCGCAACACCCCGCTGACCGTGGTCTTCTTCTTCCTGGCCTTCGGCATCGTGCAGATCGACCTGCAGTTCCCGAGCCGCTTCCTCACGGCCGTCGCCGCGCTGTCGCTGTACACCGCCGCCTTCGTTTGCGAGGCGCTGCGCTCCGGGATCAACGCCGTCCCACCGGGCCAGGCCGAGGCCGCCCGTGCCCTCGGGCTGACGTTCGGGCAGTCACTGCGCCAGATCGTGTTGCCACAGGCGTTCCGGACCGTGGTCCCGCCGCTGGGCAACGTCTGGATCGCGCTGGCGAAGAACACCTCCATCGCGGCCGGCTTCGCCGTCACCGACCTCACCGCGGCCCTGCAGCGACTGGCCAACGCCAACGCCGACCAGCTGCTGGCCGTCTTCGGCGCCGTCGTGCTCGGCTACCTGGTCATCACGCTCCCCTCGGCCTGGCTGATCCGGGCCATCGAGAACCGGGTGGCGATCGTCCGATGAGCACGAGCGTCCTGTTCGACCTCCCCGGGCCCAGCGCCCGCCGACGTCAGCGCATCGGCACCCTCGTCGGCGGGCTGGTCGTCCTGGTCCTGGTCGGCCTGGCGGTGTGGCGCCTGGCCGCCAACGGCCAGCTGCAGCCCGACCGGTGGGCGGTCCTGTTCGACCCGGCCTCCGGCGTGCCCCAGGCGCTCGGCGAGGGGCTGGTCAACACCCTGGCCGTGGCCGCCGTCGGCATGGTCGCGGCCACCGTGCTGGGCGCGCTCCTGGCCGTCGGCCGGCTCTCCGACCACAGCTGGGTGCGGATCCCCGTCGGCGTGCTCATCGAGTTCTTCCGCGCCGTGCCGCTGCTGATCCTGATCCTGTTCTGCCTGCTGTTCCTACCCACCGTCGGCATCCCGATGACGGCCTTCCGGGCCCTGGCGCTGGGCCTGACGCTCTACAACATGGCCGTCCTCGCCGAGATCTTCCGGGCGGGGATCCTGTCGGTCGACCGGGGTCAGCGGGAGGCGGCCTTCGCCCTGGGCATGCGCAAGACCCAGGTGATGACCCTCGTGCTGCTGCCGCAGGCGGTGCGCCGGATGCTGCCGGTGCTGGTCGCCCAGCTCGTCGTGCTGCTCAAGGACTCGTCGCTGGGGTTCATCGTCGGCTACGTCGAGCTGCTCCGGACCGCGCGCAGCCTGGTCGAGTTCTTCAACTTCTCCTTCGGCAGCCAGTACACCTTCCAGCTCTACGTGGCCGCCGGGCTGATCTACATCGTGGTCAACGTGCTGCTCTCGCAGCTGGCGCGCTACATCGAGCGGCGCACCCGCGCCAACCGCAAGACCACCGCGGCGAAGGAGGTCGAGCTCCCCGCCGACGTCCAGATGGGCGGGGGCGGCGGCGCCGTCTGACGGCCGGGGCGGGACACGGAACGGTCACGCGGTGTCCCGCCCGTCCCGCGGCGCACCGCGGGTCCGCCCACGGTCAGCCCGAGGCACCGCCCTGCCGAGAGGGGGGACGTGGACACCGCTCTCCGCCCCGTCGTGCCGCCGCTGCCCGCCGTGGTGCGCCTGCCTCCGGGGCAGGTCGACGTCGCCCAGGAGTTCGTCGACCGGCTGCGCGCCGCCGCCGGTTCGTTCGCTGCCGCCGCCGGCGCGGAGTCCGCGGTCGTGCGCGAGGTCGTCCCCCCGGCGCGGCACCGCCGCGCGCGCTGCCGGGTCGTCCTGCGGACCGGCGACCGCGACGAGCTCGACCTGACCTTCCTGGGCCCGGTGAGCCGCCCGGCGACGCGCCCCGAGCGCTCCTTCGAGGCGCTCGTCCAGCAGTGGCTGCGCGCCGAGCACCGCACGGCACGCACCGGCCAGGGAGCCTGGCTGGTGGCCGACGACGAGGCTCCCGATGGCCGGGCCGTCGACCTCGTCACGTGGAGCACGGCCACCGGATCCATCGCGGGCTGACTCCCGGCACGACGAACGGGCCCCGTTCCGCAGGCCGCTCCTGCGGCGCGCGTGACGAGGCCCGTTCGTCGTCTGGTGCCGCCCCTCAGGGCAGGTCGTCCTCCCAGCCGTCCCCGCCGGTGTCCCCGCCGCCGGACCCGTGACCGAATCCGGTCTCGTCGAGGACCTCGCGGACGACGGCGCCGGCCAGACCGCCGCCGTAGCCCTTGCGGGCGAGCATGCCGACCAGCCGGCGGGTGGCGGTGACCCGGTCGACGCGGCGCAGGCTCGGCAGCCGGCGCTCGACCAGGCGCCGGGCGGACGTGCGCTCGTCCTCGTCATCGACCAGGGCGAGGGCCTGCTCGGCGTCCTCGCCGTCGACGCCCTTGGCCCGCAGCTCGGCCTTGAGCGCCCGGCGGGCCAGGCCGCGGCCGGCCTGGCGGGAGCTGACCCAGGCGCGGGCGAAGGCGGCGTCGTCGATGAGGCCGACCTCGCCGAAGCGGTCGAGGACGGCCTCGGCTGCCTCCTCGGGGACGCCGCGGCGGCGGAGCAGGTCGGCCAGCTGCGACCGTGTCTTCGGCGCGCCGGTCAGCGCCCGCAGGCAGAGGGCGCGGGCCACGGACTCCGGGTCGCCGGCATCGTCAGCGGAGTCGTCGACGGGGTCCCCGGGAGGCGGGCCCTCCGCGGGGAGCACGGCGGCCGGGCCGTCCGGGTCAGGGGACGGCCCGGACCGCCGCCGGCGGGCGGCGCGGTCGCGTGGGGTGCGACTCCGCCGGCCGCCGGGCCGGTCGGACTGCTCGGGGTCGGCCGACCCGCGAGCCGAGCCGGACCAGCCGCTCACCGGGTGTGTCAGAAGTCGACCGGGGCAAGGGCCGGGTCGGCGGCCGGGGCGTCGACCTGCGGGCCGATGCCCAGCTTCTCCTTGACCTTCTTCTCGATCTCGTCGGCGAGGTCGGGGTTGTCGCGCAGGAAGGTGCGGACGTTCTCCTTGCCCTGGCCGAGCTGGTCGCCCTCGTACGTGTACCAGGCGCCGGACTTGCGGATGAAGCCCTGCTCGACCCCGGCGTCGATGAGGCCGCCCTCGCGGCTGAAGCCCTGGCCCCACAGCAGGTCGAGCTCGGCCTGCTTGAACGGCGCGGCGACCTTGTTCTTGACGACCTTGACCCGCACCCGGCTGCCGACGGCGTCGGTGCCCTGCTTGAGGGTCTCGATCCGGCGGACGTCGAGGCGGACCGACGAGTAGAACTTCAGCGCCCGGCCACCGGTGGTGACCTCGGGCGAGCCGTAGACGATGCCGACCTTCTCACGCAGCTGGTTGATGAAGATCGCGGTGGTGCCCGAGTTGTTCAGGGCACCGGTGATCTTGCGCAGCGCCTGGCTCATGAGGCGGGCCTGCAGACCGACGTGGCTGTCACCCATCTCACCCTCGATCTCGGCGCGCGGCACGAGGGCCGCCACCGAGTCGATGACGATGACGTCGAGGGCACCGGAGCGGATCAGCATGTCGGCGATCTCGAGCGCCTGCTCACCGGTGTCGGGCTGGCTGACCAGCAGCGCGTCGGTGTCGACGCCGATGGCCCGGGCGTACTCGGGGTCGAGCGCGTGCTCGGCGTCGATGAAGGCCGCGATGCCGCCGGCGGCCTGGGCGTTGGCCACCGCGTGCAGGGCCACCGTGGTCTTGCCGGAGGCCTCCGGGCCGTAGACCTCGACGACGCGGCCGCGGGGCAGGCCGCCGATGCCGAGTGCGATGTCGAGCGCGATCGAGCCGGTCGGGATGACCTTCATGGCCTGGGCGGGGGTGTCGCCCAGCCGCATGACCGAGCCCTTGCCGAACTGCTTGTCGATCTGGGCGAGGGCCATGTCGAGGGCCTTGTCGCGGTCGAGCGTTGCCATGGTGCTCACCTTCGGGAGATCGCGTGTCGTGGAGTCGATGCGGTGTCGGAGGCGACGGTAGGTCGGGGGTCTGACACTTTCCGGTGACCGACTCGACCTGTGGAGGGACGACCTCCCTGTGGACGCCACTGTAGGGCGAACACACGTTCGAGTCGAGCGACACGCGGCCCGTCCGCGCGGGTTGGGCGGGGAGCGCCCCTCAGCGGTCCTTCGCGGGCACGTCGTACTCCTCGCAGATGGCCAGCCACACCCGGCGCACCGGCAGCCCCGCCTCGATGGCGTCGACCGCAGTACGGCCACCCAGCGCGGCGAAGACGTGGTCCCGCGCCACGCTGTGCGCCCGCATCGACCCGAACTGGGCCTCGAGCCGGGACCAGAACTCCTGCAGGCGCACATCCCCGACGCTAGCGCGCGTCCGGCGACGAGCGGCGCACTCCTCGCGACGGCCGGGACGGCGGCCGGGTCGAGGAACGGGCCCGGCCGCGGACGGGGCGGTGGAGGTCCTCGGCGGGCCTAGGCTGGAGGCGTGTTCCCCACGACCGGCTCGGCGACCTGGGACACCGTCCTGGAGATCGGCATCGCGCTGTGCATGCTGATCACGCTCGTGCTCCTGTGGCGGGGCATGCGGGGCCGCTGAGCGTCAGGCCGCCGCACCCGCGCGCAGCCACACCGCGGCCAGCGGCAGCACCAGCACCGCCGAGACCAGGGCCACCAGGCCGAAGCCGCCGACCGCCAGCAGCGGTCCGCCCGCCGCGCCGGCCACCGCCGCGCCCAGGCCCATGAGCAGGTCGGTGCCGCCCTGCGCCGTGGGCCGGACCTCCCCCGACACCGACTCGGTCACCAGCGTCGAGCCGGCCACCAGACCGCACGACCAGCCCAGCCCGAGCAGGAACAGGCCGACGCCGAGCCGGCCGGCCGCGTCGGGCGGCGCCGTCCCCGCCAGCGCAGCGGCGGCCAGCAGCAGTCCCCCGCCCAGGGCGACCGTCGCCCGCCGTCCGGCGCGGTCGGCCAGCAGGCCCACCAGGGGGGAGAACAGGTACATCCCGGCCACGTGCACGCTGATCACCAGGCCGACCAGCCGCAGCGTCGTCCCCTCGGGACCGCCGGCGTGCCCCATGTGCACCGGCGTCATCACCATGACGCCGACCATCACCGCGTGGGAGACGACGACGGCGACCAGGCCGAGCCGCCCGCCCGGGTGCGCCCACACCTCGGCCAGCGCGGCCCGGGTCGCCCGGCGCGGACGGGCCGCGGTCGCCGCTCCCCCGCGCAGCCGGCGCGCCAGGAGCAGCGGGTCCGGGCGCAGCGCCAGCGACAGACCGGCCGCGACGACGGTGAACACCACGGCGGAGACGACGAAGCCGCCGCCGAGCGCCGGCAGCCCCAGCGCCCGGCCGAGCCCCGCCCCCGGAGCGGCGAGGTTCGGGCCGAGGACCGACCCGACGGTCGTGGCCCAGACGACGAGGGACAGCGCCCGGCCGCGCCGCTCGGGGGCGGCGAGGTCGGCGGCGGCGTAGCGGGCCTGCAGGCCGCAGGCGGTGGAGGCGCCGAACGCGAACAGCCCGGTCAGCAGCAGCGGCAGGGACGACAGCGCCGCGGCGAGGACGGTCAGCGCGGCGCCGGTGACGGCGACGGCGTACCCGGCGGCCAGGCCCGCCCGCCGGCCGGCCCGGTCCGACAGCCGCGCCAGCGGGACGGCGAGGACCGCCGCACCCAGCACACCGGCCGTCTGCCCCAGGCCGGCGGCGGAGTCGCTGCCGGCGACCTCGCGGGCGAGCAGCCCGCCGACGGTGATGCCGACGGTCACGCCCAGCCCCCCGAGTGCCACCGCGCCGGAGAGGACGCCGACCGTGCGCCGCTGGACCCGGTCGACGTCGACGGCGGTGGGGGCCGTCACCGGGTGCTCACAGGCCCAGCGAGCGGCCGATGATCTCGCGCATGATCTCGTTGGTGCCGCCGTAGATGGACTGCACGCGGGCGTCGCGCCAGGCCTTGGACACCGGGTACTCGTCCATGTAGCCGTAGCCGCCGTGCAGCTGCAGGCAGCGGTCGGCGACCTTGTTCTGCAGCTCGCTGGTCCAGTACTTGGCCATCGCCGCGTCGACGGCGGTCAACTCCCCGCTGTCGAGCTGGCGCACGCACTCGTCGACGAACGTGCGCGCGATCGTCGTCTCCGTGTGCAGCTCGGCCAGGACGAACCGGCTGTGCTGGAAGCTGCCGACCGGGCGGCCGAACGCCGTCCGGCCGGTCACGTACTCGCGGGTCTGCGCCAGCACCGTCTCGCAGGCGGCGACCGCGCCGACGGCGATCGAGAGCCGCTCCTGCGGCAGGTTGGCCATCAGGTGCGCGAAGCCGCGGTTCTCCGTGCCGAGCAGGTTCTCCGCGGGCACCCGGACGTCGTCGAAGAACAGCTCGGCGGTGTCCTGCGCCTTGAGGCCCACCTTGTCGAGGTTGCGGCCGCGGGTGAAGCCGGGCATCCCGCGCTCGACGACGAGCAGGCTGGTGCCCTTCGCGCCCGGGGCGTCGGGGTCGGTGCGCGCGACCACGATCACCAGGTCGGCGTTGATCCCGTTCGTGATGAAGGTCTTCGCGCCGCCCAGGACCCAGGTGTCGCCGTCGCGGCGGGCGGTGGTGCGGATCGACTGCAGGTCGCTGCCGGTGCCCGGCTCGGTCATCGCGATGGCGGTGATCAGCTCGCCGCGGCAGAAGCCGGGCAGCCAGCGCGCCGCCTGCTCCTCGGTGCACAGGTCGCGCAGGTAGGGGGCGACGACGTCGTTGTGCAGGCCGAAGCCCAGGCCGCTGGCGCCGACCCGGGTGACCTCCTCGTCGAGGACGGCGTTGTAGCGGAAGTCGCGGACGCCGCCCCCGCCGTACCGCTCGTCGACGTCGAAGCCGAGCAGGCCCTGCTCGCCGCCGGCGAGCCACACGTCGCGCGGCACGATCCCGTCTCGCTCCCACTGGTCGTGGAACGGCGCGACGTTCTTCTCCAGGAAGACCCGGACCGTCTGCCGGAGGTCCTCGTGCTCGGCCTCGTAGAGCGAGTGGCGCATGCCCGGCAGTGTGCCGCACGCCACCACCCGCACGGGCGACGGCGCCGCGGGGGCGCGTTCGCGCAGGCCAGCGAAGTGTCGTACCCGCGGGGACACTGGACACGTGCCTGCTCTCGACCGGTTCTCCGAGCCCACCCGGGCGTGGTTCACCGGCGCCTTCGCCGAGCCCACGGCCGCGCAGGAGGGCGCCTGGGAGGCCATCGGCAGCGGCGGGCACGCCCTCGTCGTCGCCCCGACCGGGTCGGGCAAGACGCTGGCCGCCTTCCTGTGGTCCCTCGACCGGCTCACCAGCACCGCGCCGGACGAGGAGAGCCGGCGCTGCCGGGTCCTCTACGTCTCCCCGCTCAAGGCGCTGGCCGTCGACGTCGAGCGCAACCTGCGCGCCCCGCTGACCGGCATCGGCCAGGCCGCCCTGCGCCTGGGCCTGCCCCGCCCGGAGATCTCCGTCGGCATCCGCTCCGGCGACACCCCGGCCGACGAGCGGCGCGCCTTCACCCGGCGGCCCACCGACATCCTCATCACCACCCCCGAGTCGCTGTTCCTGCTGCTGACCAGCGCCGCCCGCGAGGCGCTGCGCGGCGTCGAGACGGTGATCCTCGACGAGGTGCACGCCGTCGCTGACAGCAAGCGCGGCGCGCACCTCGCGGTCACGCTCGACCGCCTCGACGAGCTGCTCGACCGCCCGGCGCAGCGCATCGGCCTGTCGGCCACGGTGCGGCCGATCGAGGAGGTCGCCACCTTCCTCGCCGGCGGCCGGCCGGTGCAGGTCGTGCAGCCGACGTCGGTCAAGCAGTGGGACCTCTCGGTCGTCGTCCCGGTCGAGGACATGAGCACCCTGGGGCAGCCGACCGGGGAGCTGGAGGGGTCGGCGGCCGGCGACCAGCCGCGGACGTCGATCTGGCCGGCGGTCGAGGAGCGCGTGCTCGACCTGGTCGAGGCGCACCGCAGCACCATCGTGTTTGCCAACTCGCGGCGGCTGGCCGAGCGGCTGACCAGCCGGCTCAACGAGATGTCCTACGAGCGGACCACCGGCGAGACGGTCCCGCCGGGCACCAACGCCGCCGCGCTGATGGCGCAGGCCGGGTCCGGCGGCGGCACGCCCGAGGGCTGGCAGCCGGTCGCCGCGGCCCACCACGGCTCGGTCTCCCGGGAGCAGCGCGCCGTCGTCGAGGAGGCGCTGAAGTCCGGGCGGCTGCCGGCGGTGGTGGCGACGTCGTCGCTGGAGCTTGGCATCGACATGGGCTCGGTCGACCTCGTCGTCCAGGTCGAGGCGCCGCCCACCGTCGCCGCCGGACTGCAGCGGGTCGGCCGCGCCGGGCACCAGGTCGGCGCGGTCAGCCGGGGCGTGCTCTTCCCCAAGTACCGCGGCGACCTCGTGCAGTGCGCGCTGGTGGCCGAGCGGATGAAGGCCGGCGCCATCGAGTCGATCCGCTACCTGCGCAACCCGCTGGACGTGCTCGCCCAGCAGGTCGTGGCGATCGTCTCGGAGGGACCCCGCACGGTGGAGGAGGTCGGCGCGCTGCTGCGCCGGTCGGCGCCGTTCTCCGGCCTGCCCGACTCCGCGCTGCACGCCGTCCTCGACATGCTGGCCGGCCGCTACCCCTCCGACGCGTTCGCCGAGCTGCGCCCGCGGCTGACCTGGGACCGGGTCGCCGACACCCTCACCGCCCGCAGCGGCGCGCAGCGGCTGGCGGTCACCAGCGGCGGCACCATCCCCGACCGCGGCCTGTTCGGCGTCTTCCTCGTCGGCGGCGAGGGGTCCGGGGGGCGCCGCGTGGGCGAGCTCGACGAGGAGATGGTCTACGAGTCGCGGGTGGGCGACGTCTTCCTGCTCGGCTCGTCGTCGTGGCGGATCGAGGAGATCACCCACGACCGGGTGCTGGTCTCCCCCGCACCCGGCCAGCCGGGGAAGATGCCGTTCTGGCACGGCGACGCCCCCGGCCGGCCGCTGGAGCTGGGCCGGGCGCTCGGCGCCTTCCTGCGCGAGGTCGGCTCGGCGACGCCCGAGCGGGCCCGCGAGCGGGCCCAGGCGGCCGGCCTCGACGACTGGGGCGCGGCCAACCTGCTCGCCTACCTCGCCGAGCAGAAGGCGGCCACCGGCCACCTCCCCGACGACCGCACGCTGCTGGTCGAGCGGTTCCGCGACGAGCTCGGCGACTGGCGGCTGGTCGTCCACTCCCCCTTCGGCGCCCAGGTCAACGCGCCGTGGGCGCTGGTGCTGGCCGCCCGGCTGCGCGAGCGTTACGGCGTCGACGTCGCCTCGATGCACTCCGACGACGGCATCGTGCTGCGGCTGCCCGACACCACCGGCGAGCCGCCCGAGGCCGACCTCGCCGTCCTCGACCCCGACGACGTCGAGCGCGAGGTCACCGCCGAGGTCGGCAGCTCGGCGCTGTTCGCCAGCCGGTTCCGCGAGTGCGCCGCCCGCGCGCTGCTCCTGCCCCGCCGCGACCCGCGCCGCCGCACCCCGCTGTGGCAGCAGCGCCAGCGCGCCGCGCAGCTGCTCAGCGTGGCCAGCGAGTTCTCCTCCTTCCCCATCACGCTCGAGGCCGCCCGCGAGGTGCTGCAGGACGTCTACGACGTGCCGGGCCTGGTCGAGCTGATGCGCGACGTCCGCTCGCGGCGGGTGCGGGTGGTCGACGTGCAGACCCAGGCGGCGAGCCCCTTCGCGCAGTCGCTGCTGTTCGGCTACGTCGGGCAGTTCCTCTACGAGGGCGACGCCCCCCTGGCCGAGCGGCGGGCGCAGGCGCTGGCGCTGGACACCGGCCTGCTCGCCGAGCTGCTCGGCCGCTCGGAGCTGCGCGAGCTGCTCGACGCCGAGGCGCTGGCCGAGGTGGAGCGCGAGCTGCAGCGGCTGCCCGCCGAGCGGCACCCGCGCGACGTGGACGGCGCCTCCGACCTGCTGCGCGGCCTCGGCGACCTCACCCCGGCCGAGGCCGCGGCCCGCGGCGTCCCGGCGGAGTGGCTCGGGGAGCTGGTGGCCTCCCGCCGGGCGATCGTCGTCCGCATCGCCGGCGAGGAGCGGCACGTCGCCATCGAGGACGCCGGCCGGCTGCGCGACGCGCTCGGCACGGCGCTCCCGGTCGGCGTGCCCGAGGCGTTCACCGAGCCGGTCGCCGACCCGCTGGGCGACCTCGTCGGCCGCTACGCCCGCACCCACGGCCCCTTCCAGCCGGCCGAGGTCGCCGCGCGGCTCGGGCTCGGGGTCGCCGTCGTCACCGCCACGCTGCAACGGCTGGTGGGCACCGGCCGGCTGGTCACCGGCGAGTTCCGGCCCGGAGGCAGCGGCCAGGAGTGGTGCGACGCCGACGTGCTGCGCTCGGTGCGCCGCCGCAGCCTGGCCAAGCTGCGCCAGGAGGTCGAGCCGGTGCCGATCGGCACGCTGGCCCGGTTCACCCCGTCCTGGCAGTCGGTGGGCAGCCGGATGCGCGGGGTCGACGGCGTGCTGGCCGTGGTCGAGCAGCTCGCCGGTGCGCTGGTTCCGGCCAGCGCGCTGGAGACGCTGGTGCTCCCCACCCGGGTGCGCGACTATCGCCCCGCGATGCTCGACGAGCTGACCAGCGCCGGCGAGGTGCTGTGGGCCGGCGCCGGCGGGCTGCCCGGCGGCGACGGGTGGGTGAGCCTGGTCCCGGCCGACCTGGCGCCGCTGCTGCTGCCCGACCCGGTCGAGCTGCCGGAGGAGGGCGGCGTGGCGTTCGCCGTGCTCGAGCAGCTGTCGGTCGGGCAGGCGGTGTTCTTCCGCGGACTGTCCGACCTGATCGGCGCCACCGACGACACCGCGCTCGCCGACGTCGTGTGGGACCTGGTGTGGGCGGGGCTGCTCACCAACGACACGCTCGCCCCGCTGCGCACCCGGCTGGCCGGCGGCGGCACGCACAAGCGGGCGCCCGCTCCCCCGCGCGCCCGGGTCGACCGCACCCGCTACGGCCGCCCGCGGCTGGGCCGCCCGGCCATGCCCACGCGCACCGGCCCGCCGACGGTCGCCGGCCGGTGGTCGCGGCTGCCCGAGCGCGAGCCGAACCCGACACGGCGCACCACCGCCCGGGCCGAGGCGCTGCTCGAGCGGCACGGCGTGCTCACCCGTGGCGCGGTGATGGCCGAGCAGGTGCCCGGCGGCTTCTCCGCGGTCTACCCGGTGCTGCGGGCGTTCGAGGAGAACAACCGGGCGCGCCGCGGCTACTTCGTCGAGACCCTCGGCGCCGCACAGTTCGGCACCCCGGGATCGGTCGACCGGCTGCGGGCCTTCGCCACGCCCGACCGGGCACCCGAGGGTCCGGTGGTCCTGGCGGCCACCGACCCGGCCAACGTCTACGGCGCGGCCCTGCCCTGGCCCGACCGCACCGGCCCCTCCGACGGCGAGTCCGCCGAGCAGGTGGCCGTCGACGTCGGCGAGGGCACCGGCGGCGGCCGGCGCAGCACCGGGCACCGCGCGGGGCGCAAGGCCGGGGCGCTGGTCGTCCTGGTCGACGGGGAGCTCGTGCTCTACGTCGAGCGCGGCGGGAAGTCGCTGCTGTCCTGGACCGAGGACGAGCAGACGCTCAAGGAGGCCGCCACCGCGCTTTCGGGCGCCGTGGCCGCCGGGGCGCTGGGCCGGATGGTGGTGCAGAAGGCCGACGGCGCCTCCGTGCACCAGGACACCCCGCTGTCGGCCGCGCTGCAGGCCGCCGGCTTTGCCGCCACCCCCCGCGGGCTGCGGGTGCGCGGCTGACCGGCCTTCCGCTGGCGCCGCGTACCGTTGACCGACGCACCACGTGAGGGATGAGGGAACAGACATGGCTGCCGGCACCGTCCGCTGGTTCGACGCGGAGAAGGGCTTCGGGTTCATCGAGCCGCAGGAGGGCGGGGACGACGTCTTCGTCCACTTTTCGGCGATCGAGGACACCGGTGGCTTCCGCACCCTCGAGGAGGGCCAGCCGGTCGACTTCGACGCCACCGCTGGCCCCCGCGGCCCCCAGGCCGAGCGGGTGCGGGCGGTGGGTGGCGCCCCCCGCGGCCGCCGCGACGACCGGGGCGACCGGGGCCGCGACGACCGGGGCGGGCGGGACGACCGGGGTGGCCGCGACGACCGGGGGCGCGGGGGCTCGCGCGCCCCGCGCGGCATCGTCGTCCAGGGCACCGTCGCCCGCTTCGACCCCGACCGCGGTTTCGGGTTCATCGTCCCCGAGGACGTCTTCGTGCACGTCTCCGCGGTGGCCCGCGGCGGCGAGCTCGAGGAGGGCGACCGGGTCGAGTTCGAGCTCGTCGAGGGCAACCGCGGGCTGCAGGCCGAGGCCGTGCGGCTGCTGCCGCCGGCGCGGCGCGGTGGCGGCGGGTTCGACCGGCCGGCCCGCGACCGCGGTGGAGATCGCGGCGGGGACCGGGGTGGGGACCGGGGTGGCCGCGACCAGCGCCCGGCTCCCCGTGGCGGCCGCGGTGGCGACAGCGGTGGCGGTGGCGGTGGCGGTGGTGCCGCCGAGGGCACCGTCCAGTGGTTCAACGGCGAGAAGGGCTTCGGCTTCATCACCCCCGACGACGGCGGCGACGACGTCTTCGTGCACTTCTCCGAGATCGCCGACGACGGCGGCTACCGCGAGCTCGAGGAGGGTCAGCGGGTGGCCTTCACCCGGACCTCGGGTGCTCGCGGGACGAGCGCGACCGGCGTCCGCCCGCTGACCTGAGCGCCCGGCCCTCGGCCGCCGCGCGCAGCAGCACCGCCGCCCAGCTGCGGTACGGCCGCCAGCGCTCGGCGACCCGCGTCAGCTCCGCCGGCGAGGGGTCGGCCAGGCCGTAGCGGTGTGCCATCTCCCCGTGCAGCCGGGGCTCCGCGGCGGGGAAGACGTCGGGTGCGCCGGCGCCCCGCACCACGACGAGCTCGGCGGAGAACGGTCCGATCCCGGGCAGCTCCCGCACCGACGCGAGCGCCTGCTCGACCGGGAGCGCCCGCAGGCGGCCGCCGTCGAGCCGTCCGTCCAGGGCGGCCTCGGCGAGCCCGCGCAGCCGCTCCTGCTCGACAGGCGGCACCGGCAGCTCGGCGGCGACGACCGCCAGCCGCGACGGCGTGGGGAACGCGGCCGTGGCGACCCCCTCGACGTCGTGCGCGGTGCCGAATCGCTCCGCGATGCGGGCCTTGACCCCCGCCGCGGCCGCGGTGCTCGTGCGCTGCGACAGCACCGCCCAGCACGCGGCCTCGTAGGGGGACCAGGAGACCGGCCAGAAGCCGGGGCGGGCGGCGGCCAGCGGCGCGAGCACCGGGTCGCCCGCGGTGACGTCGGCGAACCCCGCCCCGTCGACGTCGACGTCGACGTCGACGTCGACGTCGAGGATGCGCGCCACCTGCTCGGCCGGCCGCGGCGGCTCGGCGTCGGCGCGCACCGTCACCGCGCCACCCTCGCCCTGGGTCACGGCGATGCCGGCCGCGGCGTCCGACCCCTCGACCCAGCAGGCCAGCCGCAGCACGCCGTCGGGCGCGCCGGGGTGGCGGGCGGGCGCGAAGCCCTCGAGAAGCGCGTGCTCTGCGCGAGGTCGAACGGGCCGCGGACCAGGATCTCCTGCACGCCGCCGGTCTGCGCCGGGGTGCGACGGTCCTCAGCGGCGGCCGCGGAGCCAGGGCGCGAGCCAGCGGGTCAACGGCGGCATGACCACCTGACCGAGGAGGACCACGACGATCGTCGCCGACAGCAGCAGCCGCGCGGGCAGCGGCCAGGACGCCACGTGCGGGGCGACCAGCAGCGAGAAGGCCAGCGTGATGGCGAAGACCACGGCGATGGTCAGCACGGTCAGCCGCCACCGCGGGCCGGGGCGCAGCGGGGTCAGCGCGGTGAAGAAGCTGTCCAGGCCCGCTACCCGCGCGTAGTCGGCGCCGTCGGAGAGGTGCTCGACCCGGTCGAGGGCCGCCTGTCGCACGGGCGAGCGCTCCCAGCGGGCCAGTGACTCGCCGTCGGCGAAACGGTAGACGAGGTGGTAGCGGGTCGACCCCGGGCCGGGGCGCAGCAGGCTGGTGCCCAGGTTGCCCGGGAACTCGGCGGCCAGGCCCAGGATCTCGGCGGCCCACCGCTCGAAGTCCTCCCGCTGGTCGGCGCGCACGTCGCGGGCGACGGTGACCGTCACCGGCTCCGCGGCCGCGACCACCTCCTCGGACGCGGTGGCCGGGGAGCTCGTCGAGGGGTCGCGTCGCTGCACGGGAGGCTCAGCGCCGCCGGTCGCCGTCGTCATCCCGCCGCCCTGTCCCTGTCGGCGGTGTCACAGCAGCTCAGCGGCGCGGGCGCGGGGCGGGGACACTGGGAGGCGTGCCCGAGGGAGACACCGTCTGGCTGGCGGCCAAGCGGATGAACACCGCGCTGGCCGGCCAGACGCTGCGCCGCGGCGAGCTGCGCGTGCCGCAGCTGGCGGCCACCGACCTCACGGGCCGCACCGTCGCCGAGGTGGTGCCGCGCGGCAAGCACATGCTCACCCGGTTCACCGACGGCTGGACCCTGCGCACTCACTACCGCATGGACGGCAGCTGGCACATCTACCGGCACGGCGCGCGGTGGCGGGGCGGCCCGGCCTTCTCCATCCGCGCGATCCTCGCCACCGACCGGTGGGAGTGCGTGGGGTACCGGCTGCACGACGTCACGATGGTGCGCACCGAGCACGAGGACCAGGTGGTGGGCCACCTCGGCCCCGACGTGCTGGGGCCGGACTGGGACCTCGACGAGGCGCTGCGCCGGCTGCGCAGCCACCCCGACGAGCAGATCGGCGTGGCCGTCCTCGACCAGCGCAACCTCTGCGGCCCCGGCAACCTCTACAAGGTCGAGGGCCTGTTCGTCTGCGGTGTGCACCCGTGGATGCGGGTGGCCGACGTCGCCGACCTGCCGGGCCTGGTCGAGCGGACGCGCGGGCTGATGCTGGCCAACCGCGACCGCCCGGAGCAGAGCACCACCGGCGACCTGCGCCGCGGCCGCGACCACTGGGTGTACGGCCGCAAGGACAAGCCCTGTTACCGGTGCGGCACCCCGATCCTGCGCGGCGACCAGGGCCCGGACCTGCAGGAGCGGATCACCTACTGGTGCCCGACCTGCCAGGCCACCGACGCCCCCGTCGACCCGGCGGCCCGCACCGGCGAGCCCGACCACCCGCCACCGCTGCCCAGCGCCACCTGAGGCCCGCTCACCCCGGCGGCAGCAGGGACCCCGCAGCCGCGGCGTAGCCGTCGGGGTCGACGTCGCCGAGCAGCGCGTGCTGGAGCACCGCGCCGACGAGCACCGAGAAGAGCACCTGGCCCAGCGCGCCGGGGTCGGTGTCCGGCGGCAGGTGCCCGGCGTCGCGCCACTGGACGACCCGCTCGGTGAGCCGCCGCCGCACCAGGCCGTAGGTCCGCACGGCGATGCCGTGCACCGTCTCGTCGCGCAGCGCCTCGCCCCAGGCGGTGACCGCGATCCGCGTGTAGTCCGCGCCGCCGCCGGTGGCGATCGGCCACACCCCGAGCAGCACGCCCTGGACCACCTCGGCCGGTGAGCGCAGTCCGTCGGCCAGGACGCGGTCGAGTACGCCGGTCACCGTCTCCAGGACGGGCTCGATGACGGCGACGACGAGGTCGTCCTTGCTGGGGAAGTAGCTGTACACGGCGCCGGCCGACAACCCCGACTCCCGGACGACGTCCCGCACGGACGTCGCGTGGAAGCCGTCGCGCTCGAAGCAGCGGAGGGCGGCGTCGAGGACCTGGCGGCGGCGGGCGGCGAGATGGTCGTCGGAGACACGGGGCACGGCCGTCATCCTAGGAGAACGGTCGTCCGTCTTGTGCTCGTGCCAGGACGGGTCCACACTCGATAGTGTTAAGCAAACGAGCGTCCGATTTACATCGCTGGAGGTCGACGTGACCACCGCAGAGCTCCGTCCGTCCCCGTCCTGGCAAGTCCCCACCGACGTCCCCGCGCCGACACCGTGGGCCCGGGTGGCCGGCCTGGCCGCCGCCGTCGCGGTCCTGCTCACCGTGCTGCTCGCGGCCTTCGCCTGGCCGGCCACGCACACCGCGCCCCGGGACGTCCCGGTCGCCGTCGTCGGCCCACCCCCGGCGCTCGAGCAGGTCCGCGCCACCGTCGAGCGGGCCCAACCGGGAGCCCTCGACCTGCGGCCCGCCGCGGACGCCGCCGAGGCCCGGCGGCTGGTCGAGGACCGGGAGGTCTACGGCGCGCTCGTGCTTGACCCCGCGGCGCCCCGGGTGGTCGTCGCCACCCAGGCCGGGCCCGCCGTCGCGCAGCTCCTCAGCTCCGCGGCCGCCGCGGCCACCGGGGGCAGCCCGGTGACCGTGTACGACGTCGCCCCGCCCGCCGACGACGACCCGCGCGGCGCCGGGCTCGCGGCCGGCGCGCTGCCGCTGGCCCTGGCCGGCGGGGCGGGCGCCGTCGTGCTGGCGCTGCGGGTGCGCGGGAACGGACGGCGGGCGGCCGGCGCGCTCGTGCTGGCGGTGCTCGGCGGTGCGGCAGCGGCCGGCGTGCTGCACGGCTGGCTCGGTGCGCTGACCGGTGACCCGGTGGCCGAGGCCGGGGTGCTGTCCCTGGGGCTCGCCGCGACGAGCCTCGGTGTCCTGGGGCTGGCCGCCGTCCTCGGGCGGGCCGGCCTGGGCCTGGGGATGGCCGTCGTCATCGCCCTGGGCAACCCGCTGTCGGCGGCGTCCAGCGCGCCGGTGCTGCTGCCGGCCGGCTGGGCCGAGCTCGGCCAGGCGCTCCCACCGGGGGCCACCGTCGCGGCCCTGCGCGCGGTGTCCGGCTTCGGCGGCACCGGCGCCGCCGGCCCGCTCACGGTGCTCGCCCTGTGGGCGGCCGGCGGCCTGCTGCTCCTCGCCCTCGGCGCGGTGCGCGCGCGGCGGCGTCCCGCCTGACCCGGCGAACGCACCGGGGGCCGGCTCCGCACGCTGCGGAACCGGCCCCCGGTGCCCGTCCTCAGGCGCCCTGCTGCCCGGGCCGCTCCGCCGGCTGGACGGCGGGCTGCTCGAACGGCTGCTTCTCGAACGACGGGGCACCCGGCCCGATGGCACCCGCGGCGCCAGTGCCGCCCTCGACGGCGGTCTGCCCGCCCATCGCCGCGCGGATCTGCTCCAGCCGGGAGGCGCCGGCGACGTCGAGGGTCGCCTTCTGCACCTCGAGCATGCGGCCCTCGACGGAGCTCTGCGCCAGCTCGGCCTGGCCGAGCGCGTTGGCGTAGCGGGCCTCGATCTTGTCGCGGACCTCGGCCAGACTCGGGGTGTTGCCCGGCGCGGAGAGCTCGTTGACCTGCCGCATCGAGGCGGCCACGTGCTCCTGCATCTTGGCCTGCTCGAGCTGGCTCATTAGCTTGGTGCGCTCGGCGAGCGTCGTCTGCAGCCGCATGCGGCTCTGCTCGACCGCCCCGCGCGCCTGCTCGGCGGCCTGCAGCGCCTCGTCGTGGCTGCGCTTGAGGTCCTCCATCGCCTGCTCGGCGGCCACGAGCTGGGTGGCGAAGGCCTGCGCGGCGTTCTCGTACTCGGCGGCCTTGGCGCCGTCGCCCTTAGCGCGGGTCTGGTCGGCCAGCACCAGCGCCTGGCGCGCGGAGGCCTGCAGCTTCTCCACCTCGCCGAGCTGCCGGTTGAGCCGCATCTCCAGCTGCCGCTGGTTGCCGAGGACGGCGGCGGCCTGGTTGGCCAGCGACTGGTGCCGCTGCTGCTCGGCCTCGATCGCCTGCGCGATCTGGATCTTCGGGTCGGCGCGCTGGTCGATCTGGGCGTTGGCCGACGCCGTCAGGTACCGCCAGAGCTTGACGATCGGGTTGGGCACGGTTCCTCCTGCTCCGGCGCCGACGACGGCGCCGCCTCCTGGCTCGACGTACCGCCGTGGTCCACGGCGGTCCTCGCCGTCATCGTCCCAGCAGGACGGGCACCCCGGCCAACAGGGACGTCCCGGATCCGCCCGGCCTCCCCCGTCCGGGGAGACCCGGTGCCGGCGGCGTCGGGGGCCTAGGGTTCCCGACGTGGTCACCGCAGCCCCCCAGCTGACCGTCCTCGGCGAGTTCGTCGTCGACCTGCTGCCCGACCTGTCCGCCGGCGCCGGCCCCGAGGGGACGACGCCGCGCTACGTCGCCCGCCCCGGCGGCAACGCGCTCAACGTCGCCGTCGCGGCCGGCCGGCTCGACGCCCCGGTCGGGCTGCTGGCCCGGCTGGGCACCGGCCCGCTGGCCGCGCCGCTGCGCCGGCACGCCGAGCTGTCCGGGGTCGACCTCACCGGGGTCGTCGACGCCGTCGAGCCGGTCAGCCTCGCCGTCGTCGGCCTGGACGACGACGGCTCGCCGGACTACGGCTTCCACGTGCAGGGCGCGGCCGACTGGCAGTGGACCGACGACGAGCTCGCCGCGGTCCTGCCCGCGGCGACCGCGATCCTGCACGTCGGCTCCATCTCCTCCTGGACGCCGCCGGGCTGCGACGCGATCGCCCGCCTGGCCGAGCGGGTCGCCGGGCGGGCGCTGGTCAGCGTCGACCCCAACCTCCGGCCGATGCTGGCCGGCGGCCCGGTGGGCGCCTCGCTGGGCAACGACCCCGACGCCGTCCGCGCCCGCCTCGACCGGCTGCTCGCCATCGCCGACGTCGTCAAGGTCAGCGCCGAGGACCTCGCCTGGCTCGAGCCCGACGCCGGAGGTGACCTCGACGGCGCCGCGCAGCGCTGGGCCGGGCGCGGGCCGGCACTGGTCCTGCTCACCGACGGCGGGGCCCCGCTGCGGGTGGCCCGGCCGGGGCGTCCGCTGCTGCACCGCGAGCCGCCGCGGGTGACCGTGGCCGACACCGTCGGCGCCGGCGACTCCCTGGCCGCCGGGCTGTTCGCCGGGCTGCTGGCCGCCGGGGTCACGTCCCGCGCGGCGCTGGAGGCGGTCCCCGACGACGACCTCGTCCGACTCGTCGACGACGCCGCGCTGGTCGCCGCGCTCAACTGCACCCGCGTCGGCGCCGACCCGCCGACCGCCGCCGAGCTGGCCGCCGCCCGCGCCGAGCGGGCACCGGCACCGGGCCGCTAGCCCGTCACCAGCCAGGCGGCGGTGTCCGGCGGCAGCTCCGCGCCGACCTGCTCGCTGGTCAGCACCGGCCGCCCCAGCCCGGTCAGCGGGAGCGGGCGGCGGGACAGGTTGACGACGCACCGCCAGGGCCCGCGGTCGAAGGCGAGCACGTCCGCGCCGAGGTCGAGCCACCGCAGCGCGTCGTCGTCGGGGAGGTCGCGGCGCAGCCGCAGCGCGGCCCGGTACAGCGACAGGGTGGACGACGGGTCCTCGCGCTGGACGGCGACGGTGAGGTCGCGCCACCCCGGCGGCTGCGGCAGCCAGGGCACGACGCCGTCCGGACTGAACCCGAACGGCGGACGCTCCCCGGACCACGGCAGCGGCACCCGGCACCCGTCCCGGCCGCGGGCGGTGTGCCCGGACCGCTCCCAGGTGGGGTCCTGCAGCACCTCCTCCGGCAGGTCCTCGACCTCGGGCAGCCCGAGCTCCTCGCCCTGGTACAGGTAGGCCCCGCCGGGCAGGGCCAGCGTCAGCAGCGCCGCGGCCCGGGCCCGGCGCAGGCCCAGCGCCAGGTCGGTCGGCGCGGCGGCGTCGAACCCCATGACGGCGGCACCGCTGTGCGCCCGGCCGAACCGGGTGACGTGCCGAGTCTCGTCGTGGCTGGACAGCACCCACGTCGCCGGCGCACCGACCGGGGCCAGGGCCGCGAGGGTGCCGTCGACCACCGCGCGCAGCGCGCGGGCGTCCCAGGGGGCCTTGAGCCAGTCGAAGTTGAACGTGGTGTGCAGCTCGTCGGGGCGCACGTAGCGGCTGAGCCGCTCGGGCCCGTTGACGACCGCCTCGGAGACGAACAGCCGGTCGCCCGCGTACTCGTCGCCGATGCGACGCCACCGCCGGAGGACCTGGTGCACCTCGTCGACGTCCCAGTGCGGGTTGCCCACCCAGCTGCCGGCGTCGAAGGACGCCCCCGGCGCGTGCCCGGCGTCGGGCAGGTCGGGCGCCTTGGCCATGGCGGGGGCGGCGTCGACGCGGATGCCGTCGACGCCCCGGTCGAGCCAGAAGCGCACGATCCCGTCGAACTCCTCCTGGACGTCGGGGTGGCCCCAGTCGAGGTCGGGCTGCTCGGGGGCGAACAGGTGGAGGTACCACTGCCCGGGGGCGCCGTCGGGCTCGCGGACCCTGGTCCAGGCGGAGCCGCCGAAGGCCGAGATCCAGTCGTTGGGCGGCTCGGCTCCCCCGCCGCGCCCGTCCCGGAAGAAGTAGCGCGCCCGCTCGGGGGACCCCGGGCCGGCGGCGAGGGCGGCCCGGAACCAGGGGTGCTCGGCGGAGGTGTGGTTGGCGACCAGGTCGACGACGACGCGCAGCCCGAGGTCGTGGGCGTCGGCGAGGAGGGCGTCGACGTCGGCCAGCGTGCCGAAGCGCGGGTCGACGTCGCGGTACTCGGCGACGTCGTACCCGCCGTCGGCCATCGGCGAGGGGTACCAGGGGGTGACCCAGAGCGCGTCGACGCCGAGGTCGGCGAGGTGGGTCAGCCGGCCGCGGAGACCTTCGACGTCCCCGAGTCCGTCACCGTCCGCGTCGGCGAAGCTGCGCAGGTAGACCTCGTAGACGACGGCCGTCCGCCACCACGGGCGGGCACTCCCCCGGGTCGGCACGGGCATCGGGCTCCAGGTCGGTGCGCGTGAGAGTCACGGCGGTGCCCACGGCCGAGGTGGCCGCGGGCACCGCCGTCAGCGGCTCGGGCGGCGGCTCAGGCGGCCCCGGCCCGGTGCGCCCCGGAACCGGGACCCGAGACGGTCTGCCCCGAGGACTGCGCGTCCTGCACCTGCTCCACCCGGTCCTCGGTGGCCATCTGCGTGAGCCGGGCCCCGGCCTCGGCGTCACGCGTCAGGTTCTCCCCGGTCTGCGGGTCGAAGACGTGCACCTTGCGGCTGTCGAGCCAGAAGTCCGCCTCTCGGCCCTCCCGGATCCGGCTGGTGGAGTCGATCGACACGATCGCCTGGGTGCGCAGCTCCTCGGAGTCCAGCTCCCGGGAGAGGTCGCGCAGCTGGGCGGTGACGGCCTCGGGCGCCTCGTAGGGGATGTAGGCGTACTGCGAGTCACCCAGCCACTCGGTCACGTCGACCCGGGCCCGGAACACCGACCCCAGCGGCCGCTTGGCCTCGTCGACCAGCGACGCGTCCTCGAAGTACTCCGGCCGGATGCCGACCAGGAGCAGGTCTCCCCGGCCGCGCACCGCGGCGGCGCGGCGCTCGTCGAGGACGACCGGCCCGAACGGCGTCTGCAGCCGGTCGCCGTCGAGGGTGGCGGGCAGGAAGTTCATCGGCGGGGAGCCGATGAACCCGGCGACGAAGAGGTTGACCGGCTGCTCGTAGAGCTCCCGCGGGGAGGCCACCTGCTGGATCTTGCCCTTGCGCAGGACGCAGACGCGGTCGCCGAGGGTCATCGCCTCGGTCTGGTCGTGGGTGACGTAGACCGTGGTGATGCCCAGCCGGCGTTGCAGCCGGCTGATCTCGGTGCGCATCTGCCCGCGCAGCTTGGCGTCGAGGTTGGACAGCGGCTCGTCGAAGAGGAATGCCTCGGCCTGGCGCACGATCGCCCGGCCCATCGCCACCCGCTGGCGCTGGCCACCGGAGAGGTTGGCCGGCTTGCGCTCCAGGTGCTCCTTGAGCTCGAGGACGTCCGACGCCTCGTTCACCCGGCGGCGGACCTCGTCGTCGGGCGTCTTGGACAGCCGCAGCGGGAAGGCGATGTTCTCGTACACCGTCATGTGCGGGTAGAGCGCGTAGTTCTGGAAGACCATCGACAGGTTGCGCTCACGCGGGGCGAGGTCGTTGACCCGCTTGCCACCGATGATCATGTCGCCACTGGTGATGTCCTCGAGCCCGACGATCATCCGCAGCAGCGTGGACTTCCCGCAGCCGGACGGGCCGACCAGGATCATGAACTCACCGTCGGCGATGTCGAGGCTGACGTCGTTCACGGCCGGGTAGCCGTCGCCGTACTGCTTGACGATGTTGCGCATCTCGATGGAGGCCATCAGATCTCGTCCCCTTCGGACGTCAGTGGGGTGGGGAGCACGGCCGGGTCAGCCCTTGACCGCGCCGTTGGTGAGACCGGCGACGATGCGCCGCTGGAACAGCAGGACCAGGACGACGACGGGGATGGTGACGATCACCGCGGCCGCGGCGATGGCGCCCGTGGGGTCCTGGAACTGGGAGGCGCCGGAGAAGAGGCCGAGCGCCGCCGGAACGGGGCGGGCGGCACTGGTGGAGGTCAGCGAGATGCCGTAGGCGAAGTCGTTCCAGGCGATGAAGAACGCGATGATCGCCGTGGTGAACACGCCGGGAGCGGCCAGCGGCACGATCACCTTGCGGAACGCCTGCCAGGTGGTCGCGCCGTCGACCTGGGCCGCCTGCTCCATCTCCCAGGGGATCTCCCGGAAGAACGCCGACATCGTCCAGATGGAGATCGGCAGGGTCAGCGACAGGTACGGGATGATCAGCCCGGGCCAGGTGTCGTAGAGGCCGATCTGCCGCCACAGGTTGAACAGCGGCGTCACGATCGAGATGACCGGGAAGATCGCCACCCCGAGAGCCGCCGACAGGATCAGCTTCTTCCCGGGGAAGTCCAGCCGGGCGATCGCGTAGGCCGCGAACATCGACAGGACGCACGAGATCGCGGTGGCGATCAGGCAGATCCCGAAGCTGTTGCGCAGCGCCGGCAGGAACAGGTCACTCGCCGTGCCGGTGAGGATCGTCGAGTAGTTCTCCCACGTCGGGCTCGACGGCAGGAACTGCTTGTTGGCGAGGTCCGCTGTGGACTTGAAGGACAGCGAGACGATCCAGGCGATGGGGAACAGGCAGTAGAGGATGATCAGGACGCCACCGATCCACCACCAGGTCTTCTCCCGCGTGGACATCAGCCTTCCCCTCTCGCCTGCGCCAGGTCGATCTTGAACCCCTTGATGAAACCGAAGGCGATGATCACCACCGCGAGGAAGAGCAGCACGGAGACGGCCGAGCCCAGCCCGATCTCCACGCGGGAGATGGTCTGCCGATAGGCCAGGAACGAGACCGACTCGGTGTTGTTCGCCCCCGCGGTCATGATGAAGATGCTGTCGAAGACCCGGAACGCGTCCAGGGTCCGGAACAGCAGCGCCACCATGATGGCGGCCTTCATGTTCGGGATGGTGACCCGCCACATCCGCTGCCACCAGGTGGCGCCGTCCACCTTGGCCGCCTCCTGCAGCACCTCCGGCACCTGGGCCAGGCCGGCCAGGAGCAGCAGGGAGATGAACGGGGTCGTCTTCCAGATCTCGGCCAGGCAGATCACGAAGAGCGAGGAGACCTGGCCACCGAACCAGTCGGTGGTGTCGCTGACGCCCGGCAGCCAGGCGAACCAGCTGTTGACGAAACCGGTGTCGATCCGGAAGGCGAACTGCCAGGCGAAGGCCGACACGACCGTGATCACCGCGTAGGGGATCAGGATGGCGGCCCGGACCACCGGGCGGATCGACGAGAGCGCCTTGGCCATGACCAGCGCCAGGGCGAACCCGAGGACGAGCTCGACCGAGACCGTGACCACCGTGATGATCAGCGTGACGAGGATGGACTGCCACCACACGCCGTCGGTGAGGATCACCCAGTAGTTGCCCAGGCCGTCGAAGGACCGGTTTCCGGGGTCGGTCAGCCGGTAGTTGAACAGCGAGTAGTAGACCGCCTGGATGATCGGGTAGGCGGTCACCAGCAGCATGACCACGAAGGCCGGGCCTGCCAGCAACCAGCCGAGCTTGCGCTCGGCCCGGGACCGGTCACTGATCGTGCCGCGGGGTGCGGCGACGGGGCTGGTCTTCTCGACCGGCGGCAGCGTCGTCTGGCTCATAGCAGCTGCTCTCCTGACAGGACGGCCTTGGTCAGTTCCTCGGTGCGCTCACCCGTCTGGTCGTTCACCGCGCCCGGCGGGTGGAACTCGCGCAGGAAACACCCGAGGACCTCGCTGTAGTAGGCGGTGAGTGGGCGGGACGCCGCCGACTGCAGGGACTCGCGGATGGTGTCGGCCATGGGGTAGGCCGCCTGCACGTCAGGGTCGTCGTACACCGCGATCGACGACGCCGGGTTGCCGTTGGTCACCATGTACTCGGCCTGGTTGGCGTCCTGGACGATGCAGGAGACCGCCTGGTAGGCGAGGTCGGGGTGCCGGCTGAACGCCGACACGGCGATGTCGATCCCGCCGAGCGGCGGCGCGCTCGGCGTGCCCTCGTCGACGGCGGGGTACAGCGCCCAGCCGTAGTCGTCGGGCACCGACTGGTCCAGGGTGCCGGCCTCGACCTTGGAGAGGGCCTGGGCGTAGACGAACGGCCAGTTGACCATGAAGCCGGCGTCGTCGCTCTCGAACTCCGTCGCACTGGTGTCCTCGCTGGCCGTGGTGAAGCCGGCGCCGACCGCGGAGGAGTTGGCGACGGCGGCCATCACCTCGGCCGCACGGTCCGCCTCGGGGGTGGAGAGACCGAACTTGATGTCGTCCGGGCTCTCTCCGCTCTCCTCGATGTACTGGCCACCGGCGGACTCCAGGAGCGCGTTGTACCAGACCATCAACGACTCCGACCGTCTGCCCTGGGCACTCAGCAGCTTGCCCTGGCTCTCCGCGGCCTCGATCAGCTGGTCCCAGGTGACCGGCTGGCTCATGTCGAGCCCGGCCGCCTCCGCCACCGACTTCCGGTACCAGAGCAGCTGGGTGTTGGACCAGAACGGGACCGCGACGAGCTCGCCGTCCCACGTCGCGGAGTCCAGTGCACCTTGGAACACGCCCTCGGTGACCTCCTGGGCGACGTCCTCCGGCACGGGGGCGAGGAAGCCCGCCTGGGCGAACTCCGGCGGGAACACCACGTCGATGCTCATGAGGTCGATCGACTCGTCGTTCGCCGCCAGCCGGCGGATCAGCTGCTCACGCTGAGCGGGCGAGTCGCGGGGGAGCTGGGACACGTTGATCGTGTAGGCCCCGTCCGACTCCTGGGAGCACCGCTCGGCGATGGTCGCCTGACCACCGGAGTCGGGGTTGATGTACCAGTTGAGGACCGGGGTCGCGCCCGCACTGGAGTCCCCGCCACAGGCAGCGAGGGTGGACGCCACGACGAACGCGGTCGCCGCGCCCCCCACGACGCGCCGGCGTCGTCTGCGTGACGTCCGGTTCGACCGACGCCCACCGGCGTCGGGGCGGGGTCCTTCTGCGATGGACAACTCTTCGCCTCCCGTTTCGGCGAGCTCCGACGATCACCGCGCTCCCGTACCGTGGCGCAGCCCACAGCCCGCCGCAACCCGGTCGTGTCCCCCGCGTGACCAGCCGTTCGACGCCGGACGGGGCAGGGCTGGACGGGGCAAGGGCCGGGAGGGTCGGGGCGGGACGGGGCAGTGCCCGGAGGGGCAGGGCCGGACGGGTCAGGGCCGGGTGGCGATGACCGAGGGGGTCGTGAGCTCCGCCGGCGTCGCGGGGAGGACGGTGGCGAGGTAGGACTGCGCCGCCGCCGTCGTGCCGACGTCGCGCCCGGCCTGCTCCGAGAGGAACCACCGGTGCTCGAGCACCTCGTGGAAGACCTCGGCCGGCGCGAGCCGGCCGGCGAGCTCGGGTGGGATCGCGTCGACCACCGGCCGGTACACCTCGGCCAGCCAGCGCGTGCCGGCCACCGTCTCCGACACCGGCTGGCCGCTCTTCTGCTCCAGCCAGGCGCGGAAGGTGCGCAGGTCGTTGAGCAACCGCCGCGCCTGGTTCTCCTGCACCTCCAGGCCGGTCAGCCGGAACAGCTCGCGGCGGTGCTGCCCCGGCGCGGACACCCGGGTCTCCACCCGCAGGCGGGCGCCCTCCTCGGAGGTCACCAGCTCGACCTCGCCGACGTCGAACCCGAGGTCGTTGAGCCGGCGCAGCCGCTCGGCCACGCGGTAGCGCTGCTCGTCGGCGCGGAACAGCTCCTCGCGGTTGACCTCCTCCCACAGCGACTCGTAGCGCACCGGCAGGCTGTCGGCGACGTCGATCGGGTCGACGCCCTCGGGCAGCAGCTCCCCTGCCTGCAGGTCGAGCAGCTCGGCGCCCACCCGCTCGCGGGCCAGGTCGAGGTCGTACTGGCGCTGGCCGCGGCTGAGCGTCGGGTGCCGCTCGGCGGTCTCGGCGTCGACCAGGTGGGCGGACAGCGCGCCGGCGTCGAGCCGGAAGAGCGTGTTCGACAGCGAACAGTCGCCCCAGAAGACCCCGGCCAGGTGCAGGCGCACCAGCAGCACGACCAGCGTGTCCATGAGCTGGTCCACCGACTGCCGCGCGCTGGGCCGGGAGAACAGGTAGCGGTAGGACATCGAGTACTCGAGGTAGCGGGTGACGAGGACGGCGTCCTGCCCGTCGGGCCGGTCGACGCAGATGCCCAGGACGGAGACGGCCGGCAGGCCCTCCTCCTCGAACTCGGCGAGCAGCGCGTACTCGTGCCGGGCCAGCGTCTCGGCGATCTCCTTGAGCGCGAAGACCTGGCCCTGCGTCGCGACGAAGCGCACGACGTGCCGGGAGATGCCGCGCTGGGGCACCTCCAGCAGCAGGTCGCGGTCCCACTCCTCCAGCGGCAGGTGCCAGGGCAGCGTCAGCAGCTCGGCGCCATCGGTGCCCGGCGGGCGGAACAGGTACCGCACGGCGACCTCCGGTGGTGGCGCGCCACAGCCGGCCACCCTCGCGGGGTGGCGTCCGCGTTCCCTTGCGGGACCACGATGCCACGAGGCGCACGCGGGTGCGCGGAGCGTGCGACGGCGCGCCGCCGGCCGGGTGGGGTCAGGCGGCCAACGACACGGCCTTCCCGGCGCGGTGCGCGGCGCGGGTGGTGGCGCCGACCAGCGCGAGCGCGGGCTCGGCGGCGGGGACGCCGGTGTCGGCCGGGACGGCCGTCCCCTCGGCCGGGGCGTCGTCGGCGGGGACCGCGGCAGGGGCGGCGCCGGCGGCGGGGACCAGCGGGCGGACGCGGCCGTCGGGGCCGCGCAGCTCGGTGCTGACCTCGGCGAGCAGGTCGGCCAGCTCGACGTCGAGGGCGTCGCAGATGGAGGCGAGCAGCTCGGAGGAGGCCTCCTTCTGGCCCCGCTCGACCTCCGAGAGGTAGCCCAGGCTCACCCGGGCGGCACCGGAGACGTCGCGGAGCGTGCGCCGCTGCCGCAGCCGGTGACCGCGCAGGGTCCGCCCGAGCTGTGTGCGCAGCAGCGTCATGGCCGTCTCCTGTCTGGCGGGGGAAGAAGCGGCGGCACCCCGGGGTGCCGTGCGCCCACGGTACGCGGCACCCCTCCCCGGCACCGGGCCGGCGCGGCCGCGTCCGCTCATGGCGTAACAACCTGGCGGGCCCGGACGTTCCACGGGCGGCGGGCCGCCGGCGGCCCCGGCCGGGCGCTCCTAGGCGGCGGTGTCGGAGCGCGAGCCCGCCGGCCCGGCGGCGCGCCGCGCGGCGGCCGCGCGCATCGCCCGGGCACTGGTGCGGCGCAGCGTCAGCGCCCGGTAGACGTAGTCGAGGCCGGTGGCCAGGGTCAGCAGCAGCGCGGCGGCCATGACCCACCAGCGGACGCTGGCCAGCAGGCCGGTCAGCGGCAGGATGTACAGGCCGATCGCCAGCGCCTGGACGACGGTCTTGGCCTTGCCGCCGCGGCTGGCGGCGATGACGCCGTGCCGGATCACCCAGAAGCGCAGCAGGGTGACGCCGAGCTCGCGGACGATGATCGCCAGCGTCACCCACCAGGGCAGCAGCCCGAGCACCGACAGCCCGACCAGCGCGGTGCCGGTGAGCGCCTTGTCGGCGATGGGGTCGGCCAGCTTGCCGAACTCGGTGACCTGGCCGGTGCGCCGCGCGATGAGGCCGTCGTAGCGGTCGGTGATGATCGCCAGGCCGAAGAACACCGTCGCCCAGATCCGCCGGTCGTCGTCCATCCCGCCGTCGGAGAGCAGCAGGACGGCGAACAGCGGCACGACGGCCAGCCGCAGCACGGTGAGCGCGTTGGGCACGTTGACCAACCGCGCCGACTGCCGCGGGGTGGCCGCGGGGTCGGGGGCGACGGCGCTCACCGGACGCTCACCTCCCGGCCGTCCCGTGCAGGGCGGGTCCGGTCGCCACGGGCTCCAGCGCGGCGGCGACGAGGTCGACGCCCTCGGCCGCGACGACCTCGGCGACCAGCAGCTGCCCGGGCCGCGCGTCCGCGGGCACCCCGGTGACCGTCGTCGTGCCGTCGGCCTCGGGGTCCTGGTGGGCGGCGGAACCGGCCCACGTCCCGGGCCCCTCCTCGCTGTCCGGGATGGCGGTGAGGTCCTCGATGAGCAGCGCCTCCACCCGGGAGCCGACCCGCTCCTCGGCGCGCTGGGCGGTCAGCTCCTCGACCAGGTCGGTGACCCGGCGGACCCGGGCGTCGATCTCGTGCCGGTCGAGCTTGCCGGGCAGTCCGAGTGCCTCGGTGCCCTCCTCGTCGGAGTAGCCGAACACCCCGACGGCGTCGAGGCGGCCCTCGGTGAGGAAGCGCTCGAGCTCGGCGACGTCGTCCTCGGTCTCCCCGGGGAAGCCGAGGATGACGTTGGTGCGGAAACCGGCGTCGGGCGCCAGTGACCGGACCCGCTCGATCAGCGCGAGGAAGTCCTCGGTGCCGCCGAAGCGGCGCATGCGGCGCAGCAGGCCCGGCGAGGAGTGCTGGAAGGACAGGTCGAAGTAGGGCGCCACGCCGTCGGTCGCGGCGATGACCTCCAGCAGACCCGGGCGCAGCTCGGCCGGCTGCAGGTAGGCCACCCGCACGCGGGCGATCCCCTCGACCGCGGCCAGCTGCGGCAGCAGCCGCTCCAGCGAGCGCAGGTCACCGAGGTCCTTGCCGTAGGACGTCGAGTTCTCGCTGACCAGCACCAGCTCGGTGACGCCCTGACCGGCCAGCCAGCGCGCCTCGCCGAGCACCTCGGCCGGGGGCCGGGAGACGAACGAGCCGCGGAAGGTGGGGATGGCGCAGAAGGCGCAGCGGCGGTCGCAGCCCGACGCGAGCTTGAGCGCCGCCGAGGGACCGGCGGCCAGCCGGCGGCGCTGCACCCAGCCGTGGCCGGGGATGGCCGGCGCCTCCGGGGCGGCGGTCGCGGCCGTGCGGGCGACGGGGCTGATCGGCAGCAGCGTGCGCCGGTCGCGGGGCGCGTGCGGCACCAGCGGCCGGCCGGTCAGGACGTCGTCGAGCCGGTCGCCGATGACGGCGTAGTCGTCGAAGCCGAGGACGGTCGCCTCGGGCAGCGCGCCGGCCAGCTCGGAGCCGTAGCGCTCGGCCATGCAGCCGACGGCGACGACCTCGGCACCGGAGTCGGTGGCGGCGAGGATCGCGTCGACGGAGTCCTTCTTCGCCGACTCGATGAACCCGCAGGTGTTCACCAGGACGGCGTCGGCGCCCTCGGCGTCCTCGACCAGTTCGTAGCCGTCGGCGGCCAGGCGGCCGGCCAACTCCTCGGAGTCGACCTCGTTGCGGGCGCAACCGAGGGTCACCACCGCCACTCTGCGTGCAGGGGAGGGCGGAGCTGTCACCCGCCCATCGTAGGCGCCCTGAGCGGCGGCGTCAGTCGTCCCCGCCGGGCAGCGTGCCGCCACGGAGCGTGAACAGCACCGACTCGAGCTCGTCGGGCTTGACCAGCACGTCGCGGGCCTTGGAGCCCTCCGAGGGGCCCACCACCCCGCGCGTCTCCATGAGGTCCATGAGCCGGCCGGCCTTCGCGAAGCCCACCCGCAGCTTGCGCTGCAGCATCGACGTCGACCCGAACTGGCTGGTGACGACGAGCTCGACGGCCTGGACCAGCAGCTCCAGGTCCCCGCCGATGTCCTCGTCGATCTCCTTCTTCTCGCCCGCGGCGGCGCTGAAGACCTCCTCGCGGTACTCCGGCTCGGCCTGCCGCTTGGTGAACTCGACGACCGCCTCGATCTCGCCGTCGGAGACGTAGGCCCCCTGCAGCCGCTGCGGCTTGCCGGCGCCGATCGGCATGAACAGGGCGTCGCCCATGCCGATCAGCTTCTCCGCGCCGGGCTGGTCGAGGATGACCCGGCTGTCGGTGAGGCTGGAGGTGGAGAACGCCAGCCGCGAGGGCACGTTGGCCTTGATCAGGCCGGTGACGACGTCGACCGAGGGCCGCTGGGTGGCCAGCACCAGGTGGATGCCGGCGGCGCGCGCCTTCTGGGTGATGCGGACGATCGACTCCTCGACGTCGCGCGGGGCCACCATCATCAGGTCGGCGAGCTCGTCGACGATCGCGAGGATGTAGGGGTAGGGCCGGTAGGCCCGCTCGCTGCCGGGCGGGGCGGTGATCTCGCCGCGCTCGACCTTGCGGTTGAAGTCGTCGATGTGCCGGACGCCGGTGGCCCGCATGTCCTGGTAGCGCTGCTCCATCTCCTCGACCAGCCAGGCCAGCGCGGTCGCGGCCTTCTTGGGGTCGGTGATGATCGGCGTGATCAGGTGCGGGATGCCGTCGTAGGGCGTGAGCTCGACCATCTTCGGGTCGACCAGGATCATCCGCAGCTGCTCCGGCGCGGCCCGCAGCAGCAGCGAGGTCAGCAGCGAGTTGATGCAGCTGGACTTGCCCGCGCCGGTGGCACCGGCGACGAGCAGGTGCGGCATCTTGGCCAGGTTGGCCGTGACGAACCCGCCCTCGATGTCCTTGCCGAGGCCGACCACCATCGGGTGCGGGTCCTGCTTGGCCACCTGCGAGCGCATGACGTCGCCGAGGCTGACCGTCTCCCGGTCGGCGTTGGGCACCTCGATGCCCACCGCCGACTTGCCGGGGATCGGCGCGAGGATCCGGATGTTGTCGTTGGCGACGGCGTAGGCGAGGTTGCGGGTCAGCGCGGTGATCTTCTCGACCTTGACCGCGGGGCCGAGCTCGACCTCGTAGCGGGTGACCGTGGGGCCGCGGGTGTAGCCGGTGACGTCGGCGTCGATGTTGAACTGCTCGAGCACCCCGCGGATGGCCTCGACGACCACGTTGTTCGCCTGCGACTCCTTGCGCGGCGGCGTCCCTGGACGCAGCAGCGACACCGACGGCAGCGTGTACTCGCCCTCGACCGGCTCGATGCGCAGCTGCTCGGGCTCGGTGACCGGCTCGAGGTCCTCCGGCGGCGCGGTGCGGTCGACGACCGGCGGCCGCGGGGCCGGGACCGGGGCGGGTGCCGGCTCCTGGTGCACGGCCTCGCGGACGTCGGCGGGCGGGACGGAGTCGGGCGGGACGGAGTCGATCGGGCCGGTGGTGGTGAGGTCGGGCGAGGGGTCCTCGGCCAGCACCTCGGCGAGCGCGGGGCGCTTCGAGCGGCGCGGGCGGGGCGCCTCCTCGGGCTCCTCCTCGTACGCGTCGTCGTACTCCTCGCCGTCCCACTCCCCGTCGTCGCCGGCGCCCCCGCCGACGAGCTCGCGCAGCCGCTCGGGCACCTGGTGCAACGGCGTCGCGGTGAGCACCAGGACGGCGAAGACGGCGAGCAGGGCGAGCAGGACGACGGCGACGACGGCGCCCAGGCCCGCGGTGAGCGGCGTGCCGACCGCCCAGCCGACCAGGCCGCCCGAGCCCGGCCGACCGGCCAGGGGGTCGCCGTGCGTGCCCACGACCGAGGCGATCCCGAGCACCGCGACGACGGCGCACAGCCAGCCGATGGCCAGCCGCCCGCGCGCCTCGGGGTGCGGCGCGCGGCGCAGCAGTCGCAGCGCGACGAGGAAGAGGAAGGCCGGCAGCACGACCAGCAAGGACCCGACCACCCAGCGGACGGCGGTGGCCAGCCCGGCACCGACCGGGCCGATCCCGTCGAACCAGGCGGCGGCGCCGAGGACGACGGCCAGGCCCAGCACGGCCAGCCCCGCGCCGTCGCGGCGGTGCTCGGGGGCCAGCGGTTCGGCCTCCTCCGGGCGGGCGATCGAGCGGGCCAGTCCCCCGGCGCCGCGGGCGAGCAGCGACCAGGCGCCGGCCGCGGCCCGGAACGCGCCGGCGGCCGCGCCCGGACCCTGCTTGGCGGCGGGCCTGCGAGCGGGCGGCTTGCGGTTGCCGTTGCGGGCGGGGGTGCGCGGCGCCGGCCGCTTGCCCGCGGCGGTCGACCCGGACCGGCCCTTCGGGGCCGAGCCGGCCGGCCGGCGCGAGGGCGTGGTACGGGCAGGCATGGGTCGACGGTAGCCGCCGTCGCGCCCTCCCCCAGGCAGGCGGGACGTCGTGTCCCCGGCCTACGGTCGCCCGGTGGCGACCTCCCCGTACGGCAGCTGGCCGACCCCGGTGACCTCGGCACTCGTCGTCCGCGCCGCCGCACGGCTGGGCGAGGTGGCCGTCGACGGCCCCGACGTCTGGTGGGCGGAGTCACGCCCGGCCGAGGGCGGCCGCACGGCGCTGGTGCGCCGCCGCGCCGACGGCACGGTCGCCGACGTCCTCCCGGCCCCGTGGAACGCCCGGACACGGGTGCACGAGTACGGCGGCGGCGCGTGGACGGTCGCGGACGGCGTCCTGTGGTTCGCGCACTTCGACGACCAGCGGCTCCACCGGCTCGGCCCGGACGACGCCGCGCCGGTCGCGCTCACGCCGGAACCGCCGTTGCCGGCCGGCGTCCGCTACGCCGACCTGGGGCTGGACGCCGACGGGGTCTCGCTGCTGGCCGTCCGGGAGACGCACACCCCGACCGACGTGGCGGCCGACGTGCGCAACGAGGTCGTGCGGATCGCCCCCGACGGCAGCGCCGCGGTGCTGGTGACCGGCCCGGACTTCGTCTCCGACCCGCGCCCGGGACCCGACGGGCAGCTGGCCTGGCTGCGGTGGGACCACCCGTCGATGCCCTGGGACGCCGCGCAGCTGGTGGTGCGCGCCCCCGACGGCGGCGAGACCGTCGTCGCCGGCGGGCCCGGTGAGTCCGTCGTGCAGCCGACCTGGGAGGCCGACGGCTCCCTGCTGTTCTGCTGCGACCGCACCGACGCGTGGGCGCTGTGGCGGTGGCGGCCCGGCCGAGCCGCGGAGCTCGTCCTCGACGTCGGCGCCGACATCACGGGGCCGCAGTGGCGCTTCGGCGCCAGCCGCTTCGTCCCGCTCGGCGACGGCCGGGTGGCGCTGGCCGTCCCCCGCGGCGGCGCCGACCGCCTCGCCGTCCTCTCCCCCGACGGCGACCTGCGCGAGCTCGACCTGCCCGCCACCTCCCTCGGGCAGCTGCGGGCGCAGGACGGCGCGGTGGTGTGCGCGGCCGCCGGGCCGACCAGCGAGCCGGTGGTGCTGCGCGTCGACCTCGGCAGCGGGGACACCGAGGTGCTCCGGCGGGCGCGCGACCTCGGCCTGGCCCCGGGGTGGATCTCGGTGCCGGAGTCGGTGACCTTCCCGACCGAGGACCACGGCACCGGCATCCCGTACGCGCACGCGGCGGTCTACCCGCCCACCAACCCGGACGTGACCCCGCCCGCCGACGCGCGGCCGCCGCTGGTCGTGATGGTGCACGGCGGCCCGACGTCGGCCCACCCGCGCGTGCTGGACCCGGAGATCCAGTACTTCACCTCCCGCGGCTTCGTCGTCGCCCACGTCGACCACCGCGGCTCCACCGGCCACGGCCGCCGCTACCGCGACGCGCTGCAGGGGCAGTGGGGCGTGGTCGACCTCGACGACGTCGTCGCCTGCGCCCGGTGGCTCGCCGACGCCGGCCGGGTGGACCCCGCGCGGATGGCGATCCGCGGCGGCTCGGCCGGCGGGTTCACCACGCTGGCCGCGCTCACCCGGCGGCCGGGGGTGTTCACCGCCGGTGCGAGCCACTTCGGCGTCGCCGACCTCGGCGCGCTGGCCGCGGACACGCACGAGTTCGAGTCCCGCTACCTCGACGGGCTGGTCGCGCCGTGGCCCGAGGGCGCCGAGGTGTACGCCGAGCGCTCCCCCATCACGCACGTCGACGCGCTGGACACGCCGCTGGCGGTGTTCCAGGGCGCCGAGGACCGCGTCGTCCCGCCCGAGCAGGCGCACGCACTGGTGGCGGCGCTCCGGGAGAAGCACGTGCCGCACGCCTACCTGCTCTTCGAGGGTGAGCAGCACGGCTTCCGGCGGGCGGAGAACATCCGCGCCGCCCTGGACGGCGAGCTCTCCTTCTACGCGCAGGTGTGGGGCTTCGCCCTGCCCGAGCAGGAGGGCATCGCCCCGATCGAGGTCACCGGAGGCTGAGCGCTCAGGAGACCTGCGCGCTCGGCCTCCGCCTCACACCTCGAGGACCGTCGGGATGATCATCGGCCGGCGACGGTGGGTGTCCGACACCCACTTGCCGACCGTCCGCCGGATCACCTGGGAGAGCCGGTGGGCGTCGGTCTGCCCGTCGGAGAGTTCTCGCTTGAGGTTGTCCTCGACCAGCCGTAGCACCTCGTCGAAGGCGCTCGGGTCGTCGGAGAACCCGCGGGCGGACAGGTGTACCGGCCGCACGATCGTGCCGGTCGAGGGCTCGACGACGACGGTGAGCGCGACGAAGCCCTCGTCGCCGAGGATGCGCCGCTCCTGCAGCGACTCCTCGCCGACGTCGCCGACGTTGAGACCGTCCACGTAGACGTTGCCCACCGGCACCGACCCGGTGATCGAGGCCTTGCCGTCGACGAGGTCGACCACGACGCCGTCCTCGGCGAGCAGGACGCGGTCGGCGGCCATGCCGGTCTGCTCGGCCAGCGCGGCGTGCGCCCGCAGGTGCCGCCACTCGCCGTGCACGGGCATGAGGTAGCGGGGCTTGGCCACGTTGAGCAGCGTGCGCAGCTCCCCGGCCGGGGCGTGCCCGGAGACGTGCACCCGTGCGGTCTCCTTGTGCACGACGGTGGCGCCCAGCCGCGCGAGGCCGTTGATGACCTTGTAGACGGCGGTCTCGTTGCCCGGCACCAGCGAGGAGGCCAGCACGATCGTGTCGCCGGCCTCGATGGTGACCTGGTGGTGCTCGCCGCGGGCCATGCGGCCCAGGGCCGACAGCGGCTCACCCTGCGACCCGGTGCTCACCAGCACGACCTGCTCGGGTGGCATCGACGTCGCCTCGTCGAGGCTGACCATGAGGCCGGAGGCCACCCGCAACAGCCCGAGGTCGCGGGCCACGCCCATGTTGCGGACCATCGAGCGCCCGACGAGGGCGACCTTGCGGCCGTGCACCTCGGCGGCGTCGAGCACCTGCTGGATGCGGTGCACGTGGCTGGCGAAGCTGGAGACGATCAGCCGCTGGGTGGCCCGCCGGAACACGTCCTCCAGGACCGGGCCGATCGACCGCTCCGGGGTGACGAAGCCGGGGATCTCGGCGTTGGTGGAGTCGGCGAGCAGCAGGTCGATGCCCTCCAGGCCCAGCCGGGCGAAGGCGCCGAGGTCGGTGAGCACGCCGTCGAGGGGCAGCTGGTCCATCTTGAAGTCGCCGGTGTGCACCAGGACCCCGGCGGGGGTGTGGACGGCGACGGCCAGCGCGTCGGGGATCGAGTGGTTGACCGAGATGAACTCGCAGTGGAACGGGCCGGCGACGTGGTCGTCCCCGGCGGCGACCTCGACCAGCACCGGGTCCAGCCGGTGCTCGCGCAGCTTGGCCTTGACCAGCGCCAGGGTGAACCGGGACCCGACCAGCGGGATGTCGCCGCGCATCCGCAGCAGGTAGGGGATCGCGCCGATGTGGTCCTCGTGTCCGTGGGTGAGGACGACGGCGGCGATGTCGTCGAGGCGGTGCTCGATGACCCCGAAGTCCGGGAGGATCAGGTCGACGCCGGGCTGCTCGGCCTCGGGGAAGAGCACGCCGCAGTCGATGACCAGCAGCGTGCCGTCGAACTCGAGGACGGCCATGTTGCGGCCGATCTCCCCGAGCCCGCCCAGCGCGATGACCCGGAGACCGCCGGCCGGCAGCCTCGGGGGCGTCTTGAGGTCCAGGTGCGGCTGGCCGGCCGGTCCGGCGGAGGTGGCGGTCACAGGGTCAGGCCTCCGTGGGCGAGGTCGGTGCGCAGCTGCGCGATCTGTTCGGGCGTGGCGTCGACCAGCGGGGGGCGCACGGGGCCGGCGGGCAACCCCAGCTCGCGCAGCGCCGCCTTGACGGTGATGACGCCCTGGGTGCGGAACACGCCGGTGTACACCGGCAGCAGGCTCTCGTTGACCTCGCGCGCCTTGGCCAGGTCGCCGGACTCGACCGCGGCGATGAGCTCGGCCAGCCGCGGGCCGACCAGGTGGCCGACCACGCTCACCACGCCGACCGCGCCGAGGGCCAGCATCGGCAGGTTGACCATGTCCTCGCCGCAGTAGTAGGCGAGGTCGGTGCGCGCCAGCGTCCAGGCCAGCGCGCCGAAGTCGGACTTCGCGTCCTTGACCGCGACGATGCGCGGGTGCTCCGCGGCGCGGACCAGCGTCTCCACCTCGATCGGCACGACCGAGCGCGGCGGGATGTCGTAGAGCATCACCGGCAGGTCGGTGGCGTCGGCGACCGCGGTGAAGTGGCGCAGCAGCCCGGCCTGCGGCGGCTTGTTGTAGTACGGGGTGACGACCAGCAGGCCGTCGGCCCCCAGCTGCTCGGCGCGGCGGGCGTTCTCGATGGTGTGCGCCGTGTCGTTGGTGCCGACGCCGGCCACCACGGTGGCCCGGTCGCCGACGGCGTCGATGACCGCCTCGAGGACGGCGTGCTGCTCTCCGTCGCTGAGCGTCGGGGCCTCGCCGGTGGTGCCGAGCACGACCAGGCCGTCGTGCGCCTGCCGGTCGACCAGGTGCGCGGCCAGCTCCTGGGCCCCCGCCAGGTCGATCGAGCCGTCGTCGGCGAAGGGGGTCACCATCGCCGTCAGCACTCGCCCGAAGGGCCGGGCGGGGTCGGTGGTCATGCGGTCGAATCTACCGACCGGCCGCGTCGGCGCCCGGCCCGGCAGCGGGCGCGCGCACGTACTCCGAGACGGCGTAGGCCAGGCCGGTGCCCGAGGTGGCCCACCCGGCCTCCGGGGTGCGGGCGACACGGCGCCAGCCGGCGTCGAGCACCGGGGCGCGGGTGTCGCCGTCGACGTCCAGGTCGACGTCGGTGACCACCAGCCGGCCGGCGTGCGGCAGCAGCGCCGAGTACACCGCCGCGCCGCCGATCCCCCAGCAGTCGGGGTGCGCGGCCAGCACCTCGGCGACCGACCCGGCCCGCTCCGCGCCGTCGGCCGACCAGGACGGGTCGGTGGTGAGGACGACGTTGCGCCGGCCGGGCAGGGGGCGGAACCGCTCGGGCAGCGACTCCCAGGTGCGCCGGCCCATGACGACGGTGCAGCCGGTGGTCAGCTCGCGGAACAGCCGCAGGTCCTCCGGCAGGTGCCAGGGCAGCCGGCCGCCGGCGCCGATGACGCGGTCGCGCGCCTGCGCCCAGACGAGCCGGACCGTCACACCGCGACCGCGGCGCGGATGGCCGGGTGCGGGTCGTACTCCCGCAGCGTGAGGTGCTCGAGGGTGTAGTCGAACAGCGAGGGCGCCGGCGCCAGGTCGAGGAACGGGAAGGGCCGCACCTCGCGGGAGAGCTGTTCGCGGACCTGCTCGACGTGGTTGCTGTACACGTGGCAGTCGCCGCCGACCCAGATGAACTCGCCGGGGGCCAGGCCGACCTGGTCGGCGACCATGCGGGTGAGCAGCGCGTAGCTGGCGATGTTGAACGGGACGCCGAGGAACATGTCGGCGCTGCGCTGGTAGAGCTGGCAGGACAGCCGCCCGTCGTGCACCGCGAACTGGAACAGCGCGTGGCAGGGCGCCAGCGCCATGTCCGGCAGCGCGGCGACGTTCCAGGCCGAGACGACCATGCGCCGGGAGTCGGGGTCGGTGCGCAGGGTGTCGAGCACGCCCTGGATCTGGTCGACGGTGCCGCCGTCGGGGGTCGGCCACGAGCGCCACTGGACGCCGTACACCGGGCCGAGGTCGCCGTCCGCGTCGGCCCACTCGTCCCAGATGGTGACGCCGTTCTCCTTGAGCCAGGCGGTGTTGCCCTCGCCGCGCAGGAACCACAGCAGCTCGACGGCGACCGACTTGACGTGCACCTTCTTGGTGGTGACCAGCGGGAACCGCTCGGAGAGGTCGTAGCGCAGCCGCTCCCCGAACAGGCTCACCGTGCCGGTGCCGGTGCGGTCGGACTTCGGCGTCCCCTGCTCGAGGATGCGCCGCAGGAGGTCCTCGTACTGGGTGTCGACCGGTCCGCTGCTCGTCACGGGCCCCGAGCCTAGGCGACGCCGGTCGCCGGGGAGGCCAGTGCGCGGGTGAGGTCGGCCGCGAGGTCGCCACGCTCGGCGACGGTCACGTCGTCGAGCTCCAGCCAGCCGGCCACGAGCCGCAGCTCCGCGGCGAGCGCGTCGGCGACCTCGGCGCGGTCGACGCCGTCCTCGGCGTGGGTGGCCTGCGCGCGCAGGACGCCGGCCTGCCGGTCGGCCTTGAGGTCGACGCGGGCCACCAGCCGGTCGCCGAGCAGGAAGGGCAGCACGTAGTAGCCGTGCACCCGCTGCGCGGCGGGGGTGTAGATCTCCAGCCGGTAGCGGAAGCCGAAGAGGCGCTCGACCCGCGGGCGCTCCCACACGAGCGAGTCGAACGGCGAGAGCAGCGCGCGGGCGCGGACCCACCGCGGGCGCCGCGCGGCCGGGTCCAGCCAGGCCGGCGCCCCCCAGCCGGCCACCTCCACCGGCAGCAGCTCACCGGCCTCGGCCAGCTCGGCGACCGCCCGGCGGGCGGGCTCGGGACGGAGGCGGAAGTAGTCGCGCAGGTCGCGCTCGGTGGCCACGCCGAGGGCGCGGGCGGCGGTGCGCACCAGCTCGCGGACGGCGTCGGCCGGCTCGGGGGTGGGGGTCTGCAGGACGGCGGCGGGCAGCACCCGCTCGGTGAGGTCGTAGACCCGCTCGAAGGACGTCGTCCGCGCCCGCGCGGTGAGGACCCCGGTGTAGAAGAGCCACTCGAGGGCGACCTTGCCCGCGTGCCAGTTCCACATCGACCCGGGCCGGTCGGGCCGGGCCTCGGCGAGGTCGCTGGCCTTCGTCGGGCCGGACTCCCGGACCCGGTCGAGGACCTCGGCGACGTAGCCGGGCCGCTCGCGCTGGATGCGGACCATCGAGCCCCAGGCGTGCTGCTCGGCGGCGGCCATGCGCCAGCGCAGGTGCGGGTGCAGCCGCACCGGCAGGTAGGACGCCTCGTGCGCCCAGAACTCGAACACCTCGTGCCGGCGCGCGGTGAAGTCGTCGAGCGCCGCCCGCCGGTAGGCACCGAGCCGGCTGAGGAAGGGCAGATAGTGCGAGCGGGACAGCACGTTGACCGAGTCGATCTGGACGACGGCCAGCCGGTCGGTCACCCGGCGCAGCTGCCGGCTGTCGACGACGCCCGCGGGGCGCGGGTCGGCGAAGCCCTGCGCGGCCAGCGCGATGCGCCGGGCGAGCGCCGCGGGGAGCCGGTCGACGACGAGGAGGGCCACGAGGGGATCCTGCCCTTCCCCGCCGACGCTCTCCCCTCGGCGCCCGGCCCACCTAGGCTGCCCGGTGTGGACCCGCACCCCTTCCCCCGGCTGACCGGCACCGCGGAGGTGTCGGTGCGACCGGCCCGGCCCGCGGACGCCGCGGCGGTGGCGCGGGTGCAGGGCGAGACCTGGCGCACGGCGTTCCGCGGGGTGCTGCCGGCCGCAGTGCTCGACGGCTGGGACGCGGCTGCCGCGGAGGCCGCGTGGACCGCGGCGGTGACGGATCCCCCGACGCCCGCGCACGGCGTCCTGGTGGCCGTGGACGGCGAGCGGGTCGTGGGCCTGGCCGCGTACGGCCCGCCGGAGCTCGACCCGGACGAGGCGCCCCATCCGGCGGGTCCGACGACGGAGCTCGCGGTGCTGCTCGTGGAGCCGCGCTGGGGTCGCCGGGGGCACGGGAGTCGGCTGCTGGCAGCGGTAGCCGATCTCGCGCGGGCCACGGGGGCGGTGCGGCTGCAGGCCTGGGTCGCCGAGCGCGACGCGGTGACCGCGGGGTTCCTGGAGTCGGCCGGATGGGCGCGGGACGGCTGGGCACGCACGCTCGACGCCGCCGGGACGCCGCTGCGCGAGGTCCGGTGGCACACGCTCTTGGGAGAGGACGCATGACGTTCGCCGGTTTCCCCGACGAGGGGCTCGTGTTCTACGAGGGCCTGGAGGCCGACAACTCGAAGACCTACTGGACGCGGCACCGCACGGTCTACGACACCTGCGTCCGCGAGCCGATGCAGGCACTCGTCGAGGACCTCGCGGCGGAGTTCGGGCCGGCGAAGCTGTTCCGCCCGTACCGCGACGTCCGCTTCAGCAACGACAGGACGCCGTACAAGACGCACCAGGGCGCGGTGGTGCACCCGGAGGGCCGCGGAGCCGGGGCCTGGTACGTGCAGATCTCGGCCGAGGGCCTGCGGGTGGCCGGGGGTGCCTGGCGGCTCGAGTCCGACCAGGTCGAGCGCTATCGGCGTGCCGTGGCCGACGACGTGCAGGGTCCGCGGCTGCAGGACGAGGTGCACCGACTGGCGCGCAGCGGGTGGGACGTGGCCGGTGACCGGCTCACCCGGGTCCCGAGGGGGTACGACGTCGACGACGCCCGGGCGGACCTGCTGCGCCACCGGTCCCTGCACGCGGGGCAGCTGTTCCCCTTCGCCGAGTGGCTGCACTCGGCAGCGGCCCTCGACCAGGTGCGCTCCGCCTGGCGGGAGCTGACCGACCTCAACACCTGGCTCGCCGACAACGTCGGTGCGACCACCAAGGAGATCCGCCGCCGCTGACGTGCGGGGGCCGCCTCCTCCACCACGGACGGCACCGTCCTCGAGAGCCTCGTGGACCG